>NZ_CM170068.1:0-3115000 GCF_057197725.1 Pseudomonas sp. P2S-1
GGAAAACGGTGTCGCGGTACGCCAATGGATGCGCGACCCGGCCCAGGCCGAGGCCATGCGCACGACCCGGGAAAACCCGCGTTATCTCAAGGGCATCAAGGTCCACCCTGATGTCGACCCGGTCAGCGACCTGCTGCCGGTGCTCGAAGGCAGCGCGCTGATCTTCGTCGCCCTGCCGTCCAGCGCCCTGCGCAGCGTGCTGGCGCCCCATGCTGCCTTGCTCGAAGGCAAGATGCTGGTCAGCCTGACCAAGGGCATCGAGGCGCAGACCTTCAAGCTGATGAGCCAGATCCTCGAGGACATCGCACCCAAGGCGCGCATCGGCGTGCTCTCCGGGCCGAACCTGGCGCGGGAAATCGCCGAGCATGCGCTGACCGCCACCGTGGTCGCCAGCGAGGACGAGGAACTCTGCCAGCGGGTCCAGGCCGTGCTCCATGGGCGCACCTTCCGCGTCTACGCCAGTGCCGACCGCTTCGGTGTCGAGCTGGGCGGGGCGCTGAAGAACGTCTACGCGATCATCGCCGGCATGGCCGTGGCCCTGGAGATGGGCGAGAACACCAAGAGCATGCTGATCACCCGGGCCCTGGCCGAGATGACCCGCTTCGCCGTGAGCCAGGGCGCCAACCCCATGACCTTCCTGGGCCTGGCCGGGGTCGGCGACCTGATCGTTACCTGTTCTTCGCCCAAGAGCCGCAACTACCAGGTCGGCTACGCGCTGGGCCAGGGCCTGAGCCTGGACGAGGCGGTCAATCGCCTCGGCGAGGTGGCCGAAGGGGTCAACACCCTCAAGGTGCTCAAGGCCAAGGCCCAGCAGGCGCAGGTGTACATGCCGCTGGTGGCCGGGTTGCACGCGATCCTGTTCGAGGGCCGGACCCTGGCCCAGGTCATCGAGCTGCTGATGCGCGGCGAGCCGAAGACCGACGTCGATTTCATTTCCACCAGCGGTTTCAACTGAGTCACAGGAGCACGACATGAGTGAATCCCCCAAGCAGATGCAGCATGAGTCCATCGTTCTGCGCGTTCTCTGGATGCTGCTGTTCCTGCTGGTCTGGCAGGGCGCCCAGACCCTGCTCGGCCTGCTGGTACTGGTCCAGCTGATCTATCGCCTGGTGTATGGCGCGCCGAATGCCGGCCTGATGAACTTTGGCGACAGCCTCAGCCAGTTCCTCGCCCAGATCGGCCGTTTCGGCAGCTTCCATACCGAGCAGAAGCCCTGGCCGTTCGCCGACTGGCCGACCCCGCGTCCGGCCGAGGGCGAAGCCGCCCACAGCGTGCCGCCGGCGCCGCACCCGGTGCGTGACGAAGAGCCGAAGCTGTGAAGCTGTGGATCCTGCGCCACGGCGAGGCCGAGCCGCAGGCCCGCAGTGATGACCAGCGCAACCTCACCGAACATGGGCGCAAGCAGGTGTTGCGCAGTGCTGCGCAGCTGATCGGCCAGCCGCTCGATGCGATTGTGGCCAGCCCTTATGTGCGGGCACAGCAGACGGCGGCGCTGGTGCACCAGGCATTGGGCTTTGAAAAGGCGGTAGTCACCGTGCCCTGGCTGACCCCGGACAGCGATCCCGACCAGGCCATCGCCCGGCTCGATGCCCTGGGGCTGGAACAGGTGTTGCTGGTCAGTCACCAGCCGCTGGTGAGTACCTTGCTCGGTCTGCTGGTGCACGGCAACCGTCAATCGGGCGATCCGATGGGCACTGCCAGCCTGGCGCAACTGCAGGGTGAAGCGCTGCTCAAGGGGCTGATGACCCTGGAGAGCCTGCGTCATCCCTGAGGCGTCTGGCGTGGCTTATGGCCTCATCGCTGGCAAGCCAGCTCCCACAAGGACCGAGTACACCGCTGAACCTGTGGGAGCTGGCTTGCCAGCGATGAGGCCGGTGCAGGCCCACGCCACCTATTGGTAGGTAATGGTGAAGTTCAGCGCCCCCTTGGCCGATCCCGGCTTCACCGCCTGGCTTGCTTCTGTCTGGTAGAAGCGCGCCGAGAACGGCAATACGGTATCGCCGCTCGGCGAAATCACCTGCAGCGGCACGTCCTCGTTCAATTGCACCGGGGTGACGCCATCTGCCATCAGCATCTGGATCCCCACGCCCTCGGCGGTCGAGTCGTCGGTCAGGCCGAAGATGCCGCGTTGCGCATCGATCGGTGTGGAGCCCTTGGCGCCCTCCAGGCGGATATGTGCGGTGGCGACAGCGCCCTCCGGGTCGTCCTCGCAGTCGGTCAGGGTGAGGGTGAACGGCACGGACGGGGTGGTGAAACCGGGGCCGGTAAAGTCCGTGTTGTCCCATTCGCCCAGTTCCACCGGGTCCGCGCTCACCGGGTTGGGTGGCAGCCCGCACTGGGACTGGATCACCGTGCCGTACAGGTGATGGCCTGCCACCTTGCCAATCCTGGTCGCGGTGGAGCTCCACAGTTCGCGTCCGTCGAGCTCATTGATGCCGGGTGGGATGTCACCGGTCTTGATCAGCGTGATGAAGGGATTCAACCTGCTCATGAGCAGGTAGCCGACGGTGTTGTGATCGACGTAGCCTTCGAAGGGAACGATAGGCGGACCCACGGTTTTCCAGGTATTGGTCGCGTAGGGCCAGTTGAACGGAAGACCGAGCTTGATCACCACCCCGACCCCGGGAATGTTGGTCTGCAGGACCCTGCCGGTGACGTCGTCGCCAAGCACCGGCGGCAACGGCCCGGGATAGATCGGGACGCTGGCCGTGACGGAAATGTACAGGCTGTGCGGGCCGACATCGCGGAAGCACTGGGGTATGGCAAGCAGGTTGTTGGTAACAGGCCACTTCACCCCAGGCGGGCTGATGAAGGTGCCTACCGGTGCGTCCCTGGGCACATAGTAGGTGCCCAGATGGTTGGTATGGGTCATGGGGCCGACGGGCGTGTTGACCCGCCATTCGCAATACTGGTCACCGGGGTAGGGGTCTTCGGCGAAGGCGTGCTGGCTGCTCAGGAAAAGGCCGGCACAGGCCAGCAGGGGACGGAGGCGTGGGATCATGGTCGACTCGATGGGTTCTCATTGGCAGGTCAGCGATTGCAGGTGATAACCCTGGCTCGCGGTCATATGGCGGGTGTCGATCGGCAGGCGACACTGGTCGAGGCTGTCGTTGCCCCAGCGGATGTCCAGGACCTGGCTGGCGACCTCGGTACTGAGCATCACCTGGCCGGCCTGGGCGACCAGGCCCAATACCTCGCCCTCGGCGCTGCGTACCTGGGTGCCGAAGGGCAGGGGCTGGTCGTCGGCATCGTGCAGGGTCAGCAACAGGCGGTTGACGTTGCGCACCTCGAAGCGTGCCTTGATCACTGCGCCGCGCCGCGGCACGACCTGGGTAGTGCCGTTGACGATCTCCACCTCCGGGCCGAGCAGGTCGGTCTCCAGGGCGATACGGTTGGTCCGGTAAGGGCGCAAGTAAGGCATCAGGGCGAAGCCGCGGGCATTGGTGCGTACTTCGTGACTGTTGAGGAGGCCGACGTTGGCGGTGTCCGGGACTTCTACCAAGGCCATGGTTTCACCCAGGTACGGGCCGAAGGTCAGGCCGTCGCCATGGGCCAGCACGGCGCCGCTGGCGTTGAACGACAGCGAGCGGAAGTCACTGCTCTGGGTCAGGCCGGCGCCGAGGCTGGCGTAGGGCGCCTGGTAGCCCAGGGCGATAGCGGCGGACTGGCGCTGCTGTTCGTCGCTGGCGAGCGAGGCGCGGTAGCTGACGCGCGTGTCGGCGAGGCTGCCATTGAGGCTGGCACGCTGGCTGTAGCGCCCGCCATTTTCCAGCACGTCGAAGGTGGCGCTGGTGGAGCGGCCGAAGTCCAGCGGCAGGCTGATGCTCAGGCCGATTTGCCGATCGTTGCCGTAGCGCTCGTCGCTCAGTGACTGGGAGGCGTAGAGGTTGTAGCTGACGCCCTTGTACTGGGTGTTGAAGTTGAACTGGAACTGGCGCTGCTCATAGGCGCTGTTCCAGTAGTCCTGCTGCGACAGGGTCAGGTTGATCGCACTGCGGCTACCGATGTTCTGGTAGACCGCCGCTTCCAGGCGACTGCGCCGGCTGCCATGGAAGCTGCGGTGGCGGCTGCGCTCGCTGACGGCTTCGTCGAAGTCGCGGTAGCCCTCGGTGGAGTAGCGGTAGCCGGCGAAACGCAGGTTGGTGCGGGTGGCGAAGGACTTGCCGTATTTCACCGCATAGCTCATGCCGCTGATCTGGCCAGCGCTGGCGTCGCTTTGCGATTCGGAGCGGGTCAGGTCGAAGGACACGGCCCCCAGTGCGCCCAGGTCGCGGGCCAGGCCGAGGTTGCCGGCGCGATAGAAGCTGCTGCCCATCAGGCCGCCATACAGGGTCGAGTCCCAGGCCCCGCCAGCCGCCAGGGTGCCTTGCCAGAGCAGGGGATCGTCGAGCCGGGACGACGCGTTGTAGCGCCCTGCCGCCAGGCTGTAGCGCCACACGCCAGCGCGCAGCAGGTTGCTGAGGGTCGAGTAGGGTTGGGTGAAGCGGCGCACCTGGCCGTCGGCCTCGGTCAGGATGATTTCCAGCTCGCCGCTGCCGCCGAGGGTGCCCAGGTCATCGATCTGGTAGGGGCCGGGGCTGACGTAGGTGGTGTAGATCGGGTAGCCGTTCTGGCGGATTTCCAGGCGGGCCCGGGTATAGGCCACGCCGCGCACGATCGGTGCATAGCCTTGCTGGCGATCGCTGAGCATGCCCAGGTCGGAGGCGACCAGGGCGCCGCTGATGGGCACGCTGCGGAACACGTCGCCGCTGGTGAAGGTTTCGCCCAGGGTCAGGTTGGCGTGGGTGCCGGGCAGGTCGCGCTGCACGTAGGTGTAGGCGCTGGTCCAGCGCCGCTTGTCGTCTTCGTCCTGGCGCAACGACTGGTTGCTGCGCAGGCGCCACGGGCCGAGGTTGAGGCCGGTACTGAGGTTCAGGTCCTGGCTGCTGGTCGCCCCGGCGAAGCGGTTGCGGCCTTCCTGGGCGGCGACCTGGTAATTGAGGAAGGCGGCATTGATGCCGTGGTTCCAGTCATCCTGGGAGAGGCCGGCGCTGGCATCGCGGCGCAGATACAACTGCGGAATGGACATCGCCAGTTGCAGGCGGCTGCCGTCGAAATCCACCTGGGCGCCTTTCACCACGGCCGGCAGGTCGACGCACGCGTCCAGCAATTGCCCGGGCTGTTCCAGGCTGTCGGGGCGGATGCCCAACTGGCCGACGAGCCGGACGTCGAGGCAGGGCTGCAGGCCGCCGCGCGGGCTGGCGCTGAAGTCGACCTGGTGCTGGCCGAGGCTGTCGCCATTGACCAGCACTTCCACCGGGTAGCTGCCTGGCGCCAGCGTGCGCTGGCTGGCCAGGTCGTCCAGGGCCAGTGCGCCGGTTTCGTGGTCGTGGCCGGGCGCCTGGTGCATGAAGCTGGCCTCGAAGCCCGGGATGCTCTGGGCCTGGGCCGACTGGGAGGTGGACAGGCCGAGGCCGCCACCGGCAAGCAGCAGGTGAAACAGGGGAGGGCGGGAGATCAGGCTCCATCGCCGTGGAGAGGAATGCATGGTCATGCTCCTGGCGCTGAAAGGGCGGGGTTCAGAGGTCGGACGGCAGGGCCACCGTGACGGGTTTGCTGTAGCCGCCGTAGTCGTTGATCGCGGCGAAGGTGACCCGGAGATTGCCGCCCAGGCCGGAGGCTGGCAGCGGATAGCGCTGCTTCGACAGCGGCGCGGCCATCGGCGCCTCCAGCGGGCGCAGGGTGTGTTCGCCGTGGTGCACTTCGAGGCGGCTGAACGAGTAATGGAAGGGCGTCGGGTTATCCACTACCAGTTGCGGCTTGCCGTCGCTGCGCTCGATCGACCAGCGCAGGTCCTTGAGGCTGTCCATCGGCTTGTCGGTGAGCTGGCTGGGCCGGTAGAACAGCTTGATCCGCGTGCGCAGGGCAATGTTCAGCACATTGGCCTGGCCGCCGCGGGCCTCGGGGATTTCCTGGACATTGAAGAAGAACAGCGATTCGCGGTCTTCGGGCAGGCGCGTGGGCAGGCCGTTGATCTGCACCAGTTGCTCGGCGCCGGGATCGAGGCGGAATAGCGGCGGCGAGGCGATCAGCGGCACGGCGGTGGTGGTGTCGTCGGCCTCGGTATTGACCCAGGTCTGCACGGCGAAGGTGCTGGTGCTGGGGTTGTTGACCACGATCGAGACACTGCGTTTGTCGCTGTCGAAGACCACGCGGGTGGCATTGAGGCTGAGGGCGGCGTGGGCCCCCGGCTGCCAGGCGGCGAGCAGCAGCAGGGTGGCGCCGGTGATCCGGCGCAGGGTCGGGATGGACATGGGGACTACCTGTGCAGTACGGAGCCCGCGAGCGAAAGGGGGGAACGCTCGCGGGCATGGGCCGTCAGTTGATGTTGACGACGAAGGACACGTCGGCGTCGGCCGCGCCCGGGGTCACCGCGGGAGCGGTGGACTTGTACACGGCGGTGAAGAACATCTCGGTGGCACCTACGGCGTTCAGCGGATAGGCCGCAGAGGCCTCACCGTTCTTCACCGGGTTGCCGGAGCGGTCCTTGAGCGCCACGGCCACGCCGGTGGCGGCGCCACCGACGGTCTTGATCGCATACAGCGAACCGTCGGCGCCGGCCCCGCCCTGCACGCCGGTGAAGGTCACGCTGGCGGTATTCGGGTTGTCGGGGTCGATCCCGCAGGCGGCGCCGCCGGGAACGCGCATGGAGAAGCTGCGGCCACCGGCCTCGGCACCCAGGTTGGGGAAGTCGGCGACCCGCGGTGCACCCATCTGCACCAGGTTGCCGACCGCGCCGCTGTCGGGGTTGACGATTTCGATCGGGCAGGTGCTGCCGTTGATCTTGCCGTTGAAGTTGATGGTGCCGGTATTGGCGAACGCGGAAGTGCCGGCCAGCAACAAGGCAGCGGACAGGAAAGTTCGTTTCATGTTATCGACTCGAATTGAAGAGGATTGTCCGAAGTTGGACTTCAGTTGTTTTTGTTACTTTTTGTAGGACTGTTCCCGTGTTTAAAGGGTAATGGCCTACAGGGTGGGAAGTTTATGCAGGTGTTTTTTAAAGGTATGTAGGAAAAGGAGACGGAGATTGTTGAATAGCGGTGTTGGGTGGTGGGAGAAGTTTGTATCGGAAAAACAACCGGGGCCGAATCAAGTTCGGCCCCGGCGTTTCGACTAACCCGACTCAATGGTTGATAGTGAGGTCCTTTTTGAACGTGACAATTGGGCCGCCCGACGTCGGCACCCATCCCGAGCCGCCCTTTTCAAAGTTGCCGGAGGTCATGTGCAAGACAGGTCCGAAGTGTGGTTTGCTGTGGGTGGTGCTGTCTGGGGGAGGCGGTGCAGGTGGTATCGTCGCCTCCTTGCCGCCACTCCCTGCTCCAGCCCCGCCGGAGCCAACCTGCCCGTCGCTACCTCCGTTTGTTGGGCCGCTGCCCTGCACTGGCCCATTTGTCGTGGAAGATTCCTCTGTGTTTGTGCTCTTATTAACCGTTGGTTTGCGCCGGAAACGGTTACTAATGACTAACGCTATACTCTTGCCACTGCGACTCACGGAGCCTCCTTGCTGGGCGCTCTGGTCGATCAGCGGCGTTGTTGCACCATCTCCAGTATCAGTGGTCTGCCTGATCTCTGGCTCGTCCGGCGGTGTTTTTTGAGACTTGGGCCATCCCCACTTGTCTTTCGGGCCCCACTTGTCGAGCGCCCCGCCTGCTGCGGAGATGGCGCCACCGACAGTCACCATGATCGTGGCGAGCGTAAACATTTCCCGATCCTCCTTCAGAGTTGCCACTACTGCGAGCGCGCCGCCTGCAGCCGAAACAGCCACCCCTATGGCGCCTACCACCAGCGGTATGGTCAAGCCACCTGTCCAGGGGGTGAAAATAGCCATCACCACCGCCCCCAGGATAAGCCCCGCTGCCGGCCCCCATTTTTCCAGGAAGCTCCCTGCGCCCGGCTCTGGGGGTGGCGGCCGGTAGATCGGGTCGGGTCGTCTCGGGTCTACGGCCCGGTGCCCGGTTGGATCGCGGAAACGTATCGGGTTGCCCAGGCAATAGGTGTAAGAGTTGAGCCCGCCCTCGAGGAACGGGCTGCGCGAGTCGGGGTTGTGGAAACGCATCAGCGACGGGTTGTAGGCCCGGTAGCCGCGGCCCAGCAGGTACCAGCCGGTGGCAACTTCGCGCAGTTCGCCATTGAAGCCCATCAGGGATTCCAGGCGCTGCTCGTCGGCCAGCTCGCCATAGGCGCTGTACACCACCTCGCGCAGGCCGCTGGCAAGGCTGGCGCCGATCACGCTGGGGCTGGCATCGGTGAGCAGGAGCATGGTGCGCTCGTGGTCATCCAGTTGCTGCTGGCCAAGCGGCTGGCCGGCATGGCTGAAGTACTGGGTCTGCACGCCGTCCTGGACGGTATGGCTGAGGCTGTAGCCCTGGTAGAAGCGCAGGGTTTCCGCCTGCTCGCCGATCCGCGCTCCGAGCAACTGCTGGTGGCCGTCGTAGCGGTAGCTGACCAGGGACTCGCTGCCGTCGGCGCTGGTCACTTCCAGCAGGCGGCCCTGGGCGTCGTAGCGCAGGCGTTGCCCGGCCTCGTCGTTGAGCTGGTTGCCGTCATCGTCGTAGGCGAAGGTCTGCTCGCCGGGGTAACCGCCTTCCTCGTAGGAGTTGGTCACTTTGATCAGTTGGCAACTGTCGTCTTCGGCGTAGGTGAAGATTGCAACGTTGGTCTCGCCATTGGCGAAACTGGTCATGCAGCGCTTGATGTTACCGAGGGCATCGAAGCGGAACATCTGGTCGGTGATGACATTGCCATAGCGATCGCTGGGCAGGCGTTCGCCCGAGCAGTGATGTTCGGTCAGGCGCCCGCGCTGATCGTAGACGTACTCTTCCAGCAACAGGCTGCGGCCGTCCATTTCCAGGTGCCGGCCAACCAATTGGTCGTCATCGCGCCAGGTGTGGGTGAGGGTTCGCGCCGGGCTGTCGTTGAGCAGCAGGGTCCGGATCCAGACGCGGTCGAGGCTGTCGTAGGTGTTCTCGCTGACCAGGCTGTCGCCGCTGCCGAGGTCGCGGGTGGTGGTGAGGTATTGCCGGCCGTTGTCGTCGTATTCGAATTCGGCCTGCAACTGGCCCTGGGTCATGCACTTCACGCGGCCTTGATCATCGTACGTGTACAGGGTGTCGACGGCGTTGTCGGTGCGTTTCAGCGGCAGGCCTTGCAGCGAGGTCTCGTAGTGGGTTTCATGCACGTCGCCATTGCTGTCGGTCCAGCTTTCCGATTTCAGATGACCGAGCACGTTGTAGGTATAGGCCCGCTCGCCGGCGTCGCTGGTGGCGCTCTTGATCCCGGCATCGTCGCGGTCGAAGCCGTAGGTGAAGGTCTGGCCATCGACATTGATCGTCTTCGGCTGGTCGCTCAGGTTCTGCTCGTAGAAATACTCGATGGTGGCCTGCGCCGGAGTGATCAGGCGGCTGGCCCGCAGCGTCTGGTCATCGTACTCGTAGCGTTCGCTACGTGGCCCGACGGTCAGGCAGGTCAGGCGGTCGAGGCCGTCGAATTGCTGTTCGCCGAGGAGCAGGGTGGTCTGTTGGTCGTCGCCGGGAATCACACGGATCGCCGTGGGCAATTCGCTGCGGCTGTGCTCGGCGAAGCTGCGCTCGACCACGGTCTGGTCCGGCAGGCGGGTGTGCGCCACCCGGCGCCGCGAGTCGTACTGGAAATGGGTGCTGCGGGTTTCCAGGGCGAGTTCCTCGTCAGCGCGGATGCACTCGCCGTAGCCATCGTAGATATACACCTGACGACCGACTACCTTGTCCTCGTCGTCATGGCGCTCGGTCCAGTCGATCTTGCCAAAGGCGTTGTACTGGGTGACGCTCAGCATGCTCACCAGCGGTTCGGCGCCGACGCTTTCACGCCAGCTGCGCTGCAGCTTGCCGCCGTCGCCGAACGGCGTGGTCTCGGTGACCAGGCTGACCCCGTCCGGGCCGGTGACGCGGCAGCGCTGGCCCCAGTCGTTGTAGGCGTAACGGGTGGTCAGGCTCAGCTCGCGGTCGTCGAGCTTGTCATACCGGGTTTCCTCGCTGAGCTGGCCGAGGCCATCGTAGACCGCGCTGTAGGTGCGCTGCCAGGTGGCCCCGGTCTTGACCTCGCTCAGCAACACGCGGCCCATGCCGTCGTAGTGGTCGCGGGTCAGCACCTGCTTGACGTCGGTCACGGTGCGGCTGGCCTGTTGCCCGTCGGCGTGGACCAGTTGATAGGCGTAGCTGCGGGTGGCCTTGAAGTCGCTGCCGGGGGCCACGGTTTCCGTGGTCAGCCGACGCAGGTTGTCGTATTCGAAGCGCACCTGTACGTCGTTGGGGTCATGGCCGAGCAGCAACTGGCCGCTGTTCAGCGCCTGGTCGCTGGTGTACACCTTCTGCTCGCCGTCGTAGCCGGTAAAGGTTTCCACCGTGTGCAGGCTTTCCTGGTCCAGCAGCTTGTCGCGCGCCTTGCCGTAGTGGTAGTCGATGCTGTTGCTGGTGCCGTTGAGGGTGTTGACCTGGCGCAGCGGACGACCATGCAGTTGCGGGTTGTCCGGGGTTTCGTAGTAGGTGCGCAGGCTATGGTTGAGCAGGGTTTCCTTGTCGCCGCGGCACTCGAATAGCGACTCCTCGCTGACCGTCAGCCAGTCGTTTTCCGGCGCACCGTTCAGTGGCGCGTGCTGGCTGTAGCGATAGCGGGTGATCAGCACCGGCGCATCGCCGCGGGCCTGCGGCGCGGGGGTGACGATGACTTCCTTGACGTTGCGGGTGAAAAGGAATGGGTCCTGCGGGCAACCGTCCTCGCCGTTGGGATCGTAGAAGACCGTGCGCGTGCTGACGCCATCGGGCCGGACCTCCAGGGTCTTGTTGCCATGCTCGTCGTATTCGCTGAGCTGCAGTTCGTGCTGGATCTTGCTCGAGTCGTCCTCCAGGCGCCAGGTGTGCTGCACCGAGCGCGGCATCTGGAACTGCTTCGGTTGCTGCTCGAAGGGCTTGTTATCGGCGTAGTAGTCGATGACCTTGGTGAAGACGCACTTGCCCTGGCGGGTTTCCTCTTCGACCTGCAGGTGAAAGCGGTTGTAGGTGTGCTTCACCTGGCGCACCGCCTTGCCGCCCAGCCATTGCTGGACCGTGGTCCAGTAGTCGTAGGTGAAGTCGACCTTGTACAACTGGTCGAGGCCATCGTCCTCCCAGTTGATGCCGGAGCCGTTGCCGAGGAAGTTGTTGGTGCTGTAGGTATAGGTGGCTTCATGGACCGCCAGGCCGGGGCCGGGACTGGCCAGGTGGCGGGTCACCCGAGGCAGGTTGGGGCGCCCGCTGGAGCCCGGATAGGCATGGCCGCCATCCAGGTACTCCACGGTTTCATGGGCGCCCATCGGCGTCTTGACTTCCTTGATGCAGGTCAGCCCGCGGACAGTGATGTAGTCCAGGCGCCAGGAGGCCTGCTCGGCCACCGGCAGAATGATTTCCCGGACCCGGTCGCCGCTCAGTTTCATCAGGAAACGGCTCTGCGGCTGGTCGTCGAAGGGCGGCAGCAGGACCTTGAGGTTTTCGCTGTCACGTACGATGCGCAGCAGCTCGCCGCGGGCGTCCTCGATCTTCGCCAGGCGCCGCTCGCCATTGGCGAAGTCGGCCCAGGTCAGCTTGATGGCGTGGCCGCCCGGGCCGTAGATCAGGGTCGGCAAGGCCACGCGCTTGCCCGCGCCGCCCTGGGCGGTGAGCACTTCCACCAGGCCGCTGTGGTGCACCACGCGCCAGGTATCGTTGCCATCGTCGAAGAAGCGGAAGCTGTCGAGGCGTTTCTCGGCGATCGAGGGTTCCGCGCCATCGCCGGTGATCTTGAAGCTTTCGCCGGTGTACAGCGAGAGCATGCTCCTGGCGATCACGTACTGGCTCAGGCGCAGGTTCCAGCCGATACCGTAGCCGCTGTCCTCGAGGTTGAGCGGGCTGAAATCGAGCGTGAGCGGCAGGTCGGGCCCGCTCAGGGAATTGGCCTTGAGGTTCGGCAGGTCGATGGACAGGGTGTACTGCCCGGTGCGCGGATCGACGCTGCCCTTGAAAAACTCAAGGTAGTTGAATGCATTGGAGCTGACATTGCTGTGGGTAGTCATGCCCAGGGCACCTCTTGATCGAATGAATGAAAAGCGTTGCGCAGGGTATTGGGCGGGCTGTCAGGGCGGCGACTGCTGGTAAACGGTGCCGCACTGGTACCAGGTCTCGCCCTTTTCGTCGTGCCAATGGGCCCGGCCAATCAGCGCCTTGCCGTCCCCGCAGGCGAAGCGGTGATGGTTTTCCTCCAGCGAGGCCGTGCGGTAGTCATCCGGCAGGACGTACAGCGGGGTATTGCCGGCCCAGGCCTCGGCGCAGGTGTAGCGGGTCTCGCCGCGTTCGTCGCCGTCGTGCTCGTGCCCGGTCATCACGGTGTTTGCATAGCAGACGAAGTAATGGTTGAACTCATGTCTGGCCGCCGTCTTGTGGTTTCTCATGGTAATGGCGGTTTCACCCTGCATGGGGGTGCCGCAGCGAAACTCGTTCGGGTCTTCTTCGTCGCCGAAGTGGGCGCGGCCGAGCAGCACGCGGTTGCCGCCGCAATGGAAGGTGAAACCGTCGTCCCAGTTGACCCATTGGGTGTTCTCGTCGATCTGGCGTACCGGCACGGTGGGCTTGGGCAGGGTGGCCCGGGAGGTGGTGATCCTGATGCAGGACAGGGCGTTCAGCGCATCGGTGCTGTCGCCTTTCAGATAGTTGTCCACCAGCAGCAGACCCGGCTTGATGAGGGTGTTCTTGGTAAACCGGAAGAAATACGGGAGCTGCATGATGTCGGTGATGGTCACCTTCCTGGTGGTCTTGAGCTTGATCCAGAATTTGCCGACCGCAACATCGCTGCCGGTTGTCGAGCAGGTGGGGTTGTCGGTGAGGAGGATCTCGGTGGCCGACGGCAAATCTTCGAAGGCGAGCGACTGTGCCTTGTCGTTCAGGTCATGACAGCCCGCGTTTCCGGCGAGAAAGTCGTAGACCCGGGTTACGCCGCTACCCGCCGTGGGTACCGGGATGTAGCAGTACCGCTCGTCGGCATCGTAGGCCGTGATGTAGCCGGCGACCTCATCCGGAGGAAAGGCCAGGGCAGGCGTTGTGGGCGGGGCAGGAGACATCTGCGCCGGCGCTTGCGCTGCAATCACCAGCAGGGCCACGCCGAGCAACAGACTGACGCTCAAGGTGTTCATGGTCATGATAAAGGCGTCCTTTGACATGAGTTGAGTGATTCTCCCGACCCCGGACCTGCTGGCGCAGCCATGCCGGGCTCGCCCTTGCGCTGCAGGCGCGTGAGGCTCAAGGTGGAGAAAGCTGGAACACGCTGGCGCAGCGGTACCAGGTCCCGGTGTCTTCCCGGCCGTACCTGGACATGCCGGCCATGACCGTGTTGTCGTAGCAGGTGAATTGGTGGTTGCTTTCCTGCAAGCGGCCCCACCAGTGATCGAGGGTCAGCACTTCCAACTGCTCGTCACCGATCCAGGCCTCGGCGCACCAGTAGCGCGATTCGCCGAGATGGTCGCCGTCCTGCTCGCGACCGGTCATCAGGGTGTTGAGCGGGCAGACGTATTCGTGGGTCACACCATGCAGGCCGGAGCTCATCTTCTGGTTTTTCAGCACGACTTCCCGGGTGCCCTGCATCGGTACGCCGCACAGGTATCTGACCGTCGGTTTCTCGGTGCCAGAGGCTTCCCGACCGAGCATCACGCGGTTTTCACCGCATTTGAACTTCGAGTCGTACTCGGTCAACTGCTCCCACTGCAGGTCGGTAAAGGTGATGGGCTCCACCGGCTTGGGCAGGGTGGCGCGGGAGGTGGTAACGGTGATGCAGGACAGGGCATTCAGCGTATCGACGCTGTCGCCTTCCAGGTGTTTGTCCACCAGCAGCAGGCCGGGCTTGATGAGCTTGTTGTTGGCAAAGCGGAAGAAGAACGGGAGCTGTATCTCCTCGGTAATGGTCACCTTCTTGGTGGTCCTGAGCTTGACCCAGAACTTGCCGACGGTTTCGCTCGACCCCGTGGTCTTGCAGCTCCTGCTATCGCTCAGGAGTATTTCGGTTGCCGACGGCAGGTCCTCGAGCATGACGGACCAGGCCCGGTCATTGAGTCCGGAACAGGGCGATCCGTCCGCCGTGAATTCATACCTGCGGGTCAGCCCACTGCCGGCGATGGGCACGGGGAGGTAGCATAACTTTTCATTCTCGGTCAGGACGCTGATGAAGCCGGCGATCCCTTCGGTCAGGGATTTGGTGGCTGCGGGTTGCGCGGAGGGCGTCTCGGCCTCCACGGGGGGCGCGCTATCGTCGCCCGGGTTTTCTGTCGGAGGCTCTGCAGCGACGGCGGGCAGGGCCAGGCCGAGCAACAGGCTGCACAGCAAGGTTTTCAGGGGCATGATGAAAACGTCCTTTGAGAGGTATGCAGAAATGCTCAGAACACCCTGGCGCAGAGGTACCGGGTCGGTTCTTTCTCGTCACCTTTGTGATAGCGACCGACCATGAACATATTCTCGGGGCATGCGGCGGTATGCTCGATGTGCTCCTTCGGTATCCAAAACCATTGGTCGTGAATGACCTGGAGGGGTCTGTCCCAATAGTCCATCGGGGTGCCGCAGTAATACCGGGTCGCACCGTTTTCGTCGCCGTCGTGCTCGCGCCCGGTCATGACCTGGTTCTCCGGGCAGATGAACTCGACCCCCGCCGCCTCATGCACCTCCCGGATGAACTTGGGGTCCTTGATCGGAATCGCCTGGAACTGGAACGCCTTGCCACACTGGTAGGCGGTCCATCCCTTCTGGTACTCGTCGCCTGCGTGCTTTCTGGCAATAAGGAACTGATCAGGGAGGCAATGAAACTTGCTGTCCTGTTCCCACTCCGCTTTAGACCACTCAAGCGGCTCCACAGTGACCTGCGCCCTCGGCGCATGCTGCGCAGGGGCCTGGGCGCATGCCGTCAGCGCCGTGGCCAGCGCCAGCCCCAGCAAAGCCTGGCCCAGTGGTCGAGCGGCGTGGATTGATACTTTCATGTCTGGCTCCTTGCAGTCCGGAACGTCCGGCAAATAGGTCGGCTCAGTTAATACCCGGTGGCCGTGCTTGCCTACTTGGCAGAACTGCTAGGTTGCGGGCGGCGGCGGGCAGGGCTGTACTGAGAGCGCTGAACCCAGCGGCGATTGCCTGGAGGAACCATGTCCGATGCCTACCTGGAGCTTCTCGACTGGTTGCGCGAGGCGCCACGCACCTACGGCTGGGGTTGCCTGCTGGCCTGGGACCGCAAGTGGGTCAACACCCTGTTGCTACGGGAATACATGGCGCGCTTTACCAGCGACAGCTACCTGCCGCCGTTTACCGCGCAGATCGATACCTCGCCGCTCACCCGCGAACTGATCTACGACTACACCCTCGATTGCCCGCGGCTGTCGTTCGACCAGTCGACCTACGCCGACCCCAGGGCCCGTTTGCGCATGAGGGTGGTCGGTGGCTCGCAACTCTCGGTGGAGGCTGCCGACGACGGTTCGCCGAAGCTCGCCAGGATCGCCGAGATCGATGTGCTGGCCGGCCCCACCCTGTACATGAAGCTGGCGCTCCGGAGCACGGCCGGAGCAACCAATGCACTGGGCCAGGTGGTGCTGGACCTGGCCGAGGGCGGCGATTTCGAGCTGAGCTTCGCCGACACGACGCGGGAGCGGCTGATCGGCGGCGAATTCTTCCAGAAGAAATTCGAGGACCTGCCCAAGGAGAAAAAGATCTTCGTCCTTGGCGAACTGCTGGTGCCTGCGGGCGAGTTCCTGCAGCCGGAGTATTTCGAGATTCGCATCCATGGCAAGCCGGGTGATCCCGAGGCGGGAGCGGTGCTGTTCATGGTCAGGATGCGAGGCTACGACAACGGTGGCGAGCCGCCCACCGACCGGGACCTGCGCTATCTGCTGGAGGGCGGTTACTCCTTTGCCATGTTGCTGGGGCGCGACTTCTTGCTGGAGCGGATGTTCACTCCGGCCTGCGCCGTGCTCACGGACTCCGCAACGCCGTTTGTCGGGCGCGTGGAGTCACCGTCGGAGGGGGCGGCCTTCTACCTGCATGCAGCCTCCGGCAGTGCCTGGTCCTTGTACATCAGTCGCAGGTCCGTGACCTTCGACTACGTGAACTGCAGGATCAGGTTGCCGCTGGCTTCGGCCCAGTGTCAGTTCAAACTGACCTTTTCCAACAACGATATCGTCCTGCTCTGGCAGGGCGAATATAACCCCGACGTCAATCTCGATCTGAGATCCGGCACCAAGCTGGTCGCGGTCGGCAAAGTCGATTTTCTGATCAGGCGCCAGTACCGGCTAAGCCTGCTCAGAAGCGAAGGACAGTTGCAGGTCGTCGAAGTGAGTGGTGGTAGTGAAAATACCTGTGAGTTCGCGATCGGGGGCACGAATATACCAGCCGAGATAGTGGACCGGTTCAAGGAAGAGCTGGGCGTAAAGATGCGCGACGCCGTGCTCGGTCACGTCAAGACCTGGCTGGACCAGGCGAAATCGAAATTCGTCTCCATCGATCTGGACAAGATGACCCGCCTGCTGTTTCGCGGCGAGGAGCACCTGCGTTTCGACAAGACCGGCTTTGCCCGCGACCTGGCCCTGTTCGGCAGCATAGCCCCGTATTCACAGGTGTTCTTCGTGCAGCCGGGGGAACTGCTCATGGGCCCGGGTGAGACGCGGATGTTCTACACCCTGCCGCTGCGCAGCGTGACCTGGACGGTGGAAGCGCCAGAGGGGGAGAGCAGTCCGGTGGGCAGCATCAATGCCCTGGGCCTGTACACCGCCCCGCGCGAGCTCGACCGTCCCTTCCTGCGGGTGCGCATCAGCGCCTCGGCCCCCGGCCATACCAGCAGCGCCCTGGTCACCGTGCTGCCCGGCGAGATCAGCGTCAACCCGCTGGTGATGGTGCACAGCGCCGGCTCGAGCATGGGCCGGGAAATGCGCGCCGGGGCCCGCGATCCGGGCTCGCTGACCTGGACCCTGGTCAACCCGGGCTCTGGCGCGCGCATCGTGCCCAGCCAGATGGCGGACGGCGACAAGACCTACTTCCCCGGGCCGGTACAGGCAGGCGTCCTCTGGTCGATCGACGAGATCAAGGTCACCCACGACCCGACCCGGCGCTCGCGAACCGTGCATGTCATGCTGACTCATTTCCCCCCCACCTTGCAGATCACCGCGACACCGGCAGCCGATGGCAAGACCATCGCACTCAAGGCGTTCCACGAGGGCGAGGAAGTACCCGGCGAATATCCGCGGGAATGGCAAGTACTCCTGGGTGCCGGCACGGTCGATGCAACTTCGGGAGTCTTTACCCCCGATGCAACATCGCCGCTGCGCTATTCAATAGTGATCGCCAAAGTTCATTGGACGGAAACCATAAAGTCGAACGGTTATATGCTCTTGCCGGTTCCCTTCATTGAACTTCCAAAGCCGTCCTGGCAAGGCTTTTCCATTTCCTCGCCTGCGCAACGATAACGTTCCCCGGCGCTGTTCGGGGCGTATTGGCGAATGCCGCGCTGATCAAGCGTAACTGCCGTTGCGCATTTGGCAACCTGATAGTTCTGCCAGTACCGGCAACGCGCAGCGGGGTGTACAAAAACTCCACTGCAAGCGAATGCCTGCCGGTTGATTCCGGCCACTGACAGGAATGACTCATGAGTGATTTACCCAAACCGTCCATCCCGTTGTTGCGGGACGACACCATCGACCTGAAGGACCTGGAAGGGGACCTGGCCACCTGGATCAAGTACCCGGGGTTTGCCCATGGCGACGAGGTCTTTCCCGTGTGGCGTGGCTGCGGCCAGGACAGCGCAGCCTACGACTACGTCGGCGAGGTGATCGAAGTCGACGACTCCAACTACGACCCGGAGATGGGCGTGGCGGTCACCATCAGGGGCAGCCTGCTGAACGCCCTGGACCAGGGCTGGGCCATGTACTCCTACTCGGTCGCGCTCCAGGGCGGCGAGCGCGGTCCGGAGTCGCTGCGCCAGTTCTGCTACGTCGGGGTACGCCCGCGGCAGGCGGCCGTATTGCCGGTGGCGCAGATGCGCGATTCCCATGACCTGGCCCTGGACCCCGACAGCGTCATCGGCAGCACCACCCCGGCGGTGGTCCCGCCTTACCTGGCCATGCGTCCGCGAGACAAGGTGACCCTCAGTTTTGCCGGTTATTACGACGACGGGGAGCTGGATGAGACCTGGTCGCAGCCCAAGGAACTGGGCGCCGCCGATGTCGGCAAACCGCTGACCTGGCAAGTGCCCAAGAGCCAGCTGAGCTGGATCGAGGGAGGTCATGCCGAGGTCAGCTACCGGGTCGAGTACGCCTCGGGCGAGCAGGCCAGCGTCTCGGCAGTGCAGACGTTCCAGATCCGTGCGGCGGACTCCGCGCGCCTGCCAGCGCCGCAAGTCGAGGGGCATGACGACGACAGCCTCGACCCCGGGCATTTTCCCGATGGCCTGTACCTGCGTATCGCGCCCTGGCCGGACATGCAGGACGGCGACCGCCTGCTGGTGCACTGGATTGGCGGACGCGAGGCCGACAGCGTGATCAAGTCGCTGCGCATCGATACCTCGGCCATCGACAGCGGGGTGATCGAGGTGTTGATCGAGGCCCACTGGCTGCAGGCCAATATCGGCAGCCAGGTGCGGGTGTTCCACCAGTATGCCCGCGAGGGTGTGGCCCATAGCAGCGAAGAACTGGCCCTGAACATCCGCGCGCCGCTGAACCTGCTGCCGCCAAACGTCGAGCACGCCACGGCCGAGGGCGGCGCCGGGGAAAACAAGGGCGTGTTGCTGGCCTTCGATGCCCGCACGGGCGCTTACGTCGACGTGCCGGACAGCTTCCCGCTGGGCCCGGGCGATCGCCTGGCCGTGCACTGGGACGGTCATCCGGCAGGCGGGCAGCATATCGCCGACACTCCGGTCAACGGCCGGGAACGCCGCTTCCACATTCCGTCCACGGCCATCGCCGCCAACATGGGCGCGGGCGAGACCAAGCGTTTCGAAGTGTTCTACCAGTTAACGCCCGAGGGCGAAGAGCCCCTCAAGTCCGAGCCCTTCAACTTGCGGATCGAAGCCATCCCGCGCAGCAGCTACGGCAATGTGCAGATCGTCCAGGCCGACTCCGGGGCCCTGTCCCTGGCCAGGGTTCCCGCTGCCGGGGCCGACCTGGTCCTGGCCAGGTGGTACTTCATGGCCGTGGGCCAGTTGCTCAGCATCGAAGCCAGCGGAGTGGACGCCGGAGGCCAGCCGGTCAACCTGATGGTACGTAGCGCCGCGCCGGTGACCGCCGCCGAAGTGGCGGCCGAGCAGATCGAGGCGAGGCTGATCCGCATGTTCCTCGAATCCTTGCAAATGGGGCAGAACTTCACCCTGAGCGCCAAGGTGAGTTTCGACGGCGGCGCCAGCCACTACCCCTTCAAGGACCTGAACCTGCCCCTGAGACCCTGATCGCAGGCCAACGCCTGCTTATGCAACCCTGCACCGAAAGAGGATACACACCATGGAATCCAGAGCTTCCCTTGACGACATGCTGGAATGGTTGCGCGGCGGCTCGCGGACCGGCGGCTTCAATTGCATCGTCGCCTACGACCGGACCAAGACCAACACCGTACTGCTCCAGGAGTACATCGAGCGTTTCACCGCCGGTACCTACCTGGAACCCATCAACATGGACGTGCCGACCTCGGGCAAGACCCGCGAGCTGACCTACGACTACATCCTCGATGCCGGACGGCTGTCCTTCGAGAACGCCAGCATCGACAAATCGGAAGCCCGGCTGACCATGCATGTCATCGGTGGTTCGCAGGTGTCCCTGGAGGAGTCGGACTCCGGCCAGCTGAAGGTGGCCGGGATCAGCTCCATCGATGCCCTGCAGGGACCGCTGGTGTACATGGACATCAAGCTCAAGGGGACCGAGGGGGTGATCAGCGAGGACGGCAAGATCTACCTCAACCTCAAGGATGACTTCGAAGTCATCATGCTGACCTTCGCGGCGACCGACCGTGAACGCGCAATCGGCGGGGAATTCCTCAATGACTATTTCAAGGACCTGCCGGAGGACCAGCAGATCCACGTGCTCAATGAAATCAAGGTGAACCCCGACCAGTACCTGGTGCCCCAGGAGTTCTTTATCCGCACCCATGCTGCGCCCGGAGGCAAGGATGTGCATTCCGCCAACCGGGGGGCGGGGGCGGTGCTGGTGTTCATCACCACCCTGGGCCAGGACAACGGCAAGATCGCGGTCAAGGACGAGGACCAGCCGTACCTGATCCCGGATGGTTTCTCGGCCAGCATGCTGCTGGGCCACGACTTCCTGATGGCCAAGATCTTTTCCGAGGGCTGCCGGGCCCTGGCCGATCAAGGCAGCGAATATGACTTCGAACTGGTCAGCTATCAGGAAGGCATCATCGATCATATGCGGGTATTGCGGGGTGTTGTCAGCGGGCCCGAAATCACCGGCAGCAGCGCGACCTTCAAGGAGATCACCGCTGGTTTGCTCGCGTTCCCGCTGGCCAACAATGATGTGGTCATGACCTGCAAGTTCAGCGACGGCCGTATCACGCTGGATTGGAAAGGCTTTTCGCAGTTCCGCCTGGGAGTTTTACCGCAGTATGGTCAGATACAGGAATTTTGGGCGGATGCGGCCTGGCACATGATCCGTTCGTTCGAACCCCGGCTCGACAGTGCGACGGGTATGGTTAGCCTGGTCGCCCTGGACGAAACCCCGATGAAGCGCCTGAAAGTGTCACCCGGTGATCACGAGCTGCCGGTGGTGATCGATAATTTTGTGGAAATCACCAGCTTCCTCGAGCCGCGACTGGCGCAGCGGTTGTTCGACACCCTGGCGAGGTTCTCCGAACCAGCCTCGGCCATCGATGTGTTCCGCCTCAACAGCATCATGTTCAAGGGCGACAACGTGGTGGTGCTCAAGGACGTGCACCAGCCTCGTGACATGTTCCTGGTCGGCGATGTTTCTCCCTCCCTGACCCACTTCTCCATCACGCCCATGGACGAAAAGGTCGGCCCCGAAGGCCAGGTGACGTTCAAGACGGTGCCGCCGCTCAGCGGTGTCACCTGGTCGGTGGAGAAGGTCCCGGGTTCGTCCGACAACGTCGGCAGCATCAGCACCAGCGGAGTGTATACCGCGCCGGAGAAGAGCGAACTCGACGGCACCTTCACCCGGGTCAGGGTCACGGCCAAGGTGGGCGACTACCGCCAGAGTGCGCTGGTCAGCATCGTCAGCCGGGACATTGCCCTCAACCCGCTGGTGGTGTCCATGGGCGTGGAAAGCGGGGTGCTGCGGGAAATGTCGGCGGGCACCCTGGGTGACGGCGAACTGGTCTGGTCGATCGCCGACCCCAGTTCCGGCTCGCAGATCGTGCCGAGCAACGTCGAGTTCGGTGACAAGGCGTTCAAGCCCGGGCCGAAGAAGGACGTCCATATCCTCGTCGAGGAAGTGGTGGTGGAGAACAGGAGCACGGGCTCCAAGGTTTCCAGCTACGTCGTGGTGACCCATATTTCTGGCACCCTGACCATTCGCTACGAGAAGACCGACAAGCCGGACGAAGTGCAATTGACCTTCAAACATGAAATGGAGGATATCCCCCCGGATGAATACCTGACACTCACGCTGGTTGCCGGTTCCGGAACGATCAGCGCCGACGGCATATTCAAGATCGATCCAGCCGGCCAGCACAAGTTCGCCGTGATCGAGGCGCTACACGCAATGGGTCCTTACAAGTCCAGGGGCCACATCATCCTGCCGATCCCGCTGCTCGATCTCGACAAGGCGCTCGAAGTCCAGGCCAAGTGCCTGGAGCACAAGCCAGGCAAGCCCTGAGAGGGAGTCACCATCATGTCCGAACATACCCTGCAATCACTGCTGGCGCGCATGCGCGACAAGCCGGTCACTCTCGGCTGGGGCGCCATCGCCGCCTTCGGCCGCGACCGTATCAACCAGCTGCTGCGCCATCAATACGTCAGCGGGCTCAGCGATTTCCGCCTGATGCCGCCGTTCACTGGCACGGTGTCGCTGACCGAAGAGCAAAGCATGCTCGCCACCTTCCGCAACCTGACCTTCGGCGCGCCGCAGATTTCCTTCGAACCGGCTGCGTTGCCCATGGCCCGGGTCAGGTTGTCGGTCGAGGTAATTGGTGGCAGCTTCAGCCTGGTGCAGAACCTGATGGACAGCATGCCGCGGCTGCTGACCTGCTTCGATTTCAGCGAAGCCGACGGCTTCACCCTGGCCATGGACCTGGACCTCTCGACCCTGGTCGGCGATGTCGACCACCGCGGTCGCTTCGTCCTCGACCTGGAAAAGGGTGAAAAACCGCTGTGCAACGTGCTGGTCGAAGAACGGGCACAGAAAACCATGGGCGCGCTGCTGCTCGACTTCATCAAGCAGCAGCCGCGCAGCCGGCGCATCTTCGAGATGGGCTTGATGGACCTCAATGGCTACAACCCCTTGAGCCCCAGGGAAATCCATGTGTACTCCCAGCCGGCGCCCGGTTCCACCGACGGTGACGGTGCGCTGCTGCTGTTCACCCGGCTCAAGGGCATCGACAGCAACGGTGGCGAACCGGCACACAACGACGATTTCCCCTACCTGATCCCCAGTGACATGAGCAAGGGCGGCGAGCCCCTGTACAACGCGTCGCTGGTGCTGAATGCGGAGCTGCGCGAATGGGTCGGCGAGCGTCCATTGGAAATGATCGAGCGCCTGGGCTTCCCGGCGCGCAACCTGTTCAGCGAAACCGCCGACGGGCGTCATGAGCCGCACGACCTGCTGGTGCTGGGCAACATCCAGCCGGCGCAGCAGAGCGCGGTGATCGAGCCGTTGCTGGGGGCGGTGAAGCCGGGCCAGGAGCGCCAGTTCCGGGTGCGCGCCGCCGATGGCAGCCTGGTAACGGATGTGGAGTGGAGCACCCGCAGCCTCGGCAGCCCGATCTCCGCGGGCAGCATCAGCAGCAGCGGGCTTTATACCGCGCCGGCGGAAAAGCGCATGGGCCAGGACAGCGTGCCTGCGGTGGTCACGGCCAAGTACAGGATCGATGGCCAGCCCCATGAAAGCTCGGCCATGGTGCTCGGCCGTTTCGAACTGATGAGCGTGCAGCCGCGGGCGCAGTCCCTGCTCAGCGGGCGGGAGCCGGTGGACATCCATGTCTCGAGCCAGAGTGGCGGCGAACTGGAGTGGACGCTGCTCGCGCCGGGCATCGGCAGCCTGCAGGTGCAGGGCCCGGGCCACGCGGTCTACACGCCGCCGGACAAGGTCGATACGCTGATCAACGTGCAGAAGATCCAGTGCCGCGACAAGCTGAGCGGCGAGACCATCGAGTCGACCATGATCGTGCTGGGCGGCAGCCCGGGTGCGCTGGTGGAGCCGGTGTACGTGCCGTCCGTCGCCCGTGGCCAGACGGCGTCGTTCAGCACCGATATCGAGGCACAGTACCAACGCTGGAGCGTGATCGGCGAAGGCAGCGTGGACGCCCAGGGTGTATTCACCCCGCCAGACCAGGCCACCTCGGTGATCAGCCTGGTGCTCTGCCAGCTGGTCTATGACGACAGGGTCCTGGCCACCGGCTACGCGGTGGTGCAGTTGTCGGCCCGCAAGGAACTGCCGCCCTGGTCGCAGCTTGAGACCTTCAAGATCAGGGCTCCCAACAACCTGACCCGCGCCTATGCCAATGGCTACCAGCAGATTCCCCTGGTGGTGGAGGTGGAGACCACGACCGTCGATTTCGATGGTGAGAAGTACGAGGTGCCCCTGGACGATGCCGAGGTCGCGTCGATCCGCCTGGTGGACATGTACACCGGCGACGACATTGGATTTCTCGCTGACGAGCAGGAAGGCATCGAGCACGGCAGTGGTCAAGTGAGCTTCACCCACAAGTACGCCAACCGCTTCGCCCTGTTCCCCGCCACGGCGGCCGGTCCGCTGCAGCGCCAGCCCGTGCCGGTGCCGCGCAACGGCAAGACGCGGTATCGCGAACTGTACCTGCATACGACGGTGCGGGACACGGAGAAGTTCTTCGTGCGTTTCACCGACAAATTCGGCGGGATCTGGGAGTCCACGGATAAAGGCGTCGAGGACACCAGCATCGAGCTGACCGGAGTTCCTCCACCCTTCGTGGATCCGGTGGTCGGTCCGGGCCATGACTTCGACATCGTGCGCGATCGGGTCTGGCAGGGCCCTCCCGGCGGTGACGATCCCGGCAGCGACGACGATTTCACCTACTACATGGATTCGCTGGACTACTGGTACATCAACTACCAGAGCCTGGGCCGGCCAATACCTTTCGCCACCCTGCAGATCGAGGAAAACTGCTCGACCATGCAGTGGGAAAGCGAGCAGATGGCCGAGACCTTCTTCAGCTACACCGGCTACGCCTTTTATCCGTACCCATTCTCCGGCTACGACGAGCCGCCGCCCCGGCTGTCATTCGACACCTATTTCCAGAGGCTGGGACGCGAGGCGTTGGGCACGCCGATCCGCGAGGAGTTCGAAGGTGACTTCACGCCGTCTCCGGGCCAGTTGCTGGTGAGCAACCACCGCGTGGCGGACATGCGGTACTGGTACGACGACATGGCCGAAGGCGATCCGAACAAGCGCTTCCGCGAGAAGCTGGACAAACCGGTGATCTTCGTCCTGCTGGATGTGTATGGCAATCGCCATCGGCTGGCGGTGGGCTACGAGTCACCGACAGAGGAGGACAGCCGCAACACGCTGGTCCTCAAGATCCAGTAACCGCTCTGCAATCCGGGCGGCGCGGGCCAGCGACCGGGGCCCGCGCCGTCTGCTCTCTCTCCGTTGGGGACCAAAGACCATGACCACTTCTTCCGCCGTGCATTCCAACGCCTTCAATTTCATGAGTTTCATGAACAACAGCGTCGACCCGCGGACCGGGCAGTACACGCTGTCGATCGACCTGCCCGAGCTCAAGGCCAATGCCCTGATCGGCCCGAATGTGCCGATCAAGCTCGACTTCAATCCGCTCAACCTGCTCGACAGCGGCTACGGCCTGGGCTGGAACCTGCGCCTGAGCGAGTTCAACCCGGTCACCAGCATGTTGTCGCTGCATACCGGGGAAAGCTACAAGGTCACCGGTGATGGCCAGGAACCGTCGATCAAGGAGAAGAAGCTCGACACCTTCCGCTTCTTCGACGAGGGCAACGGCGTCTGGCGCATCGTGCACAAGAGCGGCCTGGTGGAAGTGCTCAAGGAGCTTGGCAGCGGCTCGCGGCGCATCGCCTTGCCCAGCGAGATCCTGGCGCCGAGCGGACATGCGGTCAAACTGAGCTACGCCGTGTTCGAGACGACCCATCGCCTGGCCAGCATCGCGGATGCCAGCGGCGAGTTGCTGCGCCTTGTGCGTGACAGTTCCGAGGTCAAGCTGCTGTTGCCGCCGTTCGATGACAAGCCGCTGTCGCGCTTCGTGATGAAGCTGAGTGGTGGCCGGGTCAGCGAGATCGTGCTGCCGGTGCCGGAGCTGGCGTCCTGGCGCCTGACTTACGAGACGGTCCGCGGTATCAGTTGTATCAAGTCGGTTGGCACGCCGCTGGGCGGCAGCGAAACCCTCGAATACCTCGATGGTGGCCATGCCTATCCGGGCAGCACCGGCCGGCCCAACCTGCCGCGGGTGACCCGCCACACCATAGTGCCTGGCCCGGGCCTGGCAGCGCAGGAAACCACCTACACCTACACCACCGAGAACTTCATCGGCAACGGCTCCTCGATCAACTGGCAGGACGATGGTCTCGACCAGTTGTACAAGGTCGATTACACCTACGACTACGGTTCGGTCGCCAGCCACGTACTCGATGGCAAGGTGGTGCGCACGGTGAAGTACACCTTCAACCGGTTCCACCTGATGACCGAGGAACAGACCCAGCAGGGGCGTTGCGTGAAAACCGTGACGACCGCCTATCATGCCCTGGACACCGCCTTCGATAACCAGCCGGCAAACTTCCAGTTGCCACGCTCGGTGCAAACCCGCTGGTCGATCGACGGCGAGCCGAGCCGGCACCGCACCGAGACCCAGATCAGCGAATTCGACCTCGATGGCAACCCGACCCTCGAAGTCCGGCCCGACGGTGTAAGCACCAGCAGCACCTGGTACAAGGCGGCAGGGGAGGACGGTTGCCCCGAGGATCCGGATGGCTTCGTCCGTCACCTCAAGGAGCAGGTGGTCACTCCGGCGCCGGATGGCGCCTGCGATGCGCCGGTACTGCGCACCCAATACCGCTACGTTCGCCTCGAACCCCTGGCCTCGGTGGCGAAGAACGCCTGGCTGGCGCTGGAGAGCGAAACCCTGAGCCACGGCGCGACCTTGCTCAAGGAAACCCGCCACGAACATTTCGACAAGCCGGACGATGCCATCCTGCACGGACGCATCGCCAGCGACAGTGAAACCTGCAATGGCCAGCCGACCTTCACCGACTATGGCTACCAGGTGCTGGCCACGGAGGGCGTGCTGCAAACCACCGAGACCCTGACCGGCTTCGATAAGACCAGCAAGACCCTGGTGCTCCAGCACGCCTTGCTGATCGGCGAGGCGGTGCAGACCCACGACGATGACGATGTGGTGATCCGCTACAGCTATGACACCCTGCGCCGGGTCACGTCCGAAACCGTGGCCCCGGATACCGACTACGAAGCCACCCGCCACTATGCCTACACCCTGGCCCGGCTTGACGGTCAGCGGGCGGTCCAGGTGATGACCGATGTCAAGAACGTCGAAACCCGGACCACGGTCGATGGCCTCAACCGCCCGATTCTGGAGGAGCGTCAGGACGTCGACGGTGCCGACGACGCCGAGATTGCCTGGCGCACCACCTATACCGCGCGTTTCGACGGCCTGGGGCGGAAGGTCGAGGAGTGCGAATTCGATTGGCTGTTGCAGGAGCAGTTGCCGCTGGTGCACCACTTTACCTATGACGATTGGGGCCAGCAGCTCAGCGACACAGGGCCGGACCAGGTGGTGGTGTTCGAAGAAAACGATCCCATCGGCAGCCCCGACTGGGCCGGGCCGATCAGCCGGGCCTGGCGGCAAAGCATCGACGGCGAGCAGGTCAGCGGGCAGACCGTGACCCGCGTCAACCTGTTCGGCAAGCCGGCCCGGGTCGAGCGCTTCGATACCGAGGCCGAGCCGGTGCGGATCAGCCTGCACGAATATTTCTACGACGGCCTGGGCCGGACCCGACGCGAGGTGGACGGTCGGGACCAGACCACCCTCTACCATTACGACGCCTTCGACCGTCTGGTCGAGAACGTGCTGCCGGGCCTGGCGGTGGTTCGCCGGCGCTTCGTCACCCACAGTGATGAAGACCTGCCGACGCACATCAGCGTCGATGAGGTCGAGCTTGGCCAGCAGGACTTCGACGGCCTGTCGCGGATGACCCGCTCGGTGACCGGTGGCCGCGAACGCCTGTTCACCTACAAGCCGGGGCGCATGCAGCCGGCCACGGTGACCACCCCGGCCGGCGCGGTGATCGCCTATGAGTACCTGCCGCAACTGGGCGATGAGCCCATGCGTCGCGAGCTGTCGCCGGAGGTGGCGGCCGACTATGTGTACGACAAGAAGAACGCCCGCCTGCTCAGTTGCACGGAGCTGGGCCAGTCGCTGGTGCGCGAATACTTCAGCACCGGCGAACTGAAAAGCGAGACGCGCAGCGAGGATGGCCAGGAGTACGCCATGCACTACGCCTACAGCCTGCGCGGGCGCTTGCTGAGCTATACCGATGTATTCGGGCAGACCCAGACCTACGAGTACGATACGGCCGGCCGCCTGATGTGTACCGTGCTGGGGTCCACCAACTCGACCTTCCACTATGACGGCCTGGGGCAACTGGAGTGCATCAAGACCCACGATAACGCCGAGCAGCTGCATGTGCAGATCGGCTACGACGACTTCTCCCGGGAGATCTCGCGCTGTTTCGACTTCGGCGACCTGACCCAGCACCTGACCCAGGAGTGGAACGCGGTGGATCGCCTGACCAAGCGCATCCACCATGAGGGGGAGACGCTGGTGCGCGAGGAGCGCTACGGATACGACGAGCGCAATCGCCTGACCGACTACCAGTGCGATGGCTCGCCGCCGCTGGACGCCTACGGCCAGGCGGTGCAGGCGCAATTGTTCCGCTTCGACGGAATGGACAACATCACCCGGGTCATGACCGTGTTCCCCGGCGGTCAGAACCGTGCCGACTACCACTACGACAACCCCGCCGATCCGACCCAACTGACCCATGTGATCAACAGCGATGAACCGTATCCGCAGCGCATCGATCTGGAGTACGACGAGGACGGCAACCTGGTGCGCGACGAACAGGCCCGGCAGTTGAACTACGACGCCCTCGGGCGCCTGCTCGGGGTTGGCGACGGCAATGGCGCGCTGTCCGGTAGCTACCGCTACGATCCACTCGACCGCCTGGCCAGCCTGTCCGGTGCCCAGGGCGCCGAGCAGCGCTTCTACCGCGAGGAGGAGCTGGCCAACCTGCTCCAGGGCGAGCAGGGCAGTACCTTCATGCGCGGCGCGGGCAACCTGCTGGCGGAGCACCAGGCCGGCGACATCAGCCTGCTGCTGGGCTGCGACCAGAAGAACAGCGTGCTCAGCGAGCATGTGGCTGGCGAGGGTATCACCGACATGGTCTACACCGCCCACGGCCATCGCAGCACCCGGGTGCAGGCCCGCCTGGCCTTCAATGGCGAACTGGACGAGGAGGCGGGGGGGCAACTGCTGGGAAAGGCTACCGGTTCTACCGACCTGTCCTGATGAAGTTCTGCAGCCCTGACGAATGGAGCCCGTTTGGCCGCGGAGGCCCGAATGCCTATGCCTATTGCAAGGGCGATCCGGTGAATGCGAGTGATCCGACGGGGCATAACGTCTGGTATCTGGGCGGTGCTCTGCTCGCGGGCGCCTTCACGGCCTATGCCAGTATCATGGCCGCCACGAAGAAGGGGCGTGCCCAGGCCGACTGGAGCATCGTGGCTGCATTTTCCGGTGTGATGGCCTTGGGATTGGGGTACTCGGCCTACAGGGCGAAGGGGAACAGCAAATACCCGTCGGCGCCCGGCGACGCTCCGGAAACGCCGGTGAACGGCAGTATCAAGCAGAGTATCAGCAGCAACACTTCGGCCAAGCAACAGGCCAAGGAACTGCAGTCGATGAAGGAGGCGAGCAAGCTGTACGAGAGCCGTGAGAGGCATGAAGCATTTCTCGAGAATGCCCATAAGCAGCCGTCGAAATCGTCGAAGCTGGAAAGCTACACGCAAGGGCTGACCGATAAGAACGGTATACCGCTGCCGGGGCGACCACGTGTCGAAGACATTCGTGATCCCGTTGGGCATCGGAAGTCCTGATATCAACGTTCAAGCCCGTGAGCCTGCCTGGCTTGACCTCCACACCCTCCCTTCGTGGCCGCCCTTCGGGGCGGCCTTTTTCTGCCCCTCGCGCCGGGTGCACCTGTTATTTCTGTCAGTTACGCCAATCCATCCGGGGGTATTAAATGGCCCCACGGCTGTTCGTTCCGGAGCGGCATCCGCCGTGTCAGCGAATGGCTGGACACATGGAGAGGGGTGACCACTATGTCACAGTCAGAACAGCAACGAATCGCAGAGCAGGCGCGCAGGGACTACCGCAAGGCACAAATGGACCGGCGTAACGAAACGACGGACCTGCCGCCGGTGACGCTGGCCCCCGGGGTGATCGCCGACGCCAACGACAATACCCTGTTCAGCAGTGCCCGGCAGGCGCCACTGGCCGTTACCATGCAGGCCTGGACCCTGCCTGACCCGGCCGATCCGGAGGACCGTGAGCGAGTGTTCATCCAGTGGGCACCCGCTGGCACCACCCACTACGAAACGGTCGACGAGATCGAACTGGCGCCGCCGTTCCTCGCGCACTTTCCGCTGACCCGGCACGTGCCGGTCGAAGTCATGCAGGCGGATGGCGCCTGGGATATCACCTACCGGATCATCCACTACAACACCACCACGGAGACGTCGCCGGCGCTCACTGTGCTGGTGGACGCCTCCGAGCCCTGGCGCCCGCACGAGCCGCCGAAGCTGATCATGCCCGATGGCTTCATCAGCGAGCAGACCCTGACCGACAACCCCGATGGCATCACCGCCACCCTTCCGGAGTACGGCGACCGCCAGCCAGGTGATGAACTGATCTACTGGTGGGCGACTTACCCCATTCCCGACGACCCGATGGATGTACCTATCGGCGGGCGTTTCGCTGTGACGGGCGAGCCGATGACGTTCAAGGTCAGGACCGATCTGATCCGCGAGGTGGGGGACGGTGGCTGCTACATAACCTATATGCTGATCGACAAGGCGCTGAACCGCAGCCGCCTGGCCGTCTACCAGCCGGTGGCCGTTGCCCTGGGCACCCTGCCGGCCGACCTCGAGCCGCCGACGGTACCCTTGGCCGAGGGCGACAACCTGATCGACATGGCCGATGCCGGGATCGGTGTGGTGGTGAACATTCCCGGCTACGTCGGCTGGAAGCCGAAAGACCGCGTCGAGGTGAAGTGGGGCAACAGCCTGGTGACCGCGGAGGAGTTGGGCTCGGTCCCGGTGTTCCCGGTGCCGGTGCGGGTACCGTCGGCCATTCTCAAGGCCGAGTACGGCACCGCCGTGGGCGAGCTGGAAACCAGTGTCAGCTACAGGATCCTGCGCGGCACCGTGCCGTTCGATGCGCCGGAGATCAAGATCAACGTCGACTTCTCCCATATCGGTCCGCCGCGGCCCGACCCGGACCTGACCTGGCCCGACCCGGTCAATCCGGCCCTGGGCCAGCTCGATACCTATGGCAAGGTCTCCGAGCAGTTCAACGAACTGACCCCCGCGGACAACGGCGAGCCGGCCAAGCAGAACATCATCCTCTACGCACCGGCGGTGAAGGACGAGATCATCGAGTTCTACTGGGGTGATCGCCTCGGCTACACCTACGTGCTGCAGGGTTTCGAAGAGCCAGGCTCGGAGATCGGCGTGGAGATTCCCTGGGAGATCATCCAGGACGTCGGCAATGGCCCCGCCGTGCCGGTGCATTACCGCATCAGCGCGCCAGGCGGGAACAACAAGCAGCATTCGAAGACCTACCACGTGAAGGTCGACGCCTTCGTCCTGACCCCGGAAGCACCGGAATACCTGGGGGTCAGCGCCGACAGAGGCTGGCTGCTCTGCGAGTCGCTGTTCGAGGACTTCGCCAACCCCCATCCGGACGAGCCGGCGGTGCGGGTGAGAATTCCCGACCTGAGCAAATGGCTCAAGGACGGTGATAGCGTGACCGTGACCTGGACACCCTGGGACAGCCGTTTCGCCGACACCGGTGAGATCATCGAGGACGCGATCTTCACCGAGGACTACATCATCGGTACCGAGCATCCGGCCACCGGCTTCGTCATTCGCGTGCACCCCTACGACAAGCACATCCTGCCGACCTATAACCCGGACGGGGGCAAGATCGACGGGCGGGCCTACACCAAGTATTCCTTCCAGTTGAATGGTGTACCGGTGACATCCCTGGAAGTCGTGGCGACCGTTTCCATGCACCTGCCCTCGGGCTACTGCCCTATGCCTGAGCGCAAACGCGTGCCCTAGCAGGCCGGGTTACCTCGCGCCCGGGGCATTCGGCGGGCGCGGGGCTTGTCATAATCTCTGCTATATTTTGTGGAATTTTCCTACATAAAATTTGGGTTGTCGTCTGTAGTCTCGCCGGCCTTTGCGAAGTGAACCCGGTTGCCCGTCAGCTTGGTTTGACCGCGTCGTTTCATAGCCTGCGAGAGCTTCTCATGATGCCCAAGACTCCTTCGTTCAAACTGCGTCCCCTGGTTCGCATTCTGAAATTCGCCGCCCTCGCGCCGCTGGTGCTGGGCAGCGAGTATGCAATGGCCAGGACGATCATCGGCGATGAAACCATCGATGCAACGACGCCTTCCGACAATTACCTGGTAACCGGCGGCTCCCATCTGACCGCCAATGGTGCGCAGACCCAACATATCCTGACCCAGGATGGCGGCAGGCTGACCCTCAACGGCAGCACCGTGACCGCCACCGGCATCAATGTCGGCGTGTTCCTCGGCAGCGGTTCGGCGGATATCTCGGGAAGCACCATCACCAGCGAAACCGAAGGCTTGTCCCTGGGACGCCAGGGCAGCAACGGCTCCACCGCCAATGTGCGTGACAGCAACATCACCGGTGCCCGCAGCGGCGTGCAGATTTCCGCCAACAGCGACCTGATCCTGGAAAACACCCAGGTGACCGGCACCAATGCCACCAGCCAGGGCATCCAGATGTTCGGCGGCTCGGTCACGGCCCGCAACAGCTCGATCATCGGCGGCACCCACGGTATCCGTATCCGTCTGGACAGCGCTCTTCCCGACAGCGGCACGGTGAACCTGGATGGCACCCATGTCGAGGGTGGCACCGGTGCGGCGATCCTGGTCGGTACGGGAGCAGGCCAGGGCGTCAGCGCCGATATCGTGGTGGCCAACGGATCGACCCTGACAGGCGGCGACGGCAATGTATTGAAGGTCGCCAGCGGCTCGACCGGCAACATGACCGTGGACAACAGCCACCTGGTGGGCAATGTGGTGGCCGAGGACGGCGCCACGGCCAACCTGACCCTGCAGAACCATGCCACCCTGACCGGCGCCCTGGAAAACGTCGCCAGCCTGACCCTGGCCAGCCAGGGCCAGTGGAACATGATCGAGGACGACGAAGTGGGTGACCTGGTCATGGACGGGGGCGCGGTCCGGTTCGGCGAGGCCGACGCCTTCCACCGCCTGACCGTGGAGAACCTCTCCGGCAACGGCACCTTCATCATGGATACCGACTTCTCCACCGGGCAGACCGATTTTCTCGAAGTGACCGGCGAAGCCCACGGCGATCACAAATTGCTGGTCGGCAGCAGCGGTGCCGACCCGTTGACCGACGGGCAGATCCATGTAGTGCAAACCGCCGGTGGCGATGCCAGCTTCTCCCTGCTCAACGGCGAGGTGGACCTTGGCACGTTTTCCTACGACCTGCTCCGCGATGGTGACAACTGGTACCTGGACGCCTCGACGAGAAAAATCAGCCCCGGGACCCAGACCGTGCTTGGCCTGTTCAATGCCGCGCCCACCGTGTGGTACGGCGAGCTGTCGAGCCTGCGCAGCCGCATGGGGGAACTGCGCCTGAACGGCGGCAAGGCCGGTGCCTGGATGCGCGGTTACGGCAATAAGTACAACGTTTCCGCTTCGTCGGGCACCGCCTACCAACAGACCCAGCAGGGCGTGTCCTTCGGTGCCGATGCGCCGCTGCCGATCGGTGACGGGCACTGGCTGGCGGGCGTGCTGGCCGGCTACAGCGACTCGGACCTGAACCTGGCCCGTGGCTCCAGTGGCCAGGTCGACAGCTACTACCTGGGCGCGTACACCACCTGGCTGGATCCGCAAAGCGGCTACTACTTCGATGCCGTGCTCAAGTTCAACCGCCTGCAGAACGACGCTACGGTCAATCTCAGCGACGGAACCCGGACCAAGGGCGACTACGACACCCACGCGCTGGGGACCTCGTTGGAGTTCGGCAGGCATATCGCCCTGGGCAACGGCTGGTTCGCCGAGCCCTACACCCAGTGGTCCGGCGTGACCATCCAGGGCAAGCGCTATGACCTCGACAATGGCATGCGCGCCGATGGCGATACCACCCACTCGCTGCTGGGCAAGGTTGGCAGCACCTTCGGGCGGACTGTCGAGCTGGGCGAGGGGCGGGTGATCCAGCCCTATGTACGGGTCGCCTATGCCCACGAGTTCGCCAGCAACAATGCGGTGCGGGTCAACGACAACCGCTTCAACAATGACCTCTCCGGCTCGCGTGGCGAGCTGGGGGCCGGGGTCTCGGTGTCGCTGGCGCAGAGCCTGCAACTGCACGTCGACCTGGACTACAGCAACGGCGAGCAGATCGAGCAGCCATGGGGTGCCAACGTCGGCCTGCGCTATAGCTGGTAATGCTGCGGGAGCGAGCCGCCAGGCTCGCTCCTTGAATACCCTGGCCTGCCGCGGATACCTGATACTTCTGTCAGTTATGCCCGATCCCCTTCTTGCCGTTAAATGGAGTGCGACACCCGAGCCTTCGGGTACCGATCCGCTTTCTTGAGGAGAGCTGCCGATGTCGACCCCGTTGCAAGAAGCCCTGGTACTGCTCCCGCCACCCATCGTCGATGCCCTGCTCGACGATATCGACGGTGGCCAGCCCAATCTGCTGCATATCGATGACTTGCAGGTGCCGCTGGCGGTCGAGATCCCGGAATGGCTGCACAGCGACCCCTCGCCGGACAATCCCGAGAGCCTGGAGCTGTTCTGGAATGGAAAGACCGTAGCCACGCGATTCTGGACCACGCCGATCCTGCCGGAAGATCTGCACCTGACGGTGGCGACGGAGTTTCTCACCGAAGGGCAGCAGCGCATGGAGTACAGGGTGGTGCTCTACAATGGCTCGCCCCAGGGATCGCAGCCGCTCATCCTCACCATCGATACCTCCCCGCCGATCCTGGGCGGTGAGCAGGGCGCCCTGGTCTTTCCGCCCGAGGTCATCGACGGCGGCCTGACCTGGCAGTACCTGGAGGCCTGCAACGACCGGGTGGTGGCGCAGGTTCCGGAGTACCGTGAGGTACGGCCCGGCGACACGCTGACCTGGTATTGGGACGAAGAGCCCTTCGCCTATCATCAGGCGGGCTCGCGCACGCTTACTTCCGATGATATCGGCCAGCCGCTGGAGTTGGTCTTCGACGGCAATCTGATTCGCGAGCGGGGCGATGGCCGGCGCTATGTGCATTACGACGTCACGGACCGCGCCGGCAATCCCAGTGTTTCCTCCAGGCAGGTGCCCTTGTCGGTCAGTGCCACGCCGATACCGCGGGAACTGCTGTGGCTGGATGTAGTGGAGGCCGATGGCGTCGGCGAGGAACTGGTGCTCGATCCCGATAAGGGGCGCAGCGGCATACAGGTCGTGCTCGACGCGCAAGTGCTCATCCATCCCGACGAGGAGGTCTGGGTGCATTGGGATGATCCCGGCAGTGTGGCGGACTTCGAGGGCCTGCTGGACAAGGACGGTGATCCGCGGCTCTGCCGGATTCCCAGGGAAAGCGTGATTGCGTCGATCGGCAAGACGGTGACCTTGTATTACGAGGTAAGAGGGCCTGGCGAGGTGCTGCCATCGACGCCGCGCCGTGTCCGTGTCAGCAAGGTCTCGTCCGGATTTCCTACCGTGCAGTGCGAGGGCCAGACCAGCAATGGGCTCAGCCTGGCGGGGGTGCCGGCCTCGGGGGCGCGCCTGACCCTTGCGTTCTGGAAGCTGATGACTACCGATCAGATGGTCAGGATTCTGGTGAGTGGCGTTAACCCCGCAGGCGAAACCCTGGTGCACCGGGCCCTGTACGACCATCGGGTCACCGAGGCGGAGCTGGTCAGCGGCATCGGTGCCGAAGGTGATGTGGTCATCACCAGGGCGTTCCTCGAATCGCTGAAGATCGGGGAAATGCTCAGCGTGAAAGTCTATGTCAGCTTCGACCTTGGTGAGACCTGGCCGTACGAGGCCGCGCCGAACTTTCCGAGCCTCAGGCTGACGCTCATCCCCTGATGCCGGGCCCGTGGCCGACTGCTTGCGGTCGGCCTGGGCGACGGATTCAGCGCAACTTGATCAGGCCCTGGTCGAGGGCCTTGAGCATCGCCGCGCTGCGCGAGGTCACGCCGAACTTGCGGCGGATGTTGCAGAAATGGAAATTCACCGCCGACTCGCTGCATTGCAGGATGTGGGCGATCTCCCAGGACGTCTTGCCTTCGGCGCTCCATTGCAGGACCACGGTTTCGCGCAGGGTCAGCCTGATGGGGTCTTCCGACAGGGTGGGCACGCGCTGGACCGGAGCAAGGGACGGGGCGCTGCCAAGGGATTGGGATGCGTACATGAAGTGAGCTCCTGACGTTGGAAGTGCAGTGTGATTCCTTCGAAAATCGATTCGACCGGGACGGTACGGACACACTTATATCGCCGTTTCTTCATGTTGAAACCTGACAAAAATATCAGTTGTGGAGATTTTGCGGGGTGGACACGCCCCCGCTTTCGATGCGCCGACCTGGTATTTTTGTCAGTTGTTGCACTCACTCCGAATTGCTAGCGTGGAGGTGTACGAGCAGCATGCCCTGGGAGGAAACCCCATGATCGGAAGTAATGGAATGCGAGCCTGTTCAGCGGACCTGCGCCAGGTACTGGATGAATGCAACTTCAACCATCAACTGGACTTCGCCGAGTTCCAGGTGTTGCACGATGCCGCCGATGCCCGCCTCGATGCGCTGGTGCGGCGCTATGGCAATCGCCGCGGGTCCGAGCAGTTGCAGCAGTTCCAACTGGCCTGCGAGCAGATGGCGAAGATGCTCCAGGTGTCGTGCCTGGCCATGCAGCGGGCCCAGCTTTGCGAGCAGGAGCGCCATCAGGTGCGTGAGGCCTACGAGTACCAGGTGGCCTATATCCAGGCCTGCCTGCATCGCTCGTTCGAAGGGTTCTGAGCGCTGTGGGAACGTGCCTGCAGTGAGGCCCTGGACAGCAACATAGAGCTCCTGACCGGAGTGCCGTCCCTGATGGCCGTTCCGGTCATTGCTCCATCCCCGTCCGTTGCGGACAATCACTGTCAGTTTTTTCCGCAGCAGGCCGTCCGAAAATGTCGCAGCAGATCTTCTTCGCCCACGCCAACGGCTTCCCCTCGGCCACCTACGGCAAGCTGTTCGCCGGCCTGGCGCCGGACTACCAGGTCCGCCATCTGCCCCAGCATGGCCATGATCCGCGCTTTCCCGCCGGGGATAACTGGCTGCTGCTGGTGGACGAACTGATCCATCACCTGGAGCAGCAGGCCGAGCCGGTCTGGGGCGTCGGTCATTCCCTCGGCGGGGTGCTGCACCTGCATGCCGCCTTGCGCTGCCCGGAGCTGTATCGCGGGGTGGTGATGCTCGACTCGCCGGTGCTGACCCTCGCCGACCAATGGCTGATCCGCCTGGCCAAACGCTGGGGCTTCATCGACCGGATCACCCCGGCCGGGCGCACCGAGGGCCGCCGCGAAGCCTTCGACGACCTCGACCAGGCCCGCGCCTATTTTTCCGCCAAGTCGTTGTTCCGCGCCTTCGACCCGGACTGCCTGGAAGCCTACCTGCAACACGGCCTGAAAAGCGAAGGCGAGGGCCTGCGCCTGGCCTTCGATCCGGCCATCGAGATGCGCATCTACCGCAGCATCCCGCACACCCGGCCGGCATCGCCCGGCAAGCTCAAGGTGCCGCTGGCCATGGTCCGCGGCAGTGACAGCCGTATCGTTCGTGCCCATCACGCCCAGGCGGTGCGACGCATGCCGCTGGGAGAAAACCACAGTGTTGCCGGCGGCCATATGTTCCCGCTGGAGCGCCCGGACGACACCGCACGGCTGATTCGCAGCGTGTTCCAGCGCTGGCAGGAGCAATCGGCATGAGCCATCCCGTGGAAGAAATCCGCCTTGACCTTGGCCATATCGAACTGGCCGCGCATTTGTACGGGCCGCAAGACGGCCGGCCGGTGATCGCCCTGCATGGCTGGTTGGACAACGCCAACAGCTTCGCCCGCCTGGCGCCGAAGCTGCACGGCCTGCGCATCGTCGCCCTGGATTTTGCCGGCCACGGTTACTCCGGGCATCGTCCGCCGGGTGCCGGCTACGCCCTGTGGGACTACGCCCATGACGTGCTGCGGGTCGCCGGGCAACTGGGCTGGGAGCGTTTTTCCCTGCTCGGGCATTCGCTGGGGGCGATCGTCTCGGTGATCCTCGCCGGCAGCCTGCCCGAGCGCATCGTGCGCCTGGCCCTGATCGACGGGGTGATTCCGCCGGGTGCGGCGGCACAGGATGCCGCCGAGCGCATGGGCATGGCCCTGGAGGCGCAGTTGCACCATGAGGGCAAGCGCAAATCGGTGTACGCCGAGCTGGACCGGGCGGTGGAAGCGCGGATGAAGGGCATGGTCGCGGTCAGCCGCGAAGCCGCCGAACTCCTGGCCCAGCGCGGACTTGGACCGGTTCCGGGTGGTTTCAGTTGGCGCAGCGACAGCCGCCTGACCCTGCCGTCGCCGCTGCGCATGAGCGAAGAACAGGCCATGAGCTTCGTCCGCCGCATCGCCTGCCCGACCACCCTGGTGGTCGCCGACGACGGCATGCTGGCGCGCAACACGAGTCTGCTCGAGCAGCTACCCTTCACCCTGGAACACTTGCCCGGTGGTCATCACCTGCACTTGAACGACGAGGCCGGTGCGGCCCTTGTTGCAGACTGTTTCAATCGCTTCTTTGCCATTCCTTGACTTGTAACGGGCAACTGTCGAGGCTTGGCGGGTTTTGATCAGGGAGACAATCATGACCCAGCACGACAGCAGCCCCCTTTCCGTACGCCACGCCGGGTATGCCGGCGGGGTTCGCCGATGAGTGCCGTCCAGTCCGTTCTCGCCGCGCTTTTGCTGGTCGCCGGCAGTGCCCAGGCCGCCGGCGAACTGCCGGTTCCCCAGGATGCCAAGGTCTTCGACCAGCAGCCGGCGCGGGAGCAGGAGCGGGTCTATCCGCTCGGTGCGTTGCGCAAGATCAGCGGTCAGTTGCGCATGGAAGGCAAGGTGGAAAGCCGTGGCCAGGTCAGCTCCACCACCTGGCAACTGCCGCCCGAGCGCAGTGCTGGCGAAGCCTTTACCACCGCCCGTGAAGCCTTGCAGGCCGATGGCGGCTATCCGCTGTTCTGGTGCGAAAGGCGCGATTGCGGTGAGAGCAGCCTGTGGGCCAACGAGATCTTCCGCAATGCGCGGCTGTATGGCTCGGACGAGGACCAGGCGTTCATCCTCCTGCGCCGTTCCGGTGACGACCACGACACCCTGATTGCCCTGTACGCCATCACCCGCGGCAATAAACGCGCGTTCCTGCACGTAGAGAAGTTCGAGGCCAATGCGCCGCTGGGCGACCTGCTGCCGACCCCGGCCACGGTGCTGCGGGAACTGCGCAGCACCGGCAAGCTGGATTACCCGGACCTGGACGGCGAGCCACCCAGGCCGTGGGTGGAGTTGCTGGCGCGCAGCCTGAACCTGGACAGCAGTTTGCGGGTCAGCCTGACCGGGGCCAAGGCGGTGGCGTGGAATGACCAGTTGAGTGCGGCCGGGGTGCGGGCGGCAAGGCTGGAGACTGGCGACAAGCCGGCTGCCGGCCTGCATGTCGAACTGATCCGCTGACAGGTGATCGCACCATTCGGGCTTGCCAAGAACCCTGTGGGAGCTGGCTTGCCAGCGATGAGGCCCTAGCTGGCAAAGGAGTTGTCTGACCTGACGCCATCGCTGGCAAGCCAGCTCCCACAGGGGCCTGCGTCAAATCGAAGATTTATCTGTGTTCCATGAGAGAGGCATCATGCTCAACAACGACCGCCTATTGGTGCAGATCCTCTTGCTGGCCCTGCTCGGGGCCGCCCTGTGGGTCATGGCGCCGTTCATTTCCGCGCTGCTCTGGGGCGCGATCCTGGCCTTCGCCAGTTGGCCGCTGATGCGCCTCGTGACGCGTTGGTGCGGCGGGCGCGAAACCCTCGCGGCGAGCTTGCTGACTACCCTGTGGCTGCTGCTGGTGGCCTTGCCCCTGGTCTGGCTTGGGTTCAACCTCGCCGACCATGTCCGCGACGCCACCGCCTTCATCCGCGACGTGCAGGTCGACGGCCTGCCGGACGCACCCGCCTGGCTGGGCAGCGTGCCCTTCATCGGCGAACGTCTGGTGGGCTACTGGAACACCCTCGACCAGCAGGGCGCGGCGCTGCTGACCACGGTCAAGCCGTACCTGGGCCAGGTCGGCAACTGGCTGCTTGCCCGCAGTGCACAGATCGGCAGCGGGATCGTCGAGCTGATTCTCAGCCTGGTCTTCGTGTTCTTCTTCTACAGGGACGGGCCACGCCTGTCGGGCTTTGTCCTGCGCCTGCTGGAACGCCTGGTCGATGATCGCGGCGCCTACTACCTGGGCCTGGTTGCCGGCACCGTACAGCGGGTGGTCAACGGGGTGATCGGCACCGCCGCCGCCCAGGGCCTGCTGGCGCTGATCGGCTTCCTGATCGCCGGGGTGCCGGGGGCGCTGGTGCTGGGGCTGGTGACCTTCATGCTCAGCCTGATCCCCATGGGCCCGCCGCTGGCCTGGATTCCCGCCACCGCCTGGCTGGCCTGGCAGGGCGAATACGGCATGGCGGTGTTCCTCGGGATCTGGGGCACCTTCGTCATCAGCGGCGTGGACAACGTGCTCAAGCCTTACCTGATCAGCCGCGGCGGCGACCTGCCGCTGGTGATCGTGCTGCTCGGGGTGTTCGGCGGGTTGCTGGCCTTCGGCTTCATCGGCCTGTTCATCGGGCCAACCCTGCTGGCGGTGGGCTACAGCCTGCTGGTGGACTGGTCCAACCACAGCAACCCGGCGAAGCGTACTTAATCCAGATCGAGCTTGGCCTCGATGCGGTCCAGATGCAGGTGCATCAACCGCAGCGCGGCCTCGCTGTCACCGTCCTCCAGCGCATCCACCAGCGCCGCATGTTCCTCCCAGGCGCAATGCTCGCAACCGTGCTGCTCGTACTTGGCGATGATCAGCGAGGTCATCGGCACCAGGCCGTTGAGAAAGCGCGTCAGCGGCGCGTTGTCGGCGATTTCCGCAAGCTTCAGGTGGAACTCGCCGCCAAGGCGGATCGCCGTGCAGCGCTGGCCCTGTTCGTGGCTCAGGCGCTCGCGGGCGATCAGGTCGCGCAACTGGCGCAGTTGCCCCGGCCGCGAGCGTTGCGCGGCCAGTTCGATCAGGGTGGTTTCGGCCAGGCGCCGTGCACTCAACACCTGCCGCGCCTGCTCCGGGTCCGGCGCCGCCAGGCGCGCGGTGTGGGCCGGGCGCTGGACGATCACCTGCTGGTCCGACAAGCGACCGAGCACCCGGCGAATCACCGTGCGACTGACCCCGAATGCCTCGCCAAGGGCCAGTTCGGTCAACGGCGTGCCTGGGCTCAGGCGCTGTTCGAGGATGGCGTCGAACAGCTGCGGATAAATCTCTTCCGCAGACATCCGGCGCCCGCCGCCGGCCATGAGGAAGGGCAGGGAGGTGTTCATCTTCGCTCTCCTGTGGTCAGTGACCCGGCTGTTCGTCCGGGACGTTCAGTTCGATACCCATGCGCCGGCCTTCCTCGAGGATGTGCCGGCGCATCTGCGCGCTGGCCTGGGCGCTGTCCTTGTTGCGGATGGCGCGCACCACCGCTTCGTTTTCCGCCAGCCGCGCCGCCAGGTGCTCCGGTGATTTGCGCAGGACCTGCGCGCTCTGCTTGAGGGCGTTGCTGGTCTGCTGCACCACGCTCTGGAAGATCGGGTTGGAGGTCAGGGCGAACAGCGCCTCGTGGAAGGCGATATAGGCACTGACCCCGGCTTCGGCGTCGTCGGCATCGAGGGCTTCGCGCATGTCCATCAGGGTCAGGCGCAACTGCCCGGTCTCGCTGCTGTTGATGGACTGGGCCACCAGCCCGACGATGAACGGCTCGAGGGTGTAGCGCAGTTGCAGCACATCCTCGAGGCTGGCCTCGGCCACCGACGAGGCGGGGACCAGGGTCGGTTCCGCCGTGTCGGGGTCGAGCACCAGCACCCCCTTGCCCGGCATGGAACGCACCAGGCCAAGGGTTTCCAGCACCGTTACCGCTTCGCGCAGGCTGGGCCGGCTGATGCCCAGCTGCTCGGCCAGTTCGCGTTGCCCCGGCAGCATCTCGCCGGAGCGCCACTGGCCTCGGGCCAGGGCCTTGCGCAGTTTGTCGACGACTGCGTTGACGACGGTCGATGAGGTAATCACAGGTCGCTCCAGAAGATATCGGTCATGCGTCAGAAGTCTTGCTGATGGGCCGTCTTGCGCGGCTGGAAGTTATAACCCTGCTTGCCCTCGAGCACGTTGTTGGCGCGCTCCAGGTCGATGTCCTTCTCCCAGCGGGCGATGGCCACGGTGGCCACGCAGTTGCCGATCAGGTTGGTCAGCGCGCGGCCGATGCCCATGAACCAGTCCACCGCCAGCACCAGCACCAGGCCCACCACCGGGATCGCCGGGATCGCGGTCAGGGTGGCGGCGAGGATCACCAGCGCCGAGCCGGGGACGCCGTGGGCGCCCTTGGAGGTGACCAGCGACACCAGGAGGATGGTCAGCAGGTCGGTCATCGCCAGCGGGGTGCCGGTGGCGTTGGCGATAAAGACGATGGCCAGGGTCAGGTAGATGGAGAAACCGTCGAGGTTGAACGAGTAGCCGGTCGGGATCACCAGGCCCACGGTGGAGCTGCCGATGCCCAGGTGTTCCAGCTTGCGCATGATCTGCGGCAGCACGGCGTCGGAGGAGGCGGTGCCGAGGACGATGGTCAGCTCTTCGCGCAGGTATTTGAGGAACGGCAGCATCTTCAGGCCGGACACGCGCATCACCACGCCGAGGATCAGCAGGACGAAGCCGGCGCAGGTCAGGTAGAACAGCGCCACCAGGCCGCCCAGGTGCTGCAGGGAGTCCAGGCCGTACTTGCTGGTGGTGAAGGCGATGGCGCCAAACACGCCGATCGGTGCCAGGCGCACGATCATGCCCATGATGCGGAAGATGATGTGGCTCAGTTCGTTGATCAGCCGCGAGATGCCCGAGGCCGATTCGCCCACCAGGTTCAGCGCACTGCCGAACAGTACCGAGAACACCAGGACCTGAAGGATGTTGTTGTCGGCGAAGGCACCGATCACCGAGGTCGGGATCAGGTCCATGAGGAACGCGGTGGTGCTGTGGATATGCTGGCCACGCTCGGCAAGGGCGCCGGCGTCGGTGGCCGAGAGCTGGTCCAGATGGATGTTGGCGCCGCTGCCGATGCCGGTGCTGAAGGCCAGCACCAGGCCGAGGACCAGGGCGATGGTGGTGAGGATTTCGAAATAGACCACCGATTTCAGGCCGATGCGCCCGACTTTCTTCAGGTCGCCGGCACCGGAAATGCCGCTGACCACCACGCAGAACACGATCAGGCCGATCAGCATCTTGATCAGCTTGATGAAACCGTCACCGAGGGGTTTGAGTTGCAGGGAGAGGTCGGGGAAGCTCAGGCCACAGGCGATGCCGAGCATCAGGCCGAGCACTACTTGGAGAAAGATCGAACGCGAGCACCATTTGAGCATGGGAGGGATCTCTGATCGGTGTCCTGGCTGCCATGACGAGGATGGCGCGTCGGACTTAATTATTGTGGTCTTACCGGTATGTCCAGTGCGCGGCCACTATACGCACCGGATTTTCGCTTTCGCAAGAGGGTAGGCGACAATTGGTTTTACCGGTCAGACCAGTAATATCATATTGATATTGCGCTTGTACGTCGCGAACCATTCTGTCGCGCAGCCTGCCTTCAGGAATCGGCGAGCGCCTGATCGACGGCGGCGATCAGCTTGCTCAGGTCCTGACGCGGGGCTTTGTGGATGACGCCGAACAGATAGGCGCGTTGTTCTTCTTCGCTATCGAGTTCGGTAAAAAAGGCGGTGAGTCTGACGCCCAGGATTCGGGCAAAGATGACGAGGGCTTCGACGCTGGGGGTGTAGGTACCGGTTTCAAAGCGGCTTATGGTCTTGGGGTCGAAACCGGCACGCTCCCCCAACTCCGCCTGGGTGAGCCCCGCGACCTTGCGATAGCGTCGGATGGCTGACCCCAAACTTGAAATTTCCATCGCTCAATTCCCTTTTAGAATCAAGAACTTAACGACAAATTATTTTAAAGGACAACCTCCGCTGCCATCACCTTGGATTGCAAAAGGTGATGCTTCTCGTAGAATTTGTGCCCTGGACAGGTTTTCCCGCAGCGGGTTTCGGTGAGAACAACCCGTATCTTTACTGCGGCTCATGGAGCTCTATCGTGCGTCCCAAGTTGCCAATCACTGCTGTGCAGCAGACATCCTCCGTCGGGGTGGCCCATGGGTGAGGGCTACCGCACCGCCGTCGATGCGGCCGCGATCTTCTCCGAGACCGACCTTGACGGGCGTATCACCTACGTCAATGACCAGTTCTGCGCCATCTCCGGCTATAGCCGCGAGGAACTGCTGGGCGCCGACCATCGCCTGCTCAATTCAGGCCAGCATGGCCCGGAGCTGTTCCGGGAAATGTGGCAGGCCCTGACCGGCGGCCAGGTGTGGAAAGGCGAGCTGTGCAACCGGTCCAAGGACGGCTCGCTGTTCTGGGTCGACAGCACCATCGTGCCGCTGTTCGACCGCGACACCGGCGAGCTGCGCAAGTACGCCTCGATCCGTTTCGATGTCACCCACAAGCGGCAGATGATGCACACCCTGGAATGGCGGGTGGGGCACGACCCGCTCACTGGCCTGCCCAATCGTTCCTGCATCGGCGAGCTGCTTGAAGAGATGCTCCTGCGCGCCCGCGCGGCACATGGCTCGCTGGCGGTGTGCATGCTCGACCTCGACGGCTTCAAGGCGGTCAACGACGGTTATGGTCATGACAGCGGCGACCTGTTGCTGGTGGAAATGGCGCGGCGCCTGAAGCATTTTCTTGGTGTCGGCGACGTCCTGGCGCGTTTGTCCGGTGACGAGTTCGTGCTGATCCTCGGCGACCTCCAGGGGCCGCCGTGCCTGCAGGACACCCTCGAGCAGGTCCTTCGCGCCCTGGCCGTGCCCTGCGTGATCCGCGGGCGCTCCATCAGCGTCAGCGCCAGCATGGGCGTGACGCGTTTCCCCCACGACAACGACGACGCCGACACTTTGCTGCGGCATGCCGACCAGGCCATGTACCTGGCCAAGCAGCGCGGGCGCAATCGCTACCAGTTGTTCGATGTGTCGCTGGACAAGGAGGTCAAGGCCAACCACCAGACCGTCGAGCAGGTGCGGCACGCCCTGCAGCATGGCGACCTGTCGTTGTACTACCAGCCCAAGGTCAATATGCGCAGCGGCGCGGTGGTCGGGTTCGAGGCGTTGCTGCGCTGGAATCACCCGCTGCGCGGCGTGGTGCCGCCGGGGGATTTCCTGCCGCTGGTGGAGCGTACCGACCTGATCGTCGATATTGGCGAATGGGTCATCGACCGCGCCCTGGCGCAGATGCAGCAATGGCAGGCACTGGGCTGCTACTGGCCGGTGAGCGTGAATATCGCGGCGCGGCATTTCCAGCGTGATGATTTCGTCGTGCGCTTGCAGCGCTTGCTCGCGCGGCATGAAGCGGTGGCGCCGCAGATGCTCGACCTGGAGATCGTCGAGTCGGTGGCGATCGAGAACCTGCAGCGGGTCAGTGATTGCCTGGAAGCCTGCCAGCGCCTGGGTGTGCGTTTCTCGCTGGATGATTTCGGCACCGGGTATTCATCGCTGAGTTACCTCAAGCGCCTGCCGACCCAGACCATGAAGATCGACAAGTCCTTTATCCAGGACATCCTCCACGACCAGGATGACCTGGCTTTGACCCGCGCGGTGATCGGCCTGGCCCGGGAGTTCGACCGCCAGGTGATTGCCGAGGGCGTGGAAACCGTGGCCCATGGCGAACTGCTGATGGACCTGGGTTGCGATATTGCCCAGGGCTACGGGATTTCCCGGCCGATGCCGGCCTGGCAGGTGGTGGAGTGGGTGGAGCGGTTCCAGCAGCCCAGGGAATGGCGGGTGAAGGCTTTAGGAGTGCTGTGATGCAGATGGCCTCATCGCTGGCAAGCCAGCTCCCACAGGTTACGCGAACCCTGTGGGAGCTGGCTTGCCAGCGATGAGGCCGGTACAGGCAGCAGAAAACTACAGCTGTGGCGCAGTGTTCTTGACCACCGCCAGCTCCGGATGCGCCACCAGCTTGTCGATATGCAGCTCGTCGTTGTTCATCCAGGTCTCGGTCAGCACCCGGTAGTGCTCCATGTCCCGGCAACGCATCCTCAGGCTGTAGTCGAAATGCCCGCTGATCAGCTGGCATTCGAACACCTGCGGACAAGCCCTGACACACGCCTCGAAAGCCTTCTGCGCCGAACGCCCGCTCTGGTTCGACAACGCCACCAGGACCAGCAAGGACAACCCAGGCGAGACCATCTGCACATCGATGATCGCCCCGTAGCCGCGAATCACCCCTCGTCGCTCCAGCTTGCGCACCCGCTCCAGGCAGGGCCTGGGCGTCAGGTGCACCAGGGTCGAGAGCTTCTCGTAGGTGATGCGGCCGTTATGCCGCAGCACATCGATGATCGCTTCGTCGATGCGGTCCAGCGGCGGCGTGGCGTGGGTCGGGTTGGCCTTGGTATCCATGGTGGCGTTGTTTCACTTCAAGCGGTTGGAAAGAAATTGCTGCAGGCGCTCGCTTTGCGGCTGGTCGAGAATGCTCGCGCTTCCCTGTTCCTCGACCCGGCCCTGATGCAGGAACAGCACCTGGCTGGACACCTGGCGGGCAAAGCCCATCTCGTGGGTGACCATGAGCATGGTACGACCTTCCTCGGCCAGCGTCTGTATGACCTTGAGGACTTCTCCTACAAGCTCTGGATCAAGGGCTGACGTCGGTTCGTCGAACAGGATGATCTCCGGCTCCATCGCCAGGGCCCGGGCGATGGCCACCCGCTGTTGCTGGCCGCCGGAAAGGAAGGCCGGGTACTGGTCGGCGGCGCGGGCCGGCAGGCCGACCTTGTCCAGGTAGGTGCGCGCCCGCGCCTCGGCTTCCTGCTGGCTGACCCCCAGCACCCGGCGCGGGGCCAGGGTGATGTTCTCCAGCACGGTCATGTGGCTCCACAGGTTGAAATGCTGGAAGACCATGGCCAGGCGTGTGCGCAGGTTCTGCAGTTGTGCCGGATTCGGCCCGCGACCCTGGCGCATTTCGATGGTCTGGCCGTCGAGGGTGATGGCGCCGGCTTCCGGCTGTTCGAGGAAGTTGATGCAGCGCAGCATGGTGCTCTTGCCCGAGCCGCTGGCGCCGATCAGGCTGATCACGTCGCCCTTGCGCGCCTGCAGCGAGACGCCCTTGAGCACCTGGTGATCGCCGTAGCTTTTGTGCAGCGCGTCCACCGTCAGCTTGATCGCGGCGCTGTTGGCGGCGGCAACCGGTTGGGCGGTGAAGGAAGGTTGGATCGACAAGGCGTGTGCGGAAGTGGTCATGGGTCAGCCTCGGGAAGGAACGAGAAAACGCATCCAGCGTCGTTCGGCCAGGCGGAACAGCCCGACCAGCGCAAAGGACAGCAGCATGTACAGGAGCGCGGCGATGCCGAAGGCCTGGAAGGTGAGGAAGGTCGCGGCGTTGGCGTCGCGGGCCACCTTGAGGATGTCGGCAATGGTCGCGGTGAAAGCCAGCGACGTGGCGTGCAGCATCAGGATCAGTTCGTTGCTGTAGGACGGCAGCGAACGCCGCAGCGCCGCCGGCAGGACTACGAACAGGTTCAGCTTCCAGCCATGCAGGCCGTAGGCCTGGGCTGCCTCGATCTCGCCATGGGGAATGTTGCGGATGGCCCCGGCGAAGATTTCCACGGTGTAGGCGCAGGTATTCAGGACGAAGGCCAGCAGGGTGCAGTTCAGCGCATTGCGGAAGAAGCGGTCGAGCATCTCGTGATCGCGTACCACCTCCAAGCCGTAGAGCCCGGTGTAGCAGATCAGCAACTGGATATACAGCGGCGTCCCGCGGAACAGGTAGGTGTAGAACTCCACCGGCCAGCGCAGCCATGGCTTGCGCGAAACCCGCGCCAGCGCCAGGGGCAGCGAGAGGAAAAACCCGGCGACCATGGTGACGATGAACAGCCACAGGGTCATGGCCAGCCCGGAGAGTCCGGCGCCGTCGCTGTACAGGTAGGCCAGGCCGTATTCCTGGATCAGTTCGATCATGATGCGAGTCCCTTGATGCCGGTGTTGTAGCGCCGCTCCAGGCGCTTGAACAGGCGGTTGGAGAGGGTGGTGATCAGCAGGTAGACCAGACCGGCGATGATCAGGAAATACAGGACGTTATTGGTGCTCTTGCCGGCGTTCTGCGCAGCCTTGACCAGGTCGGCGAGGCCGATGATCGAGACCAGCGCGGTGGACTTGAGCAGCACCAGCCAGTTGTTGCCCAGGCCCGGCAGGGCGAAGCGCATCAGTTGCGGGAACAGCACCAGGCGAAAGCGCTGGGCGCGGCTCAGGCCGTAGGCGGTGGCGGCTTCCAGTTGCCCGGCGGGGACGCTGAGGATGGCGCCGCGGAAGTTCTCGGTGAAATAGGCGCCGTAGATGAAGCCGAGGGTCAGCACCCCGGCGGCGAACGGGTCGATCTCGAAGTAGCCCCAGCCCATCCATTCGGTGAAGTCGTTGAGCCAGATCTGGAAGGTGTAGAAGATCAGCAGGATCAGCACCAGGTCGGGCACGCTGCGGATCAGGGTGGTGTAGAGGGTCGCGGGGATGCGCAGCAGGCGCACGGGCGAGAGCTTGGCGCTGGCGCCGATCAGGCCGAGCAACAGGCTCAGGCCGAGGGACAGGAAGGCCAGTTTCAGGGTCATCCAGGTCCCTTGCGCCAACAGCGGGCCGAAGCCCTGCAGGCTGACAGAGTGAAGGAGGTCGTTCACGGGAAAGTCTCGATGGACGTTGGGTGTGCCGGTGACCTGGGCGCCGGGCCCAGGTCACCGCCCGGGCGGGTCACTCGTTGTAGATATCCAGGTCGCCCACGTACTTCTGCTGGATCCTGGCGAAGGTGCCATCGGCCAGCACGGCAGCGATACCTTTGTTCAGCAGCTCCCGGAGCTCGGTATCGTTCTTGCGCACGCCCATGGCGATATCCAGCGGCAGGGTCGGGTCCTTGATTGCCGGGCCGCTCTGGAAGCCGGCGCCTTCAGGCTTGGTCAGGAAGTTGAGCTGGGCTTCGAGCTTGTCGGTGACGGTGGCGTCGAGGCGGCCATTCATCAGGTCGGCGTAGTTCTGGTCCTGGGCCTGGTAGGCCTTGACCTGGGCCCCCAGCGGCGCCAGCTTGGCGCGGGCGTAGGCTTCCTGCAGCGAGCCTTGCAGCACGCCGACCGACTTGCCCTTGAGCGACTCCGGCGTCTCGCCGAAATCCGCGCCCTTGCGCACGATCACCGAGGTCGGGCTGAGGAACAGGCGGTCGCTGAAATCGATCTGTTTCTGCCGCGCCGGGGTCACGGCCATGGACGACATGATGGCGTCGAACTTGCGCGCGCGCAGGGCGGGGATCATGCCGTCGAACTCGTTGTGCACCCAGGTGCACTTGACTTCCAGCTTGGCGCAGATCGCATTGCCCAGCTCGATATCGAAACCTTGCAGGCTGCCGTCGGCAGCGACGGACTCGAAGGGAGGGTATTCGGGGAAGACGCCGAAGCGGATTTCCTTCCATTCCTGGGCCTGGGCCGCGCTGGCGCAGAGGGGCAGGAGGAGGACGCCGAGGAGTTTGCGCAATGAAGTCATGTGTGGGTTCCCTGTGTTTTGTTGTTGATGTAGGGCAGTTGGAAAATCTTCGCGGGTGTGAGCCGTGGGGTCTTGCAGTGACTCTCTGGTCAGGGGCTCAGGATGCGTGATGACAGCGGATTTTTTGTGTCGTAAAGGCCGGCGCTGACTGCCGGAATATGCTGTTAGCGGCGCATGGCGCAGCCGATTCTGTCGAGGCACCTCCTGTTTTGGCTTTGGCGCAGCGTTTTCCGATCCGCCGCGCTCTGGTCGCGGCGGATTCGGCTGGCTCAGGCGCGCTTCTTCTGCACTGCGGAAACCGCCGGCTGGAGCAGGGCGTAGAGGTCTTTCGGGTTCTTCAGGTCCGGCACCAGTTCGATCTCGCTGCCGATCTCCAGGGCCTTGGCCACATCCAGCACGTAGCGCAGCGCCGAGTAATCCTCGATGGCGAAGCCTACGGAGTCGAACAGGGTCACCTGGTCTGCGGTTTCGCGGCCCTGGGCCTGGCCGTTGACCACTTGCCAGAACTCGGTCACCGGCGAATCGGCCGGCATCTGCTGGATCTCGCCTTCGATGCGGCTTTGCGGTTCGTACTCGACGATCACCCGGGCGCGCTCGACGATGTCACGGTGCAGTTCGGTCTTGCCCGGGCAGTCGCCACCGACGGCATTGAGGTGCATGCCGGGTTCGATCATCTCCGGGGTGAGGATGGTGGCGTAGGCCTTGTCGGCGGTGACCGTGGTGACGATATCGGCGCCGCGTACCGCCTCGGCCACCGATTTGGCCAGGACCAGGCGGATGTCCGGGTAGGCGGCAAGGTTGGCAGCCAGCTTGGCGCTGGCTTGCGGGTCGAGGTCGTACAGGCGGATTTCATCGATGCCGAGCAGGGCATGGAAGGCGATGGCCTGGAATTCGCTCTGCGAACCGTTGCCGATCAGCGCCATGCTGCGGCTGTCCGGGCGGGCCAGATGGCGCGCGGCCAGGGCCGAGGTGGCGGCAGTGCGGATCGCCGTGGTCAGGGTCATTTCGCTGAGCAGCAGGGGCTTGCCGGTATCGACATCACCCAGGGCGCCGAAGGCCATGACCGTGAGCATGCCGTTGTGGGTGTTCTTCGGGTGGCCGTTGACGTACTTGAAGGCGTACAGGTTGGCGTCCGAGGCCGGCATCAGCTCGATCACCCCGTCCGGCGAGTGGTTGGCCACCCGCGCGCACTTCTCGAAATCGTGCCAGCGCAGGTAGTCCTGGCGGATGTACTCGGCCATTTCTTCCAGGCAGGTGGTCAGGCCTTTGCGGGCGACCAGGTGGCTGAGGTCGGTCACGTCGATATAGCGGGTCATGAGGGCTTCCTTCTTCTAGGCGGCGGATTCAGTTGCGAACGGGCAGGTGCACTTCGGCGAGCATGCAGCGCGCGCTGCCGCCACCGATGCGTTCGATATGGTCGATATTCACCACCACCGGGTGGCTGTGGCGCTCGGCCTGGCGACGCTGCGCCGGGCTCAGGGAGTTCCAGGCGCTGCGCGACATCACCAGCAGCGCCTGGCCTTGCTTGTCGTGCACTTCGAGCATGTTGCCGGCGAAGCCTTCGAGCTGGTCGAAGTCCAGGGCGAGGATGTCCTTGCCGGTGTCGCGCAGGCTGCGTTCCAGGGTGTAGCGCTCGGCAGCGTTGGGTAGGGCGTCGAGGCAGGCCACGGCGAGCTGGCGGCCGACGCTCATCATCACGTTGCTGTGGTAGATCGGTGCCTGGTGGCGGTCGACCGCATGGAACACGCAGAGGCGGTAGTCGAGGCGCTCGGCGAACTCGCGCAGGGCCTCGCCATGGGTGCGCCCGGAATGGCAGGCGTAGCTGATGCGGTGCTCGCGGTCGAGGACCATGCTGCCGGTGCCTTCGAGGAAAATCTGCTGCTGCTCCAGCGGGCTGAGGTCGATGGTGTGGCGGATGGCGAAGCGCTCGTCGAGCGCGCGCAGCACGCCCTTGTCCCGCTCCAGGCGGCGGTTATGACCTTCCATGGGGTAGAGCACCAGGCTGCCGTCGGCGTGGCTGCTCCACCAGTTGTTGGGGAAGATCGAATCCGGGGTGTGTGGTGCCGGGGTGTCCTGGACGACCAGTACCTCGACGCCATGCTGGCGCAGGGTGTCGACATAGCCGTCGAACTCTTCCAGCGCTTTCTGCTGTGCACTGTCGGCGTCCAGCAGCGGCTTCTGGAAGCGGTTGTTGAGGGCGGTATCCGGGTTGAAGGCGAATCGCGCCGGGCGGATCATCAGGACCGTATTTGTTGTTTGCATCGGGCACGCATCCAGGGGTTGGCGATGCGTTCATTTTCCTCCCGATGGCGCCGCAATCCCGGCTGAAGCACGTGGAGTGCCCAGCGGGGAAAGCTGAAACCGGCGCTTTCGCAGCCGAATCGGCTGCGTGCCTTCAGTCGCTCATTGCTGCCAGCTCACGGGCCAGGTGCAGGGCGGTGCGGGCGCTGTGTTCGCCGGCGACCAGGTGGGTGAAAGGCAGGTCGATCAGGCGCTGTTCCTTGACGGCGCGCAGGTGGGACAAAGCCGGGTGTTTGCTCAGGTAGGTGCGTTTCGCTGCGGCGGTGGACCACACGGCGTCGGCCAGCAGCAGGACGTCCGGGTCCAGTTGCAGCAGGGTCTCGGCATCCACTGTAACGCGGTGCAGGTCGATGTCGGCGAGTACGTTGCGGCCACCGGCGTTGGCGATCAGCTCGGTGACGAAGCCTTGCTTGCCTTCGCTGTCGAGGCCGCGGGTTTCGCTGTCCAGGTAGAAGACTTTCAGGGGTTTGTGTCCGGCAGCGAGCTGGTGGGCGGCGTTCAGGTCGTGCTGCTGTCGGGCGATCAGGTGTTCGGCCTGGGGCTGGCGGTCGAGGAGGCGGCCGAGGGTGCGCAGGTCCTGTTCGATGGCCTGGAAACCGCTGGCTGCTGGTTTAGGTGTGCAGGCATTTTCCAGCAGGTAGCTGGCGATACCGTGCCGGGCCAGATCACGGCGGGGGCCGACGCCGTCGCGGAAAGCACTGTAGAAACCGCCGATCACCAGGTCGTAGCGCCCGGTATAGAACACCTCCGGCGAGGGGTATTGGCGTGACAGCAGTGGCACGCCGCGATAGCGGTTATCGGTCAAGGCGCTGGCATCGTCATCTATATAGCTGACGGCAGCCAGGGCCGGGCCGGCTTGCAGCGCCAGGACCATGTCGGCGGCATGCTGGTTGAGGGCGAGGATGCGCTGCGGTGGTGACTGTCGCAGGGTCCAGTCTTCGCCGCAGTTGCGGTAGTCGAGGGCGTGGCCGGTGGTGCTCAGTAGCAGGGTGAGCCAGAGCGCGTGCTTCATGGATTGCTCCTGTTGAGCAGCAGGTTCTCGACCGGTTTGCCGTCGACCAGGTGTTCCCGGGCAAAGCGCCGGGCATCGTCGTGACTGGCGATGCGGTACCAGCAGCGATCCGGATAGACCGTGGCGATCGGCCCGAGATTGCACGGGAACTGGCAATGGGTGCGGGTCAGCAGCACGCCGTCCCTGGTCTCGATCCGGTCGGCGGCGAGCAGCTCGTTGCGTACCGTCTTCCACACCTTCAGCGCCCCGCGCAAGGTGCAGCGCGGGCCGGTGCAGAGCATGACGTGACGGGCATGCTCGGGGATATGCGACCAGTCGGGGTGGGTGGGGATGTCCTGTTCGTTCATGGTGTGTCCTTGGTAAAGCATCGCTGGCAAGCCAGCTCCCACAGGTTCAGCACAAAGCTTGAGACCTGTGCAGTACCTGTGGGAGCTGGCTTGCCAGCGATGAGGCCATCAGTTACAGCACAAGGTCAGAAGCTGTAGGTGTACCGCGCTTCAGCCGTAAACGGCCGCCCCAGGTTCCCGACCCGCCGCGACCCGCTGTCCATGCTGGTGGTGTAATCCCGGTCCAGCAGGTTCTCCAGCAGCAGCGCCAGGCGATGCTGGCGCCGGGCATCCAGGTACCGGTAGGCATCGGCATCCACCACGCTGTAGTGCCCGTAGTCGATATCCCGCGGGCTGACCACGCTGCCGATGTAACGAATCGCCGCACCGGCACCCCACATACGATCGGCGGACTCATAGCCGACCCGGCTGCGAGCGAAGAAGCCGGGAATGTTGTTGATGGTGGCGCCGTTACGCGATTCGCTCAGGTTGCGGGTCATGTCCGCCTGCACCTGCCAGCGGTCACTGAGCTGTACCTTGCCGTCGAGTTCGAAGCCACGCACGGTGATCTCGCCGTCGCCGTTGACCCACTGGGTGTCGACGAGGGTGATCAGGTCCTCGATGCGTCGATGGAACAGCGTACCGCTGACATTCCACGGCTGGCCGTTGAGCAGGTTGCTGTAGTCCAGGCCCAGCTCGGCGTTGCGGCTTTTCTCCGGTTTGAGGTTGGGGTTGCCCATCTCGTCGCCGGGCTCGTTGACATACAACTGCTCGGCATTGGGCAGCTTGTAGGCCGAGCCGAACTGGCCACGCAGCTTGAGGTTGTCGGTCAGATCGTAGAGCGAGGTGATCATCCCCACGGTGGCGCTGTCGCCACTGCTCAGGTGCTCGCGGCGCACGCCGATGCTCGGGTGCCAGTCGGGCAGGGCGGCGATCTCGGGGCGCAGTTGCAGGTACAGGGCATGGGCCTCGGCCTGGTTCTGGTCGATCTTCAGCACATCGTCCTTGCCCTTGAACCACTGGTTGTCGCTGCCGAACACCAGGGTGTGGCCGCCGGGCAGCACGGCCTCGCCCTCGGCCTGCACGCCCCAGTCGCTGAAACCCCAGTAGTCGTTGTGGTTGAGCACGCGCGGCGTGCCATCGGCGTTGTTGTAGACCCGGTTGTAATTCGTGTCCCAGTCGTTCATGTGACCTTTGACGAAGTAACTGAAACGCTCGTTCAGATGCTGCTGGAAGGTGGCCGTGGCGATCTGCTGGACGCGGTCGTTGGTGGTGTTGCGGTTGGCGTCGGGGCGCAGGAAGTCGAGGCTGGCGGCGCTGTACTGGTAGAACAGCTCCAGGCGGCTATCATCGCCGAAGCCCTGGGTGGCCTTGGCCCCGAAGGTGTTGACCTCGTAGCCGCGCTTGCGGTCGCTGACCGTCGCGGTGATGTCGCTGCTGTGGTACGGCTGGTAGCCCTCGGAGATGTTGTGGCTGACATAGGCCAGCAGGCCCAGGTCACCGAAGCCGTTGCTGAAGATCCGTTCGATGCGCGCATCGCCATTGCGCCCGGCGAAGCTGTCCACGCCCAGGTTGACCTGGCCCGACGCATCCCGGGACTGGGCGTTGCGGGTGACGATATTGATCACCCCGGATACTGCCTGGGTGCCGAACAACAGGCTCTGGCCGCCCTTGAGCACTTCGATGCGCTCGATGGCGGCGGCTGGCAGGGTGTCGATGTAGATGCCGCCATAGAGACGGTTATTCAGGCGCACGCCGTCGAGCAGGATCAGGGTGTCGTCGTTGCGTCCGCCCAGCAGCGAGTAGGTGCCGTAGTCGAAGGGGCCTTGCTTGGGCGCGACATACAGGCCCGGGACGAACATCTGCAGAACCCGGGTGATATCGGCGCTGGGGCCGGCGCGTTCGATCTGCTCGCGCTCCACCACTTCGACCTTGCTGCCGTAGCGGGCCATCTGCGCGATGGTATTGGACTCCACTGGTGGCGCCGAGACGAACTGTCGCTCCAGTTCCAGGGTTTGCGCGAACGCGAGGGTATTGCCGCCCAGCAGGCAGCCAATCAAGGAGAGATAACGTGTATTCACTGACTTCTCGAAAAGGAATTTTCGGGAAGCGCACAGGAGGGAGCTGGCGAGCGCGCGCCAGACTACCGGCTCGTGCCCGCCCACCGCAGGTTTGCCAAATGACTGACGCATCCGTTCTTCAGTCGTGATGCTTCAGGCCGGTCTCCGGGCTTGCGAGTCTCGAAGCCATTCGCCTTCCCATGCGTCCTGCGCACAGTGGCTCTGTTGAAGGCTTCACTCGCTTACCGTTGCGGGGGCAGCGCCGGACTTGTCATCTAAGACTCACCGGCTTCCCGTTTCACCTGCCGCGCGGCGGCGGCAGACACCTGAAACGGGCGGCATCTGACCATTGGGGTGACCGTTCGTCAACCTCTCCGGGTGGGGAGCGGCAAGCTGCAAGCTGCAAGCGACAAGAAAAAGCGGGGCGGGGGAGGTTTTAAGATGGGAGGCTGCAAGAAAAGGCTGGTACACCACGGTCTGCCTTTTCTTGCAGCTTAAAGCTTAAAACTTAAAGCTTGGGACTGCGCGTTACTTATGCAGCTCTTCCGCCGCATACAAGGTGTTTTCCAGCAGGCAGGCACGGGTCATCGGGCCAACGCCGCCCGGTACCGGGGTGATCCAGCCGGCGCGGGGCAGGGCGGTCTCGTAGACCACGTCGCCGACCAGCTTGCCGTCTGCCTGGCGGTTGATGCCGACGTCGATGACGATGGCGCCTTCCTTGATCCACTCACCTTTCACCAGGCCCGGCTTGCCGGCGGCGACCACCACCAGGTCGGCACGGCCGACATGGCCGGCGAGGTCCTGGGTGAAACGGTGGGTGACGGTGACGGTGCAGCCGGCCAGCAGCAGTTCCATGGCCATCGGGCGACCGACGATGTTGGAGGCGCCGACGACCACGGCGTTCATGCCGTACAGGTCCTGGCCGGTGCTTTGCAGCAGGGTCATGATGCCTTTCGGAGTGCACGGGCGCAGCAGCGGGATGCGCTGGGCCAGGCGGCCGATGTTGTACGGGTGGAAACCGTCGACGTCCTTGTCCGGGCGGATGCGCTCCAGCAGCAGGGAGGCGTCGAGGTGGGCCGGCAGCGGCAGTTGCAGGAGGATGCCGTCGATGTCCGCGTCATTGTTGAGGCGATCGATCAGGTCGGTCAGTTCCTGCTGGCTGGTGCTGCTGGGCAGGTCGAAGGCTTGCGAGATGAAACCGACTTCCTCGCAGTCCTTGCGTTTGTGCGAAACGTAGACTTGGGACGCCGGGTCGGTGCCAACCAGGATCACCGCCAGGCCGGGGGTGCGCAGACCTTGCTGGCGACGTTCAACGACACGTTGGGCGATCTGCTGGCGCAGGCTGGCGGCGATCGCCTTGCCGTCGATAAGTTGTGCAGTCATGACGGGTGATTAACCATCGAGAGAAAAAAAGAGCGCGCATTCTCGCATGAGCCGCGCGCAGGGCAAAGGCGCTTGGTCCGGCAATTGCCCTAAGCCCTTCAATAAAATGAATTTTTTTGAAAAACATGTTGACGCTCCAAAAGGGCGTCTATAAGATGCGCCTCACTTGTCGGGCAGGGCCTAGCACTGGTTAGCAAGGTCGGGCAGAATGAGCGGATTTGGCTTGTTCGGTACGGCTAACGTTAATTTGTAATCGCAAGCGAAAGCAGATTAAATATGCGCCCGTAGCTCAGCTGGATAGAGCATCCGCCTTCTAAGCGGATGGTCGCAGGTTCGAGTCCTGCCGGGTGCGCCAATCAAGGCAGCTTTGGCACAAGTAAAAAGCAGCATGCAATATGGTGGACGTAGCTCAGTTGGTAGAGCGCAGGATTGTGATTCCTGTGGTCGAGGGTTCGATTCCCTTCGTCCACCCCATATTCCAGAAGGCGCCTGATGAAAGTCTGGCGCCTTTGCTTTAAATGCTTCACGCGGACGTGGTGAAATTGGTAGACACACTGGATTTAGGTTCCAGCGGCGCAAGCTGTAAGAGTTCGAGTCTCTTCGTCCGCACCATCTAAGCGTCTGTTTTCAAAGGGTTTTCTCCCGGCGACTCTCAAAATGGGAGCAGGTTGGGAACACTTTGGGAACCGCAGCAAGAAAAAAGGCAGCCTTCATGGCTGCCTTTTGCGTTTGCGGACCGCGGCCATCAGAGCCGCAGCGCATGTTCCAGCATGCCGATCATGTCCGGCCCGTCCTGGTGAATCCATTTCCCGTAGTGTTTCCAGATCATCGCCGTCGAGGTGTGCCCCATCTGGTCGGCAATCCAGTCCAGCGGAACCACGCCGGTGCTCAGCGTCTGGCTGGCATAGGTATGCCGGCAGTTGTTCGGGCCGCGGTACCGCACCCCCACATTTTCCAGATGCGCACGCCACCAGGTCTTCACCAGGACATCGGAACTCGTCCAGGCGGCGTTGGTGGTGGTCTTGTGGAAGATGAAACGCACCTTCTGCTGCTTGACCGTCCTGTTGTCGCGATCGGTAACGTCGACGGTGACCAGCGACTGGCCCCTGGTGAAGCGGATCTGTGATCGCAGCGCTTCCAGGGCGGGCTTGATCAAACGCACCTCCCGGGTAGATCGGCGGTTCTTGGTCACCCGGTAGTTGCTGCGCACCTGCGATCGACGGAATTTCACCGCGCCAGTGTCCAGGTCGACGTCCTCCCAGGCCAGGGCGATCGCCTCCGATACCCGTGCACCGGTCCAGATCATGAACTGGATCAGGTTGATCTCCTGTTGGTGATCGGGATCGCCGCCCAGGATGAGATCGATCTCGCTCCGTTCGAATGGATCGGGGTCGTCGGCGTCGGGGAGACGGACGGTGATTCCCTCGGTGGGGTCGTGGGCAGATTTGTTCCTGGTGCGGTACAGCGTGAAGATCTGCCGGACGATGCTCAGGATCTCCCGGACCGTCTTGTTGTGAAGCACAGGCATCAGCGTCTTCTGGATCCAGGTCTGCAGATCGAGGTGGTCGATCTGGTCGGCCTGGCGGTGTCCCCACATCGGCCGGATGTGGTTCTTCACCTTGCTGGCGTAGGCCAGGAAGCCCGATGTGGCCATCTCGTTGCGTTTGATGTCCAGCCACAGGTCGATGAAGTGGCCGAAGGTGTTGCTCTGCACCCGGGGCGAGTCAGGGAAGTGGCGGGCGTAGCTGAATGTCCCGGATTGGATCTCGTAGTTGATGATCCCGACCAGGCGTTCGGCGTTGGCCACGCTGGCGGGGGAGGCGTCGCCGGGGATGGATTCCCGACACAGTTCGCCCTGGTAACGGAAATACACGCGGACACGATTGCCGCGGACTTCTACTCCATCAGCCATTGGATTTTCACTCACGAAGGAAAACGGCCCAGTGTATGGGCCGTTGTGTTGGACGGCCTGTTTGCAGGCCTAGAAGATTGCAGCGGTAGTTCTCGGTGGGGCGATCCGTCTAGCCGTGGCACAAGCCGACGAGACCGGTGATCAGCCACCACAGTTCTTGGGCTGCGAGGAAACCTGCCCCTGCGCTGAAGCCGCACATGATGGCCAGTTTGGCGATCGCCTTAGCGCTCATCGGTGGCTACCTGCTGTTCTCCAGAGTGGGTATAGATCACGGGTCCTTGCGGGCCAAGCAGATCTCGGCTGCGCTCGACGAGCAAAGCAGGGTCTAGCCCCAGCTTTTTGGCCATCCCTTCCGCGGCCTGCAGGGCGCTGGCAGTGTTGCTGGCGGTCAGGCGGTGGCCTTTGACGGTGGCCACGTAGGTACCGGTCGTGTACCGGCAACGGATCTCAACGGCCACGGTATTGACCTCGCTGCTCACGCTTGGCGTCGACATTTGCCATGTAAGCCGTCCATGCGGCCGACTGGGTCTTTTGGCGGATCTTGCTGCATTTCTGGTGGTTGCCCTTGGTGCGCGATCTGTTGCAGATGTCGCAGTGGTTCGGCAGGTCCAGGGAGTGAGTGGCCAGACGTGGCCGGATTTGTTCAGACATTTTCATCCTCCTCGACAACCATAGCTTTCCGGCGCTGCTCGTCATGCTTCAGTTGGGCCCATTCGACCCCCAGGCTCCATGCTTCCTCAAAGCTATTTGCATACACCCATACAGTCCCGATGAACCCCCAACTTTCGCTGAAGGAAGCCTTGCGGTACTCCCGACGAGGAGTACCAAACTGAACCGCTAGTCCGTGATAGCCCGCTTGGTCGGCGATATAGGCGTTCGATACCAGCACTTCCCGCGCATGCTCCCGCTTATCCTCGTCGTCCTCGACCGGCCAACCCTCTTGAGCAAGTATCTCCGCTAACGGCTTGAGTGAGGCGTGCTGGAGAGGTTGCCCCTTCAATGCGTCAAGGAAGTCCTCTAGTGGGTCTTCCAGGACTTGGCTGTCGAGTTCCTCTGTGCCGAGTACTGACGCCATATCAACAACGTGAAGGGTTCTGAGTGAGTTATCGAAAGCCTGCTCTGCCCGTGATGGCGTGGTAGCCTTCTCGGCGCTGACTTCGGGGGTTTGTACTTGCATGGTGCTTCTCCTTGGGGTTGGTCGGTCTTGGAGGGTTGCCGCCCTCCGGGACCATCTTCTATGCCGCCACGTAACCGGCGGCGGTCTTGCTCAGCAGGCCGGCTTCGGCTGCCTTCTGCATCAGCCTGGTGGCTCTGTCGCTGCCTATCCGCAGAACCTTCGCGACCTGACGCACTGCCACCTTCGTTCCTCTTTCCGTGCTGGCTATCAGGTTCAGCAAATCGGACGGAAGCCCGTCGCTTACTGCTCGTGCCTGCTCCGTTTCTCGATGTTCCTGTTGCTGTTCCTCGGCCTGTTCCTGTTCCGCTGCTACTGCTACCGAGGCGCGTTCCTGCGCGGGTGCTGGACGCAGTGCGGAAAGGATCAGGGCCGGCACGATTTCCAGCGCAGCGGCGAAGCCCAGGCAGAGCATGGTGGCCAGTTCGAGCGGTAGGCCCACGGCCTTGGATGGCAAGGCCAGCAGGGCAGTGAGTTCCTGTGACGCCTGGTCCCGGCGTACCTGGGCGCTCTCCCGTTCTGCGTCGAGGCGTGCCAAGGCGGCTGTCTCCAGTTCAAGGGCACGGGAAACCATGCCCCGCTCGCGCAACGAGTTGGCCTGTTGGTGGACGGCGGCCGCATCGCTGTCGAGCTGCTCGATGCGTGCGGCGTCTGCGTCGCGCTGCTCCACCAGGTCGATCTGGCGTTGTTCTTGACGGGCCTGGTACTCGGTGCGGCTGTTGATGATCGAGGACATGAGTCGGTCGTAGGTGGCCCAGCCGGAGACGGCGCCCAGGGCAATTGCGCAGGCCATCATCAGCAGCGCGCAGATGGTTCGGCGCACGACCAGCAGGCCGAGGGCCAGCGGCCAGGCGATGTACTTGAACAGGTCCAAGACCACCGCAGCCGAGGCGAACAGCACGGCGAGCAGGGTATTGTCGATCAGCGCGGCGATGGCCAGAGCCACCGACGTGGCGGTCACGCCCGCCAGTGCGGCGACCATGGCCAGTAAGGACCAGCGGTGGTGGTGTTGTAAGTTGTGCATGGTGCTTCTCCTTGGGGCAGGCCCTGCCGAGTTGCCGCTCGGCGGGGCCTTCTTTTTCGAGGCTTAGCCCCAGGCGCGTTTCAGGTGCGACCAGATTTCGTCGCCGTTCTCGATGTACTCATGCACTTCCTGCTCTGGCCGTCGGTCCAGGCGTAGTACGGCGAGGCAGTCGTCCCAGAGTACGCTGTCGAGCCCACGCAGGTCGGTAAGCGAAAAGGGAAATGCGCTACCGTTGTAGAGGCCCAGCAAGAAGCGCCCGACGATGCGGCTCTGCCCGGTGCAGCGTTGGGCTACGGGTAGCAGTCGCTGGAGGGCTTCAACGCCGGCGGCTCGGACGTATGGGCGCTCTGCCTCCTCAACCGCTGAGCGGTTCAGGTCATCCCGGATACGGTCTTGTGCGGTGCTCATGGTTGTCCCCTTAGTTCGCCACGACGGCGTGGATGGTCAGGTGGCCCGGCATACGGTTCTGCAAGGCCTGCAAGCGTGCGATTTGTTCTTCGCTGCATTCGTCTACGCAGATGACATTGGCGCCCCGATCAGCCAGCCGACGTACCGCGCGCTCCAGGGCGACCGTAGTGCACTGGCGGCCTACTAGAATCTGGCGCTCACTTTGTCCGTCGGCCTTGGCGAGCTTGCGCAGTCGGATGGTTTTGCCGGTGGCGGGTGCGCCGCGTTCTACTTTCAGTTGCATGGTGCTTCTCCTTGGGTTGATGCCGGCGTTGCCGCGCCGGCCTGGTTCAGCCGGCCTTGAAGGTCCAGCACTTGACGGTGGTCGGCCGCAGGTTCGCGGCCGTTGTACGGGTGTTGAATACAGCGCGCACGGCGCTGTCGACGGCACGGTTGGCGTCGATGAACGGGCGCGATTTGCTGTTGCGCAGCAGCGTGCGCAGGGTCGATACGTCGGCCAGCTTTTGCTTGTGCTCGGCCGCGCGTTCACAGAGTTCGTTGAGGTGGACGGCGATCAGCTCGGGGTTCTTGCTGTGGTTCACCACAGGCTCATCGCTGAGCGACTGCAGGTAGTCGAACACTTCCCAGAACTCGGCGACTTCCTTCGGATCGGAGTTCACCGCGTGCTGGCGGGCAACGGCCATGCAGCGCAGTTCGCGCAAGGTGCCTTCGTGCTGGCGATCGGTCATCGGCACGACCAGGCGCAGCGCGTCGACCAGGGCCATCATCTGCGCGTGGTTCTTGATGATCCGTTCGATGCGGATCTCCCGCAGCTCGCGCAGCGCCTTCTCGTGCACCTTCACTTGGGCACGGAATGTCTCCATGACCTTCTGCTCGGCCTTGGCAGCCATCAGCAGGAAGTGGCTCACTTCGCTGGCCTGCAGGTGGTTGAGGTTGTCGGCCGCTGCTCGGCTATCGTCGGTGACCTCCGGCCTCACGAAGTGCAGCTTCACGATCCTGGTGAGGATCGCTTCCGAGGCCACGACAGAGGCGTTCTGGCTGAACACCAGGGCGGAGCGGAAGGGCGGGGCGTTTGTGTCGTTGCCGCCGTTCTTCACGCCGGTCAGGCCCAGGCCGCGGCCGTTGTACAGTGGCTTGAACTGGTCGAAGTCGAACGACTTGGCGTGGCCGGTCTCCGCATCGCTGCGGTCCGCCTCCAGCATGACCACGGGCATCCCGGAGGTCTGGCTCAGCCAGCGGCGCAGGCCTGCCTTGGTCATCTTGATCGGGTCGTCGCCTTCCTCGTCCTGCCGGCCGAGCAGTTTCCACAGGAACATCAGCAAGGTGGACTTGCCGGCGCCGGCCTCGCCGGTCACCTCCAGGAACGGGAAGGACTGGAACTCCGCACGGATCTGCTCCGCGAACAGCGAGCCGAACCAGTACGCGAGGGCGATCACGCCCTGGGTGTGGAAACAGGTCCACAGCCATTTGAACCAGTCTGGCTTGTACGCCGATGCGTCCTGGTTGATCTCCATCCGGATCGACTTCTGCAGTGACTTGAGGCGCAGACCCTTGAACTCGAAGTAGTCCTCGGCGTTGGCCTTCTCCAGCAAACCGCCGCGAACGGCCAGATCACCGAACACGTAGCAGCCGTGTTCCTTGCTGTAGCCGATGTAGTCGATGGTCTTGACGGTTTTCAGCCCGAAGAGCTGCTGCTGCATGATCCGATCGAGCTGGGAGCCGCTGCCGGTGAAGACCGCGCCGGCAGCCATGCCCAGAAGCCGCTTCTTGAATTCACTGGCAGCCGCGACCTGGCCACCGGTGAAGGTGTTCAGCACGCTCGGTTCGTCGTGCGGGAAGTCGACGCGGAAGTAGTACCAGGACTCGTCCGTTACTTCGTTGCGCTGGAAGTACAGGGCCTCCGGGTAGCAGTTGGCGATCTCGACCACCATGCCGCACTGGCGCATGGCCTTGTCGCGGAGTTGGCGGTCGTTAAGCAGCTGGTTCTCGTGGCTCTCCGACTCCTTCAGTTGCTGGATGGCCTTTGTCAGCTTCTCGACATCCATCTTGAACCAGTAGAGGCGGTTTTCGAACGAGAAGTGAAACTCATAGCGCTCGCGCCATTCGTACATCAGCACGCCTTTCTCCGCGGCACTGTCGGCCAGCAGCAGGCTGCCGTGATAACGGGCGCTGCGGAGGTCTTTGTCGATCTGCTCTTGGCGTTTCTCGGCCTCGAGGAAGTGCCAGCGCTGGTGCAGGTCGTTCCAATCGACCTTGCGCCCCTGCTGCGGGATCTGTGCCGCCTCGCAGACGTAGCCCAGCTCGCGAGCCATAGCGGCATGCTTGCGGGTGTAGCGATGGGCGTGTGGCTCATTATCCAGCGCCCAAATCAGGCGTGGCAGTTTCTGGCCGGCCTCGGTGCGCTGCTGGGCCAGCACCTTGAGCGACTCGAATGGAAACGCGCCCGAACTCATGGCGGAAACGGCATCGATGGCGTTGTGCACCAGAGCCGTGGCGTCGAAGATGCCCTCGACGATCCACAGCTCCTCCACCTTGGTCAGATCGACGCAAGGCGGGCACCACCAGTACCCACGCGGCGATTGACCCGGCGCGAAGCGGGCCTTCTTCTTGCCGAAGCGGTGCGGCTGATCGATCAGCCGCTCCCAGTATTCGCCGTGTTCAAGCTTGAAGCGGACCGTAGCACTGCCGATTTCGAGGTTCCGGTCCCAGTAGCTGTCCTGGCTGTACCAGCCTTTGACGATGCCCAGGTCGAAGCCGCGAGCGAACTGCATGTAGGCGTCAGCCGATGCACGCGGGGCGTCCTGGGTCTTCGGGTAGCGCTTGCTGTAGTCGTCGAACAGGTCCTCGTACAGCTCTTTGACGTGCCACTGATCGCCGCACTTCCCACGGCCACACTTGATGAACCAGGGCTCGTCCTGCCGTGAGTAGAGTTCCAGCTTCCCGCAGCTCGGGCACTTGCCCTTGCGCAGGTAGTCGGTCTTGGTGATCGGCTTGAGGCCATAGTCATCCTGCAGGCGGCGCAGAACCTCTGCGCGCAAGCTGTGTTCCATCAGCTGGCGTTTCACTTGCTGCGCTCCGCCAGGCACTTCTCCAGCTCGCGCCGCGTCCGGGAGATTCCGGCCAGGTGCGGCACGTCCCGCATCACGTGCGGGGCACGCTCGCCACACGGCACATTGCGGTACCGGTCGGAGTACCAGACGTCGGCCATGGTGGTGCTGTACTGGCTGTTGAGCCATTGCAGGTAGTGCTTTGCCTGCTCCTGGCTCAGCTCCAGCTGAATGTTGATGTTGGTCATGTCGGCCACCAATTGAGTGCAGTTTCCCCTTACCCACGCGGCTGCGGGCATGGCTCAGGGGGAGTTCGGGTTACTTCGAGGTGTTGCGTGGGGTCAGCAGTCGCACCGGCAGGAAGCGGGCGGGCACTGGGTGCCGCTGCTGGGTTTGTGTGTCCAGGAACCACAGCGTCGGTCGGTACGCGCCGCTGGCCGGGTGCACGCCAAGCAGCGCGAGGCGCTTGGTGGTCATACCCTCGAACTCGTTAACCGCCAGCTCGGCGATGCGTTGCACCAGGTGTGGCTGCACTTCCAGCGACTGGGTCAGGTAGCGCTTGCAGTTCTCCAGTACCTGGTGGTCACCGGTCAGGTGTTCGCCCCGGTGGCGGAGCAGGAACGCGACAGCGGCCTCCTGCATTGCGGCGCGGTAGTCGGTAGCGGGGTTGTTGGTGAGTGCTGCGTTCATGCGGGTACGACCTCCATATCCAATTGATCAAGCAGATCCGGGTGATCGTCGGCGCGTTTCATCGCCTGACGCCTCATAGCAATGGGCGCCACCGGCAGCTTGACCGTGGGGTTCGGCATACCGCTGGGGCTCATTTCGTGGGTCATTTCGAACGAGGCGCGCACGGCCCAGCCGCAGGCTTCGTTCACACACTGCAGATACGCAACGCGCAGGAAGATGTGGCTGCCATCGCTTGTACGGATACGCATCTTGGCCCTGCAGTGGGGGCAGACGAGTTTGTAGGTGCTCATGCTCAGATCAGCTCGGCCACTTCGAAAGCGATGTTCAATGGCGTGATGACATCGTCGATTCCCATGCGGATATCCGACCCGGCCATGCTGTCGTTGGCCGTGGTGACTGTTTCCTTTAGGGTGTCCAGGCGCTGCTGGGCTTTCGCCAGCATTTCGAGCAAAACCTCACGTTTGTTTTCAAGGAGATCATTCATGGCTATTCACTCAAAAGCTGAAGTTGAAAGGATGGCTCGACGCTTGGCTGAGCGGTACGAGACCCTGATAAAGGTCATGGAGGGTGTCCGTGAAACAACGCACACAACTGCCACCGGAACTGTTCCTGGAGTCGTTGTGCGTTCTGAGGACATCAGATACGCAGTCGACGACGTAGCGACGGGACTCAGGGAGATCAAATCCCGGCTGGGCAAGGGCTGAGCCCTGCTAACCCCGTTCATCCCCTTTCAGCTCTGCTGTGGAGCTGAATCGTCGCTATTACTTCCGCAGAGCGTGCAGCCATGTAACGGGTGTGCGCTTCCATAATGATCTGGGCCTCCGCTTCCTCGATCACCCCGTCCTCCAGCGATTTGGCGATGATCTGGTCGACCATTCCGCGCTTGGCGTCGGTCTTTACCGAACGGCGGTACAGCTCGACATTGTCCAGGTCCTCGGGCTTCACCAGCGGCACGAACATACCTCCGTACATCTTGGCGATGAACTCCGGCAGATGGGTTGTGCCTGCATCGCTTTCCAGCAGGTGGATCTGGTCGTAGGTCAAAGGCCGGCTGCCGGCGTTCTCGTACACACGGTTGTCGAACTGCTTTAGCTCGTAGCCCAGCCGCGGTGCTGCGCACTCACGACCGCCGGGGTAGGCGCATACAACGGCGCTGACGACCTGGCGCAGGGTCTCTAGAACGGGACGTTTCATGTTCTCGTTTCCTCCATGAACCCTGTGGTCTAGTTTGCCGCTTCGGTTTGCTTGATCCCGAGCAGCACGGCTGCTCGGTGGGATTCCCCACGGAGGCATTTCTTCTGCCCGTTGAGAACGGCATAGACGGTGGAGGGGGTCAGGTCGTGCTGGACCGCCCAGTCCTTTGCCGAGATTCCTTGTTGCGCCAAGCGGGCGCGGGCTTCCTGGCAGGCTTGCTCAGTGGGGTAGGTGTTCGGCATAGTTTCGTTCGTGTGGTTTCGTGTGATTGCTGATGCAGATTATTCAACGTTCGTTGAATCGTCAAGGACTGGAGTTCCGTTTTGTTGAATATCGGCGAAAGGCTGAGAGAAGAACGTGTCCGCCTTGGCTACAACCAGGCGGACTTTGCTGCGATAGCTGGCGTAGCCAAAACCTCGCAGTTTAATTACGAGAAGGGTGATCGCTGCCCTGACGCGCTTTACCTCGCAGCGATGGCTGAGAAGGGTGTCGACGTCCTTTACGTTGTGACCGGTCATCGAGCCCCATCAGCTGGCGAAGGCTTCACAGCGCAAGAGGTGGAGTTGGTAAACCGTTACCGGCAAATGGCTGCGGAAGGTAAAGCCACGCTGGATAGCGTCAGCGAAGCACTTGCCACCTTTAAAGCATGAGCAGCAGCTGTTGCTGCGATTACAGGGAGTAAACGCTTGAAAGCCATCGGAAGGTTTGTAGGAAAGGTCTTCGCCATCGCCGCTCTGGTAATGGCATCGAGTGGCACCTGGGCGACCGAGCTCCGCGATAAGGCGGAGCGGATCTTTTCTCCGTCCGTTCTTCAGTCAGTGACTGAGTCCGGTGAGAGTGGGGAGTTGGCATTCCAAGTGCCAGAGCGGATGCCCGATTACTTTGAGTCGGGCGACAAGGCCAACAAGGTCTTCGCGATCGAGTCTGTCCGCCTATTCCGTGACGCGCCTGGATTGGAGCGCTTGACGTTGAAAGTACCTAATGGAGGTGCGGTGCAGACCATGACCGTCTCTCGGTCAGACATTGAGAACTACTACGGTATTGACCTCTCTGCGATGAACGGGAATCCAAGCGCATGGCGTGATGAATTCATCCAGCGGTATGACACCAAGCAGTCCAGGGCGGACTTTGTTAAACGCTTTGTGAGCAAATAATAAAAAAGCTCCAGCTCGCGATTTTGGGCTGGTGGCACGCGACATCATGCAGAGAATAGGTCACTCCCCGAGCGTTTAGTACGGCGCCATGAAGGTGCCGAGCGCTCGGTTAAGGAGTTGTTCGATGCTTAGAGTCAAGCTGACCAAAATCAAGGATCTGGTTAAATTAATCCGTCTGTTTTTGAGTTGTGATCAAAATCAGCAGCAGTCAGTAATTATGATTCTAATGGCGTTTGAGCGAAAAAACTCGCGCTAAAAAATGAGATCCCCAGCGTTGCTGGGGATTTTTTGTAATCTCAAAAATGGATTTAATTATGAATCATCAGCACCTGGCTCAAACTGTAATCTTCAAGGTGGCATTGTATGTGCCGTTGCTGTTGGGCGCTTGCCTCATGGTTCTAATCTATCGCGCTGAGAGCAGTTTAACGTTCTGTATGACTTCGGATTGCGTGGAAACTTTTCTTAAAACATACAAGCTTCCCATTGCTGTTGCCGGTCTCTCTCTACCCCTGATTGCCATGGTCGCGGCAATACAGAGGTCAATGGAAGCGTCGTTGCAAATTGGAATTATGAATAAACAATATGCCGAGGCAATAAAAAATAATCGCTTCGGTAACTACCTTAAGCACCGAGAAAGCTTTGAAAAGATTGTTACAAACGCTTGCCAGGAAATAACCGGAAAAGCCGTTTCTGTGACATCCGTGGTCGTGGCTGAGCTTTACAGCATAGTGTTTCCAAAGAGCGGAGCGGTAAACGAAGATTGGCATGGGCAGCACTGCGATGAATGGCTTTCTCGAATGGAAAAATGTGCAAATATCCTGATTGAAGAAATGGGGAAGGATGAAAAAACATTTGATGTTAATCGGTACCTCATGTCAGCGGGTATTTTCATTAAGGGTATGAAATTGAATTTTGACCCTTTTTGGACTGTTTTGGTAAATCCTGGTCATGAGAAGTTGGAAATTCGCTATCTTGTGCCGGGATACCCGAAGAGTTCGGACTCTATTGCTTACGGGGTCTTCGATTCTTTTTCTGTGTTTATCGCAGTTCGTGGTTTCTTGGGCATCCATGACTCTGGTAAGTTCAAGGCTGGAAGGCATGTCAATAATATTCGCTCCCTTCTAGAGAAAAACGCTGATGCCTATGAGGCGGATAAAGTCGAATAATTGCTATCTTGCTCTTTGACTCTGCTCCACGCTTTTTCTGCAGTGATTCTTGCAGACCTCTCAGAATCAAAAACGCGACTGATCCGTTTCGGCTTGGTCGCATCCCCTACTACCAATGCGACTTCCTTTCCTGTGGCCTTGTCGTTATAGAACGCTACAACGCCCGTGTACTTCCCGTCTTTTGGCTCGTCGTAGAGCCCTTGGACACTGTCGTCCGGCAGCTTGCTTTCCAACTCCAGGCTCATGGTGTAGCCGGCATCGGCCGTGAGGCTGTGTTGCACATTTCCTCCGTACCACGTAATGGCTTCGATCTCCGCCTTGATGCCCCGCAATGTGTATGTCAGCTCTGGAATCAACTCCGGCCGGCCCTTGGCCAGGTTGTAGCTGAGCGTCGCACTCCCGCGCTCCAGGCGGTTCAGTTCCGATCGAGCCGCCCGCAGCGCTGATTCCCGGTCGCTGTACGTGTGTCGCAAGTCCTTCAGCTTGTCACCGGTGCCGGCTATCGCTTCCTGTTTCTTTGTACTGCCCACGTCGTAGTAGTAGGCCTTGGCCCCGGTGAAGCTGTCCCGATCTGCCTGTAGGAAGCGGTGGCCATCGCCGTCCTGGCGGGTGAGCGTGATGTGCGGCAGCGCGGCGCCGCTGGCGGTCTTGCCCCCGCCGGCCGGCAGGCAGACCAGGCACCCGGCCTTGACGCTCGTGACAGCGTCGTAGGTCTGACCCAGGCGGGTCAGCAGGTTGGCGTCGGACTCGTTCGCTTGATCCAGGTGCTTGATCGCCTGCTCCATCATTGCCGGCGCGATGCTGGTCTTCAGACCGTTGCCGGCGGCGATATCGCCAAGGACCTGGCCAAGGGTGGTGCCGCTCCAGCTGCGTTCGCGCTTGGTCTTGAGCCCGCCGCGCAGATCCGCCGACCGGGCGCGGATGCTGAGCACGTCCGGCGCCCCGCTGTGCTCCGTCTCGTCCACGGTGTAGGTGCCTTTGTCGACCAGGCCGGTGTCGCTCCAGCCCAGCCAGAGCCGGATCGTGGCGCCCTTGGGCGGGATGGCCAGCAGGCCGTCGTGGTCGCTGAGGGAAATGCTGAGCTGGTCGGCCTCGATCCCGCGGTTGTCGGTGAGCTGCAAGCTGATCAGCCGCGGCGCGATCATGCGTGCGATGTCCTTACCGTCCACCGTCAGGCGAAAGCCCGGTACCGAGTAGCTGCCATCACGGCGCAGGCTCTCGCTTACGTCCCGGAGGTATGCGGCGTACTGATCTTGTTCCGTGGTCATCGAATCAGCGTCCTGAGAATGTTGGAGTTGCTCCGGTCCCGGGCCCCGACAAGGTCAGATCGGCCGTCGTCGACGCGCTTGAGCGACAGGTTGAATTCGATTCGGCGCGGCGTGCCGTCTTGAAAGAACACAGACTGGGTCTCGCTGAGGCTCTCGATCACGTACAGCCCGTAGACCCTCCCTGTGCCCTCGACCAGTGGCCATGACTTGCCGGTGTTGCCCATGGCGCGTAGCTCATCGAGGCTGATCACGTCGCCGGCCAGCTCGGGCAGCAGGATGCCCGGCAGCGTGATGCTCTCGTCGCCGCGGCCGGTGTACTGCAGCGCCGGCTGTGCGTTGATCCGGTTGCTCGAGGCGTGGCGCCAGTTGGTCTGGCGCTGCAGCTCCTGGTACGCGAGGGTACTGAGGCTGAAAACGAACATGCCCAGGGCGAGCATCATGGCGGGTTACTCCGAATCGGAAAGGCGGCTGCGCTGGCGTGCGGACTTCTCGCGGTCGCGGCGGTCCAGCTCGGCGCTGACTGCGCGGGCGATTGCTTGTGGGTCCATGCCTGGCGTCGGCTGGATGTTGATGTTGATCACGTCGTGGCTGTCGTAGCTCGCTGCCGGCGCCGAAGCGATCGGCGGGCGGTCGTCGATCGCTACGCCCGACGCGGCAGTCAGTGCCATTCCGGGCCGATTTCCCTGGCGCTGGGCTCCGACCAGGTCAGCAGCAGCACGGACTGGTGAGTCTTGGCCGAGGCCCGGTACCGGCGGTTTGATATCGATTCCTGTGGCCGTCAGCTGCGTGCTGATCCTGTTCATTGCATCGAGCGGCAACTTGGCGCCGGCATCGAGGCCTTGGGCGAGGCCCTCAGTTGTGAAGCCGCCCAGTTCAGCAAAGACGCGCGACGGGCTGTGGATGCCCAGCTTTTCTTTGAACCATCCGATTGTGCCGTCGCCCAGGCCGGCGACAGCGTCCTTCACTCTGCGCAGCCCAGCCGTCAGCCCATTGACTAGGCCTTCCACGATCATGCCGCCGAACTCGGTGAACCGCATCGGCAGGTCAAGCCCTAGGTAATTGAGCACACCGGCGAACGCTTGATACATCAGCCCCATCGGGTTGAAGTTGATCAGCACGCCAAGGATGCCCGTGATGCCGCCGCTGAAGCCCGCCTTGATCTCGGCCCAGGCGTTGACGAAGTAGGCCTTCACGGCGTCCCAGTTCTGATAGATCAGGTACGCGGCGCCGGCCAGCGCCACGACAACAGCGGCGATCGCCAGGGCGACCGGGTTCATCGCTAGCCCCCACAGGGCCGTGCTGACAACCCGAATCGCGGTCAACAGCCCGCCTTTCATTACGCCGGCCAGTTTGCCGAGGCCGGGCGCCATGCCGGCGCTCTGTACCCCGAACATGGCCATGCCATAGCGGACCATTGCAAACGGGCCGAGCATGCTGGCCAGCGCAACTGTCAGCGCGCCCATGCCGCCGATCAGCACCGCGATGGCCGCGGCGCCCTTTGCGATGGCGCCGGCAAGTTCTGGATTCGCCTGGATCCAGGTGCGCAGGCTTCCCAGTACCTCGGTGACGCTCTGTACCAGGTCGCGCAACACGCCGTTCTCGCCCTCCATGAGTGCCCCAAGCAAGGCTCCCCATGCCCCGGTCAGTTTGTCGATATCGCCGCCAAGGTTGTTTCGAAGGGAGTCGCCCAACTTGTCGGACGCCCCAGTGAAGTCGCCCAGACCTTGAGTGGCGCCGGTCAGCTTCTTCAGGAACTCCGGTATTTGGTCGATCGACAGATCTTCGATCGGCGTACCGAATAGGGCGATGGCCGCGTTGGCTCGTTCGGCTGGATCCTTGATACGGAGCAGTGCCGTTGCAGTTTTTTCCATCGCCTGTTTTGCGTCCGGGCCACCCTTTGCGATTGCTGAAGACATCTTCTCCGCGTTGAGTCCGATCGACTTGTAGGCCTCGACACTCGACTTCGACATGTCCGAGCCACGGATCGAAAACTCTTTGATCGCGTCGCCCGTCTTGTCCAGTGCGAACTTGCCCTGTTTCGACATGTCAACGAGCAACGCTATCGCCTCGCTGCCGGAGAAACCCATGTTCCGGAAGTGCGTCGAGTACTCATGCAGAATTTCCGGGATCTCACCGCGCATGGCCATGGGCACCTTCTGCAAACCGGCAGTGACCATGTCGAACGCCTGGTTGCTGTCCTTCGCGAGCTTGTTCTGCATCATGATGCCAACCATCTGCATGGCTTCGACTACGTCGATACCCATGGTCTTGGCCAGGTTGAGCGCCTTGCGTGCAGCACTGTCCAGCTCTTTATCCGCCACTGGACCCAGGGCGCCCAGAGTGCTCTTCGCAGCGCTGACAGCAGTGCTGATCTCCCCGATCTCGGTTGCCACTCCGTCGGTTCGGATATTGCGAATCAGGGTTTCATACTGGCCGGCACGGTCTGCGGACTCTCCGTTCTGCGCAGCGATCATCGAGCCTTGCTGTTGCACTTCCAGCTGTGGCGCGACCAGGCTGGCCCCGGTCACGGCCATTCCGGCAGCGGTCGCCACGCCGGCGGCGCCGGTGGTCGCCATGTTGCTGGATCGGGCCTGGGCTTTCTCCAGCTTTGCCTTGGCCTCCGCAGCTCTGCGCTGAGTGGCCGCCAGGCGCTTGAGCCGTTCTTCCTGCTGGGCGATTGTCTGGTTGGTTCGTGCCAGCTCTTGCCGAAGGTTGCCGGCGTGCTGGTTGAGCTGGCGGGTGTTGATGCCGGCGTCGCTGAGCCGGCGCTGCAAGCCCCGGAGAGCGTCCTGCTCCTCCTGGTGCTTGCGCTTGAGATCGTTGGCTGCGCGGATCGCCGCCTGGAACTCGGTGTTCATCTGCTTGGTGGGGTTCGACGTGGCCGACATCTGTTGGCCCATCTGCCGGACCTTGGCGCGGGCTTCATCCAAGGCCTTGGCAGTTTCGCGTGCCTGGGCGTGCTGCTGCCGCCATCCGGTGACGTCGCGCTGCTGGCCGTTCAGCTCCTTCAGCCGCTCGCGAGCGGCCTTGAGGCCCTGGGCAGTTTCCGTACTGCCCTGGTTGATCTGCCGCAGAGGGCCGGTGGCACGGTTGATCGCATCGAGCACGACCCTCAAGCGCAGGTCATTTGCCATTGCTGCTACTCCGGACGCGAGCCCGCTCGCGCCAGTCCATCAGTTCCTTCAGCGAGAACCGGTCCATATCGGCCGGCGCCCAGTGGAAAATCACAGCCACATCGGCCATGCAGTCTTCTACGCAACGAGCGATGCGTCCTTCTTCGTCCGCTTCTGCACCAAAAAATCGATGACCTTCGTCCCGATCTCGACCAGGTCGGCCGGTTCCAGCTTCGCGACTTCCTGCTCGTTCAGCTCGGTGATCCGTGGAATCAGCTTGATGAGGCTGGCGACGTCCAGCTGCAGCAGTTCGGAGAGGTGCAGGCCACGCAGTTCACCCGACGACGGCTTGCGCACAGTGACCTGTGCGATTTCGGTGTTGCCGCGTTTCACTGGTGTGTCCAGCACTGCGACGTTGTCGGGAATGGCGAGAGGCTGGACTTCGGTGGTTTCTTTCATGTGAGGCTCCAGAGGTTAAATGCCGAGTGCACGGCGCTGCTCGGCGAGCATGTCGACGCCGTCGATGATTTCGATGAAGTTGAGGAGATCGATCTCGACGATGGTTTCGCCGTTCACGATCAGCTTGTAGTAGCTGCAGGTGGTGGTGACCTTGTGCTCGGTGTCCTCGCCCGGGGTGGCTTCGCCGCCGTCCAGGGTCTCGTGCCGGCCACGCACAACGATCTCAACGCTGGTGTATTCGCCGGTATCGTCCTGCTGGTAGCTGCCGGCCCAGCGCAGCATCACGCCGGATGCGCTGATTGCTCCGAACTGGCGGAGGGTGATCAGGTCGAGGCCACCCAGGGTGAACTCCACCTGCAGGCCGTCGTCCGAGAAGCCCAGGTCGGCTTTTACCGGCCCATTCATACCGCCCCCGCGATACGCCTCCATCTTGCGGGCGAGTACCGGAGGGGTGACCGACTTGCAGACGCCCAGGTAGCTGTTGGCGTCGTTGAACAGGTTCATGTTCTTGAGTTTGCGGGGCATGGCCATGTGCGTGACCTCCGTTTATGCGTTGATGCGGCTGGCGAAGTCCACCAGGTAGCGGTCGGTGATGCGCTGGCGCAGCGTGAGGTCCTCGAGCGGCGGCACGGGGGTGTAGTCGTAATCGATGTACAGCTTGCCGGCCTTGAGCGTGTCCTTGTCGTTGGCGGTCTCGTCGTACCAGGCGCTGCCCCCGATCAGATAGCCGGCGGAGATCAGCTCGCGGAACTTGGCGTTGATGCCTTCGAGGATGTCGCGGATCAGTGAGGCGTGCATCGGCTTGTCGTTCGCCCACATGTGGGCCTCGGCCATGGTGTCGGCCAGAACATGGGCGGTTCGGGTGTAGTTCTCGAAAGCGAACATCGGGTCGGCGGAGCAAGTCCGGCTGCCCCAGAAGCGATAGCCCCCTTCATTGATCAGCGTGGTGACCTCGTTCTCGTTGAGGTAGCCGGCGTCGGTCGCCGGGTTCTGCAGATCCCAGAACACGTCCGCGCTGATCCCGGTGGCGCCGTTGACCGGGATGTTCGACAGGGTCTTGTGCCAGCCCACCTCCTGGTCGAGCTTGGCGCGCAGGCCCAAGGCGACGGCGACGGCCGGGGCGGTGACGGTGCTGTCGGTGGTGGTGCTCCAGGCTTCGAAGTCGGGCCAGATGACCATCACCTCACGGGCGCCGAAGTTCTCGCGGTAGGCCACGGCCTCTTCCTTGGTCTTGCACTGATCAGCGCGGACATACGCGAATGCGCGCAACTGCTGGGCGATCGCTACCAGAGCGGTGGCCACCGGCAGGCTGTCCAGGCCGGGCACGCCCAGGATCCGAGGCGTGACCTTGAGCCGGGTCTTGGCCGCAAGCAGGGCCTTCATGCCGGTGTACTTGCCTTCTGCTGTAGTTGTGCCGATGAGGTTGCTCGTGGTCTCGGCCGCGTCGGCGCCGGTGGCCACGCGCACGACCACGGTCACGGGCTTAGTCTGGTCAGCGATCGCCTGAAGGCTTGCGGCCAGGGTGCCGGTGGTGCCGGCCTTGCCGATCGCGGCCTGGACGTTAGTCAGCAGAACAGGGGTGTCGAGGGGAAAAGCCGTGGCGTCAGCATCGTCTGCCGTGCAGACCAGGCCGACGACGGCAGTAGAAACGGTGGGGATCGGGCGGGTGCCCTCGTTGATTTCGAGGACGCGCACGCCGTGGTGATATTCGCCGGCCATGGTTGAGTGCCTGTGCAGTGGGGATGACACTGCACAGGCTGCCGCGCGTGCGATGCTGCGGCGAGCAACGCGGCCTGTATAGCGGTCCGTTACAGGAACGCTGGTGGGGCTGGACGCATGTTTGCGTCGGGGAAATGCTCAGAAGCGGGCCAGTCGCGCAATGCCTGCATGTACGTCAGCAGCTCGGTGAACTGCTCGACGGTCAGTGTGGTGGGCATGCCGATATCGAGCTCATCACGGTGACGGTCCCGAAACCATGTAACCGCCGCCAGTTCTCCGTCGCGCCAAGCCCGCTCCGGGGTTTCCAGATCGGGCTCAACATCCACCAGTTCAAGGGCCCCGTCGGTGAGTTGTATGTGCTGACCCGAAGCGAGTCCGTTCAGGAAGTCCAGGTGCTGCTGACGACTGATTTCAATCGCATCCCCGGGGATAGCCCCCTTGTGCACGCCGTCGGCGTAGAAGCCCTGAGTATTTGGCGAGTAGTAGTAACGCATGATTCAGGCCCTCAATGACCGATTGAAAACCAAGGAACGCTTGGTTGACCCACTGAGCCGGCAGCGCTCACGCTGAAGGTCTCCGTTCCCTGGTAGCTGACGCCGAGCGACGACCGAACCGTCGAGTCACCGGAGCCGTAGTTGTTGCAGACGCACGTCATGTAGTGCCCATTCGGGTACGCCAACGGGTATGTGATCGAAATCGTCTGGCTCGCCGCAATAGCAGGCCCGGTTCCCCACTGAACCATCACGCCGCCGAGCCAGCTCGGCAGCCGGATGCAACCTTGCGGGCCAGCCACCATCGACAGACCATTGATCAGCGTTTTCGGAGTGACGAACGCGAGCGCATCAGTGCCGGCGTTGACCGCGACCTGTGAGGCAATCCGGGCAATGCCGAGAGTGCTCTCGGAGGCTTGGACAACTTTCGCAGCGATCGCCTGAAACACCCGCAAGGCACTCATAGGCTTGTTTGTGTCAGCGCCAGACTCCGCCTCTGACTGACTCGCTAGAGGCACGCCGTATCCTGCCAGCGTCGTTGGTGTACTGGTGACGCGGGAGAATGGAAGGCTTAGAGAGTGCAATCCCGAGCCATCCCCGCTGATTTTGTTCATCAACGTAACCGCGCCGCTCAGTTCCACCCCTGCTGCAGTTACCCGAATACCGTTGCCGTTCGCCCAAGGTGTCTCCCCGAGCGCGAGGTAGGCACGGGTGTAGCCGCTGGCCAAACCACCCCAAAAACCGATACCGCCCTGCGTCTGATCGGTATCAGTCAGCGCGACCAAGCCGGAGGCAAAAGACTCGGTCAGCGAAGCCCGTAGCATGATGCTATGGGCGCTGTTCATCAGCAGATGACCGTTGATCTCACCGCCAGACTTCGGTACTGCGTCGAGGATGCCGTAGCCCTGGAGCGTATTTGGAGGGTTGGCGATACCTGCCCACGGGATGTTGCTGATCTTCGCGCCGTTGCCCTCGATGACGCCGGTGAACTTGACCGGACCGGACACTTCCACGCCAGTGTCCCGATCGACCCTGACTCCCCAGCCGTTTGCCCAAGGCGTCTCGCCGAGTGCGAGGTAAGCGCGGGAATACCCTCGCGCCTGACTACCCCAGAAACCGATGCCGCCCTGGGCTTGGTTAGCGTCTGAGGTTCCGACGAGGCCGGAAGCGAAGGATTCTGTTTGCCCTGCGCGTAGGTACAAGCTTCGCGCCTGGAGAAGGGTGACGTGCCCATCAATTTCTCCACCGCTTTTCGAGTAGGCATCAGTAATGCCATATCCCGCCAATGTCGTCGGGTTGAGGCCCTTCTGAACAACGCCACGCTCATCGGTCTGTACCTGGGTATACACACCGGGGATCTTGTTGCGAGGGAGCGAGTTGACTATGGAGATATCAACATACTCACGGGTCGCCAGTACCACCGCTGGATCGATCTTCAACTGCACATTCGCACTGCTGGTCACGATCAGGTTCAGGCGCACAACCTGGGTTTTGCCCGTGCCCTGGCTAAGCAAGGGCTTGTAGCTCGGCGCACAGTTGGCGACAGCGACCAGGTCTCCGTCCGCGTCGTAAAGGCCGATCTCCCGAATCCACCAGCCGCCGACGTCCGGCGGGATGATCTGTTCTGCGATGATGATGCTTGGGTTGGCCGGATCGATCTTGAGTCCATTCAGCGGTGCGCGGCGGGTCTCGTGAACGAGGGTGGTCTGTGCGCGAGACGGGATGGGGTCAGCGCCGTTTGCATCACCAACGCCCATCTGGGTGATTTTCCAGGGAATGCCCAGGGCATCGGCATTTGCCTGCTTGGCTTCGCCGATCGCGGTCAGGATCGCGAAGAACTGGCTGTTTTGGTCGGTCATGGGTAAACGTCCAGGGTTTCGATGGTGTGGCCCCGGCCAGCGTGGCCGAAGGTTCCGGTGACTTCGATGTCGCGGAAAGTGGGCGGATAGATGTCGATCTCGTCGCCCTCGTAGAGGCCTGCGGCGAGCTGCAAGTAGCCGCTGCTGGCCAGGACGATGGCCAGACCCGTCATATGGCGGGTCAGTGGCTTGGCGTCGTCCACCAGCCAGGTCAGCTCCTGGTACATCTCGTCGGTGATGCCGGTGTCGAGCACGCCGATCTTCAGAGCGAAGGTGCCCGGTATCCCTGCCGGCACCGTGTTGAACCACTCGACAACCTCGATCAGGTAGCCCAGCGGCTCGACGACACGCCGGAGTGCGCCGATGGTGCCCTTGCGGGAATGGATGAAATGGGATGCCCTGATCGCGGCGCGCTTTGCCGCTTCCGGCCACCGGGAATCCCAACGGTCGACCGAAAAGGCCCAGGCCAGATATGGCAAGAGTGGCAATGGGCACCGGTCAGGGCTGACAAGATCCCTGATCGGGATCGGTACCCGCTGGATCTGAGCCAGCGCCTCTGCGGCCTGGCGTTCCAGGACCGTCGCGTTGCCAGGCAGCAAGGTAGTCATGCGTCCACGACCGCTACGAGGTCGATATCGATGCAATGAGGGGCTTGCGCCGGGCTGGCATTGATGTCCTGCCATCCTTCGAGCTCGACCTTGCGCACGCCCTCCACATGAAGCGCTGCGTGGATAGCAGACTGCGACACTTGCAAGCCCAGCCGGCGCCGCTGGTGGACGTAGGCCTCCAGCTTCTGGCGCGCGGCCGCCAGGATCGGCTCGGCTTCAGGTCCTGGCGTGCTGAGGAAAAGCCTCGCCACGATCTGGTAGGGCAGGATCTCCGCGCCCTGGACGGTTAGCCGGTCACCGATCGGGCGGCGGTCTTCGTCGTTCAGATATGCGCGGACCGTGTTGAGCAGTGCTTGAGGCGCGGAGCCGTCCCCGGCGGTGGACTGGATAGTGACCACCGCTACGGCTGGAGATGGGCTTTCGGCCGAGGCGTCAGCGACCTGGCCATCAGCTGCTCTGGAGTGAAAGATATAGGCGTTCCGTGGGCCGGCGGTGCTGAGGCCCTCGAAAGCCATCTGCGCTCGCTCACGCAGGCTGTCGTCGCTTTCCAGCTCCTGCGCGATCGGCGGGATCGCCCTGGGCGCCGCGGCTCGAATCACCAGACGCCGCACGTTGACGTTGGCGGCGAGTTGGTCGAGGTCCGATCCCCTAGCGGTGCTCAGCATCGTTGCTAGGGCTGCCTCGTTGCAGCGCTGCCGCCAGACTGTTTCGCGGTAGGCGTTCTCCTGCAGGAGCTTGGTCAATGGCTCTGACTCCAACTCCAGGCGTCCGGCGATCTCGGCCTGCTCCTCCGCAGGCCACAAGCTGATCATGTAGGCCTTGCGCTCAAGCAGGATCGCTTCGAAGTCGATCTGCTCGACGACAGCCGGCGCCGGCAGAAGGCTGAAGTCGATCGGGGTGAATGTGTTCATGTGCTGGCCCCCAGTTGCAAGGTACTGCTGATGTTGAATGGCTCGTTGCGGTCGACCAGGACGCCGTCGATCTCCAGCTCGGCGCGGCCCGACAGGTCGGAAATGTTGAACTGCACACGCGACAGGCTGATCCGTGGCTCCCAGTTCACCAGGGCCATTGCGGTGGCGGCGATCAGGCGGATCCTGGTCGTGGTGTTCTGCGGTTGGTCGATCAGCTCCGGCAGCAGGCTGCCGTACTCGCGGCGGGCGATTCTGGTACCGAGGCGGGTGGTGAGGATGTCTTCGACGGACTGGGTGATGTGCTCAAGCTCCGTCAGCGTGCTGCCGTTTTTGCGGTTCATGGCTGCGGCCCATCTGTAGTACCACCGCCGCGCGTCACGCCGCTGTGCTTGTGGTGCACGACGCTGATGCCGCCGGCGATCACGTCCTGGCTCACGGTGACCTTTCCGGTCACCGTCTGGTTACCGGTCTGGATGTAGTCGCCCTTGTGTGTGATTGGTCCCTCGATTGTGATGCCGCCAGTGCTGACCAGGTTGGTGGTGCCCCCGGCCGGCAGCGTGACGTTGAGGTGGTGGGCGACGCTGTCGTACTCGATCACGGCGCCGTCGCGGTAGGTCCGGCGGTGCAGGCCGGCGCGGTCGCCATTGGCCGGTATCGAGTCGCTGAATAGACCGGTGAACACAACGCCGTTCGCCAACTGGCCGCTCGGCGAAATGAGGAGTACCTGTTCACCAGGTGTTGGCGGATCCCATTCGACATCCTCGCCGGCACGCCCGGCAACCCACGGCAACCAGGTGGTCACCAGGTCGCCGGTACTAACGGTCACGCGGGGCGGCACATGCTGCACCGCGGCGATAGTGCCGAAGCGGACCATGTTTTCCAGCAGTCGGGAGAGCGTTGGGAGATCGTTCATGGCGCCGATGGTGGCGCCGCGCTCGTGCGCGCGCAGCACGGCGCGGTTGTAGGAGCGGGCGTTACAGGGATAGGTGCTCGAGCAGTGCGGTGCGGATCAGGTCGTGGTCGGCGTCGGTCATGCCGAGGATCTCGCGCTTTTCGTATAGGGCAGACGGGCCACGGGGTTCGACGCGGTCGCGGAGGCCCTCCTGGTGCACGCGAGCGATCCGTGCGATGCGTCCGGTGAAGCCCACCGTTGCCAGGCTCTTGTCGCCCCGGGCTTTCATCCATGTGGCCGAGCGCAGCTTCTTGAACATCTTCGCCTTGCGCTTGATCCGGCCCTGCTTGTCTCGGAGCTTGCCGGGCTTGCGCGGGGCGTAGGCCGACCCGTCCGGGTTGCGCTGGGCGTCGACGCGCTTCTGCTGGGAGCGGCGCAGCTGTGTGGCTATCGAGCGGCTGAGTTTTGCGCGTTCTGCAGGGGCGATCCGCTGCAGCAGCGGGCTCATCCAGCCGTCGAGTGCTTCAAGGTCAGCCATTGCTTGGGCGCCGTGGGTGCGGGGTGGCCAGGGCCATACCGTCCGGTGGGGCCGGTGGCTGGTAGGTCACTAGGTGTTCGCCGTTGGCGTAGATCTCAATCGGGCCTTGCGGCACGTACGGCTGATAGCCCTGGTCGGCTGGATGGCTCACGTCGTACCTGCCTTGGTCGTTCAGCTTGACCAGGACACGCTCGGTCAGGGGCAGGGAGATGCTCAGATCGACCTTGCTCTTATCCAGGATATCGGCTTCGAACTTGAGCCCTTCTTTCGACTTGTCCAGGTTGGCCAGCAGTTCCGGCTGATTCACGCGAACCCAGCCGAGGATCGGGATCATCACGCTGTCCGGATGACCGGGGAAGTCTGTGAGGATCATCTGCAGCGTGTACTCGTACTCGAAGGACAGCGTCGGTGCGGCCGTGCAGCGGACTTTGCCCTTGTCGATGAAGGTCAGCAGGCGGTCGGGGTTGTGGGCCAGACCGGGCACCTCCGCTAGCAGGTGGTTCCGCAGGCTATCGGGTTTGTTCATCGGTGTTCACCTGGTGCTTGTAGACGCGGTCGACCTGGGCAGCGCATTCGGCCCAGGCTTGCTCGATCAGGTCCTGGTCACTGAGCAGGGTTCCGTTGTTCGCTGGTGCCGTCGCCGGCAGGGTGCACGGCACCACCGCGGGACAGCCAGTCACGATAAGCGTCGGCGCCTGCGACGGCGGGGCGCTCACGCAGCCGGCGAGCAGCAGCAGGCAGAGGCTGGTCAGCCCATTGACGAAGTTCGTCGTTCTCACGCTTGAGGTCCTCGATCTGGCGGCGGCGATCGGCCAGGCCCAGGCGCAGCTCGCCGAGGAGCTGGAGCTGCTGGGCTTGGGTTTCGCGCTCGCGGTTCAGGGTTTGTTTCAGTTCGGTGGCGGTGGCCAGGTTCTTTCGGGCTTCGCCCTGGGCGGTTTCGACCTGGTCCTTGAGGAGCAGCTTGGTTTCATCTGCGGCGTTGAGGAGCTGGTGCTGCGCGAGCGACCAGAGTCCGGCGCCGGCGGCGATGATCAGCGCGCCGGCCAGGGCGCCGGTGCGGATGTCGATCATTTGCGATACCAGCCGGCGGCGTTCATTTCCGCTTCGTCCAGCACCTCCAGATCACCGCAGATCACCAATGGTGGCACTGCCATCACTTGTTGCAGGGCATCTGCCATTTTCCGGCACTGATCGAATGGAGTGCCTGCCGGCAGGAGCACGGCAAGGCATCCTGCGGGGGAAAGACTGGACATGCGCCGAATCAGCTCGCCGTATGGGAAACGTTCAGTTTCCTGCTGTGCGTTGCTCATGCAGCCACCCCCGCGCTGTCCTGGTAACGCTCGAAAGCCCGCTGCAGCTTCACGTCGTACAGGTTTCGCTTGTAGTCCGGGCCGTTGTATAGGCTCGCCACGGTCGCCCACTTCAGGGCCTTGAGCGCCTTGTGCAGAGCCGGATCGGTTTCGATGAAGCGGACGAACGCGTCCAGGTGGTCGGCTTCGCTGCGGGACATCGCAGCGACAAAGTCTTGCACGCTCGCGTAGCCAAGGCGCTCCCACCAGTAGCCCATCACTTGAAACGCGCCCCAGGACGCCGACTCCAGGGCGGCGCTGTCGTCGAGCTGGCGTGCGCTGGCCAGGCGCTGGTGCTCGGCGGTACCGCCGGAGTAGCCGCCGGGTTTGGGGTTGACCAGTGCGGGAAACTGACCAGCCAGGCTGTCGGCTCGCTTCTGCAGCTCGGCCTGGTCGGCGTCGGTGCCCCGGGCCGCTTGCAGCTGACGGTACATGATGTGCCGCTCGAAGAGGATGACGGGCTTGCCGTTGTCCAGGAAGCCGCGGCCCTTGGACTCGACCTCGTTCAACGCATAGACGGCAGCGACCGGTACGCCGAGGCGCAGGGCGGCGTTGGCCAGGTCCGCACCCTTCAGCAGCACCTGGCAACTCGCACCGTTCAGGCTGGCCAAGGTCTTCGGGCCAGCGACCCCGTCGTCAACCAGGCCGACCCGGCGCTGGTAAGCGGCCACGGCCTTTTCGGTCTCGTCGCCGAAGTGGCCGTCGTCCACCAGTTTGGCGCCCTGGGCGTTGAGTTTGCGCTGCAGGTCGCGGACCGCCTGCGAGCGGTCGCCATGTCGCAACGTGGTCATGCTGCCTCTCCTTTACGAACAAAGAACTTCTTCGCGGCCGCCCGGGTGACCTCGACGCCGAGTAGGCCGATTACTCCGCCGAAGAACGGGGCGGCGCTCAGTGGGATGCCGATCAGCGACAGGCCGTGGCTGACCGATAGAGCAAGCGCACCACAGAGCGGAGCCTCGACCGCAACCCGCCGCAAGGATCCGCCGCCGTAGATGACGCGCAACGCTGCAATTACAAGAGCGAGGAAGCCGGCGTACAAACCAGGCCAGTTGTGTTCAAGCCAAGCCGCGAGCCAGGCCCAGGTTTCTGGACGATCAGGCATGAGGATTCATTCCCATAGGTTCACCATCGCGCGCTCCGGCGCTGGGGTTTGGAGGTCGGGGAGGGAGACCAGGACGCCGGCCGGCAGCACCGGGCCGTAGTCTGCGAGTCGTGGGTTTGCCTGGAGCACGGCTTCGACGACGCCGATGGTGCGGCCGTAGTGCCGCCAACACAGGGCGTCGACCGTGTCGTTCTGGATTGTCCGCAGTTGGGCTGGCATCACTCAGCGCCTGCAGGTGATGGAACTGGGCCGACATCTTCTGCGAAAACGAACGGACCATCGGTAGAGACGATCGCTCCTGCCGACTGACCCGTAGCGGGATCCCGGCAGACCGCCAGGCCGAGGGGATGCATGATCTCCCGATTGATGCGCACCAGGAGTCCTCGGTGGGAGATCTCGTTCCAGTCGATGGTTTCGAACTTTTCCATCACAGCAGCTCCACGGTGGTGCGGGACTTGCCCAGGAAATCGCGGATCGCCCATCTCTGGTCCCGGCGGTAGTCCTCGATCGTTGGGGCGGTGTCGTCGGCTTTCTTGCTTCCGCTGGCGGTGGTGTCGTAGCCGCGGTAGCGCTCGCAGACCTCGGCGCCAGTGGCGGCCTCGACCGCGCGGCCATATAGATAGAGGTGCTTTGTGGTGCCGGCGACGGGCATGCTTGGGAAGTCCGCCAGGGCAGTAATCCCCTCGGCGAGCCTTGCAAGGCGCCACTCGTCCAGTTCGTCGTTGACGCTGATCGCCGCAGCAATGACGGCGGTTTCAAGCCGTGCCGGCGTGACGCTGGCGTCGATCCGCAACGACGCACGCAGCTTGTCGAGATCGATCGACGGCCAGAAGTTGTCGGTATTGATGTGCGCACCAGGCGCAGGGGCGCTGGCCGGCTGGCTGCCGGCAATGAATCCGCTCATGGTCGCGTGCTCTGAATAAGTCGGCGGTGGTCGGGGTTTCACAGGTCGGCCATGGGCCGCTGATCGCCCCGAGCCGCCGGGGTGCGCGGGGACGCTCGGTTAGCCGGTGGGGCCGGCGTGTTTCTTGAGGAGGCGCTCGGCGCGCTCCAGGTCTTTCTTGCCACCGCAGCTGCTGTGCAGCTCGATTGCGCGCTTCAGCAGCTCGATGCCGGCGGCGATCTGCCCGGGCTGGCCAGGATTTTCGTCGTCCAGGCCTTCCAGCGTGGCCCTGCCCAGGGCGAGCATCAGCTTGGCCCGGGCTTCGTCCGGCATGTCGGAGTCGGCGGTCAGCTCTGCGGTACGGGTCAGCGTGTCACGGGAGAAGCTTTCGCCGGCCTTCTGTGCCTTGAGTGCAGCGGTCGCTACCTCTTCGGCCACAACGCAGCCAGTGGTCCGGTTGAAGCGGTCGGGCATCTTGAGGTCGTGCTGCAGGACATATCCCGCGACATCGAGACCGCCTTCGAAGTCGCCGGCGTCGAAGCGCCAGACCATAACGGTGACCACGACGTCGTCCTGGGCGCCTTGGCCGGCCTGCAGTACGCCCTCGATGTACGGCACGTACTCAGGCAGCAGCTCGGCCTTGAATTTGCCCTTGGCCTCGCCGGACTGGATCTGCTTGAGGCGGAACTGATCCTGCTGGAGCTTGGCCAGCATCATTTCGTAGCCGGTCGCGCCGTCCATCATCGCGGCCGGGGCGACAGCTGCCGCCTCGATCGCTGCACGCTTACGTAGCTGGGTCTGTTGAGCGAGGGTCAGGGCCATGGATTAAGCCTTCTCGATGTTTTCGACCAGAGCGACCAGGCCGAAGTCTTCGACGACGTAGGCGTCGTTGGAGGACTGATAGTCGGCGATTCGGTCGTATTCCGGCTCGTCCTTCAGGTGACGGCGGCGCGCGGCCTCCTGCCAGTAGATGGACAAGTTCGACAGGGTAGTGACCAGGACGGTGTTGTCCGGGAAGTAAGGCACGTCGACGATCGGTAAGCCGCCCAGGCGAGCTCGGCTGACGATTTCCTGAGCGGCGTTCTCCTCCTGGTTGGAGGCGGCGCCTTTCTCCACGGCGGTGAGCAGCTTCTCGTGGAGCAGATTACGCGACACGATCACGACCAGTTCCGGGTGTTGGCGGTGCCACGGGTCAAGCAGTTGGACGGCATCGAAGACCAAGCCGTCGAGCGTCTTGTAGTCGCCGTCCGGACCGATGATGACTTTGCCGTCCACTTTCGTGCCGTGATCGATCACTCGATCGGGAGCGCCGTCCCGGATCTTTTTCAGCCAGCCAATGTTGACGTCCTGACGCATTGGATAGGTGGCCGGATTACTTGCGGGAGCCACCGATACCCCGTGCCAACCGATCATGATCCGGTCCAGACCCTGGCGCTGCGCGATGGCGTTGGTCAGCCGAACCTGGAAGTCCGGGAATTTCGCCCAGGCATCCAGCAGCGGATACGGGAAGGCACTGTCGAAGTTGGTCTGCTTGCAGGTGTAGCTGTCCTTGGTCAGCGACTGGCGCTCACCAGGATTGCGACGGTTGCCGGCCGCGGTGTTGGTCCGGCTGGCGATTGGACCGTTGACGCCCAGCAGCAGCGCTTCGCCAGACTGCTCGATCACGCCGATGACGTTGATGCGACCCAGGAACGCGATGCCCTCCTGGATCGCAGTCTCCAGCTTTTGCTGGATGCTCGGCTCGACGTTGAATTTCACGGCGGCGCTCTCTACGCCGTTGAGTTTTGCTACGTGGCCGAGGTAGCCGTTGAAGGCGACACGGGTTTCATTACGCATGCTGTGCTCCGAATGGACAGGTGTTGTGTCAGAAGGTGGCCAAGGACTTGCCTTCACCGCCGGTAGCGGCAGGCCGTTGCTTCTGGCTGTGGTCTTGGGTTTCGTCCAGGCGCTTGACCAGTCCGTTGAAGTCGGTGGTGAGCTTCATCAGCTTCTCGACCAGGTCCGTCCGGGCCGCCACCTCTTCGGTGAACGCCTCGCCTTGCTCCTTGGCATGGGTGGCCAGCGCCTCGATGGCGGTGGCCAGTTCGGAGAATTGAGCGGCGTCCTTGCCTTCCTTGTCCTTGCTCTTGCCGAGGACGTCCATGACGCGGTTGAACAGGCCCAGGACCTTGCTCTCGCTGTCGGTGACTTCCTCGAATTCCAGTGCGGTCTCCTCGGCCGCGGTGAACAGGTTGTCCTTGTGCTGTTTCCGGTTGTTCATGGTCCCGTGCTGGGCGCTGAAGCTGAGCGCCTCGGTACCCAGGCTGGCCGGGGTGTCGGTCACCGCCAGGCCAATCAGGTAGGCCTTGCCGGAGTCGGCGAACTTGGGCTGAACCTCGATCGAGGTGTAGATCTTCTGCCCGGCCTTGTTCAGCTCAAGCAGCATGTCGTTCGGCTGGAGCTGGGCGAACAAGGCCAGCTTCTTCACGCCGGCGATCTCGACTTCTTCCGATTTCAGTGCCAGGACGTCGCCGTAGGACCCGAAGTCGCTCCTGGGCAGGTAGCCCTTGATGTGCTCGCAGTTGATCCGGGCGCCGTAGGTGTTCGGGCTGTAGGTGCTGGCCATGTCCTCGATCCAGGATCGTTCGATGGTCCGGCCGTCGGTGGTGGCCCCCTCAACAGCAATGCGGGTCCACTTCGAGCGGTACTTCTTGGGTGGGGTGTCGGTTTTGCCGGCCATGCTGCGATTCCCTCGATGATGTGGCGGTGGCGTTGTGCCTGGCGGTGAGGGCATGGTCGACACACCGCGCGCCCGGGGCAACGCGGCGCAGTTGTAGGGCCGCACGCTACAGGGGCCGGCGATAGGGGAACGCGCGCGCGAACGGCAGCATCGGCGCCATGAATGCCATCGTCGACCTGCCCACTGACCACCGCCGCCATGCCAAGCACCTGTATTGGCAGGGGTATCGCGTGTGCGAGATCGCCGAGCTGATCGGCGAGAAAGAGAAGACCCTTCACAGCTGGAAAAACCGGGACGAGTGGGACCGGGCTACGCCGCTGCAGCGGATCCAGGCCGCGACGGAAGCGCGCCTGGTGCAACTGCTGCTCAAGGATCCGAAGTCCGGGACCGACTTCAAGGAAATCGACCTGCTGCACCGCCAGTTGGAGCGGCAGGCGCGAATCGAGCGGTTCCAGAACGGCGGCACCGAGACCGACCTCAACCCCGAACTGGCCAAGCGTAACTCTGGCGAGAAGCGCAAGCCCAAGCGCAACGGCATCCCCGAGGAGGCGGTCGAGAAACTGGTCGAGGCCTTCGTCGAGGGATGCTTCGACTACCAACTCGACTGGTACCGCGCGGGCAACCAGCGGACCAGGGCAATCCTCAAGAGCCGGCAGATCGGTGCAACGTATTACTTTGCCAGGGAGGCGCTGATCGATGCGCTGACCACCGGCCGTAACCAGATTTTCCTGTCGGCCAGCAAGGCGCAGGCCCACATTTTCAAGGCCTACATCCAGGCGTTCGCCCGCGACACGATCGGCGTCGAGCTGTCAGGCGACCCGATCATCCTGTCCAACGGTGCCGAGCTGCACTTCTTGGGTACCAACGCCCGGACTGCCCAGGGCTACCACGGCAACTTCTACTTCGACGAATTCTTCTGGACCTTCAAGTTCAACGAGCTGAACAAGGTCGCCTCCGGCATGGCGATGCAGAAGCGCTACCGCCGGACCTACTTCTCGACGCCCAGCTCAATGGCGCACGAGGCCTACACCTTCTGGACCGGTGAGCGCTTCAACAAGGGCAAGCCGACAGCCCAGCACTTGAAACTGGACGTCAGCCACAGCGCGCTGCAGCAGGGCCGGCTCTGCGACGACCGGGTCTGGCGGCAGATCGTCACGATTCTGGACGCGGAGGAACGTGGCTGCGACCTGTTCGACATCGACGAGCTGCGCCTGGAATACGACGCCGCGGCCTACCAGAACCTGCTGATGTGCCAGTTCGTCGACGACGGCGCGAGCATCTTCCCGCTGACCATGCTTCAGCCGTGCATGGTGGACAGTTGGTCGACCTGGGAGGACTACAAGCCGTTCGCGGCCAGGCCGTTTGCCGATCGGCAGGTCTGGGTGGGATACGACCCGGCTGAAACGGGCGATTCGGCGGGCCTGATCGTCGTGGCGCCACCGTTGGTACCTGGAGGCAAGTTCCGGGTGCTGGAGCGCCACCAGTTCCGGGGGATGGACTTCAACGCCCAGGCCGAGACGATCCGCAAGGTGACGGAGCGCTACTGGGTCACGTACATCGGTATCGACACAACTGGCATCGGTGGCGCGGTTGCGCAGCTGGTCAAGCAGTTCTTCCCGGCCGTCCGGGCGTTCTCCTACAACGTGGAGCTGAAGGGGCGCTTGGTGATGAAGGCGTGGGACGTGATCAGCAAGGGGCGCCTCGAGTTCGACGCCGGCTGGACGGATCTCGCCCAAGCGCTGATGGCGGTGCGCAAGACGATCACGCCGGGCGGGCGGCAATTCACGTTCGTTGCCGGCCGCAACGAGGCCACCGGCCACGCCGACCTGGCCTGGGCGCTGTTCCACGCAATCCACAACGAGCCGCTGGAAGGCCAGACGGCAACGAATTCCGTGATCATGGAGATTTATTGATGAGCGAAGACAATGGCGGGCAGCCGGTGGCCGTCGAGGGCGAGCTGCTGGCGAAAGGTCAAGGTGCTCAGGGCATGGCGTTCACGTTCGGGGATCCGGTACCAGTGCTCGATGGGCGCGAGATCCTGGACTACCTGGAGTGCTGGTCCAATGGGCGATGGTATGAGCCGCCGGTCTCCCTCGATGGCCTGGCCCGGTCAACCCGGGCGAGCGTGTATCTGCAGTCCGGGCTCACCTTCAAGCGCAACATGCTGGTCCGGACGTTCAAGCCCCATCGATTGCTCAGCCGCCAGGCCTTCGAACAGATCGTCATGGACTGGGGGTGGTGCGGCAACCTCTACCTGGAGAAGCGCGACAACATGCTAGGTCGGGCCCTGGGCTTACTGCCTTGCCTGGCAAAGTACATGCGCCGCGGTACCGACCTGGACACCTACTACCAGGTGCGCGGCTGGAAGGACGAGCACCAGTTCAAGACCGGGAGCATCTGCCACCTGCGCGAGGCTGATATCAACCAAGAGGTCTACGGGCTTCCGGAGTGGATGCCGGCGCTGCAGAGCGCGCTGCTCAACGAGAGCGCGACGCTGTTCCGGCGCAAGTACTACCAGAACGGCAGCCACGCCGGGTTCGTGCTCTACATGACCGACGCGGTGCAGAACGAGAAGTTCGTCGACGACCTGCGCGACGCCATGAAGAACAGCAAGGGGCCGGGCAACTTCCGCAACCTGTTCATGTACGCACCTGGTGGCAAGAAGGATGGCATTCAATTGCTGCCGATCAGCGAGGTAGCGGCCAAGGACGATTTCGCGGCAATCAAGAACATCAGCCGCGACGACCTGTTGGCCGCGCTGCGGATCCCGCCGCAGTTGATGGGGGTGGTGCCGCAGAACGCCGGCGGCTTCGGCTCGATCCGGGAGGCGACAGAGGTCTGGGCCGTCAACGAGCTGGAGCCGGTGCAGGCGCGCCTGGCCCAGGTGAATGACTGGTTGGGAGAGGAGGTGGTGAGCTTCCAGCCGTTTGAGTTACCGCCCAAGGCGTAAGCGCCCTGGGTGATGCGTGAAGGGCGATCGGACGGTCGCCTGTGGACTACTGAAAGGACTATTGATGTCGCAACCGATTTTTCCCTGGATGGGCGGCAAGCGCCGCATGGCGAAACACATCCTGCCCGAGTTTCCCGACCACGACTGCTATGTAGAGCCCTTCTGCGGTGGTGCAGCTCTGTTCTTTATGAAAGAGCCCAGCCGCGTGGAGGTGATCAACGACTTCGACGGCGAGGTGGTGAACCTGTACCGCGTGGTCGCCCACCACCTGGAGGAGCTGATCCGCCAGTTCAAGTGGTCACTGGTGAGCCGGAAGATGTTCGAATGGGCCAACATGCAGGCCGTAGAGTCCCTGACGGATATCCAGCGAGCCGCCCGGTTCTTCTACCTGCAGCAGTTGTGCTTCGGGGCGAAGCCGACAAGCAGAACATTCGGAACGGCCACCACCTCAGCCCCGCGGTTGAATCTCCTGCGGATCGAGGAGAAGCTCAGCGAGGCACACCTACGGCTGGCCAGAACCACGGTGGAGCACTTGGATTGGCAGGAATGTGTTCGCCGATATGATCGGGAGCACACGCTCTTTTACCTGGATCCACCGTATTGGGAGACGTCGGGCTACTGCCCAGGTCAGTTCGGCTTCGAGCAGTACCAGGCCATGGCTGACCTGGCCAAGTCGTGCAAGGGAAAGATGGTCATCTCGATCAACGACCATCCGCAGATCCGCGAGGTATTCGCTGACCTGCGCCTGAAGGTGGTGCCATTCCGGCACATGGTGAGTGGCAAAGGCGGGAAGGTGGCCAACGAGCTGATCTACTTCAACTGGTGACCGCTCATTGCAACAGGAAGCCGTCCTTGTGACGGCTTTTTTGCGTCTCGGCGGGCCTAAAAAAAGCCGAATTGGAGTATGGAAAACCCCAGCTAATCCTAGCACTTTGGGGGTGTTCAAGCCACAGGTTTAAAAGGTTTTGCCCAATGTTTACGGGGGTTTCGGCGGCCCCGCTTCACGTTCAGCGATCTCCGCCAGGATCTCCTCGGTGCTTGGCCCCTTAATGCCCCAGGTCGGGAACTGACCTGAGTGCAACCCATGAATATGCTCCCTTTCTTGGTCCACGTTTCCCCCATTCAATTGACGCCGCAGGTCGTTGATCTGACGGTTCAGTCCCTCGTTGATTTCAATCAGCCGCTGGATGTCTTCGTTCGCCTTGGCCAGACGGAGCCATGCGTCCTCGCGCTCATGCTTCAGCAGCGCCACCTGGTGCTTGATCATCTCCTCGCGCGTGGGCATGCCCAGCTCGAACCCTGTGTCATCGATCAGCATGGCCGACCCCATTCAATACTGTATGAATGAACAGTATCAGCGATTTGCTCGATTCGCGACCCGCACCCGGCGCGCGCCACTTCCCCCACGCCGCGCCGGCGGTCTAAATGTCGTGATTTTTCGGCACCCCTGCGGCCCTATGCGAGCCATGCCGGCTGCGGGCGGCCTTGATGAATACGGGTGTGAGGATCCCTGCAAATCCCTGCAGGTGGTGCCTATTGCAGGGGTGGGGCTTTTCCGCCCAGTGCTTTCTGTTGATATTCGCTGAGAGCTTCGAACAAAAACTCTGCCTTCTTGCGTAGTCCCTCCACCTGGTCATCGGGTAGGACACCGCGAGCGGCGTGATACTTCCGCAGAGCCTCGATCGCTTGCGCAGTCAGTGGCTCACCTGCGCCCAGTAGATCTTCAAGGCGTTTCTCATCGCTCTCTCGCATGGTGCCTCTCCTGGTCGCCTACCCAGTGTAGTGATCTGTCTGGGCGGTTTTCAGGTTGACCCTCAAAAAAAGGTAATTTCGGTTAGGAGGAGGGCAGACCAGTGCTCAAGCCCTTTACCCACAAGGCCTTCAGCGATTACCTCAAAAGGTAATCTGAGGTAAGGGGAAAGGTAATTTTTTCGTAAGTGCCTGATTTTAAAGGAGATGGAATTTCGGGTAGCCAACCACCAGTTGAGGTAATCCAATTACCTTTCAATTACCAAAAAATTACCTTTTTCAAAAAGGCTGGAGCCCTTGATTTACGTGGCCTCCAGCGCATTTCAAAAATCCAATTACCAAAATTACCTTTTTTTGAGGGGTCAACATGAAACGGCGTTTACCCTCTGGCGGAGCGTCTGGCTGATGACGTCCACGCGCAAACTGGGAACAACCTGGGAACAAAAAAGCTTGCATGCCTCCCCTGCAAGCCCCTAGAATCGCGGCCCTCAAGCAGGGTGGTCCCCGGTTGATGAGTTCGAGTCTCTTCGTCCGCACCATTCAAGCTTTCACCGCCTTGCACTGAAGTGTGGGAAAGCAGCAAGTCAGCGTTATGGTGGACGTAGCTCAGTTGGTAGAGCGCAGGATTGTGATTCCTGTGGTCGAGGGTTCGATTCCCTTCGTCCACCCCATATTGTGAAAAGGCGCCTGGTGAAAACCAGGCGCCTTTTTCGTTTTTAACGGGCGGCTTGCCCGCCCTTGATGCGACATGTTCCGTTGTTAAGGTGGTGTTCAGCGGGTGTTCGCGCTCAGTTCTGCGCGTTGCTGGACGGGGTCGGTCGGTGAGGTGCTGTCGCAAGCGACATCGCTGATATCGCGTGAAAGCGAGCCTTTGAAGATCGGTGTTGCCTCATCATCGGGCCGGGCGCTGGCCAGGTCCTTGAGAGATGTTGCGGAGCCCATGAAGCGAACGGTGTGCGTGAGGCAGTTGAATTGGCGCGCGGAGTAACTGGTTCCGCTGATGCCTGTGCGCTGGGTGATCACCGAGAGCCTTTCCGGTGCGCCGCTGATTTCGACGATGGCATACTGCGCGCCTGGGTCGAACGAGGCGTGAAGAGGGGTGGCGAGTGCGAGTGAGCAGTGAAAGGGCCAGGCGCTGACGATCAGGAGTTTTTTCAACACAGGTACGTCCTTGCGGTTTCGCTCTTCATGCCTGAATGGCGTTAATGTAAATGAAACGCGTTGGCTAGGCGCGGGGCGCTAGGGTAGCGGGGCCGGACCTGGCTTTGCAAACGAAGTTCCATGCCGTTCGTAGGATAATTCCTCTTTTGCTGACGGAATTATTCGCCGCGACTCAGTCAATATCAGACGCCGGATGGCTGGCAACGTTCCACTGAAAGCTGATAAGTTTCAGTGGTTTGATCCGATGCCAGGGCCCTGGCGAGCAGGTAGTGAAAAATGATTGCTAAAGAATCCCGCCAGGCGGTTGCGCTGGAGCGTTTCACCCAGGCGAATCCGCATTTGCTGGCGGAAATTGCTGCGCTGGACGAGGTTGAACAGCGCCAGCAGATCCAGTGGGCGTTCGAGGATGAGGCGCAGGAGCAGGGTATCGAGCCCTGGGAGCTGACATTGCGCCTGGTCGCAGAGTCTGCCGAGGAGCTGCAGGTCATGCGCATGGAGGTCCATCGCGAAGTGGCCGAGGCACTGGGCATGAGTTGGGAAGAGTATTGCGACTTCAACGAGGTCGACGGTCTTTCCTCCTGATTCCGGATGGCTTGTCGATTGCTTTTCCGGGTTGCGCACAGGCTCTGTTTTGCAGGTTGCAGTGTTGCTCTGGCGCGGTCCGGGCTTTTCTGAAAATTATTGAGGGCCGGTGCTGTTCGTCTCCGGGTCGAACAGGGTGACTTCTGGTGTCTGAACTACTAGAATGCTTGCCCTTGATTCTGGAGTCGGGTATCGCCGGCTAACGTCTGTGCAACGAGGAATATTCATGCAAGTTTCTGTTGAAAATACTTCCGCTCTCGAGCGTCGTATGACCATCGCCGTACCGGCAGAGCGCGTCGAGACTGAAGTCAACAAGCGTCTGCAACAGACTGCCCGTCGCGCCAAGGTTCCAGGCTTCCGCCCTGGCAAAGTACCTATGAGCGTGATCCGTCAGCGTTACGAAGACGCTGCCCGTCAGGAAGCGTTCGGCGACCTGGTCCAGGCTTCCTTCTACGAAGCCGTTGTCGAGCAGAAGCTGAACCCGGCCGGTGCGCCTGCCGTCGAGCCAAAATCCTTCGAAAAAGGCAAGGACCTCGAGTTCGTCGCCATCTTCGAAGTGTTCCCTGAGTTCGCTGTTGCCGGCTTCGAATCGATCGCCGTCGAGCGCCTGAGCGCTGACGTTGCCGACGCCGACCTGGACAACATGCTGGAAGTCCTGCGCAAGCAGAACACCCGTTTCGAAGCCGCTGACCGCGCTGCCCAGAACGAAGACCAGCTGAATATCGATTTCGTCGGCAAGATCGACGGCGAAGCCTTCGCTGGCGGTTCCGCCAAGGGCACCCAGCTGGTCCTGGGTTCCGGCCGCATGATCCCGGGCTTCGAAGAAGGCCTGGTTGGCGCCAAGGCGGGTGAAGAGCGCGTTCTGACCCTGACCTTCCCCGAGGACTACCAGAACCTGGACCTGGCTGGCAAAGCCGCCGAGTTCACCGTTACCGTCAACAGCGTTTCCGAGCCGAAACTGCCTGAGCTGAACGAAGAGTTCTTCGCCCAGTTCGGTATCAAGGAAACCGGCATCGACGGCTTCCGCACCGAAGTTCGCAAGAACATGGAGCGTGAGCTGCGCCAGGCGATCAAGACCAAGGTCAAGAACCAGGTAATGGACGGCCTGCTGGCTGCCAACCCGATCGAAGTCCCGAAAGCCCTGCTGGAAAACGAAGTGAACCGCCTGCGCGTTCAAGCCGTCCAGCAATTCGGTGGCAACATCAAGCCTGAGCAACTGCCGGCCGAACTGTTCGAAGAGCAAGCCAAGCGCCGCGTCGTGCTGGGCCTGATCGTCGCCGAAGTGGTCAAGCAGAACGAGCTGAAGCCGGACGAAGCCCGCGTTCGCGAACTGATCCAGGAAATGGCTTCGGCCTACCAGGAACCAGAACAAGTCGTGGCCTGGTACTACAAGAACGACCAGCAACTGAACGAAGTCCGTTCGGTTGTGCTGGAAGAACAAGTTGTAGATACTGTCCTGCAGAAAGCGACTGTGACCGACAAGTCGGTCTCGTACGAAGAAGCTGTCAAGCCAGCACAGGCACCTGCCGCCGCTGAGTGATTTCCTCCTTCGTAGGAAAACCCCACAAGCCAGCCTTCGCGCTGGCTTGTGCGTATTCAAGCCATGACTATTTGGGAGTGAGTGCAGGACATGTCCCGCAATTCTTATATTCAGCAGAGCTCTGACATCCAGGCCGCCGGTGGCCTGGTCCCGATGGTTATCGAGCAGTCCGCCCGTGGCGAACGCGCCTATGACATCTACTCGCGCCTCTTGAAGGAGCGCGTGATCTTCCTGGTGGGTCCGGTAGAAGACTACATGGCCAACCTGGTAGTGGCGCAACTGCTGTTCCTTGAAGCGGAAAACCCGGACAAGGATATCCATCTGTACATCAACTCCCCAGGCGGTTCGGTCACTGCAGGCATGTCGATCTACGACACCATGCAGTTCATCAAGCCGGACGTGTCCACCATCTGCATCGGCCAGGCCTGCAGCATGGGTGCGTTCCTGCTTGCTGCCGGTGCTGCAGGCAAGCGTCACTGCCTGCCCAACTCGCGGGTGATGATTCACCAGCCACTGGGTGGTTTCCAGGGTCAGGCGACCGATATCGAGATCCACGCCCAGGAAATCCTCAACATCAAGTCGCGCCTGAACGAACTGCTAGCACACCATACTGGCCAGGATCTCGAAACTATCAAGCGCGATACCGAACGCGACAACTTCATGAGCGCCCAGCGCGCGGCCGAGTACGGCCTGATCGACTCGGTCTACGACAAGCGGCAACTGGTCTCCTGATCCTGGGTGCCAGAGCGGGTAGGCGCGGAAAGTGCCTACCCGCGGACTTGAAAAAGCCCGCAATTGCCTTCATCTTGTGTTGCAAGCCTACCGGATTGGATCGATCGAATGACTGACACCCGTAACGGCGAGGACAACGGCAAATTGCTCTATTGCTCCTTCTGCGGCAAAAGCCAGCATGAAGTGCGCAAGTTGATTGCCGGCCCCTCGGTATTTATCTGCGACGAGTGCGTCGACCTGTGCAACGACATCATCCGTGAGGAGGTGCAGGAAGCCCAGGCCGAGAGCAGCGCGCATAAATTGCCTTCGCCGAAAGAAATCAGCGCCATCCTGGACCAGTACGTCATTGGTCAGGAGCGCGCGAAAAAGGTTCTGGCCGTAGCGGTGTACAACCACTACAAGCGCCTGAACCAACGCGACAAGAAAGCCGACGACGTCGAACTGGGCAAGAGCAACATCCTGCTCATCGGCCCGACCGGCTCGGGCAAGACCCTGCTCGCGGAAACCCTCGCCCGACTGCTGAATGTTCCGTTCACCATCGCTGACGCCACCACCCTGACCGAAGCCGGTTATGTGGGCGAAGATGTCGAGAACATCATTCAGAAGTTGCTGCAGAAGTGTGACTACGATGTGGAAAAGGCCCAGATGGGCATTGTCTACATCGACGAGATCGACAAGATCTCGCGCAAGTCCGACAACCCGTCGATCACCCGCGATGTCTCGGGCGAAGGCGTGCAGCAGGCGTTGCTGAAGCTGATCGAGGGCACTGTCGCCTCGGTGCCACCGCAAGGTGGTCGCAAGCATCCTCAGCAGGAGTTCCTGCAGGTCGATACGCGCAACATCCTGTTCATCTGCGGCGGTGCGTTCTCCGGTCTGGAGAAGGTCATCCAGCAGCGCTCCACCCGCGGCGGCATCGGCTTTGGTGCCGAAGTGCGCAGCAAGGAGGAGGGCAAGAAGGTGGGCGAGTCGCTGCGTGAAGTCGAGCCGGACGATCTGGTCAAGTTCGGCCTGATCCCCGAGTTCGTAGGGCGTCTGCCGGTTCTGGCAACCCTCGACGAACTGGACGAGGCTGCGCTGATGCAGATCCTTACCGAGCCGAAGAACGCCTTGACCAAGCAATATGGCAAGTTGTTCGAGATGGAAGGCGTGGACCTGGAGTTCCGCAGCGATGCGCTGAAGTCCGTGGCCCGCAAGGCGCTGGAGCGCAAGACTGGCGCCCGTGGCCTGCGTTCGATCCTCGAAGGCATCCTGCTCGACACCATGTATGAGATTCCTTCGCAGAAGGATGTCAGCAAGGTGGTGATCGACGAGAGCGTCATCGATGGCACTTCGCAGCCGCTGCTGATCTACGAGAACAGCGAGCCGCCAGCCAAGGTCGCACCAGACGCCTGAGTCTGAAAGACAGCGAAACCAGCAAGGGGCCTACGGGCCCCTTTGCTTTTCCTGTCGCAGAGCTTGTTTTTTTCCGGGGCTGCCCCCACATTAAGTCCAAGCTCAAATTTCCATCGGATTACGGCCACAAGGCCGCTGTAGAGGCGAAATCATGAAGACAACCCTCGACTTGCCTCTTTTGCCATTGCGCGATGTCGTTGTTTACCCGCACATGGTTATCCCGCTGTTCGTGGGGCGTGAAAAGTCCATCGAGGCCCTCGAGGCCGCGATGACCGGTGAGAAGCAAATCCTTTTGCTGGCTCAGAAGAATCCCGCTGACGATGATCCAGGCGAAGACGCCCTGTATCGGGTCGGCACCATCGCTACCGTCCTGCAGTTGCTGAAATTGCCCGATGGCACCGTCAAGGTGCTGGTCGAGGGCGAGCAGCGCGGTGCTGTCGAGCGTTTTGTCGAGGTCGAAGGGCACATCCGTGCCGAGGTCGCCCTGATCGATGAAACCGAAGCCCCTGACCGCGAATCCGAAGTGTTCGTGCGCAGCCTGCTCTCCCAGTTCGAGCAATATGTCCAGCTCGGCAAGAAGGTCCCTGCCGAAGTCCTGTCTTCCCTCAACAGCATCGATGAGCCTGGTCGCCTGGTGGACACCATGGCGGCGCACATGGCGCTGAAGATCGAGCAGAAGCAGGAAATCCTCGAGATCATCGACCTGGCCGCCCGTGTCGAGCACGTGCTGGCACTGCTGGATGCGGAGATCGACCTGCTGCAGGTCGAGAAGCGCATTCGCGGGCGGGTCAAGAAGCAGATGGAGCGCAGCCAGCGCGAGTACTACCTGAATGAGCAGATGAAGGCCATTCAGAAAGAGCTCGGCGATGGTGATGAAGGTCATAACGAAGTCGAAGAGCTGAAGAAGCGCCTCGACGCCGCCGGCCTGCCCAAGGATGCCTATGCCAAGGCCCAGGCCGAGCTGAACAAGCTCAAGCAGATGTCGCCGATGTCGGCCGAGGCCACCGTGGTGCGTTCGTATCTCGACTGGCTGGTGCAGGTGCCGTGGAAGGCCCAGAGCAAAGTACGCCTGGACCTGGCCAAGGCCGAGGAAATCCTCGATGCCGACCACTATGGGCTGGAAGAGGTCAAGGAGCGCATCCTCGAGTACCTCGCGGTGCAGAAGCGGGTGAAGAAGATCCGTGGACCGGTACTCTGCCTGGTTGGCCCGCCTGGGGTGGGCAAGACCTCCCTGGCCGAGTCCATCGCCAGTGCCACCAACCGCAAGTTCGTGCGCATGGCCCTCGGTGGTGTGCGTGACGAAGCCGAGATCCGCGGCCACCGCCGCACCTACATTGGTTCGATGCCGGGTCGCCTGATCCAGAAAATGACCAAGGTCGGTGTGCGCAACCCGCTGTTCCTGCTCGATGAAATCGACAAGATGGGCAGCGACATGCGCGGCGATCCGGCCTCGGCGCTGCTGGAAGTGCTCGATCCCGAGCAGAACCACAATTTCAACGATCACTACCTGGAGGTCGATTACGACCTGTCGGACGTGATGTTCCTCTGTACCTCCAACTCGATGAACATCCCGCCGGCGCTGCTGGACCGGATGGAAGTGATCCGTCTCCCGGGCTACACCGAGGATGAGAAGATCAACATCGCGGTGAAGTACCTGGTGCCGAAGCAGATCAAGGCCAATGGCCTGAAGAAAGGCGAGCTGGACGTGGAGGTCGCGGCGATCCGCGACATCATCCGCTACTATACCCGCGAAGCCGGTGTGCGTGGCCTGGAGCGGCAGATCGCCAAGGTCTGCCGCAAGGTGGTCAAGGAATACACCGGGCAGAAGCAGGCCCAGGTCAAGGTCGGCGGCGACCAGCTCGAGCACTTCCTCGGCGTACGCAAGTTCCGCTACGGCCTGGCCGAGCAGCAGGACCAGGTCGGCCAGGTCACCGGCCTGGCCTGGACCCAGGTGGGCGGCGAGTTGCTGACCATCGAGGCGGCGGTGATTCCGGGCAAGGGTCAGTTGATCAAGACCGGTTCCCTTGGCGACGTCATGGTCGAATCGATCACGGCCGCGCAGACCGTGGTGCGCAGCCGTGCGCAAAGCCTGGGTATCCCGGCTGATTTCCACGAGAAGCGCGACACCCACATCCACATGCCGGAAGGTGCGACGCCAAAGGATGGTCCAAGTGCCGGTATCGGCATGTGCACCGCCCTGGTTTCCGCGCTGACGCAAATCCCGGTGCGTGCCGATGTGGCGATGACCGGTGAAATCACCCTGCGTGGCCAGGTCCTGGCGATCGGTGGCCTGAAGGAAAAATTGCTGGCCGCACACCGTGGCGGAATCAAGACCGTGATCATTCCGGAAGAAAACGTGCGTGATCTGAAAGAGATTCCTGACAATATAAAGCAGGATCTTCAGATTAAGCCGGTTAAATGGATTGACGAAGTCCTCCAAATTGCGCTGCAATACGCCCCGGAGCCCTTGCCGGATGTGGCTCCCGAGATCGTTGCCAAGGATGAAAAACGCGACGGTGATTCAAAGGAACGAATCAGTACGCATTGAAAGTATTTAGCTGGGTGGCCCGCCTGACTGTTTTCCAGGTCCTTGCCATTAAAAGGCACTCAAGTGTCACGGGCCATTCAGCGTTGATTGAATTTACATAGTTAGAAACAAACTCAAAATAGAGATAAGGGGACTTAGAGTGAACAAGTCGGAACTGATTGACGCTATCGCTGCATCTGCTGATATTCCAAAAGCTGCCGCCGGCCGTGCGCTGGACGCAGTCATCGAGTCCGTCACCGGTGCCCTGAAGGCCGGTGATTCCGTGGTTCTGGTTGGCTTCGGTACCTTCTCGGTCACCGACCGTCCTGCTCGTACCGGTCGCAACCCGCAGACCGGCAAGACTCTGGAAATCCCAGCTGCCAAGAAGCCTGGCTTCAAGGCTGGCAAGGCACTGAAAGACGCGGTCAACTAAGACGCTTTTTTCAGGCTTCAGCCTGGTCGGGCCGGTTCCCGCGACTGGCCCGTAGGCGGAGTGGAGAGGAAAAAGAGTTCCTCTGCTCCGTCTGTTACGAGAAGGCGCATCCCCGGATGCGCCTTTCTTCTATCAGGACTCTACCCACGCTCCGCGGTTGTGCAGCCGCCACAGCCGTTTCTGGGGGACGCATGCTGCAAAATATCAGGGACAATTCACAAGGTTGGATTGCCAAGACCATCATCGGTGTCATCGTGGTACTGATGGCGCTGACCGGCTTCGATGCCATCTTCCAGGCCGTCAGCCACGACAAGGATGCTGCCAAGGTCAACGGCGACACCATCAGCCAGAACGAGCTGAGCCAGGCCGTCGATACCCAGCGTCGTCAACTGATGCAACGGCTGGGCAAGGATTTCGATCCTTCCTTGCTGGACGACAAGATGCTGCGCGAAGCGGCACTCAAAGGCCTGATCGAGCGCCAACTGCTGCTGCAGGGCGCGAGTGATGCCAAGTTCGCCTTCTCCGAAGCTGCACTCGACCAGGTGATCCTGCAGACCCCTGAATTCCAGGTGGATGGCAAGTTCAGCGCCGAGCGTTTCGACCAGGTCATTCGCCAACTGGGTTACGGCCGCATGCAATTCCGCGACATGCTCGCCCAGGAAATGCTGATCGGTCAGCTGCGTGCCGGTCTGGCCGGCAGCGGTTTCGTCACTGACGCCCAGGTCGACGCTTTCGCCCGTCTGGAAAAGCAGACTCGTGACTTCGCCTCGCTGACCTTCAAGGCCGACCCTGCCGCCGTCAACGTAACCGACGAGCAGATCAAGGCCCACTACGACCAGCATGCCAAGGAGTTCATGAGCCCCGACCAGGTCGTGATCGACTACATCGAGCTCAAGAAGGCGGCGTTCTTCGACGCGGTCAAGGTCAACGACGACGAGCTCCAGGCGCTGTACCAGAAGGAAATCGCCAACCTCGCCGAGCAACGCCATGCCGCGCATATCCTGGTCGAGGTCAATGACCAGCAGGATGAAGCCAAGGCCAAGGCCCGCCTCGACGAGATCCAGCAGCGCCTGGCCAAGGGTGAAGACTTCGCCACGCTGGCCAAGGAGTTCTCCCAGGACCCGGGTTCGGCCAACAATGGCGGTGACCTTGGTTTCGCTGGCAAGGGCGTCTATGACCAGGCCTTCGAAGACGCGCTGTATGCGCTGAACAAGGACCAGGTTTCCGCTCCGGTGCGTACCGAGTTCGGTTTCCACTTGATCAAGCTGCTGGGTGTGCAGGCGCCGGAGGTGCCTACCTTCGCCAGCCTGAAGGACAAGCTGACCCGTGAACTGAAGACCCAGCAGGTCGAGCAGCGCTTCGTCGAAGCGACCAAGCAATTGGAAGACTCGGCGTTCGAAGCCTCGGACCTGGCCCAGCCGGCCCAGGACCTGGGCCTGAAGGTGCAGACTTCCGCGCCGTTCGGTCGTGAAGGTGGCGATGGCATCACTGCCAACCGTCAGGTGATCCAGGCGGCGTTCAGCCCTGAAGTGCTGGACGAAGGCTCCAACAGCTCGGCGATCGAGCTGGATCCCGAGACCGTCGTGGTGGTCCGTGCGAAGGAACACCGCAAGCCCGCGCAACTGCCGCTGGAAGCCGTTTCCGGCCCGATCCGCGACCATCTGGCCCAGGAGCAGGCGACCGCTGCCGTGAAGAGCAAGACCGATGCCCTGGTGGCGGGTCTGCGCGATGGCAGCATCCCTTATACGGCAACGCAGGAAGGCCAGGCCTGGAAGGTTCAGGAAGCGGCTACCCGCATGCAGGAGGGTGTCGACCCGGTTGCACTGCAGGCGCTGTTCCGCATGGGCAAGCCTGAGGCCAAGGACAAGGCGGTGTATTCCACCGTCACCCTGGCGGATGGCAGCGTCGTCGTCCTGCGCCTGAATGGCGTCAACGAAGGCAGCGCGGCGAGCGAGCAGGAGAAGGGCGAGTACCGCCGCTACCTGGCTTCGCGTGCCGGCCAGCAGGACTTTGCGGCTTATCGCAAGCAGCTGGAAGCCAAGGCGGAGATCACTCGTTACTGAGTGTTCCCACCGCAATGAAAAAGGCCGCGCAAGCGGCCTTTTTCATGTGCTGGATTCAATGGCCTCATCGCCGGCAACGCCGGCTCCCACAAGGTTCGGTGGTGCACACAATACCTGGACTGCCCCCAAGAAATTGGAGACTAATCCAACCCTTGGGGGAGTTATGAAGTACACCGAACAGTTCAAGCTGGCAGCCATCACTGCCTATCTAGAGGGCAGTGATGGTTTTCGAAAGGTAGCCCAGCATTTCAACATCGATTTCAGCCTGCTGAGGCGCTGGGTGGCCAGCTACAAAGCTCGCTCCACTATCAGTTCCATACCTCATAGTCAGCGCTACCACATCGACTTCAAGCGCAGAGTTGTGCAGCACATGCGCGAGCACCGGCTTTCCCTGCGTCAAACGGCAGCGCATTTTGGCTTGGGCCAGTCCTCTCGGATAGGCATTTGGGAGGACCAGTACTACAGTGGCAACCTTGCCTCCTCTGCCTCTCAACGAAAAAAGCCTACCGACGTGTCCAAGAAGATTAAGCCACTCAAACCCACTGATACCGACGACGCGCTGAAGCCACGAGATCAGCTCATGGCGGAACTCGAGTATCTGCGCATGGAGAACGCTGTCCTAAAGGAGCTGAAGGCTTTGAGAGAGGAGAAGGAGCGAAGGCAAGAGAAAAAACGCTGATCGTTTCCAGACTCCGAACCCGGTTCCCGCTGTCAGCGTTGCTGGACTTGGTTGAGTTGTCGAACAGCACCTTCTATTACCAGCTCAAAAGCCTTCAAAGGCCGGATAAACACGCCCATCTGAAAGAACTAGTGAGTCAGGTCTATCACAAGGAAAAAGGGCTCTATGGGTATCGGCGCGTGACGCTGGCGATCAAGAATCAAGGCGTCCTGGTGAACAAGAAGGTTGTGGAGCGACTGATGGCAGACCAAGGTTTGCAGGCGGTAGTGCGGCCTAAAAAATATCGGTCCTATCGAGGAGAGGTAGGCAGGATTGCCGAGAATCTGCTGGAGCGGAACTTCATCGCCCAGCGGCCCAATCAGAAGTGGGTAACTGACGTAACCGAGTTTAAAGTGGCTCAGCAAAAGCTCTACCTCTCACCAGTGATGGACCTGTACAACAGTGAGATCGTGGCCTACGAGATCGCTCGCCGGCCCAGCTATGAGCTGGTGGGGAACATGCTGGAAAAAGCCCTGAGTAGCTTGGGAAAGGAGCCGAAGCTGGTCATTCACTCTGATCAGGGGTGGCATTATCAGCAGCGCCAATACCGAGAAAAGCTTGAGCAGCGCGGCGTAAAGCAGAGCATGTCGCGCAAAGGGAATTGCCTGGATAACGCCGCTATGGAAAGCTTCTTCGGCACGCTCAAGTCGGAGTTTTTCTACTTGAAACGGTTTGAGAGCGTCGAAGAGCTGATCACCGGCCTAGATGAGTACATCCGCTACTACAACCATGACCGCATCAAGCTGAGGCTAAATGGCCTAAGCCCCGTCGATTACAGGGCTCAGGCCGCTGGCTAAAGCTGTCCAACTTTTCGGGGGCAGTCCATACCTGTGGGAGCCGGCGTTGTCGGCGATGAGGCCCGAAAGAGCGACAACAAAACACCAGGCAAAAGAAAAGGCCGCATCAGCGGCCTTTTCTCGTTTCCCGAAGTCTTACTCCGAGATATCGCCCATGGCGGTAGTGTTGAAGCCACCGTCCACGTACATGATTTCACCGCTGACACCCGACGCCAGGTCGGAGCAGAGGAAGGCGCCGGCGTTGCCGACTTCGTCGATGGTGACGTTGCGACGCAGCGGAGTCTGGGCTTCGTTGGCCGCGAGCATCTTGCGGAAGCTCTTGATGCCGGAAGCGGCCAGGGTGCGGATCGGGCCCGCGGAGATGGCGTTGACGCGAGTGCCTTCCGGGCCGAGGCTGCCGGCCAGGTAGCGAACGCCGGCTTCCAGGCTGGCCTTGGCCATGCCCATGACGTTGTAGTTCGGCATGGTGCGCTCGGCGCCCAGGTACGACAGGGTCAGCAGGCTGCCATTGCGGCCTTTCATCATGTCGCGACCGGCCTTGGCCAGGGCCACGAAGCTGTAGGCGCTGATGTCGTGGGCAATGCGGAAGCCTTCGCGAGTGGTGACTTCGGTGAAGTCGCCGTCGAGCTGGTCGCCCGGAGCGAAGCCTACGGAGTGGACGATGCAGTCCAGGCCGTCCCACTTCTTGCTCAGTTCCTCGAAGACCTTGGCGATGTCGTCATCGTTGGCAACGTCGCAAGGGAAGCACAGCTCAGGGTTGGAGCCCCAGCCAGCGGCGAACTCTTCGACGCGGCCCTTGAGCTTTTCGTTCTGGTAGGTGAAGGCAAGTTCTGCACCCTCGCGATGCATGGCGGCAGCGATGCCGGATGCGATGGACAGTTTGCTGGCGACACCGACGATCAGTACGCGCTTACCGGCGAGAAAACCCATGTGTTGTTCCTCTTCAGGTTATATCGACAGCCGTGGGAGCCAAAAAGGCGGCTTCCAGCAGCTGCTGTGTATAGGAATGTTGTGGTGCAGCAAAAATCTGTGCGGCCGGACCTTGTTCCACCACCTGACCCTGCTTGACCACCATCAACTGGTGGCTGAGCGCCTTGACCACCGCCAGGTCGTGGCTGATGAACAGGTAGGTCAGGTTGTACTTGGTCTGCAGCGCGCGCAGCAGTTCCACTACCTGGCGCTGAACGGTGCGGTCGAGCGCCGAAGTGGGCTCGTCCAGCAGGATCAGCGCCGGTTTCAATACCAGTGCCCGGGCAATGGCAATCCGTTGTCGTTGGCCTCCGGAAAACTCGTGAGGGTAGCGGTGCCGGGTTTCCGGGTCCAGACCTACTTCCCTGAGTGCCTCCATGATGGCCTGTTCCTGTTCCGCCTCAGTGCCTATCCGATGAATGCGCAGGCCTTCCCCGACGATATCGCTCACGCACATGCGCGGGCTGAGGCTGCCGAAGGGGTCCTGGAACACCACCTGCATCTCCCGCCGCAGCGGGCGTACCTGCTGCTGGCTCATGCCATCCAGCCGCTGGTTCTCGAAGCGGATGGCGCCCTGGCTGGCGATCAGCCGCAGGATCGCCAGACCCAGCGTAGACTTGCCCGAGCCACTTTCGCCAACGATCCCGAGGGTCTGGCCCTGGGGCAGGCTGAAGTTGATGCCGTCCACCGCCTTTACATGGTCCACGGTGCGGCGCAGCAGGCCTTTCTTGATCGGGAACCAGACGCGCAGGTCCTCGACTTCCAGCAATGGCGCGCCTTCCGGGTTGCCGGCCGGCCCGCCACTGGGCTCGGCGCCGAGCAGCATTTTCGTGTACGGATGCTGCGGAGCGCGGAACAGTTCTTCACACGACGCCTGTTCGACGATGCAACCGCGCTGCATGACACATACGCGGTGCGCAATTCTTTTCACCAGGTTCAGATCGTGACTGATCAGTAACAGCGCCATGCCCAGTTTGGCCTGCAAATGCTTGAGCAATTCCAGGATCTTCAACTGGACGGTGACGTCCAGGGCCGTGGTTGGCTCGTCGGCGATCAGCAGCTCCGGCTCGTTGGCCAGGGCCATGGCGATCATCACCCGTTGCCGTTGGCCGCCAGACAGTTCGTGGGGCAGGGCCTTGAGGCGCTTGACCGGGTCGGGGATGCCGACCAGTTCCAGCAGCTCCAGGGTCCGCGCGGTGGCTTCCTTGCCGCGCAGGCCCTTGTGCAGCATCAGCACTTCGTTGATCTGCTTCTCGATGTTGTGCAGCGGGTTCAGCGAGGTCATCGGTTCCTGGAAGATCATGGCGATGCGGTTGCCACGGATATGGCGCATCTTCTTCTCGTCCAGGTGCAGCAGGTCCTGGTTGTCGTAGCGGATGGTCCCGGCCGGATGGCGGGCCAGCGGGTAGGGCAGCAGGCGCAGGATCGAGTGGGCGGTGACCGATTTGCCCGAGCCGCTTTCGCCGACCAGGGCCAGGGTCTCGCCGCGGCGGATATCGAAGTTCACGCTCTCCACCACGCGTTGCTGTTGCGTGCCGCTGACGAACTCGACGGCGAGGTCGCGCACTTCGATCAAGGTGTCCGTGTTCATCTTATTTCCTCGGGTCGAAGGCGTCGCGAGCGGATTCGCCGATAAATACCAGCAGGCTCAGCATCAGCGCCAGTACGGCAAAGGCGCTGATGCCCAGCCACGGCGCCTGCAGATTGGACTTGCCCTGGGCGACCAGCTCGCCCAGCGACGGCGCGCCCGGCGGCAGGCCGAAGCCGAGGAAGTCGAGGGCCGTCAGGGTGCCGATGGCGCCGGTGAGGATGAACGGCAGGAAGGTCATGGTCGAGACCATGGCGTTGGGCAGGATATGCCGGTACATGATCGCCGCGTTCTGCATGCCCAGCGCCCGCGCTGCACGCACGTACTCCAGGTTGCGCCCACGGAGAAACTCGGCACGTACCACGTCCACCAGGCTCATCCAGGAGAACAGCAGCATGATGCCCAGCAGCCACCAGAAGTTGGGCTGTACGAAGCTGGCGAGGATGATCAGCAGGTAGAGCACCGGCAGGCCCGACCAGATCTCCAGGAAGCGCTGCCCCGCAAGATCGACCCAGCCGCCATAGAAACCCTGCAGGGCGCCGGCGATCACGCCGATGATGGAACTGAGCACGGTCAGGGTCAGGGCGAACAGCACCGAGATGCGGAAGCCGTAGATCACCCGCGCGAGCACGTCGCGGCCCTGGTCATCGGTGCCCAGCCAGTTCTGCGCCGAGGGCGGGGCAGGGGCGGGCACCTTGAGGTCGTAGTTGATGCTCTGGTAGCTGAACGGGATCGGTGCCCAGATCACCCAGCTCTGCTTTTTCTTCAGCAGGTCGCGGATATATGGGCTCTTGTAGTTGGCTTCGAGGGGGAACTCGCCGCCGAAGGTGGTTTCCGGGTAGCGCTTGAACGCCGGGAAGTAGAACTCGCCGTCGTAGCGCACCACCAGCGGTTTGTCGTTGGCGATCAGCTCGGCGCCCAGGCTCAGGCCGAACAGGATCAGGAACAGCCACAGCGACCACCAGCCGCGGCGGTTGGCCTTGAAGCGCTCGAAGCGGCGGCGATTGAGAGGGGACAGTTTCATCTCAGTGCTCCCGGCTTTCGAAGTCGATGCGTGGATCGACCAGGGTGTAGGTCAGGTCGCCGATCAGTTTCACCACCAGCCCGAGCAGGGTGAAGATGAACAGGGTGCCGAAGACCACCGGGTAATCGCGGTTGATCGCCGCCTCGAAGCTCATCAGGCCGAGGCCGTCGAGGGAGAAGATCACCTCCACCAGCAGCGAGCCGGTGAAGAAGATGCCGATGAAGGCCGACGGGAAGCCGGCGATCACCAGCAGCATGGCGTTGCGGAACACATGGCCGTAAAGCACGCGATTCGGCGTCAGGCCCTTGGCCTTGGCGGTGACCACGTACTGCTTGTTGATCTCGTCGAGGAAGCTGTTCTTGGTCAGCAGGGTCATGGTGGCGAAGTTGCCGATGACCAGGGCGGTGATCGGCAGCGCCAGGTGCCAGAAGTAGTCACCGATCTTGCCCCAGGTGCTCAGCTCGTCGAAGTTGCTCGAGGTCAATCCGCGCAACGGGAACCAGTCCAGGTAACTGCCGCCGGCGAACACCACGATCAGCAGGATGGCGAAGAGGAAGGCGGGAATGGCGTAGCCGATGATGATCGCCGAGCTGGTCCACACATCGAAATGGCTGCCGTGCCGGGTGGCCTTGGCGATCCCCAGGGGGATCGACACCAGGTACATGATCAGGGTGCTCCATAGCCCGAGGGAAATGGACACCGGCAGCTTCTCGGCGATCAGGTCGACCACCTTGGCATCGCGGAAGAAGCTGTCGCCAAAGTCCAGCTGGGCGTAGTTCTTGACCATGATCCACAGGCGTTCCGGCGCCGACTTGTCGAAGCCGTACATGCGCTCGATCTCCTTCACCAGCGCCGGGTCCAGGCCTTGCGCGCCGCGGTAGTTGGAGCCGGCCACCGAGACTTCGGCGCCGCCGCCGGCGATCCGGCTGGTGGCGCCTTCGAAGCCTTCGAGCTTGGCGATCATCTGTTCCACCGGGCCGCCGGGCGCGGCCTGGATGATGATGAAGTTGATGATCAGGATGCCGAACAGGGTCGGAATGATCAGCAGCAGGCGTCGCAGGATATAGGCCAGCATCTCAGTGGTCCCCGTTCGCGGTGGCGTCTTCAGGCGCCTCCGGGGTAGCGGGTTTCACCTCGGGCTTGACCCACCAGGTATTGATGCCGATGTCGTACTTGGGCGGTGTTGCCGGGTGGCCGATATGGTTCCAGTAGGCCACGCGCCAGGTCTTGATATGCCAGTTCGGCACCACGTAGTAGCCCCACAGCAGCACGCGATCGAGGGCGCGGGTATGGGCGACCAGGCTCTGCCGCGAGTCGGCATTGATCAGCGATTCCACCAGGCTGTCCACCGCCGGGTCCTTCAGGCCCATGTAGTTGCGGCTGCCGGGATTGTCGGCGCTGCCGGTCTGCCAGAACTCCCGCTGCTCGTTGCCCGGGGAGTTGGACTGGGGGAAGCCGCCGACGATCATGTCGAAGTCCCGCGAACGCAGGCGGTTGATGTACTCGGCGACGTCGACGCGGCGGATAGTGAGGGTGATGCCGAGGTCGGCGAGGTTGCGCTTGTAGGGCAGGAGGATGCGTTCGAACTCGGTCTGGGCGAGGAGGAACTCGATGGTCAGCGGCTTGCCCTGGGCATCCACCATCTTGTCGTTCTCGATGCGCCAGCCGGCTTCCTGCAGCAGCTTGTAGGCCTGGCGTTGCTGGTCGCGGATCATGCCGCTGGCATCGGTGACCGGGTTCTTGAATGCCTCGGTGAACACCTGCTCGGGGATCTGGCCGCGCAGTGGCTCCAGCAGTTTCAGCTCATCCGGCCCCGGTAGGCCCTGGGCGGCCATTTCCGAGTTCTCGAAGTAGCTGCCAGTGCGGGTGTAGGCGCCGTTGAACAGTTGCTTGTTGGTCCATTCGAAGTCCAGCAGCAGGCTCAGCGCCTGGCGCACCCGCACGTCCTGGAACACCGGGCGGCGCAGGTTGAACACGAAGCCCTGCATGCCGGTCGGGGTGCCGTTGAGGATTTCTTCGCGAATCAGGCGTTTTTCCCTTACTGCAGGGATGTTGTAGGCCGTTGCCCAGTTCTTCGCGCTGGTCTCGAACCAGTAATCGAACTGCCCGGCCTTGAGGGCCTCGAGCGCCACGGTGTTGTCGCGGTAGTAGTCGACGCTGATGGTGTCGAAGTTGTAGAAGCCGCGGTTGATTGGCAGGTCCTTGCCCCAATAGTTCTTGTCCCGCACCAGGCGGATGGAACGCCCCGGCTTGACCTCGCCGACCTTGTACGGCCCGCTGCCCACCGGGATCTCCAGGCCGCCCTTGGTGAAGTCCTTGCCTTCCCAGAAGTGCTTGGGCAGTACCGCGATCTGGCCGAGGATCAACGGCAGTTCACGGTTGTTGCTGTGCTTGAACTTGAACAGCACCTTGAGCGGGTCTTCGGCGACCACTTCGGCGACGTCGGCGTAATAACCGCGGAACAGCGGGGCGCCGCTTTTCATCAGGGTGTTGAAGGTAAACACCACGTCCTCGGCGCGGACCGGCGTGCCGTCCTGGAAGCGTGCTTCCGGGCGCAGGTAGAAGCGCACCCAACTGTTGTCCGGGGCTTTCTCGATCTGCCTGGCGAGCAGGCCGTATTCGGTGAACGGCTCGTCCAGGCTCGCCCGGGCCAGAGTGTCGTAGACCAGGTCGATATTGTCCGCCGGCACGCCCTTGCTGATGAACGGGTTGAGGCTGTCGAAGCTGCCGAATCCGTTTTCGCGGAAGATGCCGCCCTTGGGCGCATCCGGGTTCACATAGTCGAAGTGCTTGAAGTCCGCCGGGTACTTCGGTGCTTCGTTGTACAGGGTCACGGCATGCTGCGGCGCGGCCAGGGCCGGCAGGCTCAGGCCGGCCAGCAGCAGGCCGCCGAGCATCAGGCGCAAACGGGGCATCGGCATCATTGGGCGTTCTCCGAAGGCTTGAGCCACCAGCTGTTCAGCCCCAGGGTGTAGGGCGGCGTGGTGACGAAGGCGAACCGGTTGCGGTAGGCCAGGCGGTGATAGTCGAGATACCAGTTGGGAATCATGTAGTGCTGCCACAGCAGGACCCGATCCAGGGCGCGGGTGGCCGCCACCTGGTCATCGCGGGTCTGGGCGGCGAGCAGGGCGTCGAGCAGGTGGTCGACCACCGGGTCGTCGACGCCAGCATAGTTCTTGCTGCCCTTGGTGCTGGCCTGGCTGGAGTGGAAGTATTGCCATTGCTCCAGTCCGGGGCTGAGGGTCTGGGTCATGGTCATCAGGATCATGTCGAAGTCGAACTGATCCAGACGCTGCTTGTACTGGGCGCGGTCGACGGTGCGCAGGCGCGCGTCGACGCCGATGCTGGCAAGGTTCTCCACATAAGGCTGGAGAATGCGTTCCAGGTTGGGATTGACCAGGAGAATCTCCAGCTTCAGCGGCTGGCCGTTGCTGTTGAGCAGGCGCTGGCCGTTGAGTTTCCAGCCGGCCTTGCCCAGCAGCTCCAGGGCCCGGCGCAGGTTGTCGCGGCCGATACCGCGGCCATCGGTCTGGCTGACGGCGAAGGGCTTGGTGAACAGGGCAGCGGGCAGTTGATCACGATAGGGCGCCAGCAACAGCCATTCCTTGCCCACCGGCAAACCCTCGGCGCTGAACTCGCTGTTGGGGTAGAAGCTGGTGGCGCGCCGATAGGCGCTGCTGAAAAGGGCGCGGTTGGTCCATTCGAAGTCGAACATCAGGCCCAGTGCCTCGCGCGCGTGGCGATCGGCGAAGGCGGCGCGCCGGCTGTTCATGAACAGGCCCTGGGTCTGGGTCGGGATCTGGTGCTTGATCTGCGCCTGGATCACCTGGCCGCGGCGAACCGCCGGGAAGTTGTAGCCGTTGGCCCAGTTCTTCGCCTGGTGCTCGATATAGATGTCGAACTCGCCGGCCTTGAAGGCTTCGAAGGCCACGTCGCTGTCGCGGTAGAACTCGTACTCGACGCGGTTGAAATTGTACTTACCGCGATTGACCGCAAGGTCCTTGCCCCACCAGTCCTTGACCCGCTCGAACACCAGGCGCCGGCCCGGCTGGACCTCGGTGATGCGATAAGGGCCGCTGCCCAGCGGCGGCTCGAAGGTGGTGGCCTTGAAGTCGCGATCTTTCCAATAGTGCTGTGGTAGTACCGGCATTTCGCCAAGGCGCAGGATCAGCAGGGGGTTGCCGGCACGCTTGAAGACGAAGCGGATTCGCAGCGGATTGAGCACATCGACCCGTGCCACTTCCTGGAGGTTGGTGCGGTAGATCGGGTGGCCTTCCTTGAGCAGGGTGCGGTAGGAGAACGCCACGTCCGCCGAGGTAATCGGCTTGCCGTCGTGGAAACGCGCTTCCGGGCGCAGGTTGAACACCACCCAACTGCGGTCCTCGGCGTACTCCACCGAACGGGCGATCAGGCCGTAGCTGGAGGTGGCCTCGTCCCCGGACGGGTCATATTGGCCGGTGCCGACCATCAGGGTTTCGTTGAGCTCGTTGACCCCGTACTGAAGGAAGTTCGGCGTGGTCACCGGACTGCTGCCCTTGAAGGTGTAGGGGTTGAGGGTGTCGAAGGTGCCGAATGCCATCGCGCGCAAGGTACCGCCCTTGGGCGCTTGCGGATTGACCCAGTCGAAGTGGGTGAATTTGGCTGGGTACTTGAGCGTGCCGAACTGGGCGTAACCGTGACTCTCGGTGATGGTCGCGCCTGCGGGAAAGCTCAAGACCAGGCTGAGTGACAGCAGGAGGGGACGTATCAAGTCGGCGATCCGGTCCAGGCGGCTTGGGCTTTATGCGTCCTACAGTAACAGCTTGTATCGACAGGAAAAAGAGCGCATCCGTGGCGTCTGGCACCGCCTTCTGGCGGTGCCTTCCTTATATCAGTGAGGCAGGTAGACCGTCAGGGTCTGACCGGGCTTCAGCGCCTGGCCGCTACGCGGATTCCAGCGCTTGAGGTGCTGCATTTCGACGTTGAAGCGTTTGGCGACCAGATACAGCGAATCGCCCTTGCGCACCTTGTATTGGGTCGCGCGCTGCTTGTTGCTGGAGGCAGGAGCAGGCTTCGATGCGGAGGCCAGCTTGATCGCTGGCTGGCTGCTTTGCATGACCAGGGTCTGGCCGGCGGTCAGGCGATTGCCCTTGAGCTTGTTCCAGCGCTGCAGGTCCTTGACGCTGACCCGGTTGGCCTGGGCGATGCTGCCCAGGCTGTCGCCGCGCTTGACCCGGTAGCGCACGCTACGCGCTGGCGGGGCCTTGGCTTCGGCCAGGGCGGCCTCGAACACGGCAGCCTTGGGCTGCAGGGCCAGCAGCTCCTCGGGCTTCATGCTCGACAGGCTGCTGGTCAGCAACTGCGCCTTGGCGGTCGGTACCAGCAGCTGGTGCGGGCCATCCACGGTCATGCGCTTCTTGAAGGCCGGGTTCAACTGGAACAGTTCGTCCTCGTCGATCTCCGCCAGGGCGGCGACCCGCGACAGGTCGAGGCGGTCCTTGATGGCCACCGCTTCGAAGTAGGGTTCGTTGGCGATCGGGTTGAGGTTGACGCCGTAGGCGTCCGGGGTCAGCACCACCTGGGACAGGGCCAGCAGCTTCGGCACGTAGTCACGGGTTTCCTGGGGCAGTGGCAGGTTCCAGTAGTCGGTGGGCAGGCCGACGCGCTCGTTGCGCTCGATCGCCCGGCTGACCGTGCCTTCGCCGGCGTTGTAGGCCGCCAGGGCCAGCAGCCAGTCGCCATTGAACATGTCGTGCAGGCGGCTCAGGTAGTTCAGTGCGGCGTTGGTCGAGGCGGTGATGTCGCGACGGCCATCGTAGAAATTGGTCTGGCGCAGGTTGTAGTGCCGCCCGGTGGACGGAATGAACTGCCACAGGCCGACTGCATGGGCGCGGGAGTAGGCCATCGGGTTGTAGGCGCTCTCGATGGCCGGGAGCAGGGCCAGTTCCAGCGGCATGTCGCGCTCTTCGAGGCGCTCGACAATGTAGTGGATATACAGGCTGCTGCGGTCGCCTGCGGTCTGCAGGAAGCTCGGGTTGCTGGCGAACCACAGGCGCTGCTGCTCGATACGCGGGTTCACGCCGATATCGTCCTGCAGCTGGAAGCCCTGGCGAATGCGTTCCCAGACGTCCTGTGGCACCTGCTCCGCGGGCTTGGCCTGGACGAACACAGGCTTGTGCTTCACGCGGGGCTGGACGTGGACGCGAACGCTTTCGTCGTCACCCAGGTGACTGGTGCTCTGGCAGCCCACGAGGGTGGCTGTCAGGCCGAGCGCGACGGCCTGTGCCAGGCGCGTCAGGGCGACGGATTTGAAGGTTCTGCGGCGATTGGACGACATTGGCTGGGATAGAGTTCCGGGCGAAAATGTCGGGCGATTCTAGAAAGCGCCCCCAACCGGGTCAACCTTTCAGAACTGTGCAGTCATCAAGCGGCAATCCTTAGAACCTATCCTTCCAAGCCCGCAACCCAGCAAAAACAGCACTTGGCGTAGGGTTTAAGGCGCCGGTCCGTTCGTCTGCTTTTTCTTTAACGGATGTTTCGTCGACCCGTAAAAAGGGGTTGGTCAGCCGCTCCAGCTCGATGGTTGATGGCAACGTGATGCGATTTTCCGCGCGCAAGCGGGAAACTTCCTCGAACCGTGCGAGAACCTGCGGATTGTTCGGCTCGACGGCACAGGCGAAGCGCATATTGCTCAGGGTGTATTCGTGGGCGCAATACACCTCGGTGGCCCCGGGCAGGGCCGCCAGGCGCTGCAGCGAGCGGTGCATCTGCTCCGGCGTGCCCTCGAACAGACGGCCGCAGCCGGCCGCGAACAGGGTGTCGCCGCTAAACAGCAGGGGCGTCTCCGGTTGGTCGCTGAAATAGGCGATATGCCCGAGGGTATGGCCGGGCACCGCGAACACCTGGAAATCGGTATCCAGGACCCGGACCACGGCGTTGTCTTCCAGGTCTACGTCACGCGCCGGAATGCGTTCGCTGGCCGGCCCGCTGACCCGCGCCCCGGTCCTGGCCTTGAGGGCCTCGACGCCGCCGACGTGGTCGTTGTGATGATGGGTGATCAGGATATCTTCCAGGCGCCAGTCCGGATGGGCTTCGAGCCACGCCAGCACCGGTGCCGCGTCGCCCGGATCGATCACCGCGCAGCGGCGGCTGGCGGGATCCTGCAACAACCAGATGTAGTTGTCATTGAAAGCGGGCAAGGCTTCTATCTGTATCATCGAGCGATTCGCCAAACGTGGGACAAGGGTGCATCTTAGTAGCTATGTGTCCCGTCGAGAACCTTCCAGGGAGAACGCAATGACCGATCAAGCCTTCGCCCAGGCCGATCCTGAGTGGCTCGAACTGATCAGCCTGGCCCGTGACTGGTTCGCCGGTCCGCTGGGGCAATTGATGCTCGCCGAAGAGCAGCGCCTTCTGGAGGACGAGCTTGGCCGCTATTTCGGCGGCTACCTGGTGCATTACGGGCCTGGCGCCGAGCCGCCGCCCACCGCGCCGCAGGTGCAGCGCAACGTGCGCCTCGGCGCGCCGCTGCCTGGGGTGGAGATCGTTTGCGAGGAACAGGCCTGGCCGTTGAGCGAGCACGCGGCCGACGTGGTGGTGCTGCAGCATGGCCTGGACTTTTCCCTGTCTCCCCACGGGCTGCTGCGCGAGGCGGCCAGCAGCGTGCGTCCCGGCGGGCATCTGCTGATCGTCGGGATCAACCCCTGGAGCAGTTGGGGCGTGCGCCGGGTCTTCGCCCATGACGCGCTGCGCAAGGCGCGCTGCATCTCGCCATCGCGGGTTGGTGACTGGCTCAACCTGCTCGGTTTCGCGCTGGAGAAACGCCGGTTCGGGTGCTATCGTCCGCCGCTTGCCTCACCGGCCTGGCAGGCCCGCCTGGCGGGTTGGGAGCGGTTGGCCGGACGCTGGCAAGGCTCCGGCGGCGGTGTCTACCTGCTGGTGGCGCGCAAGATGGTGGTCGGCCTGCGCCCGCTGCGCCGCGAGCGCCGCGAGCCAATGGGCAAGCTTCTGCCGCTGCCGCTGGCCAAGGTCAACCGCCAGGCGCCGCACCCGGAAGGCAGACCCTTCAACGATGAAAAAGGCTGTACATGAGCGATAGCGTAGAGATCTACACCGATGGCGCCTGCAAGGGCAATCCTGGCCCGGGCGGCTGGGGCGTCCTGATGATCTACAAGGGCGTCGAGAAGGAGCTCTGGGGCGGCGAACGCGAGACCACCAACAACCGCATGGAGCTGATGGCGGCGATCAAGGGCCTCGAGGCGCTGCGCCGCGAGTGTGACGTGTTGCTGGTGACCGACTCGCAGTACGTGATGAAAGGCATCACCGAATGGATGACCAACTGGAAGAAACGCGGCTGGAAAACCGCGGCCAAGGAGCCGGTGAAGAACGCCGACCTCTGGCAATTGCTCGACGAGCAGGTCAATCGACACAAGGTCAAGTGGCAGTGGGTGCGTGGGCATATCGGCCATCATGGCAACGAGCGCGCCGACCAGTTGGCCAATCGCGGGGTCGACGAGGTTCGCGGCGTGCGCTGAGCGCGTGCCGATGAATCTCCGGGACGCCGCGGCGAAGCTGGGTTAAGATTCGTCGCTTTGAGCAACACGGCAGGAGAGCACCGGCGTGGATTTGCAGAACAACAGGTCGGTAGTCCTCGATACCGAAACCACCGGTATGCCGGTAACCGATGGCCACCGGGTCATCGAGATCGGCTGCGTCGAACTGATTGGCCGCCGCTTGAGCGGGCGCCATTTCCACGTCTACCTGCAGCCGGACCGCCCGAGTGACGAAGGCGCCATCGGCGTCCACGGCATCACCGATGCCTTCCTGGTGGGCAAGCCGCGTTTCGCCGAAGTCGCCGACGAGTTCTTCGACTTTATCCAGGGCGCGCGCCTGGTCATCCACAACGCGGCGTTCGACGTCGGCTTCCTCAATAACGAATTCGCTCTGATCGGCCAGCAGGATCGCGCCGATCTGTCGCAGTATTGCGACATCCTCGACACCCTGGTGATGGCCCGCGAGCGTCATCCGGGCCAGCGCAACAGCCTCGATGCCTTGTGCAAACGCTACGGCATCGACAACTCCGGCCGTGAACTGCACGGCGCCTTGCTCGACTCCGAGTTGCTGGCGGATGTCTTCCTGGCCATGACCGGTGGCCAGACCAGCCTTTCGCTGGCTGGCAACGATGGTGAAGGCGAGGGCGCCGCCAACCAGGGCAGCGAGATCCGCCGGTTGCCTGCGAGCCGTCAGGCCGGGCGGATCATTCGCGCTACGCCGGAAGAACTGGAAGCCCATGTCGCGCGCCTCGAGGCCGTGGCCAAGTCGGCCGGTGGCCCGGCGCTGTGGCAACAACTTCAATAAAATCTTGAGGTCCTGCACGAACCTTGTGGGAGCTGGCTTGTCGGACCGCCGCACCGCAGCGATGACGTCGGTGAATCCACTACCGCTATCGCTGGCAAGCCAGCTCCCACAGGGTCCGCGCCGTGCTTTCGAACGGGTTAATGGCATCAGTCCCCAAGGCATTTCCCGCACGTGATGGCGGCGACCTTCTACCCTGAGATGAACGGCCCACGAGGCCGGTCGCAGGAAGAAGGTAGCGCCGCCCATGTACAAGGATCTCAAGTTTCCCGTTCTGATCGTTCACCGTGATATCAAGTCCGACACCGTAGCCGGCGACCGCGTCCGCGGTATCGCCCAGGAGCTGGCGCAGGATGGCTTTACCATCCTCAGCGCCGTGGATTACGCCGAAGGCCGCCTGGTCGCGGCGACCCATCATGGCCTCGCCTGCATGCTGATCGCCGCCGAAGGGGCAGGCGAAAATACCCACCTGTTGCAGAACATGGTCGAGCTGATTCGCCTGGCCCGGTCCCGGGCACCTCATCTGCCCATATTCGCCCTGGGCGAGCAGGTCACCCTGGAAAATGCCCCGGCCGATGCCATGAGCGAGCTGAACCAGTTGCGCGGCATCCTCTACCTGTTCGAAGACACCGTGCCTTTTCTCGCCCGTCAGGTCGCCCGCGCCGCGCACAACTACCTCGACGGTTTGCTGCCACCCTTCTTCAAGGCGCTGGTACAGCACACCGCGCAGTCCAACTATTCCTGGCACACACCCGGCCATGGCGGCGGGGTGGCTTATCGCAAGAGCCCGGTCGGGCAGGCGTTCCACCAGTTCTTCGGGGAGAACACCCTGCGTTCCGACCTGTCGGTCTCGGTGCCTGAACTGGGCTCGCTGCTGGACCACACGGGCCCGCTGGCGGAGGCCGAAGCCCGCGCAGCGCGCAACTTCGGCGCCGACCACACCTTCTTCGTGATCAACGGCACTTCGACAGCGAACAAGATCGTCTGGCACTCGATGGTGGGGCGCGACGATCTCGTGCTGGTGGACCGCAACTGCCACAAGTCGGTGCTGCACGCGATCATCATGACCGGCGCGATTCCTCTGTACCTGTGCCCGGAGCGCAACGAGCTGGGCATCATCGGCCCGATCCCCCTCAGCGAATTCAGTCCCGAATCGATCCAGGCCAAGGTCCTCGCCAATCCGCTGACCCGTGATCGCGAGCCGCGGGTGAAGATGGCGGTGGTGACCAACTCCACCTACGACGGCCTTTGCTACAACGCCGAGATGATCAAGCAGACCCTGGGCAACAGTGTCGAGGTCCTGCATTTCGACGAGGCCTGGTACGCCTACGCGGCCTTCCATGAATTCTTCGCCGGGCGTTATGCCATGGGCACCTCGCGCAGCGACGATAGCCCTTTGGTCTTCAGTACCCATTCCACCCACAAGCTGCTCGCCGCCTTCAGCCAGGCGTCGATGATCCATGTGCAGGATGGCGGTCGCCGGCAACTGGACCGCGACCGTTTCAATGAAGCCTTCATGATGCATATCTCCACGTCGCCGCAGTACAGCATCCTCGCTTCGCTGGATGTCTCCTCGGCGATGATGGAAGGGCCGGCGGGGCGTTCGCTGCTGCAGGAGATGTTCGACGAGGCCCTGAGCTTCCGCCGTGCATTGGCCAACCTGCGTGAGCACCTGGCTGCCGAGGATTGGTGGTTCAGCGTCTGGCAGCCGCCGCGGGTCGAAGGCATCCATCGCGTCGCCACCGAGGACTGGCTGCTCGAGCCCCAGGCGCACTGGCACGGCTTCGGCGACGTCAGCGAGGACTACGTGCTGCTCGACCCGATCAAGGTGACCCTGGTCATGCCTGGCCTGGACGCCGGAGGCAGCCTGGACCGCCATGGCATCCCGGCGGCAGTGGTCAGCAAGTTTCTCTGGGAGCGCGGGCTGGTGGTGGAGAAGACCGGGCTGTATTCCTTCCTGGTGCTGTTCTCGATGGGGATCACCAAGGGCAAGTGGAGCACCTTGCTCACCGAGTTGCTGGAGTTCAAACGCAACTATGACGCCAACACCGAGCTGAGCCAGTGCCTGCCCTGTGTCGCTGGCCTGGACCCGCAGCGCTATCGCGGCATGGGCTTGCGCGATCTCTGTGATGAATTGCACGCCTGCTATCGCAGCAACGCCACCGCCAAGCAGCTCAAGCGCCTTTACACGCGCCTGCCGGAAGCGGTGATGAAACCGTCGATGGCCTACGACAAGCTGGTTCGCGGCGACGTCGAAGCCGTGCCCATCGAGCAACTGCTGGGGCGCGTCGCGGCGGTGATGCTGGTCCCGTATCCGCCGGGCATCCCGTTGATCATGCCTGGCGAGCGCTTCACCGAGGCGACCCGGTCCATTCTCGATTACCTCGCCTTCGCCCGTGCCTTCGATACCGGTTTCCCCGGATTCGTCGCCGATGTGCATGGTCTGCAACATGAGGAAATAGAAGGAGTACGGGTCTACACCGTGGACTGCGTCAAGGAGTAGCGGACCCGGCTGGCGGCCAGGTGCTAGAATCCGCCGCTTGAATTCAGGAGGTAGACGCGTGCGCAAAGTGGCGGTGGTAATGGCAGTCCTGGCCCTGGCCGGCTGTAACAACGATGCCGAGCGGGTTCACAAGCAGGTTGCCGAGCACTTGCAGAACCCCAAGACGGCCAAGTTCGCCAACGTGCGGTTCAACACCCAGGGCGACATCTGCGGCCAGTTCCGTGGCAAGGACGACAGCGGCAACTACCTGCCGTATCGCAGCTACGTGGCGATCAAGAGCGGCGCGGATTACAACATCATCATCGACGAAACCGGCAACGACCTGCGCATCCGTGAAGTGTGCGGCGGTGCCGACCTGCAGCGCCGCGCCGAGGCCATCGCCAACGAGCCGGCGCCGCAGGGCTGGGATGTGGAGATCGTCCAGGGGCCGAACATGGGCGCCCTCAGCGACATCACCGCGCGCCTGATCGAGAAGGGCATTCCTTCTTCCGTGGTCTACCGCAACGAGAAGCCCGTGGTGTTGCTTGGCCCGTTCATGGACAAGGCCGAAGCCGAAGCCAGCAAGAACGACGTGATGGCCCGCCTGGGTACCGACTCGGTGGTCATCCAGCACGACGCGCCGCGATAGACCTGTCCATTGCGCCCCTGCCAGCTATGCTCATTGAGGAAGGTGTTTATCGCTGAGTGCAGCAACGGTGAGGAGGGGGCCATGTCCACGCTGGAGCGAGCCATTACGGTTGCAGCCCGCGCCCATGAGGGGCACAGGGACAAAGGGGGCGCAGCATACATCCTGCACCCACTGCGGGTGATGCTGCGGGTGTCGACCACCGAGCAGCGTATCGTCGCGGTGCTGCACGAAGTGCTGCAGGAGTCGCCCATGACGCTGTCCGACCTGGCTCGCGAGGGCTTCGCCCTGAAGATCCTCGCGGCGGTGCAGGCCCTGAGTCCGCGTTGCGATGAAAGCGATGAGGAATTCGTCATCAGGATCGGCAGCGATCCCCTGGCGCGGGTGGTCAAGCTGGCGGACCTGGCCGATGAAAGTGACCCGACCCGCATCGTGGTGCCCGGTCCCGCCGACATCGCCCGCCTGCAACGTTGCCAGCAGGCCAGCGCCTACCTGCAGACGCTGGCCTGAACTTCAGCTACAGGCCTTGAGGTTCACCGGGCCGACGAATTCGTTGCCATGCCCCATCACGCAGGCAACGCGCTGGTTGCGCTGGATTTCCCAGGCCTGGGCCGGATAGGTTTTGTTCCAGGCTTCGTACAACTGCCGATCCTGTCTGGACAGGTTAAGGTTGTATTGCTTGCTCATGTAGAAATAGGTGCGTGCGATCATCCCTCGAATGGATGGACGCGGCATGACCTTCTTCGCCTTGAAATCCACCTGGGTCAGGCATGAGCCATATTGCCCATGCTGCTCGGGCAGCCAGCCGAAGCTGAAGTTGCTGCGATCGCCATTGACCTCGCCAATGCTCGGTACCAGGTTGTGCAGGTCGGCTTCGGCGCGCTGGTAGACGGTGTCGTTGCGCGAGCAGTTCTTGCGACCGCCGCTCTGCCAGCATTGACGCTGATGGCCGATCTGCCAGGCCGGCACGATGTGTTCCCACTCGATGCGCGAGGCGCGATTGGCATTCTTGCGCGGGACATACCCGCAGCCGGCGAGGTCGACCTTGTTGCCGTTGTACTTGCAGCCGCAATAGAACTCGGTCGATTGCGGCGCGTACAGGCGCCAGGCGACCTTTTTCGCTTCGCTGAAGGTCCGGGGTGCATCGGCGTGGGCGGTGAGGCTGAACAACAGGCAGCTGGCTGCCAATACCATGAATCTCATCCGCGTCAGTCTTCCTTCGGTACCGTCCAGAAAATCTGCACGCCGCCATCGTCGCGGTGGGCGAGGGTGACGTTGTCGTTCTCGGCGATTTCTTCGAGCAGGGTTTCCCAGTCATCCACCGACTCGTGTTCGAGGCGGAAGATCAGTGCGGCCTTCGAGCGCTGGGCAGTCGGAGAGTTGATGATTTTCTGGATGCGCACGCCGAGCTGTTCGTAGCTGCTGGCGGGAGTGATTGCGGAGGAAGTGGCCACGCAAGGGTTCCTTGTTTTTGCTGTATGCGCATACAGTATTTAACTGTAGGAGTTTTCGCAACAGCTCGTCGGTTCAAAGAGGCTGTATGACCGCTTCGCCGCGTATTTGCTGCATGGGTGGCAAAACAATTTTCCACCAGCGTTCAACAAGGTCGCGTAGGACTCAGCAAACGCTGGCCCATTGCCTAGAATCGGAAGGGCACTTTGTCTGCCTCCGGAAATCCGGACGATTCCAATTAAAAGTTCGGTTTTCCGAGCGTTTGAGTGACAATTCCCGCGCCGCGGTTCCTGCCTGGTGCCTTTCCGCACATTTGACAAAGTCAGGTTCCGTTCCCATAGTGGGGTAACGCAAACGTTTGCGATCCGATAAAAAGCATAAAATGCGGAGTAAACTACATGCACTTGCCTTCCCGTGGACGGATTCAGGCCGTGGCCTTGCTCGCCGTTCTCTCACTTGCCTCTTTCGCACATGCCGAAGACCGCCCCAAGGTCGCGCTGGTCATGAAATCCCTTGCCAACGAATTCTTCCTGACCATGGAAGACGGGGCCAAGGCCTACCAGAAAGAACACGCCGGCGACTTCGATCTGGTGTCCAACGGTATCAAGGACGAGTCCGATACCGGGGCGCAGATCCGTATCGTCGAGCAGATGATCGTTTCGAAGGTCAACGCCCTGGTGATCGCCCCGGCTGACTCCAAGGCCCTGGTGCCGGTGATCAAGCGCGCCATGGATGCGGGTATCACGGTGGTCAATATCGATAACCGTCTCGATCCCGACGTTCTGAAAAGCAAGCAGCTCAGCGTGCCGTTCGTAGGGCCGGACAACCGCAAGGGTGCCCGTCTGGTCGGCGACTACCTGGCCGGCAGGCTTACGGCCGGTGACGAGGTCGGCATCATCGAGGGTGTGCCGACCACCACCAATGCCCAGCAGCGCACCGCCGGCTTCAAGGATGCGATGGAGGCGGCGCAGATGAAGATCGTCTCGGTGCAGTCCGGTAACTGGGAGATCAACAAGGGCAATGCGGTGGCTTCGGCGATGCTCAACGAGTACCCGAACCTCAAGGCCCTGCTCACCGGCAACGACAGCATGGCCCTGGGCGCGGTATCGGCGGTGCGTTCCGCCGGCCGTAGCGGTCAGGTGCAGGTGGTGGGTTACGACAATATCAAGGCCATCGCACCGATGCTGGCGGATGGCCGCGTGCTCGCTACCGCCGACCAGTACGCCGCCCGGCAGGCGGTGTTCGGCATCGAGGCCGCGTTGAAGATGCTCAAGGGCGAGAAGCCCGAAGTGGATGCCGACAATGTCATCCAGACCCCGGTTGACCTGGTGACCGGCAAGCAATGAACGGCGACGTGCTGCTCACCGTCAACGCAGTGGGCAAGACCTACGCGCACCCTGTGCTCGATGGCATCGACCTGAGCCTGCGGCGGGGCGAGGTGCTGGCCCTCACAGGCGAGAACGGCGCGGGCAAGAGCACGCTGTCGAAGATCATTGCCGGTCTCGAAGCCGCCAGCGTCGGCAGCATGACGTTGCAGGGGCAACCCTATCAGCCCGGCGGTCGCGCCGCAGCCGAACGTCTCGGTGTGCGCATGGTGATGCAGGAACTGAACCTGCTGCCGACCTTGAGCATCGCGGAAAACCTCTTTCTCCACGACCTGCCCGGACGCTTCGGCTGGATCGACCGCACCCGCCTGCGCCAGCAGGCCGAGGTAGCGATGGCGCGCATGGGGCTGGAAGCGATCGATCCGGACACGCCGGTGGCTGAGCTGGGGATCGGCCACCAGCAGATGGTCGAGATCGCCCGCAACCTCATCGGCGACTGCCACCTGCTGATTCTCGACGAGCCCACTGCGATGCTCACCGAGCGGGAGGTGGAACTGCTTTTCGTGCAGATCGACGCCTTGCGCCAGCGCGGGGTGGCGATCATCTACATTTCCCACCGGCTTGAAGAACTCAAGCGCGTGGCCCAGCGCATCGCCGTGCTGCGCGATGGGCGCCTGGTCTGCGTCGAACCGATCGAGCGCTACAGCAGCGAGGAACTGGTCAGGCTGATGGTGGGGCGCGAGCTGGGCGAGCATATCGAGGCGCCGGACCGGCAGATCGGCGAGCCGCTGCTGCGGGTCAGCGGCCTCGGGCGCGGCGACAAGGTGGTCGATGTTTCCTTCGAGGTGCGAGCCGGTGAAGTCTTCGGTTTGTGCGGGCTGGTAGGGGCTGGGCGAACCGAGCTCTTGCGTCTGATCTACGGCGCCGACCCTGCCGACCGGGGCACGCTGGAGCTGGGGCGTCCCTTGCGGGTCTGTCGCATCGATTCGCCGATGGCGGCGGTGCGCGAGGGCATCGCCCTGGTCAGCGAGGACCGCAAGGGCGAAGGCTTGCTCCTGGGCGAATCGATCAGTGCCAACCTGGTGCTGGGCAATCTCGAGGCGGTGTCCCGCGCAGGCGTACTGGACCGCAATGCCGAACAGGCACTGGCCGAGCGTCGTATCGCCGCCCTGCGCATTCGCAGCGCGGGTGCCTGGCAGGCGGTTGGCGAACTGTCGGGTGGCAACCAGCAGAAAGTCGTGATCGGGCGCTGGCTCGAGCGTGACTGTCAGGTGCTGCTGTTCGACGAGCCGACCCGGGGTATCGATGTCGGGGCCAAGCTGGACATCTACGCTCTGCTCGCCGAGCTGGCGCGCCAGGGCAAGGCACTGTTGGTGGTATCCAGCGACTTGCGCGAGTTGATGCTGATTTGCGACCGCATCGGTGTGCTCAGCGCGGGACGCCTGGTGGACACCTTCGGACGGGATGACTGGAGCCAGGATGCGTTGCTGGCTGCGGCCTTTTCCGGCTATCAGAAACGTGACGCGCTGCTGTCCGACGCAGCGCATGGAAGCGCCTCATGAAGACATCCTCTCCTGGCCCGGCAGCGGCCGCCCGGCGCGGCGCCAGCCAGCTTTCACTCGGTACCTACCTTGGCCTTTCCGGCGCCTTGCTAAGCATGGTGGTGCTGTTTTCCTTGCTCAGCAGCCACTTTCTCTCGTACGCCACCTTCAGCACCCTGGCCAACCAGATTCCTGACCTGATGGTGCTGGCAGTGGGCATGACCTTCGTGCTGATCATCGGCGGCATCGACCTGTCCGTCGGTTCGGTACTGGCCCTGGCCGGCTCGGTAGTGAGCGTGGCCATGCTCGGCTGGGGCTGGAGTGTCCTGCCGGCGGCCCTGCTGGGCATGGCCTGCGCGGCGCTGGTCGGCAGCCTGACCGGGGCGATTACCGTGGCCTGGCGTATTCCCTCCTTCATCGTCTCCCTTGGCGTGCTGGAGATTGCCCGGGGCGCGGCCTATCAGCTCACCGATTCGCGCACCGCGTATATCGGCGATGCCCTGGCCTGGTTATCCAACCCCGTTGCCCTGGGCATCTCGCCGTCCTTCCTGATTGCCCTGGCCGTGGTGGTCGTGGCGCAACTGGTGCTGAGTCGCACGGTGTTCGGACGCTACCTTGTGGGCATCGGTACCAACGAAGAGGCCGTGCGCCTGGCCGGGGTCGATCCGCGCCCCCGGAAGATCATGGTGTTTGCCCTGATGGGCCTGCTGGCCGGGCTGGCCGCGCTGTTCCAGATCTCTCGCCTGGAAGCGGCCGACCCCAATGCCGGCTCCGGCCTGGAACTGCAGGTCATCGCCGCGGTGGTGATCGGTGGGACCAGCCTGATGGGCGGGCGTGGCTCGGTCGTCAGCACCTTCTTCGGCGTACTGATCATTTCGGTACTGGCGGCGGGGCTGGCGCAGATCGGCGCCTCCGAACCGACCAAACGCATCATCACCGGGGCGGTCATCGTGATCGCCGTGGTGCTCGACACTTATCGCAGCCGGCGCGCGGGCCGACGGAATTGAAAGCATGGCAACCATAAAAGACGTAGCGGCGCTGGCCGGCATTTCCTACACCACCGTGTCCCATGTGCTGAACAAGACCCGTCCGGTCAGCGAGCCGGTGCGCCTGAAGGTCGAGGCCGCGATTGCCGAGCTCGACTACGTGCCCAGTGCCGTGGCGCGGTCGCTCAAGGCGCGCAGCACCGCGACCATCGGCCTGTTGGTGCCCAACAGTGTCAACCCGTATTTCGCCGAGCTGGCCCGGGGCATCGAGGATGCCTGCGAACGCAATGGCTACTGCGTGATCCTGTGCAACTCCGACGACAATCCGCAGAAGCAGCGCAGCTACCTGCGCGTGTTGCTGGAGAAGCGTATCGACGGCCTCATCGTCGCTTCGGTCGGTGAGGACCGCGACCTGCTCGCCAGCCTGTCCAGCGTACGCACTCCGATGGTCATCCTTGATCGCGCGCTGGAAGGCGTGGACGCCGACCTCGTGCGCATCGACCACGAGCAGGGTGCGTATCTGGCAACCCGCCACCTGCTCGACCTGGGGCATGTGGATATTGCCTGCATCAACGGCCCGGCGGACACCAGCGTGGCGAAGATGCGTCTGGCCGGCTTCCAGCGTGCGCTGGTCGAGGCCGGTGTGACGCTGGGCGAGGGGCGGGTGGTGAACAGCGACTTCACCAGCCTTGGCGGTTATGGCGTGGCGGCTCAGTTGCTCGGGCGCAATCGGCCGACGGCGATCTTTGCCGGCAACGACATGATCGGCATGGGCGTACTGCGTGCCGCTGCCGAGCGTCATATCACGGTGCCGGGTGAACTGTCGGTGATCGGCTTCGACGATATCCAGATGTGTCAGTACGTCTATCCGGCGCTGACCACGGTCGGGCAGTCGATTCGTGACCTTGGCGAAATGGCTGCCTCGATGTTGCTGCGGCGTATCGGCGGCCCCGGGGTGCTCCCTGTGGAGCAGCGGATCGTCGCGCCGAAGATCGTCCTGCGCGAGTCCACCGGGCGTAGCCCGGACCTGTTCGCTGAACAAGACTGAGGGCGCATCATGCAAGGCAGGGTAGTGGTGGTGGGCAGTCTCAACATGGACCTGGTAGTGCGTGCCGGACGTTTGCCGCAGGCGGGTGAAACGCTGGCAGGCGACTCCTTCTTCACCGTCCCCGGCGGCAAGGGGGCGAACCAGGCGGTTGCGGCTGCACGGCTGGGGGCGCAGGTGGCGATGGTCGGTTGCGTGGGCGACGATGCCTATGGCCGGCAACTGCTGGCTGGCTTGTGCGCCGAGGGTATCGATTGCCAGGCGGTGGAGGAGGTTGCCGGTGTCTCCAGCGGCGTGGCGCTGATCGTGGTGGATGCGGCAAGCCAGAATGCCATTGTCATTGTCGCCGGCAGCAACGGGCACTTGTTGCCGCCCTCGATAGAGCGCTTCGACGCCTTGCTGCAGGCTGCCGATGTGGTCGTTTGCCAGATGGAAGTCCCGCCGCAGACCGTCGCGTTCACGCTTGCGCGGGCGCGTGCGCTGGGCAAGACGGTGATTCTCAATCCGGCGCCGGCCAGCGGGCCTTTGCCTGGAGAGTGGCTGGGCAATATCGACTACCTGATTCCCAACGAAAGCGAAGCGGCGGCCCTGACTGGCTTGCCGGTACATGACCAGTCCTCGGCGCAGTTGGCGGCCGGGCATTTGTGCGATCTCGGGTTGGCACGGGTAATTGTCACGCTGGGTGCGCAGGGCGCCTTGCTGGTAACCGGGCAGGCCAGTGAGCACTTTACCGCGCCGGTTGTGCAGGCGCTGGACACCACGGCGGCCGGTGACACCTTTGTCGGTGCCTTCGCTGCGGCGCTGGCACGGGGTTGCAGCGAGCGTGAGGCAGTCGCTTTCGGTCAGCGTGCAGCGGCTATCTCCGTCACTCGTGCAGGGGCTCAGCCGTCGATTCCGGGTCTGGCTGAGGTCGGCCCGTGAGCACCTGGGCGGGCGCTGCGATCGGCTCGTGACGGTAGCGTTCGAAGACCTGGTCGATAAAGCTGCGCGCAGCGTCGCTGCCCATTTCCTTGACCAGCAGGTCGATCGCGATAAGGCTCAGCTCTTCCGCTGTCCCTGGGCTGTAGGCGCTCTGGCCTTCGGGCCATTTCACCTTGATGTCGGCATCGATGCTGTGGCTGGTCATGGAGGTCTCTGGGTGGCCCATTCTGTCGAGGTTGAAGGCCGGGCCCTGGGCGGTTCGGCGGCCGTTCGCCATTGTCTGTCGCTACGCTTCCAGTTTACCCATCCCGGGTGCAATGCGGCTCTGCGACTTAGGCATAAGAGCGGCAGCGTGGCAAACTATCGGTATTTATCCAGCAGCGCGACCACAGCATGACTATCGATCTCAAGGACCCGCAGCAATTCACTCTCGAACAGGTTCGCCAACTGATTGCCTGTGGCAATGGGGCCAGGCACAACCAGCTGCGCGTCAACCGGGCGGGGCAGGCCTGGTTGTCCGAGGTGGTCGGCGGTGCCCAGCTTGACGGCTTGCTGTTCCGCCTGGAGACCTGGGCCGCCGGCTCCGGTTGCGTCGGCCCGGTGGCCGCAGAGGATGAGCGCTGGGTGCGGCAGGTGTTCAAGGCCTTGCAGGACAACTGGCCCAAGCCGTCCAGCGACTATATCGACCTGTATTGAGCTGCCGTTGCTGCGCAAAATCCAGACACTATTGTCATTTCCCCTGCAGGGACGACTCGGGCAGACTGACATGCTTTTGCAACAACTCGCATCAAGTGCTGTCGGATCGAACAGCATTCAGCATCCCTAAGGAGGATTCATGTTTCCCATGCGTGCATCACTGGTGAGCCTGTTGGCCGCCGCAGTCCTGGTTGGCTGCAGCAGCGGCGGTAGCGCATCGAAAACGCCCGAGCCCGCAGCGCCTGCCAACACCGATGGTCGTTGCGAAGCCAGCAATGCCGGGTTCGCGGTCGGCAAGCCAGCGTCTGCAGATCTGCTCGAGCAGGCGCGCAAGGCGAGCGGGGCACAACTGGCCCGCATCCTCAAGCCGACTGACGCGATTACCCTGGAGTACCGCTCCGAGCGTCTGAACCTGCATGCCGATGACAAGGGCGTGATCAGCCGCGTCAACTGCGGTTGAGCAGCCAATTGCAGGCATAAAAAAACCCGTCGCGAGCGACGGGTTTTTTAATTCGGCAGAGAAATTACTCTGGGCGAACCTGTGCAGCCTGCATGCCTTTCTGACCTTTCTCGGCCACGAAGGATACGGTCTGACCTTCTTTCAACGATTTGAAACCGTCGGATTCGATGGCCTTGAAGTGTACGAACAGATCGTCGCCGCCGCCTGCAGGAGTGATGAAGCCGTAGCCTTTCTCATCGTTGAACCATTTGACGGTGCCGTTTTGGCGATTGGACATGGGGTGTATCTCCAGGAAACTTGATTTTTTTCGGTAGTGCGGTGTCGCCGAGAGCCAACAGGATGCACCGGGACATCATAGTCTAAATATTCGCGTGTGGTGGCTTTTAGCTTCATCTAATGCTGATCTGGCGCAAGATTGAGCCGGATCATCTTCATTATTTAGACTTGCAGGCGGCCGTCACCGCAGCCTGGGCCCGGTCCCTCAGCTTGGGGTCGATGCCGGTCTTGCTGTCCAGTTGTTCGATTTCCGCCGTGGTGAAGTTCTTCTCGATGGCGTCTGCGCCGCACTTGCAGTGCTTGTCCGCCTGGACGGCGGTGACACCCTGCTGGCTGCTGGCAACCTGCACGCACTGGTCCATGTATTCGCCTTTCTTGCCATCAGGCCATGGTCCGGCATTGGCAGCCAGGGGCAGCAGCAGGGCTCCAGCGGCCGTCAGGGCCAGAAGAGAATGAAGTCGCATAACCAGGCACTCCTTGGGTTTTTGGTCTCATGGAAGAGTAGGACGCTTCAGTAACTCTGAGCGGGAAAAATCCGCAGGAGTTCACCGATCGGTCCTTTTTCCAATTATTTCCACTTGGCGCCGCTCAGGCGCGACGCAGGTGCCAATCCATGTGCTAGCATGCCCGGCTCGGGTTCGCTGGACGTCTGTTCCGTGCGTTTCCGTACTTACTTATTTCTGTTCCAGTCACTCTGGTTCGTTCCCTGACAGGCATCCGACTTCTGCCACTGTGAGGCAGGCCTTTCGCAAGAAAGGACAGGGGCGAATCGCGTACTGGCTCATCCCAACCCACGTGACCTTTGGTAGGGGTCACCACTAGGAGAGGAGGCGCCATGCCCGTAATTACTCTTCCCGATGGCAGTCAACGTACGTTCGACCAGGCGGTTACCGTCGCCGAGGTCGCCGCATCCATTGGTGCCGGTCTGGCCAAGGCCACCGTCGCCGGCAAGGTCGACGGCAAGCTGGTCGACGCGTGCGACCTGATCGAACACGACGCCCGTCTGCAAATCATTACGCCCAAGGACGAAGAGGGGCTGGAAATCATTCGTCACTCCTGCGCGCACCTTGTCGGTCACGCGGTGAAACAACTGTACCCGACCGCAAAAATGGTCATCGGTCCGGTCATCGACGAAGGCTTCTACTACGACATCGCCTACGAGCGTCCTTTCACGCCTGACGACATGGCGGCGATCGAGCAGCGCATGCAGCAGCTGATCGACAAGGACTACGACGTCATCAAGAAGGTCACCCCGCGCGCCGAGGTGATCGAAGTGTTCAAGGCCCGTGGCGAGGACTACAAGCTGCGCCTGGTCGAGGACATGCCGGATGAGCAGGCGATGGGCCTGTACTATCACGAAGAATACGTCGACATGTGCCGCGGTCCGCACGTGCCGAACACCCGTTTCCTCAAGTCGTTCAAGCTGACCAAGCTGTCCGGTGCCTACTGGCGCGGCGACGCCAAGAACGAGCAGTTGCAGCGTGTCTACGGCACTGCCTGGGCCGACAAGAAGCAACTGGCTGCCTACATCCAGCGCATCGAGGAAGCGGAAAAGCGCGATCACCGCAAGATCGGCAAGCGCCTCGGCCTGTTCCATCTCCAGGAAGAAGCCCCGGGCATGGTGTTCTGGCACCCGAACGGCTGGACCCTGTACCAGGTGCTGGAGCAGTACATGCGCCAGATCCAGCGCGAGAACGGCTACCTGGAGATCAAGACGCCGCAGGTGGTCGATCGCACCCTGTGGGAAAAGTCGGGTCACTGGGCCAACTACGCCGACAACATGTTCACCACCCAGTCGGAAAACCGCGACTACGCGGTCAAGCCGATGAACTGCCCGTGCCACGTGCAGGTGTTCAACCAGGGTCTGAAGAGCTACCGCGAGCTGCCGCTGCGCCTGGCCGAGTTCGGTGCCTGCCACCGCAACGAAGCGTCCGGTGCGCTGCACGGCATCATGCGCGTGCGTGGCTTCACCCAGGACGACGCGCACATCTTCTGCACCGAAGAGCAGATGCAGTCCGAATCGGCGGCGTTCATCAAGCTGACCATGGACGTGTACTCCGACTTCGGCTTCCAGGACATCCAGCTCAAGCTGTCCACCCGTCCGGAAAAACGTGTCGGTTCCGACGAGCTGTGGGATCGTGCCGAGGCTGCGCTGGCCGCTGCCCTGGACAACGCCGGCCTGCCGTATGACCTGCAGCCGGGCGAGGGCGCCTTCTACGGTCCGAAGATCGAGTTTTCGCTCAAGGACTGCCTGGGCCGTGTCTGGCAGTGTGGTACCCTGCAGCTGGACTTCAACCTGCCGATCCGTCTCGGCGCCGAGTACGTTTCCGAAGACAACGGCCGCAAGCATCCGGTGATGCTGCACCGCGCCATCCTCGGTTCGTTCGAGCGTTTCGTCGGAATTCTGATCGAGCACTACGAAGGTGCATTCCCGGCCTGGCTGGCGCCAACCCAGGCTGTGGTGATGAATATCACCGACAAGCAGGCCGATTTCGCCCTCCAGGTGGAAAAAACCCTGCTCAATAGCGGATTCCGTGCCAAGTCCGACTTGAGAAATGAAAAGATCGGCTTTAAAATCCGCGAGCATACCTTGCTCAAGGTTCCCTATCTCTTGGTTATTGGAGATCGGGAAGTCGAAACGCAAACTGTCGCTGTGCGTACCCGTGAAGGTGCTGACCTGGGTTCCATGCCCGTCGCCCAGTTCGCGGACTTGCTTGCGCAAGCGGTTTCCCGGCGTGGTCGCCAAGATTCGGAGTAATTACCATTAAGCGTGATATGAGACAGGATAAACGAACTGCACCGAAGGCCCCGATCAACGAGAATATCTCGGCACGCGAGGTTCGGTTAATTGGCGCTGACGGCGAGCAGATTGGCATCGTCTCGATTGATGAAGCGCTTCGTATCGCTGATGAAGCGAAGCTGGACCTGGTAGAAATTTCTGCTGACGCTGTACCCCCTGTGTGCCGGGTCATGGACTACGGCAAGAGCCTCTTCGAGAAGAAGAAGCAGCAGGCTGCGGCGAAGAAGAACCAGAAGCAGATCCAGATCAAAGAAATCAAGTTTCGTCCAGGGACGGAGGAAGGGGATTACCAGGTAAAACTACGCAACCTGGTACGTTTCCTTAGTGATGGGGACAAGGCCAAGATCTCTCTGAGATTCCGTGGCCGTGAGATGGCCCACCAGGAGCTGGGCATGGAGCTGTTGAAGCGGGTCGAGGTTGACCTCGCCGAATACGGCACCGTTGAGCAGCATCCGAAGATGGAAGGACGCCAGCTTATGATGGTCATCGCCCCCAAGAAAAAGAAATAACCACCAGGGCACGGCAGGCCTTGCGGTTATGTTTATCCACTGAATGCGGAGTATCCGAACATGCCAAAGATGAAAACCAAAAGCGGTGCAGCGAAGCGTTTCCTGAAAACCGCTTCCGGCTTCAAGCACAAGCACGCTTTCAAGAGCCACATCCTGACCAAAATGTCGACCAAGCGTAAGCGTCAACTGCGTGGTAGCAGCCTGCTGCACCCGTCTGACGTTGCAAAAGTCGAGCGCATGCTGCGCGTACGTTAATTTCGGTCAAAGATAGAGGAAGTAACTCATGGCTCGTGTAAAGCGTGGCGTCATCGCTCGTAAGCGTCACAAGAAAATCCTGAAACTGGCTAAAGGCTACTACGGCGCGCGTTCCCGCGTATTCCGTGTTGCCAAGCAAGCGGTCATCAAGGCAGGCCAATACGCCTACCGCGACCGTCGCCAGAAAAAACGTCAGTTCCGCGCTCTGTGGATCGCTCGTATCAACGCTGGTGCTCGCAACAACGGTCTGTCCTACAGCCGTCTGATCGCCGGTCTGAAAAAGGCGTCCATCGAGATCGACCGTAAGGTTCTGGCTGATCTGGCAGTGAACGAAAAAGCGGCGTTTGCTGCGATTGTCGAGAAAGCTAAAGCCGTCCTGGCTTAAGTACCCACGACAATCATTTGCCGTCGATTCCGGCGGCGAATGTTAAACGTCATAAATAGGGGAAGAGCCTGTAAGCTCTTCCCCTATTTCGTATCTGGAGTCTGTACATGGAAAACCTGGATGCGCTGGTCTCCCAAGCCCTGGAGGCTGTGGAACGCGCTGAAGACATCAATGCCCTGGAGCAGATCCGGGTTCAATTCCTTGGCAAGAAAGGCGAACTGACCCAGGTGATGAAGACCCTGGGCAACCTGCCTGCCGACGAGCGCCCGAAAGTCGGCGCGCTGATCAACGACGCCAAGGAACGCGTCACCGAAGTGCTCAATGCGCGCAAGACCGCCTTCGAAGAAGCCGAGCTCAGCGCTCGCCTGGCGGCCGAATGCATTGACGTGACCTTGCCGGGCCGTGGCCAGACTTCCGGTGGTTTGCACCCGATCACCCGTACCCTCGAGCGCATCGAGCAGTTCTTCACCCATATCGGCTACGGCATCGCCGAAGGCCCTGAGGTCGAAGACGACTACCATAACTTCGAAGCGCTCAACATTCCCGGCCACCACCCGGCCCGGGCAATGCACGACACCTTCTATTTCAATGCCAACATGCTGCTGCGTACCCACACCTCGCCGGTGCAGGTGCGGACCATGGAATCCTCGCAGCCGCCAATCCGCATTGTCTGCCCGGGCCGCGTCTATCGCTGCGACTCGGACCTGACCCACTCGCCGATGTTCCACCAGGTCGAAGGCCTGCTGGTCGATCGCGACATCAACTTCGCCGACCTCAAGGGCACCATCGAAGAGTTCCTTCGCGTGTTCTTCGAGAAAGAGCTGGCGGTGCGTTTCCGTCCTTCGTTCTTCCCCTTCACCGAGCCTTCGGCTGAAGTCGATATCCAGTGCGTGATGTGCAGCGGCAAAGGCTGCCGCGTGTGCAAGCAGACCGGCTGGCTGGAAGTCATGGGCTGCGGCATGGTGCACCCGAACGTGCTGCGCATGTCCGGCATCGACCCGGAAGAGTTCTCGGGCTTCGCTTTCGGCATGGGGGCCGAGCGCCTGGCCATGCTGCGTTACGGCGTCAACGATTTGCGCCTGTTCTTCGACAACGATTTGCGGTTCCTCGCGCAATTTCGCTAGGTCGCGCACCCGTAACGAATCTTTAGGAGAGCAGGATGAAATTCAGTGAAAAGTGGCTGCGCGGTTGGGTCAACCCGCAGGTTTCCCGTGACGAGCTGGTAGCCCGTCTGTCGATGGCGGGTCTGGAAGTCGACAGCGTGACCCCGGCCGCCGGCCAATTCAGCGGTATCGTGGTGGGCGAGGTGCTGAGCACCGAGCAGCACCCTGACGCCGACAAGCTGCGCGTTTGCCAGGTGAGCAATGGCAGCGAGACCTTCCAGGTCGTCTGCGGCGCGCCGAACGTGCGCCCGGGCCTGAAGATTCCGTTCGCCATGATCGGCGCCGAGCTGCCAGGCGACTTCAAGATCAAGAAGGCCAAGCTGCGCGGTGTCGAGTCCAACGGCATGCTCTGCTCGGCCTCCGAGCTGCAGATCAGCGACGACAACGACGGCCTGCTGGAGCTGGCTGCCGATGCGCCGGTCGGCCAGGACATCCGTGTGTACCTGGACCTGGACGACGCCAGCATCGAGGTCGACCTGACCCCGAACCGCGGCGACTGCCTGTCCCTGGCCGGTCTGGCCCGTGAAGTCGGTGCCCTGTACGCCGCGCCGGTCACCCGTCCGGTGGTGCCTGCGGTCAACGCCGTGCATGACGAAGTGCGTCCGGTCGACGTGCTGGCCCCTGCTGCCTGCCCACGTTATCTGGGCCGGGTGATCCGCAATGTCGATCTGTCGCGTCCGACCCCGCTGTGGATGGTCGAGCGCCTGCGTCGCGCTGACGTGCGCAGCATCGATGCGGCCGTGGATATCACCAACTACGTGATGCTCGAACTCGGTCAGCCGCTGCACGCCTTCGATCTCGCCGAGATCAACGGCGGCATCCGCGTGCGCATGGCAGAGGAGGGCGAGAAGCTGGTCCTGCTGGACGGCCAGGAAGTCACCCTGCGTCCCGACACCCTGGTCATCGCCGACCATAGCCGCGCCCTGGCCATCGCCGGCGTGATGGGCGGCGAGCACAGTGGCGTGTCCGCGACCACTCGTGACATCTTCCTGGAAAGCGCTTTCTTCGAGCCGATTTCCGTCGCCGGCAAGGCCCGTTCCTATGGCCTGCACACCGATGCCTCGCACCGCTACGAGCGTGGTGTCGATTCGCAACTGGCCCGCGAAGCCATGGAGCGCGCCACCGGCCTGCTGCTGGAAATCGTTGGCGGTGAAGCCGGTCCGGTCATCGAGGCCCTGAGCGAGCAGCACCTGCCGCAAGTGGCGCCGATCACCCTGCGTGCCGAGCGCATCAGCCAGATGCTGGGCATGGAAATGGCCAGCGCCGAAGTCGAGCAACTGCTCAACGCCCTGGGCCTGAAAACCACCGCCGGCGAAGACCAGTGGCAGGTTGACGTGCCAAGCCATCGCTTCGATATCAGCCTCGAAGTCGACCTGATCGAAGAACTGGGTCGCCTGTACGGTTACAACCGTCTGCCGGTTCGTTACCCGCAAGCACGCCTGGCGCCTCAGGCCCGTGCCGAAGCCCGTGGCGAGCTGCCGGCCCTGCGCCGTCTGCTGGTTGCCCGTGGTTACCAGGAAGCGATCACCTACAGCTTCATCGATCCGAAACTGTTCGAACTGTTCACTCCGGGCGTCGAGCCGCTGCTGCTGGCCAACCCGATCTCCAGCGACATGGCCGCCATGCGTGCGTCCCTGTGGCCAGGTCTGGTCAAGGCGCTGCAGCACAACCTCAACCGCCAGCAGGACCGTGTGCGCCTGTTCGAAAGCGGCCTGCGCTTCGTCGGTCAACTGGAAGGCCTGCAACAGCAGCCGATGCTGGCCGGTGTGGTCTGCGGCAGCCGTCTGCCGGAGGCCTGGGCTAACGGCCGTGAAGGCATCGACTTCTTCGACGTGAAAGCGGATGTCGAAGCGCTGCTGAATTCTTCCGGTTCGCTGGGCGAGTTCACCTTCGCTGCCGGCAAGCACCCGGCGCTGCACCCGGGCCAGACCGCGCGCATCGAGCGCAATGGTCGCGAAGTCGGCTTCCTCGGTGCGCTGCACCCGGAACTGGCCAAGACCCTCGGCCTGGACCGCAGCGTGTTCCTCTTCGAGTTGGTATTGGACGAAGTCGTGGAAGGGCGCCTGCCGAAGTTCCATGAACTCTCGAAGTTCCCGGAAGTGCGTCGTGACCTGGCCTTGATCGCCGATCGTGATGTGGCTTCGAGTGCGGTACTTGAAGTAATTCGTGACAATGCAGGGGAATGGCTCACGGACCTCAGGCTGTTTGATGTCTACCAGGGTAAAGGTATTGATCCTGATAGAAAAAGCCTGGCAGTCGGCTTGACCTGGCAGCATCCATCGCGCACTCTTAACGACGATGAGGTGAATGCCACGACCCAAAACATCCTCACCTCGCTCGAACAAAGGTTGAACACCACGTTAAGGAAATAGCGTATGGGTGCTCTGACGAAAGCTGAGATGGCAGAACGGCTGTACGAGGAGCTGGGCCTGAACAAGCGTGAAGCCAAAGAACTGGTCGAACTGTTCTTTGAGGAAATCAGGCACGCTCTTGAAGACAACGAGCAGGTCAAATTGTCCGGTTTCGGCAATTTCGACCTGCGCGACAAACGCCAGCGTCCGGGACGCAACCCGAAAACCGGGGAAGAAATCCCGATCACGGCACGCCGCGTCGTCACCTTTCGTCCAGGGCAGAAACTGAAGGCCCGGGTTGAGGCTTATGCTGGAACCAAGCCATAACGACGAACTCCCGCCTATCCCGGGAAAACGTTACTTCACCATCGGTGAGGTCAGTGAGCTCTGTGCGGTAAAACCGCACGTGCTCCGTTACTGGGAGCAGGAGTTCCCGCAACTCAACCCGGTCAAGCGCCGCGGCAACCGTCGGTATTATCAGCGCCAGGACGTGCTGATGATCCGTCAGATCCGCGCCTTGCTCTACGACCAGGGCTTCACCATCGGCGGTGCGCGTTTGCGCCTGTCCAGTGATGAAGCCAAGGACGACACCACCCAGTATAAACAGCTGATCCGGCAGATGATTGTCGAGTTGGAAGACGTGCTGGTGGTGCTGAAGAAGTGACCTGAGACAGGTTTTGCCAGGGTTGTGAAAATAATCCTTCCAAAATTCAAAAGCTTAAGGTAGATTCCTCATCGTTCTCAGCAACATCGAGAATGCAGTCGGGGCGTAGCGCAGCCCGGTAGCGCACTTGCATGGGGTGCAAGGGGTCGAGTGTTCGAATCACTCCGTCCCGACCAAAAATCCCCGAAAATCCAGTTGCTGATTGGTAACTGGATTTTTTTATCCGATACCGGATAGTCGTGGTAACCAGGCAACACCAAAGCGGGAATAGCTCAGTTGGTAGAGCACGACCTTGCCAAGGTCGGGGTCGCGAGTTCGAGTCTCGTTTCCCGCTCCAGATATTTGTCTCAGCGCATCATGTGCTGAGGCGCTTGAAAAAGGGCCCATTGGCCCTTTTTTCGTTTCTATGCATATCTACCGGATAACTCGAACGAATTCCCCGACCACTCGGTAGTTCGACAGCAGGTCATTCCTCAACTCGAGCGGCTCGAACGCCGCGTCCGAAGATCGCGGCAACAATAGAATTTTCTCGTGACGCCAGCCGCTTTCATCCTCCATCTTGACGCTGCGGTACTCCTTGACCGTGTAGTGCGCCCCGCCGGTCTCATCCCACAACTCCACCAGCACGATCTTGCCATTGCGACTGCCACCACGCTCTGCACGGAACAGGCATATCGAGCCATTCGGAATGACGGTATTCATCGATTCGCCCACCACTTCACAAGCGAAGCAGGTACTGTCCAGCGGCACCTCTGCGTTGACCGCGATCAAGCGTTGTTGCTCGGCCTGCTGGGCCTCACTGAAGCCACCGGCAGCGGCATGCAGGTTGTACAGCGGCACCGCATTCACATAGGCCACCATCTTCACGGGCTCGGTAGCAGGCTGAGCCGTGTGATAACCGCAAATGTGCTGCGCCAGGTACTCGCGCAAGTCCTGGTTGCAGGCATAGACAAAAGTCCCGCGAATACCACGAAGCATGATGGTCTTGTAGATATTCAGGATGTACCGCTTCAGCTCGCCCGGCTCCCTGATCCCGTTCTTGCCGTTGCGGTCGAAGTAGCGGCTCGCATCGATGGTGATTTCGCCCCGCACCTTGTCGTAGCCAATTTCATTGCCAAGGATGATCGCTGCGAAGTTCAGGTCGTAGCCTTGGGTGGTGTGGATGCAGCCCACCTCGGTCTCGGCGTTCTTCGTATTGATCCAATCACTGCTGGTGCGGTTCCAGCGCAGTTTCACGTCGTCGATTTCAATGTCGAACGCGTCCTTGTTCTTTTTCGAGGCCCACCGCCATGAGAAGCCGGCAATCATGCGCGAAAGGCCGAACTGGCGGTTCCGTTCCAGCGTGACCTGCAGCATTTCGCTGATCGAATCGAAAAGAACCAGCTCGTAGTTGTTCGGCGAGAACCTGGGCTGGCCGTTGCGCCGGACGTTTAGCAAGTCATCCAGGAACTTCACATAGGGATTGCCAGCCCGTACCCGAAACTGCGACAGCAGTGTCTGCACTTGTGTCGTGTCCCGAGCCTTGAGCCTGACGAAGTCTTCGGCATTGGCGTCCGAGGGCTTGATCGACTGGCTGGTGTCGTAGAAGAAGATGGCCTTGCCCGCTTGGTGACATACCCAATCCACTTCACTGCAACTGTAGGGATCGAAGCCGAGCGCCCTGGACGCGTTGTCGAAGGCCTTGAAGTAGGAGCCCAGGTTGCAACGCTTGCGCAGGCGATGGGCTTCATCCACCAGGACGATGTCGTAGTGTTGCCGGGACAGTTCGGCAGGGCCGATGACCATGTCCGCAGCAAGGCCAGCGACATTGGCGAAGGCTTTCTTCAGGGTCTTCCTGAACGAGCTCATGGGCACGACAAGCGCCATTTTCGGTGTGCCATAGCGTGCCTTGATCGTCTTCAGCGCTGTGCGCAACTCGGCTTCCTCGGCATCGAACTCGTGGAAGCTCATTTCGTCGATATCCGATTGCAGCAGCTTGAACAGGTAGATCGCCAATACCGATTTCCCGGTTCCTGCACCGCCCTGCACGACCAGGGTCGTGGTGCGCTCATCCAGCAGCGCGTGGAGCATGCCCAGCAGCCCCTGGCGCTGATCGGAGGACAGGGATTTGTACGGCGAATACTTGAACAGGTCGGAGTTGTCGATCGACTCGAGGGAATGCTGCACCACGCCTTCGCCACGTAACCTGTTCCAGGTTTCCCTGAAGATGTCGGCGTAGAGTCCGCTGCGCTGGTAGTAGTTGTGATCGACCAGTCCCAGGTTGCTGTTGAGCAGGGCGAACTTGCCGTCGGCGGCGATGTACTTGATCAATGACGACTCGATATCGAGAGTCGCCGACTTGTTGAATTTCTCGCTACTGATCAGGTGCACCGAGCGCAGCAGGTTCTTGTCGCCGTTGGCCAGATGGGTGCTCATGCGCTTGAGCGTGTCGGCAGTCTCGCCGATATAGGCCTGCTTCCTGGCTTCATCGCTGAGGATATACACCAGTGGCCAGGCGTTCGCTGCGTGGAAGTTGCCATGCAGGTCTTCTTCCAGGGCGCCTTTCGTGAAGCTGTAGCGGTTTATTTCGACCAGAGGCTTGTCACTCATAGCTCCGTGTACTTCCTGGCCGTTCCCTTGGCTTTCTCTACTGGATACTTGGCTTTGTTGAGCTTGATCTTGTCCAGTACGATCTGTTGCGGATCAAGGCCATAGTTGTCGGCCAGCAACAGGGCATAGGCGAGTACATCAGCCAATTCTTCCCTGACCTTCGCGATATCGGCCTCCTCAGCGGACTTCCACAGGAACACTTCCAGCAGTTCGCTCGACTCGATGCTCAACGCCAGCGCCAGATCCTTGGGGTTGTGGAATTTCTTCCAGTCGCGCGCGTCGCGGAATGCGCGCAACTTCTTGATTGCTTCTTCCATAGTCAGTCATGCCGGCAAATTGATGTGCGCATGATTGCTTACGTAACCAAGTGAGACAAGGTTCACGTGCTCCATGTGTAGCGCCGCACTGTAGCGCCGGATGCAACACCTGTAGCGCTGTTCACCACCCTCGTGTCTGTTCCCACTCTGCACAAACCCAAGTAATCCGGCGGCTCCAGAGCTGTCTAGCTGTTCTGGCATCCCCATTGCTCCTGTCCCTCCCGCGCAGCAAAAACCTCGCGCCACTAATAAGAACAGGACAAGCCCCATGACACAGATTGGCCATGCCTCGCCCCCCGGCACACCCCTGAAATCCCTTGCCGCCGCCTTGCTGCTCTGTCTCGCCAGCGCACCCGCCCTGGCCGTCGAGATGCCGGCGAACGTCGACACCAAGCGCCTGATCGCCGCCGACCAGGAACCCGGCAACTGGATGAGCACCGGTCGCACCTACGACGAACAACGCTACAGCCCGCTCAAGCAGATCAGCGACCAGAACGTCGGCCAGCTCGGCCTGGCGTGGAGCTACAAGCTCGATCTCGACCGCGGTGTCGAGGCCACGCCGATCGTGGTCGACGGCGTGATGTACACCACCGGGCCGTTCTCCGTGGTCTACGCGCTGGATGCGCGCAACGGCAAGCTGATCTGGAAATACGATCCGAAATCCGACCGCAACCGCGCCGGGGAAGCCTGCTGCGATGCGGTCAACCGCGGTGTTGCCGTGTGGAAGGGCAAGGTCTACGTGGGCGTACTCGACGGTCGCCTGGAGGCCATCGACGCCAAGACCGGCCAGCTCGCCTGGTCGGTGGATACCCGTGCCGACCACAAGCGCAGCTACACCATCACCGGCGCCCCCCGGGTGGTCAACGGCAAGGTGGTGATCGGCAATGGTGGCGCCGAGTTCGGCGTGCGCGGCTACGTCACCGCCTATGACGCCGAGACCGGCAAGGAGGCCTGGCGCTTCTACACCGTGCCGGGCGATCCGAAGCTGCCGCCGGAAGGCAAGGGCATGGAGATCGCCGCCAAGACCTGGCACGGCGATGCCTTCGTTGAGCAGGGCGGTGGTGGTACGGCCTGGGATTCGTTCGCCTTCGATCCCGAGTTGAACCTGCTCTACATCGGCGTCGGCAACGGCTCGATGTGGGACCCGAAATGGCGTAGCCAGGCCAAGGGCGACAACCTGTTCCTGTCGTCCATCGTCGCGGTCAACGCCGATACCGGCGAGTACGTCTGGCACTACCAGACCACCCCGGGTGATGCCTGGGACTACACCGCCACCCAGCACATGATCCTCGCCGAGCTGCCCATCGACGGCAAACCGCGCAAGGTGCTGATGCAGGCGCCGAAGAACGGCTTCTTCTACGTGATCGACCGCGCCACCGGCGAGCTGCTGTCGGCCAAGGGCATCGTGCCGCAGAGCTGGACCAAGGGCATGGACATGAAGACCGGCCGGCCGATCTTCGACGACGAGAACGCCGCCTACTGGAAGGACGGCAAGCGCAAGCTGGTGACCCCGGCGTTCTGGGGCGCCCATGACTGGCAGCCGATGTCCTACAACCCGAACACCGGGCTGGTGTATATCCCGGCCCATATCATGTCGGCCTACTACGAGCACATCCCCGAGGCGCCCAAGCGCAATCCGTTCAAGAGCATGTACCAGCTCGGCCTGCGCACCGGGATGATGCCGGAGAACGTCGACGGCCTGCTGGAAATGGCCAAGGGCTGGTCCGGCAAGCTGATCGCCTGGGACCCGGTCAAGCAGCAGCCGGCTTGGGAAGTGCCCTATGTGACCATCTTCAACGGCGGCACCCTGAGCACCGCCGGCAACCTGGTCTTCGAAGGCAGCGCCGATGGCCGGGTGATCGCCTACGCTGCCGACAGTGGCAAGAAACTCTGGGAGCAACCGGCGGCCAGCGGGGTGATGGCGGCACCGGTCACCTACAGCGTCGATGGGGAACAGTACGTGACCTTCATGGCCGGCTGGGGCGGGGCGTTTTCCACCTTCGCTGGCGCCCTGTCGCTGCGTGCCGGGGTCCAGCCATTCTCCCAGGTGCTGACCTACAAGATCGGCGGCACGGCGAAGCTGCAGGAACCGGCACCGCGCCCGGACACCCCGAAACCGCCGCCCCTGAGCACCGACACGGCGGCCATCGAGGCCGGCGCCAAGCTCTACGACGGCTACTGCTCGCAATGCCACGGCATCCACGCGGTCAGCGGCGGCGTGCTGCCAGACCTGCGCAAGCTGACGGCGGAAAAACACCAGATGTTCCTCGGCATTCTCTACGGTGGTCGCGTGCCCGATGGCATGCCGTCCTTCGCCGATGCCTTCACCCCCGAGCAGGTCGAGCAGATTCATCAGTACCTGATCAAGCGCTCCCACGACCTGCAAAACGAAGGCGAAGCCTGGAAGCAGTTCAGCGCCAAGCAATAAGCCCCGACAAGGAGAGACGTGCAAATGACTGACACCACTTACCAGAATTACATCGGCAACGCCTTCGTGCCCAGCGACGAGTTGATCGAGGTACATAACCCGGCCAACGGCCAGTTGCTCGGCCGTGTGCCCCAGGGCAGCGGCGCCCAGGTCGAGCAGGCCATCGCTGCCGCGCGCCAGGCCCAGAAAGCCTGGGCTGCGCGGCCGGCCATCGAGCGTGCCGGCTATCTGCGGACCATCGCCAGCAAGGTCCGTGAACACACCGAGCGCCTGGCGCGGATCATCACCGCCGAGCAGGGCAAGGTGCTGGAGCTGGCGCGGGTCGAGGTGAACTTCACTGCCGACTACCTCGACTACATGGCCGAGTGGGCACGGCGCCTGGAAGGCGAAGTGCTGAGCAGCGACCGCCCCGGCGAAAGCATCCTGCTGCTGCGCAAGCCCCTGGGCGTGGTGGCCGGGATCCTGCCGTGGAACTTCCCGTTCTTCCTGATCGCCCGCAAGATGGCGCCGGCCCTGCTGACCGGCAACACCATCGTGATCAAGCCGAGCGAGGAAACCCCGATCAACTGCTTCGAGTTCGCCCGCCTGGTGGCCGAGACCGACCTGCCGGCGGGGGTCTTCAACGTGGTCTGTGGCACCGGCGCTACCGTCGGCAACGCACTGACCAGTCACCCGGGCATCGACCTGATCAGTTTTACCGGCAGCGTTGGCACCGGCTCGCGGATCATGGCCGCGGCGGCGCCGAATATCACCAAGCTCAACCTGGAGCTAGGCGGCAAGGCCCCGGCCATCGTGCTGGCGGACGCTGACCTGGAGCTGGCGGTCAAGGCCATTACCGCGTCGCGGGTGATCAATACCGGGCAAGTGTGCAACTGCGCCGAGCGGGTGTATGTCGAGCGCAAGGTGGCGGATGCCTTTATCGAGCGCATCGCCGCGTCCATGGCCGCGACCCGCTACGGTGATCCGCTGGCCGAAAGCGGCCTGGACATGGGCCCGTTGATCAACCAGGCAGCATTGGACAAGGTGGCGCAGATGGTGCGTACCGCCAGCGGCCAGGGCGCGCAGGTGATCAGCGGCGGTGCGGTGGCCGATCTTGGCCAGGGCTTCCACTACCAGCCGACGGTGCTGGCGGGGTGCTCGGCGGATATGGAAATCATGCGCAAGGAGATCTTCGGGCCGGTGCTGCCGATCCAGATCGTCGATGACCTGGACGAGGCCATCGTGCTGTCCAATGACAGCGAGTACGGGCTGACTTCATCGATCTACACCCGCAGCCTGAGTGCGGCCCTGCAGGCGACCCGTTCGCTGGACTTTGGCGAGACCTACATCAACCGGGAGAACTTCGAAGCCATGCAGGGCTTCCATGCCGGGACGCGCAAGTCGGGGATCGGCGGGGCGGATGGCAAGCATGGGTTGTATGAGTACACCCATAGTCATGTGGTGTATATCCAGGGCTGACAGTCTGGTTGTTGCTGATGGCCTCATCGCTGGCAAGCCAGCTCCCACAGGGATCGCATCCACCGCAGACCCTGTGGGAGCTGGCTTGCCAGCGATGAGGCCATCAGCTTCAAAGCCGGTCATTGGGCTGTACCAACCCCTGCTTTTTCATCTGCCGATACAGCGTCGACCGCGCCACACCCAGCTCGCTCGCCGCCGCACTGATATTCCACCGATGCCGACGCAAGACTTCCAGCAGCCCCGTCCCTTGAGGGGTGTCGACTGACACCGCAGGACTGCCCCGCAGCAATTCCTCCGGCAGACACTCCACCTCGATACACCCATCCTCCGCCAGTGCCACTGCATAGCGCAGGGCATTGAGCAGCTGCCGGACATTTCCGGGCCACGGCGCATCGAGCAGGCTCTGCCGCGCCTCGGCGGTCATCCGCGCGCCCTGTGCCGCAACCAGCTCGTCCAGCAATTGCCCACGGTCACTGCGCTCGCGCAGCGGCGGCAGGCGCAGGTGCATGCCGTTGAGGCGGTAGAACAGGTCTTCGCGAAACCCTTTGTCGCGCAGCATCGCCTGCAGATCCTGGTGGGTCGCACAGACCACCTGGATATCCAGCGGCACCGGCGCCGGAGCACCGATCGGGCTGATCTCGCGTTCGGCCAGCACCCGCAGCAGGCGCGTTTGCAGGTGGGCCGGCATGTCGCCGATCTCGTCGAGAAACAGCGTGCCGCCATTGGCCAGTTCCAGCTTGCCCTTCATGCCCTTTTTCTCGGCGCCGGTAAAACTTCCGCCGCGGTAGCCGAACAGCTCGCTCTCGATCAGGCTCTCCGGGATCGCCGCGCAGTTGAGCGCGACAAAAGGCCCGGCCCGGCGTGCACTGGCCTGGTGGATGGCCCGGGCAAAGGCCTCCTTGCCGGTACCGGTCTCGCCGGTAATCAGGATGGCGATGTCCTTGTCGATGACCTTGCGCAGGCGGCGCACGGCCTGTTGCAGGGTCGGGTCGGCGCCGGCCAGCCGTTCCAGGTCCGGGTGGCGCGGTGGCTGTACTTTTGCCGGCGCAGGCGTTGGCCGGTGCTGGGCCGAGGGAATGCGCAGGCTCAGGTCCAGCAGCGCATCGTCATGCAGTGCACGCAAGCGCAGGCCGCGGGCGCCGCCGTTGGTCAGACGCAACAACTCATCGACGCCCATCGGCAGCAACTGGTCGATCAGGCTGCCCGGCAACGTGCGGCCCGCCGGCTGGTGGTGAGCGACAAAGGCTGCGCGGTTGGCGCCGATTACCCGGCCACTGTCATCCAGGGCCAGCAATTGCTCGTTGGCCAGGTCGGCGATCTCGTCGATCGGCTTGAGCGAGAGGGTGAGGCGGTCCCGATAGCTCTGGCGGAAATGCGCGTTCTCGATCAGGCGCGCGTAGAGGATCACCAGTTGCAGGGTCAGGTACTGGCTTTCCTTGGGGCCGTCGTTGTTCAGGCAGGTGGCGTTCAGGCAGCCGCGCAACAGGCCCTGGGCATCGAAGATCGGCGCCACGGAACAGCTCAGGCGGGCATTGGCATCGAGGAAGTGTTCCTGGCGATGGATGATCAGTGGCTCGGCTGCGGCCAGGGTGGTGCCAATGCCGTTGGTGCCGGCGATGGACTCGTCCCAGCGCGCGCCGACCACCAGGCCCGAGCGGCTGTAGGGGGTGTGTGCGCTGGGCAGGCGGGCGTCGAGGGTGATGCCGTGCTCATCGCTGAGCAGCACCGCGAAGCCGGCCGGCACCACGCGCCGGGCCAGGCCGCTGACGCCCTGGCTGGCAATGTCGAGGTACTCCTGGTGTTGCTGCTGGTGGCGGCGGATGTCCTCGGCGCAGAGGATGTCCAGGCGGGTAGCGGTAGCCGGGTCGAGGTGGTGTTGCACGACACTGCGATACCAGGACTGGGCGATGACCCCGTCCGGACGTATCCGGCGCTGCGGGAAATGCTCGTTGACGAAGGCCGCGAGTTCGCTTGGGTGAGGCTGCGCGCTATGCCGGGTCATGAACGGCTCCGTGTGGCGTGCTGCTGCGCGAAGGCAGGCACGGCGATCTTGTTATGGATGCAACCGGCCGTGGCCGTTACGGCACCTAAGATAGCCGCTGATGCGCAACAGTGCCATGCCGGCCCCGCCCGTGGGCGGGGCCGAAATCGTCAAACCTGTTCGAACCGTTTATTCGGACGTTTTACTGGGGGACCATGGTGAACTTCGGGTAGTGGGTTTTCACGCTCGAAAAACCGACCTTGTAGAACTCCAGGGTGACGGCGGCGTTGGCCAGTTCTGCCCAGAGCAGTTGCGCCTTTTGCAGGTCGGTGAGCCCGGCCCAGCCGGCAAACGCCGCTCGTGTCGAGACGATGACCGGTGGACGCGAGGTCAGGTCGAGGATCCTGCTCATCCGCAGGACGTCCGTCTGCGTGGTGTTGTTGCGCTCGAAGCGGATGTAGCAGTGCGCCGGCAGGTCCCGGCGGTTCTGCGCCCCAGCCGCCAGGGCCGCGCGGGTCTGGAGCACCGCCATGTCGCTCTTGTCGGAGTGGAACACCGACTCGATCAGGCTCCCGCCCAGCCTGACCAGGTTTTCCACGTCGTCACTGCTGATGGACTCGATATAAAGCTCGCCAGCCATGCTTGTCTCCTTGAGTACCGAGGGTTGAGGTTGCAGATCCGGTGCATGAGCTTGCGCGAATTCGCCACGCCTTTCCATGCGCGTGCAAAGTTTATCGGTTGGCCGAAGCGCGGCTTGAGAGACAAAAACCGGCGCAGGGACGTTGTCACGGCCGGGGAGGGACGCGCTCCCTTGCCGATGAAGGTCCAGTCGCCACTATTCGATATGATACTTTTTAAGGTTGTCATGGTTTAAAGTGGTGTCGCTACGCGGCTTGATCTCTTCGAAATTAGATAATATGTTAATTAAATAACAAGATCGGAGGATGCCATGTTCCTGTCATCGAGCGAGCAGATCGGCTTCGAACGCTGGTGTCAGTCCCTGCGCAGTATCTGCGGTAATTTCAGTACGCTGCCTTCCAGCCTGACCCGTCATTTCATCGGCGAGATCCACAGCCAGACCATCGGCGCCCTCGACACCGCCCACATCCGCACCAACGCCCGCCTGATCAGCCGCGAGCTGATAGGCGTCGACAGCGACGACAGCCATTGCTTCCTGATCTACCAGCGCAGCGGTCGCCAGCGCATTCGCCAGGCCGGCATGGAAGTCGAACTGGGTCCGGAAGACATCGCCCTGGTGGACTCGGCGCGGCTGTTCGAGATCGAGCCCCTGGGCCTGGTGGAAAACATCTCCGTGCACCTGTCGCGGGATATCGTCACCCGCCAGTTCAAGGGCGATAACCTGTTCGGCAAGCTGTCGCGCAACAACGTGTCGAGCCGCATGGTGCGTTCGCTGGTGCAGTCGATCGGCATGCTCGGCGATGGCGCGGCCAACGGTGATGACGGCCAGGCGATCCAGAATGCCCTGGTGTCCCTGGTGCTGCCGGCGATGTCCGGGCAGACGCAGGGGGAGGGGCATTTGCTGGAGAGCAACAGCCTGTTCGCCACGGCGCTGCGCCTGGTGGATGAATCCCTGCAGGACATCGACCTCGGTCCTGCGTACCTGGCGGATCAGTTGCACACCTCGGTGCGCAGTCTGTACCGCTTGTTCGAAGAACACGGCGAGAGTGTCTCGCGGTACATCCTGCGCACCCGCCTCACCAAAGTGGCCCATGACCTGTGCTGCCACACTTTGCGTAGCCAGTCGATCACCCAGATCGCCTTCAAGTGGGGCTTCGTCGATGTCGCCCACTTCAGCCGGGCGTTCAAGCGGCAGTTCGAAGTCTCGCCCCGCGACTACCGGGCCCACGCCTTCCAGGTCTGAGCATTGGCAGGAAATGCCAACTGCATTGGCGGTGTCAGTCAAGCACCGCCCCGCGGCAAAACCTCTAATACCTCTACGTAGCGCAACGCCTGCTATTGCGTGACCTGCGGGGGCAGCCTGTCCCGCGGGCGCATAACAACAATAAATGTGTCGCTGGAGTCCGAAACACATGAAAACCCTCTTTCTCCTGGCGGGTCTGCCCTTGCTGCTGTCGACCCTGCATGCCGTGGCGGCCGACAGCCCGCTTCCCGCGGCCGCGCAGGTCGATGCGAAACGCCTGACCAACGCCAACCTCGATCCCGGCAACTGGATGAGCCACGGTCGTACCTACGACGAACAGCGCTACAGCCCGCTGGACGCCGTCAACGACCAGAACGTCGGCCAGCTCGGCATGGCCTGGACCACCCGCCTGGACATCGACAGCGGTACCGAAGCCACGCCTATCGTGGTCGATGGGGTGATGTACACCACCGGCGCGTTCAGCATTGTCTATGCGATGAATGCGGCGACCGGCGAGATGCTCTGGAAATACGACCCCCATGTGCCGCCGGAGAACCTCAGCCAGGGCTGCTGCGGCCCGGTCAACCGGGGTGTCGCGGTGTGGAACGGCAAGGTCTATGTCGGCAGCTTCGACGGCCGCCTGATCGCCCTCGACGCAGCGACCGGCAAGGAAGCCTGGTCGGTGGACACCATCATCGATCGCAGCAAGAGCTACTCCATCACCGGTGCGCCGCGCATCGTCAAGGGCAAGGTGCTGATCGGCAACGGTGGCGCCGAGTTCGGCGTGCGTGGCTACGTCACTGCCTACGATGCCGAGACCGGCAAGCAAGCCTGGCGCTTCTACACCGTGCCGGGTGACCCCAAGCTGCCGCCGGAAAACCCCGCCATGGCCATGGCCATGAAGACCTGGACCGGCGACGGCTGGGTGAAATGGGGCGGTGGCGGTACGGCCTGGGACTCCATGGCCTACGACCCGGACCTGGACCTGCTGTACATCGGCACCGGCAACGGCTCGCCGTGGAACTACCAGTTCCGCAGCCAGGGCAAGGGCGACAACCTGTTCGTCTCGTCGATCCTCGCCCTGCGTCCGGACACCGGTGAATACGTCTGGCATTACCAGGTCACCCCGCAGGACCGTTGGGACTACACCGCGACCCAGCACATCATCCTCGCCGACATCAAGGTCGACGGGCAGGTGCGCAAGGTCCTGATGCAGGCGCCGAAGAACGGCTTCTTCTACGTGCTCGACCGCACCGACGGCAAGCTGCTGTCGGCGAAGAACTACGTGCCAGTGAACTGGGCCAGCGAGATCGACCTGAAGACCGGCCGCCCGGTGCTGACCGGTGCAGCGGACTACTCCAAGGAGCCCAAGGTCGTACAACCGAGCTTCCTCGGTGGGCATAACTGGCACCCGATGTCCTACAGCCCGAAAACCGGCTACGTCTACATCCCGGCCCAGCACACCCTGGCCGAGCTGAAGGCGGCGAAAGAGCCGATGTTCTTCCCGAACAAATCGGTGCTCAATTTCGGCCTCGACGTACCGGACCTGCCGGAAGACCCGAAGACCTTCAAGCAGATCCGCGATGCCTGGACCGGCGAACTGATCGCCTGGGACCCGGTCAAGCAGGCCCCGGCCTGGAAGCAGGAATACGCCAGCGCCGGCAACGGCGGCACCCTGAGCACTGCTGGCAACCTGGTGTTCCAGGGCACGGCGGACGGGCGGGTGGTGGCCTACAGCGCCGACAAAGGCGAGAAACTCTGGGAGCACCGGGCCAACTCCGGAGTCATGGCCGGGCCGATCACCTACACCGTGGGCAAGGACCAGTACGTGGCCTTCTCCGTCGGCTGGGGCGGGATCCTGCCGTTGCTGACCGGCTCGCTGACCAACAAGGCCAAGGTCCAGTCCGAGTCGCGGATCATCGCCTTCAAGCTGGGGGCCAAGGGTGAACTGCCGCCGCCGAAAGCGGCCCCGGTATTCCCCAATGTCGAGCTGAAACTGACGGCTACGCCGGAGCAACTGGTGCAAGCGCGCAACCTGTTCAACGGCCTGTGTGCAGGTTGCCATGGCCTTAACGCGGTGGCGGGCGGTGTGGTCCCGGACCTGCGCTACCTGACGAAAGAGAAGCACGAAGCCTTCCCGGCCTTCGTCAGCGGCGCCCTGATCTACCGCGGCATGCCGAATTTCTCCGACATCCTCAAGCCGCAGGACATGGAGCTGATCCGTCAGTACCTGGTCAAGCGCACCCATGACCTTCAGGCCGATCTGAAGGCCAACGCCGCCAACTGAGTCCGGTTCATTAACCAGGCGACCCCGGAAACGGGGTCGTCCGGGGCTCTGCACGCCAACAAAAACAACAACGAGAGTTCACCATGAAGACCTTCAACGCCTCGGCCCTCACGGCCGGCCTCGCACTGTTCGGCACTTCCTTGACGGTCCTGGCAGACGTCAAACCCGATCCCGGCGACTACACCGCGCTGCCCAAGGGCACCGACGTGGTGGTGCTGTACCAGCAGAATCCGCGGGGCGACAAGGTCTACTCTGGCGGCAAGAAGGTCGCCGACGACCTCGACCTGGACATGACCGTGGGTGTGCTGCGTCTGATCCACTTCACCGACTTCTTCGGCACCGGCTACACCTGGGATCCGCAGATCGTCATTCCCTTCGGCCAGCAGGATATCGGCGCGACCCACACGAAGAATTCCGGCCTGGGCGATATCACCTTCGGCGGCACGCTGTGGACCATCGGCGACCTGGAACGCAACGAGCACCTGGGTTGGTCGGTGTTCTTCACTGCACCGACCGGCAGCGACAAGAACGAAGGCTTTGCCCTCAGCAACAACCGCTGGGCCGTGGATTTCCAGGTCGGCTACATCAAGGGCCTGACGGACAGGATCACCTGGGATGTGATTGCCGAGGCCGAGTTCTACCAGGACCAGCGTTCGACCGATGCAAAGAAGGACACGCTGCTGCAGTTGCACAACCACCTGCGCTACAACTTCACCCAGGACACCTATGCGGCGGTGACCTACCGGCATAACTGGGGCGGGCGCGAGACGCTGGACGGGGTGACCCTGGCCACCAGTCGAGACAATGGCACCGTCGGGTTCACGGTGGCGACCATGGTCAACAAGCAACTGCAGGTGATGGGGCAGGTGATGCACGACACCTCGGTGCGGGAGGGGGTGAAGATCGATAATTCGTTGCAGTTCAGGTTGGCGTATTTCTATTGAGATCCGTTGGGACCGCTTTGCGGTCCTTCGCGGGCAAGCCACGCTCCTACAGACGATCGCGTCGCTCTTGTAGGAGCGTGGCTTGCCCGCGAAGGGCTGCGAAGCAGCCCCAAATTCTCCCTGACACTCCTACTTTCGACCCCCAACCGAAGTACCCCAACCCCCGGCCCCAAGCCTGATAGCCCTATGCCCACCCGCCCGTTTATGGTCCACTCAGCCCCACCTTGCCGGCCTCGATGGAACGTCCTATGAACAACAACGAGCGGCAACGCGCCGCACACCGCCGTGCTGCCCTTGGCGCACTGCTCCTGACCAGCACCGGCGCCTTTGCCGACACTCCGAGCGAAGTCGACCCCGTGGTGATCAGCGCCACCCGCAGCGGCGACGAATGGGCCCAGGCGGCCTTGTCCGCCAGCGTCGTCGATACCGCCGACAGCCGCGGCGAACAGGCGCTGACCCTGGGCAACCTGCTCTCCAGCGTGCCAGGCGTAGTCGTGCAAAGCCGCTACAACGCCGCCCAGGGCCTGCGTCCGGCAATCCGTGGATTCGGCTCGCGCTCCAGCTTCGGCGTGCGCGGCATTCGCGTGCTGGTGGATGGCGTACCGCTGACCATGCCCGATGGCCAGACCGAACTGGACGGCTTCGACCTCGGCCTGGTCGAGCGCATGGAAGTCCTTCGTGGGCCCGCCGCCGTGCTCTATGGCAATGGTGCCGGCGGCGTGCTGGCGATCGAGACCCGCGAGCCGGGCGACCGTCCGGGGGTGTCCGGTGATGTCAGTTTCGGCAGCTACGGTTTCCGCCGGCAGAGCGTCGAAGCCAGTGGTACCGAGGGCAATTTCGGCGCCCTGGCGGCGGTCAGTTCGACCCAGTCCGATGGCTATCGACAGCATGCCACCAGTGAAGCCAACAGCCTGACCGGCAAGCTGCGTTGGTGGGGCGAGACGGGGCGTCTGGGGCTGACCTTGCACGCCCTCGACAATCGTTCGGAGGATCCGGGTGGGCTGACGCTCGATCAGGTTCGTGCCGATCGCAATCAGGCGCGGCCGCAAAGCCTCAGCTTCGATTCCGACGAACGCATCCGCCAGCAACGCCTGTCGCTGGTCTGGGATGGTCAGCCGCTGGGGGAAGATACCTACCAGATTCGCAGCTATGTCGGTCAGCGCGATTTCGAGAATCGCCTGCCGCTGGCGGCCAACGGCCAGACCAGCTACGAGCGCCTGTTTGGTGGTGTTGGCGCCAACTACACCCATGTCGCCGACTGGTTCGGCCTCAGGCACAAGCTCACCTTCGGCGGCGACCTTGAATCCCTGCGCGATGATCGGGATCGCAACAACAATATCGTCGGCGGAGAGAAGGGTGCGTTGACCTCCCGTCAACGTGAAGAAGCCCGCAGCCTTGGTCTGTTCGTCGAAAGCCAGACCGAACTCACCGACGACTGGCTGCTCAGCCTCGGCCTGCGTCATGACACGGTGCGCCTGAGCGTCGACGACCGCTACCTGCGGGACGGTGACGACTCCGGCAAGCGCAACCTGCGCGACCTCAATTACAGCGTCGGGCTCAGTTACCGGCTGGATCCGTCCCACACGATCTATGCCCGTGTCGCGACCTCTTTCGAGACCCCGACCGTCAGCGAACTCGCCAACCCCAATGGCGGTGGATTCAACAGCAGCCTGGAGCCGGCGGAAGCGCTCAACCAGGAGATCGGCTTCAAGGGCGAAACCGCGCACTGGCGCTACGAAGCGGTGGTCTACCGCATCGACACCCGCGACGAACTGGTGCCCTACGTCGACGGCCGCACCTTCTACCGCAACGCCGGCTCCACCCGCCGCGACGGCCTGGAGCTCAGCGCCCGCTGGCAGCCCGACGAGCACTGGCAACTGAGCACGGCCTACAGCCTCAACGACTACACCTACCGCAGCTTCGAGAATGCCGACGGCAATCGCTTGCCTGGAATTCCAGTGCAAAGCCTGTTTGGCGAAGTGTCCTACAGTCGCGACAACTGGTACGCACGGGTCAATACCTCGCTGTATGACCGGCAGTATGCCGACAGTGGCAATACCGCCCGTGTCGGCGGCTATGCACTGGTCAACCTTCGGGTGGGCATGCAGTTGCAGGGCTGGGCGGAGAATGTGGAGCCGTATGCCGGGCTGGATAACCTGACGGACCGGCGCTATTACGACAATCTGCGGATCAATGACAGTGGCGGGCGCTACTACGAACCGGCGCCGGGGCGGACGGGGTATGTGGGGGTGAAAGTCCGGTTCTGAGGCCTGTACCGGGTGCGGCGATAGGTAGCGGCTTAGTGCTATCACGCTGCCCCATGTCTGAAGTAGTCTTGGCCGAACGTTGTCCCTCACTTTCTTGCAAGGAGCTGGCACATGCGACTGTCCCCGACGGGTCTGGACCTGATCAAACGCCGTAACGGCCTGACCCTCAAAGCCCGGCAGGACACTGCCGGCACCTGGTTCATCGGCTATGCCCACTATGGTGATGTCAGCGAGGGCATGGAAATCACCCAGGCTGAGGCCGACGCCAAGCTGGAGCATGAACTCGGTCGCTTCGAGACCCATCTGGCCGGGATGCTGCAGGTCCCGGTGAGCCAGGGGCAATGGGACGCGCTGCTGATGCTGATGTTCGACTATGGCATCGCGCGCATCCGCAGCTCGATCCTGATCCGTCACGTCAATGCCGGTGAATTCGAACGGGCAGCTGCGGAGTTCTCCAAATGGGTCCAGGTCCGTGGCCGTCCGGATATCCAGATGGTCAAGCGGCGGGATGTCGAGCGGCATCTGTTCCTGCAGGGCTCGCAGGTGGCGTGAGGGCGTGTTAAAACCTCGGGGGTCATTCATTCTGTAAATGCCCCCATGCCGCCCATTGCAAAACCCACTAGAACCCTCTTCGACCTCGACCTCCTGCGCGCCATCGTCGTGGTCGCCGATTGCGGCAGCTTCACCACCGCTGCCTCCCGCCTGCATTCAACCCAATCCACCATCAGCCAGAAGGTCCGTCGCCTGGAAGACATGGTCGGTCACCGCTTGCTCGAACGCGGCAACCGCGAGGTCCTGCCCACCGATGCCGGCCAGACCCTGCTCGGCTACGCCCGCCATATGCTGGCGGTGAACGACCAGATGCTCGAAGCCTTGGCTGGCGCGACCGTTGGCGTCACCGTGCGTCTTGGCGTGCCCGAGGACTTCGTCGGGGGCCGCACCACCAACGCCTTGTCCGCCTTCAACCGCAAGCATCCCGAGGTCAAGCTGGAAGTCACCAGCGGCCTGTGCCGGGATATCGCCCAGAGCTACGACAACGGTGAGCTGGACCTGGTCCTGTTGAAGCAGCGGCGCAATGGCCGGGAAGGGGTGGCGAACTGGGCGGAGGAACTGACCTGGATCGACAGCGCGAAGAACCCGGCGCTGCAACTGGACCCGATCCCGCTGGTGACTTTTCCGCCTCGTGGGCTGTACCGCGACGAGATCATCAATGCCGTGGAGGGGCTGGGGCGGCGCTGGCGGATTGCGTTCACCAGTTCGAGTTTGAGCGGGATCCAGGCGGCGGTGGCGGACGGGATGGGGATCAGCCTGCTGCCTCCGCGGGCGGTGACCGGGGATCATCGGGTGCTGGGTGACGGGGATGGGCTGCCGGTGGTGGACAGCTATGAGATCGTGGTGGTGCATCGGCCGACGGCGGAGCCGATGGTGAAGGAATTGGGGGTGGTGCTGGCGGGGTTGCTGGATCAGGAGTAAGTGTTGACCTTGAGGGCCTCATCGCTGGCAAGCCAGCTCCCACAGGGTCCGAGTCGCTGCAGCGATGGGGCCCTCATAGGCACTCATAAAAAAAGCCCGCCATCCACCGGCGGGCTTTTTCATTCAGGCTGCGAGCCCAACACCACTCAACGCTTCGGGTTCAGCGTCAGGTGCACGTTGCGGTTCACATCCTTGTACAGCAGGTAGCGGAACGGGCCAGGGCCACCGGAGTAGCAGGCCTGCGGGCAGAAGGCGCGCAGCCACATGAAGTCGCCGGCTTCCACTTCGACCCAGTCCTGGTTCAGGCGGTATACCGCCTTGCCTTCCAGGACGTACAGGCCGTGTTCCATGACGTGGGTCTCGGCGAACGGAATCACGCCGCCCGGCTGGAAGGTGACGATGTTGACGTGCATGTCGTGACGCATGTCAGCCATGTCGACGAAGCGGGTGGTGACCCAGGCGCCGTCGGTGCCCGGCATCGGGATCGGAGCGATGTCCTGTTCGTTGGTGACGAACGCTTCCGGATGCGCCAGGCCTTCCACGGCTTCGTAGTGCTTGCGAATCCAGTGGAAGGTGACGTTGGCGTTGCTGTTGTTGCGCAGGCTCCATTCGGCCGCCGGCGGGATGAAGGCATAGCCACCAGGCTTCAGAGTGTGGTTCTTGCCCTGCAGGGTGATGTCGACTTCACCTTCGACGACGAACAGCACCGCTTCGGCGTTCTTGTCCAGCTCAGGACGCTCGCTGCCGCCTTCCGGGGCAACTTCGACGATGTATTGCGAGAAGGTTTCGGCGAAACCGGACAGCGGGCGGGCGATGACCCACATGCGCATCTTGTCCCAGAACGGCAGGTGGCTGGTGACGATGTCACGCATCACGCCCTTGGGGATGACCGCGTAGGCCTCGGTGAACATCGCACGGTCTGTCAGCAGCTCGGTCTGAGCCGGGTGCCCGCCGTGAGGGGCGAAGTAGGATTTGGACATGGACAGTCTCGGATGTTTGTTGTTGTGACCCCGGGACCGCCTGTAACGGCCGTTCTACCGGGGCTGCCGCTCTACAGTATGAGCATCGCGGTGCATCCACAAATTAAATGTTGGAATTCGTGGTATTTGATTACTGAATGGGTTGCGCGGTGTCATCCGCACTGTGAATGCCCTGGCGCTCGGCCACGGCGCGCAAGGTTTTCAGGGTGATCATCGGCGCGTCGATGACGAACTGGTTGGCCAGCCAGGCCGGAATGTCGCCGGCAGGGTCGGCCTGCATTTCGTAGGTGACCTCGGTTTCCCGTTCGCCCTTGGGGACCATGCGCCAGATGCCTTGCAATTGGGTCACGCGGACCTGCCCGGGTTCCCGCGGGACACGGCCGGGGAGGGCGCTGAGTTCACGGGTCAGGCTGCCGTCATCGCTGCGCTCGCTGTGCACCTTGAGCACCATGTCGCGGGTGCCGGCGGGCCAGGGCAGGGCGGTGGTGAGGTAGACGAAGGTGTCGGCGCCCTCCACGCCCAGCAGGCGCATGTCGGCGCAGGCGTAGAGCCATTTGCAGGCGACCCGGAGGTTTTCCTGGAGATCGCTGAGGGTGCGCACGTCGGCCTTGATCGTGGTGACGCCGCGGAAACTCTGGTATTTCGAGCCGGGGACGTCGCGCAGGTAGACCTGGATGCCCGCTTCTTCGTGGGCCAGGTGCCAGGGCCCGGCGGCCTGGGTGCTGGTGAGGAACAGGGCCAGGGTCAGGAGAATGAGGCGGGGCATGGTGGGCTGTCTGGGGTGAATGGCTGACAGGTGAAGAATAGGCGGATTTTGTGTTGTTTTTAATGGCCTCATCGCTGGCAAGCCAGCTCCCACAGTGTCCGCGGCGCTGCCGAACCCTGTGGGAGCTGGCTTGCCAGCGATGAGGCCCGAAAGTTCACCACATCACTGGATGCTTAGAACATCCATTGCACCCCCACCGAATACCCCGCCTGATTCCCTTCATCATGGGCAAACCGGGTATTGGCCTCGGCAAACACCCCCAGTTGCTCGGTCACCATCAACTGTGCCCCAAGCTGCGCGCGCCCGAAGCTCTTGTCGACGTCTCCGGGTTCAGCCACCCGCACCCGCCCGTCGGCCCGGGCCGTCAGATCGATCTCGTCCAGCCGCCCCTCCGCCAGTTCCCGCACCCAGCGCACGCTGGCGTAAGGCTTGACCACCATCCCGGCGCCAAGCCCCAGCTGGCCATGCAGGCGCCAGCCGAGGCTGGCTTCCAGCGCGTCGTAATCCTGTTTCTCGTACCCAAGCGCGGTGCGCAGCGCCTCGTCCTCGCTGAAGTCGTCGATGCGGTAATGAACGTAATCCAGCCCGGCCAGCGGCCCGGTCTTCAAACCGCCGATGTCGAAGTCATAGCCACCCTCGACCCGCGCGCCCCAGAACAGCGCCGAGGTATCCCCGGACAGCCGCTGGTCCAGCAACACCGGCCCGCCATTGGCCTGGATGAACACCGAGCGCCGCGTGTCGAAACGGGTATGCCCGCCACTTAGCTCACCCGCCAGCCACTGAGGACCGCCATCGTTGAGCAAGCCGAACACGCCGACCTGCCAGGTGTCGCCTTCGACCCGGCCACCATGGTCCAGGCTGTCGCGGCTGCGCTCGAAGCTCAGGCTGGCACCGACGCTCGCGGCATCGCTCAGGCGGTAGTCGCCCAGCACATGCACGCCAACGCGCTTCGACTCGGGATTGCCCGCCATGTCGAAGCCACTGTCCGGCGACACTTCGCCTTCCACGCCAACCTCGCCATCGAACGTACCCACGGCCCGCTCGCTGCCCAGCAAGCTCAGCCAGCGTCGGTCATGCAGGCGCGTCATGGCCTGGTGCTGGCGTTGCAACTGGTCTTCCATCTGCCGCGCCATGGCCCCGCCCGAGGCGGTGGAGGCGAGCAGGTCGGCGTTGGTCAGTTCCAGCACCAGGCGCGTCAGCAGGCGCGAAAAGTCGCGCAGGCGCTGGTCGATGCGTTCCTGGCCGAAGGCGCCGGTGAGCACGGTCTGGTTATCTTCGTTGGGGTCGTGCCAGGTGGAGCCGCCCGGGATCGCCGGGTTGTCGGTCTGCTCGTAACCGTCGAGATCGCCCAGTTCCCAGTTGGTCGCCTCGATGAACAGCACTGGCACGTTCAGCCCCTCGAAGCTTTCGCCGTCGCTGCAACAGCCGGTGCCGGCGGGGTAATCGGCGTTGAGGCCGGGGTTGGTGAACAGGTCGATCTTCAGTTCCTGGGCGATGCGCAACAGCTGGTCGCGGTAGGCGCCGAGGGCCGGGTTGGCGACCGCATTGCTGCCGGCGTGGGCATACATCCTGTCGCCGGTGATCAGGCTGTCGAGGTTGATCATCCCCAGCAGGTTGGCGCGCTGGCTGCCGTCCAGGGAGGCGACATAGGCCCGCGAACCGCGCAACCCTTCCTCCTCGGCACCAAAGCCGACCACTTCCAGGCCATTCTCCAGCTGCACGCCGCCGAGGTTGCGGGCGATCTCGGTCAGCACCGCGGCGCCTGAGGCGTTATCGTCCAGCCCTTGCAGGGTCGGGCGGCCGAAGTAGGTATCGAAGTGGGCGCCAAGCACCACGTAGTTGCTGCTGGTCCCGGCGGCGGAGGCGATGACGTTTTGCGAGCTGCGATTGCCGGCCCAGGTGAAGTCCTGGCGGCTGGTCTGGTAGCCGTAGCCCAGTTGCGTTTCCATCCAGTCCGCAGCGCCGGCGAAGCTGGCGGTACCGCGGTAGCGGCCGGGATAGTCGTGGATCAGGCGGTCGAGGGTCTGGCTGGCGTAGTCCCCGTAGTCGTAGGCCCCGGCCCCCAGAGGCAGCAGGGCGGATCCGAGGGCGACGGCGATGGCGAGTGGTTTGAGCACGGCACTTGTCCTTGTGTGTCGGTAGGCGTTGGCATCTTGGCGATGCGTCGGCGGGACGACAGCAGGAAGCGGGCCGATTTGTGACAAATGTGTGTAATTTGTCGGATTTGTCCGGTGTTGTTGACGGAATCGGCACAGATTGTTTAATGCCTTGTTACGTTTTTACGTCACCTTCTGCGACACCACGCCGCACCCTTCGGGCGCTGTGCGCTGGCCCCTCCCTGCCTTGCGTGCGAAAATGCCGCCCCGTGAAAAGCCGGAAACAAACGGCTTCCCTGCGCAAGCGTGCACCCTCCCCAAAGGATGGTTACATGAATGATCTACTGACCCGGCGTACGGTTCTCGCCGGGCTCGGCCTGGCGGGGCTTGCGGCCCTGACCGGCTGCGATACCTCGCCCAAGCTCGATTTCAAGTACGGCAAGGACCTGAGCAACAAGATCCTCGGCCGCTCCTTCAAGCTCCAGGATGTCCACGGCGATACCTACGCGCTGTCGAGCTTCTACGGCTCGATGCCGATGGTGTTCTTCGGTTTCACCCAGTGCCCGGCGATCTGCCCGACCACCCTGGCGCGTGCGGTGCAGATCAAGAAGCTGATGGGCCGCGATGGCGACTTCCTCAAGGTGATCTTCATCACCCTCGATCCGGAACGCGACACGCCGCAGATACTCGAAGACTACGTGAAGGCCTTCGACCCGACCTTCACCGCACTGTCCGGCACCCCGGAACAGATCGCGGCCACCGCCAAGGAATTCGGTGTGTTCTACGAGAAGGTGCCGTTGGGCGACAGCTATACCGTGTCGCACTCGTCCACCAGTTTCGTCTTCGACTCCCGCGGCCGCCTGCATCTGGGGCTGTCCCATTCGCTGACCGCGAAAGAGTGCGCCGAAGACCTGCTGACCCTGATGGAGATCTGCTGATGCTGCCTGTTCGTAAAACCCTGGCCGTCCTGGCCCTGTGTGGCGCCGCCCTGCCGGCGCTGGCGCAAACCACCGTGGAAAACGCCTGGGCCCGCGCCACCGTGGCCAACCAGCCGACGTCCGGTGCCTTCATGACCCTCACCTCGGATACCGATGCGCGGCTGGTTGCCGTGCAGTCGCCGGTTGCCAAGACCGTCGAGATTCATGAGATGAAGATGAATGGCGACGTGATGACCATGGGCCCGGTCAACGGCCTCGACCTGCCGGCCGGCAAGGCGGTGAGCCTGGATGCCAACGGTTATCACGTGATGCTGATGGGCCTGACGCACCAGCTCAAGCAAGGCCAGGAAGTGCCGCTGACCCTGGTGATCGAGGATGCCAAGGGCAACAAGGAAAACCTCGAGATCAAGGCGCCCGTACGCTCCTTGACCGAGGGTGAGCCGGAGATGAAGCACGGTCACGTGCATCAGTAACGGCCACCGGCCTCATCGCTGGCAAGCCAGCTCCCACAGGGATTGTGTGGGGCTCGCCGGCGATGAGGCCAGTAGCAACACCACAAATACCTGGCACCCCAAACACCCCCCTCCCGCTATTTCCCGCCACCCGTCCGACCGCCCCGAATCAAAGCGAATCCCTGCCCTGAACCGGACCCCCAAGTCATGTACGGCAAACGTCGTGCATCCCTAGTTTCTATGAGGTGAAAGATCATGGCTAACAATGAAAACCGCACTGGCTCCAAGCAAGGTGGCAACCCGGGCAACTTCGCCAACGATCGGGAAAAAGCCTCCGAAGCCGGTCGCAAGGGCGGGCAACATTCGGGCGGCATGAATCAGGACCGGCAGAAACCCCAGGACACCGGCCGCAAAGGTGGTCGCTCCTGATGCAGCAGTGAAGTAATTGGCGGGGCATGCACATGCCCCGTCCGTCTGGCGCATCGTGGCCCTGCCTCGGTGCGCCGTTTGCTTTTGCGGAGGAATCGGCCATGAACAAGGGCGCAGCCATGCTTCTGCTGTCCGGCCTGCTGGCGCTGGGCGGCTGTTTCGACAATTCCAACCACCCCGGCAAGGACTCCGATCCGAGCAAGCCGTCATTGCAGATGCAGCAACCGCAATCGGAAAGTCCGGCTTCGCAGCTGGCGCCGAGCAAGGACAGCGACAACTGACCTTCGGGAGTTCGCCATGCCACGTGCAATCTGGAAAGGTGCGATCAGCTTCGGCCTGGTGCATATCCCCGTTGCCCTGACCACCGCAGTCAGCAGCCAGCGCATCGACTTCGACTGGCTCGACCAGCGCAGCATGGACCCGGTGGGCTACAAGCGGATCAACAAGGTCACCGGCAAGGAGGTGACCAAGGAACATATCGTCAAGGGCGTCGAGGTGGAGAAGGGCCGCTATGTGGTGATCAGCGAGGAGGAGATCCGCAAGGCCCGGCCCGAGGCGACCCAGACCATCGATATCTTTTCCTTCGTCGAGGCCGGGGAGATTCCCTTGCAGCAGTTCGAGACGCCGTATTACCTGGCGCCGGACAAGCGCGGGGGCAAGGTCTATGCGTTGCTGCGCGATACCCTGGAAAGCACTGGCAAGGTGGCCTTGGCCACGGTGGTTTTGCATACCCAACAGCATCTGGCGTTGGTGCGGCCACTGGAGGAAGCCTTGGTGTTGATTACCTTGCGCTGGCCGGATGAAGTACGCGGTCTCGACAGCCTGGAACTGGACAGCAGCGTGACCAAGGCCAAGGCGAGCAAGGCCGAACTCGACATGGCCAAGCGCCTGGTCAAGGACATGAGCGGCAGCTGGACGCCTGGGGATTACCACAACGAGTTTCGCCAGACCATCATGGACCTGGTGGAGGAGAAGGCGGCCAAGGGCAAGATCGCCACGGTGGAACAGCCGGACGAGGAGGGCGAGGGCAAGGGCGCGGACATCATCGACCTGACCGAGTTGCTCAAGCGCAGTCTCGGTGGGAAGCCGAAGAAGAAGGCTGCGCGCAAAGCTTCATGATTGTTGGTGTTTTACTGGCCTCATCGCTGGCAAGCCAGCTCCCACAAGGACCGCGTGCATCGCCGGACCTGTGGGAGCTGGCTTGCCAGCGATGAGGCCATCAGCAACACAGCAAGTCTTACAGTTGCAGCGACCGCAGATAATCCCCAAACCCACCCCGCGCCCGGCTGTCCATGCGGCTGCTGGTCGACACACTGTTCAACGCCGTCCACACGATAGTCGCCCCGCACGCCTCCAGATCCTGGATCAACTGCACATCCTCGTTCAGCGCCAACGGCCGGAACCCGCCCACCCGCTGATAGGCTCGGGCACAGATCCCCAGGTTGGCCCCATGGATATGCCGGTGCCCCTCGCGCATCTGGTAATGCCCGAGATAACGTTCACGCAGCGCCTGGTCCTGATCCGGCTGCCATTCCTCGATATGCACCGTGCCGCACACCGCATCGGCGGCGAAGCCCAGTTGGCACAGCAGCCAGTCCGCCGGCACGCAACTGTCGGCATCGGTACAGGCCAGCCACTGCGCACCGCGTTGCAGCATCAGTTCGGCCCCGGCCCGGCGCGCCTGGCCGACATTGCGCACATCGACCTCCAGCGTCTCCACGCAAAACCCGCGGGTGATCTCGGCACTGGCATCCGTACAGCGATCCAGTACCACCACGATCCCGACCTGGTGCCCGGCACCTTCAGCGGCGCGGGCAGCGGTTCGAACGGCCGCCAGGCAGCGCGGCAAAGTGTCCGCTTCGTTATGTGCAGGAATGATCACGGCAATCATGGGCAGGTCTCGTCCAGGTCGATCACGCTGGGCTGGCAACTCCAGTACTCCAGCAAAAAGTCCGCTTCTTCGTGGCGCAGCACGCGGTACAGCGGCAAACGCTGCTCCAGCAGGGCATGTACCTGACGCCCGTCCTGCGGGCAGCCGTCGATCGGGTGCAGCCAGTGGCAGGCCAGCAGCGCTCCATCGGCGTTCAGGCTGGCCACCGCCTGCTCGATCACCTGTAGCCACTGCGCCGGGTCCAGGTAGTAGCCGATCTCGCCGAGGACGATCAGGTCGAAATTGCCGCCCGGCCAGTCCCCCGGCAGGTGTCCCTGTTCGACCTGGACACCTGGCAAGTGGGCGAGGCGCTGGCGGGCGAGGGAAACGGCGGTGGCGTCGAGGTCATGGCAGACCAGTTCGCTACAACGCTCGGCAAGCGCTGCACTCAGTTCGCCATTGGCACAGGCCGGCTCGAAGATGCGTTCGTAGAACTGCTTTGGCAGGCTGGCCATGATCAGGTCGCGCTTGCGCTTCTCGTACCAGCGGGTGCGAAAGGCCCAGGGGTCGTCGCTGGCGGCGAACAGGTTGGCGAAGTAACGGGCATCGACACTCATCGGAACACCAGTTCGAAAGGTTGCATCAGGCATTCGAGCGTTTCCGCCGGCAGCACCGGCGGGCGCTCGCCATCGGTTTCCAGTTGGCTCACATGGGCCGTGATCGCCTGCTGCTTGCGTTGCAGGGCATCGGCATCCAGTTGCACCTTGTACGCCCGCTCCCAGGGCAGGCGCGTGTCCTCCGGCTCGGCCCAGTACCAGGCCCATACCGGCACCTCCAGCAAGGCCACGCTCTTGGCCTGCGCTGCCTGGGCGCAGGCACGGCCGACGGCCTCGTGATCGCAGTGGCCATCGCCGCGCCAGGTGCAGAGGAGTTGGTCATCCGCGCGCAGCAGCTGGCTCAGGTGATTGACCAGGAAGGCCTCGTCCCGGGCCACGGCGGTGTCCTTCAACGACAGGCGCTGCCAGTCCAGCGTCTGCACATCGAGGCCGAGCTTGTGCAGGGCGTTGCGGCTTTCCTGTGGGCGCTGGCGGCGCAGGCGGTGTTCGGTCCACTGCACGGAGCCGGGGTGACTGGCCTCGCCATCGGTGACCGAGATCAGCAGCAGGTCCGCTTCACGGCCGCGCAAGCTGGCGAGCAGGCCGCCGCAGGCGAGGATCTCGTCGTCGGGATGGGGCGCCACCACCACCAGGCGCCGCCCCGGCGGGCACAGCTGCTGCGGGGTGATCCAGGTGGCCCGGGCCAGGTGAGCCGAGTGCTGCCATTGCTCGGGCCGGGTCGCCGGGCCCTTGAACAGGTCTTCGCTCATAGCTGCCAGGCTCCCGCGGGCATGCCCGCCAGTTGTCGGCCGAGCACGGCGAGATCGCGTTCGGCGTGGCTCTGGCGCAGGAATACCGGCAGGTCTGCGGCAAGCCGGGCGAAATGGCTGTTGTGGCAAAACGGCGTGGCGCCCAGGGCGCGACCGACATGCTCGATCACCCGGTTCACCGCCTGTTCCACCTGGGCCCGGGTGCGCCGCACAGGCAGCTCGGCATCGCTGCCCGGGTTGGCGTCGATCCAGCCCGCGCACTCGCGCAAGGTCGCACGGGCACCGCACAGGGCGGCATCGACTGTGCCCAGGTGCGCCTCGGCGTGCGGGTCGGGGCGTGGCTTGCGGCAGTGCTCGCGCAGGTAATCGGCCAGCGCCTCGGCGGCGCCGTACCAGCAGGCGGCAATACCTGCGCCGCCGTGCCAGAACCCGGGGCGCGACAGGTACTGGCCCGGCGCGCCGATGGCCCGGGCCGGTGAGTCATTGAACTCCATGACCACGCTGGAGGTGGTCGACATGCCCACCGCCTGCCAGCCCTCGGCAATGATTCGCTGGCTCGGATGAGACAGCTCGATCGCCACCAGTTGCGGCTGATCATGCCTGTCCCAGGCGGTGAGCAGCGCGTTGTCGATCTGCAAGGCGCCGGAACACCAGGCCTTGCGCCCCTCCAGCAGCACCCGCTCGCCATCGCGCTCGACGATGCGCACCCGTGCATCTGGCGGTTCCGCAGCCCACACGCCCCAGATGCCCTGGCCGACCTTGTGGCTGGCGCCGCATTCGGAAAGGATCGCCAGGGCATCGGTGTGGCCCTCGTACAGCTTGGCCAGGCTCAGGTCGCAGCCGGCGACCCGGGCCAGGGTCTGCCAGCGTTGCAAGGTATGGCCCTGGCCGGGCAGGGGCAGCAGGTCGAGATGATCCTGTTGCAGCGATTGCAGGATCAGCGGCAACTGGGTGTCCAGATGCAGCGCCTGGGGACGCTGGGTGAAGCTGCGCAGCAGGGTGTCGAGGCTGCCCAGGTCGAAGTCCTGGATGATGCTCATACGTGGCTCCTTCACTTCAGGCCGAGTTTCTTGCGCATGGCGGCGGTGATCGACTGGCGAGTGGCGGCGTAGTCCTTCCACGGGTCGTTGCCGTCCGCCAGGCGCTCGTCGATGGTGGCCAGGGTCCAGTGGTTGGCGCCCTTGAGCCCGGCCAGTTCCTCCGGCCAGATTGGTACCGACACGGGCATGCCCTCGCGGGCCCGCAGCGACCAGGCGCAGACGGTGGTGGCTCCCTGGCCGTTGCGCAGGTAGTCGATGAAGATCCGCCCGACCCGGTTCTTCGGCCCGGACACCGCCGACAGCCGGTCCGGGAACAGCCCGGCCATGTGGCTGACGATGGCGTGGCTGAAATCCTTCACCTCGTCCCAGCCGGCCTTGCGCTGTAGTGGCACCACCACGTGGATGCCCTTGCCGCCGCTGGTCTTGAGGAAGCAGCGCAGGCCCAGTTCTTCGAGCAGGGTGAGGGTCAGGGTGGTGGCCTCGACCATGGCTTTCCAGGGCAGCTTAGGGTCCGGGTCGAGGTCGAGGATGAAGCGGTCCGGGCGCTCGAACTGCTTGTCGGTGGCGTTCCAGGTGTGCAGTTCGAGGGTGTTCATCTGCACCGCGCCGAGCAGAGTGTCCTGGCGATTGATCACCATGGCGGCCTGGCCTGCCTCGTCCTTGCCGTAGGTTTTGACATGGGGCAGGTCGAGCTGGGCGGCGTTCTTCTGGAAGAACAGCTCGCCGGCCAGCCCGTCCGGGGCGCGGACCAGTGCGACCGGGCGATCCTTGAGGTGTGGCAGGATCAGCTTGCCGACCTTGGCATAGTACTCGGCGATGTCCAGTTTGCGGGTGTGGCTGGTGGCATCGATGATGCGCTCGGGATGGGTCAGGCGCATCTGCCTGGCGGTGCTTTTCCTGGCGGTCATGGGACGCTCCAGAGTGATCGCGCTGGCTGGCTTGTCGTTGCGCAGGCCATGGAACACTGCATGGCGGACGATGCCTTCGCGGGTCATCTGGGCGAAGCTGATTTCGGCCAGCAGATGCGGCTTGAGCCAGTGCACGCCACGGGCCTCGGCACCGCTCGGTGGCTTGTCCAGCGCCGGCCGGGACACTTCCAGCGGTTTGAGTTGCCGATGCAGAGTGTGCAGGGTGTCGGTGCTGAAACCGGTGCCCACCTTGCCGGCGTAACGCAACTGCTTGCCATCGTGCAGGCCCAGCAGCAGGGCGCCGAAGGCGGCGCGACTGCCCTTCGGATCGGTGTAGCCGAGCACCACGAACTCCTGGCGTTGCTGGCACTTGAGCTTGATCCAGTCGCTGCTGCGCCGTTCCACATAGGTGCTGTCGCGACGCTTGCCTATCAGGCCTTCGAGATTCATCCGGCAGGCGCTGGCAAGCAGCGAGGTCACCGGTTCATCGAAGTCGGCGGAGTAGCGCACTTCAGGCGGCGGATCGGCGAGCAGCTTTTCCAGGGCCGCGCGGCGCTCGTGCAAGGGGTGCTGGCGCAGGTCGTGGCCATCGAGCCAGGGCAGGTCGAACAGGTAGTAGAGAATGCGTTCGTCGTGCTCGGTGTCGAAGGCGTTCTGCAGTGCCTGGAAGTCGGCCACGCCGTTCTCGTCGGCTACCACCATCTCGCCGTCGAGCCAGGCGGATTTCAGCTTGAGCTTCTTGAGCGCGGCCACCTGGCGCGGCATCTTCGCCGTCCAGTCATGGCCATTGCGGGTGAACAGACGCACCTCGCCGTCATCGATGCGGGCCAGGATGCGATAGCCGTCGAACTTGATTTCGTAGCGCCAGGCGCCTTGCGGTGGAGCGTCCACCAGGGTTGCCAACTGCGGCTTGAGTGTGGCGGGCAGCGGCGCCTTGCGCGTTTTTTTCTTCGCCGTAGCGGGCTTGGGCGCGGGTGTCGCATTGGGCAGGGTGCGATCGCTGAGCACGCTGTCCGGCGCGGCTTCGAGAATGTCGTAGTCGCTTTCTTCACGGGCCTGGGCGTCTGCTGACTTGACCAGCATCCACTGTTCTTTCTTGCCGGCCAGGCGCGTGCGGAACAGGTTCCAGCGCCCGCCCAGCTTTTCCCCTTGCAGTTCGAAGCGCAGATGACCTTTGGCATAGCCTTGATGGGGATCGCCTTCGGGAATCCAGATGCCGCGATCCCAGACGATCACATCACCGGCGCCATAGTGACCTTCGGGGATATGCCCCTCGAAGCCGGCGTAGTCCAGCGGATGGTCTTCGACATGCACGGCGAGGCGCTTGACCTTCGGGTCCAGCGACGGGCCCTTGGGCACCGCCCAGCTTTTCAGGGTGCCATCCAGTTCCAGGCGGAAGTCGTAATGCAGGTGGCTGGCGTCATGTTTCTGGATGCAGAACTGCAGCGCCTGGCCTTTGCCACGGGCGCGCTTGCCACTGGGTTCAGGGGTGGCGGTGAAGTTGCGCTTGCGCTGGTATTCCTCGAGGGGCTTGGCCATGGCGGATGCTCTGTCTCCGGCGTCTTACCAAGTGGGAGAGGACGCGCGGGAGCGGAGTTCAATCGGCGTGGCGACCGGGTGGCAGAAAGACTGAATCATTCTTCGCGGCGGCGAGTCGACTCAGGTACAGCTCATCCGCAAGCGAGGTTGCCATGAACGAGAAAAGTGAAAAGCCTGCCAGCCATGTGCCGCAGGAGATCGACGACATCCAGGACCGCATGGGCGAAATGCGTGAGCTGGATTTCAGCGACCGCCACGACGAGCGTCAGGGCCGCGCCGGCGATGCGCGGTCGGCGGAAGAGGTGAATCGCGAGTTTCCCGCCGAGCGGGTTGAGCGCAGCGGCATGACCGGGGGGGAAGCCCTCAGTGAAAGCCTGCATGAAGACAACGTCACCTACGACGACCTGAGTCCCGACACCCTCTACGACCAGACCGGTGCCCGCGATCCGTCCGAACGTGGCGGTGCCGGGCCTGTGGACCAGCAACTGCGGCGGGTCGACGAAGACGAAATCGGTGGCGGCATCGGCCTCGATGAAGCCGAGCTGGCACGCTCGGCGCCGCTGGACGGCAAGCCCTGGACCGACCGGGTGTCGTCTGCTGACGGCGATGAAGAAGCCTGAGTGAAGGAGGAAACGATCATGAGCGAACAACACTGTGCCTGCCCCGGTTGTACCTGCGAAGTGGACGCCAATGCCGTGCAGGTGGGCGGCGAAGCCTATTGCTGCAAGGCCTGCGCGAGCGGGCATGCCAATGGCGAGCCGTGCCGCATGAGTGAATGCCATTGCGGGGATGACAAGGCGAAGCAGCCGGATGAGGAGAATGTGGATAACGCGTTGGAGGAGACCTTCCCGGCGAGTGATCCGATCTCGCCTTGAACGTGAAGATGACGCGGACCCTGTGGTCCGCGTCGTTTCCTTTTACTTGGCTAGTGCCTTGACCAGATCCGCCTTCCTCATCGTCGATCTCCCCGCAATGTTCTGCTTGCGCGCCTTGTCCATCAGCTCGGCCTTGGTCAGTTGCTCCAGCGGCTGATCCGGCCGCGGTTCACCCTGCCGGGTCTTCACCGCGCGTTGCGCTGAGGACTGCCGCGACTTGTGTTTAGCGCTCTCACTCTTCTTCTGCCCGGAACCCCCGGCCTTCTCGCCGCCGCCGGACTGCTTGTTGACCGTGGCCCAGGCACGGGCTTCGGCTTCATCCCTGGGCACGCCCTTGGCCTCGTAGCTGTCCTCGATACGCGCGGCCTTGCGCTTCTGTTCCTCGGTGTACTTGGCTTTGCTTCCGCGTGGCATGGGTGTGGTCTCCGATTATCCATGGCTACAGGGGTGGGTCCGGCAGTTCGCCCGGCGCCGTTTGCAGGTGGGCATCGAGCTTCAATCGATGCAGCAGTGCCCGCGCGTCGAACGGCGCACGGACTTTCAAGTCGTTGTCGAAGTAGCAATAGATCGCCTTGGCACTTTTGGTCGCGGCCTCCCGTGGACCGGCCAGATGGGCGTCGCCAGGTTGCTTGCCGTGACTCCAGGTGCGGATACGCCGGGCCCAACGCTGCAGGGCGCTATCGGTATAACCGCTGGAATACAGCTCGGCATCGCCGTGCAGACGCAGATAGACGAAATCGGCAGTCAGGTCTTCCAGCAGCGGCCATTTGCCGGCGGTATCGGCAACCACCAATGCCACTTTGTGCTTGCGCAGCAGCTCGATGAAGGCCGGGTCGCGGAAGCTGTCGTGGCGAATCTCCACGGCATGGCGCACTTGCCCCTTGTCATCGTGGTCGAATGCACCGTCTTTCTTCATCCGCGCGGCGCAGTGCCGGGCGCATTGACTGGCGGCGGCCTGATCGTGGGGCAGGCGCTGGAGAAAATCGGCGAAGCGCTGCGAATCGAACTTCAGGCTCGGCGGAAACTGCCAGAGGATCGGCCCTAGCTTGGCGCCCAGTTGCAGCGGCCCGGAGGCAAAGAAATTGGCCAGCGGCTCGTCAATCTCCTTGAGCCGCCGCACATGGGTGATATAGCGCGGCGCCTTGACCGCGAAGACAAAGTCATCCGGCGTGGCATCGCGCCATTCGGCATAGCGTTGCGGAGTTTGCAGGGCATAGAAGGAACCGTTGATCTCGATGCTGTTCACCGCGCGCGAAGCGAACGCCAGCTCTTTCGCCTGGACCAGCCCCTCGGGGTAGAAGACCTTGCGCCACGGGGCATAGCGCCAGCCGGAAATGCCGATGCGGATCTCGCTCACGCCGTCGTTCCTTACACTGTTCGTTAAGGGTGCGACTGGCGTGGCTGAGTGTGGGTTCAGGAGGGTGGACGAATGGCGGGAAGAAAAAAGCCCCGTCAGGCGGGGCTTGGAAATTCGCAGTTGGCGAGAAGATGTTCGGCGTAAAGCGTAGATGTATTGCCAAAACTGAACTTTGCCCCCGCCAGCCTTTCCACCGAATGTCGGCCCCGACGCGCGCGACACGACGAGGAAGCCACCATGAAGTTTTCCCGCTTTGCCCAGAAGCTGGCCAGTTGGACCGGCCGCCCCACGACCTTCTTCATTGCCTTCGCCTTGGTCCTGGTCTGGGCAATCAGTGGCCCGCTGTTCCATTTCAGCGATACGTGGCAACTGGTGATCAATACCTCGACCACCATTGTCACCTTCCTCATGGTGTTCCTGATCCAGAACACCCAGAACCGCGATACCGACGAGTTGCATATCAAGATCGACGAGTTGCTGCGCGCTACCCGCCGGGCGCATAACGCCCTGCTCGGGCTCGATGATCTGGACGCGAAGCAACTGTCTGAGTTGCGCCAGCGCTACGAGCATATAGACGCGCTCGCCGATGACACGGGGGCTGACAAGCAGCTCCGCAACCCTCACGCAGACCCAGGGAAGCACTCCACGAGGTGACCATGGCCAGTCATATCATTCATTTCACCGGACCGATCAACGCCTCCACCTGCGGCAATCTGATCAGCACCTGCTCCAAGGCGCTGCAACAGGGCGCCGAACGTTTGCAGGTGAATATCGCCACCATGGGCGGGGAGTGCAGCTACGGTTTCAGCCTGTACAACTTCCTGCGTTCGCTGCCGGTGCCGGTGGATACCCATAACCTCGGCACGGTTGAGTCGATGGGCAACATTCTCTTTCTCGCCGGTGAGCGGCGTAGCGCCTGTGCCTTGAGCAAGTTCCTGTTCCATCCCTTCCACTGGACCTTGCATGGCTCGGTAGACCATGCGCGGATGGCCGAGTATGCGATGAGCCTGGACTACGACCTGCAGCTCTATGCGCAGATCGTCGCCGAGCGGACCCGGGGGGCGCAGGAGGTGCTGGATATTCCTCGGTACCTGATGGCGCATCCGCGGATCGTTACGCCCGAGGAAGCCATTCGCTGTGGGTTGATCCAGGCGGTGGATGACTCGGTGATCGGGGTGGATGTGGTGCAGTGGAGTGTGCATGCCTAGTGGCTGAACTTGAGGGCCTCATCGCTGGCAAGCCAGCTCCCACAGGTTTTGCGGTGTACGCGGTCCCTGTGGGAGCTGGCTTGCCAGCGATGAGGCCCTTGTGGATTGCATCATTTTCGAGCGTCCCGCCACCTGCTGGTGCGCCCGCAGCCTGACTTTCCTTTGCTGTCACCCCTCCGCCTAATGACGATATGATGTTTCAAATTATTACGCGCGCAATGGGGGAAAAATGCCGCTCAAGGATTTGTTGCTGGCGCTGGTGGTGATCGTTGCCTGGGGCCTGAACTTCGTGGTGATCAAGGTCGGGCTGGACGGTTTGCCGCCGATGTTGCTGGGGGCGCTGCGTTTCATCCTGGTGGCCTTTCCGGCCGTATTCTTCATCCGTCGGCCGCAGTTGCCGTGGCGCTGGCTGATCGCCTACGGCTCGACCATCTCCCTCGGCCAGTTCGCCTTCCTCTTCGAGGCCATGCACAACGGCATGCCGCCGGGCCTGGCTTCGCTGGTGCTGCAATCCCAGGCCTTCTTCACCATGATCTTCGCCGCCGTGTTCCTCGGTGAGCGCCTGCGTGCGGCCAGCGTCCTCGGGCTGCTGGTGGCGGCAGGCGGGCTGGCGCTGATCGGCAGCGAGAACGGCAGCCACGTGCCCATGCTGGCCCTGGTCCTGACCCTGTGCGGCGGTGCCTGCTGGGGGATCGGCAATATCATCACCCGGCGTTTCGGCAAGATCGACCTGGTGGCCCTGGTGATCTGGGGCGCGCTGATTCCGCCACTGCCGTTCCTGGCCCTGTCCTGGTACCTGGAAGGCCCGGCGCTGATCGAATCGTCGCTGCGCAATATCGGGCTGAACTCGATCCTGTCGCTGATCTACCTGGCGGCGATCGCCACCATGCTCGGCTATGGATTGTGGAGCCGCCTGCTGTCGCGCTACCCGGCGGGGAAAGTGGCACCGTTTTCGCTTCTGGTTCCGGTGGTGGGGCTGACCTCTTCGGCCCTGCTGCTGGATGAGCGCCTGACGGCGATCCAGTGCTGGGGTGGCGTGCTGGTGATGCTGGGGCTGCTGATCAATGTGTTCGGGCCACGGCTGAAGGACGTGTTCAGGACCGCCCAGGCCTGAGGTGCCACTGGTCGGGCATCGATAAGATGACCGGCCAGTCTGCAAATGTCCGGCTAGTCTCTGGATTGTTGAGATCGATATTTTCAGGTTCTCCGGCTGGAGGATCGGTATCGGTCGCTTTCAGAGGGGAGCAGGAACATGAAGGATCAATTTCTCGAAGACCTCGGCGACGAATTCCCGATCAATTCCGTGGTGCGCTGCGGTCAGTCCGCCTTCCGCCTGGGCATTGGCCACATGACCCTGGACGATGCCCAGGGCACCTTCAAGGCGAAGATGCCTGCGCGCATCGAAAGCCGCCGCTTCCTCCCGGCTGCGCTGCCAAAACGCTGAACCAGAGCGCTTTCGGCTATTTGCCGAAAGCGCCGACGGGTACGCGGTTCGCGCCAATTGATGCCGCTTTGTTTGATTTCGCTCATTGCGCCGCCCAGCGGCGCTGGAGAGTGATGGCGATCTATGCCTTACTACGTGCCGTCAATGCGCTATTCCAGTGGAGGAAAGCAATGCGTATCAGGGAAGACAAATACTGGGAATGGGCGGATGCCGGGTTGCACAGCCGCAGCCATGATGAAGTGCTCAGCGACGGTACCAGCATCGATGTGCAGGTCCGGCTGTCGCGCACCGGTGCGACCCAACTGTTCCTCGGCGTGTATGCCCGCCACGGCAAGGCGTTGCTGGAGGAGTACTACCCGACACGACCGAGCGAAAGCATGAGCCGGGCGCTGGTCTGGGGTGTGGACCGGGCCAGGGCGATGGTTGCCGAATTGCAACCCGAGGAGCCACTGGCGATGCTGCGACGGGCATGAAAAAAGCTGCAAGCTACAAGCCGCAAGCTCCAAGAAAAAGCGACACCGGGTCCGCTTTTACTTGCAGCTTATAGCTTGAAGCTTGCAGCTTCGAAGGACTCAGCTGAGGCGGTCGATGACCTGAACGCCCTGGCCTTCACGCAGCGCTGGCCACTCCTGCTGCAGGGTTTCCAGCACGCGACCGACGAACTGGGTATCGGCGGCCGCTTTCTTGCCGACGTAGCCCTGGCCACGGCGGTACATCTTCATCCGGGCGCGCATGCCGGGTTTGCCCTGTTCGAATTCATCTTCGGTGGTGCAGGGCGACAGGCTGTCGATATGCACTTCACCTTCGTCGCAGATCCAGAGGATGTGGCTGTCGAGCGTGTCTTTGCGCGCAGCGAACAGTTTGGCCAGTTCCTGGATAGTCGGTTGTTCGTTCAAGTTCATCATTAAAGCCCCCATAACCCTTCAGTGGTTGATTCGTTCAGACTCGCGCTTCATGTAGCGCATCTACCAAGGCTGCTACAGCAGCATCGCAACAGGGGCTTTCTTCACTCTGCCTTTTGGACAGTCCCACTCCACGGACAACCCGAAAATCACTCGAATCGTCTGGAACACCCTTGCCAGCGCTCCCGATCGGGGAGACGAGTCCATCATGCAAGAGCCCGATGAACGGCGTCAACGGGTTTGTAGTGATTTTTTCTTATCACTACAAAAATGATGTCCCACGTATGTAGTTATTGCCGGGTTGTCCTACAAAACCTGCGGCAGCCTGATCCGTCAGGGCTTGATCGATGTCATTTTTTCCGCGAGAGCGCGGGAGGATGATCGAGGAGAACGGGCAAGCCGCGGAATAGAGCGCTTGCCAGCACTTCCCAAGGCAGCGAGGCAGGCCATGAATACGTCACCCACAACCGCGACCCTCCGGCCGGGTCTACCCATTGGCCTGCTGGTGGGCATCGCCGCCCTGATCGGCGTCCTGTTGCTGCCGCTGCCGAGCGATCTGCCGGTGGCGGGGCAGCGGGTCCTGGCGATCCTGGCCTTCGCCGTGGTCATCTGGATCACCGAGGCGGTGTCCTACGAAGCCAGTGCGATCATGATTACCTCGCTGTTGGCCTTTCTCCTCGGCACTGCGCCGACCCTGGCTGACCCGAACCTCACCTATGGCTCATCCGCCGCCGTGGGCATGGCCCTGACCGGGTTCTCCAATACCGCGCTGGCGCTGGTGGTCGGTGCGCTGTTCCTCGCCGCCGCCATGACCCATACCGGGCTGGACCGGCGCATCGCCCTGGTCACGCTCGACCGTATCGGCGTCAGCACGCGGCGCATTCTCCTTGGTGCGGTGGTGGTCACCATCCTGCTCAGCCTGGTCGTGCCCAGCGCCACCGCGCGCAGTGCCTGCGTGGTGCCGATCATGATGGGGGTGATCGCCGCCTTCGGCGTGGACAAGCGCTCGAACATCGCCGCCGGGATCATGATCATCGTCGCCCAGGGCACCAGCATCTGGAACATCGGCATCCAGACCGCCGCCGCGCAGAACCTGCTGACCGTGGGCTTCATGGACAAGATGCTTGGTGCCCGGGTGTCGTGGATCGACTGGTTGATCGCCGGTGCTCCGTGGGCGCTGCTGATGTCGGCGCTGCTGATCGTGGTGGTGCTGAAGATGCTGCCGCCGGAGACCGACAGCATTCCCGGCGGCAAGGCGGCGGTGGCCGAGCAGTTGGCGGCGCTGGGGCCGATGAGCGGGGCGCAGAAGCGCCTGCTCGGGGTATCGCTGGCGCTGCTGCTGGCCTGGGCCACCGAAGGCAAGCTGCACGGCTTCGACACTACCTCGACCACCTATGCCGGGCTGGTCCTGCTGTTGCTGCCGCGTTTCGGCGTGATGACCTGGAAGGACGTGCAGGCGCGGATTCCCTGGGGCACGGTGATCGTCTTCGGTGTCGGCATCAGTCTGGGCACCACGCTGCTGACCACCCAGGCCGGGCAATGGCTGGGTGCGCAGGTGGTGGCCCATACCGGGCTGGATCAACTGGGCACCCTGGGCGTGTTCGCCATTCTCGGGGCGTTCCTGATCCTGATTCACCTGGGCTTCGCCAGTGCCACCGCGCTGACTTCGGCGCTGCTGCCGATCCTGATCGCCGTGTTGCAGACCCTGCCGGGAGATTTCAACCGGCTGGGCATGACCATGGTCCTCGGCTTCGTGGTCAGCTACGGCTTTATCCTGCCGATCAACGCGCCGCAGAACATGGTGTGCCTGGGCACGGAAACCTTCAACGCACGGCAGTTCGCCAAGGTCGGCCTTGTCGTGACCCTGGTTGGTTACCTGCTGATGCTGGTGTTCGCCGCCACCTGGTGGCACTGGCTGGGCTGGATGTGAAAACGGCGGCCTCAGGGCCGCCGTTTCATCAGAAGTTCGCCGGGGTGTTGGCGCTGATGATCTCGGCCTCGTCCTGGCCGATGTTCTTGAAGCTGTGGGGCAGGGTGGTGGGGAAGTAGTAGCCGTCACCGGAGTTGAGAATGCTTACCTGGCCATCGACCCGCAATTCGATGGTGCCACGGGTGACCAGGCCGCATTCCTCGCCTTCGGCATGGACGATCGGCTCCTCACCGGAGTCCGCGCCGGGGGCGTACAGTTCGCGCAGCATGCGCATCTGCCGGCCTTCGACACTGGCGCCGACCAGCAGCATGCGCATGCCACTGCGACCCAGGTCGGGCTGTTCGGCGGCGCGGAAGACAAAGCGTTCCTCCCGCGGAGGCTCGTCGAAGCTGAAAAACTCCGCCAGGGACATGGGAATGCCTTCGAGTAGTTTTTTCAGGGAACTGACCGAGGGGCTGACGCGGTTCTGCTCGATCTGCGAGATCGTCGAGTTGGTCAGGCCGCTGCGTCGGGCCAGTTCCCGTTGGGAGAGCTTGTTGCGTTCACGCACCAGTCTGAGTCGTGTCCCCGTGTCCATAGCCGCCTTGGTGTTGAGAAGAAAAAATGGGCGACGCATTAAAACACACTCGGCGGGGGTGTGTCGGGGCTGGATTTCCCTGCTGTTCTTTCGGGCCTCATCGCTGGCAAGCCAGCTCCCACAGGGACCGAGTGCACCGCGGACTTTGTGGGAGCTGGCTTGCCAGCGATGAGGCCCGACAGGTCACTTCTCTTTCGAGGTAGTCCAGAGACCGATCAGCAACAACAACCCCGCCGCCACCAGCCACGGCAGCCGGGCATCCAGGCTGTAGATCAAGGTCCCGGCCAGCGGCCCGATCACCACCCCGAGCCCCTGCATCGCGCCGATCGACCCGGCGGTAGCGCCCTGTTCCGAGGCTTCCACCGCATTCGCCGCCAGCGCCGCGAAGGCCGGGAAGATCCAGCCCATGCCGCCGGCGCAGATGAAGAAGCCGGCCGAAAGCATCAGGCTGTCCACGGCAAAGGCACTGACCACGAAGCCCAGCGCGCCGACACAGGCCCCGACGCGGATCATCCGCAGCGGCGGCCATTGCAGCTTGCGCACCAGCAACTGGGAGAAGATCAGCGCCACGCCGACCATGGTCAGGGCGATCCCCGCCGCCTGGGCCGCTGCGCCCGGTTCCAGGCCGAGGCGGTCAAGGGCGAAGAAGCCGACGGTGATCTGCGCCAGGGACACGCAGAGCATGGCGACGAAGGCCACCGCCAGCGGCCGGCGCAGGCGCGGGTCGTTCAGGCGTACCGGGCGTGGTGGCTGGGCCAGGTGCAGTTCCTGGCGTACCAGCTTGTGGCGCAGCACCAGCAGAGCCAGCAGCGGCAGGATTGCCAGGGCATACATCGGCAGGCTCAGGCTGAAGCGGGCGAGCAGGGCGGCCAGGGCCGGGCCGAGCACCAGGCCCACGGCGTTGGCAGCACCCAGTGAGGCCATGGCCTTGGCCCGGTTGGCCGGTTCGACGTTATCGGCGATCAGCGCATTGCTGCCCACCGGCAGCGCAGCATAGAACGCGCCGATGGCGCCGCGGCCGATCATCATCCCGACGAAAGCGATGGACGCCGGCGGCAGCCAGCGCAAGGCGCCGTCGATGAACAGGCACAGGGCCCAATAGGCGAGGGTGAAGCCGCCGGCACCGAGCAGCAGGATGCGGCGCCGGCCGTAGCGGTCGCTGGCGCGGCCCCAGGGGCGGGCCAGGAGCATCCAGATCACCCCGGAGACGGTCATGGCGGCACCGGCCTGCCAGGGGGCCAGTTGCAAGACCCGGGCGATGGGGCCGATCAGCGAGACGAAGGCCATCATGGCGATGGTGCAGGCCATGTGGGCGAAGAGCAGGGGGCGCAGGTCGAAGGCAGGGGCTACCTGGGCTTTGGTCATAAGAGGTCCTGTTTTTGTGGTGTTCTTCAGGGCCTCATCGCTGGCAAGCCAGCTCCCACAGGGATCGCATAACCTGTGGGAGCTGGCTTGCCAGCGATAGGGCCCGAAAGGCCGACCATTGTGCCCCGCCCTGAAACATTTCTTGAAGATAAAACCCGTATTTACGTTTTTTCTGTCCTCACCACAGCGCCACGGTATACCCAAGAATCAACCGGTTCTCATCGATATCAGTGGTCAACCCGCCACTGGAGCGAAACGTCGCATTCCTCAAGCGCACGCTGAAATTCTTCAACGGCCCGCTCTGCACCACATAGGCGATATCGGTGTCCCGTTCCCATTCCTTGCCGCCGCTGACCGTCGCCGTCTCGATGTGCTTGCCGTTCACATAGCGGGTCATGAAGCTCAGCCCCGGCAAGCCGAAGCTGGCGAAGTTGTAGTCATAACGGGCCTGCCAGGCATCGGTCTCGGCCTTGGTGAACACGTTCACCGTGACCAGGTTCACCGAGTAGGGATCCAGCCCCGGGTAGGCGAAATCACCGTCGCCGGAGAGGTTCTGGTAACCCAGGCCGAATTTATGCGCACCGACACCCAGGGTCAGCATGCCGTTGAAGAAGCGGTTGTCGATCTTCCCGCCATCCACCCGGTTCGCCGAACGCAGGGCGTCGTGGCCGCTTTCCCGGGTGTCGAAGTAGCGCAGGTCGCTGCGCAGGCTGACCCCGTCGCCGAGCGGCAGGTCATGCACCAGCCCGGCGTAGTGCTGGCGGTAGATGTCCTGCATGTCGGCGTAGTAGTAACTCAGCGCCAGATGCTGGGTGAGCGCATAGGTGCCGCCCGCGAGGTCCAGGTGGCTGCTTTCCACCCCGGCGTAGCTCATTTCGTCGTTGCTGGAGGAATCGCGCAGGTTCTGCTTGTCCAGGCGCCCGAGGTTGAAGGTCAGGCCGTCGATGTCCTGGGAAGTCAGCAGGCCGCCGCTGTAGGTGGACGGCAGCAGGCGCACATCGTTGATCGCCGCCACCGGCAACGCGGGTTGCAGGGTGCCGAGCTTGAGGGTGGTCTTGCTGATCCGCGCCTTGGCGGTCAGGCCCAGTTCGCTGAAGTCGTCCACCGGCTCCTGGCTGGCGCCGTAGGGCAGCAGGCCGGTGCCACGGCGATCGCGGCTGGAGTCGAGCTTGACGCCCAACTCGCCAAGGGCATCGACACCGAAGCCCAGCGTGCCTTCGGTAAACCCGGATTCCAGGCGCAGGATAAAGCCCTGCGCCCATTCCCGGGCCTGGCTCTGCGGTGCGTTGTCCTGGCGGAAATCACGGCTGAAGTAGAAGTTGCGGGCTTCCAGGCTGCCCTTGCTGTCCTTGATGAACTCGGCGTGGGCGAGAAACGGGGCGAGGGCGCTGCACAGGCCGGCAGCAGCCGCGCAGTGGCGACGGGAAAGAGACATCGATGGCATACCTTTTGTTCTTTTTGTGGTCTGGCCCGTGATGGGCTCGCGCTATAGTTAACATGTTATCTTTTGTTGCGTGAAGCCCTTTAGGTAAGCTTGCAGATAAAATTAAGATATTAACGTTATGTCCTGCTCGCGGAGCCCTGATGACCCGACCTTCCAACCCGGCGCGCCTGATCGTCCTGCTCGCCGCCCTGGTGGCCTTTGCGCCACTGTCCATCGACACCTACCTGCCCAGCCTGCCGCTGATCGCCAGCGACCTGCAGGCCAGTTCCGCCAGCGTGCAACTGACCATCAGCCTGTTCCTGGTCGGCCTGTGCCTGGGCATGCTGGTCTACGGGCCGCTGTCCGACCGCTATGGCCGGCGCCCGCTGTTGCTCGGCGGCATGGGCCTGTACCTGGTGGCGACCCTCGGCTGCATATTCGCCGGCTCCGTGGAGCAACTGGTGACCTGGCGCTTTTTCCAGGCCCTCGGCGGCGCGGCGGCAGCGGTATTGGCGCGGGCCATCGTGCGTGACCTGTTCGCCCTGGCCGAAGCGGCGAAAGTGCTGTCGCTGATGCACCTGGTAACCATGCTCGCGACCCTGGTCGCGCCGCTGCTGGGCAGCGTGCTGATGGACATGGGCGGCTGGCGCACGGTGTTCCTCGGCCTGCTGCTGTTCGGCACCCTGTGCCTGGTCGCCGCGGCGTGGAAAATCGGTGAAACCCATGCCCCGGACCAGCGCGGCGAATCCCTGGCCAAGGTCTTCCTCGCCTATTGGCATATCGCCACGCAGCCGTTGGCGCTGGGCTACATCCTGTGCATGGGCCTGGCCTTCGGCGGCATGTTCGCCTTCATCACCGCCTCGCCCTTCGTCTACATTGAGTTCTTCGGCGTATCGCCGCGCGGCTATGCCTGGCTGTTCGGCCTGAATGTGTTGGGGATCATCCTGATGACCCTGATCAATGCCCACCTGGTCAGTCGCCTCGGCCCGCTGCGCATGCTCGCGGTAGGCGCAGGGCTGGCCGGGCTGGCGGCGTTCGGGCTGCTGGTGACCGGCTTGAGTGGCTGGGGCGGGCTGGCGCTGATCGTCACCTGGGTGGTGCTCTACGTCAGCGTCACCGGTTTGCTCGGCGCCAACTGCGTGGCCAGTCTGCTGGCCCTGTTCCCGCGTCAGGCGGGCGCGGCGGCCGGGTTGGCGGTGGCTTGCCAGTTCGCCCTGGGCGCGCTGTTTTCCGCCGCAGTGAGTGCCCTGGCCGACGGTACGCCACGGCCGATGTGCCTGACCCTGGCCGTGGCCGGGCTGGGTTGCCTGGCGTGCTACGCAATGATCGCCCGAGGTGTCAGGCACAGGGCCTGAGCACGGAACGACAAGTCTTGGGAAGCGTCCATACTCAGTGAACCCCGGCGGTGTTTGCCTCATGCCGGGGCACCTGTTACAAACAGGTGCAAGACCCGCGCGTGCGGTGTTCACAACAGCGGTGCCACAGTGGTTCGCAGGCACCGAACAGCATGGAATCCAGAATGACCCAAAGACAGGTAATCAATGCTTCGGTCGCCCCCAAGGGTAGCCTGGAGACGCTTTCCCAACGTGAAGTCCAGCAACTGAGCCAGGCCGGCTCGGGCTCCATGTACAGCCTTTTCCGCCAGTGCGCCCTGGCCATCCTCAACACCGGCGCCCATGTCGACAATGCCAAGACCATCCTCGATGCCTACAAGGACTTCGAGGTCCGTTTCCACCAGCAGGACCGCGGCGTGCGCCTGGAACTGCTGAATGCCCCGGCCGACGCCTTCGTCGATGGCGAAATGATCGCCAGCACCCGGGAAATGCTCTTCAGCGCCCTGCGTGACATCGTCTACACCGAAAGCGAGCTGGACCGCCTGAACATCGACCTGGACAGCTCCCAGGGCATCACCGACTACGTCTTCCAGCTCCTGCGCAATGCGCGCACCCTGCGTTCGGGCGTCGATCCGAAGCTGGTGGTGTGCTGGGGCGGGCACTCAATCAGTAGCGAGGAATACCAGTACACCAAGAAGGTCGGCCACGAGCTGGGCCTGCGCAAGCTGGATATCTGCACCGGCTGCGGCCCGGGCGTGATGAAGGGCCCGATGAAGGGCGCGACCATCGCCCATGCCAAGCAGCGTATGAGCAGCGGCCGCTACCTGGGCCTGACGGAACCCGGGATCATCGCCGCCGAGGCGCCGAACCCGATCGTCAACGAACTGGTGATCCTGCCGGACATCGAGAAGCGCCTGGAAGCCTTCGTCCGGGTCGGCCACGGCATCATCATCTTCCCGGGCGGCGCCGGTACGGCGGAGGAGTTCCTCTACCTGCTGGGCATTCTCATGCACCCGGACAACCGCGACCTGCGCTTCCCGGTGATCCTCAGCGGCCCGCGCAGTGCCGAGCCGTACATGCAGCAGTTGAACGCCTTTATCGGCGCGACCCTGGGTGAAGCGGCGCAGAGCCTGTACCAGATCATCATCGACGACCCGGTGCAGGTGGCGCGGGTGATGACCGAGGCGCTGAAGGAAGTGAAGCAGTTCCGTCGCGAGCGCAACGACGCCTTCCATTTCAACTGGCTGCTGAAGATCGAAGAGGGTTTCCAGCGTCCGTTCGACCCGACCCACGCCAACATGTCGGCGCTGCAACTGAGCCGCTCGCTGCCGCCCCATGAGCTGGCGGCGAACCTGCGCCGGGCGTTTTCCGGGATCGTCGCGGGGAACGTGAAGGACAAGGGGATTCGGCTGATCGAGGAACATGGACCGTACGAGATCCATGGTGATGCCGAGATCATGGGGCCGCTGGACAAGCTGTTGCAGGCGTTCGTCGAGCAGCACCGGATGAAGTTGCCGGGTGGGGCGGCTTATGTGCCGTGTTATCGGGTAGTGGCGTAGCGCTTCAGGGCCTCATCGCTGGCAAGCCAGCTCCCACAGGTTTGGACTGCCCCCAAGAAATTGGAGACTAATCCAACCCTTGGGGGAGTTATGAAGTACACCGAACAGTTCAAGCTGGCAGCCATCACTGCCTATCTAGAGGGCAGTGATGGTTTTCGAAAGGTAGCCCAGCATTTCAACATCGATTTCAGCCTGCTGAGGCGCTGGGTGGCCAGCTACAAAGCTCGCTCCACTATCAGTTCCATACCTCATAGTCAGCGCTACCACATCGACTTCAAGCGCAGAGTTGTGCAGCACATGCGCGAGCACCGGCTTTCCCTGCGTCAAACGGCAGCGCATTTTGGCTTGGGCCAGTCCTCTCGGATAGGCATTTGGGAGGACCAGTACTACAGTGGCAACCTTGCCTCCTCTGCCTCTCAACGAAAAAAGCCTACCGACGTGTCCAAGAAGATTAAGCCACTCAAACCCACTGATACCGACGACGCGCTGAAGCCACGAGATCAGCTCATGGCGGAACTCGAGTATCTGCGCATGGAGAACGCTGTCCTAAAGGAGCTGAAGGCTTTGAGAGAGGAGAAGGAGCGAAGGCAAGAGAAAAAACGCTGATCGTTTCCAGACTCCGAACCCGGTTCCCGCTGTCAGCGTTGCTGGACTTGGTTGAGTTGTCGAACAGCACCTTCTATTACCAGCTCAAAAGCCTTCAAAGGCCGGATAAACACGCCCATCTGAAAGAACTAGTGAGTCAGGTCTATCACAAGGAAAAAGGGCTCTATGGGTATCGGCGCGTGACGCTGGCGATCAAGAATCAAGGCGTCCTGGTGAACAAGAAGGTTGTGGAGCGACTGATGGCAGACCAAGGTTTGCAGGCGGTAGTGCGGCCTAAAAAATATCGGTCCTATCGAGGAGAGGTAGGCAGGATTGCCGAGAATCTGCTGGAGCGGAACTTCATCGCCCAGCGGCCCAATCAGAAGTGGGTAACTGACGTAACCGAGTTTAAAGTGGCTCAGCAAAAGCTCTACCTCTCACCAGTGATGGACCTGTACAACAGTGAGATCGTGGCCTACGAGATCGCTCGCCGGCCCAGCTATGAGCTGGTGGGGAACATGCTGGAAAAAGCCCTGAGTAGCTTGGGAAAGGAGCCGAAGCTGGTCATTCACTCTGATCAGGGGTGGCATTATCAGCAGCGCCAATACCGAGAAAAGCTTGAGCAGCGCGGCGTAAAGCAGAGCATGTCGCGCAAAGGGAATTGCCTGGATAACGCCGCTATGGAAAGCTTCTTCGGCACGCTCAAGTCGGAGTTTTTCTACTTGAAACGGTTTGAGAGCGTCGAAGAGCTGATCACCGGCCTAGATGAGTACATCCGCTACTACAACCATGACCGCATCAAGCTGAGGCTAAATGGCCTAAGCCCCGTCGATTACAGGGCTCAGGCCGCTGGCTAAAGCTGTCCAACTTTTCGGGGGCAGTCCAGGTTATGCGATCCCTGTGGGAGCTGGCTTGCCAGCGATGAGGCCCTCAGGATCTACACAAAATCCCCGTCAGCCATCAATTGCAGCCCCCCATCGGCCTGCTCCTTCACCAACCCACTGGCCAGCAACAGCGGCTTCACCCGCACGTGCAGCCCCGGCTCGACAAAGGCCTTCACCGCCTCCAGGTCCAGGCTCCCGGTCGCCGGCATGTCTTCCTTGTTGTACGACAGCCAGGCCTTTTTCAGGTTGCCCAGTACATCCGCCGCCGTGGTCACGGCAAAGCGCCGGTGCAGCGGGATGCCGTTGAATTCGAAACTGTGGGCGAAGGCGTAGGCGCTTTCGTCGTTGGCGCTGTCCTTGCAGCGCGCGCAAACGCAGCGGCCGTTGCCGAAGGCATTGCTCAGGTAGGTGTTGAAGTCCACCACGGGCTTCAGGCTCAGGCGCTTGTCGACTTCGAACAGGTCACCGGTCATTTTCGCTTCGGCACTCAAGGTCTTCTCCTTTGCGGTCGTGCGGATTCAGCCGGGCACGATACCAGCGAGCGGCGCCCGGCGCTCGTTTTCGTGATGGCCGGGCGGGCTTTTACCGGCGTCCTGGCTTATCCTGTGCGCCTTTCCCCGCCCGCCGATCCCGGAGCCGTCACGCATGAAGAAATACACCGCCACCGTCACCATCAGCGCCGAGCAGCGCGATGACGTCGAAGCCGTCGAGAACACCGGTGTGCAGGTTTCCCTCGAGGCGGTGTCGGAAACCCTGAAGAAGGTCCACTTCAACGGCACCCTGGCCGCCCCGGAAAACCCTACCCATCTCTGCGTCACCCTGGAGAACGGCCTGACTTACTACGGCGAGATCGTCAACGGCCACGCCGAGCTGGAGTACGGCTGGCTCGCCTTCGAATCCGACATGCTGACCCCGGAAGAACTGGGCCTTTAAGCCGCTCGCCAGGCCGCCGGAAAATTTATTTTCAGCAGCCTGCATCCATTTGCCCTCCAGCCAGGTAGTTCAGACAGCAGCCGTCGCGCTGTCGAACCGATCCCCTGACTGGAGTCATGCCCATGAACGTCAAATCCCGCTTCGAACTCGCCTTCGCCGCCCTGTTGTTCAGCTCCATCGCTCACGCCAATAGTTCGCTGCCCGACAGCATCAAGGTGCCGGACGGCCACAAGGTCGCCCTGGAAACCACGGGCGTCGGTGAAATCACCTACGAATGCCGCGACAAGGCGAATATGCCGGGGCAGACCGAATGGGTCTTCGTCGGTCCGAAAGCGGTACTCAACGACCGTAGTGGCAAGGCCGTAGGCGATTACTTCGGTCCACCCGCCACCTGGCAGGCCAAGGACGGTTCGAAAGTTACCGGTACGCAACTGGCGGTAGCGCCGTCGAGCCCGGGCAACCTGCCGTACCAGTTGGTCAAGGCCAACCCGGCCGAAGGCAAGGGCGCCATGAGCGGCGTGACCTATATCCAGCGCACGGCGCTCAAGGGCGGGGTTGCACCGGGCAGCGCCTGCACCACGGCCGACAAGGGCAAGCGCGAAGTGGTGAGCTACCAGGCGGATTATATTTTCTGGACCGCCCGGTAAATCGCCGCTATCAGCCCGGGGGCTGGTCTACGCTGCTGTCAGCCAGTCCCCAGCCACGGCGAGACCCTGTGACCTTATCCGCACCTGCGTTCGACTATGAAGACCACCTGGCGGCCTGCGCCCGCGGCGACCGCGAGGCCCTGCGGCGCCTGTATGACGTCGAGGGCCCGCGCCTGCTCGGCGTGGCCCGGCGGCTGGTCAAGGACACTGCCCTGGCCGAGGACGTGGTGCACGACGCGTTCATCCGCATCTGGACCCGCGCCGCGACCTTCGACCCGACGCGGGGCAGCGGGCGCGGCTGGATGTTCAGCATTACCCGGCACCTGGCCCTGGATTTCCTGCGCCGCCAGGAGCGGGACGTGGCACTGGACGAGCACAGCGAGCCGGCACTGGCCCAGACTGACGAGCTCGACGGGCTGTTGCACGGCGCTCGCCTGAGCCAGTGCCTGGACCAGCTGGAGCCCGTGCGGCGGGCATGTCTGGTGCACGCTTATGTCGACGGTTATTCCCACGGCGAAATCGCGCGCAGGCTCGATAGTCCGCTGGGCACGGTGAAAGCCTGGGTCAAACGCAGCCTGGCTGCCTTGCGCGAGTGCATGGGATGACAAGCGGCGACGACAAGCAATTTGCCGACGACCTGGACGCCCAGGCCGCCGAATACGTGCTCGGCACGCTGCCGTACGAGCAGCGCCAGGCCTTGGCTCGCCGCCTGGAACACGAGCCGGCGCTGCGTGCTGCGGTGGATGCCTGGGAGCAACGTTTGCAGTCGATGCAGGCGTTGGCGCCAGCGCAAGTGCCTTCGGATTTCCTGTGGCAACGGATCGAGCGCAGCCTTGACGGCCTCTCGCCGGCACCGGTAGTGGCCAGCGTGGCTGCTTCCCGTTGGTGGCAGCGCGCCACGCCCTGGCGCTGGACCACGGCGGCCGGGCTGGCGGCCAGCCTGGTGCTGGCGGTGTTGCTGCTGCGCGGGACGTCTGCACCGCTGCCGACCTACCTGGTGGTGCTGGTAGCCCCGCAGGACCAGGCTCCAGGCTGGGTGGTCCAGGCCAGCAGCCCGCGCAGCGCCCAACTTATCCCGCTGGGCGTGGCCGAGGTCCCGGCCGGCAAGACCCTGCAGTTCTGGACCAAGGCCGATGGCTGGAGTGGTCCGGTTTCGCTGGGCCTGATCAAGCCGGGCGAGCGCGTCGAGGTACCGCTCGAAACCCTGCCGCCGCTGGAGAACAACCAGCTCTTCGAATTGACCCTCGAAGGCCCGACGGGCTCGCCGACGGGCAAGCCGAGCGGGCCGATCCAGTTCATCGGGCGGGCGGTCAAGGTGCTGTAAATTTGCACCAAAATGTGACACTGCAAAATAATTGCACTAAAACAGCACTTTTTTGAATTGGAGCAAGGGGCGGGATTTCTTCACACTGCCGGGCAATCTTTCCATCTCCAAGGAAGGAGCCCTTTGCGTATTGCCCCCTCGCGATACAAGTCCGCCCAGGTTGGGCGGGCTTCTTTTCTTCAAAAGGTGCTGGTCTTCACATGTCTAGTCGTGGTCTGGGTCACTGGTTCGATCGCTTCATTCCGGCTGCTTTGCATATCCCCCCCAAAGAATGGTTCCGCGCTGCCTTCGGTGCCTTGCTGGCCCTGGTGCTGGCGGGCAGTGCCTGCAGCTACCTGTTCGGCAGTGCCGCCGCCTTGCACCTGATGGCGCCGCTGGCGGCGTCCACCGTGCTGCTGTTCGCCGTGCACTCCGGTGCGCTGTCGCAGCCCTGGCCGTTCCTGGCCAGTTATGTCTGCGCGGCGGCGGTGGGCATCAGCCTGCATCACTGGTTCGGTCATAACCTGTATGTGGCCGGCGCTGCGCTGCTGCTGGTGATCCTGCTGATGTGCCTGCTGCGCTGCCTGCATCCGCCGGGTGCGGCGCTGGCGGTGAGCCTGGCCCTGGCCGATCCGTCGCTGGCGGCCATGGGTGCCAGGGTGATCGAGCCGGTGATGCTCAACGCCTTGATCGTGCTGGCCGTGGCCGTGGGCTACAACCGCCTGACCGGGGTGCTCTATCCAAAGATCGGCGTGCCGCGCAAGGCTGCCCATGCCACTGCCGACCAGCCGGCCAGCGAGCGCGTCGGGATCAGCAGCAGGGATCTGGACGAGGCCCTGGATGAACTGGGCGAGTTCGTCGATGTGACCCGCCCCGAGCTGGAACGGATCATCCTCGCCACCGAGCGTCACGCCGTGCAGCGCAGTCTCGGCGGGATCAGTGCGGCCCATGTGATGTCCCGCGACGTGCAGTTCGCCACCCCGCAGACCACTTTGCAGCAGGCCTGGAAGCAACTGTCCAGTCATCACCTGAAGAACCTCCCGGTGCTGGACAAGGCCGGCAAACTGGTGGGCATCGTCAGCCTCAGCGACCTGGTCGGCCCGGCCATGGCCCAGGCCCGATTCAGCTGGCGCGGGCTGTTCGGTCGCGGCAAACCGGTGACCCTGGAGCAGATCATGAGCGAGCCGGTGATCACCGTGGACAGCGATCATCAGGCGGTGGAACTGATCCCGCTGCTATGCGATCGCGGCTTGCACTGCCTGCCGGTGCTGGAGGCGGGGAAAGTGGTGGGCGTCGTCACCCAGACCGACCTGATCGCTGCCCTGAGCCAACACTTGCTGGCCCAGGACCGTCTGGCCAAAGCCGCTTAAATCAGCGGATCCCAGCGCTGCGACCAGTCGCTCTCGCGCGCAACCACCTGGCGCAGCAGGTCGAAAGCCTGCTGCAACACCTCCGAATCCCGTTCCCGTGGGTACACCAGCCAGGTGGGGTAGGGGAATTCCGGGGCCTGGGGCACCCGTTGCAGCACGCCGCGATCCAGATAGCTCTGCACCACCCGCGTGCGGAAATAGCCGCTGCCGCCGTGTTCGAGGATGAACTGCAGGGCCAGCGGGCCGAGGTTGAAGCTCAGCGCCGGGCGTGCGCAGTCCGGCAGGGCTTCGTCGTGCAGACGGCGGAAGGCGTCGCCCCAGTCGATATACACGTAGGGTTCGGGCTTGCGCGCGAGCTGGATGCGGATCAGTTTTTCTTCCAGCAGTTGTTCCACTTGCAGGCCGGGGCTGTAGATCGGCTGGTAGACCAGCGCCGCGTCGAGGGTGCCGGCCTCGAGCTTCTGCAGCAGGGTGTCGCTTTCGCCGACTTCGCTGCGGATCCCGTGGTGGGGCATCTGTTCGTGGAGCACGCTGACCCAGTCGAGCATCAGCGGGTTGCACAGGCTGACTTCACCGCCGATGCGCAGGACCTGGTGGAAATTGTCGGTCAGCGGCAGGTCGCGGCGGGCGGCTTCCCAGGTGTGCAGGAGCTGGTTGGCGTAGGGCACGAAGGCCTCGCCATTGGGCGTCAGGCTGGCGCCGGCGCGGCTGCGGATGAAGAGCTGGCTGTCCAGTTGCTGTTCGAGCTTCTGCACCCGGGCGCTGATGGCGGTCTGGGTGACATGCAGGCGCTCGGCGGCCGCGACCAGGCTGCCGCTGCGCACGATTTCAAGGAAGGTCCGGGCCAGCTCGATGTCCATGGGGCAACCTGGAGGGGAGGGGAGCTGGGCATTCTAAAGGTTTTGGAATGGAATGTTCGGGGCAATGCAAAAACCTGTGGGAGCTGGCTTGCCAGCGATTTGGTCAGACCTGACAACATCATTGCCCAGGCTGGCCTCATCGCTGGCAAGCCAGCTCCCACAGGTTCAGAGGTGTTCTTGCTGTTTTGGTTGTGTCAGTAGCGGATCATTACGGACTTCAGCTCGGTGTAATCCTCGATAAACGCCCCACCAAACTCCCGGCCCACACCCGACGCCTTGATCCCGCCAAACGGCACCGCCGGGTCCAGCAGGGTGTGCATGTTCACCCACAAGGTCCCCGCCTGGATCTGCGGGATCAGGCGCATGGCCTTGCCCAGGTCATTGGTCCACAGGCTGGCACTCAGGCCGTAGGGGCTGTCGTTCATCAGTTCGACCAGCTCTTCCTCGGTGTCATAGGCGAGGAAGGTCGCCACCGGGCCGAAGGTCTCTTCGGTCATCAGGCTGTCCCTGGCCGAGTTGGCCAGGATCACCGTCGGCTCGACATAGCAGCCCGGCCCGTCGATCAACTGGCCGCCATGCAGGATGGTGCAGTTCTCGGCGCGCGCCTTGGCGAACAGCTGGCCCAGCTTGGCCTGGTGCTGCTTGTTGGTGACCGGGCCGAACTCGGCGCTTTCATCCAGCGGCGAGCCGATCTTCAACTGGCTCAGGCGCTCGCACAGGCGTTGGGTGATGGCATGGATCTGCGAGCGGTGCACATAGAAGCGCTCCGCCGCCGCACAGATCTGCCCGGAGTGCAGGAAGCCTGCCTCGATGATGCCGTTCACTGCCTTTTCCACGTCCACGTCCGCCAGGAAACCGGCGGCGTTCTTGCCGCCCAGTTCCAGGGTGGCGCGGGTCAGGTTGGCGGCCATCGCGGTCTGGCCCACGGCCAGGCCGGTGGGCACCGAGCCGGTGAAGGAGACCTTGTCGGTATGCGGGTGCTCGATCAGCGCCTTGCCCACGCCACCGGCACCGGTGACCACGTTCAGGGCACCCGCCGGCAGGCCGGCTTGCACTGCCAGTTCGGCGATGCGCAGGATAGTCAGCGGGGTGAACTCGCTCGGCTTGATCACCACGCTGCAGCCGGTGACCAGCGCCGAGGCCAGTTTCCAGATGGCGATCATGGTCGAGAAGTTCCACGGCACGATGCCCACCACCACGCCGATCGGCTCGCGCAGGGTGAAGGCGGTGTACTTCTCGCCATTGAACGACGGCAGCGACGGGGTGATGGTCTCGCCACCGATCTTGGTCGCCCAGCCAGCGTAGTAACGCAGGAAATGCGCGGCCTGGGCGACTTCGAAGTTGCGCGAGATCTGGATCAGCTTGCCCGATTGCAGGGTCTCGATCTGCGCCAGTTCCTCGCAGTGGCTTTCCAGCAGGTCGGCGAGTTTCAGCAGCACTGCACCACGCACCGCCGGGGCGGCCTGGGACCATTGGGCGAAGCCCTTGCGCGCCGACGCCACGGCAGCGTCGATATCCGCCGGGCTGGCTTCGCCAACGCGGCTGATGACTTCGCCGCTGGCCGGGTCGATGACCTCGAGTTTGCGATCGCTGCCGGCGACCTGGGCGCGGCCGTCGATAAACAGGCCGTGGTCGCGCTGGAGAAAGGCGTGGACGGCAGGCAGAAGGGAAATGCTCATCTCGGATGTACCTGTGCAAAGAGGCAAAGCCGCACCCTAGCGCAGGCTCGCGCGGGTGACTTGACTGTGCCTGCCAGGGCGACATGACCGGGTCTGCCAACCGATCGGAAAGCCGCGTCGGTTGCGCCATGGAAAGTACAATTTTGTCTGTGGAAGGTGCATTTTCAGCCTGTCGCCCGGCTCCCATACTGGCCCCGAATCCGCCGCAGTCGCTGCCACTGGTAGCTCAGTCGGACATCCAATAATAAGCAGGGCCTCCCATGAAAAAGCCAAACCCGCTGCTCGAAGACCTCAAGTCGGTACTCCCGGCTATCGCCGCCAATGCCTCCCGTGCCGAGAAGGACCGTATGGTCCCTGCCGAGAACATCGCCCTGCTCAAGGGCATCGGCCTGCACCGCGCGTTCCTGCCGAAAGCCTACGGCGGCATGGAGATCTCCCTGCCGGAATTCACCGATTGCATCGCCCTGCTGGCCGGTGCCTGCGCCAGCACCGCCTGGGCCATGAGCCTGCTGTGCACCCATAACCACCAGTTGGCGATGTTCCCGGCCAGGCTGCAGGAAGAAATCTGGGGCGTGAACCCGGACCACACCGCCTCCAGCAGCATCGCGCCGTTCGGCCGTGTCGAAGAGGTCGAGGGTGGCCTGCTGTTCAGCGGCGAAATGGGCTGGAGCAGCGGTTGCGATCACGCCGAGTGGGCCATCGTCGGTTGCCGCCGGGCCAATGCCGAAGGCACCCAGGACTACTGCTTCGCCGTGCTGCCACGCAGCGACTACGAGATCCGTGACGACTGGTTCGCCGCCGGCATGAAGGGCAGCGGCACCAAGACCCTGATCATCGACAAGGCCTTCGTCCCCGAGCACCGCATCCAGAAAGCCAAGGACATGATGGAAGGCAAGTCCGCCGGCTTCGGTCTGTACCCGGACAGCAAGATCTTCTACACCCCGTACCGTCCGTACTTCGCAGTCGGTTTCGCGACCATCAGCCTGGGCATCGCCGAGCGCATGCTGGAAGCCTTCCGCGAGAAGACCAAAAACCGCGTGCGCGCCTACACCGGCGTCAGCGTCGGTGCCGCGACCCCGGCGCTGATGCGCCTGGCCGAATCGACCCATCAGGTCGCCGCCGCCCGTGCCTTCCTCGAAAAGACCTGGCAGGACCACGCCGACCACGGTGCGCGCAAGGAATACCCGAGCCGCGAGACCCTGGCCTTCTGGCGCACCAACCAGGCCTACGCGGTGAAGATGTGCATCCAGGCCGTCGATCGCCTGTACGAAGCCGCCGGCGGTACCGCCTGGTTCGAGAGCAACGAGCTGCAGCGCCTGTGGCGCGACTCGCACATGACCGGCGCCCATGCCTACACCGACTACGACGTCTGCGCGCAGATCCTCGGTCGTGAACTGATGGGCCTGGAACCTGACCCGAGCATGGTCTGAGTTCCACTTCTTCTCTCTCGTATAACAACAATCACGGTTGCCCATTCGCGGGCAGCCGGGGAGTCTTGCATGTCTACAGAAACTGCCGCGGCCTTCGACAGCCGTGCCTTCCGCCGCGCCCTGGGCAACTTCGCCACTGGCGTCACCGTGGTCACCGCCGACGATGGCCGGGGCAACAAGGTGGGTGTTACCGCCAACAGCTTCAACTCGGTGTCCCTCGACCCGCCGCTGATCCTCTGGAGCCTCGACAAGCGCTCCAGCAGCCTGGCTACCTTCGATGCGGCCAGCCATTTCGCGGTGAATATCCTGGCGGCGGACCAGATCGACCTGTCCAACAACTTCGCCAAGCCGCGGGATGACCGCTTCGGCGGTGTCGCCCACCAGGCGGGAGCGGGTGGGGCACCGATCCTCTCGGACTGCTCGGCCAACTTCCAGTGCGAGAAGTACCAGATGGTCGATGGTGGCGATCACTGGATCATGATCGGCAAGGTGGTGGCCTTCGAGGATTGCGGGCGTTCGCCGTTGCTGTATCACCAGGGTGCGTATTCCATGGTGCTGCCGCATACCCGCATGACCCGTCGCGAGGAAGGCCAGCCGCCGAGCAGTCATTTCCAGGGGCGCCTGAGCCATAACCTGTACTACCTGATGACCCAGGCCCTGCGTGCCTACCAGGCGGGGTATCAGCCACGTCAGTTGTCCAGCGGCCTGCGTACCAGCGAAGCGCGGATGCTTATGGTGCTGGAGAACGATGCGGGCCTGAGCCTGGCCGACCTGCAGCGGGAAGTGGCGATGCCGGCGCGGGAGATCGACGAAGCGGTGGCCAACCTGACCCGCAAGGGGCTGGTGAGCGGCAGCGAGGAGGGCGGCAATGTGCGCCTGACCGCCAATGGCGTGGAGCAGACCGAGGGGCTGTGGAGTATTGCGCAGGAACAGCAGGACAAGGTGTTCGGGCAGTTCAGTGAAGAGCAGATCGAGAATTTCAAGATGGTGTTGAAGGCTGTGATTCGCGGGTGAATCTACTGGCCCTATCGCTGGCAAGCCAGCTCCCACAGGGACCGCGTGCACCGCAAAACCTGTGGGAGCTGGCTTGCCAGCGATGAGGCCCTTGAGGCTTGCCAGAGAACCCCAAACCCCCACAAACCCAAGGGTGCCTTTTTCCATTTGAATTGTTATGTTATTACATCAACAATCCAGGTGCCCCCATGACCACCCCTCTCACCAAGCTCTCCCTTGGCCTTTCCGCCAGCCTGCTCGGCCTGCCCGCCCTTGCCCAGGACCCGGTTCTCCTCGATGCCCTGAACATCAACGAGCGCCAGATCGAAGAACGCGCCGACGGCCCCGTCCAGGGCTACCGCGCCACCCGTTCGGCCACCGCGACACGCACCGACACCGATATCCGCGACACCCCGCAAGCCATCAGCGTGGTACCCGCCCAGGTGCTGCAGGACCTCAACACCACCCGCATCGACCGCGCCCTCGACTTCGCCGGCGGCGTCTCGCGGCAGAACAACTTCGGCGGCCTGACCTTCCTCAACTACAGCGTGCGCGGCTTCACCACCGGCGAGCTGTACAAGAACGGTTTCGCCATCAACCGCGGCAGCTACAGCGCGCCGGACACCTCGGCGATCGAGCGTATCGAGGTGCTCAAGGGCCCGGCCGCCAGCCTCTACGGCCGTGGTGACCCGGGTGGCCTGGTCAATATCGTCGGCAAGAAACCTCAGGCCGAAGCCTTCAGCACTTTCAAGGCCAGCGCCGGTAGCTGGGACCGCTACCGCAGCAGCCTCGACGTCAACACTCCGCTGGACGAAGACGGCCGGGTGCTGTCACGGGTGAACCTGGCGGTGGAGGACAACGGCAGCTTCCGCGACCATGTCGACGGACGCCGGGCCATCGTCAGCCCGTCGCTGAGCTGGCAACTGAGCCCTGACACGCTGTTGTCCATCGACACCGAGTTCTCCCGCACCGAGTCGGTGTTCGACCGGGGTATCCCGGCGGTGAACAACGCGCTGGGGCCGGTCTCGCGCTCGACCTACCTCGGCGAGCCCAACGACGGCCATATCCGCAACGACAACCAGACCCTCGACGTGGCCCTCGAGCATTACCTCGACGACAACTGGAAACTGCGCCTGGCCAACCACTACACCCAGGGCACCTTGCGGGGCGACAGCTCGGAAACCTCCCGCGTGGTGGGGGATCGCATCAGCCGCTTCTACCGCGAGCGGGATTTCGAGTGGAACGACAACATCACCCAGGCCGAGCTGCACGGACAGTTCGAGTTCCTTGGCTGGCAGCACCAGAGCCTGATCGGCCTGGAGTACGAGAACTACCGCAACAGCCAGAAGTATCCGCAAAGCGTGACCGGTTTCGGCTACGGGCTGGACATCTACAACCCGGTGTACGGTCAGGCCAAGCCGCCGTTGGTGAATGCCAATGACTTCTTCGAGCACACTGAAAGCTACGCGTTGAACCTGCAGGACCAGATCGCCTTTACCGACCGCCTGCGCGGGCTGGTCGGCGTGCGCCTGGAGCGGGTCGAGCAGACCGCGCTGAACCGCGCGACCCGGGTCAGCAATAGCCAGGAAAAGGATGTGGCGACGCCACGGCTCGGCCTGCTGTACCAACTGACGCCGCAAATGGGTGTGTTCGCCAACGCTTCCACCTCGTTCAAACCCAACGCCATTGGCACGCGCGGGGAGGTGTACAAGCCGGAAAAGGGCATCGGTTACGAAACCGGGCTGAAGCTGGACCTGTTCGATAGCCGGGTTGGCGCAACGCTGGCGCTGTTCCATATCGACAAGGAAAACGTCATCACCACCGATGCCTCCGGCGACAGCATCGCGGCGGGCAAGGCGCGCAGCCAGGGCGTGGATCTGCAATTCAGCGGGCAGGTGACGGACGAGGTGCGGCTGATCGGCGCCTATGCGTATATCGACGCCGAGGTGACCAAGGGCGATGCGGCCTTGCCCAAGGGCAGCGATCTGCTGGGCATTCCCCGGCACAGCGGCAGCGTGATGGCGGTGTATGAATTCCAGGACGGGGCGTTGCGTGGATCGGACTTTGGTGCGGCGGCGAACTACGTCGGCGAGCGCTCCGGGCAGGCGGGCAGCAGTTTCCGTTTGCCTTCCTACAGCACCGTCGATCTGCTGGCCCACTACAAGGCCAGTGAGCAGCTCACCTTCGGGGTGAACCTGAACAACCTGTTCGATCGCAAGTACTACGAGCGGGGCTACAACCTGGCGTGGAACATGCCAGGCGAGCCGCGGAACCTGAGCCTGAGCCTGGCCTATTCGATGTAAAAGTCTTTGAGGGCCTTATCGCAAGCGCCGCAGCCCCGTGGGAGCTGGCTTGCCAGCGATGAGGCCCTCAAGACCAATACATCAACCCACGGTCGTACACAGCTCGACCAGAATTCCCGCCGGACACCTGACCCACGACACCGTCTGTCCCCAGGGCTTCACCTGCGGCGCCTTCAACTCCACCGCCCCTGCGGCCAACGCCCGGGCATGGGCGGCCGGCACATCCTCGGTCACCAGGCCGATCTCCATTCCCAGCGGCCTGTCGCTCTCGCTAGCCGCCAGCACGCCGCCCGCGAAATTCATCTCCCCCAGCTCCAGGGAAGCGAACGCCAGGGTCGTGGCCCCGGTTTCCAGCTCGCCATAGTCCCCCGACTCATGGAGGAACCGCCGCTGCAGACCGAAAGCGGCCTCGAAAAAGCTCAACGACGCCGCGACATCCGCGACATAGGCAATGGTGTAACCCAGTTTCATGCTTGTCTTCCTTGATGAGTGATCCGCCGTTATACCGCACTGCGGCAACCAGCACATTGCCACTGTTGAGCGAGCGCTCTATCGTGGGGCACGGACCGGGACCAAAGGAGCTGACCATGGCCGATTCACTTGCCCTCAACAAAGCCAGCTGGGATGAGCGCGCGCCGTTGCATGCGGCGTCTGGCGATTATGAAGTGGCGGCATTCGTCGCCGATCCTGCGCACCTCTCCGAAGTGGTGCGCTTCGACCTGCCGTTGCTGGGGGAGATCGACGGCCTGCGCGGCCTGCACCTGCAATGCCATATCGGCACCGACACGTTGTCCCTGGCCCGCCTGGGCGCGCAGATGACCGGGCTGGACTTTTCCGGGCGCTCGCTGGAGCAGGCCCGGGCCCTGGCCGAGCGCTGCGAGACGTCGATCGAGTATGTCGAGGCCGATGTCTATGCCGCCTGCTCGACCTTGCCGGCGGCGTCGTTCGACCTGCTCTACACCGGGGTCGGCGCCCTCTGCTGGCTGCCGGATATCCAGCGCTGGGCGGGCACCGTGGCGACCTTGCTCAAGCCGGGCGGGCGGCTGTTCCTGCGCGAAGGCCATCCGATGCTGCTGGCGCTCAACGAGGATCATCAGGACCGGCTGGTGGTGGAGTACCCGTACTTCGAACGGCCCGAACCGACGGTCTGGATCAGTGACCAGACCTATGTCAGCACCGAGGCCAGCCTGGTCAATACCGAAACCCATGAATGGAACCATGGGCTGGGCGAGGTGGTGAGTGCCCTGATCAGCCAGGGCATGCGGCTCACCGGGCTGGTGGAGCATGACAGCATCCCTTGGGAAGCGCTGCCGGGGCAGATGAGCCGGCGGGAGAATGGCGAATGGCAGCTGGATAACCAGCCCTGGCGGTTGCCGTTGAGCTACACCTTGCAGGCGGTCAAGGAGTAGGGCTTTGGCTTGATGGTGTTGCTGATGGCCCTATCGCTGGCAAGCCAGCTCCCACAGGTTTAGTGCAGATCTTGAGATCACTGCGACCTCTGTGGGAGCTGGCTTGCCAGCGATGAGGCCAGATGCAGCACCATCAATTCCCGGCCTTCTTCACCCTCGGCTTGCGCACCCGCTTCACCCCATCCTTGGCCGCAGTCCCCGCCTTGCGCTTCTTCTTCCACGGCGACCCACCCCGGCCCGCCGGTGTCGCCGGCCCGGAAATCCTCAGTTGCATCCCGGCACAGCGTTCCACCTGCTTGCTCATCCATGCCGATTGTTTCTCGACAAAGGTCTCCAGGCTCATTTCCCCGCTTTGCACCATGTCCAGCGCCTGCTCCCAGATCGCCGTGGTCCCCGGGTCGGCAATCGCCCGTGGCACCGCATCGATCAGGCTGAAGGCCGCCGGCGTGGCATTCAGGGCCTTGCCGTTCTTTACCAGGTAACCCCGGTCCAGCAGGCCCTGGATGATCCCGGCGCGGGTCGCCTCGGTGCCGATCCCGGTGGTTTCCTTGAGCTTCTGCTTCAGCCGTGGATCCTCCACCAGCTTGGCGACGTTCTTCATCGCCTTGATCAGGTCGCCTTCGGTGAACGGCTTGGGCGGCTGGGTCCAAAGGTCCTTCAACGCCAGGTCGCGCACCTCGCACCACTGCCCCTTGCTCAACGCTGGCAGCACTTGCGCTGCCGGCGCTTCGCGACCTTTCGGCGGCGTCAGCGCTTCCGGCAGCGCGCGGCGCCAGCCCGGCTCGACGATCTGCTTGCCCACGGCGCGCAATGCCTGTCCGGCACAATCGAAATCCGCCTGGGTGCGGTCGTATTCGTGGTTGGGCAGGAACTGCGCCAGGTAGCGTGCGCGGATCAGGGTGTAGACCGCCTTGGCCTTGCCCGGCAGGCGATTCGGATCGACCGCCGCTGCGGTCGGGATGATGCCGTGGTGAGCGCTGACCTTGGCATCGTTCCAGGCCCGCGAACGGCGCTGTGCCTGAAGGTGTGGCTGCAGTGGCGCCAGTGATGGATCGGACCGACCGAGCGCCGCGAGAATCGCCGGCGCCTCGCTGTGCTGGCTCAGTGGCAGGTAGCCGCAATCGCTGCGCGGGTAGGTGATGACCTTGTGGGTTTCGTACAGCGACTGGGCGATATCCAGGGTTTCCTGGGCGCCGAGGCCGAACTTCTTCGAGCAGACCTCCTGCAGGGTGCCGAGGTCGAAGGGCAGGGGCGCGGCCTCGCGGACTCGCTCGGTCTTCACCTCGACCACCTGCGCCGTGCCCGCCGCCTGCATCGCCGCAGCCGCCTGTTGTGCCAGTTCCTGCTTCAGGCAGCGGCCCTGATCGTCGCATACGTCATCCGGCGCCCGCCATTGCGCGGTGAAGACGCTGCCCTCGCTGTCCAGCTGCACATCGATGGCCCAGAACGGCACCGGCACGAAATCGGCGATGCTGCGGTCGCGGTCCACCACCAGGCGCAGGGTCGGGGTCTGCACCCGGCCCACCGGCAGCACGCCCTGGTAGCCGGACTGGCGGCCGAGCAGGGTGAACAGGCGGCTCATGTTCATGCCGATCAGCCAGTCGGCGCGGGAGCGGCCGAGGGCCGAGTGATACAGGCTGAAGGTCTCGGCGCCGGGCTTGAGCGCGGCCAGGGCCTTGCGGATCGAGGCATCGTCCAGCGCCGACAGCCACAGGCGCTGGATCGGCCCACGATAACGGCAATGTTCCACCAGCTCGCGGGCGATCATCTCGCCCTCGCGGTCGGCGTCGGTGGCGATCACCAGCTCGGAAGCTTCACCCAGCAGGCGCTTGACCGCCTTGTACTGGCTGGCGGTCTTCGGCTTGACCTGCATCTTCCACTTCTCCGGCACGATCGGCAGGTCGGCCAGCACCCAGCGCTTGTAGCGCGCGTCGTAGGCGTCGGGCGGCGCGGTTTCCAGCAGGTGGCCGATGCACCAGGTCACTGTCACCCCAGTGCCCACCCAGCAGCCATCGCCACGCCGGCTGGCGCCGAGGACCTTGGCGATATCCTTGGCCTGGGAGGGCTTTTCGCAGAGGAACAGGCGCATGGAGGGGCATCCTGGGGAATGAGGTTCCCTAGGATGCTTGGCGGGAGGCGCTGTGGCAAGGTTTATCTGTATGGATGTACAGTCTTGGCGATGCCTAATGTTTCCAGCGTACGAAGATGCACAAATTAAAGGCTAGGTTTTCTATAGAAACACATGGGTTTGCCGCCGGCCGTACACTCGCCGCACGTTTTTATAGCTGCTTCCAGAATCTTTTTCCTTTGCTCCTCGGTGTTTTCATGAGGCGTGTAGACGTGAGGAATGAATACTTCCCCGGAGACAGGTTCTGGCAACGAACCTCCGATGCCACCCGTAAACTTGGGGCTGGTATGGATCTTGTCGTGAAGTCCTGGGCAACTTGCGTCGTGATAGCAAAAACCTTGATCGAGTGAGACTCTTTCGCTCGAGTTCATACCATTACCCGCCAGCTTATTCTTGCATGCCTGCATATCTGCGGGTGCCTTGTCGTCGTAGCCACAAACGCCTCCCCCGCATGTATATGCTGGCATGCAGTCGGATTGGCGATCACATGTTTGCCCATAACCTTGCGATCCGGCTATTGCCAAAGGCCAGTTCAGAAAGTAGCTGCATCCAACTATCAGCAAGGTGAAAAGGTACTTTTGCATGGTAGGTCTCCGTGCGGAAATGAATTTCCTTGCGTTCGGAACTGCGCGCCTACCAACAAAACTCAGTCCGCATCCGGTCGAGTTGCGATAAAAACACCTGCCAAGAAAGCCAACGAGAATTATCCATACACTCTCAATGGCTTATTTAAAATTAGTCCTGCCGAGCACTTTGTCAAATCCCAAACCGGAGAGCGTGTTACCGACCTGTCGGCACTCTTTTTGACCGGCAACGAATGCAGCAGTGCGCAGGCCAATGCCATGCGCACGCTGTTCTTTCCTTCCGTTGAAGGACTTCTCTGTATTCCCGTCAGTTGCTGGCCAGCCGTTCGATCTGCACCGCCAGATCCTTCTCCGGGATTTTCACCTCCACCAGTGCCGGCCGGTCGCTGATCTCCAGCAGTGTTGGCAGCAACGCCTGCAGCTCGCTGACCGTATTCACCTGGTAGCCAAGCGCGCCATAACCCTTGGCCAGGGCCGGGTAATCCAGGCTCGGCAGGGTATCGAACGGTGCGAACTCGCCGTCCGGATTGAAGGCGTCGATATCGACGAACGCCTGCTCGATGGCATACACCTGGTTGCTCATGACGAAGACGATGGCGTTGACCTTGTTGCGCGTCAGCGCCGCCAGGGACTGGCTGACCATCATGAAGCCGCCATCGCCGGCGACCACGATCGGCCGTCGCCCGCTGCCCAGGGCAACACCAAGGGCGCAGCCGGTTTCATGACCGAGGGAGCCCCAGATGGCGTCGGAGAGGAAGCTGTTGCGCGGCATGTCCTGGATGTTGCTGGCCACGTACAGCGACGAGCTTTCGCCGAGGATCAGGGTGCTGGTTTGCCAGAGGCGATGCTCCTTGGCGAAGTCCACCAGGCTGGCGAAGAAGTTTTCGTAGCCGAGGGCGTCGCTCGGCGCGCAGGCGCCGAGCAGGGCCGGGTGCCGGGGCAGGTACACGTCGCTGCGCGGGAAGCGCTTGTCCAGGTCGAAGGCCTTGAGCAGGCTGTCGACGTAGTCCGGCAGGCGCACGTTGGGGTAGTACTCGGCCCCGGTGCGGGCCAGGTCGCAGTTGACCTGGATAATCTGGTCGAAGCGGTCCTTGAGCAGGTCGAGGTAGTCGTCGGTGAAGATCACCCCGATGGCCAGGATGCAGTCGGCCTCCAGCACCTGCGGCGAAGTCTCCAGGCGCGAGGCCGGGCCCGCGTAGGTGCCGATGAAGGGCTTCTGGCTTTCGTCGAGCACGGTCTTGGCGTCGAGGGTGGTGCTGAACGGCAGTTGGCAGCCGTCGATCAGGCGCTGCACCGCGTCCTGCAAGCCGTAGCGCATGACTTCCACGCCCAGCAGCACCAGCGGCTTCTTCGCTTCGGCCAGGCGCTGGACGCTGTTGTCCACCAGCAGCTTGAGGGCATCCGGGTTGGACGGTTGCGGCGCCGGTTTCAGGGTGCCTTGCGGGAGCGAGCACGGCAGGCCCCAGACATCCTTCCAGGCCTCCAGGTACACCGGCTGGCGATGGGTGATGGCGGCGATCAGCGCGCTGTCGATCTGCCACGGTGCCTGGCGGGCGTCGGAGATGATCTCGCAGGCCACGGTGACCTGCTCCAGCACATTGCGGTCGGCCTCGAAGTTGCCGGTGGAATGGTGGAACAGCACATGCTGCTGGCGCGCCAGCTCGCGGTTTTCCGTGGACGGGCTGGCCGAGATCACCACCACCGGGGCGCGTTCGACGAACGAGCCGGCAATGGCATTGACCGCGCTGAAGGTGCCCACGCCGTATTGCAGCGACACGGCGCCGAGGCCATGCACCCGGGCATAGCCGTCGGCGGCGTAGGCGGCGCCCATTTCATAGACCTCGCCCACGGCGTCGATGCCGTCGAAGGCCTCGAGGGCGTTCATGAAGTTGGAGACATAGTCCCCCGGGACCTGGAACACCTTGGTCAGGCCCAGTTCCTTCAGACGGGTCAGCAGGTAGTCGGCAACAGTGAAGGGTGCGGTGCTCATGCCTTGATCCCCGTGTAGGCGAAGTCAGTGACTTCGGCGAGTGTCTTCTTGCAGTCGGTGCAGGTCAGGGATGGCGGGTTCTCGATATCGACCGGCGCCGGGGTCGGCAGCAACTGGTACGCCTCCGGCAGCCACTCGGGACGCGGCAGGCCGAAGAAGTCCTGCAGGGTGGACTCGGCGGTGGTCAGGGCGCCTTCGACCCAGCCCTGGCCGTAGGAGTAGGCTTCACCGACGATGAAGACGTCCTGGTCCTGCACCGGATGCCGCATGCCCTGGATGATCAGGTCGAGACGGTAGTTGGCTTTCCACTCGTGCCAGCCGCCGCCGAACGGATCGGCATCCCAGGCGTGATAGACCGCGGAGTAGGGCGCCGGCAGCTCGATCTGGTCGTGCAGGGACGTGACCTGGCGCTGCGCGATGCGCACCATTTCCTCGCTGATCTGGTACTGCATGCGCGGCACCACTTCATTGCTGTCGATGCGGCCCTGCAGGCTTTTCGGCTGGTAGCCTTCGAACGGTGCGCCGTCTTCCAGGCCTTTCCAGAACGGCACGGTACCGATGTCGTTGTAGGAGGCCATCAACAGCGAGTTGAGGGTTTTCTCGCCGCCGTCCTGCTCGCACTCGGTGCCCATGTAGTAGCACTGGCGGATTGGCAGGTCGGTGACCGAACGCCCGGCCACCAGGCCCTGGGCGCGCCACCAGGGTTGTTCGTAGGCGAGGAACAGCTTGAACGCCGACTGCACCAGTACCGAGCCGATGTTCTCTTTCAGCCACGGATCGTCGAACAGTGGCGACTGGATCAGCTCCAGGGAGCGCCGCGGCATGGCCAGGATCACCTGGCGGGCATGGATGATGATCTCGTCCGCGCCCGCGACGTCAGTGGTGTTGCCATCCACGGTCTGGGTGGGGACGAAGTGCAGGCGGTACGGGTACTCGGTGTCATCGCTGTATTGCAGGGAGGCCAGGCGCTTGTTCATCTGCACCCGCTGCTCGGCGGGAACCAGGCCGCCCGAGACGTCCTGGAAGCGCTGGGCGAGGGTCAGCGGCAGGGTCTGGAAACCGGTCTTGAGGGTGAGGAACTTGGTGGTGTCGCTGTATTCGGTGGCGGGCAGCTGGGTCACGGCGCTGGCGTTGGCCACGTTGGCCTCGTAGCCGCCGGCGTCCTTCATGAACTGGTAGCCCTCGTTGCTCAGCACGCGGTAGAGCAGGTCCCAGAAGCCGTAGCGCCAGATTTCCTTGCCGAACACCTTGACCTGCATCTGCTCGGCCAGGCTCAGTTGGTCGAAGCCCGGGTAGATGCTGTTCATCACCTTGACCTGCAGGTCCTCGGGGCCGAAACCGCGCTCGGACCAGGCCAGGTTGTAGGGGATCTTTTCCGGGGCTTCGGTGAAGTCGCGCAGGCGGAAACGCTCGCCGCGCAGGTAGAACAGGTTGTTTTTGGCACCGACCGGATCGTTTTCCGGCAGGTTGCTGCCCATGGGGAAGTCCTTGGTCGGCAGTTCGAGCTCGTTCACCAGCTTGTCGACCATCACATGGCCACCGGTGTTGTCGTCGGTGGCCGGCATCCAGCGCATGCCGCCGACTTCGGCGACGACGTTGGGCAGACCGGGAAGATTGATACTGAAGAGACGCCCGCCGATGCGGTCGCTGTATTCGAACAACTGGATGCGTTGATGATCGCCTTGTGCTTCTTGCAGGCGCCAAGCGCTGTAGGTCCCGGAGACGCCGCCGCCGATGATGGCGACATCCAATGGCTGGGTCTGGCTCATCGCAAATATCCCTATGTTGTTGTGGGCAAGGAAGTCCATGCGGGAGGCAGTATTGACGAGGTTTGGGTTAATGCCAATCTGCTATCACTGAATATTTTGTCGGTGATGGCTGAAACGATGTACCCCAATGAATCCGGGGCTTTGCCGGGAGGCGAAGGTATGTGCGCAAGGCAATCGGAAGGAACCGCTAAAGCCCGCGCCCGCCGTTGAAATCGGGCAGGGCGGGGCTGGCGGTTTTGCGGATTATCCGCGGCTGGCGGCGAGGGCCTGTTGCAGGTCGGCGATGATGTCGTCGCTGTGCTCGATACCGATCGACAGGCGCACCATGTCGCGCGGAACACCGGCTTTTTCCAGTTCTTCGTCGTTCAGTTGGCGGTGGGTGGTGGAGGCCGGGTGGCAGGCCAGGGACTTGGCGTCGCCGATATTTACCAGGCGTACCACCAGCTTCAGCGCATCGATGAAGCGGGCGCCGGCTTGCTGGCCCCCCTTGATGCCGAAGGACAGGATCGACGCCGGCTTGCCCTGGGTGTAGCGCTGGGCCAGTGGGTGTTCCGGGTGATCCGGCAGGCCGGCGTACTTGACCCAGGCCACTTGCTCATGGGCTTGCAGATAACGGGCGACCTTGAGGGCATTCTCGGTATGCCGTTCCATGCGCAGGGCCAGGGTTTCCAGGCCTTGCAGGATCAGGAAGGCGTTGAACGGCGACAGCGCCGCGCCGGTATTGCGCAGCGGCACCACCCGGCAGCGGCCGATGAAGGCGGCGGGGCCGAAGGCTTCGGTGTAGGTCACGCCGTGGTAGGACGGGTCGGGGGTGTTGAGCAGGGCGAAGCGTGCCTTGTTCTCGGCCCAGGGGAACGTGCCCGAGTCGATGACGATACCGCCGATGCTGGTGCCGTGGCCGCCGATGTACTTGGTCAGGGAATGCACGACGATATCGGCGCCGTGTTCGAACGGCCGGCAGAGGATCGGCGTGGCCACGGTGTTGTCGACGATCAGCGGCACGCCATGGCGGTGCGCGGCGTCGGCCAGGGCCTGCAGGTCGACGATATTGCCCGCCGGGTTGCCGATGGACTCGCAGAACACCGCCTTGGTGCGCTCGTCGATCAGGGCTTCGAGGGCGGCGATGTCGTCGTGCGGGGCGAAGCGGGTCTGGATGCCGATGCGTGGCAGGGTATGGGCCAGCAGGTTGTAGGTACCGCCGTAGAGCTTGGCGACGGACACGATATTGTCGCCGACCTCGGCCACGGTCTGGATCGCGTAGGTGATCGCCGCCATGCCCGAGGCCACGGCCAGCGCGCCGACGCCGCCTTCGAGGGCGGCCATGCGTTGCTCCAGCACATCGTTGGTGGGGTTCATGATCCGCGAATAGATGTTCCCGGCGACCTTCAGGTCGAACAGGTCGGCGCCGTGCTGGGTGTCGTCGAAGGCGAAGGAGGTGGTCTGGTAGATCGGCACGGCCACCGCCTTGGTGGTCGGGTCCGGGCTGAAGCCCGCGTGGATGGCCAGGGTTTCCAGCTTCATGCAGTCGTTCCTTGAAAGAGGGTGGAGCGGCGGAGCATGGAGGTAGGGTGGCTGGATGGTCAATGACCCTATTTGGCATAAGGAAATAGCCAGAGCACCACAAAACCCTGTGGGAGCTGGCTTGCCAGCGATGAGGCCGGCTTGAGCAATGATGTTGTCAGATCGGGCCCTATCGCTGGCAAGCCAGCTCCCACAGGGGTTTTGTGTCGAGCATGGCGAATCCGGTAAGCTTGCTAACGATTTTCCCCCGCCTTGCCTGCCCCCACGGAAACCCCCGATGTCCCAGACCCCCACCAAGAACCGGGCCCTGCGCGTGCGCAGTGATATCCTCGCCGGTTTGACCACGTCGTTCGCCCTGGTGCCGGAGTGCATCGCCTTCGCCCTTGTCGCCCACCTCAACCCGCTGATGGGCCTGTACGGGGCTTTCATCATCTGCACCCTGACCGCACTGTTCGGTGGCCGCCCGGGGATGATCTCCGGCGCCGCCGGCTCCATGGCCGTGGTCATCGTCGCGCTGGTGGTCCAGCAGGGCGTGCAATACCTGCTGGCCACGGTGTTGCTGGGCGGCTTGTTGATGATCCTCTTCGGCCTGCTGCGCCTGGGCAAGCTGGTGCGCCTGGTGCCGTACCCGGTGATGCTCGGCTTCGTCAACGGCCTGGCCATCGTCATCGCCATGGCCCAACTGGAGCACTTCAAGCAAGGTGAGCAATGGCTGCAAGGCGCGGCGCTGTGGCTGATGCTCGGCCTGGTGGCGCTGACCATGGCGGTGGTCTACATCCTGCCGAAGCTGACCCGCGCCGTACCCCCGGCACTGGTGGCGATCCTCGGCGTCGGCGTGCTGGTCTGGCTGCTCGACCTGCCGACCCGCACCCTTGGTGACATGGCCCATATCGCCGGCGGCCTGCCGTCCCTGGCCCTGCCGCAGGTGCCGTGGAACCTGGAAACCCTGCGGATCATCGCTCCCTATGCGGTGCTGATGGCCCTGGTCGGGCTGCTGGAAACCCTGCTGACCCTCAACCTCACCGACGAAATCACCGAGAGCCGCGGCCACCCCGACCGCGAATGCGTGGCCCTCGGCGCGGCCAACATGGTCTCCGGGCTGTGTGGCGGCATGGGCGGCTGCGCGATGATCGGGCAGACCGTGATCAACCTCAGCTCCAACGGCCGCGGGCGCCTGTCCGGGGTGGTGGCCGGGGCGATGATCCTGCTGTTCGTGCTGTTCCTCTCCCCGCTGATCGAGGAGATCCCGCTGGCGGCGCTGGTCGGGGTGATGTTCGTGGTCGCCCAGCAGACCTTCGCCTGGGCCTCGCTGCGGGTATTGCGCAAGGTGCCGGCCAGCGATGTCCTGGCCATCGTCGCGGTGACCGTGGTTACGGTGTTCACCGACCTGGCCACGGCGGTGCTGTTCGGCATCGTCATCGCCGCGATCAACTTCGCCTGGCAGCACGCCCGCGAGCTGTATGCCGACATCCATGACGAAGCGGACGGCAGCCGGCTGTACCGGGTGCATGGAACGTTGTTCTTCGCCTCGTCGACGCCGTTTCTCGACCAGTTCGACCCGGCCAATGATCCGGCGCAGGTAACGCTGGACTGCCGGCACCTGAGCTTCGTCGATTACTCGGCGATCGCGGCGTTGAAGACCTTGCGCGAGCGCTATGAGAAGGCGGGGAAGCATCTGCGGGTGGTGCATCTGTCGGAGCGTTGCAAGCAGTTGCTGAAGCGGGCGGAGCTCTGAGCGACGGCGTACCTGATATTTCTGTCAGGTGTTTGTTTACAGCAATAGGTTTTGAATCTTCTCCAGGCACGACGCCTTCGCCCGTGTCTTCACCATTCTTAATGGAGAGCATCATGACCGACCAACGAACAAAGCGTTCACTCGTACTCGACCCCACCTTCGGTACAGGAGGGCTGGTGGAAGTCAGCCTGCCAGGCGGCAACTACGGCGCACTTATTGCGGTGACGCCGTCCCGGCGCATCATTGCGGCCGGCCTGTCTCCGGGCAGTTCGCATAGCATCACTCTGGTCAGGTTCGATCAACGCGGTGCCCTCGACCCTACCTTCGGCGTGGAGGGTGTGGCAGTCATCGAGCTTTCCGATGCCCTCGAGCACATGCTTTATCACTGCGTGGCCCTTCCGGACGAGCGAGTGGTACTGATTGGTACCCGTAAGGTGAGCAACATGATTGCCCAGGACTATTTTTTCTCCTGTGTTGGCGCGGATGGTGCCCTTGACGGTAGTTTCGGCAGCGGCGGGACAACGATAATCGCGCCGTACAACCGGGTCTTCCATGTTTTCAGCGCGACGCTGCAAAGCGATGGCAAGGTCCTTGCTCATGGAGAGGGTGTCCAGTGGCCAGAAGGCTATACGGCCAATGCGCTGATGCGCCTCGATCACGACGGGCGGCCCGATCCCACGTTCGGCGAAGATGGAGTGCATTTCGTCGAGCGCGGTCTCCGGCTTCCCGCACTTGTGGTCAGGCCGGATGGGCGCATCCTTATGGGCGGGTGGTCGGATTCGCACGCCCAAGTCAGAGGTTATGATGCGGCGGGTCAGACGGATGTATCGTTCGGCGACGGCGGGGTTGCGGATCTGCCCGTTCCCGGCGGAGAGAGCATGACCACCGAGAGCCTGGCTCTCCAGGCTGACGGCAGGGTCATCGTACAGGGCCAGATAAGCCCCAGCGACAACGACAAACGCCGCAGCTTTGTGATGAAGCTGCGCCCGCATGGCGAGCGCGACCATACCTTCAACCGCGGCGAGCCTCTGGCCCTGTCCTGGACTCCCGGCCGCGCTGTGCTGGCCGACGCGGCCGGTCGGGTGTTCGCCCTGGCCCGGGACGAGTACGTGGATAGAGCGCAGCTAACCGTGCTCACTCCCGATGGCTTCGTCGAGCAGCCGGTTTTCACCCTGCCGTTTCCTGGGGTGGAGTACCATTTCCCTGCGAATCAGTTGCTGGAGCACCTACCCGGCACCTTGTTGGTGAACGCGCAAGTGATTGACCCTGATACCCAGGTCCATCGCCTGATGATTGCTCGCCTGTTGATCTGATCGACGGCTGGAGATGACCTGTATTTCGGGCCATCTCCGGGCCGCTGCGCCTCACCCCTGCTTCTTGATGATCACCTCGGCAATGCTCGCCGGCGCTTCCGCGTACCGGGTGAACTCCATCGAATAGCTGGCCCGCCCCTGGGTCATCGAACGCATTTCGGTGGAGTAGCCGAACATCTCGCCCAACGGCACTTCCGCCCGCACCACCTTGCCCGCCGGGGTGTCCTCGCTGCCCTGGATCAGCCCGCGCCGACGGCTCAGGTCACCCATGATGTCGCCCATGAATTCCTCGGGCATCACCACCTCGACCTTCATCACCGGCTCCAGCAGCACCGCGCCGCCTTTTTGCGCCAGTTGCTTGGTAGCCATGGACGCGGCGATCTTGAAGGCCATCTCGTTGGAGTCGACGTCGTGGTACGAGCCGTCGAACACCGCGGCCTTGAGGCTGATCAGCGGATAACCGGCGACCACGCCATTGAGCATCTGCTCCTCGATGCCTTTCTGGATCGCCGGAATGTATTCCCGCGGTACCACGCCGCCAACGACCTCGTTGATGAACTCCAGGCCTTCCTTGCCTTCATCGCCCGGGGCGAAGCGGATCCAGCAATGGCCGTACTGGCCGCGCCCGCCGGACTGGCGGACGAACTTGCCCTCGATCTCGCAGGTGTTGCGGATCTTCTCGCGGTAGGCCACCTGGGGCTTGCCGATATTGGCCTCGACCCCGAACTCGCGGCGCATGCGGTCGACGATGATGTCCAGGTGCAGCTCGCCCATGCCGGAGATGATGGTCTGCCCGGTCTCCTCGTCGGTCTTGACCCGGAACGAGGGGTCTTCCTGGGCCAGCTTGCCGAGGGCGATGCCCATCTTTTCCTGGTCGGCCTTGGTTTTGGGTTCCACCGCCACCGAGATCACCGGATCGGGGAAGTCCATGCGCTCGAGGATGATCGGCTTGTTGATATCGCACAGGGTGTCGCCGGTGGTGACGTCCTTCATGCCGATCAGCGCGGCGATATCGCCGGCGCACACGGCCTTGATCTCGGCACGCTGGTTGGCGTGCATCTGCACCATGCGCCCGACCCGTTCCTTCTTGCCCTTGACCGAGTTGAGCACGGCGTCGCCCGAGCTGAGCACGCCGGAGTAGACCCGGGCGAAGGTCAGGGTGCCGACAAAGGGATCGGTGGCGATCTTGAAGGCCAGGGCCGAGAACGGCTCGTTGTCGTCGGCGTGGCGTTCCAGGTGCTTGTCCTCGTGGTCCGGGTCGGTGCCGTTGATCGCCGGGATTTCCGAGGGGGCGGGGAGGTAGTCGATCACCGCATCGAGCATCAGCGGCACGCCCTTGTTCTTGAACGACGAGCCGAGGATCGCCGGGACGATCTTGTTGGCCAGGGTGCGCTGGCGCAGGCCGGCCTTGATCTGCTCGTTGCTCAGTTCGACGCCGTCGAGGTACAGGCTCATGAACTCATCGTTGGCCTCGGCGGCGGCCTCGATCATATGGGCGCGCCACTCGCGGGCCTGGTCCAGCAGTTCGGCGGGGATCTCTTCCTCGCGGTAGCTGGTGCCCTGGTCGTCATCGTTCCAGAAGATCGCCTTCATCTTCACCAGGTCGATCTGCCCGGCGAAGTTCTCCTCGGCGCCGATGGCCAGCTGGATCGGCACCGGATGGTGGCCGAGGCGCTGGTCGATCTGCTTGACCACGCGCAGGAAGTCGGCGCCCTGGCGGTCCATCTTGTTCACATAGGCCAGGCGTGGCACATGGTACTTGTTGGCCTGGCGCCACACGGTTTCGGACTGCGGCTCGACCCCGTCGGCGCCGCTGAACACCACCACCGCGCCGTCGAGCACGCGCAGGGAGCGTTCCACCTCGATGGTGAAGTCCACGTGGCCGGGGGTGTCGATGATATTGAAGCGGTACTTGTCGGGGAACTGCTTGGTCGAGCCTTGCCAGAAGGCCGTGGTCGCCGCCGAAGTGATGGTGATCCCGCGTTCCTGCTCCTGGGCCATCCAGTCCATGGTCGCGGCGCCGTCGTGGACCTCGCCCATCTTGTGGTTGACCCCGGTGTAGAACAGGATGCGTTCGGTGGTGGTGGTCTTGCCCGCGTCGACGTGGGCGACGATGCCGATATTGCGGTACAGCTCGATGGGAGTGGTGCGCGCCATGAGGGGTCACCTGTGCTGCGTGGGGAGGGTGGTATTTCCACGGTAGCAGAGGCTGGGGGTTGTGCTTGGGTGGGTGCCCGGTGGTTTGGACCTTCTGTTGATACTGATGGCCTCATCGCCGGCAACGCCGGCTCCCACAGGTATCGCGTGCGCCGCTGAACCTTGTGGGAGCCGGCGTTGCCGGCGATGAGGCCATCAGCAGCACAGCAAAAGTCAGCTGACTTCAGTCCACCTGCCCTCAGCCCGATCCGATCGGACACAGGCATCGATAAAGCTCATCCCCTTCAACCCATCCTCCGCCGTCGGGCACAGCATCCCCTGGGCACTCGGCGCCCGTTGCTCACGCCTTGCACGAATCCGCTCCGCCGCCTCGCTGTAGATATTGGCGAACGCCTCCAGCAAACCTTCCGGCTGCCCGGCCTTGATCCGCGTCGACAACCGCGCCGACTCGCTCAGCCAGGCCTCGCCACGGCGCAGGATCTGGTGCGGCTGGTCCTGATAACGAACCTCCAGACGCTCCGGATCCTCCTGGTGCCAATACAGCGAGCCCTTCGACCCGAACACCCGCAACTGCAGGCCATGCCGGTGCCCGGCCGCGACGAAGCTGGCCCAGAGCATGCCCCGCGCGCCGCTGTCCAGGCGCAGCTTGACATGGGCGTTGTCGTCGCTGGCCCGGCCCGGCACCAGGGTGCTGAGCTCGGCCGAGACTTCGCTGATTTCCTGGCCGGTAACGAAGCGCAGCAGTTGGTGCGCATGCACGCCGACATCCGCCAGCACCGATGACTGCCCGGATTGCGCCGGGTCGGTGCGCCACATCAGCGCCTTGGCGCCTTGCTGTTCCAGCGGGTGGGTGCCGAAGCCGGTGGCGTGCTCGACCTGGACCAGGCGCACGTCGCCGATGACACCCTTGGCAATCAGCTCGCGGGCTTCGCGGATCAGCGGGTAGCCGCTGTAGTTGTGGGTCAGCAGGTGCAGGGCAGGGCCGCGACGGACCCGCTCCAGCAGCACGTTGGCCTCCTCGATGTTCACCGCCAGCGGCTTGTCGCTGATGACGTCGATACCCTGGTCGAGAAACGCCAGGCTGGCCGGCACATGCACGGCATTCGGCGCCATGATCGCGGCGGCGTGGATGCCGTCCTCACGGGCGGCCTCGGCCTTGGCCATGGTCTGATAGTCCGGGTAGACCCGGTCCGGGGCCACGCCGTAGGCCTCGGCCGCTGCGCGGTTGCGCGCCGGGTCGCGGGCGAACACGCCGGCCACCAGTTCGAAATGACCGTCCAGGTGCGCGGCATAGCGGTGGGTGGAGCCGATGGACGACTCCAGGCCGCCGCCGACGAAGCCCAGGCGCAGGCGTTGGCCAGGATTGGAGAGGGTTTTCACGCGTTGCCTCCTTGCAGTTGCTTGGCGAAATGCTCGATGGCCAGGACATAGCCGTGAGTGCCGAAACCGGCCAGCACCGACTGCGCCACCAGGGACACGTAGGAGTGGTGCCGGAAGGCTTCACGGCGATGCACGTTGGAGATGTGCACCTCGATCACCGGCACTTCGGCGGCGATCAGCGCGTCATGGATGGCCACCGAGGTGTGGGTCCAGGCGCCCGGGTTGATGACGATGCCGGCCACGCGGCCGCGGGCCTGGTGGATCCAGTCGATCATCTGGCCTTCGTGGTTGGTCTGCTGGAACTCGATGGCCAGCTCGTGCCGGCTGCCGGCGGCGCGGCACAGGCTTTCGACATCGGCGAGGGTCTCGCGGCCATACACCTCGGGCTGGCGCAGGCCGAGCATGTTGAGGTTGGGGCCATTGAGGACGAGTACGGTTTTCATGTGCAGGGTTTCCATTTCAGGCCTGGTATTCAGGCATTGGTACTGCGCAGGGCCTGGGCCCGTTGCGCGTCATAGGTCGTCTTGTCGAGGGCCACGGCATCGGGCTTGCCGAGCTGGTCCAGCGGGGTGCGGTAGGTTTCCGGGGCGCTCCAGGCGGCGATCGCCGAGATCGCGGTGACCACGCAGGTGATGGCGCCGATCATCAGCGGCACGTTGTCCGAGCCCGGCGGGGCCACGGCGGTGAACAGGGCCGGGAGCAGGGCGGTGATCATGTAGCCGATGTTCTGCGCCACGGCCATGGCCGAGACCCGGTAGTGGGTCTGGAACTGCTCGGGGAAGAAGCTCGGGAAGATCGCGTTGTAGCCCTGGTAGATCGTGCCCCACATCAGCAGCGAGGCGGCGAAGGCCAGCGGCACGCTGTGGATGCTGATGGCGTGCAGGTAAAGGAACGACATCAAGCCGCAACCGATCGCCGCGCCGATGATCAGCGGACGCCGGCCGATGCGGTCGGAAAGGTTGCCGACGAAGGGAATCACCATTACCGCGACGATATTGCCCACCACCGGAATCCACAGGTACACGCTCTTGTCGAAGCCGATGCCGTAGGCCGGTTGCACCGCATAGGCGGCGCCGAAGATGGTGGTCACCACCGGGATCACGTTCATCAGCGACACGCCGAACACCACCAGCATGCCGTGCCAGCTGTACTTGAAGGCGTCGCGGATCGGCGAGCGGGTGCGGGTGACCTTTTCCACCTTCTGCACGAAGGCTTCGGGCTCCTTGACCTCGCGGCGGATGATGAAGGCGGCGATCAGCACGGCGGCGCTGAGCAGGAACGGGATGCGCCAGCCCCAGCTGTTGAAGGCTTCCTCGGGCATGAAGTAGGCCAGCGGCAGGAAGATCGCCGCCGCCAGCACCTGGCCGGCCTGCACGCCCTGCAGGGTGAAGCTGGCGAAGAAGCCGCGGCGGCCCGGTGGTGCGTGTTCGAGGATCATCGAACTGGCCCCGGCGATCTCGCCAGCCACGGCGAAGCCCTGGATCAGGCGCAGGATCACCAGCAGGGCCGGGGCCCAGTAGCCGATCTGGCTGAAGGTCGGCAGCAGGCCGACGGCGAAGGTGGCGATGCCCATCAGGAACATGCACAGCAGCAGGACGTTCTTGCGCCCGCGGGTATCGCCCCAGTGACCGAGCACGAAGGCCCCGACCGGGCGCGCCAGGTAGCCGACGCCGTAGGTGGCGAGGGAGGCGATGATCGCCAGTTTCGGGTCGCCGGCGGGGAAGAAGATCTGCGGGAAGATCAGCGCGGCGGCCTGGGCGTAGATGAAGAAATCGTAGTACTCGAGGGCGGAGCCGACCCAGCCGCTGGCGGTGGCCTTGCGGGTTTGCCGGGTGTTGTCGTGTGTGGCCATGGTGTTCACTCTTGTTGTTTTTATGGTGGTCTTGAGGGCCTCATCGCTGGCAAGCCAGCTCCCACAGGGTCCAGCGGTGCATGCGATACCTGTGGGAGCTGGCTTGCCAGCGATAGGGCCCGAAAGGTCTCTACAACGCTTGGGTTGAAACGATTTGCCCGGTCCGTGCCGCCTCGCTGATCGCATCGACGATCTGCAGGTTGCGCAACCCGTCCCGCACACTCACCAGCGGCTCGGCCTCACCGCGAATCACCTGGCAGAAATGCGCCAGTTGCCGCGCCAGCGGATCAGCTTCCTGCAACCCCGCCACCGCCGTCTCGAACGGCTTCCACCACGAGCGGTCCTCGCGCTTGCCGTAGTACTTCAGGCGCATCGTCGGGATCGACAGCGAGCCCTGGGTACCGGCGAGCACATAGCAGTCCTCGTCGTCGTAGCTCGGGTAGTCATGGTTCTCCCGCGCCGTCTGCTCCCAACTGCGGGCACAGGCGGCGGTGTCGGAGAGCATGAAGGTGCCCAGCGCGCCACTGGCGAAGCGCAGGCTGATGGACACCGTGTCTTCCACCACGAAGCCCCGGGTGGCACTGGATGCCTGGGCCTGCACCGCGACGATCTCGCCGCACAGCGACCTCAGGTTGCCGATCTCGTGGATCATGTTGATCAGCACCGGCCCGCCCCCGGCCTCGCGGCGCCACGGGGCGGCATCGAAATAGTCGTCGGGCTTGTAGAACAGCGCGCTGCCCATCACCGCCACCAGGTTGCCCAGCACGCCCTCGGCGATCACCTCCCGGGCCTTTTCCAGGATCGCACTGTGGGCGCGGTGATGACCGACCAGCAGCTTCGCCCCGGCCTGTTCGGCAATCTCCAGCAGGCGCTTGCCTTCTTCCAGGGTGTGGGCGACCGGTTTTTCGATCAGTGCCGGCACGCCATGGGCGACGCAGGCGAGGGCGCCTTCGACGTGCAGTTGGTTGGGGGTGGCGAGGATCACGCCATCGGGGCGCTGGCTCGCGAGCAGGCTGTCGAGGTCGCTGAACAGCGGCACGCCGAGGCTTTCAGCGAAGGCGGCGGTTGCCGGCAACGGGTCGACGATGGCGGCCAGCTCGCAGTCCTGGCTGGCCTGGATCAGTTCGATATGGCGGCGGCCGATCAGCCCGGCACCGGCCACGGCAATGCGGATCTTCTTCATGGGTCTCTCTTGTTGTTTTGAGGTCCTGCTTCAAGGCAAGGCAGGTTGTGTGAGAGGCTAAATAAAAAGTCCCAGGAGATAATCGGGCGTAATGAAGAATCAGAATGTGCTCACAGCGAATAATGAGCCGCTGCTGCGCGACCTCCAGCTGTTCTGCGAAGTGGCCCGGCGCTCCAGCTTTATCGCGGCTGCCAGCGAGACCGGGCTGTCGCCGGCGCATGTCAGCAAGCGCATCGCCACCCTGGAGGAGCAACTCGGGGTCAAGCTGTTCAACCGCACCACCCGGCGGGTGAATATCACCAGCGACGGCGAGGCGGCCTTTGTCTGGGCACAGAAGATCCTCGAGGACGTCGGGGCGATGGTCGATGCGCTGTCCGGCGGGCAGCGCGAGCCGCAGGGGACGCTGCGTTTATGCACCAGCCTGCGCCTGGGCCGCGAACATATCGCGCCGATCCTCTCGCTGCTGCGTCGCCAGTACCCGGCGCTGGAGGTGTGGCTGGAGCTGCTGGACCGGCGCGTCGACCTGATCGCCGACAACTTCGATATCGATATCCGCGTCGGCGAGGTGCAGGAGAAACACCTGATCGCCCACCGCATCGCCGAAAGCACCCGGGTGCTGGCGGCGGCGCCGGAATACCTGGCCAAGCGCGGCGTGCCCAAGGTGGCGGCGGACCTGGCCCAGCATGACTGCCTGCTGTTCCGCAGCCGCGACGATCGTTTCGGGGTGTGGCGTCTCGTGGGCCCCAACGGCGCCGAGACGGTCAAGGTCACCGGGCCGATGGCCTCAAACCACAGCGATATCGTGCGCCAGTGGGCCCATGACGGCCACGGCATCATCATGGCCTCGCGCTGGGATATCGCCGGCAGCCTGGAGAGTGGCGCGCTGGTCCAGGTGCTGCCGGCCTGGCATCAGCCGGCAGATATCTGGGCGGTGACGGCGGTGCGCTCGTCCAGTTCGGCCAAGGTGCGGGCCTGCGTGGCGTTCCTGCGGGAACAGCTCGCCAGCGGGCCCTATGCGCTGACCCGGGAAGATTAAGCCCAGCCGCTGCTGCGTTTGCGCCCGCGGGTGAGCATCGGCAGGATCAGGCCGGCAAGCAGACCGGCCCCGGCGATACCGCCGCCGTAGACCATATAGCGCATCATCACCTGCTTGTTCTCGTCGCCGAGACGGGCCTGGGTGTCACGCAACTGCGACTGGGCCTGGGCCAGTTCCTCGCTGAGGGACTGGTTGCGGGCCTGCAGTTCGTCCACCAGGTTCTTGCGCGAGTCGGAGGTTTCCTGCAGGCCCTGGACGCGGTTTTTCCAGCTGTCGTCGATGGTCTTCAGTTCCTGTTCGAGCTGGGTCACGCGCTCGGTCAGTTGCGGCAGGCGCTCGGCCTGGCCGGGCACGTCTTGCAGGTCGTTGCTGGAGATCCACACGGTATCGCCGGATTCGCCACGGACCTGGCTGTAGCTGCCTTGGGTGCCGAGCAGCTTGACCTTCTGCCCGGATTTCAGGGTGCCGACCAGGCGATGGCCGTCGGTGGGGCCGCTGCGTACGTAGGTGCTGAGGCTGTCGCTGACCCAGCGATCATCGCTGGCGGGTTCTTCGGCGTGGGCGACGGTGTTCAGCAGGAGGCCGGCGAACAGCGCGGGCAGCACGGCGGAGCGTGCGCGGAGAGGGCGAAGCAGGCGCATGGTTATCTTCCCCGAGAAGAAAAAAATGAAAACCGCCGACCGGCATGCCTGCCGCCAGCGCAACGAAAAAAGGGGATAACCGTTGGACGTCCCCGGGGCCTGTCAGTCAGGGAGTGCCGCGACAAGCCACCGCGAAAAGACCATTTTTATCGCGTCAGGTTCACTGACCGGCCCGCCATTGGGCGAACCGTTGGTCGAGGCGCGCTTCCAGGAGGTCGTAGTGTTCCCAGCTGGCACCGGGCTCATCGATGCTGACCATGCCCAGCAACTGGGTCAGGTCGTCGGGCAGGGACGGGGCCTGGCGGCCGAGGTAGTGGGCGGCGAAAGCGTTGCCCTGGCGGTTGAGGTCTTCGTCCACCAGCAGGTTGTCGCAGCACAACTGGAAGAAGCGGGCGGGGGTCAGCAGGCGCTCGGCGAGGGCCTGGATCTCGGCGTCGTAGTCGGCCTTGAAGTCGCGGCTGAGCAGGTCGCGGGTCGCGCTCCAGGCGAGGAACAGCCCGGTGTAGGGCGCGTGGCGTGGGGAACCATCATCGGCATAATGCCAGCCGGCATCTTGAAGCATCATCGCAGCAGTCCTTGTTCTGATGTGGGGCCTTGCTGGGGTTGTAGCTTACTCCTTCCCGGCATGGCCGGAAGCCATATGAGACCTAATGACGCAGACAATGCCCCACTTTGAATCAGAAAGGAGAGAGCGTTAACATCTGAACTTTCCTACAAAAACAAATCTGGAAACAAATGACTTCCCAAGTTCTCTCCCTTCAGGACCTGGCGGCGCCGGATGGCGTCTGCTACGGCTGCGGCTCGGCGCACCCGAGCGGCCTGCACCTCAAGAGCCACTGGGCCGACGACGGCGTCCATGTGGTCTGCACCCATTCTCCCGACAGCACCTTCTGCGGCTGGCCCGGCCTGGTCTATGGCGGCTTGCTGGCGATGCTGGTCGATTGTCACTCCAACTGGACGGTGATGGCGTATCACTACCGGGCCCAGGGGCGCGAGCCGGGGTCGTTGCCACGGATCGACTGCGTGACCGGGCATCTGGGGCTGACCTACCTCAAGCCGACCCCGATGGGCGTGGAGTTGACCTTGAAGGCGCGGGTGGAAGGTGAACTCGGGCGCAAGACCCGGGTGATCTGCGAGGTGTGGGCGGGGGATGTGCTCACGGTGACGGCGGATTCGGTGTTCGTGCAGGTGGATACGGAGCGGTTGAAGCAGAAGGCGCATGGGCAAGGTTGATGTGTAGTCCTTGAGGGCCTCATCGCTGGCAAGCCAGCTCCCACAGGGATCGCGTGCACCGCAAACCTTGTGGGAGCAACCTCCCTCTCAAGGCCTGGCAGCCAGCAACAAAACCCCCGGCAGCCTGGGGCAAGACGTGGCAATGGAGTGCGGCGCACAGTGACGCACAACCATAACAACGGCACTTGAGGTCTTCACCATGTCGCTCAACGACACGCTCAGCGCGCACCTTAACCGGGGCACGATCGGGTTCCCCACCGCCCTTGCCAGTACCATCGGCCTGATCATGGCCAGCCCCGTCATCCTGACCGCGACCATGGGCTTCGGCATCGGCGGCAGCGCCTTCGCCATGGCGATGCTGATCGCGGTGCTGTTGATGCTGGCGCAATCCACCACCTTCGCCGAAGCCGCGGCCATCCTGCCGACCACAGGCTCGGTCTACGACTACATCAACTGCGGCATGGGCCGCTTCTTCGCGATCACCGGTACGCTCTCGGCCTACCTGATCGTCCACGTCTTCGCCGGTACCGCCGAGACCATCCTCGCCGGGGTCATGGCCCTGGTGAACTTCGAGCACCTCAACACCCTGGCTGAATCCGCCGGCGGCTCCTGGCTGCTGGGCGTGGGCTTCGTGGTGGTGTTCGCGATCCTCAATGCCTTTGGCGTCAGCGCCTTCGGCAAGGCTGAAATCATCCTCACCTTCGGCATGTGGACCACACTGATGGTGTTCGGCGTACTCGGCCTGATCGCCGCGCCGGCAGTGGAGCTGGAAGGCTGGTTTGGCGAGTCGATGGTCGGCACCGACCTGATCACCGTGCTGTCCCTGGTGGGCATGGCCATGTTCATGTTCGTCGGCTGCGAGTTCGTCACCCCGCTGGCCCCGGACCTGCGCCGCTCGGCGCGGACCATGCCACGGGCCATGGCCCTCGGCCTGCTAGGCGTGGCCAGCTGCATGTTCATCTACGGCGCGGCGATGAAGCGCCAGGTCGAGAACGTGGTGCTGGACGCCGCTTCCGGCGTGCACCTGCTGGACACGCCGATGGCCATCCCGAAATTCGCCGAGCAGGTGATGGGCGATATCGGCCCGCTGTGGCTGGGCGTCGGCTTCCTGTTCGCCGGCGCCGCGACCATCAACACCCTGATGGCCGGTGTGCCGCGCATCCTCTACGGGATGGCCGTGGACGGCGCGCTGCCGAAGGTCTTCACCTACCTGCACCCGCGCTACAAGACCCCGCTGCTGTGCATCCTCGTGGCCATGCTGATCCCGTGCCTGCACGCCCTGTACCTGGGCGGCAACACCGACAACATCATGCACCTGGTGCTGGCTGCAGTCTGCGCCTGGAGCACCGCGTACCTGCTGGTGACCCTGTCGGTGGTGATCCTGCGCATCCGCCGCCCGGACCTGCCGCGAGCCTACCGCTCGCCGTTGTTCCCGCTGCCGCAGATCGTCTCCAGCGTCGGCATCCTGCTGGGCATGTGGTTCATCACCCCGCCGGGCATGGACCCTGCGGACGTCTATGTGCCGTTTGCCTGGATGCTCGGTGGTACGGCGGTCTACGCGCTGTTCTGGACCTTGGTGGTACAGCGGGTCAACCCGTTCAAGCCAGCGGTCGTCGAAGAAGTTTTGGCGAAGGAGTTTGCCAACGAACCTGGAGCCCATCATGGCAGCCACTACGCCGAACCTCTGGCAAAAACTGTTTGATCGCGCACCCTCGGGCTATCGCCCGGGGGTGACCCTGGAGCACCTGCGGCGCAACCTCGGCCTTGCCGGGTGCCAGGTGCTGGAACCCGGCCGGGCGCGCTTCAGCCTGGCCGGCGGGGTGGAGTTCGAGGTGCGCGAGCGCACCGAGTCGCAGTTGCTGATGCACATCGTGGTCTGCGAGTTTCGCCTGCAGTGCAGTGCCGCTTCAGAGGGCACTGCGACCCTGGAAATGCACCACACTGGCGCGATTCGTCGCAGCGGTCTGGGCTGGAAGCAGAAGGGCGGTGAGGCGGGTTTGATGGAGCGCCTGCGCCAGCGCCTGGAGCAGGACCAGGGCCTGTACCAGGCGCTGATGCCGCTGGACTTCAAGCGCCTGCGCCTGGAGCGTGCCGAAGGGCAGTGGACGCTGGTCCTGGAGCATATGGGCGGTAGTGAAGTTGTTAACCGGATGCCGGCGTTTCGGCGGTATATCCGGGTGGATTCGCAGCAGAGCGAGTTGTTGCTGAGCGCGTTGATCGGCTTCAAGAAGCTGCTGGAAGACCACTGATCCGAAACCGCTGCAAAACCCTGTGGGAGCTGGCTTGCCAGCGATGAGGTCGGCCTGGGCGAAGATGTTGTCAGATCCGGCCAAATCGCTGGCAAGCCAGCGCCCACAAGGTCCGCGTAAACCGACCTAACGAAAGGTTGGCACTCAATATGCTTTCACACACAGGCTTACAGAATTGTTGCGCGCATATAGATAACATGTTAACTATTGCCCGACAAAAACAAGATGCCACTGTGGAGGTACGTCATGAGTATCCATCAGGCTACCGGCTCGGCCCTGGATCGCTGGAACGCGGCGATGCAGGCAACGTGCGGGTATTTCGAAACCGAACTTGCGTTCAACCGCTCGCTGTTCATCGGCGAGATTTCCACCTGGTCGCGGGGTGGGCTGGGCATGGCCAACCTGCGCACCAACGCCGGGGTGATCCGGCGCAATGGCCTCAAGGCCGATCGCGACAATGACCAGCATTGCTTCCTGGTCAGCCAGCGCACCGGCTTTTCCCAGATCACCCAGAATGGCACCAGCCTGCAACTGGCCCCCGGCGAGATGCTGCTGATGGACTCGGTGGGCGCCTGCGAAATCACGCCCTTCGGCCTGATCGAACATGCTTCCCTCGGGCTGTCCCGGGACCAGGTGTGCCGGCAACTGGGCGGCGAGCAGCGGATCTTCGGCAAGATCTCTCAGAGCAAAGCCTGCGGGCGCATGCTCCACTTGCTAATGGACCAACTGTGCAAGGAAAGCAGTGCCCAGGATGGCGAGCAGGCCGAAGGCGACGCGCTGCACAGTGCCTTCCTCTCGCTGCTCGGCTCGGCCCTCGAAGGCAGTGACCCGGACAGCCGCCTGCCAGCCTCGCTGCAAGGCGCCGACCTGCGCAGCTACGTGCAGAAGGTCATCGACGAGTCCCTCGGCCAACCCGGCCTGACCCCGGTCAGCCTGGCCAGCCGCCTGAACATTTCGGTGCGCCACCTGTATCGCCTGTTCGAGGAGCAGGGCGACAGCGTCTGCCGCTACATCCAGCGCGCCCGCCTGCAGCGCAGCGCCGACGACCTGGCCAACCCGATCCACAAGACCGAATCCATCACCACCATCGCCTACAAGTGGGGCTTCACCGATTCGGCGCACTTCAGCCGGTCGTTCAAGAAGCAGTACGAGCAGTCGCCCAAGGACTTCCGCAGCAGCAGCCTTGCGGGTCTGGTCCTGAGCTAAGAGACATTCAAGCCTGTTGTTGACTTGACCCTTGACCGGGTTGCCTTTAGGCTCGCCCAAGCTATCTACCTACCGGTCGTTAGGTGAAATAATCGCCTGGCGACCGGCATCCGTTTCATCCCTCACTTGGAAGAGCTTGAAATGCAAATCCCGGAATCAGCCCCGACCCCTCACGTCCGCTTCGCCGTGGCCCTGGCCCTGATTGGTGCCCTGGGTCCGTCGGCGGTGGACATGTACCTGGCCAGCCTGCCGGGTATTGCCGAGGAGTACGGGGCGTCCTATGCCAGGGTGCAACTGACCCTGACGGTTTTCCTCCTTGCCATGGGCGCCGGACAGCTGCTGTTCGGGCCGGTGGTGGATACCCTGGGGCGGCGCCGGCCGTTGCTGGTGGGGCTGGCGGTGTTCGTCGCCAGCTCCCTCGCCGCCGCCCAGGCCGGCAGCCTGGATGCGCTGCTGCTGGCGCGTTTCGTCCAGGGCCTGGGCAGCGCCCTGACCCTGGTGGTGATCATGAGCATGGTCCGCGACGTCGCCGAAGGCGCGCGGGCGGCGCAGATCTTCGCCCTGCTGATGACCATCGAAGGCCTCGCGCCGGTACTTGCGCCGGCCCTGGGCGGCTTTATCGGCGCGCACTTCGGCTGGCGGGCGATCATGCTGACCTTGGCTGGTTTGGGTGTGCTGGTGCTGCTGAATTCGGCCTGGGTGCTCAAGGAGACCCTGCCGGTGGACAAGCGCATGGCCTGGCGCCCCAGTGACTTCCTGCGCACCTACGCGCGCATCGCCCGGGACGGTGCCTTCCTGCGTCCGGCGCTGGCGCTGTCGGCGGTGTTCTTCTACCTGTTCGCTTACATCGGTGGCGCGGCGTTCGTCTACCAGACCCACTTCGGCCTGTCGGTGGAAGCCTTCGGCGCGCTGTTCGGTGCCACCGGCGTGGCGATCCTGCTCGGTGCCATCACGGCCGGCCGCCTGGTCGCGCGCAAGGGCCTGGTGCGCCTGGCGCAGTGGGGTGCAGGCTCGATGCTGCTGGGGGCGCTGATCGCCTTGCTCGGCACGCAGCTGGGCGCCGGCCTGTGGGGCATTGTCGCCGGCATGGCCGTGGCGATGTTCGGCCTGGGGGTGGCCGAGGCGACCCTGATGTCGCTGGTCATGTCTTCGCAAAGCCGCGCCCTGGGTTCCACGGCGGCGCTGCTGGGCGCCATGCAGTTGATCATTTCGTCGTCGGCAACGCCACTGTCAGGCATCATGGCGCCCCTGGGCGCGGCGCACTGGGCGTTGTTGCTGGCAGTGGCGGCCTTGCTGGTGGCCGCGCTGGTGTATGCCAGCACCCGTAATGTACCGGTGGAACTGAACAGCCTGGCCGGTCATTGATATTCGCCCGTTTGATCAAGGAAGTTATGCAATGAGAGTCCTGTCGCCTTCGGCGGAGAAGATTTGTCTGGTAGCGGTCGAGCAGTTCGCCGAATCCGGCTACGACGCCGCCTCGCTCAACGACATCGCCGTGGCGGTGGGCATGCGCAAGCCGTCGCTGTATGCGCATTTCAGCGGCAAGGTGGACCTGTTCGAGGCGGTGTTCGAGCGGGCCATCGAGGCCGAGCGCCTGTATGTCGAAGGTTGCTTCGCGGGCGATGGCGGGCTGCCGGGGGCGCTGTATGCACAGCAGTTGTCCGAGCGTTTCCTGGAGTCGGCGCATTTGCGCTTCCTGCTGCGGGCGGCGTTCTTTCCGCCGGCGGATCTGCGGCCGCTGGTGTCCTCGGGGTTCGAGGGTTACCTGGCGCGGATGGGCGAGGTGTTCGGCAAGGCGCTGGAGCAGCAGTTTCCGACGCTGGACGGGGAGAAGCGTGAGTTGTTCGTGGATGCCTACCTGGGGGTCATCGACAGTCTGATCGTCGAGCTGATCTATGCGGGGCAGGCGGCGTATGAGCGGCGGTTGCGGGCGATGTGGACGATCTTTGCGGCTTCGCTTCGGGCTGCTGTGTAGATCTTGAGGGCCTCATCGCTGGCAAGCCAGCTCCCACAGGACTTGTGGGAGCTGGCTTGCCAGCGATGAGGCCCTTAAGACCTATGAAGAAACTCAGGCCACCGCGAAGTAATGCTTCACGAAGCTCTCGCTCAGAATCTCCCATAGCACCGGCGTGCCCTTGGTCACGAACCAGCTGTCACCCACCTTGTACTCGGTCACCTGGCCGGTGCTTTCATCGGTCAGGCGCACTGCGCCAGTGACCACCACGGCCTGTTCGTTGAACGGGTAGACCATGCGGAACTTGCCCTGGGTCGTGCCGAAATACGCGCTGCTGACCGTGTCGGTCGGCGCACCGAAGGTCATTTTGCCGAAGGCGCGCACTTCACCTTCGAGGATCTCCGAGCCGAGGTCGGCAACGGTGCCCCAGGCGTCGAGTTCGCTGAGCTGGATATTGTGTTGGGCAGCGTGAAGAGGCATGGCAGGGTTCCTTTGAAACAGGGAAGAAAGGTGGTCATTAACGCCGTTGCGTCGAACCCTGTCTTGCCCATCCGTGCCGGGGCATTTGATCGGTGATGCCAGGCACTGTTGCCGGCAGGGCTTTTTGTTAAAGTGTTAACAAAATAACCTGAGCACCGTATTTCTTCATGTCCAGCCGTCCTCGTCAGTCCCTGACCCTTACCCTGTTGCAAGCCCGCGAAGCCGCGATGCGCTTTTTCCGACCTTCCCTCAACGAACACGGCCTGACCGAGCAGCAGTGGCGGGTGATCCGCATCCTGCGCCAGCAGGGCGAGATGGAGATCTATCGACTGGCCGACCAGGCCTGCATTCTCAAGCCGAGCATGACCGGGGTGCTGGTGCGCATGGAGGCGGCGGGGCTGGTGAAGCGACGCAAGGCCGAGACCGACCAGCGCAGGGTGCTGGTGGAACTGGCGGAGAAGGGCGAGCAGTGCTTTGCCTCGATGAGCCAGTGCATGGAGGCCAATTACCAGGCGCTGCAGGGGCAGTTCGGGGAGGAGAAGCTGAAGCAGTTGCTTGGTTTATTGGATGAACTGAAACAGGTTCGGCGGTGACTGTACTGGCCTCATCGCTGGCAAGCCAGCTCCCACAGGGTTCGCGGCGCATGCGGTCCCTGTGGGAGCTGGCTTGCCAGCGATAGCTATTTAGTAGACGCCGCCGGAGGTTGGCTGTACCACCTGGCCTTCCTTGAACTTCGCCGCCAACCCCTGCAACCCGCGCATCAGCACCGTGGTATCCACCCCCACGGCGACGAACTTCGCCCCCAGCTCGATATAGCGCCGGGCCAGTTTCTCGTCGGCACTGAGGATCCCCGCCGCCTTGCCGGCCTTGTTGATCCGCAGGATCGCGTCCTCGATCGCCGCTTGCACCTCAGGATGCCCCGGATTGCCGCGATGGCCCATGGACGCGCTCAGGTCCGCCGGCCCGATGAACACGCCATCGACCCCGTCCACCGCCACGATCTCGTCCAGATTCGCCAGCGCCTCCAGGTTCTCGATCTGCACCAGCAGGCACATCTGCGCATCGGCGTGATCCAGGTACCCCGGGATGCTGTTCCAGCGCGAAGCCCGCGCCAGTGCACTACCCACGCCGCGCACGCCCTTCGGCGGATAGTGCACGGCACGCACCAGCTGCCGCGCCTGCTCGGCCGTGTCGACCATCGGCACCAGCAGGGTCTGCGCGCCGATATCGAGCACCTGCTTGATCAGCGCGGTCTCGCCGATCACCGGACGAATGATCGCTTCGCTGGCATAAGGCGCCACGGCCTGCAGTTGCGCGAGCATCCCGCGCAGGTCATTCGGAGCGTGTTCGCCATCGATCAGCAGCCAGTCGAACCCGGCGTTGGCCGCCAGTTCCGCGCAATAGGCATCGGCCAGGCCGAGCCACAGGCCGATCTGCGCCTGGTCCTGCTGCAGGCGTTGCTTGAAGCGGTTGATGGGCATGTCCATGGAAACCTCCTGATCAGACGAAACGGCAGGCGATGGAGCCGAGCATGTCGTAGTCGACATGGAAGGTATCCCCCGGGCGTGCCGCCACCGGACGGGTGAAGGAGCCGCCAAGGATGACCTGCCCGGCTTCCAGGGTGACGTCGTACGGCGCCAGCTTGTTGGCCAGCCACGCCACGCCCTTGGCCGGGTGGTTGAGCACGGCGGCGGAGACGCCGGATTCCTCGATCACGCCATTGCGGTAGAGCACCGCCGGGACCTTGCGCAGGTCGATTTCGGTCGGTCGCACCGGCCGCCCGCCCATGACCACGCCGGCATTGGCGGCGTTGTCGGAGATGGTGTCGAAGACCTTGCGGGTGACCTGGGTCTGCGGGTCGACCTGCTGGATGCGCGCGTCGATGATCTCCAGGGCCGGGATCACCCACTCGGTGGCGTCGAGCACGTCGAACACCGTGACGTTCGGGCCTTTCAGCGGCTTGCCGAGGATGAATGCCAGCTCCACTTCGACCCGCGGCACGATGAAGCGCTCGAACGGGATGTCGCTGCCTTCCTCGAACAGCATGTCGTCCAGCAGCGCGCCGTAGTCCGGCTCGGTGATGTTGGAGGAGACCTGCATGGCGCGGGAGGTCAGGCCGATCTTGTGGCCGACCAGCTTGCGCCCGTCCTTGATCTTCTGCGCCACCCAGGCGCGCTGGATGGCGTAGGCGTCCTCGATGGTGATGCCGGGGTGCTCCAGGGAGAACTGGCGTACCTGTTCGCGGGTGCGTTCGGCCCGGTCCAGTTGGGCCGCGGCGCTGAGGATCTGGCTGTGGTCGAGCATGATCGAGTCTCTTACTGAGGGTTGACGGTGGCGGCGTGGGTGCGCAGCACCAGCAGGCCGCCGAGAGTGATGAAGAAGGCCAGCACGTACAGGGCCAGGCTGGCGCTGTGGGTGGTGTCGCGCATCCAGCCGATCAGGTACGGCGCTGCGAACGAGGCGATGCTGCCGAACGAGCTGATCAGGGCGATGCCGGCCGCCTGGGTGGCGTTGGACAGGAACGCCGGCGGCAGTTGCCAGAACATCGGCAGGGCCGCGCTGGCGCCCATGCCGGCGACGATCAGGCCGCCCATGACCAGGGTCGGGTTTTCCGGCGCGATACCGGCCACGGCGATGCCGACGGCGGACATCAGCAGCGGCACGCAGAGGTGCCAGCGGCGTTCGCGACGGCGGTCCGAGGAGCGTCCGCAGGCGATCATGAAGAAGCAGCCGGCCAGGTACGGCACGGCGCTGAGCAGGCCGACGCGGCCGTCGCTGCCGATCCCGGCCGCGTGGATCAGGCTCGGCATCCAGAAGGCCAGGGTGTTCACCGCCAGCATCACCGCGCAGTACACCGCCACCAGCAGCCAGACCCGGGCATCGCCGAGGATGCCGCCGAAGGAGGTGATCGACTTGCGTTGTTCTTCCTTGTTCAGATCGTCGCGCAGGCCCTGCTTCTGCTCGTCGCTCAGCCAGTTCACGCTGGCGAAGCCGTCCGGCAGGCACTTGAGCACTACCAGACCCAGCAGGATCACCGGGGCGCCTTCAATCAGGAACATCCACTGCCAGCCCCGCAGGCCGGCGGCGTCATGGAAGAGTTCGAGGATGCCGCCGGACAGCGGGCCGCCGATCACCCCGGCCATGGGCACGGCGATGGCGAACAGCGCGGTGATCCCGGCACGCCGGCGCGCCGGGTACCAGCGGTTGAGGTAGACCAGGATGCCCGGGAAGAACCCGGCCTCGGCCACGCCCAGGAGGAAGCGCAGCACGTAGAAGCCGGTCGGCGTTTCCACCAGCAGCATGCTGGTGGACAGCGCGCCCCAGACCACCATCAGCGCGGCGATCCAGCGCCGCGGGCCGAAGCGGTCCAGGGCAATGTTGCTCGGCACGCCGAACAGCGCATAGGCAATGAAGAACAGCCCGGCGCCGAAGCCATACACGGTGTCGCTGAAGTGCAGGTCGGTGCTCATCTGCATCTTGGCGAAGCCGATGTTGATGCGGTCGAGGTGGGCGAACAGGTAACACACCAGCAACAGCGGCATCAGCCGCCAGGTCACGGTGGAATGGGTTGAATCCTGACGGGCAAGGGTGACGCTATCTGCGGTATTGGCTGTGCTCATGATCTTGTACTTTTTTTGTCAGAGTGGCCGTGGGTATTTCAGGCGGGGAGGTCAGCCCGCCTGGTTGCTCAGGAACGCGTGGACGTTGTTCTGCTTGAAGTTGAGTTGCGGGTGCAGTTCGGTCATCTCGAACGACAGGGCCAGCAGGCGCTCGGCCTGCAGCGCGGCGAAGTGCTCGGTGATGACGGCGAACAGTTGCTCGGCCACCTTGCTGCGGGTTTCCAGGTCGCGGCCGTGGCCGACCTTCAGGGTCATATGGACGAAGGCGTAGTCATGCTTGCCATCGGCCATGCGCCAGGTGTCGAGGCGCACGGCACGGCTGCGGATGCCGCCGAGGGGAAACACGCCGCTGGCGCCGAGGGTGGCGTGGACCTTCTCGAACAGGCCGGGCAGGTCGGCCTGGGCTTCGATGTTGTCTGTTACTTCTGCGATGAAGTGAGGCATTTCGGGGTTCCTTGGCTGCAAGCTTCAAGCTCTAAGCGGCAAGAGGCTTTGCGTTGATTTCAAGGTCGCGGCGAACCGCTTTTTCTTATGGCTTGAAGCTTGTGGCTTGCAGCTGTTCAAACCGGGAAGATCGCGTTGATCTGGCCGGTGCCGGAGCTGCCGAAGGCTTCGGTCAGAACTTCCACCGGCTTGTCGTAGTCGGCGCCGCCGAGCAGGCCGAGGAGCATCGCGGTGTCGTGCATGCCGCCTTCGCCGTAGCAGGCGGTGGCGTAGTCGGGGAGCATCGCGCAGAACTCCTTGAAGCGACCCTGCTTCCACAGCTCCACCACGCGCATGTCGACCTGCTTGTCGAATTCGCGGGTCCAGTTGTGGATGTTGGCTTCGGCGTTGCGGTCGTCGGAGAAGCGGTGGGAGAGGGAACCGGAGGCCAGCACCAGGACCTTGCGGTCACTCTTCTCGATGGCCCGGCGCACGGCGGCGCCGAAGGCCAGGCTGTCTTCCAGGCGATGCCAGGCGCACCAGGCGGCGATGGAAATGACCTTGAGGCGCTCGGTGGCCGGTACGTCCATGTGCATGTAGCGCATCGGCACGAGGGTGCCGTATTCCAGTTCCAGGCTCGGGATGTTGTGGGCCTGGGTGCGTACGCCGGCGGCGTTGGCCTCGGCGGCGATCAGTTCGCCCAGTTCGGGACAGCCCGGGTATTCGTAGGCCATGTCCTTGATGAAATGGGGCAGTTCGTTGCTGGTGTAGATGCCTTCGAAATGCTCGCCACAGTTGATGTGGTAGGCGCTGTTGACCAGCCAGTGCACATCGAACACCACGGCGGTGTCGGCGCCCAGCTCGCGGGCGCGGCGGCCGATTTCCTTGTGCCCGGCGATGGCCGCTTCACGGCAGCCGTGATGCTTGCCGGGCAGCTCGGACAGGTACATCGAGGGGACGTGGCAGACTTTGGCTGCCAGGACGACTTCGCCCATGATGGATCTCCTGGTTTCTTGTTGGTTGCACGGTCCCTGTGGGAGCTGGCAAGCCAGCTCCCACAGGGATTGGGGTGGCCTCGGGTTTCGAGGCAACCTCATCTACCGGTCACACACCCCAACGCGGAATGTGGTGGCTGCCCATCGAGATGCACACGTTCTTGATCTCGGCGAACACCTCGAAGCTGTACTGGCCGCCTTCGCGACCGGTACCCGAGCCCTTCACGCCGCCGAACGGCTGGCGCAGGTCGCGCACGTTCTGGCTGTTGATGAACACCATGCCGGCCTCGATGCCGCGGGCCAGGCGATGCGCCTTGCCGATGTCCTGGGTCCAGATGTACGAGGCCAGGCCGTATTCGGTGTCGTTGGCCAGTTGCAGCGCTTCGGCTTCGTCCTTGAACGGGATCAGGCAGACCACCGGGCCGAAGATCTCTTCCTGGGCGATGCGCATCTTGTTGTTCACGTCAGCGAACACCGTCGGCTGGATGAACTGGCCCTTGGCGAGGTGCGCCGGCAGGTTGGCCGGACGCTCCAGGCCACCGGCGAGCAGGGTGGCGCCTTCTTCGATGCCGATGCGGATGTAGCCGGTGACCTTGTCGTAGTGCGCCTGGGTGATCATCGAACCGACCTGGGTTTTCGGGTCGGTCGGGTCGCCCACGATCAAGCGTTTGGCACGCGCGGCGAACTCGGCGACGAACTGCGGGTACACGCTTTCCTGGATGAAGATCCGGCTACCGGCGGTGCAGCGCTCGCCGTTGAGCGAGAAGATGGTGAACAGCGCGGCGTCCAGCGCACGTTCCAGGTCGGCATCTTCGAAGATCAGCACCGGCGACTTGCCGCCCAGCTCCATGGAGTACTTCTTCAGGCCGGCGGTCTGCATGATCTTCCTGCCGGTGGCGGTGCCGCCGGTGAAGGAGATCGCACGCACGTCCGGGTGACGGACCAGGGCGTCGCCCGCAGTGGCGCCGTAACCCTGGATCACGTTGAGCACGCCATTCGGGATACCGGCTTCGACCGCCAGGCGACCCAGCTCGTTGGCGGTCAGCGGCGACAGTTCGCTCATCTTCAGAACTGCGGTGTTGCCCAGGGCCAGGCACGGTGCGGTCTTCCAGGTGGCGGTCATGAACGGCACGTTCCACGGCGAGACCAGGCCGCATACACCCACCGGCTGGTACAGGGTGTAGTTGAGCATCTGGTCGTCGACCGGGTAGGTGTGGCCGTCCATGCGCGTGCAGACTTCGGCGAAGAAATCGAAGTTGTGCGAGGCACGCGGGATCAGCACGTTCCTGGTCTGGTGGATCGGCAGGCCGGTGTCCAGGGTTTCCAGTTCGGCCAGTTGCGGGACGTTCTGGTCGATCAGCTCACCCAGCTTGCGCATCAGGCGGGCACGTTCCTTGGCCGGGGTGTTGGCCCATTTCGGGAAGGCTTCCTTGGCCGCGGCAACGGCCTGGGCGACTTCCTCGGCACCGCCGCTGGCGACTTCGCCGATGGCTTCGCCGGTGGCCGGGTTGTAGTTGACGAAGGTGTCCTTGCTCTCGACCTCGCGGCCGTTGATCCAGTGCTTGATCATGCTGTTCATGCCTCGATTTTGTTGCGCTTTTTATCGTCTTTGGGGGCGAAGAACTCGGCTTCGCTGACGATGCGGTTGACCAGGCGGCCGACACCTTCCACTTCCACCACCACTTCATCGCCCGGGACCACGTCGGCCAGGCCTTCCGGGGTGCCGGTGGCGATCATGTCGCCCGGTTGCAGGGTCATGAAGCTGGACAGGTATTCGATCAGGTAGGGGATGTCGAAGATCATGTCGCGGGTGCTGCCTTCCTGTTTCAGCTCACCGTTGATCCAGGTGCGCAGGGTCAGGTTGGACGGGTCCGGCACGTCGGCCACGTCGACGATCCACGGGCCGACCGGGGTGGTGCAGTCGCGGTTCTTCACCCGCAGGTTCGGCCGGTAGTAGTTCTCCAGGTAGTCGCGGATGGCGTAGTCGTTGCAGACCGTGTAGCCCGCCAGGTACTCCAGGGCGTCCTCGCGCTTGACGTTGCGTGCCGGCTTGCCGATCACGGCCACCAGCTCGCACTCGTAGTGCATGTACTTGATGTTGTCCGGGCGCCAGGTGATCTGGTTGTGGCCGGCGTAGGTGCCTGGCGACTTGACGAAGGCCAGCGGCTCGGTGGGTGGCGCGAAGGCCAGTTCGGCGGCGTGGTCGGCGTAGTTCAGGCCCAGGGCGAACATGCTGCCGTTGGCCGGTGGCAGCCACTCGACCTGGTCTTCGCCGATCAGGCGGCCATCGGCCAGGCGCACGGCGTTGTCGGCTTCCACGGTCACCGCGTGGACTTCACCCTGGAAACGGATACGAGCGTGTTTCATCAGTGGGCCTCCTGCTCGGCGACGATGGGGTTGGCCAGACGGCCCAGCCCGGTGATTTCGATTTCGACCTGGTCGCCCGGCTGCACGTCGACACGGCCTTCCGGGGTGCCGGTGATCAGCACGTCGCCTTCATGCAGGGTCATGAACTCGGTGATTTCCGCGATCAGTTGCGGGATGCCGCGCACCAGGTTGGCGGTGCTGTTCTGCTGGCGGACTTCGCCGTTGATGAACAGGCGGATGTCCAGGGCATGCGGGTCGGCGATCTGTGTCACCGGGACCAGCTCCGGGCCGATCACGCAGAAGCCGTCACGGCACTTGGCCTTGACCGCCGGACGGTAGTAGCTCTCTTCCGGCAGGCTGAATTCGTTGACGATGGTGAAGCCGGCGACGTGCTCCAGGGCCTGTTCGGCGCTGACCCGGCTGGCGCGCTTGCCGATCACCACACCCAGGGCCGGGCCGGCCTGCAGGCGCTCGACGCCGTTCGGGTAGACCACGGGCTGGCCATGGCCATTGCGGGTGTTGGGGGTCTTGATGAACAGCACCGGCTTGACCGGTGGCTTCTGGTACGGCGCCTGTTCGAATTCGGCGAGACGCTGTTCCAGCAGCCCCTTGTAGTTCAGCGCAACGCCGAACAGGGTGCCGGTGGCAGCGTCATGCAGGGCACGGCTCATGCTCTTCTCCTGACAGTGGGCGGGACGACACGGGGTGCCCCACGAGGGTAATTGTTAATGTGTTAACTTTATAATTAAGATGTTAACGAAATGCAAGCTGCCGATCGCCGGACGGCGCGGTAAGCTGGCGGGCAGAACAAGAAGTGGTACGAGGCAGAAGCAGTCATGAGTGATCGCACGCCGATCCCCAACATCAACATCGGCCAGGTCTACGACCAGCGCTACAGCGACTCGGAAGTGCACTACGACAAGCTCGGCAACCTCGCCGGGTTCTTCGGGCGCAACATGCCGGTGCACCGGCATGACCGGTTTTTCCAGGTGCACTACGTCAAGTCGGGGACGGTGCGGGTCTACCTGGATGACCAGCAGTACGTGGAGTCCGGGCCGATGTTTTTCCTGACTCCGCCGACCATTCCCCATTCCTTCGTTACCGAGGCGGATGCCGACGGGCATGTGCTGACGGTCAGGCAACAACTGGTGTGGCAGTTGCTGGAGGCTGATCCCGGACTGGCGCCCGGCGCGCAGGTGGCACCGGCGTGCGTGGCCCTGGGTGGGCTGGTCGAGGCGCAGCGGCTGGAGATGCTCTTCGAACTGTTGCGCGGGGAAGTGGAAGGAGCGGAGGCGGGCAGGGAAGCGGCGCTGCACAGCCTGACCCGGCTGCTGATGATCAGCCTGTTGCGTTTGTGTGCCCGCTCACTGCCGGCGCGGACCACGCGGCATGAGGATTTGCAGATCTTCCATCGCTTCAACGAGCTGATCGAAGCGCATTACCTGGAGCACTGGCCGTTGTCGCGCTATGCCGAAGGGATCGGGGTGACCGAGGCGCGCTTGAACGATGTCTGCCGGCGCATCGCCGATTTGCCGTCCAAGCGCCTGGTGCTGGAAAGGGTGATGCAGGAGGCCAAGCGGCTGCTGCTGTTCACCGGGAGTTCGGCGAACGAGATCTGCTATAGCCTGGGGTTCAAGGATCCGGCGTATTTCAGCCGGTTCTTTTTGCGGTATGCGCAGGTGACTCCGGGGGAGTATCGGCTGCGGCAGGGCGGGTTGCGCTAGGGTGTTCTCTCGGGCCCTATCGCTGGCAAGCCAGCTCCCACAGGTATAGCGCCGCTCTTGAGAGCAGTGGTGAACCTGGACTGCCCCCGAAAAGTTGGACAGCTTTAGCCAGCGGCCTGAGCCCTGTAATCGACGGGGCTTAGGCCATTTAGCATTGGCGCTGCTGATAATGCCACCCCTGATCAGAGTGAATGACCAGCTTCGGCTCCTTTCCCAAGCTACTCAGGGCTTTTTCCAGCATGTTCCCCACCAGCTCATAGCTGGGCCGGCGAGCGATCTCGTAGGCCACGATCTCACTGTTGTACAGGTCCATCACTGGTGAGAGGTAGAGCTTTTGCTGAGCCACTTTAAACTCGGTTACGTCAGTTACCCACTTCTGATTGGGCCGCTGGGCGATGAAGTTCCGCTCCAGCAGATTCTCGGCAATCCTGCCTACCTCTCCTCGATAGGACCGATATTTTTTAGGCCGCACTACCGCCTGCAAACCTTGGTCTGCCATCAGTCGCTCCACAACCTTCTTGTTCACCAGGACGCCTTGATTCTTGATCGCCAGCGTCACGCGCCGATACCCATAGAGCCCTTTTTCCTTGTGATAGACCTGACTCACTAGTTCTTTCAGATGGGCGTGTTTATCCGGCCTTTGAAGGCTTTTGAGCTGGTAATAGAAGGTGCTGTTCGACAACTCAACCAAGTCCAGCAACGCTGACAGCGGGAACCGGGTTCGGAGTCTGGAAACGATCAGCGTTTTTTCTCTTGCCTTCGCTCCTTCTCCTCTCTCAAAGCCTTCAGCTCCTTTAGGACAGCGTTCTCCATGCGCAGATACTCGAGTTCCGCCATGAGCTGATCTCGTGGCTTCAGCGCGTCGTCGGTATCAGTGGGTTTGAGTGGCTTAATCTTCTTGGACACGTCGGTAGGCTTTTTTCGTTGAGAGGCAGAGGAGGCAAGGTTGCCACTGTAGTACTGGTCCTCCCAAATGCCTATCCGAGAGGACTGGCCCAAGCCAAAATGCGCTGCCGTTTGACGCAGGGAAAGCCGGTGCTCGCGCATGTGCTGCACAACTCTGCGCTTGAAGTCGATGTGGTAGCGCTGACTATGAGGTATGGAACTGATAGTGGAGCGAGCTTTGTAGCTGGCCACCCAGCGCCTCAGCAGGCTGAAATCGATGTTGAAATGCTGGGCTACCTTTCGAAAACCATCACTGCCCTCTAGATAGGCAGTGATGGCTGCCAGCTTGAACTGTTCGGTGTACTTCATAACTCCCCCAAGGGTTGGATTAGTCTCCAATTTCTTGGGGGCAGTCCAAACCTGTGGGAGCTGGCTTGCCAGCGATGAGGCCCGAGAGAGCAATGAAGAGGTATCAGCCCGCCACTTTAAGTTCAGGCAAAGCAGCCCGCTTCAAAGCCTCTCGCTCCCCGCGAAAATGCGGAAGGATATGCTCCCCCAACCGATAAGCCTCTTCCAGATGCGGATACCCCGCCAGGAAGAACACATCGATCCCCAACTCGTTGTACTCTCGAATCCGCGCCACCACGTTCTCATAGCTCCCCACCAGCGCCAGCCCCGGCGGAATACCGATATAGCCAAACCCGGCCCAGACATTCGGGTAGATGAAGAACTCATCGAAACGCTTGCTCTCCTCGCGCTCGCCGTATTCCTCTTCATAGCTGAGCTTGCGCGCCGTGCGCAGCCCGGCATGGGCCGCAGCAGCCTTGATGGTGTTCTTCGCCACGCCCTCATCGAAGAAACGCTTGGCCTCGGCATGGGCCAGTTCCTCGGTCTCGCGGGTGATCACATCGATGGACAGTCCGAAGCGGATATCGCTGCGCCCGTACTTCAATGCCCGCTCGCGGATATCGGCGATCAGTTCGCGGATCTTGTCCGGATGCTCGGCCCTCATCAGATAGAAGTCCGCATGCCTGGCCGCAAACTCCCGCGCCGGAATCGATGACCCGGCGGTGCAGATCAGCGGCAGCTCGGCCTTCTTCTGCGGCCCGCGCAAGCCACCACCCTCGGCCTTGAAGAAACGCCCGTCATAATGGAAGTTCTCCGACCCCCAGTAGCCACGCACCACATCCATGAATTCGGTGGCGCGCTCGTAGCGCTCGTCATGCTCGAAGAAGTCCCCGACCTGGCGCTGCACCGCATCCGAGCCACCGTTGATGATGTTCCAGATCAGCCGGTTGCCCGTCGCGCGCTGGTAGGTGGCGGCCTGCTGCACCGCGACCCACGGGGTGTAGTGGTACGGCTGGAAGGCCGCCACGTAGTTCAGCGTGCGGGTCTCCCGGGCCAGCAACGAGCACACGGTCCAGGGCTCTTCGCCATAGGGCGCATTGACCATCAGCACGCCGCCGAAACCGTTGATCTCGGCTGCCTTGGCGATCTGTCCGAGGTAGTCGATATAGGTGAAGTGATCGCCGACGCGGAAGCCCGATACGGCGCCGGTGCTGTCGCCACCGGGATGCCAGTCGCCACGGTTGCGCGGATCGCCGGGCAGGAACTGGGTTTCGCCGTGCAAGGGCAGGCGGGTGAAGAATTCGATGCTCATGGGCGCTGTCCTTATTGCACGCTGGGGTTGCAGACGGGGGCGATGGTTTCGCCGTTGAACACCTTGCGGGCGAACGGCAGGGAGTCCTTGAGCGAGGCATTGACCGTCTCGCTATGACCGAGGCCCTTGTACAGATGGCCTTCGACCACCGAACCGGCCTTGCAGGCGTCCTGCATCAGGGCGACCTGGGTAGAGGCGGCGGGGGTCTTGTCCTCGGCACCGGTGCCGATGAAGATCGGCTGCGCCAGTTTCAGGGTCGGGTAGCTGACCTGGGCCTGCCAGGCTTTCAATTGCTCGCCGTCATTGGCCTTGCGCGTGTTGGCCGGGGTCAGGCCGGTGCCGATCACGTCGGCGGTCAACTGCGCCAGGCAACTGGTGCGGGCCTGTTCGAACAGCGGCAGGGCTTTCTCGGTGTAGTAGTCACGCGGATCGATCTTCGGGTTGTACTGCTGCGCCGCGAGCAGGGTGTAGAAGCCGTAGGCGAGGGCGGCATCGACCTTGTTCGGGTCCTGCTCGCCGACGTTCTTGCTGCCGACTGTGTAGATCACCCCGGTGCCGACGCTGCCCTTGAGGCCGAGGTCCGGCGCGTAGGTCGGCGCATAGGCGGCTGCGGCGAAGGCCCCGGCACCGCCCTGGGACTGGCCGAGCACCAGCACCTTGTTGGCCAGGCCCGGCACGCCGGCGATCACCGCTTTCGCCGCATCGAGAATGCCGTAGGCGGCCATGCGATTGTTGAGCAGCGGATGCCCGCCGGGCACGCCGAGGCCTTGGTAGTCGGTGGCGACGATGGCATAGCCCTCGTTCAGCCAGCGCGCCAGGTATTGCACATCCCGGTACGAGCGCCCCGACCAGGACGGCGCGCAGATATCCGCCACGCCCACGGTGCCATGGCCCCAGGTCACCACCGGCCAGCCACCTTCCGGCGCCTTGCCTTCAGGAATGAACAGCGCCCCGGACACGGCGATCGGGGTCTTGCCGTCGATGCCGTCGGTGGAGCTGTACAGGATGCGCAGTTGCGAGGCGGCGCCGGGCAGGCTCAGGGTCTGCTCCAGCGGTTCGCTGCGCAGCAGTTTGCCCGGGGTGGCGGGGATCGCCTTGTCGAAGCTGTAGAACGCCGAAACCCGGCCATCGCCTTGCAGCGGGTCGGGTTTCGGCGCGTAGCTCTCGGCGGCGAGGGCGGTGAAGGAGAGGGTCAGCAGGCTGAGGCCAAGGGTAAGCGCGTGGGGCAGTTTCATGAAGGGTCCTTGAACGAAACGACGGTCGGGAAGCCCTTGAGCGAAAGCCATGCCAGTTATCCGGGAAATCGCTGCAGCCCTTGCAACGCGTGGCTTTCAGTCGAACGCACGGAAGCCCGTCCGGGCCGCTGTGCTGATCTCCGGGCACCCCGTTGCTTGGCCGCTGCTGCTGGAGCAGCAATCAAACCGCATGCTTCTTTTTGGAATATACAAATGCAAATTAATAATTATTTGTTCTAATTTGTTTCGTGCACTATGAAGGCGCGCCACCCATGCCAGGAATGCCTTTATGTCGCTGATTACCCATCCCAACGCCCGCGAACTGACCAAGTCCGTTCGCGCCACCGTCCTGGTGTTCAAGGACCCGCGCTCCCAGGAGTTGCTCAGTCGTATCGAGCGCCTGGCGCCCAGCGAAGCCAATACGCTGATCATCGGCGAGACCGGGACCGGCAAGGAGCTGGTGGCGCGGCATATCCATCAACTCAGCCGTCGTGGCCGGGAGCCCTTCGTGGCGGTGAACTGCGGCGCCTTCGCCGAGACCCTGGTGGAGAGCGAGCTGTTCGGCCACGAGAAGGGCGCGTTCACCGGGGCGACCAATGCCAAGGCCGGTTGGTTCGAGGCGGCCAACGGCGGCACCCTGTTCCTCGACGAGATCGGCGACCTGCCGCTGAACATGCAGGTGAAATTGCTGCGGGTATTGCAGGAGCGCGAGGTGGTGCGCCTCGGCTCGCGCACGCCGGTGCCGATCAACGTGCGCCTGGTGGCAGCGACCAACGTCAACCTGGCCGATGCGGTGGTGGCGGGGAATTTCCGCGAGGACCTGTTCTACCGCCTGCACGTGGCGACCATCCGCCTGCCGCCACTGCGCGAGCGGCCGGGAGATATCCTGCCGCTGGCCGAATTCTTCCTTGAGGAACATTGCCAGCGCCTGGGCTACAACCGCGCCAGCCTGAGCCCGGAAAGCGAGCGCAAGCTGCTGTCCCATAGCTGGCCCGGCAACATCCGCGAGTTGGAGAACGCCATCCATCACGCCTTGTTGGTCTGCCGCCAGCAGCGCGTGCAGCCGGGGGACCTGCACCTGGTGGATATGCGTCCGATGGGGGTAAGGCATGAGGAGCACGCGCTGCCGCAACGCCTGCCGGCGGCCCCGCCGGACCTGGAAGCGGCGCTGACCGCCTTGTTCGAGCAGAATATCCCCGACCTCTACGAGCATATCGAGGAGACCGTGTTCCGCACCGCCTACCGCTTCTGCCACGGCAACCAGCTGCAGACCGGGCGCCTGCTGAACATCAGCCGCAATATCGTCCGTGCCCGCCTGGAGAAGATCGGCGAGCTGCGCAGCAGCAGCGCCTGATCAGATAAACCGGGTCAGCAGCCAGTACAGCGCGCCGGACAGCAGGATCGACATCGGCAGGGTGAGGATCCAGGCCATCGCCAGGTTGCGGATGGTCCGGCCCTGCACCCCGGAACCGTTGGCGACCATGGTCCCGGCCACCCCCGACGAGAGTACGTGGGTGGTCGAGACCGGCAGGCCGAAATGGTCCGCCGCGCCGATGGTGCACATGGCGACCAGTTCGGCCGAGGCGCCCTGGGCGTAGGTCAGGTGGGTCTTGCCGATCTTCTCGCCGACCGTCACCACGATGCGCTTCCAGCCGACCATGGTGCCCAGGCCAAGGGCGAGGGCCACGGCGACCTTGACCCACAGCGGGATAAAGCGCGTGGCGTCGTCGATCTGCGCTTTGAACTGCTGCACGGTCTGCCGGGTTGCGGCGTCCATATCCGGCAGCTTGTGCTTGTCCATCAGGCGGATCGCTTCGCTGGTCAGGTACATGTCGTTGCGCACGTTGCTCACGGCTTCGGCGGGGATGCCGGCGAGGCCGTAGCTGTCGACCTGCTGGCCGATATCCCCGGCCAGTGCAGCGAGGGCCGGGATCAGCAGCGGGCTGGCTTCGGGGGCGCGGATGAACTGGGTCAGGACGTCACGGGGCTGGGCGTTCAGCAACGGCACCGTGGCGTAGTTCGTCAGTGCCTGACGGGTGTCCTGGGCAACCACCACGAACTGCTGCGACTGTTCCTCCGGCATGGTCCGGTTCAGCGCATAGGCCATGGGCAAGGTGCCAACCAGGATCAGCATGATCAGGCCCATGCCTTTCTGCCCGTCGTTGGAACCGTGGGCGAAGGACACTCCGGTACAGGTGACGATCAGCAGGCTGCGGATCCACAGCGGTGGTGGCTGGTCGCCCTTCGGCGCTTCATACAGCTCGCGGCTCTTCACCAGCTTGCGCAGGCCCAGCAGCAACACGGCGGCGCAGGCAAAACCGAGGATCGGCGAGAACAGCAGGGCATAGCCGACCTTGCCGGCCTGGGCCCAGTCGACCCCCGAAGTACCGTCGCGCCCGTGCATCAATGCATTGGCCACGCCGACGCCGATGATCGAGCCGATCAGGGTGTGCGACGACGAGGCGGGCAGGCCCAGCCACCAGGTGCCGAGGTTCCAGATGATCGCCGCCAGCAACAGGGCGAAGACCATGGCGAAACCGGCCGAGGAACCGACCTGGAGGATCAGCTCCACCGGCAGCAGGGCAATGATCCCGAAGGCCACCGCGCCGCTGGAGAACAGCACACCAAGGAAATTCCACACCCCCGACCAGACCACGGCGAAGCGCGCCGGCAGGGAGTTGGTGTAGATCACCGTGGCCACCGCATTGGCGGTGTCGTGGAAGCCATTGACGAACTCGAAGCCCAGGGCGATCAACAGCGCCAGGCCGAGCAACAGGAAGGGCGTCCAGGTGGTGATGACCGTGCCGCTGGCATCGATATCGCGGAACAGGCTCCAGGCGGTGTAGAGCAGGGCGCCGATCAACAGGCTGCAGAACACCACGGTGGGGGTACGGCTCGCGCGCGAGCCGGAGGAGGGCGTTGCAAGCGCGGCCGGGCAAGGGGCGGCGCTGGTCTGGGTAGTCATGTACGGGTCCGGGGGTGACATTTTCAGGCTCCTGCCTGGTACCGAGCAGCGTACTAGCATAGGCAGTGATCGGGCTGACGCCAGTCAACGAATCCGGGTGTAAGCTCCATTGATTTCAGTGATGTTCAGGCAAGGAGGGCGCGTCATGATCCGCTGCAAAAGGGCCTATGAAGCCCCGGCTGAAGAGGATGGCCAGCGTGTGCTGGTCGACCGGCTGTGGCCGCGCAACCGGCGCAAGGACCAGGCTCGATGTCGTGCAATGGCTGCCGGAGCTGGCGCCGTCCAATGCGCTGCGCAAGGCCTTTCATGCCGGAGAGGTCGACGCCAGGGCCTTCGCCGAGCGTTACCGGCAGGAATTGACCGCCCGTCCGGAACATTGGTGGCCGTTGCTGGACCTGGCCCGCCAGGGCGACCTGACCCTGGTCTATGCCGCGAAGGACACAGAGCACAGTAATGCCCAAGTGCTCGCCGAATGGCTGGAAGACGAACTGGAACGCCAGGGGCCGGGCAGTTCCCCGGTGTGCTACGCCGATCAGGAGAAAGATCCATCTTGAACCTGCGACTGCAACGGGCCAGCGACCTCGACCTGGCCTACGCCCGCGACCTGACCCGCAAGGGCATGCTCCGCTACTACTGCGACTTCGACCTGCTGTGGCAGGACGAGGCCTTCGATCAGGGCTGGGGCTGGCGCGAGCAATGGCTGGTGATGGACGACGATCGACGCCTGGGTTTCTGCAGCCTCAGCCAGGACATGCGCGCGCTGTATATCCGCGAATTGCATATATCCGAAGATTTTCAGGGGCAGGGCGTCGGCACCTGGGTGTTGCGCGAACTGAACACCTGGGCGGGGCGGCGTCGCCTGCCATGGATGCGCCTGACCGTATTCAAAACCAATCCGGCCCGTCAACTTTATCTGCGTGAAGGATTCCGCGAAGAGGGCGAGGAGGAATGCTTTATCCGCATGCAGCGAAACGTTCGCTGACCCCCTTCGAAAGGCGTAGGACGGCTTGTGCAGAACTTCGCCGCGCAGGCATAGTTCAAGATTGTTGACGGTGCAGTGGATGTACCGGGTTTCCTACCCGTTAATGGGTGTTTTGCAAAGGATTATGTATTCGTATGAAGGGTATTGGACTACGTCTCAGGGAAGAACGCGAGCGCCTTGGGCTGACTCAACGGGCATTTGGCGATATTGGCGGGGTCGAACCCAACGCCCAGGGCAAATATGAGAGTGGCGAGCGTACGCCGCGTGCCGATTACCTCGCGGCGGTGGCGGCGAATGGCGTGGATGCCTTGTACGTCCTGAGTGGTGTGCCGACTCCGGCGACCCTGGACGATTTGCGTCCCGGCGAGAACCACCTGCTCGACTGCTACCGGCGCCTGCAAGTGGCGGATCAGCAGGCTGTAAGACATCTTCTGGAGAGCCTGGCGGGTAATGCCGTTTCGCCTGTAGGTAAAGTGGCAGTGGCCTGATCGGACAAAGCGCACCAGAAATGTCGAAAAAATGAAATCTGACGTCATATTTGTGACGCATTCTGTTAGGTCCACCCTGCAATTTTTTGATAAGGTGGCCGGATCCAATTCAGACCGTAAGGCGAGGTGTCTGCTTGATTAGGGTTCTGGTGGTCGACGATCACGATCTGGTACGTACCGGTATAACCCGCATGCTGGCCGACATCGACGGTCTGCAGGTGGTGGGCGAGGCTGATTCGGGCGAAGAAGCGCTGAAGAAGACCCGCGAACTGAAGCCGGACGTCGTCCTGATGGACGTGAAAATGCCTGGAATCGGCGGTCTCGAAGCCACCCGCAAGCTGTTGCGCAGTCATCCCGACATCAAGGTGGTCGCGGTCACCGTCTGCGAGGACGATCCGTTTCCCACGCGCCTGCTCCAGGCGGGCGCCGCCGGTTACCTGACCAAGGGCGCCGGGCTCGAGGAAATGGTCCAGGCGGTCCGCCTGGTGTTCGCCGGGCAGCGCTACATCAGCCCGCAGATCGCCCAGCAATTGGCGCTGAAATCCTTCGAACCGAAGAACGCTTCGCCGTTCGACAGCCTGTCGGAGCGGGAAATCCAGATCGCCCTGATGATCGTCGGTTGCCAGAAGGTGCAGATCATTTCCGACAAACTGTGCTTGTCGCCGAAAACCGTGAACACGTACCGTTACCGCATCTTCGAAAAACTCTCGGTCACCAGCGATGTGGAACTCACCTTGCTGGCCGTCCGCCACGGTATGGTTGATGCCAACCTCTGAACATGACCCCCGCGTTTGATCCAAGTGCTTTTCTGGCAACCTGCAGCGGCCGTCCGGGTGTCTACCGGATGTTCGATGCGGGCGGTCGCCTTCTTTATGTAGGCAAGGCCAAGAACCTCAAGAAGCGCCTGGCCAGCTACTTCCGCAAGACCGGCCTGGCGCCCAAGACCGCCGCGCTGGTCGGGCATATCGCCAGTGTCGAGACCACCATCGTCTCCAGCGAGACCGAGGCGCTGCTGCTCGAGCAGACCCTGATCAAGGAATGGCGCCCGCCCTACAACATCCTGCTGCGCGACGATAAATCCTACCCCTACGTATTCCTGTCCGACGGCGAATTCCCGCGGCTGGGTATTCATCGTGGGGCCAAGAAGCAGAAGGGCAAGTATTTCGGGCCGTACCCCAGCGCCGGGGCGATCCGTGAAAGCCTGAGCCTGTTGCAGAAGACCTTCCATGTCCGCCAGTGCGAGGACAGCTACTACGCCAACCGCACCCGGCCGTGCCTGCAGTACCAGATCAAGCGCTGCAAGGCGCCGTGCGTCGGCCTGGTCGAGCCGCAGGAATACGGCGTGGACGTGCGCCACTCGGTGATGTTCCTCGAAGGCCGCAGCCATCAGCTGACCAACGAACTGAATGCCGACATGGAGAAAGCCGCCATGTCCCTGGAGTTCGAGAAGGCCGCCGAGCTGCGTGACCAGATCGCCCTGCTGCGCCGGGTCCAGGACCAGCAGAGCATGGAAGGCGGCAGCGGCGACGTCGACGTGGTCGCGGCCTTCGTCAACCCGGGCGGCGCCTGCGTGCACCTGATCAGCGTGCGCGGCGGGCGGGTGCTGGGCAGCAAGAACTTCTTCCCCCAGGTGGGCATCGAGGAGGAGGTGGCCGAGGTCATGTCGGCCTTCCTCTCCCAGTACTATCTGGGCAACTCCGAACGGGAACTGCCGGCGGAGCTGATCGTCAACGTCGTGCACGAGGACTTCGAGGCCCTGTGCAGCGCCGTGGAAACCCTGCGCGGCCGCGAGCTGACCATCAGCCACCGGGTCCGCGGCACCCGTGCCCGCTGGCAGCAACTGGCGGTGACCAATGCCGAGCAGGCGCTGATGGCCCGCCTCGCCAACCGCCAGCATATGGCGGCGCGCTTCGAGGCCCTGGCCGAAGTGCTTGGCCTGCCGGAAGTCCCGCAGCGCCTGGAATGCTACGACATCAGTCACTCCAGCGGCGAAGCCACCGTGGCCTCCTGCGTGGTGTTCGGCCCGGAAGGCCCGATCAAATCCGACTATCGCCGCTTCAATATCGAAGGCGTCACCGCTGGCGACGACTATGCTGCCATGCAACAGGCCCTGACCCGGCGCTACGGACGGATCAAGGACGGCGAGGGCAAGCTGCCCGACGTGCTCCTGGTGGACGGCGGCAAAGGCCAGTTGAACATGGCCCGGGAAGTGATGGAGGCCCTGCAGGTCCCTGACCTGACCCTGCTCGGCGTGGCCAAGGGCGTGACCCGCAAGGCCGGCTTCGAGACCCTGTACCTCAACGACGTGCACCACGAATTCACCCTGCGTGGCGACTCCCCGGCGCTGCACCTGATCCAGCAGATCCGCGACGAGGCCCACCGTTTCGCCATCACCGGCCACCGCGCCCGGCGTGGCAAGGCGCGGCGTACCTCGACCCTGGAAGATGTCGCCGGAGTCGGGCCGAAACGTCGCCGCGACCTGCTGAAACATTTCGGCGGCTTGCAGGAATTGTCCCGTGCCAGTGCCGAAGAAATCGCCAAGGCACCGGGAATCAGCAAAAAGCTCGCCGAGTCGATTTATGACAGCCTGCATAGCGAGTAGAATCCTTCGCTCACCTCGCAGCCAGTTGTCCTGATGAATATCCCGAATCTGCTTACAGTCCTTCGTGTCCTGCTCATCCCGATCTTCATTCTGCTGTTCTACCTCCCGTATCACTGGAGCTACGTAGCAGCCAGCAGCGTGTTCGCCATTGCCGCCGCCACCGACTGGCTCGACGGCTACCTGGCCCGGCGCCTGCAGCAGAGCACGCCGTTCGGTGCCTTCCTCGACCCGGTGGCGGACAAGCTGATGGTCGCGGTGGCCCTGGTCCTGCTGGTGCAGGTCCATGCCAACCTGTGGCTGACCTTGCCGGCGGCGGTGATCATCGGCCGAGAGATCGTGGTTTCGGCGCTGCGTGAATGGATGGCCGAGATGGGGGCGAGGGCGCATGTCGCGGTATCGAACCTGGGCAAATGGAAGACTGCGGCGCAGATGCTCGCGCTGGTCATCCTCCTCGCCAACCCGCCGGCGCTGACCGCCTGGGTGGTGCTGGGCTACGCCTTGCTGCTGATCGCGGCCGGCCTGACCCTGTGGTCGATGGTGCACTACCTGCGCGCCGCCTGGCCGCACCTGCGCGAAGGCTCGGAAACAAAATAAAAGGTTTTTTGAATCAAGGGGTTGACGAAATATTTCATTTCTATAGAATGCCCACCATCAAGACGACGCGGGAATAGCTCAGTTGGTAGAGCACGACCTTGCCAAGGTCGGGGTCGCGAGTTCGAGTCTCGTTTCCCGCTCCAAATATGGCGCTTCAGAGTGATTTTTGGTTGCTCTGGAGTGAAAGAAAAAAGGCCCTTCGGGGCCTTTTTTTGTTGCGCGGAAAAACACGGAAACCGCCAGCATCCCGGATGTTCAAGCACACGATTGAGTGAATGAAATCCGGACGTACAAAGCTGTGGTGCCGGCAGCCCTCCACGGCTGTCGGCGAAGTACGTGCGCCCAGGCCGTCAGCGCCTGATCAATTCGCCAATCCGGCCTTATCCAGTACCTTGTCGAGCCATGACTGATCGACCGCGCCTGTCGCGATCTCGGCCTTGACCAGTTCCTCGTGGGCCTCGTGCGCCCTCGCCAGGGTCAGCACCGGCTCCGCGAGTTCCTGGGCGAACGCGACGATCCCGTCTTCGTCCCCGATGATGATATCGCCCGGGTTGACGATCATCCCACCCACCGAAACCGGCACGTTGATTTCCCCCGGGCCGCTCTTGTAGGGGCCGCAGTGAACGACGCCCCGGGCATAGCATGGGCTGTCCCGGAAGCTTTCAACATCGCGGATCGCACCATCCACCACGAAGCCGACGCAGCCGCGCTGCTCGGCATACAGCTTGATCAGCTCGCCGATCACCGCGTTGTTGGTGTCGCCCTGGGCATCGATAACCAGGACATGCCCCGGTTCGAGCAGGGTCAGCGCCTTGTAGATGAACAGGTTGTCGCCCGGACGGGTTTTCACGGTCAGGGCCGTGCCGACCATCTTGCCCGAGGTGTTGTAGCGGGTAAGGCCCCGCGCACCGATGTGACGACCCAGGTTGTCACTGATGTGGGGGGTAACGACCGAGCGGAACGACTCGATGACGTGCGCAGGGGCGAGCGGGGGCGAGGGAAGAACACGGGACCCGGGTAACAGCATGACCATCTCCTGAATGACGTAACCCCAAGGGGGTGCCCGTCGATGTTAGGAAAGATCTGCTTTTACTTTTAGCGATATTTATTAATGAGAAAACATCGCTTCAGGTGATGATAAGCCGGCTGAAGTCGCAGGTCTGCTGCGCCAGCCGAGCCACTTCGACGCTCAGCCCCTGGTAGCGGTCGGCCCGGTGCACGCATACGTAGCTGATCGCCGGCAAGGGCAGGTCAGTCTGGATCACTTTCAATTTACCCTCGCGGATCACCGACCCCATGCATTCCAGGGGCAGGTAGCTGATGCCGACGCCGGAGATGGCCAGGCCGACCTGTGCCACCAGGTAGTTGCTGGTCAGGGTCCGGTTCAGGCGCACGTTATGTTCGGCCAGCCAGCGCTCGTAGGTTTGCCCAGTGCCGGAGCTGGCGCCCTGGGTCAGCACCGTCAGGGATGACAGCTGTTGCAGGCTCATGGGCTCGTCGCCTGGATACAGCGCAGGGGAACACATCCAGGCGTTCTTCACGGCGGCCAGCGGGCTGGTGACGAAGCGTGCATCGCGGAAGATGTCGGGCACGATGATCAGGTCGAGTTCATCGGCTTCCAGGCGCCGCAACAGGTCGGTGCTCAACTCGATGGAGGGCTCCAGATCGATCTTCGGATAGGTCTGGTGGATGCGCTCGACCAGGGTCGGCAGCCAGGTCAGGGCGGTGAGTTCGGTGACGCCTATCCTGAAGCGCCTGACCAGGGTTTCTTTCGAGCTGATCCGCTCCAGCAGGTCATCGCGCTGACGGAGCATTTCAACCGCGCTCTCGTAGAGTTCGACACCTTTCTGAGTCAGACGGGCGCTGCGCTTGGAGCGGTCGAAGATCGAGACGCCGAAGGCGTCCTCCAGTTCCTGGACACGCTTGGAGATCGCTGACTGCGACATGTTGAGCTTGGTCGCCGCCGACTCGAAGCTCCCCAGTTCGACGATCCAGTAGATGGCTTCAATCTGCTTGAGCGTGATCAATTTTTTCTACCTGCGGCGGCAATCGGAGCGGGCTTGATTGTCCACTAAAAGTGATGAATTGTGGTGAGTATTTGTCGCTTTTCTTCTCCCGTACCTGCGCCTAGATTACGCCCGAATTACAAAAACAAAGGGTGTACAAGTATGTCGACCGCTGAAACAGCCCATGCCAAAGGGCGCAGCAGCTATCGATGGGTCGTGGCCGGGATGATCTTTTCGATCTATACCATCGCCGCCGCCGATCGGGCCAACCTGGGTGTCGCGCTGCCGTTCATTCGCCAGGAATTCGCGATGAGCAACGCCGAGGCGGGCGGGCTGATGAGCCTGTTCCTTCTGGCTTATGCCCTGGCCCAGATTCCCGCCGGGCTGGCGTTCAGCCGCTTTGGCGTAAGTCGGATCCTGCCGGCCGCCATGGTCATGACCTCGCTGCTGACCGGCCTGGTCGGCACCGCGGGTTCGCTGATCGCCTTGAAGCTGTACCGTTTTGGCCTGGGCCTGGCCGAGGGTCCGCTTCCCATCAGCATGACGACCACCATCAACAACTGGTTTCCGCCCCGGGAGAAGGGCATCGCATCGGGTATCTTCCTCTCTGCGGTGAAGTTCGGACCGGTCATAGTCCCGCCACTGTGCGCGGTGATCATTTCGGTCTGGGGCTGGCGCGAGGTGTTCTATTTCTTCGCCATCCCGGGCATCCTGCTGTCGATCCTCTGGTACTTCATGATCGCCGACCATCCGTCGAAGAGCCGTTTCGTCAACCAGGCGGAACTGGACTACATCGTGGACCAGACCCCGCAGGATTCGCTGCCTGCCGCCGGCACCTCGCCGAAGAAGACCGGCCTTGGCTTCAAGCGCCTTGACTTCCTGATCCGCCGCCGTGAAGTCGCGCCCCTGGAAACCCGGCGCCAGGTGTTCGGTTCGTGGCTGGTCTGGGGCTGTGCCGCCAGTTACTGCTTCCAGTTGGGTGTATCGAGTGTCCTGCTGTCGTGGATCCCCACCTACCTGATCACCGTCAAGGGCTTCTCCGTGATGAACATGGGCCTGGTCTCGGCGGCGCCCTGGGTGGGCGCGGTGCTGGGCAACCTGATCGGGGGCTACTGTTCGGACCGTTGGCTGGGCGGGCGACGCAAGCCGGGCATGCTGCTCTCGGCCCTGGGCACGTCGATCATGATGTACCTGCTGATCAATTCGCCGGCGGATCCGTTCCTTTACGGCCTGCTGTTGATGGCCACCGGGATGGTGCTGAGCTTCGGCTTCTCCTCCTACATGGTCTACCCCATGGCCCTGGCCACCAAGGCAACCTTCCCGATCGCCAATGCCATCGTCAACATGATCGGGCAACTGGGGGCTGCCGCGACGCCGTTCCTTACCGGCTTGCTGCTCGACAGCTACGGTTGGAACTACGTATTCACCTACCTCGCGATCGGTTCGCTGATCAGCTTCGTGCTGCTGCTGACCATCGTCGAGCCGATTGCCAAGACCAGGCCGGCATGAGTTCGCCCTGGTCGGGCCTGTACATTTCTGTCGATCAAACTGTTGAGAGGAGCTAACGATGCATCCAGAAGATAAAGAGCTGGTCGCCCTGTTCCAAGGGCTGGATACCCCGGGCGTTTCCGATGCGCTGGACAAGCTGGGCCTGCCGGGCCACTGCTTCGGGGTAATGCCGCTGGACAACTACAAGCAGGTGGTCGTCGGGCCTGCCTTCACCGTTCGCTATGTCTCGGCCAGCGTTCCGCCGGGCACCGTGGGCGATTTCGTGGATGACGTGGCTGAAGGCGATATCGTGGTCATCGACAACGATGGCCGTACCGATTGCACGGTCTGGGGCGACATCATGACCCAGTACGCCGGGGCGCGGAACATTGCCGGCACGGTCATCGACGGGGTCTGCCGCGATGTGAACAAGGCGCTCGGCGACGGCTACCCGTTGTTCACCAAGGGCCGCTTCATGCGCACCGGCAAGGACCGCGTGCAGGTGGAGTCGGTCAACCAGCCGGTGTCCATCGGCCAGGCCCGTGTCAGCCCGCGGGACATCGTGGTGGCGGATGCCAATGGTGTCGTCGTCGTTCCGCGTGCACGGGCACGTGAGGTCGCTGAGGTGGCCCGCCAGATCGAGGCGGTCGAAGCGAACATTCGCGAGCTGATCGGCAAGGGCCGCACGCTCAGCCAGGCGCGTGAAGAGCTGGGTTATCACACCTTGCAGCGCAAGTCCTGAACAGCCGGTACCGGGGGCGCAGCGTCTCTGCGCCTCGGGTACCAGGCCATAGCTGATATGCCGAGGTTCTATAGCAGGCGGCAATGGCGGGCCCTAGAATAGCGACGTTTCCTGCGTTGATCGCACCCTCGCTTCCCCTCGTTTCCAGACCAAGGTTTTCTCGTGCAGCCCGATGCTCGTCTCCCTGGCGCCCCGGGCGTCGTTTGCCTAGGCCTGCTGCAGATCCTGGTCTGGGGCGGTTCGTTCTTCCTGCTGGCGGTCATGGGTGAGCCGATCACCCGCGATACCGGCTGGGCCGCACACTGGGTCTATGGGTCGCTGTCCCTCAGCCTGATGGTGGCTGCGTTGCTCGCGCCCCTGTCCAGCCGCCTGGTCGCGCGCCATGGTGGTCGTGTGCAACTGGCCTGCAGTGGTGCCATCGTCGCCCTCGGGCTATTGCTGGTCGCCTCCAGCCAGAACCTGGCCTGGTTCATGCTCGCCTGGGGGGTGATCGGGGTGGGCATGGCCTGCGGGCTGTACGAGACGCTCTTCGCCACGCTGGGCGCCCTGTACGCCGAAAGGGCGGGCAAGGCGATCGTCGGCATTACCTTGATTTCCGGCTTCGCTACCACCTTGTCGTGGCCATTGGTGGCCCTGGCGATCGAGTACCTGGGCTGGCGCCAGACCTGCGTCGCCTATGCCCTGTTGCTGCTTGTGGTGGTAGCGCCCGCCTACCTGTGGGTGCTGCCGGCGCAGGCGCCTGGTGCTGTGCTGAAGGGCTCGGTCGCCAGCCCGGCTGCGGGCCTGGACAGGCGCATCTACCTGCTGCTCACCTGGATCTTCGCCCTCGGCGCGATCATCATGACCGCCATCTCCGTGCAACTGGTCGCGGTGCTGCAGGGCATGGGTTTCTCCTTGGCGGCAGCCATCGCCCTGTGCGCCGTGCTTGGCCCCAGCCAGGTCGCCTCGCGGGTCCTGCAGATGCTGGCCAGCAAGCGCCATCCGGTATGGACCGCGCTGGTGTCGGTGCTGCTGGTCGCGGTGGGCATGCTGCTGGTGGCCACCGTACCCGGCATGACCGTGCTCGGGCTGGTGCTGTACGGACTGGGCAATGGCCTGCGGGCGATCGTCCGCGGCTTGCTGCCGCTCGCGCTGATGCCGCCAGCCCAGTACGTATCGCTGATGGGCAAGATGTCACGTCCATCGTTGGTGGGGCAGGCGCTGACGCCGCTGGTCGGTGGCTTTATCCTGCAGCACTTCGGCGCCCAGGGCGTACTGCTCGCCCTGTGCCTGCTGGCACTGCTCAATGTGCTGTTGGTGGTGCTGGTGCTGCGGCATATGCAGCGGCGCGACACTGTCGAGGCGACGACCGGGGAGGGGAGCACCGATGACTGACCAGGCGAGAGGCGAGCAACTGATCCAGGGACCTGCCGGGCAGATCCAGCTGCTGGTCGACGAACCGACCGGCCCGGTGCGTGGCGTGGCGCTGGTGGCTCACCCGCAACCGCTGCTGGGCGGCAGTCCGCTGCATGTAGTGCCGGTCACCCTGGCTCGCGGGCTGGTCGCCGAGGGTTGGCGGGTGGTTCGCCCGAGCTTTCGGGGCGTGGGCAAGACCACCGGGCCACACGATGGCGGGGTGGGCGAGGCCGAGGATTGCCGGGTGCTGGTCGAGCACCTGCGCACCCGTTACCCGGATTTGCCGCTGGCGCTGGTGGGCTTCTCGTTCGGCGCCCATGTCTTCGCCCGTCTCGCCTGCGCAATGCCCGGGCAGTTCAGCGCGATCGCCCTGCTGGGGCTGCCGGTCGGTCAGGTGCCTGGCGGTCGCCACTACGCCGCGCTGCCGTTGCCTGCCGGGTGCCTGTTGCTGCACGGTGAGCAGGACGACATGGCGCCCCTGGCCAACCTCCTCGAATGGGCGCGGGCGGACCATCGAGCGGTCCAGGTCTATTGCGGGACCAACCACTTCTTCAAGGGCTGCCTGGCCCAGGCCGCGCAACAGGTCGCCGACCATCTGCGCAACCGGGCACAGGAGGGCCGCGAGGAATAGCGGATCAGCATAGCTGTTAGGCCGTGCCTGCCCCTGCTCGTTTCAGGACCCTGTGCGACGCTACCCCCTGCGTCGGTAAACAATAACAACAAGGGTACTGATATGAACGCAGACATGCATACGGCACGTCCGTTGACTCGCAAAGAGCGCACTACCGCCATCGTTGGGGTCTGCTCCGGCAACCTGGTGGAGTGGTACGACTTCTTCATCTATGCCTACACCTCGATCTACTTCGCCTCGCTGTTCTTCCCCGCTGGCGACCAGACCAGCCAGCTCCTCGCCACGGCCGGCATCTTTGCCGTGGGGTTCTTCATGCGTCCGCTCGGCGGCTGGATCTTCGGCTATATCGCCGATACCCGAGGGCGCAAGATCTCGATGATCATCTCCATCTTCATGATGTGCGGTGGCTCGCTGATGATCGCGGTCATGCCCACCTACGCCTCGATCGGCGTGGCCGCGCCGGTGCTGCTGGTGGTCGCGCGGCTGATGCAGGGGCTTTCGGTCGGTGCCGAGTACGGCACCGGGGCCACCTATATCAGTGAAGTGTCCAGGGCCGGGCGCCGTTCGTTCTACGGCTCGTTCCAGTACATGACCATCATCGCCGGGCAGTTGCTGGCCTTGTTGACCGTGGCGGTTCTGCAACTGCTGCTCAGCGAGCAGGACCTGAAGGCCTGGGGCTGGCGCATACCGTTCCTGATCGGCGCCCTGGCGTCCATCGTGGTGGTCTACCTGCGGCGGACCATGCGCGAGACAGCGACCGAAGCGGACATGAAACGCAAGGAGTCCGGCTCGCTGAAGGCGCTGATGCAACACCGCAAGGCCGTGCTGCTGACCTTCACCATCACCATCGGCTGCTCCCTGTACTTCTACACCTTCACCGCCTACATGCAGAAATTCCTGGTGGTCAGCGTCGGCCTGCCGGCACCGACCGTGAGTATCCTGATGGCGGTCGCGCTGGTCATCTTCATGCTCTGCCAGCCGGTGTTCGGCCTGCTTGCCGACAAGATCGGCGTGCGGCGCAACATGATCATCTTCGGCGTGCTGTCGACCTTCCTGGTCATTCCTCTGCTAACCGCCATCAAGGGCGTGCAGGACCCCTACAGCGCCTTCGCCCTGGTGGTCGCCGGCCTGCTGATCGCGGCGTTCTATACCCCGGTCACCGGTGTGCTCAAGGCCGACTTCTACCCGCCCACCGTGCGTGCCCTGGGGGTCGGCCTGCCGTATGCGGTGGGTGCCGCGATGTTTGGCGGCTCGGCCGAGTACGTGGCGCTGAGTTTCCGCTCCCTCGGGCTGGAGGAGTATTTCTACGTGTACGTTGCCGCGATCGGTGCAATTACCCTGATTTCCGCGTTGTTGATGCCTGAATTGGGCAGGCACGGCTACCTCGATGGCGATGGCAAGGTCGAGGAAAACATCGGCATCCGCAAGTTCCTCGGACGCAAGGCCGTATCCACCCAGGTCGGTCACTGAGGCAGGTGCGGGAGATGAATGCCGAGATGAAAAGAGTCATGCGTTTCGATGTGTGGTACCACCCGGTCATGGCGCAGACCTTTGCCGAGGCGCCGGGTGTTGAATTGTGCACGGTAGCGCGTAGCGCCGACCCCGCGCTGATCTTCGACACCTTGCAAGCCTGCGAGGTCTACCAGGTGCCGTCGGCCAGGGATGAGCTGCCGCCGCCCTGGCACGTCGGCGCGCCGCTACTGGCCCGCTTGCCGCGCCTGCTGTGCGTGTCCACCAACGGTGCCGGATACGACACGGTGGATGTCGCTGCCTGTACCCGTGCCGGCGTGCTGGTGGTCAACCAGTCCGGCGCCAACGCGCAGTCGGTAGCCGAGGCGACCCTTGGCCTGATGCTCGATTGTGCCCGGCGTATCAGCGAGTCCGACCGGCGTCTGCGGACTTCCCGTGGATTCTCCCGCGAGGACCTGATGGGCTCGGAGTTGTACGAAAAGACCCTGGGCCTCATCGGCCTGGGTGAAATCGGTACCCGGGTGGCGCGGTTGGGGCAGGCGCTGGGGATGCGGGTGCTCGCCCATGATCCGTTTCTCGACGCCGGCCAGGTGGCCGCGCGGGGAGGGCAGGCGGTGACGCTGGATGACGTGCTGCGATCGAGCGACGTGGTCTCTCTGCACTGTCCGCGAACCGAGGCCACCCTGAGGCTGATGAATGCCGACACCTTCGCACGCATGCGCAAGGGGGCGGTGTTCATCAACACCGCCCGTGGAGGCCTGCATGACGAAGCCGCGCTGCATGCTGCATTGGCCAGCGGCCATCTTGGTAGTGCCGGGCTGGATGTCTGGGATGAAGAGCCACCGGCGCTCGATCACCCGCTGCTGGGGCTGGAGAATGTCGTCGGGCTCTATCACACGGCAGGGGTGACCACGGAGGCGCGCTGGCGCATGGGGCGCTGGGCGGCGCAGCAGATCCTGCAGGTGCTGGCGGGTCACGAGGCGCCACGCATGGTCAACCCCGAGGTGTTTCCGCGGTTTTTGCAGCGCTTGCGCCAGGGCGCCGAGGCCCGAACGACGTAGTTCAGGTAGGAGCGTGGCTTGCCCGTGATGGCCATGGGTATCTACACATCTTTTGAGGTGAGAAGGCTTGTCAGTAGATCGCATCAAGGCTGACAGGTGCTTGCCACGACTTCTCTGGTGCCCTTGAGATCGAGCGCCGCCCGCGCGGCGCATCGCTGTGCATGTCGATGCTCTTGCAGCGCCCTCGAGATCGAGCGCCGCCCACGCGGCGCATCGCTGGCAAGCCAGCTCCCACATTTGTTGCAACGTACCTATGTCTGTAAGGCCATAGTTGATCGCCTTGTTTGTACGACGCTATATCGCGTCGAACTCAACAGCCTCCCCGCTATGTATCGCCGAGCCTCCAAAGGCTGGCAGCGGAGATCTCACAGGCCATGGCGCGTTGCAACAAATGTGGGAGCTGGCTTGCCAGCGAGGCGCCGCGCGGGCGGCGCTCGATCTGAAGAGCGCTGAAGATCCATCGGCATGCGCCTGGTGGCCATCATGCGGTCTCTCGACAAGCGACCCGGGGTCACCACTGGTCTTCGGAAAAGATGTGTAGATACCCATACCTTCATGGGCAAGCCATGCTTCTTCATTCAAGACCTGCCGCGTTCTTCGCGCTAACAGTGCTGCCCTGTGCGTGCTGGCTTGCCGGCAATTGCGCCACCGAACCCACCGACGCAATCCCGGGCCAGCAGGTGGCACATCTCCAGCGCCTGCGCGTTGACCCAGGCCTCGTCATGTCCCTGCACACGCAAACTGCCCGCAGCATCGATCACCGCCAGGATGGCCGCGCAGACCTTGCGGCCATCCGGCGTCAGCCAGCGGCCTTCGATGATGCGTGCCAGCGGCTGGCCCAGGCGTGCGAGTGCCTTGTCCAGCCAGTTGCGCTGGGCGTCCTCCAGAAACCGCGCTTCATGACGCAACAGCACTTCTTCATCGGGGTGGCTGCACTGGCGCTGCAGCAGAAACCCGACGAAGCCTGCCAGGTCACGGGTGTGACTGCCTTTCTCCCAGGCCTCGATGCGACGCTCCACGATATCCAGCAACACCGTCAGCAACAGGTCCTGCTTGCAGGCGACATGGTGATAGAGGCTGCCCGGCAGCAGGCCGACCCGCCCGGCCAACTGACGCATGGTCATGGCCGCATAACCATGCTCGGCCATCAGTTGCCGGGCGGCCTGCAGCAAGTGCGGCGGGCACGATCCGGCGACTTCAGCCATAGGATGGCATCCTCGACAGCGCGCGCAGCAGCCGGCAGACCAGGCGCTTGCAACGGCGTCTGGCCTTGAAGGATTTGATGATCATGAGGAGATCCTTTCGCAAGGGTGCCCCCGGTGCCGGCGCTCGCTGTCCGTCAGAACAGGGGAATGCCTGGGCACCGGGGGCATGGGCGTTGGAACTGGGGATCAGTCGGCTTGTTGCAAGGTGGCACGGGCGCGCAGGATCACCGGGGCATCGACCATCTGGCCGTCCAGGGTGAAGACCCCGGCCCCGTCCCGGGCTTTCTCCAGAACCCGCCTTGCCCAATCCAGCTCGGCCTCGGAAGGGCGCAGGGCACGGTGAATGACTTGGACCTGGCCGGGGTGGATGCACAGGGCGCCGCCAAAGCCCATGTCACGGGCGAACCCGACGTGACGCTGCAGGCCTTCGGTGTCCTGGATGGACGGGTATACGCCATCGAGCGGTGCGGCCAGGCCGGCCGCGCGGCTGTGCAGCAGCACCGCATAGCGAGCGTGACCGAGTACCTGCTCGGCGGCTTCGCTGCCGGTCCGCAGGCCCAGGTCCAGACCCAGGTCGAGGCTGCCGAACGACAGGCGGTCGACGCCTTCCGCCGCCGCCAGTTCGCCAAGGGCGACCAGGCCTCTGGCACTTTCGATGATCGGCCACACCGGCTTGCCTGTGGCATGGGTCCGGGCCACCTGCGCGACCGTCTCGGCCTTGGGCAGGAGAATGCCGGTGACCCCGGGGAAGCGCCGGCACAGCGCCAGGTCCGCCTCATGGGCCCAATGTTCCGGCGCATTGACCCGCACCAGGACCTGAGCCTGGGGCTGTTCTTCGAGGAAACGCTGCAGATTGTCGCGGGCCTGTTTCTTGAGCACTTCCTCCACCGCGTCTTCAAGGTCGACGATCACCCGGTCGGCGCCGCTGGCCAGGGCCTTGGCGATACGCTCGGGGCGGCTGGCGGGGACGAACAGGGCGCTACGCACGATAGCCGGGCTCATGGACGGCCCTCCTCGGTGTATTCGATCTCGCCGGCCTGCGCCTGCCCGGAGTCGTTGCCGGCCCAGACCCTGGCCTTGCCATGGCCCAGCAGTTGTCCACCCACCACGAAGGCATCGGGGCAGATCAGCGGCCGCAGACCGCGGAAACTGAAGCGTCGAACCCTGGCACCGGGGTTGGCGCGCACGAACGCACGCAGGTTCAGGGTGGCGATCAGCGGACCATGCACGACCAGTCCAGGATAGCCCTCGGTCTCGGTCACATACGGCCAGTCATAGTGAATACGGTGTCCGTTGAAGGTGACGGCTGAATAGCGGAACAGCAAGGTCGGCGTGGGCTCCACCGGCTCCTGCCAGTCGGCCTGGGGCAAGGCCTCGGTTCCGCCAAGCCGGGGCGGGGTGGGCTCGCGATAGACGATGTCGTGTTCCTCGACCAGGGCGCGTTGTCCGTCCTGCACATACTCGTGCTCGACGGTGACGAACAGCAGCGATCCGGTGCGTCCCTGTTTTTCCTGGACATCGAGAATGGTCGAGCGCCGGGAGACCTGGGCATCCACCCGCAGCGGGCGCAGGAATTCCAGGCGGCTGCCGGCCCACATGCGGTTGCGGTTGTCCGCCGGGGGCAGGAAGCCACCGCGCGCCGGATGGCCATCGGCGCCCAGGCCGTCGGCATTCACCGGGTCCTGGAAAAACGCCCAGTGCCACAGCAGCGGCAGGGCAGCGCCCGGGGCGGGCGGCGCTTCGCTCAAGGTGGCGGCAATGCGCTTGACCAGGTTGTGGCTGATCTGGTCATGACTGGTCTCGCTGCGTCCGATCCAGCTATTGAGGTATGTTGTCATTGTGTATGTCCTCGGGTCAAAGGGTAGCGGTCAGCTCGGGCACGATCTCGAACAGGTCGCCGACCAGGCCGTAGTCGGCGACCTGGAAGATCGGTGCCTCTTCGTCCTTGTTGATCGCGACGATGACCTTGGAGTCCTTCATCCCGGCCAGGTGCTGGATTGCGCCGGAGATACCCACGGCAATGTACAGCTGTGGCGCGACGATCTTGCCGGTCTGCCCGACCTGCATGTCGTTGGGCACGAAGCCGGCATCGACGGCCGCGCGGGACGCACCGACGCCAGCGCCGAGTGTGTCGGCCAGGGCGTACAGGTGCTTGAAGTTGTCGCCACTGCCCATGCCGCGGCCACCGGAAACGACGATTTTCGCGGCGGTCAGCTCCGGACGATCGGAGCTGGCCAGTTCTTCACTGACGAACGCCGAGATACCGACGTCGCGGGCGCCGGCCAATGCCTCGATCGGCGCCGCGCCGCCTTCGGCCGCCACGGCTTCGAAGCCGGTGGCGCGTACGGTAATGACCTTGACTGCTGCGCTCGATTGCACCGTCGCGATCGCATTGCCGGCATAGACCGGACGCTTGAAGGTATCGGCTGACTCCACCGAGATGATCTCGGAAAGCTGGTCCACATCCAGCAATGCCGCCACCCGGGGCAGAAGATTCTTGCCATTGCTGGTGGCCGGCGCCAGCACGTGGCTGAAGTCGCGACCGAGGTTGGCAACCAGTGGCGCGAGGTTCTCCGGCAACTGGTGCGCATACGCCACATCGTCGGCCAGCAGCACCTTGCCGACACCGGCGACCTGCGCGGCCGCGAAGGCTACGCCGGCCACGTCGAGGCCCGCCACCAGCACGACGATATCGCCGCCGATGCGCTGTGCCGCGGCCAGGGTATTGAGGGTAGGGGCAGCCAGGGTGTGATTGTCGTGCTCTGCAATTACCAGGATGGTCATTGGATTACCTTCGCCTCGTTCTTCAGTTTCTCGACCAGTTCAGCAACCGACTTGACCTTGATGCCCGCGCTGCGTGCAGCCGGCGCTTCGACGTTCAGGGTTTTGTTGGTCGAGGCGGTGGAAACGCCCAGCGTGTCAGGAGTAACGGTCTCCAGCGGCTTTTTCTTGGCCTTCATGATGTTCGGCAGCGACGCGTAGCGCGGCTCGTTCAGGCGCAGGTCGGTGGTGACGATGGCCGGCAGGTTCAGGGCAACGGTCTGCAGGCCGCCGTCGATTTCGCGGGTGACGTTGACCTTGTCGCCAGCCAGTTCGACTTTCGAAGCGAAGGTGCCTTGGGCGTAGCCGGTCAGCGCAGCCAGCATCTGGCCGGTCTGGTTGTTGTCGCTGTCGATGGCCTGCTTGCCAAGGATCACCAGCTGAGGCTGCTCCTTGTCGACAACGGCCTTGAGCAGCTTGGCCACGGCCAGGGAAGTCAGCTCTTCGGCGGACTCCACCAGCACGGCGCGGTCGGCACCCAGGGCCAGGGCGGTACGCAGTTGTTCCTGGGCAGTGGCCGGGCCGACGGTAACGACGACGATCTCGCTGGCCACGCCTTTCTCTTTCAGGCGGACGGCTTCTTCGACGGCGATCTCGCAGAAGGGGTTCATGGACATTTTGACGTTGGCGAGGTCGACGCCGGAATTGTCCGCCTTGACGCGAACCTTGACGTTGTAATCGACCACACGCTTGATAGCGACCAGCACTTTCATGGCAGTTTTACTCATTCGTTGGACAGGGTGCTGCGCGAAAAAAGAGGGGTCAGATGACCCCTGAAGAGCGCAGTTGCTGAATACGTTCGTTGGACAGGCCGAGCTGCGCGAGGATCTGCTCGCTGTGCTCGCCCAGGGCGGGCACGGGATCCATGCGCGGCGTGTAGGCGTTGCTGACGGCAGGAGGCAGCAGGCTGGGGATGGTGCCGGCGGCGGTTTCGACTGCTCTCCAGCGATCCCGGGCCTTGAGTTGCGGATGCTGCCAGACACCCTGCATGTCATTGACCCTGGCGTTGGCGATGCTGGCGCTGTCCAGGCGCTGGATCACGGTGTCGAAGTCGAGACGGGCGAACGCTTCGATGATCAGGTTGCGCAGCACGTCCCGGTTGGCCACCCGCTTGAAGTTGGCCGAGAAGCGCTCGTCATCGGCCAGCTCCGCTTGCAGCAGGACCTTCTCGCAGAACAGGCGCCATTCGCGATCGTTCTGCAGGCCCAGCATCACGGTGCTGCCGTCGCCGACCGGGAACGGGCCGTAGGGGTAGATGGTGGCGTGGGCCGCGCCGGCGCGCGGTGGCGGGGCGGCGCCTTCATAGGCGTAGTAGAGCGGGTAGTTCATCCATTCCACGAGGCTTTCCAGCATGGACACCTCGACGCGGCTGCCGACACCGGTCTTTTCCCGCAGCAGCAGAGCGGAAAGGATGCCAGTGTAGGCGTACATGCCGGCGGCGATATCGGCGATCGAGTTGCCGGCCTTGGCCATCTGCTCATCGCCCGGGCCACCGGTCACCGAGAGGAAACCGCCCTCGCTCTGGATCAGCAGGTCATAGGCTTTCTTCTGTTCGTAGGGGCCGCCGGAGCCATAGCCGGAGATGTCGCACACCACCAGCCGCGGGAAGCGCTCGTGCAGCGTGTCGAAGCCCAGCCCGAGGCGGGCCGCCGCACCGGGTGCGAGGTTCTGCACCAGCACGTCGGCCTGTTCGAGCAACTGGTCGAGGATATCGCCTGCCACCTCCTGCTTGAGGTCCAGGGCGAGGCTTTCCTTCGAGCGGTTGGTCCAGACGAAATGCGAGGCGAGGCCGTTGACCCGCTCGTCGTAGCCGCGGGCGAAGTCGCCGACGCCCGGCCTTTCGACCTTGATCACGCGTGCGCCGAGGTCGGCCAGTTGACGGGTGCAGAATGGCGCAGCGATCGCGTGCTCCAGGCTGATGACGGTGATGCCGTCGAGGGGGCGGATGGCCGTGGGCTGGGTCATGGATGGGGTCTCTCTTGTTATGGCAAGCCCCCCGGCGCTGTGCCGGAGGGATCCGCTATCAGAAGGAGCGCGGCAGTTCCAGCAGGTGCTCGGCCACGTAGGACAGGATCAGGTTGGTGGAGATCGGCGCGACCTGGTACAGACGGGTCTCGCGGAACTTGCGCTCGACGTCGTATTCGTTGGCGAAGCCGAAGCCTCCGTGGGTCTGCAGGCAGGCGTTGGCCGCTTCCCAACTGGCCTTGGCCGCCAGGTACTTGGCCATGTTGGCCGCGGCGCCGGCGTTGCGGCCGCTGTCATACTCGGCGCAGGCGCGCCAGCGCATCAGGTCGGCGGCCTCGATCTCGATGTGGGCCTCGGCGATGGGGAACTGCACGCCCTGGTTCTGGCCGATGGGCCGGCCGAAAACCACGCGGTCGCGGGCATACTGGCTGGCCTTCTCGACGAACCAGCGGCCGTCACCGATGCATTCGGCGGCAATCAGGGTACGTTCGGCGTTGAGGCCGTCGAGGATGTAGCGGAAGCCCTTGCCTTCTTCGCCGATCAGGCTGCTGGCAGGAATTTCCAGGTTGTCGAAGAACAGTTCGTTGGTCTCGTGGTTGACCAGGTTAGCGATCGGCTGCACGGTCAGGCCGTTGCCGATGGCTTCGCGCAGGTCGACGAGGAAGATCGACATGCCTTCGGATTTTTTCTTCACTTCGGCCAGCGGGGTGGTGCGTGCCAGCAGGATCATCAGGTCGGAGTGCTGGACCCGCGAGATCCACACCTTCTGGCCGTTGATCACGTACTTGTCGCCACGGCGCACGGCAGTGGTCTTGATCTTGGTGGTGTCGGTGCCGGTGGTCGGCTCGGTGACACCCATCGACTGCAGGCGCAGCTCGCCGCTGGCGAGCTTCGGCAGGTAGTAGCTTTTCTGCTCGTCGCTGCCGTTTCGCAGCAGGGTGAACATGTTGTACATCTGGCCATGGATGGTGCCGGAGTTACCGCCGCAGGCGTTCACTTCCTCGAGGATCACAGAGGCCTCGGCCAGCCCAAGGCCGGAACCGCCGAACGCTTCGGGGATCATCGCCGACAGCCAGCCCGCTTCGGTCATGGCCTTGACGAAGGCTTCCGGGAAGCCCTTTTCCTCATCGATCTTGCGCCAGTATTCGGCAGGGAAGTCGGCGCACAGCGCGCGAACGCCTTCACGGATCGCAGCCAGCTCTTCATGGTTGTATTCGGTCATTCTTGTTCTCCAGGAAGGACAGTACCGCCGGCGTCTTCGTGGATCGGCCGCCGGTACCGCCCAAAACGGTCAGATAGGCTGGAAGCCCAGGGCAGCACGGAAGCGGTTCTTGATGTAGTGACCATCGCGCGGTGGCAGCACGCGGGGCGGGTTTTCCGCCTTGATCTTCACGGTGGCCAGCTTCACCCCTTGGCGGTCGGCAAAGCGTTCGCGCAGGTCATGTACGCCGTCCATCTCGCGGATTTCCCGGGTCCAGGCAAAGCCGCAGGTGTTGGCCACCTGGTCGAGCTTGATGCCGAACCCGGCATGGCTGACCTGCATCCCGGTCTCACCGAAGTGGCCGTTGTCCAGGACCACGATGGTCAGGTTCTTCGGTTGCTGCAGGGAAACGGTGGCCAGGGCGCCGAAGCCCATCAGCAGCTCGCCGTCACCCGTGATGACTACCACGCTCTTGTCGGGCTGCGCATTGGCCAGGCCGAGGCCGACGGTGATGGCGCTGCCCATGGCGGCCCACAGGTAGTAATTGTTGTCATGGTCACCGGCGGCCATGACGTCATAGGAGGCCGAGCCCAGGCCGGTGACTACCAGCACGTCGTGGCGGTCGGCGAGCAGGGTGCGCACCACTTCGCGGCGGCACAGCACGTGGTTGGCGCTTACTTGACCCATTTCTTTTCTCCGATCAGGCGCTGGCCGAGCAGCAGGGCGGTGGCGGAATCGCCGTTGAAGGCCATGGTGGCGGCGCCGTGCAGCAGCGGGGCGACGTCTTCGGGCTTGTCGGCGCGCCAGGTCAGCACCTTCATCAGGTTGAGCGAGGCTTCGGTGGCCTGGCCCATCGGGTTTTGCCAGGCGTTGAATTCCGCCCAGTCGCCACGCATGGTCACCACCATCAGCAACGGGAAACCGGCGCAGTTCTGCAGGGCCAGGGTATTGATGCAGTTGCCGACACCGCTGGACTGCATCAGCAGGGCGCCACGCTCGCCACCCAGCCAGGCGCCCGCCAGGTAGCCAATGCCTTCCTCTTCGGTGGTCAGCACCACGGCCTTGATATCGGGGTCCTGGTAGGACATGCGGATGGCCGCCGAGTGACCGGCGTCCGGTACGAACACGACGTGCTTGACGTCATGGGCCTTCAGGACGCGGAACACGTCCTCTTGCCAGTGTTGTTCAGCTTCTTGCGATGACATGGGGTCTCTCCCGGCAGTGCTGCTTTTGTTTCCTCGCATCATGGCGAGAGACTGCGGTGAGGACGACTACCGTTTTTTTCTTTGAGATATGCCGCTGCGGCATAGCTCGCGCCGCCGTGTGTCGCTGGGGGCATGGCAGGGGAAGCGGGGAGCGGCTATGCATTGCCGGCATAGCTGTTAGGCGCCGTTGACACTTATTACCGCGCGGGCAAGGCGTTAGTTTTGCCACAGGCCGCCCCGCGAGGGCGCGCCGATCAAAACAACAACAATATCGAGGAAAGCCCCATGTTCATCAGCAACCTGCGCGGTCTGCTTGCGCGATTCAGCCGTCTGGATCAGGCCTGCGCTGCAGAACCCTCCTCACCCTGCCGGCTCCGGCATCTTGCACTGTCCTATCTCGTTCCGTGACTCACCGCCCTGGCGGTGCCGGTACCCTTTACTTGATTACAGGTGCTTCATGAAATTCAGATTACCGCTGGCGGGCTGGATACTGCTGACCATGACGCTGGGCGTAGTGCTCGGCTACATCATTTTCCTCACCAGTGAGACCAAGGCCGATGCCGTGGCCACGGCCGGCTATATCTCGGTGGTCTCCGACGTCTTCCTGCGCCTGATCAAGATGCTGATCGGACCGCTGGTGTTCTCCACCCTGGTGGTGGGCATTGCCCATATGGGCGATGCCGGAGCGGTAGGGCGGGTCTTCGGCAAGTCGATGCTGTGGTTCATGACCGCCTCGTTGCTGTCGCTGGCGGTGGGCCTGATGATGGCGAACATCCTGCAGCCGGGGCTTCACCTGGCCTTGCCGCTGCCGGACGTGCACCAGAGTTCGTCACTGGAGACATCGGCCTTCACCCTCAAGGGCTTCGTCACTCACCTGGTGCCGAGGTCCTTCGCCGAGGCGCTGGCCAACAACGAGATCCTGCAGATCGTCGTGTTCTCGCTGTTCTTCGGTGTCGCCCTGGCCGCGCTGGGGGAGAAGGCCAAGGGCCTGGTGCGCCTGACCGACGAGCTGGCCCAGGCGATGCTGATGATCACCGGCTATGTGATGAAGCTGGCGCCGCTGGCCGTGATGGCGGCGATGGCGTCCACGGTAGCGGTCAACGGCCTGTCGATCCTGGCCACCTTCGCCGTGTTCATGCGCGACTTCTACATGGGGTTGGGGATGCTCTGGTGCCTGTTGGTGCTGGCCGGGGCGGTGTTCCTCGGGCGGCGGGTGTTCGTCCTGCTGGGGTTGATCAAGGAGGCCTTCATGCTCGCCTTCGCCACCGCCAGCTCCGAGTCGGCCTATCCCAAGCTGCTGGCGGCGCTGGACCGCTTCGGCGTCAGTCGCAAGATCTCCAGCTTCGTCATGCCCATGGGCTATTCCTTCAACCTCGACGGATCGATGATGTACTGCACCTTCGCCGTGCTGTTCATCGCCCAGGCCTATGGCATCGAGATGACCCTTGGAACGCAGATCCTCATGCTGCTGACCCTGATGCTCACCTCCAAGGGCCTGGCCGGCGTGCCCCGCGCGTCCCTGGTGGTGATTGCCGCGACCCTGGTCCAGTTCGACATTCCCGAGGCGGGGCTGCTGTTGATCCTCGGCATCGATACCTTCCTCGACATGGGGCGCTCGGCGACCAATGCGGTGGGCAATTCCATCGCCACGGCAGTGGTTGCCAAGTGGGAGGGGGAGTTGCAGGACTCCCCTGAGGAAAATCCCGCCCAGCCTGCGCTATCGCGTACCGAGCAGGTCTGAACCAGGATGCGTCTGCTTCTACAGGGGCGCATTGCACTGTCGTTCAAGCCGCGCTTCTGTCTATCTGTTATGCCGAGAATGTATAGCTGCCCGGCAGGGCGGTGTTTAGACTGATTTGAAGCGCCGTCTCGAGCGCCTTTCCTTCCCGCTTGCGATGGTCGACCGATGGACGTAGTGCAACTGAAAACCCTTATCCATGTGGCCGAGCTTGGCAGCCTGAGCAAGGCTTCCGACCGTTTGCACGTTGCCCAGCCTGCGTTGAGCAGGCAGATCCGCCAGTTGGAGAAGGAGCTCGGCGTCTATCTGTTCGAACGCCATGGCCGCGGCATGGAAATCACGGCCGCCGGACTCGAGGTCCTCGAGCGGGCGACACGCATCATGAACGAGCTCGAATCCATCCGTACCTCGGTTGCGGGCGGTCGGGCGGCCTTCAGGGGGATGGTCGCGATCGGTACCACCCCGACCATCGCCGAAATCGTGACCGTGCCCCTGGTCAAGCGCATCCGCGATACCCACCCCGACCTGTCCATCCGCTTTTCTTCCGCATTCAGCGGTTACCTGCTGGACTGGCTGCAGCGCGGCGAACTGGAACTGGCCATCTCCTACGACCCGCAGCCCCTGCACACGCTGCGCATCGAGCCGGTGATGATGGAGAACCTGGTGTTGGTCGGTCCCGCTGAAGCGGGGCTCGATCGCGACAGGGCCGTCTCCTTCAGCGAGCTGTCCGGCGAGCCGATGGTCCTGCCCAGTCCGCGCCACGGCCTGCGCAAGATCATGGACCAGTGCGCGCTGGAGCGTGGCTTCAAGATCACCACCAGCGTCGAGGCCGACTCCTTCGGCGCGATGATCGACCTGGTGCGCAACGGCTTCGGGTTCACGGCCTTGCCGCTGGCCTCCATCTACGCCCATCTCAAGGACGGCACCCTGTGTGCGGCGCCGTTGATCGACCCCACGCCGATGCGCAAGCTGGTGCTGGTCTCGCCTGCGGACCGGCATGTCAGCCCCGCCACGCGCTACGTCGGGGAGACCTTCGTCGAGATCGCCGCAGAGCTGGTCGGCGAGGGGATCTGGGCCGGGCATATGCTCTGAGCTGGCCACTGCCAGCTATGCAAACGAGGCATAACTGCTAGAGGGCAGCGGGTCTGGTTGTCATGGGATCGGGGGCGTAGCTTTGCCCGGGAATAAAAGCCGGTGACCTGGCCGGCTTACTAGAACAATAGATCCCGAAGGTGCCCAAGATGTCTGTAACGACCCCCCGTGTCCTGCCTCCCGTTTCGTGCCCGCCAGCGGCGACTCCCCATCTGTAATCGACGCCTCCCGTTCCCCGCCTGCGTTCGTCTTCGATCCGGAGTTTTCCCATGCACGCCAACAACAATAATGCTGCTTCGCCCGATATCCGCAACCTGACCAACAGCCAGCGCATTCGCGCCATCCTGGGCGCATGCTCGGGCAACCTGGTGGAGTGGTACGACTTCTTCATCTACGCCTACACCTCGATCTACTTCGCCGCGCTGTTCTTCCCCCAGGGCGACCAGACCACGCAATTACTGGCCACCGCCGGCATCTTCGCGGTCGGCTTCTTCATGCGCCCGCTGGGCGGCTGGATCTTCGGCTATATCGCCGATACCCGCGGCCGGCGCTTCTCGATGATCATCTCGGTGTTCCTGATGTGTGGCGGTTCGCTGATGATCGCCGTGCTGCCAACCTACGAAACCATCGGCATGGCCGCTCCGGTCCTGCTGCTGGTCGCGCGCCTGATGCAGGGGCTGTCGGTCGGCGCGGAATACGGCACTGGCGCCACCTACATCAGTGAGGTGTCCAGGAAGGGCAAGCGCTGCTTCTTCGGCTCGTTCCAGTACTTCACCATCATCGCCGGGCAGCTCCTGGCCCTGCTGACCGTGGTCGCGCTGCAGAACATCCTGCCGCTGGAAGAGCTCAAGGCCTGGGGCTGGCGGATTCCGTTCCTGATCGGCGCGGTGAGTGCGCTGGTGGTGGTCTACCTGCGTCGCTCCATGCTGGAAACCGCCCACGTCCAGGGTGAGCGACACAAGGAAGCGGGTTCGATCAAGGCGCTGATGCGGCACAAGAAAGCCATCCTGCTGACCATGGCCATCACCGCCGGCTGCTCGCTGCACTTCTACACCTTCTCCACCTACATGCAGAAGTACCTGGTGGTCTCGGCCGGTTTCGAACCGTCCACCGTCAGCTTCATCATGACCGCAGCCCTGGTGGTGTTCATGTGCCTGCAGCCGGTCTACGGCATGCTTGCCGACCGTATCGGCTCGCGCAACAGCATGATCGCCTTCGGCGTGCTCTCCTGCTTGTTCGTCGTGCCGCTGCTCACGGGCCTGAAGAATGTCAGCAACCCCTACGAAGCCTTTGCCCTGGTCATGGGCGGGTTACTGATCGCGGCGTTCTATACGCCGGTGACCGGGGTGCTCAAGGCCGACCTGTATCCTGCCACCGTTCGCGCCCTGGGGGTCGGCCTGCCCTACGCAATCGGCAATGCGCTGTGCGGCGGCACTGCCGAGTATGTGGCGCTGCTGCTGCGCGGGGCCGGGGTCGAGTCCTACTTCTACTACTATGTGGCGGCCATGAGCGCCATCACCCTGCTGGCGGCCGTGCTGATGCCCGATCTGCGCAAGCACGGCTACCTGGACGGCACTGGCAACGTCGAGGAAAACACCGGGCTGCGCAGCAGTACCGCCTATGCCGGTGCCCGGGGCTGATCAGGCGCGGTCCTGCAATGTCTTGATCCGCTGCCACATCAGCAGCGGATTCGAGTACATGGGGAAGTGCCCGCAGTCCGGTATGCACGCCAGCTCGACGCCTTGCGCGCCGATATGGGCGAGGTAGGACAGGTGGGCGTTGCTGGCGCCGTACATGTACTGGCGCGGGAAGGGTAGCGCGAGGAACCTGTGCATCAGGTCGCCATGGTCGGACAGTTCGACCATGGACTCGAAGATGCTCCGCACCGCACCACAGCGAACCTTGTGCGCCAGGCTTGCGGCGTACAGCGCGCTGGCCGGGTCCGGGGCGAGGCGGGTGCGCTCGATGAAGTCGCGGAAGAAGCGCTCGTCGTCGTCGCGGCGATGGTCGTGGATCTGCCGGCTGAGGAAGCAGTCTTCGGGCGCGATATTACCCTCGATGTCGACGAAGCTCAGTACACGCAGGGGGTTGGCGTGCGCCAGCATCAGCGCGGTCAAGCCGCCCATGGAGTGGCCTACCAAGTGAAACCGTTCGATGCCGAAGTGCCCGAGCACTGCCTGCGCGGTCTTGACCAGCAGGGGGATGTCGATGCGCGACAGGTCGGCGCAGAGCGTTTCGCCGCAACCCGGCGCGTCGTAGGCGATGAAGGGGTGGCCGTCGAACGCTGCCTGCAGGGTGATGTCGGCATAGTCCTCCTTGGTGGAGCCGAAACCGTGCAGGAACAGGATGGGCGCTTTCGTACCCGCGCGGTGGATCACCGCCAGATCGAGTTCGACCCCGTCGATGTTCAGGGGCAGCCTTTCATGAGTGAAGCGGGCAGGGTGGGACACAAGCGGTTCTCCTGGGAATGACAGGTGACTCTCGGCCAGCCGTGGCGCTTTGTAAAATACGAAGCACTGAAGCCTGTAATACGCCGAACCTATCGCTGCTGCCGAGCTTCGATCTGCTCGATCATGGCTGCGACCAGCGGATTTTGCTGCCGGTTGCTCCAGGCCATGGCCGTGGTGACCACCCGCACCTCCGGATGCAGGGGGCGGATGACCACGTTTTCCGGGGCCAGCTTGTCCATGGACGTGGGCACCAGGGCGATGCCCTGGCCGCAACTGACGAACGCCACCTGGGACGAGACCGAGCGCACCTGGTGCACGATGCGCGGCGAAAAGCCCTTGTCGCGGCACAGGCCGACCAGGTAATCGAAGTACACCGGGCTGACGTCGCGGGAGGCCATGACCAGGGTTTCGTCGGCCAGTGACTCCAGGGCAATGGACGATGCGCCTGCCTGCGGATGGTCGTTGGGCAGCGCGACCGCCAGGCGATCCTCCGACAGCGGCAGCGATTGCACATGCCGCCCCAGATGCCCCTCCAGCCGGGCGAAGGCGAGGTCGATATCGCCAGCTTCCAGCGCCGGTATCGCCTCGACGCTGTCGATTTCCCGTACCGATACGGTGATCAGCGGATGGTCCTCCTTGAAGCGTTCGATCAGGGGCGGCAGCACATCGATCATCGCCGAGGTGATCGCACCGATGGTCAGCACGCCAGCGTGGCCGGCAACGGCCTCGTGTACGGCCAGTTCGAGGCGCTCCAGCTGGTCGGCGAACTTGCGTACCGCCGGGAGGATCGCCGCACCCGCAGGGGTCAGCTGCGCGCCGCGCCGCGAGCGAACGAACAATTGCACTCGCAGCGACTGTTCGAGGGCCTGGATCTGCTCGGTCAAGGGCGGCTGGGACATGCCCAGCCGCCTGGCTGCGCGGCTGAAATTCTGGTCTTCGGCCACGGCCAGGAACAGCCAGAGATGACGTATCAGACGGAAGTTGATCACGGCTCAATTCCATAGGTTCAAGGTATGACAGGCTTAGCTTCTTCGTAATATACGTATCGAAACACCTTACCGATACTTGTGCCTCACTTTCAGGAGGCTTGCCCACCATGAGTTCGAAAACGCCGCTGGAACGCCTGGCGACACTGGACACCAACACCCTGTCCGACGCACTGGACTTCCTTGGCCTGCCTGGCGCCACCAATGGCCTGATGCCACTGTGGAACTGTCCGAAGATCGTCGGTCGCGCCAGCACCGTGCAACTCGGCCCGAAGCAGGACAGTGCGCCGACCGTCCACCTGATCACCCCGGTAGTGGAACAGATCAGCAGCGATGATCGCGTGCTGGTGATCGCCGGTGGTGTCGACGGAGTTTCCAGCTGGGGTGACATTCTTGCCAACGCGGCCCGACGCAAGGGAATCCGTGGTTCGGTGATCGACGGTTTCAGTCGCGATATCGGCGGCAGCGCGGCGATCGGTTACCCGGTGTTCGGGCGCGGGGTGACCATGATCAGTGCGCGCAACCGGCTGGTTCAGGTCGCTGCCGGCAGCAAGGTGCGCATGGCGGGCGTGGAGGTGGCGGAGGACGACTACGTCATCGCTGACGAGTGCGGCACGGTGTTCATTGCCGCCGATGCCATTGCCGGTGTCCTGGGCCTGGCCGAGCGCATCGAGCAGCGCCAGGCAGGCATGGTCGAAGCGGTTCGCGCCGGTCGCTCGGTGGAAGAGGTCATGCACGACAGCCAGTTCGAAGCCATCAAGGGGAAGTCTTGAAATGCGTCCGTCCGACACTGAATCCGCTGCGGCGCCCGAGGCACAGGGTGGTTTGAACCCGAATACGTTGAACCGGCGCCTGGAGGCCGCGAGGCCATCGGCTACCTACCAGGTCATCGACCGCGTTGCCGCCCGCCGTGCCGAGGGCGCGCGGATCATCTCGCTGTGTGCTGGCGAGCCAGACTTCGACACCCCGGCGCATATTCGCGCAGCGGCGATCCACGCCATCGACAGCGGTCACACCCGCTACACCCAGGTCGCGGGCCTGCGCGCGCTGCGCGAGGCGATCGCGCGCAAGTACCAGCGGGAGAACGGCCTGCAGGTCGGTTGGCAGGACACCCTGGTGTGCAATGGCGGCAAGCAGGTGATCTTCAATGCCCTGGCCGCCACCCTCAATGAAGGTGACGAGGTCATCGTGCCGGCGCCTTGCTGGGTCAGTTATCCGGAAATGGTCGAGCTGTGTGGCGGCGTCGCACGCGTCGTGCCCTGCGCTGCCGACAGTGGCTTCAAGCTGACAGCGGACGCGTTGTCCTCGGCGATCGGGCCGCAGACCCGCTGGCTTGTTCTCAACTCACCCTCCAATCCGACGGGCGCGGTGTATGACCGCAGTGAGCTGCAGGCGCTGGCCGAGGTGCTTCTGGCCCATCCCCAGGTACTGGTGCTGGCTGACGATATCTACGAGCACCTGATCTTCGATGACCGTGAGTTCGCGACCCTGGCCCAGGTCGAGCCGCGGCTGGCCGCCCGTACACTGACCATGAACGGCGTGTCCAAGGCCTACGCCATGACCGGTTGGCGCATCGGCTTCGCCACCGGACCGCGCTGGCTGCTCGAGGCCATGGAAAAGCTCCAGGGGCAACAGACCTCCGGTGCCTGTTCGATCTCCCAGCATGCCGCGATCGCAGCGCTGGACGGGCCCAAGGACTTCATCAGGCAGAGCCGGGAAGTGTTCCAGCGCCGCCGCGACATAATGGTGGCTTTGCTGAACCAGGCCCCCGGGCTTCGTTGCGAGAGTCCGGGCGGGGCCTTCTATGCCTTCGCCGACTGCAGCGGCCTGCTCGGCAAGCGTTCGGCGGCCGGTCTGCAATTGGTGGATGACGAGGCTGTTGCCAGAGGGTTGCTGGAAGAGGCCAACGTGGCGGTGGTGCAGGGGAGCGCGTTCGGGCTACCGGGTTACTTGCGCATTGCCTACGCACTGGATGAGGACTCGCTGCGCGAAGCCTGCGAAGCGATCAAGGTGTTCTGTGCTGGTGTGCATTAGGACCGGGGGCAGGGCATTGGGGCCGCTTTGCAGCCCCAATTGGCTTAACTGACTGGCATTGCCCGAAGGGCCTTTTTTTCAATCGCCCATCCCGGCTGCCAACTGATCAGCATTAGCCCTTCGGGGCCGTTGTGCTGGAAAACCATCGAAAGCCGGTGGTCTCCGAGAATTCCAGGCCCATGATCGAGTGCATGGAATCCTGGGTGTCGGGAAGTCAGGCCTTGATACGATCTATCTAGTGCTGATGCCCTTCACCCACGAAGCTCAACGAGGTAAACAGACTCCTCTCCGATACCCCGCCACCCGTCACAGGCACCTTGGCCTGCGCCGCGATGATATTCAGTCCGGCATTACGAACAGCGATGCTCGCGCGCCCCTGCGCATCAGTCTTGACGTTCTGCGCATCGGGGAGGCCCCGATAGTCATCGAACAGCGCGATATTGGCCGCTGGCTTGCCATCGATGAGCACCTCCACCGGCAGCATCTTGCCAACGCCCACCTCGGTCGGATCCTGCAGGGGGCGTATGACCATGGCAATCTTCAGGCGCTCAGGCAGGTGGGCGTGAGGCTTCAGGATGGCCAGGCTGTACTTGTAGCTGTGAGTGGCACTCACGGCCCCTGGTACCTCGGCCATCGGTGCGTTCACCGACTTGCCTGACTTGTCAGTGCTCCACACCCCATTGTCGAGTGCCACCGCGACCACTGCCGGTGCCGCGACAGGCGTCAATCGAGCGTGATCACCCAGCCGCTCGACAGTCACTGGCACCTGCCCGCCATGTTCATCATAGGCCCATGCGCCTTTGATCTTCTCGGGCGCGTAAGCCCCATCCTCTGCTCCGTGCCCATAGACGACCTCCAGATGACCGTAGCGCTGCTCGGTCCAGATGCCATGGGCACTTGCCGATTGAATCATCAACGCGCTGATCGCGGCTGCCAGGGTTGCTGCCAATTTCATAAGTAGTCCTTTGGTTGTGGCGGGGCAATCACCAACTGCAGCGCGCCGCCCGTGAGTCATGGGAATCGCATCGCCTGGACTGGCGCGAAAAGCCAGGGTCCATGGCTTATGACGATTCGATCCTGTATGGTGATCTGATATTAGGTTATAACATCACAATCGGGATTGTCTCATGCAGGATTCGGCACAACGCAGCAGGGCTTGGATTTTTACGGGAGCGGCACTGACTGCGGGGCTGGGGGGATTCGACATGGCCCTGGCTGCGGAAGAAGAGGCCAGGGCGGCGACGGAGCTGGGAGCCATCGAGGTGGTCGGTGAGGGGAGAGGTAGCAGTCGCAGTCGCATAGAGCCGTTGCTGCGTGGTGAGGTCAGCAACAAGCCCGCAAGCCTGCCCGCTGCGGTATCCACCATCACCGATGAAGACATTCGCACACTGAATGTGGATCGCGACATCTCCAACATCTATCGCCGCGTGCCTGGCGTCGTGGCGAACAATATCGACCAGGGCGACACCGGGAATGGTTTCCGCATGCGCGGGTTTGCAACCAATGGTACCCATGGCGCCGACGTCGCGGTGTACGTGGACGGCGTCCCGCAGAATATCCCCTCGAGCCAGGGCGGTGCGGGCCATGGCCCGGTCTTCCTGGAGTGGCTCACGCCGCAGATGATCAAGCGTGTCGACGTGATCAAGGGCCCTGTTTCAGCACTGTTCGGTGATCAGAACCGGGCCGGCGCGGTGAACATTGAAACCCTTGATGGCGGCGATGTGGCCTCGAGTATCGGCCTGGACATTGCGAGCTATGACGGTCGTCGGGCCAACCTGGTTCTTGCGGGCGAGCATGAAGGTTTCGAGTCGCTGTTCGTCGCTGATGTATACAAGACCAACGGCTACCGCAAGGCTGCCGAGACCAACCGCGACAACTATTTCTGGAAGCTTTCCAAGGTCTTTGATGATGCCAAATATTCGGCCCGCTTCAGCCATTACGAGTCGGACTTCAAGAACGACGGCTATCTGAATCTGCCGGCGCTGCGGGCGGGGACTATCAGCCGCCGGGACACCGACAATCTCTACGGCTTCGGCAACGCCAACCGTAATACGATCGTGTTCAACCGTGCGCCGGCCTATGACGAAGCCGGCCTGTACTACACCGCCTACTACGAAAACTTCAGGCGCGTGCGCGCCATCTCCAATGGCACGGTCACCCACAACTATGGCGAAGATGACCGTGACATCTATGGCGGTCGGCTGGCCTACAACTTCGTGCATCAGGACACCGCGTCCCTGATGGTCGGGGCTGATGTGCGCCGTGACAAAGGCGATGCCTACCGGCAGCAGTATCGGAATTTCGAGCCGACACCGAACTTCTACTACGACTTCGACATGGATCTGATCACCTACGGGGTGTTCGCCCAGGGTCAGTACAAACCGATCGACTCGCTGAAGTTGTTGGCTGGCGTTCGCTACGACCGCTTCGATTACGACATCGAAAACCTGAAATTCCGTAACGCCGATACCGGCTATCACGATGCAGTCACCACCCCGAAATTCGGACTGGTCTGGACACCGATCGAGCAGCTTGAACTGTTCAGCAACCTGGCGCAGGGGTTCCGTTCGCCGGCAGCCGAATACATCAGCTCCGGTAGCGGCAGCGCGCTGCCACCGAGCCAGACGGGTGGCCAGGTCAACAGCAGCGTACGGCCCAGCAAGGTCAAGTCCTATGATATTGGCTTCACGCTGAGGCCAACGGAACGCTTCTCCAATACCACCGAGTTCTACTACATCGAGAACGACAGCGAGACGGTCCAGACCTCGCCTGGTGTGTATGAGCAGGTCGGCGATACCACGCGTCGGGGAGCGGAAACGAGCTTCAATTATCAGCTGACGTCCACCATCAGCACTTACATGAGCTATGGGCGAATCATCGATGCCGTCATCAACAATCCGCCGCCCGGAACAGGTGCCCAACTGGTGGTGCCCGAGCACACCTACAAGGCGGGCGTGCAGTACCGGAACGATTTCATGGATGGCCAGCTGACCCTCAACGCCGACGTCTACCACCTGGATGGCATTCCGTACTATATCGGCACCGAAAAACATGAAATGCCGCCCTATACCCGGTATGACCTTCGGGCCAGCTACGACTACCAGGCGTATCAGTTCAGTGTGTATGGCACGTTCCAGCCGCACCGTTACGGGACGGAAGTGGCCTATGGCACGAACAGTGGCCTGGTGATTGTGCCTCAGCCGTCGACCACCCTGGGGGCTTCGGTCAGGTACTACTTCTGATCGTCAGCACGGGGCGGCAGTTGCGGGAACGCCAGGCTCAAGGCATCATTTGCTAATAGTTACCATTAGCAAACAAGCCCATGACTTCCGCTCTTCCCGATCCCCAGCGTCTCGCCATTCGCAACCGTGTTTTGCAGCAGATGTTCGGGGATCACCATGACTGGCTGTTCCAGCGCCTGCGTGCGCGTCTGGGCTGCTGCCATGACGCTGCCGACATGGCCTCCGAAACCTTCGTCCAGGTGGTGAAACTGCCGGATCCGCAGTCCATACACGAACCCCGTGCCCTGCTGACCACCATCGCCAAGCGACTGGTGTTCGCCAGCTGGCGGCGCAGGGACCTGGAGCGTGCTTACCTGGAGGCGCTGGCCCAGCAAGCACCGGGCTACGAGCAGTCGGCGCAGGAACAGGTGCAGGCCCTGGAAACCCTGGCCAGTATCGACCGCATGCTCGATGGCCTGTCGCCGCTGGGGCGCAGTGCCTTTCTCTACAGCCAGCTGGAAAACCTCACCTACGCCGAGATCGGCGCACGGTTGGGTATCTCGGCGCCTCGCGTGCATCAGTACGTGGCGAAGGCCCTGACCCTGTGCTATCTGGCGCTGGAGTGACGATGCCGCAAAGCCAACTGCCGCCGGGGGTAGCCGAAGCCATCGAATGGCTGGCGCTGCACCGCTCGGGAAGCATGACCGACGCCGATCGCCAGCGCTTCCAGCACTGGTTGAGCCTCAGCCCGGATCACCTGCTGGCCTGGCAGCGACTTGAACAACGGCTCGGCCAGGCGTTTGCCGAGGTGCCGCCGTTGGCCCGCCAGGTGCTCAGCAGCGAGTCGAGCAGCCGTCGTCGGCTGTTGCGCGGTGCATTGGCGCTGGCCGGCGTCGGTGTGGGTGGCTGGTGGTTGCAGCGCCTGGGCCTGCTGCCGTTTGCCGGGAGCGATCTGTCCACCGGCCTGGCCGAGCGCAAGGCGTTCACCCTGGAGGACGGCAGCCGGGTCGTGCTCAACGCCCGCAGCCGGGTGGACCTTGCCTTCGCCGAACAGTCGCGCACGCTCTTCCTGCGGGAGGGCGCGCTGAACATTCAGGTGGCCGCCGACCCGCAGCGGCCGCTGATGGTCGTCACTGAGTTTGGCCAGGTGCGTGCCTTGGGGACGCGCTTTACCGTCAGCCTGCGTGAGCGCTCAGCCGATGTCTGGGTGCAGGAGTCTCGGGTGCGGTTGCAGGCTCCCAATGGTGATCGCCTGGACCTGGGCGCGGGTGAGGGCGCGGAACTGTCCGCCAACGCCATTCGTGCGCTGGACCCCGGCCGTGCCGGCGAGGGGCGCTGGGGCGATGGCTATCTGGAAGTTCATGACCAACCTTTGGGCGCGGTGATCGATGCCTTGCGCCCCTATCGGCCGGGCGTGCTGCGCATCAGCCCGGACGCTGCCGGGGTGCGGGTTTCCGGAGTGTTCCCGCTGGACGACAGCGCGCAGGTACTGCGCACGCTGCAGGAAACCTTGCCCGTGCGGGTCGAACAGCGATTCGCCTGGTGGACGCAGGTGAGCCTGCGCTGACTATTTTTTCATCCGCCCCTTAATAACCCGGCCCCTCGCGTCACACAGGTGGCATCGACTACCTATCGGGACCGCTGCCCATGTACCGGATACACCGTTTCAGACTGCAACCGCTGGCCTTCGTCCTGACCTTGAGCGCACTGCACCTGCCTGCCGTGACGGCGAGCGAAGCCGATGCCCGACAGCAGGTTCACGGCTTCGACCTGCCAGCCGGCGCGCTGGATGCCACCCTGACCGCCATCGCCCGGCAGAGCGGGCGCAGCATTTCCTACGACGCAGCGCTCGCCCGCGGCCTTACCGTACCTGCACTGCGTGGTCGGTTCAGCACCGAGCAGGCCCTGCACGAGGCGCTGCGCGGCACGTCGCTGCAACTGAACGTCACACCCAGCGGCGCCCTGAGCATCGGGCCACGGACGGACGACGTCCTGCATCTCTCCGCCATAGACGTGTCCGGGATGGCGGTCGAGCAGGATGCCTGGGGGCCGGCCTACAGCAAGGTCGCCCAGCGCAGCGCGACGATGAGCAAGACCGACACTCCGCTGAGGGAGATACCCCAGTCGATCTCGGTCATTACCCGCGAGGAGATGGTCTCGCGCCAGCACGATAGCCTGGCCGACGTGCTCGGCTACACCGCCGGCCTGGTGACGCAACCCAACGGCTACAGCCGGGTGGCCGATGACTATCGGCTGCGCGGCTTCGATATCGGCCCGCGTACCGGAAGCGTGCTGCGTGATGGCATGAAGATGCAGAGTACCCAGTTCGAAGGCGGCCAGGAGCCCTATGGCCTGGAGCGTGTCGAGGTGCTCAAGGGCGCGTCGTCGGTGCTCTATGGGCAGCTGGCGCCGGGAGGCCTGGTCAACACCGTCAGCAAGCGGCCGACCCTGGCGCCGCTGCACGAACTCAATCTTGAATACGGCAACCACCAGCGCCGGCAGCTCTCCACCGACCACAGTGGTGCACTGGATGAGCAGGGGCGCTTCAGCTACCGGCTGACCGCACTGGTACGCGACAGCGGCACCCAGTTCGACGAGATCGATGACGATAAGCAGTACATTGCTCCCGCCCTGACCTGGCAAATGGACGACGATACCCGGCTGACGCTGCTGGCCAGCCACCAGCGCACCGAAACGACCTTGACGCCGCCGATCCGCTACGACCTGACCACCTTCAGCAACACGCCGGGCTACAAGGTGCCGTATGACCTGTTCCCCGGCGAGCCGGGCTTCGACCATTACGACGGCACCCTGGAGACCTTCGGCTACCTGCTGGAAAGCCGCCTGGGCGATAGCCTGCAAGTGCGTCATGCCACCCGCTATTTCGAGTCGCGCACCGACTATGACTACATCACCCTGAACAGCAGCCGGGTCACCGGGGCCAGGCTGAACAACCTGACCCGCAGCTACAACGTGCGCGAAGACATTTCCAGCGGCTGGACCAGCGACAGCAACCTGACCCTGCAGCTTGACCATGGCAACTGGCAGCACACCCTGCTCGGTGGCGTCGATTACTACCGCAAGACCTACGACAGCCACCGCCACAGCGGCGCCGCGCCGACCCTGGACCTGGCCAACCCGGTCTACGGCAACCTGCCGCGGGTGAATACCGCGGTGGACAGCGGTTCGGACCTGCACAGCACGCAGATGGGCCTCTACCTGCAAGACCAGGCCAAGTTCGACGAGCGTTGGGTGGTGGTCCTGGGCATGCGCCAGGACTGGGCCGAAAACAACACCCGCAACTACCGCGACGGTTCGCGCAGCACCGTCACCGACCGCAAGACCACCGGCCGGGTGGGCCTGGTGTACCTCGCCCAGAACGGCTGGGCGCCCTATGTCAGCTATAGCCAGTCGTTCCTGCCGTCTGCGGGCACCGACAGCAACGGCGAAACCTTCGAGCCCACCGAAGGCGAGCAATACGAAATTGGTGTGCGCTACCAGCCCGACGGGCGCGAGCTGCTGGTCAGCGCTGCGCTGTACCAACTGACCCAGCGCAATGTGCTGACCTCGATCGCCGGTTCCGATTTCGACGAGCAGACCGGCAAGGAGCGCAGTACCGGTTTCGAACTGGAAGCCAAGGCGCAACTGACGCCCGATCTGGCGCTGAACGCCACCTACGCCTACACCGATGCGCACATCATTGCCGATAACGACAAGACGCTCGAAGGCTCGCGGATCGAAGGCACGCCTTACCACAGTGCCGCGTTGTGGCTGGACTACCGCCTGAGCGTATTCGGGCTGCCGGATATCAGCGTCGGCACCGGCGCTCGCTACAACGGCACCACGCATACCGTCCCGAGCGTGAGCGATCGGAAGATCCCGGCCTACACCCTGTTCGATGCACGGGTCACCTACCGGGTGAATGAGCAATGGCAGGTGAGCGCGCGGGCCCAGAACCTGGCCAACGAGCGTTACCTGTATTGCGCCAACTCATGCCGCTACGGTGATGAGCGCAGCGTGGTGGGTTCGCTCAGTTATAACTGGTAAAGGTGGGTCCGGGAGGGGGAATGCAGCCTGGCGAAGTCAGCTAGCTGCTTTTCCCTTTGCGACCTCGTGAAACGGGTTTGCCCGGCAGACTTGCTCCATATTCCTTCCACCAGGCCGTCAGCGCTTCCATCGTTGGTCCCAGGCCGCGTGCCTTGTCGGTGATTTCGTATTCGACACGGGGAGGGACCTCTGCAAACACCGTACGCGACACCAGGCCGTCTCTCTCCAGCTCGCGCAGTTGAGCCGTCAGCATGTGCTGGGTGACTCCTGGAATCGCCTTGCGCAACTCACCGAAGCGGTAGATCCGCTGGTTGAGCAGCCACATGATCTCCAGCTTCCACTTGCCCGAAAGCAGCGCGAATGCGCGGCGCATTTCGTCGTGCATGTTGATCTCGACACCGTCATTAGTCTGGTTTTCCATACTATGTTCCACTTTTTCATCCTACTTGCGATGACTCATGTTAGTCGACATTCTTTGTGCATGTCGATTTTGAATCAACGTTAGGAGCCTGCTCATGGCTACGCACTACGCCTACTGGATCTGCACTGCATTGCTGGCACTGCTCTACCTGTCATCTGCGACTCTCTATGTCTTCAGGACGGATTGGGTACGCCAGACACTCTCGGAACTGAAGTATCCCGCTCCCTATCTTGTGCCGCTCATGGTCGTGGTGAAGGTGCTCGGGCCTCTTGCCATCTTGTCGCGCATCAGCGTGCCTTTGAGCGACCTGGCCTACGCCGGCATCTTCTTTCACCTGCTGCTGTCCGGCTCGGCCCACCTCGGCGTGCGCAAGCCCAAGGGCGCGCTTGCGGCCATCCTCGGCCTGGTGCTCCTGACCGTCTCATTCACTACTCAGAACGCTGCCCGCGACACTCCTTCGCCGTATGGCGTGATCGCGTCTGCGCAACAACACACGTCTTGACTGCCAAGGAGAAAAACATGTCCCGACTCAACGGAAAAGTAGCCATTGTCACGGGCGCCGGGCGTGGCATCGGCCGAGCCACCGCCAAGCTGTTCGCGGCCGAGGGGGCCAAGGTTGCCGTCCTCTCGCTCACACCCGCGAACGTGGAGGCCGTGGTTGCCGAGATTACCGGCGCTGGCGGTACGGCCATCGGTATCCCCTGCGATATCGGCAATGCCGACCAACTCAAGGCGGCGGTCGACAAGGTGGCGGACGCCTATGGCGGCATCGACATTCTGGTGAACAACGCCTTCGACCCCAATGCACCGTTCTCGTCCATCCTCGACCTGTCAGCGGAGCAATTGCAGCGCAATTTCGACCTTGGCCCCATAGCCTACCTTCGCGCGATGCAAGCGGCCTACCCATACCTGAGAAAGAGCGGTGAAGGGCGTGTCATCAACTTCGGCTCGATGGCGGGGGTCATCGGACTGGTCGGCTATGGTCCGTACAACATGGCGAAAGAGGCCGTGCGGGCACTGACCCGAACCGCTGCCCGTGAGTGGGGGGCAGACAAGATCACCGTGAACAACGTGCTGCCGGTCGCTGAAACCTGGGGACCGGACATCAGCCCGCCCGCGCCGACCAATCCATTGGGCCGCTATGGCTCGCCCGAACACGACATTGCCCCGGTCGTGTTGTTCCTGGCCAGCAAGGACAGTCAGTTCATTACCGGATCGAGCCTCACCCCCGATGGTGGCTCTATCATCGACAGCGCCCGCTGATCCGCTCGACACGAAACTTCGCACCGACTTCATGCGCAGGATGACAAGGTGCCGAACCTGATCGTTAACCTGAGCGTAATGGAGTGCCTCTTCGCTTGATTGATGGTCCATGGCCTGCACTTCTAATGTGCATCCACGAACGCGGAAAGAGGTGAACCGCAGCCGATAGCGACACTGATTACCGAAGCACAAGAACAATAACTTCGATGTCATGAGGATAAGAACAATGATGATCTACGGTGTAGCCCTGCCTGCCACCTGTACCCGGGTCGGTTTCATCACGCTGGACAACGGATTGCCATCGAATGAATCGCAGCGGATGTCCCGGGAGGCCGTATGAGTCCGGAAATCGCAACGATCATCGGTCTGGTGGTCATGTTCGTCGTGGCCACGGCCCTGCCCATCAACATGGGGGCCGTCGGCTTTGCCTTGGCGTTCATCGTCGGCGGCCTGTGGGTCGGCGTGGGGGCCAAGGAGGTGCTTGCGGGCTTCCCCGCCGACCTGTTCCTGACCCTGGTCGGGATCACCTATCTGTTCGCCATCGCCCAGAAGAACGGCACCATCGATCTGCTGGTGCATTGGGCGGTGAAGGCGGTTAGGGGGCATATCGTGGCCATTCCCTGGGTGATGTTCATCGTCACGGCCGTGCTCACCGCCTTTGGTGCACTGGGGCCGGCGGCGGTGGCGATCATCGGTCCGGTCGCGCTGCGCTTTGCCAAGCAGTACGAGATCAACCCGTTGATGATGGGCCTGCTGGTGATCCACGGCGCGCAGGCCGGCGGCTTCTCGCCGATCAGCGTGTATGGCGGCATCACCAACCAGGTGGTGCAGAAGGCCGGGCTGGACGTCACGGAAATGGCCGTGTTTCTCACCAGCCTCGGCTTCAACGTGCTGATGGCGTTCATCTGCTTCTTCGCCTTTGGCGGCCTCGCACTGTTGGCCCGCAGTCGTGTGGTGGTCAGTGAGCCTTTGCTGGCCGGTGTACAGGCGTCATCGCGACAGTTCGCCATCGAGGGCCATGGTGCATTGCTCAGTGCCGGTGGCGGCACCCTGTCCAATGATCCGCAGGCGCTGAGCGAGCTGCAGATCAACCGCGATCACCTGATCACCCTGGTCGGCCTGCTGGGCCTGGGCATCGCCGCGCTGGCCTATGACCTGAACGTCGGCCTGGTGGCAATCACCGTCGCCGTGGCGATCGCGATCGTCTCGCCGTCGGCGCAGAAGGGCGCGGTGGACGGCATCAGTTGGTCCACGGTGCTGCTGATCAGCGGTGTGGTGACCTATGTCGCGGTGCTGCAGAAGGCCGGGGCGGTCGACTTTGTCGGCCACGGCGTCAGTGCCATCGGCATCCCGCTGCTGGGTGCGCTGCTGGTCTGTTATGTCGGTGGCATCGTCTCCGCGTTCGCTTCTTCGGCGGCGGTACTGGGCGCGACCATCCCGCTGGCGGTACCGTTCTTGATGCAGGGGCATCTCGGCGCGGCCGGGGTTATCTGTGCGCTGGCGGTGTCCTCGACCGTGGTGGATGTCAGCCCGTTCTCCACCAATGGCGCCTTGGTGGTGGCGTCGGCGGCGAAGGAAGAGCGCGAAGCGTTGTTCCGTCGCTTCCTGGTCTACAGCGGCCTGGTGGTGGCCTTCGGTCCGCTGCTGGCCTGGCTGCTGTTCGTGGTGCCGGGCTGGATGTAAGCACACTGGAGGGTGACGGCGCGCGCAGTCACCCGTCCTTGCGGCGTTCCTATATGCTCACCGGCAGCTCCTTGCTGCCTGGACCCGAGTATGCAAATCGATGAAGAACTGACCCTGAAGAAGCTGGAAATCTTTCTTTCGTTCATGCACAACGGCAACCTTGCCCGTGCCGCCAGCGAGCTGGAGACCAGCAGTGTCAGCGTGCACAGGGCCATCCATTCGCTGGAAAATGCCCTGCGTTGCCCGCTGTTCAAGCATGAAGGGCGCAAGCTGACACCGCTGGAAAGTGCCTATGTGCTGGAGGAAAAGGCCCGCACTCTGATCAAGGACGCCGGTGAAATGGTGCGCCTGACCCGCGAGGCTGCCGGGTTCTCTTCCGAGCGTTTCAAGCTTGGCGCGCTGTACTCGCTGACGGTGAAAACCGTGCCGCAACTGGTCATGGGCCTGAAGCTGCGACGCAGCGAGTTGAATATCGACCTGATCCTGGGTTCCAACGTCGACCTGCTGTACCGGCTGAAGAATTTCGAACTGGATGCCATCCTGGTGTCCCTCGACGAGAGCACCAGCGACCCCGCGTGCGAGCAGTTGCCGCTGTTCTCCGACGATATCTTCCTTGCCGTGCCCACCGACTCGCCCTTTGCCGTGGAAGCGCAAGTGGACCTTGCCGACCTCGCCGACTCGACCTTCATCACCCTGACCCAGGGCTTCGCCACACACCGCGACGGTACGCGGGTGTTCGACCAGGCCGGGTTCAAGCCGAATGTGGCGATGCAGGTGAATGACATCTTCACCTTGCTCAGCATGGTCAGTTCGGGGGTGGGGTATGCGTTGTTGCCGGGGCGGATTTCGGCGGTGTATGAGAACCGCGTCAAGCTGATCCCGCTGCAGCCGCGTTATCGGCTGCAGCAGCATATTGGCGTGGTGTTCCTGAAGAGTCGTGAGCGGGATCCGAATTTGCTGGCGTTGGTTGCCGAGTGCCGGATGTATAGCCGGGGGCGGGAAGACTGAAAAAACGGGGTGGCATGGATATCGCGGATCAGGTAGGAGCGTGGCTTGCCCGCGAAGGACTGCAAAGCAGTCCCAAAAATGGTGGTGTCAGCGAGATTTTGGGACCGCTGCGCGGTCCTTCGCGGGCAAGCCACGCTCCTACGGGTTCTGCGCAGAACCAGCTTCTGCGGTCATGGGGAGGAATCGGCTGCCTCCCTGCGCAGCAACACATCCAGCGTATCAGCGCGAGCATCCTGGCAAGCGACCACCGTTCCGGGATTGAACACAGACCGGGCCAGACCACCGAGCACGGCGCCGGGTGGCAGTTCGATTAGCAGGCGTACACCGCGCTCCCAGGCGGTGCGCACGGTCGCCGCCCAGTCGACGCGGCGGCACATGTTGAAGGCCAGGTCGTCGCGCAGGGCCTCGGCGTTGTGCAGCGGCCTGGCGCTGTTGCTGCTCAGGAACGTGATGGCGGGCCGGCGCAGGGTGACCGGGGCGAAGGCCTGGGCCAATTCCTTGGCCGGCGCGTCCAGCAACGGGCAATGAGACGGCACGCTCATCGCCAGACGCTTGGCGGCGCGGGCACCCATGGCGAGCGCCTGTTGGGCAACCCGCTCCATGGCGGCATCGCTGCCGGCAATCACGAACTGTTGCTCGGCATTGATATTGGCCAGGAACACCGACTCACTCTCGATCAGCCGTTCGACGCTGCCTTGGTCCAATCCGATCAAGGCCGTCATCCCATAGCCGCTGGGGTAGGCACGTTGCATCAGCTCACCGCGCAGGGCGACCAGGCGCACCGCGTCGGCGTAATCCAGCGCACCGGCGATCACCGCTGCCGGGTAGGCACCGATGGACAGTCCGGCGACATAATCCGGCGGGGCATTGCGTTGCAGCAATCCACGCGCGGCAGCCACGCCGGCCACCAGCAGGCACAGCTGCACGGCGCGGGTGGACGCCAGCGCCTCGCGGCTGTCGAGACCCAACAGAGACTCGCCGAGCACATCGCTGGCTTCTTCAAGACAGGCCCGGCCCGAGGCATCCTCGACCAGGCCCTGAAGCATGCCGGGGCGTTGCGCGCCCTGGCCGGGAAAGGCGAACAGGCTGCTCATGCCGGCTGCTCCGCGAGGTGCCAGGGATCGGCGACCAGACGGGCGCCGTCACGATGCTTGAGCAGGACACGTGCACTGTCCGTGGCCCATTCGGCCAGGGCCACGGCGCCATTGGGGGTTTCCAGTTGCAGGTCGATCCGGCAGGCCATGGCCTTGAGCCTGTGGCTCAGGCTACGGGCCTCGGCGCGGCTGAAACGCGTCGGTGTACGCAGCAGCAGGTCGAGATCGCTGTCGGCATGCAGCACAGTCAGCCCGGTCGCCAACTGGTAGCCGACGCCACCCGTGGGGCCCCAGGCGAGGCCGAGGTCGTCGAGGATCGGCGTCACCTGTTGCAGGGCAACGAGTGCCGGCAGATCCGCCGGATCTTGCAGGCGCAGATCTTCAGGACGGCGTCGGCAGCTCACCTGCGTAGCCGTCATCCAGGCCCCAAGTCGTCGTGCGCGTTGATCGCCACGCACACCGACCGGCACCAAGCCGGCCTCGCCGCTGGCCCGCCGCACTACCACGGGCAGGCCGGCATCCAGCACCTGACGCGCCCAGTCCGGGGCGTCTTCGGGCAGTTGCGCAGAGGGCATGCCCCAGAGCAGATCGTGGGCGTGGAAAGTGCTGTTCATCAACACTACCACTGCGCCCGCAAGCGCTCCCGCACCAGCGACGACATCGCCCGGTTAGGCGCACCGAGGCGGCCACGCAGGTCGGTGCTCGTGCCGATGTCCAGTACCGCGCGGACCAGCACCTCGTTGACCCTGTCGATATCCGCCGTACCGGGCTGCTCGATGCCCTCGACCTTGACCCGCTCCCACAACAGCCCCAGCGAGGCATAGCTGGCGATATCGTAGGCCATGGGCGGCACGGTCGCGGCCAGGGCTTCGAGCTCCTCGACGCTGCGTAAGGTAATACGGGCCGCCGCGGCCTTGCCCATGGCGTGGACCATCACCCCGTCGTCGTCCAGGGCGATGATCCGCTGGGCCTGGTAACCATGGGCGAGAAAGGCGCCCGACATCGCCTTGCCCACCAGCAGGGCAATCACCGGGTGACCGGCAAGCCGGGCCCGGGCGTAGGCGTCCACCGCGCCGGCCAGCGCCTGGTGGATCCCCAGCGCTTCCTCGCGCCGCCCGTAGGCCTGGCTCGGCACATCGACCACTGCCACCAGGATGCGCGGCGTAGCACCGGCGTCCGCCTCGATGGCCTCGTCGATGGCCTTGGCCAGCCCCCAGCCTTCCAGCAGGCCGACTTCGCCCTGGCGTGCACGGGGGAAGGGGTTGTGCGCATCCGGGACTACCGCCAGATAGCGCGCCGGGCGGTTGCCCAGTTCACCGTCGATGACTTTTACCGAGGCAGGAAAGCCCGGCAGTTCAGGGCCGGCGGCCAATGCGCGCAGCCACTCGATTCCTCGGCTCATTGCAGTTCTCCCTGGTAGATGGCGCGCACGCGGCGCGCGTCCAGTTGTTCGCAGTCCGCCCCGAGCTTGTTCAGCAGTGCGAGGAAGTCGGCGTAGCGCCGGCTGCGGGGCAGGGCGGGTTCGCCAGCCGCGAGGGCGGTCACCAAGGCTGCGCGCAGCTGCTCGACATCGTCCGCGATGTAGCTGTCCGCCAGTCCGCAGGCATGACGTTGCTCGCCACCGGTCAGGCTCCAGATGAAGGGCCGGTCGCGGGAGTCGTATTCGTCGATCCCCGCTTCCTGCTCGATCACCTGCGGGCCATTGAGGCCCAGGCGCGCCTCGCGGGTCACGATCAGATGACTGCACAGCCCGGCGGCGATGGACATGCCGCCAAAGCAACCGACCGAGCCGGCGATCAGGCCGACCACGGGTCGGAATTGACGCAGCTCGACGATCGCGGCCTGGATCTCGGCAATGGCCGCCAGCCCCAGGTTGGCTTCTTGCAGGCGCACGCCGCCGGTTTCCAGCAGCAGCACGGCGGCGGTGGGAATGCCGTTGCGGTTGTCCTCGACCGCCAGTTCCAGGGCCCCGGCGATCTTGGCGCCGCCGACCTCGCCCATGCTGCCGCCCTGGAACGCCCCTTCGATGGCGGCCACCAGCAGCGGCTGGCCGTTCAGGGTGCCCTTGGCGATGACCACCCCATCGTCGGCCTGGGGCACGATGCCCTGGCCGGGCAGCCAGGGCGACATCAGGCGGTCGAAGGGGCCGAGCAGTTCGCGAAAGCTGCCGGCATCGAGCAGGGCCCGGGCCCGCTCGCGGGCACCCAGTTCCACGAAGCTGCGGCTGTTGAGCAAGCGGGCGACATCAGTCATGGGCAATCTCCTCGAAACCTTGTTCCAGGCGCAGGCGCACCACGCCGGGCGTGGCGCCGAAGTCGTGGATATCGATGTTCATGGCCGGCGGCAACTGCTCGGCGAACAGGCGCTGGAACAGCTGTTGCCAGCGCGGCGCGCTGCCGTTGACCGAGGTCACCACGTTGATTGCCAGCACGCCGTGCGCGCCGGGTTCGAGCAGCACTTCAAGGTCGCCGGAGCCGACGCAGCCGACCAGGGCGCGGCCTGCGCCGGGCTCGCCGGCGGGAAAGGTGAAAGACAGGGTTTCCATGCTCAGAGACTCCCGGCGTTATCGAGGAACAGGCACGCCGCCAGCAGGTCTGCGGCGCCGCCTGGCGAGGCGTTGAGGGCCAGCAGGCTGGCATCCAGTTCGCGCAGTCGCCGGCGCCCGGCAAGGCTGGCGCTGCCGCCGGCCTCGAGGACGCCACGGGCGCCTTGCTGCATGGTCTGCAAGCCCTGCGGCCCGGCGCGCCAGAGCACGCAGGTGTCGTCCAGGGTTGCCATGATCGCCAGCAGGGCGTCTAGGCGCGCGTTTTGCTCGCCTGCGCCGCGGCTGCGACTGGCAGCGAGTTGTGGAAGGCCATGCCCGAGCACCGTCGGGAAGCCCGATTGCGCTTCTTCCCGGGCGCCGCGTGCACCGTAGCGGCGTTGCACCTGAAGGCCGTGGCTGTCCTGCTGCCTTGGGGCGAAACGGTCGTCGATCAGGGCGATGCGCCCAGCGCGGGCGGCGACTGCGCCGGCATCCTCATCTGGCCCGCCCAGCGCACGGGCGGCGACCAGCAGGCCCAGGGCCCAGATCGCCCCACGGTGGGTGTTGACGCCGCCCGTGGTCGCCAGCATCGCGTTTTCACCTTCGCGGCCAATCTGCCCGAGCGCTTCGCGCAACGGCTGGCCGACTTCACCGAAGGCCAGCGCCGCCTCGGCCATTTCCTTGAAGCAGGGCCACAGCGACAGCGCCGACGCATGCATCAGGCCCAGGTGCAGATCCTGGTGGGCACCCGCGCCGCGCCGGTCCACCAGCGCTGGTTTGGGCGACAGATCGGCCTCGTCGATCAGGGCGTCCACCGCCAGGTCGGCCAGCAACTGGGAAAGCGGCAGCGGAACATGAATCAGTGTGGATGCGCTCATTACCAGCTCCTGAAGCGTGCGGGCGGGTTGTACAGGCCGCCGGACCAGTCGACCAGTTCGGCAATGCTCTTGGCCGCCAGCAGGGAGCGGCTGGCCTGGGTGCGCTGGATGCCGAGGTCTTCGGGCAGGGCGATCAGGCCTTCGCGGCGCATGCGCTGGGTGTCCTTCGGATCGTGGCGCAGGCCGATGGCGGTAACGCCGGCGACCGCAGCGATCATCGCCTGGCGCTCCTCGAGGCTGCGCGCCTTGTACAGGTAGGCGATGCCTTCCTCTGTGAGCAGGTGGGTGACGTCGTCGCCGTAGATCATCACCGGCGCCAGGGGCATGCCGGCTTTGCGGGCCACGTCCACGGCATCCAGGGTCTCGACGAAGGTCGGCTTGCCGCCTTCCTGGAAGGTCTCGACCATCTGCACCACCAGCTTGCGCCCCCGCTCCAGCAGGGTCACCGGCTCGGTCATGTCGAGCCAGGCCGGGGTCGCATGGCGGCGGCCGCGCGGGTCGTGACCCATGTTCGGCGCACCGCCGAAGCCGGCCAGGCGGCCGCGGGTCACGGTGGAGGAATGGCCGTCGCCATCCATCTGCAGGGTGGCGCCGATGAACAGATCCACGGCGTACTGGCCGGCCAACTGGCACATCATCCGGTTGGAGCGCATCGAGCCATCGCGCCCGGTGAAGAACACATCCGGGCGCTGGGCGATGTAGTCCTCCATGCCCAGCTCGGTGCCGAAGCAATGCACGCTCTCGACCCAGCCGGACTCGATGGCCGGAATCAGCGTGGGGTGGGGGTTGAGCGTCCAGTTGCGGCAGATCTTGCCCTTGAGCCCGAGGGATTCGCCGTAGGTCGGCAGGATCAGTTCGATCGCGGCGGTATTGAAACCGATGCCGTGGTTGAGGGACTGGACGTTGTGTTTCTCGTAGATCCCGCGGATCGCCATCATCGCCATCAGCACATGCACCGGCTTGATATGGCGCGGGTCGCGGGTGAACAGCGGTTCGATGTAGAACGGCCGGTCGGCGACCACCACGAAATCCACCCAGGAGGCCGGGATATCGACCCGTGGCAGATCGCGCACATCGTCGACCAACTGGTTGACCTGGACGATCACGATGCCGTCGCTGAAGGCGGTCGGTTCGACCAGGGCCGGGGTGTCCTCGGTGCTCGGGCCGGTATAGATGTTGCCCTCGCGGTCGGCCATGAAGCCGGCGACCAGGGCCACGTTGGGAATCAGGTCGACCAGCAGGCGCGAATACAGCTCGATGTAGGTGTGGATCGCGCCGACTTCCAGGCGGCCGTCTTCCAGCAACTGGCCGATGCGCAGGCTTTGCGGGCCGGCGAAGGAAAAGTCGAGCTTGCGGGCGATGCCCTGTTCGAACAGGTCGAGGTGTTCGGCGCGGCTGACGCTGGGCATGATCATGTGCAGGTCATGCAGCTTGCCGGGGTCGGCCTTGGCCAGGGAGCGCGAGAGGAAATCCGCCTGCTTCTGGTTGTTGCCCTCGAGCACCACGCGATCCCCGGGGGCGATCAACAGCTCGAGGGCTTCGACGATACGTTCACTGGGGATCACCGCGCCATCCGCGAGATGGCGTAGCTGGTCGAGCCGGCGCTGCTTCTCGGTGCGCCGGCGCGACCACTGCGGTGGGGGGGAGGGGCTGGTTGTCATTGTGTGACTCCACGGGTCCGCTTTCGTGGAGGTCAAGGTACGGTTGGGCGGGGAGGGTATCAATCAAGGTTGGGAGTGGATTGTTACTCTGAGGTTAACTATTGGTTTGCACTGAATAGTGGTGGCTGCGAGGTGCCTGTCAGAGAACCGGGTTATGGCCACCAGGTGCATGCCGGTAGATTTTCAGCGCCCTCAAGATCGAGCGCCGCCCGCGCGGCGCTCGATCTTGAGGGCGCCAGAAAAGCCATGACAAGCACCTGTCAGCCCTGATGCGATCTGCTGACAGGCCTTCTCACCTACGCACCACTCAGATCACGATGTAATCGCTGCGCTGCACCATGCCTCGATGTTCACCCTCGACCAGGTGTACATAACGACCTTCGATCAGATCCACCGGCAGGCAGTCATCGACGTCCACTACCGCGTCGGTATGCGGCTTCAGCCAGCCTGCGGCCATGCGTTGCTTGCCCACTTTCTTCGCAGCGGCCGCATCGGTAGCCGTGACCAGCAAATAGCGGTGATCCTCGCCAAACTCGCCGGGTGCGTAGCCACCCAGGTTGAGGAAGAACAAGCGCATGGCGCCGGGCTGTGGTGCCGCGTGGCCGAGTTCGACGCGATAGCCATCCACGCCGTGGACCTCCAACCAGGAGTCGATATGCAGGCCCTTGGGGCTGCCGAACCAGGCGCTGCGCAACTGCGGGTAGGTCTGGGCGAGTGTATCGCCGTGGGCGAAGACCACGTCGTGGACTTCGATGCTGGCCCGAGGATGTTTTCCTCCCAGCATGACAACGTAGAGCATGGATGAACCTGTGGTACGGGGCAGGGAAGCACATGTTGGCATAGCGCTTCGTCGATTGCTCGGCTACGGGGACGCGTCTGTGCCTGGAGCAAACAGGCCTGAAGCAGCCTGCCTGCGACAAAATGGCGCTGAATGGAACTTTTACAGACCGCCACGGATGGGGCTTAATGCGCAGCTTACCCATGGAGCGGTCCATGCTGTCACGTGTTCGCACTCACCTCTGGTTGCTCGCTTGCTTCGCAGTGTTGTTCAACCTGCTGGTGATGCCGCTCGACCGTTCCTTGCGCGAACCTGCTATTGACCAGTCGCTGCTTCTCGGCAGTTTCTGCAGTCTGCACGGTGTGCAGAGCCTGCCCAAGTCGCTGCTCGCGCAACTCAAGCTCGACCAGTCCGAACGCTCGGGCAGCGCCGACAGCAAGCCGCAATCCGGTGATTGCTGCTGCGGTCACGCCGGCCAGGCCGTGCTGCCGGGCGACTACTTCAAACACCTCTTCCCGCGTTTCTGGCCCGATGACCTGCTGCTGGGTCACGCTCCCACCTTGCCTCTGCCACGCGAACAGTGGCCCAACCTCAATCCGCGCGCCTCTCCCCTGGCCTGATCTGTCGACCATCCACCGGTCCCGCGCACAACGCGCGTGATGACCGTGCCCGACTTTTTTGCCAGGAAGCTTTGTCCATGCCTGCGTTCCGTAGCACCGCACGCGCTGTCTTGCCCGTGTTAACGATCACCTGTGTATCCAGCCTGAGCCCACTTTCCCAAGCCGTGGCTGAAACGCTGTCCAGCGATAACTCCACCCTCACCCTTGGCGCTGTCACGGTCAGCGGCAGTACGACCGGTCCATTGGCCACCAGCAGCGTGCTGAGCTCGGTGGACATCCTCGGCGCAGATATCGTCGAGAAGATGCCTGTGGCCTACAGCTGGGAGCTGTTCAGCCGTGCTCCTGGTGTCATGTTGACCGAATTCAACCAGGGCACCACCTCGGGCAAGCTCTCGTTCCGGGGCTTCAACGGTGAAGGCGAAGTCAACGCGGTCAAGCTGCTGGTCGATGGCATCCCGAGCAACACCAACGACGGCAACATGCCCTTCATCGATTCGGTGTTCCCGATGGACATCGACAGCATCGAAGTCGTGCGCGGTACCAGCGACCCGCGCTATGGCCTCAACAACATCGCCGGCAACGTCAACATCAACACCCGCACGGGCGGCAACTACAACAAGGCCCGCCTGCGCTACGGCAGCTTCAACACCCGCGAGGTGCAACTGGCCAAGGGCATCGAAACCAGCAACTGGACCCAGAACTACTTCTTCGCCCGCCAGCAGGTCGATGGCTATCGCGACCACGGCGACACCGAGCGCTACAGCTTCGGCGGCAAGTGGTTCTATACCCCTGACGACGGCAGCTTCCGCCTGGGCCTGATTGCCCGGCACTATGAGTCGCAGGCGCAGGAGGCCGGCTACCTGACCGAAGAGGATGCTCGCCACCACCCGCGCATGAGCAACGACTACAACGCGACGGACAAGGGTACGCGGCGCATGAACCAGGTCAGCCTGCATTTCGACACCGACCTTGCGGACACCTTGTCCTGGTCAGCGAAGACTTACCTCAATACCTTCGATGATCGTCGCTGGACCCAGTACTGGCGCACCAGCTCCCAGCAGGAACGCGATACCTACGAGGACCAGTACGGCGCCATCACCTCCCTGACCTGGCGCCCACAGGTCGACTGGCTGCACGCCTTCGCGCTGGAAGGCGGCAGCGATGTGCAGAAACAGGAAAACCGCAGCGAGCGCTATCGCACCCTGCAACGGGTGCGCCAGGCGCAGACCCGCAACCAGGACTTCGACTTCAATACGGTCGGCGCCTATGTGCAGGCTGAAATCGAGCCGGTCGAGTCGCTGAAAATCGTCCCGGCCTATCGGGTAGACAAGATCAATGGCGACTTCACCAACAAGCTGACCGGGCTGGACTCGGACATCAACGACTACGGGCTGATCAAGCAGCCCAAGCTCAGCATCGTTTACTCGCCCTGGACGTTCGCCAGTGTCTACGCCAACTGGGGCCGGACGTTCCAGGTGGGGACCGGTGCGGCGTCGTACAAGGTGCCGCCACGCAACGAGGACCTGGAGCCGTCGATCAACGAAGGCTGGGAAACCGGCGTCAAGTTCACCCCGGCCGAGTGGGTCGACGGCCGCGTGGCCTACTGGCGCCAGGACGCCACGGGCGAGGTCAGCCGTCGCCTCAACGACCCGAGCGGCGAGTCCGATAACGTCGGCGAAACCCGCCGCTGGGGCTATGACCTGCAGGTCAACCTGCAGCCGGATGAGCGTACCGAGGTGTGGATGTCCTATTCCTGGCAGTACTCGAAAATCCTGGAACCCAGCAGCGCACTGCCGGGTAGCAAGGGCAAGGAAATCGACCATGTACCGCATCATCTGTGGAACACCGGGATCAGCTACCAGGCCACACCTGCGCTTCAGCTGACAGCCTGGGCGAACGGGCAAACCCATTACTACCTGGAGCGTGAGAACACTCAAGGCGCCTACGGTGGCTATGTGCTGATGAATCTCGGGGCGACCTACAAGCTCAGCGAGTCGATGAGCGTGGATCTGCAACTGAAAAACCTGACCAATCGTTACTACGAGTACGTCTGGTTTGACCCGGATGGAGCTGACGCCTCGCTGCACTCGCCTGGAGATGGCCGTGCACTGTATGCCGGGCTGACCTTCGATTTCTGAAGGTTGTCCGGAACAGGCCACTGTAGAGATCGTTCGATCTCTACAGTGGCCGCCTTGGGGACAGCGTCAGGCCACCGCCTGCGCTCCGGTGATCTCCACCAGCGACCCACACATGAACGCCGCTTCCTCCGACGCCAGGAACGCCACCAGTGCCGCCACTTCCTCGGGTTTGCCGATGCGCCCGAACGGCACCATCCTGTCCAGGTCGGCGATGGTGCGGCCCGAGCGCGTGACCCCGGCTTCCAGCATCGGCGTGTGGATCTCGCCCGGGCACACCCCGTTCACCCGCACCTTGTGCGGCGCATAGTCCCGCGCCAGGTTCTGGGTGAAGGAGGCCACGGCGGCCTTGGTGACGTTGTAGGCGATATGCCCTGGCGCCGGGTACAGGCCCCACTGCGAGGCGGTGTTGACGATGGCGCCGCCACCGGCCTCGATCATCAGCGGCAGGACGGCGCGGCACAGGTGGAACATCGAGTCGAGGTTGACGGTGAAGCTGGTGTGCCAGTCGTCTTCGCTCAGGGCAAGCAGGTTGCCGCGGCGGTTGATCCCGGCGTTGTTCACCAGGATGTCGATGGCACCGAGTTGCTCGACGGTCTGCTGCACCAGCGCACGGCAGGCATCGCCCTGGGCGATATCCGCAGCGATCGCCACGGCTTTGCCGCCTTCGCTGCGGATCACCTCGACAACGCCCTGGGCCGCTTCCAGATTGACGTCACTGACTACCACCGCCGCGCCTTCACGGGCGAGACGGGCGGCAATGGCCGAACCGATACCGCCGGCGGCGCCGGTCACGATCGCTACCTTGTTTTCGAATCTGTGCATCGTCGACTCCCTTTGGATTTGTTGTGTGCAGAGCTGCATGCAAGCTATCCGGAGGGCATCAGGCTGTCAAGATGGCCAATGAACGTAAGAACGACACGGCCCCTGTGGGAGCTGGCTTGCCAGCGATTGCGTCGGTGAATTCACCATCGCTATCGCTGGCAAGCCAGCTCCCACAGGGGCCGCGTAAAGGTCGGAAAGCTGCTTCGGTTCAGGCGATCGACATGCGCGCCGTCAGGTTCTGCTGCATGTAGTCGAGGAACCGGCGCTGGAACAGCATGGTGTGTTCATGCGCTGCCGCTTCGGCCGCATCGGCATCCCGCGAGGCGATGGCCTCGATCATCTCGTCGTGATCGCGACCCAGGCGATGGGTGCTGGCGGAACTGACCACATGATCGAAATGCAGGTGCAGCAGGCGCTGCCCTTCACCGAGCAAGCGCTCGTAGTAATTGATGAAGTACGGGTTGCGCCCGGCTTGGGCAATGGCCATGTGGAAAGCCTTGTTCAGCTCGGACATGGCCTGGAAGTCGCCGCTGGTCACGGCCGCGAGATAGTCGGCATCGGCCTTGCGGATCGCCTCGAGGTCTTCCGCGCGGTGCTGGGTGGCAGCCAGGCGGGTGACCGCACGCTGGATCAGGTCCAGCGCGGAGATGTAGTTGGGAAACTCCTCGATCTCGAACGGCGTCACCAGGGTGGTGCGGTTCGGCAGGATGATCACCAGGCCCTCGGTGATCAGGCGGGCGAGGGCATCCCGGACCGGAGAGCGGGACAGCCCGAACTGCGCGGCCAGGGACACTTCGTCGAGCTGCACGCCCGGCTTGAGCTTGAGGGTGAGGATCTGCTTGCGCAGTTCCTCGTAGATGTAGCGCCCGCTATGGCGGCGTGGGCCGCTCTCGGTGTCGTTATCTTTTGCCATCATCAGGTCCCGGTTGGTCTGGCCGGCATCATACAGGCCCGGCCATTGTCGTCACTACTGGCTGGGGCCGACGCCCCAGGTATCACTGAGCATGAAGCCTGCCGCCAGCGGATCGTCCGGGTCCACACCCAGCTGTTGCAGGCCGTAGAGCCAGGCGCGGCCGGTGACCCGCGGCAGCACCGCCGGCTTGCCGCCAACCTCGGTGTGCCCGAGCAGCGTCACCTGGAACTGACCGCCGATGGTCGAGCGCGACACCAGTTGGTCGCCTGCCTGCACCAGGCCGCGGGCGGCCAGGGTGGCGAGGTTGGCCGAACTGCCGGTACCGCAGGGCGAGCGGTCGACCCGGCCCGGGGGCAGGGTAGTACAGGTCTGGTAGGTGCGCTCGTCCAGGCGATTGCGGAACATCACGTAGGCCACCTCGTTGACCGACGGCAGCAACGGATGCTGGATGCTCAACTGGCGGTTGATCACCTCCTTCAAGGCCACGCCGGTATCGGCCAGGGCCCGGGCATGCTCCGGGGCAATGGAGAGACCGATCTGCTCGACATCGATCAGTGCGTAGTACACGCCACCGAAGGCCACATCGACCTTGAGCGTGCCGAAGGCTTCGGTCTCGATGGCCAGGTCCAGGTGTTCGACGAACGCCGGCACCATGTCCAGCGAGACGCTGAGGCAGCGCCCGTCCGCGCACAGGGCGCGGGCGGTAACGAGGCCGGCGGGGGTGTCCAGCACCACCGTGGTCTCGGGCTCCTGCATGGGCACCATGCCCAGTTCCAGCAGGGCGGTGACCACGCAGATGCAGTTGCTCCCCGACATCGGGTGCGCCTTGTCCGCCTGCAGCACGATGAAGCCGGCGTGGGCCTCGGGACGGGTCGGCGGCAGCAGCAGGTTGACCGACATCTGCAGGCAGCCGCGCGGTTCCAGGGTCACCAGGCGACGCAGGCTGTCGTCGACCTCGTTGATGTGGTTCATCTTGTCCAGCATGGTGGCGCCCGGGATACCCAGGACGCCGCCGGTGATGACCTTGCCGATCTCGCCTTCGCAGTGCACCTCAGCGAGCTGAAGCGTCTGTTTCCAACGCATGGGTGTTACCTCACTTGATGTACCAGCCCCACGGCTGGTCGGTGTTGTAAGAGGTGATCTGCTTGGTTTCGAGGTAGTTGTTCAGGCCCCATTCACCCAGCTCGCGGCCGATGCCGCTCTGCTTGTAGCCGCCCCACGGCGCTTCGGTGAAGGTCGGCTGGGAGCAGTTGATCCAGACGATGCCGGCGCGGAACTTGCGGGCGACGCGCTCGCAGCGCTCCAGGTCCTTCGACATCACCGCGGCGCCGAGGCCGAAGCGCGAGTTGTTGGCGGATTTTACCGCTTCTTCCTCGGTGTCGAACGGACGGATGCACACCACCGGACCGAAGATCTCTTCGTTCCAGATCCAGCTGTCTTCCGGAACGTCGGCGAAGACGGTCGGTTGCAGGTAGAAGCCCTTGTCCAGGTGCGCCGGACGCTCGCCGCCGCAGACCAGGCGGGCACCGGCTTCCAGGCCGCTGGCGATGGCCTTGAGGGTGCCGTCGTACTGGTTGCGATTGACCAGCGGGCCGAGCAGCACGCCTTCTTCCAGGCCGTTGCCGATCTTGATCTTGCGGGTCTCTTCGGCCAGCCGGGCCAGCAGCGGCTCATAGGCGGCGCGCTCGACCAGCACGCGGGAGGTGGCGGAGCAGACTTCGCCCTTGTTCCAGAAGATGCCGAACATGATCCACTCGACCGCTTGCTCGATATCGCTGTCGGCGAAGATCACGAACGGCGACTTGCCGCCCAGCTCCAGGGTGACGTTCTTGATGTCCTGGGCGGCGGCCTGCATGATCCGGCTGCCCACCGGCACGCTGCCGGTGAACGCCAGCTTGTCCACGCCCGGGTGCGCGGTCAGCGCGGCACCGACGGTGGAGCCCGGGCCGGAGACGATGTTCAGCACGCCTGGCGGCAGGCCGGCGTCGTCGGCGATGCGCGCCAGTTCCAGGGCGGTCAGCGAGGTCTGTTCGGCGGGCTTGAGGATGATGCAGCAACCGGCGGCCAGGGCCGGGGCGATCTTCCACGAGGCCATCAGCATCGGGAAGTTCCACGGCACGATGGCGCCGGCCACGCCGATAGGCTCCTTGCGGGCGATCGCGCTGAAGCGGTCGTCGGACAGGCTCACGTCTTTTTCGCGGTTGCGATCGAGTTCTTCGGCCAGGTTGGCATAGAAGTCGAAGCAGCCGGCGGTGTCACCGATGTCCCACATGGCTTCGGGGAAGGGCTTGCCGTTGTCGCGGACCTCGATCGTCGCCAGTTCTTCCTGGCGGGCGCGAATGCCATCGGCGATCTTGCGCAGGTATTCGCCCCGCTCGGCACCGCTCAGGCGCGGCCACGGACCCTCGTCGAAGGCGGCGCGAGCGGCCTTGACCGCCACGTCCACGTCGGCGGCGCAGCCGGAGGCGACGCTGGCGATCAGGCTTTCGTCGCTCGGGTCATACGAGTTGAAGCTGCCACCGTTGATCGGGCTGACCCACTGGCCATTGATGTAGAACTGGTCGTAGCGGTTCATGCGTTTCCTCCAAGGACGGCGAAGCGTCGGGCACTGAATGCGGAAAGGTTCTGGTTTGGCGCGCGCCCGGCAGCGAGGTCGCAGACCAGGCGGCCGGTGGTAGCACCGAGGGTGAGACCGAGCTGGCCGTGGCCGAAGGCCAGGATGGCGTTCTTCAGGCGCGGCGAGCGGTCGATCACCGGTTTGGTGTCAGGCAGGAACGGGCGATAACCAACGCCGAACTCCATGCCTTGGGTGTTCAGTTGCGGCAGGACGCGGCGGGCCTTTTCCATGATGATTTCGGCACGCTTGAAATTGGGCTCGGCATTCGGGCCGGCGAACTCGATGGTGCCGCCGATCTGCAGGCCACGGGTCATCGGGGCGAAGCAGAAGCCGCCGTCGGCGTAGATCACCGAGTGGCGGATCTCCACTTCAGGTTGCGGCAGCACCGCCTGGTAGCCAGCGATGCCGGCCAGGGGAATGTTCACCCCCAGGCTGTCGAAGAACGGACGGGCGCCGGTGCCGGCCGCGACCACCAGCAGGTCGGCCGGTACGCGGGCGCCGTCTTCCAGGGTAACGCCGGTGGCCTTGTCGTGCTGCTCGTCGATCTTCGTCACGCGCTGGCGGACACGGATGCCACCCTGGGCGATGAAACTCTCGGTCAGGGCGGCGATAAACCCTTCGGTGTCGTTCACGGCGCGCCAGTCCGGGAACATCAGGCCGTGCTGGAATTTACCGGCCAGTGCCGGCTCCAGATCGGAAATCTCTGCCCCATTGAGTTCCTGGGAGCGGAAGCCCAGTTGCTTGCGCAGTTCCAGGTGCGGGCGTTCGTGTGCCAGGCCGGCCGGTGTGTCGAACACTTCGAGCACCGGGCGTTCGCCAAGCAGAGTCTTGTCGGGGCAAGCGTCGAGCAGCGGGGCATAGTCTTCGTAGACATGCTGGGTCAGGCGCGCCATGTCCTGGGCGATCTCGTTGATCTTCGAGGGACGGGCACAGGCCAGGAAGCGCATGAACCACGGCAGGATCCCCGGCAATGCGCTCGGGCGCAGGGCGAGGGGGCCTTTCTGGTCCAGCAGCCAGCCGGGGATCTTCATCAGGATGCCTGGCTTGGACAGCGGGATGACTTCGCTCACCGCCATCTGGCCACAGCTCCACTTGGCGGTGCTGTCGCCCGGGGCGGCCGGGTCGATCAGGGTGACCCGGTGGCCTTCGCGCTGCAGGTACAGCGCGCAGCACACGCCGACGATGCCACCACCGATGACCACTGCGTGTTGCGATGACGTTTGCGGGTTGTTCATGGGTGCAATGCTCGGAAAAAAGGGAAACCGGTTAGAAGGTATACCGTGTAGGAGCGTGGCTTGCCCGCGAAGGACCGCGTAGCGGTCCCAAAATTGTGTTGTCGCTACAAATCCGGGACCGCTGCGCGGTCCTTCGCGGGCGAGCCACGCTCCTACAGCGGGAGGGGCGCCCTTAGGCTTGCGACGCCTCGAACACCTTGCGGAACTCGGCCTTCTCTTCATCGGTCAGCGGCAGCAGCGGCGCGCGGGCCAGGCCGACCTTGAAGCCGGCCAGCTCGGCGCCGTACTTGACCTTCTGCACGAACTTGCCGCTTTCCAGGTTGGCCATGGCCGGGAACAGGCTGCGCATCACTTCCTGGGCGCCACGGATGTCGCCGGCGGTGAAGGCCTTGTGGAAGGCCACGACCTTCTCCGGGAAGATGTTGGCCGGACCGCAGATCCAGCTATCGGCGCCCCACAGGTAGAAGTCCAGGGCCTGGTCGTCGGAACCGCAGGACAGCTGGATGCCCTTGTACTTCTCGCCGATCTCGATGGCGCGCAGCAGGTTGCCGCTGCTTTCCTTGATGCCGATCACGCGCGGGTGCTGGTGCAGCGCGGCGATCACGTCCAGGCCGACTTCGACGTTGGTACGCACCGGATAGTTGTAGAGCACCACGTTGATCTCGGGGAAGGTGTCGAGAATGGTGTTGTAGTGGGCCAGCAGTTCTTCCTGGGACGGCAGCGCGTAATACGGCGGGGCGATCAGCAGGTTGGTGTAGCCAGCGTCGACGGTCTGTTTGATCTGTTCCAGCACTTCACGGGTGCAGGAGCCGTTGGCGCCGGCAATCAGCAGGCCGCGGTCGCCGACCACTTCCTTGACGGTGGCGAGGATCTGACGACGCTCGTCATTGGCCAGGGCGTAGTACTCGCCGGTCGAGCCCAGGGGTACGAAACCGCTGACACCAGCGGCCAGTTGGTGCTCGATGACCGAGGCCAGGGTGTCGTGATCGACTTTGCCAGCGGCGTCGAACGGGGTGACCAGGGCAGGCAGGATACCTTTCAGTTTCATCGGTGATTCTCCGGGTTGGTTAGGGTTGTGTCAGTAGGCGTAGCGGCGCAGCAGGCGCCCTTCGACCACGCCGACCAGACGGGTCAGCGGGAAGGCCACGAGGAAGTAGATGACGGCCACGGCCGAGAGGAACTCGACCGGGCGCGCGGTGCTGTTGGAAATGTTCTGGCCGACGAACATCAGGTCGGCGACGCCCACCGAAGAGATCAGCGCGCTCTCCTTGAACAGGCTGACCACGTTCGACAGCAGCGGCGGTACGGCGCGCAGCAGGGCTTGCGGGAAGATCACGTAAAGCACCTTGACCTTCGAGCCGAGGCCCAGGGCGGTACAGGCGTCGTGCTGCTCGCTGGCGATGGACTTGAGCGCGCCGCGGAAGGTCTCGCTGGTAATCGCGCCCATGAACAGGGTCAGGGCGATCAGCACCGACACATAGGGCGGGATGTCCAGGCCGAACACCACCGGGAAGCAGAAGAACACCCAGAACAGCTGGATCAGCAGCGGCGTACCGCGGAAGAACTCCACGTAAAGGGTCAGCGGCAAGCGCACCAGCGGGGTTTTCAGTTGGCGCAGCATGCTGACGGCAAAGCCCAGCAGGCTGCCCAGTACAGCGCAGGCGCCGGTGAAGGCCAGGGTCAGGCCGAGGCCCTTGAGCAGGACCGGCCAGTACTGCAGAACAACCGAGAAATCGAGTGGCATGGTTATCTCTCCTCAGCGCTGGCCGGCCAGTTCCTGGCGCCGTTCGAACCACTGCACCAATTGCGCTACCGGCAGCGACAGGGCGAAGTAGATGAGGGCGATCAGGGTGTAGGTTTCCAGCGGACGGTAGGCCTCGGTGGCCAGGCTCTTGCCCACGTACATCAGGTCGGCGACGGCGACGATCGCCACCAGTGCGCTCTGCTGCAGGGTGCCGATGCCATTGGTGATCAACACCGGCAGGGCACTGCGCAGCGACTGCGGCAGGATCACGTAGACGGTCCGTTGCCAGGAGCGCAGGCCTAGGGCGATGCACGCATCCAGGTGTTCCCGTGGTACCGCCTGCACGCCGGCGCGGTAGGCCTCGGCGTTGAACGCGGTCAGGTTCAGGCCCAGGGCGAGGAAGCCCATGGCGATCGGGTCGATGAACACGTCGAAGATCATCGGCACGCAATAGAAGAACCAGACGATCTGCAGCAGCGCCGGGGTGCAGCGGAAGAACTCGATGAACAGCTGCGCCGGCCAGCGGATGAAGAACCAGCGGCTCAGGGTCATCAGGCACAGGAGGAAGCCGCAGGTCAGGCCGATCAGGTTCGAGACCAGGGCCAGTTCCAGGGTCACCTTGAGGCCGTCGAGCAGGGCCGGCAGGCTGCCATTGAGGAAGTGGAAGTCGAATTGGTAGTTCATGGCATTGCCCTCAGTCGAACTGCACGACCTTTTCGAGGAACTCGCGTGTGCGGGCTTCCCGAGGCTGGGTGAAGATCTGGTCGGGATGGCCTTGCTCGACCACCTTGCCGTTGGCGCAGAACACCACCCGGGTGGCGATGTGACGGGCGAAGTGCATGTCGTGGGTGACGATGATCATTGCCATCTTTTGCTCGGCCAGCTGCATCATCACGTTCTGCACCTCGATGACCATTTCCGGGTCGAGGGCCGAGGTGACTTCGTCGAACAGCATCAGCCGGGGTTCGAGCATCAAGGCGCGGGCGATCGCCACGCGCTGCTTCTGCCCTCCCGAGAGCTGGCTCGGGTAGGCGTGCAGCTTGCTTTCCAGGCCCAGGCGGGCCAGGTAGGCACGGGCCTTCTCGGTGGCCTCGGCCTTGCCCAGGCCGTGGACCTTGGTCGGTGCCAGGATCAGGTTGCCCAGCACCGACAGGTGCGGGAACAGGGTGTAGTGCTGGAACACCATGCCGATCTGCTTGTGCAGCACGTCGTCCAGTGGCTTGCCCTGCTTGCGCTGGCCATCGATGTACGGCTTGCCCTGGAACTGGATGCTGCCGCCCTGGATGCCTTCCAGGCCCATCAGCACCCGCAGCAGCGAACTCTTGCCGCTGCCGGACGGGCCGATGATCACCAGGCGGTCGTCGGCGCGCATGTCCAGGTTCATCCCGTCCATCACCACCAGCTGTTCCGAATAGGCCTTGCGCACGTTCTGCAGGCGGATGAAGTTGCCGCCCTGGCCCGAATCCGGGGTGAACGAAGCCTGTGGCTGGGCAGCCACCAAATGAGGAGTGGTCATTGCAGTTGTCTCCGCGAGGGCGCGCCCGGCTGGCGGCCCCCGGTAGGTCGGCGGAAGTTACTGGGCTTTCTGGCCCGCGAGGATCTCGGCGGAAGCCTTGTCCACCAGTTGGTCGATCTCGCCCGAGGCGCGGCGCCCGGTGAGGTAGTCGTCAAGCTGGGCAAGGTCGGCGGCAGGGGTTTCCCGCGACAGGGCAAAGGACACGCCCTGCTTGGCCAGGGCCGGCACCGGCAGGACTTCCTTGACCCAGCTGTTGGCCATGGCGAACAGGTGGTTGGTGTCGTTGGCGTCGGCAAGGATGTCGGCGCGCTTGGACATCAGGGCCATGCGGGTTTCATCGGAGCCGGGCAGGCGCATCAGCTTCGCTTGCTTGATGGCGCCGGAGACCGCCTTGTCGGCGGCGGTGCCGGAGATCACGGCGATGGTCACGCCGGGCTTGTCGAAGTCGGCGAGGTCGGTGCCGGCGCTGGCGAACTTGGGGTTCTTGCCGTTGACCAGCAGGGAGATCTGGTAGTCGACGGCAGGCACCGAGAAGGCCACGGCCTTGGCCCGCTCCGGGGTGCTGTTGAGGGCCATGGCCATGTCCCACTTGCCGCTCTGGATACCGGCGACCTGGTTGTCCCAGCTGGTGTCGACGAACTCGGCCTTGACCTTCAGCACGTTCTCGGCGAAGTCGCGGCACAGGTCGACGAAGAAGCCGCTGTACTGCCCGCTGGCCGGGTCACGCATCACGTAGGGGGCGGCGATGGCCGCGCCGCAACGCAGTACGCCGGTCTTCTGCACGTTCTGCCAGGTCTGGGTATCGGCCTGGGCCGGGGCTTGGATCAGCAGCGTCAGTGCCGCAGTGAGGCAGGCAACGCTGCCGCCGAGTTTGCGAGAAAGGAACCGTGCCATGTTGAGTCTCTCTGGTGAGTTGTTCTTGTAGACAGACGAGCAAGTGAGAAGCAGAGCTGTGTTCTTGTTTGAGTGCTGCGTTGTGTGCAGCAATGCATTCAAGTTATTTCGAATCTGTTCGGGCTGTCAACACGGCTGAAAGAATTTTTGGAAGCAAAAACGCCCTCGCTCACCGTGATCGGTGAATGAGGGCGTTCAGAGGAGGGGGCGACACGGGGCCCCTGTGGGAGCTGGCTTGCCAGCGATGAGGCCGGCCTGGGCAATGAAGTTGTGAATTAGGGCCCTATCGCTGGCAAGCCAGCTCCCACAAGGACCGCAGTGGTTTCAGGCAGGGCTGTCAGTCAGTTCCAGCTCACTGAGAAACCGCTCGAGAATCAGGTTCTGCCGCCGTCCCTTGCGCAGCGCGATGGCGATCTTCGAGTCGAAATGCAGGCGCTGCGGGTCCAGGGCGACCATCTGCCCTTTCTCGACCCAGGTCGCGGCGTAATGGTCCGGCAGGAAGCCGATGTACGAACCTGTGAGGATCAGGAAAGCGATGCCCTCGCGGTCGGTCGCCGAGGCCGCGAAGCTGAGCAACTGGTGCAGGCCGATGGCCTCGGCAGTCATGCGGTACGCGGGAATCACCGCATCGGCCGCGGCCAGCTGCGCGTCGGTCACGCTCGCCGCCTGGGCGAACAACGGGTGCTCATGGCTGCAGTACAGGAACGAACGCTCCTCGTACAGCAGGCTGTAGTCCAGGCCGGACAAGGGTGTGATCAGCGGCACCGCGCCGACGTGCAGGCGCCCGTCGATCAGCCCGCGCTCGATCTCCCCTGGCGTGCTCATGCTCAGGTTGATCCGCACGCCGCTGCCCTCGGCGCGCACCGCCTTGAGGGCGTGGGTGATGCGCATTTTCGGCTGGGTCACCAGGTTGTTGACGATGGCCACGTTGAGGTCGCCGCGCAGTTGCTGGTGCATCTGGTTCACTTCGCTGCGAAAGCCCTCGATCGCCACCAGCACGGTCTCGCTGGCGCGCAGCACCTCGCGGCCCTGGTCGGTCAGGGCGAAACCGGCCCGGCCGCGCTGGCACAGGCGCATGCCCAGGCGCTTCTCCAGGTCGCCCATGTGCAGGCTGATGGCCGAGCGGGTGATCCCCAGCACGCTCTCGGCCCCGGAAAAACTGCCGCATTCGGCCACGGTCTTGAACACCCGCAGCAACCGGAGATCGAAATCGCTGACCTGGTGCAGCGGTGTTTTCTTTGTCATGGGTGAGTAATCCAATAACCGAGTGAAAGAAAATACAGATTTAACTGACATGAGTTCTGGATTCAAGCTAGGTGCTATCTACCCACCCTAGGGCAACCGTCATGAACCAGGCCTTGAACACAACAATTTCCCTGGCCAGCGGACTCCAGCTGGACTCCCACTGGATGCCGTTTTCGTCGAACCGCAATTTCCACAAGGACCCGCGCTTCATCGTCGGCGCCCAGGGCAACTGGCTGTTCGACGAGCAGGGCCGCAAGGTCTTCGACAGCCTGTCCGGCCTGTGGACCTGCGGTGCCGGCCATTCGCGCCCGGAAATCGCCGACGCCGTGGCCCGCCAGCTCACCACCCTGGATTACTCCCCAGCCTTCCAGTATGGCCATCCACTGTCGTTCAAGCTGTCGGAGAAGATCGCCAGTCTGACCCCGGGCGATCTCAATCATGTGTTCTTCACCGGTTCCGGCTCGGAATGCGCCGACACCTCGATCAAGATGGCCCGCGCCTACTGGCGCCTGAAAGGCCAGCCGCAGAAGACCCGGCTGATCGGCCGGGCCCGTGGCTACCACGGGGTGAACGTGGCCGGCACGTCCCTCGGCGGTATCGGTGGCAACCGCAAGATGTTCGGGCAACTGATGGATGTCGATCACCTGCCGCACACCCTGCAACCCGGGCTGGCCTTCACCAAGGGCGCCGCTGAAACCGGCGGCGTGGCCCTGGCCGACGAACTGCTGAAACTGATCGAACTGCACGACGCCTCGACCATCGCTGCGGTCATCGTCGAACCCATGTCCGGCTCGGCAGGCGTACTGGTGCCCCCTCAGGGCTACCTGCAACGGCTGCGGGAGATCTGCGACCAGCACGACATCCTGCTGATCTTCGACGAAGTGATCACCGCCTTCGGCCGCCTGGGCTGCATGACCGGCGCCGAGTACTTCGGCGTGACCCCGGACCTGATGAACGTGGCCAAGCAGATCACCAACGGCGCCATCCCCATGGGCGCGGTGATCGCCAGCCGTGAGATCTACGACACCTTCATGTACCAGGCGGCGCCCGAATACGCCGTCGAGTTCGCCCACGGCTACACCTATTCCGCCCATCCGGTGGCCTGCGCCGCCGCGCTCGCCACCTTCGAACTGCTGGAGAGGGACAACCTGGTCCGGCAGTCCGCCGAACTGGCACCGTATTTCGAGAAAGCCCTTCATGGCCTGAAGGGCGCGAAACACGTGGTCGATATCCGCAACTGCGGCCTGGCCGGCGCCCTGCAGATCGCCCCGCGCGACGGCGACGCGATCATCCGTCCGTTCGAGGCTGGCATGGCCCTGTGGAAGGCCGGCTTCTACGTCCGCTTCGGCGGCGACACCTTGCAGTTCGGCCCAACCTTCAACACCCAACCCCAGGAACTGGATCGCCTGTTCGATGCCGTGGGCGAAGCCCTGCACGGCATCAACTGAGTGACCCTTCCTTATATAAACCGCTTGCCAGCAAGCCTCGAGGAACCACGATGAGCACCATCAAGCACCTGATCCATGGCGAGTACGTCGCCGACGCCGCCCGCACCACCGACGTGTTCAATCCGTCCACCGGCCAGGCCATCCACACCCTGGGCCTGGCCAGCCGTGCCACCGTGCAGAAGGCCATCGACTCGGCCCAGGCCGCCTTCCCGGCCTGGCGCAACACCCCGCCGGCCAAGCGTGCCCAGGTGATGTTCCGCTTCAAGCAACTGCTGGAAGCCAACGAGCAGCGCATCGCCCAGCTGATCAGCGAAGAGCACGGCAAGACCCTCGAGGACGCCGTGGGCGAACTCAAGCGCGGCATCGAGAACGTCGAGTTCGCCTCGGCCGCCCCGGAAATCCTCAAGGGTGAATACAGCCGCAACGTCGGCCCGAACATCGACGCCTGGAGCGACCTGCAGCCAATCGGCGTGGTCGCCGGCATCACCCCGTTCAACTTCCCGGCCATGGTTCCGCTGTGGATGTACCCGCTGGCCATCGCCTGCGGCAACTGCTTCATCCTCAAGCCCTCCGAGCGTGACCCGAGCTCGACCCTGCTGATCGCCGAACTGCTGCACGAAGCCGGCCTGCCGAAAGGCGTTCTGAACGTGGTGCACGGTGACAAGGAAGCAGTGGACGCGCTGATCGAAGCACCGGAAGTGAAGGCCCTGAGCTTCGTCGGTTCGACCCCGATCGCCGAGTACATCTATGCCGAAGGCACCAAGCGCGGCAAGCGCGTGCAAGCACTGGGCGGCGCCAAGAACCACGCCGTGCTGATGCCTGATGCGGACCTGGACAACGCCGTCAGCGCCCTGATGGGTGCGGCCTACGGTTCCTGCGGCGAGCGCTGCATGGCGATCTCGGTCGCAGTGTGCGTCGGTGACCAGGTTGCCGATGCGCTGGTGGCCAAGCTGGTCCCGCAGATCAAGGCCCTGAAGATCGGTGCCGGTACCAACTGTGGCCTGGACATGGGCCCGCTGGTCACTGCCGCTGCCCGTGACAAGGTGCTGGGCTATATCGACGACGGCGTCGCCGCTGGCGCCGAAGTGGTCGTGGACGGCCGTGGCTTCAAGGTCGCCGGCAACGAGAACGGCTACTTCGTCGGCGGTACCCTGTTCGATCGCGTCTCCCCGGAAATGCGCATCTACAAGGAAGAGATCTTCGGTCCGGTGCTGTGCATCGTCCGTGTCGACAGCCTCGAAGCGGCGATCCAGCTGATCAACGACCACGAGTACGGCAACGGCACCTGCATCTTCACCCGTGACGGCGAGTCGGCCCGTCTGTTCTGCGACGAGATCGAAGTCGGCATGGTCGGCGTCAACGTACCGCTGCCGGTACCGGTGAGCTACCACAGCTTCGGCGGCTGGAAACGTTCGCTGTTTGGCGACCTGCACGCCTACGGCCCGGATGGCGTGCGCTTCTACACCCGCAAGAAAGCCATCACCCAGCGCTGGCCGAAACGTACCAGCCACGAGGCGGCGCAGTTCGCATTCCCTAGCAACAGCTAAGGAGTACCCGTTGTTCGGGCAACAGCGTCGGCGTCTGTTCTGACGGAGAAACGCCGCTGGCGCTGGTGCCCGCACTTTCATCCGATCCAGTCGAAGAGATCGATACAGCATGGCAATCAGCAACGATTACGTTAAAGGCCTTGATCGCGACTACGTGTTCCACTCGTGGTCGGTGCAAGGCGCACTCAACCCCCTGGTCATTGCCGGCGGGGAGGGCTGCACGGTCTGGGACTACGCAGGCAAGCGCTACCTGGACTTCTCCAGCCAGCTGGTCAACACCAACCTGGGACACCAGCATCCGGCAGTGATCGCGGCGATCCAGGAACAGGCCGCGACCCTGACCACCATTGCCCCGGCCACCGCCAACCTGATGCGTGGCGAAGCGGCCAAGCGCATCATCGAGCAGGCCCCGGCGGGTTTCAAAAAGGTCTTCTTCACCAACGGCGGCGCCGACGCCAACGAGAACGCCATCCGCATGGCCCGGCTGTTCACCGGTCGTGACAAGGTCCTGTCGTCGTACCGCTCCTATCACGGCAATACCGGCTCGGCGATCGTCGCCACCGGTGACCCGCGCCGTGTACCCAACGAATACGCCCGCGGCCACGTTCACTTCTTCACCCCGTACCTGTACCGCAGCGAGTTCAACGCGCAGACCGAGACCGAGGAAACCGAACGTGCCCTGCGCCATCTGCGTCGGGTCATCGAGAGCGAAGGCGCCGGTTCGATCGCGGCCATCCTCCTGGAGAGCCTGTCCGGTACCGCCGGCATCCTGATGCCCTCCGCTGCCTACATGCAGGGTGTACGCGAACTGGCCACCGAGTTCGGCATCCTGTTGATCCTCGACGAGGTGATGTCCGGTTTCGGCCGTACCGGCAAGTGGTTCGCCCTGGAGCACTACGGCGTGGTGCCTGACCTGATCACCTTCGCCAAGGGCGTCAACTCAGGGTACGTACCGGTCGGTGGCGTGATCATCTCCGAGCAGATCTGCGCGTACTTCGACACCCGCTACTTCCCCGGCGGCTTGACCTATTCCGGGCATCCGCTGGCGATGGCCTCGATCGTCGCGGCCATCGACGCGATGCGCAAGGAAGGCGTGGTCGAGAACGCCTTGGCAATCGGCAACGACCAGCTCGGTCCGCGCCTGCGCGAACTGCAGCAGCGTCATCCGGCGATCGGTGAAGTCCGCGGTGCCGGGGTGTTCTGGGCGCTGGAACTGGTCGCCAGCAAGGACAGCCGTGCGCCGCTGGCGGCGGACAAGATGCAGCAGATCAAGGCGCAACTGATGGAGCGCGGCCTGCTGCCCTTCATCGTCGAAAACCGCATTCATGTGGTGCCGCCGTGCGTCATTTCGGCTGCGCAGGTCGAGGAGGGCATCGCCATCCTCGATGACGTGCTCGGCGCCGTGCTGGGCTGACCACCACAACCCGCTGCCTGTCCTGGGCAGCGGGCACCCTTTCTTTGTCGAAAGCTCCGGCTCTAGACCTGGCCGCTCCCACACTGGCGGCCTTTTTCATTTCTGCCGACAACAAAAATCCAGAGAGCATCGATGAATATCAAGCACAAACTGACTTGCGCGTTCGCCGTGATCGCCGGGCTGCCCATCGCCTTGGTCACGGTCCTGATCATCCTCAACCTGCGGGAAGAGGCCCGTGGGCATTTCCTCGACAGCAGCAGCCGGGAGATCCAGCAGGTGGGCAATGCCATGCACCTGTTCTTCCAGGGCATCAGCCAGAACGTCGAGATGCTGGCGACCCAGCCCGAGGTGAGCGGTACCGGCGACAACCTGAACAAATACCGGGAGGCCCACACCCAGCCGTTGCCCCTGGGCGAGCAGGACCAGCGCCTGATGGACATGGCTGACCGCCTGGGCAAGTCCCATCCGGACTACGCCTACATTTCCTATGGCGTCGCCGACGGCGGGCATGTGACCTGGCCGCCGGGGCAGGTGCTGTCCAGCTACGACCCACGGCAGCGGCCGTGGTACCAACTGGCGATGGCCAATCCCGGTAGGACGCTGCGCACCGCGCCTTACTACTGGGCGGGTGACGATACGGTGCTGGTCAGTACCGTGCGCACGGTAGCCAACCGCCTGGGCAGCCAGGGCGGGGTGATCAATATCGACGTCTCGCTCAAGGGGCTGACCGCGATCATCAAGCAGATCACCCTGGGGGAGAGCGGCTACCTGATGCTGGTGGAGAACAGCGGCAACGTGATGGTCGACCCCCGCGAGCCCGCGCACAACTTCAAGCAATTGCAGGGCTTCGGTCCCGGTTATGCCGAGTTGGCGAGTGCTGGGGAAGGGTTGGTGGAAGTGGTATTGGACGGCAAGCCGTATATGGCCAACGTCCATCCTGATGCCCGGTTGGGCTGGACCTTCATCGGGCTGATCCCCACGGCGGAAGTGATGCAGGCCACGACCCGCCTGACCTGGCTGATCGCCGCGATTGCCTTGGTGCTGGCGGCGATCTTTGCGGCGGTGGGCGCGGCCTTCGCCTCGCTGATCGTGCGGCCGATCAACAGCGTCTCCAGCGGCCTTGAGAACATCGCCCAGGGCGAGGGCGACCTGACCCGCAGCCTGAGCGTCCGCGGCCGGGATGAAACCGCACAGCTCGCCAGTTGGTTCAACCAGTTCCTCGAAGCCATCCGCAGCCTGATCCAGAGCATTGGTGCGGCGGCGGCACAGATCCTGAGCAGCTCTGCCAGCTCCACTCGGGTCTCCGCTGACATGGCCGACGCCGCCAACCGCCAGCGCGAAGCCGTGGACATGGTCTCCACCGCGTTCCATGAAATGGTCGCCACCGCCAACGAGGTGGCGCGCTCCTGCAGCCAGGCGGCGCAGTCGGCGGACAGCGGGCAGCAACAGGCCCGGGATGGCCAGCAGGAGATCGATGCGGCGGTGCAGAGTGTTCATCGCCTGAGCGAGGAGATCGAGCAGTCGGCGCAGTCGATCCAGCAACTGGAGCGCGACAGCAATGACATTCAGTCTATCCTCGGCACCATCCGCTCGATCGCCGAGCAGACCAACCTGCTGGCCTTGAATGCGGCCATCGAGGCGGCGCGGGCGGGGGAGCAGGGGCGCGGGTTCGCGGTGGTGGCCGATGAAGTGCGGGCGCTGGCCAAGCGCACGGCGGACTCCACGGCGGAAATCGATGGTCTGCTGGGCAACCTGGCCAGTCGTACCGCCCAGGTGGCGGGGCAGATGCATGCCAGCCTGGAGGTGTCGGCGCAGTCGGTCGACAGCATCGGCAGGGCGCGGAACAGCTTCGGGCAGATCCGCGAATCGGTGGATGTGATCCGCGACATGAATACCCAGATTGCCACGGCGGCGGAGGAGCAGCACCAGGTGGCCGAGGAGATCCAGCGGCATATCGGGCAGATTCATGGGGATGCGCAGCAGGTGGCCGGGCTGGCGCAGGCGGCGCGGGAGGATTCGCGGAGTCTGGCGGTGTTGTCTGGGGAGCTGGATCAACTGGTGCGGCGGTTCCGCACATAAGACGGGACCGCACAACCCTGTAGGAGCGTGGCTTGCCCGCGAAGGACCGCGCAGCGGTCCCAAAATAGTGGAAACACAGAGATTTTGGGACCGCTGCGCGGTCCTTCGCGGGCAAGCCACGCTCCTACAAGGGGATGGGTCAGCGGTTCTCAGCCAGGAACAACCAGGTCTCGATCACCGAATCCGGATTCAGCGAGACACTGTCGATCCCTTGCTCCATCAGCCACTTGGCCAGATCCGGGTGGTCCGAAGGACCCTGACCGCAGATACCGATGTACTTGCCCGCCTTGTTGCACGCCTGGATGGCGTTGGCCAGCAGCTTCTTCACCGCCGGATTCCGCTCATCGAACAGGTGCGCGATGATCCCGGAGTCGCGGTCCAGGCCCAGGGTCAGCTGGGTCAGGTCGTTGGAGCCGATGGAGAAGCCGTCGAAGTACTCGAGGAACTCTTCCGCCAGGATGGCGTTGGACGGCAGTTCGCACATCATGATCACGCGCAGGCCGTTGACGCCGCGGCCCAGGCCGTTCTCGGCGAGCAGGTCGACCACCTGGCTGGCTTCGCCCAGGGTACGCACGAACGGCACCATGATCTCGACGTTGGTCAGGCCCATCTCGTTGCGCACACGCTTCAGCGCACGGCATTCCAGCTCGAAGCAGTCACGGAACGACTCGCTGATGTAGCGCGAGGCACCGCGGAAGCCCAGCATCGGGTTCTCTTCTTCCGGCTCGTACAGCTTGCCGCCGATCAGGTTGGCGTATTCGTTGGACTTGAAGTCCGACAGACGCACGATGACCTTCTTCGGCCAGAACGCAGCAGCCAGGGTGCTGATGCCCTCGACCAGCTTCTCGACGTAGAAATCGACCGGGTCGTTGTAGCCGGCGATGCGCTTGTCGACGCTCTCTTTCAGCTCTTGCGGCAGGCCCGCGTAGTTCAGCAGTGCCTTGGGGTGCACGCCGATCATGCGGTTGATGATGAATTCCAGACGGGCCAGGCCCACACCGGCGTTCGGCAACTGGGCGAAGTCGAAGGCGCGGTCCGGGTTGCCGACGTTCATCATGATCTTGAACGGCAGGTCAGGCATGGCGTCCACGGAGTTCTGACGCACATCGAAGCCCAACTCGCCTTCGAAGATGAAACCGGTATCGCCTTCGGCGCAGGAAACGGTCACGCCCTGGCCATCTTTCAGGACCTGGGTCGCGTTGCCGCAACCGACCACTGCCGGAATACCCAGCTCACGAGCGATGATCGCCGCGTGGCAGGTACGGCCGCCGCGGTTGGTAACGATGGCGCTGGCGCGCTTCATCACCGGTTCCCAGTCCGGGTCGGTCATGTCGGAGACCAGCACGTCGCCCGGCTGGACCTTGTCCATCTCGGATACGTCGTGGATCACCCGGACTTTACCGGCGCCGATGCGCTGACCGATGGCACGGCCTTCGACCAGCACGGTGCCCTTCTCTTTCAGCAGGTAGCGCTCCATCACGTTGGCGCTGGCGCGGCTCTTCACGGTTTCAGGACGGGCCTGAACGATGTACAGCTTGCCGTCGTCGCCGTCTTTCGCCCACTCGATGTCCATCGGACGCTGGTAGTGCTTCTCGATGATCATCGCCTGCTTGGCCAGTTCGGCCACTTCGGCGTCGGTCAGGCAGAAGCGTGCGCGGTCGGCGCGATCCACATCGACCACCTTGACCGAACGACCGGCCTTGGCTTCGTCGCCGTAGATCATCTTGATTGCCTTGCTGCCCAGGTTGCGGCGCAGGATGGCCGGGCGGCCGGCTTCGAGGGTGTTCTTGTGGACGTAGAACTCGTCCGGGTTGACCGCGCCTTGTACGACGGTTTCACCCAGGCCGTAGGCACCGGTAATGAAGACCACGTCGCGGAAGCCCGATTCGGTGTCGAGGGTGAACATCACGCCGGCCGTTCCGGTTTCCGAACGGACCATGCGCTGCACGCCGGCAGACAGGGCGACCAGCTTATGGTCGAAGCCCTGGTGCACGCGGTAGGAAATGGCGCGGTCGTTGAACAGCGAGGCGAAGACTTCCTTGGCAGCGCGGATCACGTTGTCCACGCCGCGGATGTTCAGGAAGGTTTCCTGCTGGCCGGCGAAGGATGCGTCGGGCAGGTCTTCGGCGGTGGCGGAGGAGCGCACGGCCACGGCCATGTTCTCGTTGCCGTTGGCCATTTCAGCGAAGGCGGTGCGGATTTCCGCGTCCAGGCGGGCCGGGAACTCGGCTTCCATCACCCACTGGCGGATCTGCGCGCCGGTCTTGGCCAGGGCGTTGACATCGTCTACGTCCAGGGCGTCGAGGGCCGCGTGGATCTTGTCGTTCAGGCCGCTCTGCTCGAGGAAGTCGCGGTACGCCTGGGACGTAGTGGCAAAGCCGCCTGGTACGGAAACGCCGGCACCGGCGAGGTTACTGATCATCTCGCCCAGGGATGCGTTCTTGCCCCCTACGTGCTCTACATCATGGACGCCGAGCTTATCCAGGGACACTACATACTCAACCACGTTTGACTCTCCGGTAAATGTTGCGGGTACAGGTACAGCGTCTGGATCATTCCGCCAGCGGGCTGGCCCGGCGAGCCGGCGCGTGCGAGGCCTTGCGCGCATTCATCAGCCCCAGGCAGACAATCACGATCGCCAGCAACCCGGTAGCGGTGATTTCCGAGCGATAGGCCGGAATGAAGAACATGCTGACCAGGGCCGCGCTGATGAACAGGATCACCGCCCACGTCAACCACGGGAACAGCCACATGCGGAACTCCAGTACCTCGCCGGCGGCGTGCATCTTGCGGCGCAGGCACAGTTGCGAGACGGCGATCACCAGGTACACCAGCAATGCCACGGCGCCCGAAGTGGAGAGCAGGAATTTGAAGACGTTCTCCGGCGCGAAGTAGTTGATGAAGGTCGCCAGCACGCCCAGCACCGTGGTGCAGGCCACGGCGGCAACCGGCACTTTCGCCAGGTTGACGCGCTTGAGGAATGTCGGTGCGTCGCCACGCCGGGCCAGGGAGTAAAGCATCCGCGAGCCCGTGTAGACCTGGGAGTTCATGCAACTGGCGACCGCCAGCAGCACCACGACGTCAATGATCAGCTTGGCATCGGGAATGTTCATGATCTCCAGCGCTCGCTGGAAGGAGCCGACCTGCGGCAGGCGCGGGTCGTTCCACGGCACGATGGACAGGATCATCAGGATCGACAGCAGGTAGAACACGCAGATGCGCCACACCACCGAGTTGGTCGCGCGGGTGATCTGTCGGGCCGGGTTCTTCGATTCGGCAGCGGCAATGGTCACCACCTCGGCACCGATGAAACTGAACATGGTGGTCAGCATCGCGCCGACGATGGCGCTCAGGCCGTTGGGCGCGAACCCGCCATGCAGCTCCATCAGGCGCCCCATGCCACTGACTTCGCGCTCGGGTAGCCAGCCCATCAGGGCGGCGGCGCACAGGGCGATGAAGGCAATGATGGCGATGATCTTCAGCAGCCCGAACCAGAACTCGAATTCGCCGTAGCGGGCCACGCTGAAGAAGTTCGAGCAGGTCAGCACCAGGATCAGCGCCGAGGCGATCACCCAGGTGTCCACGGCCGGTACCCAGGCATTGATGATGTTCGCCGCGGCGATCGCTTCCAGCGGAATCGCCAGGACCCAGAACCACCAGTACAGCCAGCCGATGCTGAACCCGGCCCAGGGGCCGATGGCCCGGTCGGCGTAGGTGGAGAACGAGCCGGTATCCGGCGAGGCCACCGCCATTTCCCCCAGCATGCGCATCACCAGCACCACCAGGGCGCCGGTAAAGATATAGGCAAGGAGGGCGGCGGGACCGGCCTTGGCGATCGCATGGCCGGAGAAGACGAAGAGGCCGGCGCCGATCACCCCGGCAATCGACAGCATGGTGACGTGGCGCTGTTTCAGCCCGGGTGCAAGGGAGGAATTGGACATGGATAGACTCGTTGATTGTTATTGGAGCGTTCTGATCCGAAACGCGGAAGCGGCAGTGCAAGGAAGGCGCTAGAAGGGGGACTCGATGGCAAGCGCCAGGTCATCGCGATCCTGGCCGAGCAGTTCGCACAGCGTGTCGACGATGATCCGATGGTCTTCGCGGTCGGGCAGGCCGGAGACCGTGACCGAGCCGATCACACCAGCGCCCTGCACGTTGATCGGGAAGCCGCCGCCGACGCTGGCGTAGTCGGCCGGCGAGAGGAAATAACGCTGGCTGATATCCAGGTTCTCCAGCGCGAGTTGATGGCGCAGCCGGTAGGAGCTGCGCAGAAACCGCTGCACGGTGTTGTTCTTGCGCCGTACCCAGTCGTGGTTATCGGAGGTGATTCCGGGCCTTGCGGCGAAGAACAGTGGTCGGTCGAAGCGGCGGATATCGATCACCAATGGCCAGGCATTGGCGATGGCCTTGTCCTGCAGGCGGGTGCCCAGTTGCCAGGCCGTGTCCTCATCGAAATGCGCAAAGCGAAGGGTTTCTTCCTGGCGAATCACGCAAGCCAGATCGTCATTCAAGGTCATATCGGGGGCCTCCATCCAGCGCCAGGGAAGGGCGTGGATCACTGATCCGCACAGTGTGGGATGAAATAATGGGTGAGTTAAATCCATTTTTTCTCACGCTAATATTTGATTTTTCTTTCGTGAAATGCGGGTTTTTCAAAAGCTAAAACAGTCGTTTGAATTGAGTGTTGCTGACCAATGACAAGCGTGTTGACAGTGCCTATCTTAGTTTTTATTTTGAATGCAGTCATGCATACAAAATCGCATGCAGCACTGCGCCGTACCTTCCTGCCAAAAACAATCAATATCAGTGAGGTCAACAATGGTTCGTTCAATTTCCTCTTCCCTCAAAGCCCTGGCCGTCTGCGCCGGATTGTCCGCGGGCATGCTTGCCCAGGCTGCGGAAACCTCGGTGTGGAAGGATGTGCAGAAAGCCGGAGTGCTGCGTTGCGGCGCCGCCGTGGCTGCGCCCTATGTGATGCGCGATGCCGCGACCAGCGCCTACAGCGGCTATTTCGTCGACCTGTGCCGGGACTTCGGCGAGAAGGTGCTGAAGGTCAAAGTCGAGTTCGTCGACACCAACTGGGATAACCTGGTGGCCGGCCTGCAAAGCAGCAAATGGGACCTGGCCATGGCCCTCAACCAAACCCCGGAACGCGCCCTGGCGGTGGCCTTCACCGTGCCGGCCACCGACTACCAGGTATCGTTGCTGGTGAACAAGGACAACCCCAAGGTGGCCGAGGTCAAGGACGATATCGCTGCCCTCGACAAGCCCGAGGTCACCTTTGCCGTGATGTCCGGCACTGCCCAGGACAAGGCCATTTCGTCGGTGATCAGCAAGGGCAAGATCATGCGCCTGCCCGGCATGGATGAGGCGCGGCTGGCAGTGATGTCCAAGCGCGCCGACGTGCTGGTCGACGCCAGCGATACCAACCACCTGTTCGCCCTCGCCAACCCCGATTGGACCCGTGAGATCCTGCCCAAGCCGGCATTGGCCAAGCAGGGCGTATCCTTCGGTGTGCGCCGCGATATTTCGCCGGTGGACCTCCAGGTACTGAACATCTACCTGACCCAGCGTCGCGAAACCGGTGACATCCAGAGGCTGGTCGACAAGGCCTCGACCGAAGCCAACGCCCTGGCCAAATAGCGCCTGCATCGCGCATCGCCGCGTGCTTCGTCGAGGCACGCGGCATTTCTCTTTTCTCCAGACCTGCAAGGTGAGCACAGATGAGTGATTTCAAGCGGCCCCTCGATGGCCAGACCGTCCTGGTAACCGGCGCCTCGGGTGGCATCGGTGCGGCCATCGTCGAGCAACTGGTGGCCGAAGGTGCCCGGGCGTTGATCCATTACAGCCGTGATGCCGAGGGTGCCCGGGCGCTGCTCGAGCGCATTGGCGGCAAGGGCTGGATCGTCCAGGGTGACCTGAGCGACGAAGCCGGCCCCGAGCGCCTGTGGCAAGCGGCGCTGGAACTGGCCGGCGGACGTATCCACGGCCTGGTCAACAACGCCGGTATCCGTACCGAGATTCCCCTCGACGCACCCGCCGCCGAATGGCGTGCGGCCTGGCGTCGCGAGTTCCAGGTCAACTTCTTCGCTGCCGCCGACCTCAGTCGCGAGGCGGTCCTGCATTTCCGCCGCCAGGGTGGTGGCCGCATCATCACCATGGCCAGTCGCGCGGCCCAGCGCGGTTATGCCGCCGACGCCTTGCCCTATGGCACCAGCAAGGCGGCCCTGATCAACCTGAGCAAGTCCCTGGCACGCAGTGTTGCCGGGGAGGGCATCGTATCGGTCGCCATCGCGCCGGGCTGGGTGCGCACAGACATGGCCGAGCAGTTCGTCGCCCAGCATGGTGAAGCGGCGGCAGTGTCGGATATCCCGGTCGGGCGCATGGCGGCCCCGGCGGAAATCGCCGAGCTGGTGGCCTTCGCCTTGCGTCCGTCCCAGGCGTCGCTCAATGGCGCGACGCTCGATGTCAACGGCGGCAGCTATATCCGCTAAGGGGTTTGTGCGGATGCAGGATATTCGGGCAAGCCCTGGTGCTGGGCGGTATCCTGCTGCTGGCGCAAGCTCGGGGCCATCAGGGCCTTGCTCATGGATCACTCAGGCAGAACAATGGCAAAAGATGTTGAAAACCCCTGTGTCTCGCTTTGTCAGCTGAACAGCGAAATGTGTGTCAGTTGCGGGCGGACCCGGGAGGAAATCCGTAAGTGGCGCGGGATGAAGAGGCCGGAGAAGATGGCTGCGGTGCAGAAGGCGGCGTTGCGGATGAAAGGTATCGCGAAAAAGAAAAAGTAGGGCCTGGATATTTTCGCTGCATCCAAAGCGCGCCGCGAACCCTGTGGGAGCTGGCTTGCCAGCGATAGCTATGGTGAATTCACTACTGCTATCGCTGGCAAGCCAGCTCCCACAGGGTTCGCGGCGCGCATCGAAACAGGTTTACTTGATCAGCGGCACACCACTGAGCTTCTGCAATTCATCGAAGTCGATATCGGCGCAGATCTCTACCACCTTCAGGCCTTCAGCGGTCACTTCCAGCACCGCCAGGTCGGTATAGATACGGCTGACGCAGGCGATCCCGGTCAGCGGGTAGGTGCACTCGGGCACCAGCTTGCTTTCGCCGGACTTGGTCAGGTGGTCCATCATCACGAACACCTGGCGCGCGCCGGTGGCCAGGTCCATCGCGCCGCCCACGGCCGGGATCGAGCCTTCGGCGCCGGTGTGCCAGTTGGCCAGGTCGCCCTTGACCGAGACCTGGAAGGCGCCCAGTACGGCGATGTCCAGGTGGCCGCCGCGCATCATCGAGAACGAGTCGGCGTGGTGGAAGAAGGCACCGCCGGTGAGCAGGGTCACATGCTGTTTGCCGGCGTTGATCAGGTCGTCGTCTTCCTCGCCCGGGGCCGGGCTCGGGCCCATGCCCAGCAGGCCGTTTTCACTGTGCAGGAAGACTTCCTTGTCGCCCAGGTAGTTGGCCACCAGGGTCGGCGCGCCGATACCGAGGTTGACGTAGGCGCCTTCCTGGATGTCGGCGGCGACGCGCTGGGCCATCTCGGTGCGGGAGAGTTTCTTGGTGATGGTCATGGCAGGCCTCAGACAGCTTTGGCGATCGAAGAAGCGGTAGCGCCGGAAACGGCGACCACGCGCTGGACGAAAATACCGGGGGTGATGATGTGCTCCGGATCCAGCTCGCCGAGCTCGACGATCTGGTCGACCTGGGCAATGGCGGTCTTGGCGGCCATGGCCATGATCGGGCCGAAGTTGCGCGCGGCCTTGCGGTAGGTCAGGTTGCCCCAGCGGTCACCCTTGTGCGCCTTGATCAGGGCGAAGTCGGCATGCAGCGGCATTTCCAGCACGTACTGGCGGCCGTCGATCTCGCGGGTTTCCTTGCCTTCGGCGAGCAGGGTGCCGTAGCCGGTCGGCGAGAAGAACGCACCGATGCCGGAGCCTGCGGCGCGGATACGCTCGGCCAGGTTGCCTTGTGGCACCACTTCCAGCTCGATCTTGCCGGCGCGGTACAGTTCGTCGAACACGTAGGAGTCGGACTGGCGCGGGAAGGAGCAGATCACCTTGCGCACGCTGCCGGCCATGAGCAGGGCGGCCAGGCCGATTTCGCCGTTGCCGGCGTTGTTGCTGATGATGGTCAGGTCGCGGGCACCGGTGGCGATGAGTCCGTCGATAAGCTCGGACGGCATGCCGGCGGTGCCGAAGCCGCCGACCATGATGGTCGAACCGTCGGTGATCCCCTCCACCGCGCTGGCGATGGACTCAAACGTTTTATTGATCAAAGCGGGCTCCTGGTCATTCCTGGAGTATTGATTGCCGGACTGGCCGACGCGTCATAAGGCCTGGGCCAGTCAGCGCCTGGAGTCGTTGGCTGACTTGTCCATAGCGTGCCGCAGAGCGGGCGACAAGTAGAGGGGGTAAAGCGGAAGTGGTGCGATTATCGAACTGTTGTGCGATATGCGCGCAGGGGCATCAGGGCTGAGAGGTGCTTGTCATGGCTTTTCTAGCGCCCTTGAGATCGAGCGCCGCCCGCGCGGCGCATCGCTGGCAAGCCAGCTCCCACATTTGTTGCAACGTACCATGGCCTGTGGGATCTCAGTTGCCAGCCTTTGGATGTTCGGCGATATATCGCGGGGAGGCTTTTGGGCTCGGCAGAATATCGAGTCGGACAAACAAAGCGATCAACTATGGCCTTGCAGACATAGGTACGTTGCAACAAATGTGGGAGCTGGCTTGCCAGCGATGCGCCGCGCGGGCGGCGCTCGATCTTGAGTGCGCTGAAGATCTACCGGCATGCGCCTGGTGGCCATAACGCGGTCCTCTGACAGACACATCGCAGCCACCACTGCCCGCGATTGCGGCGGTGGGTCCACCATCGAATCGCGGGTGAACCCGCTCCCACAGGGTCCGAGGCGTTTTCCATATCGGTAATCCCTCAGCTTCAAATTCACGATCCGTGTTCCATCCCTCTCCATTTCACCCGTTGAACCCATCCCCCCGGGAGCTATCCTCGACACCAGCCTGAAAGAACAAGAAATGGAGTACCTCCGATGTTCCGTGACTTCCATAAATCCACCTGCACCGTCGAGGGTGTCGAGATCGCCTACCGCCAGGGCGGCCAGGGCCCGGCGCTGCTTCTGCTGCACGGCCACCCCCAGACCCATGTGATCTGGCACAAGGTCGCCGCCACCCTTGCCAAACACTTCACCGTGATCGCCGCCGACCTGCGCGGCTACGGCGACTCCGCCAAGCCCGAGGCCGACCCCGCCCATGAGCGCTATTCCAAGCGCACCATGGCCAACGACATGGTCGGCCTGATGCGCGCACTGGGCTTCGACACCTTCGCCCTGATGGCCCACGACCGCGGCGCCCGGGTTGCCCACCGCCTGGCCCTGGACCATTCGCAGCGCCTGACCCGCCTGGTCCTCCTGGATATCGCCCCGACCCTGGCCATGTACCGCCAGACCAACGAGGCCTTCGCCCGCGCCTACTGGCACTGGTTCTTCCTGATCCGCCCGGCGCCGCTGCCGGAAACCCTGATCGAGGCTGACCCCGAGGGCTACCTGCGCAGCGTCATGGGCGGGCGCAGCGCCGGCCTCGCGCCGTTCACCGACGAAGCCTTCGCCGAGTACCGCCGCTGCCTGTCCCTGCCCGGTGCCGCCCGAGGCGTCTGCGAGGACTATCGCGCCGCCGCCGGCATCGACCTGGAACATGACCAGGCCGATATCGATGCCGGCAACAAGCTCCAGCTCCCGCTGCTGGTGATGTGGGGCCGCGACGGTGTGATCGGCAAGTGCTTCTCGCCGCTGGAAGAGTGGCGCGCCATCGCCACGGACGTGCGCGGCGGCGAGCTGCCATGCGGGCACTACATCGCCGAAGAAACCCCGCAAGCCCTGCTGGAACAGGCGCTGCCGTTCCTCCTCGAGGGGGCACGACCATGACTGGCCCGAGAACGCTCTACCAGAAACACATCGACGCCCATACCGTGTGCGAACTGGACGACCAGGGCCACGTGCTGTTGTACATCGACCGCCAGGTCGCCAACGAATACACCAGCCCCCAGGCCTTCAGCGGCCTGCGCGAGGCAGGGCGGCAGGTCTGGCGGCCGGCGGCGACCCTGTGCGTGGTGGATCACGTCAACCCCACCGCGCCGGAGCGTGACGCCCATATGCCCGACCCGGGTGGTGCGCGCCAGGTCAGCTACTTCGAGGAGAACTGCCGCGACTTCGGCATCGAGCTGTTCGGCGTGCTCGACAAGCGCCAGGGCATCGAGCACGTGGTGGCGCCGGAACAGGGCTTCATCCTGCCGGGCATGGTGGTGGCGGCCGGCGACAGCCACACCACCACCTATGGCGCCCTGGGGGCTTTCGGCTTCGGCATTGGCACGTCGGAGATCGAGCACCTGCTGGCGACCCAGACCCTGGTCTACAAGCGCCTGAAAACCCTGCGGGTGACCGTCGAAGGTGAACCGGGCCCGGGGCTGGTGGCCAAGGACATCATCATGGAACTGATCCGCCGCATCGGTGCCTCCGGGGCCACCGGCTACGCCATCGAGTTCGCCGGCCCGGCGATCAGTGCCCTGAGCGTCGAAGGGCGCATGACCCTGTGCAACATGGCGGTGGAGGCAGGTGCCCGGGGCGCCTTCATGGCGCCGGACGACAAGGTCTTCGACTACCTCAAGGACAAGCCCCGGGCACCCCGTGGCGCTCTGTGGGAACAAGGCGTGGCGCGCTGGCGCGAGCTGTTCAGCGATCCGGGCGCGCCGTTCGACCGCGAGGTGACCCTGCAGGTCGGCGACCTCGAGCCCATGGTCACCTGGGGCACCAGCCCCGACCAGGCTGCCGCCATCGGCGCCTGCGTGCCGGACCCGCTGGCCGAACCGGACCTGATCCTGCGCCAGGACCTGCAACGCGCCCTGCGCTACATGGGCCTGCAACCGGGTGCGGCGCTCAGCGGCATCCCCATCAGCCATGCCTTTATCGGCTCCTGCACCAATGCACGGATTGAAGACCTGCGTGACGCGGCCCGGGTCGCCAAAGGGCGCAAGGTGGCGCAGGGCGTGCGGGCGATGATCGTCCCGGGTTCCACCCAGGTCCGCGACCAGGCCGAAGCCGAGGGGCTGGCGCAGATCTTCCGCGAGGCCGGTTTCGAATGGCGGCAATCGGGGTGCTCCATGTGCCTGGCGATGAACGACGACGTGCTCAGTCCAGGTGACCGCTGCGCGTCCAGTACCAACCGCAACTTCGAAGGGCGCCAGGGTGCTGGCGCGCGTACCCATCTGATGAGCCCGGCGATGGTCGCCGCGGCGGCGGTAAGTGGCCATCTGGTCGATGTGCGCTCGCTGCAGGGGGAGGTTTGAGATGCAACCGTTCATTCATGTACAGGGCGTGGCAGCGCCGTTGCTGGCGGCCAACGTCGACACCGACGTGATCATGCCCAAGCAGTTTCTCAAGGGCATCGACCGGGCCGGATTGGACCGGGGTGTGTTCTTCGATCTGCGCTTTCAGGAGGATGGCTCGCCCAATCCGGGGTTCGTGCTGAACCAGGCGCCGTGGCAGGAGGCGGCGTTCCTGGTGGTCGGGCCGAACTTTGGATGTGGTTCCAGCCGCGAGCATGCGGTGTGGGGGCTGAAGCAACTGGGGATACGGGCGTTGATCGGGACCAGCTTTGCCGGGATTTTCCATGACAACTGCCAGCGCAACGGAGTGCTGACCATTCAGCTCAAGCCGGACGAATTGAAGCGCTTGGGCGAGCGGGTCAGCCAGCCTGAAACCGCCGACATCGAGATCGACCTGCCGGGGCAGCGGATTGTGTTGGGGGAGGGGGAGAGCATTGCCTTCCAGATCGAGGCGCTGCGCAAGGAGGCCTTGCTCTCGGGGCTGGATGCGATTGGCAGTACCTTGCTGCGCAGTGAGCAGATTCGGGCGTTCGAGGCGCGGCATCTGGCCGGAAGTCCCTGGCTGGCTTGAGCCCTGTGCTGCGCTTTCGGGCCCTATCGCTGGCAAGCCAGCTCCCACAGGTATTGCATGCGCCGCCAACCCTGTGGGAGCTGGCTTGCCAGCGATGAGGCCCGGAAGAGCACTACACCGCCAAATGCTTCAACCTGGCTTCCAGAAACTCCACGCACACCCGCAACTTCGCCGAATCAGCCAGCCGCGTCGGATACACCGCCCAGATATCCGCGCCCTGGCTGTACCCGTGCAACACCTGCACCAGCCGCCCCTGGGCCAGCAGCGGCTGCACATCCCACCATGAACGCAGCAACAACCCGCGATGGGCCAGCGCCCACTGCAACACGATCTCGCCACTGTTGGACGACAGCGTGCCATTCACCGGCACCGTATGTTCCCCCTCGGCAGACTCCAGCCGCCACAAACCGAACGGGCTGTTGCGCTCCTTGAGCACCAGGCAATCGTGCTGCCCCAGGTCCTCCAGGGTCATCGGCGTCCCGCAGCGCTCCAGGTACTCGGGCGTGGCACACACGACCCGCCGGTTACTCGCCAGCCGCCGGCTCATATGCTGCCCGGGCAGGTCGTTGCCCACGCGGATCTCCAGGTCGAAGCCTTCGGCGACGATATCCACCACCCGGTCGAACACGTCCAGGCGCACTTCCAGGTCGGGATAGGTCGCGGCCAGTTCGGCGATGGCCGGGGCCACATGGTTGCGCCCGAAGCCGAGGCTGCTGCACACGTGCAACAGGCCGCGGGGTGCCTTGCGCACCTGGCTCAGGTCGCTCATGAAATCATCGAACTGCTCGAGGATCCGTTCGGCCCAGTGTTGCGTGCGCAGGCCGGCGTCGGTCAGCGCGATATGCCGCGCCGAGCGGTGCAGCAGGCGGGTGCCGAGGGTGCTTTCGAGGATCTTGATGCGCTTGCTGATGTAGGCCGGCGACTGGTCGAGTTCCAGGGCGGCACCGGCGAAGCTGCCCATGCGGATGACGGTCAGGAAGACCCGCAGGTCGGTGGCCAGGGGGGCGGCTTCGGGGAGGCTGGTCATGGGGGCTGGGCAGGGTGGGGGAAGGTGGCTGGATTCTAGCGGTTTTCCTGCCGGACATGTGTTGTCTGGGCTACCGCTATCGCTGCGGTGCGGCGATCCGACAAGCCAGCTCCCACAGGTACAGCACAAGTCTCAAGGTCTGTGCTGACCCTGTGGGAGCTGGCTTGCCAGCGATGAGGCCGGTTGGGTCGACCTCAGGTTCGGATCAGAAGTCCACCGTCGCCGACAACTGATAGGTCCGCGGCGCCCCCGTGCCCAGGGTCTGGGTCAGCGGCACACCCCAGTAGTCCTTGTCGGCCAGGTTGGTGATCGCCGCACGCAGGGTCACCGGCTTGCTGGCCACCTGCGTGGCGTAGCGCGCACCTACGTCGAACACGGTGAAGCCGGGAATCGTCAGGCTGTTGTCCGCCGAGATGTACTGCTTCGACTGCGAGCTGACATTGCCCGTCAGCGTCAGCCCCTCGAGCCCCGGGATATCCCACTCGGCCCCCAGCTTGCCCTGCAGCTTGGGATAGGCCGTGGCCGTCTTGCCTTCGTTGATGCCGCCCTGGGTCTTGGTCAGCTCCGGGTCGACATAGGCCACGCCACCCATCAACCGTACATCCTCCAGCGGCGCGCCGAAGAAGGTCCATTCCACACCACGGTTACGCTGCTCGCCACCGAACGAGAAGAGGTTGGTGGCCGGATCGGTGTAGCTGCTCGGCCGGGTGATTTCGTACAGCGCCAGGGTATGGCTGAAAGTACCCAGGTCGAGCTTCAGGCCGACTTCCTTCTGCTTGGTCTTGTACGGCGCGAACACGTCACCGTAGTTGGCGGCAGTGATCGGCGCCGCCGCGCCCTTGCTCAGGCCCTCGATGTAGTTGGCGTACAGCGACAACTCGTCGGTCAGCTTGAACAGGATCGCCCCGGCCGGAGTAGTGGCGTGGGTGTCGTAGCCGGGCTTGTTGCGCGCGCCGGTGGTGACGTTCCAGGTATCGGTGACCACCTCCTGGCGCCGTACACCCAGAGTCAGTTGCAGACGCTCGTCCATGACCGAGAGGGTATCGGCGACGCCATAGCTCTTCAGGTCGTTCTCGGTGTGGGCGATCTGCGGCCATGCCTCGGAGACCTTCGGCCCCCACACCGGGTTGTAGATATTGGTGGTCCAGTTCGAGCCCGCCGCACGGCGACCGAAGTCCTTCTGCGTGTCGCTGTACTGGGTGGCGTTGACCGACCACTGGTGATTGATCCCGAAGGTGTCGAAGTGCCCGCGCAGCCCGGCTTCGGCGGAGGTCTTGTAGATCTCCATCTGCAATTGGCCCATGGCGGTGGTGAAGTCGCCCGCCGTGTTGATCACCGTGGCGGTCAGCGCGCCGCTGTACTGGTACTGGGTCTTGCTGGTACCGATGGCGCCGTAGGCCAGCAACTGGTCGTTCAGCTCGTATTCGCCACGCAGGATGACGCCCTTGTCCTTGGTTTCCACGTAGGCCCAGTCGGGGTTGAGCAGGATGTCGTTGCTCGGCGGGCGCGGCACCGGCACGTTGGCCGCGAGGCCCATACCACGGTTCTGGCCGTTGATCTTGTCATCGGTATCGAACAGGTCGAGGGACAGCTTGCCGCGTTCGCCGCGCCAGTCCAGGGCCAGGGACGACAGCACGTTGCGCTGCGACTGGTCGTCGATGGCGGTGTCGCCGTCACGGTACATGCCGTTGAAGCGCACGCCGAACTGGTTGTCCTCGCCGAAGCGCCGGCCCACGTCGAGGTGGCTGCCGAGCTGGTTGTCGGAGGCCCAGGTGGCGGTCAGGCGGGTCAGCGGGGTGTCGCCGGCACGCTTGGGGATCAGGTTGACGAAGCCGCCCACCGAACCACCCGGGGGCATGCCGTTGAGCAACGCCGACGGGCCCTTGAGCACTTCGATGCGCTCGTACATCTCCGGCGAGGCGCGGTAGTACGGGGCCATGCCGAACAGGCCGTCGACGGTCATGTCGCTGACGCTGGTCTGGAAGCCGCGGATCGAATAGTTCTCGCTGAAGGTGCCGGTCAGCCCGTTGCTGAACACCGACGGGTCGGTGGCGGCGATCACGTCGGTGATATCCCGGGCCTGCAGGTCGCGCACATAGCTTTCGGTGTAGCTGACCGTGCTGAACGGGGTTTCCATGAAGTCCTTGTTGCCCAGCAACCCGACGCGGCCACCGCTGGCGACCTGGCCGCCGGCATAGGGTGCCGGCAGGGTTTCACTGGTGATCGCCTCGGCATCGATGCGGGTGGCGGGCAGATCCGTCGGGGCGGGCTGTTCTTCTTCGGCATGGACCCTGGCAGACGACAGCGCGCAGGCGCCAAGGGCAAGCCCGAGCAGAATGGCCTGGGCCAGCGGGGTGTGTTGCAGGGTTACGACAGGGGAGGGACGGTGGGACACGCTATGACTCCGAACGTTGGTTGGCAGGGTGTTTCTAATATTTGAGAAGCGAAGACGTAGGGCGAACGAGAATCACCTGCTAATAAAGGTGTGCATCGCTGCCGCCCTTTGTTGCTTAGTTCGCGTAGCCCTTGAGCACGTCATCGACGATCAACGCGAGGGACGTCGGGCTGGCAGCGGTGACGTACCAGGCTTCGGGATCGACGAACACCACGCGGTCGTGCTTCCACGCCTTGGTCTGGCGCAGCAACGGGTTGCCGAGGGTCTCCTTGTTCAGCGCCGGGCGGTGTTCCATCACTGCGGTGCGGTCGACCACGTAGAGGATGTCCGGGTCCGCCTGCTGGATGAACTCGCTGGAAATCGGCTGGCCGTGCAACCCGGTCTCCAGGGTGTCGGTGGCCGGCTTGACGCCGAGGTCGGTGAAGACGAAGCCGTAGCGCGAATGCACGCCGAAGGCACTGAAGGCGCCGTTGTTGTGCAGCACCACCAGGGCCCGTTCGGGACGCTCGTGGGTGACGGCGTGGGCCTGGTCGACCCGGGCTTGCAGCTCGGCGGCCTTTTGCCCGGCCAGGGCCTGCTTGCCGAACACCTCGCCGAGGCTGAGCAGATGCTGCTTGATCACCTCGACATGCCCGGCCTCGCTGTCGCGGTAGTCCACGTCGAAGTGCAGGGTCGGGGCCATTTCGCTGAGCTCGGCGTACTGGTTGGCTTGCAGCGAGGTGATCAGGATCAGGTCCGGGCGCGCGGCATGCACCCGCTCCAGGTTGGGCTGGACGATCGAGCCGATATCCGCGACCTGCGCATCGTCCTTGTAGCGCGCCAGGAAGTGCGGCACGAAGTCCTTGGGCATGCCCGCCACCGCCACGCCCAACTGGTCGAGGAAGTCCACTTCGTTCATGTCCAGGGCGACCGCGCGCTGGGGCCTGTGATTGATCACGGTGGTGCCCAGCTTGTGCTGCACGCTGATGGCGGCAGTCGTAGCCTGGGGTGCCCTGGCTTCGGCCGCGGGCTCGTTGCAGCCGTGCAGGGCGAGGGTGGCGCCCAGCAGCAGGGCCAGCGGCCAGCCGGCGGGGTGGTTGGGTTTCATGGTTGTGCTCCCGGTGGGTTGAAGTAATTGCACAGGCGGCCGCGGGCGCCCCGGGTGATCTCGAAATCGATCCCGTACAGGCCCTGCAGCCGTTGTTCGGTCACCACCTCGTCGACGCTGCCGGTGCAGTGCACCCGGCCGTCCTGCATGGCGACGATCCAGTCGGAGTAACTGGCGGCGAAATTGATGTCGTGAACCACCAGGATCACCGTGCGCCCGAAGTCGTCGCAGAGCCGGCGCAGCGCGCGCATGATCTGCAGGGCATGGCGCATGTCGAGGTTGTTCAGCGGTTCGTCCAGCAGCAGGCAGTCGGTCTGCTGGGCGATGGTCATGGCCAGGAACGCCATCTGCCGCTGGCCGCCGCTCAGTTCGTCGACATAGGCCGAGCGCAGCGGCTCCAGGGCGAGGAAGGCGATGGCGTCGTCGATGGCCCGGCGGTCGTCGCGGGTGAGGGCGCCACGGCTGTAGGGAAAGCGGCCGAAGGCGACCAGTTCGTCGACGGTCAGGCGCAGGTTGAAATCCACTGACTGACGCAGCGTGGCGACCCGCCGGGCGTAGTCGCCGAGGGCGATGCTGTCGATACGTCGACCGTCCAGGCGCACCTCGCCGCGATCGCCCTGCAGCAGCCGGGCGAGCATCAGCAGCAGGGTGGTCTTGCCCGCGCCGTTGGGGCCGATCAGCGAGGTCAGGCGCCCGGCCGGAAATTCCAGGTCGATGCCCGAGAGCACGGGCTTGCCGGCATAGGCTTTGTGCAGGTCGTGAACGCTGATCATGAGGTGCCCCGGGTGCGGACCATCAGGGCCAGGAACCAGGTGCCGCACACCAGGTTGACCAGGATGCCGACGGTGGTCCGGTAGTTGAAAAGGTGTTCCACCAGCAACTGGGCGGCGATGAACACGGCGATGGCCACGGCGCTGCCCAGGGCCAGGGTGACCCGGTGCCTGAAGGTGCCGGCCAGTGCGTAGGTGATATTGGCGACGAATACGCCCATGAAGGCGGTGGGCCCGAGCAGGCTGGTGGAGACCGCGACCAGCGCGGCGATCAGCGCCAGTTGCAGGCGCAACTGGCGGCGGTAATCCACGCCGAGGGAGATGGCCTGGTCACGGCCCAGGGCAAGCACATCGAGCACTGCCAGCGTTCGCGCCTGCACCACGCAGAGCACCGCCACCAGCACGGCCGAGCCGAGCAGCAGGCGCGGCGTGGCGCGGTTGAACGAGGCCTGGGTGTAGCCCTGCAGCATCGAGAACTCGCCGGGGCTGACCTTGAGCTGGACGAACTGGGTCAGGGTACCCATGACCAGGGTCAGCACCAGCCCGATCAGCAGGAGGAAATACACGTTGCTCTTGCCGTCGCGGAACAGCCAGCGGTGCAGGGCCCACGAATAGCCGAGCATCATCAGCACCGACAGCAGGAAGTTGCCGTCGCTGCCCAGCAGTACCAGCCCCTGCATGCCCACGATCAGGACCAGCAGCGCCTGGAGCAGCAGGTAGACCGCCTCGTAGCCCATGATCGCCGGGGTCAGGATGCGGTTGCCGGTGAGGGTCTGGAAGACGATCGCCGAGCAGGCCACGCAGACCCCGCCAATGACCATGGCGCTGAGCCGGGCGAAGCGCTTGGGGATCACATAGGCGAAGTCCAGCCCGGCACCGGCGAACAGGAAGACCAGGGCCAGGGCGAGTACCACGGCCCAGGCCAGGTAGCTGCGCTTCATCGCTGGCTCCGGATGATCAGGGCGAGGAACACCAGGCCGCCGAGGCTACCGGCGGTGAGGCCGATGGGCACTTCGAACGGGTAGATCAACAGCCGCCCGACTAGGTCGCAGACCAGCAGCAAGGCGGCGCCAGCCAGGGCAATGATCGGCAGGGTGCGGCGCAGGTTGTCGCCATGGCGCAGGGCGACCAGGTTGGGCACCACCAGGCCGACGAAGGGAATCGCGCCGACGGCGATCACGCTGGCCGACACCGTCACCGCCACCAGCATCAGGCCGAGGGCGACGTTGGCGGTGTAGTTCAGGCCGAGGCTGGTGGCCAGCCCTTCGCCCATGCCGAGTACGGTGAAACGCTGGGCGTACAGGTAGGTGAGGACGATGATCGGCAGGATCAGGTAGAGGATCTCGTAGCGCCCCTGCACCACCTTGGAAAAGTCGCCCAGCAGCCAGCCCTGCATGCTCTGCATCAGGTTGAAGCGGTAGGCGTAGAACTCGGCGACGGCGCTCAGCACACCGCCGTACATCAGGCCGATGACCGGCACCAGCACCGCATTTCGGGCGCGGATGCGCCGGATGATCATCACGAACAGCGCGCTGGCGGCGAAGCACAACAGCAGGGCGAAGAACATCCGTGTCAGCGCCCCGGCCGCCGGGGCCAGGCTCAGGGAAAGGAGGATGCCGAGGCGCGCGGCATCCAGGCCGCCGCTGGTACCGGGCTCGACGAAGCGGTTGCGCACGATCTGCTGGAGGATTACCCCGCACACCGCCAGCCCGACCCCCACCAGGATCAGTGCGGCCAGGCGCGGCAGGCGGCTGGCGCCCAGGGTCAGCCACAGGTCGCCTTCCAGGTTGAACAGCTGCGACCACGCCAGTTCGTGGGCACCGACCGCCAGCGAGGCGAGGCACAACAGGAAGAAGGCCAGCAGCCAGCTCAGGCGCATCCGTCGTGCTCCAGCGCAATTCGCCAGCCGCTCGCCGCCTGCCGCTGTTCGAGGAAGCGCGCGTAATGGCCGCCACTGGCGCGCAAGGCGTCCGGCGAACCCTGCTCGACGATCCGACCGTTATCGAGCACGACGATATGGTCGGCCATGGCCACGGTATTCAACTGGTGCGCGACCACCACCAGGGTGCACTGGCCGCGCAGGCTGGCCAGGGTGTCGATGATCAGCGCCTCGTTGTGCGCGTCGAGGGCGGCGGTGGCTTCGTCCACCAGCAGCACCGGGGCTTCCTTGATCAACGCGCGGGCGATGGTCACGCGCTGGCGTTCGCCACCCGAGAGCCGGGCGCCGCCTTCGCCGGCTTGTGTGTCGAGCCTCTCGGGCAAGCGCTCGAGTACTTCGCCCAGGCCGGCCAGGCGGGCGGCGCGCAGGACTTCGGCGTCGCTGGCGTCGGCCCGGCCGATACGGATGTTGTCGGCGATGCTGCCCTGGAACAGCCAGGTGTCCTGGAGTACCTGGCTGACCGTGCCAACCCGGGTCGCGCGGTCGATCTGCCGCAGGTCGACGCCGCCGATCCGCACGCTGCCCTGGCTGGCATCGAAGAAGCGCGCGATCAGGCGCAGCAGCGACGTCTTGCCCGAGCCCGAGGCGCCGATGATCGCCGTCATGCTGCCGGCGGGCAGGTGCAGGTCAATGTCCTGCAGCACATCGGGGCCGTCGGCGCTGTAGCGCAGGCTCACGCCTTGCAGCTCGATCGCCGCGTCTACCGGTTGCTGTGGCGCGGCGGGTTCCGGTAGCGGTTGGGCGGCAAGGATGCGTTCGATCTCCTTGAGCTGGCCCTCGCTGCCACGAAGAATCTCGACGTGGCTGGCGACGTCCTGCAAGGGATCGATAAAGCGACAGGCGATGACCAGGGCCACGCTCACTGCGAGCCCGTCATGCCCGGCAAAACTGAAACTCGCCGCCACCAGCAACGCGGCGAAGGTCGCCTGTACCGCCCAACTGTTCAGCAGCGCCGACAACGCGGAGCGCAGGATCAAGGCGCGACCGCTGCGGCGCTGGCGCTCCAGGCTTTCGTCCAGCCGCCGGGTGGCGCCGCCCGCGCCATTGAACGCACGCAGCACCGACTGCGCCTGGGCGAACTCGACCACACGCTGGCTGGCTTCGGCGAAGTGCTGCTGGAAACTCTGGTCGGCGCGCCGGCCGAGGCGAGCGCTGAACAGCATCACGCCGACCAGCAGCGGCAACGCCAGCAGGGCGATCAGGCCCAGCGCACCGTGCAGTGCGCACAGCACCAGAGCCAGCACTACCGGCATGACGCTGCCGGCGATCAGCGGCGTGAAGACATGGGCCGGCAACTGGGCCACGGCCATCAGCCCATGGGTGATCACATGGCCGAGGCGCGCGGTGTTATCCGGGGTGAACCAGCCCAGCGGCAGTTGCGCGACATGCTCACCGAGGCGCAGGCGGCCGTCGCGGAGCACGGCGGTGGCCACGGCGATGCCGGCGTGCTCGACCCGGCGGCGGCAGATCCAGCAGAGCAGGGTGCCGTCGGCCAGGGCTGCCAGCCACAGGCCGGCCGCGGCGTTATCGCCGTTCAGCAGGTGCAGCATGAGGGGCGCCAGGGTGCTGATGGTCAGGCCGCTGAAGGTGCCATACAGCACGGTCATCCACAGATAGCGGCGCAAGGCCGGGGCAGCATCGCCCAGCAGTTGGTTCAGGGTGTTCAGCATGTCGCGGTGTCCTGGTAACGGCCTTGCTGCCAGAGGCGGGCGTACAGGCCCTGGCGGGCCAGCAACTCGGTGTGATGGCCTTGCTCGCGGATGACGCCGCCGTCGAGCACGAGGATCCGGTCGGCGTGCATCACCGTGTCCAGCCGGTGGGCGATCACCAGCAAGGTGCGGCCCTCGGCGAAGCGCGACAGGGCGTGCTGGATCGCTGCTTCGTTGTCGGCATCGGCGGCGGCGGTGGCCTCGTCGAGCACCAGCACCGGCGGGTCGAGCAGCACGGCGCGGGCGATGCTCAGGCGTTGCTGTTCACCGCCGGAAAGCAGGGCGTCTTCGCCGATCACCGAGTCGTAGCCGCGCGGCAATTGCAGGATGCGTTCATGGAGATTGGCCAGGCGCGTGGCGGCCTCGATCTGCTCGCGGGAGGCGTCCGCCAGGCCCAGGGCAATGTTCTCGGCCACGCTGGCGTGGATCAGGCGCACGTCCTGCAGGACGAAGCCGATGCGCCGGTACAGCGTGCGGCTGTCGAGTTGCCGCAGGTCGGCGCCGCCGAGGGTGATGCGACCGCTGTCGGGGTCGAAGAAGCGCAGCAGCAGGCGCGCCAGGGTCGACTTGCCGGCACCGGACGGCCCGACGATGGCGGTAGTGGTGCCTGGGGTCAGGGTGAAGCTGATGTCGTCGAGCACCGGGGTGCCGGTGACGTAGGCATGGCTGACGCGCTCAACGCGCACCTCGTTGCCTTGGGGTTCCTGACCGACGGCAGGGGCGGGCAGGACCGGCGTATCCAGCAGGGCCAGCACCCGTTGCGCGGCCCCGACCGCGTGGTTGAGGTCGTGGGTGATGTAGTGCAGCAACTGCAGGGGCGCACACAGGCCCGGCGTGACCAGGGCGAACGGCAGGATATCCAGCGGTTCGCTCCAGCCCAGGGTCACGAAGACCATCCCGGTCAACAGCACCAGGCCCAGCACCGACACGGGGGCGATCAGGGCATTGGCCCGGGCCATGGACGCCACCAGCGGGCGGGTGAAGGTGCCGAAGGTGCGGGCGAAGCTCTGCACGGCAGTGCGGTAGCGGTCTTGCGCAGTGCCCCGGTCACCGAACGCCTTGACCAGCGGCATGCCGTTGACGAACTCGACCACGGCGTTGTCGATCCCGGCCATGCCGGCGACCAGTTCGTCCATATGCGCCGCACTGGCCTGCACCGCACGACGCAGGAACAGGAAGAACGCCGGGAACGGCAGCAACACGATCAGCGCCATGCGCCAGTCCATGGCAAACAGGTAGACCAGCGAAATCAGCACCGCGCCCAGGGCCCGGCCGAGGGTGGTGTAGAAGTGCGCGGTAAGGCTGTGCAGGGTGCCGATATCGTCCTGCATCGCCCGTTTCACCTCGCTCGACGCCCGCTCGCTGAACCAGCCCAGGGGCACCTGGGTCAGGCGCTGGGCGATGGCGGTGCGCAGGTGGTGGGTGATGCGGTTATCGGCCTGGTGCGCGAGCCACTCGCCGGCGGTGATCAACGCCATGCCGGCGAACAGACTGGCGACGCTGAGCAGCACCAGCGAGCCAATGGGGTCACCGTTCAAGGCCAGGCGTGCGATTTCGGCAATCCCGGCGAGGGGCGCGAGGGTCAGCATCGAGCCGCTGGCGGCCAGCAGCGCGGCGGTGATCAGGCGCCCACGGATCGGCCTGAGCACACGTTTGATGGGGTTTGCAGAGGAGGAGTCGGACATGAAGCGGGCCTGGAGGAGCGCGGAAATAATTAGTTGCATGAATATAAACTAATTTGCGAAAACCCGACAAGACGGCTACAAGACACTTCTTCAAAGCACGACGCGGACCCTGTGGATGCTTGAATGCAGCGCGGATAGTGTGGGAGCGAGCTTGCTCGCGAAGGACCGCAGAGCGGTCCCAAAACCTGCCATGCGAGTACATCTGGATGATTGCGATCAACCAGATACCGAATCCATAACCGCACATGACAGTTGTTCGTGCTGGATGGTTTTAGGGCCGCTGTGCGGCCCTTCGCGAGCAAGCTCGCTCCCACAGGATGTATGCAAAGCAGTAAGGTCTCGGTAAAGCACGAAAGCGGAGTCATCCATGGAATCCCCAGCACCATCCCCCGGCCGCGGCCGCCCGCGAACCATCACCCGCGAACGCATTGCCGATGTCAGCATCGCCATCGGCCTGCCCAGCCTGACCTTTGTCGGTGTGGCGGCGGCGTTGGGTGTGAGCCATATGGCGCTGTACAAGCACGTGGCCAATATCGAGGCGCTCAAATGCCTGGTGGCCGAGGAGATCTTCCAGCGCTGGGAGATTCCCCAGGCCGATGCCGACGCACCGCAGGGGCTGGAGGACTACCTGACCGGCTTCGCCGCCTCGGTCCAGACCTTCGTCAAAGCGCATCCGGGCCTGACGCCCTACGTCATCCGCCGCCTGGCGGCCACCGAATCGATGATCGACAAGATCCATGCGCACCAGGCGCATATCGCCCAGGCTTACGGGCTGAGCCTGGAGCAGGCGCGGTGGTTGCTTTCAACCGTGGCGTTCCATGGGTTTGCGGTGGCGGATACGGTGTACACCGTGTCCGGTCGTGAGCCGCTGCTGGAGGCGGACCGGGCCGGGGAAGAGTCGGAGATGGAGGTGGAGCTGCATGAGGGGATGCGGGCGTTGATCGTTGGCATGCTGGTTTTGCTCGAACGGCGCCGCTGAGCGGGATATACCGGCGCCAGCCTGTCGAATACACTCATCATCTTTCCCCGCGTGCTCGCCAGGCCCCCGTTCATGACCCTCACCAATGTCGTTCAACCTTCGGAGTCGCACGCGGCTCCCCTCCAGGCAGTGGTCGATGACCTGGCGGACCTCGAGCTTGTGCACCGCATCAGCACCACGCTGATCGGCGAGCAGGACCTCGGAGCCCTCTACGAGAAGATCGTCGATGCGGCCGTGACCATCGGCGGCTCGCAGTTCGGCACCATGCAGGTGTTGTCCGCCCGCGACCACGGCCAGGGCGCCGTCACCGGCCTGCAGTTGCTGTGCGCGCGGCACTTGCCTGGCGAGGCGGTGGCGTTCTGGCACTGGGTCAGCCCCCAGGCCCTGAGCAGCTGTGCCCTGGCCCTGCGTTGCGGGCAGCGGGCGATCATTGCCGATTACGAGCAATGGCCGGAAATCGCCGGGACCGAGGAGCTGGAAGCGTTCCGTCGCACCGGTATCCGCGCGGCGCAGACAACGCCGCTGGTGTCGCGCAGCGGTGCGTTGCTGGGGATGATCTCGACCCATTGGCGTCACCCCCACCATCCTTCCGAGCGCGATCTGCGCCTGCTGGACATCCTCGCCCGCCAGGCCGCCGACCTGCTTGAGCGCACGCATTCCGAAGAAGCCCTGCGCCTGCTCAACGACACCCTCGAACAACGGGTCGAAGAACGGACCCAGGCGCTCATGGCCGCCGAAGCCAGCCTGCGCCAGTCGCAGAAGATGGAGGCGGTCGGCCAGTTGACCGGCGGCATCGCCCACGACTTCAACAACCTGCTGGCCGGCATCGCCGGTGCCCTGGAAATGCTCGAAGGGCGCGTGAGCCAGGGGCGCTTCGGCGACCTCGACAAATACCTGGCGGCCGCCCAGGGCGGGGTCACCCGGGCCGCGACCCTGACCCGGCGGCTCCTGGCGTTCTCCCGGCGGCAGCCGTTGGCGCCGAAGGCCACCGACGTCAATGCGCTGATTCGCGGCATGCTCGACTTGATACAGCGCTCCGTCGGCCCGGGCATCTCCATCGAGACCCTCGGCGTCCTCGACCTCTGGCCGGCCTTCGTCGATGCGAGCCAACTGGAAAACGCGTTGCTCAACCTGTGCATCAATGCCCGTGACGCCATGCCCGACGGCGGGCGGATCCAGGTCAGGACCAGCAATCTGCATCTCGACGGCGAGCGGGCAGTGGCCCTCGAACTACCGGCGGGCGGTTACCTGTGCCTGACGGTGTCGGACACCGGTTGCGGAATGCCCGCGCATGTAATGGAGCGGGCGTTCGAGCCGTTCTTCACGACCAAGCCCGACGGGCAGGGCACGGGGCTGGGGCTGTCGATGATCTATGGATTCGTCCAGCAATCCGGGGGGCAGGCGCATATCGCATCGCAGGAAGGCGCGGGGACTACGGTGTCGCTTTATCTTCCGCGGCACCAGGGACAACCCGAAAGTCCGTAGGAGCTGGCTTGCCTGCGAAGGACCGCGCAAGCGGTCCCAAAACCTGCCACGCCGTGGTCCTGGATGAACGCGATCAGCCGGTCGGCGTCAATACTTTTCATCATGTATCTCATTGTCAGGAATGGTTATGAATGGCCAGGGTGCACTGATCGGACGATTTATCGACCAGGAGTTAAACGGTGCCGTTCGCTCTGTTTTGGAAAGTGCCCTCGAAGAGCGGTTGCGCTCAAGCACTATTCTGTTCACGGAGCTTGAGTTTAATTGCTTTGATGTTTTTCTGGATTTTGAACAGGGTATTGTCACATTGCAAGATGCTCTCTCCGCTGGTGAGGGTAGCTATGTCGAGATGTCCATGGATTTTTTTGTCTCTGCGTGCTCGCTGGCCACTGGGCTGATCATCACTTGAGGTGGGATGGAATGCGTGCTGGCAGGTTTTTGCTTGATAGTACAGATGATGTAATTTCCCGCAGTGGTGTTTTCAGGGTTCCTGGACAGTATTCGTACGAAGACGGGGAAGGGAACAGATTTATTTTTAACGGCTAAGGCCTGGTGGCTCGAGGAATCATGTTGAAACCTTAAAGGGTGTGAACAACCCTTCGGTTCAAGCTGCCCGGCAATAAGTACTGGAAGCTATCAAAAGAATTGAACGCTCCTCAAAAGGCTTTGGAATATGAATTTTCGTGATTTTGAGTTGAGACACGGGCGGGTATACAACCCCGAGGGGGAGCGGTCGTCGTTGGGTGACTGGTATGACGCTGTTCGAGAGATTCCTATAGATTGCCTTTCTGTTGGTGATATTTGTCGCGCAATTAGACAAGGTATTTTTGTTCCTGAAATATTGTACATTGCGCTGAACATGCTTAGGGTAGATGTGCTGGCTGGAGATTTCTATGATGGCGAGCTTATAAAGGCTCTTGCGGGTTTAGACAAAAGCTGTTGGCTTGGGCATGTGAGGGAGTTGGAAGAAATTGTTGCTCTCTTGGATATGGCTTTGGATGGTCAGGGGGATAGAGAGGTTTTGAGTGATGTTTTAGAGTTAATAAGGATTTTGCGGGATGTTAAGTTTGGTGGTCGTTAGGCGAAGTGCGAGCATGTAGAGAATCTATTCTTTCTCACCTTTTTCGATAGCCTGTCTCCATATCGATACTCACCCTCGACGATGTCACCCAGCTGACCGCCGACAGCCGCCAGGTCTCGGTGGCTGCCCGCGAAGCCAGGGATGTCTAGGAAAAGGGGACAAGGAAAAGGGGACAGATTTATTTTCTCGGGTGTAGGGGGGAGTCGAGGGGAACATAAAATGTCTTACTTTGCTACGGTCACGCGCTGCGGCTATTCCAGATCAGGCGACTAAACTGAAAGGCCTCAACGGAGTGAGGTTGCTATGCCGAGAATTGGACGAGTAGTGCTACCGAATTATCCCCACCATGTTGTTCAACGTGGTCACAATCGACAAATCGTTTTTGCAGCACCGCAGGACTATCAGCGTTACATTACCGACCTGCGTGAGCTTAAGGACGCATTTGGTATAAAAGTTTATGCGTACTGCCTCATGACAAATCATGTGCATTTATTGGTGCAGCCAGGGGCGGTAGTAGCCAGTCTTGGACAGTTTATGAAAGCGCTGGCTGGACGTACTACCCGCTACCGCAACAAATTGGAGGGGCGCTCCGGGACGTTATGGGAGAGCCGTTATAAATCTAGTGTCGTACAATCAGAAACCTATCTGCTAGCGTGCTGCCGGTACATCGAGTTGAACCCAGTACGAGCATTTATGGTTATTCAGCCAGAAGATTACCCTTGGTCGAGCTATCGAGCTCGAATCAACTCGCAGGCGGGCTTTGACTGGCTGGACATTGCCCCATGTTTTGAGTCGTTGGGCGAAACGCCTGAAGAAATGGTGGACCGATATATATCCTTTGTCAGACAAGCTACCCCATCGGGAGAGTTGGATCACATCAGAATGGCCTTACAGCGAGGTCAGTTGACAGGGATAACTCGTTTTGTTGATGAGGTTGAAAGAATATGTGGTGCTCGAGTAGAGTGGCGTGGGCAAGGTAGGCCACGTTCAAGTATTAAATGAATCTGTCCCCTTTTTTCGTCCCCTTTTTTGCTTTTTTGGTCCAATATGGTCCTGGCTATGGCCCCAAGGGGAAAGAGATGAGAATAAACAATGATTAGTGTTCTGGAATTGAATGATTTGCTTGTTGCTCACAATTGCTTGCATGAAATTAGTATTCAGTTGAGCGTGGATGCGATGGCTTATGACTTATCTCTATCGATTTCGACCTCTGAAAAGGCAGGGGTTGATGTCGTGCGTATCAGGTTCATTGACGTCAGCCAGTTTACGTGCCGTGATTTTGGCGGCGGATTGACTCAGTTGATGCATATGAACGTGAATAAGCTGGATTCTGGCTTGGACAGGATGCGTTATCAATTGAGCGATCTTGAGGATAATAAGTTGTCGTTTTATTTCTCTTCAGTCTCGGTTGATTAGATAGTGCAAAAGGCGCAGGCAATGCAGCGACTTATGCTGCTGATGATTTTCGCTTCTGGCAGAATTCTGTTTGGGAAAAGGGGACTGGGAAAAGGGGATAGTTTTGAATGGCACTTACTTAACATGCTTCGGGTGTCCATTTTTCCTCACCTCAGCCCTTGCTGCTCGACGTGGTTTGGTCAGCAAGGACGGAATAGGGGATAGATTTTTTCTCTCAGAAAATAAATCTGTCCCCTTTTCGGTCGGTCCCCTTTTCGGTCGTCCCCTTTTTTCCTTTTTTCGGTCCCCTTTTTCTCTGGCAAGTCCAGAACTTTTGCAGCGCGCTCAATTCTTAGGAATAAGTTTGAGGAGTGGCGGAACTCGTACGGGGCCGTTGAGTGCAAGAGATTTGCAAGCTTGGCCTGAAAGATTTGTCGAGTAAGATGAGTGCCCAAGCAGGACGCGAAGTTAATTTTATTATCTATGACTCTGCGGCAACTGCCGCAAGTCGTGCTCCGAGTGTGGTGTTACCGAAATGACTATTGTGTATGATCTCTATGGTGCGGAAAAATCATGTCTTCTGTCGGCGAGAAGCGATGTGGAAAGAGCGCTGGGAGAGATTTTTGAGGAAAGGGATAGCTCTTATCAAGGGGGTATTTACTATATGTGGGGCAGGAGTGATTCAGAGAATTTTATTTTAAAATTTAATATTGATCCTTTGGATGGCGATCCAGTAGAGCAGAGTTACGCTAGCTATAAAATTTTGCTCTACGTAAACGCTACAAGTCGTTCTGCTGATATAGAAAAATTAATTAGACAAGGTGGTGGCTTTAAGTTGCTGAGGCATGAGGTTTTTTAAAGAACACCAAGGCTAGTCGGTGCAGAAGGCGCAGGTGTATCCTTAGAGCGAGATCTCGCTTATAACAATCCATCAAATCTTGTCCAAAATCGTGTAAGTGAAAATCAGTCTCAAATACCAGAACTCTCAAGGCCGAATAACTATGGCTGTTGCGGTAGTAGAGGATGCGAATGGTGTTCGCTCTGTTCTAGCCAGTACTGTAGAAAAAACGGAGCTCGTGTGGGCAATGGCGGGTTGGGTGACGCTCTCAGATATGAAAATCAGACGGGAGATCTGCTTTCTACTGTGGGGCATACTCAGAAAGCTGTTGAGATGCAGACAAGGCTTAACAATTTTATTCGAAAGGCTGATAATCAGCCGCCTGGAAGCTATCCGTACACTCAAAGGGATATCGATTATGCTCGTGAGCTTTTAAAGGAACTTTCTGATGCGATCAAGCGCTGAGGTGTTTCTTGATTTTGTAGAGCGGCTGGTTACTTCTAAGGTTCTTTCTGGTGAAGGGCTGAACGCAGTTTTGGAAGAGTTTGATGGTGTTCAGGGGGTTGTTGAGTCAAAGCTGTATATATCTGCTTATGAGGAAATTGCGAGATCCATGGCCAATGCTGCCTCTTTGAATGATATGGTTAGATTCTGTCTGGATAACTCCCAAGCCTTGAGTGAGTTGCCTGCCGAGCATTATTATTTTTTTGAGTCGTTGGTTGAAATGTATTTTGTCGACGGGTTGGATTTTTCAAAATTGATTTTTTCTGCTCCGGAAGCGTATCGAAAATATTTGATCAGGCGCTTCTGCTAGTTGGATTGGGCAAAGAGGGAAAAGGGGGCAGGTTTGAATGGTGCGTCCTTACGTAAAATAAATCTGTCCCCTTTTTTCTGAATGTTACAGAACGAGGCACGCTTGTAAATCTGAGACCGAATGATGCCGCAGTCGCCCAGAGGCCTGTCAGGACCCTTGTGCAGGACGAAGCAGGGCGCTACTGGTTACAAACATCATCCGGGAGTAGAATTACTCCATCAGGCTCATATGATTTTGTGACGATGCCCGATGGGAGTATTAGAGTGTCAAGGCCGAATGTAAATCAAGACTACTCCACCCACCTAGGTCTAAGCGGAGGCGGTGAGGTAAAGTATGCGGGCTCTATTAGATTTGGTAATAATGATGGTCCGAGTCGTGGTTCAATAGTTCAGTGGACTAACAATTCTGGTCACTATAAGCCGCCTAGTAGTATGAGTGAGAATGCGGGGCTGCCAAGAGATCTATTTAACTCGCTTTGAGGCCGGTAATGAATGAGAAGCGTGGAGTAGAATGTTTGATGATTTCTGGGATGACTTCCGAGCAAGCGGCGGAGTGGCTGATAAATAGGTATCCCATAAGCTCAGAGGAATACAGCGAAGCATTTGTGCTTATTCCTCATCGTTCTTGGGGGCGCAACGAGCAGCGGAAGTTGGCTAACTACTACCTCAGGAAGGTTCCGTTTGCTGCGGGGCGCGCGTACGAGGCTCTTGCATCCATCATGCCTGCCAGAGTCTTATTAAAAGAGCTTGTCAATTATATTCCAGAGGAAAAGGCAGATGTGGAGTTGATGGCCTACTATTTGATGCCTGCTCTTTCTAAGTGTACGAGAAGTAATCTGGATGTTAGGGCTGTGGAGGAGTTTAAAGACGAAGTTATAAAGCGTTTGGGCTTTCAGAAAGACGAAGAGGACGCTCATTAGTCAGTCTCAAATCAAGGCCAAAGGCCACCATTTCCTGCTGTTTTGAGATGAATGGAGACAAATTTAGTTTTCGTCGGTTAGACGAATGGCATCAAATAGAAAATAAATCTTTCCGAATGGTACTTACTTAGCTCCTGACCCTCTGAGCCACTCCAAATAGAAAAGGCCGCCTAAGCAGCCTTCAACCTTTCACCCCAGACCCTGCGGGCAACAAGGCTCTCCACGCAATGTCTCCAGCAGCGCCTGACAAATCTCCAATGATTGCCAGGTCGCCCAAGCCTTGTCCGCCAGCGGGCGCGAGAGCATCTCGCAAAGCTGGGCATTGCTTTCGAACGCCGAGGTTATCGCCGCATGCAGATGCATCAGCGCATCCTCGATATCGGCTTCCGGGTGTATGGCGAACAGTGGCGGATGCGCGCCATTGCATGAGCCGAAATGGGTCAGTGTGGTGATGCGTCTTTGAGTGAGTTGGGGTGGATCGGGGACAAGCTTCTTCATCACGTGCTCCTCTGGTCAACAGGTGCTGCCACGAACCGGCTGTCAAACCAGGAGGGTGGTAACTGTGCGTGGGTTGACAGACCAGGGACCATGAGGAGAACGACCTGGCGCGCCCGAAGGCGCCCACACGCACAGCCGCCATAACGACTGGCGTCTCCTCGAAAAACGGTCTTCCGGCCTGTCAAAGCCGGTCGTTGCTGGACAACGACCGGCGAAGGCTAGGCAACCATTTCCAGGAGCGCAACGCTGGATGGGGCGAAAAAGTATGCTTGGGAAATTGCCTACATGAAAGTCGGAAGTGGTCTGATGTTTGTAGGGCAAATCGGCCATCGGTGAACGATTGAGCGCCTCTGCGGGCTGCACTAATCCGCAGAAAGAGGGGCACCTTTATTTTTCCGGATCTTCCATGGCACCAAGAGGCCGTAGTGAACAATAGGCGCAAATGGCCAGCGGAAAGTGAACGGCTTCAGCGCCTCTCGGGCAACTTCGCCACCACCTTGATCTCCACATCGAATCCATAAAGCCAGGTCACCCCGACCGCCGTCAGTGTCGGAAAGGGTGCTTGCCCCCAGTACTCTGGCACCACCTCCCAGACCTCCTCGAAGATCTTCTGCGGCTCGACCATGAACACCGTGACATCCTGCACATCGTCGAAGCTGCAGCCGGCGGCGGCCAGCACTGCATTCAGATTGTCGAAGGCCCGGCGTACCTGAGCCTTGAGCCCGGGCTCCGGCGAGCCATCCTCGCGGCTGCCGACCTGCCCGGAAACGAACAGCAGGCCATTGGCGCGCACCGCCGCCCAATAGCGGTTCTTTTCGTACAAAGCCTGGCGCCCGGCCGGGAATACCACATCACGCTGATTCATCGCTAACTCCAGAATGTGCAAGGAACCCGCCTACGGTAAGGCCCTTGTCCGCCCCCGATAAACAGGCAATGCTGGCCAGCACTGTTTGCAGATTCCAGACAATCCGGAGCCCCGATGGACCGTTTCGATGCGATGCAGGCCTTCGCCCGCGTGGTGGAAACCGGCAGTTTCACCCGCGCTGCCAGCACCTTGCACATGAGCAAGACCACGGTGAGCCAACTGGTCCAGCAACTGGAGGCGCGACTGCGGGTCAAGTTGCTCAACCGCACCACGCGCAAGGTGGTGGGAAAAGGGGACAGATTTATTTTCTCTGCTTTTTTTCTCTGGTGATATCGTCATTCCTAGGAGTGTGTCGAAATGAAGCTAAATATTTCTTTTATCAAGAATTTGTCTACAGAGGGTCTGCTTGCTTTGAGATTTATCCCATGCTTTTGCAAAGTTGCAAAAGAGTTTGAGATATCGTTTTTAAAGCCACTGCCAGAGGTATCAGGAATAGTCTCGGAATGGGATAGGGCAGAGCTGGAGAGGAGGGCAGCAGCTGGTGTTGGGGGGCAATATACCCACTATGGATTTGGTCGAATAACTCTAGAGGAGATTGAAAATGATGTGTATAGGATTGTTGATTTGGAAATGTTTAATAGAGTGTTCGGCTGGTGCCCGGTTATCGTAGGCGGTGAATACGCTGCGCCTAGAACGTTTGGGGATGAGGAGTAGCAAAAAAGCGGACGAAAAAGGGCGCGTGTAGCTCTTCGACTGAACTAGCGTTGTTGAGTAGAGAGTGAAACTCTCGTTTTATTTTGTGTGCGAAAAGGATTTTATATAAAGGTTTGAAATGGGAAAGGGGGGGGTATTTTCTCGGCTGCCAGCTAAGCGGACGGTCTAGGGTAGAAAATAAATCTGTCCCCTTTTTCCCGCTTTTTCCCGTTTTCAGTAACCTGGGGAAAAGGGGACGGAAAAGGGAAAAGGGGACAGATTTATTTTTCTCTGCGAGTGAATGGCGTGGAGTGGAAAATAAATCTGTCCCCTTTTTCCTTCAAGGACACTGCTGCTCAATCCAGCACTTCAGTCGTCAGCACCCCATCACTTCGCCAACCACCCCAGCAGCGCCTGATTGAACCTCCCCGGCTCCTCCATCTGCGGAGCATGTCCCAACTTCGCAAACTCGATCAGCTCCGCCCCAGGTATCGCCTTCTGCGTGGCTTTGCCCAACTCGGGGTACTTACCGATCTTCGCCTTCACTTCAGCCGGTGCGATATCGCTACCAATGGCCGTGGTATCGGTCTGGCCGATCATCAGCAGGGTAGGTACCTGGAGTTTCGGAAACTCATACACCACCGGCTGGGTGAAGATCATGTCGTAGATAAGCGCCGAGTTCCACGCCACTGCCTGGCGCCCAGGCCCGGCATTGAGCCCTGCCAGCATCTCCACCCATTTGTCGTATTCCGGCTTCCAGCGGCCATCGTAATAGGTCTTTTGTTCGTAGGCCTTGATGCCTTCCGCCGTCACCTTCAGCTCACGCTCGAACCATTGATCGACCGTGCGGTACGGTACGCCCATGGCCTTCCAGTCTTCGAGGCCGATCGGGTTGACCATCACCAGCCGGGACGTTTCAGAGGGGTACATAAGCGCGTAGCGGGTCGCCAGCATGCCACCGGTGGAGTGGCCGACGATGCTGGCCTTGTCGATGCCCAGGTGCTTCAGCAGTGCGTGGGTGTTGTGCGCCAGTTGCTGGAAGCTGTACTGGTAGTTCTCGGGTTTGCTCGACGAGCAGAAGCCGATCTGGTCCGGGGCGATCACCCGGTAACCGGCCTGGCTAAGCCCTTTGATGGTGTCTTCCCAGGTGGCCGCGCAGAAGTTCTTGCCGTGCAGCAACACGACTGTGCCCACGGTCGATTCAGGCTTTTGCGCGGGTACATCCAGGTAGCCCATTTGCAGGTCCTTGCCCTGCGAGGTGAAGTTCAGGTGCTTCAGGGGATAAGGGTAGGCAAAGCCTTCCAGTTGCGGGCCATAGACGTTGGCGGCGGTCGCGTATTGCAGGCCGCAACCCAGCAGACCGGCAAGGAGTGCAGCGTGTAGTGTGCGTTTCACGGGGCTTGCTTCCTGTTTTCCGAGGGGGGGTGACCACTCGGCATTGCCGGGATTAAAGCGGCATTAACAGTTCTGTAGAAACCTCGGTCTGATGCAGGAGGCGCTGGTCCAGAATTCCTGGCCACCTTCACCGCAGCCCGCCGCCGGCACAGCGAGCAGTTCCAGGCAGACCGCGCCGCAGTGGCAGGAGGCGCGGTGGCGTGCCTGGATATCCGGACCCACAGGTTTGTTCTACACCTCCACCGTCACCGGTGAGGCCGACAACGCCACGCCCAGCAACGCTTTGGCAATCCTCATTTCCAGCAGGATATTGCTCAGTTCCGCTTCATTACGGGGAGTAGGTCGATCAGGCAATGCGCCTGCGCCGTGGATGGCTTTGTTGAGGTGCTCGGCAGCTCGGGCGATGGCTTCGGCGTGATAGAGGCCGGGGCCGACGCAGAGGACGGGAGGTGGATCAGGGACGAGTTTTTTCATGGTGTAACCCTATATCAGTTCAGGAATTCACCACACGTCGCTGCTAAACGAAGGGTGGCGACTGTACGCGGGTTAGCAGACCGGAGATATAGGAATCCGGCGCACCCGAAGGTGCCCACACGCACAGCCGCCATTGAAGGTTACTGGTGCGCCTATATCTCGACGGACTGCTAATCCGTGTCGTCGATTTTCGCAACGACGGACGCAGCCTAGGCACCGTTTCCATAAGACGCAACCCGTTGGCAGGGCTGGGGAGTATGCTTGGGAAATTGCCTACAAGAAAGTCGGAAATCTGGGAAGTTTTACCCTCAAATGCAACATCATTTGGCAGCGTTGCCGAGCGTCAAGCAGGCACCACGGCCAACCCCTCGATGAACTGTCGAATCTCCCCGGCTCCACGCAAATGCACCACCGGGACCTGCGGTGCAACGGCCATCCTCACCGCCTCCAGCCCCTGGCGATAATCACCATCGAACCCCCACACGTACTTGAGAAACTCTAGATACGCCCGGTCGAACTTCTCATGACAGCCCTCGGCCAGGTCCGGCCGCGAGCGCTGGAAGGCGCTGCGCCTGATCACCCGCAGCGCACAGGTCAGGCGCGGTGTATCCAGCCAGATCACCAGGTCGGCGCGCGGCAGACGCAGATCGAAGGTGCGCCGGGCATAGTTGCCCTCGCACACCCAGCGCTCACCGGCCACCGCCTCACGCACCCGCTCGCGGAATTGTTCGGCGTCAGGCTCGACCCAGCCGGGCTGCCAGAAAAGTTTGTCGAGGTGCACCACCGGCAGCCCGAAGCGCCTGCCCAGTTCACGGGCGAGGGTCGACTTGCCGCTGCCGGCGTTGCCGAGGATCACGATACGTTGCATGGCTCAAGGCGTCCCGTTACGGCCATGCAGCAGATACCCCTGCCGCTGGCTCAAGCGCTCGTAGTACTCGCTCACCGCCGGCAGATGCGGACGCTCGAACGGCGTGCCGAACCAGCGATTGACCGACAGCCCCAGCGGAATGTCGGCCAGGGTGAACTGCTCCCCGGCGACGAAGGCGCCGGTCCGGGCAAGTTGCTGGTCGAGAATGCCCATGTACCGCGACCACTCCGCCTGCCCGGCGGCGAGCGCTTCGGGTGACTGATGCAGTGGCGACTGGCGCACCAGCGACATGAAGGTATAGCTCCAGGAGCGGTTCAGGTCGGAGGCCTGCCAGTCGATCCACTGATCGACCCGGGCCCGGGCTTTCGCCTCGAGCGGATACAGCGCCGCCTCGCCGTAGCGCGTCGCCAGGTAGCGGATGATGCTGTTGGATTCCCACAGGGTGAAGTCGCCGTCCTGGATCACCGGGATCATGGCGTTGGGGTTGAGGGCGAGGTACTCCGGGGTGTCGAGGGGCCGGAAGCCCGAACCCCAGTCTTCGCGCTCGAAGGGGAGGCCGATCTCGGCGCAGGTCCAGAGGACCTTGCGCACGTTGATGGAGGTGGCTTTGCCGAGTATCCGAAGCATCTTTTCCGTCCTTGGGTGGCGAGGTGTGCATCCTCCACAGCGGACTGATGATGGTCAAGATGGGTTGTCGAAGTAGACGCAAAACCCTGTGGGAGCTGGCTTGCCAGCGATAGCTATGGTGAGCTCACCGCCGCAATCGCTGGCAAGCCAGCTCCCACAGGGCACGTGTCGGCCTCCAGGCCATCGCTCCCAAGGGCGACACGCCGGTAAAGGCGTGGCCCTGGCAAGAGTACGTCGCAGCGTTCGCGCGGATGATCAGAACGTGCCCTTGAGGCTGACCATGAAGTTGCGCGGTTCACCGTAGAAGTTGCCCCACGACACTGCGCCCACGCTTTGGTAGTACTTCTTGTCGAACAGGTTGTTGCCGTTGAGCGCCACGGTCCAGTGCTCGTCGATCCGGTAGGCGACCCGGCCGCTCCAGATGGCGTAGCCGGCCTGGACCGAGGTCACTGCCGGCCTCGCGTTGTGTACCGAAACATCGCTCTGTGCGGTGACCCCGGCGCCAAGGCTCCAGCGCTCCAGCTCCCCGGCCAACTGATAGTCGCTCCAGGCCCTGAACAGGTGGCGGGGGAAGTAGGTGGTCGAGAAGGTCGGCTCCTGGGGGTTGCTGTTGGCGCTGTCCAGGTAGCGGGTCTGGGTGTAGGTGTAGCCTGCCAGCAGTTGCAGGCGGTCAAGGACCTCGCCGCTGACTTCCGCTTCGAAGCCCTGCGCCCGGACCTTGCCCACGTCGGTGTAGCAGTAGCCGTCCGAGGAGCCGATGCAGGTGCTGTCGTAGTTGGCTTCGGCGCGATGCTCCTCGACCGTGCGGAACAGGTTGAAGGCGGTATTGACGCGACCGTCCAGCAACTCGCCCTTGATGCCGATCTCGTAGCTGGCGCCGGTCTTGGGCTGCAGCGGACTGCCGGATTCGTCGGTGTAGGTGCTCTGCGGCTGGAAGATATCGGCGTAGCTGGTGTAGACCGACCAGTTATCGTCCAGGTCGTAGACCAGCGCGGCAAAAGGCGTGACCTGGCCGTTTTCCTGGCTGCGGTCATGCTGCCAGTAGTCCCAGGCCTGGGTATAGGAGTCGCGGCTGTTGCGGTACCAGCTCACCCGCGAGCCGAGGACGAAGGTCAGCGGTTCAGCCAGTTTCAGGCGCAAGGTGGCGTAGGTGCCGAACTGCCGGGTGTCCGACTCCGTGGGCAGCGGTCCGCCGCGGTAGGAGTTGGGCGGATAGTAGGCGTCAGCCGGCTCAGGCAGGTGCGGGTTGGGATTGAACGGATCCTGCGAGACACCGGGCAGGCCGCTCATGTTGATCAGCGCCCAGCGGTCGTGGGTGGTGGCACGGCTGGCGTTGGCGCCGACGACCAGTTCGTGGCGCAGGCCGAAGGCCTCGAACTTGCCGTCCAGGTACGCATCGAAGCCATAGTCGCTTTGGTCGTAGTCGAACACCCCGGAATAGACGGAGGACGGCGCCGCAGTCGCGCCCGGGGTGACGCCGCCCGGGGTTTCCGAGAGGGCGTACTTGATGTCCTGGTCGTTGTGGGTCCAGACGCCGGCGAACTTGAATGTCCAGTCTTCGTTCAGCCGGTGCGCCAGGTCGGCGAACAGCGTGGTGCGCTCGCTCTCCCAGTTGTTCCACGAGGCGCCGAGGCAGGTAGAGCGGCTGAGGTCGAGGCTCTTGCCGTTGCTGTAGCGGGGCAGGCCGTGCCAGCACGGGGTGGCGTCCAGGCGCTCATAGGCGATGCCCAGGCCGACGGTGGTGTCGGGGGTGATGTCGTAGTCCAGGGCGCCGTAGAGAATCTGGTCGTTGCGTTTGGCGACATCGTAGAAGTACTGGCGATCCTGCACCGCGACCACGGCCCGCCCGCGCAGGGTGCCCGATTCGTTGAGCGGGCCGCCGCTGTCCACCTGGCCACGATAATTGTCCCACGACCCGGCCGACAGGCTCAGGCTGGTGGAGGGGCTGGCCTGGCCGCGCTTGCGCACGAAATTGACCCCGCCGGCCGAGCTGCCGGAGCCCTTGAGCATGCCGGCGGCGCCCTTGAGCACCTCGACGCGATCGTAGAAGGCCATGTCGCCGGAGAAGCTGTTGGCCTGCACGTACTCGCCGCCTACATCCAGCGGCACGCCGTCGTACTGGTATTGGCCCTGCATCATGAAACCACGGGAATAGAAGTACTTGCCGCCCATGGGTGATTCGTAGGCGACGATGCCCGGGGTTTTCTCCATGGCCTGGTCGACGGTGTTGATGTTCTGGTCGTCCATGTACCTGCGGGTCAGCACGGTGACGGCCTGCGGGGTTTCGCGCAGGGTATGCACGCCCTTGCCGATGGTCACTGCCTGGGCGGCGTAAGCGTTGGTGTCTTCGCTGGTGGGGTCAAGACGCTGGCTGCTGATGGTGGTGGCGCCCAGTTCCATCGAGCCCTGCTCGTTGAGCAAAGGCCGCAGGGCATAGCTGCCGTTGCTTTGCGGTACCGCTTGCAGGCCGCTGCCTTGCAGGAGGATGGCGAAGCCCTGGTCGACGCTGTAGGTGCCGTCGAGTCCGCCGGACTGGCGCCCCTGGAGCAACGCCGCATCGAACGACAGGGCAGTGCCCGATGCCGAGGCGAAGGTGCTGAGGGCCGCCGTCAGGCTGCCCGCCGGGACGTGATACGACTGCATTGCGCCGGCTTCGGCAGCCTGGGCCAGGCCAGGCAGGCTAAGCACGCCGAGTGTGCAAAAGCCCAGGCGAATGGCCACGGCCACCGGTGTCAGCAGGCGTGCGTGCGGGTACTTCATGGTGTTCCTCCCCAAATGAAACCGTGCAAAACGGCATCTACTGAGGATTGGCCGAGCAGGGTGGGCAAACAGTGCAACGGGAATCGAAGTATTTTTTCGCGGCTTATGCGTGCGCCGGCAATACGCTGACCCAGTAGTCGGTGCGCCGCACGATGCGCAGGCCGAAGCCGCTTTCCAGGGCGGCGAGGGCGCGGTCGGTGTCGTCCAGGGGGAAGGCGCCGGAGATCTTCAGGCCAGCGATGGCCGGATCGCAGCGCAGCCAGCCGTGGCGATAGCGCGACAGTTCTTCGAGCAGTTCGCCGAGGGGGCGCTGGATGGCGATCAGGCTGCCGGTGCGCCAGGAGGCCACGCTGGAATCGCTCTGCCAGGGGGCGCCGAGGCGGGCGCGGTCGAAGCGCAATTGCTGCCCGGCTTCGATCCGCAGTACCTGATCACTGGCGGCGGGGCGGACTTCCACGGCTTTTTCCAGGACCGCCACCTCGCAGAACTGCGCCTCGGTCTGCACTGTGAAGCGGGTGCCCAGCGCACGGATCCGGCCTTGCGCGGTGTCCACCAGGAACGGCCGGGCCAGGCCATCGACCGCCGTCTCCACCAACACCCGGCCACTAAGCAGGCGCAGCAGGCGGCGCTCGGCGTCGAAGCGCACATCCACGGCGGACTGACTGTCCAGCAGCACCTGGCTGCCATCGGCCAGGGCCACGCGGCGCTGCTCGCCCACGCCGGTGTGATGGCTGGCCATCAACGCCGAGCGCCACTGGCTGTCCCAGCCGCTCCAGCCCACCGCGCCGACCCCGGCCAGCACCAGCAGTTGGCGCAGCACCCGGCGCCGTGACGCCCGGGAATGATTCAGCGCCGAAGCGGCGACAGTGCCCGGGACGCCTTCGACCATCTGCCGCACCGACTCGACCTGCTGCCAGGCCTGGCGGTGCAGCGGATCAGCGTTGTGCCAGCGCTGCCAGCCAAGGCGGTCGGATTCGCTCTCGATCCCCGACGACAGCCGCGCATACCATTGCGCCGCGCTGTGCAGGGCCTCGCGTTCGGCAGGGTTCAGGGCCGGGCGGACGGTACTCACAGCAACCCCATGCGGATCAGGCAGCAGTGTTCGATGGCCTTGGCCATATGGTTGTTCACCGTGCGCAAGGAGATGCCCTGGCGCTCGGCGATCTTCGGGTAACTCAGGCCTTCGAACTGCGACAGGATGAAGGTCTGGCGCACCTTGTCGCCGAGGCTGTCGAGCATGCGGTCGATCTCCATCAGGGTCTCGAGGACGATGGCCTGGGTTTCCTGGGAGGGCCAGGCGTCTTCGGGCAGGACGGCGAGGGCTTCGAGGTAGCTGTGTTCCAGCGCGCGACGCCGGAACAGATCGATCACCAGGCCCTTGGCCACGGTACTCAGGTATTGCCGGGGCTGCCGAATTTCCGTGGCCTGGCGGGCCTTGATCACCCGGACGAAGGTGTCCTGGACCAGGTCGGCGGCATCGCTGTGGTTGTCCAGGCGCTTGCGCAACCAGCCGCGTAGCCAGCCGCTGTGGCTGCTGTAGAGATCGTGGACGGCGGAGCGCAGGGCGAAATCGTCGGCGGACATGGGAAGGAGTCGCTAATGAGAATTTGTTGCAATTTCACCTTTTTGTAACGGATTTGGCAATGCCCGGATAACAGAACCCTCCGCATGGGCGGGGGTATCTACACAACCAGGGCGCTCCTGCAGATCCTGCGTTAGAAAAAGGGGACAGATTCATTATCCAAAAACTTTCCGCACCCAACGGACATTCCCCGCACCCAGCGGACAGCCCCGATCCCCCAACCCCGTGAAGATGTCTCCAACGTCAACGACTGGAGATATCGCAATGAAGGGGCATTACGTCTACGTCCGCTCGGACTCCGGCGAGCAGTTCCAGGCCTACCTGGCCACGTCCATCGATGGCCGTGGACCGGGCGTGGTCCTCTGCCAGGAGATCTTCGGGGTCAACGCGGCCATGCGCGAGGTGGCCGACCAACTGGCCGAGGAGGGCTACACCGTGCTGGTGCCGGACCTTTACTGGCGCCAGCAGGCCGGGGTCGACCTGGGCTACAACGAGGCCGATTTCCAGCGCGCCTTCGCCCTGTACGAAGCCTTCGACGAAGGCCACGGCATCCGCGATATCGCTGCGACCCTGGGCCATCTTCGTGGCCTGGACGCCTGCAGCGATGCCGGCCTTGGCGTGGTCGGCTACTGCCTGGGCGGCAAGCTTGCCTACCTCACGGCCTGCCGCCTGCCGGAAGTGGCCTGCGCCGTCGGCTACTACGGCGTCGGCATCGAACAGGCACTGCATGAACTGGAAGGCCTCAGCGGTCGCCTGGTCCTGCACTTCGCCGAGATGGACCGCTTCTGCCAGGCCGACGCCCGCGAGTCGATCATCAACGCACTCAAGCAGAAACCCGGCACCGAAGCCTACGTCTACCCCAATGTCGACCATGCCTTCGCCCGGCCCGCCGGGGATCACTTCCACAAGCCCTCGGCGCTGCTCGCCCATGAACGCAGCATCGCCGCACTGCGCCGCACCCTCGGCCCGGACTACAACCTGTCGGACCTGTGGGAAGAACATATCCGTCACGAGTTCGATACCCGCGACGTGCCGGCGACCATGGCGACCATGGTGCCCCAACCCTACGTCAACCATATCCCGACCATGACCGGCGGCGTCGGCTACCGCGAGCTGGCGCGTTTCTATCGCTACCACTTCGTGCATGGCAACCCGAAGGACATGAGCCTGACCCCGATCTCGCGCACCGTCGGCGCGTCGCAGATCGTCGACGAGTTCATCATGAGCTTCACCCACGACCGCGAGATCGACTGGCTGCTGCCGGGCGTGGCGCCGACCGGGCGCTTCGTCGAGATCCCCATGCTCGGGGTGGTCAAGTTCCGCGGGCCGAAGCTCTACCACGAGCATATCTACTGGGACCAGGCCAGCGTGCTGGTGCAGATCGGCCTGCTCGACCCTGCCGGCCTGCCGGTGGCCGGGGCGGTGACGGCGCACAAGCTGCTCGACGAAAGCCTGCCCTCCAACACGCTGATGCCCGGCTGGGCCGCCAGCGCCGACCTGCCGATCGAGGGCTGAGCCATGTCCATGAACCTGCAAGGCAAGGTGGCGCTGATCAGTGGTGGCGCGACTCTGATCGGCGCGGCAGTGGCCGCAGCGCTGGTCGCCGCGGGCGCCCGGGTGGCGCTGCTGGATATCGATCCCCGGGGCAGTGAAGTGGCGGCGGGCTTTGCCGAGGCCGGGCTCTTCATCGCCGTGGACCTGACCGACGATGCCGCGGTCAGCGACGCGCTGGGTCAGGTGCGCCAGCGCTGGGGCCGTATCGACATGGTGATCAACCTGGCGTGCAGCTACCTCGACCAGGGCATCGCCTCCGACCGCAATGAATGGCTGCGCGCCCTCGATATCAACCTGGTGTCGGCGGTGCAACTGGTGCGTGCGGTGCACCAGGACCTCAAGGCCAGCGGCGGCGTGGTGGTCAATTTCACCTCGATTTCCGCCGGCTGCGCCCAGACCGGGCGCTGGCTCTACCCGGTGTCCAAGGCCGCCATGGCCCAGCTCACCCGCTGCATGGCCATGGACCTGGCCGCCGACGGCATCCGCGTCAACTCGGTGTCGCCGGGCTGGACCTGGTCGCGGGTGATCGCCGAAGTCAGCGGCGGCGACCGTGCCAAGGCCGACCGGGTGGCCGCCGACTACCACCTGCTCGGGCGCCTCGGCGACCCGGCCGAAGTGGCCCAGGTGGTGGCCTTCCTCTGCTCGCCAGCGGCCAGCTTCGTCACCGGCGCGGACTACGCGGTGGACGGCGGCTACTCGGTGATGGGCCCGGAACGCAACCTGCCGGCCATTCCCCGGCTGGCGCAATAGATCGCTTTTTCCCCCAAGACATTCGAACAACAGGAGACACTCCAATGCGTCGCATCGCCATCGTCGGGGCCGGCCAGGCCGGACTCCAGCTGGGCCTGGGCCTGCTCGCCCACGGTTACCAGGTCAGCATCAGCACCAACCGCAGCGCCGAGCAGATCCGTGCCGGCAAAGTCATGTCCAGCCAGTGCATGTTCAACACCGCCCTGCAGACCGAACGGGACCTGGGCCTGAACTTCTGGGAAGAACAGTGCCCGGCAGTCGAAGGCATCGGCCTCAGCGTGCCGCACCCGGAGCAGCCCGGGCACAAGGTGATCGACTGGAGTGCGCGCCTGGAGCGCTACGCCCAGGCCGTGGACCAGCGCCTGAAGATGCCGGCGTGGATGGATGAGTTCGTCCGCCGTGGCGGCGAGCTGAAGATCGAGGATGTCGGTACCGCCGACCTGGAACGCCTGGCCGCCAGCCACGACCTGGTACTACTGGCCGCAGGCAAGGGCGAGATCGTCAATCAATTTCCACGGGATGCCGAACGCAGCCACTTCGACAAGCCGCAGCGGGCCCTGGCCCTGACCTATGTGAAGGGCATGACGCCGATGTCGCCGTACTCGCGGGTGGCCTTCAACCTGATTCCGGGGGTGGGCGAGTACTTCGTGTTCCCCGCCCTGACCCTGAGCGGGCCGTGCGAAATCATGGTCTTCGAAGGCGTGCCCGGCGGCCCGATGGACTGCTGGCAGGATGTGCAAACGCCTGAGCAGCACCTGCAGCGCAGCCTGGAAATCATCCGCCGTTACGTGCCGTGGGAAGCCGAGCGCTGCCGCAATGTCGAGCTGACCGATGCCGGCGGCGTGCTCGCCGGGCGTTTCACCCCGATGGTGCGCAAGCCGGTACTGGAGCTGCCGTCCGGGCTGCCGGTGTTCGGCATGGCCGACGCCCTGGTGGTCAACGACCCGATCACCGGACAGGGCTCCAACAACGCCGCCAAGTGCAGCAAGGTCTACCTCGACGCGATCCTCGCCCGCGGCGACCAACCCTTCACCGCCGGCTGGATGGAACAGACCTTCGAGCGCTACTGGGACTACGCCCAGCACGTGGTGGGCTGGACCAACAGCATGCTGCTGCCGCCACCCGAGCACCTGCTGCAACTGCTCGGTGCCGCCGGCCAGTCGCAGACCCTGGCCTCGGTGATCGCCAACAACTTCGACGACCCGCGCCGCTTTGCCCCCTGGTGGTTCGATGCCCAGGCTTGCCAGGCCTTCGTCGACAAGCTGTCCCGCGCCGCTGCCTGAGGAATGACCACGATGAACGCACTGCACCTGCTGCCTCCCGACCTGATCGCCGCCGACGGCAGCGAGCCCCGCGCCCTGCGCAACCTGCTCGGCCAGTTCGCCACCGGGGTCACGGTGATCACCACCCGTGGCGCCGACGGGCGCAAGGTCGGGATGACCGCCAACTCGTTTTCCTCGGTGTCCCTGGACCCGCCGCTGGTGCTCTGGAGCCTGGCGCGCACGGCGCCGAGCGTGAACGACTTCCTCAATGCCAGCCATTTCGCGATCAACGTGCTGGGCAGCGACCAGCACGGCCTGTCCGGGCACTTCGCGCGGCCGGCGGCGGACAAGTTCGCCGGCATCGGGCATGTCGAAGCCACGGCGGGTGTGCCGGTACTGGACGGTGCCATCGCCACCCTGGTGTGCCGCAACCTGACCCAGTACGAGGGCGGCGACCACCTGATCTTCCTCGGTGAAATCGAGCACTACCGACACAGCGGCGGAGAACCGCTGGTCTTCCACGCCGGGCAATACCGGGTCGCCATCGCGCACCCCGAACTCGGGCGTTGAGTCTCCTGCCTCCTACAACAACAGCAATGAGGAGCCTTGCATGAACAATCCGTGTTATCTGGCCTGCGCGCTTGCGCTCGCCACCGGCAGCGCCCAGGCCTATGACCTGCCGGTGGTCAACCTCGGGCTCACCAGCTTTCTCGACGGCGGCTTGCCGGCGGGGCCGGGCTGGTACCTGCAGCAGTACTTCCAGAACTACAGCGCCAACCGCCTGGTGGACGCCAACGGTGATAAGCTGGGCTTGCCGAAGACCCGCCTGGATTACCAGGTCGCGGTGACCCAGGTCAGCTACCTCTCGGACCTGCGCCTGGGCAACGCGAGCCTTGGCCTGAACACCGTGTTGCCTATCGTCACCAGAATGAAAGTCGATGATGGTCTCGACAATGCGGCGCTCAAGGACCAGGGCGGGGTAGGGGACTGGCTGATCGGCCCGTTTATCCAGTTCGACCCGATCATGGGCAAGGACGGCCCGCGCTTCGTCCACCGCATCGAGTTGCAGGTCAACCTGCCGACCGGTGAATACAGCGACAAGAAGGACATCAACCCGGGCAACAACGCCGTGTCGTTCAACCCGTACTGGGCGGCGACCTACTGGTTCACCCCGGACTGGACCGCCTCGGTGCGGGCTCACTACCTGTACAACTTCAAGAACCATGACCCGGGCTATGGCTTTGGCGATGCCGGCGATATCCAGGCCGGCCAGGCCCTGCACGCCAACTTCGCCACCGAATATGCGCTCACCCCGCAACTGCGCCTGGGGGTGAATGGCTACTGGCTCAAGCAGATCAGCGATACCCGGGTGGATGGTCATGAAGTCTCCGGGCGCCGGGAGAAAGTCTGGGCCATCGGGCCGGGGGCGATGTACAGCTTCTCCAAGGACGATCATCTGGTGTTCAACGCCTATTTCGAACAGGACGTGGAAAACCGTCCGGACGGGTCGCGGTTGCAGGTGCGTTATATCCACCACTTCTGATCGGAAGTTCTATCAGTGTTTGGCCTGCCGTTAGCGGCCAATGTCATTCAGTCGAGCCAACTGGGGCCGCTTTGCGGCCCTTCGCGAGCAAGCTCGCTCCCACCGGTTCTGCGCGGACCTTGTGGGAGCGAGCTTGCTCGCGAAGGACCGCGCAGCGGTCCCGGAACGCCAACTGATCAGCATTGGTGATTAGCGGCAGGCCTTTTTTTGTTTTTGAGGATGTGCCTTGGATTTCGATGCACTGATCTGCCGGACCGATCTGCAGGGGCGCCTGGTATTAACAACTGAGGCGTTCTGCCAGGCCCATGGGCTCACGATGGCGGTGCTACAGCACAAACCCCTGGACGACCTGCTGACCCACTGGTAGCGCGCCTGGCCCAGTCTGGGCGGACAGGCGCGGGACATGGCCGGAATGATCCGCGACGAGGTCCGGCAACTGGATTACCAACGCGATGCCAACCAGCAGGTGGCGACTGCGTTGCATGAGCTGGCGGCGACCATCCAGGAGGTTACGCGCAATGTCCAGGTTGCCAGCCAGTCCGCCAGCCAGACCAACCTGCTGGCGCTGAATGCCGCCATCGAAGCGGCCCGTGCCGGTGAGGCGGGGCGCGGGTTCAGTGTGGTGGCCGGGCAGTTGCAGGGGAATGTCGAGGCGATCGGAAGGAGTGTGGAGCAGGCGAGGGTGGCGGAGGGGTTGGGTGGGGAGTTGAAGCGTGAGTCGGAGAATCTCTTGAGCCTGGCCCGGTATTTCGATCGCTGAAGGTGTGGTGTTGCTGATGGCCTCATCGCTGGCAAGCCAGCTCCCACAGGGATCGCGTGCACCGCTGAACCTGTGGGAGCTGGCTTGCCAGCGATGGGGCCATCAAGTGCCCTGCAAAATCCTAGGCACCTTGCCCCTGCATCACCCGAGGCCGCTGGCTGCGTTCCTGGTCATCGGCACTCGCCGCCCCCTGCAGGGCGAAGTCGAAGCTCATATGCGCCTCACGCCCGTCCTCGCTGAAGGTCACGTCCCCCACCAGCCCGTCCCGCGTGGCATAGGCAAAGTCATCCCACAGGTACCGGTCACCCGACAGGTTGATCTGGGTGGTCAGGTGCCGGTACCCCGGCGCCGAGATGAAGAAGTGCACATGGGCCGGCCGCTGCCCGTGACGGCCCAGTTGGTCCAGGCATTCCTGGGTCGGCCCTTGCGGGTTGCAGCCATAACCGCTGGGCACGATGCTGCGCGCGCGGTAGCGCCCTTCGGCGTCGGTGAGGATGCGCCGGCGCAGGTTGTAGGCCGACTGGCTCTGGTCGAAGTACGAGTAGTTGCCCTTGGTATTGGCATGCCACAGGTCCACGGTGGCCCCGGCGATCGGCGCGCCGTCCAGGTCCAGTACCCGGCCCTCGAGGAGCATCACCGTGGCCGTGCCGTCCTCGCTGCCGTCGTCCATGCGCACCTCACCCTCGGCAATCGGTGCGCCGGCCACATACAGCGGCCCTTCGATGGTCCGCGGCGTGCCGCCGACCTTGCCGACCCTGGCATCGCGGGTATCGGCCAGCAGGTCGAGGAAGTGCTCCAGGCCCAGCCCGGCCACCAGCAGCCCGGCCTCGTTCTGCCCGCCGAGGCGGTTGAGGTAGTCCACGGCAGTCCAGAATTCGTCGTCGCTGATCTCCAGGTCTTCGATCAGCCGGGCGGCGTCCTGCAGGACCCGCAGGACGATGCGCTTCATCCGCGGGTTGCCATCGTCGTTGCGGTAGCCGGCAGCCTCCTCGAAGAAGGTCTGCAGGTCGGCGGTGTGGGAAATGGCTACGGTCATGATGTGTACCTCTCTTGTTGTGATTGTTCGGGTCAGCTTCGGGTCGTTGCGCTTTGCAGGAATTTCTCGGCGTAGATCTGCACCTCGCCCCGGGCCTGGTCGGCGACCCAGCCTTTCACTGCCTCGACCATCGGCGGCGGGCCGCACAGGTACAGGTCGAAGGGCTGGGCGTTCAGCCGCGCGGCGTCGAAGTGCTCGTGGATATAGCCGCGGCGGCCGCTCCAGCCGGCACCCGGCTGGCTGACCACCGGGGTGAACTCGAAGCCGGGGATGCGCTGGCGCAGGCCCTCCAGGCGGGCGGTCTCGCACAGGTCGGCTTCCTGGTTGACCCCGTAGAACAGCTGGATCGGGTAGCCGCAGTCGCCACGCTCGGCAATCTCGTCGAGCATGCCGAGGAAGGCCGACAGGCCGGTGCCGCCCGCGACCATCACCAGCGGCCGCTCGACCTGGCGCAGGTAGAAGCTGCCCAGCGGCGCCTCCAGCTGCATGTCCATGCCGGGGGCGCAGTGTTCGCGCAGGAAGTTGCTCATCACCCCGTCCGGCAGCAGGCGGATCAGGAACTGCAACTGGTTGCCGGGGTTCGGCCGGTTGGCGAAGGAGTAGGCGCGCCACTGGTCGGTGCCCGGCACCTGCAGGCGGGCGTACTGGCCGGGAAGGAACTGCAGGGTGTCGGCCTGGGCGCCGGCATCCAGGTGGAGGATCGCGGTGCTGGCCGAGACCTGCTCGACCCGCAGCACCTTGCTCTGCAGGCGCAGCGGTTCGCCTGCATGGCAGTGGCTGGAGTCATGGTCGAAGTAGAAGGTGGCATCGGACTGCACGCGGGTCTGGCAGGCGAGCATCTTGCGCTGGGCCAGGTCGCGGGCACTCAGGGCTTCGTCGTCGACGTACTCCTGCTCGTAGCGCCCGGACTCGCAGCGGCCCTGGCAGGTGCCGCACACCCCTTCGCGGCAGTCCAGCGGCAGGCTGATGCCCTGGCGCAAGGCGGCGTCCAGCAACAGCTCGTTGGGCTTGACCGCGATAAAGAAGGTCTTGCCGTCGGCGAAGCTGAGGGCAACGTTATGGGACATGGCGGCAGCCCTCAGAGGTGATAGAAATCGAGCACGGAGTCGATGGTGTCGTTGAGCAGCAGCACCTGCTTGCGGCGGATGCGGAAGCTTTCGCCGTCTTGGCGCAGTTGGTAGGTGCAGTGGCCGAAGAAGCTGCCCTGACGCCCCTGGCGGGCGTACAGGGTGTGCCAGGCGACCCGCGCCTCGAACTGCCCGTCCTGCAGCTCGCGGACCCGCAGGTTGCTGATCTGGTGCAGGGTGCGCGGGTGCGGGGTGGACGCCGCCGACTTGCCGGTGCGCAGGCGGAACACCCGGTCTTCCAGGCCGGAGCGGTCCTCGTAGTAGATGTACGAGAGGCCCTGGTCGGGGTCTTTGACATAGCGGTGCTCGCTTTCCCACTGCGGCAGGTGGAACAGGCTGTCCGGGTCGAACAGTTCCAGGTAGGCGTCCCAGTCCTGGGCGTCGCACAGCTCGGCCTTGCGCAAGAGGAACTGCTCGATGGCGTAGTGCAGGGAAAGGTTCATGCTTGGACTTCCTTCGGTTGCAGGGCGCGACGGGCCAGGCCTTCGAGCAGCAGGCGCTGCCAGGTGCCGTGCTGGTTGACGTAGAGGCCTTCGTGGGTGAATTCGCGGCCGGTCAGCACCGGCTGGATGCCCAGGGCTTCGCTGTTGGGAGTGGCGCCGTCGGTCCAGCGGTGATGGCCCCGGGAGATATCGCTCCAGCGTTCCAGGCGGGCCTGGAAACCGCGTTGCTGTTCGCGGAATTCCACCAGGTCGTCCGGCGTGCCCATGCCCGAAACGTTGAAGAAGTCTTCGAACTGGCGGATGCGGTTGCGCCGGTCGGCGGCGGACTCGCCCTTGACCCCGATGCACTGGCTGGTGACTTCGGTCTTGTTCCAGGCCACCGGACGGACGATGCGCAGTTGCGAGCTGATCTGGTCCATGAAGAACAGGCTCGGATAGATGTTCAGGTTGCGCAGGCGGTGCATCATCCACTCGGCGCGCACCTGCCCGTATTCGCTGACCAGGCGCGGCATGACGCTGGCGTAGCCCGGGCGCACGGCCGGGTTGGGCATATCACTGAACAGCACGCTGTGGCCGTTGTGGAAGCTGAACCAGCCGTCATCGGTTTCCGCATCGCCCGCGCCCAGCTTGCTGTAGTCCAGGGTGCTGTCGCCCTGGCCCTTTTCGGCATTGACCTGCTGGCGGTGCTGCACCGTCGACACGTAGTTGTAGTGCACGGTGCTGACGTGATAACCGTCCAGGCCGTTCTCGTTCTGCAGCTTCCAGTTGCCGTCGTAGGTGTAGGTGGACTTGCCCGGCAGCACCTCGAGTTCGCCGGTGGGGGACTGGGCCACCATCATGTCGAAGAAGATCCGCGCATCGCCGAGGAAGTCTTCCAGCGAGTCGCTGGCCTGGCTGTCGAGGCTGATGAAGACGAAGCCCTTGTAGCTCTGGATCCGCGCCTTGCGCAGGCCGCGGGTGGCCTTGTCGAAGCCTTCCGGGTATTCCCCCGGGGCCTTGACCTTCACCAGCCGGCCGTCGCTCTTGTAGCACCAGGCATGGAAGGGGCAGGTGAAGGTCGACTGGTTGCCCGAGCCCTGGCGGGTCAGGGTCGCGCCGCGGTGCTGGCAGGCGTTGATCAGGGCATGCAGTTCGCCGTTGCCGTCGCGGGTGATGATCATCGGCTGGCGCCCGGCGCGCAGGGTCAGGAAGTCGTTGGGCTGGCTGATTTCGCTTTCATGGCAGGCGTAGATCCACTGCTTCTCGAAAATCAGCTCCATCTCCAGCTCGAACAGTTCCGGCTCGGTGAAGATATCGCGGGCGACGCGGTAGACCCCCTCGACGGGGCGGAAGTCCAGGCAGCCCTGGACGTAGTCTTGCCATTGGCTCAGGTTGCGGGCGCTCATCGGGCGTGTCCTCGTTGTTGTGTTCTGTGCCGGATTGAAGCGCTGGTGGCGGGGGCGCTCTAGCCGCTTAGTGGGCGTTGACCAGCCATTTCTTCCGTCCTTGCAGCGGGTGGATGGCGGGCGGGCAAATAGCTGCAGAAAATGGATAGTGGGAAGGGCCGCAGAGCCCGGACAATCAAGTCAGTCCACCGAGGAGACGCCCATGCACCGTGCCATCGCCACCCTGCACACCCACAGCGCCGAACTGACCCAGGCGCAGCAGTGGATGAGCGCCATCTGCGGCCCGCACCTGCTGCGCTCGCGGCATCCCGAACAGCTCTGCTTCAGCCACCTGGGCACACGCCTGCCGGCGCTGGGCACGGTGCTCGGGCGGATCGCCTATGGCACGGCGGTGAATATCGATATCCGCTCGCTGGACGCCTACAGCATCAGCCTGCCCCTGCGCGGGCGGCAGCGCTTGCGCAGCGGGCGGGCGCAGGTGCGTTCGGATGCGGCGTGCGGGTTGGTGGTGTCACCGCTGGAGGCGCATTCGCTGGAGCTGGGCGGAGACTGTGAAAAGCTCCAGGTGGTGGTGCATCGGCGGGCGCTGGAGGAGGTGGCCGAGGAGATGCTGCAGCGACCCTTGCGCGAGCCGATCCGCTTTCGGGCGGAAATGGATATCGGCCGTGAGGAAGTGGCAGCCTGGTGGTTGAGTGTGCGCCAGTTGCTGGATAACTGGGGGCCGCTCAGCGCGCTGTATGCCCAGCCGCGGCTGGCACGGGATATGGAATGTTTGCTGATCCGGGCGTTGCTGCTGGCGCAGCCGAACAACTATTCGGATGAGCTGGAGCAGGGCGGGCAGGAGCGGATCCCGCATTACCTGGTCCGCGCCCGGCAGTTTCTCCAGGACCATGCCCGGGAGGCGCTGCGGCTGAACGATCTGGAGCAGGTGGCCGGGGTTTCGCGGGAGAAGCTATACGAGGCCTTCCGTCGCCATCACGGATTGACGCCGATGGCCTATCTCAAGCATTACCGCCTGACGGCGGTGCGCAGTGCCTTGCTGAGTGGCGGGGCGGCGGTGAGTGTGTCGAGCGTGGCACTGGAGTGGGGCTTCGGGCACCTGGGGCGATTTGCCAGTGATTACCGCAAGGCGTTCGGCGAGTCGCCCTCAGGCACGCTCGCGCGCCTGCGTTGAACACCGCCAGGCAAGGTCGACGAACACCCTATGGGCTTGCCAGCGATCAATGGCCCAGCAAAGCTTTTTCCTGCTCAACCCCAACATTTTTAATAATTTGCCTAACCCTGCGCCTGCCCCATCATCCGTCCTACTCGAACAACAAAAACGACGCGCACTCCACGCGCTCGATACCGGCCGGTGCCAGGACCGCTGAATAACAAGACCCGCACCCGCCTTACTGCCCTTTCAAGACTGTCTGTGCCAACCATGTCGGGGTCGACGACCCGCGCCAGCTGTTCGCGGCTACCCGGCATTTACCTTGAGACGTAGGGAGCAAGTGTCGATGTCTATGAAAATGCGTGCGTGCGCGTTGGCTGTACTGTCCACGTTGGCGGCGGGCCATGCCCTGGCGGCGACTGACCCGCTTACGGTGATCTCCTTCGGCGGCGCGACCAAGGCTGCCCAGAGCCAGGCCTATTTCAAGCCGTTCGAGCAGAGCGGGGCGGGCAAGGTGGTGGCCGGCGACTATAACGGCGAACTGTCCAAGGTTAAGGCGATGGTCAGCGTCGGGCAGGTTTCCTGGGATGTCGTCGAGGTGGAAAGCCCGGAACTGCTGCGCGGCTGCGAGGAAGGCCTGTTCGAGAAGATCGACCCGGCCCTGCTCGGCAACGGCGAGCAGTACATCGCCAATACCGTCAGTGAATGCGGGGTGGCCAGCTATGTCTGGTCCATGGTCATGGCCTACAACCCCGCGAAGCTGGCGACGCCGCCGGCGTCCTGGGCGGATTTCTGGGACACCGTCAAGTACCCCGGCAAGCGCGGCCTGCGCAAAGGCGCCAAGTACACCCTCGAAGCGGCCTTGCTGGCCGACGGCGTCAGCCGCGCCGACCTCTATAAAGTGCTCGCTACCCCGGCGGGCGTGACCCGCGCCTTCGCCAAGCTCGACCAGATCAAGTCCTCGATCCAGTGGTGGGAGGCCGGCGCCCAGCCGCCGCAATGGCTGGCGGCCAATGACGTGGTGATGTCCGCCGCCTACAACGGGCGGATCGCCGTGGCGCAGAAGGAGGGCACCCCTCTGGGCATCGTCTGGAATGGCGGCCTCTACGACCCCGACCACTGGGCCATCGTCAAGGGCTCGCCGAACAAGGCATTGGCCGAGAAATTCATCGTCTTCGCCAGTCAGGCGCAGAACCAGAAAGTGTTCTCGTCGAACATTCCCTATGGTCCGGTCAACAAGCAGACCCTGAGCGCCTTGCCGGCGGATATCCAGGCGCAGTTGCCGACGGCGCCGGCCAACCTGGAACAGGGGCTGCTGGTGGATTCGGGCTTCTGGGTGGATCACGGCGAGGAGCTGGAGGAGCGCTTCAACGCCTGGGCGGCGCGCTAGCCTCGACCTGGCCGGCCGGTGCGGGTTTACCCGGACCGCCGGCAAGTCCGGCTTCCCGAGACATTTCCATCGTGGTTCGGCTATTGTCACCCCTCTCGATCCCTCGCCTGGACCCTCCCGATGCACATAGTCATTCCCGACGATTACCAGCATGTGATTCGCACGCTCGACTGCTTCGCGCGACTGGCCGGCCATGAGGTCACCGTGCTTCACCACGTCCAGCCCGCATCCCTCGACGAACTCGCCGCGCGCTTCATCGATGCCGACGCCCTGGTGCTGACCCGCGAACGCACCCGCATCGACGCCGCCTTGCTCGAGCGCCTGCCAAAACTCAAGCTGATCAGCCAGACCGGCAAGGTCTCCGGGCATATCGATCTGGACGCCTGCACGGCCCGGGGCATCGTCGTTACCGAGGGGCGTGGCTCGCCGGTGGCGCCAGCAGAACTGGCCTGGTCGCTGATCCTGAATGCTCGCCGGCAACTGGTTCCGGCGATCGACGCGTTCAGGCAGGGGCGCTGGCAGGTCAACCTGGGCCAGGCCGTGGCGGGCCAGACCCTGGGTATCTGGGGCTACGGCAAGATCGGCCAGCGTCTGGCGCGTTATGCCCGGGCGTTCGACATGCCGGTGCTGGTGTGGGGCAGCGAAACCAGCCGGGCGGCGGCTGAAGCCGAGGGTCATCGGGCTGCGCTGTCGCGGGAGGCGTTCTTTGCCGAGGCGGATATCGTCACGCTCAACCTGCGCCTGTCCGACAGCACCCGTCACGGGGTGACCTTCGAAGACCTCAGCCGGATGAAAACCGACGCTTTGCTGGTGAATGTCAGCCGCGCCGAACTGATCGCGCCGGGAGCCTTGCTACGGGCGCTGGATGCCGGGCGGCCGGGGTTTGCGGCGGTGGATGTGTATGAGCAGGAGCCATTGCTCGATCCGCAGCATCCATTGCTCACGCATCCACGGGTGCTGGCGACACCGCACCTTGGCTACGTCGAGAAGAACGGGTACGAGTTGTATTTCGGTGATGCGTTCGACAATGTCGTGGCATTTTTCGAAGGCGTGCCGAAGAACGTCGCCAATTGAAACTCGGCTATTGAACGATGATCGCCTGTTTCAAATCGATCGACGGTACCGGTACCTGGCTGCGGCTGACTTCCAGCCATGCACGCATCTTCGGTGAATCGAAGATCTGGCCTTCGTTCATCATCAGCAGCACCAGCGACTGGGACATCCGGTAACACCCGCATTGTGGGCAGCGCCGCTCTTCCCACCCCGGGGAACACTCGACGGATTCGGCACGACCCGCGCAGATCAGACAACTCATAGGAACCCCCTGTGTTTTTGTTGGGTGGGGAAAACGAGTAATTAAAGGCTTGAGTATATGTTTCAAGTTCTTGCATGAGAATTTCATGCCAGATTCATAATGCTCAGGCCGGCAACTTTCAATAACGTTCATTTTTGTTTGCGATGCAGTTGTGACTGGTTGCAACTGCGCAGTGCCGTATGATGACAGGCCATCCGTTTCGACAAGGAATTCGTCATGCATCCCACCAAGGCCTGTGCCGTGGTCCTGTCCGCCGACCCGACCCCGCGCATTCTCCTGTTTCGCCACCCGGTGGCCGGGGTGCAGTTGGTCAAGGGCGGTATCGAGCCGGGTGAAACCCCGGGTGCGGCGGCCTTGCGCGAGCTGGCCGAGGAGTCGGGCATCACGGCCGCGACCCTCGAGGCCGACCTGGGGCTGTGGGCATCCGGTCACCGCGAGCAGGTCTGGTCCTTCCACCTGTGTCGTGTCTCCGGCCCTCTCGCCGAACAATGGTCGCACCAGACCCTGGACGACCATGGGCATTGTTTCGATTTCTTCTGGGCGCCTCTCGATCAGTTGCCGCTCGCGGACTGTGATCCGCTCTTCCAGCGCGCCCTGGAATTCGTTGGCAAGGCCCTGAAAGCCCGGCCTGCCATTCGTCTGGAGCGCGCCATCCCGATCCTGCGCATGTTCGATGAAACCAAGGCCCGGGAGTTCTATCTGGACTTCCTCGGTTTCGGGGTCGAATTCGAACACCGTTTCGAAGCGGACCTGCCGCTGTACCTGGGTATCCGTCGCAACGGCCTGCAACTGCACCTGTCCGAACACCATGGCGATGCCAGCCCGGGCACGACGCTGTTCGTACCGGTGCAGGGCATCGAGTCGTTACGGGATGAGTTGCGTAACAAACGCTATGGCTATGCCCGTCCGGATATCGTCGAACAGGGCTGGGGCAAGGTGCTGGAAGTGCATGATCCGTTCGGCAATCGAATCAGATTCTGCGAGGGGTGAACCATGGGTCTGCTGGCGGCCGGGTTGTTGGCTCAGCAAGCCCCTCTACGTCGCCGCTTGATCCGGTACATATCCCCGTCGGCATGGCTCAGCAGGGTGTCGGCGTCCTCGCCATTGGCCGGATAGCAGGCCACGCCGATACTGCAGGTCGGCATGGCCAGCCCGTCGAAGTCCGCGTCCAGCGGCTCGGCCATGACCGCGAGGATCTGTGCGACTTTCTCCGAGACGGCATTATCCGACGGGATGTCGGTCAGCAGCACGATGAACTCGTCGCCACCCATCCGCGCCACCGTATCGGTTTCGCGCACGCAGCCTTGCAGGCGCTGGGCGATCACGCAGAGCACGCGGTCGCCCATGGTGTGGCCGTGGTCGTCGTTGATGCCCTTGAAGTCGTTGATATCGAGGAACAGCAGGGCGAAGGTGGTCTTGTGCCGGTGGGCGATATGCAGGGCGGCTTCCAGGCGGTCGCTGAACAGGGAGCGGTTGGTCAGCTTGGTCAGCGGGTCGTGATGGGCGAGAAAGCGCAACTCCTCCTCGGCCTTGGCCAGGGCCGTGACATTGCGCGCCACGCCGATGCGCGCGCCGACTTCCTCGGACCAGAAGGCCGCCCAAAGGATGTACACCACGCCACCATCCTTGCGCAGGTAGCGGTTACGGAAGTCGAAATGCGGCTGACCGTTCATCACCCGGACGATGGAGGCGCGGGTCGAGGGCAGGTCTTCGGGGTGCATGTAGCGGGTGATCGGCGTGCCGACCAGTTCGTCGGCGCGGTAGCCCAGCAGGGCGTGGCAGGCATCGCTGACGAAAACGATCTGATCGTCCCGGTCGACCACGAACACCGTATCCAGCATCAGGTGGATAAGCTTGGGGTACAGCGCTTGCAGGTCAACGGGCATAAGTCAGGTAGTCCGGTTCGTGACGCTAGGGCATGGCCTGGCCGAATAAGGCCCGGGCGAGCGATCTGGCAGACTTCCTGTCGCTTGGCGCCGTTCTGGAACGGTGGTGTGGCGCCAAATACAGCGTACATAAGCAGAAAAACGATGACAGAAAAAGGGGATAAAAAGTGCGGGCTTGGGGATCAGGGAAAATATAGCTGGCGGTTTGATATCTTGGCGGACGGCGTTGATCGACATTCTACGAAATCAGCGCGCCAATCCATTTGATCTGCTGTGCCAGTTCCTGGGTCTTCTCTTCCGGCACCGCCCGCTTCGCCCCGCTCAATCCCGCCAGGGTCTTTTCCTTCAGGCGCAACAACCGCCGCCATTTCGCCAGGAACGCTTCGCTCCGCTCACGCAGCAGCAAGGGCCCGAAATACAGCTCCTCGGCGCTATACAGCACCGGCCCGTCGGGCTCGGCGACGATGATTTCGTAATCGAAGCGGTTCTCCCGCAGCACCTCCTCCGCGACGATCCGGTACCCGTGCGCCATCAGCCACAGGCGCAACGGCTGCCCGCCGCCATTGGGCTGCAGCACCAGGCGCTCATGGCCCTGGAGGCGTGCCTGGTCCGCTTCGAGGATGTCGCGAATGGTCTCGCCGCCCATTCCGCACAGGGTGATCACGTCGATCCGGTCCTGGGTTTCGATCGCCTGCAGGCCACTGGCCAGGCGCACGCTGATCGACGCCTCCAGCCCGTTCTCGCGGACACTGCGTTGCGCCGCCTGGAAGGGCGTCAGCGCTACTTCCCCGGCCACCGCGGCCTCCAGCAGGCCACGACGCATCAGCGCTACCGGCAGGTAACCATGGTCCGAGCCGATATCGGCCAGCCGTGCGCCGGCCGGCACATGGGCGGCGACGCGTTCGAGGCGTCGGGAGAGTGTCTGGTGGTTCAAGCGTGGAGCCCTTGTTCGGCGGCGGGGAGAGCGGATCGGCTGGCGATTCTGGAGGGCATTGCCCGTAATTTCAAATCCGCCTGACGATCCCCCGCGTACCGGCCAGGCCGAGGCCGCTATCGCGTTCAGGGCTGGCGCCAGATCAGCTCGCCGACGTCATACCCCTGCTTGCGGGCAATCCCGAGCAGTTCGCTGCGGGTGGAACTGCTGATGTCCTTGTCCCGCGACAGCAGCCACAGGTACTCGCGGTTCGGATGGCCGACCAGGGCTACCTTGTAGTCGGCATCGTGATACAGCACCCAGTACTCGCCCTTGGTCATCTCCGGCGCCAGGCGGCTGAACCAGTTGTCGAAGCGCACCCAGAGCTTGTCGGTCCGGCCCGGGACCTGGGCCTCGGCGATGCCCTTGGCTTCATTCCATTCCCCGTCCTTTTCCTTGCAGCGGTTGGTCACATCGATCTTGCCGTCCTCGCGCAGCCCGTAGTGCGCCTCGGACTGCACGCAGTTGCGCTGGAAGAACATCGGCAAGCGTGCCTGTTCGTACCAGGTGCCCTGGTAGCGCTTGAGGTCCACCTGCATGGTGGTCGGTGGCGGGGTGCCGTGGTCGGTGCTGGAACAGCCGGCCAAAGCCAGCATCACGCAGGACAGCAGCAAGGGTGTGCGCATAGCCATTTCGACCTCCAGGGGCTTGGGTAACCGGCTCTTGAAGATTGGAGGCGTCGCGTCCGGAAAAGTTGTACAAACTTTCCCGACGAAAACTGTACAAACAGATATACCTGCACAGGATGTCCCCCCACGAGGAGTCAGGCCCATGGCAACTGCGGGCGAACGTCGCTGGCTGGTCCGGATCGCATTCTGCCTGCTTGCCCTGTCGACCCCGGCCCTGGCCGACTGGCAGGCCGTGCTGCCGGGCGCTCGCGCCGTGGGTAGTGGCGATTTCACCTGGTTCGGCCTGCGCCTTTACAGCGCACGGACCTGGAGCCCGGCCACGCCGCTGAACTGGGCGCAGCCCTTCGCCCTGGAGCTGACCTATCACCGGCGCCTGTCCCGGGACACCCTGGTCGAGGCGAGCGTGGACGAGATGCGCCGGCTGCAGGGCGACAAACTGTCTGAGGCGGTGCTTGAACGCTGGACTGCGCAAATGCGCGAAGCCTTCGTCGATGTGCAGCCGGGCATGCGCATCACCGGGGTCTACCTGCCCGGGGAGGGTTGTCGTTTCTACGTCGGTGACCAGTTGCGCCATCAGGTCGCGGATGTCGCGTTCGCCCGGGCCTTTTTCGCCATCTGGCTGGACCCGCGGGCCCGTGATCCACAGCTGCGCCAGCGCCTGGTCGGGCTGGCCCCGGAGAATCGAGGAGAGTGACGATGCGCGCCTTGTTGACTGCGCTGGTCTGTGTGCTGCTGACGGCTTGCGGCAATGTCGAGGTCGAGGACTATGCCCAGGAGCAACCGAAGTTCGACCTTGTCGCCTTCTTCGACCGGCCCGTGGAGGCCTGGGGCGTGTTCCAGAAGCGTTCGGGGGAGGTGGTCAAGCGTTTTCACGTTCAGGTCACCAGTCGCCGTGACGGTGACAAGCTGATCCTCGATGAGCGCTTCGTCTACAGCGATGGCACCCGCCAGCAGCGGACCTGGACCCTGGTGCCGGACGGCCCGGGCCGCTGGCGCGGTACCGCCGGCGACGTGATTGGCGAGGCGCTCGGCGAGGTCGCGGGCAATGCCTTGCATTGGCGCTATCGCCTGGACCTGCCGGTGGATGGCCGGCACTGGACCATGGATATGGACGACTGGATGTACCTGATGGACGAAGACACCCTGATCAATCGCACGCGCATGAGCAAGCTGGGTGTGGAGGTCGGGCAGATCACCCTGTTCTTCCGGCGCTTGCCGCAGGGTACGCCATGAGTCAGGAGTGTTGGAGGTTCATGGTGTAGCTGTCGGCCTCATCGCTGGCAAGCCAGCTCCCACAGGTTGGACTGCCCCCAAGAAATTGGAGACTAATCCAACCCTTGGGGGAGTTATGAAGTACACCGAACAGTTCAAGCTGGCAGCCATCACTGCCTATCTAGAGGGCAGTGATGGTTTTCGAAAGGTAGCCCAGCATTTCAACATCGATTTCAGCCTGCTGAGGCGCTGGGTGGCCAGCTACAAAGCTCGCTCCACTATCAGTTCCATACCTCATAGTCAGCGCTACCACATCGACTTCAAGCGCAGAGTTGTGCAGCACATGCGCGAGCACCGGCTTTCCCTGCGTCAAACGGCAGCGCATTTTGGCTTGGGCCAGTCCTCTCGGATAGGCATTTGGGAGGACCAGTACTACAGTGGCAACCTTGCCTCCTCTGCCTCTCAACGAAAAAAGCCTACCGACGTGTCCAAGAAGATTAAGCCACTCAAACCCACTGATACCGACGACGCGCTGAAGCCACGAGATCAGCTCATGGCGGAACTCGAGTATCTGCGCATGGAGAACGCTGTCCTAAAGGAGCTGAAGGCTTTGAGAGAGGAGAAGGAGCGAAGGCAAGAGAAAAAACGCTGATCGTTTCCAGACTCCGAACCCGGTTCCCGCTGTCAGCGTTGCTGGACTTGGTTGAGTTGTCGAACAGCACCTTCTATTACCAGCTCAAAAGCCTTCAAAGGCCGGATAAACACGCCCATCTGAAAGAACTAGTGAGTCAGGTCTATCACAAGGAAAAAGGGCTCTATGGGTATCGGCGCGTGACGCTGGCGATCAAGAATCAAGGCGTCCTGGTGAACAAGAAGGTTGTGGAGCGACTGATGGCAGACCAAGGTTTGCAGGCGGTAGTGCGGCCTAAAAAATATCGGTCCTATCGAGGAGAGGTAGGCAGGATTGCCGAGAATCTGCTGGAGCGGAACTTCATCGCCCAGCGGCCCAATCAGAAGTGGGTAACTGACGTAACCGAGTTTAAAGTGGCTCAGCAAAAGCTCTACCTCTCACCAGTGATGGACCTGTACAACAGTGAGATCGTGGCCTACGAGATCGCTCGCCGGCCCAGCTATGAGCTGGTGGGGAACATGCTGGAAAAAGCCCTGAGTAGCTTGGGAAAGGAGCCGAAGCTGGTCATTCACTCTGATCAGGGGTGGCATTATCAGCAGCGCCAATACCGAGAAAAGCTTGAGCAGCGCGGCGTAAAGCAGAGCATGTCGCGCAAAGGGAATTGCCTGGATAACGCCGCTATGGAAAGCTTCTTCGGCACGCTCAAGTCGGAGTTTTTCTACTTGAAACGGTTTGAGAGCGTCGAAGAGCTGATCACCGGCCTAGATGAGTACATCCGCTACTACAACCATGACCGCATCAAGCTGAGGCTAAATGGCCTAAGCCCCGTCGATTACAGGGCTCAGGCCGCTGGCTAAAGCTGTCCAACTTTTCGGGGGCAGTCCAGGTTCACCGCAGCCTTCAGGAATGGTGGTGTGCCAGTGCCGATATGGGTCAGGGATCACCTCGGACCTTGAGCCTGGCACAGAACCTGTGGGAGCTGGCTTGCCAGCGATAGCGGTAGTGGCCTCACCATCAATGGGCATGGGGCTGCGCCCAACGAAGGCAAATCGGAAACCACAGCCCCCAAAGCGGCGCCAGCACCAGTACCGTCCCCAAGCTCCCCAACGGCAACCCGACTCCCGCCAGCCGAGCCCCCGCCAGATAAGCCAAAGGCCCGCCGATCATTCCACCCACCACCCCCAGCCAGACCGGCGTGCGCATCCAGCCCAGGCTATGCCGCAACCCGCTGGCCAGCACCAGCCAGAGCAGCGCCAGCCAGATTGGCAGCGGCGCAAAGTCGAATACTCCGAAAACGCCGAGCAGCGAGTCGAGCACGCAGCCCGCCAGCCCGACCCCAAGCACCACCCGCACTTCCGCCCGCCAATCCGGGCAAAACCGCAGATGCACGATCAACCCAACCCCGACCGCCCATAACAGCCACGAATGCCGGGCGCCGAGCACACAACCCCACCACCCGGCCTGCAGCCACAGGGCGTTGCCGACCAGCCACGCCCGCCGCGACATCTCAGGCCTCCAACGGCGCCCGACCCGCCAGCGGCGCGGCCCACAGCAATTGCGCCACACCAATCGCCCGCTCCTCGAAGCCACCCTGGCAGTAACACAGGTAGAACTCCCACAAGCGCTGGAAGGCTTCGTCATACCCCAACTCGGCCAGCGCCACCCGGGAACGCTGCAGGTTGTCGCGCCAGTACCGCAGGGTGCGCGCGTAGTCCTGGCCGAAGTCCTCCATCTGCACCAGGTTCAGCCCGGTCTGGCGGCTGGCGGTGTCCAGCAGCACGCTGAGCGAGGGCAGGGCGCCGCCGGGGAAGATGTAGCGCTGGATAAAGTCCACCGAACGCCGCGCCTGGGCATAGCGTTGATCGCGGATGGTGATGGCCTGCAGCAGCATCAGGCCGTCGTCCTTGAGCAGGGCGCCGCACTGGCGGAAGTAGTCCGGCAGGTAGCGGTGGCCGACCGCTTCGATCATTTCGATGGAGACCAGCTTGTCGAAGCGCCCGCGCAGGTCACGGTAGTCCTCGCGCAGCACGCTGATGCGCTGCTCCAGGCCAAGGTCGCGGACCCGTTGCAGGGTGTGGGTGTACTGCGCCTCGGACAGCGTGGTGGTGGTCACCCGGCAGCCGAAACGGCTGGCGGCGTGGATCGCCAGGCTGCCCCAGCCGGTGCCGATTTCCAGCAGGTGATCCTCGGGCCTGAGCCGGAGCCTTTCGCAGATGCGCTGGAGCTTGTTTAGCTGGGCCTGCTCGAGGCTCTGTTCCGGGCTTTCGAATTGCGCCGCCGAATACATCATGGTCGGGTCGAGCAGGCGCTCGAAGAGGGTGTTGCCGAGGTCGTAGTGGGCCAGGATATTGCGCCGCGAACCGCGCCGATCGTTGCGGTTGAGACGATGCAACAGGCGCAGCGCCGGGCGCCCGAAGCGCGCCAGGCCGCCCTCCAGACCATCGAGCACGTCGAGGTTGGCGACGAACAGGCGGGTCACCGCGGCCAGGTCCGGGCTGCGCCAGTAGCCATGGATATAGCCTTCGCCCGCGCCGATCGAACCGTTGCCGGCCACCAGGCCCCAGGCCGCTTCGTCGAGGACTTCGACTTCGGCCTGCAGGGGCGAGGCGGCATCGCCGAAGCTCCATTGTTGGCCCTGATACAGCAGGCGCAGATGGCCCTGGCGCAGGCGCTGCAATTGCGCCGTTACCGCACGCCGGGCCAGGCTGCCCAGGAGGGGCGCCAGCCCGGCCGACTTGCTAACGCTCAGGGTGGGATTGGACATGGTCGGGCTCCTCGTGGATGGCGTGGCCAAGACCCAGGTTGCCCTGGCTGGCGTGGTGGTCATGGATGGGCGTGCGTTTGCACAGCAGGCGCAGGGCTTGCCAGTAGATGGCGCTTACGGTGCGCAGGCTCATCCATGGGAATCGACGGATATGCCGGTGCAGGGCAGGGCGGTCCAGGGGCTGGCAGTTCAGGGCCAGGTCAGCGTCGAACACCCGCTGGCCGGCGCGCCAGTTCTCCATATGGATGCGCAGGCGTTCGCCTTCGAGACGGAAATCCAGGCGGTAGTCCATGTCCAGCGGCATGAACGGCGAGACATGGAAGGCCTTGGCCAGGGCGAAGCGCTGCGGCTGTCCCGGCTGCACCGGCAGTACATAGTGGTAGCGCTCGCGCCAGGGCGTATTGCGCACTTCCAGGAGGATCGCCGCCAGTTGCCCGTCCGCGCCGTGACAGAAGTAGAAACTTACCGGATTGAACGACAACCCCCAGCAACGCGGCTGGGTCAGCAGGTGCACGGGGCCTGCCGGGATCTGCCCGCTGGCCTGTTCCACCAGTCGCCGCGCCGCCTCGGCCAGGGGCACGCCCTGGTGGGTCAGGCTCGGCAGGTAATCGCGTTCACGCCAGCTGAGGGGCGCGAAACGGGATGGCCCGAGCCACGGCGACAGCTTGAGCAAGGCGTCTTGCTCGTCCAGATTGACCAGCAACATCCCGATCCGGTAGCGAAACGCATGCAGCCGGGGCCCCAGGCGCCGATGGCTGACCCAGCCGTGACACAGGCTGCTGTTCACAAGCGCTCTCCAAACAGTTCGGCGACCTGCAAGGCGCTGACCACGCCGTCTTCATGGAAGCCGTTGGCCCAGTAGGCGCCGCAGTAATAGCTGTGGCGCGGACCCTGGATCTCGCTGCGCCGCGCCTGGGCTGCCAGCGCGGCCAGGCTGTATTGCGGATGGGCGTAGTCGAAGCGGGCGAGGATCGTCTGCGGGTCGATCAGGTCGGTCTGGTTGAGGCTGACGCAGAAGGTCTGCGGCGCCTCGATGCCCTGCAGGATGTTCATATCGTAGGTCAGCGCCGCCGGCGCCTGGCTCGGGCCGCCGAGGCGGTAGTTCCAGCTGGCCCAGGCCTTGCGCCGGGTCGGCAGCAGGCGGGTGTCGGTGTGCAGCACCACCTCGTTGCCGGCGTAACGGATGGCGCCGAGGATCTGCCGTTCGGCCTCGCTGGGGGCGTCGAGCAGGGCCAGCGCCTGGTTGCTGTGACAGGCGAAGACCACCTTGTCGAAGTGCTCGCTACCGCTGGCGCTGGCGACCGTCACGCCGCTGTCGTCGCGGGTGACCTGATGGACCGGGCAATTCAGGCGAATGCGCCCGATGAAGCTGCGGCACAGCGGCTCCACATAACTGCGCGAGCCGCCCTCGATCACCCGCCACTGCGGCCGGTGGCTGACCGACAGCAGACCGTGGTTGCGGCAGAAGCGCACGAAGAACTGCAGCGGAAAACCGAGCATGTCCGCCAGCGACATCGACCAGATTGCCGAACCCATGGGCACGATGTAGTGGTCGATAAAGCGTCGTCCGTAACCGTGCTGGCGCAGGTAGTCACCCAGGGTGGTGGCCGGGTCGATGCGTTGGCCATCGAGGTCGGCCAGGGCCTGGCGGTTGAAGCGCAGGATGTCCCGCAACATGCCCCAGAACCCCGGCGACAGCAGGTTGCTGCGCTGGGCGAAGAGGCTGTCCAGGTCATGGCCGTTGTACTCCAGGCCGCTGGCCGGGTCGTGTACCGAGAAGCTCATCTCGGTGGGCCGCGAAGGCACGCCGAGCTGGTCGAGCAGGCGGATGAAGTTGGGGTAGGTCCAGTCGTTGAACACGATGAAACCGGTGTCCACCGCATAGCGGCGGCCCTGGCACTGCACGTCGACGGTATGGGTGTGGCCGCCGATCCAGTCGGCGGCCTCGAACACGCTGATCTCGTGATGGCGCGAGAGCAGGTGGGCACAGGTGAGGCCGGCGATACCGCTGCCGATGATGGCGATGCGCATGGTGGCTTCAGTCCTGTTCGGGTCGGGCCATGCGCTGGCCCAGTTTCAGGCGCCAGCGCCCCGGCAGCGCGCCGAGCAGGCGCAGCACCAGGATGAAAAGGGTGGGGAAACTGATTGCCAGCGGTCGTCGGGGCAGGCGCCGGGCGATATACGTGGCGGCCCGTTCGGCGCTCCAGATCTGGGGCATGGGGAAGTCGTTGCGCCGGGTCAGCGGGGTGTCGACGAAGCCGGGGCTGACCAGGGTGACGTCGATCCCGGCGCTGATCAGGTCGATCCGCAGGGATTCCACCAGGTAGCGCACGGCGGCCTTGGACGCACCATAGGCTCCGGCGCGGGGCAGGGCCAGCCAGTCCACCGAGCTGCCGGTCACCACCAGGTGCGGGCGCTGGCCGCGTTGCAACAGCGGCAGGGCCACCTCCAGGCACAGGGCGAGGCCCAGCAGGTTGGTGCGCATCACCCGCTCCACCAGGGCGGCGTCGAACCGGCCTGGCTCCAGGTACTCGCAGGTGCCGGCGTTGAGGATTGCCAGGTCAAGGGCGCCCCAGGTGTCTTCGATGACCTGGCCGATGGCCGCGACATCGCTGCGTTCAGCGATATCGCCAACGGCCAGCACCACCTGGGTCGGATAACGCTCGCGTAGCTGTTCCAGCGGTTCGCGGCGGCGACCGCTGAGGACCATCTGCCAGCCCTGTTCCAGCAGGCAACGGGCCAGGGCGGCACCGATGCCGCTGCTGGCGCCGGTCAGCCAGCAGCGGGTCATGCCAGGCGTCCCTTGAGCCAGCCGATCAGCCCGCCGAGCACGGGCACATGTTCATAGAGCAGGGCACCGGCGTCGAAATAGTCCTGGTGGAAATGCACGCGCTCGTCCCATTGCAGATGGCTGCAGCCGTCGAGGGCGATGGGGTGGCCGCCGTTCAGGCGCGGGTGGCGAAAGTGCAGGGTCCAGCGCAGGTAGCCGTGGCCAGGGCGGGTCTCGCTGGCATCGTGGAAGTCGTAACGGATATCCCGGACATTGGCATACAGCTCGGCGAAATACTCGCGCAGGGCGGGCAGCCCGTGGATCTGATGCAGTGGGTCGCGAAAGGTGATGTCCTCGTTGTACAACTCGTTCAGCTTGTGCAGATTGCCTGCATCCAGCGTAGCGAAGCGCTCGGCAAAGCTTTCCAGGTACTCTGACATCCACGGCTCCCGGGTAATCTTGTACAAGATTAAATTCTTGTACAGGTATTCCAGAAGGCTAAGCCATAAATGGTACAAGTCAAATGTGCGGGGTCTGGGTTAGGCTAGCCACCTGTCAGATTTTTCCTACCCGACTCAGGAGACCTTCCCCATGCTTGGCGTGACCGACTATGGCGCCTTCGTGATCGCCTTCATCATCGTCCTGGCGATCCCTGGCCCCGGCAACTTTGCCCTGATCACCGCCACCGGCAAGGGCGGGATCAAGGCCGGGCTGGCGGCGACCTGCGGGGTGATCCTGGGTGACCAAGTGCTGCTGTGGCTGGCGGTGGCCGGGGTGGCCACGCTGCTGGCGGCCTATCCGGCGGCCTTCCATGTGGTGCAGTGGGCCGGCGCGGCGTACCTCGCCTACCTGGGCATGCGCATGCTGCTCAGCAAGCCCGGCGGCGAACCGCGCAAGAGCCGCATGGACAACGGTCACTACCTGCGCCAGACCATGATGATCACCTTGCTCAATCCCAAGGCGATCATGTTCTACATGGCGTTCTTCCCGTTGTTCGTCGATCCGGTGAAGCACCAGGGGCTGATCACCTTTGGTTTCCTGGCGGCCACGGTGGCGGTGGTGACTTTCCTGTACGGCTTGATCGCCGTGGTGCTGACCCAGCAACTGGCCGAGCGCATGCGTGCCAATCCGCGGATCTCCAACCTGTTCGAGCGCCTCGCAGGTGCTTGCCTGGTGGGCTTCGGTATCAAGCTGGCGGCGATGCGCTGATCTTCGGCCTGGCACGCATCCTGTGAGAGCCGGCATTGCCGGCGATGAGGCCCATGCCGAGGACAAAAACCCTCGTCCGCATTGATTCCTTGTAGGAATTCGGCCATTTTGTACGCTGATCCATCGATCAACTTATAGTCATTGGCCGTCACGAGGTCAGCCACCCGAGCCCCCCTTCTATGCCATCACCGTCCTGCGACGTCGCTTCGGCGCCGGTACTGCAAGCATTGCGTGCCCACACCGCCGAACTGCACATCGCACTGGAAAAACGCCTGCCTTTCTTCGCCGATTCCCTGGATGCCCCTGCTTTCCTGCACCTGATGCAGGCTTATCACGGTTTCTACGCGCCGCTGGAAGACGCCCTGCGAACCAGCCCTTGTTTCCCCGCCGATTTCGATCTGCAAGCCCGCCTGAAGTCTGCCACCCTGCGCAGCGACCTTCAGGCCATGGGCCTGTCGGCCGAGGCCATCGCCCGCCTGCCGCGTTGCCGGGACTTGCCGCCCCTGGACTCCAGCGCCGCCTGCCTGGGTGTGCTTTACGTACTGGAAGGCGCGACACTCGGCGGTCAGGTCCTGCGCCGGCAGATCCTCGCGAGCCTTGGCCTGGATGCCGGAAACGGTGCGGCCTTTCTCGATGTCTATGGTGAAGAGACCGGCCGCCGCTGGCGCGCCTTTCTTCATTACCTGTGCTCGCGGCCACTGACCGAGGCCGAGCGTGACGCCGTGGTTGGCGCAGCCCAAGATACATTCCGTTGTTTCGAACACTGGCTGCAAAGCCGGGAGGTACTGCTATGACCCCAGAAGATCAGGAGGCGTTCGAAACGCTGTTGGCCAATTGCGCCAACGAACCGATCCGCTTTCCCGGGGCGATCCAGCCCCATGGCCTGCTGTTGACCCTGGCCGAACCGGGCCTGGAGATCATCCAGATCAGCGCCAACGTCGAGACCCTGCTTGGCCGCACGCCCCAGTCGCTGATCGGGCAGACCCTGGACGGCCTGCTGGGGCAGGACCTCGTCGCGAGCGTGCGCAAAACCCTGGAACAGCCGGTGCTGTCCAACGAGTCGCCACTGACCGTCGCGCTCAATGGCGTGACCTTCGATAGTTTGCTGCACCGCCATGACGGCGTGCTGATCCTCGAGCTCGAGCTGCACGCCGGTCACTACGAGCCCGGCAGCATCGCCGGCAACCTGACCAATCTTGGACGCATGCTCCAGCGTTTGCAGGGCGCGACGACCCTGCAGGCGCTGTATGACGTCAGCGTGCGCGAGATCCAGGCACTGACCGGCTACGACCGGGTGCTGATCTACCGCTTCGAGGAGGAGGGCCATGGCCAGGTGATCGCCGAGGCGTCCGCCCCCTCCATGGAACTGTTCAACGGCCTGTTCTTCCCGGCCTCGGATATCCCCCAGCAGGCCCGCGAGCTGTACCGCAAGAACTGGCTGCGGATCATCCCCGACGCCGATTACCAGGCCGTGCCGCTGGTGCCCGTGCTGCGGCCCGATACCGGCGAAGCGCTGGACCTGACCTTCGCCACCCTGCGCAGCGTGTCGCCGATCCACTGCCAGTACATGAAGAACATGGGTGTGCTCTCGTCCATGAGCATTTCCCTGCTCAAGGACGGCGAGCTTTGGGGCCTGATCAGCTGCGGCAACCGCCAGCCGTTGCACGTGCCCCATGAATTGCGCATGGCTTGCCAGTCCATCGGCCAGGTGCTGTCGCTGCAGATCAGCGCCATGGAAGCGCTGGAAGTCAGCCGCCAGCGCGAAGAGAAGGTCGAGGCGCTGGCGCTGCTCAACCAGGCCATGGTCGACTCGCCACAGAACGTCTTCGACGGCCTGGCCCGTCAGCCCGAGGTGCTGATGGCCCTGACCGGTGCCGCCGGCATCGCGATCATCGAGGACAAACAGCTGCACCGTTACGGCAACTGTCCGGAACCCGAGGACATCCGTGCCCTGCACAAGTGGTTGCAGCAGGGCGGCGAGCCGGTGTTCGCCAGCCACAACCTGTCCGCGGTGTATCCGCCTGCCAAGGCCTACCAGCATGTGGCCAGCGGGGTGCTCGCCATGAGCCTGCCCAAGCCGGTGGACAACGGCGTGCTGTGGTTCCGCCCGGAAGTGAAGGAGAGTATCAACTGGAGTGGCGACCCGAAAAAGCCACTGGACCTGGAGAGCTCCGAAACCGGCCTGCGCTTGCGTCCGCGCACGTCCTTCGAGATCTGGAAGGTGGAAATGGCCGGGATCTCGCGCAAATGGAGCCATGGCGACCTGTTCGCCGCCAATGACCTGCGCCGTTCCGCCCTGGAAAACGACCTGGCGCGCCAGGTGCGCCGCGAGCAGCAGGCGGTGCGTACCCGCGATGACCTGGTGGCGGTGGTGTCCCACGATCTGCGCAACCCGATGACGGTCATCTCCATGCTCTGCGGCATGATGCAGAAGAGCTTCAGTTCCGACGGCCCGCACACTTCGCGGCGCATCGCCACGGCCATTGACACCATGCAGCAGGCGGCGGGGCGCATGAGCACGCTGCTGGACGACCTGCTGGACACCTCGAAGATCGACGCCGGGCGCTACAGCATTTCCCCCAAGACCCTGGATGTCGGGCAGATCTTCGAGGAAACCCAGGCCCTGCTGGCACCGCTGGCGTTGAACAAGAACATCAGCATCGCCTTCGAAAGCGAGCCGGACCTGAAGATCCACGCCGACCCGGAGCGTCTGTTCCAGGTGCTGTCGAACCTGGTGGGCAACGCCATCAAGTTCACTCCGCGCCTGGGCACCGTGGGGGTGCATGCGGCGCTGGGCGGCAACGAGATCGTGTTTACCGTCAAGGACAACGGCGAAGGCATTCCCGCGGAGCAGTTGCCCCATGTGTTCGAGCGCTACTGGACGATGAAGGAGGGCAACCCCAACGGCACCGGGCTGGGGCTGTATATCACCCAGGGGATCGTCGAGGCCCATGGCGGGCGGATCGAGGCCAGGAGCGAGGTGGGCAAGGGCACCGAGTTCAGGTTCACCATGCCGATGGGGGATTGACCCGCAACTCGAGCGCCGTCCACACGGCGCTCGATCCTGAGGGCGCCGAAGCTCTCCCGGCATGCACCTGGTGGCCATAACGCGGTTTTCTGACAGGCCCTCGCCATCGCGCAGCATTAATCCGTTGATTCGCGGGAATTTTCGCAACTAATCAAATTTTCCAGCCATCGGTCGTTCCTCGCGGAACGATCCGCCTGCGCTGCACTTCATATTGGTTGGATCAACGAAACACGGCCGGGGCCTTACCAGGATGAAATCAAGCCACGGCAACCCTTTGCGCGGTTGCACAACACTGGCGCCGGACTTTCTCGGCAATGGCGACGCTATCAGCGGTCTGCTGCAGGCCCTCGACTGGCAGGACTCGCCCCTGGGCCCGCCGCATGGCTGGTCGCCGGGACTGCAGACGGTCATGGGCACCCTGCTTGCGGCCCAAGCGCAGATCGTGCTGTTCTGGGGGCCGCAGTATGTGGCCCTGTACAACGAGGCCTATGCGCCGACCATCGGCGCCAAGCATCCCCACGCCCTGGGCCGTCCTGCCGTCGAGCACTGGAGCGAGCTGTGGGACGATCTCGAGCCGCTGCTGCGTGGCGTGCGCGAGACCGGGCAGACCTTTTCCGCCTCGGACCGACCGTTCTATATCGAGCGCAGCGGCGTCGGCGAGACTGCCTGGTTCGATGTGTCCTATTCCGCCGTGCGCGAGGGCGATGGTGCGGTGGGCGGAGTGTTGTGCATCGTCACCGAAACCACCCGGCGGGTGCAGTTCCAGCGCCGCCAGGCCTTCCTTCTGGAATTGGGCGCCGCGCTGCGGGGGCTCGAGGATCCCGAGGCGATCCGTGACCTGGCCTGCGGGCGCCTCCGGCAGGAAGTGAATGCCTCCGGGGTCTTTCTGGTTGAAGACGCTATGTCGGTTGAAGACCAGTTCTGCGTCGAAGACGCCCTGCAAGGTTCCCCACCGGCCAGCGTCCAGATGCCCGTACTGCGCGCCGGCAAGCTCGAAGCCATGCTCAGCGTGGACTTCGCCCGGCCGCGGGTGCTCTGCGAGGATGAATGCCTGCTGATCGAGGAGTGCGCCCGGCTGACCTGGGATGCCATCAGCCACGCTCGTGCACAACGGGCCCTGCAGGCCAGTTCGGCGCATCTGCAGGCGACCTTCGCGGAAATGCTGGCGCTCAATGAAAGCCTCGAAGAACGGGTCGCCGCGATCATCGCCGAGCGCGAGGCGGCCATCGTCGAATTGCACGAAGCTCGCAAGATGGAAATGATCGGCCAGCTCAGCGGCGGCATTGCCCACGACTTCAACAACATGCTGACCCCGATCATCACGTCGCTGGAACTGATCCAGCGCCGCCCCGATGACCAGCAGCGCACCGCGCGCCTGACCCAGGGCGCGCTGCAGGCGGCGGAGCGGGCACGCAATCTGGTCGGGCGCCTGCTCAGCTTCGCCCGGCGCCAGACCCTGACCCCACAGACCGTGGCACTGGCCAGCCTGATGGCGGAAATGAGCGAGTTGATCGCCCACTCCCTGGGGCCGACCATCCAGATCGACATGCAGGTCGCTGAGGACCTGCCCACCGTGGTGGTCGATCCTCATCAGCTCGAGCTGGCCGTGCTCAACCTGGTGGTCAATGCCCGCGACGCCATGGCGCAGGGCGGGCGCCTGCTGATCGCGGCCGGGAGGGGCGAGCCGCCGGAGGGCGTGGCGGGTCCGCAGTTGTGGCTCAAGGTCAGCGACAGCGGCTGTGGCATGAGTGCCGATGTGCTGCGCCGCTGTGCCGAACCGTTTTTCTCCACCAAGGGCATGGGCCGCGGCACCGGGCTAGGCCTGTCGATGGTCCAGGGCCTGGCCGGGCAATCCGGTGGCGGCATGGAGATCCAGTCGTGGCCGGGACGCGGCACGCACGTCACGCTGTGGCTGCCGGTGGGCGAAGTGGCGCAGGAGGGGCAGGACGAGTTCGGTGACACGGTGCCCCTGGCCCGGCGCCTGAACCGCGTGCTGCTGGTGGATGACGAGGAAATCGTCCGGCATGCCACCGCCTTGCAGTTGCGCGACCTGGGCTACAAGGTCACCGAGGCGGACGGACCGGTCCAGGCGCGGCGCCTGATCGAGGAAGGGCTGGCGCTGGATATCCTAGTCACCGACCAGATCATGGCGGATGAAACCGGCAGCCGCTTCGCCCGCGATCTGCGCCAGACGCGGGCGGACTTGCCGGTGTTGATCATCACCGGCTACGCCAACCTGCCGCCGCAGGCGTTGCATGACTTCGAGGTGCTGCGCAAACCGTTCCGGCGGGTGGAGCTGGCCAGGAGCCTGGCGCGGTTGCTGGGTGGTTCCTGAAGGGCCAGGGTTGCCAGCAACGACCAATCAATCTGAACACCTGTGCCGGGCGTCCTGTCCCAGCCTTTACCGACCCGAACGATAAAGGAGGCAGCACATGTCCAGCACCGTAGGCGACTTTCTCGTGGAGCGGCTCAGCCAGTGGGGCGTGAAGCGCATCTTCGGCTACCCCGGCGATGGCATCAACGGCGTGTTCGGCGCCTTGCGCCGCTCCGGCAAGATCGAGTTCGTCCAGTGCCGCCACGAGGAAATGGCCGCGTTCATGGCCAGCGCCCACGCCAAGTTCACCGGCGAGCTGGGCGTGTGCATCGCCACCTCCGGGCCCGGTGCCTCGCACCTGATCACCGGCCTCTACGACGCGCGCATGGACCATATGCCGGTCCTGGCGATCTGCGGCCAGCAGGCTCGTACCGCATTGGGAGGGCATTACCAGCAGGAAGTCGATCTGGTCTCGATGTTCAAGGATGTCGCCGGGGCCTTCGTCCAGCAGGCTGCGGCGCCGTCCCAGGTGCGTCACCTGCTGGACCGGGCTGTGCGCACGGCAGTCGGCGAGCGCAAGGTCACGGCGCTGATCCTGCCCAACGACCTCCAGGAACTGCCCTACGAAGAGCCGGCCCGCGCCCACGGCACCCTGCACTCCAGCGTCGGCTACAGCCGTCCGCAGGTGCTGCCGCGGGAGGATGATCTTGCCGCGGCGGCGAAAGTGCTCAATGCAGGCAGCAAGGTTGCCATCCTGGTGGGCGCCGGTGCCCTGGGCGCCAGCGAGCAGGTCAGGCAACTGGCGGAGAAGCTCGGTGCCGGGGTGGCCAAGGCGCTGCTGGGCAAGGCCGTGCTCTCCGACGATCTGCCCTGGGTCACCGGCTGCATCGGCCTGCTCGGCACCGAGCCGAGCTTCAAGCTGATGAACGAATGCGACACCTTGCTGATGATCGGCTCGGGCTTCCCCTATGCCGAGTTCCTGCCCAAGGAAGGCCAGGCCCGGGGCGTGCAGATCGATATCGCGCCGAACATGCTCGGCCTGCGTTATCCGATGGAAATCAACCTGGTCGGTGATGCGGCCGACAGCCTCGACGCCCTGCTGCCGCTGATCGAGCAGAAGACCGAGCGGCGCTGGCGCAAGAAGGTCGAGGGCTGGCGCAAGGCCTGGGACAGCAAGCTGGAAAAGCGTGCCCTGGCCAAGGCAGATCCGATCAATCCGCAGCGGGTGGTCTACGAGCTATCGCCGCGCCTGCCGGATCACTCGATCGTCACCAGCGACTCCGGCTCCTGCGCCAATTGGTTTGCCCGTGACCTGCGGGTTCGTCCGGGCATGCGCTGCTCGCTGTCCGGCGGGCTGGCCTCGATGGGGGCGGCGGTGCCCTATGCGATTGCGGCCAAGTTCGCCCATCCGGAGCAGACCGTGGTCGCGCTGGTGGGCGATGGGGCGATGCAGATGAACAACCTCGCCGAGCTGATCACCGTCGCCAAGTACTGGCGGCAGTGGGGTAACGGGCGCTGGATCTGTGCGGTGTTCAACAACCAGGACCTGAACCAGGTGACCTGGGAGCAGCGGGTGATGGAGGGTGACCCGAAATTCGTGGCGAGCCAGGAAATTCCCGATGTGCCGTATCACCTGTTCGCCATTTCCATTGGCCTGAAGGGGATCTGCGTCGAGCGCGAGGAGGACGTGGCCCCGGCCTGGGAGCAGGCGCTGGCCAGCGATGTGCCGGTGGTCATCGACTTCCGCACCGACCCGGATGTGCCGCCGTTGCCGCCGCATATCAACCTGAAGCAGGCCCGCCAGTTCGCCGGTGCATTGTTGCAGGGGGATCCGGGTGGGGTGGGGGTGATCCGGCAGACGGCCAGGCAGCTTGTGAGCAGTGTCCTGCCGAAGAAGTGAGGTGACTTCCAGGGCCTCATCGCTGGCAAGCCAGCTCCCACAGGTATTGTGTGCACCGCTGAACCTGTGGGAGCTGGCTTGCCAGCGATTGGGCCCTGAAGATCAACAGAACATCATCAGACCAGACGCTCCCGACTGAACACCCCGTCCACCAGTCGCACTATCTCCAGCGGATTCCCGTCCTTAAGCGCCTCTGGCAACAGCGCATCCGGATAATTCTGGAAGCACACCGGCCGCAGGAACCTGTCGATCGCCAGCGTCCCCACCGACGTCCCGCGACTATCCGAGGTCGCCGGATACGGCCCGCCATGCACCATGGCATCGCACACCTCGACCCCGGTCGGATAGCCATTGACCAGCACCCGTCCGACCTTGTCCTGCAACAATTCACCCAGCCAGGCATGGGCCAGTAACTCATCCTGCTCGCCGATCAGCGTCGCCGTCAGTTGCCCGCGCAGGGCCTGGATCGCCGCCCGCAGTTGCGCCGCGTCCTCGACCTCGATCACCACGGTCGCCGGCCCGAACACCTCTTCCTGCAGCAGTTCATCCCCTTCCAGCAACATGCGCACATCCGCTGCGAACAGCTGCGGTTGCGCTTGCCCGTCGCCTTGCACCGCTCCAGCCAGATGACGCACGCCCGGATGCCCGTGCAGATGCTCCAGCCCCTTGCGATAGCTGGCCAGGGTGCCGCGATTGAGCATGGTCTGCGCCGGCTGGTCGGCCATCTGCGCCTTGAGCTGTTCGACGAACGCGGAAAACGCTGGCGAACGCTGACCGATGATCAACCCCGGATTGGTACAGAACTGCCCGCAACCCATGGTCACCGACGCCGCCAGTTCCCGGGCGATGGTCTCGCCCCGGGCTTGCAGCGCCTGCGGCAACAGGATCACCGGGTTGATGCTGGACATCTCGGCGAACACCGGGATCGGTTGCGGCCGCTCGGCAGCCAGGCGGCACAGGGCATTGCCGCCGCGCAGCGAACCGGTAAAGCCCACGGCCTGGATCGCCGGGTGCTTGACCAGCCACTCGCCGACACCCCCGCCATAGACCATGTTGAACACTCCGGCCGGCATGCCGGTGCGTTCGGCGGCACGGACAATCGCGTCAGCCACCGCTTCGGCGGTCGCCATATGCCCGCTGTGGGCCTTGACCACCACCGGGCAGCCAGCGGCCAGCGCGGCAGCGGTATCGCCACCCGCCGTGGAGAAGGCCAGGGGGAAGTTGCTGGCGCCGAACACCGCCACCGGGCCGATGCCGATACGCATCTGGCGCAGGTCGACCCGGGGCAGGGGCTGACGATCCGGCAGGGCGCGATCGATCCGCGCACCGAGGAAGTCGCCACGACGCAGTACTTTGGCGAACAGGCGCATCTGCCCGCTGGTGCGCCCGCGCTCACCCTGGATACGCCCGGCGGGCAGGGCGGTTTCGCGGCAGACCGTGGCGACGAAGTCATCGCCCAGGGCGTCCAGTTCGTCGGCGATGGCGTCGAGGAACTGCGCACGCTGTTCCGGCGAAAGCGTGCGATAGACCGGGAAGGCCGCCGCTGCTGCCTGTGCTGCCGCATCGACTTCCGCTTCGGTGGCCTGGACGAATGCGCCCGGCAGGGCCTCGCCGCTGGCCGCGTCGAGGCTGTGCAGGCGTACATCGCCCCGTGCCGAACGCTGCCCGCCGATGTAGTTGTGACCGAGGATCATGGGGTACTCCCTTAAGAAATCAGGTGATGGCGCCGATCTGCCACGGCACGAACTCGTTCTGCCCGTAGCCGTGCTGCTCGCTCTTGCTGCGCTCGCCCGAGGCGATTGCCAGCATCAGGCGGTAGATATGCTCGCCGCGCTCTTCGATGGTCATGCTGCCGTCGGCGATGCCGCCGCAGTTCACGTCCATGTCTTCCTCCTGGGTTTCCCACAGGCGGGTGTTGGTCGCCAGCTTGATCGACGGCGACGGCGCGCAGCCATAGGCCGAGCCGCGTCCGGTGGTGAAGGCGATCAGGTTGGCGCCGCCGGCGACCTGGCCGGTGGCCGAGATCGGGTCGTAGCCGGGGGTGTCCATGAACACCAGGCCATGGGCGCGCACCGGTTCGGCGTATTCGTAGACATCCACCAGGTCGCTGGAACCGGCCTTGGCCACGGCGCCGAGGGATTTTTCCAGGATGGTGGTCAGGCCCCCGGCCTTGTTGCCGGCGGACGGGTTGTTGTTCAGCTCGGCGCCCATGCGCTGGCAGTAGGCTTCCCACCACTGGATACGGGCGATGAGTTTTTCACCCACGGCCTGGTTCACGGCGCGACGGGTCAGCAGGTGCTCGGCGCCATAGATCTCCGGGGTTTCCGAGAGGATCGCGGTGCCGCCGGCAGCCACCAGGCGGTCCACTGCATTGCCCAGCGCCGGGTTGGCGGTGATTCCGGAATAACCATCGGAACCGCCGCATTGCAGGCCGACGGTGAGGTGGCGCACGCTGACCGGCTCACGCTGCACCGCATTGGCTTCGGCCAGCAGCGACTGGACCTGGGCGATACCGCTGGCGATGGTCTTCGAGGTGCCGCCGGTGCCCTGGATGGTGAAGGTGCGCAGGGTGTTGCAGCTTTCCAGGCCTTGCGCAGCGAGCAGGTCGGGGATCTGGTTGGTCTCGCAGCCCAGGCCGATCATCAGCACCGAGTGGAAGTTGGCGTGCACCGCATAGCCGCCAAGGGTGCGCTGCAGCATCGCCAGGGCCTCGCCGCCCGGGTCCACGGCGCAGCCAACGCCGTGGGTGAGGGCGACCACGCCGTCGACATTCGGGTAGTCGGCCAGCGCCTCGGGATGGATATCCCGGCGGAAATGGTCGGCGATGGCCCGGGCCACGGTGGCCGAGCAGTTCACCGAGGTGAGGATGCCGATGTAGTTGCGCGTGGCCACCCGGCCATCGCTGCGCACGATGCCCATGAAGGTATCCGCGACCGGTGCCTTGATGCCCTTGGCATCGACGCCGAAGGCGTAGTCGCGGCTGAAGTCGCCCATGGCCACGTTGTGCACATGCACATGCTGGCCGACACCGATGGCCTGGCTGGCAAAACCGATGATCTGTCCGTAGCGGCGCAGCGGCTCGCCCTCGGCGATATCCCGGGCGGCGATCTTGTGCCCGGCCGGCACCGGCTCGCGCACGCGGATGCCCTCCGGCAGTTCCAGGCCTTCGGTCAGTGGCTGGCGGGCGATCAGCACGTCGTCCAGCGGGTTGAGTCGGATCACGGCGAGGGCAGCGCGTTCGCTGCCTGTTGTTGTAATGAGTTGCATGACGGTTACCTCAGATAACAGCGGGGGCTCAGGCCAGCCCACGCTCGCGATAGTCGATCAGGCCGGAGAACAGCATCAGGCCGAAGGCCATGACCACGAAGAAGATCAGGGCCAGGAAATAGGAACCGGTGAACTGCACGATCAGGCCGATCAGGATCGGTACGATCACCCCGACCATGTTGCCGCAGAAGTTCATGCTGCCGCCCAGCACGCCGGCCTTGGACTTGCCGCCGAGGATGGCCGGCAGGCACCAGTACATGCCGCACCAGCGGATGAAGAACAGGGCCACGCAGAGCAGCGAGATCACCAGCGCGGCGTCCGGGGTGTAGGCCACCAGCAGGATGCACAGGGCGGCGACGGCGGCGGAGCCGGCAAACATGCTGCGCATCACGGTGTTCGGCTGGCCGCCGTTGGTCCGCCATTTGTCGGCAATCCAGCCGCCGACCAGCTCGCCGACGAATCCGCACATGAAGATCAGGAAGGTCGCCCCGCCCATGGCCTTGATGTCGAGGTTATGGGCCTGGTGCAGGTAGCTTGGCATCCAGGTCAGCAGGCCGTAGAACACGCTGTTGTAGCAGGCGTAGCCGGCGAACATGCACAGTACCGAACGGCTTTTCAGCAGTTCCTTGAGCACCGCCTTGCGGTTGCCGTTGGACTTGCTCGCAGCGTCGTTGGCCTGGGTGATGTAGTCCAGCTCGGCCTTGTTCACCAGCGGGTGTTCGCTCGGGTGGTTGCGGATGTACCACCAGGCCCAGATGCCGACCACCACGGTGCCGACGCCGGCAATCACGAAGGCGATGCGCCAGGAGTCGAACCAGGTGATCAGCCCGGCGATGATGATCGCGCCGAAGGCGGTGCCCAGCGGTGCGCCGCCGTCCACCAGGGTAGCGCCGCGCCCACGCTCGTTGGGGGTCAGCCATGAACCGTTGAGCTTGGCCCCGGCCGGCATGATCGGCGACTCGGCCACGCCCAGGCCGATGCGGGTGACCAGCAGGGTGATCCAGTTATGGGCGAAGCCGCCGAGGGCCTGGAAGGCACCCCAGCCGACGGTGGCGACGCCGACGATATTGCGCACCTGGAAACGGTCCAGGAGCATGCCGCTGGGGATCTGCATCAGCGCATAGGACCAGAAGAACGCGCTGAGGATCAGGCCTTCCAGGGCCGGGGTCAGTTCGAACTCGGCGGAAATCAGCGGCAGGGCCACCGACAGCGAGGCGCGGTCGATGTAGTTGATCGCCGCCAGCAACAGCAGGATCAGGAAGATGCGCCAGCGCACGTTGGTCGGACGTGCGCTATCGGTGCTGGCGAGGGCGGGCGAGGGGGCCGCCGGGTAAGGGCTGTTCTTCATGCTCATCTCACTCTTATGTTTGTTATGAAATGCCGGTTGGGCGCCTCCCTGCGCCGGGTCCATCGGTTCAGAGCGGTTTCACGGCTCCCGGTGCCAGCGGCTCGGCGGCCTGGCCCACGGCATTGCGCAGCGGCGCGCCGAACTCGGCCAGGCTGATCTCGAACACATCCCCCGGCGCGGTCCTGACCTGGTCGGCGAACGACAGGGTGGCGGTGCCGAAGAAGTGGATATGCACGTCGCCCGGCCGGAGGAATTGCGGGTACTTGAAGTGGTGGTATTCGAGGTTCTCCAGGGAGTGGCACATGTTGTCCTCGCCGCTGAGGAAGGGTTTCTCCCAGAGTACCGTGTCGCCACGGCGGATGCGGCTGACGCCTTCGAGGTGGCGCGGCAGTTCGCCGACCCGCAGTTCCGGGCCGTAGGCGCAGTTGCGCAGTTTCGAATGGGCCAGGTACAGGTAGCTGCGACGCTCCATCACATGGTCGGAAAACTCGTTGCCGATGGCGAAGCCCAGGCGGTAGGGCTGGCCATCATCTCCGATCACGTAGAGGCCGGCCAGTTCCGGCTCCTCGCCGGCATCTTCGGCGAAGGCAGGGCTCTGGAACGCCTGTCCCGGGCGCACCACGGTGGAACCGTCGCCCTTGTAGAACCACTCCGGCTGGGCACCGACGCTGCCGGCGGCCGGGCGACCGCCCTCGATGCCCCACTGGAACATGCGCGCGGTATCGGTCAGGGCGGCGGCATCGTCGATCTTCTGCTGGTGCATCTTGTCGCGGGTCGAGGCACTGCCCAGGTGGGTCAGGCCGGTGCCGCTGATCAGGCAGTGGGCCGGGTCTTCATGATCAAGGGGCGGCAGCACCCGGGCTTCGGCCAGGGCCAGGGAATAACTTTCAGTAACGTCGGCCAGGCCACGGGCCAGGACCTCGGCGGCCAGGCTGCGCTGGTTGCGGATCGCGGCCAGGGCCAGTTCACGCATATGGGTGGTGTCGCGCACCGGCTGGATCAGGTCGCCTTCGACCACGCCGACGTGGCGCCCTGCGGTTGCGGTTTCGAATTGGATCAGGCGCATGGCGGCTCCATGATTGATTGTTCTTGTGGAGGATCGATGGGGCCACTTTAAATTTCCCGGTCGATGCTGCCTAATGACAGCTATTGACTCCGTGATAACTTTTGGTGATCCCCTGTGCTGCCACCCCTGAGTTCCATGGCCTCGCGCCTTCGCATGCGGCAACTGCGCCTGCTGATCTGTCTCGACGAACTGGGCTCGATCCACAAGGCCGCCGAGGTCATGTCGATCACCCAGCCGGGGGCGACCAAGGCCCTCAACGAGATCGAATCGGCCCTTGGCGCGGTGCTTTTCGAGCGCACCAGCAAGGGCCTGGAGGCCAATGACCTGGGGCGCTGCGTGGTGCGTTATGCGCGGTTGATCAGCACTGACCTGGCGCACCTGCGCGAGGAGATGATCGGGATCATGCAGGGGCATGGCGGGCGGCTGTCGGTGGGCACCATCATGGGCGCGGTGCCGATGCTGGTGGACGGGCTGGCGCGGCTGCGCGAGGAACAGCCGGATTTGTCGGTGACGGTGGTCGAGGACACCAGCGACCGCCTGCTCAGCCTGCTGGATCAGGGCCGGCTGGACGTGGTGATCTGCCGGACCAGCGTCAGCCGCCGGCCGGATGCCTATGACAGCCGGGTCAAGCATCAGGAGCAACTGGTGCTGGTGGCCAACCCGGCCCATGCCCTGGCGGGCAGTGAGCATCTGGAGCTGGCGCAACTGGCGGATTCGCGCTGGGTGGTGTTCCCGGTGAACATGCCGATGCGCCTGACCCTGGAACGGGAGTTTCGCGAGGCGGGGCTGGGGTTTCCGCAGTACCCGATCGAGACTTCATCGACCTTCACCACCTTGTCGCTGTTGCGCCAGGACCCGGGGTTGCTGGCGGTGATGCCCTGGGATGTGGCGCGGGTGGCGGTGGAGCATGGGATGCTGGTGAAGTTGCCGTTGCAACTGGTGTCGCGCAGTGAGCCGTATGAGGTGGTGACGCGGCGCGGCGTGGAACTGAGCGGGCCGGGGCGGGTGTTGGTGGATATTTTGATGTACGCGGACTCGTTGTAGGAGCGTGGCTTGCCCGCGAAGGAGTGCGAAGCGCTCCCAAAAATGGTGCTGACAATGACATTTTTGGGACCGCTGCGCGGTCCTTCGCGGGCAAGCCACGCTCCTACGAGGGCCGTGTCGCTCTTTCAGCTGCGGCTTGATTCATGGTAAAGACTTCCCCCCAGACCCAGGACCGCCCCATGTACTACTCCACCCTCTACCAGTCCCCCGTCGGCACCCTGCAGCTCGCCGCCAGCGACAGCCACCTGCTGGGCCTGTGGATGGTCGGCCAGAAGTACTTCGGCGGCAGTGCCCCCGGGACCCTGGAGCCGAGCGACGACCTGCCGTTCTTCCAGCAGGTGCGCCACTGGCTCGACCAATACTTCGCCGGCGCACAACCCCCCATCGCCGATTTGCCCATGGCCCCGCTGGGCAGCGACTTCCGCCAGGCCGTGTGGGCCCTGCTTTGCGAGATCCCCTACGGCGGTACCACCACCTACGGCGAGATCGCCAAGGCCGTGGCCGCGCGCAGCGGCCTGCCGAGCATGTCCAGCCAGGCGGTTGGCGGGGCGGTGGGGCACAACCCGATCTCCATCATCATCCCCTGCCACCGGGTGATCGGCCGCGACGGCAGCCTGACCGGGTATGCCGGGGGGATCGAGAAGAAGATCCAGCTGCTGGAGCATGAGGGGGCGCTGTCGTCGCTGTTCTATACGCCCAGCCGCAGCAGCGCGCCCTAGCCGTCACTCTGTTTCCGCTCCCGGTGCGGGTGGTGTGGCCGGCGCGGGGTCGCCAAGCCAGCCGGTCATTGCCAGTACCAGTCGCTTGAGCCTGTCTGCGGTGATCGCGTCTCCACCGGCTTCGCCGATCCTGTCGTGCAGCTCACCCATGGCGGCCTGGCCCAGTTCCTCGATCCAGTTATCCTTGCGCAGGTTGTCGCACAGGTTCATCGCCGCGTCGTAGACCGACTCGTAATGGCGCTTCTGGTCCTCGAACAGGGCGATGCCCAGCCTGGCTGTGGCCGCCGGCAGTTCCGCCGCATCGGACCCATTACTGAGCAGGTAGACGCCGTAAAGGAATTTCAGGTGGTCCTGCAGGCAGTGGGCGCGAGTCTGGACACGAGGCACGATATCCGTCGCCCAGTCGGTTTCGCTCCCGGCCAGCAGGGGGAAACGCTTCAGGTATTCCAGGGCCTGTATGTGATAGAACCCGATGTAGATCGCGCGGAGTACCTGTATCGGATCCGCGCCTTCACTGGTCATGGCGGCCATCACCAGGTCCGCGGCGAAGATGTCGCAGAAGACTTCCTCGAAGGTCTGCGGGTCATCCAGGCACGCCAGTTGCGCGGCCATGAAGGTGTCCGGAGCTTGCGCCAGCTGCTGCACGTCGTTGATGACGTCCTCTACGTCCCGATGATGGATGGCGGCCGCAGGGGCGTTGCGCAGGTCACGCACCTGGTCCTCCAGCGAACGCTGCTTGGACGTGATCTGAGCGGCGATCAGCTCGGCCACCTGCTCCCGTGTTTCCGGCAGGGCGTTTTCCTGGTCGTAGAGCCGATGGCCGAGCTCGTGGCTCATCAGGAAGGTTTCATGCACCTCGGTCAGGAGGAAACGCCAGGGCTCGTCGAGGCGGCGTGGTTGCAGGAGGTCACGGTGCTCGTCATAGAACGCCGCACAATGCAGCGCTTGCTCCAGGCGCCCCACCTCGACAAGCCGCTCTGCCAGGACCTTGTGAAAGTAGATGATCGCCGGCTCCAGGTCACCGGCCTCGATGAACAGGCGATTGAGCAGGTTCAGCGATTGCCCCAGGTACTGGTCGTAGACGATCCAGGTGGCGTCCGGAAGGGTCACCAGCTCCACACGGCGTGATGTCGAGTAGACGATCCTGAAATGGGTGGGCACCTCGAACAGCGTCGCCAGGTGAGACAGCCGCGCGACACCCTTGCGGTACAGCTGCGGCTGGACCCGGCCTGCCTGGTTGGACCGGGTCACCCGGATGAAGCGGTCGATAGACGACGTGTCAGTTGTCATCTGCGTTCACCTGGGGACTTTTCGCCTTGAGGATCTCGAGCAGCGCGCGTTCGCTCACACCACGGATCTCCATGCCGTCGACGATCACCCTGACGTGCTTCTGCGCGGCGATCCGCGCGCGAACCACCGCGACGATACCGGTGATCACCATGGGCGCCAGGGTCATGATCACGGTCAGCAGCATCTGCCCGTCCAGGCCGCGGCGCTCGGAGGCGAAGCTGCCTACCTCCTGGCCCAGTGCTTCCAGCTCGTCGGCTGCGGATTTTTCCGATACTTCGATGGCGATATCGACCATGGGTTCCTCCTTGATGGGGCGGCGATGATAACAGGTACACCGATCCTGCCGGAGCCCTGTGGCCCGGCCATGACTTTCCCTCATACCCCCATGACTTTATGTGGTTCCAGCCCCCGCCAGCCCCGGTGATACAAAACCTGCAAACACACCCACCAACAACAAAGAGTGTTTGCAGATGAAAGAACTTGACCTGTACATCGGCGAAGGTTTCGAAGGCCCGGGCGTCAACGCCGCGCATATCAATATCCTTATCGGCCCGCGCAACGGCCCCGCCGGCCAGGCCTTTGCCAACAGCCTGGCCTCGCCGAGCCAGGGTCATTGCCCGTTCATGGTGATCGCCCAGCCGAACATCCCGGTCAAGCCCATGACCCTGTATGTGAACAAGGCCGCCATCGATGGCGAGCTGCACGGCAACGCCACCTGGGGCGCGTCCCAGGCCGGCATCGCCAAGGCCGTGACCGAGGCCTTGCTCGATGGCACCCTGCCGGCCGAGGCCGAGGACGAGTGGGCCATCGTCACCGCCAACTGGGTCAACCCCGCCTGCGACGACCTCGATGCGGTCTACCTGAACAACTACAACGCCTGCCGCACCGCCATCCGCGCCGCCCTCACGGGCAAGCCGGAACGCGCCCAGCTGGCCGATGTGGTCGGGCAGATCAGCAATCCCTTCTATACCCCGAAAGCCTGAGGTGGCCGCCATGCAATACATTCGCTTGGGCCATTCCGGCCTGGAAGTCTCGCGCCTGTGCCTGGGCACCATGAACATGGGTACCCCGGACTGGAAACCGTGGATCTTCGACGAGAAGCAGAGCGAGCCGATCGTCGCCCATGCCTTGGCCAACGGGGTCAATTTCATCGACCTGGCCGACTTCTATTCCGCCGGCGTCGGCGAGGAAGTGGTGGGGCGCATCGTCAAGCGCCTGGCCCGTCGCGAAGACCTGGTGATCACCACCAAGGTCGGCTACGGCACCCGCGCCGGGATCAACGCCAGCGGCCATTCGCGCAAGCACATCATGGACAGCATCGACGCCTCCCTGACCCGCCTGGGCATGGACTACGTCGACCTGTACATGCTGCATTACTTCGATGTGAACACCCCGGTGGAAGAAACCATGGGTGCGCTCAACGACATCGTCAAGGCCGGCAAGGCCCGCTATATCGGGGTCTCGACCATGCTCGCCGGGCAACTGGCGAAGATCCTCATGTGCTGCGAGCGCAATGGCTGGGTCAAGCCGATCAACATGCAGCTGCAGCTCAACGTCGCCTACCGCGAGGAAGAGCGCGAGATGATCCCGCTGTGCCGCGACCAGGGCCTGGGCGTGTCGGTGTTCAGCCCGCTGGCCCGCGGTCTGCTCAGCGGCGATGTGCAGTCGACGCGCAACCAGACCGACTTCTTCACCCAGCAGATGTACAGCGACGAGGCGTCGTTCGAGATCGCCCGTTCGGTACAGCGAGTGGCCCGCGCCCGTGGCGTGTCCAACGCGCAGGTGGCCCAGGCCTGGGTGCTCGGTCACCAGGGTGTCGACTGCATGCTGGTGGGCGCCGATACCACGGCGCAGTTCGACAGCGCTTTGGCGGCCCTGGATACCCGCCTGGATAGCGAGGAACTGCATGAACTGGAGCGCAACTACACACCGTGCGACCTGATCAACGACTACACCGCCGGCAAGCGCATTCTGCGTTCGGCACGGCCGGGCAGCGAGCGTTTCCTGCTGAGCGAGGCGGTGGCATGAGCGGGCTGCTGCGTCACGGCAACTACATCGATGGCCAGTGGTGCTCCGGCGGTGCGACCTACCCGGTGACCGACCCGGCCAGCGGCGAGCTGATCACCCAGGTGCAGAAGGCCGGCGCCGAGGAAACCAGCCTGGCCATCGCCGCTGCCGAACGGGCCTTGCCGGCCTGGCGCGGCCTGACCGCCAAGGAGCGCAGCCAGCGCCTCAAGCGCTGGGGCGAACTGATGCTCGCCCAGCAGCGCGAGCTGGCCACGCTGCTCAGCCGCGAACAGGGCAAGCCGCTGGCCGAGGCCATGGGCGAGGTGGTCTATGCCGCGAGTTTCCTCGAGTGGTTCGCTGAGGAAGCCAAGCGCGCCTACGGCGATGTAATCCCCAGCCACAAGGCCGATGCGCGCATCGTCGTGGTCAAGGAAGCGATCGGTGTGGTGGCCGCCATTACCCCGTGGAACTTCCCCCTGGCGATGGTCACCCGCAAGGTCGGTCCGGCGCTGGCAGCGGGCTGCACCATGGTCCTCAAGCCTTCGGAAGAAACCCCGCTGTCGGCCTTCGCCCTGGCGGTGCTGGCCGAGCAGGCCGGGATTCCGGCAGGCGTATTCAATATCGTCTCCGGCGATGCCGTGGCCATCGGCGGTGCGCTGCAAGCCTCCAGCGTGGTGCGCAAGCTGTCGTTCACCGGCTCGACCCGCACCGGCAAGCTGCTGATGCGCCAGGCCGCCGAGACTCTGAAGAAGGTTTCGCTGGAACTGGGCGGCAATGCGCCCTTCATCGTCTTCGACGATGCCGACCTGGACGCAGCGGTGAAGGGCGCCATGGCCTCGAAATTCCGCAATACCGGGCAGACCTGCGTGTGCGTCAACCGCTTCTTTATCCAGGACGGGGTGTACGACGCCTTCGTCGGCAAGCTGGCCGAGGCGGTGCGGGCCATGCGTGTCGGTTCGGCGCTGGAAGGCGCGACCGACCAGGGCCCGCTGATCAACGCGGCGGCCCTGGCCAAAGTCGAGGCCCATGTCGGCGATGCCCTGGAGAAGGGTGCACGACTGGTCTGCGGCGGCCAGCGCCATGCCCTGGGCGGGACCTTCTTCGAACCCACGGTGCTGGCCGAGGCGAGCCGCGACATGCTCATCGCCAGCGACGAAACCTTCGGCCCGGTGGCCGCCTGCTTCCGCTTCAAGGACGAAGCCGAGGTGCTGCAGGCGGCCAACGACACGCCTTATGGCCTTTCCGCCTACTTCTACAGCCGCGAGATCGGCCGGGTCTGGCGCATGGCGTCGGGCCTGGAGGTTGGCATGGTCGGGATCAACGAAGGGGTGATTTCCACGGAAGTCGCGCCCTTTGGCGGGATCAAGGAATCGGGCCTGGGCCGGGAGGGCTCGAAGTACGGCCTCGACGAATACCTGGAGATCAAATACCTGCTGATGGGCGGGTTGTAAGGCACCCACCGCCGCTGGCAGCACACCGGCGGCGTTTCGGCTTCATCTCTGCTTCAAGAACAAAAACCGGAGACGAACATGTCCGTAACCCCACTCAAGATCGATGACCTGCCGATCGGTCGCTTCCATATCAAGATCGCCGGCCTGACCTTCGGCGCCCACTTCACCGACGGCTATATCCTTGGCCTGATCGGTATCGCCTTCACCTTGCTCAGCCCGCAGATGCAGCTGGACGCCTTCTGGCAGGGGCTGATCGGTGCCTCGGCGCTGATCGGCCTGTTCCTCGGCAGCCTGTTCTTCGGCTGGATTTCCGACCGCCTTGGCCGGCAGAAGATCTTCCTGATCAGCTTCGTGCTGATCACCCTGGCTTCGGTCATGCAGTTCTACGTGGAAAGCGCGGCGGCCTTGCTGGCCTGCCGGATCCTTATCGGCATCGGCCTGGGCGGGGACTTCAGCGTCGGCCATGCCATGCTCGCCGAGTTCGCCCCGCGCAAGCACCGTGGCGTGCTGCTGGGTTCGTTCAGCGTGATCTGGACCTTCGGTTATGTGGCGGCGACCTTTGTTGGCACGGCGATGCTCAGCCTGGGCGATGACGCCTGGCGCTACATGCTGGCGTCCTCGGCGATTCCTGCCGGGTTGATCCTGCTGGCGCGTATCGGTACCCCGGAGTCGCCGCGCTGGCTGGTCAATCGCGGGCGCATCGAGGAAGCCCGGGCCATCGTGCGCGAGCACCTTGGCGCCCATGTGGTGCTGGATGAAGAGCCGGCCGGCGAGCATCGCTCGGGGTATGCCGCGCTGTTCAGTCGCGAGTACCGCAAGCGCACCGCGTTCAACTGCCTGTTCTTCGTGTGCATCGTCATGCCGTACTTCGCCATCTACACCTTCCTGCCGACTATCCTGGAAAAGATGGGGCTGGCCGAAGGTTTCGGTACCGAGCTGATGCTCAACCTGCTGCTGATCGTCGGGGCATTGCTGGGGATCTGGTGCACGGTGAAGTTCTCGCGGCGCGGGTTCCTCATCGGCTCGTTCGTGATCCTGGCGGCGGCGCTGTTCCTGCTGGCGGTGTTGCCGGGCGGTGCGGCGTGGCTGATGGTGCTGGTGTTCGGGTTGTTCACCCTGGTGCTGTCGGCGGTGAGCAACCTGGCCGGGGTGTTCCCGGCGGAGAGCTTCCCGACGCCGGTACGGGCCAGTGGAATCGGCCTGGCCACGGCAGTGAGCCGCCTGGGTTCGGCGGTGAGTACTTTCCTGCTGCCGCTGAGCGTAGCGGGGATCGGCTTGAGCCCGACCATGGGCATCCTGGCGGCGATCCTGGCGTTTGGCGCGCTGATTTCCTGGGCCTGGGCGCCGGAGACCAAGGCGCTGACCCTGAGCCAGGCGTGTGATGTGCCGAGTGTTGATGGGGTGAAGGTCGGGGCTGTGTCTGGCCTGGCTACCTAGGTGTCTTTACTGGCCTCATCGCTGGCAAGCCAGCTCCCACAGGGTACGCGATCCCTGTGGGAGCTGGCTTGCCAGCGATGAGGCCGGTGATAACAACGGAAGAATCAGCCAGTGACCCCTTGCAACCAGTCAGTGAACAACCCCACCTTCGACAACCCCTGCTTGTCCCCCGCCACATCCAGCCAGTACCCATAAGGCCCCAGCACCTCCACCCCGGCAATCGGCAGCAGGCTGCCCTCACGCAATTCCCGCTCGATCATCTGCCGGTCGATCACCGCCAGCCCACCGCCGGCCAGCGCGGTGTGAATTACCTGGTCCAGGGTAGTGAATTCCAGCCCTCCGGCCGTCTCCACATCATCCCGGCCCATGGCTGCCAGCCAGTTTTCCCAGACCTTCAAGCGCTTGCCGTCATGCAGGATATGCAGCAGCGGCCAGGCGCGCAGATCCGGCGCCTGGCCGTCGACGAACAGCTCGGCACTGGCTACCGCCACATGCCGCTCCATCACCAGCAACTCGCTATGCCAGTGCTCCGCCGGCCCCAGGCCGAAGCGGATGCGACAGTCGATCTCGGCCAGGTGCTCATGGCTGGCCTGGTTGCTCACGCTCAGGCTGATCTCCGGATAGCGCCGGCAGAAATCCCGCAACTGCGGCGACAGCCAGCGCGTGCCCCAGGTGGGCGGGGCGAGGATGCGCAGGCGCTGGCGCAGGTTGGGGATGCGTACCGATTGCAGGGCACGGTCGATCTGGTCGAAGGCCGCCGCCAGTTGCGGCGACAGCGCCGCGCCGGCCTCGGTCAGGGTCAAACCCAGATGAGTCCGCACGAACAGCGCCACGCCCAGGTGATCTTCCAACTGCTTGATCTGCCGGCTGACCGCACCCTGGGTCACGTTCAACTCAAGGGCGGCGCGGCTGAAACTGCGGTGCCGCGCGACTTCTTCGAAGACGCGCAGCATGTTGAGGGGAGGGAGCTGACGCATGGGGCCACCCCCTTTGGGGAAAGGACGTTAGAAGTAGTACCCGATGTTCACGTAGACCTGGTTTTCCCACTGGTCGCTACCACCCGCACCCAGGCTCTGGGTGTAGTTGCTGCCGCCGATATAGGGATCGTTCTTGCCGAACAGCCACTCGGTGGCGATCCACAGTTTGCTCACCGAGAAGGACGAACCGAGGATCAGCCGCTCCGAGGTGTCGAAGCCCGCGGCCGACTTGTCGAAGGCGCTGTAGTTGGCGTACAGCTTGATGCCGCTGACCTGGTCGAACAGGTACTTGCCGTCGACGTCGTAGCTCAGGTCGGCGACATAGAAATTGCCGCGGCTGGCGACGTTGAAGGTGCCGTCGTAGCCGCCGAAGGTGACCAGCTCGTCGGTGCCTTCGTTGCGTGGTGACATCTGTTGCCGCGCCGCCATCAACTGCACGCCCCAGGGGCCGTTCTTGCCCAGGTAGTGCACGGCTACGGCGTTGCGCCGGCCATCGTCGTGGGTGTCGTTGTTCTTCAGGGTCGAGGTCATGCCGGACACGCCCACCTCGGATTTCCAGTCGCCCAGTTGCACCGCCCGCGCCACCCGCAGCACGGCGGTGTTGCGCTCGCGGTTGTCGCTGCCGTCGGCGACATAGCTGTCGGCGGAAGACACCACCGTCGAGTAGGTGCGCCCGTTGCTGGTGCCCTTGCCCTGCCAGGCCGGGCGCAGGTACCAGCCGGCCTGGACGTTCCAGGCGCCGGCCTGCTGGATGTACTTGGCGCCGATCTGCTCGACGTCTTCCAGGCCGATCACGTTGCCCAGGGTTTCGAAGAAGGTGCTGCCGAAGTAGGGCAGCAGGCCGAAGGGGATCTGGTTGAGACCGATCTGGACCTGCTGCTCGGGATTGAATCTGTAGCCGACCCAGGCGGTTTCGGCGAAGGCGATATCACCGACATTGTTGGTGTACTTGTACGGGTAGGCCCGCCCGTAGAAACGGTACTTGGCCGCGCCGATCCAGCTGTCGGAGTCGTATTTGGCGGTGAGGAAGGCGGTGTCGAAGTTGAACTTCTGGATATCCCGGTCCGGGTCGTAGTCCCAGCGCGCGCGGACGGCGCCGCCGAGGTCGAGGTGGTCGGTGACCTGCACGGCGAAGGCCGGAACGGCGAGGCTGGACAGGGCGGCAAGACAGACGGACTGCAAGCGCAGGGAAGAACTGAAGGGCATGGTGCGGCTCTCGTTGTTGTTATGTGAGACGCGCGCAGTGTTGCCAGCGGGGCTTTGTCGGACAAACGATTAAATGGCAGGGTAAACCTGCAATAAACGCAGGTTAGTCGAGGAATATTCCGAATGTCCTGTGGGATGTGTCTTACGCTGCATGGGATACTTCACACCTTTCCCGTCCCGCCGAGCGCCTTCCATGAAACGCAAGATGCCAGGTCTCAACGCCCTCAAGGCCTTCGAAGTGGCCGGCAGCACCGGCAGCTTCACCCGTGCTGCCGAGTTGCTCAACGTCACCCAGAGCGCGGTCAGCCGCCAGGTCCGGCAACTGGAAGAGCAGCTTGGCGAGCACCTGTTGCAGCGCCGCCATCACCATCTTGAATTGACCAATGCCGGGCGCGTGCTGCTGCGGGCGCTGCACCAGTCCTTCGACAAGATCGAAATGACCGTGCGCAGCATCCAGCAGAAGACCCACGCCAACCGCCTGCACCTCAATGCCCCGCCGACCTTTACCAGCCGCTGGCTGATGCCGCGCCTGGGGCGCCTGCGCGAGCGTCATCCGGAGCTGGAGCTGAGCATCACCACGCAGTTGCAGGACAGCCTGGCCGAGACCGCCACCCTTGACTGCGCGATCCGTTTCGGCAATGGCGAGTGGGACGGGCTGGACAGCTCGCTGCTGATCCAGGAGCGGCATATCGCCGTGTGTGCGCCGTCGCTGTATGCCCGGGAGCAGGACGAGGAGGGCATCGACCTCAACCGCATGACCTTGCTGCATGTGCTGGCCCGGGAAGACCAGCGCTACCTGACCTGGAAGCACTGGCTGGATGCGGCGCGGATCAGTGGCGTGGATACCCAGGGTGGTTACGAGTTCGACCTGCTGGACCTGGCCATCCGTGCGGCGGTGGATGGGCTGGGGATCACCATTGCCGACTGGCATATGGTCGCGGCGGAGCTGGCCAGCGGGCGCCTGACCCAGGTGCTCAATGTGCATGTGGAAGGGCACCAGTCGTACTGGCTGGTGACCCGGCCGGAGCAGCGTGATGCGCCGCAGTTGCAGCTGTTCCACCAGTGGTTGCAGGAGGAGATCTGGTTGGGGCAGCGGCAGCTGGAGCCGTCTACTCCGGCAGTGTGATGGTGCTCTTCAGGGCCTCATCGCTGGCAAGCCAGCTCCCACAGGGTCTGTGTGCGCCGCCGGACCTGTGGGAGCTGGCTTGCCAGCGATGAGGCCCGAGAGGACACCCTCCCTCTCACTAACATGCCTTTTTCGAATGTTACCCCCACCAATTAATCGTTTGTCCCCCCCAGCGCAAATCACAACACTGCCCGCCAATAACAACGTGACAACGATGGGCAGTCTGCGATGCGAATCGAGCGAAATTTTGTTCAGGGCGACTTTATCGAACCGGCCGGCACGGCGCGGATCACCGTGTTTGATCCGGCCACCGAAGCCAAGGTCGGTGAAGTAGCCGCCGCCACCGTCAACGAGGCCATCGCCGCCGTAGACGCTGCCGCCGCCGCCCAGAAAACCTGGGGCAAGCTGACCAGCATCGAACGCGGCGACTACCTGCGCGCCTTCGCCGATGCCCTGGAAGCCCGTGCCGTGCCCATTGGCGAAGCCCTGGCCGCCGAGTCCGGCAAAAGCCTGGTCGACGCCAGCAATGAAGCCCGCTACGCCGCGCAGATCACCCGCTACCACGCCGAGTGGGCACGCCGCATCGAAGGCGAGATCATCCCCAGCGATACCCCGGACGAACGCCTGTTCCTGCACCGCGAGGCCATCGGTGTGGTGGCCTGCCTGATCCCGTTCAACTACCCGGTCTACACCCTGCTGCGCAAGGTCGCCCCGGCGCTGATCGCCGGCAACACGGTGGTGGTGCGCCCGAGCAACAACACCCCGCTGTCGGCTTTCGAGATCGCCCGTGCGGCACAGCAAGCGGGCCTGCCGGCCGGCGTGCTGAATATCCTGACCATGGACCACGCAACCGCCGCCAGCCTGTGCACCCACAAGGCGGTGGGCCTGATCACCCTGACCGGCAGTGTCAACGCCGGGCGCATCGTTCTCGACTACTGCAAGGAAAACATCGCCAAGCCGTCGCTGGAGCTGGGCGGCAAGACCCCGGTAATCGTCGAGCCGGATGCCGACCTGGAACAGGCCGCCAACGCCATCGTCGCCTCCAAGACTACCCATTGCGGCCAGTTGTGCACGGCGGTGGAGCGGGTCTATGCCCATGAGAGCGTGCATGAGCGCCTGCTGGCGCTGCTGAAAGAGAAGTTCGCTGCCGTGCGCTTCGGCGACCGTGCCGAAGACCCGAGCCTGATGGGCCCGCTGGTCAACGCCGCCTCCCGGCGTAACATCCACGCCATGGTCGAGCGCGCCGTCGCTGCCGGTGCGGTGCTGGAGGCGGGCGGTTTCATCCCGGAAGGCCCGGGCCATTTCTACCCGGCGACCCTGCTCAGCCACTGCCGCCAGGACATGGAGATCGTCCAGGAAGAAACCTTCGGTCCGGTGCTCGCCTTGCTCAGCTACCACGATATCGACCAGGCCCTGGAGATGGCCAACGACCATCAATTCGGCCTGTCCTCGGTGCTGTTCAGCGAGAACTACCGCACCACCCTGAAGGTCGCGGCCGCCATCGAAGCCGGCGAGCTCTACGTCAACCGCACCCCGGCCGACCCTTACCAGGGCTTCCACGCGGGCTGGAAACGCTCGGGCCTGGGCGGCGATGACGGCAAGCACGGCATGCTCGAATTCACCCAGACCCGACTGGTGGTCATGAAGTACTGAGCTGCAAGCGGCAAGCTACAAGTTTCGAGCAGTCCGCGTCGCGCTTTTACTTGGCGCTTATGGCTTGCAGCTTGCCGCTCCCTAATAAGAACAACAGAGAATCCATTTATGTCCAAGCATGCTGCCGCTCCGCATTCTGCCGTCCTCGCCGAGGACGCCAGCGACAAGGGAAGTCGCTATTTCCAGTTGATGCTGCTGGTCCTCGCCGCCGGGGCGATCTACCCGATCCTGTACCTGCGCCAGGTCTACCAGACCACCATGCTCGAAGTGTTCCAGATCAACCATTCCGAGCTGGGCTACCTGTATTCCATGCTCGGCACCATCTTCCTGCTCAGCTACCTGCCCAGCGGCTGGCTGGCGGACCGGATCGCCCCGCGCTTCCTGATCTTCTTCTCGCTGGTCGCCACCGGCGCCCTCGGCCTGTGGTACTCCACCGCACCGGGCATGGACGGCCTGCTGGTGATCTTCGGTTGCTGGGGCCTGACCACCGGCCTGACCTTCTGGGCCTCGGTGCTCAAGCGCGTGAAGATGATCGCCCGGCAGTCCGAACAGGGCCGCTTCTTCGGCATCCTCGACGGCGGTCGCGGGCTGGTCGAGGCGCTGCTGGCCACCGTCGCCCTGGCGCTGTTCGCCATGGCCACGGAAACCCGCGGCGAGTCGGTGGCCGAAGGCTTCAGGCATGTGGTCTACCTGTATTCCTTCACCTGTATCGCCATCGGCTGCGTGCTGGTGCTGCTGAAAGACCCGAAATCCATGGACGACACCCGGCCGGTGGAGCAGGGCAAGTTCAACCTGCTCAGCGACCTGGCGACCTTGGTGAAGATCCCCGAGCTCTGGCTGGTGACCGCCATCGTGTTCTGCGGCTACCACATCTTCTGGGCCACCTACAGCTTCTCCGACTACCTGCAAGGCAGCGGCATGACCGCGGTCATGGCCGGCACCATCACCACCATCAAGCTGTGGATGCGCCCCATCGGCGGCATCGGCGGCGGCTGGCTGGGTGACAAGTTCAGCAATGTCTCGGTGCTGATCGTCGCGCTGCTGCTGGCGACCCTGGGCATCTTCGGCCTGATCATCTTCCCGGGCCTGAACAGCCTCGGCCTGCTGATCGCCACGGTGATCTTCATCGGCCTGATGACTTACGCGATTCGCGGGCTGTACTGGGCGATCCTCGACACTTGCGCCATCCCGCTGCGCATCACCGGCCTGGCCATCGGCATCGTCTCGGTGGTGGGTTACCTGCCGGACACCTTCATCCCGCTGATCAATGGCTACCTCACCGAACACTACCCGGGCGCCCTCGGCTACCAGCTGTACTTCGGCTACATCGGCGCCGTGGGCCTGGTCGGCACGCTGGCCGCGGTGGCATTGCGTGGCCGGGTCAAACGCAAGCAACTCCTTCAGAACACTGGTGCCTGAGATGAAAATCGTCGCTCTCGAAACCCATATCGTCGCCGTACCGCCACCCCATATCGGCGGCATGTACTGGCTGTTCGTCAAGTTGCGCACTGCCTGCGGCATCGAAGGCGTCGGCGAGATCTACGCCGCCACCTTCGGCCCCAAGGCCATGCTGCCGATCATCGAGGACGTGTTCGAGCGCTATCTGCTCGACCAGGACCCGCACCATATCGAGCGCTTCTTCCGCCAGGCCTATTCCAGCGGCTTCACCCAGCGCCCCGACCTGACCATGATGGGCGTGGTCAGCGGCCTGGAAATGGCCTGCTGGGACATCATCGGCAAGGCGGCGAACAAGCCGGTGTACGAGCTGCTTGGCGGCAAGGTCCATGAGCGCCTGCGCTCCTACACCTACCTGTACCCGCTGAACAGCCAGGGCGAGTACGACTACGACGACCCGGACCTGGCCGCCGAATGCGCGGTGCAGAACATGAACAAGGGCTTCACCGCCCTCAAGTTCGACCCGGCCGGCCCGTACACCGCGTATTCCGGGCACCAGATCTCCCTGGAGGTGCTGGACCGCTGCGAAACCTTCTGCCGCAAGATCCGCGAGGCGGTGGGCAACAAGTGCGATTTGCTGTTCGGCACCCACGGGCAGATGGTGCCGTCCTCGGCGATTCGTTTGGCCAGGCGCCTGGAGAAATACGATCCGCTGTGGTTCGAGGAACCGATCCCGCCAGGGCAGGAAGACGCTATGGCCCAGGTTGCCGGCAAGACCAGCATCCCGATCGCCACCGGTGAGCGCCTGACTACCAAGTACGAGTTCTTCAAGCTGCTGCAGGCCGGCGGGGCGTCGATCCTGCAGATGAACGTGGCGCGCTGCGGCGGCCTGTTGGAAGCGAAGAAGATCGCCAGCCTGGCCGAGGTCTACTACGCGCAGATTGCCCCGCACCTCTACAACGGGCCGGTCGGCGCGGCGGCGAGCTTCCAGCTGGCGGCCTGCACGCCGAACTTCCTGATCCAGGAAAGCATCGAGACCTGGGGCGGCTTCCATGCCGAGGTGCTGAAGAAGCCGCTGCAATGGGAGGACGGCTACATCATCCCGTCCAGCGAGCCGGGCCTGGGCGTGGAGCTGAACATGGACGTGGTGCGCAAGCACAGCCCGTACACCGGCCAGCGCCTGCATCTGCAGATGGCCGCCAACCCGGTGGATGTGCGCGACACCTCGCCAGCCAAAGGCTGACCTTGTTCCCGCCCGGCAACGGGCGGTGTTTTTCCCGACTTACGCGGTAACTTGCATGACTTACGACTACATCATCGCCGGCGCAGGCGCTGCCGGTTGCGTCCTGGCCAACCGGCTTTCGGCCTCGGGCAAACATTCGGTCCTGCTCCTGGAAGCGGGCGGCAAGGACGATTCGTTCTGGTTCCGCATCCCGGTCGGCTTCGCCAAGATGTACTACAACCCGACCTTCAACTGGATGTACTACAGCCAGCCGCAACAGCAGCTCGGCGGCCGTGCCCTGTATGCCCCGCGGGGCAAGGTGCAGGGCGGCTCCGGCTCGATCAACGCGATGATCTACGTGCGTGGCCAGGCCCATGACTTCGACGATTGGGCCGCCAACGGCAACGATGGCTGGGGCTTCAAGGATGTGCTGCCGTACTTCCGCAAGCTGGAAAACCACCCGCTGGGCGACAGTGAGTACCACGGTGGCAGCGGGCCGATCAGCATCACCCCGATGAAGGGCCAGACCCACGCCATCTGCGATGTCTTCCTCAAGGGCTGCGAAGAGTTGGGCTACCCGCGCAGCGATGATTTCAACGGACCGGACTTCGAAGGCGCCGGGATCTACGACGTCAACACCCGCAATGGCCAGCGCTGCTCCAGCAGCTTCGCCCACCTGCATCCGGCGCTGGGCCGGACCAATCTCAAGGTCGAGCATCATGCGTTGGTGGACCGGGTGTTGTTCGAAGGGCAGCGGGCGACTGGCGTGATGGTCAGCCAGAACGGCGTCAACCGCACCTTCACCGCGCGCAAGGAAGTGATCCTCTGTGCCGGTGCCGTGGATACGCCGAAAATCCTGCAACTGTCCGGTGTCGGCGATCGCGGACTGCTGGACCGGCACGGTATCGCCCAGGTCAAGCAACTGCCGGCGGTGGGGCAGAACCTGCAGGACCACCTCTGCGTCAGCTACTACTACAAGGCCAATGTGCCGACCCTCAATGACCAGCTCAGCTCGCTGCTGGGCCAGCTCAAGCTGGGCATCCAGTACCTGCTGACGCGCAAGGGCGCGCTGGCGATGAGCGTCAACCAGGCGGGCGGTTTCTTCCGCGGTGACGAGCTGGAGCAGAACCCCAACCTGCAGCTGTACTTCAACCCGCTGTCGTACCAGATTCCGAAGAACAACAAGGCCAGTCTCAAGCCTGAGCCTTACTCCGGTTTCCTGCTGTGCTTCAACCCGTGCCGGCCGACCAGCCGCGGGCATGTCGAGATCGCTTCGGGTAATCCGCGGGATGCCGCGCTGATCGACCCTAATTATCTGAGTACCGAGAAGGACAGGGCGGAAGCGATCCAGGGCAGCCGCCTGATGCGCCGGATCATGCAGGCGCCCGCGCTCAAGGGCATCACCGTGGACGAAGTGCTGCCGGGGCCGGCGGTGGAGAGCGACGAGCAGATGCTCGAGTATTTTCGCCAGAACTGCGGGTCGATCTACCACCTGTGCGGCACCTGTGCGATGGGCGCGGACGAGCAGGTTTCGGTAGTCGACAAGCGCTTGAAGGTGCATGGCCTGGACGGGCTGCGGGTGGTGGATGCGTCGATCTTCCCCAATGTGACGTCGGGCAATACCCATGCGGCGGTGCTGATGGTGGCGGAGAAGGGCGCGGACCTGATTCTGGCCGATGCCTGATCTGGAGAGGCTTGCACAAAACCCTGTGGGAGCTGGCTTGCCAGCGATTTGGCTCGACCAGACAACAGGGTTGCGCCTGCTGGCCTCATCGCTGGCAAGCCAGCTCCCACAGGGTGGGGGCGGCGTTCACGAATCCAATCAATCAAACCGTAATATCAACTCAGCATATTAGGCGGCCTTATCATAACGACAATGGCCGCCAACCATGCTTTTCACCCCGCATCGCCTTGCTCTTTGCGTCGCGCTCGCTAGCGCTTCGTTCGCTCCAACCCTGTTCGCCAAGGACTATTCGATCACCAGCGCCACCACCGACACGCTGGAGTTGAAAAAAGGCGACAACCTGTCCATTTCCGCCAAGGGCAGTATCGTTTCGAGCAAGGATGACGGGGTGATCCTGCCCAAGCACACCAGCGGCACCACGATGACCGTGGACAACGCCGGGATGATCCGCTCCACCAAGGACCGCGGTATCGATACCAAGGACGAGGGCGAGGATGTCAGTGCCTACGTGATCAACAACCGCGCCGGGGCGCTGATCCAGGGCGCCAACGACGGCCTGCGCTTCCAGACCAACCCCACCGCGGGCGGCACCCTGAAGATCTCCAACGCCGGGACCATCGAGTCCATCGGCGACGGCCAGGCCATCGACCTGGAAACCCTGAACAACGTCAAGTTCACCACCACCATTACCAACGAAGCCACCGGGGTGATCCATGCGGTGGGCAACGACGCGATCAAGACCGGCTCCAATGCCACGGTGATCAACCGCGGCCTGATCACCACCGACACCGCGCCCCAGGACAAGGACGGCAAGGACCAGAAGTTCGACGGCATCAAGATCGGCACCTCCACCGGGGTCACCGTGTACAACTACGGTACCGTCACGGCCGACCGCCACGGCATCGACCTGAAGACCGACGCGACCCTCTACAACTACGGCAGCGTTACCGGGCGCAACGGCTCGGGCTTCGGTTCGGATGGCTCCGGCACGGTGTTCAACTACGCCGGCGGGGTGATCACCGGGGCTATCGCCGACGGCAAGATCAACGGCGACGGCGATGGCGTGGATATCGACAACGTCGGCCATATCTACAACGAAGGCACCATCCAGGGCCTGGGCGCCAAGGGTGTCGACAGCGGCGGCCGGCCCAACGGCAGCGAAGGCATCGCCATGGGCGGCGGGACCATCGTCAACACCAGCACCGGCATCATCCGCAGCACCGATAACGGCATCCTGGTCGATGACGGTGCCGAAGGCCCGGGCGTGGAAAGCACCCGGATCACCAACGCCGGCCTGATCGAAGGCCACGGCGGTTTCGGCATCAAGCTGATCGGCCCGTACGATGACACGGTGATCAACAGCGGCCTGATCAGCGGCGGCAACGGCCTGGCCCTGAGCATGGGTGCCGGCAACGACACACTGATCGTCAACACCGGGGGCCGCTTCAAGGGCCTGGTGGACGGCGGCGACGGAATCGACACCCTGACCCTCGATGGCACCGGCAGCTTCGGCAACAGTGCCAACTTCGAGAAGCTGGTGGTCAGCGGCGGTAGCTGGACCCTGAGCAGCACCAACGATTTCAGCCAGGGCGGCACGGTCACCTCCGGCGCGACCCTGGTCAACCAGGGCAGCATCCTCGGCGCCATGACCGTGGACCAGGGCGGCGTGTATGCCGGTGGCGGTTCGGTGGGCGGCCTGACGGTCAACGGCAGCATGTTGACCAATACCGGGCTGGGCGTGGCCAAGGTCAATGGCGACCTGAGCTTTGGCAGCGGTTCGAGCCTGGTCTACGGCGTCAACGCCGATGGCAGCAGCGCGCCGATCAGCGTTACCGGCACCGCACATCTGAACGGCGCCACCCTGAATGTCGCGCCATCCTCGGGGGAATACCCGTGGAAGAGCCAATACACCGTGCTGACGGCCGGCGCCGTGGACGGCACCTTCGGCAAGGTCACCAGCGACTACGCCTTCCTCACCCCGACCCTGAGCTACAGCGCCACCTCGGTGGGCCTGACCTACACCCGCAACGACGTGGCCTTCGAGCAGTACACCCAGACCGGCAACGGTGCCGCCGCTGCCCGCTCCCTGGGCAGCCTGGGCAGCAACAGCCGCTTGTACAGCGCCTTGCTGAACACCTCGACCGGTACGGCCAGCAGCGCCATCGAGCAGCTTTCCGGCAGCAACACCGCCAACCTCGCTGCGGCGACCTTGAGCGGCAGCGCGCAGGTCGGCAGCACCATGCTCGGTGCCATGCAGTCCATGGGCAGCAATGCCGGTCTGCTGGTCGGCATGAATGAGCAGGACACCCCGATGCTGGCGGCCACTGGTGTGCCCCAGGGCCTACGCAACCTCAACGATCCGAACGCCCGCAGTCGCCTGTGGGTGCAGGCCCTGGGCAGCTACGGCAAGGTCGATGGCAGCCATGGCGGCAGCGAGCTGGAACAGCGTACCGGCGGTGGTGTGCTGGGCCTGGACTGGGCCGCCGGCAGCGACTGGCGTCTCGGTGTGCTGGGCGGCTATTCGAGCACCCGTCTCGACGCCACCGGCCTGGATGGCAAGGTCAACAGCTGGCACGCCGGTGTCTACGCCATGCGCCAGAGCGGCCCGCTGGCCTTGCGCCTGGGCGCTGCCTACAGCGCGCACAAGGGCGACAGCAAGCGCGACGCGAGCTTCGGCAGCTTCGACGAGCGCCTCAAGGGCGACTACGACGCCGACAGCCAGCAGGCCTTTGCCGAGCTGGGTTATGCCATGGGCAGCGGCCGCCTGAGTGCCGAGCCGTTCGCCAACCTGGGCTACCAGCGTTATCACCGCGATGGTTACCGCGAGAAGGGTGGTGACGCGGCCCTGGCGGTGGACAGCGATACCCAGGACAACGTCAGCAGCACCTTCGGCGTGCGCCTGGCCCACCTTGGCATGCTCGACAACGGCATGAGCCTGACCCCGCGGGCGAGCCTGGGCTGGCGCCATGTGTATGGCGATGTCGATACCCGCACCCGCCAGGCGTTCATTGCCGGGGGCGATGCCTTCAGTGTCGAGGGCAGCGCGCTGGACCGCGACAGCCTGGTGGTCGAGGCGGGGCTGGAACTGGGGGTGAGTGCGACCCAGTCGGTGGGGCTTGGCTACAACGGCGAACTGGGCAGCAACAGCCGTAACCATGCACTCGTGGGACAGTGGCAGATGAAGTTCTGATCCTGAGTTGCTGCTGAGGGCCTCATCGCTGGCAAGCCAGCTCCCACACAGACCCTGTGGGAGCTGGCTTGCCAGCGATGATCGTCCAGGCGACATCCTATTCCCCCGTGGAATACGCCCATGAAAACCTTGAATTGTATTTCCCCCTGAAAACCTCATAGCGTGATCGCCTCAACCAAGGAGATCGCGCCATGAGTCAGTTCCGCCTGTTCGTCGATGCCCGCTATGCCAGCCCCTACGCCATGTCGGTCTACGTGACCCTGCGGGAAAAGGGCCTGGAGTTCGAAACCGTGCTGGTCGATCTCGACCAGGGGCAGAACCAGTCTGGCGACTACAGCCGCCTCTCTCTTACTCAACGGGTACCGACCCTGATCCACGAGGGTTTCGCCCTGTCCGAGTCCTCGGCCATTACCGAATATCTGGAAGACCTGTATCCGCAGCATCCGGTCTATCCCCGCGACCCGGCCCAACGGGCCCGTGCCCGGCAGGTCCAGGCCTGGGTACGCAGCGACCTGATGCCGATCCGTGAGGAGCGCTCCACCGTGGTGGTGTTCTATGGCGTGAAGAACGGCCCGCTGTCGGCGGCGGGGCGGGTGGCCGCCGCCAAGCTGATCGCAGCGGTGCAGACGTTGTTGCCGGAAGGAGCGCAGTATTTGTGCGGAGAGTGGTCGATTGCCGATGTGGAACTGGCGGTGATGCTCAATCGACTGGTCCTCAATGGTGACAAGGTGCCGCAGCGCTTGCAGGACTACGCGGCGCGGCAGTGGCAGCGGGCTTCGGTGCGGGAGTGGGTCGAGAAGGTGCGGCCGGCCTTGTAACTGCGCTGCTGCTACTGGCCTCATCGCTGGCAACGCCAGCTCCCACAGGGTTAGCGGTGTACGCGGACTTTGTGGGAGCCGGCGTTCCCGGCGATGAGGCCCTCAAGACCTGATCATCTCCCGCACCCGCTCCGCCAGTGCCTCCAGGGCGAACGGCTTGGTCAGCACCTGCATCCCCGGCTCCAGTTGCCCTTCGCCGATCGCGGCGGTCTCGGCATAGCCGGTAATGAACAGCACCTTCAGGTCCGGCCTGACCACCCGCCCGGCATCGGCCATCTGCCGGCCATTCATGCCGCCGGGCAGACCGACATCGGTAATCAGCAGGTCGATATGCACGTCCGAGCGCAACACCTTGAGCCCCGACAGGCTGTCGCCGGCCTCGATCAGGCTGTAGTCGAGGTCGCCGAGCGCATCCATCAGCAGCATGCGCACGCTGGGCTCGTCGTCGACGATCAGAATGGTTTCCCCTGACTCGCTGGGTATCACGGCGCTGGCGTCGTCGGCGCGGCTGTCCTCATCGAGCGCGCCGTGATAACGCGGCAGCAGGATCTGCACCGTGGTGCCGCCGCTCGATTCCGAGCTGATGCGCACCTGGCCACCGGACTGCTTGGCGAAGCCGTAGATCATCGACAAGCCCAGCCCGGTGCCCTGGCCGATCGGCTTGGTGGTGAAGAAAGGATCGAAGGCCTTGGCGAGGATGTCCGGGGTCATGCCGATGCCGCTGTCGGCCACCGTTAGCAGTACATACTCGCCTTCGCTGATCTCCTGGGCCCGGGCGCCGTCGGCATCCAGGCTGATATTGGCGGTTTCGATGCGGATACGCCCGCCATCGGGCATGGCATCGCGGGCATTGATGCACAGGTTGAGCAAGGCGTTTTCCAGTTGGCTGGCATCCACCAGGGTTGGCCATAACCCGGGGGCGGCCAGAGTGTCGACGGCGATGCCGGGGCCCACGGTGCGCTGGATCAGCTCGCCCATGCCCTGCATCAGGCGGTTGACGTCCGTGGGCCGCGGGTCGAGGGTCTGGCGCCGGGAAAAGGCGAGCAGGCGATGGGTCAGGGCGGCGGCGCGCTTGACCGCACCCTGTGCGGTCTCCAGGTATTTGTCCAGCTCCTGGATACGGCCCTGGGCGATGCGCGCGGCCATCATTTCCAGGGCGCCGGACACCCCGGCCAGCAGGTTGTTGAAGTCATGGGCGATGCCGCCGGTGAGCTGGCCGACCGCTTCCATCTTCTGCGACTGGCGCAGCTTTTCTTCCGCCTGCATCAGTTCCAGGGTCCGGGCGGCGACCCGCTGCTCCAGGGTTTCATTGAGGCTGCGCAAGGCCGCGATGGCGCGGTCGCGCTCGGCTTCGACCGAGCGCCGTTCCTCGACGTCGATCACCACCCCCGGCAGGCTGGTGGGAGTGCCGCCTTCGTCACGATCGACCCGGCCATTGGCTTCGATCCAGTACCAGCAGCCATCGCTGCGCCGCACCCGGTATTGATGGGCATAGGGCTTGCCGCTGGCGATCACCGCGCCGATGGCCTCGGTCAGGCCGTTGCGGTCGTCCGGGTGCACCGACTGCAGCACCTGCTCCAGGGTCAGGCCCTCGGTGCCCCAGGCCGGGTCCAGTCCGCAGGCGCGGGCGAAGGCGTCGTCGATGGTGAACTGGCCGTTGCCCAGGTCCCAGTGCCAGGTCCCGATGATCGCGCCGGCGGCCAGGGCCAACTGGACCCTTTCGATGTTCTGTCGGGCCACGGCCTCGCTCAGGCGCAGGCGTTCCTCGGCATTGCGACGTTCGGTGACGTCGCTGAAGATGATCGCGATCAGGCGCTCGTCCGGCTCGCCGATCTTCACCGCGCGCACATCGAACCAGCGCTTGAACGCCTCGGCATAGTTCTCGAAAGTCGCCGGCTCGCCGGTTTTCGCGACGTGGCCATAGGTCTGGAACCAGAAGTCCTCCAGGTCCGGAGCGAACTCGGTGACCCACTTGCCGCGCAGGTCGACCCCCGCCTGGCGCTCGAAGGCCGGGTTGGCTTCGACGAACTGGTAGTCGATGGGACGGTCGGTGGCATCGAACTTGACCTTGACGATGGCAAAGGCCGATTCGACGGTTTCGAGGATGGTGCGGAAACGCTCTTCGCTCTTGCGCAGGGCGACCCTGGCGCTGTGCATGGCGGTGGTTTCAAGAGGCTGGTAATGGGCTGACGGCGGCTCGGGGTCGAGGCCCGCCATCTCCAGGGTCAGGCGCAAACGCAGGACTTCCGCCTCCAGCGCTTCACGGGTCAGGTGCTTCATGCTGTTCCACCGCAGGTTCTTTTCGTTCGTTGTTGCCAGGGGCAGCCGGTTTGGAGTGGCGGGCCTGTCGATACGTTCCGCCTCGACCTGGAGAAACCTTAGCCTGCCGGCTGCACGGATGTTCTAGCACAGGCGTACTGGCAAATGAATATTGCTCAGTGCACTGAGCATTGACCGCGACCGCTCGCGCAGACGGCGATCCTTGCTAGATTCACAGGCGTCAGGCCCATTGCCAAGGAAGTGTCCATGTCGAATTCGTTCCCTCCCCGTGACTGGCGTCGCTGGCTGCCAGGCTTGCAGTTGTTGCGGGGCTATGTGCCGGTCTGGTTGCCCAGGGACCTGTTGGCCGGCCTGGTCCTGACCGCCATGCTGGTGCCGGTGGGTATCGCCTATGCCCAGGCCTCCGGGGTGCCGGGCATCTACGGTCTGTACGCGACCATCGTGCCGCTGCTGGCCTATGCGCTGTTCGGTCCCAGCCGGATCCTGGTGCTCGGTCCGGACTCGGCGCTGGTGGCGATCATCCTGGCCGTGGTGCTGCCTTTGTCAGCAGGCGATCCGCTCAAGGCAATCACCCTGGCCAGCGCCATGGCTCTGGTCTCCGGGCTGGTCTGCCTGGGCGCCGGGGTGCTGCGCCTGGGTTTTATCACCGAGTTGCTGTCCAAGCCGATCCGCTACGGCTACATGAACGGCATCGCCCTGACCGTGCTGATCAGCCAGACGCCGAAGCTGTTCGGTATCAGCCTCGACAGCGAAGGCCCGGGGCAGGACATCTGGCACCTGTTCCAGGCCCTGTTCGAGGGCAAGGCCAACGGCTATGCCCTGGCCATCGGCGCCGGCAGCCTGGCGATCATCCTGTTGCTCAAACGCTTCGAGCGGGTGCCGGGGATCCTGATCGCGGTGGTGCTTGCCACGCTCGCTGCGTGGCTGTTCGACCTGGAGGCCGGGCATGGGGTCAAGGTCACCGGTTCGTTGCCCCAGGGCTTGCCGGCTTTCGTCTTTCCGCTGATCGATGCCGTCGACATCCAGGCCGTGCTGGTCGGCGGTTTTGCCGTGGCCTTGGTGTCGTTCGCCGATACCAGCGTGCTGTCGCGGACCTATGCGGCGAAAACCCGGACCCCGGTGGATGCCAACCAGGAAATGATCGGCCTGGGCATGGCCAACCTCGCTACCGGGCTGTTCCAGGGCATTCCGGTCAGCAGCAGTTCGTCGCGCACCCCGGTGGCCGAGGCGGCGGGCGCCCGGACCCAGTTGGCCGGGGTGTTCGGTGCGCTGGGGGTGGCACTGTTGCTGCTGTTCGGTCCCGATCTGCTCCGGCACCTGCCCAGCAGCGCCCTGGCCGCCGTGGTTATCGCCGCGGCCATCGGCCTGTTCGAGTTCAAGGACCTGCGGCGCATCTACCGCATCCAGCAGTGGGAGTTCTGGTTGTCGATGACCTGCTTCGTCGGCGTGGTGGTGCTCGGGGCGGTGCCGGGGATCGGGCTGGCGGTGGTGATTGCGGTGATCGAATTTCTCTGGGATGGCTGGCGCCCGCATTACGCGGTGCTCGGGCGGGTGGCGGGGATTCGCGGTTATCACGATATCAGCCGCTATCCCGATGCCCGCCGGGTGCCGGGGCTGGTGCTGTTCCGCTGGGATGCACCGCTGTTCTTCGCCAATGCCGAGCTGTTCCAGAACTGCGTGCTGCAGGCGGTGGCACAGGCGCCGGACAAGGTGCGGCGGATCGTGATTGCGGCGGAGCCGGTGACCAGCGTGGACGTGACCTCGGCGGACATGTTGGTCGAGCTGGAGCAGATCCTGCGTGGGCAGGGGGTCGAACTGCGCTTCGCCGAGGTGAAGGACCCGGTGAAGGACAAGCTGGAGCGCCTGGAGGTGCTGGCGCGGATTGGCCGGGAAGTGTTCCAGCCGACGGTGGGGGCGGCGGTGGATGTGTATCTGGAGGAACACCAGGTCGACTGGACGCCTTGATCACTCTAGCTGCGGGACCACCGCGATCTTGCCTTCAATTTTGCGGTTGACGCACCGGTGCCTGGATTGGTTCCAGGAAAACCGCGAGCGACACTCGGCGTCATGCAGTTGAACCCGCGCCTGGCGAGCGGACTTCACCGCACAGAGCGAGGAGTGCGACGATGAACGCGATCAATGAGTCGGTGTGGTTGGCGAGTGTGCGGAGGTTAGTTGATGGACGCCTGGTTCTACAGTCCGGACAGTGTCTGCGCTCGCGTGTGTTTTGTTTGGTTGCTATTCACTTCCAATAGTTGAGGGTTGTAATAGGTGTATAGCTTTCTCCGTAAAGTTGTACAGATCGTGCGCTCGGGTATAACTTTATTTCCACCGGTCAGAATCGGAGAATATTTGCGCGATAACTTTCCAGGCTGACAGGAAGAGGGACTAAGGTGTCGTCTGACTAAACGTTTCCGGAGAGCAGCGATGAGAATTCGCGGAGAAGTATTCTGGTCATGGGCAGACGCCAGCCTGCACCACCGCTCCTACGATGAAATACTCGCCGATGGCAGCAGTATCGATGTGCAGGTCAGGCTATCGCGGACTGGCAGCACACAGTTGTTCATTGGCCTCTACGCTGACGATGGTCGGGCCCTGCACGAGGAGGCTTTCGATTCACGGCCTGGAGAATCCATGTCCAAGGCCCTGGCCCTGGGCGTCGTGCAAGCCAGGCGCCAGGCATCGCGGCTGGTCCGCGACGGCAGGGGTGTGAATGTCGGAATGAAAGGGTGAGTGGAGAGCCTGGCCTGCCGCAGGACTCTCCTTGCAGCGCTCAATACGCCATGATTTCAAGGGCCTATGATGCGGATATCGGATATCCCCAGTTCCTGTACCGCCCGCAGGTGCTTCTCCTTCGATAACTGGCCGAGGCTACGCGGAGTGATCACCTGGTTGAACGGTAGATGCAGGCGCAGCAGGGCCACCACCGCATCGTCCAACGACAGGGCATTCCTCGGCGTCTCGCAGCACCAGGTCCGCTGTACACCCTTGAGTGAATATTCGATCTGGAACCTCATGGTTTCCACCCTCTCGTTTCAATCCGCTATCTGGCTGGCATCGGAAGACTGCTTCGGATCCGCGGGTGGCGGCTGGAAGGCCGGTCCGTCGCCCGCCAGTCGCCAGCGCACGTTTTCGAGGCCGTAGCGCTCCGCCATCGGCTTGCTGACTTTCTTGACCTTCTGCTGGCCGAAGCGTGGAATGATGCCTATTCCTGCATCGCAACTTGCCCAATGCCAGGCCTCGGCGTTATCCATGCGTTCCAGCCTGATGATGAAAGTGCGATGTTCGCCGCGCAGTTCATAGTCGATTACATAGAGTTGTGGTCCCTTCATGGCGATCTCCTTCATCAGATACCGGATGAATGGAGAGTGGCCGCTCGGAAAAATTCAATTCAATTGAATGAATGGAAAATGTCGTAGTTTATTTACATTCTTTACATATTGACGTGGATCAACATGAGACGGTTGGCAAGGCAACTTGGCTGCGCATTGCTGCCCAGGTCTGCTCGTCCGCCGGGATCAGGTGTTCAATGCGCAGCGACGCCACGCTGATGTCCAGGGGCATGCCGAAGGTGGTGAAGGTGGAAAGGAATGTCAGCTCGCCATCCGCCGTGCGCACGCGGGTCAGGATCAATGGCGAAGGCTCGTCGTCCTGCGGCAGGGCTTCGGGTGTCGGCAGATCCTGCAGGCGCCGGGCGAGGCCGGGATTGCCCAGGGCTTCGCGGTTCGCCCGCTGCCAGGTGAGCGCACGGATCTGTGCGGCATTGACCAGATGGTCGCCGAGGCCACCGGGACGTAGCAGCGTCTCCAGCAGGTTGAGGCCTTGCGTGCCGGTCACCGGCTCTCCGGCCATGGCCACCAGGCGCAGGGCGCCGGCGTTGGTCGCGATGATGTTCCAGTCACTATCCAGGGCTATCGCCGGGGCCGGATCCTGGGCGTGGAGCAGGTGCTCGATGGCGCGGTGGATCATCTCCAGCGCCGGAGTATCCAGAGCCGAGGCCTGGTATCGCGGCGCGTAGCCGGCAGCGAGAAACACCTCGTTGCACTGCTCCAGCGGTACATCCAGCGCCGACAGCAGGGCATGCAGGGTACCGGGTCCGGCCTTGGCGCGGCCGGTCTCGATGCAACTGAGGTGGCGCTGGGAAATGCCGCAGGCCAGGGACAGGCCGAGCTGGCTCAGCCCGGCTTGCCGGCGCAACTGGCGCAGATGCTGGCCGGCATGGGTGGCCGGGTTAAGGGTATGAAAAGGGCGTGGGCTCATGGCGCGACTGTGACGGTCCTTGTGCGGGGCGTCCATGACCTGGGAGGTCATTGAGGGACGGCTCACCCTATCACTACATTGACGGCATTCCCAATCAGGAGGGCTGGAGATGGCTGTTCGTATCGGGGCGTTCGCCCTGTTCATCGTGCTTGCGCTGTACACCACCTGGACCATGGCGATCGCCGAGCAATCGTTGCTGGCGTTCGGCATGCAGCTGCTGTCGCGGCCGGATACTGCGCAGGTGGTGATCGATCTGTACCTGATGGCGGGGCTGGCCGGGGCGTGGATGGTCAGGGACGTGCGCTTGCGCGGCGGCCGCCGGTGGAGTGCCGTGCCCTGGCTGGTGCTGACGGCGGTGTTCGTGTCGTTGGGGCCGTTGTTGTATATCGCAGTGCGGGGGTTGCGTCGGGAGGGTTAGCCTGGCGGTGGTGTGGACAGGCTTCTACGCTGTGAGCGGCATTGGCCTTATTGGAGTTTTCAGCATGAAATCAGCACTTCTGTTCTCCCTCTTCCTTGCGTGCGGTGTCAATGGTTCGGTGCAGGCCAAGGACACCGTGACCCAGGTGCCGGTGCACTTCGCCAAGGGGGCGTCGAGTGCGGAACTCAAGGGGCGCTTCAGTGGTTATGACAGCGTCCGTTACACCCTCGGCGCCAAGGCCGGGCAGAGCATGACGGTGCGGATCCAGGGCAGTCGCAATGCCAACTTCAATGTCTTCGCGCCCGGGGCGTCGACGGCCCTGGGTGGCGGGAGTGTCGGCAGTGACTGGAGTGCGGTGTTGCCGGACTCGGGGGAGTACCGGATCGAGGTGTACCAGATGCGGGCCTCGGCGCGGCGGGGGGAGAAGGTCGAGTACAGCATCGAGTTCGGGGTGAAGTGATCGATATGTCGACACGGACTCTGTGGGGGGGCACCCGTGATTGCAATAGTGGCCGCACCACCGCAATCGCTGGCAAGCCAGCTCCCACAGTGACCGCGTCGTGCCCGGATCTGATGATCGACTCAGGACCTTGTGGGAGCTGGCTTGCCAGCGATTGCGATGGAGGACTCACCACCGTCGCGAGTACGACAGTTAACGCCTCTCCCACTCCGCAGCCCGCTCAAACGCATACGCCGCCCGATAAATCTGCCCCTCGGCAAAATACCGGCCCACCAACTGCATCCCCACCGGCAACCCACCCCGACAAGCACAGGGAATCGACATCGCCGGATGCCCGGTGGCGTCGAAGCCGCAGGTGTTGCCCAGCATCTCGAAGGCCCGGTCGAGCACCTCCGGCATGGGCGCATCGGCAGCCGGCAGGGGCGTCGCACGCAGTGGCAGGGTCGGCATCAGCAGCAGGTCGTAGTCCTCGAACAGCCCGTCATAGGCCAGGCGCAGTTGCCGGGCGAGGTTCTGCGCCTTGCCGTAGTAGCGGCCGCCGTAGTTGCGGTTGACGTACTCGCCCAGCAGCAGGGTGACCTTGACCGTGTCCGGCAATTGGTCGGCGCGTTCGCGCCAGCGCGCGTGGTGCTCCATCATCCCGGTGAGGTACAGCCCGCGCCAGTTGAGGCCATGGCTGTCGCCCTTCATCATCTGCCCGGTAGCACCCTCGGCGGCGATCGCCAGCCAGATGGCAGGACCCAGGCCATGCATCGGCAACGACACGTCCGCAACCGTAGCTCCCAACTCACGGAACACCTCGGCCGCCGCACGTACTGCGTCATCCACCTCAGCCTCGGAATTGGCCTGCCCGAAACCCTCGCGCAGAACGCCGATGCGCATGCCCGCGACACCCTGCTCCAGGTCTTGCAGATAACGCCGCTCCGAAGGCACCGCAACTTGCCTCGGGTCCAGCCCGTCCGGGCCGGCCAAGACTTCGAGCAGCAGCGCATTGTCACGCACGTTGGCGGTGATCGGGCCGAGGTGGTCGAGGGTCGCTTCGATCGGCATCGCTCCGGTGTAGGGCACCAGGCCATGGGTCGGTTTCATCCCGTACACGCCGCAGTACGCCGAAGGAATGCGCACCGAGCCGCCCTGGTCGCTGCCCAGGGCCATTTCCACTTCGCCGGCCGCCACCAGCGCCGCCGATCCGGACGAAGAGCCGCCGGCGGAATAGCCATGCCGCCGGGGGTTGTGCACCGGCCCGCTGGCCGAGGTATGCGAGCCACCAGAGAAGCACAGCGCTTCGCAGACGGACTTGCCGGTGATGGTCGCGCCGGCATCGAGCAGGCGGCTGACCACCGTGGCGTCCACCTCCGGGACATAACCGTCGAGGGTGACGCTGCCGTTGAACATCGGTAGCCCGGCGACGGCGATGTTGTCCTTGATCACCACCCGCTTGCCCGCCAGCGGGCCGTTCGCGGCGCCCTGGATCAGCGACTTGCATTGCCAGGCACCGAGGGCATTTTCAGCGGCTTCCGGCCTGTGTACCGGGCCACGGGGATAACGCACCTCGGGGAGGAAGTCGGGCAGTTCGTCGAGCAGGTCATAGGCATCGAAGTTGGCCTGCAACGCGCTCTGGCAGGCATCCAGTTGTGCAGCGCTCAAGGTCAGGCCGAGGCTCTCGGCGATCTGGCCCAGTTCGTTGAAGTCGGGTCTGCGTAGGGTCATCTTGAAGTGTCCTCGGGAAAGTGGCTGTTGGTCAGGCCGGGAGCAGGTAGCCGCCGAAGAGATCGACCACTACCGTACCGGCGTCGGCGGCATCGCCCCACAACTCCTGGGTAGTGAACTGAACGTGGTAGGTCGGCTCCGGCGCGCTGTCCAGGCCATGCCCGACCGCATCGGGGAAGGGCCAGGCATGGGTGGTGCGGTGCAGCACTACGCCGCGCTTGCCGCGCACGTACCCCGGCATACGGATATGCCCGTCGACGAATTCGTCGCGCACTTGCACCTGCTCACCGACCTCGAACGGTTTGCGCGGCGGGTTCGCTGCCCGCCCCGGACCGATCGGCAAGGCGAGGGGATAGCTGCCACCGGCCAGTTGCGCCAGGCGCTCCTGGCTCAGCAGGCCTTTTTCGACGAACAGCGAGGCAGTGCCCACCACGATCCGGTCGTAGTAGCTGGAGGTCAGGTACTGCCGGGGCTCCATGCGTTCGATCGCATGGCGCAGTTCGTCGACATTGAACAGGCCCAGTTCCCCCGCACCGAGAAACAGCAGGCTGTAGCCCAGGTGTTCCCAGTCTTCGTGGAACACCGGCTTGTAGCTCAGGGAGTTGGCCGTGTGCGCGACCGGCCCGAAACCTTGCAGGCCGCCAAGATCATGAATGCCGTCCATCACGCGCGCCCTCCGCTGACTTCGGGGCGGGCGATGCCGATCAGCACGTCCTTGGTCACCAGCGCGACAAGGGCTTCTTCGCTCCAGCCTTCGGTGCCCTCGGGGCGCACCGGCAGGACCATGTAGCGGGTTTCGGCGGTGGTGTCCCAGACCCGGATCGCCACGTCCTCGGGCAGGTCGAGACCCATTTCCCGCAGCACCGTGCGGGCCTCGCGCACCACCCGGGCGCGGTATTCGAAGCTCTTGTACCAATCGGGTGGCAGGCCGAGCACCGGCCAGGCGGTGCACGAGCACAGGGTGCAGACGATGACGTTCTGCAGGGTCGGGGTGTTTTCCAGGGCGACGATGTATTCGCCCTGCACGCCGGTGTAGCCGAACTGCTCGCAGGCGGCGGTGCCGTCGCGCAGCAGCAGTTCGCGGTAGGCCGGGTCGACCCAGGCCCGGGCCACCACGCGGGCGCCATTGGCCGGGTCGAAGTCGGTTTCCATGACCTCGGTGAAGTGTTCGATATAGCCGTCCGGGATCACCCCTTTTTCGGCCAGGGCGTGCTTGAGGGCGAAGGCGCGTTCGGCGGCGGAGCCCGCCGGGGCATGCTTGTGGTCCATGTCGTTCTCCTCGTGCTCAGACGCCGGCCATCAGGCCGGTGCCGGGATGGCAGTTGATGTAGTCGTAGTGCTGGTCCTGGGCGCGCAGCACGCTGACCTCGTGATAGCCCTTCCACTTCAGTTGGCCGCCCAGGGTCTGGACCATGCGCATGAAGGTGCCGAAGATCTCGATATGGGTCGGGTGCGACTCGGACCAGCGCTCCAGCGCGGACATCGAGCGCCAGTGGCTGACCGAGAAACGCTTCTCCATGGGCTGGCCATGGGCGTCGATATGCTGCACGTAGCGGTTGCTGTAGCAGCCCACCGGCAGGCCCTGGTCGCGCAGGAAGTCCATGCCGGCGCGCAGCACCGGTTCCATTTCACCGAGGTAGAGCTGGCGTTCCTGGCCCTCGGTTTCGCTCCAGTCCTGGCCGGAGCGGATCACCACCAGGTTTTCATGGCCGCTGACCCGGACCCGCTGCGTGCTGCGCTCGGCCTTGAGTTCACCGGACGCGGCCATGCCATCGGTCTGCGACAGCGGAACCCGGTCACGCATCGAACCCCAATAGCCGTGCTCCTGTATCTCGCCGCTGCGCTCGCCCATCGCCAGGCCGACGCCTTCCATGCCTTCGGGCATGGCGTAGAGGGTTTCGAAGCGCTCGACGCCGGGGCTGATGATTTCGCGGAAGAAGCCCAGGCCCTGATGCCCGGTCTCCTTGCCCGACCACCAGGCCTCGACGGTCTCGTCGCGCTGCCAGCGGGCGAAGGTGGCGGGGTTGTCCCAGTAGGCGATGACGAACAGGTTGTCGTAGCCGCTGGCATCCTGGTAATGGGCCATGTCGTGGTAACGCGGGCCGCCGCCGTGCTCCAGGCTCTGGACGATCTGGCGCAGGGCTGCGCAGGCGGCGCCGAGCTGGCTTTCGCCCTTGCTCTGCACGCCCAGGTAGGCCATCACGTAGCGGGTGATCGCCGGGTCTGCCCGGCCGACCCAGGCGGGGAAGGGCGGGGTGTAGTCGTCTTCGATGCGTCGCGCGCGCAGGCGCGGGCACAGCAGGTGCTTGTCGATTGCCGATTCCATGGGAGCCTCACAGGTGTTGTCGTTGTTGTTATGGATGGGCGCTAGAAGATGTGCGCGTAGCGCAGGTTCAGGCGGAAGTCCTCGCGCGGCCCGTTGTCCACGGCGAGGTCACGGCCCAGTTGCAACTGCAGCTGGTCCTTGGGCGTGAAGAAGTGGCTGGCGGTGAAGCGCAGGTTGGTGCTGCGCTGGCGGTCATCGCGGTCAACCCCGTCCACCCGGGTTTCGCCGCCCCACAGCTGGCCGATGCCCACGCCCAGGCTGGTGGCCGGCTCGGGCATGTAGCGGCCCATGATCTGGGCGCCGTAGGAGGTTTTCTGCTTCAGGGTGGCCGATGCGGGGCCGAAGTCGTCGTTGTCGCCATACCAGATGACATCGCCGATCAGGTCCATCGCCCATTTCTCGCCGAAGTGCTTGATATAGGCGCCCTGGAAATCCACCTTCCAGCGGTTCTCGCCAAGGTTCAGGGCATCGTCGCGGTCGTAGTTGCCGGTCGGCACGTACAGGTAGGCGTTGGCGCTGAGGGTGTCGCGGGCCTCGTTGAGCAGCAGCTTGATCGGCGCGGTGAGGATCAGGTCGCCGACCCCGCTGGCATCGCCGAGGGCCGAGGCATCGCCATTGCCGGAGACATGGCCGAAGGGCAGGAGGAACTGCGGATCGACGGTGATCCGTTCACTCAGTTGAAAGACGTGGAGCAGACGCAGGATGCCGATATCCGAGGTCAGATTGAAGTCGGAACTGGCCGACCGACCGTCGCTGCGCAGCGCGTCGGTAGTCGCATGCTGGTAGTAGAGCAGGCCGATGGTCGCGCCGCCGGGGAACTGCTCGTAGTCGCCGGGGGCGACTTCCGCCGCCAGGCTGGAGAACGATACGCCGATCAGGATCAGGCCGGCGATCACGCTGTGTTTCAGCTCGCAAAGCAAAGGTCTTGTTGTTTTCATGGGCTTGCCTTGGGTGGAGAGGGACGGGTGACCGGCCTGGTCGCTGACGCTCGACGTCCTCGCTGTCGTGGCTCAAGGATGAAACGCTGTGCCCACGGGTTCTTGGCTGAAAGGGAACCAGCATTTGCTCCGGACGGCCCTTGCGTCGGGACTGCTGGAATGCCTGCCGGGGCTGGTGTATGAATGGAAACCGGGCCCCAGAGGCCATGGATCCATCCTGAAAAGATCAATAACAGGGGTGCATCGCGATGATCGAACCACCACGGGCACAAGCGCCGGCCAACTGGGCGAGCGAACGGATCGAGCTGGCGACCCTTGGCCATTCCTTTCACGACCGCGTGGACTATTGGCGGGAGATGATCCTGCGCCTGTTCGCCGACGTTGAAATCGGCGCGCTGCCCGACCCGGCGTTCCATGGCCGGGTGCGTTCGCAGAAATGCGAGGCATTGCGGGTCAGCGAGGTCGGCGCCTCGGCCCAGGCGGTCAACCGGCGCCACCTGAACCCGCGCTGCCGCGAGGAAGACAAGTATTTTGCGGTGCTGATGCTCGATGGTCAGGAGTCCCTGGCCCAGGGGGACAACCGGGCACGGATCGGGCCGGGGGAGTTCGCCATCTACGACGCCACCCGGCCGCACCAGTTGAGCTTCGACGGTGACTGGCGGCAGATCATCATCAGCATCCCGCGCACCAGCCTGAATCAACTGGTGGTGGGCATGGAGTGCCGGACTGCGACCCGGGTCTCCCTCGACAACCCCAGCGGGCGGGTGTTGCGTGCTTTCCTCGAGACCCTGTGCGGGCAGGTCGGGCAGTTCAGCGCCCAGGAAATGGCGCGCCTGGCGGAGTCTGCCACCCAGTTGATCGCCCTGACCCTGGGCAACCTGCAGCCGCTGGATGGCGATCAGTCACGCTCGCAGATGCTGACCCTCACCCGGGTCAAGGTCTATATCAATGACAACCTGCGCGATCCCGCGCTGAGTGCCCGGCAGGTCGCCCAGGCCATGGGCCTGTCCACTCGCTATATCGCCAAGCTGTTCGAGCGCGAGGGCAGTTCGCTGATGCGCTATGTGTTGCGCCGACGCCTGGAGCGCTGTGCCGGGGAGCTGGAGAACCCGTTGCTGGCGGCCCAGCGAATTTCCGATGTGGCGTTTCGCTGGGGGTTCAATGACCTCTCGCATTTCAGCCGGGTGTTTCGCGAATGCCACGGGCAAAGCCCGAGGGAGTGGAAAGAGGAACGACTCTCGGCATTCGTACGCCTGTAGGAGCGTGGCTTGTCGGGCCGCCGAACCGCCGCGAAGGACCGCGCAGCGGTCCCAAATTTGTATTGTTGGCACTAATTTGGGACCGCTGCGCGGTCCTTCGCGGGCAAGCCACGCTCCTACTGGTCCAGTGTCGATACCCGTGCTTTGAACCCTCGTCACACCCGCTATGCCGCCATTCCACCTAATCCGCCGTATCCCGCTCGCTTAACGTAGTCAGCAGGGCCGCCCCCGAGTGCGACCCATGACAACAACAAGCGTGCAACCGAGGTACGAGCCGATGCGTGGTGAACGAGAAGAGAGCAACAACAGGCTGGGAACCGGCCTGAAAACCAGACAGGTGACGATGATCTCCATTGGCGGGGTGATCGGCGCCGGGCTGTTCGTGGGTTCGAGCAACGCCATCGCGGCGGCCGGGCCGGCGGTGCTGGTGGCGTACGTGATCGCCGCGGCGATCGTGGTGCTGGTGATGCAGATGCTCGGCGAGATGGCCACGGCGCGGCCGGACACCGGGTCGTTTTCCTCCTATGCCGACCAGGCCATCGGCCGTTGGGCCGGGTTTTCCATCGGCTGGCTGTACTGGTGGTTCTACGTGCTGGTGATCGCCATCGAGGCCATCGTCGCCGGCAATATCCTCGGTGACTGGCTGGGCCTGCCGCACTGGCTGACGGCCTTCGCCATCACCGGCGTGCTGATCTTCTGCAACAGCCTCAGCGTCGGCTCGTTCGGCACCCTGGAGTACTGGCTGTCGCTGTTCAAGGTGATGTCGATCGTCGGCTTTATCGTGCTCGGGGTGCTGGCCATTCTTGGCCTGATGCCCGGCTCGTCCACCAGCGGCATCAGCAACCTGTGGGCCAACGGCGGCTTCGCGCCCAAGGGCAACGTGGCCATCGTCGCCGCCTTGCTCACGGCGATGTTCAGCTTCCAGGGCAGCGAGGTGGTGACCATCGCCGCGGCCGAATCCCGCGACCCGAAAGCCAATATCAAGAAGGCCATCCGCGCCGTGGTCTGGCGCCTGGGCCTGTTCTACCTCGGCTCGATGTTCGTGGTGGTGTGCCTGATCCCGTGGAATGCCCCGGGCCTGGCCCAGGGGTCGTACCAGGCGGTGCTGATGGCGATGAACATCCCCTGGGCCCCGGGGATCATGAGCATCGTGGTGCTGGTGGCGGTGACCAGTTGCCTGAACTCGGCGATCTACACCGCCTCGCGCATGGCCTGGTCGCTGGCCCGGCGTGGTGACGCGCCGCAGGCGGTGTCGCGGACCACGGCCAAGGGCGTGCCGCTGCTGGCAGTGGCGCTGACCTCGGTCGCCGCACTGATCGCCCTGGCGGCCAACTACCTGCTGCCGGCCCAGGTGTTCCAGTTCCTCCTCGCCACCAGCGGCGCCCTGGCCCTGCTGATGTACCTGGTGATCGCCGTGACCCAGCTGTGCATGCGCCGAAAATTGCTGGCCATGGGCAAGACCCTGGAAGTGCGCATGTGGCTGTTCCCCTGGCTGACCCTGCTGACCATCGCCTTCATCGTCGCGGTGTTCGCGGTGATGGCGGCGTTCCCCGGGCAACGAGCGGAGCTGCTCAGCACCCTGGGCCTGACCGCCATCCTGGTCAGCATCGGCGTGTATCTGCAGAAGAGCCAGCCGGCCCTGTCCGCGCAGCGTAGTGCCTGGCAGCCCGAAGCCCCGGCAGCCGCCTGACAGCCATGACCGCAGGTCACAGCAGCTATGCCGGTGACCTGCTTTTTCCCGCTGACACGCGGTTCTAACCTGACGTCAATCCGGCCCATCGCAGGCCGGCCATTCGAAACCTGATGTGGAAATCCCAATGAGCGTAGTGCGCAAACCCGATGAACTGGCCATCCCCTACCAACTGCCGCAGGTGCCGTTCATGTCCCCGGACATGGTCCACCCGGGCGTGCTCGGCAAGTGGCTCGAAGACGACCAGCTGTGGGTCCCGGTGACCGCCTCGGTCTCCTTCAAACCGCTGCTGCTGAGCGTGTCCGGCGGCTACTACATCAACCTGCTGCGGGTTCGCCAGAGCGGCGTGCTGTCCCGTCACCGCCATACCGGCAGCGTCCATGCCCTGGTACTCAAGGGCCGCTGGTTCTACCTGGAGCACGACTGGATCGCCGAGGAAGGTTCCTTCGCCTTCGAGCCGCCGGGAGAGACCCACACACTTTTCGTTCCGGAGGATGTCGAAGAGATGATCACCTGGTTCCACGTCCAGGGCGGCTATACCTATGTCGATCCGCAAGGCGTCGCCGTGGGCTACGAGGACGTGTTCACCAAGCTGGAAACCGCCCGGGCGCACTACAAGTCCCTCGGTTTGCCTGACGAGTACATCGAGCAGTTCATCCGCTGACCGCGCCGGTCAGGTCGGGTTCCGGAGGCAGGACATGGACCATTATTCGCAACTGCTGGCCTTTCTCGGCGCTGCCGAGCATGGCAACTTCTCCGCCGCGGCGCGGGCTTGCGGGCTGACGCCGTCGGCCATCAGCAAGCTGATCTCGCGGCTGGAGGATCGCCTGCAGGTGCGCCTGTTCCAGCGCGGCACCCGCAGCCTGACCCTGACCGAGGAGGGCGCCGCCTACCTGGTCAGCGCCCGTGCGGTGAGCAACGCGATGGCCGAGGCCGACTCCCTGGCCGAGGCCTTTCCGACCCGGGTCAGCGGCACCCTGCGCGTGCACACCATGACCACCTTCGCCAAGCACCAGATCATTCCCTGGTTGCCGGAGTTTCTCGCCGCCTACCCGGGGCTGACCGTGGATATCCAGGTCGGCGCGCAGTTCAGCGACCAGTTCGACCAGGGCCTCGACGTGGCGATCCACAGCGGCGTCCTGCCGGACTCCACGCGCATCGCGCGCAAGGTCGGGCAGAGCCGCTGGATCGTCTGCGCCTCGCCGGAGTATCTCGCCAGGCACGGCACGCCGGAACACCCGGCGCAGTTGCTGGAGCACACCTGCTTCTCCTTCGGCTTCAACAGCGTGTGGAACACCTGGGGCTTCGTGGTCGACGGTGAAAGCGTCACCGTGCCCATCGTGCCCCGGGCCACCTTCGGCCAGGGCGACATGCTGCGTGACCTGGCGCTGAGTGGCGCCGGCATCGTGCGCCTGGCCGGCTTCCATATCGGCCAGGACCTGCAGGACGGCCGTCTGGTGCCGCTGCTGGAAGATTACGCCCAGGACAGCACCGAACCGATCTACCTGATCTACACCAATCGCAAGCACCTCAGCCCGAGGATCCGGGTATTCCGCGACTTCCTTGAACAGAAGCTCGCGGTCAGCCCGTGGAATGCCCGCTGAGGCACAACTTTTCCAAGAGGTAACCATGCCCAATCTCGTAGGCGATGTGTCCAGCGCCGCCCGCATTCTCCCGGCGCTCGACGGCCAGACCCTGTTTATCCGCAATGGCAAGGGCCCGTACCTGTGGGACGACCAGGGCCGGCGCTATATCGACACGGCCCTTGGTTTTGGCGCCGTGCTGCTCGGTCATGCCAATGATGCGGTCAACGGTCGGGTTGCCGAGGCCCTGGCCGACTCCGCTTCGCCGTCCTGGGCCCATGTTCGCGAGCATGATGCGGCCAGTGCGCTGGCGGCGCATACCGGGGCGCTGAGCAAGGTGATCTTCACCAACTCCGGCAGTGAAGCCGTGCATCTGGCGTGTCGGGCGGCCCGGGCTTATACCGGGCGCGGGCGGATTGCCAAGATGGCGGCCGGGTTCGATGGCTGGTTCGATGATGTGAGCTTTGGCAACGTCGGTTCCGCCGAGGCCAATTTTGCCGATGGCCAGCGTCCGCTGACGCCACGCACCACACTGCTGCGTTTCAACGACTTCGCGGATGTCGAGCGGCTGTTCGCCGAGGACCGTGACATCGCGGCGGTGATCCTTGAACCCATGCTCGCCAACGCCGGTTGCATCATGGCCGCACCGGGGTATCTGCAACACGTTCAAGAGGTGGCACGGCGGCACGGGGCGCTGGTGATCAGCGATGAAGTGCTGATGGGCTTCAGGCTGCATGCCGGGCTGGCGAGTGAACTGGCCGGGTTGGACCCGGATATCGCCAGTATCGGCAAGGCGATCGGCAATGGCGTGCCGGTGTCGGCCATTGTCGGCAAGCCGCAGGTGCTGGCCGGGTTCGAAGAGGGCAAGGTGCTGCGCGGCGGGACGTTCAGTGGCAATCCCCTGGCCTGTGCGGCCGTGCTGGGTACCCTGGAGCAACTGGACCGGGCCGACTATGGCGCCGTGATCGAACGCGGTGAACGGCTGCGCCGGGACGTGCAGGCGATCTTCGCGGCGCGGGGGATCACGGTGAGTACCAGTGGCTACGGCAATGTGTTCGGCATCTGGCCGTCGCAGCGGGCGCCGGAGGGTTATGCCGAGGCGCTGGAATTTGGCGATGCGGCGTTCAGTCGGGAGCTGCACCTGGCGCTGCGGGCGGTCGGGGTGCTGGTGATGCCGTCGCAGTATGGGCGAATCTACCTGTCGTTCGAGCATGACGATGAGGTCGTGGAGGCGATGAGGGCGGCGTTCGAGGTAGCGGCGGGGCAGTTGGCGCCTCGCTTTGCGAGCCGGGACTAAGTTGCCGGCTGGCATTGCTTTGCGCGGTGCCATGCGAGCTAATGGCGGTTTCGTGCAACAGTGGAACCGCCATGTTCTCTTCCGAACGGCTCAAGGGTATCGATGTGTTCGTCGCGGTCGCCGACTTGGGCAGCTTCACCGCGGCAGCGCTGCGCCTGAACCTCACCAGCTCCGCCGTCAGCAAAAGCGTGGCCCGCCTGGAAAACCGCCTGGGTACCCGGCTGTTCAGCCGCACCACCCGCAGCCTGGCCCTGACCGAGGCCGGGGTGACCTTCTATCGCACCTGCACCTCGGTGCTGGCTGACCTGGAAGAGGTCGAGCAGGCCATCGTCGCCAAGGGCAACGAGCCCCAGGGCCGGGTGCGTATCGAACTTCCTGCCTCCTTCGGTCGCCTGCATGTGCTGCCGCTGATCATGGATTTCCTGCGTCTTCATCCCTTGCTGCAGCCGCATATTTCCTTCTCCGACCGCTTTATCGACCCGGTCTACGAGGGGATCGATATCGTCGTGCGCATCGGCGGGCCGGATACCTGGCCGGCCGCCCTCGGGCATCGCTACTTCGGCGCCCAGCGCCAGATCTTCTGTGCCGCTCCCGAGTACCTGGCGCGTTACGGCGTACCGCTTGCCGAGGAGGACCTGGAGCACCATCACTGCGTGGTCTACGGGCACAGCGACGGGCGGGTCACTCCCTGGCACTTCAAGGGCCGCCAGCCCGGCGAGATGGAGCGCCGCACGATGCCGGCGCGTATCGCGGTGGGGGATGGCGAGGGCGAGGTGGCAGCCGTGCTGGCCGGGCATGGCATCGGCCAGTTGCCGACCTGGCTGACCCAGCAGCATATCGATGCCGGGACCCTGGTCGAGGTGTTGCCGGAGCTGGCCACGGACGGCTTGCCGATGCACCTGGTGTGGCTCAGAAGCCGGGAGAATCTGCCGAAGGTCCGGGCATTGCTGGACTACCTGCTGCCCCGGCTGGCCGCGCACGGTAGCACGGCACTGGCCTGATCAGGGCTGCGGCGCCAGCTTGCGCAGCGGCACGATCACCAGCAAGGCGAGCACTGCCACCAGAGCGGCCACGTAGCCGACGGACTCGACCCCAAGGCTCGGGATGGTCAGCCCGCCGACCACTGCGCCAATGCCGATGCCGGCATTCGCCGCCGAGACGTTGGTGCTGCCGGCCAGCGCCTGGGAGTGCGTCACCGAGCCCATCACCCGCACCTGGCTGATCGGGTACAGCGCCGTATTGGCGATGCCCCAGAGCCCGAGCGCCAGGCAGAACAGTACCCCGGCCTGGGCCAGCGGCACGATGGCCGCCATGCCGATCGCCAGCAGCAACAGGAACAGCGCCGTGGCCTTGATCGGCGAGCGATCGACCGCCTTGCCGCCGATCCAGTTGCCCAGCAGGCCGACGGCGCCGAAGCCCATCAGCCACCAGCCGACCTGGGTGGCCGGTACGCCCGCGACCCGTTCGAGGATATCGGCCAGGTAGGTGTAGCCGATGAACATGGCGCTGAACACCAGCACCGAGAGCAGCACGTTGCCGAGGAACCAGGACTCCTTGAAGATCCGCGCCTGCTGCATGAAATCGACCTTCGCGGTGCGTGCCACCCTGGGCATGTACAGTATCATCGCCAGTGCCATCAGCAGCGACAGCCCCGCCAGCAGCCAGAACGCACCGCGCCAGCCGATGGCGCTGGCGGCCACGGTCCCCAGTGGAATGCCCAGCAGCATGGCCGCCGAGATCCCCAGGTAGACCTTGGAGATGGCCTGGCCCGCCTTCAATGGCCCGGCCAGTTGCCCGGCGGTTTCACTGGCGGTACCCCAGAACACTGGCAGCGCCAGGGCCGGGATGATTCGCGCGATGGCCAGTATCAGGAAGCTGTCCGAGGCGGCCGCCAGGGCATTGGACGCGGCGAAGATCAGCAGGATGGCGACGAACAGATGCTTGCGGTCCAGGTGGGACAGGGCGGCGGTCAGCGGCGGGCCGAAGATCATCACCGTGAAGGCGAAGAGGGTGACCAGTTGCCCGGCCAGGGAAATCGAAATGTCCAGGTCCCGCGCCAGGGCGGGCAGCAGGCCGACGATCAGGAATTCGGTGGTGACGATCAGGAAGGCCGAGAAGGCGAGGATGGCGATGCTGATTGCGGTGTTGCGGGCGGATGCCAGGTGAGGGACGGGTTGGTGTGCGGACATGAACGAGGAAGCTCCAAGAAACAGGGGGCTAGTCTATTTATTATTGGGCTTCCTATTTTTGGCGGTTTTTCTCTTGTTTGAGGAAATGGATTCATTAATTCATGCGTGGAGTTCACCCCCGATTGCTATGGTGAAGTCACTACCGCAATCGCTGGCAAGCCAGCTCCCACAGGGTCCTCTCCCAGACACCAATCCCAGACACGACGCAATAACTGTGGGAGCTGGCTTGCCAGCGATTGCGGTGGTGGGTTCACTGCCGTCATCGCGGGTGAACCCACACAGTGACCGCATCGTGCCCGGTATTGGTGGCTTGCAGAAGATGGATTGTGGGATGGGCCGCTCAACAGTTCAGCAAACCCGTGGCATTGGTTTCAAGACAAGAGACTCGGTACGCTACTGGCAATGTGCCGCAAGGAAGCCACTCATGCCTCGTCATCACCGGTTCTACACCCTGGCCGCCTGCCTGCTGTCGCAGGCTTGCGTCGCCAGCCCGCTTCAGATCGATCCACGTGGCGACAGCCTTTATCAGCAGGCTATCCCTTATCTGCAACAAGCCGATAGCAAGTTCGAAGCGGTCACGGCCATCACACCAGAGACCAGCGAAGCGGAAGAACAGCGTTCCCTGGGCCTTGCTGCGGAAGGTGGCGCGCTGCTCAAACCAGCGGTGCAGTTGCTTGAGCAGGCAGCTGCTCTTGGTCACCCTGTTGCTCAATATCGTTTGGGCTTGATCCGGGTGATGCTGCTGGCGCCGAGCGAAGTGATCGAAGAGAAAGCCTGCCCCCTGTTCGAACAGAGCCTGGCTCAAGGCTTTGCGCCGCCGGCAGTGGTGATTTCAACGTGGTGCCTGGCCCATGCCAAAACGCCGCTTTATCAGGCGCAGCTACAGGCTGTCGAGGCCGCTATGCCGGGTTACGAGCAGTATTTCCCACAGCCTGGCGTGTGGCTGGAGTGCAAGCCTGGGCAGCCAGTGGGTATGGCCTTGCAGTGGGGCAGCAGTCGTGACTACCAGGCGGAAGTCTATCGGCTGCTGGGGGACTGGAATCGAGCGCAGCGTTCGGCGTTCTATCAGAAAGCGGTCGATCTCAATGACTGCGCCAAGGCCAGGAAACGCTTGCGGCCGTAGGGTAATTGTCATGGACACGCCGCACCCGACTCCTTAAGGTGGCGGCCGAAATGGCGTGATGCGCCAGCAGGCTGAGTAGAACTCCATGAATCGTCAAAAGAAATTGCAGCAACTGTTCAAGGCCAAGGCCAAGAAGGCCAGTGCCAAGCTGGCGCCGAAGAACCGCAATACCTATGTTTCCAAGGCGGACCGGCTGAAGCTGGCGGCCGAGGCCGGCGACGGCGCGAGTGCCGTACCTGAAAGCCAACCCGATTCAACGACTACGGTTATTAATTGATCTGATAATCGTTACCATTTACGATGCGGCCCTCGTACTGGAGGGCCCCCCGTGATCAACGACGAACTGACCCAGGTCTACACCGAGCACAACGGCTGGTTCAAGCAGTGGTTGTACCGTCGCATCGGCTGCTCCGCCCAGGCTGCCGACCTGGCCCAGGACACCTTCCTGCGCATCCTCCAGGCACAACGGAAAGCCGGCACCAGCCTCGCCCTGCAACGCCCCCGGGCTTACCTGACCACCGTCGGCCGGCGCCTGGTCTACGATCATTTCCGCCGCCAGTCCCTTGAACGCGCCTACCTGGACCTGCTCGCGCAACTGCCCGAGTTGTTCGTGGTGTCCGAGGAAGAACTGGCCTGCATGCGCGAAACCCTGCAGCAACTGGACGCCTTGCTCGACGGCCTGAAACCGGTCGTGCGTTCGGTATTCCTGATGGTCCAGCTGGAGGGCGCGACCTATGTGCAGGTGGCCGAGCGGCTGGGCATCGGCGAGCGTACGGTGAAGCGCCATATGGCCCGGGCACTGGAAGCCTGCATCCTGTTCGAGGATGACTTCCTGTGAGCCAGGCGCAGGCCCGGATAACCCCCGAGGTCGCTCGCCAGGCCGCCCACTGGCAGATGCTGATGCTCGACGAGCAGGTCAGCCCGGCGCAGCAGGCGGCCTGCGCGCGCTGGCGGGCGGCGGCGGCGGAGCACGAACAGGCGTGGCAGAAGGCCGAGCGGGTCCAGGCACGCCTGGGCCTGCTGCCGCAACGGCTGGCCATGGGCACGCTCAACCGCGAGCGGCGCCAGGCGCTCAAGCAACTGCTGGTGCTGGCGATCCTCGCACCTGTCGGCTATACCGGCTACTGCCAGCTCATGCCGCAGGAGCGCTACGCCACCGCCGTTGGCGAGCGCCGCCGCCTGACCCTGGCGGACGGCACGGTGCTGGACCTGAACACCGATAGCGCCGTCGAGGTCGAGTTCGACGAAGCCCAGCGCCTGGTGATTCTCAAGCGCGGCGAGATCCTCGTGGACAGCGGCGCCGACCCGCAAAGCGCGCATCACCGCCCACTGCGGGTCGCCAGCGGGGAAGGCCTGATGGAGGCGCTCGGCACCCGCTTCCTGGTGCGTCAGCGCGACGCCAGCACGCAACTGAGCGTGTTCCAGGGCGCAGTGCGGGTCAGCCCGCTGAGCGGTCCGCAGCAGACCCTCGCCGCCGGCCAGCAGTTGACCTTCAGCGCGCGAGGGCAGGGGACCGTTGGTCCGGCACGCGAGCAGGACAGCCAGTGGACCCGCGGCCAGTTGATCGTCGAGGAAATGCCCCTGGCCGAGTTCCTTGGCGAACTGGGCCGTTATCGCAACGGCTGGCTGAGGTGCCAGCCCGAGGTTTCCCGCCTGTTGATCAGCGGCGCGTTCCAGCTCGACAACACCGAGCGGATTCTTGCCGCATTGCCGGCCACGCTGGCGGTCCAGGTCGAGTACCGCACCCGCTACTGGGTCACCGTCACGGCGCTTTGAAAAAAGTTGGCCCGTTTTTCCAGCTCGTCAGTCCTTGTGTATGGAACTGCCAACAACATAGGGACCCTCACTTCATGATTCGCTCTTCTTCACCCCGCAACCCCGGCTATCGCCACCTGCTGGCCTTGAGCGCGCTGACCCTCGCCCTGCAGGGCGCGAGCCTGTCCGCCCTGGCCGCGCCGGCGCAGGCGCCGCAGGCCTACAGCATTGCCTCCGGCAGCCTGGCCCAGGTGCTGGCGCGTTTTGCCAGCGAAGGCGGGGTCACCCTGCAATACACCCCGGCGCTGGTCCGCGATCTGTCCAGCCCCGGCCTGCAGGGCAACTACGGGATCGAAGAAGGCTTCTTCAAATTGCTCGCCGGGACCGGCCTGCAGGCCGTGCGTCGTGGGGACGACGTCTACGGCCTGGAACCACTGCCGGCTTCGGGCTCCCTGGACCTGGCGCCCTTGAGCATTACCGGCGTGCATGTCGACGCGACCACCGAAGACTCGGGCAGCTATACCTCCAATGCGGTCACCATCGGCAAGTCCACCCATCGCCTCAAGGACATCCCGCAGTCGGTCAGCGTGGTGACGCGCAAGGCCATGGACGACCAGCGCCTGGACACCCTCGACGACGTGCTGGAAAAGACCACCGGGGTCACCACCTTCCAGAGCCCGTCCGGGGGCAAGTACATCTATTCCCGCGGCTTCGAGGTGGAAACCATCCAGTACGACGGCGTGCCGCTGGACCGTCGCTACTACGCGATCGGCAGCAGCTTCACCTCGGACACCCTGTTGTACGACCGTGTGGAAATCCTGCGCGGCGCCAACGGCCTGCTGCAGGGCAGCGGCAACCCCGGGGCGGCGATCAACCTGGTGCGCAAGCGGCCCAAGGCCGAGGCGGCGCTGTCCGTCACCGCCAGCGCCGGCTCCTGGGACAGCTACCGGCAAACCATCGATGCCAGCGCGCCACTGACTGCCGATGGCGCCCTGCGCGGGCGCATGGTCGCCGCCCATGAAGACCAGGACTATTTCTACGACACCGCCGAAAGCCGCAAGAACGTGCTCTACGGCATCCTCGAATATGACCTGGGCGACAGCACCACGGTGGCGGCCGGCGCCAGTGTCGAAGACCTGCACGCCGTGCCGTTCTTCAGTGGCCTGCCGCGCAACAAGGATGGCAGCGCGGTGAACGCCGGGCGCTCGACCTTTACCGGCGCCGACTGGAACAAGTGGAACAACAAGCAGACCACTTACTTTGCCGATATCACCCATGACTTCAACGACGACTGGCGGTTGAAGGCGTCGGGCAGCTACCTGCGCGAGACCAACTACATTCTCTACAGCTTCGGCCGCGGCTCGGTCGATCCGGCTACCGGCGATGGCATGCGTTCCCGGGCCTATCTGTACGACTTCGAGAACGTCAACAAGGGCGCCGATATCAACCTCACCGGCAAATGGCGGGCCTTCGACCTGGAGCATGAAGTGGTGGTCGGGGCCAATGCCAGCGACCTGAAGACCGATGACCTGCAGGGCGGTCTGCTCAACCTGGGCTCGATCAATATCTACGACCCGGTCTCGCCGCAGCGCCCGACCATGGAGCAACTGCTGGGCACCACCTATGCCGGTACTTCCCAGGGCAAGATCAGCCAGAACGGGATCTATGGCGTGGTCCGCTACAAGCTGGCGGAGCCGCTGACCCTGGTGCTGGGCGGGCGCAGCAGCAACTACAAGTACGACTATGAGCTGCACCGCTTCAACGCGGCCTCCCCGGACCCGGCCCGCTCCCGGGAAAGCGGCGAATTCACGCCCTACGGCGGCTTGATCTACGCGCTCAACGAGCAATGGTCCACCTACGTCAGCTATGCCGATATCTTCAAGCCGCAGACCGAGCTGACCGCACAGAGCACCACGCTCGAACCGCTGACGGGCTCCAACTACGAGCTCGGCTTGAAGGGCGAGCTGCTCGATGGCCGGGTCAACACCAGCTTTGCGCTGTTCCGCGTCGACCAGGAAAACCGCGCGCAGCTGACCAACAACCCGCTCTGCAACAACGACTGCTATGTCGCCGGCGGCAAGGTGCGCGCCCAGGGCTTCGACGCCGAGATCAGCGGCGAGGTACTGGCGGGGCTGCAGTTGTTCGCCGGGTATACCTACACCAGCACCGAGTACCTCAACGATCCGAAGGATGATGTCTCGACGGCGGGTGGCACGTTCAACAGCTATACCCCGCGTCACTTGCTGCGCTTCTGGGCCGACTACAACCTGCCGGGCCAACTGGAGCAATGGACGGTCGGTGGCGGCGCGAATATCCAGAGCAGGAACTACCACGCCAACTTCGGTGGCACGGATGGGGTCGGGGATATCGAGCAGGCGGGGTATGCGATCTGGAATGCGCGGGTGGCGTACCGGATCAACAAGAACTTCAGCGTGGCGCTCAATGGCAACAACCTGTTCGACAAGAAGTACTTCTCGACGATCGGCTGGTTGTATGCGGCGAACCATTACGGGGATCCGCGCAACTACACGGTGACGTTGCGGGCTGATTTCTGATCGACCTGGCTCGGACCCTGTGGGAGCGGGCTCACCCGCGATGAGGGCCGTGAATTCACCACCGCAATCGCTGCGGTTCGGCGGTCCGACAAGCCAGCTCCCACAGGGTTCCTGCCAGCCATCAATCCCGGGTACGACGCGGTCACTGTGGGAGCGGGGTCACCCGCGATGAGGGCAGTGAATTCACCACCGTAATCGCTGCGGTTCGGCGGTCCGACAAGCCAGCTCCCACAGGGTTCCTGCCAGCCATCAATCCCGGGCATGGCGCGGTCACTGTGGGAGCTGGCTTGCCAGCGATAGGAATGGTGGGTTCACCGACGTAATCGCGGGTGAACCCGCTCCCAAAAGGTCCGCGTTATGTTTTGGCGAGCCCGTTCGGCACACCCATTTGCGTGGTAGCTGCCTGCGTGAGTAGAATGCAAATTATTATCAATCATGTATTCTCCCGGGACGCCGATGCGCAGCGACGATTCATTAGCTACTGCCGATCCAGAGCTGCTCTATCGCACCCATCACTCCTGGCTGCGCGGCTGGCTGAGCCGGCGGGTCGGCTGCCATGAACACGCCGCCGACCTGGCCCAGGACACCTTCGTGCGCCTGCTCAAGTCCCGCCAGGCAAGCCCCCTGCGCGAACCCCGTGCCTACCTCAGCAGCATCGCCCGCGGGCTGATGATCGACCAGTTCCGCCGTCGCGAGCTGGAGCGTGCCTACCTGCAAAGCATCGAGGCATTGCCCGCGCAAGAGGTGCCCAGCGAAGAAGACCGGCTGCTGATCCTCGATGCACTCGAACGCATCGACCGCATGCTCGACCGCCTCAAGCCACGGGCCCGGCAGGCGTTCCTGCTGGCTCACCTCGATGGCTTGAGCTGTCCGCAGATCGCCGCGAAGCTGGAGGTTTCCCGCGCCACCGTGGAACGCGACCTGGCCCTGGCCTTGCAACATTGCTATAGGTTGCGCTATGTCGAAGCCTGAGCCGCAGGTGCTGGATCCGGCCGTTGTCGACCAGGCGATCGATTGGCTGGTGCGCTTGCGCTTCAACCAGGCCGATGAGCGCTCACAGCGCAACTTCGAGCACTGGCTGCAACAGCGCCCGGAGCACGCCCTGGCCTGGCAGCGGGTGGCGGGGCTGGGCGATGAGCTGGCCGGAATTCCCCCGCAACTGGCCCGGCAGACCCTCGCCGGTGCCAGCAAGGGCATGCGCCGACGGCAAAGCCTCAAGCTGCTGGGCCTGTTCTCTGCAGTCGGCACGGCCGCCTGGCTTGCCCGCGACTACACGCCACTGCCGACGCTGTTTGCCCAGCAGCGCAGCGACACTGGCGAACGGCGCGACTTCCAGCTCGACGATGGCAGCCTGGTCCAGCTCAACAGCGACAGCGCCGTGGACAGCCACTTCGACCCGCAACGGCGCCTGATCACCCTGCTGCGCGGGGAGATCATCGTGAACGTCGGCGCGGACGAGCATGCATCGCAACCACGACCGTTCTGGGTCAAGACCCGCGACGGACTGGTGCGCTCCCACAGTCCGCGTTTCCTGGTGCGCGAGCAGGAGGACGGGACCTTGCTGGCGGTGCAGGGCGGTACGGTGGAAGTGTTTACCGGCTCTGTCCAGCCCCTGGGCGAGAGTGACAGCGGTGCAGTCCAGGCCGCGAACCAGCTGTTCTTCACCGCCCAGGGGCCCCGTGAGGTCAAGGACAACGGCCTGGATGTCTGGGGCTGGGGCGACGGAGTGATCACCGCCCACGACATGCGCCTGGGTGATTTCACCGCCGAGCTGTCGCGCTATCGCCCGGGCGTCCTGCGCTGCGCCCCGGAGGTGGCCGATCGGCGGGTATCCGGCACCTTCCAGTTGGCCGACAACGACCAGGTCCTGGCGCTGGTCGCCAAGTCGCTGCGTCTGCGGGTCGACTACCGGACCCGCTACTGGGTGACCCTGACCGCCGCCAGTTGAAGCCTCCGAAAAATAAATGAGGTGGTTTCGCATTCTCGCTCGACCTGTAAGGAAGGCCGCAGTACAGGCCAGTTTGCCGACACCCTTCCACGGAGCGAGATAATGAGTTCTTCCCCGGTCCCACAGCGCCATCCCCTGAGCCGTGCCTTGCAGGGCGCGATCCTTGGCTTGATCGTCAGCAGCCATGCCCTGCCGACGCTGGCGCAAACCGCGAGCGCTGCACCTGGCAGCCTGGTCCAGCACTGGAGCATCGCCGCCGGTCCACTGGCACCTGCACTTGACCGCTTCGCACGGGAGGCGGGCATCAGCCTGTCTTTCGACGCCGCGAGCGTCGCCAATCGCATGACCCAGGGCGTGAACGGCAACTTCGATACCGCCGCCGCGTTGTCCTCGTTGTTGCAGGGCAGTGGCTTGCAGATCGAGCAGCAGGGGCCCGGCGCCTACCTGCTGGTCGCCCAGCCGGCGGCGGCCGGCCCGGTGGAGCTGGACGCCACGTCCATCGATGACTACCGACTGGCGCCGGTGATCATCAATTCCAAGGTCAAGGTCAGTGCCGACGACGACGCCAACTCGGTGGTCGCCCAGGAGCTCTGGGTCGGCGGCAAGGTGGCGACCAGCATTCTCAACACGCCCGCTTCGGTATCGGTGGTGACCGGCAAGGAAATGGAGCAACGCAGCGTCAGCACCACGGAAGAAGCGCTGCAGTACACCCCGGGTGTGGTCAGCGACTACTACGGCTCGGACGACCGCAACGACTACTTCCAGATCCGCGGCTTCCAGGCCACCACTTACCGTGACGGCCTGACCCTGAGTTCGATGCGCGGTGTGCGCGAAGATCCGTTCGCCTATGAACGCATCGAGATCATCCGCGGCGCCAACTCCACGCTGTTCGGCCCGGCGGACCCGGGTGGCTCGGTGAACTTCGTCAGCAAGCAGCCGCGCTTCGAGGCGTCGGGCCAGGGCTACGTGACCTATGGCTCGTTCAACCATATCGAGAGCGGCATCGATGTGACCGATGCGCTGAACGACGACAAGACCCTGGCCGGCCGCTTTGTCGCCAAAGGGCAGAACAGCGACCGCGAATACGATCACTCCCAGGACGACAACCGCCTGGTCATGGGCGGCCTGACCTGGGCGCCGAGCGACTACACTTCGGCCACCGTGATCCTCGATCACCTGAAGACCGAAAGCACGCCCAACAACGGCGGCTCGCCGCTGGACAAGGAATACGATCGCAGCGATTTCTTCGGCGAGCCGGGCTACAACTTCCACGATGTCGAGCGCACCAGCCTCAGCGGCAACATCACCCACGACTTCGACAACGGTTTCGTGCTGCGCAGCAATATGCGCTACAGCAAGCTGAGCGATGACTATGGCTACGTGTACCTGAGCGACAACGCCTCGCGTGTTGGTACTACCATTCCCCGCTACCTGCTGGGCACGGACAGCGACGCCACCCAGTTCAACGGCAACCTGATGCTGCAATACGATGCCCGCTTCGAGAACATCGACAGCAGCAGCCTGGTGGGCGTGGAATACCTCGACTCCTCGACCAAGGACAGCTCGGTGTACGACCTGGTGTCCTCGATCGACATCGCCAACCCGGTGTTCACCGGTGTTCCGGCAACGCTGACGCCGTACACCGCGAAAAAGAACGAGGCCAGGACCAAGGCCGTGTTCCTCCAGCAGAACCTGTCGTTCTACGAGCGTTTCATTGTCACTGCCGGCGTGCGCAACGACTCCATGGACCTGTCCAGCAAGGGTTACAACCAGTTCTCCAGCCCGGTGCAGTTCGACGACAAGGACAACTTCTCGGAAACCTCCTACCGCGGGGCATTGACCTACATCGTCAACGACGAGGTATCCAGCTATGTCAGCATGGTGGAATCGGTTTCGCCGCCTCAGGTGGGCGTCACGCCGCAGACCGGCCGGCAGTACGAGGTGGGCGTGAAATACTCGCCAATGGGCATGAACGCGCTGTTCTCGGCGGCCGTGTACGACCTGACCCAGGAAAACGTCACCATCGCCGTGGTGTTGCCGAGCGGCATCATCGAGCAGCAGACCGTGGGCGAATCGCGGGTCCGCGGCCTGGACCTGGAAGGCAAGGCACAGGTCACGCAGAACCTCAGCCTGGTAGGCGGCTACTCGTACATGCAGTCCGATGTGCTGCGCGGTTCGCTGAGAGACGGCAGCTCGCTCAAGGGCAATGAGTTCACCACCGCACCGCGGCATTCCGCTTCGCTGTGGAGCTACTACGACGTGCCGGGTACCGACGTGAGCGTTGGCCTGGGCGCGCGTTATGTCGGCGCCTACTACCTGGATGCCGCCAACACCCGCAAGACCGATGGCACCACGTTGTTCGATGCCGCCTTCAACTACAAGATCGCCAAGGGTACCGAACTGGCCCTGAACGTCAGCAACCTGCTGGACGAGCAGCATGTCGTGGGGTCGGGTACGGCGAACTACTACAACCCGGGGCGGGAAGTGACGGCGAAGTTGAGTTACAACTGGTAAGGGCGAACGGCCTGCGCGAGGGGCACCTGAAGGTGCCCCTCGCGCAGGCATCATTGGGTGTGGTCAATGGCCACGGCAGGTGCCGATTGACCAGGGCGCCACTCCCAGGCTGGCCAGGATAACGTCTGGCATCACGACGCCCGAAACCGCCGGGTCGCCGACGGCAATTCCCCATACCGCCGCTTGTACTCCTGGGCAAACCGCCCCAGATGCGCAAATCCCCATTTGAACGCCACATCCGTCACCGACGCCTGCTCGTTGCGTGTCAGTTCCTCGTGCACCTGCTCCAGGCGTAGCTCGCGCATATAGGCCATCGGGCTGCTATTGCGGAAGCTGCGGAACCCGGCGAACAAGGTGCGCACGCTGACCCCGGCCTGCTCTGCCAGTGACTCGACGCTCAGCGGCTCATGCAGATGCTCGCGGATATAGGCCTCGGTGCGCTTGATGAAGTAGGGCGAGATGTTCTTCTCCGCCGGCCGCTCCAGATTGCCCAGCGCACTGTGGGGCTGCCCGTAGAGCAGGGAATTGAGCAGCGCCGATTCGAACTGCTTGAGCACCAGCGGCTGGTGCAGCGGGTGCTCGGGGCTGCCGATGGCATTGGCCAGGGTATTGAGCAACTGCAGGAAATACGCCGCCCCAGGCCGCGAGAAGTCCAGGCGCGGGTCGAATTGCGGCAGGCGCTGGCTGGCCTGGGGGATGTGCTGGCGGCAGTGGTAGGCCATGTCGGCCTGCTCGATGCGCAAGGTCAGTTGCGGCGCATGCCCCTGCCAACGCATCTGCGCCGGCAGGGTCGGCGACAGCAGCGAGGCGACCAGCGGCGAGGATTCGAACTCCTGCCCCTCGCAGCGGATCAGCGCACCGCCCTGGATCGGAATCTGGATCAGGTAGAAGTCTTCCAGGCGTCCCGGATCGATATCCACTTCCGTGGCGTATTCCAGGCGACTCAGGGCCAGGCCGCCACGGGCGACATGGTGCATGCAGGCGCCAACCGTCTCGGTACTGCGTACTGCCGACAGCTCATGGGGCTTGAAGATACGCCCGACACTGCTGCGCACGCTGTCCAGGTCGTAATGCAGGAACAACTGGTTCTGTTCAGTGAAAAGCTGCAGATCACTGAAGCATTCACCGCTCGCAAGGCTTGCTTCGTTGGAGATCATTGTCACCTCTCGTTACACAGGCAACCACGGCTGCACGCTTTCGGGCGTCGGCCCCTGCAGTTACCGGATGGTCGTTGCAGTGTCCGGATAATGCCCGGGCGGCAGTGTGATCCTTGGTGCCGATCACCGTCGGCTTGCCTATCTCTCAGCAAGGAACAGACCAACCTGTAGGTTGGTCGTCGCCGGTGGGCGAGGTGAGGGAAGAGGGGGGAGGCAGATTCATTTTCCAAAGGTCAACACGGACCCTGTGGGAGCTGGCTTGCCAGCGATGAGGCCGGCTTGGGCAATGATGTTGCCAGATCGGGCCAAATCGCTGGCAAGCCAGCTCCCACAAGTTTTTCTACACCTCTACCGTCACCGGCGAGGCCGATAACGCCACCCCAAGCAACGCTTTGGCAATCCTCATTTCCAGGAGGATGTTGCTCAGTTCCGCTTCATTACGGGGAGTGGGCGTGTCAGGCAACGAGCCTGCACCATGGATGGCTTTATTGAGGTGCTCGGCAGCCCGGGCGATGGCTTCTTCGTGATAAAGGCCAGGGCCGACGCAGAGGACGGGAGGTGGATCAGGGACGAGCTTTTTCATGGCAATGTGCTGATCGGATCGCCACGATTCCGCTGCTATGCGAAGGGGTGGCGACTGTACGTGAGTTAGCAGACCGGGACACATAGGAAAACCCGGTGCACCCGAAGGTGCCCACACGCACAGCCGCCATGACAGGTTGCTGGGAGCGTTATATGTGGTTTCCGGACTGCTAATCCGTGTCATCGATTTTGCGACGACCGACGCAGACTAGGCACCGTTTCCACTAGACGCAACCCGCTGGAGGGGCTGGGGAGTATGCTTGGGAAATTGCCTACAAGAAAGTCGGAAATCGGGGAGGTTTTACCCTCAAATGCAACATCGTTTGGCAGCGTTGCCGAGCATCAGGTTGCATGACTTAAGGCATCCCGTTGCGCAGTACCTCGATCAACTCCAGACAACGCTGCAACTCCGCCCCCGCATCACCCTTGCGCCGACTCAGAATGATCGGACTCACCGCATCCCGGTCGCTCACCCCGGTGTACTCCAGATCCGCCCGATGCTGCTGGCGCACCGAAGCCGGGGCGAGGGTAACCCCCAGCCCGGCCGCCACCAGCCCCAGCGCCGTCTGCAATTCATTGCTCCACTGCCCGACCTTGACGCTCAAACCATGGTGGGCAAACAGCGCCAGTACATGGTCGGCATAGCTGGGCCGGGGCGTGGCGGGGTAGAGCACGAAGGGCTCGCCGGCCAGTTGCGCCAGGCTCGGCGTGGTCCCGCACAGCGCATGCCCGCGCGGCAGCACCGCCACCAGCGGATCCTCGTACAGCACCCGTTGCTCGATGGCCGGGTCGTCGATGCGGATCCGCCCGAAGCCGATATCGATACGCCCGGCCTTGAGCGCCTCGACCTGTTGCACCGTGGTCATCTCCACCAGGTCCAGTTGCAGCTCGGCATCGCTGCGCAGTTCCCGGGTCAGTTCCGGCAGCAGTCCATACAGGGTCGACGGCGCAAAACCGATCCCCAGCCAGTGCCGCTGCCCCTGGCCGATGCGCCGGGTGGTGGCGCCGATCTGTTCCAGTTGCTGGAGCAGGGTGCCGGTCTGTTCATAGAAGTAGCGTCCGGCCTCGGTCAGGCGCAATGGCCGCCCGCGCTCCACCAGCAGGGTGCCGAGTTCTTCCTCCAGCTGGCTGATCTGCCGGCTCAACGGCGGCTGGGCCATATGCAGGCGTTCGGCGGCGCGGGTGAAGTTCAGGGTTTCGGCGAGCGCCTTGAAGTAACGCAGGTGGCGAAGCTCCATCAGACTTCCTGGGTATGGTGGCAGAGGTATTCGATATTGGATTGCCAGCCGCCAACAGGCAATCCTTTGCTCATCCAACGAACAACAACGGCGGCGCAGGGGCGTCGCCGGCCACAAGGTGTCCCGGCATATGAGCAATGCACTGATCGAACAGGTCCAGGCGATCATCGTCGACCTGCCCACCATCCGCCCGCACAAGCTGGCAATGCACACCATGCAGCAGCAGACCCTGGTGATCCTGCGCCTGCGCTGCAGCGACGGCGTCGAGGGGATCGGCGAGGCCACCACCATCGGCGGGCTGTCCTACGGCTATGAGAGCCCGGAAAGCATCAAGGCCAATATCGATGCGCACCTGGCCCCGGCCCTGGTCGGCATGGCCGCCGACAATATCAACGCCGCCATGCTCAAACTGGACAAGATCGCCAAGGGCAACACCTTCGCCAAGTCCGGCCTGGAAAGCGCCTTGCTCGATGCCCAGGGCAAGCGCCTCGGCCTGCCGGTCAGCGAGCTGCTCGGCGGGCGCGTGCGCGACAGCCTGGAAGTGGCCTGGACCCTGGCCAGCGGCGACACCGCCCGGGATATCGCCGAGGCCGAGCAGATGCTGGAACTGCGTCGCCACCGCATCTTCAAGCTGAAGATCGGCGCCAACCCGCTGGAGCAGGACCTCAAGCACGTGGTGGCGATCAAAAAGGCCCTGGGCGACTACGCCAGCGTGCGCGTCGACGTCAACCAGTACTGGGACGAATCCCAGGCCATCCGGGGCTGCCAGGTGCTGGGCGACAACGGTATCGACCTGATCGAACAGCCGATCTCCCGGGTCAACCGCTCCGGCCAGGTGCGCCTGAACCAGCGCAGCCCGGCGCCGATCATGGCCGACGAATCCATCGAAAGCGTCGAGGACGCCTTCAGCCTGGCCGCCGATGGCGCCGCCAGCATTTTCGCCCTGAAGATCGCCAAGAACGGCGGCCCCCGTGCCGTGCTGCGCACCGCGCAGATCGCCGAGGCGGCGGGGATCGCCCTGTATGGCGGGACCATGCTCGAAGGCTCGGTCGGCACCCTGGCCTCGGCCCATGCCTTCCTCACCCTGCGCCAGCTGACCTGGGGCACCGAACTGTTCGGGCCGCTGCTGCTGACCGAGGAAATCGTCCGCGAAGCGCCGGTCTACCGCGACTTCCAGCTGCATGTCCCGAACACCCCCGGCCTCGGCCTGACCCTCGACGACGCGCAACTGTCGCGCTTCGCCCGCCGTTAAGAAGGAAACGACCATGCTGTTCCACGTGAAGATGACGGTAAAACTGCCGATCGATATGGACCCGGCCAAGGCCAACCAGCTCAAGGCCGACGAAAAGGCCCTGGCCCAGAACCTCCAGCGCGAGGGTACCTGGCGCCACCTGTGGCGCATTGCCGGGCACTACGCCAACTACAGCGTGTTCGACGTGCCCAGCGTCGAGGACCTGCACAACCTGCTGATGCAGTTGCCGCTGTTCCCCTACATGGATATCGAGATCGACGGCCTGTGCCGGCACCCGTCGTCGATCCACGAGGATGACCGTTGAGGGCCTGAAGCCCGGCCAGGGCGGCACCCCGCGCCTCCGGTTGTTTGTCGCCGGTGAATTGTGCCCGCCCTTGCCTTTGCGTACTGTGATGCCAGAGAGCGCCCCCGCAGGAATGCCTGGAGGAGGAGCGCCATGACAATAAATAAAAAAACCGAGTGCCTTGCCGATGGATAGCCTGCTGAGTGACCGCAGTAGCGTGTTTCGCCATGCCGACCCCTATGCCGTGTCCGACTACGTCAACCGTCACGTCGGCCAGCATTGCATAGGCCTTTCCCGCAGCACCCACCCCCTGGCCAGCCTCAACCACCGCAAGTTCGCCGACCTCGACCTGTGCCGTATCAGCTATGGCGGCAGCGTGCGCGTGACCTCGCCGGCGCTGGAGACCATCTACCACCTGCAGGTGCTGCTCAGCGGCAACTGCCTGTGGCGCGGGCACCAGCGCGAGCATCACCTGGTGCCGGGGGAGCTGCTGCTGATCAACCCGGACGACCCGGTGGACCTGACCTACTCGGAAGACTGCGAGAAATTCATCCTGAAAGTGCCGGTCAAGGTGCTCGAGTCGGTGTGCGACGAGCACCGCTGGCAGCGACCGGACAGCGGCGTGCGCTTTTTGCGCAACCATTACCGGCTGGATGAGCTGGAGGGCTTTTCCAGTTTGCTGGCGATGGTCTGCATGGAAGCCGAGGCCAGTGACCCGTTGCTGCGGGTGCAGAGCCACTACAGCCAGATCGTCGGCAGCAAGCTGCTGTCGTTGCTGACCACCAATATCCGCCGTGAAAGCCTGGGCGCATCGGCGGCCAGTTTCGAGCGGATCCTCGACTACATCGAGCGCAACCTGAAGCAGGAACTGTCCAGCGAGCACCTGGCGGAGCAGGCGCGGATGAGCGTGCGGTCGTTGTATGCGCTGTTCGAGCGGCAACTGGGCATCACCCCGAAGCAGTACATCCGCCAGCGCAAGCTGGAATGCATCCAGGCCTGCCTGAGTGATCCGGATTGCCTGGTGCGCAGTTTGACCGAGCTGGCGATGGACTATGGCTTCCTGCATCTGGGGCGGTTCTCCGAAAGCTATCGCCTGCAGTTTGGCGAGCTGCCTTCCGATACTCTCAAGCGCCGGCCATAAAACCAGACAGCACTGCGGACCCTGTGGGAGCTGGCTTGCCAGCGATGGCGGTGGTGAATTCACTATCGCTATCGCTGGCAAGCCAGCTCCCACAGGGTCCGCGCCATTCCCAACTGCAAGAAATGGATAACGGTCTGCAAAAACCGGATATCTCGCCCCCTCCCGGCTCCTTAACCTTGCCTCCGTCTGATAATAAAAATGGAGGTCCCGGCCATGACCCTGGGAATCGACTACCTGAATGCCCTGCTCGAGGAAGACAAGGACCAAGGCGTCTACCGCTGCAAGCGGGAGATGTTCACCGACCCTCGGCTGTTCGAACTGGAGATGCAGCACATCTTCGAAGGTAACTGGATCTACCTTGCCCACGACAGCCAGATCCCCAACAAGAACGATTTCCTCACCACCACCATGGGGCGCCAGCCGATCTTCATTGCGCGCAACAAGGACGGTGAGCTGAATGCCTTCCTCAACGCCTGCAGCCACCGCGGCGCGATGCTTTGCCGGCACAAGACCGGCAACCGCTCCAGCTACACCTGCCCGTTCCACGGCTGGACCTTCAACAACAGCGGCAAGTTGCTCAAGGTCAAGGACCCGAGCGAGGCCGGCTACCCGTCCTCCTTCAACTGCGAAGGCTCCCACGACCTGACCAAGGTCGCGCGTTTCGAGTCCTATCGCGGCTTCCTGTTCGGCAGCCTCAACCCCGACGTGAAGCCCCTGGTCGAGCACCTGGGCGAGTCGGCGAAGATCATCGACATGATCGTTGACCAGTCCCCCGACGGCCTGGAAGTGCTGCGCGGCTCCAGCTCGTACATCTACGAGGGCAACTGGAAGCTCACCGCCGAGAACGGCGCCGACGGCTACCACGTCAGTTCCGTGCACTGGAACTACGCCGCCACCCAGAACCAGCGCAAGCAGCGCGAGGCGGGTGAAGAGATCAAGACCATGAGCGCCGGCAGCTGGGCCAAGAACGGCGGCGGCTTCTACTCCTTCGAGCACGGCCACCTGCTGCTCTGGACCCGCTGGGCCAACCCCGAGGACCGCCCGGCCTTCGAGCGCCGCGCCGAGCTCGCCGAGGAATTCGGCCAGGCCCGCGCCGACTGGATGATCCAGAACTCGCGCAACCTGTGCCTGTACCCCAACGTCTACCTGATGGACCAGTTCAGCTCGCAGATCCGCATCGCCCGGCCGATCTCCGTGGACAAGACCGAGATCACCATCTACTGCATCGCACCGCGCGGCGAAAGCGCCGACGCACGGGCCAAGCGCATCCGCCAGTACGAAGACTTCTTCAATGTCAGCGGCATGGCCACCCCGGACGACCTGGAGGAATTCCGTTCCTGCCAGACCGGCTACGGCGGCGGTCGCGGCTGGAACGACATGTCCCGCGGTGCCGAGCACTGGGTGGAAGGTGCCGACGAGGCCGCCAAGGAAATCGACCTGCATCCGCTGCTGTCCGGCGTGCGTACCGAGGATGAAGGGCTGTTCGTGCTGCAACACAAATACTGGCAGGACACCATGCTCAAGGCCGCCAGCGCCGAGCCGCAACTGATCCCCGTGGAGGCTGTGTGATGAGTGCTCTCTACGAAACCGTGCGCGACTTCCTCTACCGCGAAGCACGCCTGCTCGACGATGCCCGGTGGGACGAATGGCTGGAGCTGTACGCCGCCGACGCGACCTTCTGGATGCCGTCCTGGGACGACAACGACACCCTTACCGAAGACCCGCAAAGCGAGATCTCGCTGATCTGGTACGGCAACCGGGGTGGCCTGGAAGACCGCATCTTCCGCATCAAGACCGAGCGTTCCAGCGCGACCATCCCGGATACCCGGACCTCGCACAACCTGAGCAACATCGAGATCGTCGAGCAAGGCGAGGGCCAGTGCCTGGTGCGCTTCAACTGGCACACCCTGAGCTTCCGCTACAAGACCACCGACAGCTACTTCGGCACCAGCTTCTACACCCTCGACCTGCGCGGCGAGCAGCCGCTGGTCAAGGCGAAGAAGGTGGTCCTGAAAAACGACTACGTCCGCCAGGTCATTGACATCTACCACATTTGAATACCCGGCAGCGCCGCCCCAGGCGCTGTCGTGCGAGGTGCAGCATGAGCTTCCAGATCGCGCTCAATTTCGAAGACGGGGTGACCCGCTTCATCGACGCCACCGCCAGCGAAACCGTGGCCGACGCCGCCTACCGCCAGGGCATCAATATCCCGCTGGACTGCCGCGACGGCGCCTGCGGGACCTGCAAGTGCTTCGCCGAAGCCGGCCGCTACGACATGGGCGACAACTTCATCGAGGACGCCCTCAGCCCCGACGAACTGGAGCAGGGCTACGTGCTGACCTGCCAGATGCGCGCCGAGAGCGATTGCGTGGTGCGGGTGCCGGCCTCGTCCCAGCTGTGCAAGACCCAGCAGGCCAGCTTCGAGGCGGCCATCAGCCAGGTGCGCCAGCTGTCCGAGAGCACCATCGCGCTGTCGATCAAGGATGAATCCCTGTCGCGCCTGGCCTTCCTGCCGGGGCAGTACGTCAACCTCAAGGTGCCGGGCAGCGAGCAGACCCGCGCCTACTCCTTCAGCTCCCTGCAGAAGAACGGCGAGGTCAGCTTCCTGATCCGCAACGTGCCGGGCGGCCTGATGAGCAGCTTCCTCAGCGGCCTGGCCAAGGCCGGCGACAGCATGACCCTGACCGGCCCGCTGGGCAGTTTCTACCTGCGCGAGGTCAAGCGTCCGCTGTTGCTGCTGGCCGGCGGCACCGGCCTGGCGCCGTTCACCGCGATGCTGGAGAAGATCGCCGGGCAGGGCAGCGAACACCCGCTGCACCTGATCTACGGGGTCACCAATGACTTCGACCTGGTGGAGCTGGAGCGCCTGGAGCAGTTCGCCGCGCAGATCCCCAACTTCACCTTCAGCGCCTGCGTGGCCAACCCGGGCAGCCAGTACCCGAACAAGGGCTATGTCACCCAGCACATCGCCCCTTCGCACCTGAACGATGGCGACGTGGATGTGTACCTGTGCGGCCCGCCGCCGATGGTCGAGGCGGTCAGCCAGTACCTGCGCGAGCAGAACATCAATCCGGCCAACTTCTACTACGAGAAGTTCGCCGCCGCCGTCTGAACCCTTTTATGGGGTTGCCCTGTCGTGCGGGTGGGGTGGCCCCCTTTTATTCGAGGTCGCAATGAACAGATTCGACGACAAGATCGCGCTGGTGACCGGCGCGGCCCAGGGCATCGGCCGCCGCGTGGTCGAGCGCCTGCTGGCCGAGGGCGCCCGGGTGATTGCCGTGGACCGCTCCGAACTGGTGTTCGAGCTGGAACAGGGCGAGACCCTGCTGGCCCTGACCGCCGACCTGGAACAGTACGCCGATTGCCAGCGGGTGATGGCGGCAGCGGTCGAGCGCTTCGGCCGTCTCGACATCCTCGTCAACAACGTCGGCGGGACCATCTGGGCCAAGCCGTTCGAGCATTACCAGGAGCACGAGATCGAGGCCGAAGTGCGCCGCTCGCTGTTCCCCACCCTGTGGTGCTGCCATGCGGCGCTGCCGTACATGCTGGAGCAGGGCAGCGGGGCGATCGTCAACGTTTCCTCCATTGCCACCCGTAGCGTTAACCGCGTGCCCTACGGCGCGGCCAAGGGCGGAGTGAATGCCCTGACCGCGTGCCTGGCTTTCGAGAACGCCGGGCGCGGGATTCGCGTCAACGCCACCGCGCCGGGTGGCACCGAGGCACCGCCGCGACGCATCCCGCGCAACAGCGCGCAGCAGAGCGAGCAGGAGCAGAGCTGGTACCAGCAGATCGTCGACCAGACCATCGACAGCAGCCTGATGAAGCGCTACGGCAACCTCGACGAACAGGTCGGCGCGATCCTCTTCCTGGCCTCCGACGAGGCCTCCTACATCACCGGAACGATTCTCCCCGTAGGCGGTGGCGACCTCGGTTGAGCACCACTGCAACACGGTTTCTACAACAAAAACAAGAGATGGATGCCATGCGAAAAATCGACGTTCACCAGGTCATCGACCAGGCGCCCTTTACCCGCTTTCACTGGATGGTGATGTGCTGGTGCGCCTTGCTGCTGATCTTCGACGGCTACGACCTGTTCATCTATGGCGTGGTCCTGCCGGTCCTGATGAAAGAGTGGGGCCTGACCCCGTTGCAGGCCGGCGCCCTCGGCAGCTACGCGCTGTTCGGCATGATGTTCGGCGCCCTGGCCTTCGGCAGCCTGGCCGACAGGATCGGGCGCAAGAAGGGCATCGCCATCTGCTTCGCCCTGTTCTCCACCGCCACCCTGCTCAACGGCTTTGCCAGCAGCCCCACCGAGTTCGGCATCTACCGCTTCTTCGCCGGCCTCGGCTGCGGCGGCCTGATGCCCAATGCCGTGGCACTGATGAACGAATACGCACCCAAGCGCCTGCGCAGCACCCTGGTGGCGATCATGTTCAGCGGCTACTCGGTGGGCGGCATGCTGTCGGCCGGGGTTGGCATCTACATGCTGCCGCGCTTCGGCTGGGAATCGATGTTCTTCGCCGCCGCCATCCCGCTGTTGCTGCTGCCGGTGATCCTCTACTACCTGCCGGAATCCATCGGTTTCCTGGTGCGCCAGGGCCGTGGCGAACAGGCCAAGGCCCTGCTCAAACGCCTCGATCCGGCGTGCGACCCGAAGGCCGAGGATGTGCTGGAAGCCCATGACAACAAGGGCAAGAGCGTCTCTGTGCTGGAGCTGTTCCGTGGCGGGCTGGCGGTGCGCACCCTGTCGGTGTGGGTGGCGTTCTTCTGCTGCCTGCTGATGGTCTACGCCCTGAGTTCCTGGCTGCCGAAGCTTATGGCCAGCGCCGGCTACAGCCTGGGCTCGAGCCTGTCGTTCCTGCTGGCGCTGAACTTCGGCGGCATGGCCGGGGCCATTCTCGGTGGCTGGCTGGGCGACCGCTACAACCTGGTCAAGGTGAAGATCTGCTTCTTCCTCGCGGCGGCGGCCTCGATCAGCCTGCTCGGGGTCAACAGCCCGATGCCGGTGCTCTACCTGCTGATCTTCATCGCCGGCGCCACCACCATCGGCACCCAGATCCTCCTGTATGCCGGCGCGGCCCAGCTGTACGGCCTGTCGATTCGCTCCACCGGCCTTGGCTGGGCCTCGGGCATCGGCCGCAACGGCGCCATCGTCGGCCCGCTGCTGGGCGGCGCGCTGATGGGTATCAACCTGCCGCTGCAACTGAACTTCATCGCCTTCGCCATCCCCGGTGCGGTCGCCGCCCTGGCCATGACCATCCATGTGCTCAGCGGCAAGCGCCAGAACCTGGCGGCTGCCCCGGCGGTTTGAGGCACCCGCCACACCCACAGATCACAACAAGAGGTGAACACAATGACCGTGAAGATTTCCCACACTGCCGAGATCCAGAAGTTCTTCGAAGAGGCCGCCGGCCTTGGTAACGACGAAGGCAGCCCGCGCCTGAAACGCATCATGCTCCGCGTGCTGCAGGACCTGGCGCGGATCGTCGAGGACCTGGAGATCACCGAGGACGAGTTCTGGAAGACCGTCGACTACTTCAACCGCCTCGGCGGGCGCAATGAAGCCGGGCTGCTGGTGGCGGGCCTGGGCATCGAGCACTTCCTCGACCTGTTGCAGGACGCCAAGGACGCCCAGGTCGGCCTGACCGGCGGCACTCCGCGGACCATCGAAGGCCCGCTGTACGTGGCCGGCGCGCCAATCGCCCAGGGCGAGACGCGGATGGACGATGGCAGCGAGGAGGGCGTTGCGACCTTGATGTTCCTGGAAGGCCAGGTGCTGGATCCGCAAGGCAATCCGGTGGCCGGTGCTGTTGTCGATCTGTGGCACGCGAACACCAAGGGTACCTACTCGTTCTTTGACCAGAGCCAGTCCGAATACAACCTGCGCCGCCGGATCGTCACCGATGCCGAAGGCCGCTACCGTGCTCGCAGCATCGTGCCGTCCGGCTACGGCTGCGACCCGCAGGGCCCGACCCAGGAATGCCTGGATCAGCTCGGCCGTCATGGCCAGCGCCCGGCTCATGTGCACTTCTTCATCTCGGCCCCGGGTTATCGTCACCTGACTACCCAGATCAACCTTTCCGGCGACAAGTACCTGTGGGATGACTTCGCCTACGCCACCCGCGAGGGGCTGGTGGGTGAGGTGCAGTTCCGCGAGGACGGCGCCCGTGGTGTGGCGGGGCGTTATGCCGAGCTGAGCTTCGACTTCCAGCTGCAGGAGGCGCCGGATGCGGCGGCCGAGGTGCGCAGCAAGCGTCCTCGGGCCTTGCAGGAGGCCTGAAGCGGCGCGATCCCGTAGGAGCGTGGCTTGCCCGCGAAGGACCGCGCAGCGGTCCCACATTCTCAATGTCAGCACCATTTTGGGAGCGCTTCGCACTCCTTCGCGGGCAAGCCACGCTCCTACGAGAATCGCGAACGGCTTAAAGCCCGAAAACAATCACGCCGTTAACCGGCCCAAGTGAGGTCCCATGAAAGACCTTTTCAAGGATTGTTCCCTCTCCGCCCTGGTAGCCGGGATGATCGCCACGGTGATCTCCTACGCCGGCCCGTTGGTGCTGGTCTTCCACGCCGCGGAAAGCGCCCGCCTGTCCCATGAACTGCTGTCGTCCTGGGTCTGGGCAATCTCCATCGGCAGCGCCGTGCTCGGCGGCGTGCTCAGCCTGCGCTACCGGGTGCCGGTGGTGATCGCCTGGTCGATCCCGGGTTCGGCGCTGCTGGTCACCGCCTTGCCGCAGATCGGCCTGAACCAGGCCATCGGCGCCTACCTGGTGACCAACCTCGTCTTGCTGCTGATCGGCTTGAGCGGCGCCTTCGACCGCATCATCGCGCGCTTGCCGGGCTCGATTGCCGCCGGCATGCAGGCGGGCATCCTGTTCAGCTTCGGTATCGAAGTGTTCAAGGCCCTGCCGGCGCAACCGGCGCTGGTGCTGGGGATGTTCATCACCTACGTGACGATGCGCCGGCTGTGGCCGCGCTACTCGGTGGCGGCGGTACTGCTGGTGGGCGTTGGCATCACCCTGTTCGGCGGGCATTTCCATAGCGAGGCGCTGGTCTTCGACTTTGCCACGCCGCAGTGGATCACCCCGGAATTCAGCCTGGGCGCGATTCTCAACCTGGCCCTGCCGCTGGTGCTGGTGTCGCTGACCGGGCAGTTCATGCCGGGCATGGCGGTGCTGCGCAATGCCGGCTATCAGACACCGGCGAGCCCGATCATCAGCAGCAGTGCGCTGGTCGGCGGCCTGCTGGCGCCGTTCGGTTGCCATGGGCTGAACCTGGCGGCGGTCACCGCCAGCCTGTGTACCGGGCGCGAGGCCCATGAGAATCCGCGTCGCCGCTATATCGCGGCGCTGTCCGGCTGTGCCCTGTACCTGCTGTTCGGCATTGCCGGGGCGACGCTGGTCTCGCTGTTCGCCGCCTTCCCGGCGGAGTTGATCGCGGCGCTGGCGGGGCTGGCGCTGTATGGCGCCATCAGCGAGGCCCTGGCCCGCAGCCTGGCCGAACCCAAGGAGCGCGATGCCGGGCTGTTCACCTTCCTGGTGACCGCTTCGGGGGTGTCCTTCCTCGGCCTGTCGGCGGCGTTCTGGGGCTTGCTGTTCGGCCTGCTGACCCACTTCCTGCTGGCGCTGCGCGGCCCATCCACCACCGAGGCTGCCTTGCGCCGCAGCCATTGATCCACCGGTTTCACACCCAAGGCAGCGGCCTCACCGGACCGCTGCCTGGAAAGCTGCACCCCAATAAAAACAAGATCAGAGAGCTTCCCGATGAAACATGCACCTTGCGCTACCCGCGTCATGCTCCCTCTCGGCCTGGTTGTCGCCAGCCCGTCGCTGCTGGCGGCCGAGGCGGACTTCTTCAAGGATTCCACCGCCACCCTGACCACCCGTAACTACTACTTCAGCCGCGACTTCTCCGACATTGTCGGGGCCAACCAGCAGTCGAAGGCAGAGGAGTGGGCCCAGGGCTTCATCCTCACCTTCAAGTCCGGCTACACCCCGGGCACCCTCGGCTTCGGCGTGGATGCCATCGGCCTGCTCGGGCTCAAGCTCGACAGCAGCCCGGACCGCGCCAACACCGGCCTGCTGCCGATGCAGGAGGATGGCGAGGCCGCCGACAACTACAGCCGCCTCGGCCTGACCCTCAAGGCCCGGCTGTCGAAGACCGAGCTGAAGTTCGGCGAACTGCAGCCCAACCTGCCGGTGCTGGCCTTCAGCGATATCCGCCTGCTGCCGCCGACCTACCAGGGCGTGGCGATCAGCTCGGCGGAAATCGACGGCCTGACCCTGCAGGCCGGCCACCTCAAGTCCACCCACCTGCGCAATGAAAGCGGCGACGGCAAGATGCTCGCCATGCTCGGCCACCTGCCGCAGCGTCAGGCGGACAGCGATGGCTTCAACTACGCCGGCGCCGACTATGCCTTCAACGCCAACCGCACCACGGCGAGCCTGTGGTACGGCCAACTGGAGGACATCTACGAGCAGGGCTTCCTTGGCCTGAAGCACTCGCAGCCGGTGGGTGACTGGGTCCTGGGCGCCAACCTCGGCTACTACAGCGCCCGGGAAGACGGCGATGCGCTGCTCGGCAAGATCGACAACCAGGCGCTGTTCTCGCTGCTCTCGGCCAAGCGTGGCGGGCATACCTTCTACGTCGGCTATCAGGCTATGTACGGCGACAGCCCGTTCCCGCGGGTGTTCGCCAACATCACCCCGCTGGGCAACGAAGTGCCGACCTACGAGTTCGCCTACACCGACGAGCGCTCCTGGCAGGCGCGCTATGACTACGATTTCGCTGCCATGGGCGTGCCTGGTCTGACCGCCGGCGTGCGCTATATCACCGGCGACAACGTCGATACCGGCCGTGGCTTCGAGGGCAAGGACCGCGAGCGCGACCTGGATATCGCCTATGTGGTGCAGAGCGGCGTGCTCGGCGGCCTGGGCATTCGCGTGCGCAACGCCATGGCCCGTTCCAACTACCGTAGCGATATCGACGAGAACCGCTTGATCTTCACCTACACCTGGAAACTGCTCTGAAGGAGGCGGCATGACGCGAAAAGGTCTGGCCCTGCTGGTGCAGGGCCTGTCCGGGCTCGCCTGTATCGCCGCGCTGTGGCACCCGGCCGGGACTGTCCTGGCCGTGGCGGGCATGGGGCTGGCCGCCATGCTCTGGCAGGGCGTGGTGGAGTATCGGGTGCAGGAAGTGATCGTCGAAATCCCGGCGCCGCTGCCGGAGCCTTGTGCCCCGGCGCCGCCTGTAATGCCCGTGGAAGACCCGCGCCTGCGCGGTTGCCTGGTGGAGCTGGATGGCGAGATCCATGCCACCGAGGAGGACATGCGTTTCGCTAACCAGCTGGCGCGGGAGGCCGGGGGCAAGGTCGTCGCCAGTGCCGAAAGCATCCAGGCCTCGGCGGAGATTCTCGGGCGCCTGGACAGCTCCATGGTCCAGGTCGCCAGTGCCTTCGACGAGCTGGGCGCGCAATCGGTGCAGATCGGTTCGTTGGTGGGCAGCATCCAGGATATTTCCAGCCAGACCAACCTGCTGGCGCTTAATGCGGCGATCGAGGCTGCGCGGGCCGGGGATCAGGGGCGCGGGTTCGCAGTGGTCGCGGATGAGGTGCGCAACCTGTCGCGGCGGGCGGCGGATTCCAGTGCGCGGATTCGCCAGATTGCCAAGGGGCTGGAGCAGTCGGCGGAGGAGGCGCGGTTGGGGATCGGCCAGCTTGGCGAGGCGGCGCGGCAGGGTCTGGCGCAGTCCGGGGTGGCGTTGCAGGCCATGCAGGACATGCGCAGCGCGGCGGTGGCGCGGGTGGAGATCGTCGAGCGGGTGATGGGGCGGCTGGCGAGTCAGCGGGCGTTGGCGGGGGAGGCGGGGAGGTTGGTAGGCCCTCTGCATTGATGGTGCTGCTGATGGCCTCATCGCTGGCAAGCCAGCTCCCACAGTGTCCGCGTCGCTGCCGAACCCTGTGGGAGCTGGCTTGCCAGCGATGAGGCCGGGTCAGGCAATAAAGATCCGGAGCCCTTTCACCACCCCTTCACCCCATGCATATCCGGCAACTTGTGCGCGATCCCCTTGTGGCAATCGATACAGGTCGCTTCCCCCTTGGCCAACGAGGTCGAGTGCATCGCCGCGGCCCGCTTGCTTTGCCGGGTGAAGTCCATGAACTCGAAGTTGTGGCAGTTGCGACACTCCCGCGAGTCATTGGCCTTGAGCCGCGCCCATTCATGCTCGGCCAGGGTGCGGCGCAGTTCGAGGAATTTGTCGCGGGTGTCGATGGTGCCGAACAGCTTGCCCCAGACCTCCTTCGAGGCCTGCATCTTGCGCGCGATCTTGTGCGTCCATTCATGCGGTACATGGCAGTCCGGGCAACTGGCGCGCACCCCGGAGCGGTTGGTGTAGTGGATGGTTTCCTGCAATTCGACGTACACGTTGTCGCGCATTTCATGGCAGGAAATGCAGAACTTCTCGGTATTGGTCGCCTCCAGCGCGGTGTTGAATCCACCCCAGAAAATGATCCCGGCAATGAACCCGCCAAGCACCAGGAAGCCGAGGCTGAAGTACACGCTGGGGCGACAGAGGATGCCCCAGTACTCCTTGATCAGGCCGAACAATCCTTTCATGACGCCTCCCTACGGCTTGCGCGCGGCATTGGCATCGTCCTGCAGCAGCTTGTCGATGTTCTCGAAGCTGTTGCCCACCAGCGGCTTGGCATCGCTCTGTACCACATGGCACTGGTCGCAGAAGTAGCGCCGCGGCGACACCGCCGCCAGCGGCTGGCCGTCGCGGTCCATGTAGTGGGTGATGCTGATCATGGTGGCCTGGGTTTTCGCGCTGTTGGCCCGGCTGTGGCAGGTCAGGCACTTGTTGCCGTACTTGTCGATCTGGTAGCCGCGGATGCTGTGGGGAATGGTCGGCGGCTGGTCCGGGTAGTTGCGCTCGCGCTTGAGGTCCTTGTTTTCATCGTTGGCGATGGTCGGCGACGCCAGGGTCTGGCTGAGGGTGCCGCCGGGGCGGCGACCATCCGGGGCAGGGGCGTCCAGCGGATAGTCGGCGGCGCGGGCCGTGCCCAGCACGGCCAGCAACAACAGGGGCAGGATCGAGAGTTTCATGACTGGGCTCCTCAGGCCGCGCTGATCAGTTCGATGCGCACCGCGCATTTCTTGTAGTCGGTCTGCTTGGAGATCGGGTCGGTGGCGTCCAGGGTGACCTTGTTGATCAGCTTGTTGGCATCGAAGAACGGCACGAACACCAGGCCCCGCGGCGGCTTGTTGCGCCCGCGGGTCTCGATGCGCGCGCGGATCTCGCCACGCCGGCTGACCACCTTGACCTCGCTGCCACGCCGGGCCTTCATGGCCTTGGCGTCGTCCGGGTGCATGTACACCAGGGCGTCGGGCACCGCCTTGTACAGCTCCTCGACGCGCTGGGTCATGGTCCCGGTGTGCCAGTGTTCGAGGACCCGTCCGGTACTGAGCCAGAACGGGAATTCGGCATCCGGCGATTCCGCCGGCGGCTCGTAGGGCAGGGCGAAGATGATCGCCTTCTTGTCCGGGTAGCCGTAGAACTGCACGCCGCTGCCGGCCTCGACATAGGGATCGTGGCCCTCGCGGTAGCGCCAGCGGGTTTCCTTGCCGTCCACTACCGGCCAGCGCAGGCCGCGTTCGTGGTGGTAGCGGTCGAAGTCGGCGAGGTCATGGCCATGGCCGCGACCGAACTGCGCGTATTCCTCGAACAGGCCTTTCTGCGGGTAGAAGCCGAAGGCGATGGCTTCGTCGTTGAGGTGGCCGGCCTCGATCTGCTCGACCGGGAACTGGTCGACCTGACCATTCTTGAACAGCACCTCGAACAGGGTCTTGCCCTTGTACTGCGGAGCCTTGGCCAGCAGTTCGGCAGGCCAGGCCTCGTCGGTGGTGAAGCGCTTGGAGAATTCCATCAGTTGCCAGAGGTCCGAGCGGGCATCACCCGGTGCCCGCACCAGCTGGTGCCAGAACTGCGTGCGCCGCTCGGCATTGCCGTAGGCGCCTTCCTTTTCCACCCACATGGCGCTGGGCAGGATCAGGTCGGCGGCCTGGGCCGAGACGGTGGGGTAGACGTCCGAGACGATCACGAAGTTGTCCGGATTGCGCCAGCCGGGCAGCACCTCCTGCATGATGTTCGGGCCGGCATGCATGTTGTTGCTGACCTGGGTCCAGTACACGTTGAGCACGCCATCCTTGAGCATGCGGCTCTGCTGCACGGCGTGGAAACCGGGCTTTTCCTGGAGGGTGCCGGCCGGCAGCTTCCAGATCTTCTCGGCGGTGGCGCGGTGTTTCGGATTGGTCACCACCAGGTCCGCCGGCAGGCGGTGGGAGAAGGTGCCCACCTCCCGCGCGGTGCCGCAGGCCGAGGGCTGGCCGGTGAGGGAGAAGGGGCTGTTGCCCGGCTCGCTGATCTTCCCGGTGAGCAGGTGGATGTTGTAGATCAGGTTGTTGGCCCAGACGCCACGGGTGTGCTGGTTGAAGCCCATGGTCCAGAACGACACCACCTTGCGCTTCGGATCGGCATACAGCTCGGCCAGGGATTTCAAATACTCGGCGGCGACCCCGGATTCCTTCGCCGTGCGCTCCAGGGTGTAGGGCCTGACGAACTCGGCGAACTGCTCGAAGGAGATATCCGACCAGGTATTGGCCTGCTCGGCGTTCTTCGCCTGTTTTTCCCGTGGGTCGGTCGGGCGCAGGCCGTAGCCGATATCGTCGGCACCCTTGGCGAAGCGCGTGTACTTGCCGATGAAGTCCTTGTTCACCGCGCCACTCTGGATGATGTGGTTGGCGATGTAGTTGAGGATCAGCAGGTCGGTCTGCGGCTTGAACACCAGCGGTATATCCGCCAGCTCGAAGCTGCGGTGCTCGAAGGTCGACAGCACCGCGACCTTGACGTGAGGCTGGCTGAGGCGGCGGTCGGTGACCCGGCTCCAGAGGATCGGGTGCATCTCGGCCATGTTCGAGCCCCACAGGACGAACGCGTCGGTGGCCTCGATATCGTCGTAGCAGCCCATGGGCTCGTCCATGCCGAAGGTGCGCATGAAGCCCATCACCGCGGAGGCCATGCAGTGCCGCGCATTGGGGTCGATGTTGTTGCTGCGGAACCCGGCTTTCATCAGCTTGTTGGCGGCGTAGCCTTCCCACACCGTCCACTGCCCCGAGCCGAACATGCCGACGGCCTGCGGGCCCTTGTTCTTCAGGGCTTCCTTGAACTTGACGGCCATGATGTCGAAGGCCTGGTCCCAGCTCACCGGGTGGAATTCGCCCTGCTTGTCGTACTGGCCGTTGGTCATGCGCAGCAGCGGCTGGGTCAGGCGGTCGACGCCGTACATGATCTTCGACAGGAAGTAGCCCTTGACGCAGTTCAGCCCGCGATTGACCTCGGCCTTGATATCGCCGTGGGTGGCGACCACGCGGTTGTCGCGGGTCGCCACCATCACGCTGCAGCCGGTGCCGCAGAAGCGGCAGGGCGCCTTGTTCCAGTTCAGGCTGACCATGTCTGCATCGGTGACCAGGTTGCTCGCGCTGGTGGCGATGGGCAGGCCGGCGGCGGCCGCGGCGATGGCGGCGGCATGGGATTTGACGAAGGTGCGGCGGGTCATGCTCATGGGCGTTCTCCATCGAGGAGTTCGTGATAGATCAACGCGGCGTTGAGCACGCCGGGGATCGCGTTGATCTGCTCGATGCGTTGCAGGATCCGGCGCTCGTCGCCGGCTTCGAGGACCACCACCAGTTTTCCGGCGGGGCTTTCGTGATGCAGCTCGAGGTCATCGAGCAGGCGCAGGTTGGCTTTTACGGCGTCGAACAGTTCGGGTCGGGCCAGTACGACAAGGCTGGCGATATGCAGGGTGTCATCCATGTTCATGCTCCACTGGGCTCTTTGGCAGGCAACTTTCAGTTGGGCGGCCCGGGCGGGCCGAAGAGCATTTGGAGGAACCAGATGATAAAGCCGTAGCCACCGACGACCATGACCGATATCAACGGGAAGAGGCACACGACAAGAAACAGGAAGAGCCGCAACTCCTTGCTGCGCGTGGCCGGGCGTTTATCCGTAGTTGACACTTTTATTACTCCAGGCTGAAACGGTGTCAGGCTGGAAACATAGTCTGGATAGGAATTGGAAGAGGGGAGCCAGATCAATGTTTGGTGAGGTTTTTAGTTTGATTGGCTTTAAGCGGAATCCTGTTTGCTTCGTGTTTCGTAATAAATTTTTATATATAACGTAAGTCTGGAGGGCTTTAGCTCAATGGGCATGAACAGTCAGAAGGCCTGACCATTCATCCCACTGCGCACGATGCCCCTCACGAATGCCACGATCTGCTCCCGCGCGGTGCTGATCGCTCCCCATTGCCCCTGACCGCACAGCAGGCTCAGAACCGCGAGGGCAATGGGACGGGCCTGCGGCTCGGATGCCGGCCCGCATTCGGCGGCGATGATCTCGCTGAGCAGGTCGCTGTAGGCCGCCTTCAGTTCGTCTATCTGGCCGATCTGTTCCGTACTCAGGTTGACTGCCTCGCGGGTCAGCAGGGTGAGCTTGTCAGGGTGACGTTGGCTGAACGAGATGAACGCCTGGACGAAGCATTGCAAGCGCTCGCCGTTGCTCCGGCTGCCCTTCAGGCATTGCCTTGTTTCGTACAGGAGGTCGGTCAGACTCGACTCGATCAGTTCGAACAACAACCCCTGCTTGCTTTCGATATGGTGGTACAGCGACCCCGCGCGCAAGCCCAGGTGGCTGGCCAGGTCACGCAGGCCGATGGCCTGGTAGCCATGGCTGGCGAACAGGCTGCTGGCCGCCTCCAGCAAGCGATCGCGGGCGTCGGGGGAGGGCGGGGACAGGCGGCTGGCGGCGGGCATCGGGATGACCTGTGAACGATTTGATGTTTGACCAAATGTAAGACAACAGGCATCTTACGTAAAGACTCAATCGCAGAGGTGGTTCATGGAAAATCAAACGGTGGTGATCGTGGGCGGCGCATCGGGCCTGGGCCTGGAGACGGCGCGCCTGATGGTCAAGCGCGGGGCGACGAAGATCGGTCTGATCGACCGAAATGAGCAGTTGCTGGTGCAGGCGGCAGAAGAGTTGCGCGGCCTGGGTGCCGAGGTGGCGCTGGCGGTTGGCGATATCGCCCGCAAGGACAGCGCCCACGGCGCGTTCGAGGAGATCGTCGCGGCCCTGGGCCGGGTGCATTGCCTGGTCAACAGCGCGGCGATCTACCCGCGCAAGGACATCTTCGAGATCACCGACGATGAATGGGACCTGGAAAACGCTGTCAATATCAAGGGCACCTACCACATGATGGTCGCGGCGGTGCGGCATATGCAGCAGTACGTGGCGGCGCCGGCAGTGACCGGGCGCATCGTCAACGTTACCTCGGTGGATGCCTTCAAGGCTCACCCGCAGAACGCCCACTACGCGGCGACCAAGGCCGCCGTGGTCAGCCTGACCAAATCCTTCGCCCAGGCCTGTGCCAAGGACCAGATCCTGGTCAACTCGGTGGCCCCGGCCGGTTTCGCCACCGAGCGTGCCCGCCAGTTGGGCTTCCTCGGCGAACTGGCCGCCGCCAACCCGCTGGGCCGCGCCGCCGAGCCTGCGGAAATCGCCGAATGGATCGTGATGATGGGCAGCAGCCGCAACAGCTATGCCACCGGTGAAAACGTCATCGTCAGTGGGGGCTATATCTATGCCTGAAGTCGCCTTTCCCGCCGGCTACCAGCGGGCCCTGGTCACCGGCGCCACCAGCGGTATCGGCAAGGCCATCGTCCTGGCGTTGCGCGATGTCGGGCTGCAGGTGATCGCGGTCGGGCGCAGCCCCGAAGCGCTGGCCGAGCTGGCCGGCGAGCCGGGGGTGACCACCCTGCAGGCGGATGTCCGTGATTTCCGTGGGCTGAGCGCCGCACTGGAAGGGCAGGCGGTGGATGTGCTGGTGAACAACGCCGGCATCCTCTCGACCCGGGCCGCGTTCCAGGAGATCGACGAGGCGGAGATCGACAACATGCTCGATATCAACCTCAAGGCGCCGCTGCACCTGGCCCGGCAGGTGTTGCCGGGAATGGTCGGGCGGGGCAGGGGGCACCTGTTCTTCATCGGCTCGAGCGCCGGGCGGGCGCCGCATCCAGGGGCCGCGGTGTATGGTGCTTCGAAGGCGGGCGTCAGCCTGTTCTGCGATGCCTTGCGCTGTGACCTGCTCGGTACTGGCGTGCGGGTGACCGAGATCGCCCCGGGGCGGGTGCAGACCCAGTTGTACAAGACCGCGATGGGCATGCAGGCGGCGGGCAGCGAGCTGTATGACGGCTATGAGTCGATCCAGCCGGCGGATATCGCCGAGCTGTTGCTGGCAGCGCTGAGGATGCCGGCAGCGGTGGATGTGTCGCGGCTGGAGGTGTTCCCCACGGCGCAGGCGGTGGGTGGGGCACGGATGGTCAAGACGCTGGGGTGACAGGACCGACGCCATCGCCGGCAACGCCGGCTCCCACAGGGTTCGTGTCGGGCCCGGATCCTGTGGCTGGCACCACACCCCGTGGGAGCTGGCGTTGCCAGCGATGAGGCCGGCAAAGGCAACAGATTTCTGTCTAGAGGTGCTTGACCACCTGTAAGACAACATATAACTTACGTTTAAAGCCGCCCACCAAGGCGGGGTCGTACAACTACAAAGCATTGCAGGGGATATGACGATGACTGCGACATCATGCCGGGTCGGCGTGGACATAGGCGGGACCTTCACCGATATCGCGCTGGACGTGGACGGGGTTCTGCATTCGACCAAGATCCTGACCGACTATGAGCTGCCCGAGCGGGCCATCCTCACCGGCGTGCGCCAGGTGGTGGAGCAGGCCGGCCTGCAGCTCTCGGATATCCACCAGCTGATCCACGGCACCACCCTGGCGACCAACGCCCTGATCGAACGCCGTGGCGCACGCACCGCCTTCATCACCACCGAAGGCTTCCGCGACACCCTGGAAATGCGCACGGAAAACCGCTTCGAGCAGTACGACATCAATATCGCCCTGCCGCCGCCGCTGATCGACCGTGAACACCGCTACACCCTGCGCGAGCGCCTGGATGTGAAGGGTCGCGTGCTGATCGCCCCGGTCCAGGCCGAGGTCGACGCCCTGGTCGAGCGCATCGCCGAAGGCGACTACGAAAGCGTGGCGATCGGCTTCATCCACAGCTACGTCAACGGCGCCCACGAGCGTCAACTGCGTGATGCGCTGCAGGCGCGCCTGCCACAGCTGTCCATCTCGATTTCCAGCGAAGTCTCGCCGCAGATGCGCGAGTTCGAACGCTTCAACACCGTGTGCGCCAACGCCTACGTCAAGCCGCTGATCAAGTCCTACCTGGACCGCCTGGTCATCACGCTGAAAAAGGAAGGCGCCGATTGCCCGGTGTTCATGATCCACTCCGGCGGCGGCATCATTTCCGTGCAGAGCGCCGCCGAGTTCCCGGTGCGCCTGGTGGAGTCCGGCCCGGCCGGCGGGGCGATCTTCGCCGCCGATATTGCCCGCCGCTACCAACTGGAAAACGTCCTGTCCTTCGACATGGGCGGGACCACGGCGAAAATCTGCCTGATCGAAGACCAGGTGCCCAAGACCGCCAAGACCTTCGAAGTCGCCCGGACCTACCGCTTCAAGAAGGGCAGCGGCATGCCGATTTCCATTCCGGTGGTAGAGATGGTCGAGATCGGTGCCGGCGGCGGTTCCATCGCCAGCATCGACAGCATGCGCCAGATCCGCGTCGGCCCGCACAGTGCCGCCTCCGAGCCAGGCCCGGCCTGCTACGGTCGCGGTGGCCTGGAGCCGACCATCACCGACGCCAACCTGCTGCTCGGTCGCCTGGACGCCGACAACTTCGCCGGTGGTGCCCTGCGCCTGTCCAGCGATAACGCTGCCAGCGCCATGGGCCGGGTGATCGGCCAGCCGCTGAACATGCAGGCCGATACCGCTGCCTTCGGCGTCTGCGAGGTGGTCGACGAGAACATGGCCAACGCCGGTCGCGTGCATGCCGTGGAAAGCGGCAAGGACATCGCCGACTACACCATGATCACCTTCGGCGGCGGTGGTCCGCTGCATGCTGCGCGCCTCTGCGAAAAAATGGGTGTTTCGCGCTTCCTGGTCCCGGCCGGTGCCGGCGTGGGTTCGGCCATCGGCTTCCTGCGTGCGCCGTTCGGCTACGAGGCGGTGCGCAGCGCCTTCGTGCGCCTGTCCGAGTTCGATGCCGCCGCGGTCAATGTGCTGATCGAGGAAATGAAGGCCGAATCGCTGGGCTTCCTGCGCCAGGGCATGCCCGAGGGCGAGCCGGAAATGGACTGCACCGCCTTCATGCGCTACGTCGGCCAGGGCTGGGAAATCCCCGTGGGCCTGCCGTTCAAGGCCTTCAGTGCGGCGGACACCGTCGAGTTCAAGGCGCGTTTCGAAGAGGCCTACACCCGCTTCTTCGGTCGCCCGATCGAAGGTCCGGACATCGAGATCGTCAGCTGGTCGGTCAGGGCCAGCTCGCCACTGCCACCGGTGGCCCGAATCGAGGAAGTCGCGGCTTCGTACCGTGCCCATGAAATCGCGCGCCGCCAGGTCTTCGACGTGGCGGCCGGTGGCTTCGTCGACGCCGGTATCCACCCGCGCGAAGAGCTGCAGGTCGGCGCCCGGGTCGATGGCCCGGCGATCATCGTCGAACGCGAGACCTCGACCTTCGTTACCTCGAACTTCACCGCCACGGTCCAGCCCGACGGCTGCCTGCTGGTCGCCCGTCGCTAATACCTGATTCGGAAGCATTCACCATGAGCGAAACATTGATCGACATTCAAATGCAGGTGATGTGGAACCGCCTGGTCTCGGTGGTCGAAGAGCAGGCCCTGACCCTGATCCGCACCGCCTTCTCCACCAGCGTGCGCGAGGCCGGCGACCTGTCGGCCGGGGTCTTCGACCGCGCCGGCAACATGCTTGCCCAGGCCGTGACCGGCACCCCGGGCCACGTCAACACCATGGCCGAGGCGGTGGTGCACTTCATCAAGGACATCGGCGAGGACAACATCTTCGAAGGCGATGTCTACGTGACCAACGACCCGTGGAAGGGCACCGGGCACCTGCACGACATCACCATCGTCTCGCCATCCTTCTACCGGGGGCGGCTGATCGGCTACTTCGCCAGTACCGCCCACGTGGTGGATATCGGCGGCCGCGGCTTCGGCCCGGATGCCCGCGAGGTGTACGAGGAAGGCCTGTTCATCCCGATCATGAAGCTGTTCGAGCGCGGCAAGGTCAACCGCGACCTGATCAATATCCTGCGCAACAACGTGCGCGAGAACGATCGGGTGGTCGGCGACTTCTACGCCCTGTCGGCGTGCAACGAGACCGGGCACAAGCGCCTGCTGGACATGCTCGAGGAGTTCCAGCTGGACGACCTGGAGCATATCGGCAGCTTCATCCTGGAACACAGCCGCCGCGCCACCCTGGAATGCTTCAAGTCGCTGCCCCACGGCACCTACAGCAACAGCATGACCCTGGACGGCTACGACGTGCCGGTCACCCTGGCGGTGACCCTGACCGTCGGCCCGGACGGCATCAAGAGCGATTTCACCGGCACCTCGGGCATGAGCCAGTTCGGCATCAACGTGCCCCTGGGCTATGCCAAGGCCTATGCCTGCTATGGCCTGAAATGCATCGTTGCGCCGGAGATCCCCAACAACTCGGCGTCCCTGGAGCCCTTCGAGGTGACTGCGCCGGAAGGCTGCATCCTCAATGCCAAGCACCCGGCGCCGGTGTCGGTGCGCCATGTGCTCGGCCACTTCGTGCCCGACCTGGTTCTCGGTGCGCTGCACAAGTGCCTGCCGGGCAAGGTGCCGGCCGAAGGCGCCAGCGCCCTGTGGAACCTGCACCTGAGCGTGCGCCCACTGGACAGCAACCCCAATGGCCGCAATGCCGAGATGCTGATGTTCAACAGCGGCGGCATGGGCGCCCGTTCGGCGATGGATGGCCTGAGCGCCACGGCCTTCCCGAGCGGCGTGCACACCATGCCGGTGGAAGCCACCGAGCACGCCGGGCCGGTGGTGGTCTGGCGCAAGGAGCTGCGTGAAGGTTCCGGCGGTGCCGGCCTGCTGCGCGGCGGCCTGGGCCAGGAGATCGAGGTCTCGGCGGCCGAGGGTTACAGCTTCCGCTTCAGCGCCATGTTCGACCGTATCCAGTACGCCGCCCGTGGCCTGGAAGGCGGCCAGCCGGGAGCGGCGGGCTATGTCGGCCTGGATGACGGCCAGCTGCTGCGCGGCAAGGGCCAGCAGTTCGTGCCGGCGGAACGGCGCCTGGTCCTGCGCCTGCCCGGTGGCGGTGGCTACGGCGATCCGCGCCAGCGTGATCGCCAGCAGGTCGAGCGCGATCTGCGCTTTGGCTACATCAGCGCCGAGCAGGCGCGGGACGACTACGGCTTCGAAGCCGGCGGGGAGCGTTGAGATGGAAATCCAGAGCAGCCGCGTGCGCGCGGTGAAGAGCTCGCCAAGCATGGCGGTGTCGGTCCTGGCCAAGCAGATGCTGGCCCAGGGCGAGTCGGTGATCAACCTGGCCCTCGGCGAGCCGGACTACAACGTTCCGGCCCACGTGATCGAGGCGGCCCACCAGGCGATGCTCGCCGGTAACAACCATTACACCGGGCCCAACGGCCTGGAGGCGCTGCGCCAGGCCATCGTCGACAAGTTCGCCCGGGAAAACGACCTGGTCTACGGCCTCGATGAAATCTGCGTCGGCAACGGTGCTAAGCAACTGCTGTTCAATGCCTTCCTCGCCACCCTGGAGCCGGGCGACGAGGTAATCACCCCGGCGCCGTACTGGGTGTCCTACACCGATATGGCGATGCTCAATGGCGGCGTGCCCAAGGTTATTCCGTGCGATGCCGACCAGGGCTTCAAGCTGCGCCCGGAGCAACTGGAGGCGGCAATCACCCCGCGTACCCGCTGGGTCATGCTCAATTCGCCGAACAACCCGAGCGGGGCGATCTTCACCCGTGAGGAGTTGGCCGCCCTCGGCGCGGTCCTGGAGCGCCACCCGCACGTGCTGGTGATCTCCGACGAGATCTACGAGCACATCGTGCTCGGCGACCAGCCGTTCGTGTCCTTCGTCACCGCCTGCCCGCAGCTGCGCGATCGCACCCTGCTGATCAACGGCGTGTCCAAGGCCTATGCCATGACCGGCTACCGCCTCGGCTATGCCGCCGGGCCGAAGCACCTGATCGTGGCGATGAACAAGACCCAGTCGCAGACCACTACCTGTCCGTCGAGCATCTCCCAACTGGCCGCTGTGGCCGCGTTGAACGGCCCGCAGGACTTCGTCCGCGAAGCCAACCGCGAGTACCAGGCGCGGGGCGAACTGGTGGTGCGCGGGCTGGCGCAGATCCCGGGGCTGCAACTGGAGATGCCGCAAGGCGCCTTCTATGCCTTCCCCAATGTCGCGGCCTTTATCGGCAAACGCACCCCGGACGGCGAGGTGATCGGCAACGACGCCGACCTCTCGGCCTATCTGTTGCGGGTCGGCAAGGTGGCCACGGTGCCGGGCTCTGCTTTCGGTCTGGAACCCTATGTACGGCTGTCGTTCGCCACATCGCGGCAGGAACTGGAACAGGCCCTCGGGCAGCTGCGCGATGCCTTCGCGGCCCTGTCCTGATTAATCGGAATTCGAGGTCACCATGAACAAACCTTTCAAACGCCTGCTGATCACCGGTGCCGCCGGACGCCTCGGCTCGGTGCTGCGCAAGCACTTGGCAGCCTTCGCCGACGAGCTGCGCCTGACCGATATCGCCGACCTGGGCCAGGCCGCGCCCCATGAGCAGCTGATCCGCTGCGACCTGGGCAACTTCGACGACGTGCTGCCGCTGACCGAAGGCGTCGACGCCATCGTGCATGCCGGCGGCGTGCCGGTGGAGGACACCTTCGCGAAGATCCTCAACGGCAATATCGTCGGCACCTACAACATCTACGAAGCGGCGCGGCGCAATGGCGTCAAGCGCGTGGTGTACACCAGTTCCAACCACGCCATCGGCTTCTACGACCGCACCGAAACCATCGACGCGACTGCCGCCCACCGCCCGGACAGCCTGTACGGCGTGAGCAAGTGCTTCGCCGAGGACCTGGGCCGCTACTACTGGGACAAGTTCGGCATCGAGTCGGTCAACCTGCGCATCGGCTCCTCGTTCCCCGAGCCGCTGGACCGACGCATGCTCGCCACCTGGCTGTCGTTCGACGACTTTGCCCAGCTCACCGAGCGCTCGCTGCTGGCGCCACGGGTCGGGCACATGATCGTCTACGGCATGTCGGCCAACCGCGAAAGCCTGTGGGACAACCGCCTGGCCTCGTCCATCGGCTACGTGCCCCGGGACAGCGCCGACGACTATCGGGAAAAGGTCCTGGCCGAGCATCCGCCGCTGGACCCGAACGAACCGGCGGCGCGCTTCCACGGCGGCAACTTCGCCGGTGCCGGGCACTTCGAAGACCCGAAATGACCTCCACATCAACAGAGTGCTGAATCATGGCTTCCACGGCTAAACAACAGAATTACGATGTGGTGATCGTCGGTGGCGCGGTCAACGGCAGCTCCACCGCCTACTTCCTCGCCAACAACCCGGACTTCAAGGGTTCGGTGCTGGTCATCGAGCGTGACTGGACCTACAACAAGTCGGCCACCGCGCTGTCCAGCAGCTCGATCCGCCAGCAGTTCTCCAACCCGATCAATATCGAGATCTCGAAGTTCGGTGCCGAGTTCGTGCGCAACTTCCCCGAGGTCATGGAAGTGGACGGCGACAAGCCGAACCTGGCCTTCCACGAGAACGGCTACCTGTTCCTCGGCGACGACAAGGGCTACGAGGTGCTGCGCCGCCTGCACGACACCCAGGTGTCCCATGGCGCCGACGTGCACCTGCTCGACCCCGAGCAACTGGCGCGGCGGTTCCCCTGGGTGAATATCGATTCCCTGGCCGGGGCCAGCTACGGCAAGACCGGCGAGGGCTGGTTCGATAGCCTCGGCATGCTCAACGGCTTCCGGCGCAAGGCGCGCGCCATGGGCATCGAGTACATCGAGAACGAGGTGGTCGGCATTCAGCGTGAAGGCGACCGCATCACCGGCGTGCAACTGGCCAGTGGCGAGCGCATCGGCTGCGGCGTGCTGGTCAACTGCGCTGGCACCCGGGGCACCAAGGTCGCCCGTCTGGCCGGCCTGGATATTCCGGTGGAGCCACGCCGCCGCTCGCTGTTCGTCTTCGATTGCCGCACCCCGCTGCAAGGCACGGTGCCGTTGACCATCGATCCGACCGGGGTGTTCTTCCGTCCTGAAGGCCAGTTCTACCTCGGTGGCACCTACCCGAAACACGACCCGGAAGTGGACTTCGAGGACTTCGACGTCATGCACGACGAGTTCGACGAAGAGGTCTGGCCGATCCTCGCCGAGCGCGTGCCGGCCTTCGAAGGGATCAAGGTGGTCAACTTCTGGGCCGGGCACTACGACTTCTGCGTGCTCGACCACAACGCCATCGTCGGCCCGCACAACGAGGTGGGCAACTTCCTTTTCTGCAACGGTTTCAGCGGCCACGGCCTGCAGCAGGCGCCCGCCATCGGGCGCGGTCTGTCCGAGCTGATCACCTATGGCGGCTATCGCTCGCTGGACCTGGGCGCGCTGTCCTACCAGCGGGTCATCGACAACAAGCCGTTCCTCGAAGACTCGGTTATCTGAGCGCGCTGCCTGAAGGAGAACAACAATGAGCGACAACACAGCAGTACGCAGCGGCGGGCAGGTCCTGGTCGATGCCTTGCGGGTCAACGGGGTCGAGCGCGCCTTCTGCGTGCCCGGCGAAAGCTACCTGGCGGTGCTCGATGCGCTGCATGACGTGCAGGACGAGATCGACCTGATCGTCTGCCGCCAGGAGGGCGGGGCGGCCTACATGGCCGAGGCCTACGGCAAGCTCACCGGCAAGCCGGGGATCTGCATGGTCACCCGCGGCCCGGGCGCGACCAACGCCTCGGTGGGCGTCCACACGGCGTTCCAGGACTCGACGCCGATGATCCTGTTCATCGGCCAGGTGGCCCGCGACCAGATCGAGCGCGAGGCTTTCCAGGAGGTGGACTACCGGCGCATGTTCGGGCAGATGGCCAAGTGGGTGGTGCAGATCGACGACGCGGCGCGGATTCCCGAGCTGGTCAATCAGGCCTTCCAGCGCGCCATCAGCGGGCGCCCGGGCCCAGTGGTAGTGGCGTTGCCGGAAGACATGCTGACCGATCTGGTCTCGGTGGCCGATGCCCGCCCGGCGCAGCGCGTCGAGGCGGCACCGGCTCCGGCGGCGCTGGCCGAGTTGCAAACGCTGATCGGCAAGGCCGGCAAGCCGCTGGTGATCGCCGGTGGTGGTGGCTGGAATGCTGCGGCGGTGGCCGACCTCAAGCGCTTCGTCGAAGTGCAGAACCTGCCCCTGGCGGCCTCGTTCCGCTGCCAGGACCTGTTCGACAACACCGACCCGCACTATGCCGGTGACCTTGGCCTGGCGGCCGGCCCGGCGCTGGTGGAGGCGGTGAAAGGCGCCGACCTGCTGATCGTGGTCGGTGCCCGTCTCGGCGAGATGACCACCGGTGGCTATGCCCTGGTGGATATTCCGACGCCGAAGCAGGCCCTGGTCCATGTGCATGCCAGTGCCGAGGAGATCGGCCGGGTCTACCAGCCGACCCTGGGCATCAATGCCGGGCCGGCCAGCTTCCTGGCCCAGGCTGCGGCCTTGCCGGCGGTGGCGCCAGCGGCCTTCGAGGACTGGGTCGCCAGCCTCAATCGCGGCTATCGCGGCAACTTCGAGACCCCGCGCTCGCCCGGCGATGTGCAGATGAGCGAAGTGATCGCCTGGCTGAACAAGACCCTGCCGGCCGATAGCATCCTCACCTGTGGCGCCGGCAACTACACCGGCTGGGTACACCGTGGCTACCAGCACCGGGTGTTCCGCACCTTGCTGGGCCCGACCAACGGCTCCATGGGCTACGGCGTGCCGGCGGCGGTGGCGGCCAAGCTGACCTACCCGCAGCGCACGGTGATCGCCTTCGCCGGTGACGGCTGCTTCATGATGAACGGCCAGGAGCTGGCCACGGCGGCGCACTACGACGCCCGGCTGATCACCATCGTGATCAACAACGGCATGTACGGCACCATCCGCATGCACCAGGAGCGCAGCTACCCGGGCCGGGTTTCCGGCACCGAGCTGCATAACCCGGACTTCGCCGCCCTGGCCCGGGCCTACGGCCTGCATGGCGAGACCGTGACCCGCACCGAGGACTTCGCCGGCGCCTTCGAGCGCTGCCAGGCCTCCGGCAGGGCGGCGCTGATCGAGATCCAGGTGGATCCGGAAGCCCTGACCCCGCGCATGACCCTCAGCCAGATCCGCGAGAAGGCGTTGCAGTCCGCGCGCTGATTCACCTCGGGTGGGGCGCGGTACGGCCCCACCTTTTTCCCTTTTTCGAACGAGCCAATCGACATGAAACTTGCCGATCACGACCTGCTGCGTGAGTGTTGCTATATCGACGGGCAATGGCTGGCGGCCGATAGCGGCCAGCGCATTGCCGTGACCAATCCGGCCAATGGCGAGGTGCTGGGGCATGTGCCGCGCATGGGCGGCGAAGAGACCCGTCGCGCCATCGCCGCCGCCGAGCGTGCCCTGCCGGTCTGGCGCGCCTTGACTGCCAAGGAGCGGGCGGCGCGCCTGCAAGCCTGGTTCCGCGAGATCATGGCCCACCAGGAAGACCTGGCGCGGATCATGACCGCCGAGCAGGGCAAGCCCCTGGCCGAATCCCGTGGAGAGATCGCCTTTGCCGCGTCCTATCTGGAGTTCTATGCCGAGGAGGGCAAGCGCATCTATGGCGATGTGATCCCGTCGCCGAATGCCGACCGCCGCCTGCTGGTGACCAAGGAACCGATTGGCGTCTGCGCGGCGATCACGCCATGGAACTTCCCCTCGGCGATGATCACCCGCAAGGCCGCCCCTGCGCTGGCGGCGGGCTGCACCCTGGTACTCAAGCCGGCCTCGCAGACACCGTTCAGTGCCCTGGCGCTGTGTGTATTGGCGGAGCGCGCGGGTATTCCGCCGGGTGTGCTCAGCGTGGTGACCGGGGATTCCGCGGCCATCGGTGGTGAGCTGACGGCCAGCCCGGTGGTGCGCAAGCTGTCGTTCACCGGCTCGACGCCAATCGGCATCCAGTTGCTGCAGCAATGCGCGGCGACGGTGAAGAAGGTGACCATGGAGCTGGGCGGCAATGCGCCGTTTATCGTCTTCGATGACGCCGACCTGGAGAAGGCGGTGGAAGGTGCGCTGATCGCCAAGTTCCGCAACAGTGGGCAGACCTGTGTCTGTGCCAACCGCTTCTATATCCAGGACGGCATCTACGAGCGCTTCGTGCAGCGCTTTGCCGAGCGGGTGAACGAGCTGGTGGTGGGCGAGGGCGATCAGCCGGGAACTCAGGTCGGACCGATGATCGACGGGCGTGCGGCCACCGGGGTGGAGCGCATGGTCAGCGAGGCGGTGGAGGCGGGTGCCCGGGTGGTCGCGGGTGGGCGTCGGCATGCGCTGGGTGATGCGTTCTTCGAGCCGACCTTGCTGGCGGATGTCACGCCGCAGATGCGCGTGGCGCGGGAGGAGATCTTCGGGCCGGTAGCGCCGATCTTCCGCTTCTCCAGCGAGGAGGAGGTGATCGCGGCGGCCAATGACACCGAGTTCGGCCTGGCCTGCTACCTGTATGCGCGGGATCTGGGGCGTGTGTGGCGGGTCTCGGAGGCGCTGGAATACGGGATGGTCGGGGTCAATGTCGGGGTGGTGGCGACCGAGGTCGCGCCGTTTGGTGGGGTCAAGGCGTCGGGGCTGGGGCGGGAGGGGTCGCGGTACGGGATCGAGGATTACCTGGAGATCAAGTACGTCTGTTTAGGTTTGTGAAATGCTGATGGCTCCATCGCTGGCAAGCCAGCTCCCACAGGTACTGCACAGATCTCAAGATTTGTGCTGACCCTGTGGGAGCTGGCTTGCCAGCGATGAGGCCGGTCCAGGCGACCTCAATTCTTGCTATCAAGCACCCGCTGGTACCGCGACAGACTCTCTTCCAGGTGCTTGCGCAACGCCGTCCGTGCCCCGTTCACATCACCCATGGTGATCGCCGAAAGGATCGCACCATGCTCGCGGCCGATCTTCTTGATATGGGTCTGGCGGTTCTTGCCCGTCACCTGGCCATGCTTGAGGTTGAGGTCAAGGATGATGTCCGGCCCCAGGGCTTCGAGCAGTTGGGTGAAGTGCGGGTTGTTGGTGGCCCGGGCAATCGCCAGGTGGAATTCGAAGTCGGCCTTGGCTTCTTCTTCCAGGCTCGCCCCGTCCAGCGCATTGAAGCGGTCGAAGGCTTCGGTGATCTGCGCCATGCTGGTCGGGCTGCGGCGCTCGGCAGCACGGGCCACCGATTCGGTCTCGATGCCCAGGCGCAATTCGAGGATGTGCGCCGCTGCGCGTACATCATCGACCACGCTGTCGATGGCGAAGCCGATGCGCTTCACATCCTGCTCGACCACGAACACCCCCACCCCCTGGCGGGCAATGAGGCGGCCGCCGAGGCGCAGCGAGGCCACGGCCTCGCGGATCACCGGGCGGCTGACCCCGAATTCCTTGCACAGCTCCTGCTCGGACGGCAGCTTGTCGCCGGGCCGGTAGGTGCCATTGTCGATCCGCCCGGACAGCTCCTGGATCACGGTTTCCGCCAGATTGGCGCGGCGCGTGCCTAACGACGCATTCATCGAATTGCTCCTGAAACTGATTTGGCTCATCACGGTTGATTCTCCGCCAGGTCATGCGCAGCCCGTAAGCCCCATGCGGTCGGGATCCGTAGCCAACCAGCGGTGATTATGTAGCCATATGTTATCAAACATCTGACCAGGCAGGTGGCGGGCCCTGATTTCCGCTTGGGTTCGCCTCCGGCGCTTGCCAGGCTTTTTACATTTTTCCCAAGCATACACCCATTGACAGTTGCCTGCTGACTGTTATCTTACAAGTGCGATGGCGTTCTGGCCAATCGCAAGCGGTAAGCGATGACGAGGTGCTCGGTCTGCTTGCGTGCACCCCATTGGCTTGCCCTGTTTCTCGCTGGTTCGTCCGACCACTACTGGGAGCTGAAAAAATGAAGAAGAATATCGGCGGGCGTACAGCCCTAGCGACCGCGGTAACGTTGTTCATGGCCATGGGGACCGCGCAGGCGGAAGTGGTCAAGATCGGTTTCGCCGGCCCCCTCACCGGGCCTTCGGCACACCAGGGGCAGGATGTCGAGCACGGCATCCAGATCGCCATCGAGGAAGCCAACCAGCAACAACTGAAGATCGGTGGCGAAGTGGCCGAGTTCAAGCTGGTCTCCGAGGACGATGTCGCCGACCCCCGCACCGGCACTGCCGTGGCCCAGCGCCTGGTGGACTCGAAGGTGGCGGTGGTGATCGGTCACTACAACTCCGGTACCAGCATTCCCGCTTCGAAGATCTATGCCGCCGCCGGCGTCCCGCAGATCTCGCCGTCCGCCACCAACCCGGCGTTGACCCAGCAGGGCATCCCTTCGGTGTTCCGCGTGGTCAACGACGACGCGACCCTCGGCCGTTACGCCGGCAACTACCTGGTCAACAAGCTCGAAGCCAAGCGCATCGCCATCTTCGATGACCGTACCGCCTACGGCCAGGGCCTGGCCGACGAGGTGACCAAGGCGGTCAAGGCGGCCGGCGGCAATGTGGTGGTACGCGAGTACACCAACGACAAGTCCACCGACTTCAACGCCATCCTCACCACGGCCAAGGCACAGAAGGCCGATGCAGTGTTCTTCGCCGCCCTCGACTACCAGGCTGCACCCATGGCCAAGCAGATGAAGAACCTCGGCCTGAAGGCGCGCTTCATGAACATCGGCAACCTGCCCAACGAACAGTTCAAGCAGATGGCCGGCAGCGCTGCCGACGGCGTCTACGCCTGGAACTACGGCACGCCGCTGCTGGACATGCCCAAGGGCGCGGCTTTCGAGCAGAAGCTCAAGGACAAGTTCGGCGTCGGTGTGGTGCAGTCCTCGCCGGCGGCCTACGACGCCACCTGGGCGGCGATCAACGCCATGGTCAAGGCCGGTTCCGCCGATCCCAAGACCTACCTGCCGGTGCTCAAGAGCGAGAGCTACGAAGGCGTCACCGGGACCATCGCCTTCGACGACAAGGGCAACCTGAAAAGCCCGGCCGCCACCGTGTTCCAGTTCGCCGACGGCGGCTGGAAAACCCTGTCGGTCGAGCGCGACTGAGCTTTGTCCCAATAACAAGCGGGCCCGCGAGGCCCGCCGCATAACAAGAAGATTTTTTCCCACCTGCCAGGCCAGTCGCGCGTGCGGTCACTCCACCGCCGTGGCGACCTCAATGCAGTTTCGAGGATTCAGCTCGTGGACGGTACTTTCGATATTTTGTTGCAACAGGTCCTCAACGGCCTGGTGCTGGGCAGCATCTACGCCCTGGTCGCGCTGGGCTACACCATGGTCTACGGGATCATCGGCCTGATCAACTTCGCCCATGGCGAAGTGGTGATGGTTGGCGCCATGGTCACCATTTCGGTTCTCTCCATGCTGGCGGGCGCAGGCTTTGCGCCGGGCATCGTCACCTTGCTCCTGGCGATCATGGCCGCGGCGGTGGTGTGCATGCTGCTGGCCCAGGGCATGGAGAAATACGCCTACCGGCCGCTGCGCAAGGCGCCGCGCCTGACCCCGCTGATCCTCGCCATCGGTATTTCCATCGCCTTGCAGAACCTGGCGATGATGATCTGGGGGCGCGGCTACAAGACCTTCCCGGAAGTGATCGAAACCCAGCCGGTGGACATCTTCGGCGCCACCCTGACCAACGTGCAGGTGTCGATCATGATCATCTCCGTGGTGATCATGCTCGGCCTCTGGCTGCTGGTGGACAAGACCCGCCTTGGCAAGGCCATGCGCGCCACCGCGCAGAACCAGGAAGTGGCCGGGCTGATGGGCATCAATATCAACCGGGTGATTTCCGCGACCTTCCTGATCGGCGCCAGCCTTGGCGCGATCGCCGGGGTGATGCGCGCCATCAACTACGGCCAGGCCGACGCCTACATGGGCCTGCTGCTGGGCCTGAAAGCCTTCTCCGCGGCGGTGCTCGGCGGTATCGGCAACCTCTTCGGGGCCATGGCCGGCGGCCTGTTGCTGGGGCTGATCGAGTCGCTGGCGGCGGGGTATGCCGGGCAGTTCACCGGCGGTTTCCTCGGTGCCAACTACCAGGACATCTTCGCCTTCGCCGTGCTGATCCTGGTCCTGCTGTTCCGCCCCAATGGCCTGCTTGGCGAACGCCAGGCCGACCGCGCCTGAGGTGGCCGTGATGAAAAACCACAAGACCCAATACCTGTTGCTGATCCTCGGTTTCATCGCCTTGCCGTTCCTGGTCGACGCCATCCCCATGCTCGGCCCGACCTGGGTGCGCATCCTCGGCTTCGCCATGCTCTACGTGCTCCTGGCCCTGGGCCTGAACATCGTGATCGGCTACGCCGGCCTGCTGGACATGGGCTATATCGGCTTCTACGCCATCGGCGCCTACCTGTACGCCTTGCTCGCCTCGCCGCACCTGAACATGGCCGGGCTGACCGGTAGCGTGCTGGACTGGCCGCTGTGGGTGATCATCCCCGTGGCGGCCGTGGCCGCAGCCATCTGCGGGGTGCTGATCGGCGCCCCGGTGCTCAAGCTGCGTGGTGACTACCTGGCCATTGTCACCCTGGGCTTCGGCGAGATCATCCGCATCTTCATGAACAATCTCGACCAGCCGCTGAACCTCACCAACGGTCCCCAGGGCATCAGCAACATCGCCCCGCTGCATATGGATTTCGGTGCCTGGAGCCACGCACCGGGGCAGGGCGCGGCGCCGGTGCTGTCGCTGCAGGAAAGCTGGAGCCTGTTCGGCCTGAACGTGTCGCCGGTGATCAGCTACTACCTGTTCTTCCTGTTCATCGTGATTCTCTGCATCGTCCTTTCCAAGCGCCTCGAAGTCTCGCGCATCGGCCGCGCCTGGATGGCCCTGCGCGAGGATGAAGTGGCGGCCGAGGCCATGGGCCTGAACAAGCGCAACCTCAAGCTGCTGGCCTTCGCCATGGGCGCCACCTTCGGCGGGGTGTCCGGGGTGCTGTTCTCCAGCTACCAGGGCTTCGTCAGCCCCGAGTCCTTCACCCTGATGGAATCGATCATGGTCCTGGCCATGGTGGTGCTCGGTGGCATGGGTTCGATTCGTGGCGTGGTCCTGGGGGCGCTGATCCTGTCGGTGATGCCCGAGCTGTTCCGCGACCTGGTCAACTGGATCCAGCCCTGGGTAATGGACAACGTCACCTTCGTCAGCCGCGACATCCTGCGCAACGTGCTGGATGCCTCGACCCTGCGCATGCTGGTGTTCGGCTTTGCCCTGATCCTGGTCATGCGTTTCCGTCCCGAAGGCCTGTGGCCGTCCGATCGCCGTCGCGCCGAGCTGCATGACGCCGACCCCGAGCCCGCCCCCGTACCGGCGGCATTGAGCTCGGCAGTGCATGCGCCGGCCAGCGAGGCTTCCTTCGAATACCCGGCCAAAGAGGCGGACAAGGCATGAGCGATATCCTTCTCGAACTGCATCAGGTCAGCAAGTTCTTCGGCGGCCTGCAGGCCCTGCATGGCATCGACCTGAACATCCGCCGCGGCGAGATCCGCGGCCTGCTCGGCCCCAACGGCGCCGGCAAGACCACCCTGTTCAACGTGCTCACCGGGCTGTACCAGGCCGAGCAGGGGCGGGTGATGTTCGACGGCAAGCCGCTGCGCATCAGCAAGCCGGACAAGGTGGTGGAAGCCGGCATCTCGCGGACCTTCCAGAACATCCGCCTGTTCCACAACATGACGGCCCTGGAGAACGTGATGATCGGCCGCCATGTGCGTACCCGCAGCGGTGTGTTCGGCGCCATCCTGCGTACCGCCGCCTGCGTGCGCGAGGAGCGCGAGATCCGCCAGGCTGCGCGCCATTGGCTGGACTACGTCGGCATCGCCCACCTCGGCAGCGAACTGGCGAAAAACCTCTCCTACGGCGACCAGCGCCGCCTGGAAATCGCCCGCGCCCTGGCCACCGAACCCAAGCTGATCGCCCTCGACGAGCCCGCCGCCGGCATGAACGCTTCGGAGACCGAAGGCCTGCGCAAGCTGATGTGCAAGATGCAGGCGGACGGCAAGACGGTGCTGCTGATCGAGCACGACGTGAAGCTGGTCATGGGCCTGTGCGACCACGTCACCGTGCTGGAATTCGGTCGCAAGATCGCCGACGGCCTGCCGGCCGACGTGCAGAAGGATCCCAAGGTCATCGAGGCGTACCTCGGTGCGGAGGTAGAGGCATGAAGAACATTCTCGAAGTCAGCGACCTCAAGGTCGCCTACGGTGCGATCCAGGCGATCAAGGGCATCGACCTCAAGGTCCGCGAAGGCGAGATGGTCGCCCTGATCGGCGCCAACGGTGCTGGCAAGACCACCACGCTGAAGACCCTTGGCGGCCTGCTCACTCCGAGTGCCGGGCAGATCACCTTCGACGGCAAGGCCCATTCGGCGATCAAGGCCTATGACCTGATCCGCGAGGGCCTGGCCCTGGTGCCGGAAGGGCGGGGCATCTTCCCCAAGCTGACCGTGCACGAGAACCTGGAAATGGGCGCCTTTTCCCGGCGCGACGGCAAGGACGCGATCAACGCCGATATCGAGCGCATGTACGGCATTTTCCCGCGTCTCAAGGAACGCGCCTTCCAGCTGGCCGGGACCATGTCCGGCGGCGAGCAGCAGATGCTGGCGATCTCTCGCGCGTTGATGGGCCGGCCCAAGCTGCTGTTGCTGGACGAGCCGTCCATGGGCCTGGCGCCGATCATCGTGCAGAAGATCTTCGAAACCATCCGCGAGGTGGTCAAGGGCGGCGTGACCCTGCTGCTGGTGGAGCAGAACGCGCGCCTGGCGCTGCAGACTTGCGACCGCGCCTATGTGATCGATTCCGGGCGCATTGCCCTGGCGGGTGATTGCCACGAACTGCTGCATGACCAGCAGGTGCAGAAGGCCTATCTCGGCGAATGACCGGGCTGTTTTTGAATGGAGAGGAAAAGCTGTGAGCCAGATTGAACGCTACGGATTCGATACCCGGGTCCACCATGGGGTAAAGCACAACGGCGTGGTCTACCTGACCGGCCAGGTCGGCACGCCGGGAACCTCCGCCGCCGACCAGGCCCGCGAGGTGCTGGGCAAGATCGATGAGCTGCTGGCCCAGGCCGGCACTGACAAGCGCCGCATCCTCAACGTCCAGCTGTGGCTGGACGATCTGCGCGACTTCGACGAGGTCAACCAGGTCTGGGATGCCTGGGTCGACACGGCGCACGCCCCGGCCCGTTCCACTGGCCAGGTGCGCATGACCAGGCCCGGCATGCTGGTGGAAATCATCGTTACCGCCGCGGCCTGAGGGACGGTATTGGCTTTATCTCGCCGTCGTCCGCGCGACGGCGAAGTGCATCGAAGGTTTCAGATGACGTCGCAATCACAAGAAAAACACGGCTCCCTGCAACATGGCCTGACCTCCCGTCAGGTCTCCATGATTTCCATTGCCGGCATCATCGGTGCCGGCCTGTTCATTGGTTCATCCAATGCCATCGCCTCGGCCGGCCCGGCGATTCTCATCTCCTACGCCATGACCGGCCTGCTGGTGTTGCTGGTGATGCGCATGCTCGGCGAAATGGCCGTGGCCAACCCCGACAGCGGCTCGTTCTCCACCTATGCCGGGCAGGCCATCGGGCCCTGGGCTGGTTTTACCATCGGCTGGCTGTACTGGTGGTTCTGGGTGCTGATCATCCCGGTCGAGGCTATCGCTGGCGCGGACATCCTGCACGCCTGGTTCCCGGCCGTGCCGTCCTGGTTGTTCGCCTTCCTGATCATGGGCGTGCTGGCCTGCAGCAACCTGGTCAGCGTGAAGAACTTCGGCGAGTTCGAATTCTGGTTCGCCCTGGTCAAGGTGCTGGCGATCATCGCCTTTATCGTGGTCGGTGGCATGGCGGTGTCTGGTTTCTGGCCACTGGCGCAGGTTTCCGGGGTCAGCCAGCTGTGGGCCAATGGCGGTTTCATGCCCAATGGTTTCGGCACGGTGCTGGGCGGGGTGCTGATCACCATCTTCTCGTTCTTCGGTGCCGAGATCGTCACCATTGCCGCCGATGAAATCTCCAATCCCCAGGATAAGATCCGTCGTGCCACCAACCTGGTGGTGTACCGCATCGCGATCTTCTACCTGGCGTCGATCTTCCTGGTGGTGTCGCTGGTGGCCTGGAATGACCCGGGGCTCAAGGCGGTGGGGTCTTTCCAACGGGTGCTGGAGGTGCTGAATGTGCCGGGGGCCAAGCTGATCGTCGACCTGGTGGTGCTGGTGGCGGTGACCAGTTGCATGAACTCGGGGCTGTATACCGCGTCGCGCATGTTGCATTCGCTGGGTGCCCGGGGCGAGGCGCTGCCGATTGTCCGGCGGGTCTCGCGCAATGGCGTGCCGGTGGTGGCGGTGTTGTTGTCGACCCTGGCCGGGTTTGGCGGCTGTGTCGTGAACTATGTGTTTCCGGGCAAGGTGTTCAGCTTCCTGCTCTCGACCACCGGGTCGATTGCCTTGCTGGTGTACCTGGTGATCGCCGTGTCCCAGCTGCGCATGCGGGCGCGAGCCGAGCGGGCAGGGACGCCACTGGCGTTTCGCATGTGGCTGTTCCCTTGGCTGACCTGGCTGGTGATCGCGGCGATCCTCACGGTGCTGGGCTATATGCTGGTCAGCGATGCCTATCGCTACGAGGCGCTGATGACGGCGGGGGTGACCCTGTTCATCCTGCTGGTGTGCTTTACCCGGCAGCGGGTGCCGGGGTTGGCGGCTGCTGTGGATTGAGGGTGCTGCTGATGGCCTCATCGGAGGTGATCGAGGGGCGCCTGGCCAGGGCGCTGGATGAAGGCTGGGATATCGATGTCGTTTTGGGGCAGGCGGGGCGATAGCGTTCAACGCTGGGTCAGGCGAATGATCTGCCTCGCACAGAACGCCCCGGTCAGGATCACCCCGAACAGCCGCAAGGTTTGCATCGCCAGGACCAGGCCGACATCGGCATGGGTTTCCACCGCGATGATCGCCATGGCATCCAGCCCGCCGGGGCTGGTGGCCAGGTACATGGACAGGAAGTCCGTGCCGGCGATGCGTGCCAGTACCCAGGCGCAGCCGGCGCACAGCAGGATCAGCACCAGTGCCCCGGCGATCATCGTCGGCAGGCGTTTCCAGACATAGCCCATGGTCTGGCGGTCGAAGCGCAGGCCGATGTAGCAACCGATGGCGCCGTAGGCGAAGGCCAGCAGCCATTCCGGCATGTCGATGACCAGCACGCCGCTCAGTTGCAACACACCACCGAGCAGCAACGGCACCAGCAAGGCGCCCGCCGGCAGCCGGTTGCCCAGCGCGATCCCCAGCAGGACCACCCCCAGGCTCAGGGCCATGTTGCCCAGGTCCGGCGCCGCCACCAGTGGCGCGGCGCTGGCGGCCAGGCCATCACCGATGGACGCCCCGAGGGCATGGCTGACCAGCGAACCCACCATCACCACGCACACCACCCGCACATACTGCATGGTCGCCACGACCCGCGAATCGGCGCCGTATTCCTCGGCCATCGAGACCATCGCCGAAGCCGCGCCGGGGGCCGTGCCCCAGGCTGCCGTGCTGCCGGGGATGCCACCAAAGCGCACGGTGCCCAGGCCCACCAGGGCACTCAACACCACGGTAACCAGGGTGGCGAACAGCATCAGCGGCCAGGCCTGGGCCAGTGACACCAGGACGGCCCAGGTCACCGAATGGGCCACCAGCAAGCCGACGCAACCCTGGCCGAAGCGGAATACCTGGCGATGCAGGCTGAGGTTGGCGCCGCTGACACCGAAGACGATGGCCACCAGCATCGGGCCGAGGAACAGGCCGGCGGGAACCGACAGGGCGTGGAGGATCTGGCCCGCGCTGCCGGCGCTCAGGATCAGCATCAGCCAGCGGGGAAGGGAGGTGTGGAGGCGGTGTTTCGGGGTGGGGTCAGGCAAGGTCGAGAGTCTCCTGCGGGGGGGGGCAATGACCGGCGGGCCAGTGGCCGTCGGCGGAGAAATTATCGACTTGGCGAATCATCAAGTCTATTTTCTACTTTCGATCAATCGATAACTGAAATTCATCAATCATGGACCTTCGCGACCTCAAGTACTTCGCAACCATCGCCGAACTGGGCCATCTCGGGCGGGCGGCGGAAAAGCTCAACCGTAGCCAGCCGGCCCTGAGCAAAAGCATCCAGCGCCTTGAAGAGTCCTTGGGCGCACGCCTGTTCAAGCGCGATGGCCGGCGCATCAAGCTGACCGATGTCGGTGAACTGCTGTTGGCCCGTGGTCGGCAACTGCAGATGAGCATCGCCGAGACCGAGCGCGAGATCCGCGACTTCGCCGGTGGCCTGACCGGCACGATTCGCCTGGGGTGTGCGGCGAGCATGGCGGAGTACCTGTTGCCCCAGCTCACCGCTGCGCTGCTGGAGCGGGCGCCGGATCTGCTGCTGAAGCTGTCGATCGCCCAGGACGACGTACTCAGGGAGTCGCTGCGCTCCGATCGGCTGGATGTGATCATCTGCCCGCTGGTTGCGGATGAAGAGCACTTCGTCAGCTATCCGGTACTCGAGGATGAAATGGTGGTGGTAGCCAGCGCCGAACATCCGCTGTTCGACGGGCCGGTGGCGATGAAGGACCTGTGCCAGTACCGCTGGGTGCTCGGTGCGCCAACGGTCAGTGCCAGGCGCTGGATCGACAATGCCTTCATCGAACACCAGTTGCCGGTCCCGGTGGTGCAGGTGGAGACCAATACCATCTCCATGCTGCCGCGGCTGATCGCCCAGACCCGGCTGCTGAGTTTCGTCGCACGGGAAATACTTGAACATGGGCAGGGGATGTCGCGCCTGAGGGAAGTGCCGCTGGCGCAGACCACCATGCTGCGTTCCATCGGGATTTCGCTGCCGGCGGGGCGTTATATCCCGCCGGCGGCGAATGCACTGGTCGAATTGCTGAGGGAGAACGGGCGCAGGTTTTTCCGCGAGGTGTGACGGGCTCAGGCGTCCTGCAAGGTCGCCATATCGATCACGAACCGATACTTCACATCCCCCTTGATCATCCGCTCATAGGCTTCATTGATATTGCGGATATCCAGCATCTCGATGTCGCAACGGATGTCGTGGGCCGCGCAGAAATCCAGGACCTCCTGGGTCTCGGCAATCCCGCCGATCAGCGACCCGGCGATGACCCGGCGCTTGAGCACCAGGTGCGCCGCATCGATGGCCGGTTCGATCGGCTCGATCAGCCCGACCAGGATATGCACGCCATTGAACTTGAGGGTTTGCAGGTACGGGTTGAGGTCGTGCTGCACCGGGATGGTGTCCAGCAGGAAATCGAAGTGGTCCGCCGCGGCGGCCATCTGCTCGGGGTCGGTGGACACGATCACATGGTCGGCACCCTGGCTGCGCGCTTCGGCAGCCTTGGCGGCGGAGCGGGTGAACAGGGTGACTTCGGCGCCCAGGGCCTTGGCCAGCTTGATGCCCATATGGCCGAGGCCGCCCATGCCGAGGATGCCGACCTTGTGGCCCGGGCCGACGCCGTGGTGGCGCAGTGGCGAGTACGTGGTGATGCCCGCACAGAGGATCGGCGCCGCGCTGGCCAGGTCCATGCCGTCGGGAATGCGCACGACGAAGGCTTCACTGACCACGATGCGGTTGGAGTAGCCGCCCAGGGTGTAGCTGCCGTCGACCCGGTCCGGGGTGGTGTAGGTCATGGTCGGGCCTTCCAGGCAGTACTGCTCCAGGTCGGCATGACAGGCTTCGCAGGTGCGGCAGGAGTCGACCATGCAGCCCACCCCGACCAGGTCGCCGGCCTGGTATTTGCTGACATTGCTGCCGACCGCACTGACCCGGCCGATGATCTCGTGGCCCGGCATCAGCGGGTACACGGCGATGCCCCATTCGTTGCGTGCCTGGTGGATATCGGAGTGGCACACGCCGCAGTAGAGGATCTCGATGACCACGTCGTCGGCCCGCGGGGCGCGGCGTTCGAAGTGCATCGGGGTGAGCGGGGCGGTGGAGGATTGGGCAGCGTAGCCAATGGCTTTGTACATGGTGGGACACTCTCATTTTGCGACTTGCGAGGGCGGCGCACTTTACGCGCGGCGGCCGCGCCTGCCGATGAGCATTCCTCCGTTTGTCGTGCCTATTCCTCCAGGGCTGCTCATTTACCGGTGAAATCTGGGATCATGGCCGGCCTGTCCACTGTAGCGATTCAGCATGTCCGCCTCGATAGCCGCGCCCGGCCTTGAACACCTCTGCAACCTGATCCGTCCCCTGGCCACCCGACCCGGGTTCGTCGAGACCCGCCTGCCCGAGGTGGAGGTGCTGTCGTGGTCCGGCTATGTGGCCAGCAGCCCGCAGATCTACGAGCCCAGCCTGATGATCCTGGCCCAGGGCAGCAAGCTGGCGCGGCTTGGCGAACGCACCCTGGACTATGGCGCCGGGCAGTACCTGGTGCAGGCGCTGTCGGTGCCGTTCATGTGCGAAACCTTCGCCAGCGAGGCGGAGCCGTTGTATGGGGTTTCGGTGGCGCTGGATCCGCTGGTGTTGAGTGAAATGGTCCAGAGCATGGATCCGCTGGCGGCTGGCCTGGCTCGGGCGCAGACCCCGGAATCCATGAGTTCGGCGCCGCTGGACGAGCCGATGGCGGAGGCGGTGCTGCGCCTGCTGCAATGCCTGCAACGGGACGAGGATGCCCGGGTGATGGGCGCGGCGCGGATGCGCGAGGTGTATTTCGCGGCGCTCAACGGGCCGCAGGCCGGGGCCTTGCGGGCGTTGGTGGAGCAGCAGGGGCATTTTGCGCGGATCGGTGCGTCACTGGCGTTTCTGCGGGATCACTATGACCAGCCGTTGAGCATCGATGATCTGGCGGGGCGGGCGAATATGAGTGCGTCGGCGTTTCATGAGCATTTCAAGCGCACCACCTTGCTGTCGCCGATCCAGTATCTGAAGCGCCTGCGCTTGTTGAAGGCGCAGCAGATGCTGATCGGCGAAGGGCTGGGGGTGGCGCAGGTGGCGCATCGGGTGGGGTATCAGAGCAGTTCGCAGTTCAGTCGCGAGTACAAGCGGCAGTTTGCGCGCAATCCTGGGGAGGAGGTGGCCAGTAGGTGATGGGGTGTTGCTGATGGCCTCATCGCTGGCAAGCCAGCTCCCACAGGTATTGCAGTGCTCTCAGGAGCGGCGCAGTCCTTGAGGTGGCTTCATTCCACAGGTATTGCAGTGCTCTCAAGGGCGGCGCGGACCCTGTGGGAGCTGGCTTGCCAGCGATGCGCCGCGCAAGCGGCGCCCGATTGATCAGTCGCCGAACGGCCCCGCCTGGGTAAACGCCCCGCCTTGCAACCCGGCACCCGGATCGTTCGCCGCCGGCTGCATCTTCCCGCGAAACCGCTCCGAGCTGTCCTTCGGCTCGAACCCCAGGTGCGCCGCATGACGGTTGTCCCACCACAGCTCACGGTTGGCCGATACCCCGTAGACCACCGTATGCCCCACACCCTCCGCCAGCAGCGCCCGCTCCACCAGGTGCGCCAGGTCGGCATAGCTCAGCCAGGTCGAGAGCATGCGCAGGTTGCGCGGCTCGGGGAATGACGAGCCGATCCGCAAGCTCACGGTCTCGATGCCATAGCGATGGAAATAGAAGGTCGCCAGGTCCTCGCCATAGGACTTCGACAGCCCGTAATAGCAGTCCGGCCTGCGCGGCGAGTGGGCGTCGACGGTCTCGTCCTGCGGATAGAAACCGGTGACATGGTTCGAACTGGCGAAGATCACCCGCTTGATCCCCTGTTTGCGCGCCGCCTCGTAGATATGGAAGGTGCCGCGGATATTCGCGTCGAGAATCTCCTCGAACGCCCGCTCGGTAGAAATTCCGCCCAGGTGCACGATGGCATCGACACCCTCGGCCAGGGCCAGGACCCCGGCCTTGTCGGCGAGGTCGCAGGGCAGCACTTCTTCATGGGCGCCGGCAGCCGGCGCCATTTCGCTGATATCGGAAACACGAACGATGGCGGTATGGGCCCGCAGGGCCTCGCGCAGGATCTGCCCGAGGCCGCCGGCGGCGCCGGTGAGCAGCAGGCGGTGGAAGGGTTTGCTGGTGGTCATGAGAGTGGCCTTTGCTTCGGTGGAAAACAGGACCGGGCAGCCAGGAGGGCTGCCCGGAGGAGGGCGCTACATGAAGTTGTACTGGATCCCAAGGCGCCAGCGAGCCTGGCGGTCGTCGGTGGTGGAGCTGACCTTGATGTCACCCACTTCCATGAACGGCGCCCATTGCTTGTTGAGCTTGTACTTGATGATCAGGTTCTGCTCGTAGTCGCTCTTCTTGTTGTCGTAGCGGATGTAGTCGGTACTGAAGTGGATGTACTGGTATTCGAAGGCCCACGGGCCTTTCGGGGTGTAGCCAAGCCAGCCTTCCAGACGGGTCGTGTTCTGGTTGTCCTTGGCGCGGTCGTCCTTGCTGCGGTCGATCTGGTCGCGATCGAGGCTGCGGGCGTCCTGGCGTACGCGGGTAGCGACGTACCAGGTATCGGAGATCTTGTAGCTGTACTTCAGGCCGAACTTGTAGGTGGTCGAGTCCTTGGAACTGTCCATCTGGAACGCCGGCGTCAGCGTCGACCGGGGACTCAACTTGTAGTTGTAGTCCACCGTGAATTCATGGCCGTTGTTGACCATGTTGTCGTAGGCGACGTCTTCGCGATCGCCCGCTGTCTTGTATTTGATCTCGGCGGCGAAGCCCAGGCCGCTGTCCATCCGGTAGTTCATCTTGATCCGGTCCGAATGGATGCTGTCGTCTTCGGTGAAACCGTGGCGGTAGTTGATGCTGGCCGAGTCCGCGAAGGCGTGCAGGGACAGGCCGAGTGTGGCGACGGCCACAAGGCTGTGCAGTGTGATGTTCATGCGATCTTCTTTTGTTTTTGTTGTTGAGGTCGGTATGAGGCAGGGGTCGGTAAAGGTGCTGTGGATGGGTGGCTCCGTGGCGGCAGGTGCAAAACAAGTTATCGGACAACTCTTGGGTTGTCTACGATTTCTTGAGATGTTGTCTGACGACAAATTTTGATGGCTCTATTTCGGGCGTTTCGCCTGTATGAGTTGGAGTTTATGGAGGTTTTCAGGTGCTGAATTGGGTGGTTAAGGGTCGTTGATAAAGATTTCAAAGGGGTGCTTTTCAAAAGTTGTATGATGACGTAGGATCCTGTCCAGAGCGTGACTCTCCCGCCGCCAAACCTAAATAAAAAGGCTCAGACGTCCATGATCATCACTGCTGTAAACGTGCAGATTTTTTCCTACCCCACCCGCCGCGCCGTCGACAGCGCCGGTCATGCCCACCCCGGTGACGTGACCCAGGCGAAGATGGCCCTGCTGCGCATCACCACCGAATGCGGCAACGAAGGCTACGCCCTGGGCGCCCCCGAACTGATCCGCCCTTATGTGCTCGACGGCTTCGTGCGCAAGGTGCTGGTCGGGGCCAATGCCTTCGACCGCGAGAAGATCTGGCACGACCTCGCCCACTGGCAGCGCGGCAGCGCCAGCCAGCTCACCGACCGCGCCCTGGCCCTGGTGGAACAGGCGCTGTGGGACTGGGCCGGACGCAAGCTGAACCTGCCGGTGCACAAGCTGGTCGGCGCCTACCGCGACAAGGTCCCGGCCTATGGCTCGACCATGTGCGGCGACGAACTCCCCGGTGGCCTGTCCACCCCTGAAGAGTACGGCCGCTTCGCCGAGACCCTGGTCAAGCGCGGCTACAAGGCGATCAAGCTGCACACCTGGATGCCGCCGGTGTCCTTCGCCCCTAGTGTGCCGATGGACATCAAGGCCTGCGCCGCCGTGCGCGAGGCGGTCGGCCCGGATATCGCCCTGATGATCGACGGCTACCACTGGTACAGCCGCACCGACGCCCTGACCATCGGCCGCGCCCTGGAGAAGCTCGACTTCGCCTGGTTCGAAGAGCCGATGATGGAAGATTCGGCCGAGTCCTATGCCTGGCTCGCCGGCCAGCTGGACATCCCGATCCTCGGCCCGGAAAGCCTCGGTGGCAAACACCTGAGCCGGGCCAGCTGGGTCAAGAACGATGTCTGTGACATCCTGCGTGCCGGTGTCGCCGGGGTCGGCGGTATCGCCCCGTGCCTGAAGGTGGCGCACATGGCGGAGTCGTTCGGCATGGACTGCGAGATCCACGGCAACGGCGCGGCCAACCTGGCGGTGGTCGGCGCGATCAAGAACTGCACCTGGTACGAGCGCGGCCTGCTGCACCCGTTCCTCGACTACGACGAGGTGCCGGCCTACCTCAAGCGCCTGGTCGACCCGATGGATGCCGACGGCTTCGTCCACCTCTCCGACCTGCCGGGCCTGGGCGAGGACATCGATTTCAACTACGTAGAGACCAACACGCTGCACAGCTACTGATTCGTGCCTGGCGGCGCGCGCCCGGCGCGTGCCGTCCGAGAGTCCAATAACTACAAGAAAGGCAATCTCACATGAGCGTTCTCCCGAAACTCCGCGCGGGGGCGTTGGCTACGCTGCTGGCCCTGAGCGCCACGCCCCTGGCTTTCGCCAAGACCCCGGCCGACCAGCTGATCGTCGGCATGAGCATGATCAACCTGCTGTCCCTCGACCCGGCCGCTGCCACCGGGCTGGACGTGTCGGAGGTCAATGCCAACCTCTACGACATGCTCCTGGTCCAGGACGCCCGCCAGCCGGACCAACTGGTCCCGGCCCTGGCCGAAAGCTGGCAGGTCAGCGACGACCGCAAGACCCTGACCTTCAAGCTGCGCGAGGGCGTCAAGTTCCACTCCGGCAACACCCTGACTGCCGAGGACGTCGCCTGGTCGTTGCAACGGGTGCTCAAGCTCAACCTGGCCCTGGCCTCGACCTGGAAGGCCTACGGTTTCACCGCTGGCAACGTCGCCACGCAGATGCGCGCCGTCGACCCGCAGACCTTCGTCATCGAGCTGCCGCGGCCGACCGACCCGCTGCTGGTGCTCAACACCCTCGCCACCTCCCCCAGCGCTTTCATCCTCGACCGCAAGGTGGTGCAGCAGCACCAGAAGGGCGACGACATGGGCGGCGCCTGGCTGACCACCCACGCGGCCGGCAGCGGCCCGTTCGTGCTCAAGGACTGGCGCGCCAACGATGTGATCCTGATGAACCGCTTCGACGGCTACTGGGGCGGCCCGGCCAAGCTCAAGCGCATCGTCATGCGCAACATGACCGAGTCGCAGTCGCTGCGCCTGATGGTCGAGCGCGGTGACCTCGACCTGGCCAAGGGCATGTCGGCGCCGGACATCGAAGCGCTGGAGAAATCCGACCAGGTCCGTACCCAGACCGTGCAGCGCGGCACCCTCTACTACGTCGCCCTCAGCGTGAAGAACAAACCCTACGACGACGCCCGGGTACGCAAGGCCGTGCGCTCGCTGATCGACTACCAGGGCCTGAACCAGACGGTGATGCCGCACTACGGCCAACTGAACCAGCGTCCATTGCCCCTGGGCCTGGCCGCGCGCCTGGACGATCCGGGCTACACCCTGAATGTCGCCGAGGCGAAGAAACTGCTGGCCGAGGCCGGCTACCCCGAAGGCTTCAAGACCACCATTCGCGTGCTCACCGAGCCGCCCTTCATCAATATCGCCTCCAGCCTGCAGGCGACCCTGGCCCAGGCCGGGATCCAGGCGACCATCATCACCGGCACCGGCAACCAGATCTACGGTGCCATGCGCGAGCGCAGCTTCGACATTCTGGTCGGTCGTGGCGGCGGCGGGGCCGAGCGCCATCCGCATTCCAGCCTGCGCACCCTGGTGTACAACCCGGACAACCGCGACGAAGCCAAGCTGAGCAACTTCCAGGGCTGGCGCACCTCGTTCTACAGCCCGGAGCTCAACACCCTGATCGAGCAGGCCGAAGTCGAAGCGGACCCGGCGAAGCAACTGGCCCAGTACCAGCAGATCCAGACCACCCTGGACCAGCAGGTCGGGGCGATCCTGCCGGTGTCGCAGATGACCGACACCGTGGTGCTCTATCACGACGTCCAGGACTACCAGGGCCATAGCGCCGCCACCACCCGTTACAAGGACGTGTACAAGGCCCGCTGAGGCCTGGTGCAGCGTTCTTCAGGAGCCCGTTATGTTCGCTTCCTCTGCCTCCCTGCTGGGCGCCCGCGCGTCCGGCACCGCGCGCCGGGCCGGTACGGTCCTGGTGACCCTGCTCGGTCTGCTGGCGCTGACCTTCTTCATCGGCCGGGTCATGCCCCTCGACCCGGTGCTGGCCGTGGTCGGCCCGGACGCCGACAGCTCCACCTACGACCAGGTGTACCGGGCCATGGGCCTGGACAAGCCGATCTGGACCCAGTTCGGCCTGTACCTCAACGACCTGCTCCACGGTGATTTCGGCAACGCCCTGCTCACCGGCCACCCGGTGCTGGAGGACATCAAGCGGGTGTTCCCGGCGACCATCGAGCTGGCCACCCTGGCGATCCTCTTCGGCGTGCTGATCGGCCTGCCGCTGGGCGTGGTCGCGGCCAGCAACCAGGGCAAGGTCGGTGACCATGTGGCCCGGGTCATCACCCTGTTCGGCTACTCCACGCCGATCTTCTGGGTCGGCATGATGGGCCTGCTGGTGTTCTACGCCTGGCTCGGCTGGGCCGGCGGGGCAGGGCGCATCGACCTGGCCTACGACGGCATGGTCGAGGAAGTCACCGGCCTGCTGCTGGTGGACACCGCCATCGCCCGCGACTGGGACGCCTTCGCCAGCGCGCTCAAGCATATCGTCCTGCCGGGGCTGATCCTCGGCCTGAACTCGGTGGCCTATATCAGCCGCATGACCCGCAGCTTCATGCTCGAACAGCTGTCCCAGGAATACATCATCACCGCCCGGGTCAAGGGCCTGTCGCGGCGCCAGGTGGTCTGGGGGCATGCCTTCCGCAACATCCTCGTGCAGCTGCTGACGGTGGTGGCCCTGGCCTATGGCTCGCTGCTCGAAGGCGCTGTGCTGATCGAGACGGTGTTCGCCTGGCCCGGTTTCGGCCAGTACCTGACCAGCAGCCTGATGCTCGGCGACATGAACGCGGTGATGGGCTGCGTGCTGGTGATCGGCCTGATCTTCGTCGCCCTCAACCTGATCAGCGACGCCCTGTACAAGGTGTTCGACCCAAGGACCCGCTGAAGCCCCCGTGGCCACCCGGCATAACTACAAAAAGAAGGATGCCCCATGAAGACTGTATTTCCCGCCTTGCTCGGCGCCGTGCTGGCGTTGGGCCCGATGGCCGCGGTGCAGGCCAAGACCCCGGCCGACCAGTTGATCGTCGGCATGAGCCTGGTCAACCTGTTCTCCATCGACCCGGCCAACGCCCCGGGCCTGGATGCCTCCGGGATCAACGCCAACCTCTATGACACCCTGGTCAAGCGCGACCAGGGCAACCCGGAAAAGCACCTGCCGCAACTGGCCGAGCGCTGGGAGGTGAGCGAGGACGGCAAGTCGATCACCTTCCACCTGCGCGATGACGTCAAGTTCCACTCCGGCAACCCGCTGACCGCCGAGGACCTGGCCTGGTCGCTGTACCGGGTGATGAAGCTCAACTTCGGCCTGGCCACCACCTGGAAGGCCTACGGCTACAACGTCGAGAATATCCAGGCGCTGATCCGTGCCAGCGATGCCCACACCCTGGTAGTCGAGCTGCCGCAGCCCACCGATCCGCTGCTGGTGATCGACTCCCTGGCCACCTCGCCAAGCGCGGTGGTGGTGGACCGTGTGGAAGTGCTCAAGCACGAGAAGAACGGCGACCTCGGCGGCGCCTGGCTGGTCACCAACGAAGCCGGCAGCGGCCCCTTCACCCTGAGCAAATGGAGCGCCAACGACGCCCTGGTGATGACCCGTTTCGACGGCTACTGGGGCGGCCCGGCGAAGATGAAGCGGGTGCTGCTGCGGCATATGACCGAGTCGCAGTCGCTGCGCCTGATGCTCGAGCGCGGCGACCTCGACCTGGCCTACGGCATGGCCGCGCCGGATATCAAGGCTATCGAAAGCTCGGACAAATTGCAGGTGCAGTCCCTGCAACGCGGCACCATGTACTACGTGGCGATGAGCATGAAGCAGCCGCAGTTCGCCAACCAGAAGGTCCGCGAGGCGGTGCGCAACCTGATCGACTACCAGGGCCTGGACCAGCAGGTCATGCCGCACTACGGCAAGCTCAACCAGCAGCCGATGCAACTGGGCCTGGAGGCGCGCCTGCCGGATCCGGGCTACAAGCTGGACGTGCCGAAAGCCAAGGCGCTGCTGGCCGAGGCGGGCTATCCGGACGGTTTCACTACCACCATCCGCACCCTGTCCGAGCCGCCCTTCATCGATATCGCCGCGCGGATGCAGGCGACCCTGGCCGAAGGCGGGATCAAGGCCACCATCGTCCCCGGCACCGGCAACCAGGTGTACGGCGCCATGCGTGCGCGCAACTTCGAGATGATCGTCGCTCGCGGCGCCGAGCGTTATCCGCACCCGTATTTCAGCCTGCGCACCTTCGTCTACAACCCGGACAACAGCGATGCTGCCGGCCTGCCCAACTTCCAGGGCTGGCGCGCCTCGTTCTTCGACCGCCAGCTCAACGAGCTGATCGACCGTGCCGGCGTCGAGCGCGATGCCGCCAAGCGCCTGGCCCTCTACCACGAGGCGCAGACCCGCTACGACCAGGAGTCCGGGCCGATCATGATGATTTCGCAGATGACCGACACCGCGGTCAGCGCGGTGGATATCAAGGGCTTCACCGGCGACGACGCCGAGGCGACCCGTTACCTAGGCGTCTACAAGCAACGCTGAGTACCCGTCCGGGGCGACCCGGGCGGTCATCAACCGACCGCGAGAACAGGCCGATGATTGCCAACATGTCTTCCAGCGAAAGCGCCGCCAAGCGGCCAGCCGACACTACCCCGGCGTCCAGTCTCGACGCCTTCTACAAGAGCAGCCTGCGCGTGGCGCGCCACCTGCTGCGCAACCCCATGACCCTGGCGGGCTCGATCGTCGCCCTGTTGCTGGTGGTGGTCGCGGCCTTCGCGCCGTGGATCGCCACCCATGACCCGGTGGTGCAGAACCTCGCCAATGCCTTGCAGGCGCCGGGCGCCGCGCACTGGTTCGGCACCGACGAATATGGCCGGGATATCTTCAGCCGCCTGGTCTACGGCTCGCGCATCACCCTGTACATCATTGCCCTGGTGACCGTGATCGTCGGCCCGATCGGGCTGTTCATCGGCACCGTCTCCGGCTACTTCGGCGGGGTGGTGGACACGGTGTTCATGCGCATCACTGATATCTTCATCTCCTTCCCCAGCCTGGTCCTGGCCCTGGCGTTCATCGCGGCGCTCGGCCCTGGCCTGGAGCATGCGGTGGTCGCCATCGCGCTTACTTCCTGGCCGCCGATCGCCCGCCTGGCCCGGGCCGAAACCCTGTCCCTGCGCAAGGCCGACTTCGTCGTCGCCGTGGAGCTGCAGGGGGCTTCGGCGAGCCGCATCATCCTCCGGCATATCGTGCCGATGTGCCTGTCCTCGGTGATCATCCGCCTGACCATGAACATGGCCGGCATCATCCTCACCGCCGCGGCCCTGGGCTTCCTCGGCCTGGGCGCCCAGGCGCCGTTGCCGGAGTGGGGCGCGATGATCTCCACCGGGCGCCGCTACATGCTCGAGTGCTGGTGGCTGGTGGCGGTACCGGGGGCGGCGATCATGCTCGTCAGCCTGGCGTTCAACCTGCTGGGCGACGGCCTGCGGGACATCCTCGATCCGCGTAGCGAGTAACTGGAGGCTTCTATGTCGTCGCTCAAACTCACTGTCGATTCGCTCAACGTGCGCTTCGTCAACGGCAAGAAAGAGATGCACGCGGTGCGCGATGTGTCCTTCACCCTGGGCCGGGAAAAGCTGGCCATCGTCGGCGAGTCCGGCTCGGGCAAGTCCACGGTCGGGCGCAGCCTGCTCAAGCTGCACCCGGCCAGCACGCAAATCACCGCCAAGGCCCTGCGCTTTGGCGATGTCGACCTGCTCTCGGCCAGCGAAAAGGCCATGCAGCAGATCCGCGGCCAGCGCATCTCGATGATCATGCAGGACCCCAAGTACTCGCTGAACCCGGTGGTCAGGGTCGGCGACCAGATCGCCGAGGCCTACCTGGCGCACCACAAGGCCAGCCGCGCCGAGGCCCGCGAGCGGGTCCTGCTGATGCTGGAGAAGGTGCATATCCGCGACCCCAAGCGGGTCTACAACCTGTACCCCCACGAAGTCAGCGGCGGCATGGGCCAGCGCATCATGATCGCCATGATGGTCATCACCAACCCGGAGGTGATCATCGCCGACGAGCCCACCTCGGCCCTCGATGTCTCGGTGCGCCAGCAGGTGCTCAATGTGCTGGAAGAGCTGGTGGTGGAGCAGCAGATGGGGCTGATCTTCGTCAGTCACGACCTCAACCTGGTGCGCAACTACTGCGACCGGGTGCTGGTGATGTACGCGGGGCGGGTGGTCGAATCCCTTGCCGCCGCCGACCTGCACCGCGCCGAACATCCTTATACCCGCGGCCTGCTGGCGGCCCTGCCGAGCATGGACAACCGCCGTCCGCGCCTGCCGGTGCTGCAACGCGACCCGCTCTGGCTCACCTGCTGAGGAACCGACCATGTCCATGATCCAAGCCCAATCGCTGAACCTGAGCTTCGGCGTCGGCCCGGCGCTGAACCAGGTGCTGCACGACGTCAACCTGAGTGTCGAGGATGGTGAATCCTTCGGCCTGGTCGGTGAGTCCGGGTCCGGCAAGACCACCGTATTGCGCTGCCTGGCCGGGCAATACCGGCACTGGACCGGCGCGCTGAGCATTGCCGGCGTGCCCTTGCAGCACAAGATTCCCAAGGAGCACTTTCGCAAGGTGCAGATGGTCTTCCAGGACCCCTACGGCTCGCTGCACCCGCGCCACACCATCGACACCGCGCTGCGCGAGCCGCTGGTGATCCATGGCATCGGCGAGCGCGACGACCGCATCGACGACATCCTGCACAAGGTCGGGCTCAACGACAGCTTCCGCTATCGCTACCCGCACCAGTTGTCCGGTGGCCAGCGCCAGCGCGTGGCGATCGCCCGGGCGTTGATCCTGCAGCCGCGGGTGTTGCTGCTGGACGAGCCGACCTCGGCGCTGGATGTGTCGGTGCAGGCGGAAATCCTCAACCTGCTCTCGGACCTGCGCCAGCGCGAGAAGCTCACCTACCTGATGGTCACCCACGATCTCGGGGTGGTCAGCCACCTGTGCGACAAGGTCGCGGTGATGCAGCACGGGCGCATCGTCGAGCGCCTGGATTGCCAGGGGTTGAGCCAGGACCTGGCGACCCACGAGTACACCCGGATGCTGGTCCAGGCCAGCCGTGATTTCAGTGCCGAGGGGAGCCGTCCATGCCTCACTGCCTGATCGAATGCCCGACCACGCTGGCCGCGCGGGTCGGCGAGCGGGTGCTGCTGACGGCGGTGCATGACGCCATCGATGCCAGCGGGTTTTTCAAGCCCGGGGATATCAAGGTGCGGATTGCCGGCTATGGGCATTACCGCTGCGGGGCAGGGGAGGATGACTTCGTGCATGTGACCCTGTCGGTGCTGGATGGGCGCAGTGTCGAGCAACGACGCAGCCTGGCGACCGCGACCATCGCGGCGCTGGTTGCCCTGTTGCCGGAGGTGAAGACGCTGTCCATGGATGTCCGGGAGATGCAGCGGGCGGTGTTCGTCAATCGCTCCAACTATTCCTAAATCTAATGCATGTCCCTGTAGGAGCGTGGCTTGCCCGCGAAGGACCGCGCAGCGGTCCCAAATTTTCAGCGACCGCACGATTTTTGGGACCGCTAGCGCGGTCCTTCGCGGGCAAGCCACGCTCCTACCTGGACGGTGCCGTGTTTACAAGGAAGATAACAATGATGCGCCCCCTTATTGCCACGCTGGCTCTGACCGGCAGCCTGCCGCTCTGGGCCCTTGAAGCCCCACCCAAACCCCAGGTCCCGACCCTGGCCTATGACGACCGGCAGATCATCCTGGTCTGGGAAAAACCAGCCGGCCACGCCGACATCACCGACTACCACATCTACGCCAACGGCAAGCTGCTCGGCGGCGCCAACGCCAACGCCGATCAGGTCTCGCCGGCCAAACCCTGGATCGACCGCTTCTACCAGCAGGACACCCGCAAGTTCCACCACCGCATCGCCCTGCACAGCTTCACCGCGGAAAACCTGCAACCCGACCGCGAATACCGCTTCACCGTGCGTTCGGTGGGCCGGGACGGCAAGGAGTCCGCCGACAGCCCGGCGGTCGTGCAGCGCACCAGCAAGGTTCCGGCCCTGTTCGACGTCCGCCAGTATGGCGCCAAGGGTGATGGCTCTACCCTGGACACCGCCGCCATCCAGCGCGCCATCGACGCCTGCACCACCGGCTGCAAGGTCCTGCTGCCCGCCGGCACCTACAAGAGCGGCGCGCTCTACCTGAAGAGCAACATGACCCTGGAAATCGCCGAAGGCGCGACCCTGCTCGGCTCCGAGCGCCCTGAGGACTACCCGCGCGATGGCTATATCCAGTACCCGTACTCGACCACCGTGCGCCCGGCCTCGCTGATCAACGCCTTGCCCCGCGACCCGCGTGCCCACCAGGCCTTCGAGAACATCCGCATCGTCGGCAAGGGCACCATCGACGGCAACGGCTGGAAGCGCGAGGATCGCGCGGGCGAAACGCTGCCGTTCTACCTGCCCAGCGACAACACCCGCTACATGCACGATGGCGTGCTGGCCAAGGCCCAGGTGGAGCGGGCGGTGGCCGAGGGCATGAACGTCAAGGACGCCTACGGGCAGATGCGCTCGTCGCTGATCACCCTGCGCGATGTGAAGAACGTCTTCTACGGCGGCTTCACCGTGCTCAACCCGGCGTACCACGGGATCATGAACCTGGAGACCGAGAACGTGGTGCTGGCCAATACCACCCACAAGACCTACGACGCCAACAACGGCGACGGCATCGAGTTCGCCAACAGCCGCAATGCCATGGTCTTCAACAACTTCTTCGATACCGGTGACGACTGCGTCAACTTCGCTGCCGGCACCGGTGCCGAGGCGGTGAAGCAGAAGCCTCAGGATGGCGCGTGGATCTTCAACAACTACTTCCGCAAGGGCCACGGCATGGTGGTCGCCGGCAGTCACACGGGGGCCTGGATCGAGAATATCCTTGCCGAGGACAACGTCTCCGACGGTACCGATGCCGGGTTGCGCATGAAGAGCACCACCTTCATGGGCGGCGGGGCGCGCAACGTGGTGTTCCGCGATTCGGCGCTGCGCAACACGGTGAAGCAGGCGTTCATCTTCACCCTTGATTACAACGACCCCAACGCCAAGCTCGACTACCAGCGCTCGACCATTGCCGGGCAGTTCCGCGATGTGCGGGTCAGTGATGTGAGTGTGGAGAATGCCGGGATGGCGGCGATCGAGGTCAAGGGGGATAGCGCGCACGATGCCTGGCACCAGGGGTTGGTGTTCGAGCGGGTGCGCTTCAGTGGCGGGGCCAAGGTGAAGATCGACGGGCTGCGGGATTCGCGGTTCGAGGGGGTGAGGTTCAGTGAGACGATGGGGGGCAACCCCTGGAAGATCGCAACTAGCGCGGACCTGGCGTTCAGCGATGTCGAGCCAACCCCATAACGCCTGACCTCAGATGACCCTGTGGGAGCTGGCTTGCCAGCGATAAGGCCGGCTAGAGCAACGATGTTGTCTGGTCGGGCCTCATCGCTGGCAAGCCAGCTCCCACAGGTTATGTGTTACGGCTTCATTCGCTGTAGAACGCCTGCAGCTTCTGCGCCTCACGCAAGCGCATGCGACTGTTGTTCAAATGCATGAACATCGCCGCCCGCGCCGCATCCACCTGGCGGCTGGCGATGGCGTCGAAGATCTGCTGGTGCTCGACATTGATCCCGGCCAGGTAGGTGCTGCGGTTGCTCTGGCCGGTGTAGGCGGAGTTCATCCGGGTCCGCGGGATCATCTTGGTCCCGAGGTTCTTCATGATGTCGATCAGGTACCGGTTACCCGACGCCTTGGCAACCTTCAGGTGAAACTGGAAGTCGGCATTGGTGGTGCTGCCGGATTTTTCCGGCCCCTGCATCAGCGCTTCCAGGGCCTGCTCCAGTTCCTCCAGCGCCTGCGGCGTGGCACGTTCGGCGGCCATGCCGGCGGCCTGGACTTCCAGGCTCAGGCGGAACTCCAGCAGAGCGAGGACGTCGGACAGCAGGACGATGGTCGCCGGCCCGACGTTGAAACCCTCCGGTGCCGGCATGTCGAGGACGAAGGTGCCGACGCCATGCCGGGTCTCCACCAGCCCCGCCGCCTGCATCCGCGACAACGCCTCGCGCACCACGGCGCGGCTGACCCCTTCGGCCTCCATGATGCTGGCTTCGGTGGGCAGCTTTTCGCCACGCTGCAACTGGCCGTCGCGCATGCGCTGGGCAAAGCGTTCGACCAGGGTTTCGGCGAGGCGGCGGGGCTTGTGCGGCGTGAGGGCGGTGAGGTCCGTCATGGCAGGCTCTTCGTCAATTGGCCGGCAGTATAGTGCGGTTTGCCCAAGGGCTGCCGGTATACTGCCATCATCTTTTCGCTTAGCACGGTTGTTCCTGAATATGCCGCACGCTTCCCCTGATCGACGTCCGAGCCTGGCCCAGCGACTGGTGCTGGTGCTGTCGGAGAAAATCCACGCCGGTGAATGGCCGGCGGGCAGCAAGCTGCCGACCGAGCAGGTGCTGACCGAGGCCCATGGCGTCAGCCGCACCACGGTGCGCGAGGCGTTGTCGCGCTTGCAGGCCGAAGGGCTGGTGGAAACGCGCCGGGGCATCGGCACCTTCGTCGTCGATGCGGTGCGCCCCGGTGAAACCGAAGGTGAGGCCCCGGAGAAGGGCAGCGCCTGCGACGCGGTGGCCATCGTCGAACTGCGCCTGAGCCTGGAAGTGGAAGCCGCCGGGATCGCCGCGCAGCGGGCCAATGCCGCGCAACTGGAGGCCATGCGTGCCGCCCTCGATCAGGCGGACGACGATTTCGCCTTCGACCTGCAGATCGCCCTGTGCACCGGCAACAGCTTCTTCATCGATGCCATGCGCCATCTGGGCAGCAGCCTGATGAGCGACGCCGCTCCCGTGCTCGACGAGCCGCAGCGGGCGCGCTGGAGCCGCGAGCGCGAGCAGGTCTTCGCCTCGATTACCCGCAAGGACGCCGAAGGCGCCCGGGCGGCGATGCGTTTGCACCTGGTCAATTGCCTGGTTCAGGCTCGCGCCGCGGTGCAGTGAACCTGCCCCGTGGCCCTCAGCGCTCCTTCCATTTCTCCAGCAGGATCGCCACGAACTTCTCCGCCGCCGGCGACAACGACGCCCCCCGGCGATAGACCAGGCCCAGGGTCCGGGTCACCTCCGGCTCGGCCAGCGGGATGCTGACCAGGGTCGGGTGGTCGGCCTCCGGCATCGCCAGGCTGGGCATGGCCGAGACCCCCAGGCCGGCCTCGACCATGCCCAGCGACGTGGACAGGTGCTGCACTTCATAGAACCACTTCGGCTTGATATTCAGCCCGCTCAAGGCATGGTCGAGCAGCATGCGGTTGCCGCTCAAACGCCCCACGCCGATCAGCCGGTAGGGCGCCAGCTCCGACCAGGTCAGGGCCTTGCGCTCGGCCAGTTCATGGTCGCGGCGACAGGCCAGGACGAACTTCTCTTCTACCAATGGTACGAACTCGATGTCGGCGTGCTGGCCGCCCATCATGTTGATGCCGAAATCCGCCTCGCCGCGCAGCACCGCTTCCAATCCGTCGTTGGCGCTGAGGTCGAGCAGGCGGATGCGGATCTTCGGGTACTGCTCGTTGTACAGGCGGATCACCGAAGGCAGGAAATAGAACGCGGCGGTCGGAATGCAGGCCAGGGTGACCTGGCCACTCTGGCGCTCGGCCAGTTCGCGGATGCTCAGGATCGAATCCTCGAAGTCATCCAGAAGGCGCCGCGCCTTGGGCAGGAAGTCGCGGCCGACGCTGGTCAGGCCGACGCGCCGGGTGGTGCGTTCGAGCAGCGGGGTGCCCAGGCCTTCCTCCAGCTTCTTGATGCGCCGGCTCAGGGCCGGCTGCGACAGGTGCAGGGCTTCGGCCGCTTCATGGAAGCTCCCGAGTTCGGCGATTTTGACGAAAGATCTCAAATCTTGAAGCTCATATTCCATGGAAAACAGCCTTGGTCGATGGCGCTTTTATTCATGTTTGAAACGCAATAATCAGGACGATCTTTGCATTGGATTGATTTATACGAGCCTGTCACTCTTGTTTCAACAGCATCAATCATGTCGATTGATAAACGAGAGTCAGTAGTCATGCAACGAATTCCCTGTGTGCTCATGCGCGGCGGTACCTCGAAAGGCCCGATCTTCCATGCCTGGGATCTGCCGTCGAACGTGGTCGAGCGTGATGAAGTCCTGCTCAATATCATGGGGTCGGGGCACGAGCTGGAAATCGACGGCATCGGTGGCGGCAGCCCGCAGACCAGCAAGGTGGCGATCGTCAGCCCGTCGCTGCACGCCGATGCCGACGTCGATTACCTGTTCGTCCAGGTGATGGTCGCCCAGCGCCGGGTCGATACCGCGCCGAATTGCGGCAACATGCTCTGCGCCGTCGGCCCGTTCGCCATCGAGCAGGGGCTGGTCAAGGGCCAGGAAGGCCGCACCTTGGTGCGCATTCGTAACCTGAACACCAATACCTTCGTCAATTCGCTGGTGGAGACCCCGGGTGGCATCGTCCGCTACGAGGGCCGGACTGCCATCGACGGCGTACCGGGTACTGCAGCACCGATCCACCTGACCTTCCTCGATGCCGTCGGCAGCAAGACCGGCAAGCTGTTCCCCACGGGTCATGCCCGGGATGTGATCGACGGCGTGCCGGTGACGTGCATCGACATGGCGATGCCGATGATGATCGTCGAGGCCAGCCAGTTGGGCGTCAGTGGTTCGGAGAGCCCGGCGCAACTGGATGCCGACCGTGAGTTGCTGGAGCGCCTGGAAGCGCTGCGGCTCAAGGCGGGCAGGGCGATGGGCCTGGGTGATGTGAGCAATATGGTCATCCCCAAGCCGGTGCTGGTTTCGCCGCCGCGCCAGGACGGCACCCTGCAGGTCCGCTACTTCATGCCGCACAACTGCCATCGTGCACTGGCGATCACCGGTGCCATCGGCCTGGCCACCGCCTGCGTCAGCCCGGGCACCGTTGCCCAGCAACTGCTCGGTGACAGCGCGGCGGACCTGACCGAAGTGCGCCTGGAGCACCCGGGCGGCGGCATCGATATCGCCCTGTCCCGTAGCGGACCGGGCGGCAAGACCCTGCAAGCCTCGGTGGTCCGTACCGCCCGTCGGCTGTTCTCCGGTTTCGTCTACGCACCAACCTCGCGACGGCTTGCTGGCTGATACTGCAAGCAACCGTCACCACAGCGCGCATCCGCACAAATTCAAGAATGGGTGATGCCTCATGAAACTCGCAAAATCACTGTATTTCCAGATCATCTGCGCCGTCCTGCTCGGCGTGCTGGTCGGCCACTTCTGGGCGCAACAGGCGGTTGCCCTCAAGCCCCTGGGTGATGCCTTCATCAAGCTGATCAAGATGATGATCGCCCCCGTGGTGTTCTGCACCATCGTCACCGGCATCGCCGGGATGACCGACAAGAGCAGCCTGGGCCGCCTGATGAGCAAGACCCTGCTGCTGTTCCTGGCGCTGACGGTGATCAGCCTGGCGATCGGCCTGGCGGCGGTCCATCTGTTCAAGCCCGGCGTGGGCATGAACATCGACCCGTCCACCCTGAGCATGGCCGGCCTCAGCCAGTACACCGATTCGGCGGCGAAGCTGGGCGTGGTGGACTTCTTCATGCACATCATCCCCGACACCTTCATCGGCGCCTTCAACAAGGGCGAGGTCCTGCCGGTGCTGTTCATCGCCGTGCTCTGCGGTTTCGCCCTGTCGGCCATGGGCGAGCGCGGGCGGCCGGTGCTGGACGTCCTGGAAGCACTGTCGCAGATGGTCTTCCGCATCTTCGGCTACCTGATGCGCTTCGCCCCGGTCGGCGCTTTCGGCGCGCTGGCGTTCACCGTCGGCCAGTACGGCATCACCTCGCTGGGCTCGCTGGCCAAGCTGGTGATGACCCTGTACATCGCCTGCGCCTTCTTCGTCATCGTGGTGCTGGGGGCCGTGTGCCGTTTCCATGGCTTCAGCCTGTGGAAGCTGCTGCGCTACTTCCGCGAGGAATTCCTCGTGGTCCTCGGCACCTCGTCCACCGAGCCGGTGCTGCCGCGGATGATCGAGAAGCTCGAAGGCCTTGGCTGCAAGAAGGGCGTGGTCGGCCTGGTGCTGCCCACCGGCTACTCGTTCAACCTCGACGGTACGGCGATCTACCTGTCGCTGGCCGCCGTCTTCATCGCCCAGGCCTGCAATATCGACCTGAGCCTTGGCCAGACCCTGACCATGCTGGCGATCATGCTGCTGTCGTCCAAGGGCGCGGCAGGGGTGACCGGCAGCGGCTTCGTCGCCCTGGCCTCGACCCTCACCGTGATCCACGACATCCCGCTGGCCGGTCTGGCGTTGCTGATCGGTATCGACCGCTTCATGTCCGAGGCCCGGGCCCTGACCAGCCTGGTCAGTAACGCGGTAGCCACCGTGGTCATGTCGCTGTCCGAAAAGGCCTGTGACCGCGAGGTGCTGATGCGTGCCCTGGACGAGGGCCACCAGGCGCCTGTCGCCGAGCCTGGCGAGCAATCGGTGCCCTGGCCTGCCGAGCAGCCCCAGCGCCACACCTGATCCAACCCGCGTTACCCCGACATAACACTCCGATACCCCTGCCCGGCAGTCATACTGCCGGGTAGCGAATACGGCTGCCTTCACAATAAAAACAAGAGTGAATCCTATGCTCGCATTGCTGGGTTTGATCATGGTGGTGACCTTCACCTACCTGATCATGAGTAAACGCCTGTCCCCGATCGTCGCCCTGACGGTGGTGCCGATCGGCTTCGCCCTGATCGGCGGCTTCGCCCCGGAGCTGGGCAAGATGATGCTCGACGGCCTGAAGATGGTTGCGCCGTCCGCCGCACTGCTGCTGTTCGCCATCCTGTTCTTCGGCCTGATGATCGATGCCGGCCTGTTCGATCCGCTGATCCGCAAGATCCTCAAGCGGGTCAACGGCGACCCGGTCAAGATCGCCATCGGCACTGCCTTGCTCTCGCTGCTGGTGGCCCTGGACGGCGACGGCACCACCACCTACATGATCACCTGCGCGGCGATGCTGCCGCTGTACAAGCGCATCGGCATGAACCCGATGATCCTGGCGACCGTGTCCATGCTCTCGCTGAGCATCATGAGCGGCATGAGCCCCTGGGGCGGTCCGGCGACCCGGGCGATCGCGGCCCTTGGCCTGGATGCCACGGAGTACTTCATCCCCATGCTGCCGACCATGATCGGCGGGGCGGCCTGGGTGGTGTTCACCGCCTTCCTGCTGGGGCGCATGGAGCGCAAGCGCATCGGCAACATCAAGCTCGAGTCCGGCGGCGGCAACTGCTACATCAAGGCGATCCTCGAAGACACCCCGCACAAGCGCCCGCGCCTGGCCTACGTCAACCTGGTGCTGGTGATCGTGGTGATGGTCGCCTTGGTGATGGGCCTGATGCACGCCGCCATCCTGTTCATGATCGGCTTCGTCGCGGCACTGATGATCAACTACCCGCAGCTCGAACTGCAGAAAGAGCGGATCCTCGCCCATTCCGGCAACGCCATGACCGTGGTCCTGCTGGTGTTCGCCGCCGGCATCTTCGCCGGCATCTTCTCCGGGACCAAGATGGTCGATGCCCTGGCCCAGACCCTGGTCGCCTGGATTCCCGAGGCCTGGGGCCACTGGTTCCCGCTGGTGGTGGCGCTGACCAGCATGCCGCTGACCTTCGTGCTGTCCAACGATGCCTACTACTTCGGGGTGGTGCCGATCCTGGCCAACGCCGCTGCGGCCTACGGCATCGACCCGATCGAGATCGCCCGCGCCTCGGTACTCGGCCAGCCGGTGCACCTGATGAGCCCGCTGGTGGCCTCGACCCTGCTGCTGGTGGGCATGGTCGATCGCGATATCGGCGATTTCCAGAAAGCCACGGTGAAATGGGCGGTGTTGACCTCCCTGGTGATCACCGTACTGGCCGTGCTGACCGGCGCCATTTCGTTCTTCGTCTGAAACCACACCCAACAACAATAAAACAGAGTTTCCAACATGACCCGTATCTACCGTCGTGGGGTCGCTTGCGGCCTGTGTTTCTGCTATCTGCCCGTTGTCGGCGCCGCAGGCTTCATCGAAGACAGCAAGCTCAAGCTGCAACTGCGCAACGTCTACTTCAACGAAAACTTCCGCGACGAGCAGGGTATGAGCGCCCGCGCCGCAGCTACTGCGAAAAGCGAGCGGGTGGAGTGGGCCCAAGGCTTCCTGCTCGATTACCAGTCGGGCTTTACCCAGGGCACCCTTGGATTCGGCGTGGATGCGTTGGGCCTAGTCGGCGTCAGGCTCGACTCGGGCAAGGGCCGCAGCGGTACCGGTCTGTTACCGGTGCATGACGACGGCCGGGCCGCCGACGAATTCGCCAGCGCCGGGGCTACCGCCAAGGTTCGCCTGGGCGAAACCGTGCTGCGCCATGGCACCTTGCTGCCGAAGAATCCCTTGCTGGTCTACAACGACGCGCGCCTGCTACCACAGACCTACCAGGGCTCGGAACTGGTCAGCAAGGACATCGCCGGCCTGACCCTGACGGCCGGTCACCTGGACCGCTTCAAGCTGCGCGACTCGTCCGACAGCGTCGGCCTGTTCCTCGATGGCTACAGCGGCGACGCTTCCGGAGACTTCAATTACGCCGGTGCCGACTACGCCTTCAGCAAGCAATTGCGTCTCAGCTTCTTCCATGGCGAACTGCAGAACTTCTATCGCCAGGACTTCGCCGGAGTCCAGCACGACTTGCCGCTGGCCGGCGGCGTGCTGACCAGTGACCTGCGCTTCTTCAAGAGCCAGGACAGCGGCGCGGCCCACGGCGGCAAGATCGACAACGACATGCTCAGCGGGCAGCTGTCGTACAGCCATTCCGGGCACACGGTCGGTGGCGGCTACCAGGTGCTGCGGGGGGATGCGGGGCTGCCTTATATCAGCGGCGCGACCGTGTATTCGTTCAGCAACGTCGGTATCGGCAAGTTCATCGAGGAGGATGAAAAGACCTGGATGGCCAGTTATGCCTACAACTTTGCCGCCGTGGGGGTACCGGGCCTGACGTTCATGACCCGTTACCTGAGTGGCGACAACGACCACTCCGGCAGTGCCAGCCGGCAGGAGTGGGAGCGGGATATGGAGCTGGCCTATGTCCTGCAGTCGGGGCCTTTGAAAGGGCTGGGCATCAAGGCACGGAACTATGTGTATCGCTCGGATTTTTCCAGGGGGCGGGATAGCAATCGGGTCTATCTCACCTATGACATCGCGATCTGGTAGCTGGATTTTGTTGTGTTGCTGATGGCCTAATCGCTGGCAAGCCAGCTCCCACAGGTACAGCGGTGCTCTCGAGAGCACTGGTAAACCTGTGGGAGCTGGCTTGCCAGCGATTAGGCCCTATCAGACGACATCTGCTTTACCATAGGCACCTCGCCCGCCTTAGCCAGGAGCCTCACTCATGTCCACCCTGCATTTCCGCCACCCGCTCCCCGCCGACGCCGAACGCTGCTTCGCCATCGAAACCGGCGCCTACGAAGGTGACGAGGCGGCGACCCTGGAGAAGATCCGCACCCGTATCGGCCAGTACCCGCAGGGCTTCCTGATTCTCGAAGTGGACGGCCAGATCGCCGGCTTCATCAACAGCGGCTGTGCCCACGAGGTGGTGATGTCCGACGAGGCCTTCAAGGAACTGGTCGGCCACGATCCGGCAGCGCCCAATGTGGTGATCATGTCGGTGGTGGTGGACCCAGCGTTCCAGGGCAAGGGCTACGCCAAGGCGCTGATGACGGAATTCGTCCGGCAGATGAAGGTCCTGAACAAGGCCACCATCCATCTGATGTGCAAGCAACAGCATGTCGATTTGTATCGCCGGATGGGCTATCAGTACGTACAACCGTCGCCGTCCGAGCATGGCGGCATGTCCTGGCATGAAATGATCATGAGCCTCTGATGACCGATTCCAACGACGAGTTTTCCCTCGCGACGCAACTGACCCGCCTGGGCCGCGATCACGACATGCAGCACGGCTTCGTCAATATGCCGGTGTTCCGCGGTTCCACCGTGGTGTTCAAGACCCTGGCCGATCTGGAAGCGAACCGCGGCCGCTACACCTACGGGACCAAGGGCACGCCGACCATCGAAGCCCTGGAAAAGGCCTGGAGCGAACTGTCCGGGGCGGCGGGCACGGTGATGTCGCCGTCGGGGCTCGGCGCCCTGGCCCTGGCGCTGTTCACCACGCTGAAAAGCGGCGACCACCTGCTGATGCCTGACTCCACCTACCAGCCGACCCGCATGCTGTGCGAGAACCTGGTGAAGAAGTTCGGCGTCGAGGTGACCTACTACGACCCGCTGGTCGGCGCCAATATCACCGAATTGCTCAAGCCCAACACCTCGACCATCTTCCTCGAGTCCCCCGGCTCGCAGACTTTCGAAGTCCAGGACGTCCCGGCCATCACCGCCGTGGCGAAGGCCCGGGGGATCAAGACCATCCTCGACAACACCTGGGCCACGCCGGTGTTCTTCCGCGCCCACGAGCACGGCTGCGACCTGGCGGTGGAGGCGGGGACCAAGTACCTCGGCGGGCATTCCGACCTGCTGATGGGGCTGGTCACGGCCAATGCCGAAACCTGGCCGGCCCTGCGCAAGACCTACGACGCCATGGCCATGCTGCCGGGGGCCGAGGATTGCTTCCTGGCCCTGCGTGGCCTGCGTACCCTGCACCTGCGCCTGGAAGAGGCCCAGCGCCGGGGCCTGGAAATGGCCCACTGGATGGCGGCGCAGCCCGAGGTCGCCACGGTGCTGCACCCGGCCTTCCCGGAGTGTCCGGGGCATGAGATCTGGAAGCGTGATTTCAGCGGCTCCACCGGGTTGTTCTCGGTGATTCTCAAGCCCGGCTACAGCAAGGCGAACCTCGCCCATATGCTGGATAACCTGGCGCTGTTCGGCATGGGCTATTCCTGGGGCGGGTTCGAGAGCCTGATCATTCCCTTCGATTGCCGCAGCTACCGCACGGCGACCCGCTGGGCGCCGGAGGGGCTGGCGTTGCGGTTGCAGATAGGGCTGGAAGGCATGGAGGACCTCAAGCGCGATCTGCGTGCCGGGCTCGACCGCCTGGCGGAGAAGGTTTAAGCCCCGCCCAGGCGGGCTTCCAGTTCGCCGATGCGCGCCAGCAACTGGTCGCGCTCGGCACGTTCGGCGCTGATGTCCTCGAACAGGCTGATCAGGTTTTCCGGGAAGCCGTCGGGCCGGCGCTGCATCGAGGTGCGGACCCGCACCCAGTGGTAGCTGCCGTCGCGGTGCTGCACGCGTTTTTCCACCACGTAGCGGTCCACCGTGCCGGCGAACAGCTGGTTGAGCAGTTGCAGGTTGCGTGGCAGGTCGTCGGGGTGGGTGAGGTCCTGGAAGGTCAGGCCGTACAGCTCTTCCGCACTGTAGCCGAGCAAGTCGCAGAGACTGCCGTTGACCCGCTGCCACTTGCCGTCCAGGCCGACGTAGGCGAGGGCACCACCGGTCAGTTCGAAGATCGAGCGGAAGCGCTCCTCGCTGTTGCGCAACTCTTCTTCCATCAGCTTGCGCGCAGTGTTGTCCATGCTGATGCCCACCATCTTCACCGGACGCCCGGCGGTGTCGTGGACCACTGTCGAGCGGGATGAGATCCAGCGCACGCTGCCATCGGGCTGGAAGATGCGGTAGTCGTACTCGCACTTGCCGCCTGTGGCGATGGTGTTGTCGTAGAGGGCCTGCATGGCCTTGACGTCCTCGGCGGGCAGGTGCCGCCAGAAGTCCGGGTTGGAACTGAAGGTCCAGCCGTAGACTTCCTCGACGTTGGAGGAGTAGGTCAGTTCGTCACTGATCAGGTTCCATTCCCAGGTGACGATGCGCGCCGCCTCCTGGGCCAGTTTCATCCGCGCTTCGTTTTCCATGATCTCGGTGGTGTAGCGCCGGCGCAGGTCAGTCATCGGCAATTCTACCGGCTCGGCATTTTCCAGGCTGCCCAGGGCTTCCTGGCCATAGCGCAGCCAGATCCAGTTGACCCGCAGGAAGGTCGCCAGCTTGCGCAGGTTGTCGTAGTCGATCTCGCCGCCCTTGGTCCACTTGTGCACCGCAGTACGGGAAATGCCCAGGGCCGTGCCCACCGCCTGCAGGGTCAGTTTGTTGTGCTCCAGGAGCTCCTTGAGGCGGAACGCAAAGCTGTTTTCCTGCATGGGCACCGATCCTGAACCGAGTCAAAACCGGCAGTATACACATCCGTAAACCCATGGATTACAGGGGCACGACCCTAGAGGTCGATCACCAGCCGCTCACCCCGGGCCCGGGAGACGCAGATCATCAGTGACTGCTGGGCGGCTTTTTCCTCATCCGACAGGTACTGGTCGAAGTGCTCGGCCTCGCCTTCGAGGATGCGGGTTTCACAGGTCCCGCAGACCCCTTCGCGGCACAGGCAATCGACCTGGGCGGCCTTCACGTTCTCGATGGCCTGGATGATGGTCATGCCTTCCTCGACCCGCAGTTCGCGACCGGAACGCCCCAGTACCAGGGTAAAGGCGCCGCCGCTGGCGGGCTCGGCGGCGAACTGCTCGTAGTGCACGCGACTGTTGGCGATACCGGCGTTTTTGGCCTCGGCGATCACGGCGTCGATCAGGGGCTTGGGCCCGCAGACGTAGAGGTGGGCATCGGCAGCCAGGCTGGCGCATAGCCCGGCGAGGTCCAGGCGCGTGCCGAGGCTGTCGGGGTACAGGTTGACGTTGCCGCCATGGGGGCCATCGGCCAGTTCGCCGTGGAATGCACCTTGTTCCGGGCTGCGGAAGGCGTAGTGCAGTTCGTAGGGCGTCGCGCTGTTTTCCAGTTCATGCAACTGGGACATGAACGGGGTGATGCCGATGCCTCCGGCGATCAGCACATGGCGGCCAGCGCCCGGATCCAGGGCGAACAGGTTGTTCGGGGTGGAGATGGTCAGTTCGCTGCCCACGTCGACCTGCTGATGCATGAAAGCCGAGCCGCCTTTGGATTCTTCCTCCAGGCGCACGCCGATCTGGTACTGGCTCAGGTCGCGCGGGTCGCTCATCAGCGAATAGGCGTTGCTCAGCCCTTCGGCCATTTTCACGATCACATGGCTGCCGCCGCTGAAGGCAGGCAGGGCCTCGCCGTTGGCGCGGGCCAGGGTAAAGCGCTTGATCTGCGGCGTCGCTTGCTCGACCGCGACCACCCGCACACTGAACATCTGGTAAGCATTGGCCATGATTCACCTCGACTGCACCGGTGACAGCGGCCTGCTGTTCCCGGGATATTGCCTGGGGCGACACGGCCCACAGGGGCCGCGTCCTTCATTCAATTGTGTGATCAGTCCAGATGCGCCACGGCGATCAGGTTGTGGAAGTGGGCGATGCCGTGCTCGCTGATCCCCGAACGTTCCTTGTCCACCATGATCCGCCCCTGGCCGCGATAGCCGCGGGACTTCAATCCTTTCTGCACGCTTTCTACCAGGCGCAGGTCTTCCGGGCGGAACACCTCGCGGTACCAGTCGATCAGCACCTGCTGTTCCTCGGTGACGTTCTTGTCGAGGAAGTAGATGTCGTAGTGCTGCAGGGTGGTTTCCGCATCCACCGGGAACTCGTAGATGACGGTCATGAAGTTGGCGCCCGGCGGCACGTTGAACATGGTGCACGGCCAGGCCCAGAAGCCGGCGAAGGAGGGATCCTTGACCGATTCATCGACCTTGAACGACTGCTCCGAGGACTTCGCCACGCCGTATTGCAGGGTCCAGTTGCCGTGCAGGCTGTGGCCGTACTGGCCGACATCCACCGAGTCGGCGAAGCTCGGGTGGGCCGGGCCACAGTGGTAGCACTCGAGGTAGTTGTCGACGATGGACTTCCAGTTGGCCGGGGTGTGGCTGACGAAACGCGCCGCCAGTTGCAGGTCGTCGATCACCGCGCAGGCGTCGCGCATGCGCTGTTGCAGGCCCGGGAGCTGGTCTTCGACGCTGCCGGCCTCCATATCCATGTTGATGAAGATAAAGCCGGCGTATTCCTCGACCCGCAGTTGCACCAGGCTGAAGTCGCCCTTGTCGAAGGCTTCCACCTGGTCGCAGTTGCGCACGTGGGTCAGGTCACCGTCGAGCTTGAAGGTCCAGGCGTGGTACGGGCAGGCGATCACGTTCTTGGCCTTGCCGCTGCCTTCCAGCAACTGGTGGCCGCGGTGCGGGCAGACGTTGTAGAAGGCGCGCAGCACGCTGTCGCGGCCGCGGATCACGATGATGCTTTCGCCGATGATCTCGCGGGTGATGTAGTCGTTGTTCTGCGCCACTTCGCTGCGGTGGCCGACGCAGATCCAGCTTTTCGCGAAGATCTGCTCCTTCTCGTGCTCGAACACCTCGGGGCTGGTGTAGAAGCGCGCCGGGATGGTAAAGGCATTTTCGTGATTGCTGCAGAAGTCTGCGGGCAGGCGTTCGAACTTGGTCATGGGTGTCTCCAGGCTGCGCAGTGCGCTATTTGTAATCTATGGTTAACGTGAATCTGTTGGTTAACAGTCTGGGCAAAAAAAATCCCGCGAAGGCATCAACCGAGGCAGTGCAACGCCTGCGCGGGAGGAAATCAGCGGGCCAGACCCGGTTCGACGCTGACGGCCTGGCTCGGCGGCTGTCCAGCACGAGGCTGCTCGCCGAGGGCCATGGCGGCGGCTTCCTCTTCGATACGGTGGGTCGGCACGTTGCCGTAGTCCTGCACCAGCCAGCGGAAGAAGCCGTAGACCTTGACCATCAGGATCAGGGTAAAGGGGATTGCGGTGAGGACCACGGCGGTCTTCATGGTCGACAGCGAGGCCTTGGCGAACAGCATTGCCAGCGGTACCAGGGTCAGGGTCACGCACCAGAACAGGCGGTGGGTCGGGCTTGGGTCCTGGCCTTCCTGGAGGTTGCGGGTGCTGGTGGCCGCCACGGCATAGGCTGCCGCGTCCATGTGCGAGGCGCAGAACACCGCCATGATGAACAGGTACACGGCGAGGAACAGCTTGCCCCACGGCAGGCTCAGCAACACCGCTTCCACTGCGCTTTCACCGCCCTGGGCCGTGAGGATCGCCGGCACGTCGATGGCGCCCGTGATGAACTGGTGCATGCTGTAGCTTTCCAGCGCGCCGAAGAAGAACCAGCAGCCGACGCTACCGCCCAGCAGCAGGGCGAGCACCACTTCCTTCAACTGGCGGCCACGGGACACTCGGGTCACGAACATGGCCACGCCCGGGGCATAGGACACCCACCACAGCCAGTAGAAGACCGTCCAGTTGCGGGTGAACGCGCCGTCGCCCGCCGGGTCGGTGAACAGGCTCATGTGCACGTAGTTCTGAATCATCAGGCCGATGCCGTTGGCGGTGTTGTTGAGGGTGAACTGGGTCGGGCCGACCAGCAGGATCACCGCCGCGAATACCAGGGCGCCGTAGCAGACGATCTTGCTCAGCTTCTGCAGGCCGCCGTCGATGCCGATATAGGAACTGAGGGAGAACAGCACAGCGATCACCCCGATCACCAGCACCTGCACGGTGAAGGTGTCTGGCGTTCCGGCCAGGCCCGAGAGGCCGCGGGTCAGGGTCGAGGCGGTGAGCGCCAGGGACACGGTGAGGGCGCCCATCATGGTCAGCAGGAAGATCAGGTCGACGATGCGCCCGACCGGCCCGGTGGCCTTGAAGCCGGTGACTGCCTCGACCACGGAGGCGAGGTTGAGGCCGCTCTTCTTGCGCACGTGGAAGTGGTAGGCCATGGCCAGCGAGGCCAGGGCGTAGATCGACCAGGCGCTGATGCCCCAGTGGAAGAACGAGTAGCCGACGCTGTATTCCAGCGCCTCGCGGGACTGCGCGGCGATGTTCAGGCCCGGGGTCTGGTAGTAGTAGGCCCATTCCATCACGCCCCAGTACAGGGTCGAGGACCCCATGCCGGCGCAGATGAACATGAACACCCAGGTGGTGGTGGAGTATTCCGCCTTGCCACTGCCCAGGCGGATGTTGCCGTATTTGCTGAAGGCGATGTACAGCACCGCCAGGGTGCTGGCGAAGATGATCAGTTGCACGGCGGTGCCAAAGGAGCGGGTGGACCACTCGAACAGCTGGTTGGCGGCGACACCGGCTTGTTCAGGAAATGCGGCAAGGCCGACCACGGTCAGCAGGACCGCGATCAGGCTCATGGTGATGAGAAACACATCGACCTTTTTGTTCGTGGAGGACATCAGGCGACTCCCAGGATTTTTTTGTTGTTGTGGCATATCCAACGCAGGCCTGGCTTCTGTTAACTGTTGATTAACATGAATCCATTGGTTAACAGTCTGCGATCAATCGTCGCGTAACGCAAGGGCATTTCATCGCCACAGGGTCCCTGCGGCGATGAAACAGGGCTTTTGGGTCAGGACAGGCGCTGCAGGGTTGCGGTGATAGCCTGGCCGACCTGTTGGGTGGACAGCTTGCCACCCATGTCCGGGGTCACGTCGCCGGCGGCAATCACCTGCTCGATGGCCACGAGGATTTCGTCATGGGCGCGCTGGAAACGCGCGTCACCGTTGCCAAGGAATTCCAGCATCATCGCCCCGGACCAGATCATCGCGATCGGGTTGGCGATGTTCTGCCCGAAGATATCCGGCGCCGAGCCGTGCACAGGTTCGAACAGCGAGGGGAAATTGCGCTCCGGATTGAGGTTGGCCGACGGCGCGATGCCGATGGTCCCGGCGCAGGCCGGGCCAAGGTCGGAAAGGATGTCGCCGAACAGGTTCGAGGCCACCACCACGTCGAAGCGATTGGGCTGCAGGACGAAGCGCGCGCAGAGGATGTCGATATGCTGCTTGTCCCAGCTCACTGCCGGGTATTCGCTGGCAATGGCCTCGGTGCGCTTGTCCCACCAGGGCATGCTGATCGCCATGCCGTTGGACTTGGTGGCCGAGGTGACATGCTTGCGCTCGCGGGTCTGCGCCAGTTCGAAGGCGTAGCGCAGGATGCGGTCGGTGCCGCGGCGGGTGAAGACGGATTCCTGGATCACCACCTCGTTCTCGGTGTTCTCGAACAGGATCCCGCCGACCGAGGAGTACTCGCCCTCGGTGTTTTCGCGGACCACGACGAAATCGATGTCGCCGACCTTGCGGTTGGCCAGGGCGCAGGGTACGCCGGGGAACAGGCGCACGGGACGGATGTTCACGTACTGGTCGAACTCGCGACGGAATTTCAGCAGCGAGCCCCACAGGGAGATATGGTCCGGCACCTTGTCCGGCCAGCCGACGGCGCCGAAGTAGATGGCATCGTAGCCCTTGAGCTGCTCGAACCAGTCGGCCGGCATCATGCTGCCGTGTTGCAGGTAGTAATCGCAGCTGGCCCATTCGAAGGTATCGAATTGCAGGTCCAGGCCGTGCCTGGCCGCAGCGGCCTCGACCACCCGGAGGCCTTCGGGCAGCACTTCGAGGCCGATGCCGTCACCGGGGATTGCGGCAATGCGGAAGGGTGTGGACGCCATGGTTCGTTCCTCTGTGGGGTAAGTGAGGAGGGCTATGCTAGGCGTCATTGCTTCGAAGATAATCCGGCCAACTATTGAAACTTTAACTACGAACCGTGAATAAATATCCCGATCTGCAGGACCTTGAAGTCTTCCTCCTGGTGGCCCGGCGCCTGAGTTTTTCGGCGGCGGCCGAAGAGCTGGGAATGTCCGCAGCCTTTGTCAGCAAGCGAGTGAAGATGCTCGAGCAGGACCTCAACCTGCGCCTGCTGCACCGCACCACCCGCAGTGTGGCCCTGACCGATGAAGGCGAGCGGGTGACGCGCTGGGCCCAGCAGCTGCTGTACCAGGTCAGTGCCCTGGACGATGAGATCGAGGCCCTGCATGCCGAACCCAAGGGGTTATTGCGGGTGGTCAGCAGCCCGGGACTGGGACGGCGCAGGGTGGCGCCAGCGCTGGCGGAGTTGAACCTGCTCTATCCGAAGCTGGATATCCGCCTGGATATCCATGACCGCCTGGTGGACCTGGTGGAGGAGGGCGTGGACCTGGATGTGCGGGTCGGCAACGAGATCGCGCCGAACGTGATCGCCAAGCTGCTGGCGAAGAATCACCGGGTGTTGTGTGCCAGCCCTGCCTACATTGCCCGGCGCGGCATGCCAGCCAGTCTCGCGGAGCTGGCCCAGCATGACTGCCTGGTGATCAAGGAGCGCGACCACCCCTTCGGCGTGTGGAGCCTGGACGGGCCGAAGGGGGTGCAGAGCGTCAAGGTCGGTGGCGGGTTGTCGGCCAACCAGGGCGATATCGTGCGCCAGTGGTGTATGGACGGGCGCGGGATCCTCTTGCGTTCGATCTGGGACGTGGGTGATGACCTGGCCAGCGGGCGGCTGGTCCGGGTGTTGCCGGAGTATCGCCAGGATGCGGATATCTGGGCGGTGCATGCTTCACCGTTGCTGGGCTCGGCGAAAGTGCGGGTGGCGGTGGAGCATTTGAAGGGTTACTTCGCGGGGCGGGCAGGTGATTGATCCGGATGCGGCTTTGCCCTCAAAAACAACCAGGTTCCGTGGGACTGTCAGCGATTCACATCCACCACGATCCGCCCACGAACCTCACCCCGCAACAACCGCGCCGCCGCTTCGATGGCATCCCCCAACCCGATCTCCTCGGTAATCAGCTCCAGCTGCTCGGCACTGACACTGCTCCCCAACCGCTCCCAGGCCTCGACCCGCCGCGCATAGGGCTGGGTCACGCTGTTCACCCCGAGCAGGCTCACCCCACGCAGGATAAACGGCGCCACTGTGGCCGGCAGGTCCATCCCCTGGGCCAGCCCGCAGGCGGCCACTGCACCTTCGGCCCGGGTCGCGGCGCAGACGTTGGCCAGGGTATGGCTGCCCACCGAGTCGATGGCCGCCGCCCAGCGCTCCTTGGCCAATGGCCGGCCCGGTTCGGACAGCTCGGCACGGTCGATCAAGCTGCCGGCACCCAGGCGCTTCAGGTAGTCCGCCTCATTGGCCTTGCCCGTGGCCGCGATCACCGAATACCCGCGCCCCGCCAGCAGGCTGATCGCAAAGCTGCCAACGCCGCCACTGGCACCGGTCACCAGCACCGGGCCGTCATTGGGATTCAGGCCATGCCGCTCCAGCGCCATCAGGCAGAGCATGGCGGTGTAGCCGGCGGTGCCGATGGCCATGCTCTGACGCTCGCTGAAGGCTTCGGGATGGGGGATCAACCAGTCGCCATTCAACCGGGCCTTTTGCGCCAGCCCACCCCAATGGTTCTCACCGACGCCCCAACCATTGAGCAACACCCGGTCGCCGGCCTTGTAGCGCGGATGCGAACTCTGTTCCACGGTCCCCGCCAGGTCGATCCCCGGCACCAGTGGAAACTGCCGGACCACCGGGCTCTGCCCGGTAATCGCCAGGGCATCCTTGAAGTTCAGGGTGCTGTAGGCCACGCGAACGGTGACATCGCCCTCGGGCAGGCGCTCATCGTCCAGTTGCGCCAGGCGGGTGGCGTAGGCGGGTTCTTTTTCGACCAACAGTGCGTTGAACATGGTGGACTTCCTGTTTTGGCAAAGGGTCCTTAATGGTCCCAGGCCATCATCGTTGTCAACCAGAACGTTTCCGCCTCCACGCCGTCAGAGTTAGCAATGACCCTGCTGCTAAGGAGGTAGTGATGACGGCCGCAAAAGGCGACTACGTGGAATGGCTGGAGGCGCAATCCATGCTCAAGGCGGCCCGGGAGCGGGCGCGGAGCTATGCCGGCCAGTCCCGCTTGTGGATGAACCCCTATGCCGAGGCGCGGCCGCGGCGGGCCATCGAGATCGCCTCGGTGTGGCTGACGGTCTACCCCGATTCCATCATCGGCCCCGAGGATGCCAGCGTGCTCGACGCCCTCGGCGCCGACAGCCTGTGGAAGGCCCTGTCCGAACTCGGCGTGCAGGGCATCCACACCGGCCCGATCAAGCGCTCGGGCGGTATCAGCGGCCGTGAATTCACCCCCAGCGTCGATGGCAATTTCGACCGCATCAGCTTCGATATCGATCCGCTCTACGGCAGCGAGGAGCAACTGGTGCACCTGAGCCGCATGGCGGCGGCGCACAATGCGGTGACCATCGACGACCTGATTCCCTCCCACACCGGCAAGGGCGCGGACTTCCGCCTGGCGGAGATGGGCCACGGGGAATACCCCGGCATCTACCATATGGTCGAGATCCGCGAGGAAGACTGGGGCCTGCTGCCTGAGGTGCCCGAGGGCCGCGACGCGGTCAACCTCAGCCCGGCGCAGTGCGACGAACTCAAGCAGCGCCAGTACATCGTCGGCCAGCTGCAGCGGGTGATCTTCTTCGAGCCCGGGGTCAAGGAAACCGACTGGAGCGCGACGCCGCCGGTGGTGGGCAGCGATGGCAAGACCCGGCGCTGGGTGTACCTGCACTACTTCAAGGAAGGCCAGCCGTCCCTCAACTGGCTCGACCCGACCTTCGCCGCCCAGCAACTGATCATCGGCGATGCCCTGCATGCCATCGACTGCCTGGGCGCCCGTGGGTTGCGCCTGGATGCCAACGGTTTCCTTGGCGTGGAGATGCGCCCCGACGACACCGCCTGGTCGGAAAGCCACCCGCTGTCCCTGACCGGCAACCAGATCCTCGGCGGCATGATCCGCAAGGCCGGCGCCTTCAGCTTCCAGGAGCTCAACCTGACCCTCGACGATATCGCCCAGATGTCCAAGGGCGGCGCCGACCTGTCCTATGACTTCGTCACCCGCCCGGCCTACCAGCATGCGCTGCTGACCGGTGACACCAGCTTCCTGCGCCTGATGCTCGGCGAGATGCAGCGTTTCGGCATCGACCCGGCCTCGCTGATCCATGCCCTGCAGAATCATGACGAACTGACCATCGAACTGGTGCATTTCTGGACCCTGCACGCCAACGACATGTTCCTCTACAAGGGCCAGACCTTCCCCGGCAGCATCCTGCGCGAGCATATCCGCGAGGAAATGTACGAGCGCCTGTCCGGCGAGCATGCGCCGTACAATTTGCGTTTCGTCACCAATGGCGTGTCCTGCACCACTGTCAGCATCATTACGGCGGCGCTGGGGATTCGTGACCTGGCGCAGATCGGCAGTGAAGAGCTGGCGCTGATCCAGAAGATTCACCTGCTGCTGGTGATCTACAACGCCATGCAGCCGGGGGTGGTGGCGCTGTCCGGCTGGGACCTGGTCGGGGCCTTGCCGCTGGCCGCCGAAGAGGTGGCCGAGCGCATGGGCGATGGCGATACCCGCTGGATTCATCGCGGCGGCTACGACCTGGTGGATCTGGCGCCGGAGGCCGGGGAATCGTTGCGCGGCATGCCGCGAGCGCGCTCGTTGTACGGCAGCCTGGCCAGCCAGTTGCAGCAGGCGGACTCCTTTGCCAGCCGGGTGAAGAAGGTGCTCGCGGTACGTCAGGCCTATGGCATCGCCGCCAGTCGCCAGGTGCTGGTGCCGGAGGTGCAGCATCCGGGGTTGCTGGTGATGGTGCATGAGTTGCCGGCGGGGAAGGGCACGCAACTGACGGCGCTGAACTTCGGCAACGAGGTAATCGCCGAGGAGATCGTGCTGGAGGGCTTCACTCCGGGGCCTGTGGTGGACATGCTGGGTGAGACGCTGGAGGGGGATTTGCGGGAGGATGGACGGTTGCTGATCAACCTGGATCCGTATGAAGCGTTGTCGTTGCGGATTGTCAGCAGTAGCGGGCATTTGTGATGACAGTACTGGCCCTATCGCTGGCAAGCCAGCTCCCACAGGTACGCGTACCCTGTGGGAGCTGGCTTGCCAGCGATAGGGCCATCAGCAACACCCCATGATTACTGACTGACTTCCTCCTTGAACCTGCGCCGCCATTCATGCAACAACGGCTCGGTATACCCGCTCGGCTGCTCCACCCCCTTGAACACCAGGTCACAGGCCGCGCGGAATGCATGGGACGCCTCGAACCCCGGCGCCATCGGCCGGTACGCCGGATCCCCGGCATTCTGCCCGTCCACCACCGCCGCCATGCGCTCCAGCGTCTCGCGCACCTGCCCGGCACCCACCACCCCATGGTGCAGCCAGTTGGCAATATGCTGCGCCGAGATGCGCAAGGTCGCACGGTCTTCCATCAGCCCGACATCATGGATATCCGGCACCTTGGAGCACCCCACGCCCTGTTCCACCCAGCGCACCACATAACCGAGGATGCCCTGGCAGTTGTTGTCCAGCTCCGCCTGGATATCCGCCGCACTCCAATCGCGCCCGGCACTGACCGGAACACTGAGCAACCCGTGCAGCAACGCCCCGCGCTCGGCGTCCGCATCGATGGCTTCGAGCCCGGCCTGAACCTGCTGCACATCCACCTGGTGGTAGTGCAGGGCATGCAGGGTCGCGGCGGTGGGCGAGGGCACCCAGGCGGTGTTGGCGCCGGCCTGCGGGTGGGCGATCTTCTGTTCGTACATGGCCGCCATCAAGTCCGGCATGGCCCACATGCCCTTGCCGATCTGCGCCCGCCCACGCAGCCCGCAAGCCAGACCGACCAGCACGTTGCTGCGCTCATAGGCCTGGATCCAGGCGCTGCCCTTCATGTCGCCCTTGCGCAGCATGGCCCCGGCCTGCATGGCGCTGTGCATCTCGTCGCCGGTGCGGTCGAGGAAGCCGGTGTTGATGAACACCACCCGCTGCGCCGCCTCGGCGATACAGGCCTTGAGGTTGACGCTGGTGCGCCGCTCCTCGTCCATGATGCCCATTTTCAGGGTGTGGCGGGGCAGGCCGAGGAGGTCCTCGACGCGGCCGAAGAGTTCGTTGGCGAAGGCGACTTCCTGCGGGCCGTGCATCTTCGGCTTGACGATATAGACGCTGCCGGTCCGCGAGTTGCCCTTGCGCTGCAGGTCGTGCACGGCGGCGAGGCTGGTGACCACCGCGTCGAGAATGCCTTCGGGGATCTCCCGGCCGGCCTCGTCGAGAATCGCCGGGTTGCTCATCAGGTGGCCGACATTGCGCACGAACAGCAGCGAGCGACCAGGCAGGGTCAGTTCCGCGCCGTCACGCCCGTGGTAGCGGCGATCGGGGTTGAGGGTGCGGGAGAAGGTCTTGCCGCCCTTGCTCACCGATTCGCTCAGCTCGCCTTTCATCAGGCCCAGCCAGTTGCGGTAGACCAGCACCTTGTCGTCGGCATCCACGGCCGCCACCGAGTCCTCGCAGTCCATGATCGTGCTGATGGCCGACTCCACCAGCAGGTCCTTGACCCCGGCGGGGTCGGTGGCGCCGATGGGGCTGTCGTGGTCGATCTGCACTTCGATATGCAGGGCGTGGTTTTGCAGCAGCACCGCGCCTGGGGCTTCGGCGCTGCCCTGATAACCGGCGAACTGCCCGGGTTTGCTCAGCCCCGTGTCACGGCCATCGGCAAGCGCGACCTTCAGTTCCCCGGCAGCCACGCGATAGGCCACGGCCTCCGTGTGCGACGCACCTTCGAGGGCAAACACCTGGTCGAGGAACGCCTTGGCCCAGGCCACCACCTTCGCGCCGCGCTGCGGGTTATAGCCGCCGCTTTTCTGTGCGCCATCCGCTTCGCTGAGCATATCGGTGCCATACAGCGCGTCGTACAGCGAGCCCCAGCGGGCGTTGGCTGCGTTCAGGGCATAGCGGGCATTCATCACCGGAACGACCAACTGCGGGCCGGCCTGGGTGGTGATTTCGTGGTCGACCTTGGCGGTGGCGACTTTCACGTTCGCCGGTTGCGGCACCAGGTAGCCGATCTCTTCGAGAAACGCCTGGTAGCCCGGCAGGTCCGTGACCGGCCCCGGGTGCTCGGTGTGCCAGGTGTCCAGCAGGGTTTGCAGGCGATCCCGCTCGGCCAGCAGGGCGCGGTTCTTCGGGACGAGATCGTGGACCAGCCGGTCGAAGCCGCTCCAGAACGCTGTGGCATCGACCCCGGTACCCGGCAGGGCTTCGTCATCGATGAATCGCTTGAGGTTTTCCGCCACCTGCAACCGGTGGCTGGCAATACGCTGGGTCACGGCCAGTACTCCTTGGGACATGTTGGGTTCAAAGCGCGGCGACACCTGCCGCTGCGACCTGTGCATCCTGTTCCGACTTCACGCCGGACACGCCGACGGCGCCGATCACCTGGCCCTCGAAGCGGACCGGAACGCCGCCTTCCAGCGAGGTCAGCAGCGGGGCGCTGACGAAGGCCGTGCGGCCGTTGTTGACCATCTCCTCGTAGCCTTTGGTTTCGCGTCGGCCCAGGGCGGCCGAGCGGGCCTTTTCGGTGGCGATGTAGGCGCTGATCGGTGCGCTGCCGTCGAGGCGTTCCAGGGCCAGGAGATGGCCGCCGTCGTCGACGATGGCGATGCTCACGTTCCAGCCGTTGCGCCGGGCCTCGTCGCGGGCAGCGGCGAGGAGGCGGGTGGCGTCGGTGTGTTCAAGGACTGCTTTTTGGTGCATGGGGTTCTCCTTTTACGACGTTCGAGAGCGATACGCGGACCCCTGTGGGAGCTGGCTTGCCAGCGATTACGTCGGCGAATTCACCGCCGCTATCGCTGGCAAGCCAGCTCCCACAGGGTCCGCGGCGCTTATGACAGTGCTTCTTCTACTAGCTCGATCCAGTGCCGCACCGGCGTTCGCCCGGCCCCGTCGAGGTGGGTCTGGCAGCCGATATTGGCGGTGACGATCACCTCCGGATTGCCGGCCTCCAGGGCATTCAGGCGGTTATCCCGCAAGCGCCGTGACAGCTCCGGCTGGGTCAGCGAGTAGGTTCCCGCCGAGCCGCAGCACAGGTGCCCGTCACTCACGGCGGTCAGGCTGAAGCCCAGGCGCTGGAGAATGCTTTCCACCGCACCGCCCAGCTTCAACGCATGCTGCAAGGTGCAAGGGCAGTGGAACGCCAGGCGCCGTTCGGCGTGAATTCCCAGGCGCTCCACCGGCTCGGCACCCAGCACCTGGGCCAGGTCCCGGCTCAGTTCGCTGACCCGCGCCGCCTTGGCCGCATAGGCCGGATCGTTTTCCAGCAGGTGCCCGTAATCCCGCACGAAGGCACCGCAACCACTGGCGGTCTGCACGATCGCCTCCGCGCCGGCCTCGATCGCCGGCCACCAGGCATCGATATTCCGCCGTGCCCGCTGCAGCCCTTGTTCCTGGGCATTCAGGTGATAGTCGATGGCGCCACAGCAGCCAGCTTCCTTCGCCGCGACGACGGAGATGCCCAGCCGATCCAGCACCCGCGCCGCCGCCGCATTGGTATTGGGCGACAGCGACGGCTGCACGCAACCTTCCAGCATCAGCACCTTGCGTGGATGCTGGCTCAGCGGACGCGCCTTGGCCGCAACCGGATGGCGGGGCAGCTTGGCTTTCAGGCTTTCCGGCAGCAACGGGCGGAACACCTGCCCGGTGCGGGCCAGCGCCTTGAACACCACGGGGTTCGGCACCAGCGCTCTCAGCCCCTGGCGCAACAGGCGCTCGCCAAGACCGCGTGGCACCTGCTCTTCGACCACCGCCCGGCCGATATCCAGCAAGTTGTGGTACTCCACCCCGGACGGGCAGGTGGTTTCGCAGTTGCGGCAGGACAGGCAGCGATCCAGGTGTTCCCGGGTGCTGGCAGTCACGTCCTGGCCTTCCAGCACCTGCTTGATCAGGTAGATGCGCCCGCGCGGGCCATCCAGCTCGTCGCCCATCAATTGGTAGGTCGGGCAGGTGGCGGTGCAGAATCCGCAGTGCACGCAGGAGCGCAGGATACGTTCGGCTTCGGCGGCGCGGGGCAGGCGCTTGGCCTGTTCGCTCAGATGGGTTTGCATGGCGTCTCAGACCTCCGCGTACAGTCGGCCAGGGTTGAAGATGCCCTGGGGATCGAGCTGCTTTTTCAGGTTCTGGTGATAGCGCAACAGCAGCGCCGGCAAGGGCTGGAACGGTGAGTCGTGAGGCCCGTAACGGGTCGCGTGACCGCCCGCCGCACTCACCACGCGGCGGATATCTTCCGCAGGCGCCTCCGATAGCAACCAGCGCTGCGCCCCGGCCCAGTCCAGCAACTGCTGGCCTGGCAGATCCAGTAACCCGGTGTTGTTGGGCACGGACAGTCGCCACAGTGGCCGGGTGCTGGCGAAGAACGGCAATTGCTGCTCGCGCAGTTGCGTCCAGTAGCCGCTGTCGATGTGCTCGCCGCCGAGGCGCTGGCAGGCGGATTTCACCGAGCCTTCGCCGCCTTCCAGGCGCAGGTGCAGGTGTTCGCCGTCGTGGCAGGCGGCGCTGATCGGGATCGGTTGCTGGCCCCACTCGGCCAGTTCGCACAGGGCCTCGGCGGCGCCCATTTCCAGCTTGAGGCTGACGCAGGTGCGTGGTTTCGGCAGCACCTTGAGCGAGACTTCGGCGAGTACGCCCAGGCAACCGAAGCTGCCCGCCAGCAGGCGCGACAGGTCGTAGCCGGCGACGTTCTTCATCACCTCGCCGCCAAAGCGCAGGAGCTTGCCGTGGCCGGTGATGACGCGGGTGCCGAGCACATAGTCCCGCGCCGAACCGGACCAGGGCCGACGCGGCCCCGACAGGCCGCTGGCGATGGCACCGCCAATGGTCGCCCCGGCGCCGAAATGCGGTGGTTCGAACGGCAGCATCTGCCCCTCGGCCTCCAGCGCCGCTTCGATCTCCGCCAGCGGCGTGCCGGCCCGGGCGCTCAGCACCAGTTCGGTTGGGTCATAGCTGACGATGCCGCGATGGCTGCGGGTGTCCAGCACCTCGCCGCTGGTGTGGCGCCCCAGCAGGGCCTTGGTATTGCCGCCCTGGATACGCAAGGCATTGCCGGCGTTCAGCGCCTGGTTGACCTGTTCCAGCAGCGCCGTGCTGTCATCGTGATCGAGGCTCATCAGAAACGCTCCAGTTCCGGGAAGGGCAGCTTGCCCTGGTGGATATGCATCGAGCCGAACTCGGCGCAGCGGTGCAGGGTGGGGATGTTCTTGCCGGGGTTGAGCAGGCCCTTGGGATCGAAGGCGTGCTTGACCGCGTGGAACAGGGTGATTTCCTCGCTGCTGAACTGGGCGCACATGGCGTTGATCTTTTCCCGGCCAACGCCGTGCTCGCCGGTGATGCTGCCGCCCACCGCCACGCACAGTTCGAGGATCTTCGCGCCCAGGGCTTCGGCCCGCTCCAGCTCGCCGGGCTGGTTGGCGTCGAAGAGGATCAGCGGGTGCATATTGCCGTCGCCGGCATGGAAGACATTGGCCACCCGCAGGTCGAACTCCCGCGACAGTTCCTCGATTCCGCGCAGCACCGCCGGCAGTTCGCGGCGCGGAATGGTGCCGTCCATGCAGTAGTAGTCCGGAGAGATGCGCCCTACGGCGGGGAAGGCGTTCTTGCGTCCGGCCCAGAAGCGCACGCGCTCGGCTTCGTCCCGGGCCAGGCGCACATCGGTGGCGCCGGCCTGGCGCAGCACGGCATCGACCCGGGCGCAGTCCTCGTGGACATCCGCCTCGACCCCGTCCAGCTCGCACAGGAGCATGGCCGCGGCGTCCACCGGGTAGCCGGCGTGGATAAAGTCCTCGGCGGCGCGGATCGACAGGTTGTCCATCATTTCCAGGCCACCGGGGATGATGCCGGCGGCGATGATATCGGCCACCGCCCGCCCGGCCAGTTCCACCGAATCGAAGCTGGCCAGCAGCACCCGCGCCACCTGCGGTTTGGGCAGCAGCTTGACGGTGACCTCGGTGACGATGCCGAGCATGCCTTCGGAGCCGGTGAACAGCGCCAGCAGGTCGAAGCCCGGCGAGTCCAGGGCGTCGCTGCCCAGGGTCAGGGGCTCGCCCTCGACGGTGAGGATGTCGACCCGCAGCAGGTTGTGCACGGTCAGCCCGTATTTCAGGCAATGCACGCCGCCGGCGTTCTCGGCGACATTGCCGCCGATGGAGCAGGCGATCTGCGAAGACGGATCGGGGGCGTAGTACAGGCCGTGGGGCGCGGCGGCCTGGGAAATTGCCAGGTTGCGCACCCCGGGCTGGACCCGGGCGAAGCGGCCCTGCGGGTTGACCTCGATGATCCGGTTGAAGCGCGCCATCACCAGGAGGATGCCCTTTTCCAGGGGCAGGGCGCCGCCGGACAGGCCGGTCCCGGCGCCACGGGCCACCACCGGCACCTGGTTGGCGTGGCACAGGCGCAGCAGGGTCTGTACCTGCTCGATGCGCTCCGGCAGGACCACCAGCAGCGGCACCACGCGGTAGGCGGACAGGCCATCGCACTCGTAGGGCCGCAGGTCTTCGGTGCTGTGGAGTATTTCCAGATCGGGCAGGGCCTGGCGCAATTGCGCCAGCAGGCGCGGCTTGTCGACGGCGGGGAGGGCGCCGTCCACGCGTTCGTCGTAGAGGATGTTCATCGGGCTGGGGCATCCATTCTTGTTATGGGGTGAACGCCTTGCAGACTGCTCGTCCGTGCGCTTGTCCGTCGACCGGGGAGCGAACTGGTCCTACCAGTTTTTGCGCGGATCCGCAGTAACAGGTGGCTATCTCAAGGATTCTGCCCCTAAACTCCGGGCAAAAATCATTGTCAGGCTCATACTGGTCCTACCAGTTATGGAGCGTCATCCGATGGCCGATTCCACTGCGGGCAAGAAGCAGGTCGCCGACCAGGTGGCCGAGCGTATCGAGAAGCTGATCGTCGACGGGGTGCTCAAGGTCGGCCAGGCGCTGCCTTCGGAGCGGCGCCTGGTGGACAAGCTGGGCTGTTCGCGCTCGGCCTTGCGCGAGGGGCTGCGCATCCTGCGCGGGCGCGGCATCGTCGAGACCGAGCATGGACGTGGCTCCTATGTCGCCGACCTGAGCCGGGCCGACGACACCACGCCGCTGATGCACCTGTTCGCCTCGCAGCCGCGCACGCTGTTCGACCTGCTGGAGGTGCGGGCGCTGCTGGAAGGGGAGTCGGCGCGGCTGGCGGCGTTGCGCGCTACTGATGTCGACCGCCTGCTGATCAAGCGGCGTTTCGATGAAATGGTCGGTTCCGAGGAGCAGGATGCCCGCGAGCAGGCCCGTCTCGATCACGCCTTCCACCGCGCCATCAGCGAGGCCTCGCACAACCCGGTGCTGGTGCACACGTTGCAGGGGCTCAACGACCTGATGCTCAGCACGGTGTTCGCCTCGGTGAACAACCTCTATTGCCGCCCGGCGCAGAAACGCCAGATCGATCGCCAGCACGCGCGCCTGTACCACGCGGTGATGGAGCAGTTGCCGGAGCAGGCGCAACGGGCGGCGCGGGAGCATCTGGGGAGCATCAGGGACAACCTGCGGGAGATCGAGCAGGAGGAGCAGCGGCTGGTGCGGGCGACGATGCGGCTGGAGGGCTGGGAGTAGAGCGGGCGACACGGTCGGTGTAGGAGCTGGTTTACCTGCGATGGACCGCGCAGCGGTCCCAAAACCTGCCACTCCGATCAGTCTGAATGAGCCCGATCAAGCAGGCGCTGAATCTGAATCCCCTTATAGCCAGATCTCGTGCTGGATGGTTTTGGGACCGCTTTGCGGTCCATCGCAGGTAAACCAGCTCCTACATTGACCGCGGTGCCCTTGATCTTGGTTTAGAAAATCCTGAACTGATTATTTGCCCCCAGCGATTCTTCCGGCACTGGCGCCTCGCCAGAATCCCTCACGACAACTACAAAAACCGTGAGTGCCACACTCGTGAACCCTATACCTACGCGTGAATCCCAGGTTCTGCAGGCCGCCGCCACCCTGGTCGAGGCCTTTGCCAGCAACCATACCGAACGCTACTTCGCCTGCTTTAGCGAAGACGCGACCTTCCTCTTTCACACCCTCCCGCAACCGCTGATGTCGCGCCGTGCCTATGAACAGCTGTGGGCCCAATGGCAGGCCGAAGGCTTTGCCGTGCTCGGCTGCCAGTCGAGCAATGGCCAGGTCAGCCTGCAGGGCGATGTGGCGATCTTCCTGCATGACGTGGCGACCCATCTGCGGGTCGGCGGCGAGGAACTCCAGTTGCAGGAACGGGAAACCATCGTGTTCCGCCTGCACGGCGAGCACTGGCTGGCCTGTCACGAGCACCTGTCGGCACTGAGCGATAGCTGAGCCCCTTTTTGACGGCCTTGCCGTCACTGCCAACGCACTCAACAACAATCACGACAGGCGCTGGAGCACCACCATGAGCCATTCCTCCGGGATCGAAACCAACGGGGTCGAACAGATCCCCGACAACCAACGCGATGCCTCCCCACTGGACCTGTTCCGCCTGATCTTCGGCGGCGCCAATACCTTCGCCACCGCCGTACTGGGCAGTTTCCCGGTACTGTTCGGCCTGTCGTTCCAGGCCGGGGTCTGGGCGATCCTGCTGGGCGTCGGGGTCGGCGCGCTGATCCTTTCGCCCATGGGCCTGTTCGGCGCCCTCAACGGCACCAACAATGCGGTGTCGTCCGGGGCGCACTTCGGCGTGCACGGGCGCATCGTCGGCTCCTTCCTGTCGCTGCTGACGGCGGTGGCGTTCTTCTCGCTGTCGGTGTGGAGCTCCGGTGACGCCCTGGTGGGCGGCGCCAAGCGCCTGGCCGGCCTGCCGGAAACCGACCTGACCCTGGGCCTGGCCTACGGCCTGTTCGCGGTGTTGGTGCTGATCGTCTGCATCCACGGCTTCCGCTTCATGCTCTGGGTCAACAAGATCGCCGTGTGGGCCTCCAGCCTGCTGTTCCTGCTGGGCATCTTTGCCTTTGCCGGGCCCTTCGATGCGGGCTTTGCAGGGAGCGTCAACCTCGGTCAGCCGGGCTTCTGGGCAGCCTTCATCGGCTCGGCGCTGCTGGCCATGAGCAACCCGGTGTCGTTCGGCGCCTTCCTCGGCGACTGGTCGCGCTATATCCCGCGGGAAACCCCCAAGGCGCGGATCATGCTGGCGGTGATCGCCTCGCAGGTCGGCACCCTGATCCCGTTCTTCTTCGGCCTGTGCACCGCGACCCTGGTGGCCAGCCAGGCGCCGCAGTACATCGAGGCCAACAACTATGTCGGCGGCCTGCTGGCGGTCGCACCGACCTGGTTCTTCCTGCCGGTGTGCCTGATCGCGGTGATCGGCGGCATGTCCACCGGTACTACGGCGCTCTACGGCACCGGCCTGGACATGTCCAGCGTGTTCCCGCGCCTGCTCAGCCGCGCCGGGGCGACCCTGCTGATCGGCGTCGCGGCCATCGCCTTCATCTTTATCGGCCGCTTCACCTTCAACCTGGTGCAGAGCGTGTCCACCTTCGCCGTGCTGATCATCACCTGCACCAGCCCGTGGATGGTGATCATGATCCTCGGCCTGATCACCCGTCGCGGCTTCTACCACGCCGATGACCTGCAGGTGTTCACCCGTGGCGAGCGGGGCGGCCACTACTGGTTCCACCATGGCTGGAACTGGCGCGGCATGGGCGCCTGGGTGCCCAGCGCGATCATCGGCCTGTGCTTCGTCAACCTGCCTGGGCAGTTCGTTGGCAGCCTGGGCGAACTGGCCGGCGGCATCGACGTCAGCCTGCCGATCACCCTGGGCCTGGCCACCGTGCTGTACCTGGCGCTGATCAATATTTTCCCCGAACCCGCTGCGGTGTATGGCCCCAAGGGCCCGCGCTGGGTATTTCGCAAACCGGCGGCCGACGCGCCGCTGACGACTGCCGAAACGGCCTGAACTGGAGCTGCACATGACTCATTACATCGATGGCCGCTGGGTGGATGGCGCCACCGCTGACTGCATCAAGGTCTTCGACCCGTCCCTGGGCGAGCCTTTCGCCGAGCTGATCGCGGCCAGTGCCGCCCAGGTGGACGACGCCGTGGCGGCCGCCCGCGCCGCACTGCCGGGCTGGAAAACCCTCGACGTGGCCACCCGTGCCGGCTACCTGCGCGGTTTCGCCGAGCAACTGGGCCTGCGCCGTGAAGAACTGATTGCCCTGCAGATGCGCAACAACGGCAAGCCGCGTCATGAAGCGGAAGTGGACCTGGACGACGCCGTCGCCACCTTCGGCTACTACGCCGACCTGATCGAGCAGCAGGCGCAGAAAGATCTCAATGTGGCCCTGGCCGCCCCGGGCTTCAGTGCCCGTACCCGGCTGGAGCCGGTGGGCGTGGTCGGCCTGATCGTGCCGTGGAACTTCCCGCTGGTGACCAGCGCCTGGAAACTCGCCCCGGCCCTGGCCGCCGGCTGCACCGTGGTGCTCAAGCCGTCCGAGGTGACCCCGCTGATCGAACAGAGCTACGGGCAGATCGCCGAGCAGTTGGGCCTGCCGGCAGGCGTGCTGAATATCGTGGTGGGCAAGGCCGAAACCGGGATCGCCCTGAGCAACCACAGCGGCCTGGACAAGCTGTCCTTCACCGGCAGCAACACCGTCGGCAGCCAGGTGATGCGCAGTGCCTCGGCGCAGTGTCGGCCGGTGACCCTGGAGCTGGGTGGCAAGTCGGCCATCGTGGTCTTCGATGACTGCGACCTGGACCAGGCGGTGGACTGGATCGTCGCCGGGATCTGCTGGAACGCCGGGCAGATGTGCTCGGCCACTTCGCGCCTGCTGATCCAGGACGGGATTGCCGATGACCTGCTGGCACGCCTGAAGGTCGCGCTGGAGAAACTGCGGGTCGGCAATCCGCTGACCGAAGACGTGGACATGGGCCCGCTGACCAGCCAGGGGCAATGGCTCAAGGTCGCGGCGTACTTTGCCGTGGCGAAGGAGGAGGGCCTGAACTGCCTGACCGGCGGCAAGCCGCTGGACCGTGCTGGCTGGTTCGTCAGCCCGACGCTGTATGCCGATGTGCCGGCGGGCAGCCGTCTGTGGAGCGAGGAGATCTTCGGGCCGGTGCTGTGCAGCCAGCGCTTCGGGACCGAGGAAGAGGCGATCGCCCTGGCCAATGACAGCCGCTTCGGGCTGGTGGCGACGGTGGTCAGTGCTGATCTGGCGCGTGCCGAGCGGGTCGCCGATGCCCTGGAAGTGGGGCATGTGTGGATCAACTCGATCCAGGCGGTGTTCGTCGAGACGTCATGGGGCGGGACCAAGGGCAGCGGCATTGGCCGTGAGCTGGGGCCTTGGGGGTTGTCGGCGTATCAGTCGGTCAAGCATGTGACCCGTTGCCTGGGGTGATATCTCCAGGCCTGTGATAAACCTTGTGGGAGCTGGCTTGCCAGCGATAGCGGTAGTGAATTCACCATCGCAATCGCTGGCAAGCCAGCTCCCACAGGGGTTTTGTGTTTGCCTTAGTTGCGATCCAGCCACACCGTCTGCGCATTGCAGAACTCACGCACACCAAAGTGCGACAGCTCCCGCCCGAATCCACTCTTCTTCACGCCACCAAAGGTCACCCGCGGATCACTGGCGCAGTAGCCGTTGATGAAGATGCCGCCGGTATCCAGCTCTTCCACCAGTTGCTCGGCCAGTTCCACATTGGCGGTGTAGATAGTCGAGGCCAGGCCGAACTCGCTGTCGTTCGCCAGTTGCAGGGCATGCCGCGCGTCACGGGCGGTGATGATCGAAGCCACCGGGCCGAACAGCTCCTCCTTGAACGAGGTCATCTGGTCAGTGACATCGGCCAGAATGGTCGGCTGGTAGTAGTTGCCTTCGCCCTCCGCCTTGCCGCCACCCAGCAGCAGGGTCGCGCCTTCGGCCAGGGTCGCCTGGACCTGGCCATCCAGCTCGTCACGCAGGTCGAAACGGGCCATCGGGCCGATGTAGGTCTCGGCATTGCCCGGATCACCCACCACCAGGGCACGGGTCATCTCGACGAACTTCTCGGTAAAGGCCTGGACCACGCCTTCCTCGACGATCAGGCGCTTGGCCGCAGCGCAGACCTGGCCGGTGTTCTGGTAGCGACCGATCACGGCAGCCTTCACCGCCTCATCCAGGTTGGCGTCGTTGAGCACGATGAACGGGTCGGAGCCTCCCAGCTCCAGCACGCATTTCTTCAGCGCGGCACCGGCCTGGGCACCGATGGCGGTACCGGCGCGCACGCTGCCGGTCAGGGTCACGGCGGCGATGCGCGGGTCGGCGATGGCCTTGGACACGCCATCCGGGGTGACGTTGATCACCTCGAACACGCCTTCAGGGAAGCCGGCACGCTTGAACGCATCCAGCAGCAGGTAGGCGCTGCCCATCACGTTCGGCGCGTGCTTGAGCACGTAGGTGTTGCCGGCCAGCAGGGCCGGAACGGCGCCACGCAGGACCTGCCAGATCGGGAAGTTCCACGGCATCACCGCCAGCAGCGGGCCGAGCGGACGGTATTCGATACGCGCCTTGCCTACCGGAACCGGCGCGGGCTCAGGCGCGAGCATGGCCGGGCCGGCTTCGGCGTACCAGTCGCAGAGCTGGGCGCATTTCTCGATTTCGCCACGGGCCTGGGCAATCGGCTTGCCCATTTCGTCAGTGATCATCAGCGCCATGGCTTCGGCGTTGTCGCGCAGGGCAGCGCCCAGGGCGCGCAACTGGCCGACACGGCCTTCCAGCGGGGTGCGGCGCCATACCGCGTAGCCGGCAGCGGCACGAGCCAGGGCGGCGTCTAGTACGGCGTCGCTTTCGTAGGGGTAGTGGCCGATCTGCTCGCCGGTGGCGGGATTGATCGACAGGGCATGGGTCTGGTGGCTGATCACGGTCATCTCGGCGTCCTGATGGAAGGAGTACGGATCGAAGCCTACTGCGTTGTATGTTTCCCTGAAACTGAATAATACTGAGCGAAACGTTCACGTAGAGAGAATGAGTGTATGGATCTGGTCCAGCTGGAGATGTTCAAGGCCGTGGCAGAGCAGGGCAGCATCAGTGCGGCGGCCCAGCATATTCATCGGGTGCCGTCGAACCTGACCACGCGAATCCGACAACTGGAAGAAGAGCTGGGGGTCGACCTGTTCATCCGCGAGAAAAGCCGCCTGCGTCTGTCGCCGGCCGGCTGGACCTTTCTCGACTATGCCCGGCGCATTCTCGACCTGGTGAGCGAGGCGCGGCAGACGGTGGCCGGCGATGAACCCCAGGGCCCGTTTGCCCTCGGTTCGCTGGAAAGTACCGCGGCGGTAAGGATTCCGGCGCTGCTGGCGGCCTATAACCAGAGCTATGCCAAGGTCGAGCTGGACCTGAGCACCGGGCCTTCCGGGGCGATGATCGAAGGCGTGCTGGCCGGGCGCCTGAGCGCCGCCTTCGTCGATGGGCCGGTGCTGCACCCGGCGCTGGAGGGCGTGCCGGTGTTCATCGAGGAGATGGTCCTGATCGCGCCGCTCAATCACGGGGCGATCAGCCGGGCGGCGGAGGTCAACGGCTCGACCATCTATGCCTTCCGGGCCAACTGCTCGTACCGGCATCACTTCGAAAGCTGGTTCGCCCAGGATGGCGCGGTGCCGGGGAAGATCCTCGAGATGGAGTCCTATCACGGCATGCTCGCCTGCGTCAGCGCCGGGGCCGGGCTGGCGCTGATGCCGCGAAGCATGCTCGATAGCATGCCGGGGTGCAGTACGGTCAGTGTCTGGCCGTTGTCGGAGCGCTTCCGCTATCTGCGGACCTGGCTGGTGTGGAGGAAGGGGATGATGTCGCGGTGTCTGAGCACGTTTGTCGAGTTGCTCAGGGAGCGGGGGGATGTGCTGGATATTGAAGCCTGATGGTGTATTTGAGGGCCTCATCGCTGGCAAGCCAGCTCCGACAGGTTCAGCGGTGCACGCGATCCCTGTGGGAGATGGCTTGCCAGCGATGAGGCCCGAGAGATCACCCCAACACTCCCAGACACATCCTGTATAAACTATCCCCCTCATCCCAAGCGTCACCCTGGAGTCCTGCCGTTGTCCCGCAACAACCTCCCGCTCGTCCTGCTCCCCGGTCTGCTCAATGACCACCGTCTCTGGACCCACGCCCAGGCCACCTTCGAATCCGACCGCGAGATCCTGATTCCGGACCTCAGCCAGCATGACTCCATCGCCGCCATGGCCGATCACGTGCTGGAACAGGCGCCACCACGCTTTGCCCTGGCCGCACTGTCCATGGGCGGCTATGTCGCCTTCGAGATTCTCCGCCGCGCTGCGCAGCGGGTCGAACGCCTGGCCCTGCTCGACACCATGGCCCGCCCCGACGATGCGAACCGTGCCCGGGTCCGTCGCGGCCTGCTGGAACTGGCCGGGCTGGGCAAGTTCAAGGGGGTGACGCCACAGTTGTTGCCACGCCTGATGCACGCCCGCGCCCTGGACACCGAGGTGCCCCGGATCGTCATGGACATGGCCGACGCCATCGGCCGCGAAGGCTTTATCCGCCAGCAGCAGGCGATCATCGACCGTGCCGATTACCAACCACTGCTGGCCGATATCAAGGTGCCGACCCTGGTGCTGTTCGGCGCCCAGGATGAAATCACTCCGCTGGCCGAGGCTCGGGTGATCCATGCCGGCATCCCCGGAGCCCATTTCGAGGTGATTGGCGAGTGCGGCCACCTGCCGCCGCTGGAGCACCCCGAGCGCACCAGCGAGCTGCTCGGCCACTGGCTGGCCGGGCGCTTCGACGCCTGATCGCTGCGCAGCGATCAGGCCCTCGAACCCCGGCATGAGCTACTGATCGAGCGCCTCATCCCGGCGATGCGCCCACTGGTACAGCGCCGGCAATACCAGCAGGGTCAGCGCGGTCGACGACAGGATCCCGCCAATCACCACCGTCGCCAGCGGCCGCTGCACCTCGGCGCCGGTGCCGGTGGCGAGGGCCATTGGAATGAAGCCAAGGGATGCCACCAGCGCCGTCATCAGCACCGGCCGCAGGCGGGTCAGGGCGCCGTCGGTCACGGCACTGCTCAATGAAGCCCCTTCCTCGCGCAGGTTGCGGATGAAGGAAATCATCACCAACCCGTTAAGCACCGCCACCCCGGACAGGGCAATAAAGCCCACGCCCGCCGAGATCGACAGCGGAATATCCCGCAACCACAACGCCAGCACCCCACCGGTAAGGGCAAAGGGAATCCCGGTGAACACCAGCAAGCCGTCCTTGAGGTTGTTGAACATCAGGAACAGCAGGGTCATGACCAGCAGCAAGGCCACCGGCACCACCACCTGCAGGCGCTTGGCCGCCGATTGCAACTGCTCGAACTGCCCGCCCCATGTCGTCCAGTAGCCCGCCGGGACCTGCACCTCACGCACCAGCGTGTCGCTGGCCTCCTCGACGAACGAACCCAGGTCGCGCCCACGCACGTTGGCACTGACCACCACCAGGCGCTTGCCGTTTTCCCGGCTGATCTGGTTCGGCCCCAGTTGCAGGTCGAGGCTGGCGACCTGGGACAGCGGGATGAAGCCGATCTGTTCGGCGCCCAGGGCAGCATTCGCCGGCACCGGGATCAGCAGCTCGGCCAGCCCGGCGACATCGGTGCGCAGCGCTTCGGACAGGCGTACCACCATGTCGAAGCGACGGTCGCCCTCATACAAGGTACCGGCCTGGCGCCCACCCACGGCAATCGCCGCGGCATCCTGCACTTCGCCGATGTTCAGGCCGTAGCGGGCGGCCTTTTCCCGGTCGATATTGATGGTCAGCACCGGCAGGCCGGTGGTCTGTTCCACCTTCACTTCCGAGGCGCCGGGAACGCCCTGCAAGGCCGTGGCGATCTTCGCTGCCGTGCGGTTGAGGGTGTCCATGTCGTCGCCGAAGACCTTCACCGCGACGTCGCTGCGCACCCCGGAAATCAGCTCGTTGAAACGCAACTGGATCGGCTGCGACAGTTCGTAGTTGCTGCCTGGAACGCCAGCGGCGGCTTGCTGCACGGCAGCGATGATGGCCTCCCGCGATTTGCCCGGATCCGGCCACTGCGCCTTGGGCTTGAGCATGATGTAGGCGTCGGAGATGTTCGGCGGCATCGGGTCGGCGGCGATTTCCGCGGTGCCGGTACGGGCGAACACCCGTTCGACTTCCGGCACCTGCTGCATCACCGCCTTTTCCAGGCGCTGCTGCATGTCCACCGACTGGCTCAGGCTGGTGCCCGGCACCCGCAGCGCCTGCAGGGCCAGGTCGCCCTCGCTGAGGCTGGGGATGAACTCGCTGCCCATGCGGCTGGCCATGGCCCCGGTCAGCAGCACCACGCCGACCGCCGAGGCAAAGGCCAGGTTGCGATGCTTGAGCACCCACTCCAGTACCGGGGCATAGCCCAGGCGCGCCTTGCGCATGACCAGGCCTTCCTCTTCCTTGACCTTGCCGGTGACGAACATGGCGATCGCCGCCGGCACGAAGGTCACCGACAGGAGCATGGCGCCGAGCAGGGCGATGACCACGGTAAAGGCCATGGGGTGGAACATTTTGCCTTCGACCCCGGTCAGGGCGAAGATCGGCAGGTACACCACCATGATGATCAACTGGCCGAAGATCAGCGGCCGGCGCGCCTCGCGGGCGGCGGCGAAGACTTCGTGGAAGCGCTCGCTGCGGGTCAGCATGCGCCCGTGCTTGTGCTGGGCATGGGCCAGGCGGCGGATGGCGTTCTCGACGATCACCACCGCGCCGTCGACGATGATGCCGAAGTCCAGGGCGCCCAGGCTCATCAGGTTGGCACTGACCTTGTTGTGGAACATGCCGGTGAAGGTGAACAGCATCGACAGCGGGATGACCATGGCGGTGATCAGCGCCGCACGGATATTGCCGAGGAACAGGAAGAGCACGGCGATCACCAGGATCGCCCCTTCGACCAGGTTCTTCTTCACCGTGGCGATGGCCTTTTCCACCAGGTTGGTGCGGTCGTAGACGGTCACCGCGACCACGCCCTCGGGCAGGGTGCGGTTGATCTCGGCCAGTTTGGCGGCCACGGCCTGGGACACCGTGCGGCTGTTTTCGCCGATCAGCATGAACACCGTGCCCAGCACCACTTCGCGGCCGTTCTCGGTGGCGGCACCGGAGCGCAGTTCCTTGCCGATGCTGACCTCGGCCACGTTGCTGACCCGGATCGGCGCACCGTCGACGCTGGAGATCACCACGTTGGCGATGTCGTCCAGGCCGGCGACCTGGCCCGGGGCGCGGACCAGCAATTGCTCGCCGCTGCGCTCGATATAGCCGGCGCCGACGTTGCCGTTGTTGCGTTCAAGTGCCGTGACCAGATCGCTGAGGGTCAGCTTGTAGGCGGCCAGGCGCTTGGGGTCCGGAGCGATCAGGTACTGCTTGGCGAAACCGCCGATGGTGTTGATCTCGGCCACCCCCGGGACGTTGCGCAGTTGCGGCTTGATGATCCAGTCCTGGATCACCCGCAGGTCGGTGGGGGTGTAGGGCGTGCCGTCTTCCTTGCGCGCGCCGTCCTCGGCTTCCACGGTCCACAGGAAGATCTCGCCCAGGCCGGTGGACACCGGGCCCATCACCGCCTCGACGCCTTCCGGCAACTGTTCCTTGGCCACCTGCAGGCGTTCGTTGACCTGCTGGCGGGCGAAGAAGATATCGGTGCCGTCGGCGAAGATCACCGTCACCTGGGACAGCCCCGAGCGCGACAGCGAGCGGGTCTGCTTGAGCCCGGGCAGGCCGGCCATGGCGGTTTCCACCGGGAAGGTGATGCGCTGCTCGGTTTCCAGCGGTGAATAGCCGGGCGCGGCGGCGTTGATCTGCACCTGGACGTTGGTGATGTCCGGCACGGCGTCGATCGGCAGCTTCTGGTAGCTGTAGATCCCCAGGCCGGCCATCAGCAGCACGGCGATCATCACCACGATGCGCTGCTCGATGGCGAAGCGAATCAGACGTTCAAACATGGAAGGTCATCCTGTACGGGCGCATCAGTGGCTGTGCTCGGCGGAGGCCTTGCCCAGCTCGGACTTGAGGGTGAAGCTGCCGCGGGTGGCGACCAGCGCCCCGGCGGGCAGGCCGTCGAGCACCTCGACGTAGTCGCCGTCGCGGCGGCCCAGGGTGACCGGGCGGGTGTCGAAACCGTCGGCGCTGCGCACGAACACCGAGGGTTTCTCTTCCACGGTTTGCACCGCGTCATGGCGCACCGTGACGGCTGCCGGGGCGGTTTGCGCAGTGACCGCGACGCTGACGAACAGCCCCGGGCGCCAGGCGCCATTGGGGTTGGTCAGGGTGACGCGCACGGTGGCGGCGCGGTTCTGCTCGCCGAGCAGGCTGCCGACATAACCGATGGTGCCGGCCACTTCGCTGTCCAGGTCCGGTGACGACACGCGCACGGGACGGCCGCTGGCAACCTTGTCCAGGTCCCGCGGCGGCACGGCGAAGGTGGCCCAGACCCGGGACAGGTCGGACAGGGTGAAGGCATTGCTGGCTTCGCTGACCACCTCGCCGAGGGCCAGGTGTTTCTCCACTACCACCGAATCGAAGGGCGCCCGCAGTTCATAGCGGTTGCCGCCGGCGGCGCTGACCGAGGCGCCCAGTGCGGCGACCTTCTGCCGGGCGTTGGCCAGGCCGATCTCGGCTTCCTGCAGGGTCTGCCGGGCTTGCAGGAAGTCCTGCTCGGCGGAGATGCGCTCCTGCCACAGCTGTTTTTCCCGCTCGAAGGTGACCCGCGCCAGTTCGACCCGGCGCTGCGCCGCCTGCTGCTCGCTGCGCAGGTCGGAAATCTGCTGGCTGGCGATCACTGCCAGCAACTGGCCCTTTTTCACCGGCTCGCCGAGGTTGGCGTGCACGCTTTCCACCACGCCGGGGACCCGGGGTACCACGTGGGCGGTGCGGTCCTCGTCGAAGCGGATCTCGCCGGGGAAGCTGACCACGCTGCCCAGGTCCCGGGGCGCGGCGGCTTCCAGTTCGATGCCGGCGGCCTGGATCTGCTGTTCGTTGAGGGTCAGCCTGCCTTCCTCTTCGTGGCCGGCTTCGCCTTGTTCTTCATGGCCGTGCTCATCCTTGGCGGCTGTGGTTTTCTCGGTGCCATGGCCGTGACCGTCTTCCTCGCCATGCTCGGCGCTGCCATTCCAGGCCACGGTGGCAAAGCCCAGGGCCGTCGCCGCAACCAGGGCGAGGGCGATCTTGCGTGTGTTGTTCATGGATGCTCCAGAGGCAGGGGATTCAAAGGGGGCCGAGGTCGCCGTAGATCCGTTCCACCCGGGCCCGGGCCTCGGTGGCGGCGGTGAGGGCGGCGAGGTATTGCTCGCGGGCGCTGATCAGGGTGCGCTGGGCGTCGAGCACTTCGATAAAGCCGAACTTGCCCCTCTCGAAGCCGCGGGTGGCGGTGTCCACGGCCTGGCGCGCGGCGGGCAGGATGGTCCTGTCATAGGCGCCGACCTCGCCCATGGCCGTGGCCCACTGGTTCAGGGCCGTGTGCGTCTCGCTGCGCAGGCGCAGCTCCACGGCATTGCGCAGGTCGCGGGACTGGTCGGCGCGGCGCGCGGCGGCGAGGACATTGCCCTGGTTACGATCGAACAGTGGCAAGGGCAGGGACAGACCGACCACGTTGACCCGCTCGCGCTCGGCGCGGTTGTACTGGCTGCCGAGGCTGACGGTCAGGTCGGGAATGCGCCGGGCCTTTTCCGAGCCCAGCGCCGCCTCGTTCTGCTCGATCTGTGCGGCGGCCTGGCGCAGTTCGGCAGTCTGTTCGATACGGGCGAGCATCAGCTCTGCATCGGGTGGCAGGCCGGGCGAGAGGGAAGGGGCTTGCAGGCGGTCGAAGGTGCTCACGCTGCTGCCGGTGATCTGCGCCAGTTGCCGCCAGGCGCTGGTCTTTTCGGTTTCGGCGCGGCTCAGTTGCAGGCGTGCCTCGGCCAGTTGCACTTCGGCGCGGGTGGCTTCCACTGGCGAGGACTTGCCGGCGCGGACGCGGCCCTCGACCACCTGCAGACCGCGCCCGGTCAGTTCCAGGGATTGCTGCGCCAGTTCCACGCCGGTCTGCGCGCGCAGGGCGGCATGGAAGGCCTGGGTGACTTCGGCGCGCAGGTCGTTGACCTGGCGTTCCAGGGTCATCTGCGCGAGGGCCTGGCCGACGCTGGCCACCTCGACCCGCGCCGCGCGCTTGCCGCCCAGTTCCAGGGGCTGACTGAGGGTCACGGTGGTGGTGCTGGTGTTGCGCCGGGTGTCCTCGACCTCGACCGACAGCTCCGGATTGGGGATCAGCCCGGCCTGGCGCCGGGCACCGTCGGCGATACCGATCTCCTGGCGCGCGGCGGCCATGTCCGGATTGTGTTCGAGGGCCGTAGCGAGGGCCTGGGGCAGGCTCAGGCTGTCGGCCATGGCGACGGGCGTGGCCAGCGCGGCGCACAGCGTAAGGAACAAGGAGGGGCGGGGCACTGGCGGGTCCTCGTGCTCGAAAAGCCCGACGGAAACGCCGAAGGTGCCGCCAGGCCCGGTTGGAAAGATGGCGGCACTCTAAGGAGCGGCAGGTATCAGGGGGGTGGCGGCAAAATTACAATTCTGTAATCGAGGGACAGCGCCAGATTTTGTGTTGCTCTTACCGGCCTCATCGCTGGCAAGCCAGCTCCCACAGGTACAGCGGTGCTCTTAAGAACACTGGTGAACCTGTGGGAGCTGGCTTGCCAGCGATGAGGCCCGAGAGAGCACCCTCACTTCTCCCTGTCCAACCGCCTGAACACCAACCCAGCCCCCAGGCACATCAAACTCACCAGCACCAGGGTCACCTGAATATCCCCGGCCTGCGGCCGCCCATGCCCCTGCACCCGCTGGATCCCGCCCAGCAACATCGCCGCCAGGCACACCGCCAGACTCAAACTGATCTGCACACTGGTCGCCGACAAAGTCGCCGCACTGGCCGAGCGCTCCGGCGGGATATCCGCATAGGTCAGTGCCCCCATCGCCGTCATCTGCAACGACCGCGACAGCCCGCCCACGAACAGCATGAACATCACCACGACAGGAGCCGTGTCCTCGGTAAACAACGCACACAGGGCAATGGAAAGCGCGCCCAGCACCGTGTTCCACACCAGCAGGTCACGAAAGCCGAAACGCCGCGCCAGCGGCACGGAAATGAACTTGATCAGCAAGGCCCCGGCGCCGCCGGCAAAGGTCAGCAGCCCGGCCTCCAGCGCGCTCATGCCGTAGCCGAGCTGGAACAGCAGCACCAGCAGGAAGGGCAATGAGGCACTGCCGAGGCGAAACAGGGTGCCGCCCCAGAGCACCAGGGCGAAACTGGGGATGCGCAACAGCGACAGGTCCAGCAGCGGCGCCACTGCCCGCCGGGCATGGCGCACATAGGCCCAGGCGAAAGCGATTCCCGAAACCAGCAACAGGCACGACCACTCCCAGCGCAGCGAACCCTGCCCGAGGCTTTCGAAGGCCAGCACCAGGCAAGCCAGCGCCGGGCTGCCAAGAAGGAACCCGCGCAGGTCCAACGGCCGGATGCGCTGCCCCGGATAGTCCGGCACATGGCGCAGCACCAGCAAGATGCCGAGCAGACCAATGGGCAGGTTGAGCAGGAAGATCCAGTGCCACGACAGCCAGGTCACCAGCAGCCCGCCCAGCGGCGGGCCGAACACCGGGCCGAGCAGGGCGGGCATGGTCAGGTAGGCCATGGCCTTGAGCAGATCGCCCTTGCTCGACCAGCGCAGCAGGATCACCTGGCCCACCGGCACCATCAGCGCCCCGGCCATGCCCTGGCAAAAGCGTGCCAGGGCCAGTTGCCACAGGCTGGCGGACAGCGCGCAGGCCAGCGAACTGACCACGAACAACCCGATCGCCGCGATGAACACCCGGCGCGGCCCCAGGCGCTCCGCCAGCCAGCCGCTCAGCGGGATGAACATCGCCACCGCCAGCAGGTACAGGGTCACCACCAGGTTCATGCGCACGCTGGGCTCGCCGAAGTCCGCCGCCAACTGGGGCAGGGCGGTGAGCACGGCGGTGGAGTCGAGCAGTTCCATGAACAGCGCGCAGCCGATGATCATCGGCACCTTGCGCTGGAAGGTTGGCGGTGCGTCCGGGCGGGTCAGGGCGTTCAGGTGGTCCGCCTTAGCGCAGGGCGAGTTTCTGGGCGTTGAGTACTCCGGCGATGCGTTCGCGGCCGTGCAGGGCGCTTTCGTCCTTGAGGCGATTGATCACCTGCTCGCTCCACGACAGTGTGTTCTGGCCCTGGCTGCGGGCGAAGTCGGCGGCCAGGGTTTCGTAGTCGCGGATCTGCGCCTGTTCCTGTTCAGGGTCGACCTGGTAGGTATCGCGGTGCACCGTCACGGTTTGCGGCAGGCGTGGCTTGATCGCGGTTTCCGTGGCGGCGTAGCCGACGCACAGGCCGAAGACCGGGTAGACCAGTGGCGGCAGTTGCAGCTCATCGATCACTGCCTGCAGGTCGTTGCGCAGGGCGCCGATGTAGACGGTGCCGAGGCCCAGGGCTTCGGCCGCGACCACCGCGTTCTGCGCGGCCAGGGCCGCGTCGATGCTGCCGACCAGCAGGCTGTCGAAGTATGCAGGCGCCTTGAGTTCGGTATCGCGCTGGTCAGCGATGCGCTGGGCGCGGGAGAAATCCGCCAGCCAGACGAGGAACAGCGGTGCCTGGACGATATGCGCCTGGTTGTTGGCCAGTTTTGCCAGGCGCGCGCGACGGGTAGGGTCCCGGACCTCGATCACGCTCCAGGCCTGCAGGTTGGACGAGGTGGCAGCGGATTGAGCGGCGGCGACCAGGGTTTCCAGGGTGCCCGGCGGCAGTGGCTGGTCGGCGTAGGTGCGCAGGCTGCGGTGGTTCAGCAGGTGCTCGATGATCGGGTTGTCGAGGGCGGGCGTGGTGTGGGTGGGGCCGTAGCGGTGGGTCAGGAGGGTGGTGGATCGGGACATGGTCGGGGTTCTTCATCACGGGGAGGGATGGCGAACAGAGTAGGGGCGGGAAGGGTAGGTTGTGAAATACCGGTTGGTGCTTTGTTAATAACAATGTTTTGTTTTTATGCGGAATTTACATGTTTCACTTTCGGGCCTCGTCGCCGGCAACGCCGGCTCCCACAGGTGTCGCGTGCACCGCCGAACCTGTGGGAGCCGGCGTTGCCGGCGATGAGGCCGGTACAGTCACTGAATAATCTTCAACCCCTCCTGCCGCGGCCCGCTGAAGATCTTCATGTACCTGATGGTCACCTGCGCATGCTCGCGCATGATCGCCTCGGCCCGTGCCCCTTGCCCGGCCAGCAGGGCATCGACGAGGGTGTGATGCTGCATGTTGGCGAAGTTGAAGCGGCGGAACTCCTGGGCCAGGTTGCCGCGGTCCACGGCGATCGAGCTGACCGAGGCGAACGGCAGGTGCTCGTTGCGGGACAGCGCTTCGGCCACCGCCGCATTGCCGCTGGCCTCGATGATGGTCTGGTGGAAGCGCTTGTTGATGTCGTGATAGGCCGCCAGGTCTTCCTCGGTGACGAAGCCCTTCTCGAACAACAGGTCCGCCTGCTCCAGGCACTCCAGCAACACCGCCCGCGCCGCCTTGTCCAGGCCGCGCTCGGCCGCTTGCCGCGCTGCCAGGCCTTCCAGCGCACCGCGCACTTCCACGGCATTGCCCAGGGTTTCGGCGGTCACCTGCTTCACCGCAAAGCCCCGCGCACCCTGGCGTACCAGCAAGCCTTCCTGCTCCAGCGCCCGCAAGGCCATGCGCACCGGCATCCGCGACACCTCCAGCAATTCGGCGGTCGGCACCTCGGCGATGCGCTCGCCGGGGGCGAACTGCCCGTCGAGGATCATCCTGCGCAGCAGGTTCAATACACGTTGTCCGGATCCACTCACTGCGGCCTCCACGGCCAAACCCTTCGTGCGCGGCACTGTAACGGCTTTGCCGGCCGCTGCGAAGGGAGGGGCGAAACAAAAGCGGGGCGATTATCGAACCGTTAATGGATCCATTATTTGCGTTTCTGTTGTGTTATTGGTCGTTAAATTGCAGTTTATGGATCCATCACAACAACAAAACGAGCCTGACCCATGCACCCGAAAAACGCCTGGTACGTCGCCTGCACCCCCGACGAGATCGCTGAAAAGCCCCTGGGCCGCAAGATCTGCAACGAGAACATGGTGTTCTATCGCGGTGACGCGTCCCGTGTCGGCGCGCTGGAAGACTTCTGTCCGCACCGTGGTGCGCCGCTGTCCCTGGGCTTCGTCCGTGACGGCAAGCTGATCTGCGGTTACCACGGCCTGGAGATGGGCAGCGACGGCCGAACGGCCGCCATGCCGTGCCAGCGGGTCCAGGCCTTTCCGGCGATCCGCAGCTTCCCGGTGGAGGAGCGCCACGGCTTCATCTGGGTCTGGCCGGGTGATCCGGCGCTGGCGGATCCGGCGCTGATCCCCCATCTGCACTGGGCCGAGAGCCCGGACTGGGCCTATGGCGGCGGGCTCTACCACATCGCCTGTGACTACCGCCTGATGATCGACAACCTGATGGACCTGACCCACGAAACCTACGTGCATGCCTCCAGCATCGGCCAGAAGGAAATCGACGAGGCGCCGGTCAGTACCAAGGTCAATGGCGACGAGGTGATCACCAGCCGCTACATGGAAAACATCCTGCCGCCGCCGTTTTGGCAGGCGGCCTTGCGTGGCAACGGCCTGGCCGACGACGTGGCGGTGGACCGCTGGCAGGTCTGCCGCTTCACCCCGCCCAGCCACGTGATGATCGAGGTCGGCGTGGCCCATGCCGGCACCGGTGGCTACGACGCCCCGGCCGAATGCAAGGCCGGGAGCATCGTGGTCGACTTCATCACCCCCGAGAGCGACACCTCGATCTGGTACTTCTGGGGCATGGCGCGCAACTTCAAGGCCGATGATGCAGCGCTGACCGAGACCATCCGCACGGGCCAGGGCAAGATCTTCGCCGAGGACCTGCAAATGCTCGAGCGCCAGCAGCGCAACCTGCTGGAGCACCCGCAGCGCAACCTGCTCAAGCTGAATATCGATGCCGGTGGCGTGCAATCGCGGCGCATCATCGAGCGGATCATTGCGGCGGAACAGGCGCCGGTCATTGCCCGGAGTGCGTCGTGATGGAACTGCTGATCAGGGCGATGCGCCTGGAGGCGCAGGACATCCTCGGTTTGGAGCTGGTGCGCGAGGACGGTGGCGAACTGCCGTCGTTCGCCGCCGGGGCGCATATCGACGTGCACCTGGGCGAGGGTCTGGTGCGCCAGTATTCATTGTGCAATGACCCCCAGGAGCGCCATCGCTATTGCATTGGCGTGCTGCGCGATGCCGCGTCTCGCGGTGGCTCGCGGGCGGTACATGAGCGTTTGCGGGTGGGGCAACGGGTGACGGTGAGCGAGCCGCGCAATCTTTTCGCCCTGGAGCGCGACGGCGGGCGCTCGCTGTTGTTTGCCGGGGGAATCGGCGTCACGCCGATCCTGGCCATGGCCCGTAGCCTGGCCCGCGAGGGGCGGGCGTTCGCGGTGCATTACTCGGCGCGTTCGGCGCAGTGCGCGGCGTTTCTCGATGTGCTTGGGGCGCTGTCGGCGCGTTGTTACTTCGACGATGGCGAACGCCTGGCGCTGGCCGAGGTGCTGGCGGCCGAGCCTGCGGATACCCATCTCTACGTCTGTGGCCCGGCGGGTTACATGGCTCACGTACTCGATGGCGCCCGGGCGCTGGGCTGGAACGAATCGCGGCTGCACCGCGAGTACTTCGGCGCGGCGCCCGTAACGCAGGCGGGCGACGCAACCTTCGAAGTGCGCATCCACGCGACCGGGGAGGTCTTCGAGATTCCGCCGGACCGCTCCATCACCCAGGTGCTGGACGAGGCCGGGATCATCATTCCGGTGTCCTGCGAGCAGGGGATTTGCGGCACCTGCATCACCCGGGTGGTGGAGGGCGAGGTGGAGCACCGGGACCAGTTCCTCACGGCCGAGGAGCGGCGGGGGCAGATGACGCCCTGCTGTTCCCGGGCCAAAGGCGGGTGCCTGGTGCTGGATATCTAGCCAGGGTGTGCTGCCTGGTCGATCCCGGCCGGAGCACCCCTTTTCCAGCCCAGGTCGGCGTTGCCAGCGATGAGACCCTCAGCGGCAACTCAGATCTCTTTACTCGCCGAGCACCAATTGCCGCGCCAACTGGTTATGCCGTTCCAGCACCAGTGGCAGGTCGACGGTGGTGATACGCCCGTCCTTCACCACCACCCGGCCATTGATCACGCTGGTATCGACATGGGTCGGGGTGCAGAACACTAGCGCTGCCAGCGGATCGTGGAGGGCACCGGCATAGGCCACATGGCCGAGGTCGAAGGCCACGAAGTCCGCCACCATGCCCGGCGCCAGGGCGCCGATATCGTTGCGGTTGAGCACCTTGGCGCCGCCCAGGGTGGCGATTTCCAGGGCTTCCCGGGCGGTCATCGCATCCGGACCGAAACCGACCCGCTGCAGCAGCAGGGCCTGGCGCACTTCGCCGATCATGCTGGCACCATCGTTGGACGCGGAACCATCCACGCCCAGACCCACCGGCACACCGTGATCGCGCATCTTGCGGATCGGCGCGATACCCGAGGCCAGGCGCATGTTCGAGCACGGGCAGTGGGCGACGCCAGTGCCGGTGCGGGCGAACAGCTCGATGCCATGCTGGTCGAGTTGCACGCAGTGGGCATGCCAGACGTCGTGGCCGACCCAGCCCAGGTCCTCGGCGTACTCGGCCGGGGTCATGCCGAACTTCTCGCGGCTGTAGGCGATATCGTTGACGTTTTCCGCCAGGTGGGTGTGCAGGGACACCCCGTGTTCACGGGCCAGCACCGCCGCTTCGCGCATCAGGTCGCGGCTCACCGAGAACGGCGAGCAGGGCGCGACCACGACCCGCAGCATCGAGCCATGGCTGGCGTCGTGGTAGTCCTCGATCAGGCGCTGCGACTCCTTGAGGATGTCGCTCTCCTTCTCCACCACCGAATCCGGCGGCAGGCCGCCCTGACTGCGGCCGACGCTCATGCTGCCGCGGGCGGCATGGAAGCGCATGCCGATCTCGCCGGCAGCGTGGATGCTGTCGTCCAGCTTGCAGCCGTTGGGGTAGATGTACAGGTGGTCGCTGGAGGTGGTGCAGCCCGAGAGGATCAGCTCGGCCATGGCGGTCTGGGTCGAGACGGCGATCATCTCGGGGGTCAGCCGGGCCCAGATCGGGTAGAGGTTGGTCAGCCAGTTGAACAGCTCGCCATCCTGGGCTGCCGGGACCACCCGGGTAAGGCTCTGGTACATGTGATGGTGAGTGTTGACCAGGCCGGGGATGACCACCTTGCCGGTCATGTCGAGGACCGTGTCGGCCTGTTGCGGCAGTTCGTCGCTGGGGCCGACCTGCTGGATCACATTGTCTACGATGTACAGGCCGCCGCGTCTGATCTCGCGGCGTTCGCCGTCCATCGTCACCAGAAGCTCGGCGTTCTTGACCAGTAATGTCTTGGGCATGGGGATTCCTCTCCTGAGGGGGAGTGCGGTTTTCAAAGGCATTTCGCTCGGGCGAAATCGATCAGTGCAAAGGCGCGAACGGGATGGCTGTCGAGGACGAGGGCCTCGACCTGCCCAAGGGCTGGCGTGAACGGGCGTTACCGAGGGGGATGCAGCGGGGACGTTCGATTAGGTCGAACTGTGGTTGGCGTTGCATGGCTGTGGACCGTTGCTATACGCATGGGCGATTGCCGATGTCGTAGGCGGTAACGATTGTAAGCAGTGTTTTTGGTTTTTGTATACAGGGAATGTCTGGCGTTATGGTTGTGACTACACAGCGCAAGCTCGCATCTTGACGGCAGAATCTAACTTTGAAGTCAGGAAATGGAGTCTCTCATGAAGGTCAGCGCACGCAACGTATTCAAGGGTCAGGTCAGCCAGGTGCAGGAAGGCGCGGTCAACGCCGAAGTGGTCCTGACCCTGCCGGGTGGCGAGCAACTGGTGGCCGTGGTCACCATGGAAAGTGTGCGCAGCCTCGGCATCGCGGTGGGCAAGGAGGCCGTGGCGCTGGTCAAGGCGCCGTGGGTGATGCTGATGACCGAGGCTGCCGGCATCCGTCTTTCGGCGCGCAACTGCCTGGAGGGCAAGGTGCTCAGCGTGACCGACGGTGCGGTGAATGCCGAGGTGCTGCTGGAGCTGGCAGGTGGCAGCAAGGTGTATTCGATCGTCACGCGTGATGCGGTGGATGAGCTGGGGTTGAAGGCGGGGGTGAGTGCTACGGCGGTGATCAAGGCGTCGCATATCATTCTGGGTGTGCCGGCCTGAGTCAGCGCAGCAGGCCCCGTTCCAACAGTTCGCCGAGCATCTCGTCCCAGCGCTCGCGATAGGCGCGGATGTTGGCCGCGTGGGTCGGGTGCCCGGCAGTTGCCTGGGCGATGGCCTCCGCCCAGGGGCGGCCGCGGTCCTGGTGCTCGTTCCAGGCGGTGTTGCAGACCTCGGACAGGAACGCCTCCACTGTCGGTTCGTCGTTCATGAAGATCTTTCGGTACAGGTGCCGGGGGTTCCAGTCGACCAGAACGCCTCCGAGGTCAAATACGATGGTGTCGATGGCGGGAGCCGCGTGGTGCATGGGGCTGTCCTTTCTATCTTCGGGTTGGTCTGTGGTCGCCGGTGGTCGTCGGGTCAGTTACCTGCGCCCCTGAGTCGTGCCGGATCGAGCCCGCACACCATGGTGCGCAATTGCCCCAGCATCGACTGCTGCAGCACCGCCTCCCACCGCGGGACTTCGTCCTTGCGCAGGACCTCTTCGCCTTTGGCGAAGTATTCGGTGAAATACACCCGGCCGAACTGGGCTGTCTTGCCTTGTTCGCAGTCGATTACCCGCAGCGAGCTGGAGCTGCGTACCCAGGTTTCGCCGGAGCCGATCTTGGCGGGCTTGGCGTAGTTGTTGATCAGGTTGAACTGGCGCAGCTGTGGTTTGCCCTGGTACAGCGCCACGGAATGGGCATCGAAGAAGGTGGCGACTTCGGACGTCGAGAGGATCTCGAACAGGCCGGCTGGCTTGTCGGAAGAGGGAGTTGGCGCGACAGGCGCTGCCGGGGTGGTCTCGGGTTTTGCGGCGTCATGGGCGCAGCCGGCCAGGAGCAGGGCGGCGGCCAGGCAGATGAGGGGGCGGGTCAGTTCCATTGCGTCGTAGCTCCTGAACACGTGGAAGACTGCGGGTGCGAGTCCGGGAAATCCACCTCGTAGATCCCCCGGGCAGCGCGAACGGGCAGCGGTTTTGTGATCGCCCTGATGTCGGTGAGTTCCCAGGCGAGCCAGCCGTCTTCGTGATAGCTGGCACAGGCCGCCTCGATATCGGCGACTTCGAAGGGGCGCACGGCCTTGACCCGGACGATGGCTACCGCGTGTCCCTCGTCTTCCTCGCCGTCGTTGTGCAGGAAGCGTTCGTTCTCGACGATCAGCAGGTCCTCGCAGAGGGCCAGGTCAGGATGCCAGCGGCGGATCTCGAGGGTTTTCTGGCCGGAGGCGATTCTTGTGCCGCCGGGGCTGACGATCGAGAGGGTTTTCATATCCCGGTCACTTCCAGTAGGCCCCCATGGACCGCATGACCACGGAGATGTCGTAGACCGTGCTGCGGTTGGTAACAGTGCGATAGACGTTGCAGCGGATTCTGCCTTCGTCCGTGGGGCGTACCGACCTGATGTCGTCGCGGTTCCTGCTTGGGGTCCGGTCCAGATCCTGCGGTGCCGACTTCAGCTCCCCGGTGCTGATCCCGGCGATGACGATGCCCTGGCCGGGCTTGGGGTGTGCTACCTGGCGGGCCTGCCGATACAACGAACGCAGTCCCAGCGCAGCGTTTCTCACGCACAAGTCGTCCACCGCTGTCGCCAGTACATTGCCGCTTTTCGGATCCGGCCAGCGCATGAAGGCGCCTTGTAGCGTCTGCGACGGTTCGCGCAACAGGTTTGCCCCTTTCACCGGATATCCAGGCACGTCGTCGACGAAGGCATAGGTAGTGCGCCCGGGAAAGGTCTCTTTGAGCAAGCCCGGATTGATGACGGCCAGCCGCTTCTCGAGATAGTCCAGGGTGTACCAGCGGGCTTCGACCAACGCCCTGTTGTCGTCGTTTCCTGCGTGAGCCGTGTTGAGCAGGGCCAGGGACAGTACGCTGGTGGCGATTGCTGCGAACTTCATTCGAGATCCTTCTGAAAGTGGGCACGTCCGTGGCGGAGGATACAGGGTTCATCGAGGGCACGGGGAATGCCTTCAGGGCGTTGCGGCTTGCAGCGCATTCATCTCGGCCTCCAGCGCTTCGAGAAAGACCTTGACCCGAGCCGGCACGTAGCGCCTGGTTGGTGTCACCGCCCAAACCGACAGGGCTTCCATCCCGGCGTCCTGCAGTTCGATCTCCACCAGCGAGCCATCGCGCAACTGCTGCACCACATCCCAGTACGCCAGCATGGCGATGCCCAGGCCGGCGACGGCGGCGCTGCGCACGGCATCGACGCTGCTGGTGCTGACCCGGCCATGCATGCGCCGACGCTGGACTTGCCCGTCGATCACGAACGGCCACCGCGCCACGGCCTGGAGCTGGATGCAGTCATGGGCATCCAGGTCGGCCAGGTGCTTGGGGTGACCGCGGTGTTTCAGGTAGGCCGGCGCGGCACACAGCACACGCGGGTTGGGCGCGACCTTGCGCGCGACCAGTTCCGAATCAGCCAGGGGCGCTACGCGCAGGGCCAGGTCGAAACCGCCGGCGACGATATCCACCAGGCGGTCGGACACCTCCAGGTCCACGCGCAGACCGGGGTGCTCGGCCAGCAGTTTCGGCAGCAGGTTCAGCACCACGGACTGGCCGAACACGCTGGGTGTGGTGAGGCGCAGGGTGCCGCTGACGCCGGCGGAGGAGGGGCCAAGCTCGCGCAGAGCGCTTTCTTCGGCATCGATCATCGTCCTGGCGTAGGGCAGCAAGGCTTCGCCCTCGGCGGTCGGCGCGACCGAGCGGGTAGTGCGGTGGAACAGGCGCACGCCCAGTTCCTCCTCCAGCGCCGCCAGGCGTCGCGACACCTGCATGGGCGCCACGTCGAGTTGCCGCGCTGCCGCCGAAAGGCTTCCGGCGCCGGTGACCGAAAGGAAGATGCGCAGATCCGCGACCAGCATTGGTTTTATCCTTTTTGGTTAAGCCGCCTTCACCTCAGCATGGCTTGGTCGGCTTCGTTGTCACTTCTAGGATTGGCTCATTCATCCCTACAGCACTGGAGCGACGAGACAGCCATGAGCCATTCAGACAGCAGGATTCTAACGCCATTCGATATTAAAGGCCTGGCGCTACACAACCGCCTGGCGGTTGCGCCCATGACCCGGGTCAGCGCCACGGAGACCGGGCTGGCCACCCGGCGCATGGCTGATTACTACCAGCGATTCGCCCGGGGCGGGTTCGGCCTGGTGATCACCGAGGGGATCTACACCGACCGGCAGTTTGCCCAGGGCTATCCGTATCAGCCGGGGATCGTCGATGCGCAGCAGTCTGCGGCCTGGCGCACCATCACCGATGCCGCTCATGTGCATGGCGCCAAGGTATTCGCCCAGCTGATGCATGCCGGGGCCTTGAGCCAGGGCAACCGCTTCGTCGATCACAGCGTCGCGCCTTCTGCAGTGCAGCCCAAGGGCGAGCAGATGCGTTTCTACTACGGCGAGGGCAAGTACCGGGTGCCTCGGGCCATGAGCGAGGAAGACATCGCCGATGCCGTCGCGGGTTTTGCCCAGGCTGCGCGGCGCTCTGTGCAGGAGTCGGGGTTTGACGGAGTCGAGATTCATGGCGCCAATGGCTATCTGCTCGACCAGTTCCTGACGGACTACAGCAATCAGCGCGGTGACCGTTGGGGGGGGGATGTTCGTGCACGGATTGGTCTGACGCTGGAGGTGGTCAAGGCGGTTCGGGATGCGGTGGGTGAGGTTCCGGTTGGGGTCAGGATCTCCCAGGGCAAGGTCAATGACTTTGCCCACAAGTGGGCGGGGGGCGAGGCGGATGCCGAGGTGATCTTCGGTTCGCTGACGGATGCGGGTGTGGATTTTGTCCATGTCACCGAGTTCGAAGCCTGGAAGCCGGCGTTCGTGGACAGCGACCGGAGCCTGGTGGCGCTGGCGCGTCGTTATGCGCCGGGTGTCGTGGTGATTGGCAATGGCGGGGTGCAGGAGGGTGAGCGTGCCGAGGCGTTGATCGAGGACGGGGCCGATATCGTTGCGCTGGGCAAGGTGGCGCTGGCCAATCCGGATTTTCCGCGTCGGGTTCTTGCTGGTCAGGCGTTGGCGGCGTTCGATCCGGCCGTTCTCGGGCCGATTGCCGATATCAAGGACGATGAATTGATCGGCAATCTCGGGTTGAAGCTGACCAGACCATCCCTCGCACCTTGATCTGCGGATGACTTTCCAGGGTTTCCCATTCATCCACGAAGACGAAGCCCTGCTTGAGATAGAAGCTCACCGCCCTGGCGTTTTCCGGGGAGACATCAAGGCAGACCTGTCCATGCCCGCGTTCCCGTGCCCGCGCCTTGACCGCCTCGATCAGTTGCTCGGCTGCGCCGCTGCCGCGGGCGTCGGGGGCGAGCCACATGCCGATCAGGTTGAAGCGCCCGGTGTCGCTGAACGCTGCACCGACCATCCCCAGGGTTTGATCCCCAAGCATGGCCAGCCAGAACGCCGTGCCCGTTGATGAGGCGCGTTGCTGCCATTGTTCGTCGGTGTACCCGGCGGCTGTCTGGTAGCTCACGCCAAAGGCTGTGGGGGAGTCGAGGAGGGCGGCTAGGCGGGCCTGCTTGAGACGTTGCCAGTCGTTCTGGGTGGTCAGTCGGAGTTCCATGGGTGATCTTCCAGAAACAGTCCATAACTCTTGGAGGGCGCGGACCCTGTGGGAGCCGGCGTTGCCGGCGATGAGGCCGGCGATGACAATGATGTTGCCTGATCTGCCGCAATCGCTGGCAAGCCAGCTCCCACAGTGACCGCGTTGAACACAACACCTGTGGCTGGCCGAGAAACCTGTGGGAGCTGGCTTGCCAGCGATTGCGGTGGTGCAGCCACTATCGCAATCGCGGGTGAACCCGCTCCCACAGGGTTTTCTATCGGGCACAAAGGCCAGGTTTGATTCAAGACCCCGTGGAACCCGGCGCAGCCCCGCGAATCGTTGCCACCAACCGCGTTTCCCCCGCCCGCGATTCAACCCGCAATTCCCCACCCATCCGCTCGATGCGCATGCGCATGCTGCTCATGCCCACCCCGGTCCCGGCCGCCAGCACCGTCTCCACATCGAACCCGCGCCCATTGTCACAGACCCATAGCCCCAACCCATGTTCCCCTTCAGCCCAAACGCCCACCTCCAGCCGGGTTGCCCGGGCATGCTTGAGCACATTAGTCAGCGCTTCCTCCAGAAAGCGCGTCAACGCCAGCAACTGCGTTGCACTGAACACCCCGGGCCAGTGCTCCGGCAGGTCCCACCGCGTGGTGATGCCCAGGTCATCGAACAGGTCGATGAAGCGCCGCCGCAACGGCGCCAGCCATTCCTGCGGCGATTGCCAGGCCGGCACGGCGGACGAGCCGTCGATCACGTCGCGCAGGTCGCTGCGCAGGGTCTTGAGCACCGAGAGGAACTGCGCCTCGCGCAAGCCCTCGCCATGTTCCATGCGGGCGATCGAGCGCATCAACGAACTGCCCAGGCTGTCGTGAAGGTCGTGGGTCAGCCGCAGGCGTTCATTGAGGCGGATGTTGTCGCCTTCCAGGCGGTGTTCACGCTGCAGGGTCTGGGTCAGCTCCGCGCGGGTGCTGTCGACCGTGGCCCGCAATTCATCGTTGAAACGCTCGATACGCTGCAGGCTGTTGGAGAAGCGCGTGGCCAGGATCAGGAACATCAGCACCGACATCAGCGGGGCAGAGAGCAGGGCGTAGACGCCCTCGATACCGAGGACCCCGGTCAGGGCCAGGAACTCGAAGACGGAAAGGGCGCCGATGCCCAGCCCCAGCAGGATCAGGTAGATATCCTGGACCCGGAACGCCCGCCACAAGAGTTGCAGGCAAACCACGAACAAGGCCAGGCGCAGGGAAAACGCCGAGGTCAGTTGCAGGACTGCCAGGTCGCTCTTTGGTACCACCACCGTCGCCAGGCACAGGGCCAGGGACAGGGTCCACAGCGCGGTCCTGAACCGCGGGAACTGCATGCCGCCGAAGGTCCAGATGAACAGGCAGAACGCCGGACAGTACAGGGCCAGCGCCCCCAGGCTCAGGCGGTCCCAGACTTCGCCATTGGGGAAGGGCCACGACGAGGTCACCAGCATGTTGAGGATACCCAGCGACCACAACAACGAGGCCAGGGCGAACCAGCCGAAGGCGCGCTCCTGGCGGCGGAACAGCCAGAAGGTGAGGAACAATACGCCGAGCACCAGGGAAATCATCAGGCTGACGAAAATTACCTCGCGCTGCTGGAACTCCTGCTTGCGGTATTCGGGCCAGACCTGCGCAGGCGTGCCCAGGCGCACCGTGCCCAGCCCCGGCGCGGCGTGCTCCGAGCCCACCAGGCGAATCCACAAGGTGTTGTCGGCTTGCAGCCCGGACTGCGGCAGCAACCAGTAGCGCGGCAGGTTCCAGCTGCGTGACAGGGGCTCGACCAGGCTGTCATCACGCCACAGCAGGTCATCGTTGAGCCACACCTCGGCGGCCATGACCAGGCGGTCGATATTCAGCGCCAGCACTTCGCCCGGGCAGTCGGCCTGCCAGTCCAGGCGATACCAGACCGCTGCGCTGAAACCGGGCCAGTGCCGTTGCCAAAGGTCCGGCAGGGTGACCGGCTGCCAGCCCTCGACCGGGCGCAAGCCATCGCCAGCCCGCTCGGGAGCGACCGATACCTGGGTAATCACCGGCTGACAACTCGCCCGCGCCAGGCCGGGCAGCCAGGGCAGCAGGGCGAGCAGCAGGATCAGGGCAACAAGCCGCGTTGCCGGGCTTCGTTTACCGCGCGAGTACGCGAGGAAACGGCCAGCTTGCGGTAGATCCGTTTGATATGGCATTCGACGGTATAGCGGGAAATGGTCAGCTGATCGGCGATTTCCCGGTTGCTCAAGCCGCGGGAAACCCATTGCAGAATCTCGTTCTCGCGGGCACTGAGGGCCTCGCCATCCTGGGCATCGGCCGGCTTGGCCAGCGGTTCGGTGGGCAGCAGGGTGAGAATGCGCCGGGCAATGAACGGGTCGATCGGCGCGCCGCCGCGCAGCACGCTGCGGATCGACAGGCTCACCTCGAGGTCATCCCGTTCCTTGAGCACATAGCCGGTGGCCCCGGCACGCAAGGCACCTAGGATCGCTTCCTCGGTGCTCCAGGCCGAGATCACCAGGATCCACAGCGCCGGGTCCTGGGCGCGCAGCTCGCGGATCAGCTCGATGCCATTGCCGTCCGGCAGGCCGAGGTCCACCAGCACCATCGCGGCCGGGTGCTGGCTGACATGGGCGCGGGCCTCGGCGAGGTTGACCGAGAAACTCACCGCATCGGTGCCATAGCCGATCTCCCCGAGCACCCGCGACAGCCGTTGGCGCATCAGTGGATCGTCCTCGACGACCAGTACCGGCGCAGGCAGCAGGGATTCATCAGGAGGGTGATTGGGAATTGCTATCAAGTAATGGCACTCCATGCCGCTAACAAGGAATGCCATTAGTCTGACATGCCGTGACGGCCTTCGACCATCACCAGAATCAGGTATGCCGGGCCGCTGAAATTACCTGATTTCGGTGATAGCCACTTGCCAATAGGTTCACGCCCAATAGCACTTTGCCAGGCCTTGCGGTCCGTATCGCCTGTGCCCACTTTCCGGCCCTTACCTTGTCGTCCGTTCATCGGCAAGGCCCCAGGAGTACCACCATGAACCGCACCTACGCGCTTGTCTGGAGCCCGAATCTCGGGCTGGCTGGCCAACGTCGAGTTGCGCTATGCGCTGACCGATGCCTGGCAGCTCAGCACCTTCGTCGACCACGGCGAAGTGCGGCTGAACAAGGACACCTGGAGCAATGGCGAGAACCACCGCAGCCTGTCGGCGGCGGGCGTGGGTGCACGCTGGGCGGCCTATGGGTGGCAGGTGAACGCGGTGGCGGCGTGGAAGCTGGGCAATGATGATCCGCAAAGCGATGTGGACCGCACGCCGCGGTTGTGGGCGCAGGTGGTTCGATCGTTCTAAGTACCCTGCATGACTCATTGATTTAGCAGGGACTTGTGGGAGCTGGCTTGCCAGCGATTTGGCCAGTCCTGACAACATCATCGTCAGTGCTGGCCTCATCGCTGGCAAGCCAGCTCCCACAGGGTCCGTGTCGCTCTCTCTTTTTTTGGTAATCCTCTCCATGCGCACCCTGTTGTCCACAGCCTGCCTCCTGCCGCTGTCCTGCCTTGCCCAGGTGCTGCCGTTCCAGGAGCTGCCCGACCTGCCGACCCGCAGCAGCCTGTCGCTGGCCGACACCCATTACGACCTGCCCGAAGACATCACGGCGATGCCGTTCCTCAGCGGCAGCGTGGCTCTGGACAACTTCGGCGGCCATGATGACCAGGGCCGCCTCGCCAGCGGCCTCAACCTGCATGGCCTGCTCGCCACGGACGACTTGCTGAGCCTGCGCAGCCTGGGCTCGGCCGAGGCGGGGCACTATCACTGGGCCGCTTACTCCCTGGCCGTCAGCCCATGGTCCAGCCGTGTCGGCTTCATCCTCTCGGACCTGGCCTACAAGCTCGGTGACGAACTGCAAGCCCTCGACGCCAAGGGCAAGGCGCGTACCGCCAGTGCCTTTATCCTCCAGCCGCTGTTGCAAACCGCAGGCTTCGATCTCAAGGCCCGCCTGCAATACGACGACAAGCACCTGCGCGATGAATCGGGACTGCTTGCCTTCGACAGCGACAAGCACTCCCGGGTCTTCGACTACGGTCTGCTGGCCACGGCGGGCAGGAGCGCCCTGGAACTGAACTGGCGCCAGGGTCGCCTGGAGATCGAAGGCTCGCCCTGGTCGCTGGTCGGCAAGGCCGATACGGGGCGTTTCAGCGCGCTGCGCGCAAGCCTGGCACGTCTGCAGCCACTGGGTGATCGCCTGGCGCTGTACGTGGGCGTGCGAGGGCAATGGTCGAACGACAACCTGGATGACTCGGAAAAGCTCTATCTCGGCGGTGTCTTCGGCGCGCGCTACGAACCCCAGACCGCCGCCTTCGGCGACCAGGGCTGGCAGGCCAGCGCCGAATTGCGCTATGCCCTGACCCAACACTGGCAACTGGTCGCCTTTGCCGATCATGGTGAGGCACGCTTGAATACGCCCAGTTGGACCGTCGACACGGCACCCCGGCGCCTTTCGGCTGCAGGGTTTGGCGGAAGCTGGTCAAATGGGGGCTGGAATATCAGCGCGCTGGCGGGCTGGCCGCTGGGGGAGCGCGAGAGTGAGGATCGTCAGCCGCGAATCTGGGGGCAACTGGCGTATTCCTTCTGATTCCCTTTCGGCGGGCAGATGGTCTACCATGCCGCCCGCCGGTTTCCTTCACGGAATCAATAGGGAATCCGTAGCCCGTCCCGCACGGGCCAAACGGAACTGCCCCCGCAACTGTAGGTGCCGAGTCTGCTCCTTTTGATCGCCACTGGATCCTTCGATCCGGGAAGGTGGGGCCAGATGAGGACGCACCAGTCAGGAGACCTGCCGGCATACATTTACCAACCGGCGGGGTGTCCGGGATGGACATCCCGCCCTGTCCCTGGGTGGCGCTCCCTGCTGCCGGCCGGGAGCCCGGTGATGCCTGTCCGCGCGCTCGTCCCGCGCCGCGTTCGATAGGAGATCGCCCCTGATGTTGCCTCGCTTCGCCATCCTGCTTGCCGGACTCAGCCTGACCTGTCTGGCCCAGGCCGCCGCTACCCACTATCCCCTGACCATTGACAACTGCGGCATGCCGCAGACCTTCGCCCAGGCGCCGGAGCGCGCCGTGACCATCGGCCAGGCCGGCACCGAGATGCTCTATGCCCTTGACCTGGGTGACAAACTCGCCGGGACTTCGCTGTGGTTCAACGATGTGCTGCCCGAGTTCGCTGCGCAGAACGCCAGGGTGCCGCGTTTGGCCGACAACGACCCGAGCTTCGAGTCGGTCACCGGCAAGCGCCCGCAACTGGTGGCGGTGCAGTTCGAGTGGATGGTCGGCGCGCAAGGCGTGGTCGGCACCCGCGAGCAGTTCCACGAGCTGAGTATCCCGACCTACATCCTGCCCTCCGATTGCGAAGGCAAGGACAACCTGGTCGGCGCCGATGGCACCCGGACCCAGCCGTTCAATATCGACAGCATCTACAAGAGCGTCAGCCAGCTGGCGCAGATCTTCGACGTGCAGGACCGGGGCGAGGCGCTGAATGCCCGGCTCAAGGGGCAGATGGACAAGGCCAGGGCGCAGCTGGCCGGCAAGGACCTGAGCAAGACCAGCGCGGTGTTCTGGTTCTCCAGTGCCGATATGGAAGTCGACCCATATGTGGCGGGCCGCAGCGGCGTGGCCGACTACATGCTGCAGACCCTGGGCGTGCGCAACGTGGTCGAGTCCAACGAGGAATGGCCCTCGGTGGGCTGGGAGACCCTGGCCAAGGCCAATCCGACCTGGATCATCATCGCCCGCATGGACCGCCGCCGCTTCCCCGCCGATGACTACCTGAAGAAGCTGGAATTCCTGCGCAGCGACCCGGTGGCGCAGCATATGGACGCGGTGAAGAACAACCGCATCATCGTTCTCGACGCCGATGCCATGCAGGCCGGTATCCGACTGTTCCGCGGCCTGGAAACCCTGTCCACGGCCTTTGCCACGGGCAAGGCGGTGGCTCAATGAGGGCTGTGCTGCTCGCCCTGGCCGGCCTGGTGTTCAGCGGCGTGGCGCTGGCCGAAGTGCATGAAGTGAAGATGCTCAACCGTGGCGCTGGCGGTGCCATGGTCTACGAGCCGGACCACCTGCACATTGCGCCCGGCGATAGCGTGCGCTTCCTGCCGACCCAGGCCAGCCACAATGCCGCCAGCCTTCCAGGGTTGCTGCCGGCAGGGGCCCAGGCGTTCAAGAGCAAGCTCAGCCAGCCGTTCGAGCAGACCTTCAGCGTGCCGGGGCTGTATGGCATCCAGTGCGTGCCGCACCTGGCCATGGGCATGGTCATGCTGATCCGGGTGGGGGATGGGTCTGTCGACAAGGCGGCGTTGCCGGATGGCCTGCCGGCGCGGGCAACTGCACGTCTGGCCAGTCAGCTGGAGAAGCTGGGGGCCGCTCAGTGAGTGCGTTCAGGTACCTTCCGCTGCTGGTTGCAGCACCGTTCGCCCAGGCCGACCCGGCGCAATCGCAGTCCAACGGCTTTATCGCGGACAGCACCTGGAGCGTGCTCAACCGCAGCGTCTTTGACCAGCGCGACTATCGCCACGGCGGCCGCAATGGCAGTGCGCGCAATGCCTGGAAGCCGCGCAGCGAGCGTAATGGCCTGGCGCAGGAATGGGCTTATGGCCTGATGGGCAGCTATCAATCCGGCTTTACCCAGGGCACGGTCGGTTTCGGGGTGGACGCCCATGGTTATCTCGGCGTGAAGCTCGACAGTGGGGGCGGTCGTGCCGGCAAGGCGCGCTTGCTCAGCGTCGATAACGAGGGGCATCCGAAGGACGATTACGGCCGGGCCGGCGCGGCGCTCAAGGTGCGGGTGTCCGACACGGTGCTGGCCTGGGGCGAGCAGCGGGTGAAAACGCCGGTGTTCAGTTCTTCCGATAGCCGTCTGCTGCCCGAGACCTTCACCGGCTTCTTCCTCACCAGCAACGAGATCGACACACTCAAGCTGGTGGCCGGCCACTTCACCGAGAACGCCGACCGCAATGCCTCCAGTCATGACCAGGGCTTCGTGGTCAATTACTCCAACGCCGAGCAGGGCAATGCTTTCGACCTGGCCGGGGCGGTGTGGAACCCACGCGATGATTTCAGCGCCAGCCTGTACACCTCGCGCTACGAGGACAGCTGGAACCAGCATTACCTCGGCAGCACTTTCACCCACGCCCTGGATGACCGCAGCAGCCTGAGCCTGGATCTCAACCTGTATCGCACCACCGACACCGGCAAGGCCCTTTCGGGGCGGATCGACAACACCACCTGGAGCCTGATGTCGCGCTACGTCCGCGGGCCTCATGGCTTCGGGCTTGGCTGGCAGCAGGTGGATGGCAACACGCCGTTCGACTACGTCAGCCGTGGCGCGATCTATATCAGCAACGCGGTGCAGCTGTCCGACTTCAACGCGCCCAACGAGAAGTCCTGGCAAGCGCGCTATGACCTGGACATGGGCGCGTTCGGGATGCCGGGGTTGAACCTGACGGCGCTCTATGTCCGTGGCTTCGATATCGACGGGACCCATGTCGATCCGAACGGTGGCTATGCGTACCTGGGCTACGGCAAGGACGGCAAGCACTGGGAGCGGGATCTGGAAGCGCGTTATGTGGTGCAGGACGGCAAGGCCAAGGGCCTGGCCTTCTCGATTCGGCACAATGTGCACCGGGGGGATACGGCGCAGGCGGAGCTGGATGGGGATCAAATCCGTTTGGCGGTGGAGTATCCGTTGGGCGGCGGGCTCTGATCGGGCCTTGTGGTGCTTTTCAGGGCCTCATCGCTGGCAAGCCAGCTCCCACAGGTTCAGCGGTGCGCGCGGTACCCGTGGGGGCTGGCTTGAAATCCTCAGTGGGTCTGTCCCACACCGCTGGCAGGTGCAGCGGCTGGCTCATCATGCAACGAAATCCGGCTGGTCTCCGGCAACGCCAACCCTCCGACCAACGCCACCAAGGCAATCACCACCAGATAGAACGCCGGCGCCAGGCTGCTGCCGCTGAGGCCGATCAGCCAGGTCGCCATCAGTGGTGCGGTGCCCCCGAACAGGGTGTAGGCCACGTTGTAGGTCATCGCCGAGGCGGTATAGCGGGTGCGGGTCGGGAAGGTTTCCGAGAGCAGCGCCGCTGTCACTACGCCTGACGACACCGCGCCCACCGCCAGCAGGATGACCCCGACCACGGCCGCCACCACATTCCCGGAACTCGCCAGCCAGTAGGCCGGGAACACCGCGACGATCACCCACAGGCAGGTCAGGCCGATGGTCCGGCGCCGGCCGAAGCGGTCGGCGAAGGCACCTGCCGCTGGACACGCGCCGGCCGCGAAGAGCAGGGCGATGGTCGAGACCATCAGCGACTGCGCCCGGGTCAGATGCCCGACCACCTGCAGGTAGGTCGCGAAGTAGGTGGTGAACATGTAGAACGACAGTGCCGTCAGCGAGATGAACGCCCCCAGGCGCAGCATCGCGCCTTTCTGCTGGGTCAGGGTTTCCCGCAGCGGCGAGTGGGCATGCTCCTTCTGCTCCGCCATGGCCAGGCGGAAGGCCGGGGTTTCCTCCATTCTCCAGCGCAGGTAAAGGCCGACGATGCCCAGCGGCGCGGCCACCAGGAACGGCACGCGCCAGCCCCACTGGGACATGGCCTCGGCGGACAGGCTGGCTTCCAGCAGGTAGGCGATCACCGCAGCGCTGGCGAAGGCGGAGAAGGTCGACACCGGGAGGAAACTGCCATACCAGGCGCGCTGGTGATTGGGCGCATGTTCCATCAGGTAGGCGCAGGCCCCGGCGTATTCACCGCCGGCGGAGAAGCCCTGGACGCAGCGGGTCAGGGTCAGCAGCACCGGGGCCATAAGGCCGATGCTGGCGTAGGTCGGCAGCAGGCCGATCACCGTGGTCGCGGCGGCCATCATCAGTACCGTGGCCGAGAGTACACGCTTGCGGCCTAGGCGGTCGCCCAGTGCGCCGAAAACGATCCCGCCGAGCGGGCGCAGGGCAAAAGCTACGGCGAACACCGCGAAGGTTTGCAGCAGGGCGGCGTTGGGGTCATCGCTGGCGAAGAACTGCTTGGCGATGATGGTGGCGAGAAAACCGTACACGGCAAAGTCGAACCACTCGACGAAGTTGCCCACGGCTGCGGCGGCGGTCACCTTGCGCAATGTGGCGGGGGATACGCTGATGGTCTCGGTCATGACCGGTGCTCTCCTGGGTCTTGCAGCGGCGCGAATGGGGTTTCGCGCACGATGCAAGGCGCCCGGGCCGGTCGGCAAGATGGGTGTCTCGATCGGGATGATGGGGGTCGTATTGGGTGAGGGTGGGCGCAGTAACCGGGACGCACGCGGATCTTGTAGGAGCTGGCTTGCCTGCGAAGGACCGCAAAGCGGTCCCGAAACCTGTCTCACCGTGTATCGGGATGACTACGGTCTGGCAGGCACCGAATCCGTAATCGAGCGAGGTGCCGGCTCGTGCTGGATGGTTTTGGGACCGCTCTGCGGTCCTTCGCAGGCAAGCCAGCTCCTACAGGGGCCTCAGGCCAGATGCTTTTCCAGCGGCTGGAACACCATCCCGGCAAACTCGCCCACCTCACCACTGCGCACGAACCCATAGCGTTCATAGGACGGCACTGAGGACAACGACGCCCTGACCGTCACCACCTCGCTCCTGGCCTGCTCCAGCGCCGCCTCCATCAGGCGTCGGCCAACGCCCTTGCGCTGCCATTGCGGCAGAACGAAGAGCATCGCCACGTGCCGGCCTTCCTTGAGCTCTATCAGCCCGACCAGCAGCTCATCGATAACACAGGCCAGCATCAGGTTGTCACCCTTCATGCGCTCGGCGAAGGCGGTCTCTGTCGCAATCCCCGAAAAGGTTTCCACGCCTTGCGCCGACAGCGACGGCGCCACCGCCTGCATGAAGGCCTCCAGGCACAGGGCGCTGGCGTGGGGAAGGTCGGCGTGGGTGAGGTGGCGTATCTGCATGAGGGTCGTCCTTGGTTTCGAGAGTCGCTGCTTGCGTAAAGGGAGGGAGTCTACCCAAGAGAATGCCCAACTATTGACATGATTGTTAAAGGCAAATATATATTTGCTCAAAGCAACTAAATGAGTCGTCTTGCCAATGAACGCCATTCTTCTTGAACACGCCGACGCCATCCGCCGCTTCAACCGCTTCTACACCCGCCAGATCGGCGCCCTGGACGAGCATCTGGCGCGCACCGGGTTTTCCCTCAGCGAAAGCCGCATCCTCTTCGAACTGGGCAGCACCCCGGGCCTGACCAGCGCCGAGCTTCGGCAACTGCTGGGCCTGGACGCCGGCTACCTGAGCCGGATCATCGCCGGCTTCGCAAGGAAAGGCTTGATCAGCAAGTCGCGCTCCGCCAGCGATGCGCGGGCGACGGTGCTTCAGCTCACTGCACAGGGCAAGGCGGTGCTGGCCTCTCTCGAGCAAGCGGCCCGCGAAGAGGTCGCGCTTCTGCTTCAGGACATGCCTGCGGCCCGGCAACAGCAACTGATCCTGGCCATGGCGCAGGTCCAGTCGCTGCTTGGCGAGCGCGACAGCTCATACATCCTGCGCCCGCCCCAGGCCGGGGACATGGGCCTGATCGTCCAGCAGCAGGCGCAGCTCTACACCCGTGAATACGGCTGGAACCCGGAGTTCGAGGCCATGCTGGCGGAGATCGTGGCGAAGTTCCTGCGCGAGTTCGACCCGGCTGCGGAGCGCTGCTGGATCGCCGAAAAGGACGGCAAGGTGATCGGCTCGGTCTTCGTCACCCGCCACGACGACAGCACCGCCAAGCTGCGCATGCTGTACGTGGATGCCAGCGCCCGTGGCCTGGGCATCGGCCAGCGGCTGATCGAAGAAACCCTGCGCTTCGCCCGGGACAGCGGCTACACGCGGATGATGCTATGGACGGTCAGTGTGCTGACCGATGCCCGGCGCCTGTACCAGAAGGCGGGTTTCCAACTGGTCGAGGAGGCGCCGGTGCATGAGTTCGGCAAGGATCTGGTCAGCCAGACCTGGGCCTTGCAACTCTAGGTTTTGTACGAAAAGTGCCTGCGCGACGATCATGCTGCGTTGAAAACAGGCTCGGAATGCTCATTGACAACCAGTCAACTCCGCTTCCTCGCCTGTTTTCGCCTTGCCTGATCGCCGCTCGGCGACTTTTCGTCCAAACCCTAGCCGGCCTGGGTGGCCAGGCTATTGCTGACATTGCGCCCCAGCACCAGCACGGTGATGAAACCACACCCCACCAGCGCCGTGGCCAGGCTCAGCAGCAGCGCACTGCCGAACTGGTCGACGATCTGCCCACCGAAGAACGAACCCAGGGCAATGATCACCTGGAACATCGCAACGAACAGCGGCATGCCGCGCTCCACGTCCTTGGGCGCGACCACGAACATCCAGATGCTGGCGCAGGCCGGGAAGGCACCGAAGGCGAAGCCCCACAGCGCGATCAGCATCACCGCGCCGGTCATGCCGGTGGCGAAGTAGGGGAACAGCGCGGTGCTGGCGCCGATCATCAGCGCGACCAGCAGCAGGGTATGGCGCACGCTCTGGTTGGCGGCAAAGCCGGCGAAGAGGTTGCCGATCACCCCGGCTACGCCGTAGAGCAGCAGCAACGAGCTGATGGTCGCGCCATCGAAGCCGGAGCTGTGCTTGAAGAACGGCGCGACATAGGTATAGGCGGCAAAGTGCGCCAGGCCGATCAGCAACACGGCGATCAGGCCGACCCGGGCCAGCGGGTTGATGAACAGGGCCGGCAGGTCGCTGACGCGGATCGCCTTGTCGGGTGTCAGCTTTGGCAGCAGGAAGACCTGCGCCAGCAGCACCGGAATGCCCACCAGCGCGGTGGCCAGGAAGGTCATGCGCCAGCCCATCAGGCCGCTGAGCCAGGTGCCGACGGGCACGCCGAGCACGGTGGCGAGGGTCACCCCGGCCATGATGATCGAGGTGGCCTGGGCCACGCCGACTCCCTTGGGTGCCAGGCGCCCGCTCAGGGCGATGGCGGTGGCCCAGAAGCCGCCGATGCTGATGCCCAGCAGGACGCGGCCGACCAGCAGCAGGTTGAAGTCGCTGGCGAAGGCGACCACCGAGTTGGCGAGGATCATGATCAGCGTCAGGCCGACCAGCAGGTAGCGTCGGTCCATCGCGCCAATACCCACCGACAGCAGCGGCGCGGCGAGGGCGGCCATGATGCCGGGCAGGGTCACCATCAGTCCGGCATGGCCGGCGCTGATGCCCAGGTCGCTGGCGACATCGTTGAGCACGCCCACCGGCAGGAATTCGCTGGTCACCAGGGCGAAGGCACCCACGGCGACGGAGAGGATCGCCAGCCACTGCTGGAAAACGCTTTGTTGATCATGTTCGGGACGGCCCCGTGGGGCCTGGCTGGCGCTTGGCATAGTGTCGGATTCCAAGGAGGGAGGTCGCCTGGAGCAGGCGGGAAAGCGGGGAAAATCGAAGGGGATTATAAGAGCGCGGTTCCACCGCTCGACAGGCGGGCGGTTCGATAGTAATCATCAGTGTGATCGATGGGACATCCGTGATCGTGGAATGGTCACGGGGTGGTTGGATTCGCGTTCTCCGGTTTGGTCATCCTTCCTGTAGCGCGGTATCTGCCAGCCACCTCAGGAACGCGCTCACCTGCACCTGCCGCTCCCTTCCCGGTACGCACGCAGCAACGTACCGCGGCCCCGGCAGGCTGATTTCTGGCCTGTAGGCCACCAGTTCCCCACGCCTGAGGCTGTCAGCGACCAGCACATTGCTGGCCAGCACCAGCCCGTGACCGGCGATGGCTGCGCTCAAGGCAAAATGCTCATCATCGAACTCACGCATCTGCGCGGTTTCCAGCCAGGCCTGGCAAGCCGCTGACGCACACCAGCTTTGCCAATTGACCGGGAATGCGCCTGGAATTTTCCATTGCAGGTTGATCAGCTCGAGCTGATCCAGGTTCAGCGAGGCGACCAGGTCCGGGGCGCCGTAAGCCGAAAATCGCTCATTCATCAGCGCTTGGCAGAACAACCTGGGGTCATCGCGGCTGACCGAGCGAATGGCAAGATCGATGCTGGAATCACGCAGGAGATCGACGAGTTCATTGCGTGTATCGACCCGCACGGTGAATTGTGGGAAGCGCCGGTAAAAGCCACCCAGCCGTGGAATCAGCCAGGCTGCGGCCAGGCCCGGCGTAGTGGTGATGGTCAGGGTCTGGTGAACGGTGTCCGGCTGCAAAGCCTGCAGACTGCGGCGAATGTCTGATAACGCCTGATGGGTCTGGCGATAGAGCAACTCACCCTCATCGGTCAATGCCACGCCTTGTCCGGACCGATTGAACAGCAGCGTTCCGAGGTGGGTTTCCAGTGTTTTGACCTGGTGGGAAATGGCCGCCGGGGTGACCGAAAGTTCCTCAGCGGCCGCCTTGAAACTGCCCAGCCTCGCCGCCGCTTCGAAGGTGCGCAGCGCGTTGAGTGGAAGAGTCGAAAACACGCAGGGCTCCCTGAATGAATTGAATTGATGCGGATTCAATTTATCTCATTTTTCCTGGTGCGTAGGGGAGGGTACCGTCGCTGGTATTCGACTTGCCCAACCTTCGGAGAACATCGTGCAAGGCCCTTCCAGAAAAATCCTTCAAGCCATCCTCTATGAGTCGATCGCTATTACGGTGCTGTCACCCAGCATTGCGTCGATATACGGCGAAGGTTTGGCTCATGCGGGTGCGCTGTCAGTGATGTTGTCTGTCAGCGCGCTGCTGTGGAACGTACTGTTCAACCATGTTTTCGAGTACTGGGAAGCGCGCCAGCCCCGGCGTGAGCGGACATTGAGCAGACGGTTGCTCCATTCACTGGGTTTCGAGGGCGGACTGGTTCTGCTGTTGGTGCCACTGGTGGCCTGGTGGCTGGAGATTTCCTGGTGGGCTGCACTGGTCACTGATCTGGGGTTGTTCGTGTTCTTCTTTTTCTACGCGCTGGTATTTCAGTGGGTCTTCGACAGGGTGTTTGATCTACCAGTGTCCGCGAAGGAGGCGGGTTCTGTTAACTCATAATCCGCCCGAAACGCCAATTGGCCATCCTGCGATGGGTCGTGAACGGCCGTTTACGAGCCATAGCAGACGCTCATGTTGCGGCCTAAAGACCCAATTTCTTGGGCCTGCCACCGGAGACCATCTGAGTTCCATCCGTTCGCTGTAGTAGCCCGGGTTTCAACCTCAGCGCACCGGTGTACTTTTCTGACACCACTTAAGCGCGCGCAGTGCTTCATCTTGGGTTACCAGGGCGTAACGGAAATAGAAGGGGCTACGCTGGTAGTTGGCGTGGGACTCCAATCCAAGCAACTGGCCGTCGGCTTTGAAGGGCTCGGTGTTTTCCTGGTCGGCGATGAAGTAGGTCTTGCCACTCTCAACCTGCAGATCGAAAGCGCTATTGTCCCGGCTTGCAAGCAGGGGCGAGGTTGACGACTTGATGTGGTACTTGCCAGCTGGCAGGTGGGTGACGAAATAGCTTCCACCTAGCAGTTCGCCGGCGGTGTTGCCGTTGACGGTGATGGTTGCCGGGACCTTGGCTGCGATGGTGGGCATGACTCGGTAGAAGTACAGGGTGGCCTGGTCGGCGCGTGGCGCTTCGAGTGTGTCGAAGAATGGGCGCCCCTCCAAGTTGGAAGTGCTGCAGCCGGCGAGGAGGAGGGAGGTGGCGACCACTACAGCGGCCAGGAAGTGCTTGATCATCGTGGGGGGATACTCGATCAGAAGTTGCAGAGGCCTTTGCCATTGTCACGGGCATCAGACGTTGGCCAGGGGGCGAAGGGGGCGCTCTCGGCGACGTTGTTGATGGGGCGGTCTTTGAGTATCGGGAACTTCTTCACCAAAGGCTCCACGGCCGGCTCCAACTGGCTGTTGCGGGTCAGACAGTAGCTCAGGGAATTAGCGGTGTAGTTGCCGATGTAGGCTACTTCTCCAGCCTTGACGGTGAAATGGTCGGCGGCGCGCCTGGCCATCGACTTGCCAGCGTAGTACTGGTACTGCCAACCGGTGACTTCATAGGTACCTGGTGGGACCTGGTACATGAAGTGTTCGCCCAGAACGAAACGGCCGTGGACGTCTTTGTTGTTCCCGAGGGTCCTGAGCTGGATACGTGTGGCGGGCTCGCCCTGACGTTGGATGTCTATCTGCAGACCGTGCGGTTGCGTGAGGAAACCTTCGGCGATGCGGCCAACTATGACGGCTTGAGTTGGGTCCGGGGGTTTGCTGTTGTCGTACTGGTTGGCTGTGCATCCGCTGAGGATGAGGGCGACCGTGACCAAGATAAAGCGGGCATACATAGGGCTCTGTTCCTTGAGGTGATCGAGGCCATTAGGCCTGTGAGCGTCCGTGTAGATCAATTCGACCTTGTTCGGGTAACGATTCAAGCGGATATGCATGTCTTGCCTCGCAACGTCTGCGAGGCGTTAAGTTGAATAGCTTTTGGTTTCGTGGGTTCCTCCTGTCCTCAAATTCTGGCCGTCGTGAGCGTCCGCCCCTGGCCGTAAGCAGCCTTTAGCCAACAGCAGCTTTGGGTCGAATGCGGACACTCACTACAATCTACCCAACGCAGCCACCCCGCATCAACATTCATGAGCACTGCTCATGAACCCTTCCCAATTTGACCCTCTAGTCCCCCATCCCGACCTCCCTTAATGTTCTCTCAACGCCAACGTCAGGAGAACCACATGAACAAGCGCACACTCGGTTGCAGTTCACTCGAAGTGTCCGCCCTGGGCCTGGGCTGCATGGGTTTGAGCCATGGCTATGGCCCGGCGACGGACACGCAACAGGCCATCGGGCTGATCCGCGCAGCAGTGGATCGGGGCGTCACCTTCTTCGACACCGCCGAGGTCTACGGCCCCTACCTGAACGAAGAGGTTGTGGGGCAGGCGCTGGCCCCGATTCGTGATCAGGTGGTGATCGCAACCAAGTTCGGCTTTACCTTCGGCGCCGACAATAAACAGCAGATCCTCAACAGCCGTCCGGAGCATATCCGCGTCGCCGTCGAAGGATCACTGCGCCGCTTGAAGACCGATGTCATCGACCTGCTTTACCAGCACCGGGTTGATCCGGACGTGCCGATCGAGGACGTTGCGGGTGCGGTGAAGACTCTGATCGAGGAGGGCAAGGTCAAGCATTTCGGTCTGTCGGAGGCCGGGGCGCAAACCATTCGCCGCGCCCATGCGGTGCAACCGGTGACGGCGCTGCAAAGCGAATACTCGTTATGGTGGCGGGAGCCGGAGCAGGAGATTCTGCCTACGCTCTGGGAGCTGGGCATAGGACTGGTACCGTTCAGTCCGCTGGGCAAGGGCTTTCTCACCGGCACCGTGTCGCCGGAGACGACTTACGCCAAAGACGATTTCCGCAGCGTCGTACCCCGCTTCAGCCAGTCGGCGCTGCTGGCCAATCAGGGCCTGGTCGCCCTGATCCGGCAGATTGCGCAGGAGAAACAGGCTACCCCGGCGCAGATCGCGCTGGCCTGGCTGCTGGCCCAGGCGCCGTGGATCGTGCCGATTCCCGGCACCAGCAAATTGCACCGGCTGGAAGAGAACCTGGGCGGCGCGGACATCACCCTTGACGCCAGCGAACTCAGGGCCATCGATAGCGCGCTGGCGCAGATACCGATCGAAGGTGATCGCTATCCTGAGGCACTCAAGGCGCGGGTCGGGCGATGAGCGATGAACCCGATCCGCTCCGGCGCACGGTGATAGCGGCGCTTGCGAGTGCTCCACTGCTTTCGCTCGCCGACACGCAGGCCGGTGCTGAAACGCCGCGTTCGGGATCACGGATCCTGGTGGCGTACTTTTCGCGCTCCGGCAACACCCGGGTGGTCGCCGGGCTGGTCCAGCGTGGGCTCGGCGCCGATCTGTTCGAGATCCAGCCGGCCAATGCCTACCCCGAGGACTATCTGCAAACCGTGGAGCAGGCGCGCCGGGAGCGTGACAGCGGCTTCGAACCCGAGCTGCAAAACAAGGTTCACGCCCTCAGCGACTACGACACGATCTATCTCGGCTTTCCGATCTGGGGGGAAACCGCTCCGCCCATTGTGCGCGCCTTTCTCAGCGCCCACGACCTGAGCGGCAAGACCCTTATCCCGGTCAATACCCACGGCGGTTTTGGCTTGGGCAACAGCCGCAGCGTGCTGGTCGAGCACGCGCCGAAGGCCAGGGTTCTGGAAGGTTTTGTGATGGAGAGCGAGCAGGAGCGCAAGACCATGGAGCGCGTGAACGGCTGGCTGAGCGATCACCCCCTCACGCCTTGATCGAATTCTCTACGGAGTGACATCATGAAAATCCGCACGTTGGGCAATGGCCTGGAAGTGTCCGCACTGGGTCTTGGCTGCATGAGCATGACCTCGGCCTATGGGCCTGCTGCCGACAAGGCCAGCATGATCAAGCTGATTCGTTTGGCCCACGAGCAAGGCATCACCTTGTTCGACACCGCCGAAGCCTATGGCCCGTTCGCCAATGAAGATCTGCTGGGCGAGGCGTTGCAGCCGATCCGCGAGCAGGTCGTCATCGCTACAAAGTTCGGTTTCGATATCGACCTGCTCACCGGCGCACGCGGCGGTGGCACCAACAGCCGCCCGGAACACATCCGCGCTGTGGCCGAGGCGTCGCTGAAGCGTCTGCGTACTGATTGCATCGACCTGTTCTATCAGCATCGCGTTGATCCGCAGGTGCCTATCGAAGACGTCGCCGGCACCGTCAAGGACCTGATCGCCGAGGGCAAGGTCAAGCATTTCGGCTTGTCCGAGGCGGGTGTGGACACCATTCGCCGGGCGCACGCGGTGCAAGCGGTCACGGCGGTGCAGAGCGAATATTCGCTGTTCTGGCGCGGCCCGGAGCTGGAGCTGCTGGCGGTACTGGAAGAACTGAGAATCGGTTTCGTGCCGTTCAGCCCGCTCGGTGCCGGCTTCCTCACCGGTCAGATCGACGAGCACACGCAGTTCGACGCCAGCGATTTCCGCAACGTCGTCCCGCGCTTTTCCCCTGAAGCGCGCAAGGCCAATCTGGCATTGGTCGAGGTGGTGAAAGCCGTTGCGCAGCGCAAACAGGCCACGCCGGCGCAAGTCGCGCTGGCCTGGTTGCTCGCACAGAAACCGTGGATCGTGCCGATCCCGGGCACGACCAAGCCGCATCGGCTGGAAGAGAACCTGGGCGCCGTCGAGCTGCAGTTGACCAGCGAGGATCTGCGCATGATCAGCGAGCAGATGGCGCAGCTTCAGGTACAGGGTGAACGCCTGCCGGAATCGGCATTGAAGATGACCGGACTCTGAGTCTGCGCAAACGCGGCGCGCTGTGCGCCGCTGCCTTCACGTCTGGCCGGAGTCGAGCCGATGAACCGATTGATCGCACCACTCGTTGCCCTGTCATTCATGGCAGTGGAATCCCAGGCTGCCAGCGGAATCCGCATCACGCCGCACGGCTCGCAGCCCTCGGTCAAGGGCGCGGCGCAAAACTTCACCGGCACGGTACGTGTTGATGGCCTGTTCAAGGGCGAGCCGCCTGCGCGCATCGCCGGCGGCACGGTGACCTTCGAACCCGGCGCACGCACGGCGTGGCACACCCATCCGCTTGGGCAAACGCTGATCGTCACCGCAGGCGTCGGCTACGTTCAACAAGAAGGGGGGCCGCGACAGGAAATCCGACCGGGCGACACTGTCTGGATTGCGCCCCACACCCGTCACTGGCATGGCGCCACGGCCAGCACTGGCATGACCCACATCGCCATCGCAGAAGCCGAGGACGGCCAGACCGTTACCTGGGCGGAACAGGTCTCGGAGGCGCAATACGCAGGCCAATGAAGTTACCGAATGTGTCGAGGTCGCTCGCCCGGCACCTTTGCCGCAAGCCGTCATCCGTGCTCCAGGCCCCGTAGTGGCGTGGTTGCGCTGCAATTGTCGCGGTTATGGCGAGGCCGACTCATGAGCCCTGCTCAGAAGTCCTTGCGCAATTTCGGGGTTAATCGCCACAACCGTCCTCCGTACGATCCAGCGACACCGCAGCTACCCGCAATGGATGGAGCCTTTCACGATGAACACTGACGCACGCCGCAGCGCTGCGCTTCCCGCACTCATGGCGCTTTGTCTGGGCATCGGGGCGATGCCCAGCGTTACGACTCAAGCAGCCGAGGTATCGCAGACCATGGCCAGTACGCACCCCAGCGCAGTCACCTTGTCGCGCCAGCAACAAGCGATTCCCCTGATCGCCGCGTTCATGGCGACCAGCGACATGCCCAACCTGGACACCGCGCTCAATCAAGGGCTCGATGCTGGCTTGAGCATCAGCGAAACCCGGGAAATTCTGGTGCAACTGTACGCCTATGTGGGCTTCCCGCGCAGCCTCAATGCCTTGAGCGAGCTGATGACGGTGGTGCAGGCGCGCAAACAGCGCGGCATCGAAGATGCACCGGGGCGTGAGCCAGGCCGGGCGATTCCGAGCGGGGATGAGTTGCTGGCCGCCGGCACCGCGAATCAAACCAGGATCTCCGGTGCTCCGGTCAAAGGCCCGGTGTTCGAGTTCGCGCCGGTGATCAACCGCTTCCTGCAAACCCACCTGTTCGGCGACATCTTCGAGCGCGACAACCTCGACTGGCAAAGCCGCGAACTGGCGACCGTCGGGGCGCTGGCGGCAACCCCAGGTGTCGAGCCGCAATTGCGCTCGCACATGGCGGCGAGCCTGCGCGTCGGTCTGAGCGCGGCACAGTTGCACGAGGTTACCGAACTGCTGAAACAACACGGCGATGCGCAGACGGCTGAACGTGCCAGTACCGCGTTGAGCCAGGCGCTCGCGGCTTCGGGGAAATGACATGAATCGTGCAAAGTACCTGCTGAACATCGCGCTGTTGAGCCTGTTGGCGGCCTGCGCGAATCACCCCGACGGCGCGTTGCTGATTCAACGACAAGGCAGCTTTGCCGCTGGCGGAACGGTGACCACTGCACCGGGCACCTTCAACCCGCGCCAACCGATGACGCCCAACGGCCAGACCTACCACGGTGACCACGCCTACGCCTTCTATCAAATTCCGGTGGATGCGCGAAAACTGCCCATCGTCATGTGGCACGGTGCGGGTCAGTTTTCCAAGACCTGGGAAACCACCGCTGATGGTCGCGAAGGCTTTCAGAACATCTTTCTGCGTCGGCACTACGGCGTCTACCTGATCGATCAGCCGCGACGTGGCGATGCCGGACGCAGCATGGTCGAGGCCACCATCAAGCCTGTGCCTGACGAACAACTATGGTTCAACCAGTTCCGCCTCGGCCTGTGGCCCAACTACTTCAACGGCGTGCAAGTGGCACAGGATGCCCCGGCCCGCGAGCAGTTTTTCCGGGCGATGACGCCGAACACCGGGCCCTTCGACATGGCCGTGGTTTCTGATGGCGTGTCAGCACTGTTCGACAAGATTGGCCCGGGGATTTTATTCACCCATTCGCAAGGTGGCGGGCCGGGCTGGTTGACGGCGATCAAGAACGACAAGGTCAAGGCCGTCGTGGCGTTCGAACCGGGCAGCAGCTTCGTATTCGCCGAGGGTGAGGTGCCTGCGCCGATTCCCAGCGCGTTCGACACGGTGCAAGGCGCGGCAGTGTCGATGGAGCAATTCATGGCCCTTACACGCATTCCGATCCTGATCCTCTACGGCGACAACATCCCGGAGGAGAAGGTCGACCTGCCCGCTCAGGACAGTTGGCGCGCACGTTTGAAAATGGCCCGACTCTGGCGTGAAGCGGTCAATCGCCACGGCGGTGCCGTGCGACTGATCCACCTGCCGGAAATCGGCATTCACGGCAATACCCATTTCCCCATGTCGGATCTGAACAACATGCAGATCGCGGACCTGGTTGCGCAATTCCTCAAAGAAAACCAGCTGGACTGACCCGAACACTTTTGCAACTGCCGCCCCTTTGATTGCTCAGGAGCTTCACATGAAAAACACCCTCAAAGCCACGTTCATGTCGGCATTGGTCGGCCTTTCTACGGGCGAAGCCTTGGCCGCCGATTACAAAAAGAACCCGTTCACCCTTGCCTACGAGGGCGCGATCAGCAAGAACGAACCCGGCAAGGTCAATATCCATCCAGTCAGCTACACGCTCAACGGTCTGGATATCGCCGCCAACGTCTACACGCCGGCCAACTATGACGCGAAGAAGAGCTACCCGACCGTGGTCGTTGCACACCCCAATGGCGGCGTAAAAGAGCAAGTCGCCGGTCTGTACGCGCAACGCCTGGCCGAGCAGGGCTACATCACCATCACGGCCGACGCGGCCTACCAGGGCGCGAGCGGCGGCCAGCCACGCAGCATCGATAAACCGGCGTATCGCATAGAAGACATTCACGGTATGGCTGACTTCATCAGCCAGTTTGCCGGCGTCGATGACAAGCGGCTGGGCCTGCTCGGCATCTGTGGTGGCGGTGGTTATTCGCTGGCGGCAGCGCAAACCGACAAACGCTTCAAATCGCTGGCCACGGTGAGCATGTTCAACTCCGGAAGGGTACGTCGCAACGGCTACAACGACTCGCAGATGGATAGCATCCAGCAACGCCTGGAGCAGGCGTCAGCAGCCCGTGCCCAGCAAGCGGCCGGTGGTGCCGTGCTCTACTCGGGGGACGCCAACCTCACCGACGAGCAGATTGCCAAGCTGCCCTTCGAACTGTATCGCCAAGGTTATGAGTACTACTGGAAGACGCACGCGCACCCCAACTCGACCTTCAAATACACCACCAGCAGCCTGATCGACCTGATGCGTTTCGACGCCACTGACCACATCGAGCTGATCAACCAGCCATTGCTGATGATTGCCGGCAGCAAGGCCGACAGCCTGTACATGACGCAGGACGCCTTCCCCAGGGCAACCGGCACCACCGACAAGGAAGTGTTTATCCTCGAGGGCGCCACGCACATCGAAACCTATTGGGTGCCCCGTTATGTCGATGCCGCGATTGGCAAACTGACCGCGTTTTACGCCCGCACCTTGTAATCAGCGCTCCTGAGGGTCGCGCATCCGTGTGCAACCTGCTTTCATGGATCAATCCCGCGCCCCTCATGAGAGGTTCTCATCAATGTCCCGCGCCAACCTCAACGACCTGCAAGCCTTCGTGGTCATCGCCCGCGAAGGCAGCTTCACCCGCGCGGCCGCACAGTTGGGCGTTTCCCAGTCTGCGCTCAGCCACACCATGCGCGCGCTGGAAACCCGGCTCGGGGTACGTCTGCTCACGCGTACCACACGCAGCGTGTCGCCGACCGAAGCTGGCCAGCGCCTGTATCAATCCATGGCGCCACGCTTCGACGAGATAGAGCTTGAACTGGCGGCGGTCAGCGAGTTTCGTGACACTCCGGCCGGCAACGTGCGGATCTCCGCGTCCGAGCACGCAGCGAACAATATCCTCTGGCCAAAGCTGCTGAAGGTATTGCCCGACTACCCGGACATCAAGGTCGAAATCACCGTGGATTACGCGCTCTCCGACATTGTCGCCCAGCGCTATGACGCAGGTGTGCGGCTGGGTGACCAGGTGGCCAAGGACATGATTGCCGTGCCGATCGGCCCGCCTTTGCGCATTGCGGTCGTAGGGTCGCCCGAGTACTTCAGGCAGCGGCCATTCCCCATGGAGCCTGGTGACCTGGCCAGCCACAACTGCATCAACCTGCGCCTGCCCACGCACGGAAGCCTGCTGCAGTGGGATTTTGAAAAGGACGGCCATGAACTCAAGGCCCGCGTGGAGGGGCAGTGGACCTTCAACAGCAGCGTGCCGATCCTGCGTGCGGCCGTGGCGGGGTGTGGCCTGGGGTTTCTACCTGAAGACATGGTGGCGAACCATCTGGCCGATGGCTCGCTGCTGCGGGTACTTGAAGACTGGTGCCAGCCCTTCGCCGGATACCATCTCTACTACCCGAATCGGCGTGAGCATTCGTCAGCGTTTGGCGTGGTGGTTGAGGCATTGCGGCACAAGCGCTGAGAGAGTCACGAACCCTGAAGCGGTGTCGTCGCTCGTTCAGCGAGGCCGGCGCTGAAGGGCGACCAAGGCCGCTGCCGTAATCTGTTGATCTGTCCAGTTCCTGCTCAACCAGATGGTCAGGGCCGCGCCCGACAAGTGCCGCCACAGCATTCTCTGCTGGGGTTCCTGATTGCTGAGATGATCGGAGGCCACCAACCCGATGACCCGAGTACTTTTGTCCGCTTCCATTTCCCGGGCGAAAATAGCGTAGCCGTACGAAAACGGAGTCAGCGGCGTCACGACCGGATCACCTTCGCCTCCGGCGAGGCGCCTTACCCATTCATGTTGCACGGCTGATATGGCGCGAACGGGGGGCTCTGGGTAGTGGGAAAGCCTGGACAATCCCAACCAGTAGATACCCCAAGGGAGGAGCAGGGCGAGACCGAGGGTGCCGATGAGGCAAAAGACGAGACGGCGCAACAGGGTGGTATTCACTCTTGCGCTCCCATTACCGTGCACTCGACGCCGCTGATGTTGATGGTGGCTGAACGAAGGGATTCGTCAAAGCCCGCTGCCTCGATTTGCTCACAGCTATCGATGGCGGTGTTCATCATTTCGCGAATCAGGTTCCAGTCCGTTTTCATGGTTGCTCCTTTGGCTGTCTATGAAAGACGTTTGAGGCCAGGTGTTTTCCACCCGCTATGGGCGAAACAGTAAAACGCGTTCGGTGCGGCCTTTGAACCTTGCATTAAATCCCTCAACTCCAGACAATGCGACAAATTCCCATTTGCATATCGGTTGCATCCCATGTCGACGCTCGACTCAGCCGCTGTCCATCTGCTTTACCGCGAACACAACACCTGGCTGAAGGGCTGGCTGCGGGTACGCCTTGGCAACGCAGCCGATGCTGCCGACCTGGCCCAGGACACCTTCATCCGGGTGATGACCGCGCGCAACGACGCGCCCATCCGCGAGCCGCGCGGTTACCTCAGTGCCATCGCCCGGTCCCTGTTGATCGACAAGTCACGCCGCCGGGCCATCGAACAGGCCTATCTGTTCGCCCTGGCGCAGCGCCCGGAGCCGGTGGAGGTGTCGCCGGAGGTGCGGCTGTCGATCATCGAGATGCTGCTCCAGATCGATACATTGCTCGATGAACTGGGCCCGCGCACGCGGGATATTTTCCTCGCCGTGCAACTGGAGGGCCTGAGCTACGGGGCCGTTGCCGAGCAGTTCGGCGTGTCGATCACCACGGTGAAGAACCACCTGATCCGTGCCACCACCCGCTGCCTGTTGCTGGTCGACGCGCCATGAACGCTCCCGACCTCAAGGTCCTGGAGGCCGCCGCAACCTGGTATGTGCAACTCAATGACGGTGACGATGATGCCGCGCGCAAGCAGGCCTGGCGGACCTGGCTGCTGGCCAGCCCTGAGCACGCTTCGGCCTGGGCGCGGGTCGAGCGGCTGCAGCAGCAATGGGCGCGGATTCCCCAGGAGGCGGCGCTGTCCGGTCTGGGGGCCGCCCAGGCACAACGACGCCAGGTGCTGAAGCTGCTGGGGCTGTTGCTCGCCGCCAGCGGCAGCACCTGGCTGGCCGTCGAACAGCTGCCGTATCAAGCGCTGCTTGCCCAGCAGCGCACCAGCGTGCGCGAACGCCGCTCGCTGCGCCTGGACGATGGTTCGCAACTGGAACTGAACGCCGGTAGCGCCGTGGATATTCGCTTCGATGCCGACACGCGTTTGATCCGCTTGTACCAAGGGGAAGTGCTGATCGAAACGGCCAGGGACCCTGGGCAACGGCCCTTTATCGTGCAGACCGCCAACGGCAGCGTGCGCGCCCTGGGCACCCGGTTCAGCGTGCGCCAGCTGGAACAGCGGACCCAGGTCGGAGTATTGCAGGCAGCGGTGGAGGTGCGTCCGCAATATCTTGCCGGGACCGCCCTGCGTGTAGAGGCCGGAGAGCAGGTAGTCTTCGACGACACGCAAACCGGCAGCATCGAGCCTTTACCCGCCAACTCGGCCGCCTGGGTGCAGGGCATGCTGAGCGTGAACGACTGCCGGCTGGGCGATTTCATCAGCGAGCTGGGGCGCTACCGTCCGGGCGTACTGCGTTGTGCAGCCGCCGTGGAGAACCTGAAGATCTCCGGCGCCTTCCGCATCGACGATACCGACACGGTCCTGGAAAACCTCGGCAAGAGCCTGCCGGTCAGGGTGCGCTACCTCACGCGCTACTGGGCCAGCGTCGAACCCGCCTGAGCCCTTTGCAAAAACTTTTCGGGCTGCCTTGCTGATCTGGATTCTCATCCGTCAATGACACAAGCCGCGATCACAGCGACTTCTGCCATAGCAACGGAAGGATCACTCAATGCTCCCGCTTCACCTCGATGCCAGCCCCGCCATTACCCGCGCCATCCGCCTTTCCCTGTTCGGCATCACCCTCGCCGCGGTGCCTGCCGCCGTGCTGTTGCCAGCCCAGGTCGCAGCGCAAACCCAAGCCATCTACCAGATTCCCGCCGGCCCTCTGGGCGCGGCACTCACGCAGTTTGCCGTGCAGGCCGGCGTGACTTTGTCGTTCGACACCAATCAGACACGCCAGCTCACCACCCCCGGGCTTGAAGGTGCCTACAGTGTCGAGGAAGGTTTGCAACGCCTGTTGGCCAATAGTGGCCTGCACGCCCAGCGCCAGGCAAATGGGGGTTACGTGCTGGTGGTCGCCAGCGGTGACGCGGTGATGGAGCTGGGGGCGACCAACGTGAACGCGCGGGCGCCCGGGGCGGCGAGCGAGGGCACCGGGTCCTACATCACCGGCTCCACCAGTACCGCAACGAAGCTTGCCTTGTCGCCACGGGAGACACCGCAGTCGGTCACCGTGGTGACGCGCCAGCAGATGGACGATCAGAACATGCAGTCCCTTGATGACGTCGCGCGGGCCGCGACGGGGATCAACACCGTCAAGGACTTCGGCACTGAACGCTCCCGGTATTTCTCCCGCGGTTTCCAGGTTGACGATCTGCAGTTCGATGGCCTGCCGACGAGCATCTCGGAAAGCTTCTCGATGGACGTGATGTCGGTGACCAACATGGCCATCTACGACCGCGTCGAGTTCGTGCGCGGCGCCAATGGCTTGCTGCAAGGCGCGGGCAGCCCGTCCGCAGCGGTCAACCTGGTGCGTAAACGGCCGACCGATTTCTACCAGCTCAAGGGCGAACTCAGCGCCGGCTCATGGGACCAGTACCGCGGTCAGGTGGACGTCGGCGGGCCGCTCAACCAGCAGGGCACCCTGCGGGGGCGCACGGTACTGATGTACAACACGGGCAACAGCTACCAGGACTATTCCGAGAAGGACAACCAGCTGTTCTATGCCATCGGCGAGGCTGACCTCGGCGAGCGCACCACGGTATCGCTGGGTATCTCCCTGCAACAGGACGACAACGGCGGCTACGACTGGGGCGGCATGCCGACCCGCAGCAATGGCCAGTCCTACGGGTTCTCCCGCTCCACCTCGTTCACTGGCAAGTGGGCGCACCTGGACAAGATCAATCGCAGTGTATTTGCCGATATCAAGCACAGCTTCAACGAGGACTGGAAGCTGACGCTGGCCACCAACGTCATCTGGTCCAACGCCGACTTTCTCGCCCAGTACGGTTACCACCGCAGTGGTGACGACAGCGTTCTGGACTTCTACGCCAACTCGGCGCGCTACGACGACGACCAGATCAGCCTGGATGCCGCGCTCGATGGCGCCTTCGAACTGTTCGGCCGCAAGCATGAGCTGGTGATCGGGGCCAGTGCGCGGCGCGACCGCCTGGAATACGGCACCCGCAGCACCGCTGGTCCCACCACGATCGACCTGGATACCTTCAGCGGAGGCCCGCTGCCCGCGCCAGAGCTGCTTCCCTCCGTCTCCGAAAGTCGCCATCTGCGCAAGGACAAAGGCCTCTACCTCGCCACGCGCCTCAACCCGGTCGACGACTTGCACCTGATCATCGGCAGCCGCCTGAGCTGGGTCGACTACGACACCGCCGGGCCCTGGGATACCGACGCGTTCAAGGAGGATGCCAAGATCATTCCCTACGGCGGGGTGGTGTATGACCTGAACGACAACCACTCGGTATATGCCAGCTACACCGAGATCTACAAGATGCAAAGCAACTACAGCCTGGACAACAAACTGCTGAAGCCCATCACCGGCAGCAACTATGAGATCGGTGTGAAAAGCGAGTACTTCGATGGTCGGCTCAACACCGCCGTGGCGCTCTTCGAAGTGGACCAGACGGGCCTGCCGGCGGTGATTGCGGATGCACCTCGTCAGTGTGGGCCGACGCGCACTTCGCGCTGCTACAGCGAAGGGGCAAAAGTGCGTAACCAGGGGTTCGACCTGGAAGTGTCGGGCGAGCTGCTGCCGGGCTGGAATGCATTGGCCGGCTATACCTACAGCCACCCCGAGTACGTGGCAGGTCCGAACAAAGGCAAGGACTATGGCACCGAAACCGCGCCGCAGCGCCTGTTCAAGGCGGGGACGACCTACCGGCTGCCGGGCGGCCTGCAAAGCTGGACGGTAGGCGCCAACGTCTATCACCAAAGCAGGATCTACCTGGATGAGGTGCAGCAGGGCGCCTACAACCTGGTCGACCTCAATACCCGGTACGCGATCGACAAGAACCTCAGTGTGCAGCTCAACCTGAACAACCTGTTCGACGAGAAGTACTACACGGCGGTGTTCAGCCCGGACCTCGGCAACTACTACGGTGCACCGCGCAATTTTGCGCTGACGCTGCGGTACGAGAATTGAGCGATACCGACCTGCGGGATCGACAGCCCGCTCCGCAGGTCGGTGTAGTCTCGCGTTTCAAACGCGCTTGAACCCACTCAATAGGTTGGTGAGCTTGCCCTGGGGGGGGCGGTGGAGATCGCACAGGTTGTAGCGAGCGAGAATCCGGGAGTTTGAAACTCATGGTCCATGAGATGACTGAAACCGCTCCCCGGCGCCTGTTCAAGCTGGCGACCAGCTACCGCCTGCCCGGCGAGCTGAGCGACTGGCACATGGGTGGCGACCTTTATCCTGGGCAATTACTACGGCGAGCCGCGTAACTTTGCCGTTACGCTGCGCTCCGAGAATTGAGGTCACATGGCGACCCTGCGGCGGTTCCATGATGCCACCGGTACTGCGCCGGCCAACGGGTTGCCGGGGGTACGGCTGAAACGACGCGGTCGGTGTGGGAGCGGATTCATCCGCGATCGGCGGCGGAGCCGTCGTAAAACCTAAGTCCCAGGTTTGCCTGACACACCTGGGAGTCAGGTTTTATGGCCGCTTCGCGCCCAATCGCGGATGAATCCGCTCCCACCCCGACGGCGTCGTGCCAGAAACAGAGCTGTGTAGATACCCATGCAGCGATGAGGCCCGTCCTGACATCCTCTTTGCCAGTGCCGGCCAAATCGCTGGCAAGCCAGCTCCTACAAGGTCCGCGTCGTTCCTGCTAACCCCGATGTACTTGTACCTCCAGCCCCTCCGCCGCTTCCGGCGCCCGGAAATAGCTGGTAATCAAGTCGAAATCCGCATCGCTGGCCGCGAAATCATGCTCACCCAAGGCATTTCTCGCCCGCAGCCGCTCACGGCAAACCGCATCCTCGACCTCCAGGTAATGCACACAATGCTGAGCCCCCGCCACATCGGCGAGATGGCTCAGCCATTTGCGGTCTGCCAGCGTGTTCGCCGGAAAATCCAGCACCACATGAGCGCCGGCCTTGAGGATATCGATCACCAGCGGCCCCAGTACTTCGCGAATCTGCCGGGCATGGCGCACGTAATCGGCCACTGAACTGATCTGCCCGGGATACAGCCGGGCCAGCCAGTGATCTTCACTGAGCACGATGGCGGCGTGCCTGGCTGCCAGCGACCTGGAGAGGGTGGACTTTCCCGAAGCGATCTTGCCGCATAAGAGGTGGAGTACAGGCATGGGGGCGACGATTCCTTATCATGAGTCCGGCTAATGCTTCGCTGAAATCAATTCAATTTTGCTCATGATCCTCGCGCCCTAGAATGCGCCCTATCGAGACAGCTACAGGGCGCAGGACCGCGATGAACAACGAATTCAGCTTCACCATCAAGAGTATTGATTTCGACGAGAACTATCAGCCCGCCGACAATACCCGCATTACCACCAACTTTGCCAATCTGGCCCGTGGCACCCGCCGCCGGGAGAACCTGCGTAACACCCTGCGCATGATCGACAACCGCTTCAATGCCCTGGCGCACTGGGACAACCCGCAAGGCGATCGCTACGCGGTCGAGCTCGAGATCATCTCCGTCGCGATGAATATCGACGGCAACCGCCGTATTGAAGCGCTGCCACTGATCGAAATCCTCAAGACCAACATCATCGACCGGAAGACCGGCGAGCGTAGCGAAGGCATCGTCGGCAACAACTTCTCGTCCTATGTCCGTGACTACGACTTCAGCGTGTTGCTGCTGGGGCACAACAAGGGGCAGGCCGGGTTCAGTACCCCGGAGGACTTCGGCGACCTGCACGGCAAGCTATTCAAGTGCTTCGTGAACTCCAGCGCCTACAGTGCGCATTTCGCCAAGCAGCCGGTCATCTGCCTGAGCGTATCGAGCAGCAAGACCTACCACCGTACCGAGAACCAGCACCCGGTGCTGGGCTTCGAATACCAGCAGGACGAGTACTCCCTGACCGACGACTACTTCCGCAAGATGGGCCTGAAGGTGCGCTATTTCATGCCGCCGAACAGCGTCGCGCCGCTGGCGTTCTACTTCTCTGGTGATCTGCTCGGTGATTACACCAATCTTGAGCTGATCAGCACCATCGCCACCATGGACACCTTCCAGAAGATCTATCGTCCGGAAATCTACAACGCCAATTCCGCGGCCGGTAAGTCCTACCAGCCGAGCCTGAAGCACGAGGATTATTCATTGACCCGGATCGTCTACGACCGGGAAGAGCGCACCCGCCTGGCCATCGAGCAGGGCAAGTTCGCCGAAGAGCAGTTCATCAAGCCTTACCAGGCTGTTCTTCAGCAATGGTCCGCCAGCCACGCCTTCTGAATAATCGAAACGACAAGGTCCATCTGTTCATGAAAAAACTGCTTCCAACTTCCACTGCCGGCAGCCTGCCAAAACCTTCCTGGCTGGCCCAGCCCGAAACCCTTTGGTCGCCCTGGAAACTCGAAGGCGAGGAACTGCTCCAGGGCAAGCAGGACGCCCTGCGCCTGGCGTTGCAGGAACAGCTACACGCGGGCATCGATATCGTCAGCGACGGCGAGCAGACCCGCCAGCACTTCGTCACGACCTTTATCGAGCACCTCGAAGGCGTCGATTTCGAGAAACGAGAAACCGTGCGCATCCGTGACCGTTATGACGCCAGCGTGCCGACCGTGGTGGGCGCGGTTTCGCGGAAGAAACCGGTGTTCGTCGAGGATGCGAGGTTTCTCCGCGAACAGACCGGGCAACCGATCAAGTGGGCGCTGCCTGGCCCGATGACCATGATCGACACGCTCTACGATGCCCATTACAAGAGCCGCGAAAAACTCGCCTGGGAGTTCGCGAAGATCCTCAACCAGGAAGCCCGCGAGCTGGAAGCGGCAGGCGTCGATATCATCCAGTTCGATGAACCGGCCTTCAACGTGTTCTTCGATGAAGTGAACGAATGGGGCGTCGCCACCCTGGAGCGGGCCATCGAAGGCCTGAAATGCGAGACCGCCGTGCATATCTGCTATGGCTACGGTATCAAGGCCAACACCGACTGGAAGAAGACCCTGGGTTCGGAATGGCGCCAATACGAAGAGGCCTTCCCCAGGCTGCAGAAGTCCAGCATCGATATCGTCTCGCTGGAGTGCCACAACTCCCATGTGCCGATGGAACTGATCGAGCTGATCCGCGGCAAGAAGGTGATGGTCGGTGCCATCGACGTGGCCAACCACGCCATCGAAACGCCGGAGGAGGTTGCCAACACCCTGCGCAAGGCCCTGCAGTTCGTCGATGCCGACAAGCTCTATCCGTGCACCAACTGCGGCATGGCGCCGCTGCCGCGCCAGGTGGCGCGGGGCAAGCTCAACGCTTTGAGCGCGGGCGCGGAGATCGTCCGCAAAGAACTGCTCAACCAGTATTGATCCAGGCTGTCGAGACCTGTCATGTCACTTTCCAGTACCGCCATCGAGCCGCTGCATTTCCGTGAGGCGCTTGGGCACTACGCCTCCGGAATCACGGTGATCACCTCGCTCATCGATGACGAGCCGGTCGGCTTCACCTGCCAGTCGTTCTACAGCGTGTCGGTGAATCCGCCGCTGGTGTCCTTCAGCGTGATGGCCGGTTCGGGGAGCTATCCGAGGATTCGCCAGGCGGGGCGCTTCGCGGTGAATATCCTCTCGGGCGCGCAGGTGGGGATTTCGAACCTGTTCGCCCGGCGTGGCATGGACAAATGGCAGGGCGTGGAATGGCAGGACTCGCCCCTGGGCAATCCCTTGATCGCCGGCAGCCTGCACTGGCTCGATTGCGAGATCCACGCCGAACATGTTGCTGGCGATCACCTCATCGTCATCGGTGAAGTCAAGGCGTTGAGCCCGGTACAAACCGACGTTGCGCAGCCCTTGCTGTACTTCAAGGGGGAATACTGCAATCTTGCCGCACACGCCTGATACGCGCGTTCGTTGAAGAAAGGGTTACCCATGAAGAGCACCTCGCTGAGCCTGATCTGCCACGCCCCGACCGAGGCCCAGCGGGTGGGACGTTTCCCTGGGGCTGACGAAGCTCTCCGCGACGCGGCGCAGGTCCGGATATCGCTGCCTGCGGCCGATCATGTGCTGGTCGCGCCGGAGCTGCGTGCCCGGCAGACTGCCGAGGCCCTGGGCTTGCGAGGGCAGGTGGATGACGAGCTACGCGACTGCGATTTCGGGCGCTGGCAGGGCATGTTGCTCAAGCACCTGGAGGCGCAGGAGCCGGAGGCGCTGCAGCAGTGGCTCGGCGACCCGTGCGCCGCGCCACACGGCGGCGAGTCGGTCGAGCATGTGTGCCAGCGTGTGGCACGCTGGGTGGAGGGCATGGCGCAGGGCGGCAGTTGGCAGGTGGTGACCCACCCGATGGTGGTCAGGGCGGCACTGATCCATGTGCTGGGCTGTCCGCTGGAGGCCTTCCACCAAATCGATGTGCCGCCATTGTCCGTGGTGCAGCTCAGCCACTATGGACGCTGGCGGTTCAAGGCCGGCTGAACGAAGGCTAGCGCTTCGCCTCAGAAGTCATACTTCACCGACAACATCATGTTCCGCGGCTCCCCGTACACATTGCTCGGCACCGTGACCGAGGAACTCAGCGAGTTGTAGTACTTTTTGTCGAACGCGTTGTTCAGGTTCAATTGCGCATCGATATGCTCGGTCGGCTTGAAGCCCAGCATGAAGTCCACCAGCGTGTAGCCATCCTGCTCCACCAGGTAGGTCGTGCCTTTGTTGTAGATACGGTTCTGGTGGTAGAGCGAACTGCCGACGCGCCACTGATCGAGCATGCCCGGCAACCTATAGGTGGTACTCAGCTTGAACAGGTGGCGCGGGATGTCGGTGTCGAACAGACGGCCCTCGTTGGCCTTGTTGGCATCCTTGCGGTACTTGGCCTCGGTGAAGGTGTAGCCAGCGCCCATTTGCCAGTCGGGGGTGAGCTGCCCCTGGAGTTCCAGCTCGATGCCCTGGCTGCGCACTTTGCCTGCGGCCTCATAGCATGAGGTGGTGGGATAGCTCGGGCACAGGCTCTGGTCGGTGATAGTCTTGGCGCGGTTTTCCTGGTCCAGCTGGAAAATGGCCGCCGAGGCGTTCAGGCCGCCGTCGAAATACTCGCCCTTGATACCCAGTTCGTAGTTCTTGCCGGTGATGGGCGCGATGATCGAGCCCGAGGTGTCGAAGTAGCTCTGCGGCTTGAAGATATCGGTGTAGCTGACATAGACCGAGTGATGGGGGGCCAGGTCATAGACCAGGCCCGCATATTTGGTCACGTGGCGGTTGACCTTGAGTTCGGTCGAGGTGCCTTTGTAGGGGGCGCTGGTGTTGTTTTCGTACCAGTCCAGGCGGCTGCCGAGGATCAGTTTCAACGGCTCGGCCAGGCTCCAGCGGGTGGTCGCATAGACGCTGTTGAGTTTGGCGTTGGTGTTCTGCCAGGCGTACTTGCTTTGGCTGTCGATCTTCCGGGTGTTGCCGTCCCAGTTGTAGGGATCGATGTTGCTATGCAGCAGGACACTGGTCGGCACATCGCCATTGAACACCACGCGGCGATGGCTGGCGCCGAGCACCAGTTCGTGATCGCGGTCCAGCAGGCGGAAGGGACCGCTGGCATAGGCATCGAAGCTGTTCTGGGTTTCCCGGTAGTGGCCGGCGCCGACGAACTGGTCGTAGGTCCGGGTGGCGGTGCGCCCCAGGATATAGGTGCCCAGCATGTCCAGGTCGGCCCAGGTCCGCGTGGCCGACACATTGAGTTTCCAGCCGTTGTCCAGGGCGTGCTCGATGGCGGCATAGGCCGACGTGCTGGTCTTGTTCCAGTATTCCCAGTCGTTGCTCAGCGAGGTGGAGCGCGACAGCTTCAGGTCGCTGCCGTCGAAGCCCACGGGCAGGCCGGTCCAGCCGTTGCCGTTGTAGTTGTCCTGCTGGCGCGAGGCGCTGAGGGTCAGGGTGGTGCTGTCGTTCAGGTCTGCCTCGAGCATCCCGTAGAACAGGCTGCGCTCGTTCTCCAGCGCGTCGCGGAAGCTGCCCTGGGTCTGGTAGGCACTGACCAGCCGGCCGCGCAGCGTACCGTTGTCGGTCAGCGGACCGGACAGGTCGACATCGGTTCGGTAGCGGTCCCAGGTGCCGGCGCTGCCCTGGATGCTGGCCTGGAAGACAGGAGTGGGCCGCTTGCGAATCAGGTTGATGGCCGCCGCCGGGTTGCCCGCGCCCTGCATCAGGCCGGTGGCGCCGCGCACGACTTCGACCCGGTCGTACAGGGCCATGTCGGCGGACAGCAGGTCCTGGGACAACTGCGAACTGTCGAGGCTGGTGGGCAGGCCGTCGTACATGAGGTTGTCGAGGGCAAAGCCCCGGGCGTAATAGGTCGAGCGCTCCGGGCCGGTACGGCGGATGACCATGCCCGGGGTGTTCTGCACCACGTCGTTGAGGTCGGCCAGGGCCTGGTCGTCGAGGCGCTGGCGGGTCATCACCGTGACGCTTTGCGGGGTTTCCCGCAGTGACATCGCCAGTTTGGTCGCAGTCTTTTGCGCGCCGGTGGTGTAGGAGCCAGTACCTTCGGTGATATCGCCAAGGCGTTGGGCTTCGATGCTGGTGGCGCCCAGTTGCACGACGGAGGCCTCGCTGCTGATGGTTTCAAGCAGGTAGTTGTCGCCCGTCCTGAGCACCTGCAGTCCTGAGCCGCGCAGCAGCACGGCGAAGCCCTGGTCCACGCTGTAGTTGCCCTGCAGGCCTGGTGTCTGGCGGCCATGGGTCAAGGCGGCATCGAACGACAGCACCACGCCGGCTTCGCGGGCGAACTGGTTCAGGGCGCTGCCCAGGGCACCCGGGGCGATGCTGTAGGTGCGTGATGGCTGTTCGGCGTAGGCCTGGCCAGCGTCGCCCAGCAGCGGCTGGATGATCCCGGCCTGCAGGGCGACGGCGGCGCCCAGCAGCAACCTGGGCAGGGTCGGACCAGGGGTGATCAGGGGGCGGATAAAGCGTGGCATGACGGCTCCTTCGAAGGCCTGTTTCAGGCGGTTGTCAGGAGAGCACGGACAACTCGCGGAATCCGACAACGGACCTGCGAACTTTTTTCACGCTGCTGCAGTGAACCGCGTCCAGAAGCGGGTACGCGTGTGCATCTGGAGCTTGAGGGCCTGGGCGATGACCTGCAGCGTGCGGTCGATATCGTCGAGCGGATAGACCCCGGACACCCGCAGGCCGGCGATCGACTCGTCGCAGCGGATGAAGCCGCGGCGGTAACGTTCAAGCTCGGCAAGGGTGCGGTCCAGGCGCCAGTCGTCGACCACCAGGCGACCCTGGCTCCAGGCGCCCTGGCTGACGTCCGTGACGTGCGGCGCGGGCAGGGGGCCGGTGTCGAAGTCCAGGCCCATGCCGGCATCCACCCGCAGTGGCGTGCCGGCGCTGGCATTGCTGACGGCCACCGCATGTTCCAGCACGCTGAGGCGGGTGTGGTCGTCGAACAGGCGGATGCCGAAGCGGGTGCCCAGGGCGCGCATGTCACCGTGAGGACTGCGCACGCTGAGCGGGCGCGGGTCGGCGGCGGTCTCCACGAGGATTTCCCCGGCCCTCAGCAGGATCAGGCGCTGATCTGCGTCGTAGCGGATATCCACTGCGCTGCCGGTGTTGAGGAACAGGCGCGAGCCGTCGGCCAGCAGCAGGTTGCGGCGTTCGCCAATAGCGGTACGCAGATCGGCGAGCCATACCGGCGAGCGCTGGTAACCGCCCCACGCCAGGCCGGCCGCGCCCAACCCGAAGAGCATGCCCTTGAGCAGCGCGCGGCGTCCGCTGGCGCTGGCATCGGTACTCAGGGTGTATCGGGCCAGGCCGCCGGAAATCCCTTGCAGGCCGGCCTGCAGACGCTCCACCCGCTGCCAGGCCCAGGGATGCAACGGGTCGGCCAGCAACCAGTCCTGCAATTGCTCGCGGGTAGTTTGGCAGTGCGGCATGGCGCATAACCGGGCATGCCACTGTGCCGCCGCGCGCAGGGCCAGGTGGCGATCGGACAGGGTCATGCCTGCGAGTCCAGCTCGAAGAACAGGCAGCGCTCGGTGGCCTTGGCCATGTACTTGGTCACCGAGCTGACGCTCACGCCGAGGCGCGCGGCGACTTCGCCGTAGGCCATGCCGTCGAGCTGCACGTAGAAGAAGGCCTGGCGCACCTTGGTGTCCAAGCCGTCGAGCATCGCATCCAGCTGCAGCAGGGTTTCCATGACCATGATCCGGCGTTCGGGTGAGCACTCCTGCATCAAAGGCTCGTTGGCCAGGTATTCCAGGTACGACCTTTCCAATTGGCGACGGCGCAACTGGTCGATCATCAGGCGCTTGGCCACGGTCGCCAGGTAACTGCGTGGCTCTTGTGGAACGCGGGTCAGCGCACTGCTGATCAGGCGCACGAAGGTGTCCTGGGTCAGGTCCGCCGCCTGCTCGCGGTCTCCCAGGCGTCGGAGCAGCCAGCCCAGCAGCCATTGGTTGTGGTCGCGATAAAGGCCGTGCATGTCGTCGTGCAGGGAAGAGGGGGGCAGCGAGCCGTTGGACACCGGGAACTCCTTGAGCCCACTAACGCGGATAAGAATTGATCGCAATTGTACGCTTCGCCAAGGACTTTGCAATCACCAGGTTTCTGGCATGTCGTTCAACTTCCCGAGTTTCCTGGAACCAAAAACCCCCGCAAAGCCTCCATCAGATGGCAGACTCTCCCCACCACCACCTTTGTAGAGATGCTCCATGCTTCGTGTTTTCGAACGCCGCCTCGACCCATTCCCGCCTGACGAACTCCCGCCACCTCCCGTTGGCCTGCTGCGTTTCCTCTGGGCCTGCACCCGCGGCGCCCGGGGTTACGTGCTGCTTTTCGCCCTGTTGAGCGCCGCCGTTTCGATCTACGAAGCCTGGCTGTTTTCCTTCCTCGGCGAGGTCGTCGATCTGCTGTCCGCCTGGCAGGCCGGCGGTACGGCAGGCGAGCAGGAGAGCCGCGTGCTGTGGGGCATCGGCATCGTGCTGGTGACCAGCATCGGCCTGGTGGCGCTACGCACCATGGTTCAGCACCAGGTACTGGCGATCAACCTGCCGCTGCGCCTGCGCTGGGACTTCCACCGCCTGATGCTGCGCCAGAGCCTGTCGTTCTTCTCCGACGAGTTCTCCGGGCGGGTCACTACCAAGGTGATGCAGACCGCGCTGGCGGTGCGCGAAGTGCTGTTCACCCTGATCGAGATCCTTCCCGGCATCGGCGTGTACTTCATCGCGATCATCGCCCTGGCCGGCGGCTTCGCCCTCAAGCTGATGCTGCCGTTCATTGCCTGGATCGTCCTGTTCGGCCTGGCCATGCTGTATTTCGTGCCGCGCCTGGGCAAGGTCGGCCAGGAGCAGGCCAATGCGCGTTCGTCCATGACCGGGCGGGTGTCGGATGCCTACACCAATATCACCACGGTCAAGCTGTTCTCCCATTCCAAGCGCGAGGCGCATTTCGCCCGCGCGGCGATGGAGGACTTCAAGGAAACCGGCTTCCGCCAGATGCGCCTGGTCAGCCTGTTCGAGATCGTCAACCAGGCCCTGGTGGTCGGCCTGATCATCGGTGCCGGCGGCTATTCCCTGTGGCTCTGGCACCAGGGCGATGTCGGTACCGGCGCGGTGGCGGCGATCACCGCCATGGCCCTGCGCATCAACGGCATGTCGCACTGGATCATGTGGCAGATGACCTCGCTGTTCGAAAGCATCGGCACCGTGCAGGACGGCATGCAGACCCTGACCCTGGGCCCCAAGGTGGTGGATGCCGACGACGCCGGCGAGTTGAAGACCTCCGGCGGTGCGGTGAGCTTCGACAACGTGTGCTTCAACTACAACGGCGAGCGCCAGGTCCTCGATGGCCTGAGCCTGAACATCCGTCCGGGCGAGAAGATCGGCCTGGTGGGCCGCTCCGGCGCCGGAAAGTCGACCCTGATCAACCTGCTGCTGCGCTTCTACGATGTCGACAGCGGCACGATCCGCATCGATGGCCAGGACATTTCCAAAGTCACCCAGGACAGCCTGCGCAGCGCCATTGGCATGGTCACCCAGGACACCTCGCTGCTGCATCGCTCGATCCGCGACAACATCGCCTACGGCCGCCCGGAAGCTAGCGATGCGCAAGTCCGGGCGGCTGCGATCAACGCCCAGGCCGACGACTTCATCCGCCAGTTGAGTGATCGCCAGGGCCATAGCGGCTACGACACCCTGGTCGGCGAGCGCGGTATCAAGCTTTCCGGCGGCCAGCGCCAGCGCATCGCCATTGCCCGGGTGATGCTGAAGAACGCGCCGATCCTGCTGCTGGACGAAGCCACCAGCGCCCTAGACTCGGAAGTGGAGGTCGCCATCCAGGAAAGCCTCGACGAGATGATGCAGGGCAAGACCGTCATCGCCATCGCCCACCGGCTGTCTACCATTGCGGCCATGGATCGGTTGATCGTCATGGACAACGGTCAGATCATCGAGCAGGGCACCCACGCCGAACTGCTGGCGAAGAACGGCACCTACGCCCGGCTCTGGCAGCACCAGAGCGGTGGCTTCCTCGGTGAGGACCAGGGTGTGGTCGAGGCCGTGGAGTAATGACGGATTCACAAGGAGCTGCAATGAAACTGATCGCCGCACAGATCGCCTGCGTTCCTGGCGATGTCGAGCACAACCTCGACAAGCATGTCGATATCATCGAGATCGCCGCCAGCCTGGGGGCCGATGCCATCGTCTTTCCGGAACTGTCCCTGACCGGTTATGAACCGCGCCTGGCCGAGGTGCTGGCGATGCAGCCGGAGGACGAGCGGCTGGATGTCTTCCAGTGGCTGAGCGACCGTTTCGGCCTGCTGATCGCCGTGGGGGCGCCGATCCGCAAGGCCGGTGGCAACCGCATCGGCATGCTGGTGTTCCAGCCGGAGCTGCCGCGCAGCCTGTACTGCAAGCAGCGCCTGCATCCGGATGAGCTGCCGTTCTTCCTGCCGGGGGCCGGGCAAAGCCTGTTTACCCGCGGCGACTATCGTCTGGCCCCGGCCATCTGCTTCGAGTCGCTGCAAGCCGAGCATGCGCAACATGCCGCGCAGGCCGGAGCGCAGGTGTATTTCACCAGCGTGGCCAAATCGCAGCGCGGGGTGGACAGCGCTTATGGGCATTACCCGATGATTGCCCGGGAGCATGGCATGACGGTACTGATGGCCAACTGCGTGGGGCGGGCGGATGACTCTATCGCGGCCGGGCAGTCGGGGGTGTGGAACGCCGAGGGCCTACTGGTGGCCGGGGCCGATGCGGTCAGCGAAGCGCTGGTGGTGTATGAGCTCGGGACCGGGGAGGGTGAGGTAATCGGGTTGCAGTGAAGCGCGGGAGACGATGCGGCCCCTTTGTGGGCTGCGCTGGCTTGTCGGAGCGCCGAACGGTCGCGAAGGGCCGCACAGCCATTGACTTGATTGTCTCAGGGCGCACATCGCCCTGCGTTAACCTGCTGCAGTTACTTGTCTTTTTCACCGCTCTATCTGGCAGATTAAGCGTTTAGGTGAACTTTATCTGTTGGTAAGTAAATATTTCATCTTTCCGCATCGCTTGAAACACTTTATGCCCGGTTTTATTGGGTTTTAATTTTAGATGTTTCAAATCTAGTCCTAATTGCTTCCGAAGATCAAAGAGAATATTCCGAAGGTGTTGTAGGAAAAGTAGTGACGAGCCATCCAGGGCTGGAATAGCGGAATCGGATAGTTCATTGTCTTGCGTCATTCGCCGAGCACTTCTTGTGTAAGTCCTTCCCGGTCCGGCGATTCGCTATCCGTGTAGCAACCGTTTTCGTGCCGGTCACGAAGAGGGATGCCCCCATTCCGTAGTCCGCTTTTGGAGAGTCCAATGGCTTCAAACAGTTTCCAGAACGAAGTACCCAAGGCCCGCGTGAATATCAAACTCGACCTGCATACCGGCGGTGCGCAGAAAAAAGTCGAGTTGCCCTTGAAGCTCATGATGATGGGCGACTACAGCAACGGCCGTGAGCAACGTCCGCTGTCCGAACGCAGCAAGGTCAATATCGACCGCAACAACTTCAATAGCGTGCTGGCCGACTTTTCCCCGTCGCTCAAGCTTGCGGCTGAGAACACCCTGGCCGGCGATGCGTCGGAAATGCCGGTAGACCTGGTGTTCCGCCAGATGAAGGACTTCGAGCCGGAACAGGTGGCCCGGCAGATTCCCGAGCTGCGGGCGCTGCTGGCCATGCGCAATCTGCTGCGCGACCTCAAGTCCAACCTGCTCGACAACGCCACCTTCCGCCAGGAGCTGGAGCGCATTCTCAAGGATCAAGACCTGAGTGACGGCCTGCGTCGCGAACTGGCCGCACTGGCGCCGCAGGAAACCCGCTGATCCCCTTCGTCCCGTATTCCAGGAAGTTAAAACAATGTCCGTAGAACACTCTTCCGCGTCGTCCCGTGGCACCACTACCGTGGCCGAAGATAGCCAGGGTATTTACAGTTCGCTGTTCGGCAAGATCAATCTCGATCCTGTTTCCGAACTCGGTGATATCGAAGTCTTCCAGCATACCGAGGCACTTTCCGAAGTGTCCGCGGATGAACGGGTCACGGCGGCAGTCAATGTATTGCTGAAACTGGTCCAGGCGTCATCACGCAAAGTCGAGCGGCTGGACAAAGCCTTGCTGGATGAACATATCGCCACCCTCGATGCACAGATCAGCCGGCAACTCGATGCGGTCATGCATCACCCTGATTTCCAGCGCGTCGAGTCCACCTGGCGCGGGGTAAAACTGCTGATCGACCAGACCGATTTCCGCCATAACGTGCGCATCGAGTTGCTCGATATCAGCAAGGACCACCTTGTCCAGGACTTCGAAGACGCGCCGGAAATCGCCCAGAGCGGCCTGTACCTGCAAACCTACACCCAAGAATACGACACCCCCGGTGGCGAACCCATCGCTGCGGCCATTTCCAACTACGAGTTCGGACGCGGTCCCCAGGATATCGCCCTGTTGCGCAACATCTCCAAGGTGGCGGCCGCCGCTCACATGCCTTTTATCGGTGCGGTGGGGCCGGCGTTCTTCGGCAAGCAGTCGATGGAGGAAGTGGCGGCGATCAAGGATATCGGCAACTACTTCGATCGCGCCGAATACCTCAAGTGGAAGGCGTTTCGCGATAGCGACGACGCGCGCTACATCGGCCTGACCATGCCCCGGGTGCTCGGTCGCCTGCCGTATGGCCCGGATACCGTGCCCGTACGCAGCTTCAACTACATCGAAAGCGTCAAGGGCCCGGACCACGACAAGTACCTGTGGACCAGCGCCTCGTTCGCCTTTGCCGCCAACATGGTCAAGAGCTTTATCGCCAATGGCTGGTGCGTGCAGATCCGTGGCCCGCAGTCTGGCGGGGCGGTGACCGACCTGCCGATCCACCTGTATGACCTGGGCACCGGCAACCAGGCCAAGATCCCCTCGGAGGTGATGATTCCCGAAACCCGCGAGTTCGAGTTCGCCAACCTCGGCCTGATTCCGCTCTCGTATTACAAGAACCGTGACTACGCGTGCTTCTTCTCGGCCAACTCGGCGCAAAAACCGGCGCTGTACGATACCGCCGACGCTACGGCCAACAGCCGGATCAACGCACGTCTGCCGTACATCTTCCTGCTCTCGCGCATTGCCCATTACCTGAAGCTGATCCAGCGGGAAAATATCGGCACCACCAAGGACCGCAGCGTCCTGGAGCAGGAGCTGAATCGCTGGATCAAGGGGCTGGTCACTGAAATGACCGACCCGGGCGATGACCTGCAGGCCTCCCACCCGCTGCGCGAAGGCAAGGTCATCGTCGAGGACATCGACGACAACCCCGGTTTCTTCCGTATCAAGCTGTATGCCGTACCGCATTTCCAGGTGGAAGGCATGGACGTGAATCTGTCGCTGGTTTCCCGGATGCCCAAGGCCAAGGCCTGAAGCGTGCGGAGGGAGTCCATCTGATGAAGATCCATCGTCCACTCTGGTTCGCGGGCGCCTTGCTGTGCCCGCAGCAGTTCCAGCAACAGGCGCGCTGGGAGGCGCGCACCACTGAGAATGTCGCCCGCCTGGCCCTTGCTCACCCCTGGGGCGTGGAGGTCGCGCAGTTTGATCAGGATGCACTGCGTCTCGGCGTGCTCAAGGCCACCGAGCTTTTGGTGCGCATGCCTGATGGCACGCTGATCGACACGGCCCGCGCCGACCGCCTGCCGCCTGCGCTGGAGCTGGCCAGGTTGCTGCCCGAGGGTGCGGGCCCGGTCGAGGTGCTGCTGGCCTTGCCCCTGGAGCATGCCAATGGCGAAAACTGTCTGTTCGAGGGGGGCAGAGCCGAGCGGCCGTTGCGCTATCGCCAGGGGTGGTGCGAGGTCCAGGATGTCCACGGCGAGGACCAGCAACAGATCAGCGTTATGGAGCACAACCTGAGCCTGCGCCTGGGCAGCGACGATAACGCTGACTGGGCGACCTGCCCGTTGGCGCGCCTGGTTCGCGACGCCCAGGGCGAGTGGGGGCTCGACGATAATTTCGTGCCGCCGTTGCTGCGCTTCACGGCCCATGCCGGGTTGGTGGCGCAGCTGGACAACCTGCTGATCCAGCTCATGGCCAAGCGCCAGCGCCTGATGGGCATGCGTCGGGAAAGCAACCAGCGCATGGCCGATTTCGCCGTTGCCGATGTTTCGCTGTTCTGGCTGCTCAATGCCCTGAACAGCTACCAGCCGGTGCTCGCTGATCTCCAGGCCCATCCCCGGGCGCCGGAACAGGTCTATGTCGAGCTGGTCAAGCTGGCCGGCAGCTTGCTGACCTTTTCCCTGGAGCACGACCTCGACCGCATTCCGGCCTATCACCACGAGCGTCTTGAACAGGTCTTCCCGCCCTTGATGCAGACCCTCTCGACCTTGCTCGAAGCCAGCCTGCCATCCCGGGTGATCGCCCTGGAGCTGCTGCCCGAGGGCAGCCACCGCTGGAAAGTCGCGCTGCATGACCCGCGTCTGCGCGAACCGGAGGGTGTTGATTTCTACCTGTCGGTGCGCTGTCGCCTGTCGGCGGTGCAGTTGCAGGAGCAGTTCCCGCGGCTGTGCAAGGTGGGGGCGCCGGACGACGTCGACCAACTGGTCAATTCCGCCCTCGATGGCGTGCCACTGCAAGCGCTGACCCAGGTTCCGGCGGCCATTCCGCTGCGTCTCGAGAACCAGTACTTTGCCCTCGACTTCAGGCACCCGAAAGGTCGTGCCGCCCTCGATGCGCAAGGCTGTGCCTTCTATGTGCCCGGCTCGCTGGGTGAGGTGAAGCTCGAGCTCTACGCGGTACTGCGCTCATGAGTCGGCATGAGGCGCAAGGCCTCGATATCGACGCATTGCTGCAGGACAGCTATCTGCTGGCAGTGGAAGTCAGCAACAGCGACGCGCTGGAAGGCAGCGAGGCCCTGTGGAAGCGCTGCCTGGAACTGGTGGAGGCGCTGCGCGAGCGTCTGCGGGAAGCTGGCTTGAGCCAGCGCTCCATGGATCTGATCAGCCATGCCCAGTGCGCGCTGCTGGATGAAGCCGTGCTGGGCAAGTGCACAGGCAAGGAGCATGAAGCCTGGGCCCGGGAGTCATTGCAGGCACGGTTGTTCAACAGCCATCAGGCCGGCGAGTGGCTGTATGAGCAGATCCGCGAGGCATTGCGCGAAGCGTCTGCGGATCCGCTGGTCCTGACGGTGTTCCAGCGCGTCCTCAACCTGGGGTTCAAAGGGCGCTACAAGCAGCTCGACGATCCGCAGCGGGAACAGTTGATTGCCGCGCTTGATCAGCGGGTCGCGCCATTGGTGCCGCAGGGCGGCCTGGCGGGCCGGGGCGGCAGGGTGCTGTTCGGTGGCCTCTGGTCCGGTTCGCCCTGGCGTCACGCTTTGCTCGCAGGCTTGCTGCTGGCGGGCCTGTGGTGGGGGCTGGACCTGCTGCTCGATGGTCTGGTTTCCAGCTTGCTGCCCGGACAGGGCTAAGGAGCGCGGATGACTCTCAAGTGGGTTCGCGGACTTTGGCTATGGGGCATGGTCCTGGCCTTGGGTGTGCTGCTTATCGTGCCGCTCGCCGCGGGCTGGCGGGTGATGGCGGCGGTGCTGGTTACCGCGTGGGTGGCGCAGGGCTGGCGTCGTGCCGGACGGCACAGCGGGCAATTGCGCGAGGCCTTGCAACTGGCCGAGGGCGTTGTGTTGCCCCCCGCCGGTTATCGCCAGCCGGTAGTGCTGGTGTGTGGCGATAGCGATGGCCTGTTTGCCGAAAAGAACGGCGATCGGCCGCGTCTGCGCATGAGTGCCCAGGCCTGCTATCTCGATGCGGGCGACTCGCGTCGGCTGCCGACGCTGGTGTCGGCCTTGCTGGCACGGCGTCCGGACTGGAGCGGACAGCTCGGGGTGTTGTACGTGGTCAACCCTGAAGCACAGGACGACCCGACCCTGCTGGCCAGCCAGAGCCGGGCGCTCGCTCATCAACTGGCCCTGGTGCGCAGGCAGCAGGGGTTGGAGCTTCCGTTGCTGCTGGCCAGCTATCTGCGCGGGCCGGCAGCAAGGGCGCCGTGGTTCGTCTGGAGCGATAGCGAGGTTTGTCCGCAGGTGCATGAAGCCGGTACTTGCAGCCGTCTGGACCTGTGGCAACGGCAGGCCGACGACAGCGCCACGCTCAGCACACGCGTGCGGGCTGCGGTGCAGTTGAATGGCGCGGCGCACTGGTGGCGCGAACAGGTACTGGTGCATCTGCCCGGCATCACGCCGGCGGCCTGTGCCATGACCTTCGTCGACACGCTGCCGGGCGAGCGCCGCGGCAATCTCTGGCAGCAGTGGCTGCGCCAGACGCTGGCCCTGCAAAGCGTACGCGGGGCCCAGGCCGCCCAAGGCGGCTTGCTGGGGCTTCCTGACGTCGCACTGTCCCTGATGCCGATGCGCCTGCGTGCGACGCCGCGTCAGCGGGCTACGGTCAAGGCGATCTGGATGTTCACCGTGGCGGGGATTCTCGCCCTTGCCAGTTCGGCCTGGAACAACGACCGCCTGATTCGCCAGGTCAGTGCCGATCTGCAGCGCTATGCCTCGATTCCCATGCCCGCGCGTGCCGGGCAAACGGCCCATGAATTGCGCGAGGAAGCCATGGCCGTATTGCGTCAGCACGCCGCGCTGCTCGAGCACTACAGCCGGCGGGGCGAACCCCTGGCGCTGAGCTTCGGCCTGTACCGTGACGAGGTCCTGCGTGAGCGCCTGCTGGCGGTGCTGCTGGAGCATCGCCAGCCGGTGATCCCGCGCCCCGCGCCCAAGGCGCCCGGCACCGTGCGGCTGGACAGCCTGTCGCTGTTCGCCTCCGGCAGCGCCCGGCTCAAGCCGGAGTCGACCAAAGTGCTGGTCAATGCCCTGGTGGACATCAAGGCCCAGCCCGGCTGGCTGATCGTGATTGCCGGGCATACCGACGCCACCGGCAACGACCAGCACAACCTGCGGCTGTCCCGCGAGCGTGCCGCTGCGGTGCGCGACTGGATGCAGCGTATGGGCGACATCCCCGACAGCTGCTTCGCCATCCAGGGCTTCGGTGCCAGCCAGCCCGTTGCCAGTAATGACCACGAGGACGGACGCATGAGCAACCGTCGTGTCGATATCCGCCTGCTGCCGGTGGAGGGGGCCTGTACGGCCACCTCGCCGGTGGCTGGCTGACAACCCCGTCGCAGTCGCGACATTCAAACCTGAACAAGGAGCTTCAAATGGCACTTCCGATCTATCTGAAAATCACCGATGAAACAGGCAAGCACCTGAAAGGCTCGGTGACGGCCAAGGGGCTTGAAGGATGCATCGAACTGACCGAATTCGAGCACAAGGTGTCCCGGCCGACCGATGACAATACTGGCAAGTACACCGGCGAGCGGGTCCATTCGCCGATCATGCTGACCAAGGAGATCGACGCCTCCACCGTTTATCTCGACCGAGCCGTCGGCTCCGGCCGGAGCTGGCAGGAAGCCCGGCTCGATTTCCAGCAGGTTCTGCCGGACGGTGAGATCGAGGTGTACTTCAGCATGATCCTGAAGGACGTAAAGGTGGTCAGCGTCACCAAGAAGATGCTGGACATCAAGGACCCGGACAACAAGAGCTACAAGCACCTGGAAGAGGTGGAGCTGCGTTACCAGGAAATCACCTGGAATTACAAGGATGGCAACCACCTCCACACCGATAACTGGGACACCCGTCCGATCACCGCTGCCGCCGGCTGATTCGAACCGGAAAAATGCGCGCCCGTTTCGGGCGCGCATTTTTCCACCCCCTTATTTCCCGCCCGTACTCCAGCCCAAGGACGCCTTGCATGGCCATCAGTCCCACCCGTCTGCTCCGCCGTCTCAACCCCTATTGCGCCGAAGCCCTGAGTGCTGCGGCATCGCTTTGCCAGACCCGCGCCCATGCCGATATCAGCATCGAACACTGGCTGCTCAAGCTGCTGGAACAGGGTGAAGGCGACCTGACCCTGATCGCCCGACGCTATGACTGGGACATGGACGCCCTTTGGCAGGGCCTTCTCGATCACCTCGACAGCCTGCCACGCTCGGTCCAGGCCCGTCCGCAACTCTGTCCGCGCTTGCAGCGCCTGATCAAGGATGCCTGGCTGCTGGCGTCGCTGGACGATGACCGCCGGCAATTGCGCTCGGTGCACTTGCTCGACGCTTTGCTGGACAGCCCTGACCTGCTCGCCTGCGAGGCCGCCTGGCCGCTGCTGAGCGTCAGCCGCGTGCAGTTGCAGCGGCTGATGGAGGTGCTCGACCAGCACTCCGAAGAACGTCCGCAGCTTCAGCACGAAACTGCGACCACCCTTGGGGATGTCGTGGCAACGCCGGCCAGCGGCGTGCTGGACAAATACACCGAAGACCTCACCGCCAAGGCCGCCCAAGGCAGGATCGACCCGGTGTTCGGCCGTGACGACGAAATTCGCCAGGTCATCGATATCCTCAGCCGGCGGCGCAAGAACAACCCGATCCTGGTCGGCGAGCCCGGTGTCGGCAAGACCGCCCTGGTCGAGGGCCTGGCCCTGCGTATCGCTGAAGGAAACGTCCCGGACAGCCTCAGGACGGTGGCCGTCCACGTCCTCGACCTTGGCCTGTTGCAGGCCGGTGCCGGGGTCAAGGGCGAGTTCGAGCAGCGCCTGAAAAACGTGATCGAGGCCGTGCAGCAATCGCCCCATCCGGTCCTGCTGTTCATCGACGAAGCCCACACCCTGATCGGCGCCGGCAACCAGGCCGGAGGCGCCGACGCTGCCAACCTGCTCAAGCCGGCCCTGGCTCGCGGCGAACTGCGCACCATCGCCGCCACCACCTGGAGCGAATACAAGCAATATTTCGAACGGGACGCCGCCCTCGAGCGGCGCTTCCAGATGATCAAGGTCGACGAGCCCGACGATGCTGGCGCCTGCCTGATGCTGCGTGGCCTGAAGCCGCGTTATGCCACTCACCACGGCGTGCATATCCAGGACGCGGCGGTGCAGGCGGCGGTCGGCCTGTCGCGGCGTTACCTGACCGGGCGACAGCTTCCGGACAAGGCCGTCGACCTGCTCGATACCGCCAGCGCGCGGGTGCGCATGAGCCTCGACTGCGAGCCCCAGGCCCTTGTGCGCCTCAAGGCCCGCCAGGCCGGCCTGCTGCTGGAGCGCCAGGCACTGGAAGCGGATCTGGCCCTCGGTGGCACTGCCGGTGGCGAGCGCATCGCCGCCATTGCCGCGCAGTCCTCGGCGCTGGCCCAGGCGTGCGCCACGCTGGAGGCGCAATACCGCCAGGAACTGGACCTGAGCCGGCAGTTGCTCGACGCCCGGCAAAGCGAGCAGCCCTGCCGGGAGCTGTGCGAGCGCCTGCAACGACACCTCGCCGAAATCCAGGGTGAACAACCGCTGCTCAGCCTTGAGGTCGACGCCCGCGGTGTTGCCGAAGTCATCGCCGACTGGACCGGCGTCCCCCTGGGCAGCCTGCTCAAGGACGAGCAGGCCGGCCTGCTGGAGCTCGAAGCGCAACTGGGCCAGCGCATCATCGGCCAGGGTCCGGCCCTGCACGCCCTGGCCCAGCGCCTGCGTGCAGCGCGCACCGGCCTGTGCGAAGAGCAGGCGCCCCAGGGCGTATTCCTGCTGGTCGGCAGCAGCGGCGTGGGCAAGACCGAAACCGCCCTGGCCCTCGCCGATGCCCTGTTCGGCGGGGAAAAATCCCTGGTTACCCTCAACCTCTCCGAATACCAGGAAGCCCACACCGTCAGCCAGCTCAAGGGCTCGCCGCCGGGCTACGTCGGCTACGGCCAGGGCGGGGTGCTGACCGAGGCCGTGCGCCAGCGGCCCTACAGCGTGGTACTGCTGGATGAAGTGGAAAAGGCCCACCGCGACGTGCTCAACCTGTTCTACCAGGTCTTCGACCGCGGTTTCATGCGCGATGGCGAAGGGCGCGAGATCGACTTCCGCAACACCGTCATCCTCATGACTTCCAACCTCGGCAGCGACGCCTTGCAGGCCTTGCTCGGCGAGCAGCCCGACGCGCCTGACGCGGCGCTGCAGGAACTGCTGCGTCCGCTGCTGCGCGAGCACTTCCAGCCGGCCTTGCTCGCCCGCTTCCAGACCCTGGTCTACCGCCCGCTGGGCGCCGAAGCCTTGCAGGCCATCGTCGGCCTGAAACTCGACAAGGTCGCCCGCCGCCTGCACCGGCACTACGGCCTCGACTGCCGCGTCCACGACTCGCTCAACCAGGCCCTGGTCGCCGCCTGCCTGCTGCCGGACAGCGGCGCGCGGAACATCGACAGCCTGCTCAACCAGCAGATCCTGCCGGTGCTCAGCCAGCAATTGCTGCAGCGTCAGGCGCTGAAGCAGGCGGTGGGGCGGGTGGTGTTGGGGTATGACGCGGACGAGGGGGTGGTGCTGGAGTTCGACGAAGCCAGCGAGAGCATCGACCTGCCCGAATTGACCGCCCGCTAGCCGTAACCGGCAAGCACGGCATTTCCCACCGGAACCCAGAGGCTCGAGCATGGCCAGCATCAACAGCCGATACCCTTCGCCTACCACGCGAAACCCCTACCAACTGAACGTCAATGACCTCGACGCCCCTCTCGATGTGCTGTCGTTCGACGGCGAGGAACACCTCAGCCAGCCGTTCTGCTACACCATCCGCTTCACCTGCGCCGAGCCCAGGTATGTGCCCGGCACGATTTATCACGGCCCTGACCCGCAGGCGCCCAAGGCGCTGGACCTGGACAAGGATCAACTGCTCAAGCGCTTCGCCCGTTTCGCCATCTACGGCGAGGCACGACAGAAGTACCCCTGGGAAGAAAAACCGCCCCAGCATGAACCCTTGCGCGAACTGTTCGGCTTCATCACCTCCTTCCAGCGCACCGGTGGCTCCGTAGAGGAGGGGCACTACCAGATCACCCTGGAACCGCGCCTGGCCCTGCTTGGCCAGGGCAAGCAATACCGCCTGTACCGAAACCAGTCCGTGCCGGAAATCGTCAAGCAGATCCTGATCCAACGGCACCGCTGGTACCCCCACCAGATCGACTTCCTTCTCGACCGCGAATACCCCAAGCGCGAGCAGGTCATGCAGTTCGGCGAAAGCGACCTGGCCTTCGTCCAGCGCCTGCTGGCGGAAGTCGGCATCTGGTACCGCATCGGCTTCGACTCCCGGCACCTGACCGATGTCATGCATTGCGCCGACGTGCCGCTGCGCAAGGGTCTCGAAATCCAGTTGCCCTATCTACCCGGCAAGGGCATGAACAGTTCCGGCCACGACAGCCTCTGGAACCTCGCCACCCACCACCAGGTGGTGGAAAAGGACGTGTATTTCCGCAGCTACGACCCCCGCCAGGCGGCGCATGGCCTGTATGACCAGACCGAAATCCCGGGCACCACCGAAACCGCCCATGGCGAACGCTACGAATACGCCATGCCCTACACCGAGCTGGGGGTAAAGGGCTCCCAGCTTCCCGGCCCGGCCACCGGGAGCGGGCACTTCTACGCCCGGCTCACCCACCAGCGCAACCAGAACCTGCGCACCCGCCTGACCGGCGTCAGCAGCAGCCAGATCCTCATGCCGGCGCACCTGCTGATGCCCGAAGGCGACATCCCCCAGGACTTCGCGAAGAAAGTCCTGATCCACAGCGTGGCGACCAAGGGCGGGCGGAGGATTGGGTTCACCGCCACGTTCACGGGGATTCCCTTCGACGAGTTCGTCGGCTTCCGACCGGCCCTGCAGCCCAAGCCGGTCATTGCCGGGACCATTCCTGCGCGGATCAGCAGCAGCACGGAATATGACCGCTACGGCCACCTCAACCAGGAAGGCCGCTATCGGGTGCGTTTCCACTTCGACCGCGACGAACGCGAGCGCGGTTTCGAAAGCGCCTGGCTGCGCCTGGCGCGGCCTTACGCCGGGGAAAAATACGGCCTGCACCTGCCGCTGATCGCCGGCACCGAGGTGGCGATCGCCTTCGAGCAGGGGGACCCGGACCGTCCCTACATTGCCCATGCCCTGCACGACAGCAAGCACCCGGACCACGTCAACGACGACAACTATCAGCGCAACGTGCTGCGCACGCCGGCCAACAACAAACTGCGCATGGGCGACCGTGAGGGTGAGGAGCACGTCAAGCTCAGTACCGAGTTTGCCGGCAAGAGCCAGCTCAACCTTGGGCATCTGGTGGACAACCAGCGCCAGAAGCGCGGTGAAGGGTATGAGCTGCGTACCGATCACTGGGGCGCACTGCGGGCGGGCAAGGGGTTATTCATCAGTGCCGATGCGCAACCCAAGGCGCAAGGGCCGGTGCTGGAAATGGGCCCGGCACTCGAGCGCCTGCAACAGGCAGGCGAGCAGTTGCAAGCGCTCTCCGCCGATGCCCAGGCCTGTCGTGCAGATCCTGCGGATGTACAGGCACAACTGGCGTTGATGAAGAACGACCTGGAACAGTTGAAGTCCGCGGTGCTGTTGCTCAGTGCCCCCAAGGGCATCGCCCTTGCCAGTGGCAGCCACCTGCAACTGGCGGCCGAGAGGAACCTGATGCTCAACGCTGGCGGGCACGCCGACATGAGCGTGATCAAGCGCTTGTTCATCGGCGTGGGAGAAGGGCTGAGCCTGTTCGTGCGCAAACTCGGCATCAAGCTGATCGCCAACCAGGGGCCGGTGGAAATCCAGGCGCAGCACGACACCCTGACCCTGATGGCGCGGCAAGGGCTGGAAATCACCAGCACCGAAGACGAGATCCGCATCGTCGCGAAAAAGAAGATCACCCTGAATGCCGGTGGCAGCTACCTCGTGCTCGACCCGACGCGGATCGAGGCCGGAACCGAAGGGGACTACAACGTCAAGGCACCCCGGGTGGCGTTTACCGGGGCGGCGAGCATGAGTGCGGCGCATCCGGAGTATCCGTTGGCGCAGTTCAGGCAGCCGGTGCGGTTCAACATCACCCGGACGGCCACTGCGCCACGAGTCGGTTGGGCGGGAATGCCCTATCGCCTGTATGCGGGGGACGGCCTGGTCGGCGAGGGTGTACTGGATAGAAGCGGACAGGTCCGGATCGAGCACCAGCCCGTCACCCACAGCTACCGCCTGCAGTTGGCCAACGGTCTGGAGTTCCGCCTGCCGGTTCCAGACCAGTACAGCAACCCAGAGCAGGCGCATATGGCTAATCGTGGCCTGCAAAACCACCAGTCTTTAACCAACGAAATTGTCAATCAACCCCGGACTCACAAGGAGCATCGCACGCATTACTCCGCGTTGCTGGATGGTTCCGCGGCTACCAGGGAAGAGAACCCATGACCCGCCCCGAAATCGTCGTCCCCATAGCCCTGCAGCACACCCAGGAAGCCACCTGTGTCTCACCCTGGTTCGTGCAGAACACGCTGTACCACCCGGAGACGGCGACGTACCAGCCGCTGGTCAACGGCGAGGAAACCTTCAAGGCCGTACACCAAGCCATCGCCCAGGCGAAGAGAAGCATCGACATCATCTGCTGGGGATTCCAGCCGTCGATGTTCCTGATCCGCGATGGCCAATCACCCAGCGTCGGCGAACTGCTCCGGCAGAAAGCCGCAGAAGGGGTGAAGGTCCGGGTGCTGACCTGGGAAGCGCCGTTCAACACCGCGGGTATGGCGGGTGAGGCCAACCTGCCGCAGCGCCGCGCACTGGGCCTCTGGGACACTGCAATGCAGAGTTCAACCGAGGAGCAGGCCCAGGCTGACCGCGAGTGGTTCAAGCGCTTCGGCATCGGGGACAGCGAGGCGGCCAGGCGGGCGGAGGACCGGATCCCGTTGCTGGTCAGTCGCGGCTTTGATTTTTCCGAGCGCCGTAACATCGCCCAGGCGCTGAAAGAGCATGCCGGCGATCCACAGATCGCCGGGAAAACCCGGCTGGTGATGGCAGTCGCGCCAAGTCATCACCAGAAAAGTGTACTGGTCGACTACGAGTTGCCAGAGGAAGCGATCGGCTTCGTGCTCGGGCACAACCTGCTCGACGAGTACTGGGACACCGACCAGCACTCTGCCCACAACCGCTTTGGCGATAGTCGCCCGGCGCCGAACCGCGGTCCACGAGGTCTGCTGCCCCGGCAGGATATTTCCTGCCAGCTCAGCGGGCCGATACTCGAACATCTGCATGCGAACTTCGCCGAAGCCTGGCTCAAGGAAACCGGCGAGAACCTGTTCGAGGTACGCCCGGCCAAAGCGTTGGGGAAACGTCTGCAATGCGGCCCCGGCAGAAGGCAGATGATCCAGGTGCTGCGCACCCAGCCCCAGCACGGCATACGGGACATCCAGTCGCTGTACTTGCAGGCCGCGAACAATGCCACTCAGTTCATCTACATCGAAAACCAGTACTTTCGCTGGCCGCCTCTGGCCGAACTGATCAAGACCGCAGCGCTGAACCAGACCCGCCAGGGACGCGACCCCGGCGTACATGAAGCGCTGCACCTGTTCGTGATCACCAATGCCGGTGTTGATCCGGTCGCGGCTGGTTCTGCCAATACGCAGCGCATGCTCGAAAGTCTTGGGCGGGCGGACACCATTCCCCATGTCACCAAGTTGCGGCGGATACGTGAAGTCAAACGGGCGGCGCCGCCCAAACCACGCCCGGACCCACGGGATCACCGAGGGAAACGCGAACTGGAACAGTGGGAAGAAACAGTCGGCAGGCAGATCCAGGAAATCGAAGACAGCACGATCCTGCCGGAGGAAATACCCGGGTTGAAAGTGCATGTGTGTTCACTGGTAGCGCCTGACTCTCTCGATGGCTCTCCCTGGATGCCGGTGTATGTGCACTCGAAGTTGATGATTGTCGACGATGTTTTCACTACTCAGGGGTCGGCCAATATCAACCATAGAAGCATGGTTGGGGATAGTGAGCTGAATATTGCGCATGAATGGATGAGTGTGACTCAGGCGCTGCGGCGGCGGTTGTGGAAATTACATACGGGAGGAAAGGGCGCGCAGGATGATCCGGTGGAGGCATTTAGGGAATGGAGAAAAATCATGAGTCGAAATAAAGCGCTACAGGAAGATAGAAAAAGCCCATGGGCTCCTTTGGTTGAATTTGACTTTCAGGCACCGGTTTTCAAGGAGACCGATTGATGCGGTGTGTTGTGGTGGTGCTAAGCACTCTGTTGATTTCGTGTGGCACCGGCCGGTCAGACCTTTCCGATGCTGTGTCTGGAGTTGAAACTATGAGCAATGCCGAAATGAGTCGGTTGAGTTTTTCGTGCAAGCATGAAGTCATCCCTGAGTTGACGGGAGATGCAGATGTGATTTTTCGTTACGCACGCTGGTTGCAAGTAAATAACCAACTATCTCGCGATGCAAGTATTTATGCCGAGGTCGAAAGGCTTTATCGCATCGCCTCTGAGGGCGGGCACCACAAGGCCAATATCAATCTGCAAATTGGCGCAATGCGCGGGCACTACAAGCTGAGAGGGTACGAGCGGTTGAGGATGAGCCAGCAATTGATAGAGGCCGAAGTCGCTGCGGGTTACTTGATGATTGCCAGAATGTTGCAGGTCGGAGGCGGCGGTTTGCAGCAGGATGAGGAAATGTCCCTGAAGTATTACAGGAAGGCTGCAGATGAGGGCAATGCAGCGGCGCAAGCTTACGTTGCAGACAAACTGGCCCCTATAGCTGCTTTATCTAAAGTTGCTCGAAAGATGCGCCGATGTGCGGCTGAGCAAGGGCACGGGCACGCAGCCGTGATGGTGGCGCTTCATTATCAGCGGATGGGAGCTTTCACCGACGCTATGGAGCTGTTTCATCTAGGGGCTAAGGCTGGTGATGAGTCGGCTCTCGGTTTTCTGGAAGAGGCTTTCAAAGGTCCGTCAGTTGAAGATAAGTTCAATTATCTTGGGCAGCCTAAGGACCTTGAGCGTGTGGAAAGATATAATAAAATTTGGCGTGTAATTGCTAATTATTCTTATGCGAATCCAACGGTTCCAGAACTTAATCGTATTGTTCCGTTGCCGCCTGCCAAACTTCCGCCATGGGACGGCAAGCTCCAGTGGCTCGAAGAACGTCTCGCTAATGTCCCTCCACCCAAACCCGAAGAGTGGCTGATCGAAAAACTGGCCAAGGAAAAAGGCCTGGACCCTGCCACAGGTAGACCGACACCCGGATCTCCTGCCTTCCAGGCTGAGTACTTCCCAGCAGATATCTGCCAAAGCGGCGAACCTTGCCCACAAGAGGGCTACTGGAAAGTCATTTGGCCGGAAAGCTGGGTGCGCAACGAAGAAGTTATCCAGCATTTCAACGAAGGCGACCTGCTGCCGCACCCGGAAGGCAATTACTACCTTCACCGAATCTGGCCTCTGCCCAGAAAACTGGTGAAAGGGCCGATCTACGTGAAGTGGGGCTTATTGGGATGAAGCTCACCTACTGCACCACTCAACAACCTATCGCTATTCCAGGGAGGTCAACGCATGCCGATCAACCTGCGTGACCGTACTGGCGACAGCAAACCCGCTCCTGATCGGGGGCCTCGGGGAGCAAAGCCCCGGCAGGACATTTCCAGCCGCTTGACGAGGCCGATTCTGGAGCACCTTCATCACAACTTTGCCCAATCCTGGCTCAAGGAAACCTACGAGAACCTGTTGGACGTTCGCAAGGCGAAAGCACTGGCGCTGGACCTCGAGTGTGGCCCCGGTACCCGGCAACTCGCGCAATTACTGCGAACTCAGCCGCAGTTCGGTGTTCGCGACATCGAGCGGATGTATTTGCAGGCCGCCAATAACGCTACGCAGTTCATCTATCTCGAGAATCAGTATTTTCGCTGGCCTCCGCTCGCCGAAAAGATCAAGGAAATCGCCCGCAAGCAAACGGCTGCCGGGCGTGATCCGGGCCTGCATGGTGCACTTCATCTATTCGTCATCACCAATGCCGATCCGGGCGGACTTGGACCGGGGATCGCCAACACCCAACGCATGGTGGAGAGCCTCGGCCGAGCCGACACGATGCCTGCCGCGACCAAGCTGAAGCGCAAGAACGAAGTCTGGAAAAGTGCCAGGACCACGGACGAACTCGAGCGGCGGCTTGAGCAAGTCGAACAAGCCACGATCCGTGCCGAGGATATTCCCGGCCTCAAAGTGCATATCTGCTCACTGGTGGCGCCTGATTCATTGCCATGTTCGGATTGGATGCCGACTTATATTCACTCCAAGTTGATGATTGTCGATGACGTGTTTACCACGCTGGGGTCGGCCAACATCAATACACGCAGTATGCAGGTAGATTCGGAAATAAATATTGCGCATGAGTGGGCGGGTGTGACCCAGAAGTTAAGGAGGAGGCTATGGGGTTTGCACACAAATGATCGGGGGGCGCAGGACAATGCGGGCGCAGCTTTCGCTGGTTGGAAGTCGATTATGCAAGATAACGGGAGGAGGGAAAAGGATAGAGATGCGCCTTGTGCCCCGCTGATTGAGTTCCACTTTGCGGAGGCATCTCTCAGGGATTTTGATTGATGCATAAATTGTTGCTGTTGACGGTCTTGCTGATGATTGGCTGTAAGGACGGCAGTGAAAAGGTTTCAGAGGGTTTGGTTAAAATGCAGCTATTGGGTTCTGTAGAAAAAGTTATTGATTTTTCCTGTGCGCATGAACGCTTTCCTGTTTCTGTGGAAAGTGTGGATTCTCTATTTTTCTATGCGAGGTGGCTTCAAGTAAACAACAAACTAAAGCAGGATTTTTCAGTGTATTCTGAGATTGAGCGGCTTTATCGAATTGCGGCTGAGCATGGGCATGCTAAGTCTAACATTAATCTGCAGAATGGGGCGGAGCACGGGTATTTTCGATTGCGAGGTCATGAGCATTTACGGCTGAGTCAAAATCTGATTGATGATGAAGTTGCTTCAGGTTATTACTTTGTTGCGACGTTCCTACAAAAAGGTGCCGCGGGGTTGGAACAGGATGCGGAAATGGCTTTGCGGTATTTCCGTAAAGCTGCGGATGCTGGTAGCTCTCTTGCGCAATATTATGTCGGAGGAATGCTTGAGCCGAGAACCATAGCTCCTCATGTAGCACTTCAGATGTATCGTTGCGCTGCTGAGCAGGGGCACGGAGAGGCAGCTGCTGTATTGGGAGTCATTTTTCGACGCAAACGTGAATATAAAGAGGCGATTAAGCTACTGCAGATGGGGGTGAGAGCAGGAGATGAAAGTGCAGCCTATGGTCTGTGGCAGGCATTCCAAGGCGCAAAACCCGACGATGAACTCTATTATCTTGGGCAAGCGGATGATCCTGAACGAGCTGAGCGTTACGAAAAAATATGGCGAATACTAGCCAACTATTCTTACGCCCATCCAAAAGTCCCTGAAATCGACGAAATAGCCCCACTACCACCCACGAGACTTCCTCCTTGGGAGGGCAAGCTTCGATGGCTGGAAGAACGTCTCGCTAATGTCCCTCCACCCAAACCCGAAGAGTGGCTGATCGAAAAACTGGCCAAGGAAAAAGGCTTGGACCCTGCCACGGGCAGACCGAAACCCGGATCTCCTGCCTTCCAGACTGAATACTTCCCAGCAGATATCTGCCAAAGCGGCGAACCTTGCCCACAAGAGGGCTACTGGAAAGTCATGTGGCCAGAAAGCTGGGTGCATAACGAGGACGTTATTCAGCACTTCAACGAAGGCGATCTGATGCCCCACCCTGAGGGCAACTACTACATTCACCGAATCTGGCCTTTGCCCAGAAAGTTGATGAAGGGTCCGATATACGTGAAGTGGGGGCTGCTGGGATGAAGTCAAGCAAGTCCACCACTGAACAGCTCATCGACATTCCCGGGAGGCCAACGCATGCCAGTTAACCTGCGTGACCTCCCCAATAAACTCGCGCTCCCGGCCGCCCCCGGCAAAGTCCGCTGGTTGTTGGTGATCCTGCTATGCACGGCGACGGGCTTTGCCTTGACGCTGTTGCTCCAGCCGTTCGAGGTGCCACCTGACTCCCTATGGTTCTGGATCCGCTCCCTGTTGTTTCCCTTGACCCTCGGCGTGTTCCTGTATGGCTTGCGCTTGCTCGTCTACGAAAATCGCCAGGCCTACGTCAGCGCCTGGAACTCCGCCCGGGCAGATCTGGAGCAGGATCTGATCGAGCAGGGGCGCCAGGCGATCGGTATCGTGGCGATGTCCTATTGCACCGCAGGCGGCAACGAGCGCCTGGCCGCGTCGTTGCGCAGTGGCAGCAAGCCCTTGCAGACGGTGTTCGTGCCGCTCACCAGCCAGACGATGCGCTGGAGCCCCCTGATCGATCCGCAGCCGCTGGGGCCTGAAGAGCAGGCGCAGCGCCTGCGCAGTTGGCTCGAGCGCGTTCTGTCCACCCCCGACCTGGATCTGAATCGCCTTTTCCCGGGGCAGCGCGTTCGTGTGCGGGTACGTCACAACCATGTGCTTGCCAACAAGACCGTCCTTGCGGTCTGCCATGCCTGTGCGCAGCAACGGGCGCTGAATGTCGAGTCGCTGAACGTCGCCTGCGACGATGGCCTGTTCTGGCTGGACACCTGGCTGGACCAGACCCAGGCATTTCCGCTGGTGCTGTCCATTGAAATCAATCTCTTCGACAAGCCCGTCGCCGATCAGGCCGAGTCGGTATCGGCGGTGCTGCTGGCACGTGCCGGATTTTGCGAGGAGCAAGGCGTGGGCCCTTCGGCCTGGGTTCACCGCCCCGTCGCGATGAGCGCCGAAGCCGATTCCTTGCGTGACGTCCTGCTGTGGGGTTGCTTGCCTGACGACACGCTGCCGTTCGCCTGGCAGGCCCAGGTTTCGGATGGGCTGCTGCGCGAACTGTACCAGTCGCAGGGACGTGCGCCGGCCAACGATACCGGCTTGCGCCTTGACGACACTCTCGGGGCTCCGGGCTGTGCGGTTGGCAATATCGCGCTGGTGGTTGGCAGCGAGCAGGCGATCGCTGACCAGCAGCCGCAACTTTTGATGGTGCAGGACGCAACAGCGCATTGGTGCGTGGTCCGTCCTGCGCAACAAGCATGATCGAGGTCTATCGATGAAGAATGTTTTCGCAGCGATCTGGTTGATGATCGCTTGCCTGTTCCTGTGTGGTTTCCTGCTGATCTGGGTGGATAACGATCTGGTCAGTATTGGCTCCGAACCGACCCGGTGGAGGGTTACCGCAGCACTTATGGGGGGCGGTTTGTTGCTGCTCTTTCTGCAATGGATGGGGCTGCTGGGGCTTGGCAAGCTGGGCGCGACCGACTTTTCTGCTCCGTTGCGCAAAAGGCCGCCTCAGCCGCTCTACCGTGCCGAGACGCCCGCTGCAGGCACCCTCGGTCGCTACTTGCATGAACGCTACGGCCCCTTCTGGCGTCGCAAGACCCGCCTGCTGCTGATCGCCGGCGAACCCGCCGAGATCGAGGCCATCGCCCCGGGCCTGGCCGAGCAGCGCTGGCTGGTAGGTGAGCACACCGTGCTGCTTTGGGCCGGTAGCCTGCAAGCGGACCCCGATCCCGCCGACCTGGCCCTGTGGCGCAGCCTGAGTCGCTGGCGCGGTCTGGACGGTGTGGTCTGGGCCCTGACCCGTGAGCAGAGCATCGATGAAAACGCCATGGGCACTTGTCAGGAGGGGCTTCGCTCACTGGCGGGTGCGCTGCACTGGCACCTGCCGCTGTACCTCTGGGAAGTCCGCACCAGCAAGTGGTCCCAGGACGGCCGCGAAACCCAGCCCGTCGGCTGTTTGCTGCCGCCGAAGGCCACCACCGCCAGCCTGGAAGACCAACTGACCGCCCTGGTCGAGCCCCTGCGCGTTACCGGCCTGGCCCAGATGCGCAAGAACATGAACCACGACTTCCTCCTGCGCCTGTCCAACGACCTGCACCACAACGGCATCCCTCGTTGGCTGACGGTACTGCGCCCATGGCTGGTCTCCGGGATTCGTGGCGTGGACCTGCGCGGCCTGTGGTTCGGCCCGGTCTTCGCGCCGCGTACCGACGACAAGCTCGGTCACCTCTGGATCACCGAAAAACCTTGGCAAGCCCTGATCGATGACAAGACCCGCCCGCGCCGTTTCGGCTGGCAGGCCCCGCGCATCGCCTATGCGACGTTCATGGTTTTCGCGCTGGTGTGGGGCGCCGGAATGGCCTTGTCCTTCACCACCAACCGCCAGCAGATTCTCGACGTGCAAACCCTGCTGACCACGCTGGACCAGGCCGGGCAGGGCGATGCCCAGTTGCTGGCTTTGCACGAACTGGTCCGCCAACTGGATCGCCTCGACTACCGCTCCCAGGAAGGCCCGCCGTGGTACCTGCGTTTCGGCCTCAGCCAGAACCAGGACCTGCTCGACACCCTGTGGCCGCGCTATGTCGAGCTCAATGCCCGGCTGCTGCGCGACCCCGCCGTAGCGCTGCTGCAAGCCAGGCTCGACGCGCTGGTGCGCCTGCCACCGGACAGCCCCGAGCGCGCCCGGCGTGCCAGTCAATCCTATGAGCAACTCAAGGCCTGGCTGATGATGGCCCGGCCGGAAAAGGTCGATCCGGGCTATCTGGTGCGGGTGATGGGCGAGCTGGAGCCTGAGCGCGAGGGCATATCGCCCGGAGCCTGGGACACCTTGGCGCCAGGGTTATGGAAGTTCTACGCCGAGCACCTTGAAGCCCACCCGACGGCAAACCTCGATCCTCTTCTGCTGGGCCAGGCGCGCCAGGTCCTGCTCGGTCAACTGGGCCAGCGCAACGCCGAAGCCACCCTCTACCAACAGGTCCTCGAACGCGCCACCAGCCACTACCCGGACCTGCACCTGAACCAGATGCTCGGCGACACCGAGGCCACGCTGTTCACCACCCCAAAGAGCGTCCCCGGGGTCTTCACCCGCGAGGCCTGGGAAGGCGAGATTCGCAAGGCCATCGACGACATTGCCGAAGCCCGCCGCGAAGAGATCGACTGGGTGCTCAGCGACAACCATGGCGAAGTCGCCAGCGACCTGACCCCCGAGGTCCTCAAGCAACGCCTCACCACCCGCTATTTCCGTGACTACAGCAGCGCCTGGCTGGCCTTTCTCAACAGCCTGCGCTGGCAGCGGGCGGGAAGCCTGTCGGAGGTGATCGACCAACTGACGGTAATGAGCGATGTGCGCCTGTCGCCGCTGCTGGCGCTGATGGACACCCTGGCCTGGCAGGGCCGCGCCGGCACCCGTGAACAGGCGCTTGCCGATTCGCTGCTGCAATCTGCCCAGGAATTGCTCGGCAAGGACAAAGACAAGGCCCAACTGGTCGAGCGCGTCGCCGCCCACCTCGACAGCCCGCTGGACGACACCTTCGGCCCGCTGCTGGCGGTGCTTGGCAAGGAAGAAGCGCAAAGCGGCGAAGAGCGCCTGACCCTGCAAGCCTTCCTCACCCGCGTTACCCGGGTACGCCTGAAGCTCCAGCAGATCAGCAACGCCGCCGACCCCCGCGAATCCACCCAGGCCCTGGCCCAGACCGTGTTCCAGGGCAAGAGCGTGGACCTCAGCGACACCCGCGCCTACGGCAGCCTGCTCTCCGCCAGCCTCGGCGCCGAATGGGGCTCGATGGGCGAAACCCTGTTCGTGCAACCGCTGGACGAGGCCTGGCAGCGGGTGCTGCAACCTGCGGCCGCAAGCCTGAACAACCAATGGCAGCGCGCCATCGTGAGTGAATGGCGCAGCGCCTTCGATGGCCGCTATCCCTTCGCGGCAACCGACAGCGATGTCTCGCTGCCGATGCTCGGCCAGATGATCCGCAGCGATTCCGGGCGTATCGACCAGTTCCTCAGCGCCCAGCTCAATGGCGTGATGCGCAAGGAAGGCAGCCGCTGGGTGGCCGACCCGCAACACAGCCAGGGCCTGCGCTTCAACCCGCGTTTCCTGGAGGCGGTCAACCAGCTCAGCCACCTTTCGGACGTGCTCTACACGCCCGATGGCGGGCTGGGCATGAGCTTCGAACTGCGGGGCAAGCCGGTCAGCAACGTGATCGATACCCAGTTGATCCTCAATGGCGAGAAGCATCACTACTTCAACCAGAAGGAACGCTGGCAGCGCTTCTACTGGCCGGGGCAGGGCAGTCATCCGGGCACCCGAGTGCTATGGACCAGCGTGGGCAGCGATCTGCGTATGTATGGCGATTACCAGGGGACCTGGGGGCTGATCCGCTTCCTGGAGAATGCCAAGGTCACCCTGCTGGACGATGGCGCCAGCCGTTACCACCTGGAGGTGCGGGCACCGGATGGCAAGGCACTGACCTGGCATCTGCGCACGGAGTTGGGCGAGGGGCCACTGGCGTTGTTGCGGTTGCGGGGGTTCAAGTTGCCGGCGCAGATCTTTCTGGAAGGCAAAGACAAAAGGGAAGTTACGGTCAGAGACTTGTAGGAAATTTCCTATTAAAGCATGGAAAAATCCCAGCGTAGGCTCGAGCCGTAGAACTATTAGCTGAGATCACTTACTGTCCGGTGCGGGAAAGATACTCGCGTAGAGCAAAACATAACTAATAACAATCCGGTGCACTCTATTAGTGCCGCAGTTGCCATTTCGATTTCCAAGGGTAGAAATGAAAATTCTAAAAATTGCCACATACCTGTTCCTGCTGATTGGGGGGCTCGCTGTCCTCGGTGCGGTTATCTCCTATCAGAACACCCAGCACTTCATCGCCAGCGCAAAGTCTGCCACCGGCGTGGTCGTCGACTTGCAGGCAGAGGTCCGGGACAACTCCACCACCCTGCGCCCGGTGGTGGTGTTCAGGGACGACAATGGCAAGCCGGTACGCTTCAGCTCCAGTGTGAGCAGCTACCCACCGGCCTACCAGAAGGGCGAGAGCGTCACGGTGATGTACCCGCCGAATCAGCCGGAAGATGCCCGTATAGACAGTTTTTCGGAGCATTGGGCGGTGAGCCTGGTGCTGCTGGTCGTGGGCCTGCCGTTCCTGTTGATCGGGCTCCTCATGATGCTGTTCGGTCTGCGGCGAAAGCGTAACAAGGAGTATCTGCACAAGAACGGTATCGAGGTGCAGGCAGACCTTCAGGAAGTGCGGCGCAACCGCACTGTATCGGTGAATGGCAATAACCCGTTCGTTATCGTGTGCCATTGGGTCAATCCGCAGACTTCGCAGTTTCATGTCTTCGAAAGCGAGAATATCTGGTTCGAACCGTCCCGTTATATCAATGGCGAAAAGATCCGCGTTCTGCTGGATGAACGCAACTCCCGCAACTACCACGTGGATATTTCATTCCTGCCGAACGTTGTGGTCTGAGCGGCCTGAAGTCCATTGCGAGGGAAATCCATGAGCCTGCCATCTCTTATCGATAGTTGCTTCGGCGACCGTGATCCGCTGTCCCTGGCTCGCAAGGAGGCGCAGCGCTGGCAGGACTGGCTGCTGCCCATCGACGGCACCTCGGCGGTCGGCGCTGACCCGGCCTCCGAGGATGATTTCCAGCAGATGCGCGAGGAGGTCAACAAGCTCTCCGGGGCCGACCCGCAGCAAGTGGCGGAGCTGGCCCGGAGACTGTTGCAGACCCGCTGCAAGGACCTGCGGGTCGCCACGTACTACCTCTGGGCCCGTCTGCAACGGGATGGCGAGGCCGGCCTGGCCGATGGCTTGAGCCTGCTGGCGGCGCTGCTCGAACGCTTTGCCGGCGATGTCCTGCCCGCCCGAGGCAATGCCCGGCGCATGGCCCTGGAATGGCTGGCCACGGCCAAGGTCCTGGACGGCCTGGCGCAGTTCCCGGCGGTGGTCCGGGAGGAGGCCGAACGTACCGTGGCAGCCCTGGCCTGGCTGGACAAGACCGTGCAAGCCTGGCCTGAGGCACAGCGCCCTGACCTTGGTTCGCTGTACTCGGTGTTGTCATTGCGCCTGAATCAGTCCGGCGGAGTGACGGCTGTGGTCCCGCAGAACACCACGGCGCAGGACCCGACCGCTGCTGATTCCGCGACGCCGATTCAGGCACCCAGATCCGGCCGCGACCTGCTGGACAGCGGTCGCCTGCTGGCCGGCTGGCTGCGCGAGCAACCCGAAGGCTGGCTGGCGGCCCATCGCCTGATGCGCAGCCTGCGCTGGGACACCCTGCAGGAAACCCCGCCCCACGATACCCGGGGCTGCACCCATCTGTATGCGCCCCGCGCAACCCTGATCACCCAGCTCAAGCGCCTGCACACCCGGCAGCGCTGGGAGGAGTTGCTGGAACAGGTCGAGGACGCGTTCGCCGAAGCGGTCAATCATTTCTGGCTCGACCTGCATTGGTACCTGCACCAGGCCCTGACGCATCTACCGGAGCCTCGGCGGAGCTGGGCCGGCATCATCCAGCGCGACCTCGGCATGTTTCTCGAACGCTTGCCCGGCCTGGAAGCCTTGTGCTGGGAGGACGGTTCACCCCTGGCCGAGGAGGCGACCCGTGAATGGATCGCCCGCGAGGTCAGCGGCAACCGGCCCGAAAACTGGCTGCCGGCTCCCGGCAACGATGCGGCCCCGGCCCGGGACGACATCCTGGCACTGGAAAGCGAAGCCCTTGCCCAGGCCGACAGCGAGGGCGTCGAGCAGGCCCTGGCCTGGCTGGCCGGGCGTCCGGAGGTGCGTTCGGGACGTCAGCGCTGGCTGCTGCGCCTGCTGATGGCGCGGATTGCCGAGCAGTACGGCAAGAGCGACCTGGCCCTGCATCTGCTGGGCGAACTGGACGAGATCGGTGAGCGCCAGGGCCTGCGCGACTGGGAGCCCGACCTGCATTTCGAGATCAAGGCCCGCCTGCTCAGGCTGCTGCGCCTTAGGGCCCAGCGCGGTGATGTCGACCGTGCCGCGCTGGCCCGGCGGATGGACGCCCAGCTCGCCGCCCTGGTGGCCATCGACCCGGTACGTGCCGCCGTGCTGTGCGGCTGACTTTCTCTTGAACGGAACCTGACTCCCTTGACCATCGACAACCTGACCCTGCGCTATTTCGATGCCGAAATGCGCTACCTGCGTGAGGCAGGCAAGGAATTCGCCGAAGCGTTTCCTGATCGCGCCGCGCACCTCAACCTGGACCGGACCGGCGCCCGCGACCCTTTCGTCGAACGGCTGCTGGAAGGCTTCGCCTTTCTCATGGGGCGGCTGCGGGAAAAACTCGATGACGACCTGCCCGAGCTGACCGAAGGGCTGGTCAGCCTGCTCTGGCCCCATTACCTGCGGACCATCCCGTCGCTGGCGATCGTCGAGTTGATCCCGGATCTGCAGCAGATGAAGGCGCAGGCCTCGATTCCGCGCGGCTTCGCCGTGCAATCGCAACCGATCGGTCCCAAGCGTACCCGGTGCAGCTATCTCACCACCCGGGACATGCGTCTCCAACCCTTCGCCGTCAGCGCTTTTGGCCTCGACTACCAGGCGGATGGCCGTACCGTGCTGCGCTTGCGCCTGGATCGCAGTGCGCTTGAGACGCTCCCGGGGCCGCAGCGCCTGGAGCTCTATCTCAACGCCGAGCCGGCCATGGCGTGCGCCCTGCACAAGGCGCTGACGCTGGACCAGCCGGAGCTTTACATTCGCCAGGCGGGAGACGTGCAGCGTCGACGTCTGCACGGCCACTTCTCACCCGCCGGCTTTGCCGAGGAAGACCGTCTCTGGGCCAAGGGCGACAGTGCATTCAGCGGCTATCAGCTCTTGCTGGAGTACTTCGGTTTTCGCGAGAAGTTCATGTTCGTGACCCTGCATGGGCTGGAGCGTTGGCAACTGGCTGCCGGTGCCCGCTGGTTCGAGGTGGAGGTCGTGTTGCCCGAGCCGTGGTCCCACAGCGTCAATCCGGCGCTCGAACATATACGCTTGAACGCCGTGCCGGTGATCAATCTGTTCCCGCTCGAGTGCGATCCCCTGCAACTGGATCCGCTGCAATCGGGCTATTTGTTGCGCCCTCAACGCCTGCAGGATGGCCATACCGAAATCTACTCGGTGGATGCCGTTTCCACGATGGGGGAGGGAGGGGCTCGCGACTATGTTTCGTTCAGCAGCTTCCGCCACAAGGGCGGAATGCTCCGGGAAGAGGCATCGGAGCGCTATTTCCATAGTCGGGTGAAAGTGGGGCCCGCTGGCTTGCACGACACCTGGCTGATTCTGGGGGGCGAAGGCTTCGAGACGGAAGATTGTGTCGCTGGCAGAAGCCTGTCCCTGAGCCTGACCGGGACCAATGGCCAACTGCCGCGCAAGGCCCTGCAGAGCACGCTGCTCGATAGTCATCAGCAGTCGGAGCACGGCAGCCTGCGCGTGCGCAACCTCACCGCCCCGACCCTGCCGTGCTACCCCCCCAGCCGCGACCGCTTCCACTGGCGCGTGCTCAGCCACCTCGGCTCGAACTTCCTGCCCATGCTCGACAGCGCCGAGGTCCTGCGTGGCACCCTGGCGCTGTATGACTGGGGTGACAACGAACTCAACCGCCGGCGCCTGGCGGCCATCGTCGAGGTGCGCCATCACCTGATCCAGCGCTACGACAAAGGCTTCCTGCTGCGCGGCGTGGATATCGAAGTGACCCTGGACGCCGACGGTTTCTGCGGCGAGGGCGATATCGCCCTGTTCGGCGAGCTGCTCAACCGCTTCTTCGCCTTGTATGCCGATATCCATTTGTTCAACCAGCTCACGCTGATCCTGCAACCGACCGGGAAGACCCTGCGATGGAACGAGAACCACAGCCAGCGGATCCCCGGCTGAACGCCGCCGAACTGCTCCGCGCCCTGCAGGGGCGGGTGGCCGAGGCCGACCTGTACCGCTTTTGCCAGTTGCTGGAAAACGCTTCATCCGGCCTGCCGCCGCTGGGCAGCACCCATGATCCGGCCGACGATCCGGTGCGGTTCCGCCCCGATCCCGGCATGGGCTTTCCCGGCGGCGAGCTGCGCGCCATCGAGTTCGACGAGCGGGCGCCGCAGCGTCCGGCGACGGTACGCACCCGCTTGCTGGGGCTGTATGGCGTGGATTCGCCGTTGCCTACGGCCTACCTGGACGACATCGCCTGCCGCCGTGAAGGCCACGAGGCGCTGGAGTCCTTCCTGGATATGTTCAACCACCGGATCTTCACCCAGTTCTACCGGATCTGGCGCAAGTACTCCTATCCGGCCACCTTCGAGGCGGGTGGCCGCGACGCCACCTCGCAGTGCCTGCTGGGCCTGATCGGCCTGGGCATACCGGGGACGGCCGAGCGCATCGCCACGCCGGTCTCGCGTTTTCTTGCGTTGCTCTCGGTCATGCGCCTGCCGACCCGCAATGCCGAAGGGGTCACCGCGCTGGTCACGCTGCTGGCGAGCCATACCCGGGTGCGGGTCCAGGGGCACTGGCCGCGTACTGTCCACCTGACGCCGGCTCCGGGACTGGGCCACGGCCGCCCGACCTACCTGAACCAAAGCACGCCGCTGGGCGCGGTGGCCCGGGATGCCAGCAGCCAGTTGCTGCTGGTGCTCTCGACCGAGGATCCCCGGGAAGCCCGTGACTGGCTGCCCGGCGGGCACCTGCACAGTGATCTGCTGGTGCTGCTGCGGGTGTACCTGGGCTGGCGCTGTACCGCGCGCCTGCATCTGTCACTGCCGCTGCACAGCCTGGCGCCGGCAGCCCTGGGAGGCAGCACCGCCTTGCTCGGCATGACTGCGGTACTCGGGCCACTCGGCGACGACCGGCAGGCCAGCATCACCATCAATCTGGGCCGCTACGAAGGCCTGAAGAACAACCCTCGGGAAAGGAAAAGTGAAGATGTGGCGTACCGTTTCTAGGGCATCGATTTTTGCACTGGCTGTTTCGCTGGGCGGCTGCGGGCTGTTCCAGGGCATCACCGACGGCACCCGCGACACTGCACAGGCAGTGTTCTACAAGCAGGTGAAGACCCTGCACCTGGATTTCAGTGGCCGCTCGGCGCTGAACACCGGTCTGCAGGACATGAATGCGCTGTCTGTCCCGGCCCTGGTGCGGGTCTACCAGTTGCGCGACCAGAAGGCCTTGCACAAGGCCAGCTACGAAGAACTGCTGGACGACAGCCAGAAGGCGCTTGGCGCCGACCTGCTGGATCAGCGCGCAGTGGTGGTGACGCCCGAGCAGGGCGCGCAACTGAACATGCCGATGCACCGGGATGCCAGGCATGTGGCCGTGGTCGCACTGTTTCGCTTCCCGGAGCCGCAGGCCGGCACCTGGCGCCTGGTGTTGCAACGTGATGACCTCGATCCGGACCAGGCCCGGGTCATCGAGCTGGGCGACAACCACCTCAGCCTGCGACCCGAGGAGGGCTGAGCCTTGAGCGATCATCCGCCCTCGCTTTACGAGGTGCTGCTGGGCAACTTCAGTGGCGAGCTGGACCTGCACCACATCGACGAACAGGACCAGCATGTGCTGTCGGTACTGGACAACCTGCAGCGCATTTTCAACAGCCGCGCCGGCAGCCTGGCGCACCTGCCGGACCTTGGCCTGCCTGACATGGGGCAAGTCCTGCAGAGCCTGGCACCTGCCGCCAACGGTGTGCTCGACGCCATGCGCAAGACGGTGGGTGTCTACGAGCCACGCCTGTCCCATCTGCGCATCGAGGCTGCTCCCCTGACGCGACCGGGCCATCTGGAATACCGGCTCCACGCCCGTCTGAAAAACGGCGAAGCAGTCACCTTCGACACGTCCCTGGCCGGCGGTGGCCGCGTGCTGATCCGCCACCTCAAGCGCCAGGATCACCTGGCTACCTGAAGCCTCATGATAAGGAGCGCCGGATGACGGCACTATTCGCAGCGCAGGTCCGCCTTGGCGGCGATCCGCGGCACCTCGAAGCGTTCAAGCACCTGTGTACCGAGTTGGCAAAGCTGAATCATCCCGCCTGCCCGGATGTGCACTGGGAGCGGGTGGAGGGTTTGTGCCTTGCGCTTTTCAAGGAGAACGGCATCGACCTGCAATCGGGCGTGGCCTTCGTCCTTGCCCTTGGCAACCAGCGCGGGGCAGAGGGCCTGGTGCAAGGGTTCGCATTGCTCGAAGAGCTTGCGCGGCAATGGCCAGGCATCTGGCCGAAGGCTGACGCGACGCGGCTGGAGATCCTCGATTGGCTGTGCCAGCAGGTGCTGGTAATGCTGCGCGGATTGAGTGTCGCGCCCACTTCCTTGACCCGGGTGATGCAGCTGGAGGCGCAAGTGCGCAGCCTGCAGGACCTGTTGCGTGGGCACGTCAGTCAGGCGCCGGCCGGGCTGCAGTCGCTGGACCAGTACCTTGCCGGGTTCCTGCAACACCTCGAACGCAGTCGCTTGCCGCTACCGATGGCGTTGCCGGGCGCAGTTGGGAGCGAGACGCAGGTGGTCATGCCGCTGTTCGTCCTGCCGCCTGTGCCGGTACCGTCGCCGTTCGTCATCGAGCCGCGCCGGGGCAAGCCCCGTCTGCTCCTGGGGCTTGGTACCGCTGTTCTGCTGGCCGCGATGGCGGGATGGGCGGGGTGGGCCCATTGGCAGTCGGACCTGCGCGAGACTGCACGTCTTTCCGAGGTCGTCAGCCTGGGCGCCCTGACGCTGTTCGAGGCGGGCCGCGCCGAGCTGAAAGCCGATTCGACCATGGCATTGATGGCGGCGCTTTTGGGCATAACGGCACATCCGGGCCGGTTGATCGTCATTACCGGGCATGCCGACAGTAGCGGTGACAGTGCTCGCAACCGCGAGCTGTCGCGTGACCGCGCCCTGGCCGTGCGGGCCTGGATCCAGCGCATGAGCGACCTCCCCGACGATTGCTTCGCCATTCGCCATGCCGCCGACAGCCAGCCCGTCGCCAGCAATGACCACGCGCCGGGGCGTGCTGCCAACCGGCGCGTGGATATCCATCTGTTGCCTGAGGCCCAGGGCTGTGGGGCGTGAATCGTCAGGCCTGGCCGCAGGCCTGCGCACCGAGCCCCTGCCGGCGTGAACGCATCACCCCCAGCAACGCAATGCCCCCCGCCAACGCCAGCGTCGCCGTCACTTCCAGGCGGTGCGCCGGCATCACGAACATCACCCCCAGGGCGAACACGATAAAGGCGATCACCGCCAGGGTCAGCCAGGGGAACAGCCACATGCGGAACTCCAGCGCCTTGCCTTCGCGGCGCAGGATGCCGCGCATGCGCAGTTGCGAACAGGCGATCACCAGGTACACCAGCAGGGCGATCGACCCGGACGTGGCCAGCAGGAACTGGAACACGTGGGCCGGAGCGAAATAGTTGACCACCGTGGCGAGCATGCCGATCAAGGTGCTGGCGATCACTGCTGCGCGCGGTACGCCGCGGGATGAAGTGCGTTGCAGCAGCGCCGGGGCGTCGCCGCGTTTGCCGAGGGAGAAGACCATCCGCGAGGAGATGTAGATCGACGAGTTCAGGCAACTGGCGACCGCCACCAGCACCACCGCGTCCACCAGCAGCTTGGCGTAGGGAATCTGCATGATTTCCAGGGCGCGCTGGTAGGAGCCCTGGACCGGCAGCAGCGGGTCGTTCCACGGCACGATGGAGATGATCACGAAGATCGACAGCAGGTAGAACACGCTGATCCGCCAGATCACCGAGCGGGTGGCGCGGGCGATGTTGCCGGCGGGGTTGCTGGACTCCGAGGCGGCGATGGTCACGGCTTCGGTGCCCATGAAGCTGAACATGGTGGTGAGCAGGGCGCCGATGATCGCGGTCCAGCCGTTGGGCAGGAAGCCGCCCTGGGTCTGCAGAAGCTGGTTCAGGCCGCTGACCTCGCGACCTGGCAGGCCGCCGAGCAGGGCGAAGAAGCCCAGGCCGATGAAGGCCACGATGGCGATGATCTTGAGCATGGCGAACCAGAACTCGAACTCGCCGTACTTGCCGACGCTGGCCAGGTTGGTGGCGGTCAGGGCCACGGTCAGGCTGAGGGCGAACAGCCAGGCATCGACCTGCGGGAACCAGGCATTGAGTACCACGCCGGCGGCGATGGCTTCGATGGGGATCACCAGCACCCAGAACCACCAGTACAGCCAGCCGATGCTGAACCCGGCCCAGCGCCCGATGGCGCGGTCGGCGTAGGTGGAGAAGGAGCCGGTATCGGGGCTGGCGACCGCCATTTCCCCGAGCATGCGCATCACCAGCACCACCAGGGAGCCAGCCATGACGTAGGCAAGAATGGCGGCGGGGCCGGCGGCGGCAATGGCATGTCCGGAACCGACGAACAGCCCGGCGCCGATCACCCCGGCGATGGACAGCATGGTGACATGGCGCGGTTTGAAACCCTGCGCCAGTTGTGCACGATCACGCGACGTGGAGGGTGTATTCATCCTGAAGGCCTTTTGTTATTGGACTTGTTATGCAATGGCACTGAAGGACTGCGCTCGGGCACGCAGCGCAGCCCTGTGCCGAAGCTAGGCCGTTACGGAAGGTGTCTGTTGCCTGGGTTTGCCGCGTTCATTGCTGAAAGCGACATTGGCATGCCGGAGGGCGGCGCTGCGGCGAACACAATTCTGTGGCTCGCCCAGCTCCCTGTGTGGAGCTGGCTTGCCAGCGATGAGGCCTGGAGGACGACGAAGCCTGTTCAGCCAAGCACCGCCATCTGCCCCAACTGCTCCGGCAAGGGAAACCCCAAGGTCCGATACCGCGGCGGATACAGGCTGACCTGCTCCAGCAAGCCACCGGCCTTGCTCTCCAGCTCCGCCCATGCCACCAGCCGCGTATTGCTCACCCCGTCCGGCCCCAGTTCCACCAGGGCCACCCGGTCAGTGCGCGGCAGCAGGCTGTTTACCGTCTGCGTCCAACTGCACATGGAGAAGGTGCGACCACCGCTGTCAGCCAGCTCGTAGAGCATGTAGCTGGCGACGAACAGGTCCTCGCTGCGCGCTTCGTGGAGCTTGTCGAGCAGTTCCTTCTGCGCGTGATAGGCGCCTTGCAGCAGCAGGTGGTCGAGGGTGGCGAGGCGGGCGAGCAGCATGTCGTCACTGGATTTGAACGCCACTACGCGCTGGTCCTGGTAAGTGAAGATCTGGCTGGACACCGGGCGGCCGTTTTCCTGGGCCTTGAAGCTCAGCTCGACCATCTGCCGCAACGCCGCCGGGTCATGGTCGCCGGCCACCAGCAGAACGTCGTTGGTGGGGATCATGAACACCGGCTGGCCCTTGATCGGCGCCCGTTGCAGGACATCCGGGAGCAAGGCGCGGCTGACGTCGTAACCATCGTTCCAGCGGCCGATGTACAGGCCCGGGACGATCTCCTCGAACGCTTCGGCCGTGCTCGCCCGGAGGTTGTCGCGGGCGATGCCCAAGGCATCGTCCATGCTCAGGCCCCAGCCTGGTTCCGGGCCCTTGGTCAGGCTCGAGGTGGATTCCGGATGGTCGATGGCCAGGAGGATCACGCAGTCCTTGCCGAGGCTGCGGTGGATCACCTCGTAGCCGGCGCCCCCGGCTTCGCTGCGCAGATGGTGCAGGCGCACCTCTTCGAGCATGGCCAGGTTGCGGATCACCGGGCGCAGCAGCGGGCGCACCTCGTCGAGGCTGCGCGCGGCCTTGTCCCGCGAACGTAGCAGGGTCGCCACGTAGCCTTCGAGCACCGCGCTCTGTTTCGGGCGCTCGGCGTTTCGATAATCGCGAAAGGCGTTGTGCAGGTTGAAGTAGGCGCCATCGCCGTGGCGCAGCCGGAACTCGTCCGGCAGGTAGTCCAGCGGCTCTCGATAACCTGCGCTGCGGGCGGCTTCGATCATCTTGCGGGCGAAGCCGTGTTCGTCGAGGGGGCGGTTGAAGACTTTGTCGAGCAGGGCGCCGAGCATGTGGGGCTCCTCCGTGAGTGGCAGTGGTCCATGACCCCGCGCGGCAACAGCGCGAGCCTGTAGATGACCGTGCTCAGCGAGGGAAATTCACTCATAGGGGCAAACCCGTCCCGGGCAATCCTTCCAAAAACTGAACCCGGGCTTGCCTCGCGCTGCCGAAATCCCTGATAAAGACTCGTTTCCGAGCCGATCAAGGAGGGCTTTTCCGTGTCAGACAAACCCTATACCCCGCCCAGGGTCTGGACCTGGGACAAGGCCAGCGGTGGCCAGTTCGCCAACATCAACCGGCCGATCGCCGGTGCGACCCATGAGCGCGAACTGCCCCAGGGCCGCCATCCGCTGCAGCTGTATTCCCTGGCCACACCTAACGGCGCCAAGGTCGGCATGCTGCTCGAGGAGTTGCTTGCGGCCGGCTTCAAGGACGCCGAGTACGACGCCTGGCTGATCCGTATCGGCGAGGGCGACCAGTTCGGCAGCGGCTTCGTCGAACTCAATCCCAACTCGAAAATTCCGGCGCTGCTGGACACCCGGCAGAAACCGGCGGTGCGCCTCTTCGAGTCCGGCTCGATCCTGCTGTACCTGGCCGACTCCTTCGGCGCCTTCATCCCCAAGGACCCGGCCAAGCGCGCCGAATGCCTGAACTGGCTGTTCTGGCAGATGAGCGGCGCCGGTTTCGTCGGTGGCGGCTTCGGGCATTTCTTCGCCTATGCGCCGGAAAAGTTCGAGTACCCGATCAACCGATACACCATGGAGGTCAAGCGCCTGCTCGACGTGCTGGACCGGCAATTGGCGGAAAACCGCTATGTCGCCGGGGACGAATACAGCATCGCCGATATCGCCTGCTGGCCCTGGTTCGGCGAAATGCTGCGCAACAAGGTGTATGGCGCTGCCGAATTCCTCGACGCTGCCAGCTACACCCATGTGCTGCGCTGGGCCAACGAGATTGCCGAGCGCCCGGCGGTCAAGCGCGGGCAGCGGGTGAACAAGACCTGGGGGGATGAGGCGGAGCAGTTGCCGGAGCGGCATGCGGCGAGTGATTTCGACTGATCGGCGCGGCGAGCGCAGTGGTCAGGTTCTGCAAGCCAGTCGCCAGGCCACCCAGCGCCCACCACTCACGAGCCAGACCACACCGGCAATCACCCCGACGCTGACCAGCATTCCCTGCACCCCGCCATGGCTGATCAGCTTGCCGGCGACGAAGGGGAAGCCGAACACTCCGATGAAATACGACAGGCTGAACAGCAGCAAGGCCTGCGCCGTCAGGCCCTGGGGCGCTTCATTGGCGGCGAGGCCGTTGATCACCGAGTAGTTCAGGCCATAGCCGACGCCGAGCAGTGCTGCCATCAACAGATAGCCGACGCTGTCATGTACCCAGCCGCCAAAGCCCAGTACCGCCAGGAGCATCAGGCTGGTCAGCACCCAGGCGCTGGCGAACGGATTGCGCTTGACCACCCAGCCGGCGATCAGCAGCCGACAGCAGATCGCCGCGCCCATGAAGCCGATGAAGAACAGCGAATAATCCAGCCCCAGGCTCGCCGCGTAGCTGGTCTGGAAGCTGCCCATGCCGCCGAAGATCGCGCCGCCGAGGCCGACCAGCAGGATCGAGAATGCCGAGCGTGAGCCCAGTACCCGGCCGGTGGCGGCGAGGCTGATCTGCACCCGTTCGGCGGGTTTCTGTCCGTCCAGGCCTGCACCAAGGCGCCAGAAATAGATGGCGCTCAAGGTCGCCGCCACGGCGGCACAGAAGTATGCGGTTTGCACCGGCAGGCCGCCGAGGCTGGCCAGCTTGCCCAGCAACGGTCCGCTGCCGATGCCGCTGAGCATGCTGCCGGAAAGCAGGGCGAAGCAGTGGGTGCGGCGCGCGGGCTCGACCATGGCCGCGACCATGATCGGGCCAAGGGTGTAGAAAATGCCCCAGCCAATGCCGAGCAGCACGCCGCAGGCCAGCAGGGCATTGCCCAGGCCGGGCACCAGGGCGAAGCCCAGCGAGGCCAGGACCAGGGAGGCCGCTGCCCAGGCCACGCCACGGGCAGCGCCGATGCGCTGCATCAGGTGGCCGGAAAGCAGGACTGCGACCAGGGTGGTGCACATGGCCACGGCGAAGACCTGGCCGGCGTCGCGCTCGTTACCGCCGAAGGAATGCACCAGCAGCGACAGGAGGAAGGTCGCACCGTAGGAGATGGACAGCAGGAAGCAGGCGATGCAGAACAGGGTGAAGCGGGAGCTGGCGGACATTGATACCTTCCGGGTCGGGGGAAGGTGCCGTTCTAGCATGGGCGGGGTGGGGGATTGTCATGGGAATGGTGGAGTTGAGTCAGGCAGATATTAATCTGTCGTTCGCCCGGGCCTCATCGCTGGCAAGCCAGCTCCCACAGGTATCGCGTGCGCCGCTGAACCTGTGGGAGCTGGCTTGCCAGCGATGAGGCCCTGAAGAACACTCTCAACCTCTCAGGGTGCCAACATCCGCCAACTCTCAGTGATCTCCCGACACAACCGCTTCACTCGGGAGACCCCGTCGGCTTTGGGGCGAAGCCCTGCCACCAGCCCGGTCGGTCGGCCTGTTGCTGGTAGCTCTCGACCCGATCCGCCGCACTGCCGAGCAAGGCCTCGACACTGCTGTCGCGACTGGCGACGTAGGCATCCAGCTCCTCGACGGCCCGGCTCAGGACTTCATAGCCGCCGGTAAACACCGCCGACGTCATCTCCGTGGCACAAGCCCCGGCCAACAGGAAGCGCGCCACATCCAGCCCGTTGCGCGCACCATTGGTGGCGATCAGCGGATAGTCATCGGCCATGGCCTTGCGCGTCAGCATCAGCCAGCGCGCCGTGAGGGGCAGGGCCCAGGCACCGCCGATGGCGGCACTGGTGCCCAGCAGCGGCAGGCCGGTGTCGAGGTCTGGCAGAAAGCCCATGAAGCGCCCCATCATCACCACGCTGTCAGCCCCGCCACGGCGTGCCGCCTGGGCCAGGCCGACGACATCCTCGCTTTGCCCGGTGAGCTTGATCCACAGCGGCAGGCGGGTCGCTTCGCGGATCCTGCGGACGATCGTCTCGATCCGCGCCGCACCGCGCTCCAGGACAATGGCGCCCTTGGCCGCTTCCTCGCCATGGGGCGCACCGATATTCAGCTCCAGCACCCGCAACCCGGCCTGCTCGATGCGCCGGGCAAATTCGGCGCATTGCTCCAGGTCGCTGAGGATCAGGCTCGGCACCACATAGCTGTCCAGCATCCGCGCTTCGCGGTCGAGCCCGGCCAGTTCTTCCAGCCACTGGTCGAAGTCCCGCTGGACCAGCCCGGAGCGCCCGAACAGATGCGCATCGGCCGGCGGCGCGAAGTTCCAGGGCAGGCGCCGCCAGTGGCTGTCCAGCAGCACGTAGTCGGTCTTGTCCAGCTGGGCCTTGGCGGCCTGGGACTCGTTGGTGGATTTCGCCACCACCGCCCCGGCGCCGCTGTGCAGGGCGGCGCGGATCGCCTCGGCGGTCATGGTCTGCTCGCCGGCGCCGCAGATCACCGGGTTCTTCAGGGTCAGGTTGCCGATGCGGGTGGTGAGTCGGGTCATGACGGCGCTCACAGGTTCATCAGCCGGGCGGCGTTGCCGGAGATCATCTTGCGGATGTCGGCGTCGCTGTATTCCAGGTCGAGCAACTGGCCGATCACGTTGCGGAAGCCGTCGGCGATGCTCGGGTTGCCCTGCTGGCCAAGGTCGGAGCCGAGGATGGTGAGGTCGATGGTGCCGGCCTCGATCACCTGGCGCAGGAAGGTGTCGTCATAGAACTTGAACTTGGAGCCCGGGACCCACATGCACATCGAGTGCTCCATGAACACGCCTTCCCTGGCCAGCTGGCGCATGTCGTCGAGGGTGGCGTCCACGACATAGGTCGGGTGGTTGACCAGCAGGCGCTTGACCCCGCGCTTGCGCGCTTCCTCGAACAGCGGCCAGATCTCGCGGATATTCAGGTGCCCGGCGGAGAGCACCACGTCCTGGGCGGCGATCAGGTCGAGGATGGCCTTGACCTCTTCCTTCAGCTTGCCGTCGTCATCGAGCACGGTCAGCGGGATCGGCTGCAGCATGCGCTGGGTGGTCTGGGGGAATTTCTCGACGAACTTCACGTCCTGGTGATGGTGGGCAATGTGGTTGGCCGAGGAGAAGGTCGGCATCCACACCAGCTTGGCGCCCAGGTTCAGGCCGTGCTCCACCGCATGCACGTTGAGGCCGCCCACCGAGTTGTTCAGCGGCACGCCGGAGAGCATGTGCACGTCGAGTTCACTGAAGTGCTTGTTGAGCAGGGTGGTGACCGGCGTGCAGCTGTAGTAGTGGTCCTTGAGCAACACGGCCTTGAGTCCGGCTTCGGAGGCTTCGCGCATGGCTTCGATATGGTCGCAGTAGCGCGGCATCACCGAAGGACCGCTATGGCAATGCAGGTCGATGGCGCCGTGCAGCAGTTCATTGATGCGGGCCTGGCGTTCTTCGCTGGCAGTCGGGGTCAGGATGGCATTCATGGCAGGTACCTCTTTTTTATTGTCGGGTGGGGTCAGCGGGCGCGGTTGCGCAGGTGCCTGACCTGTTGGCTCCAGCCGGCGCGCAGCAGCGCCTGGTCGGAGCCGAGAATGAACAGGGTCACGCCGCGTTCGGCGAAACGGTCGAGATCCTCGAGGCTGGCGACGAAGATCCCGGCGGCCTTGCCGGCGCTGCGGGCGGCATCGATGGCACGCAGGGTGGCGTCCTCGACCCGGGGATCGTCGAGGCGGCTGGCGCCGAGGGACACGCTGAGGTCGGCACGCCCCACCAGCAGGCAGTCGATCTCGGCGACGGCGGCGATGGCCGCCAGGTTGTCCAGCGCTTCACGGTCCTCGATCTGCGCGACCATGGCGTGGCGACCGTCTTCCGCCGCCAGGTGCTCGGCCAGGTTGGCGCGGCCATAACCACCGGCCCGGGGCGAGTTGGAGAAGCCCCGGCAACCGTCGCGATAACGGGTCGCGGCCAGCACGTGGCGGGCTTGTTCGGCGCCGACGATATGCGGCAGCACCAGGCCGTCGGCGCCCAGGTCCAGGGCCTGGAGCAGGGTGGCCGGGCGCTGGTCGGCGACCCGCACCAAGCCCGCCACCGCAGCGGCACGGCAGGCGAGCAGGCTGCGGTCCAGGCTGGCGGCATCGAAGGGTGCGTGCTCGGTGTCCAGCACCACACCGTCCAGCCCGGCATCCCCGGCGATCTCCACCACGGCATGGGCCGGGGTCTTGATAAAACTGGTCAGCAGGGTGTCCCCGGCGCGCAGGCGCTGGGTGAAGGTCGGGCTGCTCATGCCGAGGCTTCCACGGCGGCGAACTCGGCAGCCTGGTATTCGATCAGGTGGCGGTAGTCGTCGCGGATCGGCGAGAACACGTCGAGGTTCATCACCACCTCGTCGCCCAGCGGCTCGGCGTAATGCATCACGTGCGGCGGGATGCGGATCATGCTGCCGGGGCCGCCCTCGACCACCTCGTCGCCCAGGTGAAAGCGCACCCGGCCCTGCACGATGATCACCAGTTGCTCGAAGGTGTGGCTGTGGGGGAAGACATCCATGCCCGGGCTCAGCCAGTTCATCACGCACAGGGTGTCGTCGCCGCGGAAGGCGACGCGCTCCACGCCCTTGCGTACCACTTCGCGGGGCAGATCGTTCCAGTTATGCAGCAGGGCTTGGGCGAGGCTCATCGGTATCACTCCGTTTTGTATTTCTTTTGTAGGAATATTGTTTCGCTGTTCGATAAAGCTAATCCTCGCTGGCAGCGCCGGTCAAGTGCCTTTTTCATGCCTTGACAGGTGCTCGGATCGCCTCATAGGATGTGTCGCACATCAAAACAACATTTCTATGCAAGAAATAGAAAGCTCTGGAGGAGTTGGTCCATGCGCGTTATCGAGTCTCTTCTTATCGACGGTCAATGGTCGGCAGGTGGCCATGAGCGCCAGGCCGATGTGTTCAACCCCGCCACGGGCGAGCTGATCGCCCGCCTGGGCCTGGCTTGCACTGCCGATCTGGACCGCGCCCTGGCCGCTGCCCAGCGCGGTTTCCAGGCCTGGCGCAAGGTCTCGGCCTACGAGCGCTCCAAGGTGCTGCGCCGTGCCGCCGACCTGGTGCGCGAGCGTTCCGATGAAATCGCCGCGCTGATTACCCTGGAGCAGGGCAAGCCGCTGGCCGAGGCGAAGATGGAAGCTTTCGGTGCCGGCGACCATATCGACTGGTACGCCGAAGAGGGGCGGCGCGCCTACGGCCGGGTGATTCCGCCCCGTGCCCGTGGCGTGCGCCAGGTGGTGCTGCGCGAGCCGATCGGCCCGGTGGCAGCGTTCAGTCCGTGGAACTTCCCGGTCAGCCAGCTGGTGCGCAAGATCGCCGGGGCGCTGGCGGCTGGCTGCTCGATCATCGCCAAGGGCCCGGAGGAAACCCCGTCGTCCTGCATCGAGCTGTGCCGCGCGTTTCAGGATGCCGGGGTGCCGCCGGGCGTGCTGAACCTGGTGTTCGGCGTGCCGGCCGAGGTGTCCGACTACCTGATCCGTTCCGAAGTGATCCGCAAGGTGTCCTTTACCGGTTCCGTGCCGGTGGGCCGCGCGCTGGGCGCTCTGGCCGGACAGTACCTCAAGCGCTGCACCCTGGAGCTGGGCGGGCATGCGCCGTTCATCGTTTGCGATGACGTCGATGTCGAGGCGGTGGCCGCGCTGGGCGCTGGCCTGAAATTCCGCAACGGCGGGCAGATCTGCGCCTCGCCGACCCGCTTCTATGTGCAGGATGCGGTGTACGACCAGTTCGTCGCGGCCTTCTGCCGTGCCGGTGCCGGTTTGAAGATGGGCGATGGCCAGGACCCGTCCAGCCAGCTCGGCCCGCTGGCCAACCCGCGGCGGGTGGCGGCGGTGCAGGAGTATGTCGACGATGCCCTGGCGACGGGGGCGCAGTTGGCCCTGGGTGGTCAGCGCGGGGAGGGCGAGGGCTTCTTCTATCCGGCCACGGTGCTGACGGGCGTGGCGGAGAATGCCCGGGTCATGAGCGAGGAACCGTTCGGACCGATCGCCTCGATCGTGCGTTTCTCCACGTTGGAGGACGTGATCGACAAGGCCAACAGCCTGCCGTTTGGCCTGGCTGCGTTCGCCTTCACCCGTTCGATCCAGCGCGCCACCTTGCTCGCTGACGAACTGGAGTCGGGGATGGTCTCGATCAACCACTTCGGCCTGGCCGCGCCGGAAACGCCGTTCGGCGGTGTGAAGGACAGTGGCTATGGCAGCGAGGGCGGCAGCGAAGGGCTGGACGCCTACTTCACCACCAAGTTCGTCAGCCAGGTGGGCTGATCGAGCACATGACCTCCTGAGCTAGCAGGGAACCTGTGGGAGCTGGCTTGCCAGCGATAGCGATAGTGAATTCACTGACGTCATCGCTGGCAAGCCAGCTCCCACAAGGTTCGCGCCGCTCCCGCTCCTTGAGTCCAGCGACTTACGGCGAGAATAAAAACAATGCAAACCTTCGACTACATCGTGATCGGCGCCGGTTCCGCCGGCTGCGCCCTCAGCGCGCGCCTGGCCCGGGCCGGGCGCCGCGTGCTGCTGCTGGAAGCCGGCCCCGCCGACAACCATCCCTATATCCATATCCCCGGCACCTTCATCCGTGTCCACGGCACCCGCCGTACCTGGATGTACCGCACCGAGCCGGAACCCTTCGTCAACCAGCGCCAGGTCTTCATCCCCCAGGGCCGCACCCTGGGCGGCGGCAGCGCGGTCAACGCGATGATCTATATCCGCGGCCAGGCCGAGGACTATGACGAGTGGAAGGCCAGCGGCTGCCCCGGCTGGGGCTGGGACGACGTGCTCCCGGTATTCCGTCGCTGCGAGGACAACGCCCGTCTCGGCGGCCAGCTCCACGGCCAGGCCGGGCCGCTCAAGGTCAGCGACCCACGCCACCGCCACCCGCTGAGCGAAGCCTTCGTCTGCGCCGCCGTGGAGGCCGGGGTCCCGGCCAACGACGACTTCAATGGCGCCCGCCAGGAAGGCGCCGGCTTCTACCAGACCACCACCAGCCAGGGCCGTCGGGCCAGCTCGGCGGTGTCCTATCTCAAGCCGTTGCGCGGTGATCCGCGCCTGACCGTAATGACCGAAACTCTCGCCACCCGCCTGCTGTTCGAAGGCGAGCGCGTGGTCGGTGTCGAAGCCGTGGACAGCCGTGGCGCCACCGTCAGCTTCCGCGCCAGCGCCGAAGTGATCGTCAGCGCCGGGGCCATCGCCTCGCCGAAACTGCTGATGCTCTCGGGCATCGGCCCCCGTGCCCACCTGGACGAACTGGGCATCCCGGTGCGCCTCGACCTGCCCGGTGTCGGCGAGAACTTCCAGGACCACCTCAGCGCCTCGGTCTACGCCCGTATCCGCACGCCCGACAGCCTGCTCGGCCATGACCGCGGCCTGCGTGCCCTCGGCCACGGCCTCAAGTACCTGGCCTCGCGCCGCGGCCTGCTCAGTTCCAATGTGGTGGAAAGCGGTGCTTTCGTCGATGCCACCGGTTGCGGTCGCCCGGACGTGCAGTTCCACGTGGTTCCGGCGCTGGTCGGCGATATCGACCGCCTGCCGCCGGACGGCCATGGTGTTTCCATCAACCCCTGCGCCCTGCGTCCCCGTTCCCGTGGGCGCCTGCGCCTGAAAAGCGCCGACCCGCAGGACGAGGTGGCGCTCAACGCCAACTACCTCAGCGACCCGGAAGACATGCGTACCATGGTCGCCGGAGTAAAGATGGCTCGCCGCATCCTCCGTGCCCCGGCCCTGGCCTCCCTGGTGGAAAGCATGCTGCTGCTACCGGAAGAGGACGATGTTCCCGACGAAGTGTTCGAGGACTATGTGCGCATGGTCGCCAAGACCGTGTTCCACCCCGCCGGCACCTGCCGCATGGGCCAGGGCCGGGATGCGGTGGTCGCTCCTGACCTGCGCGTGCACGGGATCAAGGGCCTGCGCGTGGCCGACGCCTCGATCATGCCGACGATCGTCAGTGGCAATACCAATGCGCCGAGCATCATGATCGGCGAGCGCTGCGCGGATTTCATCCTCGCCGCCCAGGCATGACCGGAGGTTCTTCAGGCCGGCGCTGACGCCGGCCCGCACGGATGCGCTTTACACCCTTCGCCGAGACAACAATTACAAGAGTGCCGCGATGAACCTCATAGCCCGCAATACCTTCGACAACGAGCAGGACAGCCAGCTCTACAACCGCATTGCCTGGCGGCTGCTGCCGTTTCTCTTCGTGCTGTACATCATCGCCTTCCTCGACCGGGTCAACGTTGGCTTCGCCAAGTTGCAGATGTCCGCCGATATCGGCCTCAGCGACCTGGCCTTCGGCTTCGGTGCCGGGGTCTTCTTCATCGGCTACTGCCTGTGCGAGATCCCCAGCAACATGATGCTGCAGCGGGTCGGGGCGCGTTTCTGGATCACCCGTATCATGGTGATGTGGGGGCTGCTCTCGGTGTCGATGATGTTCGTCAGCACGCCGAACCAGTTCTACGTGTTGCGTTTTCTCCTGGGCATGGCCGAGGCCGGTTTCTATCCCGGCGTGGTCCTGTACATGACCTACTGGTTCCCGTCCCACGCCCGTTCCCAGGGCATGGCCTGGTTCAACCTCGGCATCGCCATGGCCGGGGTGATCGGCAGCCCGCTGTCGGGCTGGATCATGCAGACCTTCGCCGGCGTAGCGGGCATGGCCGGCTGGCAATGGCTGTTCCTGCTCGAAGGGATGCCGGCGGTGATCCTCGGCATCGTGGTGTTCTTCTACCTGGATGATCGTCCCGGCAAGGTGCACTGGCTGACCCCGGAGCAGAACGAGCGGGTAGTGCGCCAGCTGGCCGAACAGCGTCGCCAGCAGGAGCAGGCCGGTGCCGGGCACAACTTCCGCGCGGCCTTCGTCAACAAGGACCTGTGGCGCCTGATCTACGTGAACTTCGCCTTGCTCTGCGGCACGTATGGCGTGTCGTTCTGGCTGCCGCAGATCGTCCGCAACCTGGGGATCGAGAGCCTCACCCGCACCGGCTTTATCGCCGCGATCCCGTTCGCCATCGCCTCGGTGGTGATGATCCTGGTCAGCCGCCATTCCGACCGCACCCGCGAGCGGCGCTGGCACGGCACCCTGTGCAACCTGGCCTCGGCGGCGGGGCTGGCGATGGCGGCGTTCTTCCATGACCAGCCGGTGCTGTCCCTGGCCGGGCTGAGCCTGGCGATGTCCGGTGGCCTGGCCGGGTTCTGCGTGCTTTGGGCCTTGCCGGGCGTACTGCTAACCGGGACTGCGGCGGCGGCGGGCATCGCCCTGATCGCCACCATCGGCAACCTCGGCGGCTATGCCAGCCCGTTCATGATGGGCTGGGTCAAGCAGAGCAGCGGGCACCTGGAATACGGTCTGTACGTGCTGGCGGTGATGACCGTACTCGGCGCGCTGGCGATGTTCTCGGTGAAGACTCCGGGCAGCGGACAGGCACAGCGAGTCGGCCAACCTTCAGCAATTTAGTGTTGCGCACCAACACAAGCGTTTCGCGCAGCGATACAATCGATCACTTTCCCGTTACCGGTACGAGGTGATCGATTGGACCAGAATGAAGAAAAGCCCAGCAGCGGTCCTGCGCTGCTGGAGTCGGTGGAAATGGTTTTCCGCCTGCTCGATGAACTCACCGCCGCCCGCCGTCCCCTGGGCGTGACCGAACTGGCGCAACTGCTGCAGACCGCCAAGCCGCGTACCTACCGCCACCTCGCCTCGATGCGCCAGTTGGGCATCCTCGAACAGGATCCGGCGAGCGAGAAGTACATGCTCGGTGCGCGCCTGGTGGCCTATGGCGAGGCGGCCGGCGAGCAGTTCGACCTGCGCGCCATCGCCGACCCCTATCTCACCCGTATCCGCGATGCCACCGGGCAGACCGCGCTGCTCGCCGTGGCCACCCACGACACGGCGCTGGTGGTGTCCTGCGTCGAATCCAAGGCCAACGTGTGCATCTCGGTCAAGCCGGGCAACCGTGTGCTGCCGTACTGCTCGGCCCAGGGCCGGACGGTGCTGGCGTTTGCCGATGCGGCCAGCCAGCAGCGGGTGATGCGACGCAAGATGCCGCAACTGACCGAGCGCACCCTGCATGAGCCGGAGCAACTGGCGGCGCGTCTTGAGCTGATTCGGCAGCGGCTGTATGACGATGCGGACGGGGAGGTGACCCTGGGGATCAATGCCTTGTGCTGCCCGTTGTTCAGGGAGAACGACCAGATCGTCGGGACCATCGGCATTGTCGGGCCGAGCGCGGCGATCCCTTCGCCGCCACCGGCAGCGATGCTGCGGGAACTGCAATCGGCGGCGGCGGAGATCAGCGAGCGGTTGCATGCGGGGACTTATCAGCGCTTGTAGAACCGCAATCGCTGGCAAGCCAGCTCCCACAGGTTTAGCGGTGCACGCGGTCCCTGTGGGAGCTGGCTTGCCAGCGATGAGGCCCTTGAATCCTCAGAAGATGTTCAACGGATACTCGGTAATCAACCTCACCTCATTGAAGTTTAGCCCCCGGTCCGCACTGCGGAAGCTCGCCTGGCGCACGCGCATGGACAAGTCCTTCGCCGCCCCCGACTGCACCACATACTTCAGCTCGATATCCCGCTCCCAGGCCTTGCCGTCAGTGGTCTGCGCCGTATGGAAATCGGTACCGCGCAGATACCGGGTCATAAAGCTCAGCCCCGGCACCCCCACCGCCGCAAAATCGAAGTCATAACGCGCCTGCCACGAGCGCTCGTTCTCGTAGTTGAAGTCCGAATACTGCACCGAGTTGGCCAGGAACACCGTGCTGTTGCCGTCCACCCCATAGGTGTAGTTGCCGTCCCCGCTGACCCGCTGGTGGGCGATCATCACGCTGTGGGGGCCGGTGCTCAGGGTCGCCGCCAGGCTCCAGATACGGTTGTCCAGCTTGCCACCAAGCTCACGGCCCTGGCTGCGGGTGTCATAGCCGTTGAAGTCGAACTTGCCCAGCCAGTTCGGCGCCAGTTGCCATAGCGCGGTGGCGCCGGCGTAGGTCTTGCGCCAGTAGTCGTCGACGTCCGAGTGATAGAGGCGGGCGCTGAGGTCGCGGTTGAACTGGTAGTTGCCGCCGACCAGGTCCACCGTGGTCATGCCGCCGCTGTCATGCTCGCTCTGGTCCCGGCTGCGCAGGGCGGTGAAGTGCCCCGCATGCAAGGTCAGGCCGTCGATTTCCTTGCTGGTCAGCAGCCAGCCCTGGGTGGTTTCCGGGAGCAGGCGGTTGTCGCTGGTGGCCAGTACCGGCAGGTTCATCAACTGGTCGCCGTACTTGAGCACGGTGTTGGAGAACTTCGCTTTCACCGCCGCGCCACCGTAGCCGTAGCTGCCCTTGGCGCCGTCGCTGTCCTCTTCCAGCAGCAGGGTGCCGCCGCCCTTGCGGCCGTTGCCGGTGTCGAGCTTGATGCCGAGCAGGCCGATGGCGTCCACGCCGAAGCCGACGGTGCCCTGGGTGAAGCCGGATTCGAAGATGCCGATAAAGCCCTGGGCCCATTCTTCCGAGTAGTTCTGCGACGTGCGGTCGTCGAGGAAGTTGCGGTTCATGTAGAAGTTGCGCGCCTTGATCGACAAGTGCGCGTCCTCGACGAAGCCGCCGCCCTCGGCCAGGGCGTTGAAGGGAAGGGCGCAGGGAATCGCCAGGGCGAGAAGGGTTTTGCCATTCATTGTTTTAGGTTTCCAGGCAGGTGCGCGGGCACGCGGCCTGCTCCGGGATCGGAACAGGGCGTGGACCGCAGGGTTGTAGAAACGGAAAGGTTTTACCTCAGCGAAGTCGCTCGACCTGCTGTCGCCAGAGCCGCGCGCCGCGGTCGATCACCTCGCACTGGTGCGCCACGTTATGCGCGTCTGGCTGCTGGGCGACCAGCATGTCCAGCATCGGGTCGGCCACTGCCGTGCGGATGCCGGCCAGTTCCTCGATCACCGCCAGGCCGCAGAACGGCACGTAGGCTTCGGCGTAGCCGCCTTCGTGGACCAGCACCAGCTTGCCCTGGCACACCCGCTCGGCGACTTCCCGGGTGATGCGGGTCAGCTCGCGGAAGCTGTCGCTGTGCAGGAGCATGCGCCCCAGCGGGTCCACACCGTTGGCGTCGAAGCCGCAGGCGACGATGATCAGTTGCGGCTCGAAGGCTTCCAGGGCCGGGACCACCACGCTGTTCATCGCATGTACGTAGGCCTCGTGGCCGCTGCCTGGTGGCAGGGCGATATTCAGGTTGCAGCCATGGCCGGCGCCACTGCCGACGTCCTCTTCGCCGGTATAGCCGCGAGGGTAGGCGCGCTGCTGGTGGATCGACAGGGTCAGCACGTCGTCGCGCTCGTAGTAGATCGATTGGGTGCCGTTGCCGTGGTGTACGTCCCAGTCCAGCACCGCGACCCGCAGCGGGCCCAGTTGCGCCCGGGCTTCCTCGATGGCGATGGCGATATTGTTCAGGTAGCAGAAGCCCATGGCCTGGTCGGCGAGACAGTGGTGCCCCGGTGGCCGGCTCAGCACGTAGGCATTGCGGCATTCACCGCGCAGCACCTGGCCGACGGCGTTGCAGGCCAGCCCGGCGGAGACCCGCGCCACGGCCCAGGTGTCCGGACCCACCGGGGCGCCGGGGTCGAGCAGGCCACCGCCGTTCTCGCAGAGCTGGCGGAAGCGCTCCAGATAGCCGGGGGTGTGCACGCGCAGCATCTGCTCCAGGCTCACCGGCTCGCCACCCTGGTGAGTGAGCTGGCGACCGAGGCCGGAAACCTCCACCAGGTTCTTCAGGCGGCGCTTGGATTCCGGCGATTCGGCATGGGCCGAGCCGGACGGCGGTTCGACCCAGCCGCCCACCGGCAGGGTCAGGGCGAACATGCCGCCGCTGTGCCAGAAACAGTGTTCGTCGTGGAAAAAACGGGTAGCGCTCATGCGGGCTCCTTAGTGCGAGGCGGCGAGGGCGGCGGGCTGGCTTTGCGGGCGCATGCGCGTCATCACCAGGGCGGCGGCGAAAGTCAGTGCGGCGAGGATGTACAGGCCGTACTCGAGGTGCCCGCTGGCCTGCTTGACCCAGCCCATCATGAACGGGCTGGCATAGCCGCCGAGGTTGCCGACGGTGGTCATCAGGGCGATGCCGGCGGCGGTGGCGCTGCCGGTCAGCAGGGTGCCGGGGATCGCCCAGAGCACGTTGAACGCCGACAGGCAGCCGGCCATGGCGATGCACAGGCTGAACAGGCACAGGAACGGGTTGGCCTGCAGGGCGGCGCTGAGGGTCAGGCCGAGGCAGGCGGCGAGGATCGACAGCGAGGCGTGCCAGCGCCGTTCGCGGGTGCGGTCGGAGTGCTTGCCGACGATCAGCATGCACACCGAGCCCACGGCGAAGGGAATGGCGGAGATCAGCCCGGTCTGCAGCAGGGTCTGTTCACCCAGGCTGCGGATGATCTGCGGCAGCCAGAACGACACGCCGTAGGTGCCGCAGAGCAGGGCGAAGTTGACGAACACCAGGCACCACAGGCCGCGGTGGCGGAAGGCGCTGGCGAAGGTGTGGGTGGCGCCGGCCTTTTCGAAGCTCTGGCGCTGACGGTCGAGGTCGGCCACCACCTTGGCGTTCTGTTCCTTGCTCAGCCAGCGCACCTTGCCCGGGCGGTCATCCAGGTAGAAGAACACCACGATACCGAGGATCACCGCCGGCAGGCCTTCGAGGAGGAACAGCCACTGCCAGCCGGCCAGCCCGCCCATGCCGGCGAAGGTCTGCATGATCCAGCCCGACAGCGGCCCGCCGATCACCCCGGCGATACCCACGCCGAGGCTCAGGCAGGCCAGGCCCTGGGACTGGGCATAGGACGGCAGCCAGTAGGTCAGGTAAAGCACCACGCCCGGGTAGAAGCCGGCTTCGGCGACGCCGAGGAGAAAGCGCAGGATGTAGAAGGAGGTGGGGCTGGAGACGAACATCATCGAGGTCGAGATGATGCCCCAGGCCACCATGATGCGGGTGATCCACAGCCGTGCGCCGACCTTCTGCAGCATCATGTTGCTGGGGATCTCGAACAGGCAGTAGCCGAGGAAGAACACCCCGGCGCCGAAGCCGAAGGCCATGTCGCTGAGACCGATATCGGCAGCCATCTGCAGCTTGGCGAAGCCGACGTTGACCCGATCGAGGAAGGCCACCACGTAGAGCACGAAGAGGAACGGCAGGATGCGCCAGGCGATGCGGTTGTACAGGATGCTGTCCTGGTCGTTGGCGAAGGTGCGGCGGGAGATCAGGTTCATTGCGTCTCTCTGTTATGGGAATTGTTGTTGGCAGTGAGCAATGTGGGTTTTGTTCTTTTTGAAGAAACAGCGTTTCTCTGGTTGGTGATGTTAGGGAGGGGTTGGGAGGGCTGTCAAGGATCTTGGCGGGGCATTTCGGCGGGTTTTTCACCGCTATCTCCCAGGCAGCCGAAGACCCTGTGGGAGCTGGCAAGCCAGCTCCCACAGGATCTATGCCAGTCCCCAGATCAATGTTTGGCGCGGACCTTGTGGGAGCTGGCTTGCCAGCGATGAGGCCGGCCTGGACGAAGAGGTTGTCAGGTCGGGCCAAATCGCTGGCAAGCCAGCTCCCACAGGTTCTATGCCAGTCCCCAGATCAGTGTTTGGCGCGGACCTTGTGGGAGCTGGCTTGCCAGCGATGAGGCCGGCCTGGACAAAGAGGTTGCCAGGTCGGGCCAAATCGCTGGCAAGCCAGCTCCCACAGGGGGGCTCGGCAAGTCAGTGATAGTTCAGCGTTTGCTCAACGACCGCGATACCAGCAACAGCAACGTGGCAAACAGCACCATGATCGTCGCCGCCGATAGCAGCACCGGGCTCAACGCTTCCCGCGCCGTGGTGAACATCTCCCGCGGCAAGGTGCGCTGGTCAGGCCCGGCGAGGAACAGCGTCACCACCACCTCGTCCAGCGAGGTGGCGAAGGCGAACAGCGCGCCGGAAATCAGCCCCGGCGAGACCAGCGGCAAGGTCACCTTGCGCAGGGTCATCCACGGCGTTGCGCCCATGCTCGCCGCCGCCCACAGCAAGCGCTGGTTCAAGCCCCCCAGCGCCGAGCCGACGTTGACGATGACGAAGGGCACCGCCAGCGTGGTGTGCGCCAGGATCAACCCGAGATAACTGCGGGTCAGCCCGGCATTGGCGAAGACGAAGTACATGCCCACTCCGACGATCACCGCCGGGACGATCATCGGCGCGATCAGCAGCACCTCGATCACCCGCTTGCCCGGCATCGCCGGATGGCGCAGGCCCAGCGCCGCCAGTCCACCCAGGACCACTGCCAGCACGGTACTGGCCACGGCAATCGCAAAGCTGTTGAACAAGGCCCCCAGCCACTGCGACGAGCCGAAGAATGCCTCGTACCAGTGCAAGGTGAAGTTGCCCAGCGGCAACGACATATAGCGGCTGTCGCTGAACGACAGCGGCAGCACCACCAGGATCGGCAGCAGGAGAAAGGCCAGCACCAGCCAGCCACTGAGCGACAGCCCGAGGTTGCCGAACCAGGCCAGGCGGCCGCTGTTGGGGTTGCGTATCATCGTTGGACTCCTTGCGCGCCACGCCGGGCCAGGTGCGCCTGGATCAGGTAGAGCAGGGTGGTGGCGACCAGCAGCACCAGGCCGAGGGCCGAGGCCAGGCCCCAGTTGAGGGTGCCGGTGGTGAACTGGGCGATATAGAAGCTGATCATCTGATCCGCCGGCCCGCCCAGCAGCGCCGGGGTGATGTAGAAACCGAGGGTGACGATGAACACCATCAGCGCCCCGGCCGCCAGCCCCGGCAGTACCTGCGGCAGGTAGACCTGGAAGAACACCCGCAGCGGTCGCGCGCCCATGGAATACGCGGCCTGCACCAGCAGGCGGTTGCAGCCGGCCATGGCCGCCAGCAGCGGGAAGACCATGAACGGCAACATCACATGGACCAGGGCGAGGATCACCCCGAAGCGGTTGTAGAGCAGGTGTACCGGGCTGTCGATCCAGCCCAGGGCCATGAGCAGGGCATTGACCATGCCACCGTCCTGCAACAGCACCATCCACGCGGTGGTCCGCACCAGGATCGAGGTCCAGAACGGCAGCAGGATCATCAACAGCAGCAGGTTGCGCGTGCGCGGCGTGCGCCGGTCGAGGAACACGCACAGCGGGAACGCCAGCAACACGCAGAACAGGGTGGTGAGCGCGGCGATGCTGAAGGTGCGCGCCAGGATCGAGCGGTACAGGCCCGCTTCGTCCTTGTTCACCAGGCCCTGCTGGTAGTCGTGCTTGAGGTCCACCGCCGACAGCAGGTGGTAACTGCCTACCGGCCCGGCGGCGCGCTTGAAGGTCTGCCAGGTGGCGTTGTCCAGCCAGCGCGGGTCCAGGGCGCCCATGGCTGCGGCGCTGCCGTCGAGGCCGGCGACTTCGCGCTTGGCCGTGGCCAGCAGGCTGCGCAGGGCCGGCGCTTCATAGGCCAGGCGTCGGGCCAGTGCCGCAAGGTCGCGGGGGCTGGCCTGGCGCAGGTCGGCGGCGAAGGGTTTGAACAGGGTTTCGTCCGGCGCCGAACGCCCGTCCCACGCCGACAGGGCGCGGGCGGTGGTGGGCAGGGCCTGGGGCAGTTCGTTGTCGGCCACGGCGCGCCACAGCAGGGTGCCGATCGGGCCGACGAAGGTCAGCAGCAGGAACAGTACCAGTGGCGCCAGCAGGCCATAGGCGCGCCAGAGGGCGGCGCGGTCCTTGCGCGCGACCACTGGCAGTGAAGGGGTGAGGGCTACAGCGCTCATGTCGATTCCTCGGCAACGGTGGCAAGGGTCACTTGGCCGACCAGGCGGTCCACTTGGCATTCAGTTCGTCGATGCGGTCGACCCAGAACTTGTCGTCCAGTACCAGTACGTTGGCCGCGTTCTGCGGGGCGCTCGGCGAGTCGGCCAGGGCGGCCGGGTCAGTGTCGGCGATGCCTTTGCGCGAGGTGATCCCGGTAGGTTGCAGGGCCGGCCAGAGCTTCTGGTGCTCGCCTTCGCCCATCACCTTGAGCAGGCCGTAGGCCTTGTCCTCGTTAGGCGAGTTGGCCAGGATCACCCAGCTGTCCATGGTCTGCAGCGACTGGTTCCAGACCAGGCCGAAGGGCTTGTGGTCCTGGCGGATGGCGTTGGTCACCCGGCCGTTGTAGGAGGTGGTCATGGCGACTTCGCCCGAGGCCAGCAGTTGCATTGGCTGGCCGCCGGCCTTCCAGAACAGCAGCTGGTCCTTGATGCTGTCGAGCTTCTTGAAGGCGCGATCGACGCCGCCGGGCAGGTTGAGGGTCTTGTACACCTCGGCCGGGGCCACGCCGTCGGCCATCAGGGCGATTTCCAGGTTGCCCTTGGGCCCCTGGCGCAGGGCGCGCTTGCCGGGGAAGGTCCTGGTGTCGAAGAAATCCGCCCAGCCGGTGGGGGCGCGGGACAGCTTGCTGGTGTCGTAGCCGATGACGAAGTTGTACACCGCGTTGCCCACGCCGCATTCGCTGACGGCGCTGGGGATGTAGCTGTCCTTGCCGCCAATGCGGTTGAAGTCCAGGGCCATGAACAGGCCTTCGCCGCAACCCAGTTGCAGGTCCTCGGCTTCCACCTGGACCAGGTCCCAGCCGCCGTCCTGGCCTTCGGCCCGGGTGCGCAGCAGGCCGATGCCGCCTTCCCAGCTGTCGTCGACCACCTTGTTGCCGCTGGCCTGGCTGTAGGGCTCGAAGAAGATCTTGCGTTGCACGTCCTGGTAGGCGCCGCCCCAGGAGGCCACGGTCAGGTCGCGGGCCTGGGCCGCGCCGGCACACAGGGCAAGGCCGCAGAGGGTGAGGGTGAAATGACGGACGGAGCGGGTGCTGAACATGATGGAACTCCCAGCCTTTGAAATTGGTTTTGGACGGCAGTGTCAGAGCGGTTCATCGAATCGGGTGGTGCTTGTTCTTGTAGTGGATCAGCGCAGGATCATCGCCAGCTGCGGCGGCACGCCGAGGGTCACGGCCTCGCCCGGCAGCGGCGCCGGGCGGCCGAGGCTGCCCGGGTTGTAGGTCATCGACAGCTCGCTGCCGCCGGCCATGTGCAGGCGCAGGCGGCAGTGGGCGCCATGGAAGATGCTGTCGATCACCCGCGCGGCCACGGCCGGCTCGTCGCCGCTGGCCAGGCGCAGGTTTTCCGGGCGGATCGCCAGGGCCGCGTTGTCGCCCACGGTCAGGCGGGTGTCGGCGCAGCGGGCGTGGTGCAGCGAGCCGTCCTCGTCGAGGCGCAGGGTGGCGAAGCCGTCGGCGTTGTTGACCACCCGGCCTTCCAGCAGGTTGGTCTCGCCGAGGAAGTTGGCGACGAAGCGCGTCGCCGGGCGGTTGTACAGGGTCTGCGGCGCGGCGATCTGGGCGATGCGGCCTTCGTTGAACACGGCCACCCGGTCGGACATGGTCATCGCCTCGTCCTGGTCATGGGTGACATAGATGAAGGTGATGCCCAGTTGCTTGTGGATCGCCTTGAGCTCCAGCTGCATATGCTCGCGCAGGGCCTTGTCCAGCGCGCCGAGGGGTTCGTCCATCAGCAGCATGCGCGGCCGGTAGACCAGGGCCCGGGCCAGGGCGACCCGTTGCTGCTGGCCGCCGGAGAGCTGGCCCGGCTGGCGGTCCTCGAAACCCTCGAGACGCGCCAGGGCCAGGGCTTCGCGCACCCGCTCACGGGTTTCGGCGGCACCCACCTTGCGCAGGTTGAGAGGGAAGGCCACGTTCTGCGCCACGCTCATATGCGGGAACAGCGCGTAGCTCTGGAACACCACGCCCATATCGCGGCGGTAGGCCGGCAGGCGGCTGATATCGGCGCCGTCCATGAGGATGCGCCCGCGGTCCGGGGCATCGAAGCCGGCGAGCATCATCAGTGTGGTGGTCTTGCCCGAGCCGCTGGGGCCGAGCAAGGACAGGAACTCGCCCTGGCGGATATCCAGGTGCAGGTTGTCGACCACCCAGGCGCGTTCGTCGTAGGTCTTGCAGACCTCCTCGAAACGCACCAGCAGCGGGGCGTCGGCCAGCGGGTCGGGGGCGTCGGGCTCGGTGTTCATGGCAGCCTTGGGCAAGGGGCGGAGGTCCTGGGCGATCATGGCCGGATACCTGCCAGCACGTCGTCCAGGGCCTGGGTCAGTGCGTTGAGGATAGTCGCGATCTGCTGCGCATCGACGATCAGCGGCGGCGCCATGACCAGGGTGTCGCCGAGGGCGCGCAGGAGGATGCCGTTGCGCTGCAGGGCGTTGCTGACCTGCTGGGCGATCTTCAGCTCGGCGGGGAAGGGCGTGCGGCTGTCCTTGTCGGCGACGAATTCCAGGGCCGCCATCAGGCCTATGCCCCGGGCCTCGCCCACCAGCGGATGGTCGGCCAGGGCGCGCACGCCGGCCTGGAACGCCGGGGCCACGTCGCGGACATGAGCGACGATATCCAGCTCGTCGTAGAGCTTGAGGGTTTCCAGGGCCACCGCCGCCGCCACCGGATGGCCGCCGTAGGTGTAGCCATGGCCCAGGCCGCCGAGGGCCTGGCTCTGATCGGCGATCACCTGGTAGATGCGCTCGCTGACCAGCAGCGCCGAGATCGGCTGGAACGCCGCCGACAGGCCCTTGGCGCAGGTCAGCATGTCCGGCTCGATGCCCATGGCGTCGCAACCCCAGTAGTGGCCGGTGCGGCCGAAACCGCAGATCACCTCGTCGGCGACCATCAGGATCTCGTACTTGCGCAGCACCGCCTGGACCTTGGCGAAATAGCCGGCGGGCGGCAGGATCACCCCGCCGGTGCCCATCACCGGTTCGGCGAAGAAGGCACCGATGGTGTCCGGGCCGGCTTCAAGAATGGTCTGCTCCAGTTCTTCGGTCAGGCGGGTGGCGAAGGCTTCCTCGCTTTCCCCCGGCAGGCCTTGGCGATACAGGTGCGGGCAGCGCACATGAATTACGTCGGCCAGCGGCTCGCCCCAGCCTTTGTGCATGTTCGGCAGGCCGGTCAGGCTGGCGGCGGCCAGGGTGGTGCCGTGGTAGCTGCGCTGGCGGGCGATCAGGCGGGTCTTGCCCGGCTTGCCGATCGCGGTGTGGTAGTAGCGGACGAACTTGATCGCGGTGTCCACGGCTTCCGAGCCGGAGCTCTGGAACACCGCCTTGGTCAGGCCGGCAGGGGCATGTTCGATCAGCAAGGCGGCCAGATCGGCGGCAGGGCCGTGGCTGCGGTGGGCGAAGGTCTGCTGGTAGGGCAGCTTGAGCAACTGCTGGTAGGCCGCCTCGGCCAGGCGCGGCTGGCTGAAGCCCAGGGTCGCGCACCACAGGCCGGACATCCCTTCGATATAGCGCTGGCCCTGTTCGTCGAACACATAGATGCCCTCGCCACGTTCCATCAGCAGCGGTCCGACCTCCTCATGCAGGCGCAGGTTGGTCTGGGGGTGCAGATGGTAGGCGATGTCGCGCTGGGCCAGGGCCGAACCACGAGCTGTCATGACGTTATCCTCGATGCGATTTTTGTATGCGTATGCGGTACGTGGTTTCATTTTTACGACTGGTCGCGAGTTTCGTCAAATCCTTTTTGTTTCTTTTAAAAGAATGGCTTTTCGCTGAAAGAACTATCCAAGTGATGATGGTTCGAGGTAAAAGGATAATTCTCGGTAAATCATGGAGTTGCGTAGCAATACGCCATCTGGTTGGACCTGGACGGGCCGGAGCGGGGCTTGTCAGCTTTCATAAAACTGCGCGATAGTCCGGCCATCGTCGCGTTTCGCCTGTGCGAACGCGGTCTATTTTTCTACCCAATCAGGGATCTTCACGATGAAGGAAGAAACGACCTCGGGCGGCGTGCGCTCGGTGCAGCTCGCCCTGGATGTGCTGGAGCGGGTGGCGGGGGCCAGCGAGGACATCGGCGTCAGCGAGCTGGCGGTGCAACTGGGCACGACCAAGGGTTCGGTGTTTCGCCATCTGAAAACCCTGGTGGAACGCGGTTACCTCAGCCAGAACCCGCAGACCTCGCGCTACCGCCTGGGCGTGCAGGCCTATGTGCTGGGGCATGCGGCGGCGGGGGGCATCGACCTGCTCAGCGCCTCGGCCGATGCCCTGCGCGATTTGCGTGACGAACTGGGGCTGTCGGTGGTGCTTTCGGTCCTGCAGGGGCGGCGCCTGGTGGTGGTGGACACCCAGTTGGGCAAGTCGGCGCTGGAGATTGGAGTGCGCACCGGTACCGAGCTGCAACTGCACTGCAATGCCCAGGGCAAGGTGGCGCTGGCCTTTGCCCGGCAGTTGGGGGTGGATCAGCTGGGGGCGGCGGAGCTGCCGGCGGTGACGGTGAATACCGTAACCGATCGTCAGGAACTCAAGCGCCAGGTCGCAGAAGTCAGGGCCCAGGGCTGGGCGGCGGCGATCGAGGAAGAGACCCTGGGGATCTCGGCGATTGCGGCGCCGATCCTCGGGTTGAATGCCGAGTTCATCGGCGCGGTGGCGCTGGTGGCGACGGTGCAGAACATCACCCGCCAGGTGGACCCGGCGCAGGTGCATGCCTTGAAGAAGGCGGCGTTGCGGGCTTCGTGGAATCTTGGGTACAGGGATGGGCCTTGACCCGGTCGCGCATAGCTCTTGTAGGAGCGTGGCTTGCCCGCGAAGGACCGCGCAGCGGTCCAAAAATCTCATTGACCCTACTATTTTGGGAGCGCTTCGCACTCCTTCGCGGGCAAGCCACGCTCCTACCTGGATTGTGTATGGGTCAGAAAATCACATATTGAAATAAGAATGATTCGCTATTAATGTGCCCCCGTATTTCAGCCGCTCTGGTTCCGAAGGGGGTGCCATGTCGCTACATGAAGCGGATTCCATCGTGCCTTTCGAGGTGCTCTACGGCACCCATCACGGCTGGCTGAACGGCTGGCTGCGGCGTTCGGTGGGCTGTTCGCAGCAGGCCGCGGACCTCGCCCAGGACACTTTCGTGCGCCTGCTCGTACGCAACCAGCCGGTCACCAACCGCTCGCCCCGCGCCCTGCTGGCGCGCATCGCCCGCGGCCTGGTGATCGACCACTGGCGCCGCGATGCCCTTGAACGTGCCTACCTCGAAGCCCTGGCCCATCTGCCGGAAGCCAGCTACCCCTCGCCGGAAGTCCGCCACGAAGCCCTGCAATGCCTGGAGCGCATCGCGCAGATGCTCGAAGGCCTCAAGCCGGCGGCCCGCGAAGCCTTCCTGCTGTACCAGCTCGGCGGCCTGACCCACGCGCAGATCGCCGCGCAACTGGGCGTGTCCAGCCGTACCGTGGAACGCCATGTCGCCAATGCCCTGCTGCACTGTTACCGCCTGTGTTTCGAGGCAACACCATGAGCCGCCTGCCGGAAAGCGTGGTGCGTGCCGCCATCGACTGGCAGATGCGCCTGCGCGGCCACCCCGAGTTGCAGGCCCCGTTCAATGACTGGCTGCGCCGCGACCCGCGTCATCAACTGGCCTGGCAACGCCTGCAGCAGATGGCCGGGATGTTTCAGTCCAGCCAGTTGCCCCGGGCCGAGCAGAGTATCCCGCTGCTCCAGCGCGCCTCCGCCGACCTCAGCCGACGCAGGATGTTGAAGATGCTCGGCCTGGTCGCCGGCGGCACGGCCCTGGCGGCGGTCAGCGCACCACCGGCCTGGCATGCCGACTACATCACCCACCTGGGCGAGCGCCGGCAGATCAACCTCGGCAATGGCACCCGGGTCACCCTCAACGGCGACAGCTCGGTGGACGTGCAGGGCGGCGAACTGTTGCTGCTGTCCGGCGAAGTGCTGCTGGACGGTGCGCGCTGGCATGCGCGCTGCCGCTTCGCCGAGTGCAGCGGCCGCGAGGCGCGGGTGTCGTTGCGCGAGCGCGATGGCTACAGCGAGATCCGCGTCGATCGCGGCGAGGTGCTGGTCACCTCGCCGGTCGGCCAGCGCCGCGTGCTGGCGGGCGAGGGGCTTGGCGTGTCGGCGTCGGCGATGACGGTGCTGGGCAAGAGCCCCCTCGACCCGTTCGCCTGGAGCCGTGGCCTGCTGGTGGTCAACGATATCCGCCTGGGCGAATTCCTCACCGAGGCCGGGCGCTACCGGCATGGCTGGCTGGGCTGTGACGAGCGGATCGCCGACCTGCGCCTGTCCGGGGTGTTCCGCCTCGATGATCCGGCGTCGCTGCTGGACAACATCAGCCATCTGCTGCCGGTGAAAGTGGTGGAGCGCACCCGCTGGTGGGTACGGGTAGTGCCGGCATAGACGCCAGCTGAAATTTTTTTGTCGGACTTCATGGACTCGTCCGGTTATGGGATATCACTTCCCTTATTGGACTCCTGAATGCGCCGTAACAGTCCCCCGTCGATCCCTTTCCAGCCTCGCTCCCTGTCCCGCGCCGTGTGCCTGGCCCTGGCCCTGGGTGGCGCTGTCGCCAGCCTGCCGGCCCGCGCCGAAACCCCGGTAGCACCGGCCGTAGCCGCCGGCCCGCTGGCCCAGGCCCTGAGCAGTTTCGCCGAGCGCTCCGGGATCACCCTGTCGTTCGCCCCCGATGATGTGCGCGGCCTGAGCACCGCCGGCCTCGGTGGCGGCGGTTCGCTGGAAGACGGCCTGAACCGGCTGCTCAAGGGCAGCGGCCTGGTGGCGCACAAGACCGCCTCCGGCTACGTGGTGCTGCGTGATACCGAGGCCAGCCTGCAACTGGCGCCGACCAGCATCGAAAGCACCTCGATGCAAAGCGCCTTCGCCCCGGTCACCGGCTATTTCGCCAGCAATGCCAGCAGCGCCACCAAGAGTGACCGGCCGATCCTGGAAACCGCGCAGAGCGTCAGCGTGGTCACCGCCGAGCAGATCAACGACCGCAAGGTCAACAAGGTCGAGGACGCGGTGGCCTACAGCGCCGGGGTGCGGGTCGGCAGTTCGGGACTGGACCCACGTTTCGACAATATCCAGGTGCGCGGCTTCGAGACCACCATCGCCGCCGACTTCCTCGACGGCCTGCGCCAGCCCGGCAGCGGCTGGCTGTCGCTGTATTCCACCGAGGCCTACGCCCTGGAGCGAATCGAAGTGTTGAAGGGCCCGGCCTCGGTGCTCTACGGCCAGATCAGCCCCGGCGGGATGGTCAACCGGGTCAGCAAGCGCCCGAGCCTGCTGGCGAAGAACGAAGTGCAGGTGCAGGGCGGCAGCTACGATCACCAGCAGGGCCAGTTCGATATCGGCGGCAAGCTGGACGAGGCCGGCGACGTGCTGTTCCGTACCGTCGGCCTGTACCGCGACTCCGGCTACTCGGTCGACCAGATGGACAACGATTCGCGCCTGCTGGCGCCATCCCTGAGCTGGCAGATCGACCCGGACACCAGCCTGACCCTGTTGGCCCAGTACCAGGAACGCCAGACCGCTGCCTCGCCGATGATGCTCCAGGAAGGCGACCACCTGACCCACTTCTGGCAGGGCGACGAGTACTTCGACAAGCTGCACCAGCGCCAGTGGACCTTCGGCTACGAGTTCGAGCACGCCTTCAACGACACCTTCAGCGTCCAGCAGAACCTGCGCTACGGCCAGGTCAGCACCACCAACCAGTACCTGCAGCCGACCGCGGTCATCGACGGGCATATCCTCGAACGCTCCGCCGTGGGCTTGTACGAGGACATGAACTCCCTGTCTACCGACACCCGCCTGGTCAGCCGCTTCGCCACTGGCAACCTGCACCACACCGTGGTCAGCGGTGTCGACTATGCCTGGCTCGACACCTCGCTGCTCTATGCCATGGGCCCCGCGCCGACCATCGACCGCTGGAACCCCGACTACCACCAGCCGGTGGCCAAGCCGACCTCGCCGCTGGCCGACCAGGACGGCCTCGAACACCGCATGGGCGCCTATGTGCAGGACCAGATCGAACTCGATCAATGGCGCCTGTCCGCCGGCCTGCGCCGCGACTGGGTGCATGTGCGGCGTGACGACAACCTCACCGATATCAACAGCACCACCAGCGACTCGGCCACCACCGGCCAGGTCGGCGTGCTCTACCTGTTCGACAACGGCCTGGCGCCCTATGCCAGCTACGCCACCTCGTTCCTGCCGGTCAGCGGCGTGAACGCCACGGGCCAGCCGTACAAGCCCACCGAAGGCAAGCAGTACGAAGTTGGCGTGAAATACCAGCCGCCGGGCAGCAGCACGCTGTTGACCGCCTCGCTCTACCACCTGACCCAGAGCAACGTGCAGACCCGCGACCTGGTCAACCCGCTGAACAACGTGCAGACCGGCGAGCAGGTGTCCCGTGGGCTTGAGCTGGAAGCGGTGTCCGACGTCAACGACAACCTGCGCCTGACCGCCAGCTACGCCTTCAACGATGCCGAGGTGACCAAGGGCAACAACGGCGACCAGGGCAAGGTGCCGAAGAACGTGCCACGCCACCTGGCCTCGCTGTGGCTGGACTACAAGCTGCCGTTCGGCTTCGGCATTTCCGGTGGTGCGCGCTACACCGGCAGCACCTATGGCGACGCGGCCAACCTGGTGAAGAACGAGGGCTACACCCTGGTCGATGCCGGCGTGCACTACGACTTCGGCGGCGGTCTCGACGGCGTGCGAGTGGGCGTCAATGCGCGCAACCTGTTCGACGAGCGCTTCATCAATTGCCAGGACGGCTACTGCTACCGCGGTGAAGCGCGCAGCGTGGTCACCAGCCTCAGCTATCGCTGGTAAGGGGAGGAACGGACATGCTGCGTACCTGGATGATGAGCCTGACGGTCCTGCTGTTCAGCGGGCTGGCGCGGGCCGAGCCGGTGACCCTAGATGGCACCGAGCAATGGACGATGAAAAGTGCCGAGGGGCGCGAGTACCGGATCATGGTCAGCCTGCCGGAGGGCGATGTGCCCTGGACCGGCGGCTACCCGGTGATCTACCTGCTCGACGGCAATGCCTACTTCCCGGCCTTTCATGCCGCCAAGCGCGCCCAGGACCGCCTGCGCGGGGCGGTGCTGGTGGCGATCGGTTACCCGAGCGACACGCCGCTGGATTTCGTTCGGCGCGCCTACGATCTGTCGCCGCCGGCTCCGGCCGACCGCAACGATCCGCCCCAGGGCGGGCAGGATGTGTTCCTCGACTTCATCGAGAAGCGCCTGATGCCCAAGGTCAACCAGCGCTTCAAGATCGACCAGGACCAGCGCAGCCTGGTCGGCCATTCGTTTGGCGGGATGTTCGCCATCTACACGTTGTTCACCCGGCCCGAGCTGTTCCAGCACTACGTGGCGATCAGCCCGAGCCTGTGGTGGCAGGACCGCTTCCTGCTGGCCCATGAACGGGCGTTCACCGCCAAGGCCCATGCCGGCAAGCTGGACCTGATCCACCGCAGCCTGAGCCTGAGTGCCGGGGACCGTGAAATGCCGCAGGAGATCCAGGATGTGCGCTCGTTGCAACTGCGCCTGGAGAACCTGTCGCAGTATGGTTTGCGCAGTGACCTGCAGATCGAGGCGGGGGAGGACCATGCAGCGATTCCGTTCCGCGTGCCGAACCGGGTGCTGGATGAGCTGATGAGCACGCGGCGCTACTGAAACTTTCGAAATTGTCATCCGCGCCTCACCTTGGCGTTAGCTGTTGCTCCATAGACTGGCTCGCAACAAGGGCCACTTTCCTGGTGCGCCCGGAATGTTCGAGGTGAGTGATGCGGATGCTCAAGGTGATGGCGGTGGCGGGTCTGTTGTCGGCAATGGTCGGCACGGCCCAGGCGGCGGATGGTATGGAGCGGATCCAGGAGTTCCAGGCGAAGTTCCAGGCCGAGCAGGACCGGCTGTGGGGCGATCGGGAACAGCAGGTGGTGAAGCAGGAGAAGGCTGACAAGAAGGCGGATGGTTGAGGTGTTCTTGCGGGCCTCATCGCTGGCAAGCCAGCTCCCACAGGGTTCGGTGGTGTACGCGATCCCTGTGGGAGCTGGCTTGCCAGCGATAGGGCCCTCAAGAGCAATGAAGATCTAGAACGGTACCGCCACCGTCAGTTGGCTATACACATTGGTCCCATTCCCCCCCACCTGATTCCCCCCGGTCGTCTCATCCTTCTTCGGCTGGTACAGGCCGATCACCGGGCTGATGATCAGGTGCTCGTTCACCGCCCATTCCGCATAGAAATCCAGCTCGCGGGCATCGAGATTCAGGGTGTCGCGGGTCCTCAGGGTATGGAAATCAAAGTACAGCGCGCCCACGGTCAGGTTCTCCAGCGGCGTGGCCTTCAGGCCGACATGGTGAATGCCGGTATTGCTGTTGAACGGCCCCGAATAGTTGGCCGCCACCTCACCCTGGAACCAGGTGCCGTAACCGGTGCTCAGGCCGGTGAACAGCGAGTCCCAACCCTGGGAGTAACGGGTATAGCGATAGGTGACCTTGGGCGACCAGGCGACATCAGCGAAGGTATAGCCCGCTTCGGCGTACCAGGCCTTTTCCGGGCCCGCGTCCTTGTCCTGCCAGGCGTATTCGAAGGCGAAGCTGGCATTCTCGATGCCCGCACTGCCTTCGCCACGCAGGCTGTAGACGTCCATGTTCTCCCGCTCTTTCTGGAAGTCGCTGGCCCATTGGTCGACCACGTCGAGGCCATGCACCCAGGTCAGGCCCAGGGTGCCGGCTTCGGCGGTGTAGTCCAGGGTACCCGCCGCCAGTTCGGTTTCGGCCTGGGCGCGGTTGTCGGATTTCAGCCAGACCACGCTGCCGTGCAGGCCGTCCTGGCCACCGAGTTTCAGTACGGCGGTACGGTCGAAGGCATGACGGGCTGCCAGGTAGTAGGCGCCGCCACGGTTCAATGCGCCGTCCGCCGGGCCCTTGCCGAGGTTGGGACCGTCGTCGTTGATCAGGAAGCCGCTACCCAGCTTGACCACCTGACGCCCGGCGGAGAAGTCCACGCCATCCTTGCCCAGGGCCGGAAACAGGTCGCCGGAACGCCAGCCAAGGAAAGCATCCTCGATCTTGGTGGTGCGTTCGGAACCATCGGTATTGCCGGCGGCATCGCCATCGCCCCAGGTCGCCGAGCTGACCAGGTTGAAGGTGCCGTACAAGGTGCCGTTGCCGCCCAGGCCCTGGTCGCCGCTGACCCCGTATTTGATGAAGCCTTCGCGCCAGGTCGAGCCGCCGCTGCTGCCGTCGTAGTTCTTGCGGCTGTTGAACATGCCGTACACCGCGAGCATGTCGGCGTTGAGGTGGGTGTCTTCGTCGGCGTACAGCTCGTAGGCCAGGGCCGGTTGCGCCGCTGCCAGGCTGGCAAGGCTCAGGCCGACGGCCCGGGCCAGTGGTAACAGGCGGTGTTGCTTGTCCATGTGTGCTTCCCCAATGCGGTTCTTGTTTGGCAGATCAGTGGCTATTAGGGCGCTGGCAGTCGGGGCAAGTCTTGTTCGTGGCTGCCAGCGCTTTTGACCGCAATGGCCAGTCTTCAGTCCAGTGCCGCCATGGTTTCCGGCAGCGTTGCGCCGCCATCGACGATCAGGGTCTGGCCGGTGATATAGGCGGCATTGTCCGAGGCGAGGAAGAGCATCGCCGCGGCGATATCCTCCGGCTCGCCGAGGCGACCCAGGGGCACGCCACGGGCGATACGCGCATTGAGGCCGTCGTCGCCCAGGTTGCCCATGGCCGGGGTACGGATCATCCCCGGCTCGACGCCGTTGACCCGCACGCCATGGGCCGCCAGCTCCAGCGCCGCACTGCGGATGAAGCCGTTGACCCCGGCCTTGGACGCGGCGTAGTGACTGAGCCCGGGATAGGCCACCCGCGGCCCGGTGACCGAGGAGGTCACCAGCACATTGCCGCGACCCTGGCGACGGAACAGCGGCAGCGCGCCCTGGGTCAACCAGAACAGCGCCGACAGGTTCACGTCCAGGGTCCGGCGCAGCAGCGGTTCGTCGATCTGCTCGAACGGCGTCAGCGGGAAGTACGCTGCGTTGTGCACCAGCACATCGAGGCGCGGCAGGCCCGCCAGCAGGCCGGCGATGCCCTGGCGGTCGGCCAGGTCGATACCGCTGGCGCTGACCCGGTGGCCCTGGCCATTCAGCTCATCGGCCAGCGCCTGGGCACCGGCCAGGTTGAGGTCGGCGATCAGCACCTCGGCCCCGGCCCGGGCAAAGCCCTCGACGATGGCCCGGCCGATACCCTGGGCGCCGCCGGTGACCAGCACCTGCTGGCCACTGAAATCGAAGCGTGCATTCATGCGTCGTTCTCCATGCGGGTGTAGGCCAGGGTCGGCACGTCGACGATGGTCGAACCACCGTCCGCCGCAATCACCGCCCCGGTGATGATCGACGCCTCGCTGCTGACCAGGAATTGGCACAGCGCGGCGATCTCGTCCGCCGTGGCCGGGCGGCGCAGTGGCACGTCGGCGGTGACCCGGGCGTAGGCCGCATCGAGGTCTTCGCCGTAACGCTCCATCAGCGGCTGCATCTCGGCATCGGCCATCGGCGTGCGCACCCAGCCCGGGCAGACGCAGTTGACCCGCACACCCTGCGGCCCGAAGTCCCGCGCCAGGGAGCGGTTCAGCCCCACCAGCGCATGCTTGGCGGTGGTGTAGCCGCACACCTCCGGCCCCGCCGCCAGGGAGGCGATGGAGCCGAGCAGGACGATGCTGCCGCGCCGCTCGATCAGCAGTGGCAGGCAGGCCCGGGCGCTGTGGAAGGCGCTGTGCAGGTTGCCGCGCATGGCGGCTTCCCAGGCGTCGTCGTCGGTTTCGAGCGCCGTGCCCAGGCCATGCCCGCCGGCACAGCAGACCAGCGCATCGAGGCCGCCGAAGCGGGCGCGGATCTGCTCGACGAAACCGTGCCAGGTGGCGCTGTCGGCGGCATCGCCGGCCAGCACCAAGGCGTTGGTGTCCGCGGCCACCTGTTCCAGTGCCTCGCGGCGCCGGCCAACCAGCACCAGCTGGTCGCCGGCCGCCGCCAGGCGCCGCGCGCAGGCTGCACCGATGCCGCTGCCGGCACCGGTCACCAGCACGGTGCGGCTCATTTGTCGTGGACCGTGGTGTTGATCAGGTTGCAGTAGGACGACACCGGGAAGTTGCTGAAGGCCTCGAAGCCGCCTTCGGCATGGCCGAAGATCTTGCCGTCGCTGCGGTGCTCGCGCAGGTCGATCATCACCAGGCCCAGGGTCGGGATGATCTTCTCTCGCCAGACGAACAGGTACAGCTCGTCGGCAATCTTGTAGTAGTGGCAGCGGTCGGTGTCGCACAGGCCTTTTTCGACCCCCTTGAGGCACTGCCAGGTATAGAAGTTCTCGTTGAGGTAGATGTGCTCGTATTCCTCGGTCGGGCTGTAGCGGTAACGGTTGCGGATACCCACCAGCTCGGTGGTCAGTGCGTGCGGGCAGGCGCCGTCTTGCCATGGGCGGTCGAGGGTGCCGTGGAGGAACTGCGCTTCGACGCAGGTCAGGGCCTTGCCGGACAGGGCGCGGTGGAACATGCCTTGGTGGGTTTCCTCGGCCTCGGGCATGCTGCCGATCACGGCGGTGAAGGACTGGCTCAGGGTGTCCAGGACCAGGGAGATCGACCAGGTCTGGCCGTTCTCGGTCTTGAGGAAGTCCACCAGCACGATGCCCGGACGCACCGAGGTGGCGCGGTACGGCGCGCTGCCCGTGGAGTGGCCGTCGGCGGCATGCCAGTGCAGTTGCTCGGCGTCGAAGCGGTGCTCGATGGACCAGCCATTGGCGAAGTTCAGGGTCATGCGCTGCCCGGCCAGCTCGGCCAGTTGCGGCAGGATAAAGGCTTCGGGGGCGAAACCGTCGGCCAGGGCGCCTACGGAAATCCAGTCGGTATGGGTGGTCATGGGAGGTGGCTCGTTGTTGTTGATTGGAGCCGTGATGGTGCCGGGCAGGGCGGTCGGGCGGTATCAACCGGATGGTTGAGGTGGCGGTATACCAGTCATCTGGCTGTCATAAAGCGGTAGTAATGTGCCATCACTCAGCGGCAGGAATGAATTGCAGTGATCCGCCGGTCTTTTTCCTCTCTCAATGTGCTGCAGTTCCTGCTGCTTTCCTCGTCTGCGGCGATTCTGCTGTTCCTCTGGGGGCTGTTCTTCCAGCAGCAGGCCACGTCCGCGCAGGAAGCGCTGGCCGCCAAGGCCTCCGAACACCTCAACCTGGCCACCATGGCTGCCGAGAACCTCAGTCAGTTGGTGGATCGTGCGCAGACCATCGGCCGTGCCGCCCAGGCCGATATGCGCGACGGTGGCCAGGGCCGCCTGAGCCTGGTGCGCATGCTCGCCGAAGACCCGGTGCTCAAGCGCATGAGCCTGTACCGCGCCGATGGCAGCCTGCTCTCCGCCAGCCACCGCGATGAACCCGGCCAGTTGCCCGAACCCTGGCTGCGTGCGCTGCGCGAACATACCAGCCGCTATGGCTTCAAGCCCTTCCTGCCGCCGCTGGACGCTTCGGCCAAGGATGCCGAAGAGATCAACTGGCGTCTGCCATTCCTGCTGCCGTTGACCGATCCGTCCCGGGGCGATGCCGAAAGCATCCTCCTGGTGCAACTGGATATCGGCTACCTGGCGGTGCTGTTCCAGCATATCGACCTGGGCAGCAGCGGCCTGATGCGCCTGCTCGACAGCGCCGGCCACGAGCGCCTGCGCATCGGCAACAGCGGCGTGCTGGTGGCCGGCGAGACGCTCAAACCGGACCTGCCGGACACCCTGGAGGCCTCCGGTGGCATCAGCCAGTACAGCCTCGACGGGCATTACCAGAGCCTGTTCCGCAAGGTCCTGCCACGGGGCTTCAGCATTGCCGTGAGCCAGCGCGAGGAGGAGATCCTTGCGCCGTCGCAGGCGCTATACGAACGTCAGCTCTGGCTCAACCTGGCCATGACCCTGCTGGTGCTCGGTGGCGCGCTGTGGACCTGGCGCGTGCTGGGCAAGCGCGAGGAAGCTTTCGCCGCCCTGGAGCAGGCCCAGACCATCAACCAGCAACTGATCCAGCGCCTGGAAGAAGAACACCGGCGCAGCAGCCATGCGGCGGCCACCGATCACTTGAGCGGCCTGCACAACCGTCGCCAGTTCATGGAAACCGCCGCGCGGGTGCTGGGCGAGCAGCGCAGCAAGCGGCGCCTGATGGCGGTCCTGTTCATCGATATGGACCGCTTCAAGTCGATCAACGACTCCCTCGGCCACAAGGTCGGCGACCTGCTCCTGCAGGCGGTGGCCGGACGCATCAGCCGGGCCCTGGAACCGGGGGATGAAGCGGCGCGTTTTGGTGGTGACGAATTCGTCGTGCTGCTGGCCGGCAGTCGTACCGAGGAGCAGATCGACCTGTGGGTGCGCATGCTGCTGAACAAGCTGTCGGCCACCTATTCCCTGGACAAGCATGAACTCAACAGCAGCCCGAGTATCGGCGTGAGCATCTGCCCGCGGGATGGCCAGTCGGTGGACGAGCTGATCCGCCATGCCGACGCCGCCATGTACTCGGCCAAGCAGGCCGGGCGCGGGCAGTACCGTTTCTTCGATCCGTCGCTGAACGTGGTCAATGTCGGCGAGTTCGCCCTGGAGCAAGCCTTTGGCTCGGCCTTGAAGGAGCGCCAGTTCGTCCTGCATTTCCAGCCGCAGGTGCGCTTCGACTCGATGCAGGTGGAAGGTTACGAGGCCCTGGTGCGCTGGCAGCACCCGGAGTTCGGCCTGTTGTACCCGGACCGTTTCATCTCCCTGGCCGAACGCAGCGGCTTTATCGTCGCCCTCGGCTGGGAAGTGCTGCGCCTGGCCTGCGAGGAACTGGTGCGCTGGCAGGAAAGGGGGATTCCCTCGGGGCTGGCGGTGAATGTCTCGCCCTTGCAACTACGCCAGCCGGATTTCAGTGCGCGGCTGCTGGAGGAGATCCGCCAGCATGGCGTCGACCCGCGCCGGCTGGAGCTGGAAATCACCGAAACCACGGTGCTCGACGACGAAGGCCAGGGCATCAAGCACCTCAAGGCCCTGCGTGACGCCGGCCTGAGCATCAGCCTCGATGACTTCGGCCAGGGCTATTCCGGGTTCTCCCATTTGCAGGCGCTGCCGATCAACCGCCTGAAGATCGACCGCTCGCTGATCGCCCAGCTCTCCAACAGCCATGACGACAGCCCGATCGTCCTGTCCACCATCATTCTCGCCAAGCGCCTGGGGCTTGAGGTGGTGGCCGAGGGCGTGGAGACCCGCGAGCAGGTGGTCTACCTGCGCCTGGCCGGTTGTGATTATGCCCAGGGCTACCACTTCAGCCGGCCGCTGACGGTGGCCCAGTTGCACGAATACCCTCCCTTCATGGACGCGACGGAAACCGCATGCGAGCACTGACCCGACTGTTTTGCCTGATGTTCGCCACGTTGTTCAGCCTGTCCGTTTACGCCGAGTGCAGGCAGCCCAGCTTGCGCATCGCGGTGATTCCGAAGAAGAGCATGGAAGAGCTGATGAAGGACTATCAGCCGCTGCTGGAGCGGCTGAGCGACACGTTGGGGATTCCGGTGTCCATCGTCCCGGCGTCGTCCTATGAAAGCGTGGTGGATGCGGTGGTCTCCGGTGGCGTCGATATTGCCTGGCTGGGGCCGGCGTCCTATGCGCTGGCGCAGCAGCGTGATCCGCGGATCGAGCCGTTCGCCAGCCTGGCGATCAAGAATGGTTACTTCACCCCGGCGGGGCATCACTATCAGGCATTGCTGCTGGCAAAACGCGAGGTTGCGGGAGATCTTGAAGCCTTGCGCGGCAAGCGGGGGGCGCTGAGCGACCCGGCTAGCACCTCGGGCAGCGTGGTGCCCAATGTCGAGTTCGCCGCCCAGGTGGGCATGCCGTTGTCGCGCTTCTTCGGTTCGGTGGCGTATTCCGGGTCCCATGACAAGTCAATGGACGCCTTGCTCGAAGGGCGGGTGGATGCGGCGTTCGTCGCCAGCGTGCGGGCCGATGCCTATCTCAACAGCGGCAGGATCACCCGGGACACCTTCAATGTGCTCTGGCGCTCGGAGCGGATCTACTACGACCCCTACGTGTTCCGCGGCAATCTCTGCGCCGAGTACAAGGCGCTGATTCGCAAGGCGATGCTGGAGAACCAGGACGGGCTGGCGGCGTTCCTCGCGTCCCAGGACGCCAGCAGCATCGCCCCGGTGAGCCGCGCGGAATATGCGCCGCTGGTGCGGATGATGGAGACGCGGCCAGGGGGCTGAGTGGTCAGGTGCGCCACCAGGCGGGCTGGCAGTCTTCGAAGGAATGGTATTCGGGCTTGAGCTCGGGGCCGCTCGGGTCGTCGAATCCGCCGACCAGCAGGGCGATCACCGGTTCGTCGTCCACCGCGCCGAGGGAGCTGCCGCAACGCGGGCAGAAGGCGCGGCTGGAATAGTCCGAGGAGCGGTAGAGGGCAGGGGCGCCGCCTGGGCCGGTCCATTCGATACGGTCCCGGGGGAATTCGACCCAGAGTGTGGTGAGGGCACCGCTGTGCTGCTGGCAGTTGCGGCAGGAGCAGGTGTGGGGCTTCTCGGCGGGGCCTTGGGCGCTGTAGCGGATGAAGCCGCAGAGGCAGCCGCCTTGGTAGGTGGTTTGGGGCATCGGGGCAGTCCTTTGTAGGCGAGCTGGGAGATTAGATCAGGATTATGTGTTGCTGCTAATGGCCTCATCGCTGGCAAGCCAGCTCCCACAGGGTTCTGCGGTGCACGCGATCCCTGTGGGAGCTGGCTTGCCAGCGATGAGGCCATCAGCAGCGCCGGAAAACTAAAGGAACAACACCCCCACCAACTCCGTCCTGTTTCTCACCCCCACCTTGCGAAACAGATTGATCAGATGGGTCTTCACCGTCGGCAAGCCCAGTTCCAGTTGCCGCGCCAGGGTCTTGTTGCAGGCTCCGTCACGCAGCAGCAGGGCGATCTCCCGCTCCCTCGGCGTCAACCCGCCCAGCCGGTCCGACACGGCTACCGGCAACTGCCGCGCTGCCATCTGCATCAACCCGTGCAGCGGCAACAGGCGCTCCAGCTCCTCGACCCTGAACGCCCCCAGCGAACCATCCCGCAACAACGAAACCCCTGCCGCCAGCCGCCCGTCGACCCAGGCCATGATCTCCACCACATCCACCACCCGGTGCTGGTCGAGAAAGCCGAGGTACTCACGGCCATGGGCCGCATCGTGATGAGCCAGCCCCTGGCGCAGCGAGACCACCGGCAAGCCGATGGCCTTGCAGTTGTCCGGTTTGAGCGGGTCGAGATGGCGGTAGTGTTCCAGATAGCGGTGGTGCATCGGCGGCTGCATGCCGAGCAACTGGAAATCGCAGGCCAGCAACTGCTTGTCGACCCGATAGAACGCCGCCAGGCTGGCCGGCACCTGCTGGCTGAAGGCGTGCAGGCAGTAACGCCCGAGCTCTTCCGTGCTGACGCCGTTCATGCGCCTTCCAGCAGCGCGCGGACCTTGTCCACGGCGGCGCGGGCGCAGTTCACATCCATGGCCTCGGACGCCCCCGAGACGCCGATGGCACCGATCACCTGGCCCTGATGCACGAACGGCTCGCCACCACCGAACAGCGCCAGGTCCGCCTGCAGTGGCAGCCCTTCGCGTACCGCCTGCGAGGTCTTCTGCAGGCGCTCTTCCCACGCCGAGGTGGGCACGCCAAACCCGGAAGCGGTCCGTGCCTTGTTCAGGGCGATGGTCTGGCAGGGCCTGGGCGCGCCGTCCATATGGGCGCTGTGGATCGGCTGGCCGCTGGCATCGAGGATCGCCACGCTGACCCGCACGCCAGCCTGTTCGGCGAAGTCCACGGCGGCGCCAAGGGCCTGCATGGCCAGGCGCAGGGTAATGGTCGGTTGCTGACGCAGCAGGTCGCTCATGGGGCGGATTCCTCGAGGGTGGATTCAGGACGGGCACGCAACAACAGTTGCCAGAGGCAGTACAGGGCCAGCAGGGCGGCGGCGATATGCATCGCCCAGGGACCGCCGATATGGGCGGCAAGTATTCCGGCGAGCAGGCCGCCGATGGCATCGAAGCCGAAGCGGGTCGAGGTGTAGATAGACACCACGCGCCCGCGCAGCGCCTCCGGGGCCTGGCCTTGCAACAGGATATTGGTGCCGACGTTGTTTATGGTCACGCCGAAGCCGAGGATCAGCATCGCCAGCAACGACAGCGGCAGGCTGCGGCTGCTGGCGAACAGCAGCAGGCCGAGGGCGCTGGCGATCGCGGAGAACAGGATCAGTCCGCGCAGGCGCTCGCTGCTCTGGTTGCCGGCCAGCAGCACGGTGGACAACAGCGAACCCAGCCCGGCAGCACCCCACAGCCAGCCCAGGGTGCGCGCGTCGCCGGCGAAGATATCGTGGACGAACACCGGCAGCAGCACGGCATAGGTGGAGGCGGTCAGGTTGACCATCAGCACACCGAAGATCAGGCCGCGCAACGAGGGCGAGGCCAGCACGTAGTCGAGCCCTTCGCGGAACATGTTGCGCATGCTGCCGCTGGCCTTTTCCCCCGGTGTCAGGCGGATCAGCAGCAGGCCGAGGATCAGCCCGCCATAGGACAGCGCATTCAGAGCGAAACACAGCGCCTCGCCGGTCAGCGCCAGGAGCAGGCCTGCGAGCGGCGGGCCGATAAAGCGCGAGCAGGTGAACAGCATGGCGTTGAGGGCCAGGGCATTGGGCAGGTCGTCGCGGTCGTCCACCAGGCGGCTGAGCAGGGACTGGCGCAGTGGCGTGTCCACTGCATTGAGGATGCCCAGGGTGGTGGCGAGGATCACGATCAGCGTGGGCGTGATCAACTCCAGCCCGGTCAGCGCCGCCAGCAACAGGGCCTGGGCACCGAGCATGGCTTCGACCTTCATCAGCAGGCGGCGCTTGTCGTGGCGGTCGATCCAGGCCCCGGCGATCGGGCCTACCAGCAGTTGTGGGAGCAGGGTAGCGCAGGTGGTGATGCCCAGCAGTGCGGCCGAGCCGGTCAGGCGGTAGACCAGCCAGGACAGGGCCACGGTTTGCACCCAGGTGCCGAGGGTGGACACCGCATGGCCGATGAAATACAGGCGGAAATTGCGGTGGTGCAGGGAGCGCAGCACGGCGGGCCAGCGGTTGGGGCGGGATTGTTGCTCGGGTTTCACGATACGGGATGCCATGGCCGGAGGAAGAACGGGCCCGCCCGACTTTACCCGCTTGCGCCTGCGCCGTCTTGACCCAGCCTGTCGTGGGCATGTGTCTGCCTGCCAGGCACGGCGCGCCTCTGGCAGCGACGGTCAAGTGCCCGGCACCCGTATGCAAGACGTAACCGGCACAATCCGGTCAACTCGGTGTTTTTCACTGCCGAACGGTGTGCACTGATGTTTTTCAGGAACGATCATTGGGTGCGGGAGCTGGAGCCTTTGCTGGCGCGGATCAGTCAGGGCCAGCTGTGGGGCGATGTGGAAACGCCGCAGTTGCAGCGTCATCCGGCCGTGCTGGCAGCCTTGCGCGAGCTGGCCATGGCCCGTCAGCAGGATGGCCGGCAGCTCGACGAGGTGCGCGCCCTCGGCAGTGACCTGAGCCAGCAGGTCGAGCAGGCCCGGGGCCAGAGCCGCAATGCCGAGGCCGAGGTGCAGCGCCTGGAGCAGCGTTGCAGCGACCTGCAGGCCTTTGTCGGCGAACTGGAGCAGCAGCTCGATGCGCACCGCCAGCAGGCGGCGATCTGGGCGCAACTGGAATCCACCATCACCGAGGGCACCTGGGACATCAAGGTGGCCCAGGGCGACCTGCAGCACCCGGACAGCCATATGCGCATCTCCAACCAGTTCCGTGCGGTGATGGGCTATGGGCCGACGGAAATGCCGGATGGCTGGGACACCCAGGTCGGCATCACCCACCCGGACGACCTGCCGCAGATCATGGCGATCTTCGACCGCGAGATCCTCAAGCCGGGGGCCAGTGGCGAGTACGTGTTCGAATACCGCATGCGGCACAAGGTTCGCGGCTACATCTGGTGCCGTGAGCGCGGCTGTGCGGTGCGCGACGAGCGTGGCGTGCTGGTGCGGGTGATCGGCGCGGTGCGCGATATCAGCGACGAGCGCAGTGCCCAGGCCAGCCATGAGCAGATGCTCTCGCAGAATCAGACCACCTACGCGCAGATCGCCACGGTGGTGGGGGTGATCAAGAGCATTGCCGAGCAGACCAACCTGCTGGCGCTGAATGCCGCGATCGAAGCGGCCCGGGCCGGGGAGGTGGGGCGCGGGTTCTCGGTGGTGGCGGAGGAGGTGAAGAAGCTGGCGGAGAGTACCCGGCAGGCGACGCAGCAGATTCAGGCGATGTTGAGTGACAGATAAGAGGTGTGTTGTCTGTGATGGCCTCATCGCTGGCAAGCCAGCTCCCACAGGTTCAGCGGTGCTCTGGGGATTGTGCTGTGCCTGTGATGGATGCATCAGGTACAGCACAGGTTCAGCGGTGCACGCGATCCCTGTGGGAGCTGGCTTGCCAGCGATGAGGCCATTACAGTCAACACAGCTATATCTCACTGTTAATTGGTTATTTTGAACTCCGGATATTCCTTCCTATAGTGCCTCGCCTATAACTCGAAAAGGATATTCCATGTTTCGCCGTCTTGTTCTTGCCTCGGTGCTGGTTGCACTTTCCGGCTGTGCCAATACCCAACTTCCCGTTCACACAACCCACCCTGAAAGTTCAACTTTGCAAGGCGACCCCAGCCGTCCTGCCCAGGCCGCCTGGCAGCGCACCGAATTGTATTTCGCCCTCGGTCGACTCGAGGGCGGCAAGGAGGTGATCAGCGAATCCCGCTGGCGCGAATTTCTCGACCAGGAAGTGACCCCGCGCTTCCCCGATGGCTTCAGCGTGCTGAACGCCTACGGCCAATGGCGGGATCACGGGGCGAAGGAACCCGAGCGCCTGGACACCCGCGTCATCGTGATCCTGCATCCCGACACCGCCCAGGCCGGCAAGGATATCGAGGCCATTCGCCTGGCCTGGAAACGGATTACCGGGGACCTGTCGGTACTGCGCCTGTCACAGCCGGCGCAAGTCTCCTTCTGAAAACGCATCAGGGGACCGAAGTCCCCTGATTGTCAGAATCCGTAAGTTACCCGGGCATAGTAATAAGCTCCGTTGGTGCCGATCGGCGATAGCACGTCATACGGCAAGTTACCCCCATAGTTGATGGTCGAACTCGAACGCTCCGGATAGTTGTCGGTGATGTTGTTGCCGCCCACGGCAATATCGAAGGTCGGGGTGAACTTGTACTGCACCTCCGCATCCAGTTGCCATACCGCACCATAGGTCTGCTCCGGCTGGCTGTCGCCGAAGTCGAAGACCCGGGTGGTCTCGCCCTGGCGGGTCAGGCGGCCGAGCAGGCCCCAGTGCTGGCTGGTCCAGTTGGCCGAGACCACGAAACGGTCCTTGGGCGCGGCGTCGGTCAGGGTGTTGCGCTCCTCTACACCCACCAGTGCATCGTTGCCGATACCCAGGGCGGTGAGCTGCGAAGGCGTGCCCTTTGTCTTGGTCACTTTGGTGTGGTTCCAGGTGTAGGCACCGGTCAGGGTCAACTGGCCGTCGTAGAACGGCTGGCGATAGTTGAGCACCAGTTCGGCACCATCGGTGCGGGTGTCGGCGGCGTTGGTGAAGAAGTTGACGTCATGCACCCCGGCCACGCCGAAGGTGTCATTGATGTATTGCTCCAAGGCGTCGCCACCGATGCGCTGGGACAGGGTGACGCGGTCCTTCACGTCGATGCGGAACAAGTCCAGGGACGCATCGAAGCGCTCGCTGAGCTGGGCGGTGATGCCGAGGCTGAAGTTCTTCGAGGTTTCCGGGTCGAGCTTTTCCGCACCCAGGGCCCTGGCAATCGGGTCGTTGACCGAGAGCACGCGCACATCGGTGAGGGTGCCGCCATCGCCGAAGTTGCTGGTGGTGTGCTGGAAGCCGATCTGCGCCAGGGATGGCGCCCGGAAGTTGTTCGAGACCGCGCCACGCAGCGCCCATTGCTCGGTCAGGCGATAGCGCCCGCTGAGCTTGCCGGTGAGCTTGCTGCCGGCATCGTCGTAATGCTCCCATCGCGTGGCGGCATCGACGAACAGGCGGTCGGTGAGGTCGCCGGACAGCTCGGCATAGGTGCCGAATACCTTGCGCTCCAGGTCGGCTTCCTCGCTGGGGCGCAGGCCGTTGGCACCATCGGCGCCGCTGCCGAAGTACGACGCTGGGTCGCCGGCCGTGGTCAGGTAGTTTTCGTAGCGGTATTCACCGCCCACGGCCAGCACGAAGGAGCGCTCGGCCAGGCGCAGTTCACGGCTGAAGTCGAGGTTGGCGGTGGTCTGGCGCAGCTCGTAGTCGCCGGTGTCGAAGCGGGTCGGCGAGTCGGCGCCGAGGCTGACGTTCAGGGTCCGCCGGCTTGCCGATTCGAAGCGGTTGCGGCCGTGGGTCAGGCTGCTGTCGAAGTCCCAGCCAGCGCCCAGCAGCCCTTTGAAACCGGCCGTGGCGGAGAGGTCCTGGTTGGTGCCGAGGGATTGCGGCAGGTAGCCATTTGGGTAGAACTGCGGCTGCTCGTAGGGGTAGCGGTAGAACTGCGCGCCGGTGGAATGGCGCTCGTTCCAGGTGCCGAAGGAATACAGCTCGCGCTCGCCCAGGGGCAGCGAGCTGTTGAACCACAGGTTGACGTCCCGCGTCGAGCCGTCGCCCATCACATAGTTGCGCTGGTTTGGCGTGCTGTCGAAACCGTCGAAACCGGCGCGGTTGGTCGGGTTGCGCTCCTTGTACTCGGCGCCGCCGCGCACGAAACCGCCATCCTCGCCCAGGCGCACGCCGCCCTTGGCCGTGGTCAGGCTGTTCTGGCCATCGGTGGTGGTGCGGCCGATGGCGTCCTGGTGGGTGTGGTAGGCGCCGTAGGTAGTGGAGACCTCACCACCCTCGGGGGCGTCGTCGAGGATGATGTTGATCACCCCGGCGATGGCGTCCGAGCCGTACTGCGCCCCGGCACCGTCGCGCAGCACTTCGATGCGCTTGATCGCGCTGATGGGGATCGAGTTGAAGTCCACCGGGGCGGTGCCGCGGCCGATCTTCGAGGAGTCGTTGACCAGCGCCGAGGTGTGCCGGCGCTTGCCGTTGACCAGCACCAGCACCTGGTCCGGGCTCATCCCGCGCAGTTGCGCGGCGCGGATATGGTCGGCGCCGCCGGAGTTGGACTGGCGCGGCATGCTGAACGACGGCAGCAGGGTCTGCAGGGCCTGGCCCAGTTCACCGTTGCTGGCGCCGGTGGCCTTGAGGTCGGCGGCGGTGAGCACGTCCACCGGTACCGGCGAGTCCAGCACGGTACGCGCCGTGCCGCGGGTGCCGGTGACCAGCACCGTGTCCAGGCGCTCGGCGTCTTCGCCGCTCGGCAGGGTGTCTTCAGCCTGGGCGTTTATCTGGAAAAGTGCAGAGGTTATCGCAAGTGCAAGCAGTGAAAGTGGGCGGTGTTGCATGGCAGCGCTCCTTGAACAGCGGGCAATACCGTCAACGGCCGACCACTTCGAAGGTGGTCGGGCAGGGCAGTACCGCAGCCGTTTTTTAGTTGTGATTGAAAGTGCAGTTGAAGCGGGGAGGCGCCGCTGTATGGCAGAGGCGTTGCACGCAAGTGTTCAGGGTTCGGGGTTCAGTCCACCTTGGGAATCCATGCCGGGCTGGCAATCGCCGCGCTGTCGCCGAACGCGGGTACCTTGCGCGCCAGGTCGCGGACGTTCTTCACGTCCAGGTCCAGCAGCTGCTGGCGGCTGATCAGGGTCGGCGGCACCAGCAGGCGCTGGCCCGGGTTTTCCCCGGCGATCAGCATCGCCAGGCTGCGCACGCTGATGGCCCCGGCCACCTGCGGGTTGATCGCGGCGGTGGCGGTCCAGGCGCTGTCGGGTTCCTTCATGATCTGGATATCGGCGGTGGAGATATCGGCGCTGTAGATCCTGATCTTCGAGGCACGGCCCGCCTCATCCACGGCGATCTTGGCGCCTTTGGCGAACTCGTCGAAGGGCGCGAAGATCACGTTGATCTCCGGGTTGGCCCGCAGCACGGCGCTGGCCTGGTCGGCCACGGAGTTGGCGACGGGCGGGTTGAGGGTGCCGAAACGGGCCTTCTCGACGATACCCGGGTGGGCCGCCTTGACCTGGCGCCAGATCTCGTCGCGGCGCTCCATCGGGGTGAAGCCGCTGATATAGACGTAGCCGGCGTTGAACGCCGGGCCGTTGTCCTGCACGGCCTTGTCCAGGGCCAGTTGGGCGATGGCGTGGTGGTCCTGTTCGATCTGGGTGACCCTGGGGTTGTTCAGGTCGACATCGAAGGCCACCACCTTGATGCCCTTGGCCACGGCCTTTTCCACCGAATCGCGCAGGGTTTCCGCCAACCCCAGCTGGACGATGATGCCGTCGACACCCAGGTCTATGGCCCGCTCGATCATCTCGCGCTGGCTGGCCGCCTGCTGCCGGGCATCGAAGATGCGCAGCTTGACGTCGAGGGCGGCAGCCTGTTTTTCCACGCCTTGCAGGTAGGCCTCGGGGAAGTCGCCGGAGAACAGGTAGCCGACCAGGGCGATCTGCACCTCGCCCTTGTCGAAGGGCGCGGGCGCGCCGGGCAGGCCCTTGGCCTGGGCTTGCCAGCCCAGGCCGGCGAGCAGTACCCCGGCGAGGAGATGGCGCACGAAACGTTTGGGTGATGGGTTCATGGAGGGTCCTTGCGAGTCGATGAAGTCAGCGGGTCTGCCGGGCGAGGCCGAAGGTGAAGATCAGAGCCAGCACCAGGACCAGGCCCTTGACGAAGTCCTGGGCGTAATAGGGCGCGTTGAGCATGGTCAGGCCGTTGAGCAGGGTGGCGATCAGCACGGCGCCGGCCAGGGTGCCGAAGGCATTGGCCTTCTTCGCGCCCAGCACGGCGAAGCCGATCAGCGCCGCGCCGAGGGCATCCAGCACCAGGCCGTTGCCGGAGCTGACATCGCCACGCCCGAGCCGGGCGGCCAGGAGCAGGCCGCCGACCGCGGCGAGCAGGGCCGAGAGCACATAGGCCAGCAGCTTGTAGCGCTGCACCGGGGCGCCGGCCAGGCGCGCCGCCTGTTCGTTGCCGCCGATGGCGTAGAACAGCCGGCCGATCCGTGTGCGTTCGAGAAACAGCCAGACCGCCAGGGCCAGCACCGCAGTGACCAGCACCGGGACCGGCACCGTGTCCCACAGCCGGCCGCGGCCCAGGGCGAGGAATGCCGGGCTGAACACGCCCTCGGTCTCTTCGCCATCGGGCAGGGTCATGCCCACGGCAATGGAGCGCCCGCCGGTAGGAATCAGTTGCACGCCGATCACCAGGAACATGCTGCCCAGGGTGGCGAGGATGTCCGGGATGCCCATGCGCACGATCAGCCAGCCATTGAGCAGGCCGACCAGCGCGCCTCCGGCCAGGCTGATGGCGATGGCGGGCAGCGGGCCCCAGTCCAGCACCACCATCACGTAGCTGGCGATCATCAGGCTCATGGCCGCCACTGCGCCGATGGACAGGTCGAGGCCGCCCACGGCCATGGTCAGGGTCACGCCGAGGGCGAGCAGGGCGACGATGGACACTGACTGGAGAATGATGAACAGGTTGCTGACCTGGACGAACGCCGGTTCGAGCAGGCTGAACAGCAGCACGATCAGGCCCAGCACCAGCAGCAGGCCGTAGTGGATCAGGGCGTCCAGCCAGCGCCGGGGCACGGGCTGGCGTGAAGGGGAAAGCGAATCAGGCACGCGCGGTACTCCTTGGTGTTTGCGGTGTCGGGGCGGCGCTGCCGGCCAGCTCGGCCACCAGGGCGTTGCGGCTCAGGTCGGCGCGGGGGTATTCGGCGACCACGGCAAAATCCCGCACCACCAGGATGCAGTCGGCGATTTCCAGGGCTTCGTCGATATCGGCGCAGATCACCAGGGTCGCGCGCTGGCCGGCACCATCACGGAGCAACCGGCCGATCTCGCGGCGGGCGCGGATATCCACGCCCTGGAAGGGTTCGTCGAGGATCAGCAGGCGGGCGTCCTGCAGCAGCCAGCGGCCGATCACCACCTTCTGCTGGTTGCCCCCCGAGAGGCTGGTCATGGGCGCGTCGATGCCGGCGGTCTTGATCCCCAGGGCGCTCACCTGCGCGGTGACGGCGGCGGCTTCGGCGCGGCGGTCGATAAAGCCGGCGCGGCTGAAGCGCTGGAGGAAGGGCAGGGTGAGGGTTCGGCGCAGGGAAAAGCCCGGTACCAGGGAGCCAGCGGTACGGTCTTCCACGGCGAGGAATACCCCGGCCCGGATTGCGTCCCGGGGCGAGCGCGGCTGCCATGGCTGGCCGTCCAACTGCAGGCTGCCGGCAGCGGGGCGACGCAGGCCGAACAGGACCTCGGCAATCTCGCTCTTGCCGGCCCCGAGCAGACCGGTCAGGGCCACCACCTGGTTTTCGTGCAGGCTCAGGTCGAAGGCCGGGGTCTGTGGCAGCAGGCGTAGGCCGCGCAGGGTCAGCACTTCGCGGCCCGGCAGGCGGGGCACGAAGCGGTGGGCGTCGAGCGCCGCGCCGAGCATTGCCTCGATGGCCTCCGGCAGCTGTTGCGCGGTGAATTCGCCGACCAGCCGGCCATCGCGCAGGACCAGCGCGCGCTCGGCGATGCGCTGCAGGTCCGAGAGGCGATGGGAGATATACAGGATCGCCACGCCGCGCTGGCGCAGTTGCCCGATCAGTTCGAACAGGCGCTCTGCCTCGGCTGCCGACAGCGCCGCGGTGGGTTCGTCGAGGATCAGCAGGCGCGGTTGCAGGGCCAGGGCACGGGCCAGCACTACCAGTTGGCGTTCGGCCTGGCCGAGCTGTTCGATGGGCGCGTGCAGGGGCAGGTCGAGGTTCAGGCCGGCGGCGATGGCCGCCGCCCGCTGGTGCAGGCGGCGGCGTCGTACCCACGGGCTTGCCTGGGCCTGGCTCAGTTCGTCCAGCACCAGGTTCTCGGCCACGCTCAGGCCCGGCACGATGCCGTCGTTGACATGCTGGTGCACCGCGACGATCCCTACCCGACGCGCGACCAGGGGCGAATCGAAGCGCTGCACCGTGCCTTGCACCCGCAGCTCGCCGCCGTCGTGGGGCTGGCTGCCGGCGAGGATCTTCACCAGGGTGGACTTGCCCGCGCCATTGGCACCGAGCAGCGCGACCACTTCACCGGGGAAAACCTGCAAGTCGACCCGGTCGAGCGCCCGCTGGGCGCCGAAGTCCTTGCTCAAGGCGCGCAACTCGACCAGCGCCTGTGGAAGTTTCATAAGAACGTCCTGAACCAATGAATGGTGGCGATTAAATTCACTGGTCGACTAAAAATCAAATAGCCAGATCGTATGGAAAAAGTTTTCCGGTTATATGTGATTGAGTAACTGTTCAGGGGTGAACAGTTGATCAACAAAGTGTGTTGGGCATGACAGGGGCGTGTTGTTCGATAAGCATAAGTACCGGTGATGCGGTTATTAAAAGTGCGTCGTAATCCATAAAAATCATCGAGTTAGTGACGCTGATAAGGCATGGCATGTCGCTTGCTATCGCTCTTGCTCAATTTCCTGAAATTTATTTTTCAACTAAGCGAGCGGCGATTTTAATTGCGCCGAGCCACTGCCCAATGAAAGGAAGCAACATGAGCTCCACTGCCGTTAGTTACGAAACCCTGCGTCAGCGCTTTGCCGAAAGTTTCCAGCGGATTGCCGATACCGCCGTGCACCGCGAGAAGCAGCGCGAACTGGCCTTCGACGCGGTGCGCTGGTTGCGCGAAGCCGGTTTCGGAACGTTGCGCGTGCCTCGGGCGCTGGGTGGACTGGGTGCGAGCATCCCGCAACTGTTTGGCCTGCTGATCGAGCTGGGCGCAGCGGACTCCAACCTGCCGCAGATCTTCCGTGCCCACTTCGGCTTCGTCGAAGGCCGTCTTTCCAGCCGTGATCCCGTGTCCCAGGCCCATTGGCTGGGCAAGGTGGTGGACCACCAGCTATGGGGCGCGGCCATGGCCGAGCGCAGCGGCAGCACCGGCATCACCGTGGCGCTGAGCCCGCTGGAAGCCGGCAATGAACAGGCCGGCTGGCGCCTGGACGGCGAGAAGTACTACTCCACCGGCACCGTCTATGCCGACTGGATAGCCGCGGTGGCCCTGGCCGGCGACGATTTCGTCAGCGTGGCACTGCCGGTGACCGCCGAGGGTGTCAGCGTGGTGGATGACTGGGATGGTTTCGGCCAGCGCCTGACCGGCAGCGGCACCACCCGCTTCGAGGCCGTACGCGTGCCCAACGAGCATGTGATCCGTCGCTACAAGCCTGACGAAGTACGGGCCGAGTCCTACCTGACCGCCTATTACCAGTTGTTCCACCTCGCCACCCTGGCCGGCATCGCCAAGGCCGTGCTGCGGGATGCCACGGCCTTCGTGCAAAGCCGCACCCGGGCGTTCGGTTTCCCCGGCGAGGCCAGTCCCAAGGATGATCCGCTGGTGCAACGGGTGATCGGCCGCTTGTCCAGCCTCGCCTGGTCGGCGCAAACCCAGGTACTGGCGGCGGCCGAGCGGGTGCAGCAGGTGTTCGATGCGGAGCAGGGCGGCTACGCCGAAGAGCATCACTACACCGACGCGGAGGTGGCGGCGTTCCAGGCCCAGCAGATCGTCATCGGCCAGGTGCTGGAAGCCACCACGCTGCTGTTCGAGGTGGGCGGCGCGTCTGCCACCAGCGAGAACCGGCGCTTCGACCGTCACTGGCGCAATGCCCGGACCCTGGCCTCGCACAACCCGGCGATCTACCGCGAGCGGGTGCTGGGCAACTACCACCTCAACGGCGTGACCCCGGACCAGGCCTGGCTGGCCCAGCAAAGCACCGGCAATGGCGTGCGCGACGAGGCCAGTGCGGTATGAGCGGTCGTCGTGAAGGGCAGATCAGCATCGGTCTGAATGTCCTCGGCTTTGGCGCCCATCCGGGTGCCTGGCGCAAGGCGGAGGCGGGGGCGACGGCTCATCTGGATATCGCCCATTACCAGGACATCGCCCGCATCGCCGAGCGTGGCTGCCTGGATGCCGTGTTTCTCGCCGACTGGTCGGCCTTGAGTGGCGACCCGGCAAGCCAGCCGGTGGGCCATCTCGATCCGGTGGTGCTGCTCAGTGCCGTGGCGGCGGTGACCCGGCATATCGGGGTGATCGCCACGGCGGCCAGCACCTACAACGATCCTTTCGGCACCGCCCGGCGCTTCGCCTCCCTCGATCATGTCAGCCGGGGCCGCGCCGCCTGGAACCTGGTGACCAGTGCCAGTGACGAGGCCGCGCGCAACTTCAGCCTGCCCGGGGTGCCGGGCCATGCCGAGCGCTATGCCCGGGCCGAGGAGTTTCTCGAGGTGGTGCTCAAACTGTGGGACAGCTGGGAAGACGACGCGATCATCGGTGATGTTGCCGGCGGGCGATTCGCGGACCCGGCCAAGGTCCGGCCTGTCGACTTCGTCGGCGAGCATTTCGCCGTTCAAGGGCCGTTGAACGTGCCGCGTTCGCCACAGGGGCGACCGGTACTGGTCCAGGCTGGATCGTCCGAGCCGGGCAAGGTCCTGGGATCGCGCTATGCCGAGGTGATCTTCACCACCCAGACCACCCTCGACGCCGGCCAGCGTTTCTATCGCGACATCAAGGAGCGGGCCATACGCTGGGGGCGCAACCCCGCGCACCTGAAGATCATGCCTGGCCTGGCCACGGTGATCGGCAGCACCGAGGCCGAGGCCCGGGCGCGTTTCGACGAGCTGAATGCCTGGCATGGCGAGGAGGGATTGCTGGAACGGGTGGCGGCGCGCTTTGGCCTGGCCGCCAGCGAACTGGACCCGGACGGGCCGCTGCCCTGGGCGCGGATCGGCGAGGTGGCGGGGTTCGAGCGCGGCTCCCAGGGCTTCCTTGAAGCGCAACTGAACCTGGCCCGGCAAGAAAACCTCAGCATCCGCCAGTTGTCGCGGCGCATCCTGGTCGGCCATCGCCTGCTGGTCGGTACTCCGGAGCAGGTCGCCGACAGCCTGGAAACCTGGTTCCAGGCCCATGCCGCCGATGGCTTTAACATCATGCCGGACGTCTTTCCGTCCGGTATCGAACGCTTCGTCGATGAAGTGGTGCCGCTGCTGCAACGGCGCGGGCTGTTCCGTCACGAATACCGCGGCAGCACCCTGCGCGAGCACCTCGGGCTGCCGTTTCCGGACAATCAATATTCCAGCTAGGGATCGAGCATGCGTTACCGTCAATTGGGCAACAGTGAACTCCAGGTTAGCGTGCTTGGCCTGGGCAGCATGACCTGGGGGCATCAGAACAGCGAGGCCGAGGCGCATCAGCAGATCGAATTGGCGCTGGCTGCCGGGGTCAACCTGATCGACACCGCCGAAATGTACCCCACGCCCACCCATGCCGAGACCTGGCGCACCACCGAGCGTTATATCGGTAACTGGCTGGCTGCCAGCGGGCGGCGCGACCAGGTGATCCTCGCCAGCAAGATCGCCGGGCCGTCCAGCGAGAAGGCCCCGCAGCCGCATATTCGTGGCGGCCTCAGCCGCCATGACCGGCGCAATATCGTCGAAGCGCTGGAGGGCACCCTGCAACGGCTGCGCACGGACTATCTGGACCTCTATCAACTGCACTGGCCGGATCGTCGCACCACCACCTTTGGCCAGCGCGAATATGCCTGGCAGGACGATCCCGAGAGCATCGCCATCGAGGAAACCCTGGCGGTGCTGGCTGAACAGGTCAAGGCGGGCAAGGTGCGGCATATCGGCGTCTCCAATGAAACGCCGTGGGGTGTCGCCGAGTTCATCAAGCAGAGCGAACGGCTGGGATTGCCGCGAATTGTCAGTGTGCAGAATCCCTACAGCCTGCTGAACCGGCTGTATGAGGGTGGGTTGTCGGAGTTCGGGCATCGGGAGGGCATCGGGCTGTTGGCATACTCGCCGCTGGCCTTCGGGGCGCTGACCGGCAAGTACCTGGGGGGAGCACGGCCGGAGGGCTCGCGGCTGTCGTCGTTGTACCGGACCTTCAATCGCTATGACAGCCCGTCGGCCCAGGCGGCCATCGCCGGTTATGTGGAAATTGCCCGGGAGCATGGGCTGACGCCGGCCCAACTGGCATTGGCGGCGGTGATCGACCAGCCGTTCGTGGCCAGTGCCCTGACCGGACAGACCAGCCTGGCGCAATTGCGCGAGAACCTGGGGGCGCTGGATGTGGTGCTGGGGGATGAGGTGCGTGGGCAGCTTCAGGCGGTTCACCAGCGGATTCCTAATCCGGCACCCTGAGCGCAGAAGGTCCGCGGTCTGAGTTGGCTTGCCAGCGGTTGCGGTGGTGAATGCACCATGGTTATCGCTGGCAAGCCAGCGTGGTGGTGATCAGCGGAGTGCCGGAGTTGGTGCAGCAGTAAATGGCACATTGGCGTGCGCGGTGGGAGTCTGGAGAGCGCTATGGCGAGTGTGTTGAGGGCTGAGGGCTACCCGTATGACAGTTGGCAGGTGAGCTCTTCAGGTTGTCCATCCTTGAAGTTGACCTGGCAGATTTTGATCTCGACTTCTTTGGTTCCCAAGGGGGTGAGGGCAATCTCGAATCTGAGCTGGTCATCCTGAAACTCCCCGCGCTTGAACTCGACGTTCGAGAAGTCATCGATCAGGCTTTTTCCATCAAATGAGCAGAAGTCTTTTCGAACGCTATAACGGCCCTTGCCGCCCGGGATCTGCAGTTGGATGGAGATGCAGGGGGATCCTGTTGCTGCGGTATACCTGACAAATTGATCGCCGATACGGCCTGAGTCTGCCAGGTACAGGGTTCTGCAATCAAAGGATTCAGCCTGGGAGAGTGATGGCAGGCACATGCTTGTCAGGATGTAATAGGCAAACGTTGCGCGTAATTTCTTTTGGCAGGCAGTTGAAGTCATGGAGACCCTCGCTTCAGTCTATGGGGTATTTAGTTGGTGTCGTACGAGAATAGCGATGGGCGAATATCGCTCATCCGTTTGTCGTTTGTGCATTCCAATTTAACTGCATTGTCTTTGCCGAAGATGACCTCGCATAGCTTGATCTCTTCGCCTGTGAGCTCAAGCGGGGTAATACTGAGCTCAAAGTAGAGTTTATCGTCGTGGAACTCTCCGGAGTTGAAACTCACATCCGCGTACTCCCAGGACATGCTTTTACCTTCCAGTTCACAGATTTTCCCTAGCGCAATGGGTTTTTCATCAGTCCGGGTGCGAAGTGTTTCGATAAACATGCATGCGCTGGGAAAATGGTCGGTAAATCGTCTGATTTTTCCGGCGGCTTGCCCGGTAGCAGCCATGGAAATGGCTGTGCAGCCGAGTCTTTCGGCGCTGGAGGGAACTGTAAAAAGCAAGAGGGTGATGAACGCAAGTTTTTTCATTCTTGTATGTAATCCCTGCGGCGCTGGAAACGATCTTTAGGCACGTTCGGCCAATTATCCTGGTTCGAGATCTCTCGCCGGAACTGGACTGTGTCATTTGCAATGAAGGGGGGATATCGTTGCCCTCGACCTCAAATGTCAGTTGTCCGTGAGGGACTTTCAGCCAGCGTAGGTCGTTGTCATCGACCATGAACTGTCCGAGCAGAGCCTGCGGGTGCAGGAAGTAGATGGAAGTGTTCTCCAGGAACCTAAACCCGGCGGAGACTTCTTTCCACCCACTCAGCTCCTCGATTCGCTTCTTCTCTGCCAACGAGTTCAACAAGGGCGCCGACGTGGTATGTCCAAACACCTTGTCCAGCGCATCCCATTTCTCCTGGCGGTAATACCACTCGCTTTCACTGCACAGCAGGATCTTTGACAGTGCTTGCGCCAGGATTGGGGATTTGAGCGCCGTACGAACTTCATCAGCGCACATGTGGCGGTCATGATTACGATCGATAAGGTTGTAAAGCTTGCTCATCAACTCGCCTTTGTTCCATGCCTCAGCTTGCTGACAGAGACTATTACGGTCTTCTTCGCAGGTGTTCTTGTCCCGGTACATTCGATAGGCCATGCCCAGCACCGGTGAACGGCTGATTTCGATGATTTCGTAGCCATCCCATTCCCAAGGGCTGACCCAGCAGGCTGTTTCTTGCATGACCTTTACCCAGCCGTCGACAAGGTTGCCTTCGGCACGCCGTCAGTTGTGGGCGTTGCGGTACGGAAGGTGGCGGCGGCAGCGGGTCACCCTTGCCGAACAGGTACTCGGATAAGCGCTTGAGCATGGTTATTTGTTCCTGTCGCAGAGGTCTTGGCCTCGTGAGAAGGAGCGCAACTTGGCCTAAGGCTGAGGGGGCGACAAGGTGAAAAGGCGGAGTTACATAAGTTTCAGATCAGGACTACATGGGATGTGGAATAGGCCTACGAGATATAGGCAGTGATGCGGCGTAAGCACCCTGTTTACAGTGAGCGAGAAGGCGTCAGGCCCAAGTCGATTGGTTGAGTCGGCAATCAATAGTGAAACGTTTTCAAATGTGTAAGGTCGAAGTACAGAGTTGCCTGTGGCTGAAGATGCATGTCGCCGAGGTATGTGTAGCGGCTTGGGGCTAACATATATAACGGATTAAATATTGATCTGTCTCAATGGATTCTCGTTTTTAGAACGGTGAAACGGTTGACCTCCCGCCAGTATCCCGGCGCCATAAAATAATCCGAATAATATCGACCGAATAATGGCTAAGCGCCATATCGTGGCGTAGTCTATGCCCCCGCGCCTGTCGCGCACCTCCCGGCCCCAGAGGCTCTACGCCCAGCTATGCAGCAACGAACTGCATGGCTCCGTAGCGCTTTGGCCGCAATCAACAAGTTGCGTTCGGATCGAGTTGATGCCCATTACCCAGAATCTTTCTGAGATCTTCGTTCAAACCCTGGAACAGGCCATCGACAGTGTCGTGGTGATCGATAGCGATAATTGCGTGGTGCTGTTCAACAGTGCCGCAGAACAGTTGTGGGGCTTCAATCGCGAAGAAGTGCTTGGCAATAATGTCAGCATGCTGGTGCCGGAAAGTATTCGCAGCCGACATGACGGCTATGTCAATTCCAATCGCCATACCGGGATCAACAAGATCGTTGGCACCACCCGCGATGTGCCGATCCACAAGAAGGACGGCAGCCAGCGCTGGGGCTCGATGTCGATTTCCCGGGTCGAGAGCGACGGGCAGATTCTCTACACCGCCTTCGTCAAGGACGTGACCGAGCAGCGCAAGGAGCGCAAGCACACCAAGCTGCTGTCGCTGGTGGCCGACCAGACCGATAACGCGATCTTCATCACCGATGGCAGCGGCAAGGTGGTGTACCTGAACAAGGGCTTCGAGAAGCTGTTCGGCTACAACCTCGCGGAGATCGTCGCCTGTCAGCCGGCGGAGTTGCTGGTGCCGGAACTGCCTGCGCAGCGCCTGGCCGAACTGCAGCGCGGCTTGCGCGGCGGGCGTTCGTTCCAGGTCGAGGAACTGCTCCAGGTGAAAGGCGGCGAGCGCATCTGGTGCAATGTGGCGATCAACCCGGTGAACGGCGCCAATGGCGAACTGGCCCACACGGTGACGGTGCTCACCGATATCACCGCGTCGAAGATCCACCAGGTCTTGCAGCACTGCATTCTCGACGCCATGGTCCGCGAAATGCCGCTGGAGTCGGTGATGGACCTGCTGTGCAAGGAGATCCAGCGCATGTCGCCGGAAGTCCGCGCAGCGGTGCTCCAGGTCGACGAGGACGGCGCCATGCACCCGCTGGCGGCGCCGGGCTTCTCCGAGCGCTACGGGCAGTTGCTCGAAGGCCGGTCGATCCGCGAGTGCGTCGGCTCCTCCAGCGTCGCTGCCTGCCGGGGCGAGATGATCTTCGCCAGCGATATCACCCGCGATCCGCATTGGGCGCCGATTCGCGAGGAGTGCCTGGCATTGGGCATCAAGAGCGCCTGGTCGATCCCGATCAAGAGCGCCAAGGGCATGGCCATCGGCGTCCTGGCCTTCTACTACAGCGAGCACCGCACACCCTCGGCGCTGCACCAGCAGATCGTCGAGGTGATCATTCCGCTGTGCGCCCTGGCCATGGAGCGCGAGGTCAATCGCGAGAGCATTCGCCAACTGGCGTTCTACGACAGCCTGACCCGCCTGCCCAACCGCAGCCTGCTGCATGCCAAGGCCGACCATGCGCTGATCGAGGCGCGACGCACGAAGACGGCGCTGGCGGTGCTGTTCATCGATCTGGATCGCTTCAAGCAGATCAACGATTCCCTCGGCCATCCGGCCGGCGACGAGTTGCTCAAGCTGGTCGCCCAGCGCCTGGGGGCTAACCGCAGCAGCGTGGATATCGTCGGGCGCCTGTCCGGCGACGAGTTCGTGGTGGTGCTGCCGGACTGCGACAGCGAGCGGGTCAACGATGCCATCGAGGAGATCCGCCAGGCACTTTCCCAGCCGTGCCAGATCGCCGGCTCGTGTTTCTCGCCGTCGGCCAGTATCGGCGTGTGCCTGTATCCGCGCGATGGACACGATATGAGCACCCTGATCCACCGTGCCGACATGGCTATGTACCAGGCCAAGAACTCCGGGCGCGGGCGCTTCAGTTTCTTCAGCCATGAGCTCAACGAACTCGCCCAGGAGCGCCAGGCCCTGGAAAGCGCGCTGCGCGAGGCTATCGAGCAGGGCGCGCTGCAATTGCACTACCAGCCGCAGGTGAATATCGAGGACGGCCAGGTCTATGGCGTCGAGGCCCTGGCGCGCTGGACCCACCCGACCTTTGGGGTGGTCTCGCCGGCGCGCTTCATTCCGCTGGCAGAGGAGTGCGGGCTGATCACCGAGCTGGGCCACTGGGCGCTGCGCGAGGCCTGCCGGCAACTGGCGGCGTGGCGGCGCAAGGGCCTGAACATTCCGTCGGTGTCGGTGAACCTGTCGCCGAGCAACTTCCACAACCTCGATCTGGCCGGGATGGTCGGCAGCGTGCTCGACCAGCATGGCCTGGCCGCGCAGGACCTGACCATCGAGCTGACGGAAAATCTGCTTCTCGACACCAACCCCGGAACGATGAAGGTGCTGCATGATCTGAACGCCCAGGGTATCCGTCTGGCCATGGATGATTTCGGTACCGGCTATTCGAGCTTGAGTTATCTGCGCAAGCTGCCGATACAGGAATTGAAGCTGGATCGCAGTTTCGTGCTGGATCTGGAAGCGGATGAGACCAGTCGGGCGCTCAGTGACGCCGTCATGCGGATCGGCGATAGTCTGCGCTTGAAAGTGGTGGCCGAAGGGGTTGAGGAACACGGCCAGTACAGGATCCTCAAGGATCAGGGATATCACGTCGCTCAGGGTTATCTGCTGTCGAAGCCGCTCACGCCGCAAGACCTGGAAGCCTGGATGATGAAGTATTGACGTATTGATCAGGCAAGCTGCTGTCATTTTCCTTTCTTGGAGGTTCTCCCTCATGTTTCCAGCGTACCGGCGGCTCAAGCAGGAGCTTGCAGAAGCTCAGGACCGGCTTTCATCCCTCGAACAGGTCAAGGAAAGCCTTGATCGCGAGATGCTGTTTCTCAAATTGAATTCCCAGGGGCAGGTCATTGCTGCCAATTCCAATTTCCTTGGCGAGATGCAGTATTCGGCCGGGGCGGTGGAGGGCAAGGTACTGTTCAGCCTGGTCCCGGAATACGCCCAGGGCACCAACCACTTCAACCTGATGAAGCGTGCGATCCAGAGCGGCGAGCACTGGGCCGGGGCCTTGCAGCTCAAGCGCGGCAACGGCAACGAGGCCTGGCTGCGGGCCATCGTGCAGCCGATCAAGGACAAGAACGGCCAGGTCAACTACATCTCGCTCTACGCCAATGACCTGACCCGGACCATCGAGTCGTCCCGCGAGCGCGAGAACCTGATCGAGGCACTGCAGCGTTCCACTGCCGTGGTCGAATTCGACCTGCAGGGCAATGTGCTGAGCGCCAACGAGCGCTTCCTGCAGGGCATGGGCTACACGCTGGCAGCCCTCAAGGGCAAGCACCACCGGATATTCTGTGATGCCGCCGAAGCCAACTCGCCGCAGTACGAGCGCTTCTGGGACAAGCTGCGCCGGGGCGAATTCATCGCCGACCGTTTCAAGCGCATCGACAGCCACGGGCAGGCGGTCTGGCTGGAGGCGACCTACAACCCGATCTCCGATGCCCACGGCCGGCTGTACAAGATCGTCAAGTTCGCCACGGTGATCACCGACCAGGTCAACCGCGAGATCGCCGTATCCAAGGCGGCGGAAATCGCCTTCACCACCTCGCAGCACACCGACGACAGCGCCCGGCGTGGCAGCGTGGTGATCCAGGAAACCGTGGATGTGATCCAGGGCCTGGCGGTGCAGATGGCGGCGGCGGTGGAAGGTATCGCCGCGCTGGACAAGCAGTCGCAGATCGTCGGCAGCATCGTCAAGAGCATTGGCGGCATCGCCGACCAGACCAACCTGCTGGCGCTCAACGCGGCCATCGAGGCGGCGCGGGCCGGGGAGCAGGGGCGCGGGTTCGCCGTGGTGGCCGATGAAGTGCGGCAACTGGCGTCGCGCACCACCAAGGCCACCGAGGAAATCGTCGACGTGGTGACGCAGAACCAGAAGCTGGCCGAGGAGGCGGTGCGCATCATCGAGCAGGGCAAGGCCCGTGCCGAACAGGGCCTGCAACTCTCGGCCCAGGCGGGCAGCGTGATCGTCGAAATCCAGGATGGGGCGCAGAAGGTGGTGAACGCGGTGGGGCAGTTTACCAATCAGCTTTCGGTGTGAGCCGCGCCGTGCAGCAGGGCGGTTCTGGGTGGACTCGCAGCGGGTTCACCAGAACTTCCACCACGCGCCCTTGCCCAGGTGTTCGATCATCTTCAACTGCTCCCCGAGCACCGCGATCACTTGTTCGTCCCGCGGTTGCTGCACCTGATAAATCCCCAGTGACTCGCTGAACGCCTTGTGCGCCGCGGCCAGGTTGTCCTGCTGCAGGTGGGCCAGCCCCAGCGACGCCAGGCAGGCGCTGACCGGCTCCAGGTCGTCGGGGGTGTCTTCGCGGTAGACCTGCACGGCGCGCTCCAGCATCCGTGCAGCTTCACTGATGCGGCCTTGCTTGAGGTAGCAGTTGCCCAGGGTCTGCAGGCTCTGGCCTACCAGTTGGTGGCTGGGGGAGAAGAGGTTTTCCCGGGTGGTGAGCACATCCAGGTAGAGTGCCTCGGCTTCGGCATGTCGCTGCTGCTCCCAACGCAGGCCGGCGAGTCCGTCGCGCAGGATGGCGAGGCTGGCGGGGTCAAAACCGTCGACGCCTTCGGCGAGATTCAGTGCCTCGGCGAAGCATTGCTCCGCTTTGTCCAGGTAACCGTGGGCTTTGTAATGCACGGCCTGGTCGTTGAGCGACATGACGCGTGCGTTATCGAAGGCGGTGCTGAGCATGGGACGTCCCTTGAGGAAGCCTGGCGGCGGCCGTTATTTTTGTAAGAATGTGCGGATTTAAGGGGAGGATTCTGGCGTGGGTCAAGCAAATCCCGGCTTTTTTTATGGCTTATTGACATGAGTTCGGTGGAAGTTCCGATTCAGCCCTGCGAGCGGCGTCACATCGGCGAGGTGGTGGATTTCATCATGGCGGCGCGGGCGCGGATCTTTCCGATGCTGGCCGAGGCGCCTGTTCCGCAGGATCTGGCGGACTTTGCCGGGCATTACCTGGCCCCAGGGCAGGGGCGCTTCCTGTTGGCCCGGGACCGCGGGCGGATCGTCGCCGGGATGGGTTACCTGCCCTATGACCATCGCTTCGCCCAGCTTGATTATCGCGGTCTGCGGGTCGTGGAAGTGGTCAGGCTGTTCGTCGAGCCGGAGTACCGGCGTGGCGGCCTGGCGCGGCGCTTGTACGAGGCCTTGAAGGCGCTTGCGCTGGAGGACGGGGTCGAGGTGCTGTACCTGCATACCCATCCGTTCCTGCCGGGGGCGATCGCGTTCTGGCAGCGGCAGGGGTTCGACGTGGTGGATGTGGAGGAGGATCCGCTGTGGCGGACGACGCATATGGAACTGCGGTGTGGCTGAGGGCCCTATCGCCGGCAACGCCGGCTCCCACGGTTATCGTGTGAACCCTGTGGGAGCCGGCGTTGCCGGCGATGAGGCCCTGTCAGTCACTGCAAGGGCCGCAAGCGAAGATACCGACTCCCATCCCGCGGATCCTCCAGCACATCGCCCTGTACTCCGAAGGTTTCCCGCAACCGTTGCGGCGTCAGCACCTCCAGCGGCGCCCCCAGCGCCACCAGGCGTCCCTTGTCCATCACCGCCAGGCGATCGCAGCCCAAGGCCTGGTTCAAGTCATGCAGGGCGACCAGGGTGGTCACCGGCAAGCGCTGCACCAGCCCGAGGATGCCCAGTTGCTGCTGGATATCCAGGTGATTGGTCGGTTCGTCGAGCAGGAGAATCTGCGGCTGCTGGGCCAGGGCCCGGGCGATGTGCACGCGTTGCCGTTCGCCACCGGACAGGCTATGCCAGGCGCGTCCGGCCATGTGTGCCATGCCCACGGCGTACAGCGACTGCTCGACGATCGCGGTGTCGTTCGCGCTCCATGGCGCCAGTGCCGATAGCCAGGGGGTACGCCCCAGTTCCACGGCATCGCGCACACTGATGCTGTCCTCGGTGCCGGCCTGCTGCTCCACCATCGCCAGGGTGCGGGCCACCTCGATACGCCGCAGGCCTTGCAATGCCCGCCCGCCGAGCCGGACCTCGCCGCTGTGCGGTCGCAACAAGCCGGCCAACAGCTTGAGCAGGGTCGACTTGCCGGAGCCGTTGGGCCCGACGACGCCCAGGGTTTCGCCGCTGCGGACCTGCAACTCGACATCGCTGAGCAGTACCGCACCCCTGACCCGGTAGCCCAGGCCACGGCAGCCAAGCACGGCGCTGGCTTCGCTGAAGGCATTCATGGCCGGCGCTGCCCGCGTACCAGGATCAGGGCGAAGACCGGCGCCCCGACCAGTGCGGTAATCACTCCGATGGGCAGCACCTGGCCTTTGAGCAGGGTGCGCGACAGCACATCCGCCGCCATCAGGAACAGCGCCCCGCACAAGGCGCTGAGCGGCAGCAGGCGGGCGTGCCGCGGTCCGACCAGGAGGCGCACGGCATGGGGGATCACCAGGCCGACGAAGCCGATGGAACCGACGATGGACACCAGCACCGCGGTCATCAGCGCGGTACCGGCCACCAGCACGATACGCACCCGCTGCACATCGATACCCAGGGCTGCGGCGCAATCGCTGCCGAAGGTGAAGGCGTCCAGCGTGCGCCGATGCCAGAGGCACAGCAGCAGCCCCAGCAGGACCACCGGCAGCGCCAGCCACACCGCCGGCCAGCGCACGCCGCTGAGATTGCCCAGCAGCCAGAACATCAGGCCACGCGCTTGTTCGGCACTGGCCGAGGCGGTGATCAGGAAGGAGGTGAGGGCGTTGAACAGCTGCGAGCCAGCGATGCCGGCGAGGATGATCCGGCCATTGCCGCCCGGGCCCCTGGCACCGCGCGCCAGCAGGCTGACCAGGGCGAAGGCGCTCAAGGCACCGATAAAGGCCCCGCCGGACATGCTCAGGGCGCCGGCGCCGAAGCCGATCAGGGTCACCAGCACCGCGCCTGTGGACGCCCCGGCGGAGATGCCGAGCAGGTAGGGGTCGGCCAGCGGATTGCGCAGCAGCGCCTGCAACACCACGCCGGCAGTTGCCAGCCCGGCACCGCAGGCGGCGGCCACCAGGGCGCGGGGCAGGCGGTAGTTCCAGATGATCCCGGCGTCTATGGGGTCGATGACATTCCCGGCATCCCACAGTCGGTTGCCCAGTACCTCGAGCACCGTGGACAGGCCCAGGCGGGTTTCGCCGATGCTGGTCGCGGCGATGACCGCCAGGCCCAGCAGGGCGCCGACCCACAGGGCCTGGCCCAGGAGACGCGGGGCGATGGCGAGACGGGATGCAAGCATGGAACGGCAGTACCCAGTGACATGTTCGAAGAGCAGGTGCTTGACCTGCCGGGCTTCCTGCGGAAACCGGCGAGGGCGCGATGGTACGGGATAGGACCGCACAGGGCCAGTATTCGCGCGGCGATCTGGCTAAAGGCCATTGCTCGCGGTAGTGTGTGCTCTCATTTTTCCAGGCATCAGGGACGGAGCATGCGTTTATGGGTTGCCGATGGCGTCGAACACATCGGCCTGTGTGAACAGGTCGGGTTCGAGGCTGTTGTCCATGACCGCGCCAACCTGGTCTGGCAGCAGCGTGTCGATCTGCAGGATGCCTGGCAGGCCGATGCCTTCGTGCAGCGCTACCTGCGGCATCGCCTGTTCGACATGCGCGGGCTGCTGGCCCGGCAGATCCTCATGATTCATCGGCTCAGCGACGAGCAGGTGTTGCGCCAGGTCGCCAACGAACTGCAGTTCGGCACCTTGCGCGCCGATATCTATGCCTGGCGTGCGCAGGTCATCACCCGGGCGGCCGACGCGGTGGTGGTCGTGGCTGCGCCGGTGGCCAAGGCGGCGCCGCAGCCGGAGAGGGTCGAGGTGCTGCCGCCGCAGCCGGTTGTCGCGCCTGTGCAACCGGTCAGCGCGGCGCCCGCTGGCGAACCGCCCGCCGACGTGGCGGTGGCGCAGGAGACCCTGGCGGCGATGCTGGAGCAGGCGGCGCAGGAGGCTACGCCGTTCTGTGAAGTCTGCGAACAGGCCAGGGCGCAGCCGCCTGCCGAGCCCACGGCCCGGGAGTTGGCCCAGGCAGCCCAGGCGGTCACGCTGGAACAGGCGGCCGCAAGCGGCGCTGCGTTTTGCGAAGTCTGCGAGCCGGCGCGAACCCAGGCGCCTGCCGGACCCACCCCACGGGAAGCGGCCCAGGGCGCCCAGGCTGCCGCGCTCGAAGCAGCGGCCGCAAGCGGTACGCCGTTCTGTGAAATATGCGAGGGCAAGCAATGACTGGAACACTGACGGAACTGCTCTGGCCCGACACTGATGAGGCGGCGCACGAGCAACTCTACTATCTGCTCGACGGTGCCCGGGACCCGGCGATCCTGAAATGGCTGGAGCGCAGTGGCCTGGAGCGGGAGTGTCTGTACTCCGGCCCCTTGATCCCGCGCTTGAAGGCGGCGGCGCCGTGGCTGGTCAGGCTGCCGGCGCGGGCGCCCGCGAGCCTCGAATTGCTGGAGCTGGGCCGGGGCAAGGCCTGGGGCATCCTGCTGGTGGCGCCTGCGCAGTTGTCGATGGACGCGTTGCGCCGGCACTGCAAGAAATTCCTCAGGGTGCGCACCGAGGACCGGCGGGTGCTGAATTTCCGGTTCTATGACCCGCGGGTGCTCTCGGTGTTCTTGCCGACCTGCGACGAGGGGCAGCACAAGGCGCTGGTCGGGCCGCTGCGGCGGATTGTTGTCGAGGTTGAGGACGGGGCTGATTGGCAGGTGTTTGGGTAGCGGCTGATGGCCTCATCGCGGGTAAACCCGCTCCACAGTTGACCGAGCCTAGCCGGGATTCTGCGAACGAAGCAGGACCCTGTGGGAGCTGGCTTGCCAGCGATGAGGCCATCAGCCACACCTCATAACACCCGGCCAGCCATGCTCTCCACCAGTTCCCGCTGGAACGCCGTCACCACCGGACTTGGCTGCTGCAACTGCACGAACTCCAGCATCGGATCCTCCACGCCAGTCCTCACTCCGGCCAGTTCCTCGATCGTTGCCAGCCCGCAAAACGGTACATAGGCCTCCGAGTACCCCCCTTCATGCACCAGCACCAGGCGGCCCTGACACAAGCGCTCGGCCGCTTCGCGCACCCGCCGGGTCATTTCGCGGAACGAGTCGCTGTGCAGCAGCATCCGCGCCAGCGGGTCGACGGCGTTGGCGTCGTAGCCGCAGGCGACGATGATCAGTTCCGGCTCGAAGCGCTCCAGCGCCGGCACCACGATGCGCTCCATCGCGTGCAGATAGGCGACATGCCCGCTGCCCGGCGGCAGGGGAATATTGATATTCGCCCCCAGCCCGTCACCGCGCCCCCGGTCCTCTTCACCGCTGTAGCCGGCGGGGAAGCAGCCGTCCTGGTGCAGGGAAATGCTCAGCACATCGCCACGCTCCTCGAAGATCGACTGGGTGCCGTTGCCGTGGTGCACGTCCCAGTCGATCACCGCCACCTTGCCCAGCCCGCGCCCGGCCTTGGCCGCTTCGATGGCGATGGCGATGTTGGCCAGGAAGCAGAAGCCCATGGCGCCATCGGCCAGGCAGTGATGACCTGGCGGGCGGGACAGCGAATAGGCGTTGTCCACCTCGCCGGCCAGCACCGCATCCACCGCCGCCATGGCCAGGCCGGCGGACAGCCTGGCGATCTCGTAGCTGCCCGGCCCGATCGGCGCATGGGGCCCCAGTTCGCCGCCGCCGGCATCGCTCAGGGCCCTGAAGCGTTGCAGGTAGCCGGCGCTGTGGACCCGCAGCAGATCCTCGTCGCTGGCAGGCGCGGCACTGCGCACCTGCAACTGGCGGGTCAGGCCGGAGACGTCCAGCAGGCTTTTCAGGCGGCGCTTGGTTTCCGGCGATTCGGCATGCCCGGCGGCGGCCGGCGGCTGAACCCAGCCGCCCACCGGCAGGGTCAGGGCGTGCAGGCCGGCGCTGTGCCAGAGGCTCAGTTCGTCGAAGAAGAAGGCAGTGTTTCGGCTCATGGTGATTCCGTCTTTCCAGGGTAAAAAGGGAGTGTTCAGGCGCCGCGACGGCAGCCGAGGATCAGCAACAGGGAAATGAAAGTCAGGCTGGCGGCACCGATCAGCAGCGCCTGGAAGCCACCGCTGCCTTCGATCAGGCGCCCGGCGATGGCCGGCCCGATGGCCAGGCCGCCGCCGATCACCAGGTTGGAGGCATTCATCAGGCGTCCGGAACGGTCGAGGTCGGCCAGGCAGGCGAGAACCAGCGGCAGGATGAAAGTCCAGGTGAACTTGAACACCAGCGCCGCCAGCGCCAGGCGGGCCAGGGCCGGCTGGCCGAGGAGCAGCAACACCGAGCCGACCATGGCCCCGTAGCCCAGCAGCAACAGCACGCCGCGCGGCACGCGCTCGCCGATCAGCGAGGCGCAGCCGGCGCCGACGATGCCCATCAGGGTGGCGATCGCCAGCACCTCGCCGCTGGCCCCGGCGGCGATCCCGGCCGCGGCGCTGATCGCCCCGATGAAGGTCCACACGCCGCTGAGGCTGATGTAGAAACTGAGGATGCCGAGGATGCCCAGGGCGACTTTCCAGTTCGCCACCGCCGGCGCAGCTTCCAGCCCCGGCTGCGCAACCGGCGCAGCGGCAGGGAAGGAGCGCGCCAGCGGCAGGAACAGGCTCATCAGCAGCGCCAGCAGCAGGTAGCAGGCGGCCAGGCCGTAACGCTCGAACAGCGGCGGCAGCACGCTCAGGCCGATCGCCCCGACCACCAGCTGGCCCATCACCCACAGGCCGTAGACCCGGCTCGGATTGGCCGTGGACGCAGCGCTGGACAGGCACACGATCATCAGCGAACCGCCGGCCAGGGCGCTGCCAAAGCGCAGGGCGAGCAGCGTCGGATAATCCGTGGCCCAGATCGACAGCAGGTTGGCGGCGATGAAGGCGACCCCGGCCAGCAGCGCCGCACGGCACCAGTCGACGCGCTTGAGCCACCAGAAGGCGGGCAGGGTGGCCAGGCTCATGGCGCCCAGTTCCACCGAGAACAGGTCGCCGATCTGCGAGGGGGCCAGTTGCCATTGCGTGACCAGTTGCGCCGCCACCGCCGGGGCGGTCATCAGGATGGTCGGGGTGATCGCCGCGAACAGCACGATGGCGGCCAGCAGGGCCACCTGCGACGAAGCGGGAGCGGCGGCGGACAAGGGTTTGCTACTCATCGGCATGCCTCCGTCAGAACACATGGACCAGACGCAGTAGCGCGTCGGTGCCGTGGTAGCCGTTGTCGGTGGCGACGTTCTGCGACAGGCTGAACATCAGCTGGTTCTGTTTATCCAGCCAATGACCGACCTCGAAGCCGACCTGGGTGTAGCGTTTATGGGTGTCGTCGATGCGCTGGTCGTTGATCCGCAGCTCGCCGCCGTCGGCGTGGATCAGGCGCAGGGCGCCGTAGGTGGCGGGGGTGAAGTCGTAGGAGGCGAAGGCTTGCAGGCGGTACAGCGGATCCTGCTTGAGATCGGCGCCGAAGTAGTCGTCGTTCTTGCCGTAGAGCTGGGCTTCGAGGTTGGCCTCCAGCACCCATTTCTCGCCGATGCCCTGGGTGTAGTTGTACACGAAGGTGGCGCCCCAGCGATTGGCCCCGGGCGAGACGTCCGGGTTCTGCCCGTGGTACTCGCCGACCGGCAGGGTGATCAGGGTCAGCAGGCCGCTGTAGGTGCGCGTCGTCGCATCGTTGATGAAGAACAGCGTGCCGCCCACCTGCGGGTCGCCAAAGCCGCTTTCACCGGTGTGCCGGCTGGCTCCGGGCAGGCGCGCATCGATATCGGCGAAGGGCACGATGAACTGCGGGGTGCACAGGGTGCCGCAGAGGTCGGTGAAGAATACCTGGCGGTAAGCCACGGCGTTGACCTTCAGTTCGGCCTTGCCGGTGCTGTCGGCCGGGCCGTGGAAATCACCGGCACGGGTGGCCGGCAGATACAGCACGCCGAGGCTGGTGCCGGCCGGGGCGCCGAAAAAGTCCCGGGCGTTGAGGTCGGCGGCCTGGGCGTGCAGGGCCGACAAGCCGCTGGCCAGGGCCAGGGCGGTGATCAGAGTGTGCTTCATGGTCGTTGCGTCTCTTCTTCTGGTTGTTGGCAAATCGCAGGCAAAGCGGGGCCGTCGCCGGTGAACAACGCCGGCGGGGCGGTCAGTGCGGATCAGCGGCCCGGGTCAGTCGGGCGGGGTGTGCAGCAGATGGGCGATGCGGGTCTTATCGTTGACCCCGAGCTTGTGATAGATGGCGCGGATATGGTGGCGCACGGTATTCGGCGCCATGCCCAGGTCGCGGGCGATCTCCTTGTAGGTCTTGCCTTCGCCGAAGCCCTGGGCGACATCGTTCTCCCGCGGGCTCAACTGGGCCAGCGGGGGGCGGGCGCGGGCGGCGAGGAGAAACAGGTCGCCCACCGCCGAGGCCTCGATCTGCAGGTGCTTGCCCTCGTGGCCGCGGGCGTCAACCGGGACTGGTAGCAGCGGCCCGTTCCAGTCTGGCCATTCGCCCAGCAGCAGGTCGACGAAGCCGCGTTCGGCGCATTGCAGGGTGCCGCGCTGGTCGCACACTGCCAGGGCCAGGTTGCGTGCCGGGCTGAGGGATTCGCGCTTGGTCACCAGGGTGCGGATCTGGTTGGCCGATACCGCCGCCACCAGATGCAGCATGGCGTTGTCGAGGATCAGCCGGTCCTGCTCGCTGAAGCGCGGCGCACCGGGGGCGCGGTACAGGGCCAGGTGGTCGCTGAGCTGGGTGCGGGGATCGATATGCACCACGCACAGCAGCTCGCCGATGCCGTAGGCCTGGCCCAGCCAGTTGAGGCCGGGGCCGTTGGCCGGGTCGGCCATGTCGATGATCACCGACTGACCCGGATGGGCATGCACCCGGCCCACGGTCACGTCGATATGGCGGATCGACTGCCAGTCCGGCAGGTAGCTGGCCGGCAGCTTGTGCAGATAGGAGCTGTGTTCTTCCGGCAGCCCGTCGATCAGCGCCGCACGGCCCCACCAGGCGCTGGCGAAGGGCAGCAGTTGGCCGATGCATTCCAGGGCCGGGCGGTGGAAATCCTCGAGGTCCTGGTTCTGCGCCAGGCGCTGGAGCTCCAGGCTCATGCTGCTGAAAGCCTGCAACAGGCGGGCGGGATCGTGTTCGTGCCGGGACATGGGCAACTACCTCTGTGCGACTTTTGTTATTGGTTTCGTCAGGGGTTTCGGGTGGCCGGGGTGGGCAGGGCCTGGGGCAGAGTGTCGGGGTAATGGGGGTGGATCACTATCCTACAGATGCAGGATGGGAAGTGGCTTGTCGCTGCGTGCCAAGCGAAGAGAGGTTGTTGATACCCAATCGGTGTGACGGCAGGGCTCCCGGTACCTGCTGATTACCCTCAAGACCGAGAGCGACCTTGAGGGTGTCGGGATCACGTAACTATTCTTTATCCAGAAGGATTGTCACCTATGCAATCCAAGGTGTTGGGGCCCAGATAAATCATGCCGGCAAAAACACTTTTTGACCCTGCTCCCCAAGTCAATGGACCACTGGCGTAGGCCAGGTCATAGACACGGCTCTCTCCCAACAGCGCTCCGCTGCGGTGATTGTACAGACGATAGAAGCCGGGGTATTCCCAATGGGGAAACCAGGTGGGTTCCCTGTCTTCATTTGGGTCGTGCTCCCGATGAAACATGTCTGGAAGCAGCCAGAAGGGTTTGAAGCTTTCGACCCGATAGCACCCATTTGGACTGACTGTGACGTTCAGTGGAGTGGCTAGTCCTTTCTCCCACCACTCAGAAAGAAGCCAGGAAAACAGGCTCAATAATGCAGCGAGAATCAGCGGAATATGCGTACTCCGAGATTCCCATGCCGTTGCAGACTTCGCCTCTGTTTTCATGTGCACTCGAGCCCGTGCGCGTGGCAACCGACCGGGGCCGGTTGCCACGCTATTCTTCCAGGTTCCATCAATCGCAGTTTTACTTCACAGGCTTGGCGCCAATACAGTCCCGGATACTCGGGCCTACATAAGTCATCCCAACCCAGACGCCACCGCCGCGATCCCAGTCCAAACCACCTCCGGAAAACGCAAGGTCGTAAATCACGGTTTCTCCAATCAATTGACCATTGTGGTTGTCATATAAACGGTAGAAGCCAGGGACCTCCCAGGCGGGAAACCAGTGTCCCCCACCGCCTTCATTAGGCGGAAATTCTCGATGCAGGATATCGGGTAGCAACCAGAAAGGTTTGAAGGTCTGGATGCTGGAGCATCCGTTAGGGCTTTGCCTGACTTCATACTTGGGTGAGGCGAGACCTTTTTCCCACCATTCGGACGCGAACCAGAGTCCTGAGATGGCAGTGGTAAATAGAGAAAGTTTCCATAGACGCCTCACAGTGCGTCGCCTAGGTCGATGACCATGTTTGATTTTTTCCAAAGGACATCGGAGTAGATAACATAGTCGCCACCCATTCCCGTTTTTTCTCTGTATTTTCTGAAGTCATTATTTCTGATGAGTGCGAACTCGTCTGTGGCCCAGTTATAAATCGATTGGCCGCTTGGAACGGCTGCTCGCATCATTTCCGGCTTGGTAAGGACTCGATCTTCTGTCCAGATTCCCAAGAATTGAATTCCATTGAAGTCATAATGGTCACGAATATAGAAGCCAATATGTTCAGTCTGGAAATAATTTCTAACTCGTTGGGTCTCTGAATCAATTTTGCTGAACGTTTTTCCGGCGACACCTACTTTCAATGTGGCGATACCCAGCGCTCCATACATATCGTCAAGGGTATCGGACAGAGTGCCAAGTACCGCGTAATTGACTTGAGAGGATGCGTCGATCTCTCGCGCCGAAAAATCGGGAGAACCCAGGGTGACGACCCCTGATTTCTTCCAGCCGGCCTGTTCCAGCAGGCTTTTTAGTCGATTGATCGCGTTTGGCGTGGTCAGGGCCGATTCAGCTCTACTTACCGCGGCCTGGCATCGCTCGAAGCCCATCGCCCAACTCATTTTCACGATGGTTTCGTCACACCGTGTTGTTGGCAGGTCCGTGGCCACTGGTTGGCCTTGTTCGCTTTTCCACTGTTCCGGCATTTCCCACCCCGGAGTATCAAACCACCGTTGCATCAACGCAGCCGACGTATGCCACCCCATCTTCCGCATCGCCACCGGGACTTTGCTCAGCGGCAACGCATTGATCACGATCTGCTTCGGCCTGTGCCGTCCTCCGGGCGAGGTGTCGAAGGTCACGCCTTCCAGCAGGAACAGGGCATCCGGCCCCAGTGCGGTGGTTTGTTGGAAATCTTTCAAGGACATGGGCAGTTACTCCAGAACAGGCGAGGGGGCGGCGATGGCGAGTTGCGTGCTGATGGGCTTGGAACTGGTGCCGATGTTGCTGAAGCCTTCTTCGTTGAGTCGGCTGTCGGCAACCCGCTCGCCGTTTTGCAGCAGGGCGTAGCTGCGTAGCCCGCAAGGCAGGTAGCGTTGGTTGATAAGCTGGAAACAGCCGCTGCAGTCTTCTTGTTCCGATGGGGCAGTGGCTGGCGCAAAACCGGCGGGGGCTGTACGGGTGGAAGCACTCCCGGGTTGACTGGCAGCTGGCGGGGCTGCTGTGCGAGCCGTTGGCGTGCCTTCTTTCTCGTAGGTCGAGCCGGTCCAGGTGTGATACAGGCTGGCCTTGCACGGGCAGCCACTGACGCTATCCAGGGTGCCCGCAACCCGCAGGCCCGAGCTGGTGATGTAAGACACACCACCCTGTATCTGGTAAGTCAGGCCGGTGACCCCACAGCTAACGCTGTCACCCTCGCGGGCATGTTCGATGCCCATGATGGTGATCAGGCTGTCGGACCCGGTGACCTCGCCACCGCAACTGGTCTTGTCTCCCCGGCGTATGAAATATCCATCCATTACTGCATTTCCTCTGGACTGGGCCATCGAGTCGTACTCGATAACGGGTAAGGGCCTGCGACAACCTTCCGGTGTTCCGAAGGTATGCAGGCCGACCGGCCAGAGGATGGGGAGGATATTTGGCGGGGTATGTAGGACGATTCTGAGTGATCAGCAGGAAATGGCTTTATCTTTCCGGTTTGGTCGAGACGTGTTTATCGGAACACCGGAATTGCCATGCTGAATTCGCCACCGGGATCGCTGCAGTGCGGCGGTCCGACAAGCCACACAGGGTCCGTTTCGATCCCCAAAAGCCTGCCAAGACCACGGTCATGCGACAACCACTCCACCCCTGCCAGCCGCTTGATGGTTTCCCCTAACCCCTCCACAACCCTTATCGGGAAAGCCCTTACGCCATTAAAGGTTGTGTCCTGGAAGACGATTCATTGAGTCAAATGCGCTTTCGGTGGTCATACGACTGACCCCGGCCATGCCTGACCCATTCGTTTCTGGAATCCGTTCATGCCAACCGTTTCGCGGGCCTTCGCCAGCGCCCTGATCACCGCCCTGGGAGGCGCCCAGCCCGCCGTTCGTGATTTGTGCCAGCGCCTGGCCGAGCCGCTGCTGACCAGTTCGGCACCGGCCTTCATACCCCTGGCCAGTCTTGACGGCGTGTTCGACCAGGCCAGCCTGCTCAGCGGCGATCCGGGCATCGGCCTGCGCGCCTTCGAGCATGCCCATCCGTCCAACCTCGGGCCGCTGGGCTACGCGGTGATGTCCAGCCCGACCATCAAGAGCGTACTGGTCAGCCTGGCCGAGCATCATCATCTGGTCGGCACCGGGTTCTGCCTGTTCGTCGAGGAGCGCAGCGACGGCGTGCGTCTGGTCGGGGTGCCCACAGGCACCGGGCAGCGTGAACTGTCCCGGGTGTTCATCGATGCCGTGGCGGCAATCACCGTCGGCCTGCTGTGCTGGCTGGTGCCAGGGCGGGCGATCCGCCCCGTGCGCGCGGAACTGAGCTATCCGCCGTGCGTGGTGACGGCCAATGCCCGCCGTGTCTACGGCGACGAGATCCACCATGGCGCGGCGCAGAACGCCCTGCTGTTCAGCCATGCTGACGCGGCACTGAGCGTGGCCAGCCACGACCCTGCGCTGCATGCGGTGCACAGCGACTACCTGGCGCGCTGGCAGGCCCAGTTGGGCGGTGATCGGTTGAGCCTGAAAGTCCGCGGGGTCATCAGTGAACAACTGAGCCAGGGCCGCCCGGTGACCCTGGCCCTGGTCGCCGAGGCCCTGGGCCTGAGCGGCCAGCGCTTGAGTCGCGGCCTGGAAGGCGAGGGCCATACCTTCCTGCGCCTGCTCGACGAAGTACGCCTGCGCGACAGCCATCGCCTGCTGCGCAACAGCAACCTGAGCTTCAAGCAGATCGCCTACCAGGTCGGCTTCCGTCATCAGAGCGCCTTCAACAAGGCCTGCGAGCGCTGGTTCGGCATGGGCCCGGGGCGCTACCGGGAAGAAGGTTGAGGCTTTCGTTTATCCGTGCGGGCCTTTCATTTATCCCCCGGCCACCGCCGGGAGATGCCTGGGGAAAAACCCGCCAAACTGATACGCACACGTTTGCGCCGCCGTCGAGGGACCTTCCGCCCGCATGTCACGAATCGCCTTTTTCCTCCGTTACACCCTGGTCCTCCTCGGCGTCCTGTTGCTGGCGCTGGAGCCGGTCCTCGGCCTGCCCGCTGTCGCGGGCGCCTGCGCCCTGGTGCTGCTGCTTGGGCTGTGCCTGGACCAGCACGCGCGTCTGCTGCGCTGTCGCGCGTACGCCCGTACCCTGCGCGAACGCAGCCGCGCCTTGCAACGCGAGGTCAACGACAGCCTGGGCCTGATACACGCGGAACTGGCCCATCTCGGCGAACTGGCGATCCAGGTCGGTGCCTTGAGCAACGAGTGCGACACAGCCCTGCAACAACAGCAGCGCAAGCTCGACCGGGCGCTGTCCGCCTTTGCCCAGATCAAGGTCGAGGGCCGGCAACTGGCCGACGATGCCCATCAGGTCGGCAGCGAATCGCGACAGTCGATGAAGCTGGCGCTCAAGGGCCAGGCAGGGCTCAGCGCCACCCTCATGGCCTTGCGCAGTGTCGACCAGACGGTGCTGACCGCACCGGTCGCCCTGGGCCAGGAGGTGCGCGTGCTGGCGCGCCAGGGCCGCGACCAGACCTACGACGCCAACCTGGCCCTGGCCGGAATCAGCGCCGCAGCCAGCAACATCGAGGAACGCGGCCTGTCGATTGCCGTGGCGTGCGAAGCGCAGGCACGTGGCGTGCAGGAATTGGATGAGGCGCTGGCGGAGGTCCAGCGCCTGGGATTCACTTCGGGCTGGCGCTCGCGCCAGGCCCGTGCCGCCAGCGAGGCCTTGCTGCAGGAAGCCGCGCGGCTGGACGAGCGTCTGCGGGTCGCCCCGTGGACACAAGACCTTCAACAGGATGCCGGAGGTATGGATGCTGCTGTTCAAGACCCTGATCGGGCGCTATCACGCCTTGATCAAGTCCCTGGCCCGGGAGCCAAGCCCCACTGACCCCGAGTCCGCCCGGGAGATGGTGGAGGCACTGCGGCAGCTGGCTGCGGAAGCCGATCGCCTGGAGGCGCAACTGCGGCAGATGACCGAGAAACGCCCGCCGCGCCAGCGCCCGTCCGGGCCGCCGGTGCTGCGCCTGGTGCAGGTCGAAAAAATCGTCGCCCTGCCAGATCAGAAAACAGATATGAATCGTAATCAATAGTTCGAATGGCCTTTATCGTTCATTCGCAGATGATTCTTTGCGTAATGTCTCGTTAATTTGGATTCATAAGTGTATGTTTGCAGGCGCAGGCGTGCCTGCCATCACTTATTACAATAACGAGGCATTCCATGTCCGGGTTGAGAACACTGCGCATCAGTTCCCGTGTCACCTTGCTGGTGGCGTGCATTTCCCTGTTTGTTCTGTGCCTGAGCGGCTGGCTCGGGCTGACCCTGCAACGCAGCCTGCTGGCGGAGAAGATGGCCGGGGTCGGCACCGCGCTGAACACCGCGTCGAACATCCTCGCCCACTACGAGCGCCAGGCCCGCGATGGCCATCTGGGCCTGGACGAGGCGCAGCGCCAGGCGCTGCAGGCGGTCAGCACCATCCGCTACCTGGGCGACAACTACCTGCTGGTGATCGACCTCGACCACCGCATGCTCATGCATCCCACCGCGCCGGGCCTGGTGGGCAAGCAACTGGCGGACTTCAAGGACGTCAATGGCAAGCCGTTCTCCCGCGAGATGGTCGAGACCGCCCGCAGCCAGGGGCGTGGCACCGTGGACTATTGGTTCCCCCGGGCCAACGGCGGGCAGGCGGAGTACAAGGTTTCCGAAGTGCTGCTGTTCAAACCCTGGGGCTGGGTGCTGGCCAGCGGCATTCACCCCCAGGACGTGCAGGACGAGGTCAACCAGGTGCTGCGCTGGCCGGCGGTGGTGGTCGGCGCGGCCTTGCTGGTGTTGATCCTGTTCGCCTGGCTGCTGGTGCGCAGCATCATCCGTCCGCTCAATGACACGGTGGACGCCCTGGCCCGCGCCACCCAGGGCCATACCGACCTGACCCTGCGCCTGCCGGTGGACGGTGACGACGAACTGAGCCAGGTCTCGCGCAGCTTCAACAGCCTGGTGCTGGCCGCCCATGACGTCACCGCCAGTGTGGTCGAGGCCAGCCAGGCGATTGCCCGGGCCAGTGACGATCTCGGCGAGATCACCCGGGCGGCCCAGGACAACATGGCGGCCCAGCAACTGGAGACCGACAGCGTGGTCGCGGCCATGACCCAGATGGTCAGCACCGTGCAGGAAGTGGCGCAGAACGCCAGTGTTGCCGCCCGCGCCACCGAGGATGCCGAACGCCAGGCCAGCGAAGGGCGCGGCACGGTGGACGAGACGGTCAGTGCCATTGGCGTACTGGCGGACGGCTTGCAGGAAAGCCGGCGAGTGGTGGACCAGTTGGCCACGGACTCGGGGAGCGTCGCCCAGGTGCTGGACGTGATCACCGCGATTGCCGAGCAGACCAACCTGCTGGCACTGAATGCCGCCATCGAGGCGGCCCGGGCCGGGGACCACGGGCGTGGCTTCGCGGTGGTGGCGGACGAAGTGCGCAGCCTGGCCATGCGCACCCAGCAATCGACCCTGGAGATCCAGCAGATCATCAACCGGCTGCAGGCGGGGGCAGGGCAGGCGGCGCAGCAGATCGGCCACAATGTCGCGGCGGCGCAGCACCCGGTGGAGGCCTCGGCCCGGGCCGGGCAGGCGCTGGAACGGATTACCGCGTCGGCGGGGACGGTCAGCCAGATGGCGTTCCAGATCGCCAGTGCTTCGGAGCAGCAGGCGGCGACGGCGGACGAGATCAACCGCAGCATCACCCGGATCCATGATGCGGCTTCGACCGGGACCCGCACCTTGCAGCAGACGGGGGAGGCGTGCGAGGGGTTGAAGCGGGTGTCCAGGCAGTTGCAGGAGCAGGTGGCGAGGGTGGTGATCTGATCAGGGCGTTATCCACCGCCTTGTAATTTAGCCCCGCCGTCAGGCGCCGACACAATCGTCAGGCCTGGCAACGAGGTGCAAGCGACTGGCAGGGACGAACAAGCAGGGTGAGGGCTGGATGGGGATACTGGTGTCGCCCCTCTGGAAAGGTCCCTTTGGGTGCGACGGCACTATCTTCATATCTGCGCTACGTTTGAACCGCCGGCAGGGTTGCCGGCGGTTTTTTTTGCGCTGGGCGTTTGTGCTGTTCTTTAGGGCCTCATCGCCGGCAACGCCGGCTCCCACAGGGATCGTGTGCGCCGCCGGACCTTGTGGGAGCCGGCGTTGCCGGCGATTGGGGCCTCAGCCGTTGGCCCGTTTCCCCTGCGCTTGCTGCGCCACCAGAGATCGAATACGCGGCAATAGCTCCTGCCCATACTCCACCGCATCGCGCAGTTGATCGAAGCCACGGAACAGGAAGGTGGTCACCCCGAGGTTGTAATACTCCAGCGCCGCCTCGGCCACCTGGTCCGGCGTGCCTACCAGAGAAGTCGAGTTCCCCGCCGCGCCGGTCAATGCGGCGATCGCAGTCCACAGGCGCTTGTCGTGCACCACCTTCTGGCTCGCCAGTTCCACCAGGCGCGAGGAGCCGACGTTGTTCTTGCCCACATTCAGCTCGCGGCGCTTGCCGGCCCGCTGTTCATGCAGCACCTTGGCGTCCGCCAGGATCCGCTCGGCGCGGGCCCAGGCCTCTTCCTCGGTCGCCCCGAGAATCGGCCGCAGCGACAGGCTGAAGCGAATGTGCTTCTCCCGCCCGTATCTGGCCGCCGCCCGGCGCACCTTGGCGATGCGCTCGCGCACCTGCTCCAGCGGCTCGCCCCACATCATGTAGACATCGGCATGCTTGGCCGCCACCTCGACGGCGGCATCGGACGCCCCGGAGAAGTAGATCGGGATATGCGGCTTCTGCAGCGGCTTGACCAGGGTCAGGTTGTCCTGGACCTGGTAGTGCGCGCCGTCATGGCTGAACGGCTGGGTCGCGGTCCACACCTGCTTGGCCACGTCCAGGTACTCCTCGGTGCGGGCATAGCGGGCGTCCTTGTCGAGGAAGTCGCCGTCCCGTTGCAGGTCGCCGCTGTCACCACCGGTGATCACGTTGATCGAGGCGCGGCCGCGGCTGAGCTGGTCGAGGGTGGCGAATTGGCGCGCGGCGAAGGTCGGCGCCTGGAAGCCCGGACGGTGGGCCACCAGCAAACCGAGCTTCTCGGTGTAGGCGGCAACATGGCTGGCGATGATCAGCGAGTCGGCTGCGCTGGTGGCGACCGCCAGCAACGCCTTGTCGAAACCGCCGTACTCCTGGGCCTGAGCGAAGGCCTTGATGAACTCCAGATCAACCCCCGGACCACGGGGGGCCTGGGATTCGCTGCCTTCCTGGGGGCCGATCAGGCCGATGAATTCGAGACTCATGAAACTAACTCCTTGTGTGAGGGCATGGGCGGTTCACGCGACCGCTTCCTGGGTGCGACGCAAGGTATTGCGGTTGTCCGGCACGGCCAGGCCGAAGTTGTCGCGCAGGGTCTGGCCCTCGTAGTCGCGACGCAGCAGGCCACGAGCCTGGAGCACCGGTACCACCAGTTCGGTGAAACGCTGCAGGCCGTCCGGCAAAAGGGAATTGATGATGAAACCGTCCGCCGCATCGTGCTCGAACCAGTCCTGCACGGCATTGGCGACTTCCTCGGCGGTGCCGACGAAGTCGCGCTTCGGTGCGGAGAAACGCAGGGCCACCTGGCGCAGGGTCAGGCCTTCTTCGCGGGCGATGCGCTTGAGCTGGTCGGACGAGCCCTTGTGGCTCTGGCTGCCCAGGTCGCCCAGGTCAGGGAAGGGCGCATCGAGGTCATGGCTGCTGAAGTCGTAGTCGTTGAACGGCCGGCCGAGAGCGACCAGGGCGTCATCGATGCTGACCAGTTCCAGCGCCTGCTGGTAGCGGCGCTCGGCGTCCTCGGCATCGACGCCGACGATGGGGCGGATACCCGGCAGGATGAACAGCTCGTCGGCATTGCGCCCGAAGTTGCGCGCGCGCTGCTTGAGGTCCTGGTAGTAGGCGCGGGCGTCGCTGAAGCCCTCGGGGCTGACGAAGATCGCGTCGGCCTGGCGCGCGGCGAAATTGCGCCCGTCCTCGGAGGTGCCGGCCTGGAAGATCAGCGGTTGGCCCTGGCGCGAGCGGGCGATGTTCAGCGGGCCCTTGACCTTGAAGAATTCGCCCTGGTGATTCAGCGCATGCAGCTTGTGCGGATCGAAGAACTCGCCGCTCTGCTTGTCACGGGTGAAGGCGTCGTCTTCCCAGGAGTCCCACAGGCCCTGGACGACCTGCACATGCTCCTTGGCGATGCGATAGCGCTCGGCATGGGGCGGATGCTCGGCCTTGCCGAAGTTGTCGGCGGTACCGGAGAGCCACGAGGTGACCACGTTCCAGCCGGCGCGACCGCCGCTGATATGGTCCAGCGAGGCCAGTTGGCGGGCGACCTGGAAGGGCTCGGTGTAGCTGACGGTGATGGTCGCCACCAGGCCGATATGCTCGGTGACGGCAGCCAGGGCCGAGAGGATGGTCAGGGGTTCGAAACGGTTGAGGTAGTGGGGGCTGGACTTGGCGTGGATATGCAGGCTGTCGGCGATGAAGGCGAAGTCGAATTTCGCCCCTTCGGCCAGTTGCGCCTGCTGCTTGTAGAAGCGGAAGTTGACGCTGGCATCGGCCAGGGCGTCGGGATGGCGCCACTCGCTCCAGCCGTGACCGACACCGTGGATCATCGCGCCGAGTTTGATCTGTCGCTTGCTCATGCTTGGCTCCTTGAGGAGAGGGGAGTTCGGTGATGGCCTCCGCCTGGCATGGGGTCGGTCTGTTGGGTAGACCTTAAGCTGTTGCGGGCTGTGCTGTGAAAGCACATTTTCTTCTATGCTAATTATGTAAATTGTGCATTTTAAGATTAGCTTATATCAGTGAATTGAATCTTGATCTTGAGGGCCCTATCGCTGGCAAGCCAGCTCCCACAGGGATCGCGTAACCTGTGGGAGCTGGCTTGCCAGCGATGAGGCCCGAAAGGTCAATCAAAATTCATAGGTCAACCGCGTGTAGTAGTACCCCCCGGTAAACCCATAGGGCGAATAGGCCCCATAGCCCTTGGTCATGGTCTTGCTGCTCGGCGCCTGCCGCTCCGGATACACATCGAACAGGTTCTTCGCCCCCACCGCCAGGTTCAGTGCCTTGGTCAGCTGGTAGCCCACGTCCAGGTCGGTGATCCAGCGCGCCTTGTACACCCGGTCCAGCGAGCGGTCGTTGGCGTCGTTGACTTCGCGGTACGCACCATAGCGAGTCAGGCCCAGATTGACCGTGTAGTCATCCAGCTTCCAGCTCCCGCCCAGCAGCAGCTTGGTCTTCGGCTGCACCCCGGAGATGAAGTTGCGCGCCTGGCGGTTCATCAGTTCGTAGTCCTTGCCGAGGATGTTCACGCTCTCCTTGTACGAAAGGATCTCGGTGTCGTTCCAGTTCCACGCCGCCGTCCATTTCACGCTGCCGTAGCCGCCCAGGTCCTGGTCGTAGTTGCCCACCAGGTCGACGCCCTTGGTCCGGGTATCGGCGCCATTGGTGAAGTACTGGCCGCCGGACGTCGAGTCGATGCCGTTGGCCAGCAGCGTCTGGGTGACTTCGGTGCCGAGCAGGGTGCCGGTCAGGGTGATGCGGTCACGCACGTTGATCACATAGGCGTCGGCGGTGAACGACAGCCGGTCACTGGGCTGGAAGGTCAGGCCGAGGCTGTAGTTGGTCGAGCGCTCCGGCTTCAGCGCTTCGGCCCCCAGGGCCTTGGCCGCCGCCGAATCCACCGGCAACACGCCGTAGTTGATCGACTGGTACACGCCGTCGACCACGCCATAGGTCGTCGAGCGCGCACTGAACAGGCTGTTGGCCAGGGACGGCGCGCGGAAGCCGTTGCTCACCGTGGCCCGCACCGCCAGTTGCGGAGTGAGCTCGTAGCGGGTGCTGAGCTTGCCGCTGCGGGTGGCGCCGATGCCCTGGTCGTAGTGCTCGTAGCGCAGGGCGGTGCCGACATACCACTGCGGCAGCGGGTTGAAGCCCACGTCCACATAGCTGGCGACGCTGTTGCGATGGGTCTTGTCGGTTTGCTCGGGCGAAATGCCGTTGGTGACCTGGGCCCCGGACGCCGCGCATTGCCCCGGTGCCCGGCAATAACCGCCATCGGCCCAGCTGGCCCAGTCGCCTTCCTCCACTTCATAGCCATCGCGGCGCTGCTCCAGGCCCCAGGACAGGTCCAGCGGCTTGCTCAGGCCCACGTCGAAGCCGCGATGCAGGTCGAGGTTGCTGGTCAGTTGCGTGGAGATCCAGGTGCCGGACTTGAAGTGATTGGGCGTCGCTTCACCGAGAGACGGGTTCTGGTTGTTCCAGGTGCCCTGTTCGGCGTCGTTGCGCCCATAGGTGCTGGACAGGTCCCAGTCCCACTCGCCCACCAGGCCCTTGGCGCCCAGGGCCGCCTGGAAGTCGTGCTCCTCGATGTACCAGGTCGGCGTGTAACCCGAAGGCCGGCCGTTGGGTCCGGTGGTGATGGTGTTGACGATGGTCGGCAGGCGGAAGTTCTGGCCCTGTTCGGCCTTGCGGTACGACCAGGTGCTGAAGGAGTACAGGCTCAGGTCGTCCTGGACCGGCAGCTCGGCGTTGTAGCCCAGGGTCAGCAGGTTGATCTTCGGCGTGCCGTAGCCGCCATAGGTGACCTTGCCGGCTTTCTCGTGGGCCTCGGCGACGCTGTAGCCGTTGGCGCTGGCCTTGTTATCGTCGTTCTGGCTGCGGGCATCCAGGGCCAGTTGCAGCACGCCGTCCTGGCCGATCTCGAAGCCCTTGTTCAGGCTCTGCTGCACCGTCTGCTTCTTGCCGTCGTAGCCCTGGCCGGCGTTGGTTACCGCCGTGCCGCTGGTGTCGGCCTTGAGGATCACGTTGATCACCCCGGCGATGGCGTCGGAGCCGTATTGGGCCGCGGCGCCGTCGCGCAGCACCTCGACATGGTCGATGGCGCTGATGGGGATCAGGTCGAGGTCGGCCGGGGCGGCGCCGGCGTTGATCCCGCTGATGTTAAGGGTCGCGCTGGTATGGCGGCGCTTGCCATTGACCAGCACCAGCACCTGCGCCGCATTCAGCCCGCGCAGGCTCGGTGCGCGGGCCATGCCGCTGGCGTCCCAGCCGGTCTTTTCCGGCAGGGTGAAGGAGGCCACCGTGGCGCTCAGGGCTTCCATCAGCCCGGGCTTGCCGGTGTCCTGCAGTTGCTTGGCGCTGATCACGTCGATGGGCGCGGGACTGGTGGTCACGGTGCGTTTTTCGCTGCCGCGGTTGCCGGTGACGATCACCGTATCCAGGCGCGAGGCAGCGGTGTCGGCGGCGGCTTCTTCAGCCTGGGCGACGGTCAGATTCAGGCCGGCAAGCAGCGCGGCACCCAACAGCGGGGTGCGCGCGCTCGCCACCGGCCAGCGGGAAAGGCGGGCAGTGTTCAAGGCGTGTTTCCTGTTCTGGTTATGTCCGGGCCTGGGCCCGGTGCTTCAAGGTGCTTTGGCGGCGATGGCTTCGATTTCGACCAGGGCGCCGGGCAGCGGCAGGGCGACTACTTGCAAGGCGGTGCGGGTCGGCTTGTTGGGCTGCTCGGCCGTGGCGAAGAAACGCGTGTAGGCGGCCTGCAGCCCGGCGAAGTCGAGATTGCCGCCCTTGTCCGGATCACCCACAAGGAACACCCGCAACTGCACGATATCGCCGAGCCCCAGGCCCTGGGCCTTGAGGATCGCTTGCAGCTTGTTGAGTACCGACAGGGTCTGGGTTTCGGTATTGCCGTAGGCGGCGATGCTGCCTTTCGGCGCCTTGGCATCGGCAACGTCCGGCAGGGTGCCGCTGATAAAGGTCAGCTTCGCCGACGCCGGCACAGTGACCACCTGGGAGATAGGGAAATTGGAACCCGGCGGATCGATACGCTGGATGCTGTCGGCGTGGGCGGTGTTCAGCGTCAGGCTCATCAGGACTCCGAGGGTGAGGGCAGAGAATGTTTTCATGGGACCTTCCTTGTCGTGGTTCAGGCGGCGGCGACGCCGGCATGGGCTTGCTTGGCATGTTGCGCGATCAGGCCGACCACCCGCCGCGCCGATTCGGCGGCGCTGTTCTGCCAGATGCCGACCCCGCCATGGGCCAGGGCATCGCTGGCCAGCCAGGTGCGGCCTTGCGGCTGGTTGAGGATGTCGTAGCCGGGCTGGGCCACTTCGTCGTGGACGATCCACGGGCTTTCGCTGAAGGGAATCTTCGACCAGTTGACCACCACGCCACGGCCGAGCTTCTGCGAGTGGCCGGGGTGCAGGGATTCCACCGCACTGCGGGATGAAGCGAACTGCGCATCCCAGGGTTTGGCCGCGAAGGACTCGGCGACATCGCCGGTGTTGTAGGTCGCCACCAATACACCTTGCGCACTGTTCAGGCGATCGCTCGGATACCAGAGGAAGCGCGCCTCGTGGTTGATATAGGAGAGCCCGCCATAGATCTGGAAGTCGGTCTCCCAGAAGCGCGGCGACTGCCAGGCGACCTTGTTGGCCTTGTCCGGCCTGGCCAGTTCCAGAGCCTGCTTGAAGGCCGGGGTGAAGTTGCTGTCGAGCCGGCGCAGCAGCGGCAGGGGCAGGGCGGCCACGGCGTAGTCGGCGTCCTCGGTGTGCTGGCGGCCGCTCAGGCGATCGCGCCAGACTACGCGGCTGCCTTTGTCCGAGGTCTGGATCGATTGCACCTCGGCGTTGAGTTGCACCGCGTCCTTGACCTGGCGGTACAGGGCCTTGGGGATCTGGTCCATGCCGCCGACCGGCTGGAACATGGTCGCGGAGAATTCCGGGATCTCGTCGAACACCAGCGGCAGCAGCAAGTTGCTGTCCAGCAGGCGCTTGAGCTCCACCGGGGTGCGTTGCACCGGCGTCTGGTCGCCGGCGCCGGCGAAGCGGGTGTAGCCGGAGCGCACCGAGCCGCGGTACTGGCGCTCGTCGTTGAGGTCGCCATAGACCTTGAGGAATTCCAGCAGCGCCTTGCGCTCGCCGGCATCCAGCTCCTGGTCGAGGGTGTTGCGCTGCACGCTACGGGTCAGCAGTTCGCTGAGGTGGCCGCGGGTGTCGTTGACCGCCTGGCGCAGCAGCAGCGGCGGTTGCGTCAGGTCCGGCTGGACCAGGGCGTTGCGGCTGCTGTTGACCAGCACTTCCAGGGGCACGCCGAGTTCGCGGCAATAGCCGAGGATGGTCAGGTGATGGCTGGGCAGGCGCGCGGCGCCGGCATTGAAAAACAGGCCATCGTCGAAGGCTACGGTCTGCCGGCTGCCGTCGTTGTGCTCGATGCGGTCGCCGTTGCGCAGGGTCCAGACGCGGCCGCCGATGCGCTCGCGGGCTTCCAGAACTTTTACTTCGAAGCCGGCCTTGCGCAGCTCGTAGGCCGACACCAGGCCGCTGATGCCGCCGCCGACGATCAGCACGCGCTTGCCGTTGCCGGTGCGGCTGGCCAGGTTCAGGGGTTCGAAGCTTGCCGCCCGGGCAGTGCCGGGCAGACCGAGGGCAGACAGGCCGCCCAATGCCGCCGAATAGCCGCCAATGGCGGCCAGGCGGGTTACCAGATCTCTACGGGTGAGCCCCATATCGCGTTCTCCATACAGCGAGCTTGGGATAGCGGCGTTCCGCGCATGGCCGGAAAGAGACCCGAAAAACGGGGAAAGGCGGGACGACCCTTCTGGCGGCGGCGGAAATCCATTTGCCTCCACCAGGTCGGGGTCGGTAAAGCGAACATAAGCGTCTGAAACGGGCTTGTGAAAGGCTTTTTGGTTCTAAGTTAATTATCAGAAAAAGACATAAATCCTGATCGCAACATGCAATCAGGCTATTTTGCTGGTGTCCAGGCGCTGGGCCGACACCGCACCGAACAGCTCCACCGGCTCCTGCAGGTTGCCCAGGTAGCGTGGGTGGAACAGCCACAGGTCGACCTGGGGCTTGAAGTCGCTGACGTTGAGCACTTCCAGTTGGTCGCGATGGCGGCTGGTGGCGAGCAGGGGTTCCGGCACCAGGCCGAGGCCCTGGCCGTTGGCGACCAGGCCCAGTTGCAGCTCGGTGCCAAAGGTCTCGAGGTTGATCTGCAGCGACAGCCCCTGTTCGCTCAGGGCCCGTTGCAGGCCGGCGCGGAAGCCGCAGCCATCAGGGTTGAGCACCCAGCCGCGCAGGTAGCAGTCCTTGAGCTTGTAACTCTTCTTGCTGGCCGTGCCCTTGGCGGCCACCACCCGCAGTTGCATGCGGCCGATGGAGCGGCTGGCGATGCCTTCGGGGAAGATCTTGCCGGTGGGGAAGAGCGCGGCGGCGGCGTCGAGGTCGCCATTTTCCATGCGCGAGATCAGCGAACTGCCCCAGCCGCTGACCACCTGGGTGCGCAGGTCCGGGTAGGCTTCGCGGATCCTGGCCAGGGCGTCGAGCAGGACCACATCGCCGATGGTCTGCGGCACCCCAAGGCGCAGGGTGCCACTGGGGGCGCCGTCGCTGGCCACCAGTTCACGCAGGGTATCGATCTCGCGCAGGATCGCCTTGCACTGCTCGTAGACCCGCCAGCCCATGGGGGTCGGCTTGAGGGGCTTGGTATTGCGGTCAAGCAGGTTGGCGCCCAGGTCTTCCTCGAAATTCTGTACCCGCCGGGTGATTGCCGGTTGGGTCAACTGCAAGGCCTCCGCGGCCAGGTTGGTCGACTGGCAGCGGATGACCGCGACGAAAGCGTCCATGTCATCGATCTTCATATTCGCTTCTCACATAGTCTGGGGCGGGGAGATGTTCTCGAAGAATAATCCTTATTGCCAGGTTTTGCAGGAGGCAGATCAATGACGGGCCGGCAGGTTCAGCGCCGACCGTTGAAGAACCCCGACAGTTGATGCAGGGTTTTCGCCGCCGTGAGAATCGCCGGGCGGAAATTGTCCTTGCCGATGATCCGCGCATGTTTCACCGAGCTGATCAGGTCATAGCGCCCGGAACCTTCGGCCATTCCCTCGGCGAGGATCTTGCAGATGATATGGCTCGGGGTCACGCCGAAGCCCGAGTAGCCCTGGACATAGAACGCATTGCGTCGCCCGCTGAGGGTACCGATCTGCGGGAACAGATTGGCGCTGGTCGCCATCGGGCCGCCCCAGGCGAGGTCGATCTTCACGTCCTTGAGGTAGGGGAAGATCTTCAGCATCAGGGCGCGGTTCCAGGCCTTGAGGTCGTTGGGGATATGCTCGACGAAGGGCGTGGCGGCGCCGAACAGCAGGCGATTCTCGTTGGTCACCCGGTAGTAGTCGATGACCGGGCGGATATCGCTGTAGGCCCCGCGGATCGGGCTGATGCGCTGGATCAGCTCGTCCGGCAGCGGTTCGGTCATCAACTGGAAGGCATAGGTGTTGATGGTGCGGCTGTGCAGCTCCGGCTCCAGCTTGTTAAGGAAGCTGTCGCAGGCCCACAGCAGCTTGGCGGCCTTGACCGAACCACGGCCGGTGCGCACGGTAATGGTGTCGCCGTAGCGCACTTCGAGGGCAGCGCTGTGTTCGAAGATCCGCACGCCGTGGCCGACCAGGGCCTGGGCTTCGCCGAGCAGCAGGTTCAGCGAGTGCACATGGCCGCCGCCCATATGCAGCAGGGCGCTGCTGTAGGCGTCGGAGCCGATGATCTGCTTGACCTCGGAACCGCCGAGGAAGCGGATTTCGTCCTGGGTATTGACCTTCCTGAACTCCTTTTCCCAGGTGCGCAGGGTCTGTTCCTGGCGGGCGTTGAAGCCCATGTAGCCGTAGCCGTGGCAGAAGTCCGCATCGATGTCGTATTTGGCGATGCGCTCCTTGATGATCCCGGCGCCCAGCTCGCTGATTTCGAAGATCTGTTGCAGGCCTTTCTCGCCGACGCTGCTTTTGATCTTCTCCAGGTCGTGGCCGATGCCGGCCATGATCTGCCCGCCATTGCGCCCGGTACCGCCAAAGCCCAGGTAGCGCGCTTCCAGCACCACGATATTGGTGATGCCTTTCTCGGCCAGTTCCAGGGCGGTGTTGATACCCGAGAAACCACCGCCGATCACCACCACATCGGCTTCGATATCGGCTTCCAGGGTGGGGAAGGCGAGGTTGTACTTCCTGGTGGCGGAGTAGTAGGTGGGCGTTTCGATGTTGATCATGGAGGCGGCCTGAGTAATTGGAATTGGGCAAGGGCGACCGTGGCGCTGGTTACACTTTGCATTAAATGCCTAACGAGCGGTAGGTTCTTGACTCAGGCTGCTGGGGGATTTGATCGGGGCTGCCAGGATTGGCAAAGGAAAGAGGGTCGACACGGAACCTGTGGGAGCTGGCTTGTCGGACCGCCGAACCGCAGCGATTGCTGTAGTGAATTCACCATTGCAATCGCTGGCAAGCCAGCTCCCACAGGGTTTTGCATATGCCGGGCTTCTGCGGTCCGGCAGGAGAGGAGTGCTTACAAGCGGCCGACCGCGGCGAGTTGCCCCGAAGACGCCTGTGCCGCCGGCACCGCCGAGCCATCCTGCGGCGTCACCGGGAAGATCGCATTGATCTGCCCGGTCGCCGACGAACCGAAGTAAGGCGTCACCACCTCGACCTTGCCGTCGTACTTCGACCAGCCCAGGGCACCGAGCAGCATGGCGGTGTCATGCATGAAGCCTTCGCCATGCCCCTTGACCGCATACTCCGGAAGCATGGTGCAGAAGTCGTCCCATTCGGCGTTTTCCCACATCTGCACGACGCGGTGGTCGAGGGTTTCCAGGAACGGGCTCCAGACCTTGTCGGCGAACTCCGGGGCCTGGCCGTTCTGGGCGAAGCGGTGCGACAGCGAGCCGCTGGCGAGGAAGGCCACGGTGCCGTCGTAGTGATCCTCTACCGCCCTGCGCAGGGCCCAGCCCAGGCGGGCGCTGTCGTTGAGGTAGTGGGAGGTGCACAGCGCCGAAACCGAAACCACCTTGAAGTGCTGGTCTTCGTTCATGTAGCGCATCGGCACCAGGGTGCCGTATTCCGGGCCGAGGCTGGTGGCGTCGTGGGCCATGGTTTCGACACCGAGGCGGTTGGCCTCGGCGGCCATCAGCTTGCCCAGTTCGGCGTTGCCTGGCACTTCGTAGTCCATGTTGGCGATGAAGTGCGGCAGCTCGTTGCTGGTGTAGGTGCCCTTGAAATGCGGGCTGCAGTTGATGTGGTAGTTGGCGTTGACCAGCCAATGAGTGTCGAAGACCACCAGGGTATCGACCCCCAGTTCGCGGCAGCGGCGGGAAATCTCCTTGTGGCCGTCGATCGCGGCCTGGCGGTAGCCCTGGCGCGGGCCGGGCAGTTCGGAGAGGTACATGGAAGGAACGTGGGTGATCTTGGCAGCCAGAGCAAGTTTGCCCATGACGGTAACTCCTGGTGGCAGACGCCCTCTTGGCGGGGCGCGGCGATTATCGGGATGTTGGCACGCAGGCGATACCGGCCAGTGGCTGGCTCTTGTGGCCCATCCCGGCGTTGGGAATGCGGGCTGCCCATTGGACACGGTTGCCCGCATCGCCGCTTGCCTTCCTCTGCCAAGCACTTGATCCAGCTTGCCACGGGTGGCGGCAAGCCACCAGCGGCGTGGGTCTCAGGCCCACCAATAGCGGACGAAATGGAAGAAGATCGGCGCCGCAAAGCACACCGAATCCATGCGATCGAGCATGCCGCCGTGGCCTTCGATCATGTGCCCCCAGTCCTTGACCCCGCGATCGCGCTTGATCGCCGACATTACCAGGCCGCCGAAGAAGCCCATGGTGTTCACCACCAGCGCCATCAGCGCTGCCTGCCAGGGCGTGAACGGGGTGATCCAGTACAGCGCGGCACCCACCAGGGTGGCGAGGAACACGCCGCCGAGCAGGCCTTCCAGGGTTTTCGACGGCGACAGCGACGGCGCCACCTTGCGCTTGCCGAACAGCTTGCCACAGACGTACTGCAGCACGTCGCTGATCTGCACCACGAGGATCAGCCAGGCGATCAGCAGCAGGTTGCGCCCTTCGAAACCGGGGATGTCCAGGGTCATCAAGGCCGGGACCGAGGACAGGCAGTACACCGCGATCATCAGCCCCCACTGTACCTTCGAGGCCCGTTCGAGGAAGCGCGTGGTGTCGCCGCCGAAGGTGGCGAAGATCGGCAGCAGGAGGAACAGGTACACCGGAATGAAGATGCTGAACAGCCCGTACCAGTCGAAGCCGATCAGCAGGTACTGCACCGGCAGCGCCACGTAGAAGGCCAGGACCAGCGCCGGGTAGTCGCTGCGCCGGGTCGGGGTGAGGGTGATGAACTCGCGCAGGGCGTAGAACGACACCAGGTAGAACAGCACGATCACCCCGGTCTTGCCGAAGATGAAGGCCAGGCCGATGACCAGGACCATCACCCACCAGGCGTCGATCCGTGCGTTGAGGTTGTCGATCACCGCATGTGGTTCGGGGCCGGCCCGCCATTTCAGGGCGCGGCCGATCAGGCTGGCAAGCAGGAGGAGGGCGCCGATTCCGGCGAACAGTGGCCAGGCAGACTCTTGCATCTCAGACCTCCTTCGGGGCCAGGGCCAGCAGGGCCTGGCTGGCACGGTCGATAAAGGCCTGCTTGCTTTCGTCGGCCTGCAGGTGCAGCGGCTCGCCGAAGCTCAGCGTGCACAGCAGCGGCAGCGGCAGGGCGCGACCCTTGGGCATGACCCGGTTGAGGTTGGCAATCCACACCGGCACCACCTCGATGCCCGGTTGCGCCGAGGCCAGGTGGAACAAGCCGCTCTTGAACGGCAGCAGCGGCTCGTCGCCGAGGTTGCGCGTGCCTTCGGGGAAGAAGATCAGCGAGTCGCCCTGGGCCAGCGCCTCTTTCACCGGTTGCAGCGGATCGGCCTGCGGCTCGCTGCGCTGGCGGTCGAGGAGCACGCCATTGAATACCTTGTTGATCAGGAAGCTGCGGATCCCCGGCTTGAGCCAGTAATCCGCCCCCGCGACCGGGCGGGTGCGGCGTCGCAGGTTTTCCGGCAGGGACGCCCAGATCAGCACGAAGTCACCGTGGTTGCTGTGGTTGGCGAAGTACAGGCGCTGGATCGGCAGCGGACTGCAGCCCAGCCACAGGGCGCGAGCCCCGGTGACCAGGCGGGCGAAGGAGGTGATGAGGAAGGCGGTGAATGTAGCGAGCATGGGTGCGTCCTTTATGCAGCCAGTGGAAGCCAGGGCAGGATCAGCAGCCCCGACAACGCCAATAACATTTGTACAACGAAACAGATGCCCTGCCAGCGCAGCAGGCGCAAGGCGCCGCGACAGCGGGCCAGCCAGTCGCGCTCATGCGCCCCGCGTTTCAGGCCCAGTTCATACAGGGCCTGGTCGAGGGCGCGGGTGCGGCTGCTGAGGCGCCCGGCATCGTTGGCCAGGGCCGCGATCAGTTCGGCATCCAGGGCCACGCGCAGGGCGTGGTACTTCTGCGCCAGGCCGAAGATCAGCAGCAGGGCGCAGAGCATAGCGGTCAGGCCTGGGTGGCGCACAGCGACCAACAATGGCGCCAGGCCAATGCCCAGGGCCAGCAGGCTGATGCGGTCGGACAGCCGCTCGATCTGCCGGCCGCGCTCCAGCAGGCGCGCGGTCAGGGCCAGTTGCGGTTCTTCGCTCATGGACGGGCTCCGGGGGGCAATTGTTCCAGCATGCGGCGGTGGGCCGGGTACAGCACCACGCCGGGGCGGGCCTTGCGGATCAGCGCTTCGGCGTCATCGACATCCTTGCAGCGCCCGCTCAGCACCAGCCAGGCCGCCACCGCGCTGGCGCTGCGGGAATAGCCGAGGGCGCAGCAGACCAGCAACGGACCGTGGCCGCGCAGAGCTTCGATCGTCGCGGCGGCCTCGCGGCAACGTTCGGCATCCAGGGCCACCAGGTCAAGGCAGGGCAGGCTGCAGTAGTGTTGGCCGGGGCCGGCCTTCATCGGCAATTCGGCGCAGAGGTCGAGCACCCCCGTGAAGGTCGTGGCCTCGCCCCGTGCCGGCAGGCGTCCGAGCCACACGCCGTCGCAGACTTCATCGGCCTGGGGGTGACGGCGGGTCCACACTCGCGAATTGATCCAGGCCGCTGCCAGATAGGGCGCCAGCAACCAGCGGACCGCACAGGACAGGCTGCCATCGGCACGCTTCTGGAAACCGGCAGCGCCGAACACGGCGTAGTTCAGCGCCACCATCAGCAGCGCCACGCCGGGCCACAGCAGCCACAGCCAGGCCCCCGCCAGGGTGAACGCCAGGGCCGCGAGCAGCCCGGCCCCCACGCCGTAGCGGGTCGCCAGGTCAAGGCGCCGCGCCGACGGTTGCCGGCCTGCCCCTCGTAGCGGCAAGGCACCTTCCCGGGGCCACAGCCACAGGCACAGGAAACCGGCCAGGGCACCGGTGGGCAGGTCGATGAAATGGTGCTGCCAGGTGGTCAGCACCGACACCCCGATCAGCGCCATCCAGCCATGCATCAGCCCGCGCAGCCAGGGGCCGCGGGTGTAGCGGGCGAACATGGCCCAGATGATCACCAGCAGGGCGATATGCAGGGACGGCGCCTGGTTGTAGGGCTTGTCGAAGCCCATCAGCACATCGAACAGCCAGCCGAACACACCGTCCAGTTCCGGCCGCTCGAAGGTGAAGCGCAGCGGCCAGAGCAGGAAGCAGGCCACGCAGATCAACTGGGCGCTGAGCAGGCGCAGGGCGTGCAGGTCCATTTCCCGGCGAGTGCGCGGGAGCAGGAAGGACAGGCCGTAGAGCAGGTCGATGGACCAGTACGGCACGATGCTCCATGACCACAGGGGAATCTTGCGTTCCCAGTCGAAGACCAGCGTGCCGACGTCATCGCGCCCGGCGGTGAAGCTGTTGCTCAGGCCATAGCTGAGGAAGAACAGCGGGCCGAGCAACAGTAGCCAGAGCACTCCACGCTTGATCAGCCCCGGTTCGCGCGGTACCTGCATCAGCGTACCCGCCGGGCCAGGCTGACGCTGAAGATGCCCCATTCATCGATCCGCTGTTCCAGCTTGCGGAAGCCGGCAGCCTCGACCAACTGGTCCATCTCCGCCTGGCTGCGCCGGCGCATCACCCACGGCTGGCCGTCGCGGTGACTGGTCAGGGCGCGGGCGATCATCTCCAGCTGCGGGTGCCAGGGCTGGCCGGTGTAGACCAGATAGCCGCCGTCTTCGACCGCATCGGCCAGGCCGCCGAGGGAGGCGCGGATCAGGTCGTTGTCGGGGAACAGCTCGTACAACCCGGACACCACCGCCACGCTCGGTCGCGGATCGAGGGCCGCCAGGGAGGCGCGGTCGAAGGCATCACCCCGCACGAAGCGGGCGATATCGCCCAGGCCTTTTTCCGCGATCAGCGCGCTGCCCTGGCTGACGTTCAGCTCGCTGTAGTCGCGCAGGAGGATCGAGTCGGGGCGCTGCTCCAGGCCTTCGAGGGCTTCGAGGATGTAGCGGCCGTGGCCGGCGGCGATGTCGACGATATGCACCGGGCGCCCCTGTTCGCGCAGGCGGGCGATGGCCAGGCGCAGCAGTTCCTCGGCATGCAGCTTGCGCTGGCGGATGCCGCGCCAGCCGATGGCATCGATGTAGTTGCGGTCCACCAACTCGCCCAGGCGGCCTTTGCCGGTGGGGGTGTTGCGGTAGACATAGTCGAGGGTGCTGCCGGAATCGAAGCCGGTGTCGAAACCGAGCTTGATCCCTTCGGACAGGCCCTTGCCCAGGCGCAGCGAGGCACGGGTGGCCTGCCAGTAGAGGTTGCGCGGCGAGTACTTCGGCAGCGGCGCGGCCAGGCTCTCGGCCTCGGCGCAACTGGCGCCCTGCTTGTCGGCGTCGAGCAGGGAGGGGCGGGTCGAGGGTTGTTCGAAGCAGTTGAGGACGAAGCGCCGGATCCGCGCCAGGGCATGGCCGCGATCGCGCTCGCCGAGGGTGTCGTGGAAGAAGCCGGGGAGGATGTGCTTTTCCTTGTGCAGGGTGCCGAGGCGGTCGAAGAAGTCTTCCTGCGGCTTGCGCCGGACCACCACGTCGGCCCCGGAGATCAGCAGTTGCGTGGGGATCTGGATCGCCTGGGCATCGGCCACCACGCGGTCGGCGGCGTCGTACAGGCCGAGCAGCATGTTCACCGAGATCGGCCGGGTGATCAGCGGGTCGCTGCGGTAGCTCATGACCCGCTCCGGATCATGGGTGAGCAGTTGCGGCTTGACGTAGCTGTTGACGAAGAAATTCCCGCGCCAGGCGCGCAGGGCCTTGAGGCCGGGACGGGCGAAGGGCACGTAGAGCTTGATGTCGAAGGCCGGCGAGGCCAGTACCAGGCAGCGCACCCTGGGCGCATAGTCATGGGCCCAGGTCGCCACCAGCACGGCGCCGACGCTCTGGGCGAGGACGGCGATCTGCGGTTGCGCGATGCCATGCTGTTCGCCGATGTGATCGATGAAGGTCTGCACGTCGCGCACGCTGTGGGCGAAGCCCGGGCTGTCGCCGCGGGTGCCGGGGGACTGGCCGTGACCACGGGCATCCCAGGCGAAGAAATCGTGATCGGGCAGGTCCAGTTCGTCGACCAGGTGGGCCATGCGCCCGCCGTGTTCGTGGCCGCGATGGAACATGACCACGGCTTTCCGGTCCTGGCCCGGCTCGCGTTGGGCCGGCCAGTGGCGGTAGAACAGCTCGACGCCGTCGTGGGTGGTGAAATGCGATGAGTGCGCCTGGCGCATGGGGCAGATCCTTATCCGGCAGGGAATTCAGCGGTTTCGGCCAGACCGTGGCGAACCCGGTTATAGAGGGTGAACAGGCTCAGCAACAGGACCACCAGCAGTACGCCGTTGACCCAGGCGGCCGGGAGGGCGAAGGCCACGCCCAGGCCCAGGGCACCGAAGACGAAGGCCCGGTCGCTCTTGCCCATGGGCCCGTCATAACGCCGCGAAGCGCCGGCCAGCGGTCCCATGACTCCGGCGTATTCGCTGACCAGCGCGGCCACCACCACCAGCACCACCAGCAGCGGCGATACGCCGGGCAGCAGGGCGAAGGGCAGGTACAGCGCGGTATCGGCGATCACGTCGCACAGTTCGTTGAGGTAGGCGCCCAGGCGCGATTGCTGGCCGAACTCCCGGGCGAGCATGCCGTCCACGGCGTTGAGGGCCATGCGCAGCAGCATCCACAGCGGCAACAGCGCGAACAGCCAGGCATGTTGGGCGCCCCAGGCCAGCAGCAGGCCAAGCAGCACGGAGGCGAGCGCGGCGGCGAGGGTCACCTGGTTGGCGGTGATGCCGCGTTGGTAAAGGCGGGTGACGCCGGGGCGCAGCAGCGCCTGGAAGCGGGGTTTGAGCTGGTAGATCGAGGGCACCGGGACGTCCTTGAGTGGTGTGCGGGAGAAAGCCATGGATAAAGCGTAAGCGCGAAACTGTGCTTTTCCAGCGAAGCGCCGTACAGGGCTTCAGTCGGGAAATGTTACCCAGCGCAAATTTTCGGTTAATATACGAATCGTCTGCGTTTCATATAGGAATTTTCCATGGGTATCGTAAAGATCTCGGAAAACATGCATGAGAGTCTTCGCATCGCCAGTAGTGCCCTGAGCCGTTCCATCAATGCCCAGGCCGAGCACTGGATGCGTATCGGCATGCTCGCCGAGCTGCACCCCGACCTGAACCACAACGAAATCTGCCGCCTGCTGATCCAGGCCGAACAGCAGGGCGGCCTCGACATCAAGCAGGTCTGCGCCCTCGACGGCACTTCGACTGCCCGCGCCATGGAGGCCCAGCATTGAGAAACATCACCCTGCATACCCCCGAGCAGATCGCCCAGTCGCGGGTTGCCGCCGAACTGACCGCCGATGTCCTGGCGATGATCGCGCCTTATGTCCAGCCGGGGGTCAGCACCGATGAACTGGACCGCATCTGCCACGACTACATCGTCAACGTGCAGAAGGCCATTCCGGCCAACGTCGGTTACCACGGCTTCCCCAAGACCATCTGCATCTCGGTCAACGAGGTGGTGTGCCACGGCATCCCCTCGGCGCGGGTGCTGAAGGATGGCGATATCGTCAATATCGACACCGCGGTGATCAAGGATGGCTGGTATGGCGATACCAGCCGCATGTACACCGTGGGCAAGGTCAGCGCCGAGGCGCAGCGCCTGATCGACGTGACCTTCGAGGCCATGTGGGCGGGCATTCGCGTGGTGCGGCCGGGGGCGACCCTGGGCGATATCGGGCATGCCATCCAGGCGGTGGGCGAGGGTGCCGGGTTCAGCGTGGTCCGTGAGTATTGCGGGCACGGGATTGGCCGGGTGTATCACGGCGAGCCGCAGATCCTGCACTTCGGCCAGCGCGGTTATGGCATGCGCCTGAAGGAAGGGATGATCTTCACCATCGAGCCGATGCTCAACTACGGCAAGCGCCAGACCCAGACCCTGGCGGACCAGTGGACGGTGGTCACCAAGGACAATTCATTGTCGGCGCAGTGGGAGCATATGGTGGTGGTGACCAGCGATGGGTTCGAGGTTCTCACCACTTGGCCTGAGGACCGCTAGTTTGCGTACCACCCTGTAGGAGCGTGGCTTGCCCGCGAAGGACCGCGTAGCGGTCCCAAAATGGTGAAGTCAGTGAGCATTTGGGACCGCTGCACGGTCCTTCGCGGGCAAGCCACGCTCCTACGACAGCACCGCAACTCCTCAGGCAACACTCCCAATGAAATTCGCCAGCTCCGGCGTCTGCGGGGCATCGAACAGCACCTTCGGATCGCCCATCTCATGCACCTTGCCCTGGTGCATGAACACCAGCTTGTCGCCCACCTCCCGGGCAAAGCGCATTTCATGGGTGACCATCACCAGGGTCATGCCTTCCCGGGCCAATTCCCGCACCACCGCCAGCACTTCATTGACCAGTTCCGGGTCCAGCGCCGAGGTGATCTCGTCGCACAGCAGCACCTTCGGCGACATCGCCAGGGCCCGGGCGATGGCCACGCGCTGTTGCTGACCGCCGGAAAGCTGGTCGGGGAAGGCGTCGAAACGATTGCCCAGGCCCACCCGCTCCAGCATGCGCTGCGCCAAGTCGCGGGCCTCGGCCTTGGGCGTTTTCTTCACCAGTTGCGGGGCGAGCATGACGTTCTCGCCGATGCTCAGGTGCGGGAACAGGTTGAACTGCTGGAAGATCATCCCGACCTTCTGCCGCAACGAACGCAGGTCGGCGCGGGCGGCGTCGAGGTATTCGCCGTCCACTTCGATCACCCCGTCATTGATCGACTCCAGGCCGTTCAGGGTGCGTAGCAGGGTGCTTTTGCCCGAGCCACTGCGGCCGATGATCGCCACCACCTCGCCCTGTTCGATGCTCAGGTCGACGCCCTTGAGGACGTGGTTGTCCCCGTAGTACTTGTGCAACGCGGACACTCTAACCAGCGGCATGCAGCCTCCTCTCCAGGTAACGCGCACCCAGGGACAATGGAAAACACAGGATGAAATAGCCCAGGGCAACCAGGCCGTAGATCAGGAAGGGTTCGAAGGTGGCATTGGCCAGCATGCCGCCGGTCTTGGTCAGCTCGGTGAAGCCGATGATCGAGGTCACCGCCGTGCCCTTGACCACCTGCACCGAGAAGCCCACGGTCGGCGCAATGGCAATGCGCAAGGCTTGCGGCAGGATCACATGGCGCAGCTGTTCATAGCGGTTCAGCGCCAGGCTCGACCCGGCTTCCCACTGCCCGCGCGGAATCGATTCGACGCAGCCGCGCCAGATCTCGGCGAGAAAGGCGCTGGTGAACAGGGTCAGGGCGATCGCCGCGGCCATCCAGGCCGAGACGTCGATGCCGAACAGGGCGATGCCGAAGAACACCATGAACAGCTGCATCAGCAGCGGCGTGCCCTGGAACAGCTCGATATAGCAACGCGCAAGCACGCGCAGGCTGGCGTTTTCCGAGGTCCGTGCCAGCAGCATCAGCAAGCCGCCGAGGCCGCCGCAGACGAAGGCCACCAGCGACAGCAGCAGGGTCCACTGCAGGCCGACCAGCAGGTTGCGGACGATGTCCCACAAGGTGAAATCCATCAGCCCCTCCTCGTAATCAGGCGCCGGCCCAGCAGGTTCAGGAACTGGCGCACGGCAATGGCCATCAGCAGATACACCAGGGTGGTCAGGAGATAGGTTTCGAAGGCGCGGAAGTTGCGCGACTGGATGAAGTTGGCGGCGAACGACAGCTCTTCGGTGGCGATCTGCGAACACACCGCCGAGCCCAGCATGACGATCACGATCTGGCTCGACAGCGCCGGCCAGACCCGCGCCAGGGCCGGGCGCAGGATCACGTGGCGGAAGGTCTCGGCGCGGCTCAGGGCCAGGGCCGAGGCGGCTTCCAGTTGCCCGCGGGGGATCGCCTGAATGCCGGCGCGGATGATCTCGGTGGAGTAGGCGCCGAGGTTGATCACCATGGCCAGCACCGCCGCCTGCCATTCCGTCATGCGCAGGCCCAGGGCCGGCAGGCCGAAAAAGATGAAGAACAGCTGGACGATGAACGGCGTGTTGCGGATCAGCTCCACGTACACCCCGAACAGCCAGTTGAACGGCCGCAACTGCCAGGCGCGGACCACCGCGCCAAGAATGCCCACGGCCACCCCGACCACGGTGCCGATCAGGGTCAGCTCCAGGGTGAACAGCGCGCCCTTGAGCAGCAGGTCACCCTGGGCCAGCACCGCAGCGAAATCGAATTGATAGGCCATGCGTACAGGCTCACTGGAAGTCGGCAGGCAGCGGCTGCTTCAGCCATTTCTCGGCATTGGCGTTGAGGCTGCCGTTGCTGCGGGCTTCGGCGAGGATGGCGTTGACCTTGTCGCGCAGCGCCGGCTGCTCCTTGCTCATGCCGACGTAGACCGGCGAGTCTTTGAGCTTGACCTTGAGCACCGGGACCTTTTTCGGATTTTTCTCGGCGATCGCCGACATCACCACGCTGCCGCTGGCGATCAGGTCGACCTGGCCGGAGAGGTAGGCGGCGATGGTCGAGTTGTTGTCCTCGAAGCGCTTGATGGTGGCGCCTTGCGGGGCCACGGCGCTGAGTTCCATGTCCTCGATGGCGCCGCGGGTCACGCTGATGGTCTTGCCGGCCAGGGCCTGGACGTTGTCGACGCTGCTGCCTTCGGGGCCGAACACACCGAGGTAGAAGGGCGCGTAGGGCAGGGAGAAGTCCACCACTTTCTCGCGCTCGGGGTTCTTGCCGAGGCTGGAGATCACCAGGTCGACCTTGCCGGTGGTGAGGAAGGGAATGCGGTTGGTGCTGTTGACCGGGGTCAGGGCCAGTTTCACCCCGAGCTTGTCGGCCAGCAGTTGCGCGGTGTCGATATCCAGGCCGCGGGGCTTGAGGTCCGGGCCGACCGAGCCGAAGGGCGGGAAGTCCTGGGGCACGGCGACCTTGAGCACGCCGCGCTGGGTGATATCGCCGAGCACATCGGCCTGGGCGCTGAGGGCGCTGCCGCAGAGGAGGGTGGCCAGCAGGAGTTTGCGGAACGAAATCATGGTCGGTGCCTCGCAGCGGAAAGGTGTGTTTCCGGCTATTGCAGCCGCCGTGCCAGCTCGCGAAAAAACCATGGAAATGCGCTGGAAGCCGGTGCTTGCGCGGTATTACTGGTCTGAACAGTTGTGCGGCGAGTCAACGGCGGAGAAAGCGCAGATGCCCCGAGAAAAGGCAGGCGCCACGGGCCTGCGCCAGGATGGGGCCAAACTTGCGTGATGGGTGAGAAAGGACGTAAAACAGCGCATCTTCCGTTCCGACTGGTCTGAACACATGTTCGAAACTCCCACCCGCAGCGCCGTCCCGGAGCAGGCTCTACAGGCCATCCAGCAACTGATCCGCGACGGCGGCTACCAGGCCGGTGATGCCTTGCCTTCGCAGCGTGATCTGGCGGAGCGCCTTGGGGTCAGCCGGGCGTCCCTGCGCGAGGCATTGTCGTCCCTCAGTGCGTTGGGCGTGGTCAGCGTGCACCCGGGCAAGGGCGTGTTCGTGCAGGCGGCGAAGCCTGCGCCGAGCGCTGAGTCACCCTGGTTCGCCTGGCCTTTCGCCGCGCAGATCGGTGCGGCGGACACCTTCCAGTTGCGCTATGTGCTGGAAGGCTTCGCTGCCGGCCAGGCCGCCAATGCCCTGACCGCCGACGACCTGGATGCCCTGGAGCTGAATGTCGAGGCCATGCGCGTGGAGCTACGGGCGGGTAACTTCGAGGCGGCGGCGCAGCTGGATTTCGCCTTCCACCGGCGCCTGCTGGAAGCCGGTGGCAACCTGGCGATGCTGCATATCGTCACCAGCAGCGAGGCGATCTTCGTCGAAAGCCAGAAGCTGCCGTTCATTCGTCCGGAGCGGGCCATGGAGACCTGGCAGGAGCACTGCAAGATCCTCCGTGCCCTGGCCCGGCACGCGCCCGCTGCAGCGCAGAAGGCCATGCAGGAACATATCCGCAATGCCGCGGCCCGTTGCGGGATCGTATTTGCCGCTTAAGTCTCCAGCGCCAGGTTCACGCAAGCCCGCGCCAGCACCAGCGTCGGATCCACCAGCGCCACCCGATGCTCCCCCAGCGCAAATCCCTCGCAATGACCGAGCACCAGCGGCAGCTCGGTACAGCCGAGGATCAGCACCTCGGCCCCCAGGTCGCAGAGGTGTTCCGCCGCCACCAGCAACTGCTCGCGGCAGATCCCTTCGGTAAACCCCGCCTTGATCCCCCGTTCCCCGTAGATCGCCTCCATCACCATGGCCTGGTAATCATGCCCCGGTGCGAGCAGTTGCAGCCCGGCCTGGGCGGCGGCCTGGTGATAGACCTGGCTTTGCACCGTGCCGGAGGTGGCCAGCAAGCCGATCACCTTGTCCGTACCATGGGTGCGACGGATATGCTCGACCGTCTCGCCGAGCATATTGACGATCGGCACCCGCAGGTGTGCCTGGATCCGCTCGACGAAGGCATGGGCGGTGTTGCACGGAATGGCGATGGCATTGGCCCCGGCGCTTTCCAGGCGCTTGCAGGTGGCGTAGAGGGCCAGGGTCGGATCGGTCTCGGCGTGCAGCAGGTTGGCAGTGCGGTCGGGGATCTGCGGGTTCTGCTCAACCACCATCTTCAGGTGGTCCTGGTCCTTGCCCGCCGGGGTGCTGGCCACCACCTTGCCCATGAAATCCACGGTCGCCGCCGGCCCCACGCCACCGACGATGCCCAGTTTGAAGGGTGGCCGGCGCTCTTCGCCGGGCTCGCGGATGGCGAAGCCGGCGTAGATCTCGTTGATGTCCAGGGTGGCGATGCCGCGCCGTTGCAGGTCGGCGCAGACCAGCGACAGTTCGGTCATGCCCGGCACCATCACCTGCGCGCCGCTGGCCTGCAGGGACAGGCAGACCTGGTACAGCGTTTCCAGCGGCAGGCCGTCGAGATGACCATCCTTGACCCCGCCAGTGCCGTACATGGCCTGCATCAGCGCCTCCTGCTCCGCGGTGGAGGGATAGACCAGCGGATAACGCCCGCCTAGGTAACGCTCAAGCAACCCGGAATGGCGCACGAAGTCCGAGGCGATCACTCCGAGCGGGGTCCCCGGCACAACGCTGCGTTGCAGGTGTTCGGCCAGGGCATCGAGCATGTCCAGCACCGGGATGCCCAGTTCCTCCTGAATCTCGGCGCGGAAGCTGTGGCTGGCGAAACACGGCAGCAGCACCGCATCCACCCCGCTGGCCTCGAACGAGCGACACACCTGGAACACATAGAACTTGCGCGCATTCATGTTCGCCCCGCGATCCAGCGGCAGCTTCAGGTCGCGAAACGGATGCTGTTCGAACAGGAAGTGATAGCGGTCCTGGTCCTCCAGCACCGCGCGGGAGCGCACCAGCTTGTAGAACAGGTCGCCACCGGCCAGGGAGCCGAGGCCGCCGACGATGCCGAGCTTGCGTGGGGTCTTGGTCATGACGGGATTCTCAGGCAACGGAGGCGGCGGACGGACGGGCGGCTTCGGGTTGATCTTCTTCTTCGGTCCGCCCGGCCTCGGCCTTGGCCACCACCGCCGTGGCGATGCTGTTGCCCACCACATTGGTCGCGGTGCGGGCCATATCGAGGAACTGGTCGATACCGAGGATCAGCAGCAGCCCGGCTTCCGGCAGGTTGAACATCGGCAGGGTCGCCGCGACCACCACCACCGACGCCCGCGCCACCCCGGCCATGCCCTTGCTGGTGATCATCAGGGTCAGCAGGATCAGCAGTTGCTGGGTAAAACTCAGGTCGATGTTGTAGGCCTGGGCGATGAACATGATGGCGAAGGCCTGGTACATCATCGAACCGTCGAGGTTGAACGAGTAGCCCAGGGGCAGGACAAAGCTCGACACCCGTTTCGGCGCACCGAATTTCTCCAGGGCTTCCATGGTCTTCGGGTAGGCCGACTCGCTGCTGGCAGTGGAGAAGGCCAGAAGCACCGGCTCGCGGATCAGCTTGCCGAGGTGGAACACGCTGCGGCCGAGGAACAGGTAGCCGGCGCCGAACAGCACCACCCAGAGCAGGCCGATACCCAGGTAGAACTGGGCGATCAGCTTGCCGAAGTCCAGCAGCAGGCCCAGGCCCTGCACGGTGATGGCCGAGGCCATGGCGGCGAACACGCCGACCGGGGCGAAGGCCATCACGTAGTCGGTGATGCGGAACATGACCTTGGCCAGCTCGTCCACGGCGTTGACGATGCCGTTGTAGCCGGCACGCTTGACTGCGGCCAGGGCAAAGCCGAAGAACAGCGAGAAGACCACGATCTGCAGGATTTCGTTATTGGCCATGGCCTCGGCGAAGCTGCGCGGGAACACATGGCTGATGAACACCTTGAGGCTGAAGTCGCCGGTATTCACCGCCAGCGGTGCAGTGGCGTGCTGGCTGATATCCATGTTCAACCCGGCGCCGGGCTGGAACAGGTTGACCAGGCCCATGCCGATCGCCAGGGACACCGCCGAGGCCGTAACGAACCAGAGCATGGCACGCAGGCCGATGCGCCCCACCGAGCGCGAATTGCCCAGGCTGGCGATCCCGCCGACCAGGGTGGCGAAGACCAGCGGCGCGATGATCATCTTGATCAGGCGCAGGAAGATGTCGGTGACCATGGAGAAATAGGCGGCGATGTCCTTCGCCTGCTGTTCGCTTCCCGCGAAGTGATGGCAGGCCCAGCCGATCAGCACGCCGAGCACGATGCCGTAGCCGATGCGGCGCGGAAGTCGATTGTTGTTCATGCAAGCCTCTTCGATGTTGTTGTTCTGTCGGTCGAGGGCGGTGGGGTACCGGCCCATGGCGGCGATTGTAGGAACGCCGCCCCAGGGGCTTGATGAGTAATCCCGATGGGCTCATGCGCTTTTGGAATAGTTTGGCGAAACGCCTGACGGGACAAGGCGGGGCAGCAGTACACTGGCGTCTCGCAGCGAGGTGGCGGCATGCAAATCAAATGGCTGGACGATCTGTTGGCGATCGCCGAATGGAAGAATTTTTCCCGGGCGGCGGAAGTGCGCTGCGTGACCCAGTCGGCGCTGTCGCGGCGGATCCGTTCGCTGGAGGAGTGGGTCGGAGTGGAACTGGTGGACCGGGGAACCTATCCGGTGCAACTGACCCCGGCAGGACGGATCTTCTGCGAGGAAGGCCGTGAGGCACTGGCCGGCCTGTTGCGCTTGCGTTCGGCGTTGCGTGAGGTGGAGCGGATGCCCGGGCGTTCGATCCGCATCACGGCCGGGCACAGCCTGTCGATGACCTTCCTGCCGCGCTGGCTCGACCAGTTCCAGCAGCGCAACGGTCGTTTCAATGCGCGGGTGGTGGCGGCGAATATCCATGACGCAGTGATCGCCCTGGAGGAGGGTGGCTGCGACCTGATGATCGTCTATCACCACGCGCTGGCGCCGATCCTCATGGATGCCAGCCGTTTCGGCAGCCTGACCCTCGGGCACGATCCGTTCCTGCCGGTGTGCGCCCCGGATGCCCAGGGCAAGCCGCGCTACCGCTTGCCGGGCAGCTCGGCGCGGCCGGTGCCGCACCTGGCCTACACCGCCACGACCTTTCTTGGGCGGGTGGCGGATATCGTGATCAAGAACGGGCCTTCGGCCTGTGCCCTGGAGCGCTGTTACGAGGCGGACATGGCCATGCTGCTGATGCGCATGGCCATCGACGGGCATGGGGTGGCGTGGCTGCCGCAGAGTGCGGTGGCCGAGGAGCTGGAGCAGGGCCGGCTGGTGCGGGCTGGCGGGGAGGAGTGGAGTACCCGGCTGGAGATTCGGTCGTACCGGGCCAGTGCCAACCAGAACCCGACGTTGCGCAGTTTGTGGACGTCGCTGGAGGAGGGTGTTTCGCGGGACTGAGCGTCCCACGGACCCTGTGGGAGCTGGCTTGCCAGCGATTTGGCCCCATCTGACAGCATCATTGCTCAGGCCGGCCTCATCGCTGGCAAGCCAGCTCCCACAGGGTTTTGCGGTGGCTTCAAGATGGATGCAGCACCAGCTCCACCTCATGCTCCACCGGAAAATTCACCGACCGCGCAATAAAGCACTTCTGATGCGCCAACCGGTGCAGCGTCCGCGCCTGCTCCAGGTCCGCGCCCGCAGCCAGGGGCACCTTCGGCCTCAAAGTCACCGAGGTGAATTGCCCCGCGCCATTGGCTTCCTCGACCATCTCGCCTTCCGCGCGGTCTTCATACGCCTGCACCACGATCCCGGCCTCGGCGCACAGCCCCAGGTACCAGAGCTTGTGGCAGGCTGAAAGCGAGGCCAGCAGCAACTCCTCCGGATTCCAGCGCGCCGGATCGCCGCGGAAGGCCGGGTCCGACGAGCCTTCGATCGCCGGCTTGCCGTCGCCCTGGATCAGATGGTCGCGGCTGTAGCCCCGGTAGGACGCCGTCCCCGTGCCCTGGTTGCCGGTCCAGGTGACAGTGACGGCGTAGTGGTGTTGTTTCTCGGCCATGGGCTTCGTCCTGAAAGTGAGCGGAAGTCCAGCCTACGCCCTGACCGCAGGGCAATGAAACGTGCAGTCCGGTCAGCAGTCATTGCGCGACTGCAATCGGTGCATGGCTGAGCAGCCAGTCCAGCGCCTCGTCCCACAGCGCTTCGGAGCCTTCGCGGAAATAACCCATGTGACCGATGCTGCGTTCGCCCTGTGGCTGGATATCCGGCAGGGTCAGGGCGGCATTGCGATAAGCCTTGACGAAGGCATCCCGTGAACGCGGCGGGGCCCAGGGGTCGTCGGTGGCGGTGGCGAAGACACAGGGCAGGCGCACGCTGGCGTAGGCGTCGTGGACATGCGGCATGTCCGGATCGTCGAAGTAGTAATGCGGGTAGCGGCACCAGCGTTTCCAGTCGCGATAGACCCCCAGCGGCAAGTCGTCGCCCATGCCCAGCAGGCTCCAGGCCATGTAGCCCCTGGCGCGGATGATCAGCGGCAGGATGGCGGTCCATAACAGCCTGACTTTCATCGCTTCCAGGGGCGGCATCCAGCCCGCCCAGCCGGCGCCGCTGCCGAAGCTGTAGCAGGCGCGCAGGTGCCGGTGGTTGGGCAGCAGGCCGATGGCATGACCGCCGAAGGAGTGGCCGATCCAGTAGAGGGGCAGGTTTTCGGCGGCGAGCAGGTCGACAGCGGCGGCGAGGTCCTGGTACGCCCAGTCGAGGTAGGACATCTCGAAGCCCTTGAGCGAGGGCGGGCGGGATTGGCCGACACCGCGGTAGTCCAGGGTCATCACATTGAAGCCACGGCGTGCTGCGTACTCGGCGAAGCGTCGGTAGAAGCGCTGCTGCACGCCGGTGGCGCCAGCCAGGAGCAGGTTGCCGTGAGGTGTGCCGCTGGCCTCGTAGCGGGTGGCCGTGATTGGGTAGCCGTCTCGGGCTGGCAGGTGGATTTGCACTGTTTTCGTTCCGTCTTTGGTGGGTTCGAGGGCCTCATCGCCGCGATGAGGCCGGTAAGTGTTCAGCGACCTTTGAAGACCGGAGCCCGCTTCTGCATCATCGCCATCACCCCCTCCCGGGCATCTTCGCTGCGGATCAACCTGAGCATCTGTTCGTCCAGCAATGCCAGCGCCGCGGCATCCCCCTCATCCTGCGCAGCAAACGCCGACTCCAAGGTGGCCTGCACCCCCAGCGGCGCCGCCAGGGCAATCTTCCCGGCGAACTCGAGGGCGCGCGCCAATGCCTCACCCGGCTCCACCACCTCGGTCACCAACCTCATCCGCAGCGCTTCTGCCGCATCGAACTCATCGCCGGTCAGCAGGTAACGCATGGCGTCGCTCCAGCCCGCCGCCCGCGTAAAGCGCACGCTGGACCCACCCAGGGGGGCGATCCCGCGCAGCACTTCCAGATGGGCGAAGCGCGCATCCCGTTCGGCGACGACGATATCGGCGTTCAGCATCAGCTCGATCCCTGCTGTCCAGCAGGTGCCATTCACGGCCACCACCACCGGCTTGCGCCGCCGCCTGCCGCCGACACCCCAGGGATCGATCCCGCCCGGCGGATAGGCGAACGCGCCCGAGGCCAGCTTTGGCGCCAGTTCCATCAGGTCCAGCCCGGCGGTGAAATGCGCGCCATGGGCAAACACCACGGCACAACGCAACTCATCGTTGCTTTCGTACTCGCCCAGCGCCAGGGACAGCTCGCCAAGCAGGGCGCTGTCGAAGGCGTTGCGCTTGCCGGCCCGGTCCAGGCCGATGAGAAACACAGGTCCACGCTGCTCGCGGCTTACCCGCCCCGGTCCACTGTTGGCTTCACTCATCACTCGCTCTCCTGCATCGTTGAGGGTTACTGACCGTTTGTTCGGTTTGATGAAACTAAACAAACGTTCGGTAACCGTCAAATTGAGCGGGCTGCGCTTATACCCTAGAATCACCGCCCTTGATCGAGAGGACGCCCGGCCATGCGACCGCCGAAGATTTCCCGTGATGACCTGCTGTTCCAGTGCGCCAGCACCTTCAAGCGCCTGGGTTATCACGGCACCACCATGGATACCCTGGCTGCCGCCTGCGGGCTGACCAAGGCATCCTTCTATCACCACTACCCGAACAAGGAATCGCTGCTGCGCGATGTCCTCGACTGGACCCACAAGGGCCTGGCCGAGGGCCTGTTCGCCATCACCGCCGACCAGGCCCTGAGCCCTGCCGAGCGCCTGGAAACCATGGGCCGCCGCGCCATGCGCCTGTTCCAGGGCGATGCCATCGGCTGCCTGATGGGCGTGGTGGCGGTGGACGCCAGCTACGGCAAGCCGGAACTGATGGCGCCGGTGCGGGCCTTTTTCGATGACTGGGCGGCGGCCTGCGCCTTGCTCTTCAAGCCGATCGCCGATGACGAGCAGGCGAGGGAACTGGGCCAGCAGATGGTCGCCGACTACGAAGGCGCGATCCTCCTGGCGCGCATCTACAACGATCCGGCGCCGATCGAGCGGGTCACCCGCCGCGCCCTGGCCCTGCTGGCCGAATGAGGACCCGCCCATGCGCTACGACCTGACCAGCCTCGACCTGTTCATCACCGTCGCCCAGGAGCGCAACCTGACCCGCGCCGCGCGGATCAAGCACCTGGCGGTGTCGGCCATCAGCAAGCGCATCAGCGAGCTGGAGGCGCAGATCGGTTCGCCCTTGCTGATCCGCAATGCCCGCGGCGTCGAGTTGACCCCGGCAGGGCAGTCGCTGCTGTTCTACGCCCGCCAGCTCAAGCAGACCCTGGCCCAACTGGACACCGAACTGGGCGACTACGCCAGCGGGGTAAAGGGGCATATCCGCATCCACGCCATCACCTCGGCGCTGTCGCAATTCCTCCCCCAGGACCTGGCCGGCTTTGCCGAGCTGTACCCGCAGATCAAATTCGATATCGAGGAACGGGTCGGTTCGGCGGTGGTGCGGGCGGTGGCCGACGGCCGCGCCGACCTCGGCATCATCGCCTCGCAGACCGCTGCCCAGGGCCTGGAAACCCTGCCGTACCGCAACGACCAACTGACCCTGGTGGTCCCCGCCGGCCATGCCCTGGCCCAGCGCAAGTCGGTGCCGTTCCGTGATGCCCTGGAGCACGAGTTCGTCGGCCCGCATCTTGAAAGCTCGGTGCATATGCTGCTCACCCGCGAGGCGGAAAAACTCAGCATGGCCCTGCGCCTGCGCATCCGGATCAGCAGCTTCGACTGCATGTGCCGTCTGGTGTCCGCCGGTCTGGGCGTGGCGGTGCTGCCGCGCAGCGTGGTCAGCCAGTACCAGCGCAGTCATTCGCTGAAGGCGGTGCCGCTGGCCGAAGACTGGGCGCAACGCTCGCTGCTGCTGGCGTTCCGCAAATACGACGCCGCCTCCGCCACCCTCAGGACCTTCATCGACCACCTGAAACTCAGCGAAGGCTGATGACCCTGCGAGCGTTCTCCAACGGAGAACGCTGCAGTGGCAATTGATCAATTTTCATCCCTCCTGACTGCTCCTAGTATCGGCCCCATCAACGGTGCCTCGGCTTTGCCCGGCCCGTGAACACCATAAAAAAGCCGAGCGATGAGCAGCATGACCGAGACAGCCCGCGACCTTCTTTCTACCCTGGTGATCGACCAGCAGGACTTCGCCTACGTCGACCTGCACAAGCTGCTGGACGCGGCGCAGATCGAACGCCTGCCGTACTCGATCCGCATCCTGCTGGAGAACGTCGCCCGTTGCTCGCCCGAGGCCCTGCCCTCGGTGCTGGCCCGTGCCGTCGGCCAGGGCCCGACCTGCGAGGCGCCGTTCCAGCCCAACCGCCTGATGTTCCACGACACCACCTGCCTGCCGGCCCTGGCCGACTTCGCCGGGATGCGCGACGTGGTCGCCGAGCTAGGTGGCGATCCACAGGCGATGAACCCGCTGATCCCGGCGGTGCTGACCATCGACCACTCGGTGATCGTCGAGCGCTACGCCGAGGCCGATGCGGTGGAGCAGAACCTCGATATCGATTTTCGCCGTAACAGCGAGCGCTACCGCTTTATCAAGTGGGCGCAAAAGAGCCTGGACAACTTCGGGGTGATCCCACCGGGCACCGGGATCATCCACCAGATGAACATGGAAGCCCTGGCCAAGGTGGTCTGGGAAAGCCGCACGGCCGATGGCCGGCGCCTGCTGCACCCGGACGATATGGTCGCCACCGACAGCCATACGCCGATGATCAATGCCATCGGCGTGCTCGGCTGGGGCGTCGGCGGCCTCGAAGGGCAGGCGGCGATGGTCGGCGAGCCGGTGCCGATCAGCTTCCCGGAGGTGATCGGTATCCGCGTCAGCAACGCATTGCGTGCGGGTGTCACCGCCACCGACCTGGCCCTGCATGTGGCCGAGATCCTGCGTCGGCGTTCGGTGGTGGGCAAGTTCGTCGAGTTCACCGGTCCCGGTCTGTCGACCCTGGGCTGGGCGGCGCGGGGCACGGTGTCGAACATGGCGCCGGAGTATGGCGCCACGGTGGTGTTCTTCCCGTTCGATGACGAGACCCTGAATTACCTGGAACTGAGCGGCCGTTCGCCGGCGCTGCGCCGCCAGGTGGTCGCCTATATGAAGGCCCAGCCGCTGTGGCGCCAGGACGACCTGGTGGAGCCGCAGTTCGACGAACTGATCGAACTGGACCTGGCCAGCCTGGAACCGAGCGTCGCCGGCCCGCACCAGCCGCACCAGCGGCAATCGTTGTCCGCCGCCGGTGCTTCGTTCCGCCAGGAAGTGCTGGGCGGGGAAGGGCTGATCGCCGGTCCTGCGGCCCAGCAATTCTTCGAGCCGTCCTTTGGCGAATCCATTTCCCATGGCGCCGTGGTGATGTCGGCGATCACCAGTTGCACCAACACCGCCAACCCGTCGCTGATGATCCAGGCCGGCCTGCTGGCCCGCCGAGCCCGTGAACTGGGGCTGCAACGCAAGCCGTGGGTGAAGACCTCGCTGTCGCCGGGCTCGCGGGTGGTTGCCGACTATCTGGCCGAGGCCGGGTTGCTGGAAGACTTTTCCGCCCTTGGTTTCGATCTCGCCGGTTTCGGCTGCATGACCTGCATTGGCAACTCCGGCAAGCTCGAAGAACATGTCGAGGACTTCGCCGAGCAGGGCCTGAAGGGTGTGGTGGTGTTGTCCGGCAACCGCAACTTCGAAGGCCGGGTCAACCCGAAGGTGCCTGCCGGCTATCTGGCTTCGCCAGCGCTGTGCGTGGCCTATGCCATTGCCGGGCGCATCGATATCGACCTGAACTGCGATGCCCTGGGTGAAGACGCCGACGGCCAGCCGGTCTACCTGCATGACCTGATGCCGGCGGACGCCGATGTCGCCGAGCAGGTGGCGCGTGTAGTACGGCCGGAGTACTTCCAGCAGCGCCTGGCGACCGTCTGGGACGGGACCCATCACTGGCAGGCGCTGTCTGCCGAGGGCAGCGTGCAGTTCCCGTGGAGCCCGCAGTCCACCTACCTGCGCCGCCCGCAATACCTCGCCGATATCCAGGCCGAGGCCCGCGACAGCCTGGCGATTGCCGGGGCGCGGGCTCTGATGGTGCTGGGCGACAACGTCACCACTGACCATATCTCCCCGGCCGGGGCAATTCCGGCCAACAGCCTGGCCGGGCAATGGCTGCTGGAGCGCGGCGAGGATCCGCAGGACCTCAACCAGTACTCCACCCGACGCAGCAACCACGAAGTCATGTTGCGCGGCGCCTTCACCAACAAATCCGTGCACAACCGCCTGCTGACCGAGCAGCCGGGGCAGGGCGCCTGGGTGCGCACGGCGGATGGCGCTGACGTGCTGCCGTTGTACGAGGCGGCCAAGAGCTACGCCGGCACCCCGCTGGTGGTGTTCGCCGGGAGCAACTATGGCGCCGGTTCCAGTCGCGACTGGGCCGCCAAGGCCCAGGCCCTGCTCGGGGTCAAGGCGGTGGTGGCGCGCAGCATCGAGCGGATCCACCGCAGCAACCTGATCGGCATGGGGGTGATCCCGCTGCAGTTCAGGGACGGGCAGTCGGTGGACGACCTGAAGCTGGACGGTAGTGAAACCCTGGATTTTGTCGGGCTGGATGATCTGCAGGTCGGCGACAACCCGGTGCTGCTGGTGATTCGCCGGGCCGGTGGCGAGCGGGAAGAGGTGCAGGTCGGGGTGCGCATCGATTCGCTGCAGGAGGTGCGCTACCTGCGCAATGGCGGGGTGCTGCCCTATGTGATCCGCAAGGTCGTGGCCAGGACCAAGGATTGATTGGGAGCGCTGCGCGCTCCTTCGCGGGCAAGCCACGCTCCTACGGTAGAGCGCGGTCGCCTGTAGGAGCGTGGCTTGCCCGCGAAGGACCGCAAAGCGGTCCTCGTTAACACAACAAGAATCCCGGAGTAACCCCCATGTTTGCCTACATCGGCTCCCGCACCACCCGCGAACGCCACGCCCGCGGCGACGGCATCAGCGTCTTCGCCGTCGACCCTGCGCAAGGCCGGCTTGAGCGTGTGCAGGTCGTCGAGGACCTGGTCAACCCGTCCTTCCTCGCCCTCAACCGCGCCGGCGACCGTCTCTACTGCGTCCACGGCGACCGTAGCGAAGTCAGCGCCTTCAGCGTCGACAAGTCCAGCGGCCAGCTGACCTTCCTCAACCGTCAGAGCTGCGAAGGCAAGAACCCGGTGCACCTGGCCCTGGACCCGAGCGAGCGCTTCCTGGTGGTGTCCAACCACCTGAGCGGCACCCTCGCGGTACTGGCCATCGAAGTCGACGGCGCACTCGGCGCACTCGTGCAACTGGTCGCCCTGCACGGCCCCGCCGGCCCGCACCGGATCGAACAGCCGTTCGCCAAACCCCATTTCAACCTGTTCGACCCCAGCGGCCGGTTCGTCCTGGTGCCGGACAAGGGCCTGGACCGGATCTTCGTCTTCCACTTCGAGGACGGCCGCCTGGTCCCCACCGCCCAGGGCTTCGTCGCCACCCGCGAAGGCTCGGGCCCGCGTCATGTCGCCGTGCACCCGAGCGCGCCACTGGTATTCGCCGTCAACGAACTGGACTCCAGCGTCACCAGCTACCGCTTCGATCCTCTGACCGGCGCGCTGGACCCCGTGCAGGTACTGCCGTCCCTGCCCTCGACCTACACCGGCAACAGCCGCGCAGCGGAAATCGAGGTCAGCGCCGACGGGCGTTTCCTCTACGCCTCCAACCGCGGCTACGACAGCATCGCAGTGTTCGCCATCGATACCGCCAGCGGCTGCCTGAGCCCGGTGGAATTCGCCCCGAGCCTGGGCCGCACTCCGCGATTCTTCGCCCTGACGCCCAACCAGCGCTTCCTCTTCGTGCTCAACGAAGACAGCGATTCCATCGTCTCGCTGGCCGTCGACGCCGCCAGCGGGCAGCTACACGACAGCGGTTTCTCGATCGCCACCGGCAGCCCGGTGTGCCTGGTTTTTTCTGCCTGATCCACCCGGGATTTGCCCCGGTCACTATAAAAATGCATGAGGCGGGCGCAAGCTTGTCCTCCACGAGGTCGCCATGAACAACAACAAGACGCTTGATGAACACGCGATAGTCCGCAAGATCACCTGGCGGATCATCCCCTTTGTGTTCCTGCTGTACATCGTTTCCTACCTGGACCGGGCCAACATCGGCTACGCCGCGCTGGAGATGAACAAGGAACTGGCCCTGACCAGCGAGGCCTTCGGCTTCATTTCCGGGATCTTCTTCATCGGCTACTTCCTCTTCGAAGTGCCGAGCAACGTGATGCTCAACAAATACGGAGCGCGGGTGTGGATCGCGCGGATCCTGGTGACCTGGGGCCTGATCGCCGCCGGCACGGCTTTCGCCCAGACCGCCAACCAGCTCTATGTGCTGCGCTTCCTCCTGGGCGTGGCCGAGGCCGGGTTCTTCCCGGGGATCATCGTCTACCTGACCTACTGGTTCCGCTCCAAGGAACTGGCGACCACCGTGGCCCTGTTCACCGCGGCGATCCCGGTCAGCTACATCATCGGTGCGCCGCTTTCCACCTGGATCATGGACAACGTCAAGTGGTTCGACTGGAGCGGCTGGCGCTGGATGCTGTTCCTCGAAGGCATCCCTGCCGTGCTGCTGGGCGTCGCCTGCTACTTCTTCCTCACCGACAAGCCGGAGCAGGCCAAATGGCTCAAGCCCGAGGAGAAGGAATGGCTGCTGGCCGAGCTTGAGCGCGACCGCAAGAGCCGCAAGAACGTCAAGAGTCTGGGAGTCATGAAGACCATGACCAACCCCAAGGTGCTGTACCTGGCGTTCATCTACTTCGTCTACCAGTGCGGCAGCCTCGGCGTCGGCTACTGGATGCCGCAGATCATCAAGGGCTTCTCCACCAGCCTGACCCACACCGAGATCGGCCTGATCGCCATGCTGCCGTATATCGTCGCGACCATTGCCATGGTCATCTGGTCGCGCAGTTCCGACCGCCGCAACGAGCGCAAGCTGCACTCGGCGATCCCGCTGCTGGTGGCGGCGCTGGGGCTGGTGGGGGCGGGCATGCTGGGTAGCCCGGTGCTGTCGATGGCGATGATCTGTGTCGCGCTGTCCGGCTTGTACAGCTTCAAATCGCCGTTCTGGGCGCTGCCTACGCTGTTCCTCGACCGCACCACGGCGGCGGTGTCGATCGCGGTGATCAACTCGATCGGCAACCTGGGCGGCTTCGTCGGGCCTTCGATGATCGGCGTGGTGAAGGGCAGTAGCCAGAGTGCGGCGACCGGGTTGCTGTTCCTCAGCGGGCTGCTGGCGATTGCCTTCCTGATGACGGCCTTGATGCGGGTCAGCAACAAGGAGCCGGGTCAGACGGTTCCTGCTTCGGCTCATTGATCGTCGGGGACCGCTGCGCGGTCCTTCGCGGGCAAGCCACGCTCCTACAAGAGCACCGCATTCCAAGGTAGGAGCGTGGCTTGCCCGCGAAGGCCTGCAAAGCAGGCCCAAATCCATTCACCCCTATTTCTCCGCCTGGCCCCGATCCCGAGGGCCCCGGCCGCCCTATACCTATAAAAAGACGGACCCCACCGATGCACAACAACAAGAACATCATCAAAACCCTGCTCACCCTGTCCCCCTGCCTGGCCACCGGCACCGCAACCGCCGCCGGTTTCATCGAAGACAGCAAGGCCAGCCTGCAAACCTCCAACTACTACTTCAACCGCGACTTCCGCGACGGTGCCGGGCAGAACAAGCGCGAGGAATGGGCCCAGGGCTTTATCCTCGACCTGCGTTCCGGCTACACCCAGGGCACCGTCGGTTTCGGCCTGGACGCCATGGCCATGCTCGGCCTCAAGCTCGACTCCAGCCCTGACCGTACCGGCACCGGCCTGCTGCCGACCCACGATGACGGCCGCGCCGCCGACGAATTCGGCCGGGTTGCCCTGACCGCCAAGGTCCGTGTATCGGACACCGAACTGAAGTACGGCACCCTGATTCCCAAGCTGCCGACCCTGCAGGCCAACACCGGGCGCATCCTGCCGCAGACCTTCGACGGCGGCCTGCTGACCAGCAAGGAAATCGACGGCCTGACCGTCACCGGCGCGCGTTTCGAGCGCATGACCGACCGCGACTCGACCAATGCCGTGGGCCTGACCCTGAACAACAAGAACCGCCGCTTCCGCGCCGCAGCCGATGGCGATGCCTTGCTGATCGGCGGTGCCGACTATGCGCTGAACAAGCAGCTCACCCTCAGCTACCAGTACGCCGAGCTGGAAGAGGTCTACCGCCAGCACTTCCTGGGCCTGGTCCACACCTTGCCGCTGGGCCCGGGCAAGCTGAAAAGCGACCTGCGCTACATGCTCAGCGACGATGCCGGCGCGGCCCGTGGCGGGCGTATCGACAGCGGGGCGCTGAGCGGCCTGTTCACCTACAGCCTCGGCGGCCATGCCTTTGGCCTCGGTTTGCAGAAGATGAACGGCTCGACCTCGATGCCGTTCGTCAATGGCACCGACCCGTACCTGGCCAACTACATCCAGATCAACGACTTCGCCGAGCCGGGGGAGCGTTCGTGGCAGGTGCGTTATGACTATGACTTCAGCGCCATCGGGATTCCCGGGCTGACCTTCATGAGCCGCTATGTCCGTGGTGACCAGGCCGATGCCGCGACGGCGGCCGGTGGCGGGCAGGAATGGGAGCGCAACACCGATGTGGGGTATGTGTTCCAGACCGGGGCCTTGAAGAATGTCGGGGTCAAATGGCGCAATGCGGCCTATCGTTCCAGCTTTGCCCGTGGTGCGGACGAGAACCGCCTGATCGTTTCCTATACCTTGCCGATCTGGTAAGCCTTTCGGGCCTCATCGCTGGCAAGCCAGCTCCCACAGGGTTCAGCAGCGCCGCGGACACTGTGGGAGCTGGCTTGCCAGCGATAGGGCCCTAGAGATCCCATCAATGCCGGAGACACACCAATGACCCCAGTAACCCCCGCCATCCTCGCCGACCTCGCCCCCGACGGCATCCTCCGCGCCGCCATCAACTTCGGCAACCCGGTCCTCGCCCAGCGCGGCCCCGACGGCGAGCCCCAGGGCGTTTCCGTGGCCCTGGCCAAGGCCCTCGCCGAAGAACTCGGTGTCACCCTGGAAATGCGCACCTTCGACGCCGCCGGCAAGGTCTTCGCCGCCCTCGAGGACAACGCCTGGACCGTCGCCTTCCTCGCCATCGAACCGGTGCGCGAGGCGCAGATCCATTTCAGCGCCCCCTACGTGTTGATCGAAGGCACTTACCTGGTGAAAAAAGGCGCGCCGTTCCAGCATGTGGAACAACTCGACCAGCCCGGCCTGCGCCTGGCAGTCGGCGAGGGCGCCGCTTATGACCTGTATCTCAGCCGCACCCTGCAACACGCACAACTGCAGCGGGCCGGCACCTCGGCTGGCGCCGTAGACCTGTTTATCGAGCAAAACCTCGATGCGGCGGCCGGTGTGCGTCAGCCGCTGGAGAAGGTCGCCGCCGCCGATTCGCGCTTTCGTGTGCTGAACGGTGCATTTACGGCCATTCGTCAAGCCATGGCGGTGCCGAAAAGGTGCGACAATGGCGCCGTCTTTGTAAGTGACTTTATCCAGCGTTGCTTACGTCAAGACTTCGTCCGTGCCGCTTTGCTGGCGACCGGACAGACTGATGTCAGTGCCCCGCGCTGACCGCTCAACCTTTTTTCCCCGATCCTGCAATCCCATTTGAGGTAGCAAGCAAGATGGCCAAGGCCGCCGATGTCGTTGTGCAATGCCTGGAAAACGAAGGTGTCGAGTATGTGTTCGGCATTCCCGGTGAGGAAAACCTCGACCTGCTGGAATCCCTGCGCAAGTCGAAGATCAAGCTGGTGCTGACCCGCCACGAACAGTCCGCCGGCTTCATGGCCGCCACCTATGGCCGCCTGACCGGCAAGACCGGCGTCAGCCTGTCGACCCTCGGCCCGGGCGCGACCAACCTGGTCACCGCCGGTGCCTACGCCTACCTCGGCGGCATGCCGATGCTGATGATCACCGGCCAGAAGCCGATCAAGAAGTCCAAGCAGGGCCGCTTCCAGATCATCGACGTGTGCGCAATGATGGACCCCATCACCAAGTACACCCACCAGTTTGCTTCCGCCGACAACATCCCGTCGCGCATGCGTGAGGCCTTCCGCCTCGCCGAGGAAGAGAAGCCGGGCGCCGTGCACCTGGAGCTGCCGGAAGACATCGCTGCCGAGCAGACCGACGTCCTGCCGATCCCGCCAAGCCTGCACCGTCGCCCGCTGGCCGAGCACGTGGCGATCGACGCCGCCATCGACAAGCTGCGTACCGCCCGCAGCCCGATCCTGGTGATCGGCGCCGGCGCCAACCGCAAGATGACCGCCAAGGTCCTCGAGCAACTGATCGACAAGACCGGCATCCCGTTCGTCACCACCCAGCTGGGCAAGGGCGTAGTGGACGAGCGCAACCCGCGTTTCCTCGGCAACGCCGCGCTGTCCTCCGGTGACTTCGTGCACCGCGCCGTCGAAGCGGCCGACCTGATCATCAACATCGGCCACGACGTGATCGAGAAGCCGCCGTTCTTCATGGTCCGTGGCGGCACCGAAGTCATCCACATCAACTTCCGCTCCGCTGAAGTCGATGCCGTGTACTTCCCGCAGATCGAAGTGATCGGCGATATCGCCAACGCCGTGTGGCAGATCGGCGAAGGCCTGGGCGATGTGTCGCACTGGGACTTCACCCGCCTGATGGCGATTCGCGAAGCCAACGAAGCACAGATCGCCGAAGGCAAGGACGACGACCGCTTCCCGGTCTATCCGCAGCGCCTGGTTGCCGACATCCGTCGCGCCCTGCCGTCGGAAGGCATCGTGGCTTTGGACAACGGCATCTACAAGATCTGGTTCGCCCGTAACTACAAGGCGCACAAGCCCAACACCGTGCTGCTGGACAACGCCCTGGCGACCATGGGCGCGGGCCTGCCGTCGGCCATGGCTTCGCACCTGGTGTACCCGGACCGTCCGGTGATCGCGGTGTGCGGCGATGGCGGCTTCATGATGAACAGCCAGGAGCTGGAAACGGCTGTGCGTCTGAACATGCACGTCACCGTGGTGATCCTGCGTGACGATGGCTACGGCATGATCCGCTGGAAGCAGGCGAACATGGGCTTCACCGATTTCGGCCTGGACTACGGCAACCCGGACTTCGTCAAATACGCCGAGGCCTATGGTGCCAATGGTCACCGGGTGGAAAGCGCGGAAGGCCTGCTGCCGCTGCTGGAGCACTGCATCAAGACTCCGGGCGTGCATGTGATCGACGTGCCGGTGGACTACAGCGAGAACGATCGCATCCTCAATACCGAACTGCGTGAGCGCGCCCTGGCCGTTTAAGCCGCTTCGGGATTGAAGAGAAACGCCGCTTTCCGGGTTCCGGAAAGCGGCGTTTTTTATTTGCTGGTAAAGGCGGCGAAGCGCTTGTTGAAGCCGGCGACCCGGCCTTCGGTCTTGGCCTTGCGCTCCTGACCGGTGTAGACCGGGTGGGAGGCGCTGGACACGTCCAGGGTCACGTAGGGGTAGGTGTTGCCGTCGCTGTGGACGTAGGTCTTGTCGGTGTCGACGGTGGAACCGATGAGCCAGAAGGCGTTGGCGCTGGTGTCGTGGAACAGGACAGGGCGATAGGCGGGGTGGATGCCGGGTTTCATGGGGTACTCCAATTGATACGATATAAAGTAACAAAACTCTAGTTGATATCGAATCTCATTTCAACCCTGGCTTATGGTTGTTCTCTCGGGCCTCATCGCTGGCAAGCCAGCTCCCACAGGTATCGCGGTGCTCTCAAGAACACTGGTGAACCTGTGGGAGCTGGCTTGCCAGCGATGGGATCGACCCGGTATCAAGCCGGGCTGAACAGCCGGATCTCCCGAATCTCCACCTTCTCCCAAACCCGCTCCATCACATAAACCTCACCCTGCAACCAATCCTCCAGCTCCTCCCGCCGCTCGAACCCCAGGTGCACATTCGAGCCGATCATCTTCCCGCCCTCATCCAGCAACACCCCGCCGCCGAGAAACAGCCCCTGTTCCGCCAGCGCCTTGAGCCGCCCCAGATGCTGCTCCCGACAAGCCAGGCGCCGCTCAAGCGCATCCGGGTAATCGTGGGCGATCACTGCAAAAGCCATGTGTGTACTCCTTGAAAAAAGAAAGGCCCCGCACTAAGACGGGGCCAAGAGGGAATCAGGCGTGTCGTGCCTGCAACACCGGCTCGTCGGCACCCGCCGGCCGCGACACGATGGCCGCGATCGCCGCGAACAACGACAGCCCGCCGATAAAGCACGCCACCGGAAGCCAGTCATTGCCATCGCTCATCAGCGCATAGCACAGGCTTGGCGAGAAGCCGGAGATGATGAAGCTCAACTGGGTCGCCAGCCCGACCCCGGTATAGCGCACGCGAATGCTGAACATCTCCGCATAGAACGACGGCCACAGGGCGTTCGGTGCGCTGTACAGCACGCCCTTGAGCAGCACGGTGCTGAACAGGATCAGGCCGAGGTTGCCGGTGCTGATCGACCAGAGGAACAGGAACACTCCGGCGCAGCAGGCCAGCGAGCCGATGGCGAAGATGCGCTTGCGGCCGATGCGGTCGGCGAGCAGGCCGAACAGCGGCTGGCAGATCAGCGCCACCACCTGGCTCGCGGCAATCGCGCTAAGCATCGAGGGCCGATCGACGTTCTGGTTGTTGGTCGCCCAGGACAGGCCGAAGATCATCACCAGCGACGACACCGCGCAGATCAGCGCACAGCAGAACACGGTGAAGAAGGCCCGACGTTCCTTGCTGAACAGCTCGGCCACCGGCAGGCGCCGGGGCTCCGGTTTGCTGGCCTTGAACTCCGGGCTTTCCTCGACGCCACGGCGGATCAGCCAGGTGATCACCACCATCACCGCGCTGAGCAGGAAGGGAATCCGCCAGCCCCAGGCCAGCAGTTGTTCCTGGCTGAGCATCGACAGTGGAATGAACACCGAGGTCGCCAGGATCGAGCCCATGGACGCGCCGTTGATCAACCAACTGGTGTAGAAGGTTTTGCTCTTGCCGGGCGCATGTTCCATGGTCAGCAGGCTGGCGCCGACCTGTTCGCCGCCGGCAGAGAAGCCTTGCAGCAGGCGGCAGAACACCAGCAGCGCCGGAGCCCAGGCTCCGATGCTGGCGTGGGTGGGCAGCAGGCCGATGGTGAAGGTGGCCAGGCCCATCAGCAGCAGGGTCATCATCAGCACCTGCTTGCGTCCGATGCGGTCGCCGAGGTGGCCGCAGACCAGCGCGCCGATCGGCCGGGCGATATAGCCCACGCCAAAGGTCGCCAGGGCCGCCAGGGTCCCGGCCATGGGGTCGTTGGAGGGGAAGAACAGCGTGCTGAACACCAGCGCCGCCGCCGAGCCGTAGATGAAGAAGTCGTAGTACTCGACGACGCTGCCGAGGAAGCTGCCGAACGCAGCCCGGCGCGCCATGCGCCGGTTATCGGGATGGGGAGTGGTCATAGCGAACCTTTCTTGTAGTTGTGATGGTCGGGTAAGGCAGGTTTCAGTTGCCGAAGGGCGCCAGCTGGCTGCCACCGCAGACATGGATGACTTCGGCAGTGATGAAGGCGGCATCCTTCGAGGCCAGGAAGGCGGTGGTGCCGGCGACGTCGTCCGGGGTCACCAGGCGCTTCAGCGGCGTGTTGTTGATCGAGCCCTGGGCCATGCGCTCGAAGCTCTCGGCATCGCGCCCGTCCAGGGTGAAGGCCGACGGCAACAGGCCGGGGGCAATGGCATTGACGGTGACGTTGTGCGGCGCCAGTTCCCGCGCCATGGAGCGGGTCAGGCCGACCAGGCCGGCCTTGCAGGCGACATAGGCGGGCGGGCCACCGGCGACCCAGCAGCGCGAAACGATATTGATCACCCGGCCGCTGGCCTGGGCTTTCCAGTACGGCGCCACCTGCTGGCAGAGCAGGGCGGGGCCGCGCAGGTTGACGGCCATCATGTGGTCCCATTGCCCCGGGTCGAAGTCGTAGATCGAGCCGCGATGATTCACTGCGGCATTGTTCACCACCACATCGATGCGACCGAAGGTGCTACCGCCCAGCGCCACCAGGGCGGCGATGGAGGCGGCGTCGCCGAGGTCGGCGTGCACGGCGATGGCGCGTTGGCCCTCGGCCTGCGGCAGGCTATCGACCAGGGTTTGGGCGGCGTCCAGGTTGATATCCGCCGCGATCAGGTCGAGGCCGTCCTGGCTCAGGCGCTGGCAGATGGCGCGGCCCAGCTCGCCGGCGGCACCGGTGACCAGGGCGACGCGGCGCGGGGTGTGGGGCAGGTTCATGGGCAAAGTACCTCTGGGGTGGAAACAGGGACAGCCGGCGCATCCAGGTCGATATAGCGGCGGATCAGGTCGCGGTTGCGCAGCAGCTTGTGGGCGTCGGGCCAGGTGGCGTCGAAGTCCTCGATCGACAGCCAGTCGGCGAAACCGCGGGCGGCCAGGGTCTGCAGCATGCTGCGCAGGGGCAGCACGCCCTGGTCCGGCGGGCACCATTCCCAGCGCCAGCCCAAGTCGTCGGCCTGGGCCACCCAGGCCACATTCTTCACCTGCACATGGGCCAGGTGCTCGCCCATCAGGTCGAGGGACAGGCGCACATCCTCGCGGCCTTCGATGGCCAGGTTGCCGAGGTCGTAGATGATGCCGAGGTGTTGCGCCGGATAGTGTTCGGCGATGCGCATGGCCAGGGACGGGCTGGAGCAGATGGTGCGCTGGTGCACTTCCAGGGCCAGGCGCACCCCGGCGGCTTCGGCGCGGGGCAGCAACTGGTCGAGGAAGCGGCGCATGCGCGCGCTGGCAGCGGCGTAGCGTTCGTCTTCGTAGCCCGGCGCCCACAGGCGCAGGCGGGCATTGCCGGCCAGGGCAGCGAGGTCGATCAGACGGAAGGCCTGCTCCACATCGCCCACCGGCAGGTAGGGGCTCAGGCCGAAGATCTCCAGGCCGTTGGCCTGGCACTGCTGGCGGATCCGGGCGATGGTCCATTCGCACGGCGGCAGGGTGCAGCGGTTGTTGCTGCGGGCATCCCAGCCGCGGCTGGCGTCCAGCAGGTCGGTGTTGGCGACCCGCCATTCGACGCCCTGGTAACCCAGGCGAGCGAGTTCGTCCACCAGCGCCTCGGGAGCGAGGCTGGGCAGCGAGGCGCTGGAAACACCCAGGCGGGGGCGGGCTTGAGTCATGGCGAGGGAATCCTTGTTGACGATGGAGAGGATGCTAGATGAAGTTGGCGGTTGATTAAATTGATATAAAAGCGCGCCTTGGTTAACTTGCAGGTTGATTAACTCTCGAGTCGGTCCAGTGAATCTCTCCACTATCAACCTGCGTCACTTCCGCGTGTTTCTCGCCGTGGTCAGCTCCGGCAGCCTCGCCACCGCCTCGCGCCTGCTGCATATCACCCTCTCGGCGGTGTCCAAGAGCATCAAGGAACTGGAGCAGGAACTGGGCTCGCAATTGCTGGTGCGCGGGCGCAAGGGCGTGCAACTGACCCGGGCCGGCGAGGCCTTCCACAAGCATGCGGCGCAGGCCATGGCGAGTTTCCGCATGGCCCTGGACGAGGGCCAGGTGCAGCCCCAGGCGCCGCAGGTATTGCGGGTTGGCGCCTTGCCGACGGCGGCCGGCTACATGCTGGCGCCGGTGATCGCGCAGATGCGCCAGCGCTTCCCGCAGATCCAGGTGCAGGTGCTGGCGGGGGTGTATGACTTTCTGGTGGGCAAGCTGCGCACCCACGAGCTGGACCTGATCGTCGGGCGTCTGATCGGGCGCGACATGCTCGGGGTGGTGTTCGAAGCGCTGTATGAGGAAGACCTGCTGCTGGTGGTGCGCAGCGGGCACCCGCTGGCGGCACGCGAGCGCCTGGTGCTGGAGGACCTGCGACCCTATGTGCTGCTGGTTTCCCCCCAAGGCACGCTGGTGCGGATCAGTGTCGACAACTTCCTCCTGTCCAGTGGAGCGGGGGAGGACTTTGCAATCCAGGAGTCGCTGAGCGAGACGTTCTCGCGGGTGTATGTGCAGGATTACGACGGGGTGTGGTTCGTCCAGCGCGGGGTGGTGGATCTGGACCTGAGGTTGGGGATCGTCAAGGCGTTGCCGTTCAGCAGTACCTTGCTGCGGGCGCCGATCGGCCTGACCACGCCGACGGACCGGTCGTTGTCGGAAGCGGCGCAGGTGTTTGCGGGGTTATTGCGGGAGTGGTGTGCCCCTCAAGCTTCAAGGTGATCTCCCGGGCCTCATCGCTGGCAAGCCAGCTCCCACAGGGTCAGCGGTGCACGCGGTCACTGTGGGAGCTGGCTTGCCAGCGATGAGGCCCGTCCAGACAGCACAAGTCCTTCAGGCCTCCATAACAGGCTTCAGCAACGCCTGCGCCTCATACAGCGGCATCAGATACCGCCGCCGCATCTCCTCCAGGCTGATCCTTGATGCATGGGTGGTAATGGTCAACGTCGACCGCAACACCCCATGCCGATCCACCAGCGGCACTCCCAGCACGCGCATCCCCACCTCGAATTCCTGGTCCACCTCGGCATACCCCTGGGTCGCCACCCGGCGCAGTTCCTCGCGCAAGGCCTGCTCATCGACACAGGTATGCGGCGTCAGCCCGCGCAACGTGACCCGCCCGAAATACGCCGCCAGTTCCTCCTCCGCCAGCGACGCCAGCCAGATCCGCCCACCCGCCGTGCAATACAGCGGCAAGCGCGACCCTGGCCGGATCGACAGCGAGGCGATGTGGCTGTAGCGACTGCGCACGATATGCACGATCTCGTCGCCATCCCGCGTGCCCACCGACACATGCTCCTGGGTGGTGCGCGCTACCTGTTCCACCACCGGCCGCAGCATCCGTGGCAGTTGCGCCGAATCCACATAGGCCTGGCCGATCCGCAGCGCCTTGGGCGTCAGCCAGTAATGGCGGCCATCGGTTTCGAGAAACGCCTCGTGCACCAGGGTCAGCAGAAAACGCCGCGCCGCACTCGGTGTCAGCCCCGACAAGCGTGCCGCCTCGGGCACGCTGAGCTTCGGCTGGTCGACGCTGAACAGCTGCATCAACGCCAGCCCCTTCTGCAGGCCGACGATCAGGTCACGGGGATGGATCTCGGGCTGGGCCATCTTCAGGCGCTCCGCTGATTTCGCAAAAGACTGCGATTATCGCAACCTTGCAGCGAATAACAAGCAGATTGGCGATCCACGCCATTGGCCCGGCCAGCGCCAGGCAGCACCCTTGCAGCACAACAACACCGACCCTCTGGAGGTCAGCATGCTGCACGGATCCACCGAACTGGTGGCGATCGTCGGGTCGCCCATCACCCAGGTCAAATCCCCGGAAAACTTCAATCGCTGGTTCCAGGCCAACAGCCAGAACCTGGCGATGCTGCCCATCGATATCCGCGAGGACGCCCTCGATGCGTTTCTCGCCACCCTGCGCGGCTGGCAGAACCTGCGCGGCGTGGTAGTCACCGTGCCGTACAAGCAGGTGCTGGCCGGGCGCCTCGATGAAGTCAGCGAGCGGGCCGGGGCGCTGGGCTCGGTGAACGTGATCCGCCGTCAGGCTGACGGCCGTCTGCTGGGGGACAACGTCGATGGCGAGGGCTTCCTCAATGCCGCCTGTCTCAACGGTTTCCAGGCCCGTGGCAAGCGCGCGCTGGTGATCGGGGCCGGTGGGGTGGGCAGCGCGATCGCCTGGTCGCTGTGCCAGGCCGGCGCCGAATCGCTGGTACTCAGCGATGCCAGTGCCGAACGTTGCCGGAACCTGGCCGCGTTGCTGGGCAAGGCGTTCGGCAAGGTGCTTATCGAGATCGGCTACGAATCCCTGGACAGCTTCGACTTGCTGGTCAACGCCACCCCGGCGGGCATGGGCGGCACCGGCGAGTTGCCGCTGCCCCTGGCGCAACTGGACAGCCTGCGCAGCAGCACCCTGGTCGCCGATGTGGTCACCTCGCCGGAAATCACCCCCTTGCTGGCCGCCGCCCGTGAACGCGGCTGCGCGATCCAGACCGGTCCGCAGATGGCCTTCGCCCAGCTCGGCAACCTCGGCCATTTCATGGGCGTCACGCCCTTGCAGTTGTGAGGAGCGCGGGATGAATACGGCAACCCGTTTCCCGCCCGGGGGCGAAGCGCAGTTCGACCTGATCGTGCTCGGCAGCGGTGCCGCGGGCTTTGCCGCGGCCGCCACTGCGACGCGCAAGGGCCTCAAGGTACTGCTGGTGGAAAAGGCCGCGCAGTTCGGCGGCACCTCGGCGATTTCCGGTGGTGCGGTGTGGCTCTATGGCACGGATCAGGCTTGCGCCGCCGGTGTTGTGGACAGCGCAGAAGCCATGCGCCGCTACCTGCACAAGACCATCGGCCCCGGCTACAACGCCGCGCTGGTGGACGCCTATATCGAGCAAGGCCACCAGGCGCTGCGCTGGCTGGAAGCCAATACCGAGCTGAAATACGCCCTGCGCCCGCTGTCGCCGGATTACTACCCGGACGAGGAGGGCGCCACCGATCGCGGGCGGGCGCTGGAGATGCTGGAGTACGACGGGCGTCGTCTCGGTGAGCACTTCAAGGACCTGAAGATGCCGCCGGCGGGCATGCTGCTGTTCGGCGGGATGATGGTCAATCGCGTGGATATCCAGCATTTCCTCAGCTTCCGGCGCTCACCGCGTTCCTTGCTGCATTGCCTGAAGCTGATGGGGCGTTATGCCGTCGATCGTATCAGTCACCCCCGTGGCACCCGGCTGACCACGGGCAACGCCCTGATCGCACGGTTGGCGACCAGTGCCTTCGAGCATGGCCTGAGCCTGTGGCTGAACAGCTGCACCGAGGAACTGATCGTCGAGAACGGCGCCGTGGTGGGGGCGGTCATCACTCGCGAAGGTCGCCGGCAGCGCGTGCTGTCCCGTGGTGGTGTGGTCTGCGCCACCGGAGGTTTCGCCGCTGCGCCGCAAGCGGCTGCGCAGCGTCCGGAGACCGGCAGCGAACACCTGAGCATGTCGCCGCCGGGTAATACCGGTGACGGCCTGCGCCTGGCCCAGGCAACCGGCGCGGTGCTGGGGCAGGGGCTGGCGGCCAACTTCTTCTGGGCGCCGGTTTCCGAAGTCACCCACAAGAACGGCGAGCGCGAACGCTTCCCGCATCTGGTCACCGACCGCGCCAAGCCTGGGGTGATCGCGGTCAACGCGGCAGGCGAGCGTTTCGTCAACGAATCCGACTCCTACCACCACTTCGTCCAGCGCATGTTCGCCACCGGCAGCACGCCGTGCTGGCTGGTCTGCGATGCCCAGGCGTTGAACCAATACGGCCTCGGCCTGGCCCGGCCCAAGCCGGTGGACAACCAGGCGCTGATCGACGCCGGCTACCTGCATCGCGCCGACAGTGCCGAGCAACTGGCGGCACTGATCGGCGTCGATCCCCAAGGTCTGCGGCGCACCCTGGAGGCCTACAACCGCGATGCCCGTGACGGTGTCGACCGCGCCTTCGGCAAGGGCGGCAACAGCTACAACCGCTACATGGGCGACCCCGAGCACCTGCCGAGCCCGTGCAATGCACCGCTGCTCAAGGCGCCGTGGTACGCGGTCCGCCTGCATACCGGCGACCTTGGTTCGGCCCGTGGTCTTGCCACCGACGGCCAGGCCCGGGTGCTGGATGCCAGCGGTGCGCCGATCCCCGGCCTGTATGCCGCCGGCAACGATATGAACTCGCTGATGGACGGCACCTACCCGGGGCCGGGCATCACCATCGGCCCGGGCCTGACCTTCGGCTGGCTCGCCGCCGGCCATGCCGCCGAGCGGCTGGCGCACACCCTCTCGATCACCCTGGAGAAATGACCATGTACTACGAACTGCGCACCTACACCCTGAGCCCGACCCGCATGGCCGACTGGCTGGCGCTGTACCAGAGCGACGCCCTGGCGGTGCAGACCGAACACCTGGGCAACCTGATGGGCTTCTTCACCACCGAGTTCGGCGAAGCCAACCAAGTGGTGCATATCTGGGCCTATGAAAGCCTCGACGACCGTGCAGCGCGCCGTGCCAGCATGGCGGCCGACCCGCGCTGGGCCGAGTTCGGGCGCAAGAACAAGGAACTGGGCGCGGTGCTGAAACTGGAGTCGCGGCTGCTGCGGCCGACCGGTTTCTCGCCGCTGAAATGAGTCAGGCACCGATGCAGACGCTGGAATGCGACGTACTGGTGATCGGCTCGGGCGCTTCTGGACTGGCGGCGGCGGTGACCGCTGCCAGCCAGGGCCTGAGGGTGATCGTCGCGGAAAAGAGCCGCTGGCTGGGCGGTACCAGTGCCTGGTCCGGTGGCTGGTTGTGGGTGCCGCGCAATCCGCTGGGGCGGGTCGAAACCGACGATGCGCCGGAGCGTTACTTGCTGGCGCAGGTCCACGCAACTGCCCTGAGCGAGCAACAGCGGGCGTACTTGCAACGTGGCCCGGAGATGGTCGAGTTTTTCCATAACCATACGGCGGTGCAGTTCTATCCGGGCAGCGTCATGCCGGATATGCGTGATGGCGAGGGTTCGGCGTCGGGTGGCCGTTCGCTGTGCGCGCAGCCGTTCGATGGTCGCGAACTGGGGCCGTGGCTCGAGCATCTGCGCCCGCCGCTGGACATCGTCAGCCTGTTCGGCATGGGCATCGCCGGTGGCGCGGATATGGGCGCGTTCTTCAATGCCCGGCATTCGTTCAAGGCCGCCTGGCATGTGGGCAAGCGCCTTGGGCGGCATATGCTCGACCTGCTGCGTTACCGGCGCGGCATGCACCTGGTCAATGGCAATGCCCTGGTGGCGCGGCTGGTGCGCAGTGCGCTGGACCGGGAGGTGCAGTTGCTGACGCAAAGCCCGGCACTGGGTTTGCTGCGTGACGGCGAGCGGGTGAGCGGGGCGCAGCTGGACGGTCGCCGGGTGCTGGCCCGGCGCGGCGTGGTACTGGCCTGTGGCGGTTTCGCCCATGATCCGCAGCGGCTGGAGCAGCGTCTCGGGCATCGACATCACTGCGCCGCGCCGCTGGACAACAGCGGCGATGGGCTGCGGCTGGGGGAGGCCGTGGGTGGCCTGCTCGGCGACGATCTGGCCCATGATGCGGCCTGGGCGCCGGTTTCTTTGGTGCCCCGGCGTGATGGGCCGCCGGGACGCTTCCCGCATCTGGTGGATCGCGGCAAGCCCGGGTTTATCGCGGTGGGGGCGGATGGCCGGCGGTTTACCAACGAGGCCGACTGTTATCACGACTTCATGAATGATCTGTTTGCCCGCACGCCGAAGGGGCAGGAGCCTGAGGCCTGGATGATCTGCGACCATCAGGCGCAACGGCGCTTCGGGATCGGCTGGGCCAAGCCGTGGCCGTTTCCGCTGGGGTATTACCGGCGTTGCGGGTACCTGCGCGAGGGGCGGGATGCGCGGGAACTGGCGCAGCGTTGTGGACTGGATCCCGAGCAATTGCAGGCAACGATCGAGCGTTTCAACGAGCATGCGCGACTCGGGCATGACCCGGATTTCGGGCGGGGACAGTCGGCCTACAACCGGGCTTCCGGGGATGCATTGAACAGGCCGAATCCGTCGTTGAGGCCATTGCAGGGGCGCTTGTATGCGGTGCGGCTGGTGGCCGGGAGCCTTGGGACTTTTGCCGGGTTGAAGACCGATGCGGCGGCGCGGGTGCTGGATCGGGACGGGCAGGTGATTCCGGGGCTGCATGCGGTGGGGAATGACATGAACAGCGTCATGGGCGGGTACTACCCCAGTGGCGGGATCACCCTCGGGCCGGGGATGGTGTTCGGGTATCTGGCGGGCTTGGCGTTGGCTTCCTGATCTTCTGGTGGTCTTGCGGGCCTCATCGCTGGCAAGCCAGCTCCCACAGGTTCGGCGGTGCAGCGGTCCTTGTGGGAGCTGGCTTGCCAGCGATGAGGCCCTGAAGACCCACAGCAAATCCTCGGATAGACTGCTGACCCCCAGCCGCAGACGGACCCCTGCAATGCTCCAGGACGGACTCGCCCACCTCGCCACCTACCTCCTGCACATCACCCCCGGCCTGATCCTCTGCCTGCTGTGGTTCGCGTTCACCCCGAAAGCCCAGGCCGGCCTGCGCATCGCCATCCTGCTGCTGACCTTCATCCTCCTGCGCGACGCCATGACCCCCACCGGCCTGTGGGCCCTGGACGGCCAGGTGCGTATCGGCTTCATCGCCAATCCACTGGTGCTCGCTGCGCTGGGGCTGATGTCGCTGGGGCTGATTGCGGCCTTGCAGCGGCTGGCGCCGGAGCTTTGCAGACTGATTGTCTGGCGCAAGGGCCATCTCCCTAAGGGGCTGGCCCTCGGCCTGTTGGCGGGTTGCGCCATTGGTCTTCCTCTACGCCTGTACCAGGGCACCGAGTTCAGTGGCTTCACTCTCTGGTTCGTCGGTTTGCTAGTGCTTGCCTATGGCGGCAATGCACTTGAGGAAGTGCTGTTTCGCGGGGTGTTGCAGGGCTATCTGGAACAGCATGCCTCGCCGCTGCGGGCCGCCCTGGGCAGTGCGCTGGCCTTTGCGGCTTGCCATGTGTTTCTTGCCTACACCGTCACCCAGGCGGGCTGGCCGGTGTTGCTGTTCACCTTGCTCGAGGGTGTGACCTGTGCCTTGATCAGGCTGCGTTATGGGGTGATTGCGACAGTTGCTGCCCATGGCACCGCAATCCTGCTGATCGCACAGCCTTTCTAAAGGCACGCTCGCAACCACTCCAGGAATGACCGGGTCAGCGGACTCTTCTCACTGTCCTGATGCACCAGGCACACCCAGCTCATCCCGGTCACCCGCCGCTCGCTCAGCGGCTGCAGCACGCCTTTTTCCACCGCCCGCGCCGCCAGCAACTGGCTGACCAGCGCCACCCCGTGCCCCTCGCACGCGGCATCCAGCAGCAACCCCGGATCGGAAAAATTCAGCCCGTGGGTGCGTTGCCCGACATCCTCGCCACCCTGCACCGACCAGCGACTCCAGTCCATCTCCCGCTCGCCATGCAAGGTGGTGCGCTGCGCCGCCGGCCGGTCGATCAGGTCAGGGTGACAGGCCGGGTACAGCCGGTCTTCCAGCAGCACCTCGTAGCTGCATTCGGCCTGCTGCTCCAGGTCATCCCGCAGGCACAGGTCCACCGTCTGGCTGGCCATGTCCGGTGCCTCGTAGGTGGTGAACAGCCACAAATCTACCTCCGGATGCAGCCGATGGAAATCCCCCAGTCGCGGCAGCAACCAGTGCCGGGCAAAGGCCGGGGTGGTGTTGACCACCAACTGGTTGGGCTTGCGGTACTGGTCGAGGCGGCGGATCCCCACCGACAACTGCTGCAGCATGGCCTGGGTGGTGCTGTGCAGGTCGTGCCCGGCATCGGTCAGGCTGACGCTGCGCCCGCTGCGATAGAACAGCGGCTGTTCGAGAAAGGTCTCCAGGCTGCGGATCTGCTGGCTGATCGCCGATTGGGTCAGGTGCAGTTCCTCGGCAGCCTTGTGGAAACTGCCCAGGCGCGCGGCGGCTTCGAAGCCGCGCAGGGCATTCAGGGGTGGCCAGTGTTTCAGCATGATCGATAAGTCTCGCTAATCAGTTGTCGGTTAAATCCATCGTTTGTTGCCGCTCGGGTGACGCCATAGCATGACATCCATTCCGCAACGGCGGATTTCAGTCATAAAAAATACTTAACTGAAGGTGGAGTGAACATGGTGTGCAACGGTGATCGAAGCAGTGGTTGGATGATGCCCGCGGAGTGGGCGCCCCATGCAGCGACCTGGATGGTCTGGCCGCATAACCGGGCCTTGTGGGAGAGCACATGGAGCGTGCGCCTGGAGCAGGTGCAGGAGGATTTCGCTCGGGTCGCCAACGCCATCGCCCGCTTCGAGCCGGTGAAACTGGTGGTCGCCCCCGACGCCCGGGCCCGTGCCGCCGAGCTGTGTGGCGCGAACATCGAGCTGATCGAGCAGCCGGTGGACGACAGCTGGTGCCGCGATTCCGGACCGACCTTCGTCTGCCATCCGCAGCACGGCCTGGCCGGCGTCAGTTGGCGCTTCAACGCCTGGGGCGGCAAGTCGGCCCACGGGCTGGACGAGGGCCTGGCGCGGCGTGTGCTCAATGGCCTGGGCCTGGACTGCTTCGGCACCTGGCTGGCCAACGAAGGCGGGGCCATTCATGTCGATGGCGAAGGCACCCTGATCACCACCGAATCGGTATTGCTCAATCCCAACCGCAACCCGGGGCTGGACAAGGCCGATGCCGAGGCCATCTTCGCCCGCCTGCTGGGCGTGAAGAAAACCATCTGGCTGCCCGGCGATCCACAGTACGTCACCGGCGACATGACCGACGGCCATGTCGATGGCGTCTGCGCCTTCGCCCGCCCGGGTTTGCTGCTGGTGGACGCGACCCACGACCGCGATTCGGTGTACGCCGAAGTGGTGCGGGAAAACCGTCGCGCCCTGTCCCTGGCCCGGGATGCCCAGGGCCGCAGCTTCGAACTGATCGACCTGTACGAAGCCAGCGCTGCCGTAGACCCGGACGCCGAGGTGTTCTGCGCCTCGTACACCAATTTCTACATCGCCAACGGCGCGATCATCATGCCGGCCTACGGCATCGAGGCCGACCGTGAAGCGGCCAGCGTGCTGGCCGGTGCCTTCCCCGGTCGCGAAGTGGTGCCGGTACGCATCGAGCACCTGGCCCACGGGGGCGGCGGCGTGCACTGCATCACCCAACAACAACCGGCCTGGCCACTGAAGGGGCAAGCAGCATGACATTTTTCACCGTTGCCACCACCCAGATGCCGTGCACCTGGGACCTGCCGGCCAACCTCGATCGCGCCGAGCAACTGGTCCGCGATGCCGCCGCCCAGGGCGCCCAGGTGATCCTCTTGCAGGAGCTGTTCGCCACCCCGTATTTCTGCATCGAGCAGGACCACAAGCACCTCGCCCTGGCCGAGGAATATGCCCATAGCCGCGTGCTCCAGCGCTTCGCCGCGCTGGCCCGGGAGCTGGGCGTGGTGCTGCCGCTGAGCTGGTACGAGAAGGCCGGCAATGCCTTCTTCAACTCCCTCAGCGTCGCCGATGCCGATGGCCGCCTGCTGGGCGTCTACCGCAAGACCCACATCCCCAACGCCATCGGCTACCAGGAGAAGGAATATTTCAGCCCCGGCGATACCGGCTTTCGTGTCTGGGACACCGCGTTCGGCCGCCTCGGCATCGGTATCTGCTGGGACCAGTGGTTCCCGGAAACGGCGCGCAGCCTGGCGCTGATGGGCGCCGAGGTGTTGCTGTTCCCCACGGCGATCGGTTCCGAGCCGGGCGCTGCCGCCTTCGATTCCCGCGACCACTGGCAGATGACCATGCGCGGCCACGCGGCGGCCAACCTGCTGCCGGTGGTGGCGGCCAACCGCATCGGTCGCGAGGTGGCGACCGGCGACCCTGAGCTGCATATGGATTTCTACGGCTCGTCCTTCATCAGTGACCACAAGGGCAAGCTGCTGGCCGAGGCCGACCGTGATACCCCCGGCGTGCTGATGCGCACCCTCGACCTGAAGGCCATGCGCGAAGAGCGCCTGACCTGGGGCATCTTCCGCGACCGCCGGCCGGAAATGTACGGCACCCTGCTCAGCCTCGACGGTGGTTCGACCAGCGTCTGGCGCCCGGCCCGGGAGGTGTGAGATGAAGCGCCTGATTAGCGTGATCAGCCTGTCCCTGTGCCTCGGCACGGTCCAGGCCGACGACCAGGACAAGCTGCTGCGCCTGTACAACTGGTCCGACTATTTCGCCGAGGACACCCTCGCGCGCTTCACCGCCGAGACCGGGATCAAGGTGATCTACGACGTGATGGACGGCAGCGAGGTGCTGGAGGCCAAGCTGATGACCTCCGGCAGCGGCTACGACCTGATCTTCCCCGGCGACACCGTGGCCGAACGGCTGATGCGTGCCGGCAGCCTGCAGCGGCTCGATCCGGCGAAGATCACCGCGCTGGCGGATATCGAACCGGGCCTGCGCCAGTTGCGCGAGCACTATCCGCATTCGGCGGCGGCCACCGTGCCCTATACCTGGGGCAGCATCGGCCTGACCTACAACGACGAGATGATCCGCAAGCGCATGCCCGACGCGCCGGTCAACAGCCTCGACCTGCTGTTCAACCCGGAGTATGCGGCGAAGTTCGCCGACTGCGGGATCTCGGTGATCGACTCGCCGGACGAGGTGCTGGCGGTGGTGCTCAACTACCTCGGCCGCGAGCCGCGCAGCGCCAGGCCCGAGGACCTGGCCGCCGCCAGCGAACTGCTGATGAAGGTGCGCCCGTATATCCGCAAGTTCCAGTCGCAGCCGGTCACCGACCTGGTCAACGGCAACCTGTGCCTGTCCCTCGGCTACAGCGGCGACATGACCCAGGCCCAGCGCGCTGCGGATGGCGCCGGCAAGCCGGTGAGTTTCCAGTACCGCATCCCCCGCGAGGGCACCACGGTATGGATGGACAACATGGCGATCCCGGTGGACGCCAAGCACCCGGAATATGCCTACGCCTTCATCAACTTCGTCATGCGCCCGGAGAACATGGCAGCGATCAGCAACTTCACCGGCTACCCGACGTCGAGCGCCAAGGCACGACCGCAGGTCGACCCGAAGATGCGTGACAACCCGGATATCTATCCTGATGAAAGTGCCTTTGCCCGGTTGATCCCGGGCAAGGACATCCCCCAGTCGGCCATGCGCGCGCGGATGCGTGCCTGGACCAAGTTCAAGACCGCCAGTTAAAGAGTGCTTTGAATATGCCAACCCGCCGCCAGTTTATCCGGCAGCTTTCCATTGCCGGCAGCCTCGGCCTGATCGCCAGTACCGGGCTGAATCCCTTGCGTGCCTTCGCCGCCGGTGAAGAGGAGTGGTTCATGCCTGACGAGGGCGAACGCCAGCGCCATGCCTGGATGGCCTTCGGCGCCCAGGACGCGATCTGGGAGGACTTCACAGGTGATGTGCAGGAGGCCCTCGGCCGCATCGCCCGCGCCATTGCGCGGTTCCAGCCGCTCACCGTGCTGTGCCGGGCCGAGGAACGGGAACTGGCGGAGGAACTGTGCGGCGCCAGCAATGTGCGCCTTATCGAGACCGAGCTGGACGATATCTGGATGCGCGATATCGGCGCCAACTTCCTCGTCACCGAGGACGGCGCCGGACTGACCGCGATGGACTTCAACTTCAATGGCTGGGGCAACAAGCAACAGCATGCCAGCGATGCGCGGATCGCGGCGTTGATGGCCCGGGTTGTCGGGGCGCGGCATGTGCGCAGCGAATTGGTGGGCGAGGGCGGTGGTATCGAGGTGGACGGCCACGGCACCGCGATCATGACCGAGAGTTGCTGGGTCAATGCCAATCGCAACCCGGGCTGGAGCCGGGCGCAGGTGGAAGAGGAGCTCAAGGCCTGTCTGGGCTTGCGCAAGATCATCTGGCTACCGGGGATTCGCGGCAAGGACATCACCGATGCCCATGTGGATTTCTATGCGCGCTTCGTCAGCCCTGGGGTGGTGGTGGCCAACCTGGATACCGATCCCGAGTCCTATGACCATGAGGTGACCCGGCGGCATCTGGAGATCCTGCAGAACGCCACGGATGCCGACGGGCGCAAGCTCAAGGTGCATGTACTGTCGCCGCCGCTGAAGCCGCGCCGCAGTCGGTTCAATCGGGACAATCCGGATTTTGCCGCGGGGTATATCAATTATTTCGTGATCAATGGCGCGGTGATCATGCCGCAGTTCGGCGATGGGCCGGCGGACCGCAAGGCGCGGGCGTTGCTGGAGGCGTTGTATCCGGATCGAGAGGTGGTGGCCGTGGATATCGACGCGATTGCGGCGGGCGGCGGCGGGATCCATTGTGTGACGCATCAGTTGCCGTGGGTCTAGTGCCGCACTGTCGGGCCTCATCGCAGCGATGAGGCCCGACGGCACTCAGTAGATCTCCGGCACGATCAAGCCGTCCGGCGTCGGCGTGCGGCTGTAGTCGGCCTGGCGCACCCGTTGCGGCAGCGAAACCATCGGCGCCTCCACTTCCTCGTAAGGCACCTGCTTGAGCAGATGGTTGATGCAGTTCAGCCGCGCCTTTTTCTTGTCGTCAGCCTGTACCACCCACCAGCGCGCTTCGTCGATATGGGTGCGCTCGAGCATGATTTCCTTGGCCTTGGTGTAGGCCTCCCAGCGCCGCCGCGATTCCAGGTCCATGGGGCTGAGCTTCCACTGCTTGAGCGGGTCGTGGATGCGGCTGAGGAAGCGCAGGTTCTGCTCCTGGTCGGAGATCGAGAACCAGTACTTGATCACCTTGATCCCGGAACGCACCAGCATGCGCTCGAACTCCGGCACGCTGCGGAAGAACTCCTCGTACTGCTCGTCGTTACAGAAGCCCATGACCCGCTCGACCCCGGCGCGGTTGTACCAGCTGCGGTCGAACAGGGCGATCTCACCCGCCGCCGGCAGGTGCGGCACGTAGCGCTGAAAGTACCACTGGGTCTGCTCGCGGTCGTTCGGCGCCGGCAGCGCGACCACGCGGCACACCCGCGGATTGAGGCGCTGGGTGATGCGCTTGATCACGCCACCCTTGCCGGCAGCATCGCGGCCTTCGAAGATGATCACGATCTTCTGCCCGGTCTTGACCACCCAGCTCTGCAGCTTCACCAGTTCGCCCTGGAGGCGGAACAGTTCACGGAAGTAGCGGCGCCGCGCTTCCTTCTCCGGGCTGTCCGGGGCGTGCTCGTCGAACAGCTCGTCGAGGTTGGCGACGTCTTCGGCCAGTTCCAGTTCGAGTTCTTCGTCGCTATGGTCGACCAGCTCGTCGTAGATGCGCTGGATCAGGGATTCATCGGTCATCACCATGATGGGCCTCGTCAGATGTTGTGACGACCGATGTTAGGCCCGCTGCGTGGCAGGCAGGTGACACTACTGCAATGGCACGTAGATATCGGTTTCCCATTCGTCCAGCGGGGTCTGCGGGAATACGCTGAGGTAGTGGAAGAACAGCGGCTGGTCGCGCAGTTCCTCGCCGCTGGCCGGCAGCCAGTCGCGGTACACCGGGTAGATGGTCTCGCCGATATGGTCGGGCGAGCCGTGATGGCGGACTACGGCATAGCGGCCGCCGGCGATGCGCAGTTCGCCGACGCCGGTATCGTTGGGCTTCACGGCTTCCTCGATCTCGCCGCAGACGGCGAAGCGGAAGTCTTCCGCTGGCGTGGTATCGGGGTTGTTGAAGGGGATGCCGAAGGTGCGGCTCGACGCCACCGGTGACTGGCCGCTGTGCATCCGCCAGTCGATGAAGCGGCGCACGGTTTCCTGGACCAGGCCGGGCGGGCCCTGGTGTTCCAGGGCGGCGACGCGGACTTCGGCGAACTCGACGATCTTCACTTGCATGCTGATATTCCTCGAAAAGTGGGGGATGGCGAATACCGCATTCCACACCTGCCATTCCGGGTGCTGGCGAAAGGCGCTGGGGCTGCTGCCGAAGTCCCGGCGAAAGGCCCGGCTGAAGGCTTCGGGGCTGTCGAACCCGGCGTCCAGCGCCGCCTCCAGCACTGCATACTCCGCCTGACCCGCCAGCCGCCGTGCTGCGCGGCGCAGGCGCATCAGTTGCACATAGCGGGCAACCGGCACACCGACGAAGGCGCTGAACTGGCGATGGAAATGGTAGGTCGAGAAATGCGCCACCTGGCTCAGGGTCTTCACCGACAGGTCGCCTTCGAGATTGGCGTCGATATAGGCGAGGACGGCGGTGAAGCGGGCGGTGTAGGAGGTGGGCATCTGGGGTACCGGTGGTGTGGCTTGCGATGAGCACAGGTTGGGGGATTTCGAGATTGGCAGCCTAGCCGGATTTGCTCTTGTCAGTCAGGGCCCTATCGCTGGCAAGCCAGCTCCCACAGGGTCTTGCAGCGACTCGGACCCTGTGGGAGCTGGCTTGCCAGCGATGAGGCCCTGACAGGCAACATCATCTCCTGAGCCGAGCCTGATCCGCACACCCCAGGAATGTCTCCACCACCTGGCTCGTCCGCCGCTCCGCCAGGCAATACAGGTAGGTCTCGGTAAACACCGGATCCCCCTCGATCCTGATCGCCTTCAACTGCGGCCCCGGAATGAACTCCGCCTCCGACACCACCCCCAGCCCGATCCCGCGCACCACCGCTTCGCGCAGGGCTTCGCGGCTGCCGATCTCCATCAGCATCCGCGGTGTCACCTCGCGCTCGGCCAGGGCTTTTTCGAAGTTCAGTCGCGTGGTCGAGCCCTGTTCCCGGCGCAGCATCGGCTGCCCCTGGAGCTCCTCCAGGCGCACGCTGTCGCGCCTGGCCAGGGGATGCTGGTGATGGGCGAAGACGATCACCGGATGCCGCGCATACAAGGTCGCATGAAACGCCGGATCTTCATGCAGCCCCGCCAGCACACCGATATCGATCACATAGTTCTCCAGGTCCGCCAGCACCGAGGCCGAGTTGCCGACGCGGATCGACAGTTCGATCTGCGGGTACTCGCGCTGGTAGGCATCGACCATCTCGATCACATGGAACGGCCCCACCGCGCCCAGGCGCAACTGCCCGCGCACCAGGCTGCCGGAGTCCTTCAGCAGCCCCTCGGCTTCGGCCTCCAGGGCCAGCAACTGCTGGGCAATCGGCAACAACTGCCGGCCCACCGTCGACAACTCCGCCCGTCGTCCGCGCCGATGAAACAGCTCCAGGTTGTGCGAACGCTCCAGCGCCTGCACCTGGGTGGTGATGGTCGGCTGGCTCAGCCCCAGGGCCCGGGCCCCGGCGCTGAAGCTGCCATGCCGGGCGACGGCGAGAAAGGCGCGCAGCTTGCTGTTTGACATATAGATCCTTTCAATACTTTTTCGAGAAAAGCCATATTGAATCGATGGTATGACCGTCACATGACGAAGCGAGGATGGGCGCACTCCAACCACAATCCGGAACTGCCATGAATCGCCTTCGCCAGTTGCTGTGTGCCGCCAGTCTTTCCCTGCCGTTGTTCACCAGTGTTGCCGCCCAGGCCGAAGAGGCGCTGCGCATCGGCCTGATCCCGTCCGAGGACGCCCAGTCGATGATCGAGAGCAGCAAGCAGGTGCTCGACCAGTTGCAGGCGCAACTGGGCATGCCGGTCAAACCCTTCGTCGCCACCGACTACAACGGGGTGATCGAGGCGCTGCGCTCGAAAAAGCTGGATGTCGCCTACCTCGGCCCGTTCTCCTATGTGCTGGCGAACAAGGTCGCCGGCGCCGAGGCCTTCGCCGTGGCAGTCACCCGCAAGACCGGCAAGAGCGCCTACCACAGCCTGATCATCAGCCGCGCCGACAGCCCGATCAAAAGCCTGGCCGACCTGAAAGGCCATACCTTCGCCTTCGTCGACCCGAGCTCGGCCTCCGGCCACCTGTTCCCCAAGGCCGGCCTGGAACAGGCCGGGTACAAACCGGAATCGACCTTCTCGCGGATGATCTTCTCCGGCTCCCATGACGCCAGCATCCTCGCTGTGGCCAACCGCAAGGTGGACGCCGCCGCCGTCGCCGACCGCATCCTCGCCACCGCCGTAGCCCAGGGCTCGGTCAAGCAGGACGAGTTGCAAGTGGTCTGGACCTCCCCGGATATCCCCGAGTCGCCCATGGTCTGGCGCAAGGACCTGGACCCGGTGCTGAAGCAGAAACTGGCCGCCGCCCTGGCCAACGTCAAGGACGTGCCCTGGGGCGACCAGGGCATGCTCAACGGCTTCCAGCCCACCACCGACGCCGCCTACGACGTGGTCCGCGACACTGCCACGGTGCTCGATCTCGACCTGGGCAAGATGAAATGATCCGCGTCCGCCAGCTCACCAAGCAGTACGGCGACAACCCGGTGCTGCGCGGCATCGACCTGGATATCGGCGCCGGCGAGTTCGTCGTGGTGCTGGGCCAGTCCGGCGCCGGCAAATCGACCCTGCTGCGCTGCATGAACCGTCTGGCCCGGGCCGATGGCGGCGAGTTGCAGGTGGCCGGCATCGATGCGATGCAGCCCCGCGACGAGCGCGCACTGCGCCGCCAGGTGGCGATGATCTTCCAGCATCACAACGTGGTGCCGCGCCTGTCGGTGCTGAAGAACGTGCTGACCGGGCGTCTCGGTGCCGTCTCGACCCTCGCGTCGATCCTGCAACTGTTCAGTCGCGCTGATGTGGACCTGGCGCGGCAATGCCTGGCCCGGGTCGGACTGGGGCACAAGGCCTCGGCCCGCACCGACTCGCTCTCCGGCGGGCAGATGCAGCGGGTCGGCATCGCCCGGGCCCTGGCCCAGCAGCCACGGGTGATTCTCGCCGACGAACCGGTGGCAAGCCTCGACCCGAAGACGGCGCGGCTGGTCATGCAATACCTGCGCGACGCCAGCCGCGAGCTGGGCATCACCGTGGTGTGCAACCTGCACCAGGTGGATTTCGCCCGGGAATTCGGCGACCGCATCGTCGGCCTGGCCCATGGCCGGCTCGTCTACGACGGTGATGCCGGCGGTCTTGATGACGCAGCGCTGCAACGTATCTATCCGGCGACGGAGGAGGGCGACTCGAACAGTCTTGCCGCCCCGGCCAGCCTGCACTACGCCACTGGCCTGGGAGGTTGAAATGGCGACCCGAGATTACCGCTGGATGGTCGACACCCCGAACAGCCTGCGCGGCTGGGCCCTGAGAGCCGGGCTGCTGCTGGCGCTGCTGGTCCTGCTGCACTGGAGCGCCGGCGGTGCCCAGCTCAGCTGGGGCGAACTGGCGGCGGGGCTGCCGCAGATCGGCGACTTCATCAGCCGTTCGCTGCCGCCGGATCCGGCGATCCTGCCGCGCCTGCTGGCGCCGGCCCTGGAAACCGTGCAGATCGCCATCTGGGGCACCTTGCTGGCGATCCTCTGCGCCGTGCCCCTGGCATTCCTGGCCGCGCGCAACCTGCACGGCAACCGCTGGCTGTACCAGGGCACCCGCCAGGGCCTGAACGTGATTCGCAGCATCAACGAGCTGATTCTTGCCCTGGTCTTCGTCTCCGCCGTCGGCCTGGGGCCGTTCCCCGGCGTACTGGCGTTGGCAGTGCATGGCGTGGGCATGCTCGGCAAGTTCTTCGCCGAGAGCATCGAGGAGATCGACCAGGGCCCGCTGGAAGCCCTGCGTGCCACCGGGGCGCGGCCGTTGCAGGTGATCGTCTTCGGCGTGCTGCCCCAGGTGATCACCGCCTGGATCGCCGTGGTGCTGTACCGCTTCGAGGTCAACCTGCGTTCGGCCACGGTGCTGGGCATGGTCGGCGCCGGTGGCCTGGGTTTCGAGCTGGTCAGCAGCCTGAAGCTGTTCAAGTACCCGGAAACCGCCACCTGCATCATCGTCATCACCCTGATGGTGATCGCCGCCGACCTGCTGTCCAGCCGCCTGCGCCGGGCCATCCAGGATAACGGCAGGCACTGAGCCGCAGCCGTTATCGGTTCAGCCGATGCTGACCCAGGATCAATCGATTGGAGTCGGTCCCGCCGCGCACTGAAGATGCGCCCAGGTGCCAACAACAAGAACGGAGATACCATGCCTGCCTACTTCCACAACCCGGTCGCCAGCCACTTCGGCGCCGGCAGCCTGAACCGCATCGTCGACCTGACCGAGGGCCAGCGCGTGGCCCTGGTGATCTTCCCCGAGGCCCGCGCCCTCGGCCTGCTGGCGCGGATCGAAGCGCTGCTGGGGGAGCGTCTGGTGCATGTCGTCGAGGATGTCCAGCCGAACCCGGACGTGGCCCATCTGCGCGCCACCTACGAAACCTTCTGGCGTGAAGCCGCCGACTGCGAAACCGTGCTGGCGGTGGGTGGCGGCAGCGCCATCGACACGGCCAAGGCGTTGATGGTCGGCACCGGTTCCGGCCGTTTCGACGAACTGCTCGGCCTGCTGGCCGCCGGCAAGCCGTTCACCCCGCCACGCTGCAAGACCCTGATCGCCGCGCCGACCACCGCCGGCACCGGCAGCGAAGTGACGCCCTGGGCGACGATCTGGGACGCCGGCGCGCAGAAGAAATACTCCCTGCACCTGGACTGCACCTGGCCGCGGGCCGCCCTGATCGACCCGGAACTGATGCTCACGGTGCCGGCCGGGGTCACCGTGTCCACCGGTCTCGATGCTCTGTCCCATGCCCTTGAAGCGATCTGGAACGTCAACGCCAACCCGCTTTCCGACACCTTTGCCATCTCCGCCATCGAGGACATCCTCGACTGCCTGCCGCGCCTGCGTGGCGACCTGGAGAACCCTGATCTGCGCGCGCGCATGGCCCTGGCTGCGCTGAAGGCGGGGATGGCCTTTTCCAACACCAAGACCGCGCTGGCCCATTCCATCTCCTACGAGATGACCCTGCGCCACGGCCTGCCCCACGGCATCGCCTGTTCCTTCACCTTGCCCCATGTCCTGGGCCTGGCCTGGGGCCGCGATGCGGCACGGGACCAGACCCTGCAGCGGGTCTTCGGCGCCGACCTCGACCAGGCCCAGGCGCGCTTGCGCGACTTCCTCCACAGCCTCGGGGTCAAGACCGAGTTCACCGACTACGGGATCAGCGAGGAGCAGGCCCAGGCCATGATTCGCCATGCCCTGCAGGGCGCCCGGGGCAAGAACTTCATCGGTTCGCAAGCCGCCTGACCGCCATTTCTGTTGCTTTCGTCGCACCCACGAGAATGCCTGCTTGCGGCGGCGACGCCGCGAGCGCATAACAAGAAGGAAAAAGCCTCATGAACCGTGCGCAATCCCTGTCTGGTCTCGCCGTGCCCTCCCATTCGACCTTTCGCCTGGCCCAGTGGCGCATGCTCCTGGCCGCGATGTTCTGCTACCTGTTCTTCTATACCGGTCGACAGACCTTCGGTTTCGCCATTCCCGGGATCCAGGCCGAATTCGGCCTGAGCAAGGAAACCCTCGGCTGGATCTCCGCCGCCATGCTCTGGGCCTATGCCATCGGCCAGGCGATCAATGGCAGCCTCGCCGACAGCTACGGCGGCAGGCGCATCATGAGCCTCGGCGCGGTGCTGTCCTGCGCAGCCAACTGGCTCACCAGCTTCGCCGCCGGCTTCACCAGCCTGATCCTGCCCTGGGCCCTGAACGGTTATCTCCAGGCCCTGGGCTGGGCGCCGGGCAGTCGCTTGCTGTCGAACTGGTGGGGCGTGTCCGAGCGAGGCAAGGTCTACGGCTTCTATGTCTTCGCTGCCGGCTGTGCGTCGATCCTGTCCTACGTCACCTCGATGGTGGTGCTGGAGGTGCTGCACCTGGAATGGCGCTGGATCTTCCGCCTGCCGGTGCTGCTGATGCTGGCCGGCGGCATCCTGTTCTACCTGATCGCCCGTGACCGCCCGCAGGACCTCGGCTTCGAGCCCCTGGCCGACACCGGTGTGGCCAATGCCGATGACAAGGGCCATGAAGTCGCCAGCGACGCCCAGGAAAGCGCCGCGCAACGCTACAAGGCAGTGCTGAAGAACGTGCGCCTGCTGATCGCCGCCGTGTCCCTGGGCTTCCAGAATGCTGCGCGCTACGGCCTGATCGTCTGGGTCCCGGTGCATTTCCTCGGCGCCGACTGGAAGCATGGCGATGGCTGGATCGATCCCAAGTGGATCACCGTGGCCCTGCCGGTGGGCATGGCCGTGGGCGCGCTGAGCAATGGCTGGATCTCGGACAGGCTGTTCGGCTCGAAACGCTACCTGGCGATCATGCTCTACATGGTCCTCGGCGCCGCCACCAGCCTGTGGATGTGGAGCCTGCCGGCCCACAGCGGCATCGGCCTGGCCGCGCTGTTCCTCTGTGGCTTCTTCGTCTACGGCCCGGCCTCGAGCTTCTGGGCGCTGTGCCCGGACCTGGTCGGCGCACGCCGTGCCGGCACCGCCACCGGGGTGATGAACTTCTCTTCGTACCTGTTCGCCGGACTCTGCGAACCGCTGATCGGCAGCCTGCTGGACAGCACCGGCAATACCTCGCTGATCTTCATCGTGGTCGCCAGCGCCTGCCTGTGCAGCGCCGTGGTGGCGATGTTCGTGCGCCGTTGAACTTCCACTGACCCTGGATAAGGCAAACCCATGTACCAGTACCACAAATGGCTGCGCTCCTTTCACGCGGTTGCCCAAACCGGCAGTTTCACCCTGGCGGCCGAGTACCTCAGCGTGGGCCAGCCGACCGTCAGCGAGCAGGTCGGGGCGCTGGAGCAGATGTTTGCCGTGGAGCTGTTCCACCGCCGCGGGCGCTCTGTCGAGATGAGCGCGGCGGGGCGGCAGTTGTATGCCATTACCCAGGGCCTGTTCGGCCAGGAAGACGAGGCGATCCAGTTGCTGCACAGCTTCCGCGAACGCAAGGCGGGGCTGCTGCGCATCGGCGCGGTGTCGCCGCCGATCGCCATGAACCTCACCTACGAACTGATGCAGCAGTACCCGGATATCAAGCTGGAAACCTCGTTCTCCCCGGCGCACGAGACCCTGGAGCGCTTGTACAGCTTCGATATCGACCTGGCGATCCTCGCCCTGTCGGAGTTCGACCAGCGCCTGCATACCCGGCTGTACCGGCGCTACCCGATCATCGCCGTGGTCCGCGACGACCATCCCTGGGCGCAGCAGGACCAGGTGCATATCGAGCAGTTGCGCGGTGAGCGCCTGGTGCTGCGCGAGCCGTCGTCACGCACCCGGCAACTGGTCGAGGAAACCTGCCGGCATGCCGGGATCGAGCTGGACTGCGCCATGCAACTGAACAGCCGCGAAGCCATCGTCCACGCGATCGCCCGGGGTATCGGCATCGGTTTCGTCTCGGCCGTGGAGTACGCGGAGACCCCGGGAACCCGGCCGATCACCTTCGTCGACCACCCGTTCCATATCGACTACCACCTGTGCTGTCTGGCGCTGCGACGCAACCGCGCGATGATCGCCGAGTTGTTCGACGCGCCGGCCTGAACCCTGATTTTTCTGACCTGCCACTGGAGATCCACCATGAACTACCAGCAACCCAAACGCCTGCAAGCTGTCATCCTTGACTGGGCCGGCACCGTCGTCGACTTCGGCTCCTTTGCCCCGACCCAGATCTTCGTCGAGGCCTTTGGCGAATTCGGTGTCGAAGTGTCCCTGGAAGAAGCCCGCGGCCCGATGGGCATGGGCAAGTGGGACCATATCCGCACCCTGTGCGACCAGCCGGCGATTGCCGAGCGTTACCGGGCGCGCTTTGGCCGGGCGCCGAGCGACGAGGATGTCACCGCCATCTACGAACGCTTCATGCCGCTGCAGATCGACAAGATCGGCCTGCACTCGGCGCTGATTCCGGGGGCGCTGGAGGCGATTGCCGAATTGCGTGAAAAGGGGTTGAAGATCGGTACCTGTTCCGGCTACCCGAAGGTGGTCATGGCCAGGGTGGTGGAGCTGGCGGCGGCCAATGGCTACAGCCCGGACCATGTGGTGGCCACCGATGAAGTGCCCAATGGCCGGCCGTATCCGGCGCAGTCCCTGGCCAACGTGATTGCATTGGGCATCGACGATGTGGCGGCCTGCGTCAAGGTCGACGACACCTGGCCGGGGATTCTCGAAGGGCGCAGCGCCGGGATGTGGACGGTGGCGCTGACCTGCTCGGGGAATGCGCTGGGGCTGACGTATGAGCAGTACAAGGCGCTGCCGGCTGACCAGCTGGAAGCCGAGCGGGCGCGGATCGGGCGGATGTTCGAAGGCTCGCGGCCGCATTACCTGATCGACACCATTGCCGAATTGCCGGCGGTGATCGAGGACATCAATGCGCGACTGGCGCGGGGGGAGATGCCGCAGGGCTTTTAAGTAAGGTCCGGCCGAAGTTGCTGTGGTGAATTCACCACAGCAATCGCTGGCAAGCCAGCTCCCACAGGTACAGCGCAGGTCCTGGGCTTTGTGCTGACCCTGTGGGAGCTGGCTTGCCAGCGATGGGGCCCGAAAGCCAGGCACCGATTTGGCCCTCTCACACAGCCCCCGATTGGACCTTTATCAACCACCCCCAACAGCCTATCCTCCCGTCCTTTTGCACCTCTTGGGCACCCATGGACTCCCTCTGGCTCATCATCATCTTCGGCGCCATCCTGGCCGGCTTCGTCCAGGGCCTGTCCGGCTCCAACTTCGGCCTGGTGGCCATGGCCTTGTGGGCCTGGGCCGTACCGCCAGCCCTGACCGGCCCGCTGGTGGTCTGTGGCTCGCTCACCGGCCAGTTGCTCGCCGCTCGCACCCTGCGCCGCGGCCTGAAACGCGAGCACCTGCTGCCCATGGTGATCGGCGGCCTGATCGGCGTGCCCGTGGGCGTCCTCCTGCTGCACCAGATCGACCCGCTGCTGTTCCGCCTGCTGGTGGGCATCGTCCTGGCCCTGTGGTGCCCGCTGATGCTGTTCTCGTCCAGCTTGCCGCGCGTTCGCAGCGGCGGCGCCGGGGCGGATGCGCTAGTGGGTGTGGTTGGTGGAGTCATGGGCGGCCTCGGCGGCCTGACCGGCCCGGCCACGGCATTGTGGGCGGTGCTCAAGGGCTGGGACCGGGATACCCAGCGCTCGGTGATCCAGGGCTTCAACCTGGCCATGCAACTGCTGACGATGATGACCTACGTGGTGGCCGGGACCATTACCACCGAGGCCCTGAGCCTGTTCCCCGTGGTGATTCTCAGCGTGCTGCTGCCGACCCTGCTTGGCGTGCGCCTGTACCGGCATTTCAGTGATGTCGCGTTCCGTCGCGTGGTCCTGGGGCTGTTGGGACTGGCCGGCATCCTGCTGATCGCCCAGTCCCTGCCGCACTTCATCTAGGCAACCGGTACATCCAGCCCCACCTTCACATTGCTCATCGACACCAGGGTCTTGAAGCGCTTGACGTTGTTGCTTTCGAAGAACAGCGTCCGCGTCAGCTCGGTGTACTGCTCCATGTTGCGCACCGCCATGATCAGCACGAAGTCGCATTCCCCGGCCACGTAGTAGCACTGCTGCACCTGCGGGCAAGCGAGGAAGGTGCGCTTCATGGCGTCGAGCAGGTCGAGGCGTTCGTTCTCGACTTCCACTTCGGTGATCACCGTCAGGCCGTAGCCCACCGCTACCGGGTCCACCAACGACACGGTCTTGCGCACCACGCCATCGGCATTGAGCTTCTTCAGGCGACGATTGACCGCTGCGGGGGAGAGATTGACCCGGGCGCCGAGGTCCTGCTGCGAGGTGGTGGCGTCCTGCTGCACGGCGTCGAGCAGGGCGAGGTCGAACGGATCCAGACTCATGACGGCGGATTTCCTGAGTGAAGGCGAATGCGGAATAAAAATTCATTTCCGGGGCGAAAATCAAGAAATAACTCCATCGCATTGAAATAGCATTTACCTCATCGACGAACACCCCTTGGAGTACCTGGATGAACCTTCAACTCGACGGCGCTCTGCTGCTGGAGCAGATCCGCATCCTTGGCGAACTGGGCGCCGACCCGGTGCAGGGCGGTCGTACCCGGATCGCCCTGACCGATGCCGAAAAGGCCGGGCGCGACCAGGTGGTGGCCTGGATGAAGGCGCTGGACCTGGAGGTGCGCATCGACCGCATCGGCAATATCTTCGGCACCTTGCCGGCCGCCTCCGGCGAAGATCTGGCGCCATTGATGATGGGCTCGCATATCGACACCGTGACCAATGCCGGCGCCCTCGATGGCTGCTACGGCGTGCTCGCCGGCCTCGCAGTGATCCGTGCCTACCGTGACGCCGGCGTGCTGCCGGCGCGGCCGATCACGGTTGGTGCCTTCACCAACGAGGAGGGCGTGCGCTATCAGCCGGACATGATGGGTTCGCTGGTCTATGCCGGTGGTCTTGAGGTGCAGGTGGCGCTGGATACCCTTGGCACCGACGGCACCCGCCTTGGCGACGAGCTGGCGCGCATCGGTTATGCCGGCGACCTGCAACCCGGCGCCATCGTGCCGCATGAATACCTCGAGCTGCATATCGAGCAGGGCCCGATCCTCGAGGCCGAGGGCATCCAGATCGGCGTGGTGGAAAACCTCCAGGGCATTTCCTGGCAGCAGGTGACGGTGCAGGGCAATGCCAACCATGCCGGCACCACCCCGACCCGCCTGCGCCATGACGCCGGCTACGTGGCTTGTGCCGCTGTAGCCGAGGCCCGCGCCATCGCTCGAGATTCAGCCGGCACCACCCTGGCCACCACCGGCTGCATCGCCTTCGAACCCAACGTGATCAACGTGATTCCGCGCAAGGCGGTGTTCACCGTCGACCTGCGTGACCCCGATGAAGCCCGCTTGCAACAGGCCGAACAGCGTTTCGCCGACTTCCTCGAGCGGATCGCCGCAGAGGAGGGCGTGAAGATTTCCAGCGAGCGCCTGGTGCGTTTCGAACCGGTGATCTTCGACGCCACCCTGGCCGACCAGATCGAAGCCAGCGCCGTGCGCCTGGGCCTGAGCCACCGGCGCATGACCTCCGGTGCCGGCCACGACGCGCAGATGATCGCCCGTATCGCCCCGGCGGCGATGATCTTCGTGCCCAGCCGTGGCGGCATCAGCCACAACCCCCGCGAGCACACCGATGACGCGCAACTGGTGATGGGCGCCGAAGTCCTGCTGGACGTGGTCGCCCGCCGACTCGCCTGACCCCTTTGCCAACGCCAACGCCGATGCCCCACGCCATCGGTGACGGCACCCCTTTGCCTGATGGAGACCGCAATGCTGCTAGCCAACCGCAACGCCCGCCGTATCCCGTACCCCGAAGACCTGCGCGAGATCATGAGCATCGCCAGGGCCGGCCAGAGCCGTGACTGGCTTGCGCACTGGGCTGGCCTCAACCGTGGCGCCACGCCGCTGTACAGCCTGCCGGACCTGGCCGCCGAGCTGGGCGTGGGCCAGTTGCTGGTCAAGGACGAGTCGCAGCGCTCGCAGTTGGGCAGCTTCAAGGCCCTGGGTGCGCCGATTGCCCTGGTGCGCCTGATCCTGCGGCGCTTCCCCGAGCACAATTTCAATGTCCGGGCCTTGCTCGCTGGTGAGTACGCCGAAACCCTGGCCGGTTTCACCGTGATCAGCGCCACCGACGGCAACCACGGCCGTGCCCTGGCGGCTGCGGCACAGACCCTGGGTTGCCGCTGCGTGATCGTGCTGCATGCCAATGTCAGCGTTGAACGGGAAGCGGCGATCGCCGCCTATGACGCCGAGATCGTGCGCATCAGCGGCAACTACGACGAGTCGGTGGAAGAGGCTGCGGCCCTGGCCTTCCGCAATGGCTGGCTGGTGGTGTCCGACACCTCCTATGACGGCTACGAGGAGATTCCCCGGGACGTGATGCAGGGCTACGGCACCATCGCGGCGGAGATCGTCGAGGCCTATGACCAGGGCTTTACCCATGTCTTCCTGCAGGGTGGCGTCGGTGGCCTGGCGGCCGGGATCGCCAGTTACCTGTGGGAGCTGCAGGGTGCACAGCGGCCGACCTTGGTCATGGTCGAGCCGGCACAGGCCGACTGCCTGTACCAGAGCGCCCTGGCCGGGCGCGCGGCGAATGCCAGTGGCTCGGTGGACTCGGTGATGGCGGGGCTGGCCTGTGGGGAAACCTCGCCGCTGGCGTGGAAATTCCTGGAGAACAGCGTCGATTTCTTCATGACCCTGCATGACGACGAGGCGCTGCTGGCGATGCGGCGCCTGGCGGCCGGCAGCGAGCGGGATATTCCGCTGGCGTCCGGCGAGTCGGCGGTGGCCGGGCTGGCGGCCTTGCAGCGCCTGGCGAAGGCACCGCAACAGGCTGCCGAGCTGGGGCTGGACAAGGATTCCCGGGTGCTGCTGATCAGCACTGAAGGTGCCACGGCGCCGGGTGTGTATGCCGAACTGGTCGGCGAGTCCGCCGAGTCGGTCCTGGCCCGCCAGCGCGAGTGGCTGGCCCGGGCCTGACAATAATTCCCCGACCCGGCGCGGTCCCTGTGGGAGCTGGCTTGCCAGCGATGAGGCCGGCAAGGGCACCTCTGATGCCAGATAGGGCCCTATCGCTGGCAAGCCAGCTCCCACAGGGTTCTCCATCAGCCACAAGAACGGATTCCACTCCTCTAAAAAAACAACAACGGAGACTCAGATGCACACCACCAAACGCAATATCGGACCCTGGTCGCTGATGCTGACCGGCCTGGGCTCCATCATCGGCTCAGGCTGGCTGTTTGGCGCCTGGCACGCTTCGGCCATCGCCGGCCCGGCCGCGATCCTGGCCTGGGTGATCGGCGCCGTGGTGGTCCTGGCCATTGCCCTGACCTATGCGGAAATGGGCGCGATGTTCCCCGAGTCCGGCGGCATGGTGCGCTATGCGCGATATTCCCACGGCTCGCTGGTGGGCTTCATGGCGGCCTGGGCCAACTGGATTTCCATTGTCTCGGTGATCCCCATCGAAGCCATCGCCTCGGTCCAGTATATGGCCTCCTGGGATTACCCCTGGGCCCGGGCCATGGTCGCCAACGGCGAACTGACCACCCCCGGCCTGTGGGCCAGCGCGGCGCTGGTCATGGTCTATTTCGGCCTCAACTACTGGGGTGTGAAGCTGTTCGTACGCACCAATACCGCGATCACACTGTTCAAGCTGGTGGTCCCGGCGCTGACCGGCGTGGCGCTGATCTGGGCCGGCTTCAACGGCGCCAACTTCGGTGACGGCAGCGAGGCCAGCTTCGCGCCGTATGGTTGGTCCGCCGTGTTCACCGCCGTGGCCGCCAGCGGCATCGTGTTCAGCTTCAACGGCTTCCAGAGCCCGGTCAGCCTGGCCGGCGAGGCGCGTGATCCGGGGCGCAGCATTCCCTTTGCGCTGATTACTTCGGTACTGATCGCCCTGGTGATCTACGTACTGCTGCAAGTGGCCTTTATCGGTGCCGTCAGCCCCGAGAGCATCGCCGCCGGCTGGCACAGCCTGAGCTTCGATTCTCCGTTGGCGCAACTGGCCCTGGCCCTGAACCTCAACTGGCTGGCCATGCTCCTGTACCTGGATGCCTTCGTCAGCCCCTCCGGCACCGGCTCGATCTACACCGCCACCACGGCGCGAATGATCTACGCCATGGAACGCAACAACACCATGCCGAAGATCTTCGGCCGCCTGCACCCGCTGTATGGTATTCCTCGCGAAGCCATGTGGCTGAACCTGGCGGTGTCCTTCGTCTTCCTGTTCTTCTTCCGTGGCTGGGGTGCGCTGGCGGCGGTGATTTCGGTGGCGGTGATCATCTCCTTCCTCACCGGCCCGGTGAGCCTGATGACCCTGCGCACCACCGCCGCCGACGTGCCGCGGCCGCTGGTGATCAAGGGCATGCGGGTGATCGCGCCGTTCGCCTTCGTCTGCGCCTCGCTGGTGCTGTACTGGGCGCGCTGGCCGCTGACCGGGCAGGTGATCCTGCTGGTGGTGGGCGCCTTGCCGATTTTCTTCTGGTTCCAGGCCAAGGCCGGCTGGACGGGTTTTGCCAAGGACCTGTACGCGGCGCTGTGGCTGATCGGCTTCCTGCCGGCCATGGCCCTGGTGTCCTGGCTGGGCAGCAGCGACTTCGGCGGTATCGGCCTGATTCCGTCGGGCTGGGACATGCTGGTGGTGGCGCTGCTGGCCCTGGCTTTCTACTACGCCGGAGTCTGCAGCGGCTACCGCACCCGCTATCTGCAAGAGAGCGCGATGTGGCGTGAAGCCCCGAGCGAGACCGTATCCACTTCTTCATTCCCCGAGGGACAGCGAGCATGAGCACGCCATTCGAACAACGCCTGAAAGACTGGCGCCACGCCTTCCACCGTCACCCGGAAACCGGCTTCGAGGAAGTCGACACCTCGGCACGGGTGGCCGGGATTCTCGAAGGCCTGGGCCTGGAGGTGCATCGCGGAATCGGCGGCACCGGGCTGGTGGCCAGCCTGACGGTGGGTGAGGGCGACGGGGTGATCGGCCTGCGCGCCGACATGGACGCGCTGAACATCACCGAGCAGGTACCGGAGCGCGAGCATGCTTCGCGGATCGACGGCAAGATGCACGCCTGCGGGCATGACGGGCATATGGCGATGATCCTCGGCGCGGCCCAGTTGCTCTGCGAGCGCCGCGACTTCAACGGCACCGTGCGCTTTATCTTCCAGCCGGCCGAGGAGCATGGCTGCGGGGCCAAGGCGATGATGGCCGACGGGCTGTTCCAGCGCTTCCCGGTGGATGCCATCTATGGCGCGCACAATATGCCGGGGATGCCGGCCGGGCATATCGCTACCCGTGCGGGCGGGATCATGGCGAGCGAAGACAATTTCGTCATCCGCATCCAGGGCCGGGGTACCCACGCGGCGCGGCCGCATATGGGGGTGGACCCGCTGGTGACCGGGGCGCAGATCGTCGTCGCCCTGCAGACAGTGGTGGCGCGCAATGTCGATCCGGGGTTGTCGGCGGTGGTGTCGTGCACGGAGTTCCTGACCGATGGCATCCGCAACGCGATTCCGACCCATGTGACCATCAAGGGCGATACCCGCAGCTACAGCCCCGAGGTGCAGAAGCTCCTGGAAACCCGCATGCGCGAGATCTGCATGGGCATCTGTGCGGCGAACGGGGCGAGTTGCGAGTTCGAGTACACCCATGAGTTTGCGCCGACGGTGAACTGGGCGGAGAACACAGCGTTGGTAGTCGAGGCAGCAAGGGCCGTGGTCGGCGAGGCGGCGGTGGACGGGGAGGTGATGCCGATGATGATTTCCGAGGACTTCGGCGCGTTCCTCCAGCAGGTGCCGGGGAACTTCGTGTTTATCGGCAATGGGGCCAATGGCGAGACGGGCGGGACGCCGTTGCATAACGCTTGTTATGACTTCAATGACGGGATTCTGAAGACCGGGGCGGAGTATTTTGCCGAGGTGGTGCGCAGGAGCTTGCCTCTCTAAACCAATCTTCCTGTGGGTGCAGGACCTGTGGGAGCTGGCTTGCCAGCGATGAGGCCGGCAATGACAAAGAGGTTGTCAGGTCGGGCCAAATCGCTGGCAAGCCAGCTCCCACAGGGTGCGGTGTCGGTCTCAGGAACCTATCAGTGCACCTGCTCCGCCGTCAGCTTCCCCCAGGCCGACAACACCGTGGCCAGGATGATCAACGCCGCACCCGCCACCATCCGCAGCGACGGCTGTTCACCGAACAGCCACCAGGCGCAGGCGATCGCATACACAGGCTCCAGCGCAATGATCATCCCCGCGCTGCGCGCCTCCAGCCCTTCCAGGCTCTTGACGAACAGGTACTGGGACAACCCGGTGCAGAAGATCCCGAGGATCGCCAGGAACAGCCAGTCGCTGTGACTCAGCCCCTGCACCAGCAGGGTGTCGAAGGCGAACGGCGCCACCAGCACGGCCACCGTAAGGTTCTGCCAGAACGCCACCTGCACCGCGTTCATCCCTTGCAGGCCCCGGCGGTTGATGATCGCCAGCAGGGCGAAGGACAGGCCCGAACCCAGGCCCCAGAGCAAGCCGACCGTACCCTGGTCGAGCAGGTCGAAGGACGGCACCACCAGCACCAGGCCGAGGCTGACCAGCAGCAACAGCATGCCCTCGGCGGCACGAATGCGCTCGCGGAATACCAGCAGGTCAAGCACCGCGATAAACGCCGGGAAACTGGCGAAACCGAGGGTCGCCACGGCCACGCCACCGACCTTGATGGCGATGAAGAAACTGACCCAGTGCGAGGTCAGCATCACCCCGCTCAGGGCCATGACCCCGAATTTGCGCCAGGTCAGGTGGTGGAACACGCCACGTTTCTGCAATTGCGCCACCGCACCCAGGGCAAGCACGGCAAAAGCGGCGCGACCGAAGGTGATGACCGAGGCGGACGAGTGGATAAGGGCGCCGAGAATGCCGGTCAGACCGAACAGCACGGCGGCGATGTGGGCCACGATCAGCGCATTGCGGTGACCGAGAGTGGAGCTATGGGTTGAAACGTTCGAAGCGAGCATGGGCAGTAGAAAAGTCTGTGCATGTGTTCGCACGCGAGCGCTCTCCGGCGGTCGTGCGGACGGGTTTTTGGGTAGTTGGATTGTGTGGCCGCCCGGGAAGAAATCCGGGAGCCTTCAGCGCCGCAGCGTTGTAGTGGCCTGCACGGGCCGTGCTGCTCGTTCGCCGTACTGCGAAAGGAAACGGGGGTGGCCACCGCCTGCGTGGGGCGGTGGCCGGGTCAGGTACCGAACTCCGTCAGAACAGCACCCGGGTTTCAGCTCACGAAGCGTCGATCCAGATGGTCTTCAGCTCCGTGTACTGATCATGCGCCCAGATCGATTTGTCGCGACCGCCAAATCCGGACTCTTTGTAGCCTCCGAACGGCGTCGAGGCATCGCCTTCGCCGAAGCAGTTGACCGTGACCACACCGGCGCGGATTTCCCGCGACAGGCGCAGGGCATTGCGCAGGCTGCCGGTGTAGGCCGACGCCGCCAGGCCGTAGATGGTGTCGTTGGCCAGTTCGATGGCTTCGTCGAGGGTCTCGAAGGTGGTGACGCTGAGCACCGGCCCGAAGATTTCCTCGACGAACAGGCGGCTGTCGCGGGCCACGCCATCGACGATGGTCGGCTGCACGAACACGCCATCCTGGGTCTCGCCACCCAGGGCGACGGTGAGCTTCTGCTCGGCGGCGTATTCCAGGTAGGAACGGACTTTCTCGAAATGCGCCTTGCTGACCATGGCACCGAGACGGTTGTCCGGGTCCAGCGGGTCGCCGAGTTTCCAGTCCTTCACATGCTTGGAGATCAGGCTCAGCAGCTCGTCCTTCACATCCTTGTGCACGATCAGGCGCGACGACGCGGAGCAGTTCTCGCCCATGTTCCAGAAGGCACCGGCGGTGACGAACTGGGCCACGGAGTCCAGGTCCTCGCAGTCGTTCATGACCACGGCCGGGTTCTTGCCACCCAGCTCCAGGACCACGCGCTTGAGGTTGGACTCGGAGGCGTACTTGAGGAACAGGCGACCGGTATCGGTGGAACCGGTGAAGCTGACCATGGCCACGTCCATATGACGACCGATGGCCTCGCCGGCCTCACGACCGCCGCCAGGCACGATATTGAACACGCCTGCCGGAATACCCGCTTCGTGGGCCAGTTCGGCCACGCGCAGGGCGGTCAGGGTGGTTTCCTTGGCCGGCTTGACCACGATGGAGCAACCGGCGGCCAGGGACGGACCGATCTTCCAGGCCAGCATCAGCAGCGGGAAGTTCCACGGCAGGACCAGGCCGACAACACCGATGGCTTCGCGCACGACCATGGTCACCGCCGCGGAACCGGTCGGGGCGGTGGCATCGTAGATCTTGTCGATCAGCTCGGCGTGCCAGCGCAGGGTGTGGATGGTCTCCGGCACGTCGACGTTCTGGCATTCGCTGACGGGTTTGCCGCTGTCCAGGGCTTCCAGTACCGCCAGTTCGTGGGAGTTGTCTTCCAGCAGCTGGGCGAACTTCAGCAGGACCTTTTTCCGGGCACCCGGGGTCAGCGCACTCCAGCGGCCGTCTTCGAAGGCCGCCTTGGCGGCAGCGACGGCGACGTTGACGTCCTGCACATCGCAGGCCGCCACTTCAGCCAGCTTCTCGCCGGTGGCCGGGTTGGTGGTGACGAAGGTACGACCGCTGATCGCGTCGCGGAATTCGCCGTCGATAAAGGCCTGGTTGCGCGGTTGCAGCTTCGCGGCCAGGGCCTGGTATTCGGCTTTGCTCAGCAGTTCGGCCATGTTATTTGCCCTCGACGATGGCAGCGATATTGCGCTTCAGGGTGGCGACCACAGTGGCCAGTTCGGCCTGCTCGGCAGCGTCCAGGCCTTGCAGCGGGGCGCGCACGCCGCCGGTGCTCAGGCCGTTGAGGCTGACGCCATGCTTGATCGACTGGACGAACTTGCCGCCCTCGAGGAAGTCCATCAGCGGCATCATTTCCGCCATGATGCGCCGGCCCTTGTTGAAGTCCTTCTCGATCACGCAGGCCTCGTAAAGGGCCACGTGCTCGCGCGGGATGAAGTTGGAGCCGGCGCAGACCCAGCTCTGGGCGCCCCAGGCGAAGAATTCCAGGGCCTGATCGTCCCAGCCGCAGGACAGGGAGATATGTGGGTACTTGGTGGCCAGGCGGTGCAGCTGGTTCATGTCGCCCGAGCTTTCCTTGATCGCGACGATGTTCTTCACATCGGCCACGGCATCGAAGAACTCAGGGCCCATGCTCACGCTCATGCGGCCCGGGTAGTTGTAGAGCATGATCGGCAGGTCGGCGGCGGCGTCCACGGCTTTGACGTGCACGGCGATTTCCTGCTGGGTCGGCAGCGCGTAGGGCGGGGTGCCGACCAGCAGCGCGTCAGCCTTGATTTCCCTGGCGTGCTTGGCGAAGGCCACCGAGTCTTCGGTGCGGATCGCGCCGGTACCGATGATCAGCGGCAGGCGGCCGTTGATCACGTCCTTGGCCTGGGCGGCCAGGTCGATGCGCTCCTGGGCGGTGTGGGCGTAGTACTCGCCGGTGGAGCCGCCGATGATGATGCCGTGGATCTTCGACTCCACCAGGTAGTCGAGGACGGCGGCGAAGCCGGCCTTGTCGATGCTGCCGTCGGCGTTCAGCGGGGTGACGGCGGGGGTGTAGATGCCTGCGAATTTCATGCTTTTCTCTCCAGTGGGACGCAAGGAATGTCAGACCGCGCTCAGTTCAGCGAGGCGGCTTGTTGCAGAGTCAGGGAACGGGTTTCCGGGGCCAGGGCCCAGGCGAACAGCAGGCCGACCAGGGTGACGATGGCGGCGGCGTACATGGTCTGGGCGATGCCCAGGGACTGCAGCGACATCGGTACCAGCCAGGTGCCGACCGCTGCGCCGATACGCGACAGCGAGGTGCCGATGCCGACCGCGACGGCGCGGATCTCGGTTGGGAACAGCTCGTTCGGGTACACCAGTTGCAGCACCTGGGCGCCGCCGATGAACAGGGCGTAGGCACCGAACAGCACCAGCACCAGCATCGGCGAGCCGTCGTGCATCGCCGCCAGGCCGAGCAGGGCCAGGCCGGACCAGAGGAAGCTGTGGATCAGCATGCTGCGCCGGCCCATGCTGTTGATCAGGCGGGTGGCGATGATGCAACCGACCACGAACAGCAGGGTGATCGCCACCGAGCCGAACGACGCCCAGTCACCTTTCAGGTGCAGCGCTTCAAGGACCTTCGGGGCGAAGGAGTAGACGGCGAACACCGGGATCACCGAGCACGACCAGAACATGCTGACGAACAGCATGCGTTTGCCGTAGCCCGAGTGCAGCAGGCTGAGCAGCGAGGCTTTCTGTTCCTTGGCCTGCTCCGGCAGGTTCTTCAGCGAGAAGGCATTGCCGTAGACCTGCTTGATGATCGCCTCGGCTTCCGCCGCGCGGCCCTTGTTCAGCAGCCAGCGGGGCGATTCCGGGGTGCCCATGCGCAGGCCGAAGAGGATCGCGCCGATCACCACGGGGCTTGCCAGCACCAGGCGCCAGGCGTTCTCGTCGCCGGAGGCGAGGAGGAAGTGGCCGACGATATAGGCGAAGGCGGCACCGGCGAACCAGAGGATGGTCAGGGTGGCCAGGCGTGGGCCGCGGTATTTCTTCGGCAGGAATTCCACCAGCAGCGCGGTGGCCACCGGGTATTCGATGCCCACCGCGACACCGATCAGGAAACGCAGGGCGAACAGCATGGGGCCCGAGTCGACCCAGAACTGGGCGAGGGAACCGAGGATGAACAGGGTAGGGCCGACGAAGAAGATGCGCTTGCGCCCGAAGTGGTCGGTCAGCGCGCCGCCGAGGAAGCCGCCGAAGAAGATGCCGATCAGCGCCGAGGCGGCGATCATGCCCTGCCAGAAGGCGCTCAGGCCCAGGCCTGCGGACATCTGCACCATGGCCACGCCAATGATGCTGAGCACATAGCCGTCGACGAAGGAGCCGCCACCGGAACGGGCGGTGAGCAACTGGTGGAAGCGATTGAGGGGTACGTCTTCAACGGATTGATTGGAAGTTGTCATTATTGTTTCCTGCACTATCGAACCTGTTTTCCGGCCGAGCGGGTCCGCGGATCTGAATGGGAACTTCAGTCCGGGGGTTGGCGCCTGGCCGGCGCGACACTGTTTGTTACTGCTCTACTTCAACTAGCCGAGTGATCTTTGGGACCGCTGCGCGGTCCTTCGCGGGCAAGCCACGCTCCTACAAGAGCAAGGGCTTAGCTTTCCTTGCCGGCGCGCATCTGGCCCCAGGTCAGGTTGGCGTTGACGCCAAGCGACAGGAACGGCTGCGGCGGGTTGGCATTCGGGCCCGGGGACTTCAGGAGGAAGTCGATCAGGTCGTTCTTTTCGCCCGCCAGCCAGTCCGCCAGCAACTTGCCGGTGGCCGTGCCACGGGTTACGCCAAGGCCGTTGCAGCACAGTGCGCCATAGACGTTCGGCGCCAGTTGGCCGAAGAAGCTTTCGTGGTTGCGCGACATGGCCAGGGCACCGCCCCAGGTGTATTCGATACCGACGTCCGGCAGCATCGGGAAGCGCCGGGCGAAGGAGGCCTTGTGCCGGGCGACGTAGCGCTGCAGGTACTTGGGATTGGCGCGGCCGTCCGGGTTGAAGCTGAAGCTGTTGCGGATCAGCAGGCGGTTGTCCGGGGTGCGCCGCACCGTGGTGCCGAACGGGTCCGCCGGGATCACGCCCCAGTATGGCTTGCCGCCCAGGCGCGCCTGTTCCTGCTCGGTCATCGGCCGGGTCAGGCTGGCGTAGGTGAAGATCGGCAGCATGGCGCCCTTGAGGAAGCCGAAGTGACCGCCGAAGGCGTTGTTGGCCAGCACCAGCTTGTCGGCAGTGATGCTGCCGCGGGCATGGCGCAGCACGGTCTTGCTGCCGTACTCGACGTCGAGGATCGGGGTGTTTTCGTAGAGGGTGACGTTGGCCGGCAGGCTTTCCGCCAGGCCCTTGACCATGGCCGAGGGCTGGATCAGCGCGGTGCCGGGGGTGAACAGCGCCTTGCGGTAGAAGTGGGTGCCGATATGGTCGGGCAGGTCCGCGCCTTCGATGACTTCGAAGGGCTGGCCGAGCTTTTCCAGGCCGCGACGGTAGGCGTCGAGCACGGCGATACCGCGGTCTTCCACGGCGGCCTGGTACTTGCCGCAGAACTTCATCTGGGCGTCGATGTTGTGCTCGGCGACCAGGTCCTTGAGGTAGTTCTGGCCGGTGAGGTTCAGGCGCAGGCAGGTCTTGGCGATATCGATGTCGCCGATATAGTCGTCGGCGCCGATATCGTGGGGCAGGTCGATGGCGAAGCCGGCATTGCGGCCGGCGGTGCCGAAACCGACTTCCTGGGCTTCGACCAGGAGGATCTGTTCATCGGGGAAGTTCAGTGCGAGCTGGCGTGCGGCGGCAAGGCCGACATAGCCTGCGCCCAGCACCACCCAACGGGCCTGGCGGGTGCCGGAATGAGCAGGACGCGGCGTGCGCTTCGGGCTCAGGTGATACCAACCGCACGAACTGTCGTCGGCCGGCAACGAGGTTACTTTTGTCATTTCAGGGACCTGGCTGTTCTTGTTTGATCCGGTGTTGCCACCCAGGCCGAAATGACTAGCGAAACCTCGCTACATCCTCATGCTCCGGGGCCTTTCAAAACGCGAGCGATACCTCCATGCCTTCCGGTGCGGCGTATTCCGCCATGCGCCGGCGCGACAGTTCCATATGCTCGCGAATCAGTTGTCCCGCTGCCTCGGTGTCGTGGCGGGCGATGGCCTCGATGATCTGGTCGTGCTGGTCGCAGGCCAGTTCGAGGTCCTTCTGCATGTCCACGGTGGTCGGGTGGCGGTAGAAAATCTTGCCCAGTCGCGCATGGTCGATGAGCACACGGCGCAGGCTCGGCATCAGGTAATCGTTGTGCGCCATCTTGCCGATCTCGAGGTGGAACTCGTCGTTGTAGATGACGCGGTTTTCTACGTGCTGCTCCTGGATCGCCTGGCGGAACAAGGCCTGGATCCGGCGCAGCTCTTCGATTTCGCTCGCGGTGGCGCGGGTCGCTGCCAGTTGCGTGGTCGCGATGTACACCAGCGGTGCGGCAAGGAAGAACGCACGCAATGACTCATGACTCATGGCCGCGACGCGGGGCGCGCGGTTGGCCTCCAGCTCGATATAGCCTTCGGCGGCGATCTGGCGCAGCAGCTCGCGCACTGGCGGCCGGGACAGACCGAATTCGTCGCACAACGCCAGTTCATCCACCACCGCTCCGGGCGCCAGCTCCATGCTCAGGATGCGCCGGCGCAGCGCTTCGGCGAGAAGCGCCTTGCGATCCGGGGAGGCATCGGCAGGGGTGGAGGAGACAGCCGCGGTGGCTTTCATGGGAGCCTTTTTTGTACTCATCAGGTTGTGTCTACAATTTGTATAACGACTATAGGGGAGGATTAGACAATGTGTCTACAGATATTTCGACGAGCGGTTTTCGCTGCTTATCTGGGTATCTGTGACAGGGTCTGACCCCCGGTTTTATTGGGTTTTGTGTTGTTCTTGAGGGCCTCATCGCTGGCAAGCCAGCTCCCACAAGGACCGGTGTACACCGTACCTGTGGGAGCTGGCTTGCCAGCGATGAGGCCATGACAGGCGACGGGAATCTCAGCTCTCTATGGCATCCACGAGACACACTCTTATCAAATCCCGCCATCGCCATATCCACCCACGACAGCTTTTTCCGAGGCTCCACTACCCGCAGAGCCCCGAAAACACTGGGGAAAATAGCACTTCTGATGAATTCTTTTGGAATTCCTTGGGTATACACAAAGAATACAATTCCGTTGACCGCCTCTGGAACCCGTGCGAATCTCGCTCCAAGGCCAGTGTTCGCGGGGTCTTTCGCCCTTTGGCAGGCCTTGCCGGGCGCCAGAAAACCCCCGCCAGAAAGTTGTGCAAGACGCAGTGCGAAAAAAACCAAAAACAAGCAACGGGCGCGGTCAACGCGTCCGGCCAGCACCACAACCCAGGAGACGAACAACAATGAAAGGCTTCCGGAAAGCGCTCTGTACCCTCGCCATGGTCGGTCTGACCGTATTCCAGGCCCAGGCCGAGGAAAAGACCATCACCATGGGCACCCTCTCGTGGGAAGACCTCACTCCGATCACCACCGTCACCAAGAAGGTCCTCGAAGACGCCGGCTACACCGTCAAGGTGACCAACTTCTCCGAATGGGGCATCGCCTACGCCGCCCTCGGCAAAGGTGACATCCAGTTGCTGGCCTCGCAGATCGACTACGCTGCCCAGGACTACTGGAAGAAGAACAAGAACCGTCTGGAGAAGATCTCCCCGGTTTCCCACGGCCTCTACCAGGCCATCGCCGTACCGAAGTACGTGACCATCGATTCGCTGGAAGAGCTCAACGCCAACGCCGACAAGTTCGGCAACAAGATCGTCGGCATCGAGCCGGGTTCGGGCCTGATGAGCGATGCGGCCAAGGCCGTGACCGACTACGGCCTCAAGCTCAACCTCCTGGAAGGCAGTACCGCCGCCATGACCGCCGCCCTCAAGTCTGCCGTGGACCGCAAGGAGTGGATTGCGGTGACCACCTGGGAGCCGTCGTGGATGAGCCAGAAGTTCGACGTGAAATTCCTCAAGGATCCGAAAGGCTCCTTCGCCCCGCCGCAGGGCTACTACTGGATCGGCCAGAAGGGCTTTTCCGCCGAGTACCCGCAAGCGCGTGAGCTGATCGCCGGGGTTTACCTGCCACTGGCCGACATCACCGCTATCAACGGCGAAATGAAGGACGGCAAGACCGTGGAGCAGGCCGTGCAGGAATGGACCACGAAAAACGCTGACCTCGTGAAGCGCTGGGAAAACATCAAGAAATACTGATTACGACGTACCGCGTTGTCCGGCCTGAACCGCGGACAACGCCTTTACCACTGCCGAACTGAACGTAATAAAAAAGCCAACCAGATTCCTGGTTCGACGGGTGCGAGATGAACACAGCAAGCGAAGTAGCTGAAGACGTATTGGTAGAGTGCCAATCGGTCTGGAAGATTTTTGGCAAGAACGCCGATACCGCCATGCGTGCTTATAAAGAGCGTGGTTTGTCGAAGAAGCAGATTCTTCAGGACCATGGCTGTGTTGTCGGCGTCTCGAACGTCAGCCTCAAGGTCAGGCGTGGTGAGATCTACTGCATCATGGGCTTGTCCGGCAGCGGCAAGTCGACCCTGATCCGCATGTTCAACCGCCTGATCGATCCCACCTCCGGGCAGATCCTGATCAAGGGCAAGGACCTCGCCAGCCTCGATGCGGCGGCCTTGCGCGAAACCCGCGCACGGCACATCGGCATGGTGTTCCAGAGCGTGGCCCTGCTGCCGCACCGCACCGTGCTGGAAAACGCCGCCTTCGGCCTCGAAGTGCGCGGCGTGTCCAAGGCCGAGCGGCACAAGGTGGCCGAGCAGGCCCTGGCCAAGGTCGGCCTGAGCGACTGGGCACAGCGCTACCCGGACGAGCTGTCCGGCGGCATGCAGCAGCGCGTCGGCCTGGCCCGGGCGATCACCTCGGATCCGGAAGTGATCCTCATGGACGAACCCTTCAGTGCTCTCGACCCGCTGATCCGCCGCCAACTGCAGGACGAGTTCCGCCAGTTGACCAAATCCCTCGGCAAGTCCGCCGTCTTTATTACCCACGACCTGGAAGAAGCCATCCGCATCGGCGATCGCATTGCGATCATGAAGGACGGGGTGATCATCCAGGAGGGCACCGCCGAGGACATCGTGCTCAAGCCTGCCGATGACTATGTGGCGGAATTCGTCGCCGGCATTTCGCGCCTGCACCTGGTCAAGGCGCACTCGATCATGTCGCCAGTCTCTGCGCATCCGCACCTCAACCCCGGCTCGCTGCCGAGCGCCGGCCCGCAAGCCGACCTCGATGCCCTGATCAACCTGATGATCAGTTCCAATGGCGATGCCCTGGCGATAGTGGAAGGTGGTCAGGTGCTTGGGGTGATCACCCAGCAGGACCTGCTGCGTGGCGTGCAGGGCGCACCGGCCGCCGAGCAGCCAGTCGCGCAAGCGGAGCACGCGCTATGAGCCCCGTGGAATTTGCCGCGGCCTTCGACGAGTTCGTCGATGCCCGGCTGGAATGGCTGTCGGACAACGGCGCCTGGTTCTTCGACGGGCTGAACGATGTGCTGCACGCCGGTTACCAGGCCATTTACAGCGGCCTGACCCTGCTGCCGTTCTGGGCCGTGATCCTGGCTTTCGGCGCGCTCGGCTGGCGCCTGACCGCCAGCTGGCGCTTCGCCGTCGGGGCCATGCTCGGCCTGGTGCTGTGCGTGGCCATGGGCCTGTGGCCGCAGACCATGAGCACCCTGGCGCTGGTGCTGTCGGCGACCAGCATGGCGCTGGTCATCGGCATCCCGCTGGGTGTCGCGGCCGGCCTGATGCCGTCCCTGGACCGGGTCAGCGAGCCGGTGCTGGACCTGATCCAGACCCTGCCGCCCTACATCTACCTGCTGCCGGCGATCGCCTTGCTCGGCTACGGCCCGGGCACCGCACTGGTGGCCACCTTCATCGTCGCCGTGCCACCGGTGGTACGCCTGACCTCCCTGGGCATCCGCATGACGCCCAAGGTGTTCATCGAACTGGGGCAGGCCACCGGCACCACGGGCTGGCAGCAGTTCTTCAAGATCCGCCTGCCGTTCGCCCTGCCGAGCATCATGGCCGGGGTCAACCAGGGCCTGATGATGGCCTTCGGCATGGTGGTGATCGCCGGTATCGTCGGTTCCGGCGGGCTGGGTGAAGTGATCTACGGCGCGATCCGTACCCTGGATATCGCCATGTCGATCAACGCTGCCATCGCCATCGTCATCCTGACCCTGATCCTCGACCGCATGGCCCAGAGTGCCACCCGTCTCGGCCGGAGGGCTGCACATGAATCCTGATATCACGTTCTCCCCGGGCGCCTGGCTGGCGCCGTCGGTGGATTGGCTGAACGCCAACCTGCACGGCCTGTTCGCCCTGATCAGCCGCTTTATCGAAACCGTCCTCGGCGGGATCGAAGGCCTGCTGCTGGTGATCCCGCCCTACGGCATGATTGCGCTGGTAGCGGTGGCGGCATTCTTCCTGGTCAACCTGCGGGCGGCGATCCTCGCCGTGGTGATGCTCGGCTTCTGCCTGATCTCCGGGTTCTGGGTAGCGTCGATGCAGACCATCGCCCTGGTCACGGTGGCGGTGCTGATCTCGGTGACCGTGGCCTTCCCCATCGGTGTCGCGGCCTCGCGGGTCAAGCGCCTGGACGCGGTGCTCAGCCCGATCCTCAACGTCATGCAGACCGTGCCGCCGTGGGTGTACCTGATCCCTGCGGTGATGGTGTTCAGCCTGGGCAAGGTCCCGGCGATCCTCGCCACCATCATCTATGGCATCCCGCCGATGCTGCGTCTGACCACCCTGGCGTTCAACCAGGTGCCCCGTGACCTGCTGGAACTGGGCAAGGCCATGGGCGCGCCGCCCCGGGCGATCCTGCTGAAGATCGAGCTGCCCACGGCCATGCCGACCCTGCTGGTGGGCTTGAACCAATGCATCCTGCTGTCCCTGGCCATGGTCGTGCTGGCCGGGCTGGTGGGGGCGGGCGGGCTGGGCGCGGAAGTGACCCGCGGCCTGACCCGGATGGAAATGGGCCTTGGCCTGCGTGCGGGCCTGGCCATCGTCGCCGTGGCCCTGTTGCTGGACCGTCTCTCTCGCGGAGCCTTGCAAGGCCGTAGGATTCGAGCCGCAACTTAATCAGAAATTTCCGAAGGAAAGTTGGACACCGCCACGCCGGCGTGCATCATTCGACGATGCATGCCGGCGTAGCGGTTTCGGCGCTTCGGATTCCCAGAACAAGATCGGAAGACAGATAACGTGGTTGAAAGAAGGCAGTTCAGTGATGCCATGCAGGGTTCGAACCTGCGCTTCACGGGCGAAAAGCAGGCCCCGGGCGGGCAGGGCAGGGTCGGTTTCATTCTGCTCGAACACTTCTCCCTGCCGGCCTTCACCCAGGCCCTGGACACGGTGGTCACCGCCAACCTGATCCAGGCGGCGTCCTTTACCTATCGCACCTTTACCCTGGATGGCGGCTCGCGGGTCAGTGATCTTGGGCTGGTGATCTGCCCGGATGCGCCGCTCAATGCCGCCGCGCTGGATGATCTCGACCTGCTGGTGGTCTGCGGCGGCTTGCGCACCGTGCTGCGGCCGATCCCGGAGCTGAACCAGATCCTGCACAAGGCGGCGGAACGGCATGTGGCGTTGGGCGCGCTGTGGAACGGCGCCTGGTTCCTCGGCCAGGCCGGGTTGCTGGATGGCTACCGCTGCGCCGTGCACCCGGAGCATCGCGGTGCCGTGGCGGAAATTGCCAAGGACAGCCAGGTCACCAGCGAAAGCTATATGGTCGACCGTGACCGGCTCACCGCTGCGAGTCCGGCGGGGGGCTTCCATCTGGTGCTGGAGTGGATCAACAGCCGCTGCGGCCGTGGGCTGGTGGATGCGGTGGTGGATATCCTCGCCTTCGAGGAGTCGCGTTACCGCCGGGCGCGGCCGACATTGCACGAGAAGATGAGCGAGCCGCTGCGCGAAGCCATCAACCTGATGAGCGCGAATATCGAGGAGCCGTTGAGCCAGGATCAACTGGCCCACTATGTGGGGCGTTCGAAGCGGCAGATCGGGCGCTTGTTCATGACCCAACTGGGTACCACCCCGGTGCGGTATTACCTGGAACTGCGCATCACTGAAAGCCGCAGGCTGTTGCAGCACTCCGACCTGTTGCTGATCGATGTGGCGCTGGCTTGCGGATTCGTTTCGCCCAGCCACTTCAGCAAGTGCTACACCTCGTTCTACGGCTATGGGCCGTCTAAGGAGATTCGCTATGGGTTGGTGAAGGGCGGCAAGGCGAAGAAAGCCGAGTGATTTGTGCTGACTGAGCCGGCCTCATCGCTGGCAAGCCAGCTCCCACAGGTTTTGGCGGCGCTCGCGATACCTGTGGGAGCTGGCTTGCCAGCGATGAGGCCCTGAAAGACACCAAGGATCTTAAGGGCCTGCCGAATCAGCCAATCACCGCCTGCAACACCACTTCCAGCGGATGCCGCAGCTTGCGGTCGGCCATGCGCTTGACCTGGCTGCGGCAGGAATAGCCGGTCGCCAGCGGCTCGCCGTCCTTGTCCAGCTTGCCGGCCCAGGACTGCTCGAAGAGGGTCTTCGAGGTTTCCTGGTTGCGCGCTTCATGCCCGTAGGTCCCGGACATCCCGCAGCAGCCAGTGGCCTCGGTCACCAGCTTCAGGCCCAGGCGCGAGAACACCTGCTCCCATTGCCTGGTACTGGCCGGCACATTGGTCTTCTCGGTGCAGTGCGCCAGCAGGCGGAAATTGCCGCCCTTGCTGGCTTGCTCCGGCAGTACCTCCATCAGCCATTCCTGCGGCAACAGCACGTTCGGGCTGCCTTCCAGGCCCGGGACCTTCTGGTACTCCTGGCGATAGACCAGGGTCATCGCCGGGTCCAGCCCCACCAGCGGCACGCCGCAGTCGGCCAGGGCCTTGAGCTGGGTGCCGTTGCGGATCGCCGCCTTGGCGAAGGCGCCAAGGAAGCCCTGCACATGCAGCGGCTTGCCGTTGGCGCTGTACGGCGCGAGGAAGATCTTGTGGCCCAGGCGATGGGCCAGGTCGATGAACGACGCCAGCAGCGGCGTTTCGAAGTAGCGGGTAAAGGCATCCTGGACCAGCACGATACTGCGCTCGCGCTGCGCCGGGGTCAGCTCGCGCAGGGCCGGGACGCTGGCCGCACGCACGCCGCAGCGCTTCAGGGTGGCCTGGAAGTTGAAGCGGCTGATCAGCGGGCTGTCGACCATGCCGATGCGATCGGCCAGCAGGCCGCTGACGAACTTCGATCCCATCACCGCGTTGTACAGCCCCGGCGCGTGGGCCAGGTACGGGATGGTGAACTCCAGCGAGCCGATCAGGTAGTCACGCAGCGGACGCTGGTAGCGGTTGTGGTACAGCTCGAGGAAGCGCGAGCGGAAGTCTGGCACGTTGACCTTGATCGGGCACTGCCCGGCGCAGGACTTGCACGCCAGGCAGCCGGCCATTGCGTCGTAGACCTCGTGGGAGAAGTCGGCCTGGCCCTGTTTCTGCGCGCGTACATTGCGCAGGCGCTGGGGCAGGCCCTTGAGCCAGGACACCTTGTTCGGCGCCAGCACATCGATATTCGCCGCCCCTTGCAGGCGCAGCCATTCGCGGATCAGCGAGGCACGGCCCTTGGGCGAGTGCTGGCGCTGGCGGGTGGCTTTCCACGACGGGCACATGGCGTCGTCGGGGTCGTAGTTGTAGCAGGCGCCGTTGCCGTTGCAGTGCACGGCGCTGCCGAAGCTTTGCCATACGCGCTCGTCGATCTGCCGGTCATGCTCGCCACGCAGCGGTGCTTCGTTGACCTTGATCAGGCCCTCGGTGCTGTCCGGCGGGGTGCAGATCTTGCCCGGGTTGAGCTGGTTGTGCGGGTCGAAGGCGCCTTTCAGGCGCTGCAGCGCCGGGTACAGTTCGCCAAAATAGTCCGGCACGTATTCCGAACGCAGGCCCTTGCCGTGTTCGCCCCAGAGCAGGCCACCGTAGCGCTGGGTCAGGGCGGCGACGGCATCGGAGATCGGCTTGACCAGCGCCGCCTGGGCCGGGTCCTTCATGTCCAGGGCCGGGCGCACATGCAGCACGCCGGCATCGACATGGCCGAACATGCCGTAGGTCAGGCCGTAGCCGTCGAGCAGGGCGCGGAACTCGGCGATGTAATCGGCCAGTTGCTCCGGCGGTACTGCGGTGTCCTCGACGAACGGCTGCGGGCGCACCTCGCCCTCGACGTTGCCGAGCAGGCCCACCGAGCGCTTGCGCATGGTGTAGACGCGGGTCACCGCCGCCGAGCCTTCGGCCAGGGTGTGGCCCAGGCGCTCGACGCTGGTGTCCTGCTGCAGATGCTGGATAAAGGCTGCGACCCGGGCGTTGACTTCGTCCGGCTCGTCGCCGCAGAACTCCACCAGGTTGATGCCCAGGGTCGGCTTCTCCGGGTCGGCCGGGAAGTACTCGGCGACGCTGTGCCAGACGATATCCTGCATCGCCAGCATCAGCACCCGCGAGTCCACCGTCTCGATCGACAGCGGCTTGTGCGCCATCAGCGCATTGGCGTCGCGCAGGGCGTCCATGAAGCTGGTGTAGCGTACGTTGACCAGCACCGCGTATTTCGGAATCGGCAGCACGTTGAGCTTGGCTTCCACCACGTAGCCCAGCGAGCCTTCGGCGCCGCACAGCACGCTGTTCAGATTGAAGCGGCCGTCGTCGTCGCGCAGGTGGGCGAGGTCGTAGCCGGTCAGGCAGCGGTTGAGCTTGGGGAAGGTGCTTTCGATCAGTTCGCCCTGGGTTTCCTGGATCTCCCGGGCCATGCGGTACACCTCGCCGACCCGGCCGGGCAGGGCGCAGGCGGCGTCGAGGGTGGCGTCATCCACCGGCAGGCTGTGCAGGCGCTCGCCACCGAGCAGCACGCTGTGCAGCTCCAGCACGTGGTCGCGGGTCTTGCCGTAGGTGCAACTGCCCTGGCCGCTGGCGTCGGTGTTGATCATGCCGCCGACGGTGGCGCGGTTGGAGGTGGACAGCTCGGGGGCGAAGAACAGCCCGTGGGGCTTGAGCGCGGCGTTGAGCTGGTCCTTGACCACCCCGGCCTGGACCCTTACCCAGCGCTCCTCGACGTTGATTTCGAGGATGGTGTTCATATGCCGCGACAGGTCGACGACGATGCCGTCGGTCAGCGACTGGCCATTGGTGCCAGTGCCGCCGCCGCGCGGGGTCAGCTTGATCTGGCGGAAGCGTGGCTCGGCCATCAGCGCGGCGACCTTCGCCACATCGTCGGCATCCAGCGGGAACACTGCGGCCTGGGGCAGGCGCTGGTAGATCGAGTTGTCGGTGGCGAGCACGGTACGGGTGCCGTAGTCGGTGCTGAACTGGCCACGGAAACCGGCGGCGCGCAGGGCATCGAGGAAGGCGGCGTAATCGGTGGCGGGTGCGCTCACCGGGAGTTGGGCGATCATCGGCGGATGGCCTCTTTTAATTTGGGCTAATCATGAATACCTGAGCTGAGGGTATGGTCATGGCTCGCTCAGGTAGTGGATGATGCCAATGATTCCGTAGTGTCGCGCCGGGCACAAACGGAAAATGACACAGTCTTTGATGAGTTTTATGAATGAATTACCGCAACCTGACCCCGTCGATGTCGTTGCTCCTGGCCTTCGAGGCCGCCGCCCGGCATGAAAGCTACACCCGCGCCGCCGAGGAACTGTCCCTGACCCAGAGCGCGGTGAGCCGCCAGGTGCAGACCCTGGAGCAGCAGTTGGGGGTCATCCTGTTCCGCCGTGAAGGGCGCACGGTCAAGCTCACCGAGGTCGGGCGCCTGTACCAGCGCGAGATCAGCGAGGCGCTGGGACGGATCCGCAGCGCCACCCTGCATGCCATCGCCCACCAGGGCGGCGGCGGCAGCCTGCGCCTGGCGACCCTGCCGACCTTCGGCTCGAAATGGCTGTTGCCGCGCTTGCACGAGTTCTACCGGCGGCATCCCGAGGTGCTGGTGCATATCAACTCGCGGATCGAACCGGTGGACTTCGCCACCAGCGGCATCGATGCCGCTATAGTGGTTGCCAGTGGCGATCAGCCGGGGCTGGTCTGTCACCGGCTGCATGCCGAGGAACTGGTGGTGATCCTCTCGCCGGCCCTGGCGGCGACCCGCAGCGAATGGACGCCGCAGGACATCAGCCGGCAGACGCTGCTCAGCGTCACCAACAACCCCAACGCCTGGGGGGACTGGTTCACTCACCATGGCGTTGCCCATCAGGCGATGCGCCTGGGGCCGAGTTTCGAGCTGACTTCACACCTGATCCAGGCGGTGCGGGCGGATATCGGGATTGGCCTGGTGCCGCGCATCCTGATCACCGATGAGCTGGCCGAGGGCAAGCTGGTCAGTCCGGTGCTGCCTTATGCCAGTGCGCGGGGGTATTACCTGGTGTATCCAGCGAGGAACCGGGCGTTGCCGGCGCTGGAGGCGTTTCGGGGGTGGTTGCTGGAAGAATTGCCGGAGGATTGAAGGGCCCTATCGCTGGCGAGCCAGCTCCCACAGGGTTAGCGGTGCATGCGATCCCTGTGGGAGCTGGCTTGCCAGCGATGAGGTCCGAGCAGGCAACCTAGCCCTCCAGCACCCGCCGCACCTTCTCCAGCAACTCGCCGATCTGGAACGGCTTGAACAGCATGTCCATCCCCGGCGCCAGGAACGCCTGGCGATTCAGTGCGGTTTGCGCATACCCGGTCATGAACAGCACCGGCAGTCCCGCCCGCCAGCCCCGGGCCACGTCCGCCAGTTCCCGCCCGCTCATGCGCGGCAGGCCGACATCGGTCAGCAGCAGGTCGATGGACGCATCCTTTTGCAGATGCTCCAGGGCCAGTTCGATGCTTTCCACCGTGGTACAGCGATAACCGGCATCGAGCAGCACTTCGCTGACGAACAGGCGCACCGAGGCCATGTCCTCGACGATCAGGATATGTTCGCCCTGGCCCTGCGGATCGACGTTGCCCTGGGGCTCCGGCGGCGACCCCGGCACTTCGTTGGCCGCCGGCAGCAGCAGGGTCACTTCGGTGCCCCGGCCCATCACGCTGCGGATATGCGCATCGCCGCCAGACTGGCGGGCGAAGCCGTAGATGGTCGAGAGCCCCAGCCCGGTGCCCTGGCCCAGCGGCTTGGTGGTGAAGAAGGGTTCGAAGACCTTGTCGATCACGCTGTGGTCGATGCCGATACCGTCGTCGCGTACCGACAGCGAGACATAGGCACCATCCTGCATCTTCGGGTTGCCGCGGGAGTACGCGGCATAGGTGCTGATCCAGATATGCCCTCCCTGGGGCAGGGCGTCGCGGGCGTTGATCGCCAGGTTGAGCACGGCACTTTCCAGTTGCACTGGGTCGACCAGGGCGATGGCCGGCTGGTTGGTCAACTCCAGCTTGAGCACGATACGTTCGCCGATGGTGCGGATCAGCAGGTCTTCCAGCGAGCGTACGTGTTCGTTGATGTCCACCGGGCGGGTGTCCAGCGGCTGCTGGCGGGCGAAGGCGAGCAGGCGGTGGGTCAGGGACGCCGCGCTGGTGGCCGAGGCGAGCGCGGCCTCGGCGTAGATCTGCAGTTTCGGCGAAGCCTGGACACCGGCCTGTTTGCCGATCAGTTCCAGGCTGGTGATGATCCCGGTGAGCATGTTGTTGAAGTCGTGGGCGATACCGCCGGTAAGCTTGCCCAGGGCGTCCATTTTCTGCGCCTGGAGCAGTTGCTCTTCGGTGCGCGCGCGCACCGCCACTTCCTTGGCCAGCTGGCTGTTGGCATCGTCGAGCTGGGCCTGGTGCGAGCGCTCGCGATGGCGGTGCTCGGTGACGTCCTCGACGAAGACCAGGCTGGAGCCCGGGGTGCGGTAAGGCGAGATCTGCCATTCGGTCTCGCGCAGTTCACCCTTGACCCGCATGTTCAGCGTGCCTTTCCAGCGCTCGCCATCGGCCAGGCGCAGGCGCAGTTCACCGATCACCGAAGGCTCGTTGTCATCCAGGCATTCCCGTGGGGTCTGCGGGTCGCTGACGCCTTCGAGCAGCTGGGCGAACGCCTGGTTGCATTCGTGGATGGTCAGGTTGGCGTCAAGCACGGCGATCGGAGCCGAGACGTTGGCGAAGATCTCGCGAAAGCGCAATTCGCTCTCGCGCAGGGCGTTTTCCGTGTCGCGCACCCGCAGCAGGGTGCGCAGGGTGGCGAGCAATACATCGGCATCGACCGGGTGGATCAGGTAGGCGTCGGCGCCGGCATCCAGGCCGGTGATGATATCGCCGGTCTGGATCGACGCCGCCGAGACGTGGATCACCGGCAGCAAGGCCGTGCGCGGGTCGGCACGCAGGGTGCGGACGATATCGAAGCCGCTCATGTCCGGCAGGTTGACGTCGAGGATCAGCGCATCGAGGCGTTCGTTCTCGATCAGCGCCAGGCCTTCTCCGCCGGTACCGGCCTCCAGCACCGTGTAGCCCTGGCGGTCGAGGCGACGGCGCAGGGCATAGCGTGTGGCAATGTTGTCATCGACGATCAGCAGGCGCAGATCACGTTTCATCGACGGCCTCCGTGGCCATGGCCAGGGGGATGATCACGAAGAAGGTCGAGCCGACCCCGGGTTCGCTGCTCACCCCGACTTCACCGCCCAGCAGCTCGGCGAAGCGTTTGCACAGCGACAGGCCCAGGCCCGTGCCACGCAGGCGCTTCTGCAGTGGCGAATCGACCTGGGAAAAGTCCTCGAACAGCGCCCCGTGCAGTTCCGGGGCGATGCCGATGCCGGTATCGGTCACCGCAAAGCGGATCCGGTCGCGGTCTTCCAGGCTGGCCGAGACCCGCACCTCGCCGCTGGTGGTGAACTTCAGCGAGTTGGAAATGAAGTTGCGCAGGATCTGCGCCAGCTTCTTGTCATCGGTATAGAGCCGCGGCAGGCCGGTGGGTTCCTCGAAGATCAGGTCCACGTTGGCGCTGTTGACGATCGGCCGGAACATGCCGCGCAGGGCGGCGAACAGGTCGAGCATGTCGAACCAGCCCGGCGAGATGGTGATGCGCCCGGCCTCGATCTTGGCGAGGTCCAGCAGGTCGTCGACCATGTCGCTGAGCTCGCGGGTGGCATTGCTGACGAAAGCCACCTGCTTGTGCTGCTCGGGGCTCAGCGGGCCGTCCAGTTCGTCGGCGAGCAGGCTGGTGATGCTCAGGATCGAGCCCAGCGGGGTGCGGAATTCATGGCTCATGTAGGACAGGAAGCGGCTTTTCAGGTCGGAAGCCTGGCGCAGTTGCTCGGCCTGCATGTCCAGCTCGGAATACAGGGCCAGCACGCCCTGGTTGGTTTCGTCGAGTTCGGCGCGCAGGGCATCGGTTTCGCCCTGCAGGCGCTCGAACAGGGCGCGCTGCTCGGCAGTGAGGTTGGACAAATCAGTCATCGACGGTCTCCAGGGCTACCACCAGCACGGTCACATCGTCGCGACCCCGGTTGAAATCGCGGTGCAGCACCGTGGCGATCACCGCCGGGTGGCGTTGCAGCAGGCCGGGGTAGTCGCGCAGGTTCCAGCGCGATTGCAGGCCGTCGCTGTGCAGGATCAGCAGGTTGCCCCTCACGCCAGCGTAGTCGAAGGTCTGCACCTTGCGGTACTGGGCGCCGACGATGCCGGCGTGGGAGGTCAGGCCGCGGGCTTTCTCCGGATTGACCAGGCTGGCGTTGATATTGCCAATGCCGGTAAAGCGGATCTGGTCGTGCGCATCGTCGAACTGGGCGAAGGCCACCGCTCCGCCGCGAGTGCCGCGCATGGCCTCGTGCATCTCTTCCATGAGGCGCTCGGGTGCCATGAATGGTTGCAGCGCGAACGCCTCGCGGCCGTGCAACGCGGCGTGTTCCGCTTCTACCCCGTGACCCAGGCCGTCTACCACCATGGCGCTGATTCGATGGTCGGCGAAGGCCAGGAACCAGCTATCGCCGCAACGTGGGTCGTTGTACAAGGAATGCTGGCTGATGCCGTAGGGAATATCCGCGTCCCGGTCGTTGGAGCGGAATATCCGCGCCAGCAATACGGTGCCACGCTCGTCGGTGTGCATGTCGAACACATCGGACTGCCGGGCTACCGCGCCCAGACCGATGCCCTGGGTGCCGCCGGTGGAGAAGCCGTCGATCATGCAGGCGTCGCGGTCGAAGCCGCTGGCCCGATCAACGGACAGCACCTCGAAGCCGGTGGCGCCAGGTCGCGGCAGCATGCGCAGGTGCAGTTCGCCGCTGCCGGCGTGCTTGAGCAGATTGCTCGCCAACTCGGTCACCACCAGTGCTACCCGACCGGCATCGGTATCATTGAAGCGATGCAGTTGCACCAGTTGCTGCGCGGTGCGCCGGGCATGGCCAACCTGTGAATCATCTTCGATTGCCAACACCTGGGTTGGCGATCCATCAAAGCTCAAGTCCATCGGGTAATCGTCACGCAGGTGCCCTCGCCGGGCGCGGTTTGCAGGTCGAATTCGTCTACCAGGCGCTTGGCGCCGGTCAGGCCCAGGCCGAGGCCGCCGCCGGAGGTCCAGCCGTCGGTCATGGCCAGGCGGATATCGGCAATGCCCGGGCCCTGGTCGCGGAAGCTCAGGCGCAGGCCGACCCGGCCGATGTCTTCCAGCACTTGCCAGTCCATATCGCCACCGCCGCCATAGACCACGGTGTTGCGCGCCAGCTCGCTGACCGCGGTGACCAGCTTGGTCTGGTCGATCAGGCGCATGCCGCACTCGGTGGCCAGCTTGCGTGCGGTCTGCCGGGCCAGGACCACGTCCTGCTCCAGGCGCACTGCCTGGGTGCCGCTGCTGCGCAGGTTCATGAGTGTGCTATCCGGTCGCGAAGTTTCTGCATGCCGCGCTCGACGTTGAGCGCGGTGCTCACCCCCGGCAGGGTCATGCCCAGTTCCACCAGGGTGATCGCCACCGAAGGCTGCATGCCCACCAGCACGGTCTGCGCGTCCATGATCCGCGACAGCCCGGAGATGGTGCCGATCATCCGGCCGATAAAGGAATCGACCATGTCCAGCGCGGAAATATCGATGAGCACGCCCTTGGCCGACGTGCGGCTGATGCGTTCGGCCAGGTCTTCCTGGAGGGTGAGGGCGAGCTGGTCATGCATGTCGACCTGGATGGTCACCAGCAGGTACTCGCCCATTTGCAGGATCGGGATGCGTTCCATGGCTTCAGCCCGCTTTCACGGCGCTGACGCCGAGGCGCGACAGCGCGAGCTTGAGGGCGTCGGCCAGGTTGGCCTTGGTGGTCACGCCCTGCAGGTCGAGGCCGAGGTGGACGATGGTCTGGGCGATCTGCGGACGCACGCCGCTGATGATGCAGTCCGCACCCATCAGGCGGATGGCGGTGACGGTTTTGAGCAGGTGCTGGGCCACCAGGGTGTCGACGGTCGGCACGCCGGTGATATCGACGATGGCGATTTCCGCGCCGGTATCGACGATGCGTTGCAGCAGCGACTCCATCACCACCTGGGTGCGCTGGGAGTCGAGGGTGCCGATCATCGGCAGGGCGAGGATGCCATCCCAGAGCTTGACCACCGGGGTCGAGAGCTCCAGCAGTTCTTCCTGCTGGCGCTTGATCACCGCCTCGCGCGAGCGCTGGAAGGTGCGGATGGTGTGCATGCCCAGGGAGTCGAGCAGTTCCGAGATCGCCCAGAGCTGTTCGGCCAGGGTTGCCGGTTCGTCGCTGAAGTGCTTTTGCAGCAGGGCGAACAGCGGGCCCTTGAGGGCGAAGATGAAATAGGCGGTCTGGTGCGAGTCGTGGCCGAGCAGGGCGCGGCTGTTGGAGAGTTTTTCGAGGAACTGGCGGATCTCGTCCCAGCCGGTGGTGTTGATGTTCTCGCCGGTCCTGGTTTCCATGCTGCTGATCAGCAATTGGAGGAATTCGCTGGTCTGTTGCTGCAGGTCCTGTTCCTTGAGGTTGCGCGTGGCGCCCTTGTCCTCCAGGTCCCGGGTCCATTCCCCGAGCAGTTGGGTGCGCTGGGCCTTGATCGCGTCGAGCGTGCTGGAACTGAGTGCTGCCATGTGCGTGTTGCTCCTGGGAATGATGGCCGGTTCTCTGTGTGTGCCGGCTTTTGGACAGTAGCACTGCCTTGGGAAAAAGTGCTGGGCGGATTGCCAGTATCCGTGGGAATTGAACTCGGATCATTGCGCTGTGCAAATGGTTCCGTGGGGGAAGAGGAGATTTTGTTCACATTTCTGCGGATTGCCGAGAACCCTGTGGGAGCTGCGGTTCGGCGCTCCGACTTGCCAGCGATGAGGTCAGACCTGACAACACCTTTGTCAGTACCGGCCAAATCGCTGGCAAGTCGGAGCGCCGAACCGCAGCTCCCACAGGTTAGTCGTGGAGGCGTCCAGCGCGGAGGGTCAGCGGCCAGGTCACCAGCCGCCGCGTTGCCGGATCACCCCATTCCTCACCCAGCGCCTTGGCCAGGGCGTCCACCGGATTGACTCCCAGCGCCCGCTGCGCTGCCTTCACCGCCGACCAGGTATTCAGGTAGCCCACCAGTTGCGGCAAGGTCCAGCGCATCTCGATCACCTGGGGCGGCACCTCGATGGGTGTAAAGGGGAAGGGCAGGTCGCGGTAGCCGGTTTCCACATGGCGGCGCTCCGCCGGCCAGTAGGGCGCGATGGCCTGGTAGTAGAAATCGTGCAGGTGCCGGTCCAGCCCGCCTTCCAGGTGCAGCACGCCATAGGTGATCAGGGCCACGGCCGCCTGTGGCCGGGCGATGCGCCGGGCTTCGGCGTAGAACTTGTCCAGATCCAGCCAGTGGGCGGCCTGGGCCACGGTGATCAGGTCGACGCTGGCGTCCGCCAGGCCGCTGTCTTCGGCCAGGGCGGTGCGGTAGACCACGCCTTCGCGGGGCTCGGCGGCAGCAATCTGCGCGGCGCTGGCGTCGGTGGCGATGACCTCGTCGAAACGCTCGGCCAGCAGCACCGACAGTTGCCCGGTGCCGCAACCGCAGTCCAGCACCCGGCCGGTGCCGGGACTGATGCTGGTCAGTTCGTCGATCAGTTCCAGCGGGTAGCTCGGACGATAGGCCGCGTAACCGGCCGAGCCGCTGGAGAAATGATCCTTGAATGTCGCGCTTGTCATGAAACCGGCCTCTGTCTTTCTTTTTGGATCCGCCGATCCTAGCGCGCGCTTTCGCAAGCGGACATTCGACCTTTTTCTGCCCCCGGCGACAGGAACTGCACTTATTGCGACGAGGTCGCCTGCACCGGCTCGATGCCGGCGTCGGTCACCTGCACCTGCTGGTGGGCGTTCAGGGTCAGCTGATCGCCGATCCGGCTGCTGCCGGCAAGCTGGCGGATGCGGGTGGTGCCTTGCAAATATTCGATCTGCAGGTGGGCGTCATGGGTGTCGATGCGGGTTTGCGGGGTGATGACCTGGAGCGGAGAGGAGCCGGCTTCCAGGAGGATCTGGCCGGCGATCAGGTGGATCTGGTGGGGATCTTCGCTGAATTGCAGGGTAACCGAGGAGTCGGCGGACAACGTCAGCTGGCTGCCGTCGGCGAGCCGTTCGCTATGGGTCTCGCCGCTGCCGGTGCTGAGGTCGGCCATGGCGAACTCCTCGCGCCAGTAGGGCAGGCCGAGCAGGGCCGAGGCCAGGATCAGCGCGGCCATGCCGAGGGCGGTGGTGGTGCGGTTGTAGGAGGATCGGGACATGGGGGCGGTCTGTGTCGGGGCCTTGGAGAAAGGTAGACCACCTGCCGGATCATCTGTTGCTCTGGAGGGCCTCATCGCTGGCAAGCCAGCTCCCACAGTGTCCGCGGCGCTGCCGAACCCTGTGGGAGCTGGCTTGCCAGCGATGAGGCCGGACCAAGCGAAGAAGGTCTAGCGGTCTTTCACCGCTCGAATATGCTTGACCAGCAGCTTCTCCAACTGCTCCCACAACGCCGGATCGGTACTGAACGCCACATTGAACCGCATCCACCCGGTCGCCTGGCTATCGACCATGAACAACTGCCCTGGCCCGAGCATGATGCCCTGGTCCAGCGCGTCGTCGAGCAGCGCGGCGCTGTCGGGGATGGCCGGGTGGCGGGTCCAGATGTACATGCCTTCGTCGCTGTCGATAAAGCGCTCGAAACCCAGCCGCGCCAGTTGCCGGCCCACTTCCTGGTGCGCTTCGGCCAGACGCTGGCGCAGGCGCTTGAGGTGCTTGCGCCAGCGCCCGTCGGTGATCGCCGCATACACCACCCGTTCCATCACCTGGGAGGTGGTCAGCCCCGAACGCATCTTCAGTTGCAGCAACTGCTGCATCAGCTCCGGGTTGGCCAGCATGTAGCCGACCCGCACGTTGGGCGAGATGCTTTTCGAGTAGCTGCCGACGTACACCACCTGCTGCAGGTGGTCGAGGCTGGTCAGGCAGGGCAGGGGCTCCTCGATCATGTCGGCGTAGAGGTTGTTCTCCACCAGGCGGAAACCATGCTGGGTCGCCAGTTGCAGCAGGCGGTGCAGCTGTACCAGCGGCGTGCGGGTGCAGGTCGGGCTGTGCAGGTGCGGCTGGGTGAAGAACACCGTCGGCCGGTATTGGTCGAGCAGGCGCTCCAGGTGATCGAGGTCGTAGCCGTTGGGCGTGCGCGGCACGCCGACCAGGGTCGCGCCCTGGAAACGCAGGATGCTCATCAGGTTGGGGTAACCGGGGTCATCCACCAGCACCACGTCCCCGGGGCGCACCAGGGTCCGCACCGCGAGGTCGAGGGCCTGGCTGGCGCCGTGGGTGAGCATCAGCTGGTTGGGCGGCACGACGATGCGCAGGTCCTGCTGCAGGTTCTGCGCGGTCAGGGTGCGCAGTTCGGCCAGGCCCATGGGGTCGCCGTAGCCGCTCAGTTCCAGCACGCTGCTGGCGACCTGGCGCAGCCCGCGGCGCAGGCCGTCCTCGAACATCCAGTCGTTGGGCAGCCAGCCGCAGCCTGGCTTGAACGCCAGTTGCCGGCTCTCGAAGATCTGTTGCAGGTACCACTCGGAGTTGAACGCCGGCTTGGCCGTGTCCGGCTCGCTGGCCTGGGCCTCCAGCAGGTCGCCGGCGGCGCGGTTGACGAAGAACCCGGCGGTGCCGCGGCTGACCAGCAGGCCCTGGGCCACCAGGCGGTCGTAGGCTTCCACCACGGTGAAGGTGCTCACCGAGTATTTCGCCGCGAACGCGCGGATCGACGGCACCTTGGCGCCGGGCTTGAGGGTCTGGTTCTCGATCGCGTCGCGCAGTCCGTTGATGATCTGGTTGACCAGGGGAGGCGAGGCGTCGGGGCGGAGTTCGAACATGGGAAAACGGTGCCTTGGGTGAGCGTAACGCCGGCCGCGCATGCGCTGTATTGCAATGACGACCTGTACAGTGCAGTGACAATCAGTGGGCACTGTGCATGGCTCTTGAGGCCGGACATTTTTACATTAGGTATCAGTTACCGCTAGATCAAAGCCGTGAAGCTTCATGAACAACCGCTCGTCGGACCACAAATTCCCGAGGCGGGGATCATTCTCCGCGTCTCACCCGCTGTTGCCGTTGCCCGCAAGGGCCGTGCGCAGTGTCTTCGCAGTAACTTTCCGGGCTTAGCGGACGAGCCCGGGCGCGACAACAAGCTGCCAGCACATAGCCGTTCGTCGGCTCCGGCAGCGTCGTGCACGTCAAATCAGAGCAGCTGATGCAACAAGGGGTGCGACCTCAGGTCGCGCCCCTGTCGAGTTTCCTTGGATAAAAAGAACACGGGGTAGACCACTGATGGACGCAACATCCACATCGACTTCGGCAGCGAAGTCGGAGAACGAGAGCAAGCTGGCGGCTTCGCTCAAATCGCGCCACCTGACCATGATGTCGATCGCCGGGGTCATCGGCGGCGCACTGTTCGTCGGTTCCGGCAGCGTGATCCACAGCGCCGGCCCGGCTGCAGTGCTGGCGTACCTCGCCGGCGGTATCCTGGTGGTGCTGATCATGCGCATGCTCGGTGAGATGGCGACCTCCTCGCCGGACACCGGCTCCTTCTCCACCTATGCCGAACGTGCCATCGGGCGCTGGGCGGGCTTCACCATCGGCTGGTTGTACTGGGGTTACTGGGTGATCCTGATGGCCTGGGAAGCCTACGTCGCCGGCAAGATCCTGCATGGCTGGTTCCCCTCGGTCAGCATCAACAGTTTCGTCCTGATGGCGACCCTGGCGCTGATCTGCGTCAACTTCTTCAACGTCAAGCATTACGGCGAGTTCGAGTTCTGGTTCGCCCTGATCAAGGTGGTGGCGATCGTCTGCTTCCTGGTGGTGTGCACGGCGGCAGTGATGAACTTCTGGCCAACCGGTGAAGTCAGCGGCATGGCCAACCTGACTGCCCATGGCGGCTTCATGCCCAACGGCATCGAGTCGGTGGTGGTGGCGATGCTCGGGGCGATGTTCGCCTTCCTCGGTGCGGAAATCGTCACCATCGCCGCTTCCGAGTCGAAAGACCCGGCTGGTCAGATCGTCAAAGCGACCAACTCCGTTGTCTGGCGCGTGTGCCTGTTCTACATCGGCTCGATCTTCCTGATCGTCTGCCTGGTACCGTGGAACGACCCGCTGATGGGCACCTCGGGCTATGGCTCGTACCGCCGTACCCTGGAACTGCTGGGCATCCCGGGCGCCGAGTTCGTGATGAACTTCGTGGTCCTGACCTCGGTCAGCAGCTGCCTGATCTCGGCCCACTACACCGCGTCGCGCATGCTGTTCTCCCTGGCCACCCGTGGCGACGCGCCGAAGATCTTCAAGATGACCCGTGCCGGCACCGGCGTACCGGTATTCGCCATCATCGGCTCGTGCTCGATCGCGATCATCTGCGCCCTGATCAACTTCAACGAGGCCCTGCGTCCGAAGGACGTGCTGGACACCCTGATGAACACCACCGGCATGATCGCCATGCTCGTCTACCTGGTGATCGCCTGCTCGCAACTGAAGATGCGCCGCAAGCTGGAAGCCGAAGGCAAGCAGATCCGCCTGAAAATGTGGCTGTTCCCGTGGCTGACCTACCTGAGCATCGTGTTCATCGTCGGCTGCCTGGTGACCATGGCGTTCGTCGAGGAGTACCAGGTGCTGGTGGTGTCCACCGGCGTGGCGGCGATTGTCGTGGCGCTGATCGGTGTGATCGTGCACCAGCGCGCCCTGAAGCAGGCTGCTGCCTGATCGCTTAGGCGCCGCTGACCCTGTGGGAGCTGGCTTGCCAGCGATGAGGCCCGACCTGACAACATCTTCGTCAGTGCCGGCCAAATCGCTGGCAAGCCAGCTCCCACAGGGTTTTCCATCAGCCTTGAGATTTCAATGCTGCTTGGCCTTCCTGATCCGCAACAGGATCACCCCCAGGATCAACCCCACCACCGGCGCCAGCCCCACCAGGGCATCCTTCGGCGCAATATGCGCCCCAAGGGTATCCAGCCCCGCATACAGCAGCTTGAACAGGCTCAGCAAGTAATAGGTGATCGCAATGATCGACAAGCCTTCAACCGCCCGCTGGATCTTGATCTGCGACTCCGCCCGGGCATTCAGCCCGCGCAGGATCTCCACGTTCTGTTCCTCCATCTCCACCTGCACCCGCGCCTGCAGCAGGTCGCCGAGGTTGGCCACGCCCTTGGCCAGGTGATCCAGGCGCTGTTCCGTCGCCGCGCAATAGCGCACCGTCGGCTTGAAGCGCCGCTCGATGAAGATGCCCAGGCGCTGGCAATCATCCACATGCCCTTCACGCAACTCCGCCAACCGCTCGAACACCAGTTGCGCATAGGCCTGGGTCGCGCTGAAGCGATGCCGGCTCTTCACCGTCCCGGCCACCACCTGGCGTGACAGCTCGGCGATATCCTCCAGCAACACCTTGGCTTGTACCCCGCTGGCCCCGGCGTTGCGCTGCGACAGGTACACCAGCGTACGGTCGAAGCCATCCAGTTGCGGGCCCAGCTCCTTGGCCGTGCTCAACGCCAGTGACGCCATCATCCGGTAGGTCTCGATTTCCAGCAGGCGGCGGATCATCCGGCCCAGGCGGTAGGCATTCAGGCGGCGATTGACGAACAGCAGGCGATTATTGCCCTGTTCGTCGAGGCGAAAGTCGCTCCACGCCACGGCATCGCCGCCGCCGACGCTGGAACCGGCCGGGTCCTTGAAGCCATACCGGGCCAGTTGCAGCCCGTCTTCCTCGCGCACCAGCACCTGCATGGCATTGATGATCAGGTCACGCCAGGGGGCGATGGCTTCGGCGAGGGCGGCGGGCAGTTCGCTCCAGTCCGGCGCGCTGCTGTCGGCCGGACGCACCAGGGTCAGGGTAAAGAACTCGGAATGCCGCTCCCACTTGAATGGGCAGCCATCGAAGCGGGTAATGCCCTGAACCGCATCGGTATTGCCCGCATCCGGGCAGCAGCGGCGGAGCAGGGCGTCGCACTGCTGCGCGGTGCCGACGAAGGCCAGGTGGAAGACATGGGCCGGCGCGTCGAAATACAGCGACGGGCGGGCGTGCAGCTCGTTGTGCAAGGCAGTGCGTTGCGGATGCATGGGGTCAGCCGTGTTGTTGTGATTGTTGTCGTAAAGAGGGAGACAACCACGGCTCGCCAGCGGGTCACGTCCTGTGACCCGGGCGAAATGTCGCAGGTCGGGCTCAGGCGTTGTTCAACTGCCCGGCCGCGCTTTTGCTGCTGCGCCGGCGATACATCAGCAGCAGGAACACGAACCAGAACGGCATGGCCAGCAGCGCCGCGCGGGTATCGGCTTCCAGGGCCAGCAGCGACAGGACGAACAGCAGGAAGCCCAGGGTCGCTACGGCCATCGGCACGCCGCCCGGCAGCTTGAAACGGGAGCGCTGGTGCGCCGCCGGATTGGCCCGGCGATAGGCGATATAGGCGATCAGGATCATCGACCAGGTAAACAGCACCAGCACCGCCGACACCGTGGAGATCAGGGTGAACACCGTCATCACCTCGGGAATCACGAACAGCAGGGTCAGGCCCACCAGCATGCACACCCCCGAGAACAGCAGGCTGTACACCGGCACACTGAGCGTGGACAGGCGCCCGAAGATCCCCGGAGCGTTGCGCCGCTCGGCCAGGCCGAAGAGCATCCGGCAGCCGGAATACACGCCGCTGTTGGCCGAAGACGCCGCCGAGGTCAGCACCACGAAGTTGATCATCCCGGCGGCGGCAGGGAAGCCGGCGAGCAGGAACAGCTCGACGAAGGGGCTGCGGTTGGCCGGCACTTCGGCCCAGGACACCACGCTGATGATGCACACCAGCGCAAGGATGTAGAACAGCAGGATCCGCGCCGGGATGGTGTTGATCGCCTTGGGCAGGGTGCGCTCCGGGTTCTTGGCTTCGGCGGCAGTGGTGCCGATCAGCTCGGTGCCGGCGAAGGAGAATACGGCGATCTGGAAGCCGGCGAAGAAGCCGCTCAGGCCGTGGGGAAAGATCGCCCCCGGGGTTGCCATATGCCCGAGTGACGCCTGCACGCCGTTGGGCGAAGTGAAACCGGTGGCGATCATCACCAGCGCGGTGAGGATCAGGGCGACGATGGCGATGATCTTGATGATCGCGAACCAGAATTCCACCTCGCCGAAGATCCGCACCGCCAGCATGTTCAGGCCGAGCAGGAGGAACAGGGTGAAGAACGCCGGCATCCACGCTGGCAGGTCCGGGTACCAGTACTGCATGAAACCGGCGACCACCACCACGTCGCCGACCACCGCGACGCTCCAGCTCAGCCAGTACGACCAACTGAGGACGAAGCCGGCCCGTGGCCCGAGGTAGGCGGCGACGATATCGGCGAAGGATTTGAAGCGCAGGTCGCTGAGCAACAGCTCGCCCATGGCGCGCATCACGAAATACAGGAAGAAGCCGATGATCGCGTAGACCAGGATGATCGAGGTGCCAGCCAGGGCGATGATCTTGCCAGAGCCCATGAACAGCCCGGTGCCGATCGCCCCGCCGATGGAGATCAGCTGGATATGGCGGTTTTCCAGGGTGCGTTGCAGATGCCCGGCAGCCTCCGGGCGTGCGGATGACGTGTGCATTGGTCGAACCTCTTTTGTTGTTCTAGTAGGTCGTTGAAGCCCCGCGGCGCGGGCGGGGCGGGTACGTCAGGTGTTGGCTTCGAAGCCCTGCAGGGTGTTCACCGCGTTGATGCCGATCTCGTCGACCATGTAGCCGCCTTCCATCACGAACAGGGTCGGCAGCCCGGCCCCGGCGATGCGCTGGCCCATGCGCAGGAAGTCCTCGCTGGTCAGGCGGAAATGGCTGATGGGGTCGTCCTCGAAGGTGTCGACGCCGAGGGAGATGATCAGTTGCTCCGGGCGGTAGGCGACGATCCGCGCCAGGGCGTGGTCCAGCGCTTCGCTGAAGCGGCTCCACGTCGTGCCGCGGGCCAGCGGGTAGTTGGCGTTGCAGCCTTCGCCTGCACCGGTGCCGGTTTCCTCGGCATAGCCGGAGAAGTACGGGTAGGACACGTGCGGGTCGCCGTGGATCGAGGCGAAGAACACGTCCGGGCGGTCGTAGAAGATGTTCTGCGTGCCGTTACCGTGGTGGAAGTCCACATCGAGGATGGCGACCCGTTTCGAGCCCTGGGCCAGGCAGCGTTCGGCGGCAATGGCGGCGTTGTTCAGGTAGCAATAGCCGCCCATGTATTCGCGGGCGGCGTGGTGTCCTGGCGGTCGGCACAGGGCGAAGGCGCTGTGATGGCCGTCGAGCACCTTGTCCATCGCGGTCAGGGCCACGTCGGCGCTGGCGCGCACCGCTTCCCAGGTGCCGGCGGTGATCGGCGAGCCGGCGTCCATGGCGTAGAAGCCCAGCTTGCCGTCGATAAAGCCGGGTTCCGGGGCGCTGGCCAGGTCGCGAACCGGCCAGACCAGGGGCAGGGCGTCGTGGGTCTTGCCGGTGGCCGACCACTCGCTCCAGGCATTTTCCAGGAAACTCACATAGCGCTCGCTATGGGCGGCAACGTAGCAGGCGCGGTCATGGCGCTGCTCGCCGATCACCTCGCCCAGGCCGCTGCTGCGCACCCGGGCCAGGACGGTCTCGGCCCGTTGCGGTTTTTCGAAGGACGGCGTCAGCGCGCCATCCTTGAGCTCGGTGCCGTGGTGCAGGCGGTGGCTGGAACTGAAAACGGTCAGCACGGGAGTGTCCTCACTGGGGTGTTGTTGTGAAGACGATTTTCGCGCTGGCGTCGGGAAATTGTTTTGCTTTATTTCCGAGGAATCCGGTTAAGTGAGCAAAGTCATTTCAAGAGGTGGGTGATGTGAGCAAAGACAGTTCTTTCGAGTCGCTGGATGGTGTCGACCGTACCTTGCTGGGGCTGTTGCAGGAGGACGGCACCCTGTCCAGTGCCGCCCTGGGCGAGCGCCTGTCGATGTCGGTGACCCCGTGCTGGCGGCGGCGCAAACGCCTGGAGGACCTGGGCATCATCCGTGATTACCAGGCCAACCTGGATCGCCGGAAACTGGGCTATGACGTCATGGCCTTCGCCCAGGTGCGTTTCGGTAATGTCTCCGACAATGCGCCGGACCAGTTCGAACGGGCGATCAAGGCACTGCCCCAGGTGCTCTCGTGCCACAAGGTCACGGGGGAGGCGGACTACATGCTGACGGTGGTGGCGACGGACCTGGAGAGCTACGGGCGCTTCGTCGAGGACGTGCTGCGGCGCCAGCCGGGGATTGCGTCGATCCAGTCGAGCCTGTCGTTGCGCGAGGTCAAGGCGGTGACGCGTTTGCCGGTGCCGGAGTGAATGTTCGCCGGGACGGGTTGTCGTCCCGGCGAAGCCGAGGCGTCAGGCTGGTTGCCCGGGCTCGAGGACTGGAGCCTTCTGGGCGATGTTGCCTTGGGCGAGTTTCAGCAGATGGCTTTCCTGGCTATCGCCATCTTCGCAGCGTTCGTCCAGCGCCTGGATCAAGGCACGGCAATGCATCTCGAAAAAGTCCTTGGCGTAGTCATCCAGATCTCCTCCTTCGGCCTGCACATGCAGGTCGATCAATGATCGCCGTGTCCACAGCAGGGCCACCGGTCCACGGTTGTCACGCAGGTGCCGGCTGAACTGCCAGGGCGTCCCGGTCTCTTCCTTCAGGCGTTCGAGCATCTGGCTCATGATCGCCTCGCCTTTACCGCTGGGCTCCCAGAACCAGAGGCCGATACCTACGGAAAGATCAGGAATGCCCTCGGTTGCCGGTGCGATGTGCTCATAGATGCTGTCGGCCACCACGCCGCTCCAGAATATGAACTGTGCGTCATGGCAGCGAGCTCCGCCCTCGCTCAGGTTGACCCCATGGAAGGTCGGCCAGACGAAGTCACCGCTGCTCCCGCCGCGAGGCGTCCTCAGATGTTGCAGGTTGGCGCCCTGCAGTTGCAGGCTCAGCCGGTTCGCACCGATCCGCCCGAGCTTGGACAAGCCTTCCATCAAGCGCAGGTAAGCCGGGTAACTGGTGATATCCGCGAGGGCGATCCGTGTGCCGTTCATGCCGTGTTCTCCAAGAAACAGGGTGAGTTGCCGGGTGAAGTAATGCAGGGAGGAGTCTCTGTCGGTGCAGTGTTCGGCGGCGAATCTCGTCCGCAAATACTTGTCCACCGTGCTCCAGTAGCGTGTGCGTTCAGTCCAGCCTTGGGGCGGCAGGGTGGATTGGGTCAGCAGGATGATGCCGCCGAAGGGCTCGCTGCGGTCGTTGCGATAGGAGTCGTACAAGCCGAGCTGGTCGATCTCGCCTTCGTCGTCCTCATGCCGGGTGAAGTCGGCAGCGATCTTGTTTTCGACGATCAGGAAAAACGCTGGCCCGCGGCCAATAAGGTCAGGACGCTTGCCCTCGCCGCGATGGCCGGGGCCGATGACATGTTGGGTTTCCCAGACCAGGTCGCTCAGGTTTCCGCCTGGCGGCAGGCGCTCGGCTGGCAGTCCGAACAGGTCAGTCAGTACGTGGCGAATCTTGCCAGCGCTGGTTGCCTGCCTCAGCCACTCGGCCAGCAGTTCGGTCAGGAAGTCTTCGACAGGTGCGTGGGTTTCTTTTTCGCGAAATCTGAACAAACGATTGAAGAAGCTCATACCGTTCCTTGGTGGCGATGCATTGATGCCATATTGCCATGATCGGGTGAAGGGGACGAGGGTGATTTCAGGTTGCCTGCGGAACTGTTGTGCCAGAGCTGTTGCCTGATATTGCTGGAAGTGATTTTCATTCGAACCTTCCGCCGGTTCTTGTCTAAGCTCTCAAGCGATTTTTTCTGCGAAATAAGGAACGCGCCCAATGAAAAAGTGGATTGCCCTGTCAGTTGCCCTGTGTGCCAGCGCCGCGGTGCAGGCCGCCGACTCGATCAAGGTCGAACTCAAGGAAGCCACCGCCCAAGGCGAAGGCAAGAGCGTCGGCTTCGTCACCATCACCGAAAGCCGGTACGGCGCGGTGTTCACCCCTGAACTGACCGGCGTGGCGCCGGGCGTGCATGGGTTCCACGTGCATGCCAACCCCAGCTGCGCGCCGACCGAGGCCGATGGCAAGCCGGTACCGGCCGGTGGCGCCGGTGGTCACTGGGATCCGAAGAACACCGGCAAGCACAACTTCCCGTGGGAGGATGACGGCCATCTGGGCGACCTGCCGGCCCTGATCGTCACCGCCGATGGCAAGGCTTCGCAGCCGCTGCTGGCACCGAAGATCAAGACGCTGGACGAGCTGAAAGGGCATGCGTTGATGGTGCATGCCGGTGGCGATAACCACTCGGATCATCCGGCACCGTTGGGTGGCGGGGCGGCCCGGTTTGCTTGTGGGGTGATCAAATAAGGTTTGTGTGGACATGAAAATCCCGGTCATCTGGCCGGGATTTTTTGTTGGTTTTGCGGGCCTCATCGCTGGCAAGCCAGCTCCCACAGTGTCCGCGTCGCTGCAGATTGAGCTGCGCCCCGGATGTTGGACAAAAAATCCAACTCCGGGGTGTTTTACATGAGCAAGTACTCAAAGCAGTTCAAATTATCCGCGATCGAAGCCTTTCTCAAACGGGGTCGAGGCTTCCGCCATGTGGCGAACCAGTTCCAGATAGACCCCACCTTACTCCGTCGCTGGGTCATGGCTTACCAACAACATGGAGAGGCGAGTCTTGAGCGCCGCCACCAGCACCACAGCGCCGAATTCAAGACCGCCGTGCTGCACCGCATGATCAACGACCGGTTGTCCCAGCGTGCAGCAGCAGCGCTGTTCAACCTGGGCAACTCGAGTCAGCTGGGCAGATGGCTGCGGCAGTATTACAGTGACCCTCTTGTAGCCCAGCCTCCTGCAAAGAGATCTTCCCGCCTCATGTCCAAGCGACCTGCCAAGCTAACTCAACTCCTGACCATGCGTAACGAGGACCTCTCGCCTAAAGAGTTACTCGAAAAAGTCCGCATGCTTGAAGCGGAGAACGCCTACCTAAAAAAGCTCGAGGAATTAGAGGAGGCGAAGCTCAGGCAGAGCCAGGCAGCGAGGAAAAAGCCCAGCTGATCACCACGCTGCGCCGCCAGTTCAGGCTGAAATACCTGCTGGTCGTGGCGGGCTTGCCTCGTAGCACTTACTACACCTACTTCGGGGACGAGGGCGCCGAGGATAAGTGCGCCCCACTGAAACAGGCGATGCGGGGCATTCAGGAGCACCACAAGGGCCGGTATGGCTATCGTCGCATGACAGCCGCACTTCGCCAGGAAGGACACGTGATCAATGGCAAGAAAGTGCGCCGCCTCATGGGCGAGCTGGACCTCAAGTGCACGGTGCGGCCCAAGAAATACAAGTCATATAGAGGGCTGATGGACGAAGCATCGCCGAATACCATGAACCGGAAGTTCGCTGCTGATCAGCCGAATCAGAAGTGGGTGACAGACGTTACAGAGTTCAAGGTGGCTGGAGAGAAGCTTTATCTATCGCCAGTTCTGGACTTGTACAACGGGGAGATTGTGGCCTATCAGATGGATGCTCGGCCGCGCTATGCCCTTGTAGGAGCGATGCTTGAACGGGCGCTAGAGAGGCTGCCAGTTGACAGCAAACCGATGCTGCACTCGGATCAGGGATGGCACTATCGCTACCCGGATTACCGCCAGCGCCTGAAAGAAGCAGGTTTGGAGCAAAGCATGTCGCGCAAGGGCAACTGCCTGGACAACGCGGCGATGGAAAGCTTTTTCGGCACACTGAAGTCGGAGTACTTTTACCGTGAAAAGGTTGAAAGCGTCGACCAGCTACGCGCCGGGATAGATGAATACATCCGTTACTACAACAACGAACGTATCAAGATGAAACTCAACGGCCTGAGTCCTGTAGCCTACAGAACTCAGGCCGCGTAGCCTTAGACAAAAGTGTCCAACATTTGGGGCGCAGCTCAGATCCCTGTGGGAGCTGGCTTGCCAGCGATGAGACCCTGGAGGACGCCAGAGAATCAGGCCACTGCCAGCCTCCGCCCAGGCACCGCCTCCAGCAACTCCCGGGTATAGCTGGCCTGCGGCTGCCCCAGCACCTGACCTGCCTCCCCTTGCTCCACCACCTGTCCCTGTTTCAGCACCACCACCTGGTGCGCCAGGCTGGCGACCACCGCCAGGTCATGGGACACCAGCACATAGGCCACCCCCAGTTCCGCCTGCAACTCCCGCAGCAGGTCGAGGATCTGCGCCTGCACCGACACATCCAGCGCCGACACCGGCTCGTCCAGCAGCAACAGGTCCGGCTGCAACGCCAGCGCCCGGGCAATCGCGACCCGCTGCCGCTGTCCGCCAGAAAGCTCCCGGGGCAGCCGGTCCAGGTAACTGGCCGGCAACTGCACCTGCTCCATCAAGCGCCGCGCCGCCTGCTCCAGCTCCCGCCCCTTGAGCAGACCAAAGGACACCAGCGGCTCGACCACGCTCTGGTAGATGCTGAACTTCGGATCCAGGGCGGCGAAGGGATTCTGCTGGACCAGTTGCATACGCTGGCGTAGTGGCCGGAACGCCTTCCAGCTCAGCCCGCCGATATCCTGCCCGGCAAACCGCACCCGGCCCGTGCTCGGTTGCTCCAGCCCCAGGGCAATCCGCAGGCTGGTGCTCTTGCCCGAACCGGATTCGCCAACGATGGCCAGCGTCTGCCCCGGATAGACCGCCAGGCTCAGGTCCTGCAAGGCCTGGAAATGTTGCCCGCGCGGTAACTGGAAGCGCTTGCCGACCCCTTCGAACTCCAGCAGTGGCTGTGCGCCAAGGATCGATACCGGCACCGGCCGCGGCGTTTCGCCAAAGGCCGGCGCAGCGGCGAGCAGGTCGCGGGTATAGCCATGGGCCGGATTTGAAAGCACTTCACCCGCCACACCGCTTTCCACCACCTCGCCCTGGCGCATCACCAGCACCCGGTCGGCCCGGTCCGCCGCCACGCCCAGGTCATGGGTGATGATCACCAGGGCAATCCCCCGCGCCTTAACCAGTTGCTCCAGATGATCGAGGATGCGCTTCTGCACCGTCACATCCAGGGCACTGGTGGGCTCGTCGGCGATGATCAGTTGCGGCTCGCCGGCCAGGGCAATGGCGATCAGCACCCGCTGGCGCATGCCGCCAGACAGTTCATGGGGATACTGGGCCGCACGCAGGACGGGGTTATCCAGGCCGACCTGTTCCAGCAGTTCCAGCACATCCGCATCCAGCCCCGGATAGCGCTTGCCATGGCGCAGGACCAGGCTTTCGCCGATCTGCTTGCCAATGCTCAGGGTCGGATTGAGGCTGACCATCGGGTCCTGCGGCACCAGCCCGACCACCCGGCCGCGCAGTTGCTGTTTGCTGCGCTCGCTGGCGTGGCTGATATCGTGATCGGTGATCTTCAGCACGCCGCCGTCAATCCGCGCCGTCGCCGGCAGCAGGCCGAGCAGGGCGCTGGCGATCGTGGTCTTGCCCGAGCCCGACTCACCGACGATGGCCAGGGTTTCCCCCGGATCGAGATGAAAACTCACCCCGCGCACCGCCTCGGTGACGCGGCCGCCACTGTGGTAGCTGACCCGCAGGTCCTGCACATCGATCAGGCGGCTCATCGCTGGATCTCCTCGAAGGTTCGGGCGATATGGTTGAGGCTGAACACCACCAGCACCAGGAACAGCCCCGGCAACAGCGAGACCCAGGGCGCGGTGATGAGGAAGTGGCGGCCGTTGGCGATCAGCGTGCCCCACTCGGCCGCCGGTGGCGCGGCGCCGAAGCCGAGGAAACTGAGGCCGGCTGTGGCGAGGATCGCCGCGCCGATATCCAGGGTCGCCAGCACCGCCACAGGGCCCCAGGCGTTGGGCAACACATGGCGCAGCAGGGTCCGGCCCCAGCTCGCACCGCCCAGGCGTGCGGCTTCGACATAAGGCAGGGTCTTGATCCGCAGCACCTCGGCGCGGGTGGTGCGGGCAAAGCCGGGGATGATGCCGACGCCTACGGCGATCGCCACCGGAATGGTGCCGAAGCCGATGGCGGTGACGATGGCCAGCGCCAGCAGCAGGCCGGGCAGGGCCAGCAGCACGTCCACCAGACGCATGATCAGGTTGTCGACACGCCCACCGATAAAGCCCGAGACGATGCCCAGGCCCAGGCCGCTGACCAGCGCCAGTCCCACCGCGAGCAACGCTGCTTCGACCGACAGCCGCGCGCCATACAGCACCCGGGTATACAGATCGCGCCCCAGCTCATCGGTGCCGAACCAGTGCACGGCACTCGGCGGCAACAGCTTGGCCGACGGCTGTGTCGCGTAGGGATCGACCTGGGTGAACAACGCCGGCCAGAGCGCGGCGAGCAGGGTGAACAGCACCAGGATCAGCGCCACCACGAACCCCGGCCGGCGCAGCAGCGGCCCGGCCTGGTCGAGCAGCCGTTGCAGGCGCCGGCGCGGACGCCAGTGGGCCACATCGCGGGTCACGGGAATCAGACGTTGCAGTACGGTCATCTCAGCTCACCTTGGGCGCATGGGTGATGCGCGGATCGAGGATGGGGTAGAGCAGGTCCACCAGCAGGTTGACCAGCACGAAGGCGGCGGCGGACACCGTGACCACCGCCAGCACCAGCGGGATGTCCTGGCGCAGCACGGCCTCCTGGACCAGGCGGCCGACGCCGTTGCGGGCGAAGATGGTTTCCACCAGCACCGCGCCGGACACGGTATTGCCCACCTGCAGGCCGATCAGGGTCAGCAGCGGCAGGGCGGCGTTGCGCAGGCCATGGCGGGCCTGGACCTGGGCACGGCTCAGGCCCTTGGCGTAGGCGGTGACGATGTAGGGCTCGCGCCAGACATCCTGGAAGCCCCGCTGCAGCACCTGGGCGTACACCGCCGCGCTGGGGATCGCCAGGGTCACCGCCGGCAGCACCAGGCTGTCGAAACCGACGCTGCCGGTGGCCGGGAACCAGCCCAGGCCGAAGGCGAATATCTGGATCAGCAGCAGGCCCATCCAGAACACCGGCACGGAAAAGCCCAGGGCCGGCAGGCGCGACAACGCGGTTTTCAGCGGCTGCCAGCGCACGTAGGCAGCCAGGTACGCCAGGCCCACACCGCCGATCAGCGACAGGACGATAGCGAACCCCGCCAGGGCCAGGGTCTGCGGCAGGCGCTCGGCGAGGATCTCGGTGACCGGGCGATTCAGGGTCAGGGACTGGCCCAGATCACCCTGCAAGACGCCGAGCAGCAGGTCGACGTAGCGCTCCAGCAAGCCCTGGTCCAGCCCGTAGTAGGCCTTGGCCTTGGCCAGTTGCTCCGGCGACAGCGCATCGATCTCCATGCCTGAGGCACTGAGCATGATGCTCAGCGGATCCCCCGGCAGCAGGTAGAGGATGAAGTAGGTGATGCTGTACGCGCCCCACAACACCAGCGCGGCCTGGGCGATACGGCCGAGCAGGTAGCGGCTCATGGCTTGACCTCGATGTCATTGAGGAAGGCGAAGCCCTCGGCGCTCCAGCGGAAGTTCTGCACGCGCTTGGAGGTTGCGGCCTGCCAGACCCGCTCGTACACCGGGATCGCCGAGCCCTGGTCGATCAGCAGGTCCTGCAACTGGCCGTAGGCATCGGCGCGTTGCTCGGAAGCGGTAGCGGTGAGGCCAGCGTCGAACAGGGTCTGCGCCAGGGGCAGCACGTTGGGTTCGTAGGTGTTGGTGGCCAGGGTCGAGCTGTTGGCGCTGCGCGGGTCGAGGATGGTCTGCAGGATGATCGGGTCGGCCCGGGTCATGTAGCTGTAGGTCAGGTCGTAGGCGCCGGCGGCGTTGGCGGCGGCCCATTCGGCAGTGGTTTGCACCTTGAGCTTGAGCTCGATGCCGACCTTGCGCAGTTGGTCCTGGATCAGCACATCGCCTGCGGTTTCCTTGCCGGGCAGGTTGTATTGCAGGGCCAGGCGCTTGCCGTCCTTGTAGCGGTAGCTGTCCTGGCCGAGGGTCCAGCCGGCGGCGTCCAGCAGCTTCGCCGCGCCTTGCGGGTCGTAGGCGAGCTTGTCGCCCTGGCTGCGGAAATACGGGGTGGTCACGTCGTAGACGCCGTCCACCACCGGGAAGGCGTCGTTGTAGACGGTGCTGGCGTAGCTCTTGCGGTCGATGGCCTTGAGCAGGGCCTGGCGCACCTTCTGGTCGGCGAGGATGCGGTTGCCCCGGGTGTTCGGGTAGAGGTTCAGCGCAGGGCCGGGCAGGGAGCGGCTCTGGATGGTCGCGTCATTGCGCTGGAACAGTTGCAGGTCGACCTCGGAGAACGGCACCCGCGGCCAGAGGATATCCACCTTGCCCTGCAGGAACAGGCCGTTGCGTACGCTTTCCTCCGGCACATAGCTGACCTCGATGGCCGACAGGTGCGCATCGCCCTTGTTCTGCACGTTGGCTGAAGCCCAGGCATAGCCCTCGCGACGCACCAGGCGCAGGCCGGTTTCCGGGGTGTAGTGTTCGATCTTGAACGGGCCGCTGCCGATCACCGCGCCGAGGGAGCGCTCCTTGGCCGTCTTGCGGTAGGACGCGGGGGCGAGGATCGACAGGTTGGTGGTGGAGGTGGCCTGGAGGAAACCGGCGTTGGGCTTGCTCAGCACCAGCTTGATGCTGTGCGGGTCGAGGATCTCGGCGTGGTCGTAGCCGGCCAGATAAGTGGCGCCGAAGGTGCTGGGCAGCTCGGCGGCGAAGGCCTTGTTGCTGTCGAAGGCGGTCTTCACCGCCTGCGCGTCGAAGGGCTCGCCATTGCTGAAGGTCACGTCCTTGCGCAGGTAGAACGTGTATTCCCGGGCATCCGGGCTGATCTCCCAGCGCTCGGCCAGCCACGGGATGATCTGCCCGGTCTGCGGGTCCTGGTCGGTCAGGGCCTCGACCACGTTGCGCAGCACCACCCGGTGTTCCAGCCAATAGACCTGGAACGGGTCGATGCTGACCAGTTGGGTGTTGTCATTGAAGAAGGCGATCTTCAGGGTGCTCGCCGCCTGGGCGTCCGGTTGCGAGGGCGAGCAACCCGAGAGGCCCAGGGCGAGCAGGATGGCCGCGCTGGCGAAGGTTCGTTGCAGTCTCATGGGCGTTCCTCGTCGAAAGGCCGCGCTGCATCCTGGCAGCGCGGCCGGATGGGTCAGAAATCGTAAGCGATCTTGCTGTACCAGTAGCCGCCACCGGGGTGGAACGGCGGGTTGCCGTAGGGCGCCAGGCCCAGCGGGCTGTACACCGCGTGCTTGTCCGGGCGCACGTCGAACAGGTTGGTGGCGCCGACGCTGACGGTCAGCTGGTCGAAGAAGGTGTAGGCCACGTCCAGGTCGGTGATCCACTTGGCGCCGAAGCTGCGGTCGCCGCTGGGGTTGACCGCGAGGGTCTTGACGCTGCCGTAGCGGGTGGTCTGCAGGTTGACCGCGAGGTCGTCGACCTTCCAGTTGGCGCCGAGGATCCACTTGGTCTCCGGGCTGGCCACGGTCAGGTCGCCTTCGCGGTCGCGGCCCACCAGGGTGATGCCGGAGCCGGCCAGGGACGCCGGGGTATCGCGCACATCCTCGATGCTGGTCTTGTTCCAGTTGAAGGCCAGGCTCCAGCGCACATCGCCCCAGGCGCCGAAGTCGGTGCTGTGATCGGCGACGATGTCCAGGCCCTTGGTGCGGGTGTCGTAGGCGTTGGTGTAGTAGTTGACCCAGGTGCCCGGAGCGACGCCCTGGCTTTGCAGGATGTTGGTGATGACGCCGTTGCCCTGGTCGTAGATGTTGCTGGTCAGGGTGATGCGGTCGTCGATATCGATCAGGTAGGCGTCGGCGGTGATGCTGGTGCGCGGCGCCGGTTGCCAGGTCACGCCGAAACCGAGGTTGCGGGATTTCTCCGGCTTGAGCTTGTCGCCACCGAGGGCCGCGGCCAGGCTGCTGTCGGACGGAGTCAGGCGGGTCACGGCCGGGACCACGTTGCCGTTGACGTCGGTAGCCACGCGGTTGTCGGCCACGGTGTAGCCGATCTGGGTCAGGGACGGCGCGCGGAAGCCGGTGCCGACGGTGCCACGCACGGCCCACTGGTCGGTCAGTTCGTAGCGTGAGTTGAGCTTGAGGCCGAAGGTGTTGCCGGAATCGTCGTCGTAGTGCTCGACGCGCCCGGCCAGGTCGAGGAACCAGCGCTCGGTGAGGTCGAAGCCGAGGTCGAGGTAGGCCGCGTAGTTGTTGCGGATCAGGCTGACCTCGTCTTCCGGGCGCAGCGTTACGGCGGCCTGGGCGCCGGAGGCGGCGGGGTAGCTGCCGGTGATATAGGCCTCGGGGTCGCCGGCGAAGGTGCTGAAGCGCTCCCAGCGATGTTCCAGGCCGGCCGAGACCTGTACCGGCGAGGTCAGGCCGAACAGGCTGTCGTAGCGCCGGGTCAGGTCGAAGTTGTTGACCCACTGCTCGAAGCGGAAGGTTGCCAGGTTGTCGAAGCTGGTCGGGGTCGCGGTGCCGAGGGACGGGTTGATATTGAAGTCGCTGGAGTGGTGGATGTTGTTGCGCCCGTAGGTGGTGCTCAGGTCCCAGTGCCAGTCGGCGCGTTCGCCCTTGCCGCCAAACAGGAACTGGTAGTCGCGGTCCTTGATGTTGTTCAGCGGGTAGTAGCCGTCGGGGAACAGCTCGGGTACGGCGGCGGTGCCGGTGGGCAGGCGGAAATAGTTGTAGGCCTCGGCCTCGCGTTCGCCGTAGGTGGCGTAGGAATACAGGGTCAGGGCGTCCAGCGGCAGCTCGGCGTTGTAGGCGACGTTGAAGGCATTGATCTCGGGGTCGCCGTTCTTGATCGCCACGCGGTCCCAGGCGGCTTCCTTCACCGGGTCGGCGAAGGCGCGCACGCTGCTGTCGGCCTTGCCGTTCCACGCCGCATCGCCGCGCTTGCGGGCATCGGCGGAGAGGTGCAGGAAGCCGCTTTCACCCAGCTTGAAGCCTTGGTCGCCGGCCACCTTGAGGGTCTCGCCCTGGCCGGAATAGAGCTTGCCGTAGCTGCTCTCGACATGGCCGCCGGAGGCGTTGGACTTGAGGATGATATTGATCACCCCGGCCACGGCGTCCGAGCCGTACTGGGCGGCGGCGCTGTCCTTGAGCACTTCGATATGGTCCACGGCGCTGACCGGGATCAGGTCGATATCCACTGCGTTGGCGCCGCTGTTGTCGATATTGCCGCGCTGGCCCACCGCGCCGTTATGCCGGCGTTTGCCGTTGACCAGCACCAGGGTGTAGGCCGGGCCCAGGCTGCGGTTGCTCAGGGGGCGGGTGACCGAGTTGTAGCCGGCGATATTGGTGCCGAAGTTGAACGACGGCAGCAGGCGCGAGATGGCTTCGGAAAGCTCGGCGCGGCCGGTCTTGAGCAGTTGTTCGCTGTTGATCACATCGATCGGCGCCGGGCTGTCGGCCACCGTGCGTTCCTGGCCGCGGATGCCGGTGGAGATCACGGTCACGGTGTCCAGGTGGGTGTCGTTGCTCGCAGCCTGTGTGCTCGGGGCGAGGCCGGCGAAGAGCAGGGCGGCGGTCAGGGCGCTGATAGGGAAGTGCTGGGGCATGGGCGGGCTTGGTCCGTCAAAGCTGGCACTGGCCCGGGGTGTGGGTGCAGGTGGATTGCCTGGGGTGTGGTGAAGGGGTGACGAGATCGTCTGGGGATGATCTTATTTTTATAAGAAATTGAGTGGAAATTCTTTTTTGGAATATCAATATTATTCTTTTTGGGAATTATTAATTTTGATAAATATGCATAAAAATGATTTTTAGTCAGTTGCACAAAACCCTGTGGGAGCTGGCTTGCCAGCGATAGGGCCCTGAAGAACACCGGTGTTCTTGATGGCCTCATCGCTGGCAAGCCAGCTCCCACAGGGATTGTTGTCGGGGTTTGGAAAAGTGGTGTGTCAGATCACATGGAAACCATGCGTCCCATCCCGCCCCAACTGCTCCACCAACCCGAACTCCCAGTCCAGATACCCCTGCATCGCCTCCCGCGGGTTATCCGTCCCCTCATACGGCCGGCGATAACGGTCGCTGCGCGGCACCGCCAGATTCGTCTCGCCGTGCTCCAGCGCCCGCCCTTCGGCAATCCAGCGCCCGGTGCCGCCTTCCAGCAGAAACACCGGCTTGCGCGTCAGCGTCTGCAGGTCCACTGCCGCAAAACGCGCCAGCAGGCTGCTGCCACACGTCACCACATAGCGCTCGGCCACCGGCAGCTTCTCCAGCGCTTGCGCCAGTTGCGCACGGATCGCCCAGTGCGCGCCGGGGATATGTCGCTGCACATAGTTGGCGCTGGTGGTGAAATCCAGCAGCACGGTGTCGCCGGCTTCCAGCCATTGCTGCAACTGCTCACCCTGGATCGACGGTGGTTGCGGCAGTTCGGGCAGCGGTGCCTGCCAGTCGCCGGTCTCGCTGAAGTCGCTGGCATCGAGTCCATCGAGCACCGCCACCTGCCAGCCCATCTGTGCCAGCCACGACGCGCTCATATTGGCCCGCACGCCTTCGTCATCCAACAGCACGATCCGCGCACCGCGCACGCTGGCGTTGTGATCGGTCTCCTGGACCAGTTGGCCGCCCGGGGTGGAGCGACTACCGGGCAGGTGGCCCTTGGCGTATTCCTCCGGGGTGCGCACATCGAACAGATAGGTAGTGCGGTTAGCCTCAGCCTGCCAGGTCGCCAGTTCACTTTTGGAAATACGCGCCACCCCGGCCTTGTCCGCCACGGCCCGGGCCTGGCGTGCGGCGTTGTCGCGGGTTTCAGCGCTGACTTCGACAAAGCGCTGCGCCTGCCCATGGGCCAGTTGCTGTCCGGCCAGGGTCCAGCCGATGGTGCCGTTGCGCAGGGCCGAGACCGGGTTGGGAATCCCGGCATTGACCAGCGACTGGGTGCCGATGATGCTGCGGGTACGCCCGGCGCAGTTGACGATGACCCGGGTCTGCGGGTCCGGCGCCAGTTCCGCCACGCGCAACACCAGTTCCGCCCCCGGCACGCTGATGCCGCCGGGGATGCTCATGGTCTGGTATTCGTCGAAGCGGCGGGCGTCGAGTACTACCACGTTGGCCTTGTCATCCAGCAGCTGCTGGACTTCCTCGGCCGCCAGCGACGGCGTGTGGCGCTTGGCTTCGACCAGTTCGCCAAAAGCCTTGCTCGGTACATTGACGTCACGGAACAGCTCGCCGCCGGCGTCACGCCAGCCGGCCAGGCTACCTTCGAGCAAGGCCACATCGCTGTAGCCCAGCTCGCGCAGGCGCTCGGCGGCACGCTTGGCGAGCCCTTCGCCATCGTCATACACGGTCACCTGGGTATCCCGGCGGGGCACCCGGGCGTAGATCTCGATTTCCAGTTTCGACAGCGGGATATTGGCCGCGAAAAGCGGGTGCTCCAGGGCGAAGGGCGCTTCCTCGCGCACATCGATCAGGGCCAGTTCATCCTTGGCCAGCAGGTGCTGGCGCAGCTCGGCATAGGAGCGGGTAGTCGCGGTGCTCATGGGGCGGGGTTCTCTTTGGACAGGTCCCAGATATTGGGCAAGCGGGTGTTGGAATAGCCGGAGATAAAGGGTTTCTCGCTACCGTCGGCGAGGTACACGGCGCGCTTCACTGCACCGATATTGGCGCCGTAGACGTGGATGCTGATGGACACCTGGTCGTCGTGGGCATTGCGCACTTCATGGATATCGCCGATGCGCGGCGACACCGCCTCGACCTGGCCGGGTGACAGGCGCACGGCATCGCCAGCCGGGATCAGCGCACCGCTGTCGGTGCGGGCGAAGCCCTGGGAATACTCGGCGCCACGCAGCATGCCGATCAGGCCCCAGACCCGATGGTCGTGGATCGGCGTGCGCTGGCCGGGACCCCAGACGAAGCTCACCACCGAGAAGCGCTGGCGCGAGTCGGCGTGGAGGAGGAATTGCTGGTAGCGCTCGGGGCTGGGTTGGGCCAGCTCCGGTGGCAGCCAGTCATCATGGGCTACCAATTGCTGCAACAGGTTCTGCCCGCGATCGAGGATGGCGGCTTCTTCGTGTTCCTGCTCCAGCAGTTCGGCCAGGTCGCCGATGAACCGGCGCAGGCGGTCGAGACGTAGGGGATGGGTCATTTTTCAAGGCTCAGGCTGCGGTTTCAAGGAACCCTAGCAACGGCAGGATCATTCTCAAAATTCGAATTCCGCATAAGCTAATATGCGAAAAAAGAATTTTAAAGATAAAAGATTATTCTTTATTTTTTGAATTAGCTTATGCCGGAAAAGAATTTCACAGCGGACGGTGCGACCGTTAGCTTATAAGCGATCGTTTTGAACATCCCCGTTCCTATAACCGTCCGCCTTCAGGGAGATCCAGCATGAGCGTGCAATTCATCGGCATGATCGGCCATCGGCTGTCATCGGAAACCATCGACGCCAGCGGCCCGATCTTCGACAAGGCGTACATCACCCGTTTCGCCCAGGTACATGAAGAGGCGGGTTTCGACCGTGTCCTGGTGGGCTATTGGTCTGATCAGCCGGACGGTTTCCTGGTCACCGCCCTGGCCGGGCTGGCGACGTCCAGGATCCATTTCCTGCTTGCCCACCGCCCGGGTTTCGTCGCCCCGACCCTGGCCGCACGCAAGCTGGCGACCCTTGAGCACCTGCTCGACGGGCGCCTGGCCCTGCATGTGATCAGCGGCGGCAACGACGTCGAGCAGCGCAAGGACGGCGACTACCTCGAGCACGACCAGCGCTACGCCCGCACCGACGAGTTCCTCGAGGTGGTGCGCAAGGTATGGACCGAGGAACGTCCATTCGACCACGCGGGTACCTACTACCAGGCAGAAAAGGCCTTCTCGGCGATCAAGCCCCTGCAGAAACCCCACTTGCCGGTGTATTTCGGCGGCTCCTCGGCGGCCGCGCTGCAGGTCGCCGGCAAGCATGCCGATGTCTTCGCCCTGTGGGGCGAGTCGCTGGAGCAGACCCGCGAGACCATCGCCGCAGTGCGTGCCGAGGCGGCTCGCCATGGTCGCGAGATCGAGTTCAGCGTGTCGTTCCGGCCGATCATCGCCGCCACCGAGGAGGCCGCCTGGGCCAAGGCCGAAAGCATTCTTGGCACGGCGCGCCAGCGTATCGAGCGCTCTGGCCCAGTGATCGCCAACAAGCCGCAGAGCGTCGGCGCCCAGCGCCTGCTCGACACCGTGGCCAAGGGCGAGCGGGTCGATGAACGGCTATGGACCGGAATCGCCGGGCTGGTCGGCGGCGGGCACAACTCCACCGCGCTGGTGGGCACCCCCGAGCAGGTGGCCGATGCCTTGCTGGCCTACTACGACCTGGGCGTGAAAACCTTCCTTATCCGTGGCTTCGACCCGGTGGTCGATGCTGAGGACTATGGCCGCGAACTGCTGCCGCTGACCCGGGCCAAGGTCGCTGCCCGACTGGCCTGATCCATTCCATTCAGCCCCCACGAGACCGCACGCGCGGATCGTCAACCACAGTGCCGGACACTGGCACCTGGAGAGCCCCGTGCGTACCCGACTGATTCCCGATGCCCGCGAATTGCTGGCCGGCCTGCTGTTTCTCGGCTTCGGCCTGGCCGGCCTGTTGATCGGCCGCGACTACGCCAGCGGTACTGCCATGCGCATGGGCGCCGGTTACTTCCCCTGGTTGGTCAGCCTGGCGCTGTGTGTCCTAGGCGTGGTCCTGCTGGTACGCGGCCTGGCGCTGTCGCGGGAAAGGGTGGCGCTGGGCGAGCTGTTCCAGGCCCGGCCCGGGCTGTCCATAGGCGGCAGCGTGGTGGCCTTCGCCCTGTCGCTGCCAAGCCTGGGCCTGGCCCTGTCAACCTTGCTCATGACCCTGCTCAGCGGCCTGGCCCGGCGCCGCGCCCACCTTGGCGAACTGACCGTGCTCGGTTGTGTGCTGGGGCTGTTCAGCGTGGCGGTGTTTGCCTGGGGCCTGGGCCTCAACCTGCCGGCCTGGCCGGTCTGAGGGCGCGCCATGGAACTGCTCGATCACCTGGCGATCGGCCTGCAAGCGGCCTTTACCCTGAACAACCTGCTGTACTGCTTCGTCGGCGTCACCCTCGGCACCCTGGTCGGCGTCCTGCCGGGGCTGGGGCCGGTGGCGACCATCGCCATGCTGCTGCCGATCACCTACGGCCTGACCCCGTCGGCGGCGCTGATCATGCTCTCCGGCATCTACTACGGCGCCCAGTACGGAGGCTCGACCACGGCGATCCTGGTCAACCTGCCCGGCGAGTCCTCCTCGGTGGTGACCTGCCTCGACGGCCATGCCATGGCGCGCAAGGGCAGGGCGGGAGCGGCGCTGGCCATCGCGGCGATCGGTTCGTTCGTTGCCGGCAGCCTGGCGATCCTGCTGCTGGCCGCCGCCGCCACGCCATTGGCGGAAGCCGCCTTGAAATTCGGCCCTGCGGAATATTTTTCGCTAATGCTGCTGGGCTTGGTGGCGGCCATCGTCCTGGCCCAGGGCGACGTGCTCAAGGCCATCGCCATGACCTTGCTCGGGCTGCTGCTCGGGCTGGTCGGCACCGATGTGAACTCCGGTGTCGAGCGCTTCACCTTCGGCATTCCCGAGTTGAGCGACGGCATCAGCTTCGTGGTGATCTCCATGGGCATCTTCGGTATCGCCGAGATCATCGCCAACCTCGAGCGCGATCACGGCGGCAAGACCCAGGTGGCCCGGGTCGGCAGCCTGATGCCGTCGCGGGATGACTATCGACGCAGTTGGAAACCGATCCTGCGGGGCACCGGGCTCGGTTCGCTGCTGGGCGTCTTGCCCGGCGGCGGGGCGATGCTCGGCTCCTTCGCCTCGTACATGATCGAAAAGCGCCTGGCCAGGGAGCCGGAGCGCTTCGGCCAGGGCGCCATCGAAGGGGTTGCCGGGCCCGAGTCGGCCAACAATGCCGGGGCGCAGACGTCCTTCATCCCCATGCTGGTGCTGGGCCTGCCGTCCAACGCGGTGATGGCGCTGATGGCCGGGGCCATGATGATCCACGGTATCGTCCCCGGCCCCCAGGTGATCGACGAGCGCCCCGAGCTGTTCTGGGGCCTGATCGTCAGCATGTGGCTGGGCAACCTGCTGCTGCTGGTGCTCAACCTGCCGCTGGTGGGCATCTGGGTGCGCCTGCTGGCGGTGCCGTACCGCCTGCTGTACCCGTCGATCCTGCTGTTCTGCTGCATTGGCGTGTACAGCGTCAACAACAGCCTGTTCGATGTGCTGCTGACCGTGGCCTTCGGCTTGCTCGGCTACCTGTTCATCAAGCTGCGCTGCGAGCCGGCACCGCTGCTGCTGGGCTACCTGCTCGGCCCGCTGATGGAAGAGAACCTGCGCCGGGCGATGCTGCTGTCCCGTGGCGATCCCACGGTGTTCTTCACCCGGCCCTTGAGCCTGACCCTGCTGATCGTCACTGCATTGGTGGTGCTGTTGATGTGCTCGCCACGCTTGCGCGCCACCCGCCAGGTGGCCTTCAGCGAAGACTGACTTTCTTCTCCCACTCGTCCAGGAATTGCCCCATGAAACTTGCCCGTTCCGTCACCTTCGTCCTGGCCGCTCTGGCCCTGGGCATTACCGGCCTGGCCCAGGCCGACAATTACCCGAGTCGACCGCTGACCCTGGTGGTGCCATTCCCGCCCGGTGGAGCGGCAGACACCATCGGCCGTTATTACGCCGAGCAGCTTTCCGCCTCGCTGGGCCAGCCGGTGGTGGTGGACAACAAGCCCGGCGCCGGCACGGCGATCGCCGCCGAAGCGGTGGCCAAGGCCAGGCCCGATGGCTACACCCTGTCCCTGGCCACGGCCGGACAACTGGCCATCCTGCCGAACCTGCAAAAGGACCTGCGCTACGACCCGGTCAAGGACTTCGCGCCGGTGGCGGTGGTGGCCTCGGTGCCGAACGTGGTGGCGGTGCAGGCGTCGAGCAAGATCGACTCGCTGCCGGCGCTGATCGCCGAGGCCAAGGCCAGGCCGGGGGCGTTGAGCTACTCGTCGTGCGGCAATGGCACGCTTTGCCATCTCTCCGGCGAGCTGCTCAAGCACCTGTCCGGCACCGACCTGCTGCATGTGCCCTACAAGGGCAGCGCTCCGGCAGTGACCGGCCTGCTCGGTGGCGAAGTGGACGTGGCGGTGGATACCCTCACCGTCCTCGCCCCGCAGATCCAGGCCGGCAAGCTCAAGGGCCTGGTGCTCAGCAGCGCCGAGCGCTCGCCGCTGCTGCCCGGCGTGCCCAGCGCCACCGAAGCCGGGTTGCCGGGGTTCGTCGCCTCGGGCTGGTTCGGCATCGTATTGCCCAAGGGCGCGGCGCCGGAACTGGTGGAAAAGTTGAGCGGGGCCATTGGCGTCATCGCCAGGTCACCACAAACCGCCGAGCGCTTCGCCCAGAACGGCATCAGCGTCGAACAGGGCACGCCTGCCGGATTCGCCGAATTGATCGCCGAGGATGGCAAGCGCTGGGGCGAGGTGATCGAGGCGGGGAAAATCACCCTGGAATGATGGGGCGGTAAATGCCCTTGCAGGCTGCGCGAGGCGTTGGGTCGCTGATCCAAAGAACACTGCAGGCCCTGTGGGAGCTGGCTTGCCAGCGATGAGGCCAGATCAGGCAACATCACTGCCCTTGCCGGCCCTATCGCTGGCAAGCCAGCTCCCACAGTGATTTGTGCAAGCCGCTGATCAGTCGCGGTACCCGCACAGGTAAGCGGTATCCACCGCTACCTTCAATTGGAACTTGGCATTGGCCGGAACACTGAACTGGCTGCCGGCGGAGCGGGTTGCACAATTCCTGAAGTGAGCTCAGCTCCCACAGGGATCACCTGAAATCATCTGTCAGGCCATCTCCACCTTCACCGGCTGCGCCCTTGTCGTGCACAGCGGCACCAGCCGCGAGCCGCTGTAGCGGCTCTGGCGAAACAGCTTCCAGCGCCCGAACAGCCCGTACACGTGCATTACCCGGCCTTGCTCCTGGTAACCCATGCGCAGGTGCAGCTTGAGGGCCGGCACGTTGTGGGTTTCCACCACATCCACCACCCGGCTGCAGCCACGTGCCTGCATGGCTTGCCACAGGCTAACCTGGGCATCCACCGAGAGCCAGGTGCCAAAATAGGCGGGGATCATTTCCCCGCCGAATTCGAAGAAGTCCCCCGGCGCCACCGGGAAGGTGCAGCCGTAGTAATGACGGTCGTGATAATCGCGGGTACTGGCCCAGATAAAGGCCACCGCGTCGCCCGCGTCATCCAGGTACATGTGCCCGACATGCCCTTCGCGGGCCAGTTCGCGCATGGTCCCGACGCGATCGCCGAAATGGCGGGCGAAGGCATCGGCATTGGCTTCGGTGATGGTCTCCAGGCGCACCGGCGGGTGGTCCTTGAGGCTATGCGGGCCGACCGGCGTCGTCAGGTCACGCTCCATCCACAACAGCTCCCAGTGGAAGAACACATGGCGGCGCCACAGGGTGAGAAGGGTGCGGCGCAGTCCCTTGCGCTTGAGTTGGACGGTCAGGGCAGTGAGTGCGCGCATAAAGCCTCCGGAGCAGGCTGTGTCAAGAAAATGAACTTTTTTTCATGTATAGCGCAGCAATTTGCCATCCCGTCAAAAACCCAGCGGGCCAGTTGTATCAAAATGTGTGAAATTCAACGCTCTCGCTCTATCACGGGCTTCGCAGCCGCGATTGAAAGATTTCGCGGAGCAGCCAGGCTCCTGACGTTAATCTGGCGCCCGATTCCCAAACCACGCGCCAAGCGTTTGCGGCGGGGCAGGGGCTGTCGTAGACTCCGGCGCAATTATTCCTACAAAGACCGCATGGCACATCCGACCCCCCAGGGTCACGGATGCCTTTGTCACGCGTGCGATTTGTACTGTTCAGGAGCTGTATCCCTCGCATGAATAGCCCCGTCGACGCCCGTAGCGGCAGCTGGCTCAGTGTCTTCGCCCTGGCCCTGGGTGCCTTTATCTTCAACACCACCGAGTTCGTGCCGGTGGCGTTGCTCAGCGATATCGGGCGCAGTTTCGAGATGCCGGCGTCCCAGGTCGGGCTGATGCTCACGGTGTACGCCTGGGTGGTGTCGCTGACCTCGCTGCCGATGATGCTGCTGACCCGTAATATCGAGCGCCGGCGCCTGCTGGGCCTGTTGTTCGTGCTGTTCAGCGTCAGCCACGTGATGTCGAGCATGGCCACCAGCTTCGGCATGCTCCTGGTCAGCCGGGTAGGGATCGCCCTGGCCCACGCGGTGTTCTGGTCGATCACCGCCTCGCTGGCGGTGCGCGTGGCACCGCCGGGCAAGCAGGCCAAGGCCCTCGGCTTGCTGGCGACCGGCACCACCCTGGCGATGGTCCTCGGCATCCCGCTGGGCCGGGTCGTGGGTGAAGCCCTGGGCTGGCGTACCACTTTCCTCGGGATCGCCGTGGTCTCGGTGGCGACCCTGCTCTGGCTGCTGCGTTCGCTGCCGCTGCTGCCAAGTCAAAACTCCGGCTCGCTGCGCAGCCTGCCGATCCTGCTCAAGCGCCCGGCGCTGATGTCGGTGTATGCCCTGGTGGTGCTGGTGATCACCGCGCAATTCACCGGCTACAGCTATATCGAGCCGTTCGCCCGGGAAGTCGCGGCGCTGAGCAGTGAAATGACCACGGTGTTGCTGCTGGTGTTCGGTGGCGCGGGGATCTTCGGCTCGTTCCTGTTCAGTCACTTCAGCGAGCGCTTCCCGCGCGGCTTCCTGATCGCCGCGATCGCCGCGCTGGGCGTGTCCCTGACATTGCTCCTGCCGTTTGCCGGGGTGCCGTGGTTGCTCTGCGCCCTGTGTGCGCTGTGGGGTATGGCGATCATGTGTTTCAGCCTGGCCTTGCAGTCCAAGGTCCTGCAACTGGCGTCGGACGCCACGGACGTGGCCATGGCCATGTTCTCCGGGCTGTACAACGTCGGTATCGGCGGCGGGGCGCTGCTGGGCAGCATCGTGGTGAGTCAGGTGGGGCTGTCGTATATCGGTGGCGTCGGCGGTTCCCTCGCCGTGGCCGGCCTGCTCCTGTGCCTGTACGCCACCTGGCGGTTCTTCGGGATTCAGCAGGGTCTCAGCGAGCGTTCGGTGAAGTAACGTTCCAGCGCCGAGGTGGAGGACGACGCCTCGGCCAGCGCCACGTAGCTGTCCGGGCGAATCAGGTAGAAGGCATTGCGCGCCAGCCCGGCCGCCTCGTGGGCCGGGCTCCAGGCGAACACATGCAGCGGAATCTGCCGCGCTGCGCACCAGCCGGTCAGGTCCTTGCCGGCAAGCCCGTAGACATGCACCTGCCAGCAGGGCCGCGCCAGTTCGGCGAAATTGTCTGCCGTTTCATCATGCGCCCAGGGCAGCCGGTCGCCACCATGCACATGCCCGGCCGTGCCGAAACTCAGCGGCATCAGCCGGTAGTTGAGGCCGATCTGCGACACCGTGCGGAACATGAACGAACGCACCTTGCCCATCGCCACCAGCCGCGACAGCAGCACCGGTGCCAGCCGCGTGCGCAGCAGATTGGCGACACGCCCGTTGGCGCTGATGAAGTTGAAGACCTGGTCGGTGGTCGCTACAAGGCGTTCGGCAAAGGCCTTGCGCTCGATTTCATAGCTGACCAGCAACTCATCGGTGGCCTTGCCATGCAGCACCGCAGCCAGTTTCCAGGCCAGGTTGATGGCATCGCCTATCCCGGTATTCATGCCCTGGCCGCCGGCCGGGCTGTGCACGTGGGCGGCGTCGCCGAGGAGGAAGGCGCGATGGCGGCGGAACTGTTGGGCCACGCGATGATGCACGCGGTAGGTGGAAAACCAGTTCACGGTCTCCACCTGGATCTGCATCTGCTCGATGGCGCGGTTGCCGACGTCGGCGAAGGTCAGCTTTTCCGGGTGTTCGGCGCGTTCATCGCGCACCGTGCCGATCAGTCGTACACGGCCTTCGCCAGCGAGGGGAAAGACTGCGACGAAGTCCGCCTCATCCAGGTCCACATGCAATTCGCCATCGATGGCCGGACCCGACGCCTGCACATCCGCGACATAGAACACCTGCCCATAGGTCCCGCCGGGAAAGCCGATGCCCAGGGCCTTGCGCACCACCGAGCGGGCGCCGTCGCAGCCGGCGAGATACGAGGCTATGCAGTCTTCTTCGCCACCGTTGGCCAGACGCAGGCGGGCCACGGTCTGGTGATCGTCCTGGCTCAGCTCCAGCAGTTCGGTATTCCACTCCACCTCGATGCCGAAGCCTTGCAGGCGCTCGATCAGCAGCTTTTCGTGTTCGTCCTGCGGGTAGATTTCCAGGAAGGGGTAGGGCGTCAGGCCGGCGCCGATATTCTGCAGGGAGAGCTTGGCCGCCGGCTGGCCGCGCACCCAGAGATTGGCCGCCGGGACCTGATGGCCGCGCTCGACCACGGTGTCGGCCAGATCGAGCTGGCGATACAGCTCCAGGGTCCGCGCCTGCACGGCCAGGGCGCGGGAGGTGGTGCCCGGTCCGCTCGCCTTGTCGACGATACGCACCTTGACGCCCAGCTTGCTCAACCACAGGGCGAGCACCAGGCCTGTGGGGCCGGCGCCGATGATCAGGACTTCTGTGTCATTCATGCCACGCTCTCCTGGTGATTGTCAGAAGAGTGTAGAGGTGGGCGTCAGTCTTCGCCGAAGCTGGCTGTGAGGAATTCCTGCACGGTCGCCAGAATCTCCCGCGACATCTCCTCATCCGCGCAGGCCCGGGCCAGGCCCAGGGCGCCGACCATGGCGCTAAAGGCGATCATTGCCTGTTTGCGTTTTTCGCCGTCCGCACCGCCCAGCAAATGAGCGATGCCCTTGAAGTTGGCGCGCAGCTTGTTGGTGTACAGCTCGCGGGCTTCACCCTCGACCCGGCCGATATCGCTGACCAGTGCGCCGACTGCGCAACCGGTACCGACGCCATCGCGGTGTGCGGGGCTCAGGTAGTCGCCGACCAAGGTGTTGAAGTCCTTGCGTTGCGGGGTTTCCGAGCGTTTGAAGGCGGTGTCCAGGGCTTCCGCGACAAGCTGGTCGCGGGACTCGAAATGCTTGTAGAAGCCGCCGTGGGTCAGGCCGGCTTCCTTCATCAGGTTGGCAATGCTCAGGCCGTCGAGGCCCAGCTCGCAGAAGCGCTCGGCGGCGATGGCGACGATGCGTTCGTGGGTGCTCTGCTTGCTGGCTTGGGAATGGCCCATGGTGGCGGTCTCCTGCGTGGTCCGGGGGCGGATCATAGCACCGGCCCCCGGCTGGCGGCGCGGCTTACCAGGTCTCGCCGAAGGGCCGCACTTCGGTCAGGAAGGTCCAGGCGCTGCGGGGTTGCTGGATCAGATGGCCGACTTCGGCGGCGATATCGTCCGGCTGGATAAAGAAGTCGTCCGGCTTGGTCGGGTGCATCTCGCGGGTCCACTGCATATCAATCACCGCATCGATCACCAGATAGGCCACGTGCACGCCTTTCGGCCCCAGATCCCGGGCGATGGACTCGCTCAGGATGCGCTGGGCCGCCTTGGTCGGCGCGAAGGCGGCGAAATGGCCTTTGCCGCGCAGGGCCGAGGTATTGCCGGTCACGATGATCGCGCCCTGGCCCTTGCCCACCATCGCCGGGGACAGCGTGCGGGCCAGATGGAGCAGGGCCATGACGTTGGTGTGGAAGTTGGTTTCCAGGGCCTGCGGGTCGATCTCGCGGAAATTGCCGAAGGTCGCACCCACGGCGTTGTGGACGAGCACATCGGCGTCGCCCAGTTGGGCCTTGATCTGGTCAAGGGTCTGTTCCAGTTGCGCGGTATCGCTGACATCCACCGGGAAGGCGTGGGTGTCGGGCAGTTCCTCCTGCAGCGCGGCGAGGCGTTCGGCGTTGCGGGCGAGCATGGCTACGCGGTAGCCGTCGTCGAGAAGGCGGCGAACGATGGAAGCCCCGGTGCCTGGGCCGACGCCGGTGACGATCGCAAGTTTTTTAGTGGTCATGGTTTCAGGCTCCTTTGGCTTGCTGGATTGCGGCGCGGACGAAATCGAGGCGGTCGTTGCCGAAGAACATCTCGTTGTCGCAGAAGAAGGTGGGCACGCCGAACACGCCGCGCTCGATGGCGAGGGCGTTGTTGGCGGCGAGTTGGGCGTGGACTTGCGGGGTGTCGGCGAGGTGCCAGAGGGTGGGGTCGAGGTTCAGGGATTGCAGGAAGGTTTCGCGGGCGCGTGGGGTGGTGAGGTCGGTGGTGCTGGCCCAGAGGGCTTTGAACAAGGCGGGGTGGAGGGTTTCGAAGGCGCCGGTTTGTTGGGCGGCGATGGCCAGGCGGACCAGCAGGGCACCGTCGAACTGGCCTTCGCCCATGGCCTGGAGCAGGGCGCTGTTGGGGGCGAAGGGGACCTGGTACAGCGCGGCCCAGCGGGTGGCGTCGATGCCGGAGTAGCGGAGTTTCGGTGGGCAGGCGGGGGAGGGTTGGTTGTTGACCTGCTTCATCACGGTGAGGATGTCGATGGGGAGGTGGTCGACGGGGTGGTCGAGGCTGGGCAGGCGGGTGTTGGCGAGGTAGGCGTAGGGGCTGCGGTAGTCGAAGACGGATTGGAGATTCATGGATCTCGGGCCTTTGGTGGGTGGCTGGGTGGGGTGGTGCTGGCGTGGATGTTATTCATCATCCTGGATGGATGTCAAATGACATCCTCATGATCGAGTGCAGAAGTTCAGGACCACATCGCCCCCATGTGGGAGCGGATTCACCCGCGATTACGGTGGCAAATTCACCACTGCAAACCCGACCAAACCCCCACGAAAGGCCCACGCCACCCCGCAATCCAGCGGCCACCAAAGACCCCTGTGGGAGCTGGCTTGCCAGCGATGAGCATGGGTATCTACATATCTCGCGTCGATGCGCAGATCTTCGACCGACGCGGTTTCAGGTAGGAGCGTGGCTTGCCCGCGAAGGGCCGCAGAGCGGCCCCAAAACCATCCAGCACGAGCTAGGTGGGGGAACCTGTTTTGGATTCAGCGCCTGCTTGGCCTCAGCGCCCCAGATATTCGGTGTGGCAGGTTTTGGGGCCGCTCTGCGGCCCTTCGCGGGCAAGCCACGCTCCTACAAATCCAGCGCAAGCCCAGCATCCGGGCCCGAACGAGAGATGTGTAGATACCTATGCAGCGATGAGGCCCGACCAGACACCCTCACTGGTCAGCTGTCTAGCCACCCAGGCCTCACCCAGACACAGGCATCAAGACTGACCCCGATAGTCCCGGACCAACCCGATCAATGTGGGAGCGGATTCATCCGCGATTGGCCGCAAAGCGGCCACAAAACCAGAGTCCCGAATCTGCCAGACAAACCCGGAACCCTGGATCTCATGGCTGACACGCGCAGTCGCGCAGAAAACAGTTATCGAACCACACCGCGATCACTGTGGGAGCGAGCTTGCTCGCGAAGGGCCGCAAAGCGGCCCCAAAACCATCCACTCCGGTGTCTCAGGCAAGGCAAGCCCTGTCGAACCGGCAAGCAACTCGAGAACGGATCAGAATCCTCCACCCTCCAACCCACCCCCACCTTCCCCCCTCAACAACGAATCAACCAACGCCTGACACATCTCCAACGAATGCTGAGTAGTCCAGGCCAGCGATCGCACCCGCGTCCCCGCCAACTCACAAACCTGGAAATTGGTTTCACTGGCCGCCACCAGCGTCATGGCCAGATGCGCCAGGGCATCTTCCATGCTGATGCCAGCACAGACGCTGAACAGGTGGGGATGGGTGTTGTTGCAGGAGCCGAAATGGGTGTGGGCGGTGGTGGGGCGTTGGGGCAGGGCAGGCGGATCAGGAACGATTTTCTTCATGGCAAAACTCCTTAATCAATCGGAGTCACCACGCACGCGACCAGACGATGGGTGGCGACTGTGCACAGGCTGGTCGACCGGGGACCAAGGCAACCCGGCGCACCCGAAGGCGCCCTGCGCACAGCCGCCATAAAACAGGCAGCGAACACATCACAGCGCCAACAGAATTGGAACGGCGCTTACGCGCCTTAGTACCGACAGGCGACCAAACCTGATCGCTGATTTGGCAGCGACCGGGGGAGGGTAGGTGTCGGCTCCATGGGGCGCAATGGGTGAAAGCGGGGTGGAAGTATGATTGGGAAATTGCCTACGTGAAAGGCGGAGGTGGCTGAAGATTCGTAGCTTTATACGTCTCGGGGTTGAAAATAGAGAGCTATGGGCTTGCTGTATCAAGTCCTCAATCCGACCACCACGATCTTTAGTCGATAAGATCTTCGGAGCTGGCTAAGCCTTCTCATTAGCTTTCGATGGCGACCTGTAGCCGGTCGGAACAGATAGATGTCGGTCAAAAGCGGTCGATGAGCAGGTGGTCACGGATTGATCCAAGATGGTAATACGTCCACTACGCGGCCTGGGATGACGCCCTCGATGTCTGAGATCAACGAAACCTCCCGTATGGCTGGTATGCGCTCTGGTTCCCCTTTTTATCCCTTCGGCATCGGTCCATTGCATGGATAGCTTGCGCAAACCGCCCAGTATTGGCTAAGGTCGAAAGCTGTAGTGGCTATGGGCCATGGCTCTCGCGCCCCGCGAGTAATAGTCTCAATAATAAGGGAATATATGATTAGCTTGGGTTCTAGCCCAATTGGACGGTGGCTCTTAATTTCAAAATCTTATTTTCGGCAGTAAGAAGGGACTGTGTCTGTTGAGTTTTTACTGTTCTGTTGTAAAAGCTAAATAATCTCTCATAAATTCACAGTGGAAATGATATGTTTGAAATAACGCTTCCAGAAAAATTCAATTCGGTGATTGAAGTAAATCAAAAGCTGAGCGGGTCTATAAAAATACTACTATCTAAGTTTTCTGAGTGGCTATATGAAAATCGTTTGACTTTTTTTCCGGAGTACACAGATCATGGTATTGCCCATGTGCAGAGTGTACTTAATACAGCGGAAAAGCTCATTACCCAAGAGGCTTTGAAGCTAGTCACTCCAGAAGATATTTATGTTCTTACATCATCGATTCTGCTACATGACTGCGCAATGCACATTGATAAGGCGGGGATGATAGAGCTGCTTGGTAATGATCTTTATAGTAGTAGCTTATTTGGTTATAGGATCGAAAAGTCTTTTTCCGAGGAGTGGGCATCTTTTGAGGGGGAAGTATCTAAATACACAGAGAAGGACTGGTATAATTTCTTTTCGGATGACTCGGTAGTTCAGTTTCCAAATTTAAAGAAAGAACTTTCAGAGAAGCAGTTTGTCATCGTAGGAGAGTTTTTAAGGAAGCACCATGCTAGAATCGCTCAGGTTATTGCTCTGCACGGGCTTCCGACAGCAAACGGTCCATTCAATTTATTCGACAAGCAACTTATCAACTTAAACGAACTCGCGGGGTTCGCCGCAAGAAGCCATAACATATCCCTTCGGCAAGCAATAGATTTACTCGGTGCCGATAATGCCCGGTTTCCTAAAAATACCCATCTAGCTTTTATTATGGGCGTGTTGAGAATATCGGACTATATTCAATTCGAAAATAAACGCACCCCTAAGTCGTGCTTCCAGATTCGAGCTTTTTGTAGCCCCGTGTCGATAATGGAATGGAAGAAGCAAATAGCAATACTGAATACCCATCATTATCATAATGATAGTGAATTGCTTTTTATAGATGCCAGTCCAGAGGATGCTGTAACCCTGAACGGAATTATGAAACTTACTCAGGGCTTACAGCGTGAACTTGATGGTTTTTGGGCTGCAATGGGCGAGTTGTACAGCCGTTATGGTGAAAAAAGTTCGCTCGGTATCGCATTGAGGAGAATACGTTCATCTATAGATGATCCTATCGACTACGTGGAGAGGCACTATAAAGAATTTCATCCGATCCTATTAGGATTCAAAACAAATGATGAGCGACTTTATCCGTTATTGACCAAGCCGCTATATGGTGATGAGCCACTTGTTGGGCTGAGAGAGCTAATTCAAAACGCCGTAGATGCGTGTAACGAAAGACTTGCGCATGAGACCGGTGAAAACCCAATACATAGCAAGGTCCCGCACAGCATAAGTATAAAAATAGATATACCGGCTGCCGAGCTATCCATTGAGGATCAGGGGACGGGTATGGATATAGAGATAATTTCTGAGTACTTTCTCAAAATAGGCTCTTCATATCGCTACTCTAAAAACTGGCAGGATACTTTTCAAAAGGGCGACAGCTCTTTAGTTCCCAGAACTGGCAGATTTGGTATTGGAGTTCTAGCGGGGTTCCTGCTCGGCGATAAAATTCAGGTCCATACCAGAAGATACAATCAAGAAGAAAGTCGAGCACTAAAATTCGAAATCTCCCCTTCTAGTCAGAATATCCAACTTCAATACCGTCCTAAGCAAGAAATAGGAACAACCATAAAGATATCATTGAATGACCATGCTATTAAAGTAATAAAAAGATACACCAAGCATGAGATTCACGAAAGGAAGTTCTCTCGTTATCTCACACCTTCCAAGGCAGATGAATGGCGTTGGTATTACCTAGATACACCACAGCTTGAGTTTAAAATAATTAGTGATGAGCAAATCGAAGAGAGTCTCCCGAACAGCTACCTTATAAGAAAAGAGTCTATTGCAAATGATTGGAATTTCGTGAGTACAGGTAGCTCTGTCTCATCATTCTGGAGACATGCTGAGCATCCTCACATATTCTGTAATGGCGTCGTTATACCAACAATAAGCTCCCCAAAAATAACTCTTGATGGCGCAATATTAGAGCATCACAGCCATTCTTATGAAATTTTGTATATTGACAATGATGCCGTTCTCCCCCTAAATCTCCAGAGGAATGGATTTTTGGGTGATGAATATTACGCAATAAATAAAATATCGCTTGATATGATAAGGAAGCATATATGCAATAGCGTATCTGAGTTAAAGTCCTATTTTAAGAGGCATAAAAAAATAGATAAAAAATCCATCAAGCCAAGTCAGAATTTTTTATTTAGAAGTTCTGGCTATCTATTCAAAAACAACACTGCTACACCTCTATTTAAGGGGTTTGATTTAAGCAAGTGTGGATACACCATAGTTGATTTCACAAAGCAATCCCTACGGCGAGGCTTGTTTTATAAGTCCCCCCAGGTTATATCGGAAGAGAGCTATGGGTATATATCCGCCTTCGAAATGGAAAAGCAGGGCGATTCTGTCCGGCGCGCGATAAATCTGCTCAATGTTGCTCGCTTGGAATCGCACTATGTTCGCGCAAAAAATTTGGGTTCCACTGAAGGTGTTAAATGTACTGGATGGATTTTTTTAAGTAAGTACGATTTCGCCAAGCTCGCAGACTCGGAGACTGAGGAACTAACCAAAAACTTAGCTACAAAAGATGTTGGTGACGACTGGGTGTCTATCACTAACTTACCTCAAGAGGAAATTCCAGCAGATATTTTGCGCTTGCTGGAAAACGGAGCAGATCTCAACTGCTTTATGTTTGGATTGCTTAAGCTTCCAGACCTGAGCGGGGTGGAATCGTCGTTTTATGAGGTTTGGAAAGAGCTAAAGCTTCCGAGTATATTAACTCCCGATAATATTTTGGAAGTAAGTATTTAGCTTTGCTGATTCGCCAGGCACTAACTTAGGAAGTTGTTCATTCCCATGCGTTGCGTGGGAATGCAGCCTAGAGCCTTTAGGGGGTAAAACGGCTCTTTCATGCTCTGTTGGGAAAACTGGAACAGAAAAATTCGCACAGATTTATTTTCCTGGTGGAAATAAGTCCGTTCTTTTTTCTATTTTCGCTGTTTCAGTTCTTCTGCGGACTCCGAAAGCTTTTGAGCGTTCTATCACAGGTAAGTCAGCTCCTAGGGCGGTGAACAACTGATCCTCTTTTAACCCTTGGTCTGCGGACACCCCGGCTGATCCGACAATTCCTCTACCACCAGATAATGCCCATTGGCGCTCCTCTTCACCACCAACGGCGCAGTAGCCCGATAGCTGCCCACAAAGCTGCGATCCCTGAAAACAGATCGTGACGCCCTCGGACCCCGATTTGATGATGGTGACCGCATACATCCAGCTTCTTTCATCGTCCACGGCACGCCAGGTGGTTTGTTCCGTCTGGACTTTTTCGACGATATGGTGGGGCGTCTGACCGAGTGTCGTGCCGTCCGGGAAGTTCATTGGGCGCAGTGAGTTCGGGAATGTATTGAGTTCGAGATTGGCGAGAATGTCCTGGGCGAGGGCGTCCTGATCAGGGGTGGGTGTGGTTGCCTGTGAGAGACCGCTGGCTGACAGCAGCGACGCTAGGGCGAGCAGGTTGAGGAGTCCTTTCATTACAAGTTCCCGAGGCTGGATATTGTCTTCAATGACGCGGTGGCTTGGGCGGGATTTGAACATGCTTAGGTTGCTGGAGTGCGACAGGCGCTTGGTAGATCGCATCAATCCAGACAGTTCGGTGTGGCAGGTTTTGGGACCGCCTTGCGGTCCATCGCAGGCAAGCCAGCTCCTACCCGGACCGCGTCGGCTAGAAGATGTCGCGCAACCCTGCGAAAACCTGGACCAAACCAAAGGTCCCAATAACCACAGCAGAAACCCCAGAGATCCCCCGCATCAACGAAACAGAAATCCTCTTGCGCAACACCGCCGTAACCCCACTCAAACACACCCACCACGCAGCAGACCCCAAAAACACCCCGGCAAGCATCGGCAGCGTGGCAAACCACAGTTCCCTGCCTTCCAACTGTTGCCCAGCGGACAATGGATCCAGCGCAGCAAAGATGGCAATGAACGCCAATATGGTCATCGGGTTGGACAGCGTTAAACCAAAGGCCGTCAAAAAATCACGGGTAACCGCCGCCGTTGCTGCCACCTCCGCCGCCTGCTTGGGCTTCAAGGCATCCCGCGCAATGCTCCACGCCAGCCACACCAGAAACGCCCCCCCAACCACCTTGAGAAACACCGCCAACGAAGGCGCAGCAGCGGCAACCCCGGTAACCCCAACCGCCCCCAGAAACCCATAAACCGTATCCGCACTAGCAGCCCCAAGCCCCGTCGCCAGCCCCGAGCGAAACCCCCGCTTCAGGCAGCGCTGAACACAGAGCAACCCAATCGGCCCCACAGGTGCAGCAATTGAAAACCCAATAACAAGCGATTTAGCGAACAACATAACCCTCTCCCGATAATACCCATTTGGTGTCGGGAAAATGGTAGATGGCCGCCCGATTGCGCAGAATGCGTTTTCCAAGGAATATTCAAGCTTTACCTAAGGAACTAAGGCATATGGACGATATCGACTGGAAAATCCTCGGACGCCTCCAAGGCAACGGCCGTATGACCTACACCGAGCTTGCCCGCCATGTGCATCTCTCGGTGCCAGCCGTCACCGAACGCGTCAAGCGCCTGGAGGAGGAGGGTGTAATCGAGGGCTACGCAGCCCGCATCAACCCAGTGGCGGCGGGCTACCAGGTCAGCGCAATGCTGGCCATGACCGTCCCCCAGCCTGCCAAAGCCAAATTCCTCAAGCTCCTGCAGTCGATCCCGGAAGTCCTGGAATGCCACCACATCACCGGAGCCGACTCCTACATCTTCCGCATAGTCGCCGCCAGCATGGGCGACCTCGAGCGGCTGATCGAAAAGATCAACCTCTACGGAGAAACGCGAACCTCAATCGTGATGTCCACCCCAATACCTTCAAGAGCGCTTGAACGCCCCGTTCGACCGGACTGACCGTTGTGCCCTCAGCGCCGAGCAGAAAGCTGCTGCGGCGCCAGGAACGCGTCGTGGAAGTAATTGCGGAACGCATGCATCGCCGGCGTGAATTCCCGCTCGCGATGCCAGGCAAGGCCGACGCTCATGGGGGTGACCTTGTCGGTGATGGTCACGGTTTCGATGCGCTTGCCCTCCAGCGACCACGGCCGGTGCACCAGGTCGGAGAGGATCGCCACGCCGCTGCCGTTGGCCACCATGCTGCGCACCGCTTCCACCGAGCTGGTGCGGACCCGCACGTTGGGCTGCTGGTGGGCATGTTCCCAGTAGCGCATGGCGCTTTGTTCGGCTTCGTCGACGGTCAGCAGGATGAACGGCTCGCGGGTGACATCGGCCAGGCTCACCGCCGAGCGTTCGCACAGCGGGTGGTGGCTGGGCAGCCATAGCCGGCGTTCGGAGTTGAACAGGGTTTCCGAGACGATGTCCGGGTGGGTGAGGTTCGAGGTGAGCACCACCGCCATGTCGAATTCGCTTTCCAGCAAGCCTTGCTCGATGGCCTGGCGCTCCCGTTCGTGCACGTCGATGGTCACATCCGGGTACCAGTGCTCCAGGCGTTGCAGGTGGTGCGGCAGGAAGTAGCCGATCACCGTGTAGCTGGCCGCGACGCGCAACAGGCCGTTGGCGCGAACATCCGGCAGCGGGCTGTTGAGGGCGTCGTCGACGCTGCGCAGGATCACGTAGGCCCGGTTGAGAAAATGCCGCCCGGCATCGGTCAGGCTCATGCCCTGGGCCGAGCGCTGGAACAGCAGCGCGCCGAGCAGGCCCTCCAGCTCCTTGATCGCGGTGGTCACCGCGGACTGGGAAATATTCAGATGAATCGCCGCCTGGGATATCTGCCCGATCTCCGCCGTGGCGACGAAATAGCGAACCTGGCGCAAGGTCAGTGACATGCAGACTCCATATGACGGGGTATCTGTTTTTCAGAAGATACACCCTCTGATAATAGATCTTCCCAAGGGGGTGGCCGGAATCTAACGTGGTCCGCATGAAGTCACAAGCGTCAGGAGCAAGTGTCATGCAGGCAGTAGATTTCAACTCGGACATGGGCGAAGGCTTCGGTCCGTGGACCATCGGCGACGGTGTGGACAATGAGCTGATGGGCTTTATCAGTTCGGCCAACATCGCCACCGGTTTCCATGCCGGCGACCCCGGCACCATGCGCCGCACGGTCGAGCAGGCCAAGCGCCTGGGCGTGGCCGTCGGTGCCCATCCGGGCTTTCGCGACCTGGTCGGGTTCGGTCGCCGCCATATCAATGCACCGGCCCAGGAGCTGGTGGACGACATGCTCTATCAGTTGGGCGCTCTGCGTGAACTCGCCCGGGTTCAAGGCGTGGCCCTGCAGCACATCAAGCCCCACGGTGCGCTGTACATGCACCTGGCCCGGGACGAGGAAACCGCGCGTTTGCTGGTGGAAAACCTGCAGCGCCTGGAGCCCGAACTGCTGCTGTATTGCATGCCCGGTTCGGTGATCTGGCGGATCGCCACGGAGCTCGGGCAACCGGTGATCCGCGAGTTCTACGCCGACCGCGAATACGACCTTAGCGGCTCCATCGTCTTCACCCGCAATGTGCGTGGCTACGACCCGGCGCAGGTCGCGGCGCGGGTGCTGCGTGCCTGCCAGGAAGGGGTGGTGCGCACGGTGGAGGGCGAGGACCTGCCGATCGCCTTCGATTCCATCTGTCTGCACAGCGATACACCCGGCGCCCTGGCGCTGGTCGAGGCCACCCGCACAGCGCTCGATGGCGCGGGGATCAAGGTGCGCGCACCGCGATAACGCAAGCGAAGACACCTGGCACACAGACGCCAGGGTTTACCCGATACACCGATTTTTTTTGCCTGCCTTTCTACAACTATTCCAAGAGGAACAGACATGGCGCAGCACACAGTCATCACCCCGTTGCCGGGCACGTTCTACCGCAAGGCCACCCCGGATTCGCCGAACTACGTCGAGGCCGGTGCCGAAGTCAGGGCCGACACGGTGATCGGTCTGGTCGAGGTCATGAAGCAGTTTTCCGAACTGACCGCCGGCACGGCAGGGCGCCTGGACGCGTTCCTGGTCGAGGACGGTGAACCGGTGGAGCCGGGTCAGGTCATCGCCACACTTCAAGACGCGTGAGGGCATGAGCATGACTCAAGGCATTGGTAAATTGCTGGTCGCCAACCGTGGCGAGATCGCCGTGCGCATCATCCGTGCCGCAAAAGCGCTGGGCATCCCCACCGTGGCGGCGTGCAGCGAAGCAGACGTGGATTCCCAGGCCGCGCGCATGGCCGATGAAGTACATATCCTCGGCCCGGCCCGCGCCGACAAGAGCTACCTCAATGTCGAGGCCTTGCTCGGTGCCCTGAAGGCCACCGGGGCCGACGCGGTCCACCCTGGCTACGGCTTTCTTTCGGAAAACGCCGAGTTCGCCGAGGCGGTGCTGGCCGCCGGGGCGATCTTCGTCGGACCGTCCCCCGAGACCATCCGGCGCATGGGCGACAAGGCCGAAGCCCGGCGCACCGCGCAAGCCGAGGGCGTGCCAGTGGTGCCCGGCTCCCCCGGTGAACTGTTCGATGTGCAAGCGGCGCTCAAGGCCGCCGAATCGGTCGGCTTCCCGCTGTTGATCAAGGCCTCGGCTGGCGGCGGTGGACGCGGCATCCGCCTGGCGGAAAACCCGCAGCAGTTGAGCGAAGAGTTCCCCCGCTCCCAGCGCGAAGCCCAGGCCGCCTTCGGCAATGGCGCGGTGTATCTGGAGCGCTTCATCGGCAAGGCCCGGCACATCGAAGTGCAGGTGCTGGGCGACGGCAAGCAGGCGGTGCACCTGTTCGAGCGCGAGTGTTCGCTGCAACGCCGTCGACAGAAGATCTTCGAAGAGGCGCCGTCGCCGGTCCTCGATGCGCAACAGCGCGAGGCCCTGTGTGCGAGTGCCGTGCGCCTGACCGAGGCGCTGGGCTATCAGGGCGCCGGCACCCTTGAGTACCTGTACGACGACGCCACCGGCGAGTTTTTCTTCATCGAAATGAACACGCGGATCCAGGTAGAACATCCGGTCAGCGAGCTGATCACCGGCATCGATCTGGTCCAGGCCATGTTGCGTATTGCGGGCGGCGAGCCACTGGGGCTCAAGCAAAGCGATATCAGGCTCAACGGCGCCGCCCTGCAGATGCGCCTGAATGCCGAAGACCCGGCGCGGGATTTCTTCCCCAGCCCGGGGCTCGTGCAAGCGCTGAACTGGCCGCAAGGCGAGGGCGTGCGGGTCGACAGCCATCTGTATGAAGGCTACCGCGTGCCGCCGTACTATGACTCGCTGCTGGCCAAGCTGATCGTCCATGGCCGTGATCGCAGCGAAGCCTTGGCCCGTGCGCAACTGGCGGTCGAGCAGACCACGCTCAGCGGCATGGCCAGCACCCTGGCCTTGCACGGCGAACTGCTGGAGCAACCCTGGTTGCACAGCGCCGACTTCCACACCGGCACCCTGGAAACCTGGCTGGCCGAGCGCCGCAGCGGAGGTGAAGCATGAGCAGTCCGATTCGCTACAGCTTTGGCGCCGACGAACATCTGTTTGCCGAGGTCAGCGACAGCATGTCCCTTGAAGCCTTCTTCAAGGGCATGGCGGTGACCCGTGCGGTGGAGCGTCTGGCCCTCGATGGCGTGCTCGACGTGTGCCTGGCCAACGCCTCGTTCCAGATCCGTTTCGATCCGGATCGCATCGCGCCGGCCGATCTGCTTGAAGCGGTGAAGGGCGCCGAGGCCGAAGCCGTGGCCGAGCGCACCCTGCACACGCGGATCATCGAGATTCCGGTGCTCTACAACGATCCCTGGACCCACGAAACCCTGATGCGCTTTCGCGACCGCCACCAGGACCCGAGCGCCACGGACCTGGAGTACGCCGCGCGCATCAACGGCCTGGCCGACGTCGAGGCGTTCATCGCCGCCCACAGTGGCGCGCCGTGGTTCGTGTCGATGGTGGGCTTCGTCGCGGGCCTGCCGTTCATGTTCCAGATGGTCGAGCGCGAACGCCAGTTGCAGGTGCCCAAGTACCTGCGGCCGCGTACCGACACACCGAAATTGACCCTGGGCCATGGCGGCTGCTTCGGTTGCATCTACTCGGTGCGTGGCGCCGGTGGCTACCAGATGTTCGGCGTCACCCCGGCGCCGATCTACGACCCGCAGCAGCACCTGGCGTACCTGAAGGAACACATGGTGTTCTTCCGTCCCGGCGACATCGTGCAGTTCAAGCCGATGGACCGCGAAGCCTATGACCACGCTGTCGCCGAGGTCGAAGCCGGGCGCTTCGACCTGCGCATCCGTGCGGTGGAGTTCTCGCTCGATGCGTTCCTTGCCGACCCGGTCGGTTATCCCAAGTCGCTGCAAGAGGTGCTGGCATGATCAAGGTACTCAAACCCGGCCTGGCCACCTCGGTGCAGGACCTCGGCCGCGAAGGCTACTACCACCTGGGCATCCCGCCTTCCGGGGCGCTGGACCAGTACGCCCTGAGCGCCGCCAACCAGCTGGTCGGCAATCCGGCCAATTCGGCGGCGCTGGAGTGCACGTTGCTCGGGCCGGAGCTGGAGTTCCAGGAGGATGCGCTGGTGGCGGTCTGTGGCGCTCAGATGACCCCGAAGGTCGATGGCGTGGACATGCACCAGGACACCGCCTTCGAGGTGAAGGCCGGGCAAGTGCTGCGCTTCGATTTCCCCAAGGCCGGGGCGCGGGCGTATCTGGCAGTGGCCGGCGGTATCGATGTGCCGCTGGTGCTCGGCAGTCGGTCCACCTACGCACTGGGGGCGCTGGGTGGTTTTCAGGGGCGCCGGCTGGCGGCTGGAGATGAACTGCCGGTAGGCGTCGCCAGCGGCAAGGGGCGTGTCGGGGCGAGCCTGCCGATGGCGTTGCGTCAGTCGCTGGGCGGGGAGATCGTCCTGCGGGTGGTGCCGGGGCTGTACTACGAGCGGTTGACTGCGGCGGCGGCGGACAGCTTCTTTGCCGAAGCCTGGACCGTCGGTTCGGAGGCGGATCGCATCGGCTATCGCTTCAAAGGTGGCAGCCCGCTGAGCTTCCAGCCGCGCGAGCAGCCGTTCGGCGCCGGCTCCGATCCGTCGAACATCGTCGACAGCTGCTACCCGATCGGCTCGATCCAGGTGCCGGCCGGGCTCGAGCCCATCGTGCTGCACCGCGATGCGGTGTCTGGCGGCGGCTACGCGATGATCGGCACGGTGATCAGCGCCGACCTCGACCTGATCGGCCAGATGCAACCTAACCAGAAGGCGCGCTTTATCGCTGTGACACTGGACGAGGCGCTGCAAGCCCGGCGTTCCTACAAGAAGAAGCTCGGCTGCCTAAGCACGCTGTTCCCTTCCTGATCTAGGGGTATCTACACATCTTTTCCGAAGATCAGTGATGACCCCGGGGCGCTTGTCGAGAGATCGCATGATGGCCGCCAGGCGCATGCCGATGGATCTCCAGCGTTCTCCAGATCGAGCGCCGCCCGCGCGGCGCATCGCTGGCAAGTCGGACCGCCGAACCGCAGCTCCCACATTTGTTGCAACGCGCCATGGCCTGTGAGATCTCCGCTGCCAGCCTTTGGATGTCCGGCGATATATAGCGGGGAGGCTGTTGGGTACGACGCGGTATCGCGTCGTACTAACAAGGCGATCACTATGGCCTGTCAGGCATAGGTACGTTGCAACAAATGTGGGAGCTGGCTTGCCAGCGATGCGCCGTGCGGACGGCGCTCGATCTTGAGGGCGCTGCAAGAACATCGTCATACACAGCGATGCGCCGCGCGGGCGGCGCTCGATCTAAAGGGCGCTAGAGAAGTCGTGCCAAGCACCTGTCAGCCCTGATGCGATCTACTGACGGGCCTTCTCACCTCAAAAGATGCGTAGATACCCATGCTTCAAGTCATAAGGCAAACCAACGCCGCACTTCGGTGCGGGGGCGGCTGCCCGCGGTTCAACCTCTGACGGGGTCTGCCAGCGTCATTCGTCAGCGCCGAATCGCTTCATCTGTCATGAGAGATTCCCGATGCCGGATCTCGCCCATGAACGAACGCCACCACCTCATCCAGCACCGGCGCCAGCCATCGCATAGGGCAGGCGAATGCTGCAATCAACGTCCCATGGCCCGGCCTGGAGAAATACAGCTCGCGCACGGGCACACCCAGTTCCCGCAAACGCCGGGCCATGCCCCCGGTGTTGCGCTCGGGGTTGACCAGTGTGTCGTCCTTCGCGGCTATCAACAGAGCAGGGGGCGACGTGGCGCTGACGTGGTTGATCGGCTGGGAGTCGGGTGGTGAATTCGGGAAGAAGAAAACCGGTTTCACCTCCGGATTCTCGATGGGCAGGAAGTCGTACGGCCCGGCCAGACCGATCCAGCCGCTGAGCATCGAAGGCTTCATGTTCATCGCGGACAGCCATTTGGGGTCTAGCGCAACCATCGCTGCGTTGTAGCCGCCGGCGCTATGGCCCATCACATAGAGTCGCGCTGGATCGCCGCCGTATTGGCGGATGTGTTCACGGGTCCAGCCCACCGCTCGTGCACTGTCTTCCAGAAAACCCTGATAGTGCACCTGCGGATAAAGCCGATAATCGGCGATCACCGCGACGATACCTCGTGCGGCCAGTGCCTCGCCGACAAAGCTGTAGTCACTGCGTGATCCGCTGTTCCAGCTGCCGCCATAAAAGAACACCACCACTGGTGCGGCGGCTGCGAGATTGGCCGGCGTGTAGACATCCAGCCGGTTCCTCGGGTCGTTGCCGTACTTCAGGTCAGATGCCTTGGTGAAGGTGTCTTCCGGGGTGAGGAGGTTCAGAACCTTCAGAGGTGAACAGCCCAGCAACAGGCCCAACAGCCCCCCGACGACACATAGGCGCAAGGCTATCCGGATCATGGTTGGTTCTCTGTGGCGGTGTGGTTTTAAGACTGCGGGCTTGGGCAGGAATTCAGCGCTGGACTGAGTGCTGCGTACAAGCACATTTTTATGACGCTGTTATTCGCTTTTTCGGGGCGTCCAAGCAGCCCTGGTGAACCCAGTCGAACGTCCGGTCTTGGCCGTCAGCTGGTTGTCGCGACCGGCACCTCTGGGTCGAAAGCTGCCTTTTGCGAGCCAGCAATAACGTGTGGCTAGAAGCGGCCTTGCAGTACTCGTAAAGCAAATCATCAATCTTGTGGCGGTCGATGCTTGTTTGTACTCGTGTACCTCTACTGTTGCTTGCTGTTCAGGTGCTTGAGAGTAACGCTCATCTTCTTGTCGCAGTCTAAAGTTTGGGGGTGGTTTTCGCCAAGTTCTGTCGAAAAAATCGCGCAAGCTATTTTTAAATGCTCATTTGCCATCCGGTAGTTTCGAGAGCGAATTAAAGCCCAGCCTAAATTTCCGTGTGAAATTCCAATATACAGGTGCCCGCTAGGGTAGTGCTGCTCATCTATCTGAAGGGCGCGCTGGAGTGACTGAAGGCCATTATTTATCTGGCCATCGAACGTGTATGCCTGGCCTAAATATGTCCAGCGTCCTCCGAGGTAGGGGTCGTTTATGTCAATATTTTGGGCGATCTCCAATGCGGTTTTGAAGTAAGTGATGGCGGAACCGTATTTTTTATTCGCCAAAAGACGTATGCCAATTTCGTGGCTCAAAGAAGCTAGCTCTTGGTTATTTAGATAATCACCGCTTTTTTGTAATTCGTAGCTTTCGATCATGTTGTCAAGCTCAGTGTCTGCTGACGAAAGGCTTGGAAGCAGAAAGAGGAGAATAACTAAAACTAAACGCATACATTCCCTTATTTACATAACGTTCGGTTAAAAGCAGCGGAGCGCCGTCCCAGAGAGCGATTTAAACCACCCCAAATGTACCTCCTACGCCACGGCTGCTGTGATCCTCTCTGGGAGAGCGACCAAAAAACGCCTTATAGGCACGACTAAACGCCGCCTCGGATTCATAACCCACGGCAAAACCCACATCGCCGATACGGCTGGTCTGCGTGGCCAACATTGTCTTGGCCAGGGTGAGCCGCCATTCGTTCTGATAGCGCAGTGGCGCTCGTCCGACCAGAGCACTGAAACGCTCGCAGAAACTGGAGCGTGACATCCCCGCCAACTTCGCCAGCGCCTCGATGCGCCACTGTTGACGGGGCTGTTCGTGAATCGCCCTGAGCACCCGGGCGATGCGCGCATCGGACAAACCACCCAGCCAACCGGACGCCGCGCCTTGCTGCACCCAGGTGCGCAGAACGCGAATCACCGCGAGGTCAATCAACCGCGACACCATCAAGGCACCGCCCGGCTGTACGTCGTGGGCTTCCAGCAGCATGAAATGCAAAAGCCCTTCGGACCACGGCGCCGCATCGGCCTGCCGGATATGAATCAGCCAGGGCAGGGCGAACAACATCGCGCGGAAGCTGCCGGCATCGAACCAGAAGCGGCAGACCGCGACCGTGGTGGGGCTGTCGCCGGCGCTGAGGCTCAGGTCGTCCAAGGTGTGGGGCAGGAGGAAGACATCGCCAGGTTCAATCAGCGTGGCGGGGTGCTCGTTGCGCTGAATCCGCAACTGGCCGGCTTGCAGCATGCAGACGTGTGCACTGTTGCAGTCGAGCATCAAGCGCTCGCCGGGTTCGACGGTAGCGGAGTAGACGCGGTCGCCGGTCAGGCGCATCTGCGCGAGCACCTGGGACAGCAGGTCGCCGCTGGCGAAACCTTCCAGCTGCATTTCCGGAAGAATGGTCAAGTGTTCCGGTGAATCGGTCATGTAGGACTGGCCGCGTTCCGATCAGATTGGAGCCTCGAGCATAGCCCACCGTCGTGCGTATTCAGAAGCGCGACAAACTATGCCGTTCATCCAATCAGAAGGAAGTTCTCCATGTTCGGAATCTCTGCCCTTGGCTGGGTCCATACGCTGGGTAGCCTGCCGGCCATTCCGCTGGCCGCCTACATGTTCGCGCGCCATGGCCGTATCGTTCCCCGCTCCAGGGCTGGCCTGGCGTACCTGGGATTCATGCTGATGGGGGCTGGCTCGGTGTTCATGATTGCCAGGCAGCCAGTGAGTAATGCGATTGCGCTGCTTACATTGATCATATTGCTGGCCGGCTATGGCGTTGGACGCATCCGCGTGCTGGGACGAGCTGGCGTGTATCTGGAAACCATCCTGCTCAGCGTGACCGCGTTCCTGCTGATGTTGCCCACCGTTTCTGAAGTGTTGCGTCGTGTGCCGGATGGCCATCCCATTGTCACGGACCTGCAGGCGCCGCTGCTGGTCGGCACCCAGCTTGGTCTGTTGCTGGCCCTGGTGCTCGGTGTTACGGCGCAGGTGGTGTATTTGCGCAGGCAGGGTGCGCGGGCGAATTGATAGGAACAGGCAAGGTTGTGATCCGATCCGGCATAGTGCCTGAGCACCCATCGTCCTAGCATGGCCGCACCCTATCTGTTCAGGAGCGCGAACCATGAATGCAGTCAAAACCCTGTTTATCACCGGTGTCAGCAGCGGCTTCGGCCAGGCTCTGGCCCAGGAAGCGTTGGCGGACGGGCATCGGGTGATCGGTACGGTTCGCAGTGAGTCCGCACGGGCGACCTTCGAAGCATTGGTAGCGGAGCGGGCCCACGGGGTGGTGCTCGATGTGACCGACTTCGAGGCCATCGACCCGTTGGTTGCGGCGGTGGAGGCTCAGTACGGTCCGGTGGATGTGCTGGTGAATAACGCCGGCTATGGCCATGAAGGCGTGTTTGAAGAGTCGTCGCTGGAGGAGATGCGTCGGCAGTTCGAGGTGAATGTGTTTGGCGCGGTGGCGGTGACCAAGGCCTTTGTCCCGTATTTCCGCCAGCGGCGGGCGGGGCACATCGTCAATATCACCTCCATGGGCGGGCATATCACCATGCCGGGCATCGCCTATTACTGCGGCAGCAAATTTGCCCTGGAAGGCATCTCCGACACCCTGAGCCAGGAGCTGGCGCCGTTCAATATCTTCGTGACCGCCGTGGCGCCGGGCTCGTTTCGCACCGACTGGGCCGGCCGCTCGATGCAGCGCACGCCGCGCAGCATCAGCGATTACGACGCCACTTTCGACCCGGTGCGCAAGGCCCGCGAGGAAAAAAGCGGCAATCAATTGGGCGACCCGCAGAAAGCCGCCCGCGCCATGCTGACGCTGATCGCCAGCCCCAACCCGCCGGCGCACCTGCTGCTGGGTAGCGATGCCCTGGCCCTGGTGCGTGACAAACTGCAGCGCACGGCCGAGAGTATTGAGCAATGGCAGGCGCTCAGCCGTTCAACCGATGGCTGAGCTGTAGAGAGGGAGAGCAGTGGCTAACAGCAAAGACCCGACCCGCGCGCGCATGGTGCAGTTGATGAGCCAGTTGGCACCGCTGGAGGGTTACAACCTCAGTCCCCTGGACGATGTGCGTTTTCTGCGCTCCAACCGTCCTCTCACGCGCACGCCGGTGCTCTATGAGCCCGGCATCGTCATCCTCTGCCAGGGTCGGAAACGCGGCTACCTGGGGGACGATGTCTACGTCTACGACGCGCAGCATTATCTGGTGGTATCGGTCCCGGTGCCCTTCACCATGGAGACCGATGCCAGTGAAGCCGAGCCGATGCTGGCGGTGTACCTGCGCCTGGACTTCACCCTGGCTGGCGAGCTGATCCAGCAGGTGGACGAGGTGCGCGGATTCTCAACGGCCGAGCCGATGGGCATGTACGCCTCGCCGATGGACGAGCCACTGCGGCAGTCGACCCTGCGTTTTCTTGAAGTGATGAGTGACAGCAGCGATGCGCAGATCCTCGGTCCGGCCCTGCTGCGCGAGCTCTACTACCGCATCCTCAGCGGCGAACAAGGCGGCACGCTGCGTGCGGCCATGGCCCAGCAGGGCCAGTTCGGCAAGGTGACGCGGGCCATTCACCGGATTCACCGCTGCTATCACGAGCCGCTGGACGTGGAAACCCTGGCCCGGGAGGCGCAGATGAGCGTGCCCAATTTTCACCTGCATTTTCGCAAGGTGACCGACAGTTCGCCGATGCAATACCTCAAGTCGACCCGGCTGCATCAGGCGCGGTTGCTGATGTTGCGTAACGATTTGACGGCCGCCAAATCGGCGTTTCTGGTGGGGTATGAAAGTGCTTCGCAATTCAGTCGTGATTTCAAGCGGCTGTTTGGGCGTACGCCGTTGGCGGAGGTTGCGTGGATGAAAAGAGCTTATGCGTTGCCTGCGCCGAAGGCGGTGTCGCCATTTGTGTCGTCGCATTGATGAGCATGGGTATCTAGCGCGAGTCAGGTAGGAGCGTGGCTTGCCCGCGAAGGGCCGCAAAGCGGTCCCAGAACCATCCAGCACGAACTGGCTGGTGAATGGTTTTCTGGATTCAGCGCCTGCTTGACCTCAGAGCTCCAGATGCTCTGGTGTAGCAGGTTTTGGGGCCGCGTTGCGGCCCTTCGCGAGCAAGCTCGCTCCCACAAAGTGTGCGCAATCCTGTGGGAGCGAGCTTGCTCGCGAAGGGCTGCAAAGCAGCCCCAATTTTCCTCAAACCGCCACCGCCTCCGACGCCCTCGACCGCCACGCAAACCCCAACACCATCAACAACCCCAACCCGGCCATTGCCGCCCCCGCCAAGGAAATCGCCGGGAAACCCAGCCCCGCATTGATCACCGCGCCACCCAGAGCCGCGCCAATCGCGTTGCCAAAGTTGAACGCACCAATGTTCACCGCCGAGGCGAGGTTAGGCGCGTCCTTGGCGGCTTCCATGACACGCATCTGCAGCGGCGGCACCAGGGCGAAGCTGGCAATACCCCAGATCAGGATGGCTATGGCGGCCGGCAGCGGCCAGCGCATCAGTACGGTGAACGCCAGCAGCACCAGGATGAGCACACTCAGCGAGATGATCAGGGTGCGGTCGATCGAGCGGTCGGCGGCTTTGCCGCCCCACATGTTGCCCAGTGTCAGCCCTACGCCGAACAGCACCAGCATGGCGGTGATGAAGGCGGGGGAGGCGTGGGTCTCGTTGCTGAGGATCGGTGCGATGTAGGTGAAGACGGTGAACATGGCGCCCGAGCCGACAACGGTCAGGGCCAGCGCGGCCAGCACCGGGGCACGGCCCAGTACCCGGATTTCGGCCATGACACCGCCACTCGCCGGCGCCTTGAGGTCAGGCAGGGCGAACCACAACGCGGCCATGGTCACCACGCCGAGGCCTGTAATGCCCCAGAAGGCAGTGCGCCACCCGAACAGCTCGCCAAACCAGGCGGCCAGTGGCACACCGCCAATTGTTGCGAGGGTGAGGCCCATGAACATGGCCGCTACCGCGCCAGCACGTTTTTCAGGGGCCACCACGCTGGCGGCGACGATGGAGCCGACGCCAAAGAATGCGCCGTGGTTCAGCGAGGTCACCACCCTGGCAATCATCAGGCTGTAGTAGTCGGTCGCCAGCGCGGACATCAGGTTACCCAGGGTGAAAATCGCCATGAGGCCGATCAGCAGATAGCGCCGGGGAATCCTGCCGGTGGTCAGGGTCATCAGTGGCGCGCCAAGCAGTACGCCCAGGGCGTAGGCACTGACCAGCAGGCCCGCGGCGGGAATCGAAACGCCGAGGTCCGCAGCGATGCCCGGCAACATGCCCATGGGGGCGAACTCGGTCACGCCGATGCCAAAGGCACCTATGGCGAGTGCAACAAGGGGTGGATTGATACGCATGAAAGGCTCCTTATCTATGCTGCCAATGCTACGATCCGGAGTTACAAGGCGGTAGATGGCATTTTTGGTAATCACCTTTGCGCAAGAGGCACAAATGGACTTCAACGGCAGATCGGGTGAAATGTTCGTGTTCGCCACCGTGGCGCAGGAAGGCAGCCTGTCGGCCGCCGCGCGTGCGTTGGGGCTCACGCCCTCGGCGGTGAGTCGAATCATCGCCCGTGCCGAACAGCGCCTGGGTACCCGGCTGCTGTTGCGCACCACGCGGGCGATCACCTTCACCGCCGAGGGGGAGGCATTTCTGCGCGGCGCCCGGCGCATCCTGGCCGACATGGATGAGGTCGAGGAAGCCATTGCCGACCAGGGCGTACCCAGGGGGCGATTGCGGGTCAGCGCTGCCCTTGGCCATGGGCGTCTGTCCATCGTTCCCCTGGTTGCGGCCTTCAGCGAGCAGTACCCGAACATCGTCGTCGACCTCACCTTGGGCGATGAAGTGGTCGACATTCTTGGCGGGCAGGCTGATGTGGCTATACGTTTTGGTTACCTGCCTGATAGCCCGCTGAGCGCGCGGAGGATCGGCGACACTGGCCAGGTGGTGGTGGCATCGCCCGTGTACCTGCAGCGCCACGGCACCCCTCAGGAACCGGAAGACCTGCTACGGCACAACTGCCTGCGCTTCAACTTTCGGCGGGCCGAGCCCAACTGGCCGTTTGCGCGCGAGGGTAAGGAGTTCTCTCTCAATGTCAGCGGCAATATCGAGTGCAGCAGTGGTGAAGCGCTGGCCCAATTCGCGCGGGTCGGTGCGGGCATTGCGCGGATCGGGGAGTTCACTGTTAGCGAGGACTTGCGACGGGGGGATCTTGTATCGCTGTTGGACGCGTGGAATCCGGGGGACCGGGAGCCGATTCATGCGGTTTTTGCGGGGGGGCCGGCGATGCCGGCGCGGGTGCGGTTGTTTGTGGATTTTTTGGTGGGGCATCATCGGATGTAGGGGAGGGCGTTGGCTAGTTACACATCATCAGAGGCGGGGTGAGAGGCTGCTTTCGACCCATAGGCGCCCTTCAAGAAGGACAGCAAGCGGCCAATAGCTGCTCTTCACAGGTGGGTAGAAATTACCCGCAGATCACGCTTTAGGCCGCAGTCGGGGCGGTCTCACCACCAAGATTCATATGCTCTGCGACGCCAACGGCGTGCCTTTGCGCTTCCTGCTCTCTGGCGGTCAAGCCAGCGATATCAGTTACGCAGAGCCATTGGTGGATGATGTCTGTATCCCGACTAGCAAACGCGGTCGGCGTCGCAAACACTGCCGCTGGCTTCTGGCCGACACGGGCTACGATGCTAATGCACTGCGACGCTACTGTGACCGATATCGCATGCAACCAGTTATTCCTTTGCGCGCGATGAAGCGCAAACCCAAGCCTGGGTTGCCACGCCTGTTTGATCGCCCCAAATACCGCTAACGGAATGTGATCGAGCGTATGTTCAGCTGGCTGAAAGAGAACCGCCGAATCGTGACTCGCTTCGACAAGCTCGCAAAATTTATGGCGCGATGGTCTCGCTGGCTTGTCTCATGCGATGCCTGCGACACCTGTTTTCAGACAGAACCTAGTAGACCCGGCAGCTGGCAATTTGATACTTTCGAGCTTCTCGGAGCTGGAGATGGACCTTCATGATTTTCTCCTCAATCTTGCGTATTTGCGGTATTACGACATCCTCGCTGGCTGTGCAGCCATGGAAATGAAACCTTATCAGCCGGAACGTGAAGGGGTTTCCATCGTCAAAACCCAACAAGGCAGGTATAGCCTAGAGTCTATTAGTATCTCCAAACCAAGCAACAAGGCTCCAGCAGACGCGCCTCTGTTCTGCGTTACACCGAATGTAGTTGGAATTAAAGCTACTCCGTCATTCTATCCACCCAAGACAAGAATTACCGCTCAAGGTAAGGATCAGGCGGCATTCATTGTTCCTATGACCATGGGTACACCTCTAACTTACGATGTGAGCTTTTTCTTGACTCAAAGCCAGTCGGCTGACCATCACCCCTACGGCTTCGCCGATCTGCAAGCTAGAGAAACATCCGCTTTTAGGAACGAGTGATGCGGGTCAATACGTCGAAAACGCCCATGTCAGAGCATAAAGGATCAGCAGTGAAATTAGAATCTGCTTAGTAATAGATACCTAGAATGTCCGCGCACTCGCTCATAAAGTCTTAGGCGAGCTCTAGGGCAGACAATTAATTTGCGGAGAAAATTATGAGTACTCTTCACCCTACGGTGTATTGTAAAACCTGCTCGTACGGACTGCCTGCCTATGAAATTCGTGGAGGTCAAGTTTACCCAACGGCTTACAATAACCTCAATACGTACGGCTTGCCTGCCTATGAGATACGCGGGGGTGCATTATATCCAACAGTCTATAACGAAATAAACTCCTACGGACTTCCGGCATTTGAAATGCGCAACAATCAACTATACCCAACTATTTATAATGATACCGAAGACTATGGGGTGCCTTCTTTTGATGTCATGGACTAGAGGCAGAAAGAGACGACCTTATCATCGGCGGTACAAAGACGAAAACATCGCAATCAAAGAAGAGCAAAAGTGATGTTCCGATGCCAAAGTTTTGAAAGTCGACGACAAATCAGCTGGCAGAATAGTTGTCTCATTCTATGAATGCTAGGGTTTATGGAGCCACTTTTCCCTATGTCAACTCAATATGCCAAGGTGATAATAAATACGTATTTTCCAAATATTGATTGTGCGCTTCACTGTCGATAGTATCGCAGGGATTGATGGCAAATAATTTTTCGCACGCATTTTTCTTCCATGGGATGGGTTGAATGAGTACTGTAACAATCAAGCGAATAGAGTTAGAAGGGATTCATCAGCGATATGATCTCAAGCTGAGCTTTCATAATAGTTTGAATGTTTTGCATGGGCAGAATGGTACTGGCAAATCAACGCTTATACATATATTGGCTAACGTGGCTAATTGCGATTTTTTTAGATTTGTATATCTAGAGTTCAAGACCGTCACGATTGATTATTCTAGCGATTTATCGATACAGATCTCTCGAAATGAAAATGGAAGCACCTTTCGAATAAAAAACCTAAAGACTTTGTTTGATCCCGGCTTTACGTTTTATTACGAGGAGGCTCTTAAGAGTATCGCTCAATCGAATGATGAAAGATACTCCAGCAAAGAATATGTAAGTGAGCTGCAAGCACGCCTGGCTGTATTCATCGAAAAAACAGGTATTCCTAGAATAAAGGCATCCTACTTCCCTGCGTTTCGGACTATGCTCGAGGCTTGGTCCAGTCAGTTTGAGGAGGAGGCTAGGCGGTATAGCCGAAACGGGGCTCACGCACTCCCTGCTCAGAAAATAACTGCATTTGCTAGAAATCTGTTCGGCGAGTTCCTGCCCGTTATAAATTATCCGTCACCACTAAGCATTGAAAATAATTTACGCGAAGAAATTAGAGATGCGCACTTAAAGATTGCAAGATATGAAAGCTCCGTTTTTTCGGATTCTTTCGTGAAAGTGTTTTCGGCAATTCTTAGTGATGAAGAGGGAACTGCACAGGAGGCAGAAAGGCTGCTCGAAGAGATTTCCGAACTCACGACTGAAACGGCACTTAATAAACTGGCGAATTTAGAGGGGCCTTCGCAAACCTACGTCCAGCTACAGAATTTAGTGGGGAAAAGTCGAGAGTCGAAAGAGCTTGCTAGCTCTGCCACAGGTGCATTAACTGTTTATCGAAATGCACTGAAAGAACGAAGGGATTTTCAGGCGACTATTTTTGCTAAAATTGATAAGTATTTCGATGCTGTAAATGCTTTTTTGGAGCATAAAGAACTTCACTATGTTCCGGATTCCACGCGAAGGATTCCAAAAATTGGATTAAAGTTTAAGGATGGTGCCTGGAGTACCATTAGGGTGATGTCCTCTGGCGAGCGCCAGTTATTAACTATGCTTTATGCGGTAACAAAGATGAGTAGCGATACACTTGTGCTCATTGATGAGCCGGAGTTGTCTCTTCATATCGACTGGCAGGAGGAGCTGTTAGGAAAAATGATGGCGCAGTTGGGAGAGCGTCAAATTATTGTGTGTACTCATTCTCCTTCGATTGCCTCAGACTATCGGGACTATATGATAGAAGTTGTACCTGTGCTTTCTGCATCCCTATCGTCCCAACCTGATGCGGATGATGATGAGGAGATCCTCTGATGGAGCTAAAATATGATATTTCCGAATACATTGCTATGTCGAGGATGAGCTCAAAAATAAGGGTCTTGGTGGAAGGGAAGGACGATAGGGGACATATTTTGAATCTTATGAAGGTATTGGCTCCGAAGGTTAAGCTGAAAGTTGATATTGCTATAGATATATCAGGCGAGTGTCGCGAAACGCGTAACAATAATCGGGCAAAAATAGAAAGGATTCATTTTTTATGCAAGATCGAGAAGAGCCATCGGAAGTTGTTCTTTCTTTGCGATCGTGAGTTTAGAAATTTTGTTATCGACCAAGAGATCGTAGATCATTGTGAGTCTCATGAGGTCGATGGGAATCTATCTTGGACGATGGGGCACTCAATTGAAAATTATTTTTTGAGCCCTTTCATGCTTAGTGAAGGGTTTCGATATCTCAGCGGTTCTGGAAGCAAATCCGCTGCATTGAAGATTTTTTGCGAAATCTTTGATGACGCAATAAAGAAAATTGCCGCTATAACTCTCGCGGCTAGAGAGTTAAACTGCGCAAATTACCCTTCTAATATCGTCAAGTGGGAAGGCATCTCATTGAATGGCAGTTGTGTCGATCTCGGGCTTCGTCGTGAGCCGATGCAAAATGAATTTACAGAGGCTTTTGTTGAGCGATACGAGCAATTCCTGTCCGTAGTAGAAAATACAGATAGTGAAATTTGTGCTCGATTGTGTCGGGGGCACACTGCGGTACTGATATTCCAGCGGTTGTATTCGGCAAGTTTGTATCACGCAGGAAAAGATGAGGATGACGAAGCAGCCAGATACGATGCGAATTTATTTAATAATGTCGCAGAGGTGAATGTGTCTTCAGCACTATCTGAAGCTTGGATTAAAAAGGTATCGGAGGGTCGAACATTTTATCCAAGCCCGCTGGTCGAGTCGGTCATTTCTGCCGTGTGATGTATGCGAGACCAGGCGTCCAGTAACAGGCTTTATTTACTCAGCGGATAACTGATGGCGGAAACTCGACCTACCGATGTTCCTTCAGAATATAAAGGTAAGGAGCGAGTGACTGTTTCTAGCCGAAAGCTGCCCTCTATGAGGGGTAGCTTTGGTTCGGTAGTGGTCATTGGTTCCTAAAGCACAACAATACTTAAACCGCCCAGCACGAACGGTATGTACCTGCGGTTTTTACTCTATATCCAGTTGATTGTATTTATTCAGATATACACGCATGGCAGATCTTGGGCCCGCCAGACGGTCGTTGGGAAAAGACGAGACGAAAAAAACGGGACAAATTTAATTTCTTAATTATGCTTGAAAATAAATATGTCCCCGTTTTGTTGCTAGGTTCTGTCTGAAAACAGGTGTCGCAGACACCGCATGACACAAGCCAGCGAGACCATCGCGCCATAACTTTTTGCGAGCTTGTCGAAGCGAGTCACGATTCGGCGGTTCTCTTTCAGCCAGCCGAACATACGCTCAATCACATTCCGTTGGCGGTATTTGAGGCGATCAAACAGGCGGGGTAACCCAGGCTTGGGTTTGCGCTTCATCGCACGCAGAGGAATGACCGGCTGCATTCGATACCGGTCACAGTAACGGCGTAGTGCATCAGCATCGTAGCCCTTGTCGGCCAGAAGCCAGCGGCAGCGCTTGCGAGGTCGGCCGCGCTTGCTCGTCGGGATGCAGACATCGTCCAGCAATGGCTCTGCGTAGCTGATATCGCTGGCTTGACCGCCAGAAAGCAGGAAGCGCAAAGGCACGCCGTTAGCGTCGCAGAGCATATGAATCTTGGTGGTGAGCCCACCTCGACTGCGGCCTAAAGCGTGATCTGCGGGTTCATCAAGCCCCCTTTTTTACCTGCACCTGATGAGGCGCGGGTGGCCCGAACAGCAGTTGAATCGATTATCCAGGTTTGCAGGTCGATGAGCCCTTGATCATTAAGTTTCAGATGCAATCGCTTGAGCATCTGCTCGAAGGTTCCCCGGTTTCGCCAAAGCCGGAAGCGGTGATAAACCGTTCGCCAAGGGCCAAAGCACTCGGGCATGTCGCGCCAGGGAGCACCGGAGCGCAGCAGCCACAGCACGCCATTGAGCATCAGGCGATCACTTGATCGCGGCCTGCCTCTGGTGTGGGTTGAGGTGAACAGATCTGCGACCAGATTCCATGCTTCATCCGAAAGTTCGTAGCGCTTAGCCATCACTGGATTCCTTTCCATAGATGGCTGAAAACCTTACAAAAATCTCAGCGTTCGCGGCACTGAAGTTCGGTTTCGCTCAATTTCAGACAGAACCTAGTGGCAAGGCTAAGGATTTTAAGATTTTATAACGCTAAGATAAATATATTTACTGGTTTTCATTGATTTTTTAAAGATCAAGTTAGAGAGGTGCTCAGGCCTCTCAAAAGTCGCGGTGAGTCGAGTGAGCAGTGTCGTATCACTGAAAGTGCATTTGTCGGCGGTTTTAGGATTCAATAACAAAAAAGTGCTTCGCTACATGCATGTCGATTTTCAAGGCGAAACTTCTAAGGAATCTGTTTGCAGCGTTCGCCTCATTGAATTCTACGGTCATTGTTTTTCCATGTGCCACATTGTTGCGTAATATTCTATAGGTAGAGAATTGTTCTAGCTCGGCTTCAGTTAATTCAACGCCGAAGCACCACTTGGCTACATATGGGATTTGTGAGGCTTTTAGATCCCTATAGTTGCTGCTGAGCTCCATGATCCCGAAGGTTGCAAATAATTCTGACGGAAAACGAAAGTCTGTATGGTTAAGTTTTGTCGTGTGCTTGTCATATTTTTGCTTGTGGCTGGGCTTTGAGTATTCCCGAAGTTTGTTTGCGGAACTTTTTGCAGGTTCCCTATCGGCAAACAACAAATGATCGCGCTGCCGCATTAGAGATTTCTGTACAAAATCGTCGTGGCCGCCGTGAAAGTCAATAATTTCGGATATCAGAGATTTGAAGTATGCTTCAAAATAACTGAATGAGTTTATGAACATCAATTTACCAAGATTCTTACGGTACTCCGGTATGTAGCCTCTTAGCTGGTCAAAATTTGGGTTGCCTTTGAAGTGATCGGCGTCAGGAAGCTTCGGCGCTTTGCTATGCTCAACTGCTTTGATGTAGGCATTTAGAGATGGCACCGCATGACAACACAGCACGGAAAAATCAATAGTAGATTGAATTTGCTTTTTTAAGACAGAAAAAGATTTTGAATTTGAGATCATAGTGTGGTACTTTCTGAGTTAGGCATTGGTGTAATTGGTAACACACCCCGAGAATATTCTCAATGACCTTTGGTGCAGAGGTCATTGGGAAGGAGGAGTTCCTGGTTCGAGTCCAGGGTGCTTACATTTATGATTGATACCTCCCGCTGTTTTCTTTAGGTAATCATCCATCCTCTCTAGTCGTTAAATCTGCGAAGGAGCAGACGGCTTTAAACCGATCGAAAAACGGGACAGCGAAAAACGAGATAGATTTATTTTTACTAAATGCTTGAAAATAAATCTGTACTCTGCTGAAGAAATGCGAACACCTCGACCAAGAAGGGCTCGACACGCCTTGTGCAATGCGTGAAAGGCACACTGTGACGGGGACGCCTGAGTAAGCGATCTATTAATTTGCTCGCGGGAATACACGCTGTGTTGCTGCGCCCTGAATCAAAACTGCCCAGTATGAACGGCATGTACTTGTGATTCTGGACTCGATTTCCAGTTGATCACATTTATCCAGATGCACTCGCATGGCAGGTTTTGGGACCGTTGTGCGGGTCCTTCGCGACGGCGTGGCGCATCGACAAGCTCGCTCCCACAAAGATCCGCGCCGAGCTGAAGAGCTGCTCCCCGTTTTACTGCATAACATTATCCAGTTTTGACTTTTCTAAATATGCCAAAAAGCTTAGCCCAAAGGGAGTTACATATACGCGACGATACTGAACGCCCGAAACCTTTTCGTTATCTACTAGGCCGTGAATCTGGAGTTTTGGGCTTATATTGAAAAAGATGAACTGATCATAGTCACTCATTCCAATCTTGTTGGTGACGCCTATAACAAGATCTTCCTGAGCTACATCGAAGGCTCTAAGTAATGTTATTTCAACGTCCTCATCCTGTTCTGAAAGTGTTCTGGGTAGGTTGATTTTTGTTTTTTCAAGAATTTCCTTTAGTTTGACGAATTTCTCAGCGGCAGCGTTGGATGGTGGGGGTGTTTTAGCCAGTCGATGCTCGAGCTGGTTAATTTTTTCTTTTAGCTCAGTATTTTCGCCAGATAGCTTATTTATTTCCTCAATTAGAGGCTTAGGATCTGTTATTTCATTTCCAGAAATCCAGCCGGAAAGCTCTCTATTTGCTGAGTAATCCGCCAGGCTTTCGTGCACGCAGAGCTTAATGTCTTTCACGTCTTCGAAGAAAGAGGATATTCGACTGAGAACTTTTTCACGAAATAGCCTTAGTTCCTTTGGGTTTTCTTTCTCTGAATAGCTCGTGCCGTTGGCTCTGATTTTTTTCTCTAATGCTTCATCCTTAATTACAACCGCAAACATAGGTTTGTTCTGAGTCGCCGCGTAATCGAACTCTAGCTCTGTATAACTGACATTAGAAACTGGCTCTACTGCCCCATATCGCCCGCCAAGAATAAGCATGTATACATCAGACTCATCTATCCACGAGTTAATGGTGTCAAGCTGGGAGCGATCGCCAGCTGTAAAAAGCTCCATGCCCGCAGGAATATGCCCAGCCTTTAATATTGCACCAACTGCGGCTTGGCGCTCTTCAATCAAATCAAGATAAGTACTGGAAATAAAGACTTGTAGCTTTCGTTTCATTACGCCACCGAAATTCACGTCCATTGATAGGTGGAAGCTATCTAAAAACGATTTGTATGTCTAACAAATTCGATTTCTGCTTTCATAAACAGGTGGGGCTCGATAAATATCGGATGATTTTTATACAGCTCTCGATCACGCTTCTGTCCGTTTGCTGATCTACGCCGAGGGCAGCTATGGGGCGATGGTGGTCACTGGTTCCTAGGCTGCAAAGCGCTACTAAAACCGTCCAGCACATACGCCTGTGCTTGCGGTTCTGGACTCGGTATCCAGTTGATCGCATTTACCCAGATGTACTCGCATGACAGGGTTTGGGACCGCTGCGCGGTCCTTCACGGGCAAGCTCGCCCGCGCTGAGCTGAAGAACTGGTCCCTGTTCGACAGCGCCGTTCGAAAGGCTGGCTGAAGGTTCCGAGCCCGCCACCACCCCACCCATCACCCCGGAAACAAAAACGGACTAACCCCACTCCGCCCAAACCCCTCCCGCTCAACCTCCGCATCCAGCCCCAGCGTAGCCAGATCATCCGCCACCACTTCCAGCCCGCGCTCATGCTCCGGATAAAACACCTTCAAGTAGCTTCGGCATTCTCCACAGCTCTCTGCTTTGACCGCAGCCTTAACCTCCCCAAGCGACCAATAATCCAGCCCCCCGGTAGCCTCACAGTTGCTGCACTTGAGCCGCACCATATGCCAGCGACTCTCACACAACCCACACTGCAAATACCGCAACCCCGCCTGCGCCCCGGTCATCACACTGCTCGCCACCGGAGCACTCGCACACACCGGACAAAACTGCCGCTCTTCCCCCCGAGCCTTCCCCACAGCCGGCAAATGCGCCGCCAACTGCCCGAAGTACAACGACAGCGCCGCCCACACAAACAGCGCCTCCCCGCTATGCACCTCGTGAAAATCCCCGCGCAACAGCGAATCGGCATAAGCCTCCAACCGCCAATCCTCCTGCACCAGCAACTCTTCCAGCGCCGGATGCTCCACCGTCTCCCCAAGCCCCCGCAACAGCACCAGCCAATGCCCATGCCGCACATGCCGCCGACAATCCAGCGGCGCACCTTCCTCACCCAACGACGCCTTCAACCCGGCCAGCACGGAGGAGGGCAGAGGCCGCTGCTTGAGCAACAACTCCTGGCTCTCCACCACCCCCGCGACAAAGTCCAGGTAATCCGCCATGGGATGCCCCACCGCCAACTCCCGCAACCGCGCCGCCCGCCGCGCATAGTTCCCCTCCCGCGAAGGCAACAACACCGGCGCAATTTCCCCGACCGCCACCTGCCCGGCGTCCAGCGGGCTCATCCGAATACTGCTGTTCATTTCACTTTCCCATCCTGCTTGGCACTGATCTGCCGATACCACCGATCATGGTGCGTCTTCGCCCAGCGATGACTCACATACCCCGTGACCATCCCGCGAATCGAGCCCTTCACCCAGAACGCCAGGTACGCATGGCCGATCACCAGCAGGATCAGGCCGATCCCGGCCAGGGCATGCACCAGCAAGCCGATGCGAATGACGGGAATGGAAAACAGCGGCGCAAAGTACGGCCGCCAGATCACCACGCCACTGACCAGCAGCAGGCTGATCAACCCCATGATTCCCCAGAACAGCACCTTCTGTCCGGCGTTGTACTTGCCGATCTGCAGCGCCGGTTCATGCTTGCCGGCGAGTACCTGGGGCACGTTCCTGAACCAGATCCGGTCCTCCGGCTCCGGCAGGTTGTAGCGCACGAAGCGGATGAACAGAAAAACCAGCAACAGGAACACCACCACCCCGAAGAACGGGTGAAGAATCCGCGCCATCTGCGGCGTGCCGAACACCGCATTGAGGCCGTTGAGCGAGGGGAAGAACCACGACAGCCCCGACAGCGCGACGGTGAAGAAGCAGATCACCATCAGCCAGTGGCTGGCGCGCTCGATGAAGCGCGTGCGCAGGATCATCTTGTCCTTGTTCATGCGTGGGTCTCCTCGTCGTGGGTTTCGTCCTCGTCCACTTCGTTCGGGCCAACGCCGACGTAGTGGAACATCGTGCCCGCGAGGGTGGCGAAGAAGGCCACCGCCGCCGCAGGTTTGAGCCAGCCTTTCCAGCCCTGCACCGCGGTGCTGATGCGCGGGTCGGTGGGGAGCTTGTGGTAGAGGTGCGGTTTGTCGGCGTGCTGCAGCACGTACATGACGTGGGTGCCGCCGACGCCTTGCGGGTCGTAGAGGCCGGCGCCGGCGAAGCCGCGGCCATGTAGTTCGTCGACGCGCTGGGCGGCCAGATGCTGCATTTCAGTCTTGGCGCCGAAGTTGATGGCGCCGGTGGGGCAGGTCTTGACGCAGGCGGGTTCCTGGCCGACCGAGACGCGATCAACGCAAAGAGTACATTTGTACGCCTTGTTGTCTTTCTGGCTGATCCGCGGCACGTCGAAGGGGCAGCCGGCGATGCAGTAGCCGCAACCGATGCAGTGCTCGGACTGGAAATCGACGATGCCGTTGGCGTACTGGATGATCGCTCCCGGCTGCGGGCAGGCCTTGAGGCAGCCGGGGTCGGCGCAGTGCATGCAGCCGTCCTTGCGGATCAGCCATTCGAGGCGGCCGCTTTCGTTTTCCACTTCGTCGAAGCGCATCAGCGTCCACGTCTCCGCCGAGAGGTCGGCAGGGTTGTCGTAGACACCGACGTTGTGGCCGACCTCGTCACGCAGGTCGTTCCATTCGTTGCACGCCACCTGGCAGGCCTTGCAGCCGATGCAGATGCTCACGTCGATCAGCTTGGCGACCTCGGCCTGGTGATTGCGCGCCTGCGGCGGCGGGGTCAGCGAGCTGGTGGCCGAGCGTTTGATGATGTCCTGGGATTGGTATGACATGAGTGCTCCCTCAGACCTTTTCCACGTTCACGAGAAACGCCTTGTATTCCGGCGTGTGCGTATTGGAGTCGCCGACCCCGGGCGTCAGGGTGTTGGCGAGGAAGCCCTTGCGCGTGGCGCCTTCGTAGCCCCAGTGGCAGGGGATGCCGATGGTGTCAACGGCCTGGCCGTCGATGGTCAGGCGCTGGATGCGCTTGGTCACCACGGCCTTGGCCTTGATGTAGCCACGCTGGGTGCTGACCTTGACCCGGTCGCCATGGGCGATGCCCTTGTCCGCGGCGAGCTTTTCACCGATCTCGACGAACTGCTCCGGCTGGATGATCGCGTTGAGCCTCGAGTGCTTGGTCCAGTGGCGGAACAGCTCGGTGATCGAGTAGGTGGTGGCGACGTAGGGGAAGTCCTCGCGCTTGCCCATCCGCGAGCGGTCGTGGTCGTAGATGCGCGCGGTGGGGCAGTAGGTGACCTTGGGGTGCAGCGGGTTGCTGGCCAGCGGGCTTTCGGTCGGTTCGTAGTGCTCGGGGAACGGGCCGTCGTTGAGCGCGCCCACCGAGAACAGCCGGCCCACGCCTTCCGGCAGCATGATGAACGGGCTGGTGGCGCTGCCGGGGGCGATGGTCGGGGCGAAGTCGGGCACGTCGATGCCGCTCCAGCGCGCGCCGTCCCAGGCGATCAGCTGGCGTTTCGGGTCCCAGGGCTTGCCCGCCGGGTCCGCCGAGGCGCGGTTGTAGAGGACGCGGCGGTTCTGCGGCCAGGCCCAGGCCCAGCCGGGCGTGTTGCCGAGGCCCACGTCGGTGTTGTCGCGGCGGGCCATCTGGTTGCCCTGTTCGGTCCAGGAACCGGCGAAGATCCAGTTGAAGCACACCGTGCTGCCGTCGTCGCGCAACTGGCCGAAGTCGTTGAGCAACTGGCCCTTGCGCAGGATCAGGTTGCCCTGGTCGTCCTTGAGGTCGACCAGCGCGCGGCCGTTGGATTCCTTGGCGACTTCTTCCGGTTTCGGGTCGAGCGGGTCGGCGTAGTCCCACGCCATGTTGAGGATCGGCGCGGGGTTGGCGCCACCTTCCTTTTCATAGAGTTCACGAATCTTCATGAACAGGTGGCCAAGGATCTTGCCGTCGTGCCAGGCCTCGCCGGGTGGCGCGGCGCCCGCCCAGTGCCATTGCAGCCAGCGCGAGGAGTTGACGATGGAGCCGTCTTCCTCGGCGAAGCAGGAGGAGGGCAGGCGGAACACTTCGGTCTGGATCGCGGCGGTGTCGACGTTGTGCTCTTCGCCGTGGTTCTTCCAGAAGCTCGAGGTCTCGGTGGCCAGCGGGTCGATGATCACCAGGAACTTGAGCTTGGCCAGCGCGGCCTGGGCCTTGTTCTTGTCCGGGAAGGCCGCCACCGGGTTGAAACCCTGGGCGATGTAGCCGTTGACCTTGCCTTCGTACATGCGGTTGGTGAAGTTGATGACGTCGTAGCTGTCATCCCATTTCGGCAGCCAGTCGAAGCCCCAGTCGTTGTCTTTCGTGGCCTTGTCGCCCCAGAAGCTCTTCATCATGCTGACGAAGAATTTCGGGGTGTTCTTGTAGTAGTTGACCTGGTCGGCCTGCACCGCGCTCGGGGTGGTCTGCTTGAGGTAGGTGGCGAGGTCGGTCTGCGCGTCGGACGGCAGGTTCATGTAGCCCGGCAGGCGCAGGGAAAGCAGGCCGAGGTCGGTGTAGCCCTGGATGTTGGAGTGGCCGCGCAGGGCGTTCACGCCGCCGCCAGCCATGCCGATATTGCCCAGCAGCAGTTGCAGCATGCCGGAGCCGCGGATCATCTGCGCGCCGTTGGTGTGGTGGGTCCAGCCGAGGGCGTAGAGGAAGGTGGCGGTCTTGTCCGGGGCGCTGGTCTCGCCAATGATCGCGCAGATCTTCAGGAAGTCGTCCTGCGGGGTGCCGCAGACGTTGCTGACCATTTCCGGGGTGTAGCGCGAGACGTGCTGCTTGAGCAGGTTCCATACGCAGCGCGGATGGCTGAGGCTAAGGTCGCGCCTGGCGAAGCCGTTCTCATCCAGCTCGTAGTTCCACGAGGCGCGGTCGTAGCTGCGCTTGCTGGCGTCGTAGCCGCTGAACAGGCCTTCGTCGAAGTGGTAGTCCTCGCGCACGATCAGGCTGGCGTTGGTGTAGGCGCGCACGTACTCGTGCTGGACCTTGTCGTGGGTGATCAGCCAGTTGACCATGCCCATCAGGAAGGTCACGTCGGAGCCGGCGCGGATCGGCGAGTAGATGTCGGCCACGGCGGCGCTGCGGTTGAAGCGCGGGTCGACCACGATGACCTTGGCGCCGTTGCGGATCTTCGCTTCGATCACCCACTTGAAGCCCACCGGGTGCGCTTCGGCGGGGTTGCCGCCCATGATCATGACCACGTTGGCGTTCTTGATATCGACCCAGTTGTTGGTCATCGCGCCCCGCCCGAAGGTCGGTGCCAGGGCGGCCACGGTCGGCGCGTGGCAAACCCGCGCCTGGCTGTCGGTGCCGAGGATGCCCAGGGCACGGGTGAAACGCTGGTCGAGGGAGCCGGTCTCGCTGCTGGCCGCCGAGGAGCAGAGCATGCCGGTGCTGAGCCAGCGGTTGACCGTGGTGCCCTTGGCGTTTTTCTCGATGAAGTTGGCGTCGCGGTCGTCCTTCATCAGGCGGGCGATGCGCTCGATGGCATGCTCCCAGCTGACCCGCTGCCATTTATCCGAGCCAGGGGCGCGGTATTCGGGGAAGAGCAGGCGCTGGTCGCTGTGGATGTAGTCCACCAGGCCCGCGCCTTTCGGGCACAGCGAGCCGCGGCTGACCGGGTGGTCCGGGTCGCCTTCGATATGGAAGATCCGCGCCTTGGCGTTCTTCGCGCCGTCGCCGAGGCTGTACATCAGCAGGCCGCAGCCCACCGAGCAGTAGGTGCAGTTGTTGCGGGTTTCCTTGGCCCGCAGCAGTTTGTACTGGCGCGACTGGGTCGCCTGGGCCATGCCCGGGGCGAAACCCAGGGTGGCGCAGGTCGCGGTGGCGGCGCCCACGGTGCACAGTTTGAAGAACTGTCGTCTACCCAGTCCCATGATCATCTCCTTGTTGCGGCCGAGCCGACGCGACAGCCGCGCACAGGCGTGCGCGCCGGTCAAAGCGGCGGAATCGGGCGGTGGTCTTCAGGCCAAAGCAGGCAGGAAAGGCGGCCCGACCCATTCTTTCGAGGGTCTGGGCAGCGCATTCGCGGGGAGTCTATGTCCATATCTTTTGTGTGACTAATCGACAGTGACAATCAATTGATCGATGTCATCTATTGGCACATAAAAAGAAGGGTTTTCTGGGTTAGGCGCGGCGGTGCTAAAGTCGCTCCTTTTTTCCGTCGAAGAGGTTGAACATGCGTATTGCCCTGGCTTTGCTCGCCGCCACTCTGCTGGCAGGCTGCGCCTCGTCGGCGATGAACACCGCCAGATCTGGCCAACCGGACAGGATTATCAATTCGACCAAAGAAGCACAGAAGGTCGCCGAGTGCGTGCAGTTCAGCTGGCAGGATGAGGCAGTGTTTGGCGTGGACGCCAGCGGCTACCTGGAGCGCACGGCCCAGGGCATCACGGTTTCGACCCGTGGCGGCGAATACTTCACCGATATCTCCCAGGCCGGCGGTGGCAGCGTGGTCAAGTTCTACGCGCAGAAGGACGATGCCCTGGCGCAACGCCGTATGGCGGCCCTGGCTACCTGTCTCTGATCTGCGGCTTATACTCAGGCAACGATACCGGCGTTGTGCCGGTATCGTCGCTTCGGTCGTCCTGACCGGAGTGCGTTGATTCCTTTTCGCGGCAATCGGACAACCCGTCAGGAGGTGTCTTATGCGCCCGTATCAACGCCTGTTCATGATCGCTTCGCCGAGCCTGCGCCACACCCCGGCCATGGAACGTGCGGTGGCGATCGCCAGGGCCACCGACGCGGCCCTGCACATCGCGGTATTTCTCGAAGAAGGTGACCTGCTCGGGCGCATGGCTGCGGGTTCGGCGCTGCGCCAGTCGATGGAGCAGGACGCCTGGACCTGGCTGCGCGACGAGGCCGCGCAGTTGCGCCATGACGGGCTGGAGGTCAGTTGCGAAGTGCAGGTGAGCCGGCACGTGATGGCGGACATGCTCGAGCATGTCGAAGAGATGCAGCCGGACCTGGTGATCAAGGACGTGCACCATGAATCGGCCTTGCGCCGGGTCTTTCTTACCCCGCCGGACTGGCAGTTGCTGCGCGATTGCGCGGCGCCGTTGCATCTGGTCAGCGATATGCGTTGTCCGTTGCCGAAGGTGGTGATTGCGGCGGTGGATACCCTGCATCCGGACAGCCAGCACACGCGGATCAGCGATCGGGTGATTCGCGAGGCCAATGCCCTGGCGATTCAGTGCGATGCCGAGTTGCATCTGTTGCATGCCTGGGATGTGGCGCAGACCCAGTTCGCCGACTTTGGTGCGGGGGCGGTGACCATGCCGGGTTTCAACAGTGAGGTGAGACGGTCGGCGCAACTGGCTTTCGAGCATCTGGCCGAGGCCCATGGGGTGGCGGAGAGTCATCGGCATTTCGTGACGGGGCCGGCGACCCATGCGATCGCCGAATATGCCGGGCAGCACCGGGCGGATGTGATCGTCATGGGCAGCAGCCAGCGGCGCGGGGCGGCGGGGGTGCTGGGGAGCACTACCGAGCATGTGTTGCAGCATCTGCCTTGCAATGTGCTGGCGGTGCGGGGGCAGCAGGATAATTGAGGATGAAGCTGATGGCCTCATCGCTGGCAAGCCAGCTCCCACAGGCACCGCGTACCCTGTGGGAGCTGGCTTGCCAGCGATAGGGCCATCAGCCCCAACCCAAAATCACCAGCGAACCCGCACCCCGAGATTCCCGATCAACCCATTCAGATCATTGTCATCCACATCACTGCTGTAATCGGCACTGACAAACAGCGCCACCTTCGGCGTCACCCTCGCCACCAACCCCAGCCCCAGTTCCACCGTGGCCGAATTGCGCCCGCTGCTGATCTTGTCGACCTTGTCCAGGCTGACCGTGTCGGCATTGGAGAAGTCGTACCACACGTTGGTCCGCAGGAACGGCTCGATGGGCATGCCGCTCACCACATAATGCCCGGACAGTTTCGCCCCGACCCGGCCACTCCAGCTCGGCTGCCCGTCGAGGGATTGCAGGGCATCGGCCTGGGCCTGGTTGGCGGCGAAGTACTGCTGGTTGACCAGTTGCGCCTGGGGTTCGATCACCCAGTTCTTGCCCAGGCCAATGGGAAAGCCGCCTTCCACCGAGAAGGTCAGGGCATGCCCATCGCCATCGATCCGCGCGCCATCTACATTGCGCCCGCTGGCGTCGAAGCGGGTGCCCATGGCCACCGCGTCCACATGCCAGCCCTGTTCATTGCGCAGGCTCCAGTACATGCCGACGCTTTCCCCCTGCAGGCGCACCGGGGCGTTCTTGTCGCCGGTCTGCGGGAAGCCGCCTTGCAGGTCGCTGCGTCCGACGAAGATCCCGGCGCTATGGACGTTGCCGCCGGCGGTCTCGCGGACGAACAGGTCGGGGCTCATGCGCAGTTGGTTGCCGGGCATTTCCAGGGGATGCTGGCTGGACGGTGCTGCGCTCGGGAAGAACTGCGCCCATTGGCTGTGCAACATGTCCGGGGCCAGCAAGGCATCACGTTCGGCGCGGCGTTCGGAGAAGGCACTCAGCGTCTCGCGACCCAGGCCGGTGAAATTCACCGGTTGCAGGCTCAGGGTCGGCATATGGAAGGCCTGGGACGGGTCGAATTCCTCGCGTTCCAGGGCATCTGCCGGGGTCGCCAGCAGCAGGGAAGCGGACACGGCGAAGAAAAACGATTCGAGGCTGGTGGGGGTGGACGCTGTTTTCATGGTGAATCTCCTCATAGCGAACAGCCAGGGATCTGGCCTGATGTCACGGCTCGAGGAGGGGCGACCCAAACCAGCAAAACGGAGCCCGTCCCGCGCGCTGGAAAGCGCAGGCTAGAGGCCCGGATTGAGTGTGGAGTGATGCTGCTAGGGTTCAGTCAAGGAGAACGGGGGCGGGGCGTCAAGATTGTGTGAAAAGGGTGTTAGGGGATTGTGCGAGGGGGCAAGTGCTTGAAAGCAAAAGGGGTTCTGCATTCTATAGAAAAGTAGGGTCTTTCAGAGGGGTTGGCTATTTCGAATGATTGCTAGGCATCGAGGCAGGATGGTCAAGCGCGTACCCTGTGGGAGTCCGCCCAGCCTTGCAGGCTGCGCTGTCGCGCAGAGAACAGTTATTGAGCCGCGCCGCGATCACTGTGGGAGCTTGTCGGAGCGCCGAACCGTCGCGAACGGCGGCGAAGCCGTCGCAAAAACCTGAGTCCGCGTCTTGCCTGACACACTGAGGTGGATGGTTTTGGGGCCGCTTTGCGGCCCTTCGCGGGCAAGCCACGCTCCTACCTGGACCGCGTTGGCCATCAAGCCGAGATGTGTAGATAGCCATATAGCGATGAGGCCGGCACTGACAAAGATGTTGTCAGTGCCGGCCTCATCGCTGGCAAGCCAGCTCCCACAGGGTTCTCTGTTAGCCGCGAGGTCGGATCAAGCCTCCTCGTCCCGCACCAGCTCCAACAGCACCAGGCTGCGCCCCGTCACTTCATACTGCCCACCAAACTCCAGCTTCGGCGATTTGCGCCGCTTCGGCTGGTCGGTGTCGATCAGCGCGCTCCAGTACTCACCCTGCGGCACCTCCGGCAAGGTGAACGGCACGGTGTCATGGTGCGCATTGACGATCAGCAGCAAGGTGGCATCCGCCCCCGGCTTGAGAATCCCGCTGACCTGCGCCCGCCCATCCATGAGCATGCCCAGGCAGCGGCCATTGCCATCCTCCCACTGCTCCACACTCATTTCATTGGCATCCGGCGCCAGCCAGGTGACGTCCTTGACCCCGATCGCTTCGTTGTAATCACCCACCAGGAAGCGCGCCCGGCGCAGGATCGGGTAGCTACGGCGCAAGCGGGTCAGGCGCTTGACGAAGGTCATCAGCTCGGCGCCGTCCTCGTCCAGGTCCCAGTTGATCCAGCCGATCTCGCTGTCCTGGCAGTAGGCGTTGTTGTTGCCGTGCTGGGTACGGCTGAATTCGTCACCCGCGACGATCATCGGCGTGCCCTGCGCCAGCAGCAACGTGGCGAACAGGTTGCGCATCTGGCGCAGGCGCAGGGCGTTGATTTCCGGGTCGTCCGTCGGGCCTTCGGCACCGTGGTTCCACGACAGGTTGTTGTTGCTGCCGTCCTGGTTGTTTTCGTCGTTGTCCTCGTTGTGCTTGTCGTTGTACGAGACCAGGTCACGCAAGGTGAAACCGTCATGGGCGGTAATGAAGTTGACCGAGGCATAAGGGCGACGGCCACGACGGTTGAACATCTCGCCCGAGGCGGTCAGGCGCGCAGCGAAGTCGGCCAACTGGCCTTCGTCGCCTTTCCAGAAGGCGCGGACGGTGTCGCGGAAGCGGTCGTTCCATTCGGCCCAGCCGGGGGCGAAGTTGCCCACCTGGTAGCCGCCCGGGCCACAGTCCCAGGGCTCGGCGATCAGTTTGACCTGGCGCAGCAGCGGGTCCTGGCGGCAGGCGACGAGGAAGCTGTGACGCTCGTCGAAGCCCTCGTGGTAACGCCCGAGAATGGTCGCCAGGTCGAAACGGAAGCCGTCCACATGCATCTCGCCGGCCCAGTAGCGCAGCGAGTCGGTGACCAGTTGCAGGACGCACGGGTGGCTGAGGTCGAGGGTGTTGCCGGTGCCGGAGTCGTTGATGTAGTAGCGCTTGTCGTCCGGCATCAGGCGGTAGTAGGAGGCATTGTCGATGCCGCGCATGGACAGGGTCGGGCCCAGCTCGTTGCCCTCGGCGGTGTGGTTGTAGACCACGTCGAGGATCACCTCCAGGCCGGCGTCGTGCAGGTGCGCGACCATTTCCTTGAACTCGGCGATCTTGCCCTTGGCCAGGTAACGCGGGTGCGGGGCGAAGAAGGCGATGCTGTTGTAGCCCCAGTAGTTGTTCAGGCCCTTTTGCAGCAGGTGCTGGTCGTTGACGAAGGCGTGGATCGGCAGCAGTTCGATGGCGGTGACGCCAAGGTCCTTGATATGCCCGAGCAGGTCGTCGTTCATCAGGCCGGCGAAGGTGCCGCGGGCCGCGTCAGGCACCGACGGGTGACGCATGCTGATGCCGCGCACATGGGCTTCGTAGACGATGGTCTTTTCCCATGGCGTGCCAACGCGGCGGTCGCGGCCCCAGGTGTAGGCCGGGTCGATCACCTTGCATTTGGGCACGTAGGGCGCGCTGTCGCGCTCGTCGAAGCTGAGGTCGCCGTCCGGGTGCCCGATGGTGTAGCCGAACAGCGCTTCCGACCATTTCAACTGGCCCACCAACTGCTTGGCATAGGGGTCGATCAGCAGCTTGTTGGGGTTGAAGCGATGGCCGTTCTGCGGCTCGTAGGGGCCATGCACACGGTAGCCGTAGATCAGCCCCGGATGGGCGTCGGGCAGGTAGCCGTGGAAGATCTCGTCGGTGTACTCGGGCAGTTCGATGCGCTCGATCTCGGTCTCGCCGCTGGCGTCGAACAGGCACAGTTCCACCTTGGTGGCATTGGCCGAGAAAATGGCGAAGTTGACCCCCAGGCCATCCCAGGTCGCACCCAGCGGGAAGGGCAGGCCTTCCCGGATGCGCGAGGGTTCGGTGTGTACGGTTTCTGCGGTTTCTTCTTTACGGCTCATGGGTCACCTGAAGCGTTCTTAGGGGGACAGGAGGCCTGCACGACAGCCCGAGGGCTGTCGCGTGTGGCGGAAATACAGTGGTGGTGCCGGGCTTAGAGCGGGGCAGGTTTCTTCGGCGCGCGAGGCTTTTTCGCGACGGCCGGCTTGGCCGCGGGAGGCTTGCTGCCAAGGGTCGCGGCAGGCGCGGCCTTGGGTTTGGCGGCGGCCTTGGGCTTGCTCGCTGCCTTGCTCGCGGACTTGGCCTGCGGCGCCAGGGCTTCGGCCTCGGCCAGCTTGCGCGCCATGTCCCAGTGGCGTGATTCCTGGCCTTCGGGTTTGCCTTCCGATTCCCAGATCTGGTACGCGAATTCGCGTATGCGTTTTTCCTCGACACTCATGGCTAGGCTCCTGATGACTCGATGTGATCGATAAAGAGATTCACGGGAAGGTGTTCCAGCGCGCTGCTCAGCCACAGCTCTCTGTTGTGTGTGACTGCGCGCTGTTCGAAAAGTCCCGAGCAGTTGGCAGTGGGCAGGTCGAACGGCAACAGCACCCGCGTGTCGTCCCAGTTCTGCGCCGGGATCAGCGGTTGCGCCTGTCCGCCAAGCAGGCCGGCCGCCAGGCGCGGGACGATGACCACCGCGTGCTGGTCATCGTGGATACGGGCGAAGGCCAGCACCCGCTGGGCATGTTTGCCGAGCACCTGCAGCGGCACGTAGTCGCCGCGCAGGAACAGTTCGGGGAAGCGCTGACGGCGCTCCAGCACCTGGCCGATCAGCGCCTGCTTGATTCGGCCGTCGCGCCACTGGCCGAGCAGTTCGGCGACCGGCAGGTCCTCGGCCAGGGCCTGGCGGCGGGCGGGGAAGTCCACCGGGCGGCGGTTGTCCGGGTCGACCAGGCTGAAGTCCCAGAACTCGGCGCCCTGGTACAGGTCCGGGATGCCCGGGGCGGTCATGCGCAAGAGCGTCTGTACCAGGCTGTTCAGCGCACCGGGGCAGGCCAGGGCGAGGGCGGCTTCGGCGATGGAATGGCGCAGTTGCTGGCATTGGCGGTCCAGCAGGATGGCGTCGAGGAAGGCCGCGCAGGCCGTCTCGTAAGGCTCGTTGCTGGCGCTCCAGCTGCTGCGCAACTTGGCCTCGCGCAGCGCCTTGACCTGCCACTGGCGCAGGCGCTCGGCGTAGGCGCGCAGGCCCAGGTCGTCGTCCGGACCAAGGTCCAGCGGCCAACTACCGAGCAGGGTCTGGTAGAGCATCAGTTCATCGCCGGCACTCGGTGCGGGGCCGTCCGGAAGCTCCTGGCGCAGTGGCTCGGCGAGTTCGCGCCAGTGTTCGATGCGCTGGGCGTACCAGTCGGGACGCTCGCTGATCACCGCCAGCCGGGCACGCATGTCCTCGCCACGCTTGTGGTCGTGGGTGGCGGTGGCCAGCAGGTTGTCCGGGAACGCGGCCAGGCGTTGCAGGCAACTGTCGTGGAAGGCCGAGGGCGGCGCGCTGAAACGCTCGGCATCGAAGCCGACATCGTTGCGCGACAGCAGCACCGCCGAGCGATAGAAAGTGGTGTCTTCCACGGCCTTGGCAGCGGTGGGCGAGGTCAGTTGCTGAAAGCGCACGCAGGCATGGCGCAACTGCTTTCGCGCCCGGCCCGGCGGCAGGCTGCGCCAGCGCTCGCCGCCGAGCCAGCGTTGCAGGTAGTCAAGCACGTTGGCGTCGGCATCGCCGAGGCTGATACGGGCTTGTTCCAGGGCCTGCTGGAAGAAGGCTTCATCTTCGGCAGGACGGCCACAGGCGTTGATATAGGTGCGATAGACCGGATAGTGCTCGACCAGCGCCTGCAGCGCACGGCGGATCGCACCGAGGGTCAGGTCGCGGCTCATCACATCGTTGCGCGCCACCTGCAACAACGCCTGGGCCACCGATTCGAAGTCGCCGGCAAGCGTGCCTTGCAGCACCAGTTGGCGGGCTTGGCGGATCTCGTCGGCAAACGCCGGGCGCTCACTGAGGTCATGCCACAACTCGGTCAGTGCAGCTTCACCGGCCGGGTCATGTTGCAGCAGCGACACCTGGTTCATGAATTCGTAACCGGTGGTGCCATCCACCTGCCAGTCGCGGTGCAGGCTTTCGCCGGGGCCGAGGATCTTCTCGACATAGATCGGCAGGTGCTCCAGCGCGGCATTCAGCGGCCGCTCGGCGAGCAGCGCGGTAGCCCTCCGACGCAGCTTGCGGCAGTAGCCACGCGGGTCGGCGAGGCCGTCGATATGGTCGATACGCAGCCCGTCCACCAGCCCCCGGCCGATCAGCTCGAACAGCTTGCCGTGGGTCGCCTCGAACACCGCCGGCTTCTCCACCCGCAGCCCGCCCAGCTCGTTGACGTCGAAGAAGCGCCGCCAGTTGATATCGTCTGCCGCCGTGCGCCAGCTGGCCAGGCGGTAGTGCTGGCGCTCCAGCAGGGCGTGCAGGCGCTTGAAGCCTTCGTCACTGCGCGAATTGAAGCCTTCCAGCAGACGCTCGATATCCACCGCGTGCTGGGCATGGCAGGCCAGGCTGGCGAGCACCCGCAGCAGCGGCTCGGCCTCGTCGGCATCCTTGCAGGCGGCGAAGCGCCCGGCCAGGTCGCGCAGGTCGGTCAGCTGGCTGCCGGCGAGGATCAGGGCGTAGTCCGGCGGGCTGATGGGGAAGCGGTGGTCATGGTGATGCACCAGGAAATGCCCGCTGGCGGCGTCGAAGCGCAGCGGTGCGGCGCCGTCCTGCAAAACCTTGCCGTAGTCGTCGGCAAGGAACGGCAGCAGCAACTGGCCTTCGAGCAGCGGGTCCGGCGAGTGCCACTGGATATCGAAGAATTCGGCGTAGCGGCTGCGCCGGCCCCAGGCCAGCAGGTCCTGCCACCAGCGATTATGTTCACCGCCGACGGCCATATGGTTGGAGACGATGTCCAGCAGCAGGCCCATGCCGTGCTGGCGCAAGGCGGCCACCAGACGCTCCAGCGCCGCCTCGCCACCCAGCTCCGGGCTGACCTTGGTCGGATCGACCACGTCGTAACCATGCATCGAGCCGGGGCGGGCCTCCAGCAGCGGCGAGGCGTACACATGGCTGATACCGAGACGGGCGAAGTAGGGCACCAGCGGCACCGCATCGTCGAGGGTGAAACCGGCGTGGAATTGCAGGCGCAGGGTCGCGGTCATGGCTTTCATTGATCGCGCTCCCAGGCTTGCTCACGGGATTGCGCCAGCAGTTCCAGGCGCCGTGCGGCGTCCACATCGTCGAGCAGCTCGCGGGCCGGGGCGGCGAAGCGCCGCTGCCAGTTGGGATGACCGTCGATGGTCCCGGGCAGGTTGGGTTGTTCATCGACCCCGAGCAGGTCCTCCAGCGGCAGCAGCACCAGGGGCGCGCGAGTATGGCCGAGCAGGCGCACGCTGGCGTCGATCACGGCGTCGGCATCGTTGAGCGGGTGGTGATAGTTGCTTTCCAGCAATTGGCGCAGTCCCTTGATTTCGGTTTGTCGGGTTTCCCGCCAGTCCCGTTCGGTAATGGCGTCGATCAGTTTCAGGCGCTGGTTCCAGTCGATATCCCGCGACGCCAGCCAGCCGGCCAGGGGCGGCAGGTCGTGGGTGCTGGTGGTGGCCAGGGCGCTGTCCGGCCAGTCGAGGATCGGCTTGAAGCGCCCGGGCGGGTCCTGCTCGAACAGCAACACACGCATGCCGAGGATGCCCCGCGCCGCGAGCTTTTCCCGCAGGCCCTCGGGCACGGTGCCGAGGTCTTCGCCGAGGATGATTGCGCGGTTGCGCACCGACTCCAGGGCCAGCAGGCGCAGCAGGTCGTCGATCGGGTAATGCAGGTAGGCGCCTTCCGGCGCGGTCGCCCCGGCCGGGATCAGCCACAGGCGGTACAGGCCCATCACATGGTCGATGCGCAGGCCGCCGGCATGGGCGAGGTTGGCCCGCAGCATCTCGATGAAGGCGCGGAAACCGTTGCGCTTCAGGCCTTGCGGGGAGAAGGCGGTGATGCCCCAGTTCTGTCCGGCGCGGTTGAGGATGTCTGGCGGGGCACCGACATGCACCTCGGCCAGCAGTTCGTCCTGGCGGGCCCAGGCCTGGCTGCCGGCACCATCGGCACCCACGGCGAGGTCGGCGATCAGGCCCACGGCCATGCCCTGGCCGCGCGCGGCTTGCTGCACCCGTTGCAGGCCACGGGTCACCAGCCATTGGCAGAACACGTAGTACTCGATGGCAGCCGGGTAGTTCTCGGCGAACTGCGCCACTTCAAGGCTGCCCGGGTCGCGCCAGCCGTCATGCCAGTTGCGCCAGTCGGCGGTTACGCCACGGCTGGCCGCGGCGTCGAGCAGGGCTTCGTAGCGGCAGTGATCTTCGAGGGCGTGGCCACCGGCCTTGCGGAAACTGTCGAAATCCTCGCGCAGCGGATGCTCGCCCCGGCTGAAGTCGCGGTACAGGGCGCGCAGCAGTTTCTGCTTGGCGGCGGCGGCCAGCGGCCAGTCGATCAGTGGCAGTTGCTCCAGTTCGTCGAACGGTTGTTCAAGGGATTCCTTGGCGACCCGCACCACGCGCTCGCCTAGCAGCAGTTCCGGGCTGGCATACAGGGCATTGAAGAACAGCCGGCTGGACGGCGAATAAGGACTGAAGGTGTGGGCGTTGTTGGCGAACATCGCATGCATCGGGCTGATCGCCAGGGCATCGGCGCCGCGCTCGGCGGCACTGCGGGCCAGGGCTTCGAGGGCCTGGCAGTCGCCGAAGCCGCCATCGCCGGGGCGGCGCAGGCTGTAGAGCTGGGCGCTGATGCCCCAGGCCCGGGCCGTGGCCTGGTGTTTTGCGTCAGCCAGGGTGAAGCAGCGCAGCGGCGCCACGGCGACGGTGAAGCCCTGGCCATTGATATTCAGGCGGTGATAGCCGAGGGGCAGGCCGCCCGGCAGCTTGCCCTTGGGGTCCAGGCGCAGGGCCTGTTCGCTGCCGTCCTCGAGGGCGGCGTGCACCAGGCTGCCGCCGTCGAACCAGCGCGACAGGTCCAGGGTTGTGTCGATATCCACTGTCAGCAAAGGCGGCAGGTGCTGCTCGTCCTCGGCCTCTTCCAGCGCGGCCAGGCTGCTGGCGATGCTGTCTGCGTCGTCGGCAGGGTGGCCAAGGGCGCCGAGTACCCGGCGTAGATTGGCTTCGCTGACCTGTTGTGCACGGCCGTTGGCGTCGATCCAGTCCACGGCGACGCCAGCGCGTCGGGCCAGATGGTGCAGTTGCAGGTCACTCATGGGGCAGGCTCCGCTGCGGCGTGGGAATTCAGACTGACCAGGGCGCTGTACGGGGGCAGCGTGCCGGGTTGGTGCACTGCTTCAGTGCAGTTGAACAGCGGTTGATGGGTGTCCGGCAGGTGCGACTGCACCGGGCCCGGGCCGAGGTTGAGGTCGATGCGCAGTTCGCGGCCATCGCCCAGTTGCCAGCGGGCGCTGACTGCCCTGTCGCCGAGCACTTCGGCACCGAGGGCACGGGTGCCGGCGAGGTGGGGGACGAGGTGCTGGCGGCGCAGCTCTAGCAGGTGGCGGTAGAAGTCCTCCCAACTGGCGCTGTGGGCGTTGCGCTTGGGACGTGAGTCGAGGAATGTCTGCACGGCGTTGGGGTCGGGAATGCGTGCGCGTTGCTCGGGGTCGGCGAAGGCAGCGAAGCCCTTGAACTCGCCGCGGCGACCCTCGCGCACGGCGTCGGCCAGCTCATCGTGGTGATCGGTGAAGAACAAGAATGGCGACTCGCTGGCCCATTCATCGCCCATGAACAGCAGCGGGATCATCGGTGACAGCAGGAGGAGGGTGGTTGCTGCACGCAGGGCCTGGGGCGAACACAGGGCCGGCAGGCGCTCGCCAAGGGCGCGGTTGCCGGTCTGGTCGTGGTTCTGCAGGAACAGCACGAACGCGCTCGGCGGCAGGTGCGCGCTGGGTTCGCCCCGGGGCGTGCCGTGGTGGCTGGTTTCGCCCTGGTAGACGAAGCCTTCGCCCAGGCAGCGGGCCAGACGCGCTGTCGGCTCCTGGAAGTCGGCGTAATAGCCTTCCTTTTCGCCGGTGAGCATGACGTGCAGGGTGTTGTGGCCGTCGTCGTTCCATTGCCCGTCGAAGGCGCTCTCCAGCAGGCTGGCCTGGTTCGCCTCGTTCTCCAGCACCAGCCAGCAATGGCGGTTCTCGCCGCAATGCTGGCGCACCGCACTGGACAGGGCGCGGAGGAAGTCCGGGTCCTCGATGGCATGCACGGCGTCCAGGCGCAGGCCGTCGAAGCGGTAGTCGCTCAGCCACATCAGGGCGTTTTCGATAAAGAAGTCGCGCACTTCCGCGCGGCGGAAGTCGATCGCCGCGCCCCAGGGCGTGTGCTTGTCCTCGCGAAAGAAGCGCTCGGCATAGCGGTGCAGGTAGTTGCCGTCCGGGCCGAAGTGGTTGTAGACCACATCGAGCATGACCATCAGCCCCAGGCCATGGGCCTGGTCGATCAGCGCCATGAGTTCGTCCGGCGTGCCGTAACTGTGCTGCGGGGCGAACGGCAGCACGCCGTCGTAGCCCCAGTTGCGCTCGCCGGGAAACTGGTGGATCGGCATCAGTTCGATGGCGGTGATGCCCAGTTCGGCCAGGCGCGGCAGTTCGCGCATGACCCCGGCATAGCCGCCGAGCAGGCCGACATGCACTTCCTGGATGACCGCCTCGGTCCATGGCCGGCCGCGCCACTCGGTGTTGCGCCAGGGGTAACGCTGCGGCGCCACCACCTGGCTCGGGCCATGCACGCCCTGGGGCTGGAAACGCGAGGCCGGATCAGGCACCGACAGCTCGCCATCGATGCGATAGCGGTACAGCGCGCCCTGCGGGCAGCGCCGATGCAGACGGAACCAGCCATCGGCCTCGGGGGCCATGGCGAAGGTAGCGCCGTCCAGCTCCAGTTCGACAGTACGGGCGTCAGGCGCCCACAGGGAAAAACAGGTGCGCTGGCCGTCTTCGACCAGCGCCCCATGGGTGAAGCGCAGGGGCAGTGCCGCCATGGATCACCCCCGCACGCAAGCGGCGCGAACGACCAGGTCCTCGTACAGCCGGGCGTACGGTTCCACCGCCTGGCACCAGTTGAAAGGTTGGGTCATGGCCAGGCAGCGCATGGCGTTGAGCAGGTTTTTCTTCTCGAACACGTAGAAGGCCCGGCTCAGCGCTTCGCGGTAGCTGTCCACGGTGGATTCGTCGAAGAGGAAGCCGGTCACCCCGTTCTCGATGGTGTCCGCCAGCCCGCCGGTATTGCGGGCGATCGGCAGCGAGCCGAAGCGCTGAGCGTACATCTGGCTCAGGCCGCAGGGCTCGTAGCGCGACGGCATCAGCAGGAAGTCACTGCCGGCGAACATGCGCCGTGCATCGGTCTCGTTGAAACCGATGCGCACGCCGATCCGGCCGGGGAAGCGCAGGGCCAGCTCGCGCATGGCCTGTTCCTCTTCCGGCTCGCCACGGCCGATCACCGCGAGCTGGCCGCCTTGCTGGACGATGTACTCGGCCACGCCCAGGGTCAGGTCCAGGCCTTTCTGGTAGACCAGCCGCGACACCACGGCGAACAGCGGGCCGGTGGACGGCTCCAGGCCGAACAGCTCGCGCACCTGGGTGGCGTTGGCCGCCTTGCCTTCCCAGTCGTTCAGGCCGAAGTTGTGTTGCAGATGGCTGTCGGTGGCCGAGTTCCAGCTCTCGTCGATGCCATTGGGAATGCCGCTCAACAGGCCTTGCTGGGCCTTGCTGGCGAGGAAGCCGTCAAGGCCGCAGCCGAACGCCGGGGTGGTGATCTCCTCGGCGTAGGTGGCGCTGACCGTGGTGATATGGCTGGAGTAGGCCAGGCCGGCCTTGAGGAACGACAGCTTGCCGTAGAACTCCATGCCTTCCTGTTGCAGGGCATGTTCGGGGATGGCCAGCTCCGGGGTGCAGGCCAGGCTGTGCACGCCCTGGTAGGCGAGGTTGTGGATGGTGAACAGGGTCGGCGTGTTCAGGCCGCGCCAGTGCATGTAGGCCGGGGCCAGGCCCGCGGGCCAGTCATGGGCGTGGATCAGTTCCGGGGTCCAGTGGACCATGCCTTCACCGGCGGCGATTTCCGCGGCGGCCAGGCCCAGGCGGGCGAAGCGGATGTGGTTGTCAGGCCAGTCGCGACCGTTGTTGGCGCCGTAGGGCGTGCCTTCGCGCTGGTACAGCTCAGGGCAGATCAGCACGTAGATGACCAGGCCGTCAGGCAGGTCCATGCGGCCGATCTGGCAGGGAGGCAGGGCGGCATGGCCACCAAGTTCGCCGACCACATGGATCGGGGAGTCGCTGTCCATCACTTGCGGGTAACCGGGGATCAGCACGCGAACATCGTGCAGGTGGCGCAGGGCCCGGGGCAGGGCGGCGGAGACGTCGCCGAGGCCGCCGGTCTTGACCAGGTCGGCGATTTCCGAGGTAACGAACAAGACTTTGCGTTTGTGCCGGTTCTGCCTGTTGTCGCCGACGAAGCCAAGGCCGCCGGTATCGACGATCTCGTTGCCCACGGGGGCGCTGTTGTCTGGATTGAAATGCGGTTCGACAGCGGCACTGATCATTTAACTTCTCTCCGTCCCTTGTGCTTTGGGCGATTCGCCCGAATGCGATGCCTGTATCTGTTCTCTCTTTCTCTGCGAGCGGTGTTGCTTCCCTGTGGTCCGTGCAAGCGCTGCGCCAACCGGCGCTCCTGCCGTTGACGAGGTGACGAAGTGTAGGGATGGGCCGGTTGCGTCCGGGAACGCCGGAAACGATGACCTGCTTGAATTCCTGACTGGCCGGGTTCCCACAAGGTTCAAACTTTTTTGGGAGATGCTTGCAGGCGGACGACAGGCAGGATTGAGGAGTGTAGGAGAGGGATGGAATAAGCGGTGACCCGTTGGTCACATTTCAGAATGAAGACAGGTGGGTGGTGTCGGGGTGCCTGGTCAGGAACTTCCGGGCGGGCAAATGAACCTGTGGGAGCTGGCTTGCCAGCGATTTGGCCCGGCCTGACAACCTCTTTGTCAGTGCCGGCCTCATCGCTGGCAAGCCAGCTCCCACAGGGGGCCAAGCTGGCCTTGAAAGTGAGGCTCTAGCCCAGAATGGCCTTCATCTTGTCCCTGAGCTGATCGATCCCGAACGGCTTGCTGATCATATGCATCCCCTCCGGCACATCGATGCTCTGCCCATACCCGCTGGCGAACAAAATTGGCAGCATTGGCCGCAGTTCCCGGGTCTGGCGGGCCAGTTCCTTGCCGTCGATGCCCGGCAGGCCGACGTCGGTGAGCATCAGGGCGAAATGCTGGTCCGGATTGCCAAGCAATTCCAGGGCTTGTTCCGCGTCCTCGGCCTCCCTGACCTCGTATCCCAGTTCCTCAAGGACGTCGACCATCAGCATGCGCACGATGTTGTCGTCTTCAACGACCAGAAGTGGGGCGGTGGCGGGCATGGGTAACTCCTGCGGCAATGATTGTTACTCACTCTGTAAGCAGCGCGCCGCCGGAAGTTCCCGGCATCGACGATGATGAGCATAGCGGGGCGCGATAATGCACGGAACGAATCCAAACGTCATGCCTCAAATACTGGCTTTGTGCCCTGCGAACAGCCGCGAAGACGGATAGACTGGGACATCAGCGTCAGTCAGGCACCACCCGCCTGATCCATAAGCCAAAAAAACAATCGCCACACTCTGCCGCATGGACCAACAGATGAATCAGTCAAACCCTATCGACCAGCAGCGCTTCCAGAAGCTGCTGGTGCGCAATATCAGCCTGCCCCTGGGAGTGGGGCTGCTGAGTGCCGTGGTGTTCATCGCCGTGATTGCGTACCTGCTGTCGGTGATCCAGTGGGTCGGCCACACCGACCGGGTGATCAACAACGCCAACGAGTCGCTCAAGCTGTCGATCGACAAGGAAACCGGCATGCGCGGTTACCTGCTGACCGGCGAAGCGCACTTCCTCGACCCCTATGAGCTGGCCAAGCCACGCATCGCCGCACAGATGCAGACCTTGCGCGAACTGGTGGCGGACAACCCGATCCAGCTCGATCGCCTGACCCGCCTGGATGCTCTGCAGGCCGAATGGAACGACTTTGGCCGGGAGATGATCGAGGCCCGGCGCACCAGCGGCGATTACCGCTCCGATATCCAGGCCGGCCGCGGCAAGCGCCTGACCGACCAGATCCGCAAGGAATACGAGGACTTCGTCGGGCTGGAGCAGCAACTGCGGGCCAAGCGCAACGAAACCGTGAGCACCACCACCTGGGTGTCGATTTCCCTGTACCTGCTGTTCGTCATCGTGGTCAGCGGCCTGCTGGCCTGGGTCGGGCGCCGCGACCTGCTTAACCTGTCGCGCAGCTACCAGGCCAATATCGAGGCCCAGGAGCGCTCCACCGAGCGCCTGGAGCAGCAGGGCTGGATCCGCAACGGGCAGAACCAGCTGGCACAGCAGGTCCTGGGCCAGCAGACCCTGCCGACCCTCGGCCACAACATCCTGCAGTTCTTCTCCAATTACCTGGGCAGTGTGGTCGCCGCCCTGTACGTGCGCGACGAGCATGACAACCTGCATCGGGTCGCCAGCTACGGCTTCTCCCGCGAGCAGGATGCCCGCGACCAGGTCATCAGCCCCCACGAGGGCCTGGTCGGCCAGGCCCTGGCACAGAATCGCCTGCTGACCCTGGAAGAGGTGCCGGAAGACTACTTCAAGGTCAGCTCGGGCCTGGGCGAAGGCCTGCCGCGCAGCGTGATGCTGATGCCGGCGACCAATGACGGGCAGATCAACGGCGTCCTTGAACTGGGCTTCCTGCGTCCCCTGAGCGCACGTGACGGTGAGCTGCTGGAGCGGGTCGCCGGCAACCTCGGCACCTCCATCGAAAGTGCCCGCTACCGCCAGCGCCTGCAGGAAGTCCTGGCCCAGACCCAGCAGCTCAACGAAGAACTGCAGGTCCAGCAGGAAGAACTGAAAACCGCCAACGAGGAACTGGAGGAACAGTCGCGGGTGCTCAAGGAGTCCCAGGCCCATCTGGAAACCCAGCGCGCGGAGCTGGAGCAGACCAACGAGCAACTGGCCGAACGCACCGATGCCCTGGCTTCCCAGCGCGACGCTCTGGATGTCAAGAACACCGAGCTCAACGAGGCCCAGGTGCAGTTGCAGCAGCGCGCCGAGGAACTGCAGCGCTCGAGCAAGTACAAATCCGAATTCCTCGCCAACATGTCCCATGAACTGCGTACGCCGCTCAACAGCACGCTGATCCTGGCCAAGCTGCTGGCGGAAAACCCGCAGGACAATCTCAGCGACGAACAGGTCAAGTTCGCCGAGTCGATTTATTCCGCGGGCAACGACCTGCTCAGCCTGATCAACGACATTCTCGATATCGCCAAGGTCGAAGCCGGCAAGCTCGATGTGCGCGCCGAAACGCTGCAGGTGGCGCGCCTGGCCGATGGCCTGCGCGGGCTGTTCGAGCCGCTGGCGGCGGACAAGGGCCTGAGCTTCGGCGTCAGCGTCGAGCCACAGGTCCCGGCGACCCTCTACACCGACCGCCAGCGTCTTGAGCAGATCCTCAAGAACCTGCTGTCCAACGCCCTGAAGTTCACCGAGCAAGGCCAGGTCAGCCTGACCCTGGCCCCGCAGGCAGGCGGCGGTATCGTGTTCCTGGTGCGTGACAGCGGCATTGGCATCGCCGCCGACCAGCAGGAGGCGATCTTCGAGGCCTTCCACCAGGCCGATGGCACCACCAACCGCCGTTACGGCGGCACTGGCCTGGGCCTGTCGATTTCCCGTGACCTGGCCCGCCTGCTCGGTGGCGAGATCCAGGTGCAGAGCGCGCCGGGCCAGGGCAGCGTGTTCAGCCTGAGCCTGCCGGAAAGCTACGAGCCGATCGTCGACCAGTTGCAGCCGTCCACCCTCAGCCGTCCGCAGCCGCTGGCGCAAAGCCTGCCGGCAGCACTGCCGGAAGTGCCAAGCGTGCCCCTGGCCGAAGGCCCGGTGCGCCGCCTGGCCTTCGAGGATGACCGGCACAAGGCGCCGTTCAGCCAGCGCTGCATCCTGGTAATCGAGGACGAGCCGAACTTCGCCCGCATCCTCTTCGACCTGGCCCACGAGCTCGGCTACAACTGCCTGGTGGCGCATGCCGCCGACGACGGATTCGAGCTGGCCGAGCGCTTCGTCCCGGATGCCATCCTGCTGGACATGCGCCTGCCCGACCATTCCGGCCTGACCGTGCTCCAGCGCCTTAAAGAACAGGCCGCCACCCGGCATATCCCGGTGCACGTGATTTCCGTCGAGGACCGTATCGAGACCGCCCTGCACATGGGCGCCGTGGGTTATGTGGTCAAGCCCACCAGCCGCGAGGAACTGAAGACCGTCTTCGCCCGCCTGGAAGAAAAGCTGACCCAGAAGCTCAAGCACATCCTCCTGGTCGAGGACGACGACCTGCAGCGCGAGAGCATCGCCCGCCTGATCGGTGACGATGACGTGCAGATCACCGCCGTGGGCACCGCCCAGCAAGCCCTGGACCTGCTCAAGGCGCATGTCTACGACTGCATGGTGATCGACTTCAAGCTGCCGGACATGCCGGGCAACGAGCTGCTCAAGCGCATGACCGTGGACGAGATCCAGTCCTTCCCGCCGGTGATCGTCTATACCGGGCGCAACCTGAGCCGCGACGAAGAGGCCGAGCTGCTCAAGTATTCCCGCTCGATCATCATCAAGGGCGCACGCTCGCCGGAGCGCCTGCTGGATGAAGTGACACTGTTCCTGCACAAAGTCGAATCGACGCTGTCCCATGAAAGGCAACGCATGCTGCGCACCGCGCGCAGCCGCGACAAGGTCTTCGAGGGGCGCAAGATCCTCCTGGTGGACGACGATGTGCGCAACATCTTCGCCCTGACCAGTGCCCTGGAGCACAAGGGCGCCCTGGTGGAGATCGCGCGCAATGGCCGCGAATCCATCGAGCGCCTGGAGCAGGGCAGTGATATCGATCTGGTGCTGATGGACGTGATGATGCCGGAGATGGATGGCTTCGAGGCGACCCGCCTGATCCGCAAGGATCCGCGCTGGCGCAAGCTGCCGATCATCGCCGTCACCGCCAAGGCAATGAAAGACGATCAGGAACGCTGCCTGCAGGCCGGGGCCAATGACTACCTGGCCAAGCCGATCGACCTCGACCGGCTGTTCTCCCTGATCCGCGTGTGGCTGCCGCAACTGGAGCGAATTTGAATAGCGAGCGCAATACCGACATCGAGATCCGACTGCTGATCGAGGCCATCTACCTCAAGTACAGCTACGATTTCCGCGACTACTCCGGCGCTTCGATCAAGCGCCGCATCCTGCATGCCGTGCGCCAGTTCGACTGCGCCACGGTCACCGGGCTGCAGGAAAAGGTGCTGCATGACCCGGGCATCTTCATGCAGTTGCTGCAGTACCTGACCATTCCGGTCAGCGAGATGTTTCGCGACCCCAGCCACTTCCTCGCCCTGCGCCGGGAGGTGGTGCCGCACCTGAAGACCTGGCCGTCGATCAAGATCTGGATCGCCGGCTGCAGCACCGGCGAAGAGGTGTATTCCATGGCCATCCTGCTGCGTGAGGAAGGCCTGCTGGAGCGCACCATCATCTACGCCACCGACATCAACCCCAACTCCCTGGAGAAGGCCAAGCAGGGCATCTACAGCATGGACGCCATGCGCAACTACGAGCGCAACTACCAGGCCGCCGGTGGCACCCGGGAGTTCGCCAGCTACTACACCTGCGCCTACGGCAACGCCATCATGGACGGCAGCCTGCGCGAGAACGTGACCTTCGCCGACCACAGCCTGGCCACCGACAGCGTGTTCTCCGAGACCCAGCTGGTGTCGTGCCGCAACGTGCTGATCTATTTCAACAAGGGCCTGCAGGACCGCTCCTTCGGGTTGTTCCACGAGTCCCTGTGCCACCGCGGCTTCCTGGTCCTGGGCAGCAAGGAGACCCTGGACTTCTCCGCCTATGCCAACCGCTTCGAGCCGCTGGTCAAGCCCGAGCGGATCTACCGCAAGCTATGAAGCGCATCGATGCGATCGTCATGGGTGCTTCGGCCGGCGGGGTCAGCGCGTTGCTTTCGGTGATGGCCTGCCTGCCGAAGGACTTTGCCATCCCGCTGATCTGCGTGCTGCACCTGCCGGACGACCACGACAGCCAGCTCGCCGAGGTGTTCTCGCGCAAGCTGGGGCGGCCGGTGCGCGAGGCGCGGGACAAGGAGAGCATCGAGCCGGGCATGATCTATGTCGCCGGGCCCGGTTATCACCTGTCGGTGGAGCGTGACCGCAGCCTGTCCCTGAGCCAGGAAGACCGCGTGCACTACTCCCGGCCATCGATCGACGTGCTCTTCGAGTCCGCCTCCGACTGCTACGGGGCGGCGCTGGCCGGGGTGCTGCTGACCGGGGCCAATGAAGATGGTGCCGCCGGTCTGGCACGAATCAGTGAGTACGGTGGTCTGAGCATCGTCCAGGACCCGGCCCAGGCCCAGGTCTCGGCCATGCCGGCGGCCGCGCTGGCCCTGCATCGGCCTGACCACATACTCCCTTTGAATGGCATCGGGCATTTGCTCGCCAAGCTGGAATCACAAGAATGCTGAGCCACATCCAAGCCAAACTGCTGATCGTCGACGATCTTCCGGAGAACCTGCTGGCGCTCGAAGCGCTGATCAAGGCGGATGATCGTGCGGTCTACCAGGCGGGCTCCGCCGACCAGGCCCTGTCGCTGCTGCTGGAGCACGAATTTGCCCTGGCCATTCTCGATGTGCAGATGCCCGGCATGAACGGTTTCGAGCTGGCCGAACTGATGCGCGGAATGGAGAAGACCAAGCACATTCCGATCGTTTTCGTCAGCGCCGCCGGGCGCGAGATGAATTATGCGTTCAAGGGCTATGAGAGCGGCGCGGTGGATTTCCTGCACAAGCCGCTGGACACCCTGGCAGTGAAGAGCAAGGTCAAGGTCTTCGTCGAGCTGTATCGCCAGCGCAAGGCCCTCGACCATCAGGTCCAGGCCTTGGCGCGCAGCCAGCAGGAACAGCAGCAATTGCTCGAGCAGTTGCAGGTGGCCCGCGGCGAACTGGAGCGGGCGGTGCGCATGCGCGACGACTTCATGTCCATCGTTTCCCATGAGGTGCGCACGCCGCTCAACGGGCTGATCCTGGAAACCCAGCTGCGCAAGCTGCACCTGGCCCGGGACAACGCCGATGCCTTCACCCTGGACAAGATGCGCGCCATGGTCGAGCGCGACGAGCGCCAGATCAACAGCCTCATCCGCCTGATCGAGGACATGCTCGATGTCTCGCGGATCCGCACCGGCAAGCTGTCCATCAGCCCATCACGCTTCGACCTCGGGCAACTGGCCGGGCGCCTGGTGGAAAACTTCGCCGCCCAGGCTGCGGCGGCCGGCTCGGTCATCGAGCTGGAGGGCAGCGGCGTACTGGAAGGAATATGGGATGAGTTCCGTATCGAACAGGTGATCGCCAACCTGCTGAGTAACGCCCTGCGTTACGGGGCGAAACGGCCGGTGCAGGTACGGGTACTGGAGGATGACGGCATGGCCTGCGTGGAAGTGCGCGACCAGGGCATCGGCATCAGCCCGCAGAACCAGCAACGGATCTTCCAGCAGTTCGAGCGCGTGGCGTCCAACCACAGCGTCGCCGGGCTGGGCCTGGGGCTGTATATCTCCGAGCAGATCGTCCTGGCCCATGGCGGGCGGATTTCAGTGAGCAGTGCCGAGGGCGAAGGGGCGACGTTCCGCGTCCACCTGCCGCTGGTATGCGATATGCATGAACGAAAGAATGAAAGTGGTCGCTCCGAAGCAACCTCTGCGTAAGACCGGGGTCTGTATGGTCATCATCACCCGAATGAATAGAATCAAGGCGTTGGCATGAGCGTAGATGCGCAAGATGTAGTACTGGTCGTCGAAGACGAGCCGGTTATCCGTATGGTCCTCAATGATTACCTCTCGGGCGAGGGCTACCGCGTCCTGCTCGCCGAAGACGGTGCCCAGGCGTTCGAGATCCTCGCCAGCAAGCCGCACCTGGACCTGATGGTTACGGACTTCCGCCTGCCCGGCGGAATTTCCGGCGTGGATATCGCCGAGCCGGCGGTCAAGCTGCGACCGGACCTCAAGGTCATCTTCATCAGCGGCTACCCGGCGGAAATCCGCGAGTCCGGCAGCCCGATAGCCTTCCGCGCGCCGATCCTGGCCAAGCCTTTCGACCTGGATAGCCTGCGCGAGCAGATTCAGGAATTGTTGGCCTGAGCTTCAGCCGATTCGTACGCGTTGAGTCGATTTCCCTTATACCCCGCGATTTCGCGGGGTGATCCGATCGGTTCCTTGTTCTCACGACACAGGAACCGTCATGAATCCGACACTCCCTCCCCGTACCCGCGACATCACCCTTCACCTCGGCCTGTTTTTCGACGGCACCGGCATGAACCTGCACAACAGCGAGCAGGGTGGCGCCGGCAGCTATGCCCTGGGCAAGAGCAATGTGGCGCGGTTGTATGCCCTTTATCCGCACTGCCAGCAGCTCGCCGGTGACGCCCGGCAGGCTGCGCTGGCGCTGTACATCGAGGGTATCGGCACCCGGCGTGGCGAAGCCGATGCCCTGATCGAGCAGGCCACCGGACGCGGCGCCTCCGGCGTGGCGGCGCGGGTGGCGCAGGTGCCCAGGCAGCTCGAAGCGCTGCTGCAGGGTTTTTTGGTGGACAACCCGACGGTGGCGGTCTCGCACATCAAGCTCGATCTGTTCGGTTTCAGCCGCGGCGCGGCGGCCGCACGTCACCTCGGTAATGATCTGCAGGGACTGCGCAGTGCCTGCGGCGACATTCCGCTGAGTGTGAACTTCATCGGCCTGTTCGATACCGTTGCCAGCATCATTGCCCCGCTCAAGGGCAATTTCAGCGCGGCCAATGCCGATTTCGACGGGTTGCGCCTGGGCTTGCGTGCCGGCCAGGCACGGCGGGTGGTGCACCTGGTGGCTGCGGACGAGCGACGGCTGAATTTTCCTCTGGTGGCCGGGCCGGATGACTGGGTCGTGCCGGGGGATCACTGCGATATCGGCGGCGGCTATCGGGACGGCGTGGAGCATGCGGTGCTGGAGCGCCCGTTCAGCAGCATCGAGTGGGCCCATGTGCCACTGGAAAGCACCAGGGCCTGGCAGCAGGCGAGCCAGTGTTTGCAGCGGCGCCAGGAGGAATGGGCGGCGCTGGGGCTTGGCGTGCGCCTGCAAAGCCAGACCGTCGACCAGCCGTTTGTGCCCAAGCGCGATATCCAGCGGGAAAAGCGCGTGCGGGTGTGGATCGAGGGTGAGCGGGAGGTCTCGGCCGATCTGTCGTGGGTTTACCTGTGGATGATGCACGAACTGGCGCGGCGCGCTGGCGTCCCGCTGACTGCACCCGAGCGGGGATTGCCCGAGGCATTGCAGGGCATCGCAGAGAAACTGCTGGCCGGGCGCGGGCTGGAGACTGAAGAGATGGCCTTGTTGCGGCGCCGCTACATCCATCGTTCGGCCAACTGGAATGCGCAGTTGCAGTCGGACAGTCCGTTGCTTGACTGCCTGTTCATCAACCGGCCGACAGTGGATGGGGTGAGGGTGGTTCATTCGATTGTGGAATGACCTCAGGGCTGCAAGTCCGGCAGCGCACCCAACCTGCGCTGCTGGACACGACGCGGACACTGTGGGAGCTGGCTTGCCAGCGATTGCGGTAGTGAAGCCGCTATCGCAATCGCGGGTGAACCCGCTCCCACAGGTTGCTCGGCCAGCCGCAGGTTTTGTGTTCGACGCGGTCACTGTGGGGGTTTACCCGCGATTGCGATGCTGAGGCCACTACTGCAATCGCTGGCAAGCCAGCTCCCACAGGTTACTCGGCCAGCCGCAGGTTCTGTGTTCGACGCGGTCACTGTGGGAGCGGGTTTACCCGCGATTGCGATGCTGAGGCCACTACTGCAATCGCTGGCAAGCCAGCTCCCACAGGTTGCTCGGCCAGCCGCAGGTTCTGTGTTCGACGCGGTCACTGTGGGAGCGGGTTTACCCGCGATTGCGATGCTGAGGCCACTACTGCAATCGCTGGCAAGCCAGCTCCCACAGGTTACTCGGCCAGCCGCAGGTTCTGTGTTCGACGCGGTCACTGTGGGAGCGGGTTTACCCGCGATTGCGATGCTGAGGCCACTACTGCAATCGCTGGCAAGCCAGCTCCCACAGATTGCTCGGCCAGCCGCAGGTTATGTGTTCGACGCGGTCACTGTGGGGGTTTACCAGCGATTGCGATGCTGAGGCCTGCCGCAATCGCTGGCAAGCCAGCTCCCACAGGTTGCTCGGCCAGCCGCAGGTTTTGTGTTCGACGCGGACACTGTGGGAGCTGGCTTGCCAGCGATTGCGGGATCAAGGCCACCATCGTAATCGCTGGCAAGCCTGCCACTGGGCGCCCGCCCAGTAAAACTCCGTGCGTTTCCCGAAAGCTTGAGTACAATCATCGGTTTTTTGGGCTGGCACATTGCCCGCGCCTTTTTCCGTCCTGGATTGCTCGATGCTGAACGGCAGTTATTCCCCCTCCCTGGTCGTGATTTCCCTGTGCGTGGCGATCCTCGCTTCCTATACCGCCCTCGATCTGACTGGCCGCCTGGCCACGGCAAAGGGCCGTGCAGTGTATCTGTGGATGACCGGCGGCGCGCTGGCCATGGGCATGGGTATCTGGTCGATGCACTTTATCGGCATGCTCGCCTTCAGCCTGCCGATCCAGTTGGGCTATGACGTCACCCTGACCATCCTCTCGCTGGTCATCGCCGTGTTGTCATCGGGCTTTGCGCTATGGCTGGTCAGCCAGCGCAGCCTGCCGCTGCGCATGCTGCTGCTCGGCGCCGGCATCATGGGCGCCGGCATCGCCTGCATGCACTACACCGGCATGGCGGCGATGCGCATGCAGCCCGGCATCCAGTACGACCCACTGCTGTTCGGCCTGTCCCTGCTGATTGCGGTCGGCGCCTCGATGGCGGCGCTGTGGATCGCTTTCCGCCTGCGCCGCAACACCCCCTATGTGCGCCAGGTACGCGCTGGCGCGGCCGTGGTCATGGGGGTTGCCATCGTCGGCATGCACTATACCGGCATGGCGGCTGCCAACTTCCCCGAAGGCAGCTTCTGTGGCGCCTTCGAGAGCGGTTTCAACGGTGATGGCCTCGATTACCTGGTGCTGATCACCACACTGGCAGTGCTGTCGGTAGCGCTGCTGACCTCGGTCCTCGATGCCCGCCTCGAAGCCCGCACCGCCGACCTCGCGCGTTCCCTGACCCTGGCCAACCAGGAGCTGACCCAGTTGGCCCTGCACGACACCCTCACCGGGCTGCCCAACCGGACCCTGCTGGCCGACCGTATCGACCAGGCCATGAGCAAGGTGGCCGAGCACGGCGGCCAGTTCGCGCTGATGTTCATCGACCTGGATGGCTTCAAGCCGGTCAACGATGCCTACGGCCACCACACCGGCGACCAGTTGCTCAAGGAAGTGGCCCTGCGCCTGCGCGGTCATCTGCACAGCCAGGACACCCTCGCGCGGATCGGTGGCGACGAATTCGTCCTGCTGGTGGAACTGGACGACCCTGACGATGCGGTCAACGTCGCCGCCAAGCAGGTCAACCTGGTGTCCCGGGCGTTCCGCCTGGCCGAACAGAACCTGCAGATTTCCGCGAGCATCGGCATCGTCCTGTACCCCGGCAACGGGGCGGACCAGCACGAATTGCTACGCAACGCCGACGCCGCGATGTATCACGCCAAGAGCGCCGGCAAGAACGGCTACAGCTTCTTCGACGTGTCGATGAACAGCAACGCACGCCTGCAGTTGCAGTTGCTGCAGGACCTGCGCACCGCGGTCGAGGAAAAGCAGTTCCGCCTGCATTACCAGCCCAAGTACGACGCCATTGGTCGCCACCCCATCGGCGCCGAGGCGCTGGTGCGCTGGGAACACCCGGTCCACGGCCTGTTGCTGCCAGACCGCTTCATCACCCTGGCGGAAAAGACCGGGCTGATCATTCCCATCGGCGAGTGGGTGCTGGAAGAGGCCTGCCGGCAGATGCGCGTCTGGATCGACCAGGGCTATGCCGACTGGCGTATCGCGGTGAACCTCTCGGCTATCCAGTTCTGTCATGCCGGGCTGGTGGACAGCGTCGCTGCCGCCCTGCGCCGCAACGACCTCGCGCCCAACAGCCTGACCCTGGAAATCACCGAAACCACCGCCATGCGCGATGCCGATGCCAGCATGGACGTGCTGCAACGCCTGTCGGACATGGGCGTGGACCTGTCCATCGACGACTTCGGCACTGGCTACTCCAGCCTGATGTACCTCAAGCGCCTGCCGGCCAACGAACTGAAGATCGACCGCGGTTTCGTCCGTGACCTGGAGCAGGACAGCGACGATGCGGCGATCGTCTCGGCCATCGTCGCCCTGGGCCAGGCGCTGGGCCTGCGTATCGTGGCCGAAGGGGTGGAAACCGACCGCCAGCAGGACTTCCTGACCCGGCTGGGCTGCGATTCATTGCAAGGCTATCTGCTCGGGCAACCGGTGCCGCCCGAGCGTTTTCTGCAGGATATAGAGCGGGTGAGGGTGGCCCAGGCGGTCAGGCCGAGCGCTTGAGGGCGCAGGACGGCTGGAAGGCTTCCAGTTCGTCTTCCACCGCCTCGATGATCCGCTCGACATCGTGGGCGGCCATGACGGTGGAGCAAGGGATGCCGGCAATGGCCAGCAGGGTTTCGCCGGTGGCCCGGTCGAACAGCCGGGCGACCATGCTGCGCGGCGCATCCATGCTTGCTTCGAAGCCGAGCGGATGAAAATGCCAGCGCATCATCTGGCAGGCGCCGGGGAAGGTGAATTTGTTCATGCAGGCCTCCTTGTACCGCGCGACGACAACCCTGAATGAATTCGACCAAAGTAGTAGGCCTTTTCCGGCCAGAGGCTAACCATAGCAGCATTGCCCGGGGTGAAAAGGAATAATTCCCGGTGCTTTTTACGGTTCCATGACAGCCGTCACACTCCATCGACCTGGCGATTTTTTGCGCAAACGTTTTCTCCGCCACCTGTACCCGGCCTGCACGGGCGCGCTGGCGGACGGTCGGCGCGAACGGGGTCGAGGGTTTCCGACCGGCGGCGTGACCGGCTTTCAGCTCAGCAAGCCGGCGGCGATATTCACGGTGAAACCGAGGATTGCCGTGTTGAACAGGAAGCCGATCAGCGAGTGCACCAGCACGACCCTGCGCATCTGCTTGCCGCCGATGCCGACGTCGGAGGTCTGCACGGCGACGCTGATGGTGAAAGAGAAGTAGTGGAAGTCCCAGAAGTCGGGATGGCATTCGCCGTCGGCGAAGCGCAGTAGCGGCTCCTTGCCGTCGCAGGTATAGAACAGGCGCGCGTAGTGCAGGCTGAAGATGGTGCCGATCAACAGCCACGAGCCGGCCACGGTCAGCCCGGTGTAGGCGTAGTGCAGGACCAGCGCCTGGCCTTGCAGGTCCTTGCTGCCGGCCAGTTGCAGGGTGACCGCGGCGAGGCTGGCGACGGCGGCGATGCTGACCACGAAGAGCACCAGCACGGCGTTTTCGTCTTCTTCTTCGGCGATCTGCCGGACCCGCGGAGCGCCGGCCTTGAAGGTCAGGAGCAGGATCAGTACCAGGTAGATCCAGACGGCGATGTTCCAGCCGGCGAGGATGTGCTGGACCTTGTCGCCGGCGGGAATGAACAGGCCGCCGAGCACCCCGAGTGCCGCGGCGAGGGAGAGGCGGGGATGGGTCCGGGCCAGTTTGTGGAATGCCATGTGGGCTCGCTGGGAGAGGGCTTCAGGCAACTGTAGACGATCGCGCCACGGGGGATGTTCCCCGGACTGGAGGTGCTGCTGACGGCCACGGGGCCGGTGCCGCACCACCCACCTTTGGCGGGAGACGGCTGGCCATCAGCAGTGCTGCAGATTACAGGGCAGCCTTCACCTGCAGGCCCACCACCAGCGCATTGTCGATATTAGCCCCGGAAAACGCTCCCGGCTCCATGACGTACTGCACATCCGGGCGCAGCGTCAGCCACGGCGTCGCCTGATAGCCATAGCTCAGCTCGATCAAGCGCTCGGCACTGCCCAGGCTCGGGAAGTCGTCACCATTGGCCAGCGCGTTCTGCTCCTGCACCTCGCGGCTGCGGGGGTTCGGTACGGCACGGCCGAAGCCCAGTGCCAGGGTGTCGTTCGGGCGGCTGGCGAACGGTTGCTTGAGCACCACGCCGACGCTGTACCACTTGCTGAACGGCGACGCCGCCGAGCTGGCCGCCGCGGCCTGCCCGAACACATGCAGGGTCTGGCCCGCCAGGTCATTCGCCTGCCATACCGCCTGGTCCAGCAGCACGTAATGTCCGCCACGCCCGGCCACTTCCTCGTCGCTGCCAATGCGCTTGGCATCGGAACTGTCGTAGTACCAACCCACCTTGTATTCGCCAGGCAGGCCATTGAGCTTCTTGTACACCAGCTCCACCGGCACCACGGTCCCGGTCTTGTGCTTGGGCGTGATGTTCCAGGCGCGGCTGGAGTTGCCGTTGCTTTCCGGATCCACGGCAAAGGCGGCCACGCGCAGTTGCCAGGCCGGGTCGAAGCTGTATTTCACCCGCACGCCAAGGCGCGCATTCGGGTAGTTGGTCCAGCCACTGCCACCGGACATGTTCAGCGGATGCCCGCAGAAACCGGCGTTCATGAAGTTGCAGAGGATGCCGCTGTCGAGCCCGCCGAGGTCATTGCCCATGGCCATGTAGCCGAGCTTCACGTCCAGGTCCGGGGTGAACAGGGTGCGCTCGTAGCTCAGTTCGGTGAGGCGGGTGTACAGGCCACCGTAGTTTTCCTGCAAGGGCAGGCGGTTGCCGACCAGGTCGCCGGAGCCGTCGTTGCCGCGGCGGTCGTTGAGGGTCAGTTGCACCACGCCGGCATTCTCGGCCTGGAGCAGCTTGTCCAGGTCGAACCGCACGCCGAGCTTGAGGTTCTGCGAGTAGCGCGCCGAACGCTTGAGGCCGCCGTGGGTGTTGTAGACGGTCTCGCCACTGTAGTCGCCGGTGAAGCGGATGCCGTCGGCGTCCATCTGGCTGCGCAGGCCGCCCCAGTCGCCGGTCAGGGTCGAGTCGGCGAAGGCAAACGAGGGCAACAGGCAAGCGCCCAGCAAGGCGGCGGGAAGGTAACGCGGGGAAGAAAGCATTTCGGTCATTCCAGGATAAAGCGGGCGCCCGCCATGGAGGCGGGCGCCGGGGGGATCAAGGCAGGGCGTAGGCGATCACGTAGTCGCCGCGGTCGGTGGACTGGCGTGCGCCGCCAGCGGTGATGACCACGTATTGCTTGCCGGTCTTCGGCGACACGTAGGTCATAGGGCCACCCTGGCTGCCGACAGGCAGGCGGGCTTTCCAGATTTCCTTGCCGTTGCCGCTATCGAAGGCGCGCAGGTAGAAGTCCTGGGTGCCGGCGATGAACACCAGGCCGCCCTGGGTCGACAGGGTGCCGCCAAGGGTCGGCAGGCCGATCGGCAGCGGCAGGTGCATGCGGATACCCAGCGGGCCGGTGTCTTCCACGGTGCCGACCGGAACCTGCCAGGCGACTTTCTGGGTCTTCATGTCGATGGCGGTCAGGGTGCCGTACGGCGGGGCCTGGCACGGAATGCCGGCGACCGACAGGAAGCGGTTCTTGTTCACCGCATACGGCGTGCCTTTGAGCGGTACCGCGCCCATGCCGGTGTTCAGTGCTTCACCACCGCCAGCGGCCTGGCCCTTGTTGGCCGACGGGATCATCTGGATCCACAGGCCCAGGCGCATGTCGTTGACGAAGATGAAGCCGTTGACCGGGTCGGTCGACAGGCTGCCCCAGTTCATCCCGCCCAGCGAGCCCGGGAAGCTCAGCGACAGGTCGGTGCCCGGCGCGGTGTACAGGCCGTCGTAGCGCATCTTCTTGAAGTCGATGCGGCACAGCAACTGGTCATACGGGGTCGCGCCCCACATGTCCGACTCGGTCAGGGTCTGTGCGCCGATCTGCGGCATTCCGGTGGATTTCGGCTGGGTCGGCGAGTACGGCTCGTTGGGGATGTTGGACGGCTTGACCGGCACGTCTTCGACCTTGGTCAGCGGCTGGCCGGTGGCGCGGTCAAGGACGAAGATCTGCCCGGCCTTGGTGCCGATCACGACGGCTGGAACGCTGCTGCCATCGGCCTTGGTGAAGTCGATCAGGCTCGGCTGCATCGGCAGGTCGAAGTCCCACAGATCGTTGTGCACGGTCTGGTAGACCCACTTCTCGGCGCCGGTGCTGGCGTCCAGGGCGACCACCGAAGCGCCGTACTTGTGGTTCAGCTCGGTCCGCTCGACACCATAGATGTCGGTGGACGAACTGCCCATCGGCAGGAACACGGTGTTCATCGCCGCGTCGTAGGACATTGGCGCCCAGCTGTTCGGCGTGCTGCGCACGTAGGTGCTGCCGTCGGCCGGGGCTTGCTTGTCTTGCGGATTGCCCGGGTCGAAGGCCCAGCGCATGGCGCCGGTGATTACGTCGAAGCCGCGGATCACGCCGCCAGGCATGTCGGTTTGCACGTTATCCGCGACCCGACCGCCGACCACCACGGTGGTACCGGCCATCAGCGGGGCAGAGGACAACTGGTAGTAGGAGTCCGGCACATCACCGAGGCCGGCCTTCAGGTCGACCTGGCCCTTGTTGCCGAAGTCTTCGCAGAAGGCGCCGGTATCGGCGTCGACCGCGATCAGGCGGGCGTCGATGGTGTTGGTCAGCAGGCGACGCTGGCAGGCGGCACCGGCCGGGACGCTGGCGGCGATCACCGGGATGCTGTCCGGCTGGGTCGGCTGTGCGACAGGCTGAGTGGCATCGAAGTAGGCCATGCCACGGCAACGCTGCCAGACCTTGGACTGGGCGTTGATATCGTTGCGCCACAGTTCCTTGCCGCTATCGGCATCGAGGGCGATCAGGTTGTTGTGCGGGGTGCAGATGAACACCTTGTTGCCGACCTGCAGCGGGGTCAACTGGTCTTCCGCGCCGTTGCCGTCGCTGATGGCGACGTCGCCGGTGTGGTAGGTCCAGGCCACCTTGAGCTTGTCGATATTGCTGCGGTTGATCTGGTCCAGCGCAGCGAAGCGGCTGCCGCCCTCGGTGTTGCCGTAGTGCGCCCAGTCTTTCTGCGCCTTGGCCGGATCCACCGGGGTCAGGGCCGGGCCGCTGCCCTGGGCTTCGACGGTCGGGTGCGGCACGAACATGTTGCCCACGGCCCAGACCACGGCGATCGCCAGCACGCCGGCGATGCCGTAGGCACCACGGCCGCCGCTCGCGCCGGAGGCACGCTTGAGCATCGGGTAGACCAGCGCGACCACCAGGCCGATGACGCTGAACATGAACAGGCGGGAGAACATTGGCCAGAAGGTCCGGTCGGTGTCGACTAGGGCCCAGATCGCCGTGGCCACCAGGAACGCCGCGAACAACCAGGCGCCGGCCGGCTTGCGCAGGGCGATGAGGATGCCGGCGACGGTCATGGCCAGGCCGCCGATCAGGAAGTACCAACTGCCGCCCAGGGTGGTCAGGCGGATACCGCCTGCAGCCAGGGCCAGGCCGAGCAGGGCGATCACTGTGCCCAGCCCGATCAGGATGAATTTGCTTAGGCCGGAGGCCTGAGGTTGAGGGGTCATGCCGGGTATCTCGCTGTGTGAATGCGGAGGCGATTATACGCTTAGCTAGCTAATTAACCAGATAGTTCATTGGTCGAATGTGAAAATCCGACCTGAACCCTCGGGTTTAGCGTAGCCGCTGGGCAGCACCGCGCACCTTGTAGGAGCTGGCTTGCCTGCGATGGAGTGCGCAGCGCTCCCAAAACCATCCAGCACGAAACTTAGGCTGTATGAAATCCCGGATTCGGCGCCTGGTTGATGGTGTTCATCCCAGATGTACAGAGGTGACAGGTTTTGGGACCGCTGCGCGGTCCATCGCAGGCAAGCCAGCTCCTACAGGGGGCGCGTTGTTACTGGGGTGCACGATTCCGGGGCACACACTGAGCCATTAGGTAGCACTGTTCCCCAACCCACCTTTGCCCCCAAACCCACCATTCCCATCCAAATCAATCCTTTACCTCCCATTCGAATAACCTGGCACACATCCTGCTTTTTCGTATCCATGGATAATTGGATACAAAAATACAAAAGGTGATCCCCCATGCAATTCGCCCCCGCTTACGTTGACCGTCAGCCGCAGACCGCCGAGGAGGAGGCCTACAACTTCCTTCTCGAAACCATCTGCTGCGGCCGCTACCGCAAGGGTGACCGGCTGATCGCCGAGGACATCGCCAGCGAGATCGGCATGAGCCGCATGCCGGTGCGCGAAGCCTTCCGCCGCCTTGACGCCCAGGGTCTGGTGACCTTGCGCCCCAACCGCGGCGCCGTGGTCAGCGGCCTGGATATCGAGGAACTGCACGAAGTCTTCGAAATGCGCAGCGCCCTCGAAGGCCTGGCCGTGCGCGTGGCCGTCGCGCATATCGGCGAACGCCAGCTGGCGGCCCTGGAACGCATGCTCGACGAGATGGACGACTACCGCGATGAGAGCGCCCAGTGGGTGCGCCGGCACCGCGCCTTCCACGAATACCTGTGCAGCCTCAGCGGCCGCCCGCGCCTGATGAAGCAGATTTCCGCGCTGTACTCGCTGGTCGAGGCGCCCATGCGCCTGTGGCTGCAGCACGGCGACAAACCCTTGAGCGCCCGCGAGGAGCACGCGGTGATCCTCGAGGCCATCCGCGCCGGCGATGCCGACAAGGCCGAAGCCGTGGTCCGCGACCATATCGAAGGCACGGTCCCGGCGCTGATCCAGTTCCTGCAATCGGAAAAATAGAGGCGGGTCCGAACCCGCCCGTGTTTTGACTTTGAATCCTGCCGTTGTCCAACGAAGTGGAGTGTCTGGTCATGCATTTACGCCGCGCCTTGCTGGTGGCTGTTTCCCTCGCTATGTGCACGCAATGGGCCGCCGCCGCGCCCCAGGTGCCGGAGCGCCTGAAAACGGTCGAAAAACTCACCTACTGCTCGGGGATGGACTCGCCGCCCCTGGTCTCCTTCGACGCCGCGCAAAAGCCCCGTGGGCTGACCGTCGACCTCGGCCTGGAAATCGCCAAGCGCCTGGGCAACAAGGACGTGCAATGGCGGGTGATCCCGTTCTCCGGCCTGGTCCCGGCGCTACTCGCCGGGCAGTGCGACATGATCGTCGACCAGCTGTTCGACAAGCCCGAACGGCGCCAGGTGATCGATATCGTCAACTACATGTATTCCAGCCAGGCGGTGGTGGTGCCCAAGGGCAATCCCAAGGCCCTGAAGACCCTCGACGACCTGTCCGCGCACAAGGTCGCCGTGCTCAACGGCTCGACCATCAAGACCCTGCTCGACGCCCATAACGAAACCCTCGCCAAGGCCGGCAAGCCACCGATGAAAGTGGTGGTCTACAACACCGACACCGACGCCTTCCAGGCCCTGCGCATCAACCAGGTCGATGCCTATGGCACCACGGTGGAAACCGCCGGCTACTACGCTGCCATGGCCCCGGACCTGTTCGAAGAGGGCGTGCCGGCGTTCAGCCGCATCCTCACCGGGCTGGGCCTGCGCAAGGACGACCCGCAACTCACCGCTGCCGTGCAGCAGATCATCGACGACATGCGCGCCGACGGCAGCTACGCGAAATTGCTGAGCACCTGGCATGTCAGCAGCGACACGCTCGATTGAGGGCCATGACGCATGAACTTCAATTGGGATGTGTTCTGGCAATACCTGCTGCAACCCAGCGGCGTGTACCTCACCGGGCTGTGGCTGACCTGCCTGATCGCCGTGCTGGCCATGGCCCTGGGCTGCGCCCTGGGTCTGGCGGCGGCACTGATGCGCCTGTCGAGCAACCCGCTGCTGCAATGGCCGGTGCGTTTCTACGTGTGGCTGATGCGCGGCACGCCGCTGCTGGTGCAGATCGTCTTCCTCTACACCGCGCTGGCGGCGGGCGGGATCTTCCGCTTCGAGGACATCGAACTGCTGGGCCTGGTAGTCCCCGGCAATATCCAGGCGGCGATCATCGCCCTGGGCCTCAATGAAGGCGCCTACATGGCCGAGATCATCCGCGCCGGCATCGGCGCCGTGGATAAAGGGCAATATGAAGCCGGGCGTTCCCTGGGCATGACCTTCGGCAAGCTGATGCGCCGCATCGTGCTGCCCCAGGCGTTCCGCGTGATCGTTCCGCCGATCGGCAACGAATTCAACGTGATGCTCAAGAACACCACCCTGGTCAGCGTGATCGGCGTGCAGGAGCTGCTGCTCAGCACGCAGATGGTCACCTCGGCGACCTTCCGCGTGTTCGAGCTGTACCTGGTGGTCGCTATCTACTTCCTGCTGCTCACCACCCTGTGGGGTTTCTTCCAGCGCTGGCTGGAAAACCGCTTCGGCCAGTCCGACCGCCCCAGTTCGCCGCCCCCGGCCGCCAGCCGCATGTTCGGCCGCGGCACCCTGACACTGCTGAGAGGACGCTGAGCCATGGCGCAGAAAAGCGAAGAACTGGTGATCGAGGCGCTGGACATCCACAAGTCCTTCGGGGCCTTGCAGATCCTCAAGGGCGTGTCGCTGCAGGTGAAGCGCGGCGAAGTGGTGGTGCTGATTGGCGCCTCGGGCTCGGGCAAGACCACCTTCATCCGCTGCATCAACCTGCTGGAAGACATCCAGGGCGGACGCATCCGCGTCAACGGCCACGCCATGGGCTACCGCGAACGCCCCGACGGCAGCCTGGTGCGCGACTCCGAGCGCAATATCGCCCGCCAGCGCCGGGACATCGGCATGGTCTTCCAGCGTTTCAACCTGTTCCCGCACATGACCGCGCTGGAGAACATCATCGAAGCGCCGGTGCAGGTGCTCGGCGTGTCCAGGGCCGAAGCGCTGGAACAGGCCAAGAAACTCCTCGCCCGGGTCGGCCTGGCGGACAAGGGCAGTCACTACCCGTCGATGCTTTCCGGCGGCCAGCAACAGCGGGTCGCCATCGCCCGCGCCCTGGCGATGAAACCCCAGGCCATGCTCTTCGACGAACCCACCAGCGCCCTTGACCCGGAGATCGTCGGTGAGGTGCTGCAAGTCATGAAGGAGCTGGCCGAGGAGGGCATGACCATGGTCGTGGTCACCCATGAAATGGGCTTCGCCAAGGAGGTCGCCGACCGCGTGGTGGTGCTCGACCAGGGCGAGCTGATCGAACAGGGCCCGCCGGAACAGATCTTCAACCACCCGACCCACCCACGTACCCGGGCCTTTCTCAGCCGCGTGCTCTGACCTTTCGCACAAGGAATACCGTCATGCGTTCAACGAGCTTGTTCGCAGCGCTCTGCTGCGCCGCCGTAATGCCCTTGGCCCAGGCTGCCGGGGGCGAGGTCAAGGTCTACAACTGGTCCGACTACATCGCCCCGGACACCCTGGCCAACTTCGAAAAGGCCAGTGGCATCAAGGTCCGCTACGACGTGTTCGACACCAATGAAATGCTCGAAGCCAAGCTGCTCTCCGGGCACTCCGGCTATGACCTGGTGGTGCCGTCCAGCCAGTTCCTCTCCAAGCAGATCCGTGCCGGCGCCTACCAGCCGCTGGACAAGGCCTTGCTCGGCAACTGGAAGCACCTCGACCCGCGCCTGATGCAGCGCCTCGAAGCCGCAGACCCCGGCAACCGCTACGCCGTGCCTTACATGTGGGGCACGGTGGGCATCGGCTACAACGAGGAAAAGGTCCGCGCCGTGCTCGGCAAGGACGCGGTGCTCGACTCCTGGGCCATGGTCTTCGAGCCTGGCAACCTGGAAAAGCTCAAGACTTGCGGCGTCGCCTTCCTCGACGCGCCGATCAAGATCATCCCCCAGGTCATGCTCTACCTCGGCCTCGACCCCAACAGCACCAGGCCCGAGGACTACAAACAGGCCTCGAAACGCCTGATGCAACTGCGGCCCTCGGTCACCTACTTCAACTCCTCGAAGTACACCGCGGACCTTGCCAACGGTGATATCTGCGTCGCCATCGGCTACTCCGGCGACGTCATGCAGGCCCGCAGCCGGGCGAAGGAAAGCGGCAAGCCGGTGGACATCCGCTACCTCATTCCCAAGGAAGGCGTGAACCTCTGGTTCGACATGCTCGCCATCCCCAAGGACGCCGCCAACGCCGGCAATGCCCACGCCCTGGTCGACTACCTGCTGCGCCCGGAGGTGATTGCCCCGATCAGCGACTACGTCGGCTACGCCAACCCCAACAAGGACGCCACCGCCCTGATGGACCCCAAGGTCAGCAGCGATCCCGGCATCTACCCCGGTGACGAGGTGGTCGAACACACCTTCGTCTCCGCCGACCTGCCCGATGCCATCCAGCGCCTGATCACCCGCGAGTGGAACCGGATCAAGTCCGGTCAATGAATTCCTGAATCAGAGAGTGCCTAGTCATGTTGAAACTATCTGCCCATGAGTATCCGTATCCGTCCCAGCGCCAGAGCGTGTTTGCCCGGCGCGGGATGGTCGCAGCTTCCCAACCGCTGGCTGCGCAGGCCGGCATCGAGATCATGCAGAAGGGCGGCAATGCCATCGATGCCGCGATCGCCACGGCGGCGGCCTTGACCGTGGTCGAGCCCACTGGCAACGGGATTGGCGGGGATGCGTTTGCGCTGGTGTGGGTCAAGGGGCAGTTGCACGGGCTCAATGGCAACGGGCAGGCGCCGGCGGCGTTGTCGCTGGAGGCGGTCAAGGCGGCCGGGCACTCGGAGATGCCGCTGTACGGGTGGACGCCGGTCACGGTGCCGGGGTGTCCGTCGGCCTGGGCGGTGTTATCGGAGCGCTTTGGGCGGTTGCCGTTTGCGGAGTTGCTGAAGCCAGCGATCAGCCTGGCGCGGGACGGGTTTCCAGTGTCGCCGGTGGTGGCGCATCAGTGGGAGATTGCGCTGAAGGAGTTCGCGCCGCATCGGGATGGGGTGTTGCAGACGTGGTTCGATACCTTCCTGATTGAAGGGCGGGCGCCGAGGGCGGGGGAGATGTTCTTCAATCCTGCGCAGGCGGAGACCCTGGAAGAGCTGGCCGCGACTCGGTGCGAGAGTTTCTACCGTGGCGGGATTGCCCAGCGGCTGGATGCGCATTCACGGGCGACTGGCGGGTACCTGCGGGCCAGTGATCTGGAAGGGTATCGGGCGCAGTGGGTCGATCCGATTTCGATCAACTATCGCGGGGTGGATGTGTGGGAGATTCCGCCGAGCGGGCAGGGGTTGGTGGCGTTGATGGCGCTGAAGATCCTGGAAGGGTTTGACTTCGATCATCGGGATAGCCAGCTGACCTGGCACCGGCAGTTGGAGGCCATGAAGCTGGCGTATAGCGATGGGCTGCACTACATCACCGATCCGGAGCATATGCGGGTGGCGGTGGCGGATTTGCTCAGTGATGAATATGCGGCGCGGCGGCGGGGGGAGATTGGGGAGATGGCGCAGCCGCCGGTGCATGGGGATCCTCTGGCCAGTGGCACGGTGTACCTGGCTACGGCGGATGCTGAAGGGAATATGGTTTCGTTTATTCAGAGTAACTATCACGGGTTTGGGTCGGGGGTGGTGCTGCCTGACAGCGGGATTGCGCTGCAGAATCGGGGGCAGGAGTTCAGTCTGGATGCTTCGCATGCCAATTGTCTTCTGCCGGGGAAGAGGACGTTCCATACGATCATTCCGGGTTTTTTGACCAAGGATGGGGAAGCGCTGGGGCCGTTTGGGGTGATGGGGGGGTATATGCAACCCCAGGGGCATGTGCAGATGGTGATGAATATGGTGGATTTTGGGTTGAATCCGCAGGCTGCGCTGGATGCGCCGAGGTGGCAGTGGTTGGGGGGGATGAAGGTTGGGGTGGAGCAGGGGGCTTCTCGGGATCTGATCAACGCGCTGGTGCGGCGGGGGCATGAGGTGGTGGTGGTTAGTGATTCTACGGATTATGGGCGGGGGCAGATTATTTTGCGGGATGGGGGGAGTGGGGTGCTTTGGGGGGGGGCGGAGCCAAGGGCGGATTCGGTGGTGGGGGGGTGGTGAGAAGACATGTACGTTCAGGGCTGAAACTCATAGTGCGTGACTCGAGCCGGTTTTTGAGTCTTGAAATTCTTTGATTTTCTTGCTGGATAGCAAATAGTTGGCGCTTGCAGCCATCAGTGCTGCAGTAGCGAACAAGGCCGCACTCCAGGCGGGGCTGGCACTCCATGTTTCAACTGCGCTGTTGAAAGCGCTGTGAGCTGAGTAGGCACACACGATTATCATGATTTTGCAGGCGACTACGCTTCCATGGAGTGCCAGTAGAGACAGCATCACACCGAGCAATGCCGGTGTCAGGTCTTTCGATTGCACGGCGTCGAGGACATACAGCGCGCTACAGGCGATATGCAGCGCGATGATCAGGATGAAAGGTCGTGGTGGTTTTTTCATTGGGGTCATGATTTGAGACTAGGATTATGATCGGTCGGTACAAATGTCAGCAGGTTATTTATCGAGCGTACGAAGCCACTCATCTCGAGTCATCTCCCAGATTTCCTTCTGCATCCGCCCGGACACGAAACTTCCGGGCTGAGTGTCAACCAGGCGCATGCCCTCGCGCACCGAGACTTTTCGTGAAGCATCGTTTTCGCTCGCTTTCGGCACTTGCATGGCCGCCTGGTGCAAGGTCTCAAACCAGTAAGCATTGACCACGGTGCAAGCTTCCCGAATGTAACCCTGGCCTTGCCACTGTGGCGAAAGCCAAAAGCCCCGATTGTTTCCGGGTTGCTTGTAAAGGCTGATGCTGCCGATTTTTCGGGAGGGGTCCGAGGTGAGGGCGATCATCCAATGCCATTCGTGCCCTGCAGCAATCGCCGGGAGAGCGCTATCACGCACATAGGTCAGCGCGCCATCGTCGGGATAGGGCCAGGGCACGCGGCTGTCGAGGTAACGGACGACCTCCCAATGGGGGAACAGCTCTTGAATAGCCGGGGCGTCGCTCAGCTGGAGCGGGGTGAGCAGCAGGCGGGCTGTCTTGAGGACGGGCGTGCTTTCCATGACGCAGTTCCTTTGCGAGGGCATTACTGAAGCAAGCCGTAGTGTCGCAGTGCTGGAACCATGATGTCGAGAGGCCATATGCTGTTGGTTTTCGCATCGGCGACATTCATTCTTCGACCGGATAGACCGTGACCAATCTCCTTTTCGTTTGCAGCCGCAACCAGTGGCGCAGCCCCACCGCTGAGGCCATGTGGCGTCGGCGGGCCGGTTTCAGTGCTCGTTCGGCGGGCACCAGTCCGAATGCTCGCAAGTCGGTTGGGCCCGCCGATATTCGGTGGGCCGACATCATCTTTGTGATGGAGCGAAAGCATCTGCAACGGTTGCAGGCAGAGTACGCGCGCTTGCTGGAGCACAAGCGGGTCCATGTGCTGGATATTCCGGATGACTTTCGTTACATGGATCCTGAGTTGGTTTCCATGCTGGAGGACACTGTAAGTTCATATCTCTGAGTGAATACAGCAGGAGAGGAGGGTGGCAACTGCGTGTGAGGTTGACGGACCGGTCCACAGAGAAAACCCGGCGCGCCTGAAGGCGCCCTTACGCGCAGTTGCCATCAAGCATGGATCTGTAGGGCCGCATGTGCGGCCCGTTAAGCGATGAACCTCTCAGCTTTCGATTTGCGGGCAGGCCGCTCCTTTGCGCAGCGCCTCGGTCAGCGCCTGACAGATTTCCAGCGATTGCCAGGTGGCCCATGCCTTGTCCGCCAAGGGGCGGGAGAGCATGTCGCAGAGTTGGGCGTTGGATTCGAAGGCTGAGGTGATCGCAGCCGAGAGGTGAGCCAGGGCGTCTTCGATATCGGCATCCGGGCATACGGCGAAGATATGGGGATGGGCGCCGGCGCAGGTACCGAAGTGGACGTTGGCGGTTTTACGGCGGGGTGGGGCGGGTGGATCTGGAACGTTTTTCTTCATCGTTTTGATCTCCGAAGGGACATGGAGCCGACACGCAAGCGCTACCAAACGATTGGGTGGCGACCGTACGCAGGTTGGTAGACCGGACTTCGGAGCCCCGGCGCACCCGAAGGCGCCCAGCGTACAGCCGCCATAACACAAATCAGCCGGCAGGAAACCGGCTGAACTGATGACGAATGCACGTCCGAAGGGAAGAAGTCAGGCTACCAAACCCGAGCCGCCAAACCGCAGCGACTGGCGAAGACTAGGTAACCATTTCCAGATGTGCAACGGCTGAAGAGGCGGAAAAGTATGCTTGGGAAATTGCCTACATGAAAGTCGGAAATAGAAGAGGCTTTGTAGGATCTTGCGGCGCTTTTAGCTGGATTTTTGAGCAGAAGCTGTGAGGTGAGTCGCGTGAGGATGGATTTGAGGTCTGAGTGTGTGAAGGAGGGTGGCAACTGCACATAGTGTGGTAGACCGGCTCAGGCGGACCGGCGCACCCGAAGGCGCTCTGTGTGCAGTTGCCATGGAATCTCAGCAGGAGGAAAAGCATGCTCTGGAAACCAGCAGCAGGAAATCCGAGCGAGGCGGAGCTGTTGTAGGCGGATGCTGATGATTCTGTAGTGATGAGGGTGGTGGATTTACTGGCGTAATCGCTGGCAAGCCAGCTCCCACAGGTGGCGTGTCGTGCTTTGGATTGGTGGCTGGCAGGAGGTCGTGGAACCGTTGGGGAATATGAGGTTGCAGCTGGGCTGACACACTGGAATGGATGGTTTTGGGACCGCTGCGCGGTCCTTCGCGGGCAAGCCTCGCTCCTACCCTGCCTGTTCGATCTCCATCACTTCGGCTTTATTCCCAGAATCGTATTTCGGCAATCCAGTGTCAGTTCGTCCAGATGCGGCGCCAGTTCCTTCGCGCCGAGCAAGTCCAGAGCCTGGGCTGCAGTGTCCCGCAGTGGCTGCCATTCCTCATGAATGTACATGTGCTGGTTTCCACAGTGAAAGGCAGCTTCGGACAGGTCGTTGCTTAGCTGCCAGACCTTTTCCAGTGCCAACCGCACGGCCATCGGCAGGGCCTTGCTCACGACCTCCAGCACCTCGTTGACCGGCAGCATCTTCTCCGACCAGGTCTCACAGGCCGGGCAGGAGGGAATCGAGTAGCGTTGCACCTCTGCCGAGGCTGCCAGGAAGTCGAGTGCCGGGATGGCCAGGCACACGGCAAGTATCCGCTTGAATTCGTCTTGTCCGTACCATTCCCAGAGTCTGTCGGGGAAGTCCATTGTCCACTCCGTTTGCGATGAAGTACTTCAACTGGAGAGGATTATCCGGGTCTGGTGCAGCTCTTGCCAGGTGCGCGGGTTTGCTGGTGGATTCACTGGCGTCATCGCGGGTGAACCCGCTCCCACATGGGTTTGTGTTGCCTCAGAGAACTGGGTGGTGGGGCTGGTTTCAGCTGTGTTGCTGATGGCCTCATCGCTGGCAAGCCAGCTCCCACAGGGTCCGCGTCGTATTCTGGTCAGTCTTTTCTGGCGAACAGGCGCTCGGCTATTTGCCTGCCTCGTTCGAGCCCCTCAGGTGTCAACCAGACAGACTTGTTCTTGTTGACCGGGTCGTCGATGAGTTCCTGCTCATGCAAGCGGTTCATCACGCCAAAGTCGAAACCTTTCCATGTATTCCCGGTATCCGTGCTGAAGGCTGCCAGCAGGGCAAGAACAGCTTCGTCAATCAGGGCTTCGTCGTATTTCATGGTCGTTGCTCCGCTTGGAATTCAGGGGTCGGTATTTGTGTGTAAGCCGTGCTCCGCAAAGCGCACACGGGCGCTTTTCTCGGCGCATTGTGGGAGCTGGCTTGCCAGCGATGAGTCTGGATATCAAAAAATTTTGTATCTGGCACGGCGAACTCCCCGCCACCCAACCACCCGCATCTGCACCAACCCAACTCCACCCAGAATCAACCCCACCGCCACCCACGAACTCCCCGTCACCGGCTCCCCCAACCACGCCCCGATCACCAGCGCTACCACCGGCGGAATATAGGTCACCGCCGAAGCCGCCACCGCCCCGAACGCCGCGACAATCAGGTAATACGCCAGATACGCCGCCCCCGTCCCCAACAGCCCCAGCCCGAACACCAACCCCACCCAGGCCCCGGTGTCGGCGAACACCGCCTCGATCCCCTGCACCGGCCTGACCACCAGCAACATCACCAGCGCCAACCCGATCTGATAGGTCACCAACGCCACCGCCGGCAGCCCCAGCGGGCTGATGTAGCGCTTCGCATACACGAACGAACACCCCACGCTGCACGACCCGAGAATCATGTAAAGCACCCCCAGCGGATCGATCGCGCCCTGCGCCGACCAGGGCCGCGCCACCAGCAGAATGCCGAGAAACCCCAGCCCGACCCCGATCACCTTCACGCCACTGAGCGGCTCGCTGCGCAGGAACACCCACGCACAGAGAAAGGTGAACAGCGGAATCGCCCCGCCAAGCATCCCGGCAATGCTCGTATCCAGCAGCGCCGTGCCCTTGGCGAAGGCGAAGTAGTAGACCGCCGTCGCCAGCAGCGACATCACCAGGAAGTGCCGCGCGTGCCGCCAGTGCTCACGCCGCAGCGCGCCGCTGAGCAGGGCATACACCAGCACCGGGACGAAGCCGAACAGCACCCGCAACAGGGTGATCTGCAAGGGCGAGATGTACTGGGCAGCGGACTTGACGAAGACGAAGTTGCTGCCCCAGATAACGCCGAGGAAGACGAAGGCGGCGATGGCAGGCTTTTTCATGGCGGGGCCTTTGGCTGAGCGGATGGTTTTTCTACTGGCCGGGGTTTCCATCCGGTGATGCGGCGGGTAGCCTCGAGTCCAGCAGTCCTTGATGCCAGCGCAGGCTAGCAAGCCCGCAGCGCACCCAGAGAGACAGCCAAACTTTCCCATTCCAGTAGAAAATCCATCGCCATGTCAGCAGGCTTCCCCGCTTTGCCCTCCCTCAACGCCCTGCGCATGTTCGAAGTGGTGGCGCGGCATCTGAACTTTCGCCTCGCCGCCGAGGAACTGGGCCTGACCCAGGCCGCCGTGGCCCAGCAGATCCGCGGGCTGGAGGCGAGCCTGGAGATCCGCCTGTTCGAGCGCCTGCCCCGGGGCCTGGGGTTGACCGACGCCGGCCGCGCCTACAGCGCCAGCATCCGCAGCGCCCTGGCGATGATCGACGAGGCGACCCGCCTGCTGCGCCCAGAGTCCTCCCACCTGACCGTCAGCGTGACCCCGACCTTCGCCTCGAAATGGTTGATCCCGCGCCTGGGCGGCTTTGCCGAACGCAATCCGGAGATCGACCTGCGCCTGCTGGCGACCGATCGCCTGTCCCATTTCCACACCGATGGTGTCGATATCGCCGTGCGCTACGGCCAGCCGCCTTTCGGGGGTGGCTTGAACGCCGAATTGTTGATGGAGCAGCGGGTAGTGGCCGTGGCGAGTCCGACCTTGCTGGCGGAGAAGGGCACGCCGGACACTTTCGACACGCTGCAGGGCTTTGTCGCACTGCATGATGCCCACCACTACTGGCCGCTGTTCGTCGCCGCGCTGTTCCCCGGCCACCCTTCGCCGAGTGCCAGAAACCTGCGCTTCAACCAGACCTCCCTGGCTATCGAGGCGGCCATCGGCGGGCAGGGCATCGCGCTGGCCAGCCATGCCTTCGTCAAGGACGATATCGTGGCCGGCCGCCTGGCCCAGGTGTTCACCCAAGACCTGCGCCTGGACAAGGCCTTCTATCTGGTCTGGCCGCGCAAGGCGCAGCAGTCACCACTGTTGCAGGTGGTCAAGCAGTGGCTGAAGGAACAGGCAGCCGATAGCTGAGCTACTGCCTCTGCAAAGCATCACTGCCTCCCTGGCCTGTGAACCGGCTGCTAGGGTGTAGGGACTCGAAACATCCAGAGTCCGAACCCCAGGAGGCAATATGGCAGTCGAAAAAGTAGCGATCATAACCGCCGCCGGCAGCGGCATGGGCGCGGCCACCGCGCGGCGGCTGGCGGCCGATGGGTACAAGGTCGGGATCCTGTCGTCGTCCGGCAAGGGCGAGGCGCTGGCCAAGGAGCTGGGCGGGGTCGGGGTGACCGGCAGCAACCAGTCGGTGGAAGACCTGCAACGCCTGGTGGACGCGGTGATGGAGCAGTGGGGCCGGGTCGATGTGCTGGTCAACAGCGCCGGCCACGGGCCTCGGGCGCAGATCCTCGAGATCAGCGACGAGGACTGGCACAAGGGCATGGACACCTACCTGCTCAACGTCATCCGCCCGACCCGCCTGGTGGCGCCAATCATGCAGCGGCAGAAGGGTGGGGTGGTGATCAATATTTCCTCGGCCTGGGCCTTCGAGCCGATCGATCTGTTCCCGACTTCGGCGGTGTTCCGCGCCGGGCTGGCGGCGTTTACCAAGATCTTTGCCGATACCTATGCCGGCGATAATGTGCGGATGAACAATGTGCTGCCGGGCTGGATCGACAGCCTGCCGTCGACCGATCAGCGTCGTGACAGTGTGCCGCTGAAGCGCTATGGGACCAGTGAGGAGATTGCGGCGACCATTGCGTTTCTGGCTAGCGAGGGTGCCGGGTATATCACCGGGCAGAATCTGAAGGTGGATGGTGGGGTGACTCGCAGCATTTGAGGGTGTTGCTGCTGGCCTCATCGCCGGCAACGCCGGCTCCCACAGGATTTTGAGCGCCGCCGATCCCTGTGGGAGCTGGCGTTGCCAGCGATGAGGCCCTCAGCAGCAACTCATTATTCAACCAGTTCCACATAGCTCGACTCACCACCCCCACTGGCCCCCGACAGCCAGCCCCAGACAAAGGCCAGGGTCGTCCGCCCGGCTTCATCCACGCCCACCGTCCCCCGCGACCACCCGGCAAGCATCTCGCCGTCATTGGTCAGGCACTGGAACAGCAACTCGATACTGTCCGGCCCGGTCACCCGGCCGACCTGGTTGCCGACGCGAATCCGGCCACCCTGGTAGGTGCTGGAAATACCGTCGCCGTCGAGCAGGTAGTGGAACACTGTGCCGCTGCCGGAGAGCCCGCTGGCATTGGCGGCGACGGTGAAGCGGCGGTTGTGCAGGCGGGTGTGGAGGTCCATGAAAGGATGCGTCCTTGGCAGTTTCAAAGGCCTCCACCCTATTGGATCGCCAGCGGAAATCAAGCTCGACGCGGACACAGTCGGCATCAGCTTCCCAAGCTGTTAACGATCATCTGCCGCAACCACCGATGTCCCGGATCCCGATGCACCCGCTCCGGCCACAGCATCAGCATCTCGAAGCCGCGCACCGCCAGCGGTGCCTCCATCACCTTCAAGCGCGGGTCCGCCAGCACCAGCCGCTGCGGCACCATCGCCACCAGGTCCGACCCGGCCAGCACCGCCGCCAGCAACATGAAATGCGGTACCGACAGCACCACCTTCCGACTCAAACCCTGCTCCGCCAGCGCTGCATCGGTCGGCCCGTGGAAGCCGCCGCCATCCGGCGAGACGATCACCTGCTCCAGCGCACAGAACTGCTTCAACGTCGGCTTGCGCTTGAGTTTCGGATGATCGACCCGGCCCACCAGCACATAACGCTCGACGAACAGCGAACGCTGGCGCAGCTCCGCCGGAGCGGCTTCGGCGATATGGAAGGCCATGTCGATCTCGCCGTTCTCGGCCAGGCGGACCATGGCGGACGGCTGCAGATCGAGCACGGCGATGCGGGTCGCCGGTGCGGCGGCACGAATGCCGGCGAGGGCGGGAAGGAGGATGGTCGAGGCGCCATAGTCGGTGGCTGCCACCCGCCAGGTGTGCGTGGCAGTGGCGGGATCGAAGGGCTGCGCAGGGGCGACCGCCAGATGCAACGCCTCCAGTGCCTGGCGCAACGGCGCACGTAGCGCTTCGGCCCGCGCCGTGGGGCGCATGCCACGCGGGCCAGGGAGCAGCAGCGGATCGTCGAGCAGGTCGCGCAGCCGGCCCAGTTGCACGCTCACCGTTGGTTGCGCCAGATGCAGGCGCTCCGCGGCGCGGGTCACATTGAGCTCGGTGAGCAGGGCGTCGAGGGTTACCAGCAGGTTGAGGTCGAGGCGCCGCAAGGCATCATGCATGGCAATACCTGGCATATTGGATATTCATTTCAACTATACCGTGTCGCTCGCCATGATGCGCTCCATCACCTTGTGGAGCCTTACAATGAATGTACTGATTGTCTATGCCCACCCCGAACCACGCTCACTCAATGGTGCGCTCAAGGACCATGCGGTCGCGCACTTGCAGCGCCAGGGCCATAGCGTGCAGGTCTCGGACCTTTACGCGATGAATTTCAAGGCGCAGATCGATGCCGACGACAATACCGAAGGTCAGCCGGGCGTGCGTTTCCGGGCTTCGGAGGATTCCCGCCAGGCCTACGCCGACGGTACCCAGAGCGCCGATATCGCCCTGGAGCAGGACAAGCTGCGCTGGGCCGATGCGGTGATCCTGCAGTTCCCGCTGTGGTGGTTCGGTTTGCCGGCGATCCTCAAGGGCTGGGTCGATCGGGTATATGCCTATGGCTTTGCCTACGGGGTGGGCGAGCATTCCGATACGCATTGGGGCGACCGCTATGGCGAGGGCAGCATGAGCGGCAAGCGGGCGATGTTGATGGTCAGTACCGGGGGCTGGGAATCGCATTATGCGCCGCGGGGGATCAATGGGCCGATGGAGGCGATACTGTTTCCGATCCAGCACGGGATCCTGTTCTATCCGGGGTTCGAGGTGCTGCCGCCGTATGTGCTGCATCGCACCAGTCGGGTCGATGAGGCTGGGTTTGCGGCGGCTTGCGGGGAACTTGAGCAACGGCTGGACGGGTTGTGGAGTGATGCGCCGATTGCGTTCCGCCGGCAGAATGGCGGGGATTATCTGATTCCCGAGTTGACCCTCAGGCCCGAGCTGGCGCCGGGGGAGGAGGGGCTTGGGATTCACCTGCAATCCCAAGGCTGATTGTTGGCCCTGCCGGCCTCATCGCTGGCAAGCCAGCTCCCACAGGTTCTGCGGCGCACGCGGACCCTGTGGGAGCTGGCTTGCCAGCGATGAGGCCGGACCAGACAACCTCTTTGCCCCTGCCAGCCTCCCCGTCGTTTTTGCTAAGCTCGCCCCCCAGCAATCACCAGCGCCGGAAGACCCCCGTGGCACGAAAATCCAGAAGAGAACTGGCCCTCGCCGAACAAGGCGAGATCCCGGTCACCGTCATCGACGTAGCCCGGGTGGCAGGCGTTTCGCCGATCACGGTTTCGCGAGCCCTGCACCGTCCGGAGCGGGTCAGCGAAGCCACCCGCGAACGGGTGCTGGAAGTGGTCCGCGAGATGGGCTACGTGCCGAATCTGCTGGCCGGCAGCCTGGCCTCCAGCAAGAGCCGCCTGGTGGCGATCCTCCTGCCAACCCTGGCCAACTCGATCTTCGCCACCCTGGTCCAGTCGGTCATGGAGCGCCTGACCGAGGCGGGCTATCATTCGCTGCTCGGCCCGACCGGCTATTCGCCGGAGAAGGAAGAGGCGCTGCTGGAGGCGATCCTCGGTCGCCGCCCGGACGCCATCGTGCTAACCGGCACCCTGCACACCGATGGCAGCCGCGCACGCCTGGCCTCGGCAGGCATCCCGGTGGTCGAGGCCTGGGACCTGAGCGAGCACGCCCTGGATATGCAGGTCGGCTTTTCCCATGAAGAGGTAGGACAACTGGTTGCCGCGCATTTCCATGCCAAAGGCTACCAGCGCTTCGCCGTGATCACCGTCGACGACCCTCGCGGCATCCGCCGCTGCGACGGCATGACCCGGCGCCTGACCGAACTCGGTATCGACGATGTACCGGTCGAAGTGCTGCCCCTACCGTCCACCTGGTCGGTCGGCAGGGAAGGGCTGCGCCGCCTGCTGCAACGTGATCCACGCCCGCAACTGGTCTTCTGCAGCTCCGACAGCGTGGCCCTCGGTGTCCTCGCAGAGGCCGCCGCACAAGGCCTGCGCGTCCCCGAAGACATCGCCGTGCTCGGCTTCGGCGACACCGTCGACAGCCAGCACGCCCATCCGGCGCTGTCCACCATCAGCGTCAATTCCGCCGCCATGGGCCGCACCGTGGCCGAGGCCCTGCTGCGTCGCCTGGCCGGCGGCAAGGCAGTGGAACGGCACGATACCGGATTCCGCCTGATCGAACGCGCCAGCACCTGAAAATCCGCTTGTCCGACAAAAAGCCCTTCCTGGTGCTTGAATGATAACGTTATCCATATCATGATAACGTTATCGTTGTACGACGACATACGTCCACGGCGAGCAACCCGACTACCCGCACAACAATAAATCCGTGGGAGCGTTACCCATGCAACAGGCCCAACCGGCTGCCAAGCCGACCCGCGTCCGCTACCTGATTCTGCTGATGCTGTTCCTGGTCACGACGATCAACTTCGCCGACCGCGCGACCATTTCCATTGCCGGCTCGAGCATCCAGAAAGAGCTCGGCGTCGACGCCATCACCCTCGGCTACATCTTCTCCGCCTTCGGCTGGGCCTACGTGCTCGGGCAGATCCCCGGCGGCTGGCTGCTCGACCGCTTCGGCTCGAAGCGGGTCTACGCGGCGAGCATCTTCACCTGGTCGTTCTTCACCTTCCTGCAGGGCTACGTCGGCGAGTTCGGCGCCAGCACGGCGGTGGTCCTGCTGGTGCTGCTGCGCCTGTCGGTGGGGCTGGCGGAAGCGCCGTCGTTCCCCGGCAATTCGCGAATCGTCGCCTCCTGGTTCCCGACCAAGGAACGCGGCACGGCCTCGGCGGTGTTCAACTCCGCGCAGTACTTCGCCACCGCGCTGTTCGCGCCGCTGATGGGCTGGATCGTCTATCGCTTCGGCTGGGAGCATGTGTTCATCATGATGGGCGTGCTTGGCATGCTGTTCTCGCTGGTCTGGCTCAAGGTCATCCACAGCCCGCGCAAGCACCCGCTGGCCAACGCCGCCGAGGTGCAGTACATCGCCGACAACGGTGGGCTGGTCGATCTCGATGAGCAGAAACAGGCGCGCCGCGCAGGCCCGAAATGGGCGTATATCCGCCAACTGCTCAGTAACCGCATGATGGCCGGGGTCTACCTGGGGCAGTTCTGCATCAACTCGCTGACGTATTTTTTCCTCACCTGGTTCCCGGTGTACCTGGTGCAGGAACGCGGCATGACCATCCTCAAGGCCGGGATCATCGCTTCGTTGCCGGCGATCTGCGGTTTCCTCGGCGGCATTCTCGGCGGGGTGTTCTCCGACTGGCTGCTGCGCCGCGGCAACTCCCTGAGCGTGGCGCGCAAGACGCCGATCGTGCTGGGCATGGTCCTGTCCATGTCGATGATCGTGTGCAACTACGTCGAAGCCGACTGGATCGTGGTGGCCTTCATGGCCCTGGCGTTCTTCGGCAAGGGCGTCGGCGCCCTGGGCTGGGCGGTGGTGTCGGACACCTCGCCCAAGCAGATCGCCGGGCTGGCGGGCGGGCTGTTCAACACCATCGGCAACCTGTCCTCCATCTCCACGCCCATCGTCATCGGCTACATCATCGCCGCCACCGGCTCTTTCAAGATGGCCCTGGTGTTCATTGGCATCAACGCCCTGATCGCTGCCATCAGCTACCTGTTCGTGGTCGGTGATATCAAGCGTATCGAACTGCATGGCCTGCCCGAATCCACCCCGGCGCCTGACGCCGTCGCGACCTCCCGTTGAACTCCGCCTACAACAAGACCACAAGGAAATGCCAATGAACGCAATGACCCAGGCTGCCCAGGGCACACCGCTGATCACCGAACTGCAGGTGGTGCCGGTGGCCGGCCACGACAGCATGCTGCTCAACCTCAGCGGCGCCCATGGCCCGTACTTCACCCGCAACGTGCTGATCCTCAAGGACAACGCCGGGCGCACCGGCGTCGGCGAGGTGCCGGGTGGCGAATCCATCCGCAAGACCCTCGAGGATGCCCGCGAGCTACTCATCGGCCAGTCCATCGGCAACTACCAGGGCCTGCTGAACAAGGTGCGCCACGCCTTTGCCGATCGCGATTCTGGTGGCCGGGGCCTGCAGACCTTCGACCTGCGCATTACCGTGCACGCCGTCACCGCGCTGGAGTCCGCGCTGCTCGACCTGCTTGGCCAGCACCTTGAAGTGCCGGTCGCGGCGCTGCTGGGGGAAGGGCAGCAACGCGATGCCGTGGAGATGCTTGGCTACCTGTTCTACGTCGGTGACCGCCAGCGCACCGACCTGCCGTACCGCAGCGAAGCCGATGCCGACAACGCCTGGTTCCGCGTGCGCAATGAAGAAGCCCTGACCCCGGAGCGCGTGGTGCGCCTGGCCGAGGCCGCCTACGAGCGCTATGGCTTCAAGGACTTCAAGCTCAAGGGCGGCGTGCTGCGTGGCGCAGAGGAGATCGAAGCGGTCACGGCCCTGGCCGAGCGTTTCCCCGAGGCGCGTATCACCCTTGACCCGAATGGTGCCTGGTCACTCAAGGAAGCCATCGCCCTGTGCCGGGACCAGCATCAAGTGCTGGCCTATGCCGAAGACCCGTGCGGTGCCGAGAACGGCTACAGCGGCCGTGAAGTGATGGCCGAGTTCCGCCGTGCCACCGGCCTGCGCACCGCGACCAACATGATCGCCACCGACTGGCGGCAGATGGGCCATGCGATCCAGTTGCAGTCGGTGGATATCCCGCTGGCGGACCCGCATTTCTGGACCATGCAGGGTTCGGTACGGGTAGCGCAGATGTGCAATGACTGGGGGCTGACCTGGGGCTCGCACTCCAACAACCACTTCGATATTTCCCTGGCGATGTTCACCCATGTCGCGGCGGCGGCGCCGGGCAATGTCACGGCGATCGACACCCACTGGATCTGGCAGGACGGCCAGCGCCTGACCCGCGAGCCGTTGAAGATCGAAGGCGGGCTGGTGCAGGTGCCGGCCAAGCCGGGGCTGGGGGTCGAGCTGGATTGGGATGCCTTGATGCAGGCCCATGAGACCTACCGCAACATGGGCCTGGGTGCCCGGGATGATGCGGTGGCGATGCAGTACCTGGTGCAGGGATGGACCTTCGATAACAAGCGGCCGTGCCTGGTGCGCTGAGCACTGTCGAGCGTTCGATACCGACCTGTGGGAGCTGGCTTGCTCCCACAGGGTTATGTGTCGGCTACTGGAGCCTTGAACCGCTCGACGATTTACGCGATGGCAGTTGATGCGGGCCTGTTGTCGGCTGGTCGTCGATCAGACCGGCCGCATCCCCTCGAATACCAGGCGGGTTGTCAACCGCACCTGCCGCGCATGCGCCTCCCGATCCGGTTCCGCCGAACTCACCAGCCGCAGCAATTGCAGGTGCGAGTAGTCATTGAGCAGAAACGCCGTCAGCTCCACGTCCAGGTCCGCGCGCAGCTTGCCCTGGTCCCGCAGGTCCACCAGCACCTGGGCGATCTGCCCCTGCAGCGCCGCATTCATCTCCCGGTACGCCTGCGGCAGTCCCTCGCGCTCGTTGCTCAGGATCAGCGGCAGCAGCTCGCGCCACAGCGGCGCCGGCAGCACCTCCAGCGAGTAGCCGATCAGCAGCGACTCCAGATGACACAGTGCATCCACCGGGTCCTCGAAACGGCCGATCTGCTCCCGCAAGTCCAGCAGCGCGTGGCTGTCCGCCTCGCGGATCATCTCCAGGAGGATTTCCTGCTTGCTGTTGAAGTACTTGAATACCGTCGGCGCCGACACCCCGGCCTCCCGGGCGATCTGCTCCACCGTGGTGGCCTCGAAGCCCTGGCTCTGGAACAGGGCGATGGCCGCGTCGGCGATCGCCTGTCGGCGCTTTTCCTTCTGAAGTTCCCGCAGTCCGCTCACGCTGGCTCCCTGGCTTTGCATCGGTGGGCAGAGAATACCTCTCAGGCTTGTATCGGTAAAACATTTTATTGACTAAAGGTTTTTACAGGGTTAATTCTTTAATGGCATCTGCTCCGACGCAGAGTCATTTCTCAGGATCGACCCATGAGCCTTATCGTCACCACCGCCCCGCTGATGCAGGGTTTCCCCGCACCGCAAGACCAGCGCGTCACCTGGGCCAACTGGATGCGTCCGCCGTTCAATCGCTGGAGTTTTCGCAACCTGGCGCGGTTGCGGCCCAGCATCGATGTACCTGCCGGGGGCAGGGCGGTACGTGAATTCGAAAGTGCCCCGCAGGCACTGGAGCAGTGGAGTTTCGACAGCGTCGGTGGCCCCTCGGTGAGCGTTGCCGGGCACCTGGAGGCCAGCAACACCGATGCCTTCCTGGTCCTGCAGGAGGGCAAGGTGGTGTACGAGCGCTACTTCAACGGCCAGCAGCCCCATGACCGGCACATCATGTTCTCGGTGACCAAGTCGCTGATCGGCACCCTGGGCGAGCATCTGGTCTCCCTCGGCAAGCTGGATCCGCAGGCCCTCGCCCGCCACTACGTGCCCGAGCTCGAAGGCAGCGCCTTCGGCGACGCCACGGTGCGGCAACTGTTCGATATGGCCGTGGGCATCGCCTACAGCGAGGTCTACGACGATCCCGCCTCGGAGAGTTCGCAATACGGCTACGCCTGCGGTTTCCAGCCGGCGCCCGAGGCGTACCGGCAGTTCGAGTCGCTGTACCAGTACCTGCCGTCCCTGCGCAAACGCGGCGAGCATGGCGGTTTCTTCCATTACGTCACTGCCACCACCGAAGCCCTGGCCTGGGTGATGGAGCGCGCCGGCGGCGAAGCCTGCAGCACGTTGCTGGAGCAGGTGTGGAGCGCCCTCGGTTGCGAGCGCGATGGTTATTTCATGGCCGATCCCTGGGGTCGTGGCGTGGCCGGAGCCGGCTTCAGCGCGACGGCCCGGGACATGGCGCGCTTCGGCCAGTTGCTGCTGGATGGCGGGCAACAGGATGGCGAACAGTTGATCGCCGCCGACGCCATCGCCCGCATCCTCGGCGGCGCCGATCCGGCGATCTATGCCAACAACGCCGATTTCTCCCACTGGACCCCCGGCGCTTCCTACCGCAGCCAGTGGTACGTGTTCAACGACCACAGCCAGGCCTTGATGGCCGGCGGAATCCACGGCCAGTACCTGTTCATCGACGTGCCGTCGCGCACGGTGATGGTCAAGCAATCCTCGCTGCCGGAGGCGGTAGGCGAACAGGATGCCGACAGCGTGCGCATGCTGCGGGCCATCGCGGCCGGCCTGCGCGGCTGATTACAAGAAACTGCGGATGCCGCTGACCCGGCGTCCGCCTCTGGCGTGCCGGAGATTGGCGGCGTTCTGCGCTGCTTCCACTGCCCTGTAATACAACAACAAATGCACAGGAGCTTCATATGCATCGCACTCCGCGTTATGCCGGCGTGGCGCTGGCGTTCGGCCTGGCGTCGGCCAGTCAGGTGGCGCTGGCCGGCTACGTTTTCGAAGAAGGGGACCTCAAGGGCGAGCTGACACTCAGTGCCGGCGGCGCCACGCTCAGCGCGCGCAATGTCAATTTCGGTGCCGGGCGCACGGACCTGCGCAGCGGCCACAACACGGGTGAAAGCGCCGACTGGCAGGAGTTCTACCTCAAGCCGGGGATCACCCTGGACTATCGACTGAATCCGGATTTCAGCCTGCTTGCAGGCGGTTCCATGGTAGCGGCGACTACCTTCGGCGATGGCGATCCGGGCGGCTACAGCAACAGCGCCGACGGCCGCGCCACGGTGGAGGAGGCCTGGGCCGGGTTTCGTGCGGGGAGCCTGAAGTTCACCGCCGGGCGCCAGAACTACCTGGTGGGCAACGGCTTTATCGTGATGGATGGCAATCTCGACATGTTCGGCGATGGCGCCTATTGGCTGGGCCCGCGCACGGCGTTTCGCGATTCCGCCTTGCTCGCCTGGGACGGCGGGCCGTTGCAGGTCCAGGGCTTCAGCCTGCGCACCGACGATCACCTGGGCGACTACCGCCTCAACGGCATCAACCTCGACTACGACCTCGACGGCCAGGTGACCCTGGGCGCCATGGCCATGCAGGTCGATGCCCTGGCCAGCAACCGCACGGCCCGAGCGGCGCGCGACGGCATGCAGGTCTACAACCTGCGGGCCCTGCACGGCAAGGTACCGGGTGTGCCGGCCCTGACCCTGAATGCCGAATATGCCGTGCAGCGCGGCAGCGGCGATGGGGTGGATTACGACGCCAACGCCTGGTACGCCCAGGCCGACTATGCCTTCGAGGATCTGCCGCTGAGCCCGGTGCTGGGCTATCGCTACGCGCACTTCTCCGGCGACGACGACCTTGGCGACAAGCGCCAGAAGAACTGGGATGCCCTGAGCAAGGGCTTTATCGACTGGAGTACCTGGCTGGTCGGGGATATCACCGGCAACTACCTGCTGTTCAACAGCAACGAGAATGTCCAGCAGTTCTCGCTCAAGACCCGGCTCAGTGAAACCCTCAGCCTGGGCACTATCCACTACCAGTTCTGGCTCGATGAAAAGAACTACCAGGGCATGCCGGTGGACAGCCGGCGGTTTGCCGACGAGACGGTGATCTATCTGGACTGGACGCCGACACCGCGGCTGTATACCTCGCTTTCGTACAACTGGGTCAGTGCCAGGTCAGCGGCGCGCCAGGTGTTTGGTGATGACCAGCGATTCAGTGCTGTAGAAGCCTATTTCACCTACCGCTACTGACCAAAAGAGCACCGCAAACCCTGTGGGAGCTGGCTTGCCAGCGATTGCGATGGTGAATTCACTACAGCAATCGCTGGCAAGCCAGCTCCCACAGGGTCCGCGTCGAATCAGCAAATGATGGAGTTTCTGTAATGTCCAAGCTTTTCTTGCGTAGCGCCCTGGCCGCTGCTTCCCTGCTCGCCAGCACCCTCTGCCTCGCCCAACCCGAAGTGCGCATCTACAACTGGATCGAATACCTGCCCCCGGAGATCCTCAAGGACTTCGAGCGCGACACCGGCATCCGCCCGGTCTACGACGTGTTCGACAGCGTCGAGACCCTGGAATCCAAGCTGCTCACCGGCAACTCCGGTTACGACGTGGTGTTCCCCGGCACCTCCAATATCGGCAAGCTGATCCAGGCCGGCGCAGTACAGCCGCTGGACCGGGCGCAACTGCCCAACTGGAGCCACCTGGATCCGGCCTTCATGACCAGCCTGGAAGCGGTGGGCGACAGCGGCAACCGCTATACCGTGCCCTACCTGTGGGGCACCACGCTGATCGGCTACAACGTCGACAAGGTGCGTGAAGCCCTTGGGCCGGACGCAAAGCTGGACACCTGGGATCTGATCTTCAAGCCGGAAAACCTCTCGCGCCTGGCCGGCTGCGGCGTGGGCTTCCTCGATGCCGCCGGGGAGATCCTGCCCATCGCCCTGCATTACCAGGGCCTGAACCCCAATAGCGAAAACCCCGCCGACTACAAGAAAGCCCAGGCCCTGATGCTCCAGGCCCGGCCGAACATCAGCTACTTCAACTCGTCACGCTACGGCATGGACCTGGCCAATGGCGATATCTGCGCGGCGGTGGGCTGGTCGGGCGGCATCGCCCTGGCGCGGACCCTGGCCAATGCGGCGGGCAAGGGCGTGAAGGTGGCCATGGCCTTGCCGAAGGAAGGCGCGCCGATGTGGGCGGATGTGATGGCGATCCCGGTCAATGCGCCCCACGCCAAGGAGGCCCATGCCTTTATCGACTACATCCTGCGGCCTGAGGTCATTGCGCAGATCAGCAATAAAATCGGCTACCCCAACCCGAACAAGGACGCCACCGCCCTGGTCGACCAGGTGATCCGCAACGACCCGAACATGTACATCCCGGAGCCGGCGCGCAGCACGCTATTCGCCCTGGAACCGCTGCCCAATGCGGTGGAGCGCGTGCGCACCCGGACCTGGACCACCATCAAGAGCAATCGCTGAATGAACGGACTGACGTGGGTGATGACCTTGCGCGTGCGGATTGGCCCGGGAGAGGAACTGGGCCGTTGCGTGGATGGAGCGCGGACCAACTATCCGATCCTGGGAGGAGATTTCGAAGGGCCGGGCCTGGTCGGCGGGGTCCTGCCCGGTGGGGCCGACCAGTATCTGCTGCGGCCTGACGGGGTAGGAGAGCTGGATGCCCGCTACAGCCTGCTCAGCGATAGGGGGGAGCGGATCAATATCCATAACCTCGGCTTGCTGGTGCTGGATGAGGAAGGCAAGCGGCTGGAGGCCGAGGGGCAGTGGCCGTTGGCGGAGGAGCGCTATCGTTGTAGCTGTTCACCGCGGTTCCAGGTGGCCGAGGGGCGGCTGGGGTGGTTGCGGGAGGAGTGCTTTATCGGACGGGTTACCTATCCATCGACGGAGCAGGTTCAGATCGCGGTTTACCGGTTGGTATAGCCCTGTGTAGGAGCGTGGCTTGCCCGCGAAGGACTGCGGAGCGGTCCCAGATTCTCGCAGTCAGCACCATTTTGGGAGCGCTTCGCACTCCTTCGCGGGCAAGCCACGCTCCTACCTTGATCGCGTTGTACATAGGGTTTCTAGCAACCCCCGCAACGCCACCCCATCCTCATCCAGCCCGGCCCTGGCATACAGGGCCAGCGCCAGCCCCTCGACCGGCGGAAAACCATCCTCCACCCCCAGCACCCGATGCCCCTCCAGCACACAGCGACTCGGCACCAGGCTCACCCCCAACCCGGCACTCACCGCCGCCCCTAGCCCGGCCAGGCTGGTGCTGGAATAGCTGATCCGCCACGGCCGCCCGCTGCTTTCCAGGGCATGGATCATCTCCTGCCGATACAGCGCCCCCACCGGAAACACCACCAGCGGCAACGGATCATCGGCCACCATGCCCCGCGCACTGCATACCCACGAGAGTGGCTCAGGCCAGCAGGCATGGGCATCCCGGTCCGCACCCCATTGCTTGACCAGCAGGATATCCAGCTCGCCATTGCGATACAGGTGCAGCAGCGGGTTGCTCAGCCCGCTTTCCACTTCCAGGCGCAGGTGCGGGCGCTCGCCGATAAAGCCGCGCAACGCCTCGGTCAGCAGTTCCCCGGCCAGGTCCTCCGGCGCTCCCAGGCGCAGGGCTGTTTCGGTCTTTGCCGGCGTCAGTGCCTGCCGCGCTTCCTCTTCCAGGCGCAGGATGCGCCGGGCATAACCGAGCAGGCGCTCGCCGGCCTCGGTGGGCCAGACCTGGCGCTGGCTGCGATCCAGCAGGCGCGCGCCCAGGCTTTGCTCCAGGCGGATGATCTGCTGGCTGACAGTGGATTGGGTCAAATGCAGGCGCTCGCCGGCACGGGTGAAGTTGCCGGTTTCGACCACGGTGACGAAGGCGCGGAGCAGGAGCGGGTCAAGCATGCGTAAATCCACTGGTATGCATGAAATCAATTAATTTCATGCTACACCCGCCGCCCGGGATAATCGCCCTTCATTCGTCAGCGAGGAGTCGAGATGGCTAACGAAGCCTTCATGCGTGAAGCCGTGGCCCTGGCCCGGGACAACATCCGGGCCGGCGGCCGGCCCTTTGGCGCGGTGCTGGTCCATCAGGGCCAGGTGATCGCCCGGGCGGTCAACGAGATCCACAGCAGCAACGATCCCACCACTCATGCCGAGCTGCAGGCGATTCGCCAGGCCAGCCGGGTGCTGGGTCGCCCGCGCCTGGACGGCTGCGAGATCTACGCCAGCGGCCACCCGTGCCCGATGTGCCTGGCGGCGATGCACCTGTGCGGGATCGAGCGGGCGTGGTTCGCTTATGACAATGCCGAAGGCGAGCCTTACGGCTTGTCCACTGCGGCGGTGTACGAACAGATGACCCGGCCGCCGCAGCAGCAGTCGCTGCCGCTGCGTCCGTTTAAACCGGTCGGTGAAGAGGGGCTGTATGCCCAGTGGCAGCAGGTGCGGCCGACATGACCCCGGCTGATTCGCGCTGGCGTGGCGCGGCGCTGATGGCGCTGGTGATCGCGGTGACGGTCAACCTGCGGCCGATCCTGACCAGCATCGGGCCGCTGCTGGAAGATATTCGCAGCGGCACCGGCATCGGTTATCAGGAGGCCGCCCTGCTTACCGCATTGCCGGTGCTGTGCATGGGCCTGGTGCCGTTGTTGCAGCCCTGGCTGCGGCGCTGGTTGAGCGAGCAGGGCGGTTTGCTGCTGGGCCTGGGCGCCATCGGTCTGGCCTGCCTGTGGCGCCTGCTGCTGGGTAGCGGCACGGCACTGATCGCCAGTGCGGTACTGGCCGGACTGGGCGTGGCCTTCGTCCAGGCGCTGATGCCAGGGCTGGTCAATCGCTGGTTTTCCCGTCGCCTGGCGCTGGCCATGGGTGTGTATTCGGCGGCGCTGATGAGTGGCGGCGGGGTGGCGGCGGTGCTCGGGCCCCGGGTTGCCGAGCACTTCGGTCACTGGCAGGCGGGGTTGGGGGTGTGGCTGTTGCCAGTGTTGTTCGCCCTGCTGCTGCTTGGGCTGGTGGGGCCGAAGCTGGAAGCCGCCGCCGGGCGTGGCGGCAGCGGCGGCGGGCACTTCTTCGGCAATCGCCGGGCCTGGCTGCTGGCGGTGTATTTCGGCCTGATCAACGGCGGCTACACCAGCATGGTGGCCTGGCTGCCGGCCTACTATCAGCAAGTCGGCGGCAGTGCCCGGGCCGGTGGCGAGCTGGTAGGGGTGATGACCATCTTCCAGGTGGTCGGCGCCCTGGGGCTGCCGCTGTTGCTACGCGGGATGGCCGACCGGCGTCCCGGATTGTGGCTGGCGCTGACCTCGCAGTTGATCGGTTTCGCCGGCCTGCTGCTGGACCCGGCCTTGTCCCCCGGCCTGTGGGTGGGCCTGATCGGCTTCGGCCTGGGTGCCTGCTTCAGCCTGAGCCTGACCCTGACCCTCGAACACCTCAAGGAGCCGCGCCATGCCGGCGGGCTGGCGGCCTTCGTCCAGGGGATCGGCTTCATCATCACCGGCCTGGTGCCGTACCTGACCGGCTGGCTGCGGGATATCAGCGGCGACTTCCAGGCTTCCTGGACCCTGCTGACGGTGACCGTGGTGCTGATGCTGCTGGTGACCGGGCGCTTTGCACCGAAGGGCTACGGCACGGCCATGGCCGATCGCGCCGAGCCGGCCCGGGCAGTCAGCTGAGGGACTGCAAGGTATCGCGCAGGCGGTCCAGCGCCGGGTCGATATCCAGCAGCTCGATGGCGCCGAAGCCCAGGAGCAGGCCGGGTTTGGGCGTCACTTCGCTGTAGAACGGCGCCAGCGAGTACAACCCCACCTCCACCTTGCGCGCCAGGGCGATGACGAACTCCACATCCAGCTCGCCCCTGGCCAGTGCGCTGAGGTGGTAGCCGGCGCTGGTCGGCACCGCTTCGAACCACGGGCTCAGGTCTCCCGCCAGGCGTTGCAGGATGCGCTCGCGCCGCGCGGCGTACAGCGCGTGGCAGCGGCGAATGTGCTTGAGCAGATGGCCCTCGCTGATAAACCGCGCCAGCGTCCACTGGCTCAGGGTCGAGGTATGCCAGTCGCTCAACTGCTTGGCGATGCGCACCGGCTCCTGCAAGGCGGGCGGCAGGATCGCATAGCCCAGGCGCAGCTCCGGCAGCACGGTCTTGGAGAAGGTCCCGACATAGGCCACCAGGCCATGTTCGTCGAGGCTTTGCAGGGCGTCGGTGGGGCGGCTGGCGTAGCGGAATTCGCTGTCGTAGTCGTCCTCGATGATCACCGCGCCCAGTTGCGCGGCACGGGCCAGCAGGGCGTGGCGACGCTCCAGGCTCATGGCCATGCCCAGGGGAAACTGGTGGGAAGGCGTTACATAGATCAGCCGCACGCCATCCTCGATCAGGTCGACGCGAATCCCTTGGGCATCCACCGGCACATGGCGGATTCGCGCGCCGAGGGCTTCGAACAGGTGCCGGGCCGGCGGGTAGCCGGGGTCTTCCATGGCCACCGTGCAGCCCGGTTCGATCAGCACCCGGGCGATCAGGTCCAGCGCTTGCTGGGCACCGTTGCACACCTGCACATCCGCCGCCGTGCAGCGCACGCCGCGGGCGAAGGCGATATGCCGGGCGATGGCCTCGCGCAACTCCGGCAGGCCCTGGGCATGGCTGTAGCGGGTGTCGGTACGCTGGCATTGACGCAGGGCGTGTTGCGCGCATTGGCGCCAGGCATCGAAAGGGAAATGCACCTTGCTCGAAGCGCCGCCGACGAAGTCGTAGCGCGAGGGCTGGGCGAGGGCGGGGCGGCCCAAGGGGATGCCACGGGCACGCCAGCGGGCGAGGGTGTCGGCGCTGGCCAGCGGGGTGTCACGGGCGTTGGGCGCTTGCGCCAGCGGCTGCGGGGTGATGAAGGTTCCGCGTCCTACCTGGCCGCTGAGCAGGTTGTCACTGGTCAGCCGCGAATAGGCCTCGGCCACGGTCTTGCGCGACACCCCGAGCTGCTCCGCCAGCAGCCGGGTCGGCGGCAACTGGCTGCCGGCGGCGAGGCGGCCGCTGTCGATAGCGTCGCGCAATTGCCGGTAAAGCTGGTCGGCCAGATGCTTGCGGCCGTGCAGGGTGATATGCAGTTCCATGAAGCAGGATTCCGGGGCGAGGAAGCAGTTCGTCAGATTAACCGATCGGACTGCCGTTGATCCGCCCGAACTACGGAGTCAACCAGGTGAATCCACACTCAAAGGTGATGTGATCGCAGCTCGGTGCCTACCTTTTACGAAGGAGTTCCGCCATGAAATTGCGTTTGCTCTTGCCTCTCGTCCTGTTGCTGCCGGGTGCCGCCCATGCCACCCAGGACGGCATCCCGCAATACCACTACGGCATGCCTCTGGATGTCGCCAGGGTCCTCGACCTGCGCGAGCCGTCGAGCGACCACCAATGCCAGGTGGTCAAGGCGACCATGACCTACCTCGACTCCCACGGCCAGCAGCATCAATTGCACTACCTGAAACTGGCAGAGGAGTGCTCCGACCAGGGCTGACTCAGTCCCACTGCGGTGCCAGCCCCGCCGGGTCGGTGATGCGCAGGCCGCTGTCCAGCGCCGCGATGCGGGCCATGTCCGCTTCGCTCAGGCGCAGGTCGACGGCCTTGAGATTGCCGGCCAGGTTTTCGCGCCTGGTCGACGACGGGATCACCGCGTAGCCCAGTTGCATGGCCCAGGCCAGGGTGACCTGCGCCGGGGTGGCGTTGTGCTGCGCGGCGATTGCCTGGATCACTGGATCCTGCAGGACCTTGCCGTAGCCGAGGGTCATGTAGGAGGTCACGGCGATCTTCTGGGCGTGCATGAAGTCCACCAGGCGGCGGTTCTGCAGGTACGGGTGCAGTTCGATCTGGTTCGTGGCGATCTGGCCCGGGCCGGTCACGGCAATGGCCTGGCGCAGCAGGTCGATGGTGAAGTTGGACACACCGATTTCCCGGGTCAGGCCCTGGGCCCTGGCCTCCATCAGTGCACCCATGAATTCGCTGACCGGGACGGCGCCATTTGGCGAAGGCCAGTGGATCAGGGTCAGGTCCAGATGGTCGGTGCGCAGCTTGTTCAGGCTTTCCTTGAGGCTGGGGATCAGGCGGTCGGCACCGAGGTTCTCGGTCCAGATCTTGCTGGTCAGGTAGAGCTGGTCGCGGGGCACGCCGCTGGCGGCGATGGCCTGGCCGACTTCAGCCTCGTTGCCGTAGATCTGCGCCGTGTCGATGGCCCGGTAGCCCAGCGCCAGGGCCTGGCTCACCGAGTCGATGACCACCTGGTCCTTGAGGCGGAAAGTGCCGAGGCCGAGCAGGGGCAGTGTCATGGAACGTGTCATGGGATGTCCTCATCGAGTGGGGTGGGATGAGGGTAGTATCCCGAGGCGGGGGCAGAGGAAAAATGGGGAGTGGGGCACAAGATTTTTGCTGCTGGGGCACAAATCTCTGGTGGTGCTGATGGCCTCATCGCTGGCAAGCCAGCTCCCACAGGGTTCGGCGATGAGGCCGGTCGTATCAACCCAGTTGCTGGATCAAGCCTTGCAACTTCTCCCGCCCAACCTCATCCAGCGGGAACACCGGCGCCCGCGGCACGCCGCAATCGATCCCGGTCAGCTTCAACCCGGCCTTCACGGTTGCCGGCAGCCCACCCTTGAGAATGAACTCGAGCAATGGCAACTGCCGGTAAAACAGCTCCCGCGCCCGCTCCAGGTCGTTGCCGGTCACCGCGCGATAGAGCTGCTGGTTGAGCACCGGAATCAGGTTGGCCGCCGCCGTGCACCAGCCCGTCGCCCCGGCCACGAAGGCTTCCAGAGCCAGCGGGTTGCAGCCGTTGTAGAACGGCACCTGGCCCTCACCCAACTGCTGCAGGGCATGCATGCGCTGGATGTCGCCGGTGCTCTCCTTGACCATGGTCACGTTCTCCACCGCCTTGACGATGCGCAGAATCAACTGCACCGACATGTCTGTGCCGCTGGTGGCCGGGTTGTTGTAGAGCATGATCGGGATGCCGATGCTGTCGCCGATGCGCTGGTAGTGCCGGAGGATTTCCGCCTCGCTCAGCTTCCAGTAGGCGGCGGGCAGCACCATCACCGCATCGGCGCCCTGTTCTTCGGCAAAACGTGCGCGACGGATGGCGTTGGCGGTGGTCAGGTCGGAGACGCTGACGATGGTTGGCACCCGCTTGGCGATATGCGACAGGCTGAATTCGGCCACCTGGCTCCATTCACGGTCGCTCAGGTAGGCGCCTTCGCCGGTGCTGCCCAGCGGTGCGATGACCTGTACGCCGCCGTCGATCAGGCGGTCGATGGACTGGCCCAGGGCGGCGAGGTCGAGGTGCTCGCCATCGTTGCCGCTGAAAGGGGTGACGGTGTAGCCGATGATGCCGTGGAAGAGGTTGCTCATGGTCTGTGCTCCAGCAAAGGTCAGTTCAGGCAGTCGGCGTGCTTGCGCAGGCTTTGCCGGGCGAAATAGTTGAAGGCAGCGCCGTGGCGCTTGGGCCGGTCGATCCAGTCGTGGGCTTCGCGGCCCAGGGCCGGGTCGATGGGCTTGATGGTCCCGGCGGACATCGCCAGCAGTTGCAGTTGCGCTGCCCGTTCGATCAGGTTGGCGGTAACGCAGGCCTGTTCGATATCGGCGCCGGTGGAGAGCTGGCCATGGTGGGTGAGCAGGATCGCACGTTTGTCGCCCAGGGCCGCAGCGATGATCTCGCCTTCCTCGTTGCCCACCGGCACCCCCGGCCAGGCTTCGAGGAACGCGCAGTCGTCGTACAGCGGGCAGACGTCCATATGCGACACCTGCAGCGGCACCTCGAGCATCGACAGCGCCGCGACATGGGTCGGGTGGGTGTGGATGATGCAGTTGACGTCCGGGCGGGCGCGGTACAGCCAGCTGTGGAAACGGTTGGCCGGGTTGGCCATGCCATCGCCTTCGAGCACCTCCAGGTCTTCGTTGACCAGCAGCAGGTTGCTGGCGCTGATCTCGTCGAAACCCAGGCCCAGTTGCTGGGTGTAGAAGGTCCCCGGTTGCGGGCCACGGGCGCTGATCTGCCCGGCCAGGCCGGAATCGTGACCCCGGTCAAACAGAATGCGGCAGGTCAGGGCCAGCTTTTCCCTGACAGTCCACGTATTATCCGCAAGCGAACCTTGCATCCGCGCCAGTGCCTGCCGGACCAGCTGGTCCTTGGACAGTGTCATTGTGTCGGTCATCGAGTGCTCCTCGGTGAAGTGAGTGAAGCCCGCCCCGGTTGCCTGGAAAACGAACGGGGCGGTTTGTCCTGTGACACAAACAAGGCTATATGACACAAAGTGTCATGAGCAAGTGAAAAGTTTCCTCACTGACCGGAAAACACCGTAGCGCATGTCTATCCGTTTGAAATTGCTGAGAAAAAAACTTGGCATCACCCTTGAGGTGCTGGCCGAGAATTCCGGGATGACCAAGAGCTACCTGTCCAAGGTCGAACGCGGTCTGAATACGCCATCGATTGCCGCTGCGCTGAAGCTGGCGCGCGCGCTGAATGTGAATGTCGAGGAGTTGTTCGCCGAGGATGCACCGAACCCGACGCGCTACAGCCTGGTACGCAGTGGCGAGCGCCAGTCGCTGGCCGGGGGAGCGGGTTATGCCGTACTGGCCAACCAGATCGGCCAGCGCAGCCTGTTGCCGTTCCTGATCAATCCGCCGATGGACTTCAGCGACTCCACTTTCAAGGAGCACCTTGGCGAGGAGTTCCTGTTTGTCCATGAAGGGCAGGTCGAGGTGGACTTCATGAACGAGCGGGTCATTCTCGAACGGGGCGACGCCCTGTATTTCAACGCGCAAACCCCCCACCGCCTGCGCTCCCTGGGCGACGGACCGGCGCAGTTGCTGGTGGTGGTGCACGACGCCGGGTAGGCCTTGCCGGCGCCCTTGGGCCGGGACCGCGACTAGCATCGCGATTCCACCCGGCCCTCAAGGATGACCGCCATGCTCCAGCCCTCGCGGGATTACTCCCGCCTGCTCAATACCCTGATCGACCAGCGCATCGCCACCGCGCCGAAACGCAGCCCCTGGTTTCACCTCGATCCCGGTGAGCGTGCCGACTACCTCGCCGAGGTCGATGCGCGCCTGCTGGAGATCCAGCGCACCACCCTGAGCGTGCTGGCGGCGCAGCATTTCAGCCTGGAAGACAATCCGCAGACTATCGACGAGCACCTGGCGTTGCTGCGTCGCCAGCGCGAAGCACTCGACAGCGAGAGCCCTTACCGTCAGGCGCTGGATCGCGATATCCACCTCTACAGCCGCCAGCAGGCCGCCATGCACGGCTTCGAAGGCGCCTGGCGCAAGGCGTTGCGCCTGATCCGGGCGGGAGACGGACTGCGCAAGCCCTGCGCCGGTCTGCTGCAACGCCTGCAACGGATGATCGACCTGCTGCAACGCAAGATCGACGCTGAAGGTGGCACGCGTCGGGTCACACCATTCGCCCGCCAGCAAGGCTGGCAGGCGGTTGTCGGGCGCTACCGGGCGCTGCTCGAGGGCAAGCCGGTGACCTTCGAGGAGATACCACCGGCTTCCGATGGGCTACCGGTCAACCTGTCGTTGCTGCTGATGGAGGAACGCCCCGGCCATGTGCGGATGAACGTAGCGCTGGTCGATCCGAGCTTCGACGGACGCTACAAGGACCTGCACCTCGAGCACGGCCAGCTGGTGACCGGGACCCGCAGCCTGATGAACTTCTCCTTCGGCACCGCGGCCCGCTCCCTGGCCTGGCAGCAGCATTATCGCCTCAAGCACGAGCCGGGCCGTTCGCCGACCTTCGCGCCGATCCGCTCGGTGCTGGTGCGCAGCGCCTTCGTCGAAGACTTCCTGGGCCAGTGGCTGGTCTCCGAGCACACCTTGCGCGACGGGTTCCTGGTGCGGGTGATGGAGGACGGCTCGCGGTTGCGGGTGATCAATGTCGATCGCAAGGTGTGCAACCAGATCGGCATCGAGGCCTTCGACGAACCCAATGCGCTGGGCAAGGTGCGCCAGGTTGACCTGCCGCGACGCCTGGACGATTTGCTCAATCGCTACGCCGACATCGACAGTTTCCAGACCATCGCCCTGGACAGCTACGCCAGCAGCCACTACGACCCGGACCGCGACGGCCGCTTCGTCAGTATCCGCGAGCTGGAGCGCAGCCTCGGCTTTGGCGAGCACCTGTACCTGCTGGAACTGCCCCATGCCGGCAAGTACCTGGCGGCAACGCCGTTCGCCGTGGTGGACGGGCAGGGCAGCCGGCATCTGTGTGCCAGCGAAGTGCAGCGGGTCTGGACACATGAGTCGGCGTTTTTCGCGCAATTGGAAGCCTTGCGCGAGCAGGGCGAAGGGGGCTGTCCGTGGCTCAACAGCCCGCGCGAGCGCACGCTGTTCCTGGCTCACTGGCAACGCTTGCTGGACCGCAATCACCTCACGCCGGGGGCCTTGCTGGCGGTGCCGGACAGGCCGCGGGACAGCCAGCGCGACGGCCAGGGCAATGCCTTGGGCAAGGTGCGGTGGGAGCGGGCGTTCGCCGAGCGTATCTGGCAATGGCCGGCGCTCGATACGCTGCTTTCGGACATGGCCTTGCGCCTGCACGCGCTTGGTGGCGTGCAGAAGCTGCTGGATGATCCCTACCTGCAGGCTACCTTGGCCCAGGCAGCGCAACTCCGGGCTGACGAACTGGAGCCGATGCCCCATCGCGCCCGTGATCTGCGCTTGCTCAAGTGGCTGCTCGCCGAGCACGAAGCACCCCGCAGCCTGCGTCGGCAGGTGCTGTTCCAGGTGTTGTGGATCCGCGCCGGTCAGCTCGGTGGCGGCCATGGCGAAGTCCATGCGCATTCGTTGCGTGCGGGCAATGCGCTGTCCCGTCCCGATCCCTGGCTGATCCTCAATGCCCGCCCGCAGTGGCTGGCGGGTGGCGACAATCGCTGGCTGATCGCCGAGGACAAGTACCGTGGCGCCCATCAATGGGCCCCCGATCCGCAGCATCCGGCCACGGCCTACATGGACGACCTGGACGCGCCTTTCATCGGCGGTATCAGCGTCACCACCGAAGCCTTGTGCCGCGACCTGCCCCAGCTCTTCGACGGCCTGCCGACGCTGCCGGACTACTGGCGTTTCCAGTTGGCCAACAGCGCCTTCTGGCTGCGCAATGGCTACCATTCGCTGTTCGAGACCCTGTACCTGGCGGCGCGCTACGAGCCGCTGGCCGAGGGCAGCGTCGGCGCTCGGTTGCTGGCGCTGTTCGACCGTAGCCGCAACGCTGGGCCGCTGGCCCTGTACCAGGACCTGATGGCCTTGCTCCAGCCCGTGCTCGACCGCGATCTGCCCAGCGACCAGCGACCAGCGACTGGCAGCGGCTCCCGGTGGGTGATAGGCTCGTCATCGTTTCCGCACAACCCCGGGAGAATTATCGATGAACACTGGTTCGACTTTCTGGCGCGATCCGGCGCTGGGGTTCATCGAGGCCCGGGGTGTCGCCGACGGACGCAAGGTCTGTTATTCGCGACATTCCCACGAGGGCTTTTCCATCGGTGCGATCACCGCCGGGCGCAGCACCTACTTCGACGGACAACGCTGGCACGAGGTGGATGCCGGCACCGTGGTGATGATGAACCCGGGGGTGGTGCATGCCTGCAACCCGATCGCCGACCAGCCCTGGTCCTACCTGATGCTCTACGTCGATATGCCGTGGCTGCGGGCGCAGGGTTTCGAGCCGCTGGCGCAGACCCTGAGCACCTCGCCGGGGCTGTATCGCGCCTTGCTGGCGCTGTACCAGCGCCTGACCGACAGCGGTTGCGCCAGCGACGACAAACGCCTTGCCGCCGAAGTCTTTTTCGGCCAGTTGCGCGAGCAGATCGAAGTGGCTCCGCAGACCGCGGGGCAGGGCAGCGAGCGCTTGCAGCGGGCGGCGGACTACATCCGCCGACACTGCACCGAACCGCTCAAACTTGAGGATATCGGCGTCGCGGCGGGTTTATCGACGTCCTACCTGATCCGCGCCTTCAAGCAACACTTCGGCCTGACGCCCCACGGTTACCTGCTCGATCAGCGGGTGCGCTATGCCCGCGCGCAGTTGCGCCGCGGCCGGTTGATCGCCGAGGTCGCCCACGAGGCCGGTTTCGCCGATCAGGCCCATCTGCAACGGGCGTTCAAGCAGCACCTGGCGGCGACCCCCGGGCATTACCGCTCAGCCCAGTAGCAGGTAGCCGGCGCTGGCGGCCAGCAGCGCAGCCAGGGCGCGATTGAACAGGCGCATGCGTCGCGGCTCTTCGAGATGGCGGCGGATCACCGTGCCGGCCCAGGCCCAGCAGCCCACCGACAGGTAGCAGATCACCAGGTAGATCAGGGTGAAGCGCCACAGCAGCGCGGTTTCGCCCTCGCCAACGAAGGCCCCGACCCCGGCGACGCAGGCCAGCCAGGCCTTGGGGTTGAGCCACTGCATCAGCGCGCCGTAGAAAAAGCCCGGAGCCTTGTGCGCATCGCCGTCGCTCAGGCGGCCGTTGTCGGCGGCCAGTTTCCAGGCCATGTACAGCAGGAACAGGATCCCGGCCCAGCGCAGCGCTTCGGTCAGGCCCGGCCAGCGCAGCATGACCGCATGCAGGCCGAGGCCGACCAGCATCAGCAGCAGGCAGAAACCCAGGGTTGCCCCGGTGACATGTCGCAGCGCCGGGCGCAGGCCATGGCGCGCGCCGGCGGCGAGGGCGACCAGGTTGACCGGGCCGGGGGAAATGGAGGCGGCCAGCGCGAAGGCGGCCATGGACAGGGTCAGGCTCATGGGTGTTTCTCTTGCAGGGGAACGAGGGCAGGACTGTATCGATGCAGTCCTGGCCCGGTATTGAAGAAAACTGCCCTTCCCGAGCCCCCGGGGGCCTTTTGACATTTTTTGTCGATTGCCCGCCCCGGCGCGTATAAACTGCCTGCCACTTTGTCGGTCGCTTCCTGAACCGGCACCTGAAACAAGAGAGTCGAAATGGGCGCACAGTGGAAAGCCAAGCATAAAGAAGCAGCCAGCAACGCCAAGGGCAAGATCATGGGCAAGCTGGCCAAGGAAATTCAGATCGCCGCGCGCAGCGGTGCCGACCCGGACATGAACCCGCGTCTGCGCCTGGTGGTCGAGCAGGCCAAGAAGGCCTCCATGACCCGTGAGACTCTCGAACGCGCCATCAAGAAGGGCGCCGGCCTGCTGGGCGACCAGGTGCAGTACCACGCGGTGAAGTACGAAGGCTTCGCCCCGAACCAGGTGCCGCTGATCGTCGAGTGCCTGACCGACAACGTCAACCGCACCGTCGCCGAAGTCCGCGTGCTGTTCCGCAAGGGCCAGTTGGGCGCCGAGGGTTCGGTGTCGTGGGACTTCAACCACGTCGGCCTGATCGAAGCCACCCCGGACAGCGCCGATGCCGACCCGGAACTGGCAGCGATCGAAGCCGGTGCCCAGGACTTCGAGCCGGCTGAAGAGGGCGCGACCCTGTTCATCACTGAAACCACCGACCTGGACAGCGTGCAGAAGGCCCTGCCGGCCCAAGGCTTCACCGTGACCTCGGCGAAGATCGGCTACACCCCGAAGAACCCGGTCAGCGCGGCGAGCCTGAGCGCCGAGGAGCTGGCCGAGGTCGAAGCCTTCCTCGATGCCATCGACGGGCATGATGACGTGCAGAACGTCTATGTGGGCCTGGCGGGCTGATAGCGACTGATGTGAAGAAGGGACCGCATGCGGTCCCTTTCTTTTTTGGGTGTCTGTTCCGGCCTCATCGCTGGCAAGCCAGCTCCCACAGGTTACGCGATACCTGTGGGAGCTGGCTTGCCAGCGATGAGGCCATCAGCATCACAGAAGATTCAGGATCTCACCAAACCTCGGCCTCTCCAGCACCTCGGCCCGCACACAAGCCTGCTGCAACCCCCTCATCCCCACCAATTCCTCCCCGCACCGCTCCAGCAATTCCCCCAGCAGCACCCCGAACGCCCGCACCTCGATGCGCTCCAGCAACCGCGCCTCGACACCCCCATCCCGCGGATGGAACGACGCCGCGCCAAAGTCCCCGAGCAAGCTGTGTCCGCGCTCATCGCACAGAATGTTGTGCCCGTACAAATCGCCATGGCTGAGCCCCTGCCCATGCAGATGCGCCGCGACTTCGGCAATGGACCGCGCCAGGCGCTGCACACCGGCAGCGTCCAGCGTGCGTTCGGCGGGGTAGATATCCCGGGTGCAACTGTCCAGGCTCGGCGGCCCGGCAAGGTTGAACCAGGCCGGGTCGATCAGTTCCATGACCAGTGCCGGAATGCCCTGGGGATGATCATCGACCCGCCCGAGCAGCGGGATCAGGTGCCCATGGTTGCCGGCCAGCATGCACGCGGTCATTTCATCCAGTGGCGTGCCATCGCTGGTGATCTCGCCCTTGTACAGCTTGATCGCCACCGCCTCCTCGCGACCGGCGACATGGGCCCGATGGATAACGCCCGAAGCACCCTGGCCAAGACGTTGCCCAAGCTGGAGATCGGCCCAGGCAATGCGCGTGAAGGACGATGGCGCTGGCGGTGTGCGCAGGCCCTCGGGCAGCGGATTGCCGGCATAGGCCAGCCACGCCAGGTTGGGCATGCGCAGCAGCCACTCGGGCAACCGTTCGAGACGGTTAGCGGCCATGCGCAGCAGTTCCAGCTTCTCGCAGCGTTGCAGGCTGTCCGGCAGACGGCGCAGGCGGTTGCCGGACAGCATGAGCTTTTGCAGCCCGGCACAGTCGCCGAGGGCCTCGGGCAGTTCCTCGATCAGGTTGTCGGTCAGCACCAGGGAGCGCAGGCGCGGTGGCAGGGCGGCGGCGGGAACCCGGGTGATGCAGTTGCTCTTGACCCCGACCACCTGCAATTGCGCGCAGCTACCGACGCCCACCGGCAATTCGCTTAAGCGATTCTCCGAACAGAACAGCACTTTCAGCTTGTACAGGCGCCCGAGGTCGTCGGGCAGGCTGGTCAGTTGGTTGCCGGTGAGGTTGAGCACTTCGAGGCTGTCGGCCAGGTCGAAGATTTCCGCCGGGAACCGCTCAAGGCCGCAGGCCAGGTCGAGGCGTGCGGTGCCTGCCAGGCGGCCGGCCTTGAGGTCGTCGAGAGAATGCATAGGCGCTGCCGTGGAAAAAAAGGCCGCCATGATAGCGGCAAAGCCCGCCGCCCATGCGACTTAAGTTCGATAGCGGGCCGGCTGCGACGGGCCATACTCGATGTTCGCCCTCTTAATAACAACAAACACAGGGTTATCCATCGATGAGTTATCAGCAGTGCTATGACCGCTCCATCGCCGCGCCCGCCGATTTCTGGGCCGAGCAGGCCGCCGAGCTGGCGTGGTTCCACAAGCCCACGGAAATCCTGCGCAACAATCCCGACGGCACTCACCAGTGGTTCGCCGACGGCCGCCTGAACAGCTGCTACCTGGCCCTCGACCTGCAGATCGAGGAGGGCCGCGGTGACCAGCCCGCCCTGATCTACGATTCGCCGGTCACCGGCAGCCAGCAGACCTTCACCTTCAAGCAGATGCACGACGAAGTGGCGCGCCTCGCCGGGCTGTTGCGCGAGCTTGGGGTCGAGCAGGGCGACGGCGTGGTGATCTACATGCCAATGGTGCCCCAGGCGGCGATGGCCATGCTTGCCTGCGCGCGGATCGGCGCGGTGCATTCGGTGGTGTTCGGCGGCTTCGCCCCGCACGAGCTGGCCCTGCGTATCGACGATGCGCGGCCGACCCTGCTGCTCACCGCCTCCTGCGGCCTGGAATTCGACAAGGTCATCGAGTACAAGCCGCTGGTCGACCGGGCCCTGGAACAGGCCAACCATCAGCCGCGCAAGGTCCTCGTCCTGCAACGGCCGCAGGCCCGCGCCAGCCTGGTAGAAGGCCGTGACCTCGACTGGCAGGCCGCGCTGGAAAACGCCACGCCGGTGCCGCCGGTGGAGCTGCGCGCCGCCGATCCGCTGTACATCATGTACACCTCCGGAACCACCGGCAAACCCAAGGGCATTGTCCGCGAGAACGGCGGCAATGCCGTGGCCCTGCGCTTTGCGATGAAGAACATCTATGGCATGCAGGCTGGGGACGTGTGGTGGGGCATTTCCGATGTCGGCTGGGTAGTGGGCCATTCGCTGATCGTCTACGGCCCGCTGATGAATGGCTGCACCACGGTGTTCTACGAGGGCAAGCCGATTCGCACCCCGGATGCCGGGGCCTATTGGCGCGTGGTCGAGCAGTACCGGGTCAATGGCCTGTTCTGCGCACCGACCGCGATGCGCGCGATCCGCAAGGAAGACCCGGATGGGCTGTTGCTGCGCCGCTACGACCTGAGCTCGCTGCGCCAGTTGTTCCTTGCCGGCGAGCGTCTCGATTCCAGTACCCATCAATGGCTGGAAAGCGTCAGCGGCAAGACTGTCCACGATCACTGGTGGCAGACCGAAACCGGCTGGCCGGTGACTGCGCCGTGCCTTGGCCTGCAGGGCAGTGGCGGGCGTGCGGGCTCGAGCAACCGCGCAGTCCCGGGTTACCACGTGCAGGTGCTGGATGAGGACGGGCAGGTACTCGGGGCCGACCAGCAGGGCGCGATCGTGATTGCCCTGCCGTTGCCGCCGGGGTGCAGCCAGACCCTGTGGGGCGATCATCCGCGCTATCTGGAATCGTACCTGCAAGCCTATCCGGGGTATTACCACACCGGGGACGGCGGCTATCTGGACGAGGATGGCTTCGTCTACATCATGGGGCGTACCGACGATGTGATAAACGTCTCCGGGCATCGCCTGTCCACGGGGGAAATGGAAGACCTGGTGGCGCGGCATCCGGCGGTGGCGGAATGCGCCGTGGTGGGTGTGCGCGACGAGATCAAGGGCCAGGTGCCGCTGGCGTTGCTGGTGCTGAAGGATGGCGTGGACAGCAGCGAGGCGCAGTTGCAGGCCGAACTGGTGGCCACGGTGCGCGAGCAGATCGGCGCGCTGGCCTGTTTCAACCGGGTGCGGGTGGTCAAGCGCTTGCCCAAGACGCGATCGGGGAAGATCTTGCGCGCGGTGTTGCGCAAGATCGCCGACCAACAGCCGTATGTGGCGCCGTCGACCCTGGATGATCCGGCGGTGCTGGTGGAGATCGAGGAGGTGTTGGCTGGGCTTGCCAGGAGTGCCTGACAGGTAGTGGTTGGCTTTGCCGGCCTCATCGCTGGCAAGCCAGATCCCACAGGTTACGCGATACCTGTGGGAGCTGGCTTGCCAGCGATGAGGCCATCAGCAACAACACATCACTCAGGCCCAACCTGCTGAAGCTGCCCCAACCGGCTCCGCGTCCTCGCCAGATCGGCAACACTGCCGTTCAGGCTCTCTGCCAATGGTCGCTCGCCGACCAGCAGCAGCTGTTTGTCGCGGTCATACAGCACGTCGATCAGGTTGATAAAGCGCTGCTGGGCGGCGATGGTGCAGTCTTCCAGGTCCGGCAGGCCTTCGATGGTCCAATGTTCAAATCGCTGGATCAGTTCCAGATAGTCGATCACCGCGGTGGCCTGCTCGCAGATGGCAGCAAAGTCGAACACCACGCTGCGCTCATCCCGCACCCGGGCAGGCAACTCCCGCTTGTTCACCTCCAGCACTTCTTCGTGGCTCGCCGTGGCAAAGCCCAGTCGCTGCAACTGCTCCGCCGTCCCGGGCCAGACATAGTGCCCCTGGGTAAAACGCTGCTGGCGGCCGGCGTCGGGGAGGGCGCGGTAGTCCTGCTCGCCGCCGACCTCGAGCACCTCCATGCGCGCCTCGATCAGGTGGATCACCGGCTCGAAACGCTGGTGATAGAGCGGATTGGGCAACAGCCCCCTGGGCGGGTAGTTGGAGGTGACGAGGACGAAGATGCCGCGCGCGAACAACGCCTTGTACAACCGCGTGAGAAGCATGGCGTCGCCGATATCGTGAACATGGAATTCATCGAAGCACAGCACCTGACAATCACCGAGCAACCCGTCGAGGGTCACCGCGAGGGCATCTTCTTCCCGGCGGTGTTCGAACATGCCTTGGTGCAGACGGGCGAAGAAATCGTGAAAGTGCAGGCGGCGCTTGGGAATATTGTCCAGCGCGTTGAAGAACCCATCGAGCAGCCAGCTCTTGCCGCGCCCGACCTCGCCGTACAGGTACAGGCTGCGCGCCTGGCCGCCTTGCAGCCGGGCAGCCTGTTCGGCCATGGCTGTGATCACCCGCTGCTGGCCCTGGCTGAGGGTGTAGCCCTGCTGCCGCGCCTTGTCGGCGAAGAAGCGCTGGATCCCGCTGGCGACACCGGGCTGCGGAGCAGGGGCGGCGGTCAGGTGTTGGCGCAAGGCGCGCAGGGGCGAGCGGATCCAGGCAGGCAAGCGGTGTTCCTCATGACAGGCAGGCGACGAGCGGCGGCAATATTAACCAGATAGTGAAAAGCGCTGCCAGTCGAGACTTCCGTGTTCGTCGGAAAATTCCTGTACAGGAGCTGTACATTTCCTGATCAGCTGGCAGCATTTTCCTCGGCTGCTACCCTGAACTCCAGGTCAATTCCTGCAAGGACAGGGAGGGAAGGTGAAGGGACGATCACTGGTAGCGCTGTTCGGGCTCTGCGCGGCCCAAGGCGTTGCTGCCACGGATTTCCTCGTCGAAGTGCGCATCGACGTACAGCGCGGCTGCCTGCTGATTCACGAGCCTCGCTCGGCGGCCGCTGAGGCTTTGGGCGTGCTGGATTTTGGCCAGAGCCCGCGCCTGGACGACCCCGCCGGTCCGCTGAGCAGCCAGTTGCTCGCCCAGCGGCCACCCCGGCTGGAATGCAACCCGGACACTGCCTACCAGGTCCAGGTCGATGGCGGCCTGCATGGCGGCACGGGTGATGTGCGCTACCTGGTATCCAGCGATCCGCGAGCCAAACCCATTCCCTACCGCCTGTTCCAGGATCCCGCCTGGCGCGTGCCGCTGTCGGTGAACATCGCCCAGCACGCCCGGGTACCGGACAGCGGAACAGTGGAACTTCCCTTGTACGCACGTATCGACACACAGACCGAGCTTCCACGGACGGGGCGCTATTCGGACTTGGTGAAGGTGACCGTCACCTGGTGACGGCCGAAGGTAGCATTGCTTAGGGAGCGAGCAACATGCAGACATCACGCATTCTTCTGTTGAGCCTGGGACCGCTCCTGCTCAGCCCCGCCGTAGACGGCGCGGTCAGCGGACACATCGAGGCACGCCTGGTGATCACCTCGGCGTGCCAGATCAGCAACGACCCGAGCGTCACCGCTCCGGCTGAAGGCGGCGGCGTCCTCGACTTCGGCCAGCAGGGCCCGCTGTGGAACCAGACCCTGCGCGCCGCCATCGACGATCCGGGCGGCAGCGGCAACCTGCAGATCAGTTGCAACCCCCAGGTGCGCGCCTTCACCGTGACCATCAATGGCGGCGCCAACCCCGACGGTGCCACCCGCCGGCTGAGCAACGGCGGCGTGCTGATTCCCTATCAGCTCTCCACCGACCCGGCCGGCCGCAGCAACTACGGGATCGGCCAGCAGCTCAACTTCACCGTGAGCAGCGCGCAGCAGATCCCCATCCCCATCTACGGCGTTGTCGTAGCCAACCCCAAAGCCCTGCCTGCGGGCGTTTATCGCGACACCCTGACGGTGACGCTGGACTGGTAACAGCCATCAAGGAGTGAACCCATGAAACCGACTCTCTCCCGTTTCCTCTTCGCCAGCGTAGGGCTGTTGCTGGCATCCCAGGCCCAGGCGGCCACGGTCACCGGAACCATCAACGCCTCGCTGGTGCTGATCTCCAGTTGCCAGGTCAATGGCTCCACGGCCACCACCGGGGCCAACTTCGGTGCCTTGAACTTCGGTACCCAGACCGCGCTGTTCACCACGGCCGGCGCCCAGGTGCTGGCGGGCGGTGGCGGGGCCATGAGCATCCTTTGCTCCAATGGCGCGATCCCGGTGATCAAGATCGGCGCTGGCGCCCATGACGGAGCGTCCGCTGGCGGCACCCGGGCCTTGGCCGATGGCTCCGGCAACTCGGTGCCCTACGACTTCTATTCCGACTCCGGGCTCACCACGGTGATCCCGATCAACGGCACCATCACCTTGCCGACCAGTACCGGCGCTGCGCAAACCGTGAATCTTTACGGTAAGGCAACGGGCAAGGCCGGGCTGCCGCCGGGTACCTACACCGATATCGTGGCGGTCGAGCTGAGTTTCTGAGCCATGCACGTGCGCCTGGCACTAGGCCTGGCGCTGCTCGCGGCAGCAGCGCCGGTGCCGCTGGATGCGGCCACCACCAGCACCTTCCTGGTCAATGCGACGATCCAGGCGGGGTGCCTGGTGGTGGGCGGGGTGACCACCTACGGCAACCTGGCGTTCGGTACCTTCTCGGCCCTGTCGACGTCTGCCGTGACCACCCAGTTGAGCGGCACCACGGTGACCCTGCAATGCACGCCGGGGGTGGCCCTGAGCATGAAGATCGGTGGCGGGCAGAACAACAACGGCGTGCGCAACCTCAAGCGCAGCACCGGCAGCAACCTGGTGGCCTACCAACTGTACAGCGACGCCGCCTTCAGTCAGGTACTGGGCATCGACCAGACGGTGACCGTCAGCTACTCCGATCCCACGGCGATCAAGTTGCCAGTGTATGCCCGGGCACAACTGACCGGGACGCTGCCGGCGGGGAACTACAGCGACGTACTGCAAGTGACGTTGACCTTTTGACGGCGTAAAGGCCGCAATAACAAAAACACCATGAAGGAGAGCTGCATGGTCAGGGACAGGGCGAAGCTGGCGTTGGCGGCATTGCTGCTGTGGGCCGGAGTGACGCAGGCGGCGACATCGGTGCTGATCTGGCCGATCGATCCGGTGATCGAGGCCGAGCAGAAGGCCGGCGCACTGTGGCTGGAAAACCGCGGTGATGAAGAGGCGAACCTGCAGATCCGCATTTTCGCCTGGCGCCAGGGCGAGTTCGACGACCAGTACCAGAACCAGCGCGAGATCATCGGCAGCCCGCCGCTGGCGAAGATCGCCCCGGGGCAGAAACAGTTGATTCGCCTGACCCGTACCGGCACCTCGCCGGTCGGCCAGGAACAGGCCTACCGCATCATCATCGACGAGATCCCGCCGGCCCTGCCGCCGGACAACGCCGACAAGCCGCAGGCGGCGGTGCGCTTCCAGATGCGTTATTCGGTGCCGCTGTTCGTCTATGGCCAGGGCCTGTGGGGCAAGGTCGATCCCACCGGACAGCGCAGCGATGCCGGGGTCGGCAAGCCGCAACTGAGCTGGCGCCAGGTCTCGGCGCAAGGGCGCAACTACGTGGAAATCCGCAACACCGGCCCGGTGCATGCGCGCCTGACCGATGTGGTGATGCAGCAGGGCGGGCAGAACCGTCCGGTGGTGGAGGGTTTGCTCGGCTATGTGTTGCCGGGGGCGACCATGCGCTGGCCGGCGCCATTGCAGGCCTCGGCCGGGACGGTGTTGAAGGGACGAATCAATGGCGGCGACACGGCGCAGACCATAGGTCAGGGCCAATGAGCTGAACGGATAAAGGATGAACCAGGGGCCAGGGAGGACCCGACGATGGTGGGACACGGTGCGTGAAGGGATTTCTCTACGGTACCTGTCCGCTGGTGTTGGCGGGCGGCATGGCGTTGTTCGTGGTCAGCCCGCTGTGGGCGGGCGAACTGCCGCCGCCGCCCTCCGGGCAGGAGGCGATCAGCGATGCAGAGTTGTACCTGGAACTGGTGGTCAACCAGATGAGCAGCGGTAACGTGGTGGTCGTGCACCAGCGCTCCGGTCGTTTCTATGTGGCCGCCAGCGACCTGCGTGCGGTGGGTATCGAGTTTCCCGTGGCGGTACCGGAAGAGGTGCCCCTCGACAGCGTCAGCGGCCTGCACAGCGACTACGACAGCCAGGCCCAGCGCCTGAACCTGCAGGTGCCGCCGGGCTGGCTGCCGAACCAGCGCATCGGCAACCGCGCCCTGGGCCCGGGCGGCGAGGCCCACAGCAGCTTCGGGGCCTTGCTCAACTACGATGCCTACCTCAACGACACCGACGATATCGGCAGCAGCCTGTCGGTGTGGAACGAGCTGCGGGTGTTCGACAGTTGGGGCACCTTTTCCACCACCGGGCAGTGGCGCCAGCAGATCAGCGGGCGCAACTACGCGGAAAACCAGCGCGGGTTCCTGCGCTACGACACCACCTTCCGCTACACCGACGAAGAGCGCCTGCTGACCTTCGAGGCGGGTGACGTGATCAGCGGTGCGCTGCCCTGGACCAGCTCGGTGCGCCTGGGCGGCGTCCTGGTCTCGCGGGACTTCTCGGTACGCCCGGACCTGGTCACCTATCCGCTGCCGGCCTTTGCCGGCGAGGCGGCGGTGCCGTCCTCGGTGGACCTGTTCATCAACGGCTACAAGAGCGCCAGTGCCGACCTGCAACCCGGGCCCTACACCCTGACCAACGTGCCCTATATCAACGGCGCCGGGGACGCGGTGGTAGTGACCACCGATGCACTGGGCCGGCAGGTGTCCACCACGCTGCCGTTCTATGTCACCAGCACCCTGTTGCAGAAGGGCATGAGTGATTTCTCCGTGGCCGCCGGTGCCCTGCGCCGCAACTACGGGATCAGCGACTTTTCCTACGGCAAGGGCCTGACCTCGGCCAGCCTGCGTTACGGCGTCAGCGACAGCTTCACCCTGGAGACCCACGGCGAGGCGGCCGAGTCCCTGGCCCTCGGTGGCGTTGGCGGCAACCTGCTGGTGGGCACCTTCGGCGTGGTCAACGCGGCGGTCAGCCAGAGCAGCTTCGACAGCCGCAGCGGCCAGCAACTAAGCCTCGGCTACCAGTACAACAGCCAGCGCATCGGCTTCAATTACCAGCGCCTGGAACGTTACGGCGACTATGCCGACGCCTCGCTGCTGGAGAGCCCCTACCTGCGCCTCAGCCAGCGCAGCGAGCAGGTCACGGTCAGCCTCAACATGGAGCGCTACGGCAGCCTTGGCGCCGGTTATTTCGACGTGCGTGCCGGCGACAATTCGCGCACCCGGCTGGTCAACCTGAGCTGGAGCAAGTCGCTGTGGGCCAATACCAGCCTGTACCTCTCGGCCAACCGGGAGATTGGCGGCGAGCAGTGGGCGGCCCAGGCGCAACTGGTGATCCCCTTCGACCTGCACGGCACCCTCAGCCTGAGCACCGAGCGCAACCAGACCGGCGAGAATATCCAGCGGGTCAACTACAGCCGCGCCGTGCCCAGCGATGGCGGGCTGGGCTACAACCTCGGCTATGCCACCGGCGGCGACCAGGACGCCTATCGCCAGGCCGACCTGACCTGGCGCCTGCAATCGGTACAACTGCAGGCCGGCACCTACGGCACCAGCCAGGCCATGACCCGCTGGGCCGATGCCAGCGGCTCGCTGGTGTGGATGGACGCCGGGGTGTTCGCCGCCAACCGCATCGATGATGCCTTCGTCGTGGTCAGCACCGACGGCTTCGCCGATGTACCGGTGCGCTACGAGAACCAGATGGTCGGACGGACCGACAGCAAGGGCCATCTGCTGGTGCCCTGGAGCAGCGCCTATTACCGCGCCAAGTACGAGATCGACACCCTGGAATTGCCGGCCAACGTACGTTCGGACAATGTCGAGCAGCGCGTCGCGGTACGCCGCGGCGCCGGGTATCTGCTGAACTTTTCCCTGAATCGGGTACGGGCGGCGAGCATCGAGCTGGTCGATGCCAGCCACAAGGACCTGCCCCTGGGCAGTCAGGTCCGCCATCTGCAGACCGGTAGCGCAGCGGTGGTGGGCTGGGATGGCCTGGTCTACATCGAAGGGCTGGCCGAGCAGAACACCCTGGAAGTGCAGATCGCCAACGCTGGCAAATGCATGGTCCAGTTCAGCCTCGAAGCCGGGCAGGACGATGTGCCGCTGCTTGGCCCGCTGGTGTGCAAATGAAGCGCCTGTTTCTGGTGCTGATGCTGGCGTTCGTCGCCCAGCGGGTAGAGGCGCAGTGCGCGGTAGTACAGGCGACCAATGCGGCGTTCGGCAGCGTGGCGTCGACCACGGTGGCCTCCACCGTGCAGACCTCTTCCAGCGGCAACGCCGGCCTGCGCTGCAGCGGGTCGCTGCTGACCTTGCTGCGCAGCGATGACTTCTTCAAGGCCACCTTCACCCCGACCGGAAACACCACCGGGCTGGTCGGGCCCACCGGCGACGTTATCCAGTACACGCTGTATGCCGACAACACCACCTCACACCCGATCACCCGCGGCCAGCCCTTCGACTTCGCGCGCAATGGCATCATCGATCTGCTGGGGCTTCTCGGCAGCGTGGTACCCGCGACCATCCCGGTGTATGTACGCACCCTGACCGGCAGCAACGTCGCCGCCGGCAACTACTCGGAAACCTTCACCGTGTTCTGGAACTGGGACTACTGCTATGGCATCGGTGTCGGTGGCTTGTGCCTCGGGCGCCAGACCACCAGCGGCAGCACCACCATGACCGTGACCCTGACGGTCACCGCCGACTGCCAGATCACCACGCCGACGATCAACTTCGGCACGGCGCCGGTGGTCAGCGGTTTCTCCACGGTGAGCCAGAGCGTCAGCCTCAGTTGCACCAAGGGCAGTGCCTATACCGTGGGCTTGAATGATGGTTTGTATGTGTCGGGCGGGCGGCGGCGGATGAAGTCGGCGGCCAACAACTACCTGGCCTACGACATTTTCAAAAGCGCGGGAGCGGTGCGCTGGGGCTCGTTGACCACGGCGCGGCGTGCGAGCAGTGATGCGGACATCAATCCGGGGAACGGCACCGGGACCGGGAGCCAGGTGTTCAACTACAACGCCAGGGTCTACACCGACCAGGCCACGCCGCCGGCGGGGGCTTATCAGGACAGTGTGATCCTGGATGTGGCCTTCTAGAACGACGCTGACCCCTGTGGGAGCTGGCTTGCCAGCGATTAGGCCCGACCGGACAACATCATTGCTCCTGCCGGCCTCATCGCTGGCAAGCCAGCTCCCACAAGGTTTGTGTCGTGCTTTGGATCAGCGCAATTCGTTGACCATCTGCCCAATCGTATCCAGCACCGCCGAGGCCAGTTCCTTCGAGCGCTTGCCCGACCACCCGGTCGCCGGATTCGGTGCATCGTCATGGTCCTTGAACGGCATCTCCAGGGTCAGCGACAGGCAGTCATGGGCCTGGCCGACGGCATTGCAGGCCAGGGTCATGTTGGCCTGGCTCGGGGCGCTGCGCGGGTAGCCGTGGACATCCTGGAAGTCCCGGGTCAGCCCGCAGAGGGTCTTGCGGAAGCGCTCCTCAAGCCCGGCAATGCGCGGTGTATAGCCCGGGTTGCCTTCGCAGGCAGCGGTGAACACATGGGGAATCTCCTCGTCGCCATGGGCATCGAGGAACAGGTCGACGCCATGCAGCTTCATCTGCTGCTGGGCGAACAGCACTTCCGGAGTCTGCTCGCTGCTCGCATCCTGCCAGGCACGATTCAGGTCGAAGCCCCTGGCGTTGGTGCGCAGGTGGCCGCGGAAGGCGCCATCGGGGTTCATGTTGGGGATCAGGTACAGGTCGGCGGCTGCCAGCAGTTGCTGCAGCGTGGCGTCGTTGCCTTCGATGCGCTCGATCACGCCTTCCATGAACCACTCGGCCATATGCTCGCCGGGATGCTGCTGGGCAATGATCCACACCTTGCGCTTGCCTGCCGCGCCGTCACCGACCCGCAGCAGCGGAATATCGCGCCCTTCCACGCTACGCCCGGTGGCCAGCAGGGTCACGCCGGGCAGGTGCCGGGCACGTTCGATCAACTGATTGTGGCGGGCACGGGAGTAGGGCTCGAAATAGGCGAACCAGGCTTGCGGCTCGCTGGCTTCAAGGCTGAAGTGCAGGGCCTTGCCATCGAAGCGGGAGGGCACGCGGAACCAGTTCTGCTGGTCGTAGGAGGCCACGGCGTGATAGCCGTCCCAGGCCTTGTTGTAGGAAGACTCGCCGGCATTCTCCAGGGTGAAGGTGTGGGTCTGGCCGGGTGTCAGGCCGCTGGCCTTGAAGTGGAACCACTGGAAATGAGCGCTGGCCGTGTCGGGGCGGATCGCCAGGCGCACCTGGGCGGGATTGCTGGCATCCCGAACGAGGATGTTGCCGGAGTCGAAGTCGCAGTCGATGCTCAATGCGGTCATGGCCTGGGTCCTGTGCAGAGTTGTTATGGGCGACAACTCTACACAACCCGGTCAGGACCAGAAACCCAACGCCAGCAATGCGGCAAGACCCAGGCCCATGGCCACGGTGCAGCCGCCCAGGGAGAAGGCGGCGCGGCTCTGCCGGTACCAGAGGTTTTCGCCCAGTACCCGGGCCGGGGCCAGCAGGCTGCGCCAGCGCAGTTCGGTGGCGTGGAAGGCCGCCAGGTGCTCCGGGTCGGCGTCCAGCCAGCGGCGGAAGTCGATGCGTTCGCTGGCGGTGATCTGCGGGCTTTGCAGGCGCACATACCATTGGCCGGCGGCACGGGCGAGCGGGGTGGAAGAGGGCAGGGACGCTTGCAGTACCTGGTTCATCTGCCGCTCGACCGTGGCGTCGGGCAGGTCCAGGCGCTTGGCGATGACGGCAAGGGTGAGTTGATCGAGGCGATTGAGCAGGAACACCTGTTGTACCCGGCGCGGCAGCTCTTTCAGGCGGTGCAGCAGCGCCAGTTCGGCGGCGTCGGCAGCGTCGGCGCGATGGTCCAGCGGCAGCAACAGACGGGTCATGGTTCCAGCTCCTTGCGGTGGAAACGGAGGAGGCGAGTAGGGGGCATCTTCCTTGACGCGGTTGAGAGCTTAATCGTAACGAGATTGATTCTCAAGTGCTAATTTCAGCAAAGCTTTGTTACGGGGTTACGGCGACGATAGTCCTTTGATATCATTGCCACATTAAGTAACACACCGCCTTCATTAGCCTGAAGAGCCCAAAAAAAAGACCCGGCAAAAAGCCGGGTCAAAAACCGTGATTAGCCTGATGAGGAGATAATCTGGAGTCCGACCTAAGGGCTCCGGGTTATCCAACCAGTCTCGCGACCAGTTGCGATCAATAATAATCGTTCTCATTTTCAAGTCAAATGAATTTTCGGTAATTTTACGAAAATTCTTTCTTCCCGTGCCTGGAACCCAGGCAGTCCGGGCCTTCACGCTGTTGTTATTCCTTCCTGACGTTCATTTCTTCCCTGCGTTTTCCTCGTCTTTCCTGACCTGGCTGTGGCTGCGGTCAAGCATCGCGCGCGCGAGATTGATCAGGTGCATGCTCACCAGCACCTGGTCCTGGGTCTTGTCGCGCAAGTGTTGCGCCGCCTCGTAGGCGGTGGACGAAGCGCAGCGCAGCAGCCAGATGGCCTGTTCGGCGGCGGCCTGGGGCGAAAGATCGTCGCGGGCGACCACCAGTTGCATGTCTTTCAGCCCGGGGGAGTGCTCCGGCGCCGGGTTGAAGTAGTGGTCGAGAGCACGTTGTACGGAGTCGCTGTGCAGGTGGCTGGAGGTGCTTGCAGTCATGTAGAGGGTCTTCCCTGAGGGCAGTTGAGAGGCATGGGGAAATATAGTACCTAGCGTATTTCTTTCAGGATTTTAAATACTACAATTTGTGTATTGAGCGAGAATGAGCAGTCCGTATCGTGCCTGCGATGGAAAAATGGATCGCACTAGTCAAAAGACGGATGGGTGAGCTCAAGCTCACGCAAGAGAAACTGGCCGAACGTGTCGGGGTGACCCAGGGCTGCGTCGGTTTGTGGCTGCGTGGCGAGCGCGAGCTCACCCTGACGCGCATGAATCATGTGCTGGTATGCCTGGAGCTGCCGCACATGAGCATGAAGCCTACTCCGGACACCGAGGAGGAGCCGGCCAACTATGGCCTGCCCACGACCTTCCGCTATCCCTTGTCGGACTGGGTGGCGCTGACGGACTTCGCTGATGATGCGGAGGGTGCCGAGGAGATCACCGACTACAAGGCGCTGGGCAAGGCCTTCTGGCTGCGGATCGAGGGCGATGCGATGACCGCGCCGAGCGGTTTGAGCATTTCCGCCGGTATGCTGGTCCTGGTCGATCCTGGCGTCGAGGCCGAGGTCGGGCGCCTGGTGCTGGCCCGGGTGCCGGGTAATCCCCAGGGCCTGTTGCGGCAGTTGGTGGTGGAGGGCGGGCAGCGCTTTCTCAAACCACTCAATCCGACCTACCCGATCATGCTCTGCGGTGAGGACTGCGAGTTGCTTGGGGTGGCTATCCAGGCCGGGATTCGTTTCTGAGCCCATACCAACTAAAAACGGCGCCCGAGGGCGCCGTTTCTGTTTTTCAGCTTCAAGCCGCAAGCTGCAAGCCACAAGAAAAAGCGGCAGCGACGCAACCTGCTGTTTCTTGCAGCTTGAAGCTTAAAGCTTGGAGCTCACTCCTCCAGCGCCACCAGCACACTCCCTTCGCTGACCATCTCACCTTCCTGGCAGTACAGCGCCGAAACTGTCCCGGCATGGGGCGCACGGATGCTGTGTTCCATCTTCATCGCCTCCAGCACCACCAGCTGGGTCCCGGCCTCGACCACCTGGCCCGGTTCCACCAGCACCCGCACGATGCTGCCGTTCATGGGCGCCGTCAGGCCGCCCTGATGGCCGTGGCCGGCTTCGGCTTCGGCGATCGGGTCGAATGCCGTGACGGCATGCAGTTCGCCGTTCCAGCGCAGATAGAGGCTGTCACCACGACGGATCGCCTGATGCTGATGACGCACGCCATTGTCATCGACCCGCAGCATTTCCCCGTCCAGCCTGAACGCTGATTGCGCGCAACGCTCCAGGCTCAGTGCCTGCTGCTCGCCGTTGCTGCTCAGATGCAGGCTGATATGCGCTGGCAGCCCTGCCCGGAAGCCTTGGCGCGAAGCCCAGGGCGAGGCGGCATCGTCGCCGCGCGAGGCCAGGGGCAGGCCTTGTATCCACGCTTGCGCCGCCGCTTGCCAGAATCCGGCGGGCAGGGCGCTCGGCGCCGGCAGCAGTTCGTCGTGGTAGCGCGGGATAAAGCCGGTATCCAGCTCTGCGGCCGCAAACGCCGGATGGGCGAGGATGCGCCGCAGGAAGCTGATATTGGTCTTCACCCCACCAATGGCGAATTCATCGAGCATCGCCAGCAGCCGCAGACGCGCCTGTTCACGGTCTTCGCCCCAGGCGATCAGCTTGCCCAGCATCGGGTCGTAGAACGGCGACACCTCGTCGCCCTCGGCCACCCCGCTGTCGACCCGACGCCCGTCGCCTGCAGTGCTTTCCCGATACAGCGCCAGCTTGCCGGTCGCCGGCAGAAAGTCATTGGCCGGATCTTCCGCATACAGCCGCACCTCGATGGCATGGCCGATCAGCGGCACCTGCTCCTGGGTGATCGGCAAGGCTTCGCCACGGGCCACGCGGATCTGCCAGGCCACCAGGTCCAGCCCGGTGATCGCCTCGGTGACCGGGTGCTCGACCTGCAGGCGCGTGTTCATCTCCATGAAGAAGAACTCGCCACGGGCATCGAGCAGGAATTCCACGGTGCCGGCGCCGACATAGCCGATGGCCTGGGCCGCACGCACCGCGGCTTCACCCATGGCCCGGCGCTGTTCGACGCTCAGCCCCGGTGCCGGCGCTTCCTCGACCACCTTCTGGTGCCGGCGCTGGATCGAGCAGTCGCGCTCGTTGAGGTACAGGCAGTTGCCGTGCTGGTCGGCGAACACCTGGATCTCCACATGGCGCGGCTTGAGGACGTACTTTTCCACCAGCATCCGCGAGTCGCCGAACGAGGATTGCGCTTCACGCTGCGCCGAGGCCAGGGCTTCACCCAGCTGGCTTTCCTGCTCGACCACCTTCATGCCCTTGCCACCACCACCAGCAGTGGCCTTGAGCAGTACCGGATAGCCGATCTTCTCGGCGGCGGCGCGGAAGGTCTCCAGGTCCTGGGCCTCGCCGTGGTAACCCGGTACCAGCGGCACCCCGGCGGTTTCCATCAGGGCCTTGGCCGCCGACTTGCTGCCCATGGCCTCGATGGCGCTGGCCGGCGGGCCGAGAAAGATCAGCCCGGCGTCCTCGATGGCCTTGGCGAAACCGGCGTTCTCGGACAGGAAGCCATAGCCCGGGTGGATCGCCTGGGCGCCGCTGGCCTTGGCCGCAGCGATCAGCTTGTCGATGACCAGGTAGCTCTCGGCCGGCTTGGCGCCGCCCAGGTCGACACGGATATCGGCTTCACGACTATGGCGTGCCTCACGGTCCACCGCACTGTGCACGGCGACGGTGGTCAGGCCCAGGGATTTGGCGGTGCGCATCACCCGGCAGGCGATCTCGCCACGGTTGGCGACCAGCAGGGTGGTCAGCTCGGGACGGCTCATGGGCGAGGTTCCTTGTTGGACGAGTCGGCCAGCCAGGCCGGTTGGCGTTTTTCCAGGAAGGCATGCAGGCCCTCCTGGCCTTCCGCGCTGACGCGGATGCGGGCAATGGCGTTCTCGCAGTAGCTGCGGATGGCTGCGGTCGGTTCTCCCGCGCCGACTTCACGCAGCAGTTCCTTGCTGGCGCACATGGCTTGCGGGCTGTTCTGCAGCAGGTTGGCGATCCAGTCTTCCAGGCGCTGCTCCAGTTCCGCCGCCGGGTAAGCCTCCGCCAGCATCCCCAGCTCGCGGGCCCGCAGGCCGCTGAAACGCTCGGCGGTCAGGGCATAGCGACGCGCGGCACGTTCGCCCATGGCCTGTACCACGAACGGGCTGATCACCGCCGGGGCCAGGCCGATGCGCACTTCCGACAGGCACAGCTGGGCATCTTCGGCGCCGATCGCCATGTCGCAGCAGGCGATCAGGCCGAGGGCGCCACCGAAGGCCGCGCCCTGGACCACGGCCAGGGTCGGCAGGCGGAGCTGCGCCAGGTTGTACATCAGCTTCGCCAGCTCGTGGGCGTCGTCCAGGTTGCTCTGCAAGTCGAGCGCCGCGCTCTGCTGCATCCAGGCCAGGTCTGCACCGGCGCTGAAATGCCGGCCACGGCCACGCAGGATGACGAAGCGCAGGCGGGTATCGGCCGCCAGTTCATCGAGGGCAACGATCAGCTCGCGGATCATTTCGGCGTTGAAGGCGTTGTTCTTGTCCGCACGGCTCAACCACAGGGTGGCGAAGCCGCGGGGATCCTTGATCAGTTCGAGGGTGCTGAAGTCGGTCATCGGTCACATCCGGAAAATGCCGAAGCGGGTAGCTTCGATCGGTGCGTTGAGCGAAGCGGACAGGGCCAGGCCGAGGATCTCGCGGGTCTGCGCCGGGTCGATGACGCCGTCGTCCCAGAGCCGGGCGCTGGAATAGTAGGGGTGACCCTGGTGCTCGTACTGGTCGAGAATCGGCTGCTTGAGCTTCGCTTCGTCCTCGGCGCTGAAGGCCTGGCCGCTGCGCTCGCTCTGCTCGCGCTTGACCTGGGCCAGCACCCCGGCAGCCTGTTCGGCGCCCATCACGCCGATCCGCGCGTTCGGCCACATCCACAGGAAGCGCGGGTCATAGGCGCGCCCGCACATCCCATAGTTACCGGCGCCGAAGCTGCCGCCGATGATCACGGTGAATTTCGGCACCTTGGCGCAGGCCACCGCGGTGACCAGCTTGGCGCCGTGCTTGGCGATGCCACCGGCTTCGTATTTCTGCCCGACCATGAAGCCGGTGATGTTCTGCAGGAACAGCAACGGAATGCCGCGCTGACAGGCCAGTTCGATGAAGTGCGCGCCTTTCTGCGCGGCTTCGGCGAAGAGGATACCGTTGTTGGCCAGGATCGCGATCGGGTAGCCATGCAGGTGGGCAAAGCCGCACACCAGGGTGGTGCCGAACAGCGCCTTGAATTCATCGAACACCGAGCCGTCCACCAGCCGGGCGATGATCTCGCGCACATCGAACGGCTGCTTGGCATCGGCCGGGACCACGCCGTACAGCTCGTCGGTGTCGTACAGCGGGGCGATCGGCGTGCGCAGTTGCAGCTCGCCCTGCTTGTGCCAGTTCAGGTTGGCGACGCAGCGCCGGGCGATGGCCAGGGCGTGCTCGTCGTTGTCGGCGTAATGGTCGGCCACGCCGCTGGTCTTGCAGTGCACATCGGCACCGCCCAGGTCCTCGGCGCTGACCACTTCACCGGTGGCGGCCTTCACCAGCGGCGGGCCGGCGAGGAAGATGGTGGCCTGCTGGCGGACCATGATGGTCTCGTCGGACATCGCCGGCACATAGGCGCCGCCAGCGGTGCACGAGCCCATGACCACGGCGATCTGCGGGATGCCCTGGGCGCTCATGTTGGCCTGGTTGAAGAAGATCCGCCCGAAGTGCTCGCGGTCGGGGAAGACTTCGTCCTGGCGCGGCAGGTTGGCGCCGCCGGAGTCCACCAGGTACAGGCAGGGCAGGCGGTTCTGCTGGGCGATGGCCTGGGCGCGCAGGTGCTTTTTCACGGTCAGCGGGTAGTAGGAGCCGCCTTTCACCGTGGCATCGTTGGCCACGATCATGCATTCGACACCTTCGACCCGACCGATACCGGCGATCACGCCAGCGGCGGGGACGTCTTCGCCGTAGACCTCATGGGCGGCCAGTTGGCCGATCTCCAGGAAAGGCGAGCCCGGGTCGAGCAGGCGATCGATACGATCGCGGGGCAGCAGCTTGCCGCGCGAGGTGTGGCGTTCCTGGGCCTTGGCTCCGCCACCCTGGTGCACCTGGGCGAGGAGGCTGCGCAGGCTGTTGACCTGTTCCAGCATGGTCGCGCTGTTGACGGCAAAATCCGGCGCGCGGGTGTTCAACTGAGACTTCAGAATCATCGGAGGTCCTTTGGCAGCTTCAAGCCATAAGCTTCAAGCTGCAAGAGTGGATCGGATGCAAGCCGCTTTTTTCTTGCAGCTTGGCGCTTGAAGCTTGCAGCTGCCCCTAGCGGGTCTCGTTGAACAGTTCGCGGCCGATCAGCATGCGACGGATCTCGCTGGTGCCGGCGCCGATCTCGTAGAGCTTGGCGTCACGCAGCAGGCGGCCGGCCGGGAATTCGTTGATGTAGCCGTTGCCGCCGAGGATCTGGATCGCTTCCAGGGCCATCTGCGTGGCGCGCTCGGCGGTGTAGAGGATCACCCCGGCGGCGTCCTTGCGCGTGGTCTCGCCACGGTCGCAAGCCTGGGCCACGGCGTACAGGTAGGCGCGGCTGGCGTTGAGCTGGGTGTACATGTCGGCGATCTTGCCCTGGATCAGCTGGAACTCGCCGATGCTCTGGCCGAACTGCTTGCGGTCGTGGATATAGGGCACGACGAGGTCCATGCAGGATTGCATGATCCCGGTAGGGCCGCCGGAGAGCACCACACGCTCGTAGTCCAGGCCGCTCATCAGCACCTTCACGCCGCCATTGAGCTTGCCGAGGATGTTCTCTTCCGGCACCTCGACATCGTCGAAGAACAGCTCGCAGGTGTTGGAACCGCGCATGCCCAGCTTGTCGAACTTGTTGCTGCGGCTGAAGCCCTTCCAGTCACGCTCGACGATAAAGGCGGTGATGCCGTGGGGGCCTTTCTCCAGGTCGGTCTTGGCGTAGATCACGTAGGTGTTGGCGTCCGGACCGTTGGTGATCCAGGTCTTGCTGCCATTGAGGACGAAGCGGTCGCCACGCTTGTCGGCGCGCAGCTTCATCGAGACTACGTCGGAGCCGGCATTCGGCTCGCTCATGGCCAGGGCGCCGATATGCTCGCCGCTGATCAGTTTCGGCAGGTATTTGGCTTTCTGTTCATGGGTGCCGTTGCGGTTGATCTGGTTCACGCAGAGGTTGGAATGGGCGCCGTAGGAGAGGGCGACCGAGGCCGAGCCACGGCTGATTTCTTCCATCGCCACTACGTGGGCCAGGTAGCCCAGGCCGGCACCGCCGTATTCTTCGCTGACGGTCACGCCGAGCAGGCCCATGTCGCCGAACTTGCGCCACATGTCGGCGGGGAACAGGTTGTCGTGGTCGATCTGCGCGGCGCGGGGCGCCAGTTCGCTGGCGACGAAGGCCTGCACCTGCTCGCGCAGCATGTCGATGGTTTCACCAAGGGCGAAGTTCAGGGAGGGATAAAGCATGCTCGGGCACCTTCTATTGTTTGTTCTTGGATGGGGCGGAGTAGCAGGGGTGGCGACCAGTGATTCTAGCCGCACTGTGTATTTCACCTTTACGTTAACGTAAACCTGCGCTGGTGGCCTGTCAATCGTCAAGGTGACCTTTACGTTAACGTTAATTTAGGCGAGAGTAGTTCCCGCCCCGATCAGCTCCCAGAACAAACACAAAAAGGGAACGCCATGAATCAACCGAGCTACACCCAGGGTCGCCAGGACAAGCCCTTGCTGGCCATGACCATCGGCCAGGCCTTCGACCGTACCGTGGCGCGCTTCGGCGAGCGCGAGGCGCTGGTGGTCCGCCATCAGCAGCTGCGCTACACCTGGGCCGAACTGGCTGCCGCCGTCGACCTGCATGCCCGCGCTTTCATGGCCCTGGGCCTGAAGAGCGGCGACCGTCTCGGCATCTGGGCGCCCAACTGTGCGCAGTGGTGCATTGCCCAGTTCGCCAGCGCCAAGGCCGGGATCATCCTGGTCAATATCAACCCGGCCTATCGCACCAGCGAGCTGGAATACGCGCTCAAGCAGTCCGGCTGCCAGTGGCTGATCTGTGCCGGAGCTTTCAAGAGTTCGGATTACCACGCCATGCTCGCCGAGCTCCTGCCGGAGATGGCGCACCAGGCGCCGGGGCAGTTCAACTGCGAGCGCCTGCCGGACCTGCGCGGGGTGATCAGCCTGGCCAGCGCGCCGCCAGCGGGCTTCCTTGCCTGGGACGGACTGGGGGAGTGGGGCGACAAGGTCGGAGCCGACGACTATCACGCCCGGCAGAGCAGCCTGCAGTTCGACCAGGCGGTGAATATCCAGTACACCTCCGGCACCACCGGCTTCCCCAAGGGCGCCACCCTCAGCCACTACAACATCCTCAACAACGGCTACATGGTCGGCGAGAGCCTGGGCCTCACCGAGCATGACCGCATGGTGATCCCGGTGCCGCTGTACCACTGCTTCGGCATGGTCATGGGCAACCTTGGCTGCATGACCCATGGCAGCACCATGATCTACCCCAACGACGCCTTCGACCCGGCCCTGACCCTGCAGGCCGTGGCCGAGGAACGCGCCACCGCGTTGTATGGCGTGCCGACCATGTTCATCGCCGTGCTCGACCAGCCGCAGCGTGCCGACTATGACCTGTCGTGCCTGCGCACCGGGATCATGGCCGGGGCCATTTGCCCGATTGAGGTGATGCGCCGGGTGATCAGCGAGCTGCACATGAGCGAAGTGCAGATCGCCTACGGCATGACCGAGACCAGCCCGGTATCGCTGCAGACCGGCCCGGACGACGAACTGGAGCTGCGCGTGACCACCGTCGGGCGGACCCAGCCGCAACTGGAAAGCAAGATCGTCGACGAGCATGGCTGCGTGGTCCCGCGCGGGCAGATCGGCGAGCTGTGCACCCGGGGCTACAGCGTGATGCTCGGTTACTGGGGCAATCCTTCCGCGACCGCCGAAGCCATCGACCCGGCGGGCTGGATGCACACCGGCGACCTGGCGAGCATGGACGGGCAGGGCTACGTGTGCATCGCCGGGCGCAACAAGGACATGATCATTCGTGGCGGCGAGAACATCTATCCGCGGGAGCTGGAGGAGTTCTTCTTCACCCACCCGGCGGTGGCGGATGTGCAGGTGATCGGTATTCCCGACGAGCGCTACGGCGAGGAGATCGTCGCCTGGATCAAGTTCCATCCGGGGCACAGCGCCACCGATGTGGAGCTGCAGGCCTGGTGCAAGAGCCGCATTGCCCACTTCAAGACGCCGCGCTATTTCCGCTTCGTCGAGGAGTTCCCGATGACGGTGACGGGGAAGGTGCAGAAGTTCCGGATGCGCGAGATCAGCATCGAGGAGCTCAGGCAGGGCTGAGTGGCTCTATTGGTAAAGGTGCAAATCCTCGCCAGAGTCCACCTCGCCCCATTCGCCGGTATAGGCGAACGCCCGCACCGGCACCCGTCCGGCATCCAGCACTTGCTGCAGGGTGCCGGTCATGTGCGCCTTGTCCCGTAGTTCCGGGGGCAGGGCGGCACGTAGCCGGGTGATTTCCGCCCAGCCTTCGGGGGTGAAGCGCAGCAGGCCCATGTACTGGCCCTGGACGTCGTCTACCGAGACCGGCTTGTTGCCGATCTCGGCCAGGTGGCCGGCAGGCGTCAGGCGGAAGGTCTCGGCATCGAGCAAGGGATCGCCGAAGCGCTCGGTCCACAGGGCCAGCCAGTTCGGGTCGTAGGTAATTGCCAGGGCGTCGCTACTGTCCATCAGCGAGCGCACCGCCGCCGGGCTGTAGAAGATGTCGGAGTAGCTGACGATGCAGGGTTCGTGCTGCAGCCAGGATTCGGCGCAGGCCAGGGACGAGACCATGTTGGTCTGTGCCCAGCGCGGGTTGTGGAACTCCAGCAGGCCCTGGTCCGCCAGCAATTCGCGTTTGTAGCCGGTGACGATGGCGATTTCGTCGATCCCCGCCTCGCGCAGCGCTGCAAGCTGCCACGCCAGCAATGTCTGGCCACGCAGCTCGACCATGCACTTGGGGCGTTCGTCGGTGAGGCTTTTCATGCGGCTGCCTCGTCCGGCAGCCAGGATAATGGCTTTCACAGCTGTTTCACCTCGTGAAATTCGAATGAGCGCAGGGTACGCCCGGGGATCTTCATTCGCCGAACAGGGCTCGCAGTCGGGCGAGGTCATGGACGGCGAACACCTGTTCCCGTTCGGGGTGCCACATCCAGCCTTCCCAGGGCAGGCTGCGGTGGCCGATGGCTTCGATTTCACCGTCTTCGCTGCGGGCCAGCACGTCGAAATCCTCCGGGCAATCGGCCAAGGCAAGGCCATGATAGCTGTTCACTTCGGCGACGATCCGGCCTGACAGCCGATGCCGGGTGCGGACATGGCCGCTCACCGGTTTCAGGCGGCTGCCGGCCCAGTGCCCGAGCATCTGCATGCCCCGGCAAATGCCGAGGACCGGCAGATGGTTGGCCCGGGCATGCTCGAGCAACCGGGCTTCGGTCATGTCTCGAGCCGGCTGCTCGCCAAGGTCATTGCCGCCCGACAGCACGATGGCCTGCGGTGCCAGGCGGTCGAGCCAGGTCTGCAGGGCATCCGCTGTTGCGGACAGGGTATTGGGTACCGGCACCGGCAGGAACCCGCCCGTCAGGAGGAAGTCCACCAAGCGCTGGTCGAGTGCGTCGCGGGTTTCGCCGCGCTCGGCAAGCACATCCACGCGCTGGCTGACCGCGACCACCTTCACGCCAGTACCTCCACCAGGCGCCCGGCGCAGTCCAGGTGCAGGCGTTGTGCTGCCGAGCAGCGGCGATAAAGGACTTCGCCGGTACCAATGACTGCCGGCAGGCCCAGTTCGCCCGCACGGATCGCCATATGCGAGTTGGCGCCGCCCCAGGCGGTGACCAGGCCGGCGATCGGGTAGGCGAACAACCAGTCGAATCCGGGATCGGCGTTGGGGATGCAGACAATCGCCCCGGCCAGCTTGTCCCGGTCATCACTGCCGACCACGTGCGCGGTCACCTGCTTCTGGGTGATGAAATTGGGCGCGGTTTCCGGCCATTCGAAGGACCAGATGTCTTCCGGACAGGTAATCACGGGGGGCAGCGACAGCCTGAGGGTCCGTTGGTAACGGTCCTTGCCCTGCTCGATGCTGTGCAACAGCAGCGCCTTGGGGTCCGTTGCCGCGACGTGCATTTCCTTCAGCGCATTGATGTCGCAATAGGCCATGTCTTCACGGCTGATACCGTGCTGGGCGCCTACTTCGGCAATCAGCGCCAGGGCGTCGGAGAGGTTGCGGGTGAAGTGGAACTTGGCCAGCTCGCGCAGTTCTATCCCGCTTTGCATGAAGTCCAGCAGGCCGACCGGGTCGGGCTGTAGCCCGTGTGCCTCCAGTTGCCGGACGATTTCGCGCATCTGCGGCAGGGTCAGCGAGAAGGGTTTGGCTGGCTCGGGCACGGCAGGGCGCTGGCTCCAGTCGAAATACTGCTCCGGCGCCTCGTCGTAGCGTGGCGAGAGGATGTCATAGGTGCCCGGACGCAGGTGGCCGTAGCGGGCCAGGAAGGTCGCCTTGTCCAGGGTGGCGCGATCCCGCGCCAACTGGCCACTGACGGTCGAGACACCGCCCATGAAACAGTCGTAGTCGGCCTGGGAGAACACCCCGACCGTGACCAGCGACTTGAGCATCTGCACCGCGACGAAGCCGGCCCGCGCCAGGCCAGCGAAGGGCAGGGTGCCATAGCGCTTGGCATCCTCCAGGAGCCAGTAGATGCGCTCCAGCGGATCGGCGTTGGACGCCAGCAGCTCTTCACGGCGTGCCTGGAGCGTTTCCAGCTTGGCGGCATCGGCCCGCCACAGCCCGTCCTTGGGATGGACGATGCGGTTGGTCAGGGTGCGCAGGCTGCTGCTGATGGCTTCCAGTTCGTGCGCCTGGAAACCGGCATCGGCCAGGCGCTCCAGGCGTTGCGCCAGGTCCAGGGTGTAGCAGGAGAACACCACCTCGAACTCCACCTTGTCGTGGAGGGCCGGTTCGGCCAGCAGCCGGTCGATGTAATGGTCGACCAGTCGCCCGGCCAGGCCCTCGTCGAGGTCCGCCGGGATGAACGAGTTGAACGACAGGCGCACATCGATATAGGGCAGCCCGAAGAAATGCGGCATCAACGGGAAGCTGCGCAGGTTGCGATAACCGTAGTTGTGACGCTGGTAGGCCCAGATCGAATCGGTCACCAGCTCACGATACAGCGAGAGGGCCAGGGGCTTGGGACGTACGCCGATGATCTCGGCGGGGTTCCAGTCCGGCATCACGCCATAGACAGTGCGCTGGCCCATCAGGAAAGGGTGCGGTTGCATGCCCCTGGCCACCTTGCGCTGGATGGTGTCCAGCCGGGCGGCCTGGTCCGCTTCGGGCTCTGCCGCCGCTGGCAGGATCAGCGGTCGTGCCTGCAGTAACCACAGGGTTTCACCCTCGGCTTCCCGGGTGACGGCGAACTCGCAATCGACCGGCATGGCGCCGAACAGCGCCAGCAACTCTTCCAGCAGCCCGACGATGGGCGCGAGGTGTGGCGGAGGCTGAACTTCGCTAAGCGCCGCCTGCTGCCACAAGCGTCCGCCCATGCCGCCGGTGACGGAGGCGGTGTCGCCGCCTTCGGACCAGTTGACCACCCGGTACGGCGCACAGGTATTCGGGTCGTGGGAAAAGGCCACGCCGGCGCGCAGCACATTCTGCAGCATCGGCTGGATCAGCACCTCGTCCGCCGGCTGTGCATCGCCGTAGCTGGCAATCACCTGTTCGATTGCGGACTCCAGGCCCGCCTCGTCGACATCGGCGAGCGACAGGAAGGCCCCGGCCCCCGAGGTGTGCGTACCGTCTTCACGCAGGCAACTGGAGCGCACGATCCAGGGAGCGTCGCCGAGTCGCCCACGGGTATCGCGCAAGCACGCTTGCCGCCCTGCCTGCCAGTCGCCCACGGTGAACGACAGCAGGGGCGCGATGCACGCCGAGCCGAGACGGCCCTGCAGGCTGGCCAGGGTTCCCGCCTTGGTGGAGAAATGCAGCGCCATCGGCGTTATCTCAGTTGGGCCACCCAGATATTGGTCGAGTACGGCACCTTGATCGACGGCGTGCCGAGGCTTTGCAGGTACTCGTCGATGGCACTGATTACCTCGGCGAATTTCGCCCCGGCCTGACGTTCGAGCGTCGCGTGGGAGCGCCAGGCTTCCAGGCACTCCGCGAGGGTCTGCTCGTGGGTGACACGGGCATCGAGATGCACCACCGGGCCGAACAGGCCGCTGGCGTCGATGACGGCGGTCTGGTCTTCGCGGCGGGTGCCGTAGCCATAGCCCTCGACACGTTCCTTGATGATGGCTTCGATCCGCGCCTGGATCGGATCATCGAGATGGCGATGGTTCCACATGCAGGCGAACCAGCCGCGGGGTTTGAGGATGCGTGCGGTTTCCTTGAGCGCCTGCTGGCGGTCGCAGACATTGAAGGAACTGCCGAAGGTGACCATGTCGAAGGCTTCGGCGGCCTGCCCGGTGGCCTCGCCGGTGCCTTCGTACCAGGCGACGTTGCCCAGGTCGGCGGTGCGCTTGATGCCATTGCCGCGCATGGCGTCGTTGGGTTCCACGGCCATGACGTCCAGGCCGCGCGCGGCCAGCATCAGGGTCAGGTGCGCCACGCCCGCGCCGACGTCGCAGAAACGGTCGCCTTGCTCGGCGCCGGCGATGGACAGCATAGCGTCGATTGCCGCATCGGCGTAGTCGGGACGCTTCAGGTAAGCGTCAGCCAGGATGGTGTAGTCCCATTCGGTTTTCATGCGGGTTTCCTTTGATTAAAACGGTGCAGCAAGTCGTCAGCCAACGTCCTTGCCGAGCGCTCGGGTTCGAATTCCACCACCCAGTCGGGGGCGTCCGGTTCATCTATCGGCAGGTCGAGCCCTGCGACGTTGTGCAACTCACCCGCGTCGAAGCGTTTATAGAGGTGTTTCGGGTCCCGGCGACGCAGTTCTTCCAGCGGCACCTTCAGGTAGATTTCGAAGTAGCCCGGCAGGTTCGCGCGGTTCCAGGCATGGACTTCGTGAAACAGCGAGATGGTGGCGATCACCACGGTATGCCCCTGGGCCGCGATGACGTGGCACAGGTGCGCGTAGCGCATGGCCAGGCTCAAGCGACCGTCCCGGCCGTAGTTGAGCGGCTGGTCGCTGGTGGTGCCGAACACCTCGCGCAGCTCATCCCCGTCCAGCAGGATGACCGGGCGACCCTGGCGCCTGAGCCCGTCGGCGAATTCCCGGGCCAGGGTGGATTTTCCCGCACCCGACAACCCGGTGATCCACACTACGTGTCCGGTGTTTTCAATGTTCATGCCGGCGCTGTCCATGCAAGGCTCATGAGTGACTCGCTGCAGGTGTCGTCGGGCCCTCGACGACTGCGCCGTCGGCTGCCATTTCAAAATAGCGGAACCTGGAGTCGTGCTGCATTTCCACGAGTTCCTGGAAGACTTCCTCGGGGTGCTGGAAGCCGCCGAATTCGGACTCATGGAACTTGCGGTAGATGGCGTAATGCTGATCCGGGGTCAGCAGCGAGAAGCCGTGCAGCAGCTCCTTGAGTTCCTCGCCGTTGCGGGCGATGGGCAGGTGGTTTTCCATCTGCTGCAACCAGGCGTTGACCACCGGATGGCTGGCGCTGTCGGCCGGCACGTAATAGACCGGCAGGCGGCAGGTATTGAGCATGAACGAAACACCGCCGCTCGAGGCGTCGGTGATGATCGTGTCGCAGCGCCGGTAGAAGTCGTCGCTGCGGCCCTTGGTTTCGTCAATCGTGATCCACGGGTAGCGCGCGAGCTGTTCGCACATCTCCTGGATGAAGGGATGTTCGAAGTCGGTCATGTACGGGCGCAGGAGAATGCTCGCGTGGGGCACCTGGGTCTTCACCGCATTGATGACCTCCACCATGTTCTCGAACAGCGACGCGCCGTCCGGGCAGATGCCTTTCTGCGTCGGGAGGATGCCGACGACGTAGCGGTCGGGGCTGCGCGGGAAGTCGGGTGGGGTGTCCAGGATCGCCGGGATCTTCACCGGCAGGGTGGAGATCGCACTGGTGCGGCGCAGGTCCGAGCGTAAGGTCGCGAACGGGAAGGGCAGGGACTCATGGCGCTCCTGCCGGTACAGTTGCATGCCGTTTTTCAGCAGGGCGAAGTACGAGCGGGAGGGTGCGACGATCGCATCGAACAGCGACACCAGGCTGGAGGTGTAGTGCCTGTCCCGGACTGGCATGCCGACGTTGCCGTGGGCGATGAACACCGCAAAGTTGGACTCGTCGATCGCCCGGCCGATGAAGGCATCGTTGGAGATGATGACTTGCGAGCGCAGGCCGACGATGAAGTCCACCTCGACGTCCTCGACCGGGTAGCCCAGCGCCTGTTCCGCTTCGGCCCGGCTCACGCCGGTGATCTTCGTATTGAGGACCCTGCACTCGTATCGGTGGCGGAGAGCGTTCAGGGCGGGCACCAGGTATTCCAGGTAGGTTTTCCCACCGTTCTGGACGTTGTTCAGCAGATAGACGGTTTTCATGGTGAGGGTCGCACTTCAAAAGCCTTCCTGGGCGTAATTGCTTCTTATCAGGTGGGGCGGGGTAGGAACGGGCGCACGGCGCATCCAGGCCACAACGCTGACAAAAAGCTTTGAGTACCAACGGCTTGTGACTTGGAGCTGGTGATTGGGCTGGAAAATCTCGTGAAGCTATCATGCGGGCCGGGAGACCCGCAACCGCGTGGCTGTCAGGGCGCTCCGCCACCCAGCAGGGCCAGTAGTGCGTCGGCATCCAGCTTGGCGCTTACTTCACCGCCTTCCAGCAGGCTGTCGGCCAGGTCCCGCTTGCGCGCGTGCAAGCCGACGATCTGCTCTTCGATGCTGTTTTCGGCGACCAGCCGGTAGATGGTCACCGGGCGCTGCTGACCGATGCGGTAGGCCCGGTCACTGGCCTGGTCTTCCACCGCCGGGTTCCACCACGGGTCCAGGTGGATCACATAGTCGGCGGCGGTCAGGTTCAGGCCGCTGCCGCCGGCCTTCAGGCTGATCAGGAAGATCTCGCCGATGCCCGCCTGGAAGGCATTCACCCGGTGCTCCCGCTCCTTGGCGGGGACGCTGCCGTCGAGGTACTGGTAGGCGATGCGCTTTTCATCGAGCAAGGTACGCACGATGCTCAGGTGATCGACGTACTGGCTGAACACCAGGGCTCTGTGTCCATTCTCCAGCAGTTCTTCGACCAAGGAGGTGAAGGCCTGGAGCTTGCTCCCCGGCAGGGTCGATTCCGGCATGACCAGGCTTGGGTGGCAGCAGAAACGGCGCAAGCGGGTGATTTCCGTGAGTATCCGGAATGACCTGGCGGCTCCCGGCGCCGAGTCGGAAACGTTGCTCACCGCTTCCTGGCGCAGGGCTTCGTAGAGGTGAGCTTCTTCCTCGGACAGCGGGACCTTGTAGGTAATCTCGGTGCGGGCAGGCAACTCGTCGAGCACCTGGCTCTTCAGGCGGCGCAGGATGAAGGGCTGGATCAGGGCCTTTAACGACCGCCGGGCTGCCGCATCGCCCTGCTCGATAGGGTTGGTGAAGCGCTTGGTGAAGCTTTCCTGGCTGCCGAGCAGGCTCGGGTTGATAAAGTGGAACAGGCTCCACAACTCGCCCAGGTGGTTTTCCAATGGCGTGCCGGTGGCGACTACACGGAAATCCGCCTGCAGCGCCATGACTGCCTGGGCCCGTTTGGTCTGGGCATTCTTGATGGCCTGGGCTTCGTCCAGCACGACGCTGTGCCAGTGGCGCGCGGCGAAGGCGGCGCTGTCCTGCTGCAGGAGGCCGTAGCTGGTGATGACCAGGTCGCCGGGGCCGAGGTCATCGAGGTTGCGCTCCTGATGGTACAGGCGCAGCTTCAACTGAGGAGCGAAGCGCCGGCTTTCCGCTTGCCAGTTAAGGGTGACCGACGTCGGCGCCACGACCAGTTGCGGACCCTCGGCGGCGCGCTGCAGCAGCAGGGCCAGGATCTGCACCGTCTTGCCCAGCCCCATGTCGTCGGCCAGGCAGGCACCGACACCCCATTGCGCCAGGCGCGACAACCAGATGAAGCCCTCATGCTGATAGGCGCGCAGATCGGCTTGCAGGGTACGCGGCAGTTGCGGCTGGTAATCGCGCAGCGATTGCAGCTTTTTCAGGAGTGTCTGCCAGTTTTTATCGGCCGTGAATTCGCCGACTTCTGCTGCCAGGCCGGCCAGTATCGGTGCGGTCAACGGGCTGAGGCGCAGGCCCTGGTCCGTGACCTTGTCAGCCAGGTGCGCCAGCTCATCCAAGCGCTTGCGCAAGGTATCGTCGAGCGCCAGCCAGTCGCGTTCGTCGAGCTTGAGGAAACGTCCGGGGCTGGCCTTGATCAGTTCCAGAAGCTGGCGCAGTTGCAGCACCTTGCCGTCATCGAACGCCACCTCGCCCTGCAGGACGAACCATTCGCCCTGTTTGCGCACGCCCAGCTTGAGTCCGTTCAGGTCCAGCCGGCCTTTGAGGCGCATACGTTCGCCTTCCGGCCACACGCAGTGCAACTGGTTGCCGTCCAGCGCCTGCAATTCGCCGAGTACCTGCAAGGCGTCCTGAGGCTGATCGAGTTGCCATTCCTGGCCATCGCTGTTGGCGGCGGCCAAGCCGGGGCAGGCCATCAGCACCTGTTGCAGGGCCTGGCGCTCGCCGGCCAGGTCACGGGATACCTGCAACGGCTTGCCATCGCGTTCGCCGAGTACGTTCTGGGCGCCGTGGCCCGGGCGGAACCAGCTGCTTTCGGCCAGGGGACGCACCAGCAATTGCAGGCGTAAGCCTTCGGCAAGTGGCAGCAAGTGGGCGTACAGGCGGGTATCGGCCTGTTCGTGGTCGACTTGTGCCGCCAGTTCGGGCAGGTCCGAATGGACAGGCACCAGCGGGGCGATAGCGCTGATGGCCTCAAGCAGTTGCGCCTTGCCTGACTGCGGTACGCTCAGGCCTTTGCCGATGATCCTGGCGATCTGGCGCAGGTCGGCGTTGACCGAAAATATCTGCAGGCGGGTGGGCGTCTGCCGGTCCAAGTAGTAGGTGTCGTCAGGGCCGATGCCCTGCGGTTCGAGGCGCAGTTGAATCTGCCCGTCTCCAGCTTCGAGGTGCAGGCTGGCGTGGCCGGACTCAAGCTCCAGGCGCACGTCCGTGGCGTCGTGCCAGAACAGCGCCGGATGGCCGACCAGCTTCTGCAGGGCTACACCAAAAGGCAACTGGTACTCGGCGTGGGAATAGTAGGACTGGCTTTCCTGGATCAGGCTGATCGCTTGCCGGTCCTGTTCACAGAGAAAGTCCAGGCTGTCGACCTCATCCATGAGGCGCCGAAGCGCGACCGGACGACCTTTGCTCCACTGTCCCTTGGCCCCCAATTTCTGCTCGCGCGGCTCAAGTTGGGTGGACCAGTGGTGGGGGTTCAAGAGCCAGGCCAGGCGAGAGCTCTTCTTGGCCGCGGGGCTGGCCGGCGCGCTGGTGGTCTTGAGCTGGCTCAGTGCATCGAGTGCGTGCTGCCAGGCTTCCCGGCGCTGGCGCAGCTCGAATAGTGGTTTCAGCCCTGTCTCCTGGTGCAGATCGGGCAGGTGCCGTGGCACACCGAATTGCGCACTGATCAAGGCATCGAACTCGGCGGCCAGCCAGGCGTAACCCCATTGATGGAGTTGGGTCCGGTAGTCCTGCAGCATCGTGCACCACGCCTGCTCCCGTGCGAACGGAGCATCCAGCCAGTACACGGCGAGAGCATGGAGCAGGCCATCAAGACCAACCGGTTCCCTGGCTCTCAGGTCAGACAGGTCCGGTGCATTGCCTTGCAGTCGCTCGTACAGTTTATTGAGGACGTAATAAGCTCCGCCGTAGTTTTCCTTGCCGCCGAGCACCAGCGCCTGCTTCAGCGCCGCGTGGTGCTGGCTGTCGTTTTCAGCGATAAGCGCCAGGCAGTGCAGGGCGTTTAGTAGTGGCGGCGGGTCGATCTTGCGCTTTTTGGTTTGCCTGCGCTGTTCGGTGAGCCAGCTGCGCAAGACCACCAGGGCCTCGTCGATCTCACCGTGCAGCATCAAATGCAGAAGCCCGACAGTCAGTGGGGCAAATTCGCCACACAGCTCCAGCGTTTCCCAGTCACCCCGCCACAGGGCTTGTTCCAGCAACTGCTGGCCCAGTGCCCGGGACGGGCGGTGCCCCATCTGGCCCAACGCCAGGTCGTAACTCGTGCTCATCGGGCCAGGCAGGCAGTTGCTCAGGCACAGATGATCTTCCAGCAGGACTTCGCGGACGTCCGGGCTCAGTTGGCCAAACACTTTCAGGCCGTCCGGGTCGGATTGCAGCAGTTGCATGGGGTGCTGGGGCGCCCAGTCATTCGTGCTGAACAATCTGCCCGTGTCGCGCAGGAAATACTCCACTCGCTCGCCGGTGCTGCCCAGCACGTTCAGCCAGAGCTCCTGCAGCGCCCTAGGCTTGCTGGGGGCTTGCCACTGGTTGAGTGCAGGCAGGCTGTCGTTGATCTGTTGCAGGCGCAGCATGCCGTCGGGGGCGTGCAGCAGGCTGAGCAGCACGCTGTTGCGGCGCTGTGCAGGGACGACTAAGTATTGTCCCTCCCTGCGCTGCTCCGTCTCGACCCAGCCCTGCGCCTGTAGCGATTCCAGCAAGACGGGCAATGTAGTGACGTCAAGCAGCTTGTCGCTTTCGTCACAGACGCCCATGGTTCGCAGGAGTTTGAGCAGCGAGGTTTTGCCCTTGCCGGGGAAGGAGAGCGCGAGGGTGTAGAGGAGGGCTCGGCTGTAGTCGGGCAGGGTGTTGGGGGAGAGGGAGTGGTGGGGCATCCTGGACCTCGGGGGGAGTGGTCGGGGGATTGTACGTCATGGCGGTAGTCCGCAAAGAGGGCAGGGCAGGCATTAAGAGACCTCAATCTTCACAGGCTATCGGGATCACCAAAGAACATTTGGGCATTCATATAAATCAAAAGGTTATGAATGGGGAATTGGTTTTGTACCCCCAGATGTACCCCTTTTAACAGCAGCTACGAGTGGACTTCAGTGGACGCAACGAGGGGGCGGTTTCAAACGTGCAATCCCTCACCCAGTCGCGCAGCTTATGCTTTGGGCCTGTCCCAGTCGCTACGCGTCGCAGCCGTCAGCGCATCCCAGTCATCAAGAGGGTTGCTGCGGCCCAGCATCTTCTCGAATACGGCGTAGGGATCGGATTTGATGCCTGCGGATCGTAAGGTATTTTCGTCGTTGACCCATGCATAGACGATGATCTTGGATTTTGAGTCGTAGCGAAAGAACAGCCGAAAGCTCCTGCCGATTTTTGCCCGCCGCCAGTGTCGGTAGGTGGTGCCCAGGGTGTTGCCTTGGTGCAACTCATCACGGCCCGGGTCGGCAGGCACAGCCTCTATGATCAGATGACTCAATGCCCGAAATAGCTTGACGTTGGCGTTGCTCTAAAAACTTTGCGAGTCGTTCTGCTCGGCTCGGGCGGCGGCTTCTTGCAGTTTGTGTAGCTGTAGAGTCACACCTTCATGGAAGAAAGGTGTCTAGCCATATCGCACCATCAGATCGCGACCTCGCCGTCGATATCTTCGTCCAGGTTTACAGGGTGGTTTGCGTTGGCGAGCATGGTTTGCGCCAAGCCTTCCGGTAGGGTGGTGAGGTTGCGGCCGCTTCGGAAATCAGCCTCCAGCAAACCCAGGAATGCACCGATGGCAGGGTCCTCGTGGGTGGTTTCTACGCGGCTGACTACGATTTCACCCCCGCGTACTTCGAATGCAATCTTGCCACCGGTGTCAATGCCCAGCAGCTGGCGAACGGATTTGGGCAGTGTGACTTGCCCCTTCGAGGTCAACGTGGCGATTTCGTGGATGGCAGGCATGAGCTTTCCCCCGGATATGTTGAATGAATAGTAAGGAACAATCTTCACTTGGTTCTTGGCTTTATACTGATCAAGCATAGGCGGGGCGAGGGCTCTGTAGCGCTTAAAGCACGACTTCGAATACAGGCAATGCATGTAAGCAGCAGCTAGGGCGGCTGCGCCTGGTGGAACTGAATCACCAGGCTTTCGCCGCCACGCTAGCCATAACGACTTTCTGGGCTGAGCAATTCTTTGATATTTGCCCTGCGCGGGGCTCCGATAACGGGGAGCGACTCTTTCAATGCAATTGAGAGGGCAGCGTCCCCGCAACCTGTGGTCAAACAGCGTGGGATCACCCCGTCAGCGATACCGTGGATAATCAGTGTAACCCTCTTCACCTCCTGCGTACTGACCACGCTCTGCCAGCGCGTTGAGCGGGGCGTTGTCGCGGATGCGCTCGGCCAGGTCAGGGTTGGCCATAAAGTATCGCCCGAAGCCCACTAGCGGCACGCGTCCTTCGCGGACCAGTGTCTGCGCTCGTGGAATATCGAGCCCGCCGTTGGCGATCAGGGCGCCTTCAAAGTTGCCCTCGAAAATCTCCAGTATCCGCTCCAGATCGGGGGCGCCGAACCAGCCGTTGACGTCGGCGATATGGATGTAACCTACCCCCTTGTCCTGCAACATCCGTCCGACCCAGGCATAGGTGTCGGCGGCGAAGTCGTCGTTGGCGTTGTTGTAGGTGGTGAAGGGCGAGAGGCGTACGCCCACCCGATTGAGCGGCATCTCTTCGGCAACGGCGTCGATGATCTCTTCGAGAAAGCGCGCCCGGTTGGCGATGGAGCCGCCGTATTCGTCGGTGCGGTGATTGACCCGCGCCGACAGGAACTGATGCGGCAGGTAGCCGTTGGCAGCATGAATCTCGACCCCGTCGAAACCGGCAGCGATCGCATTGCGTGCCGCTTCGCGGTACTCGGCGATGGTGCCCCGGACTTCGTCCAGGGTCATGGCCCGTGACGGCGTTGCGCTGATGCGCACGTAGTTGTGGTTGTGCAGCAGTGCCCAGACGTGGAGGTGGTCGACGTCGTCGTTGAAGCCTGACGGCGACAGCGGTTCGGCCCAGTTCAGGGTGCCCATGGCACCAATGCGTCCGCCATGCCAGAGCTGGGCGAAGATTCGTCCGCCGGCGTGGTGGACGCGCTGGGTCACTTGTTTCCAACCCTCGACCTGCCCGGCGGTGTACAGGCCGGGAGCGCGCTCGAACGGGCAGGATAGCGGGCTGACGTTGGTAGCCTCGGACACCAGCAGGCCGGCGGACGCCCGCTGCCCGTAGTACTCGGCCATCAGCGCGGTCGGCACGCCCTCGGCAGTGGCGCGGGCACGGGTCAGGGGCGACATGATGAGGCGGTTGGGCAACTCCAGGTCGCCCAGGCGGTAGCGTTCAAGTAATGCAGTCATGGTGGTCTCTCAGAATTCGCCGTCGAGGACGGCATCGAGTCGGTCGATGGCCCAGTTGCCGTTCGTGCGCGAGAGTCGGGCGTGGTACTCGCCGGTGGTCGCCAGTACCGGTTGCGCGCCCGGCAGGATGGAATAGCAGGTCAGCAACGCCTTGAGCTCCGCCTGCTCAGGGGTGAGGCTGAGGAACATCGGGGTGGTGATCACATGGCGGCGCCGGTCGGGCTGGCTTGCATGGATCGCCGACAGCCCGGCGACGATGGCCGCGCGGCCCGTCCAGGGGCCCCAGCCGCTGGTGGAGTTGCTGACAACGCCACCTGTGGTCGCGTCTTCGGCGAAGGCTGCGCCCATCAGTTCCATGTCGAAGCTGTCATAGCCCCACCCATAGCGGTGCAGGGTGTCGAGAACGGCTTGCGCCTGGCTCCAGTCGAATCCGTCGTTTGAGGTGTTCATGGGGTGAGTTCCTTGGGTCGGAAGAGGGGCTCAGAACGCGCTGTCCAGCACTTCGTCGAGGCGATCGAGGCGCCAGCCGTCGTTGCCGTGGCGAGCGCTCAAGCTGTATTCGCCGACGGTGACCAGGTGCGGCGGCCTGCCGTTGGCGTAGGAGAAGATGTTGACGTAGACCCGTGCGCTGGCTTGGCTAGCGTCGAGTTGCTCGAAGACGCAGGTGTCGATGACATGGCGGCGTCGGTCGGGCTGCGAGTCGCGAATTGCCGAGAGGGCCTCGACGATGGCCGCTTTGCCGTGCCAAGTGCCCCACGACAGGTTGGTGTCGGCGACGATGCCGCCGCTGCTGGCCTGTTCGGTGAAGACACTGCCCAGCAGGGCCATGTCGTTGCTGTCATAGCCCCAGCAGTATTCGTGTAGGCGTTGCAGGATTTCGTGCCGAGCGGCTTGTTGTTGCAAGTCGTTGAACATCGGGGTGCTCCGGTTATCAGTGGCCACGGACATAAGGCCCCGTCGCGCGGGCGTAGGTGGGGATCGCCAGCGCTGGCTCGACACCGGCACGGCGGGCCACGTCCAGCAGCCAGAACGGGTTGCGCAGCAGCTCGCGACCGATATAGATCAGATCGGCGGCGCCGGAAAACAGGATGGACTCGGCCAGCTCGCTGGAGGTGATCGAGCCGTTGCAGCCGACCGCAATGCAGACCTGCTCGCGGATGCGGGCGGCGTAGGGCACCTGGTAGCCCGGTACGATTTCGCCCTCGAAGGTGGGCGACAGGCCGCCGGCGGAGATGCCCAGCAGGTCGACGCCCAATGCCTTGAGCTTCACCGCCAGACGCTCGGTGACTTCCACATGGTTGCCGCCAGGGCCAGCCTTGTCTTCGGCCGACAGGCGCACGATCAGGGGCCGGTCCTGCGGCCAGACCTGCCTGACGACCTCGACGATTTCCAGCAGCAGGCGGCTGCGATTCTCCTCGGAGCCGCCGTAGCGGTCTGTCCGGTGGTTGCTTAACGGCGAGAGGAATTCGTGGAGCAGGTAGCCGTGGGCGGCATGGATTTCCAGGCAGTCGAAACCGGTGTCGATGGCCCGCTCGGCGGCGCGGGCGAATGCCTGCACGATCGTTTCGATCTGGGCGAGCGTCAGCGCTTCGGGGGTGCGTTGTTGTTCACTGTGGGGCAGCGCTGAAGGCGCGACGATCGTGCCTTGCACCATCGATTTGCGCCCGGCGTGGGCCAGTTGCAGCGTGCTGTGCGCGCCGCAGGTCCGGATCATCTGCGCCAGCCGTGCGAGGCCGGCGATCTGCACATCCTCCCAGAGCCCCAGGTCGGTATGGCTGATGCGACCTTGTGGCAATACCGCCACCACTTCCGAGGTAATCAGGCCGACCCCGCCCAGCGCCCGGGCAGCGTAGTGGGCCAGGTGCAGGTCGTTGACCTTGCCGTCCTCCTGGCCCGCGTACATCAGCATCGGCGCCATGACGATGCGGTTTTTCAAGGTGACCCCGCGCAGGGTCAGTGGCTGGAATATCTGGCTCATGCTGGACCTCTAGGCCGACGCTTGCTGTGGCACGACGGCGGTTTGCTGACGAATGAACTCGGCGGCGCGCTCGGCGATCATGATCGTCGGCGCCGCGGTGTTGCCGCGCACGATGGTCGGCATGATCGAGGCGTCCGCGACCCGCAGGCCCTGGATGCCGTGGACCCGCAACTGGGTGTCCACCACGGCCTCGGCGCCGTCGCCCATCGCGCAGGTGCCGACGGGGTGCAGCGCCGTACCGGTGCGGGCACGCACATAGGCTTCCAGTTCGGCATCGCTGTCACCGACGCTCGGACCTGGCAGCGACTCGCCCTTGAGCAGCGTCGCCAGTGCCGGCGCCGCCATGATCTTGCGGGCGAGGCGGATGCCTTTGACCAGGTTGTCCACGTCCTCCTGGGCCCCCAGGTAGTTACCGAGTACGCGTGGCATGTCGTCGGGATCGGCACTGCGCAGGCGCACCTGCCCGCGTGAATGGCAGGTGTTACAAAGTGGTGCGAGGGAGAAACGGTGGACCTGGGGAATCGGATCGCCCCAGCCGCAGGAGGACGCCGCCAGTGCGTTGAGCTGGATCTCCGAGCGGCCATCGCCGTCGGTGTCGAAAAAGGCGCCGCACTCGACGATGTTCGAGGTCAGCACGCCGCTGCGAAACAGCATCCATTGCAGGCCATTGGAGACCGCGCGCCAGCCACGATCCTGCCCCATCAAGCTGATGGGTTGCTTGAGATCGGCATCCACCGGGACCAGCACATGGTCCTGGTAATTTTCGCCGACGCCGGGCAGGTCCACGACCGGCTCGATGCCGTGCTCGCGCAGGTGCGCGGCGGGGCCGATGCCGGAGAGCATGAGCAACTTGGGCGACATGAAGGCGCCTGCCGAGAGAATGACTTCCCGCGCGGCACTCACCTCCCGTGCCTGGCCGTCCTGGCGAACGCGAACACCGGTGGCGCGGGTGCCGTCGAGCAGCACCTTGAGCACGGCCGCGTCGGTCCAGACCGTCAGGTTGGGGCGTTTCTGCGCCTTCTCGATGTAGGCGATGTAGCTGCTGCTGCGCTCGCCGCGATAGCTCATGGTCTGGTAGAAGCCCACGCCCGCCTGTTTGTCGCCGTTGAAGTCGTGGTTGAACGCGGCGGGCAGACCCGGTGCGCCGGCCGCTTGCTGTGCGGCCACGACGAAGGCATCACTGAGCGGATGGCGGTGGACACCGTCCGATACTCGCAGGGGCCCTTCGGTGCCGTGGTATTTGCCGGCAAGGCGGCTGTTGTGCTCCGCGCGTTTGAAGAACGGCAGCACCTCGTCATAGCTCCAGCCGGTGCAGCCGGCCGCTGCCCAGCCGTCGTAGTCCTCTTTCTGTCCACGGCTGTAGCACATGGCGTTGATGGCGGTGCCGCCGCCGAGGGTCTTGCCTTGCAGCAGCGGCATTTGCCGGCCATTGGCACCGGGCGTCGGCTCGCTCTTGAAGAGGTAGGTGCGTGCGGTACCGTGGATCTTGAAGTAGCCCCCCGCCATCTTGATCAATGGATGACGTGCGTGAGGGCCGGCTTCGAGCAGCAGTACACGGTTGGCGGGGTCTTCGCTGAGCCGGGCAGCGACCACGCAACCCGCCGCACCACCTCCCACCACGATGTAGTCGAAACTGTTCTGGCCGGCAGGACCATTGGCAATGTGCATATCGAAAACGCCTTGTTGTTTTTGTGCTTGCTCACAGGCTACGAAGGCCGCTGTTGTCACGCTTGGTTCGGCGCGCCAGCGATTGGATCGGGCGCGCCAATCGACGAATGGAAGCGGCAGGCGCGTTGACGGCAAAAAGGGCGGTAGTTAACTTGTTAATAAAATAACGACAAATCACCGATCGCGAGGCCGCAGACCATGTTCAATGCCTTCAACACGTCCTCGATTGACCAGCTCCAGCGCCTTGCCTACTGGACCGAAGCCATCTGTGAGACCTTCCTGGCAGTCGATTGCCGGCAGCAGCCTGGCAGTGATTTCCACGGTGAAATGAAGGGGTGTCACCTGGGCGGGCTGGACCTGATCGACGTGGTTTCCCCGCCGATGGAATACCGCCGTGAGCTTTCCCAATTGAAATTGCACCACGAGGAGCACTTTCAGCTGGTGTTGCAAGTCTGCGGCACCGGCCTGTTGCAGCAGCACGGCCGGCAAGCGGTGATGCTGCCTGGCGACGTGGCGCTCTACACCGCGACGGCGCCGTCTTCCATCGCCTATCCGGGCGGTTCCAGAACGATCGCGGTGAAGATTCCACGGGCCAGCGTGCTCAGCCGTATTGCCTGTGACGAGCAGGCGCTGGCCCTGTCGCTGAAGGCCAGCTCGCCGTTCGGCGCGATGCTCGGCAGCATGATGCGCGAGTCGCTGGCCTGGAGCCTGGAGAGGGGCGGCGCCGATGATGCACGCCTGCCCAGTGGCATGCTCGACGTCATGTGCTTCGCCTTCGAGAACGCGGCGGGCCTGAGCGCCGGCAGCCCACGCCGGAGTCCGCTGGAGCAGATCAAGCGCTACATGCACACGCACCTGGGCGATCCGGAGTTGTCGCTGGGCGAGGTGGCCAGCAAGCACAACGTCTCCTTGCGCACGCTCAATCGGCTGTTCGCCGCCGAAGGGCTCAGCGCCAACCGCTGGCTCTGGCAGCAACGGCTCGAAGCCAGCTACAAGGCATTGACCGGGAAAAGCGTCCGGCAAGTCAGCGAGGCCGCGCTGGACTGTGGCTTCAACGACTTGTCCCACTTCAGCCGCACCTTCAAGAAAGCCTACGGGGTCACGCCCAACCAATTGCTGCGCCAGTAGGCGCGACACTGGCGCGAGCAGGCCAAACACTGGCGCCACCGTCCAAGTCAGGGCGGGGCGCGAAAACCTAGCATGTCATCGACCGCTTCCAACAAATACAACAGCGATACGGTGATGACATGAGTACCCAGGCTTACGACTACATAGTCGTTGGTGGCGGCGCAGGTGGCTGTGTAATGGCTGCGCGCCTCAGTGAAGATTCCCGCAACAACGTGCTGCTCGTCGAAGAAGGGCCTGACGACCAGAACCTGTTCATCCGCATGAATGGCGGCTACTTCAGGATGATGGGCAGCGAGCGCACCCGCACTTACCACGCCGAGCCGTGCGCCCATGTGGCGGGGCGGCCGATCCAGATCATGCAGGCCAAAACCCTCGGTGGCGGGCATTCGATCAACGCCATGCTCTATGTCCGTGGCCAGCGCGAGGACTACGATGGCTGGGCAGCTGCCGGCTGCGACGGCTGGTCGTTCGACGAGGTGTTGCCGTACTTTCGCAAGGCCGAGGGCAATCGACGTTTCGCGGGGCCGCTGCATGGCAACGACGGTCCGCTGGTGGTGTCCGACAACCCTCATCGCGATGCACTCAGCGAAGCCTTCGTGAAGGCCGCCCAGGAGACTCGTGACGATGACGGCAATCTGTTCGGCTACAACGACGACTTCAACGGCGAACGGCAGCATGGCTTCGGCTACTACCAGATCACCAGCCAGCGCGGCGAGCGGGGCAGTTCGGCCCGCACCTACCTGAAGGCGGCGCAACACCGCTCCAACCTGACCGTCCAGACCAGCGCACGGGTGTCGCGCGTGGTGATCGAGGGCGCGCGGGCAACCGGTATCGTCGTCCGTCGCGGGGGCAAGGAGCAGGTCATCCGCGCGCGCCGGGAGGTGATCCTGTGCGCCGGCACCCTGGTCACGCCCAAGTTGCTGATGCTGTCCGGCATCGGGCCGGCGGCGCATCTGCGCGAGCATGGCATCGAGCCGCAAGTGGACTTGCCCGGCGTGGGCGAGAACTTCCAGGACCACCTGGTTGCACCGGTAGACGGCAAGCTCAAGGCCCCGATCAGCCTGTTGGGCCAGGACAAAGGCCTGAATGCCCTGCGTCACGGCCTGGAGTGGAGTCTTTTCCGTAGCGGCATTCTCAGCTCCTGCCTGGTGGAGGCAGGCGGCTTCATGGACCTGGACGGCGATGGTCGTCCCGAAGTCCAGATTCACACCCTGGCGATGGCCTCCACCGCCTGGGGCAAGCTGGCGGACGGCGAACCGTCCCACGGTTACTCCGTTGCGCCGTGCTGCCTGACCAGCCACTCCCGAGGGCAGATTCGCCTGCGCAGCCGGGACCCCGAAGACGCGCCGCTGATCAATGCCAACTTCCTCAGCGATCCGCGCGATGTGCGCAACCTGATGAATGGCGTGCGGGTCGCCCGGCGTTTTCTGCGGGCACCGTCGCTGGCGCGCTTCGTCGACGGCGAGCTGATGCCGGGCAGGGCAGTGGGGGATGACGACGCGTCGCTGGAAGCCTACGTGCGCGGCCATGCGCAGAACGCGTTTCACCCGGTCGGCACCTGCGCGATGGGCACAGGGCCCGATGCGGTGGTCGATCCGCAGTTGCGGGTGCGGGGCATCGACGGTTTGCGGATCGCCGACGCCTCCGTGATGCCGGTGATCGTGCGCGGCAACACCACGGCGCCGACGGTGATGATCGCCGAGCGCGCGGCGGCGTTCATCCGCGAGGCCCAGGTGCGTTGATCGGCGGGCTTTGCGGGCGCGGGCTTGACCACGATCAGTTGGTGAATTCACCGCTGTAATGGTGGCTGAAGCCGCTCCCACAGCGTCCGTTCCGGCACGACAGACACTAATCGAGGAATTTCATCACCGACCAGCACGCCTTGCCAACCGCTTCGATCCAGACAGATAAAAACAACAACCTGCATTCACCGCATCGCGTCGGTGAAGGAGCACAGCATCATGCAAAAAACACCTGCGGGCCTGCCCGCCTACCTGCAAGGCATCCCCGTCACGCGGATTTTCATTGCCGCCTTCATCACCCAGTTCTGCATGGGCTTCGAGGTGCTGCTGCGGCTCAATGCCGCTAGTTCGATCAAGCATGACTTTTTCGATGCCACCAACCCGCTGACTTCCGGCGCCATGATCGGCGAAGTGCTGGGGGTGCTGTTCCTAGGCTTTGCCATCGCCAACTTCTTCATGGCCCCGCTGGTGGACGCCATCGGCCTGCGCCGCACCCACGTGCTGAGCATCCTGGTGTACCTGGTGGGTACGTTCACGGTGACGTCGGCGTCTCCCGAGTCCCCCTGGGCCTATCAGTTGCTGTGGGGCGGTTCGCTACTCCAGGGCCTGGCCTGGGGCTCCATCGAGGCAGCGCTCAATCCGCTGGTGGTATCGATCTATCCGACGCGAAAGGTGCACAGGCTCAACCTGTTCCATGCTGCGTTCGCGCTGGGCATGCTGGTCGCAGCGCCGGCCTGTGTGATGGTGGAAAAGCTTGCGCTGGGCTGGAAGCCTCAACTGGTGCTGGTCGCGATTCCGGCGACGCTGGCGCTGGTGATGATCGCCCAGGTCAAGTATCCGCCCAGCGAGCGGGTAGCCCAGGGCGTGTCGTTCTCCGGCATGTTCCGCCACACCCTGACCCGGCCGGCGTTCTATCTGTTCCTGTGCGCGATGTTCCTCACGTCGGCCACGGAGCTGGTGCCCAGTAGCTGGATCGACCTTACCCTGACCCGCATCGTGGGCATCCAGGGCTTCTGGCTGGTGGCGTTCATCTATACGGTGCAGATCGTCGTGCGGCTGTTCACGGGGGTGATGTACCGCCACATCGGTTCCAGCGGCATTCTGTTCTTCGGCTGCCTGTTCTCCTTCGTTGGGCTTGCGCTGCTCAGCCAGGCGACGAGCCCGGGGTCGGGCTTGTTCGCCGCCTTGCTGTTCGGGATGGGCACCAGTGTGCTGTGGCCGACCATGCTGGCGAGCACCTCGGAGCGCTTTCCGCAGGGCGGGTCGCTGGCGATCGGCATCACCGCTTCCGCCGGAATGCTCTCCACCTACGTGCTGATGCCGGCGTTCGGCAAGCTGTTCGACCAGGCCAAGATCGCCAGTGCGGGCGGCAGCGCGGCGTTCGAAGCGCTCAAGGAGGGGACGGCGGCGCATAACCAGGTCATGGTCGATGCGGCGGGATCGATCTTCCACACGGCGTCCTTCCTGCCGCTGGTCGTCGTGGTGTTCTTCGCCGGCGCCTGGCTGTACGACCACCGGCGCAAACGCAGCGCCTCGGCGCGCGCCACCTTCGCTTCCGGCCAGGCCGAGACCTGACGCCCGGCGCACTACCTCAGATCGTTCATTCATTTGCCCGGAAGGTTGGCACTGCGGTGCCCGCCAGGGCGACGGCTTACCTCAAAAACAATAAAAGTGCCCTATGACCAAGACGTTCCTCCAGATCTCCACGCTCGCGCTGTCGCTGTCCCTGTCCATTCACGCCCAGGCCGCTGGCGACGCCATGGCCCGGGACTACATCGCCGCCCCGGCGGGCGTGGACCTCGCCGTCGGTTACTACACCCACAAGCAGGCCAACACCTATGTTGCCAATGGCAAGGACATCGGCGCGGACTTCTCGTCCGACCTGCTGGTGGCCCGCTACGTCCACTTCATGGAAGTCGGCGGCATGATCATCGACCCGCAGATCATCCTGCCCATGGGCCAGTTGAACGTGAACCTGCCCGGCGCCGTGGATGACCGGCGCAGCAGCATGGGCGACATGATCCTGCTCAGCTCGTTCTGGTTCGTGAACGACCCGGCCAACAAGACCTGGATCGCCTTCACGCCCTACGTCACGGTGCCCACCGGCAACTACAACGACGAACGTCCCGGCACCAGCCTGGGCAGCAACCGCTGGAGCTACACCGCCGAGTTCGGCATGACCAAGGGCTTTGGCGAGAACACCACCCTCGACCTGATTGCCGCGGTCGATTTCTTCGGCCGCAACGACGACTACTTCGGCCAGACCCAGAAGAAAGACAAGGTCTGGAGCGCCCAGGCCATCTACGCCTACAACCTTACCCCGACGCTCTGGGCCTCGGCCAAGTACACCTGGGCCAGCGGCGGCGAGACGGAGTTGGGCGAGGTCAGCCAGAACGACAAGTCGAAGGTCCAGACCCTGGCCTTCGGGCTCGCCAAGCAGGTGACCCGGCAGGACCAGGTGCAGGTCGAGTACATCCAGGACATCAAGGTGGATAACGCTTTCGAAACCCGAGGCGCCAGGGTTCGATTCGTTCACGCCTTCTGACCGCTGCAAGGCGCCCCCGCCAGCCGGCGGCGTCTTGCATTCCGATCTACCTGTTGGAGAGTGCAGCCATGTTTACCGTCGCCTTCATGTTCCGCCGCAAGCCGGGCCTCAGCCGTGAAACCTTCGACGCCTTGTACGAAGCCCACCGCGAGGTCATGACCCGCGAGTCTCGCGGGCTGGTCAGCTATGTGCAGTACCCGACCCGCGCCGTCGCCGATGTCGGCGGCATTGTCTGCAACGCCGGCGCCACGACCTACGACGCGCTGTCGATCTACACCTACCATTGCGAAGCGGATGCGGTGTTTACTACCCAGCGGGTCGCGGTCGTCGAGGACAGTGAGCGCTTCATCGATTTCTCCAGCATGGTGACCCTGGCCGTGAACGCGCACACCGTCGTCGAGGCGTGAGGCGCCTCAAGGCCGCAGCAGGATGCTGCCCGTCGCTTCACGAGAGGCGAGGCGTGCATAGGCACTCGCGTGTTCTTCGATCGAGTAGCTGCTGTCGATGACCGGTCGCAGCAGCCCTTTGCCGATGAAGCCGCGAATCGCCGCAAAGGCCGCCGCCACATCGGCGTCCGTTTCCAGCCAGGCGTCATAGCCGAGGATGCGTTTTTCCTCGATCACCACATCCGTGACGTCAATGCGGGCCGAGGTACCGCCCACGAAGCCGATCGACACCAGTGCCCCGCGGGTGCGCAATGCGCCAACCAGATGCCCCAACAGTTCGCCACCCACCGGATCGAAGGCCAGGTCCGCGCCCTTGCCGTCGGTAATTGCCAACACCCTTTCCTTCAGCGGCTGCGTGGCGAGGTCGATGACCTCGACCGCCCCGGAGCGCCGGGCGAATTCCACTTTCCGGCTACTGGAAACGACACCGATGGGCACCGCGCCCAATGCCAGGGCGGTCTGGATCAGTGCGTGGCCCAGCGCTCCCGAGGCGCCCGAGACCAATACCCGCTGGCCCGCGACCACCTGGCCGACGCGCGTCAGTGCCTGATACGCGGTGACGTAATTGATGGGCAGCGCCGCGCCCTCGTCGAGGTCGAGCTGCTGCGGCAGTTCGATCAAGCGCTTGTCTTCCACGACCACCCATTGTTGTTGCAGGCCGTCTTCGCTGATGCCCAGCTGGGCGCCGCCGTACAGGGCGACTCGCGTACCGCGTGCGAAGGTCGTGCTGGCTTCGACGGTGCCCGCGCCATCATTGCTCAACACCCGCGGTGCTCGCGCGGCCGCAACGATGCCCGAGCGTACCTGATGGGAGAGCGGGTTGACGGTCGCGGCGTGGATATTTACAAGGCTGTGGCCGGGTTTGAGCGTGGGCATGGGGCGATCTTCGATCGCCATTTCGGGGTGTGTGCCGAAGCGGGTCGCTACGAGTGCTTTCATGGTTCAGATCCAGGCAGGTGAAAACAGCAAAGCGCTCGCGGATCAACCCGAGAGCGCTCGAAGGGAAGGGTGAGGTAGGGGATCAGCCCTGCGGGTTACCGAGCAGCGGCAGTTTCGCCAGCATGTTCTTCATCGCCAGGGCATCCCACGGCAGGTGCTCGGCAATGCCGATGCCCACCACATCGACGACCCCGGCGACATCGGTCAGCAGGCGAATGACCTGGTCCAGGCTCATCTTCCCTTGGGCCACACCGTCGTAGGTGTCGGGGGCGATGTTGGGCTCGGCGAACAGCAACGAACGGAACAGGGTTGGGTCCAGTACATCGAGGTCGAGGTGGATGGCCAGACGCTTGGCGCCCGTCTCGCGCAGCCATTGCAGGACTGGCTCGCTGGTGGTGGCCAGTTCGGCAGGCCCTGCGCTGCGCAGGCCAAGGCGCTGCAAGGTCGCGGTTTCCACCGCCAGGGTTTGCTGCAACCCGGCGTACATGACGTTCGACGGTTTCAGCGGCACCGGCACGGTGTCGGCAAAGTCGCGGTCGCCTTCGCCCAGCAGGTTGCCCAGCACCATGGCGTGAGCATGGCGGAAATCGTCCGGGGTCATGACGTCCGGGTGAGCATCGACCCACAGCACCGCCAGGTCCCCGTCATAGCGCTCGTTCAGGTAGGCGAAGGGTGCCAGGTCCACGAGGCAGTCGCCGCCCAGCACGACGAGGCGGTCAGGTTGGTGTTTGTCGATCAGTTGGCGGGCGCCGCGCAGTTGCCGGAGCAACGCCGCGCGCCCAACGATGCCGTCTTCAAGGGGCAGCGGCTGGCCGTCGGGTTCGATCACCGGTACTTCCTCGACCGGCCCCTGGGCGGCAGGCGCCAGCCAGGCGAGCAGTTGTGCGCCGAAGAAGTAGGGTGGGTTGTTGCCGCCCTGCCATTGGGGAAACAGCAGGCGCAGGGTTTTGTCGTGGGCAGTGCTCATCAAGTCACCATCGGTTTGGGGGTTAACGGTTCGTCAGGCGGGGCTTGCCTGCACCGCCTTGCGCGTCTCGCGGGCTTCGGCGGCAATGATCGACAGGGTCACGAGAATCAGGGCGAGCGCATCGCTGAGGTGCATTCGCTCGCCGTAGAACAGGATCGAAAAGAAGCTGGCGGCGATCGGGATGACTGCAATCGCCATCCCTGTCGCACTTGCGGGGATGCGCGGCACGCCTTTGAAATAAAGCAGGTAAGGCACCGCCCAGACCAGGGCGCCGTAATAGAGCATCACCAGGCCGTTGCTCAGGCCCAGTTGAGGCCAGTCGAAGCTCAGCCCTTGGTCCACGGCCATCGGCAGGGTGAACAGGGTGCCGGCCAGGCAGACGCCGGCCGCCAGCGTCGCGGGCGGAAGATCGACATCGATCTTCTTCGCGGCGACGACCGCGCCGGCGGTGGACAGCGTCGACAGCAGCAGGAACACCACGCCGGCCAGGGTGGTATGGCCACTGTCGTCGGAGGCGGGCAGGGTCAGCACCAGCACCCCGGCGATGGCCAGGAGGATCGCCAGGACTTTTCGGGCGCTCAGCCTTTCCTTGAGCACCAGCGAGGCGAGGGTGAGCACGGCGGCCGGCGCCAGGCTGCTGAACACCGACGCGACAATCGCCGTGGCCGAGGCGAAGCCGTAGAGCAGGAACACCGTGTAGAGCACCGCCCCCAGCAGCGCCTGCGTGCAGATCGCCAGCCAGGCGCGCAGGCCGAGGCGGTGCAGGGCGAGCTTGTCGCCAAAATGAACGAAGGGCATGAGCAGCGTGAAGGCGATGGCGAAGGTGATGCAGGTGAACAGCCAGATCGGAATCTGGGTCATGGCGTCCTTGGCAATGGGGTAGCTGATGCCGATAAGGAGATAGCAAAGCAATACGTAGACGTAGCCTCGGTTCATGGTCGGACCTCGATTGTTGGTGTTATGGCAGCTACGAAAGGAATACGACCCCGCCCCGGCGAGTGCTGGTTTTTATGGGAGGTACAGGCGCGGGCACGGGCAGTTCATGCTGCGCCGTGAAGGAGGAGGCTGCTTTGCTGGTCTCGCCAGGTGATGTGCCGCGTACGCCAGTCGAGGATCAGGCGTTACGCAGCAACTGTTGCGGCGCGATGCCGTAGGCCTGTCTGAAGGCCTTGCTGAAGTGCGAGAGGTTGCTGAAACCGAACGTCAACGCCGCCACGCTGACCTGTTGGAACCGTCCGCTGGCCAGCCCCTCATGGCAGGCGGCGAGGCGCTGTTGCCAGAGCCAGCGCATGACCGTCGAGTCTTCGGCGGAGAAGATCCGGCTCAGGGTTCTCGCGGACAGGTGGGTCGCTGCGGCGATGCTGTCGACCGTCAGATCGGTCCGTGCGAGGTTCGCCAGCAGGTAGCGCTTGACCCGCTCCACCTGCTGTTCGCGGCGCAGTTCGGTCGCTGGGCCTTTGCTGCCGAAGGCCGCTTCATAGGCACCCGACAACACGTCGAGCAAGGCGCCGTTGAGACGCTCGCTGATCGGGGCCGGCATTGCCGGGCTGGTGCAGGTTTCCATCAGCAGGGTGCGGGCCAGACTGCCGAGGGGCGTCTGGCTTTCGAGCGTCCGGTTGAGGTAGCGCTCCACCTGCGGCAGGTGGCGCAGCACCAGCGCCCGTGGCACGCTCAACACGATTTGATCGTCGCCCTTGGGAAAGGACGCAGTGAAGGGGCGGGCGCCGTCGTACAGCACGATGTCGCCAGGGCCCTGTCGGGACAGCAGGTTGCCTTGCTGCACGTGGGCTTCGGTGCAGAAGCTCAGGGAAATGAAGAACTGGTCGATCTCGGCGTCCCGCCGCTCGCGGGTGTACTCGATGGGGAGTGAGCGAATCCGCGAGAATGACACGCTGCCTTTTGCGACCGTGCTGAGCGAACCGTCGAACCAGTCGTCGCTCAGTTGCCGGTTGGCCGTGGGGACGAAGTTTGCGCCGACGACATCCTGCCAGTAGTCGAAGCGTTCCCTGGCGCCGAGTTCAGCGGTGGAATAGAGGATTGTCATGGCAGGACCGGGCGAATGGATTGCATGCGGGCTACGATAACAGGTCTTCACACCGTGGTGCGAAGGGGGATGACGGCGGCCGACACCTGCAGGTGAATGCCGAGAGGGATTGTTTTAGATACATAACAATTATGGTCTCGACGCGTGGATCATAGGCTCTCAGGGTCGCCAAAGAACATACTGATCCTCGACCGCAACCATTTCTCCCCCGGATCATTATCCTGCGCCCCCCGCCAGGCCATATGCAGCTCGAACGTCCTGGTCTCCAGCGGCAACTCTTCAGCCCGCAATCCCCCAGCAGCCGTCAGGATATCGGCGGTATAGTCCGGCACCGTCGCCACAATATCCGTCCCCGTCAACAAACTCCCCAACCCATTGAACTGCGGCACCGCCAGCACCACATGCCTTTCCCGCCCAAGCTTCGCCAGCTCCTCATCGATAAACCCGCTCAGATCCCCGGCAAACGACACCAGCGCATGGGGCCGCTTGCAGAAGTCATCCAGGCTCAACGAGCCCGGTACGCTGTCCGCTCGCAGCAGCTTCGGCTTGCTGCGCCGCAGCACCTTGCGCTTGGCATTGGCCGGCAGGTCGTCGGTGTAGCTGACGCCAACCGAGATTTCCCCGGAGGCGAGCAAACCCGGCATCAACAGGTAGTTGACCCGCCGTACCACCAGCACCACCCCCGGGGCTTCGGCGCGCACGCGCTTGAGCAGCAGGGGCAGCAAGGCGAACTCCGCGTCGTCGGACAGCCCGATCCGAAACACCGAAGTACTGGTCGCCGGATCGAAATCCGCAGCCCGACTGACCGCAGTAGAGATGGAGTCCAGTGCCGGCGAGAGCAGGGCAAAGATCTCCGTCGCCCGCGCCGAAGGCTCCATGCTGCGTCCGGTCCGCACGAACAGCGGGTCATCGAACAGCGTGCGCAACCGCGACAACGCCGCACTGATCGCTGGCTGCCCGAGAAACAGCTTTTCCGCCGCCCGGGTGACGCTACGTTCGTGCATCAGGGTCTCGAAGACGATCAACAGATTGAGATCGACGCGGCGCAGGTCGTTTCGGTTCATCGGGCTTCGCTTCGTTGGCGGGTGGGGCGAGGGGTGATTCTTGCGGGTAAAGGCTGTTACCCTGCGGCACAGATTATGGCTGCGTGCCATTCTACGGCAAGCCCCGTAGCATGAGCCCAATCGATGACAAGCATGTCGACTATTAATGACCACTGATGGTCTAACACTGAAAGCCCCGATAGAGTTCAGGGCATTAGAGGTTCACTAGGCGAGGTTTGCGATGTCCCGCATGATCCGTTTCCACAAGTTCGGCCAGTCCGAGGTGCTCAAGATAGAGGAGCTGCCTACGCCTGCGCCGGCTGCCGGGGAAGTGCAGATTCGTGTCCAGGCGATTGGCGTCAGTTGGTACGACGTGCTCTGGCGGCAGAATCTGGCACCGTCCCAGGCGCGCCTGCCGGCCGGTATCGGCCACGAGATGGCGGGCGTGGTGACGGCCTTGGGCGAGGGCGTCGATGACCTGGCCGTCGGCGACAAGGTCGCCAGCTTCCCGGCCACCAGTCCCAACGACCATCCCGTCTACGGCGAGATCATCGTGCTGCCACGCACGGCGCTGACCCGTTACCCGGATATCCTCAGCCCGGTCGAGGCCAGCGTGCACTACACGCCGTTCCTCATGGCCTACTTTGCCTATGTCGACCTGGCCCGGGCCAAGGCCGGGCAGACCGCGCTGATCACCGACGCCAGCCACTGCGCCGGGCCGTCCTTCGTGCAACTGGGCAAGGCCCTGGGGCTGAAGGTGATCGCCGCGACCCGCGAGGCCGACGAGCGTGAGCCGCTGCTCAAGCTGGGCGCCGACAAGGTGATCGTCACCGAGGAGCAGGATCTGCTCATGCAGATCAACAAGTACACCGACAACCGTGGCGTCGATATGGTCCTCGACGGGCTCGGCGGGCCGCAGATGTCGCTGCTCGGCGATGTCCTGGCGCCCCGCGGCAGCCTGGTGCTGTACGGCTTGCAGGGCGGTAACCAGACACCGTTCCCGGCTTGCGCGGCGTTCCAGAAGAACATCCAGTTCTTCGTGCACTGCATCAGCAACTTCACCGGCAAGCCGGAGCTGGGCATCACCCAGGACCAGGTCGCCCTGCACCGTGCCTTGCGCGATATCAACCAGTTCACGGCTGATCGCCAGTTGCAGACCCAGATCATCCAGGTCTATCCGTTCGAGCAGGTGGTGGAGGCGCACCGACATATGGACGAATGTCCTTGTGGCGGACGTGTCGTGTTGCAATTGCCGGACGCCTGATCACCACTGCTGTGCCCTCCTGCCAGGCCCGAGCGATCGCTCGGGCTTTTTTGTGAATTTTACCTTCTTAAATTTCAGAAATTTCCTATTAGTCTTATGGGGACTAAGGACATCGCATGGGCTATGTTGTTGCTGTCGGAATAAAGGTACTGCAGCGTCTGTAGCGTTACCTGGAGCGGTGCGGAAATCTCCGGTCTCTGCCTGGCTTGTACTTCTCCGCCTACCAGAAAAGTGTTCTTCCTGTTGTCGTCTCAAGGAGCGAGATATGTACGTCGAAATACCCGGTCGGACCGACGCCCCGGCCACAAGGCCGGCAGCCGTTGGCTGGACGCCTGCGCCGTGGCGCCTCACAACTTGTGAAGTGATGCGGTAAGTATGTAGGAAGTTTCCTTCAATATAGACGCTGCTTCGTCCGTGATGTCCATGCAGAACTTCGAGAGAACTTCGCATGTGCACTTTTATGGGCGGGCATCAAGTTTTCAATGGTTGCGATAATTATCAGGGAATTGAATATGGGCGCGATTCACGACCAGGCCATGCAATATGTCTATCAGCAGGTGCTGCAGCGGGTGCTGGAGCGCATGACCCAGGGTCAGCGCGCTTCCTTGCAGTTGCTGATCCAGCGCTTGCTGGTGATCGCCGGTGGCCTGGAGTGCATCAGCGGGCTCAAGGTGATGCTGGTGCACACGGGAAGCCCGGACAGCACCCAGAGCCTGGCTTTTCTCCGCGCCGCGCAACTGACCCTGGCCGCGCGGTCGCCCGCGACCTTCAACCTGCGCGTCGCCACTGCGCGGCACAGCGATATGCCGGCGGTGGTGCTGAGCAATATCGAGCGCGCCTTTGCGGGATTGGTGGTGCATGACGATCCCCGGGTCGAGTTGCTGATGCTGGAAGATGGCCAGGTTCGTGACTTCGATGTGCGTCAGCCGATCTGCCGCGCCCAGCAGCAGGCCGACCGGCATGCCGTGCTGATGGCCGGGCACCTGACCGGCGGCGACGTGCGCATGGCCCTGGGCCACCGGCACTATCTGGACCTTGCCGATCTGCATCGCCTCGGTGCTGCCTGGAACGGTGGGGTGGACGTCCTGATCAGTGGCGAGCCGGGGCGCCAGCGCAAGCGCTTCATGGCTACCGCCCTGCGCATGATGCGGGCGGCGGGGATACCGCGGGTGCGGCCGGTCGAAGCGTTTCCCCAGGCGCTGTTCGAGGTGGTCGCGGCGATCCGCGACGAGTACCGCATGCCCCAGCCACAGGACAGTACGGCCGAGAGCAAGGGTTTCGACACGCGTCTGCGCATGCCGCGCTTTATCGCCATCGACGACCTGACCTACGACCCGGTCTGCGGTCACACCAGCCTGCTCGCCGAGCTGCTGCGCTTCGAGCATGACCCTTGGGCCTTCGGCTTCTCCCGCTGCGAGGTCGGCAATCCCATGCTGCGCGCGCACCTGTTCGGGCTGCGCCGGGAATTCATCGAGGACGGCAGCTACCAGGACGGCCTGGCGCTCTGCTTGCAGCGCAGCGAGGCGGGCATGCAGGCCGACGCGCTGCCAGCGGTCCTGCGCGAGCATTTGCTTGGGCCCTGGCAAGGGGGAGAGGACCTGCAGCAGGTGCGCCGCCTGGCCGGAGACTTCGCGTCCCAGGCCTGGGGCATCAGCGAGGCGCAACTGGTCAGCCTGCTGTTTGCCCCGATCATCGAGCAGGGCCGGCGCCTGGAGGACTTCCTGCGCCGGTGCCACCCGGGCATGCTGGTGGCCCTGCCGTACCTGCACAAGGCGTTGCAGGGGCAGTCGGCGACCGACCCGGTGAAGCAATGGCTGACCGGGACCACGGGCTTGCCGATGGAAAGCTTGCAAGCGTTGTACCGGCGTTCGCCATTGTTGGGTGGTGCTCGATAGCACTTGGGATGTGGACGGTGGGAAGCGGGTGAGACGGCTCTCCACGGTGGTCGTGTCGGCCGTTCAGTTCCAGGCGAACCGATAGACTCGATCCGGGGTCCTGGCCTCGCATTTCCCGTTATCCGCATCCGCTCCCACCACATACCACTCCGCCCGCGAGGTATCCCCCAGCTTGCGCGCCCTGCCGGCATCGAAACAGCGCTCCAGCTCGGTCTCCGGCACCAGGGCGAAGGTCCCCGGGTGCTGGCGCATCCAGAACAGCGCATCGCTGGTGTTGGAGCGGGAAAAACCGAAATGCACGATCGGCTGGCGGGCGAACAGCCAGTGGCCTTCGCGCCATTGCACCAAGGCCAGGTCGGCACCGCCGGTAGCCTCCGCCGCCTCGGCCATCAGGGTCTCATGGGGGTTGCGACCCTCCTTGAAGGGCTCGACCACCCCGCGCACGAACCACAGGCTGAACCACACCACCGCCACCGCAAAGAACACCTTGCGCCGGAGCGGACGTGCCAGGAACCAGCGTTTGAGCAACCACGGCAGCAACGGCGCGATGGCCAGCACCAGGCCGGGCAGGGCGGGGAAGATGTACAGCTTGCGCTTGCCGCTGCTGATGCTGAAGAACAGCAGCACCAGCGCTACCCAGCCGAGCAGGACAAGGAAACGCCCGTCCTGCTTGCGCAACTGACGCCGCCACGCCGGCACCATCCACGGCAGGACCAGCAGCAGCGGCAGCCAGTACTTGGGGATCACGTCGCTGAAGAAGTACCAGAATGGCTCGCGATGGTCCCAGGCGTTGGTGTAGCGGGCGGCGGTCTGGCGCAGGAGGATTTCCTTGAGGTAGGCGATCTCCGCCGCGCCGCCGCCATGGGCAATCGACACAAGCAGCGGCAGCAGCCAGAAGGCGCATCCTGCCAGCACGCAGAGCAGTCCCAGGCTCCAGCGCCAGCCCTGGCCCGGCATGACGGCCACGTCGGACCAGCGTCGATGCACGGCCCAGGCATAGGGCAGCAGCATCAGTGCCGGCAGGAAACCCACGCCCTTGCTGATGATGCCCAGTCCCATCGCCGCACAGCCGGCATAGAACCAGCCCCACGCGGGCCCCAGCAGCAGATGGCGGATCAGCCCGTAGAAGCCCAGCGCGACCCAGAGACAGAGAAAGCTGTCGATCTGTCCGGTCCGCAGGATGCTGTAGGTCTGGTAGGTGGCAAGGAACAGCAGCGCGGCGATCCGCCCCACGCGGCGGTTCCACAGGCGCCGGCCAAGGTCGTAGAGCACCGCGGTGATGGTCGCCGCCGAGAGCAGGCCGGGGATATACAGGGCGACCTTGGGCAGCCCGGTCAGTACCGTGAACAACGCCACCGTCCACATGAACAACGGCGGCTTGTCGCCGTAGATCTCCCCGGCACGGTGGGGGATGAACCAGTTGCCGTTCTGCAGCATTTCCAGGGCGACGCCGAGGAACCGTTCTTCGTCGACGTTCATCGGCTGGCGCCAGCCGATCCCGGCGGCCACCAGCAGTACGGCGAGGACAACCAGGGCCAGGCCTTCGCGCCTGGCGCTTGCGAACCTGAACATCGGCTATTGCTCCTGCGGCTTGTTGCGTGCGATCAACTGCAGGTTGCGCAGGTAGACCAGGAAACCGAAGGACTGGCCGATGATGAATACCGGGTCTTCGCGGTAGATGGCGTAGGCCAGCAGCAGGGCGCTGCCGAGCATGCTCAGGTACCAGAAGCCCACCGGGATCACGCTGCGCCGCTTGAACTCGCTGTACAGCCATTGCAGGACGAAGCGGCCGGTGAACACCGCCTGGCCGGCGAAGCCGACGATCAGCCAGAGGGTTTCCCGGGTCATCCTTCGATCTCCTGGGGCAGGGTGTTCAGGCGGGTCCGGCGGATCAGCCACCAGACCCCGACCAGGTCGAGGATGCCGACCAGGGCGCGGTCGATATTGCCGTACTTGGACGTGCCGGCCTGGCGGTGCCGGTGGTTGACCGGGTGCACCTGCATGCGCCCGTTGTGGCGCAGGATCAGCGCCGGGATATAGCGGTGCATATGGTCGAAGTAGGGCAGGCGCAGGAAGGCGGCGCGCTCGATCAGCTTGAGGCCGCAGCCGGTGTCCGGGGTGGCGTCCTTGAGCAGGCGCCGGCGCAGGCCGTTGGCGAGGCGCGAGGCCCAGCGCTTGCTGGCGCTGTCGCGGCGGTTGACCCGGTGCCCGGCTACCAGTTGCAGGCCGGGGGTGGCGCGGACCAGGCGGAGCATGCCGGGGATATCCGCCGGGTCGTTCTGGCCGTCGCCGTCCAGGGTCGCCAGCCATTGGCCACGGGCCGCCTGCGCGGCGTGCCAGAGCGAGGTGCTCTGGCCGAGGGAGCGGTCGTGGTGAAGGATGCGCAACTGCTCGAAACCCTGGGCCTTGAGGCGCTGCAGCACGGCCAGGGTCTGGTCGTCGCTGCCATCGTCGACCACCAGCACTTCATAGCGTTGGTCGGTGAGGGCGTTGCGGATCTCGCTGAGCAGGGACGGCAGGTTTTCGGCTTCGTTCTTCGCCGGAATCAGTACCGAAAGATCGATCATCGGGGCTACCTGAAGGCTGTTGGGGTGGGCTGGGCGCGGTAGAACCCGCGGTACCAGCTGACGAACCGGCTGACGCCGTGCTCGAGGGAAATGCCTGGGGAGAAATCGATCCAGCGCGCCAGGGACGACACGTCCGCCCAGGTCTCCAGGACATCGCCGGGTTGCAGTGGCAGGTAATTGCGCCGGGCCTCGATACCCAGGGCGTTTTCCAGGCAGTCGACGAACTCCAGCAGGCGCACCGGCTGGCCGCGGCCGATATTGAACAGTTGCCAAGGCGCTTCGCCGGCCCTGGCGATTGGCGGCTTCAGGCGCAGGCGCAGCAGGCTCTCGACGATATCGTCGATATAGGTGAAGTCGCGGCCCATCAGGCCATGGTTGTAGATATCGATGGGGCGGCCGGCGAGCATCGCTTCGGTGAACTTGAACAGCGCCATGTCCGGACGGCCCCAGGGGCCATAGACGGTGAAGAAGCGCAGGCCGGTCATCGGCAGGCCATAGAGATGGGCGTAGCTGTGGGCCATCAGTTCGTTGGCGCGCTTGCTCGCGGCGTACAGGGACACCGGTTGCTCCACCGGGTCTGCCTCGGCGAACGGCAGCTTGGCGTTGGCGCCGTAGACCGAGCTGCTGGAGGCGTAGACCAGATGCTGTGGCGGGTGCTGGCGGCAGGCTTCGAGGATGTTGAGGAAGCCGACCAGGTTGGCCTGGCCGTAGGCGCCGGGGTTGTCCAGCGAGTAACGCACCCCGGCCTGGGCGGCCAGGTGGAAGACCTCGCTGAAGTTGAACCTGGCGAACAGGGCCAGCAGTTCCGTCGGGTTGGCGATGTCCAGCGGCTGGAAGCGAAAAGCCGGGTACTGCGCCAACTGCTGCAGGCGCGCCTGCTTGAGTTCGACGCTGTAATAGGGGGTGAGGTTGTCGATGCCGAACACCTCCAGACCCGCTTCGCACAGGCGACGGGCCAGATGGAAACCGATGAAGCCGGCAGCGCCGGTGACGAGGACGGGCATGGAGTGGGGCGGATCCTTGGTGGACGGGCTGAAAGAAAATGGCAGTTATTTGTTTAAGGTTTGTTAACGAAGCTGTAATGGACATGGCGCTCGTCGCAGGTTCTTCATTGCGCCTGCTGGCCCTATCGCTGGCAAGCCAGCTCCCACAGGGTTCGCGGCGCACACAGAACCTGTGGGAGCTGGCTTGCCAGCGATAGGGCCAGTAGAGGCACCGAATGGGCATGGGCTTGCCTCGATCCGATCCACGGTGATTGCCAGCCGCTACTATCTGTATGTATAACCAGTGCCAGATTTCCCCAGGTATTGCCCGCCCGTGATCGCCGACTCCCGCAACGACCCCTTCTACTACCTGCACAACTTCCGCCAGGTACTGGACTGGCTGCACCTGCGCTACGCCGATCTGCTGGACGCCGAGGAACGGGGTTTCATCGAGGGCTTCCGCCTGCTGCCCCAGCCGAGCCAGGCGCTGCTGGTGCGCATGGTGATGCGCAAGGGCCTGCTGTTCCGCGAGCGGCGCCTGAGCTATGCCGAGATCGGCCCGACGCTGCCGGCCATGGCACCCCTGCTGGAACTGGGCTGGGTCGACAGCGAGGCGCCGCTGGCCCTCGACGAGCTGTTCCAGATCCTCCTCAAGGACGAGATCGCCCGCTGCTTCGCCACCCACCTGACCCACCCGAAAGCCGCCAAGCACGAGCTTTACGAGCAATTGAGCGAGCTGTTCCCGGAGGCCCGCACGCTGCACGAGTGGTGGCCCGAGTCCCCCGAACCGATCTACGCCCTGCGCCAGCAGGCGGTGTGCGACCGCTTGCGCCTGCTGTTCTTCGGCAACCTGTACCAGGACTGGTCGGAATTCGTCCTCGCCGACCTCGGCCTGCTGCGCTATGAACAGGTGGAGTTCAGCGCCGACTCCCGGGCCCTGCGCGAGCGCGGCGACATCGAGTTGTGCCTGGCCCTGCATGCCTGCGCCGAGCAACTGGAAGGCGAGGTGGACGTCGATCTGCTGCTCGCCCGGCTGGACGGCCTGAATACCGAGAACCCTTGGCTGCAACGGCGCCGGGCCAAGCTGCATTACCAGCTCGCCTACCTGTGCGAGCGGGCCGGCCACCTGGATCGGGCGCTGTCGATCTATTCCGCCTGCGCCCACCCCCAGGCCCGCGAGCGGCATATCCGCGTGCTGGAGAACAGCGGCGAGTACCAGTCGGCCTTCGACCTGGCGACCCAGGCCGCCGAACGCCCCGGCAATGCTGCCGAAGCCCAGGCCCTGGGTCGCATCCTGCCGCGCCTGAAACGCAAGCTCGGTGGCCCGCCCCAGTCCCGGCGCAAGGCCCAGGCCATCAGCCGTCTCGACCTGACCTTGCCGGCCGACTGGTCTGCCCTCGGCGTCGAACAGGCGGTGCTGGTGCATTTTGAAAGCACCGATGCCCCGGTGCATTACGTCGAGAACACCCTGTTCAACAGTCTGTTCGGGCTGTTGTGCTGGCAGGCGATCTTCGCGCCGCTGCCGGGCGCCTTCTTTCACCCGTTCCAGAGCGGCCCGCAGGACCTGCTCGACGCTGGCTTCCATAACCGCCGCGCCGAGCTGTTTGCCGAGTGCCTGGGTCAGCTCGACGACGGCCGCTACCGCCAGACCCTGCGCGAAACCTACACCGCCAAGCACGGCCTGCAATCGCCCTTCGTGTACTGGGAGCTGCTCAGCCCGGAACTGCTGGAGCTGGCCATCGATTGCCTGCCCCCCGAGCACCTGAAGCAGTGTTTCCTGCGCCTGCTGGAAGATATCCAGGCCAACCGCGCCGGCATGCCCGACCTGATCCAGTTCTGGCCGACAGAAAAGCGCTACCGGATGATCGAGGTGAAGGGCCCCGGTGACCGCCTGCAGGACAACCAACTGCGCTGGATTGAGTTCTGCACCCTTCACGGCTTGCCCGTGGATGTCTGCCATGTGCAATGGGCCGCGGCATGAGCTACAAGGTCGCGGTGCGCACCCTGTGCGAGTTCACCGCCAAGGTCGGCGACCTTGACCTGCGCTTCACCCCGTCACCCACGGCCCAGGAGGGTATTGCCGGGCACCGGCGGGTGGTCTCGCGGCGGGGCGAGGGCTACGAGGCGGAAGTGGCGCTGGAAGGGCGATTCGGTGAACTGGAGGTGCGCGGTCGCGCCGACGGCTATCTCCCGGCGCGCAACTGCCTGGAAGAGATCAAGACCCACCGCGGCGACCTGGCCAGCCAGCCGGACAACCATCGGCAACTGCACTGGGCGCAGGCGAAGGTCTATGGCTGGCTGATGTGCCAGCAGCGCGGGCTGGCGTCGATCAACCTGGCGCTGGTCTACCTGGATGTCGACAGCGACCAGGAAACCCGTTTCGAGATCACTGCCAGCGCTGCCGAGCTTGAGGCGTACTTCGACGAGCAATGCGGCCGCTTCATGCAATGGGCCGAGGCGCAATCCCGGCGCTTGAGCCTGCGCGATGCGGGCCTGGGTGCGTTGGCCTTCCCCTGGCCATCCTTTCGCAAGGGCCAGCGCGAACTGGCGGAAACCGTGTACAAGGCGGTCAGTACCGGGCGCTGCCTGATGGCCCAGGCCACCACCGGCATCGGCAAGACCCTCGGCACCCTGTTTCCCCTGCTCAAGGCCATGGCGAAGCAGCCGTTGGACAAGATCCTCTTTCTCACCGCCAAGACTCCCGGGCGTGGCCTGGCGCTCGATGCACTGCGCCAGGTCATGACCGCCATCCCCGAGCTGGCCCTGCGCAGCCTGGAACTGGTGGCCCGCGACAAGGCCTGCGAATACCCCGGCACGGCCTGCCATGGCGAGGCCTGTCCCCTGGCGAAGGGTTTCTACGATCGCCTGCCGGCAGCCCGGGCGGCGGCAATGCAGGTGCCGATGCTGGACAAGGCGCAGGTCCGCGAGCTGGCCCTGGCCCACCAGGTCTGCCCGTATTACCTGGCCCAGGAGCTGGCGCGCTGGGTCGATGTGCTGGTGGCGGACTACAACTACTACTTCGACCAGAACGCCTTGCTCTTTGGCCTGGCCCAGACCGATCAGTGGCGCCTGGCCGTGGCGGTGGACGAGGCGCACAACCTGGTGGAGCGGGCGCGGCAGATGTACAGCGCCAGCCTCGACCAGTTCCAGTTGCAGGCCCTGCGTCGGGAGCCGCCGGCCGGCATGGCCAGTGCCCTGCAAGGCCTCAACCGTGAGTGGAACCGCCTGTACAAGGATCAGTTGGCACCTTATCAAGCCAGCAGCGAGTTGCCGGCCGCCTTTATCAAGGCGCTGCTGCGGGTGGTCGGGCTGGTCCAGGACCTGATGAACCGTACCCCACAAGCCGTGGACCCGCCGCTGTTGCAGTTCTTCTTCCAGGCCTTGCAGTTCGTGCGCCTGAGCGAGGTGTTCGATGAGCACTTCCTGTTCGATATCAGCCTGCGCGGGGCAGGGCGCAAGCGCCTGGCCAGCCTGTGCCTGCGCAATGTGGTGCCGGCACCGCTGATCGGCCCGCGCATGGCGGCGGCGCGCAGCGTCACGCTGTTTTCCGCGACCCTCAACCCCCGGCATTTCTACGCCGACCTGCTGGGCATGCCGGCCGACACCGCCTGGCTGGAAGTGCAGTCGCCGTTCGTGGCCGAGCAATTGCGGGTGCGCATCGTTAGCCGGGTCTCCACCCGCTATCAGCACCGCCAGGCCTCGCTGGCACCCATCGTCGAGCTGATCGCCGGGCAATACCACGAGCAGCCGGGCAACTATCTGGCGTTTTTCAGCAGCTTCGATTACCAGCAGCAGGTGTCTGCACTGCTGGTCGAGCGTTATCCGGACATCGTCCAGTGGTCGCAATCGCCGGGGATGGACGAAGAGCAGCGCCAGGGCTTTCTCGAGCGTTTCGTCGAGGGCGGGCAGGGTGTCGGCTTCGCCGTGCTGGGCGGTGCGTTTGCCGAAGGGGTCGACCTGCCGGGCACGCGCTTGATCGGTGCCTTCATCGCCACCCTTGGCTTGCCCCAGGTCAATCCGGTCAACGAACAGCTCAAGCAGCGCATGGGCGCCTTGTTCAGCGCCGGCTTTGACTACACCTATCTCTACCCTGGCGTGCGCAAGGTGATCCAGGCAGCGGGGCGGGTGATCCGCGGCACCGAAGACCGCGGTACGGTCATGCTGATCGACGACCGCTTCGCCGAAGACCGGGTGCGCCGCATGTTTCCAAGCTGGTGGGCACCGGAAAGCAATTAGCCAGGCGCGGGAATCTTCGTCATCGCCAGACAGTCGAAGTGCCAGTAAACTGTCGTGTTTTCATCACCCTGAAACTCAATTCTTGAGGTTTTGCATGAAGCTCAGTCCTCTGGCAGGCAAACCGGCCCCGGCCTCCATCCTGGTCGATATTCCGCGCCTGCTGACCGCCTACTACACCGGCCAGCCCGATGCTGCCGTCGCCACCCAGCGTGTGGCCTTCGGCACCTCCGGGCATCGCGGCAGTTCCCTGGACCTGAGTTTCAACGAGCACCATGTCCTCGCCATCAGCCAGGCCATCTGCCTGTACCGCCAGGCCCAGGGCATCGACGGCCCGCTGTTCATCGGCGCCGACACCCACGCCCTGTCCACCCCGGCCCTGGCCAGCGCCCTGGAAGTGCTGGCGGCCAACGGCGTCGAGGTGATGCTGTCGAAGGACGACGAGTACACCCCGACCCCGGCGGTGTCCCACGCCATCCTCTGCTACAACCGTGGCCGCACCTCGGGCCTGGCTGACGGCATCGTCATCACCCCGTCGCACAACCCGCCGCAAAGCGGTGGCTTCAAGTACAACCCGCCCAATGGCGGCCCGGCCGACAGCCATGTGACCAAGTGGATCGAGGCCAAGGCCAACGAACTGCTGGCCGAGGGCCTCAAGGGCATCAAGCGCATGCCGTACGAGCAGGCGCTGAAGGCTGCCACCACCCATCGCCATGACTACGTCGGCACCTATGTCGCCGACCTGGTCAACGTCATCGACTTCGACGCCATTCGCGGCGCCAACCTGCGCCTGGGCGTGGACCCGCTGGGCGGCGCCGGGGTGCGCTACTGGTCGGCGATTGCCGAGCACTACAAGCTCAACCTGGAAGTGGTCAACAGCGAGGTCGATCCGACCTTCCGCTTCATGTCGGTGGACTGGGACGGCCAGATCCGCATGGACCCATCGTCGCCGTATGCCATGCAGGGCCTGATCGGCCTGCGCGAGCGTTTCGACGTGGCCTTCGCCTGCGACCCGGACCATGACCGCCACGGCATCGTCACCCCGTCCGGCCTGCTGGCGCCGAACAACTACCTGGCGGTGGCCATCGACTACCTGTTCCAGAACCGTCCGCAATGGCGCGCCGATGCCGCCGTGGGCAAGACCGTGGTCAGCAGCGGCCTGATCGACCGCGTCACCGCGCGTCTGGGCCGTCGCCTGTACGAAGTGCCGGTGGGCTTCAAGTTCTTCGCCGACGGTCTGTTTGACGGCTCCCTGGGCTTTGGCGGCGAGGAGAGTGCCGGTGCGTCCTTCCTGCGTCTGGATGGCAGCGTCTGGGCCACCGACAAGGACGGCCTGATTCCGGCGCTGTTGGCCGCTGAAATGACCGCCCGCACCGGTCGCAACCCGGCAGAAGCCTATGCGGCCCTGACCGCCGAGCTGGGCGAACCGTTCGCCACCCGCGTCGAGGCCAAGGCCAATCCACAGCAGAAGGCGCTGTTGAGCAAGCTGGCGCCGGAGCAGGTGAAGTCCACCGAGCTGGCCGGCGAGCCGATCCAGCAGATCCTCAGCCATGCGCCGGGTAACGACCAGGCCATCGGTGGCTTGAAGGTCATGACCGCCAACGGCTGGTTCGCCGCGCGGCCGTCGGGCACCGAGGACATCTACAAGATCTACGCCGAGAGCTTTATCGACGATGCGCATCTGCAGCGTCTGGTGGGCGAGGCACAGGAACTGGTGGACAAGGCGATCGCCTGATGGCTTGAGGGCCTCATCGCTGGCAAGCCAGCTCCCACAGTGACCGCGTACACCGCCGGACCTGTGGGAGCTGGCTTGCCAGCGATGAGGCCCTCAGGAAAGATAGGTATCCTGGGCCTGCCCCGGATCCTCGCGCCCCAGCCGGCGCAACTGCGGCAACAACTCCGCGCCCAGATGAATCGCTTCCTCCAGATGGGGAAACCCGGAAAGAATGAAGCAGTCCACCCCAAGCTGGTAATACTCCTCGACCCGCTCCGCCACCTGCTGGTAGCTCCCCACCAGCGCCGTCCCGGCCCCGCCACGGACCAGGCCCACCCCGGCCCAGAGATTGGCCGACACCTCCAGCTCCCGCGCCTGCCGGCCACGTCCTTTGACCAGCCCGCTCTGCCGCGATTGCCCCACCGACTCATAACTGGCCAGTTGCGATTGCGCACGCTCGATGGCGTCCTTGGGGATCTCGTCCAGCAAACGCTGCACATGGCTCCAGGCCGCATCATCGGTGGCCGCCGCGAACACATGGACGCGCAAACCGAAGCGCAAGGTCCGCCCCCGCGCCGCCGCCAGTTCGCGCATGCGCTGGATCCGCTCGGCAATCATCGCCGGAGGCTCGCACCACATCAGGCAGGTCTGGGCATGGGCCGCACCGACCTGCTCGGCAGCGCTGGACGCCCCGCCGAAGTAGATCGCCGGCATCCGTGCCCGCGTGTCGATCGGCGTCTCCCCGGCGCAGCGGTAGTAGCGTCCGTGATGAGGCTGGCGCCGCCCCGACCACACCGCCTGGAAGGCTTCGAGAAATTCCCCGGTGCGCGCATAGCGTTCGTCATGTTCCAGGTAATCCCCCAGCGAACGCTGTTCGAAACGGCTGGAGCCGCTGACCATGTGGAGGTCCAGACGGTTGTCGCTGAGCAGTTGCAAGGTCGCTGCGCGATGAGCGCTCCAGGCCGGCAGTTCGAGGCCGGGGCGCAGGGTGAGGAGAAAACGCAGGCGCCGCACTTCCTGGGCCAGTACCGCCGTGATCAGCCAGGGGTCTTCGAAGCCGCTGGCGGTGGGCACCATGATGCCGTCGAAGTTCGACAGTTCGGCGGCCCGCACGATCTGCCGCAGGTAGTCGAGGTTCGGCTCGCGCTCGCCCTGCTGGAACAGGCCGACCTTGGGCAGGCCGCTGCTGGTCAGGTGATGGCCGTCGCCATTGGTGGGCAGGAACCAGTTCAGTTCGATGGGATGACGCGGTTCAGCGGGCATGACGCTGGCGCTCCTTGCGCAGGCCCAGCTCCTGGAGCAGGGGTAGTATCCGTTCACCGAACCGCAGGACTTCGGCTACCGCCGGCTGATCCTGGATCACGATATGCTCGATGCCCAGGCCATGCAGCTCGCCGAGGCGGGTGGCGATCTGCTGCGCGTTGCCCACCAGGTACAGCGGCTGCCCGGGCCCCGGTTGCAGCAGGTTGGGATGGACCTCCAACTGGCGGTCACGGGTCAGGCGCCGTACCGCCGCATTGGCGAAGGGCTCGGCAGGCGCCGGGAAACGCCGTGCGGCGGCCTCCCAGGCCAGTTCCTCGGTGTCGCCGAGGATCAGGCCGAAACTGCAGACGAAGCCCGTGCGCCCTTGCAGGCGGCGGATTTCCTGCTCCAGCCAGGCCGGAGGCGCCGACCGTAGCAGGCACAGGTCGGCATGGCCGGCGATCAGGCTGGCGTCGTGGCTGTCGTCGAGGATCAGCGGCGGGGCGGGCAAGGCGCGGCGGGCGAAGCCGGCATTTTCCAGTTGGAAATAGCGGCCGGTGTAGTTGAAACCGCCGTCTTCTCCTCGCAGCAGGCGTTGCAGGATCTCCAGGTATTCGCCGATACGTTCGTTGCGCTGGTCGCGGTTGAGCCATTCGCCGAACGCCTGGCGCAAGCTGTCGCGGTCGCCATCGGGCAGGTGCAGGCGGACCCGGTTGGCACTGATCGACTGCAGGCTTTGCAGGGTGCTGGCCAGTGCGGCGGGCAGTACCACTTCCGGCGGTACGCTGATATTCAGGCGCAGGTGCCGGGTATGGGCACAGAGCGCGGCGGCTACCCCGAGGCTGTCGGCGCAGGGCGCACCGCCGGGGATCCACAGGCCGTCGAGCCCTGCGTATTCCACGGCCTGGGCCAGCTGGATCCACTGGCCCGGCGTGGGCGTCGGGGTGCAAAGCGGCAATTGCCAACTGAGTTCAAGGGCCATGTACAGGCTCCGCAGCGAGTACGAACAGGGGAAAGACCATCATCCCACCGCCGCCTCCGGCTGGACAGGCCGGGGCCGCCAGCCGAGGGCCGGGGCGATGGTTTCGGCGACGATGCGCAGGCGCTGCAGGACCTGCTCCTGGCTCGAACTCTCGGCCTGCACCACCACGATCAGGTAGTCGGCATAGGGCAGCAGCGAGGGATCCTCGCGCAGGCCGCGGATGACCTCGTCGGGATGGCCGTGATGGACATTGAGCAGGCGCAGGTGTTCTTCCAGGTCGATCGCCTGTTCGATCAGGCCCTCCCGTTGCAGGCGTGGCACATGGCGCTCGATATCCACCGCCAGCTCGGCCTGCGCGGTGGCGCGGTCGGCGGCGGGGAAGACGGCACGGACCACGCCGATGCGCGGCGGCTCCGTCGGGTGTTTCCAGGCCGCGAGATAGGCCTCGGCCAAGGGCTTCTGCACGGTCAGCGGATCATGGGTCGCGGTACCGAGGAGAAAACCGTTGCCCTGGCTGGCGGTATAGCGTGCGCCCTCCAGGCTGCCGTGCGAATGCCAGAGACGGCGGGCCAGGCCGGGGGCAGGCGGTTGCAGGGTCAGTGCGCTGCCGGGGAACAGCGCGTCACCGTTGAGCAGCCCCTGCAGGCGCTGCTGGTCCTCGGTGAAGCGTTGCTGACGTTGCCCGGCGTCCCGTTCGAACACCGTGAAACTGTCCAGGTTGGCGCCACCGCTGCCCAGGCCCAGTTGCACCCGACCACCGCTTAGCTGATCGAGCACGCTGGCATCCTCGGCCAGGCGCACCGGGTCCTCGAAGGGCAGTACGGTCACCGCCGTGCCCAGCCCGATATGCCGGGTGCGCTCGGCCACTGCGGCCAGGGCCAGCAGCGGCGAGGGCAGGCGGCCGAAACCGTTGCTCAGGTGATGCTGGGCGATCCAGCCACCGTCGAAGCCGAGGGCTTCGGCGACTTCGAACTGCTCCAGCAGGTCACGGTAGGTCTGTTGCGCGTCCTCGCCGAACGCGTGGGTGAGAAAACCCAGTTTGAACGGCGGGCGGGAAGTGGCAGTGCTCATGACAGGGAAAACTCCTTCGCGGTGCGGGCCAGGGCAGGGCGCCAGCCCAGGGCCGGGGCCACGTCTTCGGCGATGATCTGCAGGGCGCGGATGGCGTCGCGCAGCGGCGTGCTGGCGCTCTGTACCTGGACGATCAGGTGGTCGTGACGACCCAGGCGCGGCCCGTCCCCCAGGCCTTCGATGATCGTTTCGGGCGCGCCATGCAGCACACCGAGGCGTCGCAGGGTGTCCTCGAAGTCGCCGTCCAATGGGCCCTGGTAGACCCCGATGCTTTTCTGCCGTGCGAGGTAGCGCTGGATGTCCTCGCGCAAGGCCGCCGTGTGGGCCAGGGGAAACACGCCCTGGACCCGGGCGATACGCGCCGGGGTGCCGTTGTCGCCGGTCCAGGCGTCGCGGTAGCGCTGGACCAGCTCGATGCCGGCCTGGGGTGGCAGGTGTGGATTGGGCGCCATGATCAGGCCGTTACCCCGGGCCGCCACCAGTTCCACCCGCGAGGTGGCTTCCCAGAGACGCCCGCCCAGGCCCGGTGCCAGTGGCTGCAGGCGCAGGCCGTCGTGGTTCAGGGGGCCGTTGCCAAGAGCGGTCTGCAGACGTTGCAGGTTGCTCTCGTAGTCGCGATGGCGCTGGTCGTGGGCCAGGCCGAAGGCGTTGAAGGTGTCCGGGTCGAATCCTGCGCCCAGCCCCAGTTCCAGGCGCCCGTTGCTCAGCAGGTCGAGCACTGCGGCGTCTTCCGCCAGGCGCAGGGCCGGCTCCTGCGGCAGCACGATGATTCCGCTGCCCAGGCCGATGCGCCGGGTGCGCTGGGCGATCGCCGAGAGCAGCACCAACGGCGAGGGCAGGCGGCCCTGTTCGCTGGCGAAGTGATGCTGCGCCACCCAGCCCGTGTCGAAGCCCAGTGCCTCGGCGGCTTCGAACAGCTCCAGGGTTTCCCGGTAGACCCGGGGGTTGTACTCGGTCTGGTACACCCGGCTGAGAAAGCCGAGGGAGAATCCGCCGCTCATGGTCGTTTGTCCTCGCTGATCAGGGGCAGGGCGGTCAGGGCACGGGCGGCGCCGGCCTGGTCGCTGGATTGCAGCTGGCCGTTGAACGGGCTGATGGTCAGGTAACCCTTGGCCAGCCACACGGCTTCATCGTCCTGTTGCGCCGGCGTTGCCGGGGCGCTGTGCTGGAAGCTGATCCCCGGCTTGCCGGCCTGGGCCGGGAACAGCGGGCCGAGATCGTCGGTGTACAGGGTGTCGAAGCCGACGTAGCTGCCGATGCGGGTCAGGCGCACGCCCTTGAGTGCGGCGCTGTCGGCGGGGAAGTTGATGTTCAGGCCGAGGCCGGCGGGCAATAGCCTGCCATCGGGCTGGCGATGCCGGTCGAGGGCGTCCACCAGGCCCAGCACCTGGCGGGCGATGCGTTGCGGGTCCTTGTCCTTGAGGTCGGTACTCACCGCCAGGGTCGGATAGCCGGCGCGCACGGCGAAGCTGGCGGCATTGAAGGTGCCCGACGCGCTGTTGATGGCGCCGACGTTGTTGCCGGGGTTGGGCCCGACGATGACCAGGTCCGGGTTCGGCTGGACCTTTTTCAGACCCATCAGCAAGGCCATGACCGGCGTGCCGCTGATCTCGATCTGCACCGGCTGGCCGGCGCAGGCCGGGCTGCTGCACACGCCGGTTTCATGGGTGCTTATGTAATAGCTGTCGGGGTAGGCCGGGTCGCTGTCGCGTCCTATCTTGACTTCGCGACCATAGAGGAAGGCGCCGCCACGGGCACTTTGTTCGCTTTGCGGTGCGGCGATCCTCACTTCGTGCCCGGCCGCTTTGAGGGTGGTGTAGAGCGCACGGATATTCGGATGCTGGTAGCCGTCGTCGTTGCTCAGCAGGATGTTCAGGGCAAAGGCCGGGCTGGCGGCCAGGCAGCCCAGGGCCAGGAGCAGGCCGGGCAATGTCTTCATGCGCGGGCCTCCTCCCTGGCGCTGAAGCGGTTGGCCGGACGCGGCAGGCCGAGGTTTTCGCGCAGGGTGCGGCCCTCGTACTCACGGCGGAACAGCCCGCGCGCCTGCAGCAGCGGGATCACTTGGTCGACGAAGGTGTCGATGGAACCCGGGAAATACGGGAAGAACACGTTGAACCCGTCGCAGGCACGCCCCTGGAACCAGGCTTCGAAGGTGTCGGCGATGTCCTCCGGCGTACCGATCACCGGGTTGCCGCCGGCCAGGCGCAGGTACAGCTGGCGGATGCTCAGGTTGTCGCGTCGGGCCACTTCCAGGACCTGGTCGCGACGGCTGCCCCGCTGGCCCGCCGGCGTTTCCGGCAGCGGGCCGTCGAGGTCGTGGCCGGACAGGTCGATATCCTCGCCCAGGGTGTCGGCCAGCAGGCGCAGGCCCAATACCGGGTCGATCAGCGCCTGGAACTCGTCGAACAACGCCTGGGCCTGCTCGCGGGTTTCCCCGATGAAGGGCGTGACGCCGGGGAGGATCTTGATATGGTCCGGGTCGCGGCCGAGGGCGGCGGCGCGTTGCTTGATGTCCTGGTAGAAAGCCTGGGCCGCCGGCAGTTCGTGGTGCGAGGCGAAGATCACTTCGGCGACCCGTGCCGCCAGGGCCTTGCCCGGCTCCGAGGCGCCGGCCTGAACCAGCACCGGATGGCCCTGGGGCGGACGGGCCACGTTCAGCGGGCCGCGTACGGCGAAGTGCTGGCCGCGGTGGTTCAGGGTATGCAGCTTGTCCGGGTCGAAGTACTGGCCGCTGGCCTTGTCCCGGGGGAAGGCGTCGTCGTCCCAGCTGTCCCACAGGCCCTTGACCACATCGTGGAACTCTTCGGCGCGCTGGTAGCGGTCGGCATGCTCGATATGGCTTTCGCGGCCGAAGTTCCAGGCTTCGTCCGAAACCACCGAGGTCACCAGGTTCCACGCCGCGCGGCCTTTGGACAGGTGGTCGAGGGAGGCAAACTTGCGGGCGATATGGTACGGCTCGTTGTAACTGGTGGTGGCGGTGGCGATCAGGCCGATGTGCTCGGTCACCGCCGCCAGGGCAGCCATCAGGGTCAGCGGCTCGAAATGCTCGCCGCGGGCGGTGCGGCTCAGGGCGTCGAGGTGATGGCCCCAGAGGGCGACCACATCGGCGACGAACAGCGCATCGAAGCGGCCGCGCTCGGCGCTGCGGGCAATCGCCTTGAAATGCTCGAAGTCCAGGCTGGCATCGGCCTGGGCCAGGGGGTGACGCCAGGCGGCGACATGGTGACCGCTGTTGGCGAGAAAGGCCCCCAGCTTGAGTTGATCGGTGCGACGGGTCATGGACAGTACTCCCGTAGGTCAGGCGAAAGCCCTGCCAGCCACGCGGCCGGCAGGGCCGCGGGTCAGAAGTTGTAGCTCAGGCCGGTGTACCAGTAACCGCCGGTGGTGCCGTAGGGCGAGAAGTTGCCATAGGGGAAGCCACCCGAGGTGCTCGCCAGGTGGGTGCGCTCCGGGTACTTGTTGAACAGGTTGTTGGCCCCGGCGGTGAGGGTCAGGTCCTTGGTCAGGTGGTAGTCCAGGTTGAGGTCGGTGATCCAGGCCGGGGAGAAGGTGCGGTCGTAGGTTTCCAGGGTGCCGTACTGGGTGTACTCGCCGTAGCGGGTCAGGTTCAGGCTCAGCTCCAGTTGCTGGAAGGTCCAGGTGGCGCCGAGCAGCAGCTTGGATTCCGGCAGGCCATGCTTGAGGTTGCCCTGACGCTGGCGGTCGTAGCCGCCGGTCGGGCCGAGGGCTTGCTGGGCCACGGAGGAGGCGTGGATATCGTCGATCTCGGTGGTGTTCCAGTTGAAGCCCAGGTTGTAGCGCACGCCACCCCAGGCGCCGAGGTCCTGGCGGTAGTCGCCGACCAGGTCGATGCCGCGGGTGGTGGTGTCGAGGGCGTTGGTGAAGTAGGTCACTGACTGGTTGGTGGCCAGGCCTGCGGCAGCGAGGATCGCGTTGATCTGCGGGGTGCCGCCGAGGTAGCCGGTCTGGGCGATGCGATCCTTGATCTTGATCTGGTACGCATCGAGGGTGATCGAGGTGTTGTCGCTCGGTTGCAGGGTCAGGCCGAGACCGAAGTTGGTGGATTTCTCCGGTTTCAGGGTGGTGGCACCGAGGGCCTTGGCCACGGCCGAGTCCACCGCGACGTTGCGGTAGTCGATCAGGTTGCCGTTGACATTGCTCTGTGAGGTCGAGCTGTAGATCTGCTGGGCCAGGGACGGCGCGCGGAAGCCGGTGCTGAAGGTACCGCGCACGGCGAGGATCGGGGTCAACTGGTAGCGGGTGGAGAACTTGCCGTTGCTGGTGGTGCCGGAGCCATCGTTGTAGTCCTCGTAGCGTCCGGCGAGGTCCACGTGCCACTTCTCGGTAAGGTCCTGGCCGATTTCCGCGTAGGCGCCGACGCTGGTACGGCCTTTTTCGGCGGCGTCGGCCGGGGTGGTGCCGGCGCCGGAGATGGTCCCCGGCGCGATCGGGTTGCCGCTGGCCCCGGTGGTGAAGGGGCCGCTGGCGTAGGAGGCGTAGTCGCCCTTGCCGATCTTGTAGTTCTCGTAGCGCTGCTCGAGACCCCAGGAAACCTGGGTCGGCCTGGTCAGGCCGAGGTCGAAGGCACGGGTCAGGTCGAGGTTGTTGGTCCACTGGCTGAAGGTCTTCACCCCGGTGTCCACCGAGGTCGGCGAGTCGGCACCGTAGCTGAGGTTGTAGGTGTGGCGCAGGGTCGCCTCGGCATGGTCCTGGCCGTAGGTGGTGGACAGGTCATAGTCCCAGCCCAGTGCCGTGCCCTTGCCACCGAAGGCCACCTGGAAGTCGTTTTCGATAAAGCGCAGGGTGTCTTCCACGCCTTCCGGGAAGGGCGTGGCGATGCCGTCGAAGCTGGCCGGCTGGTGGAAGGCCAGGGGTTTTTCGGAATTGCGCCGGGTGTAGGTGGAGAAGGAATAAAGGCTCAGGCTGTCGTTGACCGGCAGTTCAGCGTTGTAGCCGAGGCTGAAGTTACGTGCTTCCGGAAGGCCGGTGCCGTAGTAGGTGTGCTGCAGGCTGGTGTTGCCGGCACTGTCGGTGTACGGCGCCTTGTCGGAGCGATCGGAGACCTTCTGCTGCTTGACGTCCAGGGCCAGGTTGATGAACCCGTCGTTGGGCAGGGCCAGGCCGATGTTGCCGGTCTGGCGGTTGGTCTCGCCGTCACCGTTTTCATAGTTCTGGCCGTAGGTGGTGGAGACGCTGCCGCCATGGTCGGTCTGCTTCAGCACGATGTTGACCACGCCACCGATGGCATCGGAGCCGTACTGGGCCGAGGCGCCGTCGCGCAGGACTTCGACATGGTCCACCAGGGCGGTGGGGATCATGTCCAGGTCCACCGGCTGCGAGCCGGAGTTGAGGTAGGTGCCGTTGTTGAGCAGGGCGCTGTTGTGCCGGCGCTTGCCGTTGACCAGCACCAGTACCTGGTCGCCGTTGAGGCCGCGCAGGCTGATGGGGCGCACCACCGAGGTCGAGCCGAAGCCGGACGAGGCTGGCTGGTTGAGGGAGGGCAGGACCCGGCTCAGGGCCCGGGTCAGGTCGCCCTGGCCGGTGGCGAGCAGTTGCTTCGACGAGATCACATCGACTGGCGCCGGGCTTTCCGCCAGGGTCCGGGCCTGGCCGCGGTTGCCGATGACCACCACGGTGTCCAGCGGGTTGTCGGCGGCCAGCACCGGTGCCGCTTCGGCCAAGGCGAGAAACAGCAGGCTGTAGGCAAAGGCTTTGTGTGGGGGCCGCAAGGCCGTGCGGATCGAGGAACGCATAAGGGCTTACTCCGGAAAGGTCGGTAGAGGGTCGGCTTGTTGGGGCAAGCTCTGGTGTAGGGATAAGAGCAAGGCCTGTGCCAGGCGCGAAAAGGCTTTCAAAACAGTGGGTTGGAGCTTGGTGGCGGAGTTGGCTGGTGATTTTTCAGCGATGCCGGGGGCAGGCTGCTGGTTTTTCTACAGTCGGGGCGGCGGTGGTTTTGCCGGCCCAACCGCTGGCAAGTCGCTGTGGACCCTGTGGGAGCTGGCTTGCCAGCGATAAGGCCATGAAAACCCACATCAATCATCTGCCTGGCACATCACTTGCTGACCACCCCGTACCACCACCCACCAGGATTACCCGTATGCCGCTCCCCGGTCCCCGCAACGCCCTTACCGATATCCCCGGCCTGACCGTCGGCCATGCCACCGATCCCCGGGTCGATACCGGGGTCACGGTGATCCGCGCTGCCCGCGTCTGTACCGCCAGCGTCGATATCCGCGGCGGCGGCCCCGGCGGGCGCGAGTCGGCGGCGCTGGAGCCGGAGAACATGGTCGGCCAGTTGCATGCCCTGGTCTTTGCCGGCGGTTCGGTGTTCGGCCTGGGCGCTGCCGATGCCGTGGCGGCGGCGCTGTCCGCCGAGGGTGTCGGCCTGCACCTGAAGGCTGGCGCCCCGGCGATCCCCATCGTGCCCTCGGCGGTGCTGCATGACCTGGCCAACGGCGGCGACAAGCAGTGGGGCCTGGAGCCGCCTTACCGGCGCCTTGGCTTCGAGGCCCTGGCCAATGCCGGCACGGACATCGCCCAGGGCGCGGTCGGTGCCGGTCGCGGGGCCATGGCCGGGGTACTCAAGGGCGGGCTGGGAACGGCATCGCTGGATCTTGGCGACGGCCTGCTGGTCGCCGCGCTCGTGGTGGCCAACCCCATCGGCTCGGTGTACATGCCTGATGGCCGCACCTTCTGGGCCTGGCCCTGGGAGATCGCCGGGGAGTTCGGCGGCGCGCGGCCGACCGGCGACCAGGATTGCAGCGATCCGATCCCCGAACTGTCGCGCCTGGACTCCATGGGGCGCCTGCAGGCCGGGGCCAACACCACCCTGGTCGTGGTTGCCAGTACCGCGCAACTGAGCACCGCCGAGTGCAAGCGCGTGGCGATCATGGCCCAGGACGGCATTGCCCGGGCGGTGCGTCCGGCGCATCTGCCGTTCGATGGCGATAGCGTGTTCGCCCTGGCCACCGGAACGGTGGAGCTGGGCGCTGGTGCCCGGCGCCAGGTCAGTATCGGCAGCATCGGTTCCGCTGCCGCCGATTGCGTGGCCCGGGCTATTGCCCGGGGTGTGCACGCTGCGCGCGGTTGAGCAGCACCTGTTCGACCCGCTGTCCGGCCTGCCGTGCCAGGTCCGGCAGGCCCAGTTCGGCATACACCCGTTGCAGATGGCGGTTGCTCGGCACATCCAGGCCGTCGTAGCGCCGGCGCAGTTCCAGCAACTGCTGGGCGACCGCCCAATCCCCGCTGCGTAGCCGCGCATCCAGTTCGATCTGGGCGAACAGGTCGCGCTGCGCATGGCTGCCGCCGATCTCGTTCAGGCGGGGCAGGCTGGCGGCCAGCAGGCGTGCCGCGCGGGGGTGCTCGCCGCGGGCGTGGGCCAGCAAGCCTTCGGCCAGGGGCAGGGTGACCTCGGCCCAGACGGCGCGGCTGAAGTCCGGAGCCTGCTGGCTGCGTTCGACGAGGGCGGCGAACAGCAGATTCGCTTCGAGTTTGTCGGCGCGCGCCAGGCCGTACAGGTATTGCAGGCTGAGGAACGGTTGCACGGTATCGCCCTGGCGCAGCTGCAGGTACGGCGCCAGGGCCTGCCAGCGCTGTCCGACATCGACCCCGGCGACCTCCAGGCGGGCCAGTAGCGATACCGCGCCGATCTGGTCCTGGGAGTACTGCGGCAGGATCCCCCACACATGCCGGTCGTAGATTTCCAGCACCCGCGCCTCGTCGCCCCGGGCCAGGTGGAACAGCGCCAGGTGCCACCAGTTGTGGGTGTACATGAACGAGTTCAGGCCGTCCCAGTGCCCGCTGACCTCCTGCAGGAAGGCGATGCCTTCCTCGATCCGGCCTTCGGTCAGCATCACGTGGGCCAGGGCGTGCTGGGCCCAGGGCTCGTCGGCCTGGATCACCAGGGCCTGGCGCGCACTGGCTTCGGCTTCTTCCAGCAGATGGCATTGCTCGTAGGCGAAAGCCAGCATGGCGTGGCTCTGGGCGATCTCCGGGGCCGCTTCGACGGCCTTGAGGCCGATGCGCAGCAGGGCCGGCCAGTTACCACGGTTGAATTCGATGTACTGGGTCAGCTTGGCGGCGAACAGGTCGCGCGGATAAGCCTTGAGGAGCTGCTCGCCCAGGGTCAGGGCCCGGTCCAGGTCGTCGTCGATCCAGGCATCGAGCAAGGCCAGGTAGAGTGCGGCCCGGGGGTGGCGGGTGGCGACCGCGGCGGCACGTTGTCGGTATTTTCCGGCCAGCAGCGGGCCTTCGGGGGATTCGCTGAACATCAGCAGGATCCCCGCCAGGGCGTTGCTCAGTGCCGATTGTGGATGGCGGTCGGCGGTCGGCAGGATGGCTTCGGCGCGAGGGTGGTAACCGATGAAGCCGCCGATGAAATCGTCCAGGCCTTGGCGGGCGTGCTGGTCGTCGGTGTCGAGAGGGTTGCCGAGGTAGTCAAGGGGCATGGGAACAGTCCGCGAAAAGGTCGAATGAGCGTGTTGAGCATTGGAGGGCAAACCCTGTGCCAGCGCCGCGCAGCCCCTGAAAGCGGGCCATGGCCTTGATCCCGCTGCTGCTTTTTCCACATTCCCGCCACCGCGCTGTGGCTTTTTCACCAGCCACGGCCGGTATTCCTGCGCCTCGCCCCCGTATACACGGTGCAGCAGACCCATGGCATAGCGCTTGCAAAATCCCCGGCAGACCATTTGCCAAGGAGTCACCATGCCAGCGCCCCAACACCCCCCGCGTCACGCTTTGAAAAGGCTGGGACTCGCCGTGCTCACCTGTGCAGCGCTGTTCGGCAGCACCGCCCAGGCCGCGCCGCAGGACGGCGGCATCCTCAGCCTGATCGCCCAGCCCGAGCCGCCATCCTTGATGCACGGGGTCGTCACCCATGTGTCCACCCAATACGTCAGCGGCAAGGTCCTGCAAGGGCTGCTGACCTTCGATACCGACCTCAAGCCGCAGCCGGTGCTGGCGAAGAGCTGGACCGTCTCTCCTGACGGCCTGACCTACACGTTCGACCTGCAACCGGGTGTGACCTGGCACGACGGCAAGCCTTTCACCGAACAGGACGTGCTGTTCAGCTTCAACACCTTCTATCCCGAGGTGGACAAGCGCATCGGTTCGATCTTCGAACAGTTCGTCGCCGCCATCGATTCGAGCAAGCCGCTGCAGGTCACGTTCCACCTGAAGAAACCCTTCGCGCCGTTGTTGTCGTCCCTGGGCAGCGGGTTGCGGCCGATCGTGCCGAAGCACCTGTACGAGGGCAGTGATTTCCGTGCCAACCCCTACAACCTCAAGCCGGTCGGCACCGGGCCCTTCGTCTTCCAGGAGTGGAAACGCGGCGCCTACATCAAGCTGGCGAAGAACCCGCACTACTGGAAACAGGGCCTGCCGCACCTGGACGGAGTGATCTTCCACGTGATCCCCGACGGTTCGTCCCGCTCCGCCGCCTTCGAACGCAACGACGTGCAGGTGCTGCGCGCTGGCGATGCCGACTACTCCGACCTCAAGCGCCTCGGCGCGCTGCCTGACGTGGTGGCCTCGGAGCAGGGCTACGAACTGTATGCCGGGCTGGCCTTCCTGCAGATCAATACGCGCAAGCCGCCGCTGGACAACCCCAAGGTACGCCAGGCCATCCTCACGGCGCTGAACCGCCAGTTCATCGTCGACAACATCTTCTTCGGCGCCGGGCGGGTGTCCCAGGGGCCGTTCGTGTCCAGTTCGCCGTACCACGACCCGCAGCTGCCGCAGTACGCCTACGACCTGAAGAAGGCCAAGGCGCTGATCGCCGAATCCGGGGTGGACGTCAGCGCAGTGCGCATCCGCCTGCTCAACGGTGAGAAGGGCGGCGCCTGGGAGCGCCTGGCCGAATACACCAAGCAGGCCCTGCAGCCACTGGGCTTCAAGGTCCAGGTAGTCACCTCGGACGCCGCGACCTGGTTCCAGCGGGTCAGCGACTGGGACTTCGACCTGACCTACAACTTCATCTTCCAGATCGGCGATCCGTACCTGACCAACGCCTACCTGTACCGCTCCGACTACATCCTCAAGACCTCGCCCTTCGCCAATGTCAGTGGCTACAACAATCCCGAGGCCGACCGCCTGTGGAACCAGGTCGCCGACACCGCCGAAGGTCCGCAGCGGCAGAAGCTCTACAGCGAACTGGAAAACCTGCTGAACCAGGATCTGCCGATCGCGCCGATCTTCGAGATGCGTTATCCGACCCTGTACCACAAGCAGGTGCACAACCTGCTGCGCACCGCCACCAGCCTCAATGAAGACTACGAGAGCGTCTACCTCGACGCACCGACGCCATGAATGGCCTGGTGTTCCTCGGTGCGCGCCTGGGGCGTGCCGGCCTGATGGTGATCGGGGTGCTGGTCCTGAGCTTCCTGCTGATCCGCCTGGCGCCGGGTGATCCGGCGCTGCTGATGGCCGGGGAGGCCGGGGTCGACGATCCGGCCTTTATCGCCAACCTGCGCCAGCAGATGGGCCTGGACCAGCCGCTGCTCCAGCAGTTGCTGCGCTACCTCGGCCAGGTGGCGCACCTGGACCTGGGCTACTCCTATCGCAACCAGACCAGCGTCTGGGCGCTGCTGGCCGAGCGCCTGCCGGCGACCCTGAGCCTGATGGGCTCGGCCTTCGTGCTCTCGTCGCTGCTGGGGATCACCCTCGGGGTGATCGCCGCCCGTGCGCGGCAGCGCCGGCACTGGCTGGACGGGGTGATTTCCCAGGGCGCGCTGCTGCTCTACGCCGTGCCGACCTTCTGGCTGGCGATGCTGCTGATCCTGCTGTTCTCGGTGCATCTGGACTGGTTGCCGGCGTTCGGCATGGAGAGCGTTGCCCTCGACCTGCACGGCGCGGCCTGGCTGGGTGACCGCCTGCGGCACTTGCTGCTGCCGTGCCTGTCCCTGAGCTTCCTGTTCCTGGCCCTGTATATCCACCTGACCCGCGCCGCCACCCTTGAAGCCCTGCACCAGGAATACGTCTACACCGCCCGGGCCAAGGGCTTGCGTGCGCGGCGCATCCTGTTCGGCCATGTGCTGCGCAATGCCTTGCTGCCGGTGGTGACCTTCGCCGGGCTGCAACTGGGCCAGCTGGCCAGCGGGGCCTTGCTGGTGGAGGTGGTGTATTCCTGGCCCGGTATCGGCCGGCTGATGTACGACGCCCTGGCGCAACGGGACTACGGCGTGCTGATGGGCGGCTTCCTGCTGATCTCGCTGTTGGTGGTGGGCTTCAACCTGCTCACCGATCTGCTGTGCCGCTGGCTGGACCCGCGGATCGGTGCCGGAGGGCAGGGCGCATGAGAGCTTTTTCCCCATGGCGACGTTTTCTTGCCCAGCGCTCGGCGTTGCTCGGCCTGATATGGCTGCTGCTGTTGGGTCTACTGGCCCTGGCCGCGCCGTGGCTCAGCCAGGGCGACCCCTGGGAAATGGCCGCGCAGCCGCTGCTCGGGCCCCTGCAGGATGGCAACCACTGGCTGGGCACCGACCTGCTCGGCCGTGACCTCGGCGCCGGCCTGGTGTACGGGGCCCGGGTGTCCCTGTCGGTGGCGCTGCTCGCCAGCCTCGCGACCCTGTTTACCGGCCTGCTGGTCGGCGCCATCGCCGGTTACTTCGGCGGCTGGCTGGACGGCCTGCTGATGCGCATCGCCGAGTTCTTCCAGATCATTCCGCAATTGGTACTGGCGGTAATACTGGTGGCGATCCTTGAGCCTTCGCTGTTCTCCATCGTGCTGGCCATCGCCCTGGTGGCCTGGCCGGCGGTGGCACGCCTGGTGCGCGCCGAGTTCCTCAGCCTGCGCCAGCGCGAGTTCGTCCAGGCTGCCCGGGTGCTCGGGCAATCGCCGCTGGCCATCGTCTTCCGGCAGATCCTGCCCAATGCCCTGGCGCCACTGTTGGTGATCCTGACCTTCGTCATGGCCACGGCGATCCTCACCGAGGCCGCCCTGGCCTTCCTCGGCCTCGGCGATCCGGATGCGATGAGCTGGGGCTACATGATCAACGCCTCCCGTGGCCTGTTGCGCGACACCTGGTGGATGGGCCTGCTGCCGGGCCTGGCGATCCTGTTTAGCGTGCTGGCGGTCAACCGCGTCGGTGAAGGCCTGCGGGTTGCCTTCGATGCGGCCCGCCGACCAGGAGATTCCCTATGAGTGCCTTGTTGAATATCGAACACCTGCGCATCGCCTTGCCGGCCGGTGCCGACCGCAGCCATGCCCTGCATGACCTGTCGCTGACCCTGGAGGCCGGGCAATGCCTGTGCGTGGTCGGCGAGTCCGGCTCGGGCAAGTCCATGCTGGCCAAGGCCCTGTTGCGCCTGTTGCCGGCCGGGCCACGGGTGGAGGGCGGGCGTATCCGCTTCCGTGGCGAGGACCTGGCCGGACTGGGGGAGGAGGCGATGCGCCAGTTGCGTGGTCGTGCTGTCAGCATGGTCTTTCAGGAGCCGATGAGCGCGCTCAACCCGCTGCTCAGCGTCGGCCGGCAGATCGACGAGACGCTGCAGGCCCATGGCGTCAGGGGCAGGGAGCAACGGCGCCAGCGGATCCTCGATCTGCTTGGCTATGTCGGCCTGCCCGATCCCGGGCGCCTGCAGCATGCGCTGCCGTTCGAACTGTCCGGCGGCCAGCGCCAGCGGGTGGTGATCGCCATGGCCCTGGCCTTCGATCCGCTCCTGCTGATCGCCGACGAGCCGACCTCGGCGCTGGACGTTACCACCCAGGCACAGATCCTCGCGCTGTTGCGGCGGATCCAGCGGGAAAAGGGCATGGCCATGCTGTTCATCACCCATGATTTCGCGGTGGTCGAAGCCATTGCCGACCGCGTGCTGGTCCTGGAAAAGGGCCATCTGGTGGAGCAGGGCAGTGCGCAGCAGGTATTGCAGCAGCCCCAGCAGGACTACACCCGGCAATTGCTCGCGGCGGTCAGCGCCAGCGCCCTGCATCCGCGCCCGGCGTTGCACGGGCGCGAGGCCGTGCTGGAGGCACGTCAGTTGGCCAAAAGCTTCAGCCGCCGCGCCGGTTGGTGGGGGCGACGCAGTACGCAGGCGCTGGACCAGGTCGACCTGCGCCTGGTCGAAGGCGAGACCCTGGGAATCGTCGGCGAGTCGGGGTCGGGCAAGTCCACCTTGGGTCGGGCCCTGGTGCGCCTGCTCGCGGTGGATGGCGGCAGCATCCAGTGGCAGGGCCGCGAGGTGGCCGGGTTGTCCCAGTCGCGCCTGCGAGGTTTGCGCGGTGCGGTGCAGATGATCTTCCAGGACCCGTTCGCTTCACTGAACCCGCGCCAGCGCATCGAGACCCAGCTTATGACCGGGCCGCTGGCCCAAGGCGTCGAGCGCGAGGAAGCGGCGCGGCGGGCGCGGGAGGTGCTGGAACTGGTGGGCCTGCCGGCCACGGCATTGCAGCGTTTTCCCCATGAGTTTTCCGGCGGCCAGCGCCAGCGCATCGGCATCGCCCGGGCCCTGGCGGTGCGGCCAAGGATCCTGATCGCTGATGAATGCGTCTCGGCCCTGGATGCGCTGATCCAGGTGCAGATCCTGGAATTGCTGGAGTCGCTGCAGCGCCGGCTGAAACTGAGCATCGTGTTCATCACCCACGACCTGCGGGTGGCCGCACGGCTGTGTGACCGCATCGCTGTGATGAAAGGCGGCCAGGTCGTGGAGACCGGCGAGACGGCGCAGGTGCTCGACCAGCCGCAACATCCCTATACCCGCAGGCTGCTTGGCGGCTTCAGACGCAGTTCGGCGTCGGCGGCGGAGGTGGCGGCATGCTGAGCCTCAACGCCTTCCTCATGGCCACCGGTCATCATGTGGCCGGCTGGCGTCATCCCGACGCCCAGGCCGATGGCGGCCTGGATTTCCAGCATTACCGGCAACTGGCGCAGACCGCCGAGCGCGGTTGTTTCGATGCGATCTTCCTGTCCGACACCCTGGCCATGCTGCCCGGCAGCCTGGAAGCCCTGGGCCGGATGTCGCGCACCGAGCATTTCGAACCGCTGACCTTGCTGGCCGGGCTTGCGGCGGTGACCGAGCGGATCGGTCTGGTGGCGACCGCGACCACTTCCTACAACAGTGTCGACAGCGTGGCTCGGGCCTTCACCTCGCTGGAGCGCCTGAGTGGCGGACGCACGGGCTGGAACCTGGTGACCTCGAGCAATGCCGGGGAAGCCTTCAATTTCGGCCGGGAAACCCACTTCGAACATGCCCGGCGCTATGGGCTGGCACGGGGTTTCCTGGAACAGGTCAGGGCGCGCTGGGCGGCCAGCGGCGTGGCGCCGGTGCAGGTCCTGGCCGGCGCCTCGAACGCCGGCTGCGAGCTGGCGGCGGCCCATGCCGACATGGTGTTTACCGCGCAGCCCGAGCTGGCCGGGGCCAAGGCGTTCTACCGCGAGCTGAAAGGCCTGCTGCCGCGCTACGGACGTCGTCCGGATCAACTGAAGATCATGCCGGGAGTGCTGCCCGTCGTGGCAGCCAGCAACGCCGAGGCCGAGGCGCTGTTCGAGCGGTTGCAGGCGCTGGTGCAGCCCGAGGTGGGCTTGTCGTTGCTGGCGGATATCGCGGGCGGTACGGATCTGTCCGGGTATCCGCTGGACGGCCCGCTGCCGCAGTTGCCGGCGACCAACTCCGGGGTCAGCCGGCGCGACCTGCTGATCGCCGTGGCCCGCCGTGAAGGCCTGAGCATCCGCCAGCTGTACCTGCGCATGGCCGCCGCGCGCGGGCATCTGGTGGTGGTCGGCGATGCGCAGTGTATCGCCGATTGCCTCGAGCAGTGGTACGTCGAGGGGGCGGCGGATGGCTTCAATGTCATGCCGCCGTACCTGCCTGGCGGGCTGGACGCCTTCGTCGAGCGGGTGGTCCCCGAGTTGCAACGTCGTGGACTGTTCCGTCGCAGCTATCAGGGGCGGACCCTGCGTGATCACCTGGGGCTTTCCCGCCCCGTTCCTTCGCAATCAACAGAGGTACAGACGGCCCATGGCTGACTTTTCCCAACTGCCGCGAGTGCGTGGCGAACGCCTGGAGATCCGTCCGGGCCGGCATCTGAGCGTGGCCTACCAGGCCGGCGGCGATACCGTGGTGTTTTTCGGGCATGGCGGCGGTGGCAACAAGGACCAATGGCGCGAGCTGTGGCGGGACCTGGGGGCGCGAGGCTACAGCCTGGTGGCCTGGGACCTGCTGGGGCATGGTGCCAGTGACTGGCCCCGGGATGCCCGGGCCTACGCGTGGGACGAACTGGTGGCGGATGAGCTGGAGGTCCTGCGGCGATTCGGCGGGGCGCGCAATATCATCGTTGCCCATTCGTTCGGCACCGGGCTGGCCTTGAGCGCACTGTTGGCGGGGCCTGCGGTGAGGGTCGACGCGGCCCTGCTGCTGGGCAGCCAGTTGCACCGGCCGTTGAAGCGCAAGGGCCTGTTGAACCTGCCGGTATGGGTCCTGGAATTGTTGAGGCCGCGCCTGGCTCGGGGTTTCCGCGAGGCGGCCTGGCATCCCGAGGCGGACCCGGCGCTGGTGGACTATGAAGACGGGCTGGCCCAGGGGAACTCGTTGCAGGTGTTCAAGGCCCTGGTTGCCCATGCGCAATGGCCGGACGCCGCGGCATTGGCGCGGCTGGAAGTGCCGATCTCGGTGCTGGCCGGGGACCGCGACGGCCTGACCCCGGCCAGCGGCGGCGAGGAACTGGCCCGGCAGCTGCCACAGGCGCAGTTCCGGGTGCTGGCGCGGTGTGGGCATCAGTTGATGCTGGAGAAACCGCAGGAGGTGTTGGCGGCGTTCGAGGGGCTGGTGGCAGGGTTGAGGACGTTTGAGTCTGCGCCGGTGATCTAGGTGACTGCCCGTCATAGAACCGCGTTATGGCCGCCAGGTGCAAGCCGGGAGATCTTCAGCGACCTTGAGATCGAGCGCCGCCCGCGCGGCGCATCGCTGGCAAGCCAGCTCCCACATTTGTTGCAACGTGCCATGGCCTATGAAATATCCGTTGCTAGCCTTTGGATGTTCGGCGATCTACTGCGGGGAGGCTGTTGGGCTCGACGCGGTATCGCGGCGTCCGAACAAGGCGGTCAACCATGGCCTGACAGGCATAGGCACGTTGCAACAAATGTGGGAGCTGGCTTGCCAGCGATGCGCCGCGCGGGCGGCGCTCGATCTTGAGGCCGCTGCAAGAACATCGTCATGCACAGCGATGCGCCGCGCGGGCGGCGCTCGATCTCAAGGGCGCCGAAAAAGGCATGACAAGCACCTGCCAGCCCTGATGCGATTTACCGGACCTTCTTACCTCAAAAGATGTGTAGATACCCATGCCGCGAGGTCCTCAGGCTTCCTGGATCCGCGAACTCCCACTCTCCACCACCAGGCGCTTCAAGGTCGACACACTGGCCGCCGGGTCCATCCGGTCCGAGATCGCCTGCATCCGTACCTCCAGCCGGTCCCTCTGCAGATCCAGCGCCAGGTACCCGCGCGGACGACTGTCATAGAAGCGGATCTGCGGGTTGTCCGGCAGGATCGATTGCACCGCTTCATAGCTCGGACCGTTGGAGGTGATGGAGGTCCCGACGAACTCCGCTGCTACCAACTGCGAGTCCGGGTCCTCGGGCCGCTCGTGCAGGTGATTGGCCCAGAAGGAGTGGTAGTCGCCACTGAGAACCACCGGATTGGCCACCCGGCTGTCACGCAGGTTATCCAGCAGGCGCCCGCGGGCCGCCTGGTAGCCGTCCCAGGTGTCGGTCCAGTAGCGGGCCTCGTCGTCACCGGGACGTTGCGCCCGCAACGGTGCGACCAGCAGGTCCTGGGCGATCAGGTTCCAGCGGCTGTCACCACGGCGCAGCCCGTCGTAGAGCCAGCGCTCCTGCTCGAAACCGAGCAGGGTACGCTTCGGGTCACGCAGGTCGACGCAGCTTTCCCCTTCCATATGCCCCTTGCCGAACACCGGCGCCTGGTAGCAGGGCTGCCTGGAGCGGTATTGACGACCGTCCAGCACCGGTAGCGCGGCGAGGTCGCCATAACGGAAGCGCCGGTAGATCTGCGGTCCGCCATTGCTGCCCATGTGCGGGCGGCGCAGCGGCATGTTTTCCAGGAAGGCCTGGTAGGCTGCTGCCCGGCGCAGGCGAAAGCGCTCGACGCTGATCTTCGGATCCTTGGAATAGACCTGGGAATAGTCGTCCTGTACCTCATGGTCATCCCAGGTGGCGATCCACGGGGCGGCGGCATGCAGGCGGCGCAGGTCCGGGTCGGTGCGGTGCAGGGCGTAACGGTAGCGGTAGCCGGCCAGGTCGGTGGCTTCCGGAGCGTTGTAGGCACGGGCCAGCCCCGGGGTGTCCGGGGCATTGCTGTATTCGTAGATGTAGTCGCCAAGAAACAGCACCAGGTCCGGATGCTCGTCCGCCATATGCCGGTAAGCGCTGAACAGGCCACGCTCGTAGTGGGCGCAGGAGGCGACGCCAAGGCGCAGGCGCTCCGGGCGGGCGTAGAGCGCCGGCAGGGTCAGGCTGCGTCCGGCTTCGCTGCGCTCGCCCAGGGCGATGAAGCGGTACCAGTACTCACGGCCGGGGGCCAGGCCCCGCAGTTCCACGTGCACGGCATGGCCATTGACGGCCAGGGCCTGGGTGCGGCCGCGCTGGGCGATACGCCGAAAGCCCGGGTCGAGGCCGACTTCCCAGTCCACCGGCACGCTGGCTGGCAGTTCCAGCTCATGGCCGGGGTAAGGCAGGCCGGCACTGAGCCGGGTCCAGATAACGAAACCGTCTGGCCAGGGATCGCCGCTGGCGACCCCGAGCAGGAAGGGCGTGGCGATTGCGCCCAGGGCGCGGCCGTAGCGCAGCAGCAGCGGCGCTGCGGCTACACCCGCCAGCAGGCGCAGGGCCTGACGGCGGTTGAAGTCGGAGGTCATGGGCGCTCCTCAGAACTTGTAGCTGGCCTGGACGCCCACGGTACGCGGGTCGCCGGGCGTAGCCATCTGGGCGTTGGAGAGGAACGAGCCGTGGTACAGGTCGTATTTCTTGTCGAACAGGTTGCGTGCCCACAGCGCCACCGACCAGTTGCCATTCACCGGGGTCAGGCCGAGACGGGCGTTGGCCAGCCAGTAGGCTTCGGTGGTGGTGCCGTTACTGCCGGCGATGCTGTCGTGGTAGGAGTAGTCGCTCTGCGCACTGAGGACGAAGCCGGGAATCTCCCAGGCATATTCGACTTGGCCGCCGTAGCTGGTCTCGGGGAAGTTGGTCAGGCTGGAACCGGAAAAGTCGGTGTACACCGGATAGGCGAAGCCCACGGCGCGGGTGGCGGTGCTGTTCAGGCCCTGGTAGTCGATGTACTTGCCCTTCTTGGTCCCGAAGTACTGGCCGATGGTCAGGCCGGCAAGTGGCTGCCATTGCAGCTCCAGCTCGTAGCCGTAGATCTTCGACTTGGGAATGTTGACCAGGCGCCCGACGTTGCCGACCTGCTGGCTGATCCATACCTGGGACTGGTACTGCTGGTCGCGGTAGTCGTAGTAGAAGGCCGCTGCGTTGAGGCGCAGGGTGTCGCTCAGGTCGCTCTTGAAGCCCACTTCGTAGGCCAGCAGTTTCTCCGGCTTGACCGGGGCGATCTGCTCGACGTAGCTGGAGTTGTAGGCGGTGAAGCCACCCGACTTGATACCGCGGCTGACCGTCGAGTAGAGCAGGGTCGATGGCGTCAGCTGGTACTCGAGGCCCAGCTTCCACGAGGTGGAGTTGCTGTCCAGGTCGCTGTCGGCAGCGGGGAAGGTGTTGGCGCCAAGGCTGTAGGCGCCGTTGTTGACCAGGATGCGCCGGGTGCTGAAGTCATCCAGCTCGCGCTTTTCCTTTTCCTGGCGCAGGCCGACGATCAGCTTGAGGTCGTCGGTCAGGCGATAGTCGCCCTGGGCGAACACACCCCAGGTCTGCGAACGCTGCTGGTAGGAGGTGTAGGTGCCGTAGCCGAGGTTGGCACTGAAGTCGGAATAGAACTCCTCGTCGAGCCGGTCCTTGGCGAAGTACAGGCCGGTCTGCCAGTTGAAACGCTCGTTGTCGTGGGAAGCCAGGCGCAGTTCCTGGGAGAACACCTCGACCTGGGAGTCGAAATACTCGTCGGATTGCGGGATCACCGAGGCGTCCCAGTCGATGTATTCGCGGCGGCGGAAGTGGTCCGATGAGGTGATGCTGGTGATGCTCAGGTGATCATCCAGGTCGAAGGTGCCGGTGAGGGCGAAGCCGGTGTTGTCGTTGTCGCGGTGCGGCTTGTCCTTGAGCGACAGGCCGGTGAGGTTGGCGAAGCCCTGGGTCAGGCCCCAGCCGGTGTTCTTGCCGTTGCTCTCCGGGGCGATGGTGCTGTAGCGCGAGCCATAGGTGGCGTTGGGCTTGAGGCCCTGGTACAGGTACGAGCCGCGGCTGTCGGACTGATCCTTGCCGCCATGTACGCTGAGGTTGAAGTTGATCGCGTCGCTTGCGTCCCAGTCCAGCTGGCCGCGCAGCGAGGTGGTGTCCTTGTCGCCGAGGCTTTGCCCGGTGTCGCGGTTGTCCTGCCAGGCGCCGCCTTGTTCGGTGATGAAGGCCAGGCGCCCGCGCAGGGTGTCGCTGAAGGGGCCGGAGATGAAGCCTTCGACGCTGCCGGCGTCATAGGAACCGTAGTTGGTGGTGATGCCGCCATGCAGCTCGCGGGTCGGCTTGTTGGTGATGAAATTTATCGCTCCGGCGGTGCTGTTGCGCCCGTACAGGGTGCCCTGCGGACCGCGCAGCACCTCGACCCGCTCCAGGTCGAAGAGCTGGCCCTGGGTCTGGATCGGGTAGGGCAGCGCCACCTGGTCGAGGTACACGCCGACGGTGGAGGTGTTGTTGCTGCCGTAGTCCTTGAGGCCCACACCGCGGATGCGGAACAGCGGGTTGCCGCTGCCGTACTGCGGCGCGATATCCAGGTTGGGGACGTAGTTCTGCAACTGGTTGACGTTGGTCACGCCTTTTTCCTGCAGGGCTTCACCGCTGAGTGCGGTGACGGCGAGACCGATGTCCTGGGCCGATTCCTCGTGGCGCTGGGCGGTGACGGTGACCGAGGCCAGGGCCGTGGTGGGTTGTTCGGCGGCCTGGGCGACGGCGCTGGCCAGCAACGAGGCGCTGGCGAACAAGGCGTGACGACCGAATGGAAGGCTGTTGCGAAGTGTTGTGCGCATGGCGGGTGTCCCTTGGAAAATGCGAATAAGGGCCGCTCTGTGAAGAGTAAGCAGGCAGGGCGATAGCAAGCGTTGTGCCATCACTCGAAACGCCCGGATTTATTACGCTTTCGTGACAGCTGGCGCGCGCTGCACCTGTGTTGCGGTGGATATCCAGCAGTGGCCCGAGCAGGTTGTTGCAGAACCAGCATTCTGGATAAACGGTTATTTTCTAATGCTTTTTTAATATTTCTGGCTATAAGCGAGCGAACGGTAGAGTGATGGCTTTCTCACTGCCGACACCGGGACGTATTTGCCATGAGTGGTTTTCAGGGACAGCCGAACCCGATTCTGACCTTGCCCAATGGCGCCAAGGACCCGCTGTCGATCCGCGCCAAGGCGCTGGTCTTCGCTGACCCGCGCTCGCGCCAGTTGCTGGAGTACCTGCAGCGGGTCGGCCCGAGCGAGGCGCCGGTGTTGATCAATGGCGAGACGGGTACCGGCAAGGAACTGGTCGCACGCTACATCCATGCTGCCAGCGGGCGCAGCGGCGCCTTCGTCGCGGTGAATTGCGGGGCCATCAGCGAAACCCTTGCCGAAAGCGAATTCTTCGGTCACGAGTCCGGGTCCTTCTCCGGTGCCACGGGCCGCCGCGCTGGCTGGTTCGAGGAGGCGGACGGCGGCACCCTGTTCCTCGACGAGATCGGCGACCTGCCCTTGCCGTTGCAGGTCAAGCTGCTGCGAGTGCTTCAGGAGCAGGAGGTGGTCCGGGTCGGCTCGCGCAAGCCGGTGAAGATCGATATCCGCCTGGTCACGGCCACCAACGTCAACCTGGAGCAGGCGGTGGAGGCAGGGAATTTCCGCCTTGACCTGTTCTACCGCATCAATGTCGCCCAGGTCGCGGTGCTGCCGCTGCGTGAGCGGCCACTGGACATCCTGCCGCTGGTGGAGCACTTCCGCGCCCTTTATAGCGCACGCCTGAAGATCGCCGAACCGATGCTCTCGGAGTCTGCGGCCCAGGCGCTGCTGGACTATCCGTGGCCGGGGAACATCCGCGAGCTGGAAAACGTCGTGCACCTGGCCTTGCTGGTGGCCGGTGACAAGCCGATCCGCCCCGAGCACCTGAAGTTCTCGGCGGGGCTCAGCGCCTTGTCCGCTGCATCAGGCAGCGTGAACAAACTGCCGCAGGAAGTGATCCGCGAACAGCTGTTGAGGCTGTTCGAAACGCCTGGCGATTCGCTGCTCAACGATATCGAAGACCTGATCGTGCGCGAGGCCTTTGCCCACTGTGGCTTCAACCAGCTGCGCACCGCCGAACTGCTCGGTATCACGCGCAATGCCGTGCGTACCCTGCTGGTCAACCACGGCTTGCTCAAGGGCCGCGCCTGATCTGTCGGGGTTTCTCCGCTGTGTGCGCTAATCCTCTGATTCAACAGACAATCAGCCCTGTCCCATCAGGCTCGAATGGGGTACAACTTCCGGCTTGTGTGTTCGTTCAGCCGGAGTCGGTGTGTCAGACAAGCTTCCCCCGCAACCCCAGGACCTTACCCCGCCCGCCCAGCTTCCATGGCTCAGGCGTCTGACCGCGCGTCTGCTCGGTCGTGGTCTGAACCGCCTGCGGGCGCAGCATCGTGATTCCTGGTTCCTCGGCCACGCCACCGGCCAGCGTACCGGCCATGCCGAGGGCCTGCGCGAAGGCTTCGATGAGGGCCATGCGCTGGGTTACGAGGCTGGCCGCCAGGTCCTGGTGATCCGCGATACCCGCGCCGAGGAGCACGGCGTGCCGGGCCTCGACGACGCCCTGTTCGACGACTGGCGCCTGCCACTGACGGCGGAGCTGAAGAAACGCTTCAAGGCCGACGTAGCCCAGCGCCTGCCGGCCCATGCCCAGCCAAGTGCAGCGCAGTGGAAGATGATCTTCAGCGAGACCCCGTCCACCTGCGTGATCGCCGGTGCAGGGGCGGGCAAGTCGACCTCGCTGGTGCTGCGCATCCTCCTGCTGCGCCAGTACCTGGGCTACGAGCTGGACGCCATGACCGTGGTGACCTTCACCCGCGAGTCGCGCAAGGACTTCATCAATCGGCTGTTGCAGGTGTTCAGCCAGTGGCAGGTGCCGCTGACCCCGGTGCAGGCGCGGGATCTGGTACGCACCTTCCACTCGCGGATCCTGCCGCTGGTGCGCAGCCTGCCGGGCTTCATCCAGGTACGGGCCTTCGAGACCCTGGGCAGCGAGTTGCCGGCGGGGGCGGAGGCCGATGCCGAGAGCAACCCCTTCGACCTGCGCATCAACGACGCCCAGCGCCAGCAGCTCAACCTCTGCTACCGCGACCTGCTGCGCGCCAGTCCGCGCTTCGCCGAGCTGATCGGCGGCCTGCGCCGCGAGGCGGTGCAGCTCAAGGCACTGGAGAAGGATCACCCCGACGTGCAGAAGCGTGTCGCCGTGACCCAGCTCTCCGCCACGAGGGACGAAGAGCTCTGCGATACCATCGAGGACCTGTGGTTCAGGGCCGGCGCCTGGCCGATCAAGGGCATCGAGCCGAGCCGCGAGACCGTCGAGATCAATGGCAGCCAATTCCATTTCCACGGCCATATCGCCGAGCTGGATGCCTGGGTGGTGCTTGGCTTCGACCCGGGCGAGAACCAGAACTACAAGCGCCCCGGGGCCAAGCTGCCGGTGTGGGCGGAGTGGGTGATCAAGCGCACCCTGTTTCAAGCTTTCTGCGATAAACCTGTGATCTGGCTGGGAAATTATGCAGAGGCAAGACGTCTCACCGCTTCCCTGGCTGGCGACGCGGTGGCCGGCCCGGGCTTCGACTACAAGGTCAAGGGCGAGCTGGCGGCTATGCCGTTGCTGGATGCCTTTGTCGGTGCGGCGGGCTTTATCGAGAACCTCGGGCTGGATGTCAGCGTCGCGGTGAAGGGCATGAGCTTCCCGCAGGGCGATACCGACGCGCTGTTCTTCGAGGCCCTGAGCCTGTACTGGAAGGCCCTGGAGGAGCACATGCTGGACCAGTCACCGCCGGTGATGACCTACAACCGCATGTTCGCCCTGTTCGGCGAGAACAACCCGGAGAACCTGCGCCTGCTTCCGGACCCGCTGCTGCGGCCCATGGCGCACCTGATGATCGACGAGTTCCAGGATGTCTCGCCGCAGATCGTCTCGTGGATCCGCGCCAGCCTGCGGGAGATCCGTCGTCGCGGCTCGGACATGCATGTCGGCCGTGCGGCGCAGCATTCCTCGCTGCTCTGCGTGGGCGATGACTGGCAGTCGATCTATGGCTGGCGGGGCAGTTCGCCGAAGTACTTCATGGAGTTCGCCAAGGCCTTTGTCGCGCCATCGACCACCCGGGTGATGCTCACCGACAACTACCGCAGCCACCAGCACATCATCGACGCGGCGGAGCATATTGTCCGCTCGGCGCCGTCGATTGCCGGGAAGAAGGCCAAGGCGATGGGGCCGGTGGCCGAGGAGTGCTGGCCGGTGCAGGTGCAGGAGCGGGATGAGGCGGCGCTGGCCCAGCAAGTGATCGAGCATTACAACCGGGGTGATTCGGTCATGATCCTGTTTCGAAGAAGTGTCGATAAGTCACTGATTTCAGAACATATTCATTCCGTTGTTAATGTGGATTCTAGCTTGCCTTCCGGGCAGCGGCGGCTGAAGCAACTGACCTATCACAGTGCCAAGGGGCTGCAGGCGGATGCCGTGTTCATGCTTGGGGATTGCCAGTACGTGACCCGTTCGCCGTACAAGAACCAGGTGTATCGCCTGGCCGGGCTGGGCAAGAGCGGGGATCCGGAGGCGTTCGATACGGCGCAGAAGGAGGAGATCCTGCGTCTGGCTTATGTGGCGATTACCCGGGCGGTGCGGTACTGCTACTGGCATGTGGAGAAGCCGGGGGCGGAGCAGGCGGGGCAGCCGAGGGCTTCGGTGCAGGTTGATGGGAAGAAGGCGTTCTTCGAGGATTTGCGCGGGCAGTGAGGGCCCTATCGCTGGCAAGCCAGCTCCCACAGGCGCTGCGTACCCTGTGGGAGCTGGCTTGCCAGCGATGAGGCCATCAGGGTTTCACAGCCAGTAGGTCACTGCCCACCACCCCAATCCACCCATGACCACGGTGTAAGGCAACGCCATCCACACCATCCGCCCATAGGACAACCGCACCAACGGCGCAATCGCCGAGGTCAGCAGGAACAGGAACGCCGCCTGCCCATTGGGCGTCGCCACGCTCGGCAGATTGGTCCCGGTATTGATCGCCACCGCCAGCGTCTCGAAATGCTCACGGCTCATCCCGCCATTGAGGAACGCCTGCTTCACTTCGGTGATGTAGATGGTGGCGACGAACACGTTGTCGCTGATCGCCGACAGCAAACCGTTGGCAATGAACAGCATCCCCGGCTGCTGCTCCGCCGGCAGGGCCAGCACCCACTGGATCAGCGGGGTGAACAGCTGCTGCTGGTGAATCACCGCGACCACGGCGAAGAACACCACCAGCAGCGAGGTAAACGGCATGGCGTCCTGGAACGCCCGGCCCAGTCGGTGCTCGTCGGTGATCCCGGTGAACGAGGTGATCAGCACGATCACCATCAGCCCGATCAGCCCCACCTCGGCTACATGCAGCCCCAGGCAGACGATCAGGATCAGCGCGGCGATGCCCTGCACCATTAGCGCTGCACGCTGCTGCGCAGTGCGCTGGGCGTCGTCCTCGGCGCTGTAGGCGGCCAGCACCCGGCGCACGTTGTCCGGCAGCAGGGTGCCGTAGCCGAACCAGCGCAGCTTCTCCAGCAACATGCAGGTGACCAGGCCGGCTACCAGCACCGGCAGCGACACCGGGGCGACCTTGAGGAAGAAGTCCTGGAAGTGCCAGCCCATCTCATGGCCGATCAGCAGGTTCTGCGGCTCGCCCACCAGGGTGCAGACGCCGCCCAGGGCGGTGCCCACGGCGCCATGCATCAGCAGGCTGCGCAGGAAGGCGCGGAACTGGTTGAGGTCTTCCCGCGCCAGGTCGGGAAGCTGGTGGTCGGTGTCGATCTGTGTCTCGCTGCGCGGGTCGCTGCCGGAGGCGACGCGGTGATAGACACCATAGAAGCCAACCGCTGCACTGATGATCACGGCGGTCACGGTCAAGGCATCGAGGAACGCCGACAGGAAGGCGGACAGAAAGCAAAAAGCCAGTGATAACACAGCCTTGGATCGAATTCCTAACAAGATACGCGAGAAGGAAAACAGCAGCAGGTCCTTCATGAAGTAGATCCCCGCCACCATGAACATCAGCAGCAGGATCACCGGGAAGTTGTGCTGCAGTTCTTCATAAAGCGCTTGAGGAGTGGTCAGCCCCAGCAGCAGGGCCTCGACCAGCAGCAGGCCGCCGGGCATCAACGGATAGCACTTGAGGGCCATGCCGAGGAAGAAGATGAACTGCACCACCAGCACCCAGCCGGTGACCACCGGGCCAAGGGTTGCCAGCAGCAGTGGGTTGAGGACAAGGAACAGGCCGACCGTGGCCTTGTACCAGCGTGGGGACTGGCCAAGGAAGTTGTGAATCAGGGCGCCGGGCAGGGAGCGGGGCATGAAATGTTTCCTAATGATTCAAGGGCCTGCGCACGGTGCCGCAAGTGCCCCATAAGATCAACAGCGCCAGTCCCGCTTTTGGCACAAGCACGGTGTGCCGGGTGGGATATAGTCCGAAGCTTCCTACATCCGCCGCTCAAGGAGTGTCGCCGTGACCGACTACACCGCGTTCAAGGTCGAGCTGTCGAACCATATCGCCCACGTGCAGATCAACCGCCCGGAAAAGATCAACGCCATGAACGCTGCGTTCTGGCGCGAGATCGTCGAGATCTTCCAGTGGATCGACGAGACCGACGAAGCGCGGGTGGTGGTGATCAGCGGTGCCGGCAAGCATTTCTCCTCGGGCATCGACCTGATGATGCTGGCGTCGCTGGCCAACGAACTGGGCAAGGACGTCGGGCGCAATGCGCGCCTGCTGCGGCGCAAGATCCTCGAGATGCAAGCCTCGTTCAATGCCGTGGACAACTGCCGCAAGCCGGTACTGGCGGCGATCCAGGGCTACTGCATCGGCGGCGCCATCGACCTGATCGCCGCCTGTGACATGCGCTACGCGGCCAGCGACGCACAGTTCTCGATCAAGGAAATCGACATGGGCATGGCCGCCGACGTCGGCACATTGCAACGTCTGCCGCGTATCATCGGCGACGGCGTGCTGCGCGAACTGGCCTATACCGGGCGCACCATCGGTGCCGAAGAGGCGCAGCGCATCGGCCTGGTCAACCGTAGCTACGACGACCACGGCGCGCTGCTCGACGGAGTCTTTGCCATCGCAGCCGAAATTGCGGGAAAATCCCCGATTGCCGTGGCCGGCACCAAGGAGATGCTCAGCTACATGCGCGATCACCGGATCGACGACGGGCTCGAGTACATCGCCACCTGGAACGCCGCCATGCTGCAATCCACCGATCTGCGGGTGGCTGTGGCCGCCCATATGAGCAAACAGAAGCCGGAGTTCGCCGACTGAGCGTCACGAAGCTCCGCTAAGGAAAGGGACATGTCAGCGCGTTGGACCACTGCGGTACTGGATACGAATGTCAGCGGCGGCCTGGTGGTCGTGCGCAGCGCCGAAGGATTCATGGTGGACGCCAATGGCGCGCTGTTCCCTCGCGACTGGTTCAAGCGCCAGGAGCCGGATATCCGCTTCGAGCACGGCATCGGTCACTACGACGGGCAGCCGGTCTACCTGATCGAGCTGCACGGCGCCCAGGCGCTGCCGGGCTGCAGCTGGCGCGGGCTGCGCCAGTTCATGCTGGAAGGGGATTACGACACCTACAAGATCCTCGGCTATGCCGCGCAGATCGCCACCTGGGCCCGTGAGCACCGCTTCTGCGGCAGCTGCGGCCAGGCGATGACCCAGGTGCCGCGGGAGCGGGCGATGTACTGCCAGCCCTGCGACCTGCGCAGCTACCCGCGCATCTCGCCGAGCATGATCGTGCTGATCACCCGTGGCGACGAGATCCTCCTGGCCCGTTCACCGCGCTTCGTCACCGGCGTCTACAGCACCCTGGCGGGCTTTGCCGAGCCGGGGGAGTCGGCGGAGGATTGCCTGGTCCGGGAGGTGCGCGAGGAGGTGGCCCTGGAGGTGCAGAACATCCAGTACGTCGGCAGCCAGTGCTGGCCGTTCCCGCATTCGATGATGCTCGGCTTCCATGCCGAGTACGCGGGTGGGGAGATCGTCATGCAGCCGGACGAGATCGAGGATGCCCAGTGGTTCCGCGTCGACGCCTTGCCGCCGCTGCCCGCCGGGCGTTCCATCGCCCGTTACCTGATCGACCTGTACGTGGCGCGCCGTTTAGGCCTGGCCGAACCAGTGCTGCCACGCTAGGCGCACGGTCAGCGCCAGGACCACGGTGATGAACACCGGGCGAATGAACTTCGAACCGCCGCTGATGGCGGTTCGGGCGCCGAAGAAGGCGCCGACCATCAAGGCCGAACCCATCGACAGGCCGACCAGCCAATCCACCTGACCCGAGAAGATGAACACCGTCAGCGCTGCGGCGTTGCTGACGAAGTTCATGCTGCGTGCCACGCCGCTGGCCTTGACCAGGTCGATGGGGTAGATCAGCAGGGTGCTGACCGTCCAGAAGGCGCCGGTGCCGGGCCCGGCGACGCCGTCGTAGAAGCCGAGGGTGAAGCCCTGGGGGAACTGCCATTTCTTCTTGATCGGTACGTCGGCGTCCAGCGGTGCCTTGGGCGTGCCGCCGAACAGCAGGTAGACGCCGCAGGCGAAGACGATCACCGGGAGCATCTTGTTCAGCCATTCCGCTGGCAGGTAGTGGGCGACCACCGCGCCGATCAGGGCGCCGACCAGGGTGCCGACCAGCGCGTGTTTCCACTGCGCCGGGTGGAACAGCTTGCGCCGGTAGTAGGTGAAGCCGGCGGTGGCCGAGCCGAAGGTGGAACTGAGCTTGTTGGTGCCCAGGACCAGGTGGGGCGGCATCCCGGCGGTGAGCAGGGCTGGGGTGGTCAGCAGGCCGCCGCCACCGGCGATGGCATCGATGAAACCGGCGACGAAGGCAACCGCGGCGAGGATGGCGAGGGTGGTGAGGTCAACGCTGAGTTCGAAAGGCATGGGGGATTTCTTGTGCGACAGGGGCTGGCGAGAAGGGCTCGCCGGAAGCGGGATATGGTACGCCTGTCGTCGGGATTTGTGTGTTTCTTGAGGGCCTCATCGCTGGCAAGCCAGCTCCCACAGTGATCGCGTGCACCGCCGGACCTGTGGGAGCTGGCTTGCCAGCGATGAGGCCTCAAGTTCAGCGGAGAATCAGGACAGGAAGCCCCCATCCACATTCAACGCCACTCCGGTGGTATAGCTGGACGCATCGCTGGCCAGGTACAGCACGGCCCCCGCCATTTCCTTCGGATCGGCCACCCGCTTCAGCGGGATCTGCTGCAGGGCGGTGTTCAGGATCGCATCGTTCTTCACCAGCGCCGAGGCGAACTTGGTGTCGGTCAGCCCCGGCAACAGCGCGTTGCAGCGAATGCCGAACGCCGCGCATTCCTTGGCGAAGACCTTGGTCATGTTGATCACCGCCGCCTTGGTCACCGAGTAGATGCCCTGGAACACGCCCGGCGAGACCCCGTTGATCGACGCCACGTTGATGATGCTGCCGCCACCGTGCTCGCGCATCAGCTTGCCGGCTTCCACCGACATGAAGAAGTAGCCGCGGATATTCACGTCCACGGTCTTCTGGAACGCGCCCAGGTCGGTATCCAGCACATTGCAGAACTGCGGGTTGGTCGCGGCGTTGTTGACCAGGATGTCCAGGCGCCCGAACTCTTCGCGGATGCGCGCGAAGACCGCAGTGATCTGCTCCATCTCGCCAATATGGCAGGCAACCGCCGTGGCCTTGCCGCCGGCCGCGACAATGGCGTCGGCGACCTGCTGGCAGCCGTCCAGCTTGCGGCTGGAGACGATCACATGGGCACCCTGCTGGGCCAGCAGGTGGGCGATGGCCTCGCCGATACCGCGGCTGGCCCCGGAAACGAAGGCGATCTTGCCGTCGAGGTCGAACAGTTGGGTCTTGGGCATGGCAGGTTCCTTTTGTAGTTTCAGAGACTGGACGCGTCGATGACCTTGAGGCTCATGCGCTCCAGCAGCGTGTTCATGTGGATGAACTGGGCGAAGCGCTTGTCCTGGGTCTGGCCGTGGTAGAAGCGGTAGTAGATCTGCTGGACGATCCCGGCCAGGCGAAACAGGCCGTAGGTGTAGTAGAAGTCGAAATTGGCGATCTCGATCCCGGAGCGCTCGGCGTAGTAGTCGACGAACTGGCGGCGGGTAAGCATGCCCGGGGCGTTGGACGGCTGGCGGCGCATCAGTTGCACCGGCGCAGGGTCCGCTGCCTCGATCCAGTAGGCGAGGGTGTTGCCCAGGTCCATCAGCGGGTCGCCGATGGTGGTCATTTCCCAGTCCAGCACGCCGATGATGCGCATCGGGTTTTCCGCATCGAGGATCACGTTGTCGAAGCGGTAGTCGTTATGGATGATGCCCGGGCGTGGGTGGTCCGCCGGCATCTTCTCGCGCAGCCAGGCGATCACCGCTTCCCAGCGCGGCGCGTCCGGGGTCAGGGCTTTCTCGTAGCGCCCGGCCCAGCCTTCGATCTGCCGCTGCACGTAGCCGTCCGGCTTGCCCAGGTCGGCCAGGCCGACGGCGTGGTAGTCGACCTGGTGCAGTTCCACCAGGCGGTCGATGAAGCTCTTGCACAGGGCCTCGGTGCGCGCCGCGTCGAAGCCCAGCTCCGGTGGCAGGTCAGAGCGCAGGATGATGCCCTTGACCCGCTCCATCACGTAGAACTCGCCGCCGATCAGCGACTCGTCGGTGCAATGCACGTAGGCCTTGGGGCAGTAGGGGAAGCCGGCATTCAGCTGGTTGAGGATGCGGAATTCGCGGCCCATGTCATGGGCGGACCTGGCTTTGCTGCCGAAGGGTGGGCGACGCAGGACGAACTCGCGCTGCGGGTAGCTGACCAGGTAGGTCAGGTTCGAGGCGCCGCCCGGGAACTGGCTGATCACCGGCGTGCCCTCGAGGCCGGCGATATGCGCCTTGAGGTACGGGTCGATCAGGGCGGAGTCGAGCTCCTCGCCGGGGCGGACCTGGGTGGACTGATCGGTGAGCGACATGCCTTTTCCTTATTTTGGTAGCCATGGAACATTGGCTAATCTAATGATCGCATGCAGACCTGCCAAGCACTGCCATGCCTTATTGGCGCGGGTGTTGCGGGTCGATAAGCGCTCCTGATGCCGGCTGCGGGCGAAAAAAAACCGAAGCGGACAAACGCTTCGGTTTCTTCGTCACGGGCGCGGAAATTACGCCGGGAACAGCTCGCTGAGCTTCATCGACAGCATCATGTCGCCTTCGACGCGCAGCTTGCCGCCCATGAAGGCCTGCATGCCGTCGGTCTCGCCACTGACGATGCCTTTCAGGGTTTCGCTGTCCATCACCAGGGTGCAGTTGGCGTCGGCGTTTTCACCTTCCTGCAGGTCGCAGGTGCCATCCTTGACGATCAGCGCGTAGTGCTTGTTTTCGTCGGTGATGTTGAAACCGAAGATCAGGTCCAGGCCGGCGGCGGCGCTTGGGTTGAATTTGGCTTTCATGGCTTCAACGGCTTTGGCGACTTCGCTCATGGTGTTTTCCTTATTGAGTGGTTTCGGTTACGCAGGGTCGTTATGCGCCGGATTCATCGCCAGGTGACGAGTTCCGGCACCCTCAGCAGCCGCACATGGGCTTGGCTGTTGAAGGAGGCCAGGGTCACCTCGCTGCCGCGGAATTTCAGCTGGCTGAGCGAGGTGTTGATGATCTGCCAGTTCAGCTCGAAGGCCTGGCTGGGGCTGATGCCGGTGATGCGGTGGAGCAGGGCGGTGATGGTACCGCCCGAGGTGAAGATGGCGATATTGTCGCCGCCGGCGGCTTGCTCCAGGACGCGCTGCAGGCCTTCGCCGGTACGCTGGACAAAGGCCGCCCAGCTCTCGATGCCGTCGCGATCGTGCTGGCCGCCGTGCCAGCGCTCGACCAGCAGGGCGAACAGGCGCTGGAATTCGGCACGGTGTTCGCGGGCATTGCGCAGCACGTTCAGGGCTTCGGGTTCTTCCGGGAGCAGCGCGGGGAGCAGGGCGCGGATGACGGCGTCGGCGTCGAATTCATTGAAGGCGGCGTCGGTTTCCACATCCGGGACCTTCACGCCACTGGCCTGCATGGCGCCGAGGGTCAGGAAAGCCGTGTCCTGCTGGCGGCGCAGGTCGCCGGCGACGCAACGGTCGAGCTTGAGCCCGAGCTGGACCAGGTGGGCGCCGAGGGCTTCGCTCTGGCGCATGCCGACCGACGAAAGTACGTCGTAGTCGTCGCAACCGAAAGAGGCCTGGCCATGTCGTATCAGGTAGATGCTGCCCACGTCGTCTGCCCGGGAAATTGGATCTGGCGAGGTTAGGTTGCCATCCTTTCGGTGTCAACGAAAAAACATACAAGCGTTTGAAAAGAGCGTTTGAACTGTGGTGCCAGACATTTCCTACGCTGGCGACAGCGGATTGACGCCGGTATGCTTCACTTTCGTTTTTTTAGCGCCTGATGCGCAGTCCAAGAAGGAGTAATCGTGGAGTTCCTTGCAGAGTACGCAAGCTTTCTCGCCAAGACCGCCACCCTGGTGATCGCCGTGCTGGTCGTGCTGTCGGCCATCGCCGGCATGCGCGGCAAGGGCCGGCGCAAGGCCGGTGGGCAGTTGCAGGTCACCCGGCTCAACGAGTTCTACAAGGACCTGCGCGAGCGCCTGGAGTCGGGGCTGCTGGAAAAGCACCAGCTCAAGGCCCTGCGCAAGCAGCAGGCCAAGGAGCAGAAGAAGCTGAAGAAGGCGCCCGCCGATGAAAAACCGCGGGTCTTCGTGCTGGATTTCGACGGCGATATCAAGGCCTCGGCCACCGAGAGCCTGCGTAACGAGATCACCGCGCTGCTGACCCTGGCGACCCCGCGTGACGAAGTGGTACTGCGTCTGGAAAGCGGTGGCGGCATGGTTCACAGCTATGGCCTGGCCGCTTCGCAACTGGCGCGCATTCGCCAGGCCGGTGTGCCGCTGACCGTGTGCATCGACAAGGTCGCGGCCAGCGGCGGCTACATGATGGCCTGCATCGGCGAGCGTATCGTCAGTGCGCCGTTCGCCATTCTTGGTTCGATCGGCGTGGTGGCGCAGTTGCCCAACGTCAACCGGCTGCTGAAGAAGCACGATATCGATTTCGAGGTGCTGACCGCCGGTGAGTACAAGCGCACCCTGACGGTGTTCGGCGAAAACACCGAGAAGGGCCGGGAGAAGTTCCAGGAAGACCTGGACGTGACTCACCAGCTGTTCAAGGACTTCGTTTCGCGCTATCGGCCGCAGTTGCATATCGATGATGTGGCGACCGGCGAGGTGTGGTTGGGTGTGGCGGCATTGAACAAGCAACTGGTGGATGAACTGAAGACCAGTGATGAATACCTGAGCGAGCGAGCCCGGGAGTCGAACCTGTATCACCTGCATTTTGCCGAGCGCAAGAGTTTGCAGGAGCGGGTAGGGCTGGCGGCCAGTGGGGCGGTGGAGAATACCGTGCTGGGGATCTGGAGCAGGATCAGTCGTTGGCGGTGACCTTTCGGGCCTCATCGCTGGCAAGCCAGCTCCCACAAGGTCCGCGTGCACCGCTAACCCTGTGGGAGCTGGCTTGCCAGCGATAGGCATGGGTATCTACACATCTCTAACGCCTTTGCCTCGGTAGCCAGCCAACAGCTTCATTTGCAAACGCGGCAAGCTCCTGAGGACTGTACTGCTCCAGCGTTTCTGTCATGGCTAACAGCATGTACAGCCCTGCCAATAACGCTGAAGCAGTCACAGGCTGGGATCGTTTCATCTGGCGGCCAGATAATCGCACCAGGAATGTTCGGGTTTGCTCGGCAAACTGACCCTCGGCACGCATCAATCGCCAAGCCACTGCACAGGCCTGACTTGCGATAAGCAGTCGTTTGAACACAGCCTCACCACTTTCCTGCTGCCAGCTTTCCAGCTGTTGCCCACCTTCCTTGAGCAGTTTGAAGTAGGACTCGATTCGCCACCGCCAGTAGTACCAAAGCGCAATCTGCTCAGCACTGGCTTTCCCGCCCACATTGCTCAGCAGATACCAAGTGGCTAAGAGTTCTCCCGATTCGCTCATGACCCGGCTGACAACCAGGCGCGCAGGAAGAGGATCTCCTGGCTGGCGGAGCTTGAATCGTTCTGCCCTGCTTTTGGCAGTTGGTTGGGCTTTTCGGGTCAGCACTACGTCTGTTTCTGCGACCCACTGTATCGCCGGCTTTCCCTTGAAAACGACGTCCCGAGCGGCTCTAAAGGACAGGTCTTCAGCGATGAGCTTCACTGAGCGCGATCGATCCTGGTACTTAGCCGTGGAGTTCATCCTGGCTCGCACCAGCCAAAGATGGTTGCCAGCTTGCAGTTGCCTCAGATGCCCCACCGAGTCTGCTTCTCGATCGACGATATGCACCAAAGGTTTGGCAAAGCCTTGCTGTTCAAGCCATGCAGCACGGTCCACCAACTCGTCCATGTGCTTGCCATGAGCAATGAGTTCATCAGTCCGGGTGCTGAGTATTCCATCCTTGAACGACAGGTTTTGAGCGGGTGTGCAGATGGGTGATCCATCACGATCACTCACCAGCAGGCTGCTTTGCAGTTCGTAACCGACATCGCCCTTATGGGTCATCTGCAGGCGATCAGTCTTGCTGTGGTGGTGCATGAAATTGATACGCGACCAGTCATGCATGACCAGTGCGTACTCATCGCAATCCTCGCTGCATCCCTCATGAGCCAATGCCAGCAAGGGTTTCACCAGATCACTGGGTTTAACCCGGTCGTTTCCCAGAAACCGCCACATGGCCTGTGTTTGCGAAAAGGCCCTGTCGCTACGCGGCAGGGCCTTCATTCCGGCGGCCAAGCCCGCCAGTGCGTTGGTATGTCCCATCACTAACTCGTCGTACCGCTTGATCAGTCGGGCATCGAGCCCGGTCATTTCGAATCCATGCGGTTCTTTTATAGACCATGATGGGAGTTGTGTAGATACCTATGCAGCGATAGGGCCCTCAAGAACGAAAAAGCCCCGTCAGATTGACGGGGCTTTTTCATTTCAGCGGTCGAACGATCAACGCCGACGGAACAACGGCAGCGGCTCGTCAGTCGCCGCCTGGTACGTCACCGAGAAGTCCTTCAGGCTTTCCAGCGCGTCTTCCGGGCTCTTGTCGGCCCGGATGGCGAAGGCGTCGAAACCGCAACGGGCCATGTAGAACAGCTGGTCGCGCAGCACGTCGCCAATGGCACGCAGCTCGCCGGTGAACTTGTAGCGGTCACGCAGCAGGCGCGCATTGGAGTAGTTGCGCCCGTCGGTGAAGGCCGGGAAGTTCAGGGCGATGACCTGGAAATGCGCGACGTCTTCACCGATTTCCTCGGCTTCCTCGTCGCTGTCCAGCCACACGCCCAGGCCGCCATCACGGGCTTTCAGGGCATGGGCGTGTTCGCGCCAGAGTTGCAGCGGCACGATGTAGTCGTCGCAGTTGGTCAGCTCGTCGAGGGTGACTTCCTTGGGCAGCAGGTGCCAGGTTTCGTCGACGATCTGGTTGTTCTTAATGATTCGCTGCATAGACGCGCTCCTTGAAGGGGTCGATGCCGATACGCTGGTAGGTGTCGATGAAACGCTCGTCTTCGGTACGCTTTTCCACGTACACGGAGATCAGCTTCTCGATCACGTCCGGCATGGCGTCCTGGGCGAAGGACGGGCCGAGGATCTTGCCGAGGCTGGCGTCGCGGCTGGCGCTGCCACCCAGGGAGACCTGGTAGAACTCTTCACCCTTCTTGTCCACGCCGAGAATGCCGATGTGGCCGACGTGGTGGTGACCGCAGGCGTTCATGCAACCCGAGATGTTCAGGTCCAGTTCGCCGATGTCGAACAGGTAGTCCAGGTCGTCGAAACGGCGCTGGATGGATTCGGCGATCGGGATCGACTTGGCGTTGGCCAGGGAGCAGAAATCACCGCCAGGGCAGCAGATGATGTCGGTCAGCAGGCCGATGTTCGGGGTGGCGAAGCCATGCTCGCGCAGTTCCAGCCAGAGCGCGTGCAACTCGCTCTGCTCGACGTCGGCGAGGATGATGTTCTGCTCGTGGGAGGTGCGCAGCTGGCCGAAGCTGTAGCGCTCGGCGAGGTCGGCGACCTTGTCCAGTTGCTTGTCGGTCAGGTCGCCCGGGGCGACGCCGGTGGGCTTGAGCGACAGGGTCACGGCGACGTAGCCCGGCTTCTTGTGCGCCAGGGTGTTGCGCACGCGCCAGCGGGCGAAGCCCGGGTGCTGCTGGTCGAGCTCGGCCAGTTGCCCGTCGAGGTTGTCCAGGGCCTTGTAGTCCGGGTCGACGAAGTGCTTGGCAACGCGCTGCACTTCGGCGTCGGTCAGGGTGGTCTGGCCGCCGCGCAGGTGGACCATCTCGGCCTCGACCTTCTCGGCGAAGACTTCAGGGGTCAGTGCCTTGACCAGGATCTTGATCCGCGCCTTGTACTTGTTGTCACGGCGACCGTAACGGTTGTACACGCGCAGGATGGCGTCCAGGTAGCTGAGCAGGTCCTGCCAGGGCAGGAACTCGTTGATGAAGGCGCCGACCACCGGGGTACGGCCCAGGCCGCCACCGACCAGGACGCGGAAGCCCAGTTCGCCGGCTTCGTTGTGCACCGGCTCCAGGCCGATATCGTGCACTTCGATGGCCGCACGGTCGCTCTTCGAGCCGTTGATGGCGATCTTGAACTTGCGCGGCAGGTAGGCGAATTCCGGGTGGAAGGTGGTCCACTGGCGGACGATCTCGCACCATGGGCGCGGATCGATCAGCTCATCGGCGGCGACGCCGGCGAACTGGTCGGTGGTCACGTTGCGCAGGCAGTTGCCGCTGGTCTGGATCGCGTGCATCTGCACGGTGGCCAGTTCGGCGAGGATCTCCGGGATGTCTTCCAGAGCCGGCCAGTTGTACTGCACGTTCTGCCGGGTGCTGATGTGCGCGTAGCCCTTGTCGTAGTCGCGCGCGATCTTGGCCAGCATGCGGGTCTGGCGCGAGGTCAGCTGGCCATACGGCACGGCGACACGCAGCATCGGGGCAAAACGTTGGATATAGAGGCCGTTCTGCAGGCGCAGAGGGCGGAATTCTTCTTCGCTCAGCTCGCCGGCCAGGTAGCGGCGGGTCTGATCCCGGAACTGCTTGACGCGGTCCTCGATGATCCGCTGATCGTACTCGTCGTATACGTACATAGGGGTCCTGTTCTCAAGCTGCTTGCAGCTAATCGCGCGCACGGCCGCGCACTCCGGATGCGGAGCCGGGGAAAGATAGCAGGTTGTATTTATGTGAAAAAGTGATGTTTTTGCATATGAAAAGAACGAAACGGACTAAGTGAGACTGGCTGTCGTTTGTAAGCGGATTTGACCATCCGCCGGGCGGTAAAAGTCCCTGCTTGAGCAATGGGCATTGCTCGACTTAACTGCTGGAGGTGTGCATTCCCATAACCACTACAAAAGAGGCGATGCAATGGGAAACCCGACCAAAACCGGCAAGACCGACAGCAGTGTCGACGCGTGGGCAATCCTCTGCCTGATCGTGCTCGTGGTCGTAACCGCCGTGTACTGGGTCAGCCATCAGTGACGGAGCGCAGTGGCTGAAAATACCGTGATCAGCAATCAACGAAACCGCCCGCGGCATGGACCCCGCGGGCGGTTTTGTTTTCAGCGTGCTGTTAAGTGCATGGCCAGTTGCACCAGCCCGTAGAGGATCAGGATGAACACCAGGGTGAAGGCGGTGCCCATGGCAATGAAATGCGAGGGCTTGCCGTGGGTGAAGTCGCGGGCGCGGTTCTTCCCGGACTGCACGCCGAAGGCGGCGGCGAGGACGCTGTGCAGGAGCTGCCAGAAGGTCGGGGGCTTGCCTTGAGGGTCTTCCATGGGCTGGGCTCTCCGGGTGGTTGTGTCCCAGAGTCTAGCCTGTGGTTATGAGGTTGCTTGTACTGGCCTTATCGCTGGCAAGCCAGCTCCCACAGGGTCACTGCATATCTTGAGGCATGTGCAGTACCTGTGGGAGCTGGCTTGCCAGCGATGAGGCCTTCAGCCGCTAAGCCGATCTCAGTTCTCGTACCCGAGGTTAGGCGCCAACCACCGCTCGCTCACCGCCACATCCTGCTCTTTACGCGCGCTGTAGCTCTGGATCTGGTCCTTCTCCACCTTGCCCACGGCAAAGTACTGCGCCTGCGGATGGGCGAAGTACCAGCCGCTGACCGCCGCCGCCGGGAACATGGCGAAGTGCTCGGTGAGGAACACGCCGCTCGGCCCGGTCTCGCCGATCGCGGTGCCATCGAGCAGGCGGAACAGCGTGGCCTTCTCGGTGTGGTCCGGGCACGCCGGATAGCCCGGGGCAGGGCGGATACCCGCGTACTGCTCCTTGATCAGCGCCTCGTTGTCCAGGTGCTCGTCCTTGGCATAGCCCCAGTGCTCTTTACGCACCTGCTCGTGCAGCCATTCGGCACAGGCCTCGGCCAGACGGTCGGCCAGGGCCTTGACCATGATCGAGCTGTAGTCGTCGCCCTTGTCCTGGTAGGCCTTGGCCACTTCCTCGGCGCCGATGCCGGCGGTGGTGATGAAGCCGCCGACATAGTCGGTGACGCCGCTGTCCTTCGGCGCGACGAAGTCGGCCAGGGAGAAGTTCGGCTTGTTGTCCGGCTTGATGGTCTGCTGGCGCAGGTGATGCAGGCGCGCCAGCGGCTTACCGTCGTCACCGTAGACCTCGATATCGTCGTCCGCCACCTGGTTGGCCGGCCAGAAGCCGAACACCGCGCGGGCGCTGATCAGCTTCTCGTCGATCAGTTTGGCGAGCATTTCCTGGGCGTCCTGGTACAGCGCGGTCGCCGCTTCACCCACGACTTCGTCGCTGAGGATGCGCGGGAACTTGCCGGCCAGGTCCCAGGAAATGAAGAACGGCGTCCAGTCGATGTACTCGGCCAGCACCTTGAGGTCGATGTTCTCCAGCACTTTCACGCCGGTGAAGCTCGGTACCGCAGCCTGATAGTTCGCCCAGTCGTACTGCGGCTTGGCGGCGATGGCCTGGGCATAGCTCAGGCGCTCGGTGCGGGCACTGCGGTTGGCGGTGCGCTCACGCACTTCGACGTAGTCGGCACGGGTCCTCTCGACGAAGCCTGGCTTCAGCTCCTTCGACAGCAATTGCGTGGCCACGCCCACCGCACGGGAGGCATCGGTCACGTAGACCACCGCATCGTTGCTGTAGCGCGGCTCGATCTTCACCGCCGTGTGCGCCTTGGAGGTGGTCGCGCCACCGATCATCAGCGGCAGGTGGAAGTCCTGGCGCTGCATCTCGCGGGCGACATGGACCATTTCGTCCAGCGACGGGGTGATCAGCCCGGACAGGCCGATGATGTCGCATTTCTCGTCGCGGGCGACCTGGAGGATCTTCTCCGCCGGGACCATCACGCCGAGGTCGACGATGTCATAGCCGTTACAGCCCAGGACCACGCCGACGATGTTCTTGCCGATGTCGTGCACGTCGCCCTTGACCGTGGCCATGAGGATCTTGCCCTTGGCTTCCGGCTTGTCGCCTTTCTCTTCCTCGATGAAGGGAATCAGGTGGGCCACGGCCTGCTTCATCACCCGCGCCGACTTGACCACTTGCGGCAGGAACATCTTGCCCGCGCCGAACAGGTCGCCGACCACGTTCATGCCGCTCATCAGCGGGCCTTCGATGACTTCGATCGGCCGCGCGCATTGCTGGCGGCACAGCTCGGTGTCCTCGACGATATAGGCGGTGATGCCCTTGACCAGCGCATGCTCCAGGCGTTTTTCCACCGGCAGCGAGCGCCATTCTTCGTTTTCCACTTCCTTGGTCGCGCCGCCACCCTTGTAGTCGTCGGCGATGGCGAGGAGGGCGTCGGTGCCTTCCGGGGTGCGGTTGAGCACCACGTCCTCGACCTTCTCGCGCAGCGCGGCCGGGATCTCGTCATAGATCTCCAGCTGGCCGGCGTTGACGATACCCATGGTCAGGCCGTTCTGGATCGCGTGATAAAGGAAGACCGAGTGGATCGCCTCGCGCACCGGGTTGTTGCCACGGAAGGAGAACGACACGTTGGACACGCCGCCGCTCGACAGGGCATAGGGCAGGTGGTCGCGGATATAGGCGCAGGCTTCGATGAAGTCCACGGCATAGTTGTTGTGCTCTTCGATACCGGTGGCGACGGCGAAGATGTTCGGGTCGAAGATGATGTCTTCCGGCGGGAAGCCCACTTCATTGACCAGGATGTCGTAGCTGCGCTGGCAGATTTCGCGTTTGCGCGCGGCGGTATCGGCCTGGCCGACCTCGTCGAAGGCCATCACCACCACGGCGGCGCCGTAGCGCTTGCACAGCTTGGCGTGATGCTTGAAGGCCTCGACGCCTTCCTTCATCGAGATCGAGTTGACGATGCCCTTGCCCTGGATGCACTTCAGGCCGGCCTCGATCACTTCCCACTTGGAGGAGTCGATCATGATCGGCACCCGGGAAATGTCCGGCTCGCCGGCGATCAGGTTGAGGAAGCGGACCATGGCGGCCTGGGAGTCGAGCATCCCTTCGTCCATGTTGATGTCGATCACCTGGGCGCCGGCCTCGACCTGCTGCAGGGCGACTTCCAGGGCTTCGGTGTAGTTCTCTTCGCGGATCAGCCGGGCGAACTTGGCCGAGCCGGTGATGTTGGTGCGCTCGCCGACGTTGACGAACAGCGACTGGCGATCGATGGTGAACGGCTCGAGACCGGACAGGCGGCAGGCTTTCGGAATGTCCGGAATCGCCCGCGGCTTGTACTTGGCCACCGCCTCGGCGATCGCCTGGATATGCCCCGGGGTGGTACCGCAGCAGCCGCCGATGATGTTGAGGAAACCGCTGGCGGCGAACTCCTCGACCACCACGGCCATTTCCGCCGGGGTCTCGTCGTATTCGCCGAAGGCGTTGGGCAGGCCGGCGTTGGGGTGGGCGGACACGTGGGTGCCGGCCTTGTTCGACAGCTCTTCCAGGTACGGACGCAGGTCCTTGGCACCCAGGGCGCAGTTCAGGCCGACGGAGATCGGGTTGGCGTGGCGCACCGAGTTCCAGAAGGCTTCGGTGGTCTGGCCCGACAGGGTACGGCCGGAGGCGTCGGTGATGGTCCCGGAGATCATGATCGGCAGTTCAATGCCGTCGTCCTCGAACACCTGCTGTACGGCGAAGATCGCCGCCTTGGCGTTGAGGGTGTCGAAGATGGTCTCGATCAGGATCAGGTCGGCGCCGCCTTCGATCAGGCCGCGGGTCGCCTCGATGTAGTTTTCCACCAGTTCGTCGAAGGTGACGTTGCGGTAGCCGGGATCGTTGACGTCCGGGGAGATCGAGCAGGTCCGGCTGGTCGGGCCGAGCACGCCAGCAACAAAGCGCGGCTTGTCCGGGGTTTCCAGGGTCTTGGCGTCGGCCACCTGGCGGGCGATGCGTGCGCCTTCGACGTTCAGCTCGTAGACCAGTTCTTCCATGCCGTAGTCGGCCTGGGAAATCTGCGTGGCGTTGAAAGTGTTGGTTTCGAGAATGTCGGCGCCGGCGTCCAGGTAGGCCTTTTCGATGGCTGCGATCACGTCCGGACGGCTGAGCAGGAGCAGGTCGTTGTTGCCCTTGACGTCGCTCGGCCAGTCGGCGAAGCGCGTGCCACGATAGTCGCCTTCCTCCAGACGGTAGCTTTGGATCATAGTACCCATGCCGCCATCTAGAATCAGGATGCGCTCTTTGAGTGCTTGCTGAAGTGCTTGTAAACGAGCGCTGCGGTCAGACATTGGAACTACCTGGGTCAGACAAAGACGAAAGTTGCGGGATGATAACAAAGCTGCGCGGTTTTTTGATGCGTGGCACATTTGCATGAATTTCATTCATGTTGGCACCGCGGCCCACCGGTAGACTGTGAAAAGCCTTTTGAAACCAGGACATACGGCACATGGTGCATCGCTTGATTGCCGCCGCCTTCGCACTGTTCATCAGTGGCGCGGCGTTGGGGCAGGGACCCCAGAACACTGCAGCGATCTCCTATACCCGGGACATCCAGCCGATCTTCACCGAGAAATGCGTGGCCTGCCACGCCTGCAACGACGCCGCCTGCCAGCTCAACCTCGGCAGCGCCGAGGGCGCCAGCCGCGGCGCCTCGAAAATTCCCGTCTACCAGGGCGACCGCAGCCAGGCGGTGGCCCCGACCCGGCTGTTCTACGACGCCAGCGGCCCTGCCGCGTGGAACAAGCTGGGCTTCAGCTCGGTGCTGGACAGCCGTGGCAGCCAGGCCGCGCTCATGGCACGGATGCTGGAGCTGGGCCACGCCAAGCCACTGGTGCCCAACGAGAAGATCCCCGACAACATCGTCCTCGGCCTGAACCGCGAGAACATGTGCCCGCTGCCCGGCGAATTCGATGCCTATGCCAAGGCCCATCCGCAGGAAGGCATGCCGCTGGCGGTCACCGGGCTGACCGATGCCCAGTACCGGACCCTGCAACGCTGGCTGGCCCAGGGCGCGCCGGTGGAGCAGAACCCGATCAGGCCGAGCGCCAATGAAGCGGCGCAGATCGCCGACTGGGAAGCGCTGCTCAACCGTCCCGGCTCCAGCGAAGCCCTGGTGGGGCGCTGGCTGTACGAGCACCTGTTCCTCGCCCATGTGCATTTCGTCGGCGGCGAGCCGGGGCATTTCTTCCAGTGGGTGCGTTCGCGCACGCCAAGCGGCCAGCCGATCGACCTGATCGCCACCCGCCGCCCCAACGACCCGCCCGGCACCGACTTCTATTACCGCCTGTTGCCGGTGCAGGGCGTGATCGTGCACAAGACCCACATCACCTACCCGATGGGGCCCAACAAGCTCAAGCGGGTCAAGCAGCTGTTCTACAGCGGTGACTGGCACGCCACCTCGCTGCCGGGCTACGGCCCGCGCCACCGTTCCAACCCGTTCGAGACCTTCGAAGCGATCCCGGCGGTGGCGCGCTACCAGTTCATGCTGGATAACGCCGAATACTTCGTCCGCACCTTCATCCGCGGCCCGGTGTGCCGTGGCCAGATCGCCACCGACGTGATCCGCGACAACTTCTGGGCGCTGTTCCAGGAGCCGGCCCACGATCGCTATATCACCGATGCCAAATACCGCGCCGAGGCCACGCCGCTGCTGGCCATGCCCGGGCAGATCGACGACGTCGGCAGCATCCTCAGCCTCTGGCATGCCTACCGCGACAAGCGCAACGACTATGAAAGCCTGCGCCGCGACACCTATGCCGAGATGCCGCCGCCGAGCTGGTCGACCCTCTGGGCCGGCAATGACAACGCGCTGCTGAGCATCTTCCGCCACTTCGACAGCGCCTCGGTGACCAAGGGCCTGATCGGCGACGTGCCGCTGACCATGTGGCTGTTCGACTACCCGCTGCTGGAGCGCACCTATTACCAGTTGGCGGTCAACTTCGACGTGTATGGCAACGTCTCGCACCAGGCCCAGACCCGCCTGTACTTCGACCTGATCCGCAACGGCGCCGAGGTCAACTTCCTGCGCCTGATGCCGGCGGACAAGCGTGGCGCGATCCTCAGCAACTGGTACCAGAACAGCGGCAAGGTGAAGATGTGGATGGACTACGAGGACATCGACACCGACACACCGAGCGCGCTCAAGCTCGATCCGCATCATTCGGTGCGGGATTTCGGCCTCAAGCTGATCGAGCGCAGCGGCAGCCTGAATGCAGCACCCGACCCGATCAACCGCTGCACGGGCGCCTACTGCTCGCGGCCGCAGATGAACGAAGAGTTCCGCGATGTCGAGCAGTCGCTGAGCCGCCTGGCGTCGCGGCCGGCGGCGGGGCTCAAGGTGATCGGCCAGTTGCCCGAGGCGACCATGCTGCGCATCGAAGGGCAGGATGGCAAACGGCAGGTCTACAGCATGCTGCGCAACCGCGCGCACAGTAACGTCGCCTTCATGCTCGGCGAGGCGTACCGCTACCAGCCGGGGCTGGACACCCTGACCCTTTATCCGGGAGTGATGAGCAGCTATCCGAACTTCATGTTCAACGTTCCGGCCAGCGATGTGCCGGAGTTCGTCGAGGACATGGAAGCGGCGCGGGACGACAAGGCGCGCTTCGAGCGCATCGTCATGCGCTGGGGCGTGCGGCGCAGTCATCCGCAGTTCTGGCAGTACTTCCATGACCTGAACAGCTACATCAAGGAGACCGAGCCGGTGGAGGCTGGGGTGCTGGATATGAACCGCTACGAGAACCTTTAGAGCCGCAAGCCATAAGCTTCAAGCTGCAAGAAAGGGCGGGGCCGCCGCAGACTGCTTTCTCTTGCCGCTTAAAGCTTGAAGCTTGTGGCTTTTCTATCCCGACCTAATTGCTAGGACTTTGTTCGCCGCCGCGCATGGCGTAGACTGCGGACAAGTCTGTGAGGAAATTCCATGAGCGCCATAACCATTACCGACGCCGCGCACGATTACCTGGCCGATCTGCTCTCCAAGCAGAACACCCCGGGTATCGGTATTCGCGTTTTCATCACCCAACCCGGCACCCAATATGCCGAGACCTGCATTGCCTACTGCAAGCCAGGTGAAGAAAAGCCGGAAGATACCGCGCTGGGTCTGAAAAGCTTTACCGCCTACATCGATGCCGTGAGCGAACCCTTTCTCGATGACGCCGTCGTCGACTACGCCACCGACCGCATGGGCGGCCAGCTGACCATCAAGGCGCCGAACGCCAAGGTGCCGATGGTCAACGATGACAGCCCGATCAACGAGCGCATCAACTACTACCTGCAAACCGAGATCAACCCGGGCCTCGCCAGCCACGGCGGCCAGGTCAGCCTGATCGACGTGGTCGAGGACGGCATCGCCGTGCTGCAGTTCGGCGGCGGCTGCCAGGGCTGCGGCCAGGCCGACGTGACCCTGAAGGACGGCATCGAGCGCACCCTGCTCGAGCGCATTCCGGAGCTGAAGGGCGTGCGTGACGTGACCGACCACACCCAGAAAGAAAACGCCTACTACTAAGTAAGCGTAAGCAGCGACGCGGACCTTGTGGGAGCGGGTTCACCCGCGATTGCGATGGTGCATTCACTATCGTAATCGCGGGTGAACCCGCTCCCACAAGGTCCGCGTCGTTTTGTTTTTTGTGGTATGGCAATATGATGTCGACCTCCGCATTCAAGCACTATCAGGGACGACATGCAGCCACTTCGCATCCGCAAATTCGCCAACGGCTACCTCTACAGCGCCTCCACGTTCGGCGGCCCGGTCAACGGCATCGTGCCCATGGGCACGGCGCAGTGGGTCGGTGGCACACTTGAAGTCACCGAGGACCTGCTCTGGTTCGGCGCCAACATGATCAACCGGGTAGCGGTGGGGGATGTCAGCGAAGTGCATATCCCGACGGCCGATATCGTCTCGGTCGAGTACCGCTTCGGCTGGTTCACCGGCATCGTCGTCGTGCGCCATGTCCATGGCGAGTTCACCTTGCGTTGCTATGGCGCGAAGAACCTGGTGGCGACGTTGCATATGTTGTTCGTCGCGCCCAAAGACAAGTGGGCCCACGAAGCTGAATACGACGAACCTGAGCCAGCCCCGGCCCCGGGGCGCTCGAGGGCAGGGGCCAGGCCTGTGCCGGGACGGCGTAACTGAGCGGCCCCTTATTGGTTAATGGCCCCTACGCCCCTGGCAGTCACCAGGCAGGCGAGAGAACGACGCGAACCCTGTGGGAGCTGGCTTGCCAGCGATTTGGTCGGCATTGACAACGATGTTGTCAGGTCTGGCCTCATCGCTGGCAAGCCAGCTCCCACAGGGTCCGCGTCGTTTATGCTATTGGTGTGACAACTGGTGCGCCACATCAATACATGATTTCACAGCCCTCTCAGGTAGTGCTCCAGGTCTTCAAGGTCGACTTCATCAAACTCCCCAGCATCGAGTTGCATGACACCGATCAAGGTGCTGGCACGTAGTGCGTCCAGTTGCCTGGGCTGCAGCTCTTCGATGGAGTTCTCGACCGGGTCGGGAATGATGGTTCTGCGAGTGACCATGGATGTCCTGCTTGGCTCGAGAGGCATGGCGACTTATGCCACAGCCCCCAGGATTGAGGCAGATGTGACAGAGACAGCCAAGAAGAGCCGCAAGCGCGGCTCTCGATCATCCTCGTTTAAAAGTCGTAACTCACACTGGTGTAATAAAACGCCCCCTGCGCCCCCTCAGGCGACGTGATCGAATACTTCGGCACCCCATACAACTGCGCGCCTTTCAGCTTGTCCGGATGGCTGTCGAACAGGTTGATCGCGCCCACCGACAGCTTCAGCCCCAGGTCGAAACGATAGCTCAGGTCCAGATCGGTGACCCATTGCGGGCTGAAGGTCTGGTCCAGCGCCGGGTTGCTGGCGTTCAGGCTTTTCCATTCGCCATAGCGGCGTTGGGTGACGGTCAGCCCCCAGTTCTCATACAGCCAGTTGGCGCTGAAGGTCAGCTTGTTGTCCGGCGTGCCGTGCTCGATCAGGCCCTGGGTCGCGCGCCCGACGATCTGTTCGCCACTGATCCCGCCGACATCCCGCAGGTCGGTGATCCGCGTGCGGGTCTTGGCGAAACCGGCATTCAGGTCCAGCCGGCCATAGGCCGCCAGGTCCAGTTGATACTGGCCGCTCAGCTCGATGCCATCGGTGCGGGTGTCGGCGATATTGGTGTAGAACGCCGCGCTCTGGATAGTGGCGTAGGGCGTGCCGGCGAAGATCGGCCCGACCACGCTGGACGGCAACTGGTCGGAGAGGGTGATGCGGTTGTCGATATCGATGCGGTAGGCGTCGATGCTCAGCGAGGCATTGGTCAATGGCCGCCAGACCAGCCCCAGGGAGTAATTGGTCGACTCCTCCGGCTTCAGCGCCCGACCACCCAGCAGCGCCGCTTCCGGGCTGTCGGCACGCAGGGTGCGCTGCTGCACCTCGACCCAGTTGCCACTGCCCGATGGCTGCTCCACCACCTGCACGCTGAACGACGACAAGCCGCTCTGCACCAGCGACGGCGCCCGGTAGCCACTGCTGATACTGCCTCGCGCAGCGATCTGCGGGGTGAAGTCATAGCGCAGCGAGAGCTTGCCGTTGGTGGTGTCGCCAAAGTCCGAATAGTGCTCGGAACGCACTGCCAGGCCGGCCTGGAACTTGTCGGTGATCTGCCCTTCGAGGTCCAGGTAGGCGCCGAATACCTTGCGCTCCAGCGAGGCGGCGTCGACGTTGGTGATCCCCGAGTAATAGCCGGGCAGACGACGCCCGGTGAGCGGATCAAGGGTGTTGAACAGCGCACCGTTCTGCCAGCCCGCCGCTTCGCCAGCGGTCAGGGTGTAGTTTTCCTTGCGCCAGGCCAGGCCTGCCGAAACGGTCAGCGGCTTGGCCAGCAGGTCGGTGGGGAAGTCGCGGACCCAGTCCAGGGTCAGGTTGGTCTGCTCGTTCTCCCTTTCGCCTGTGTAGATGTTGTACGGGCTGTTTACGCCCCAACTCGGGTTGATCGCGTCGCGATCGGTGGATTTCAGCGTGTCATTGCCGTAGTTGGCCGCCAGGTCGAACTTGCCCAGTTGCTCGTCTTCGTAACGCACGCCGCCGGTAACCGCGTAGTCCTCCAGGGCATAGCGGGTGATCGGCAGGCGTCCGTCCGGGTAGCGCGACAGGGCCACGCTGCCGTAGTTGCTGCGCAGGGTGGTGGGCGGATCGAAGAAACCTTCGGCATCGGTGTTCTTGTGCGAGTAGGTGGCGAAGCCGTAGGCGGTCAGGCCGTCGCCGACGCCGATTTCGCTGTTGGCCACCAGGTTGTATTGGTCGCTGACCGCGCCCGAGCCCCAGTTCCAGGTACGGTAGCGGTTGTTCTGCTCGCGGGGCGTGTTCACGCTGGTGTCGCCGGGATAGAAGATGCGGTTGTCCGGGCGGGTATCGCTGGCCGGGTCCTGGTTGCCGGCGTCGAAGGACAGGGTCAGGAAGCCGTCGTTGGGCAGGGCAAAGCCCTTCCAGCCACTGAGCTTGCGCTGCAGGCCGTCGCCCTTGTCGTAGCCGCCGAAGCGGTAGCCGATGCTGCCGCCGTCGTCGTTTTCCTTGAGGACGATATTGATCACCCCGGCAATCGCATCCGAGCCGTACTGGGCGGCGGCGCCGTCACGCAGGATTTCCACCCGCGACACCGCGCTCAGCGGAATCAGGCTCAGGTCCACTGCCGCTGCGCCACGGCCATTGGCCAGGCTCTGGCGGGTGACGTTGGCGCTGCTGTGGCGGCGCTTGCCATTGACCAGCACCAGCACCTGGTCCGATGCCAGGCCGCGCAATGAAGCGCCCTGGGCAATGGAACCGGCGAAGGCGCCCTGGGGCGACTGCGGGAAGCTGAACGATGGCGACAGGGCGGTGAGGGCACCAGACAGGTCCTTGGCTCCGGTTTCCTCAAGCTTCTCGGCGCTGAGCACATCGACCGGCGCGGCGCTTTCCAGGGCGGTGACATCGCTGCGGCGGGTGCCGACCACGACCACGGTATCGAGTTTGTCGTTCTTCGCAGCGGCGCCACTGGCGGGCTCCTGGGCCTGGACGACGGGCACGGCAAGGCTGCCGATGACCAGCGCGATGGCGCCGGCCAAGGGATCGGGACGGAACATGGGGGACTACTCCTGTAACACGCAAGAGGGGCCGGCGACCCGCTGGATCGCCGGAAAACGGGGGTCAGAACCGGCTGGTAACGCTCAGGCCGACGGTGCGTGGGTCGCCATAGGTGATCACGTACTGCCCGGCGGTGCCGTTGGGCCGGCCGTGGACCTGGTAGCGGCGATCGGTGAGGTTGTTGACGAAGCCGGTGACGCTGAGTTTTTCGTCGGCGCTGAACCAGGTCAGGCGGCTGTTGGCCAGGGTGTAGTGGGGCTGGTTGAGCGGCGCATCGGCGCTGCTTTGACGGTCGGCGAGGAAATATTCCTTGTCGCGGAAGCTGACATCGCCACCGGCCACCAGCTTGCCGGGGATATCCAGCGGCAAGGTGTAGTCGGCGCCGAGGGACACCACGTAGCGCGGCGAACGCACGAAGCTGTTGCCGCTGTAGTCGGCGGTGACCGCACCGGTGTTGGGGTTGGTGTTCTTGAAGTCGGTGTATTCGGTATCGAGGAACGACAGCGCGCCGCGCAGGTGCAGGCGATCGGTGGGCTGGCCCTCGATCTCCAGTTCCGCACCCTTGACCTTGCCCTTGGCGCCGTTGGTCAGGGCGGTGGTGAGGATGCCGCTGTTGACCGTCAGCAGGTTCACCTGGATGTCCTGGTAGTCGTAGTAGAAGACGTTGGCGTTGACCGTCAGGCGATGGTCGAACCACTCCGACTTCAGGCCCAGCTCATAGGCATCCAGTTCTTCCGGATCCACCGTGGTCAACTGCGCCAGGCTGGTGGACAACCCGGTGTTGAAGCCGCCGGAGCGGAAGCCGTGGGCGTAGCGGAAGAACACCCGCAGATTGTCGTTGATCCGGTATTCCGGCGTCAGGTCGTAGGTCCAGGCATCCCAGCGCTTGCTTTCCTCGCGGTTGCCGTTGCTGCCGGCGGCGGCCAGCGGGATCAGCGGGCCGTTGGCGGTGGCGCGGGTCAGTTGGGTCAGGTCGAGGTCGATATCCTTCTTCTCGGTGGTCCAGCGCAGGCCGCCGGTGACCGTCAGGTTATCGGTGAAGTCATAGGCCAGGTTGCCGAACAGCGCGTAGCTATCAGTGCGGTGGGTGTAGTCGAGGTTACGATAATCCACGGCGCCACCGGTCTGGTTGGAGCCGGTGCCATTGGGCGTCGGGCCCGGGATGATGCTGCGTACCGTGCTGTTGTCCAGGGTCTCGTGGAAGTAATGGGTGCCGAGCATCCAGCGCAGGGTTTCCTGGGGCGAGGAGGCCAGGCGGAACTCCTGGGAGTACTGGTCGTAGAGGCTGTCGTTGTCGCTGGCGCCGTTGACCTCGTAGGGCGTGTAGTCGGCGTCGGTCAGCGACTGGTTGCGGATATGGTCGTAGGCGGTGATCGACGTGAGGGTGTAGTCACCGAGGTTCCAGTTCAGGGTCAGCGAGGTGCCGCTGTGGTCGAGCTTGTAGTCCTCGTCGGTATTGAGTTCGATCTTGCGGCCGGCCGGACGCTGGTAGCCAACGTTGTAATAGCGCCCCAGGGTCAGCGAGCCGCTGCTGCCATCGCCCTTGAACTCGCGGCCGTGGATCTTCAGCAGGGCTTCCAGATCCTCGTTGAGCTTGGCCAGGAACTGCACGCGCACGGCCTTCTTGTTCACGTCGCCGTAGGTCTGGTCGTTGCTCAGGTTATGGGTGAAACCGTCACGCTCCTCGGAATACAGCGACACCCGGCCGGCCAGGCGATCGTCCACCAGCGAGCCGCCGATGGCGCCGTTGAGGATGCGTTCGCTCTTGCTACCGAAGCCGATGGTGCCGTAGCCGTCGGTATCGAAGGTCGGCTTCTTCGAGATCACGTTGACCGCGCCGGCGGTGGTGTTCTTGCCGTACAGGGTGCCTTGCGGGCCCCGCAGGATCTCGATGCGCTCCAGGTCGAACAGCGGCCCGCCGCCGGCCACCGGGGCGTTGAGGTAAACGTCGTCGGCATAGATGCCCACCGGGTACACGGTAGCCGCGCCGGTATCCCCGGTACCCAGGCCGCGGATATACCAGCGCGGGCGGCCGTCGCCGTCCGGGTTCTTCGCCGAGGCGTTGGGAATGAAGGTGGTGATATCGCCCATGGCGCGCACGCCGTCGGCGGTCAGGCTGGTGCCCTGGACCGCCGAAACGGCCACCGGAACCTCTTGCAGGGTTTCTTCCCGGTGCTGGGCGGTGACGGTCACGGTTTTCAGGGCGGGCGTGGTGCTGGTGTCGTCATCGGCGTGAGCCAACTGATACTGGCCGGCCAATAGAAGACTGAGGCCGATGCCCCTGGTGATTGGATTGATCTGGAACATGCTGCTTCTCCCCGAGCGTTGCAGATACAGGGCTAGAGCAGGGTTTGTGCCATGTTTTCAAGTGGTTGATTTTGCTTGGAAAAGCGGATTTCACAGGGCGGCTGTGCTAGGCAGGCAGCAGGGGGCTGGTGAATCCCTGTTGCTACAGCAGCAATGGTTGCGCAGGCAGCAGTGGCGAGGCTTCCGGCTAACCAAGGCATAACCTTTGGGCTCGGAAGTTTCGCAAAGTTGTGGGGAAACTTCCTTTCGTGGGTTTGAGACTCGAATTCCACAAGTCGGATGTTTTACTGTGCGGGCCTGGAAATTTTCGTCGGGACAACAACCATGAGAAAAGTCGACGGTCGGCCTGCAGCGGACACCCAGGTTGAGCGTGGTTCGCCGGAGCTCCTCAGCACGGTTCGCTGGGTGCTTCTAGTGCTGCTGTGCCTCGCCACGGGTTTCGGCCTGGTGATGCTGTTCTGGAGCGGGGACATGCAACCGGAGTCGCCGTGGTACTGGAACCGAGTGCTGGCGCTGCCGCTGATCGTCGGGGGCTACCTGTATGGGGTGCGCTGGCTGGCGCTGGAGGGGCGTGACAAGTGAGCGGCTGCCAAGCGGTCAGCGGCGTTGCCGGCGATGAGGCCGGCAAGCGCAACGAAGGCGTCAGCCCTCTTTTTTGACCACCAGGGTCAGGATGTCATAACTCGCCACCAACTCCCCAAGCTGGTTGGTCACCTCCACATCCCAGGCCACCACCCCTTGCGGGATCCCCTGCGGGCTCTTCTTGCCCTGGTCGATCTTGCGTTTGCAGGTCAGCCGCGCCTGGATGGTGTCACCAATTCCCACCGGATTGATAAAGCGCAAATTATCCAGCCCGTAGTTGGCCAACACCGGCCCCGGTGCCGGGCTGACGAACAACCCCGCCGCCGCCGACAGCACGAAATACCCGTGGGCAATCCGCTTGCCGAACTGCGACTCCCGCGCGGCGATCTCGTCGAAGTGCATATAGAAGTGATCCCCGGACAGACAGCCGAAGTTGACCAGGTCCGCTTCGGTCACCGTGCGCCGATGAGTCAGCAGCGACTCGCCAATGCGCAGCTCTTCGAAATGCCGGCGGAACGGGTGCACTTCGGTTTCGATCACCTCGGCGCCGCGCACATACTCGCCGGTCACCGCCATCAGCATGCTGGGCGAGCCCTGCACCGCAGCACGTTGCAGGTAGTGCTTCACGGCACGCAGCCCGCCCAGTTCCTCGCCGCCGCCAGCCCGACCCGGGCCGCCGTGCTTGAGTTGCGGCAATGGCGAGCCATGGCCGGTGGATTCGGCGGCGGCTTCGGCATCCAGCACCAGCAGCCGGCCATGCCAGGCCGCCGCGACCGGCACGGCCTTGGCCGCAACGGCGCGGTCAGCGGTGATCAGGCTCGCCACCAGGCTGCCCTTGCCGCGCGCGGCCAGGTCCAGCGCTTCATCCAGGTCTTCATAGGTCATCAAGGTGCTGACCGGTCCGAACGCCTCTATATCGTGGGCGCCACCTTCGGCATGGGCATCCCGGGCCAGCAGCAGGGTCGGGGCGAAGAAGGCACCGTTGGCGACACCTTCGCCTCGCGGCTCGAAACCGTCACGGGCGCCGAACAGCAGGTCGCAGCTTTGCAGTAGTTGCTCGACCCGCTCGCCGACATCCGCCTGCTGCGCATGGGACGCCAACGCGCCCATGCGCACGCCTTCCACCGAGGGATCACCCACCACCACCTTGTTCAGGCGATCCCGCAGCCGGGTTGCCACCGCATCCAGATGCTTGGCCGGCACGATGGCCCGGCGAATCGCCGTGCATTTCTGCCCGGCCTTGGTGGTCATTTCCCGGGCGACTTCCTTGATATACAACTCGAACTCCTCGCTGTCCGGGCTGACGTCCGGGCCGAGGATCGAGCAGTTCAACGAGTCGGCCTCGGCGGTGAAGGGCACCGAGTTGCGGATCAGGTTCGGCGTAACCCGCAGTTTCGCGGCGGTATCCGCCGAGCCGGTGAAGGTCACCAGGTCCTGGCCATCCAGGCGCTCCAGCAGGTCGCCAGTACCGCCGATCACCAGTTGCAGGGCACCCGGCGGCAGCAGGCCGGATTCATCGATCAGGCGTACCACGGCTTCGGTCAGGTAGCTGGTGGCGGTAGCCGGCTTGACGATGCACGGCATGCCGGCGAGGAAGGTCGGGGCGAACTTCTCCAGCATCCCCCAGATCGGGAAGTTGAAGGCGTTGATATGCACCGCGACCCCGGCCCGGGGCACGAGGATATGGCTGCCGGCAAAACGGCCCTGCTTGCCCAGCGGGATCGCCGGGCCTTCGTGCACCAGGTTGCCCGAGGGCAATTCCCGGGCGCCGATGCCGGCGTAGGAGAACAGCGTGGCATTGCCGCCCTCGATATCGATCCAGCTGTCGGCACGGGTCGCGCCGCTGTGGTGGGACAGGGCGTAGAGCTGCTCCTTGCGCTCGGCGAGGTACAGGGCCAGGGCCTTGAGCCGCGCGGCGCGCTGCTGGAAGTCCAGGGCCATCAGGCCGGCGCGGCCCTGCTGGCGACCCCAGGCCAGGGCCTCGGCGAAGTCCGGGCGCTCTTCATGGCTGTAGCCGAGCACATGGCCGTCGATGGCGCTGCGCAGGGACTGGGCGCCGTGCTGGCCGATCCAGCGACCGGCGATAAAGCTTTGCAAGGTAGGGGCAGCAGACATCGGTGTGTCCTCCAATTCTTGTAAGAGGCGCTGTTACCACAGCGCCAGGGTGTAGCCGACGATCAGGCGGTTCTCGTCCAGGGCATTGGTCAGGCCATTGCCGGAACGGAAGGTGACGTTGCGCCAGCGCAGGCTGACGTTCTTCAGCGGGCCGCTCTGGATCACGTAGGCGATATCGGTGTCGCGTTCACGCTCGCGGCCGTTGTCGATGCCCGCCGCCTTGGCGTGGCGACCGTCGGTGTAGCGGGTCATGAAGCTCAGGCCGGGGATGCCCAGGGCGGCGAAGTCGTAGTCGTAGCGCGCCTGCCAGGAATCCAGCCCGGCGCGGGTGAAGGTGTTGTAGGTCACCAGGTTGACGGTGTACGGGTCGCCGCCGTTGAGGAAGGGGAAGGCGCTGTCGCCGGACATCTGCTGGAAGGTGCCGCTGAACTTGTGCGCGCCCACTGCCAGGGTGAACATGCCGTTGAAGTTGCGGTTGTCGATGCGTCCGGCGCGCTCGGCACCGTCGCCACGGCTGTCGAACCAGCGCAGGTCGCTGCGCAGGCTCATGCCCTCGGCCAGCGGCAGGGTGTGGACCAGGCCGACGTATTGCTGGCGATAGATGTCTTCGAGCTTGGCGTAGTAGTAACTCACCGCCAGTTGCGGGTTGAAGGCATAAGTGCCGCCGCCGAAATCGAAGTGGTCGCTGGTGGCCGCGCCGTAGCCGATATCGTCGTTGCTCGACGAGTCGCGCAGGTTGGCCTTGGTCAGGCGCCCGCCGTTCACGGTCAGGCCGTCGATATCCTGACTGGTCAGCAGGCCGCCCTTGAAGGTGGACGCCAACAGGCGAGTGTCGTTGTAGGTGACCACCGGCAGCAGCGGTTGCAGGGTGCCGAGGCGCAGCACGCTTTTCGACAGGCGTACCTTGGCGGTCACGCCCAGTTCGCTGTAGTCGTCCGCCGGCTCCAGGCTGTTGCGGCCATAGGGCAGCAGGCCGGTGTTGCGGCGGTCGCGGCTGGAGTCCAGCTTGATGCCCAGCTGGCCCATGGCATCGACGCCGAAGCCCAGGGTGCCGTCGGTAAAGCCGGACTCCAGCTTGGCGGTGAAGCCCTGGGCCCATTCCTCGGCCTTGGATTGCGGCGCGTTGTCCTGGCGGAAATCGCGGTTGATGTAGTGGTTGCGCAGTTCGATCTTGGCGTGGCTGTCCTCGATGAAGCCGGCCAGGGCCGGGGTGCAGGCGAGGGGCAGGGTGAGTCCGGCCAGAAGGCGAATGGGGTTCATTGTTGTTATTCCCGAGTCGTCGTTTGCGTGATTAGTGTTTGCTGGCGCCGGCAGCGCCGATTCCGGTCATGGAGCGGATGAACTGGGCCAGGTAGCGGCCGCGCTCCTCGCTGGCCTGGGCCGAGCGGTCGGTGACCGAGAACGCCCAGGCCGCCAGGAAGGCCGCGCTCATGGAGAACAGCGCCGGGTTGGAGTAGGGGAACAGCGCCTTGTCGTGATGCAGCACGTTGACCCACACCACCGGGCTCAGCACCAGCAGGATCACCGCCGAGGCCAGGCCGGCCAGGCTGCCGGCCACGGCGCCGCGAGTGGTCAGGCCTTTCCAGAACATGGAAAGGAACAGCACCGGGAAGTTGACCGAGGCGGCGATGGCCAGCACCAGGCCGGAGAGGAAGGCGATGTTCTGCGACTCGAACATCAGGCCGAGGATGATCGCCAGCACGCCGATCACCAGGGTGGCGACGCGGGATACGCGGATCTCCTCCTGCTCGCTCGCCTTGCCCTTGCGCACCACGCAGGCATAGATGTCATGGGACACCGCCGAGGCGCCGGACAGGGCCAGGCCGGCAACCACTGCAAGGATGGTGGCGAAGGCCACGGCCGAGATGAAGCCGAGGAACAGGTTGCCGCCCACGGCCTGGGCCAGGTGCACGGCGATCATGTTGCCGCCGCCGATGATCGCGCCGCTTGCATCTCGGTACGCCGGCTCGGTGCCGACCATGACGATGGCGCCGAAGCCGATGACGATCAGCAGCAGGTAGAAGTAGCCGATGAAGCCGGTGGCGTAGAACACCGATTTACGCGCTTCCTTGGCATCGCTGACGGTGAAGAAGCGCATCAGGATATGGGGCAGGCCGGCGGTGCCGAACATCATGCCCAGGCCGAGGGAAATCGCATCCACCGGGTTCGACAGCAGGCCGCCCGGGGCCATGATCGCCGTGCCCTTGGCGTGCACGGCGGCCGCGCTGGCGAACATCGCCTCGGTGCTGAAGCCGAAGTGCTTGAGCACCATGAAGGCCATGAAGGTGGTGCCCGACAGCAGCATCACCGCCTTGATGATCTGTACCCAGGTGGTGGCGAGCATGCCGCCGAAGGTCACGTAGAACACCATCAGCACGCCAACCAGCATTACTGCGTACAGGTAGCTGATGCCGAACAGCAGCTCGATCAGCTTGCCGGCGCCGACCATCTGCGCCACCAGGTAGAGCAGGGCCACGGTCAGGGTGCCGAAGGCCGAGGTCAGGCGCACCGGGGTTTGTGCCAGGCGGTAGGAGACCACGTCGGCGAAGGTGTACTTGCCCAGGTTGCGCAGGCGCTCGGCGATCAGGAACAGGATGATCGGCCAGCCGGCCAGGACGCCCAGGGCGTAGAGCAGGCCGTCGTAGCCGTTGAGGAACATCATCGCCGAGATGCCGAGGAAGGACGCGGCGCTGATCATGTCGCCGGCGATCGCCAGGCCATTCTGCATCCCGGTCAGGCCGCCGCCGGCGGTATAGAAATCGCTGGCCGAGCGGGTGCGCAGGGCGGCCCAGCGGGTGACCCCGAGGGTGAAGACGACGAACAGCAGGAACATGCCGATGGCGGTCCAGTTCATTCTGCGCACTCCTGCTTGACCTTGTCGTTGAGCGGATCGAGAACGTTGTTGGCGCGGTACACGTAGATGCCGGTGAGGGCAAAGGACAGCAGCACGATCAGCACGCCCACCAGCATGCCGACGCTGGTCACCCCGCCGCTGAGGGACTGGCCGAGGGTGCTGGGGGAAAAGGCCACGAGCAGGACGAAGCCGTAGTAGATCACCAGCATGGCGGCGGTGAGGCTGCCGTTGAGACGGCGCTTGCGCCGCACCAGTTGCTGGAAGTCGGGGTGGTTGCTGATGGATTCGATATGACTGGGGGTCATGGGTGGGCGCTCTCTTGATCTTGTTGTAGTTGTTGTGTCGTTCACGCTTGGGGTGTTGCTGTGTTCTTTCGGGCCTCATCGCTGGCAAGCCAGCTCCCACAGGGATCGCCTGTACCGCCGGGCCTGTGGGTGTCATTCAGGGCCCTATCGCTGGCAAGCCAGCTCCCACAGGTTTTTGTGTCAAACCTGGATCCGCTGATCGACGCCGACCCTGTGGGAGCTGGCTTGCCAGCGATAGGGCCGGTACAGGCGAAAAATTCCTTAGAGTTGATCGAAATCGAGCACCACCCGCTCACTCAGCGGATAGCTCTGGCACGACAGCACATACCCGGCCGCCACCTCGTAGTCCTCCAGGGTATGATTGCTGTCCATTTCCACCTCGCCCTCGATCACCTTGCACTTGCAGGTCGAGCAGACCCCGGCCTTGCACGAGTAGGGCAGTTCGGCGCCGATGGCATTGCCGGCATCCAGCACGCTCCGGGTATTGCGCGGCAGCTCGAAGGACAGCGCCCGGCCATCGCTGATCACGGTGATCTGGCTGGTCGCCGAGTCCACCTGGCGCGCCGCTTCCCGGGCCTGGCGGCGCTCGTCGCTGCCGGCGGCGGCAAACAGTTCGAAGTGGATCTTTTCCGCCGCCATCCCGCGGGCCTTCAGGGCATCGCGCACGGTCTCGGTCATCGCCTGCGGGCCACAGATAAACGCCGCCTCCAGTTGCGGCACCTGCAGCCAGCGGCTGAACAGTTGCTCGCATTTGCCGGCATCGATACGCCCGTTGTACAGGTCGATGTCCTGCTGCTCGCGGCTGAACACGAAGATCAGGTTGAGACGCTGCAGGTAGCGGTTCTTCAGGTCTTCCAGTTGCTCGCGAAACAGCGCCGAACCACTGGCGCGGTTGCCGTAGAGGAGGGTGAAGCGGCTGTTCGGCTCGGCTTCCAGGGTGGTCTTGACGATGGACAGGATCGGCGTGATGCCGCTGCCGGCCGCCACCGACAGGTAGTGAGCGTGACGCGCCGGGTCCAGCGCGGTATGGAAGCTGCCGGACGGCGGCATCACGTCGATCACGTCACCGGCCGCCAGCACCTCGTTGGCGAACGCGGAAAAACGCCCGCCGAGGACTTTCTTCACCGCTACCCGCAGTTCACCGTCGTTGACCCCGGTGCAGATCGAGTAGGAGCGGCGCACTTCTTCATCATCCAGATGGGTGCGCAGCACCAGGTACTGGCCCTGGGTGAAACGGAAGGTCTCGCCCAGCTCCCGCGGCACATCGAAGAGGATCGACACGGCATCGCGGGTTTCATTGCGCACTTGCTTGACGGTCAGGCTATGGAACTGGCTCATGGGAAATCTCCAGCAAGCGCTCAGATGCACTTGAAATAATCGAAGGGCTCGCGGCAGTCGCAGCAGCGGTACAGGGCCTTGCACGCAGTGGAGCCGAACTCGCTGAGCACTTCGGTGTGGGTACTGCCGCATTGCGGGCAGGCGATCACGTCGGGCTCGCCCAGCAGGCTGCGCTTGTTCGTGCTGCCCAGCGGCGCGGCGATGCCATAGGCGCGCAGGCGTTCGCGGCCGGTGGCGCTGATCCAGTCGGTGGTCCAGGCCGGGCTGAGCTGGCGGTTCAGCGCCGGAGCCGGGAAACCGGCTTGCTCCAGGGCGGCGCGGATGTCCTGCTCGATCACCTCGGTGGCCGGGCAGCCGGAGTAGGTCGGGGTCACCGTCACCTGCAGGTGCCCGTCGGCCCAGCCCAGCCCGCGCACGATGCCCAGGTCGACCACGCTGACCACCGGCACCTCCGGGTCCATGACCTGTTCCAGCACCGTCCAGGCCTGGCGCAGGTCATCGGGCCGCGAAGCGCGGGCGCCGCGGTCGCTGGCGATCAGCTCACCAGGTCGCATCGGGATAGGCTCGCGGCAGGGATTGCATCTCCGCCAGCAGCAGGCCCAGGTGTTCGCTGTGCACGCCCTGGCGTCCGCTGAGATAGAAGTGGCTGGCCGCTTGCGGTACCGGCAGGGTGGCGCGCTCGAAGGTGGCTTCGACCTGCGCCTGCCAGTCCAGCGCGATCTGCTGCGGATTGCCGATCACCCCGGCCTGGAACAGGCGCTGCTCGACGGCATCGGCATCCACCAGCTCGACGGTGTAGCGCCAGACCAGGGGCAGGGCGGCGATCATGCGCTGGCGGCTTTCCTCGGTGCCGTCGCCCAGGCGCTCAACCCACTCGCCGGAACGGCGCAGGTGATAGGTGACTTCCTTCAGCGCCTTGGCCGCGATGCCCTGGATACGCGCGTCGCTGGAACGGACCAGGCCTTGCAGCACGGCGAAATGCCAGGCGTCGTAGAAGAACTGCTTGAGGATGGTCACCGCGTAGTCGCCGTTGGGTTGCTCCACCAGCAGCAGGTTGCGGTAGGCGCGTTCGTCACGGCGGAAGGCCAGGTGATCGGCGTCGCGGCCGTCATCGGCAAGCTCCGCCGCGTATTCCAGCCAGTTGCGCGCCTGGCCGACCAGGTCGAGGCCGACGTTCATCAGCGCCAGCTCTTCTTCCAGCGCCGGGGCACGGCCGCACCACTGGCACAGGCGCTGGGCCTGGACCATGGCACTGTCGCCCAGGCGCAGCAGGTACTGGATCAGATCCTGGTTCATTACATGTGCCCCACTTCAGCCGGCAGCTCGTAGAAGCTGGCGTGGCGGTAGATCTTGTCTTCCGACGGGGCGAACAGCGGGTCCTTCTCGTCGGGCGAAGAGGCGGTGATCAGCGCCGAGGGCACCACCCACAGGCTCACGCCCTCGTTGCGCCGGGTGTACAGCTCGCGGGCATTCTCGATGGCCATGGCGGCGTCGGCGGCATGCACGCTGCCGACATGCTTGTGGTTGAGCCCGTGCTTGCTGCGCACGAACACTTCGAACAGGGTCCATTCGGACATGGCGATATCTCCTCGGGCGGCGCTCAGGCGGCGTTTTTATTGGCTTTTTTCTTGGCGTGGGCGACCGCGGCCGCGCGCACCCAGGCACCGTCCTCGATGGCCTGGCGGCGAGTCGCGACGCGCTCCTGGTTGCACGGGCCATTGCCCTTGAGCACTTCGTAGAACTCGTCCCACTGGATCTGGCCGAAGTCGTAGTGGCCGCGCTCGGCGTTCCACTTCAGCTCAGGGTCCGGGGCGGTGCAGCCGAGCAGTTCCAGTTGCGGCACGGTCTGGTCGATGAAGCGCTGGCGCAGTTCGTCGTTGCTCTGGCGCTTGATCTTCCAGGCCATGGACTGGGCGCTGTTGGGCGAGTGCTCGTCGCTCGGGCCGAACATCATCAGCGACGGCCACCACAGGCGGTTGATCGCGTCCTGGACCATGTCCTTCTGCGCCTGGTTGCCCTCGCGCATCATGGTCAGGAGGATTTCGTAGCCCTGGCGCTGGTGAAAACTTTCTTCCTTGCAGATGCGGATCATCGCCCGCGAGTACGGGCCGTAGCTGGTGCGCTGGAGCACCACCTGGTTGACGATCGCTGCACCATCCACCAGCCAGCCCACCGCGCCGACATCGGCCCAGCTCAGGGTCGGGTAGTTGAAGATGCTGGAATATTTTGCTTTTCCGCTGTGTAGTTTGTCTATTTCCGTATCACGATCAGCGCCCAGGGTTTCCATGGCGCTGTACAGGTACAGACCGTGCCCGGCTTCGTCCTGGATCTTCGCCATCAGTTGCAGCTTGCGCTTGAGCGACGGGGCGCGGGTGACCCAGTTGCCTTCCGGCAGCATGCCGACGATCTCGGAGTGGGCGTGCTGGGAAATCTGCCGGATCAGCGTTTGCCGATAGGCTTCCGGCATCCAGTTCCTGGCCTCGATCTTGATCTCGGCATCGATGCGTTCCTGGAAGGCGCGTTCCTGTTCAGACATCTCGTCCTGGGTCTTCAGGCGCTTGACGCCGGTTTCGACCAATTGTGCGTACATGTGTGTCTCCCGCCTTTTTGTCGTGGGGGCTTTGGGGCGTGGACACAGTTATAAGTGATACAAAACCAAATATCAAACACAAAAATACGTGTCGCAATTGGTTTTTGTATCGCATTGCGCGGTGACGGGTGGGGGATTGTCAGATGTACCAATAGTATATACCTTTGGTACATCAACTTAGCCCTCGCAGGAGCTCGTTCCATGCATGCCTTGATCGTGGTTTCCCATCCGGACCCGCAGTCCCTGACCCAGCGTGTCGCCGCCGAGCTGGCGGCGAATATCAGCCAGCCCCATGGCTTCGAGATCGCCGATCTGCACGCCGAAGGGTTCGATCCGCGCTTCAATCCGGATGACCTGGCGCTGTTCCGCGATCAGTCCCCGGTCCCGGCAGACGTGCTTGCCGAGCAGGCGCGCATCGACCGCGCCGACGCGCTGGTGCTGGTGTTCCCGGTGTACTGGTGGTCGTTCCCCGGTCTGCTCAAGGGCTGGATCGACCGGGTCTTCAGTGGCGGCTGGGCCTATGACCAGGCCGAGCAAGGACTGCTGCAGCGCCTGCCGATTCACCTCGTGGCACTTGCCGGCGCCGGCCCGCGCACCTACGACAAGCACGGCTACTCGGTGGCCATGCATACGCAGATCGAGCACGGGATCTTTGGCTATTGCGGCGCGCGGGTGGCATCCTCGGTGCTTTTGACCCAGGCCGACGAGGATTTCCCCCAGGGGCATATCGAGACGGCACGGCGCCTGGGTCGCGAGCTGTTCGCCAAGAGGACCTGAGGCATGAGTGATACCCGCAAGCGGCTGACCCGCGAGCAACGCCTGGAGCAATTGCTGGAGGTGGCCCGGCGAGTGATTGCCGAAGAGGGCACCGATGCCCTGAGCCTCGGGCGCCTGGCGGAAGCGGCGGGGATCACCAAGCCGACGGTGTATGACCATTTCGGCACCCGGGAAGGGTTGCTGACGGCGTTGTACCGGGATTTCGAGGTGCGGCAGAACCTGTTGATCGACGGCGCGATGGCGGCGGGCGAGGCCACGCTGGAGGGCAAGGCGCGGGCGATTGCCGAGAGTTATGTGGATTGTGTGTTGGCTGAGGGGCGGGAGATTCCCGGTGTGCTGGCAGCGCTTGAGGGCTCGCCGGAGCTGGCGCGGTTGAAGCGCGAGTGTCAGCTGGAGTTCCTGGGCAAATGCCGGGCGGTGCTCGGGCCCTTTGCCGGGGCGCTGTCGACGGCGGGGTTATGGGGGATGCTCGGGGCCGCCGATGCCCTGTCCGGCGCGGCGGTGGCCGGGGAGATCGGGGATGAGCAGGCGCGGGGGGAGTTGTTCGAGCTGATTGTGAGTCTGGTGAGCAGGAGCTGAGAGTTTCATCGCCAGTGAGGGCCAATCGCTGGCTTGCCAGCGATGAGGCCCGAAAGACAGGCCTCAGTCTTCAAACAGCCTGCTTTCTCTTGTCATACACATGACAAGCCTTCCCCTCCGACCTTTTGATCGAATACGCCGGCTGCAACACGATCCGCGAGCTGATGCCGATATGGGTCTTGATATGCCGGCTCAGCTCCGAGCACACGTCTTTCTGCTGCGCCTCTCCCAACTGCTGGTGCTCGCCGCGTAGCTCGACATGGATATCGATGCTGTCCAGGTTGCCATTGCGGTACAGGTGGATCTCGTAGCATTCAGCGAGCTGCTTGACCTTGAGCACCTGCTCCTCGACCTGGGTCGGGAACACGTTGACCCCGCGGATGATCAGCATGTCGTCGCTGCGCCCGGTGATCTTGTCGATACGCCGCATCGGCCGCGCCGTGCCCGGCAGCAGGCGGGTCAGGTCGCGGGTGCGGTAGCGCACCATCGGCAGCGCTTCCTTGCTGAGGGTGGTGAACACCAGTTCGCCCAGCTCGCCATCCGGCAGCACTTCACCCGTCACCGGATCGATGATTTCCGGGAAGAAATGGTCTTCCCACACCGTCGGCCCGTCGCGGCTTTCCGCGCACTCCATGGCCACGCCCGGCCCCATGATTTCCGAGAGCCCATAGATGTCCAGGGCGGTGATGCCCATGCGCGCTTCGATCGAGGCGCGCAGCTCCGGGGTCCATGGCTCGGCACCGAAGATCCCCAGGCGCAGGGCCAGTTTGTGCGGGTCGATGCCCTGGCGCTCGATCTCGTCGGCCAGGTTGAGCATGTACGACGGCGTGACCATGATGATGTCCGGCTGGAAATCACGGATCAGTTGCACCTGCTTCTCGGTCTGCCCGCCGGACATGGGGATCACCGTGCAGCCCAGGCGCTCGGCACCGTAGTGCGCACCCAGCCCGCCGGTGAACAGGCCGTAGCCATAGGACACATGCACCTTGTCGCCCTTGCGCCCGCCGGCCGCGCGGATCGAGCGGGCCACCAGGTCGGCCCAGGTGTCGATGTCCTTCTGCGTGTAGCCGACCACCGTAGGTTTGCCGGTGGTGCCGCTGGAGGCATGCAGGCGCACGATGTCGTGCTGGGGCACGGCGAACAGGCCGAAGGGGTAGTTGTCGCGCAAGTCGTTCTTCACGGTGAAGGGGAATTTCGCCAGGTCGGCGAAATCCTTCAGGTCGGACGGATGTACGCCCAGCTCGTCGAAGCGCTGGCGGTACATCGGCACGTTCTGATAGGCATGGTCCAGGCTCCAGCGCAGACGCTCCAGCTGATGGGCGCGGAGTTGGTCGATGCTAGCGGTTTCCATCGGGTCGAGCACGGAGGCGGGGGCAAGCTGCATGTTCATGGGTTCACTCTGCATGTTGTTCTTGTGAGTGCATGGCGCCAAGCATAACCCGGCGCCGCTGAGCGTTCTGTATTCAGTGGTCGAGTCGTTCGATGATCAGCGCCAGGCCCTGGCCGACCCCGATGCACAGGGTGCACAGGGCGTAACGCCCCTGGCGCCGTTCCAGTTCGTGCAGCGCGGTGGTGACCAGGCGCGCGCCGCTCATGCCCAGCGGGTGGCCGAGGGCGATGGCGCCGCCATTGGGGTTGACCCGCGCATCGTCGTCGGCCAGCCCCAGTTCCCGCAGCACGGCCAGGCCCTGGGCGGCGAAGGCTTCGTTGAGTTCGATCACGTCCATGTCGGCCAGGGCCAGGCCGGTCAGTTCCAGGACCTTGCGCGTCGCCGGCACCGGGCCGATGCCCATGATCCGCGGCTCGACCCCGGCGCTGGCCATGCCCACGACCCGACCACGGGCTTTCAGACCGTAGCGCTTGGCGGCTTCCGGGCTGGCCAGGAGCAGGGCGCAGGCGCCGTCGTTGACGCCCGAGGCATTGCCGGCGGTGATGCTGCCGCCCTCACGGAACGGCGTGCCCAGGCGTTGCAACTGTTCCAGGGTGGTATCGCCACGCGGGTGCTCGTCCTGCTCGACCACCTTGTCCGGCCCCTTGCGCTGGGCAATCCGCACCGCAACGATTTCCTCGGCCAGACGCCCATTGGCCTGGGCTGCGCCGGCACGCTGCTGGCTGCGCAGGGCAAAGGTGTCCTGGTCGGCGCGGCTGATGTTGAACTGCTCGGCGACGTTCTCGGCGGTCTCCGGCATGCTGTCGATGCCGTATGCGCGCTGCATCAGCGGATTGACGAAGCGCCAGCCGATGGTGGTGTCGAACAGCTCGGCCTGACGGGAAAACGCAGTCTCGGCCTTGCCCATGACCAGCGGCGCCCGGGACATGGATTCGACGCCGCCGGCCAGCACCAGCCCGGCCTCGCCGCAACGGATCGCCCGCGCCGCCGCGCCCACCGCTTCCAGCCCGGAAGCGCAGAGACGGTTGAGGGTGACCCCGGGCACGCTGACCGGCAGCCCGGCCAGCAGCGAGGACATGCGCGCCACGTTGCGGTTGTCCTCGCCGGCCTGGTTGGCGCAGCCGTAGACCACTTCGTCGACCTGGCTCCAGTCCACCTGCGGATGGCGTTCCATCAAGGCGCGCAGGGGGATGGCGCCGAGGTCGTCGGCACGCACGCCGCTCAGGGCGCCGGCATAACGGCCAATGGGCGTGCGCACGGCATCGATGATCAGGGCATCTTTCATTTCAGGGTTTCCTCGGGCAGCACGCTGCCGCGTATCTGGTAGGACTTGCCGCGAAACACGGCGATCAGCTTGCCGTGCTGGTTTTCGATGCGCACGTCGTAGACCCCGGTGCGCTTGCCCCGGCTCAGTTCGTTGCAGGTGGCGGTCAGGGTGTCGCCGGCAAGGGCCGGGGCGAGGTAGTCGATGCTGCAGCCCTGGGCGACGGTGGCGTCGTTATGGCTGTTGCAGGCGAAGGCGAAGGCCGAATCGGCCAGGGCGAACAGGAAGCCGCCGTGGCAGGTGGCGTGGCCCTGGAGCATATCGGCGCGCACGCTCATGCCCACCGTGGCGCTGCCCGGCCCGCTGGCCAGCAGGCGCATGCACAGGCCCTGGCTGGCGGCGTCACGGTCATACAGGGCCTGGGCGCAGCGGCTGGCCAGATCCAGACGGTCATTCATGAAAAGGCACTCCTTCGGCCAGTTGCCGACGCAGTTGCAGGGAAGGGCGGTAGCGTTCTTCGCCATAGGCGGCTTGCAGGTGGTCGAGGACCCGCACCAGGGTGGCGGCGCCCAGCTGGTCGGCCCAGGCCAGCGGCCCCAGCGGGTAATTGACCCCGGCGCGCATCGCCAGGTCGATATCCGCCGCCGAGGCCACGCCTTGCAGCAGGGCATCGGCGGCTTCGTTGGCGAGCATGGCCACGGTGCGCAGCACGCACAGGGCCGGGCTGTCGCGCAGCGGGGTGACGGCGATGCCGGCTTTGTTCAGCAGCGCGACGATCGGGCTCACCGCCTCGCGTGAGGTGCCGGCCGACCAGCTAATGGCGAGCCGACTGCAGGTGCGATAGTCCAGCGCCAGGTCCAGCAGCACCAGTTGGCCCAGTCCTTCGTCGGCACTGCGCTGGCTGGCCAGGCGACCGTCGCTCAAGGCCACCGTGGCCTCGCCGATGCGCAGCAGGCCACGACCGGCACGCCGATGGATCTTCACCTGGTGTTCGGCCAAACGCTCCAGCAATGGCTGCAACAACCCGGCATCGCCTTCGACGATCACCTCCGGCACAGTTGACGTGCTGCCCAGGCTCACCGGCTGCGGCCGCTGCGCGCCTTCGCGGTAGTCATAGAAGCCGCGCCCGCTCTTGCGCCCGAAGTGCCCGGCATCCACCAGCTCCTTCTGGATCTGCGAGGGCTGGAAGCGCATGTCCTGGTAATAGGCGTCGAACACCGAGCAGGTCACCGCGTAGTTGACGTCATGGCCGATCAGGTCGGTCAGCTCGAAGGCGCCCATGGCGAAACCGCCGGCCTCGCGCAGCAGGGCGTCGAGGCTGGCGCAATCGGCGGCGCCTTCCTGCAGCAGGCGCAGGCTTTCGGCATAGAAAGGCCGGGCCACGCGATTGACGATGAAACCGGGCGTCGAGCGCGCCAGCACTGGCTGCTTGCCCCAGGCCTGGGCGGTGGCGAGCACCGTGGCGACCACATTGGCGTCACTGGCCAGGCCCTGGATCACTTCCACCAGTTGCATCACCGGTGCCGGGTTGAAGAAGTGCATGCCGACCAGCCGCTCAGGTCGCTGCATCCCTGCGCCGAGGCGGGTGATGGAGAGCGACGAGGTGTTGCTGGCGAGAATGCAGTCCGGAGCGCACAGGGCTTCCAGCTGGGTCAGCAGCGCCTGCTTGATCTCCAGGTTCTCGACGATGGCTTCGATCACCAGTCCGGCGTCCGCCAGTTGTTCCAGGCTGTCGGCCGGCAGCAGGGCGGACAGGCAGGCCTCCCGGGCCTCGGCGCTGAGCTTGCCGTTGGCGACGCGCTTGCCCAGTTGCCTGCCGATGCCTTCGATGGCCTGGGCGGCGGCGCCCGGACGGTTGTCATGCAGCCAGACCCGGTGCCCGGCACTCGCCGCGACCTGGGCGATTCCGGCGCCCATGGCCCCGGCGCCGATCACTGCCACGGTGATGTTCTTGTTCAATGCGCTCATCGCCTCAGTACCCCTTGAACGCCGGCGTGCGTTTTTCCATGAAGGCGGCGACGCCCTCGCGGTAATCCTCGCTGCGCCCGGCCAGGCGTTGCAGGTCGCGCTCCAGGGTCAGTTGCTCCTCGAAGCGGTTGTCCAGGCTGGCGTGCAGGCTGCGCTTGATCAGGCCCAGGCCGTAGGTGGGCTGGGTCGCCAGCTGGCGGGCGAGGGCGATGGCCTGGTCGCGCAGTTCGGCGTCGTCCACCACCTTGTAGATCAGGCCCCATTCCAGCGCCTGCTCGGCGCTCAGGCGCTCGCCCAGCAGGGTCAGGGCCTTGGCCCGGGCCATGCCGACCAGGCGTGGCAATGCCCAGGTGCCGGCGGAATCGGGGATCAGGCCAATCTTGCAGAAGGCCTGGATAAAACTGGCGGAGCGGGCGGCGAGGACCAGGTCGCAGGCCAGCGGGATATTCGCTCCGGCCCCGGCGGCCACGCCATTGACCGCGCAGATCACCGGGATCGGCAGTTCGCGCAGGGTGCGGATCAGCGGGTTGTAGAAGCGCTCGATGGACAGGCCCAGGTCGGGCATCTCGGCGCCGGGGGCGACATTGCGGTCGCTGAGGTCCTGGCCGGCGCAGAAGCCGCGGCCTTCGCCGGTCAGCAGCAGGACGCGGACAGCGGCATCGTTCTGCACGATCTTCAGCGCCTCGCGCACTTCCTGGTGCATCAGGGTGTTGAAGCTGTTCAGTTGCTCGGGGCGGTTCAGGCACAGGGTGGCGACCCCGGCCTCGATGGAAAACAGGATGTGCTGGAAGCTCATGGGGCTGTCCTCGGTGGCGAAAGGGCTTAGCGGCCGTGGAAGTCGGCGCGGCGTTTTTCCTGGAAGGCGCGGATGCCTTCGTTGCGGTCGGCGGTGCCGGCCAGCAGGGTGAAAGCGTGACGTTCGAAGCGCAGGCCGCTGGCAAGGTCGAGGTCCTGGGCCTTGAGCACGGCTTCCTTGGCCAGGCGCACCGCCAGCGGCGCCTTGTCGGCGATGCGTTGGGCAATCTGCAAAGCGCGCTCGACGGTGAATTCCGGTTGGGTGATCTCGCTGACCAGTCCGGCCTCGAGGGCGCGGCGGGCGCTGATGGCTTCGCCGGCCAGGACCATCTGCATCGCCAGCGACTTGCCCACGGCATGCAGCAGGCGCTGGGTACCGCCGGCGCCGGGCATGATCCCGAGGTTGATTTCCGGCTGGCCGAACTGGGCGTCGTTGCCGGCGATCAGGATGTCGGCATGCATCGCCAGTTCGCAGCCGCCGCCCAGGGCATAGCCGTTGACGGCGGCAATCAGTGGTTTGGGGAAGCGGGTGATCCGTTGCCAGTGCTGCTGGCGCGGGTCGTCGAGCATGCCGACCAGGTCGCGCTCGGCCATCTCGTTGAGGTCGGCGCCTGCGGCGAAGGCCTTGCGGCTGCCGGTGATGACCACGGCGCGCACGGCCGAATCCGCAGCGCAGCGCTGCAATTCTGCCGCCAGCTCGCCCAGCAGCTCGGTGGTCAGGGCATTCAGTGCTTGCGGACGATGCAGGGTGATCAGGGTTACCGCCTGATGCGCCTGCACCTCAAGGGTGTGCGGCATGACGTCGATCCTCGCAAGGCTCGCCTGGCCTCGGGGGCCGGCGTTTTTTATTGGACGGGCTCGTTGGCCCTTTCGCCAAAGTATAGGCATAATGCGATACAGAAAAACAACACTGTCGAATAATAAATGTGTCTAATAAATCGGTGTGTTTGTGCCGGTGCACCGTGTTTACTGGGTTTTACCAGTGATACGGAATTCTTCCTGCTTGCCTGATGCGTATCGTTTTCGAGGAAAATCGTCATGACTTGTTACAGTATCGATGGCCTGACCCCGGTGATTGATCCGACCGCCTATGTGCATCCCTCGGCGGTTCTGATCGGCGACGTGATCATCGGCCCGCACTGCTATGTCGGGCCTTTGGCCGCCTTGCGCGGTGATTTCGGGCGGATCGTCCTGGAGGAGGGCGCCAACCTGCAGGACACCTGCGTGATGCACGGCTTTCCCGCCAGCGACACGGTGGTCGAGCGCAACGGCCATGTCGGCCACGGTGCGGTGCTGCATGGCTGCGTGGTCGGCGAGGATGCGCTGATCGGCATGAATGCGGTGATTCTCGACAATGCGCGGATCGCGCCGCGCTGTATCGTGTCGGCCGGGGCCCTGGTCAAGGCCGGCTTCCAGTGCGAGGCACAGTCCCTGGTGCTCGGCTCGCCGGCGAAAGTCACCCGGCGCCTGAGCGATGACGAGGTTTCCTGGAAGCAGACCGGTACCCGTGCCTACCAGCAACTGACCCGGCGCTGCCTGGAAACCATGCACGAGTGCCAGCCACTGACCGGGATCGAAGCCGGTCGTGGCCGTTATCGTGACGATGCCGTCCGCCCGAAACTGCCCGGTGGCGCCTGAGCCTGTGGGCGCGCCCGGAGCATGGTCATGCTGCGGGCGCGCGGGTATATTCCTTTCTTTTTCAAGCGGATCGCCTATGTCGTCCCTCACTCCCCTGGACCACCTGATCGAGCGTTTCCAGCAGCAGACCCCGATCCGCGCCAGTTCCCTGATCATCACCCTCTACGGCGACGCCATCGAACCCCGCGGCGGTACCGTCTGGCTTGGCAGCCTGATCCAGTTGCTGGAGCCCATGGGCATCAACGAGCGGCTGATCCGCACCTCGATCTTCCGCCTGACCAAGGAAAACTGGCTGACCGCGGAAAAGGTCGGGCGGCGCAGCTACTACAGCCTGACCGGCACCGGCCGGCGGCGTTTCGAGAAGGCGTTCAAGCGTGTCTATGCGGCCAACCCACCGGCCTGGGACGGTTCCTGGTGCCTGGCGGTGCTGACCCAGTTGCCCCAGGACAAGCGCAAGCAGGTCCGTGAAGAGCTGGAATGGCAGGGCTTCGGCGCCATCTCCCCGGGCGTGCTCGGTTGCCCGCGCTGCGATCGTGCCGACATCAACGCCACCCTGCAGGACCTGGGTGCCCTGGAGGAAACCATCCTCTTCGAAACCACCGCCCAGGATGTGCTGGCTTCCAAGGCGTTGCGCATGCAGGTGCGCGAAAGCTGGAAGATCGATGAACTGGCGGCTCACTACAGCGAGTTCATCCAGCTGTTCCGGCCTTTATGGCAGAGCCTCAAGGAGCAGGCACAACTGGACCCCAAGGCCTGCTTCCTGGCGCGGGTGCTGTTGATCCACGAATACCGCAAGCTGCTGCTGCGTGACCCGCAACTGCCGGACGAATTGCTCCCGGGGGATTGGGAAGGGCGGGCGGCGCGGCAGTTGTGCCGCAATATCTATCGGCTGGTCCAGGGGCCAGCAGAGCAATGGCTGGAAGCGGCAATGGAAACCGCGGACGGGCCGTTGCCGGCAGTCAGTGAGGGGTTCTACAAGCGGTTTGGTGGTCTGGGTTAAATTGCCACGCCCCTACACGGACTGTGTCGGCTGCCAAAGCACATACCGATCCTTCCCCGTCCGCTTGGCCTCGTACAGCGCCGCATCCGCTCGCCCCAGGGCATTGCCCAGGCTGTCCGCGGCGTCCATGCGGGTCAGGCCGATGCTCACCGTTACCGGATGCTCCCCGGGCGTTTCCCGCACCAGCGTGCACAGCGCTGCGACCCGCGCCTCGGTGGCGGCCTGGTCCAGCCCCCACAGGTAGATCACGAACTCCTCGCCACCCAGCCGCGCATACACGAACTCACCCATGCTGGCGCGGATATTGGCGGCGATGCGCTTGAGCACCACGTCGCCGCTGTCGTGGCCGTACTGGTCGTTGACCTTCTTGAAATTGTCCACGTCGATCATCGCCAGGTAGCGTCCCGCACCTGAATTGTCGTCGTGCATATGCCGCTCGGCCTGGGCCACGAACGAGCGGCGGTTGGGGATTTCGGTGAGTACATCGATATAGGCCTGGTCCAGCAGCAGGCGCGACATGTGGAAATTCTGCAATTTGGCCTGGCGCTGGACGATGTAGCTGTAGAAGGTCAGGCCGGTGATGAAGGCGGCGTAGCTGATGATCATGCAGCCGCGCAGGTCGAAGAGCTCGGTGCCCTCGGCCTGGAAGGGGTTGAGCAGCAGCCAGGTGATCAGTGCCGAGGCAAAGAACGACCAGCGCCGCACCGGCAGGATCGACACGGAGTAAAGGGTGCTCGAGGCCGCCATGATCAGCCAGGCCGGCTGATGGTCCTCCGGCGTGCCGTCGACCACCAGGCGCACGGCGAAGGCCATCAGGCTGACGAACAGCAGGTTGAGCCAGCTGAAATGCTCGGCCTTGCGCACAAACAGCAGGATCACCGCGAGGATGGCCATGGCGCAGATCAGTACCATCGAGCGCCAGGAAAAACCCTGGTGGCCGATGAAGCTGACCAGCACGTCGAAGAGGATCCAGATGCCGATGCTGAGCCAGAACACCAGGATGCAGAAATGCCGCAGGCGCTCGAAGTCGTGCTGGCGGAATTCGGCGCGCACCGATTGCGGCGGCGGGTGGTGGCGGATCTGGTTTTCGATGGTTTTGTACATGGCCTGGCTTTTTGTGGTGGTCGTCAGGGCCCTATCGCTGGCAAGCCAGCTCCCACAGGGATCGCGTGCACCGCAGCATCTGTGGGAGCAGGCTTGCCAGCGATAGGGCCCTCAAGAGCAACAAGGAAATCAAGGTGCACTGGGCAGGATCTTGGCCCAAGGCCGGTAATTCAAGGCAAACACCGCTTGCTCATGACAGCCGTCCTGCATCAACGGCTGCTGCGGCACCGCACGAAACGGCTGCCCCTCGGCACTGACCTGGCGAAACGCCTCGCGAATGATCCCCACCTGGCAGGGCAGGGCCTTGGCATAACTGTCGCGCACCAGCGCCGGCAAACGCCCGGTGCCGTTGCCGTCCTGCCACCACAGCTTCAGATTCAGTCCCGCCAGCCCCGCGAACCAGGCAGCCTGCACGCCGGGGGCCAGCTTGCCGGTGCTGAACGCACTCAGGTGCAACGGCGCATCCAGCTTGCGATTGAATTCCTGCAACTGGACAAACAGCGCATCACGCCGCTCCGCCGTCTGGAAATGCAGGTCATCCAGCTCCATCGGCAGGTACCAGCCCACCACCGGCAGGCCCCAGCGGCGCACTTCGCGCTGCTGGGCCAGGGAGTCACCCAGCTGTGATTTCCAGTAGGCCGCCAGCCCGCCGGTATCCAGTTCGCTGATCCGGGTGTAATAGGCACTGTCCAGGTACAGGCCGACCACCAGCTCCAGCCCTTGGGCATGGGCCTCCTTCAGGCTGGCTGCGAGCCAGCCCTTGGTCCCGCCGAAGCGTTCATCACCGTAGCGAGTCCATTGCACGATCAACGTCTTGCCGCCATTGCGCACTGTGTCTTGCCACAGCTGGCGCCATTGCCCGGCGCTGAGCACGGCGTCGCGGCTCTGGGGTTGATAGATCACCCGCTGGTCGGCAGCGACCGGCAGGCACACCAGCAGGAGGAGGATCAGGATCCGGCGCATCAGAAGGTCAGCTCCACGCCCAGCAACACGCCATTGGCGCGTTCATACAGGTTGCCACCCAGGCCCTGCTGGTACTCGGTACGTACTTTCAGCGAACCACGGTAGGCGTTGTACTTGTCGTCATCGAACCACCATTGCCAGCGCAGGCCGATACCGGCGCGCAGGTCCTGGCGCCAGTCGTTGCCCGGGTCCTGGCTGCCGAACTCGAGGAAGCCGTAGGGCATGACGGTCTGCGGCGAACGGGTGTCGAGCTTCCAGGTGTGGCCCTGCTGGTAGCGCGACAGCCACTGGTGATCGCCGGCGCGGGTCCACCAGGCGGCGTCGAGGTAGAGGAAGCGTTCGTTCCAGTCGTCCTCGTCGACCCGCCAGTCGGCGCGGTAGTCGCCCTGGTCGAAGAACGAGGCGGTGGCCCGCAGCAGCAGGTCGTTGCTGCTGTCGGCGTGGCTGCGCAGGTCGCGCCAGTTGCGCCCGACCTTCGACGGGCTGAACAACTGGCCGAGGCTGAGGCCGTCGTAGTGGCTGTCGTCGATCTGGCGCTGGTGATACAGCTCGCTGTACAGGTTGAGGTTGGCGTCGCCCAGCGGCTTCCAGCGCAGGCCGACGCCGGTGCCCATGCTTTGCGCGTAGTCGCTGCGCCCGGTGCCGCCGAACAGCACGCGGCCGTAGACCGAGAAGCTGCTGCCGTTGCGGCTTGGTTCGTCACCAAGGGCGTGGTCCCACATGGCCATTTGCACGTTTTGCGATTGCGCCCGGCGCTGTGCCGTGTCGCCGCTGCGGAAGTTGTCGTTGGTCGAGACGCCGGCCGGTGACCAGGTACTGGTCAGGGTCACGGTGTCGCGCCGCGACAGGGTCTCATGGGCACGGCGCTGGCGGAATTTGCGCGCTTCCAGGCTGCCGTATTCGTCGTCGCCGTCCACCAGGTCCTGCTCCACATCCAGCACCCGGCGCAGCTCCTTGCGGGCGGCGGCGCTGTTTTCCACTTCGTCGTAGCGCCAGGCCAGGGTCTCGCCGAGGCGATAGTCCTCGGGGAAGCTGCGGGTGGCCTGCTCCAGGTAGGGGATGGACTGGCGGCGCACCGCCTTGTCGTCGCTGCCGGCCAGGCGCATGCCGTAGTCGGCGCGGTAGCGCGGATGGTCCGGGGCCAGGCGCACGGCTTCGGCCAGCCAGGCGGTGCTTTGGGCCATGTCGCCGGCTTTCTGCGCGGTGATCGAGGCGTCGTAGTAGTGCTCGGCGCGAGGCTGGTGCTGCAGGGCCTGACGGCGCCGCTCCAGGGACTGGGGCAGGTCGCCGCGGCGTTCGGCGATGGTCGCGCCCAGGGCCCAGTCATCGGCGGCGGGATGGGCGGCGCGGCTCCAGTGCTGTTCGGCACGTTCGGGGTTGCCGGCGTTCAGGGCGCTTTGCGCGGCGGTCAGCCGGGCGTTGTCGGTCCATTCGGCAGGCGTCAGGCTGTCGAAGATCCGCTGGGCGCCGGCTGCATCGCCGCCGGCTTCGAGGGCATAGGCCAGGGGCAGGCGGCTGCCGCGGTCGCCAAGGCGCTCGGCGGCCTGGTAGTAGACCACCGCTTCGCCGGGATGCCCGGGCATCGCGCAGCGGCCCAGGGCACGCAGTTGGCCCGGCTCCGTCGGGTCGCCGGGAATCGCCGCGCGCACCGCGTCGCACTGGCCGCTCTCGGCCAGGCGCCCCAGCAGCAGGCCACGGCTGGCGGCATCGACCCGGGGGATCAGGGCGACGGCGCGGCGGCTGTCCAGTGGTGTATCGGCCTGGCTGTAGAGCCCGGCCAGGCGTTGCAGCAGCGGGGCGGAAAGACGGCCCTGATGGCGGTCATAAGCCTGTTCCAGCAGGCCCAGCGCTTCGCGCTTGCGCCCGGCGTTGAGCATCAGGTAGGTGGCCTGGTTCAGCGCATCCAGGCTGCCGGTCTGGCGATAGAGGCTTTCCCAGGCGGCGCTGGCATCACGCCCCTTGCCGAGCAACCCGGCGCGTTGCTGGAGAATCGCCGGGGTCTGCGGCTGGGCGGCCAGCCAGTCCATGACCTGCCTGGTCTTGCCTTGTTCGCGCCAGACTTCCAGCAGGCGCTGCTGGCGCTGGCTGTCCCAGGGCTGGGGCAGGCGCTGGTTTTGCAACAGGTCATCGGCGTGCAGGCGCTGGGCGAGGATCAGCCAGGTTTTCGGGTCGTCCTCGGCACGGCACTGGCGCAACTGTTCCAGGGCATGTGGCGGATCGTTGCGCGACAGCCATTCGGCGGTTTCCAGGCAGGGTTTGTTCAGGTCGTTGCTGAGTTCGCGCACCAGCGCACCGTCGTCGCCTTGCCGGGCCAGCTCGAGCAGTTGCTGGCGATACTGCGGCAGGGCGCGGTCGGCCTCCGGCAGGCTTTGCAGCCAGCGCCGGGCCTGTTGCTCGTGACCCTCGGCGAAGGCGCGATCGACCATGGCCAGGCGGGTCTTGTGCGCGGCCTGCGGCGAAGGCGCTTGTTGCAGCAGTTGTTCCAGGGGCGCCTCGTCGAGCCGCTGCACATAGGCGTTGGCCAGGCGCTGCCAGTCATCGGCCTCGAGTTGCCCCCTGGCCGCCAGCGGGGCGAGTTGTTGCACGGTTTCGTCCCAGTCGCCGACCTGCTCGGCCCAGTTGGCCCGGGACTGACGGAGGATATTGTCGTCGCCGGCCGGACGCAGCTGGTTCAGCCAGTCCAGGGCCTTCTGCGGGCCATAGTGCTTGCCCAGGCTCAGGCTGTAGGCCTGGCGCAGGCGGATGCGCTGATTGATCTGGCTGTCGTTCATCCAGCCTTCGACCACCGCAGCCTCGGGCGGGTTTTCCTCGATGCGGATCAGGCGCAGTTCCAGTAACTGGTCGCTGTCCTTGCCCTGGGCGGCGGCCATCCGTTCGGCCTCCTCATAGCGCTTCTGGTGGGCCAGGGCCTGGATCAGCAGGCTGCGCGCCTCGTCGTTGTTCGGCACCTTGTCCAGCAGGTAGCGGGTCAGGCGCTCCACCTCGGGCCAGTTGTCGTTCTTCGCTTCGCGGTAGCTGCGGTCCATGTAGGGGAAACTGCGGAAACGCTCGAAATCGCTCATCGGCGCGGCGACACTGGCGCTGCAGGCCAGCAGGCAGGTCAGGAGCAATGGAACGGGCTGCTTCATGCCACCTCCCGGACGATGTTGAAGGCCGCTTGCTGTTCGCTCGCCTGTTCGGCCAGGGCTTCCTTGAGGATCTGCTCGCTGATGATCCCGCGTTCGATCAGGTAGTCGCCGAGGCTGGCCTGTTCCGGGTCGAAGTCAATCATCACCTGGTTGAACAGGGTGGCCGGCACCATGCCGCGGGTTTGCAGGAGGGTGCCGAGCAGCACCTGGTGATGGCTGACCCGTTCGATCAGCTCGGCATCGTCCTTGTGCCGTTCCAGGATTTCCAGCATCTGCCGGGTTTCCTCCTTCTGCCACGGGCTGGGGTAGTGGTAGCGCAGGCCGAGGGTGACCCGCCCCTGGGGCGCCAGGCGGCAACTGACCGGGCGCTTCAGTTGACGGGCGATGGCGCCGAGGGAAACCTGGCTGACCGGGCTCTCGCTGGCCAGGACCAGGGTCTGGCCGTGCTCTTCCACCGGCAGTACGCCGTAGTGCATGGCAATCTTGCGCGGCAACTGGGCGATCAGGTGCGGGTCGATGCGGAACGGGTCCAGCGGCGCCCAGGGCAGGTCAAGCTGTTCGGCGAGGGTTTCCACCAGTTGCTCGCTGCTGATCAGCCCGCGCACCAGCAGTTCGCGGCCAAGACGGCGGCGCTCCGGGGCGGTGATCGCGGCTTGCAGTTGCTCTTCGCTGATCAGGCCTTTCTCGATCAGGCGCCGGCCCAGCGGGGTCCGCGCTGGCGCAGCGAGGGCCGGGAACTCATGGGTGGTCTTGTCCCAGGCCACCCGCCGCGAGTCGCCCATTTCCAGGACCTGGCGCAGGGCACGGATATTGGCGAAGAAGTTGACGAAGTTGCTCCACATCATCCGTGGCGCCGAGAGCAGCCCTTCGAAGATCCCGTAGTAGCGGGTGACGAACCAGCCACGCTGGAACAGGCGGTTGAGCAGGAGGAAACCGTTGAGCCAGAGCAGGGTGCTGAGCAACTGGCTGCCTTCGAGGATCGACGGGAAGCGCCAGGCCTCGGGGAAGAACCAGGTGATCAGCCACATGGTCAGCAGCACCAGCAACAGCAGGTTGACCAGGAAGCTCAACAGGTAGGCGAACAGGCCGCGGCGGTCGCGCCAGAGGAAGTAGTTGAGGGCGCCCTTGCGGCTCCAGCCGAGGTTGCTGGTGCCCTGGAAGACGATGCCGACGATCCACCGCGACTTCTGCCGGATCGCGTGCTGCCAGTCCCGGGGGAAGTGCTCGCGCACGCAGATCACCTGGGCGAAGGCCTTGCTCATGCCGGGCGCCCAGATCCGCTCCAGGGCCAGTTCCGGATCGCTGATGGAGTAGCGGGCGAAGATGCACTTCATGCCTTTCTGCTTGAGGCGGAAGCCGATGTCGTAGTCCTCGGTCAGGCTCTGCACGTCGAAGGCGATGCCGTCGCCGTCTTCCAGCAGGGCGCCGATGGCGCGGCGGCTGAAGCAGGTGCCGACCCCGGCGCTGGGCACCTGGCCGGTCAGTGCCTCGCGCACGATCACGTCCTTGCCGTGGTTTTCGGCGAACTCGTCGACATAGTGCCCGGCGGTGAAGCCGCGCCACTCCGGGGCGAAGGGATAGACCGGGATCTGGATCATGTCCTTGGCCGGCAACAGGTAGTTGAACAGGCGCAGTTCCATGGGCGAGATGACGTCTTCGGCGTCATGCAGGATGAAACCGGCGAACTCGATGCGCGCGTCCCGCTCGAAACGCAGGATGGCGTCGATCACGTTGTTCAGGCAGTCGGCCTTGCTGGTCGGGCCGGGGCGGGCGCAGACCACCTTGTGCACGTTGGGGTAGTGCAGGCACACGGCGTCGACATCGGCCTGGGTCTGCGGGTCGTTGGGGTAGGTGCCGACGAAGATCTGGTAGTTCTCGTAGTCGAGGGTAGAGGCGGCCAGGCGCGCCATCTCGCCGACCACGCCGACTTCGTTCCAGGCCGGGACCATGATTGCCAGGGGCTTTTCCGGCACCTCGAACAGGCGCTTCTCGTCGGCATGCTCGTGCTTGGCATAGACCCGGAAGCTGCGCACCAGCTTGCGCACCCAGTAGACGATATCGATGAACAGGTCATCCAGGCCGAGGATGAACATCAGGGTGGCGAGGATGATCGCCAGCCACTTCAGGCCATAGAGGACGTAGGTGAGGACGTCGACCCAGAACAGGCTCATGAGTCGTCACGCCCGTTGGCGTTGTCCTCGAGCCAGCGGCTCAGTCGTTCGGCGATGCGCTCGCTGGCATGGCCGTCACCCACCGGGAAGAACACCTTGCTCATGCGTTGGTAGGTGGCCGGGTCGTCGAGCAACTGCGCGGTTTCCTTGACGATGCGTTCGGTCTGGGTACCGACCAGGATCACCGTGCCGCCTTCCAGCACGGCCGGGCGCTCGGTGACCTTGCGCAGTACCAGGACCGGTTTGCCCAGGGCCGGGGCTTCCTCCTGGACGCCGCCGGAGTCGGTGAGGATCAGATAGGCACGGTCCATCAGCCAGACGAAGTGCTGGTAGTCCTGCGGGGCGATCAGGTGGATGTTGGGCTGGTTGGACAGTACCGAGTACACGGCCTGCTGCACCTGCGGGTTGAGGTGCACCGGGTAGACGAACTGCACGTCCGGGTAGCGCAGGGCCAGTTCGGCCAGGGCCAGGCAGATGCGCTCGAAGCCGGGGCCGAAGTTCTCGCGGCGGTGGCCGGTAATCAGGATCAGGCGCTGGTCGTCGCGCAGTGTCGTCAGCGGCGAGTCGGGGGCGGGGTGCCACTGGCTGTGCTTGAGGTGGTCGCGCATCCACAGCAGGGCGTCGATCACCGTATTGCCGGTGACCTCCAGGTGTTCCAGGGGTACGCCCTCGCGCAACAGGTTGTCACGGGAATCCTTGGTCGGTGGGAAATGCAGGTCGGCGATCACCCCGGTGAGGCGCCGGTTGGCTTCTTCCGGCCAGGGCTGGCGCAGGTTGCCGGTGCGCAGGCCGGCCTCGACATGGGCGATGGGAATCTGCCGGTTGAAGGCGGCGAGGGCGGCGATGAAGCTGGTGGTGGTGTCGCCATGGACCAGCACGATGCGTGGCCTGATCCTTTCGTAGGCGGCATCGATGTGGGCCAGCAGTTGCTGGGACAGGCTGTTGAGGGTCTGGTTCCGGGTCATCACCTGCAGGTCTTCGTCGACGTGCAGGCCGAAGTCGTCGAGCACCTGCTGGAGCATCTCGCGGTGCTGGCCGGTGGAGCAGATGCTCAGGTCGATATCCGGCCATTCACGCAGGACCCGGGCCAGTGGCGCCATCTTGATCGCTTCCGGGCGGGTGCCGAACACCATCATGACTTTGTAGGGCATTCCTTGGCTCATGGTCCGATCCCTCAGAGGGTTGAGTCATACAGGGGCGTGCATGGGTGCAGGACCTTGATACAAGCAGGGGAGTGGAGGGTTGTCCAATTCGGGGCGGGGGATCTGCAAGGCTGCTGGCAATCTTTCGAATCAATCGTTGACTTGCCAGAATCGTTTCGCTAGTTTCGCTGGCATGAACACATTCCTGCACTTGCCAGCCCACAGCATTATTACCGCCATTATCAGATTGGCGGGCTAGCTGGCAGCTGCACCTAACCCGCCCTGGAGGCGGGTTTTTTCTTTCTCGACTCCTGGGCCCTTTGCAAAAAAGCCAGGAGTCATCGATGACCAGCCTCACCGTTAGCCCTCATACCAGCCTCGGCGCCCCGAACCTGCTCTCGGACTACGTGCGCCGCATCCTGTCCGCACCGGTGTACGACCTGGCCATTGAGACCCCGCTGCAACCCGCCCGCGCCCTGTCCGCACAACTGGACAACCAGGTCCTGCTCAAGCGCGAGGACCTGCAGCCGACCTTCTCCTTCAAGATCCGTGGCGCCTACAACCGCCTCAGCCGCCTGACGCCCGAACAGCGTGCCCGTGGGGTAATCACCGCGTCCGCCGGCAACCATGCCCAGGGCGTGGCCCTGGCCGCTCGCGAGCTGGGGATCGTGGCGACCATCGTCATGCCCGAGACCACCCCGGCGCTGAAGGTCGAAGGCGTGCGCTCCCGTGGTGGCAATGTGGTGCTGCATGGCGACGCCTTCCCCCGCGCCCTGGCCCATGCCCTGCAAATGGCCCAGCGCGACAGTGCGACCTTCGTTCCGCCGTTCGACGACCCGGATGTGATCGCCGGGCAGGGCACCGTGGCCATGGAGATCCTGCGCCAGCAACCCGGTGCGCTGGACGCGATCTTCGTCCCGGTGGGCGGTGGCGGGTTGATCTCGGGGATCGCCGCCTACGTCAAATACCTGCGTCCCGAGGTCAAGGTGATCGGCGTCGAACCGCAGGATTCCAACTGCCTGCAAGCCGCGCTGGCCGCCGGCGAGCGCGTGGTGCTGCCTCAGGTCGGGACCTTCGCCGACGGCGTGGCGGTGGCGCAGATCGGCGCCCATTGCTTCGATATCTGCCGGCATTACGTGGATGAAGTGATCACCGTCAGCAGCGACGAACTCTGCGCGGCGATCAAGGACATCTACGACGACACCCGTTCCATCACCGAGCCTTCCGGCGCCCTGGCGGTGGCCGGGATCAAGAAGTACGTGGCCGCGCGCGGGGTCAAGGGCCAGACCCTGGTGGCTATCGATTCCGGGGCCAACGTCAACTTCGACCGCCTGCGCCATGTCGCCGAACGTGCCGAACTGGGCGAGCAGCGCGAGGCGGTGATCGCCGTGACCATCCCCGAGCGTCCGGGCAGCTTCCGTGCCTTCTGTCAGGCCCTGGGACGGCGGCAGATCACCGAGTTCAACTACCGCTACTACCCAGGCAAGGAAGCAAGGCTGTTCGTCGGCGTGCAGACCCACCCCGTGACCGACCCGCGCGAGGCCCTGATCGCCAGCCTGCGTGAGCAGGGCTACGAAGTGCTCGACCTGACTGACAACGAACTGGCCAAGCTGCATATCCGCCACACCGTCGGCGGGCATGCCGGGCCTGGCGCGGAGGAGCGCGTGCTGCGTTTCGAGTTCCCCGAGCGGCCGGGGGCGCTGCTGGGCTTCCTGGAGAGCCTGGGCAAGCGCTGGAATATCAGCCTGTTCCACTACCGCAACCACGGCGCCGCCGATGCCCGGGTGTTCGCCGCCCTGGAAGTGCCGGCGGACGAGCGTGCCGACCTGCCGGGCCTGCTGGATGCGATGGGGTATCGCTACTGGGACGAGACCGATAATCCGGCATATCGCCTGTTCCTTGGCTGAGGTTGTCCTGGATCAACACGTGCGGCCCATGGCGGGCGGATGCTGAAAGCACCGAGATAGAGCCATTGAGGGATTATCCATGAGCAGCACGTTTTTCATTCCGGCGGTGAACATCATGGGCATCGGCTGCCTCGACGAGGCCATGACCGCGATTGTCGGTTACGGCTTGCGCAAGGCGCTGATCGTGACCGACGTCGGGCTGGCCAAGGCTGGCGTCGCACAGCGGATCGCCGAGCAACTGGCCGTGCGCGATATCGATTCGCGGATATTCGACGGGGCCAAACCCAACCCGAGCATCGCCAACGTGGAGCAGGGCCTGGCGCTGTTGCAGCGGGAGAAGTGCGACTTCGTCATCTCCCTCGGTGGTGGTTCGCCCCATGACTGCGCCAAGGGCATCGCCCTGTGCGCCACCAATGGCGGCAGGATCGCCGACTATGAAGGCGTCGATCGGTCGTCCAGGCCGCAGTTGCCGCTGGTGGCGATCAACACCACGGCCGGTACGGCCAGCGAAATGACCCGTTTCTGCATCATCACTGACGAGGCGCGGCACGTGAAAATGGCCATCGTCGACCGCAACGTCACACCGATTCTGTCGGTCAACGACCCGGCGCTGATGGTCGGCATGCCCAAGTCGCTGACCGCGGCCACGGGCATGGATGCCCTGACCCATGCGGTGGAAGCCTATGTGTCGACGGCGGCGACGCCCATCACCGATGCCTGCGCGTTGAAGGCCATCGAGCTGATCAGCAGCAATCTGCGCCAGGCTGTTGCCAACGGTGAGGACATGCCGGCGCGGGAGGCCATGGCTTATGCCCAGTTCCTCGCGGGGATGGCTTTCAACAACGCCTCGCTGGGTTACGTGCATGCCATGGCGCACCAGTTGGGCGGCTTCTATGACCTGCCGCACGGGGTGTGCAATGCGGTGCTGTTGCCCCATGTGCAGCGCTTCAACGCCAAGGTCAGCGCCGCTCGTTTGCGGGATGTGGCGGGGGCGCTGGGTGTCGATGTGCGTGAGCTGGGCGCGGAGCAGGGTGCGGCCGCAGCCATTGCGGCGATCGAGCAGTTGAGCCGGGATATCGAGATTCCACCGGGGCTGGCGGTGCTTGGGGTCAAGGTCGAGGACGTGCCGATCCTGGCGAGCAATGCGCTGAAGGATGCCTGCGGTCTGACCAATCCGCGGCCAGCCAGCCAGGCGGAGATCGAGGCGGTGTTCAAGGCGGCGTTCTGATCCTGGATCTGCTCTGACCTTCAGGGCCTCATCGCGGGCCAGCTCATTGCGAGTCGCTGCAGAAACCTGTGGGAGCTGGCTTGCCAGCGATAGCGGTAGTGACCTCACCACCGCAATCGCCGATAAACCCGCTCCCACAGAGGCCGCAGTGCTTTATGCAAGCGTTTTAGAAGTAGTACGGGAATTTCAGGCTGAAGGTAAAGTCCGGCGCATCGTCGGTGAGGCCGATCGACAGGTTCGGCACGATGGTCAGCTTGTCGCTGGCGGCCAGGGTCATGCCGACGTTGAAGTAGGCGGCGTTGGCGTCGCTGCCGACCACGGTACTCCAGTCTTCGCCGTCGGCCTTGGTCTTCGAGCGCCGGACGATAAGGTCGGAGAGCGAGAACGACATGCTCATCTTCTCGTTGAGGGCGAAAGCCACACCCGCGCCTATCTGGAAGCTGTCACCCAGCTTGACCTTGCCGGCCACTTTCTGGCCTTCGGCGGAGCTGATGTCGCTGAAGGATTCCTCCATGTTGTAGGTGTAGCTCAGGCTGCCGAACAACACGGCCGGATCGAAGGTTTTCACCAGCGAAATCCCCGGGCTGATCGACCATACGCCATTGCCGGTGGGCAGGCTCTCGGGGTAGACCAGGCTGCTGTTGACCGGGTCGCGGCGCAGTTTGATGCCGAACGGGTCCTTGCCGGTAGGCGCCTTGACCCGCAGGGTGAGCACGGCGTCCGGGGCGTATTCCGACTCGTCCATGAACTTGTACGCCAGGCCGACGCTCATATCACCGATGGTCGGGTCGCGGGTCACGGTCTTGTCCGACAGGGTACTGGCCGACCCTCCCGCCGGGCCGCCCGACGGGTCTGGTGTGCCGCCAGCGCCCCCGGACTGGTAGGTGGTTTCGCGGTAAACCACTGGTACGTTGACATCAACCTGCCAACGCTGGTCGAAGTTGTAGCGCCCGGTCAGGTCCAGGGTCCAGGTATCGGATTTGATCCGGTCCAGGTTGATATCGCCCAGGAAGATCGAGTCCAGCGCGAGGAAGCCATTGAGGGTCAGTTGCTTGGTGTCGTAGCGGGCGTAGGTCAGGCCGGTCTCGAAGCTGAACTTGCCGCCACCGAAGAAGCCGCTGGCTTCGTCGTACAGGTTGGAGACGCTTTGCGCCGGTTCCGAGTCGTCCTTCAGCGATTCGCCGTAGGAACTGCCAGCCGCCGCAACGGCCTGCCCGCCTGCAGCGGCCTGGGGTTGCGCCGGCCTGGCCGCCGGCGAACGCACCAGGCGTTTGGGCTGGGGAGCCGCAGGCTGGTCTTCGACCTGGCGTACGCGCTGCTCGAGCACCATCAGTGCCTGCTGCTGCTGTTCGTAGCGCTGCTTGAGGGCCTGCAACTCCTGTTTCAGTGCCTCTACCTGGGGATCCTGAGCTGCATAAAGCAGCGACGAGGGGACTAAAGTGCTCAGACAAACAACGGCATTGAATGACAACGAGCGGTGCATAGGTCAGCCATCCTTTCCAACTGCGCAATAAGTTGAAACAGAGCGTAGATCAATATCCGGAAATACGAAGTCCCTTGAGCTGGTCCAGATTGCAGTTCAATTGGCCTGTGGTCGGCATATTGCTGCGCAGCACGACATTGAGTTGGGTCACGTTGCTCACGGCATTCCTGCCGCCCAGCAGGGTAGTGGACTGCAGTACGCCGCCGTCGGCAATGCGCTGCAGGCTGGCGCCCTGGCCGTTGGCGGCCTGGATGCCCATCTGGATACCGCCGGCTGCTGATGAAACGCTCACCAGTCCGGCGTTGTTGCTGGCGGTTATGACGCCTGCGCCGGGGAGGGCCTGGCCCTGTACAGGGTCCATGGCTGGCGCCTGGGTGGCTTCCTTGACGTTGATCTGCACATCGTTGTAGGAGGCGTTGTAGTCGCCAGCCGCGCGGGTTACCTGGGTGACGCCCTGGCCATTGGCAAGGCCGGCGCCGCCGTTGACGGTTCCGTAACCCTGGGCGGTGGAGGCGCCGCTACCGGCTTCGCTGGTAGTGGAGACGTAGAACTGCGGCTTGAAGGATGATTGCTGGACCTGCAGGGAGGCAGTGGCTCCGATGCGGTCGCCGTTGGCGTTCTGCCAGGTGCTGCTCATGACCACGCCGAAGCTGATGATCCTTCCCGGCATCACATAGCGACCGCGCAGTTGCGCAAGCTCCTGGTCCTTGACCTCGATGGGCTTGAACTGCGCGTAGACAGGCAGAGGAAGACTGGCCACCACGCAAAGGGCCACCAGCCAGCTTGAAGTCTTCATCGCGTGCTCCTTGGAGCTCCATGCTCGCTGTTCTTTGATTAGAAGAAGTCGCTCTGTATGAAACCGAACTCCATCAACTGGGCATCGTCGATGGGTTGGAAATTGTCGAGGCGGCGTTTGGCGGTCAATGGCTCCGGTGGAGCGAGGAGGGCATTGGCCTTGTCGTAGCCGGGGCCGATGACGGCGAAAATGATGCCGTTCCAGCCTTTGACGAAGTCGTCGAACTTGTAGCGCTTGTTGCCCAGTACCGGGTCGCCGACGTAGACCCAGTCCTTTTCCGTGCGTTGCAGCACCACGAAGTGCTTGTAACCGCGGATATCCATCAGCACTACCACCGGGATGCTCACGCTTTGCAGGCTCTCCGGAGGAATCCGGTAGCCGCGGGCACGCATACCCAGGCTTTCGACATAGCGTTTCATGTCGAGCATGGAAAAGCCCTGGACACGGACCTGGTCCTGGTCGGAGTGGTCGAGCATTCCTTCGATGATGTGGGCTTCATCTACATCCAGCCAATAGGCCTGCTTGAGGATGGTGGCGAGGGCGGCAGCGCCGCAACTGAAGTCGGTCTTCTGTTGCACGATGTTGGCGAAGCGACGCTCGCGGATACTTTGCACCGGCTTGTAGATCACCGTGCCACCCGGCAGGGCGGCGACCGCCATGCGCTGTACGGCACTGGCCTGGCCAGCGTGCAACCCCAGGACCATCAGCAGCGGCAACAGTGGCAGCAAGGACGCGCGCATGATCTTCCCCACCCCTTGAAGGCCCCTCGAATGCAAGGAAAGGGGCCCCGAAGGGCCCCGATCGAATCGGCCCTTACAGGCCGGTGCAGGCGCGGCAGCCTGCGGCGATGGACAGCGAGTTGCTCTGCTGGTTGCCCGAACCGGCCGAGACGTTGGCACCGACGTTGCCCGATACCCCGTTCAGCGAGTTGGTCAGCGAAGCATTGTTGGTTACAGGGTTGACCCAGCCGCTTGGGGTCAGCACTTGGTAGGAGGCTACGCCGAACAGCGCGAAGTCGCCTTCCTCGTGGAACTTCAGCGGATCCTTGTCGGTACGGCCGCCGCCACGATCATTGTCATTGCCATGACCGCCACCATGACCGCCACCGTTGCTGCTTTCGTCTTCCACATAGCCCCAGCCGTTGCCTTCGTACTTGCCGTAGGCAGCGAAGCTGGAATGGAGGGTTTTGGTGTCGTAGGTGCGGTCAGCCTCGTTGGTCACTTTCAGGCCGGTAGTGGACTGGTTGGCTGCGGCACTGGCCACGGCCACCCGGCCGCCGGACACGGCGATGGCGAGGTTGTTTTTCTGTTGGTTGAAGTCGCCGGCGGTAACGTTGACGCCGATGTTGCCGGAGCTGCCGTTGGCCGAGCTGTTGAGGGTCGCGTTGTTGCGGGTGGAGTAGTTCTTCACAGTGTTGCCCACGTTGTTCTGGGTAGCACTGGAGACAGCCATGGCGCTGCCGAAGATGAAGTTCTCGTCGGCGGTGGCGATGGCGGCGACGTTGTCTTGCTGGTTGCCGTCACCGGCGGCGGTGTTGGCGCCCAGGTTGCCCTGCGAGCCGTTGGCCGAGTTGTCCATCTTGGCGTCGTTGCGGGTCGCCTCGTTTTTCACCCAGTTGCCGCTGTTGCTTTGGGTGTCGATGACGGTGGCTGCGGCGCCGGCGTTGACCAACAGGCTCAGCAGGTAGCTGGTGTTGTCATTGTCGTGACCACCGTGACCGCCGTGGTGGTTGTCATTTCCGCGTCCGCCCGCTTGTGCAGCAACTGCCATGACCGCTGCGAGTGCGAATACCAGAGGCTTGAGTGCCATTTGTGGTTTCATGGTGTTTCTCCGCATTATCTTTATAGGATTGTTAAGTGTTGTGTTGCCGGTTTCGGGTCAGTCGGCGACCCGTACGCTAAGGGTGTTGGCCATTCGGTTTCCCACCCCTGCGCTCTGATTCAACTGGACGACGCCACGGCTGCCGCTGAAGGCCTGGTCACTGGTACTGACCTGGCGGCTGCCGGGGGCGGGGCCCGTTGGATCGGAGCTGTTGGACAGCGCCACGTTCTGCTGGAGCAGGACGCTGTCATCGATGCTTTGCGGTACGGCGCTGATGCTGATGCGCACCGCGTTGGCTTGTTGTGTGCCGGCGCCTGCGGACTGGTTTATGCCCAATACGCCGTTGCCGTTGCTGAAAGCGTTGCCACTGATACTGGCGTTGGCATCGACCGCGCGGCTGGCTGGCGTGTCGATGCGCTGGATTATGTGGGTGGTCGCCTGGGCTTCATGGCCGATGGCGATGGCTCGGCTGTTGGTCTGTTGCTGCTGGTCGCCGGCTGCCTGGTTGATCGACAGGTTGCCCTTGTAGCCCTGTGCGCTGCTGTCGATGCTGGCGTTGTCCTGAACTGGCGAGGCGGCAAGGGCTCCGGTGGCGCAGAACAGGGCGAGGTAGAGCAGGCTGGCCTTCATCCTATTTACTCCCGGTGAGCATCTGCAGGGGAGCGAGTCCGGTGCTGATGGCCCCGCCTACCCGGTTGGAGATGCCGGCACCGGCGCCTGCGCCGGCACCACCGGCGCTGCCACCGAGACCGTTGACACCGCCGACGCCCGGCAGTGTGTTGGGCATGGCGTTCAGGCCGCGTACCCCACCGGCGTCCGGCAGCAGTACCCGATTGACCGTCGAACCGCTTGCTACGCTGGCGAAATCACCATCGCTCAGTTCGTTGCTGGTCTGGCCGACGATGCGGGCCGAGGCGTTGGTGTTCACGGTGGTGGGGTTGGGGTCGGGACGTTCCTGGCGTATGGCCGGCCGGGCCTTTACATCGCGGGTCAGCACCACGACGCCGTTACCTTCGGCCTGGGCCTGGGCGGCGAGCAAGGAGGCACCGAGTGCGCATCCGGCTAGCACGAGGTGAAGCAGGCTTTTATTGTGATTCCCCATGACGGCTATCCCTTCTTCTGGTCGCTGGCCCTGTTCAGCGTTGCGAGAGAGATAGCAGGGGCTGTGCCAATTTGTATTTGTTCAGGGGAATCAAGGGCTTGGCTGACTGTGACGACATTCTGTCGCGACCGGTGTTAAGCCGCTGATACAGGCACGCGGCGAGCACCGCGCAAACAGCCGCGAAGGCCTGCCGTGGGCCTATCGGACGGTGATGTATCAGTGGTGTAACAGTCGCGGAGGAAAGGGCGGGGCGGGCTCTGTTTCGCGGGATGGCCTGCCCCGGGTTGTTTCAGTGGCTTAACACTCGGTGGCGCAGTCTGCCGGTTTGTCATCGAGCAGGCGTTGCACGGCCGCCAGCACCGTGGCGCGGCGGCTGGACCAGTCGCCCTCGATGATCTGCAGCGGTTGCCGGTGCTGCTCCAGCCATTGGCGGCTGTCGTCGAAGAACACCCGGCGATCGTCCAGTGCCGGCTGGCTGCGCTGGCCGTCGGCGATCCACGGCACGCCATCGGGGCTGAGCAGCAGGTGCAGGTCGTAGCGGCGGGCGAGCAGGGCCGGCTCGATCCAGTCCGGGCAGTCGTGGAACAGCACCTGGCTCCACAGCATGTTGCTCAGCAGATGGGTGTCGAGGATCAGCAGCGGCGGTTGGCGGCGCCGGGCAGCGTCTTCCCAGGCCAGTTGCCCGGCAGCGATGGTGGCGACGTCGGCGTAGCAGGTGTCGCGCTGCTGTTCATCGATGAAGTGGCGGACATACTCGCCCACCAGTTCGCCACCGAAATGCGCCTGGATTTCTGCGCCCAGCCAGCTCTTGCCGCTGGATTCCGGGCCGGCCAGTACCAGGACCTTCATACTGCCGCCACCAAGGCCGGGTCACGCCGCCATTCGCGCAGGCCCTGGATCGCCAGCAGGGTGAACAGGGCGTAGAGGCCGGCGGCGAGGTACAGGCCCTGCCAGAGGAACAGGCACAGGCTGACCAGATCGACCACTATCCACAACGCCCAGCACTGCACGCGCTTCTGCGCCATCCACCACTGCGCCACCAGGCTGAAACCGGTGATGGTGGCGTCGATCCAGGGTTGCTCGCCATCGGTCCAGGTGCTCATGGCGGCACCGAGGGCGGCACTCACCAGCAGGCCCACCAGCAGGCCAAGGCGGATCTGCGCCGGTGCCAGCAGGGTGACCTTGCGCGCCTCGCGCACGCTGTCCGGGCGGGTCCATTGCCACCAGCCATAGACTTGCAGCACGGCGTACACGCCCTGCAGGGCCATCTGCGAATACAGATGGTTATCACGCAGCAGCCAGCCGAACAGCACCACGCCGACCAGGCCCACCGGCCAGCACCAGAGGTTCTGTTTGACGGTCAGCCATACGGAGAAAGCGCTGAAGGCCACAGCGAGCCATTCGAGGCCGGACATCGGCGCTCCTTAATACAGGCGGGAGAGAGGGGGCGGATTGTACCTGTGTGGCGGTTTTCTTACAGCGCTGGTGACCGTCGCGACCTGGCATTTTTGTCAGTTACCGGCTGCCGGGCTTTCTGTCAGGCTTTCGGGCGAGGCGCTGGTTAGTGGTTCGCGGTTCTCCTGTTGCCGGTGAAGCCCACCCCGCAGGTCACGGAGACCCCTGCCATGCGAACTTCTACCGATAAAGCCCTGTCGCCATTGACCTTGCTGTTTTCACTGGCCGTGCTTCTGGTGCCCTGGTCCGCCGCCCGCGCGGAAACCTGCGGGCAAACCGTGCAGTTCCTCCAGGAACTCTACAACCGTACCGTCGATGTCTGCCCCAGCGGCGAACCGGCCTCCAGCTGCTCGGGCATCATGTTAAGGGGCACCCAACGCGCCAACCCGGCCCTGGGGCAGAGCTGGGACATATGGAAGCCCAACCCGCAGACGGTGGCCAAGGGCGCATCGTCGTATTCCTACCTGCGTGCGGACATCAACTTCCCTGCGCTTGCCGTCCAGACCACCAACGGCTTCATCATTGCCCCCACCGAGAACCTGTGCCAGGGCCAGCAGCCGTCCTATGTCCAATGTGCCTTCCCCCAGGATGGCTGGACCTGGGAGCGTGGCGACCGGGGCTGTGGCGACAATAAGGCAACCGTCGGGCGCGAGGACCATTGCCAGAACCTCGGGATCACGACCGGAGCGGCCTGGATCAGCGATTTCCGTGGCCGTGCGAAGGCGGCTGGCAACCAGCTGCGGACCCAGTGCGGCTTCGATATGTCCAGGGGCCGCGGCCAGGCGGGGCGGGCGGAGGCCTTCAAGGACTTTCTCGACGCCCGTCGCCTGAGCAATGCCAGCGAGTTCCAGATACCCAACGAGCTGATGGTCTCCAACAACGTCGACCCGAATATCCTGGCGTTTTTCTACAGCGATGCCTCCGGACGTGTCGATGCCCTGAAGAACCAGGCGGACTACCTCGCCAGGACCGGTGAATACCGCCCGGTGGTGCGGGTCCAGTTGCCTCGCACCCAAGGCACGAAGGCGCAGCTCTTCTGTGACGATCAGCAGATGGCCTTCCGCGGCTCGAGCCGCTCGCCAGGCTTCTGCAAGGCGGGCAAGGCGCCCACCCCCGGCTTCGGAACGCCGGTTGGCACGCCCGCCAGCGCCACGGCTCAAGCCCAGTCAGCCCAGGCGCTGCAGGCCGCAGGCGTGGTCCAGCAAGGCCAGGTGCCCGGCACCGGCAATGTGCCCGTCCCCAGCCCGCAGCGCTGCACCCAGTACATAGAAAGCGCGACCTGGGTGCAAAGGGACGAAGTGGGCTACGGCAGGATCTGGTCCCTGAGCGTCACTCCGACCGCGTGCGGCCGGCAGATCCGCGCAGACGACAACGCGGCAATGTACAGCGAGCTGGTCAGGAAATACGGCAACGATCCGCGCTGGGACGAGAGTGGCACGGCCGGCACCATGTACACCCAGCTGGTCTGCCATGCCATCACCGTGCGCGACAAGCCGCAATGGAACCTGGAGCCAAAACGGGTGAACCTTTCCCTCTCCGCAGCGACCACGCTGCCCTATGCCTGCAACTCATTGCCATCGGACGCAGGCCGGTAGGCAGGCGCTGCGGCTGCCTGCCGGGGTCTTGCGACCGGCAGGCAGCCCGCGTTTGAACGCTCCAGACCTGGTATTTCTGTCAGTTTCGCCGCAGATCAATTGCAGGCAGATTAGCCGTGCGACGGTGAGTAGTGACTGTCAGGCCGATGTTACGTCGACGCAATCCATTGACTGGTCGAGGAGACACGACGATGACGCGGCGTAGCGATAGATTCATCCCGTTGCTGGTGTTGCCATTGATGCTGCCCGGCGGGCTGGCACTGGCGGAGTCCTGCGCAGACACCCTGAAAGTGGTCCAGCGGCTCTATCAGAACAAGGTCGAGGAGTGTAACGGCGACCCGGCCTCGGACTGTTCCGGGCTGCTCGTCAGGGGTACGACCCGCCCCGAAAAGTCAAAGCCGCCGCTGCCAGCGGGTGCCTACAACGTCTGGGAGGCCAGCCCGAAAGCCCAGGAACTGGGAACCTCCGCGGCTTCCTGGATGCGCGAGGATATCAACTACGCCGACCCGGGGGTCAATCACGACAACGGCTACCTGCTCAAGCCCATCGACGAGGTGGGTGGGGATGAAGAAAAACTCCACCTGGCCTGCTCCAGCCCCCTGGATTTCTGGAGCGACTGGCGCGCCGCCCGGGGTTGCGGCGACTCCAGCTTCACCGCCGACAGGGTCGAGACCTCCTGCCAGGAGGCGCGGGTCAACGGGACCAACTGGAAGCAGACGCAGTACGACCCGTTCAATGAGAACGAGCTGGAAGCTGCCAAAAGGCGAAACCGCCAGCTGTGCACCTTCGATATGCGCAATGCGGATCGGACCCAGGCATTCAAGGACTTCATGGCGGCGCGCAGGTCCATCGAGGGCAGCCGGACCGCGTTCAACACCCAGACCGAAGTTCGCTACTACAACCCCAAGGACCCGCGCAAGCTGCCCATCCTGGCGTTCTTCTACACCAAGGACAGCAGCCGCGAGGACGCCTTGAAGAACCAGGCCGATTTCTTCAAGGCCACCGGCAAGCACATACCGGTCATCCGCATCCAGTTCCCGGACCAGCCCCGCCAGCAGGCCAGTTTCAGCTGTGACTCGGCCTCCGACAGCGGGCCGGGCGGCCCTGCGGGAGGGGGCGCGGGCGGTGCGGCAGGTGGCTGGGGCCCCGGTGGTTCCCGGCAGTGCTCCCAGTACATCCAGTCGGTCACCTGGATCAAGCGCTACGACCCTGGCTTCAAGAAGGACATCTGGTCCGCCTCGGTGGTGCCCACCGATTGCGGCCGGCAGATCGGCGAAGACCAGACCGACAGGATGCTTGCCGAAATGGAAAGCAAGGCCAAGGCCCAGCCGAACGGCGCCAGCTACTGGGGCGACCGCACCTCGACCATGCGTCGCCAACTGGTGTGCCACCTCTCCTACGTTGACGGCGCGTACATCGGCAGGGACAAGCACGAGTTCAACCTGGAGCCGATCCGTTCCTGGGTCACCCATGAAGAGTCCCTGAAGCACCGCTGCAACGTTCCTTACTGAGGGGGGGGCAGCCTGTGGGGCGGAACTGACATTTTTGCCAGTTTCGCCCCGCAGGAATTGAAGGCAGATTGTGTGTGCGGCGTCTTGTTGTGGCTGTCCAGTCGTTGTTGCGTCGGATCACTCATTGATGAACTGCTTCTGCAGTTCCTGGAGACGGGATGATGAAAAGGCGTATCGAAGGTTGGACACTGCTCATGGCCTTGCCGTTGTTGGCGCAAACGACGCTTGCCGGGGCGGAGACCTGTGACCAGACGGTGCAGGAGATCGAGCAGAGCTACAACAAGGTAGTGGACACGTGTCCGGGCGCCAATGGCGAACCGCAAGCAGCCCTGTTCTGCTCCGGCTGGGTTATGCGGGGTACCAAGCGCCCCGAGCATTTCGGACAGCCAGCAGGGTCGTTCTACCCCTGGCAAACCAGCCCCAACGCCCAGGCTGTCGGTACCACCGCAGCCACCTATGTCCGCGCCGACATAGGGTTCAAGGACTTCACTGTGATGGGCGACGAATGGACGAACTTCAATGATGGCTACATTCTGGAGTCGGCCTGGGACGTTGCCAACGACGAGGACAAGTCGTTCCCTGCCTGCGCTGCCCCATCCGACATGTGGGCGTACGATCGCTCTGACCAAGGCTGCGGCGACAATACGAAGACGGCGGAAGACGAAGGGCCGTCCTGTGCTGCCCAGGGCATCGATGGCAATACCTGGAAGGGTAAATACTACGATCCCTACAAGAATGGCGAAACGCAGTACATCGGCGGGAAGTCCTGCGCTTTCGACATGAGGACACTGGACAACCAGAAGAGTAGCGACGCGTTTCTCCAATTCCTCAGGGCACGCAGGGCCATGCAGGATGATCCGAGTTCGAACACCGCTTTCAACACCTATCCGGAAGTTCGGATCACCAATCCGAAAAGTGGTAATGCGGCAGTCAAGGCGTTCTTCTATACCGATGCTGCGGGTCGTGAGTCTGCGTTGAAAAACCAGCAGGAATACAAGCAGGTCACCGGCAAGGATGTACCGATCGTGCAGGTCGGGTTCCCGCAAAACAAGGGCGACAAGATGACCTTCTCCTGCGATGCCAAACCTGCCCCCGGACCGGCACCGGTACCGTCACCGTCTACCAGTCCCGCCGAGGTGGCTGCCGGTGGCTGGGGCACCGGCGACGATCCGAAGCAATGCGCCAGCTATATCCAGGAAGTCACCTGGATCAATCGCTGGGATTACTATCTTGGTCGCCATGTCGATTCGGTCTCGGTCATTCCGACCGATTGCGGTCGGGAAATAGGCCCGGACCAGACTGACAAGGCGTTCGCCGAACTGAAGCAGAAGGCAACCGCCTTGCCGGGTGGCGCGAGCAAATGGAATCAACGTGACGGTACGCTACGACGCCAGTTCGTTTGTCATATTGCTCTGGTGGAAAATGGCCTGCCCGTCCGGTACAAACGCGAATACAACCTCGAGCCAGTCCGTTCCGAAGTCTCCCATGACCAGTCCCTGGCGGATGGCTGTAACCCGCCACTCACGGACGACGGCAAAATCGGTGGCTGGGGGCCAGAAGGTTCGCCGCAGTGCACGCAATATGTCAGCTCGGTCAAATGGGTGCCGCGCAAGTTTGCCGAATACGGTGACAAGACGATCATGTCGCTGGAAGTGACGCCGACTGACTGCGGTCGCAAGATTGGCCCCGACCAGACCGACAGGATGATGGCGGAAATCAAGAAGAAAGCCCTGGCAGCGGACAAGCGTGGCGCGGAGTACTGGGGGGCCAAGGATGATTCGATGCGGCGCCAGACGGCTTGCCTGATCAAGCTGCACAGGGACAAGGCCACCTGGAATATCGAATCGATCCGCCCGAACGGTGTCAGTGCGGCGCAGGCCGAGGCCGCACAGTGCAACTTCAAGTGATCTGAAACCCTCGTGCCGCCGATATCCCCCGGATATCGGCGGCTTTTTTTCACACCCTGAACTGCCCCAATACCTGCTCCAGATGCGCACTCAGCCGATTCAGCGCACGCCCCGACTCGCTGGAATGCTGGGCGGCGAGGGCGGTCTCGCGGGACAGTCCGGCGGTTTCGGTGACATTGCGGTTGATCTCTTCCACCACATGGGACTGCTGCAAGGTGGCGCTGGCGATCGACGCATTGAGCGCGGTGAGGTTGTGTAGCGCCTGGCTGATGGCATCCAGGCTGGCCCCGGCTTCGCTGGCCTGCTCGACGGTCTCCCGCGAAGCCTGGCTGCTGGCGTCGATGGCCTTGACCGCCGCTTCCGACTGGCCCTGCAGGTGCTCGATCATCGCCTGGATCTCGGCGGTGGACTGCTGGGTGCGCTGGGCCAGCAGGCGTACCTCGTCGGCGACCACGGCGAAACCACGGCCCTGTTCCCCGGCCCGGGCTGCCTCGATGGCGGCGTTGAGGGCCAGCAGGTTGGTCTGCTCGGCGATGGAGCGGATCACCTCCAGCACGCTGCCGATCCGCGTGCTCTGGCTGGCCAGGGCCTGGATCACCTGGACCGCCTCGTCGATCGTGCTCGAGAGTTGGTCGATCTTGCGCAGGCTGCCGTGAATGCTTTGCTGGCCCTGGCGCGCGCAGCCCTGGGCGGCGCTGGTTTCGCTGGACGCCTGCTCGGCATGCTTGGCCACGTCCTGCACCGCGTAGCTGACTTCATTGATCGCCGTGGCCACCTGCTCCATCTGCTGCGATTGCTGTTCGCTGCACTGGCGGGTCTGCTCGGCCGTGCTGCCCACCGTACTGGCGGAACCGTCCAGCTCGTGGGCGGCGGCGCGCAGGCGGCTGACCACCTGCTGCAACTGCCCGGTAAAGCTGTTGAAGTGCTGGCCGAGGCGGGTGATCTCGTCATTGCCGTGGGTGTCGAGGCGGCGGGTCAGGTCGGCCTCGCCGCTGGCGATGGTGGCCATGGCGTCTTCGGCTTCGCGCAAGGGGCGCACGATGCTGCGGGCGATCATGATCACCAGCAGGGCGAGGACCAGCGCAATGCTGGCGCCGACCAGCGAGGCATCGCGCAACTGGCGAGCGAACTCGGCCTGCATGTCATCGATATAGATGCCCGAGCCAATCACCCAGCCCCAGGGCTGGAACAGCTGGATATACGAGGTCTTTTCCACCGGCTCGCTGGCGCCGGGCTTGGGCCAGCGGTAGTCGATGCTGCCGGCGCCCTTGGCTTTGGCCAGCAGCACCATTTCGTTGAACAGGGCGAAACCGTCCGGGTCGCGGATGGCGGACAGGTCCTGGCCTTCGAGCTTGGGATTGGTCGGGTGCATGATCATCTTCGGACCCAGGTCGTTGATCCAGAAGTAATCGTTGTTGTCATAGCGCAGCCCGCGCACCGCGCTCAGGGCCTGCTGCTGCGCGGCCTCGCGGCTCAGGCTGCCGGCGCTTTCAAGGCCCTGGTAATAGGCCAGGACCCCGGCGGCAGTCTCGACCACATGGCGGGTCTTCTCGGCCTTGGCCTTGTACAGGTCGGTGTGGATCTGGTTGAGCATGAGCAGTCCGAGGGTCACCAGCATCGCCACGGCGAGCACAAGGATGAGCCACAGGCGCCGACTGATCGACATACCGCGTAAAGTCTTCATAAAGGTGGCCTCGAGTTCTTGTTATTGTCACGAGCATCCAAGCACGCTTTGCCGCTTCCACCTACTCGACCAATGGATAAGTGATTGATTCGGCAGGCTCCGTTGCGTACGACCGGGCAGCGTTTCACCGACGGGTCTGATAGGATTTCGGCCTTCCTGAGCCAAACCTGAAGGGCGCGCCGGCTTTATTTGCGCTGCAGCGACATGTCTGGATCTCGAAACCAAGTAATGAACATTAAAAAGGGGCATGCCGCGAGCATCGCTTCACGGGGGGAATGATGGATTTTTGGACCGCCATGCAGGCAGTGATTCTCGGTATCGTCGAGGGTCTGACAGAGTTTTTGCCGATCTCCAGTACCGGCCACCAGATCGTCGTGGCCGACCTGATCAACTTCGGCGGTGAGCGGGCAATGGCCTTCAATATCATCATCCAGCTCGGCGCGATCCTGGCGGTGGTGTGGGAGTTCCGGCGCAAGATCCTCGACGTGGTGGTGGGCTTGCCCAGGCAGCGCCAGGCCCAGCGCTTCACCGTCAACCTGCTGATCGCCTTCTTCCCGGCGGTCATCCTCGGCGTGGCCTTCGCCGACCTGATCCACCATTACCTGTTCAACCCGATCACCGTGGCCGTGGCGCTGGTGGTGGGCGGGGTGATCATGCTCTGGGCCGAGCGCCGCGAGCATGTGATCCGCGTCCAGGAAGTGGACGACATGCGCTGGACCGACGCCCTGAAGATCGGCTGTGCCCAGTGCCTGGCGATGATTCCGGGGACGTCCCGATCCGGCTCGACCATCATCGGCGGCCTGCTGTTCGGCCTGTCGCGCAAGGCGGCCACCGAGTTCTCCTTCTTCCTCGCCATGCCGACCATGGTCGGTGCCGCCGTCTACTCGGGCTACAAATACCGGGACCTGTTCCAGCCGGATGACTTCATGGTCTTCGCCATCGGCTTCGTGGTCTCGTTCATCTTCGCCATGATCGCCGTGCGCGGCCTGCTCAAGTTCATCGCCAGCCATAGCTACGCGGTGTTCGCCTGGTACCGCATCGGTTTCGGCCTGCTGATCCTCGCGACCTGGGTGTTTGGCTGGGTCGACTGGTCGGTGGCGCAGGGTTGATGCGTTACCCGCGCCTGAAGCTGGCGGCCTTCGTGGTACTGTGCCTGCTGCCTGCAGGCGCCGTGCTGAAGGTCGGGCTGGCGGGGCAGTCCTGGCTGCCGGCGCTGGTCTACCTGCTGATGAGCCTGGTGTGTGCCGGGCTCTATTGGCATGACAAGCGCCAGGCGCAGGTGCAGGGGCAGCGGATCCCGGAAAAGCTGCTGCACCTGGTCGAGCTGCTGGGTGGCTGGCCGGGGGCGCTGGTGGGGCAACAGCTCTGGCGGCACAAGACGCGCAAGGTTTCCTACCAGTTGGTGTTCTGGATGATCGTGCTGATCCACCAGGCCATCTGGGTGGACTGGCTGTTTCTCGGGCAGTGGAAGCACATTTTCTGAAGCCCCGGGCGGGGCACGCAGGATCTGAGCGTGGCTTGTCGGGCCGCCGAACCGCCGCGAAGGGCCGCAAAGCGGCCCCAAAACCATCCAGCACGAGCTAGTTGGGGAGCGCCCTTCCGGATTCAGTGCCAACTTGATTTCTGTACTCCAGATGCTCTGGAATGGCAGGTTTCGGGGCCGCTGCGCGGCCCTTCGCGGCTTAGGTATCTACACAACTTTCAGCCCCATGCTGAGCGCTCTTGCTCTTGCTCTTGCTCTTGCTCTTGCTCTTGCTCTTGCTCTTGCTCTTGCTCTTGCTCTTGCTCTTGCTCTTGCTCTTGCTCTTGCTCTTGCTCTTGCTCTTGCTCTTGCTCTTGCTCTTGCTCTTGCTCTTGCTTGTGATCTGCTTTTGATCTGGCTTTTGATCTACCGCGACTTCAGGAGGCTGAGTGGAGCGCTGATGTAGGGGGTGGAGGGCCATGGATGGGCCGGAAAGCGCCATAGGGCAGGAGCCCGTATGGCGCGGCCCCCGGAAGCAGTGCGGAAGGAAGGAACCCGTAGCGAAGCGAAGGGCCGGATGCAGGAGCAGAGGCCTTTTGCTTACTTTTGGGCCTTTTCCAAAAGTAAGCCGCCGTAAGGGCGGAAGGGTGATTCGGGGGCGCTGCGTGTAATGGATATGCCCCCGATTTCTGCACCCGTCGCTTCGTGCTCAGGTCCTGATTTTGCGAGCATATCCATTCATGATGGTGACATTTAGTCACCTTTTCGCCCTTACGGCGACTCCCTTTTGGAAAGGCCCAAAAGGAAGCAAAAGGCCTCCCGGGGGTATGACTCACCCACATGGGTTACAAATCAGTTCACTCACATAGGTAACAGTTTTTAACTGGCAGGGTCGGTTTTCGAGGATCTGACTATGCCTTGGCGAGAGCTAAAACCTATGGACCTCAAACTGCTGTTCATCGCGGACTACATCAAAGGCCCGCCTAGCTTCAGTGCGCTTTGCCAAGCCTATGAGATCAGTCGCAAGACTGGCTATAAATGGGTTGAGCGGTATGAGAAGGAGGGGCCAGCAGGGCTGGAGGAGCATAGTCGTCGTCGACTTACCCAGGAGTGGGTGGTGCCTCTTGCTGTCCGTGAAGCGATCATTGAACTGCGCGGCCGGGGTGAAACAGAGCCTGGACCCAAGAAAATCCAGGCCGCTTTGCTTGAGCGTTTCCCTGACCAGGCGCCGCCATCAAAGACGTCTATCTACAACATCCTGAAGAAAGCCGAACTGGTTAAGCCTCGACGATTGCGTCAGCGCGTGGCGGTTTATCCCAGGCCATTACAGAAAGCAGAGTCGCCCAACCAGCTGTTTAGCGCCGATTACAAGGGCCAGTACCTGACAGGTTCGGGCGTCTGGTGCTATCCATTGACGATCATGGACCATGCCAGTCGCTTCCTACTTGCCTGCCACAGCATGGCTAACACTAACTTTCAGGAAACCCAGGCGGTTTTCACTCAGGTGTTTCGTGAATATGGTCTGCCGGAGCGCATTCGTACCGATAACGGTGTTCCGTTTGCGAGCAAGGGGTGAGCCGGGCTCTCACAGTTGTCCATCTGGTGGTTGCGTCTCGGGATCATTCCTGAGCGGATAGCTCCAGGTAGGCCGGAACAAAATGGTCGACATGAGCGCATGCATCGAACGTTGAAAAGTACGCTCCCGTCGCCACCAGCAGTAGCGTGGGAGGCTCAACAGAAGCACTTTGATCGCTTTATGCAGCACTACAACCACGAGCGTGTACATGAGGCGTTGAAGCAGAAAACACCCGCGTCCTGCTATAAACCTTCTACCCGCCCATATCCTGAGAAGCTACCGGAGATGACCTACCCAAGTCATATCGATAGCCTCCACGCGGACTGTTCAGGCATCGTCAACCGTCGTGGCCTGAGGATCTATGTCGGCTGCGTGCTCAAGCATCAGGCCATTGGACTGGAGCGAGTCGGGGATGGAGTCTGGGATGTTATCTTCGGCCCAATCATCCTTGGGAGGATCGATGAAAGAGATGCCATTGATGGCTATGTGACACTTCAAGTGTTACCTATGTGAGTGCACTTTTTTGTAACCCATGTGGGTGATCCGTACACCGGCCCGCATCCGGCCCTACGCTTCGCTCCGGGTCCCTTCCTTCCGCACTGATTCCGGGGGCCGCGCCATACGGGCTCCTGCCCTATGGCGCTTTCCGGCCCATCCATGGGCCTCCACCCCCTACATCAGCGCTCCACTCAGCCTCCTGAAGGCCGGGACAATCAAGATCAAGATCAAGATCAAGAGCCAGAGCCAGAGCCAGAGCCAGAGCCAAAGCCAAAGCCAGAGCCAGAGCCAGAGCCAAAGCCAAAGCACTCAGTATGGCACTGAGAGATATGTAGATACCCATGCCTTCGCGGGCAAGCCACGCTCCTCCCTGAACCGCGTCGGCCATCAGCCCACACACAAGGCCAGCGCCTCAGTCGAGCAACAACCCCACCCGCAGTGCCTTCGGCAACTTGCCCACCACCAACTGGTGTGAACGCTGCAACAGATCCTCCAGCGCCTCGCGCCCCAGGGCATAGGGGCGGGCCACGCTGATCCAGTGCGCCCGCGCCAGATACGGCGCCGGCCTGATCCCCGGCATATCCACGTAACCCACGAACAGATCCTTGTCGACCTTGAACGACAACCCCGCACCCGCCAGGTCCATCACCGCGAACATCTTGTTCCCGGCCACGGAGAACACCCGCACGCCGCCCCATTTGTAGTCTTCCCGGGCCCCGGGCAAGCCCAGGCAGAAGGCCGCGACCTGTTCTTCATTCAACTGCCGCTCAGACATAACGCTCTCCACATTCCTCGAACGATGCCACCAGATGGTCGATCCACGCCCGCACCGCCGGCAACACACCGCGTCGATGAGGGTAGACCGCCTGCAGGAAGCCGCTGGGCATCGACCAGTCCGGCAACAGGTTGACCAGTTCGCCCCGGGCCAGTTCTTCCTCGCAGTGCAACAGGGGCAGCGCGGTGAAGCCCAGGCCGGCGAGGGCGGCGGCCTTGCGCACGACGAAGTCGTCGATGGCCAGGCGGGCTTCCAGAGCCAGTTCCTCGCGCTTGCCGTCGGCATCCAGCAGGCGCAGGTGCACCAGGCGATCAGCCTCCACCGCGCCCAGCACCGGCAGCCCGGCCAGTTCCGACGGGTGCTGCAGCGGGTGCGCACGGGCAAAATCCGGCGACGCCACCAGTTGCATCTGCGCCCGGTTGAGGCGGCGGGTGACCAGCGCCGGGTCTTCGTCCCCGACATCGCGCACGCGCAGGGCCACGTCGATGCCTTCGTTGATCAGGTCGACGCGCCGGTTGACCAGGACCATCTCCAGTTGCACCTGCGGGTAGAGCGCCAGGAAGCGGGTGATGACCACCGGCAGGAAGGCATGGGCCAGCCCGACCGGGCTGGATACCCGCAGGCGCCCGCGAGGTTCGCTGGTCATGCTGGCCACGGCCTCGTCGGCCATTTCCGCCTCCAGCAACATGGCCTGGCAGTGCCGCAGGTAACGCTCGCCCACCGCCGTCAGCTTCAGTTGCCGGGTGGTGCGTTGCAGCAGGCGGGTGCCGAGGCGCTCCTCCAGCTCGGCGATGCGCCGCGACAGCCGCGACTTGGGAATGCCCAGCTGGCGCCCGGCGGCGGCGAAGCCCCCGGCCTCGACCACGCGGGCGAAGTAGAACAGGTCATTGAGGTCTTGCATGATTGTTCCATCAGTGGGACGAACTAACGCGAATTCGGGATCTTATCACTCATTGATCCTATCGGTAGGATTCACCCCATCGTCACCGCCGACCAGCGGTCCTCAAATCAGGGAGAACCCCATGAAACTCTTGCATATCGATTCCAGCATCCTCGGCGACAACTCGGCTTCGCGCCAACTGAGCCAGCAAGTGGTCCAGGCCTGGCAAGCTGCCGAAGCGGGCGTTGAAGTGATCTACCGCGACCTGGCTGCCGACGCCATCAGCCACTTCTCTTCGGCGACCCTGCTGGCCGCCGGCACCCCGGAAGAGGTGCGCGATGCCGCCCTGGCCCATGAAGCCAGGCTCACCGCCGAAACCCTGCAAGAGTTCCTCGAGGCCGACGCCGTGGTCATCGGCGCGCCGATGTACAACTTCAGCATCGCCAGCCAACTGAAAGCCTGGATCGACCGCATCGCCGTCGCCGGCAAGACCTTCCGCTACACCGAAGCCGGCCCGGAAGGCCTGTGCGGCAACAAGAAGGTGATCGTGGTGTCCACCGCCGGTGGCCTGCACGTTGGCCAGCCGACCGGCGTGGGTCATGAAGATTTCCTCAAGGTGTTCCTCGGCTTCATCGGCATCACCGACGTCGAGTTCGTTCGCGCCCACGGCCTGGCCTATGGCGAAGAACCGCGCAACAACGCGATGCAGGCCGCCCAGGCGCAGATCGCCAACGAGCTGTTCGTCGCCGCCTGATCCGGCTGTCAGGAGTTTCATCCAGCTTTCATCCGCTGCGTTTTGGCCCGCTCTATGCTTTGCATGGAGCGGGTCATCGCCGTTTGGGTCAAGGTGAAACAGAATGCGGGTCTTACGGACATTGTTGGTGCTTTCGGTGCTCGGTTGCAGCCTGCTGGTGCAGGCCGAGCCCGCGCAGCACTGGAGCGTCGGCCTGCACCGCATGAGCATCCCCGATCCGCTGGATGGCCAGCCCATGCAGGTGCTGGCGTTCTATCCCTCCAGTGGCCAGCCCCATGTCCGGCGCATCGACGGCTATCGACTGAATGTGGCCGCCGAGGGCCCGGTCGTGATGGGGCGCTTCCCGCTGCTGGCCCTGTCCCACGGCAATACCGGCACGCCGATGGCCCTGCACGACCTGGCCAGTGCCCTGGCGCGGCGCGGTTTCGTGGTGGTCGCGGCGGTGCACCCGGGCGACAACAACAAGGACCATAGCCGCCTTGGCACCCTGAGCAATCTGTATGGGCGTCCCTTGCAGATCAGCGCGGCGATCACCGCCGCCCTCGACGACCCGCTGCTGGCGCCCGAAGTCAGCCCCGAGCAGGTCGGCATGATCGGCTATTCGGCCGGTGCCGAGACGGCGTTGATTCTGTCCGGGGCACGGCCTGACCTGCAGCGCCTGCGACGTTACTGCCAGGAACGCCCGCTGGACGCCGATGCCTGCACCCGCCACGGCGAGCTGGTCGCCGATCGCGCCGACCTGCTGCCGGAAGCTGATCCGCGGATTCGCGCGTTGCTGCTGATGGCGCCCTTGAGCCTGAGTTTCGGGCGTCAGGCATTGTCCGATGTGAAGGTGCCGTCGCTGATCTACAGCGGTGACCACGACCAGTTGCTGGCCGTGGACAAAAATGCCGAGGCCCTGGCCCGCAAGTTGCCGGTCACCCCCAACTATCGCCGCCTGGAAGGGGCGGGGCACTTCGTCTTCATGTCGCCTTGCGATGACGTGCAACGGGCGCGGATGCCGGCGCTGTGCAACGATGCCGAGGGCGTCGACCGCCTGGGCATCCATCTGTCGCTGCAGTCGGAAGCCTCGCACTTCTTCAACAAGGCATTGGGTGTGTCCAGTCGCGCTGGCCTACACACCGCCGGCAACTGAACGGCGCAGCAGGACCAGCACCAGTCCCACGCCGACCAGCGACAACAGCGCCGCGACGCAGAAGATCCAGGCGTAACCCAGGTGGGCGGCAACAAAGCCCATCACCGGCCCGGCGATCGCCAGGGCCAGGTCGAAGAACACCGCATAGGCACCGAGCCCGGCCCCGCGACTGGTGGGCGGCACCTGCTTGATCGCCTCCACACCCAGTGCCGGATAGACCAGCGACAGGCCGAAGCCGGTCAGTCCGGCACCGACCAGGGCCAGGGCCGGTGACGGGGCCAGCCACAGGAAGGCCAGGCCGAGGGTTTCCACGGCCATGCAGGCGATCGCCACGCGGTAGCCGCCCCATTGGTTGACCGCGTTGACGAATAGCAGGCGCGAGACGATGAAGCAGAGGCCGAAGGCGGTCAGGCACCAGGCGGCGCCGCTCCAGCCGCGCTCCAGATAGAACAGGGTGACGAAGGTGGTCAGGGTGCCGTAGCCGATGGAGGCCAGGGTCAGTGCCAGGCCGCAGGGCGCGACGCGGCCGAAGGCGGCCCAGAACGGCAGGCGCTCGCCGCGCACCACCGGCAGCGATGGCTGGCTGCGGATCACCAGCAGGGCGATCACCGCCAGGGCGGTCAGGGCCAGGCCGATGCTCCAGAAGCCGGTCTCGCCGGCCAGGATCACCCCGACCGGCGCACCGATGGCGATGGCACCGTAGGACGCGATGCCGTTCCAGCTGATCACCCGCGCGGTGTGTTCGGCGCCCACCTGGCCGATACCCCAGCTCAAGGTACCGACGCCGATCAGGCCCTGGGCGATGCCCAGCAGCACCCGGCCGACCAGCAACAGCATCAGGCTCAGCAGCGGCAGGCTGATCACCAAGGCTGACGCCCAGGTCAGCAACCCGGCAAAGGCAATGCCGAACAGGCCGTAGGCGATGGTCCGGCGGGTCCCCAGGCTGTCGGCCAGGCGCCCGGCCATGGGCCGGCTGAGCAGGGTCGAGAGGTACTGGATGCCGATCACCAGGCCCGCCACCACTGCGCTGTAGCCGAGCACGTCATGCACATGGCTGGGCAGTACCGCGATCGGCAGGCCGATGCAGATAAAGGCAATGAATGTGTAGAAGACGATGGAAAGGATCTGCAGGGTGACAGACAGCGACGAGGGCGAAGCGGAGGGTGCGGCGGGCATGGGGTTTCGTTCGCAGGCAAGCGGTTGAAGGCTTACATCATGGCTGCGTGCGGAAATAAAAGAAAGCAGGCTAACGAATTAATCGATCAGCAACCGGCCCAGTCCCAACATATGGGACCGGGCCGACCTGTTTATCAGACCACGACGCCCTGGCTACGCAGGTAATCGTCGTAGGTGCCGCTGAAGTCCACCACGCCATCCGGGCTCAGCTCGATGATGCGGGTGGCCAAGGACGACACGAATTCACGGTCGTGGCTGACGAAGATCAGGGTGCCCGGGTAGTTTTCCAGGGCCAGGTTGAGCGCCTCGATGGATTCCATGTCCAGGTGGTTGGTCGGTTCGTCCATCACCAGTACGTTGGGCTTTTGCAGGATCAGCTTGCCGAACAGCATGCGGCCTTGCTCACCACCGGAGATCACCTTCACCGACTTGAGGATCTCGTCGTTGGAGAACAGCATGCGCCCGAGGGTGCCGCGGATCACCTGTTCGCCCTGGGTCCACTGGCCCATCCAGTCGAACAGGCTGACGTCGTCCTCGAAGTCGTGGGCGTGGTCCTGGGCGTAGTAACCGACCTCGGCGCTTTCGGTCCACTTCACGCTACCGGCGTCAGCGGCCATTTCGCCGACCAGCATGCGCAGCAGGGTGGTCTTGCCGATACCGTTCGGGCCGATCACCGCGACGCGCTCGCCGGCTTCGACGGTGAAGCTGAAGTTCTTGAACAGTTGCTTGTCTTCGAAGCCCTTGGAGACTTTCTCCAGGGTCACCGCCTGGCGGTGCAGCTTCTTGGTCTGCTCGAAGCGGATGAACGGGCTGACCCGGCTCGACGGCTTGACTTCGGCCAGCTGGATCTTGTCGATCTGCTTGGCGCGGGAGGTGGCCTGCTTGGCTTTCGAGGCGTTGGCCGAGAAGCGGCTGACGAAGGTCTGCAGCTCGGCGATCTGGGCTTTCTTCTTGGCGTTGTCGGCCAGCAACTGCTCGCGGGACTGGGTCGCGGCGGTCATGTACTCGTCGTAGTTGCCCGGGAACAGGCGCAGCTCGCCGTAGTCCAGGTCGGCCATATGGGTGCAGACCGAGTTCAGGAAGTGACGGTCGTGGGAAATGATGATCATGGTGCTGTTACGCGCCGTGAGGATGTTTTCCAGCCAGCGGATGGTGTTGATATCCAGGTGGTTGGTCGGCTCGTCGAGGAGCAGCACTTCCGGGTCGGAGAACAGCGCCTGGGCCAGCAGCACGCGGAGTTTCCAGCCGGGAGCGACTTCGCTCATCGGGCCGAAATGCTGTTCCAGCGGGATACCCAGGCCCAGCAGCAGTTCGCCGGCGCGGGATTCGGCGGTATAGCCGTCCATCTCGGCGAACTCGGTTTCCAGCTCGGCGACGGCCATGCCGTCTTCCTCGGTCATTTCCGGCAGCGAATAGATGCGATCGCGCTCGGCCTTGACCTTCCACAGCTCCTCGTGGCCCATGATCACCGTGTCGATCACGGTGAACTGCTCGTAGGCGAACTGATCCTGGCGCAGCTTGCCGAGGCGGGTGTTCGGCTCGAGCATGACCTGCCCGGCGCTCGGCTCCAGATCGCCGCCGAGGATCTTCATGAAGGTCGACTTGCCGCAACCGTTGGCACCGATCAGGCCGTAGCGGTTGCCGTTGTTGAACTTGACGGAAACGTTCTCGAACAGCGGCTTGGCGCCAAACTGCATGGTTATATTCGCGGTGGAAATCAAAATGCTTACCTATCAGTAACTTGGGTGACGCCTTGCAGCCCGGGGCAGACGTGCTCGTCCGCCGTGCACGGAAGGCACGTCAGGACCGGGCTGTCGGGGAGTGAAGGCGGGGTGAGGCCGGATTTTGGCGCGCATTGTCGCACAGCTTGCAGGGGAGTTGTATGACGGTGTTGTGGGGAATGTGTACGGCGGGAGGGCTGCCTCATCGCAGCGTGGGTATCTAAAGCCCCGTCAGCAGATCGCATCAGGGCTGACAGGTGCTTGTCATGACTTTTCTGGCGCCCTTGAGATCGAGCGCCGTCCGCACGGCGCTCGATCTGGATAACGCTGAAGATCTGTCGGCTTGCGCCTGGTGGCCGGCATGCGGTCTGTCGACAAGCGACCCGGGGTCACCTCGAAGGTCTCGGGCCCCTCGCCAAGGTGCAGGGCAATTTGCTCGGCTTCGGCCTTGGGTAGACCAGGATCCCGCCACCGCCGCGCGACTTCTGCCACTTCATAACGACGTTGTAGCAATCTCACGCTTTGCTGCTCAGGATAGACGGCCCGGTCATGCAAGGAGCACCCTATGCTTTATCTGGTTATCGAACCCCACCGCAGCGAATTTCCCGAGCCCATCAGCTTCGTCAAGCACACACCCTTGGCGGTGGGCGAGCGCTATGAGGGCGACGAGGGCTGGGACAACTGGTACTTCTGCGACGTGCCCGGACAGCAGGGCGGTTGGGTGCCGGGGCAGGTGATCAGGATACTGGCAGCGGGGCAGGGGGTGGCGCTGGAGGATTACACGGCTCGGGAGCTGGATGTGGATTCAGGGCAGAGGGTTTTCGGGGCGCGGCAGATGAATGGCTGGGTCTGGTGTTCATGTGTCGAGCCTGAGGGCCTCATCGCCGGCAACGCCAGCTCCCACAAGGTTGGCACTGAGTTGAAAAGCGGCTGGGTGCCCTTGCGCAATCTCCAGCCGGCCTGAGCTTCAGTCGATCTGCGTCACCAGCAACCGGCTTTCATCCAGCCTGGCCCGCTCGCTCCAGGAGACGATATGGCTCGCCTTGTTCCAGCGCACCTTGCTGATGCCGCTTTCCCCGGCCCGGGCCATGGCGTCGTCGATGCAGCGCAGGCCCACCGTCGCGCCGGCACAGGTGCCGTCGATCAATAGCGCTGCCTTCCAGGCTTCCAGCCAGTTCATGCCGTTGCGATTGGTCACCACGACCTTCTTCAGGCCGTTCTTCACATAGTGGATCTCGTACTTGTCCTGCATGTCCCTTCCCTGGGCGATGACTCAGAGTTGCGAAATATTATCATTTGAAAAGGTCCAATGGTATTCGCACAAAGTCTTACTTTAACGCTATATGAGCCGTGATAGAGCGTTCGAGGTGAAAGCGCCAGCATCATTTGCGGCCTCGGAGTCCGTGTAGTTAACTGATCGACCGCCACCCAGTAAAGGTGAATCCCGTGACCCTGAGTTTCCGTACCGCCCAGCCTGGCGATATTCCCGTCGTCTGCACCTTCGCCCAATCTGCAGATGAGGCGTTCTTCTTCTTTCCCAAATGCACCTGGCCGCTGACCCCGGAGCAACTGGCCGCCGCCGTTGCGCAACGCAGTGATTCCAGCGTGGTGGTGGAGGGCGACGAGGTGCTGGCGTTCGCCAACTTCTACCAGTGGGAGCAGGGCGGTACCTGTTCCCTCGGCAATGTGCTGGTGTCGCCCAACGCCCGAGGCCGTGGGGTGGCGCGCTATCTGGTGGAGCAGATGATGGAGGTGGCCCGCCAGCGTCATCAGGCCCGGGAGATGAAGGTGTCCTGCTTCAACCACAATACCGCTGGCCTGTTGCTGTATCCGAAACTGGGTTTCGTGCCCTTCGGCATCGAGGAACGCCAGGACCAGAATGGCCAGCGGGTAGCCCTGGTCCAGATGCACCAGCGCCTCTGACCGTTGACGCCGCGCGGACGACGCCCTATACAGGCGCGGTCATATCCCTTGAGCACGCAGGAAACCGCCCATGCACGACGAAGACGAACTCCACGAACCGGAGCACGATCATCTTCTTGACCACGAATTTCACGATGACGAGGAGGGCGAACAGTACGCCGACCCGATGTTCGATGACGTCGAGGATGAAGACGAGGAATACGGCCTGGATGTGCTGGACGACGAGGACCACGACGACCATCTGGACGACTGATCCTCAACATCCAGCCTAGTGGCGGAAGCGCGGTAGCGGCCTGTCCAGGTTGAGGGTGGTGAGGGTGCGCTTCACCAGCGCTTCATCGGCCTCCACCGCCCGCAGGCTTTCGCGGATCCTGCCGGCGGCGGGCAGGTCGCCCTGGCTGTCGATCCAGTCGGCGATGTCCTTGCAGGCACTGGCCAGGCGGTCCTGGCGGTGGTTGATGAGGGTGAGCAGGGTTTGAATGTCTTTGTCGGACATGACTCGTTCCTCCTGTAAGCGATTTCAGTGTAGCAGCGCCTGGAAAAAGGAACGGTTGCCTCAGGGTTTTACCAGTTCGCGGAACCAGTCGTTGAGCATGGCTTTTTCCGAGTACAGCGAGTCGTTGTTGCCCAGGCGTCCCGGGCGTTGCAGGTAGAACTTGTCGTCGACCCGTACATCGGCCTGTTTCAGGACCTGACCGCGCTGTTCCAGGCGGTAGTGCAGGTCGATGCTCGGCCAGGTGATATCGCGCATGAAGCGCACCGAGTTCGCCTGCGGCTGCCAGGGCTCGTAGCGCCCGGCCAGGTCGATATCGCGGATATCGATGTGCAGGCTCTGGCCTTCACCCAGATAGCGTTTGCCGAGGGTTTCCAGGTAGGCGCGGATCTGCTTGAGCACCTGTTCGTCGGCGCCGCGGGCATACCCCTCACCGCGCAGGCTGGCATCGCGGAATTTTTCCGGGTGGATGTAGGTGACCTCGACGGCTGGGGTAGCCGCCTGTACCACGCTGGTGAAGAAAAGCACACCAAGGATGGCAAGTTTCGTGGGCAGGCGCATGATTGACCTCTGGAAACGATAACCGCGCAAATTGCTATTGTACGCCCGCAAAGGCGCAATGCAGAGCAGGAGCGAAGCCATGAGCAAGGTGATGTATCTGAGCCGCAATCTGCACGGGCGCGACCTGGCGGTCGGCGATATTCACGGGCACTTTTCCCGCCTGCGCGAGGCATTGGAGCGGGTGGCGTTCGATCCGACCCGGGACCGCCTGTTCAGCGTCGGCGACCTGGTGGACCGCGGCCCGGAATGCGAAGAAGCGCCGGACTGGCTGGCCCAGCCCTGGTTCCATGCGGTGCAGGGTAATCATGAGGCGTTGGCGATTGCCCATGTGCGCGGTGAGTGGCTCGACTATCGGATGTACCTCGCGGCAGGGGGTGACTGGTTCCTGGATCTGCCGGACGCTGAACAACTGCGTTTTGCCGAGGTTTTCGAGCGACTGCCGCTGGCCCTGCAGGTCGAGACCGAACGCGGACCTGTAGGACTGCTGCATGCCGACTGCCCGGTGAGCCGTTGGCGCGACCTGCGGCCCTTGCTCGAGGCGTCTCCGGTACCGGAGAAGATCCGTGAAGTATGCCAGTGGTCGCGACTGCGCCTGAAGGACGGTAACGAAAGCGGTGTAGCGGACCTGCGGGCGTTGCTGGTCGGGCATACCCCGGTGACCGAGGTGAAGGTGTTGGGGAATGTCTGGCACATCGACACCGGAGGCTGGACCAAGGGGCATTTCACCTTGCTGGATCTGGCGACGCTGGAGCCTGCCTAGCTACATAGGAACGACGGCGTACCCTGTGGGAGCTGGCTTGCCAGCGATGACGTCGGTGAATTCACTACAGCTATCGCTGGCAAGCCAGCTCCCACAGGTTACGTGGCGTGCTTCAGGTAATCCGCCACCTTGTCCAGCACCAGCGCTGCGTCCTCCCGGTGCGGCACATGATGATGGCCCTCCAGGATCACCGCCTCACCCCGATCCCCGGCCAGTGCGGCAATCCGCTGGGGGTGCAGGGTCGAGCCGTACTCATCCAGCTCACCGTGAAGGGCCAGCAGCGGACAGTGCAGGCGCCCGACGATGCTCTCCAGCGTCCAGTGGGCGAACGCCTCCGACAGCCAGGTCTCGGTCCAGGCATCCAGTACCCAGCGGGCCTTGTCGCCGTGATAACGGGCCAGGCGCTCCAGTTGAGCGGGCTCCCGGAACTGCGCCTTCGCTGTGCGAATGCCTTCCAGCGTGCGGTCCTCGACAAAGGCCTGGGCGGATTCGGTGATCAGCGCCTGACACGCCTCGCCATAGTGCGCTGCGCACGCGCTGGCCATGGCGCCGCCGACACTGTGGCCAAAGGCAATGAAGCGACCGATACCCAAGGCATCGCGCAGCAGCGGGAAGAAACGCCGCGCCTCGTCCTCGATGAAGTCCAGCGGCAGGGGTCGAGGCCAGGGGGCTGACTGCCCGAATCCCAGCCGGTCATAGGCCACCACCTGCAACCCGGTGCGGGCACACAACTGCTCGGGAAAATCCCGCCAGAGCGCCACGCAACCGAGTGAATCATGGAACAGCACGATCACCGGCCGGGTGCTGTCCAGCTGCGCCGGAAACCAGCGTCGGGCGAACAGCTGGCCATAAGGGGTTTCGATCCATACCGCTTCTGCACTGACGGGCGACGACATACGGGCTTCCAGATTCATGTCCAAGTGCTTGATGAATAACAAACCGCGACAGATGTGACAATCCGTAACGGAACCATGGTGCCAGGTTGTGATGTCCATCCATTCAGCAGATTGCTGCAACTAGTGCAGCAGTGAAGTGCGCATAGCCCGTATTGTTGGTGTAGGAGGTGATACCCATACTGCGGGTCATACCGCAACCAGTTGCCTGAACAGGCAAGGAGAATGGCAATGGCTCACGCAATACGTTTCAGCGAACCCGGTGCGCCGGATGTCCTCGAGCTGCAGGCCGTGGATGACCTGGCTCCCGGTCCCGGCGAAGTCTGGCTGGAGCAGGAAGCCATCGGCGTCAACTACCTCGATATCACCCAGCGCAAGGGCGCGGTACCCGTGCCTTTGCCGGGCGGGCTCGGGCTGGAAGGTGCGGGTCGGGTGGTGCGGGTGGGGGCAGGGGTGAGCAATGTCGCCCCGGGTGATCGCGTCGCCTACGCCACAGGTCCCTTGGGCGGTTATGCCAGTGCCCGGCTGTTTCCCGCCGAGCGCCTGGTGAAGCTGCCGGATTCGGTGAGTGCGCAAGACGCTGCGGCGCTGTTGTTCAAGGGCATCACCGCCCAGTACCTGCTCACCTCCACCTATGCGGTAGGGCCGGGAACCACCGTTCTGCTGTACGGAGTGGCGGGCGGGCTGGGCTCGATCATGGCGCCCTGGGCCAAGCATCTTGGTGCCTTCGTCATCGGCGTGGTATCGCGCCAGTCCAGCGTCGACAAGGCCCGTGCCCTGGGCTGTGACGCGGTGCTGGTGTTCGATCCGCAGACCCTGGCGGCAGACGTTGCGCGGATTACCCAGGGCCGCAAGGTGGACGTGGTCTACGACCCGATCGGCAAGGCGTCCTTCGAAGCGTCCCTGGACAGCCTGCGCCCTCGCGGCCTGATGGTGTCCTTCGGCGCCTCGAGTGGTGCCCCGACGCCGGTTGAAATGGCCACCCTCAATGGCAAGGGCTCGCTGTTCATCACCCGCCCGTCGCTCGCGGCCCATACGGCCAGCAGCGAGGAGTACCAGGCACGTGCCGCGGATGTGCTGGGAGCGCTGCAGGCGGGTATCATCAGTCCGCGCATCTGGGCTCGCTACCCGCTGGCTGATGCCGCCCTGGCCCACGCCGACCTGGAATCCGGACGATCCTCGGGAGCGATCATTCTCACACCATGAACCTCGACCTGCTGGACAACCCCCACAGCGATGAAATAGCTGCCTTTCTTGCCGTGGCTGCGCAAGGCTCCTTCGTCGCCGCCGGGCGCTTGCTGGAGCGCCATCCCACGGTGATTTCCAAGCGCGTGGCGGCGATGGAAAAGCGCCTCGGCGTGCGCCTGATCGAGCGTTCGACCCGTCAGGTGCGGGTCACTCCGACCGGCGAAAGGCTGGAGCAACGCCTGCGCGCCGCCCTGGGCATGATCGCCGAGGCCGAGCAGCAGGCGATTTCCGGGGCTGCCGAGGTGCGCGGGGTGTTGCGCCTGGCGTTGCCGGCGGCGATGGGACGCCTGTGCATCGGGCCCATGCTGCCGGAGTTTCTCGAGGCCTGGCCGCAGGTATCCATCGTTGCCGACTACAGCGAACGGCTGGTGGACATCATCGACGAAGGCTTCGACATCGCCATTCGTATCGGCGAGCTGGAGGACAACCGGCTGATCGCGAAAAAACTCTGCGATCACCGGCGGATTCTTTGTGCTTCACCGGACTACCTCGAACGCCGGGGTGTGCCGCAGCAGCCTCACGACCTGCAGCAGCACAATTGCCTGCGCTTCAGTGGCCTGGCGTCTTTTCCGCAATGGCGCCTGTACGCAGGGGAAGCGCAGTGCACGGTCACGCCCAAGGGCAACCTTACTGCCAATGACAGCGAATCGTTGCTGGCGGCTGCCCGGGCCGGCGCCGGGATTCTCGGTGCCGGGGAATGGCTGATGAGCCAGGACCTGGCTGCGGGTCGGCTGGTGCGGGTGCTGCCGCAATGGCAACTGGACCCAACCGGAGGCGTTTACCTGGTGCGGCCTTCGGCACGCTTCCCGGCGGCGACGGTGCTGGCGTTCAAGCAGTGGATCGAGGGGCGGTTCGAGCCGCAGGCGCCCTGGTTGAATCCATGAGTCGAGAACACCGCGGCCCCTGTGGGAGCTGGCTTGCCAGCGATGAGTAGGGGTATCTGCACATCTCTCGCCTAGGCTCGGATGGCGGGTCAACGCAGAATCTGTAGGAGCGTGGCTTGCCCGCGAAGGGCCGCGCAGCGGCCCCAAAACCATCCAGCACGAGCAGTTGGGGAGCGATTTTCTGGATTCGGCGCCTGCTCGACTTCTGTATTCCAGATGCTCGGCGTGGCAGGTTTTGGGGCCGCTGCGCGGCCCTTCGCGGCGGTTCGGCGGTCCGACAAGCCACGCTCCTACCAGAATTGCGTCAGCCTTCAGCCCAGGTTGTGTAGATCCCCATGCAGCGATGAGGCCCGTTGCAGCGCCATCAAAACTTGTTTCAAATAAAATGGATTCTCATTTACACTCCGGCCCCAGCATTCCTTCCCAGGCACTTTTCCAGGCAGAGTACTGTGCAGGCCGATCCTCCGAAGCCCTCGCTGCTGTCCACCCTGGTTCGTCATTACGACGAACTGGTGGAACATATCCGCCGCCGATTCGGTGAGCGCGGCTTCGCCCGCGAGGTGGTCCACGACGTCTGCGTGCAACTTCTGGAAAAACAGGAAAAGGACGGTGTACGCACGCCCTTGGCCCTGCTGCGCAAGATCACCCATGACAACGCCGTCAGCCGCTACCGTGGCGAACGCCGTCGGCAGCGCTGGATCGTGGCGGTACCCGAGCTGCCGGAAGTGGAGGCGCATATCCCCAGCCAGGAGCGCCAGCTCGATGCCAGCCAGACGCTCGAACGTCTGGTCCGCGCCGTCGAAGGCCTGCCGCCGCGCTGCCAGATGGTGTTCGTCATGCACAAGATCCACGAACTGCCCCAGGCCGAGGTCGCCGAGCGTCTGGGGATCTCCCTGAAAACCGTGGAAAAGCACCTGCGCCTCGGTATGGCCGCCTGCCGCGAGTACCTGGCATGAGCGAACGCACTACACGGCCCGGCAAATACGCCGACGAAGACCAGGCCATTGCCCGCCTGCGCGAAGAGCTCAAGCAGCGCTTTCCCATGCCCGAGCCGAAGCCGCGCAAGAAGCGCGTCGGTGTGACGGCTGCGGGGCTGCTGTCCCTGGCGCTGCTGGGCACCTTGGTGTGGGTCGATCCGGCCTACCGCAGCGAGCACTACCGGACCCAGGTCGGCGAGCGACAGACCCTGGACTTGAGCGATGGCTCCCAGGTAACCCTCGACGGTGCCAGCGAACTCGGCGTCAGTTGGCATCTGTTCAGCCGACGCACCGAACTGCTGGGCGGTCAGGCCCTGTTCGAGGTGGCGCCGCGGGTCTACCGGCCATTCCTGGTGGATGCCGGCGAGGCTTCGATCCGGGTGGTCGGCACACGCTTCAACGTCGATCGACAGGCCGGTGAGGTTCGGGTCAGCGTGGCCGAGGGCCGCGTGGCGGTGAAGGCGGGCGGTGCGGACCGTGAGCTGGCGCCGGGTCAGCAAGTACGCCTCGGCAACGGTCAGCCCGGCACCGTGACGGCGGTGGATGCCGGCGGTGTCGGCGCCTGGCGCAGCGGACAACTGGTCTTCGAACGGACACCGCTCAGCGAAGTGCTCGCGGTGATCCAGCGTTACCAGGACAAGCCCGTGCGCCTGCAGGACGCCAGGCTCGGCACGCTGCCGGTGTCCGGGGTATTCGACAGCGCCCATGTCGAGCGTCTGCTGGCGTTGCTGCCGAGCATCCTGCCGGTGCAGTTGAACACTGGCGCCGAGGGCGCCGTGTTGATCAGCCCCCGCGGGAAAAAATAATTTCACTATCAGGGTAGGGTTGCGCGGGTCGGCGGGCGGCTATCTCCATGACCCTTTCATTTCATGGAGCGCCTTGCGTGAGTCAGTCCCCGTTGTCCCTGTCGTTGCTGGCCGCCGGCCTGCTGTCGAGTTCGATCGCCCTGGCCCAGTCGGCGCCGCAGGAATTCGATGTCCCTGCTGCGTCGCTTGAACAATCCCTGAATGCCCTGGCCCGTCAGGCCAAGGCGCAGATCCTCTTTGCCAGCGATATCACCACCGGCAAGCAGGCGCCGGCGCTGAAAGGCCGCTACACCCTGGAGCAGGCCCTGCAACGGTTGCTGGGCAATAGCGGGCTGAGTGTCGAAGAGCGTGGCGAGCAGACCTTCGTGGTGGTGCCGGCTGCAGCAGTGGCGCCGGCTACCGAGCCCGAGGTCATGGAACTGTCCAGCCTGGAAATCACCTCGTCGCGCACCAGCAGCAACCTGGTGCCGCCGGCCCGTCAGGTCAATGTGATCGAGCGCGAGCAGTTGGAACAGTTGCGTGAAGGCTCCGACAGCCTGGCCACGGTGCTGGCCAAGAGCGTGCCGGGCATGGCCGACTCCAGCCGCACCATCACCGACTACGGCCAGACCCTGCGTGGACGGACCATGCTGGTGCTGGTCGATGGTGTGCCGCTCAACACCAACCGCGACTCCTCGCGCAACCTGGCCAATATCGACCCGGCGCTGATCGAGCGGGTCGAGGTGATTCGCGGCAGCAGTGCGATCTACGGCGCTGGCGCTACCGGCGGGATCATCTCCATCACCACCCGTCCGGCGGGCGGTGAAAACCGTGCGCAGACCTCCCTCAAGGCCGAATCGCCCCTGAGCAAGCTGGGCAACGATGGCCTGGGCGGGCAGTTGCAGCAGCATTTCTCCGGTTCCGAGGGCAAGGTCGACTACGCCCTCGATTTCGGTGCCCGGCATATTGGCGCCTCCTATGACGCCAAGGGCCATCGCATTGCCCCGGAGCCGAGCCAGGGCGACCTGTTCGACTCCAATACCTACAATATCGGCGGCAAGCTCGGCCTGCGCATCGACGACGCGCAACGCATCCAGCTCTCCGCCAGCCACTACAACGCCGACCAGGACAGCGACTACACCTCCGACCCGAGTGTCGCCCGCCTGCCGCCGGGATCGGTGCCGGCCCAGGCGCTGTCGGGGTTGTCCCTCGACGAGCAGAACCAGATCAAGAACACCCTGGTCAACCTGGAGTATGCGCATGCCGATGTGTTCGGCAGCTCCCTCAATGCGCAGCTCTACTACCGCGACTACTTCACCCGTTTCACCCCGTTCGATGCCCGGGGGGTGGCCACCCGCGGACGCAATGTCGACCAGGTGATGCAGAACAGCGAGGTGTTCGGCAGCCGCGTGACCCTGCGCACGCCGCTGGGCACGGCGGGCGATACCGAGCTGCTGTGGGGCGCGGACTTCAACCAGGAACGCAGCGACATGCCCATCGACATCTTCGACCCGCGCCAGTACGACGCCAGTGGCGGACGGGTCTACGACAAGATCGGCCGGCTCACCTACATGCCCGACCTGACCACGCGCAGCCTCGGCGGTTTTGCCCAGCTACAGCACCGTTTCAACGAGCAATGGTCGATGGAAGGCGGGGTGCGCTACGAGTACGCCACGGCGCGTTATGACGACTTCGTGCCGCTGTCGGAGTCCACGGCAGTCTCACCCGCAACCGTGGCTGGAGGCGAGGTCAACTACGATGCGCTGCTCTCGAATATCAGCCTGACCTGGTCGCCGGTCAGCGGGCAGGAGCTGTATGCGGCCTTCAGCCAGGGCTTCCAGTTGCCGGATATCGGTGTCCAGGTGCGCAATGCCCGGCGCGGGTTCGATATCGACTCGTCGAACCTGGAACCGGTGAAAACCAACAACTATGAGCTGGGCTGGCGCGGCGCGGTGGGCGAGCAGACCCTCGCGACCCTGGCAGTGTTCTACACCACCTCCAAGCTGGGTGACGTGCAGAGCTTCAACAATGGCCTGATCCTCACCCGTACCCAGGAGCGCATCTACGGTATCGAGGGCAGTGCCGACTGGCTCAGCGTCGATGAGCGTTGGGGCGCGGGTGGTACCTTCAGTTGGCTCAAGGGGCGCGAAAAGCCGGACAACGGCGACTGGCAGGACATGACCGGCTACCGCATCCCGCCGCTCAAGGTCACTGGATACGTGGAATACAAACCGGATGAAGACTGGAGCCACCGTGCCCAGCTCACCTGGTTCGATGGCCACGACTATCGCCTGGATGGCGTCGCCAGCTTTGGCCGGCGCAAGGTGGATGGTTATGCCACGGTGGATCTGGTCAGCCAGTACCGGGTCACGGCCAATGACCGGGTCAGCCTGGGCATCCAGAACCTGTTCAACCGTGACTACTACCCGCTGTACAGCCAGTTGATGCGTAGCAGTACCAATACCAGCCATCTGCCGGCGCCGGGGACGGTGTTGACGGTGGGGTATAGCCACGACTGGTAAGGGGGCCCGAACCCCCGAATCAGCAATGGATTTCTGCTGTTGCTGATGGCCTCATCGCTGGCAACGCCAGCTCCCACAGGGTCCTGAGTCAGCAGCAGGGTTGATGCCCGACTCGGACTCTGTGGGAGCTGGCGTTGCCAGCGATGAGGCCCTTGGCCGCGCCGACTATTCATCGATCTTGACGCCGCCCACCACCGCCACCCACTCTAGCTTCCTTGCCCAAGGAGCCCGCCATGGACCTGTCCACCCTCGCACTCTTCATCCCTGCCTGCTTCGCCCTCAACATGGCCCCCGGTCCGAACAACCTGCTGTCGCTGAACAATGCCAGCCGCTACGGCCTGCGCACCGCCTGCGTGGCCGGTATCGGCCGCTTGTTCGCCTTCGCCGGGATGATCCTCCTGGCCGCCCTCGGCCTGGCCGTGGTCCTGCACACCAGCGAATACCTGTTCCTGGCGATCAAGGTCATCGGTGCGTTCTACCTCTTCTATATCGCCTGGCAACTCTGGCGTGCGCCGGTGGGCGAGGGTGGGGCGGTCGTCGAGCGCAAGGGCGGGGTGCTGAAGCTGGCGCGGCAGGAGTTTTTCGTAGCTGCAGGAAATCCGAAGGCAATACTCATATTCACGGCGTTTCTGCCGCAGTTCGTCTCGATGAACAGCGCCGTGCCGGTAGGCGAGCAATTCCTCTGGCTGGGGGTGATGTTCCTGCTGCTGGAGTGGTTCGCCATCGCCATCTACGCCTGGCTCGGCGCGTACCTGCAACGCTGGTTCAACCAGCCGGGGCCGCGACGCTTGTTCAATCGGGTGAGTGCGGGGTTGCTGAGTTGCGCGGGGCTGGGGCTGCTGGCAGCCCGGCGGGCGTGAGCTATCGATCCGAGAACAGAGAAAAACCTTGCGGCTTATCGGGAAATGATCTTATTGCCTCGCGGCGACTGGCCTACGCTTGAGAACGCACTGCAAGCACGGAGCTGCAGTCCCTCAACTGCCCTGGAGTCATGGACATGCTATCTACGCTGGAACTGCGCGATATCATCGAGAAGAGTTTCTTGCCGGTTCGCTGCCGCTGCACCCAGGCGGCGGACCAGTCACTGACCGTGCAGTTATTCAATCGCGGTTCCCCCCATCACGACCTGCAGGTCACCGGAATCCGCGCGGAACAGCTCGACAGCCGGGCGATCGCCAGCCTGGTCAGCAAGTTGCGTTGTGAGTTGCTGGATAAGCAGCCGTTGCGGGATGCCGGCTAGATCATGGGTTGTTCTTGAGGGCCTCATCGCTGGCAAGCCAGCTCCCACAGTGTCGGCGGCGCTGCTGAACCCTGTGGGAGCTGGCTTGCCAGCGATGAGGCCTTCAGCAGCAACACAAATCCTCAATCCCGATAGAACGTCTGCACCAGGTGATAGCCGAACTTGCTCTTGATCGGCCCATGCACCGTGCGCAGCGGTTTCTTGAAGATCACCTGGTCGATCGTGCCGACCATCTGCCCCGGGCGGATCTCGCCCAGATCGCCACCGCGCTTGCCCGACGGACAGGTGGAGTATTTCTTCGCCAGCACGTCGAAGGCCTCGCCCTTGGCGATACGCTGCTTGAGCTGCTCGGCCTCTTCGGCGGTCTTGACCAGGATGTGACGGGCCTGTGCTTTCATGATGCGGGTGCCTCGGGGTTGCGGGTAAAAGCCGGCGATTATGCCTGATCGCGCAGCTCGATGCGGTCACGAAAATGCTCCAGCGCCTGCGGATTGGCCAGGGCGTCGGTGTTTTTCACCGGCAAGCCGTGCACCACGTTGCGTACCGCCAGCTCGACGATCTTGCCGCTGATGGTCCGCGGGATGTCCGCCACCTGGAGGATCACCGCCGGCACATGGCGGGCGCTGGTGTTGTCGCGGATGACCTTGCGGATCCGCGCCTGCAGGGTATCGTCCAGTTCCACGCCGTCGGCCAGGCGGACGAACAGCACCACGCGCACGTCGTGTTGCCATTGCTGGCCGATGGCGACGCTGTCCAGCACCTCGCCGAGCTTTTCCACCTGGCGGTAGATCTCTGCGGTGCCGATGCGCACACCGCCGGGATTGAGCACGGCATCCGAGCGGCCATGGATCGCCAGGCTGCCGTCGGCGAACGCCTCGGCATAGTCGCCCTGGCACCAGACACCGGGAAACTGGCTGAAATAGGCGGCGCTGAAGCGCTCGCCGTCCGGGTCGTGCCAGAAGCCCAGGGGCATTGCCGGGAAATGCCGGGTGCAGACCAGCTCGCCTTTTTCCTCGAGCACCGCCCGGCCCTGGTCGTTCCACACCTCGACGGCCATGCCCAGGCCCTTGCACTGGATGACCCCGCGACGCACCGGCAGGGTCGGGTTGCCGAGGACGAAGCAGGAGACGATATCGGTGCCGCCGGACATCGACACCAGGCACACCTCGCTTTTCATCTCGCGATAGACATAGTCGTAGCTGTGCGGCGACAGCGGCGAACCGGTGGACAGCAGCAGGCGCAGGCGCTCCAGGCGGTGGCTATGGCGCGGTCGCAGGCCGGCCTGTTCCAGTGCCGCGAGGTACTTGGCACTGGTGCCGAATACGCTGATGCCTTCGGCGTCGATCAGGTCCAGCAGGCGCTCGGGGCCGGGATGGAACGGCGAGCCGTCGTACAACACTAGGGTCGCGCCGAGGGCCAGGCCGCTGACCAGCCAGTTCCACATCATCCAGCCGCAGGTGGTGTAGTAGAACAGGCAGTCGTCCTTGCCCAGGTCGTTGTGCAGGCCGTGTTCCTTGAGGTGTTGCAGGAGCACGCCGCCAGCGCTGTGGACGATGCACTTGGGTACCCCGGTGGTGCCGCTGGAATAGAGAATGTACAGCGGGTGATCGAAAGGCAGGGCGACGAATTCGGGTTCGCCGCCGGGCTGGTAGAAATCGTCCCACAGGCAGGTGGTGGCCGGGGTGTGGAAGGCGTCGGTGCGGGTGTCGCCGTGGGGCACCACCAACAGGTGATCGAGGGTCGGCAGGTCGGCCAGCACTTCGTTGATCTTGTCGACCTGGGACAGTGACTTGCCGGCGTACTGGTAGCCGGCGCAGACCAGCAGCAGCTTCGGCTCGATCTGGCCGAAGCGTTCGACGATGCCCTGGGTGCCGAATTCCGGCGAGGAACTGGACCAGATCGCGCCCAGGCTGGTGGCGGCGAGCATGGCGACCAGGGTTTGCCAGGTGTTGGGCATGCACGCGGCAACCCGGTCGCCGACGCCGATGCCGGCGGCCTTGAAGGCCCGTTGCAACCCGGCTACCTCGGCGGCCAGCTGGGCATGGCTCAAGGTGCGGCGCTGGCCGTCCTCGCGGACTGCGACCAGGGCGGTGCCTTGATCGCGGCGCCGCAGCAGGTGTTCGGCGACGTTCAGGGTCGCGCCAGGGAACCAGCGCGCATCGGGCATGTGTGGGCCTTCTTCGAGCACACGGCTGGGCGCTGTGTGCCAGATGACCTCGAACTCGTCGGCCAGGGCCTGCCAGAAGGCTGGGCGCTGGTCGATGCTCCACTGGTGCAGCGCGGCGTAGTCCGTCAGTTCGAGGTTGAAACGCTGATTGATCGCATGCCGGAAACGCTCCATCCGGCTGGCCTGAATACGCGCCGCGTCCGGGCGCCAGAGCACATCGTTCATGCGGGGTTCTTCCTGGTGGTCTGTCAATGTCCTGAGTCTAGCTTTTATGGTGCCGCCGATGGCCCTTTCCACGCGATCCCTGTGGGAGCTGGCTTGCCAGCGATGAGGCCATGAGCAACCCAACACATCTACTGCGCCAGCCACCCCCCATCCACATTCCACGCCGCCCCCCGCACCTGGCTCCCGGCCTCGCCGCACAGGAACGCCACCAACTCCCCCAGATGCCCCGGCGTAACGAACGCCAGCGAAGGCTGTTTCTCCGCCAGCAGATCATGCTGCGCCTGCTGCGGCTCTATACCCTCGGCGATGCGCGCATCGATCTGCTTCTGCACCAGCGGCGTCAGGACCCAGCCGGGGCAGATGGCGTTGCAGGTGATCGCCGTGGTCGCGGTCTCCAGCGCGACCACTTTGGTCAACCCGATCACGCCATGCTTGGCCGCCACGTAAGCCGCCTTGCCCACCGACCCCACCTGGCCATGCACGGAGGCGATATTGACGATCCGCCCCCAGCCGCTGCGCTTCATTCCCGGCAGGGCAAGGCGCGTGCAATGGAACACCGCCGACAGGTTCAGGGCGATGATCGAATCCCAGCGTTCCACCGGGAATTCGTCCACCGGCGCCACATGCTGGATCCCGGCGTTGTTGACGAGGATATCGACCCCGCCGAATTCCCGCTGTGCGTAGGCGAACAAGGCGTCGAGCTGGGCTACATCGCCCAGGTCGGCAGGATGGTGGGCGACCTTGCCGCCGAACTGGCCGACTTCCGCCAGCGCTGCCGCCGGGTCGCCGAAGCCGTTGAGCAGGATATCGGCACCGGCCTCGGCCAGGACCCGGGCGATGCCCAGGCCGATGCCGCTGGTGGAGCCGGTGATCAGTGCGGTTTTTCCGGAAAGCTTCATACAGGTCCGATCCTCAAACGATGCCGGTGGCGTAGAAGGTGGCGATCACGACGAACACCGCCAGGGTCTTGATCAGGGTAATACCGAAAATATCCTTGTAGGCCTCACGGTGGGTCAGGCCGGTGACGGCCAGCAAGGTGATGACCGCGCCGTTGTGCGGCAGGGTGTCCATGCCGCCGCTGGCCATGGCGGCGACGCGGTGCAGCACTTCCAGCGGGATGTTGGCGGCGTTGGCCGCGCTGATGAAGGTTTCGGACATGGCCGCCAGGGCGATGCTCATGCCGCCGGACGCCGAGCCGGTGATGCCCGCCAGCAGGGTGACGGTGATCGCTTCGTTGACCAGTGGATTGGGGATTGCGCGCAGGGCATCGGCCAGCACCAGGAAGCCCGGCAACGAGGCGATCACCGCGCCGAAACCGTATTCCGAAGCGGTGTTCATTGCCGCCAGCAAGGCGCCGCCGACGGCGGCCTTGGTGCCATCGGCCAGGCGCGTCTTGATCGCCCTGTAGCCACTGACCAGCACCAGCAGGATGCCCAGCAATAGCGCCGCTTCCACGGCCCAGATGGCGGTGAGCTTGGCGATATCGGTCTGCACCGGCGCGGCCATGCCCGGCAGTTGCAGGCTGTGGCTCTTGCCGTACCACTCGGGAATCCAGTGGGTGAACAGCAGGTTCATGATGCCTACCAGCAGCAGCGGCGACAGGGCCAGCCACGGGTTGGGCAGTTTCAGGTCATCGGCGGTTTCCGGCTCGTTGCGCAGCTCGGTGCCATAGCCTTCGCCGGCGCGCAGGGCCTTGTTGCGCTGGCGTTGCAGGTAGAGCATGCCGGTGCAGAAGACGAACAGGGTGCCGATCAGCCCCAGCCAGGGCGCGGCCCAGGCGGTGGTGTTGAAGAAGGTGCTGGGGATGATGTTCTGGATCTGCGGGGTGCCGGGCAGGGCGTCCATGGTGAAGGAAAATGCGCCGAGGGCGATGGTTGCCGGAATCAGGCGCTTAGGGATGTTGCTCTGGCGGAACATTTCGGCGGCGAATGGGTAGACCGCGAACACCACGACGAACAGCGACACGCCGCCGTAGGTCAGCAGGGCGCAGACCAGCACGATCACCAGCATGGCCTGGCGGGTGCCGAGCAGGCGGATGGCGGCGGCGACGATGGAGCGCGAGAAGCCCGACAGCTCGATCAGCTTGCCGAACACCGCACCGAGCAGGAACACCGGGAAGTAGAGCTTGATGAAGCCGACCATTTTTTCCATGAACACCCCGGTGAAGGCGGGCGCCACGGCGGACGGGTCGGTGAGCAGTACCGCGCCGAGGGCGGCGATGGGGGCAAACAGAATGACGCTGTAACCACGGTAGGCGGCGAGCATCAGCAGCGCCAGGGCTGCCAGGGCGATGATCACACTCATCGAGTGTCTCCTTGGTGAATCTTGTTTTTGTTGGTGGCAAGGAGATAGCAGGGATTGTGCCAAATGCTCAAGTGGCTGATTTACAAGGATAAATTCTGTTTATTTGAATTGTTTGGTCGATTTTGTCTCTGATCTGAGACTTCTGTTGAGCTCAAGGGCCTCATCGCTGGCAAGCCAGCTCCCACAGGTATCGCGTGCGCCGTTGAACCTGTGGGAGCTGGCTTGCCAGCGATGAGGCCCTCAAGAGCACAATCTCTATTGGAAGATGAAAGTCTCTTTATTGAGACTGAATCCCCAAAGCCACCAACTTCTTGTACAGAGTCGACCGCCCCAACCCCAACTGCCGCGCCGCTTCCGGCACATTCCCGCCACAGCGCTCCAGCGCCTCCCGCAACAGCTGCCGCTCGAACGCCTCGCACGCCTCCCGATACCCCATGACCGGCGCGGTCTCCTCAACCGCCCGGGGCATCAAGGTCCCCAGCGCCTCGCGAATATCCTCAAGCCCCAAGCGCGCCCGGTCCGCCAGCAGGGTCGCCCGCTCCAGCACATTCCTCAACTCACGGATATTCCCCGGCCAGGCATGCCGCCCCAGCAGGGCCAGGGCCTCATCCTCCAGCTCATGCCGACTGCCCAGGTCTTCGAGGATCGCCTCGGTCAGCGCCGGCAGATCCTCGATCCGTTCACGCAACGCCGGCACCTCGATGGGCAGCACATTCAGCCGGTAATACAGGTCGGCACGAAACTCCCCGCGGGCCATGGCCGCCTGCAAATCCCGGGAGGTCGCGGCAATCACCCGCACATCGCTCTGCAGCATCTGGTTCGAACCTACCGGCTCGTATTCCTTCTCCTGCAACACCCGCAGCAGCTTGCTTTGCAAGGGCAGGGGCATATCGCCGATCTCGTCGAGAAACAGCGTGCCGCCCTCGGCCAGTTGCAGCTTGCCAGCGCGGCCCTTGCGTTCGGCACCGGTGAAGGCCCCGGGCGCAGTCCCGAAGAACTCGGCCTCCAGCAAGGTTTCCGGAATCGCCGCGCTGTTGATGCTGACGAAGGCCTTGTGCGCCCGTGGCGAAGCGGCATGGATGGCATGGGCCAGCAACTCCTTGCCGGTGCCGGTCTCGCCCAGCAACAGGACCGGCGAATCACTGCTCGCCCCACGCCGCGCCCGGCGCTTCACTTCCAGGCTGGCCGGGCTGGTGCCGATGAACTGGTTGAAGCTGTACTTGGCCTGGCGCGCCTTGAGCAGCGAGCGGGTCGAGGCCAGTTCCTGCTGCATGCTGGAATAGCGCTTGAGCAGCGGCGACAGGCTGCGCAACTCGTCGAACAGGGCGAAGCCGATGGCGCCGATCACCTCGCCACCGGCGTCCTGGATCGGCAGGCGCATCACCACCAGCGGTTCCTTGGGCGTGTCGAGCATGTCCAGGAGGATCGGCCGCCCCTGGCTGACCACCTCGCGCATCAGGCTGCCGGGGATCACCTGCTCGCAGGGCTGGCCGATGGCGGCGCTGGCATCGGCCAGGCCGAAGCGCCGGGCATAGCGCTCGTTCATCCAGACGATCCGCGCCTCGCGATCGACGATCACCGTGCCCTCGCTGGATTGCTCGATGATCTCGAACAGCGATTTGATCGCCAGGCGGCGCACCCGCTGGTAGTCCTTGAGGCTGTCGTCTTGCATGGGGTATTCCGTCAGGGAAAGTCAGGCCCGGGGGTCGAAGGCTTCACGCAAGGCGTCGCCGATGAACACCAGCAGGGTGAGGATCAGCGCCAGGGCGAAGAAGGCGGTAAAGCCCAGCCAGGGCGCCTGCAGGTTCTGCTTGCCCTGGTTGACCAGCTCGCCGAGCGAGGCGCTGCCGGCGGGCATGCCGAAGCCGAGGAAGTCCAGGGCGGTAAGCGTGGAGATGGCCCCGGTGAGGATGAACGGCAGGTAGGTCAGGGTGGCGTTCATCGCGTTGGGCAGGATATGCCGGACGATCACTAGGCGGTCCGGCAGGCCCATGGCCCGGGCGGCCTGGACATACTCCAGGTTGCGCCCGCGGAGGAATTCGGCGCGTACCACGTCCACCAGGGCCAGCCAGGAAAACAGCGCCATGATCCCCAGCAGCCACCAGAAGTTCGGCTCGACGAAGCCGCTGAGGATAATCAGCAGGTACAGCACCGGCAGCCCCGACCAGACTTCCAGCAGGCGCTGCCCGATCAGGTCGACCCAGCCGCCGTGGTAGCCCTGCAGGGCCCCGGCCGTGACGCCGATGATCGTGCTGATGACGGTCAGGGCCAGGGCGAACAGGATCGAGACCCGGGTGCCATAGATCACCCGGGCCAGCACATCCCGGGCCTGGTCATCGGTGCCCAGCCAGTTGCTTGCGGTCGGCGGGCTCGGTGCCGGCACCTGGAGGTCATAGTTGGGCGTATCGGCGCTGAACGGAATCGGCGGGAACAGCATCCAGCCACCCTTGCCCTCGATCAGCTCGCGCACGTATTGACTGCGGTAGTCCGCCTGGAACGGCAACTGGCCGCCGAACTGCTGCTCGGTGTAGCGCTTGAACGCCGGGAAATACAGGCTGCCGTCGTACTTCAGGACCAGCGGCTTGTCATTGGCGATCAGCTCGGCGCCGAGGCTCAGGGTGAGCAGGGCGGCGAAGGCCCAGAGCGAGAACCAGCCACGGCGGTTCTTGCGAAAGCGCTGCCAGCGCCGCTGGCTGATGGGCGACAGGCAGAACATCAGTGCGCCCTCGTGGAAAAGTCGATGCGGGGGTCCACCAGGGTGTAGGCGATATCGCCCGCCAGGCGGATCAGCAGGCCGAACAGGGTGAAGATGAACAGGGTGCCGAACACCACCGGATAATCCCGGCTTACCGCCGCGTCATAGCTCATGCGCCCGAGGCCATCGAGGGAGAAGATCACCTCGATCATCAGCGAGCCGGCGAAGAACACCGTGATCAGCGCCTGGGGCAGGCCGGCCACCACCAGCAGGATGGCGTTGCGGAACACATGGCCGTAGAGCACCCGGCGCTCGGTCAGGCCCTTGGCCTTGGCAGTGACCACGTACTGGCGGGTGATCTCGTTGAGGAAGGCGTTCTTGGTCAGCAACGTCAGGGTGGCGAAACCGCCGATCACCAGGGCGCCCACCGGCAGCACCAGATGCCAGAAATAGTCGGCGACCTTGCCGATGAAGCTCAGCTCGGCGAAGTTCTCCGAGACCAGCCCGCGCACCGGGAACCAGTTCAGCGAGGTGCCGCCGGCGAACAGCACGATCAGCAGCAGGGCGAAGAGGAACGAGGGCAGGGCGTAGCCGATCACGATCAGGCTGCTGCTCCAGGCATCGAACGCGCTGCCATGGCGTACCGCCTTGCGGATGCCCAGGGGGATCGACACCAGGTAGGTGATGAAGGTGGCCCAGAAGCCCAGGGACAGGGTCACCGGCAGTTTGTCGAGGATCAGGTCGGTGACCTTGGCGCCGCGGAAGAAGCTTTCGCCGAAGTCCAGCCGGGCGTAGTTGCCGAGCATCAGCCACAGGCGCTCGGGCGCGGACTTGTCGAAGCCGTATTGTTTCTTGATGGTTTCCAGCAGGGCCGGGTCGAGGCCGCGGCTGGCTCGGGAATCGAGCTGCATCGAGGACGCGCCCGGCGCGCCGCCGCCAATACCTTGCAAGCGTGCAACGGCTTGTTCGACCGGTCCACCCGGTGCGGCCTGGACGATCACGAAGTTGACCAGCAGGATCACCAGCAAGGTCGGGATGATCAGCAGCAGGCGCCGCAGGATATAGGCGGTCATGGCTTGCCCTTGGTACGTTCGGCCATCTGGTCGTTGGTCAGCGCGGTGGGGCTGATTTCCCACCAGGTGTCCAGCGCCGGGTCATTGGCCGCCGGGATCTTCGGCAGGCCGAAGCGGTTCCACCACACGCTGGAGGTGCCTGGCGGGTAGTAGTTGGGAATCCAGTAGTAATTCCATTGCAGCACCCGGTCCAGCGCATGGGCATGGCGCTGCATGCCGGCCTGGGTGTCGGCACGCACCAGGCCGTCGATCAGTTGGTCCACCACCGTGCTTTGCAGGGCCATGAAGTTGTTCGAGCCCGGGTCCTTGGCCGCCGCCGAGCCGAAATAGCTGTACAGCTCCAGCCCCGGCGAGGTGGTGACCGGGTAGCCGGTGACGATCATGTCGTAGTCCCGTGCCATCAGGCGGTTGACGTACTGCGCCGAGTCGACCCGGCGGATCTGCATGTCGATGCCGATCTGCGCCAGGGTGCGCTTCCACGGCAGCAGCAGGCGCTCCATGCCGTTCTGGCCGTTGAGGAAGGTGAAGCTCAGCGGTTCGCCCTGGGCGTTGACCAGGCGATCGCCGTCCGGGTGCCAGCCGGCTTCGGCCAGCAGGGCCAGGGCGTGCAGCTGCTTGTCGCGGATGATCCCCGAGCCGTCGGTACGCGGTGCTTCGAAGACCTGGGTGAAGACCTCGTCGGGGATCTGCCCGCGCAACGGTTCGAGGATCTTCAGCTCTTCGGCATCCGGCAATTCCCGGGCCGCCAACGGGCTATTGGCGAAGTAGCTCTGCTGGCGGATATACATATCGCGCATCATCCGCCGGTTGCTCCATTCGAAGTCCCAGAGCAGGGCGATGGCCTGGCGCACGCGACGGTCCTGGAACATCGGACGTTGCAGGTTGAACACGTAGCCCTGGGCGTTCTGCGGGGCTTCTTTCGCCAGATGGGCGCGTTGCAGGCGGCCGTCGTCAAGGGCGGGCCCGGCGTAGCCGATGGTGTAGCCGGTGGCGGAGAACTCGCGGTTGTAGTCGTAGCCGCCGCCGCGCAACACCTGGCGTGCCACGTCGGTGTCGCCGAAGTACTCGATGCGCATCTGGTCGAAGTTGTAGCGTCCGCGGTTGACCGGCAGGTCCTTGCCCCACCAGTCGCGGTCGCGTTCGAAGGTGATGCTGCGACCGTTGTCGATCCGCCCGACCTTGTACGGCCCGCTGCCCAGCGGTGCCTCGAAGCCGCCGCCATTGGCGAAATCGCGGCCGCGCCACCAGTGTTCCGGGAGCACCGGCAGTGAGGCGAGGTCCAGGGGCAGGGTGCGGTTCTGGTTGGTCTTGAAGTCGAAGCGCACCTGGGTCGGCGATTCGACCACCACGTCGGCGACATCGGCGAACTGGGTGCGGTACTTCAGGCTGCCGTCGCGCAGCAGCAGGTCGTAGGTGAAGCGCACGTCTTCGGCGCGGATCGGCTTGCCGTCGGCGAAGCGTGCCTTGGGGTCAAGGTAGAAGCGCAGCCACAGGCCATCGTCGGCCCGTTCCATGCGCCGGGCGACCAGGCCGTAGACGGTGTAGGGCTCGTCCAGCGAGCGCACGGCCAGGGGCGCGTACAGCCAGCCATCGATTTCGCTGACGCCGATGCCCTTGTCGATATAGGGAAGGATATGGTCGAACTGGCCGATCTCGATGGCCGAACGACGCAGGCTGCCGCCCTTGGGGGCGTCAGGGTTGGTGTACTGGAAGTGCTGGAAGTGCTGCGGGTAGCGTGGCGCCTCGCCGTAGACGGTGAGGGCATGGGTGGGGGCGGCCTGGGCGCTGAACCCAAGAAGGGCTGCCAGGCAGCCCCCAAAGACCAGGATGGCCTTGCGCATCAAGACCGATCAGTCCTGGCGGCTGGTGACTTCCAGCAGGTGGTAGCCGAACTGGGTCTTGACCGGACCCTGTACCACGTTGATCGGGGCGCTGAACACCACGGTGTCGAATTCCTTGACCATCTGGCCTGGGCCGAAGGAACCCAGGTCACCGCCCTGGCGGCTGGACGGGCAGGTGGAGTTGGCTTTGGCAACTTCGGCGAAGTCCGCGCCGGCTTCGATCTGTGCTTTCAGTTCGTTGCACTTGTCTTCGCTGCTGACGAGGATGTGGCGGGCAGTGGCTCGGGCCATGGGGACGTACTCCTGTTGAGAAAAGCCAGAGCCTACCGGAATTGGTGGGTGATTTCTCCTGAAACCTTGTAGGAAGTTTGCCGTGTTCTTGAGGGCCCTATCGCCGGCAACGCCGGCTCCCACAAGTATCCGCGTGCACCGCCGAATCCTGTGGGAGCCGGCGTTGCCGGCGATAGGGCCCGAGAGATCACGAAAAATCCCGCTCCTTGCGCAGCCGACCAGCCGCCCCACGCAACATCGCCTCGGTCCCGTCCCAGCCCAGGCAACCATCGGTAATCGACACCCCGTACTTCAACGGCCCCTTGCCCAGCACCTGGCAGCCGTCGAACAGATGGCTCTCGATCATCACCCCCACCAGCGAGCGATCACCCGCGACCCGCTGATCGATCACATCGCGCAGCACCGCCGGTTGCTTGAGCGGGTCCTTGCCGCTGTTGGCATGGCTGCAATCGACCATGATCCGCGCGGCGATGCCGGCCTTGGCCAGCCCTTGGCGGGCCATGGCGACACTGTCCGCGTCATGGTTCGGGCCCTTGTGCCCGCCCCGCAGGACCAGGTGGGTATCCGGGTTGCCAAGGGTCTCGACAATGGCCGGGTGGCCCTGGGCGTCCAGGCCGAAATGCCGGTGCGGATGGGCTGCACTGCGGATCGCGTCACAGGCGATACCGACACCGCCATCAGTACCGTTCTTGAAGCCCACCGGCAGACCGAGGCCGCTGACCATCTCGCGGTGGATCTGCGATTCGGTGGTGCGCGCACCGATCGCCGCCCAGCTCAGCACATCATCGAAGTAGCCGGCGGCCATGGGTTGCAGCAGCTCGGTGGCCACCGGCAGGCCGCGTTCGAGCATGCCCAGCATCAGTTCCCGGGACAGGCGCAAGCCACCGTGCATATCGTCGCTGCCGTCCAGCTGCGGGTCGTAGGCCAGGCCTTTCCAGCCGACGGTGGTGCGGGGCTTTTCCACGTAGGCGCGCATCACCAGGAGCAACTGGTCATCCAGTTCGCGGGCCAGTGCGGCCAGGCGGTCGGCGTATTCGAGGGCGGAGCGCGGGTCGTGCAGGGAGCAGGGGCCGACCACCACGAGCAGGCGCGGGTCGTGACCGTCGAGAATCTGTTTCACCGCGTCACGGTGCTGCTGGACCTGGGCCGCGAGGGCCGCAGAGAGCGGCAACTGCTGCTTGAGTTGCACGGGGCTGGGCAGACGCAGGCTCACGCAAGTGTTGGCTGCGGCAGGGGTGTTCAGTGGCAGTGCCTGGGTAGTCGCTTGCATGTTCGGAATTCCCTGGGCGGAAGGCGGGTTCTGTCCCGCGCCTTCGGCCCTATCGTTGTGTTCGACAGATACTTGAATGTGTGTTGATGCCACCCGCAACGGACCGGTCGGAGGCGGCTGGCTGGCCCGAACGGCAGTGGCTAAATCGCCAGGCAGAGCTTTGGTAGCGGTAGTAGGTGGCGTAGTTCATGTGTCGATTCCTCAATGGTGTCTGGTGGTGACGGCGCAAAAAACAAAACCCCCGGAGGGCTGGGCCGTCCGGGGGTTCGAGAGTTCTCGTGTTCGGCGGCCCTGTTGAGTGGGCGCCGGTGTGGGTATCAGCGGCGCCTGTGGCTAAACCAATACCCAAAATAAAATGCGGCTGGAGCAACGGAACCACAGGCAGCCACGGACGCAACGGAACGCGCTGGGCGACCGGCTTGCTGTGCGTGGAGGTGAGTGGTGTGGTTCATGTGCTGCTCCAGTTGAATGCGTTCGAGCTTACTTCAGCGTAACTGCGTGTTTCAACGATTAATTTCCATCGTAACGATTAATTATTCCTAACGACGCAGATAGGCCGTGAAGTCGATATCCCCCGCACTGAGGATCGCCTGCACCCGGTTATGCACGTTGAGCTTGCGCAGGATCGCCGACACGTGGGCCTTTACCGTGGTCTCGGCGATATCCAGGTTGTAGGCGATCTGCTTGTTGGATTCGCCCTTGGTCATGCGTTCCAGCACCAGCAGTTGCTTGCGGGTCAGGGCCTGCAACAGCTCGGGCGCAAAGCCCTGGGCCTCGCTCTGGCTGCGGCGGCTGCCGCTCTTCTGGGTGCGGATGATGTCCGGCGGCAGGTACACGTTGCCATTGAGGATCTGCTCGATGGCCTCGGTCATCTGCGAGCGCGGCGAGGACTTGGTGATAAAGCCCACCGCGCCGTAGGTGATGGCCTGGAGGACAATCTGCTTGTCCTGCTCGGCGGAGACGATCACCACCGGAATGGTCGGTGCCTCGTTGCGCAGGTTGATCAGCCCGCCGAGGCCGTGCATGCCGGGCATGTTCAGGTCGAGCAGGATCAGGTCGAGATCGTCGTGCTCGCCGGTCAGCGCCAGGGCGCTGTCCAGGTCGGCGGTTTCCATCACTTCGCTTCCGGGGAAGCCGTCGCTGATGACGTTATGGATGGCTTCACGAAACAGCGGATGGTCGTCGGCGATCAGAATCTTGTACATGGCGTTTGCACCTTATTGTTTTGGTTTTGACCGCAAGGAACAGCTGGTTCAGGGAAAGGCTTCGGGGGTGGCGGCGACCACGGGCAGGCCGGCATTTTCCCAGGCATCGAGACCATCACGGTACCAGTACAGCTGCGTGTAGCCCAGCGCCGTGGCGCGCTTGACCGCGTTCCAGCTCAGCCAGCAATCGGAACGGCAGTAGAAGACGATGGCACGCTGGCGGTTGCCATCGCTCAGGCGTTCCAGGTGACGGCTGAAGTACCGGTTCCATTGCGCATCCAGTTCGCCGTCACCGGTATTGGCCAGCCAGTGGCTGCCGGGCAGGTTGGCGTGGGGCTCACTGGCGATGAATTGGCCATTGAGGAACTGACGCTTGTACACGTCGATGAGCAGGGCCGGCGGTTGCTGCTGGAGCAAGGCCTGGACCTGGGCGGTATCGACGGTTTTCGCGGATTCGGCAGTGGCTGGCGTCGGGCTGCGGTACAGGCCGTTGCGGTAGCCATCGGCGGAAAACGGCGGCGCTTCGGCCAGGGCATTGCCGGCAAGCAGGCCGGACAGGGCCAGGCAGGAGAGGGCGGACAGGACACGGGGCAGCATGGTCGTCAGTCTCGTTTTTGTTATGCCGGTATTACAGGTCAGTGCCGGGGCTTTGTGAATGCGACCATCGACAGCAAAAGCGCTACCAAAGTAGTAGGCAGAGAGCTTGGGCAGCGCTCTAGCATGGGGCTGTGGCGATAACAAAAGAGAAAACGCCGATGGACATCCTGCTGGTCGACGACCATCCCATGCTGCGCCTGGGCCTGAGCGCCGTGCTTGCCGAAGAACTGCCGGTGCGCGAAGCCGCCTCCGGTGAAGAAGCCCTGTTGCGTGTGCAGGAGCAGGTGCCGGGCTTGGTCCTGATGGATTTCGACCTGCCTGGTATCAGCGGGCTGGAGACCACCCGGCGCTTGCGCCAGCGCCTGCCGCAGTTGCGTGTGCTGTTCTTCAGCGAACACACCGAATTGGGGCTGGTGCGCCAGGCGCTGGATGCGGGGGCCTGTGGCTTCCTCTCCAAGTCGGTGGCGGCGGCGACCCTGCTGGAAGCGGTGCGCCGGGTGCTGGCGGGGCATGCCTATATCGAGCAGGCGCTGGCCACGCAACTGGCCACCCAGCCACACCGGGCCGAGGACAAGGATGCCCGCTTGGGCGGGCTGACCCAGCGTGAGACCGAGATCTTCCTGATGCTGGCCAAGGGCACGCCGATGCGCATGATTGCCGAGCATCTGTGTTTGAGCGGGAAGACCGTGTCGAACTACCTGACGGTGTTGAAGAGCAAGTTGCAGGTCAGTTCCCATGCGGAGCTGGTGCATCTGGCGATCGAGACGGGGTTGCTGCGAATAGCTGCCTGAACGCAGCTTGCCCGTAGGAGCGTGGCTTGCCCGCGAAGGACCGCGCAGCGGTCCCAAATTTGCAGCGACAACACGATTTTGGGACCGCTGTGCGGTCCTTCGCGGGCAAGCCACGCTCCTACAGGAGTTGGTGTCAGTCCCAGGTCTTGGGACAGCCCTCACACCCCTCCATGTTGGCATCCTGGAAATTCGCATAATGCTTGCGGGTTCCCCGCAGATCGGCCTTTTCCAGATTGCTTTCACCGAACTTGGCTTCCTGCAGGTTGGCATCCGACAGGTTCGCCCCGAGCAGGTCGGCGCGGCTCAGCCAGGTCATTTCCAGGTCGGCGGCCTGCAGGTTGCTGTTGTGCAGCTTGGCCCCGGACAGGCGGGCGAATTCCAGGTAGGCGCCGCTCAGGTTGGCGTCATTGAATTTGGCGCCCTGGGCGAACATGCCCCAGGCCTGGGTAGCAATCAGGCTGGCACCGGTGAGGTCAGCGATGCGCAGGTTGGTCTGTTGCAGGCTGGCACGGTTGAGGTTGGCACCTTGCAGCTGGGCCTTTTCCAGGTTGGCCAGGTCGAGGATGGCATGCCGCAGGTCGGCACCCTTGAGGTTGGCACCGGCCAGGTTCATCTTGGTCATGTCCTGGTTGTTCAGGTCGGCGCCGGCGAGGTTGGCATTCGGGCACTGGCTTTCCGGCTGGATCACGCAACCGTTGACGATCAGTGGCTGGTCGTCGCCATCGTCGGCGATCACGGCGAAGGCAGGGGTAATGGCGAGGGTCAGGAGTAGCGGGAGGTATTTCATGGATAGCTCCGTCATTAGAGGTCAGCGCAATACCCTGTGGGAGCTGGCTTGCCAGCGATGAGGCCGGCAGGAACAGTGATGTTGTGAGGTCTGGCCCTATCGCTGGCAAGCCAGCTCCCACAGGGATTGTGCAAGCCAGGTCAAAGGGGCTATCACCCCCCTTTGACCTGTTTCAGATCAACGCTGCGCAGTCTTGGTATCCCAGCTCGGGATCTTGAACACCCAGAACGAACCGCCCTGTGCCACCGGCTTGGTCAGCTCGGCCATGTCGCCGCCCCACAGCGGTACCGCGCCGCCGTAGCCGACGGTCACGCCGATGTACTGCTCGCCATCCTGTTCCCAGGTGATGGGCGGGGAGACGATGCCGCTGCCGGTCTGGAATTTCCACAGTTCTTCGCCGGTCTTGGCGTTGAAGGCCTTGAAGAAACCATCACCAGTACCGGTGAACACCAGGTTGCCCTTGGTCGCCAGCACCCCAGCCCAGAGTGGCAGGCGCTCCTTGTGTTCCCAGACCATCTTGCCGGTGGTCGGGTCCATGGCCCGCAGCGAACCGACGTGGTCCTCGTACATGCGCTTGATGCGGAAGCCCATGCCCAGGTACGCCGAGCCCTTCTTGTAGTTGACCTCCTCGGCCCAGTATTCCTCTTTCCATTGGTTGGACGGCACGTAGAACAGGCCGGTGTCCTGGCTGTAGGCCATCGGGTTCCAGTTCTTGCCACCGAGGAACGGCGGCGAGACTTCCACCGACTTGCCCTTGGTTTCACCCGGGGCAGGCTTGGGCGGACGCTGGCCTTCGTTTTCCACCGGACGCCCGGTCTTCAGGTCGATATGGCTGGCCCAGGTGATGTTGTCGGCGAACGGGAAGGCGTTCTTCAGCTTGCCGTTGGTGCGGTCGACCACGTAGAAGAAGCCGTTGCGGTCGGCGTGGGCGGTGGCCTTGTACTGCTTGCCGTCCTTGTCCTTGTAGTCGAACAGCACCAGTTCGTTGTTGCCGGAGAAGTCCCAGGCATCGTTCGGAGTGTGCTGGTAGAACCACTTGACCTCGCCGGTGCTCGGGTCGACGCCGACCTGGCCGGAGGTGTAGAGGCTGTCGTAGTCGTGCGGGTTGCCGTCCTTCGAGGTGCGTGCCCAGGTGTTCCACGGGCCCGGGTTGCCGGCGCCGACGATGATGGTGTTGGTTTCGGCATCGAAGCTCGCGCTCTGCCAGGGGGCCCCGCCGCCGTGGCTCCAGGCCTCGACCTTGCCGGTCTCGGTGGTCGGATCATCCGGCCAGGACGGCGCTTTCACGTCGCCGGTCGGGGTGCTGTCCTTGCCGTTCAGGCGGCCCATATGGCCTTCCACGAACGGACGCATCCACACTTCCTCACCGGTGTCCGGGTCGCGGGCATAGAGCTGGCCGACCACGCCGAATTCGTCGCCGGAGCTGCCGTGGATCAGCAGGACCTTGCCGGTCTTGCCGTCCTTGATCAGGGTCGGCGCGCCGGTCATGGTGTAGCCGGCGGAGTGATCGCCGAACTTCTTGTTCCACACCACCTTGCCGGTGTCCTTGTTCAGGGCGATTACGCGGGCGTCGAGGGTGCCGAAGTAGATCTTGTCGCCGAAGATCGCCGCACCGCGGTTGACCACGTCGCAGCACGGGCGAATGTTGTCCGGCAGGCGGTGGTTGTAGGTCCACAGGCGCTTGCCGGTCTTGGCGTCGAGGGCGAACACCCGCGAGTAGGAACCGGTCACGTAGACCACGCCGTCGCTGACGATCGCTTGCGACTCCTGTCCCCGCTGCTTCTCGTCGCCGAAGGAGAACGACCAGGCCGGGGTCAGCTTGAAGACGTTCTTGTCGTTGACCGCGTTCAGCGTGCTCCAGCGCTGGGCATTGGTGCCCATGCCGTATTGCAGCACGTTGTTGGTGGTCTTGTGGTCGTCGGCGATGTCTTCCCAGGTCACCGGCTTGGCATGGGCAGGCGCCATGGCCAGGGTGCCGACCAGCAGCACGGCCTGCACAGCCAGGGAGATAGGAGAGAGAGCGGCGGGTAACGATCTTATTGTCATGTTGGTGTTTCCCAATGGAGGTTTTGGCCTGCATAGACTGGAACGCCAGCTTCACCCCGGATACGGAAAAACTCCCGCCCTTGCCGGGAAAACTTCCCAGGCCGGGCATGACTTGGCATTGCCCCACAAGCCCTACTACCAACGGAGTAGACCGCGACCACCAAAGCAGCATGGGGACTGCTCCGGGTGCTTCCTAAGATGGCCGGCAGAACCTTTCTCCAGAGAGGTTTTCGCGTGCAAATCGTGCAACCTGAAGTAGTCGAGGGCAAAACAATGACAAGAGTGAAGAACGCCTGCCTGAGTGCCATTTTCCTGGCTGGCCTGGTGAGTGCAGGGGCGGTCCTGGCCCATGGCAACGTCACGCCGACCGCGGTCAATACCGGCAACCTGGAAAAGCTCGGTGAGGAATGGCGCACCGAAAACCCCTACCGCAACAGCCCGCAGCATGACGAGGCGGTGACCATCGGCGCTTCGGCCTACAACCAGAACTGCGCGGCCTGCCACGGCCTGGAAGCCAAGTCCGGCGGTATCGCCCCGGACCTGCGCATGCTCGATGAAGGCGCTGCCGGGGACGAGTGGTTCGTCGAGCGGGTCCGCCACGGCTCGGTGCGCGACGGGCGCGTGTACATGCCGAAGATGGCCGACTACCTGAGCCAGGAAGCGCTCTGGGCCGTGCGCACCTACCTGGACAGCGTCCACGTCACGGAGTGATGCCATGACCCGGGTGCCGTTGCTGTTGCTGGCGTTATGCATGGGCGCCCCGGCCTACGCCCTGGATCCGGGCCCCGACCCGGTGCCCTCGGTGATGTGGGAGTTCTACCGCAAGCAATGGATTGGCGATGAACCTTACCGCTTCGACCAGCGGGTCAAGGTCGTCGCGCCGCCGTTCGCCGAGGACGCCCGGCAGGTGCCGCTGCAGGTGGATGCCCGCGAGCTGCCGGGTACGGTGAAGCGCATGCTGGTCTGGGCCGAGTTGAACCCGCTGCCGCGGATCGTCGACTTCGCCCCGGGGCCGCAGGTGCTGCCATGGCTGGCGATCCGTATCCGCATCGAACAGGCCACGCCGCTGCGGGCCGCCGTGCAGACCGAGGACGGTGTCTGGCATGTCGGTTCGACCCTGATCGACGCCGCCGGCGGTGGCTGTACCGCGCCCAGCGTGGTGCGCAGCCAGCCGGGCTGGGAGGAGCGGCTCGGCCAGGTGCTGGGCGGGCGCTACCCCCGCGAGGACTTCAGCCGCTTGCGCCTGTCGGTTTCGCACCCCATGGATAACGGCCTGATGGCCGGGATTCCGGAATTTTTCATCGAGCACGCCGAACTGTTCGACGCCGCTGGCCAGTCCCTGGCGACCCTTGAACTGTGGCCGGCCGTGAGCGAAAACCCCAGCCTGTCGTTCGATCTGCGCCGCCCGGGCCCGGTACGCCTGAGCCTGCGTGACAACAACGGCAATGCCTTCGACGCCGCCATCGAATGAGGTCCCGGATGCGAGCCTTGCTGTGCCTGTTGAGCCTTGTCAGTCTGCCGAGCCTGGCCGACCTGGACTACCGTCTCGAACCCCGCCAGATCGCCGCCGACACCTGGGTGCTGGAGGGCAGCACCGAGAATTTCTCCCGGGACAATGGCGGCAATATCGTCAATACCGGGTTTATCGTCAGCGAGGCCGGTGTGGTGGTGATCGACAGCGGTCCTTCGCTGCGCTATGGCCAGGCCCTGCGCGAGGCGATCGGCAAGGTCACCGACAAACCGGTGGTGCAGGTGCTGATCACCCATCACCATCCTGATCATGCCTTGGGCAGCCAGGCCTTTGCCGATGTGCCCATCGGCGCCTTGCCGGGGACGAAGGCGCAGTTGGCGAAGGAGGGCGATGCCCTGGCGGAGAACATGTACCGCATGGTCGGCGACTGGATGCGCGGGACCCCGGTGCGCTTGCCGGAGCAGACGCTGGAGCCGGGGGTGAAGACCTTTGGTTCACACCCGCTGCGCTTGCTGGCCTTCACCGGGCACAGCGGCGCCGACCTGGCGGTGCTGGATGAAAAGACCGGGGTGCTGTTTGCCGGCGACCTGCTGTTCTACCAGCGCGCGCTGACCACCCCGCACAGTCCGGGGCTGGCGCAGTGGGTGGATGATCTGCAGCAGTTGCAGGGCCTGCCGTGGAAGGTGCTGGTGCCGGGGCACGGGCCGGCCAGCCAGGATCGTGGGCCGTTCGAGCAGATGGTGGATTACCTGGGCTGGCTGGATGACCTGCTGCGTGACAGCGCGGCGAACGGGCTGGAGATGAACGAGGTGATCGCCACGCCGATTCCCGAGCGGTTCGCGATGGTGAAGCTGGGCAAGTATGAGTTGATTCGCAGTGTTAGCCATCTGTATCCGCGGTATGAGCAGGCGGCCATGGCACGGGTCGAGCAATAGAGTGTCCTTACTGGCCTCATCGCCGGCAACGCCGGCTCCCACAAGGTCCGCGTGCACCGCCGCACCCTGTGGGAGCCGGCGTTGCCGGCGATGAGGCCCGTGAGAGCAAAGAAAATCCGCATCATTCCATCTGCTTGACCACCTCACGCACCATCTCCATTACCACCTGGATCACCGGATCCCGCGCACTGTCCCCCCGCCAGCCCAATTCCACGGAATACCGCGGCAACCCGATCGGACACGGCAGGCAAACCAACCCGGACAACCGCGCCAACGCCAGCGCCGCATGGGTCGGCAGCGTGGCAATGCTCTCGCTCCCCTGCAACAACGCCGGCAATGCCGCGAAATGCGTGGTCGACGCCTCGACCCGCCGGCTCTGTCCCAGCGCTGCCAGCGCTTCGTCCACCACCCCGACATAACCCCCGGACGACACCAGCACATGCCCGCGCCGGAGAAAATCCTCAAGCCCCAGTTCACCCGGCACGGCGCTGAGGCAACTGTAGCCACCGCTCGCCAGCACCTGCCGCCCCAGCGTCCGGGAAGCAATGGCCCCGGCTGTCAGCGCCAGATCGATCTGCCGGCTCATCAACGCATCCGCCGCGAGCATGCTGTGGGTCTGCTTGAACAGCAGGCGCAAGCCGGGCGCACGCTCCCTGGCCAGGTCGATCAACGCCCGGCCGATGGCCAGTTCATGATCGTCCGATAGCCCGAGGGCCACGGTCCGTCCATGAAACGCGGCACCCGCGCCGTTGACCAGCAACAGGCTCTGCCGGCACTTCTCCAGCCCGGCGGCAATGATCGGGCGCAGTTCCTCGCTCTTCGCCGTCGGCCGCAACCCGCGCCCGGTGCGCTCGAACAGGTGGTCGCCGTAGACCAGGCGCAAACGGGCGAGGGCGGCACTCACCGCCGACTGGGTAATCCCCAGGCGGATCGCCGCACGCCCGGCGCCGCCTTCCTCGTACAGGGCCTCGAAGACTTTCAGCAGGTTGAGGTCGAGCGACCAGATATCGATTTGGCTCATATCAGATGGTGCCTGCACTGAATTGATTGATAACGCGGCGCTGGCGACTATGCCTCAATCCACCCACGACAAGCGAGACAGACCCATGCCAACTTCCATCGTTGCCGCGCTGCAGATCGGTTCACGCCCCGAGGGCAAGGCCGCCACCCTCGAGGCGGTACTCGCCTACGAAGAACGCATCAAGGCCTCCGGCGCCGGCCTGGTGGTCATGCCCGAGGCCCTGCTGGGCGGCTACCCGAAAGGCGAGACCTTCGGCACCTACCTCGGCTACCGCCTGCCCGAGGGCCGCGAGGCCTTCCAGCGTTACTACGAGAACGCCATCGATGTGCCTGGTGCCGAGACCGATGAACTGGCCGGCCTGGCCCAGCGCACCGGTGCTCATCTGGTGATCGGGGTGATCGAGCGCTCGGGCAATACGCTGTTCTGCACCGCGCTGTTCTTCTCGCCAGAAGAGGGCCTGGTCGGCAAGCACCGTAAGCTGATGCCCACCGGCACCGAGCGCCTGATCTGGGGCCAGGGCGACGGCTCGACCTTGCCTGTGCTGGACACACCCGTGGGCAAGCTCGGCGCGGCGATCTGCTGGGAAAACCATATGCCGCTGCTGCGCACGGCGATGTACGCCAAGGGCGTGCAGGTCTGGTGTGCGCCGACGGTGGACGAGCGCGATGTGTGGCAGGCGTCGATGCGCCATATCGCGCATGAGGGGCGCCTGTTCCTGGTCAGTGCCTGTCAGGTGCAGCCGTCGCCGAAGGCGCTGGGGATCGAGGTGCCGCACTGGGACGGCGAGCGGCCGCTGATCCAGGGCAACAGCGTGATCGTCGGGCCGCTGGGCGAGGTGCTGGCGGGGCCTCTGCGTGGCGAGGAGGGTTTGCTGACGGCGCAGATCGATCTGGAGGAACTGGTGCGGGCGCGGTATGACTTCGATGTGGTCGGGCACTACGCGCGGCCGGATGTGTTTTCGCTGGTGGTGGATGAGCGGGAGAAGCGGACGGTGGAGTTTCGGCGCTAAGCCATAGTCTTTCTGTGCTTTTACCGGCCTCATCGCTGGCAAGCCAGCTCCCACAGGGATCGCGTGCACCGCTGAACCTGTGGGAGCTGGCTTGCCAGCGATGAGGCCAGTAGAGGCACTACAGATCAGTGGTCAAAACGGCGGCCACGAAGACAACGGATCATGCCGGCAAGGCTGCTTCAGCACCGAGTTGCACTCCGGCAGATCCTCCGGAACCGTCACTCCGGTCAACTCCCCCAACACCAGCCGCGACGGATGCTGTGCATCGTGGAACACCGAATTGCGGCTTTGCAGCGCGTAATAGGCAAACCCATACCCCCCGGTCCGCGACGGCGCATCGATCCAGATCCGCAGCTTCGAACCCTTGCGGAACGGATGGGAAAACGGCGGGATCTCCACTCGGCCCAGTGCCGGCACATTGGGCTGCATCGGCTGCAGCGCATCCGGCTCGTTGAGCTGTACCGGCCGCAGTTCCGTGGACTTGCCCTGATCCAGTGCCCGGTTGGACATGCGCAACCACCCGCGCTGCACGAACACCTCCTTGTCGTCCGGCCGCACCTCGGTGATGGTCACCTGCACATCGGTGTCCGGCGCAAGGAAGGTCGACAGCCAGATATCCGCGCTGGCGCTGCCATAACTGAGGAAGTCCCGTTCGAAGGCCGCACTGGTATAGGCCACGCTGCCCTGGCGCCATAGCGGATGCTGCCAGCCCCAGGCATGGTCCTTCAGGTAGGTGTTCACATCCGGTCCGGGGATCGGATAAAGGTAGGCGTCCGGCTTGCCCGTGCCCTGGCCGTTTTCGATCAGCTCGCCGTCTTCACTCAAGGCAAAGCTCACCGGCTTGACCGGCAGCGGGTACTGGTGGCGTTCGATGGTCCAGCCCGGCCGTGCGGTTTCGTTGGGCTGATGGCGGCCTTCGCGCTGGTCGGCCACGGTTTCCTGCCAGATTTCCAGATGCGGCGTGCGTTCGAAGCCGTTGCCGATGCCTTTGACGAAGTGGTCGAGGAAGGCATAGAGCTTCTGGCGGAAGCGCTCCGACTCGTAGAGGTTGTGGCCGCCGCTGCTTTGCACCATCCACAGGCGCTGCGGATCGAGACGTTCCTGGTAGAAGCCTTCCCGGGCCAGCACCGCCTCGTCCTGCCAGGCCTGCATCGACAGCACCGGGACCTGCACCTGGTCAGCGCGATCCCTTGGCGCGCGCTGCTTCATCCATTCATCGTGCTGCGGATGACGGAGCATCTGGTACATCAGGGAGGTCTTGCCGACCTTACCCTGGTTTTCCGCGACCTGGGCCAGGCAGCGCTGGTCGCCCTCGCTCTTCGCGCTGGCCTTGACCGCCTCCCAGCGCTGGTCGACGAACCAGTGCCAGGTAGTGGTGAACTCCTGGTTCGGCACACCGCCCTGGGACCAGCTGTCGGTGTAGGCGTCGCCGAGGATCATGCCCGGGGCGATGGCCTTGAGGCCTTGCGGGCGTTCGGAGGCGGTCATCAGTTGCGACATGCCGGCCCAGGACCAGCCGAACATGCCGACGCTGCCATTGGACCATTGCTGTGTGGCGGCGAATTCCACGGCGTTGCGCCCGTCGGTGCCGTATTCGCGACCGAGGAAATCGAAGGTGCCCTGGGAGCAACCGGTGCCCCGGGCCTGCACGCCCATTACCGCGTAACCGCGTTCGACCAGGTCCTTGTCCATGGCCACGGAGAAGGTTTCGTTGTCCTCCAGGTAGGCGGAACCGCCGATGCTGCCGGAGTCATAGCCGCTGTAGCGGATCAGCACCGGGAACCTGCCTTCGCCCTTGGGCAGGAGCACCGAGTAGCGCAGCTCGGTGCCGTCGTCGGCGCTGATGTAGCCGGTGACGCGCTTGGCCCAGAAGGGCTGGAAGCTGCGGTCGGAAGGGGGCATGCCCTCGGGCGGCGGCGGGGTGGCGCAGGCGCCGAGGGTGAGGGCCAGGGTGAGGTATAGCGCGTGTTTGAAGTACATGGGTTATCCCGTTTGAATGGCACTGCGCGGACCTGTGGGAGCTGGCTTGCAGCGATGAGGTCAGCAGGAACAAAGTGGTTGTCTGGTCGGGCCCTATCGCTGGCAAGCCAGCTCCCACAGGGGCCTGTGCAGGGCTGGGGGCGCGGGGTGTCAGAACCGCCGGTTGGCGGAAAACACCACCGTCGCCGAGCAGTCCCCGCCCTTGCCGAAGTTGTTGCGGCACTCCGCCTCGGACAGGTCGGTGTCGATGTACGCCGCCTTCCACTCCAGCCCGAATGCCCGCTTGCTCAACGTCACCTGCCAGTCGTTGTAGTCGCTGCGGTAGTGCCCGCTGGCGGACAGCCAGGCCTGCTCATCAGGGGTCGAGGTATGGCCGTAGCGCAGGTTGAGCTTGGTCTGCCAGGGCAGGTAGAAGTCGTACTCGGCCCAGCTGATCAGCCGGTGGCTGTCGCGCTTGCTGATGGCCGCATCCGCCGGCAGCACGCCCCACTGGATCAGCTGATCCACCTGGGCCGCCGCCGCCGCCCGGGCCGGCGGGTTGCGCAGGTCGTTGGCGTACTTGAAGCCAACCGTGGCGTTGCGATAACCGAAGGTGCCGATGAACTCGCCGAAGTTGATCCAGCTGTCACCGGGGTATTCGTAACGTACGTAGGAGAGTGAGAACCGGGTGTTCTCGGTGATCGGCCGGGCGATGCCGACGTAGTAGTCCCATTCCCGATTGCTCTGGGTGCCCATGTCGACGTTGGCGGTGAACACCCCGGCATACAGGCCGCTGAGCTTGTGTACCAGGGTTGCCGAGGTGAGCAGCACGGGGCCGTCATCCTGGTTCAGGGAAAAACCGCCGACGCGGTAGTCGCTGGCCAGGCCGATATTGATATCGAGCAAGGTTTCCGGGGTCAGGTCGAGGGCCTGGGCGGTGGCGGACAGGCCGAGCAAGGCGCTGGCCAGGCCACGAAGTGCAAACTGCTTCATTGCATCTGCTCCATTGTTGTGATTGCTTTGGCAGAGAAGGGCGTTGCGTACTGCTGGTTGTTATGGGTTTTCCGGGCAAGCCGGGGCCGCAGGCTCGGCACGGGGCGAACCTCGGGGCATTCAGGGTGAAGAGGCGCTCAGACGTTGGAGCGGATGCGGTTCCACATACGGGTGAGCATGCGCAGGACCTGGCGTTGTGGCGGCTCGGTCTGGAACAACAGGCGGCGTTCTTCGTCAGGGACGAACAGGTTGTGATCGTTCAGCAGTTGCGGGTCGATCAGTGCCTTGCTCGCCGGGGTCGGGTTGGGGTAGCCAATCTGGTTGCTGACCCGGGCGATCACCTCTGGCTGCAGGAGGAAGTCGATGAAGGCGTGGGCCTGGTCGAGGTTTTTCGCGCCCTTGGGAATGACCATGTCGTCCGACCACATCAAGGTGCCCTGGCGTGGCAGGGCCAGGCGGATGTCCTGGCCATTGCCGGCGGCCAGGGCCATGTTGCGCGCCGCGAGCATGCCGCCGGACCAGCCCAGGGCCACGCAGATATCGCCGTTGGCCAGGTCCTGCGGGTACTTGGCCGAGTTGAAGTAGCGCACGTAAGGGCGGATCGACTTGAGCAGGGCCTCGGCCCTGTCGTAGTCGACCTGGCGTGTGCTGTCGGGGTTGAGGCCCAGGTAGTGCAGGGCGATCGGCACCACTTCGGTCGGGCTGTCGAGCATCGCCACGCCGCACTGGCTGAGCTTCTCGATGTTTTCTGGCTTGAACAGCAGGTCGTAGTTGCGCATGTCCACGCCCTGGCCCAGCACCGCCTCGACCTTGGCCTGGTTGTAGCCGATCAGGGTACTGCCCCACAGATAGGGCACCGTATAGCGGTTGCCGGGATCGAGGCGGTCGCGTTCTTCCATGAACAGCGGGTCGAGCTGGTTCCAGTGCGGCAGTTTCGCCCGGTCCAGCGGGATCACTGCGCCGGCGCCGATCAGGTTGGGCACCTGGCTGCTGCTCGGGAAGGCCAGGTCGTAGCCGGCCGTGCCGGTGAGCAGGCGCGCTTCCAGGGTCTGCGGGCTATCGAAGACGTCGTAGGTGACCTGGATTCCGGTCTGCTGCTGGAAGTCCTGCAGGACATCCTTGGGCAGGTACTCGATCCAGTTGTAGATGCGCAGCTCGCCGCCCAAAGGGTCGGCCTGGGCCAGCAGGCTGCTGCCGCCGAGGAGCAGGGCGCTGGCAAGGTGTCGAAGGTGCATGGCTCGTCCTTATTCTTGTAGTGAGACAGCAAGGGCGCGGATCAGGCGCAGGGTGTCGATGTCCAGGATGCTCTCGGCCTCCGGCTGCGAGGACTGCTTGACCATCACCACCCGGCGCTGGAAGTCGACATAGAGGATCTGCCCGTGAATCCCCACGGCAAGCAGCGCCTCGTCGGGGTAGACGTACCACTGGCTCTTGTAGGTGGCGCCAGGGCTCCACTGGGCGAAGCCTTCGTTGGTCGCGTAGATCGCCGGGTCGGCGCCGGCCAATACGGCATCGATGGCCGCCGGGGCAATCAGCTGGCGGCCATTGCACTCGCCGCGGTCCAGCAGCAACTGGCCGTAGCGCGCCATGTCCCGGAGCGTTGCGTTGAAGCCGCAGCCGGTGACATTGCGCCCCCAGGGATCGGCGACGAAGAACGCGTCGCGCTCGCAACCCAGCTCGCGCCAGACTGCCTCGACCATCTGCGCGCAACTGCGCCCGCTGGCCTGTTCCATCACCCAGCCGAGGGCTTCGGTGACGGCGGTGACGTAGTGAAAGAAGCCGCCATGCTCGCCGCGCTTGCGCATCCCCGGCAGGTATTCATAGAGCGAGGCACAGACGTGGATACCTTCGGGCGCCGGGGTCAGACCGCAGGCGTAGCCGAAGTGCGAGCTGCCGGAGTCCGGGTCGTCGTAGACCTCGTCGTAGTCGATGCCTACCGCCATATCCATCAGTTGGCGCACGCTGGCATCGGCGAAGGCACTGCCGGCGAATTCCGGGACGTAATGCAGGGCCGGCAGACGGTCATCCAGTACGCCGCCCTGCACCAGCTCTTCGGCATGCATCCCGATCAGCGACTTGGTCACCGAGAACATGATGTGCCGCTGCCGGGGCTGGTGGTGCAGGGCGTACAGCTCCTGCACCAACTGGCCATCCTTGAGCACCAGCCAGCCATCGGTGTGGGTGGCCTTGAGGTGCTCGTGCAGGCTCAGGATGTCGCCCGAAGCGCTTTCGAAACTGAAGTCCTCCAGGTGATTGGCGGCGGCAGGCAGCGCCCTGACCGGCTGGCTGCCGCGTTCGATGACGATACCCGGACGGATCCGCTCCATGTTCTGGAAGGCCCAGCGGTTGTGCGGCGGGGTCATGAAGTTGTGCCAGGTCACCCGTTGTTCCGGGGGCGGTGGAAACCCCTGCATCAACGGCACGGCGGCTGGATTGCCGGCACGATAGGCACTGCGTAGCGCCTCGGTGAACTCGTTGCTCATGAACTGCTCTCTGCGGTGGTGATGGCAAGTTTTTATATTCGTTAAATTTTATAGTCAAATAAAATATTTCATTTGAATTGAAAATTTACTAGAATCAGCACCTTGCACAGACTGCCGAGGAAGACGAGTGAGCGGACTACGCCAGAAGCAAAAGGAACTGCGCCGCGAGGCGATTCTCGAGGCGGCCCTGGGGCTGTTCGAGACGCAAGGCTTCAACGCCACCACGGTGGAACAGATCGCCGGGCAGGTGGGGGTTTCCACGCCGACGGTGTTCAACTACTTCGGTACCAAGCAGGACATTCTCCTGGCCCTGATGGAGCGTGCCGACCAGCGTGCCCTGTCCGATTCGCGGGAACAGATGCCGGCCTTCGACAATGCCGTGGATGCCATGTGTCACCTGGAGTCGCGGATCATCCGCCGCGAGCTGGAAGCCTTGCCGGCGGCGATCTGGCGCGAACTGCTGCCGCTGGGGCTGCTGACCCCGAGACCGGAGGCCGCCTCGCACCTGAACCGGCGGCTGATCGACGAGGTGGCGGAACTGCTGCGGGAGTTGCAGGGGCGCGGGTTGCTCAAGGCGTCGTTCGATGTGGCGTTCGTCGCTGAATTCCTCAACGACTACAGCTCGACCCTGTTCATGCGCCTGGTGCAGGACGATGTGCCGGACCTGGAGGCCCACGAGCGGCGCATCCGCAAGCTGACCCAGACCCTGGTGGACGGCCTGGGCGTGTGAATCAGCGTTCGTCGCGGGTATCGATACTCACCACCACCGACATCCCCGGCCGCAGATGCCGCGCCTCCGGCTGATCCTCGTCCACGGTAATCCGCACCGGAATCCGCTGGGCAATCTTGACGAAGTTGCCCGTGGCATTGTCAGCCTGCAGCAAGGCGAACTCCGAGCCGGTAGCCGGGGCGATCTGCTGTACATGGCCGTGCAGCCTGAGATGGTTCAGGGCATCCACGGTGAAGGTCACCGGCTGGCCGATACGCACGTTGGCCATCTGGGTTTCCTTCATGTTGGCGATCACCCATTTGACCTCCGGCACCAGCGCCATCAGTTGCGCGCCCGAGTTGACGTAGGCGCCGAGCCGGGTGCCGATCTGCCCGAGCTGGCCGTCCCGCGGTGCGGTGACCCGGGTGTTGTCCAGGTCGATGCGCGCCAGTTCCAGCGCAGCCTTGGCGTTCTCCACGGCGGCTTCGAGGGCGGCGCGGTTGACGATCACCGTCTCGCGGTCCTGGCGGGCGATCTCCAGTGCGGCTTTCGCCTGGGCCAGGCTGGCGACAGCGGCGGCGTGGCTGGCGCGGCTCAGGTCCAGCTCGCGACGGGAGACCGAACCATCGCTGGCCAGCGCCTGGTTGCGGCGCAGGTCGGCCTGGTTGCGCGTGGCCTGGGCCGCAGCGTCGTCGATGGCCGCCTGGCGCTGGGCGATCACCGCTTCGGCACTGTTGCGTTGCTGCAGGTTGTTGGCCAGGGCCGCCCGTTGCTGTTGCAACTGCGCCGTGGCCTGGGCCAGGCGCTGGGTGTAGATGCGGTCGTCGAGGCGCACCAGCAGGTCGCCGGCCTTGACGAACTGGAAGTCGTGCACCGGCACTTCGACGATATAGCCGGCCAGTTGCGGGCCGATGATGGTCACCTGACCACGCACCATGGCGTTCTCGGTGCTTTCGATGGCGCTGCCGAACGGCGGCAGGCGCCAGGCGTAGAGCACCACGAGAATCCCGGTGATGGCCACGGCGGCAAAACTCAGGGTTGCCAGCCAGTGCACCCGGCGCGTGCGTGCCGGGCTGGTCGGTTCGCTGGGCGGGGTGACGCCTTCCGGGGTTTCGGCGATGGCGGTGGTGGTGGTCGAGGGCGTTTCCTGGGTCATCGGCTCGGCGCGTCGCTTGGAGTGGTGGTGGCCGCGGCCTGGCGGGCGAGATAGCGCAAGCGCAGGCTGCGGATGAAGATCCAGATCATGGTCAGCACGGCGATGCTGCCGATCAGCATGAAGACATCGTTATAGGCCAGGATAGTGGCCTCGCGGGTGGCGGCGCTGGCCAGCAGGCGCATGCCGGCTTCGCTGCGCAGGGCCGGGTCGGCGATGACCCCGGCGTAGCCGGCGCCCCCACTCTGGATCCTGGCGTTGACCAGGGGTTCCAGGTAGCTGAGGTTTTCCACCAGGTGACTGGAGTGGAATTTCTCCCGCACGGTCTGGAACGTGCCGAGCAGCGCCGCGCCCAGCAGGCCGCCGAGGTTGTTGCAGATCCCGAACATCACCGAGAAGCTCACCAGGTTGCGTGGGTTGGCGCGCACATGGCCGATGCCCAGGGCCATGCTCGGGCCGAGGAAGAAGGTGCTGCCGAAGGCCAGGAGGAACTGGCTGAAATACATCTGCGCCGGGCGCGTCAGGTTGCTCGACGAACTGTCCATGAAGGCCCCGATGGCCATGGCCGCGAGGGAGATGAACAGCGGCAGGACCAGATGCTGCGGATTGATGGTCAGGGCGCTGGTGGCCAGGCCCGCCGCGGCGCCGAGGAGCATGATCCAGTACAACTGGCGCATCTGCTCGCTGCCCATGTTCAGCGCCTGCAGGAAGCCCACCGCGCCGGTGGACTGCTCCGAGGTGACCATGCGGATCAACACCACGCACAGGGCCAGGCGCACAATCGCGCCGCTGCCCAGCCAGCGGGTCATCAGCAACGGGTTGCTGCGGTTGTGCTCGATGGCCAGGCCGCTGCAGACCAGGGCAATGGACGACGCCAGGGCGACGCCGATCCACGGCGCATCCAGCCACCAGTCGATACGCCCGAGGGACAGCACCGCGCAGAGCAGGGCGGTGCCGCTGGCCATCAGCGAGAAGGTCAGGAAATCCAGGGGTTCGAAGGTCTTGAAACGATCGCCGGGAGGCAGCTTGAGCATCAATACGCAGCCCAGCGCAGCCAGGGTCAGGCCCAGTTCGAACAGGTACAGGCCGCGCCATTCGGCGATCTGCAGCAGGTCTTCGGAGAATACCCGGGCCAGCGGCACTGCCAGTTGCGAGGCGCCCAGGCCGAGGACCATGGCCTTGAGCCGCCACTGCGCCGGAAAGGCCTGGATCATGTAATACAGGCCCAGGGAACTGAGGGCCGCGCCGACCATGCCATGGGCGGCGCGCACCGCGATCGCCGAGTTGAGGTCGTTGACGAACAGGTGGGCGAAGGTGACCAGCGCGTAGAGCACCAGAAACACCTCGGTGAACGCGCGCAGGCCAAATTCCTGGCGGAATTTCACCAGCAGCAGGTTCATCGACACGTTGGTCATGACGAAGGCGGCGGGCAGCCAGGCCATCTCGGCGCTGGTGGCGCCGAGGGCGCCCTGGAGAAAGGTCAGGTTGGCGGTAACCAGGGCATTGCCCAGGCCGCCGGTGATCGCCACCAGCAGGCCGACCGCGCCATAAGCCAGGCGCTTGCCCGGTGCATGCAGCGGCGTCGAGGGCGAGCCGGGCAGGGTGGGTTTCTCGTGGGGGAGCCACTGGCGGGGGGCGTATTTGTCCATCGGTAGGGCGGTAATCCATGAGCGCGTAGGAAAACTTTACGCGAGGTGTCGGGGAATAACATCCATCCCGGGAAGTGCCAGCATTGGCCGATGCGTCATCAGAAAATCCCCCAGCCGCCCGACCCCTTGCTCCCAGGTACTCCCTCGCGGCCAGACCAGGTAGTAGCCATCACCGGTCGCCACGGCCTGGCGGAACGGCAGCGCCAGCCGGCCATCGCGCACATGCCCGGCAACCAGCGCCAGATCGCCGATCGACACGCCATGCCCGGCCATCGCTGCCCCCATGCCCTGGTCCAGAGTGTCGAAACAAATGCCCCGGTCCAGCTCGACTTGCCCCGACAGGCCGCTGCCCTGCAGCCAGCGCTTCCAGTCCCGGCGATCGGCAGAGGGATGCACCAGCGCAACCCGGGCAAGACGCGACGCATCCCAGCTGCCGTCCCCCAGCAGCGACGGCGCACAGATGGGTATCAGCCACTCCTCGAACAGCTTGCGGCATTCAACCTGCTCACCGAACTGTCCATTGCCCAGCAGCACGGCGCAGTCATAGGGCTCGCTGGAAAAATCCACATGGTCCTGGTCCATCCACACGCTGGCCAACTGCACGGCGATGCTCTCCGGCGCCTGGCAAAACCGCTCAAGGCACGCCAGCAGCCAATGCATGGTCAGGGTCGACGGGGCTTTCAGGCGCAGTTGCCGGGCGCCTTCGCGAAATGGCTGGCAAGCCTGTTCGATCAGGCTGAAGCCGGCATTCAGTTGCCTGGCCAACTGCTGCCCGACATCAGTCAGGCGCAGGCGCGGTCCATTGCGCTCGAACAGGCGACAGCCCAGATGGCTTTCCAGGCTGCGGATATGCCGGCTGATCGCGCTTTGGGTCAGGGCCAGTTCATCGGCGGCGCGGGTAAAGGAACAGGAGCGAGCGGCGACCTCGAAGGCGCGCAAGGCATAGAGCGGAGGCAGGCGATCGGCCATGGCGGGCATGCTCATCATGAGTTGGAGTCATAGTAGGCCAGCGCTTTTTGCGTTTTTCAAGGTGCCAGGTACACCCCAGAATGCGCGGACTGAACGCTTCGAGGGGGTAGAAATGAACACACCGCTGCTGATCGCCTACCTGGGCACTGTCATCCTGTTGATCGCTACCCCGGGGCCGGTGGTGCTGCTGGTCCTGGATGCCGCCAGCCGTTCCGGTACCGCGAGCGCCGTGCGCACGGCCCTTGGCGCCAATGCGGCGTCGCTGATCCTGGTGGCCGCGGCGGCGGCGGTGCTGGCCGGGACGCTGGCGCTGAGCCCGCAGGTGCTGCAATGGGGCGCGCTGGCAGGCTGCCTGTTCATCGGCTGGCTGGGGTTCAGTGGCTTGCGCGACAGTGGCGCGGGCGAGGAGGGCACGGCGAAAAAAGCCAACGGCTGGTGGCAGGGTTTCCTGATCGGGATTGCCAACCCCAAGGACATCCTGTTCTTCGTCGCCCTGTTTCCACAGTTCATCCCGGTGACCGAGTCCTTCGGTACCAGTATCGGCCTGCTGGCCCTGCTGTGGCTGGTGGTGGACCTGGGCATCCTGGCGCTGTACATCGGCCTGATGCGTCACGCCCTGGCGCAACGCTGCAGGGCGTGGGTGTCGCGGCTGTCAGCGTGGATGCTGTTGCTGCTGGCGGCAGTGGGGGTGATCTACTGGTGCCGCGTATTGCTGGGCTGAATCAGCGGGACATTTCGTGGTTGTTCAACTGGGCCTGCTGGAGCAGCAGGTTGAGGCGCGCCACCTGCTCCTGGAGCTGGTCGCGCTCCTGCTTCAGGCGTTGCAGTTCGTCGCGGCGGATCGAGACGTAGAGCGTCTGGGGCGGGGCTGCCGAGATCAGGGTTTGCATAGGGGACCTCACTAATGGCGTGTCACACAACTGAAGCGTAGACGCTTGACGGGGCGCGATTCTGAATTCTTTTTTCCATGGAGGGAACTTTTTTATTGGGCACTGTCTCGCCGTTCGTCGTGAAACCATCGCTCCTGTCCACTGGACTAACCTTGAGGACTTCTTCCATCGACTGGAGCATCGGCACATGCAACTGGGAATCGTGGGGCTGGGCCGCATGGGCGGCAATATTGCAAGGCGCTTGATGCGAGACGGGCATCAAGTGGTAGTGAATGACCGCAATCAGGCGGCGATCGACGCGCTGGTGGCGGAGGGCGCGCAAGGCGCCAAGGACCTGCCGGCGCTGGTCAAGCAGATGAGCAAGCCCCGGGCGATCTGGGTGATGCTGCCGGCCGGCGAACCGACCGAGCAGACCCTGGCGCAACTGGCCGACCTGCTGGGCGCCGACGACGTCCTGATCGACGGTGGCAACAGTTTCTACAAGGACGACATCCGCCGCGCCGGCGAGCTGCAGAAACGCCAGCTGCACTACGTCGACGTGGGCACCTCGGGTGGCGTCTGGGGCCTGGAACGCGGCTATTGCATGATGATCGGCGGCGAGCAGGCGATCATCGAGCGCCTCGATCCGCTGTTCGCCAGCCTGGCACCCGGAGTCGGCAGCATCCCCCGCACCCACGGTCGCGAAGGCCAGCCAAGCCGCGCCGAGCAGGGGTATATCCACGCCGGCCCGGCCGGTTCCGGACACTTCGTCAAGATGATCCACAACGGCATCGAATATGGCCTGATGCAGGCTTACGCCGAAGGCTTCGACATCCTGCGTGGCAAGGCCAGCGACGCACTACCGGCGGACCAGCGCTTTGATCTGGACCTGGCACAGATCGCCGAGGTCTGGCGGCGCGGCAGTGTGGTCACCTCCTGGCTGCTGGATCTGACCGCGGACGCCCTGGCGCAGGACCCGCAACTCAATCATTACAGCGGCGCCGTCGCCGACAGTGGCGAGGGCCGCTGGACCATCGACGCCGCCGTGGAACAGGCGGTGCCGGTGCCGGTGTTGAGCAGCGCATTGTTCGCCCGCTTCCGCTCGCGGGAGCAGCAGGGCACCTACGGTGACAAGCTGCTGTCGGCCATGCGTTTCGGTTTCGGCGGCCATGTCGAGCGTCCCGAATGAATCAATACAACGTGGAAACCGCGCCACCCTGCACCCTGTTCCTGTTCGGCGCCAGCGGCGACCTGGTCAAGCGCCTGCTGATGCCGGCGCTTTACAACCTCAGCCGTGACGGCCTGCTGGACAACAACCTGCGCATCGTCGGGGTCGATCACAACCAGGCCACCGGCGCCGAGTTTGCCGCGCGCCTGGAAAGCTTCATGCGCGAGCGCGACAAGGGTGCCGCAGAGGGCGCGGCATGCCTCGACCCGAAGCGCTGGGCACGCCTGGCCAAGCGCATCGACTACCTGACCGGTGATTTCCTCGACGCCGACACCTACCAGGCCATCGGCAAGCACATCGGCAGGTCACGCAATGGCAACGCGATCTTCTACCTGGCCACCGCGCCGCGGTTTTTCTCCGACGTGGTGCAGCGTCTCGGCGCAGCCGGCCTGTTGAATGAAACCGAGGGTTTTCGGCGGGTGGTGATCGAAAAGCCGTTCGGTTCGGACTTGGCCAGCGCCGAGATGCTCAACGCCAGCCTGCTGCGGGTCATGAGCGAAAAGCAGATCTACCGGATCGACCATTACCTGGGCAAGGAGACCGTGCAGAACATCCTGGTCAGCCGGTTTTCCAACGGTCTGTTCGAGTCGTTCTGGAACAACCACTACATCGACCATGTGCAGATCACCGCAGCGGAAACCGTCGGCGTCGAGGAGCGCGCAGCTTTCTACGACCACACCGGCGCATTGCGCGACATGGTCCCCAACCACCTGTTCCAGTTGCTGGCGATGGTTGCCATGGAGCCACCGGCCGCATTCGGCGCCGATGCGGTGCGCAGCGAGAAGGCCAAGGTCATCGGTGCGATCCGGCCCTGGTCGAAGGCCATGGCCTTGAAGAGCTCGGTACGTGGCCAGTACACCGAGGGCAAGCAGGGCCGCAGGAAGCTCAAGGGCTATCGCCAGGAGCCGCGGGTCGAACCGGACAGCCAGACCGAAACCTACGTCGCGCTCAAGGTGATGATCGACAACTGGCGCTGGGTCGGCGTGCCGTTCTACCTGCGTACCGGCAAGCGCATGAGCGTGCGCGATACCGAGATCGCCATCTGCTTCAAGCCGGCGCCGTATGCGCAGTTCCGCGACAGCGATGCCGAGCGGCCCAAGCCCAACTACCTGAAGATCCAGATCCAGCCCAACGAAGGCATGTGGTTCGACCTGCAGGCCAAGCGTCCCGGGCCCGCCCTGGAGATGGAAACCATCGCCCTGGGTTTCGCCTACAAGGACTTCTTCAAGATGCAGCCGGCCACCGGTTACGAAACCCTGATCTACGACTGCCTGACCGGCGACCAGACCCTGTTCCAGCGCGCCGACAACATCGAAAACGGCTGGCGTGCGGTGCAGCCGTTCCTCGATGCCTGGAAGGAGGGTGGCGTGGTGCATGAATATGCCGCCGGGGAAGATGGCCCGGCAGCCGCGAACGATTTGCTGAATAAAGACAAACGCAATTGGCATGATTTGGGCTGAAACCCGAGACTGCAACATTTCCCCTCTATCGTTCACGATCCCCTGAAAATGCCCGTCTGGTACGGGCATTTTGCCGTTTTTTGACGCCATTTATTCGCCGCACTAGCAACTGGCTATATTCGTTCGAATACGGCAATCTTGGCAAAAACCGGAAGCAGTTCACATTTCAAGACATTTCCGACCAACTGCCTCTTTACTTTTTGCACAAACCAATAAGGGCTCCCATGGAGAGCGTCCCTGTACTGGACTCGTTACGCACTAATCTGGCCCGTGAAGTCACTGACAACCTCCCGTATCGCCTGCCATTGTCCGCCCACCAAGGCCTGTACCGGGTGCGCAAGGTCGTAGCGACTGGCGCCACGCCGATCCCGGGGCCTGGCGCCCCAGGTATTCAAGGATGAACCGTCTGCTTTCCAACACTATTTTCCTGACTCCGCACGGCCTGATTACGGTCAAGTGCTGCGCTGGCCCGATGCTTGCGTATGGGGTTTGGACACCGAAGAAAAATACCATGCCCGGCACACGCACTCTGCCGCAGGACCGGGCACGCAACGAGCAAGCCGCGGTGGCTGCATGAGCACCGCACGAGAGACGCCTATGGAAGAACCAACCTTCGATTTCGACAGAATGCTGTGCTTCACCCTGTATTCCACCGCCAATGCCATGGTCCGCGATTATGGCGAGCCGTTGCGCCGGCATGGCGTGACCTACCCGCAGTTGCTGGTGCTGATTGGCCTCTGGGGCGAGGACGACATGTCCATCAGTTCCCTCAGTGCGGTGACCCTGTTCGACCTCGGCACGTTGACGCCGATCATCCGTCGTCTGACCGACGCGGGCTTCATCACCGTCTACCTCGACCCCGGCGACCGGCGCCGGCGCAAGGTGCTGCTGACCGAGAAGGGCAAGGCGCTCAAGCTCGAGGCCGCGCAACTGCTCGACTGCATGAACGGCAAGCTGGGCCTGGAGCCGGGCAACATGCAGCAGATGCTCGACACCTGCCAGCAAATCCGCTCACGGCTGCGCTGAAGCAGGATCGTCCAGGTAATCGGGCGTATTGAAGTTGGCCAGCCGGGGATCGTCTTCGGCACATTCCAGAGCCAGCAAGGGCCCGCCGCGCAACACCCACGACAGACTACGTTCGCCACTTTCCCAGGCGGCTGAAAGTGTGGCTGTGAGTGTGCGCGGGATCAGGCTGAACATGGGCTGCCAATGGCTGCCCTGGCGGACCATGGCCGGAGCATGGGCGTCGCTGGCCAGCTTCAGCAGCGACTCCAGCAACGCTCGATCGACCTTCGGTGCATCGCAGGCCAGCACCAGCAGCCAGTCATGCCGGGCTACCGCCAGGCCGGCCAATACCCCCGCGAAAGGGCCGGGAAAGTCGCCTTCGGCATCCTGCACCAGCGTGTCGGCGTAGGGGCGGTAGGCCTCGAGGTTGCGGTTGCAGGAAATGATCAGGTCGTCGGTCAGTGGGCGCAGGGTGCGATGCAGATGGGCGACCATCGGCTCGCCGCGCCACTCCAGCAACCCCTTGTCCCGCCCGCCCATGCGCTGGCCGCGGCCACCGGCGAGGATGAGGATGGAGCAGGGGGGGAGGGTGTTGCTCATGGGTAGGAGTTCCAGCGGGTCAAGGCTGGCACCATCCCATGGGAGATGGCAGGTTTCAACTGTGTTGTTCTTGAGGGCCTCATCGCTGGCAAGCCAGCTCCCACAGGGGCCGAGTCGCTGCAGGACCCTGTGGGAGCTGGCTTGCCAGCGATGAGGCCGGTACAACCAGCCTCACCTTTTCAGGCATTCACCTCGGCTGCGGCCTTCTTCTTCTGATACCCGGTCACCCGCATCACCACCACGAAGAACACCGGCACGAACACCACCGCCAGGGTCGCAGTGAGCATCCCGCCGACCACACCGGTACCAATCGCCTGCTGGCTCGCCGAACTGGCCCCGGTAGCGATGGCCAACGGCACCACGCCGAGAATGAACGCCAGCGACGTCATCACGATCGGCCGCAAGCGCAGGCGCGCTGCCCGCACCGTCGCATCCACCAGGTCATGACCTTCATCCACCAGGCTCTTGGCGAACTCGATGATCAGGATGGCGTTCTTGGCCGAGAGACCAATCAAGGTGATCAGGCCAACCTTGAAGAACACATCGTTAGGCAGGCCGCGCAGAGTCACTGCCAGCACCGCCCCGAGAATCCCCAGCGGCACCACCAGCAGCACCGAAGTCGGGATCGACCAGCTTTCATACAGCGCCGCCAGGCAGAGGAACACCACCAGCAACGACAGGCCCATCAACAGCGGCGCCTGGCTGCCGGACAAACGCTCCTGCAAGGACAGACCGGTCCATTCCAGGCCGAAGCCCAATGGCAGCTCACTTACCAGGCGCTCGATTTCCGTCATGGCTTCACCCGAGCTGTGGCCCGCAGCGGGCTCGCCGCTGACGGCAATCGCCGGATAGCCGTTGTAGCGGGTCAGTTGCACCGGCCCGGACACCCACTGCGCCTTGGCGAAAGCCGCCAGCGGGACCATCTTGCCGCTGCTGTTGCGCACATGGATCTTCAGCAGGTCCTCGACCTGGCTGCGGCTGTCGCCTTCGGCCTGCACCACCACCCGCTGCATGCGCCCCTGGTTGGGGAAGTCGTTGACGTAGCTGGAACCCACTGCGGTATTCAGCACTGTGCCGATATCGGCGAAGGACACGCCCAGGGCATTGGCCTGCTTGCGGTCGATTTCCAGCTGCACCTGCGGGCTTTCCGCCAGGGCGCTTTCGCGCACGTTGACCAGCACCGGGCTTTTTTCCGCAGCGGCGAGCAACTGGTCGCGGGCCGCCATCAGCCGGGCATAGCCCAGGCCGCCACGGTCCTGCAGACGGAACTCGAAGCCGGTCGAGGTGCCCAGGCCGTCCACCGGCGGCGGCAGCACCGAGTAGGCAATGGCGTTCTTGAACTGGCTGAAGGCGATGGTGGCGCGCTCGGCAATCGCCGCGGCGGCGTCATCGGCGGCCCGTTCCGACCAGTCCTTGAGCGTGGTGAACACCAGCGCCGCGTTCTGCCCGTTACCGGAGAAGCTGAAGCCAAGGATCACCGTGGTATTGCCGACACCCGGCTCCGCCGCGTTGTGTTCTTCGATCTGCGCCGCCACCTGTTCGGTCCGCTCACGGCTGGCCCCCGGCGGCAACTGTACGTCGGTAATGGTGTAGCCCTGGTCCTCGGTCGGCAGGAACGACGACGGCAACTGGCCAAAGCTGAAGATCAATGCGCCGAACAGCACGGCATAGACCAGCAGGTAGCGCCCGCTGCGCGCGATCGCGTGCACCACCCAGCGCTGGTAGCCGTTGCTCATCGCCTCGAAGCGGCGGTTGAACCAGCCATACAGGCCGCGCCGTTCATGGTGCTCGCCCTTGGCCACCGGCTTGAGCAGGGTGGCGCACAGGGCCGGGGTCAGGCTCAGGGCGAGGAACGCCGAGAACAGGATCGACACCGCCATGGACATGGAGAACTGCTGGTAGATCACCCCCACCGAACCGCTCATGAAGGCCATCGGCAGGAATACCGCCACCAGCACCACGGTAATGCCGACGATGGCGCCGCTGATCTGGCCCATGGCCTTGCGCGTGGCTTCTTTCGGCGGGAGGCCTTCCTCCATCATGATCCGCTCGACGTTCTCCACCACGACGATGGCGTCGTCCACCAGGATGCCGATGGCCAGGACCATGCCGAACAGGGTCAGGACATTGATCGAAAAGCCCAGGGCGAGCATGGCGGCGAAGGTGCCCATCAGCGCGACCGGCACCACCAGGGTCGGGATCAGGGTGTAGCGGATGTTCTGCAGGAACAGCAGCATCACCAGGAACACCAGGACCATGGCCTCGCCCAGGGTGTGGATCACCTGGGTAATGGAGACCTTGACGAAGGGCGAGGTGTCATAGGGGATGTCGTACTTCGCGCCGGGCGGGAAGTAGCGCGACAGGTCGTCCATCTTCTCGCGGACCAGGGTCGCGGTCTGCATGGCGTTGGCGCCGGGTGCCAGTTGCACGCTGAAGGCGGTGGCGGCCTTGCCGTTGAGGCGGGTGCCGAACTGGTATTCCTGGGCGCCGATCTCGACCCGGGCGACATCGCCGATGGTCACGCTGGAACCGTCCGGATTGGCGCGCAGGACGATGGCGGCGAACTCTTCCGGGCTCGACAGTTGCCCCTTGACCAGCACGTTGGCGGTGATTTCCTGACCCGGGCGGCCGGGCAGGTCGCCGATGCTGCCCGGAGCGACCTGGGCGTTCTGCGCCGCAACAGCGGTATTGACGTCCTCAGGCGTGAGGTTGAACGCAATCAGCTTCTGCGGATCGATCCAGATGCGCATGGCCCGCTCCGAACCATACAACTGCGCCTTGCCGACGCCGGGCAGGCGGCGGATCTCGTTCATCACGTTGCGCGCCAGAAAATCACTCAGCGCGGTTTCGTCCAGGCGCGGGTCCTCGGAGGCCAGGGTCACCAGCAGGAGGAAGCCGGTGGACACTTTCTCCACCTGCAAGCCTTGCTGGGTCACGGCCCGGGGCAGGCGCGACTCGACGATCTTCAGGCGGTTCTGCACATCCACCTGGGCCAGTTCCGGGTTGGTCCCGGGCTCGAAGGTGGCGGTGATGGTGGCGCTGCCCAGGCTGCTCTGGGACTGGAAATACAGCAGGTGGTCGGCACCGTTGAGCTCCTGCTCGATCAGGCTGACCACGCTGTCGTCCATGGTTTGCGCCGAAGCGCCGGGGTACACCGCGTAGATTTCCACCTGCGGCGGCGCAACGTTGGGGTACTGGGCTACCGGCAGCTTGGGCAGGGCCAGGGCGCCGGCGAGAAGGATGAACAGGGCGACCACCCAGGCGAACACCGGGCGATCAATGAAAAACCGTGGCATGGATCAGGCCCTCACTGGCCGGAAGTCTGGACGATGGGCTGCCGGGCTCCGGCGGCGGGCGTGACCTGCACCTGATCACCGGCCTTGACGTGTTGCAGGCCCTCGGTGACCACGCGTTCGCCCGGGTTCAGGCCGTCGCTGACGATCCAGCGGTTGTTCTGCGCGGCACCGAGCAGCACCGGGCGCTCGACGATGCGCTGCTCGCCATCCACCACCAATACCCGCGGCTGCCCGGCGCTGTCGCGCAGGATCGCCTGTTGCGGCACGCTGATGCCCTTGGGCTGCACTGCCTGCTCGACGCGCACGCGGATAAAGCTGCCTGGCAGCAGGTCGAGGTCCGGGTTGGGGAACTCGCTGCGCAGGGTGATCTGCCCGGTGCTCTGGTCCACGGCGATATCCGAGAACAGCAGCTTGCCGGGCAGCGGGTAGGGCGTGCCGTCATCCTGGATCAGGGTGACCTTGGCCTGGTCCCGGCCGACCTGCTGCAACTCGCCAGCCCGCAATGAACGGCGCAGGGCGTTGATCTCGCGGGTCGACTGGGTCACGTCGGCGTGGATAGGGTCGAGTTGCTGGATGGTCGCCAGGGCCGTGGTTTCGTTCTGTCCGACCAGTGCGCCCTCGGTGACCAGGGCACGGCCAATGCGCCCGGAAATCGGCGCGGTGACCGTGGCATAGCCGAGGTTCAGGCGCGCCCGCTCCACGGCAGCCTTGGCCGCCGCGACATCGGCATCCGCTTGCATCGCGGCGGCACGGGCGTTGTCGCGGTCCTGGCGGCTGACGGCATTGATCGCGATCAGCTCGGCGTAGCGCTCATCCTGCAGCTTCGCCTGGTAGCGGGTCGCCTCGGCCTTGGCCAAGGTCGCGCGGGCACTGTCGTAGTCGGCCTGGAAGGGTGCCGGGTCGATGCGGAACAGCACGTCGCCCTGTTTCACATCGCTGCCTTCACGGTATTCACGCTTGAGCACGACCCCGGCGACCCGCGCCCGCACCTCGGCGATACGCGGCGCCTGGATGCGACCGGACAGTTCGCTGCTGATCGCCAGCGCCTGGACCTGCACGGTCTCCACCGAGACATTGGGCGTGGGCATTTGGGCCTCTTCGCCGGCCTGTTCATCACCACAGGCGGCAAGCAGGAGAAAGGCGGCGGCGAGGGGCAGCAGGCGCAGACGGACGGGACTTGAAGGAAACATAGGGATCTTCCATAAATGACCGTCGCATGGTACGCAGCCGCCCGGCATCGGGCTGTGAAGCTCTGTAGAACGTCTGTTAAAAAGTGTGAAGAAATAACTTCTTACCTTTCCGGGTTCTATATCCTGCCGACTTTTCCTGCCCACCCGATCAAGCCAAACCATGCCCAACATCCTTCTGGTCGAAGACGACTGCGCCCTGTCCGAGCTGATTGCCAGCTACCTGCAACGCAATGGTTTCACCGTGAGCGTCATTGCCCGCGGCGACCAGGTGCTGGAGCAGGTGCGCCGGGACAGGCCTGACCTGGTGATCCTCGACCTGATGCTGCCGGGTCTCGATGGATTGCAGGTGTGCCGGCTGTTGCGCGCCGAATCGCAGACCCTGCCGATCCTGATGCTCACCGCCCGCGACGATAGCCATGACCAGGTCCTCGGCCTGGAAATGGGCGCCGACGATTACGTCAGCAAACCCTGCGAGCCCCGTGTTCTGCTGGCCCGGGTGCGCACCTTGCTGCGCCGCAGCAGCATCGCCGAGCCGCACCTGGAGAGCGACCGCCTGCTGGTCGGCGGGTTGTCCATCGACCTGGCCGAACGCACTGTGACCTGGCGCGGCCTGCCGGTGGAGCTGTCCAGCGGCGAGTTCAACCTGCTGGTGGTGCTGGCGAAGAACGCCGGCACGGTGCTCAGCCGCGACCACATCCTCCAGCACCTGCGCGGCATCGAGTTCAACGGCACCGACCGTTCGGTGGACGTGGCCATCTCCAAGCTGCGCCGCAAGTTCGACGACAATGCCGGCGAAGCGCGCAAGATCAAGACGGTGTGGGGCAAGGGCTATCTGTTCAGTCGCGTGGAATGGGAAGTCTGAGGACGGGCCATGCTGAAGATCCTGATTCGCCTGTACCTGCTGACCATCATCGCCTATGCCGGCGGCATCTTCCTGATCCCGGACGCGATCCTGCATCTGTTCAACGACCGTTACGTGGCCTACAACCTCGATCAGGCCCGGGGCGTGCAGAGCCTGATCGTCAAGCAGTTCCGCCAGGCGCCGGAGAATGAATGGCCGCGGGTGGCAGAGGCGCTGGCGGCGGACTTCGCGCCCCTGGCCATCGAACTGCGCACCCGCGAGCAACTGGACCTGAACGATGAAGAGCGCGAGCGTCTCGACGCCGGTCACAACGTGGTGCGCCTGGGCGACTGGGGCTACTACGACACCGCCATTGCGCCCCTCGGTGGTCAGTGGCTGGTCGCCTTGCGCAATCCGCCGGATCCGTTCGATATCAACCTGCTGTCGTGGGGCATCACTGTCCTGATCGGTGCTGCGCTGCTCGGCTGCCTGCTGCTCTGGCTGTGGCCGCACTGGCGCGACCTGCAACGGCTCAAGGCCACCGCGCAACTGCTCGGCCAAGGCCAGCTCTCCGAGCGCACCCTGATCTCGCCGCGCTCCAACATCGGTGCGCTGGCGGCGGTGTTCGACACCATGGCCCAGGACCTGGAGCACTTGCTGACCCAACAGCGCGAGCTGCTCAATGCGGTCTCCCATGAATTGCGCACGCCGTTGACCCGCCTGGATTTCGGCCTGGTGCTGCTCTACGACGAACTGCCGGCGGCCAGCCGCAAGCGTTTGATGCAACTGGTCGGGCATGTGCGCGAACTGGATGAGCTGGTACTCGAGCTGCTGTCCTATAGCCGGTTGCAGACGCCGGGACAGAGCGTCGAGCGGGTCGAGGTGTCGCTGCTGGAGTTCGTCGACAGCATCCTCGGCAGCTTTGCCGAAGAACTGGACAGCCGGGATATCTGCTGGGAAGTACGCGGTGGCGGCGAGCAGCGCTTCGCCCTCGATCCACGCATGACCGCCCGCGCGGTGCAGAACCTGATCCGCAATGCCATGCGCTATTGCCACCGGCGCCTGGTCCTCGAGCTGAGCCTGGACGGGCAGGGCAACTGCCTGATCACCGTGGAGGATGACGGCATCGGCATTCCCGAGCAGGAGCGCGAGCAGATCTTCCAGCCGTTCTACCGCCTGGATCGCAGTCGCGACCGGGCCACTGGCGGCTTTGGCCTGGGGCTGGCGATCAGCCGACGGGTGATCGAGAGCCAGGGCGGGCTGTTGACGGTCGGGCAGTCGGCGCTGGGCGGGGCGCGTTTCAGCATCTTCCTGCCAAAACACTGAACTGAATCCCACTCGGTCGGTGTAGGAGCTGGTTTACCTGCGATGGACCGCGTAGCGGTCCCAAAACCATCCCGCACGAGTCGGTGTCATGTGAAATCCTGGATTCACAGCAACTTTCGAATGGCATTCCTCCAGATGCTCGGAGTGGCAGGTTTTGGGACCGCTAACGCGGTCCATCGCAGGTAAACCAGCTCCTACACGGATCGCGGTATCCGTATGTCCTACCACCCCACGGGTAGTCTCCAATCACCTTTCAGCGGACGACGGTGGGAAATTTCCTCGTCTCGCTGGGATATGTCTGATGTAAGCCATTTCCCCTGTTAGCGAATAATCCGCTCCGTCCGGCGCCATTGCCGGACTACCGGAAAATTTGCCACCCAACAAGGAAATTGGTCATGAAATACAGCGTTCTCGCACTCCCACTGGCACTGATGATGGCGGCCGGTACCGCCGTGGCGGCCGACCCGATCGAGAAACAGGTCACCGTGACCGCCACCATCCCGACCGAAAGCTTCTACGTCGAGCCGGTAGGCGGCAACTGGATGAACGAGCCGCAGGACATGGCCTGGAACTCGTTCCAGCAAACCCTGCAACCGATCCGCAAGCAACTCCAGGTACGCAGCACCACCGGACCGATCTCGGCCTACCTGACCAACCCGGCGACCATCACCAGCGGCGCCGACACCATCGGCCTCGATGTCAGCGTCGCCGGCAAGTCCCTGACCCTGACCTCCGCCGAGGTCATCAGCCAGGAACAGGCCGCCCCCGGCGCCATCGTCGGCTTCGAAGTGGCCGCCAAGGCCGCAGGCACCGGTGGCTACACCCCGGGCAACTACCTGGGCGTGGTCAACATGATGTTCGAAACCACCGCCGAGTAAATCCGGGCCAGTCCCTCCCTTTTCCAATCGTCCCCGGTCCGGCGCTCCCCATGCCGGGCCGGGGGTGGTTGGAGTTGCCTCCATCCGCGACGAGCAATCACACATGTCTCTTGCGACATCCATACGAATGGCGGTGGGCTGCTGCGTGGCCGCCGCCTGGCTGACCGAGGTCAGCGCCAGGGAAGAGACGGGGAATACCAGTCAGCTTGGCATCCTGCGGCAGGCCGAAGGATTGCCGAAGGAATTCGACGAGCACTTTTTCGACGTACCCCTGGCCGTGCGCATCGACCTCGACGGTCGCCTGCTCGGTGAAGCCATGGTGGTACTCAGCCGTGACGAGCGGGTCCAGCTGCTGGAGTTCACCGATACCCACGAAAGCCGGGAGCCGGATACCGTGCGCCAGCGCTGGGGCGAGGTGCTGCGGGCCGGCCAGGCCCTGGGCAATTGCATCAAGGCCTGCCCCCAGGACCTGCTGGCGGTGCACTACAGCCTGGCCAACTCGCAACTGTCGATCCTCACCCGCAACGCCGAACGCGACCAGCAGGCCGCCTGGCACCCATTGCCCGAGCAGGGCAGCCAGGGCGTGATCCTGCGCAACCAGCTCAACCTCAGCCGTGACGGCGAGGAAACCGTCGGCCGCTACGCCTTGCGCGGGCAGGGCAGCGTCGGCAACTGGACCACCGTGGCGGAGGCCCAGGTCGACCGCAGCAACGAGGACCGTCCACAGACCCGGCACCGGGTCGACGAGCTGTTCGCCGAGCGCGTGCACCAGGACAACTTCTTCCGCCTCGGCTATTTCACCCCTGGCGCCCAGGCCATGAGCCGCCAGCCGCGCCTGCTCGGCAACAGCCCGGATACCACCCTGGGGCTGATGTTCGGCAGCAGCGACAGCCTGGCGATCGACAACGGCAAGGCCAGCGCCACGCCGATCTATGTCACCCCCAACCGCCCGGGGCTCGTCGAGATTTACCGCAATGGCCAGTTGATCAACAGCCAGCCGGTACAACCCGGCCTGCAGGCCATCGACACCCGGGTCCTGCCTGGCGGCATCTACGAGGTGGAGGTGCGCCTGATCGAGGACGGCCAGGTCACTTCGCGCAACGAAGAGTTCATCTACAAGCCCAACAATTGGAGCAACAACGCCTCACCCTGGCGCTACAACCTGTACCTGGGCAAGCAGAGCGAACTGCTCAGCAACTGGGACGACGAGGACTACGGCGGGCTGGCCGCCGGGGTCATCACCAATTACCTGCTGCACCCGCGCCTGGTGGCCGGGGCCTCGGCCCAGCGCATCGACGGGCAGATGCAGTACGGCACCTCGCTGGACTGGGATGCCCTGGACCGCCTCAAGGTGTTCGGCAATGTGTTCCATACCGACCAGCGTGGCAATGGCTATGACCTGCAAGGTGTCTGGCACCATGAGTCGGGGAGCGTGGTCCTCAGCCACAACCGTTCGTGGATCGAATACCCGCGCCAGCGCCGTCTGGACGGCTACGACTACAACGATGACGACTACCGCCAGCAGCCCGGCAGTCACGAGATGCGTCAGTCGTCCCTGTCGGTCAGCCAGCGCATCACCCGCAAAAGCACGGCGACCCTGCGCCTCAGCCACAGCGATGGCGGCTACGGCAATAGCGGCGTGGCCCTGGACCTGGGCTGGTCGCAACACGGCCAGTTGATGGGCTCGGATGCCAACTGGCGGGTCGCGCTGTTCGATCGCCCCGGCAACTCCAGCAGCGGCAACCAGCGCAACCGTGGGGTCAACCTGAGCCTGAGCATGAGCCTCGGCGGGCCGGGCCGGCGCCTGTCCGGCAGCCTTGGCACCCGCACCTCCCGCGACGGCGGCCGCGACCTGAATACCTCGCTGACCTACCAGCAGGATATCGAGGACAGCACCCTGCGCACCGTCGGTGGCACTATCAACGGTGACCGCTATGGCGCGGCGTTCGCCGCCAACGCGCAATTCGAGAACCGCGCGCTGCATGGCGATGCCTATGTGCAGAACTCCTCGTACAACAATCAGGTCAGCGGCGGCCTCAACCTGGAAAGCACCCTGGCCATCGGCGGCGGCAAGGCCGCCCTGAGTGGCCAGTACCTGCCGTACGAGGCCGGGCTGATCGTCGACGTGGAGTCGGACTACCCCGACCTCAAGCTGCGGGTCGATGACCTCGACGGCCATGCCAGCGTGCTGCGCCCGGGGCGCAACGTGATTCCGGTGAGCGCCTACAAGTCCGGCAGCGTGCAACTCGACTTCGAGGACGGCCGTGTGCCTGCGGCGGTGATCCAGCCGTCGTCACTGACCTATCACCTCAACCGCGGGGGCGTGGATTACCGGGTGCTGCGGGTCATGCGCACGGTCACCGTGCTCGGCCGCCTGCTCGACCACAACGGCCAGCCACTGCGCGGGGCCATGGTCATCAACCACGCCAGCCGCAGCGTCAGCGAAGCCGACGGCTTCTTCGCCGTGGAAATGAGCGAATCGACCCCGACCCTGGAAATCCGCCAGGGCGGCCAGCGCCTCTGCCTGCTCAGCCTCGATCCCGGCGTACAGCGCCAGGAGGATGTGCTGCTGGTGGGCGACCAGGTCTGCTCGCCGGACAGCCTCGCCGTCCGCCACCCGCGCACCCAGGGAGGTGACGCCTGATGCCACGCAAGGAAATCATCATGACCCGAAGCCTGCTGATCGGCCTCGCCCTGTTGGCCTTGCTCCTGTCGCTGCCGGCGGTGGCGGAGGAGGTCACCATCACCGCCGAATACCGCGGCGGTGGCAACGAGTTCATCAACACCACGCCCCAGGCCGCGTTTTGCGGACGCTGGCCGCATTACTGCAACGGCGTGGAAACGGTGGGCATACCCATCACCTACAGCAAGAAGACCACCCACAGTGCGCCGGACCATCGCGACCTGTTCTACATCAAGGTTCCAGGCCGGCGCACGGTGACGGTGACCCACGATCTGACCGGCGAGAGCTACCAACTGACCTTTGAAATCTTCGCTATCAGCCAGTATGTAAGCACGACCAGCAACAGCCCGGTGTACACCTTGTATGTCCGCGGGGGGTGCGGCTATCTGTACACCCTGGGCACCGGGGCCTGGGCGTCCTACCTGTGGAGCGTGAAAAGCCCGGGCAACCCTGATTACTGCTATCCCATCGGTAGTCCGGGTACGCCAGGGATGGAACGCGATGTGGAGACTCGTGATTTCGGCGTTGCCTACCGCCTGGTAACCCCGTCGCCCCTGCGCATGAAGCAGGGCATGTACCGCGGCCAGACCACCTACCAGGTCGGCCCCGGTGCCGATTTCGACTTCGGCAACGACGTCAGCAACCTCAACACCAGCAACCTGACCATCAACTTCGAACTGGACGTGGTGCACGCCTTCGTTATCGACTTCCCGGCCGGTTCCGAGCGGGTGGTGCTGGAGCCGCCGGGTGGCTGGACGCAATGGCTGAACAACAAGCGCCTGCCCGAGCGCCTGTACCGCGATCTGCCGCTGCGCATCTGGTCGTCGGGGCCGTTCACCGTGCATACCCGCTGCGAGTACCCGCTGGGCAGCCAGTGCGCCATCCGCAACGACGCCAATGACCACCAGGTGCCGGTCCAGGTCGCCCTGACCCTGCCCAGCGTCATCCTGCACAACGGTCAACCGGTCACCCGCCTGCCGTTACCGGTTGGCGAGGCTACCGCCATCGAACTGGAGGCCACGCAACCGGCGTTGAACCGCGGCGGCAGCCTGCATTTCCAGGTGGACAAGCACGCCGTGAGTGAAATGACCCGCTACCCCGGGGCGCGCTACGAAGGTGATGTCACGGTGGTATTCGATGCCGATTTCTAAGTGTTCTTCAGGAGCTGCACCATGAAAACCCTGTTGTTCGCGCTGTGCCTGGGCCTGTTGGCCGGCACTGCGCAGGCCGGCCCGCAAATCAATGTCGGCGGCCTCTACGACTACCTCGACGGTGGATCCAGCACCTTGCTCAAGCGCGTGCGCAACCTGGGCGACACTACTGCCTTCGTCAAGGTCAGCGTGGTCGAGTTGATCCATGACGGGCAGAGCGCGCCCCGCGAGGTGTCCCATGATGACCTGCCGGTGGCCGAGCGGCCGCTGATTGCCAGCCCGGCACGGCTGATCGTCCCGGCCGGCGGCATGCAGGCGGTGCGCCTGCTGTACCGCGGCGAGCGGGGTGGTGAACGTTATTTCCGCCTGCGGTTCGTGCCGGTGCTGCCCGAGCACGGTGACGGCTTCGCCATCAGCGACGAAGAAGCCGAGCGCTACGAGCAGGAGCTCAAGGCCGGGGTGAACATCCTTGCCGGCTATGGCTCGCTGCTGTTCATCCGCCCACAGGACACCCGCTTCGACACCGGGATCAGCGAGCTGGACGGCCAGTTCCGGGTCAGCAACCAGGGCAGCTCCACCGTGGTCCTCGATCATTTCAATGACTGCGACAGCAGCGGCAAGCACTGTGCCGTGGCCACCAAGCACCATATCCGCCCCGGCGTCTCCCGGCTGTTCGCCCGCTTGTCAGGGCGGGTGTACCGCTTCGAACTGATCGAGGGAGGAGAGCGACGACGCGTCGAAATCAAGGGTTGAAGCTAACGCTGGGAAATTTCCTGCGCCGACACAGGAAATGTCTGATGCACATGTGCCCGTCCGGCAACCGATACTGCGTGCCACAAGGTAGTGGCACTTTGACGCTATTGCGACTGGTTGCGATTCAGCACTGCCCGCCGACAGGTATGTCACCCAGAGAGTGAGGGACACATGTACACAGCCTTGATCGTCGACGATCACCCATTCATTCGTGCCAGCGTGCGCATGCTGCTGCGCCAGGAGAACATCAACATCGTCGCCGAGGCCGACAACGGCGTGGATGCCTTGCGCATGATGCGCGAGCACGAGCCGGATATCGCCATCCTCGACATTTCCATTCCGCGCATGGACGGCCTGGAGATCATCACCCGGGTCAAGTCGGCGAACATGCGGATGAAAATGCTCGTGCTGACCTCCCAGGTGCCTGGTTATTTCTCCATGCGTTGCATGCGCCTCGGGGCCTCGGGCTTCGTTTCGAAGAACGACGACCTCACCGAGCTGCGCAAGGCGGTCATGGCGGTGCTGTCGGGCTATACCTATTTTCCCGAGGTGTCGCTGAGTTCGGTGAACCGCTACGACTGCCAGGCCACCGAGGCGCAGCGCATCGAGCGCCTGACCGACCGCGAGCTGCTGATCCTTCAGCAACTGGCGCGTGGCCTGAGCAACAAGGTCATTGGCGAGACCATGCTGCTGAGCAACAAGACCATCAGTACCTACAAGACCCGCTTGCTGGAGAAACTGCGGGTCGATTCCCAGGTTGACCTGGCCGACCTGGCCAGGCGTCATGACCTTATCTGAGCGGCGCTGGCCGCTGAAGCGCCTCGTCCGCCTGCTGCTCCTGCTCGGGCCCTGCCTGTGGCTGGGCGCCGCCCTGGCCTGGGGCGAGGCGCCGAGCCTGCTGGCCCGCTCCAGCCTCGGCGACCAACTGCCGCTGCAGCTCGAGGATGACGACCGCCGATGGCTGTGGGCGCGGCGCACGCTCTGGCTGGGGGTCAGCCGTCCGGACCGGGTGCCGTTCGACATCACCACCATCGGGCGCGATTACGAGGGCCTGACGGCGGACTATGCCGGCCTGCTCGGCGAATTGCTCGGCCTGGACCTGCGGGTGCGCCGCTATGCCAGCCGCAACGCGGCATTGGACGCCCTGGCCCGCGGCGAAATCGATCTGCTCGGCACCTCCAACGCCGACGAGGCGTTGCGCAGCGGCCTGCTGCTGTCGCAGCCCTATGCGGAAAACCTCCCGGTACTGGTCAGCCGCAATGACCGCGCGACGCCAGCGGACCCGCACCAGCCCGGTGTGCGCCTGGCCCTGCGCGAGGGCTATCTGTCCACCGAGCGTGTGCACCAGCTGTTTCCCCAGGCCGTGCCGGTGGTCTACCCGTCGGTACTCAACGCCCTGGGCGCCGTGGCCTTCGGCCAGGCCGATCTGTTTATCGGTGACGCCCTGGGGTCGCGCTACCTGCTGCAAAAAAGCTATCTGAGCGCCCTGCAACTGAGCGCCGCCGAACGCTTCCAGGATGGCCACTACGGTTTTGCCCTGAGCCCGGCCAACCGGCGCCTCAAGGCGCTGGTCGACCAGGCCCTGGAACAGATTCCCGAGCAGACCCGCCAGGACATCCTGCGCCGCTGGAACGCCGGCAGGGCCGGTTTCGTCGAGCCCCAGCGGCTGGACCTGACGCCGGACGAGGAGGCATGGCTGCAGCGCAATCCGCGAATCAGGGTGGCCATCGACGAGCAGTTCCCGCCGGTCACCTACCGCGACGACAACGGCGCGTTCCGCGGCATCAGCGCCGATCTGCTGGAGATCATCAGCCAGCGCAGCGGGCTGGCGTTCGACATTGTCGAACGCGCGGGCTTCAACGAGATGACCCGGCGCCTGGAGGCCGACGAGGTCGATCTGCTGGCCGCGCTGCCGTTCAGCCAGGACCGTCAGCAACAGGTTGCCTTCAGCCGCTCCTGGTTGAGCAACGGCCTGGTCCTGGTGACCCGCGACAACGTCCGCTTCGACAGCCTCGAGCAACTGGACGGCAAGCGCCTGGCGCTGGTCGAGGGCAGCGTGATCGAGGACTACCTGCGCGAACAGCACCCGGGTATCCGTCCGCTGTGGAGCGACGGCCCGCTGCAAGCCCTGGAGCGGGTCGTCAGCGGCGAGGCGCATGCCGCAGTGGTGAGCCTGATCGGCGCGCGCTACAGCATCGCGCGCTTTTACCGCGGCCAATTGCACATCAGCGCCGCGCTGCCCCTGCCGGCCCTGCATTTCGCCTTTGCCGGGCGCCGTGACGCCAGCGAGCTGATGTCGATCCTCAACAAGGTGCTGCTGAGCATCAGCCCGCAGGAAATGGACGACCTGACCAGTCGCTGGCGCAGCGAGGTCATCATCGCCGACACCTATTGGCGCAAGTACCGCGGGATGATCCTGCAGACCTTCCTCATGGCCGTGGCCTTGATGTTTCTCGCGGTGTACTGGATTCGCAGTCTGCGCCGCCAGGTACGCCGGCGCCAGACAGCGGAAAAGGCGCTGAACGAGCAGGTGGAGTTCATGCGGGTGATGATCGATGGCACGCCGAACCCGATCTACGTGCGCGACCGCCGCGGGCGGCTGATCACCTGCAATGTCAGTTACCTGGATGCCCTGGGCGTCACCTTCGAGTCGGTGATCGACCAGGCGCTGCCGGAATGGTTGATCGGCGCAGCCCAGAGCCGCCACTGTCGCGAAGCCTCGCGCCAGGTCATTGCCCTCGGCCAGAAACTGGTGGAGGACCGCGAGCTGGTGCTCGGCGGCCGGCGCATCACCATCTATCACTGGATGCTGCCGTATCGTGGCAGCGACGGTGCGGTGAAGGGCCTGATCGGTGGCTGGATCGACATTTCCGAACGCCAGCAGCTCTACCATGCCCTGCAACAGGCCAAGGACGAGGCCGAGGCGGCCAACCGGGCCAAGACCCACTTCCTCGCGACCATGAGCCATGAGATCCGCAACCCGCTCAACGCCCTGCTGGGCATGCTCGAGCTGGCCCTGCGCAAGTCCGGCGAGGGTGTGCTCGACCGCCTGGCCCTGGAGGTCGCCTCCGGCGCAGCGCGGGGGCTGCGTGACCTGGTCGGCGATATCCTCGATATCACCCGCATCGAATCAGGCCATTTGACCCTGGCGCCACAGCAGGTGGACCTGTATCGCGAAGTGGAAAGCACGGTGCGTCTGTTCGAAGGCCAGGCCCGGCAAAAGCGCCTGCAACTGAAACTGGACATGGAGGGCCACGGGCCGGTGCAGGTGCTGCTCGACCCGCTGCGCTTCCAGCAGGTGCTGTCGAACCTGATCAGCAATGCCATCAAGTTCACCGACGAAGGCCTGGTATGCGTCACCCTGAGCCTGGAGCTCGGCGCCGAACGGGTTGGCCTGCACCTGGCCGTGGAAGACACCGGGGTCGGTATTCCGGCCGACGAACTGAGCCAACTGGGCCGGCCGTTCCGCCAGGCCAGCAACAACCTGCAGGGCGCGCGCAGCGGCACGGGCCTGGGCCTGAGCATCAGCCATGCGCTGTGCGCCATGATGGGCGGCGAGATGCACCTGGACAGCACCCTGGGCGTCGGCACGCGGGCGCAATTGCGCCTCGACCTGCCGCGGCTGACGCCCTGCGCAGAGACCCTGGCCAGCCTGCCTCAACCCGAGGCCGGGGAGATGGCTGCGCTGGACATCCTGGTGGTGGATGACTACCCGGCCAATCGCCTGCTGTTGCAACAGCAACTGAGCTACCTCGGCCATCGTGTGGTCACTGCGGCCAACGGCCATGAGGGCCTGCGCACCTGGTTGCGCCAGCACTTCGATGTGCTGATCACCGACTGCAACATGCCCGGTATGAACGGCTACGCCCTGACCCGGGCGGTACGCGAGGATGAACGGCGCAAGGGCAAGTCCTCGGTGCTGCTGCTCGGCTGCACGGCCAACGCCCAGGCCGAGGAGCGCGTGCGTTGCCTGCGGGCAGGCATGGATGACTGCCTGTTCAAACCCCTGGACCTGACGGCGCTGGCCGCCAGGCTGGCGCCCCGCGCGCAAGAGCGCCTGGCGGTCGAGCCCGGCGCTGCTGGCGTACTGGGCGAGGGCCATGACCTGTCCAGCCTGCGCCAGCTCACCGGCGGCGATGACCAGGCGATCAAGGACCTGCTGCGCGACCTGTTGCTGAGCAACCGCGACGACCTCGCGCGCCTGGCCGAGCTGCACCCCGAGGACCTCGGCGGGCTGGCCGACCTGGCCCATCGGGTCAAGGGCGGCGCGCGAATCATCAAGGCGCGCTGGCTGCTGCGGGCCTGCGAGAACATCGAGCAGGCGGTTCACGGGCCGCGCAAGACGCAGCCCATCGAGCCCCTGGTGGCTGACCTGCGCCTGGCCATGGCGACCCTGGCCCAGCGCCTGGAGCAGGTCTGCCGGGCCTGAGCCAGTACCGCTGGTAGCCGTCGGAGAATTCCGTCGCTGGCTGGGAAGTCTCCTGATTTATCCGCAGCGAAGCGGTAGCACCATGACGTTTCGACCTTTGCGAGGGAAGTGGATGTGCCTGCCAAGTTTTTGCGTGTATTGATTCTCGAAAACCAGTCGTTCCAGCGTGCGATTGCAGTGAAGATCCTCGGCCAGTTGGGCTGTCGCGAGGTATTCGAAGCCTGTGACGGCACCGGGGCGCTGGCCTTGCTCGACCGTATCGGCCGGGTCGATGTAGTGGTGTGCGACGTGCGCATGGAAGGTATGGACGGACTGGAATTCATTCATCGTGCCGCGCGGGCGGCACTGATCGGCGGGGTGATCGTCAGCAGCGGCCTGCATGCGGAGGTGCGCCGGGCGATGGCGCAATGGGTCAACGGGCTGGGGATCGCGTTCCTGGGCGATGTCGGCAAGCCGCTGCACCTGGACAGCATGCGCCTGGCCCTTGAAGGCAGCCGCCAGCCGGTGGTCCTGGCGCTGCCGGCGCCGGCCCCGGCCTGCGGGGTCAGCGCAGCGGATATCCGCCGCGGGTTGGCCTGCAACGAATTCGTTGCCTGTTATCTGCCGCGCTGCGACCTGGGCAATGGCGAAGTCCGCGGTGTCGATGTGCTTGCCCGCTGGCACCATCCGCACCTTGGCCCGCTCGAGCAGAACCGCTTCATGCCGGTGCTGGAGAACACCGCTCTGCTCGACGACCTGCTGCTGACGCTGCTCGAACAGGGCCTTGAACTGCAGCGCGAGCTGTTCTCCAGCGGCCAGATGCTGCGCATGTCCTTTGCCCTGCATCTGGAGCAACTGGGCCGCCGCGGCCTGACCCGGCGGATCAAGTCGCTGATGCAGTTCCAGCGCTCGATGGGGCAGGGCGTCGCCTTCGAGCTGAGCTTCGCCGAGCCGGTGCAACCCACGGTCATTCACCTGGAAAGCCTGGTTCGCCTGCGCCTGCTGGGTTGCGCCCTGGCCCTCGGCGAATTCGGCTCCCACGCCGGCTCGCTGCAGCGCCTGTGCCAGTTGCCGTTCAACGAGGTGCGCACCAGCGCGCGGTTCATGCACGAACTGGAGCAGCAGCCACGCCATCGTGCGGTCTTGCGTGGCTGCCTGGGCATCGCCCGCAGCCTGGGTCTCGGAATCACCGTGACCGGTGTGGAAAGCCCCGAGCAGCATTTGCTGCTGATGGACATGGGCTGCACCCTGGGCCAGGGGCGGTATTTCGCGCCGCTGCTGAGCGCGGAAGAACTGCTCAGGCGCCTCGGCAGTAGCGCACGGAACGGATGAACGGTAGCCCGATCGTTGCGAAGAAGGTTTGCGTACGCGCTATACCGGCTACTATCAATGTGCTACAAATTTTGCCTTGTACTTCAAACTATTAACTGCACAAGGAAGTAGATTCATGACTGAAGCCACCCTGATCGAAGTCGTAACCGCCGATTCCATGACCACTCTGCTGCAGGACGCCGGTTGCCGCGTCAACCGCATCGAGCAGAACCAGGTCGTTCAGCTGCAGACCGCCAGCCAGGGCATCGGTTACTCCGTACGCTTCGGTAACCACGCCAGGGAGCAGGGCGAGTTCCTCGACTTCACCTACAGCTGCGCCCTGCGTGTCCAGGGCGAGATCCCGGAAAACCTGGTCAACCAGTGGAACATCTCCCGTCGCTTCGCGCGCCTGTCGTCCCAGGGCGAATTCCTGGTGCTGGAACAGGACGTCGTGGTCGCCGACGGCGTCAGCCCGAAAAACCTGCTGGGCTCGCTGGTCCTGTGGGATCGCGTGCTGCAGGAGTTCGTCATCTACCTGCGCGACTTCAGCCGTAACCTCGCTGCCGCACAAGCTGCCGCAGAGGCCAACGCCTCGTGAGTCGCAAACTGTGGGCCGGCGCGGGTGCGCTGGCCATCCTTGCGGTGGCGGTAGGGCTGGCCCTGCGTCCGGGTGCCGACCCGGTCGCGGCCAGCCGTGCGGTGCCGGAAGCCACGGCCAGCGGTACCGCCCTGGCCAGCCTCGGTGAACAAAAGGTCGATGCCGACGAGCTCAAGGCGCTGTTCGCGCAACTGCCGGTGCAGGCGCGCCAGCAACTGCGTAACGACCGTTCGGCCCTGGAAACCTGGATCCGTGCCCGTCTTGCGGAAAAGGCCCTGTACCAGCAGGCCGAGGCCAAGGGCTGGTCCAAGCGTCCCGACGTGGAAGCCCAGACCCGCGCGGCCACCGAGCAGATCGTGTTGCGCAGCTACCTGAACAGCGTGACCGAAGTGCCCAAGGACTTTCCCAGCGACGACGAGCTGAAACAGGCCTACGAGAACGGCAAGGCAGGCTTCCAGGTGCCGGCGCTGTATCGGGTCAGCCAGATCTTCCTCGCCGTGCCGGATGAGGGTGCCCTGGAGTCGGTGCGCAAGCAGGCGCAAAGCCTGGCCAAGCGCGCCCAGGCCAGCGATGCGGACTTCGCCGAACTGGCGCGCTCCTACTCGCAGGACGCCGGTAGCAACAACCGCGGTGGCGACACCGGCCTGCAACCGCTGAACCAGCTGTTGCCGGAAGTGCGCGGTACCGTGGCGAAGATGAAGGTGGGGAACGTCAGCGAGCCGCTGCAAAGCTCGCTGGGGCTGCACATCATCAAGCTGACCGAGCTGCTGCCGGCGCGGGTGGCGACCTTCGACGAAATGCGCGGGCAACTGCGTGATGCCCTGCGCGCCCAGCGCCAGGAGCAGGCGGCCAAGGCCTATGTCGAGAACATGTTCAACACCGCGTCGCTGACCATCGACGGGAAAGTGCTGAACCAGGTGATCGAAGCGGAGAAGTAGCGTCCGCCGGGGCCGGTCAATGACCGGGTGATTCTCTACCGCGGGTGAGTCAGTATTGGGGCCGCGTTTGCAGCCCCATTACTCCCGAGGTAACCATGTCTCCCCACTTCAAGCCTGTCGACCTGAAAAAAGCCTACCGCCTGCTCAACCATGGCCCGACCGTGCTGGTCTCCGCCAGCCACGCCGGCGTCGACAACGTCATGGCTGCCGCCTGGGCCTGCGCCCTGGATTTCGACCCGCCCAAGGTCACGGTGGTCATCGACAAGATCACCCGCACCCGCGCGCTGGTGGAAAACAGCGGCTGGATGGTGCTGCAGGTGCCCAATGCCGGGCAATTGCAACTGACTCACCAGGTTGGCAGCCACAGCTTGGCGGAAGCGCCGGACAAGCTGGCCCGGGCTGGCGTCGAACTGTTCCGCGTCGAGGGCTATCCTGCGCCGCTGGTGGCAGGCTGCTCAGCCTGGCTGATGTGCCGGGTGATCGACGAACCGCATAACCAGAACACCTATGACCTGTTCATTGCCGAGGTGGTGGCTGCCTGGGCGGACGAGCGCGTGTTCGAGGAGGGGCACTGGGTGTTCGAAAAGGCCGATCCGGCGTTGCGCAGCGTGCACTATGTGGCGGGTGGGCATTTCTATGCCATTGGTGAGGCGCTGGATGTAGAGCAGCCTTGAGGGCCTCATCGCTGGCAAGCCAGCTCCCACAGGATTGTGCAGCGCCGCGAACCCTGTGAGAGCTGGCTTGCCAGCGATGACTGACCAGAGAACAACAAGAAATCTGGCTTTCTGTTGAATATTCAACTTTATGTTGATATTTTTCCTGTCCGATTCTGACGGACAGCCCCCATGCCCCCCGAACGCCAGCTCGTCCTCGACGTCCTCCAGGCCACCGTGCGCATGCTCGGTACCGTCCTCGGCCGCAACACCGAAGTGGTCCTGCACGACCTGACCCGACCCGAACACTCGGTGCTGGCCATCGTCAACGGCCATATCAGCGGCCGCCAGGTTGGCAGCCCGATCCTCGCCGGCCTGCGGCATGACCGTGGTTTCGACGCTGTGCTCCACGCTGCGCTGGAGAAGGGCAGCCAGACCCCGGTAGTGATCGGCAACTACCCGACCCAGGGCCACGACGGCAAAACCTTCCGCAGCGCCACCGCCGTGTTCCGCGATGCGGCCGGCGAGCCGTTCGCCAGTCTTTGCGTCAATACCGACCTGAGTGGCATCGCTGCCGCCCAGGCCTGTCTCGAACAATTGCTGGCCACCTCCGAAGCCCCGGCCCCCGCCCCGGAACCCACCCCGGACCTGGAACAGCTCATGACCCGCATCATCGACGGTGCCCTGCTGGACGCCCGCGCCCAGGGCGTGCGCTTCGGCAAGGCGCAGAAGCTCGAAGCGGTACGGCAGATGCACGACGGCGGCCTGTTCATCGTCAAGGGTGCGGTGGAGAAGGCCGCGGCCGCCCTCGGGGTGAGTCGCTACACCGTCTACAACTATCTCGAAGAAATCCGCAACGGTTGAGGAACCCCCATGCAACTTCCGATCTATCAGGTCGATGCCTTCAGCGACGGCATCTTTGGCGGCAACCCGGCCGCCGTGTGCCCGCTGGACAGCTGGCTGGACGACGCGACCCTGCAACGCATCGCCGAAGAGAACAACCTTTCGGAAACCGCCTATTTCGTGGCAGAGGGCGAAGGCTACCGGCTGCGCTGGTTCACCCCGGGCATGGAAGTGGACCTGTGCGGGCATGCCACCCTGGCGTCGGCCTGGGTGCTGTTCAACGAGCTCGGTGCGACCGATCAGACCCTGCGCTTTTTTACCCGCAGCGGTGAGCTGCGGGTAAGTCGCGATGGCGAACGCCTGGCGCTGGACTTCCCGCTCAAGCATCCGCAACCGGCGCCAATGCCGGAGGGATTGGCCGAAGCCCTGGGCTGCGAGATTCTCGAACTGCAGCGCAGTGACGACTACATCGCCGTAGTGGAAAGCGCCGCCGTGATCGAAGGCCTGCAACCGGACTTCGCGGCCCTGAGCCGCTACGACGTGCGCGGTGTCGCCGTCACTGCGCCGGGCACGGGCGAGTTCGACTTCGTCTCACGCTGGTTCGGGCCGCAGGTCGGGGTCAATGAAGATCCGGTGACCGGCTCGGCGCATACCTCGCTGGCGACCTACTGGTCCCGGCGCCTTGGCAAGACCCGCCTGAGTGCCCGCCAGGGTGGCGCGCGGCGTGGCCAGTTGCACTGCGAACTGCCGGGCAATGGCCGGGTGATCATCAGCGGCAGAGGTGCGCTGTATATGCGCGGCACCTTGTACCTGGGAGAGCGCGCATGAGCCTGCATCTGGATACGCCGTTGCTGGCGTCGCGGCCGCTGAGCCTCGCGACCGGGCAGGACGTCTGGCTGAAGATGGACGCCCTGCAGCCTTGCGGTTCGTTCAAGCTGCGCGGCGTCGGCCTGGCCTGTGAGCACTTCGCCCAACAGGGCAAGCGTCGCTTCGTCTCGTCCTCCGGCGGCAATGCCGGTATCGCGGTGGCCTATGCCGGGCGCTGTCTCGGTTTGCCGGTCACTGTGGTGGTTCCGGAAACCACCACCGAACGCGCACGCCAGTTGATTCGCCAGGAAAACGCCGAGGTTATCGTTCACGGCAAGGTGTGGCAGGAGGCCAATGAGCTGGCACTGTCGCTGGTAGGTGCCGACGACGCGTTCATCCATCCCTTCGACAATCCGCTGCTATGGCAAGGCCATGCCATCCTGGTGGATGAAGTGGCTGCGGCCGGGATCAAGCCCGACGCCGTGGTCGTGGCAGTCGGCGGCGGCGGCCTGCTGTCGGGCGTCGCGCAAGGGCTGCAGCGCAATGGCTGGTCTGATCTCCCGGTTTTCGCCGTGGAGACCCTGGGAGCAGCCTCGCTGGCGGCGGCGGTGGCCGAGGGTGAGCTGGTCACCATCGACAGCATCGCTACGGTGGCCACCTCGCTTGGGGCCAAACGCGTTTGCGACGAGGCCTTCCGCATCAGCCAGCAGATGAACGTGGTCAGCCATGTGGTCAGCGATGCCGAGGCGCTGGATGCCTGTGAGCGTTTTCTCTCCGACCATCGCGTGCTGGTGGAGCCGGCCTGCGGTGCCGCCCTGGCCCTGGCCTACGCCCCGAGCGAAGCCCTGCGTCAGTATCAGCGCGTGCTGGTAGTGGTCTGCGGCGGTGTCACGGCGTCCATCGACCAGATCCGCGAATGGCGCAAAGCCGCGGACTGACCGCCTGTCGGCCCTGAGCCCGGCCCGGACAAACCTTCCCGGACCGCATCCTCTCTCACCTCCACGAGCCTGAAGTTTTCCGTTCCGTGGAGGTGTTCCGATGTCGACGAAAAAACACGACCAGTTCAGCATGCAGAACCCGCTGACCCAGTACCCGCAGCCGCCGTTTCCGGCCCAGGGCCAGACGGCGCCGGGGCTGGATGCGCACATGAACCCGGAGCCGGACCATGGTGAGACCACCTACAAGGGCTTCGGTCGCCTGGCCGGGCGCAAGGCGCTGATCACCGGTGCCGACTCGGGTATCGGGCGCGCCGTGGCCATCGCCTTTGCTCGCGAAGGGGCAGATATCGCGCTCAACTACCTGCCCATCGAGCAGGCTGACGCACGGGAGGTGGTGAAACTGATCGAGGCCGAGGGGCGTCGGGCTGTCGCCATTCCTGGTGACCTCAAGGACGAGCGCTTCTGCAAGGAACTGGTGGACCAGGCCCATGAGCAACTGGGCGGGCTGGATATCCTGGTCAACGTCGCTGGCAAGCAGGTGGCGCGCAAGGACGTGGGGCAGGTCAGCAGCGAGCAGTTCGACGCGACCATGAAGACCAATGTCTATGCGTTGTTCTGGCTGTGCCAGGCGGCGGTGCCGTTGATGCCGGCGGGGGCGACCATCATCAATACCGCTTCGATCCAGTCGTACCAGCCATCGGCGACCTTGCTGGACTATGCGACCACCAAGGCGGCGATCGTGGCCTTCACCAAGGCGCTGGCCAAGCAGGTGGTGGAGCGCGGGATCCGGGTCAATGCCGTGGCGCCGGGGCCGATCTGGACGGTGCTGCAGCCTAGCGGCGGGCAGCCTTCGGAAAAGATCCCGCACTTTGGCGAGCAGGTACCGATGAAGCGGCCGGGGCAGCCGGCGGAGTGCGCGCCGTTGTATGTGCTGCTGGCTTCGCAGGAGTCGAGCTATATCACCGGGGAGGTGTTTGGAGTGACGGGGGGCAATCCGTTGCCCTGAACCATATTGAAACCCTGCATCGTCCCCTGTGGGAGCTGGCTTGCCAGCGATTTGGCCCTATCTGACAACATCATTGCCAGTGCCGACCTCATCGCTGGCAAGCCAGCTCCCACAGGGTACGGTGCAGGCCTCAAAGGCAGGATTTCTTTCAGGAGCTCCTAAACCAGCGCCAACCTTTCCTCGCAAAAAAGATGAACCTCGGTCCCGGTGCCCGGCTCAGAACAACTAGTGACACCAGAACCGGAACTGACCCGAGGATTCAATGATGAACACACTGTTGCGTAGCGCGGGCTTTGCCCTGGCCTTCACCCTGGCGGGCGCGGTGCATGCCGCCCAGGATGCCGACGACTTCGTCGAGGACGCCTCGGCCAAGGGCGTGGCCGAAGTGGAAGCGGCCAAACTGGCGCAGGAGAAAGGCACGGCGGCGGATGTGAAGACCTTCTCCGCGATGATGCTCAAGGACCACGGCGCAGCCAACGAGAAGCTCAAGGCGCTGGCGGCGAGCAAGAAGCTGGAAGTCTCGACCGATGCCGACCTGATCGACAAGGCCAAGGCGATGATCCTGGAACTGCGCGGGGCCAAGTCGTTCGACCAGGCCTATGCCAACAATCAGGTCAATGCCCATGAGGCGGCGATCAAGCTGTTCGATGACTATGCGAAGGATGGCAAGGATGCGGAACTGAAGGCATTTGCCCAGGAGACGCTGCCGACTTTGAAGGCGCATCTGGAGAAGGCTCGCCAGCTGGCTGCGGCCCATGGCGGGAGTTCGGTAGGGCCGGGCGCTACCACCCGGGATGCGGTGGATCCGGTGGTGCCGGGGCCTGGTGGGGTGCCGACTACTCCGAAAGACCATTCGGAAACCACCAAGCCATAGATTATCGGGGCTGCTGATGGCCCTATCGCTGGCAAGCCAGCTCCCACAGGTTCAGCGGTGCATGCGATACCTGTGGGAGCTGGCTTGCCAGCGATAGGGCCCTAAAGAACACAGCAAGGTTAACGGCCCAGCACCGTCCTCACCGTCTCCTGCAACACCTCGAACGCCACCGGCTTGTCGACATGGGCGTTAAACCCGGCCTTCAGCGCCTCAGCCTTGTCCTGACTGGCGCCAAACCCGGTCAAGGCCACCACCGGCAGGCTGCGGAAACGCTCGTCACTGCGTAACCGCGCGATCAACTCCAGGCCATTCATCACCGGCATGCCCAGGTCCGACAGGACCAGGTCGAACACTACGCCTTCCTCCAGCCGCTCCAGCGCCTGGGCACCGTTGCCGGCCACGGTGACTTCGGCACCTTCCAGTTCCATCAGCGCCGTCATGATCTCGAGGATGTCCTCGGAGTCATCGACGATCAGCACCTTGAGCCCGAGGAAATTCCCCGGCGTTTCGTCCAGTTCGGTAATCACCGGCACCTGCTCGCGACTGTAGTGCGGCAACCACACACTGAAGGTCGCGCCACGCCCCAGCCCGGCGGATTTCGCCTCGACCCGGCCGTGATGAGCCTCCACCAACTCGCGTACCAAGGCCAGGCCGATCCCCAGCCCACCACGGTTTTGCCCATGCCGGTGCTCCGGCACCTGGCCGAACATGTCGAAGATCAGCGGCAGCGATTCGACCGCGATGCCCTGGCCGTTGTCCTGCACATCGAGGCGCACCTGGTTGCCTTCATCCACCAGGCGCAGGCACACACGTCCGCCGGCATCGGTGAACTTGAGGGCATTGTTCAGCAGGTTCCAGATGATCTGTTCGACACGCACCGGGTCGGCATCGATCACCAGCGGCTCGTGGCTGTCGTCGGGCAGCTCCAGTTCGACCTGGATCTGCTCGTTGGCCGCATCGCCCCGGGCCACGCTGGCGATATCGCCGAGCAGTTGCTGCAGCAACACCGGCCCGCGGTTGAGCTTGAGCTTGCCGGTGTTGATCCGCGACAGGTCGAGCAGGTCATCGATGATCCGCGCCTGGCTGCGCACCGCGCCGAGGATGGTGTCCACTGCGCGCCCGGCCACGGCATTGCCGCGCACCTGGGGCAGGCGGGTCATCAGCTCGCCGTTGAGCTGGATCAGGTTGAGCGGGTGCTTGAGCTCGTGGGACATGACCGCAAAGAATTCGTCCTTGAGCTTGCTGCTGGTGCGGCTCTGTTGCAGTTGCCAGACCTGCTCGGACTCCTGGCGTTTCTTGTCGGTGATATCCCGGCCGATTTTCGCGAAACCGTGCTGGCCGTTGTGCAGCGCGGTGGTCACCCCGCTGCAGAAGAAGCGGCTGCCGTCCTTGCGCTGCAACCAGCGCTCGTCGTCGGCGCGGCCATCCCGGCGGGCCAGGCGCAATTCTTCCTGGAGCACGTCGTTGTCGCGGTCTTCGGGCAGGAAGATCAGTTCGGCGCTGCGGCCCAGCACTTCCTCCTCGCGGTAACCGAAGGTACGCTCGGCGCCGCGGTTCCAGGTGGTGATCAGGCCTTGAGCGTCCATGGTCAGGATGATGAAGTCCTGGGTGCTTTCCGCTGCCAGGCGCAGGCGTTCCTCGCCTTCGCGGACCTGCTCCTCGGCCTGGCGCCGCTCGCTGATGTCGATGAAGGTCAGCACCGCGCCATCGATCAGGTCCTCGGTGGTGCGGTACGGCAGCAGCCGGGCGATATACCAGCGGCCATCGTTGCTCGGCACTTCGCACTCGATGATGCGCAGCGACTCGAAGGCGGCCACGGCGTCATCGGCCATGCCCGGGTAATCGAGGCGATGGGTGATATCCAGCAGCGAGCGCCCGGTGTCCGAAGGAATGATGCTGAAGATCTCGGTGGCCCGCGGGGTATAGGACTTGATGCGCATGCGCCGGTCGACGAACACCGTGGCGATATCGGTGGAGGCGATCAGGTTCTGCAGGTCGTCGTTGATCTTGCCGGTTTCCTCGACCTTGCTCTTGAGCTCCTGGTTGACCGTGATCAGCTCTTCGTTGATCGACTGCAGCTCTTCCTTGCTGGTTTCCAGTTCCTCGGTGGTGGAGCGCAGTTCCTCGTTGATCGCCTGCAGCTCTTCGTTGGAGGCCTTCAGTTCCTCGGTGGAGGTCTCGGACTGCTCCACGGTGGCCTGCAACTGTTCCTTGGTCCGTTGCAACTCGCCTTCGAGCTGCGACAGCACGCTGTCCTTGCCGTTGTCGCGCGGCCCCTTGACCTCGGCGCTCATGGTTTCCTCGACCTCGTCGAAGAGCACCAGGACGAAGTCGGCGTCCAGGTCACGGAACGGTCGGGCCACCATGTTCACGTAATAGTTGCGCCCGTCACGCTCCAGTTGCACGCGCCGCGCCTCGATGCTCTTGCCGGTCTGGAAGGCCTGGAACAGCGCGGTACGTAGCTCCAGGCGCAGCTCCGGCAGGACCTGCACCAGCAGGTTGTGCGAGGGCTCGCCGCCGACATAGCGCAGGAAACGCCCGGCGCGGTCGGACATGTGCACGATGTCCGAGTCCTGGTTGACCACCACGCTCGGCGGGCCGTACTGCTCCAGCACGCGCTGGTGGACCTCGGCGAAGGACACCTTGCGCCGCTCCAGGTTGCGCTCGACGTTGGGCAGGGAAAACCCGGTGAAGGCGTTGAGGGGCAGGGTAGGGGTCGGCCGCCCGAGGCTGGAACTGGCCTTGGCCCGGTAGATGCGGTTCTTCTTGTCCACCGGAGTGAACAGGTCCAGGCACACGTCCGCCGACTCGGAACTGCCGAGGAACAGGTAGCCGCCCGGGGCCAGGGCAAAGTGGAACATCTGCAGGATGTCCGCCTGTACCTGGCGGTCGAGGTAGATCAGCAGGTTGCGGCAACTGATCAGGTGCAGCTTGGAAAACGGCGGGTCGCGCAGCAGGTTGTGCAGGGCGAACAGGACCCGCTCGCGGATCTCCTTCTTCACCCGGAAATGCGTCTGTTCCTTGGCGAAATGCTGCCGCAGGCGGGCCGGCGGAATATCGGTGACCACTGCCTCGGGATAGACCCCGGCACGACCGACGCCGATGGCGTGCTCGTCGATATCGGTGGCGAACACCTGGAACTTGTGGGTGCTGTGGCTGAAATCCAGGTGGTCGGCCAGCAGCATGGCGATGGAATAGGCCTCCTCGCCGGAAGAACAGCCCGCCGACCAGGCGCGTACCGTGGGGTCGCCTTCGCCGGGCAGCTCGAACAGGCGCGGGACGATCTCCCGTTCCAGTGCCTCGAAGGCCTCGCGGTCGCGGAAGAAATTGGTCACGCCGATCAGCATGTCGTCGAGCAGGGCGCTGGCTTCGTCGGAGTTGGCGTTGAGGAAGTCGCGATAGGCCGGCAGGTCGCTGACCCGGTTGACCTGCATGCGCCGCTCGATGCGGCGCAGCACGGTGGCGCGCTTGTAGTGCTTGAAATCGTGGCCGGTACGGGTGCGCAGGATGACGATGATTTCCCGCAGGGCGGCATCGGCGGCGCGTTCGTCCTCGGCGGTGTCGGGGTTGTGCAGCGGCGGCTCGATCTCGTCGCCCAGGGGCAGTTCGATCTTGCGCATGTTGTCCCACAGTTCCACCAGCTTCTGCGGCATGTCCACCACCGGCAGAACGAAGTCCACCTGGCCGGTGGCGATGGCGTTGCGCGGCATGCTTTCGTATTCGGCGTCGTCGAGGGACTGGGCGAGGGTCATGCCCCCCTGTTCCTTGACCCGCACCAGTCCGGCGCTGCCGTCGTTGCCGGCGCCGGAGAGGACGATGCCGATGCTGCGATGGCGATGGGCATCGGCCATGGTGCGGAAGAACACATCGATGGCGATATGCCGCGGTCGGCCGCTTGGGCGTTCGGTGACACGTAGGTAGCCGTCGAGCATTTCCAGCTGCATGGCCGGGGAAATCAGGTAGACGTGGTTGGCCTCCACTGGCGTCGGCTTGGTCACCTGTTGCACCGGCATGCCGGTGACTTTCTGCAGGATACGGTCGGCGCTGCTTTCGTGTTCGGCGGAGAGGTGCATCACCACCACGAAGGCCATGCCGCTCTCGTTGGGCATTTCCTCGAAAAAATGCAGCAGCGCGGCCAGGCCGCCAGCGGAGGCGCCCAGGCCGACGATGGGGAAGGCCAGGAAAGAGGGGAGCGAGGTGTAGGGCGTCCGGGCCTGTAGCGTCTCGTCGGGTTTGTTCATTTATCGGTGCTCTGCTGACACTTGAAGGCCGACCAGTGAAAATTCAGACAGCCAAGCTGCTGCCTTCCTGGCGCAAGGGCGGAACTTTACCGCATAAATCGCCGTGCAGGGCTCAAAGTCGCGGGCGGGCGGCGAGTTGTGCACGAACCTGGTCGAGGTCGTTCTCGATGCTGCTCAGGTGCAGGTCCAGCAGTTCTGCCGCGCGGGTCATGTAGCTGACCTGGGCTTGCAGGCGCTTGAGGCTGTCGAGGTGGGCGGCGATGGAGTCGCCCAACTGCGCGCCTTGCAGGAGGTGCCGTGTCCGTTGGGGTTCGTCGGGCAAACGCATCGGAGATTTCCCTGGCAGATTTAGGTTCGATCTAGTTATGGACCCTGAGGATAGGTGGAAGGTTGCCTGGTGGAGAGATTCTTTGCAGCAGCACCCGCCAGAGACCCGGGCCGCGCCTTGAAAGATCTAGATAACCTGAAGCATCTCCTCGACCCGCTGGCGTTCCCACTGGCTCATGAACTCCACGGGATTGGTCCCGTAGGGATGCCCGGCATCGAAGATATAGGCGGCACCCTCAGGGCTATAGCAGCGGTCGCAATGGCCCAGGGCATCGCCATCGTTGTAGAGGGTGAAGACCCAGCCATCCACTTCCACCGTCAGCAGTCCATTGCGCACATCGCTCCAGCCCTGCTCGCCGATTCGCCGCATGGGACGGATGCCCTGGGCGATGTCGCGGAGAATCTGGTAAGCCTCACGGGGTGTCAGTGCTGGAGTATTCAAGGTCGGCGGTATCTGGCGGGTTTCGCGGCTGAGGGTACAGCAGCGGCCAGCGCAATTCATCCGCCAGCCGCCCGAATCAGCCGAAAGGCTAACTATTTGAAATCCCATTGCATTTGCGTGGCGATGCTGACCCCGCTGGAGGACCTGACACAGACATCCAGGTAGTCGGTGAAACGCGGTGGCAGGGCGATGCCTTCCTCGATCAGGCGGCTGTTGTCGAACAGGTAGTTGAGGTCGGCGAAGCCGCTGTACAGGCGCAGGGCACGCAGGACCAGGCGCGGGTTGGCCGGGCCGATGCGCGATTCGAAGCTGCCGGCCAGTTCCTTGAGGTCGTCCACGCCGATCTTGCGATAGCGCGCGCCGACCGGCGTGGCGCCGTTGGCGCTGGCAAAGGCTTCGTCGATCTCGGCGAACGTGCAGGCGGCATGATGACCGGCGGAAATGTGGTAGAGGTTGTGCCGCAGTTGCGGCTTCAGGGCCAGGCCGATCAGCGCCTCGGCGCAGTAATCCACCGGGATCACGTCGATCTGCTCTTCCAGGCCGCAGGTGAAGCTTTCCAGGGCGAAGCCCATGCGGAACACCCAGAAGATGCTGCCCGAAGCCTGGCAACCCAGGGTGCGGTGGCCCACCACGATGGACGGGCGCGCCACCACCAGCGGCAGGCCCGGCAGGTCTTCGCTCATGCGCCGCTCGATTTCCGCCTTGGAGGCGGTGTAGTCCACCAGTTGCTCGGCGCCGTCGGGGAAGTTCCAGGATTCGCTGATCGGCGATTCCTGCTGCGGACCGCAGCACATGGCGGTGCCGACATGCAGGAAACGCTTGAGCCGCTTGGAGCGGCTCATCACTTCGGCAAAGGCAAAGGTGCCCTCGACGTTGACCGGCCAGATGGTCGGGTTCTTCGAGAACGAGGCCACGGCAGCGCAGTTGATCACCCGCTCGATCTGCATCAGGCGTGGGGTTTCCCGGGGTAGCCAGGTGGTATCGAGGAAGTCGCCGCAGATGATCTGCTCGGCGTGCAGGAACTGCAGGGCGCACTCGCCGACACCGTGTTGGCGCAGGTTGTCGCGCAGGCGCTCAAGGCCCTGTTCGCGGGAGTCGGCACGCACCAGGAACGACAGGTTGTCGCCAAGGCCCTCGGCAAGCAGCTGCGCGGTCACCGAGCCGCCGAGGAATCCGGTGGCACCGGTCAGCAGAATGCGTTCTTCAATAGCGATAGGAGCGGCTTGCATAGTCACAGGTGTCCTGCAAAGAGTGGGTTACCCATGTTTCAAGGCCTCGTGCCGGAACTTCTGGATTAACCTGGGTTGTCGATGACGGCGAACTTTCTGGCAGCATGCGGTTATCCTCCACGCGGGTTCTCGGGCGTGGTGGATGGGCGGGATGCCTTGTGGAATGTGCCTTGCACGGGAGTGACAAGGGCGAGCCATAATCTCCGGGGAAAGCCAGGATGGCAATTAAACAGCAGCGTCATTTCAGTGAAATAAAGTTAATCAGGCCACTGGAAAGTTGCCCGGGAGGGGAATTATTAAATTAATCTCATGTTGTTGTTCTGGCACGCATGTTGACAGGGGTTTTAATCGGCTCAATTGCTTAGCATGCTTGCGAATATGAACCCAAGTTCATCGATGTTCAAATGACAACAAGAGAGCCCGGATGAAATTTTCTGTTTGCCTGCTCCTCCTGCTGACCCTCGCCCGTGGCGCACTTGCCGCTGACCTGCGCACATTCGAGCTGCCGGATGAGGCGGGTGCGCTGCATTACTACGCGTCGCGTCCGGCGGGTGATGACAGTGTGCGAACGGTGCTGCTGGTGATGCATGGTCACCCGCGGGATGCCGGTCGCAGTTTCGCCGCCGGCTTGCAGGCTGCGCGGATGGCGGGGCGGCTGCAGGACACCCTGGTGGTAGCGCCGCTGTACCAGGTCGAGGATGCGCGTCATTGCAGCTCGCCGGGTGAGCCTCCGGCGCAGCCGGGGGATGCGCTGTGGACCTGTGGTAGCTGGCTGGCCGGCGAACCTTCGCTGGGAGCGCATCCGATCAGTGCCTTTGCCGCGCTGGATGCTCTGCTGGTCGAGCTGGTCCGGCAATTTCCGCAGGTGCGCAATGTCACGCTGGCCGGGTTTTCCGCCGGGGCGCAGATGCTCCAGCACAGCATTGCTTTTGCCGCCGAGCCGCCGGCCGGGGTTGGCTTGCGTTATGTGATCGCCGACCCGGGAAGCTGGCTGTATTTCGATCCGCTGCGGCCGGTGGCACAGGGTAGCGGCTTTGTCATGGCCGTACCGACGGAGGTGTGCGCGGGCTACAACGCCTGGAAATACGGCACCGAAGCCTTGCCCGGCTGGTTGCCCGGGGATGCCGCGCAGGCCCGGGCGCGATATGCGGCGGCGCGGGTGGATTATCTGGAAGGCGGGTTGGACAGCAGCGCGAGCAAGGGCGCGGCCTATCCGGTGCTCGACAAGTCCTGCGGGGCGATGCTGCAGGGGCCGTTCAGGTTACAGCGCGGGCTGGGGTTCCAGGCCTATGAGCGGGAAGTGCTGAAGGTGCAGCGGCGGATGCTGGTGGTGCCGGGGTGCGGGCATCGGGTGGAGTGTGTGCTGCCTTCGGTCGAGGGGCGCTCGGTGCTGTTCGATCTGCCTTGATTCGTTGGTTGCTGCTCCCGGCCTCATCGCTGGCAAGCCAGCTCCCACAGGTCCTGCGGTGCACGCGGTCCTTGTGGGAGCCGGCGTTGCCGGCGATAGGGCCGGAACTGTCAACGCTGTACCAAGGCCTGCAACGCCGCCCGGGCCTCCACCGTCTTCAGCCGCTCGATAAAGCACCGGCTCTCCCGCTCGACCACCGCCGCCAGCACCTCACGATCCCCCGCCTTGAGCAACTCCTTGCTGATCCGCAGCGCCTCCTGCGGCATCCGTTGCCAACGCCTGGCCAGGGCCCGGGCCGCTTCCAGGCAGGCGTCGCCATCTTCATGCACCTCGCTGGCCAGCCCCCAATCCACCGCCTGCTGGCCATTCAACGCCTCATTGCCCAGCAGCAGCCGCGCTGCCCGCACATGCCCGAGCAGACGTGGCAGCAACAGGCTGGAGCCGAACTCAGGACACAATCCCAATGGCGCAAACGGCATCCGCAGCTTCGCTCCTTTCGACACCACCACCTGATCGCAATGCAGCAGCAAGGTGGTGCCGATCCCGATCGCCGGCCCGTTCACCGCTGCAATCAGTGGCTTGCGCAAGCCCAGCACCACGCGCATCAGGCGGAACACCGGGTGCTCGCGATCCTCGGGCGGACTATCAAGAAAGTCATGCAAGTCATTGCCAGCACTGAAACAACTGCTGCCGCCGGTAATCAGGATGATCTCGATCTGCGGATCCTGCTCAGCCGCCATCAGCCGCTCGCCAAGCTGGCGATACATCTCGGCATTCAGGGCATTGAGCTTGTCGGGGCGGTTCAGGGTGAGGGTCAGCAAACCCTGGTCGAGGGCGTGGAGAATCAGGTCAGTCATGGCAGGCGCTTCTTGTCGTTGTGGGGGCATTTGCCCGGCACGGTTTATCACGGGGTTCGCCTTGCTGTACAGTCGTTCAGTCCGGCACAACAACGAGAGCACCGATGAACCAGGAAGCCCGCTACCAACGCATGCTCCCCGAAGCCCGCAAGGCCAATCTGGTCGAGGCGACCCTGGCCTGCCTCAAGCAGCATGGCTTCCAGGGGGCGTCGATCCGCAAGATTTCCGCCGAGGCCGGCGTCTCGGTGGGGTTGATCAGCCATCACTATTCGGGGAAGGACGAATTGGTGGCCGAGGCCTACCTGGCCGTGACCGGCCGGGTCATGGGCCTGCTGCGCGAGGCCATGGACCGGGCTGCGCCGAATGCCCGGGAGCGCTTGTCGGCGTTCTTCCAGGCGTCCTTCTGCGAGGAACTGCTCGACCCGCAACTGCTGGATGCCTGGCTGGCCTTCTGGGGCGCGGTGAAGACCGCCGAGGCAATCAACCAGGTGCACGATCATTCCTACGGTGAGTACCGCGGCACCCTCAGCCGCGCACTGGGCGAACTGGCCCGGGAAGACAACTGGGAACGCTTCGACGCCGACCTCGCGGCCATCAGCCTGAGCGCCTTGCTCGACGGCTTGTGGCTGGAGTCCGGGCTGAACCCCGGGACCTTCACCCCGGAGCAGGGCGTGCAGATCTGCGAAGCCTGGGTCGACGGCCTGCAAGCCGGCGGACGCCGACGCTTCACCTTGCCCGAAGGCTAGTTGATCACCCGTTCAACAGCGAGTACGCTGCCAGCGCGTGTGAAAAGTCCTACAGCCATAACAAGAGACAACCGCAATGACGCCTCGGGTACTGATCGTCGACGACGATCCGTTGATTCGCGACCTGCTGCACGCCTACCTGTCCCAGGAAGGTTATGACGTCCACTGTGCCGATACCGCCGAAGGCGCCGAGGCCTTCCTGGGCAGCCATGTGGTCGACCTGGTGCTGCTGGATATCCGCCTGCCGGGCAAGGACGGCCTGACCCTGACCCGTGAACTGCGGGTGCGCTCGGAAGTCGGCATCATCCTGATCACCGGGCGCAACGACGATATCGACCGTATCGTCGGCCTCGAATGCGGCGCCGACGACTATGTGATCAAGCCTCTCAATCCCCGTGAACTGGTGTCCCGTGCCAAGAACCTGGTGCGCCGGGTCCGTTGCGCCCAGGCCAACCAGCCGAAAAACACCAGCCACGCCCTCAAGCAGTTCGCCGACTGGGCCCTGGACAGTGACCGCCGCCGCCTGATCGACCCACGCGGTGGCGAAACCCTGCTGACCCATGGCGAGTTCCAGTTGCTCAGCGTGTTCCTGCGCAACAGCGGCCATACCCTGACCCGCGACCAGTTGATGGACCAGATCCGCAACCGCGAATGGGTCCCCAACGACCGCTCCATCGATGTGCTGGTGGGCCGCCTGCGGCGCAAGCTGCACGACGACCCGGCCGAGCCGCAACTGATCATCACCATCCACGGCACCGGCTACCTGTTCACCGCCAGCGTGGCGGCCTGAAGCCCGTGCGCCGGCTGCTGGCCTTGCTTGTGCTGCTCGCCGGCCTGCCGGCCATGGCCGCCGAGCCGGTGCGCTATTGCGATTACCCGGTGTACCCACCAGTGTCCTGGAGCGATGGCCGCCAGGTGCGTGGCATGGCCCCGACCGTGGTGCGCGAGCTGTTCCGGCGCCTGGGCTACGAGACCGAGATCGTCGTGCTGGGCAACTGGAAACGCTGCCTGCTGGATGCCGCCGAGGGCCGGGTGGATGTGGTGCTGGCCTACGACAGCGACCAGCGCGACCTCGGCATGCGCTTCTCGACGGAGCCGGTGATGCGCGAGGAAGTGGCGGTGTTCGTCAATCGCCAGCGCCCGCTGCACTTCGAGGGTCTCGACGATCTGGCCAGTTACCGCGGCGGCCTGTTGTTCGGCGAAAGCTACGGCCAGGCCTTCGACCGCTTCGTCGCCCGCCACCAGAACATCGAATGGGTGTCTTCCAGCCGGCAGAACTTCGGCAAGCTGATCCGCGGGCGCATCGATTTCGTGGTCCAGGAGCGGCGTACCGGCGAACTGTTCGTCGAGAACCTGCCGGGAGCACAGGACATCGTCGCCTTGCCCCGGGCCCTGAGCGTCGACTACCTGCGGGTCGCGGTGTCGCGTCGCTCGCCGTTGAGCGCACGCATGGCCGATATCGACCGCGAGCTGAGGCGCATGGCTGACGCGGGCGAAATCACGCGCTGGCTGGAGCAAAGCGAAGTGACCTACCGCGACATGGTCCGCCTGCCGGCAGGTGCCCGATGATCCGCTGGCGCGCCGATGGCCTGTTGCGCCGGCTGCTGCTGTATATCCTGCTGTTCAGCCTGTGCTTCACCGTACTGGCCAGCTCGGTGCAGCTGTATTTCGAATACCGCCGGGAGATGCGCGATATCGAGTCGCGCATGGCGCTGATCCGGGTTGGTTACCTGGCGAGCCTGGAACGCAGCCTGTGGGACCTGGACGAGGCCCAGTTGAATACCCAGTTACGCGGCCTGGTGGACTTTTCCGATGTGGCCCGGGTGCGTCTGAGCAGCAACGACTTCAACCTGCTGCGCGGTGAAGCCGAACCCAAGGGACCGCTGCGGATCGAGCGCTTCGCCCTGGACTATCAGCCTCCGTCCGGGCCGCTGCGACATCTGGGTGAGCTGGAGGTGAGCATCGATCTCGGCGCGGTGCACCAGCGGCTGTTCGCCACCGGGCTGACCAGCCTGCTGTGGATGGGCGTGTTCCTCTGTGGTCTGGCGGTGGTGCTGTCGGGGTTGTTCTACCGCCTGGTGACTCGCCACCTGCAAGTCATGGCCGAATTCGCCCGACGTGTCGGCGCCGGGCAGTGGCAGGAGCCGCTGCGCCTGGACCGGCGTCCTGCCGACGATGAAATCGACACCGTGGCCCGTGCCCTCGACGACATGCGCCGGGCCATTCTCACGGATATCGAGCGCCGCGAACTGGACCGCGTGGCCCTGCAGGACAAGCGTGATGAACTCCAGGCCATGGTCGAGCGCCGCACCGCCAGCCTGGCCCGGGCCAAGGACGAGGCGGAGGCGGCCAACCTGGCCAAATCGCGCTTCCTGGCGACCATGAGCCATGAACTGCGCACGCCGCTCAACGGCATTCTCGGCATGGCCGAGCTGCTGCGCGGCGTCCTCCCGGCAGGTCGCGACCGCCAGCGGCTGGAGGCGTTGTACAAGGCGGGCGAGGGCCTGTTGGCGATTCTTGAGGAAGTGTTGTACTTCGCCCGCCTGGAGGAAGGTGAGAGCCACCCGGAGCAGGTGGATTTCTCCCTGCGGCAGCTGTGTCGCGAGGTCATGACCCTGCTCGAACCCCGGGCCACGGCCAATCATGACCAGTTGGTGTGCCACCTCGATCCACGCCTGGCCGAGGGCCAGCAGGGCGCCGAGCAGTATCTGCGACAGGTGCTGAGCAACCTGCTGGCCAATGCGATCAAGTTCACCGAGCACGGCGAGGTCACCCTTGAGGTTCAGGTACTTGACGATCTGCCCGGCGGCCAGCGCCTGCGGATCACGGTCAGCGACGATGGCATCGGCATTGCCCCGCAGGTGCAGGCGCGGATCTTCGAGCGCTTCACCCAGGCCAGCGAGGCCGTGGCACGGCGTTATGGCGGCACCGGGTTGGGCCTTGCCATTTGCAAGCATCTGGTCGAGCGGCTGGGCGGGCGGATTGGCGTGAACAGCGTCGAGGGGCAGGGCAGCTGTTTCTGGTTCGAACTGGAGTTGCTGGAGGGCGCGGGGCGCGAGGTGCCGACCGCGCAAGCACCAAGGGAGAGCCTGGAGATCCTGGTAGTCGAGGACATGGCCCTGAACCGCGAGGTCGCCGCCGGCCTGCTGGAGCGTGACGGACATCGGGTCAGCTTTGCCGAGGAGGCGGGGCAGGCCATGGCCGTCTGCAGGCAGAGGCGTTTCGACCTGATCCTGCTGGACGTTCACTTGCCAGGCATGAGCGGTGTCGAACTGTGCCGGCGGATCCGCGCCACGCCGGGGCCGAACCGCGAGACACGCATGCTCGCGCTGACTGCCGGGGTGCAGCCGGCGCAGGTGTCGTGTTATCTGGAGGCTGGCATGCAGGGCGTGCTGGCCAAGCCGTTGCGGCTTGAAACCTTGCGGCAGGCGCTGGCCCGGTCTCCAGCGGGCGTGCAGGAGCGCTCTGAAACACAGATGGACTGGTCGCTGCTGGAAACCCACCGGGCCTTGCTGGGCGAGCAGAAAGTCCAGGGCTTGCTCGGTGTGTTGCGCCAGTCGTTGGAGCAGCACTACCCGACCTTGTGCGAAGCCCTGCAGGCAGGTGACTGTACGGAAATCGCCCATCAGGCCCACCGTCTGGCGGGCAGCAGCGATTCCCTTGGTTTCCGTGGGCTGGCGGCGGTCCTTGGCGAACTGGAAACCGCTGCCCGCGAGCACGATGAAGCCGCCCTGAACGGCTTGACCGACCCCTTGCGCGAGCAGGTCGAACAGGCCCGCACCACCCTGAAACAGCTGATCCAGCGCTGACGTACAAAAACCTTACGACTTTTTACATCTTCGATCCTGGCCGACAACGGCGCCTTACATCCCTTTCCAATAATCGACGGCAACCGTGCATGGCGCGGTCCGTCAGGCTTATTGGAGATAACAATAATGAAAGGCCGTAAAGCTGATTCGAACACCCCGGGCATCTCGCCGCGAGGTGGCCGCAATGACTGATTCCACGCAGCGTCAGGGCATCCACCTGACCCGGGCCCTGAAAAGCCGGCATATCTTCATGCTGTCCCTCGGCGGGGTGATCGGCACCGGGCTGTTCATGGGCTCGGGGGTGACCATCAACCAGGGCGGGCCGGTGGGTGCGGTGCTCGCCTATCTGGTTGCCGGCTTCCTGATGTACCTGGTGATGGTCTGCCTCGGCGAGCTGTCGGTGCAGATGCCGGTCTCGGGCTCGTTCCAGGCCCACGCCACGCGCTATATCGGGCCGGCCACCGGCTTCATGATCGGCTGGGTTTACTGGATGAGCTGGGCCACCACCGTCGGCCTGGAATTCACCGCCGCCGGCATGCTGATGACCCGCTGGTTTCCCGAGGTGCCGATCTGGTACTGGTCGGCGCTGTTCGTGGTGGTCCTGTTCGGTCTCAATGCCCTGGCGACCCGGGCCTTTGGCGAGGCGGAGTATTGGTTTTCGGGGATCAAGGTGGCGACCATCCTCGGCTTTATTGTGATCGGCGTCCTGGTGATGTTCGGTGGTATCCCGCTGTCCAGCGGTGCACCGGCGCCGGGGTTGAACAACCTGATCGGTGATTCGCTGTTCCCCAACGGCCTGTCGGCGGTGTTCGCGGTGATGATGACCGTGGTCTATGCCTTCCAGGGCTGCGAAATCATGGGCGTGGCGGCCGGCGAGACCGACCAGCCGGAGAAGAGCATTCCCCGCGCCGTGCGCAACGTGGTGTTCCGTGTGCTGATCTTCTATGTCCTGGCGATCCTGGTGCTCTCGGCCATCGTCCCGTGGCAGCAGGCCGGGCTGATGGAAAGCCCGTTCGTGCAGGTGTTCGACATGGTCGGCATTCCGTTTGCCGCCGACGTGATGAACTTCGTGATCCTCACCGCGATTCTCTCGGTGGGCAACTCCGGGCTGTATGCCTCGACACGGATCCTCTGGGCCATGTCGAAAACCGGCATGGCGCCGCGCAGCCTGTCGCCGCTGAGCAGCCGTGGCGTGCCGCTGCGGGCGCTGTGCATCACCCTGTGCTTTGCCCTGGTCTCGCTGATGACCAGTTTCGTCGCGGCAGACACCCTGTTCATGGTGCTGATGGCGGTGAGCGGCATGTCCGGCACCGTGACCTGGATCGTCATCGCCCTGGCCCAGTATCGCTTCCGCAAGGCGTTTCTGCGTGAGGGCGGCAAGCTGGAAGATCTCAAGTACCGCGCGCCGCTGTATCCGCTGGTGCCGCTGCTGTGCATCACCTTGTGCAGCTCGCTGTTCGTGTTCCTGGCGCTGGATGAGACGCAGCGGCCTTCGCTGTACTGGGGCTTTGGCTTCATTGCGCTGTGCTATGCGGCGTATTTCGTGGTGAACCGCAAGCGGTCGGGGGCGTTGCTGCCGAGTGCGCCTGGCGCCTGATTTCTATTGATGCTGACGGCCTCATCGCCGGCAAGCCAGCTCCCACACCGACCCTGTGGGAGCTGGCTTGCCAGCGATAGGGCCCCCAAAAGCACCCTCCATTCTGAGTTGTACAAAGTTGTAACAGTCCCCACCTGAGAATCTCCTTTAACTGAAATAAAAATCAATAAAAATAATATGATAGGTGATTCATTTCACCTGTTACATCAGATATTCACCTCGATTGTCGTCTTGTTGAACACTCGTTTAGTATCTCCCTCATACCTCACCCCAACCCCAACAAAAACCGAGGCCTCCCATGACCAGCCCGTCGTCCCTGTTGAGCCAAGTCGAAGCCGGTGTTGCGCGGATCACCCTCAACCGTCCGGAACAGCGCAATGCCCTGGACATCCCGACCCTCCAGCGTTTCCACGCCTTGCTTGAAGAACTCAACGCCGACCCGGCGGTGCGCGTGGTGGTCCTCACCGGCAGCGGCCGCAGCTTCTGCGCCGGTGCCGACCTTGCCGAGTGGGCCGATGCCGAAGCCCGTGGCGTGCTGGAAAGCTACGGCTGGACCGAGAACGCCCATGCCCTGATGCAGCGCCTGCACAGCCTCGACAAACCCACCATCGCCGCCGTCAACGGCACGGCGGTCGGCGGTGGCATGGACCTGGCGCTGTGCTGCGACCTGCGCGTGGCTGCGGCATCGGCGCGTTTCAAGGCCGGCTACACCGCCATGGGCTACAGCCCCGACGCTGGCGCCAGCTGGCATCTGCCGCGGCTGATCGGCGCCGAGCAGGCCAAGCGCCTGCTGTTCCTCGACGAACTCTGGAATGCCGAGCGCGCCCTGGCCGTCGGGCTGGTCGGCGACGTGGTGGCCGACGAGCAACTGGCAAGCACCGTGGCCGAACTGGCCGCCCGCCTGGCCCAGGGCCCGACCTTCGCCTACGCCCAGACCAAGCGCCTGATCCGCGACGGCGCCCAGCGCACCCTGGCCGAGCAACTGCACGAGGAACTTGCCGCCGGCCTGCTCTGCGGACGCAGCGCCGACGGGGTGGAAGCCTTGCGCGCTTCGGTCGAACGTAGAGCACCTGTATTCGCTGGTAAATGAAGTACTTACATCACTTTATTCAGGACGTTTCGCAATGAATTTCCAACTGACCCAAGAACAAGAAATGTTGGTGGATGCGGTACGCAGTTTCGTCAGCCGTGAGCTGTTGCCCCATGAGGAAGAAGTGGACCGCGCCGATGCGGTGTCGCCGGAGCTGGCCGCGCAGATCCGTGGCAAGGCCATCGCCGCCGGTTTCTACGCCTTCAACATGCCCGAGGAAGTCGGTGGCGGCGGCCTCGACTACCTCTCCCAGGCCCTGGTCGAGCGCGAGCTGTCCAAGGTTTCCTGGGCCCTGCATGTGTTCGTCGCCCGGCCGTCGAAGATCCTTATGGCCTGCAAGGGCCAACAGATCGACGATTACCTGATCCCTTGCGTGCAGGGCGAGAAGACCGATTGCTTCGCCCTGACCGAACCCGGCGCCGGCTCCGATGCCAACGCGATCAAGACCCGCGCCGTGCGTGAGGGCGACGATTTCGTCATCAATGGCAGCAAGCACTTCATCAGCCATGCCGGGCATGCCGACTTCGCCATCGTCTTCGCCGTCACCGATACCTACGAGCACAACGGCCGCAAGCGCAACGCAGTCACCGCCTTCCTGGTCGACCGTGGCACCCCGGGCATGACCGTGCGCCGTGGCCCGAAATGCGTGAGCAACCGCGGTTACCACACCTACGAGCTGTTCTTCGACGACTGCCGGGTGCCGGCGAGCAAGGTCCTGGGTGAAGTGGACAAGGGCTGGGAAGTGGCCAATGCCTGGCTCACTGCCGGGCGGGTGATGGTTGCCGCCAACTGCGTCGGTCAGGCCCAGCGCGCCATGGACCTGTCGCTGCAATGGGCGGCGGACCGCAAGCAGTTCGGCCAGGCCATCGGCAGCTACCAGGGGGTGTCGTTCAAGCTGGCCGACATGGCTACGCAGATCCGCGCCGCCGAACTGCTGACCCTGCACACCGCCTGGAAGATGGACCAGGGCAGCATGACCGACGGCGAGGCCGGCATGGCCAAGCTGTTCGCCAGCGAAGTGCTGGGCAAGGTGGCCGACGAGGCGGTGCAGATCTTCGGTGGCATGGGGCTGATGGACGAAGGGCCGGTTGAGCGGATCTGGCGCAATGCGCGGATCGAGCGGATCTGGGAAGGCACTTCGGAAATCCAGCGCCACATCATTTCCCGCGAGCTGCTGCGGCCATTGCTGCGCTGAGCGCCCAGGAGAGGTCCCATGTCCCAAGCCATTCGTGACAACCTCAAGCGTCTGCTGGCGCCCCGGCACCTGGCCTTCATCGGCGGGCGCAGCATGGCCCGGGCCCTGCGGCGCTGCGCCGAGGGCGGTTTTGCCGGCGAAATGTGGCTCGTCAATCCGCAGTATTCGAACATCGATGGCGTGCCCTGTGTCGCCAGCGTGGCGGAGCTGCCTTGTGCCCCCGATGCCGTGTTCATCGCCACCAACCGCGAGCTGACCCTGCAAGCGGTTGTCGGGCTGGCCGCCCGCGGCGCCGGCGGCGCGATCTGCTATGCCTCGGGCTTCGCCGAAACCGGCGAGGAAGGCCAGCGCCTGCAACGGCAACTGCTGGACGCCGCCGGCAACATGGCTTTGCTCGGGCCCAACTGCTACGGCCTGCTCGACTACCTGCATGGCTCGGCCCTGTGGCCGGTGGCCCATGGCGGACGCAAGGTGGAGAAGGGCGTGGCGGTGCTGACCCAGAGCGGCAACTTCGCCTACAACCTGTCCATGAGCGACCGCTCGCTGCCGGTGGCCTACATGGCGTCGGTAGGCAACCAGGCCCAGTTGGGCGTGGCCGAACTGATGGACGTGCTGCTTGACGACCCCCGGGTCACCGCCATCGGCCTGCACCTGGAGGGCCTGAAGAACGTGCCGGGCTTTGCCCGCGCCGCGCACAAGGCGCTGGAAAAGGGCATTCCGGTCGTGGCGCTGAAGACCGGTGTGTCGCAGATCGGCGCTGAACTGGCGCTCAGTCATACCAGCTCGCTGTCCGGTTCCGATGCCCTGTACGACAGCCTGTTCCAGCGCCTCGGGGTGATCCGGGTCAGTGGCCCGGTGAGCTTTATCGAAACCCTGAAAGCTGCGGCCTGCGGGCATCTGCCGACGGGAGACCGACTGGTAGCCCTGGCCTGTTCCGGTGGCGACGCCGGCCTGATCGCCGACTACGCCGAACGCAATCACCTTGGCCTGCCCAAGCTGACCGCGGGGCAGGTGGCGCAACTCGGCGAGGTGCTGCCGGCCTACGCCAACCTGGTCAATCCGCTGGATTTCACCACCGCCATCTGGGGCGACGAGAGCGCATTGCGGACCATGCTCGACGCCGCCCTCACCAGCGAGGCCGATGCCGCCATGCTGGTGCTGGACTATCCCGCCGAGTTCACGGGGGAGCGCAAGGAATGCGACCTGTTGCTGGAGCTGTTCAGCGCGGCGCTGCAACGTCACGGCAAGCGCGGTTTCGTTACCTCGGCGCTGCCGGAGCTGCTGCCGGCCCATGCCCGCGAGCGCCTGCATGCCCAGGGCATCGCCGCCTTGCAGGGCGTCGAGGACGGTCTGGCGGCCTGGGGGCGGATCGTCGCCTGGCAGCAGAACCGGCAACAGCTGCTGGAGCTGGGTGAGTCGGCACTGGTGCCGCTGTGCCCGCGTGCGCTGGATGGTGAAGGACAGGTGCTGGATGAGTGGCACTCCAAGCAGGCCTTGCGCGCATTCGGTCTGCCGGTACCGGCAGGCGTGCTGACGACTCCGGAGAGGGCGGCGCACCAGGCTGTCGCCTATCCGCTGGTGCTGAAGGCGGTCAGCGCGCAACTCCCGCACAAGACCGAGGCTGGGGCCGTGGCCTTGAACCTGAAGGACGCCGCTTCCGTGGAGTCCGCCGTGGCCGCGATGCGCGAGCGGATCAAGGCCTTCGCCCCGCACGTGGCGTTCGACCAGGTGTTGCTGGAGCCCATGGCCGAAGCCCCGCTGGCCGAGCTGATCGTCGGCATCAAGCGCGAGAACGATTTCGCCCTGGCCCTGGTGATCGGCGCCGGTGGTGTGCTGGTGGAAGTGCTCAAGGACAGCACCAGCCTGCTGCTGCCCACCACCGACGGCGCGATCCGCCAGGCCGTGCTCGGCCTGCGCAGCGCTGCGCTGTTGCAGGGCTTCCGTGGCCGTCCCGCCGCAGACCTCGACGCCCTGGTCGCGGCGATTCGCGCCGTGGCCGACTACGCCTGCGAAAACGCCGGGCGCCTGCTGGAGCTGGATGTAAACCCATTGATGGTCGGTGCCCAAGGCACCACCGCGGTCGACGCGCTGATCCGCCTCGGCCAGGAGCAAGGAGATCGACATGCATGAACGTCCCCTGACCGGCGGCCAGGCCCTGGTCCGTTTGCTGGCCAACTACGGCGTCGACACGGTATTCGGCATTCCCGGCGTACACACCCTGGAGCTGTATCGCGGCCTGCCCGGCAGTGGTATCCGCCATGTCCTGACCCGGCACGAGCAGGGCGCCGGCTTCATGGCCGACGGCTATGCCCGGGTCAGTGGCAAGCCGGGCGTATGCTTCGTCATCACCGGCCCCGGCGTGACCAATGCCGCCACTGCCATTGGCCAGGCCTACGCCGACTCGGTACCGATGCTGGTGATTTCCAGCGTCAACCACACCGCCAGCCTTGGCAAAGGCTGGGGCTGCCTGCATGAAACCCAGGATCAGCGCGCCATGACCGCGCCGATCACCGCGTTTTCCGCCGTTGCCCTGAGCGCCGAAGACCTGCCGCAACTGATCGCCCGGGCCTGGGCGGTGTTCGATAGCGAGCGGCCACGGCCGGTACATATTTCCGTGCCACTGGATGTACTGGCAGCGCCTGTAGCCCGGGACTGGAGTGCTGAAGTCGTGCGCCGCCCGGGCCGCGGGGTGCCGGCGCGAGAGCTGCTGGATCAAGCCGCCGCGCGTTTGGCCGCCGCGAAGCGTCCGATGATCATTGCCGGAGGTGGGGCCCTCGAGGCGGCGGCAGTGCTGGAACAACTGAGCACGCGTCTGGCCGCACCGGTCTTCACCAGCGTCGCCGGCAAGGGCCTGCTGCCGCCGGACGCGCCGCTGAATGCCGGGTCCAGCCTGTGCGTCGAGCCGGGCTGGAAACTGATCGCCGAGGCCGATGTGGTCCTGGCGGTGGGCACCGAGATGGCCGATACCGACTTCTGGCGCGAACGTCTGCCGCTGAACGGCGAGCTGCTGCGGGTGGATATCGATCCGCGCAAGTTCAACGATTTCTATCCCTGCGCGCTGGCTTTGCATGGCGATGCCCGGCAGACCCTGGCAGGGATTCTCGACCACCTGCCGGATACCTGCCGCGAAGCGGGAGCGGCCATCGAGGCGGTGGCCGGCTTGCGCCAGGCCATTCGCGAGAGCCATGGCGCGCTGCAGGGCATTCACCAGGCGATCCTCGACCGCATCGCCGCCGAGCTGCCGGCCAACGCTTTCATCAGTACCGATATGACCCAACTGGCCTATACCGGTAACTACGCCTTCGCCAGCCGGGCGCCGCGCAGTTGGTTGCACCCGACCGGCTACGGCACCCTCGGCTACGGCCTGCCGGCGGGAATCGGCGCGATGGTCGGCGGTGACGACCGTCCGGGCCTGGTGCTGGTGGGCGATGGCGGCTTCCTCTATACCGCCCAGGAACTGGCTACTGCCGTGGAGGAACTGGACCGGCCGCTGGTGGTGCTGCTGTGGAACAACGATGCCCTCGGGCAGATCCGCGACGACATGCTCGGGCTGGATATCGAGCCCATCGGCGTGCTGCCGCGCAACCCGGATTTCGCCGGCCTTGGCCGCGCCTTCGGTTGCAGCGTGGCGCAGCCGTCGAGCCTGGACGAGTTGCAAGTGGCGTTGCGCGCCGGGTTCGCCCGCAATGGCGTGACCTTGATCGAACTCAAGCACGCCTGTGCCCGCTGAAAAGGAGTGAACGACATGCGTTTTTCCAGTCTGACCCAGCGCATCGCCGGTGACGGTGCCGCGGCCTGGGAGATCCATTACCGCGCTCTGGCCATGCAGGCCGAGGGCAAGGATGTGTTGCTGCTGTCGGTGGGCGATCCGGATTTCGATACGCCCCGGCCTGTGGTCGATGCGGCCGTCGCCAGCCTGCGCGGCGGGCATACCCATTACTCGGATATCCGTGGCAAGCAGGCCCTGCGCCAGGCCATCGCCCGGCGCCACGGGCAGCGTAGCGGCCAGGTGGTGGGTGCCGACCAGGTCACGGTGCTGGCCGGCGCCCAGTGTGCGCTGTTCTGCGTGGCCCAGTGCGTGCTGGAGCCGGGAGACGAAGTGATCGTGCCCGAGCCGATGTATGTCACCTACGAAGCGGTGTTCGGTGCCTGCGGCGCGACCATCGTCACCGTGCCGGCGCGGGCGGAAAACGGTTTTCGCGTCGATCCGGCGGATGTCGCCACGCGCATTACCCCGCGTACCCGCGCCCTTGCATTGAACAGTCCACACAATCCATCCGGCGCCTCTTTGCCACGTGCTACCTGGGACGCGCTGGCCGAACTGTGCATCGCCCATGACCTGTGGCTGATCTCCGACGAGGTCTACAGCGAGCTGCTCTACCAGGGCGAGCACATCAGCCCGGCCAACCTGCCGGGCATGGCTGAACGTACCGCCACCCTCAACAGCCTGTCCAAGTCCCATGCCATGACCGGCTGGCGGGTTGGCTGGGTGGTCGGCTCCCGCGAGCTGGCCGGGCATCTGGAGAACCTGGCGCTGTGCATGCTCTATGGCCTGCCGGACTTTATCCAGGATGCCGCTGTGGTCGCGCTGGAAACCGAGCTGCCGGAGCTGGAGGCGATGCGCGAGACCTATCGGCAGCGCCGTGACCTGGTCTGCGATCAGTTGTCTGCCAGCCCCGGCCTGAAGGTGGTGAAGCCCGATGGCGGGATGTTCGTGATGGTCGATATCCGTGCCACCGGGCTCAGCGCCCAGGCGTTTTCCAGTCATCTGCTGGAGAGTGAAGGGGTGTCGGTACTGGCCGGGGAAGCCTTCGGCCCCAGTGCGGCGGGGCATATCCGTCTCGGGCTGGTGCTTGAAGCCGCGAAGCTGGACGACGCCTGCCGGCGTATCGCGCGCTGCGCCGCAGCATTGGTGGAGCACAAGGCCCATGCGTGAGTATTCGCGGCTGTATATCGACGGCGCCTGGCAGACACCGGGCGGGCAGGGCATGGCCGAGGTGATCGACCCGGCCAGTGAAAGCGTAATTGGCCGGGTGCCGCTGGGCAACGAGCAGGATGTCGAGCGTGCCGTCATGGCGGCACGGCGGGCCTTTGCCGAGTGGTCGCGGACGGCCTCCAGCGTGCGCGCCGGGTATATCCGGGCACTGGCCGAGCAACTGAAAGCCCGGGCCGGCAAGATGGCCGATGTGATCACCGCCGAGCTGGGCATGCCGGTGCAGTGGTGCCAGAGCGTGCAGGTGGAAGGGCCGATCGAGGGGCTGGAGCAGTATGTCGAGCTGGCCGGGCTGATGGACCGGGTGCATGAGGTCGGGAATTCGCTGGTGTACCGCGAGGCGGTCGGGGTCTGTGCCTTTATCAATCCGTGGAATTACCCGCTGCACCAGCTGATCGGCAAGCTGGCTCCGGCGCTGGCTGCCGGTTGCACGGTGGTGGTCAAGCCGAGTCAGGAAACGCCACTGCATGCCTTCCTGCTCGCGGAAATGATCGATGCGATCGGCCTGCCGTCGGGGGTGTTCAACCTGGTCAGCGGGCCGGGCTCGAAAGTTGGCGAGGCGTTGTCCCGGCATCCGCAGGTGGACATGGTGTCCTTCACTGGTTCTACCGGTGCCGGAGTGCGGGTGGCTCAAGCGGCAGCACCGACGGTCAAGCGTGTGTGCCTGGAACTGGGCGGCAAGTCGCCGCTGCTGGTCGCCGCCGATGCCGACCTGGCGGCGGCGGTGCGCCATGGCGTGCAGGACGTGATGATCAACTCCGGGCAAACCTGCACCGCGCTGACCCGGATGCTGCTGCCGGCGCAGCGTTATGCGGAGGCGGTGGAAATCGCCGTGGCCGAGGCGCGGGCGCTGGTGATGGGTGACCCCCGGGATCCGGCCAGCTTCCTTGGGCCGATGTGTTCGGCGGCGCAGCGGCGCACGGTGCGCGAGTTCATCGGCATTGGTGAGGTGGAGGGCGCCCGGCTGGTCTGTGGCGGCCAGCAGGCGCCGGGCTTCGAGCGCGGTTTCTATGTCGCGCCGACGGTGTTCGCCGAGGTCGACAACCGCATGCGCATTGCCCAGGAGGAAATCTTCGGGCCGGTGCTGTGCCTGATCCCCTATGCCGACGAAGCCCAGGGCATCGCCCTGGCCAATGACTCGCCGTTCGGCCTGTCCAGCGCGGTCTGGGCCGGCAGTCGCGAGCGCGGGCTGGAACTGGCGCGGCAGATGCGTGCCGGACAGTGCTTCGTCAATGGTGCCGGCTTCAGCTACCGCGCGCCGTTTGGCGGCTACAAGCAGTCCGGCAATGGCCGCGAATGGGGCGAGGAAGGGCTGGCGGAATTCGTCGAAATCAAGGCCGTGCAGGTCTGACTCAAGGGTTATTTCATGAAAGTACTGATCGTCCATGCTCATCCCGAGCCGCAATCCTTTACTGCCGCCCTGCGTGACCAGGCGCTGCGGACCTTTACCGACCAGGGCCATGAGGTCCAGGTCAGCGACCTCTATGCCATGGGCTGGAACCCGGTGGCCAGTGCGGCCGATTTCGGTCACCGGGAGAATCCGGAATACCTGGTCTATGCCCTGGAACAGCGCCTCGGCGTGAAAAGCGGCTCCATCGCCGCGGATATCCAGCAGGAGCTGGACAAGCTGCTCTGGGCCGACCTGCTGGTGCTCAACTTCCCGATCTTCTGGTTCTCCGCCCCGGCCATGCTCAAGGGCTGGATCGACCGGGTGCTGGTGTCGGGGGTGTGTTATGGCGGCAAGCGCTTCTATGACCAGGGCGGGCTGGCGGGCAAGCGGGCGCTGGTCACGGTGACCCTGGGCGGGCGCGAGCATATGTTCGGCGAGGGGGCGATCCATGGGCCGCTGGAGGACATGTTGCGGCCGATTCTGCGCGGGACCCTGGCCTATGTCGGTTTCGAGGTGCTGGCGCCGTTCGTGGCCTGGCATGTGCCGTATATCAGCGACGAGGCGCGCAAGGGGTTTCTGGAGGATTATCGGGTGAGGCTGGAGCAGTTGTCGGATGATCTGCCGCTGGAGTTTCCGAAGTTGGGGCAGTTTGATGAGGGGTTGTATCCGTTGAAGTAGATGGCTCCGTCAAGCTGGCCGGATGGCCAGCTTGACTATCATTGTTGCGAAGAGTTTTTGAATTGTTTACTTGTGCTCAGGCTGGACGGAAGAGCAGTTTTCGACCCTCTTTCCCAGATAGGTCATCCCGACCCAGACCTCTCCGGACTGGTACCACCTCAAGGGGCCTCCCGAAAATGCGAGGTCGTAAATAACCGTCTCACCAATCAGCTCGCCGCTCTGATGGTTATACAGACGAAAGAAACCGGGTGCCTCCCAGAAGGAGAACCATCGACCTTTGCCATCGTCATTCGGAGGGTACTCAACGTGGAATATGTCGGGCAGTAGCCAGAATGGCTCGAAGGCCTGTACGCGAGTGCATCCATCGGGACTGATAACGGGTTCTCCCGATGGAGAGGCAAGGCCTTTTTCCCACCACTCAGAAGCTGACCAGACTCCGAAACTAAAGGCTGCGATGGCAGCTGTTTTTTTCCAAATGGAGGTCAAGGCTGTACGTCCAGATCAGTAGCCTCTGAAATGAGTTTGCAATTGGGCGTGCTTACATCAGTGTTCAACAGCAATGGCCCCGATACAGTCCCGGATGCTTGGGCCGACATAAGTCATTCCAACCCAGACTCCTCCACCAAGATCCCAGTCCAGACCGCCTCCAGAAAACGCAAGGTCGTAGATGACAGTCTCTCCGATAATCTGGCCGTTGTGGTTGTCATATAAGCGGAAAAAACCGGGCTCTTCCCATGCAGGAAACCATTTTGCGACGCCGTCTCGTTAGGCGGGTACTCACGGTGAAATAGGTTGGGTAAAAGCCAGAATGGCTTGGATGCTCGAAGGGTGGAGCACCCATTAGGACTTGATCGCGCCTCTCCCGTGGGAGAGGCGAAGCCTTTTTCCCACCATTCGGAAGCGAACCGAAGCCCTGACGTGATGATGGCCAGTAAAATTGAGGCGTTCCAGACGGATCTCACGATGCTTCGCCCAGGTAAATGACTTTGTCGGTTTTCTTCCAGAGAACGTCAGAGTAGAGAATGTAGTCGCCACCCATGCATGCGCAACTGGTCTTGTCTCCACGGCGTATGAAATGTCCATCCATTACTGCGTTTCCTCTGGACTGGGTAATCGAGTCGTACTCGATGACGGGTAAGGGTCTGCGATGACCTTCCGTTGTTCCGAGGGTATGCAGGCCGACCGGCAGAGGATGGGGCGGATATTTGGCGGGGTATGTAGGACTGTTCTGAGTGATTTGCAGGAAAAGGCTTTATCTCTCGATCGCGACTCGATTGAGCGGTGTATCCATTGAAATAGAGGTGCCCCCAATCGCTGGCAAGCCAGCTCCCACAGGTATCGCGTGCACCGCTGGACCTGTGGGAGCTGGCTTGCCAGCGATTGGGCCGGTACAACCACCACAATCCCCCAGACATACCCAAAAACGACCCCCCACCCATTCGGGTTATGTCCCCGCCCGCCAAATCTCCCGATAGTGAACGCACCGGCTCATTCCGAGCAGTCACACGATGGAGTTGCTATGGGCAAGGCACCAAAGGTGATCGGCAGTCTTCTGTTGGCAGGCATGGCGGGCATCGCCCTGGCCGGCGAAGCGGACACCGGCAATACGCTCCGGCTGTACAACTGGACCGACTATATCGGCGAAACCACCCTGGCCGATTTCGAGAAGGCCACCGGCATCAAGGTGATCTACGACACCTTCGACGGCTATGAAACCGTGCAGACCAAATTGCTCACCGGCCGCTCCGGTTACGACCTGGTGATGCTCAACGCCTCCCTGGTGCCGCCGCTGATCAAGGCCGGGGTGTTCCAGCCCCTGGACAAGCAGCAACTGCCCAGCTGGAACAACCTCGACCCGAAAGTGCTGGCCGACCTGCAAGGCTACGATCCCGGCCTGAAATTCTCCGCGCCCTACACCTGGGGCAGCTCCGGGGTGACCTATAACGTCGACAAGATCAAGGCACGCATGCCCGATGCGCCCATCGGCTCCCTGACCATGCTCTTCGATCCGAAGATCGTCTCGCGCTTTGCCGACTGCGGCGTGACCCTGATGGACGCACCCAGCGAGGTCATCCCCCTGGCCCTGCAATACCTCGGCAAGGACCCGCGCAGCGCCGCCCAGGCCGACCTCGACGCGGCGCAGAAGCTGCTGCTGGATATCCGCCCCTATATCCGCAAGTTCGATTCGGTGAACTACCTGACCAGCCTGCCCAACGGCGATGTCTGCCTGGCCCTGACCTGGTCCGGCGACTACGCCACCGCCCAGGCCCGCGCCGAGGAAGCGAAGAAGGATATCCGCCTGCAGTTCTTCATCCCCAGCGAGGGCTCGCTGATCTGGTTCGACAACCTGTATCTGCCGAAGGACGCGCCCCATGTGGCCAATGCGCACAAGTTCATCGAGTTCCTGCTGCAGCCGCAGAACATGGCCGGGGTCACCAACCTGATTCACTACGCCAACAGCAATGGCGCCTCGACCGCGCTGGTGAAGGCGGAGATCCGCGACGACCCGACCATCTACCCCGACGACGCCACGCGCCAGCGCCTGTTTGCCCAGAAAACCCAGTCCGCCCGGGATATGCGCGCCATCACCCGGGTGTGGAACACGGTCAAGACCGGCTACTGATTTCCCTTTCTCGTTCCGTACCGCAAGGAGCTGCCCCATGAGCATGCCCAGCAAAGCAGTCCCCGCGTTCGCCCGCGATCCCCTGGTGGAAGCCGACAAGGCCCACTACATGCACGGCTACCATATGTTCGACGAACACGCCGAACAGGGTGCGCTGAATATCGTCGCCGGGGAGGGCGCCTACATCCGCGACACCGAGGGCAATCGCTTCCTCGATGCCGTCGGCGGCATGTGGTGCACCAATATCGGCCTGGGTCGCGAGGAAATGGCCCTGGCGATCGCCGACCAGGTCCGTCGCCTGGCCTATTCCAACCCGTTCTCGGACATGGCCAACGATGTCGCCATCAACCTGTGCCAGAAGCTCGCGCAACTGGCCCCGGGCGACCTCGACCATGTGTTCCTCACCACCGGTGGCTCCACCGCGGTGGATACCGCCTACCGCCTGATCCAGTACTACCAGAACTGCCGCGGCAAGCCGGAGAAGAAGCACATCATCGCCCGCTACAACGCCTACCACGGCTCCACCACCCTGACCATGTCGATCGGCAACAAGGCGGCCGACCGGGTGCCGGAGTTCGACTACTTCAACGAGCTGATCCACCACGTCTCCAACCCCAACCCGTACCGCGCCCCGGACGATATGGACGAGGCGGAATTCCTCGACTTCCTGGTGGCCGAGTTCGAGGACAAGATCCATTCCCTGGGCCCGGACAAGGTGGCGGCCTTCTTCGCCGAGCCGATCATGGGCTCGGGCGGGGTGATCATTCCGCCGCAGGGTTATTTCAAGCGCATGTGGGAGCTGTGCCAGACCTACGACATCCTCTTCGTCGCCGATGAAGTGGTGACGTCCTTCGGCCGCCTCGGCACCTTCTTCGCCAGCGAGGAGCTGTTCGGCGTGCAGCCGGACATCATCACCACCGCCAAGGGCCTGACCTCGGCCTACCTGCCGCTGGGCGCGTGCATCTTCTCCGACCGTATCTGGAAGGTCATCGCCGAGCCGGGCAAGGGCCGTTGCTTCACCCACGGCTTCACCTACAGCGGCCATCCGGTGTGCTGCACGGCGGCGCTGAAGAACATCGAGATCATCGAGCGGGAAAACCTGCTGGCCCATGTCCAGGACGTTGGCGGCTACCTGGAGCAGCGCCTGGACACGCTGCGCGAGCTGCCGCTGGTGGGAGATGTGCGCTGCATGAAGCTGATGGCCTGCGTCGAGTTCGTGGCGGACAAGACCAGCAAGGCGCTGTTCGACGATGCGGTGAACATCGGCGAGCGTATCCACCGCAAGGCCCAGGCCCGGGGCTTGCTGGTGCGGCCGATCATGCACCTGAACGTGATGTCGCCGCCCCTGGTGATCACCCATGCCCAGGTCGACGAGATCGTCGGGATCCTGCGCCAGTGCATCCTCGACACCGCCGCCGAGCTGCGCGCCGAAGGCCTGTACCACGGCCTATGAGCAGCCTGCGCGGAGCTGTTCGCGACAAGGCCCGGCAGGCTAGACTGCCGGGCATGACCCAGGCCTCTCCCGATACTCCCGTCACCCTGTCCTTCGGCACCCTGCAGCGCTGGCACGACGCGCTGCGGGTGGCCTTCCTGCACAGCGAAAGCGCCGATGCCCTGGCGCACCTGGCGCTGGCCATCGGCGAGCTGGTCTCGGTGGAATCGATGATGATCAGCCTCGAATGCCGTGGCCGGGCGCCGCAACTGCTGTACCAGCAGGGCATTCCCGAGCAGCATCGGGATGCCGTGCTGCAGCGCTATTTCGCGGCGGGGTATCTGCTCGATCCGTTCTGCCTGGCGGTGGAGAACGGTCTTGCCGAAGGCTTCTATCACCTGGCCGAAATCGCCCCGGACCACTTCTTCGACAGCGACTACTACAAGACCTACTACCTGGCCACCGGGTGCAGTGAAGACAGCTATTTCATTGCCGACCTGGGTGAGGACCGCAAGGTGTCGCTGAGCCTGTTCCAGGGCTGCAGCGGCAGCCGGCTGAATGCGGCGCAACTGGATCTGCTGCGGGCCGTCGAACCCATGGTGCGCGAACTGCTGCGCCGGCACGGCTTGGCAGCGGCCGGCGCGGGCATGGAGCAGGGCGGGTTGCAGGCGGCGTTCGACAGCTTCGGTTGCCAGGTGCTGACCGACCGGGAGCGGGAAGTGGCCCATATGATCCTGCGCGGGCACTCGGTGAAATCCACGGCCATCGAGCTGGGGATCTCGCCGGAGACGGTGCGCATGCACAGGAAGAACCTGTACCTGAAGCTGGAGATCAACTCGCAGTCGGAGTTGTTTGCCTGTTTTATCGAGTGGCTGCGGCAGCCGGGGTAGGGCTTGAGGGCCTCATCGCTGGCAAGCCAGCTCCCACAGGTTACGCGGTCCCTGTGGGAGCTGGCTTGCCAGCGATGAGGCCCCTGAAGAACACTGAAGAGTACGAATGTGCTCCTCAGTTTTCAGCCACCTCCCACCCACCTTTCCCATCCAGCATCAGATGATGGCTATGGAACCCCGCCAACGTCGCCCGATGCCCGACACTCACCAGGATGCTGCCCTGCATCCGCTCACACAGCAGCCCGTACAGCGCGTGCTCCAGCCCTTCATCCATCGCCGAAGTGGACTCGTCGAGGAACACGATCTTCGGCTGGTTCACCAGCACCCGGGCAAATGCCAGGCGCTGCTGTTCGCCGATCGACAGGATCCGCCCCCAGTCATTGCTCAGGTCCAGCTTGTCCGCCAGATGCCCGAGGTTCACCTCGCGCAGGGCCTGGGCCAGGCGCTCGTCATCACCCGGCAGACCCACCGCCGGATACGCCACCGCCGTGCGCAACATCCCCAGCGGCAGATACGGCCGCTGCGAGAGAAACAACGCCGACTCGCCACCCGGACAACGCACCTTGCCCTCGGCATAGGGCCACAGCCCGGCTATGGCGCGCAGCAGGGTGGTCTTGCCGCAACCCGACGGCCCCTTGATCAGCAGCGATTGCCCCGGCACCAGTCGCAGGTCCAGATCGCCCAGCAGCTTCTGGCCATCCGGCCGCGAGACCTGCATGCCCTGGATGTCCAGTTCCGAGGCCTCCTCGATGCGCTCCACCCGCGGCAGCTCCCGGGCCTGCTGGTTGGCGTCCATGAAGCCGGTCAGACGATCGAGAGTCGCCCGGTACTGGGCGAAGGTGTCATAGGACTCACGGAAGAACGACAGTGAATCCTGCACCTGGCCGAAGGCTTGGGACGTCTGCATCACATCCCCGAGCTTGATCGCCCCGCTGAAGAAACGCGGAGCCTGGAGAATGAAAGGGAACACCACCGCCACCTGGCTGACCGCAAGGTTGAAACCGTCGAACTTCAGGCTCCGGTAGACCATCGCCCAAACGTTGCGGATCAAGGCCGAGAAGCGGCCCAGCAGGGTGTCGCGCTCGATCCGCGAGCCCTGGTAGAAGGCCACGTTCTCCGCGTACTCGCGCAGGCGCATCAGCGCATAACGGAAGTTCGCGGTGAGTTGTTCATTCAGGAAGTTCAGGCGGATCAGCGGTTTACCCAGCTTGAAGGCGATCCAGGTGGCGATCAGCACATAGATGTACACGGCGAACACCATCGCCCTGGGCACCTCGACCCCGGCCACGGTCAGCGGCGCCGACAAGCCCCAGAGAATCCCGGTAAAGGCCACCAGTGAGACCAGCGCGCCGATCGCCCCCAGGCACAGGCTGACCGAGCCGGTGACAAAGGCATTCACATCCAGCTCGATACGCTGGTCCGGGTTGTCCACCGGGTGTTCGAGGAACTGGCTGCGGTAATAGGCATCGCCCGCCATCCAGTCGGTGGTCAGGCGTTCGGTCAGCCAGGTGCGCCAGCGGATGTTGAAAGCCTGGGTCACGTAGTAGGTGAACAGCGCGCGCATTACATGGATGGCCGCCAGCACCGCGAAAACCCCGAGCAGATACCAGAACGCCGTCTGGTCCAGGGCCTGCAGGGCGCTGTAGAAACCGTTGTACCAGAACGAAAACAGCACGTTCATGCGCACGGCGAACAGGGTCAGCACCAGCAGCAGGGCGAAGGCCAGCAGCGGGCGCCAGCTGTGTTTCGGGCTCAGGTACGGTCCGGCGATCTGCCAGAACTGCTGGCCCCAGCGGGTGAAGCGGATGGCCAGCCGGGTGGCGAGTGCCAGGCCAGCGATACTGATCAGGGTGGTCAGGGCGAGCCAGCGCAGGCTCTCCTGCAAGGCTTGATGCCAGTCCATATCCATGGGCGGATTTCCGGGCGAGAGGTGAGCTGAGCGTAGATGAGGAATGCCGCCGTCTGGGTGAAGGAATCTTTAATGGCCTTTGGCGGCGGGTTTGTGGTTTGCCGGGGCACCTCGACGTTGCTGCATGGCAAGTGTTATAACATAACATTTTGCGCCCGAGACCCGATCTGCATCATGAGCCGAATCCTGATCCGCAATGCCAACGTAGTGAACGAAGGCAGCACCTTTTGTGCCGATATCCTGGTGGCCCACGGCCGTATCGAAAAGATCGCCGGCCTTATCAGCGGGCAGTCCGCCGAGGTGGAAATCGATGCCCGGGGTCAATGGTTGCTACCGGGGATGATCGACGACCAGGTGCATTTCCGTGAACCCGGTGCGCCGCACAAGGGCAGCATCCATAGCGAGTCGCGGGCGGCAGTGGCGGGTGGCATCACCAGCTTCATGGACATGCCCAACACCCACCCGGCGACCCTGTCGCTGGAGGCCCTGGCGGACAAGAAACAGCGGGCGGCGCGCGGTTCGGTGGTCAACTTCGCGTTCCACTTCGGGGTCAGCAAGGACAACCTCGATGTGGTCGCCGCGCTCGATCCGCGGCAGGTGGCCGGGGTCAAGGTGTTCATGGGCGCGTCCACCGGTGACATGCTGGTCGACGACCCGGAGGTGCTGGAGCGGCTGTTCGCCTGTGTGCCCACCATCCTCCTGGCCCATTGCGAGCACACGCCGTCGATCCTCGCCAACGAGGCGGGTCTGCGCGAGCTTTATGGAGACGCCATCGGCCCGGAACTGCACCCGGTGATCCGCAATGCCGAGGCCTGCTATCGCTCCTCGTCGCTGGCGGTGGAACTAGCGAAGCAATTCAACACCCGCCTGCACGTCCTGCACCTGACCACGGCCCGCGAGCTAGCGCTGTTCGAGCCGGGACCGCTGGCGGGCAAGCGCATCACTGCCGAGGTCTGCGCCCACCACCTGCTGTTCGACGACCGCGACTACGCGACCCTGGGCAACCTGATCAAATGCAACCCGGCGATCAAGAGCCGCGCCGACCGTGATGCCTTGCGCCAGGCGCTGCTGTGCGACCGTCTTGACGTGATCGGCACCGACCATGCGCCACACACACTCGAAGAAAAATCCCGCCCCTATGCCCAGGCGCCCTCGGGCCTGCCCCTGGTTCAGCACGCCTTGCCGGCGCTGCTGGAACTGGTGGCCGACGGCGTGCTGCCGTTGACCCGGTTGGTGCAGAAGACCAGCCATGCCGTGGCCGAGCTGTTCGGCATCCACGAGCGTGGTTATGTCCGCGAGGGCTACTGGGCCGACCTGGTGCTGGTGGAAAAGCTGGCGCAAGCCAGGCCGGTAGCGCTCGACCCGCTGCTGTCGCACTGCCAGTGGACACCGTTCCAGCACCACGCATTTCGCCACCGGGTCAGCAGTACCCTGGTGTCCGGGCAACTGGCCTGGCACCAGGGGCGGCTGGTCGAGGGTTGCCAAGGATTACCGCTGAGTTTCAGGAAATGAACATGACCGAAGAAGAACTGCTGCAACAGCCTGAAGAGGCCTACATGAATGCCGGCCAACTGGCGTACTTCCACACCCTGCTGTTGAGCGAACGGCAGGGCTTGCAGGAGCGGATCTCCGAGGAGTTCGAGTCGCTCAAGAGCCATGAAGTCAACTCCGACCCTGCCGATATCGGCAGCACCGAGGAAGCCCGGCAATGGCAGCTGCGGGTGCTGGAGCGGGAGAAGAAGCTGCTGGACAAGATCGACGAGGCGCTGGAGCGGCTGGCCCGTGGGGAATATGGCTGGTGCGAGGAGACGGGGGAGGCGATTGGTTTGAAGCGCTTGTTGCTAAGGCCGACGGCGTCGTTGTCGGTGGAGGCCAAGGAGCGGCAGGAGATGAAGGAGCGGCATACGCAGAAGATGCGGTGATCGAGGTTGTCTGGGCGGGCTTCATCGCTGGCAAGCCAGCTCCCACAGTGACCGCGTGCACCGCTGACCCTGTGTGCCAGCGATGAGCGGCGCGGTCAGTGTGGGAGCGGATTCACCGGAGCGCCGGACCGCCGCGATTGGGCGCGAAGCGGCCATAAAACCTGAGTCCCCGTTGTGTCAGGCAAACTCGGGACTCAGGCTTTACGACGGCTCCGCCGCCGATCGCGGATGAATCCGCTCCCACCTCGACCGTGTCGGAGCAGCGGCTCCATCAGCGCCTTGCAGATCTCCAGCGAACTCTGGGTCGCCCAGGTCACCCGCTGCAGCGGCTCGGCCGCTATGTGACAGGCTTGCAGGTTGCTTTCGGTGGCGGCGGCGAGGGACATGGAGAGGTGGACGAGGACGTCGTCCAGGGTGGTGCCGGGGTTCACGCTGAAGACAGGGGCGTGGGTGCCTCGGCAGGTGGCGAAGTTGGTATGGGCGGTGAGGCGGGGAGTAGAAGGGGGATCGGGAACAAGTTTATTCATCATGCGACTCCTCGAGTAATGAAGCCGCCGTCTTCGTGGACAGACGAAGGGAGGCGACTGTACGCGGACTGGTCCAACCGGGACTCGAGAAACCCAGCGCGCACGATGGCGCTCCGCGCACAGCCGCCATAACACTGAGCAGCCAGCATTTGAAAATGCCGGTTGTGCAGATGACCGAGCGTGCGTCTTAAGTAGCCTCTCGGCTGCAGTGTACTGAATATGTAGGCTGATCATTGGTTGCAAGCTCGGAGATTTTAAGGGTGAAGGAGGCTGAAGCTGTGCCGTGGTGCTTGCTTTCGCGCATTCGTATACGTAGTGTGTAGGCGCCATCTTTGGGGGCTTTGAAGTTCACACAGGAGGTATTGCTGTTTTCCCTGTTGTATCCAAAGCTCAATCTCTTTCCCGTCTCCGAGTAAACAATTGTGGCGAGATCAACATCTTCTGAGCTGGCTACAATTTGCACGATTTTTCCTTCTGGCAAGTTAACTCTATAGTCCTTCAGTGCACCTTCGCCAGACCAAAAAACGGGGGGGGCTGAGTTTTCCATCTTTCCGTTGTAAAGGGTATCTAGACTGATCTCATGAATTGTCGTTGGCTTTAGTATTCCGATTTTACTCGTCGGAGTACCCAGCGAATAGCTACCGATGACAGGCCTAATTTCCAGAGAAGCTCGCTCCCCCTCCTGAATGTCAACCCCTTTGATGCGGAGAATACCCCACCCATCCTTGGCGACCTCGGCAAAGAACCTGCAACGGGCATTGTAAGCACAGTTCATTTCACCGAGCTGATTACGTTCCTCATCATAGAGGGTGGTACTGAAATTTTGCCAACCCACCGCTCCCTCAAACATCAGAGTTTTGCCTGCTTGGAGGTGTATCCGGAAATCTCGCTGAAACCCGTCTGGATATCCATTATCTGCAGTGCTAGGCATGTCGGATGAAGTAATGTTAAGTGGGTAAATCAGGCCTATATCGATTTCAGGTAGTGATGATTCTGGAAGCTGGTGTCTGGCGCTTTTTTGAATAAGGGCTGCCGAAATTCCGCTCAGGACGACGATTGACACAGCCACTGTGATTTTCAATTTTTTTGACAAGAACTTGTTTCTCTGCAGTTTTTTTTGAGAAGGGTCGGCGTTAGCTTAATGATAAAGTTCGCTGGTTGAGTCGCTCGGTTAAAAATTCAGAAAATTCCTACATGAATTTTCTGGGTGTCTTATATCTGGAAGGAAGTGTTTGACGGTAACGCCTAGGAGTTTGCGCGGATCAAATGTGTGGGTTTGAATACAGCGTCTTCCATTGAGCTAATGAGTAAGATGCAGTTGCCATTTCTTGACGAGAGGGCTGGCGACTGTACGCGGACTGGTCAACCGGGACCACGGACCCCGGGGCGCACGAAGGCGCTCCGCGCACAGCCGCCATAACTCGTATCGACAGGCATGGAAAAACGCCCGCTGAACGGATGGTGCGCATGTGCGCCGTGGTACCGCCAAGTGACCAGACCTGATCGCTGATTTGGCAGCGACCGCCGAAGACTAGGGGGCCATTTCCACGAGCGCAATGCGTTATGGGGCGCAGAAGTATGCTTGGGAAGTTGCCTACAAGAAAGCCGGAAATCGGCAGAGTTTCGTTGCTATATGCAACATTTTTTTAGCCGAGATTACGCGCCCACAAGGATTGCTTCGAGCCGTCCACTGAGCCGAACCGGCAAGCGATCCGATCAAACTTTCTCGTGTGCGCATGACTCTTCTGCAGTACATCCAGCCCTGATCAGGAGAAGGCCATGAACCACGACGACCGCAAACCGGCCGACAAGACGCCGCAGCCGCTGTCTTCCGAAGACGCGCAAAAAGGCGAGCCTTCACCTGACCCGGTACTGGAACAGCCGGATCCGGACACCGAGGCGGTGGACAAGGTGATCACACCGACGTCGATCAAGGAAACAGAGGAGCAGACCAGGGAGATCGAGCGACGCCTGGCTGAGGTAGAAGAGAAGGAGCGGCATTGATATGGGCGCGGAGTACGAATGTGCTCCGCGCCTCGAAAGACATCGTCGGAGTCAGTCCAGCTTCACCGGCAACGCCGGCTTCGGCAGCGCATTGCTCAGCTCCCAGGTCTCCAGCACCCGCGCATACTCGAACGCATGCCTGGGATCCGCCTGCACCCACAACGCGAACGCCTCGCGCTGGGCCGCGGTGCAGGCAGTCTCCTGAAGACGCAGGCACCATTCGGCAGCCTGGCTGAGAATCTCGTCGCACAGCGGATAGGGGAAATAGGGCTTCATCGGGACGGCTTCCTCTCATGACCGGGAATGCCACCCTAAGCGGTTGATTGGCAAAAAATCGTCAAAAAAACATGAGGGAAACCTGGCGACCTTCAGGCATTCCCTATGACCGCTGCAATCTGTCCGCGAGGAACTGATGCCCCGGCGAAAACAGCCGCCCGAATGCCAGCAACACCGCACACACCGTCCCCAGCGCCGACGACGCGGCAATCAGGAACATGATCACGATCTGATAGCGCACCGCCTCGTCCGGACGTTGCCCGGCCAGAATCTGCCCGGTCATCATCCCCGGCAGGCTGACGATCCCCACCACGCTCATCTGGTTCAGCGTCGGCATCATCCCGGCCCGTACCGCCTGCGCGGCAGCTCCGCGCGCAGCCTCCCAGCGGGTGGCGCCGAGGGCCAGGAGCATCTCGATCTGCCCACGCTGCGCGCTGAGCTCGCGGGTCATGCGCTCCATGCCCAGGGACACCGCCGTCAGGCTGTTGCCGAGGATCATGCCGAGAATCGGAATGGCATATTGCGGCTCGTACCACGGCCGGACCCGCAGGATGACGAACAAGCCGATGGCGGTGACCAGCCATGAACTCAGCCACACCGATACCACGCTGTCGGTCAGCAACCCGCGATAGCGCCGCTCGCCACGGCCGCTGGCGGAGATGCCGGCGATCAGGGTCATGCCGCACATCAACGGCAGCACCACATACCACCAGGCGTGCTGGAACACCCAACCAAGCACGTAGCCGATCGCCAGGAGCTGGACCACGGTGCGGATGCCGGCCAGCAGCAGTTGCCGCTCCAATTGCAGGCGCAGGAGTATCGAGAGTACGCCATTGACGAGAATCAGCGCCGAGGCGAGGGCCAGGTCGAGGTAGGACAGGCTTTGGTAGTTCACGGCTGTAATGCCCCTTGCTCCATGCTCAGGTGCCGGTTGCCCATGCGCCGGGCCTGTTCGGGATCATGGGTGACCCAGATGAAGCCACGCTGCGCCGTGGACCATTCGAGCACCAGGCGCTCGACCGCCGCTGCGGATTGCGGGTCGAGAGCGGCAGTGGGTTCGTCGAACAGCATCACCTCGGGCTTGAGTTGCAGCACCCGGATCAGCGCCACGATCTGTGCCTCGCCACCGGACAGGTCGGCGGCGGATTTGTCGAGAAAGCTGGCGGGCTTGCCGGCCTGGGCCAGCAGCGCTCCGGCGACCTGGGCACCGAAGTGGCGTTGGCGCTGGGCTTTCAGGGTAAAGGGCAATCCGAGGTTGTCGCGCACCGTGCCATCCACCATCGCCGGACGCTGGGCCAGGTAGCAGACGCTGGCACGATAGCGGGTAATCTGCTGGGCGCTCACCGGCGCTCCCTGCCAGATCACCTCGCCGCTGTCAGGCGGGTCGAGCAGTGCCAGGGCGCGCAGGAACACGCTCTTGCCCGAGCCCGAGGCGCCGATGATGGTCACGCGGTCGCCGCTGTGCAGGGTGAAGTCGGTGGCGGCGAGTAGGGTGGGAGCGCCAGTGGCGGCGGTCCGGCTGAGTTGTCTGGCTTGGATCAGGGCGGCCACGGAGAGTCCTTGTTGCCTGTAACACTTTATGTACTGGAAACACTACAACAGGAACCGGGCACATGAAAGCCACAGGCTTCTGCAGCGACTCGGAACCCTGTGGGAGCTGGCTTGCCAGCGATGAGGCCGGAACAGTCACCCTCAGAACTTGGCCTCGCACCCTCGCGCCCGACCAACCCCCAGCCACTCACTCAACTGCACCGGCTGCAGATGCACCAACCCCCGGTCCGTCTCGCACACCGGCTGGATGAAGTTGTCGCTGAACAACAGCTTCCCATGCACGAAATGCTCGTCCTTGCGCAGGTTCGGGTTGTCGATCCGCGTCCCCAGCCGCGCCGCCAGCCATTTGCCGATCTCGTAGTGACTGATCCAGCGCTCCGGCACCAGCGCCTCCATGGCCTGGCGCGGCGCCTCGCGGCTGAGCACGATCACCGGCACATCACTCACCTCCGGCACCAGGTCGTTGTGCCCCCATTTGCCATCCTCGCCCAGGCGCTGGCCATGATCCCCGGTGATCACCAGGTAGCGTTCGCCCTCAAGCCGGTCGAAACGGGCGATGACTTCCTCCAGCAACCCGTCGAGGTAGTGAATCGAGTTGTCGTAGGCATTGGCCTGGCCCTGCGGGCCCTGGTCCGGCCATGGCCGGTCACCGTCCTGATGCACATAGTTCTGCGCATAGGGCAGGTGCGCCGTGCGCAGGTTGAGCACGACGAAATTGCGTTGGCCGAAACGCTGCTGGTCGAGGATATCCAGCAGGGCATGGTCCTGGTTCTGCAGAAAGCGCAGCGGATGATCCTCGCGGGTGATCGACACGTCCAGGTAGCGACTGCCCAGGTGGGCCAGCAGCCGGGATTCCTGGGAGGAGATCCAGTGGGTGCGCATGCCGGCTTCACGGGCGAAGCGGAACAGGTTGACCTGGCCTTCACGCAGCAGATGGTCCTGGCCCGGCTCGCGGATCGGGTTGAGCAGGTACGGCAGGCTGACGTCGGTGGCCACGCCCGCCGAAACGCCCGGCCGCACGAGGGCATCCGGGTGGCCGGCCAGGTAACGTTGCAGGCGCGGGGTGGTCTGCCGGTCGTAGCCGTAGACGCCCATGCGCTCGCTGCGCAGGGAGTCGGCCACCACCAGCCAGACGTGCTTCGCCGTGCTGGGGATGGCGCTGAGCCGATACGGCGCAAAGGGCGCCGTGGGCAATGTGGTCTCGTTCTTGAAGGCCAGGCGCACGGCCCAGGCGGAAAAGGCATTGAGGCTGTTGTGCAGGCCACTGCGGGTCGGCCCGGGGGTGAAGGCGTCGAGATTGCGGTAGGTGGCCCGATACGGCTTGGCCAGCAGTACCACGGCAATCAGTACCAGGGCCCAGCGGCTGGCCGGCAGTTCCATCCGCCCGGGCAAGCGCCAGTGCAGGGCGATCAGCAGCGAATACGGCAGCAGGACGCTGAGCGCTGCGCTCCAGTGCTGGCCCAGGCTGTGCCGGGCGGTCTGCGCCACTTCGCCGGGTTCGTGCAGCAGGCCGCGGATATCGATGGCGCTCAGCGGTTCGCCAAAGAAGCTGATATTGCCCAGTTGCAGCAGTTGCATGCCGGCGAACACACCTAGGATCGCCACGACCACGGCTCGCAGGTTGCACAGCCACAGGGCCACGCAGAACACCCAGAGCCCCGCGACCCAGCCCGCCTCCAGCTCGGCGCGGTTGTTGCCGGTAAACAGTTGTTGGAGAAAATCATCGGCCAGCAGCAACAGGCAGCTCAGGCTGGCCAGGGCGCACAGGCGCAACCAGGCGGCGCCACGCTCGGAACGCGGCCGCAGGGTCAGGGACATCAGCATGGAAGGGTCTCGCGATCAGGAAGGCATGCGCCGACGGCGGCGTCCGGTAAGCATCGACAAGGGCAGGTTCTCGCGCAGGCGCAGGCTTTCCACCACCGCGGCGAGCACATGCAGGCAGACGAGGGCCAGCAGGGCGTCGGCGAGCAAGGCGTGCAGGTCCATCGGCCAGTCGGCGCCCCACAGCGCGTCCACTTCCTCGGCCAGCCAGCCGGTCAGGGCGAGGCCGCCGATGCAGGCCAGCATCAGCACCATCACCAGTGCACCGATGGGCGAATGGCCAAGGCGGTGGTACGGCTCGCGGCGCCACAGGGCGCGGGCATGGCGGGCGAGGCGCGAGGGCGTCGGCCAGAAATCCGTCCAGCGCGCACTGCGCGGCCCGACGAAGCCCCAGAACACCCGCAGCACCAGGCAGCCGACGGCGTAGTAGCCGAGCCACTGGTGCCAGTCGCCGCCTTCTTCGTTGAAGAAGTAGTTGGCGATGAACACCGTGGCGAACGACAGGTGACAGAGGCGCAGCAGCGGGTCCCACAGCTGCACCATGACCGGCTGCATCAGCCTTCGACCTCGGTCTTGACCGCCTTGCCGCTGACCGGGTCATGGTAGATCTCGACCTTGCGGCCGTCCTTGTCGAAACCGTAGATCTCGTAGCAGTTGCCCTTGGTCACCTTGAACTTGTTGATCTTGTAGCCCTGCTCCTTGAGCTGGGCCTGGAACTTGTCGGGGTCCTGCCAGGTGCTCTTGTCGGCGGTGGTGCATTCGGTGGCGGCGAACACGCTGGAGCTGCCCAGCAGCAGGGCGAGGGCGAGGAGGGTACGCATGGGGATCGACTCCGATCGGGATAAGGGAATCGCACGATGCGCTGCCAGTCTTAATGCCAGCTTAGCGAGTCATTACTGGTTACATTTTCCCCGGTGAAAGCCTTCCCGCAGGGCCCATGATGGCGCCCTTGAACGGAGAAGCCGGCCCATGCGCGTACTGTTGGTAGAAGATGATCAGGCCCTGGCCCAGGGCATTCGCACCGCCCTGCGCGGCGAGGGCTATACCCTCGACTGGCTGGCCGATGGCCTGGAGGCAGAGCGCGCCCTGGGCGTGGAAACCTTCGACCTGGTGCTGCTCGATCTCGGCTTGCCGCGTCGTGACGGCTTGCAGCTGCTGCGCACCCTGCGCGCCGATCCCGAGGCCCGGGTGCCGGTGCTGGTGCTGACCGCCCGGGACGCCACCCGCGACCGCATCGAAGGCCTGGATGCCGGCGCCGACGATTACCTGGTCAAGCCGTTCGATGTGGATGAGCTCAAGGCCCGCATCCGCGCCTTGCTGCGCCGCAGCCAGGGGCGGGCCCAGCCGTTGCTGGAGCATGCCGGGGTCAGCCTCGATCCGGCACGCTTCGAAGTGCGCTATCGCGACCAGCCGGTGAGCCTGACCCCGATGGAGTTCCAGCTGCTCCACCAGCTACTGGCCCGCCCGGGTACGGTGCTGACCCGCGAACGCCTGGCGGACGTGCTCTACGGCTGGCAGGAAAGCGGCCCCGGCAACACCCTCGAAGTGCTGATCCACAACCTGCGGCGCAAGCTTGACAGCGGCCTGATCCGCACCGTGCGCGGGGTCGGTTACCTGATCGAGGACACCCCATGACGGCGATCCGCACCCGCATCCTCTTGCCCACCCTGTTGCTGGTGCTGCTGGGCAGCCTTGGCCTGGTGCTCAGCGTGCTGCGTGACAACCACCGGGACATCGAGAATGTCTACGACGCCCAACTGGTGCAGGCGGCGCGGGTGCTGCAGGGGCTGTTCCGGGAAATGCCCGAGGACAAGGACTGGCAGCAGGTGCGCACGGCGCTGGAACAGGCCATGGACCTGTCCGCTGCCGATATCCTCAGCCACCCCTACGAGATCAACCTGGCCTTCCAGGTCTGGCGCAGCGACGGCCGCCTGCTGATGCGCTCGGCGGACGCGCCGTTACTCGACGCGCCACCGGCCTCCGGTATTCACGACCTGCTGTATGAGGGTCAGGACTGGTGCGGCGTGCTCCTCGAAGACCGCCAGCGCGGGCTGCTGATCTGGGTGGGCGAGCGTGACGACCTGCGCCAGGACCTGATCCAGCGTATCGCCGACCAGGCCCTGACCCCGGCGCTGATCGGCATTCCAATGCTGGCGGCGGCCATCTGGCTGCTCCTGGGCTGGGGCCTGCAACCCTTGCAGCGCATGGCCCGGCATCTGCGGGCGCGGCCGGTGGACAGCCTTGATGCGTTACCGCTGGACACGCTGCCACCGGAGCTGGCGCCCATGGCCCAGGCGCTCAACCATCAACTGTTGCAAATGACCCGGCTGCTGGAGCGGGAGCGGCGATTTATCGCCGATGCCGCCCATGAGTTGCGGACGCCGCTGGCGGTGCTGGCGATCCATGCCGGCAATGCGCGACGTGCCGGTGACGAACAGGAACGTGACGAGGCCCTGGCCTTTCTCGAACAGGGCGTGGCCCGGGCCACTCGCCTGGCCAGCCAGTTGCTGACCATGGCTCGCCTGGAACCCCTGACCCAGAACCGCCAGCGCGTGCGCCTGGATGCCCTGGCCCGGGAGGAACTGGCCCAGCTCACGCCCCTGGCCCTGCGCCGGCAGGTGGACCTGGTGCTGGATGAGCAGGGGGAATGCCATGTGTATGCCGACCCTGCGGCGGTGACGGTGATGTTGCAGAACCTGGTGGGCAATGCCTTGCAGTTCAGCCCGGCGGGGAGCGAGATCACCGTTGAATTGCGCCAGCGCGAGGGCGGGCTGGAGTTGCAGGTGCTGGATCAGGGGCCGGGGGTGGAGGCGGCGCAACTGGAGCGGCTGAGTGATCGCTTCTACAGCGCCAACAACCCGGGCGGTGCCGGGTTGGGGCTGGCGATCGTGGCGCTGGTGGTGGGGCAGTTGGGGGGCGGGCTGGAGTGCTTCAACCGGGTTGGGGGTGGTTTTGGGGTGAGGGTGAGACTCCCCGGGGTATGTGCGATCTAGGTTGTTGCCAAGGGCCTCATCGCTGGCAAGCCAGCTCCCACAGGTTCGGCGGTGCACGCGGACCCTGTGGGAGCTGGCTTGCCAGCGATGCTTTTATGGATTCCCCGCCGTCGCCTGCGCTTCGCTCGCCCCATCCAGCGGTAAGCGGTCGAATTCATGCAGACCATTCCTGTCGTACGGATCGCCGATCCAGCGCGGCGCCTTGACGAACTGCGTGCTGACCAGGCTTTTCGCCGGCTCGAAGCGGTCGTAGCTCAGCCCTGCCAGGTCCGACAGGGTGTGGATCAGGTGCGAGCTGCTGTAGGCATTGTTCGCCATCGCCTGAAGATCACGGGGATGGGCGGCCTGCCAGCTCGGTGAGGTCCAGAGGATGAACGGAATGGTGTACATCGGCCGGGTCGGCGCCGCTTCGTTGCGCCCGAGCCGGTCATGGGCACCCGAGCTGTAGACATCCTCGCCATGGTCGGAGAGGTACAGCAAAAACCCGTTGGGGGTGCTCGCCGAGTAGCGCTTGATCAGGTCGGACACCACGAAGTCGTTGTACAGCACCGCATTGTCATACTCGTTGTAGGTGTCTACCTGGCTGCTGGACAACTGGCCCGGGACGCCCTGGCGGTCGTTGAACTTCTGGTACTCGGGCGGGTAGCGGTATTCGTAGTCCATGTGGGTGCCGAGCAGATGGACAATGATGAACTTGTTCGGCGCCGGGTCCTGCAGGGCCTTTTCGAACGGCGCAAAGACCACGTCGTCGTATTGCGCGGCATTCTGGTTGCGCTGGTTGTTCAGGTAGACCGGCTCGTCCGTCTGCTGGGAGAAGGTGGTGAGCATGGTGTTGCGCTTGCTCATGGTCTGCTGGTTGGTGATCCAGAAGGTCTTGTAGCCCGCCTGTTTCATCAGGTTGATCAGCGACGGGTCGGTGAGGAAGCGATCCGGGTTCTGCTCGTCACCGAACGTCAGGATCTGCTGCATCACTTCGATGGTGTACGGGCGCGGCGACACCACGTTGCGGAACACCGTCAGGCCCTTGTCGCTGGCGGCCAGGGCATCCAGGTTGGGCGTGGTGTCACGGTTGTAGCCATACAGGTGCATATGCTGGCGGGTGGTGGACTCACCCAGCACCAGCACCAGGGTCCGTGGTCTGTCGCCACTGCTGTCGAGCAGGCCCTTGACCGGGGGCAGGGCGGCGTTCTGTTGCAGCAGCGCCTGCATGTTGTCCAGTTGCTGGCGGTATTGCCGGTAGCCGACCAGCAACTGCCAGGGCACCGCCGGTTCCATGCGCTGCTCGACCTTTTCCAGGGCATCGGCGAAGTTGCGCTGCTGGGTGACCATCTGCTTGTAGAACGGGTAGACCAGGTTCGCTGCCAGCAACAACAGCACCAGCGGCAGCCGGGTTTTCAGCGGCAGGCTGAACGGACGGATGCGTTTCCACAGCAGCACCGCGACCAGGCTGTAGAGGAGCAGGGCAAAGGCCAGCCAGATGTTGAAGTACTGGCTGAAGTATTCGCCGGCTTCCGCCGTGTTCGATTCGAACATGACGAAGATCACGCTCTGCGAGAACTCCTGGCGATAGATGCCGAAGTAGGTCAGGCCGACCAGCGAGGCCCCCCACAGCACCACGCCAATGACCGCGCTGGCACTGCGCGCCAGGTGCGGCATCAGCAGCAGCGGCACCAGCCACAGGCTACTGAGGAACAAGGCATCGCGAAAACCGGAAAAACCGGTGGTGCCGCTGAAGAACAGCAGGGCCTGGGTAACACCCGAGAAATACCAGAAGAACAGCAGCGGCCAGAGCAGGCCGGACCAGGCCAGGGGTTTTCTCGAAACAGGGGCGGGAGTCGCGGACACGGGTACCTCGTTGAACCTTTGGCTGTCGCCGAATGGGCGGGTGGCTCACGCTATTCGGACGACAGTGAAAATTCCGTCAACGAAGTGGATGTGTCGTTCAGGCCCTGGCGAGAAACGCCAGGCCATCGCCTTGCAGGCGTTTGCCTGGAGGTGCCTGCAACTCCGCGCGCAGCTCATCGATGCGCTGGTACAACTGCGTCACGCGCAGCTGGAGCCGGGCGGCGCTGCTGAGCATGCCGGGCCGTTCGGCCAGTTCGCCCAGTTGCCGGGCCAGGGCGGCCTCGGCCCGGTCGACCTGGAAGGAGGGCAGGGTCATGCGTTGCCATTTTTCCCGGCCAAGCCCGGCCCGGCTCAGGCTGACCTTGAGCACCTTGCCAAGGTGGTAGCGCAGCGGACGGCCTTCGCTGAAACGGGCGGGGTCGTAGAAACCGGGCAGGTGGCGGATGTCCAGGTTCAGGTCGAACATCTGCGCCCAGTCCAGCCACTTGTCCTGGTTGAACTGGCCGCCGAAGCCGAAACCCTGCCAGGGCACCCGGGCGACATCGGCGAGGATCGCACCGTGCATGGCTTCGCTGAGGACCAGGCGGGCGCCGGCAATGGCCTGCATGAAGTCGGCCGCGGGCAGCAGCGGCGAGACGAAGCGCAGTCCGGCGGCGGCACAGACCCGCTGCCAGTCCAGGTAGCGCAGGGAGCGATGGTGCGGGACCACCACCACCTCGCCATGCGCGCGAGCGCTGCGCCAGTCGAGGCTGGCCAGCAGATAGGCCGGGTCGGCGACCGCGCGGTCGTCGGCCAGGCCCAGGGCCCGGGCCGTGCGCAGGCCACGGACGGCGTGGACGCGCCAGCGCGGGTCGAGCGTCGGCGGCTTGCCATACCCTGCGCCGCTGCCCAGTACCAGGATGCGTTCGGCCGACTCCAGACGACGGCAAAACGCTTCGTTCAGCAGGGTACCGATGCCCAGCAGGGCCACCCCGTCGCGCTGGATATCGCCGAGCAGCGCCGGCCAGATCCACTCGTTGAGCTCATCGCCGACGTTATCGCTGCCGGCTGCAAATACCGCCTTCATGGGGTGTTCCCCTTGTCCTTGAGGGCCTGCCTGACCCAGGTCCCAGCCTGGTAGCGACACAGCTGCAGACCGTGGCCGAGGTTGCCCGGCGCCTTGCGCAGGCTGCGCCAGGCGCGGCTCAGCAGGCCTTTGTGCGGGCGGTTGCGCCAGCTGCCGGCATACAGGTGCCGTGCCGTCGGCCTGACCCCGTCCGGCGCCTGGTGATGGGGATCGGCGAACACACCGACCGGGTACACCCGGTCCCAGCCGATCACCTGTTCCTGATGGCTGGCGGCAAAGCCCTTGACCAGCAGCAGGCGGCTGACTTCATTGACGTTCACCAGTTCGGACAAGCGTGCCGTGTCGAAGCGGACCCGGTCGTACCAGGCCAGCATGGCCTTGGGCAGCCAGTGCCCCGGGACGGCGCCGATCACCGAGGTGCCGAAGCGCGCGTCCCACTCCAGGCCAATGAACAACTGGTTGTCCAGCATCGGCGCGAAGGGCGCCAGCACCTCGACGTCGGTGTCCAGGTAGATGCCACCTTCCCGGGCCAGCACCTGCATGCGCACGTAGTCGGCGACGAAGGCGTAGCGTCCGGCGTTATGCGCCGCTGCGGTGAACGGATGGGCATAGACATCGATATTCGACTCGTCCCAGCGCAGGATCTCGTAGTCCGGCAGATGCCGGGCCCAGGAGGCCAGGCAGCGACGAGCGAGCAAGGGCAGCGGCTTGCCGCCGAACCAGCAGTAGTGAATCTTCTTGGCGATCATGGGGTGTTCCGCGAAGGCAGCGAGCGGGTAGCTGCGCCGAGGGTTTCGTGCAATTCGGTCGCTGGCAGTGCTTGGCGCTGGACCAGGCAGTCGATCACTTCGGCAGTCTTGTCCTGCCCCTGGAGCCCATGGGCCAGGTGGTACTCGGCGAAGGCCCGGGCCCCGCTCAGGGCCTGCGGGTAGTGAGCGGGCAGCCAGTCCAGGCGCTCTTCCAGACTGTCCAGGTCACTCACGCAAGCGCCGAAAAAGCGCGCCTGTTCCAGCACATCGGCCTCGCCGCTGGCATTGACATAGACCACTGCACGATTGGCCAGGCTGGCCTCCAGGGCGGCGTTGGACATGATGTTGAGCACCACCGAACTCTGCGCCAGGGCTTCGGCCAGGGAGGCATCGGGCGCCGCCAGATGAACATTGCCGAGACTGGCGGCGGCGGCTTTCCAGAACCGCATGCGGCTGCGCGGGTGCGCCTTGAAGGTCACCGGTACCTGCGGATGACGGGCGGCCCACTCGCAGATCAGTTCATAGGTGCGCTCGTAGCCGGGACGGGCTTCCTTGTCCGGGCCGACGCCCAGGACCAGCACGCGCAGCTCGCCTTGCGGGGCCGGCATCGCGTAGCGCTGGTCGACCAGGTACGACCCGGCCAGGATCGCCCGGGTACTGCCGAAGCGCAGGTCGCGGCGTTGCAGGGCTTGCAGCGAACTCTGGCCGAACAGCAGGTAGTAGTCGTAGTCGGTCATGCTCAGGCGCCGGGAAGGGTCGACCGAGGTGGCATGGGACAGTTGCGCCAGGTGCCGGCCCTGGTGGTTCAGCGACAGGCGCAGGAACGGAATCACCAGGCTGCCATGGCGTTCGTTGAGCACCAGCCCCGGGTTGTGATGGCGGGCCAGCCATTCGGCATAGGCGGCATGGGCGTAGTAGCGCAGGGGCACGCGCAGGGCCGGGCGATACAGGCGTTTGTGCCGGACGGCGCTGCCCAGCGGCTCGATGGCATCCTCGACCACCTGGTGTCCACGCTGGCGCAGGGCCTTGATCAAGCCGTTCTTGCGCCGTTGCGCCAGCAGCTTGGGTGAGCCGTGCAGGACCAGGATGCGTTCAGCGCCCTCATTGCTGGCCTTGCCGGCCAGGGCCCGGGCGCCAATGCCCAGGGCCAGGTCCGCGGCGGTATCGCGCAGGGTGCGCAGCAACGAGCCGAGCAGGTTGTGCTTTTCCCGCAGCAAGGCCCAACGATAGGCATCGAGTTGACGGGTTCGGGTATTCAGCAGGTCTTGGTCTTCAGTGGTCATCGGCAGGGAGCGAGTGAGGGCAATAAGATGCTTAGCTAAGCAATTAGTTGGAAAAGATTATCAGTACCGAGGGGCTCGCTTTGTCAGCCTTGGGTAAGGGTTTAGTAAAGACGGGTGAGGAGGGAGGCAAAGGCTGGAAAAGAGGGCGGTTGGAGGGGTATTTCGCAATGGCCGGGGCTTGCGGGCCTCTGTGGGCAGGTCAGCATCGGCTGCCATCGCAACTAACGGGACTTGCTGGAACAAGTTTCAGTCTGAGACTTGTAGGAATATTCCCTTTAACTAGTGGAATATTCCTAGCGCTCGCCTGAGCGGTAGAAGTAGGTATTGAGATCCTTTACTGTTTCGCGCAGGAAAGATGCTCGCTCGAATAATTGCTCCTCTCTGTCGTCCATCTGTCGCGTTAATTCGAGAGTGCCCATAACTCCACGGCCTCCCGTGTTCCGGCTGCCTGACGCTCAATGGCTGCCAATGAGGCGGAGAACTTTCGAAACATATTTCTGCAACAGCCAAGTTACGAGATTCGACCTGCAGCGCTTTCCAGGGCAACTGCAGGAAATTGTTTCTTCAAGTAAGTCAGTTAATGGTCCGGCCCAACCTGGTTGAAGCCGTTGCTGTTGGCTATCCCGAAAACAACAGGAGTTGGCATGGAACAGATAGTCAGCCGCTACCCTTCGCCCGTTACTCGTAATCCCTACCAACTGAACGTCAATGACCTCGACGCCCATCTTGATGTGCTGTCGTTCGACGGCGAGGAGCACCTCAGCCAGCCGTTCTGCTACACCATCCGCTTCACCTGCGCCGAGCCCAGGTATGTGCCCGGCACGATTTATCACGGCCCTGACCCGCAGGCGCCCAAGGCGCTGGACCTGGACAAGGATCAACTGCTCAAGCGCTTCGCCCGTTTCGCCATCTACGGCGAGGCGCGACAGAAATACCCGTGGGAAGAACAGCCGCCCAAGCATGAACCCTTGCGCGAGCTGTTCGGCTTCATCACCTCCTTCCAGCGCACCGGCGGCTCGCTGGAGGAGGGGCACTACCAGATCACCCTGGAACCGCGCCTGGCCCTGCTTGGCCAGGGCAAGCAATACCGCCTGTACCGAAACCAGTCCGTGCCGGAAATCGTCAAGCAGATCCTGATCCAACGGCACCGCTGGTACCCCCACCAGATCGACTTCCTCCTCGACCGCGAATACCCCAAGCGCGAGCAGGTCATGCAGTTCGGCGAGAGCGACCTGGCCTTCGTCCAGCGCCTGCTGGCGGAAGTCGGCATCTGGTACCGCATCGGCTTCGACTCCCGGCACCTGACCGATGTCATGCATTGCGCCGACGTGCCGCTGCGCAAGGGTCTCGAAATCCAGTTGCCCTATCTACCCGGCAAGGGCATGAACAGTTCCGGCCACGACAGCCTCTGGAACCTCGCCACCCACCACCAGGTGGTGGAAAAGGACGTGTATTTCCGCAGCTACGACCCCCGCCAGGCGGCGCATGGCCTGTATGACCAGACCGAAATCCCGGGCACCACCGAAACCGCCCATGGCGAACGCTACGAATACGCCATGCCCTACACCGAGCTGGGGGTAAAGGGCTCCCAGCTTCCCGGCCCGGCCACCGGGACCGGGCACTTCTACGCCCGGCTCACCCACCAGCGCAACCAGAACCAGCGCACCCGCCTGACCGGCGTCAGCAGCAGCCAGATCCTCATGCCGGCGCACCTGCTGATGCCCGAAGGCGACATCCCCCAGGACTTCGCGAAGAAAGTCCTGATCCACAGCGTGGCGACCAAGGGCGGGCGAAGGATTGGGTTTACCGCCACGTTCACGGGCATTCCCTTCGACGAGTTCGTCGGCTTCCGACCGGCCTTGCATCCCAAGCCGGTCATTGCCGGGACCATTCCTGCGCGGATCAGCAGCAGCAAGGAATATGACCGCTACGGCCACCTCAACCAGGAAGGCCGCTATCGGGTGCGTTTCCACTTCGACCGCGACGAACGCGAGCGCGGTTTCGAAAGCGCCTGGTTGCGCCTGGCGCGGCCCTACGCCGGGGAAAAATACGGCCTGCACCTGCCGCTGATCGCCGGCACCGAGGTGGCGATCGCCTTCGAGCAGGGGGACCCGGACCGCCCCTACATTGCCCATGCCCTGCACGACAGCAAGCACCCGGACCACGTCAACGACGACAACTATCAGCGCAACGTGCTGCGCACGCCGGCCAACAACAAACTGCGCATGGGCGACCGTGAGGGTGAGGAGCACGTCAAGCTCAGTACCGAGTTTGCCGGCAAGAGCCAGCTCAACCTTGGGCATCTGGTGGACAACAAGCGCCAGAAGCGCGGCGAAGGGTATGAGCTGCGTACCGATCACTGGGGCGCACTACGGGCGGGCAAGGGAGTGTTCATTAGTGCCGATGCGCAACCCAAGGCGCAGGGCGATGTCCTCGCCATGGACCCCGCCGTCGAGCAGCTCGACAAGGCCGAACGCCAGGTCAACGACTGGCGCAAGGTCAGCGCCGAGCACCACAGCCTGCAACCTGGCATCGCTGACCTGGAGCAACTCAAGACCAGCGCCACGGCCCTGCAGGACCCGGCCATCCTCCTCAGCGCGCCCAAGGGCATCGCCGCGGTCACCCCGGCCAGCCTGCTTCTGCAATGCGGTGAATCCGCCTACGTGCAGACCCAGGGCGAACTCAACCTGGCCTCGTCCCAGCGCCTGTTTGCCCAGGCCGAGCACAGCATCTCCCTGCTGGCCCGCCAGGAAGGCATGCGCCTGGTCTCGGGCAAGGGCCCGCTGGAAATCGAATCCCACGGCGACCTGCTCAAGCTCATCGCCCAGCGCGATATCGACGTGCAGTCGGTGCAGGGGCATGTGCAGATCATCGCCAAGAACGGCATCACCCTCGGCTGCGGCGGCGCGAGCATTCGCCTGACGCCGGAGGGCGAGGTGCTGATCCAGTCCACGGGGCTGCTGGAGCTCAAGGGCGTGCATCGCCTGCGGCCGGCGGCGGGGGAGAGTTTCGAGTTGCCGATATTGCCGACTTCGGAGTTGCCGGGGGCGGTGTGCCGGGAGTGCCTGGAAAAAGCCAGGAAGCTCGGTGTGGGTTACACGACAAGGGAGACACAAGCATGACGGGAAGCATCGCCCAAACCTGGCTGCCACTGCTCGACAGCGCCTGCGCGAAGCTGCAATGCCGCGAGGTGAATTTCATCATCGACCAGGTCGATATCGACCCGCCGCTGTTCCCCGGCATCGAGCAGATGGCACCGCCGATCCCTTGGCATGCGTTGTTCGACGGATTGCCTGAGTCAGCCCATGGCGACCTGTCGCCGCTGCTGGTGCGCATCGACCTGGCCGATCCCTCGCAGCGCTTCTGGCTGGAGGGGCTGATCGATGCCTTTGGCCGGGAAGCTCGGCTGCTGGCACTGATTTCCCGCTGGCCGTTACGGCGCCTGGGCCACTACCTCGGGCAGTGCCTGGAAGCCTGCAACGGTGGTGGTTCGGGGCTGCTGCGCTATTACGACCCGCGCCTGTTCCCGCTGCTGTTCAGCCATGTCCTGGCGCCTGAACAGCAGCAAGTGTTGCTGGCTCCGGCACTGCGCTGGAGCTGGCTGGACCGCGACGGCATACCCCGGCTCCTGATGGGCACGGCGATGGCGCCCGGCAACCTGGACAACCCGCCGCCGTGCGAGCTCAGCGACCGCCAGGTCGATGTGTTGTGTTGTGCCGCCGATGCCATGGCGGCCCTGGACGACATACCCACTGCGCTGACGGAGGGCTGGAGTGCCGAACAGCGGTTCCAGGCGTGTTATCGGGCGGTGCTTGAAGCAAGCGAGGCTGGGGTGTTTGCGGAGGATCGGTATCACGCGTTCCTTCTTGAGCGCATGCAGGTTGGCAAAGCGGATGCTGCCAAGGGGGGCAAGGTATGAGGCGGGGGACTTTGCGCTACAGGGAGAGTGTGCTTGCTCTTATGGTTGCAGGGCTGGTGGGAGGAACTGCAAGCGGTACCGCCGAGGCCGGAATCATCGAGGGGGTCAACCACACCCATTGGGCAATCAACTGGTTCAGTGTCGATGGGCGATCGGGATTGGACATCATTGGGCCTTGGCAGCTTGGAGGGGGTGGGCACTACAGCTTGCCGTCCAAATGGCGGTCAGGGTTAACGGTGCGTGTGGATTGGGAGACCGGGGTGAGCGGGATGAGCGACCTGGCCGACGAGTTTCCTGGGTTCGCGGATGAGAGCAAATACGACGCCTGGAGAGACAAAGTGGTTGCCGCGCGGCGTCAGCACACCAAGGACGTGCTTGTTCCCGAATACACCAGCCGGGAGCTCTGCGGAATCACAATTCACTTTCTTCCTTGCGACGAAATCCAGGTCACCACGTCCTGCTACGGCTTCGGCCATCCCAACTATCCCATCAAGACCCCGTTGAACCTGCCGGAGCCACAATCATGTCCGAAACAGGGAGGCAAGGTATGAAGCGGGGGATTATCAGGCGTCGGGCGAAGGCGCTTGTGCTGACGCTCGCTGGCCTGGCGGGTATTGCCGCGGCAGGGAGCGCTCAGGCCCGGATCATGGGGATCAATCATACCCATTGGGCGATCAACCATTTTTCGGTCGATGGGCATTCGGGGCTGGATGTTATCGGGCCTTGGCAAGGGGGCGGAGGGGGGCATATCAGTCTGCCGACCCAGTGGGTGCCTGGAATGACGGTGCGGGTTGATTGGGAGAGAGGCATTGCCTATCCCGATGGTTTCCCTGGCTTCCACAATTCTGAGGCATATGACGAATGGGCATCGAAGATAAGAGCTCAAAGCCGTCAGCGAAGTCGCTCTGTCTCGGTTCCTGATTACAGCAATCAGAAAACCTGCGGGGTCACTGTGCACTTTCTCCCCTGCGACGAAATCCAGGTCACCACGTCCTGCTACGGCTTCGGCCATCCCAATTATCCCATCAAGACCCCGTTGAACCTGCCGGAGCCGCAATCATGTCCGGCACAGGGAGGCGAGCTATGAGGTGGGGGGTTATTGGCCAGTGTGTGAGGACACTTGTACTGATGCTCGCTGGTCTGGCGGGTATCGCCGCAGCAGGGAGCGTTCAGGCCCGGATCATGGGGATCAACCATACCCATTGGGCCATCAACCATTTCGCGGTGGATGGGCATTCGGGGCTGGATGTTATCGGGCCTTGGCAGGGGGGCGGAGGGGGGCATATCAGTCTGCCGCCCCAGTGGGTGCCAGGGATGACGGTAAGCGTTGAGTGGGAAACAGGCGTCGCCTATGACGACTCTCCTGGGTTCGCTGATTGGCCTAAGTACTTGGATTGGGAGAAACGGGTCACTGCACAGAACCGCCAACACAGCAAACTTGCGCCTGTTCCCGCTACACCAACCAAAAAGTCTGCGGCGTCACCGTGCATTTCCTCCCTTGTGACGAAATCCAGGTCACCACGTCCTGCTATGGCTTCGGCCATCCGAACTATCCCATCAAGACCCCGCTGAACCTGCCGGAGCCACAATCATGTCCGAACTGAATCAAGCTGTTGTCTGTTATCCGCCGCAGTTTCCCGTCCAGGGACGCTTGCCGTCGAGGGTGGAGCAGGTTGAAGCCAACCTGCGTATCCAGCGTGAACCCGAGAGCGAGCATCGCGAGGCCTTGAACCTGGCTGCCGGCCGACGGGTGATGCCTCCCTGCTGCAAGAGCCTACATATCAGCCTGTTTTTCGATGGCACTGGAAACAATCTCAACCATGACCTGTACATCGCCAAGCCGGCGTCCCCGACCAATATCGGACGGCTGTTCCGGGCCTCCATCGGCGATGGCTATGCCGGAGGTACCTCACACAGTAGTGGCGCCAGCGGCCTGACCGACCAGTTCGGAACCGGGCACGGACAGTTCTTCAAGTACTACATACCAGGCGTGGGGACGCCATTTCCCGAGGTAGGCGATCTCGAATACGACAATTGGGGCCTGGTCTTCGCCAGTCTTGGTGAAGAGCGGATCAACTGGGGGCTGCTGATGCTCGTTGATGCACTGGGGCGTGCCCTTGGTGGAGAGTGGCTGGACCACCAGTTGTTGCGCGAAGCCATCGAGGCCATGTCGACGAATTCGTTTCGGGGCCTTGAAGCCAGGTACGGGCGACTCAACCGCAGGCGTGAGTTTTTCAGGCAATTGGCAGCCCTCGAAAAGCCCCTTCGTACCGCCATGAGTGATCGAGGCGGTCAGTCCCGGTTGTTGGGTGTGCGCCTTTATGTCTACGGCTTCTCCCGTGGAGCGGCCAGTGCGCGGGCCTTTGTGCACTGGCTGAACGAGCTGCTGGAAGACGTCGATACGCGGCCGGTATTGAAGTTTGGCGAGGTGGTGCTGCCCATGCAGATCCAGTACCTCGGCCTGCTAGACACCGTGGCTTCCGTGGGATTTGCCGATGCAGTGCCCGGTGCGGACGGTCATATGAGCTGGGCGGATGAAACCCAGGAACTGCCCACCAGCAAGCTGGTCAAGCGTTGCCTGCATATCGTTGCCGGTCACGAACAGCGCCTGAGCTTTCCACTGGATTCGATTCGGCGGGCGGATGGTAGTTATCCGGATAACAGCACCGAGGTGGTTCATCCAGGCGTGCATTCGGACCAGGGGGGAGGGTATCCGCCGGGGGATCAGGGGAAAGGGATTGGTGAGAACGATGGTTTGCTCCTATCTCAGATTGCTTTGCATGACATGTACGCGGATGCATTTGCTAACGGGGCTCCTCTGAAAGTTCCCAAACACGCCCTTCCAGTATCTCGGGTGACAGAGCTGTATTCAGCGCTGTCTTTCGAAGTATTGGACCTATTTCGAGTTGAGCCTGTACTCGTTGACCGCTTCAACGCCTGGCGCCAAGCAACCTTGGGCCTGACACCAACTCCTCAACCCCTTCCCATCGAGCAAGTGGAAAACTACCAGCCCATCCCGGCCGGGCAGCCGGTGGAAGCCGTCATGCGCGATCAACTGGGCTGGATCACGGCCTGGCGCATCGACCGCTATGCCTTCAAGACGCTGAAGGGCGAAACCTTCTGGATCGAGGCCACCGATACCGAGGCGGCGGATGACAAGAGAGCGCAAGCCGAGACAGCACGAAACCAGCGTCAGTCCGCCGTCGAAGCGCGGCGTCGCGAGCAGCAGATCAGGGAAAACCTGCTGCGCCTGCCGCCCAAGCCGCTGGAGCCCGGGGTCAAGTACTTCGATGCCGACATGGGCAAGACCCAGCTCTCCGATGCGGCGGACGAGTTCGAAGCGGACTATCGGATGCCGACCATCGTTTACCCCAGGGACACACCGTTGACCTTGCTGAATAAGTTGAAGAGTGCGCGCCGTCGCGAATGGGAGCACCTCAAGGAACTCGGTCGCCAGCGCGTCAGCCAGCTGTTTCCGCCACCCTCGGGCGAGCTCAACCACAAGAGCGAGACGAACCGCGGCAATGTCAGGGAGCACTTCAACGCAAACCAGCCTCTGGGCATGCTGCGTGCGCTGTTCGATAACCAGATCCACGATTCCCGTGCCTGGTTCATGTACAGCCAAGGACGCGAACCTCTGGGCAACTACCTCACCGAGCGCATGGTGTTCTTCGGCGCCACCCATCGCCGGGCGCTTGCTCAAATCCTCGAACGCAATCAGGCCGTGGCCGACAGCGGTGTTGCCCTGCCGCAACGTCCTGCGCGTCACGACGACGTTCTGGACGCCGAGCAACTGGCCCAGGCGCAGCAGGAGATCGATGACGAATGGCAGGCGTTCTACGCCAGCCTCGGGGAGGTGAACGATGCGTCGGCGTAATGGGAGTGGAAGCGCTTTCTTCGGTGTCTTGCCCGTAGCGATTTGTGCCCTGTTGGCATTGCTGCCGGCAGCGACGGCTCACGCGAGAATCATGGGGATCAACCATACCCACTGGGCGATCAACCATTTCTCTGTCGATGGACAGTCAGGGGTGGATGTTATCGGGCCTTGGCAAGGAGGGGGAGGCGGACATATCAGCTTACCCTCCAAATGGGTGCCGGGGTTAATGGTGCGTGTGGACTGGGAGACAGGAGTCGGAGGGTCCAAAGGTTTCCCAGGCTTTGCTGATGAGGCCAAGTATGAGGCGTGGACTGCAAAGATGCGGGCCCAGAGGCGGCAGCACAGCAAGTTCGCCCCCGTCCCCGACTACACCAACCAAAAAGTCTGCGGCATCACCGTCCATTTTCTCCCCTGCGACGAAATCCAGGTCACCACGTCCTGCTACGGCTACGGCCACCCTGACTACCCCATCAAGACCCCGCTGAACCTGCCGGAGCCACAATCATGTACGAAACAGGGAGGCAAGGTATGAAGTGGGGAATTCTTGGCCTGCGGGCGAGGGCGCTTGTGCTGATGCTCGCTGGTCTGGCGGGTATTGCTGCGGCAGGGAGCGTTCAGGCGCGGATCATGGGGATCAATCATACCCATTGGGCGATCAACCATTTCGCGGTCGATGGGCATTCGGGGCTGGATGTTATCGGGGCGTGGCAGGGTGGAGGGGGAGGACATATCAGCCTTCCGTCTGAGTGGGTGCCTGGAATGACAGTTCGGGTTGATTGGGAAACAGGGTCTGACAGCACCGAAGGATTTCCCGGTTTTGCAGATCGGGCTGAGTACAGGAAATGGTTTGAGTCGATAGAGGCTCAGAAGCGCCACCATTCCAAATTTGCTTCGGTCCCTGATTACAGCGATCAGAAAGTCTGCGGTGTCACCGTGCATTTCCTCCCCTGCGACGAAATCCAGGTCACCACCTCCTGCTATGGCTACGGCCACCCCGACTACCCGATCAAGACCCCGCTGCGCCTCCCCGAGCCGCAATCCTGTCCCGTCTCATCCGAAAGTGCCCCGGCACAAGGAGCCCCGTTATGAAACCCGTTGTCCGCCTCGGCGATACCCTGCATCCCTACGGTGGTGAAGTCCTGCACGGCCGTTACGACTGCGACGGCAAGCCCGTGGCCTGCGAGGGCGATGCGGTGCGCTGCAACCTCCATGGCCTGACCGTCATCGCCGAAGGCAGCGCGCTGATGACCATGGACGAGCTGCCGGTGGCCCTCGACGGCCATCGCTGCGCCTGCGGCTGCACCCTGGTCAGTTCCTTGCCCGACACCCAGGTGAGCCTATGAAGCCGGCGCCGTATTTCAAGCCCTGGCCGTTGCGCCCGCCGCCGCAGTATTTGCGCTGGCTGGTCGGCGGGCTGGTGTTGCTGGCCGCAGTGGGCTGTGCCGGCGTGCTGCTGCGCCCGTGGATGGAGCGCTGGCTGCCGCTGCTCGGTGCCCTGGCCCTGGTGACGTGGCTGCTGGCGCTGTTGCTGCGGGTGCTGTTCTTCCGCTTCAACCGGCACAACGCCGAGTGCTACGGCACCGCCGCCCGCCAGGTGGAAGAGCGCTGGTGGAGCCGTCACCGGCAACAGGCGGCGCTGGTGGAAATGGTCCTGCTGGGCCCTGCCTGCATTCTTCCCGCGCATCGCGCTGGCCTGTTCAACGCAGAGAACAAGCCGCCCCAGGCCCAGGACAGCGACGGCGGCCAGGTGCTGCGCTTTCCGTCGGTGCTGGCCAAGGGGCAGGGCGAGCGCGAGCGGCAGTTGGCCAAACGCCTGGTGCTGCAATTGCAGGCCCAGCGTGCCGAGCCGTTCGCCGGACCTTTGCTGAGCTGCTACTGGCAAGGTTCGACCGAGGCCTGGCAGGTGTTCGCCGAGGAAATGCAGCGCGCATTCAACATCACCCTGCCGCCGCAGCCCTTGCCCTGGAACGGGCTGGACAGCCTGGACGAGGCAATCGACCACCTGCACCAGGCCGAGGCCGACGCCCTGGTGCTGTGCGCCGGCTGCGAGTCCCGGCCGGGGCGCAAGGACAGCCCGTTGCCCGCCGGAGAAGCGGCGTTGCTGTGGCTGCTGGGCAAGACCGGCGGTGTGCGCATCGCCCGGGGCGAAGCCTTTGTCGAGGGCAAGGACAGCTTGCCCGAGGTGGCTGCTCGGGCCTTGCGCCAGAGTGGCCTGGAGCACCCGGCCAAGGCCTGCGCCAGCTTTGCCCCGGCCCCGGCGGAATTCGACTGGAGCCCTCTGCAACCCGCGCCGGCCCTCAACTTCGGCGAACCCAAAAGACTGGAGGCGATGCTGGCCCTGAGCCTGGCCGCCGCCCATGCCCAACTCGACGCGCAGCCCGTTGCCTGGCTGGCCCGCGATCCTTCCTGCACCCTGGCCCTGGGAGTGGTGACACCTGATGACCCAAGCTGCTGAAACCCCGACATTCTCGCCGCTGCACACCGTGCTGCTGCTGGCCGCCGCCCTGACGCTGATCGTTGCCGTGGTCGCCGGTGGCTGGTATCTGGCCGATCCGCAACGCACGCCATGGCATGAACTGCTGCTGATGGCCGGACTGGCCTGGATCCTGCTGTTCATCGTGGTGCTGCTGATCTGGCAGACCCTGCATGACGGCGTGCGCCGGCTGGTCAACCACGACCCGGTGGCACCGCCGCCGCCCCCGCTGAAAAAGCCGGAAAACCCCAAGGTCAACCTGGTGCAGACCCTGCGCGACCTGTATGGCCCGTTCTGGCGGCGCAAGACCCGCCTGCTGCTGATCGCCGGCGAACCCGCCGAGATCGAGGCCATCGCCCCGGGCTTGGCCGAGCAGCGCTGGCTGGTGGGTGAACACACCGTGCTGCTGTGGGCCGGTAGCCTGCGCAACGACCCCGCGCCTGCCGATCTTGCCCTGTGGCGCGAGCTCAGTCGCTGGCGCGGGCTGGACGGGATGGTCTGGGCCCTGACCCGCGAGCAGAGCCTGGATCCGGACGGCATGGGCGTGTGCCAGAAGGGCCTGGGCGCCTTGGCCAAGGCGCTGCACTGGCACCTGCCGCTGTACCTCTGGGAAGTCCGCACCAGCAAGTGGTCGCAGGACGGCCGCGAAACCCAGCCCGTCGGTTGCCTGCTGCCGGCGAAGGCCACTACCGCCAGCCTGGAAGACCAACTAACCGCCCTGGTCGAACCGCTGCGCGTTACCGGCCTGGCCCAGATGCGCAAGAACATGAACCACGACTTCCTCCTGCGCCTGTCCAACGACCTGCACCACAACGGCATCCCTCGTTGGCTGACGGTACTGCGCCCATGGCTGGTCTCCGGGATTCGTGGCGTGGACCTGCGCGGCCTGTGGTTCGGCCCGGTCTTCGCGCCCCGCACCGACGACAAGCTCGGGCATCTCTGGATCACCGAGAAACCCTGGCAGGACCTGATCGACGACAAGACCCGCCCGCGCCGTTTCGGCTGGCAGGCGCCGCGCATCGCCTATGCGGCGTTCATGGTTTTCGCGCTGGTGTGGGGCGCCGGAATGGCCTTGTCCTTCACCACCAACCGCCAGCAGATTCTCGACGTGCAAACCCTGTTGACCACGCTGGACCAGGCCGGGCAGGGCGATGCCCAGTTGCTGGCGTTGCACGAACTGGTCCGCCAACTGGATCGTCTCGACTACCGCTCCCAGGAAGGCCCGCCGTGGTACCTGCGTTTCGGCCTCAGCCAGAACCAGGACCTGCTCGACACCCTGTGGCCGCGCTATGTCGAGCTCAATGCCCGGCTGCTGCGCGACCCCGCCGTAGCGCTGCTGCAAGCCAGGCTCGACGCGCTGGTGCGCCTGCCACCGGACAGCCCCGAGCGCGCCCGGCGTGCCAGTCAATCCTATGAGCAACTCAAAGCCTGGCTGATGATGGCCCGGCCGGAAAAGGTCGATCCGGGCTATCTGGTGCGGGTGATGGGCGAGCTGGAGCCTGAGCGCGAGGGCATATCGCCCGGAGCCTGGGACACCTTGGCGCCAGGGTTATGGAAGTTCTACGCCGAGCACCTTGAAGCCCACCCGACGGCAAACCTCGATCCTCTTCTGCTGGGCCAGGCGCGCCAGGTCCTGCTCGGCCAACTCGGTCAACGCAATGCCGAAGCCACCCTCTACCAACAGGTCCTCGAACGCGCCACCAGCCACTACCCGGACCTGCACCTGAACCAGATGCTCGGCGACACCGAGGCCACGCTGTTCACCACCCCAAAGAGCGTCCCCGGGGTCTTCACCCGCGAGGCCTGGGAAGGCGAGATCCGCAAGGCCATCGACGACATTGCCGAAGCCCGCCGCGAAGAGATCGACTGGGTGCTCAGCGACAACCATGGCGAAGTCGCCAGCGACCTGACCCCCGAGGTCCTCAAGCAACGCCTCACCACCCGCTATTTCCGCGACTACAGCAGCGCCTGGCTGGCCTTCCTCAACAGCCTGCGCTGGCAGCGGGCGGGAAGCCTGTCGGAGGTGATCGACCAACTGACGGTAATGAGCGATGTGCGCCTGTCGCCGCTGCTGGCGCTGATGGACACCCTGGCCTGGCAGGGCCGTGCCGGCACCCGTGAACAGGCGCTTGCCGATTCGCTGCTGCAATCCGCCCAGGAATTGCTGGGCAAGGACAAGTCTCAACTGGTCGAGCGCGTCGCCGCCCACCTCGACAGCCCGCTGGACGACACCTTCGGCCCGCTGCTGGCGGTGCTTGGCAAGGAAGAAGCGCAAAGCGGCGAAGAGCGCCTGACCCTGCAAGCCTTCCTCACCCGCGTCACCCGGGTGCGCCTGAAGCTCCAGCAGATCAGCAACGCCGCCGACCCCCGCGAATCCACCCAGGCCCTGGCCCAGACCGTGTTCCAGGGCAAGAGCGTGGACCTCAGCGACACCCGCGCCTACGGCAGCCTGCTGTCCGCCAGCCTCGGCGCCGAATGGGGCTCGATGGGCGAAACCCTGTTCGTGCAACCGCTGGACGAGGCCTGGCAGCGCGTGCTGCAGCCTGCGGCCGCAAGCCTGAACAACCAATGGCAGCGCGCCATCGTGAGTGAGTGGCGCAGTTCCTTCGACGGTCGTTACCCCTTCGCGGCAACCGACAGCGATGTCTCGCTGCCGATGCTCGGCCAGATGATCCGCAGCGATTCCGGGCGTATCGACCAGTTCCTCAGCGCCCAGCTCAATGGCGTGATGCGCAAGGAAGGCAGCCGCTGGGTGGCCGACCCGCAACACAGCCAGGGCCTGCGCTTCAACCCGCGTTTCCTGGAGGCGGTCAACCAGCTCAGCCACCTTTCGGACGTGCTCTACACGCCCGATGGCGGGCTGGGCATGAGCTTCGAACTGCGGGGCAAACCGGTCAGCAACGTGATCGATACCCAGTTGATCCTCAATGGCGAGAAGCATCACTACTTCAACCAGAAGGAACGCTGGCAGCGCTTTTACTGGCCGGGGCAGGGCAGCCACCCGGGAACGCGGGTGCTGTGGACCAGCGTCGGCAGTGACCTGCGCATGTACGGGGATTACCAGGGCACCTGGGGGCTGATCCGCTTCCTGGAGAACGCCAAGGTCACCCTGCTGGACGATGGCGCCAGCCGTTACCACCTGGAGGTGCGGGCACCGGATGGCAAGGCGCTGACCTGGCATCTGCGCACGGAGTTGGGCGAGGGACCTTTGGCGTTGTTGCGGTTGCGGGGGTTCAAGTTACCGGCGCAAATCTTCCTGGAGGGGGACAGGAAAGCGGGTTAGCGGTGTACTTGACACCGGACCGGAGGCGGATGGTTTTTGGGGCCGCTGTGCGGCCCTTTGCGACGGTTCGGCGCTCCGACAAGCTCGCCCACAGGAGCACGCGTCGTGCAGGTGATCTACAGATGCAGCGCCAACAACGCCCCAACCAGCGCAGGCGGCATCACCAGTACGCCCAGGCGCAGGAAGTCCAGGGCACCGACATGTTCGCCCTCGCGGCGGATTGCCACCAGCCAGAGCAAGGTAGCCAAGGAGCCGGTGATCGACAGGTTCGGCCCAAGGTCTACGCCAATCAGCAGTGCCGCGGTGGTCTGGGTCGGCAGGTCGGCGAGCTGGCCGATCGACCCGGCAATCAGCCCGGTGGGCAGGTTGTTGAGCAGGTTGCTGGCAAGGGCGACAGTGACGCCCGCCGTCCAGCTGGCCTGCACCGGCGCTTCCCGGGCCAGGCCGGCGAGACCCTGGGCGAGCTGTTCGATCACCCCGGTGCGCGCCATTCCCTCGACCAGTACGAACAACCCCGCCACCAGCGGCAGCACGCCCCAGGCGACCTGCCGCAGCACCGGCCACGGGCTGCGCCGCTCGCGCAGGTGGACCAGGCCAAGGGTCGCCAGGCCGGCGCAGAAGGTCGGCAGGCCGAGGTCGCCGCCCAGGGCCGAGGTCGCCAGGAGCACCGCCGCGGTCAGCACGATGCCCACCGCGCACAGGCGTGCGCCGCTGGACAATGGCTGCGCCTCGATCTGCAGCGCCAGCGGTTGGCGGATCCGCCGGCGCTGGGTGAGGCGCAGCATCAGGTAGGTCAGGCCGATCGCCGCCAGCGACGGCAGGCTGAAGTGCCGCAGCCATTCCAGCAACGGCGGCATGTGCTTGCCGAAGACCACCAGGTTGGCCGGGTTGGAAATGGGCAGGACGAAACTCGCGGCATTGGCGATAAAGGCGCAGATGAACAGATACGGCAGCGGCTCGGCCCTGGCCGCGCGGCAGGCGGCGTACACCGCCGGGGTCAGGACCACGGCGGTGGCGTCGTTGGAGAGAAACACCGTGACCAGCGTCCCGACCAGGAACACCAGGTCGAACAGGCGCTGTCCGGAGCCCCGGGCATGGGCCACCGCGTACCTGGCCAGCCAGTCGAACAGGCCCTCCTGGCGGGCCAGTTCGGCCAGCACCATCATGCCGATCAGGAACAGGTAGACATCCACGCCCTTGGCCACCGCCGCCAGTGCTGCCGGCAGCGGCAGCAGGCCGCTCAGGGTCAGCAGCAGCGCGCCACCCATGGCCCAGGCATATTCGGGCACCCGCCACGGCCGCAGGAGCACGCCGCAGGTGGCGAGGGCGGCGATGATCCAGATCATCAAGGCGGGATCGGTTACGGGCATGGCTTCACTCGGTTTGCGCGGTGTTCGCGGTCTTGGACCCGGCTAGTGCGAGACGGTTGCGTCCGCCTTCCTTGGCCGCGTACAGGGCCTGGTCGGCCGCATCGATCAGGGCCTGGGGCGACGCGAGCAGGGCATCCGCGGCGCAGGCCAGGCCGATGCTCACGCTGATCCGGCCGAAGGGGCTGTCCTGGTGCCGGATATCCAGAGTATGCAGCGTGTCCAGCATCGACCGGGCAACCACCCTGGCGCCTTCGGCATCGGTATTGGGCAGGATGACCGCCATTTCCTCCCCGCCGTAGCGGGCCACCAGGTCCGGCGGCCGGCGGATGCAGGCCGTCAGGGCCTGGGCCACCTCGCGCAGGCAGGCATCGCCAGCGAGGTGACCATAGCAGTCGTTGTAGCGTTTGAAGAAATCGATATCGAGCATCAGCAGGGCCAGGGACGTGGCATCCCGTTGCGCGCGGCGCAGCTCCATGGCCAGGGTCTGGTCGAAGCACCGGCGGTTGGCCAGGCCGGTCAGGGCATCGTCCAGCGCCAGGCGTTCGAGCTGGCGATTGCTGTCGAGCAACTGTTGCTGCGCCACGCGCAAATCGCCTTCGACCACGATTCGCCGGCGCAGGGCACGGATCAGCAACCAGCCGATGATGCCGGTCACCAGCAGCAGGAGGGAAACCACCAGCATCGACAGCATCGCTTCGAGGCGCCAGGCCGCCAGGGCCTCGCGCTTGCCCAGGGCTACGGTGGTCACCAGGGGCAGGCGGTCGCTCTTGCGAAACGCATAAAGGCGCTCGACCCCGTCCAGGCTGGAAGTGAAGGAGGCGGTACCGACGCTTTTGTCCACCAGGTACTTGGCGTAGATCGGCGATTGCGAGAAGTTGCGGCCCATGTCCTGTTCGCGGAAGGGGTAGCGCACCAGCAGCCTGCCGTCGGTATAGGACAGGCCGATCGCCCCGTCCTGGCCGATGTCCAGGGTGCCGAACAGGTGCAGGAAGTTCTCGATCCCCAGGGTCACTGCCACCACGCCGGCGAAGTTGCCATCGGCGTCGTTGAAACGCCGGCTGATGGTGATCACCCATTCCTGGTTGGCCCGGCTGCGGATCGGCGGGCCGATGAAGGGCTCGCGGGAGGGGTCGTCACGGTGATGGATGAAGTAGGCGCGATCACTGCTGTTGGCGCCCACCGGAATCGGCCGGTTGGAGGACATCAGCCAGCGCCCGGCGCGGTCATACACGGTAATGCCGCTCAATTGCGGCATCAGCGGCTGCTGGCGGGCGACCAACTGGTTCATCCGGGCGATCTGGGTCGGGCCGCTGCCCTCGGTCTCCAGGCGTTCGACCAGGCCGAGCAGGATCAGCGAACTCTGCCGCACGATGCCTTCGGAGTAGGTGACCAGGGCCTGGGTCAGGTTGAGGCCGTGAACATCGATTTCCGCCAGCGTGCGGTCCCGGGAGGCCATTACCTTCCACAGGGTCAGCGACGCGAGGGAGCAACCGATCAAGGAGAGCAGCAGAACAACGAGGTGGATATCACGCTTCACGTCAGCACCTGAGAGAGTCCGTATTCCTGGGCAGTCGGTTGTCAGCAACCGCAGCGAGGGGCGCATTCGTGGCCAGGTGCAAGAATACCGTGGGTGATGGCGAAGCAATAGTACGGCGCGCGGGAAGGCGTCACGTCCCTGACGCCAGGCCGGCGTAGAAACATGACGCGAACCAAGGTTCAGCCGGGAAGTTGCACCCGGCGCAAGCGGCCTTCCAGCGGCACCACGCTGCCGTCCGGCGCGGGCAACGACCGCCCCAGCATGCCCATGCCCTCGCTGACTACCACCGCACCCGGCACCAGGCACAGGTTGGACGGGGTATCCAGGCCACGGGCCAGCACGCTGATCGCGCCGCTGCCCAGGTCGCAGTGCAGCAGTCGCCCGCTGAAGCGGGTGAAGCCGCCATGCAGGGTTTCACCCTGCCAGGCGTCGGTCAGGGGCTGCTGCAGGCTTTCGCAGAGTTCCAGGACCAGCACGTTGCCCTGGGCATCCAGGGCCAGCCCGGTGGGCAGTTGCAGGCCTTCGATCAGCACCTCGAGCTTGCCGCTGTCCGGCCATACCCGGATCACCTGGCCGGCCTTGTCGGCGAAGTCCACGCCCTTGCGCTCGGGGGCGCAATGCAGTTCGCCGGAGAACAGGCTGATCAGCACCGCGTCCGTTGCCGGCTCGTACACCAGGGTGACCGGTACGGCTTCCTGGCCTTGGGCAAGGTCCGGCAGGTGGACCAGCACCCGCTCGCCGTCACCCGGCCCGAACGCCACCAGCTCATTGGTATCGGGCTTGACCGCAAGCCAACTGCGCAGGGTGGGGTGATAGCACAGGGCGTTGAGGTTGCCACGGCTGTGGAACAGCGGTTCTGGTGGGCTGTATTGCAGGTCGATCAGTTTCGAACCCTGGACATAGTCGGTCAGGCTGGCCAGGCAACGTCCGTCGCCGAAGGCAATGTCCGACAGCCCCATGATTTCGTCACGCAGCATGCGTGCCTGCATGTTCATGGAGCGGAAGCCGTCGGCGAGGATTTGCGGTGCCTGCCAGGCGGCGGGATCGTGCGGGTCGGCCGGCAACCGGCTGATCCGGCCGCTGAACGGTTCGCCCGGCAAGCCGCTGCCGGCTTCGGTCAGCAGCAGGCTGCCGTCCTCCTCGACATGCACGCCGCGCGGGTTGAGCAGGCCGTGAGCGATGAGGGTCGACGGGTGAAGGTTTTCACGAGGATGGAGTGGAACATGTATGGGCAGTGGCATAAATCTTCCCTGTAGCGCGGTCCCTGTGGGAGCTGGCTTGCCAGCGATTGCTGTAGTGAATTCACCATAGCTATCGCTGGCAAGCCAGCTCCCACAGGGACCGCGTCTTTTAATGAGAACGCCGGGCGACATCACTGCCGCCCGGCATTTCCGGGTTACTGGATGTTCAGGTTGTCGTAGTCCGCCATGCTCAGCGGCATCGGTGGGTACTTCTGCTGCACCAGCTTCTGCGCCCAGAGCTCCAGCACCGCGCGGCGGCCTTGCGGCATGTCGCGGGTGATCGGCATGGCCAGGGTGCTTTCCTCCTGGTACGCCTTGCTGACCAGGCGAATCAGCTGGTCCACTGCGCCCTCGATCCGCGTCAGGTTATTCAGCGGCATGTACTTGTTCATGATCGGGTACAGGTAGTAGTAGATCTCGAAGATCTGCGGGTAGATGAAGCTGTCCCAGATCGCCTGCCCGGAATCCTTCTGCTGGTAGACCTTGTTCCACTGGTCGACGAACTGCTGCTTGAGGTTGTCCTCGCTCGGCAGCACGCGAATCGGAGCGAGGAAGTCCACGTAGGCGGTCAGGTAGTTGAAGCTGAAGACGATGTCGGCGGTGCCGTCTTCATCGGGGTAGAAGCGCAGGGTCGGGAAGCCCGGATTGACCCCGGTGACCGTCACCTTGGCGATGCCGTTGCTGTCGGTGGTGATGCGCTTGTAGTCGTACTCCACCGGCTGGCCATCGGGCTTGAGCGTCCTGATGACCGAGGGCTCGCGGTCCTCGAAGCGCAGGCACGCGCCCAGGTTCACGCCCGAGCAGGTTGTCCTGTAGTCGTGGTAATACACCGGGAGTGGTGCAACCTTCGCTTGCGTTTCCACGAACGCCATCAGCTTGCGACCTGCACCTTCGGTTGCCAGGGCCATGACGTCGGGCGAGTCTTCGAACTGCGGGAAGTTCTCGGTGTTCTGCGCGCGATTGTCCGGGTAGTCGTTGAACAGGACGAAGTTCGGGTCGTCGCGGGTGCCCAGGTAGTAGCTGGAGGTGCCCAGCAGGTAGGGGTTGTTGTACTCCGCCACCAGCAGGTCGAGGTTCGCCGCCGGCTTGCCGTTCTTCTGCACCATGATGGTCAGGGTCTTGGTCTCGCCGACGTCGACGAAGCTGCCACTTTCGATCACTTCGGCGGTCCAGGTTTGCTGGAGCGAGGTCGGCAGTTGCGCGCCCTGTTGGCGCACTGCCAGTGGCGCCGTGCCGGTCAGTTGGGTCACCTGGGCCGGCGTCAGGGGCAGGTCGAGGATGCCGGACTGGTGGTCGAAGGCACTTTGTTGATAGTTGCTGTAGTCGAACGGCACCACCGGGACGAAGGTGCTGCCCTGGTAGGTGCCAAAATCGAAGGCCCCCAGGTCCAGCCGTTGCGGCTGGGGAATGCGTGGGTCGATACCCGGTTGCGCAGGGCCGGGAATGAACGGGAAGCTGTTCATCAGGTCGAGGGACAGGACATTGTCATGGACCTGTGCCGAGATGACACCCAGCTCTACGCTCTTGGGCCTGAGGTTGTAGGAAGGTGGCACTGCGACTGCCGTTTCAGCCACCAGGCGGCGGTCGGCGGGCGCGGTTGGGTACTCGTTCTCGTGCCACAGGCCCAGGACCCCGGACGAGCAGCCATAGGCCGGGTTGAAGAAGATGTCGGCGGGGTTTTCCAGGCCTTTCTTGTACAGCTGTTGCAGCAGGTCCGGGTCGTTTTTCGCGCTGACCTCAGGCTGGTCGTTGAACACGCCGTTCATGTCGTAGCTGGTCAGGTAGCTGCAGAAGCGGAACATCAGGCCCTGGGCATTCTGCTGTTCCATCTGGTCATGCAGGTTCTTCAACAGCAGCGAATCGCCGATCAGCCAGTTCAGGTTGGCTTTCGGGAAGCAGGTCTGCCAGGTGGCGGTGACGTAGATCAAGCCGCCGAACGAAGCCCAGTTGAAGTTGAGGAAGCGATCGAGCATGCGGTATTGCCGGGTGGCGGTCAGGCCGCATTTGTCGTTGCCCAGCACCAGGCGGTCGAAGTACAGCGCGGTGAAGGTGTTCTGCCAGGGGCTGACGTCGACGAAGCGTGCCGGGGTCGGAGTGTTGCTGCCGAACGGGTTGCCGTACAGGTTGTAGGGCGTGGCGATCAGCGGATCGTTGTCGACATAGCCGCCGCCGGGCAGTTCGCCACCGATGATGGTGGAGACGGTATCGCCGTAGGAAACCGTACCGCAGCCGTTGTCACCGAACAGATCCCACTCGGCGGGCACGATCCCGTCGGCTCCGGCGTTGGGCGGCGCCTGGATGACGCTCTCTGGCGCGCTGCTCAGCTTCTGGTACTGGATCATCCACGGGATCAGGGTTTGCGGGGCATTCTCCGGGGTGATGTCGTACTGCTTGAGGAAGTCCCAGTTCATCTGCATGTTCACCGCGTCGTACAGCGGCATCATGTCGTTGTTGTTACCCGTGGGCGGGTTCCAGAACATGTGGCCCTTGAAGTAGATGCGGGGGAAGTTCAATACGCTCATGTCGTGCTCCTTAAGGGCGCTGCCACTGGGCGCGCTTCAGCGACCAGACAAAATCCAGTTTGTTGTAGCCAGCGAATGCAGACTCCGGCAGCGGGGCAACCGGATAGACGATGCCGTCCTTGCCGTCCTTGCCGTCCTTGCCGCTCAACGAGAAGTTGAAATAGCCCTTCTGCGTCGAGTAGGCCGCCGTGCCGTGGCAGGCGAAGCACGAGGACTGGCTCTGGAACGCCGATTCCAGCTGGGAGTTGGCGAGCAGGGTGGGGTTGGTCTGCAGCTGGGTGCCGATCAGCTCGTAGCTCGCCAGGTTCGTGTACCAGCCCTGGAACTGCTTGTTGACCGGCTGGGCCGCCTCGGTCGGCCCGGTGCTGTTGGTCATCGGCTTGGGCGGAATGTCGTTGGTCACGGTGTAGCTGGGGTTGTTGACGTTCTCGAAGGTGGTCCAGACCCAACCCTCGACCAGCTTGTTGATCACGTGCAGGGCACTGAGCGCGGCATAACCGACCTCGTAGCTGCCGTCATCGTTCTGGTAGTAGGCCTGGGCGATGTAGTAACCGTCCTTTTGCAGGGCGGCCTGGTAGCTCGAGTCGTTGCCGATCCACAGCCAGCCGGCCTTGACTTCCCAGGCACTGTCGGGGAAGTCCAGGTTGCTGGTCAGCTTGGCCTGGCCATTCATGTTGTACACGCCCTGGCCAACGATGTAGTTGAAGGTGGACTCGCTCATCAGCAACTGGAAACGCACCGGCTTGCCCCGTTGCGATTCCGGCACCGAGCCGCCCATTTCGAGGATCAGGCCATCGACCTGTTGCGTGGCGTTGAGGTTGTGGAAGGCGCGCTGCGGGTTCATCCCCGGGATCTTCGCGGCGGCCTGGAGCACCACTTTCGGCGGCGCCACCGGGGTGCCGTAGGGCGTAGGCTTGGAGCCGTCGGCCAGGTACACCTGGTCCGACGGTTTCAGGGTTTCCCAGACCCGGTCGAGTCCGTTCGCGGCCGGCTGGTTGAGGCAGTTGAACCAGTTCCAGCTCAGGGTTTCCGGGCTCTGCTTGAGCTCGGCCTGGGCCTGGGCCGCATTGCCGTTGAAGGTCAGGAAGTTGCTGCAACTGAAGGGGTTGGTGTTATCAGCCTGGGCCAGTCCGGCCAGTGTACTGAGAACGGTTATTGAGATGGCTCGCCGCATGTGTGCTCCTTGGCATTGGCCAGGTCGGTAAGGTTCTGCCCCAGGAAATGCTGAAGGAGCAGGTGTTTGACCGCCGTCGCCGCGATACTCTGCGGCAACGGTACGTCGCAATCGGTGATGAGCAGGGGGCCGGCCTGGGCGCTGGCAGGCGGACGGCCGTGACTGCCACGGACCAGCCCGCTGTCCAGCGGGATCAGGTCCATGTAGTAGCGAAAGCTGAGTTTTTTCTGCAGCAGCCGGCGCGCCACCTTCAATTTCGGGAAGCGGATGGCGGGGTCGACGAACAGTTCCACCGGGTCGTAGCCGGGCTTGCGGTGGATATCCACGGTGCGGGCGAAATCCGGCGCCCTGGCGTCGTCGAACCAGTAGTAGTAATCGAACCAGAACCCGGGCGCGGCCACCGCCACCAGCTCGCCGCTGCGTGGGTGATCGAGTTGCCAGGTGCGCTGCTCATGCTTGTCCAGCACCTGCTCGATACCCGGCTGCTCCTGCAGCAGGGCCTTGACCCGCGGGATATCCCGGGGGTCCTTGATGTAGAGATGCGCGATCTGGTGGTCGGCCACGGCAAAGGCGGCGCTGGCACCGGGATCGAGCAGCTCCCAGGTCAGCGACTGGCGTACCTGCAACAGGCCTTCGGCGCGCAGCACACGGTTGATCGACACCGACTGCTTGACCGCTTCGATGCCGTACTCGGACAGCAGCATCACCGCCACGCCCTCGTTGCGGGCGTGGCTCAGCAGGCGCCCGACCTCGTGGTCGATGGCCCGCACCTCATCGGCGATCGACGGGTGATCGGGGCCGACCTTCTGCAGGCTGTAGTCGAGGTGGGGCAGGTAGACCAGCTGCAGGTCGGGCCGGTTGATCTGGAACTCCAGCAGGGCGCAATCGACGATCCAGCGGCTCGACGCAATGCCGGCGGCCGGTCCCCAGAAACCGGGGAACGGAAACTCGCCGATCTGTGCCTCGATCTGCTCGTGCAACCCCGGCGGCGACGAATACAGGCCGAACAGCTTGCGCCCGTCTGCCGGGTAGTGCGGACGCGGGGTGATCGAGGCATCGACGTTGGCGTACATGTTGTACCACCAGAACAACTGGCTGCAGCGGAACCCGGGCAGCTCGCGCTTGAGGGTGTCCCAGACCTTCTCGCCCTGGATCAGCGCATTGGGTTGCAGCCAGAAACGCACTTCGCCCTGGTCACGGAAGTACCATCCGTTACCGACGATGCCGTGCCGGGACGGCGGCTCGCCGGTGAGCATCGACGCCTGCACCGTGGAGGTGACCGCCGGGAACGACGGTTGCAGGCTGGCCATCCGTGCGGTTTTCAACAGTTCGTTGATGTGCGGCGTGTTCGGTCCCAGCAGCGAGGGCGTCAGGCCGACCACATTGATCAGCAGCAGGGGTTTACGGGCAGGCATCGGCATGGACCTCGTGCACCGGTTGTTGCAGCAGGCGGCGCTGGCGCAGTTGCGCTTCGACCCAGTCCAGTTCGGCGCTGATGCCGCGCAGTTGGGCCTGTTCGTCGGTGGGGCGCAGCGGTGCGGGCAGGACACCCCAGCTGTAGGTTTCCACCTCGAGCACGGGGCGCAGTTCGTCGTGGGCCGCGAGGTAGTCGAAGGTCTGCCCGAGGGCGACCAGGCTGCCGCTGAGTTCGGGTAGCAGCAGGTGCTCGCTGAACAGCGGCACATGGAAATGGATGCGCAACTCGGGATAGCGCCCCGGGTGGGTAGCGCAGTCATCCAGCGCCGCCGGCAGGTCTGCCCAGGCGTTCAGGCGGCCTGCGCTATCCCTCGCCTTGACCTGATGCAGGTAGGTCGCTTCGCAGAAGTCACCCAGCACCCCAAGGACCTGCCGGTAGCGCTGGTGGTCCTCGGCCGGCAGGCGACAGATCATGGCGTTGGACAGCTGGATCTTGCCGATCGGTACCCCGGCCTGGTGCAGCCGGTCAAGGGCGCGGTAGCAGTCTTCGAACATCACGGCCTGGTGGCAGACGTCGAAGCACAGCGCCAGGTACTCATGGTGCGGGTCGCTGGTGCGCCAATGGCGGAAGAAGTCGATGGCCTGGCCGGTGTTTTCCAGTACGCAGTCCGGCTCCATCTCCAGGCAGAACACCACCTTGCGCCCGGTCTCCCGGTGCAGCCGGGCCAGCCCGGCGGTGAGCTGGCGCAGCTGGTTTTCCGCACGTTGCTGCAAGGCCGGGCTCCAGCTGGCGGCGTAGCCCAGGGGTACGGTGGAAATCACCCCCTGGGCGCAGTCCTCCGGCATGGCCTGCACCAGGATCCGCGCCAGGTTCAGGCTGTAGGTCAGGCGCTCGGGCATGGACCAGTCGGGCAGGTAGACCTCGGCCTTCACCGCGCCTTCATGGAATTCGCCATAGGGAAAGCCATTCAGCGAGGTCAGGCGCAGGCCGGTTTCGCGCAGCAGTTCGAGAAACTGCGTGCGTGCCGATTGCTCTTGCAACTCGCCCGCGGCCCGGGCGCAGATCCACAGGCCGCTGTCCTGCTCTTGCAGGCCGCGGAGCTGGCGCACGCCCTGGAAGTGCCGCTCGATGGAGGCCCGCAACCCGGCCAGGTCGCGGGTCGGGTGGACATTGCTGCAGTACCCGACCTGGGCGGGCGTCCAGCCCACGGCGGCACTCATTTGACCACCGGGTCCTGGCCGCGCAGGGCGGAGTTGTCCTGCCAGGTCTTGCGCTGGTCGATGGGCAGCGGCGTGCTGACCAGGGTCTTGTCCAACTGGCCGCTCTGGGCGAAGAAGTCCACCGGGTTGTGGAACAGCACCTGCTCGACCTGGGCTTCGCTGAACCCGGCGGCGCGCATGGCTTCACCGGTCTTCGGCACCTTGAGCGGGTCGCTCACGCCCCAGTCGGCGGCGCTGTTGACGATCATCTTTTCGGTGCCGTACTGCTGCAGCAGGGCCACCATGCGCTGCTCGGACATCTTGGTATTCGGGTAGACCGAGTGGCCACGCCAGCAGTTGCTGTCCAACACCAGGGGCAGGGTCAGTTCGTTGAGGTGGTCGATCACCACCATGTGCTCCGGGATGCCCACTTCGCGGATCACCGCCAGGGTGCGCTTGGTGCCGCCGATCTTGTCGCGGTGCGGGGTATGCACCAGTACCGGCAGCTTGAACTGCATGGCCATTTCCAGTTGCAGGGCCAGGAAGCGGTCTTCCTCGGGGGTGATGTCGTCATAGCCGATCTCGCCGACGGCGACCACGCCGTCCTTGACCAGGTAGCGCGGCAGGATGTCCAGCACCTCCTGGGCCAGGAACAGGTTGTTGGCTTCCTTGGGGTTGATGCCGATGGTGCAGAAGTGATGGATGCCGAACATGCTGGCGCGGAAGCGCTCCCAGCCCACCAGGGTGTCGAAGTAGTCGGCGAAGCTGCCGACGCTGGTGCGTGCCTGGCCTTGCCAGAACGCGGGCTCGATCACCCCGGTGATGCCGGCGGCCGCCATGTTCTGGTAGTCGTCGGTGGTACGGCTGACCATATGGATGTGCGGATCGAAATACTTGGGCATGGTGAATCCTCATCAAGGGAAGACGTGATCGGGTAGGCGGGTGTTGCATGGGTAATCAGTTGCGTGGGTAATCAGGTGTCGGGCAAGTAGTCGCGCCACTCCGCAGGCAAGCGCTGCTGCCGGTACAACCCCGCCAGCCGCTGGCGCTGGGCCGGGCTGAGCAGGTCGAAGGCGATCAGCCGGGGCAGGCTGGGCGACACGGGGCGTTCGGCGGCGAGCTGTTCGTCCATCAGGTCGAGGGCCAACTGGTTGAGGGTGACGCCCTGGCGCTGCGCCAGGCCGTGCACGCGTCCGGCGTCGAGGCCCATGCCCAATGCCTTCAGCACAAGCTGGTGAAAGGCCCGCTCGGCGTAATGGCGGGACGGGTAGGGCGTGTCGAGCGCCAGGGCGGCGAACACCTGGGGGTTGCTGGTGCGGCCGGCCAGCAAGGCCAGTTCCAGGCAGGCGCCATGGCTGTCGAGGTCGTCGAGGGCTTTGAGCAGGGCGATCTTTTCCTGATCGTCGCCCCACTGGAACAGCTGCTCCAGCAAGGGCCGGCGAGCGTCGCCGGGCTGGTGTTCGAGCACCGTGGCGAGCAGCAGCGCGCGTGCCAGTTGCACCGAACTCCAGCCTGAATCGCCCGGCGCCTGTTCGCGCAGGTGGCGCTTGCACTGGCTGCCGAGGATCGCGGCGGTATTGGCGTCCGGGAACTGTTCGAGGCGTTCCCGGGCCTGCTGCCACCAGGCCCGTTCGGTGGCGTCGAGCAGTGCGTTCAGGGCCTGGGTCCGTTCGGCCAATTGATCGTGGCGCAGCGTGACGTCCATGTTCATGTCGGTTTGATCCAGCGCTGGAAGTGTGGAAGCAGGAAGAACACCAGAACGCAGAACAGGCTGCCCAGCGGCTGGTTGGCCACGGCCATGACCAGGGCGTCGAATAGCGGCAGGGCGGCCAGGCCGGCGCCGATGAAGGCCCGCACCTTCAGGCGCTGCGGGTTGGCCAGGTGCAGCCAGTAATGCCGGCCGAGCCAGCCCAGCCACAGCGCCAGCACCGGCCAGAACCACAGGGTGTCGGCGTAGATCGCCAGGGCCAGCGGGCTGAGCATCAACAGCAGGGGCAGGCGGCTGATCAGCTGGTTGCGGTGTTCCTGGCTGGCCAGGTAGGTCAGGCCGCTGATATAGACGCCGAGGAGGATCGCGCACAGCCAGATCGGCTCGGGCGGTACCGCCAGGCTGGCCGCGGCGGTGAGGTACAGCGCCGAGCGGCAGGCGCCCATCAGCCACACGCTGTGCACGTATTTCTTGTGCAGCAGGTTGTAGCCGAGGATGCAGCCGACCAGCAGGACCACGCTGCCCAGCAGCCAGTGCGGCTGCTCGATCAACTGGCTCAGCACGAGTGCCGAGGCGCCGGCCAGGGCCAGCAGGAGCAAGGTGGCGATACGCACCTGCTGGCGGCTGACCAGGCCCAGGGTGATGGGGCGCGGATTGTCGTGCTGCTGGTCCCAATCGGCGTCTAGCAGGTCGTTCAGCAACATGCCGGCGAGGTACAGCAACGACAGGGTGACCAGCAGCAGGATCCACACCAGCGAGGACGGCGGCGCCAGGGCCCCGGCGCTGCTGGCCAGCAGGGCCGCGGCGAGGGAGTTGGTCCACACCGTGGGCAGGTTGGAGACCCGGCCCAGGGTCATCCAGGTCTTGAGGCTTGTTGGGCTCTGGTTCATTGCGCGCAACCCTGGGTCAGGCCGAAGAGCGCGGCGCCGCGACCGGCAAGCCGGAGCAGGGCCTGTTCCATCAACTGGTCGTCGATTTCATGCAGGTCGATGGAGGCGCCGATGCGATTGAGCATGGGGATCGACAACTGGCCGCCCAGATGCTGGCGGAACTCTTCCAGCCCGAGCAGCACCAGGGAGCGTCCGTGGGCATCTTTCAGGCTCAGTTCCGGTGGGCACAGGTCGAAGCCGAGCCTTTGCAGCAGGTTCAGCACCCGTTCGCTGTCGGAATCCCCCAGCAGCCCAAGGGCATTGGCATAGAGCGCATCGAGAGCCATGCCCACGGCCACCGCCTCGCCATGACGCAGGCGATGATGACCGAGGTTTTCCATTCGGTGCGCGGCCCAGTGCCCGTAGTCCAGCGGCCGGCCGTTGCCGCGCTCGAAAGGATCCCCGGCGCCGGTGATGTGGCCCAGGTGCAGTTCCGCGCAGCGGCGGATGGCATGGCGGCTGGCGGCAGGCTCGAAGCGGGCGAGGGCATCGGCCTGCGCCTCCATCCAATTGAAGAAGGCCTCGTCCTTGATCAGCGCAACCTTCACCGCCTCGGCCAGGCCGGCGAGCTGGTCGCGGCGGCTCAGGCTGGTCAGCAGCTGAAAGTCGTTGATCACCGCGCTGGCCGGATAGAAGGCGCCCAGCAGGTTCTTCTGGCCGAAGGCATTGATGCCGTTCTTTACCCCGATACCGGCGTCGTTCTGTGCCAGGACGGTGGTCGGGATACGGATCAGGCGCATGCCGCGGTGGAACGTGGCGCAGGCATAGCCCACCGAATCCAGCAGCGCGCCGCCGCCCATGGCCAGCACATAGCAGTGACGGTCCAGGCCGTGGTGCAGCATGTCGGCATAGAGCTGTTGCAGGACATCGGCGGTCTTGCTCAGTTCGCCGGCCGGTACGGCGATCGGCGCGGCCTGCAGGTGCAGGTCGGTGCTGCGGGCGGCGAACCAGGCGTCGATCTGCCCCGGCAACTGCGGGTTGCAATGCAGCAGTTGTTCGTCGGCAAAGATCAGCACCGTCACCCGGCCGTGCTGTGTGGCGGTGAGTTGCTGGTGCAGACAGTCGTTGTGCGGGGCGAACAGATGATCGGTGAACAGCACCGGGTAGTCGTAGCTGACCTCGAAGCGGCCGTGCAGGGCAGGTTCGCCTGTTGGCCTGCGCAGTTTGCGCACCAGGCCGTAGCCGGCGATGGACAGCCCGGGCAGGACCATGCTGGCAAGGATCGTCACCAGCAGTGCGTTTTCCGCGATCAGGAAGCTGCCGATGGCGCTGTAGGCCAGGGCCAGCCCGGCATTGGCCAGGGTCGTGACGATAACGAAGGTGCGCAACGGATACCGCTGCATGCCGGCGGCGACCACCGAGGTTTCCGCCAGCGCGGGAACACCGCGCAGGCACACCAGCGACAGCGTGCCGAGCTTGTAGGCCAGTTGCCCCGGCTTGCGCTGGTGCAGGCCAAGGCGCCCGGAAAGCACGCGGAAATAGCCGGCGCCCAGGGCATAGCCCAGCCAGGCACCGAGGCACAGGCCGATGAAGATCACCAGGTAACCGCCCACACCGCCCAATGCCGCCACGGCGAGCAACGCCACCACGCTCGATGGCACCGGCAACACCACATCCAGGGCGAGCAGGGCGATCAGCAGCAGGGCCAGGTTGGCTTGCTGGGCGGGGGGGGCGGGCAGGTACGCCTCAAGATGGTTCAGGAAGTCCTGGATCTGCTGTTCGAACAACAGGAAGCTGGCGATAACCAGCAGCGAAAAGCAAAATACAGACACCCAAAAATGATCGGCATGCACCCGTTTTGCGAGCGCACGAGGCCAAAGACCGCGTTTCATCAAGCATCCCTCTTGATATTTTTATGACTGATTTCCGTTTCAGCTTTGTCGGCAGAGCGTTAATGCTTGGGTGGAATAAAAAAGGTTCCGGAGTGGGTGATATTGTTTTGATGGCTAATTCGACGGTTGCCTCAAACTTAGACGCTCGCGAGGCTTTTGCAAGGCGGGGGATGAACGATTTTTCAGGTCAGTTGTCGGTGGGGTTTGCGGCGCTGGCCCGCACATGCATGCGGGTGTTTTTCTTCCACCCGCGCAGGTTCATGGCGCACAGGCAGACCTGCAGCACGATCAACGCCCAGGCCTCGGCCTGCCAACCCCAGACGGCCCAGAGCAGGTTGCTGGCGATGAAACAGCAGAAGCCGGCCTTGCGCCTACCCGGGCGGCGTGAGCCGATGCACCACGCCGCCAGCACGGTCAGGGCCATGGCCGGCCATTCCAGCAGGTCGATCCACAGCGCCATGGGTCAGGCCGCGCGCTGTTCGTCCTTGAGCAGTTTCTTCTGGGTTTCCATGGTCTGGCCCAGTTGCTCGAGCAGGTCCTTGCCCAGCAACTTCTCTGCGGTCGGGAACAGCTCGCTTTCCTCCTCCTCGATATGGTGCTCCAGCAGCTCCTTCATCACCTTGACCCGCCCGGCGAACTCGACGGTACCGGTCTCGGTATGCAGCAGATCGGGGATCACCAGGGAATCGACGGTGCGGTGTTCTTCCTTGGCCTCGTAGTACATCTTCGCCTCCTCCTTGCCGCCGGCCTGCTTGATCGCCGGGTAGAGGATGTCTTCCTCCAGCTGGGTGTGGATGTGCAGTTCCTGCTCGATGCGCTGCAGCAGTTCCGCACGTTTCTTCACCGCGCGTTCGGTGGTGGCGGAGAGTTCTTCCAGGAGCTTCTTCACGAGCTTGTGGTCTTCGGTCAGCAGTTCGATGGCGTTCATGGTTTCACCTCTTCGGGGGCTGGATAAACACGGTGTTGCAGTGGGTTGAGCCGGGTTCAAGGGCAAGGGTTCCACGACGACGATGGTTGGCGCGGTACCCGGTGTGCGTTCAAAGAATCGGCTTGCCGCCGGTCACGGCATAGCGCGAGCCGGAGATGTAGCTGCCTTCGTCCGAGCCCAGCAGCACATAGATCGGCGCCACCTCGACCGGCTGGCCGGGCCGCCCCAGCGGGGTCTTCGAACCGAATGTCTTCACCGCTTCGTCCGGCATGGTGGCCGGAATCAATGGCGTCCAGATCGGCCCTGGCGCCACGCTGTTGACCCGGATGCCCTTGCTGCCCAGCAGTTGCGCCAGGCCGGCGGTGAAGTTGGCGATGGCGCCCTTGGTGGTGGCATAGGCGAGAAGGGTCGGCGTGGGGTCATCCGAGTTCACCGAACTGGTGTTGATGATCGAACTGCCCGGCGCCATGGAAGGCAGCGCTGCCTTGCAGATCCGGAACATTGCGGTGATGTTCACATCGAAGGTGCGCAGCCATTCCTCGTCGTCGATCTCGTCGAGGCTTTCCCGGGTCATCTGGAAGGCAGCGTTGTTGACCAGGATGTCGATGCGCCCGAACTGCTCGACCGTCCTGGCGACAAGGTCCTGGCAGTGGGCCTTGCTGGCCAGGTCACCGGGCAGCAGCAGGCACTGGCGCCCGGCGGCCTCGACCCAGCGCGCGGTTTCCCGGGCGTCGTCGTGCTCGTCGAGATAAGCGATGGCCACGTCAGCGCCTTCGCGGGCATAGGCAATCGCCACGGCGCGGCCGATGCCGCTGTCGCCGCCGGTGATCAGGGCAACCTTGTCCTGCAGCCGGCCGCTACCGGTATAGCTTTGCTCACCGCAATCCGGATAGGGCTCCATCTGCCGTTGCGAACCGGGGACGCTTTGCGGTTGGGCGGGAAAGGGTGGAGTAGGGTAGTCACGCATGCTGGACGCTCCTGTCGTCGTTGGCTGATATGGGTTCGAAAGGCAGGACGCGCCTGGGTTGGACTGGATCGACAACTTGGGCGACGAGCGGTGTGGACGGCGTATTTCAGTGAATCTTTGCGGCCGGGCCGGCTCTATCGGGGATGTCCCACTTCCCTACGGGTGCCTCCAGTGCCACGCATCATCACCCCGTCCACCCCCGAACACGAGATCGACGCGCGCAATGCCAGGATGTTCGGCTCGCCCAAGGAGCGCCTGGATTTCTACCGCCGCGAGATCCAGTACGAAACCAGCATCCTCGCCAACCGTACCGACGCCTACCTCACCGCGCAGTCGTTCCTGGTGATTGCCTTCGTTTCGTGCATGGGCAACCTCAATCCGGGCTGGGGCCCGAGCTTCACCCTGATGGTTGCGCCCTTCCTGGCGCTGCTGGGCGTGTTGAGTTCGCTGAATGCCTGGCCGGGGATCCGCGCGGCGTTTCGCATCATCGAGCACTGGCAGCTCAAGCAAAGCCATCTGCTGCGCAGCGAGCCGATGATGGGCCTGGCCTATGACGAGTCGCCGCTGTTCAGCGAGGCAGAAACCTCGCGGGCGGGGCATCGCAAGTCGCTGCTGTTTTCCCTGCGTACGCCGTGGATCTTCCTGGTGTTCTGGATCGTGCTGGGCAGTTACTCGGTGTATATCCAGATGATGTGAGCGAGTACGGGGCCTTGCCTGGGCCCCGTATTGGCTGCTGCAGCTTAGTGTCGGCGGCGTTTCAGGGTAGCCAGGGCGAGGCCGCCGATCAGCACCATCGCCGCCGCCATTACCAGTCCCGGGGTCTTGTTGACGGCGCGAGGGGCCCGTTGGACTGGCTCCCAGCCATCTTCCGGCTCGACGAAAGCGGACGCCTCGACAAGCGTCACCGGCAACACCGCGCCGTCCACCAGAGCCAGTGACAGGTCATGGATTTCCCCGGCGATACGGTCGGGGAAGACCGGCTCGCCTGTGGGGTCCAGACTGTCGTAGATGAACCGGGTGCCCTCCAGCCAGCCCACGGCGGTGAGTAGCTCGGGACCGAGGTAATACTTGCCATCGAGGAAGAATCCCGGGAACTGGTGGGCTCGCTCGATGCTTTCCACCTGGTAGCGTTCTCCGGCCTTCATGCCGGTTGCTGGATCGATCATGGTCGCGCGCTCCTTCATAGGTAATCCGTGCCGAGAGTCCCGGCCGCCGCACCAGGGACGAGGATGACCTTGCGGCAGTCGTCTTCCTTCTGGTCGAACATCCTGTAGCCCAGCGCCGCCTCCTCCAGCGCCAGGCGGTGGGTGACGATCATTTCCGGCTGCAGGCGCCCGGCCTCGATATGCTCGAGCAGTTCCGGCAGGTATTTCTGCACATGGGTCTGGCCCATCTTGAAGGTCAAGCCCTTGTCGAAGGCATCGCCGAACATGAAGCCGTGGATGAATCCGGCGTATACCCCGGGCACGCTGACCACGCCACCGCGACGCACGGCAGCGATGCACTGGCGCAGGGCCTTGCCGCTGCTGGTCTCGATCTTGAGCGCGGTGAGCACGGTTTCCGTTGTGCTGCCCTTGGCTTCGAAGCCTACCGCATCGATCACCGCATCCACGCCGCGCATGCCCGAGGTCTGGCGGATGATGCTGTCGGCCGGATCGTCGTCCTGTTCGAAGTTGATCGGGATCACCCCGTAGGCGGCCCCGGCGTAGGCCAGGCGGTAGTCGTTGTCGTCGACCATGAAGATCGTCTGCGCGCCGAGCATTCGTGCGCAGGCGGCGCTGAGCAGGCCGACCGGGCCGGCGCCGTAGATCGCGACGGTGGAGCCCGGTTTCACCTCGGCATTGAGCACGGCCTGCCAGGCGGTGGGCAGGATGTCGGAAAGGAACAGCACCTTGTCGTCGGACAGCTCGGTCGGCACCTTGAATGGCCCGACATTGCCCTTGGGCACGCGCACATAGTCGGCCTGGCCACCGGGCACGCCGCCGTACAAATGGCTGTAGCCGAACAGCGCCGCACCGGGCGGAATGCCTTTCTTGTTGAGGATCGAACCGCGTCCGCTGTTGGTGGTTTCGCAGGCCGCAAACTGCTCGAGCTGGCAGAAGAAGCAACTGCCGCAGGCGATCACGAAGGGAATCACCACCCGGTCGCCGACCTGCAGGTTGGTCACCGCGCTGCCGGTGTCCTCGACGATGCCCATGAACTCGTGGCCGAAGATATCACCGTGCTCGGTCTCGGGTATCTTGCCGCGGTACAGGTGCAGGTCCGAGCCGCAGATCGCGGTGGCGGTGACCCGCAGGATGATGTCGTCCGCCTCCTGGATCTCCGGGTCCGGGACGGTATCCACTCTGACGTCGTTGGCGCCGTGGTAGGTCAATGCTCGCATCTGCTGTCACTCCCTGGTGGTTGTACGGTCTATTCAGGGGAAGCCGGCAAGCGGGGCAAAGTTCAGCCGGATTGATCGGAGGAGCGCCGGGCCCTGTACAATCCGCCGCTTGTGCGTTGCGAGAGTCAGCATGTCGATCGATCGTCCGTTGTTCGTTTGCCTGGATGGCCCCAAGGGGACCGGCAAGACCACGTTGCTGGAGGCCGTCACCCAGGTGCTCAGGGCCGATGGCCGCAAGGTGATCCGCCTCAGCGAACGAAACAACGATCCCCACCGGGCCGACACCATGGCCCTGGTCAACCAGCTTGCCCGACATCCAGACCCGGAGCTGGAACGGGAGGTGTGTGAACGTCTTGCAGACAGCCGTGCCTGGATCTCCCGGCAGGTGCTGCCCGAACAGCCCGCAGGCAGCATCATTCTGATGGACCGCTGGTACCCCTCCGAGGCGGCTTTTCGGCGGCTGGTGCCGTTTGCCGAGGTGTTGCGGATCAACCTCGAGCATGGAGTACAGGTGCCGGACCTGGCGGTCGGGGTGGTGACCGATCCGCAGGTTTCCTGGGCAAGGGCAGCGTCGCGCACACGCGGGCTGGGCAGCACCGTCATCCGTGAACTGGACGAGCATGTCGCGGCGACCCGGGCGTTCGAGCAGGCGGCGCTGCAGCAGGGGTGGTTCCTGTGTCGGAATGAGGGGACGGTGGAGGAGGCTACCTTCGCGGTGGTTGATGCGATCCGCGGGGTGACTCCCTGATGATGCACCGCGTACCCTGTGGGAGCTGGCTTGCCAGCGATAGCGGTAGTGAACTCACCATCGTCATCGCTGGCAAGCCAGCTCCCACAGGGTACGCGGCGCTCTTCGGATAGTTGCTCTAGTCGGCCAGATACTTGTGGTAAGTCAGGAACTCGCTTTCCCGTTGATAACCCAGGGACTCGTACAGCGCTTGGGCGGCCTTGTTCGAGGCCGCGGTATCGAGGCTGATACGGTCCGCACCCTCGGCCGTGAGCAGCGCGGTCAGATGGTTCATCAACTGTCGCGCATACCCCGCCTTTCTTGCCTGCGGCGCGACGAACAGGTCATACAGCCAGTAAAAGCGCTTCATCGCCAGTGAACACAGCGCCGGATAAAGCTGGGCGAAAGCAACAGCGTTGCCTTCGCCGTCCAGCACCAGGAAAATCCGCGAACGGCGTTCCTGCAGGTTGATGCGCAGGAATTCCCGGGAAGCCGGCAGATCATCCGCCAGTTCATAGAAGACCCGGTACTGGTTGAACAGCACCGCGGCCGGGTCCACATCCTTGAGGCTGCATTCGATGATCTGCATGGGGCGCTCCGAAAAGGCGGAGTGTGCCGCCAGCCCCGGCGCCAATCAATAGCGTGCATCCACCGGCTTCTTGTCCTTGGGCCAGTCCTTCACCTTGCCGGCGAAGTCCGGCCGTGGCTTGTGGCTGAAGTACGCCGCGACATCCACCGCTTCCTGGTCGGTAAGGCCACCCTGGCCCAGCGGGAATCGATCATGGAAGGCGATCGGCATGTTCTGTTTGACGAAGGCCGCAGCGGTGTAGGTACGGGCCATGCCGGCGCCGATATTGAACGAGTCGTCGCCCCACAACGGCGGGTAGACCCATTTGCCGTCGGCGTTCTTCACCCCTTCGCCGTCATCGCCATGGCACAGCGCGCACTGCACGGCGTAAAGCTTCTCGCCGTTTTCCAGGTCGGGCACGATGCCCGGATCGATCTTGCCGACCCCGCGCCCCTCGACCTTGTCGGCCGGGGTGGTTTCGCGCTTCATCCAGTCGAAATAGGCGACCATGGCCTTCATTTCCGTGGACTCCAGCGCCAGCGGCTTGCCGTTCATGGAGCGCAGGAAGCAACCGTTGATGCGGTCCTCCAGGCTGATCACCCGACCGGCCCGCGGTGCATAGCTGGGGAAGAAGGCCGAGACCCCGATGTAAGGCGAGCCATCGGCCACGGTGCCGGCGTTGAGATGGCAACTGGCGCAGTTGAGGGCGTTGCCGACATTGCCTGGCAGCAGTTCGTGGGTGTTGGTGTTGAGCCGGGCCCCGAGCACCAGTTGCTCGGCATTGGGCTCCTTGAGCAGGTCGGCCAGGCGCGGGGTGACGAAGGGACGGTTGTCCAGTTGGCGTACATCCAGGCGTTTGCGCATGTCGGCCACCACCGAGGGGCGAATGGGCTTCGCCGTCGGGTTGCCCCAGGCGTGGCGGGTAAAGTCGAGGATCTCGGCGATCTCGTTGTCGCTGAGCCGGGCAAACGAGGGCATGGTCAGCACCCGGGCATTGCGCTCGGTCTGCGCTGAACGCCAGCCGGTCAGGGTGATATGCACCAGCGTGGACGGGTCTTCCGACATCAGCACCGGATTCCCCGCCAGCGGCGGGAACACACCCTTGACCCCGGCACCGTCGGCGCGGTGACAGTCGGCGCAGAACTGCTGGTAGCCCAGGCCACCCCGGGAGGTCAGTAGCGTGGCGGGCGGGCCGCTCGTCTCGCCGCCGCCCGGCGCAGTGATGCTCGGTGCCGGCCCCTGGGCAACCTGCATGGGCTTGTCGTATTCGGAGGACGGCAACGACTTCAGGTACAGGCCCACGGCCTGCAGGTCGCTATCGGTCATGTACTGGGTGCTGTGCTGGACCACATCGACCATGTTGCCGGACACGCTGCCATGGCTGTTGCGCCCGGTCTTGAGCATTTCCGCCGTCTGCTCGGGCGTCCACAGGTTGCGCAGGCTCAGGGCCCGCCAGCCTTCCACGGTTTCACCGGCGAGGAAGTAGCTGCCGTGCTTGCCGGCCTCGGACAGGGTCTTTTCCTGGAAGCCGATGCCCCGCGGGGTATGGCAGGCACCGCAATGGCCGAGGCCCTGGACGATATAGGCACCGCGGTTCCAGGCTGCGTCCCGGGCCGGGTCGGCACTGAACGGCTGGTCATCGAGGAACAGCCAGTTCCACACCGCCAGGCCCCAGCGCTGGTTGAAGGGGAAACCCATGTCCGGCTCGCGGTTCGGCTGGCGCACGGGATTCACGCCCTGCATCAGGTAGGCATACAGCGCCTGCATGTCCTCGGTGCTGATCCGCGTATAGGACGGGTAGGGCATCGCCGGGTAGAGGTTGTGGCCATCGGCGGCCACGCCCTGGCGCATGGCGCGGTCGAACTGTTCGAAGGAGTAACCGCCGATACCGGTCTCGGCATCCGGGGTGATGTTGGTCGAGTAGAGCACGCCGAACGGGGTTTCCAGGGCGAGGCCACCGGCCATGGGCTGGCGCTTGTCGCTGCCGGTGTGACAGGCCACGCAGTCGCCCAGGCGGGCGACATAGCGGCCGCGCTCGACCAGGGTGCGGGTGGCCGGGTCGAGGTCATCGGCGTAGTCGGCGGGCAGGTCGTCGATGACCTGCGGTGCGCTGGCGTTATCCCGTGGCGCTGCACCGAGCGCGTGGGCGCTGCCTGCCAGCAGGAGCAGCGTGGCGAGCGAGCGGAATATCTTTTTCATCATCAGGAACCCGATCCATTGATTGCAAGGTGTCGATATTCGACGCCTTTAACGTCCTTTCTTTGTTTTGCCCGGATCATGATGTTGATCAAACAAGTTGCTTATAAAGCGACTCGCCGGGCAATAGTTCTTTATTTTCTGCCGGTCACTTCTTAATTTGTCCTCAAGGCAAAACACGTCGTTATAACCGGCGAAAATTAAGCGAAACTAAAATTCCATCATTTTTTAGGAAGTAGCTGAATTCACTGGTTTTTCGGGTTTAGCATGATTGTTTTCAGGCACGGACGGAGCTGCAATGCGGGTATTGCTGGTGGAAGACGACGAACTGATCGGTGACGGTATTCGCACGGGCTTACGCACACATGGCATCGACGTCAGGCATGTTTTTACCGCCGCCGAGGCGGAAGCGGCACAGGTCGATGAAAGTTTTCATGCGCTGGTACTCGATCTCGGTTTGCCGGATCGGGACGGCATCGAACTGCTCGGTGTGTTGCGCAACTTCGAGCCCGGTTTGCCGGTATTGATCCTGTCGGCCCGGGACTCGCTCGAACATCGCCTGGAGGGGCTGAACCGCGGCGCCGATGACTACCTGGTGAAACCCTTCGATCTGCGCGAACTCGCGGCCCGGCTGCATGCCCTGATCCGTCGCGCCCAGGGGCGGGTGGCACCGATGATCCTGGCCGGTCCTTTGCGCCTGGACCCGTCCGCCGGACAAGCCTGGCTGGATGGCCACCCCGTGGTGTTGTCACGCCGGGAAATCGACCTGCTTGCCCATCTGGCCGACAGCCGTGGCGGCTGGGTGCCTTCCACGCAGCTCAACGAGCGGCTCTTCGGTCTGGCCGATGATGTCGGCGGCAATGCCCTGAACGTGCATATCCATAACGTGCGCCGCAAACTGGGCGCGGAGGCGATCGAGACCGCCCGGGGCCTGGGTTTCCGCCTGGGCTGGAGGCATGACGGGTGAGCCTGCGTTTGCGTGCGGTGCTGGTGGCCGGGCTGTCGTTGATGGTGCTCTGGGGGCTGGCGGCGGGCTGGATGATGCGCGGGGTGCAGGGCAATCTTGACCGCACTCTGGACGGGCGTCTGGCGATGTCGGCGCGCATGGTCGCCGGGTTGCTGGAGCGCGCCGCACTCGGCGCCGAGGCGACCAGTCCGGATTTTCGCGAAGGCATACGGGTCACCGGCAAGGAAGGCATCGCCTGCGAGATTCGTTTGCTGCAAGGGGAAATCCTCGCACGCAGTTCCAGCGGCTCGCCCTCGATCTTCCACGACCTGCCGCCCGGGCTGAGCACCCGTGAGATCGACGGGCATTTCTGGCGCATCTACGTGCTGCGCACCGAGGCGGGTTACCAGGTCAGCACCGCCGACCGCCTGGACAACCGCGAGCGGCTGATCGGCGAGATGCTCTGTGCTGCCGGGGTCCCGTTCCTGATCGCGGTGCTGGGCAGCCTGGCCGCCTTGTGGATCGGTATCGGTCGTGGCCTGCAACCGCTGGAGGTCTTGTGCGGGCAACTGCGCAATCGCCAGGCGGATGACACCATGCCCATCCAGCTCATTCGCCCGCCCAAGGAACTGCGGCCCGTGCTCGACGCCATGAACGCCTTGCTCGACCGCCTGACCCAGGTCATCGCCGGCCAGCGCGCCTTCACCGACGCCGCCGCCCACGAGTTGCGCACGCCGCTGACGGTGATCGACACCCATCTGCAGATCATCCGCGAGGCCGGGGGCGACGATGCGCGCAAGTCCCTGGGCAGTGCGGAAGAGGGCGTGCGCCGACTGCGCCGGACCCTGGACCAGATGATGACCCTGGCCCGCACCGAGGTGCCGGTGGCCAGCGAGGACCGCTGCGAATCGCTAATGGACGTGGTGAGCAGCGTACTGGTCAGGCTGGATGTGCAGGAGCAGGGGCGTGTGCAGGTCAGCAGTCGCGGGGACGACCGGGGCAGCGCGGTGCCGGCATCGATGCTGGATACCGTGCTGCGCAACCTGCTGGACAACGCCTTGCGCTATTCGCCGGGCGCCTCGTCGGTGGAGGTGCAGGTGGCATTTGCCAACGGCCAGTGCACCTTGACGGTTGCTGACCGTGGACCGGGCTTGAGCGCAGCCTCCGTGGCGCAAATGGGCCGGCGTTTCTGGCGCGGGGATCATGGACGGCGGCGCACCGATGGGGCCGGGCTGGGCCTCTCGATCGTCCAGGCCATCGCCGTTCGCTTCGACGCCGTGCTGGCGCTCGAGCCTCGCGAGGGCGGTGGTTTGACGGTGAGTTTTACCTGCACGGCCGGATAGCGATCACTTCGCTTCATGCCGCCAGGCCGGGCTCGCCAGATGCTCGGCGAAGAAGTCCGAGAGCGCCTGGACCTTCCTCGGCCGGGTTCTTGCCGACGGCGTCACGAAATACAGCCCGCCCTGGGTCATGTGCCAGTCGGGCAGTACGCGTTCGAGACGGCCATCGGCCAGGTACTCGGCGGCGATGAACTCCGGCAGCTCGGCGATCGCCATGCCCGCCAGCAAGGGCGCGACCAGGGCATCCGAGTTGGTGACGCGCAGTGGCCCGCGGGGCGTGACGTCGTGCTCGCTGCCGTCGCCGTGGGTGAACCGCCAGACCTGGCTGCGGGCACGGTAGGCGTAGCTCATGCAGGCATGTTCAGCGAGTTCGCGGGGGTGGGCGGGTCGGCCTCGTTGTTCGAAGTAGCTGGGCGCGGCGAGCAGATACTGAGTGACCGCACAGATACGCCGCGCCACCAGGGAAGAGTCCGGCAGGGCCGCAATGCGCAACGCCGCATCGAAGCCGTCGGCCACCAGGTCTACCGTAGAGTCGGAAAGGTGCAGGTCCAGCTCCAGGCCCGGATAGCGGGCCAGCAGTTCCGGCAGCAAGGGTGCGACCCAACGCAGTCCGAAGGACATCGGCACTGCCAGGCGCACCAGGCCGCGAGGTTGCACCGACAGTTCCTGGGCGGCGCTTTCCATCTCCTCGGCCTGGCGGTACAGCGCGCTGGCCTGTTCGACCATGCGCTGGCCGAACTCGGTCAGGGCCAACTGGCGCGAGGTGCGATTGAACAGGCGACCGCCGAGACGCTCTTCCAGGCGCGCCACGGCCCGGGACACCGTGGGCACCGATACCGACATGGCGCGGGCCGCCGCCGCATAGGAGCCTTCTTCCGCCACCTTGGCGAACATTGCCAGACCTTCGAAATCGGGGATTCTTGCCATTTCATTTCTGTAATGATGAGTTTCGAATGATTCTATTTTGAAAATAACCAGGGGTCGATACGCTTCTCCCATCCAAACGCACAACCCAACCGGGAGAAACACCATGAGCAAGAAACTTGAAGGCAAGATCGCACTGGTTACCGGCGGCACCACCGGCATCGGCCTGGCCACCGCACAACGTTTTGCCGAGGAGGGCGCCCATGTCTACGTCACCGGTCGCCGCCAGGCCGAGCTGGACAAGGCGGTCGCCCTGGTGGGCAATGCCACGGGCGTGGCGGTCGATTCGACCCGGCTCGAACAGCTTGATGAACTCTATGCCCGCATCCGTGATGCCCACGGCCACCTGGATGTGCTGTTCGCCAATGCTGGCGGTGGTTCCATGCTGCCACTGGGCGAGATCACCGAGGAGCACTATGACGACACCTTCGATCGCAACGTGAAGGGCGTGCTGTTCACGGTGCAGAAGGCTCTGCCGCTGCTGGCGGCGAAAGCGTCGATCATCCTCACCGGTTCAACGGCGGGCAGTTCGGGAACGGCGGCGTTCAGTGTGTACTCGGCGTCGAAGGCGGCGGTACGGGCCTTTGCCCGGAGCTGGATCCTGGATCTCAAGGGGCGCGATATCCGGGTCAATACCATCAGCCCGGGTGCCACCCGGACCCCGGGGCTGGTCGATCTGGCCGGGCCTGATGCGCAGCAACAGCAGGGCTTGCTGGATTATCTGGCGTCGCAAGTGCCGTTGGGCCGGGTTGGCGAGCCGGTGGAGATTGCCAATGCGGCGGTGTTCCTGGCCAGTGATGATTCGAGTTTCGTGAATGGGGCCGAGTTGTTCGTGGATGGTGGGCAGGCGCAAATCTGATCAGGCCTTGGGGCCGCAAAGCGGCCCCAAAACATTCACTTGAGTGCCAGCCTGAATAATTGTTACGTTGTAACACTTTTGATCTGAGCAGCCTCGGCAAGCAGAGGCGCCTATGGAAAGTGTATGGATAGACGTAGTTTGTTGAAATTTCTCCTGGCCGGCCTGGCATTGCCGGCCTCGTTCGTGGCCCAGGCCTCCCAGGCCGTGCGCCGGGTGACGGTCAGTCAATCGGCCGGCGCCACGACCTTCCTGTTCGACCTGAGCGGGCCGGTGGTGACCAACAGTTTCAACCTGGAGTCGCCGCCACGCCTGGTCCTTGACCTGCGCCAGGCGGTGCTCGATGCGCCCTTGAACAGCCTTGTACTCGATGGCACTCCCGTGCGCGCCATCCGCAGCGGGCAGACGCCAACCGGTGACCTGCGCATCGTCCTGGACCTGGCCGACGCGGGTGTCCGCGGCGAACTCCGGCCGGTACCCGGCACTGGCCACCGTCTGGAACTGCGCCTCTCGGGTGTGCCGGCGAAGGCGGCAGTGGTCGCCAGTAGCCAGGTACCTGCACCGCTGGCGAAAGGCAAATCAGGTCGCGACCTGCTGGTGGTGATCGATGCCGGCCATGGCGGCAAGGATCCGGGTGCGGTTGGGGCCAAGGGCGAACAGGAAAAGCTGGTCGCCCTGCAGATCGCCACGCTCCTGGCCAAGCGGGTCAATGCGCAGAAGGGCTACAAGGCCCGGCTGGTGCGTTCCGACGATATCTTCATACCCCTGCGCAAGCGCGCCGAACTGGCCCAGCGCCTGAATGCCGACCTGTTCGTCTCGGTGCATGCGGATGCCGCGCCTCGACTCACGGCATCCGGTGCCTCGGTCTTCGCCCTGTCGCAGAACGGCGCCAGCTCCTCGATGGCGCGTTGGATGGCACAACGGGAGAACGGTGCCGATTCCGTCGGCGGCGGCCTGGCCGTGAAGCTGCGCAAGGACGACCCGATGGTGGCCGGCGTGCTCCTGGACATGTCGATGAACGCGACCATCTCCACCAGCCTCAACCTCGGGCATCAGGTGCTGGCGCAACTGGGCGAGGTCTCCAGTCTTCATCAGTCGCGGGTCGAGCAGGCCGGATTCGCCGTGCTCAAGTCGGCGGCGGTGCCGTCGATCCTGGTCGAGACCGGTTTCATCTCCAACGTCGGCGACTGCCGGCGCCTGCATGACGCGCGGCATCAGCGCAAGGTTGCCGAGGCGATCTTCGCCGGGGTGGAGGGCTACTTCCGCCAACAACCGCCGCCGGGCAGCCTGATCGCTGCAACGGCGGGTGTCGAGCCGGCCTAGGCCAGCGCTTCGAGTACTGCCTGCAAGCGTCCAAGCGTCGCGGCACCGCTGGTCTGCATGGGCTCACGCAGTTCGTTGGCGATCAGGCCCTGGACGCTGAGTGCTGCCTTGACCACCGCGGGGTTGGCTTCGCAGAAGGCGGTCTGGATCCATGGCAACAGCCGATAGAACACCGCCCGTGCTGTGCCGAGATCCCCCTCGTCCATATGCCGCATCATCTCCACGTAGAGGTCTGCCCGGATATGCGCCGAGGCCGAGATGGCACCGGCACCGCCCAGGGCGAGATGGGTGAAGATCTGCAGGTCCTCGCCGGCCAGCACCTGGGCATCGCCGTCCTGGATCAGGGCCAGGGTGGTCTCGATATCGCCACCACAGTCCTTAACCGCGGCGATATTCGGGTGACGCACGATCCTGCGCAGCGTCTCCCGCTCGATGCGCACGCCGGTGCGGTAGGGGATGTCGTAGACCACCAGCGGAACGGACGCCGCATCGGCCACGGTCTGGAAGAAGGATTCGATGCCTTGCTGCGACGGCCGGATATAGCACGGCGCCGGGACCAGCAGACCAGCGATGTTGCGCTGCTGGATCTTCTGCTGGAAGGCCAGCACCTCCTGCAGGTTGTAGCCCGACAGGCCCATGATCACCTGGTGCGGTTGGGCGACCTGCAGCACCGCATCCAGCACCGCGAGCTGTTCATCCTTGCCCAGGGCCGCCGCCTCGCCGGTGGTGCCGCACACGGCCAGGCCCCTCACGCCTTCGGCGAGCAGCTTCTGCGCCAGGCCTTGAAGTGCTTCGAAATCGACCTGGCCGGAACGAAAGGGTGTGGCCAGTGCAACCCAGATACCGCGAAAATCAGACATGCATTACTCCTCAGGCAGACCGAACTGGACGTCAGAGGAGAGAAGGGGAATCAAGCGGGGGGAGACCTTGCGCTATCTGTCCTGTCAGCTCATCTGACGGGACAGCGCCCCGGTCAAATGAGCGGCTGTTTCTTGGATTTCTTGGCAACGGACAGGCATGCGCTGACCGGGGCGTGAAGGCCCGGGGCAGTTGGCATGGAGTCGTTGCTCAAGATCATGGTGATTCTGTTGCAAGAAAATGTTTCCGGATAATGCGGAAGATTCAGCGGATTAGTCAACACCCGAGCGCGACAGCGTTTGAAGAACGTCCATGGCCTTCGCGGCATCGTTCTTACTCACGAAAATATGATCGTGGTAGAACGCGGCGATAACGTTGCAACTGATACCGGCATTGCCAAGTGCCGTGGCGAAGGCGGCCGTCAGACCCACGGCATCGAGGGCCGAGTGGATGGTCAGGGTGATCCAGGCTGCGACGAAACTGTATTCCAGGCCCAGCGCATCGGCTTGTTGCCGCTCGATGATGGCGGTCAGGCCTTCCTGTTCGCGGAAGGTGCCCAGTGCTTCGACGCCTTGCAGGGCAGCGGCATTCGCCACGGTGCAAAAGACGAACTCGCCTTCGTTCAAGATTGGGCTCATGCCCAGAAGCAGGGCCGTGATCGATTTTTCGCCTGACATAACGTGATTCCTGGTTGAGGAGGGGGCTAGTGTGCAGGCTGGATTTTCATAAGTTTAATTAATGTTGGTTATGGTGGATCAGTAACGCTGATGCGACGCGGACCCTGTGGGAGCTGGCTTGCCAGCGATTGCGGCAGTGAATCCAACATCGCAATCGCTGGCAAGCCAGCTCCCACAGGGTCCGCGTAATATCAACGGCCTTTTCTCATTAACCGCTCCACGACGGCAAAGGCATTGTCCGCAGGGTCTGGCCGATCGCTTTCGTAGTGGTTGCGCGCCAACGCAGCGAACGCAGCCTCGACGGCTTTTTCCTTGGGATTGCGATCGATGAAGGATTTGCGCGGATGATGGGTTTCCCACGCAGAATCGTCCTGAGTGCGGGAGATCCTGTAGCTACCGCCATTGGCAAGGTGATTGTCGATTTCATAGCGGCGCCATTCGCGCATGGCCTGGCCATCGATCGGCGCCGGGCCACGCTCGATCAGCCAGGCGACCAGGCTGAGGAACTGGCCGTGGGAGAACACCAGGATGGCCTGTGCCGGATGGGCTGCCAGTCGATCGAGGAAGGCGCTGGCGCGCCCGGTGAGCTGCAGAAATGACTCGGCACCTTCGCCGTCGACGTAGGCCGGATCTGCGTCCGCCCAGTACTGATCGACCCACTGCTTGCGTTGAGCGACCGTGGTATCGACGCACCTGGCCGGTGCGAGATAGGTGAACTCTTCGATGGGCCAGGTCTCGACCGGCACGTCAGGAAACCGCGAGGCGGTGACCGCGGCGGTGTCCTGGGCTCGCAAAAAGGGCGAGACAATGATCAGGTCGGGGGCCTGGGTGATGGACTGCGCGATGTCCCGGGCCTGTTCACGTCCTTTGTCCGTCAGCGGGATAGTGGCGTGGTCACGGGAGGCGGCGCCGGCGTTGGCGGCGCTTTGTCCATGGCGTAGGAGTCGAATGTTCTTCATGGATCTTTGACACTTTTGAAATGGAAAAGAGTGCGAATTCAGTGCTGGAGTACAAAAGTGCTCCTGGCCTTTGACACGGTAATAGCGAAACCCGCCCGGATCACGCCGGGCGGGTTGCTCTGCCAGCCTCAGGATGACTCAGACGGTGGCCGTCGCATACTTGATGTAGTAAAGAATGTTGGCGTTCAGCGGCCGGGTTTCGGCGTCTCCGCCCCCGACCACCGGCGTCTGGGCACCATCCCATTCCGCCACGCTGCTGCAGAGAATGGCGGCAGCGGTATCCGCGTCATCCGTGGGCATGTGATCGACCGGGCCGGTGATATCGCCAGCCTTTGGCCGCCCGGTGGCGCCGCCTTGTCGCGAGCCGACATTGGGGCCGCAATCTCCCCCGGAGGCTGCCGACGTGCGTGAAGTGGCGTCAGGGTCGCGGCCCTGGCCGTGGTCGGCGCCCCGGAGGAAATAGCCTCGATAGTCGGGTACGTTGAAGTTGCTGATCCCATCTCCACCATTGGCATCGGCGATGGCGAAGCCGAGATACTGATACTGGTCGCTGTTGGGGTAACTGGCTCCGTCGCAGGGGAGCCACTGTGTCGCTGGCGGCGCCACGTTACCCGCGAAGCCGATGATTGCACCGATGGGGAAAAGGTCCGGGGTATTCGGGACACTGCCTTGCAGCAGGTAGTAGTCAACGGCAACGTTGACCGGGCGCGTCTCCTTGTCGCCGCCACTGGCGGTGAATGAAACGGTCACGCTGTTCTGGTTCCATTCGGCGTTGTCGTGGCCGGCGCAATGGTCCGAGGTTTTTTCCGAGTTGCCCAGGTTGATCGACAGGGTGAACGGGTTGACCGGCGCCGCCGTTGCCCAATCCTGGATCGAGCCCACTGCGTTGCCCGTTGCACCACCGACCGCCATGGCGGTGCGGCCCGATGCATCGGGATCACGCTTAGTGCCGTTGTCAGCTCCGCGCAGGAAGCGCCCGCGGTAGTCCGGCAGGTTGAATGCGGAGCCGTCGCCGCCGTGTGCGGTGCCGATGTCCTGGTAGAGCTCTGGATACAGATTTATCGGGAGCCGGCTTCCGTCGCACAACAGGTAGGACTGCCGCAGGATCATGCTGCCCGAGCTGCTGGTGCCGGCAAAGGCAACCACCACGCCGGTTGGCATACTGCCGCCGTCGACGATCTTGATGATGTAGTTGACGTAGGCATTGATCGGCCGGGTCTCGGCGTCGCCGCCACCGTTCGAGTAAAAGGTCTGGCCGCCGCCGGGTTCGAGCATGTCCGCGTTGGTGCCGCTGTAGGCACGATGGTCATCCGTGGGCACGTGCGGCACCAGGGCCTGGAACGGCGTGTTCGGCGTGGCGGTGGCAAAGGCCTGCACGCTGCCGACCCGTGCACCCGTCGCCGCGCCGCTGCGCGGGGACTTGCGGTCGCTGGCACCCTTGTCGACGGTGCCGCTCGGGTCGACGCCGCGCAGGAAATAGCCTTGATAGTCCGGCAGGTTGAAGCGGGTATTGCCGTCGCCACCGTTGCAGGTGCCGATGGCCGCGAACAGTGCCGGGTAGTCTGAAATCTGCAACTCGCTGCCGTCACAGATGGACCACCCCATTTCGTTGAGCTGGTTGTTGCCGAGGTTGCCGGCATAAGGCAGAACAGCGCCGACCGGAACGGAAATATCCTTGCTTTGCATAGGTTGCTCCTTTAAATGAGGACGGCACCTGCCATCCGTTACGTCAACGCGGGCCTGTGGAAGTACGAACGCCTTCGGCATAGGCAAACTGGATGAAAAGGGTCAGCAGCCCTTTACGGCAGTGGGCGAAGGAGGCCAGTCTGCACTCGGTAATGGCACTTGGATATCACTGAAAATGGGTAAAAAGCTCACTATGGAGTGCATCATCCGGGTAGCGGTCAGTGGCGATGCAGTGGCGACCAGGGCAACATTGATGGCTGAACATCTTGAAAAACCTCAGTGCTCGCGGCACTGAAAGTCGGTTTCCCTCAATTTCAGACAGAACCTGGAGAGCGCAGCGGGGATTGATTGCTGGCTTCTTGACATTGTCCTGACGAACACCTTAGCTCTTGATGAAGCCCGTCATCCGGACGACGGGCCGGGGTGGATGAACGTCTTTCGGAACCCTCGAATTTCAATGGACTGGAAGTGATGACAATAACAATCAACAAGATTGACAGCCTCTGGTTCCTACTGATTTCCACCTTCGTTCCGCTGCTGGTAATCATTTATGGCGACTACCTCTATGCAGGGCTGTGGTATTACCTTGTCATTCCTTTAGCGGCCTGGCTGGTGGCGGTTTTTTTCTACTCGGGAAGCGGATTTCTAAGCGGATTGGCCATTGCACTGGCGCTGGAATACTTGTTGTTCTGGCAGATGAACTGGCGCGCCGATCACCAGGAGGGGCTGCTGGGCCTGGTGCATCTTTTCTCAGTGCCCGGTGTGCTGCTGGGCGTGATCTATGCGGCCCGGTTGCTGAAGCGCAAGCCTCCAAAGTCCTGGCTGGCCGTATTGCTCATATCCTGCGCGAGCGTGTTGGCGGGATTCACCCTGATGCAGATCTTCTTCTTCGTGTTTTCTTATTTGCAGGCCGGGTTTTGGTTGTTGGTGTTCAGGTTGGTGGGGTAGGGCACTACAGAGTCAGGCAGGTCCGGTTGAACGTCGGATCTCCAGGCAGCTTGATCCCGTCGATCATGCACGGCGCCCCTGTTGTTCCCGTCGCAGGCTTAAAAGGAAGGCGGGGTAATTACCCAGATCACCACCGCGTCGACGTTGCCAGGGTTGCCGTAACGGTGCGGTTCCTGGCTCGAGAAACTGAAGCTGTCACCTTCGTTCAGCTGGAAATACCGCTCACCGACCCATAGCTCGAATTGTCCGGACAGCAGATACCCGGCTTCCTCGCCTTCATGGCTGTAGCTTTCCTCGCTGTAGGTGCCCGGGGGAAAGCGCGAATGCAGGATCTCAAGCTCGCGGTTGGGCTGCGGGGTGAGCAACTGGTCGACGATGCCGTCTTCGTAGTGCACGCTGAGCCGGCTGTTCTTGCGCACCACGTAGCCTTCATCCTCCGGGGCGGTGTTGGCTTCGCTGGCGAAGAACCACTGGATGGTCACCCCCAGGTTGCGGGCAATCTTGAACAGTGCCGGGATTGACGGGTAGGACAGGTTGCGCTCCAGCTGGCTGATGTAGCCGGCAGTCAGCTCGCTACGCTCGGCCAGCTCGGCCAGGGTCATGTTCCGGCGCTTGCGCAGGCCCCGAATGCGGCTGCCGAGAAACTGCGGCGCGCTGCCGCCGTCCTCGGCTGCGGGTGGCGCTTTGCTTTTGTGGCGGTTCATGGCGTTTTCCTGTCGGCCTTGCAAAGTCCCGGAGTATAAACAGGCTCACAAGCCGGCGGCGACCTTCAGCCCTTCATGGATCGCTTCCTCGACCGTGCGCGGGGCCAGACAGTCGCCGATGCGCTGTACCGGTACCAGGTCGCTGATCTGTCCGGCCAGGGTGTCCACCGGCTGATGACCCTGGCACAGCACCAGGGTGTCGATGTCCTCGAAGATCATCGCCTCGCCACTGGCGGTGTGCTGCAGATAGACGGTGTTGTCGTCGCAGCCGTAGAGGCGGGCATAGGGGGTGATCGGGATGCCCAGCTTGTGCAGCTCACCAGCCAGTTGGTCGCGCACGTACAGTGGCAGGCTCTCGCCGCAGTGGGTGCCATTGACCGCCAGTTGCACCTGGTGGCCGGCGCGCACCAGACGCTCGGCGATGCCGGGGCCGATCCAGTCGCAACGCCAGTCCACGACCATCACCGAACGGCCGAGCCTCACCTCGTCGCGCAGCACCTGCCAGGCGTCTACCACCTGCAGTTCGCCGCCACGTTCGAACACCGGCCAGTAAGGCTCCGCTCCGGTGGCGATGATCACTTCATCCGGACGCTCGCGCTCGACCAGGGCCCGGTCGACCCGGGTGTTGCGCACCACCTCGACGCCGGCGAGTTGCATTTCCCGTTGCAGGTTGGTGCTGGCGCCACCGAATTCGCTGCGCCGGGGCAGTAACTGCGCCAGCAACACCTGGCCACCCAATTGTGCGCTGGCCTCATACAGCGTCACCCGGTGTCCGCGGGCCGCGGCCACGGCGGCCGCCTTCATTCCGGCAGGCCCGCCGCCGACCACCATCACGCGTTTGCGCACACTGGCGGGCGGTAGTTGGCCATATTGCTGCTCGCGGCCGGTTTCCGGGTGCTGGATGCAGGAGATCGGCAAGCCCCGGTGGAAATGGCCGATGCACGCCTGGTTGCAGGCAATGCAGGCGCGTACGTCCTCGACGCGGCCGCTGTCGGTCTTGTTCGGCATCTGCGGGTCACAGATCAGCGCGCGGGTCATGCCGCAGACATCGGCCTGGCCGCGGGCAAGGATCAGCTCGGCTTCCTGGGGCTGGTTGATGCGACCGGTGACGAACAGCGGAATTTGCAGGCGTGATTTGAAGGTACCGGCTTCCCGGGCCAGGTAGGCCGCCTCGATGGCCATGGGCGGCACGATGTGAATGGCGCCCCCCAGCGACGCCGAGGTGCCGGCCACGATATGGATGTAATCCACATGGCTTTGCAAGGCTTGCACGGCAGCCAGGGATTCGTCTTCGGTCAGGCCTTGGGCATCGCGCTCGTCGGCGCTGATGCGCAGGCCGACGATGAACTGCTCGTCAGTGCTGGCGCGCACGGCGGCGATGATTTCCCGCAAAAAGCGCAGTCGCTGTTCGAGGTCGCCGTTGTAACCGTCGGTGCGGCGGTTCACCCGGGGGTTGAGGAACTGTGCCGGCAGGTAGCCGTGGCTGGCGACTATCTCGACGCCGTCGATGCCTGCCTGGTGCAGGCGCCGCGCGGCGGCGGCGTAGCCGGCGACGATCTCGTCGATCATCGCCTGGTCCAGCTCCCGAGGCATCACCCGGAAGCGTTCGTTGGGTACCGCCGAGGCGGAATAGGCCACCGCCAGCAGGCCGTCGGCCGACTCCATGATCTCGCGCCCCGGGTGGAAGACCTGGGACAGCACCACGGTGCCGTGGGCATGGCAGACCTCAGCCAGGGCGCGGTAGCCCTCGATGCAGGTGTCGTCGGTGGCCATCAGCACGTGGGAGGTGTAGCGGGCGCTGTCGTGCACCCCGGCCACCTGCAACACGATCAGGCCGACACCGCCTTCGGCACGGGCCTTGTGGTAGGCGATCAGCCGCGCGTTGACCAGGTTGTCGGTGGGCATCGAGGTGTCGTGTCCGCTGGACATGATGCGGTTTTTCAGACGCTTGCCACGGATCTGCAGCGGTTCGAACAGGTGCGTGTAGGCGGTCGACATGCGGTCAGGCTCCGGCTTGTTATTGTTGTTTTTCCATAAAAGTGTACCTTCAGTAAAAAATCAACTTGTTTTTTTACTTGTCGAGCACTAGCTTCGATAGCACCCCCGCCTCAGGGGCGAACCTCAGAAAAACAATAACGAGGGTACTTCGATGAGAGCTTTTGCACGTAAACCGGGCGTGTGCGCGTTGTGGTTGTGCCTCGGCCTGGGCACCGCCCAGGCGGCACCGGACATGGTCGTGGTGGGGTATGGCGGCGCCGGGCAGAAGGCCCAGGACGTGGCGTTCTTCCAGCCCTTCAGTGCCCAGGACAAGAGCAAGCTGATCCAGAGCGAATACAACGGCGAGATGGCCCGGATCAAGGTGATGGTCGATACCGGCAATGTCGACTGGGACGTCGTGCAGATCGAAGGCCCCGATTTGCTGCGTGGCTGCGATGAAGGCATGTACGAGCGCCTGGACTGGAACCGCCTGGGGCGCAAGGACCAGTTGATTCCCGACGCCGCGCAAGACTGCGGTTCGGCGGCTCTGGTGTGGAGCGTGGCGATTGCCTACGACCGCGACAAGCTGGCCCAGGCGCCGACCTCCTGGGCGGACTTCTGGGATGTCAGGAAGTACCCGGGCAAGCGCGGCCTGCGCAAGCGTGCGGTGTACAACCTCGAATTCGCCTTGCTGGCCGATGGCGTCAAGGTCGAGGACGTCTACAAGGTGCTGGCGACGCCCGAGGGCGTGAACCGGGCGTTCGCCAAGCTGACTGAGCTCAAGCCCAACATCCAGTGGTGGGAAGCCGGCGCCCAGCCGCCGCAATGGCTGATGGCCGGTGACGTGGTGATGACGTCCACCTACAGCGGCCGCATCGCGGCAGCGGCGCAGAACGGCAGCCCGCTCGCGCTGGTGTGGCCGGGTAGCCTGTATGGCATGGATTACTGGGCGATCATCAAGGGCTCAAAACATGTGCAGCAGGCCGAGCGCCTGATCGCCTATGCCAACCAGCCGGAGGCACAGGTGCGTTACGTCGCGCAGATTCCCTACGGCCCGACCAACATCGAGGCGGCGGCGCAGCTTGATCCAACGCTGGCCAAATGGGTGCCGACCGCTAAGCAGAATCTGGAGGGGGCACTGGCGATGAATGTCGAATTCTGGGTCGACCATGGCGATGAACTGGAAGAACGCTTCAACGCCTGGGCCAGCAAGTAACCTGAAACCGCCGGGCAGTTGCGCTTGCCCGGCGCTCTTGAACCACCTGAGAGTTCCCCATCATGAAATCCGAACGGCAATTGCGCGAGGAACTGGCCGCCTGCTACCGGCTGATCGCGCATTTTCGCATGAGCGACCTGATCTTCACCCATATCTCGGTGCGCCTGCCGGGGCCTGAACACCATTTCCTGATCAACCCCTACGGGCTGATGTTCGATGAAATCACCGCGTCCAGCCTGGTGAAGATCGACCTGGCCGGACATGCCGTCGAACCCTCGCCCTATCCGGTGAACCCGGCGGGGTTCGTTATCCATAGCGCGATCCACAGTGCCAGTGAAGACGCGCAATGCGTGCTGCACACCCATACTCGCGCCGGTTGCGCGGTGGCGGCGCTGGAGTGCGGGTTGTTGCCGGTGAACCAGATGTCCATGGAGTTCTACGGCAAGGTCGCCTACCACGACTACGAAGGTGTGGCGCTGGACATGGCCGAGCAGCAGCGGCTGGTGGCCGACCTGGGCAACAAGCCGGTAATGATCCTGCGCAACCATGGTTTGCTGGCGGTCGGACGCAGCGTGAGCGAGGCGTTCATGCGCATGTATTACCTGGAGAAGGCCTGCGAGATCCAGCTGGCGGCGCAGGCCAGTGGCAAGCTGGTGCTGCCGCCTCACGAGGTGTGCGCGCATACCGAGCGGCAGTTCAATGACCCGGGGCGGCCGCTGGAGGAGGGGCAACTGGCGGACCCGGACGGGATGCAACTGGCGTGGACGGCGCTTTTACGGTTGCTGGAAAAGGTTGCGCCGGGGTATCGCGATTGAACACAGGCCGGTCGCGCAGAGAACCGTTCTTGAGCTCGGCGCGCCACCTGTGGGAGCGAGCTTGTCGGAGCGCCGAACCGTCGCGAAGGACCGCAAAGCGGTCCCAAAGCCATCCACCTAAGTGTGTCAGGAAGGGCGCGTACTCAGGTTTTACGACGGCTTCGCGGCCCTTCGCGAGCAAGCTCAGGGCCGGGGACACTGCCGGATCCGGGGTGGGGCTGAGGGCCTCATCGCTGGCAAGCCAGCTCCCACAGGGTTCTGGGTCAGTCGCAACATTTGTGCCCGGCGTGGACCTTGTGGGAGCTGGCTTGCCAGCGATTGCGGTAGTGAATTCACCATCTCAATCGCAGGTGAACCCGCACACAGGTCCCATGTAAATCAAAAAGTTACGATTTGTTCTATGAGAGCGGGTAACCCCGTTCCCACAAGGACCCTGCTAATGTGTTGTTCCACGAGGGCAGGCCTGTACAGGCTCAGCCGAGCTCTGCCAGTTCCCTGGGCGTATCGAACGCCACGAACAACTGATCCGCCGTAATCGTCCCCAGATCCAGCCGCATGTTCTGCTCCAGCATCGCGAACAGTCGGGTGAACACCTCGTACACCTTGCAGTGATCCTCATGCCCGGCAAACGGATTGTCGATCTTCTCGGCGATCAGCGAACTTTCCTGCACCGCGTCATACACCTCGCGCAGGGTGATCAGCTGCGGCGCGCGCGCCAGCGTCACGCCGCCTTGCGCCCCGCGATAGGAGGTGAGGATGTTCGCCTTGACCATCTGCGACACCAGTCCGCGCACGCGGGTAGGGTGCACCTTGACCCACTTGGCGATGGTTTCGGTACGCAGCTTGTGCGGTGCGTTGGCCGCGACGAACGACAGGATGTACGAAGCCGTGATAAGGCGGGTCGACTGGCTCATGGAGGAAAAAGCTCCCTGCGAAAATGGAAATTCTACACCGTTGAACGCCCGTCATCGGACGCTGGAAAACAGCTTGTCGGGCCGATAATGTATTTGTTACGGTAACAATTACAAATAAGCAGCTTCGACGCAATCCGCTTGACCGAATAACCATTCTTCACGGTTCACAGGGGGCAGTGCAATGAGCGATAAGAACAACAAGAATCCTCAAGCGATGTTCGACAGCGGCCTGCCGCGTCGGGATTTCCTCAAGTACAGTGCCGCCGCAGCGGCCATTGCCGGGGCCTTCTCCCTCGGCCTGCCGTTGCGCGGCCATGCCGCCGAAGCGACGCCGAAACCGGGTGGCACCCTGCGCCTGGGCCTGGCAGGGGCCAGCACCACCGACTCCAAAGACCCGGGCTCCTGGGTCGACACCTTCACCTTCATCGGCTTTTCGGCGGTCTACAACACCCTCACCGAAATCTCCGTCGAAGGCACCGCCATCCCTGAGCTGGCCGAGCGTTGGGAATCCAGCCCGGACGCCAGGGTCTGGACCTTCACCCTGCGCCAGGGCGTGACCTTCCACAATGGCAAAAGCCTGAGCGCCGACGACGTGGTGGCTTCGATCCAGCACCACCTGGGCGAGAAATCCACCTCAGCAGCCAAGACCGTACTGGGCGACGTCGCCCAGGTGCGTGCCTCCGCCCCGGACACCGTGGTGTTCGAACTGCACGCGGGTAACGCCGACTTCGCCTACGTGGTGGCCGACTATCACCTGGTGATCATGCCGGCCAAGGACGGCCAGGCCGACTGGCAGGCCGGCGTCGGCACCGGCGGCTACCGCATCAAGTCGTTCGAGCCTGGCGTGCGCATGGACCTGGAGCGCAGCCCTGACTACTGGAAGCCGGGCAGGGCGCATTTCGCCAGCGCCGAGTTGCTGGCCATCAGCGACGGTGCCGCGCGGGTCAACGCGCTGGTTACCGGCAAGGTCGACGTGATCAACAAGGTCGACCTCAAGACCGTGGCCCTGCTCAAGCGCAACCCGAAGCTTGTGATCGAGGAAACCAAGGGCGCCCAGCACTACACCTTCCCGATGCTCTGCGACAGCCAGCAGTTCCGTGACAACAACGTGCGCCTCGCCCTCAAGCATGCAATCAACCGCGAAAACCTGCTGGTTTCGGTGCTCTACGGCTACGGCCAGGTCGGCAACGACCATCCGCTGCAGCCGGCCAACCGCTTCATCAACCCGGCGCTGGAGCAGCGCGCCTACGACCCGGACAAGGCGCGCTTCTACCTGCGCCAGGCCGGTATGGACAGCCTCAAGGTGCGCCTGCAGGCCTCCGATGCCGCCTACAGCGGCGCGGTGGACGCCTCGGTGCTGTTCAAGGAGCAGGCACGCCAGGCCGGAATCGATATCGACGTGGTGCGCGAGCCGGCCGACGGCTTCTTCTCCAATGTCTGGATGAAACAGCCCTTCACCACCTCGTTCTGGTACTCCAGCCTCACCGCCGACCGCATGTTCAGCATCGGCTACGCCAAAGGCGCGGCCTGGAACGAGACCCACTGGGACAACCCGCGTTTCAACCAGTTGCTCAATGCCGCTCGCGGCGAGATGAACGAGCCGCTGCGCCGCGAGATGTACAACGAAATGCAGGCGCTGTGCCGCGACGATGGCGGGGCGATCGTGCCGTTGTTCGCCAGCTCCGTGGCCGCCCGTTCCAGCCGCGTGGCCCATGGTCCGCTCACCGCCCCCTACGGCGAGCTGGACGGCCTGCGGGTGATCGAACGCTGGTGGCAAGCCTGATCCGCGAGCGCATTCAAGGGCTGACCCTGCATCCAGTCGAGGAGTTGTACGGTGAACAATCTTGGCAAACTGCTTGTGCAGCGACTGGCCCTGGGCCTGTTGTCGCTGTTTGCGGTCTCGGTGGTGATCTTCCTGGCAGTCGGCATGCTCCCGGGCGACATCGCCCAGGCCATGCTCGGCCAGTCGGCGACTGCGGAAACCGTGGCAGCGTTCCGCGCCCAACTGGGGCTGGACCTGCCAGCGCTGCAACGTTTCATACAGTGGGCGTGGCGCCTGCTGCACGGTGACCTGGGCGTTTCCCTGGCGAACCAGCGGCCGATTGCCGAACTGGTCGGTGCGCGGTTGGGCAACACCTTCAGCCTGGCCTTGCTGGCGGCGCTGGTGTCGGTGCCGACCGCGCTGTTGCTGGGCATGCTCGCGGCGTTGTACCGCAACAGCTGGTTCGACCGGCTGCTCAATACCAGTGCCCTCAGTGCCGTGTCGTTCCCCGAGTTCTTCGTCGCCTACATCCTGATCCTGGTGTTCGCGGTGAAGCTGGAATGGTTGCCGGGCATCTCCAGCCTGTCGCCCGACGCCTCGCTGGGCGAGGTGCTGGAAGCCTCGGTGCTTCCGGTCGCGACCCTGAGCCTGGTGGTCATCGCACAGATGATGCGCATGACTCGCGCCTCGCTGATCAACCTCCTAGCCAGCCCTTACATCGAGATGGCCCGGCTCAAGGGCGTAGCGCCGTCGCGCATCATCTTCAAGCATGCACTGCCCAACGCCCTGGCGCCGATCGTCAACGTGGTGGCGCTGAACCTGGCGTACCTGGTGGTGGGCGTGGTGGTGGTGGAGGTGGTGTTCGTCTACCCCGGCCTGGGTCAGTTGCTGGTGGACTCGGTGGCCAAGCGCGACATCCCGGTGGTGCAGGCCTGCAGCCTGATCTTCGCCGGCACCTACATCCTGCTCAATACCGGCGCCGACGTGCTGTCGATTGCCAGCAACCCACGCCTGATGCATCCGAAGGGGTAGACCATGAACCTGATCACACCTTTGCTGCGCGCACCGCTGAGCGCCAAGTTCGGCCTGCTGGTGATTGTTGCCTACGTCGTAGTAGCGCTGTTCGCACCGCTGCTGGCGCCCTACGGCGAAACCCAGGTGGTGGGCGACGGCTTCGCGCCGTGGAGCCCGGAGTTCCTGCTGGGCACCGATAATCTCGGCCGCGACATGTTCAGCCGCCTGCTCTATGGCGCCCGCAATACCCTGGGTATCGCCTTCCTGACCACCACCCTGGCGTTCCTGCTAGGTGGCCTGTGCGGACTGGTGGCGGCGATCAAGGGCGGCTGGATTGACCAGGGGCTATCGCGGGTGGTGGACATCCTGATGGCCATTCCGCAACTGATCTTCGCCTTGCTGCTCCTTAGCGTGGTCGGCACCACGGCCACCTCGCTGGTGCTGGTGATCGCGCTGCTCGATGCCACTCGGGTGTTCCGCCTGGCGCGGGCGGTGGCGATGAGCGTAGTGGTGCAGGACTTCGTCGAGGCTGCGCGGCTGCGCGGGGAAGGGCTGTGGTGGCTGGTCAGCCGGGAAGTGCTGCCCAATGCCGCGGCGCCGCTGATCGCCGAGTTCGGCCTGCGCTTCTGCTTCGTCTTCCTGTTCATCAGCGCCCTGTCGTTCCTGGGCCTGGGCATCCAGCCGCCAACCGCCGACTGGGGCAGCATGGTGCGCGACAACGCGGTGCTGATCACCTTCGGTGACGTCAGCCCGCTGCTTCCGGCCCTCGCGGTGGCGTTGATCACGGTGAGCGTGAACTTCGTCGTCGACTGGGTGCTGCACCTGTCCAGTGGCCTGAAGGAGTGCTGAGCATGAGCAATGATACCTTGCTGGAAATCCGTGGCCTGAAGATCGAAGGCCACTATGAAGGCGCCTGGCACCCGCTGATCAAGGGGATCGACCTGACCCTGAAGCGCGGCGAAGTGCTGGGCTTGATCGGTGAGTCCGGGGCGGGCAAATCCACCCTGGGCCTGGCATCGATGGGCTATGTGCGCGATGGCTGCCGGATCACTGGCGGTAGCGTGTGTTTCGATGGCATCCAGCTGCTGGAGGCCAGCGCCGAGACCCTGCGCACGCTGCGCGGCCTGCGCATCGCCTATGTCGCGCAAAGCGCCGCAGCCTCGTTCAACCCGGCGCATCGGCTGATCGACCAGCACGTGGAAACGGCGGTGACCAATGGCGGTATCGACCGCGCCAAGGCCAAGGCCGAGGCGGTGGAGCTGTACCGCATCCTGCGTCTGCCAGACCCTGAAAACATAGGTCAGCGTTACCCGCATCAGTTGTCGGGTGGCCAGTTGCAGCGGGTGATGACGGCCATGGCGATGGCCTGCCACCCCGACCTGATCATCTTCGACGAACCGACCACCGCGCTGGACGTCACCACCCAGATCGAGGTGTTGGCAGCGATCCGCGATGCAGTGAAGACCTTTGGCAGTGCAGCGCTGTACATCAGCCATGACCTGGCCGTGGTGGCGCAGATGGCCGACCGCATCATGGTCCTGCGCCACGGCAGCCTGGTGGAGGAAGCGCAGACCCGCACCATGCTCAGTGCGCCGCAGGAGGAATACACCCAGTCGCTGTGGGCGGTGCGTAATTTCCATACCTCGGCCAAGGTGTGCCCGGGCAACGAGAAGCCGCTGCTGGAAGTGCGCAATACCGACGCCGGCTACGGCCATCAGCCGGTGCTGCACGATGTGTCGCTCAAGCTTTATCGCGGCCAGACCCTGGCGGTGATCGGCGAGTCGGGCAGCGGCAAGAGCACCACGGCGCGGCTGATCAGCGGGTTGCTGCAGCCGACTGCCGGGCAGGTACTGTATGACGGCGAGCCGCTGCCGGCGGACTATCGCCAGCGCAGCAAGGAGCAGTTGCGGCGCATCCAGATGATCTACCAGATCCCCGACACCGCGCTCAATCCCCGCCAGCGCATCGTCGACATCATCGGCCGGCCGCTGAATTTCTACCTCGGCCTCAAGGGCAAGGCGCTGCGCGAGCGGGTGGCCGAGCTGCTGCGGATGATCGACCTGGAGCCGGCCAAGTACATGGACCGTCTGCCGCGGGAACTGTCGGGCGGGCAGAAGCAGCGAATCTGCATTGCCCGCGCCCTGGCGGCGGAGCCGCAACTGATCCTCTGCGACGAAGTCACGTCGGCGCTGGACCAACTGGTGGCCGAGGGCGTACTGAAACTGCTCGACCGCATCCAGCGCGAGCTGGGCATGGCTTATCTCTTCATTACCCACGATGTGGCCACGGTGCGCGCCATCGCCGACGAGGTGCTGGTGATGCAGCGGGGCAGGGTGGTTGACCACGGCAGCCGCGAAGCGATCTTCCGCCCGCCGTTCCGTGACTACACCGGTTTGCTGTTCTCCTGCGAACCAGAGATGGACCCGGACTGGCTCGACCGGCTGTTGGCGACGCGTGATTCCACTTCCCCTTTGGCGACGGTTTGAGGATTGCCCATGAAAGTGCTGATCGTTCACGCTCATCCCGAGCCTGGATCCTTTACTGCCGCGCTGCGTGACCAGGCGGCGGAGACCTTCCGTGCTCAGGGGCATGAAGTGCAGGTGAGCGACCTGTATGCGATGGGCTGGAATCCCGTGGCCAGTGCCGACGACTTCAGCCATCGGGAAAACCCCGAATACCTGGTGTATGCGCTGGAGCAGCGGCTGGGGGTGAAGGACGGTTCCATCGCCGCCGATATCCAGCAGGAGCTGGAGAAGCTGCTGTGGGCCGACTTGCTGGTGCTGAATTTCCCGATCTTCTGGTTCTCCGCGCCGGCGATGCTCAAGGGCTGGATCGACCGGGTGCTGGTGTCGGGGGTGTGTTATGGCGGCAAGCGTTTCTATGACCAGGGTGGCCTGGCCGGCAAGCGGGCGCTGGTGACGGTGACCCTCGGCGGGCGTGAGCACATGTTCGGCGAGGGTGCGATCCATGGGCCGCTGGAAGACATGCTGCGGCCGATTCTGCGCGGGACGCTGGCGTATGTCGGGTTCGAGGTGCTGGAGCCGTTTGTGGCGTGGCATGTGCCGTATATCAGTGACGAGGCGCGCAAGGGGTTTTTACACAGTTATCAGCAGCGGCTGGAGCGGTTGTCGGATGATTTGCCGATGAGTTTTCCGCGGTTGGAGCAGTTCGATGAGGGGTTGTATCCGTTGCGGCGTTGATGATGGCTTGGCGGTGCCCTGTGGGCAGGTTGAGGCAGACTCGGCCTGCTCACCGGTGTATCAGGACTCGATCAAGGCGTAGTAACCGGCTTGCAGGTTCGAAGTGTCATTCATTGCGGTGGTGGTCGCGTTCGGGTTGTTGGTGGTCAGGGTGGCTGTGGTGACACCGTTGATCACTGCGTGGATATGGAAGGTGTTGCTGATATCCAGCACCTTGCTTTCCGCGGAGCTGTCAACCACCACGCTCTGCAGTGTTGCCTTCGATGTCGACGCAACTCAGCACGAGCTTCGGCGCAGCATCCGCGATGCATAAAACCGGTCAGGCCCCGCGCCCAGGTCCGCAAGCGCGGCCTGGGTAGTCTTCAGCGGAGGGCAGCGTCCAGAGCATGATCGATCTCTTCAAGGCATTCCCGGATCTTGCTCAGCGCCTGGTTGTAATGTGCATCCGCCGCCCTGTCTCCCAGGTCAAAAATGCACCGTTCATGTTTAATCTGGTAGCCGCTTGAAGCCATGTAATGCCCTGCCCAGTCAGGAACCTCTCGCGGACTTGAGGTGAAGTCGGGTAGGTGCCTCGCCAACCTGGTGGCATCAGCGGCAAGGAAGTAAGGGAAAACACCAAGCCAAGTGTGCTTGTACAGTTTGATCCAGAGACCGTCGGGCCATTCTTTTACCCGCACGTCCAAGTCATACTGCTTTTTGTCGACATTGCATGTCCGCCTCGTTTCGATTCTGTCGGCCCAGTAGGCAAACATAGGCGCGGTTTTAACCTCGGTATCCAGCCATTCGAAGCGCTCTTGCAGCTTGCGATTCTGGCAATAAACGAAATGGTCGTGGATATGACGATACGCCTCTTCGTTTTGCTGGAAGATCGCCCAGCACAGCTGTTTGAGCTCGGTGTTTCCCGACATGGTCTTCTCGATGTGAGTGACAAACTGATGGATAAACGGGAGGGCTTTTGGATCTATGCGTGTCTGCTGACGCAGCAGTTCGGCCAGTTGTCCGTAGGATTGGTAGTAGACTGGGGTTGGGGAGTCTGGATCAATCGTCGGAGACGCCCGGCCTTTCGGCGTCAGGTACACCAACGCCCTATGGTTATAGTGGGGGAACAGGTCCTGCAATGCTTTCTGGTAGCGGGCGACCTGACGGCTCTGGTCCAGGGCCCATATCTTGTTTTCGATTGCGATCACCAGTTTTAGGGATGGGTAATCGAGCACGATATCGATTTGTTCAAGTTCCCGCGTCACGTTCGCGCGAACGTCAGCAGCGCTCGAAAGTACGGCTGCCGGCAGGGGATTGCCCTCGCAACGGCAGTAGAGAAGTGATTTGACATAATCATCTCTGAAGGCGCTGCCCATGCCATGGGCTTCCCGATCGTTCAAGAGCGAGGCAATGATGTTCGAGTGGACCAGTTCCTTTGTGCTCACGCCCATGGCTTTGAAAAGATCAAAAGCCTTGGTATAGCCCGCCAGGGTATTGAACGCTTCAGATGCGGCCATTGCTGCTAGATGTTCAGGGGCGTCCATGTCGATTTTCTCTATGAATGAGGCCTGCGCAGTCCATCTTGTCTGCGCGGGCAATGCCCAAAGTGTCTTCGTGCGAATGACGGTGGTTGACTCTTGAGGCGGAGCAAGCTGTAGAATTCTGCCGCGCTTTAGGGCAAATGGCCAGTATTGTGATGATGCTCTCCCTGAGCAGGTTTATTGGTGTTTGCCGAGGGCGATGCGTTGAGCGAGACCTGCGCAATGTACAAATTCACACCTTCATGAGTCGGAGCTTCTCCCAGTCAAGCTTCTCTCGCGTCCGCCGATACCTTTGCGGCAGACGAACGTCCGTCGCAAGGATCTGGCGTCTAACTTCAAAGATGAACCGAGGAAGAAACAATGGCGATGGAATCACCAGCGCTCCTGCTGACCGATCTGAACAAAGCACTGCGTCGTCTGCGCGGTGCCTGCACCGACCTTGGTAACGAGGAAATCGACGAAAAACTGCTTGAAGTGATGCGCCGCCTGCTACTCGCCGAGGTGCTGGGAAATACCTGGGTCGTTGTGATGGGCGGCTCTCAGGGTGCGGGCAAGACAACGCTGATGGCGAGCATCCATGACCTGCGCGGTGATGGGCCGAGGTGGCTGCAGAGCAATGAGGGCCGTGGCGAGAAAATGCCGGTGCTCATACTTGAGGTAGAGGGCCTTGAGCGCGCTCAGGGATACGTTCGCAGGCTGGTTCCGGATGCGGCGTCGCAGGGCTACAGTCTGGATGACTTCGAGGTGGATGTTCCGGAGTTCCAGCGTGCCATATGCGACCCCAATGCCGAGGATCTGCTGCCGGTCCTGAAAGTGCCTCGCCGCTACTTCAAACGCGATAATCAGGCGTGGTTGCTGCTTCCGGGATACGAGAAGCAGGAACGCGACAACCGCTCCTGGCAAGAACTGATGCGCCAGGCGATGATCGCGGCAGGTGGCTGCATCATCGTAACCGACGAGACGCGTATGGCCAACCAGCAGCAGCTCGAGATTGTCCGGGACATGCTGGACAATGAGCTCAAAGGCTGTAAGCCGTACATCGTGGTCTCCAAGACCGAGGCCCATCGCAACGATCCCAAGCGGCAGGCCGATCTACGCTCAAGCGCCCAGGCGACGTTCCAGGTGGCGCCCGAGTTGGCTGAAAAAAACATCATTCTGAGCGGCACCGATGACGCTGAGTACATTGAACAGTGGATGCCCCACTTGCGTCGTGCCATAGAAGATCTCAACTTCACCGGGGAATCGGATCGCCAGTTCCAGATGAACCATCTCTCTGAAATCGTGGGCAAGGATCTGACACGGGTGTTGAATGCGATCCGCAGCAAGGCGCGACTGTATTTCACGAGCGACAAGGCGAGTGGAGTCGATGGCGCCGAAGTGCTGGAAGAGGTTTTGGGCAGGTTCGATGAGGCAGCAGCGGAGCTTCGGAGCCAGCATAATAAGCTTGTGAGCGAGCTGGCAGGGGAGGCCTTTTCCAAAGCGTCCGATTCAATGAGCGCTCGGCTTATTGCCGATCACGAGGGTTTCGGTAACTGGTTGTCGAATGTCTTCGATACCACCAGCCAGACCAGAATGAAGATGCAGGATCTCGTGCAGGGATCTTGGCGCGAAGCGGCGCCGGCGTTTTTTCACAAGTACTCGCAAGGTGTATCGTCATTAACGGGGAGCAAGCTTGAGCGAGTGCCTGTAGAGAAATCCGGGGAGGGCTCTCCCGCGCGTTTGCCACAGGCGAAATCCCAGAATCTGATCCAGATGGGCTTCGTGCACGCATCGGGTCAACCCGTTCGTTTCGAGAAGCTGAACCCTGAAGCGGTCAGTGATATCAACATCCTTCTGGGCAATGGCCGTCGGGAGGACTGGCAGGCTAACCAGGACGTCAGCAAGCAGGTGGGTGCCAGTGCCGAGTTGATACCTGCAATGTCGCTGGAATACACCCGGCTTCTCTTCGCTGTGCCTGAGGTCGTTGGCGTCAAGCAGGACTTCGTACCTATCGACAACGTGCCTGGCGCCAATGTCGTCTCAGCGAGTGTCGAGAACCTCAGGACAGGCGTCGAGCTTGGCAAGACTGCTATTCGCTCGCTCGCCACCGTGCTGGCGGTAGACGTCGTTAGCGATGGAGACTCTGACATACTGGGTGCGCTCTTCGGCAAGACGGCTGGCGCGGATGCCGGGGATCCCGGCGATACGACTGATGCAGGCGATTCAGGCAATCCAGGATCGGAGACCAAGCTCCCGATGCCGCTCACGCTGCACCCCGCTGCAGTGGCGGCCACTGCGGTCGTCACCGCAGCGTATCTTACAGGTGTGGCGGTAACGCGGATTCGCAGCATCGAGAAAGCAGCAAGCGCCCAGGCGAGGGTCATGCTCGGCAACGTCCATGACCACCATGTTGAAAATCTTCGCACGTCCTTCGATGAGACCATGGCCGTGGCGCGTGCGCGCGTCTGCACGAGGCTACGTGCCCGCTACCGCATGGACGAACTGATGATGCGCAAGGACCGGCTTGCCAAAGCCATTGCCGATGTCACCTCGATCACCAGTGACTTGCGTTACGAGTTGGACTCGTCAGCTTCTGGTTTGCAACTGTTCATCGCTGACCGTGGTGTCTGACATGACCAGGCAAGCCGTGATGGACCATTGGCACGCTCTGCAGGCTCATCAGTCGGATTGGGCGTTTCGTGCCTACGCGCGGTTGATCAAGACATTGAGCAAGGACGTTCAGGAAAAGCTGCAGCTCAAGGAGGAAGTGGCCGAGCCCTATGTGGTCATATTCGGCAAGACCCAGGTCGGCAAGACCACGCTGCTGCTCGACCTGATGGGCATCGACCCGGCCCAGATGGGAAGGGTCTCGCAGATCATGCGCGGTGGGCGCGAGGCTGGCAAGTCGGCGACGGCCACCGCCATGGAGTATTGCCGCTCGGCCAACGGCCGCTGGGGACTGACTCTGCGCTCGACAACGCGCTGGTTCGAGGCCGAAGCCGACGTTACCCGGGCACTAGGCCAGCTCAGGGAAGACATGGAGAGCGGGCGATTGGTTGCCGAGTCGCCCTGTGTGGTGCATATCCCATCGTCTTTCTTTGCCAGCCAGGTCGCAGAGGGGCCGAGCATCCGCATTCTGGACCTGCCAGGCGACAACCCTGCCAACGCTGCAGAGCAGGCGCATGTGAACCATATGGCGAAGACTTATCTGCCCTTCGCCGACTTGGTGTTGCTGGTTGGCCGGGGCGATGACCTGGGCTTCCTGCGGCCTGAGGCGCTGACGCTGCCTGGAATTGAAGACTGGCAGGCCATGCCGCACCGTTTTCGCATTGTCACAACCTATTCGTACTTCGCGCAGTCGATCAAGGACGCTGCTCGCGAGGATGCGAAATTCGATGCTTCCAAGTCTCGGCGCCGCCTCATCCAGCAGATCGAGCTTTTCGGTCGCCTGAGCGATCAGGCCCGGGATGAGCGCCTGTACTTTCCACTGGAATTCGGCACCAGTTGGATGAGCATGCAAAAAAAAGAGCCGGAACTGCATGCCCGGATCGCGCCATTGATTGCGGGACTGCGCAGCGAGTTGCTGGAGCAGATCTCGCAATCAACAAGTCCGGTTGGCCGCCTGCGTAGTACGCTCGATAGTCACTTGGGCGTCAGGTATATCCAGAAGAAAAAGACCGAGGCGGTTGAGCAGACAATTGAACGACTGGAAAGCAAAAGCACCACGCTTGTGAGCGAGATCGCCATCTGGACCGCAGCGATCAACAAGTCGCAGGATAAGTTGAGGACGGCACTGCAGGACTTGCAGACCAATACATTGGTAGATGGCATGACGTTGATCGAGCACGCAGCGTCGAGCCCCGTATTCACTGCTTCCGGTAAATATCCTCCCAAGGAGGGGGCGGTCAAGGATGACTGCGAGACGCTCAGGACGCTGGTTAATGACTATTACAGGTTACTCAAGGGGATGCGCCTAGAGGTCAAGGGTAATACCCAATTGCCGAAGTCCTGCGCGTATTGGGAAGGTGTGCGCAGGCTCGTGAATGAGCCTGGCTTACGTGTGATCGAGGAAATTATCGACGACGCGTTCAGCTCCATTCGCTACACCCTCGCAGACTACACCTTCGACACCTATCTGTTCTCGTCAAACTATCAAGAAGATTTGAGGAAGGTTCACCGTGCAGGCAGCGAAGCCCGGCACGAATTGGTCTGTTTGTGGAAGCGGCACTGGCTCGGGGCATTGACAGCACTTGACCAAGCGTTCCAGCGCGACATGAAGACGCTCGAAACCAAACTCGAGCTACAGCGGCATGAGCAGATGCTTCTGATCAAGCAGCGCGAGCGAGTCGAGCACGAGACTGCCCTCAAGTACGGAGAGTTGAAGCGCATTGCCCAAACCTCGCAACAAGACCTCGAGCGGTGCGAACGTTTCGTTCACTTGCTCGACGAGGAATACCTTGCCGAACTCAGTCAGCGTATGAGTTTGGCGATGAACGAGCAGGATGATTGTGACGCGTTACTGCAACTGCTGGCCTGCACGCAGCTGAGCAACCAGCGGGTAGAACTGATGAGACTAAGCCAAGATGGCCGGGCCTGAAAAATGAGTACAGCTACAGAAATTCACAACAAAGAAAAGTCCCTTGCCGAGTTGATGGTCAAGATCCTGAAGGAGCCTCTCAATCCACTCGAAGCCTCGATCAAGGCACTGAATGGAGACCTTGCGGACACACGGGACTCTATAACAGAGATCAACGACACCTTGGGCGCCTCCGCAGCTGATGCGGAATCAGCCACGAAGTCCTTGCTGCAGGCGTTGCGCAAGATACGCGAAGAGGACGTCCCTTCGTTGCTCGCCAAGCTTCAAAAACACATCACCGATCAGAGCGCAGTTGACGCTCATGCAGTCGAGGCCTTGCTCGAACGATCTACGGCCGTCCACACCTCAAGCGTGAGCTCGACTGAGATGGTGCTGCTCGAGGCGCTCGCTGGGACGACCCAGCAGCAGGTGGAGCTGGCGCGGTCGATCGAAGCGCTGCATCCGCATATCGAAAGTTCGGTCGCTGAAGTGTCGCGCCGGCTGTCGTCATCGCATAGCTCAAGTGTCACTGATTTCAAGGCGGTGGTCGTCGACATCGGCGTTCGCATCGCCGAGCAGCAGAAAGCTTCGCAGGAAGCCCTCCTGGAAGTACTCGGGCGTGAAGACCAGGCAACCAAGGTCGAGCAGGCCGAGGTGATGGAAAAGGTCTTGAAAGAAATTGTGTTGAGCCGGGAATTCAGCAAGAGAATCAACTCGACCTTGGCTGCGCAAGTCAACACCCTGGGCACGGACGTGGTAGGTGTAGTTACACAACTGTCGACGCAAGTCGAGGCCGTGGCTGCTGAAAACCAACGCATTGTGCAACAGTTCTCGGCAGTGGCCGCGGGTGAGCAAACCGCACTCGTCGCGCTGCTGAAGGAGCAGAATGCGGGCTTGGTTGCACAGCTCTCATCCGGCCAGCGCAATGTGAAAAGACTGACCGTCATCACCAGCGTGTTTTTCGGATCGATGCTGCTGTATGTGGGGTATGATATCTGGCGGAATTTGCTCTGATTGAGCAGGCAGGAATGGCAACAAGCGAATCATCGAGCGACACACCGAATAAAATTGCCCCACGCAATCATGGACATCCGCTAGTCGACGGCCGACCGCTGTGGGTCTCGATGCTGGGGCGGAACCGATGCTCGTACAGAGCCATGGCACCGGCGCTGAGTTAGGTAAGGTAGAGCACTCGTGCTCGTCCTGCAGGTGAGCGCATGGTCGGCAGTAGCGTCTTCAGGCCTATCGTTCGTAGGTCTCACCACCAGTGCTGATTTTGTACAGGGTTTCCGAGTAAGGCAGGCGCGCAATGATGGTAGTAGCGTTCACTACTGCCGCCATGGTCATCCCTCTGCAAAGCAGACTGACGTAGCCTTGTATACGAACACACATGGCGTCAGCGCTATCAATGAAGTTCGTCTTGTTGAGGCGGAGCATGATGACTGTCCTGCCCTCGGGTACTGCTCCGATTGGAGGTACGGCGAATATAGTAATCTGGGTGTATACCACCAAACAGAGCGCGGCAATGCCCCCCGCAATCAAAGCCTTTTTCATGAGTAAGAGTCCTTTCCCGGATTCAGTCCAGGCGTTTGACGATACCGAACCGACCTTCTTTAAAGTCGCTGGCACGGAGTATATCGGGGGCAGCCTTATCGCAACTGTAGGTCGAGTAGCGGACAGGGGGGTTGCCAAATCGATCAGAGCTACGATCCGCGCAACCTGAGGATGAGGCAACGATGTACAGTGGCTTGGTTATTGCCTCATTGGGGACCTGGAGCCCCATCGAGAATCGGATACTTGCCTTGTGAGCAAAGTCATTCGCCTCGTCGTGGTAATTACCCAGGAATGTCGCATAGCTGCTCCAACTGACGAACTCGAAACCCATGACGCCGAGTCGTTTGAGTTCGCCACCGTTTGACGCATAGACGACCAAGGGTGCGAGACGAGGATCTTTGCTCTTGGATGAGTAGGTAACCTTTGCCGTGATGTACTTGGAACCACGCTCGGCAGATCGGTACTCATACTGATCACCGTAATCGTTGAAGCTCCATTGGCCGGCGATCTGGGCAGATTGAAGCGATACAGAACTGTCGTCCGCTGCGAATGAGCCTTTGACCGGGATCGCCTTCATACCAAGCGCCGCCAGTCGGTGTGCTTCTTGTTCGTTGGCCTCACGATCCTTGACCATCCTCTGCAGGAGGCCGCTTCCAGTCGATGCTTCAGATGAGTCAGGGTAGCGGGACGTCAACGACGCCAAGGCTGCTCTGGTAGCGGCTTCGTCACCACTGTCAGAAGCTTTCCTTATATCAGCCAGCAATACGGCCGGAGTCTCTTTGAGCGTCCTGTTTTCCTGCTCGAGCTGTGTAATCCTGTCTTTGGCAGCGCTAATTTCCGCTTGCAAGGATTTGACGTCGGAGCGAAGGCTTTCGGCCTGTTTCTTGTATGCCTCACCGCCATCTCCACACCCCGAAAGCGAAAGAGCCAAAGAGGCGATTAGTAAATCCTTTCTCAAGATGCACTCCTTTGTTCACAGACCACAATGACGTAGATGGCAATTTAGCACCATTACTGCAGAACGCTGAGCAATACCCAATCAATCCTGCATTTTCGTCACTTACACCCAGACGCCATCAATCGCTCACAACCGAGAAATCGTCTCCTTCAAAAAACCGCAAAACCAAAGCTGCGCCGAACTATCACCACTGTGCTCATGCCAGTGCAGACTCACCTCAAACTCCGGCACGGTAAACGGCAGCTCCATGGTCTTCAGCCCATTGCGTTCGGCATACACCTTCGCAACCCGTTCTGGCAGGGTCACCAGCAGGTCACTGGACGAGATGATGTCCGGCAACACGCTGAAGTGCGGCACCCGCAAGCTCACGGTCCGGGCAATCCCGGCTTCACGCAGTCGATCCTCGACGAAGTGGTGACCGGTGCCCGCCGACACCACCACATGCCGCTCATTGACGAACTGCTCCATCGACACGCTATCCCCGATGCGTGGGTGGTCCTCCCGCACCATGCAGACATACCGCTCGATGAACATCAGCTCGCATTTGGCCTGGATCGGCAGGTAGCTGCGGTTGCACACCGCGGCGTCGATCTTGCCGGTGCGCAGCCATTCGTCCATGCGATCGATCGCGATCTGGATGACTTCCAGTTCCACCAACGGGGCCTTTGCTTGCAAGCCACGCAGGATGTGCGGCAGGAAGACTTCGCCCAGGTCGGAGAGCGCCAGGCGGAAGCGGCGGGTGGAGTGTTCCGGCTCGAACTTGCCGGTCAGCGCTACGGCACGTTCGATATCGGTCAGCGAGGAACGGAACGCGGCATACAGCTGCGAGGCCAGCACCGTGGGCTGCATGCCGTCGCGGGTGCGCTTGAACAGCGGATCGCCCCATTGGTCACGCAAGCGGGAGAGGGCATAGCTGACCGAGGGCTGGGTGACATGCAGGCGCTCGGCCGCGCCGCTGACGCTTCCGGTTTCATAGCACCTGACGCTAGTGGTGCTGGAACTCGGCGGCAAGTGCCCGCTGCTGCTATTGCCGGATCCGGACCTTGAGCAGACGGTGGATCAGGTGAGGCTGGTCGAGCGTGTGCAGCGTGATCTGCCGGAGGTTGATTCCACCGGCAAGCTGGTGACCGCGCGCCAGGTGGCCCGGTTGGCCGGCTTGCTGGAGCAGAGTCGCGGCAAGATGCTGGTCGGTGCCAGGGCGGATGCCGAAAAGCGTGCGTCCAGCGCGACGGTTGTGGATGGCGTCGACTGGGGTGACGCCTTGATGGCTGAAGAACTGTTCGGGCCGATCCTGCCGGTGCTGGAGTTCGAGGATGTGGAGGCAGCGGTCGACCTGGTTAACCGGCATCATCCGAAACCGTTGGCAGTCTATGTCTTCAGCAAGGATGTGGAACGAGCCAAGGGGATCATCGACAGGATTCAGTCGGGAGATGCACAGGTCAACGGCGTGATGGTGCACGCGTTCTCGCCGTATCTGCCGTTTGGCGGCGTGGGTGCTTCAGGGATGGGGGATTATCACGGGGAGTTCAGTTACCTGACGTTTACGCACAAGAAGTCGGTGCGGACCGTTTCGTAGGTAGTAGATCGGAATGAGCATCCACGGGTGGCAGCGATCGAGAGAGTGATCGTTGCCGCCAGTGTGAGGAAGTGGCCTGGGGGTCGGTCCTATTATATGATTTAACATAATATACATTATACGAACCATCATGCTAACTCTCGGCCCCCAGTGGAGGCTAGAATTCAGCCTCCATACCTCGCCAAGGATTGCCCTCCATGCCCCATCACCCGTCCGCCAACCACATCATCGATCTCTACGACCGCCACGCCAGCACCTGGGATCGCCTGCGCAGCACGCATTTCACCGACCGCAAATGGATCGAGGGCTTCTGTTCATCGTTGCCGGCATCTTCACGCGTGCTGGACCTGGGCTGCGGTGCCGGCCAGCCCGTTGCGGGCTTTCTGATCGAAGCGGATCATGCTGTGACCGGCGTGGATTCCTCAGCGCAAATGATCGCTCTGTGTCGCAAGCGCTTCACCGGGCACACCTGGGTGCATGCCGACATGCGCACCCTTGAATTGGGCCGTCAGTTCGCAGGCATCCTGGCCTGGAACAGCTTTTTCCATCTGCACCCCGACGATCAGCGCGGGATGTTCGGGGTGTTCCAGCGCCATGCGACTCCTGGTGCGCTGCTGATGTTCACCAGCGGTACCGGACTGGGCGAAGCCCTCGGTCAATTCGAGGGCGAGACCTTGTATCACGCCAGTCTCGACCCGCAGGAATACGTGAGTCTGCTGCAGCAGCACGGGTTCGAGGTACTGGAGCATGTCGTCGAGGATCCACAGAGCGGCGGCCTGACGGTCTGGCTGTGCCGCGCCCTCCTGCCCTGAATTATCACTAATATATATAACTACACTAAATGACTATTTAGTATAGTTATATATGAGTCGCCTGGAAACGGCTCCCGGAGCCCTGCTCTTTCAAGCGGTTACAACCCCGTCTCGTCATACCGCAACAACCGCCCCGCATTCCCCAACACCAGCAAGGTGCTCAGGTTATGTAGCAGCGCCGCGATCATCGCCCCCGCCGCACCCAGCAAGCCAAACGCCGCCGCCACCACGATCGCCAGGGTCCAGCCGAGCCCTATTACCACGTTCCACTGCAAGGTCCGGCGACATTCTCTACTCAACCGGACGCAAGTCCCCAACCGTCGCAAATCGCCATTGATCAGCACGATATCCGCCGCTGCCAGGGCAATGTCCGCGCCCCCTGCCCCCATCGCCACGCCAACCGCGCCGGCCTTGAGTGCCAGGGAGTCGTTGATGCCGTCGCCTACCACCATCGGCCTGAAACCCGCCTGCAGCTCCTGGTTCACATGATGCAGCTTGTCTTCCGGCAACGCCTGGGCGACCACGCTGGTGATGCCGGTCTGCTCCGCTACTGCGTCGGCCACGCTTTGCCGGTCGCCGGTCAGCAGCAATTGCCGGTGCAGGCCCAGCTCGCGCAGTTGTGCCAAGGCCTGCGGAGCTTCATGACGCAGCGTGTCGGCCAGCAGCAGCCAGGCGACGAAACGCTGGTTCAGCGCCAGGCCGGCGATCGGGCCGTCATGCTCGGGAACCGCCGGAATGGCAATGCCCAGTCGCTCGAACAACTCCGGACGCCCCAATGCAGCCTCCCCTCGCTCGGTCAAAGCCACCACGCCGAACCCCTGGCGCTCGTGCATATCACGCAACACCATCAACTGATCGTGCGGCACCAATCGCGCCAATGCACGGCTGACCGGGTGGCTGCTGGCCGCGCCGAGGCCGGCAGCGAGTCGGGTGATTTCCTGTTCCGTAAGTTCCGTGTCTGGCGCAACGATCTGCCGCAGATGCAACGCGCCATGGGTCAGGGTCCCGGTCTTGTCGATCACCAGCGACGACAGGTCCGCCAGTTCTTCGAGGAAAGCCGAGCCGCGAATCAGGATGCCATGCCGCGCCGCCACGGCGATGCCGGCAATCGCCGTGGCCGGGGCCGACAGCACCAGGGCGCAAGGACAGGCCGCGACCAGTACCGCGAGCATGGCCTGGGCATCGCTGGTGACGAACCAGGTCGCCGCGGCGATCAGCAACACCAGCAACAGATAGCGCCCGGCATAACGCTCCAGCAGTCGGGTGATCGGCGGCTTGGCCTGCTCCGCGCGCTGCATCAGGGCGATGACCTTGCCCAGGGTCGAGTCGTCGCCGACCCGGCTGATACGCACCTTCAGCAGACCGTCGAGGTTGATTGCGCCGCCATGGATATCCGTACCCGGGCCGACTTCCTGGGGCAGTGCTTCACCGGTGATCGGCGCGGTATCGAGGCTGGCCTGGCCCTCCTCCACCCGGCCGTCCGCCGGCACCCGGTCGCCGGCGCGCACTTCCACCAGGTTGCCCGGTACCAGGCTGGCGTTGTCGACCTCACGCACCTGGCCGTCGGCATCGAGCAGGCGCGCCTGGCTGCGGGTCAAGCGGCCAAGCGCCTCGATGGCTTCCTGGGAACCCAGCACGCTGCGCTCTTCCAGCACGTGTCCGAGGATCATGATGATCGGCAGCAGCGCCGCGGTGGCCAGGTCGCCAGTGGCCCAGGCACCGAGCATGGCCAGGGCGATCAGTTGGTCGGTGATGCCGTGCAGGCTCGGGTGCAGCAGGCTGTGCCAGGCTGACCGCAGCACCGGCACCGCCACCAGCAGCGAGGCCACGCCGAGCAGGATCTGGGCCACGCTGTCCTGACCCGGGGCCAGCCAGCGCCAGACCAGCCCGAGACCGAGCAGGCCCAAGGCAATCATGGCCAGGCTCAGTTGCCGGGCGGCCTGGCGGCGCTCGTCGCCGGACAGCAGGCCGGTGCCGAGGTGCAGGTGGCCATGGTGATGATGATCGTGGCCATGGTGGTGGTGATGGGCGCTCATGGGAGTCCTTCAATCAAGTTTTGGGCCGTCGAGGATCAGACGACCGCTGTCCTGCGGATTGACCGTGGTCACCGAGCCGGCGCGGGCGAGGATCGCCGGCACCCGCTCGCGGTACAGACGCAGCATCAGGCCGGGATCGTCCTGGCGACCGAGGCCGACGATGGTTGCCGTGTCGGCCTGGGCCCGGGACAACCGCTCGCGTGCCTCGGCTTCTGCCACCTGGACGGTGCGGTCGGCGTTCTGCGTGGCCTGTTGCAGTTGCCGGGCCGCATCGGTACGCGCGCTGGCCACGGCCTGTTCGGCCAACTGGCTGGCGGTAAGCACCGCGTTGAAGGCGTTGACCGCCGGCTGCGGCAGCGCCGATTGCACGTCGACCCGGACCACTTCGATCCCCAGGTCGGTACCGGCCGTCTTCAGCGCGGCCAGGCTGCGGTTGATGCCCTGTTGCAGATCACCTCGCAGGCGTTCGCGGCGCTCGGCCAGCTGGCTGTCGGCACCGACCAGCTCGGGCCGGGCGACGAGGATGGTGTCCATGTCCCGTGAGGCACAGATCTGCACGGCATTGCGCTCTACCAGGCGATCGAGTGCCGCCTCGACATGACTGCCCTGGCGGGTAAAGGCGTAAGGCTCGCTGACCTGGTAGAACACCCGTACATCGAGCTGCACGATGCCGGCGTCCCCGGTCAGCAGATAGCCGGAGCCGGCGGTGGCATCGCCGGCCAGCTTCACGTCGTGGTCGGCCTTGATCGCTGCTTCCGAACGCAGCAGCAGTTCGACCCGGCGCTCGGTCACCCGGCCCGCCGAGGGCAACATCACGACCTGCTCGAACGGCCGCGGCCAGGCCAGCAGCAGGCCGGCATTCTGGATGCGCTGCTCGGCGCCCAGGCGCAGTACCACCGCACGGCTTTCCGGGCCGATTTCACGGACGTTGCCGAACAGCCAGCCCAGCGCCGCCAGCAGGGTCACCGCGTACAGCGCGACAAAGCCGATGCGCCCGGCCTGCAGCCAAGGGGCGCTAGTGCCCTGCCCGTCCTTACTCATGGGCTCGTCCCGCAGCCGCCGGGCCATCCACTAGCACCCGGAACGGCGCGGCATCGGTGCGCAGGACCAGGCGCGTGCCGGGGTTGACCAGATTGTCGAGGGTGTCCAGCGAGCGCAGCAGGTTGTACAGCTCGGGCGCACCGGCGTAGGCCTTGCCGTAGATCTGCGCGGCCTGGACCTGGGACCGGGCCTGGATGTCCGCTGCCTTGACGCTGGCATCCGCTTCTAGAATGCGCGCATCGCGCTCAGCCGCGGAACGGATCTCGGCGGCCTTGCGCTTGCCTTCGGCGGTGCGCTCGGTGGCGATGGTTTCGCGCTCGGCGCGCATGCGATCGACGGTGGCTTCAAGGGTTACCTTGGGCAGGGTCAGACGCTCGATGCCGACCTGGACGACCTTGACCCCATAGGTGTCGCGCAACTGCCGGGTGATCTGCTCACCAAGACGTTGCTCGAACGCTTCGATACGCACCTTGCTCGCATCGACATTGACCAGGTCGGCCAGTTCGAAGCCGCTGGCGCTGGTTTCCAGGGCCGAACCGACCAGGGTGCGGATCTGTCGGGCCGCTTCGTCGGGCTGGTTCTGCACCGCGCGCATGAAGCGCTGGATACTCTCCGGCGTCGCCTCCACCTGCCAGGCGATATAAGCCTGGACAATGATCCGCAAGCCGTCCTTGGTGCCGACATCCTGCAGGCCACTGGAGGTGGTGCGCAGGCGCAGGTCCACCGGCACCGTGGCTTCGAACGGCAACGGCCAGCGCCAGGCCAGGCCGGGGTCGAGCAGGACCCGGGCCGGATTGCCGAAGCGGGTCACAACCGTGGCTTCGCCGGTACGCACCTGGACCAGGCTAGCGGTAGCGAGCATGGCCAGGACCAGCAGGCCGGCCACCAGCACCCGGCGCCAGGCGGGACGAGCGGCGGCTTGCTCATGGGCGTGGTGACGAGGCTCGTGGGCATGATCATGGCCGCAGTCATGGCCGTGCAAATGATCGGGGTGATCGTGACTCAATGGGCACGCTCCTGGTCAGGTCGGCTGGCGGACTTGGCCGCGTCCAGGGGGAATGAATAGCTGCGCAGGTCCAGGGTCGGGGCCTGCTCTGCCGTGAGACGGTGGTCGATGACCAGGCTGTTGGCCTTGCCCAGGCCCTTGCCCAGGTGATCCAGGTATTGCTCGAGGATGAAGGCCTGCCCGGCCTGCTGCCAGGCGCTGCGTTCGGCGTTGAAGCGCAGTTCGGCGATTCGTGCCCTGGTTTCGGTTTCATGGGCACTGGCGGTGGCCTGGTGATCAAGACTGGTGGCCTGCAGGCGCGCCTGGCTGTGCTGCTCGGCGGCCTTGCCACGATCCCGGGCGATCAGGGCCTGGGCGGTGATCTGCGCGGCCTGCACGCCGTGATAGGCATTCGCCGCGCCGGCTGGCGGGTGGATCGCTTCCACCGAGGTGACGAGGATTTCCACCCCGCTGTCCAGGCGGTCGAGATCGACCTGCACAGCCGTGCCGATATCCTTGCCGATGGCTTCGCGCTCGGCGCCGAGCACGCCGTCAAGGCTGCGACTGGCGAAATCCCGGACCAGCACGCGGTTGGCGATGTTGCGCAGGAGTACAGCGACATCGGTGCTGTGGTAGGTCGCGGCAAGGGCCGCGGTATCGCTCAGGCCGATGCGATAGATGAAGCGCACATCCATATTGACGATCTGGAAGTTCTGCCGGCCGCCATCGTCGCCGGCAATCACCTGGGCGTTTTCGCTGATATGGCTGGCATCCCACAAACGGTTCGCAGCCGCTGGTGCCGGGCCTTCCGCAGCGGCCAGCGGGTCGGCCAATGCGGCATCGCCGGTGGTGGCCAGCTCATGGACCTGGCCATTGTCGACGACGAGGACCTTGCCCAGCGGCCAGGGCAAGCCGACATGCAGGCCGGGCTGCCAGACCTCCAGCGGATTACCGAAGCGCTCGTAGATTCCGCGATTGTTCATCGCCACTTCCGTCACGCCGGTCAACAACCAGCCGACCAGGGCGACCAGGCCCAGCACCGGCAAGGCGGCGCGGCGCATGAAATCGAAGGCCCAGACCTGACGCAGGTCGATGCCGAAGCGCTGGTGCAGTTCATGTCGCAGGAACGCCAGCGGTCGCGGCGGCCATTGCAGCAGGCCGCAGAGCATGCTGTGGGCCAGCAAGGCGGGTTCCTGTGCGGGGCGACGGGGGCTGAAGACCGAGAAAATGGCGCGCAGCAGCAGTTCAATGGCCAGCGCCGCCGGCAGCAGGCCGGTCAGCACCGCCAGGCGTGCCGGCCAGAGTCGCTCGCCGTCGGCAAACACCAGGCAGGCGATCGACAGCAACTGGACGGCCACCAGCAGACGGATCTGCGCCGCCAGGGCAGCGGCCTCCGGCCAGACAGCCGGGCTTTCGTTGACCTGATGACGCTCCACCACCAACAGGCCAAACGCCACGAAGGCCAGCACGCCTGCGGCGAACCAGTGCAACTGCCCTGCCGCCGTCGGTGCCGGCAGGTCGAAACGCCAGGCGCTGGCGACGATCAGCAGCGCCAGGCTGGCAAGGCTCGCCAGCCACAGCGCTTCGCTGCCGAGGCGCTGCAATTGGCGCTGCCCGGCCAGGCCGATGCGCAACAGACCACGCTCCAGAACGCTCAAGGGCGGGTCTTCGGGGTCTCGCGTAGCGGTCCATAGGGCCAGGCGCTGTACACCATGGCCAATGCGTTCGGCCCGCCATTTGGCCACGGCCCAGGCGGAGCGCCCTGCGGCAGCCAGCAACAACAGCGCCGCTGCGTTCATCGCCAGCAGCACAACCCACTGGCTCGTCGGGTTGAATACACCGATGAACAGCGCCCCCAGCCAAAGCACAGCTGCGCCCATGGCCGCGCCTTGAACCAGACGGGCCAGACGCCGGGTATGCAGGGCGGCCTGTTGAAAACGGGGCGTTTCGTGGAGGTCCGGATTCGTGTTGGCTGGGTTGACGCTCATGGCAATGCGGAAACTCCGGAAGGCTTGTTTGACGGGGCCTGAAGGCGGATACACGGAGCCGTAATGTTATAGCGGAGCTTGTGAAAAAGTCGTGTGAATGTAACAGGGTATTTCAAATTTCATCCAATGGCTCAATCAGCGTAGATCCATAAATCGCTGGTGAGCCAGCCGCGCCGAAAATCCTGGTTACAACTCTTTTTTGACATCTCCTTCACCGCTCTGGAACACACCGCTCCCTAAAGTGCAGCCATTCCCGTAGTGCTTGTCTCGGAGTGACAGCCATGCTGCAAGGCGTTTTAGAAAATCCCGCTCTCCCTTCCCGTCCCAAGCGACGTCCGTCCCTGTCACGAAAACTGCTGGTCCCGGGCCTGTGCGCCCTTCTGCTTCTGGCCGCGTTCGCCACGTGGCTTTCCACGAGGACACACGTCATGAGCCTGGGTAGTGAGCAGCAACTGCTCGACAGTGGGGTTTATGCCGATTGGGCCAAGGGCAAGGTGATCGTGCTGATCCGCCATGCCGAGCGCTGCGACCGTTCCGATAATCCCTGCCTCGGCGACCCGAGCGGCATCACCATCGAAGGCAGCAAGGCCGCCGTCGACGTGGGTACCGGCTTGCAACACCTGGGCCTGGATAACAGCGAAATACTGACCAGCCCCGAGTACCGTACCCGGCAGACCGCACACTTTATCTTCGGCAAGGAGATCGCCAGCCGCGACTGGATCGGTGAGTGCGATCACGATTTCCCCCATGCCGCCCTGCAAAGCAAGCGACCCGGGGTCAACCTGGTACTGGTGACCCACAGCGGTTGCATCGACCACGTCGAGCGCCAGCTCAAAGTCCCCGGCGGTGAGCGCTCCAGCGAGTACGCCAGTGCCCTGTTCGTGTCGATGAATCGTGACGGCAAGGCACGGATCCTCGGCCAGATGAATGCCAACGAATGGCGCAAAGTCGTCGCCAGTGCGGGGAAATAAGCATGCGGACGGCTTCGCGAAAGGATTTCTACCTGATCAACCTGGGCGTGCCGCTGCTGCTGGCGGCGGCGACCTTCCTGCTCTTCGACCTGACCCGCCTGGACCGGATGATCAATGACCTGTTCTACAACCCGGTGACCCAGCAATACGTGCTGCAGCACAGCGAGCTGTTCGAGAAGGTCACCCACAAGTGGCCGCGGATCCTGCCGGACTGGACCGGTGAGGCGGCGATCATCGGTACCCTGCTGTCTTTCCTCTGGCCGTTGCTGGCCAGGCGTCCACGGGCCGTCCGCCTGCTGGACATGGCCCGGATCGCCCCGCTCCTGCGCTTCACCGCACAGCAGCGTCGCGACCTGCTGTACGTGGTGACTGCCTTCGCCTTGAGCACCACGCTCATCCACTACCTGAAGAGCCATACCGGCGTGTATTGCCCGGTCGAGACCACCCTGTACGGCGGCGATCAACCGCACCTGGAGTGGTTCAGCCACTTCTCCCTGGTCGACAAGGCCGGGCCCGGTCGTTGCTGGCCAGGTGGCCATGCGTCCAGCGGCTTCACCTTGCTGGCGCTGTATTTTGTCGCCCTGCGCCACCGCTGGCCCCATGCACGCAAGCTGCTGCTGGCGACCCTGCTGATCGGCACGGTCTACGGCAGCACCCGGGTACTGCAGGGCTGGCACTACATGTCGCACACCTTCTGGGCCGGGATCGTGGTCTGGCTGGCGAGCTGGGTCACCGCCCTGTTCTTCTATGGACGCCTGGCCTTGCAGGGACAACAGGGTTTAAACCGTCATCCGCTACCGGTAAGCTCTGCTGCTCTAGTGCAAGCTTTCCAGGGCAGCGACCATGACCAGGCCCCTACTACTGCTGCTGGCCGCCACGGCCTTCAGCCCAATCGCGCAGGCCCAGCAGATCCAGCGCCAGCTGGGTGATTTCGACTTTCGCCTGGGCACCTCCAGTTCCCGTAGCATGGCCCAGGGCCTGATTTCCCCCAGCCCCCTGGGCGCCTTCCATGGCGGCCTGGATGTCAGCCATGACAGCGGCTGGTACTTCGGCCAGTACGCGCCGAGCATGGGCCTCACGGAAAACTCCACCCTGCGCCTGGACAGCTACCTCGGCACCCAGCAACGCTTCAACGACAGCCTTGGCTACGAGGTCGGGCTGATCCACTACAGCCAGCCGAACGTTGCCGGCAACGATAGCTTCGCCTTGTATGGCGGCCTGTCGATCTTCGGCAGCCGTATCGGCGGCGCCCTGCGCAACAACCCGGACAACCGCACCGGCACCCTGTTCGCCGATTTCGGCCAGTTGCCGCTGCTGGATGCCGGGATCACCCTCAAGGTTGCCCACCATCAACTGGGCACACCGTTCACCATCGGCGACGGCCGCCAGGTCCAGGGTTTCAGCGACTGGTCATTGCAACTGTCGCGGCCCTGGCTGGGCATGGACCTGGACCTGATCTACAGCAGTTCGGACCTGAGCGGTGGCGGTTGCGAGGCCTATTCGGGGATCAATACCTACTGCGACAGCATGATCACCTTCAAGGCCCAGCGCAGTTTCTTTTGAGTCAACCGGCCACGGTGTCATAGGACACCACGCGATCCCGTCCACCCTGCTTGGCCTGGTACATCGCCTGGTCGGCCTGGCGCAGCAGGTGCTGGTAGTCCGGATGGCCGTTGTAGGTCGCGACGCCGATACTCACGCTGACCCGGTGCTTGCGCCCCTCGGTGAGGTTGAGTGCTTCCTCGCCTATCTTGCGCCGCAGTTTTTCCGCGACTTTCAACGCGTTGGCATTGTTGATATCCACCAGGATCATCAGGAACTCCTCGCCGCCCATGCGGAACACATAGTCCCCGGCACGGCTGTGGCTGCTGAGGATTTCCGCGGTCTGCTGGAGAACCAGGTCGCCGGCGTCGTGGCCGAAGGTGTCGTTGATGGTCTTGAAGTGGTCGATATCCACCGACAGCACCGAGAAGCTCTGCCCGGTCTTCTGCGCGATGGTGATCTCGTTGCCGATCACCACCGGGAGGAATTTGCGATTGAGCATGCGGGTCAACACGTCGCGCCCGCTTTCCAGTTCGTTGGCGCTGTTGAACAGGCTGTCGAGGTTGAACATCAGGCTCTTGGTCTGGTCGCGTATCTCCCGAAGCAGGCCCATGCGCGCCGCTTCGTCGCCCTTGGCGGCGAGGAATTGCGGGAGCAACTGGTCATCCATATGACGGATGATCGCCAGGATCTGCTCGCTTTCCTTGGTGTTCTGGAAGGCGTAGGCGCCCTTGTGGCGGAACCACAGGCCGAAGTCAGACGCGGCCAGGCGCGGCAGGTTGACTCCGCTGGAGCCCATGGCCAGGTCGAACATCAGGCTGTTTTCCCAGTCGAGCAAAGCGCCGCGCTGGCGTTCGCGCTCGGTGGTGATGTTCTGCAGCACCGAAAACAGCCGGTAGCCTTCCTCGTTGCGCGAGTTGCGGTCGTGGGAGCGGCTGTAGGCGTGGCTCATGATCTCCATGGCCAGGTCCATGGTCTCGCTTGACAGGCGCAAGATCTGCGCATGTTCCTCGGCGGCCCAGCCCTGTTCGACGATCAGCTGGAACAGCTGCTTTTTCAGGTAGCGCGCACCGCTGAGGACCAGGTGCAGCGGTACGTCGATCCGCGCATGCACCTCGCCGACCTGCTTCTGCAGGGCGACCAGAGGCAGGAAGTCGTCGCCGGCGCCGGCCGCATAGACCTTCACCAGCCAGGCCTGCATCGAGCTGCCCAGGCGGCTTTTGACTTCGTCATGGGAGAGGATCAGCGAGGCGTTGGGGTCCGCCAGCATCTGTTCGTAGAAGCGTGCGGCAAGCATGACCTTGTGGGTCTCGACCAACTGCTTCAAGGCTTGGGTCAACGCAGGCGGGAACTGCGCGACCATGGAATGCCATTCCCTGGCTTGTACTTCTGGAGAAACGCTTGGCATGTCTGGCCTATTTTCAGTTCAGCAGAAAGCGTGACGCCCCTCCGGACCTGAAGGGGCGTTCAGTTGCTGGCGGGGCTTGCTGCACTCGCCAGGGGCGCATTCTATTGCACGTTGAACATGAAAGTCTTTGAACCAGGGGCGGATAGCGGATTAACGACCTTCATGCAGGCAGCAACGACGCGGGCCTGCCTTCGCTTCCCGCTGTTCCTCGGCGACCGATTCGCGCCACCAGCGCTTGCCAGGGTGTGGCGCGTACATGTCGAAGCGTTCGCCCATGCCCGGCGTGGTCACGCTCACGCCCTGCTCGGCGGCGTGCGCCAGCACGGTTTCAAACGGCTCGTACCAGGCGTGCATGGCCAGGTCGAAGGTACCGTTGTGGATCGGCAGCAGCCAGCGCCCGCCCAGGTCGACATGGGCCTGCACGGTTTGCCGGGGATGCATGTGCACGTAAGGCCAGTGTTCGTTCCAGGCACCGGTTTCCATCAAGGTCAGGTCGAACGGACCAAAGCGCCGGCCGATCTCGGCGAAGCCATCGAAGTAGCCGGTGTCGCCACTGAAGAACACCTTTATCTGCGGCGCTTCGATCACCCACGAGCACCACAGGGTGCGATTGCCGTCGCGCAGGCCGCGGCCGGAGAAGTGCTGGGCCGGGGTGGCGGTCAGGCGCAGGCCGCCGGCCTCGGTGCCCTGCCACCAGTCGAACTGACGCACCTTGTGCGCCGGTACGCCCCAGGCCAGCAGGCGGTCGCCGACGCCCAGCGGGGTGACGAACACCTCCACCTTGGGCGCAAGGACCTTGATGGTAGCGCGGTCGAGATGGTCGTAATGGTCGTGGGAGAGGATCACGCCACGAATCGCCGGCAGTTCGGCAAGGCTGATGGGCGGTGCATGGAACCGCTTGGGGCCGGCGAAGGTGAAGGGTGAAGCGCGCTTGGAAAACACCGGATCGGTCAGCCACCAGCCACCTTCGAGCTTGAACAGCAAGGTCGAGTGGCCGAGGCGGTAAAGGCTGCCATCGGCGGCCTGGTCAAGGTCCTGGCGGGTCACGGGCTGTACCGGCAGTGCGACCCGCGGCACGGTGGCGCGCGGTTTGTTGAACAGCAGGTTCCACAGCACTTTGGCGTTGGGCTCCGGCGAATTGGCCGGACGCGGGGTCAGGTTGTGAAAGCGTCCCTGCCGGGCCTGGGGCGATTGGGCATGCTCGGGTTTCAAGGGCGGAATCCTCCGGGGGCAAGGTTTCCAATCTACCCGGGCTGCCGGCGGATTCAAGTGAAGGAAGATTAACCGGCGGGGATCAGGCAAAGAGCCTGGAGAAACAGGCAAGTTCACAATGGCGCTGAAGGTGCCAGCGACGAGGTCATCAACAGCGACACCCCAACCGGGGTAATATCCCCCCATGCAAATCGACCTGTTCACTCCTGCACCCTCCAGCGATCCCCAATGGCTTGGCCAGCAGGTGGCCCTGTTGCCCGGCTTCGCCCTGAGCCAGGTCGAACGCCTGCTCCCTGCCCTGCGCCAGATCGTCCTCGCCGCCCCCTTCCGCAACATGACCACCCCGGGGGGCCGGACCATCTCGGTACGCGTCACCAATTGCGGCGACCTTGGCTGGATCAGCGATCAGCGCGGCTACCGCTACAGCCCTGTCGATCCCCTCAGCGGCCAGCCCTGGCCTGCGCTGCCGGAGGTGTTCATCGACCTGGCCCGGTGCGCCGCGCAAGCCGCCGGCTTTGCCGATTTCACCCCGGACGCCTGCCTGATCAACAGCTACCTCCCGGGCAACCGCCTGACCCTGCACCAGGACCGCAACGAACGGGATTTCAGCCAACCAATCGTTTCGGTATCCCTCGGCCTGCCGGCGATCTTCCTGCTCGGTGGCCATGAGCGCGCCGAACGCACCCGGAAAGTCGGATTGCAGCATGGCGACGTGATGGTCTGGGGCGGTGAGGACCGCCTGCGGTTTCACGGCGTCCTGCCGCTGCAGGACGGTCGTCATCCCTTGCTCGGTGCGCGGCGCATCAACTTTACCCTGCGCAAGGCAGGGTGAGGCTGGGTCTTGATCGAGGCAGCGAGCCTGACGCACTACCTCCGCTCATCCGACAAAGGCGTCGGCTTATCCGGCTCCGGTACGATGCGCCCCTGCTCTGGCTCGTAGGGTTCACGCTTGATGTCCTGCTGCCGCTTGGGGTCACCGTTGACATTTGGATCGGTCACCGGATCGTGCTCGCGCTGCGGGTTGGCCAGTGGGTCTTTCCACAGTGGGTCGTCATGGGGTTGCGGGGTGTTCATGCTGCCATCCTCCATTGTCGGGCCTGTTCATTCGAGAGGGGCCCCGCAGGTGAAGTGCCCCACAGCCGATCAACGGAGCAATCCTGCTAAGGTGTGCCCCACCGCCCGATTTGCGAGGTACCGATGCGCATCCGCCCTGCCCGCCCCGACGACGCCACCTTGCTTCCCGCCATCGAGCGTTCGGCAGCGCAGTCATTCATGGTGATCGACTGCCTGGCGTGGCTGGCCAGGCATGACGTGCTGAGCCTCGAGCAGCACCTGGGCTTCATCGCCAGTGGTCTGCTCTGGGTAGCGGTGGATGGCGACGACCAGCCCTGCGGCTTTCTCTGTGCGAGCGCGCAAGGCGGTGATCTGTATATAGAGGAGCTGTCAGTGGCTCGGCCCCATCAAGGTCGGGGGCTGGGACGACAGTTATTGAAGCATGCAGAACACCGGGCACGCGCCTCCGGCTACAAAGCCTTGAGCCTGACCACCTTCGCCGCGGTGCCCTGGAACGCGCCCTTCTATGCCCGACTGGGCTTCCAGCGCCTGGAAGCCCGGCAAGCGAGCGCCTTCCTTCACGAACAACTGCGCCATGAACAGGCGCTCGGCCTCCCGGACCGTTGCGCCATGCGCAAGGTGCTGTAGCCGTTACTCGGCAGCCGGCTTCTGCTGTGCCGCCTGCAAGGTGGCAACGCTGGCTTCCAGCGCCTTGACCTGCTTGGTCAATTGCCGCCGTTCGCCATTGACCTGCTCCAGTTGAGCCGTCTGCGCCTGCATCTGCCGCTGCAGCTCCTCCCGCGCGCCCTGGGACTGGGCCAGGTTGGCGCTGAGGGTGCGGCCTTCGAGGACATGCTGCTCGCACTGATCCTTGAGCTGCTGGGATTCACGCTGGATATGCCGTGCCTCCACCAGCAGGCGCTCGTTGTCGCGGTTGAGCCGGGTGGTTTCGTCCTGTTTGACGATCAGGGTCTGCTGCAATTGGCGCAGCTCGACCTGGAGTTGCTGCACCTGTGCCTCGTGCCGGCGCTGATCCTGCTCGCGCTGCTCGCGACTGGCGGCACGGTAGTGCTCCAGGGCATCGCGGGCGTGCTGGTGCTTGTCTTCCAGCGAGGCGATCTGCTCGTCCTTGTCGGCCAGACGCACGTTCAATTCGCCGACCGCCTGGCTCAGCGTGGCATTGCGCGTGTGTTCGCTCTGCAGGGTGCTGCGGGTGGTGGCCAGCTCGGCGGACTCGGCTGCCAGCGCCGCACCCTGGATCTGCAACTGCTGCTGCGCGGCGGCCAGGGCTTGCTGGCTTTCCTGCAATTGCGCTTTGAGCGCGGCGTTCTCCAGATCGAAGGACTTCTGTGCTTCGTCGATCTTCGTGTCGCTTTCTTCCTTCAACTGCTCGGCCAGTTGCCGGACCAGTCCGCTGATGGATTCGCTGAGGTCCGGCACGCTGGTGGTAACCGGCGGCTTCTGGATCTCAAGCTCTTTCAGATAGCGATGAATGGTGGTTTTCGAGCCGGTATTTCCGAGTTCAATACGCACCGCGTCGATGCTCGGGTTGTCACCCCGGGCAAGGATCGCCTGACGGGCCTTGTGCACGACCGCCTTGTTGATACCACCACGCGCCATGTTGCTTTTTCCTGCAATTTCATAATGTGGTACGTATTCTGTATTTACATACCAAAATGGTCAATGGCAAAGCGAGAAATCGCTGAAATATAAGATGAAATAATCACGACTTATCAAATCTAAAGGCTGTTCTGAACGAATTAAAAGGCAAAAAAGGTGTACAGACGCCCTCACCCGGCCACAAAAGTGGTCGGGGGCGTGATGAGCAATCAGGGGGTATTGAGAGGGATGGCCCGGCAGCCATTGCGGTAGCCGGGCGAGGAGCCGTATCAGCCAGAGGGAGGGTCAACCGTGATAGCGGCTCAACGCACGCCCATCAGCGCTGTGCGCACGGGCAGGCCGGTGTAGCCTGGATGCTCCTTGAGGAAAACCCGCATGGCCTGTTTTTGTCGGTCGACGACACACAGGCCAATGCTCGGTTGTGGTACCGAGCAGGTGCCCAGCGCCAGAGCGCCGCAGTTCTTCAGCCCATAGCGCGCGGTCGGTACCGCCGGGTACGGACAACCATTCACCAATTCGCCCAGGTAATTGACCTTGCCCTGCTCTACGGTAAAGCGCAGCGGGTCGCCAAAAGCCCCCAACGCGCCGGCCCGAGAGCCGAGCCCACTGACCTCGTAGTCACCGGCGGGCAACCAGGCCGAGTAATAGCCCTTGGCAGCCCAGCCAAAGGACTTGCCAGTCCGCACGTCACGAAACTCCAGCCAGGTCCCGTATGGGCCGGTGTCGGCCAGCGCACCCGTCACAAGCCCGGCGTTATTTGCCGAATAGACCTTCGAGTCCAGCGCCATTTCTTCCGGCATCTGCGCGCAGCTGGCAATCAGCAGCACGGAACACAACATCAGTGCGCGATGCATCTTCAACATTCATGACCTCAAGCGGTGTCGGGTGGATGGCAGGGTTGATAGCTAATGGCTACTATACCCGCCTCCCGCACTCCCTGGCAGAAAGGATTCCAGCGCATCATGTCCACTCTTCTCCCCTTGCGTACGTTGCCAATGATGGTCGTGGCCTCGATGTTGCTGAGCGGCTGCAGCATCACGGGTAACTATCCCGAAGTTGCCGAGCCCGACGCGGCGAAACTTCGCTTCATCAGCAAAATGCAAAGCGCCACGCTCAACGTGTTCGATGCTCAACACTGCATGGGGCGCAATACCGGCCTGCTTAACAACGCACTCACCGCCAACACCAAGCGACGCGTTGGCATGGCCGTGCCCCCTCCCGATGATGCCAAGGCGTATATCGAGATTCGTATGACGCCGGGGCGCGAGCAGTACCTGGCCACCAACTCGCTGGGTTACGGTTCGGTCTGCGGTACAGGATTCAACCTGACACCACAGCCTGGCGCGGAATACGAGGTCACCTTCAACTGGTCCGGCAATCATTGTGTGACGACGCTTTCCAGCCTGAACAAGGTCAATGGCGAGGTTTCGAGATTCCCGTTGCCGGTGGTTCGCGACGGCCTGCCGAGCTGCGCAGGTAGCAATGCCATGTTCCCCGTGACACCCCAAGGCCAACCCGACACCCCGCAACGCACGGCGATGATCGACCAGATCATCGCCGACAGCCTGATCGACGCCATGCAGCCCAAACCCAGCGACAACAACCAGGTGCTACGCGCCTTGCTGGAGAAAGTGTCGGTCGACGAGCGCAAGAAACGGCTGGGTTTCACATTGCCGCAAGCCTATTGGGATGAGTACACGCGCAACCTCAAGCAAACCGCCGACGAGTCGACCGACCGCAAGGCGCGCATTCTGCAGCGCTACAAGGAGGAGTACCGTTCGCGCCTGAGCCAACTCGATACCGAGCACCTGCGCAAGCGTCTGCCGGAGGGTGACGATACCGATGCGAAGACTACGCTCAGTGACAACGCGGCCATGCTGGGCTACTACAACGAGCTGGCGAACGACATCCTCAAGCGGGACCTGAACATGCATATCGCGCGCATGGCCGATCTTGATCGCCGCTATGATGTGTGCGCTCGCTTCGCCAAGTGCTGGAAGAACTGAGGGTTTCAGGGCTTTCTTGACAATAAAAGACAGAAATCCCGAAAGGCCTGCAGCCGCCTTTCGGGATGCTCACTCAATGAGTGCGTGCGATCGAAGCCCGAATCTCGCGAACCTGCTCAGCCGTTACCACCGAGGCATTGTTCGACCAGCCCTGTCGCAGGAAGGTCGCCAGTTCCGCCACCTCGGCATCGTCCATGCGCTCGGCAAAGCCAGGCATCGGCAGCACCGACGGTGCTCGCTCGGTGGACGGCGTCGCGGCGCCGGCGAGGATCACGTGCAGCAACGCATCGGCGTTGGCCGCGTTGACCACCGAAGCCCCGTCCAGACGCGGGAACACGCGCTGTGCACCTTCGCCCGAGACGAAGTGGCAAGCACCGCAGTTGTCGATGTACAACCGCTCACCCAGGGTGAGGTCCTTTGCGGCGGTCAACTTGGCGGTGGTCGCAGCACTGCGCTCGGCCAACTGCTGGTACGCCGGGCCTTTCGCCGGTGTCAGCGACTTCAGGTAGGCCGCCATGGCCTGCAGGTCGGCGTCGCTCATGTGCGAGGTGCTGTTGGCGATCACGTCGGTCATCTCGCCAGCCACCGAGGCCTTGGCATTACGTCCGCTGCCCAGGTACTCGACCAGTTCTTCTTCGCTCCAGTGCGGCATGCCACGCAGGGCCGGCACGTTCCAGCCGTTGAGCTCGGTACCGGTAAGGTAGGTAGCTGCGGACTGGTCCAGGCCTTTTTCCTGCAGGGTCAGCGCACGCGGAGTGTGGCACGAGCCGCAGTGACCAAGGCCTTGCACCAGGTAGGCGCCGCGGCCGATCGGGGTGTCTGCGGCGCTGGCCACGACCGCTTCCGGGGCAGGCGAGAACAGCGCACGCCAGTAGGCCAGTGGCATGCGGATCGACAGCGGCCAGGGGATGTCGTTGGCCTTGTTCGGCTGCTCGACCGCGGCCACGCCCTGCATGAAGTACGCATAGAGCGCCTCGGTGTCGGCATCGCTGACCCTGGCATAGGACGGAAACGGCATCGCCGGGTACAGCGCGCTGCCATCGTGGCCGATGCCGCGACGTACCGCACGCTCGAACTCGCCGTAGGTCCAGTTGCCGATGCCGGTCTGCTTGTCCGGGGTGATGTTGGTCGAGTAGATAGTGCCGATTGGTGAGGCGATGCCCAGCCCGCCGGCGAACGGCTTGCCGCCGTCGTGGCTGGTGTGGCAGGCCACGCAGTCACCGGCACGGGCCAGATAGGCGCCCTTCTCGATCAATGCCGGGGTGATGGCCTGGGTCAGCCTGGCCTCGGCGTCGCCGGAGCGGTTGAGCAGGCTGGCGACGATCCACGCCAGCACCGCGGCCAACACAGCGAGACCCAGCACTACCGGGAGGATGGAACGGGATTTGTTTGTCATGCTCTCGCTCCTTACGCCTGCACCAGCGGGCCCGGGTTTTTCAGATACAGGTCCTTGATGGCCTGGGCCGCGAACAGGGTCAGTGCGCCGATCATCGAGGTCGGGTTGGCCTGGAAGTTCTGCGGGAAGGCGTTGCCGCCCGGCACGAACACGTTGTGCACGTCCCAGCTCTGCAGGTAGCGGTTGAGCGCGCTGGTTTCCGGCGAGTCACCCATGATCGCGCCGCCGACGTTGTGGGTGGACACGTACTTGGTGATGTCCCAGTGCGAATCCATGCCCAGGAAGCTTTCGCTGTAGCTGTCCGGGTTCAACTCCCTGGTGATGTCCAGGACGATCTTGCGCAGGTGCTGCTGGAGCTTGAGCTCGTTCTCCTTCCAGTCGAAGGTGATGCGCAGCAGCGGCTGGCCCCACGGGTCCTTGTAGGTGGGATCGAGGTCGACATAGTGGTCGCGGTACGACATGCAGCCGGTGGAGATGCTGATCTTCATCGAGTGGCCATACCAGTCCTGCATGCCCTCCTTCCAGCCCTGGCCCCACTCCGGGGTGCCGGACGGCAACGCGGTGCCGATTGGCGTGCCGGTGGCTTGCGAGCTGTGGATCTTGGCGCCGCCGATAAAGCCCAGCGATGGGCCGTCGTAGTTGCCAGGCGAGACGTCGTTGAACATCTGCCCGGTGGCACCGGCCGTGGCGAACGGGTTGAAGTGCTTGTCCTTGAAGAACAGCGTGGCACCGCCGTTGCTGAGGAACGCGTAGTTACGGCCGATGGTGCCCTTGCGGGTGACCGGGTTGTACGGCTGGCCGATGCCCGAGAGCAACATCAGGCGCACATTGACGAACTGGAACGCCGCCAGCACGACGATCTTCGCCGGCTGGAACACTTCGTTGCCCTGGCCATCGATGTAGGTGATGCCTTTGGCGGTCTTGCCGTCCGCGTGCAGCTCGACGCGCAATACGTTGGCATTGACCCGGTAGTCGAAGTTGTCCATGCGCTTGAGCGCATCCATCACTGCGGTCTGCGGCGAGGCCTTCGAGTAGTTCAGGCACGGGTACTTGCTGCAGTAGCCGCAGTAGTTGCAGGGCGCGATCTGGTTGCCGTACGGGTTTCTCCAGGCCCGCGACACATTGGCCGACGGGTTGGGGAACGGGTGGTAGCCGAGCTTGCGCGCGGCATCGGCGAACAGCTTGTTGTTCAGCGTGTCTTCCAGCGCTGGCAACGGGTACGGGTTGGAGCGCGGGCCTTCGAACGGATCGCCGCCGACCAGGATCTGGCCGTTGAGGTTGCCGGTGTTGCCCGACAGGCCGCAGATCTTGTCGAACTTGTCCAGGTACGGCTCGATCTCGTCCCAGGTGAACGGGAAGTCGCCGATGGTCATGTCGCTTTGCAGGACGCCCGGGGCATACGCCTGGTCGGCGTAGGTCTTGAGCTTGATGTCGGTCGGTGTCGGGCGGATCAGCACGCCGGTCCAGTGCAGGCCCGAACCACCCACGCCCGTGCCGGGCACGAAGGCGCCCCACTGGCGGGTCGGCAAGGCCGTGCCGTTGAGGTTATGGCGAACGGTAAGCGCGCCATCCTTTGGTGTGACCATGATCTTGTTGCGCACGCCGTAGGCGTATTGGTCGGCCGGTTTCGGATAAGCGAAATCGGCGTTGCTGCGGTCTTCACCGCGCTCGAAGGCGCGCACTTTCAAGCCTGCCTGGGCAAGCTCGATGCTCATCAGCGAGCCGGCCCAGCCCAGGCCGACGACGGCGACGTCGACTTCGTCATTGGTAATGTGTGGCATAAGAAACCTTGAATGCTGTAACGCGAAGCGAAAGGATCAACCGCGCTGGCCGGTCAGGCTGACCGGGCCGAGGGGGTACGGGACGTTGTGCTGGGCAACCCATTCCAGGTAGCTGGCCCGGGCACCGGGGAAGCCGATGGCGATCCACGCCTTCATGCCCTTGTTGCCACCGTAGATAGGGTCGGCGAGCCAGCCCTGGCGGGTGTGGTTGAGCAGTTCACCAAAGAACAGCCTGGCCTTGAGGACTTCCTCGCCATGCGCGGCGAAGTCGACCTGGCCGGCTTGCAGTTTCTTCAGCACGTCATCGCGCTTGCCCAGTTCGAGCAGGGCGAAGTGCTGGCCATGGGTGGCCTGGCACCAGCTTTCCAGTGCGGCAATGCCTTTGCGGTAGATCTGCTGCGGGGTATACGGCAGCTGATAGCCAAGCGTGGCCGGCGCATTCAGGTCGAACGGCCCTTCCAGATAGATCTCGCTGCCCAGGTCACCGGCCAGTTGCTGGTCGATGAAGATCGGCACGTTGGTCTCCAGTGCACCAGGGCCACGGCCATCCGCAGGGATCAGGCGATCGCAGGCGGCGAGGATGAAGGTCCATTCCGCCGGGGTGAAGAAGATCGGGGTGTAGCTGTCGAGGCTCGGCGCCGCCATTTCCGCCGCCATCGCGGCACTGAGGCCGTTGACGGTGATGCCCATCGCGGGCAAGGCGATCAGCGACGAAAGCAGGAACTTCCGTCGCGAAGTCGGTTTGGTTAACAACATGCAGGTCTACCTATGGCTAATCACTCAAACCCGTGAAATCCAGGGGACGGCAGGTTGTGCCCTGCTCTACTGCGACGGCTTGGAATGCATTGCAAGCACTCATCCGCGCATACGCATATCAGTTGTCGTACCTCACGGGAAAGGGAATGGTAGCAGCCTATCGATTAGGTAACAAATTATTTCAAGGGTCGTGTCAAGGGTACGAGTGTCGCAGGGGCGTGATGTCCTTCAGGTTTCAGGCCCTGTCTGGAAACAGTTGTGGTAGACACATCGCCGTTGGCTAGACCGGCAATTCCGTCGTGAGCTTGATCTTCTCCATGGGCACTTCGGTTTTCACGTTCTGCACCATGCTCAGGCTATTCAGGTGGCTGATCTGAAACCGGCGATAGGCCTCCAGATCAGCTGACACAACCCGCAGGAGCAGGTCACAGTCGCCGGCCATCACATGACACTCCACGACCTCGGGCAACTGAAGCACGGCTTGAACGAAGGCATCAGTGGTTTCCTGATCCTGGCGCTTGAGCCATACGCGCACGAAAAGCGTCAGGCCCAGCGCCACTTTGGACGGGTCAACCAGCGCCACGTAACGCTGGATCACGCCCGCCTCTTCCAGGAGCCGTACCCGCCGCAAACAGGGTGAAGCCGATAATCCCACCAGTTTGGCCAACTCCTGATTCTGCAAGCGCCCGTCCCGTTGCAGCGCGCGGAGAATGCGACGGTCGATAGCGTCGAGCTTGATTGGCATTGAAAACTCCGATTTGGTGGTTACTGGCATTGGGTGCCAAATGCTCCTGGTATTCCTGCAATTACGCAATCAACTTCCACTGAATAATTGAAATAATTTGCCTCCACAGGAGGCTGTCATGAATGTGCTGGAAACCGTTTCAAATCACGCTCCCGCCGAGAACGATCTCAGTGAGTTCCGTCGTGGAGCCACGGCGGCTGTACCCGTGCTGTTGGGATTTATTCCTTTCGCACTGGTGCTTGGCGCTCAGGCGTCACAGCACCACCTCGCCGCTGTCGAAGTGGCCTTGATGACCGGCCTGAATTTCGGCGGAGGCTCGGAGTTCGCAGCGATCGAGCTGTGGACCTCTCCCCCGGCCATCCTGGTGATCGTGGCCATGACCCTGCTGGTCAACAGTCGCCACATGCTCATGGGCGCAACCCTGGCGCCCCACCTGCGTCACCTTCCGCTGCGAAAAGCCCTGGGTGCCCTGTTCTTCATGTGCGACGAGAGTTGGGCTATGGGGCTGGCCGATACTCGGCAGCGTGGCCACTTCAGTCTTCGGTACTTCATGGGCATATCGCTGTGCCTCTGGAGTACCTGGGTTGCTTTCACCTCCCTCGGCGCAATGATCGGTCCACTACTGGGAGATCTGCGTGACTACGGCTTCGACATGGCGTTCGCTGCCGTATTCCTGGTGCTGTTGAAAGGCATGTGGAAAGGCGTTCATGCCGCCGTTCCCTGGCTATTCAGCCTGATCGCGGCAGCAACCTTCTATCTGCTGATTCCTGGCGGCTGGTATGTGCTGGCGGGTACGATCGCTGGCCTGGTCAGCGCTTACCTCTGGAGCAAGCCATGATCGACAGTGCAACCTTGGTGACCATCCTGGGCATGGCTGCGGTGACCTACCTCACTCGGGTGACGGGTTTCCTGCTACTGCGAAATCGCACCTTGGGGCCGCAACTCACTCAGGTGCTGGCAGCTGCGCCGGGCTGCGTGCTCATTGCCGTTATCGCACCGAAATTCGTTAGTGGCCACCCGGCAGACCTGCTCGCGCTAGGTCTTACACTCTATGCCGCTACGCGCTATTCGATCTTGCCGGTAGTGCTATTTGCCGTTGTGATCACGGGGACTCTACGGATGCTGTTTCCCGGCTGAATCAGTGGCTCTTTTCGAAACGAAACGGGCCGCATGGCGGCCCGTTATGGCAACGAAGCCTCGGATCAGGCACTCATCGGGGGATAGTCGGTATAACCGACCGGACCGTTGGCATAGTCATACTCAGGGCGATGGACGTTCAATTCAGCGCCGGATTGAAGACGCTCGGCAAGGTCCGGGTTGGCGATGTACATCCGGCCGAATGCAACCGCATCGATCAGCCCGCTGGCGATCAGCTTCTCTGCCTTTTCAGGGGTGTAGCCGCCGGCGGCGACGATGATGCCCGGGTAGATTGCCCGGATAGCCTGGCGGAACTCATTGCGCAGCGACTTGCCCCCCGCCCAATCCGGCTCGGAGATGTGCAGGTAAGCGAGCTTGCGCTTGGCCAATTCCCCTATCAGATAAAGAGCGGCCTCCTCCTGGTCTTCGCCGTTGTCCACGCCATTGAACGGCCCCAGCGGGAAGATACGAATGGCCACACGGTCCGCGCTCCAGGCGGCGATGGCGGCATCGACAGCCTCGAGTACGATCCGGGCCCGATTTTCATCGCTGCCGCCATATTCGTCGGTACGGATGTTGGAGCCCGGCGAAAGGAACTGGTGCAGCAGGTAGCCATGAGCCGCATGCAACTCGATCAGATCGAAGCCTGCTTCTCCGGCATTCCGAGCCGCTTGTGCAAAGTCAGCGATGATCTGCTGAATTTCGTCGCGCGTGAGCTCTCGTGGTGTCGAAGTCTCGACTCGGACAACCTCACCCTTTTCATTGCGGATAGAGGTCCGTGTCTGCGCAGCAAGTGGTGAAGGTGCGACGGGCTGTTGGTTTCCAGGCTGCAGCGAACTGTGCGAGACCCGTCCGGTGTGCCACACCTGAACGGCGCTGTGACCACCGTGATCATGAATGCGCTTGTTGACCGATTGCCAACCACGAATTTGCTCCGGGGTATGAATGCCCGGCGCGCCAGAGTAGCCCTTGGCCTGGAACGAGATCTGGGTCGCCTCGCTGATGATCAGGCCTGCGCTGGCACGTTGGCCGTAGTACTCAGCCATCAACGCCGTTGGGATATCACCTGGCTCGGTGCTGCGCAAACGGGTAAGCGGTGCCATGAAAATCCGATTTCGAAGGGTGAGCGGCCCAATCGCGAGAGGTTGAAAAAGCTGTTGCAGTGACATCGTGAAATCCCCGATCTGTGGGTGCCAATAAATTTCGAATGGGCACCTTACAGAAGCGATTCGGGAATGGGCCGCTACAGTCATGGGCTCATTAGTCCCCGCGTCGCTGACGATCTTGATCCTGAGGGTGGGGAGGTTTTGGTCAATTGTCGCCCCTAATAGGGGAAGCACATTCCCCTTTCCTGTCGATATCCTTCTCATATGTTGCACGCGCGACCAAATCGCCATTCCCTGATTCAAGGAGCATTTCATGACTGCATTATCCGTCCTCGATCTGGTCATGATCGGTCAGGACAAAACCTTTGCCACTGCTCTCGACGAGACCAGACGGCTGGCTCAATACGTCGAGCAGGAGGGCTACACCCGTTACTGGATCGCAGAGCATCATGACCTTCCCGGCATCGGCTCGGCGGCAACTGCGCTGATCATCAGCCAGATTGCTTCAGCCACCCAGACGCTGCGAGTGGGGGCTGGTGGCATCATGCTGCCGAACCACTCACCCCTGGCCATCGCCGAGCAGTTCGGCACGCTGGACACACTGTTCCCCGGGCGTATCGATCTTGGCCTGGGCCGGGCGGCCGGTAGCGCTGGGGCCGCAGTGCAGGCGCTTAGGCGTGGTGCACCCGAGCGTGACTTCGAGCAGGATGTTCAGGAGCTGACTGACTATTTACAGGACAACGGCCAGCGACCTGCTCGAGCGCTCTCCGAGCCACGCGCCGTACCGCTGTGGATTCTGGGATCAAGCCTGATGGGTGCAGACCTGGCGGCTCGCCTCGGCCTCCCCTACTCGTTCGCCTCGCACTTCGCCCCGCGTTATTTACATCAGGCTATCGCCCACTATCGCAAGCATTTCACGCCGTCCAGGTACCTGGCCAAGCCCTACGTAATGATAGGCGTCAACGTGTTTGCTGCGGACACCGACGAGGAAGCGAACTACCTGGCAAGCTCTCATCGCCGCTGGATGCTCGATCTGCACATGGGGCGTCCAGGCCTGCTGCAGAAACCCGTCGAAGGTTTCATGGAAGGCTTGTCAGCGCACGAGCGGGAAATCGTCAATGCGGTACTCGCGTGCACCGTGGCCGGCGAGAAGGCCGTCGTGGGGGATTGGATGCGAGCCCTTGTCCGGGAAACGGGTGCGGATGAGTTGGTGATCGATGCGCGGATCTACGATGTGCAAGCGCGCATGCGCTCTCACGGTTATGCCGCACAAGCGCTTGGTGAGGAGCTGGAGATGAACCGATAAAAGTAGGGTTAACCAGATCCGAGCAGTGGATCGAGCAAATAGCTAAGATTCGCCAACAATCAGGGAACGGTATTCCCGCTTACAGTAATCGTCCACACCTACTCCGCTACGGCCCGGAACGCCCTATGGAACCCAACCGCCTCGGTGACATCTCCGCTTTTCTTGCCTCGGCCAAAACCGGGAGTTTCACCGCAGCTGCAACGTCGCTGGGCCTGACGCGTTCGGCCGTCGGCAAAAGTATCGTGCGGCTCGAGTCTCGCATGGGCTTGCGTTTGCTCAACCGTACGACCCGCAAACTCAGCCTCACCGATGAAGGTGCGGTGGTCTACGATCGCTGGCGGCAAATCCTCGACGATCTGGAGGAAGTGGACGCGGCCATGGCTCAGCGCAAAAACCAGCCCACCGGGACTTTGCGCCTGACCGCACCACTGTCGTTTGGGCAACGACACATCCTGCCGGTGATCGACCACTTCCTGAAACAATGGCCGGCGCTGCGTGCAGATATCCTGTTCAATGACCGTTTCGTCGACCTGATCGAGGAAGGGATCGACGTCGCTATCCGGATCGGCGGCCTCAAGGATGACTCGCTGATCCTGTCGCGGACCATTGGCTGGCAGCAGTTCGTGACCTGTGCTTCACCGGCTTATCTTGAGCAGCGTGGGATACCTCTGGCGCCAAGGGACCTTGCCGAACACGACACGATTCTGGTTTCTGGTAGCCAGCGTCCTACTCCCTGGCGGTTTCAGACTGACGATGGTCTCTACCTCCATGAAGGTCCGGGGCGTTTGCACATCGACAGTTCAGAAGCGCTGCGGGAAGCGGCACTATCAGGCTTCGGGTTGATCCACCTGCCGACCTACATCACGGGTGAGGACTTGCGGGCAGGAAAGTTGGTAGAAGTGTTGCAGCCCTACCGTGCCGAGCCCGATCCGATTCGCCTGATCTATCCAAGCAAGCGCCATCTCTCGCCACGCACCCGAGCGTTCATTGATTTGTTGGTAGAGCGCTGGTCCGCCGGTGTTCCCTGGGTGTGTGATTGATCGTAACGCTTACAGATAGCTCAGTACTAAAACACAACGCGGACTATGTGAAACCGCTCCCACATAGTCCGCGTCATGTCCTCTCAACCGGCCGGAATCACCAGCGCAACTCCTGCGCCTTGCGCGCCCGCCACACATCCTTCGCCGCATACCCCGCACGCATCTTGCCGCTGATCGCCATCACCTCGTCAGGCCCGGCCACCATCTGCCCGGAGATATCCAGGATCACATCCATCGGCTTGATCCCCGCCTTCGCCGCCGCGCTGCCTGGCGTAACCGCAACCACCCAGGCACCCTTCCCCTTTCAACAAACCGCAAGTGCCCTGTTTATCGGGCTTTGCGCGGAAAGCTAAAGCAAGCATAGGCGTTTTGCCACTACCTGTTTTCTGGCGCCTGAAAACCGCTGTGCAGATCCTCCAGGGCAACATCCACCGCCTGGATGAGCAAGTCCGCATGTTCCTGGGTAAAGGTCAGCAGCGGGCGGATCTTCAGGACGTTTTCCAGCGGGCCGGCAGCACTGATCAGCACGCCGTTCTCGCGCATGCTGTTGACCACCCTGCGCGCCTCCAGGGCTGCCGGCTGGCGGGTCGTGCGATCACTGACCAGTTCGACCCCGAGGAACATCCCGGCACCTCGCACATCGCCGATCAGTTCATGGCGCGCGGCTAGCCGGGACAGGCCCTCAAGCAAGTAACCGCCGATATCGTGGGAACGCTGTTGCAGATTGTCTCCCTGGATAACGTCGAGCACTGCCTTGCCCGCTGCACAGGACACCGGGTTGCCGCCATAGGTATTGAAGTAGCGCATGCTCCGGCCGAAGTGATCGACCACCTCGGAGCGCCCGACGATGCCGGCAATGGGCTGGCCGTTGCCCATGGGCTTGCCGAGGGTGACGATATCGGGGCGCACATCGTGCCGCGAGAAGCCCCACATATTCAGGCCGGTGCGGGCAAAGCCCGGCTGGACCTCGTCGGCGATGTACAGCAGGCCTTCTGCCTGGGCCACCTTGATGCCCTCGGCAATGCAACCGGCGGGCCCGGGTAGTACGCCGTCGCTGGAGAAGATACCGTCAAGCAGGATCGCCGCAGGCTCGATGCCATGCGCCTTCATGTCCTCGATCGCCGCCCGCACATCGGCGGCGAACACCGACGACACGTTCTCCGCGCCAAGTCGGTAGGCATCCGGGGCACGGACGGTGCGCACATGCTCGGGCAAGACGATGCCAGCCCCAAGCGATGGCGAAAGCTCGGCGATATCCCCGGTGACGCCGTGATAGGCGAAGCGCGTGATGATCACCCCGGTACCGCCCGTGTACTGCCGGGCAATCCGCAGCGCCAGGTCGTTGGCCTCACTGCCGGTGCAGGTGAACATGACCCGGTCCAGGTCGCTGCTGAAGGTGTCCAGCAGTTGCTCGGCGTATTCGAGAATGCCTTCCTGCAGGTAGCGGGTGTGAGTATTCAACTGTTTGGACTGCTGGTACATCGCCTCCACCACCCGCGGATGGCAGTGCCCGATGGACGCCACATTGTTGTAGGCATCCAGGTAGCGCCGGCCCTGCTCATCGAAAAGCCAGACATCCTCGCCGCGCACGGTGTGCAGCGGACGCTCGTAGAACAGGCGGTAGGCCGGGCCGAGCAGGCGCTCGCGGCGCTCGATCAGGCGGCGTTCGGTGTCGGAAAGCCGTGCGGCGTCATCCCCAGTGAAACCATTGATCATGCTCATGCGTTCAGCTCCCGGGTGCAGGCTTCGGCAATCCGCTCCTGGATGTCCGATCGAGAAAGAGAGGCCATCGCCCTCAGGTTGGCCCAGGCGCGCTGGGAGTTGCGATGGATGTACTGGCGATTGTCCGGATGCAGTACTGCACGCCAGGAGTTGATGCACAGGGCCAGCGCCAGGCGCGTGGTCAGCAGCTCCGGCAGCAGTTCGATTTCGTCGTGGGTCAAGGGATTGAGCTGGTGATACGCGCCGATCACATCCAGCGCCGGCTCCAGCACATCGCCGTCCTGCCCAAGATGGTAGGACGCCGCGACCGCCACTTCATTGACCAGCGGCGCCTGCACCATGTCGCCGAAGTCGAGGATATTGCGCAGCACATCGGGATTGTCGGCATCGACGATGATGTTGTGGGGGTTCATGTCGTTATGGATCACCTGCTTGCGCAATAGCGGCATCCTTGGCAGGACTTGCGACTCGAATCGCTCGAGTCCCTGCTCGACCAGGTTGCGCCCGTCCTCCTCGGCGATATGGACCAGCAACGGCCGCAGGCGCTCGGCGTGCTGCATGTCCCAGAGCAGGGTATGACCGGCAGCCGGGTGCGCAAAGCCTTCGAGCGCCACGTCGAGACGAGCCAGGGCGCGCCCGATCTCCCGACGCAACGGCTGGCTGGTGTATTTCACGCGGTACAGGGGCAGGCCGTCGACGAAGGACAGCAAGCGGGCCAGCATCCGCTGCCCGTCGATCTCCACCCAGGTTGTGTAGGCCCCGCCTAGCGCCGGATGCACGCGCTGCACCGGCAAGCCCGGATCACGCACCTCGATCCGGCGCATGGCCTGGTTGTGGAAGTCCACGACCTGCGGGTTTTCCAGCGGATGGGAGAGTTTCAACAGCCGGGACGAACCGTCGGGCAGGATCACGCGGAAATTCAGGTCGCGCTCGCCACCCATCCTTTCGAGCTTGCCGCTTAAACCAAAGAACTGCCGGAGCACCGCCTCCGCCTGCAGGTCACTGACCTGGGCGGGTGCGACTTCCAGCAGGCTGTCGTCGATAGCTGAACGTTCATGCGGCATAAATCAGGTTCCTCAGACTCGCAATGAGCGCCCGCGACCCCGCGGGCGCCCGGTATCACTTGTTTACCCAGGCATTGAAGCGTTCTTCCAGGTCCTCACCATGGTCGATCCAGAACTCGGCATCGGTGGCGCGGGCGTTCTGCAGGTTTTCCGGGGCCGTCGGCAGTTTCTCGCCCACCGCCTTGTCGACCAGCCCCATCGCCTGCTTGTTGCTCGGCCCGTAGGGAATGGCTTCGACGAAGTTCTTCTGCTGCACCGGCTCGCTGGCGAAGGCGATAAAGGACTCGGCCAGCTCCTTTTTCTTGCTGCCCTTCACGATTGCCCAGTGGTCGAGATCATAGAGGCTGCCGTTCCACTGCATAGCGAAGGACTGGCCTTCTGTCTGCGCCGAGGTGACACGACCGTTGTACGCCGAGGTCATGACCACATCGCCGGCCGCCAGCCATTGCAGCGGCTGCGCCCCGGAGTCCCACCACTGTACGCTGGACTTGATCTCGTCGAGCTTCCTGAAGGCCCGCTGGATACCGGCTTCGGTGCCGAGCACCTTGTAGACGTCCTGGTTGGCGACACCGTCGGCCAGCAGGGCGAACTCCATGGTGAACTTGGCACCGCGACGCAGGCCACGCTTGCCCGGAAATTTCTTCACATCCCAGAAGTCGGCCCAGCCTTGCGGGACCGAGGCGACCTTTTTCGGGTCGTAGGTGAGCACGGTCGACCAGATGAAAATGCCGACCCCGCAATCACTCACGGCGGCCGGAATGAAATCCTCCTTTTTGCCGATCCGCGACCAGTCCAGGGGTTCGAACAGCCCTTCGCTGCAACCGCGGATCAGTTCCGGCGATTCGACTTCCACCACATCCCAACTGGTCTTGCCGGTATCGGCCATGACTTTGATCTTGGCCATCTCGCCGTTGTAGTCATCGGCGGTGATGTTGGTGGCGGTTTTCGCGGTGAAGGGTTGGTAGAAGGCCTTTTCCTGGGCCTGGCGGTTGTTGCCGCCAAAGGACACCACGGTGAGTTTTTCTGCGGCGTTCAACGAGCCAGCGAGTGTTCCAAGTATCAGTACCGCTGCGATTTTCTTGTTCATGCGTCTCTCCAGGTGAGCCACGGTTAAGGGGCAGCTTCAAGGGATGGCAGTTTTCTTGTAGTGGCAGCAAACAGATCGAACGTGACGCTTCCTGTCGGCGGAAGTCGGTCAAACCCTCTGCGGGGTGGAGGCATTTAAACACATTAGAGATATGATGCATCATATTTTTCAGGCTATGCTCCTTCCACCAGATGAAAGGGATCGCACCATGACCGACCAACGTACCCTCCTCCTCACCGGCGCCAGCCGCGGTATTGGCCACGCTACCGTGAAACACTTCAATGCCGCCGGATGGCGTGTTTTCACTGCTTCCCGGCAGGACCTGGGCGAAGGCTGCCCGTGGTCCGAAGGGTTGGCGAACCACATTCACCTCGACCTGGGCAATATCGAAGAGGTGCAGGCGCGACTGCCGGAAATACGCGAGAAACTCGGCGGGCGCCTGGATGCGCTGGTGAACAATGCCGGGGTTTCCCCCAAGGGCCGGGATGGCGAGCGCCTCGGGGTGCTCGAGTCGGACTACGCCACCTGGCTCAACGTGTTCAACGTCAACCTGTTCTCCACCGCCCTGCTCGCCCGGGGGTTGTTCGAGGAGTTGAAGACGGCGAAAGGCTCGGTGATCAATGTCACCTCCATTGCCGGGTCGAAGGTGCACCCCTTTGCCGGTGTGGCCTATGCCTGCTCCAAGGCGGCGCTATCGGCGCTGACCCGGGAAATGGCCCATGATTTCGGCGCCCATGGCGTGCGGGTCAACGCCATTGCCCCCGGCGAGATCGACACCTCGATCCTCTCGGCCGGCACCGAGCTGATCGTCGAACGCTCGATCCCGATGAAGCGCATGGGCAAGCCGGAGGAAGTCGCGGCGCTGGTGCACTTCCTCTGCACCCAGGGCGCGTCGTACGTCAACGGCGCGGAGATTCATGTCAATGGTGGGCAACATGTCTGAGTTGTTCGATAATCCCGCGCGGATGGAACCTCCGCGCACACGAGCACGCCATGAACTACCCCATCGACAACCTCAAGCACTCCTACCTGGGCAGCGGCATCTACGGCCTGTTGCGTGAAGCGCTGATTACCGGGCGTTTCCAGCCTAACGACCGGCTGCGCATCCGCGACCTGGCCGAGCAACTGGGCACCAGCGTCACGCCGGTGCGCGATGCCATTCTCCAGTTGGCCAAGGAACAGGCCCTGGTGCTGCAGACACCGCGGGATATCCGCGTGCCCATGCTCACCTCGCGGCAATACCTGGAGATCCGCAGCATCCGCCTGGCGCTGGAAGGCCTGGCGGCGGAGACGGCGGCGGCGCTGGTCACGCCGCAGCAGTTGGAGCGCCTGGAAACCTGCATTCGCAACAACCTGGCGGCGATCCAGGACAACAACCTCGCTGCGGCGCTGACCCACAACCATGAATTCCACTATGCGCTGACCGAGATTGCCGACATGCCGGTGCTGTCGAGCCTGCTGGATGGTTTGTGGATGCGTACCGGGCCGTTGATTGCCCGGGCCTACAGCAGCTTCAACGAGCGCATGGCGATCGATCATCACTGGGATGTGCTGGCGGCGCTGAAGAACGGCGATGGTGCGGCGGCTCGTGAGGCGATCTGCGCGGATATTCTCGATGGGAGTCAGAAGATGCTGGAGTATGTGCAGCTGGAGCATGACTGAGCCTGCGCCATGCAATTCGGGCAGCGTGTCGCGCGGCAACACGCTCCCACAAGGTCCCCACAAAACCAGACCAACAGCTATAGTTGAAGACCTTGGGGGCTCCACGCGCCACAGGTGCAATCATGAAAACCATCGCATTAGCGCTGTTATTGCCAGCGCTCTATTGCAGCATCACTCCCGCCAGCAGCGCCTTCACCTACCCTTCCCTGGAGTCGCTGCCACCGCAGACCTACATCCCCAGCGCCCCGCGCACCTTCATTCCAGTCGCCAGCGAACACCGTTTCAGGGATTCGCGCCTGCCGACAGTGACCGACACCAGCACACGCCTGTTCATCCGCGTCTATGACGCGGAACACGGCGTCTACCGCAACGAGGAAGTCCACGAGCCCGACTGCCTGCTCGCCTGCGTGAACCGACAGAAACCCGCATTCTGACCGGCCTTACCAGTGACGCTTGTCCGGGCGTTCCAGGCCGAGCTTCTCGATCCGGTAGCGCAGCATGTCACGGCTCAGGCCCAGCAACCGGGCGGACTTGGTGACATTCCAGTCGGTCTTGTCGAGCATCTTGCGCACCATGTCGCGCTCGACTTCCGGCAGGTTCATCGACTCACTGCCGTTGTGCAGCGGCCGCGGTTCAGGGGGCTGTGCTTCCTGCCGCGGCGGCGGGTCGTCCATCAGGCTAAGGCAGACATTCAACTGGTGCGCGGCAATGGTGTCGCTCTGTGCCAGCAGTACCGTCTGTTCAAGCATGTTGCGCAGTTCGCGCACGTTGCCCGGCCAGCTGTAGCCCAGCATCAGGGCCTCGGCCTGGTCGCTGAAGTGCAGGTTCGGCTTGCCATAGCGCTTGCCGTGGCTGGCGAGAAAGTGCCGGGCCAGGAGCAGGATGTCCTCGTCACGGGCATACAGGCGCGGGACCTTGATCGAGATGATGCGCAGGCGGAAGAACAGGTCGCGGCGGAACTTGCCCTGCTGGACCATCTGTTCCAGGTTGCAGTTGGTTGCGCTGATCACCCGCAGGTCGACCTTGCGTTCCTTGACCGAGCCGACCCGGCGAATGCTGCGATCTTCCAGGAGCTTGAGCAACTTGGCCTGCAGCAGCAGGTCCATTTCGCCGATCTCGTCGAGGAACAGGGTGCCGCCATCCGCCGCCTCCACAAGCCCTAGACGGCGTTCCCTGGCGTCGGTGAAGGCGCCTTTTTCATGGCCGAACAGTTCGGACTCCACCAGGTTGGCGGGAATCGACGCGCAGTTGAATTCGATGAACGGGCCTTTGCTGCGTGGGCCGTCGAAATGCAGGGCGCGGGCTACCAGTTCCTTGCCGGTTCCGGTTTCCCCCTCCACCAGCACCGGCGGCAGGTCGGTATTGGCCATGCGCCGCTCGGCATCGAGGACCTGGGCGATGGTGTTTTTCAGCTGCTGCATCGGCGCCGATTCGCCGATCAGCGCCTGTACCCCGGATTTCTGCGCCTCGCGCTCCTGATAGAAGGACAGCGTGCGTTCCATGCGTTCGGTGGCCATGGCCTTGTCCAGCAAGAGTTTCAGCTCGGCCAGGGCCACCGGCTTGGTGACGTAGTGAAAAGCGCCCTCCTTCATCGCGGTGACCGCATCTTCGACATTGCCGTAGCCAGTCATCATGATCACTTTCAGCTCCGGCGCGCTGATGCGCAGCTTCTGGATCAGGTCGTGGCCGCTCATGCCGGGCAGCGAGTTGTCGGTCAGCACCACGTCGGGGACGACGGTGGCGAGCTGCTCCAGCGCATCTTCGGCGCAATGGCAGACGGTGACCTCGAAGCCCTTGCGCTCCAGGTAGGTCTGGATGTTCCCGGCGAGGAGTTCGTCATCCTCGACCAGCAATATGCTGCGTTCCATAGTCGCCTCCCGTTGCCACTTTGAAGTTGAGTCGCACGCGGGTTCCTTCCTGCTCGCGGCTGGTCAGTTCGACCGAGCCGCCGAAGCGCTCCATTATTCGCTTGACCAGGGCCAGGCCGACACCCAGCCCGCCTTGCTTGGTGGTGAAAAACGGCTTGAAGACCATCTGTTGCTGCTGCGCGCTCATACCCTTGCCGGTATCGCCCAGGGTCATGCCCAGTTGCCCGGGATGCGAGGTATCCAGCTCGATGCTCAGCACGCCGCCCTTGGGCATGGCCTCCAGGGCATTGGCGAACAGGCTATTGAGGATTTGCGTGAGCAGCACCTGCTGGCTGACGACCGGTTGCACCTCCGGTGCCACGAAGCTGACGTTGACGTGGCACCGGCGTATCAACGGATCGTAGGCGCTCAGGGTGTCCTCCAGCGCGATGACCAGGTCCACTGCCTCGCCCTCGTCACTGGCGGGACGCATGGACACCAGCAGTTCGCGGACCCAGCGCGACATGCGATCGACCTGGTTGATGATGTCGCCGATGTTTTTCTGCGCGCCCTGGCTGGCGATCTCCATGGCCAGTTCGGCGCTGGTGCGGATGGTCGCCAGCGGATTTCGCAGGCTGTGGGCGATGGCCGTGGACATCTCGCCGAGGGCGACGAAGGTTTCGTTGGCGATCAGCTGTTTCTGCTGGCTTTCCAGCAACAGCGCGGCGCGGCGCACGATCCAGAACAGCGCCAGGTAGATCACCAGCCCGCCCAGCAGTGTCGCCAGCCAGATGTGCTTGAAGCCGCGCTGGATCCGCGCCACCAGGTCGGCGGGCTCCTTGTAGATCTCGACCATGGCGATGACATGGCTGTGATCGGCGTTGAACATCGGTATGTAGTTCTCGACGAACAGGTACTGGGGCTCGCGCAGCATCTTCTGCTCGGGCCGCTCTTCGTTGATCTTGTGGTAGCTGGTGGACACCGCCTCTTTCATTTCAAAGGACTGGTCCAGCTCATCGTCGTCCTGGATCTGCAGGCCGATCAGTTCCGGGTTGGTCGACCAGACCACCGTGCGGTCGAGGGCATAGACATTGGCCAGGAGCAAGTCCGGCAGGTGTTCGACGTGGTCAAGGAACTCTACCCGGGCAGCCGCCCGGGTCTGCGCCGGGACATCCGGGTAGGCGTTGTCCATGCGCGGATCGAGCATTTCGCCCATGGTTCGCGGCGGGCTGATCGAGGCGTGGCGGATCTCGGCGGCGCCGATGGCCTGGATGAATTGGGCGGTCAGCATCGAATCGCGCTCGATGCTTTCATTGACCACGAAGCGGGTCGAGACATGGCCCAGGCCAAGGGCCACGGCGCTGATGATCAGGAAGCTGCCCAGCGAAAACCAGCGCAGCAGGTTGAACCGCCCCTGCGGGCCCAGGGGCTGGAGGGGTTCGGCCGCGGACGCAGGCACTGGTTGTTCGGGTAAAGGCATGGTATCCCCCGTTTTTCCGATATCAGCCTTCTCTGGGTTGATTCGGGTTGAGTGTAGGCGCCATTTGCCACTATTGGATCGGCGTCGTCGAGGTCCGCTGGCGCTCGGACTCATCGGCCAGGAAAGCGATGATCGCCTGCGCCGAACGCTCGTCCAGGCGCAGGTTGGGCATCGGGATCCTGGCGTAGCGTTCGTACAGTTCCACGGCGATCGGGTCTTTCTCCGCGAGCAGGCGATCCGGCTCGCGGATCCAGCGGCTCAACCAGGCCGGATCGCGCTGCGTGGTCACGCCCAGCAGATCGGGGCCGATGTTGCGCATGCCGATGCCCTGCCCGTCCTGCGGCCCAAGGCTGTGGCACGACGCGCAGCGGGTGCGAAACAGCTCCTCGCCATTGCTCGGCGGGCGAATCTGCGGGGCGTCGGCGTAGCTTTGCTCCAGGCTCGGTTGCTTCCAGTTGTGCAAGGTGTTGGCCAACTGGTCGGCGAGAATCCACGGGCTTTCGAACGGCGAGGCCTTCATCCAGCGCCCGCTTTGCTGGTTACCGACGATCAGGCTGAGGTTGTGATCCTTGTTGCGCCCGTTATCGACGCCTTCGATGAACAGCCCGAGCTTGTGGCGCAGTTCGGTGATGTCGGCGAAGTCGCCGGTGAGGAAACGCCAGCCCGGCCCGACCTTGAAGCGTCGGGCATAGGCGTTGAGCACCTCGGGGGTATCGCTGACCGGGTCGATACTGATGGAGTAGAAGAAGATGTCCTTGCCGACCCGCTCGCCCAGCAACTGCTGGACCTGGCGCAAACGCGCGGTTTCCAGCGGGCAGGAGTCGCTGCACGCGGTGAAGATGAAGTTGATCACCACCACCTTGTCCTTGATCAGGTCGTCGAAGAAGCGCAGCTGGCGACCGTCCTGGTCGGTCAGCAGGGTATTGGGAAAGTAGTCGCCGCCCCACGGCGTGGCCGATTCGCTGGCCGGCGCCATGCCTCCTGGGTGGGCGATCAGCAGCCGTGCCGCCAGCGCGCAGGTCACCAGCAGCAACAGCAGGTGCGCGCCCAGCGCCCGGCGGATCATTTGCTCACCTGGATCTGCGGGCCCAGGCCGTCGCCATTGCGGAAGGTCGGCAGAGCTGCCGAGTTGACGTAGCGCACCCCGTCCCAGCTCGGCAGCGGCGTTGGCATCAGCTGGAATTGCCCGGGTTTTTCCAGGTCCCAGCGCAACAGCATGGAGTTGTCCTCATGCTGGGTGTTGTGACAATGCTCCATGTAGGTGCCGGCGAATTCGCGGAAGTTGATCGCCATCTCCACGCTGTCCAGCCCGTCGTTTTCCGAGCCGATGCGATAGACGTCCTTGCGCGCCCATTTTTCCCACTCCGGCGGCGCCTTGCCGCCCCGGCTGAGGATGATCCCCTCCTCGAAGTGCACATGTACCGGGTGGCTCCAGCCCTTGCCGCCCGCCTTGATGCTCCACACCTCCAGGGTGCCGAACCCGGCCGTGCCGGCATCGGTGGGGCCGCTGGCGAGCTGGGCCGAAGCGTTGAGGCGGCGCGGGTCCATATGGAAGCCGAAACCACCGTCGGTCTTGACCGTCCACGGCGCCTCGTCGGTGCCGTCGGAACGGCCGAAGATGAAAGTACGGTGCCGCGCCCTGGCCAGCAGCGCCTTGTCGGCGGCATTGTCGCGGTGCAGCTTGAGCGGGATCATCACCAGGCCCTCGGCCTTGCCGGGCCTGGCCGGCTCGTAGTTCGCCGGGTCCATGGCCAGATCCTGGCCGCTGTAGGCCTTGACGTTGAACTGCAGGACCTTGCCCACCGCCGGATCGCCCTTGTCCCACTGCGGGCCCTTGCTCGACTGCTTGATCACCGCCTGGTATTTCTCCGACAGCACATCGCCCAGCGGGATCGGCGCAATGGGGCCCTTGCCATCGTCATGGGCCTGGAGGTTGACCAGGAACAGCTTGTCGCCCGGTTTGATCCCGTTCCTGGCGAAGTTGACGATCAGGTCGAAGCGCTCGGCGATGCCCTGGGTTGGCAGGATCGCGTTGTGGTTTTGCTTGTCGCCGTCGGCATCGAGGTCCATGGAGCCGTCGAACGGCACGCTGTGCTCCATGATGTTGCCGTCGTTGGCGATCAGATGGAACGGCACCCGGGCGTAGGAAAGCCCGGAACCCTTGGGCCCCTGGAACTCGCCGCCGGAACCCTTGATCTCGCGGACCATGGCCAGCTTGAAGTAGCGCGACACGGAGCCATTGAGGATGCGCAGGCGGTAGCTGCGGGCGCGCACGTCGAGGGTCGGTTTCCACTGCCAGTTGACCAGCACCTGGTCGCCGATGAAGCCGTCGGTGTTGAACGGGTTGAACCACAGCTGGCCGTTCTGATCCCAGGCCTTGTCGCCCAGCACCAGGTTGACGTCGTAGTCGCGGTTGCCCCAGGGCAGCGCGCTGCCGCTGGGGAAACGCAGGTTGACGCCATCGTTGACCGCCTCGTTGCCACGGTCGAGGGCGCTGTAGTAGTTCATCATCGCCGCGTTGCCCTTGTAGACGTTCTGCGCAGTGAAATCGAGCATGTGGTCGTGGAACCAGTGGGTGCTCATGGTCTCGCGCCAGTCGCCGCGAATGCGGATGGTGCCGTTCTCGCAGGTCTTGCGGCTCGGGCTCAGGTCGTTGGTCCACAGGGTTTCGCCGGGGGCACAGGGGAATGCTGCGCGCGGGTCACGGGCGTCGGTGTTGATGCTGTCGTAGCCGGCCAGCTGGATCGGCCAGCGATAATCGTAGTACTGCCCCGGGAAGAAGAACGCATTGGCGTAGCCGTCGCTTTCCGCCGGGGCATGGCCGTTGTGCTCGTGGGTGCTGATGGTATGCAGGCCGAAGCCCATGTTGGCGGCCGGGTCGATCGGCAGGCCGTTGTAATGGCGCATCAGTACCGGCTGACCGTAACGCACCATGAGCAGCTTCGGCGGCAAGGTGCCGTCGAAGGTCCATACCGAATTGTGGTTTTGCACGGGCATGTTCGGGTGGAAGCGCGGGTCGACACCTTTGGCCGTGCCCTCGGTGGCCGGTACCCCGGCGACATTGTGATACAGGCCGCCCGGGCCGAACTCGCCGACGGCGTAGCCGTGCATCTGCCGGCTGTCACGCAGGCCGCCGTTGACCCGTACCCCGGTCTGCACCGTCTTGTACGCCTGTTGCGGGTAGAACTCGTTCCAGCGCTGGTGCGACCAGCCTTTTCCCGGCGGCCGGCCTTCCGCCGACGAGCCGATATGCCGGTTGAGGAAATATTCGATCTGCGCCTGCCAGGGGTTGCGGTCCACCACATTGGCGAACTGGCTGGGGAACGGCGTCAGCCCGGGCTGGCGCAGGAAGGCGTCGAGGGCCGCGCCGGGTGGTGCGCTACGCGCCGCGCTGGCCGGATCCTGCTGGGGCAGCGGCCCCACTGCCGGCGCCGGGAACTCCAGGAGTGCGGCCGGGGTGGTCGGATCGAGCTTTTCCGGGCCGAACTCTTCGAACAGCAGCAATTGCTGGGTGAACGGCTGCGCACCGAACAACGGGCTCGGCTTGCCATTGGTGGGGAAGTTGAAGCTGGTCTGCTGCAGCGGTTGCAGCACGTTCTCCTGACGGGTGGTGTCGCGGCTGCCCTTGACGCCCTCGGGCAGGTCGAGGGCGTCGAGATTGGCCTGCGGCATGGTCAGTATGGCATTGAGGGCCGCCGCTTTGTCCGCCGCTTCGTCGTAGTAGGCCGAAGGGTCGGAGGGCTCGGGCTGTCGTTCATCGTCGATGGGGCTGGCGCGCAGCGGTGTCGTGCCGAGCAGCAGTGAAACCAGGATGCCCGTCGGCGTCAGCACCGCGAGCCACTTGAAGGGAGAACGCGCATTCAGGTCCATCACCAACCACCTCGACTGTCATGACGGGGGTGATGGCATGCTGCAAAAACCTCGCCAGACTTGTAACGACTAGTTACAGCCCTTTCAAATCAATGACCTGGAGCTGAATTCAAGGCCATGGGCCTCGACGACTGGGGAATGACACCCATTACCGGGTAACGTTCAACGGCGTTTCCCCGGTGGTGTCCTGAACGTCAGAAGGACGCAGGTGCCCTCGCCTTCACGGCTTTGCAGGCTCACCGAGCCGCCAACGCGCTCCATCATGCGCCTGACCAGCACCAGGCCCACGCCAAGCCCGCCCTGCTTGGTGGTGAAGAACGGTCGGAAAGCCATGCTGCGCTGTTCCTCGTTCATGCCGCGGCCGTTGTCACTGAGGATCAGGCTCACCCGCTGTGCATCGTTCGCGCTCAACGAGACCCTCAGGGTGCCTCCCTTGTCCATTGCGTCCAGGGCATTGGACAGCACGCTGGCGAGGATCTGGCTCAATTGCTCCCGGTGGCTCAAGACCCAGGGCGAGTCATGGGGCGCAAACTCGACCTGTATCGCGCCCCGCTCGATCTGTGTCTCGAATGCCGTCAGGCTGCAACGCAGGGCGGCCACCAGGTCCACCGGCTCGGCGTCTCCGGCCAGCGGACGCAGGGACTGCAGGAGCTCGCGAACCCACTTCGACATGCGATCGACCTGGCCGACGATATCGTTGATGTTCCTGTGCGCCGCGCCGCTGTCGAACTCCAGCGCCAGTTCGGCGCTGGAGCGGATGGTTGCCAGCGGATTGCGCAGGCTGTGGGCCACCGCCGAGGACATTTCGCCCAGGGCGACGAAGGTTTCATTGGTGACCAGTTGCTTCTGCTGCACCGCCAGCAGCTTCGCGGCTCGCCGCACGATCCAGTACAGGCCGATGAAGATCAGGCCGGCGCCCGCGACGGTGGCCAGCCAGACCAGCAGCAGGCCGCGGGTCATGCGTTCGATCAGGTCGCTGGGCTCCTTGTAGATCTCCACCATCGCCGTGACGTTTTCGCCGTCGGCATCGAACAGCGGGATGTAGTTCTCGATGAACATGAATTTCGGCGGCACCGGGAATTTCTGTTCCATGCGCCCTTCGTCGACGCTGTGATAGCTGGCCGAGACCGGCGTCTTGGAGGTGAACGCCTGCTCAAGGTCCTCGTCGGTATGGATGCGGGTGCCGACCAGCGCCGGGTTGGTCGACCAGATCACCGTGCGGTCGGGGGCGTAGATGTTGGCCAGGATCACGTCCGGCAGGTGCTCGATATGGTCGAGGAACTCGCCCCGGGCATTGGCCCGTGCGGCCGGGTCGACATCGGGAAAGGCCTGGTCCTGGCGGGGGTCGAGCAATTCACCCATGGTCCGCACGTTGGCGATCGAGACATGGCGGACCTCCGCCGAGGCGATCGCCTGGAGGAACTGCGACGTCAGCAGGGCATCCCGGTGCACACTCTCGCTGATCACGAACCGTGAGGACACCGCACCCAGCGCCAGGGCGACCGTGCCGATCACCGCCAGGCTGATCATCGAGAACCAGCGCAGCAGGTTGAACGGTGGTGTGCGCAGGCCCGGGCTGGGCTGGGCGTCATCCACCGCAATTGTTCTGGTCCACAGGTTCATCGACGTTGTCCCCGACGGCAGTCCCTATGGGGGTTATAGCCCAACCAGCGAGGTTTACCCGGTTTCGGGTGGGGAAGCTGCCCCATTTCCCGGCGCCCCACCCGCCCCCAACTGTGGGGACAGGCCCGCGCCCTCGCGGTCTGGACTTTCACCCGGACCCTTTGACTGCGGGCCTTGCACGGCCGTCGGCAGCCCTTGGTACGAAAGTTGTACCTGCCCTCGCAACTGACCCTCCCCCGCGGGACAGGTCTCCAATAGAGGGAATACTCATGCACCCTTTACTGTCCAAAGCGGCGACCGTCCTGGTCGTCGGCGCACTGGCCCAAGGCGTCGCCCAGGCGGCATTGTTCGCGGTCGATCCCGGGCCCTACACCCCCGGCAACGGTGGTTTTGCCGCCTGGTACCAGGACAGCCACGGGCGAACCCTCGACCTGTGCCTGTCGAAAGCGGTGAGTTCGCGAGTGGCCGGTGCACCCGGCGCGCCCAGCTACATGTGCAGCCTGCTGCCCGCCCCGGGCGTGTTCGATGACGCGCAACCGGTGGTGTTCCCCGGCAACTTCCCCGACGAAGCCTTCTGGTTCACCGCCGACGGCGCCATCGTCGATGCCGCCCGCGGGATCAACCTGTCCTACGGCGCGGCCATCGAAGCCGCCTTCGCCGCCGAGGAGCCGGTCGAAGGCGACCAGATCAGCTTCGCCCGCATCCGCATCCGCGTCGACGTTCCCTCCGCCGGCACCTACGTGATCACCCACCCCTACGGGGTCGAGGTGTTCGACATCGAAACCCCCGGGCGCCGGGCGATCAACATGACCCGGGACATCGGCATCGGTGCGCCGCAAACCTACGATGGCGCACTCAAGGGCGATGTCGGCCCGTTCCTGCGCAGCGTCAACGGCCCCTACACCGAGACCAACCCGGTGACCGGTGGCGCGGAACGCTTCGTCGGCGATCCGAACCTCAACGAGGCGGTGACCGGCAGCCCGTTCAACACCAACTACATCCGCATCGAAGGCCCTGGCGGCATCGACCTGCGCACCAGCGACTTCGCCATCTCCGGCAAACTGTCGGAGGTGGTACGGCCGACGCCGCTGATCACCCAGCGCAGCACCTACTCGCGCACGCCCGGTGCAAGCGGCCCGGTCGCCCAGCAGGACGTGTTCGTCATGGCGCCGCCAGCACCGGCCACCGTCACCCTGAGCAACAGCAGCCCGGCGCTGAGCCTGAGCGAGGCCGACAGCACCGGCAACTGGTACGCGCAAAGCCCGCAGAACCCGGTGTTGCCACATGTCCTGCAGGTGACCGCCGACAATCACCTGGCCATCGCCAGCAGCACCCCGACCACCCTGCCCATGACCCTGACCGACCTGGTGGTGATTCGCCGCGCCGAGTACAGCCTGAGTTCCGGGCAACTGACCCTCGAAGCCACGACCAGCGACGAAACCTCGCCTCCGGTGCTGACCGCCACCTCCGGCAGCGGCGCCACCATCGGTGCCTTGAGTGGCGATGGCGCGGTCAAGGCGCTGGCCACCGGCATCTCGCCCATCCCGCCGGCCACTGTCCGCGTGACGTCATCCAATGGCGGCAGCGACACCGAAGAAGTGCTCATCGTGCAATGAACGCTCAACTGCCCGGATCCTCATCAGGAGGCATCATGAACAATTGGCCACGCCTGGCGCTCAACGCCCTGGGACTGACGCTGTCGCTGTCCGGTAGCGCTTTCGCGCAACTCGCCGCCGTCGACCCCGGTCCCTATACCTTCGCCACGGGGAAATTCCCCATGTGGTACCAGGACAACAACCTGCTGTCGATGGAACTGTGCCAGTCGCGCGCGACCAGTTCGCGGGTACCGGCCAGCGTGCCACCGGCCTACATGTGCACCCTGCTCCCGGAGCCGGGGATCTTCGACGACGCCCAGCCGATGGTGTTCCCGGATAACTGGCCACCGGAAGCGTTCTGGTTCCTCGCCGAAACGGCGATTCCGGCGATCGGCAACAGCGGTTACGAGCTGGATGCGTATGTGGCCGGGATCGAGGCCGCGTTTGCCTCGGAAAACCCGGTGGACGGCGACCAGCAAAGCTTCGCGCGGATCCGCATCCGGGTTTCCGTGCCCACGGCCGGCACCTACACCATCACCCACCCCTATGGCGTGGAAACGGTCAACGTACCGGCCCCAGGCCGCCGGGTGATCAACATCACCCGCGACATCGGCATCGGCGCACCGGGCAACTTCAGCGGTGCGGTGAATGGCGCCATCGGCCCGTTCCTGCGCAGTGTCAACGGCCCCTACACCGAAGTGAACCCGGAAACCGGCGCCGTGGAAACCTTCATCGGTGACCCGAACCTCACCGAAGCCGTCACCGGCAGCCCCAACAACACCAACTTCGTGCGCATCAGCGGGCCGGCCGGCACCATCCAGACCAGCCTGTTCACGCTGTCCGGCAAGGTCCTCGACAACCGTCAGCAAACACCGGTGGAGATCACCCGCGCCACCTACCGCCGGAGCCCATCCGGCAGCGGCGGCACGACTCGCGTGGAAGTGTTCGCCAAGGCCGCGGCCGGCTCGGCGCTGTGCTTCCGCGAGTCCATCGCCCTGGTGGCCGGCCCGCCGCAGTCGCCGTGCCAGACCAGCCTGATCGGCGACAACGGCCTGTTCTTCGCCCAGCGCAACTTCACCGGTGCAGTGCCGCCGGTGGTGGTGGTCACCGCCAGCAATACGGCCGGGACCACGCGCCCGACCGCCGTGTCGAGCAAGCTCTCCGACGTGGTGAAAATCGGCACGGCGCGCTACAGCTGGGACAACAACAGCCTGCTGATCGAAGCCGCGTCCACTGACGAAGTGGAGATTCCCGACATGGTTGCCCAGGGGTACGGGCGCCTGTCGAAGAACGGCACCCAGCAGCGGATCACCGTCACCGGCCTGACCCAGCCGCCAGCCACCGTCACGGTCAAGTCCGCCGCCGGCGGCAGCGACACCGAGCCGGTGGTGGTGGTCGGCACTGCGCCGAACGTGGCCGAGAACCAGCCCCCCCTGGCGGTGGCCGACAGCGGCAGCACCAGCTTCGGCGTCCCGATCACCCTCAACCTGCTGGCCAACGACAGCGACCCGGACAACAACACGCCGCTGGCCATCACCGCCCTCACCCAGCCGCCCAGCGGACAAGGCACGGTGGCCCTGAGCGGCAGCACCTCGGTGGTCTACACACCGCCTGCGGTGGTCAATGCGCCGCTGACCACGACCTTCACCTACAAGGCCCAGGACAACAAGGGCCTGGCCTCGACCAACCCGGCCACGGTGACCATCAACGTCGCGCCGAACCAGCCGCCGGTGCCGGTCAACGACGCCGTCGCGACCCTTGGCGTGGCGATCCCGATCAACGTGCTGGCCAACGACACCGATCCGGAAGGCAACGTGCCCCTGGCCGTCGCCAGCTTCACCCAGCCAGCGGCCGGGCGCGGCACCGTCACCAGCAATGGCACGGTCCTCACCTACACCCCGCCGGCCACGGTGACCAGCGCCTTCACCACGACCTTCACTTACCTCCCCCGGGACAACTTCGGCGCCGTCGCCACTACGCCGGGGACGGTCACTGTCCAGGTCTCACCGCGGCCGGCAGCGGAAAACTTCGCGGTCACCACCGCCAGCGTCTCGGCGCGCTCCAACAACCGCTTCACCTGGGACTTCGCCGGCACCTCGTCGGTGACCACCGGCAACACCATCACCGTGCAGGTCAGCACGCCTACCGGACTGGCGACCCTGGGCACCACCACCGTACCGGTCACCGGGCGCTGGCGGCTGACGGTGAGCAACAGCACCACCGTGGTGCCGTCGGCCAACCCGAGCGCGACCATCACCTCGTCCCAGGGCACCGTGCGTACCGTCGCGGTTACCGCCAACTGAACCGGCAAAGGAGCTATCCATGAACACGTCGACCGCCGCCCTGCTCTGCCTTTTCCTGCTGTTGGGCAGTGTGGGCGCGGGGGCCGACGACCTGATGGAAAACGACGACCTCGCCGCGGGCAGCGACCTCGGCGAGCTGCCCCCACCCGTTGGCCAGCAGGCGCTGATCGTGCAGAACGGCCAGGCCAACGAGGCGCGTGTGCAACAGAACGGCCAGTCGCTGCTCGGCAATGTGGTGCAGTCGGGGAGCAACCAGGAAGCCTGGATCCTGCAACAGGGCAACGACCTGATGGCCACGATCACCCAGCAAGGCAACGGCAACAGCGCGGGCATCAGCCAGAGCGGCAGCCACAATCGCGCCCAGATCACCCAGCACGGCAACAACAACGACGCCAGCATCGAGCAGGCCGGCACGGGGCTGCAAAGCGCCGTCAGCCAGTCCGGCAACGGCATGAGCGTCTCGGTCCGACAATATCGCTAACGCAGTGCGCTCCCCGGAGGTTTCATCATGTTCAAACTGACGCCCCTTACCGCCGCGATCCTGGTGATTCTCAGTACCCAGGCCCTGGCGGACAACAGCCTGTCCACCCAGCATCAGTCCGGCCAGGGCAACGACGCGGCGGCGGTGCAGAAAACCGCCACCAGCGTCATCGACCAGTACCAGGCCGGCGACTACAACGCCGGCTACGCCGAGCAACTGTTCGAAAACGGCAGCAGCATCCAGCAACAACAACAGGGCGCGTTCAACATCAGCCACGCCAGCCAGTCCATTGGCGAAGGCGGCAATGTCGCGCTGCAACAGCAGGAGGGCACGGGCAACTTCTCCTTCATCTATCAGGAGAGCCAGGACAGCGGCACCGCCACTACCCGGCAATTCGGCGACGGCAACGAAGCCAACGTCGAGCAGCTCTACCCCGGCATCGGCAACAACGCCATCGTCATCCAGTACGGCACGGCCAACTACGGCACCGCTGAACAGGTGCTGCACAACGGCGGGCAGATCGATATCTACCAGGCAGGCGACAGCAACTACGCCTATGGCGACCAGCGCAACGGCCTGGGCGGTACCGTCAACATCACCCAGATGGGCGAATTCAACGGCAACGAAGTCTGGCAGGATAGCCAGGCCGCCAGCCAGGCGACGATCCAGCAATACGGGCAGGCCAACGAAGCGGTGGTCGACCAGAGTTTCGGCGAAAACAATGTGGCCCAGGTGTTCCAGGTTGGTGACCTCAACGCGATCTACGCCGACCAGTACGAATCCACCGCCTCGAGCCTGGCGCTGTACCAGCAAGGCAGTGGCAACCTGCACTTCACCTATCAGTCCGGGGAAAACCTGGTGCTCAACGCCACCTCGCTGGGCAACGACAACAAGGTCTATGCCAGCAACTGGAAAGGCCCGCAGGAAGGTGGCCAGTTCGGCCTCGACCAGCGTGCCACGATCAACCAGGCCGGCAGCGGCAACGTCGCCAACTTCACCCAGGATGGCGTCGGCCACGTCATGACCACCCAGCAGAACGGCAGCGGCAACAAGACTACGGTCAGCCAGGCGGAGAACTACAACGAGCTGTACTTCGAGCAGAACGGCAGCGACAACCTGCTTATCGCCGACCAGCGTGGCACGGCCAACCTGGCGCAGGGCTTCTCGAATGGCAGTGGCAACAGCACTTCGTTCGACCAGTCCGGGGATGGCAACCAGGCGTATACCGCGCAGTTGTATGGCAGTGACAACCAGATCACGGTCAAGCAGGCGGACAGCATGAACGTCGCGTATGTCACCCAGGGTGGGGATGGCAACATTGCCACGGTGGATCAGAGCGGGACGGGGCAGATGGCGACGGTGCAGCAGTTTGGGGCGGCCAACCAGGCGAGTGTGTTGCAGCAGTGAGGCTTTTGGGTGGATTTCACCCTTGATCCTGAGGGTGTCCGGCCGGGCCTCATCGCTGGCAAGCCAGCTCCCACAAGGGGCTGCCGGTCATCAACCCTGGGCACGACTCGGTCACTGTATGTGGCTTGCCAGCGATTGGCCCGACCAGACACCATCACTGCCCGTGCCGGCCTCATCGCCGGCAACGCCGGCTCCCACAGGGTTCTCCGCCAGTCATCAATCCCGGGCACGACTCGGTCACTGTGGGGATTGGCCCGACCAGACACCATCACCGCCCATGCCGGCCTCATCGCTGGCAAGCCAGCTCCCACAGAGTTCTCCGCCGGCCATCAATCCCAGGCACGACTCGGTCACTGTGGGGATTGGCCCGACCAAACACCATCACCGCCCGTGCCGGCCTCATCGCTGGCAAGCCAGCTCCCACAGGGTCCTCTGCCGGTCATCGATCCCGGGTACGACTCGGTCATTGTGGGAGCTGGCGTTGCCAGCGATTGGCCCGACCAGACACCCTCACTGCCCATGCCGGCCTCATTGCGCCGGCAAGCCAGCTCCCACAGGGTCCTCTGCCGGCCATCAATCCCGGGCACGACTCGGTCACTGTGGGAGCTGGCTTGCCAGCGATTGGCCCGACCAGACACCCTCACTGCCCATGCCGGCCTCATTGCGCCGGCAAGCCACCTCCCACAGGGTCCTCTGCCGGCCATCAATCCCGGGCACGACTCGGTCACTGTGGGAGCTGGCTTGCCAGCGATTGCGATGGTGGATTCACTACAGCAATCGCGGTGGTCTGGCGATTCCGACTTTAGCCAAAGCGCGGCGGCGGGTGTGGGACCGGAATAATCCACTCCCACAACCGCCGCGCAAGATGAGATCAAGCTGATGTCCTGAAGCGGATCCTTACTCCCCAGCCCCCCCAATACCGCTCTGCGACAAATACCGATCCAGCGTCTCGTTCTGCCCCGGCGCCGAACCCTCTCCCGCCACCTGCCACAACTTCCGCTCAATCCCCTGCGCCAGTAGATGCCCCACCGCCGCCTCGATCGCCGACAGCACGCACAACTGCGCCGGTTCGTTGGTGGTGTAGCCCACCTCCGCTTCCAGCAGTTTCTTGAACTCGATGAACTTGAACACGCCGGCACTGCGCCCGACCGAGTAGATGGTCTTGCTGGTCATGACATTGGCCAGCACCTGCCCACTACGCACGTCCACCGCCCGCAGGTTGACCGTGACCTGGTCGACCCGGTACTCGCGGGAAATATCGATCCCCAGGTAACGCGCCCCCTCACCGCCGCTACGCACGTTGGTGTCGTAGGCGATGATGCCGCCCTCGAGCATCATGTTGGCCGCCTGCAGTGGCGGCAGTTCGCCCTGGATGTTGACCGGTGTGTTGGCCTTTTTCTGCGAGGCGCGGATGATCTTGCGCTCGGTCAGCAGGTTCTGCAGGCCCTCGCGCTCCAGCACCACGAACCAGCCACTGGCCTGCAACGCGTCCATCAGCATGCTCGCGGCGCCTTGGGTCACGCTGGTGGAGAACGAGCTGGCCGGGGTCGGCTTGTATTGCCCGGTCTGGTCGCGGAAGCCATAGACCACCGCCATCAGCCGCCCTTTGGGCCGCGGCATCTTGAGCAGGTCGTAGTAGGTCGACGCCCGCGGTGTCAGGGTCGGCGACTCGGTGTCCTGTTCGGCCGGTACGGTGTCGCGCAGACCGCACCCCTGCAATGCAGCCACCAGCAGCCCTAGCATCAGTATTCTTTTCATGTCCTTGCTCCCCTTCACCCCAAGGCCCCGTCAAGGCGCGAGGCCGTTGACCTGGATTTCCGAGATTTCACCGGTCGCCCGGTCGGTGACGACGATGCTCAGGGCACCGGAATCATCGACCACATCGACGATAAAGGCGTCGGTGGACAGGCTGCCGGTGTTGCCGGTCGAGATGTTGTCCAGCAATTGCCCGAGCAGCCGCGATTGCAACTGGGCCGAGAACCTTTCCAGGGCCGAGGTCCCGGCCGGAGTGACCCGCGACTTGAGGTCGGGGTCGTCGTAGTCGTTCTGCGACTGGGCGTTGTTGAGCAGCCAGGTGCCATTCAGCGGGTTGCCGCCGAACGACGGGTTGATCGGCGTGTAGACCAGTTCGGTGGCCTGGACCAGGCCGCAACTGCCCAGGCCCGCCAGCAGCAGGCAGAGGCGTCGGGTACGGATGTTGTTGTTCATAGTTCGTCCCTCTCGAGGTCCGTGGTGTCTTGCAACAAGGTTTCCAGCTTGCGCTGGACGATCTGCGCGCGAACCCAGTCGGCGGCCGCGTAGGCCTCGTCCTTGAGTTCCGTGGTGTTGGGCGCGAGGAAACGCCGGTACACCAGGCGCTGCTGATATTCGACGGTCACCAGGCTGCCCCAGCGCGCCGACGGCCGCTCCCGCACCACCAGGTTGAAGTCCATCGGGCTGGTCGCCCGCAGGCGTTCGCTGAAGGCGTAATAAAAGTCGTGGCCGATATGGGAAATGGTGTCGTCGACGATAAAGCCGAGCATTTCTTCTTCCGCCCGGGTCGCCGCGAACGGCAGCAACAGGGCCAGGAACAGTGCAGCCAGGGCCTGGCGGTTCATGGCTGGGCCTTCTTCGCGCGGTTGGAGGCGCCTTCGAGAAAGGCCTTTTCCGCGACGAACTGCCAGTCGCTGTAGCGCCCCATGCCGTTGAAGTCCGACCACTGGCTGGGAAAGTCCGCCTGCTTGAGCGGCGTCTGGCTGGACGCACTGGCAATGCCGGTGATGCGCCCGTCGAAACCGCGCTGCAAGGTCCATTCGCCACCGCCCACCGGGTCCGGGTAGAGCTGGCGGATGTGGTGGCGGGCCGACGGGAAACGCTCGTCCTGCAGCAGGTCCTCAAGGCTTTTCGGGTACTGCGCCAGGCCCGGCGAGGCGCGGTAGTAGCTGCGCAGCGCCTGGGCGTACTGGGTGCCGACCCAGAGCAGTTGGCGCTCGCGATCACGCCGCGAGATCGTCGACCACAGCTCGCCGGCACCGGCCAGGGCGATGCCCATCAGCGCGATCAGGCACAGCACGCCCAGGTAGGTGAAACCGCCCTGGCGCGCCGGCTTACCACTCGGCATACAGGCTGCCATCACGCGCCCTCCCGCTGGCTCCGCTCTTGATATCCGCCACGCCGCCAGCCACCCCGTCGGGCGGAGCGACCAGCACCCAGGCGTCCTTGCGCTGCGCGATGGGGTCCATCGGCGCGTTGCGCAGGTAGCGCTGTTCCACCAGTTGCTCGAGGGATTCGGGATAGTGCCCGGTATCGCCGTAGTAGTGATCGAGGGCCTCGCGCATGGCCGACAGGCTCTGGCGCAAGGTGGTTTCCTTGGACGCTTCGAGGCTGTCGAAGTAGCGCGGCAAGGCGATGGTCATCAGGGTGGCGATGATCGCCATGACCACCATCAATTCCAGCAAGGTGAAGCCTTTTTCCCGGCGCATAAGTTCACCACTCCCGGTACGCAATGCCGTTGAGCCCTTTGCCCCGGGCCCTGGAGTAGACGTCGAAGACGTCCTGGCCTTCACGCGGGCTGTCGCTGGGGCTGTCGTAGGCACGCAGACCCCAGCCGCCCTGGTCGTCGGCCTTGGCCGTGGTCAACGGGTCATGGGGCACGCGGCGCAAAAAGTAGAACTTGGCGCCCTTGGCGCTGCGCACATCACGCACGCCGTCCACCAGGACCTGCAGGTTCGGCGGGTAGCCCGTGCTGTTCAGCGACTTCTCGATATAGCCGGCGTCGAAGGTCCGCTTGTAGGCATCGATGGCATCGCGGATCTGGTACAGCGCGCTGCGCAGCTCCTGCTCCTTGCCGCGGCGCACCACGGTTTCGGTCAGCGGTGCGGCCAGCCCGGCGAGCAGGCCGATCAGGGCCAGGGTCACGACCACTTCGATCAGGGTGAAACCCCGCTGGGCCGAGCGTTGCGCGGCGGCGTTCATGTTCAAGGCTTCCCGACGACGACGGAGGTGGTCACCGCGACCGGGTCGGCCTGCTCGATACCCCGGCTTGCCGTGCCCAGCGCGCGATCGGGCGCCTGGATATGCATGCTGGTTTCCGTGCCGGTGGGGAATTCCATGTCCGACGGGCTCTGGTACGGCAGGTTGCGGACGATGCGCGGGGTGATGGAGAGCACCAGCTCGGACTTGCCCACGGTGTCCTTGTTGCTGCCGAACAGCCGGCCCAGCCCGGGAATATCGCCTAGGCCGGGGATCTTGTTGCCGGTGGCGCCATGGTCGTTGCGCACCAGGCCGGCGAGGATCTGGGTTTCGCCGTCATGCAGGCGCAGGGTGGTCTGGGCGTTGCGCGTGTCGACCTGGACCGGGATGGTGCCCTGGCGAGTCGGCTCCAGCGGCGTGGCATTGCTGACTTCCAGGGCCACCTTGATCGCCACCTCGTTGTTCAGGTGCACCACCGGCTGCACCTCGAGCTTGAGGCCGACGTCCAGGTAGGTGACGCTTTCGGTGATCACCGGGCCCTGGGTCGAGGGCACCGAGGTGGCACTGATGATCGGCACCCGCTGGCCGATATGGATGCGCGCCTGCTCGCGGTTGCTGACCCGGATCACCGGGCTGGCCAGGGTGTTGATGTCGTTGTCCTGGGCGTTGATCTTGGCCTGGGGCGACGGTGCGATGGTGATGCGGCTGGAGTTGATGCCCTTGAGCTGATCCAGCACGGTCACTGCGCCGCCATCGCTATTGAGCACGCCGAAGGTGTTCGGCCATTGCAGGCCAAGGTCGAGGATGCGCTGGCGGGCGACTTCCATCACTTCCACTTCCAGCACCACTTCCGGGTTGGACTGGTCCTGGGACTGCAAGAGCTTCTCGGCCATGCGGATGGCGTCTTCGCTGTCGCGCATGGTCAGGGTGTTGAGGCGCTCGTCGACGAACACGTCGCGGGTCTTGAGCATGGTCTTGATCATGTTCAGCGCGGTGTTGGCGTCGATGCTGGTCAGGTAGAAGGTGCGCATCACCAGCTCCTGGTAGTCCTTGAGCTTCTGCGGCGAGTCGGGGTAGATCAGCAGGGTGTTCTCGTTGACCACCTTCTGGTGCAGCTGATTCTGCTGCAGCAGCAGGGCCACGGCGTCCTCGATGCGCACATCGCGCACGAAGATCGTGGCTTTCATGTCCGGGCGCAGGTCCTTGTCGAAGATGAAGTTCAGGCCGGCGACCTGGGACAGCACCTCGAAGATGGTCTTCAGGTTGGCATCGCGGAACTCCAGGGTTACCGGCCGGTCAAGGCGCGTGCGCAGTTGCGGGTACTGCACGACGTTGCGGCTCTGCACCAGGCGGATACTGCCTTGCAGCTCCAGGGCGCCGTCGTTCTTCGGGTCCAGTTCGAGAATCTGCTTGACCTGGCGGTCGGCGCCGTAGATATCGCCACGGCGCAGGTCGCCCCGGGCCAGTTCGAGCTTTTCATCCATGCTGCGCAGGTAGTCGAGCTGGCGCAGGGCGTCCTGGGCGCGGCGGTTGTTCGGTTCGATAGTCAGCACCCGGCCGTAGGCCAGGCGCGCCGGGGCGACATTGCGCAGGGCCCGCTCGCGGTCGCCTTCGCTCAGCAGCGCGGTGATCGCCCGGGCCCGGCCCATGTTCAGCGCCAGGTGCAATTCGGTGTCCCGCGGGTTTTCCCGCAGGCCCTCCTCGATCCGCGCCAGGCCGGCTTCGTACTGGCCGGACTCGATCAGGTCGCTGGCCTCCTTGTTGGCCACCCTGGCCGAACTGCACGCGGCGAGGGCGATGCACACGCCAAGACTCATCATCAAACGGAATCGGTTCATTGCGAGCTCCCCACGGACAGGGTCCGGGACACGTGCAGTGGCAGGTAGACGAAGCTCAGTTCCACATCGGAAATGCCCTCCACCCGCCAGTTTTCGTCGATAACGTCGCCCTTGCGCACGACGTAGAGTTTTTCGCCGTCCTGTAGAAATACCTGCAGATCACTGCTGTCATGGAGCCGGCCAACGAACTGGAATGGCATGTCCGGTGCCGTGGGCGCCTGCACCGGCGGCGTGACGCTGAGCGGTTGCTCGATGACCGTGGCCAGGGTCGCGGCAGGCTTCCAGCTGCGGCTGGCGAACAGGTCGCCGACCGGGCTGAGATCGCGGATCGGGGTGGCCTTGGCTGCCGTCGCCAGGCGCGCCGGGCCGGCGCCGCCGGGGGCTTGCGCCTGAATGACCGGGACCACGGGCCGTTCAGCGTTGTCGAAGTATTCCGGGGCCCAGCCCAGCGCCGCGGCGATACCGAAGAACGCGAGCCAGGCTGCCTTGCGTTTGCTGTTCATCACGACCTCGACAGGTAGAGGGTCATACGGATCCGCCCGGTCAGCTCGGTGTCGGCGATCTTCTTGCGCTGGAACTCGACGTCCTCTACCACCACCGCCGGCAACTGGCCCAGCAAGGCGTGCAGGAAGCGACGCAATTGCGGATAGCTGCCGCGCACCGGCAGGAGAATCTGGTAGCGCGCCAGGTGGGTCCTGGGATCGACGCCAAGGGCGTATTCGCCACGAGCCAGGGTGATGTGCTCCTGGGCGGCCAGGGCGTAGATGCGGTCGATGGCGACTGTTGCCAGCGGCTGCGACGGCAGCTTGCTGCGGAAGTCGTCGAGCTGGCGTTGCGGCACGACGGGCGCCGCCAGGCTGCCGTCTTCGACCTTGGCCAGGTACTCGCGGGCATCACGAGTCTGCTGTTCAAGCTGTTGCAGGCCCTGCCAGGCCGGCTGCAGCCCGGCCACGGCGTACAGCGCCGCCGTCAGCAGCAGGCCGGCGCCTAGCAGGCCGGGCACGCCAAGGCCCTGGAGGTATTCGTGAACGATCAGTCTAGGGATTCGCATCGCCCATCTCCCAGGTCGCCGACAGGTTGAATTGCACCGGGTGCTCCGGCACGTTGGCGACGATCTCGTGGCTCAGCAGGGACACGTCGGACAGCTCGTCGCTGGCTTCCAGACGCTGGTGAAAGTCGAGCATCGCTTCCAGGTCGCGGGCCTCGGCGCTGATCCGCACTTGGCCCTTGCGCGCATCCGGGGTCAGGGCAAGCAAGGCGATGTTGTCCCGTGGCAGACGTTCGAGGGTGGCGAACAGGCGTTCCCAGGGTCGGCGCAGCTGTTGCGAGACCTTGTTCATCTCCGCCAGGTTCTGCGCCTGCTCGCGGGTCTGCGCCGGGGTCAGGCTGGCAGCGGCGGGACTGCTGCCGGTCAGGGCATGCCGGGTGGTTTGCAGGTGGCCCTGCTGTTGTTCCGTGCCGCTGTCGACGACGTAGTGGCCGGCCAGGCAGGCCACGGCGAGCAGCCCGCCGGCCAGAAGCAGGCCCCAGCCCAGCGGACCAGAGCGGCGACGTGGCTGGAATTCCAGCGTCAGGGGGCGCATTCAGGCCACCGCCCGTGACATGGCGTGCAGGCTGTCGCGGCTGCCGCTGCCCGCTTCATCCAGCACCCGTACACCCGCTACCTGCGCCGGCGACTCGAGGCGCGCCGGGGCATGCAGGTAGAGATTCAAGGGCCGCTCGCTGCTGGACGCCTGCAAGTGGCTTTCGCGGGCGATCAACGCGCCCAGGGCGGCGTCGCTGTCACTGCTGCCCACCGAACGCACCGCCGCCCAGCGCCCTGCCCTGGCCAGCAGCAGCACGCTGCGCACCGGCTCGGCGACCACGAACAGCAGGTCGCCGGCATCAAGCTGTTTGTCGAAGTGGTTGAAGGCCGCCATCAGGTACGGCTGCACCGAGCGCAGGCGCAGGCCGCGCCCGCTGGCCACGTTGCGCAGACGTTCGAGCAAGGCCCGGGGCAAGGCTGCGGCGATCCGGTCGCAGCCGGCCGGCTCGGGCGACAGGGTCAGGTCCCAGGGCTGGTCCGCCGTGCCGTAGAGGTCTTCGAAGCACAGCCGGGCAAAGCCCAGCAGCTCATCCGGGCGGGCGATCTGCTCGCTCCAGGGCACCAGGCAGAAGCGGCTGAAGTGCGCGGAAACCACCACGCTCAGTTGAGCACCTGCCGGGCAGTGTTCGCCGAGCAGGCGGTCGAGGGTGTCCAGGGCGACGCTCCAGGCCTGGAAGCCTTCGTCGATGAAACCGACGCTGCCCAGCCACAGGGTTTCGCTGCCCTGGCGGCGGCCCAGGCCGACGCCGCTGGCGCCGAGCACGGCGATATAACGATCAGGCGATAAACGTGACACGGTTGATCTCCTCGAGCGTGGTACGCCCTTGCTGGACCAGTTCCAGGGCCGATTCGCGCAGCAGGCGCAAACCGCGACGACAGGCCAGGGCCTTGATCTTCGCCACCGGCTGGCGCTCGACGATCATCTGCCGCAGCTCGTCGTCCAGTTTCAGCAGCTCGGCGATTGCGGTACGCCCGCGATAGCCGCTGCCGCGGCAATGGCCGCAGCCCTTGCCCTGGACGAAGTGATAATGGGCGACTTGGTGCGGGTCGAGGTTGGAGCGCTGCAGCTCCTCGGCATCGGGCTGGTGCGGCGCGGCGCAAGTGGCGCAGACCAGGCGGATCAGGCGCTGGGCCAGTACGGCGTTGAGTGCGGAAACCAGGCTATAGGGGTCGATTTCCATCTGGGTGAAGCGGCCGATCACGTCGAAAACGTTGTTGGCGTGGATGGTGGTGAACACCAGGTGCCCGGTCAGGGCTGATTGCACGGCGATCTGCGCGGTGTCGGGGTCGCGGATCTCGCCGACCATGATCTTGTCGGGGTCATGGCGCAGGATCGAGCGCAGGCCCCGGGCGAAAGTCAGGCCCTTTTTCTCGTTGACCGGAATCTGCAATACCCCCGGGAGCTGGTATTCCACCGGGTCTTCAATGGTGATGATCTTGTCCACGCCGTGGTTGATCTCGCTGATCATCGCGTACAGCGTGGTGGTCTTGCCGCTGCCGGTGGGGCCGGTGACCAGCACCATGCCGTAGGGCTCGGCGGCCAGGCGGCGCAACTGGCGCAGGGTTTCGTCGGCGAAGCCCAGGGCCTGCAACTGCACCCCGCTGACCTTGTCGGCCAGGTCCTGCTTGTCCAGCACCCGCAGCACCGCGTCCTCGCCGAAGATGCTCGGCATGATCGACACGCGGAAGTCGATCTGGCGGCCGCTGATGCCGATCTTGAAACGGCCGTCCTGGGGCACGCGCTTTTCGCCGATATCCAGTTCGGCCATGACCTTGACCCGGGAAATCACCTGCTCGGCGAACTCGCTGCCCTGGACCTTGCTGATGTTGTTGAGCACGCCGTCGATGCGGTACTTGATCACCAGGCCGTTGCCGGTGGTGCCCAGGTGGATATCGCTGGCATGCATCTTCAACGCGTCGTAGAGCGTCGAGTTGACCAGCTTGACCACCACGCTGGCGTCTTCGCTGATGCTGGTCAGGGACAGGCTTTGCAGGGTGTCGCGCTCGACCTGGGCATCGGCCTGGGTATTGAGCGACTCGACGGCATGGAAGCTTTCTTCGTGGCGGGCTAGGTAGGCCTTGAGGTCGTCGGCGTGCACCAGGTACAGCGGCGCGCCGTGCAGGCAGTCGTCGATCCAGGCCAGGCGGGCATTGTCGAAGGGATCGGCGAACACGCCGACCAGCGTGTCCTCGTGACGCAGGAGAATGAATTCGCGCTTCAGGCACTGCGCCAGGGTGACCCGGTCGAACACCGGGCTGGCCTTGAACAGGCTGTCGGTGTCCAGCACCGGGTAATGCAGGGTGGCACCGAGGCAGTGGATGAACGGCATGGGCGCCAGTTCGCAGAGCACGCCAAGGGCGTCGAGGAGCCGTTCGCCGGAGGTGGCAGCACGGGAGCGGGCCTGGGCCAGTTGTTCACTGGAGAATCGGGGGACTACGCAGTCCTGCGGTGCCGGTTCGACGGCAAGGGATCGACGGTCCATGGCTTGCTCTCCAACGCCGGGGGCCTGGGGCCCTGTCGACGCGGCGAGCGGTTGCGGTCCGCCGCGTCAGTCCTTCCCGGTGAGCAGCTGTTCGTCGTCCGGGGCTACGGATGCCTGGGGTTTCCGGCGATCCGCCAGCACCCAACTGCCGTCGTACAGCTGCAGCGGGAAGCTTTCGGTCTTGTGCTGGCGGCGTTCGACGAAGCCCTCGGAACGCTTGGCGCTGGTGGTGGACTCACGCTCCACGCCCAGCAGGTCGAAGACGGCGCGGGCCAGTTCCGCCAGGGGGAACGGCTTGAACAGGATATGACTGACCCCCAGCTTGCGGGCCCGATCACAGACTTCCGTGGTGGGATGCCCGGTGATCAGCACGAAGTGGCATTTCCTGTCCTGGCGGACTGCATCGAGAACGTCGAAACCTTCCATATCGGGCAAGCGGTAATCGAACACCATCACGTTGGGAGCAAAACCCTCGGCTTCACCGATGGCCGCTGCACCTTCGTGCGCTACGCGGACTTCCAGCCCTTGCGCCTGCAGATAATTCTGGAGGTTCTGGGCAAGCAGCTGTTCGTCTTCAACAACCAGTACTTTGTTTAACAAGGCAGACTCCTTGTAACCGCAGGTCCGAGTGCCGGGCCTGGTGGAGCGTGCGCCTTGAATAGGCTTGAGCACGCTTCGTGCCAGGCTGAAGGGCGGTCCGACTACCGCTGCATGTAGTTGATATTCATGAAGAAGATTTTCACACCGGGCGGGCATCCCCCAAAGGCGGGGATGGCCACGGGCACGGCTTGAGGGTTTTCCCCGATAGTGGGGAAAACCGCTTCAGTGGTCGTCGATCCGTTCGATTCGATTGCGCGCGCGCAAGTGCGCCAAAGCCTGCTGTCGAGCCAGCGTGCGCTGCTCGCGGAGAAGGTAAGTGCGAACCATTTCCAGTCCTTGTTCCTCTGAGACATCGGCTGCCTCCAAGTGGTTCTGTAAATAAATCAGGTGCCATCCGGCGTCGGTGCGCAGCGGCTGGCTGATCTCCCCCGGGCGCAAGGCAAAGGCCGCCGCTTCGAACTCGGGAAACATCCGGCCCCGGGAGAAGTAACCCAGGTCGCCGCCGGCGCTGGCCGAGGCATCTTCCGAGCGACGGCTGGCGACACTGGCAAAATCTTCGCCGCGGGCAATTTCCCCGCTGATTTCCTGCAAGCGTAGTCGCGCCGCTTCGACTGTGGCGGCATCCGCATCGCGCGCCACCTTGACCAAGATATGCCGGGCCTGGACCTGCTCGGGGCGGCTCATCTCGGCGCGGTGCTGCGCATAGAAGGCCTGCACCGTCGGTTCATCCGGCGGGCTGACCTCGGTCAGCTCGGTGAATACCTGTTTCGCCGCCAGTTCGCGGCGGGTGTACTCGGTAAAGCCGGCCTCGTCGAAGCCGGCATCCTCCAGGCGGCGGCTGAACACTTCGGCGCCGCCCATGGCCTGGCGGGTCTGCTCGACCTGGGCCTTGACCACTTCGTCGCTGATCACCACGCCGCGCTTTTGCGACTCCTGCCACAGCAGTTCCCGGTCGATCAGGGCGTCCAGCGCCTGGCGCCGAAGCTGTTGATAGGCCTTGGGGCTGCGGATGCTGCCCACTGCCCTGCCCTGGTCTTCAAGGTATTCGGCGAAATAGCGCTCCAGGCGCAACGCCGGGATTTCCTCGCCATTGACCCGCGCCACCACAGGCTCGTTGCTGCACAGCGCCGCGGGCGCCCACAAGGTCAGCAGGATCATCCAGCCGTTGAGTTTCATGAGTGAACCCCCGTCATGGCAGTGCCGCAATCGGTTTATAGGGTGCGACCACGTAGAAGCGCTGCCCGGGCAGTTCCAGGGTGACCACATGGGCGCCACTGAGCCCCAGGCGCCGGCCCGGCCCGAAGCTCATCGGCGGCGTCAGGCCGGTGGCGAAGTCATGCAGGCCTTCCAGCGCCCGGACCAGCTTGTCGCGGCTGAGGTCGCGTCCGCCCTGCTTCATGGCTTCGCCGAGCAGCAGCATCGAACTGAACGCGCCCACTTGCAGGACCGCATGCTGCCCGCCCAATCCTGCGGCCTGGCGCACCTCGCCGAGCGCCTGGCGCCCGGCAGCGGTCCAGTCCCCCGGGATGAACGGATAAGCAAGAAACACCCGCCGGGAAAACCCTTCGGGCACCTGGAACAGATCGCCGGCGACCTGGCTGGCCACGGCGAACAGGTACGGCGCCTGCCCGGCCTCCTGCAAATGCCCGGCGAAGCGGCTGAACGCAGCGCCGCTGCCCAGGTAGAAGATCGAACGAAAGCCCAGGGGCAGCGCCTCCTGCGCCGGGTCGTAGGGTTGCACGCGGACGTCCAGCCAGGCATTGGCCTGCAGATGGTTGCCCAACGCCTGTGCCGCCCGTTGCTGGCCCGGTTCGTCCGGGTAGGTGATCAGGGTCGGGCCCTGCTGCACCTGCAGTTGCTCACGAGCATGGTCGGCCAGGGCGATCAGTTGCTCGCGCAGCCCCGGCAGCGGCTCGAAAACCTGCCGGCTGGACTGCGCATCACCCAGCAACGACACCGCGCCGATCAACGGAATGCCCGCGCGCTCCAGGCGTGTCGCCAGGGTCGGGCCCAAAGCCGGGGCCAGCGGTGCGACCAGGGCGAACACCTGCGCTTCATCGATCAACCGCCCCAGCGCCTGCTCGGCACTGGCCCGGTCAGGGCCGGGATCGACGATGCTCAAGCGCAACTGCCGTCCGTGAATCCCGCCCGCCGCGTTGATGCGCTGCACGCAGCCCTTGAGCACCGCCGCCACGGTGGCGCCCTCCTCGGCCAGCGGCCCGCTGCCGGGCAGCAAGGTACCCAGGTGCACGCTGGTGGCATCGAGGCCTGGGTCCTGGTCATCGGCGATGCGTTTGAGATAGGCGGTGAGGTTGCGCTGGTCGTTCATCGACAGGACGAAGCGCGGCATCGCCGGGCTCAGGCGATTGCCGGCCGGGTCTCGACCTTCCTGGACCGCCCGGGCCAGGGCAGCGTCGGAATACGCCGGATAGCTGCGCCCGTTGACCTGCTGCTGGCCGTGCACACTGCTCAGGCGCGACCAGCTCAGGTCCGGTGGTTGCAAACCGCCCTCGGGCCGCCCGCGGCCGTCAGTGCCATGGCAACCGGCGCAAGGCAAGCGGGTCGCCGGCAGAATGATGTCCGCCGCCCCGACCCGCGCCATCACCGCCTCACCGCTCGCCGACAGGCCCTCGCGGTACAGGCGCTTGCCGGCGCTTTCGCTGGCATCCAGCGGCAACGCCGCGGCGCTGCCGGCCAGGCCGGCGAGCCACCACAGGGCGAGGACAAGGAAGGTCTTCATGGGGCGCGCTCAACGGCTGGCCACGGGCATGCGCAGCAACTGCAAACGCTGGGCGATGGCGGACGCCGGGGCATCCGGACGGATCTTGCTCCAGCGCTTGTTGGCCACGTCGCCGACGATCAACTGCGTCGAGTGCTGCTCCGGCGACGGAATGATCTGCCCGATGCGCCCGAGCACCAGGTCGATCTGCGCCTTGTCGCCGGTGAGGAAAAGCCAGTGGGGGTCATCGACCCCTTGCTTCAAGGTGTAGGCCTTTAGCACCGCCGGGGTGTCGCGCAGCGGATCACTGGTAAGGGAAATGAAGGTGACGCCCTCGGCCTGGTCGCCCAGCACTTCGCGCACTTCCTTGAGCTTGCGGGTGATCAGCGGGCAGGCGTCGGTGCAGCTGGTGAAGATCACGTTGAGCAGCACCACGCGGTTTTCCAGGGCGTCGCTGTAGAAGCGCAGGGTTTCGCCGTTCTGGTCCTGCAGCAGGGTGTCGGTGAACCAGGTGCGGGCATCGCGGGTGCCGCTGGCCGGTGGCGCGACCTGGGTGGCCTGTGGCGCTGCGGGCGGCGGCGCATGTTCCTCATGGGCGAAGGCGACGGCGCTAAAAATGCAGAAACACAGGCCCAGGGCAATCCATTCGGTGCTTTTCATGGCTGTTGCTCCATTGCGACTGCGGCGTGGCCGGCGTGTGCACTGCGTTGCGCACTGAGTTTTTCGACTTCCTGGACCAGCAGCGCCGGATCGGTGAAGCCGTAGTAACGCGTCCAGCGTCGGCTGTTGCCATCGCCCACCAGGATCAGTGGCGCATGGCTGTTCAGGTCGCCGCCGACCGAGCCCAGGCCCTTGAGGGTGTCGCTCACCGAACGCGGCGAGCCGGTCAGCCAGCTCCAGCCCGGGCCGTTCTGGAACGCGCGGGCGTAGTCGTTGAGGCGCCGGGCATCGTCGCGCTGCGGGTCGATGCTCAGCGACACCAGTTGCACCTCGGCGCCGACCCGCGAGCCGAGCTGCTTCTGCACTTTCGCCATGATCGAGGACACCACCGGGCACACCGTGGTGCAGCTGGTGTAGATGAAGCTCATGACCACGATGCGGTTGGCCACCAGGTCGCTCTCCAGATGCACCGCCTTGCCGTCCTGGTCCACCAGGGGCACGTCGGCGATGCTGATCTCGGTGCTCTGGAAGCCGGCCGGCGCGGCTTTCATGGCGTGTCCGGCGTGCTCGCCCGTCGAATGGGCCAGGGCCTGGCCAATGCCGGCGGCGAGCAGGCAGACGCTCAGCAGGCCGGCTTTTGCGAATCGCTTCATGTCGATGTCCTCTCAGTGGGCGGCGCCGGGCACGACCCGGACGCTGGCAAAGGTCTTGTCGCCGAACCCCGCGCCCAGCGACGCGGCGCGTACATGCAGGTACCAGGCGCCGGGCTGGTCGAGGGTCAACGGCACCTCGTAGACGCCCTCGCCCACCTCCCGCGCCGCCACGGTGGTGGCCCGCGAGGATGGCGCGCGGAAGTAGCGCAACTGGACGTCCTTGAGCCCGCTGCGCTGCACGGCCTGCTTGCCCTGGACGATGCGGAAGCGCACCAGGTACGGGCTGCCGATCGCAGCGGTGCTGCTGTCGAGGAGGAATTCCACCTTGGCCACGCCCGGAACGCTGGCTACGTCCCTGGCGGGCTCGACCAGGGTGCTGAAGCAATGGATGATGTTCGGCTGGTTGAGCAGGAAGGCCACGTCGAAGCGCCCGGCCGGTGGCAGCCGCACCCGCGCGCTGTACAGCCCCGGTTCCTGCTCGCGCAGGCTGCGGTCGATGACCAGCGCGGCGCGAGCCACCTGGCCGCGGTTGGGGTAGCCGGACATCGGCGCGTTCATGCCCTCGGCATAGAAGTAGGTGGTGTTGTCCACCGGGTTGACCACGAACACCGCGTTGTCATCCCGCGATACCGCCAGGCTCGACGCCAGCGGCAGGTCGCCGGCCAGGCGCGGGGCCTGCGGGCCGGCCTCGAAGGTCTGGCTGATCGGCGTGCGCCCGGCGCCCAGCGAGGCCAGGTTGAGCAAGGTCACCTTCGGCGAGGCCAGGCCGCGGATATAGGCGTAGGCCTGGGTGAAGACCACCTGGTACGGCTCGGCGGACACCTCCAGCTCATGGATCAGCGCGTCATTCCCCGCGTCGATCACCGAAGCGCGGTTTTCCAGGGTATTGAGGACGATGCCGAAGCGCCCGTCGGCACTGAAGCCCATCGGACCCAGCCCCTGCTGCAACTGCACGACACGCCGCACCGCGAAGCTGGCGGCGTCGATCACCGTCACCGTGCCGTCGCGGCCATCGGCGACATACACCGCCTGGGACAACGGCGAGTACGCCAGCGACAAGGGGTGCGCACCGGTCTTGAGCTGCTTGACCAGGGTCAGGCTGGCGATGTCGATGATGCTGACCGTGCCGTCGTCGCGGTTGCTGACGAAGGCATGCCGGCTGTCCTTGCTGAAGGCGATCTCGTGATGACCGGCGCCGGTGACCAGGTGCCTGAGCGGCTTGAGGCGCTGCGCATCGATCACCGTGACCCCGGATTGCCCCACTTCCGGGGCATTGTTGCCGACCCACAGCAAGCGCTCGTCCGGCTGCAGGGCCACGCGCACCGGGTTGTCGCCGGCCTTGACCGAGTCGATGACCTTGAACTGCTCGCTGTCGATCACCGCCACTTCACCGGCCGCAGGCATGGAGACGAACACCCGCTTGTTGTCCTTCGGCGTGACCCAGTCCATGGGCGGCTTGTTCAGCTCGATCCGCGCCAGGGTGCTGGTGATACCACCGACCGACACCTGCGGATCGACCACCGCCACGCTGGCGTCGCGGTTCATCACCAGGAGGAAGTAGCTGTTGAGGTCGAGCACCGGCCGCGCGCCGATATTCGACTTGAGAAACACCCCGACCCGCGCCTTGCAGCTTTGTTCGCGGCCCTGGGCGGCATCGGCGGCCGCCACCTGCGGGTCGATCCAGGCGCCCGGTGCCACACCGGCTAGGGGCTGGCCGGAGGCGCTGTCGGTGATGCGAAAGCGCACATCGGCAAATTCCCCTTCGCGCAGCACACCGTCCCTGGCCAGCGGCGCGACTTGCAGGGCGACGGACACCCCGTCGCGGACCAGCGTCTGCTCGGCCCCGGTTGCCAGGGCCTGGGCCCCGGGAGCCATCAGCCAGGCCGCGGCCAGCCATCCATATGCGCGTTTGTTCATGGCGCTGCTCCTCACTGGGCTGGCGGTGCCGGTTCAGGGTCGTTGGTCACCCGCAGCAGCCCCCAGAGCCCGGCGGTGTTGCCGTAGGCGGCGTAGTCGCGGAACAGGTAGTCGCCGGGGATCGCATTGATGCCCCCGGCGCTCGGGTGCATGAAGCTGAAGTGCGCCGCAGGCAGCACGCTTTCATGAGCGCCGATGAACATCGACATCGGGTTCCAGCCGAAACGCACCGAACCCACGCCGGGCGCGCCCATCGGGTAGCCACCGGTATCGCTCTTCTCCGACACGAACGGGTTGACCGACCAGACGTGCCCGTCGAGCTGGAAGGTGGTGCCGCGGCTGCCACCGGTCGGCATCAGGATATGGGTGCGGAACGGCTGCCCCGGCCTGGCGTAGAGCACCGGAGTTTGCGGATCGCCGCCCACCAGCGCATTGCTGTAGGCCATGTGGGCATTGGGCACGTCGCCGTAGCCGGCACCATCGGCGTGGCCGAACGGCGCGTCCGGGGCCAGGCCGAAGCGATACCACAGCGGCTCGGTCTTGTAGTTGATGGCCATGCTGGAGTTGTCCTGCGGGTCGGTCGGTACGCCCATGCCTTCGGCGGCAATGCCTTCCACCGGCCGGCCATTGGCCCAGCGCTGGTTCAGCGCCTTCTGCCAGACCATGGCGAAATCGCGGTACGGGGTTTGCCCCGGTGCGGTCACCGTGGCGTTGACCTTGCGCGCGTCTTCGACCCAGGTGGCGCCGATCGGCAGGATGCTCATGGCGCCACCCAGGCCTTTCTGCCCCTGCTTGATCACGTCCGCCGGGGTCAGGTTGAGGCCGCCGAACTCGACTGCCGTGGCGTTGATGTTGTCGACGCTGCGGCCCACCTGGGTCACCGGTTTGCCTTCGCGCTCCAGGTGCCCCGCGTAGTACTGGTAGGTGCGGGTCGGCCAGGCGCCGCTGTTGCCGACCCGGGGTGGCACGGTCTGGATCGGGTTGGCACCGACGTTGACGCCGTCGGACTTGGTGATGTCGTAGGCCAGCAGTTGCGCATGCAGGCCAACGTGGCTGGACGGCCGCATCAGGTTGTTGCTGAAGGTGGTCGAGCCGGTGCCGGCGTTGCGGTCGCGCTTGACCACGCCCTGCATCACGGCGGTCTGGGTCAGGTCGGGCATGACGCTGGGCAGGCGGTTCTCCAGGGTGATGTTCAGGCAGTCGCCGGCCGCTGCACGCAGCACCAGTGGCTCCACCGGCACGCCGGCTTTCAGCTTGCCGCTGACCGGGTCGAGATCGGCCTTGCGTACGTACAGGATCGCGGTCGGATCATGCAGCGGGCCGCTTTGCCCGCCGATGGTCATGGTCACGCCATCCTCGGGGTCGGTCACGGTGACCTGCGGGATATTCACTGGCCGCGCGTTGTAGACCAGGGTGCCGCCCGCCGGATTCAGCGGGCCGCCGACGTGCTGGCCGAGGCCGGCCGGGTCGCCGATGGTCAGGCCCAGGGAGTTGCCGAGGATGTCGTTGGCCAGCGCCGCGACCACTTCATAGTTGCGCTGCACCGTCGGCCGGGTGCCGATGCCGTTGGGGTTGGCGCTGATCCGCGGGCAGGTGCCGTCGAAGGCCACGGTGTTGCGCATGCCCGCCGGTTTCGGGTTGTTGGGCAAGGCGAACAGGTCGGCGCGTTGCGCGGTGTAGTTGCGCATCACGCCCCAGATGCCGCTCCAGTAGCCTTCCAGCGAGGCGTCCATGGAGTACAGGTAGTCGCCGGTGGTCGCCGCCGAACTGGAGAGCATCGAGACCGGAGCGATAAAGCCCATCTGCTCGGAGATCCCGATCATCTGCGAGGCGCGCCAGCCGGAGTTGGAGCTGTTGCCGAACCCGGAGCCGCTTTGCAGCCATTTCACCCCGTGCAGCGTGACGTTGTGCTCCTCTTCATGGCCGCCGGCATGCACCCGCAGGCGCACGTTGTCGCCGGTGTAGGTGCGCAGCATCGGGGTGAACGGGTCGCCCGGCTCGGCGCCGCCACGGTTGATGTGCGGCGGGAACAGGGTGGTGCCGCCGGTAGGCCCGGTGGCGCTGGTGATCAGGTTGGGCGCCAGGTTCATCGCCGGGATGGCGCGGTCGGTGCGGCTTTGCAGGGCGTAGGAGAGATCGCCGCCAAGGCCGTCGGCCTGCATGCCGCGCTTGCCGTCCGGGCCGACCTTGTTCGGGTCGTAGACCCGCAGGGCCAGCGGCTCGTTGCGGTAATTGATGACGAACATGCCCGGGTCATCCACCGAGATGGCTTGCGGGCACGGCCGGGTCGGGCACCCCGGGACCTGGCCGCCCTGCACTTCGAGGATGCCTTCGAGCAGGTTGCTGGCGTTGTTGCGCACCGGCGGGTTGATGGCGTAGCGGAAGCTGTCCGCCGTGGCCGGGAACGCCTGTGGATTGGGCACGCCGTTGGGCCCGGCACCGACATACACGCCGGCTTCATAGGCGTGCTGGAAGTCGCTGTATTCCAGGAAGAACTCGCGGAAGCTGTCGTTCTTGCCGTCGCCGTCCAGATCACCGGTGGAAATCACTGCCTGCCACGAGGTCGGACCGCCGTCCTGGCGCGCGCCGCTGTACAGCGGCTCGCCGGTCTCGGCGTGGAACCAGGTGGAGCCGGCAGGCTCGGCGAGCACGGTGGCGTACAGGCCGATCTGCTGGTGGGTCGATGGGCCGAGGTGGTCGTGGGTAAAGATGGTGCCCAGGCCGCGATCGACGCCCTTGGTGTTGACCACCGGGTCGACGAACCAGCGCTGCATCGCGGTCCGCGCCCCGACCCAGTCGGCCCGGCCGAACTGGCCGAAGTACGGGTGGTTGCGGGCTTTCGGGCAGGCCGGGGTGCCGTCGCGCGGGTCAGCCTCGCTGCATTGGTTGAAGACGCGAATGGCATGGATGCGCTCTTGCACCGCGCCGGGGGAAAGCACGCCGTCTTCGTAGTTCCAGCCGTTGGCCGAGCCGTCGGCGGCGGTCAGGTCCCATTTCGGCAGATGGATATGCTGGCCGATCACGTCGGTGGGCGTGCGCACCTGGTAGTCATCCATCTCGTAGGTGGCCGGGACCAGGTTGGTCTGCTGGTACTGCACGCAGTCGAAGGTGTTCATGCGCATCACCAGCGGCTCAGGCGGCCGCTGCTTGGTGATCACCGGCCAGGCGTCTTCCCACAGGGCGAGGATGCGCGCCTGCGGGAAGTGGTAGCCGACCTTGTTGTACACCGCGTCGAACTGGATGTTGGCGGCCTTGTAGACCCGTGGGCGATCGGCGGTGTAGGTCGACGAGCCGGTGAACGACAGCCCGTCCATGCGCTCGCCGCTGTTGAACTCGCCGAGGCCGGCGCTGCTGGTCAGGCGTTTCTGCCGGTCATCCATGCACGGCTCGTAGTACGGCGCCCCGGCCACCGGCAAGGCGCCGTTGGTGCGGAAGTTGCGCGCGACGATCTGGCTGCCGGGCAGCAAGGCGTAGCTGGGGTGGTCCTTTTTCGCGTGGAAGGCCATGGCGGCCTGTTCCACCTCGGTGCCCTCCTCCGGCAGGTACAGCGGCTTGGCCCGGGTGACTTCCTTGGAGAAGTCCAGGGAAGTGGTGATGGTGTGCGCCTCGCCGCCGGCCGAGAAACCGTCCAGCGAGTGCCGGCCAAGGCCGCCGTCCCAGCCGCCGGACTGCGCCGGGTCGATATTGGCCCACAGCGCCTTGCCGCTGTTCTTCAGGGCCTGGGCCTTGGCGGCGTCGAGCATGTCCAGCGGTGGCGTCGGCGGGCGCTGGCCGACCGAGCTTTCCATGCCGCCGATCCAGAACGGATAGCCGGGGTTCTTCAGGCTGCCGTCGGCATTGCGGTTGGCTTCGCTGCGGTCCACCAGGGCCAGCGAGCCGATGGCCTGGGCGCCGCCACCGTGATGGCCGCCGTCGTCATCGTCCTCTTCCTCGTCATCATCATCGTGGTTGCCGGCGATCAGGGTCTCGCTGATGCGTGGCACCACCGCCACCTTGCCCGGCATCGGCGCCATGGCCTTGCCCGGCAGCGGCACCACGGCAGGGATCGGCGTACCGGCGATGATCTCGCCATCGGGCAAGGCCCGGGCACCGGCTGCCGGCTTGCCGCTGCGCAGGGCGAAGGGTTCGGTGTGGTAGCCGTCGTTGCCCTGTTGCGAGACTTCCAGGCGGGTACCTTCCTCGAACACATCATGGACCCGCCACATGGCCCACATGCCCTGGGCGAAGTGCGGGTAGAAGTGGCAGTGATAGATGGCGTCGCCGGCCACGCGGTTGCGGTTGCCCGAGCCGCCGTTGGCGATTTCGTAGGTGTAGCCGGCGCCCGGGCCGATGCCCTGGGCGTCCACGTAGTCGGAGTTGTCGTCGTTGGGGTTGAACAGCCATTGATGCCCGTGCAGGTGGAAGATGTGTTGCTCATGGCCGTTGTGGGTGTTGCGGAACTTGACGAAGTCGCCGATGTAGCTGTGGTTGACGTTCGACGGCTCCGACGGGTACAGCGCCATGCTCGCCTTGACCCCGATCTGGTCGGCACGCGGCACTTCGCCGGGGCGGATGTTCTCCAGGCCGGCGTTGGCCGGTACGTCCACCAGCATGGCGACGTCGCCGACGGTGTGGGAGCTGAGGAAGAACTCTTCGTAGGCGCACGACAGGCAGTCATGCATCGGCCCCACGCCCAGGCGGTTGGCAACCACTTCGGCGCCCATGCCGCCAGAGCCGTAGTTGATCATGAAGGAATCGCGGGTCGGCTCCAGCACATGGGCCATGACCGGGTCGTCCCAGTACGCCGGGAAGGCCTGGGTGGCGGCGGTTTCGTCCTGGAATTGCGAGGCGAAGTCGCGGAACGGTTCGAGCCGGTTGGGCACCGCCGGGTTGCGCTTGCCAACGGCTTCCAGGGCGTAGGTCGAAGGCGGGAAGCTGCCGTCGGCGTTGCTACCCATGACGATCGCATCGCTTTCGCTGGAGACGATTTCATTGCCGTCGACCATGTTGATGATCGGCGTGCCGGCCTTGCCTTCGCGGATCCACGGCTCGCGCTGCGGGTAGCGCGCCTGGTAGTCGACGATCGGCTGGCCGGTGGGCGCGCGGCCGGTGGAGGCCAGGCGCATTTCTTCTTCGGTGATCGTGTTGCGGTAGCTGCGCCCGCCCTTGGGCATCACCACCACCTCGCCAAACAGGCCGTTGGCGACGTTGCCGGCATCGCCCTCGCCGCCGAAGGTCGCGCCACGGCTGCTGGCGGCAAAGGCGCCCTCGCGCTCGGCGTACAGGGTGTAGCTGCGGCTGCCACCAGGGGCGACCAGGGTATTGGCGTTGCGCCCGGTGAAGCTGGCGATGTCGTCGATGCTGTTGACCGCCTGCAGGCCGTTGACCTGGAAGCCGACATGGCGGTCGGTGACCTGTTCATCGACCTTGAAGTCGTCGTTGCGGATGTCCTCTTCGCCTTCGACCTCGCCCTCGTCGCCCTGCTCGTGGCTGCCGGGGTTGGCCTGGTAGGCCAGCAGGTTCTGCAGGTTGATGGTCAGGCAGTCACCGGCGGCGACCCGCAGCACCAGGGGCCGCGGACGCTTGTCGGGGCGCAGCGAGACCTTGCCCGGCACGGCGGCGCCGCCGTCGGCCAGCGAGCGGTCATGTTCGTCGACCACATCGCGGCGCAGGGCGAACATCATGCCGTTGGCGTTCTGCGCGCCGAGGCGGTTGAACATCAGCGGCTGGTCCAGCGCCACGACGTTCGCCACCAGGTTGCGTTCGCAACGGGCGGCGGCCGTGGCCGCCTGCATGCCGAGCAGCTGCGTGGCCAGCAACAACAGGGTGAACAAGTGATGAGCCTGGGGAATGCCGGTCATGATCAAGGACCTCGCTGTAGGCGCTCATGGGGGATGATTCTCACTGGAACCAGCCGGAGCAAAGCCTGTGCCACAAAAAATCCCTATTAATTTCAGTTGCTTGCATCACCCACTTGAGGGATCGGGGGATATTCCCCACCCGTTTCCCCACTTTGCGCAGCACCGGTCTTCACCCATTGTTGGGGAACGCTCACAGCGGCGCGTCCACGGCCAGGCCCTGCAGGCGCCGGTACTGGCGCAGCACGCTGGGGACATAACGCTGGGTTTCGGCGAACGGCGGAATCACTCCGCCGCGGCTGAGCACGGCTTGCGGCCCGGCGTTGTAGGCGGCCACGGCGAGGCTGATGTCGTTGTCGAACAGGGTCATCAGGCGCTTGAGATAGCGGGCGCCGCCCTGGATGTTGGCCTGGGGGTCGTAGACATCGGCCACCCCCATTTCCCGTGCGGTGTCGGGCATCAGTTGCATCAGGCCACCGGCGCCCTTGCGCGACGTGGCGCTGGCGTCGTAATTCGATTCGTTCTGGATCACCGCGTGGAGCAGCGCTTCCGGCAGGCGATTGGCCTGCGCCGCCGCCCGCACCAGCTCGGCGTAGGGCTTGCCGGCGATCAGTTGCGGCTGGGATTCGACGCTGGCTTGCGCCGTCCCGGCATCGCGGATGATCCGTTCATAGTGGCGCCCGGGGCGGTGGACGTTGGACAGGACGTAGCTGCCATTGGCATCCACGGAAACGAACACGTCGGCGTGGACGATGCTGCTCAGCAGCAGTCCGCCGAGCAGCGTGGTGGTAAGTGATCTGGTCATGCAGGCCTCCCCGACCAGCCCCGAAAAGTGGGGGTTATGCCCCAGTCGCCGGTCGTGGATCAGCCCTACGCAAGCACCATGCCGCAAGTGCCAGGCCACGCCTTTCGCGGCGTGCGGCAACATGCCGGGCATGAGCACGGCTATTGCACGGCTATTGCATAAGTCCTTTCGGCACCTGCGCCGCCAACTGCACGAGGTCATCATGAATCAGCACCTGCGTTGTTCCCCTCGCGCCCAGCGCGGCTTCACCCTGCTCGAACTGCTGGTGGTCCTGGTGGTGCTCGGGCTGTTGGCCGGCATCGTCGCGCCCAAGTACTTCGCCCAGTTGGGCCGTTCCGAGGTCAAGGTGGCCAGGGCGCAGATCGAGGGGCTGGCCAAGGCCCTGGATCTGTATCGCCTGGAAGTCGGTCACTACCCGTCCACCGAACAGGGCCTGCAGGCGCTGGTCAGCGCGCCTAGCGACGAGTCCCGCTGGACCGGCCCCTACCTGCAGAAAAGCCTGCCCCAGGACCCATGGGGCCGCGCCTACACCTATCGCTATCCCGGCGAACACGGCGAATACGACCTGCTGTCCATGGGCAAGGACGGCCAGCCCGGCGGCGACGGCGAAAATGCCGAAGTCACCAGCTGGCAATGACCGGAGCCGCAACCATGCGCTATCACCTCAAGGCGGTTGGCAAGGCCGGTGTGGTTTCGCTGACGGTCGAGGCCCCGGGCGACGGCGAAGCCCGGCGCATCGTCGAGGACCAGGGCCTGCGCGTGCTTAGCCTGCAGGCCGAGCGACACTGGCGGGCATTGCGCCTGCGCCGGGCCGAGGCCTTCAACCTGGTGCTGTTCAGCCAGGAGCTGACCACCCTGCTCAACGCCGGCCTGCCGTTGATCGACGCCCTGGAAAGCCTTGCCGAAAAGGAAAGCGCGCCCCAGGCCCGCAAGACCCTCGGCGAACTGGTGCGCCTGCTGTATGAAGGAAAGTCCTTCTCCCAGGCCTTGGCCCAGTTGTCGGCGGTGTTTCCGCCGCTGTATGTCGCCCTGGTGCAGTCCAGCGAAAAGACCGGGGCCGTGGGCGAAGCGCTGGGCCGCTATGTCGGTTACCGCCAGCGCATGGACGAGGTACGGCAGAAGATCATCAGCGCCTCGGTCTACCCGCTGCTGTTGCTGGTGGTCGGCAGTGGCGTGGTGTTGTTCCTGATGGGCTACGTGGTGCCGCGCTTCAGCCTGGTGTTCGAAGGGCTGGGCAACGACCTGCCCTGGCTGTCACGGATCCTGATGAATGGCGGGCTGTTCCTGCATGCCCACCAGGGTGAATTTCTCGCCTTCGCCGTCGCGGCCATCGGCGCCCTCGCCGTGCTCCAGCGCCGGCCGGCGTTTCGCCGCGGCCTTGATCGCCTGATCGAAAGGCTCCCGGCCGTGCACCAGCGCATCGTCATGTATGAACTGGCGCGTTTCTACCGTTCCCTGGGCATCCTGCTGCAAGGTGGCATTCCCCTGGTCACTGCCATGGGCATGGTCCGAGGCCTGCTCACCCCCGCCTCCCGCCAGCGCCTCGACCAGGCCTGCGAGCGGGTGCGCGAGGGCCAGTCGCTGTCGACCGCGCTGGAGCGCAACCAGTTGGTCACCCCGGTGTCGCTGCGCCTGCTGCGGGCAGGTGAGCAGTCAGGCAATCTCGGGCTGATGATGGAGCGCAGCGCCGACTTCTACGACGAAGAAGTCAGCCGCTGGCTGGAATGGTTCGTGCGCCTGTTCGAGCCGCTGCTGATGACCTTTATCGGGTTGCTGATCGGGGTGATCGTGATCCTCATGTACATCCCGATCTTCGAGTTGGCGTCGAGTATTCACTGACGCCGGATGCGCCGTTTTTACAAGCGCCATGCCTCGCCGGCGCTTGAAAATCGTGGCTCCACTCGTTCTGGAGCCGCGAAATGCGCTTTGTCTACGCCCCGCTGTTTTTCTTCGGATTCATCGGCACTGCGGTGCTTATCACTGACCGGGGCGCCGGCCTCGGCTGGTTGCTGGCGTTGTTGCTGGTGGCGATTGCCGTAAGCCTGCTGTGCGAATGGCGCTGGTCCTATCGCCCGCACTGGAACCGCGATCGCCGCGACCGCCTGCGGGATGTGCTCCACGCCAGCGTCAACGAATCCCTCAACGTGCTCAGCATCGCCGCGATCCCCCTTATTGCGCCGTGGCTGCCGGACCTGGGGATCTGGCCCGCCGACTGGCCGCTGGGCCTGCAATTGCTGCTGGCGATTGTCGTCGCCGACCTCGGGATCACCCTGGTCCACTACGCCAGCCACTGCTCGGCGCTGCTCTGGCGCCTGCATGCGGTGCATCACAGCGTCACCCGCATGTACGGCTTCAACGGCCTGATGAAGCATCCCCTGCACCAGTTGCTCGAAGCCCTCGGCGGCACCCTGCCCTTGCTGCTGTGCGGCTTGCCCCAGGAGGTCACGGCGCTGCTGGCGTTCAGCATCTCGATCCAGTTGCTGCTGCAGCACAGCAATGTCGACATGCGCCTCGGCGTGCTGCGCCATGTGTTCGCCTGGGCGCCGCTGCATCGCCTGCATCACCTGAAGTACGGGCGCCACGGCGATGTGAATTTCGCCCTGTTCTTTCCGGTCTGGGACCGTTTGTTAGGTACGGCGTTGTACCTGCCGGACTATGAACTGGCGGACGACGATCTGGGTATCGGTGACTGCCCGGATTATCCCGTGGACTATGCGGCGCAACTGCTCCAGCCGTTCCATGGCGCCCAGGCAACCCACCCGCCGGCCGTTGTGCCCGCCGGACTGCGCGATGCGCTAGCCGAGTACGCGAAGGTCTAGATGGCGCAGGTTGCGGTCGGCGCGGATGCCGAAGTGCTGGCGGATGCTGCGCGAGAGATGGGCAGAATCGGAGAATCCCGCCGTCGCGGCCGCGTCGGTCAGGCTGTAGCCCGACAGTGCCAGTTGCAGGGCGAAGCGCAGGCGCTGCCAGAGCACCAGGCGGCGCACGGAAAGGCCCAGTTCGCCGCTGAACAGGCGTTCCAGTTGGCTGAGGGACAACGCGGCTGCGCTGGCGATCTCGGCGGCGGGTAGCGCGTCGGCGTCGAGTTGACGGATGCGTTGCAGGGCCTTGGACAGGCGGGGTTGCAAGGGGCGGCGTGGCATTGCGGACAGTGCTGCGATCAGCTGTTCGCTATCCGGGTTCGTTTGCGCACAGAGCTGGCGTAATTCGGGCAGGTCGAAGGCCAGTGGCTCGGCGTACAGGGTCAGGGTGGGTTGGCCGGTCGCAATGATTGCGTGGGACTGGCCCGAGGCGATGGAGAGCACCGGGCCGTGCGCCGGGACGTCGTCGATCAGCGCCTCGACTTGGCCGCTGCTGGCGATCAGCAGTTGGTGGGGGTAATGGGCATGGACGCCGGTCTCGCCTGCCTTGCCGACGATCAGGCAGTAGTCGGTGGCCAGCCAGAGCTGACCTTGCCAGGGTTGGGGCATGGGGGCTCCGGGGGTGGCTTGGGTGGGCAGAGTAGCACCGGTGATTGTGTATTGGCTTTCAGGGCCTCATCGCTGGCAAGCCAGCTCCCACAGTATCCGAGTCGGTCACGGATCCTGCGGTCAACACAAAAACCTGTGAGAGCTGGCTTGCCAGCGATGACGCCATCAGCCCCACCACACCTCCCCCATGTCACGCACAGTCAAACCCGCTGACACGCAGACTCAAGACTTGCCTACCGCTCGTTAGCAACACTCCCCGCCATCGCTCCGCACGCTGCCAACCGGCGCTGCCGAGACCTTCACCCGTCCTCGTCGACACCCAAAACAACACCCGCCGTACCACGAGATCACCCCATGACTACCAAAATCGACTTCATCTACCTTTCCGAGCAGGACATGATCCGCGCCGGTGTCACCGATATGCCGGCCTGCGTCGACACCATGGAGGAAATGTTCGGGCTGCTGTACCGGGGCGATTACCGCATGGCCGGGCCGAACAACGATTCCCACGGGGCGATGATCACCTTCCCGGAGAACTCGCCGTTCCCGGACATGCCCAAGCCCACCGCCGACCGGCGCATGATGGCCATGCCCGCCTACCTCGGCGGCAATTTCCGCACCTCCGGCTGCAAGTGGTACGGCTCCAATATCGCCAACCGCGACAAAGGCCTGCCGCGCTCGATCCTGATGTTCACCCTCAACGACGCCGATAGCGGCGCGCCCCTGGCCTACATGTCGGCCAACCTGCTGTCGGCCTACCGCACCGGGGCGATCCCGGGGGTCGGCGCGCGCCATCTGGCTCGCAAGGATTCGAAAGTCATCGGCCTGCTCGGCCCAGGCGTGATGGGCAAGACCACCGTCGCTGCGTTCATGGCCGCCTGCCCGCAGGTGGACACCATCAAGATCAAGGGCCGCGGCCAGCGCAGCCTCGACAGCTTCATTACCTGGGTCGAGCAGACCTACCCGCAGATCACCACGATCCGCATCGTCGACAGCCTGGAAGAAGTGGTACGCGGCTCCGACCTGGTCACCTATTGCAGCACCGGCGAAGTCGGCGACCCGAGCACCTATCCGCTGGTGCGCCGCGAGTGGGTCAAGCCCGGCGCCTTCCTGGCCATGCCGGCGCCGTGCAGCATCTGCTCGGGCATGGAACAGGACGATATCCGCAAGGTGGTCGACAACACCGGCCTGTACCAGGCCTGGTTCGAAGAGTTGCCGAAACCCGCACACAACTACGTGCCGCTGGTGGGCGTGCGCTTCATGGACATGATCGCCGAGGGTTCGCTGCAGGCCGAACAGGTCGAGGACATCGGCAAGATCATCGCCGGCGACGCCCCGGGCCGCCTGAACGACGAGGAAATCATCCTGATGTCGGTCGGCGGCATGCCGGTCGAGGACCTGGCCTGGGGCACCGTGGTGTACCGCAAGGCCGTGGAACTGGGCATCGGCGTGAAACTGAACCTGTGGGACGAGCCGGTCCTGCGCTGATTTCCCCCTTTATCCATTCAACGAGGAGTTTCCCCATGACCCAGATCACCAAAGTGAAAAGCGGCTCCATCTTCGAGGAAAAGGCCAGCTACTCGCGGCTGGTCGCCGTCGACAACTGGATCTATGTGTCCAATACCGCCGGGCGCAACCCGGACACCAAGCTGATCCCGGAAGACGTGATCGAACAGGCCGAACAGGTCTTCACCAATATCGAGCGGGCCCTGGCCGCGGTCGATGCAACCTTGGCCGACGTGGTCTGCTCGCGGGTGTTCATCCAGGATCCGGCCGATGTGGCGAAGGTCATGGACTTCATCGGCACGAAGTTCCGCGGTATCGACCCGGCCTGTACCGCCACCTGCCCGCCTCTGGGCTCCACGGTCTACAAGGTGGAGCTGGAGGTCACCGCCTATCGCGGCGCGTCGAAAGCCGAAGTCGTGCACATCAACCTCGGCCAGTAATTTCATTCAAAGAGTCTCCCCCATGTCGCCCAGCATCGACCCCGTACAGACCAGCCCGCAACTGCCTTCCGCCACCAGCGTGGTGATCATCGGCGCCGGCATCATCGGCCTGACCGCCGCCCTGACCCTCGCCGAACGCGGAATCCCGGTAGTGGTCGTGGAAAAAGGCCGGATCGCCGGCGAACAGTCCTCGCGCAACCTCGGCTGGGTGCGCAAGACCAGCCGTCACGCCGACGACATTCCGCTGGCCCTGGCCGCGGACCGCCTGTGGGCTCAAATGCCGGAACGGGTCGGCGCCGACGTGGGTTATCGCCAGGCCGGGATCATGTTCATCGCGCGCAACGAGGCGCAGATGAACATGCATGCCACCTGGCTGAAAAGCGTCGAGCACCTGAACCTCGATACCCGCCTGCTCAGCAGCCGGGAAATCGCCGACAAGGTGCCCGGCGGCCAGGGCAACTGGGTGGGCGGGATCTTCACGCAGTCCGATGCCCGCGCCGAACCGACCCAGGCCTCCAGCGCCATTGCCAAAGCGGCCATGGCCAAGGGCGTGGTCATCGTCGAAAACTGTGCGGTACGCACTCTGGTCACTGCGGCCGGCAAGGTCAGCGGCGTGCTGACCGAGCGCGGCGAGATCCGCTGCGACCAGGTGCTGCTGGCCGGCGGCCTGTGGTCGCGGCGTTTCCTCGGCAACCACGGCGTCGACCTGCCGACCCTGCCGCTGACCTGCTCGGTGCTGCGGACCGAACCCATGGAAGGCCCGACCGAGATCGCCGTCGGCGCGCCGGACTTCTCCTTCCGCAAGCACAAGGACGGCGGGTTCATCATCACCCAGCGCGGCAAGCTGGACGCTTTCCTCACCCTCGATCACCTGCTGCTGGGCCGGCGCTACCTGCCGCAACTCAAGGCCCAGCGCGATTTCCTGAAGATCTCCCTGGGCAAGTACTTCCTCGACGACCTGTCATTGGCCCGGCGCTGGAAAGCCGGCGCGGTCAGTCCGTTCGAAAAGGTCCGGGTCCAGGACCCGGCGGCCAACCAGACCCTCAATGACGACGCCCTGCGCAACCTGCGCGCCGCCTGGCCGGTATTCGAACAGGCGCGAATCGCCCAGGCCTGGGCCGGCACCATCGATGTCACGCCGGATTCGAACCCGGTGATCGGCAGGGTCGCAGCCATTCCAGGGCTGACCCTGGCCACCGGCTTTTCCGGCCACGGCTTCGGTACATCGCCGGCGGCGGGTCATCTGGCCGCCGACCTGGTGTCCGGGGATACCCCGATCATCGACCCGGCGCCCTACCGTTTCGAACGCCTGGCCTGAGCCTCGCCGACATGCCCTAGGGATTTCCTCTAGGGCTCTGGCGTAAGGGGCTGAATCGAATCACTCATTTGAAACATCTATTCATCAATACCGGGTACCCTTGGGGAACGATGTCTAACTGACATCATCGAAGAGAGGCGCCAACGCATCAGTTATCCGGTTTCAACCCGGAGCTGCGACGTTGTGTGACCGGGTAGTCGCTCGATGACTGCCAGATTTTTCCCAAGGAGTACCCATGCAGTTCAGGCAAATGAAAATCGGCAAACGGGCCGCCAGCATGTTCACCGTGCTCGGCCTACTGGTTCTGGCTCTCGGCCTGGTTTCGTTGTACGAGACCCGACAGATGGACAAGGCCTCGTCGGAGATCCGCGTCACCTGGCTGCCGTCGGTGGTGACCATGGGACAGGTCGGCACCGATCTGAACCGGGTCCGCGCCATCATCCTGCGCAGCCTGCTCGAAGACCAACCGGAGGCCCGGGCAGCCACCCTCAAGCGTGCCGAGCAAGTGATGCAGGGCATCCAGCAGCCGCTGGATGAATACGAGAAGACCATTTTCGAAGCCAAGGACCGGGAGATGTTCAACGCCTTCGCCAGCGCCCGCGATCGCTATGCCGGCATCCAGGCCAACGTGACCGATGCGGTGCTCAACAACCGCATGGACAATGCCCGGCAACTGGTCAACGGCCCGCTGAGTGACGCCACCGACGCCATGCAGACCGCCTTGCGCAACCTGGTCACGTACAACGTCGGAGGGGCCGAACAGGCTGCCCAGCGCAGTGCCGACGCCTCGGCCGAATCCTTCCTGCTGATCAGCATCGCCCTGGTCGTGATCATGTTCGCCCTGGTCGCCATCGCCACCCTGCTCACCCGCAGCATCGTCGTGCCCCTGGCCGACGCCGTGGCGGTGGCCGAGCGCGTCGCGACTGGCGACCTGACCAAGGACATCCGCATCGAAGGCCAGGACGAACCCGCCCTGCTGCTGACTGCCCTGAAACGCATGCAGGACAGCCTGCGCTCGACCCTGGCGCGCATCAGCGCGTCGTCCGACCAACTGGCCTCGGCCTCGGAAGAACTGCACTCGGTCACTGAAGACACCAGCCGCGGCCTGCACCAGCAGAGCGCGGAAATCGAGCAGGCGGCCACGGCGGTCAACCAGATGACTGCGGCCGTGGAAGAAGTGGCGAACAACGCAGTCAGCACGGCCGACGCCTCCAAGGGCGCCGACCAGACCACCCGCGATGGCCGCGACCAGGTCAACCAGGCGCTGCAATCGATCCAGGCGCTGGTCAGCGAAGTGACCAGCACGGCCGGGGATATCGAGCAACTGGCGGCCAGTGCCAATGAAATCAGCCGGGTGCTGGATGTGATCGGTTCGATTGCCGGGCAGACCAACCTGCTGGCCCTCAATGCGGCCATCGAAGCGGCGCGGGCCGGTGAAGCGGGCCGTGGTTTTGCCGTGGTTGCCGACGAAGTCCGCGCCCTCGCCCATCGCACCCAGCAGTCCACCGGCGAGATCGAACAGATGATCGCCGAGATCCAGACGGGTACCGAGCGTGCGGTCGGCGCGATGCACAGCAGCCAGGGTCGCGCTACCGGCACCCTGGATATCGCCCAGGCGGCCGGTGAAGCGCTGGAACTGATCGCCGAAGCCATCGCCTCGATCAACCAGCGCAACCTGGTGATCGCCAGTGCCTCGGAAGAGCAGGCCCAGGTGGCGCGGGAAGTGGACCGCAACCTGGTGAATATCCGTGACCTGTCGATGCAGACCTCGGCGGGTGCCAACCAGACCAGCGCGGCGGCGCAGGACCTGTCGCGGCTGGCGGTGGAACTGAACGGGATGGTGGCGCAGTTCAAGGTCTAAAGGTTGACATCCAACCCTGTGGGAGCTGGCTTGCCAGCGATTTGGCCGGCATTGACGAAGATGTTGTCGGGGCTGGCCTCATCGCTGGCAAGCCAGCTCCCACAGGGTTCTCAGTGCACTCACTATCCGATTTCGGCAAACCATCCGCTTTGCAACCCGCTACGGAGCAAAACTTGCTTCGTCAGCACTTTCCCGCAAAACGGTTACCGAAATGCCCAGCAGCGTCCTGCACCACCACCAGACCCTGGATATCGAGGAACACGCCGAGCGCCTGGCCGGCTGGCAGTTGCGCTATGACCAGCTCACGCCCGGGCGTTTCGCCGGACAGTTGAGCGAGCTGCGCCTGGACGGCATGCAACTGGTCCGCGACCGGGCCAACCAGGCCATGGTCAAGAACGGCTCGACCTGGACAGGCGCGATCAGCTTCAGCATGCCCCTCGAAGCCCATCCGGGCGACTTCCACTGCGCCGGCCATGCCATCAACGGCCAGAACCTGCTGGTGGCGCGCGGACAGAACCTGCCCGAACTGCGCGCCCCCGCTGGCCTCGACCTGCTCAGCGTCAGCATCGACGAAACCCTGCTGGAACAGACCCTGCACCAGCAAAAGCACAGCTTCGACTTCGATGCCCTGCCCCGCTGTTACCGCTTGCAAGCCGGCGGCAGCCAGACCGGGCTGATCGAGCTGTTCCACGGCCTGTTCGCCGAAAACGGTTTGCAGGCGCCACTTCTGGGACACCAGGCCATCCGCGACGGCATCCGCGATACCGTGCTGATGCACCTGCTCGACCTGGTGGACCAGGACGATGTCCAGCCCCTCGCCCCCAGCGCCCGCAAGCGCATGGTCGACCGCGCCCGTGAGGTGGTGCTGGCCAGCCCGGACAACCCGCCGTCCATCGTCGAGCTGTGCAACCGCATCGGTGCCAGCCGGCGCAAGTTGCAGTACTGCTTCCAGGAAACCCTGGGCATCAACCCCCTCGCCTATTTGCGCGCGGTGCGCCTCAATGCCGTGCACCGCGCCCTGCTCGACGAGCAACCCGCACCGGTACAGGACATCGCCGCTCACTGGGGTTTCTGGCACCTGAGCCGCTTTGCCAATGATTACCGCCAGCTGTTCGGCGAACTGCCTTCGCAAACCCGCCGGCGCAGCCTGGGTTGTGCCGATTCCGGATAACCCGTCGCGGGTCCCCGGCCCCAGGATCGAGGCACAACAACGCCAACACCGGGGATCATCATGTTCAACCAGACAACCGCAGCGCTCCTCGCGCTGTGCCTCAGCAGCAGCGCCATGGCCGTGGAAAACGGCTCGCCCACCACGCCCAACGGGGTCTACGATTTCGGCGCCGGGTTCACCCCGCCTCCCACCCCGACCGGCACTTTCGGCCTGCGCACTGCCTTTTATTCCGCCAATCGCCTGATGGATGGCGACGGCAACAAGGCACCGGTGGATTTCTCCATCGATGTCCTGTCGATCGGCGCGTTCTACGGGCGCATGACCGAGCACGAGCTGTTCGGTGCGCGCTACGGCTACGCCGCCGTGCTGCCGTTCTTCAGCATGAGCGCCTCGCTGGACGTACCGACGCCCTTCGGCACGATTTCCCGGGATGCCCGGGTATTTCGCCAGGCCGACGCCCAGGTGATTCCGTTGATCCTGCAATGGACCCCGGCGCCCAACCTGGGCATCAACACCCAGTTGCAGATCCAGGCGCCGACCGGCGACTACGACAAGGACCGCCTGGTCTCGCCGGGCCTCAATCACTGGACCTTCTCGCCGATCCTCAACGCCACCTGGATCAGCCCGAGCGGCCTGGAGCTGTCGTCGAGCTTCGAAGTGGACGTCAACACCCGCAACCACGCCACCGACTACCGCAACGGCGTCGAGTACCGCCATGAGTTCGCCGTCGGCCAGCACTTCGGGCCGTGGACCGTGGGCCTCGGTGGCTACTACTACCGCCAGCTGAGCGATGACGACGGCCCGAACCTCACCGATGGCAACCGCGCCCGGGTCCTGGCCGTGGGCCCGGCGATCAGCTGGTTCAAGCCGGGGATGCCGCCAGTCTGGCTGCATGCCTACAAGGAGTTTGACGCAGTCAACCGCGCCGAGGGCTACACCGTCGCCCTGCGCTTCGCCCACAGTTTCTGAGGAGCCGGACATGCACCCACACACTCCTCGTGTCGGCCGCGAAGGCGCCGTCCTGGTCCTGGGCAGCAGCCTGACCATCATGGGCGCGGTGATGGTCGCGCCGATCCTGCCGCGGCTGGCGGCCGAATTCGGCCCGGTCACCCCCCATGCCGACGCGCTGATTCCCCTGGCCGTCACCGGCCCGGCCCTGGCCATTGCCCTTTGTGCGCCGCTGGCCGGCTGGTTCGCCGACCGGGTCGGGCGCAAGGCCCTGCTGATCATCGCCACCTTGCTCTATGCGCTGCTCGGCGTGTTGCCGGCGTTACTCCACGACCTGCCATCCATCGTCATCAGCCGCCTGCTGTTCGGCTGCGCCGAGGCGGCAATCATGACCTGCTGCGCCACCCTGATCGCTGACTACTGGCAGGGCGAACAGCGCCTGCGCCTGATCAACTACCAGGTGATCAGCATCGGCCTGGTCGGCGCGCTGTTCTTCGTGATCGGCGGTATGGCGGGCGAGCATGGCTGGCGCGCGCCCTTTTATCTCTATCTGCTGCCGCTGCTGCTGGTGCCGGCGATGCTGCGCTGGTTATGGGAACCGCAGCGACAGGTGCACAGCGGGCAGGACGATCAGTCACGCAGCGCCATACCCACCGTGGCCCTGGGTTACCTGCTGATCTTCGCCGGCATGCTGCTCAACTTCATCGTCCCGGTGCAGGCGCCGGCCCTGCTGGTGAGCATCGGCATCACCTCCAGCACCCTGATCGGCCTTGCTGCCGGGCTGGGGCTGCTGGCCAGTCTCGCCGGATCGCTGTTGTGGCCGCTGGTGCGCACCTACCTGGGGATTCGTGGCGGCAATGCGCTGCTGCTCGCCTTGCTGGCTGCCGGCCTGTGGTGGCTGGGCGCCGCGCGCAGCTACGCCGATGTGCTCTGGGCCGTGCTGATCCACGGGGTCGGCGCCGGTCTGCTGGTGCCCAATGCCATGGCCCCGGTGATGAATGCCCTGAGCGCCCGGGCCCGGGGGCGCGGCCTTGGCGGCTTCACTGCCTGCCTGTACCTGGGCCAGTTCGCCAGCCCGCTGCTGGTCATGGCCCTGGGTGCCGACCTGCGCGGTGCCATCCACTGGCTGGCCTTCGCCAGCCTTGCCGGGGCCTTCGCCTGGGGCCTCGGCGCCACGCTGATCCGCCCAAGCGCTTCCTCCACTGCCCAATGATCCGGAAATCAACATGCACGACATTCAAGCCCTGATGGACCAACACGACGCCACCGGCCTGGCCGGTTTGATCCACGACCGCGAGATCAGCCGTGAAGAACTGCTGGAAGCTGCCATTGCCCGCCTCGAACAGGTCGAACCGCACCTCAATGCCGTTGCCGAAAAGCTCTATGACAGCGCCCGTAGCGCGGTCCCGGTGGACGGAGCCTTCTCCGGGGTGCCAACCCTGGTCAAGGACCTGTTCTCGCCCTTGCGTGAAGCGCGGATGAGCAACGGCTCCCTGGCCTTGGGCGAAGCGCGCCCGGGCCTCGACGACGCGCTGGTTGGGCGCCTGCGCGAGGCCGGTTGCCAGTTTATCGGGACCAGCACTTCACCGGAGTTCGGCACGTCCTACACCACCGAATCGACCCGTTTCGGCGCTACCCGCAACCCGTGGGATACCCGGCGTAGCGCCGGAGGGTCCAGTGGCGGCGCGGCGGCCCTGGTGGCGGCGCGGGTGGTGCCTTTCGCCCATGGCAACGACGGCGGCGGCTCATTGCGCGTGCCAGCCTCCTGCTGTGGCGTGTTCGGCCTCAAGCCCAGTCGCGGGCGCATGCCTTGCGGCCCCTTGGTCGGTGAAGGCTGGGCCGGGATGGGCACGCCTCACGCTATTACCCTGTCGGTGCGCGACAGCGCCGCGCTGCTGGATATCACCGCCGGTGCCGACCTCGGCGCCCCTTATGCCGCGCCTTGGCAGGACATGCCCTTCGTCGACACCCTGCACCAGCCCTTCCGGCCGTTGCGCATTGCCCTGGTCGAGCACCTGGCGCCCTGGACCAGCAGTCCCGAGGCCGTGGCGGCAGTGCGACATGCGGCGCGCTTGTGCGAATCGCTCGGGCACCGGGTCGAGCCGGCGCACTTGCCGGTGCAGCCTTTGGCGTTTCTCGACCAGGTGTTCGATGTAATCGGGGCCAGCACTCGCAGTTACGTCGATCTGCTCGGTGAGATGCGCGGGCGGCCCGTGACATTGGAAGAACTGGAGCCTCGCACCCGGATCATCCTGCGGGAAAAAGGCGGGATCAGCGGTGCGCAGTATTCGGCGGCGGTGGCGGGAATTCATGCGTTAGGGCGGCAGCTTGCCGGTTTTCTGCAGGACTACGACCTCATCCTGACGCCGACGCTTACCCGCGAGCCGCCGCTGATCGGCAGCCTGGACCGGTTCGATGACACGCTGGACCTGGCCGCAGTGATCGAGGACTTCCACAGCTATTCGCCGTTTACCGCGCTGTTCAATGCCAGCGGGCAGCCGGCGATGTCGGTGCCGCTGTACTGGACGCCGGAGGGGCTGCCGATCGGGGCGCATTTCGCCGGGCGCTTTGCCGAGGAAGGGACGTTGCTGGGGCTGGCTGCGCAGTTGGAACAGTTGCAGCCTTGGGTTGGTCGGGTTCCGGCGGTGAATGCGTGTAGAGGCTGATGGCCTCATCGCTGGCAAGCCAGCTCCCACAATGACTGCGTCGGCCGCAAATACTGTGACCGACACAAAGCCCTGTGGGAGCTGGCTTGCCAGCGATAGCGCCCTGAAGAACGCTGCAAAAACCTCAGCCCACCGCCAGTGCCCGGTCCACCAACACCTGCAAGCGATCCCGGGAGCACCGTTCGACCCTTGCCTCCACCCCATACACCTTGGCCAGCAACCCAGGCTCAAGCACCTGTTCCGGCGTCCCGCTGGCCACCACCTGCCCCTGGTGCAACACCACCAGCCAGTCGGCATGACTGGCGGCCAGGTTGATGTCATGCAGCACGGCCACCGCCAACAGCTGGTGCGCGACCACCCGCTCGCGCACCGCATCCATGACCCGCAACTGGTAATGCAGATCCAGCGCACTGGTCGGCTCGTCCAGCAGCAACACCCGGGGATTGCGCGCCAGCAACTGGGCCAGCGCCACCAGTTGCCGTTGCCCGCCGGACAGGCTGTCCAGCGGATACTCCGCCAGATGCTCGATCCCCAGCCGCTGCAAGGCGTCATAGGCAGTCCCGAGCAGGTCCTCGCCACCACTGACGCGCAACGCCGCGACGATACTTTCCAGCACTCCAAGGGCAATCCCCGGCGGCAGTTGCTGGGGCATGTAGGCCAGGCGCCGGGAACGCTCGGCGAAACTCAGCCGCGCCACATCCTCGCCATCCAGGCTCACCCGTCCCTTCATCCGCTCCAGCCCGGCGAGGGCCCGAAGCAAGGTGGACTTGCCCGCGCCATTGGGCCCGACCAGCGCCACCAGGCTGCCTGACGGCAGGTCCGGCAGGCTCAGGTCGCGGATGATCGAACGGGCGCCATAGGCCACGGACACTGCATCGATCGACAGGCTCACAGTTTTCTCCCCCGACGGAATACCAGGACCACGAACACCGGTACGCCGACCAATGCGGTGACGATGCCCACCGGCACGATGACCCCGGGCAGGATCAGCTTGCTGGCGATGGACGACAGCGACAGCAGCAAGGCGCCGACCAGGGCACTGGCCGGCAGCAGGAAGCGCTGGTCTTCACCCACCACCAGGCGGGCGATATGCGGCCCGACCAGGCCGATGAAACCGATGGTGCCGACAAAGGCCACGGCCGTGGCCGAGAGCAGGCTGATGCGCAGTAGCGAGGCGATACGCAAACGCTTGGTATCCACGCCGAAACTGCGCGCCCGGTCCTCGCCCATGCGCAGCAGGGTCAGGGCCGGCGCGGCGCGCAGGGAAAACGGCAGCAGCACCGCCAGCACCAGGGCCAGGATGCCCAGTTTCTGCCAGTCGGCCCGGGCCAGGCTGCCCAAGGTCCAGAACACTAGTTGTTGCAGCACATCTTCGGTCGCCAGCAGTTGCAGCAGCGAAACCAGCGCATTGCAGCTGAACACCAGGGCGATGCCGAACAGCACCAGGCTCTCCACCCCGGCCCCGCGCAAACGGGCCATGGCCTGCAGCAACACCACGGAAAGGCAGGCGAAGACGAAGGCCATTACCGTCACCTGCACGCTCGGCTGGAGCCAGGCGATGCTCAGCGGGTAGGCGATCGCCAGCGACGCACCCAGTGCGGCGGCCGACGACACGCCCAGGGTGAACGGGCTGGCCAGCGGATTATCGAGGATCGCCTGCATCTCGGCCCCGGCCAGGGCCAGCGCCGCGCCCACCAACACCGCCATCAGCGAATACGGCAGGCGCACGTTCCAGATGATCACCCGGTCGGTGGCACTGAGCAGCGCCGGGTCGAAGAGGCCTTCGAGCAGGCGCCCCAGGCCCATGCCCGAGGCGCCACTGGCCAGGTCACCGAGCACCGACAGGGTCAGCAGACCGGCCAGGCCAATTACCAGCCAGGCCCGCCGCCACAGCAGGCGGCGGTAGCGCTGGGTGGCCAGGGCCACACCCGCCTGGGTCATGGCGGTCACTTGGCGTCGATCCAGTACTGGCCATCCAGGCCGACCTTCAGCAGTCCATTGATTTCAGCCATGGTCGCCCTGGGGTCCAGGTCGGCGAACTGTTGCGGATGGATCCAGCGCGCCATGGCTTCCACGGCGAGGATGTTGAACGGCGAGTTGTAGAAGTCATGCCACAGGCCATGGGCCTGGCCGGACTGGATCGGCCGCAATGGGGCGAACTCGGGGCGCGCGGTGATCTTCGCCAGGCTGTCGCGGGCGGTCTGCTCGCTCACGCCTGCACCGAGCAATACACCCGGCGCGCGGTTGCCGGTGGCGATATACACGTCCGGGTCGGCCTTGAGCACGTACTCGACGCTGACATCCCCCAGCGCGCCGGGAATCACGTCGGCAGCGATGTTATGCCCGCCGACGGCCTCGACCACGCTGCCCAGGCCGCTCTTGCCGGTGGTATGCCCCGGCGCCTGCCAGACACCTGGCAGCAGTTCGAGGAAGACCTTGGGCCGTTGCACGTCCTTGAAGCCCGCCACGCGCTCGGTGATCCTGGCCAGATGGCGGTCGTACAGGCTCAGGTATTCCCGGGCCTGCGGCTCGCGGCCGAGCAAGGTGCCGAGGGCTTCCAGGCTGACCCGGGTATTGCGGATCGGGTGCACGCGGAAATCGATGAACAGCACCGGGATCCCGGCCTTTTCCAGCAGGTCAGCCACCGGGCTGTGCTGGGTCGGACCTTCGCCGGCGATGCTGAAGATCGCCAGGTCGGGTTTCAGGGCCAGGATCTGTTCGGCGCTGACGCTCTGTTCAGAGGCCTGGCCGATCAAAGGCAGCTTGGTGATCTGCGGGTACAGCCTGGCGTAGACCTCGTAGGTGTGCGGGTCGAGCAGGCGCATATCGTTCTGCCAGCCGACCACGCGCTGGAACGGGTTTTCCCGGTCGAGCAAGGCCAGGGCGAAGAACAGCCGGCCCTCGCCGAGGACGATGCGTTGCGGGGCATGCTCGACCTGGACCTTGCGCCCGAGCACGTCGGTGACTTCGACGGCACAGGCGGCCTGGGACAGGCCGAGGAGCAGGAGCATGCAGGATAGAAGTCGGATCACGTAAAGCCTCCTCAGTAAAAACAAAATTCGCCAGGTTAACGCCACCCCCTGTAGGAGCTGGCTTGCCTGCGATGGACCGCAAGGCGGTCCCAAAACCATCCAGCACGAGCCGGCGCCTTGCTCGATATTGAAGTCATCCAGATACACGGCGTGGCAGGTTTTGGGACCGCTTCGCGGTCCATCGCAGGCAAGCCAGCTCCTACAGGGGGTGGCGGCGTGTTCAGGTTTCGCCCCAGCGCCGCAGCAGGTTGTGGTAGACGCCAGTCAGTTCGAGCAGCGAGCCCTGGTCGGCGCCCTGCCCGGTCAGGCGCTGGATCGCCACGTCCATGTCCAGCAGCAGGCTGCGCTGGCTGTCCTCGCGCACCAGACTTTCGATCCAGAAGAACGCGGCAATCCGCTCGCCCCGTGTCACCGGCTCGACCCGGTGCAGACTGCTGCCCGGATACAGCACCAGGTGCCCGACCGGCAGCTTGACGCTGCGCTCGCCGAAGGTGTCGCGGATCACCAGTTCACCGCCGTCGTAGCTGTCCGGCTCGGCCAGGAACAGGGTCGCCGACAGATCGGTACGCACCCGCTCACGCACGCCCTTGATCCCGCGAATGGCGTTGTCGACGTGGAAGCCGAAGCCTTCACCGCCGCCATAGCGATTGAACAAGGGCGGATAGATGCGCTTGGGCAACGCCGCCGACATGAACAGCGGGTTGTCCGACAGGCGCCGCAGGATCAGGTCCCCCAGTTGCCGGGCAACCGGGTTGTCCTCGTCCAGCTGGCGATTGCGCTTGGCCTGGGCCGATTGCACGCCAGCGGTGGCCTTGCCGTCGATCCAGGGTTGCGCCAACAGCTGTTGGCGCAGGTCGTCCAGCTCGGTGGCGCTGAACAGCCGGTCGATTTCGATCAGCATCAGAAGCTGTAGTCCACGCTGGCGGTCAGGGTCCGGCCGGCACCCGGCACGCCGTACAGCTGGAAGCCGTCGAGCGAGGCGCCGACGCGGCTGTAGTAGAACGTGTTGAACAGGTTGCTGACGTTGAGGTTGACCGTGGTCTGGCTGTCCACCTTGTAACGGGCGGCCACGCTGTGCAGCCAGTAAGACGGAGACTTCTCGTGGTCGCGGGTGTAGATCGTGTACACACCCGACGGGCCGTTGGCGTAGCTGCTGTTGTTGTTCAGGCCACCGACATACTTGTTGTCGCTGTAGCGGCGTCGGCCTACGTAGTCGGCACCGTAGCTCAGGCCGAGCTTGTCGGTGAGCTGATAGCTGGTCCACAGGTTGGCGGTCAGGTCGGGAACGTTCTTGGCTTCCTCGCCCTTGTTGGCGCCCTTGGTCTGGCGGCTTTTCATGGCCGAGAAGCCAGCGTAGGCCGACCAGCGCTCGGTGATATCGCCCTGCAGGCCCAGTTCCACACCATCGACGCGCTTGGCCGGCAATGCGCGCACCGGGGAAGTTTCGCCTTCGCTGTATTCCCAGCTGTCTTCCAGTTCGGTACGGAAGATCGCGGCATTCAGGTTCAGGCTGTCATCGAACAGCTCCCACTTGGTACCGATCTCGTAGGTCTTGGACTTGGCCGGCTTGTAGTCCTCGGTGCTGGCCGCGCCGTAGATCTGGTTGTTGGTGGTGGCACCGATCGCCGATGGCTGCGCCGCCTCGCTGTAGGAGGTATAGATGCTGCCGTTGGGCAGTGGCTTGTAGACCAGGCCGACGCGGCCGCCGATGGCGTCGTCGCGGCTGCTGCTGTTGCCGGTGGAGCGCTGGCTCTGGGCTTCCCAGCTGTCGTATCGCAGGGCCAGCAGCAGTTGCCATTGCGGGTCCAGGGTCAGGGTGTCGGAGGCGTAGACCGCGGCGTTCTTCACCACGCTGCGTGGGTCGCCGTAGCCCTTGTCGGTGTAGGTGGACGCGAAGTGATGGGCTGGGTCGGACAGGTCGAAGAACATCGAGCCGTCCGGCACTTCCATGGTCTTGTGCAGGCCGCCGTAGGACTCGCGGTACAGCTCGATGCCGGTTACCGCGTCATGGTGGATGCCGCCGGTATCGAGCTTGAAGCGCAGGTCGGTCTGGTTGTCGAAGATCTCGTAGCGCTTGGACAGGCCGAAGTCGCTGCCGCGCAGGATGGCGTAGCCGGTACCGTTGCTGTTGGCGTACTGGGTGTAGGCGTTGATGCCGTTGATCGAGCTCAGCGGGCCAAGGCCGACATAGCCGAGGCTGGCGCAACGGGTGCCGGTACAAGTCCGGCTGCCGTCGGCATTGGCCGAAATGAAGCGCGCCGGCGACAGCACCGCCCAGTTGTCGGTCTGCTGCCAGCGCAGCTGGTTGCGCAGGGTCACGTCATCGTTGAAGTCGTGTTCGATCAGGCCGGTCAGGGAGCGGGTTTCGGTGCGCTGGGTGTACAGGTCCGAATCGCCGTACCAGGCATCGCGGGATACTCCGGGCATGCGCTTGCCATCGGTACCACGCTGGATCGGCACGCCGCCGTCCGGAGTGTTCTTGTCCTTCTGGTAGAAGGCATCCAGCCAGACCCGGGTGTCGGTACCCAGGCCGAAGCCCACGGAAGTCGCAAAGCCCCAGCGGTCGTAGTCCACCTCGTCGCGCTCGGACACCGCGTTGTAGTGCTTCATCAGGTTGACCCGCACCGCCGTGGTCTCGTTGAGCTGGCGGTTGACGTCGGCGGTCAGGCGCTTGTAGTTGTCGGTGCCGATCCCGGCGGAGAGCTTGCCGGAGTCGCCGAGGTGGGCGCGCTTGCTGACCAGGTTGACGCTGCCGCCCACCGCCGAGACGCCGGACTCCACGGAGCCGGTGCCCTTGAACACTTCCGCCTGCTCCAGGTTGAAGGTGTCGTTGCGACTGGACATGCCGGCATCGCGCACGCCGTCTACGGTCAGGCTCTGCTCCGCGGCGAAGCCACGGATCGAGAACAGGTCGCCCCAGCCCAGGTTACCCTCACCGGACATGAAGGTGATGCCCGGCACATTGCGCAGGACGTCCTGCAGGCTCTGGGCGTTCTGTTCCTCCAGCACCGCCTTGGGCACCACGGTGATGCTTTGCGGCGCATCCAGCAGCGGCGTGGTGATCTTGCTGGAGGTGACTTCATCGACCTTGTAGGCCGATTGCTTGCCGGTGACGTTGGTGGCCGGCAGGTTCAGTACCTGCTCGTCGGCATGCGCCGCCGGCAGGCAGGCACCGAACATCAGGCCGACAGCAGGCGCCAGGGTGGCGGGCAGGCGCTGGGAGGAAGCGAGAGACATCGAGGTTTTCCTTAAAGTGAATCAGTCGCATTTGTATCGCCGGATTCTATCCACGCGTCTGATGGCACTATTTGCGCAAATGTAATGGCTCACCCTCTTCCGTCGGCTCCAACACATTCCATTACATTTGCCTCGCCCGCCCGGTGTAAAGTCCGCCAATTCCACTTGAGAAGCATTCCGATGTCCGCACCCGAGCATATCCTGATCGTCGATGACGACCCCGAGATCCGCCAGTTGCTCTCCACTTATCTGGAAGAGGCCGGGTTTCGCACTTCGGTAGCTGCCGATGGCCGGGAAATGCGCCGACGCCTCGACGACCAACTGATCGACCTGGTGGTCCTCGACCTGATGCTCCCCGGCGAAGACGGCCTGAGCCTGTGCCGTGACCTGCGGGTACGCAGCAATATCCCGGTGATCATGCTCACTGCCCGGGGCACCCTGGTGGACCGGATCGTCGGCCTGGAGATGGGCGCCGACGATTACCTGGGCAAGCCGTTCGATCCCCGTGAACTGCTGGCCCGGATCAAGGTGGTGCTGCGCCGCACCAACGCCTTCCCCGAGCGCGCGCGGATGGACGATGTGCGCAACCTGGCCTTTGCCGGCTGGCAACTGGATACCAGCAGCCGCCAGTTGCGCTCCCCCGAGGGCCTGGTGATCAGCCTCGGCACTTCGGACTTCCGCCTGCTGCGCCTGTTGCTGCAGCACCCGAACCGGCCATTGAGCCGCGACTTCCTCCTCAACCATGTGTTCGATCGCGAACGCACGCCCTACGACCGCAGCATCGACGTGTGCATCAGCCGCCTGCGCCAGCACTTCAACGACAATGCCCGCCAGGGCGGCGCACTGATCCGCACGGTGCGCAACGAGGGCTACATGCTCAGCGTCGACAAGGTGGTCAGCGAATGAAACGCTTCTGGCCGCGCTCCCTGCATGGCCGCCTGGTGCTGATCCTGGTGGGCGGCATGCTGGTGTCGCAGTTGCTGACCAGCAGCATCTGGCACGAGGTGCGCCAGACCCAGGTGCTGGAAATCCCCCTGCGCCTGGCCGCCGGACGGATCGCCGATGTAGTGCAGGTGGCACGGCAGCACCCGGAACAACTGGACGCGCTGCTCGACGGTTTCGAATCGCCACGCTGGCAGCGACTGGCCGAGGCCCCGGACCAGGCCGATATCGACCCCATGTATGAAACCCTGCTGCGCCAGCTGGTGGCCGAACGCCTGGGCAAGCCGGCGTCGATCCATGTGCTGGGCCTTGAGCTGCTGGCGGCCAATGACGCCCCGGCCGGCCCGGCAACCCTGTTCGACGGCGAGCAGGCCCGGGTGCGCCTGCGTTTCTCCCTGCATACCCCGGACGGCCGCACCCTGTACTTCCAGGCTACGGAAAGCCAGGGCTGGAGCAGCGGTTCGATCAGTTCGCTGGTGTTCGACTACATCCTGCGCATCTACCTGCTGCGGATTCTTGCGGTGGTGCTGGTGGCCCTGCTCGCGGTGCGCCTGGCGTTGCGTCCGTTGAAGCAGATGGCGGCGGCCGCCGAAGCGCTGGGGCGGGATATTCATCGCCCGCCACTTAGCCTGGACGGGCCGGCGGAAGTACGCCAGGCCGCGCAGGCCTTCAATGCCATGCAGCGCCGGCTGATCGACAGCATTGCCGAGCGCACGCGGTTCTTTGCGGCGGTGTCCCATGACCTGAGGACGCCGATCACCCGCATGCGCCTGCGCGCCGAGATGCTGCCGGAGGAAACCCTGCGCCAGCGTTTTCGCGATGACCTCGGGCATATGGAGGAAATGGTCGCGGCCAGCCTCGACTTCCTGCGCAGTGGCGAGCTCGAGCATGCCCGGGAACCGGTGGCGATCGATGCCTTGCTGCAGGGCTTGCAGGCGGATTTCGAGGATCTCGGCGGGGAACTGCGGATTCACGGCAGTGCGCAACCGTTGCTGGCTCATCCGGGCGGATTGCGCCGCTGTTTGCAGAACCTGCTGGATAACGCCCGCCGTTATGCCCCGGGGCCGGTGGACATCGAGGTGATCGATGAGGCGCAGCGCTTGCTGATCAAGGTCGGCGACCACGGGCCGGGGATCGAAGCAGAACACCGCGGGCGGGTGTTCGAGCATTTCTATCAGGTGGACCCGTCGCGCAGTAGCGGCGGGCATGGGCTGGGGTTGAGCATTGCGGCGAATATCGCCCGCGGGCACGGCGGGACGCTGGAACTGGCGGAGCGGGAGGGGGGTGGGCTTTGGGTGATCCTGGAACTTCCACGATGATCTTCGGATTCGATCTGCGCGCTTGTCAGTCGCTTCCGGGGGGGATCTTCGGAAGCGTCCTGCATCGATGACCCGGATTGGCTTGGTAAGGTCCACCACCGATTGCGTTAGAGGGTCAAGGAGGAAACCTGCCTTGCTTGACCCTCGCTAACGCTTCTCGATTGAAAACAGCTGCGCACGCTTTTTATCCTGCGCGGCCTCTCGAACCCCGGACCAAGGATGTGTTGTGTCGAAGAAGTTCACGCTTGCCCTCCTCGCCGTCGCCCTGCTCGGCGGCTGCGCACAGAAACCCGCCGGACCCGCTGTCGATCCCCTGGCCAGGCTGCAGTTCCATCAGGCGTTCCAGACGGCGCTTTATCGCAGCGTCTCCGCCAACGTCCGGGAGGTGACAGCAGGGGCGGTGTCGCTGCAGATCGTCGCCAATCGCCAGGGTCAGGCGGTGAGTTGCCAGGCCAAGGGCTACCCCGAAGGGGTAGCCCGGTTGCCGTTCGACGTACCGCGCACCCCGCCGCGCCAGTTCGCGGCCATGATGGAGCAATACTGCCGGCAAGCCATATACCCCACTGCGCCGGATGCCCTCTACGACGACGAGGGCCAGATGGAGCTGCGGGCACCGGTAGTGGTGGTGTTCACCGTCCAGAACGCTTCGCGCTGGAAACAGCGCAATGCCCAGCGCGCCTTCTTCCGCGAGCATCTGCTCAAGGGTGAGGCGGTGGACAGCGTCGGCTACCTGGTCGTGCGCTACCAGACCGACGGCAAGGGCTGCCTGGTGGACATTCGCCCCAACGATATCCGGCCGATGGACTTCAAGCTGGACGGTGCCCTGCAGGGGCGGCTCAACCAGGCCTGCATGAAGCTCGACCTGAGTGGATTGCCCGGCATTGCCCAGGGCGATCCGCAGCAGACTGTGGGGCAGGTGTCACTGGAATATGCACCCTGGACGGTTGGGCGCTAAACTCCTGCCACCTCCGCTTGACCTTCCCTGTTCATGAACAAGATCGACCAGTACCTCCAGGCCGCCGTGCGCGACAACACCCGGCGCAGCTATCGCGCCGCCGTCGAGCACTTCGAGGTGACCTGGGGCGGGTTCCTGCCGGCCACGGCGGACAGCATCGCCCGCTACCTGGCGGATTTTGCCGGCGAGCATTCGCTCAACACCCTGCGCCAGCGCCTGGCGGCACTGGGGCAATGGCATGTGAGCCAGGGCTTTCCCGACCCGACCAAGGCACCGCTGGTGCGGCAGATGCTCAAGGGCATTCGCGCCCTGCACCCGGTTCAGGAGCGCCAGGCCACCGCGCTGACCCTGGAGCATTTGCAACGAACCATCGCTCATCTCGAACAGCAGGCCGTGGTTGCCCGGCGCGAGCACTGCCTGCCCGACCTGCTGCGCGCCCGGCGTGATGCCGCGCTGCTGCTGATCGGTTTCTGGCGCGGGTTTCGCGGGGATGAGCTGGCGCGGCTGCGGGTCGAACATATCCAGGCCCAGGCCGGGGGTGGCATGCAGCTGTACCTGCCGCAGAGCAAGGGCGATCGCCAGGGGCGCGGGGTTACCCATCGCATGCCGGCGTTGAAAAGCCTGTGTCCGGTGCAGGCGTATGTGGAGTGGATCAGCGTGGCGGGGATCGCTCGTGGGCCGGTGTTCCGCAAGCTGGATCGCTGGGGCAACCTGGGCGAGGACGCGTTGAACAGCGGGAGCCTGATTGCCTTGCTGCGGCGGATCTTCGCTGCGGCCGGATTGCCGGCAGAGAGCTACAGTGCCCACTCGCTGCGGCGCGGATTCGCCACCTGGGCGAGCAGCAACGGCTGGGACACCAAGGCCCTGATGAGCCATGTCGGGTGGCGGGATGTGAAGTCGGCGCTGCGCTATGTGGATGCCAGTGCTTCGTTCGGGGAGCTGGAGTTGCCAACACCTTCCGGACAGAAGCAGATCAACTGAACCTGCACCGCACCCTGTGGGAGCTGGCTTGCCAGCGATAGCGCCCGGCAGGACAACACAGGTTGAACCTGCTGGCCTCATCGCTGGCAAGCCAGCTCCCACAGGGTCAGCGGTGTCTCGCGATCTGCCACAGACGCAGGATATCCCCGGCGCGCTCCGCCAGCAGCCCGGCCGCATTGCCACAGGCCTGCTGCAAGGTCATCGGCCCGCTGGCAATGGCGAAGGCGGCATCGATGCCATGCCCATACAGCTCCTGATAGCCCTCGCCCAGGGTTCCGGCCAGCACCACCACCGGCACACCATGCCGCTTGGCAATCCGCGCCACCCCGAACGGCGTCTTGCCGCGCAAGGTCTGGGCGTCGAAGCGACCTTCACCGGTAATCACCAGGTCAGCGCCCTGCACTGCTGCCTCCAGACCGGCCAGCTCGGCCACCACGTCGATCCCCGGACGGAACTGCGCATCGAGGAAGGCCTTGGCCGCGAAGCCCATGCCGCCGGCAGCGCCGCACCCCGGAAAATCACGCACATCACGACCGAGCAACTGCGCACAGTGATCGGCGAAATGGCCGAGGGCGTGATCCAGCAGTTGCACCTGCTCGGGGCTGGCGCCCTTTTGCGGGCCGAAGATCGCCGAAGCGCCATTGCTGCCACACAGCGGGTTGTCGACATCGGCGGCGACTTCCAGGCGCACCCCGGCCAGACGCGGATCGAGCTGGCTGGCATCGATACGCCCGACATTGCACAGGGCCAGGCCGCCCTCCTCGAGTTCCGCCCCCTGGGCGTCCCAGGTGCGCAAGCCAAGGGCCCGCAGCATGCCGCTGCCGGCATCGTTGGTGGCGCTGCCGCCAATGGCCAGGATGATCCGCTCGGCGCCGGCATCCAGCGCCGCGCCGATCAGTTGCCCGGTGCCGTAGGAGCTGGTGCGGCAGGCATCGCGCTCACCCAGATCGAGCAGTTGCAGGCCGCTGGCCTGGGCCATCTCGATGATCGCGGTACGGGATTCGGCGAGCCACCCCCAATGCGCGACGACTTCCAGCCCCAGCGGGCCACGCACGTTCAGGCGGCGTTGCTCACCGTGGCAAGCGGCGACGATGGCCTCCATCGTGCCCTCGCCGCCATCGGCCATGGGGCAGCAGACCACCTCGGCCTGTGGCAGGACCCCGGCGATGCCGTCGGCAATGGCCGCGGCAACCCCCTCGGCGCTGAGGCTGTCCTTGAACGAGTCGGGGGCGATGACGATTTTCATGGGGGGCTCCTGTCAGATGCCTGCATGCTGCCAGTTGTCAGGCTGGCTCGCTTCTGTCACCTGCACAAGAGGGAGGGTGGGTTGTTTGGTCAGTTGGACAATTCAGCTTCAAGCTTCAAGCTTCAAGCTCTAAGCTCTAAGCTCCAAGTCAAAGCAGTGCGCGGTGGAACACCCTCAGATGAACCGCTCTACTTACCGCTTGAAGCTTAAAGCTTCTCTACAGGCAGCAGTTGCAACCCCAGATAAAGACTCAACATCCCCTCCAGCCGCAACGGATCCACCCCGCTCAGCTCGCCGATCCGCTCCAGCCGGTACCGCAGGCTGTTGCGATGAATCCCCAGCGCCTCCGCACAGGCCTGGCTCTGCCCGTCATGGCTGCACCAGGCACGCAGGGTCGCCAGCAGTTGCCCGCTGACATCCTTGGCGCGAATGCGCTGCAAGGGTTCGAGCAGTTCATCCAGGGCATCGTCCTGCCGATGACGCCAGAGCAACGCCGGCAAGCGGTAGCGGGCCAGGGTCAGCAGGCGCTCGCCGGGCAGCACCTCACGCCCGTAGGCCAGCAGGTCGCGGACCCGGCGGTAGCCACGGCGCAACTTGTCCACGCCATCGGCCACCCCGCCGACGGCCACGCGCTGCACCCGCCAGCCCTGGGACTGGAGCTTGTCCAGCAGCTTGCTCTCATCCAGCGCCACCCCGGCCGGACGACACCAGAGCAGCGACTGGCGCGCCGGGCTGACGCACCAACTGTCCGGATAACGCTGCATCAACCACACCGACAAGGCCTCGGCGCCCTGCCCTTCGTCGAGCTCGAACAGGCACGGCACCCGCGGCAGTTGCGGCTTGAGCCCCAGTTGCCGGGCTTCATCCACCAGGCGCGGGGCATCGCCGCTGCCACCCAGCAGCAACGCCAGCAGATCGTCGCAACGCTGCCGCCGCCATTGCTGTTCCACCTGCAAATGACGCTGGGCCAGGAGCATTTCGGCGGTCATGCGCACCAGTTCGGCGTAGGTCCGCAGTTGCTGCGGCTCGCCGGTGATACCCAGCACGCCGATCAGCCGGCCATCGAGCATCAGCGGCAGGTTGACTCCGGGCTGCACGCCCTTCAGGCATTTGGCGGCCTCGCTGTCGATCTCGACGATACGCTCGTTGGCCAGCACCAGTTGCGCACCTTCGTGGCGGGTATTGATACGTTGCGCTTCACCACTGCCTAGAATCAGTCCCTGGCTGTCCATGACATTGACGTTCCAGGGAAGAATGGCCATCGCCCGGTCGACGATATCCTGCGCCAGGTCATGGTCCAGTTCGAACATTGGGGGTTCCTTGCAGGTCCACAGGTTGGTCGGCAGCACAGCGAAGCGCCGCGAATGCTGTGCAAAAGCACAAAGACACGCACCCCGCGCTCGTCGAGACTTTTCACCAGCGCCCGCCTCGACGCGGGATGCCGCACAACCATAACAACAGAGAGAGAATCATGTCATCCAGCCCTGCCCTTGACCAAGGCCACGGCATCGACCGCGATGCGCTGTACCGGCGCATCACCCTGCGGCTGATCCCGTTCATTTTCGTCTGCTACCTGTTCAACTACCTCGACCGCGTCAACGTCGGCTTCGCCAAGCTGCAGATGCTCGACGCGCTGAACTTCAGCGAAACCATCTACGGCCTCGGCGCCGGAATCTTCTTCATCGGCTACGTGCTCTGCGGCCTGCCCAGCAACCTGGCGCTGAACAGGTTCGGCCCGCGGCGCTGGATCGCCCTGATGATGATCACCTGGGGCACCCTGTCGACCTGCCTGCTGTTCGTCACCACGCCGACCCAGTTCTACGTGCTGCGGCTGTTCACCGGTGCTGCCGAAGCCGGCTTCTTCCCCGGCATCGTGCTGTACCTTTCGCAGTGGTTCCCGGGGCAGCGCCGTGGGCGGATCATGGCCCTGTTCATGTCGGCGATCCCGGTCTCCGGGCTGCTCGGCGGGCCATTCTCCGGCTGGATCCTCAATCACTTCGCCGCCGGCCAGGGCGGCCTGGCCGGCTGGCAGTGGATGTTCCTGATCCAGGGCCTGCCGACCGTGGTCCTCGGCTGCCTGGCGGTATTCCTGCTCAGCGACAGCTTCGCCAAGGCCGGCTGGCTGAGTGCCGCTGAACGCCAGGCGGTGGCACACGACCTGGCTGCGGATGCGGCGGGCAAGCCGAAAACCGTCAGCGACAGCCTGGTTTCGGTCCTGACCAACCCGCTGATCTGGACCTTCGGTTTCGTCTATTTCTGCATCCAGAGCGGCGTGTACGCGATCAACTTCTGGCTGCCATCGATCATCAAGAGCCTCGGCTTCAGCGACGCCCTGCTGATTGGCTGGCTGAGCGCGATCCCGTACCTGCTGGCGGGCGTGTTCATGCTGCTGGTGGGGCGCTCGGCTGACCTGCGCAACGAGCGCCGCTGGCACTTGGTGGTGCCGATGCTGATGGGCGCCATCGGCCTGCTGATCGCGGTGAACTTCGCCCACAGCCCGGTGATCGCCATCCTCGGCCTGAGCATCGCGACCATGGGCGCGCTGACCGGCCTGCCGATGTTCTGGCCGATGCCGACGGCGCTGCTGACTGCCGGGACTGCCGTGGCCGGCCTGGCCATCATCAACTCGGTGGGGCAGATGGCCGGCTTCCTCAGCCCGTACCTGGTGGGGTTCATCAAGGACCAGACCGGCTCGACCGATGCGGCGCTGTATTCGCTGGCAGGGTTGATCGTGGTCGGCAGCCTGGTGGCGTTGCGGGTTTCGCGGCAGCGTTGAGTCATTGAGTCTTCTGGGGGCTGATCGGGCCTCATCGCTGGCAAGCCAGCTCCCACAGGTACTGCACATGACTCAGGTAGGCATTGATAGGGCCGGCACACAGATTTGCAGCCAGGCCTCCCCAACCTGTACAAAAGTCCCTTCCACCTACCGCGAAGGGACTTTCGACCATGATCTACCGTCCTCTGGGTCGCAGCGGCCTGCAAGTGTCCGCCCTGACCCTGGGCAGCATGATGTTCGGCGAGCAGACCAGCACCGAAGATTCGCTGCGCATCATCGACAAGGCCTGGGACCAGGGCATCAATTTCATCGATACCGCCGACGTCTACAACGCCGGGCGTTCGGAAGAGATCGTCGGCGAAGGCATCGCCGCACACCGCCACGACTGGATCCTCGCCACCAAGGTCGGCTACGGCCCGGTGGACGGCGTGCCGAACCGCAGCGGCCTGTCGCGCAAGCACCTCTTCAATGCCATCGAGGCCAGCCTGACCCGCCTGGGCACCGACTACATCGATATCTACTACCTGCACCGCGAAGACCATGCCACGCCGCTGGACATCACCGTCTCGGCCATCGGCGAGCTGCTGCGCCAGGGCAAGATCCGCCACTGGGGTGTGTCCAACTTCCGCGGCTGGCGCATCGCCGAGATCTGCAACCTGGCCGAGCGCCTGGGCGTGCCCAAGCCGGTGGTCAGCCAGCCGCTGTACAACATCGTCAACCGCCAGGCCGAACCGGAACAGCTGACCGCCGCGGCCTACCACGGCCTCGGCGTGGTGCCCTTCAGCCCTCTGGCCCGTGGCGTGCTCAGCGGCAAGTACGCGCCCAACGCCGAGCCCGAGGCCGGCAGCCGCGCGGCCCGCCAGGACAAGCGCATCCTCGAAGTGGAATGGCGCGCCGAGTCCCTGGCAATCGCCCAGAAGATCCACGCCTACACCGAGGCCAAGGGCGTGGGTATGGTCGAGTTCGCCATTGCCTGGGTGCTGAACAACCAGTCGGTCAGCTCGGCCATCGTCGGCCCGCGCACCGAAGCGCAGTGGGACACCTACGGCGGCGCGCTGCAGGTGAAGATCAGCGCCGAGGACGAAGCCTTCATCGATTCGCTGGTCACCCCGGGTCACGCCTCGACCCCGGGCTTCAACGATGTCGCGCACTTCGTCAGCGGGCGTGCAGCACGCTGAGTTCGTTGCCGAGCAGGTGGCTGATGGCGGCCTTGAGCTTCATCGGCCGCACCGGCTTGTGCATCAGGGTGTGGCCGAGTTCGCGCACCTGCTGCTTGAGTTCGTTGCTGTAGTTGGCGGTGATCATCAGAGCCGGCAGGGGTGAAACCCGCCGCGCATTGATCGCCGCCACCGCTTCCAGTCCGTTGCGATCGTTATCCAGGTGGTAGTCGACGATCAGCAGCCCCGCCTCCTCCGCCGGCAACTGTCCGGCCAGATCCTCTTCGTTCAAGGCCGTGCTGACCCGGCAGCCCCATTGTTCCAGCAAGGTGCGCATGCCGGCGCAGATCGCCGCGTCGTTATCCAGCACCCAGATCCGCGCCCCTTCAAGCCGCTCCAGCGCGGGCAGCGGCTCGGGCACCGTGACCAACGCCTGCGGCGCCTGGCGGCTCAGCGGCACCTCGATGGCGAACACCGAACCCTTGCCCGGGGTCGAGCGCAGCGCGATGCGATGGCCGAGAATCCCGGCGATCTTCTCGACGATGGCCAGGCCCAGGCCCAGCCCGCGGTCCTGGTCAGGGCGCTGCGAGTCGCCGCGCTTGAACTCCTGGAAGATTTCCTCGCGCTTGTCCGCCGGGATGCCGATCCCGGTGTCCCAGACCTCGATCCACAAACGCCCGGCCCGGCGCCGGCAACCCAGCAGCAGGCGCCCGCTCGGGGTGTAGCGGATGGCATTGCTCAGCAGGTTGCGCAGGATCCGCGCCAGCAGCTGCATGTCGCTGCGTACTCGCAGGCGGGTCGGCACGTAGTCCAGGCGCAGGCCCTCGCTGGCAGCGGTGGCGGCGTACTCGGCGGCGAGGTTGTCGAGCAGGTCGGCGACAGCGAAAGTGGCGGTATCGGCCTTGATCACCCCGGCATCCAGCTTGGAGATATCCACCAGGGTACCCAGCAGGCTTTCCACATCGTCCAGTGCGTTACTGACGTTGCGTACCAGCGCCGGGCTGCCGCTTTGCTCCTGCAGGGCACTGGTGAACAGGCGTGCGGCGTTCAGCGGTTGCAGCAGGTCGTGGCTGACGGCGGCGAGGAACTTGGTTTTCGACAGGTTGGCCTGCTCGGCTTCCTGCTTGGCCTCGCGCAGGCGTGATTCGGCGCGGCGACGCTCCTCGACCTCGCGCAGCAGTTGCTGGTTGAGCTGGGTCAGCTCGGTGGTGCGCTCGCGCACCCGCAGCTCCAGGTGCTGGTAGGCCTGGTGCAGGGCCTCGGCGGTGCGGCGGCGCTCGGTGATATCGCGGATCAGCACGAAGATCCCCACCACCTCGCCGCTGGGCAGGCGGTTCGGCACATAGGAACGCAGCATATAGCGCTCCTGGCCATGGGCATTGGTCTCGGCGAACTCGAAGGTCACCGCCTCGCCGGCCAGGGCCTGGGCGATGTAGGTTTCCAGGCGCTGGTAATGCTCGGCGCTGTGTACGTCGCGCAGGCGCTGGCCGAGCATCGCTCCGTGGGGCCAGCAGTACCACTGCTCGTAGACCTTGTTGGTGAATTCGTAGACCAGGTCGGCATTCAGGTAGGCGATCAGCGCCGGCACCTGGTCGGTGATCAGGCGGATCCAGCGCTCGCTTTCGCTCAGGGCTTCGGCGTGCTGATAGCGCTCGGTGATGTCGGTGAAGGTGTTGACGAAGCCGCCAGTGGGCAGCGGATGGGTGCGGATTTCCAGCATGCGCCCGTCGTACAGGCGCTGCTCCAGCTCTTGCAGCGGCCGGCCATTGGCATCGCGGCTGGCCGGGGTCAGCAGGTCCAGCTCGCTGTCGCCGATCACATCGGCGAATTGGCGGTGCGCGGCAATCGGCGCCAGGCCGCTGAGTTCGAGGAAACGCCGGTTCCACAGCTCCAGCACGCCATCGGCATTGACCATGGCCACGCCCTGGGACAGGTTGTCTACCGCCCGCTGCAACAGGTGCGACTTCTGCGCCACCGCCTGCTCGCGGCGCTGGGTCTCGCTGTGCTTGACCTCGGTGATATCGGTCAGCAGCACCACCCGTCCGCCGCCCTGGGTCGGGCGCTCGCTGACCTGCAGCCAGCGCCCGTCACGCAGGCGATAGAGCAGGTTCTCTTCGTTGATGGTGCGCGGTTCCTCGGTGAACAGCCCGGTTCGCAGCATCAGCCGGCGCACTTCCGAGAGGTGCATGCCGCTGATGATGCGGATCCGGCTGTTGGCCCAGAGCGCCTTGAAGCGCTGGTTGAACAGGACGATGCGCAGGTCGGCGTCGAACAGCACGAAGGCGTCGGAAATGCTCTCGATCGCATCCACCAGGTACTGGTGCGCGGTTTCCGCGCGCAGGCGGGCATCGCTGAGCAGGTGGTTGCTGGCCTTGAGCTCGGCCATGGCCTGGTTCAGCGCGTCGGTACGCTCGCGCACCTGCTCGGCCAGGATCACCGAGTGCTGGAAGGCGGCGTAGGAGTCGTCGGGGCGAGCCGCACCGGATTCAAGGCGCTCGATCAGCGCCGCGTTGATCCGCCCCAGCTTGTGGTTCTCATGCCGCAGTTGCGCGATCAGCGCCTGGACGTCAGTCGAATCGGCGGGCACGGGACCGTCCGATGGCAACGCCGGTGAAGGTCTGGTTGATATGCATGCCATTGAACTGTTCTCCATAGGAGTTGAAGCCCACCACCGCGTGCTGGCGCAGGATCGCCTCGACCGCCTGCTTTTCCGGCCGGCCTTCCAGCTCCAGGCGGCGCAGGAAGCAATCGCAGCCGATGGTCAGGACCAACTCGCCCAGGCGCTGGTTGAGGCCGTCGAACAGCGCATTCAGGTTGGGGATCAACGGCCCGGGGTGCATGGCGGTGAGGACGATGCCGTTCTCCACCGCGCAGTAGAAGCTCAGGCTCAGGTCGTCGTGGACCTGCTGGATCGCCCGCACGTAGTAGCGCTCGTTGATCCGTACCGCCAGCGGGTGGGCGGCGAAGGTGCGTTGGTCGATCTGCTCCACCGGCACGCCGATCAGCTGCGCGTATTCCAGGGCGGCCGGCTCGGCGTTCAGTTCGTAGACCCGGCGCAAGGTGCGGTCGGCGCGGGTGACCACCAGCTTTTCCTCGCGGGGCTGGATGTGGTGGGTGGTGAACACCTCGAAATCCAGCCAGGTGTTGACCAGCAGCACCACCGCCGCGCTGCTGTGGAAGGCGCCGTCGTAGTAGACGTGGGTGTGGTTGAGGTAGTTGTCGTCGCCGGCCGAGCCGCCGAAATGCGGGATATCGCCCAGGGCTGCGTTGAGGGCGGCGAGGAGCATTTCCTCGCGGCTGGACAGGCCGTCGAGCAGGGTCAGGGCGAAACTGTGGCCCTTGATCGGCGCCAGGGTGTTGCCGCGGCAGTCGTTGATCAGGCGCTCGACGCAGCGCTGGGCGTCGATCAGGCTGAAGTCATGGATCGGTGCGATCAGCTCGGCGGCGATGGAAAACTGCCGGTGATCGAAGCCCAGGGCGGTGATGCAGCCACGGCCGTAGCCTTCCGGAGTGATCTCCCCGGCGCTGGTGCAGCCGGCCAGGCGGATGCCGCCAAAGCTGGCTTGCAGGGCCTGGGCCAGGGCCGGCAGGTCGTATTCGGCGGAGCAGAAGAACAGCACGAAGCCCAGGTGCGGGTGCATCAGTTGCCGGGCGAGGTCCTGGGCGGCCTCCTCGGCGATCACGGCGCGGGAGACGGCACTGAGGACGCCTTCGGCGTTGGACTGCGGCATGGCAGCCTCCAGCGGTTCAGGGGATGGATGGCGGAATTCTAGGGGGCGGCGGGAGGGGGTCGAATGCTACTTGGGTAGTGGGTGGTGGTGGCATTGGTTGTAGATCAGGGATTTGTGGTGCTGCAGATGGCCTCATCGCTGGCAAGCCAGCTCCCACAGGGTTTGTGTTGACCACAGGATTCATGATCGACGCGGACACTGTGGGAGCTGGCTTGCCAGCGATAGGGCCCGAAAAGCCACCGCAGGACGAGGCCCTTTAGCCGGCAGGATGCGCCTTGCCGATCCAAAAACCCCGCCCCGCAGTGGTGGGGTTCACCAGGTGAGCACGGCACCCAGTGCCAGGGTGTCGGTGTCCTCGTTCTGCGCGTCGCCGTGATGGCCGTTGATCTCGAACTGGTTGTACTCGGCCACCAGCTTGAGGTTGTCGTTGATGTCGTGGAACAGCGCGATGCCGCGGGTTTCATAGTCCGCGCCGGTATTCACCGCGCCATTGCCGTCGTCCTTGGTCTTGCCATAGGACAGCGCCAGGCGGTTCTTGCCGAACTTGTACGAGCCCTGCACCAGGTAGCCCTTGCTGTCCACCTCGCGCAGGGTCGCCTCACCGGCGTTGTTGGTGAAGAACGGATTGATGCCCTTGGCGGTGAAGCCCGAACCGGTCAGCGAGAACGCGCCCATCTTGGCCTGCACGCCATAGCCCAGGCCCTTGGACGTCACGCTGTCGACGTTGTGGTCGGTGTTGTCCGAGGTCTGGTAGCTGCCGTTGATCCAGCTGTAGATCTGCGCGCCACCCAGGTCGAACTGGTAGGTGATTTCGCTCTCGGTACGCGGGTTCTTCTGGTAGGCCTTGCCCACCGCGCTGTCGTCGTTGGTGTCCACCGGGTCGAGCACGCCCACGGCAATTCGCAGGCCGTCCATGATCGGTGTGCGGTAGGTGATCTGCGCCGAGGGGAACGGGTACGGGTAGCCGCTGCCGATATTGCCGAACGACACCCCGCCGCCATCCACCAGGCCCAGGGTATCGCTGACCTGGCCATAACCGGCGAGGAGTTCGTCAAGCAGGATGTTGGAGCGGGCGAACAGGCCGAAGTCCTTGCCGATCAGCACTTCGCCCCACTCGGGATTGGCCACGGTGCCGTAGAACTGACGGACGTCGATGGCAGTGTCGGTGCCGTTTTCCTCGCTGTCGTTGATGGTCACCCAGAACGAGGCGCGGCCGCCGAGCTTGAGGTCGCCCATCTGCCTGGTCATGTTGAAGCCGAGGGTGTTGGGCAAAAAGCCCATCTTGATCCGCGACTGGCGCCGGTCGTACTGCTCGCCGGCACGGTTGACGTCGCTGTTGACGTAGAAGGCGTTGACGTAGCCATCGGTGGAGAAGGTCGTTTCATCCTTGTCGTACAGCATGATTTCCGCCTGGGCCAGGGGCGCCAGGCCGAGGGTGGCGAGGCCGGCGAACAGGGGCAGGAAACGGGCATTGGCATTCTTATTGTTGTGCATGACGCTCTCCGCGAACGGTTTGGACGGTTGTCGGAGCCGATTATCGAAAGCCCGCACGCCCTGCCCTATGCTGCCTTGGCGCGAGGTTCGCGGTGCTTTGGCCGCGGCCATGGGCGCGGCGGTCGAGGGAACTAATCCCCTGTGCGGGCGGGTCACAAGGCTAAAGTGTCGAAGGCACGCCCTAAGGTCGGGGTTGCCCATGCAAAAATGCAGATTGCTACTGCAGTTTTGTCGATTGAGCTGGGCAAATTTGCACTGTTACGATCCGGGCGATCCTTGACCGCGACAATTCACGTGGAAAATCAATAACAAAGCAGGGAGACAGCGATGACCGCGCCAGCTTCAACCACCGGTATCACTCAAGCGGAAACCGCCCAGGTTCTTGCCGAGGTTCGCAACCATATCGGTCACTTGACCCTCAACCGCCCCGCCGGGCTCAACGCCCTGACCTTGCAGATGGTTCGCGACCTGCGCCTGCAACTGGAAGCCTGGGCGCTGGATGCCGACATCCATGCGGTGGTCCTGCGCGGCGCCGGCCCCAAGGGCTTCTGTGCCGGCGGTGATATCCGCTCGCTGTACGACAGCTTCAAGAGCGGCGCCACCTTGCACCGCGACTTCTTCATCGAGGAATACGACCTCGACCTGTTCATCCACCACTACCGCAAGCCCATCGTCTGCCTGATGGACGGCTTCACCCTCGGCGGCGGCATGGGCCTGGCCCAGGGCGCCGAGTTGCGGGTGGTTACCGAGCGCAGCCGCCTGGCGATGCCGGAAGTCGGTATCGGCTACTTCCCGGATGTCGGTGGCAGCTATTTCCTGTCGCGGATTCCTGGCGAACTGGGCACCTACCTGGGCGTGACCGGGGTGCAGGTCCAGGCCGCCGACGCGCTGTACTGCGGCCTGGCCGACTGGTACCTGGACAGCGACAGACTGGCCGACCTGGACCGCGCCTTCGACCAGTTGAGCTGGGGCGAGTACCCGCTCAAGGACCTGCAAGGCGCCCTCGCCCGTCTCGGCAGCCAGACCCTGGTCAACCCGCCGCTGGCCGAACTGCGCCCGGCCATCGATCACTTCTTCGCCCTGCCGGATATCGCCAGCATCATCGAGCAGTTGCGCACGGTGAACGTCGCCGGCAGCCACGACTGGGCGCTGAAGACCGCAGATCTGATGGACAGCCGCTCGCCCCTCGGCATGGCGGTGACCCTGGAACTGCTGCGCCGCGGCCGTCACCTGGCGCTGGAAGAGTGCTTCCGCACCGAACTGCACCTGGACCAGCAATGGTTCGAACACGGCGACCTGATGGAAGGCGTGCGCGCCCTGCTGATCGACAAGGACAAGCAGCCGCGCTGGAACCCGCCCACCGTTGCCGGCCTCGACCGCCAGCGCGTCGACCAATTCTTCGAAGGCCTGTGAGGGCTGGAGCACCGCTATGCAAGACCTGGAACTGACTGAAGAACAGATCATGATCCGCGACATGGCCCGCGACTTCGCCCGCAACGAAATCGCGCCCCATGCCCAGGCCTGGGAAAAGGCCGGCTGGATCGACAACGAGGTGGTGCGCAAGATGGGCGAGCTGGGCTTGCTCGGCATGGTCGCCCCGGAGGAATGGGGCGGCAGCTACACCGACTACGTCGCCTATGCCCTGGCCGTGGAGGAAATCGCCGCTGGCGATGGCGCCACCGGGGCGATGATGAGCATCCACAACTCGGTAGGCTGCGGTCCGCTGCTGGCCTACGGCAATGATGAGCAGCAGAAGACCTGGCTGCCGCGCCTGGCCACAGGTGAAGTGATCGGCTGCTTCTGTCTCACCGAACCCCAGGCCGGCTCGGAAGCGCACAACCTGCGCACCCGCGCCGAGCTCAAGGACGGCCAGTGGGTGATCAATGGCGCCAAGCAGTTCGTCAGCAACGCCCGACGGGCCGGGCTGGCCATCGTCTTCGCGGTGACCGATCCGGAACTGGGCAAGAAAGGTCTCTCGGCCTTCCTGGTGCCCACCGACAACCCCGGCTTCGTGGTCGATCGCAGCGAACACAAGATGGGCATCAAGGCCTCGGACACTTGTGCCGTGACCTTGAATGACTGCCGGATTCCCGAGGCCAACATGCTCGGCGAACGCGGCAAGGGCCTGGCGATCGCCCTGTCCAACCTCGAAGGCGGGCGCATCGGCATCGCCGCCCAGGCCCTGGGCATCGCCCGTGCGGCGTTCGAGGCGGCGCTGGTGTATTCCCGCGAGCGCATCCAGTTCGGCAAGCCGATCAACGAGCACCAGAGCATCGCCAACCTGCTGGCGGACATGCAGGTGCAGATCAATGCTGCGCGCCTGCTGATCCTGCATGCTGCGCGCCTGCGCACCGCCGGCAAGCCCTGCCTGAGCGAAGCCTCCCAGGCCAAGCTGTTCGCCTCGGAAATGGCCGAGCGGGTGTGTTCCATGGCGATCCAGGTGCATGGCGGGTATGGGTACCTGGAGGATTACCCGGTGGAGAAGTACTACCGGGATGCGCGGATCACGCAGATCTACGAGGGCTCCAGCGAGATCCAGCGCATGTTGATTGCCCGGGAACTGAAGAACTATCCGTTGTAAGTGCGGCTCCCACAGGCTTCGTGTCGCTGCGAACCCTGTGGGAGCTGGCTTGCCAGCGATGAGGCCTTCAGCTGACCCGCCTTACTGACCGTGCACCACTCAGCCGGGATCGCGACCACTGAACGTCACTCGCGCCGTGCCCTTTGGCGGGGCGATGACACCGTAAACGTTCTGGGTACCTTGGCAGATGACACGTACATGGGTTGCCTGGAAGTCCTGCGGGACGTTGAAGTGGAAGCGGTTCAGCTCGCCTGGATTCAAACGTGTGCCATGCAGGATGAAATTCAGCCGCTCATTCCTGGCATTGCTGACCCACCCATAGCAGCGGGCAACCCCAACCTCCGCAGCACTGGCCGTCACATGGGTGACCCCGTAGGCGCAATGCAGGGCCGGGTAGGCGATTCCGGCCCGCTGCAGATCCGGATCGTAGAAGCCGAGCAGGGTCGTGGCCGGTACACCGATCTGCTGTGGCCGGCCGGCGACATGCTCGGGAAAGTCCTGGCACAGGTTCCACGAGCTGCCACTCGAGACGTAATTCAGGACATCGCCGCTTTTCAACTGCAGCTGGGTGCCGCTGTAGTGGAGCGTGGTTTCGTAGACTGCCTGGTGAATGATGCGCACGCCCTTTCCGCGATTGGCTGCGGTCGCAGCAGGCAGGTAGATTTTGGCCGTCCATTGCCCATCGAAGATATCCACCTCGACCCGCTGGAAGGTTTTCAGCAATTCGGCAATCCCGCCCTCGCCCGCCTCCTGCGGTGCGGCACGATACAGCTCGCCCCACTCGAGCATGCTCTTGCGATCTTCATCCCACTTCATGTAGCCGGTCGAAGACGCCTTGCTGAACACCGCCTTGCTCTCGATGAAGCCCTGCGCGATCTTCATGCTATAGGGGGTGAGCATGGTGTACCGGTTGGTGTCCGGGTATAGCGGGTAACCATCCGCCATGGTGTCCCTGCCGAAGGAATGGCCATGAAAGGGCTGCTCACACTGGCTACTCTGGCACGTCGGTACGCCGGTTATGGCCTTTTCAAAGTTGGGCAGGAAGACATTCCTGTCGCAGTCCCAGCCCCAGGTCGAATTCGGTGAAACGGCGGCGCGGTGAATAGACCCTCCGAAGCCGCCGGGGTAGTGTCCGATACCGAAGTTATGCCCCAACTCATGGCTGAATTCGTTACCGTCGCAACCATACAGCGTCACGATGCTGCCTCCACCGGAAAGACCATGCACCACCCGGCCATTGGTATAGTTGCCCACCGAACTGTGTGCGGTCAGTTGCGCCACCACCCAGTGCCGGTTAAGCCCGTCCTCGCCGCTGCCGGGGGAGCTGTGCACGCCAACGGCAGCGTTGTTGATCCCCAGTGAGATCAGCTCCTTGCCGATACGCTGGCGCAGGTCACCACCATGCACGTCGCCCTCTTGCCTTGAGTGGTCGGTATAGCGGGTGCCGTCGGCCATTTCGATGACCTCGCAGTGCACCGGTTCGTACTGGTTGACGATCAGGCGGCAGGCAGGAATGGTCTGGTAGTACTGACGCTGCAACTCGCCGGTGAAGCCGTCGATGAATACCCGTTGGTTGGCTGTAAGCATGCCGATATCGATGGTGTTGAGCAGTAGTTCGCCCGCAGCACCCACGTCCGGGGAATAGCTGCCTTCACGTCCTGCAGCCGTGAAATCCAGTTTCACGCCTGGCGAGACATACCGAGCGGGCAGGAGGGCTGACCAGAAACGGGTGCCATAGACAACCCTGGCATAGACCTCATCGGTGGACCACTCGGTGACTCGTGGCAGATGTTCAGGCTTGGTCATCTGGAGCGTCAGGTCCGCGACTCTCAGTTGCACGCTATCAGGATAGAGATCGTAGGGGTTCATCGGCTGGAACAACACGAGGGTGAGGCGTTGCGCTACCAGTCGCGGCTTGAAGTCGTCGGAAAACCAGGTGTTGGGTTGCGGCAGTATCGAAGCCTGGGCAAAGAGCACCGCGCCCTGAAGGGTGCCGTCAGTCAGGTTGTTTTTTACAGAGGACTGGTTGAAGTACTGCGGATAATTGTCGGTAGACATGGTGGCACGCCTCCTGGGCGTATCAGGGAGTCGAACGTGGTCAAACACAGTCAACATTTCCCGGCCGGATCAGTCCCGGCCAGTGAACGTCACTCGCGCAATTCCCTCGGGCGGGTCTATCCCTCGCGAGGCGTTCTGGGTGCCGGCGCAGTAGACCTCGATGTAGATGGCCTTGAACGCCTGCGGGACGTTCAGGTGCAGGCGGTTGAGTTCGCCCGGGTTGACCCGGCTGCCGCGCAGCGGGAAGTACAGCCGCTCGCCTTGCGCATTGGTCACCACGGCGTAGGCCGGTAACGTCAGGGCGACCTCCTCGGGAACCCCGGCATAGGTCATGCCCCAGGCCCCATGCAGCGCCGGGTAGACGATGCCACCGCGCCCCAGCTCCGGGTCGTAGTAGCCCAGCACCGTGGTCACCGGGATGCCGACCTGATCCGGCTGGCCGGCGACGTTCACGGAGAAGTCCTCGACCCGCGTCCAGGTGCCGTCCATCTCGTAGCTCAGCACATCGCCCCTTTTCACGGTCACGCGGGTGCCATTGACATGCAGCACGCTGTCGGCCGCCGCCGTGCTCAGGATGCGCACGCCCCGCAGCCGCTCGGACGTCACCGGCAGATGGATGTCGGCAGCCCAATGCTCCTCGTCCAGGTTCACCTCGATCCGCTTGAAACGCTTGAGCAGCCCGGTCATCGAGGCCAGGTCCAGTTCGTCCACCCCGGCGCGGTGCAGTTCGCCCCAGGGCAACATGGCCTTTTCCTGCTCGTCCCACTTCAGGTGGCCCGTCGGCGAATCGGTGCTGAAGATCGCGTTGTTCTCCAGGTAGCCCTGGATGGTCTTGAGGCTCCAGGGGGTGAACTGGGTGTAGCGGTTGACCGACGGATAGTGGGCATAGCCATCGGACATGGAGTCGCGGCCGAACTTATGTCCATGGAACGGCGGCTCGCAGATTCCGCCTTCGCAGGTGTTCTCACCGCTGCGTTCCTTGAGGAAGTTGGGCACGAACACGTTCTTGTCGCTGTCCCAGCCCCAGGCCGAGTTGGTGCCCCGGGCGGCGCGATGCACCGAGCCGGCGAAGCCGCCGGGATGGTGGGACAGGCCATAGTGATGGCCGAATTCATGGCTCAGTTCGTTGCTGGCGATGTATTGCAGGGTCACCATCCCGCCACCGCCCGACCCACCATGAATCACCACGCCGTTGCGGTAGTTGCCGACCGATGTGTGCGCCGTCAGCAAGGCAATCACCATGTGCTTGTTCAGCCCGTCCTCGCCGCTGCCGGGCGAGGAATGAATGCCCTGGCTGGCATTGTTGATGCCCTGTGATACCAGTTCCTTGCCGATACGCTGGCGCAGATCACCCGCGTGCCATGTGCCTTCATCCTGCGAGCGCTCCAGGTACAGGGTACCATCGGCCATCTCGATGAACTGGAAGTGCACCGGCTCGTACTGGTTGACGATCAGGCGGCTGCACGGCAGGGTCTGGAAGTACTCGCGATGCAGCTCAGTGATGAACTCGTCGGTGAACTTGCGCCGGTTGGGGGTCAGCATGCCGATATCGATGGTGTTGACCAGCATTTCGCCTGGCGCACCGACATTGACGTTGGCGTAGGTCCCCGAGGTGACACCTGCCTTGAATACCAGGTCCATGCCGGCAACCACCTGCTGCCAGGGCAGGATCGCGCTCCAGAAGTGCTCGCCGTAGACGATCCGGCCGTATTCCGCGTCGCTATCGCGCTCGGCGATCGGCGGCAATTGCTCCGGCGGCGCCATGGCCAGGGTGAAGTCGCCGACACGCAGCTGGATACCCTCGGCAGCGACAACGGCGCTGATGGGCTTGAACATCACCAGAGTATCGCGCAGGCCGGTCAGGCGCGGCTGCACATCGCCGGCTATCGGCGAACTGCGCGACGGCAGCACCGAGACCTGGGCAAACAGCACACTGCCCTTGAGCTCGCCGACCAGGTCATTGCGCAGGTCGCGGTCGTTGAAATACAGCGGGGATTGGCTACTGGACATGGTGGCGGAGCCTCGTGGAGTTAATCTCGGAACTGCACGAGGCTCATTCGAACACCGCCGGGCGAAGCCAACAACTGACAGAAATATCAGGTGCCCGACCGGGGTTCTGTCACACCAGGGTGAAGGTCATCCGGCTGGTCAGCCCCTGGCTCTCGGAGCCGAGCAGCTCGAACTGCCCGGGCCGAGCCTGCGGCTTCACCTCGATCACATGCTTGAGCATGGCGATCCCGTCATAGGGCACCGGCAGATCGACCGACCATTGCCAGTACACCGGCTCGTTGTACGGCAGGCGGGCGTCGTTCTCGTCGTAGAAGGACACCAGGGCGACCACGTAGATCGGCTTGTCGGTGGGGATGCGGATCGGCTCGCCCGCCGGCGGGCTTTTCCATTCGGCGCGAACTGCAGGCAGCAGGCCGGTGCGCAGGTTATGCAGCACCACCTCGCCTACCGCGACTTCCTGGAAATTGTGGATGGCATGGATGTGCACCGTCACCGGCCAGGTCCCGCGCCAGCTGTCGAGGAAACGGTAATCGACCTCGATTCTGCCGCTCTGTTCCTTGTCGTTCTCGCTGATGAACATGCCGGTGAACGGACCGTTCTTGCCGTCAACCTTGACGACATAGCGCACCAGACCGACCGCCGGCTCGGCCGGCCCATAGCTGATGCGCACGGTCGGCGCTCCCTGGGTCGCCGGGGCGTAGAGATGAGCATCGCTGACGATCAACTCGAAGTCGGCAGTGGCGCTCGCTTGCCCGGCGGGTGTCGCCTGCCCCGCTTCCAGCGTCAGCGTGATCATCAGTTGCAAGCCGTAGGCGCTGTGCAGCATGGCCTGGACGATGCCGGCCTGCGCGCTGGACGTGATCTGCAGCAGATGGCCGTGAGCGCTCACCCCGGCGGGCTGGCCGTAGAGCTGGACCAGCCAGTCCAGCTCTTCCATAGGCAGGACCAGGCCATTGCGGTCGTAGAAGATCGGGGTGATGACCACCCAGGCATCCTCGCTGCCGGGGATCTCGATCCGGGTCGACGGCCAGACATTCGACTCCATGCGGGCCGGCGCGATCTTGCGCGTGTCATGCAGGGTCAGGAGCGCCTCGTCCACCAGAGTGCCGTCACGCAGTGCCTGCAGTGTGAGCTGGACGGGCCAGGTGCCCTTGTAATGCTCGATAAAGCCTTTGCCCACCAACAGATGGCCGCTGCCCTCCTCTGGCAGCAGGTCCAGTTGCATCCCTTCGGGCACGCCTGCCTGGCCATTGAGCGACAACTGGAAGCTCAGGGCTTTCGGCGCCTCCTGCGCCGCCATGCTGACCAGCACCCGGGCAGTGCTGGCGCGCAGTGGCGGGTAGAGATCATGGGTGGAGAATGCCAGGTCGATAAGTCTGGCGCTGGGGTTGGGGGAATTCCGGGTCATGGCGCGGTCCTCGTGGTGGTCGCTGAGAACGATCCGATTGCAGCAACTTCAGCAGGGGGCCACAACTGACAGAAATATCAGGTCAGGCCGGTTGGCCCGCAAGCGATTCCGGGGCCCGGAGCTATGCTGGTAAGATCCCGCGCCTATGCATTCAGGACATCACCATGGCGCGTCTGGCCTCACTTTTTCTCGCAAGCGCACTCCCCCTGCTGACCCTCGACCCGGCCCTGGCCGTGGATGCCAGCGCCGGCACCTTCTCCATCACCCAGCGCTGCGAAGCCTTCCAGTCCTTCAAGAACCAGACCAATCCCGGCGGTCTGTCCGTGCAGCCGGGGCAGACGTTCGCCATCGCCGAGGTCAACCGCGAGCAGTACCAGTGGGTCAGGGTCAATGTCGGCAGCGGCCGGAAGGAGCTGCGCTGGGTCGCGGCCGACTGCGGCCAGGTCGAGGGTCTGCAGATCGCCCGCTCCGGCACCCAGGCCTGCCGTCTGCCGGACCAGTACGACAGCCATGTGCTGGCCATCACCTGGCAACCGGGCTTCTGCGAGCATGACCGCAGCGGGCCGGGCAAGCCGGAATGCCAGGCCATGCGCGCAGGCGAGTTGCAGGTCGATCACTTCACCTTGCACGGCCTGTGGCCGAACAAGCAGGCCTGTGGCATCGACTACGGCAGTTGCCCCGGCCCGGCGCTGGACCTGGACAAGGCCACGGTGGACTACATCAAGCCATGGATGCCCAACTTCAACTACGGCAGCCAGTTCGGCAATCACGAATGGAAGAAACATGGCGTCTGCCAGACCGCGCTGACGGATGACGACTACTTCCGCTTCGCCGTGGACCTGGTGAAGTCGTTCAACGACTCGCCTGCCGGGGCCTACATCCGCGAGAACGCCGGAGGCTCGGTGTCGCGGGCACAGTTCTATTCAAAGCTGGCAGACGACTATGGCAGCCAGGCCGCTGCCAACAACTTCCTGCTGATCTGCACGGGGGAGTACCTGGAAGAGGTCCGGGTCGCACTGCCCAGGGACTTCAAGGGCGAGCGCAGCCTCAAGGGCGTGATCGGCCAGGACTTCCTCACCGCGCGCAGGACCGACCGCAGCGAATGCCGTGGCGAGCGGATCCGCATCGAGGCCAGCGGATCCTGAGGCCAGTCAAGGCAACTTGCCATCAGTCATGGAAGTAGTCCAAGGTGTCCGCTTTCACGGATGCCGAGGAGAGTCGGGCATGGGCTGGTTCAGTTGGTTCAAGCGGGATAGACACAAGCACCGGCATGCGCCTGTGCCTGCAGCGTCGGTGCCGCCCGCTGTGCCGGCGCCGGTCATCCTCGGTGCCCCTGTACCCACACCGGCGCCTGTGGCCAGGCCAGCCGTTGCCACCGGCCACTTCCACTTCACCCTGCCGCTCCTGCAACAGGTCTTCAGCGATTGCGGCCCGGAGCGACACGCCGACTTGCAGGCGCTGGCCGACGAGTTGAATGCCAACCAGACCCTCTACAAACTCGACACGCCCCTGCGGCGTACCCACTTCTTCGCCCAGGTGCTCGAGGAGACAGGCAAGGGTCTGCGAGTCGAGGAAAATCTTCGCTATTCCAGCGATCGCCTGATGGGCTTCAGCTACTTCAAGGCCAACCCGCACAAGGCCGTGGAGCACGGCCATTGCGGCAAGCCCGGCTGCCTGAAGGCCGACGGCCAGCCCATGTCGCGGCTGGACTTCGAAGCCATCGCCAACCTGGTCTACGCCGCCAACCCGAACCTGGGCAACACCCAGGCCGGGGATGGCTGGACATTTCGCGGGCGGGGCCTGGTGCAATTGACTGGCCGCTACAACTACGCGCGCCTGCAGAAATGGCACGACGCGCACCAGCATCACTGGCCCGCGGACCAGCCGGCTTTCCTGCAGGACCCGGACCTGCTCCTGAGCATGAAATACGCGCTGCGCTCGGCGGTGCAGTTCTGGCTGGCCGGCAAGCTCCCGGAGATTGCCGACCGGGGCAGCGAGCCGGCGGTAGTGGACGCGGTCACCCTGGTCATCAACCGCTGGACCAAAAGCCAGGCGCAGCGCCAGAAGCACTTTACCCGGCTGTGGAACAGCGGGTTGTTGAAGTAGGCCGCGCGGTGCGGTGATGAACACGACGGCCCGGCTATTTGAACAGGTTCTCCCGGCCCGGCATCGGCAACGCTACCAGTAACGCGGGCTCGGTTTGGCTGATCGTGGGCGGATTGAACTTCTGCACCAGTACATTGGGGCCCGCGTTGATATCCAGGGTATATCCAAGCCAGTCGCACAGTGAGTCATCGAACTGGCGAATGGTGCCCTTGAACAGGTTGCGGGAAGTGCTGGTGATCTGCTGCTTGAATCCACCGCTCAGGAACAAGCCTCCCGTCGCTCCCACAGCATCGTTGTTCAGGTAGGCCGCCTTGAACGCATCGAATTTTCCGGCAGCCTTGGCCTCGTCCACATGCTGGATCAGTTGGGTCAGGGCCTTGGTCCGTGCCTGTTGGGCGAACAACAGTTCACTGGGCACCGTCGGCCATTTCGCCGGAACCTTCGACAACGGCGCACCGCGGGTGCGGAACCAGTTGCGCGGAAGCCCCTTGAGACCGTGCAGCCCCATGGAGATCCCGGCTGCGGCGCTGGCGATGCCGAAGGCCTGTCCCCATGTCTCCAGCGTCCTGGAGAGCTGCGGGTCGCTTTCCGAGATGATGATCGAGGCGACGTCGAAGGCGAAGGAGATCGCCGCCAGCGCCGTGGTCGCGACCGCCAGCAACATCGACATGCCCGCGGTGAACGGTGCCAGCAACACCCCGACCGCTCCCACTACGACGCGGAACGCCGTGCTATGGATCACCGGCATGCTTCCCCAGCGTGAGTACTGCGCGACGACTTCGCGTCCGCTGGCATCTTCATGGTTAACCGGATCGCCGTAGCCGAACACATAGGCTCCCACCCCACCGACACTGAACGGGCTTTTGCTGTCCCGGGCAAGGAAGCGGCCCCAGTTCGGGTCATACAGACGGTAACCATTGCCCAGGTGATACAGGCCCAGGCTGTTCAGCGGCTCGCCCTTGAAGCCCAGCCAGTTGGTGGCTTTGCTACCTGAGTAGCGCTTGCCGTATGGTTCGTAGCGGAAGTAGGTGATGGCCTGGGTCGCCAGGTCGATGCTGGCGAATACCGTACCGTTGGCATCGCGCAATTCGAAGGAACGGCTTTCGCTGCTGTCGGTGATGGCATCCTGTAGCAGGCAGGCTCGGCTTTCGTTGCGCACGATGAGCGAGCGCTTCTTGAAGCTGGCTCCTGTTGTGCTATCCGTCTGCACCAGTGCATACACGCAATCACCTCGATAGTGATAGGTGTCGGTCTTGTTGCCGAGCGTGCCGCCGCGCACCCGGCCTTCCTTGTCATAGCTGAAGGTGTATTTGGTTTTGTCGGCATCGGTGGAATACGTCTTGACCTGACCATTGCCGTGGTAGCTCAACCGGCGGTTGCCCTCGACGGTCAGGCGCCCGCTGCTGTCGTGGGTAAGCGCGGTGCCGGTCGCCGTCGCCGGAACAGCCAGGCTCGACTTCTGGTTAAGGACAGTGTTCAGCACCCCGGGCTTGCTGGCGTCGAGATAGAACAGGTCACTGTTGCCGGTGGACGAGTTGGCATGGCTGAGCAGGTTACCGAGGGCATCGTAGGTCCAGGTATCGGTCCTTGCCGATGGCCCGATCCACTTGGTCAGACGCAGCGACTTGTCATACTCGTAGCTGTTGACCTCCTGCTCGGTGACCGTGACGACCTTCTTGGCATCGGTCTTCGCTGATTTCAACGTGCTTTTGCCCAGCCGGCCGTCGCCAAGCAAGGTGCGATCCAGGGTCAGGGTATCGACTCCCGCGCACGTGAAGGTGCGCCTGGTTTCCTGGCCCAGCCCGTCATAGGCGTAAGTCACGGTCATCACCAGGTTGGAAGACTTCACGGCGGTGATGGTCTCGCTGGTCAGCAGACCGTTATCGGCGTAGGTCCAGGTGCAGATACAGTGGTCGCTCTTCGACCTGGTCAGGCGGTTGAAGAAATCGTACTCGTAGGTGGTCGCCGCGCCAGTCAGGTCGGTGAACTTGAGGACTCGCCCGGCGGTGCTGAATTCCAGGGACGAGGTGTCCGTACCCAGCTTCTGGGGAAGGATGCGCTTTGCCCTGTTGGGATCACTGTCATAGCCGCTCAGCGCGCCCGGGCCGGTCACGGCGGTGGTGAGTGTTGCCGTGGTCGAGCCACCGTTGTAGCTGAACCGGGTGGTCTCGCCGTTGACCGTCTGGCTGGAGGCACGGCCGAGCATATCGACGCTCTGCTTGCCCAGCTCAACCTCGCTCGCCGAACCGTTCTTGACATGCGCCTCCCCCGCGATCGGGGCCAGCGTGGCGGGGTCGTAGACATTTCTCAGGGCAATGCCTTCGCGGGTAGTTTTCACCAGTCGTCCGGCGCTGTCGTAGCCGTAGCTGATGGCCCCGCCGACCTTCGGCGTCACGCTGGTGAGCTGGCCGTACTTGTCATAACCAAACTCGACTTTGTCCTGCTCGGTCTCCTTGTTGCCACTCTCGACCTTCAGATACCGGACCGACTTGATTTGCCCCTCAGCGGACATAAGGCGCTCGATCTTGCAGCCTTCGCTGCCGGACAGGCTATAGAGCTCGGTGAGGGTACTCTTGTTGGGATTGAACTGGCGGTCGACACTGAACTTGCCCTGGGTGAAACGCTCGCCACGCACACCCGGCACCTGCTCCTGGACCACCTTGCCCAGTTCCTTGCCGTCCTTGTCCTTGAGCAGGTTGGTCGTAGTGATCTTGCCGCTGACGTCATAGGCACGCTTGCTCTCGCGCTGGCTGACCTTGGTGTTGCCGGTCCCGTAGTCGGTTTCCACGGTGCTGGCGATCCGACCCAGGGTGTCATAGGTCCAGGTGTGGGTTTGCAGAAAGCTGGTCGCGCCCTTGGGCTTGAGATGCTGGGACTTCTGGCGACCGAGGATGTCGCGGTCAAGGCGCGTGGTGGTCCCATCCTCGACCATCTCGTACTGCCAGACAAGGCCGCTGGCCAGGGTGCAGGTGGTCTTGCGCAGGTCAGTGCCGCCCTTGCTGAGGGTCTCGCTTTTCAGGTTGCCTTGCGGGTCGTAGGTCCGCACGGTTTTATAGCCTTCGCTGTCCGTACTCTCCAGCAGGCGGCCGCTCAGGCGCGAGCGGGTCTGGATGGAGGTGATGTCCGACTGTCCGGTCTGGGAGATGGTGGTGGTAATGGTCAGCTTGTTGGTATCAGCGGTGTCCACTTTATAGGTGTATTTGGTAGTGACCCGTGATGCCTCGTAGACCTCCCACACCCCGGCCGAGAGAATTATTAGCGCGACCGAACTCGAGCTGACCGTGCCATAGCCTGGTTTGCCTTTCTCGGTGTGATACTCGAAGGTTTCCAGGGTCATGGATGCACTTTTCTTCGAATTCAGCTTGAAACCTTCGTTGTTGGCCTTGCTTTGTGCCTTGAGGCTGGCTGTCAGGTCGTCGAGGGTTTTCTGGTAGGCCGGTTTTTCCTTGTCGCTCACGGCCTTGATCTGGTCCTCCAGGCTTTTTTTAAAGGCCTTGGCTGCTTCGGTGGCTACGGCCAGTTGTTCAGTCTCCACATTGACCTTGCTGCAGTCGGGCTGGAGTATGGTCAACTTATTCTTGGCCCTGATTCGACCGTCAACCTTGGCATAACCGAAGAAGGTCAAGCGTTGGGGTTCTTCTTTATCGCCTACTTTACGCGAGACCAGTTCCGACTCGACCTCGCTGGAAAACGGCCTGTCACTTCCGCAGTGGCTTATATCCACAGGCAGGCTGAACGCTTTCTTCGCATAGTTGTTGGCGGCGGGTGTCATGTGAACGGTCGTATCGATGCGCTTACCCCAGGTCATGCCACCGGAGCCGCCTACGGCGAAGACGGCTCCAACAACGTTGGCATAATCCAGCCCTTTAAAAAGACAACCGAAAAGGCTCCAGTCTTGAACTTTGGTTTCGGTTTCCGTAACCCTGAATTCCTGGTAGTTGTTGTAATAGGTCAAGTCGGTTATTTCGCCGTTATCGACACGACGAATGGGGTTGCCAACGGCATCAATCGTCAGGCTCCGCTGGTCAATAGAGACATCTCCCTCCCAGATTCTGGTCTCCGAAGTCACGGTCTTGTTCGCGGCATCCAGCCGATGGCTGCTGTGCTTGCAAGCCGGTGCCGTTGCAGTGCCGTGATTCTCGATAGACGACAGCCCATTGACGAAATTGTAGATACGGACGAATTCCGTACGGGGTATGGCCGCCTGATAATAACCCACCAACGTTGTGGTATTACTGCCGTAGGTGTAATCCTGTACCAGTGTGTCCATACCGCTGCCAGGCGAAATTGCATGACGACTGACTTTATTGTCAGCGTTGTAACTCAAGGCTTCAGAGTACGTCTCACAACTATCCACACCGGCAAAGGCGTGCCGGTATTCAATCTTGACTCCCGCCAGCTTGCCGGCACTGTTTTGCTTTATGGTGTATTGAGTCTTTCCGGAAACGCCATAACCATCCACCTCCAGCTTTGTCTCCAAGTCGCTGGCTGTCTTGTTCGTAAACGTAAATGTTATTTTTTCAGTCGGGCTTGCTGGAAATAGAGTTATTGATTCAGGAATATCGACCTGAGTGACGTTAAGTTTCAGGCCAGGCGCGACAAACCACTTCACCTGCACGACAGTTTCCGTACCTCTTTTTATCTTCAGCAGCTTCCCTAAGGAGTACTCCAACTCCAGGCTCAAGCCGGAGGGTGACTGGTACTTCACCAAGTCGACATTCAATGTTTTTTCGTCTTCCTTGTCCAGCTGGAATGTCTCAGCGCTTCCATCCTTATACGTCACTTCATACCCGGAGATGGTCTGAACATCTGATACAGTTCCTGGAGCCATCGACGTGAACACAGGTTCAATCTTGAAATCCCCGCCGTTCAGCGACATCGATCCTGAGCTGATACGCACAGTTCGCCCATCCCTGAGGACAAGGGAGAGTTCACTAATCGCAATCGCCCGTTTGACCGGGACGTAGCTGCTGGAATCGCCCAGTTTTATATAGACGCCAACGTTCTCCTGATAGGATAGTCTGACTTTCAGGGGGTCCTTGAAACCATCATCAGGGAACAGATCTACCACAGGGATCAGCAATGTTCCTCTGCCAGTATTACTATCAACAGTTATATGTTTTTTTGACTCGACACACTGCTCGAACAACGCCTTCGCCTCGCTACTCATCCCCGGCAACGGCCAGGAAATCCCCGAGATGATCTTCATCTCCACTTCCAGCCCGGACGCCTTGGGAATCCAGAAGAAGTTCACGTTCTTTTCGTGCCAAGGCTCCATTTCACACGTCGTGGAATTCTCCCGCCCGGCCCTGATGAACTTGCTGCGTTTATTGATCTTGCTGGCAAAGTCCTTGGTCCAGTGTTCGTGGTTCCGCCGGCCGTCTTCAGGGATAAAGGCCATGCACTCCAGGATTCGCCCGGTTTTTTTACCCTTGACGACCAACACCACCTGCTCGTTTTCAACCAGGGCACGGTTGCCGATGCACGCCCCCTTGTCGAAGTTCTTCAGGCTGACGAGGGTGGTGAAACAGCGAACATTCTTCGCGCATGACCAGATCTTGTTCAGGTAGGTACTCGACGACGGTACCGGGGCCCCGTCCTTGTTCCCGGAGCGGTCGCCGGCCATGACCAGTTCGGTCTTGAGGTTGATCAGCTTGGCCAGGTCTATCGCCACCGAGCTCTTGCCATTGCGCTTGTCGCCCGGGGTAAAGGTGAACTCACGCAGGATGGCATCGGTGGTGTCGTCCATGACGTAGACCCGGCAGGACTCGGTCACACCCTGGTCCCGCTCCGACGAGATGTAACCTAGCTCCACCATCTGGGTCTTTTCCCAGCCCACCTTCAGCTTCGAGCCCTTGGGCAGCCAGATCACGTTGGTGCTGGCGTGCTCCGTCGGGTCGATGGTCTTGTTGGTAGCGTGCTTGACCCCGGCCTTGAGAAAACGGCTGTGGTCGTTGATATGCTTCGCCAGATCCTTGGCCCATTGCGCTGCAGTGAGCCGCGCAGGATGTGGTGTGAACGTCACGACCTCGCAGAAATTGCCCTTGCCTGCCGTGGATACGGTGACCACGATCCGGTCGGCCGCTGTCAGGCTGGCGGTGGCGGCGATGGTACTGCCCTGCTCCCAGTTATCCACGTGGAGCGCGGTGGTGAACATCCGTAGCTCGGCGAACTTCTGGTTGATCGCGGTACTGGTGGCGCTGGCGTGAGCGGACGAGGCGTTGATCTGCTTGGCCAGCGCCGCCGGCCATTGCGCCTTGCCCAAGGTGTTTCCGGCCTTGGTGGCTTTCAGGGTGATGCGGTCGAGCAGCTTGTCGGACTTTTCATCGAAGACGAACAGCGAGATCTCCTCGCCCTCGGCGGCATCACGGTCAGCCGGAATCTTGCAAGCCTCGCTCACCTTGTCCTCCTGCCAGGTCACGCTCAGGTCGGAGTTCTGCGGCAGCCAGATCCAGTTCAGGCTTTTGTCCGCCATGGGGGTGATCAGCTCGCCGTCCTGCTTGCCCGCCCTTACGTAAAGGCTGGTGCGGTTGATCTGTGCCGCGAAGTCCTTGCTCCATAAACCCGGGGTCAGGCGGCCGGCGCTCGCGGTGAAAAGCACGGTTTCCAGAAGGTCGCCGACGCCGTTGCGCACGTTCATCCGTACCCTGGCGGTTGCCGCGAGGTCGGTGGTGGGTTGCAGGGCCAGGCGCTTGGTGGTGCTCCAGTTGTTCTTGCTGACCACCGTGGTCACCACCTTCAGGGCGCGGGAGGTGACACCCCAGAATTTGTTGCCCTCGGCGCTGTCGTCGATCTTCCAGTCGAAGGTGGCGGTTTCCACGCCGGCGCGGATCAGCGCCAGGTTGCCGTTGATATGCCGGCACAGGTCCATCACCCAGAGCAGCTTGCCGGTGTGCCCGCGCAGCGGCACGAAGGTGGTCTGCTCCAGCAGGGTCTTCAGGGTGCTGTCGAAAACGCTGACCGTGACCCGCTCGCCCTCGGCGAGGTCGCTGCCGGAATAGACGTTGCCCAGGTCGGTCCAGTTACGTGATGGCATTTGCGCATGCTCCTCGGACAAGCGCCGGAGGGCGGCTGCGGCATGCAGCGCCGGACCGACGCGGAAACCACAAGAAAGGGACAGATGCGCTTAACGCTAGTGAGGATGGGCGGGGCTCACAACTGACAGAAATATCAGGTGGGTGGGTATCCAGTGGTCATTCCGGGGCGGCGTGATTGCGATTGTGAAGGGCAACGCGGAGCCAGTGTGGGAGCGGGTTTACCCGCTCCCACAGGGGACGCGTATAGCCCCATATCAACACCGGCTATTTGAACAGGTCCTCCAGCCCCGGCAACGGCAGTGCGACCAGCGAGCGGATCTCGGTTTCGCTGACCATCGGCGGAACGAACTTCTGCACGATGACGTTAGGGCCCGTATAGGCATCGAGGATGTGCCCCAACAGATCGAGCGACATATCGTCGGCCTGGGCGACGATGCCCTTGTACAGGTTCTTGCCAGCGTTGCCGGCTCGCTGGTTGAAGCGGACATCGAGGTTCAGGCCCTGTGTTGCGCCGATGGATGTCGCCCCACCATCCGCGTCCATGTACATGGCGCTGAGCGCACGGGTTTTCCCTGCGGCCTTGGCATCTGCCACCATCATGTCGGTCAGCTCCCTCACCGCACGCTCGGTGCCTGCGCTCAGTTGCCGGGTCGCGGAGCCAAGCGGTTTCACAGGGGCCCGCGACGACGGCCCGCCGCGAGGGCGGAACCAGTTGCGCGGTATGCCCTTCCAGCCGTGCACGGTCATGGCCACGCCAGCGGCGGCACCAGCGATGCCGAAGGCCTGGCCCCAGGCTTCCAGGGTCTTGGCCAGGTCCGGGTCGCTGTCCGAGATGATGATCGACGCCACGTCGAAGGCGAAGGAGATAGCCGCCAGTGCCGTGGTCGCCACTGCCAGCAATATCGAGGTACCTGCCGTGAACGGTGCCAGCAACACGCCGATTGCGCCGATCACGATACGGAACGCCGTGCTCTGGATCGCCGGGACCGCACCCCAGCGGGAGTATTCGGCTACCACTTGATGGCCGCTGGGGTCCTTGTAGTTGACCGGGTCGCCGTTGCCGAAACCATAGGCTGCGACACCCCCGATGCCGAAGGGGGCTTTGCTGTCAGGGCTCAGGAAGCATCCGATGGCCGGGTCGTACATCCGATAGCCGTTACCCAGGTAATACATGCCCAGAGAGTTGAGCGGCTCGCCTTTGAAGCCCAGCCAACGCTCGGAACTATCGCCAGCATAGCGGTCTCCGTAGGGCCGATAGCGAAGGTAAGTGATGGTTTTGCTCGGGAGATCCACACTGGCAATGATCGTACCGGACGCATCCCGCAATTCGAACGAGCGACTCTCGCGCCCATCAGTAATCGCATCCTGCATCAGGCACGAGCGGCTTTCGTTCCTCAATACCAGCGTACGACTCTCGTAGCCTTGCCCCTTGGTGCTGTCGGTATGCACCAGGGCATACACCCGGTCACCACAATAATGATAGGTATCGGTCCAACCGCCACCGTCGATACCACCGCGAACCCGCCCTTCGCTGTCGTAGGTAAAGGTATATGGGTTGTTGTCCCCCAGAATGGTGAAGACATTGGCTTGACCATTTCCGTGATAGCTCCACGTGAACTCATTGAGTTTCTTAGTGATACGTCCAGCAGTGTCATAGGTGTACAGCTTGGGCTGCTGGCTGCCCGGAGACTCCGATGCGCTTGCGAAGCCGCTGGCAGGATTGCCTAGGCTGATAAAGTTACCAAGCATGTCGTAGTCCATCCACTGCGACTCACCTTCACGCATCGCGTTATTTTTCCGTTCATTTTCAACCCACTTGATCAATCGCAAGGACTGGTCGTACTCATAGCTATCCGAGTACATCTCCACGCCCTTCACCTTGAGCACACTCTTGCTAAGGCGCCCATCCCCAAGCAGGGTGCGATCCAGCTCCACGCTGTCGACCCCGGGACAAACAAAGGCGCGTCGGGTCTCCTGGCCAAGTCCATCATAGGTGTAGGTGACAGTCATGGTCAGATTATCCTGCTTAACCGCCGTGATGGTTTCCCGACCCAGCAGGCCATTGGCGTAGTAGTGCCAGGTGCAAACGCAGTGCTCACTGCTGGATTTGATCAGGCGATTGAAGAAGTCGTACTCATACGTGGTCTTCGCCCCGGTCAGGTCGGTGAAGCTCTCGACCCGCCCGCCCGTGCTGAAGACGACGGTCGAGCTTTTGCCACCGAGTTTCTGGGTGAGCGTCCGGGTCTTCTTGTCGTGACTGGATTCGTAGCCGCTGACTGCGGCGGGTCCGCTGACCGCTGTCTTGAGTGCTGCTCGGGTCGAGGCGCCGGTATATTTGAATGCGGTTTTATGGCCGCTGACCGTCCGTTCGATAGCTCGACCGAGCAGATCGACCGTCTGGGTGCCCAGCGTTAGCGTGTCCTCACCCTTGGTCGCTGTACCCTCCGTGGCCACGGTCGCCAGCGACTTGGTGTCGTAGCTATTACTGAACACCGCACCGTCCCGGGTGGTGGTCAGCAAGCGCCCGGCGGCATCGTAGGTGTAGCTGGTGGGGGCGCCGAAGGTCGGCGTGACCTGGGTCAGCTGGCCGTAGCCGTCGTATTCGAAGTCCAGCTTGTCCTGCTCGGTTTCAACGGAGTCGGCGATCGTCGAGTAGCGCACCGATTGGGTCAGCCCCTCGGACGACATGCTGCGCTCGATCTTGCCGCTGTCCATCCCCATGTACGCAAACAGCTCGGTCATGACGCGAGTGTGTGGGTTGTACTGGCGCTGCACGCTAAAGGCGCTCTGGGCGAAGTGCTCGCCCCGGAGCAGCGGCGTTTGTTCCTGGGTGACCTTGCTGACCTTCTTGCCGGCACCGTCCTTGAGCCGGTTGATGAGGGTGACCTTGCCCGTCAGTGCATCGTATTCGCGGGTACTTTCACGAATGGCGATCTTGGCGTCGCCGGCGCCGTAGTCGGTTTCCACGCAACTGGCGATGCGCCCTGTTGTGTCGTAGGTCCAGCGCCGGGTTTCGAGGAACTTGCTGTCCGGCTTGACCGCTTCCGCCACCTTGCGGCCGAGGACATCCCGCTCGATGCGGGTGGTGATGCCGTCCTGGACCATATCAGTCTGCCAGACCAAGCCGCTGACCAGGGTGCAGGTGGTTTCGCGGGTGTTCTTCTTGGCGTCGGTGACGGTCTCGCTTGTCAGATTGCCCTGCGGGTCGTAGGTGCGGACGGTGACGTTGCCCTCGGTATCGGTGCTGCCCAGCAGGCGGCCGCTTAGACGCGAACGGGTCTGGGTTGAGGTGATCTTGTCTTCGCTACCGCGTGAGATGGTGGTCTTGATGATCAGTCTGGTGCTATCGGCCGGGTCCAGGGTGTACTCGTACTCGGTCTTGACCTTGGAATCTGCGAGCTCGGCGCCAGACTCCAGGATCTGCACCGACTCGGTGGACTTGACGGTGCCAAAGCCCGGCTTGTTCCTGTCAGTGTGATAGTCGTAGGTTTCCAGCACCATGGAAGCGGCTTTCTTGGTGCTGAGTTTGTAGCCTTTGCAGTTTGCCTTGCTCTGGGCCGTCAGGCTTGCTTTCAGCTCCTTCAGGGTCTTCTCGAAAGCTTTTTTCACGTCACCGGTGGAGGCCGCGATCTGCTCCTCCAGGCTTTTGATGAACGCCCCGGCTGCTTTTTCAGCGACCGCATACTGCACGTCGGTGACATCGATCTCCACGCAATCGGGCTGGAGGATCGTAAGTTTCTGTTTGGCGCGGATACGGCCAACGAACATCGCATAGCCGAAGAAGGTCAGGCGCTGGGGCACCTCCTTGTCACCGACCTTGCGCAACACCAGTTCGGACTCCGCTTCAGAGGAAAACGGCGTGTAACTGCCGCAATGGGCGATGGCAACCGGCAGGTTGAAGGTCTTCGCAGCGTAGTCGTTGACCGCCGGCTCCATCTCGACCTTGCTATCGATACGAGTGCCCCAGGTAAGGCCTCCCCTGCCGCCAATCGCGAAACCCCGGCCAATGGGGTTGATGTAATCGACGCCTTTGAACAAGCAACCGAAGAGACTCCAGTCCTCGACCTTGACCTCTGTCTCGGTCACGGTGAATTGCTGGTAGTTGTTGTAGTAGGTGTAGCGGGTGATCTGTTCATTGTTGATGCTTTCGACCGGATTACCGACGGCATCCAGGCTGAAGCATTGCCGGTCCACCAGGATATCCCCTTCCCAGGTACAGGTCTCCGTGATGGCACGTTTCTCCGTAGTGTCGAGCCGCTGGATGCGCCGTTTGCTGTAGGGGACTGCCGCGCTGCCATGGCTTTCAGAAAACGACTGTTGTTCAAGAAACTCGTGTTGCCGCACGAAGGTGGTGCGAGGGCTGGCGTTCTTGAAGTAGCCCGTGAGAACGGTGGAGTTTTCGGTATATGCGTAATCCTGAACAAGATCATCCATGCCGCCACCGGGGGATAGGGTGTGGCGGATTACCTTGTCACCTGAATATTCCAAGATTTCGCTGCTGATGTGCTTTTCAGTCACCTCCCTTTTATCAACCGCAAATACATGCTGTTGTTCAATCTCGATCCCGGCAAGCCTCCTCGCCTCATTTTTCTTTGCCGTATAAATAAGCTTCCCAGACGCCGCACCCTCCAACTCGAACGGCACAACGGCGCCGACTGCCGCATTTTCCGGCCTAATGAAACTGCATACTTTCTTTTCGGTTTTGCTGTTAGGATAAATCGTGATCTTTTGGAGGTCTGGGTCAAGGCGAGATATTTCGCCGGCACTATTTTTATATGTTACCCACTCAACCTCCATGAGCGTTTCCGTTTTCGATTTCACTGAAGTTACTAGATCACTTGGGCCATGGTAAGAAACTTTCAAAGCCTCGCCCGAAGGGTTTTCCAGAGCTTTCAACACCAGGACCTTCTCTTTGGCCTGGTTCGCGATGGTAAAACTATTAAAAACGAACGCATACCATTCAGAAACGCCATCCTTGTACCGAACTTCAACGTCTGCGCCATATAAATTGTTATAGGTATCATATCTTTTGAGCCTAAAATCACCACCATTAAAGTCCTGGGTATCAGGATCGATTTTTATGCTTCGCCCGTCTCTTAGAATAAGCGTATTTTCACTTCGCCAAGCCTCTGGCCTGATATTGCCACCCGCAAGTCTCAACTGGATCCCGCCGCGCTCTTCGTATGCCAGGCCGACCTTCAATGGATCCTTGAAACTATCATCGGCAAACAACTCTGCCAAAGGAATATACAATGTCCCCTTACCGGTCCTTGCATCGACACTGATATGCTTCTTCGCCTCTATATACTGCTCAAACAACTCCTTCGCCTCATGCGTCATCCCCGGCAACGGCCAGGTAACCCCCGCAAGAATATGCATCTCCACTTCCAGCCCCGAGCCCTTGGGAATCCAGAAGAAGTTGGTATTCGCCTCCTCATGCGCCTGCAGCCGGTGATCATCCGGGTTTTCCCGCCCTGCCCTGATGAACTTGCTGCGCTGGTTGATGCCGGCGGCGACATGCCCGGACCAGGCCCCATGGCCCAGCCCGCCTTCCTCGGGCCTGAAGTTCAGGGCCTCGAAGATTCGCCCGCTTTCCTTGCCCTTGATGATCAGGGTGATCTGCTCGTTCTCGACAAGGTCGCGGTCACCGATGGCGCCGCCCTTGTCGAAGTTCATCACGTCGTTCAGCGTGGTGAAGGCGCGGATATTGTCCGCGTAGCTCCAGATCTTGTTCGCGTAGAAGCTGGATGCCGGCGCCGGTACGCCATTGCCGCTTTTCTCCCCGGCCCTCACCAGTTCGGTGCGGTTGTTGATCAGGCTGGCCAGGTCACGGGGTACCGAGTAGCGACCGGTGCGATCATCGCCGGGGGTGAAGGTCATCTCGCGCAGGATGGCATCGGTGGCGTTGTCCAGCACATAGGCATAGCACGACTCGCCGCTGGTCAGGTCGTGCTCCAGGTAGATCGGCGCCAGTTCCTTCAACTGGGTCTTTTCCCAGGCCACCGTCAGCTTCGAGTCCTTGGGTATCCAGATCACGTTGGTGCTGGCGTTCTCCGCCGGCACATAGGTCTTTTTCGTGGTGTCCTTGAGCCCGGCCTTGAGCAGGCGGCTGTCGTCGTTGATGTACTTGGCCAGGTCATGGGCCCACTGCTTGGGCTCCAGCCGCGCCGGATCCGGGGTGAAGGTCACCGCTTCGCAGAAATTGCCCTTTTCCGCGGTGCTGACCTTGACCACGATCCGGTCGGCAGCGGTGAGCGCTTCAGTGGCCGCGATCTTGGTCGCCTCGACCCAGTTGTCCAGATGCAGGGAGGTGGTGAACAGGCGCAGTTCCATATGATTGCTGTTGACCACGCTGCCACTGGCCTTGGCGTGGGCGGACACGGCGTTGATCTCCTTGACCAGCGCCGCCGGCCATTTGTCCTTGGCCAGGGTGCTTTTGCTGGCCCTGGCGGTCAGAGTGGCGCGCTCGAGCAGGCGGTCGGCCTTGTCGTCGAAGACGAACAGGGAAATCCGCTCGCCCTCCAGGGCATCGCGGTCAGCCAGGATCTTGCAGCCTTCCTTGGCCTCATCGACCGACCAGGTCACGGTGAAGTCGGCGTTGTAGGGGAACCACAGCCAGTTCGCGCCCTGCTCCGTGCTGGGCTGGATCAAGCTTTTGTTGGCGGTACTCTGCACGCCCGCGCGAAGGTAAAGGCTGGTGTCGTTGACGTGGGCGGCGAAGTCATGGGCGCACAGCCCGGCAGCCGTGCGTCCGGACGCCGGGGTGAAGGTGATGGTTTCCAGCAGTTCGCCGGAGGTGCTGCGCACATGGGCGCGCACTACCCCATCGGCGGCGACGGCCTTGGCGAGGTCGATCTTGACCCGGTTGGTGGTGTTCCAGTTGTCGCTGCGCGCCACCGTGGTAATCACCTCGAGGTTGCGCGCGGACAGGGTCCAGTACTTGTTCGCCTGGCCGGCGCGGGCGATGTCCCATTTGTTATCCGCGTCCACGCTGCCGGCACGGATCAGCGCGAGGTTGGCGTTGATGTGCTGGCACATCTCCATCGGCCAGAGGAACTGCCCGGTATGCCCGCCCTTGGGCACGAAGGTGGTCTGTTCCACCAGCACCTGCAGGTCCTTGTCGAACACGCTGATGGTCACCCGCTCGCCCTCGGCCAGGTCACGGCCCGACCAGACCTCCCCCAGCTCGGTCAAGGTGCCCGCCAGGTCGATCGACCAGCTCCAGTCCTCGTCTTCCGCCGGTTCTATGGACCAGTTCACCACGAAGTCGGCGTTGAACGGGATCCAGATCGAGTTGCCGTAGGTCGCTGACGGCTGGATCTGGTGGCCGTCCTGGACACCGGCGCGGACATAGAGGCTGTTCTCGTTGATGTAGATCGAAAAGTCCTTGCTGCCCCACCCTTGGGTATTGCGTCCAGGCGTCGCTTTGAAACTCAGGCTCTCCAGCAGGTCACCTTTCGAGCTGTGCACCTTGAGCTGGAGGGTGGCACCCAGGTCGAACTCCCCGGGCAAGCTGATCGGGACGCGCTTGGCTGCCGGCCAGTTGTTGGAGCGCGCGGTGGTGGTGATCACCTGCACGTCAGCGTCGGTGATGCTCCAGAACTTGTTGAGATAGCCGGTGGCCTGGACCTCCAGCCTGCTCTCCACCCTGACCCCCGCACGAACCAGTTGCAGGCGGGCATTGACCAGCTCGCACAGATCCATCACCCAGGTGTATTGGTCCAGGCGACCGGCCTTGGGCACGAAGGTGATCTGCTCCAGCACCGTCTGCGTAGGCTTGTCGAACACGCTGACCGTGACCCGCTCGCCCGCGGCCAGATCGCGACCCGACCATATTTCACCCAGATCTTTCAAGAACGACAGGTCGAGCGACCAGCTCACATGGAAGTCGGCTTTGGCCGGGATCCAGATCGAGTTCACGTCGGTCGCTGACGGCTGGATCAGGTGCTCGTTCTGGGCACTCTGGACACCGGCCCGGACATACAGACTTCTGGCGTTGATGTAGGTCGCAAAGTCCTTGCCGCCCAAGCCGCGGGTATTGTGACCGGCAGCCGGTTTGAAACTCAGGCTCTCGAGCAACTCACCCTTCGAGTTGTGCACCTTGAGGTGCAGGGGGGCACCGGATACGAACTCGTCGGGCAAGTCGATCGGGACCTGCTTGGCAGCAGGCCAGTTGCCGACCCGTGCGGTCGTGCTGACGACCCGCACGTCCCGGTCGGTGATGCTCCAGAACTTGTTGCGATAGCCGGTGGCCTGGACCTCCAGCTTGTTATCCACCTTGACCCCGGCACGCACCAGTTGCAGTTGGGCATTGACCAGCTCGCACAGATCCATCACCCAGGTGTATTGGTCCAGGCGACCGGCCTTGGGCACGAAGGTGATCTGTTCCAGCACTGCTTGCGTAGCCTGGTCGAACACGCTGACCGTGACCCGCTCGCCCTCGGCCAGGTCGCGGCCCGAGAGGATTTCCCCCAGGTCCTTCAAGGCGGACAGGTCGACCGACCAGCTCGCCGTGAAATTGGCGTTGAACGGCAGCCAGACGAAGTTGGTGTAACCCGAAGTGGGAGAGATAAGGCTTTCGTACTTGTTGCCCGCACGGACAAAGTTGCTCATCTGGTTGATATGGGTCGCGAAGTCATGGCCACACTTGAAGCGCGAGCTACGACCTTGGAGCGGTTTGAAACTGATGGTTTCCAGCAACCCGCCCTTCAGGTTCTCGACCTTCAGCAGGAGGGTGGCGCCGGCCACGATGTCGTTGCCAACATCGAGATTCACCTGTTTGGTCCAGTTGCTGCTATGTGCAGTGGTGGTGATCACTTGCACGTTACGGTCGGTGATGCTCCAGAACTTGTTCTGGTCGGCGCTGGCCTGGATCTCCAGCTTGCTGTCCACCTTGACCCCGGCGCGCACCAGCGTCAGTTCGGCATTCACCTGTTTGCACAGGTCCATCACCCAGTCCAGTTGCCCCAGCCGATCGGCCTTGGGCGAGAAGACCATCTGCTCCATCACCCTCTGCGTAACCTTGTCGAAGACGTTGACCGTCACCTCTTCGCCTTCGGCCAGGTCACGGCCTGACCAGACGGTCCCCAGCAACTTCAAGGACGACAGGTCGACCGACCAGCTCGCGGTGAAATTGGCGTTGTACGGCAGCCAGAAGAAGTTCGTATAGGTCGAGGATGGAGGATACATCTGGCGGTCACGGTAGCTACCCGCACGCACGAAGTTACTCATCTGGTTGATGTGGAGCGAAAAGTCCATGCCCAACGAGAAGCGGTCGTTACGTCCGGGAAGCGGTTTGAAATTGATGGTCTCCAGCAACTCGCCCTTCAGGCTCTCGACCTTGAGCCGGTAGGTGGCACCGGCCACGTTGCCATAGCCGACATCGAGGTCTACCTGTTTCCCCCAGTTGCTGTCGTGTGCGCAGGTGGTGGTGACGTGCACGTCACGGTCGGTGATGCTCCAGAACTTGTTCTGGTCGGCGCTGGCCTGGATCTCCAGCTTGCTGTCCACCTTGACCCCGGCGCGCACCAGCGTCAGTTCGGCATTCACCTGCTTGCACAGGTCCATCACCCAGTCCAGTTGCCCCAGTCGATCGGCCTTGGGCGAGAAGACCATCTGCTCCATCACCCTCTGCGTTACCTTGTCGAAGACGTTGACGGTGATCTCCTCTCCCTCGGTCAGATCGCGGCCCGACCAGACCTTGCCCAGGTCTTTCAAGGAGGACAGATCCACCGACCAGTTCGCCGTGAAATTGGCGTTGTAGGGCAGCCAGACGAAGTTCGTGTAGGTCGCGGATGGATACATCTGGCTCTCATGCCAGGTCCCCGCCCGCACGAAGTTACTCATCTGGTTGATATGGATCGCGAAGTCCTTGCCACACCACCCTTTGGTGTTACGTCCTTGAAGCGGTTTGAAACTGACGGTCTCCAGCAACTCGCCCTTCAGGTTCTCTACCTTCAGCCGGAGGGTGGCACCGGCCACGATGTCATCGCCGACATCGAGGTTCACCTGCTTGCCCCAGTTGCTGTTGTGTGCGGCGGTGGTGGTGACCAGCACGTCACGGTCGGTGATGCTCCAGAACTTGTTCTGGTCGGCGCTGGCCTGGATCTCCAGCTTGCTGTCCACCTTGACCCCGGCGCGAACCAGCGTCAGCTCGGCATTGACCTGCTTACACAGGTCCATCACCCAGTCCAGCTGCTTCAGCCGATCGGCCTTGGGCGAGAAGACCATCTGCTCCATCACCCTCTGCGTCACCTTGTCGAAGACGTTGACCGTGATCTCTTCACCTTCGCTCAGGTCACGGCCCGACAAGACCTTGCCCAGGTCTTTCAAGGGGGACAGGTCGACCGACCAGGTCACGGTGAAATCGGCATTGAACGGATAGAAGATCCAGTTCGACAGGAGTTGTGCGGAAGGCTTGATCTGGCTCTGGGTCCTGATGCCCGCGCGCGCATAGAGGCTTGTCTGGTTGATCCGGGTCGCGAAGTCCAGGCCGCAGTGCCCGGGGCCACTCCGTCCGGGTGCCACTTTGTGGCTGATGGTCTCCAGCAGTTTGCCCTTCGAGTTTTGCACCTTGAACTGCAGGATGGACCCAACTACCACCTCATTGTTGAGGTCGATATGCACGCGCTTTTCGTTGATCCAGTTTTCGTAGCGTGCGGTCGTGGTGATGACCTGCACCTCCCGCGGGGTGGTACTCCAGAATTTGTTGAGGTAGCCGCTGTTGCGGATCAGCCATTCGCCGTTGTCTGTATCAGCGGCATAAATCAACTTCGATTGGCTATTGACCTGCTCGCACAGGTCCATCACCCAGGTGAACTGGTCCAGCCGACCGGGCTTGGGCACGAAGTTGAGCTGCTCCAGTACGTCCTGCGTGGCCTTGTCGAACACGCTGACCGTGACCCGCTCGCCTTCGTCCAGATCACGGCCCGACCAGACTTCGCCCAGTTCCGTCCAGCCTTGTGATTCGTCCACGCTCCAGGTCACGCTGAAATCGGCGTTGAACGGAATCCAGATCCAGTTCGATTGGCTGTCCCAATGGGGCTCGATCAGGTGCCCGTCCTGCCTGCCCGCACGGACATAAGCACTGCTTCTGTTGATCTCGATCGCGAAATCCTTGCCACACAGGCCACCGGTATTACGCCCCGGGGTTGGGAAGAAATCGATGGTTTCCAGCAGCTTGCCCTTGGCATTGCGCACTTGAAGACGAAGGGTGGAACCGACCTTGTAGGTCTGGGTGATGTCGATATTCACCCGCTTGTCGGTGGTCCAGTTGCTTCCGCGCGCGGTCGTGGTGATGACCTGTACATCGCGGTCGGTGATGCCCCAGAACTGGTTGAGATGCCCGCTGGCCTGGATCTCCAGCTTGTCGCCCACCTGGACGCCGGCACGGATCAGCTTCAACCGGGCATTGACCAGCTCGCACAGGTCCATCACCCAGGTGAACTGCTCCAGGCGGCCGGCCTTGGCCACGAAGGTGGTCTGCTCGAGCACCGTCTGCGTCGCCTTGTCGAACACATTGACCGTGACCCGCTCACCCTCGGCCAGATCGCGACCCGACCAGACATCACCCAGCTGGTTCCAGTTGTTCGCCATTGCGCAAGCTCCTCGAATGGGCATCGGAGGACGGCTGCGGAAGGCATCGTCGGACCGACGCGGAAACCACAAGAAAGGCAGAGATGCGCTTAACGGTAATGAGGACGAACAGGGCCCACAACTGACAGAAATATCAGGTGGGTGGTTATCCAGTATCCGTCCGGGAGGCCCTATCGCTGGCAAGCCAGCTCCCACAGGATCCGCGTAACCTGTGGGGGTTCACCCGCGATAGGGCCGCTACAGACAACAAATCAACCCAGGGTTTCAGTACCCACTCACCTGATCCGGCAGGATCACATGGTTGTCCCGGGCATAGTCATCCCAGACCTTCTTCAACTCCGCCACCCGCTGCGGCTCCTTGGCACTGAGGTCATGCTGCTCGGCCAGGTCATGCCCGAGATCGAACAACTGCCACTCGCCATTGCCCCACGGCTTGGGCATATGCACCAGCTTCCAGTCGCCCTTGCGCACGAAGCGCTTGCCGAACAGTTCGCCGCCGGTGGTGCGCTCGGCGGCCTTGGTACCCTTGAGCAACGGCAGGATCGAGGTGCCGGTCATCGGCGTCACCTCACGGCCCCTGTAGCTCTGCCCCGGGTGCTTGACCCCGGCCAGTTCCAGCAAGGTCGGCGCGAAGTCCTTGACGCTGACCAGTTGGTCCAGCTGCTTGCCATGGGCCTCCACGCCCGGGATGCGGATGATCCCCGCCGTACGCGTGCCACCCTCGGTAGGGAACCCCTTGAACAGGCTAAGGGTTGGCGCCGCCACCCGCGACCAGTTCGGGCCGAGGAAGGTGTACGAGCCCGGCTTGCCCATCTGTTCGTAGCTGAAGTCGTTGGTCTCGTCGATCACCTTGCGAATCTTCGGGAACAGGTCTGCCGGCCAGGTTTCATCGAGGTCGTGGCCTTCGGCGCCGTTGTCGGACATGAAGATGACGATGGTGTTGTCGTACAGGCCGTTCTTGCGCAGGTAATCGAAGACCCGGCCCGTGTTGGCGTCCATCTGGTCGATCATCGCCGCGTAGATCTCCATGGCCCGGGCTTCACGTTGACGCTCCTGCGGTGTCAGGCTGTCCCAGGGTTTGCCCTTGGGCGAACGGGCGGCCGCTTCGGCAGTGGCCGGGATGATGCCCAGCTCCTTCTGCTTGTTCAGGCGGGCGTCGAGCAAGGCATCGAAACCGGCGTCATAGCGCCCGCGGTACTTCTCGATGGCCGCATCCGGCGCCTGCAGCGGCCAGTGCGGCGCAGTGAAGGCGAGCATGCCGAAGAACGGCCGGCCGCTGTTCCGGTCGGCAGCGATGTAGTCGATCATCCGGTCGGCGTAGTACTGCGACGAATAGGCGAAGTCCGCCGGCAGCTTGTCCAGGCGCTTGCCGTCCTCGGCGTAAGGCGCCTTGGCGTCCGGGGTCGGGGCGTAGGCCGGCTTCATGTCAGGGTAGTGGCTGGCACCGCCGCTGAGCAGGCTGAAGGAGTGTTCGAAACCGCGTTTGTCCGGGCCGGTGGTGTCGGTACTGCCCAGGTGCCATTTGCCGGTGAGGTAGGTGTCGTAACCGGCATCGCGCAGCAGCGAGGCGATGGTCACGGCGCGGTCGTTGAGGTAGCCCTCGTAGCCCTTCTTGCCTTCCTGGTTCGGCGAGGTTTCCTCGGCCATGTTGCCCAGGCCGACCTGGTGCGGGTCGGCACCGGTGAGCAAGGCGGCGCGGGTCGGCGAGCAGGCGGGCATGGCCTGGAAGTTGGTCAGTTGCACCCCGGACGCGGCCAGGGCATCGAGGTTGGGCGTTTCGATCTCGCTGCCGAAGCTGCCAAGGTCGCCGTAGCCCATGTCGTCGGCCACCACCAGCAGGATATTGGGCCTGGCCGGATCGACCGAGGCCGCCTGGACCTGGGGCATGGCCAGCGCAGCGGCAAGGCCAAGCAGCGGGAAGAAGGGAGCACGCATCAGGAATGTCCTTGTTGTACTTGGAATAAGGGTGGGAAGCCATGTACCCGGCAAACGTAATCAGAAGGCAAAGGAAATGACCATCTGGCTGTACAGGTTCAGGTCGTCGCTGCCCTGCTGCGAGCCGCCCTGCTCCGCGCTTTTCTCCGGTTTGTAGAGGCCGATCAGCGGGCTGACGGTGAACTGGCCGACGGTCCAGTCCAGATACAGGTCCACTTCCTGCGCGGCCAGATCGCCCTGGCGCTTGTCGAGGCTGGAGAAATCGAAGAACAGCACGCCCATGGCCACGTCCGGGTGCGGGGTCAGGCCGAGGCTGGCCATATGGATGACGGCGTTGCGCTGGAACGGCCCCGAATAGTTGGCCGCCACCTCGCCCTGGAACCAGGTGCCGTAGCCACGACTGAAGCCGCTGAACAGCGGGTCGTAGTCCTCGGAGTAACGGCTGTAGCGGTAGCCGATGCGCGGTTGCCAGGGCAGATCGGAGAAGGTCCAGCCGGCCTCGGCGTACCAGGCATGCTCATCGCCCAGGCGCTTGGCTTCATGGGCGTATTCGAAGGACAGGAACAGGTTCTTGACCCCGGCATTGCCCTGGGCCCGCAGGCTGGTGATCTTCAGGCCGTCACGTTGCGCACTGAAGGGATTGGCGAGTTTTTCGTCGACGCCCAGGCCTTTTACGTAGGTCAGGCCGACGGTGCCTTGCGGGGCCACATGCTCCAGCACGCCGATACCCAGTTCCGGCTTGGCCTTGAGCTCGTTGTCCGACTTCACCCAGATCAGGTCGCCACGCCAGCCTTGCTGGCCGCCGAGCTTGAGCCAGGCGGTGCGGTCGAAGGCGTTGCGCGCGGTGAGGTAATAGGCGCCACCACGATCTACGCTGCCGTCGGCAATGTTGTTGCCGACGCTGAGGCCGTCGCCGTTGATGATGAAGCCGTCACCGACCTTGACCTTCTGGCTGCCGGCGGAAAAATCCACGCCGTCCTTGCCCAGGGCCGGGAACAGATCGCCGGAGCGCCAGCCGGCGTAGGCGCGGTCGACGGCGGTGCGGCGTTCGCTGCCGTCGGTGTAGCCGGCAGCGTCGCCGTCGCCCCAGGTGCCGTTGCTGACGACATTGAACTCCCCATACAAGGACGCGTTGCGCGCCAGCCGGGTGGTGCCGCCCAGGCCGTAGCGCAGGAAGGCTTCCTGCCAGGCCACCGAGCCCGGGGCGATGGGCCCGCCCTGGTTGTAGCTTTCGTCGCTGTGGAAGAAGCCCAGGGCACCCTGGACATTCAGTTTCAGCGTGGAGTCCGCGTCGGAGTACAGCTCGTAGGCCTGGGCGCCGCTGGTAAGGGCACTCAAGGCCGCGGCCAGTATCGAGCCATGGCGAATCCTGTTCACATCAATCCCCTTTGTTATTGTCGTAAGGATCTGATCCATCTGGATCGAGGGGGATTAACTCATCTGGATGGTCAGGAAAGCTTGTCTCTGTGTGCCGGGGGGTTGGAGGTCTCTGCCAGGCTCAGGATGGATGCTGTTGCTGATGGCCTCATCGCTGGCAAGCCAGCTCCCACAGGGTTCTGCAGCGACTCCGACCCTGTGGGAGCTGGCTTGCCAGCGATGAGGCCGGCAAAAGCAACACAAACCCCAAGCCAGAGTGCGACACTCCGCCGCACCCCATCCCACCTGTCGGCCCACCCCCGAAACCCATTAGAATTGCCCGCCCCTTTTTCGCCTCATCGCATCGAGCAGCGACAACCCCAATAAAAACCAGCAGCCCCGGCCCGCAACGGTCCGGCTGACATGCGCGCGCGTCCCGAGGGTGTCTGTCCGCTATTCAATGACTTTCGAGGTAAGTATGTCTCCGCGTTTGCTGGCGATGGCGCTGGCACCCCTGCTCGGGCTGTTCATCATGGCCCTGGGCAACGGCTTCCTGTCTTCCCTGACCACCCTGCGCCTGGACGAGGCCGGCGAGTCGGCCACCATGATCGGCATGGTCTCCTCCGCCTACTTCATCGGCCTGACCCTCGGCGCCGTGTTCAACGACCGCCTGATCCTGCGCATCGGCCATATCCGCGCCTACAGCAGCTTCGCCTCGCTGATCGCCGTGACCATCCTCCTGCAGGGCCTGTTCGTCGATACCTGGGGCTGGATGGTGCTGCGCCTGATCAACGGCTGGGCCACGGTCGGGGTGTTCCTGGTGATCGAAAGCTGGCTGCTGATGGCTGGCGACACCAAGGTCCGCGGCCGCCTGCTGGCCCTGTACATGATCGCCTTCTACGGCGCTGGCGTACTCAGCCAGGCCGGCCTGGGCGAGCTGGCCAACATGGGCGACATGGCACCGTTCATGGTCGCCGGCATGCTGGCCTCGCTGTCGGTATTGCCGATCGTGATCCTGCCGCGGGTGTCGCCGATCCTCGAGCATGTCGAGCCGCTGAAACCGCGCCAGTTGCTGAGCGTGACCCCCACCGGCCTGATCGGCTGCTTCGGCTCGGGTGTGACCATCGCGGCGGTCTACACCCTGCTGCCGCTGTACCTGCAACGCATCGGCCTGGACGTCGGTGAAGTCGGGCGCATGATGGCCTGGGTGATCCTCGGCGCCATGCTCCTGCAATACCCGGTGGGCCGCTGGTCCGACCGCAAGGACCGCCAGGACGTGCTGATCGCCCTCGCCGCCGCGTGCGTGGTGCTGTCGGTGGTGATCGTGCTGCTGCCGTCCAATTCGGTGCTGTTGCCGGCCATGCTGTTCCTTCTCGGTGGCGGTGTGTTCGCGGTGTACCCGGTGTCGGTCAGCCACGCAGCCGACCGTGCCCCGGTCGAGGCGCTGGTGCCGATGATCCAGGGCATGCTGCTGATCAACTCGCTGGGCTCGGCCATGAGTCCGCTGGCGATCTCGCCCGTAATGAACACCTACGGCGCGGCCGGGCTGTTCTGGGCCTTCGCGGCGGTCAACCTGGCCATGGTCGGGTTCTTCCTGCTGCGCCGCGGCAAGCGTCCGGTGCCGGCCAACCCGGCGCCGTTCGTGCCGTCTGCGACCTTCTCGCCGACCGGCGCCGAACTGCGGGTCACCGACGACCTGCGTCATGCCGCCCAGGAGCACCCGCCGGTGCCCGAGTGCGACAACGCCCACTCCCCGCCCGTGCCCCGCGCCGGGGTGGAATAAAGGTCTACACTGCGGTGCCCGGAGCATTTCGAAGGAGCACCGCAGTGAACACCACCACCCGCTCGCTGGCTGGCGCGATCGCGCTGCTGGCACTGACCGGCGTCGCCCAGGCGGCGCCGTTGTCGATCCACTCCACCGCCTTCAAGGATGGCGGCACCGTTCCCCTCGCCCAGGTCGGGCCCGATGCCAATTGCGGCAAGGGCCAGGGCCTGTCGCCGCAAGTCAGCTGGAAAAACCTGCCGGAAGGCACCCGCTCGGTGGCGCTGCTGATGTTCGACCCGGACGGCGCCAAGGGCCTCGGGGTCAGTCACTGGGTCGCCTACAACATCAATGCCAAGCGTGGCGAGATCGCCGAAGGTGCGAGCGAAGGCATCACCGTTGGCAAGAACATCAGGGGCGACACGGCCTACCGCGGCCCCTGCCCGCCTGCCGGTGACAACCCTCACCACTACGCCCTGACCCTGATCGCCAGCGACCTGGCGCCGGACGCGCTACCCGCAGGCCTGGACCGCGAGGGATTGATCAAGGCACTGCAAGGCCATGCCCTGGGTGGGCAAAGCCTGATCGGCCTGTACGGTCACTGAGCCTTCTTCGGCCTGGGGATCAACCAGCCGAGGATCACCCCCTTCTTCGGCGCCGCGTCGATCAGCGGCTCGGCGTCGTACCAGCGCACACGATCGAGGGCGTCCGCCTTTTCGCCTGCGCTGCCACGCAGGCGCAGGCCGTCGCTGCACTTGCCCGAGGCCAGGCATAACCGGGCGTAGCCGTAGACCACGAAGGAGTGCGCGTCTTCAGGCCTACAGCCGTTGGCCCCGACCTTCTTGATCGCACATTGCACTTCGAGGATCAGCGGCGAGCCGCCGTCGATGGCCTTGCGGATCACCGCCATGGTGCCCTTGACGGTGTGCGGCAATTTCTCGCCATTGGGATACTCGACCAGCTTCATGTCGGTTTCGAACAGGGCATGGTTGCTTACGCGCTTGCAGCGGTCGGGGATCACCACCCGGTAGAAGAACTCGCCGAACTTCTTGCCATTGAGCCCCTTGGCCAGCTCCGGGTTGTCCAGGCCGGGGACGATCTGTCGCAATTCGGCCATTACCGGTGCCGGAATGTCGGCGGTAGTGGCGAACTTGCCCGTGTACTTGCGGTAAAAAGACTGCAAGCGGCCCAGCAGCTTGCGCTGGGAGGCCACTGACGCTTCGGTGATGCTGCCGTCCTCGACATACAGGTCGCCGAGGAACGCCCGCTCGTCGATGCACGACTGGTCGGGCGCCGAACCGCGAATCACCGCCGTGTTGAACAACGCCCCGATCGAACTGCCGCCTTCGGTGAGTTCGGGCGGTTTGCTGAAGCTGTAGTGGCCGTCGTTGTTCTTGGGCAGTTCCTGGCCCCAGACCGCCACGCCCAACGGCGACACCAGGCGATTGGGCTCCAGGGTGCTGCAGTTTTCCTTGTAGGCCTGGCAGTTGTGGTAGTTGAACACCGTGGCTGCGGAATGCCCGTAGCAGAAGCCGAAGCCTTGCTGGCTGGTGGGCGCGGGCATGTTGTCGAGGACCTTGCTTTCCTTCACCGTCCACTCTTCGCCGTAATAGACCTCGACGCTGACGTACTCCTCCTTGGCGTGAACCAGGAGCGGGAGCAGGCAAACAACGATCGGCAGGAGGCGCTTCAAGGCAGGAATCTCGGGAGAACGGGGTGATTAAGCGAAGCGTACAAGCAGGTATATCGTTGCGCCACTACCGCCCGGAAACCTCTTAACAAAATGTTGCAAGCCGCCATCGCTATATAGAATGCTATACGTCGAAAAACAGCCCAAGAGCCCTGCCATAGAGAGGCCACGCATGACCACCGCCGTGTATCCCAAGGAAGCCACCGGGGCGAACTACGCCCCCGACCTGATGAACTATGCCCAGGCCCGTACCTGGGAAGCCGTGGACGCCATCGCCGCGGTGATTCGTCCGGGCATGACCGAAAAGGAAGCCACCCTGCTCGGCAAGCAGATCCTCGTCGACCTGAACATGGAACGCATCTGGCACCCGCTGCTGGTGCGTTTCGGCGCCAATACCCTGAAAGCCTTCAACGAACGCTCGGAAGGCGAGCCGGTGCTGGGCGAGAACGATATCTTCTTCATCGACATGGGCGTGGTCTGGAAGGGCCATGAAGGCGACGCCGGGGCGACCTTCACCGTCGGCGACGACGCCGAGATGATCGCCTGTGCGGCGGCAGCCAAGAGCCTGTACCAGCGGGTCGAGGCGCACTGGCGCGCATCGGGGTGCAGCGGGGTCGAGCTGTATGACTTTGCCCACGAACAGGCCGAGGCCATGGGCTGGAAGCTGAACCTGGATATCAAGGGGCACCGGGTCAGTGATTTCCCCCATGCCATCTACCGCGCCGGGGACCTGGGGGATTATGACGGGCAGCCGAACAAGGGGTTGTGGATTCTGGAGATCCAGATTGCCCATCCCACCAAGGCGTATGGTGCGTTCTACGAAGATCTCCTGGCTTGACACCGATCCCTTGTGGGAGCCGGCGTTGCCGGCGATGAGGCCGGACCAGACAACATCGCTGTCATTGCCGGCCTCATCGCTGGCAACGCCAGCTCCCACAGGGTTTTGTGGTGAATTGCAGTTCTGCATGCTGCCCGGAGCACGACGATGGACAAACTCCCTTGTTGCTGTCCGCTCAACTGACCTGAGGCCCCCAGGCAGTCATCAGCGGCCCCTCCACGCCTCCCAGCGGATCAGCTTCCGGCAACGGCACGCGGGCGATACGCGCCTGCGAGTCGGCGTGATTGCCACTGCCCGGGCGCTGGATATCGTAATCCTCCTGCCCACGCGGATAGGCACCTACCACCAGGAAGTCCTTGCTGCACTCGACGCAGCGATGCCCGGTGCCCGCCGGTAGCACCAGCACGTCGCCGGGCTCCAGGCTCAGGGTCTGTCCGGACTCGCCACCCAGCGTCACCCGCGCCCGCCCGTGCACCACCGCCAGCGCCTCGTGGGCCGTGGAATGGTAGTGGTGATAGTCGTAGATGCCGGCGCGCCATAGTGGAATCCATTGGTTTTCGCTGAACAGTGCTCCGAAGGCGTCGGCCAATGCCGCGCCGTTGGTACTGCGCAGGTGATAGTGCAGCACCGGCAGGTGGCTGTTCGGCGTGGACCCGTCATCGTGGAAGTACAGTTGCCGGACATGTTCCAGGCCCCGTTGCAGATCATCGAAAGCGTGCATGGTTTACCTCTTCTTGCGCGTCCCCAGCTCGATCCAGGTCGGCGCGTGGTCACTGGCCTTGGCTTCGTTGCGCACCCAGGCATCGACCCCTGCGTTCTTCAGATAGGGGGCCAGGGCGCGGTTGAGCAGCAGGTGATCGATACGCAACCCCGAGTTCCTCTCCCAGTGCTGGCGAAAGTAGTCCCAGAAGGTGTAGAAGCGCTCGTGCGGATAAAGGTGACGCAGCGAATCGAGCCAACCCTGTTCCAGCAAGCGCTGGTAGCAATCTCGACTTTCAGGCTGCAGCAAGGCGTCCTTGAGCCAGGAGCGGGGGTTGTAGATGTCGAAGTCGGTCGGCACTACGTTGTAGTCACCGGCGAGCACTACCGGGTGCTCGCTATCGTGGAGCGACCGGGCATGGGTGATCAGTTGTTCGAACCAGGCCAGCTTGTAGTCGAACTTCGGTCCGGGCCGGGGATTGCCATTGGGCAGGTACAGACAGGCAATGATCACGCCATGGGCAGCCGCTTCCAGGTAACGACGCTGGGGGTCGCCCTCCATGCCCGGCAATCCACGGCGGATTTCCAGCGGCTCGGCATCGCGCGCAAGAATCGCCACGCCATTCCAGGAGGGCTGCCCGGAATAAAGGCTGCCATAACCGGCCTGCGCCAGGGCCTGGACGGGAAAATCCGCCGCCTTGAGTTCCTGCAGGCAGGCGATATCCGGTTTTTCGCGTTCCAGCCACGCCAGCAGGTTAGGCAGGCGCGCACGAATACCGTTGATATTGAAGGTGGCGATCTTTAGCGCTTTCATGCGTCCGGATCGGCCAGCCGACTTTCCAGTGCATCTTCCAGCGCCCGGGCGTGACCGCTGTTGGCCAGGGCCTTGAGCGCCATGTATTCATCCCAGTCCACCACGCCGCTGGCGAGCAGTTCCTCGGTGCCCTGCAGCAGGCTGGTGTGCCAGGCATCCGGCGAGTCCAGGCGGTAGCCATCGTCGCTGAGCAGGTCGTGCCAGGCCTGGAGTTCCGGGCGGTGGGGTTTGGCGTTCATGGTGGCGTGTCCTGATCTTCTACCTGTTGCTTATGAGCCCCGGCGGACGGCGGGCGTTCAGAAAAACCAAACTTTTCCCGGCTCGCGGCCCTCAACACCCAGGAGGCGACAACCGTCGTCATGACCTGAACGGGAGAAGCTCATCCATGGCTCAGCAACTGCAAGGCAAGAAAATCCTGGTGATCACCTCGAACGCTGGCGTCGAGCGCGACGAACTGCTCAAACCGCTGGAAGAGCTGCGCAACCTTGGCGCGACACTGGTCCATGGCTCGATCAAGGGCGGGACGGTGCAGACCTTCCTGCATGACACCGAGAAGGATCGGGCAGTCGAATCCGATGCCAAACTGAAAGACCAGCAGGAAGCGGACTTCGATGCCCTGGTGATTCCAGGCGGCACCGTCAACGCGGACACCCTGCGCACCGACGAGGATGCGCGGCGCCTGATCAATGAATTCAGCCTGGCCGGCAAGGTGATCGCGGCGATCTGCCATGGGCCTTGGGCGCTGATCGATGCCGGGGTGGCCGAGGGCAAGACGCTGACGTCATATCCCAGCGTGAAGATTGACCTGGGCAACGCCGGGTCCGAGTGGGTGGACAAGGAGGTGCAGACCTGCGGAGCGAAAGGCTGGACCCTGATCACTTCGCGCAAGCCGGATGATATTCCGGCGTTCAATCGAGCGATTGCCGAGGCGCTGGTGGACTGATTTCCCGGGGGCCTGTACTCGCCTTATCGCCGGCAACGCCGGCTCCCACAGGTTTGGCGTACACCGCGATACCTGTGGGAGCCGGCGTTGCCGGCGATGAGGCCCTCAAGGCGGTCAGTGATCCATCTCATCCTTCACGATCTTGCCGCTGTGCGGATCGACCTTGAATTCGTATTTCATGCCATCGGCCTTCATCCCTTCGCCTTCCCAATGGCCGTCATCGGCTTCGATCTTGGTGATCTGGGTGTAGCCGGCCGCCTTGAGGGTGGTTTCGGCCTGGGCCTGGGTGACTTTCCAGTCCGCGCCAGGCTGGTCGGCGAAGGCCGGGCCGGCCAGGGCGCCGATCAGGGCGAGGCCGGCGAACATCGAGGTCAGTGGTTTCATGGGACAGCTCCTTGTTTTGCATGAAAGGTCTTCCATGGACTGGCACGCCAGGCGCAAGGTTCAGCCGGATTCGCCGCGAATGGCTGCACGGCTTACACTGTGCGGCCGTTTCATTCAGTCAACGCAAGGGACCCCCATGGCCAACCACGACATCACCTACATTCCCGACCCGGACCCGGAATCGATTTCCTCCGATGTGACCGGCTTCAACGGCATCCTGATGTCCACCCAGATCCCCACCCGCGCCGACGGCAGCCTGGAGCTGGGCGATATCACCGCGCAGAGCGAATGCACCCTGCAGGCCCTGAAAGTGGCCCTGGAAAAAGCCGGCAGCTCGATGGACCGGGTGCTGCACCTGACCATCTACCTGACCGACATGGCCGAGCGCGCGGCGTTCAACGAGGTGTACCAGCGCTTCTTCCGGCAGCCATGGCCGGTACGTGCGGCGGTGGGCGTGGCGGAGCTGGCAGTGGAAGGGATGAAGGTGGAAGTCACGGCGATGGCGGCCAAGGCCTGATCTCCCCAGGCTGAACGCGAGACCCTGTGGGAGCTGGCTTGCGAGCGATGAGGCCAGACCCGACACCTTCTTTGTCATTGAAGGCCCTATCGCTGGCAAGCCAGCTCCCACAAGGACCGGTGAGCAGCATTCGGATGCCCCCCGGCCATTTCGCCGCTACAATGCGCGCCTTGACCGTGAAGCAGCCCGAAAAAAAACATTATGTCCTTGCCCAAGCATCACCTGGAATTGCTCAGCCCTGCCCGCGATGTCGCCATCGCCCGCGAGGCCATCCTGCATGGCGCCGACGCCGTGTACATCGGCGGCCCGAGCTTCGGCGCGCGGCATAACGCCTGCAACGAAGTCAGCGAGATCGCCGAACTGGTGAAATTCGCCCGCCGCTACCATGCGCGGATCTTCACCACCATCAACACCATCCTCCACGACAACGAGCTGGAACCGGCACGCAAGCTGATCCACCAGCTCTACGACGCCGGCGTCGACGCGCTGATCGTCCAGGACCTCGGGGTGATGGAGCTGGATATCCCGCCGATCGAACTGCACGCCAGTACCCAGACCGATATCCGCACCCTGGGCCGGGCGAAGTTCCTCGACCAGGCCGGCTTCTCCCAGCTGGTGCTGGCCCGCGAGCTGAACCTCAAGGAAATCCGCGCCATCGCCGACGAAACCGACGCGGCGATCGAGTTCTTCATCCACGGTGCGCTGTGCGTGGCCTTTTCCGGCCAGTGCAACATCTCCCATGCCCAGACCGGGCGCAGCGCCAACCGCGGCGACTGCTCCCAGGCCTGCCGCCTGCCCTACACCCTGAAGGATGAAAAAGGCGGCGTGATCGCCTACGAGAAGCACCTGCTGTCGATGAAGGACAACAACCAGAGCGCCAACCTGGCCGCGCTGGTGGACGCCGGCGTGCGCTCGTTCAAGATCGAGGGCCGCTACAAGGACATGGGCTATGTGAAGAACATCACCGCCTACTACCGCCAGCTGCTCGACAACATCCTCGAAGGTCGCCCGGATCTCGCCCGTGCCTCCAGCGGCCGTACCGCGCACTTCTTCGTCCCGGACCCGGACAAGACCTTCCACCGCGGCAGCACCGACTACTTCGTCAGCGAACGCAAGATCGATATCGGCGCCTTCGACTCGCCCACCTTCACCGGCCTGCTGGTGGGCAACGTGGAGAAAGTCGGCAAGCGCGACATGAGCGTGGTCACCCATGAGCCGCTGTCCAACGGCGACGGCCTGAACGTGCTGGTCAAGCGTGAGGTGGTGGGCTTCCGCGCCAATATCGCCGAGCTGAAAGGCGAGTTCGAGGAAGACGGCGAGAAGCGCTACCGCTACCGCGTCGAGCCCAACGAGATGCCCGAGGGCCTGTACAAGCTGCGCCCGAACCACCCGCTGAGCCGCAACCTCGACCACAACTGGCAGCAGGCGCTGCAGAAGACCTCGGCCGAGCGCCGTATCGGCCTGTCATGGGTTGCCCGTCTGCGCGAGGACGCCCTGGAACTGATCGCCACCAGCGAAGAAGGCATCAGCGCCAGCGCCCGCCTGGAGGGCCCGTTCGGCGCCGCCAACAAGCCGGAACAGGCCCTGGAGCAACTGCACGACCTGCTGGGGCAACTGGGTACCACCCAGTATCACGCCAATGCCGTCGAACTGGATGCACCGCACGCCTTCTTCATCCCCAACTCGCAGCTCAAGGCCCTGCGCCGCGAAGTGATCGAGGCCCTGACCGAGGCACGGATCGCGGCGCATCCGCGTGGCGGGCGCAAGGCGGAAAGCACGACGCCGCCGGTCTACCCCGAGTCGCACCTGTCGTTCCTGGCCAACGTCTACAACGAGAAAGCCCGGGCCTTCTACCACCGTCATGGTGTCGAGCTGATCGATGCTGCGTACGAAGCCCATGAGGAACCGGGCGAAGTACCGGTGATGATCACCAAGCACTGCCTGCGCTTCTCCTTCAACCTGTGCCCGAAACAGGCCAAGGGCGTGACCGGCGTGCGCACCAAGGTGGCACCGATGCAACTGATCCATGGTGATGAAGTGCTGACCCTGAAGTTCGACTGCAAGCCCTGCGAAATGCATGTGATCGGCAAGATGAAGGGCCATATCCTCGACCTGCCGCAGCCGGGCAGCGCGGTGGTCGGCCATATCAGCGCCGAAGACCTGATGAAGACCATTCCCCGCGGGCCGCACTGAGGCCCCATCTGGCATCTGTTTTGCCTTGTCACCTCCCACGGCGGGCCACATTGGCCCCTGTGGGAGCGGGTTCACCCGCGATTGTGTCGGAGAGTCCACTACCGCAATCGCGGGTGAACCCGCTCCCACAGTGATCGCATTCCGCCACTCCATCTCCTCCCTACCCGACCACCAACCGGTAGCGCTTTGCGCAACCTGTAGGAAATATTGATATCATCTGTAAGCATTTTCCTACGAGACTCAGGGCTCACCCCCGGAATCACGCTAGGGAAACACCTTAAACGGCATTCAACTTTTGCAGACATGGGCCGATGTATGGAGCACAGGCCGGGTTAGAACGGTGCAAAACCAGTCAAAATATCGGCGTTTTATTTCCGTTGCACCAACGATCGGAAACAGGCGCACTGAAAAAACAAATTATTGACACCGTCATTTTGATATCACACCCTTGCCTCTTTGGAAGACCTGATCTGCCCTTCTGTAGTCCAGATAGCCGTTGGCTGGAAGTACATATATGAGTCAAGCAGACGATATTGGAAATCTGTTCCACCGCTTTGGGGCCAGTGCCGACAGCTACCAGGAAATCAACACCGAGTTCGAATTCCTCGAGCCTTTGCCCGCAAACGCAGAGCCGGCGCCGCTTGCGCCCGCTGCGGTGAAACCCGCTCCGGTCACATTGGTCGAGGTCAAGCGCCCCGCCCTGGTCACCGCCGCCCCCGCGCCATCCGCTCCGGTTGTTGTGCAATCTCCCGTGCCCGCCGTCCCTGCTCCGGCGTTTTTGCCGTCGAGCGCCGAGGCGCCGGCCGGTTCCCTGCGTGACCGCCTGCAAGGCATCGCCCGGCAACGCCGCCTCGCCGCCGAAGAAAGCAACCGCCGCGCCCTCGACAAGGCCATGCGGGTGCAACCCGCGTCGCGACCACAAGCACGCATCGTTGCCGTCGTGTCAGCCAAAGGCGGTGTCGGCAAGACGACATTGGCCATGTCCCTGGCCAAACTGCTCAAGCGCCCGGTCGGCCGCACCCTGGTCCTCGACCTCGATCCGCAGAACGCCCTGCTCAGCCATTTCAACCTGCCGCGTACCACGCCCGGCCTGAGCCAGGCACGCCTGGATGCGCTGGACTGGAGCGAAATCTGCGCCCCTACCGACGCTGGTATCGAATGCCTGCCGTTCGGCCCGAGCAACGCTGCCGACCTGCGCGCCTTCGAAACTCTGCTGGCGGGCAACCCGGAGTGGCTGGTGCAGGAGCTGTCCACCCTCGACCTGGGCAAGGACGACCTGCTGTTGATCGACACCAGCACCGGCGCCTCGCCCTGGCTGCACCAGGTCCTGGCCATCGCCGACCAGGTGATCGCCGTGACCCTGGCCGACGCTGCCTCCTACCTGGTGCTGGACAAGCTGCAGTCCTGGCTTTCCCCCTTGCGCCCCGAACACTGCACCTACCTGGTCAACCAGGTGGACGCCCGCAGCGCCCTGAGCCTGGATATGAGCGAAGTGCTGCGCCAGCAACTGGGCAACCAATGGCTGGCCGCCGTGCCGTTCGACCCGCAGGTCGGCGAGGCCCTGGCCTTCGAATACGACCTTTTCCAGCAACCGGCCGATAGCCCTGCCTGCCAGGCATTGCGCAACGTCGCCGGCCAGCTGACCCACCGCCTCGAGCAGCTTCGCGAAGAACACAGCGCCTCATGACCGCCCAACTCACACCGACGCCGGAGTTGCCGACGTCCAGGAGAGCGCGGGCGCATGCCTGGGTTGCCCGGATGGAAGCACTGTCCCCGGCCCTCAAGCTCAGCCTGAAGATCGCTGCCGCCCTGGTCGGCTTGTTCCTGCTCGCCGCCGTGGTCACCGCGCCCCTGGACCTGGAACGCCAGTTCGCCTTTTCCGGCCTGTGCCTGGTCTGCCTGCTGATCCTGCGCAAGGTGCCGGGACGCCTGCCGGTGATGGCCATGATCGCCCTGTCCTTGCTGGCGACCCTGCGCTACGTCTATTGGCGCCTGACCGACACCCTCGGCTTCGACAACTGGGTGGACATGTTCTTCGGCTATGGCCTGGTGGCCGCCGAGACCTACGCCCTGATCATCCTCGCGTTCGGCTACATGCAGACCGCCTGGCCGCTGCAGCGCAAGCCGAAGATCCTCACCACGCCGCCGCAGGAATGGCCGGTGGTGGACGTGTTCGTGCCGACCTACAACGAAGAACTGAGCATCGTCAAACTCACCGTCCTCGCCGCCCAGGCCATGGACTGGCCGCGGGACAAGCTGCGCATCCATGTGCTGGACGACGGTCGCCGCGAGGAATTCCGCGAGTTCTCCCGGCAGATCGGGGTCAACTACATCGTCCGCGACAACAACCGTCACGCCAAGGCCGGTAACCTCAACGAAGCGCTGAAGGTCACCGACGGCGAGTTCGTGGCGATCTTCGACGCCGACCACGTGCCGACCCGCTCCTTCCTCCAGGTCACCCTGGGCTGGTTCCTCAAGGATCCAAAGCTGTCGCTGCTGCAAACGCCGCACTTCTTCTTCTCGCCTGACCCGTTCGAGAAAAACCTCAACACCTTCCGTTCGGTACCCAACGAGGGCGAGCTGTTCTACGGCCTGATCCAGGACGGCAACGACCTGTGGAACGCCACCTTCTTCTGTGGTTCCTGCGCGGTGATCCGGCGTACCCACCTGCTGGAAGTCGGCGGCGTCGCGGTGGAAACCGTGACCGAGGACGCCCACACCGCCCTCAAGCTCAACCGCAAGGGCTACAACACCGCCTACCTGGCGATCCCCCAGGCGGCAGGCCTGGCTACCGAGAGCCTGTCACGGCATATCAACCAGCGCATCCGCTGGGCCCGGGGCATGGCGCAGATCTTCCGCACCGACAACCCGTTCATGGGCAAGGGCCTGAACTTCGGCCAGCGGGTCTGCTACGCCAACGCCATGGCGCACTTCTTCTACGGCCTGCCGCGCCTGGTGTTCCTCACCGCACCGCTGGCCTACCTGATTTTCGGCGCGAAGATCTTCCACGCCTCGGCGCTGATGATCACCGCCTACGTGCTGCCCCATATCATCCACGCCAGCCTGACCAACTCACGGATCCAGGGGAAGTTCCGCCATTCGTTCTGGAACGAGGTCTACGAATCGGTACTGGCCTGGTACATCATGCGCCCGGTGCTGGTGGCCCTGATCAACCCGAAGGTCGGCGGCTTCAACGTCACCGACAAGGGCGGGATCATCGAGAAGGACTATTTCGACTGGAAGCTGGCCCGGCCCTATATCGTCCTGCTGGCGCTGAACCTGATCGGCATGGCCTGCGGCATCGTCCAACTGGTGATCGGCGACCCGGACGCGGCAGTGACCATCGTCATCAACCTCGGCTGGACCCTGTACAACGTGATCATGACCAGCGCCGCCGTGGCCGTGGCCAGTGAAAGCCGCCAGGTGCGCACCGAGCCACGGGCGCACGCCGAGCTGCCGGTGCGCCTGCACCTGCCCGACGGCCGCGAGATCGACACCAGCACCCTCGACTTCTCCCAGAGCGGCGTGGGCGTGAAGCTGCCGGCGGACCTGGCCCTGACCAAGGACATGCAGCTCGACGTGACCCTGCACCGCGGCGGCCAGGCCTGCGTGCTGCCGGCGCGGGTGATGTTCTCGCGCAACGGCATGGCCGGCATGCGCTTCCGCGAACTGAGCCTGCGCCAGCAGAGCGACATGGTCCGCCTGACGTTCTCCCGCGCCGACACCTGGGCCTCGACCTGGGGCGGCGCCAAGACCGACACCCCGCTGCACGCCCTGCGCGATGTCAGCCGGGTCGGCCTGCGCGGCATCTACGACCTCGGCCAGGCGACCGTGGCCGCGCTGCAGCACCGCCGCTATTTCCGCAAGAACCCGACTTCCCCTTCCGAACCTGCAGTGGAAACCCAATGACCTTCCAGGCTCCCTTCCCCCGCTCCGTGAATTCGTTGCGCCGCCCCCGCGCCCTGCTCGCCTGCGCCCTCCTCCTGGCCGGTGTAGCCCAGGCCGAGGAACTGCCGGCCAGCGCGTCGGCAGTGGCGGCGCCGGATGCGGCCCTCAGCCCGGCAGGCAGCTCCCCCGGTTACCACATGACCTTCAAGGAGCTGGGCAAGGACTACACCATGAGCCTCAAGGGCATCGAGTCCGCCGACACGGTGAACTTCGACATGCGCGCCGACGAGGTGGTCACCGGGGCCCAGCTGACCCTGCAATACACCTATTCGCCGGCCCTGCTCAGCGACCTGTCGCAGATCAACATCATGGTCAACGACGAAGTCGCCGCCAGCCTGGCCCTGCCCAAGGAAACTGCCGGCACCCTGCAGAAGCAGACCATCGAGATCCCGCCCTACCTGATCACCGAGTTCAACCGCCTCAGCGTGCAGTTGATCGGCCACTACACCATGCAGTGCGAGGACCCGCAGCACTCCAGCCTGTGGGCGAAGATCGGCAGCGACAGCCAGTTGAGCATCCAGGTGTCCCAGGTCGAGTTGCCCAACGACCTGGCCAACCTGCCCATGCCGCTGTTCGACCGTCGCGACCGCCGCGCCCTGGCCTTGCCGTTCGTGTTTGCCGCTGCACCGGACAACACCACCCTGGAAGCCGCCGGCGCGGTCTCCTCGTGGCTGGGCGCGCTGGCCAGTTACCGTGGCGCGCGCTTCTCGACTCAACTCGACGGCCTGCCCGCCAGCGGCAACGGCGTCGTCCTGGTCAACAGCACCGAGGCCTCGCACCTGGCCGGCCTCGACCTGCCAGCGGTGGACGGCCCGAGCCTGTCCATCGTCGCCAACCCTAACGACCGTTTCGGCAAGCTGTTGGTCATCGCCGGCCGCGACAGTGCCGAAATCAAGCAAGCCGCCACCGCCCTGGTCCTCGGCAACCGCAGCTTCGCCGGGCAAAGCGTGAAGATCGACGCCGTCGACCTGCTGCCGCGCCAGCCCTACGACGCGCCGAACTGGCTGCCCAGCGATCGCCCGGTGCGCCTGGGCGAGTTGCTCGAGCCGCGCCAGTTGAACGTCTCCGGCTACGCCCCGGCGATGATCACCGTGCCGATGCGCCTGCCGCCGGACCTGTTCAACTGGCGTGAAGACGGCGCCCGGCTGAACCTGAAGTACCGCTACACGCCGCAGCAGACCTCGACCAACTCGTCGCTGATGGTCAGCTTCAACGATCGCTTCATCCGTTCCATGACCCTGCCGTCGATCCAGAGCATGGGTGCCGGGGAAAGCCTGCTGGCGATGCTGAAGAAGGACGACAGCCTGGTCCGCGAAGCGAGCATGCTGCTGCCGCTGGACTCGGTGGCCCTGCAATCGCGCCTGCAATTCCGCTATATGTTCGACTACGTCAAGCAGGGTGAATGCGGCGACATCATCATCGACAACATGCGCGGCGCCATCGACCCCGACTCGACCCTGGACCTGAGCGGCTACGACCACTTCATCGCCATGCCCAACCTCGGCGTGTTCAAGGACAGCGGCTTCCCCTTCACCCGCCTGGCCGACCTGTCGCAGACTGCGGTGATCCTTCCGGACAATGCCGGCCCGGCCGACTGGGACGCCTACCTGACCGTGCTCGGACGCTTTGGTGATTCCACCGGCTACCCGGCCACGGCGGTCAGCGTCGGCCAGGCCGACGACGTCGGGCAGTTCGCCGACAAGGACCTGCTGGTGCTGTCCTCCGGGCACAACCAACCGCTGCTCAAGACCTGGGCCGACTACCTGCCCAGCCGCAGCGAAGACGCCAGGCGCTATGTGGAGTTCTCCGACCTGCCGCTGCGCCTGCGCGAATGGATCAGCCCGGACCCCGCCGCCAACCTGCGCAAGGCCCGGGGCGCCCTGACCTTCAGCGGCGGCGACAGCGGCTCCTACGTCAGCGGCTTCGAATCGCCGCTGCAGAAGGGCCGCAGCGTGGTCCTGCTGTCCAGCCCACAGGCCGGCAAGCTCAGCGAAGTGACCGACGCCCTGATCGGCGGCGAGCACTACACCCAGGCCCTGCAAGGCAGCCTGGCAGTGATCAAGGGCAAGAACATCCAGTCGCTGGTGGCCGAAGAGGATTACTACGTCGGCCAACTGGGCCCGTTCCGCTACATCCAATGGGTGCTGTCGCGCCACGTGTTCCTGCTGCTGGTGCTGACCGTCGTCGGGGTGTCCCTGGTCAGTGGCGCGGCCTACTTCTCGCTGCGGGCCATCGCCCGACGCCGGCTCAAGGACCAGTAAGTCATGAAGACTCCATTGAAGACCCTGCTCGCTGCCGCCCTCGGCGCCTGCCTGCTGCCCGCCACCAGCCAGGCCGCCGAACAGTGCGGCGTCAGCAAGTGGCCGCTGTGGCACGACTTCGTGCAGCACTTCATCCAGCCTGACGGCCGGGTGCTGGACGCCAGTACCCCGCAGTTGCACAGTTCTTCCGAAGGCCAGTCCTACGGCATGTTCTTCGCCTTGGTCGCCAATGACCGGCCGGCCTTCGACAAACTCTGGGCCTGGGCCAGGAACAACCTGGCCGGCAGCGACATCGCCAACAACCTGCCGGGCTGGTGGTGGGGCAAGGACGAGGCAGGCCAGTGGCGCCTGCTCGACAGCAACTCCGCCTCCGACGCCGACCTGTGGTTCGCCTACGCCCTGAGCGAGGCCGCGCGCCTGTGGAAGGACGACAGCTACGCCAAGGAAGCCAGCCAGCTGCTGGCCAATATCAAGGCCAGGGAAGTCGCCGACCTGCCCGGCCTGGGCAAGATGCTCCTGCCCGGCCCGTTCGGCTTCGCCCAGCCCGGCCACCTCTGGCATCTCAACCCGAGCTACCTGCCGGTGCCGGTGCTGCGCCGCATCGCCGCAGTCGACCCGCAAGGCCCGTGGAACGAGATCGCCCGCAGCACCGGCAGCCTGATGCAGCGCGCCGCCAAGCACGGCTTTATCGCCGACTGGGTCGGCTATCGCGGCACCGGGCCGAGTTCCGGGCTGTTCATCATCGACCCGCTCAAGGGCGAACAGGGCAGCTACGACGCGATCCGCGTGTATCTGTGGGCCGGCATGACCCCCAACAGTGACCCCCTGGCCAAGCCGATCCTCGACAGCCTCGATGGCATGTCGCGCATCGTCGCCACCCAGGGCACGCCGCCGGAGAAGGTCCAGGTACACGCCAACACCACCAGCAATGCCGCCAACTTCGGTTTCTCCGCCGCCCTGCTGCCCTACCTGAAGGCCCGCCAGCAACCCTGGCTGGAGCAGCAGCAACGCGCCCGGGTCGATGCCGAGCTGGCCCAAAGCTTTACCCCGCAGGCAGTTCAGGCCAGCCAACCACCTTATTACTCCGTGGTCCTCAGCCTGTTCGCCCTTGGCTACATGGATGAGCATTACCGCTTCCTCGCCGACGGGAAGCTGCAACCTCTCTGGGAGACTTCATGCGCTCGCGTCGTCAAACTCTAGCCGTCGGCCTGCTTGCCGCACTGTCCTGCACTGCCACCCACGCCGAACTCAGCGCGAACGGCAAGGCCCTGCTCGAACAGGGCCAGTACTGGCAGGGACGCAAGGACAAGGCCCGGGCCTCGGAGGCCTGGCGCAAGCTGCTGCTGATCGATCCGCAGCAATCCGATGCCATCTACAACCTCGGCCTGATCGAGCTGGACAGCGATCGTCCGGCAAACGCCAAGCGCTACCTGGAGCAGTTGAAAGCGGCCCATCCCGGTTCGCAACAGGCCCTGTTGCTGGACCAGGAAATCCGCCTGCACGGCGACGCCACCGGCGAGCACCTGAACCAGGCGCGGGTCGAGGTGGAGTCCGGCGAGGCGGAAAAGGCCGTGGAAACCTACCGCGGGCTGTTCGGCGGGCAACCGCCACAAGGCGACCTGGCCCTGGAGTACTACGGCACCCTCGGCTACACCAAGGGCGGCTGGCAGGAAGCCCGGCAAGGACTGGAACGCCTGATCGCCCAGGGCGGTGATAACCGCCGGGCCAAACTGACCCTGGCCAAGCTGCTGCTCAGCGACGAAAGCACCCGCGCCGACGGCCTGCGTCGCCTGGCCTCGTTCCGCGACGATCCGGTGATCGGCAGCCAGGCCGTGGAAGCCTGGCGCCAGGGCCTGTCGTGGCTGGGCGGGAGCAAGGCCGACATGGCCTTGTTCGAGGACTACCTCAAGGCCTATCCGGACGACGAGGAAATCCGCGAGCAAATGCGCACCGGCCAGCGCCGGGCGCAATCCAGCTACCAGCAGAATCCGCATCTGGCCCGGGGCTTCAAGGCCCTCGAAAGCGAAGACCTGGACGCCGCCGAACAGGCCTTCCAGGCCCGTCTGCGTGAAGCACCGCAAGACGCCGACGCCCTCGGCGGCCTGGGTCTGGTGCGCCAGCGCCAGGGGCGCCTGGCCGATGCCGACGCCCTGCTGCGCCAGGCGATCAAGCAAGGCAATGCCAGCCGCTGGCAGAGTGCACTGGTCGCCAACCAGTACTGGGTGCTGCTGGACCAGGCGGCCCAGGCACGGGATGCCGGCAATCCGGACAAGGCCCGGGAACTGCTGCAGCGGGCCATCGCCAACAATCCGCGCGAGGTCCAGGGCCATCTCAACCTGGCCGAGCTGCAAGCGGCCCAGGGTCAGCTCCAACTGGCTGAAACCACCTATCGCCACGCCCTGAGCCTGGACCCCGCCCAGCCCGACGCCCTCGCCGGCCTCATCGCCCTGCTCGCCAGCAACGGCAAGCTCGGCGAAGCCCAGCGCATGATCGACAACCTCGGCGATGCCCAGCGTCAGCGCCTGGACATGAGCCGGCTGCGCGCCGCCATCGCCGTCGGCCAGGCCAAGGACGCCGAGGCTCGTGGCGACCTGGCCGGGGCACGCAAGGCCCTGGAAGACGCGGTGCGCAACGACCCGCAGAACCCCTGGACCCGCTCGGATCTCGCCGAGATCTACCTGAAGACCGACGCGCCGAACAAGGCGCGGCAGACCATGGATGAACTGGTCCAGGCCAACCCGGGCAAGCCCGAGGCGCTGTATGCCGGGGCGCTGTTCGCCAGCCGCCAGGCGCAGTGGGCCAAGGCCCGCCAGTTGCTCGAACGCATTCCCGCCAGCCAGCGCAGCAAGGCGATGAACAATCTCGCCGAGGAAGTCGAACTGCGCCAGCTCGCCGCCCAGGCGCAAACCCTGGCCAAACAGGGCAAGCGCACCCAGGCCATGAACCTGCTCAAGCGCGCCGAAACCGGGGTCAGCGCCAGCCCCGACCTGTATGCCAGCCTGGCCGCGGCCTATATCGAAATCGGCTACACCGACCGCGCCGTATCCATGCTGCGCAACGCCATCGCCCAGAGCAGCAAGCCGACCCCGAGCCTGCGCATCGCCTATGCCGGCGCCCTGCTCAAGGCCGGCGACGACCTGCAGGTCAGCCAGATGCTCCGCGAGCTGCGCGGCCTGCCGCTGACCGCGGCCGAGCAGCGCAGCTACGACGACCTGCTGTTCCAGTACACCGTGCGCCAGGCCGACCTGCTGCGCGAGAAAGGCGACCTGGTCGCCGCCTACGACACCCTGGCCCCGGCCCTGGCCCAGCGCCCGGACGATGCCCAGGCGGTGTCGTCGCTGGCGCGCATGTACCTGGACAACCGCAATCCGCAGAAGGCCGTGGACCTCTATCAGCCACTGCTCGCTGCCCAACCCGACAACGCCGACGTGCAGATGGGCGCGGCCCTGGCCTACCAGCAGAACGGCCAGACCGCCCAGGCGGAGCACGCCATCGAGCGCGGCCTGGAACTGGCCCCGGAAAATCCGCAAGTGCTGAGCACGGCGGCCGCCTGGTACCGCAGCCGCGGCAAGCTGGCCCGGGCCCAGGAGTTGTACGCCCAGGCCCTGGCCCTGCAAGGGCCGAAGGAAGAACTGATCGACAACCCGTTCGGCCCGGCCATCGCCGCCAACCCCTTCGTCGGCCAGCCCGGCCAGCGCAAGGCCTCGCGCCTGGGCGATATCGCCCTCAACGAGATTCCCGAACCGGCGCGGGTCCAGGCGAAAAGCCGTGCCGCCGCGACCCAGCTCCGCGACGCGGATACCTTCGACGAACCGGTGCAACTGGCCAGCCTCGATGACGCGCCGGTTCAGCGTCGCAGCACCCGGCCGGCGGCCGAGCCGGACCGCGCGGTGATCAACCCGGATCCGCGTGCCGCCATCGAAACCGAGCTGACCAGCCTGGCCGAGCAGCGCAGCCCGCAGATCAAGCAAGGCGTAACCTTCCGCAGTAACAACGGCGAAGGTGGCCTGAGCAAGATCTTCGATGTGGAAACCCCGCTGGAAATCAGCTTCCCGGTCAACGACGACCGCATGGCCGTGCGGGTGACGCCGGTGTCGCTGAATGCCAGCGGTTTCCATTCAAGCAGCAACAGCGCCTACCGCTTCGGCGGCTTCGACGCGGCTGACGCCCAGGTGTTGCTGGCCGAACCGCTGGCAGAACAGCTGGACGACATGGACACCCTGCTCAACGGCTACCCCGGCTCGCAGAAAGATGCCGGCGTCGGCCTGGCCCTGGCCTATGAAATGCCAGCGCTGGGCCTGAAGACCGATATCGGCAGCACGCCGATCGGCTTCCGCGAAACCAATATGGTCGGCGGCATCAGCCTCGACCGGCCGTTCGCCGAGAACAGCAACTTCCGCTACAACCTCAACCTGTCGCGCCGGGCCATGACCGACAGCCTGCTGTCCTTCGCCGGCGCCCGCGATGCGCGCAGCGGCGTGGAATGGGGCGGCGTCACCGCCACCGGCCTGCGCGGCCAGCTCAGCTACGACAACCAGCGCTGGGGTACCTACGCCTACGCCGGTTGGGCCAGCCTCGAGGGCAAGCATGTCGAGCGCAACGAACGGGTCGAACTAGGCAGCGGTATCTACTGGTACCTGCTCAACAGCGAAGACTACCGCCTGACCGGTGGCCTGGGCGTGTCGGCGGCCAGCTACGACAGCAACCAGAGCTTCTTCACCTACGGCCACGGCGGCTACTTCAGCCCGCAGAACTTCTTCTCCATCGGCCTGCCGTTCAGCTGGGCGCATCGCGGGCCGGACTGGTCGTACCAGATCCAGAGCTCGATCGGCGTGCAGCATATCGAGCAGGAAGGCGCTCCCTACTACGGCAACAAGAGCGCCCAGGCCGCACTGGAAAGCCTTGCCGCGATCTACCAGGCGAACAACCCCGGCAGCGTGGTCAACACCCGCTACGAGAAGCAGAGCAAGACCGGCATCGGCTATTCCTTCGGCGCCACGGGCGAGTACCGCCTGGGCGACGGCTTCTTCTTCGGCGGTACCCTGGGCGTCGACAACGCCCGCGACTACCGCCAGTTCACCGGTGGCCTGTACCTGCGCTACCTGTTCGAGGACGGCGGCGGCGCCATGCCCCTGCCCGTCAGTCCTTACCGTTCCCCTTATTCGAATTAAGCCAAAGGAGATTCATACATGGCTGCTTCCCTGCTTGCTGGCCTGACCATCCTGATGATCGGCGACAGCCACCTGGCCACGCCCAACTACCTGATGCAGGACCTGCACAACAACCTGGTCAACCAGGGCGCGCAGGTGCATACCCTCGGCGTGTGCGGCTCCAAGGCCGGCGACTGGACCCAGGTGGTGCCCGGCGAGTGCGGCGGCGCCGAGCGGCGCAACAAGGACAAGGCCGTGGTCCTGGGCAACAAGGCCACCACCCAGCCGGTGGGCCAGCTGGTCGCTGCCGACAAGGCCAACCTGATCGTGGTGGTGATGGGTGACACCATGGCCGACTACACCAAGCCGGCGTTCCCGAAAGCCTGGGCCTGGCAGCAAACCACCCAGTTGACCAAGGCGATCAAGGAAACCGGCGCCAAATGCGTCTGGGTCGGTCCGGGCTGGGGCACCGAAGGCGGCAAGTACGGCAAGACCTTCGCCCGTGTCGAAATGACCTCGAAATTCCTCGCCGCCAACGTCGCCCCCTGCGACTACATCGACTCGCTGACCTTCGCCAAGCAAGGCCAATGGGCGACCATCGATGGCCAGCACTACACCGCCATGGGCTACACCAGCTGGAGCAAGGCGATCACCGACGCCATCCTGAAAACCCCGGCCGTGCAAGGGGCGAAGAAATGACCCTGCGTATCCTGCTCGCCCTGCCCCTGGCTCTGGCGGCCGCCACGGCCAGTGCCGAAGTCGCCCTGTACCCCACCGGCCCCAGCGAAGACTCGGCGTTCCTGCGCTTCGTCAATGTCGCCCCCGGCGTACTGAAGATGGAGGCCAGCGGCTCGAAGGCCAGCCTCGCCCTGAACGATACGAAGAAGGTCTCCGACTACCTGCCGGTGCCGGCCAACAAGTCCATCCAGGGCACCCTGAGCCGTGGCGGCCAGAGCGCTGCACTGGACCTGAAAGTGGCGCCGGGCGAGTTCGCCACGGTGTTCGCCTTCGACGACGGCGGCAAGATCAGCCAGCGCGTGGTCCGCGAACAACCGGACGACTTCAACGGCCTGAAAGCCTCGCTGGCCTTCATCAGCCTCGACGCCACCTGCCAGGGCGCCAGTCTGCGCCCGGCCGGACGCAATGCCGACCTGTTCAAGGACACCGCCGACGGCAGCCTCCAGCGCCGCTCGATCAACCCGGTGAAGCTCTCGGTGCAGCTGGTCTGTGCCAACGCCAACGTCGGCAACCCGCTGGACCTGGGCGAGCTCAAGGCCGGAGAGCGCTACAGCGTCATGCTCTTGCCGGGGGCCAACGGCCCGCAACTGCTCAACGCCACCGATACCCTGGCCAACTGACAGGACGTCCGCCGCACCATGGTTTTTGCCTCGCTCGAGTTCCTGACCCTGTTCCTGCCGCTGTTCATGCTGGTGTATGCCCTGAGCCCGGCGCGGGGACGCAACCTGGTGCTGCTGCTCGGCAGCTGGTTCTTCTATGGCTGGCTGAGCCCGCTGTTCCTGCTGCTGCACGTGGTGCTGACGGTGATCGCCTGGGCCGGGGGCCTGGCGGTGGACCGCAGCCGCGAGGACGGCCGCGGCCGGGTGCGTCTTTTGGCGGCGCTGATCGTGCTCAACACCCTGGTGCTGTGCTGGTACAAGTACGCCAATATCGTCGCCGCGACCTACAACGAGCTGATCACCCATTACGGCTACCTGCCCATGGAATGGCAGCGCGTGGCCTTGCCGGCGGGGTTGTCGTTCATCGTCCTGCAGGCGATCTCCTACCTGGTCGATGTGCACCGCCACACCGTGCCGGTGGAACGCAGCCTGGTGAACTTCGCCACCTATATCTCGATGTTCGGCCACTCCATCGCCGGCCCCATCATTCGCTATGACTGGGTGCGCCGCGAGCTGGAGCAGCGTTACTTCAACTGGCAGAACTTCTCCCTCGGCGCCCGGCGCTTCATGATCGGCATGTGCATGAAGGTGCTGGTGGCCGACACCCTGTCGCCGCTGGTGGACGTGGCCTTCCATCTGGACAACCCGTCGTTCCTCGACGCCTGGCTGGGTTGCCTGGCCTACTCGCTGCAACTGTTCTTCGACTTCGCCGGCTACAGCGCCATGGCCATCGGCCTGGGCCTGATGCTCGGTTTCCACTTCCCGGAAAACTTCAACCGGCCCTACCTGGCCAGCAGCATCCAGGACTTCTGGCGGCGCTGGCACCTGTCGCTGTCCAGCTGGCTGCGGGATTACCTGTACATCGCCCTGGGCGGCAACCGCTTCGGCACCTGGAACACCTACCGCAACCTGTTCCTGACCATGGCCATCGCCGGCCTCTGGCATGGCGGCGACAGTTGGAACTACCTGCTCTGGGGCGCTGCCCACGGCGTTGCCTTGTGCGTCGACCGGGCCTGGAGCCGTTCCAGCCTGCCGGCGATCCCGAAAGTGCTGTCCCATAGCCTGACCCTGCTGTTCGTCTGCCTGGCCTGGACCCTGTTCCGTGCCCCGGACTTCGCTACCGCCCTGGACATGTACGCCGGGCAGTTCGGCCTGCACGCCTTCGCCCTGGGCGAGGCGCTGTCAGCCACGGTGCGTCCGGTGCATGGCCTGGCGGCGGCGCTCGGTGTGTTTTGCGTGATCGCGCCGCTGTACCAGGCGCGGCTTGAACGATCCTTCGGTCACAGCGCGCTGTATGCGGTGCTGGCTGCCCTCTGGCCCGTGGCCGGTTTCCTGTTGGCGTTCTCCCTGATCGCCAGCCGCGATGCCGTGCCCTTCCTGTACTTCCAGTTCTGATGACGACCAAGACTCCGCCGCCGAGTACGGCACCGACGCCTCCGAGCGCCATCGCCCTGCGCACCAGCCCGCTGGCCGGTGCCACCCTCGCCGCCTTCCTGGCCGCCGGCCTGCTGTCCTGTGGCTGGCTGCTGTTCAGCGGCAAGCTCCAGTTGCTGCCAGGCAAGGCGCTGTCCAACGACGCGGTGCTGGAGGGTGAAATCACCCACCGCATTGCCAAGGAACTGGCCAAGGCGCCGCTGCCGGAGCATGCCGCACAACTGGAACGCGCCGGCAGTTGGCTGGCGTTGGGCGATACCGGTCCGCGGGTCCGCGAGGGGTGTCCGCAGTGGCTGTTCATCAGCGACGAACTGAAGATCAACCGGCATGCGGCGCAGAATGCCGAGGCCAAGGCGGCGGCGGTGATTGCCCTGCGTGACCAACTGAAGGCGCGGAATATCCAGTTGCTGGTCAGCGTGGTCCCGGACAAGAGCCGGGTCGCTGCCGGCCAGCTCTGCGATCTGCCGCGTCCGGCCAGCCTGGAGCCTCGGGTACGGGACTGGACGGCCAGCCTGCAGGCGGCGGGGGTCAATGTCCTCGACCTCACCCCTGCCCTGCAACCCTTGGGTGCCGACGCCTTCCTGCGCCTGGATACTCACTGGAGCGAGGCCGGGGCCCATGCGGCGGCGCTGGCGATTGCCGGGAAGATCGCCGCCATGGGCTTCACGGCGACGCCGACGCGCAGTTTCGCTATCGCCCAGCAACCGGCGGCACCGCGCCCTGGCGATCTGGTGCGGCTGGCCGGGCTCGACTGGCTGCCAATGCCTCTGCAACCCGCTGAAGAAGTGGTGATGGCCTCGACCATCAACGAACAGGTGCCGGAAGCCGAAGGTGGAGGAGACAGCCTCGATGACTTGTTCGGCGACGACAACCTGCCCAACCTGGCGCTGATCGGCACCTCGTTCTCGCGCAACTCGAACTTCGCCGGGTTCCTGCAACAGGCGCTCAAGGCGCCGGTGGGCAACTTTGCCAAGGATGGCGGGGAGTTCTCGGGGGCGGCCAAGGCCTACTTCAACAGCCCGGCGTTCTCCCAAACCCCGCCGCAGTTGGTGGTCTGGGAGATTCCGGAGCGGGATTTGCAGACGGCATATGGCGGGGACGTCGGTCTGCAATGATCGCTCGGTAGAAAGCGCAGCACCGGTCAGATGCCGATGTCGGCAGTTCCGGCCTCATCGCTGGCAAGCCAGCTCCCACAGGGTCAGTGTCGGACACAAACTCTGCGGCTGGCTCAGAAACCTGTGGGAGCCGGCGTTGCCGGCGATGACGCCGGCACTGGCAATGAATGGTGGTGTCTGGCCCGGCCAATCGCTGGCAACGCCAGCTCCCACAGGGTTCGGTGGTGCACCCTCACTCGTGCGGACCACACCCCGCTTGCGCAGCCGGTCCATCCAGGTACTCGCGGCTCCACTGCTCCAGCGGCAACGGCGGCTGCTGCTGGAAGATCCGCGCCATGATCCGCTTCAGCGCCTCGGGATTGCGGATCGAATCCACCCCCGCCCCCGGCCACGATGCCGGCGTCTGCACCTGCCATTGCCTCTGCCCGTCACAACTGGCCATACGGAAACGGAAGGTGTAGTTGCCGGGAATGCCCATGCGCAGGTCACTGACCACCAGGGCATCGCCGACCACGTCGTAGCGCAGCCAGTCACCGGTGAACCAGCGCAGCCGCTCGTACAGCGGCGAGCCCTCCAGCACCTTGGCCGCATCCAGGTTCAGCGGTTGGCGCTGCCACTCGGGCGGGTCGTCGTCGAACAGGCTGGTGACGCCTTCGTAGTAATGCCCATCGGGCGTTTTCGCTACCACCCGCCAGACCAGGGTGTTGAACGGCATTGGCAGCGCGCGCAGTTGCGTGACGTCGATCTCCCGCGCACGCAGCGCGGCGTGGAACCGCTGTTCGGCGATGTTCTTCGAGAGCAGGCCGAAGCCCAGGTAGACCGTACTCAGCAACAGCAGCACGCCCAGCACGGTGGCAGCCCCGCCCTTGAAGCCCTTGATCGCGGCATAGATCACCCCGAACAGCAGCGGCACCGTGTACAGCGGATCGATGATGAACACCGCCGCCCAGCTCTGCGGCGTGGGCTGGAACGGCCAGAACAGCTGCGTGCCGTAGACGGTGAAGGCATCCAGCAGCGGGTGAGTGATCAGCACCAGCCACAGGCCGAGGAACAACCGTGGGCCGCTGTAGCCGGCATCGGGCCGGCGGCGACGAACGATGAACAGCACCAGCCAGGTCAACAGCAGGGCCAGGCCGGTGAGGACGAACAGGGAATGGGAGAAGCCACGGTGGAAGGTCATGCTCGACACAGGATCGGCGTAGCGGATGGCGACATCCAGGTCCGGCAGGGTCGCGAGCAGCGCACCATAGACCAGCGAGCGCCGCCCCTGCACCTTGCCCAGCACCGCGCCCTGGATGGCGCCGCCCAGAACTGCTTGGGTCAATGAATCCAATGGCTTTTTCCTTGAGGGAGGGGCAAAGGGCAGATGCTAGCTCAGGCACAGGCAGGAAAGCACCCTGTGCGGAAACCTGGATGAAATTCAGGGGCTCATTGCTGGCAAGCCAGCTTCCACAGGTATCGGGTGCGCCGCAGAACCCGGCGTGTGTGGCCAGCGATGAGGCCCGTTCAGGCAACACATGTGCATCAGGTGTCATACAAAGCTACGAAAAGCGCGTAACTTCCGGCTTTCTTGTGGGCAATTTCCCAAGCATACTCCTGCGCGCTTTTGACGGTTGCGCTCATGGAAACCAGCACCTAGTCTCCGCCGGTCGTTGCAAAATCAACGATCGGCTTTGACAGGCCTGGATTGCATGAACGCTAGCTACCGTTATGGCGGCTGTGCGTGTGGGCACCTCCGGGTGCGCCAGGATTCTCATGCTCTCTGGTCTGTCAACCCGCGCACAGCTGCCACCCACCTGTTTGACAGCAGGAGTCTTTTCCCACTCTCAAGAGCATGAGATCACCATGAAAAAACTCGTACCTGATCCGCCACCTGATTTATCCCCACGCCTCACCACCGTCCACACCCACTTCGCCACCTGCCAGAACCATCACCCGCCCCTGTTCGCCGTCTGCGATGGCGCCGATATCGGCGATGCCCTTGCGCATCTCGCGGCCGCCTTGAAATCGGCGGCGGAAACCAATGCCCAGATGTGTGACCTTGCGGATCGGAAATATGGGGATCTGTTGTGGAGTACGCAGCAGTCGCTGGAGATTTCCCAGGCGTTGACGGCTTCGTTGTTGAAGGCGGTTGAGCGGCAAGGCGCGGATATGCTGCGCGGCTGATGGCCTCATCGCTGGCAACGCCAGCTCCCACAGGTTTCGCGTCGGGCATTCGATTTGCGGCTGGCATATGACCCTGTGGGAGCCGGCATTGCCGGCGATGACGTCTGTTCAAACACCATCCTTTATGGCGGCTGTACGTGTGGGCACCTTCAGGTGCGCCAGGTTTGCGTCTTCAGTGTCCTGGTCTGTCAACCCGCGTACAGTTGCCACCTCACTTCTTTAACATCTGCCAACTAGCTGGGCTCAGCTCACTTCCCTACATCACGAAAGAATCGTCCTACAGCCACACCAGAATCTACCGACTTACTCCCAAGAGACTTTCAGCAACGATCTGCCCCTTCGCCCCGGGAGCCATTTCCCGGCGGAACACAGGTTTGACAAGAAAAGACAGGGAGGCAGACACATGGCAACCGGTTACATGATCCGCAGGGGCGACAAGACCTCCTGTGGGGGACAGGTTCTGGATGGCAACCCGCGTTTCGAGATTATGGGTCAACCCAGAGCCAGCGAAGGGGACCCCGTGTCCTGTGGTGTCACCGGGCAGGTTTACCAGATTCTTGGTGGCGTTTACACATTCACCAACGATGGCCGTCGGGTGGCTGGCAGCCTGGATAGCATCAGCACCTGCCCGTGCAGGGCCGCTCTGGTTCCCAGTTGCTTTATCTTCTCTTACGAGTCGTCCAGCGGAAAGGCGGCCGAAGGCCCGAAACAACACGCAATGGGTACGGCATCCCAGCGGGCAAACGTGGCTGCTGAACGCGCCCCCTGCGTCCCCGAGCGCCAAACTACTGCCTCCTCTCCCTTAACCAGCCAGTGGGAGCGCTGGAGTCCTGAGTTGATTGCCGTAGCCGGCAGTCAGCACGACCAAGGTTCAGGAAACAAGATGATGTTCATCGGACAGGCGGTACGTGAACTCGCCGAGTTTCTGCGCAGCAAACCCGCGCTGAGCCGAACGCTGGTAGTGTTCACACCGTCTTACAGCGAACAAATGCTCAGTGCTGCGCGCGATTCTGCCGAGGGCTATGGCGCGACTATCGTGGAGATAACTACCGCCCAGGAGCTGATTGACTATCTGAACAACGGCAAGAATCGGCAGCAGTCACCCATTGAGCGCCTCTCATTGTTCAGCCACGGAGTACCTCAACAGATAGCTTTCGGCTACGAACTTCCCGAGCGTTCTCGAATGGCATTGGACGTACTGAACTACACCCTTATCTCCCCCCGTGCCTTCTCCCGTACCGCACAACTGGATAGCTTTGCCTGCCGTACCGGAATGGGAAATCGTCCTGATCATCCTATCGAAGAGGCCATTCAGTTCTTCCCGCAAACCCATGAGAGCCTGGCGCAACTGCTCGCCAATCATCTGCGCATCAAAGTGCATGCTTTCATCCGTCGATCAGACTACAAAAATACTTGGGGCTCATTCGAGGAGCGTCAGTTGGGCAAGCTGTGTAACGTCAGCGAAAATACCACTCCTGATGGAGAATGGTGCCGGGACTGGGCCAGTATGGCCAAAGAGCGAAAGAGCACCAACGACATGTTCGACTTCACCTATCAGGCAATGGGTGCCAGCAATCCGGTTATCTCTGGCGAGACACCAGTGGGTGTACCAGGAGGATACTTTGAGTTTCTACCCCAGTAGGAGGCTGACGATCACAACAGCCATTCTGCTTTCGTTGCTTTTGATAGCGCTTTATTACGGACTGAACATCATGAACAGCAAATACAAGACTGACTTGGGAAATGGCGTGGTGATTCGTGCTGACAATTACGTCCACACCGGAGACTGGGTTTTCCACTGCGGGCGCTCACGATTGGTCAGCCGAAAGCCACTCCCCATTCCCAGCGCAGAATTGAAACGATCAGGCGTGCTCACACTCGGAAAAATGTATGCGCTAAACAATGCTGAAAAGACCCTTGCCAAAGAAGCAATTCAAGCAGTCATTGCGATGCCCGAGTGGTACAAGAATCTGAAATACCGGTACTCGGTCTTGGATGAAAACAGCAACCTTAACAGTCATCTGTTTGATTTATTGGCGGAGCATGATGGACGGGTTTGGGCGTTGATAATCTGGCAAGAGATCGACCAGAACGAAGTGTCCAGTTTTGACATAACAGCAGAACTCTATAACCCTGCAACTTTCGTCGATCATGGCAGAGCACTTCAAGCTGCGGCAAAAAGCTGTTCGATCCCACAGTAAGCTATCGCACTCCTGGGCTGGCTGTGATTGCAATCCAGCCATGCCCCACAGGAATACCAGAATGCCAATTCTTCGTTAGCCCCACCCCGCCCCATCCCCGATGCTTTCCTCCAACTTCGATGGAGAAGAGCCATGCAGCAAATCCACAAATTCCCGATCGTCGACGGCCACCTCGGCTGGTACGAAACCTCCCCCTCCTGCGGCCGGAAGCTGGGCGAGCGCCTCAAGGGCACCCACGATTTCGACTACGCCATCATCGGAGCCGGCTACACCGGCGTGGCCGTGGCCCAGCGCCTCGCCGAGCTGCATCCGCAGGCCCGCATTGCCCTGGTCGATGCCCTCGGCGTGGGCCAGGGTACCTCCGGGCGCAATGCCGGTTTCGTGATCGATGTGCCGCACAACCTCGATGCCAGCAAGTCCGATGTGGAACACGACCGCAAGCTGTTCGAACTGAACACCTTCGCCATCGAACGCCTGCGCAGCTTCAAGGACCGCCATGCCATCGACTGCGCCTGGCAAGACGCAGGCAAATACATGTCCGCCCATGAGGAAAGCAATATCGCCGGGCTGAAGCACTTCGAAGAAACCCTGAAACTCGGTGGCTTCGACTACCAGTGGCTGGAAGGCGCCGAGCTGAAGAAGCGCCTCGGTACGTCCTATTACCGCGCCGCCGTCTACACCCCGGGCAATGTGCTGATCAACCCGTCGTCACTGATCCGCGGCCTGGCACACGCCCTGCCACCCTCAGTACACCTTTTCGAGAACAGCGCGGTGGTCAGCTGCGACTACGGGCGCCCTCACCGCCTGAACTTCCTCGGCGGGTCGATCCGGGCGCACACCGTGGTGCAGACCACCAGTTCGTTCAACGAAGAGTTCGGCCACCTGAGCAATCGCCTGGCGCCGATCTTCACCTACGCCAGCCTGAGCGAGCCATTGACCCGGGACGAACTGGACAGCCATTTCAAAGGCGTGGAAGCCTGGGGCACGACCTCGGCCCACCCGGCCGGCACCACGGTGCGCTTCACCCCGGATGGCCGCATCTTCGTGCGCAATACCTTGAACTACGAACGCAGCCTGAACAGCAATCCGCGAGGCCTGAACCAGGCCTGGGAACAACACCGCCACTCGTTCGAGGCGCGCTTCCCGTTCCTCGCGCACAAGACCTTCGAGTACACCTGGGGTGGCATGCTGTGCATGACGCTGAACCACCAATCGGTGTTCCGCCAGTCCGCCGAGGGGGTGTACACCCTCGTCGGCTGCAATGGCGTCGGCGTGGCCAAGGGCACCTACCTCGGCTACTACATGGCCGAGTACATGAGCGGGCTGGGCAGCGAGCGCCTGGACTTCATCCTCGACAACGCCAGCCCCAGCTGGGTACCGCCGGATCCGCTCAAAGGCCTCGGCGCGGCCGTGCGCCTGCGCCACGAATCAGGCAATGCCGGCGGCGATATCTGAGAGCAACCAGTCCTGAAACACCCGGCAAGCCTCGGATTGCCGGGTCTTGCTCGGGTGCACCAGGTAATCCGCCCTGCCCGTCTTCAGCGAAAACTGCTCCAACTGCTTTACCGCACCCTTGTCGATCATCTGCCGGGCCATGAATTCCCAGCCCAAGGCGATGCCCAGCCCCTGCTCGGCGGCCTGCATGGCGAGGGTGACCTGGTTGTAGGTGATGACCTTGTTGCCCGGTTTGAATTCACGGTCGTAGTAGCGCAGCCAATCGTTCCAGTTCATGCAGTTCCAGCCTGCCGTGTCGAGCTGGATAAGCGGCTGTGCGAGCAGATCGTCGAGGGTGTGGATGTGCCCGACGGGATGGTCGGGGGCACAGATCGGGTACACCTCCTCGTCGAACAGCTTCACCCCGGACAGGCCCGGCCAGTCGCCATCGCCATAGAGGATGGCGAAATCGTGGTTCAGGCAGGACGACGGGGTCAGCAGGTTGCTGGCGACCACGTTCACCGTGATATGGGGAAAGCGCTGCTGGAAATGGGCCAGGCGCGGGAACAGGTAGTAGTGGGCGACAGCATGGGTGCAGAGGATGCTGAAGGCGTCCTGGTCATGCCAGTTGCGCACCTTCTGCACGGTGTCGCGGAAACTGTCGAGGGCCGGTTGCACGCCGTCGTAGAGCATCCGCCCGGGCTCGGTCAGGGCCACGCCGCGGTGCTTGCGGGTGAAGAGCGGGAAGCCGAGGTTATCTTCGAGTTTCTTGATCTGCTTGCTGACGGCGCTCTGGGTCAGGTACAGCTCCTCGGCCGCCTGGGTGAAACTGCCGGTGCGGGCGACGGCTTCGAAGAAGACCAACGGGCCGACCAGAGGGAGGGTCTTGGGGGATTTGTCCATCGCGGGGTCTCGATGAGCGGGGGGAATGGCATTGGGCCTACAAAATAGGGACCCAATAGCAGGTGGGCAAGTGATTTTGGGGAATTGATGTATGACTCAGAGGAATGTGTTGATTGTTCTGGCCTCATCGCTGGCAAGCCAGCTCCCACAGTGACCGCGTGCACCGCCGAACCTGTGGGAGCCGGCGTTGCCGGCGATGAGGCCAGTCGAGCCACCATCACACCCGACCCAACCTCATATTGATTGGCCAACGCACCGCCATACCTCCTTCCCACAGCCCCGCCAGATCCCGGGCAAACGCCTGCAGCAACCCTTCCCGGCCCGCCTCCCGCGCCTTGCGCACCGCCGACCAGGTGCCGACATAGCCAAGGAACTCATCGAGACTCCACGCCAGGCGAATCTCCATCACCGGCGCCTCGATCACCGCGAACGGGAAATCCAGCGTGGCGTAACCGCTGTCCACCAGCTTGCGCTCAGCCGGCCAGTACGGGCCGATCTCCTCCCAATAAAACCGGCGAAACCGCTCAACCAAAGGCTCTTCAAGTTCCAGCACCCCATAGCTGATCAACGCCAGCACCGCCCCCGGCTCGGCCACCCGCCGCACTTCGCGGTAGAACGCCGGCAAGTCGAACCAGTGCGCCGCCTGCGCCGCCGTAATCAGGCTGGTACTGCGACTGAGCAGCGGCAGGTCCTCGGCAGGCGCCACCTGGTAGGAAACATTCTCCGCCGCCTCGGCATGCTCCAGCTGCTCCACGCTGGAGTCGAAACCCGAAACGCTGGTGAAGTGTTGCGCCAGTTGCCGGGTCAGTTGACCGTTGCCGCAGCCGACATCCACCGCCTGGGTGGTGTTGGGCGCGATCCCGGCGAGGAATTCGCTCAACTGCGCCGGATAGTGCGGGCGAAAGGTCGAGTAGGCTTCGCCACCTTGATCGAACCAGTTCCGATTGAGATCGCTCATGAGGCCTGCTCCTGTTTGATCTGCGTAAGCCGCGCCCCGAAATCCTGACGCTCCAGGGCTGTGGCCGCGTCCTCCAGCACCCGCCGCAGCGGATGGCCGATTTCGTGTTCAAGGGATTCGATGACTGCGAAGGTGGCAGCCCAGTGGGCGCCGAGTGCCTCGATCAGGGACCGACCATGCTCGGTAAGGACGATCAGGCTCTTGCGCCCGTCATCCTGGCGCTGGCGGACGATCAGCCCTTCCGTCTCCATCTGCGCCACGGTCTGGCTGACCGCGCCCTGGGTCAGGTGGCTATGGGCAGTGATCTCGGTAACCGTCTGCAACCCCGATTCCAGAGCCCTGAGTACCGGGGTGAAACGGGCCCGGTAGTTCAGGCCCATTTGCTTGTAGTGGTTTTCCGCCCCGCGCTCGACCAGCTCACCGACATAGCGCAGCAGCTCACCGAGACCGGGATGATTGTGATGTGGCATGGGTGTCCTCCAGCAGGTGAGCGCAAATTACATTAGCACTAATGCAAATGGCAAGACCTTGACTGCTGGAAGCCATGAAGCTTGCCGGCTTCCCAAAGGTTCGGAGTTGCACGCGATACCTGCGGGCGCCGGCACAGCCACTGCGACTACTTGTTTTTCAGCCTCAGGTAGGACTGATGCAGATCGCTGGCCCAACCATCGATCACGGCCTTCACATCGTCCGGTTTCATCTGTTGGCTGGTGTTCTCCAGCGGTTTGCCGGTGCCCTTGCGCACCACCTGGGCCAGCACCTTCTGGTTGCCTCCGTCAAGGAACACCGCTTCGGTGGCGATATCGGTTTCCTGGTCGCGGATTCCGGAAGCCGTGCTCACCGCCGCCGCCACCAGGGCGACAGGAATCACTTCATAGGGCTTGAGCCCTTCGGTCTTGCTGCTGACCCCGGTGATCGCCGGACGCACCACGATCACGCCCGGACCGGGCCCTTGCGCCAAGGGCAGGGATTTGCCCAGCTCACGCTTGAGCGCCTGGTCGTAATAGTCGGTGATGCCTTTGAGCGTACCCGCCGGGATCTGCTGGGTCGGCGCAGGCTTCGGATAAAGCTGGCTCGGCTCGATATACACGCTGGTGTAGGCCTTGCTGTCCAGTTGCGGGTCGACCCAGCGCATCACCGGCGCGCCGGACGGTGATTTCGCTTCTTTCAGGCGGCTGTAATCCTTGAGAAAGCCTGAGTAATCCTCCGGCTTGCTGAGGTTGCTGGAGCAACCGGCAAGCAGTAACGAGCTCAGGCCAATCGCCAGTGCGACTTTCATAAGTGCTCCCCACTACGGAAATCCATGGAAAAAACCCGCTGGCACCACGCCAGCGGGTTTAGGTATAGCCCAGCTTTTCCGGCGTGCCCGATGCTGCACCTGAGCAATTGCGCAAAACCTGCACGGCATCAGCTTTTGCAGGGGCAAACAACTTTGCGCGCAGTGCAGGTGTAATCCACATCACAGTAGTGGCAACTAGCCATTTTCCTGCTCTACACTCCCCCGCCTGAGTACAACCTCCAACCAACCGGCAGGCACAGCATGGACAGGGAAGAATCCGTCAGCACGGACCAAAGCACGCAGTTCAACGCCGAACGGGCGCGTCTCGCCGAGCGTTACCGGCTGCTCGAACTGCCAGGTGGCAGCGACAAGCGCTGGGCCCTGGCGCTCTCCGGCGGAGGCATCCGCAGCGCCACCTTCTGCCTCGGGGTACTCCAGGCCCTGGCCCGGGCCAAGGCACCCCAGCCGGAGCCAACCGGCAATGAGCTGGGCAAGCGCCTGCTGCCGCGCTTCGACTACCTTTCGACAGTCAGCGGCGGCGGTTACCTGGGCTCGTTCTTCGGCAGCCTGTTCATCCCCGGACGCCTGCGCGGACGGGAACACAGCGGCAACGCAAATGACCAGAGCAACCCGACCGACGAAGCCAAACGCCAGGCGGCCCGGGAAGCCTATGACACCCTGGATTACGAGCCACCGGGGCGCATCCATACCAGCGACGATTACGCCCGTGAACCCGTCGGTGCCGCGCCCCTGGGCTGGCTGCGGGAAAACGGCCGCTACCTGACCCCGGGCGGCGGCGGCGACCTTTTCTATGTCCTTGGCATGTCGCTGCGCAACCTGTTGGCCGTACACATGGTCATCGGCATGCCGCTGCTGTTCGGCCTGGCCCTGGCCACCTTGCTGCAGGTCGGGATCGACTCCCTGCCGTGGTGCGCCGGGCAAGTGGCGTGCACCTCCTTGTGGTGGATGCCGGTCGCCCTGGTCGGGCTGGTGGTGATGCCACTGATGCTGACGTTCTGGATGGTCTACCGGCGGCGCAACGATGACCACATGCCCCATCCGTTCAACCAGGCCACCGGTCTCTACGCCCTGAGCGGCGTGGTCATGCTGGCCCTCGGCGTCGCCGCGCCGTGGCTCGGCACCGGGCTGCGCGTGCTGATGGTGGTGTTCGGCCTGATCTGCCTGCTGGGCCTGGTCTACTGCCTGTGGCTGTGTGCCTACCTCAAGCGCGGCCGCTTTGCTGCGGACAAGCTCCTCGCCCGACAAAACACCGTGGCCACCTACCGCGTGCTGGTGACCCGGCGCCTGGCCAGCGCGATCATAGCCACCCTCGCGGCGGCCTTCTTTGCCTTCGTGCCGTGGCTGAGCGAATGGCTGATCGCGCAATTCGGGCATGGCCCGCTGATCTCCAGTGCCACCGCCCTGCCCGCCTTGATCGCCCTGGTGCGCTGGGTGTCGCTGTCCAACGACGACAAACCCAGCCAGGGCTTGCTGAGCAAACTGCCGATCAGTTTGATCGCCGGGGTCGCGGGCGCGCTGATCTTCCTGCTGGTCGCGCTGTGCTGGGGCCTGCTGGTGCAATATGTGCGCATTGCCGGCGACGACGCCCACGACTGGGCGCGCCTGCTCGGCCTGACCGTCATGGCCGCGCTGTTCAGCCTGGGTTCGGGCAAGTTCATCGGCTTCCTCAACCTGTCGTCATGGCACTCCTTCTACCGCGCGCGCCTGGCCCGCGCCTACCTCGGCGCCTCCAACGGCCTGCGCTTCTCCGGCAAGACCCGCAACCAGCGCAAGCGCCTGCTGAGCGTTGCCGAAACCCTGCCCGGCGATGACCCGGGCATCGAGGCGTACTACGCCAGCACCACCTGCGCGCCGGTGCACCTGATCAACGTCACCCTGAACCAGACGGTGGACCCCGCCGAACAGCTGGTGCAGCGCGACCGCAAGGGCAAGCCGTTGTGCCTGGCGCCATCGGGGGCCGATGGCTGGGCCAGCGTCAGCTACATCATTGATGGTGAGCCGCGCCAGCGCGCCACGCCACCGGACTGCGGGGAGATCTACCAGCCGTTGACCCTGGCCCACTGGGTGGCCACGTCCGGTGCGGCGGTCTCCACCGGCCTTGGCCGGGCCACCAGCCTCGGCACCTCGCTGGCCCTGGGCCTGACCAATATGCGCCTGGGCACCTGGTGGCCGGCGGACGTGCTGCAGAACGGTGAAAAGCTCACGGGCACCCGCGCCTCCCGCGACAGCCTGCGTGAGCGCTCCCTGACTAGCCAGCACTATCTGTTTTATGAGCTGACCGCGCAGTTCCACGGCCTGAACCGGGATTTCCAGTATCTGTCGGACGGTGGCCATTTCGAAAACACCGCGTGCTACGAGCTGATCCGCGAGGGGCGCAAGATCGACCTGATCGTCATGTGCGACTGCGGCGCCGACCCGACCTACCGCTTCGACGACCTGGCCAACCTGATCCGTCTGGCACGGATCGACCAGGCGCTGGAGATCAGCGAGGATCCAGGGGTGTTCGAAGTGGAGGCACTGGCGCCGTATTTCGGCCGGGTCCAGGACTTCAAGCTGAGCTCGAAAGAGCGCGAGAAGGCGGACTACAAGCGCTGCGCGATCCTGCTCAATGTGCGCAACAAGCAGGGCGATCTGACCTCGCGCATCCTGCTGCTCAAGCCGAACCTGATCGCCGGGCTGCCGGTGGACCTGGTCAACTACGCCAGCGAACACCCGACCTTCCCCAACGAAAGCACGGCCAACCAGTTCTTCGACGAGGCGCAGTTCGAGGGGTATCGGCAGCTGGGGTTGCAGATCGGCCGGCGGTTGTTCGGGGATGGGAAGGAGGAATCGAAGGTGGCGGATGCCCTGTGGAAGTACCTGGGGTATTAGGTGGCTGATCGGGCCTCATCGCTGGCAAGCCAGCTCCCACAAGGACCGCGTGCACCGCTGAGCCTGTGGGAGCTGGCTTGCCAGCGATAGGGCCCGATCAGACAACAACGGTCTTCAGGCAATAACCGAGTAAGCAATCGCCGACAAGGTAATCAACCCCACCGCCACCACGAACACATTCGACACCTTGCCCGAATACTGACGCAGCGACGGCACCTTGTTGATCGCATACATCGGCATCAGGAACAGCAGGCAGGCGATCACCGGACCGCCGAGGGACTCGATGATCCCGAGGATGCTCGGGTTGAGCGTGGCAACGATCCAGCAGGTCAGCACCATGAACAGCGCGGTGACCCGCTCCAGGCCCTTGGCCGACATGCTCCGGCCACGGCCGCGCAGACTCTTAACGATCAGGCCCTGGAAGCCCTCACTGGCTCCGACATAGTGACCGAGGAACGACTTGGTGATCGCCACCAGCGCAATCAGCGGCGCAACGAAGGCGATGATCGGGGTCTGGAAGTGGTTGGCCAGGTACGACAGGATCGAGATGTTCTGCGCCTTGGCCGCCGCCAGGTCGGCCGGGGACAGGGCCAGCACGCAACTGAAGCAGAAGAACATCACGGTCAGCACCATCATCAGGTGCGAGGCGGCCAGGATGCGCCCGCTTTTCTGCTCGGCACGCTCGCCATACTCACGCTTCTGCGCCACGGCGAAGGCCGAGATGATCGGCGAGTGGTTGAACGAGAACACCATCACCGGAATCGCCAGCCACAGGGTCTTGAGCAGCAGCCCGGCGCTCATGCCTTCGCTGGCCTGGGCGAAGAAGGCGCTGTTCCAGTTGGGGATCAGGCCCAGGGCCAGCAACAGCAGCGCGGCGACGAAGGGATAGACCAGCACGCTCATGACCCGCACGATGATGCCCTGGCCGCAACGCACCACGATCATCAGGCCGCAGATCAGCAGCAACGAGAGCAAGGCCCGTGGCGGCGGCGTGATATGCAACTGGTGCTCGAGGAAATTGCCCAGGGTGTTGGTCAGCGCCACGCTGTACACCAGCAGGATCGGGAAGATGGCGAAGAAATACAGCAGGGTGATCAGCTTGCCGGCACCCGCGCCGAAATGCTCCTCCACCACTTCGGTGATGTCCTCGTTGCCGCCCTTGCGCCCGGACAGGACGAAACGGGTCAGGCCACGGTGGGCGAAGAAGGTCATGGGGAAGGCCAGCAGCGCCAGGATCAGCAACGGCCAGAAGCCGCCGACCCCGGCGTTGATCGGCAGGAACAGGACGCCGGCACCGATGGCGGTGCCGTACAGGCCCAGGGTCCAGGTGGTGTCGTGGCGGCTCCAGCCGCGGGTGGCAGGCGCGGCGGCTTCGCCACGCAGGGAAGTGGTGCTGTTTACATCAGTCATCGATATCGCCTTGTAATTATTTTTGTTGCATCTGAATAACCGTCGCCTGTGCCGGACGCCGGCTTAACACTCGACAAAGCTGACGGCCAGGCCGCCGCGGGAGGTCTCCTTGTAGTTTTCGTGCATGTCGGCGCCGGTATCGCGCATGGTGCGGATCACCCGGTCCAGGGAAATGAAGTGTTCGCCGTCGCCGCGCAGGGCCATCTGCACGGCATTGATCGCCTTGACCGCAGCGATCGCGTTGCGCTCGATGCACGGCACCTGGACCAGGCCGCCGACCGGGTCGCAGGTCAGCCCGAGGTTGTGCTCCAGGGCGATTTCCGCAGCGTTTTCCAGTTGCGGCGGGGTCGCGCCCAGCACGTCGGCCAGACCGGCAGCGGCCATGGCGCAGGCCGAGCCCACCTCGCCCTGGCAACCGACCTCGGCGCCGGAGATCGAGGCGTTCTTTTTGCACAGGATGCCCACCGAGGCGGCGGCCAGAAGGAAGTCGACCACGTCGTTGTCACAGGCCTCGGTGTTGAACTTCATGTAGTAATGCAGCACCGCCGGGATGATCCCCGCCGCGCCGTTGGTCGGCGCGGTGACCATGCGCCCGCCGGCGGCGTTTTCCTCGTTGACCGCCAGGGCGAACAGGTTGACCCACTCCATGGCGCTGAGGGTCGAACCGATCACATTGGGCTTGCCCAGTTCCTGCAGGCTGCGGTGCAGTTTGGCGGCGCGGCGCTTGACCTTGAGCCCGCCCGGCAGGATGCCTTCGTTGCTCAGGCCGTTGCTGACGCATTCGCGCATCACCGCCCAGAGCTGCAACAGGCCGGCGCGGATCTCGTGTTCCTCGCGCCAGGCCAGTTCGTTGGCCATCATCAGCTGGCTGACCCGCAGGCCGTGGCGCTTGCACAGAGCGAGCATTTCCTCGGCGCTGGAGAATTCGTAAGGCAGTTCGACCTGCGTACCCGTTGCGCCCTCGCCGATCTCAGCTGCCTCGACGATGAAACCGCCGCCCACCGAGTAGTAAGTCTGCTGCAACAGCAGGCCGCCGGCGCCAAAGGCTTCCAGGGTCATGGCATTGGGGTGGTACGGCAGGCTTTCGTCGAGTAGCAGCAGGTCACGCTTGCAGTCGAACGCAATCGTTTGGCTCCCACCCAGAACCAGAACGCCGGTGCTTTCCAGTTGCTCGATCCGCGGGCCGATGCACTGCGGGTCGATGCGGTCCGGCCATTCGCCCATCAGGCCCAGCAGGCAGGCGCGGTCAGTGGCATGGCCGACGCCGGTGGCCGACAGCGAACCGTACAGGCGCACTTCGACCCGGGTCACCGCCGTCAGCAGGTCTTGCCCGCGCAGGGCCTCGACGAAAGTCGCGGCGGCGCGCATCGGACCGACGGTATGGGAGCTGGACGGGCCGATGCCGATTTTGAAAAGGTCGAAAACACTGATAGCCATGCTAATGCCTGCCTGCACGAAAGCGGTGAACCCTTTCGGTGCACGGTGAAAAAATTGAGAGGTGTCGCTAAGTTGGGCGATACTGCCCTGCGAAATTTCCTACGACCAACGAAACTTTCTAAGCAAGGCTTTAGCAGGACTAAACGATGCGGAGATCGATGAATGGCCAGATGTATGTCTGGCTGCATGTGTTTTCCTGTGCGGCGCGGCATCTGTCGTTCACCCGCTGCGCCGAGGAGCTGCATATCACCCCGGGTGCGGTGAGCCAGCAGATTCGCCAGCTGGAGGAGCGCCTGGGCTTTCGCCTGTTCCTGCGCCGGGCGCGGGGTGTGGAGTTGACGGCCGAGGGCCAGCGCCTGGCCGTGACTGTGCACGAGGCCTACGGCAGCATCGAGGCCGAGCTGCTGCGCCTGGATGCCGGGGAGATCCGCGGCACCCTGCGCTTGCGCTCGATTCCCTCGTTCCTCGCCAAATGGCTGACGCCGCGCTTGCCGCGCCTGCAGCAGCGCTTCCCGGATATCCAGCTGCGCCTGGTGGCCGAGGACAGCAACCAGGCGTTGCACGAAGGGGATTTCGACCTGGCCATCGACCTCAACGACGGCAGCTACCCGGGGATGTACTCGACACCGCTGCTGGACGAGGAGATCTTCCCGGTCTGCTCCCCCGCCCTGCTCCGCGGTCGCCCGCCGCTGCACGGACCGAGCGATCTGGTGCACTACCCGCTGCTGCATGACATCACCGCCTGGCGCGGCAGCTCCGAGTATGCGGAATGGGAGTTCTACCTCGAAGCGATCGGCGCCGCAGGGCTGGATGTAAGGCGCGGGCACACCTTCAACCGCAATCACCTGACCATCGAGGCGGCGATTGCCGGGATCGGCGTGGCGATTGCCCGGCGCACGCTGCTCAATGACGAGCTGGAACGCGGGACCTTGATCGTGCCCTTTGGTGCGCCGGTGCCGAACCACAAGCGTTATGTGCTGCTGTACAGCGCCGGGACCCTGGCGCATCCGAGTGCGCGGGCGGTGCATGACTGGCTGGTGGAAGAAGCCCGGGCCTTCGGTTGAATGTGAGGGCCTCATCGCTGGCAAGCCAGCTCCCACAGGTCCAGCGGTGCACGCGATCCCTGTGGGAGCTGGCTTGCCAGCGATGAGGCCGGTACAGGCAAAACAAATTCCAGAGCACAGGGGTGAGGTTTTTTTACTGTCGCGCGTCATCTTGCACGTCTAGTTACAAGGCCCGTCCCAAACGCAAGGAATTCCCAATGACAGCCAACACCGAACGCGCCAGCCTGCGCTCGCAGCGCCTGAACCAGATCACCCATGCGCCGCACACCGAGCTGGACGCGCTGGTCAAGTCCCACGCGCCTTTCGAAACCCGTGAAAACTTCGCCCGCTTCGTCGTCGCCCAGTACCTGTTCCAGAACGAACTCAAGGCGCTGTACACCGACCCGCGGCTGATCGCCATCGTCCCCGACCTGGCCCAGCGCTGCCGCGCCGAACAGGCCCGCCTGGACCTGGCCGACCTGGACACCGAAGTCCCTGCCGACTTCCCCGGCGCCCTGCAGAACCCGGGCATCGCCCAGGCCATGGGCTGGATCTTCGTCTCCGAAGGCTCCAAGCTCGGCGCTGCGTTCCTGATCAAGCGCGCCGTGGCCCTGGAACTGAACGAGAACTTCGGCGCCCGCCACCTGGGCGAGCCGGCCGGCGGCCGTGCCGAAGGCTGGAAACAGTTCTGCCGGATCCTCGACAGCCTGGAGCTGAGCGCCGAGGAAGAAGCCGCTGCCGAACAAGGCGCGGTCGCTGCGTTCGAGCGTTTCACCGAGCTGCTCAAGCACGCCTACGCCACTGCGCCTAAAGCCGAACTGGCCTGATCGCGCTCCGGCCGTCATCATGACGGCCGGATTTCCCCGTGCAGTCGACAAACCCCATGACCCGACCTTCTTCCTCGAAGCTTTCCCGCGTGCTCTACGGCCTGCTGGCCTACGTGAGCCTGGGCATCGGCCTGGTGGCGATCGTCATACCCGGCCTGCCGACCACCGAATTCATCCTCCTCGCCGCCTGGGCCGCGACCCGCAGTTCGCCGCGCCTCAGCGCCTGGCTGGAAAACCACCGGCTGTTCGGCCCGATCCTGCACAACTGGCGCAACGGCAAGGTGATCCAGCGCCGGGCCAAGGTCAGCGCGACCATCAGCATGCTGCTTTGCGCCACCCTGATGCTGGTATTCCTCGACCACCACTGGCCGGTATTCCTGGCGATCGGCGGCATGACCCTGGGCAACCTGTGGATCTGGTCGCGCCCGGAAGCCGTCCCCGAGGCCGCTGCCAAGCCGAGCGGCATTTGACCTGCGCGCGCTGATTAACTTCACTTGTGTCCTTCGACCCCAGGAGGACAACGATGCTGAACATGCTCAGCGCCATCGCCCATGACCTCGACCTGCCCCGCCCGCTGGACGGGGCCGTGCGTTTCTCCACCCCTGGCAACCTGCCATCAGCCTTCGCCGTCACCGAGATGGCCGGGGTCAGCATTGCCGCCGCCGGTCTGGCGGTAGCCGCGCTGATCGAACAGCAGGCCGGCGAATGCCACCGCGTCCAGGTGGACCGCCGTTTGGCCGCCCTTTGGTTCGCCTCCAGCCTGCGCCCGCAAGGCTGGCAGCCACCGCCGCTGTGGGATGCCATTGCCGGTGACTACCAGACCAGGGATGGCTGGATCCGCCTGCACACCAATGCCCCGCACCACCGCCTGATCGCCGAAGCCGTGCTCGGCCCGGCCACTGATCGCGAAGCCATGGCTCGCCAGGTCATCACCTGGTCTGCGGGCGAACTGGAACAGGCCATCGTCGAAAGCGGCGGCTGCGCAGCGCAGATGCGTAGCTGGCAGCAGTGGTCGGACCATCCCCAGGGCCGTGCGGTGAATGCCGAGCCGTTGATCCGCCGCCAGCCGTTCGACGCCGATGGCTCACGCAACTGGTCGGGCACCCCGGAGCGGCCCCTGGCGGGAGTGCGCGTCCTTGATCTGACCCGGATCCTCGCCGGCCCCATTGCCACCCGGCTGCTCGCCGGCTTCGGCGCCGAGGTACTGCGCATCGACCCGCCGGACTGGGACGAACCCGGCGTGGTCGCCGAAGTCACCCTCGGCAAGCGCTGCGCCCGCCTGGACCTGCGCGAGTTCGATGACCGCAAGATCTTCGAACGCCTGCTGGCCCAGGCCGACATCCTCGTCCACGGCTACCGTGCCGATGCCCTGGAGCGCCTTGGCTATGGCGATGCCCAGCGCCGGGTGCTGAATCCCGCGCTGGTGGACATCAGCCTCAACGCCTATGGCTGGAGCGGCCCGTGGCAACTGCGCCGGGGCTTCGACAGCCTGGTGCAGATGAGCACCGGGATCGCCCATGCCGGAATGCGCTGGCAGCAGGCCAGCCGGCCGGTGCCCTTGCCGGTGCAGGCGCTGGATCATGCGACCGGGTACCTGATGGCGGCGGCAGCGATTCGCGGACTGGCGGAGCGGCTGGCGACGGGGCAAGGTGGCATGGCCAGGTTGTCACTGGCGCGGACGGCGAAATGGCTGGAGGAACAGGGGACCATGCCGGATGACCTGCCGCTGGCGGCCGAGACGGCGGCGGACCTGGGCTTGCGGCGGGAGCAAACGCCCTGGGGGCCGGCGCTGCGGCTGAAGGCGCCGCTGCAGGTGGTGGGGGCGGCGTTGCATTGGGAGTTGGGGGCTTCGGAATTGGGGTCGGCCGAGGCGTGTTGGTAGGCTATACCGGCCTCATCGCTGGCAAGCCAGCTCCCACAGGGTTCGCGGCGCACACAAAACCTGTGGGAGCTGGCTTGCCAGCGATGAGGCCCGAATGAACACCCTCATTCCCGACTACCAACCACCGTCCCCTCCGGCACCACCACCTGCCCCAGATCGATCCGCTTGAACACCGGACTCGCCCCCAACCTGGCATTGAACCGCGTGTTGAAACTGAACTCATCCTCCGTCGCCACACTCAACGGCCGCCCATACGCCGCCTGCACCTGCGCCTGGTCATACCCCAGCAACTGCAACAGGGTCGGAAACAGGTTGTAGTGACTCGACCGATCGCGGTTCTGCTGCAGATGCGCGGCCCAGTCCGGCGCCTTGACTCCTTCACCCTGGATCACCACCAGCGGCACCAGGCCCTCCTCCATCACCGGGTCGCTGTCGCAGTGGGTGTTCAACCCGGGATTGCCCCGCTCATGCAGGTCCTGCCCATGGTCCGAGGTGTAGATCAGTATCGCCTGGCTGAGGTCGGCCTGGGCGAACAGGCGCTTGAAGAACTCCCCCACGTTCCACGCCAGGGTGTTGCGGTAGGCATTGCGGTACAGCACCCAGTCCTGCGGGCTGCCTGAAAAGCCATCGCGCCGCCCGGTATCGGCGATATCGGTGTACTCCCCGCGCGGCAAGGCCGGACGCCAGAGCATGAAGTCATCCGGGTACTTGTCGTGCACCGGAAAGTGCGCACCGACCTTGTTGACCAGGATCAGTTGCGGCCGCCCATCACCCAGCAACTCCACCAGTTGCGCTTCCACCGCCATATCCCTCTGCTGCACCGGGGTGTCGTCGAACTGGATGAAGCGGTCGATATCGCGCTTTTCCGTTTCGCTCATCAGGTTCTGCAGGTTGCCACCGGTACGCTGGGCGTCGATGTACACCGTCTGCAGACCGGCCTGATGGGCGTACTGCCAGATCGACGGCTGGGTCGAGTTGATCCGCAGATAGTCGGCGCGAGTGCCACCATAGCGCAGGGTGACATTGGTGTCGGCGCTGCAGTTGGCGATGGACGCGGCGTAGCCGAAGTTGAAGATTTTCAGCCCCGCCTGCCCTTGGGTCAGCGGCGTGGGCACGCCCTGGGCGGTGTTGAGGTCGAGGTAGTTGCCGGACACGCTTTCATCGATCAGCAGCACGATGTCCCGGGCCATGGCCGGCCCCGTGCGCGCCAGACTCACCGGCTGGCGCACACCGACATGGTCATGCAGGGTTTCGTAGGCCAGCAGGTTGAGATAGGCCAGCGGCGTATACATCACCGGCAAGCCCCGGGCGCCCTCCCCGGCACGCACGAACAGGATCCCCGTCAGCAGCAGCACCCCCAGCAGCGGCGCCGCCCAGGGCAACACCCGCGGTAGCCGCGGCCAGGTCCCTGGGCGCAAGCCGATTCCCAGCAGCAGCAACAGCCCGCGCGCCAGCGCCAGCAGGATGGCGTCCTGGTACTGCAGCAGCGCGTCCTGGATGAATGCGCCGGAATAGACCATCGAGATAAAGGCGCTGTAGGTCAGGTAGCTGGCGGTGATCCGCGTGTAGGCATCGAAGAACACCGCGCTGGCGAAGAACAGCAACGCCAGCGCCCAGCGCACCAGACCCAGGCGAATCTGCGCTGCCAGCCACAGCCCCAGCGCCAACAACCCGAACACGCCCAGGTACAACACCAGCGCAGGCCCCATGCCCAGCGCCTGCAAACGTTCGCCTGTCGCTTCATGAAAACAGGCCAGGTAGCCGAGCAACAACGAGCCCTTGAGATATGCACGCATGGAATGAGACCGCCTTCGGCAGACCGGGGATTTTCGAAAGGTAGTCAGCTTGCGCGGGTCTTTCCAGCTATCGACTGCCAATTTTATGGCGAATTATTGGCGCCGAAAAATAGGGATTAACACTAAAGGAGAGCCGTCAAACCAATTGCGAACAAATCTCTACAAGCCTTGAACGGCGCGGCCTTCGACCGTTTATCGAGAAATCACCCGGCGACTGGCCATCACCTTTTTGACGCAAAGGCGCGGATTGAAAGGGTTGATGGCAAAACGACCGCTGCAACAGGCAACGTAAGTTGAGTGAAACATGCCATTCCATTGACACTTTTTCCGCAGCCTGCGCTATACCGAAAACACATCGCTGTTACACCCCCATTACGCCATGCGAGGCATCCGGAATGGACGTGAGTGTGTTCGGTACGGGTTACGTAGGACTGGTTCAGGCAGCCGCCCTGGCAGACGTCGGTCACCGGGTGCTGTGCGTGGATGTCGATACCCACAAGATCAGCCAACTGCGCGTCGGTGTGCCGCCGATCCACGAGCCGGGCCTGTCGGCCATGCTCGAGGACAACATCCGCGACGGCCGCCTGCTGTTCAGCACCCAGGCCAGTGATGCGGTGAGCCATGGCGAACTGATCTTCATCGCCGTCGGCACCCCGCCGGACGAAGACGGCTCCGCCGACCTCTCCCATGTCCTTGGCGTGACCCGGCAGATCACCGAGCTGATGGACGGCGACCGCACCCTGATCATCAAGTCCACGGTGCCGGTGGGTACCGCCGACCAGGTGGCGCAACTGGCCCGCGAGCAACTGGACCGCCTGGGCAAGCTGGAGCTCAAGGTACGGGTGGTGTCCAACCCGGAATTCCTCAAGGAAGGCAGCGCCCTGGCCGACTGCCTGCGTCCGGACCGGATCATCGTCGGCACCTGCGACGCCGACGCCCAGGACCAGCTCAGCGAACTCTACGCGCCCTTCTGCCGCAACCATGAAAAGCTCATGTTCATGGACAACCGCAGCGCCGAGCTGACCAAGTATGCGGCCAACGCCATGCTCGCCACGCGGATCAGCTTCATGAACGAGCTGGCCAACCTCACCGAGCGCCTGGGCGCCGATATCGAGGCGGTGCGCAAGGGCATCGGCTCCGACCCGCGCATCGGCTACCACTTCATCTACCCCGGCTGCGGCTTCGGCGGCTCGTGCTTTCCCAAGGACCTGCGCGCCCTGCTGCACACCGCCGAGCACAACGGCATGCCGCTGCGCCTGCTGCAGACCGTCAGCGAGGTCAACGACAGCCAGCGGCAGATTCTCTTCGCCAAGCTCAAGCAGCACTTCCCCGGCAGCCTTGCCGGCAAGTCGGTGGCGCTCTGGGGCCTGGCCTTCAAGCCCAATACCGACGATATGCGCGAAGCGCCCAGCCGCTACCTGATGGAAGCCCTGTGGGCCGAAGGCGCCACGGTGCATGCCTTCGATCCGGAAGCCATGGCCGAGTGCCGGCGAATCTACGGCTACCGCAAGGACCTGCAGCTCTGCGCCACCCGCGACGATACCCTGGAAGACGCCGACGCCCTGGTGATCTGCACCGAATGGAAGAATTTTCGCGTGGTGGATTTCAGCCTGCTGGCGCAGAAACTGCGCCAGCGCCTGATCATCGACGGGCGCAACCTGTACAACCCCGACCAGGTCGCCACCTTCGGCCTCGACTACTGCGGCATCGGCCTGCGTCATGTCGTGCCCGAGGTACCGGCACCATGAAAGTCCTGGTGACCGGCGCCGCCGGCTTCATCGGGGCCCACTGCGCGCTGCGCCTGCTGCGCGACGGCCACCAGGTGATCGGCCTGGACAATTTCAACGCCTACTACAACCCGGCGCTGAAAGTCGCGCGGGTCGACTGGGTACGCCAGCAGGCCGGTGACTTTACTCTGCGGATCCTCGACCTGAACGATGCCGAGGGCCTGCAACGCCTGTTCGCCAGCGAGCAGCCCGAGGTGGTGGTGCACCTCGCCGCCCAGGCCGGGGTGCGCTACTCCCTCGACAACCCCCGGGCCTATCTGGACAGCAATGTCGCCGGCTTCCTCAATATCCTCGAATGCTGCCGCCGCCATCCGGTGCAGCACCTGCTGTTCGCCTCGTCCAGTTCGGTGTACGGCGCCAATCGCACGGTGCCGTATTCGGTACGCGATGGCGTCGACCACCCGCTGTCGCTGTACGCCGCGAGCAAGAAGGCCAACGAGGCCATGGCCCACTGCTACAGCCATCTGTTCGGCATCGCTGCCACCGGCTTGCGCTTCTTTACCGTGTACGGCCCCTGGGGCCGCCCGGACATGTCGCCGATCCAGTTCGCCCAGGCCATCCATGAAGGCCGTCCGCTGCGCCTGTTCAACCATGGCCAGCACCAACGCGACTTCACCTATATCGATGACATCGTCGAAAGCCTGGTGCGCCTGATCCCTCAGGCCCCGCAAGCCAATCCAGAGTGGGACGCAAGCCACCCGGACCCGGCCAGCAGCCACGCGCCCTGGCGCCTGTACAACATCGGCGGGCAGCGCCCGGTGGCCCTGCTCGACTATGTCGCCCTGCTGGAAAAGCACCTGGGGCGCCAGGCCGAAGTCGAGTTGCTGCCGCTGCAACCGGGGGACGTGCTCGACACCTGCGCCGACGCCAGCGACCTCGCCGCCGCCACCGGTTTCACTCCCCTCATTTCCCTGGATGACGGACTCGGGCGCTTCGCAGCCTGGTTCCTCGACCACTACCTGCCGCTGCTCGGGACGCCAGCGCAGACCCATCGGGCTTCGCCCGCAGAGCAACGGAGGTCGATATGACCGGACAACCGCAAAGCGCCCAGGTACAGGCGCTGCAAGAGGACAAACGGATGGACCCCAAGCACCGCATGCGCATCGATTCGGCGGTGCACAAGCAAGGTCGTGGCTGGTTCACCGGGCGTATCGGCGGCCGGCCCTGGACCCTGTCGCGGACCAACCGCTGCCTCGCCGGCCTCGGCGCCGTGCTCCTGATCATTTGCCTGGCGCCACTGCTGCTGGCCCTCGCCGTGCTGGTCAAGGCCAGCGGCCCGGGGCCGGTGTTCTTCGTGCAACGGCGCACCGGTTACCGCGGACGCTGCTTCGGCATGTTCAAGTTCCGCACCATGGTCGCCGACGCCGAGGCGCTGAAGGAGTCCCTTCGGCACCTGAACAAGCACGGCGCCCAGTCCATCGATTTCAAGATCGACGATGACCCGCGGGTAACCCGGATCGGCCGCTGGCTCCGGCGCAGCAGCCTCGACGAGTTGCCCAACCTGTTCAACGTGGTGCGCGGCGAGATGCGCTTGGTCGGCCCCCGGCCTACCTCGTTCAACGCCTACCGCTACAAGGACAGCCACCTCGCACGCCTGAGCATCTACCCCGGCATGACCGGCCTCTGGCAGATCTCCGGGCGCAGCGACATCGACTTCGACCAGCGGGTCGAGCTTGACCTCAGCTACATCGCCGAACAGAGCCTGAGCCTGGACCTGAAGATCCTGCTCAAGACTCCCTTCAAAGTGTTCAACGGCCACGGAGCAAGTTGAGATGGACGGTTCTACTTCAAGAAGCATGCGTATCGCGACCCCCAGCGAAACCAACCTGACCTCCACCCTGCTCGACCAGGACCGCCGCCTGCTGTTGCTGACCGCCGCCAACCGCGGCAGCGGCACCAGCACCAGCGCCCTGGCCGTCGCCAAGCAACTGGCACAGATGAGCGGTGGCGCGGTGTTGCTGGTGGATGCCAGCGACACCCCCGACAACCTCAGCCAGCAACTGGGCCTGGGCAAGCTGCGCGGGTTCAACGACCTGCTGTTCGATGACCAGACCCCGCCGCTGCCCCAGGACTGCATCGTGCGCCTGTCCGACCAGAGCTTCGACGTGCTGCCCGGCGGCCTGCACAAGCGCGGCGGCGAGCGTCTCGACCCGGAAATGCTGCGGGTCCTGCTGCACAAGCTGGCCAGCGACTACCGCTTCGTCGTGATCGACGGCGAGGCGGTCTACGCCGGGGCCGACAGCCTGGTGATGGGGCCGCTGGTGGATGGCGTGATCCTGGTCATCGACGCCGACGACACCCGCCGCGAAGTGGCCCAGGCTGCCAGCCAGCGCCTGGTCCAGGCCGGTGCGCAGTTGATCGGCAGCGTCTTCAACCGGCGCCGCTACTACATGCCCAAGTGGCTCTACAACAACCTTTGAGCCGACCGTGCGAGGGCCCCCGACATGAACCATTCCCTGATCGCCCTGTTTGCCCTGGTACCACTGCTGGCCGCCTGCAGCAGTCACCAGGAAATGCACCAGATGCCGGTGCAGATCATGACCGCCCCCAGCGCCAGTGCCCAGGCCACCGAGCTCGACAGCCAGGAACAGGTGCTGCGCCCGCAGGACGTGCTCGACGTGATCTTCCATATCGCCACCAGCGGCACCGATGCCTATCGCATCCAGCCCGGCGATACCATCGGCCTGAACTTCCTCTCCGCCAGTTCCCTGAACGGCAACCAGCTGGTGCTGCCTGACGGCCGTATCGAACTGCCGGCGGCCAACACCTCGGTGCAGGTCGCCGGGCTAACCCCGGATCAGGCCCGCGCCGCGATCCAGCAGGCCTACCGCAACAAGAGCCTGTTCCAGCCCAACCGCGACCAGTTGACCGTGCAGGTGATCAGCCCGCTGACCAACGAGCAGAACCTGAAGAACTCGCTGAACCACCCGGCTACCGGCCTGAGCCGGGAGATCACGGTGAACAGCGACGGCCGCGCCAACTTCCCGGAAGTCGGCTCGGTGGCCCTGCAGGGCATGACCGTGAGCCAGCTGGAAAGCTACCTGAACGAGCGCTACGCCAAGCTGCCGGGAAAAATGAGCGTCGACGTGATGCTCAAGTCCACGGCGGTCAACGAGATCTACGTGCTGGGTGAAGTAGGCGCGCCCGGCGCCTATCCGATCCGCCGTCCGGTCTCGGTGCTGGAGGCCCTGACCCTGGCCCGCGGGCCGAGCATCAAGGCACGCCTGGACTCGGTGATGATCATGCGGCGCAAGGGCAACCAGGTGACGGCGGTGCCCTACAACATCGACAAGGCGCTCGACGCCAGCGCCGCCCAGGTCGCCTACCTGCAACCGGACGACATGCTCTATGTGCCCAAGACCAAACTCGCCAGCGCCGGCGAACTGGCCCGGCAACTGGCCGACGTGGTGCTGTTCCAGGGGGTTGGCGTGAGCTTCGGCTATCGCCTCGACAACAAAGGCAGTGACAACTGATCCCGGGAGTATCGCGACATGAATCCCAAAGAGAATTACCTGCACGAGTTCTTCCGCATCTTCTTCGCCAACCGCCAGTGGGTGAAACGCATCTTCCTGGCCTTCGCGGTGATTGCCCTGCTGCTGCCGCTGGTCCTGCGCCAGAGCTTCGATATCGGCGCCGAGGTCATCGTCCAGTCGAAGAAACTGTCGCAGAGCGATACCAATACCGCCCTGGCCCAGGAAACCGACAAGTTCATCCCGCCCTCCCTGGCCGACATGGAGACCGAGAGCAATATCCTGCGTTCGCCGACCCTGATCCGCCAGACCATCAGCCAGTTGCGCAGCGAAGGCAGCTACAGTTCGGAGCCGGGCATGCTTGATCGCTGGGTAGTCAGCCCATTGCATGCCCATGTCATCGACCCGCTGCGCAGCGCCCTCGGCCTGCGCGTGCAATCCGCCGGCGACAGCGAGCTGGATGCCCTGACCGAGCAGGCGGTGAAAAGCCTGAAGGTCGATACCCTGCCCGGCTCCAACGTGATCTCGGTGAACTACAGCTTCCCCGATCCGGCCCAGGGCACCGCCTTCGTCGCCCGCCTGCTGGACAACTACCTGAAGAACCGCCAGGACCTGCAATCCAACGAGTTGCCGGAGTCCTTCTATGAACAGAAGAAACTCCAGTACCAGACCCGTCTCGACGACCTGGAAAGCAAGCGCCTGGGTTTGCTGGAGGCCAACGGCTCGTCCGATCCGAAGGAGGAAATCACCTTCCGCCTGAACGCGATCAACACCGAGGAGCAGGACCTCAACCAGTACCGCGACCGCCTGCTGCAAAGCCAGCGCTGGCTCGACTACCTGAAGGGCGCGCTGGCCAATGCCAGCTCAGCGAAAATGGCCGACTACAGCTTCCCCTTCACCTTCACCACCACGGTGGACAACATCGCCTTCGAGGATCGCGAGATCAAGCAACTGGGCGAGCAACTGACCGGCCAGGTGTCGCGCTACGGCAATGACACGGCGATCTTCCAGCCCGGCAGTGAACCCATGCAGTTGCAACGCGAGCAGATCACCCGCACCCGCCAGCAATTCCTGAAAGTGGTGTCCAACCGTATCCGCGAACGCGAGAAGGACCTGACCGTGGTCCAGGAAGTGATCGCCCAGAAAACCGCGCGCATCGGCGAGCTGAAAAGCCGCATCCACCAGTTGCAGGAAACCCAGAGCAAGGCGCGCCAGCTCGATACCGAGATCGATGCCCTGCACAAGGCCTTCTTCACCTACACCCAACGCTATGAAGAAAGCCGTGGCCAGGGCCAGCTCGACAATCTGTCCAACGCCCGTATCCTCAGCGCGCCGTACCAGCCCACGGAAGCCGCCTTCCCGCGGCCGCTGCTGATCATTCCGTTCGGCATGCTGACCGGGTTGCTGTTCGCCATCGCCCTGGTCTATGTCCGCGAGTTCTTCGACCACCGCTTCAAACATCCGGCCCAGATCGGTCAGGAGCTGAACCTGCCGGTGCTGCTGGTGATCAACGACCAGACCCCGGCACTGCCCAACCCGCACAAGCAATGGTCGCTGCCACGGCTGTGGCACTGGGTGCGCAATTGAACGCCGTGGCCCCGCGCCAGCCGATCATCCACCTGCTCAACAGCGGTGGGTTCTACGGCGCCGAGCGCATGCTGCTGGACCACTGCCTGGCCACGCCAGGGCAGCATCGGGTGCTGTTTCTCGAGGCTCCGGATGAATTGCTGGCGCGCTTTCGCCGCGCCGGGGTGGACTGCCAGCGCTGCACCGGGGTGGCGGGGCTGCTCGGCGAGATCGGCCGCGAGCGCTCAGCGCGGCCGCTGCTCAATGCCCACAACTTCCGCGGCCTGCTGTTCGGTTGCCTGGCGGCACTGGTGTGGGGCATGCCGCTGCTGGCCACCCAACACGGCTTCACCCCGCGCACCCGCAAGCAGCGCCTGTACACCTGGCTGACCCTGCGCCTGTGCCGTTCGCCGCTGGTGAGCAAGGTGGTCTGCGTGGCCGAAAGCATCGCGCGGATCCTGCGCGAGGCCGGGGTCGCCAACAGCAAGATCCGGGTGATTCCCAACGGCCTGCCGGACAGCGCGCAACCGCTCCAGCATGCCGAGCACCACGGCCAGTGGCTGGCCGGCTACGTGGGCCGCCTGAGCAGTGAAAAAGGCCCGGACCTGTTTCTCGACACCCTGATCCCGCTGTGCCGACGCTACCCGCAACTGCATGGGGTGATGCTCGGCGACGGGCCGGAACTGCCGGCCCTGCGCGCGCGGATTGTCGCCGCCGGGCTGTGCGAGCGCATTCTCCTGCCGGGCTTCCAGCAGGACATGCGCCCCTGGATGCGCCGCCTCGACGCCCTGGTGATCAGTTCGCGCACCGAGGGCACGCCGATGATCCTGCTCGAAGCCATGCAGGACGGGGTTCCCGTGGTGGCCTTCGGCGTCGGCGGCATTCCCGATGTGATCGAACACGGGCGCAGCGGCCTGCTGGCCCGGCCCCTGGCGGTAGACGAGCTGGGCGCGCAACTGGCCGCGCTGATCGACGACCCGGCCCAGGCCGGCGAGTTGATCGCCCAGGCCCGGCGTACCCAGCGCGAACGCTTCCACCTGCCTACCCTGGCCCAGCGCTGGGCCCAGGTCTACCTGGGCGCCGCAAAGGAGGTCCGCGCATGATCCTGCCCCTTTCCCTGATCGGGCTGTTCGGCCTTGCCGCCGTCGCCCTGCTGGTCAGTCCCTGGCCGTACCTGGCCCCCGGCGCGGTGCTGACCCTGGCCGGCCTCCTCGGCCTGTGGCGGCGCCCGGCCTGGGGCCTGCTGGCGATCATTGCCCTGGTGCCGTTCGAAGGGCTGTTCAAGGACAGCGACCTGTCCGCCGCCAAGTTGGTCGGTGCCGGCCTGGCCCTGGTGCTGATGCTGCAACTGGCCAGCGGCAAGCTTGATGGCAGCCGCCTGCGCAGCAACCTGTGGCCCCTGCTGCTGGGCTTCCTGGCCTGCTATGGCCTGAGTTTCTGGCTCAGCGACGACTGGCTGCTCTCGGCCCAGCACCTGCGCGAACTGCTGATCGGCCTGCTGCTGTTCGTCATGACCCTGCTGGTCGGGCGCGAGGCCAACCTGGTGCTGTTCGCCCGCCTGGTGTCGTTGAGCGTCGCCGCCACCTGCGTGCTGGCCATGTACTCCAGCAAATACCAGGACCAGGGCCGCGCCGCCGGGCTGCTCGACGACCCCAACGTGTTCGCCATGCTGATCGCCTTCGCCATCCCCCTGACCATCTGGCTGCTGCTCAATGTGCCGCGCCTGGCCGAGAAACTGCTGTGGCTGGTGTGCACCGGGCTGCTGCTGGCCGGAATGACCCGCACCGAATCGCGCTCGGGCCTGGTGGTGCTGCTGATCAGCCTGGGCATCGGTCTGTATCACTACCGGGTGCACCTGAAGCGGATTCGCCCGCGGCATCTCGGCCTGGTCATGCTCGCCCTGGCGGTGTTGCTGCCAACGGCGGTGGCGGTGATGCCGGCCAAGTACATCGAGCGGATCCAGTCGCTGAGCGTGCTCAAGTCCGGGGTCAACGCCTACGAGGACGACTCCCTGGGCCGGCGCGCCTCCTATATCGTGGTCGGCAGCCGGATGATCCGGGAAAACCCGGTATTCGGCTCCGGCCCCGGAACCTTCCCGCTGCACTACGCCCATACCGGCTATGCCAAGGCCTTCTCGGCCAACCGCAAGGTCACCGACCTGTATCGCCGTGCGCACAACACCTACCTGGAGCTGTTCAGCGAAGTCGGGATCCCCGGGGCGCTGCTGTTCGTCGGCATGATCGCCCTGGCCCTGCGCAACTTCTGGGCCGCGCGCAATGCCTGGCTGCGCCAGCATGAGGTGGCCCGGGCCGACCTGCTGACCCACCTGAGCATGAACATGCTCGCGGTGGGGCTGTTCCTGATGTTCCTCAGCGCGCCGAACCACAAGTACCTGTGGATCATGCTCGCCCTGTCCGGGGTGTTGCGCGCCCAGGCCGAGGCGTCGCGCCAACGGGAGCCACGCTCATGAACCGGGTCGCCATCGTCATCCCGATGTTCAACGAAAGCCGGCATATCGGCCGCACCCTGGTGGCGCTGCGCGAGGCGGCGCGGGAGGCGGCGGTGCAATGCCAGGTGATCGTGGTCGACAACGGCTCCAGCGACGACAGCCCGCGGATTGCCCGGGCCCTCGGTGCCGAGGTGCTGAGCCTGCCGGGCCTGAGCATCGGCGCCCTGCGCAACCGTGGCGCAGCGGCCTGCGAGAGTGAATGGCTGGCCTTTCTCGATGCCGATATCGAGGTGCCCGACAGCTGGCTCAAGCGCCTGTTTGCCCTGCATGACGAGGACCGCGCCGATGTCTTCGCCCTCGACTGCGACACCCCGCACCAGGCGCCCTGGTTCGCCATTGCCTGGCAACGCCGCACCCTGCGCGCCGGCGAGCTGCTGCAAACCCAGCAGTGGCTGCCCAGCCCCAACCTGCTGATGCCGCGCTACTGGTTCGAGAATGTCGGCGGCTTCAACGAAAGCCTGCGCAGCGGCGAGGACAAGGACTTCACCCTGCGCCTGCACGAAGCCGGCGCACGCCTGGCGGTGTTGCGCGATCCGGTGGTGCTGCACTGGGGCTACGAAGGCAGCTGGAAGGAATGGCTGGGCAAGGAAATGTGGCGCCAGGGCAGCCACCTGCAACTGCTGCGCAGCCATGGCGCGAGCCTGCGCCTGCTGCGCTTCCCGGCGCTGTCCCTGGGCGCCTGGGGACTCGACGCCATGGCCCTGTCGGCACTGCTCGACGGCTTTCCCCACCTGAGCCTGCTGCTGGTGCTGATCGCCAGCCTGCCGGCCCTGGCCCTGAGCCTGCGGCAAAGCCTGAAGCACCGCGATCCGCGCCTGATGCTGCAGCTCTGGGGCCTGCATTTCATTCGCCTGCACCTGGCCGGCATGGCCTTTGTCCTGAGCCTGTTCAACCTCAACGCAAGGAGGCCTGCCCGTGGCTGAATTCATCTTCTGGTCGTGCCTGCTGCTGCCGCTGTATGCCTGGCTCGGCTATCCGCTGCTGCTGACCCTGTTCGCGCCGTTTCGCCAGCAGCCCGAGGCGGGCCCGGCCAAGCCCCAGTCGGTGAGCGTGGTGATCGCCGCCCATAACGAGCAGCGACATATCGAGCAGAAGCTGCGCAGCGTACTGGCCCAGGCCCCGTTCACCGCGAGCCTGCAGATCATCGTCGCCAGTGACGGTTCCAGCGACCGCACCGTGGCCTGCGCACGCAGCATCGACGACCCGCGCATCCTGGTCCTTGACCTGCCGCGGATCGGCAAGGCCGCGGCGCTGAATATCGCGGTGGAGCGCTGCCAGGGCGAGATCCTGGTGTTCACCGATGCGGACAATCAGTGGACCGACGACACCCTTGGCCATCTGCTGCGCCCTTTCGCCGTGCCGGGCGTCGGCGGCAGCGCCGGGCAGATGATCATCCCGCGGCCGGGCAAGGGCCTGAGCCTGGGCGACAGCCTGTACCGCCATTACGAGGGCTGGGTGCGCCGGGTGGAAAACCGCAACGGCTGCATGGTCTCCGCCGACGGCGCCCTGCTGGCCCTGCGCCGCGAGCTGTTCGAAGCGATCCCGGAACAGGTCAACGATGACTTCTTCATCAGTACCTGCGCGCCGGCGGCGGGCCAGCGCATCGTCTACGTGCCCGAGGCCGTGGTGCTGGATTGTGGCGTGGACCAGCCCGGCAAGCAGTTCCGCCGCCGCCAGCGGGTCACGGTCGGCGGCCTGCGCAGCCTGGCCGCGCGCAGCCCGTTGCTCGACCCGGCGCAATACGGCCTGTACGCCCTCGCCCTGATCAGCCACAAGCTGTTGCGCCGCCTCGCGCCGCTGCTGCTGTTGCCGTTGCTGCTGAGCAACCTGTGCCTGCTGGATGCCGGGGCCTTCTACCTGTGGACCTGCACCCTGCAACTGCTGGCCTATGGGATTGCCCTGATCGGCCTGCTGGACAGCGGCAAACGCCTGCCCAAACCCTTCCGCCTGGCCGCCTATGTGCTGGTGACCTTCGCCGGAATGAGCGTCGGGCTGTGGCAGTTCCTCCGCGGCCACAGCTACCGGCAGTGGAATCCCGAGCAGAATCGCTGAGGCCACGACCATGCCGATCAAGACCACGCTCAAGCGCGCCCGAGGCTGGATCTACCTCAACTCCCCGGCGGGCCGCCGCCAGTTGCAGGGCGCCGGGCTGATCCTGATGCTGCACCGGGTGCTGCCGGACGACCGCGCCGCTGCCCTGCCCCATCGCAACGAGCTGTGCCTCGGGCCGCTGGCCTTCGAGCGCCTGCTGCGCTGGCTGCGCGGGCACTTCGAGTGCCTGCCGCTGCTGGACCTGCTGCACGGCCAGGGCAGCGGCAAGCGCCCGCGGGTGGCGCTGACCTTCGACGACGGCTGGCGCGACAACGCCCTGCACGCCTTCCCCCTGCTGCAACGCTACGAAGTGCCGGCGAGCATCTTCCTGTCCACCGACTACATCGGCAGCCGCCAGCGCTTCTGGTGGGAAAGCCTTGGTGAAACCCTGTGGGGCAGCCATGGCGAGCCGGCACGGCATCAGTTGATCGAGAAACTGCGCCGGGTCGGTCGCCCGCTGCCCGCCGCCTACTTCATGCACGATGCGCCCCGGGCCCGCAGCCTGGCCCTGGCGCATTATCTGCAAAGCCTGAAAAGCCTGGCCGCCCCGGCCCTGCATCTGCTCACCGATGCCTGCCCGGAGGAGTCCCTGCCCCAGGCCCTGAACTGGCAACAGGTGCGGCAATTGGAAGACTCCGGGCTGGTCCGCTTCGGTCCGCATGGCGCCAGCCATGCCCTGCTGCCAGGGCTGGACGACCATCGCCTGGAAGAGGAAATCAGTCGCAGCCACCGTGCCCTGCGCAACGGCTGCCGCGATCCGCTGCCGGTGTACTGCTACCCCAATGGTGACCATGACCTGCGGGTGCGCCAGCGCCTGGCCGCGCACCAGTACCCCTGGGCCCTGAGCACCCGCCCCGGCCTCTGCCACTGCAGTGACGATCCGCTGGCCCTGCCGCGCATCGGGGTCAGCCAGCGCAATGCCAGCCGACCTGCGCTGCTGGCCTGGCGCATCAGCCGCGGAGGCCGCTCATGAACCGCAGCCACTACTTGCGCCACCTGCTGCTGAGCATGGGCACCAGGCTGGCGATGATCGCCCTGCGCCTGTTGCGCAATGTGCTCCTGGCGCGCCTGCTCGGGCCCAGCGAGCGCGGGCTGTTCGCCCTGCTGAGCAGCCTGCCGGACCTGATCGCCGCCGCCACCAGCGGCGGGCTGAACAGCGCCATCGGCTACCAGGCGGCGCAGCAGCGCAATCTCGGCCTGCTGCTGACCCAGGTGCTGGTCTACGGCTGCCTGCTGGCGGGGTTGCTGACCCTCGTCTGCCTGGCCGTGCTGCGCGGCTTCGGTATTGAACTGGAAGTTACCGAGCAACTCGGCCTGCTGGCCTGGCTGCTGTTGCTGGCGGTGCCCCTCAGCGTGCTGAAAAGCGGCCTGCTGACCCTGCACAACGCTACCGGCGGCGTGGGTGCCTTCAATGCCCTGCGCCTGAGCGAATCCCTGGCGCCGTTGCTATTGTTCCTCGCGTTCTACTGGCTGTGGCCCGACGCGGCGCTGTCGGCGGCCCTGGCCAGCTGGCTGCTGGGTCTCGGCCTGGTGGTGGTGCTCGGCCTGCTGTGGCTGCGCCGTGGCCGGCAACTGCACCTGTGCTGGGACCGCAGCGGCCAGCGCGAGCTGCTGGCCTACAGTGCCAAGAGCCATCCGGACCTGTTGTTCCAGCAGGTGATCCTGCGCTCGGACTACCTGTTCATCAGCGCCCTGCTCGGCAGCGCCGCCCTCGGTCACTACGCCATGGCCAGCGCCGCCGCCGAACTGCTGCTGATCGTCCCCGAGGCGGTGACCACGCCCTTGATGAAACGCCTGCTGCAACAGGACGCCGGCATGGAGCGCCTGACCCCGTTGGCCCTGCGCCTGACCGCCACGGTGATGCTCGGCGCCTGCCTCGGTATGGCGCTGATCGGCGAATGGCTGATCGTCACCCTGTTCGGCGCCGCCTACCAGCCGGCCTATCCGGCGCTGCTGGCCCTGCTGCCGGGGCTGTTCGGCCTGTGCTACGCGAGCATCCTGCGCCTTGACCTGCTGGGCAAGAACCGCCCCGGCAGCGTGTCGCTGATGATGGGTGCTGGCGCGGCGCTCAACCTGGTCCTCAATGTGCTGCTGATCCCCCGCTACGGCATCGTCGGTGCCGCGCTGGCTTCGTCCATCGCCTACCTGGCGGTGACCCTGGCCATGCTGGTGCTGTATTGCCGGCTCAGTGGCGTGGCCTGGTGGCGGGTACTGATCGTGCTGCCCGCCGACCTGCTGCCGCTGTGGCGCATGCGGCCCGGGAGGGTTGCCGGATGAAGACCGTCGTCGCGCTGTTCGCGGGTCTGCTGTTCAGCAGCCTGGCCAGTGCCGGGCAACTGCGCTGGCCGGATATTCGCGACGGTGCGCTGTATTTGACGCCAGGACGCAGCGACACCCTGCACCTGGACTGGGTCGGCGCCTGGCAGGCCAGCGCCAATCCCGAGCAGATGTTCCTCCTCGATGGCCAGGGGCGCCTGGCGGCGCGCCGCGATATCGCCGCCAGCGAGGTGCGCGGGCAGCAGCCATGGCCGTTGCGCGCCGGGCTCGGCAGCTATCGCCTGGAGATTCCCGGCTACAGCTTCCGGCGCTTCCGGCCGGCCTTCAGCGACAGCACCCGGGTGCAGTTCGCCCCGGCGAAAGTGCATTTCAGCCTTCAGGTGGAGGCCGGGACGGCGTTCTACTTTCGCATCGGCCCCGGCGAGCAAGCCGTGCTGGCAGGCAAATACCATGGCGGCGTCAGTGGCCTGCGCGCGGTGCGGCTCGCGGATGGGCAGAGCCTGGACCTGCTGCTGAACCCGCAAGCGGCCTACTGGCAGTTCCAGCAGGTCAGCCTGCCGGTCAGCCAGAAAGCGCAGACCTGGCGGCTGGAGCTGCAAGGCAGCGGCAAGGCGGCGTTCTGGCTCGACGGCACAGCCAACCTGTTCGCACGCCGCATCGAAGACCTGCAACCCTTGGAGGAGCAGCCCGGCAACGTCGATCTGCGCCTGGACGGCAAGCACCTGGGCCCGACTGCGAAGCTGGGGCTGAACCTGCCCTATCTGCTGCCGCCACCCGCCAGCCACGAAGTGCTGGATGCCCTGAAGCCTCGCGCCGCCGGGTTCTACAGCTTCGTCGACGTACTGGCGCGGCAGCCCGGTTACGAGACCGGTTTCCGTCGCCTGTATCGCCAGCGCTTCGGCATCGAGGACGACATCACCCTGCTCGCCGCCAGCGGCCGCCGCGCCGACCTCAGCGATGACAGCACCAGCCGTCGCGGCCTGGACGCCTGGCTGGCAGCCAGTGTCGCCCTGGGTGGCAGCGGCCGGCACTACCTGGCCTTTGCCGACGAGCCCAACCTCAATTACACCCGCTACGAGGACTTCCGCGCCTTCTTCGCCCAGCGCCTGCAACAGGTCGAGGACTACGCCGGGGCTCGCGAGGCCGGGGTGCGCATCGCCCTGCCGGCCAGCTCGCGGCTGTTCAACGGCCCCACCACCGAACGCAGCGACGAGCGTCGTGGCGCCGACTGGGCCCGGCGCTTGCTGGAGGAATTCGGCCCGCGGGTCGATGCCCTGGCCTGGCACGAATGGATGGTCCGCGACCTGCTGGCGACCCGGGCCTATCGCGACCAGGTACGCCAGGCCGCCGGGCTGGTCGGCCTGGACGAGCGCGGCCGGCCACGCAAGGCGCTGCTGCTGGACCAGACCAACCTGTCCAGCGGCTCCAGCCTGAGCCTCTACGAACAGGACGGTCACCTCGGCGCACTGTGGTGGGCCTCGGTGGCGATCAACGCCAGCGCCGACGGCCTGCTGGACATGCTCAACTGGTTCCAGGCGGCCGACGAGCCGGAGTACCCCAAGGGCATGCTGCGGGTCCTCGGGCCGCGCACCTTCGAACTCAAGCCGGTGGGCCTGGCCCAGCAGTTCCTCCAGCAGCACTGGCTGGACGAGGTGCTGCAACTGGACAACGACGCCTTCGAGGTGGACGCCCTGGCCATGGCCCGCGGGCCCCGGCGCAGCCTGCTCGGGGTGAACAAGAGCGAGCGCCTGCAACGCGTGCGCTTCGACAGCGGCGCCCGGCAATGCCCGGCGCAAAGCGTATTGACCTTCTTCGGACCCGATCATCAGCCACGCCAGGCCGACCTGGCCTGCCATGACGGATACATCGGATTCGAATTGCCGGGGCAGACGATCTTTGCCCTGGGCTGGAACGCGTCGTGAACCGCGCGACGTCGATCACCTGTCTTGCCCGCTCCTGGAGGCAATCATGCGTGTACTGAACCAGCTGCATACCCACATCAGGCACAAAGGACTGCGCTCGGCCCTGAACACCGCCTTCCGGCACTATGTGTTCTATCACTGGGAACTGCTCTGGATGGAGCGCGACCTGGTCAGCCCCGTTCCACCGCACAACCTCAAGTCCAGCCCGCCGACCCACAGCGAGCTGATCACCCTGCACAACGTGCATGCCTTCGCCCGCTACTTCGGCGACCGCCTGGAGACCATGCGCGAGCTGGTCGCCGAAGGGCATACCGGGATCATCCACCGCGACCCGGAAGGCCATGTGGTGGCCTTTATCTGGGGCTGCCCGAAGGACTACCACGACCATCATTTCTATGGCTGCTGGTTCCCGGTCAAGCCCGGGGAGTTCTTCGAGTTCGGCGGCGAGCTGACCCGCGCCTACTGGGGCACCACCCTGTCGGTGGACCTGCAGCTGGACCTGTGGAAGGCCATGAGCAAGCAAGGCTGCGACAAGGTGGTGGATGTCTGCGAAAGCCACAACATCCCGGCCCTGAAACTGCACATGCGCATGGGCTACCACGAGCAGCACCGGGTGACCCACGTGTACTGCCTGTTCGGGCGCTGGAAGTTCTTCCGGCAAAGCCGCTACGAGGGCTCGCGCCTGGCCGGGCTGCACAAGCCGGCGGCGCCTGCCGCGATGGGAGCGGCCTGATGGGCCTGCGCCTGAGCTGGTTGGGCTCGCTGGCAGAGCCCGGCTTTCCCGAAGCGGACTATGAAACCCTGCGCCAGCGCCTGCCCCAGGCCACGCCGTTCAATGGCCTGGCCTGGTTGCGCGCGGCCGAGGCGGCGGTGCGCCCAGGGCAGAGCGTGCAGGTGCTGCTCGGGCATGACGACGGGCGCCTGTGCCTGTGCCTGCCCCTGCTGCGCATGCCGTTGCGCGAGGGTTTGCCGGGGTTCGTGGTGCTGCGCCATCTGGGCTGGCCGCTGAGCGATCGGGTCGGGCTGATGGTCGATCTCGACGAGCAGGATGCGCCGCAGGTACTCCGGGCGATTCGCAAGCACCTGCCCCATGCGCTGCTGCAGCTCAACGAGCTGACCGCCGGCGAGCCCTGGTTGCGGCACTGGAGTTGGCACTGTTCGACCTACGAATGCCGACGCGTATGCAACGTGCCGGTACACGGGATCAGCGCCGCGGACAGGCAGGAGGTCAGCGGCGACCCGCGCTACAAGCTGCGCCGGGCGCGCAAGCGGATCACCGCCTGTGGTGCCCGGGTGCATCGGGTACGGGTGGATGCCGGGAATATCGAAGACTGGCTGCAGCGTATCGCGGCGGTCGAGGACGCCAGCTGGAAGGGCGATGACGGGGTCGGCATCTTCAGCTCGCCGTCATCACGGGCATGGATGTTCCAGGCCCTGACCGCCCTCGCCGGCGAAGACCGCGTGCGCCTGGTCGTGCTGGAACTCGATGGCGGGTGTATCAGCTATCGCCTCGGCCTGCTGGAACGCGGCCGCCTGTATGACTACAACCTGGCCTTCCTGCCCGCCCATGCCGAACTGGGCAGTGGCCGGGTGCTGTTGCAGGAATGGATCGACTGGGGGCTGGACGAGGGCTGGCAATGGATCGACGCCTCGCGGGTCAGCCTGGAGAACTCCAGCCACCAGTTGCACGAACGCATGACCGGGCAGATCGAGCATCTGCGCCATGGTTTCTACAGCTGGCGCCCGTCCGGCCTGTGCCTGGGCCTGGCCTTGCGCCTGTGGCGGCGCTGCCAGCCCTGGTTGCGCCCGGGCAAGCCGCGTGCTGCCGGCAAGCCTTCCCCTCGCCCTTCCGTTGCAGGAGCTGCGCAATGTCCCTCCAGGTCATAGTCAATGCCGACGATTTCGGTCTCAACGAGGCCACCAATGCCGTGATCCTGCGGGCCTTCCAGAGCGGCATGATCAGTTCTGCCACGGCCATGGCCAACATGCCGGCGTTCCGCAACGCCTGTGCCCTGGCCAGGCAACAGCCAATGCTGCGCGGGCGGGTCGGGCTGCATTTCAATATCAGTCACGGGCGCCCCTTGAGTGATGCGATTCTCGAGGAACCGCTGTTCTGCAATGGCGCCGGGGAATTCGAGTTCAGCCTGTCGCGCAAGAGCCTGTGGCTGAAGAAGCGCACCCGGCAGGCGGTGGAGCGGGAGCTGGCGGCGCAATGGCAGCATTGCTTGAGCCTGGGCTTGCTGCCCAGCCATCTGGACTCGCACCAGCATGTACACAACGTCTGGCCGATTGGCGAGATCGTCGCCCGCTTCGCGGCACGGGAGAGGGTGCCGGTGCGGCTGGCGCGCAATATCGGCGGCAATATCGGCGCGGGGAAACGGGCGTTCAAAAGCCTGTTGAACCGACGGCTGCGGCAGTTGGCCGGGGCCAGTGCGGACCATGTCTGCACCCCGGTGGACCTGCGCGATGGGCTGGTCCCGCAGAGCGGGTTGCTGGAGGTGGTGGTGCATCCGAGTGCGCTGGGGTATGCGGATTTCGGCGATGCCTATCTGCACAGCGGGGAGTCATTGCTGGATTTGCTCGAGGATCGGCTGCCGGGGGTGAAGCGGGTTGGGTATGGGGTGTTGGCGCGGGGAACCGCCCGGGCGCCGCGTCTCAACACGACGCGCTCGGTGTAGTGGCCGCCTCAAGCATCCCTGACCGATGCAAAACCCTGTGGGAGCTGGCTTGCCAGCGATGAGGCCATCCGGAACAAAGCTGTTGTCAGTTCCGGCCAAATCGCTGGCAAGCCAGCTCCCACGGGGTTTTGCGTCGTTCTTGCTTCACTCCTCGCCAACCTTCGGAAACCGCCGACAACTCTTGCGCTCCATCATCTGCTTGTCCGTCGGCCGTTCATCGACGAAGCGCGCCTGGCCATCGCTGTGGATTTCCAGGAAGCCCCAGCGCAGGTCCTTCTCCGTCTGCCCCGGTTTGGGCGGTTCGAACCACCAGACCTCGCGGCTGATCAGTGCCATGCAAATCCCCTCGGTTGAACACTCTCGTCTCCTGACACTATAGCCAGCGCCCCGCATAACTATGTGCCACCCCACGCCAGGCAGGACGCGGTGTGCTGGCGCTCCTTCAACACGGAGTGCCACCCATGACCGAGAACGCCGCCCCCAGCTTCCACGACCTGCACGTCAAGGAGCGCCTGCCACGCTGGCTCGAACACCTGAACCCCGAGCAACTGGCCCGCCTGAAACACCTCGAGGACTATTCCAACTGCACCTGGGCCAACAACGCCTCCCTAGAGCTTCGCGCAGCCCTGGCCCAGGCCCAGCAACGCAACCGCCAGATCACCTTCGCCCTGGCCCGGGCCACCGCCGACCTGCGCAGCATCCCGGAATTCAGCGCGCCGCTGCTGCTGCACCACTTGGGCCTGGACAGCCTGCAACTGCACGACCTGAAGTTCGTACGCTTCACCCGCGACTGGAACTGGAAAGCCCTGGCCACCGACCTCAACCACAAGGTCGAGCCCCTGCTCCAGGCCGCCCTGCAAAACTTCGAGAAAGACGCGGAAATGCAGCCGGAAAGCGCGGCCATCCGTGGCGAGTTCAAGGTCGGCTCGTTCAACGGCTACGCCCGCTACAGCTTCGATGCCCTGCCCTTCAGCGCCGCCGATTTCGCCGCGCGCTGCCACGAACTGGACCTCGGCCAGCGCTACCAGCAGCACCTGGAAAACGTGCTCAACCGCGAAGAGGTGCGCAACCTCGGCATCCGCGCCCGGCGCGAGGCGCTGCAACTGGAACTGATCGTGGCGCGCATGCGCGGCATGCCGGGCGATCATACCCAGGTCCAGCGCCTGCTCGACGGCGCCAGCGATGCGCCGCGCTGCCAGCATTTCAGCCTGTTCGGCGTGGATGTCCTCGACGCCCTGCTGATCCGCCCGGCCCAGGGTGAAAGCCTGTTCCTGTACATGCCCGGCATGCCCCAGGCCCTGCTCCATTACCCGAGCCTGGCCGCCTGCCAGGGCGCGCTGCTGCGCCTGCTGTGCGATCCGGCCATGCGCCAGCGCTTCTACACCTTCATCCAGCAGGACAAGCTCGAACACTTCGCCAGCGTGCTGCAGCGCAACCTCACCGGACAGACCCTGGCCGGCGACCGCGACCGCCTGTGGAGCACCCCGGCAGACACTGACCTGCACTGGGAGAACAAGAACATCAAGGACGACCTGTTCCCCTTCCTCCAGGACCGCCATTACCGCCGCCTGCGCAACGAAGCCCGGCTGCTCGCGGTGCCCAGCGCCGAAGTCGACGAAGCCGCGCGCCAGCGCCGCCTGCACTATTGGGAGTCGGTCGGGCTCGACGTACTGGGTGTCGCGGCGTTCTTCATCCCAGCCGCCGGCAGCCTGATGATGCTGGTGTTCGCTGCGCAGATCCTCGATGAGGTCTACGAGGGCGTGGAGGCCTGGGAACAAGGCGATATCGACAACGCCCTTGACCATGCCAAGGCGGTAGCCATCGATATCGGCGCCGCCGTGGCCACCGGGGTAGCCCTGCATTACGGCGGCAAGCTGGGCTCGAAGCTGCTGGAAGTGATCCGCCCCGATGGCACGCCGCGCCTGTGGAACGGCGATCTCGCGCCCTATCGCGTCGAGGCACCCGCCACGGCCAGGCGCAACGAACTGGGACTCCTGGAAAGCGGCGGCGAGCACTACCTGCCCCTGGACGACGGCCACTACCGCGTGCAGCGCCATGCCGACGGCCAGCGCTGGCAGATCCGCCACCCGGACAACCCGGGGGCCGCGCAACCCCTGCTCGAACATAACGGCGAAGGCGCCTGGCACGGCGCCCACGAGCGGCCACTGGAATGGCCGGAACACACCCTGCTGCGCCGCCTCGGTGGCAAGGTGGCGGACTACAGCGACGACGAACTGGATATCGCCCGGCGCATCAGCGGCACCCGCCGTGATGAACTGCTGGACGTCTACCTCAAGCACCGCCCTACGCCACCCCGACTGTTGGCGACCCTGCAACGGGTACGCGCCGCCGTGCCGGCCAGCGACCCGCTGGAGGCGGTGCTCGAAGGCCTGTATCACCCGGAGCGCTGCCTGCCGGCCAGCGAACGCCTGATCCTGCTCAGCCTGCCGGAGCAGCCCGGCTGGCCCGCCGACTGCACCCTGGAACTGCGCGCCGGGGATCGCTCCGGACCGCTGCTGGAGCGGGCCGGCGAGCGCTTTGCCGGCGACTTGCGCACGCTCCTCAAGGGCCCGGAGGGCTATCAGGCCAAACCCGGCGGCCCGCGCCACCGTGATCTGTTCGACGCCATCGGCAAGGCCGTGCCCGAGCTGGGCAATGCTTCGCGCAGCCTGAAGAACCGCATCGTCTCCCAGGCCCTGGAACAGCCCGAACGCACCCGCAGCCTGATCTGGTCCGGCCACAGCGGCGGCTGGCGTGACGAAGGCCGCTTGCTCGGCGGCTTCGACACCCCGCCACGGACGTTCCACTACCCGTCGTTCCGCCCGCCCGTCGATCCCCTGCGGGCGCGCTACTGCCGGTTGTATCCCGCCAGCAACGAGGAACAGGCAGGCAACGCCCTGCGCGCCTGGAGCGACGCCGGCAAGCAGCCGCACCTGGAATTGCGCACCCTGGAACAACAACTCGACTACCTGCGCACCGCCCTCGGCCAATGGGCTTCGGTCGCGCCCCGGCGTACGGTGGCGCGGGACACGCTGATCCGCTGCTGGCAGCGCAACCAGCTCAACCCACAGGAACTTAACCTGTCCACCGTCGGCCTGACCGACGAGGACCTCGCCACCCTGCCCCACCTGGCCGACGCCTTCGGCCATGTCGAGGAACTGCACCTGAGCGGCAACCCGCTGCGCTCGATGCCCTACCTGCTGACCGGGCAATTGCCCCGGATGCATACGCTGTTCGCCAGCGCCCTGGAGCTGGAAGAACTGCCCGGCGGCCTGACCCCGGCCCTGAAAAGCCTGGAACTGACCGACAACAACATCGTCTGGAGCCAGCAGTCCCAGGATGCCCTGGCCCGCTACCCGGCGCTGGAACGCCTGAACCTGGCCGGCAACCCGCTCACCGTTCCACCGTACCTGCCCGCCGCGCCGAACCTGATCGAGGCCAACCTGTTCGATTGCTCGCTGTACGAGATGCCGGTGCACCTTGAGCGCCTGCCGAACCTGGAACACCTCGACCTCTCTTCCAACCACATCAGCGCGCTGCCAGCGGGCCTGGAACAGCACCTGTCGGCCGACGCCCGGCGCGCCTTGAGCCTGGAACACAACCCGCTGGACGACGATGCCCTGAACCGGATCGACCTGCACTACCAGACCACCGGCATCGACCTGCTGGTGGCCGAGGATGACTACACCAGCCTGCTGCTGGATGCCGACGACGCGACCCAGGCCTGCTGGGAGCGCCTGGCCCGGCTGATGCCGGTGGAGTACCGCCGCGATCTGCGCGGCATTGCCGACGAGCCGATGTACCACGCCGCACCGGTGACCACCCGGCGACGCTTCTGGTTCATGCTGCACTGGCTGGAGGGCAGCCCGCGGGCACGGGCCTCGGCCAAGCGCATCGATGCCAGCAAGCTGCTGCAGTACGAAATGCTCGCCGACCTGGAGCAACCGGAACCCTTCGCCACGCACCGGCAACGCACCGAGCACTACCTGCGCATCGCCGTGTCCGCCGCGCGCTGCCTGGCCCTGGACGATGCCCTGACTGCCCGGGTCCCCGGAGCCAGCCGCGAGCAGATGGAGGCCCTGAGCGCCCTGACCCTGCAACGCCTGGGCAACGACCCGCAACTGCGCCTGCGGATCGCCCCCACGGCACGGGAACCGGTGAACCTTGACGGCGTGCAAGAGCAGGCTCGGCAACTGGATGGGTTGTGGACCAGCGCCCTGCGTCATCAACTGCGGCTGATCGATGGCTCGACCACGGTCGGGCGCGATGCCCTGCTCGCCGAGGAGCCCAATGGCGAGCCGGCCCTGGGGTTCTGGGTCCGGCATCTGCAGCAGCGCTACCACGTGCAGTTCGAGCAGTTGCAGGAACAGGCCAATGCGCAACTGCTGGACGCTGAGAACCTGCTCAGCGAAGGCGAATACCTGGCCGAGGCCAACCACCTGCGCCAGCAACTGGAGCGCGAACGCAAGCGCCTGCTGGACGACCTGACCCGCAGCATCGCCGACGGCAGCCAGACCCACTGGTGACGCGGGTCAGTACGGCACGCTGGTAAAGCGTTCCCCGGCCAGCCAGTGCTCGAAGCGCTCCGCGGGCATTGGCCGGCCGATCAGGTAACCCTGGCCGTGGTCACAGCCGGCATTGCGCAGGAACTGATGCTGGGCATGGGTCTCGATGCCCTCGGCGGTGATGCGGTAACCCAGGGCGTGGCCCAGGTCGATGATCGCCCGGGTGATCGCCACGTCGTTCTCGCCCTGGGGCAGGTCCTTGATAAAGGCCCGGTCGATCTTCAGATGGTTGATCGGCAGGGCTTTCAGGTACGCCAGGGACGAATAGCCGGTACCGAAGTCGTCCACCGCCGTGGCCACTCCCAACGCTTGCAGTTGCGCCAGGACCTCGCAGGCATGCTGCTGGCTTTCCATCAGCAGGCTCTCGGTGATTTCCACTTCCAGTAGCTGCGGGCTCAACTCGTAGCGTTGCAGGCAACGGGTCAGGCTCTGCACATAGTCGCTGCGCTCGATCTGCAGGGCAGCGACATTGATGGCGATCGGGCCGGGCAGCAGTTCCCGGTCGCGCCATTCGCGGATCTGCTGGCAGACCATCTCCAGCACCCGCTCGCCGAGGGGAATGATCAGCCCGGTGCGCTCGGCCAGGGGAATGAAATCGCCCGGCGAAATCAGCCCGTGCTGCGGATCACGCCAGCGCAGCAGCGCTTCGGCGCCTTCCACCCGGCCACTGAACAGGTCGATGCGCGGTTGGTACCAGAGCTCGAATTCCTGCTCCTGCAGAGCCCGGCGCAAGGCGCTTTCCATGGCCAGGCGCTGCTGCAGGCGCGCGGTCATATCGGCGTGATACAGGCGCCAGGCGTTGCGCCCGCCCTCCTTGGCCGCATACATCGCGGTGTCGGCATGGCGCATCAGGATCTCGGCGGTATGCCCATGCTCCGGACACATGGCGATGCCGATGCTGCCGCTGACCAGCGCGGCATTGCCCTTGAGGTCGAAGGGGCGCTGCAAGGCACGCAACAGGCCGTCCACCACCTTGCCCACGTAGTCCAGGCTGTCGGCGCGGGTCAGGATGAAGGCGAACTCGTCGCCGCCCAGCCGGCACACCGTATCGTCCAGGCCGATCCCGGCACCGAGGCGTTGCGCGGCCTGCTCCAGCAGCAGGTCGCCGAGGTCGTGGCCAAGGCTGTCGTTGACCTGCTTGAAACCGTCGATATCCAGCAACAGCACGGCCATCTGCACCCGTGGCGCAGCCAGGGCCTGCTCCAGCCGGCGCAGGAACAGCACACGGTTGGGCAGGCCGGTAATGGCGTCGTAATGGGCCAGGCGCTCCAGTTGCGCCTGGGAATGCTTGAGTTCGGCATTGCGCTGGTTGATCAGGCGGTTGCTGCGGTTCAACTGGGCGACGAACACACTGAACAGCCCGGTGGTGCACAGGGCGAACAGGAACAGCGGCGAGGCGAACAGACTGATCGACGACCAGCCGCTGCGCGGCATGGCCGCCAGTTGCCAGGTACCGCCCGGGACATCGACCTTGAGGGTCACCGCGGCATCGTCGAACAGCTTCGCCTCGCCCCAGATCATCGCGCCCTGGGCGCCTTCGCCATCGGTGCCGCGCAAGGCCAGGCGGAAGGTCGAGTCCTCGACCACCCCGGCAGCCCGCAGCAGGCTGTCGACATCCGCGACCACCGAAACGTTGCCCCAGTACAGGCGCACGCCCTTGTGGCCCTTGAGGAACACCGGCCGCCGATAGATCAGGCCGCGCCCGCCCTGGTACAGCTCCACCGGTCCGGCGAGCACCACGTCCTGGCGTTCCCGCGCCCGCTGCACCAGTGGGTACTGCCGCGGCAGCGCCCGATAGTCGAGGCCGATGATGCGCTCGTTGTTATTGCTGCCGGCCGGGTAGACATCGGCGATCACATCGTTGGGCGCCACCGAGATATGACGGATATAGGGCACCGATTCCAGGGCCTGGCGCGCCATGTCATGAAAATGTGCAGTGGAAATATCACCATCGGCACTGAGCAGTTGGGCAATGCCCTCGGTCTCACCAAAGGCCGAGCGCATCTGCGCCTCGAGCCCGGCGCGGATACCCGACAGGCGCACGCTGGCATTGGCGATCAGCTCGCTTTCCTGACGCTGCACATCGAGACGGCCAAGGGCAACGGACAGACCGATGCCGATCAGGGCGAAACCGATGGGTAGCAAGCGATAAGCGGTGGAGCGCACGCGGGTGGGGAGAAGTCGGGAGGTGTTGCCCTGGACCAGTATTCTTGTCGTCATACGCCGGCTGCTTGCGTCCGTTTCCCGGGTTATCGGCGATGGCAAAACAATATTGAGGCGTGCTGGCTTTTTTTTGCGCGCCGGCGTTATTCTCGACTGAAACGTTTCACCCAACATAGAAAAAGAGGTGTCGTGCCATGGATCGTCTGCTGGATTCGCTGTTTCCCACTGCCGAGGAAATTCCCGAGGTGTACCGCCTGGGTCCGCCCCTGGAGCAGCGCGACTACCTGGTCAATGGCGAGCTGCGCCGCTGGGACGGGCCGCTGGCCACGGTGCGCAGCCCGATCTGGCTGAAGCAGGCCGACGGCAGCGAACAGCAGGTGATCCTCGGCAGCGCGCCGCTGCTGGATGCCGACACCGCCCTCACCGCCCTCGACGCTGCGGTACACGCCTATGACAAGGGCCGCGGCGCCTGGCCGACGATGCGCGTGGCCGAGCGTATCCGCCATGTCGAGGGCTTCCTCGGGCGCATGCGCCAGCAGCGCGAGGCGGTGGTCAAGCTGCTGATGTGGGAAATCGGCAAGAACCTCAAGGATGCCGAGAAGGAATTCGACCGCACCTGCGACTACATCGTCGACACCATCGGCGCCCTCAAGGAACTGGACCGCCGCTCCAGCCGCTTCGAACTGGAACAGGACACCCTCGGCCAGATCCGCCGCGCACCGCTGGGCGTGGCGCTGTGCATGGGCCCCTACAACTACCCGCTGAACGAAACCTTCACCACCCTGATCCCGGCGCTGATCATGGGCAACACCGTGGTGTTCAAGCCGGCCAAGTTCGGCGTGCTGCTGATCCGTCCGCTGCTGGAAGCCTTCCGCGACAGCTTCCCGGCCGGGGTGATCAACGTCATCTATGGCCGTGGTCGCGAGACCGTCAGCGCCCTGATGGCCAGCGGCAAGGTCGATGTGTTCGCCTTCATCGGCACCAACAAGGCCGCCAGCGACCTGAAGAAGCTCCACCCGCGCCCGCACCGCCTGCGCGCGGCCCTCGGCCTGGATGCGAAGAACCCCGGCATCGTCCTGCCCGAAGTGGACCTGGACAACGCGGTCAACGAGGCCCTCACCGGCGCCCTCTCCTTCAACGGCCAGCGCTGCACGGCACTGAAGATCCTCTTCGTGCACGAGCAGGTGGTGGAGGCCTTCCTGGAGAAATTCCAGGTCAAGCTGGCGGCGCTCAAGGCCGGCATGCCGTGGACCCCGGGGGTGGGCCTGACGCCGCTGCCGGAACCGGGCAAGATCGACTACCTCAATGGGCTGGTGGATGACGCCCTGGCCCATGGCGCCAAGGTGCTCAACCCTGGCGGCGGGCAGAGTCGCGGTTCGTTCTTCTACCCGGCGCTGTTGTACCCCGTGAGCCCGGCGATGCGCGTGTACAACGAGGAGCAATTCGGCCCGCTGGTGCCAGTGGTGCCCTATCGCCACCTGGAAACAGTGGTCGACTACGTGCTGGATTCCGACTTCGGCCAGCAGTTGAGCCTGTTCGGTACCAACCCGGCGGAAATCGGCCGGCTGGTGGACACCTTCGCCAACCAGGTCGGGCGGATCAATATCAACGCGCAATGCCAGCGCGGTCCCGACACCTTCCCGTTCAATGGCCGCAAGAACTCCGCCGAGGGCACCCTGTCGGTGCATGACGCATTGCGCGTGTTCTCCATCCGCACCCTGGTTGCCACCAGGTTCCAGGAGGCCAACAAGGAGCTGATCAGTGACATCATCCGCAACCGCGAGTCGAGCTTCCTGACCACCGACTACATCTTCTGACGACCGTCCGGCGGGCTTCATGCCCGCCGGTTTGCGCTTTTGCCGATCCTGTACAAATATACAGGTCTGCGTCCGGGGTATTGGCCCCGGGCCTGACCCATGGTGTTACGACAGGAGGAACAGGCAATGGCAGCAAAACCCATCCCCGAAGGTGCACACAGCATCACCCCGTACCTGGGCATCAAGGACGCCCACCAGGCCATCGACTTCTACAAGGCCGCCTTTGGCGCCGTCGAGATGTTCCGGCTCGAAGGCCCGGACGGCCGCATCGGCCATGCCGAACTGAAGATCGGCGATTCCTCGATCATGCTCGCCGAGCCCTGCGACCAGGCCTCGCTGGTCAGCAGCCAGTCGCAGCCGGGGGTTTCCGTCGGCCTGCACCTGTATGTGGAAGATGTCGATGCGCGCTACGCCCAGGCGATCGCGGCCGGGGCCACCCAGGTCAGCGCGGTGCAGGACCAGTTCTACGGTGACCGCAGCGGCACCCTGAAGGACCCGTTCGGCAACCTGTGGTTCATCTCGACCCACAAGGAGGACCTGAGCGTGGAAGAGATCCGTGCCCGTGCGGCGAAGTTGTTTGGTGGTTGAAGTATGCTTTCGATCCTGCGCGATCGCCTGTAGGAGCGTGGCTTGCCCGCGAAGGACCGCGCAGCGGTCCCAAATTTGTGCTGGCAACACCATTTTTGGGACCGCTGCGCGGTCCTTCGCGGGCAAGCCACGCTCCTACGAAAAGCAGAGCCCATTCGCACCCCAAGGACCTCCATGCGAATCATCGATAAAAACGCCGCCCTGGTACGCAGCCTCACCCCTGCCGAGGACGACCTGCTGCGCGGCTTCAACCGCGGCACCCTGGAAGGCCCGCGCCTGCTCCAGGCCAACCAGTTGCTGATGAAGATCCGCGGCGCCGGCCACTGGCTGGCCTGCGACTGCAACAGCAAGGCCATGCCGGTGCTCAATGTCACCCTCAACAGCCACACCGGCACCCTGTTCCTGAAGAACAACCCCGGCACCGCCGAGCACACCACCGACTGCCCGTTCATCAAGGACGAACGCGAAGCCGGCGACAGCGACACCCAGGACACCCCGCCCGCCTGGCTGGCCCCGGATGCGCCGCTGCGCCTGCTGGGCGATTTCCGCCGCGCTTCTGCTGATGAAGGCACGGGCAGCGGCACCAGTGACAAGCGCGAACAGCACCGCCTGCTCTCCCTGCTGCTGACCTGGATCGAGGCCAGCGGCCTGAACGTCTACGCCACCCACCTGAAAAAGGACCTGACCGCGCAGTTCGCCGAACTGCGCGGGGTCGCGGCGCGCTACCCGCTGATCGAGCGGGTCCCGGCCAGCAACTACCTGGAAACCCGCCTCGACATGAAGCACATGATGATGCTCAAGGCGCGCCTGCGGGAGTCCACGGTATTCGGCAATCACCGCCGCCACGGCCTGCTGCTCGATTGCGTCAACCAGATCAAGGCGCGCAAGGTCTACAACGAGCGCAGCGAGGACGGCTTCGACTTCCAGGGCCATCATCTGCTCTGGGGCGGCAGCCGCACCCCGGGCCCGCTGCTGGCCCTTGGCATCTATTCCCCCGCCAGCGCCGGCAGCCATTTCTACGAACTGATCCATGTCGCCAGCGTTCCGGTGCTGTCCCGCGGCCACCTGTTCCCGGTGTACCGCGATGAAGAGCGCGAACCGTTGAAGATGCTGGTCTCGCTGATCGACTGGATGGCCAGCAAGGGCGTGCGGGTGACCATGCGCCGGCCGGTGATCGGTGGCGAGGTCATGGATGAACTGGTGCTCAGTTCCGACCAGGACCGGGTGCTGTCCATCTCCCTGACCGAAAAGCCCATGGGCCCGGAGCCGGAGGTCGAGCATTTCCGCCGCTATGCCGACTTCAAGGGGCTGGATACCTTCCGCAAGTATGTGGCGGGGTTCTTCATGCGGGGTCGGGAATGAGTCTGTAGCCAAGCACCATTGGTCGGCGCGGGCACGCATGCGGTCGCACCTCCTTTCCCTGGGCTTACCCAATGACAGGTATCCCAGCGAAAAAGGAGTTCGATCATGAAACGTACAGCGTTTGCCGCATTGCTCTTCACTGCCCTGCTTGGTGGCCATGCCATGGCCGACACCGGACCGACCAACCCCAATCCGAGCACACCGGGAATGGGCTCGGGCGTACCACCGGAAATCCCGGCGCCGGGCAGTACCGATCCACGGATGCAAGGCAGTGATCCAGGTCGCCAGGGCGGCGCCAGCACGGACGGGACGGACCGAACCAAGCGTCCGGAAACCATGGATGACCGAGGCACCGAGCGGGGCAACGAGCGTAATGGCTCGGACATGGGTGGCTCGGGTGGTGGATCCGGAATGGGCGGATCGGGTACAGGCACCGGCACGGGTTCAAGTCAGCCCTGAACCCGCAAGATTGCTGAAATCTTTTGAGAAGAAGTCTCCGCGCCATGGTCTAACCTCCATCAGCCAGCATCCGCCCGCTCAAAAGGAGGTGACTACCATGGCCGCGGCTATCGCCCCTCGCCCTCAACCACTGGAGATCGCATTCACCCGCGACACGCTTTTTGGTGTCTCTACCCAGAGCGTGGAGTGCCAGGTGCAACTGGAGGCCTTGAACATCGCCGGGAAGCCGGGCGTCCAGCTACAGATCACCCCACCCCTTCCGGCCCGCCTGGATCGCGCGCACACCCTGGTATTCACCTGGCGCGGTCATATGTGTCGAGGCATCGTGCAGTCTTCCCGCCAGTGCCATGACGGCAGCCTGCAACTGCGACTGGAACTCCAGTAACCCTCAGCGCCCGGTCAGCAGGTGCGGCGTTACGGCCTGGTCGCGCTGGCGCCGAACCCGACTGACCAGCTCGGCCAGGGCCCGGCAATTGGGCAGTTCACTCAACTGGATATCCCGCACCGTCAACGCCGCCCGGCTTGCATCGGCAGGAAAATGCAGGGTCAGCGACATCCCGTCACTGCAGCTGACCTGGCAATGGTCAGGCAGGAACGCCCCCTCGATCAGTTGGCGCAATTCCAGATCGCACACTCCATTCATAGGCATGATCAACCCCTCCGCAGGCAAGGATGGCCGTCCAAGTCAGAACCTGCCGGGGGCCGGCGTCCAATGGAAAAAAGCCATCTGCAAGCGCTTGCTCCATTGAGGCCGGGCATGACCGCATGCCGTCGGATCTCGTACGTCCTGTAACAGGGAGGGTCCCGCGGCAGCGCCGGTTCAACGGCGTGTCGCGGGGATCGGACGAAAGGTCGGCATCAACCCATGTGGCCGAAACGGCCGGCATGGAAATCGTCGAAGGCCTGGACGATTTCTGCCTGGCTGTTCATGACGAACGGACCGTAGCCGACGATGGGCTCGTCCAGGGGTTCGCCACTGAGCCAGAGCAGCATCGCGTCACTTTCGGCCTCGATCAGCAGCTCATCGCCAGCGCGCTCGAACAGCACCAGTTGCGCGGCGCCTGCGCGGTTCTCGCCATTGATCCGCACCGAACCCCGCAGCACCACCAGCGCGGCGTTGCGCCCTTCACCACCGGCCAGACGCAGCGACTTGCCGGCGCCCAGTTGCACATCCCAGACATCCATCGGCGTGAAGGTCCGGGCCGGGCCCAGGTGCCCCAGGTAGTCACCGGCAATCACCCGCAGGCTGCCCGCGCCGTCGTCCAGGGCGATACGTGGGATATCCGCCGCCAGCAGCGTCTGGTAACCCGCAGGCGCGGACTTGTCGCGGGCCGGCAGGTTGACCCAGAGCTGGACCATTTCCAGCATGCCGCCGCTTTCGGCGAACGATGGCGCATGAAACTCTTCATGGATGATCCCGCCTGCGGCGGTCATCCACTGCACGTCGCCCGGGCCGATAAAGCCGCCGGCACCGGTGGAGTCACGATGCTCCAATTCGCCCTGATAAACGATGGTCACGGTTTCGAAGCCGCGATGCGGGTGCTGGCCGACGCCACGGCGGGCGCCGGTCGGGGCGAAATGCTGCGGTCCGGCATAGTCCAGCAGCAGGAACGGGCTGATATGCCGGGCCAGATTGTCGTAGCTGAACAGGCTGCGTACCGGGAAGCCATCACCGACCCAGTGGGCAGGCGGGGCCTGGTAGACACCTTGAATCTTCTTCATGAGAAACCTCCTCGTTGCATGGGAACACCATACCCATGCAGCGAAAGAGGCGGTAGAGGGCAAAAAGCGCTTTCACTGTTCCACTGATGGAACGATCAGGCGGATTTGAACTGAGGCTCAACGGCAGCCTGCAACAGCCAGGCTTCGATCCGGTGCGCACTGTCGTGGGGATCTTCCTGCATGAAGCAATGTCCGCCAGGGACCTTGTGCGGCTGCACGTTCGGATTGAGCCGGGCCCAGCGCGACAACGAGAGCGGGACAAAGGGATAGGTCTGCTCGCCATGCAGCACCAGGGTCGGGGTCTGCACCCGGGACAACGAGGCCCACATGCGTTTCGGGAACGAGCTGAAGATCTCCACCTCGCGACTTGGCCGGCAACGCAACACCACGCCGGCGCCGCATTCGCCGATGGCATGGGCGACATACGCCTGCAAGGCCGCCTCGCTCCAGCCCTTGAAGATGCCCCGGCCCTGCAGCGAGTCATGCGCGGCCTGGCGGTCGGGCCAGTAGCTGCGGCGGGTCGCGGCCTTGCGGGCGAGGCCGTGGCGACGGTGCATGCCGAACCAGCTCGCGACCCCCATCACGCCGATCATCGAGCGGCTGAACACCACCGGGTCGAGGAGCACGGCACGCTGGAACAGCTGCGGTTCGAGTTCCAGCATCAGCCCGGTCAGCACGCCGCCGAAACTGTGGCCCACGGCGAAGCAAGGCACGTCAGCGTACTCGCCGCGGCCTGCCTCGAAGGCCTCAAGGGCCAGTTCGGCGCTACGGTTCCAGCCCACGAAGGGCCCGCCGTGATCGCTGTCGCCATGGCCCTGCACATCGCTCAGCCACAGGTCGAAATGCACCGCCAGCAACTCCAGCAGCGGCTGGTAGGCCAGGCAGCAGAAGCCGTTGCCATGGATGAAATGCAACAGCGGCTTGCCGCTGGCCGGGGAGCGCCAGCCGCGCAGGGTGAAGTGTTCGGCGCAATCATGCGCCCAGGGGATCAGTTCCATCGAGGCTCGCAGCAGGAATCAGGAAAAGCCCGATTCTACAAACAGGAGCGGATACAGAGATAGCACCAGCAGCGCGGCCATCAGCAGGTTAAACCGCCGAAGCCAGCGGGGATCCTGCAAAAAGCGGCGCAAGGCGCTGCCGAACATGACCCAGACGCACACCGCCGGCAGGTTGACCAGGCAGAACACCAGGGCGATGACAACGACGTTGACCAGGTAGCCCTGGGCTGGGGTGTAGGTGGTGATCGCGCCCACCGCCATCACCCAGGCCTTGGGGTTGACCCACTGGAACGCCGCCGCACCGAGGAAGCTCAGGGGCTTGCTACTTTCCGCCGAGGCCGCCGACATGGGCCCGGAGGTGGCGATCTTCCACGCCAGGTACAGCAGGTAGGCCGCGCCAGCGTAGCGCAGCACCGTGTAGGTGAACGGATAGACCTTGAACACCTCGCCCAGGCCCAGGCCGACCGCCAGCACCATGACCATGAAACCGATGCTCACCCCGAGGCCATGGGGCACGCTGCGGCGCACACCGAAATTGACCCCCGAGGCCATCAGCATGGTGTTGTTCGGGCCGGGGGTGATGGAGGACACGAAAGCGAACAGCACGAAGGCTGAAAGCAGGTTCAGGGAGGTGAGCAGCATGGCGGGTATTCCTGGTGGGAGGTGTTTCGAGTTGTGGGATTTACCCTACCGTGAATGTTTTAGTGATGACCGGTACAGTCACCAAAAATTATACAGGCACACAATACTGTTATGGTTGTCGAAGAAACCTGTGGGAGCTGGCTTGCCAGCGATTTGGCCAGATCAGGCACCATCGCTGTCCGTGCCGGCCTCATCGCTGGCAAGCCAGCTCCCACAGGGTTTTACAGGCGTTTCAAGAGCAGTGTCAGGTGCTGGCAATCTGGACTAGGATGTCGCCACCCCTCTCAACCGGAAACCCTTCATGCCCCTGCACATCCGCCCTGCCCGCCTCGACGACGCCGACCAGATCCTTGCCTTCATCACCGAGCTCGCCGACTACGAGCGTGCCCGCCACGAAGTGGTCGCCAGCGTCGAGCACATCCGGCAGAGCCTGTTCGCCGCCGACAGCACCGCCAAGGCCCTGATCTGCGAACGCGACGGCCAGGCGATCGGCTTTGCCGTGTACTTCTTCAGCTACTCCACCTGGCTCGGGCAGAACGGCCTGTACCTCGAAGACCTCTACGTCACCCCACAGGCCCGCGGCACCGGCGCAGGCAAATTGCTCCTGCGGCACCTGGCCCGGCTGGCCTGCGACCATGAGTGCGGCCGCTTCGAGTGGAGCGTGCTGGACTGGAACCAGCCCGCCATCGACTTCTACAAATCCATCGGCGCCGAACCCCAGGACGAATGGGTGCGCTACCGTATGGACGGCGAAACCCTGCGCGCCTTCGCCAGGGGCTGATCGACTCAAGGGACACACCGACACATGGCAGTGAAAGCGAACACCCAGACCTTCACCATCCTCGCCCAGGACCCGGCCATCGAACGCGCGCCCGGACAGCCGCTGTTCGCCCGGGTCGGCGTGCCCCTGGAGCGCCTGGCCGATGGCCCGGTTGGCTACCGGGTCAAGGTGGTGGACTTCGATGCCGACGCCAATCGCCTGTATACGCCGCATCACTACGCGCATGCGCCGGACGACACGGCCATCGACCCGTTCGATCCGCCGGACGCCAGCCTGATCGGCCAGCCGAACTTCCACTGCCAGCAGGTCTACGCAGTGATCATGCGCACCCTGGCGCGCTTCGAACTGGCCTTAGGCCGGCGCGTGGCCTGGGGTTTCGACGGCCATCAACTGCATGTGGTGCCCCATGCCTTCGTCGAGGCCAACGCGTTCTACTCGCGGGAGGACCGCGCCCTGCTCTTCGGGTACTTTCAGGACGAAGCGCAAAACTGGGTCTTCACCTGCCTGTCCCACGATATCGTCGCCCATGAAACCACCCATGCCATCCTCGACGGGCTGCGCGCCGGCTTCATGCGCGCCTCAGGTCCCGACCAGGCCGCCTTCCACGAAGGCTTCGCCGATGTCGTCGCGCTGCTGTCGGTGTTTTCCCTGCGCGAGGTGGTCGAGTTCGCCCTGACCTGTGATCGCGGCGTGCCCCTGCACAAGCAGGGCACGACCCGCCTGATCGACGGCGCCGCGCTGAGCATCGATGCCCTGGCGAACACCCTGCTGTTCGGCCTCGGTGAGCAGTTCGGCCAGGCCGTCAGCGGCCTGCGCGCCAACCCGCTGCGCCGTTCCATCGACAAGCGCCCGTCCACCGACTACCTGGACAGCGGCGAGTACGACGAACCGCACACCCGCGGCGAGATCTTCGCCGCCGCCATGCTGCGCTGCATGCTCGAACTGTGGGTGGCGCGCTGCCAGGACCTCGGAACCTTCGGCGACCACCTGTACAACCTCGACGCGGTGATCGACGAAGGCGCCAAGGCCGCCGACCAGTTGCTCACCATCGCCATCCGCGCCCTCGACTATTCGCCGCCGCTGGACCTGGAGTTCGGCGACTACCTGGCGGCCTTGCTCACGGTCGACAGCGAGGTGGCGCCGGACGACTCGCGCTTCAGCTATCGCCAGATCATCCGCGACACGTTCGCCAGCTATGGCATCCGGGTGCCTGCCGCACGCACAGACGCCGACGGCTGCTGGCTGACCTTTGCCGGCAATGACCAGGTGCGCTACCAGAGCAGCCATTTCGATTCGATGCTGCGCGACCCGGAAGAGGTCTTCCGTTTCCTCTGGGAAAACCGCGAAGTGCTGCAGATCGACGAGCGCGCCTATACCGAGGTGGTCTCGGTGCGCCCCAGCCTGCGCTTCGGCCCCGACGGCTTCATCCTGCGCGAGACGGTCTGCGAGTTCACCAGCCGGGTCAACCTGTTCGGCGCCGAGTTCACCTCGGTGTTCAAGGAGCCGCGTCCCGAGTGGCTCACGCCAACCACACCCTTTACCGTCTACGGCGCCGGCACGCTGATCTTCGACCAGTACGGGCGGATCAAGTACTGCATCCAGCGCCCGCTCAACGATGCGCGCTGGCAGGTGCGCCGCCTGGAGTGGCTGTACGGCCCCGGCAGCGACGCAGCAGAGCCCGGCTCCGCCGCCGACCTCACCCGCATCCATCGCGCCCGGGCCATGCAAGCGCCCACGGAGGTTCGCTCATGAGTCCGATACGTCTGCACCTGTTCGCCTACCAGGTCGGTTTCGGCGATTGCTTCCTGCTGCGCTTCGTTTATCCGGACGCCAGTGCCCGGCATGTATTGATCGACTTCGGCACGGTGGGCATGCCCGCCGGGGTCAACAAGGCCACGCAGATGCTGCGCATCGCCAACGACATCAAGGACAAATGCGCCGGCAAGCTGAACGCCCTGGTCGCCACCCACCGGCATGCCGACCATATCAGCGGCTTCGACCCGCTGAAGAAAGGCAACGGCCCTGGCAGTATCATCCGCGCGCTGGAGCCGGACGTGGTGCTGCAACCCTGGACCGAGCAGCCCGACCTGGCCGAGAACGCCACCGCGCCGCTGGCGGCAGCCCATGCCCAGGCGCTGGCCGGCATGAATGAAGTGGCGCAGCGCCTGAAGACGCGCCTGGATGGCAAGCCCAAGGGGCTGACTGCCGAGCTGGACCGGCGCCTGGGTTTTCTCGGCGAGAACAACATCGCCAACAAGGGCGCGGTCAACAATCTGATCGCCATGGGCAGCCGCTCCGGAGCCCGGGCGGTGTATGCCCATTTCGGCAGCGACGACCCGCTGGCCGAGGTGTTGCCCGGCATCCGTACCCGGGTGCTCGGCCCGCCGACGGTGGAACAGAGTGCCGAGGTGCGCCGGGAGCGGCGTAGCGACCCGGAATACTGGCTGCGTGCGCCCTTGCTGTTTGCCCGGCCTGGCGCTGCCGGCGGCAGCAGCACCTCGCCCTTCCCCGGCGCAGCCTACGAGCGCGGCAGCAAGCTGCCCCAGAGCACGCGCTGGGTCGCCGGGCGGGTGCGTGCGGCCCGGGGTGAGCAGTGGTTGTCCATCGTCACCGCGCTGGACAAGGCGATGAACAACACCAGCCTGATCCTGCTGTTCGAGGCGGGAGGCAAGAAACTGCTGTTTCCCGGCGATGCACAGATCGAGAACTGGCGCTATGCCCTGAACCAGCCGGAAATAGCCGAACTGCTGGCTTCGGTGGACCTGTACAAGGTCGGCCATCACGGCAGCTTGAACGCCACGCCCAAGACCCTGTGGAACGGCTTCAGCAAAAAGGGCGAAGCGAAACACCCGGGGCGTTTGACCAGCGTGTTGTCGACCTTGCCCGGGCAGTATGGCGGCAAGAGCGAGGGTGCGGGTACCGAGGTGCCGCGGGTGCCGTTGCTCAATGAGCTGGACAAGGACTCGGACCTGCATGACACCCACCGGCTGGCAGTGGATGTGCTGTATGACGAGGTGATCCTCGAGCTTTAAGCCGGGCGCGGTCCCTGTGGGAGCTGGCTTGCCAGCGATAGCTATGGTGAATTCACTACCGCAATCGCTGGCAAGCCAGCTCCCACAGGGCTCGCGTTCACTGCCTTCCCGCGTAACGCTGCGCCAGCACCGCACAGACCATCAACTGGATCTGGTGAAACAACATCAGCGGCAGGATCAACGCCCCCACCGCGCCACCGGCGAACAGTAACTGCGCCATGGGCACCCCGGTGGCCATGCTCTTCTTCGATCCGGCGAACAGGATGGTAATACGGTCTTCCACGCTGAACCCCAGCCAGCGCCCCAGGCTGCGGGTGCACCACAGCACCAGGGCGAGCAACACGCAGCAGACCAGGGTCAGGCCCAGCAGCTTCGACGGCGGCACCGAACTCCACAGCCCGCTGACCACCGCATCACTGAACGCCGTGTACACCACCAGCAGGATCGAGCCCTGGTCCACCGACTTCAGCCAGCCCGCGTTGCGCGCCACCCAGGCACCGATCCAGCGCCGCGCCAGTTGCCCGGCCACGAACGGCACCAGCAGTTGCAAAACGATCGCCCCCACCGCGTCCAGGTTCGAGCCGCTGTCGCCCTCGACACCCATCAACAGCATCACCAGCAAGGGCGTCAGCACGATCCCCAGCAGGCTCGACGCGGCCGCACTGCAAATCGCCGCCGGCACATTGCCCCGGGCCAGCGAGGTAAAGGCGATCGCCGATTGCACCGTGGCCGGCAAGGCGCACAGGTAGAGCACGCCGAGGTACAGGGCATCGCCCACCAGTGGCAGGATCAAGGGTTTCAGCAGCAGCCCGAACAGCGGGAACATGACAAAGGTGCAGGCGAACACCAGCAGGTGCAGGCGCCAGTGCCCGGCCCCGGCGATCACCGCCTCGCGGGACAGCTTGGCACCGTGCAGGAAGAACAGCAGGCCGATGGCCAGGTGGGTCAGGGTTTCGAAGAACGCCGCAACGCCACCCGAGGCCGGCAGCCAGGTGGCGATGGCGACCACTGCGAGCAGGGCCAGGGTGAAGTTGTCGAAGAGCAACCGCAAGTGTTTCATCGCGCCATTCCGGAAGGTTGTGAGGGGAGTGCCGGAGACGATAAGGTGTCCGCGCACTTCCGGCTAACGCCAGAAACCCGGTAATGTCGTTGAATGGACACTTGACCTTGCACCTCAGTGATCTCGTCGCCCTGCCCCGCCCGCTCTACGGCCAGCGCGACAGCCTGCCGAACATCGCCCTCGACTACCGTCACCGGCATCCCTGGGGCCAGCTTTCCCATGCCCTGCACGGCGTGCTCCAGGTGCGCACCGACAATGCCCGGCTGGTGGTGCCGCCGCACCGTGCGGTCTGGATTCCGCCGGGCCTGATGCACCGGGTCGAAAGCACCCCGGATGCCTGCATCCGCAGCCTGTATATCGACCCTTCACTGGTGCTCTGGGCGGACCCCGGATGCCGGGTAATCGCCGTCGATGCACTGCTGCGCGAGCTGATCCGCGCCTTCGGCGAGGTGCCCGTGGAATACGATTGCGACGGTCCCGACGGGCGCCTGGCCGAGGTCCAGCTGGACCGCCTGCGCCAGGCCGAACAGCTCGACCTGGTCCTGCCCCAGCCCCGCGACCCGCGCCTGCGGGCCCTGTGCCGCCAGGCCACGGCCAGGCCCTGGGCGGAGATCGGCCTGGGCGAGGCCAGCCGCAAGGCCGGGGTCAGCGAAAAGACCTTCAGCCGCCTGTTCCTCAAGGAAACCGGCATGACCTTCCGCACCTGGCGCCAGCGCATGCGCCTGGTCAGCGCGCTGCCGGCACTGGAACGCGGTGAGCGGGTCACCGATGTGGCGCTGGCCTGCGGTTATGAGTCGCTGTCGGCGTTCAGTGCGGCGTTCGGCAAGCTGTTCGGCCTGTCGCCTGGCGAACTGGCTCGGGGCGGCAGCATGACGCAGGCCTGAATGAGAAGCGCTTGCTATGCTGGCGCGGCAATTTCCAACCACTAGAAAAAGGATTCGAGCTTTGAAAGCTGCCTGCGTACTGCTCCTGGGCCTGCTGCCGTTCATGGCCAGCGCCGCCGAAGTCGGCGAGAGCCTCAAGCCCTTCACCCTGAACGACCAGCACGATCAGGCCTTCACCCTCGACGCCGGCACCCGTGTACTGCTGGCGGCCAGCGACATGGACGGCGCCAAGCTGGTCAAGGCGGCCCTGGCCGATCAGCCCAAAGGCTGGCTGGAAGCGCGCCACGCGATCTTCGTCGCCGATATCCAGGGCATGCCGTCGTTGATCGGCAAGCTGTTCGCCATTCCGAAAATGCGCGATTACAGCTACCGCGTGGTCCTCGACCGCGACGGCCTGGTGGTGCCGCAGTACGCCGTCACCGCCGGCCAGGTGCAGTGGCTGCAACTGGAAGACGGCAAGGTCACGGCCAAGCAATCGTTCAGCGACGCCGAGGCCCTGCGCAAGGCCCTCGCCGAACTGCCACAAGGCTGATCAGGAGGCCAGGCCGCGGTCCACGTACCAGGTCAGCGGCAAGGTCAGCAGCAGGGTCGCCGCCAGCGCCATCAAGGCCAGCGGCACCCCGCTGAGATCCCCCAGGCGCCCGAAGACGATGGGCGCCAGCGCCCCGCCACCGATGGTCCCGGTGTAGAACAGGGCGAACGCCTGCTCGCGCCGCCCCGCCGCAGCCAGCTCCGGAACCACGCCATACAGCACCGACGAAGTGCCGTTCAGCACCAGGCCCAGCAGTGGCAGCATCAGCATCAGCCCGTTCAACGGCAGGTACACCGCAGCGACGATCAGCGCGGCGGTCAGGGACTCACTGAACCACACGGTCTTCAACAGGCCGATCCGCGCCCCCAGGTAGCCGCAGATCAGCTTGCCAAAGGCACCGCCGATGAACAGCAGGGTCAGCGCCAGGCCGATGCCGGCGGTGCCGGCACCCTTGTCGCTGAGCAGAAACGGCAGGAAGGTCAGAAAGCCCATGCGCACCGCGCTGTCGAGCACGCCGGTGGCCAGCAGTGCGCGCAGGCCGCTGGCCGAACCGCTGCCCTCGCCGGCCCCGGGCTTGCCGGAACCCGCGGCATGAGGGTCCAGATTGCGCGGAATCAACAGGTACATGGCCAGCGCCGCCAACAGGCCCAACACCCCGGCGAGGGTCACGCTCAGACGCCAGCTCATCACCGTCAGGGATACACCGACCAGGGCGGGAATCAGGGTCTTGCCGATATCGCCGGCGAAGTTGTAGTGGGACAGCGCCTGCTTGACCTGGCGTCCCGGCTCATGGGTATCGGTGACCAGCGACGACGCCAGTGGATGCTGGGTGCTGGCGCCAAGACCGCCGAGCACCAGGGCGGCCATCAAGGCCAGCAGACCACCCGCCTGCCCGGCCAGCAGGTAAGCCACACCGACCAGCGCGGTGCCGCCGATCAGCAGGGTTTGCCGGCCGAAGCGCCGGGCAGCTCGGCTGGCGAGCAACTGGAAACCGGCCATGGTCGCCGAGTAGGCCCCGCGCATCAGGCCGATCTGCGCGTAGCTGAGACCGAACTGGGTCTGCCAGATCGGCAGCAGCACGTAGATCAGGTCGGTCAGGCCATCGTTGACGGCGTGGGCGCCGCACGCCGCCAGCAGGGCGCGACGGCGCACGGGGGTGGCTTCAGAAGAGGTGGAAACGCTGGCCGGAGAGGCGTCGGACATGCTCGGAAATCCACAGCTAGGGGATCCGGCCATTAAAACAGTAACAAAACATTAACGCGAGCCGCGTCCCCGCGACGGGTGAGCTCAGCCCGGAATGTCCGGTTCCACCAGATGGGCCAGTTGGTTGAGCGAATCCTGCCAGCCGAGGTAGCAGCCTTCCAGCGGGATCACGTCCGGCAGGCCCTCCTGGACGATATGCACCTCGGTGCCGCAGGACACGCTTTTGAAGCTGATGGTGGCGGTAATTTCCCCGGGCAGGTTGGGGTCGTCAAAGCGGTCGGTGTAGCGGATGCGTTCATTGACCAGCAATTCCTTGTATTCACCGCCAAAGCCGTGGCGCTGGCCATTGGAGAAATTGCTGAAGGACATCTTGTAGGTGCCGCCGACACGCGGATCCATGTGCTCGACATGGCAGGTGAAACCATGGGGCGGCAACCATTTGGCCATGGCGTCGGCATCGAGAAAGGCGCGGTAGACCCGCTCCACGGGTGCCTTGAAAACGCGGTGCAGGCGGACGCTGTTGTTGCTCATGGAAGAATATCCTTGTTGTTTACTCAGGCAAGGCTATGAGTGAAGCCCAGCCCCGCAACAACGTCCAGCCGCCCACCTGTACCGCGTATGTCAGCGTTCGTCTTCGAAGTGATCGCTGACCAGGATGGCCCGTGCCAGGTCTTCATCGCTGGCCTGCAGGCCCGGGTGTTCCTGACGCACTTTCTGCAGCACGGCCTCCAGGTAAGCGCCACGGATCGCGCCGCCACTGGCCACGAAGCTGGACGCCTCGTCCCGCGCCGGGATGATCCGCTTATCGTCCTTGAAGGTGGAATACAGCGACGCCGAAACACCGGCCGAGGTGGCAACATCACCTGCGTCCACCCGGGCCAGCGCCGACCCGAAAGGCAGGCAAAGCAACAATGAAGATACGAGCAATGTACGCCGCATGAGGGAGTCCTCCGGTCTACCTGAACGGAATTGTCAGGTATTACCCAGTCTAGGATCGTTTTGCCCGGGGCGGAGTTCCGTTGCAGGTTCTGCTAGGGTGAGGACTTTTCCGTCACGGACCTTTTGCCGATGCGTTTCCCCGCCCTGCTCCTGGCATGCGCCAGCCCCCTTCTCGCCTGTGCCGATCCGGCCCTCGACAGCCAGGTTCGCAGCGCTGCGCAGCACGTCATGCGCGACAACGGCATCCCGGGCCTGGCGATCGCCATCACCGATCACGGCAAGCAGTACTTCTACGAATTCGGCGTGGCCGACAAGGCCAGCGGACAGGCGGTCAGCCGCGATACCCTGTTCGAGCTGGGCTCGATCAGCAAGACCTTCACCGCCACCCTGGCGGCCCGGGCGCAGATCGAAAGCCGCCTGTCGTTGCAAGCCCGCAGTGCCGACTACCTGCCAGAACTGGCCGGCACGCCGTTCGGCCAACTGAGCCTGGTCAACCTGGCGACCCACAGCAATGGCGGCATGCCCCTGCAGGTACCGGACGGGATTGCCGACCAGGCGCAGTTGTTCGCCTGGCTCAGGCAGTGGAAACCGGAGCATGCGCCGGACACCTGGCGGGCCTATGCCAATCCGAGCATCGGCATGCTTGGGGTGATTACCGCGCGGCGACTGGGCACGCCGTTCGTCAACGCCATGCAGGAGCAACTGCTGCCGGGGCTTGGCCTTGCGCACACGTTCATCCAGGTCCCGGCGCAGCAGCAGGCGCTGTACGCCTGGGGTTATGACAGGAACGACGCACCGGTCCGGGTCAATCCCGGAGTGCTGGCCGACGAGGCCTACGGCATGAAAAGCAGCAGCCGCGACATGCTGCGCTATGTCGAGGCCCATCTCGGCCGGGTGCAGCTGGCGGCGCCGCTGAAACAGGCACTGGAGGATACCCGGCGCGGTTACTACAAGCGCGGTGCGATGACCCAGGACCTGGTCTGGGAGCAGTACGACTATCCGCTGGCCTTGCAGACCCTGCTCGATGGCAATGACAACCGCTATGCCCTGGAGGGTGCCGAGGTCAGTGGGATACGTCCACCCTTGGCGCCGCAGTCGAAGGTCTGGGTGAACAAGACCGGCGCCACCAACGGGTTTGGTGCCTATGTGGCCTTCGTGCCGGAGCAGCAGCGTGGGGTGGTGTTGCTGGCCAACAAGAACTATCCGAATGCCGAGCGGGTGAAGCTGGCGTGGCGGGTGTTCGAGTTGCTGGACGGGCAGAAATAAGGCTCCGGTTTTTTGTTGTTGCTGATGGCCTCATCGCTGGCAAGCCAGCTCCCACAGGGTCCGCATCGCTCAGAACCCTGTGGGAGCTGGCTTGCCAGCGATGAAGCCCTGAAGCCTTACCCTTTCAGCGCCTCCACCACGAACTCCAGCCGGTCCTGCCCAAAGAACATCTCATCCCCGACAAAGCAGCTAGGCGCACCGAATACCCCACGGCTGACCGCCTCGTCGGTAGCCGCTTTCAAGGCTGACTTGACCTCGGGATCGCTGACCAGCGCTGCAAATCCACCCGCCTCGAAACCACCCTCCTCCAGCACCTGCGCCACCACCGCCGGATCCCCGAGGTTGCGCCCCTCGGCCCACATCGCCCGGTACATCGTCTCCAGCCAGGCCTCGAAACGCTGCGGCTGACGCATCTGCACGCCCATCGCCGCGCGCATCAGGCCCAGGGTATTGATCGGAAAATGCTCGTTGAAGGTCAACGGCACGCCATAGCGCCGGGCATAACGGTGCAGGTCCTTGAAGAAGTAACGGCCCTTGGCCGGAATCATCGCCGGCGAGCTGTTGCCGGTAGCCTGGAACACTCCGCCCAGCAGCATCGGCCGCAATACCAGTTGCGCACCGTGTTCGGCGCAGATCCGCGGCAGTTGGGTCCAGGCCAGGTAGCTGGCCGGGCTGCCCAGGTCGAAGAAGAATTCAACGCGTTTGCTCATGTCTTCAGTCCTTGTGCAGGGGCTATTACCAGCGTTCCATCCACGGACGCAGGTCGAGTTCGAAGGTCCAGGCATCCCGTGGCTGGGCATGCAGATACCAGTAGCTGTCGGCGATATGCTCGGGATCGAGGATGCCGTCCTGGGCCTTCAGCGCATAACGCTCGGGAAAGCTGTCACGGATGAAAGCGGTGTCGATGGCCCCGTCCACCACCACATGGCCAACATGGATGTTCCGCGGCCCGAGCTCGCGCGCCATGCTCTGGGCCAAGGCGCGAATGCCGTGCTTGGCCCCGGCGAAAGCAGCGAAACCGGCAGCGCCGCGCAGGCCCGCAGTCGCACCTGTGAACAGGAGCGTGCCACGCTCACGCACGACCATGCGCCGCGCCACCGCCTGGGCCGTGAGGAACCCGGCAAAACAGGCCATTTCCCAGATCTTGAAGTATTTGCGCGGGGTTTCCTCGAGGATGCTGCACGGCACATTGGCGCCGATATTGAAGACGAAGGCCTCGATCGGGCCGATGCTGCTTTCGATATGCTCGACCAGCGCCGCCACGTCCTCTTCCTTGCGCGCATCGGAGCCGAAGCCATGGGCCCGGCCGCCTTCGGCATGGATCTGGTCCAGCAGCGGCTGCAGCTTGTCGGCGCTGCGCCGGGTCACGCAGGCAATGTAGCCTTCACGGGCAAAACGCCTGGCGATGGCGCCGCCCGTGGCATCGCCGGCACCAATCACCAGTACGACCTTGTTGTTATCGCTCATGGGTCTCGCCTTATTGATGAATGATCGTTTAGTAAACGAACGCTATGCTATGATCCGGACCTTCGTCAAGCGGACAAGCGAGGATTTCCCGGGTGCGCTACTCCACCGAACACAAGGAACAGACCCGGCAGAAGCTGGTACAGAGCAGCGGCGCCATCGCCAAGCAAGGCGGTTTCTCCGCCACCGGCGTGGCCGGGTTGATGAAAGCCATCGGCCTGACCGGCGGCGCTTTCTACAACCACTTTCCGTCGAAGGACGATCTGTTCAGCGAGATCGTGCGCCAGGAATTGTCCGGCAGCCGCATCAACCTGCGTGCCCAGGAGGGCGATCTGACCCTGGACAGGCTGCAACGCTGCCTCGACCAGTATCTGAGCCTGGCCCATGTGCACAATCCACAAAGCGGCTGCCCGATCCCGACCCTCGGCGCGGAGATCGCCCGGGCCGATATCGGCGTGCGTGAGGAAGCCGAACATTGGCTGGTCACCCTGCACCAGGCATGGTCGGTGACCCTGAACGATGACGCGCTGGCCTGGGCCATGCTCGCCCAGTGCGTGGGTGCCCTGGTCATTGCGCGGATGCTGGCGGGGGAAGCGACCCAGCTGGCGGTGCTGCAGGCCAGCCGGGCGTTCTTGCAGGAGGCGATGGACTAGCCGGTCAGTGCAGGTCGTTGCGCCGATACAGGCTCAGGCCGACCGCCAGTACCGCGAGCATGCCGGCGCAGCCGCGGTTGATCCACTGCATGACCCGCGCCGAAAACGCCCGGACCGCATGACGCCCGCCCAGGGCGTAGACGATCATCATCAGGCAGTCCAGGGACGCAGTGATCACCGCCAGCACCAGGTACTGCTGCAGCACCGGCTGGTCAGGGCGGATGAATTGCGGCAGGAACGCCGAGAAGAACAGCAGCCCCTTGGGGTTGGACAAACCAACGATCAGGGCGCGGAAAAAGGTCGAGCGGCCACTCACCGCCGCCGGCCCGCCGCTTGCTCCAAGGGCGCGCACCGGCGCACGCCAGAGCACTACCGCCAGATACAGCAGGTATGCCGCCCCGACCCACTTGACCAGGCTGAACAGCTGCTCCGAGGCCTGGAGCAAGGCGCCAAGGCCACAGCCAACGGCGGCGATCAGGATCAGATCGGAGAGCATCGCTCCGGCCATGCCAAAGCCGGCCACGCGCATGCCGTGGCTGGCGCCGTTGTTCAGGGCCAGGAGCATGGCGGGTCCGGGGGTGATCATCACCGCGCTGGCGGCAATGATGTAGAGCAGCAGGGTCGAGGCGTCCATGACGGTTCCAGGCAGAGCAAAGGGCGCAGGATGCCTGCCTGGCCGGCGGCTCTCAAGCCCCGTGAGAATTTTTCCGCAGTGCCCAACCAAAACGCGAAATCCCGGTCAAACTGCTCACCCCCCGACCGTACCGGCAGGAGTCCTGTGTTGAGTTCCCCGCTGTACCGCCCCTTGCTGCTGTGCCTGACCCTGGGCCTTGCCGCCCCGTCCCCCGCCGCCACCACGCCGCAAGGCGAAATGCCTGGCCAGGCTAACGACCTGTTCACCCTGCTCGACAATGTCGCGCGCATGGCCTCCTCCGGACTGGCCAACTGGCTCAGGCTGTCCCGCGACAGCGCCATGGCCGCCGGGGTCGAGCCGATCCCGCTGGATATCCGCGTACAGCTGGAGCCCTGGTATGACTTCCAGGTCCTCGACGCCGCACGCTTCCAGATCGGCAACCCGCAGCAACTGGATGCCGCCAGCGCCTTCCTGCAAAACCCGGACGTCGCCGCAGTGACCCTGGTGGACGTGATCGTCTTCCGCAACGCCGAGGACGCGCGCAGCAACATCGCCCTCTGGGCCCACGAGCTCAAGCACGTGCAGCAATATCAGCAATGGGGCGTGGACGACTTCGCGGCACGCTACACACGCAACTACGAAGCGGTAGAGGCGCCGGCCTACAAGATCCAGGCGGAAGTGGCCAAGGCCCTGCGCCTGGCACCCGGCGATAGCCTGGCCGGCCATTGATCGGCGCTTTTCCCACCTTCGGGGTGCCGCGTCCGTCAGCCCGATAACCTTTGCCCGTCAGGCAATATCCGGCGCCCGACCCCATGTGCGCCGTTTCCTACTGTGGGAGCCTTGGCACTTCTTGTAGGAATTTTCAGCTAACCAGGCTGAATTGTTCCACGCCTCTATACTGCTCGTACTCATCGCACCTGAATCGACGTATCGTGAGCGGCCCGTCTGAACCGGCGGTTTCCCCCTCCTGAGTGACTCGGGAAAAATCCATTCCTGATGCAGGAGTTCCTACGCGATGCACAAGATCCTGATCGTTGACGATCATCCCACCATCCGTTTCGCCGCCCGCCTGCTGCTGGAGCGCGAAGGCTACGAAGTGATCGGCGAAGCCCACGACGGGGTCAGTGCGGTCAGCCTGAGCCAGGAACTGCTGCCCGACGTGGTGATTCTCGACCTCGGCCTGCCAAGGCTCGAAGGGCTCTGCGTGCTGGAGCGCCTGCGCGGCCTCGACCCGGCGCCGCGGATCATGGTGTTCACCGGCCTGCCTCCACGCCTGTTCGCCAAGCGCTGCATCGAGGCCGGTGCTTCGGCCTTCGTGCGCAAGGACGAAGACCTGTCGATTCTCCTCGGTGCCCTCAAGGCAGTGCTCAGTGGCTACTCCTACCTCCCCGATGCGCTGCGCCTGAGCCCGCGGGCACAAACCGAGGACGATCGCCTCGACCGCCTGTCCAACCGCGAATTCGAAGTGATGCGGCAACTGGCCAAGGGCGCCACCAACAACGAGATCGCCGAAGAAATGTTCCTCAGCGCCAAGACCATCAGCACCTACAAGACCCGCATCATGGACAAGCTGCAGGTACGCTCCCTGGCCGAGCTGCTCGACCTGGCCAACCGCCGCGGCATGATCTGAGCGATCGATGAAAGCCCTGCCGCTGCTGGTTCTGGTTCTGGGTCTGGCCCTGGTGCTGCCGGCGCCACTCCCGGCCGGCGAGGTCGCGCCGCGCCAACTGCTCGGGCGCTCCCTGAGCAGCAGCGCCCCGCCGGTGCTTGGCAGCGCCGACCGGCAATGGCTGGAGCGCAAGCAGGTGCTGCGCCTGGGCACCTCGGCGCCGGACTATCCGCCCTTCGACATCAACGTCAGCCAGCGCGACTATGAAGGCCTCACCGCCGACTATGCCGGGCTGCTCGGCGAGCAACTGAAGATCCCCGTGGAAGTCCTCCACTACCCCAGCCGCAGCGCCGCGATCCAGGCCCTGGCGCGGGGCGAGATCGACCTGCTCGGCAGCGCCAACGGCTTCGAGGAAGCCAACACCGAACTGCTGCTCAGCCAGCCCTACGCCGACGACCAGGCAATCATTGCCACACCGCTGGGCAAGCCACGCAACCCCGGCGACGGGCTGGCCGGCGCACGCCTGGCGATGGTCGACCATTACCTGCCGGTGGAGCGCATCCAGCAGGTCTATCCCCAGGCCAGGCTGCAACTCCATGCGTCGAGCATGGCAGCCTTGTCAGCCCTCACCCAGGGCGATGCCGATGCCTTCATCGGCGACGCCATCAGCTCCGATTACCTGATCGGCAACCATTACCGCGACAGCGTACAGATCGCCTGGTACGTCAAGCCACTGCGCTCGGCCTTCAGCTTCGCCCTGGAACACGACAACGCCATCCTCCTGCGAGTCATCAACCAGGCCCTGGCCAGCCTGTCCGAGAGCGACCGGATCAATGTCGCCCGGCGCTGGAGCAGCGGCCTCAACAGTCCTTTGCTCAACCGCGGCGCGCTGCAGCTGGAAGCTGGCGAACAGGCGTGGATCAGTCGCCACCCAAGCCTGAAGGTGGTGATCAACAAATACTTCGCGCCGCTGACCTTTCTCGACGACAAGCAGCAGTTCCGCGGCATTACCGCCGACCTGCTGGAACAGATCAGCCTGCGTACCGGTCTGCATTTCCAGATCGTCGAAGCCGAAAGCGTGGCGCAAATGATCGAGCTGGTGGAAAGCGGCCAGGCCGACCTGATCGGCGCCCTGCCCTATGGCGGCGAACGGGCCCGAGGCCTGGAGTTCACCCGCCCGTACCTGACCACGCCAAGGGTGCTGGTCACCTCCATCCGCGCCGATGCCCCGGATACCACCGCGGCCCTGCAAGGCAAGCGCCTGGCCCTGATCCGCGGCACGCCCTTCGCCGACACCCTGCGCCGCGAGCATCCCGGCATCGAACTGATCGAGGTCGCCGACCCGCTGGCCCTGATGGAGTATGTCGCCCAGGGCCGGGCCGATGCGGCCATCGCCTCGCAGATCAATGCCGCCTATTTCATCAGCCGCCTGTTCAAGGATCGCCTGCGCATTGCCGCACTGCTCGACGACAACCCGGCCATTGCCGCCTTCGCCACTGCCCGTGGCGATAACGAGCTGCACAGCATCCTCGACAAGACCCTGCTGAGCATCGAGCCGGATGAAATGACCCTGCTTGCCAACCGCTGGCGCACCAACGCCCTGATCAGCGACAACCCCTGGCGCAACTATCGCGGGCTGGTCCTGCAGATCCTCCTGGTGGCCGGCCTGGCTATCGCTGCGGTCGTCCTGTGGAATCGTTACCTGCGCGGCCTGATCGCCCGGCGCACCGCCGCCGAAGAGGCCTTGCAACAGCAACTGAAGATCAGCGAAGGCCTGCTCGGCGAACTGCGCCTTGCCAAGGAGCAAGCCGACAGTGCCAACCATGCCAAAAGCACCTTCCTCGCCACCATGAGCCATGAAATCCGCACACCGATGAATGCGGTGATCGGCCTGCTCGAACTGGCCCTGAAGGATGCCGAGCAAGGGCGCATCGACCAGCCATCGTTGCAGGTTGCCTTCGACTCGGCCAGCGCCTTGCTGGACCTGATCGGCGATGTGCTGGATATCGCCCGCATCGAATCGGGGCATATGGCCCTGGCGCCCGAGCCGACCGACCTGCCCGCGCTGATCCGTGCCACGGCGCGGATCTTCGAGAGCAGCGCGCGGCTCAAGGGCCTGGAACTGCGCCTCGACCTGCCGCCCACCACCCGGCCGCTGGCCGTGGACCCGCTGCGCCTGCGCCAGGTACTGGCCAACCTGCTGAGCAATGCGATCAAGTTCACCGAACAGGGCCGGGTGCGCATTGGCCTGGCACTGGAAGCGCAGGACGGCGGTGCACGGGTCAACCTGGTCGTGGAGGACAGCGGTATTGGTATCAGCGCAACCGACCAGGCCCGCCTGTTCAGCCCCTTTGTCCAGGCTGGCGAGCAACCGGCGGGCCAAGGCACCGGGTTGGGGCTGGTGATCAGCCGCACGCTCTGCGAACTGATGGGTGGGGCGCTGAACCTGTCCAGCCAGCCAGGCAAGGCACGCGGGCCGAGGTGGTCCTGCTGCTGCCCTGGGCAGGCGAGCTGGCAGACAGCGCGCCGGTCATTGACGACAGCCCGGCCAGCATAGCCTCGCTGAGCATCCTGGTGGTGGATGACTACCCGGCCAACCTGATGCTGCTGCACAAGCAACTGGACGTGCTCGGTCACCGGGTCAGCCAGGCGGACAACGGCGCCCTGGCCTTGCAGATGTGGCGCGACGGCGATTTCGACGTATTGATCACCGACTGTAATATGCCGGGCATGGACGGCTATCAGTTGGCCCGGGCAGTACGGACCGAGGAAAATGGCCGCCGCCGCTGCCTGATCCTGGGCCTGACGGCCAATGCCCAGGCGGAAGAACGTGAGCGCTGCCTGGCGTCGGGGATGGACGATTGCCTGTTCAAGCCCATCGGGCTGGGGGCGCTGCGCAGTCACCTGGGCGGGCTGGAGCCGGCGGTGGTCGAGGATGACAGTGGTTTCGACCTGAACGAGCTGCGGCATCTGACCTTGAATGATCCAGAGATGATCCGGCGCCTGGTCGAGCAACTGGCGATGAGCACCGCGCAGGATCTGGCGGCGTTGCGTGCACTGCCACCGGGGGCGCCGGTGGCGCGGTTGAAGGCCCTTGCACACCGGGTTCGCGGAGGCATGAAGATGCTCAAGGCGCGGGGGCTGGTGGAGCACTGCGATGCGCTGGAGCGCGGCTGCGCCGAAGGCGTCGGGGACGCGCGGTTGCTGGAGCTGAAGCAGGCGCTGGAAGGAAGCCTGGAGAGGTTGCTGGTGCGGCTGGAAGCGGGTGCCTGACGCGCTGGCCTCATCGCTGGCAAGCCAGCTCCCACAGGTCCGCGTCGAGCACAACTCTTGTGACTGACCCCAAACCCTGTGGGAGCTGGCTTGCCAGCGATGAGGACCTCAAGGTCACTGCTGAACCTCAGCGCAACCCCGGCAGCCGCACCAGCGACCACCCCGTCTCCGACTCCGACAAGGTCAGCCTGATCTCCCCCAGTTGCATATCGTTGAGCAAGGTCGACACCAGGTCCCCGACCATCCAGTTCGCCGTGTTCGAGGCAATCACCCTGCCCTCTGCCGAAATCAGCACCGCCTCATGATCCAGGCGCATCAGGCTTTTCACCAGCAACCGCTCGACGTTGTGCAACGACAGGTCCAGCCCCGCCACGCCAATGAACTCGCCCTGCACATGGATCGGCATGGTGAAGGTCAGCACGTACATGTTGGTGCCATAGAGGTCCACATAGGGCCCCTCCACCACACTGCGCCCGGTATCCCTGGGTTTGCTGTACCAGGGCATGGCGTTGTAGTCGTAGTAGTTCTCCCGGCGACGGTCGAAATTGGGGCGCAATGGCAGGGTCTTGCCGCCATCGGCCAGGTACCACCATTCCAGGTGCATCTCGCGGTCGGCCAGGCCGTTGGGGGCGACGATCACTCCGCCACCGCAACCAAAGGCACCGGTGGCGAACAGCTGCTTGTCGATGGCCGGACGCAGCGACGCCAGGTCCCTGGCCACGGGCTGGCGCCCTTCCGCCAGGACCCGCTGCCACAGCGCACGGGTTTCCTCGGCCAATTCGCGGACCTGGCCGAAAATCGTGCCCAGGGTGCTGTCCAACTGCTGGGCGCAGGCCGAGAAGGACGCGTTATCGCTCGGGGCAAACATGGCATTACCTCACACAGGGTTCGGCTGTTCTTGTTATGGATGGGGAAAACGCGATCAGTCCGGGTCTGCCGCCAGCAGTTCAAGGCGCAGGCTGATCAGGCGCTTGATGCCGCGACTGACATGGGCCTCGGCGAGCGCTCCGGCGAGCACCGCGTCACCGGCCACCAGGGCCTGGAGGATCGCCTGGTGCTCCTGCTCGACCAGCGCGATGTCGCCACCACCGGCAGCCTCCATCCACAGCAGCTCGCCGACTTCCGATTGCAGGCGCATTTCCGCATGGGTCAGGCGCAGGGACTGGGCCGCCGCCGCCACTTCGATATGGAAACGCGCATCCGCGCGGTGCCGGGCCAGGCGCGAGCCGGCCTGGCGCAGGGTCTCGATATGGTGGGCGATGCGCCCCTGCTGCTCGGGCGAACTGCGCTTGGCCGCCAGGCGGGCGGCGGTGCCGGAGATCGCAGTCTGCTCGTCGCCGAGGTCACGCAGGTCCGGCCCGCTCATCTCCCGCAGCTTTTGCAGGAGCAACGCCTCCGGCAACTCCACCGGGGCACAGACGAAGCTGCCGCCATTGCGCCCGCGTCGGGTTTCGATCAGGCCACGCTGGCGCAGTACCACCAGGGCTTCGCGCAGGGTGACCGTGGCCACCCCCAGTTGCAGGGCCAGCTCCGACTCGCTGGGCAATTGCTGGCCCTCGGCGAACAGGCCCAGCTCGATGGCCTCCACCAGGCGCCGCGCCACTTCATCGGTGCGCCCCTCCTGGCGCAGGCGGATGAATGCGGTGTTGCGGGCACTATTCAGGGCAGTCATTGCCTCTCCCTTTCGAGCCTTGCACAGGCACGGTTAAAAATTCGGTTTCGCATCTTATAGCGAAGCACAGTCCGGGTGTTAGCGCCTTATTACCTTCTGCTCATGGCAATTCCACCCAGTCGGGCTGGTCAACCAATTTAAGATATGGTTTTATATGTTTAAGCCTTGCACAGGCCACCTGATCCTGTGCGCCTGTATTCACCAATAACTCCAAGCAGGAATACGCAATGCAGACCCGACTCCTGATCAACGGCCAACTGGTCGCTGGCCAAGGCGAACCCTACGCCGTCTACAACCCGTCCGAGGGTGCCGTGCTGGTGAGCATTCCCGAGGCCAGCAGCGCCCAGGTGGATGCCGCCGTGCAGGCCGCCGATCAGGCGTTCGACGGCTGGGCACAGACTCCGCCGAAAGACCGCGCCCACCTGCTGCTCAAGGTAGCCGACCTGATCGAGGCCAATGCCGAACACCTCGCCCGCCTCGAATCGCAGAACTGCGGCAAGCCCTACCAGGCTGCACTGAACGACGAAATCCCGGCCATTGCCGACGTGTTCCGCTACTTCGCCGGGGCCAGCCGCTGCCTGTCGGGATCGGCTGGTGGCGAGTACCTGCCCGGCCACACCTCGATGATCCGCCGCGATCCGCTCGGGGTGATCGCCTCCATCGCGCCGTGGAATTACCCGCTGATGATGGTCGCCTGGAAGCTCGCCCCGGCCCTGGCTGCCGGCAATACCGTCGTACTCAAGCCCTCCGAGCAGACCCCGCTGACCGCCCTGGCCCTGGCCGAGCTGATCGCCGGGCTGTTCCCGGCCGGCGTGGTCAATATTCTCTTCGGCCGCGGCCCGAGCGTGGGCGAGCCGCTGGTCAACCATTCGAAAGTGCGCATGGTCTCCCTGACCGGCTCAGTCGCCACCGGCGCGCGGATCATCGCCAGCACCGCCAGCAGCGTGAAGCGCACCCACATGGAACTGGGCGGCAAGGCCCCGGTGCTGATCTTCGACGATGCCGATCTCGATGCGGCCGTCGAGGGCATCCGCGCCTTCGCCTTCTATAACGCCGGCCAGGACTGCACCGCAGCCTGCCGCCTGTATGTGCAGCGCGGCGTCTACGAGCGCTTCGTCAACCAGTTGGGCGAAGCCGTCGCCAGCCTGCGCATGGGCCTGCAGGACGACCCGCAAACCGAACTCGGCCCGCTGATCACCCGCGATCACCTGGAGCGCGTCGAAGGCTTCGTCAACCGCGCCAAGGCCCAGGCGCATATTCGCGTGATCACCGGCGGCAACCGGGTCGATGGCCCGGGTTTCTTCTTCGAGCCCACGGTGCTGGCCGATGCCCGCCAGGACGACGAGATCGTCCAGCGCGAAGTCTTCGGGCCGGTCATCAGCATCACCCCGTTCGACGACGAGGCGCAGGCCCTGGCCTGGGCCAACGACTCCGACTACGGCCTGGCCTCGTCGGTCTGGACCCGCGATATCGGCCGCGCCACCCGCCTCTCGGCGCGCCTGCAATACGGCTGCACCTGGATCAACACCCACTTCATGCTGGTCAGCGAAATGCCCCACGGCGGCATGAAGCAATCCGGCTACGGCAAGGACATGTCGATGTACGGCCTGGAGGACTACACCTGCGTGCGCCACGTGATGTTCAAGCACTGATCAACCGATGAAAAACGCCATTTCCTGGCGGCCGAAACAATACATATAAAACCATAGGCAATATGGCATACGAGGATTCCCTATGCTAATCACCGGCATCAAGAGCCGCCCGGTCTACGACCGGCTGCAACCCATGGCGGGTGGCCTGCGCCACCTGATCGCGGGCCAGGGCAGCGGCGGCGCGGCCATGCTGCGCCTGATCGGCGACATGTCCGCCGAACAGCGCCACGGCAGCACCCTGCTCTACTCCGTCGAATCCTTCTCCGGGCACAACCACCTGCAAGCCCTGCAGGAGGCTGAAGCGGCCGGGCTGGAAGTGTTCGCCAGCAACCAGGAACTGATCGACGCCCTGCGCGAGCGCCTCGGCGAGGCGCGGATGGGCACACGCTTGTACCTGAGCGGCTCGGAAAGCTTTATCGGCACCGCCATGCAGGCGGCCAACGCGGTCGACCTGAACCGCGACGAAGTGCTGCGCGAACACAGCGGCACCCTGGTCCGCCGGGTCTGGTGCGCGCACTGCGACACCTATACCGAGAACGTTACCCAACGCGTCTTCGTCTGCCCGGGCTGCCGGTTGAACCTGGTCGTGCGCGATCACTATTCCCGCCGCCTGGCCGCCTTCCAGGGCATCAAGGCCGATGGCGAAGTCCCGGGCGAACTGCCTGCCGCCGAGGAGCTCGATACATGAATACCCATAACGGCACCCTGAGCGTGCGCGTCGCCCGCATCGAGGCCCTGACCCCGGAAATCACCCGCTTCACCCTGGTCGACCCGGACGGCAAGCACCTCCCGGCGTTCTCTGGCGGCAGCCATGTGGTGGTGGTCCTCGAAGATGGCGACAAGACCCACCGCAACGCCTATTCGCTGATGAGCTCGCCCTACGACTCCAGTGCCTACCAGATCGCCGTGCGCCGGGTGGCCGACGGCCGTGGCGGTTCGCGCTACCTGCATGACCGGGTCGGCGAAGGCGAGCTGTTGCAGATCCTCCAGCCGGCCAACCTGTTCCCCCTGGCCAAGCACGGTCGCCAGCACCTGTTCATCGCCGGCGGCGTGGGCATTACCCCGGTCTACTCGCAACTGGAAGAGCTGGAACTGAAGAAGGCCAGCTTCGAACTGCACCTGGCGGTGCGCGGACCGGAGCATATCGCCCTGGGCCGTGAACTCCAGGCCCGCTACGGTTCCCGCGTGCACCTGTACGTGCAGGGCGAGGACGCGCGCATGGATATCCCGGGCATCCTCTTCGGCCGCCCGCTGGGCAGCCACGTCTATGTCTGCGGCCCGGACAGCATGATCGACGACACCCTCGAGAGCGCCCATAGCCTCGGCTGGACCGACAGCCATATCCACTACGAGCGCTTCGTCGAGCAAGGCTCCACCGGTCAACCCTTCAGCGTCACCCTGGCGCGCCAGGGCGTGACCCTGGAGGTACCCGCCGAGCAATCCCTGCTCGAAGCCGCCGAACAGGCCGGCTACAAGGTGCCCTACCTGTGCCGTGGCGGCGCCTGCGGCTACTGCGAGACCGAAGTGCTGGAAGTGGACGGTGAACTGGACCACCGCGACGACTGGCTCAGCGAGGAAGACAAGCTGAGCAAGCGCAAATTCATGCCGTGCGTATCCCGGGCCAGTTGCAGCCGCCTGGTCGTGGACCTCTGAGACAGGACAACAACAAATGACCGTATTCAAGCCGATCGAAAGCTACGCCGACCTCGACGCCAAGGGCTTCACCTACCGCAACAGCCGCGAGGCGGTACTGCGCCTGCCCTTCCCGTACCCGGAAGACCAGTACATGTACTCGATGAACGTCGAACCCCATGTGCCCTTCGGCGAGGGTGCCCTGCGTGCCCAGTTCGATATCGACGAGCACTACATCTCCGAGTGCCATCACCGCGCGCAGATCCTCGAAACCCAGCCGGGCGTGCACTACGCCGCCCTGCCGCACATGATGGAAGCCCAGTGGGACCTGCTGGAACTGCTGATGGAGTCCTATTCCCGGGACTTCCCCGAGCACTTCAGCCTGGAGAAGAACGGCACGCAATGGCGCTGGATCAACCGCCCGCTGGGCCTGGACGATACCTTCACCTTCGGTGATGCCAGCACCCTGCCGATGGACCCGATGGAATACATCACCCGCCAGGCCCAGGGCGAGTTCATCCTCCTCGAAGAGCGCGACGACACCCTGGTGATGGGCGCCGGCATGGCCACCCAGCGCGCCGACTACTCGCTGCGCTTCAACCTCGGCATGAGCTTCATGGAGTTCCATGGCCCGGTGCCGAAGCTGCACGAGATGGGCATTCTCCAGCGTGCGCTGAAGTTCCTCCTGCGCCTGCGCCCGGGGCACCCGGTGCGTCGGACCAACTGGTCGATCACCGTCAATCCGCGCCTGGAAACCTCTGCCGAGACGCTGCCGGACTGGGCCCCGGACCGCACCACGGTGACCGCGGAAAACGCCGGCGAGCTGGTCAACCTGCGCATCGAGCTGCAACCGCTGCACCGTTTGCCGCGCAGCAACGCCGTACTGTTCCCGGTACGCACCTACCTGGTCAGCCTGCAACAACTGGCCGACTTCGCCCCGCAATGGGCCAAGCGCATGCACCGGGTGATCCGCGACCTGGACCAGGAGCTGGTGGACTACAAGGGCTTCACCCGTTATCGGGAGGCCATGGTGGCCTGGCTGGCGCAATACGACGACGGCACGCCAGTCGACGAAAGTCAGCAATGAAAAAACCACAAGCGCGCCGATAATGGCGCGCTTTTTTGCGTGCAAATCCGGGAAAACCATAATGAAAACAATACGCAACTTCCTGCCTGAAAGCTGGAGCCTGGTGTTCTCCGCCGCAGCCTCGGCCTACGGGGTCGGCTTGCTCGGCCTGTGGGCCTTGCCGTTCCTGATCAGCGCGATCATCCACGACCTGCAACTCAACGAGGCCCAGGCCGGGCTGCTGATGTCGGCGGAGTTTGGCTTCACCATGCTCGCGTCCTTGCTGGTGGCGCCGTTCATGGGGCGTGCGCCGCGGCGGACCCTGGCGATCGGCGGCACCTTGCTGGCGATCGCCGCCAACCTGGTCAGCGCCAATGTCGCCGATCTCTATCTGCTCGCCGCCGTGCGCTGCGTCGCCGGGGTTGGCGCCGGGCTGGCCCTGGCCTGCGGCAATGCCGCGGTGTCCAGCGCGAAGCAGCCGGACCGTATCGCCGGGCATATGAACGTGCTGTCGGTACTGCTGATGATCGTGGTGATGCTGGGTTACGCCAAGGTCATGGCGGCGTTCGGCCTGCCCGGGTTGTACTACGCGATGGCCGCGACCATGGCGGTGATGTTGCTGGCGATCCCGGCCATGGTCCAGCGCGCGCCGGCGGTGGAGACCGTGGTGGTTGCCAGTGGCGGCAAGGGCAATGTCCTGCTCAGCCTGCCGGCAGTGTGCATGATGCTGGCGATGTTCGTGTTCCAGGCGCGGGACACCATGGGCTGGGCCTTCGTCGAGCGGATCGGGACCATGGTCGGCTATAGCGGTGACGAGCTGGGCGTGCTGCTCTCGGTGCAATCGGTGGTCGGCCTGATCGGCCCGCTGCTGGCGGCGATGATCGGCAAGCGCTTCGGCATGAGCACCCCGGTGATCCTTGCCGTGCTGCTGACTGGCGCGACCAGCCTGAGCTATGTACTGGGCGAGCATTCCAAGAGCATGTACACGGCCGGGGTGATGACCATCTGCATCACCTACTTCTACGCCCTGAGCTACCTCACCGGGCTGGCGGCGGAGCTGGATCGCGAGGGTCGCGTGGTGGCGGCAGCGGGGAGTTTCCTGAGCCTCGGCCTGGCGGTGGGGCCGGCGATTTCCGGTGGGTTGATTTCGCTGGGCGGCTTTACCCTGGCGGCCTGGGGGATTGCGGTGACGGTGGTGCTGACCCTGGCGCTGGTGAGTGTGCCGCTGGCGAGGATTCGCAAGGAGCATGTGGTGGCGCAGCTGGCGGCTGCGGTCTGAAAATCATGTTGTGGGGCTGAGGGCCTCATCGCTGCGGTGCGGCGGTCCGACAAGCCAGCTCCCACAGGGATCGCGTGCACCGCTGAACCTGTGGGAGCTGGCTTGTCGGACCGCCGCACCGCAGCGATAGGGCCCGAAAGCCTAGTGCAGTTGCAAGGTCGAGTTGATCTGGCTGATCGCATCCACCACATGCCGCGAGCCCTGCTGGATCTCCAGGATCACCTCGCCGGCCTCATTGGCCAGGTCCACTCCCTGCCCCGTCCGGTTCAGGCTGGATTGCATGCTGGCCACCGCCTTCAGCGACAGGTCATGGTTCTGCCTGACCACCTCGACGATCTCCACCGTGGCCTTGCTGGTTCGCGCCGCAAGATTGCGCACTTCCTCCGCAACCACGGCAAAACCGCGCCCATGCTCCCCTGCCCGCGCCGCCTCGATCGCCGCATTCAACGCCAGCAGGTTGGTCTGGTCGGCAATCCCGCGAATGGTCAGGACAATCTGCCCGATCAGCTCCGACTGCCGGTTCACCGCGTCAATACTGCGTGCCGCCTCGTTGAGGTCATGGGAAATCTCTTCGATCACGTGCACCGTCTGCTGCACCACTTCCGAGCCCTTGCGCGCGCAGGCGTCGTTCTGCACTGACGTCGCATGGGCGGCTTCGGCAGCAGACTGCTGGGTGCAGACCTGATGGGTGATATCGCTGGCGAACTTGACCACTTTGTACAGCCGGCCCTTGGTGTCGAAGATCGGGTTGTACGAGGCTTCCAGATAGACCATCTGCCCCAGCTTGTTGACCCGTTCGAAGCGGTGCGAGTGGTATTCACCGCGGTTGAGGGAAGCCCAGAAGGCCCTGTAGTCCGCCGACTCGCTTTCGCTCTTGTGGCAGAACAGGCTGTGATGCTGCCCGACCACCTCGTCGAGGCGGTAGTGCATGGTATGCAGGAAGTTGTCGTTGGCCGTGATTACCCGGCCTTCGGGGGTGAACTCGATCACCGCCATGGAGCGGCCGATGGCTTCGAGCAGGCAGTCCGCCTCGTGCTCGTGCACCACCCGCGCGGTGATGTCGCTGGCCACCTTGATGATGCTGGTGACCACGCCATTGTTGCCGAAGACCGGCATGTAGCTGGCCTCCAGCCACAGCTCCTTGCGCTGGCGATCCAGGCGCAGGAAGGTCCCGCTGCGTGCCTGGCCCTGGGCCAGGTCGCGCCACAGCTGGCGATATTCCTCGGTCTTGGTGTAGGCCTCCTCGCAGAAGATCCGGTGGTGCTGACCGCGGATCTCGTCGAGGCTGTAGCCCATGGCTTTGCAAAAATGCTCGTTTGCGTCGAGTACTACTCCATCGGGGCTGAACTCGATCATGGCCATGGAACGGCTGATCGCTGCCAGTTTTGCGTTGGCTTCGGCCAACGCCCGATTACACCGCTCGATTTCTGCCAGGTCCGATTTGCGATGGGAGTCGAACATGTCACGCACACTCCATTGGCGGAATTGTGCTCAGCATAGATGGGCCAAGGCGCCCTGCAAGCGCCCTGCCTCGACCATTTATCGGCAGTGTTCAGCTGCTTTCGCGGATCATCAGGGCAAAACCAAGGTCTTGGGCAGGATTTTTCCCGCGCTTGCCGTCGAGCAGATCGAGCAGCGCCTGCGCCGCGTGCCGGCCGACGGCGGCCAGTGGCGTGCGGATCGAAGTCAGGCGCGGGACCATATGGGCCGAGGCCGGCAGGTCATTGAAACCGACCATCGCCACCTGCTGCGGGACCCGGATGCCCTGGCGCTGGGCCTGGAAGATCGCACCATGGGCGAGGTCGTCGTTGCAGAAGAAGATCCCGTCGAGATCGCCATGGCGGGCCAGCAACTGGCTGAACAGCTCGCCGCCCAGGCCGATGGACGATGGCTGCGGGACCAGGAGTTCCAGCGCCGGATCGTACAGCCCCGCTTCGCGCAGTGCCTGGCGGAAACCCTCGGCGCGTTGCAGGACCCGGGCGTCCAGTTGCGCAGCGATAAAGCCGAGGCGTCGTCGCCCACGCTCGATCAGATGGCGGGCGACCGCGCGACCGGCCTCATGCTGGGAAAAGCCCACCGAGACCACACCCTCCTGGTCGCCCAGCTCCATCATATGCACGCAGGGCACGCGGCTGGCGGCGAGCATCCGCCGTGACGCCTCGCTGCGCTCGAAGCCGGTCAGCAACAGGCCGCGGGGTTGATGGGCGAGGTAACTGCGCAGCAGGTTTTCCTCTACGCTGGCGTCGTAGTGGAAGTTGCCAATCATCACTTCCAGGCCGCGCGGGCGCAGGACATCGTGGATCGCGTCGAGGGTCTCGACGAACAACTGGTTGGACAGCGACGGGATCAGCACCGCCACCGACTGGCTCTGCGCCGAGGCCAGGGCGCGGGCCGCGGGGTTGGCGACATAGCCGAGCTGGGCCGCAGCGGCCTGGACCTTCTCCACCAACTCCGGCGCCACCGTGGCCACCCCGCGCAGGGCCCGGGACACGGTGATCGGCGAAACCCCGGAAAGCCGGGCGACTTCGGCCAGGGTGGGACGGCCTGTGGTGCGGGAGGTGCTGCGGGACATGGCGGCTCGGGGAGTTGCGGGGAAAGCCGGCAAGGTTAGTGGTGCACGGGTTGGCTGGCAAGGCAATGCACCTGGGTTGGTGCTGAGGGCCTCATCGCTGGCAAGCCAGCTCATTCTGCAGCGACTCGGACCCTGTGGGAGCTGGCTTGCCAGCGATTGCGGTGGTGAACCCCCTATCGGTCCGATGAACGCACAAGGTCCGCGGAGGCTTCCTGATTTACCGTATCTGATGCTTGTGCAACAACCGGTAAAACGTCGGCCGTGACACCCCGAGGACCTTGGCTGCGACACTCAGGTTGTCGCTGTGCCGATCCAGCACATCGCATAGCGCCTGACGTTCGGCCTGGTGCTTGTAGTCTTCCAGCGTGCCCATGGGCGCCGCTACGTGGTTGAGCTGCTCATGCAGGCCCAGGTCGCGCGGTTCGATCTGCCGCCCTTCCGCCAGCACCAGCCCGCGCCTTACCCGGTTGGCCAGTTCACGCACATTACCCGGCCAGTCATGCTTGCCCATGGCGCTCAGGGCGTCCTCGCTGAAAGTGCGCGGGCGCCGCCCGGTTTCCTGGCTGTAGAAGCGGGAAAAGTGGCTGGCCAGCATCGACAGGTCACCATGCCGGTCACGCAGCGGCGCAGTGATCACCTGCAGGACATTCAGGCGGTAATACAGGTCTTCGCGAAAACGCCCGCTGACGATGGCGCTCTCCAGATCCACATGGGTCGCCGCCAGCACCCGCACATCCACGGCGATCGGCTGGCTGCCGCCCACCCGCTCGATATGCTTTTCCTGCAGAAAGCGCAGCAGATTGGCCTGCAGCTCCAGGGGCAGATCACCGATTTCGTCGAGGAACAGCGTGCCCCCGTGGGCCGCCTCGATCCGTCCGACCTTGCGCTGGTGCGCCCCGGTAAAGGCGCCTTTCTCATGGCCGAACAGCTCCGACTGGATCAGGTGCTCAGGAATCGCCCCGCAGTTGATCGCCACGAACGGCTTGTCGTTGCGCAAGGATTCACGGTGCAGGGTACGCGCCACCAGCTCCTTGCCGGTGCCGCTTTCGCCACGGATCAGCACCGGCGACTCGGTCGGCGCCAGCTTGCTCAGCAGCTTGCGCAGCTCGCGGATGGCCCGGCTGTCGCCCAGCAGTTCGTGCGCCGGCTCCTCGGTGCGCGCCGCCCCCTTGCCGCGCAGGCGCCCCATGCCAAAGGCCCGCCCCAGGGTCACCTGGACCCGCGACACATCGAACGGCAGGGTATGGAAATCGAAAAACCACTCGCAGACAAAATCCCCGACCTTCTGCGCCCGCAGTTCCTGGGGGCTCAACACCGCGATCCATTCGGCGCCGCTGCGGCTGATCAGGTCCTTGACCGCTTCGGGGCGCTGCAAGTGACTGGCCTGCAGGCGCAGCAGACCGACATCACAGGAATGCTCCAGCGCCGTGGCCAGGGTACAGCTGTGGACATCCCAGCCAATGCTGCGCAAACCGGGGAGTAGACGGTGGCAGTCATCGCAGGGATCGACCACCAGCAAACGACGGTGCGGGGCAGGCTCGAGCATGATCTTTCCTTGACGTCAATTTTTGGAAAATCGAGTAGAAACAGCATCTTGGCAAACCTGTGGGTAACGGTAGCAACGAACGCCAGTTCGCCCATGACCGTCTGTCCGCTGAAAAATTCCATTACATTTACGTCACGGAACATTTGCCTGAATTCAACGTCACAAGCGCCAGAAATAATTGAATGTCCGAAGCGAGAACAAAAAATTTTTCAATGCAGTGTGACTTCACCTGTTACTTCGGACATCAGTACAAGTAACCTGCCGCCGCGCATGACGCCCCGGCAACTTTCCTCTGCTGTTTGGGACCATAGAGAGACCGAACCCATGAACGCTCCGCTGCGTGTCAACGAAGCACTGCTGATTGCCGACCACGCCTTCGAACCCTTCCAGTGCGTTGCCTGGGATGCGCCAAACGGCACTGGCGAGCTAAGCCTTGCAGTGATTGACCGGACCAGCACCCGGATTGGCAGCAAGCAGGTGCCGAGCAGCACCTACTCGGACCCGGCACAATGGGCACACCTGATCGAGGAAGTGCGTGCCGAGCTGAGCCAGAAAGGTTACGACCTGCAGCCCTGGACCATGCCTTCCTGATCCAGCTACAAGCTTCAAGCTTTAAGCGGCAAGTAAGAGCAACGCGCGTTTGATCTGCTTTTTCTTGCAACTTGCAGCTTGAAGCTTGCGCCGAAAGTTATCCAGAAACTTGAGGCTTATTGTCGCTGCGACACTTCACCGCCGTTAGCCTTCGCGCAACTCGTCGATATGCCGGTATTGTGCCTGCAAACTTTCCGCAAGCTGCCGGGCCCGCCCCAGACGGATCGGTGCACTTTCCATATCGAGCAATAAAGTGCAGCAGGGCAGCGCTTGAAGTTGTCTATCAATCGTCAACCGTCCGTCGGTGAGCAGCAGGCATCGCTGCATTTCGCCGGGAAATTGCCGTTGTCGACGCAGCAGCCACTGTCGCGCTTCCTCCAGCGCCGCCAGCAACGGCGTACCACCTCCCGCCCCCAGCTCCACCAGCCACGGCTGTAAAGCCGCCGAGGCTTTCAGGCCATGACGCTGCCAGCGCGGCGTGTTGCCGCTGGCCGTCAGCAAGGCCAGGCGTGCCCGGGCGCGGTAAGCCTGATCGAAGAAATGCGCCAGCACGCCCTTGGCCTTGCTCAATGCCTGGTAGCGCCGGGTCGAGGCCGAAACGTCGACAATCACCAGCCACAGTTCGGGATGCGCGGCATTGCGCTGGATCCAGCGCAGGTCGCCGCGTTGCCGTGGCCGGCCGTTAAGCAGGGTCGCCGGCCAGTCGACCTTGCCCTGCCCCGCGCTGCGCCCGCGGCCACGCGGGCCCTGGTCGAGCCTGCCGGCCTTGGGCCTGGCATCCGCGCTGGCGCGGGCACGGATGCTCAGGGCTTTTTTGGCCAGGTCGGGACCTCGCGCCGGGCCCCGGTGGCCACTGGCTGGGCCGGCATTTCACCCCACTGCCCGGCTTGCGCTGGCGGCGATGGCTGCGCCTGGCCGTTCGCTGTTGCCGGTGGCTGGCTGCCAGTGGACGGTTCCTGGCGACGATGACGCAGGGCGAACTCGGCCACCGCCTCGATATCCGCGTCCTCGATCCGCTCGCCACCCCGCCAGGCCGCATGGGCCCGGGCGGCACGCCACCAGACCAGGTCGGCGCGCAGACCATCCACGCCGGCAGCGAAGCAACGTTCGGTGATCAGGGCGAGGGAGCGATCGTCCAGTTCGATGCTTGCCAGGCGCTGGCGAGCGTTCTGGCAGCGCTGGCGCAGCGCGGCCTGGGCCGGCGCCCAGTCGGCAAGGAAGCCGGCGGGATCGCTGTCGAAGGCCAGGCGCCGACGCAGGATCTGCCCCCGGGCCTCGGGCAGCGGCTGTCCGTGCAGGGCCACATTGAGGCCGAAACGGTCGAGCAACTGCGGACGCAGCTCACCTTCTTCCGGGTTCATCGTGCCGATCAGCACGAAGCGCGCACTGTGCCGATGGGACAAGCCATCACGCTCGATCCGGTTGGTACCACTGGCAGCCACGTCCAGCAGCAGGTCCACCAGGTGGTCGGCGAGCAGGTTGACCTCGTCGACATAGAGCACGCCGCCATCAGCCTTGGCCAGCACGCCCGGGGAGAACTGCGCCCGGCCCTGGCCCAGCGCGGCATCCAGGTCGAGGGTGCCGACCAGGCGCTCCTCGGTAGCGCCCAAGGGCAAGGTCACGAACGGCCCCTCGCCGAGCAGGTCCGCCAGGCCACGGGCCAGCGTACTCTTGGCCATGCCCCGTGGCCCCTCGATCAGCACGCCGCCGATCTTCGGGTCGATGGCGGTCAGGCACAAGGCCAGTTTCAGGTCCTCGGCGCCGACCACCGCCGCCAGGGGAAAGTGCAGGGGTTCAGTCATTTCAAGCCTCTTCCTCGCCGTCCAGCAGTTGTTCTTCCAGGGCTTCGCGGTACTCCCCGGGTTCCTGCCAGAGGCCGCGCTGCTGGGCCTCGATCAGGCGCTCGGTGATCTCGCGCAGCGCCTCGGGGTTGTGCTGGCGGATGAATTCGCGGGTCGCCGGGTCGAGCACATAGGCATCGGCCAGCGACTGGTAATGATGGTCATCGATCAAAAGGGTGGTGGCGTCGAAGGCGAACAGGTTGTCCACCGTCGCCGCCAGCTCGAAGGCGCCCTTGTAGCCATGGCGCTTGACCCCGTCGATCCACTTGGGATTCAGGGCGCGGGCACGGATCACCCGGTTCAGTTCTTCCTTCAGGGTGCGGATGCGTGGGCGCTCCGGCTGACTGTGGTCGCCGTGGTAGCTGGCGACGCCCTGCCCGCCCAGGGTTTCCACCGCCGCGAGCATGCCGCCCTGGAACTGGTAGTAATCGTTGGAGTCGAGCAGGTCGTGCTCGTGGTTGTCCTGGTTCTGCAGCACCGCCTGCATCTGACCCAGGCGTTTGGCGAAATGTCCACGGGCTTCGGTGCCTTCGTCGGCGCCGCCATAGGCGTAGCCGCCGTGATTGAGGTAGACCTCGGCGAGGTCCTCGCGGCTGTGCCACAGGCGTCCGTCGATGGCGTTCTGCACGCCGGCGCCGTAGGCACCCGGCTTGGAGCCGAACACCCGCCAGCCGGCCTGGCGCCGGGCCTGGTCTTCATCCAGGCCGCTGGCCAGCAGCTCGGCGCGCTCGCTGCGTACCCGGGCGGCCAGGGGGTTCATGTCGTCCGGCTCGTCCAGCGCCGCCACCGCTTGCACCGCCGCATCGAACAGCCTGATCAGGTTGCCGAAGGCGTCACGGAAGAAGCCGGAGACGCGCAGGGTCACATCGACCCGTGGCCGGTCCAGCAGGCTCAGGGGCAGGATCTCGAAGTCGTCGACCCGATGGCTGCCCGCCGCCCACACCGGGCGCACGCCCATGAGGGCCATGGCCTGGGCGATATCGTCGCCGCCGGTGCGCATCGTCGCCGTCCCCCAGACCGACAGGCCAAGCTGGCGCAAATGGTCGCCGTGATCCTGCAAGTGACGTTCGAGAATCAGGCTGGCCGAGGTGAACCCCAGGCGCCAGGCGGTGGCCGTGGGCAGGTTGCGCACATCGACGGTGTAGAAGTTGCGCCCGGTGGGCAACACATCGAGTCGCCCGCGACTCGGCGCGCCACTGGGGCCAGCCGGGACGAAACAGCCTTCGAGAGCGGACAGCACGCCGTGCATTTCCGCTGCGCCGCAACTGTCCAACTGTGGTGCGACGCGCTCGGCCAGGGCTTCGAGCACGGCGCGCACGTCATCCCACTGTGGCGCGTCCGGCAAGGCCGACTCACCGGCCAGGGTCTGCTCGATCAACTGCACCGAAAGGACTTCCAGGCGTTCGCGGGTATCCCCGGCGGTGCGCCACGGGCCGCATTCGAGGTCCGCCAGCAATGCCGGTCGCGGCCCCTGCCAGGGCTCGCCCAGTTCGCAATCCAGCGGATCGAAGCCCAGCAGCATGGCCCGGGCCAGCGCCCGTGGCAGGCTGGCATTGGCGCCACGGCCATCGCCGCGAGCCACACGCAACAACGCCGCCAGCGTATCGAGGCGCAGACGCCCCGTGGGCGACTCTCCGAACACATGCAGGCCATCGCGGATCTGCGATTCCTTGAGGTCGCACAGGTAGGTGTCCAGGCGCGGCAGCCACACCGCCGCATCGTCCAGCGCGCCGTCCAGTTGCAGCTCGCGGTCGATATGGTTGTCGCGCACCAGTTGCAGGATTTCTTTCTGCAATTCCACGGCGCGGCGCGGGTCCAGCAGTTGCGCCTCGTAGTATTCGTCGGCCAGGCGCTCCAGGTTGCGCAGCGGGCCGTAGGTCTCGGCGCGGGTCAGGGGTGGCATCAGGTGGTCGATGATCACTGCCTGGGTACGGCGCTTGGCCTGGGCGCCCTCGCCCGGGTCGTTGACGATAAAGGGATAGATATTCGGCAGCGGCCCGATCAGTGCATCCGGCCAGCACTGCGCCGATAGCCCGACGCCCTTGCCCGGCAGCCATTCCAGGTTGCCGTGCTTGCCGACATGGATCAGCGCATCGGCGGCAAAGCCATGGCGCAGCCAGAAATAGAAGGCCAGGTAGCCATGGGGCGGGACCAGGTCGGGGTCGTGGTACACCGCGCTCTGGTCGAGCTGGTAGCCACGGGCCGGCTGGATGCCGACGAAGGTCAGGCCCAGGCGCAGGCCGGCGATCATCATCCGCCCGCCACGGAACATCGGATCCTGCGCAGGCTCGCCCCAGCGCTCGCGCACTGCCTGCTGGTTGGCCTCGGGCAATTGCGCGAAGGCCGCCAGGTAGTCGTCCAGGGCCATGCTTTGCATGCACGGGCGCTGGTCGAGGCTGTCGAGGTCGTTGCTGACGCCGCCGAGCAGGTCGTGGATCAACTGGGTGCCGCTGTCCGGCAGGTCGCCCACCGGGTAATCCTGTAGTTTCAAGGCCCGCAGGATATTCAGTGCCGCCGCCGGGGTGTCGAGGCCGACGCCGTTGCCGATGCGGCCATCCCGGGTCGGGTAGTTGGCCAGCACCAGGGCCACGCGCTTCTGCTGATTCGGCAGGCGTGCCAGCTCGCACCAGCGCCGCGCCAGTTCGGCGACGAAGTCCATGCGCTCGGGCTGCGGCCGGTAGCAGACCACGTCGGACTGGCTGCGCTCGCTGCGCCAGGCCAGGTCCTTGAAGCTGATCGGCCGGGTGATGATGCGTCCGTCCAGTTCCGGCAAGGCGATATGCATGGCCAGGTCGCGGGCACCGAGGCCCTGCTCGCTGGCCTGCCAGCCGGGTTCGTTGTCCTGGGCGCAGATCGCCTGCAGCACCGGGATATCCCGGCGGAACGGGCGCAGGTGCGGCTGTTCCGGGCTGGACTGGGCGAAACCGGTAGTGTTGATGATCAGCGCGGCAGCGGTTTCGTCCAGCCAGTCCTCGACCTGGGCCAGGCAGCCGGCCTCCTTGAGGCTGGCCACGGCGATCGGCAGCGGATTCAGCCCGGCGCCTTGCAGCCGCTCGCAGAACACATCGATAAAGCCAGTGTTCGCCGCCTGCAGATGGGAGCGGTAGAACAGGATCGGCACGACCGGTCGCCCAACATGCCAATCAGCGCGCCAGTGGCCCATTCCGGCCTCGGCATGACGCGGGTGGTACAGGCTGGTACGCGGCAGTTGCCGTGGCTCGTCCCAGCGGTAATCGCGCCCCAGCCAGGTATTGGCGAGGCAATTGAACAGGTTCAGGGCATTGGCCTTGCCGCCCTGGCGCAGGAAGTGCCAGAGGCGCTCGGCCTGCTCGGCAGCGACGTTGCCCAGGCTGCTCAGCTCCGGGTCCGGGCGGTCGTCACCCGGCACCAGGATCAGCTTCACGCCACGGGCCGCCAGCTCGACCAGTTGCTCGACGCCATAGCGCCAATAGCCGATGCCGCCATGCAGCGACACCAGGATCACCTTGGCATGGCGCAGCACCTCGTCGACATACAGGTCGACCGAGGCGTGGTTCTGCACCTGCATGGGGTTGGCCAGGCGCAGGCTGGGGTAATCCTCCGGCAGCTCGCGGGCAGTTTCCGCCAGCAGCGCCAGGTGCGAATCACCGCTGCAGAGAATCACCAGCTCGGCCGGGGTCTGGCCGAGGTCGGCAATGCTGTCGTCCGGCACGAAGCCGCCGGGCTGGGTCCGCAGCAGGTGCATGGATCAGGCGCCCAGGGCAGCGCGCAGGCGTGCTTCCAGAGCAGCGGCATCCAGGTCCTGGCCGATCAGCACCAGGCGGGTGATGCGCGCTTCGTCGCTGCGCCAGGCGCGGTCGAAGTGCTTGTCGAAACGGGTCCCCACGCCCTGGATCAGCAGGCGCATCGGCTTGCCCGGAATCGCCGCGAAACCCTTGACCCGCAGGATGCCGGTGTCGGTGACCAGTTGGGTCAGGGCATCCAGCAGCAGGCTTTCGTCGGCTTCCGGCAGGTCGAGGGAGATGGAGTCGAAGGCGTCGTGGTCGTGATCGTCGTGGTCATCGTCGCCGTCATGGTGCGAATCGTGGTGGGTGCGGCGGCCGTCGATATGGGCCTCCGACTCGGCACCCAGGCCCAGCAGCACTTCCAGCGGCAGCACGCCCTTGCTGGCTTCGACCACCTTGACCGCTGGCGGCAGCTCCTCTTCCACCTCGGCGCGCACGGCGGCCAGGGCTTCAGGGGCGACCTGGTCACACTTGTTGAGGATCACCAGGTCGGCGCTGGCCAACTGGTCGGCGAACAGCTCGTGCAGTGGCGATTCGTGGTCCAGGTTCGGGTCCAGCTTGCGCTGGGCATCGACCTGGTCGGGGAAGGCAGCGAAGGTGCCGGCGGCCACGGCCGGGCTGTCGACCACGGTGATCACAGCGTCGACGGTGCAGGCATTGCGGATTTCTGGCCACTGGAACGCCTGGACCAGTGGTTTGGGCAAGGCCAGGCCGCTGGTTTCGATGAGGATCTGGTCCAGGTCGCCACGGCGCGCCACCAGTTCGCGCATCACCGGGAAGAACTCTTCCTGTACGGTGCAGCACAGGCAGCCGTTGGCCAGTTCGTAGACGCGCCCGTTGGCCTCTTCCTCGGTGCAGCCGATGCTGCATTGCTTGAGGATCTCGCCGTCGATGCCCAGTTCGCCGAATTCGTTGACGATGACCGCGATGCGGCGGCCATTGGCGTTGTCCAGCATATGGCGGAGCAAGGTGGTTTTGCCCGAGCCGAGAAAGCCGGTGACGATGGTAACGGGGAGTTTGGCCAGTGTTTTCATGTCGGATGCCCTTGGCAGCATGGCGGGCATGGGGGACGGAGGCCAGGAACCGTGCGGTCTGGACGCGTTCGCCACCGGATCACCCCGCCCGGTTAATGTGGAAGCTGGTCGAGGCAGGTCTCCTGGCTTGCGCCGTGTCCTCGGGACGCCATCGACGCCTTCCCGCCTTTTATGCTCGGCAGTGGCACTGGTCGATGGACTCGGCACTTACAGTTGCGGGGGCAGCCGCGGCTTGCCGCGTTCCCGTCTTAGCTCCGACCCGCGTCGGAGAACCTCGAACCGGCAAGGCTACGCAGTGCCCGGAAGCCGGTCAACCGCTGTATTGACGGATGTCAACGCGCGTGATTACCTAGCGCGATTCGTTTGGGTGCCTTTTTTATTACAAAAGGTGAAACGGGAAACCGGTGCGCTGTGATCGTCAGGTCCAGTCATTCCGGTGCTGCCCCCGCAACGGTAAGCAAGGAAAGCGTCTGATCCACTGTGCCAGCAGTCCGGCATGGGAAGGAGACGCCTCGGCCAACAGCCCCTTGCAAGCCCGGAGACCGGCCCATGACAGATTTGACCAAACCCGCGGTGGGCGGGCGACGTTGCAACGCCTGGGTGCCCCGCATCCAGGCGTTCTTCGCGCTTGCCTGTTGCCCGAACAACACCAAGAGGAAAGCGCCATGCCCGTCATCAGTACCGCCAGCCACGCCAGCAGCACCTCCACCACCCTCAGCCAGCGCATCGTCGCGGCCGTCAGCGCTTCGGTACTGGGCCTGTGCCTGGTCTACTTCGCCGGCTTCTCGCATATCGAAGCGGTGCACAACGCCGCCCACGACACCCGCCACAGCGCCGCCTTCCCCTGCCACTGAGGCCCGACCCATGTTCACTCGCATTGCCCGCACCGCGGGCTTTACCGGTCTGCTGGCGGCCGTGCTGCTGACCTTGCTGCAAAGCTTCTGGGTCGCGCCGCTGATCCTCAAGGCGGAAACCTACGAGAACTCGGCGCCGGCCGAGGTCCATGAGCATGAGCACGCCGGCGCGACCGCAGCGGGCGAAGGTCATCACCACGATGCCGAAGCCTGGTCGCCGGAAGATGGCTGGCAGCGCGTGCTGTCCACCACCGGCGGCAACCTGGTGGTCGCGGTGGGCTTCGCCTTGTTGTTGGCGGCCATGTACACCCTGCGCAATCCGGGCAGCGTCGGGGTCGGCGCACTCTGGGGCCTGGGCGGTTTCGCCGTGTTCTGCCTGGCGCCGAACCTCGGCTTGCCACCGGAGCTGCCGGGTACCGCCGCAGCCGACCTGGCCCAGCGCCAGTTCTGGTGGGTTGGCACCGCCGCTGCCACCGCTGTCGGCCTGGTGTTGATAGTGTTTGCAGGCAACTGGGTGCTGAAAATCGCCGGCCTGATCCTGCTGGCGATTCCCCATGTGATCGGCGCCCCGCAGCCGGACGTCCATGAAAGCCTGGCACCGGAAGCCCTGGAATCGCAGTTCATCGTCGCTTCGTTGCTGACCAATGCCGGTTTCTGGCTGGCCCTGGGCCTGATCAGCGCCTGGCTGTACCGGCGGCAGTCCGCCTGATGGCCGTCCCGTCCGGCGTGGCAGCGTTGTACGCCGGGCTGGGCTGCCGCCGTGGTGCCCCGGCCAGTGAGCTGGCCGGGCTGCTGCGGGATGTGATGCAATCGCGCAACCTGCCTTTCGCCGCGCTGGTTGCTCTTGCCAGCATCGATCTCAAGCGCCAGGAACCCGGCCTGCTGCAGCTGGCTGCCGATCTCGGCCTGCCCCTGCACTTCTTCAATGCCGTGCAACTCGCCCCGTATACCCCGCGCCTGAGCCATCGCTCGGCCATCGCCTTTCAACACAGCGGCTGTTATGGCGTAGCGGAAAGCAGCGCCCTGGCCCTGGCCGAGCAGCTTGACGGCGGGCTGGCCGAGCTGCGCGTCGAGCGCATCGTGCGCGACGATATGACCCTGGCATTGGCCTGGATCCCTGCTTCTGGCGGATAATCCGCCCTTCCGTTTTCCAGAGACCTCCCATGACCGTCTATTTCATCGGCGCCGGCCCCGGCGATCCGGAGCTGATCACCGTCAAGGGCCAGCGCCTGATTCGCCAGTGCCCGGTCATCATCTATGCCGGCTCGCTGGTGCCCGCCGCCGTGCTCGACGGGCATAACGCCGAGACCCTGATCAACAGTGCCGAACTGCACCTGCAACAGATCATCGAGGTGATCGCCGCCGCCCATGCCAAGGGCCAGGACATCGCCCGGGTGCACAGCGGCGACCCCGGCCTGTATGGCGCCATCGGCGAGCAGATCCGCCACCTGCGCGAGCTGGAGATTCCCTACGAGATCGTCCCCGGGGTCACGGCCACGGCGGCCAGCGCCGCCCTGCTCGGCTGCGAACTGACCCTGCCGGATATCGCCCAGAGCGTGATCCTCACCCGCTTCGCCGATTCCTCGCCGATGCCCGAGGGCGAAGCGCTGGCCAGCCTGGCCAGCCACAAGACGACCATGGCGATACACCTGGGAGTGCGCCATCTGCCAAGGATCGTCGAGGAGCTACGCCCGCATTACGGCGGTGACTGCCCGATCGCCGTGGTGCACCGGGCTACCTGGCCGGATCAGGACTGGGTGCTGGGAACACTGGACGACATCGTCGAGCTCACGGCGGCCAAGGGCTTCCGGCGTACCGCGCTGATCCTGGTGGGCCGGGTGCTGGCCAGCGACAGCTTCAGCGAATCGGCGCTGTATCGGGCGGGGCATGCCCATCTGTACCGGCCTTGAGACGTATTGCATTGCTATCACCGTGCCTGCACATTAGGACGACCACCACCCAAGAAAGGATTTCCCCCGATGCTGGAACTTCGTCCTTGCTGCGAATGCTGCGCCACGGCACTGCCGGGCGACAGCCGTGACGCGATGATCTGCTCGTTCGAGTGCACCTATTGCCGTAGCTGCGCGGACGATCAACTGAAGGGCAAGTGCCCGAATTGCGGGGGTGAATTGCAACCGCGACCGGCGCGGGTCGGGGAGAAGCTGGTGAAGAATCCGGCGACGACGGTGCGGACGGTGAAGGCCGAAGGCTGTCCTGCACACTAGAAGCTTATGGTGTTGCTGATGGCCTCATCGCTGGCAAGCCAGCTCCCACAGGTAGTGTGTGCACCGCAAACCCTGTGGGAGCTGGCTTGCCAGCGATCAGGCCATCGAATTCACATCAATGCGCCTGCATCTTGCTCTTGATGAACCCCACCACCCAGGTCAGCACCGCACCACCGGCGCCACCGCCGATCACGCTGCTGATAATGGCTGGAATATCCAGGGAACCTTCCGCGCCGGCCTGGGCCAGGGACTGATCGCCGGTCAGATGGGCCAGCACCTGCCCCACCACCACGCCACCGACCCCACCAAGGACACTGTTGAGCACCGGGCCCATGCCCTCCTTGCTCAACCCCGCCGCGTTGCCGCCAATCACACCCGCGATGACTTGCACAACCAGACTGATGATATCCATTGCAATAGCCTCTCTTAGCGTCTGCAAGAACGCCTCGCGTGCGGGCTACTGCGGATACGGCACTACAACGGGCATCGAGACGTCGAAGTCCGACCGACGACAGCAGGCTGTGGCGGATACCCGACAGTATATGTAGGACTTTTTACTTGCGCGAATAACCTGCGATCAAGGCTTGACGCTCTTCAGCTCGTTCAGCAAACCCAGCAGTGTCTGCAGCTTCTCGTCGCCGAACTGCTCGAGGATGCGCTGGTAGTTGCGCTCCATATCCTCGCTCATGGCGATGAAGCACTGCTGGCCCTGCTCGGTCAGGCCGACGAAGACCCGGCGCTGGTCGGTGCTGGACTTCTTGCGGCGCACCAGGCCGTCGCGCTCCAGGCGGCTGAGCACGCCGGTCATGCTCGGCTTGAGGATGCAGGCCTGCTCGGCCAGTTGATGGCTTTCCAGCTCACCCTGCTGGCGCAGGATGCGGATCACCCGCCACTGCTGCTCGGTCAGGCCATGTTCGTTGAGGGAGGGCCGGAAGAAGGCCATGGCGGCTTCCCGGGCTTGCAACAGGGTGAGGGTCAGGGACGGTCTTGGTTTCGGCATGGTCAGACTGATATCAACGGTGATTGTGCAGCTTAAGAGCCGGGCTTTCGGGCTGCAAGCGCCGCTGTACTACCGCGCCGGCGAACCCTGCGCACTCGTCAAATATATTGAACTGACGCGTGCGTAAAACATCACGCTTTCACCCGAATTTTCAATGGCTTAACCGATAAATCGTAGTCCAAATGTTAAGAAATACGGACACAGAAACGTGAATCCGCTTGATATATTTAACGGCTCTGGCAAGCTATGGGGCAGGTTTCGACCGGGAATCGACCTTCGCGTGCATCCCGGCAGTGCTCGAAACCTCAGGCAGCGCCAGGTCCGAACCGGCGCGCCTGCACAACAATGACAGGCCGCGCCTGTCCCAAGGTGACATATGCCCAACAGCAACATTGGCAATAAGAATCAGAAATCCCGCAAACCCGTGGTCCTGATGACCATGGGCACTCAAGAACGCAAGGGTCACGACTACCAGGTGATGACCCACAAGTACATCGTCCCCCTTGTCGAACACGCTGACTGCGTCCCGGTCCTGGTACCCACCTGCTGCGGCGTGGAAGACCTCGAGCAGTACCTGGACATGGCCGACGGCGTGTACCTGACCGGCGCCGGGAGCAACATCGACCCGGCCCTCTACGGCCAGGAAAACGAAACCCCGGGCAAGGCCCAGGACCGTGACCGCGACCTCTTCGACCTGCCGCTGGTGCAACTGGCGATTGCCCGTGGCCTGCCGATCTTCGGCATCTGCCGTGGCATGCAGGAAATCAACGTGGCCCTCGGCGGTGATATCTACCAGAAGGTCTATGCCGAGCCAGGCTTCAACGATCACCGGGAGAACCCCGAGGATCCGGTCGACGTGCAATACGCAGCCTCCCACAGCGTGCGCCTGAAGCCGGGCAGCTGGCTGCGGGAACTGCTGCAGAGCGACGAGATCCGCGTCAACTCGCTGCATGGCCAGGGCCTGAAAACCCTGGGCGACGGCGTCGAGCCCCTGGCTCATGCCGAAGACGGCCTGGTCGAGGCGATCCATGCGCCAAGCCTGTCGCCGTTCCTGTTCGCAGTGCAATGGCACCCGGAATGGCAAGCCGCGAAGAATCCGGATTCGGTGCGGATGTTCGAGGCGTTTGGCGACGCTTGCCGGGCGCAAGCGGGAAAGAAGCAGCAGAGCAAGACTCAAAGCATTGCTTGAGATAATCATCTCAAGCAACTGATTTAAAAGGATTTTTAAATCAAAAAGGCCGTATCGAAGACACATCGATACGGCCTTTTTTGTGCGCATCGCAGCGCCACACCTCACAAATGATTTTATAAAAACGTCGTAACTCGTTGTTTTTGAATGATTTAACCGGAAATATAATCAACTTTAAGAATATCGCTCAAGCTGCTGTCTGCGCTACGGAATGGCATCCATCCTCGGCTCCATTCCCACCCTTCCCGTCAGTTCGCCTTCGATCTGCCCCGACAACGACCAGACCCCGGCCATCACCCCGGTGCCATGGTTCTCCATCAGGTTCTGCCACTCCTCGTTCAATGCCGCGTTGAGGATCACCCGCAACTGCTCGACCATCTCCGGCCGGTCGCTCTCATGCATCATCGCGCCGATCCCGGCCGAGGCCACCGAGATCGCCATCCCCGCCGCCTTGCCCACCGCTGCCGCCACGGCGCTGAGTGCGCCCCGGGGCGCCAGGGTCGCTTCCAAGCGTGTGCTGGCTTTGCTGGCCACCGATGACAGTCCATTGTCCGACGCTGTCGCATTGGCCGCGGCGGCCTTGCGAATCTCTTCGTTCAGCGCCAGCCAGGCCGGCAGCTGCACGAAGGGCTTTGCCGTGAGCACGCCGCGCAGGCTGGCGTCCCGCGCGGCAGGCGGGCCCAGGGCAATGGCGGGAATACGTTCGAGGTGCAGGGCGAACTGGTCTGGCGCAGGCCGATAGCGCTCGCCAATCCCCTGGATCTGCTGGCCGAGCAATTGCACGTACAGCTCGGTCGCACGCTCGCGGATCAGGTCGGGGTTGATCTGCTCGGCCACCGGTTCCAGAACGCGCTCGCGATAGGCGTCCTGCAGATACAGGGTCAGGCGGTTATCGGGCTGGTCGCGGTGCTGGCTCATCTTGTACCAGGCCACCCTGAGGGTCAGCCATTGCTGGGTCCAGTAGCCGGTGAACCAGGGAATGAAATTCTCTTCGGTCTGTACCTGCACCTGCTCGCGCCAGACCCGCATGGAGCGCCGTGCATAGTCCCCGGCCGACCCGGCGGCGCCGCGCGAGGCCTGGACGATCTCCCGGTCCACCTGCTGCCAGGCAGCGGGCGACAGCACAACCGGCGGTACCTCCGGCACGCGATTGCGCGAACCGCAGCCGCACAGGATCACCAGCAACGCCACAAGCCACACCCGATACAGGGAACGCCGGTTCACGATCGCCACCCCCTTCGCCACGCTTACTGGAGTATAGGAACGGCGCGGGTGCGGCGATCTAACTTCTGGCGATATCCAGCAGGGGCCAGTGCGCCAGGGGCTCGTACTTGCCCTTGGTGGACTCGTAGAGCACGAACTCCCGTGCATTCCAGCGAAACTCCGGCGCCACCGCTGCCTCGGGCACTTCGTTGCGGAAGTCCCGGGCCAGCGTCAGGTGCGGGCGAAACTCTCTTGAATCGACGACGAAGCCCAGTGGCACCAAGGCCTCCTGCAACTGGTAGACCCAGCGCAGTAGTACTTTTGGCGGTTCCTGCGTGGTCAGCACCAGCGCCTGGCTGCGCCGCCAGACCTCCAGCCGATCGAGGACCAACGGTTCCAGGCGCTCCGGCGGGCGCAGCCGTGCGGCTACTTCGAGAATCGCCGGCAACTGGCTTACACCGACTGCACCAAGAAACATCAGGGTCACATGGAAATTTCCGCTCGGTACCGGCTTGCCGCTGCGCAGGCGCAGGTCGCTACGCCAGCGCGACAGGGCCTTGCCTTGCGCCGGGGTGCAGGGCAAGGCGAAGAACAGGCGCTTGAAGGGTTCGTTGGGTCCGGGGTCGAGGCTGATCACGATAGGCTCCTTGGGTGTCTCGCGGCACTATGACTCAAGACAGCACCACCCTGCCCGGCTATCCTCGGCTGCGCCAGAAAATGACAGACAAGGAGAGCCCATGAGCCTGGAGCTGCGCGTTGCCACCCCGACGGACGTCGAAACCCTGTTCGAGATCCGCACCAGCGTCACCCAGAACCACCTGTCCCGCGAGCAGATGGCCGGGCTGGGGATCACCGCCGAGGTGCTGGCCTCGATCCTCGAAACCGAGCCCTGTGCCTGGATCGCTCACCAGGATGGCGTTGCCGTGGGGTTCGCCATGGTCGATGGCGAGGCTGGGGAGGTCTTTGCCCTGTTCATCAGGCCGGGATTTGAAGGGCTGGGGATTGGCCGGGGGCTGATGAGGCTGGCCGAGGCGTACCTGTTCCGGAACCATGAGCGGATCTGGCTGGTGACCGATGGCAATGCCGATATCAGGGCCAACGGGTTCTATCAGCGACTGGGCTGGGAGTTGGTCGGGCGGGTGGATGAGCGGGATGTGCGGTATGAGAAAGATCGCTGATTTGCGGTGTTGCTAATGGCCCTATCGCTGGCAAGCCAGCTCCCACAGGGACCGCGTGCACCGCAGATCCCTGTGGGAGCTGGCTTGCCAGCGATGAGGCCCTGAAAGCCAATAAAGAACTCAAACCGGCGAAATGGTCCCCAACGCCCCGATCACGATCGCCAGTGCCAGAAACCCGAACAGAAAAATCGCCATCTTGCCCATCACTGCCTCCACCTACCGAAAATAAACCTTGCATGGGGCCTATTCTCGGCAAGCATCTGTTTGCATAACAGATTCAGAAAGCACTGAAAAATACGGATCAGATCAGCAGCGGAAGTGCCCGACCATGCCGTGCAGACGGCTGCTGAGGTGGCTCAGCTCGGTACTCGCCGCAGAAATCTCGGCACTGGCAGTGGCCGATTCCTCGGCGGTCTCGCGCACGCGGGTCACGCTCTGGTTGATCTCTTCGGTCACCGCCGCCTGCTCCTCCGCAGCAGTGGCGATCAGCTCGCTCATCTGCTGAATATTCGACACCTGCCGGGTGATCTGCTCCAGGGCCGTGCCGGTGTCACGTACACCATTCACCGAGGCGCTGGTCTGCTCCAGGTTGGTCTGCATCATCCCGGTACTTTCATTGGCGATGTGCTGCAGCTTGATGATCAGTTGCTCGATCTCGCTGGACGAGGCCTGGGTACGCTGCGCCAGGTTGCGCACCTCGTCGGCGACCACGGCAAAGCCGCGCCCCGCCTCACCGGCCCGGGCCGCTTCGATGGCAGCGTTGAGGGCCAGCAGGTTGGTCTGCTCGGCCACCGCCTTGATCACATCGAGGATCGCGCCGATACGCCCGCATTCCTGCTGCAAACGCCCGAGGGATTCGGCGGAGATGCCCACGCCATTGGCCATTGCCTCGATCTGCCGGATCGCCTGCTGGGACATCGCCAGCACGCTGGTCACCTCATGGTCGGCGCCCTTGGCAGCACTGGCGGCCTCCTCGGAGTTGCGCGCCACTTCCTGCACGGTGGCGGCGATTTCGTTCATCGCCGTGGCGACCATGTCGGTCTCGTTGCGCTGGCTGTCGATGCCTTCGCGGGTGGTGCTGGTGATCGCTGCCAACTGCGAAGCCGAGGCCGCCAGTTGCTGCGAGCCGCAGCCGATCTGCGAGATGACGTCGCGCAGGCTGGCGGTCATGCTGTCCAGCGAGCGCAGGAGCACGCCGAGTTCGTCGCCGCGTTCGGAGTGGGTCTCGCCAGTCAGGTCGCCACCGGCGATGCGCTGGGCAGTCTTCACCGCTTCACGCAGCGGATAGACGATCTGCCGGCTGATCAGCAAGGCGACGGCAATACCACAGATGATTGCCACCAGGGTGATCACCGCCAGCAGCATATGGGTGCTCTTCACCTGCGCGGAGGCACGGTCCTCCTCGGCGTAATACAGGGCGTTGGCGCCGTCCTGCAGCTTGGAGAGCAACTGGTTGGCGGCCGTCAGCTCGGCCACCGAGCGGGCCTGCTCGCGGGCCTTGCCATAGGTTTGCAGATCAGCCTGGAGCTTCTGCGCCGCCGCCAGGTCCTGGGCCGGCCAGCGCCCTTCCCGTGCATCCAGGACAAGCTGGTCGAAACCTTCCTTGAGTTTGGCGTGGTGCTCCTGGTGCAGCGCCTGCTGCCCGGAGTCATTGGTCAGCGCCAGGCTGTAGTTGGCTTCCCGGGCGAACACGATCTCGTCGAACAGGCCGCTGATAAAGCTGATGCGCTGCAAGGATGCACTGCTGTTCTGCAGGCCGAAGCCGCCGAGCAGCGACAGCAGCAAGGCGAAGGCCAGCAGCAGGCCGAAGCCGAGGCCGAGTTTGCGGGTGACGCTGAGGTTCTTCAGCGTGAATGCCTGGAACATACCTTTCTCCAACCTGTGAGTTCGCCCTCGCCGGTCCGCAGGTGACGGTAACCGGCAAGCCTGTCTGTCATGACGCCGAAGCCAATGGGACGCGGAGCCCGTGCGAACGGCACGGGCCCTGGTGCACAGGAGTGTTCCGAAGGGGATTCACGCGCTGGGCATCCATGCGGTTCCCCAAGGGCGGGAAACCTCTTTTTGCCCGGGCTTCCAATGCCCGGCATTACCCTACTTATAGTAAGGGAATGGTAACATCCGCAAACGATTGATACCAATATGACACTATTGTCTGTTCACGGCTATTCGTCCCTTTGCAGCCGGTTCGAAAATGCTAGGCTTGGCCGCCGCCGACGGACGCCCCTGGCCCGATGACATCGGCGAACCGTCAAGGAAAGGACAATGAGCGAAAACCGAAAAGCGCTTATCGATCAAGGCGCTATGGCTACCCGCAATCTCGCTGAATGCTTGGCTGTGGACCAACGGGTACTGGCCGCCAGCGTCGCCGCGCAGGTCGACCGGAGCCTGGCCGAGGCCCTGCAAGAGGCTGCAGAAAGCAGTCGCGCGCTGGGTATTTCGAAAAAAATTGCAACAATTGGCCTGGCGTTAGGCCAATGGCTGGAAGCGACTCCCGCGCCATCCCGGGACGCTGACCTGCTGTTCAGCCACCCTTCCGATACCGTGCGTGGCTGGGCGGCCTTCGCCAATGCCTGGGCGCTACGTGACAGCGATATCGGCGAGGCTCTGCAAGGCCAGCTGCGTTTCGCCACCGACGAGCACTTCGGCGTACGCGAATGGGCCTGGCTGGCCCTGCGCCCGCAACTGGTGACGGAGCTGGAGCACAGCCTCGCCCTGCTCCAGCGCCACCATCGCGACAACGACCCGCTGATCCGCCGGTTCAGCATCGAGATCCTACGCCCGCGCGGGGTCTGGTGCGAGCATATCGCCCGCCTGAAGTCCGAGCCGGAAATCGCCGAGGCGCTGCTCGTCCCGCTGCTGGCCGAAGCCGACAAGTACCCGCAGGACTCGGTGGCCAACTGGCTCAACGACGCCAGCAAGACCCGGCCCGACTGGGTGCTCAAGCTGTTCGAGCGCTACCCGCCGGAATGCAAGGCATCAACGCGGATTTTCACCCGGGCCACCCGCAGCCTGCCGGTCAGCGCCTAGGCTTCGACGCAGTGCAACGGCTTGCTCTTCGCACTGGAGCAGTGGCGAGCCCTCCATGGCATGGGTATCTACACATCTTTTGGGCTGAGATGGCCTGTCAGTAGATCGTATGAGGGCTGACAGGTGCTTGCCATGACTCTTCTGGCGCCCTTTAGATCGAGCGCCGCCCGCGCGGCGCATCGCGGATGAATCCGCTCCCACATTTGTTGCAACGTGCCATGGCCTGTGAGATCTCCGTTGCTAGCCTTTGGAGGTTTGCGCGATGTATCGCATGGAGGCTATTGGGCTCGGCGGGATATCGAGTCGGACAAACAAGGCGGACAACTATGGCCTTACAGGCATAGGTACGTTGCAACCAATGTGGGAGCTGGCTTGCCAGCGATGCGCCGCGCGGGCGGCGCTCGATCTGGAGAACGCTGAAGATCTGTCGGCTTACGCCTGGTGGCCATCATGCGGTCTCTCGACAAGCGACGCGGGGTCACCACTGGCCTTCGGAAAAGATGTGTAGATACCCATGCCTCCATGGTCCCGCCCGTCGCGCCATGGCCGATGCAGTCGAAGGCCGTGGAGCCGATACCGCGCTGCCAAAGCTCATCGCGCCCCCCGGTGAATACACCAAGGTGCCCTGCTCCACCGCCGTGGAGTGCCAGCAGGTAGATATCGCTGCTGGCGGGGCGGTGGTCGATGTGCAGGCGGATGCCGGCGTAGTGGACTTCAGAAGTCATTTTGTCCTTGCAGGGAAATCGATCCGGATTGAAGACGGGATCGCCCGCCCACGGTGGGCGTCAATCCTGCACAACCCTAGCAAACAGGACGTTTCGGCCGCGATACAGCCTATTTCTCGTAGGCATTTTCCATGCAGCCTGTAGGCCCCTGCTGAATATCCTGCACACCACCCGTTTCGCCTTGTCCACACCCACCGCAATGCGCCAAGTTCCCCCCGAACGTAGCGCGGCCGGTCCCTGGCTCAACTGCGACCACGCACTGAATGCCCAGGCCAAGGATCGACTTGCCATGCCCGTTTCCCATCCCGTGAAAAACCCCTACGAGCTGGAAATCAGCCACCTCAAGGTGCAGGCCGATGTGCTCTCTTTCGAGGGCAAGGAGCATCTCAGCCAACCGTTCCATTACCGCATCCAGTTCACCAGCCCGGTACCTCGCGCCACTCCGGGCGTCTTCCAGGCCGACAGCGACGAGTCCCCCGCCTCGGCGCTGGACATCGACGCCACCTCCGTACTCAATCGCCGGGCCAGCTTCGCCCTGTATGGCCCGCCGCCACCCCGTTACCCCTGGGAGGAGCCCCCTCGAGAGCATCTGCCACTGCGCAAGCTCTACGGTGCGATCAGCGCATTCCGGCGCCTGGGCGGCAGTCACGAACAGGGGCACTACGAGGTCGTCCTGCAACCGCGCTTCGCCCACCTGGAACGTGGCAAGCAATACCGCCTGTACCGCAACCAGTCGGTACCGGAGATCGTCCGATACATCCTGACCCAGCGGCACGGCCTGTTGCCCCATGAGTTCGAATTCAAGCTCGTACGGGAATACCCACGCCGCCCCCACGTCATGCAGTACGGCGAAAACGACCTGAGCTTCATCAACCGCTTGCTGGCCGAGGTCGGCATCTGGTACCGCATCGACGCCGACCTCAAGCTGAACATCGACGTGGTGCGTTTCCACGACGCGCCCTGCCACTTCCAGTTCGACGTCAAACTGCCGCTGCTCTGGCCATCGGGGTTTTCAAGCGGTGGTGCCGATGGCGCGTGGAACCTGCGCACCCATCATCAGGTTGTTGAAAAAAACCAGTTTTTCCGGAGCTACGACCATCGTCAGGCGCAGAAAGAGCTTCAGGACGAAATCGAGCAGCATCATCTGATCGTCGCCACGACGTACGGTGAACGCTACGACTACAACGAACCGTACACCGAACTCGGCGATCGCTACGCACACAGGGGCGAAGCCGAGGTGGAGAGCGGCCACTTCTTCGCCAACCTTCGCCGCGAGCGCATCCTCAACCAGCGCTCGCGCCTGCTGGGCAGCAGTAGCAGCCCCACCCTGGCCCCGGGCCAGGTTCTCGAGATCGAGGGCCCGGTGCCACAAGACTTCGCCAACCGGGTAGCCATCACGACCATCACGACCCGGGCAGCGCGAAACGCCAGCTTCAGCGTCGAATTCGAAGGCATTCCTTATTCGCATTTCATCTGCTTCCGCCCACCGTACCTGGCAAAACCGCAGATCTCCGGAACATTGCCGGCACGCATCACCAGCAAGAACCCCTATGACCGTTACAGCCACCTGGACGAGAACGGTTGCTACCGGGTCAGCTTCCTGTTCGACCGGGACGAGCGCAAGGCCGGCTTCGAGAGCCTGCCAATGCGTCTCGCCCGACCCTACGCCGGGGACAAATACGGCAGCCACTTCCCGCTGCTCGCCGGTACCGAGGTAGCGGTGGCCTTCGTAGAGGGCGACCCGGATCGTCCCTACATCGCCCATGCGCTGCATGACAGCCGGCATCCCGACCACGTCACCCAGGACAACTTCCACCGTAATGTGCTGCGCACCCCGAGCAACAACAAGTTACGCATGGAGGACAAGACAGGAGAGGAGCACGTCAAGCTCAGCACCGAGTTCGCCGGCAAGAGCCAGTTGAACCTCGGGCACCTGGTGGATAGAGAGCGCAGGAAACGGGGCGAGGGTTTTGAACTGCGGACCGATCACTGGGGCGTGCTCAGGGCAGGAAAAGGCTTGCTCATCAGTGCCCACGCCCAGCCTGGGGCCGAAGGCGAGGTACTGGAAATGGGGTCGACTCTCGGCCTTCTGCAACAGGCTGCCGAACAACTGGAACATCTTTCCAACGATGCCGGGAGCTGTCGGGCCGAATCGGCGGATGTGCAGGCGCAGATCGACCTGTTCAAGCAGGATCTGGCGCAGCTCAAGTCTGCAGTCCTGCTGCTCAGCGCGCCTGAAGGCATTGCCGCCACCAGTGGCACCCACCTGCAACTGGCGGCCCGGGACAACCTGATGCTCAACGCCGGCGGCCATGGCGACGTCAGCGTGATCAAGCGCCTGTTCATCGGCGCCGGCCAGGGGCTCAGCCTGTTCGTGCGCAAGCTCGGCATCAAGTTGATTGCCAACCAGGGCCCGGTGCAGGTCCAGGCACAGAACGACCGCCTGCTGTTGATGGCCCGGCAAGGGCTGGAGATCACCAGCACCGAGGATGAAATCCGCATCAGCGCGGGCAAGAAGATCACCCTCAATGCCGGTGGCAGCTACCTGATCCTCGACCCCTGCCGCGTCGAAGCGGGGACCGAGGGGGACTACCTGGTCAAGGCGCCCTACGTCTACTTCACCGGCAAAACCAAAATGACGCTCGACCTCCCGGCGCTGCCGGTGCTGACGGACTACGAGAAAAAAGGCTCCTACCAGAGCGACCACTCCGGCTGACCCTTCCCCGTCCCATCACAGGAAAACCACGCATGCTCAAGCGCTTATCCGAGTACCTGTTCGGCAAGGGTGACCCGCTGCCGCCGCCACCTCCCGTACCGCAACGCCCACAACTGACGGCGTGGCCAGTGCCGCTCAAACCTCACCCCGAGCCGGCGCCCGAACTGCTGACGAAGAACTGGAGCCATCCCTTCGGCGACCGTTCCGACCTGTTCCAGCAACTGACTCACCTGGGCAAGGCCGCCAACGGTTTCTATCCCATCGGTGTGCATGGCACCTGGCATGGCGGCGTGCATTTCGACGACAGCACCGCGGGCGTGCTCGACCAATCCCGGGTGCTGTGCATGGCCGATGGCGAAGTGGTCGCCTATCGCATCCCCACCACGACCCCGACCACCCGCTACGCGCCCTTCCCCAAGCCCGAATTCGAAGCGCCCTGCGCGTCCGGCTTCGTCCTGGTGCGCCATCGCATCCAGGCCCCGCCTCTTGAAAATACCGAGCAAGCACCGCCTGCACTGACCTTCTACAGCCTGTACATGCATCTGGAGGACTGGGCTGCGTACGACGGCAGCACGCTGGACAGGCCACGGTTCTGGGTGCAGAGCGAAGCGCAATGGGTCAAGGACGATGCCAATGACATTCATAGAGGCAAGCGGGGCCTCAAGGTCATAGGGCATGAGGGATCAAGCCGGACCCTCGATATCCTGCCGCCCGGCACGCAGGTTGCGGTTTCCGGCACGGGCCGTCACCGCAAGCTGGAAAATACCCCGGGCCCCGCCTCGCTACGCCGTACGGACGGCACCCTGCGCGGGTATGTTTCCGCCCGCCACTTGCGCCCGGGCAAGGGCGATCTGTCCGAGGTCTCAGGCGATGTCCTGAATGTGCGTGCCGAGCCCCATGGGCAAGCGACCGTGCTGGGCGGGTTGACCCAAGGGACCTCAGTGCGCGTCAGCGGCAGTGGCGACTTCGTCAAACTCGAGTACGTCGAACAGTATGTACTGGCGGAAAAACTGCGCAGCGAATATGTCCCGGCAGGTCGTGATGAAGTTTTCGTCCCGGCAAAGCCCATCCCCATCAAGGCCGGTGAACTGATCGGCCACATCGGCCCCTACCAGAATGCCAGGGATGCCAAGCCCCGCCGGCACCTGCACCTCGAAGTCTTCTGCGTCGACTACTTCCCCGACTTCCTCGAGGAAAGCCGTGCCTGGGCCAAGCGCCTGCCGGCCAAGGAAAAGACCTGGTTGAAACTCAAGGCGGGAACGGAGGTGGTCTTCCATCGCGACAACTTCGGGAACAGGGCCCATCCGACCAATGTCCACCCGCATCTGGTCAGTGAGCACGACCTGCTCGTCCCGAAGAGCCTGCTGGACAGCCTGCCTGCGGATAAAAAGATCCATCGTCCGAAAACAGACACTGCTGAAGGCTGCACCTGGTACCGCCTGGAAAGCCTGTTCCACGATGCCGAAGGCCACCTTGTCGACGGCTGGGTAAAGGTCATGCAAGAAACAGCCTGCTGGGTCAGCCCTTGGGAATGGGATGGCTACGAAATCATCGAAACCCCTCGCTCGCCGGTGCCAGGCATGGCCTATCGGATGTACCAGGACAGGAACACCAGTGAAGAGGACCGCAATCGTGTTCGGCAACAGGCCGAGGCATGGGACAACGGTGAACTGATGAGCAAGCTCTACTCGCTCATCGATCGTAACCATGACCGCCAGATGTGTGCCGATGAAGTGCGTGCGGCACTCAAGTCCCCGGTTCTGGCCCAGGCACTGTCGAAGATCGTGCTGTGCAGTGAAAGCGAGTGGTATTACCGCCAGGAGAAATGGGATGCACTGGATCAGGTATTTGGACATACCACGTCGGCGCCGTTGTTGAACTGGATTGCGGAGAAGGGGCGGATCAAGGAGTTGGGGTGGTGGGAGGAGGCGATTCAAACAGTGGGGGGATCGGCGAGTATGCCAATATACTTCCTACACCCTATAGGTTTACTCACAACTCAGGCAAGACAATACAGAATTACCGTAGCACTAATTGAGAAAGTCACGGGAAAAACTGGCGCTTGGTTTAGTGGAAAAGGTGGTGGGCGCACCTTTGAAAATAACTTCCAGGCAGCGCACCCCAACATATATCGATTCGACAAAAACGAATTCGTAACACTGCTTAATCAAGCACTGGAAAAATATGAAATAAATACCCCACACCAGCAAGCGCATTTTATTGCCCAGTGTTTCCATGAGTCAGCACACTTTGAAACCACCATTGAATTTGCTTCAGGTGAAGGTTACGACCCCGGCAACCATAGAGATGCCTTGGCAAACGGAAATACGGAAATTGGCGACGGACCAAAATATAAAGGCAAGGGTCTGATCCAGCTGACCTGGAAGGACAACTACAAATCTTACTCAGAATTCAAAGAGTTCAACTTTGTCGCCGCACCCCAGATTCTGGCAACAGACATGGAAACGGCGATAGATGTTTCCTGCTGGTTCTGGAGAAACAAAGGGGCCGTCTACGCAAAACACAATGCTCGAGGCGATATCAATATATTGATTGAGAAAGAACCAATGAATGTCAAGTTGATTACGCTTGCAGTAAACGGCGGTACGAATGGCTTGGCGGACCGAGAAAGAATATTTCTTGAAATCTCCAAAGAATGGAACCTGCATTAAATGCACAGCACAAATTCAGCCAGACTCTCAGTGACCAGCTTTCTATTATGTATAGGACTTTCAAGCAGCTTGGCCGCTGACGATCGAGACCTCCTATTTGAGCTTCTTAACCCCGACGATAAAAGAACTTATGAAACCGCTCTACCGAAAGACCTATTCGAGGAAACGAGTAGCAGTTTCCTGGAAGATCTGGACGATGATGGAATACCTGAGATTCTGGTACCGTTAACTGCTAACGCTGTTAACGCATGCGTGGCAGTTTTCAGATATTCACCAGCCACAAAGGATTTACAGCAGATCAATTTCGCTGGGGGCGATCTATGCAGCCCATCCAGAAAAGGACCTTATCTCATAAGTAAGTATCGTAGCGAGGGGCGCTGGATAGAAGATATTTATGCCATTGAAAATAGAGAATTCAAAATCGTGATTAGAGATAGCTGCCTCGACTGCAACTGGGTTTTCAGAAACGAATATCGTAACGACGTTATCATTGATGGCTACTTAGTCAGAAACGCACCAAACTTCAAAAATAGATCAAGATTACTAGGCACTATCTCAGCAGCGAGCACCATCATCCATAAAGCCCCAGACAAAAATGCCCCCAGCAATACTTCTTTGAGACAAGGCGATATTGTAGCAATTAAAAACATAGAAAGTCGTAATGATCAGTATTTCGTTAAAATTGAAAGTAACGACACTCAAAAAACCATCGTCGGCTGGATTGAATGCGAAGCTTTGGTTGAGTGCGACTCCTTATAGGTTACGTTAAAACAGGCCCTTACCATAGAAAATTGAGGCACCCACACAACATAGGGAAAACCCAGTGAAGAAAACGGTAGCACTTCTCACAAGTATTTTTTTCATCAGCAGCGCCACGGGGGCTGCGCTAGACTACTCGACACTCGATAGTGCCGACTCTCAACGAGTCGGAGAAATGGTGATACGATATATGACAAGTCTTGACAGCCCATGTCTGTATATAGAAATCCTTGATCCACGATCACCATGGAAAGTAGTACAACAAAAAGAAATATGCTCAATCCACCATAAAAACCTCAATACTGATTTTTCCTACGCCGGCTTCTCAAAGATAAAATTCAATAGTGACAGCATTCAAGCTCTGCTAACCCTGATTCCTCTTCGAGCCATCTTCGAGGACAATTTAAAATGCAGTATTGCGCTGACAGACCATTCCATTGGAGATCTCCAATGCGAGGCCGGTCGCGAGGATCAGTACTAACTCGAAACTTACTCTGAGGTATGAAATGGAAAAAATGTGCTACTTGGCAATCGGCTTACTGCTGTCCTGCCCACAAGTCTTAGCTGGCGAAACAAAAACCACACATATAGATAACGAAGGGCTAACCTCAAATAACGAGACCACTACGAGTCACTACCAAGACGTCATAGGCGAATGGTACGGCTTTTATAGAGAGCTTATCTCCATCAATGGAGAAATCGGGCTCATTGCACTTGGAAGGGGCGAATACTATTTCACTCTGACCACACAAAAAAACCGGACCCTAATAGACTGCATCTACATCAACGAGCGCAACAAGCAGAACGGAGCAGGCATATCTGTTGGTCTATGCAACTCGAACCTAAACCTTGACCAAACATACATTGAGGCAGCGCAATACCAATCAAACATCTTCGGAGAGTCAATTTACTCATTCGACACATCACCTGTAAGCAGAGGTCTGAAATCCAAATTTCTCCTGGGGAAAATTGGGAAAGTTGAAATATACGACTCCTATGAATCAGAGAACGATCTGATGAAGTCAAGCCCACGCAAATATATTAGATCAGTCGATGACTGCCTATCCATGAAGGATACCACTGCATTCCTTGTGTTTATGGCTCCGAACAACACCACCCCCTCCTATCTTGACGTGGTCACCAGCCATTCACCCATGACAATCAAACGATTTGACGAGTCGGATTTAATAAAAATGGCGACAGAGAAATGCGGTTAAATTTTTCAGCAACGAACGGCTCGTGCGTGAGCATCATACAAAGGACACGTCAGGAGCCACCAGGCGAATTCGTGAGTTCTCCAAAGTATCAATAAAGGGAATAACTCATGACGCATTCGTCACTTCGGCAACCGATGGAAAACCCAGAGTAGAAAAATGCAGCTAAACCTCCGAGCATGCTCGATAAACACCATCGCCCTATCCGGAATACCCTTATTTCTTGCACTGCAAGTCCAAGCATCCGATTTCACTCACCTCTTCAGTGACCGCCCTCTGGAAACCATAACCTTCGGGCCTTCCGTCACAACCCTGTGGGGCACAAGCAAGGCCACTACTCTCACCGACAACTACGAACGGGGTCACCATTGCCGGGTCGTGGTAAGAGCAAGAGACGACGCGCCGCCTTCGTCGCCAGTGATGGTGAAATACAGGGTGCCTCCCTGAGCAATGCACTGAGAATGCTGCCTAGGCTCTGTACGAAATGCATCCGAACTCGCCCATGCTGCGTTGAAAACAGGCTCGGAATGCTCATTGACAACCAGTCAACTCCGCTTCCTCGCCTGTTTTCGCCTTGCCTGGCCTTCGCTCGAATACATTTCGTACAGAGCCTAGCGAAGGACACCGAGGAACCGATCTGGAGCTCGCCAGCTGGATACTGTCAGGCTCCTCGTGTCGCCGATGACCGACAGAAACCGGGGAGTCATCGACTCCCCTACCCTTCACCTCATTCCACAACCCCCACCGGATACACAAACGCATTCACGTCATAAAACGGCGTGCGCTGGTAGAACCAGTTCAACCGCGCCTTCGGATCCGCCGCAAACCCGGCATCGTCCTTCAGCTTCTTCTCGAACTCGGCCTTCAGCGCCCCGTCCTCCTCCAGCATCTTGCGCGCCATCGGTTCCATCACGTATTCCTCCGGCTCCTCGGCCACCACCAGGGTCGAGTTGAAGAAGCCCCACGACCAGAACGAATCCGGGCTTTCCGGTTGCAGCAGGTTGATCGCCAACACGCCCAGCGGCTGGTCGGTATCGATCACCACCGAGCCTGCGGGGAAAGTTTGCAGCCGTTCGAATGGCTTGCCGGTGCCACTGACCAGCAGATGCCCTTCATACCCCGGAATCTCGTTGCTTTGTGCCCGGTCCGGCTCGAAACCGCCGGCGACCTTCACGTCGTCCATGCGATAGAGCTTCACCGCCACCGCCGTCGGCTTGTCGAGGGTGCGCATGGCGATGCCGTGGGCCTTGAGCCGGGCGATCACGTCGCGCCATTGCGCCGGGACGATGTACTGCTTCGGTCGCTTCACCACCAGGTCCGGCAAGGTATTGCCGGTGACCGGGACTTCGAGGTTCTTCGGCTGGTTGCTCCAGACAATCGTCTTGGCCCCGGTGATCGGCGACTCCTCGTAGCGGTAGTCACCCACGGTGAAGGGTACGGTCTGCGGCTCACCGGCTTTCCAGGTGAGGATCACGTCCTTCTGCGCGGCGAGCCGGGCGCGGTCCTTGTCGATGGCGGTACGCAGGGACGCAGCCTGCTCGCCGATGACCTGGAACATTGCCTTGAGCACCACGTAGTTGCCCAGCACCTGGGTCTGGTACGGGTGCAAGGCGTGCTGCTCGATGAGGATCGAGGGCACATTGCGGATATCGCCGTACTGGTTGGAGAAGCGTGCCAGGTCGGTGCGGTACGGGTAGTAGCCCTGGGTCGGGTCCTGGTTGTCGTTGAAGCTGATGCATTCATTGACCACGTGCCCTTCGTTCTGCAGGGCCTGGTACACCGGGGTGCGCATGACCTGGTCCATCCACGCGCTGCTGGCCGGCGACCAGCCGTTGCCGTTGTGGCAGTAGGAGCTGTCGTAGGGGTACATGGCGCCGTCGGTGGAGTGGGTGTCGGCGAAGAAGCTCAGTTCGTAATGGCTGAAGACCCAGGCGACGTTGCGGATCTCGGCGCTGTCGAGCTTGGTGAAGTCGCGGTTGAGGTTGTAGTTCAGGCCGTTGACCCGCCAGCCGGCGATATCCGGGCCGTTCTGGTTGATCCGCCCGTAGGCGCTGCGGCGGATATCGCCGTCGATATTGACCGTGGGGATGAACAGGATATTGACCCGCTCCAGTAACGCGGCCAGGGGTTTGTCGCCGGCCGTCATATCGCGCAGGAGCATGAACATGGCGTCCTTGCCATTGGATTCGCCGGGGTGGATCTCGGCCTCGACGAAGATCGTCGGTTTGCCGGACTTCTTCAGCCCAGCCGGGGATTTGTCCTTGGCCAGGGAAACCACGGCCAGCACCATCGGGTGACCTTCGGCGCTTTTTTCCGGCAGTTCGCTCAGGACGACCTTGCCGCCCGAGGCAGCGGCGAGCTTGCGCAGCCAGGCGCGGGTTTCCTCGTAGGTGCTGGTGCGCTTGAAGTCACTGGCCTCGGCCACCGTGATCAACGGGTTGCCGGGCTTGGCGATATAGCGGGTGCTGGTGATCTGCTGTTCGAACATCGCCGGCAGGATGCGCTGCCTGGCCGCCTGCGGGTACTGGCTGTCGTCGATATAGGCCGGGGCCGAGGGCAAGGCGGCCAGGGCGGACTGGCCGGCGCCGAGCAGCAGAGCGGTGAAAAACAGCCTGGAATGCTTCATGGGGGAGTTCCTTCTCACGCGGGAACTGGCAACCTTAGAACACATTGCCAAAGGTTACGAGGGACGAATCAGCCATGTTGCACAACCTGTTCGAGGGCATCGCCGAGACGGCGGTGGAGGAGCGTTTCGATGACCTGCTCAAGCAGCCAGGACTGAGGATCGAGCGCATCGTGTCCAACGGACAGTGCAGCCCGGAAGGGTTCTGGTATGACCAGGCGGAGGGGGAATTCGTGCTGGTGCTGACGGGGTCGGCGGGGTTGCGGCTGGAGGGTGAGGCCGAGGTGCGGGTGTTGGGGCCGGGGGATTTCGTGGATATTCCGGCGGGGTGCAGGCATCGGGTGGAGTGGACGGATGCGGGGCAGCCGACTGTGTGGCTGGCTGTGTTTTATGCGGTGAGCTGACGGGCCCTATCGCTGGCAAGCCAGCTCCCACAAGGAGCGCGTGCACCGCGAAACCTGTGGGAGCTGGCTTGCCAGCGATGAGGCCCGAAAGAGCGAAGCAGGACTCAGACCGCTCGCAACATCCCCCGATCCACAATGAAGTCGATCAACGTCTGCAACCCATGCCCGGTCTTCAGGTTGGTGAAGGCCCAGGGCCGTTCCGGCCGCATGCGCTTGGTGTCACTCTCCATCACTTCCAGGGAAGCCCCGACATAAGGCGCCAGGTCGATCTTGTTGATCACCAGGAAGTCCGATTTGGTAATCCCCGGCCCGCCCTTGCGCGGGATCTTCTCGCCTTCGGCGACATCGATCACGTACACGGTGAGGTCCGCCAGCTCCGGGCTGAAGGTGGCGCTGAGGTTGTCGCCACCACTCTCGACGAAGATCACTTCGAGGTTGCCGAACTTGCGCGCCAGCTCTTCCACCGCCGCCAGGTTCATCGAGGCATCCTCGCGGATCGCGGTGTGCGGGCAGCCGCCGGTTTCCACGCCGACGATACGGTCAGGCTCCAGGGCGCCGGCCTCGGTGAGGATGCGCTGGTCTTCCTTGGTGTAGATGTCGTTGGTCACCACGGCGATTTCATAGTGATCGCGCATGGCCTTGCACAGGGCTTCGAGCAGCGCGGTCTTGCCGGACCCGACCGGGCCGCCGACACCAACGCGCAGGGGTTGCTTGTAGCTTTGCATAGGGAATTCCTCAGGAGCGGAACAATCGGGTGTATTGGGTTTCGTGACGGGCCGAGGCGATCGCCAGCAAAGGCAGGCCGCCACCCAGTTCTTCGTCAGGCAGCGCCAGGGCACGCTCGAGCACGGCGGACAGGTCTTCGGAAAGGTCGCGCAACAGGCTTTGCGCAGCCTGCTGGCCGAACGGCACCAGCTTGACCCCGGCCATCACCGCGCCTTCCAGCCAGCTGAAACCATGCCCCAGCAGCAGGTCACGCAGCGGGATACCCCAGTGCGCCGCCAGCCAGGCCATGCCACCCAGTTGGGTCAGCTCCAGGCTGGTGCGCCATTCCGGTGCCTGGCCCAACTGCCAGCCATCGAGCATCCGCGCCAGGGCGGCGCCACGCTGGCGCTCCTCGGTGCGCAACTCGGCGGTTTCGCGGTTGGCCAGGAGGAAACGGCTCCAGTGCGCGAACGCCTCGGCATCATCTGCCTCGCAGGCCCGGTACAGACGCACCAGCAACGGCCAGTCGAGATAGCCGAGGGTGTCGTCGATCTGCTGCCGTTGCCAGGCGCGGAAGCCTTCCGCGCCCTTGACCCAGCCCGCCTCCACTGCCCACTCCAGGCCCTGCGAGTAGGTGAAGCCACCCACCGGCAGGCCCGGACTGGCCAGTTGCAGCAAACGCAGGAGCTTCAGGTCGCTGTTCATCAGCCCGCCAGCAGCATCGCCGCGCCGGCCAGCAGGCCGCCGCCGAAGGCCTGTTGCAGGCGGGTATGGCGGCGCAGTACGCAGCCCAGGGCAAAACCGGCCACCAGCAGCAGGCCACTGACGGTGACGAAGCCGGCGCTGAACATCCAGAACGCGCCCGGGCTGGCCTCGACGCCATGGGCCCAGCCATGGAACAGGGCGAACAGCGGCATCACCAGCGACAGCAGGACCTGGCGACGCGGCACCAGCAGCGCCGCAGCGGCCACCAGCAGTGAACCGAGGATCATCTGCTCCATGCCGATCACCCCGCCGAACAGATGACCGAGCACCGCCCCGCCAAACATCGCGGCCAGGGTCAGGGCTGGCAGGGTCAGGCGGCTGCGGGTCAGGGCGGCGAGCACGCCGGTGCCGAGCAGCATCAGCAGATGGTCGATGCCGGTCAGCGGGTGCAGCAGGCCATCCTGCAGCGGGTTGGCGTCATGGCCGGGGTGGGCGAACGCGGGAACGGCAACCAGCAGCAGGGCCAGGGCGAGAAACTTCTTCATGAGGAACTCCTTGTTGTAATTCACAGCGCCTGGGCAGGCAGGCGGACGAACAGGTGATCGGAATGGTTATGGCTGTGCGGCGCGCTCTGGTAGGCGCCCGCTTCGGGCTCGAATGGCGCCTGCTCGACCACGACCTCGAGGCCGAAGCCGCGGACCATGTCATCCAGCACATAGTCGTGCTGGTAGCGCAGGAAGCCCGCCTCGACCTGCAGCGGCACATGGCGGTTGCCCAGGTGGTAGGCGGTGCGTGCCAGCGCCAGGCCATCGGCGCAGCGCACGGTGGACACCTCCTCGGCAGCGGCGATGACGCGGATCACCTCCCCGCCCGCCTCGTCCGTCAGCAGCTCGCCGCCACGGATCAACTGGCCGCGCTCGAGCATCAGCCCGGCATCGCGACCGTCGTCGAGGGTGATGCGCACGCGGCTCTTGATCCGGGTATCCAGGCTCAGGGTGGCGGTGGCCGTCACGGCGCCCTCGCTCACCTTGCGGGTCAACAGAATCATGCGGTTCTCCTTGCTCAAAACAGAAAATAACGCTGGGCCATCGGCAGAATCGTGGCCGGCTCGCACACCAGCAGCTCGCCGTCGGCGCGCACCTGGTAGGTCTGCGAATCCACTTCGATATTCGGCATCAGGCCGTTGTGCAGCATGTCGCCCTTGCGCACCGTGCGGCAGCCATGGGCCAGGCCGATCAGGCTGCGCAGGCCGAGTTGCTGGTGCACGCCACGCTCCAGCGCCTCGCGGGAGAGGAAGGTCATCCGCGTGGCATGCCGCGCCGCGCCGAGGGCGCCGAACATCGGGCGGTAATGCACCGGTTGCGGGGTCGGAATGGAGCCGTTGATATCGCCCATCGGCGCCGTGGCGATCATCCCGCCCTTGACCACCAGGGCCGGCTTGACCCCGAAGAAGGCCGGGGCCCAGAGCACCAGGTCGGCCAGCTTGCCGGCCTCCAGCGAGCCGACTTCATGGGCGATGCCATGGGTCAGCGCCGGGTTGATGGTGTATTTGGCGATGTAGCGCTTGACCCGGGTGTTGTCGCTGTACGACGAATCCCCGGCCAGCGGGCCGCGGCGCAGCTTCATCTGGTGCGCCACCTGCCAGGTGCGCAGCACCACCTCGCCGACCCGGCCCATGGCCTGGGAGTCCGAGGAGGTCATGGCGAAGGCGCCGAGGTCGTGGAGGATGTCCTCGGCGGCGATGGTCTCGCGGCGGATACGCGACTCGGCAAAGGCCACGTCCTCGGCGATGCTGGTGTCCAGGTGGTGACAGACCATCAGCATGTCGAGGTGCTCGTCGACGGTGTTCACCGTGTACGGCAAGGTCGGGTTGGTCGAGGACGGCAGCACGTTGGCGAAGCTCGCCGCGCGGATGATGTCCGGCGCATGCCCGCCGCCCGCTCCCTCGGTATGGAAGGTATGGATGGTGCGATCGCCGATGGCCGCCAGGGTGTCCTCGATGCAGCCGGACTCGTTGAGGGTGTCGGTGTGGATCGCCACCTGCACGTCCATTTCCTCGGCCACGCCCAGGCAGCAGTCGATGGCCGCCGGGGTCGAGCCCCAGTCCTCGTGCAGCTTGAGGCCCACCGCACCGGCGGCGATCTGCTCGCGCAGGGCCTCGGGGCGGGAGGCGTTGCCCTTGCCCAGCAAACCGATATTGATCGGCAGTTCATCGGCGGCCTGGAGCATGCGCGCCAGGTACCAGGTGCCGGAGGTGCAGGTGGTGGCGTTGGTGCCGGTGGCCGGCCCGGTGCCGCCGCCGATGAAGGTGGTGATGCCCGAGGTCAGCGCCTCCTCCACCTGCTGCGGGCAGATGAAGTGGATATGCGAGTCGATACCGCCCGCCGTGACGATCTTGCCCTCGGCAGCGATCACCTCGGTGCCCGGGCCGACCGGCAGGGTCACGCCGGGCTGCACATCGGGGTTGCCGGCCTTGCCGATGCCGAAGATACGGCCGTTCTTCACGCCGATGTCGGCCTTGACGATGCCCCAGTGATCGATGATCAGGGCGTTGGTCAGCACCAGGTCCATGGCCTCGGCGGCGAGCATCTGGCCCTGGCCCATGCCGTCGCGGATCACCTTGCCGCCGCCGAACTTGACCTCTTCGCCGTAGATCGTGAAGTCCTTCTCCACCTCCACCCACAGCTCGGTGTCGGCCAGGCGCACGCGGTCGCCGACGGTAGGGCCGAACATGTCGGCGTAGGCCCTGCGGGAAATCCGGCTCATGCGCCCGCCTCCAGCTTGCCCATGACCTTGCCCTGGAAGCCGTAGACCTCGCGTCTGCCCGCGTAGGGCACCAGGGTCACGCTGCGTGACTGGCCCGGCTCGAAGCGCACGGCAGTGCCGGCCGGGATATCGAGGCGGAAACCACGGGTGGCCTCGCGCTCGAACACCAGGGTGTCGTTGACTTCGTAGAAGTGATAATGCGAGCCCACCTGCACCGGCCGGTCGCCATGGTTGGCAACGCTGACGCTGATCGTCTCGCGGCCGGCGTTCAGCTCGATATCGCCGCTGGCGGCGACCTGTACTTCTCCTGGAATCATCCTGCGCTCCTAGACGATCGGGTCATGGACGGTGACCAGCTTGGTCCCGTCGGGAAAGGTCGCTTCGACCTGGACGTCATGGATCATCTCCGCTACGCCTTCCATCACCTCGTCGCGACCGAGCACTTCGCGGCCAAGGTTCATCAGTTCGGCGACGGTGCGACCATCACGGGCGCCCTCCATCACCGCCGCGCTGATCAGCGCCACCGCTTCCGGGTAGTTGAGCTTCAGGCCACGGTCACGACGGCGCTCGGCGAGCAGCGCGGCGGTGAACAGCAGCAGTTTGTCTTTCTCTCTCGGGGTCAGCTCCATGGTCGCTCTCTTCAGGTGGCCCAGATCCGTGGCGGGCACGGCGCCAGGCCGATGATGGCCGGACGCAGCGCGCACCACAGGCGTAGCAGTGTGGATTGGAGGCGCTGGTTGTCGTGGTCAAGCAAACGGACTACCAGCAGGTGTCCCAGCAGGGTTGCCCCGGCGGGGACGGCAAGATGCTCGATAAGGGTGCGTGCCTGTTCCAGCAGCTCCGGAGTGGCCGGGGCGGCACAGAAGGTGGCTTGCAGCGGATAGCCGGCAAGCTTGTGCAGGCTGTCGCCGTCGATGCGCAGGCGTTCCTGCAGGCCCGGGTCGTCGGGCATGTCGATCTGCAGGCGGCTGTCTACCGCGCCGTGGCTGAAGCTCTCGTTCATCACCGGACGGCCCAGGCACAGGGTTTCCCAGGCCAGCAGGCGCGCGCCGGGGGCCAGGGAGAAGCGGTTTTCCAGGCGGGCACGGGCGCCGGGGAAGCAGATATTGCCGTGGGGCAGCCACTCCAGGGTGCTGCCTTCGGCCAGATGGAAATGCTGCTTGAGCACCGAAACGGGGCCGGCGCTGCGGTAGAACTTGGTCGCGCCGGGCATGGTCAGCAGCGCGTGGGTGTCGGGGTCCAGGTGCACATCGAGGGTCAGGCGGTCGCCGCCGACCACGCCGCCCGGGGGGTGCAGCACATACACATGGCAGGGCGCGCCCTCGGGGTAGAACGGTCTCTGCACCAAAAGAGGTCCGAAATGTCGACGCGCACCAATACAGGTCCTCCCGTTGCGCTGGACAAAGCGCAATTTCAGCTCGGCGCTCCAGCCTGCGGTGTCATCCGCCGGTGCGAGCAGTTCGGGTAGGGACATTGTGACGCTTCCGATAAACGCCGCGTTTACTGGGAAAACTCTGTCATCCCGGGACTACGCGGCTGATTAAGACTGTCTGCGCAAGCCTTGTAGTTGGCGGGTTTGCGCGGACCTGATCGATCGATCAGTAATCGATGGAAGCTGTAAAAGCATATTGCGGGCCAGAATGGCGCATGTAGGGGATTTCTTGCGGGGGATGTGCACTGGGATGGGGATGGACGCAGAATTTGTTGTGTTCTTCAGGGCCCAATCGCTGGCAAGCCAGCTCCCACAGGGTCCTCCGCCGGTCATCAATTCCGGGTACGACCCGGTCAATGTGGGAGCTGGCTTGCCAGCGATTGGCCCGATCAGACACCATCACTGCCCGCGCCGGCCTCATCGCCGGCAACGCCGGCTCCCACAGGGTTGCGGGTCAGCCGCTGAAGTTGTGCCCGACGCGGACCTTGTGGGAGCTGGCGTTGCCAACGATAGGGCCCCGAAATTCACCGCTGAAACTTGGCCTGTGCCACCAACCCTTTCACATACTCCGTCCCCGGCCGATCCAGCACCTCGCCACTCCCACCCTCCTCGATGATCCTCCCGTCCTTCACCACCACGATCCGGTCGGCGATCGCCCTGACCACCCCCAGGTCATGGGTGACGAACACCAGGGTCATCCCCTCCCCCTGCAACTCCCGCAACAACGCGAGGATCGCCGCCTGCACCGAGACATCCAGCGCCGAGGTCACCTCGTCGCAGATCAGCACCTCGGGCTCGCACACCAGCGCCCGGGCAATCGCCACGCGCTGGCGCTCGCCGCCGGACAGGTGGTGGGGATACTTCGCCGCCGTTTCCGCCGGCAACGCCACCCGCGCCAGCGCCGCCTCGATCCTTGTCCGGCAAGCTGCGCCCTTGAGACCGAAGAAATGCTCCAGCGGTGCCTGCAGGCACTGGCCCACGGTCTGCCGCGGATTCAGCGCCCGATAAGGGTTCTGGAAGATGTACTGGATCCGGTGCCGGGTCGCCGCGTCGCGTTTGCGCGCTATCAGGCTCAAAGGTTGCCCGTCGAAGCTCAACGCCCCGACACCGCCATCACCCAGGCCGGCCAGGGTCCGCGCCAGGCTGGTCTTGCCCGACCCCGACTCCCCCACCACCGCCAGGCATTCACCGCGATACACATCCAGGGACAGATCGAACAGCACCTGCCGGTCATAGCTCAGGTTTAGCCCGCGCAACTCCAGCAACGCCTTGCGCTCCTGCTGCACCACCTGCAACGGGATCACCTCTTCCTCGGGCACCACCGTCAGTTGCGGATGCAGGCAAGCCACCTGCTGCACACTATCCAGCCCTTGCAACGCCGGCTCGATAGCCGAGCACGCCGCGCTGCGTCGCGGGCAACGGGGCGCGAACGCGCAACCCGCAGGTCGCTGCCCCGGCGCCGGCGCATGCCCGGCAATCGCCCGCAGCACCCGCTGCCGACCGACCTCGGGAATCGCCGCGAGCAAACCGAGGGTGTACGGATGCCCCGGCCGCAAGAACAGCCGCTCACGACTGGCTACCTCGACGATGCGCCCGGCATACATGACCATCACCCGGTCCACCAGGTCCTTGATCACCCCAAGGTCGTGGGACACATACACCGCCGCCACGCCCTGCTCCTTGCACAGCCGGCGCACGGTGGCGAGGATATGCGCCCGGGTGCCGACATCCAGCGCGGTGGTCGGCTCGTCGAGCACGATCAGCTTCGGCCGCAGGACGAAGGCCAGCGCCAGCATCACCCGCTGCTGCTGACCACCGGACAGTTGATGCGGGAAGCGTCGCAAAAACTCCCGCTCCCCCGGCAGCCCGACATCCGCCAGGGTCTGCTGCAGACGCTGCTCCCGCGCCTCGCGACCCAGACCCGGTTCATGAGCCTGCAAGGTTTCCAGCAACAACTTGCCGATGCGGATCGCCGGGTTCAGGGCCAGCGCCGGATCCTGGGCGACATAGCCGATCAGGCCGCCGCGGGCCCGGCGCAAGGCCTCCCCCTCGAGGGCCAGCAGATCGGTCCCCGCCACCCTCACCCGCCCGCCATTGATCCGCGCACCGCGACGGGCATGGGCGAGCAAGGCGGTGGCCAGGGTGGTCTTGCCCGAGCCGGACTCACCGACCAGGCCGAGGATCTCCCCCGGCGCCAGGCTGAAATCGATGTGCTCGATCACATCGGCGCCACTCTCCAGCTCGACCCGCAAGCCCTCGACCTGTAGCGCCTCAGGGGTGGAAAGAACGAATGCATTCATGAGCGCGCTCCCGCGCTGTACCGGGCAATGCCTTCGGCCAGCAGGTTGGTGCCATAGGCGAACACCGCGATCAGCAGCGCCGGGGCCAGCACGGCCCAGGGCTGGATCAGCAGGCCGGCCTGGTTTTCATTGATCATCAGGCCCCAGTCCGCCGCCGGAGGAGCGACACCGTAGCCAAGGAAACTCAGGCCCGAGAGCATGCCGATGCCCCAGGTGAGCATATTGCCGAAGTGCACCAGCAGCGGCGTCAGCACATTGGGCAGAATCTCCCGCAGCAGAATCCGCGTGCGCGAGAAGCCCATCATCTGCGCCGCCTCGACGAACTCCTGGCTGGCCACCGACACCGCGCTACCCCGGGCCAGACGGATCACCCCGGGGGTGAAGGCAATCGCCACGGTCAACACGATCAGCCACGGCTGACGCCCGAGCATGGAGACGATCAGCAGCACCAGGATCAGGTCCGGGAACGCCAGCCAGACATCCGCCAGCCAGGTGATTGCCTGGTCCAGGCGCTGGCGCGACAGCCCGGCGAGCATGCCCAGCACGCTGCCGACGACCAGCGCCAGCCCGGCAGCGGCCACCGACATCCAGAGGATCGATAACCCGCCCGCCAGCAAGCGCGACAGCACATCGTGACCAAGGAAGTCATGCCCCAGCGGCGCGCCCGTCATAGGCCCGCCATAAATACCGCCGAGCATGTCGGTCGGCGCATGAGGTGCCAGCCAGGGGCCCAGCAGGGCCAGCAGGACTACTGCCAGGGTCACCAGGGCGCCCCGGCGGATCGAGGGTTCACGCCAGAATCGAGCGCTGAACATGGGCAAATCTCCTTATCAAGGGGCCTTGGCCGCCGGGCGCCGCCACCAGCTCTGGATGCCGCGGCGGTTGCGCTGGATCAGGCCGGCCCGGCGCGCGGTACGCAGCTTCGGGGTGAGCAGTACGGTGAGCAGGTCGGCCAACAGGTTGACCAGCACCACGCCGAGGGTGATGACCAGCACCGCGCCCTGGATCAGCGGCAGGTCGCGCATCTGGATCGCGCTGTTGAGCAAGGTGCCAATGCCGGGGTAGCTGAACACCACCTCGGCCAGCAGCGCGCCGCCGATCAGGGTGCGCAGGGTCAGGGCCACGCCCTGGATCGCCGGCACCAGGGCATTGGGCAAGGTGTGGCGCCAGACCAGGCGCCAGTGCGGCACGCCGCGCAGGCGGGCGGCGCCGACATAGTCCGAGTCCAGGGTCTCGATCATCGAGGCGCGTACCAGTCGTGCCAGATACGGCAGCGCCGAAAGGCTCAGGGCGAAAACCGGCAAGGCCAGGTAGTCCAGTTGTCGCCACAGCGGACGGTCCGGATCGATCAGCGACACCGCCGGCAGCAGGTCGAAATGCGGCATGGAGAACAGCAGCACCAGGCCGATGGCGATCAGGTAGCCGGGGGTGGCCTTCAGCACGATCAGAGTCGCCAGGCCCCAGCGGTCCATGCGCGAATCCCGGCGCAGGGCCAGGCCGACGCCGATCACCAGGGCCAGCGGCAGCACCAGCAACAAGACCCCGAGCAACAACGCCAGGGTGTTGCCGAAGCGGATGAACAGCAGCCCCGCCACCGGCTGCGCCGAATCCAGGGAAATCCCCAGGTCGCCGCGCAACACCTGGGCCAGCCAACTGAAGTACTGGACCAGGATCGGCCGGTCCAGGCCCAGTTGCTGGCGCAGGGTGAGGATGCTTTCCAGCGGCGCCTCGGGTCCGAGGATCACCCGGGCCGGGTCCGACGGCAGCGCCTGGGTGGCGATGAACACCACCAGGCTGATGACCCAGGCGGTCAGCAGGCCGTAGCCGAGCCGACCGACGAACCAGGGCAGCCACGCCGGCAAACGGGAGGTACGGATAGGTTCAGGCATGGTTCAACCACAGGCTGTCGAAGCGCCAGGAGGCGAAGGTGGTCTGTTCGCCGTGCAGGCCACCGACCTTGTGCGAGGCGGCGTCGAGCACGTCGGTAAAGCCCCAGATCAGCAGGCCGCCGCGCTGGTGCTGGATGGCCTGGGCCTCATGCACCAGCTCGCGGCGCAGTGCCAGGTCGGGCTGGGCGAGGGCCTGGGTGAACAGCTGCGAGAAGCGCTCGTCGCGGAAGTTGCTGCGGTTGTAGATCGCCAGCGGCGCATCGTTGTGCAGGCCGGTGGCGAGGAAGCCGCGAGCGGGCGTCGAGCACGGCGACATCAGCCACTGCTCCTTCTGCGGGCCGTTGAAGACCGAAGCATCCACCGGCGTGACCTTGATCTCGACGCCAGCCTTCTTGGCCTGCTGGGCGAACACCAATGCAGCATTCACCTCGTTGGCGGTGGTGGTCAGTTCCAGGCGCAGGTCGGTGGCCCCGGCCTGGCGCAGCAGCGCACGGGCCTGCTCCAGGTCGTAGGGACGCTGGGCGATGGCGTGGTTGTAAGTCGGATCGTTGGGCGAATACAGGTCATTGGCGATCCGGCCGAAACCGTTCAGTCCACGCCCCACCAGCTCCTGACGGTCCGCCAGCAGACGAAACGCCTGGCGCACCCGCTCATCCTGGAACGGTGCCTTGGCGGTGTTCAGGTTGAAGCCGCTGAACGACGTAGTCGGCGAAGCCACCAGTTGCAGGCGCGGATCGGCCTTGATCAGCGCGCTGTGCTCGGCCTGGATACCGCTGGCGATATCGATCTGCCCGGCACGCAGGGCCGCGACCCGGGAGACCTGGTCCTTGAATTCGATGATCTCCAGTTCGTCGGCGTAGGGCTGGTTGGGCTTGAAGTAGTTCTCGAAGCGGGTGAACAGCGCCCGCTGCCCCGGCACGAAGCGCTTGAGCCGGTACGGCCCGGCGCCCACCGGATTGTTCGGATCGTAGTCGGTGGGCACGATGCCGCCGAAGGCGATCAGGGTTTCGTCGAGGGGGAAGAAACTGCGGCCCTCCTTGAAGCGGATCTCGATGGTCCGGTCGTCCAGCTTGCGCAGGGCCTGGCGATCGATGGCACCGACCAGCCCGGCGTAGGGCGAGGCCAGTTTCGGGTCGGTCAGGCGCAGGATCGAGAACAGCATGTCGTCCGAGGTGATGCTCTTGCCGTGGTGGAATTCCAGCCCCGGCTTGATGCGAATGATCCAGGCGCTGGCGTCGGCGTTGGGCTCGGCGAACTCGGCCAGGCCCAGGCGCGTGCTGACATCGTCGTTCCATTCCCAGAACTTGCTGTACAGCGCCCAGCCGCGAATGATCCCGCCGCCGGACGGCTTGTGCGCGTCAAGGTTGCCGGCCTGGTCGCCGTCGATGATGCCGACCCGCAGGCGACCGCCGCGCACCGGGGTACCGGGCGCGACCGCCGCCCCGGCCACGGCGGCGGGTTCGCCGCCACCGCAGCCCGTGAGGAGGCTGGAGCCGAGGATCAGGCCCCCACCGACGACCAGGCCATTGCCGAGAAACGCCCGGCGGGAAAATTCGTTGCGCATGGGTACTTCCTTAGGCCTTTTCGGCGGCCGTGCGGGCCTTGAGGCGCGGAACCTCGAAGCCATGGTCCAGGTCGAGCAGCGGGAACAGCAGGTCGGCGACCCGGTGCGCCTCATCGATCAGCGGGAAGCCGGACAGGATGAAGGCGCTGGTGCCCTGGGCCTCGTATTCGCGAATGCGCTCGGCCACCTGTTCGGCGCTGCCCACCAGGTAGGTGCCGGCAGCCGGGCCGAGCAGGTTGAAGCCGAACAGGCTCGGGCCGGTCCACACGTTCGGGTAGATCTCCAGGTCGCGGGCCTTGGGCAAGCGGCCTTCGCGGATTGCCTGGACATTGGCCTGGATACGCGGGTCGTCGCTGTGGAAGCTGTCGAGGCTCTGGCCTGGCGGCAACTGGCGCTCGATGGCAGCGCGGGCGGTGGCCAGGGAGGTGTTGTCCAGCAGCTTCTGGGCGTGGGCCCAGGCTTCTTCCTCGGTCTCGCGGACGATGATCTGCAGACGCGTGCCATAGGTCAGCTCGCGACCGATCTTCGCCGCCTCGGCGCCGACCTTGCGGAACTTGGCGCCGAGCTTCGGCGGGGTATCGGCGAAGCTCAGGTACACGTCGAGCAACTGCACCGAATGGGCCACGCCCGGATCGGAAGTACCGGCGCCCCACAGCGGCACGGACAGACGCTGCGGCGGGTGCCAGCCCCCCAGCGGATGCCGCGCAGCCGCCGCCGGACGCGGCGCCAGCTTGACGAACCGGCCGTCATAGCCCTCGGTGGCGCCGGCATAGATCGCCTGGAACGCGCGCCAGTATTCGAGGCTGAACTGGTAGCGCTCGTCATGCGGGTAATGCACGCCGAGGGTTGCCAGCCCGGCATCGCTGCCATTGACCACATTGAACAGCAGGCGGCCGCCGGAGAACTCGTCGAAGGTCAGCGCCCACTTGGCCAGCACTGCCGGCGACACTTCGCCTGGATGCTGGGCCACCAGGAAGCGCAGGCGCTCGGTGGCGTCGATCAGCGAGGCGGCCACGGCGAGGCTCTCGTTGGGGCTGGTGCCCAGCAGCGAGCCGTAGTAGCCGAGGCGATCGGCGCTCACCGCCAGTTGCTTGAGGTGGTTGAAATCGGTCAGCCAGCGGCCCTGCGCTTCCCATGGATAGGGACCGTCGGGGCTGGTGAGGTACCAGAGAATCTTCACTGCCATGGTTCGATGTCCTTATGCGCGGGGGCTGTCATTGGCCGGTACGAGTCCAAGCTCACGGGCCTGGCCGAGCAGCTTGCTCATGGTCCATTGCTGGGTCAGCACGCCCGGGCCATAAGGCCGCGAGCCGCCGATGGCCTCGGCCAGCAGTTGCAGTTGCGCGCCCTCCTCCAGCAGCAGGATGAATTCCGCCGTGGCCTGCAGGCCCTGGGTGCCCCATACGGTGGCGCCGCCATTGGCTTCGAGGATGGCCGGGGTGAAGGGGTTTTCCGCGAGGCTGTCGAGGATGAAATCCACCTCGTCCTGGCGCCGGTCGATATACACCGGCAGCTCGCGGGCCAGCTGGAAGCGCTGCACCGGCACATAGTTGAACGGCAGCGAACGCTGGGTCTGGGCCCAGGCACCGAGGTACGGCGAATGCACGTGGGACACCGTGGTGATCTGCGGCTGCTGGACGAACAGCCGGGTATAGCGGTTCAGCCCACCCTTGCCCTGGCCATGCACCAGGTTGCCGGCGAAGTCGGTGACCGAGGCCTTCAGTGGCTGGTCCTTCTTCCACGGGCCCGGGTAGTTGACCGAGACCAGCAGCTCGCGCCCCGGGACCCGCTCGATAAAGCCGACGGTGCCATTGGCGGTGATGCTGTTGGTTTCCCGGTAGACCCGGAAGGCCTCGCCGGCCAGGTGGGTGACGTTGTCGACGAAGTCCTTGAGTTCGGCGTCGATCAGGTGTTCGGCGGTCAGTACGGTCATGTCAGATGTCCTTTTCTTGAGTGCGTTGGGCCAACAGTTCGCGAGCGGCTTGCAGCGGGCGGTGGTCAACCCACTCGGCCAGGTCGAAGTCGGCTTCGAGGAAGCCATGCAGGTTGAGGAAGGTCTTCTGGATATCGAGGAAGGCCAGGCGCTGCTCGGACAGGTCCGGGGCCAGGGTGGTGTGGAAATCGCCGCGGTAGGCTTCGTCCACGCCCTCGGCGCCGGCACGGGTTTCGTCCTGGAGGATGCGCAGCAGGCCCTCGCGGTTGTCCCGGGCCCAGTCGGCGGCGCGCAGGGTCTGGGCGAGGAAGCGCACCACCAGGTCGAAATGCTCGTCGAGCAGGCTCTGGTGCACGGTGATCGGCCGTGGGGTGCCGTTGTTGATGCGGTAGCGCGGGTCTTCGATCCGGTCGAGATCGATGCCCACTTCCAGGCCCAGGCGGCGGGCGGCGTCGGCGGCGGAAGCGCCCTTGACGTAGACCGCATCCACCTCGCCACGGACCAGGACGTCCAGGCCGGACCACAGGCGTTGCAGGCCTTCCTGCGGGTTTGGCGCCTGTTCCTGGTCGTGCAGCGGCACCTCGACCAGGGTGACGTCATCGAAGCTCAATCCGGCCGAGCTCAAGGCGCCCTTGTAGCCATGCAGGCTCATGGCCCGGGCGATGCTGCCGGGACGATTGGCACCCCAGGCCGGCAGGGCCAGGCGCTTGCCCTTGAGGTCGGCAGCACTGCGGATGCCGGAGCCGGGACGGACCAGGATGGTCTGCCATTCCTCGATCCAGGTCAGGCCGATCAGGCGGCTCGGCGAGCCAGCAGCACGGGCGGCCAGGGCCGGGACATTGCCGCCCTCGCGAAACAGCCCGGGCAACTGGTGATCGTAATGATGGTGGCCGAGTTGGCGGGCCTCCTGAAGCGTCAGGACCGGCAGGCCATCGGCAGCGAATTCCTCGCCAAGCCAGCCGAGGGTGTAGGCGATGCCGGAGGCGGTCGGGACCGGGCAACGGGTGAACCAGAGTTGCTCCAGGGGCGCTGCGGCAGGCAGCGGCAAGGTAGCGGCAAGTGACATGAGTAGGCTCCATCAGGGGATCGAACGGGCCGGGTGGCCTTTGCCCAGGGCTATTGCAGCGCCCGTGCCAACTCATTAACTCGTTGTTTTTATTGGGTTTTACCTTAACAGGCAGGTGGCGACTGCTGATCTGCCAACACTCCCCCAGCGGGACTGCTGCTGCCTGAGCAACAACCCGCCTTGCGTTGCTGCTGGAGCAGCAACAGGCATCGGAGAAATCGCTGCAAGCCACGTAGCGCGAGGCCTCCAGACCGATGGCACAGAACCTGCTCTTGAGCTGGCACCTGTTCATCCAAGGAAGTCTTATCGTGTCCAACCTGCCCCGCCGCCTCGAAAGCGAAGCCCAGGCCATCACCGCCGCCCATGAGATTGCCGGCGAGATCGCCGCCCTCGCCGCCGACCCGCAGTACAACCGCAGCCTGCCCCGGCGCCAGGCCGAATTGCTGTCCGCCAGCGGCATCACCGCCATCGGCGTGCCCAAGGCCGATGGCGGCCTCGGTGCCTCGGTGGAAACCATCGTCGAGACGGTGCGGATCATTTCCCGCGCCGATGGCGGCGTCGGCCAGTTGCTGCAGATCCACAACGTGATGCTGCGCGGCGTGCTCAATGGCTATCCCGAGGAGGTGCGCCAGCGCCTGATCGACGATGTGCTGGCCGGCAAGCGCCTGGGCAATGCCCTGGCCGAGGTCGGCGGCAAGAACAAGTTCGCCTTGAAGACCCGGGTCGAGCGCCGCGAGGACGGCGTGCTGGTGCTCAACGGCAGCAAGTTCTACTCCACCGGTTCGTACCTCGCCGAATGGATCTCCCTCACCGCAGCCAGCGACGACGGCGGCGCCGGGGTGCTGCTGCACCGCGATACCCCCGGCCTGACCCTGGTCGACGACTGGGACGCCTTCGGCCAGAACAACTCGGTCAGCGGCACCGTGCAATTCGACAATATCGAGCTGGACGAGCGCTACGTGCTGCGCCGCCAGGGCCCGATGAAGCGCACCGGCCTGACCTTCCCGCAGATCCTCCACGCCGCCATCGACACCGGCATCGCCGCCGGCGCCCTGCAGGCCGGGATCGACTACCTCAACCAGCACGCCCGGCCCTGGGTCGAGAGCGAGGTGGAACGCGCCAGCGACGAGCCGCATATCATCCGCCAGATCGGCGAATACGCGGTGGCGCTGCGCGCTGCCGAATCGCTGCTGCGTGATGCCGCACGGGTCTTCGATGCCCATGAGCGCGACCCGGAGAACAAGGAACTGCAGGACGAACTGATCCTGTCCGTGGCCACCGCCCGCGCCCACTCCGACGGCGCCTCGCTGAAGATCTCCAGCGATATCTTCTCCCTGCTCGGCGCCAGTTCGTCCCTGAGCAAATGGAACCTCGACCGCTTCTGGCGCAACGCCCGGGTGCACACCACCCACGACCCGATCCGCTGGCGCCTGCACCACGTCGGCAACTACTACCTCAATGGCGTCGACCCGGGCGAGTACACCGCGATCCTGGCGGCCAAGCAGAAGATCGGTGCCAGTCGCTGAATCCCATCGCGCGGGCCGACCCGCGCGTTTCTTCGTCCTGTTTCGAGTTCTTCATGAGCCATCGACATCCGCTGCTGCGCAGCCTGGCGATCTACCGCGAGATGCCCTGGCGTTTCGCCCTGGTCGCCGGGTTGTTCGTTCTTATCAACCTGGGCCTGGTCTGGCAGCAATGGCTGATCGGCCATGCCCTCAACGACGTGACCGCCGGGGTTGCGGTGCGCCGCCTCGATGACGGAGGCCTTGACGGCAGTGTGGCCTGGCACTGGTTCTGGGCCATCCTGGCCGTCGCCTTCGGTCGCGCCGTGTTGCAGTACGCCGCCTCCCTCGGTTCGCTGATCCTCGGCCAGGAACTGCTGACCCGCCTGCGCGAGCGCATTCTCGAACAGGTGCTGCGCCTGCACCTGGGCTACCACTGGCAGCACGGCATCGGCGAGATCGTCACCCGCACCACCCGCGATGCCGACAAGGTCCGTGATGCGCTGGTGAGCTTCTGGCGCCAGTTGGTGGAAACCCCGCTGGTGGTGCTGGCCACGGTCGGTCTGCTGGGCTGGTATCACCCGCTGCTGGCCCTCGGGCCGCTGCTGCTGACCCTGCTCGGGCTGTATCTGTTCGTGCTGCAGACCGACCGCCTGGTCGAACTGGACCGCGCCGTGGGTGCGGCCTATGACCGGGTCAACCAGGATCTCGCCGAAGGCATCGGCGCAGTGCGAGTGATCAAGTCGTTCGGCCTGCAACAGCAGCGTATCGATGATTTCAGTGAACAGGTCCGGCAGTTCACCGGGCTGGCGCGGCAGGCCCTGGCCTGGGCCAGTTCGCGGATTCCCCTGCCCCAGGCCCTGGTGGCGCTGGGGCATGTGTGGATCCTGATCATCGGCGCGCAACTGGTGGCCGCCGGGAAGATCGGGATTGGCGAACTGGTCACCTCGCTGCTTATCGCCACCACCCTGGTGTTCCGCATCGAAGGCATTGGCCGGGTGATGCAGACCTTCGCCGATGCCCGCGCCAGCGCCGGGCGGATCTGGCAATTGCTCGACGCGCCGACCCGGATCGAAAGCGGCCCGCGCCGACTACCACCGGGCCCGCTGGGCCTGCAACTGGAAGAAGTGAATGTCAGCGCTCCCGGCAGCGAGCGCGACATCCTGCGCCAGTGCTCGCTGCTGCTGGCCCCCGGCGAAGTGGTCGCTCTGGTGGGCGCCACCGGCACCGGCAAGAGCCTGCTGGCCAGCCTGCTGCCACGCCTGACCGATGCCGACAGCGGCCGGGTGCTGGTGGGCAATCACGAAGGCGGCTGGCAGGACCTGCGCGCCGTCGATTTGAAAGACCTACGCCAGCGCGTGCATGTACTGCCCCAGGAAAGCTTCCTGTTCGCCGACAGCCTCGCCGCCAACCTGCGCCTCGGCGCGCCACACGCCAGCGACGCCGAACTGCTCGACGCCCTGCACCGCGCCGCCGCCGACGACATTCTCGAACGCCTGCCCCATGGCCTCGACAGCCCGCTGGGCGATCGCGGCGTGACCCTTTCCGGCGGCCAGCGCCAGCGCCTGTGCCTGGCCCGCGCCCTGCTCGCCGCGCCGGACCTGCTGTGCCTGGACGACGCCACCAGCGCCCTCGACGCCATCAGCGAACGGCATGTACTCGACCACCTGCGCCGCCCCGGCGGCCCGACCCTGCTGCTGATCGCCAGCAAGGCCAGCACCGTGGAGCGCGCCGACCGCGTGTTGCTGCTGGACCAGGGCCGCATCGTCGACAGCGGTCCCCACGCCGAGTTGCTCGAACGCAATGCCGCCTATCGCGACCTGCTGGGGATCGACCAATGAGCAGGAACGCCGGCAATACCGCCATGAGCGATATCGAGATCGAGGAGCGCCTGGCGAAAAAGGCCCTCGACCGCAGCATGCTGCAACGCCTGCTGCCGCTGCTGAAACCGGTGCGCGGCCAGGTGGCCTGGGTGATCGTGCTGGAACTGGTGCTGGTGTTCACCGTGTTCCTGCGCCCGTGGTTCGTTCGCGAACTGCTGGATCGCGGGCTGGTCCACGACGGCAATGCCTGGCTGCTGGATCTGCCGCTGGTGCTGTGGCTTGGCGCCGGGCTGGCGGCAAGCTGGCTGGGGCGGATCCTGCTCGGTGGGCTATCGCAGTACATCGCCGGCAGCGCCGCCATCGCCGTGCTCAATCAGCTACGGGTGCGGGTGTTCGCCCATGTCCAGGCACTGAGCATCGGCTACTTCGACCGGACCCGCGCCGGGCGCATCCTGTCCCGCGCCGACCGCGACGTCGACGCCCTCGAACCGCTGCTGATCCAGGGCCCGCCGGAACTGCTCGGCGCCTTGCTGCGCTGCACCCTGGCGGCGCTGATGCTGTGGCTGATCACCCCGCTGTTCTTCTTTGCCCTGATCGGCAGCGTGCCGCTGCTATTCCTCGCTACCTGGGCGTTCAAGCGCGTGGCCCAGCGCAACTGGGCGAAAGTCGCCGAGCAGCGCAGCCGCTTTACCGCGCACCTGGTGGAAAGCGTCGGCGGCGTGCGCCTGTTGCAGCAGAGCGGGCGGCAAGCGGACAACCAGCGGCGCTATCGCCGGCTGCTGGACGAGTTCAATGGCGCGCTGATCACCGGCAGCCTGCGTTCCGGCTGGTTCGCGCCATTTACTGCCCTGCTTGCGGCTGGAGGCATGGCGGTGCTGGTGCTGGTCGGTGGCTACGCGCTGGCGCAGGGCACGGTGACCGTGGGCCAGGTCGGTGAAAGCCTGTTCTACGTGATGCTGTTCCTCGGGCCCTTGCAGGAGCTGACCGATCTGTTCGAACGCTATGCCACGGGCTCGGCCTCGGCGCAGCGGATCTTCCTGTTGCTGGATACCGCCCCGGAAATCCGCGATCCGGAACGGCCCTTGTCGTTGCCACGGGTGCAGGGCGAGGTGCATTTCGACAAGGTGCGCTTTGCCTATCAGCCCGACGCGGGGCGCCCGGTGATCGATGACCTGGACCTGCGCATCCGCGCCGGTGAAGTGCTGGCGATCGTCGGCCCGTCCGGGCATGGCAAAAGCACCCTGGTGCAGTTGCTGACCCGTTTCTACGAGGTCAACGACGGTGCCGTGCGGCTGGATGGCGTGGATATCCGCCAGGTCAGCCAGGCCCAGTTGCGCCGGCATATCGGCGTGGTGCTGCAGGACAACGTGCTGTTCGCCGGGAGCATCCTCGACAACCTGCGCCTGGCGGCCCCCGGGGCCGACGACGCCAGCCTGATCGCCGCGGCGCGGGAGCTGGGGGCGGACGAGGTGCTGGAGCGCTTGCCGCACCAGTACGCGACCCAGGTCGGCAGCCTTGGCAGCCATCTCAGCCATGGCCAGCGGCAGTTGGTGTGCCTGGTGCGCGCCTACCTCGCCAACCCGGCGGTGCTGGTGCTGGACGAGGCTACCTCGGCGGTGGACGTGCATACCGAACGGCGCATCCAGCGCGCCTTGCGCCGGCTGTGCGAAGGCCGCACCGCGATCATCATCGCCCACCGCCTGGCGACCATCCGCGATGCCGACCGCATCGTGGTGATCCGCCAGGGCTGGGTGCAGGAACAAGGCAGCCACGGGCAACTGCTGGCGGCGGACGGCGCCTATGCGGCGCTGTATCGCAGCCATGACCAGCTGGCCGTGCATGAACAGTGATTGCTTGCGGGGTGCTGCCCAGGCAGCACCCTGCGGCGCTCTTCCGGGCCTCATCGCTGGCAAGCCAGCTCCCACAGGTCCGGCGAACACAGTACCTGTGGGAGCTGGCTTGCCAGCGATGGGGCCCCTGAGAACACCGTGGCACACAGGTTGCACCACCCCTCTTCAATTCACCAAAGGACCCGCCATGACCACCGAATTCTTCTGGCGCCTGCCCCTCGGCACCGACGGCCCGCAACTCACCACCGACAAACACAACCGCGGCAGCTTCGCCGCCCGGCACGGCCATATCGCCCCCGGCCTGCTGGCCGACGGCAGCCCTGACGGCTTCACCTACATCGACTACATCGCCCAGGTGGCCAAGGCCGCCGAACTGGCCGGCTTCGAAGGCGCCCTGCTGCCCACCGGCCCGGAGCCCTGGATAGTCGCCGCCGCCCTGGCCCGGGAAACCCGGCGTCTGCGCTTCCTCGTGGCATTCCAGGCCACCTGGACCCTGCCCGCCTATGCCGCGCAGCAAGCGGCGATCCTCCAGCACCTGAGCCACGGCCGCCTCGACTGGAACATCATCACCGGCGGCAACCCGGCCAGCCAGCGGGCCCAGGGCGACTTCCTCGACCACGACCAGCGCTACCAGCGCACCGGCGAGTTCCTCGACATCATCGACGGCCTGTGGAACAACGAGCGCTTCAGCTACGAGGGCGAGATCTACCGCCTGGAGAACGGCGCCCTGCCACCGGGCCTGGGCAACGAGCGCAAGCCGGCGGTGTACTTCTCCGGCTTCTCCGACCCGGCGCTGGATGTTGCCGCCCGGCATGCCGACGTCTACCTGAACTGGGCCGAGCCGGTGGACAAGCTCAAGCCGCATATCGAACGGGTCCGCGAACTGGCCGACAAGCAAGGGCGCAGCGTGCGCTTCGGCCTGCGCGTCGACCTCTTCGCCCGGGAAACCGAGGACGCTGCCTGGCATGACCTGCGTCGTCAGTTCGAGCGCCTGGAAGGCAAGCCCAGCGCGGTCTCCAGCGCCTTCACCCGGGCCAGCGACTCGGTCGGCGGCGCGCGGCAGACGGCCTATCACCAGAACATCCAGGACTTCGACGACCTGATCCTGGGCCCCAACCTCTGGGCCGGTTTCGCCAAGGCCAAGCCGGGCCCGACCGTGGGCCTGGTGGGCAGCCACCAGAATATCGCCGAGCGCCTCGCCGAATACCGTGACGCCGGTTTCTCCACCTTCATCCTCGCCGGCAACCCGCACCTGGAAGAAGCCCTACGCATCGGCCAGGAAGTCCTGCCGCTGCTGCGTCAACCTGCCCTCCCGGCCATCAAGGACCCGATCGCCTCATGAGCACACCCCTCGATACCCTTTGGTACACCCATAGCCCGGTGCCCACCGGCCTCGGCATCGCCGTGCAGACCGGGCGCCTGGCCGAAGCCTTCGCCCCGCTGGGCACCTCGATCCAGTCCCTGCGCGAATCCAGCGAGCGGGAAGTGCGTGAGGCCCACTACGACCACCACCTACCCAACTCGGTGCGCCATGGCGGCAATATCCCGGCGATCTGGGCCTATTCCGCCGGGGTGGAAACCCGGGTGCTGGGCTTGAGCTGGGCGGATGAAGTGCAGTTGATCCTGACCACCGCCGAAAGCGGGGTGAAAACCGTCCGCGACCTGAAGAACCGGCGTTTCGGCCTGCCCAAGTGGGCCAATGTGCAGATCGACTTCACCCGCGCCCAGGCCTTGCGCGGGCTGGAAAACGCGCTGCGCCTGGAAGGCCTGAACGTGGGTGATGTGGAACTGGTGGACTATCCCTATGGCGGGACCCACAGCGACGAGCAGGTCACCCATGTCCATGGTGCCGCCGTCTACCTCAGCGGCGCCCGGATCAGCCGGCGCAACAACGAATTGATCGGCCTGCTGCGCGGGGATATCGACGCGATCTTCCTCAAGGGCGCCACGGCGTTGCAGCTGGCCTACGAGCTGGGCCTGCATGTGGTGATCGACACCGGCTCGCACCCCGACCCGCTGATTCGCGCCAACAACGGCACGCCGCGTACGCTGACCGTGGACACCCATTTGCTGGACAACCACTTCGGCGCCTGCAAGCGCATCGTCGATGTGTTATTGCGTACCGAGCAATGGGCCTGGGCCAACCCGGATGAGACCCGGCGCTATCTCGCGCGGGAGCTGAATACCAGCGAGTACTGGGTGGCGGCGGCCTATGGCGAGGATGCTCATCGGCGCTTGCGGACTACCCTCGACAGTCGGTCGATCAGTGCCCTGCAGGACTTCACCGATTTCCTGTATCGGTGGGAATTCATTCCGCGGCACTTCGATGTGCGGGAGTGGATTGATTTCAGGGTGCTGGAGGCGGTGATCGGTTCGACTTCGCGGGTTGCGACCTGAGGGGGTGAAGTTGCCACCCTTTGCTTGATTCGCCGCGGCCCCTGTGGGAGCTGGCTTGCCAGCGATGACGTCGGTGAATTCACCACCGCTATCGCTGGCAAGCCAGCTCCCACAGGGTCCGCGTCGTCAGGCCGGTTTCCCGCCATATCAGGCAACGAAACTTCACCGATTTCCGACTTTCTTGTAGGCAATTTCCCAAGCATACTCCCGCGGCTTATTAGCTGTTGCGTGCTGGGGAAACGCTGCCTAGTCTTGCTGCCGTCGTTGATGTCTGGCGACCGGTTTTGACAGACCGCAACCGAAAGTACCCGCAACGCCCATTTCCTTCGCCGCAGGCTTTGTAACGCCTAGGCGCCGTGTCATGGCGGCTGTGCGTGGGGCGCACTCGTGCGCGCCGGGGTCCTTTCGGTCCGGTCTGTCAACCTACGTACAGCTGCCACCCGTTTGTTTGACAGCAACGCTTGGCAGTTCCGATCAATCCGAAAGGAAGTGCCCATGAAAAAGATCGTCCCCGATCCACCCCGTGCCGTCACCGTCCATACCCGCTTCTCCGCCTGCGACGGCCACCATCCCCCGCTGTTCGCCGTGTGCGCCGGTGCCGATGTCGACGAAGCACTGGTCCATCTCATCGTGCTGTTGCGCTCTGCTTATGAAACCAATCTCCAGGCCTGCGATGTGGTCAAGCAAGACCATCTGGCCGGGATTCTCTGGGCGACCCAGCACACACTCGAAGCGTCCCGGGCGTTGGCGGAGTCGATGATGAGAGGGATCGCGGAGCAAGCGTCTGGCTGAGCCAGCTAATTCGACGCGGACCCTGTGGGAGCTGGCTTGCCAGCGATTACGTCAGTGAATTCACCGTCGCTATCGCTGGCAAGCCAGCTCCCACAGGGTCCGTGTCGTCAGGCTAGATAGTGCAAGGCCATCGCGCCCAGGCGATCCCATAATTGCTCTACTCGTTTCACCCCGAACGCGCGCAATCCGGAGTGAACCAAGCCCGCTACCACCTCGACCTTGGCCTCGCCCCCCGCCTCCACCAGCGCCGCCGCATAAGCCACCCCGTGATCCCGCAACGGATCCACCCCGGCCACGGCAATGAACGCCGGCGCCAGCCCGCTGAAATCCCCGGCCTCCAAGGGCATGGCACAAGGATCCCGCCAATCACCCTGCTGCGGGAGAAACCCCGCCAGCGACCGCCGCAACCCCGTCACCGTCATCAACGGCGCCTCGGCATGCTCGCTCATCGACGACAAATCCTCCCGTGTCGTCAGCACTGGATAGACCAGCAATTGCCCCAACGGCTGCGGCAAATCCTCCCGACGCAAGGCCATGCACAACCCGGCAGCCAATGTCCCGCCAGCACTGTCACCCCCGACGATCAGCCGCTCGCGACTCAGCTGCGCATCGACCCGCCCTTCGCGCAAGCCATTCCATGCCCCCAGGCAATCCTCCAGCGGCGCCGGATAGCTGTGCTCCGGCGCCAGCCGGTATTCCACCGCCACGATCGCTACCGATACCCGCCGCCCAAGGGCATAGGCAAACCAGTCATGGGTATCCAGATTGCCCTGATTCCACCCACCGCCATGCAGATACAACAGCGTTGGCCAGCCGCCCTCCGGCACCGCTCCCGCCGGTTTGTAGACGCGCAGATTCACGCCATCCAACACCCGGTCAGCGATAGACCAACCTTCCGGCGCCTCCGGCGTACACGCCCGACAAGCCCGCAGGAAAGCATTCCGCCGCGCCTCGATACTGTCATCGACAGGCACGAACCGCTGGCAAGCCTCGACATAGGCCTGGATTTCCGGATCAAGGCGATAACTCATGGCAACACTCCAAAAAACGCAAAAGCCGCCACCCGTTCCAGGGCAGCGGCAGGGTTCAAGACAAGGATCAGAACAACGGCAAGGTGTACGCCAGGATCACCCGGTTCTCATCCCGGCGCCCGGTGGCATCGCCTTGCAACTGGACGTTGCGCAGGCGCAGGGCGAGGTTCTTCAGCGGCCCGTCCTGCACGGTGTAGGTGATGTCGATATTGCGCTCCCACTCGCTGCCGTCCTCACCCGCCACCTTGAAGTTGTCGCCCTTGACGTAACGGGCGAAGGCCACCAGCCCCGGCACACCCAGCGAGGCGAAGTCGAGGTCGTAGCGCGCCTGCCATGAGCGCTCCTGGGCACGGTCGAAACGCAGCACCTGCACGGCGTTGGCCGCCGCTGGCAGATCGGTGTCGTGGATAAAGGGCAGCGCGCTGTCACCGGCGTTGTACTGGTAGCCCACGCGGAAGGTCTGCGGCCCGAGATTGGCGCTGAGCATCCCGGAGGTCATGCGGCTGTCCAGCTTGCCGGCCTTCTCGGCGCCGGATTCGCCGGTATCGAGGTAGTTGAGCGTGCCGGAGAGGTTCCAGTCGCCGAGCTTCTGCGTGTGGGTAACGGTGGCCAGGTTCTGCTGGTAGACATCTTCCAGCCGCCCGCCCCACAGCCCCGCCGACCATTGCGGGGTGATGCGCCAGGTGCCGCCGAGGTAGTTGAAGCGGTCGCTGAACACGCTGTAGTAGTTGCCCACCTGGATATCCCGGGCCCCGGCGAATTCACGCTGGTTGACCTGGCGCATCTGGCCGACGCTGAGGTCGAGGTTGTCGATCTCCTTCACATCGAGCATCGCACCTTCGAAGAACTGCGGCAGCAGGCGCGCATCGCCGGAGCTGACCAGCGGGATCTTCGGAAACAGCCCGCCCACCTTCAGCTCGCTTTTCGAATACTTGAACTTGAGCGCGGCCGTGGCTTCGGAGAACTGATCCACCGAGCGCGGATCGGCATTGCGTGGGCCGCCGGCACGGTCGTAGGCACCCGGCAGCAAGGCCGTGCCACTGCGCGATGGCGACGAATCCAGCTTCAGGCCCAGGCCGGCATAGAAGTCCACGCCCACACCGATGGTGCCTTCGGTGTAGCCCGACTCGCCCTTGAGAATGAAGCCCTGGGCCCACTCCTCCAGCTTGGATTGCGCCGGCTTGGTGGAGTCGCGCAGATCGTGGTTGTAGTAGAAGTTGCGCAGGGTCAGGTTGGCCTTGGCGTCGTCGAAAAACGCCGCATGGGCGCCCAGCGGCGCCAGGCCCAGCAGCAGTGTCAGGGGGTTTGCCGAGCGAGCGAAGCCCGCCCCGTACGAGGATGATTTCATTGTTGTTGTTCTCTTTTTTAGGGGTGGTGGATCGGTAAAACGCGGCCGGGCTCAGCGCCCGTGCCAGATAAACGTCAGGGTGGCCTCCAGGGCCTCTCCCGGGGCCAGTTCATGGGTGCCGACCTCGGCCCACTCCGTTCTTGGGCAGTTGAAGGCGTCGGCCAGGTGGGAAACCGGTTCCAGGCACAGGTAGCCCAGTCCCGCAGGGGCGAAGGCGACCATATGGCTCAGGTCTGAGCGCAGCTCCAGCGAACCCTGCAGATAGTCCACCCGCATGTTGCCGTCCCAGCGGGACTGGTAATGGGCGACCGACTCGCCGTTGTCGGCAGCGATGCGCAGGGTCTTCGGCGCGTCCTGGAATTCACCGGTAGCCAGGTAGTCGGCATCGATCTGCCATTCACGCCCGACCCGGTACTCGACGCGCATCCCTGAATGACGCTGGAAGTACGGATGCAGGCCGAGCCCGGCCGGCATCGGCGTATCACCCTGGTTGACCAGGCGCAGGGTGACCCGCAGACGATTGCCCTCCAGCACGAATTCCTGTTCGGCACGAAACGCCCAGGGCCAGTGCTCGCCCTGGTAATCGCAGCGGATCAGCGCCCTTTCGGCTCCGACGCTGACCACCTGCCACGGCTGGGTATGACTGACCCCATGCAGGGTATGCGGCAAGGCCGCGTGATGCGCCGGCAGACGATGCTCGACACCATTGAACGCCAGGCGCGCATCACGGATCCGGTTGGAATACGGAAACAGCGGATAGCCCCCGGCCCGCGGCCAGTCCAGCGGGTCGAAGGACTCGCTGGTGATTGGCAGCAGCACCTCCAGCCCCTCGGCGCTGAGCGCGGCGATACGCCCGCCCCAAGCCGGCAGCAGGGCCAGTTTCCAGATTGCATTGTTCAGTTCGACGCGGTGCATAAGACCCTCCGTTACCCGAAAGCGGGCACGACAAGCCCCTGCCGCCGCGCCGGAGCGTGGCGGAGGTTGAAAGCCAAAGGACAAAACCCCTTAGTGGCGGCGGAAGCGCTCGATCACCTGCTGATCGATGTCCAGGCCCAGGCCCGCGCCCTGCGGGATCTGCAACTGGTTGCCGCTGCGCAGCGACTCCACCGGATACAGCCAGTCCGCCGGCTCGACGAACAGGTATTCCACCTGCGGCACCCACGGCTGCACCGCCGCCAGGTGCAGGGTGGCGATCAGACCGGGGCCGAAGTACGGGCAGTGCGGCAACACCACGGCGTCACGCTGGCGCGCCAGTTCGCCGATGCGCAGGCATTCGGAGATACCGCCGACCTTGGTCACGCTGGGCTGGATCGAATCCACCGCGCCCGTCACCAGGGCCTGCTCGAACTGCACCGCAGTGCACCAGTTTTCCCCCGCCGACAACGGCACGCCCTGCCCGCGCAGGCTGGCCAGGGTGGCGAAATCTTCCGGGGGGAAGATTGGCTCTTCCAGCCACGCCAGCTTCAGATCGCGCAGGGCCGGCAGCCAGTCGCGGGTATCGCTGACCTTCCAGCCGCAGTTGACGTCGGTGGCCAGCGGCACGTCGTCGCCGATGGCACGGCGGCAGGCGGCGATCTCGTCGACCGTGACTTCATGCAGCTTGATATCGCTGAAGCCCATTTCCAGAGCCTTTTCACAGATGGCCGGGGCCACCTCGTTGTCCGCGTAACGGACCAGGCTGGCATAGGCCGGCACGCTCTCGCGCACCGCCTCGCCCAGCAGCCGGTGCAGCGGCAGGTTGCGCCGGCGTGCCGCCAGGTCCCACAGGGCGATATCGATGCCGGAGATGGCGAACATCGTTACGCCATATCGCCCGAACAGGTGCAGGCGCAATTGCAGCTCCTGGTTGAACGCGGCGATATCGGTGATCTCGCGGTTCAGCAGCAGCGGCGTGATCAAACGGTCGATCAGGGCCTTGGTGGCATTGGCGACGAAGTAGCCGAAGGCCTCGCCCCAGCCGACATTGCCCTGCTCGTCCTCGATGCGGATCAGCACGTTTTCCAGGGTGTTCCAGGTGGTCGGGGTGATGCCCTGGCCCTTGCCGCCATCATGGAACGGGATTTCCACGATCTGCGTGTCGATGCGGACGATCTTCATTGCGGGTTCTCCAGCAGCGAAGCCAGGGGCACGCCGGCGTAGGCGCCGCCGACATGGTCGCGGCCCGAGCCTTCCGCGGCCATGGCTTCATAAGGCAGGTAGTTGTCGGCCAGGTGCTCGCCGGCATTGTCCTGGGGCTTGTAGCCGAGGGCGCGGGCGCAGTTGTTGTGGAACAGCGGGTTGGGGCTTTCCGAGACGCCATAGACGATCTCGTTGCGCACCTCGGGATGTTCCAGGCCGATGAGCATCAGTTGGGCCAGGTCGCGGGCGCTGGTCCACATGCGCAGGCGGCGGGCGTCGGAGACCTTCGGGTCGGCATTGCCGATCCGCACGATAAAGGTCGCCACGTCGCTGCGCAGGGAGAAGGTGGTGCAGGCCGCTTCGCCGAACACCTTGCTCAGGGCGTAGTAGCTGTCCGGGGCCACCGGCATGTCGTCGAAGAATTCGGCCAGGTCGCTGCGGTACTGGCCCAGCACATGGTGGCTGCTGGCGAAGACGAAGCGCTTCACGCCATGGCGCTGCGCCGCTTCCAGCAGGTACAGGGTGCCGTGGTAGTTGGGCTCGACGGTGGTGTTGAAATGGATGTCGGTGCCATGGGCACAGGCCAGGTGGAGGATGCCATCGACCCCGTCCACCGCGCGCTGCACGCAGGCCGGGTCGGTGAGGTCGCCGACCACTGCGGTCTCGCCTTCGCGCAGGTCCGCGACCGCCTTGCGGTCGAGCAGGCGCAGGCTGTAGCGCTGGCGCAGGAAGGGCCGCAGGGCGGTCCCGACGATACCGGCGGCGCCGGTGACAAGAAGCGTAGGCATAGCGAATTCCTGAAATCCTGGTAATTGCACAAGCGGGTTGCGGCCCGCAGGCCGCGTTTACTGTCAGGCCGCCGCGACCACGGCGTCGCGCCTGGACGGCGCCTTGCCGACGAAGAACGCCACGATCAGCGCACCCAGCACACCCAGGCCTCCGGCCAGGGCGAAGCCGCTGCCGTAGGTGCCGGTGGCCTGGATGATAAAGCCGGTCACGGTCGGCGCGACGATGCCGGACAGGTTGGCCAGGCCGTGCATGAAGCCGCCGGCAGTGCCCACCTGGTGATCCGGCACCGCGTCCTGGATCAGCGACCAATAGGCCGGTGCGGTCAACATCAGGAAGCCGATAGCCACGGTCATCACCGCGACGGTAGCGGTCACGCTTTCGACCCGGCCGGTCAGGACGATGCACACCGCCGCCACCAGCAGGCAACTGACCAGCACTACCTTGCGCGAGAACAGCTGCTTGCCGGTGCGCTTGAACACCCAGTCGATCAGCAGGCCGCCGCAGACGAAGCCGACCGTACCCACCAGCCACGGCAGCGCGGTGACGATGCTCATGGCCTTGAGGTCGATGCCCTTGGCGTCGATCAGGTAGCTGGGGAACCAGGTCATGAAGAAGTACAGGATGTAGTTGTAACAGAACAGCGAGACACCAGTGACCAGCACCGAGCGTTGCAGGATGATCTGCAGCACCGGGGTGCGCGGGACCTGTTCGGCGGTCATCACCGGGGCGACCCGGCCTTCGTTGATCTCGGCCAGTTCTTCCGGCGAGACCTTGGCGTGCTCCTGCGGGGTCGAGGTCGCCAGGCGGTACCAGGCGATGGCCCAGAGCACGCCGACCACGGCGATCACCACAAAGGCCACGCGCCAGCCCAGCCACAGGGCGAGGAAACCGACGATCGGGCCGGCCAGGGCACCGCCCAGCGGGCCGCCGGCCTGGTTGATGCCGATGGCGCGGGCGCGTTCCTTGATCGGGAACCAGCTGTTGACGGTCTTGTTCGCGGTGGTCGAGACCGGACCCTCACCCACGCCGAACAGGGCACGGACGATCAGCAGCGACCAGAAGTTGAAGGCCAGCGCGGTGGAACCGCAGAGCACCGACCAGAAACTCATGGACCAGGTCAGCACCTTCTTCGGTCCGAAGCGGTCGGCCAGGTAGCCGCCGACAAAGCAGAACAGTGCGTAGCCGAAGAAGAAACTACTGAAGATCATGCCTTTTTCGGCAGGGGTCAGATGGTATTCCTGGGTGATGAAGGGCATGGCGATGGACAGTGCGGCCCGATCGACATAGTTGATGATCATGGCGATGAACAGCATCGTCAGGATCGTCCAGCGGTAATTCTTTTTCTTGTTCATGTACGTCTCCGTCCGGCGCCAGTAGCAAACCGGATCTTGTTGTTATAGCGCCGGACCCCAGGCAGGGTCCGGCTGCCTGTCGGGTCTAGACGCTGTAATCCACTGCCACCCACTCAAAGTACTGCTTGAGCTCCGCGACCAGGGCCTGGTGCGCGGGGTGTGGCAGGTACCGCTCTACCGCGGCAGCATCGTCGAAGCCCGAGTCGAGGATGTAGTCCCAGCAAATGGGGCGATCCAGCTCGTTGGCGGCGACGGTCCAGTCACGGATGAAATCGATCTCCTGATCGAGGTCGCGCATGCGCGCGACCAGGCGTTGCTCCAGCTCCGGCTGCCGCTCGACCTGGGCGAGGCGGCGAAACATCACGACGTGACGCATCATGGCGCTGCCCTCCCCTTAGCCCAGCGTCCACGCCGGCGCATCCTGCAACGCGACCGGGCGCAGGAAGCGCTCCAGCGCGGCGTAGCCGACCGAGGTGGTTTGCGGGGTGGTGGACGACGGCCAGGGCCCGCCATGCTGCTGGGCGTGGCAGACCGCGACACCGGTCGGCACACCGCCGAACAGCACGCGACCGGAGATCTTCCCGGCCGCACGAACCAGCTGGCGATTGTCCTCGCTGGCCTGCTCGGCACCCCACAGAGTGGTGGTCAGGGTGCCGCCGACCGCTTCCAGCACGGCCACGACTTCAGCAACCGAAGCAGCACGCACCAGCAGCGCCGCCGGGCCGAACATCTCCTCGCGCAGGTGGGCATTGGCGATGAAGGCCGCCGCATCGGTGCTGAACAGGCGCGGCGCCGGGCCAGCCCCATCGGCCGCCGGGGTGAACACGGCGTCGGCATTTGCGGCCACGGTGGCAGCAGCACTGTCGAAGCCCTGGCGCATACCGGCGGTGAGCATACGGTGCGTGGTGATCGGCGCAATGGCCTCGGCCAGCTGGGCGACGAAACGCTCGCTGTGGGCCGAGTCCAGCAGCACGATCAGGCCGGGGCTGGTGCAGAACTGACCGCAGCCGAGGGTGATCGAGCCCGCCAGCGTTTTCGCCAGGCCTTCGCTGTCTTTTTCCAGGGCGGCAGGCAGGGCCACCAGCGGGTTGATCGAACCCAGCTCGCCGAAGAACGGCACCGGACGCGGACGGTCATTGGCCGCCTGCCACAGCGCCTTGCCGCCCTGGTAGGAGCCGGTGAAGGCTACCGCGGCAATGCCCGGATGCTGCACCAGGTAGGTACCGCCAGCGCGGGACGTGGCTTCGACCAGGGTCAACACGCCTTCCGGCAGGCCCTGCTGGCGAACCACGCCGGCCGCCAGCTCGTACACCGCGCGGGACAGCTCCGGGTGACCGGAATGCGCCTTGACCACCACCGGGCAACCGGCGGCCAGGGCCGAGGCGGTATCGCCCCCCAGCACCGAGAAGGCGAACGGGAAGTTGCTCGCCGAGAACATGGCCACCGGGCCAAGTGCGCACTGCACCCGCACCAGCGCCGGACGCCCGGCAGGCGGCGCGCCGGCCACGGCATCGCTGACCACCTGGCGATACGGCACGCCGGCTTCCACTTCACTGGCGAAACCGCGCAGCTGGAAGGCGGTACGGGCCACTTCGCCGTTCAGGCGCCCTTCGCCCAGGCCGCTTTCACGGTCGGCAATGGCAACCAGTTCGGCCTGCTGCTCTTCCAGTGCGGTAGCCAGGCCATTGAGCAGCGCGGCGCGCACGACGGCCGGGGACTCGGCCCAGAAATCAGCGGCGGCAACGGCCTTGGCGACGACCTGGTCGATCAGCGCCAGGGACGGATCTTGTTGAATGCTCATTGAACGCTTCCTTCAGCGGGCTTTGGGTTCGAGGTGGTAGCCGCGGCCGGTGTAGTCGAAGGCCACCAGCTCGTTGATCGCCACCTCCTTGTCCGCCGGCGAGGCGTAGTAGGCGCGGATCTCGCGGATCAGGCCGGTTTCCTCGTCGAAGATGTACCACTCGTCACCGCGCAGGGCGGTGCCCAGCTTGCTTTTCCAGTGGGTCCACTCGATCACCGCTTCATGGCTGTCGTGGCTGACCAGGATCTTCTCGATGGTCCACTGCGAGCCCAGGTTCTCCACGCACCACACCCACTTGCGGGCGATGGTGTCGGCCGTGCGCCAGGGCACTTCCGGCAGGCCGGCGGGGAAGTAATGCACGGCGTCCGGGGTGAAGCAGGACACCAGCTTGTCGTAGTCGCCCTCGTTGCAGGCGTCGAAGTAACGGCGGATCAGTTGCGCGTGCTTGTGCTCGGCCACGGTTCAGTCCTCCTTCTTGTCGATGATCGAGGGGATCGCCGGACGGCCGCTGGCGACCCAGGCGTGGTAATCGGAGACCGAAGTCGGGCTCGGCGGGTAGACGCCCCACAGCGGCTCGCCCGAGGCGATGCGCATGGCCAGGTAGTTCTCGATGTCGTCCTGCACGGTGCACACGTCGGCCAGTTCCTCGGCCAGGTGCGCGGGGACCACGGTCAGGCCGTCGGCATCGCCGACGATGATGTCGCCCGGGTACACGGCGACGCCGGCACAGCCGATCGGCACCTGCAGGTCGGCGACGTGGTGGTAGGAGATGCGTGTGGTGGCGGTGATCTCGCGGGCATAGGCCGGCAGGTTCATCGCAGCGATCTCGCTGCCGTCGCGCAGGGCGCCGTCGGTAACGATGGCCTTGGCGCCACGGGCCAGCAGGCGGGTTACCAGGATATTGCCGGCGGACGCGGCGGCCGGGTCGTTGCGGCTGTCGATCACCAGCACGTCGCCGGCCTGCACCTGCTCCACGCCGACCCATTGCAGGTTGTCGTCGTTGGGCTTGGTGGTCATGGTCTGGTAGGTGTCGATGTCTTCACGGGCAGGAATGAAGCGCATGGTGAAGGCGCGCCCGGCGAACGGCTTGGTATCGCGGGTCATGGCGCGCAGGCCGACCAGGGCTGGCTGGCGGAAGCCACGCTTGAACAGCTGGGTGGTCAGCGAACCGCTGCTGCAGGCAGCCAGCTTGGCGAGGGTGGCGTCGCTGACTTCGACGCGCTTGCCCGAGGTGCTTTCGTGGGCATCGGCATAGGTATGGATGACGGACATTCTTATAGGTTCTCCAGGCGGGATTCATCCGATGGGTGGCCGACATCAATTCCCACCATGTGGAACAAGCGCCGGCTTCAACCCCCGTTGAGGCCGATTCTATGGGGGAAAGTCCCGGCGAAAAGGGGCAGAATCGGTGCCACAGCCGTTCCGTTCCAACTGATGGGAATAACCGATGAAACCAGGTGAAGGTACCGCCGCCCTCGAAAAGGCCCTCGACGTGCTCCAGGCCGTGGGCGCCATGCCCAGCGGCATCAGCCAGGCGCAACTGGCCGACGAGGTGCCACTGCCGCGCACCACCCTGTACCGCATCCTCGCCACCCTGGTGGAGCGCGGGATGATCCGCCGCGACCCGACGCGCAAGGTCTACCGCCTGGGCTTCAACTACCTGGAGATGGTCCGCAACGCCTACCTGGAGCCGGACCTGGTGGCGGCGGCCAGCGAGGAGCTGCGCGCCCTGCGCGACCTGACCGGGGAGACCTCGTACCTGGCGGTGCTCGACGGCAACCAGGTGCTGTCCCTGGAGCGCTGTGATGGCGCCCATACCCAGCGTTCGGCGGCCAGTCTTGGCCAGGGCAAACCGGTGTACTGCACCGGCCAGGGCAAGGCGATCCTTTCGGCGCTGTCGGCCACGGCGCGGGACGAGATCCTCAAGGGCGTGGTGCTGGAGCCGCTGACCCCGCTGACCATCACCGACCGCCGCCGCTTGCTGGCCGAACTGCAGATCACCCGTACCCGCGGGTATGCCCTCGACGATGAGGAAATCCGCCTCGGCGTGCGCTGCGTGGCGGCGCCGATCATCGACAAGCAGGGCGTGGTGCGCGGCGCCTTGAGCGTGGCCGGACCGGCCTACCGCCTGACCCTGGAGCGCCTGACCCTGCTTGGCCCGGAACTGGCGGATGCAGCGCGGCGGGTGGGCGAGCAATTGCGCCCGGAGACCTCACAGCGGCCGTCGGGGGCCCTGAACGTGCTGCCAGCACCCTGGTCGTTCCATGGCGCATTTCCGCGCTGGCATGCGGCAAGCGGCCTCCTGTATTGGGCCGATACCCTGGCCCCGGCGATCCATTGCTGGGACGGGCAGACCAGCCGCCTGCTGACCCGCCTGGACATGCCGGTGCGGGCCATGGAGCTGCACCGCGACGGCTTGCTGGTGGCCCAGGCCGGGGGCTGGTCGTTAGTGGATTGGGACGGTAATGAGCATCCGATGCAGGATGTACTCGGCAGTCGCTTGCTGGCGTTGGCCGGACATCCGTCCGGCACCCTGTGGGCCTGCGCGCGCACGGCGGGCGGCTGCCTGATCGGCGAGATGAGCAGCGAAGGCGAACTGCGTCATGGCTGGGCGCTGAGCGAGCAGATCAGCGGGTTTCGCTGGGATGCCAGTGGCAGTGCGGTGTATGCGATCGCGCCGGAGACCGGGGATATTTTGCGCCTGCAGCCGGGGAGCACGGCGGTGCGGAGGCTGGCGTCGCTGCCTCGGGGTGGCGGTAGCCTCAGTGGACTGGCGCTGGATGCGCAGGGCGGGGTCTGGACCACCCAGCGCGATGGCTGGAGCCTGGCGCACTTCGATGCCGAGGGGAACCTGGAGCGGATGATCGGGTTGCCGGTGCCCTGCCCTACGGATTTGTGTTTTGGCGGGGACGGGATGCGCACCTTGTTCATCACCAGTGCGCGGCAGGAGTTGAAGCTGGAGGTGCTGGGCAGTGCGCCGGATTCGGGGGGTGTGCTGCAGGTGGAGACTGAGGTGGGTGGGCAGGTTGTGGGGGAAATCAACAGATTTCCTTGACCTTTCGGGCCTCATCGCTGGCAAGCCAGCTCCCACAGGTTCAGCGGTGCACGCGATCCCTGTGGGAGCTGGCTTGCCAGCGATGAGGCCTTCAGGACCAACACCAAAATGGAATTAACAAATGCAAATTCAGTATTTCTGGTTCTAAAAACAAATCAGTAGTCTCCGCTCATGGCCCCCTGCTCCAGACAAGGAATCCCCCCATGAGCCAAGCCGCCACCGTCATCGACTTCACCCTGCACCGTAAACGCAAGCTGGCCCAACAACGCGGCCGTCTGCTCTGGGCGATGTACGTGCAGCAGGCCAGCCTGGCCGTACCGCAGGCATGAACACGCCAAACCGCTTCCTGGTCACCGCCGACGAACCACCCTTCACCCTGCCCGAAGCCATCACCCAGGAAGACGACGGCATCGGCCAGCGGGTCGCCAGCAATCTCCAGCGCCTGCGCGCCAAGCGTCAGTTGTCCCTCGATGCCCTGGCCCGGGCCAGTGGGGTCAGCCGGGCCATGCTCGCCCAGGTCGAATCCGCGCGCAGCGTGCCGTCGATCCGCGTGCTGTGCAAGATCGCCAAGGGCTTGAAGGTGTCGGTGGCGGCATTTCTCGATCAGCGCGAATGTGCCGGGGTGACGTTGTTGCCCAAGCGCGACAGCAAGCGCCTGGTCAGTGCGGCGGGGACCTTCATCAGCCGTGCGCTGTATCCGGTGGATGCACCGCAGCAGACGGAGTTCTACGAATTGCGGATCAGCCCGCTGGGAGAGGAGCACTCCGCCGGACATGCGCCGGGGGTGCGGGAGAATCTGGTGGTGGCCCAGGGGGCGCTGGAGATCAGCGTCAACGACGAGCGCTTTCTGCTGTCAACCGGCGACTCCATCGTCTTCTACGCCGACCAGCCCCACCGCTATCGCAATCCGGTGGACAGCGAAGCGGTGGCGTACCTGGTGGTGACCCATCCCGAAAGCCGGGACTGAGTCACCCAAGCGTCAGCAGGTGCAGCACATCATCGGCATGCCGTTGCAGCTCATCATCATCGGCATGCTGCAGTCGTTCATCATCTTCATCATGAGCATGCAGCAGCTGCTCATCATTTCCATGCTCATGCCGGCCATCGGCATCATCTTGCAGGTCATGCCGTCGGCCATGACGGTGCATTCCATCAGGCATTTCATCATCGGCATCATCATGCCGTTCATGGGCATGCCCAGGGTCATCTGATTGCAGCCCATCAGCATCAGGTTGCCGCACTGCATCATCATCGGCATGCCGCAGTTCATCATCATCTGCATCATTTCCGCGCTGTTGCGGAACATCGCCATGTCCATGCCGGCGGCAGGCTTCATAGTGCACAGCATGCCGTCGTCGAGCATCTTGCAGGTCATGGTCGCCATCATCATCGGCATGCCGGTCATGGGCATCATCGGCATGGCGCTGTTCATCATCGGCATCTGCATTGCGTTCATCATGGTGAAGTCCTTGTTCAAGGTGACGAGAGGAGATGGGGGCGGATTCTAGGGATCGCCGGCGCAGCGGCAAGATGGCGGGAAAGCAGCGGTCGGGGCCGTGATCACAGGCCAGTGGACGGCCTTGGCAATGGCGGCTCATGCAATAGCAACGGTTTTAGCGCTATCACGAAATCCTCGCTCTCTATGGCCTCGAAAACGACGCAATGGATATCGCCGAAAGATCCATGCTCATAACCGGCATGCGTATTCGATCTAAGCCGTCGCGAAATAATCGCCGGCACCGGCTCTTCACCCGGTGGCGGATCACGGCTAACCTTGGCGACCGGTCTTTTGGAATCCCCTGTCACGATGGAAATCTCTGCCCCTCAACCTGCGACCAACGGCAAGGACAACGCCGGCGGACGCGTCCAGGTCATCGACCGCTCGATCGTTCTGCTGCGTGCCCTGGCCAACCTCAAGCACGGCGCCAGCGCCCTCGACCTGGCGCGGCAGACCGGTATCGAGCGTTCCACCATCCACCGCCTGCTCAAGACCCTCACCTACTGGGGCCTGATCGAGTCCCGCGGGGCGACCTACCATATCGGCCCGGAAAGCCTGATCTACTCCGCCGCCTACCTGAACCGCCTGAACCTGCGCCGCCTGGCCCTGCCCTATGCCATCGAACTGCAGCGGGTAATCGGCGAGCGGCCGGCGATCGTCTCGCTGTCGGTACCGGTGGGGGACCAGGTGGTGCTGATCGAACGGATGTGGACGCCGGCCACGCCGTTGAATGTGATCGTGGACCTGGCGGATCAGTTTCCGATCGAGGGCAGCCCCAGCGGGCGGGCGGTGCTGGCGACCTACAGCGAGGCGCTGGCGCTGGGGGTGCTGGGGGAAGAGCGCTATGCCAAGGCACTGCCGGGGTTGCAACTGATCCGCAGCGAGCGGGATTTCGCCTTTGGGCATGGGGAGTTCAAGCCGGGGCTGTCGTCGGTGGCGTTTCCGATCCGGGTCGCAGGTGGGCAGGCGTTGGGTGCGGTGGTGGTGGCCGGGCTGGATATGGAGGAAGAGACCCATCCGGGGTCGGCACTGGCGGCGCATGTGCGGCGGGCTTGTGAGGGGATTGCGGCGCAGTTGGGGAATCTCTAGCCCCGCCTTACTGATCAGGAGTACATCGAATGAATAGCGATGATAAAACCCGTGAGGCTTTGGCAGATGTAGATACTGGCCAGGTTGTTGACCAACGCCTCGTGCAGGACTGGGCAAATAGTCTCAGCACTGGCTGCCCCAAACCTGTTCCCCATTCCGAAACCAGAGAAAACGCAGCAAGCCGGGGTAGTCAACCCGTTTAGTTTCCCGTCGATTCTGATGGCCTCATCGCTGCATGGGTATCTACAACCTCGGGCTGATGGCCGACGCGGTTCAGGTAGGAGCGTGGCTTGCCCGCGAAGGGCCGCAAAGCGGCCCTAAAACCATCCAGCACGAGCTAGCAGGGGAACGCCTTTCTGGATTCAGCGCCTGCGCGACTGCTGTACTCCAGATGCTCGGCGTGGCAGGTTTTGGGGCCGCTTTGCGGCCCTTCGCGGGCAAGCCACGCTCCTACGGATCCAGCGCAAGTCCAGAATCCGAGCCCGAGCGAGAGATATGTAGATACCCATGCTCATCGCTGGCAAGCCACACAGGTTCACCACCGTCCTTGAGAGCGGCGCTGTACCTGTGGGAGCTGGCTTGCCAGCGATGAGGCCCGGAAGATCAGTGCATTTCCCGGATCAGCTAACGCCAGCCTCCAGCACCGCCAACAACCGGTTCCGCTGCACCTTCCCATAATGTGACCGCGGCAACTCCTCGATGAAATGCACCTGCCTCGGCACCTTGTACCGCGACAGCAACCCGCGACAGTGCTCCAGCAACTCCTCCACCGTCACGACAGCCCCAGGCTCCAGAACCAGCGCCGCACACACCTGCTCTCCCCACTCCAGATCCGCCCTGCCGAACACATGGACCTCCCGCACCGCCGCATGTCCGAGCAACGCCTGCTCCACCTCCCCCGGCTGCACCGACTTGCCGCCGCTGCGGATGATGTCCTTGCAGCGCCCGAGCACTTCCAGCAGCCCGTCAGGCCGAATCCGCCCGAGATCGCCACTGCGCAACCAACCGTCCACCAGCACCTCACCGGTCAGCCCCGGCTGCTGCCAATAACCGGCCATCAACTGCGGCCCGGCCAGCAGGATCTCGCCGATCCCCCGCTCATCCACCCGCTCGATCTTCACCGCCGCCGAGAACAGCGAACGCCCGACCACACCTTCAGCGCTTTCTCCGACCCCACGTAATGCAGCCATCTGCCCGGCGGACAGATAGCAACTCCACGGCGCCTCGGTCATGCCATAGAGCACCGCAATCCGCCCGCCGAACAGGCTGAACGAGCCTTCCAGCACCTCACCCGTCAAGGCAGCAGCCCCGATATCAAGACTCTTGAACCAGGGCAGATCCGCCGGTGCACTCCCGCTCTCGCGCAACAACCGCAGCAACTGGGTCGGCACCAGCGAACTGAACGCCACCCGGTACTCACGCAGTGATCCCAGGAACTGCTTGCTGTCGAACCGCCCTCCCAGCACCACCTCACCACCGGCCAGCAGATGCGCCAGCACTGCCACCGCCGCGATCGGCCATAGCGGCCGCACGTTCAGCAGGACATCCCCCGGCAGCGCACCACGGCCCATGACCACGTTCTGCAATACCGCACAGAGACTGGCATGCCGATGCATCACAGCCTTGGGCACGCCGGTTGTGCCGCCGGTATAGTTGAGAGAAGCCAGAGACTGCGCCGGCTGCGCGGCCCGAACAGGCAACGGGTGTACGGAGCCAACCGTCAGCGAAGCCAGGTGCCGACACTCGATACCCTCCCCCCGCAGCACCTCGGCCATTTCCGCATACGCCGAGGAAAACAGCAGCAACGCAGCCCCGGCATCGCGCAATTGGGCCAGCAACTCACCCTGGGACAGCGCCGGATCCAGCGGCACCCGTACCCGCCCGTTGGCCATGCAGCCATAATCGGCGATCAGGTAGTCGACACTGGCATCGGCCAACAGCGCCACCCGCGCGCCAGGCTCGACACCCAGTTCATCCAGCGCGAGGCCGAAGGCCGTCAATGCCTGTTCCAGTTGCGCAAAGGACAAGCGCCGCCCGGTCGCCGGCTCATGCAGCGCCGACGCCTCCGGCCATTTCCGCGCCGCCTGGCCCAGCAGGGTACTGATATCCATGCTCACCACCCGCTCAGGACGATACGTCCATTGACCTGCCGCGACTCCAGCAAGGCATGGGCCTCACCCGCCTGCGGGAACGGCATGACCCGATCGATCAACGGCCGCACCTGCCCGCCATGGATCAGCGCCAGCGCCGTGCGCAATTGCTCCAGGGTCGCGCTGCCCGAGCCTTGCAGCTTCAACCGGCGCCCGATCAGCAGCCCCGGATTCACCGGCACGCTGCCCGGCTCGACATTGCCCAGCACCACCACACGACCACCCAGGGTCATGCTGCGCAGGGTGTCTTCCAGCGTATGCCCGAGGTTTTCCATGGCCACATCGACGCCACGCTTGCCCGTGAGCTTCCACACCTCGGCGCTATAGCTGCCGGCAGCGACCACCACCTCATGGGCCCCGAGCTCATGCAGGAACCCGCGCTTGGCGTCACTGCCGGTCACCGCGATCACCCGCGCGCCCAGGGCCCGGGCCAGCTGGATCTGATGCACCCCCAGCCCGCCACTGGCGCCATTGATCAGCACCGTTTCGCCGGGCTGCAATCCGGCCTCGCCATACAGCGCGCGAACGCTGGTAGCGATCGGGCAGGACGCCAGCGCGGCCAGGTTGTAATCCAGCCCCACGGGCAACTCGACGGCGGAAATCGCCGGAATCCGCAGGTACTCGGCATACGCCCCCTCGGTATCCACCGACGGCAACCCCAGCGCCCGACACAGGTCCTGGCGCCCGCGCAGGCAATCCCGGCACTGCCCGCAGAAGCGTCGCTGATAGACCACCACCCGCGACCCGACCTTGAGCTGCAACACGCCAGCACCCACCTCGACCACATCCCCGGCCACCTCGTGCCCCAGTACCACACCGGTATGGGCGCCGGGCAACTGCCCGGCACGGTGCAGCAGATCGTGATGGCAGACCCCGGCGGCACGCACCCGCACCAGCACTTCACCCGGCCCGGCCTGCGGCGTGGGCACCTTCTCCAGTTGCAGTTGCTCCGGTCCGCCGAAGGCTTTCAGTACTATCGCTTTCATTTTTTATAACCAATAGTGAGGAACACAAAACATGTTCGTATAACAAACATGTTGTTTGCATTATGAACATCCATTAAGTTTTCCCCACTTCGACGCGATGCCGCAAGAGGCAAAACGTCTTTCTTTCACCCGCAGCGAAAACCCGTGATGACAGTCGACTATCAATCCCTTGGCGATGGCGTGGTGCAGATCACCCTGAACCGCCCCGAGCGTCTCAATGCCTTGGACGGCCAGGCCAAGCGCGAGCTGGCCGAGGCCTGGGCACGTGCCGCCGCAGACCGCGAAGCCCGCGCCATCGTCCTGCGCGGCGCTGGCGACAAGGCGTTCTGCGCCGGCTCCGACCTCAAGGAAATCCAGGCCACCGGCGAGGCCGTGGCCAGCGCCCTGCTCGCCCGCGCCCTGCCGGATGTCGGCCTTGACCTGAACAAGCCGGTGGTCGCCGCCTTGCACGGCCACACCCTGGGCCTGGGCATCAGCCTGGCGATCCATTGCGATTTCCGCATCGCCCGCCCGGAAACCCGCTTCAGCTTCCCGGAGGTGCGCCACGGCATGCTCTCCGGCTTCAGCGCGATCACCCTGCCCAGCCTGATCGGCGAGGCGGCGGCCCTGGACATCATGCTCAGTGCCCGCAGCTTCGATGCCGAGGAGGCCCTGGCCCTGGGCCTGATCAATCGTATCGCGGAGGATCCGCACAGCGCCGCCATCGAACTGGCGACACAACTGGCCGGCCATTCGGCCAAGGCCATGGAATGGAGCAAGACCCTGCTGCTGGCCGACCGCAAACGGCGCCTGCAACAACACATGGCGCTGGTCGACCAGGCCCGACAGGACGTCATGCTGTACCGATAACTACAAGCCCAACACTTAAACGCCTCGCCAGTACTGTCAGGAACACCCACCACCAGGAATGGATAGCGGCCCCCGATCCCGGAGCCTCACCATGTCTCGCCCCACCCTTTTCCAGCCCAGGCTCAACCTGCTGACCGCAGGCATCCTCGGCCTGTGCGTCGCGCCCCTGGCCAGCGCCGCCGATACCAGCAGCACCGACACCGCCCTGCAGACCGTCGTGGTCACCGGCGCCCGTGACAGCGGCCGCACCGTGGCCAAGAGCCTGGCGCCGATCGATGTGATCAGCGCCGACGACCTGGCCCGCTCCGGCAAGCAGAACCTGCGCGACGCGCTCGCCGCCAGCGTGCCCTCCTACACCAACGCCGCTGGCTTTACCGGCGGCACCGGGCTGTCAGTGAAGTCCGCGACCCTGCGCGGCCTGGGCGGCAACCATGTGCTGGTGCTGGTCAACGGCAAGCGCCGGCACAACACCTCGCTGATCTTCGTGCAGACCGCCGCCAGTTCCAGTGGCCAGTCCCCGGCCGACCTCGACCTGATTCCGATCAGCGCCGTGGACCATGTGGAAGTCCTGCGCGATGGCGCTGCGGCCCAGTACGGCTCGGACGCCATCGCCGGGGTGATCAACATCATCCTCAAGCAGAACGATTCCGGTGGCAGCGCCAGCGCCCTGTACGGCCAGTACGAGAACCGCGTCGGCGGCAAGGGCAACTTCGGCGCCCGCGGCCAGGGCCAGATCAACCAGGGCTTTGCACTGCCCAACGACGGCTTCTTCAGCCTCAGCGCCGACATCGGCATCCAGGAAAGCTCCAACGTCGCCGGCGCCGTGCCGGACCGCACGCGCATCTATTTCCCGGTCAATGGCGCCGCCGACCCACGCGAGAACGGCGAAAGCCGCTACCGCCAGCAACTCGGCCAGCCCCGCTCGCAAACCTACAACTTCGGCTACAACGCCGAGCTGCCGCTGAACGACCAGCTCAGCCTGTATTCCTTCTCCACCCTCAGCCACCGCAACTCCACCAGCTGGGGCACCTACCGCACCGCCAACTCGCCGCAGAACATCGTCTCGGTGTACCCGGACGGTTTCTCGCCGCGCTTCGTGGTGGAAGAGGATGACTTCCAGACCGTGGTCGGCCTGCGCCACGAGGATGTGCTGGGCTGGAAGCTGGACCTGAGCACCAGCTACGGCTACAACGACGCCAACACCCGCAACGAGAAGTCGCTGAACCCGTCCCTCGGCCCGGACAGCCCGCGCAACATGGACGGCGGGCACCTGATCGCCAGCCAGTGGACCAACAACCTCGACCTGACCCGCGCCTTCGACACCGGGCTGTTCGCCAAGCCACTGAACGTCTCCACTGGCCTGGAATTCCGCCGCGACGGCTTCGAGATCGAGGAGGGTGAATACGCCTCCTATGCCGACGGTGGCTATGTGTTCCCGGCCGGCCACCCGCTCGCGGGCCAGCGCCCGAACCCGGGTGCCCCGGGCCTGGTAGGCTTCACCCCGGCCGATGCGCACAACTATTCGCGGACCAATACCGCCGGCTATATCGACCTGAGCCAGAGCCTTACCGAGCAATGGGACGTGAGCCTGGCCGGACGCTTCGAGCACTACAGCGACTTCGGCGACACCGCCAGTGGCAAGTTGTCCACCCGCTACGCCTTCACCCCGCAGTTTGCCGTGCGCGGCACTATCAGCAACGGCTTCCGCGCACCGTCGCTGCAACAGCAGTACTACTCGTCGTCGCTGACTGCCTGGCGCACCAGCCCGCTGACCGGGGTACTGGAACAGGCCACCACGCGCTATGTCACCGTGGATGACGCTGCCGGCCGGGCCTTGGGTGCCAAGGACCTGAAGCCTGAAAAATCCATGAACTACAGCCTCGGCTTCGTCGCCACGCCGACCGAGAACCTCAACGTCACCGTCGACCTGTACCAGATCGATATCAAGGACCGCATCCTGCAGACCAGCAACCTGCAAGGCACCGCCGTCTCCAATATCCTCGCCGCCAACGGCCTGGACCCGAACCAGATCGTCTCCTACTTCGGCAACCTGGCCGACACCCGCACCCGCGGCATCGACCTGGTCGCCGACTACCGCTACGACCTCGGCGAATACGGCAAGACCAAGTGGACCCTGCTGAGCAACCAGAGCCTGCAGACCATCGAGAAGATCAAGGAGCCCGATGCCCTGGCCGGCACCGGCGTGACCGCCGTCGGCCGCGACCGCCAGGGCAACCTGACCACGGCTTACCCGAAGAACGTCACCTCGCTGACCGCCGCCTGGCAACTGGGCGATTTCGACGTGACCCTCAAGGGCACCCGCTACTCCAAGGTCACCGGACGCAATCAGATCTCCGCCAGCCGCGACGAGGAAATCCGCCCGGCCTTCATCACCGACCTGAGCCTGGGCTACTGGCTGAGCGACGCGGTGAAAGTCACCGTCGGCGGGGAAAACATCTTCGACCGCCGACCGCAGCAGCTCAACGCCGAAGCCAAGCGCTACTACTTCTTCCCGACCGACGACCCGACCTACAGCTGGTACTCGCCGTACGGGCTGGAAGGCGCGTACTTCTTCGGCAAAGTCGACGTGAGCTGGTAACCCACCATGAGCAGCCTGTCCGCCGCCTCCGTCGTCGTCTTCGACCAGCGCCTGTACCGCAAGCTGGCCTGGCGCATCATGCCGTTCCTGTTTTTGTGCTTCGTGCTCAACTGGCTGGACCGGGTCAACATCAGCTTCGCCCACCTGCAGTTCAAGGCCGACCTGAACATCAGCGACGCCACCTTCGGCATCATCGTCGGGGTGTTCTCCATCGGCTACCTGCTGTTCGAGATCCCCAGCAACCTGCTGCTGGAGAAGTTCGGGGCGAAGAAGACCATGACCCGGATCATGATCCTCTGGGGCCTGGTCACCATCGCCACCGCCTTCGCCCAGACCCCGGCGCAGTTCTATGTGCTGCGGGTGCTGCTGGGGGCGGCCGAGGCCGGGTTCTTCCCGGGGGTGATCCTGTACCTGACCTACTGGTTCCCGGCGGCCTACCGGGCGCGCATCACCTCGCGCTTCATCATGGCCATCGCCGTCTGCGGCATCGTCGGCGGGCCGTTGTCGACCTGGATCATGGGGCACTTCGGCGGCGTCGGCGGGTTCAGCGGCTGGCAATGGCTGTTCGTGCTCACCGGGATCCCGCCGGTGCTGGCCGGGCTGTTCGCCTGGTACTGGCTGGACGACAAGCCGGCCAAGGCGACATGGCTGAGCGACGCCGAGAAGCTGGCCATCGAGCAGGCCCTGGCGGACGAGAAGGCCAAGCGCAAGCCGGGCGGTCACCAGCGCTTCGTCGAGGCGCTGAAGGACCGCAAGGTCTGGTTCATCACCCTGGCCTACTGCCTGACCATCATGTGCACCGGCAACGTCACCAATATCTGGGCGCCGTCGATCATCCGCGATTCAGGGGTGAGCAACCTCGGCCAGCTCGGACTGTTCTCGGCCCTGCCCTATGTGGTCGGGGTCGGCGTGATGCTCTGGGCCTGCCGGCATTCCGACCTGCACCAGGAACGCCGTTGGCACTTCGCCCTGGGCGGGCTGACCGCGGCGCTGGCCATGACCCTGCTGCCCAACCTGATCGCCGGCCCCTGGTCGGCCATCGCCCTGCTGACCCTGATGACCAGCGGCTACCTGGTGGCCACGGCGGTTTTCTGGACCATCCCCACCTATTACCTCTCCGACCGCGCCCGGGCCGCCGGCCTGGCCCTGGTCAACTGCTGCGGGCAGGTCAGCAGCCTGCTGACGCCGATCATGATCGGCAGCATCAAGACCAACACGGGCGATATCAGCCTGGCGCTGTACATCGTCGCGGGGCTCGTCACCTGCGGCACCCTGATCCTCTTGCTCGGCGTTCCGCGCCAGGCCTTGCGCGATGCACCCTGATCCCTTTTTCGAGACATGCCCATGACCGATTACCTGGCACTGGCCAATGAACTGGCCACCCACATCCAACCTGGCGCCGCCGAACGCGATGCCCGGCGCATCCTGCCCCATGAGCAGCTTGACCTGATCCGCGAGTCGGGCCTCGGTGCCGCCCGCGTCCCTGTCGAACTGGGTGGCGGCGATGTCAGCCAGCTCGACGTCGCGCGGATCTTCATCACCCTGGCCAAGGCCGACCCGAGCGTGGCCCAGGCGCTGTTTCCGCACTTCGCCACGGTGGAGCACCTGCGCCTGATCGCCAGTGACGACCAGCAGCGCCGATACCTCGGCGCCTTTGCCGAACGGCAACTGTCCTCGGGTGCGATTGCCGAGCGCAGCGGCAAGTTTCGCGGCGAGATCCATACCCGCCTGGAGCGCGATGGTGATCGCCTGGTGCTCAACGGCAGCAAGTTCTACAGCACCGGCTGCCTGTTCGCCGACCTGCTGAAGATCCAGGCGGTGGACGAGGCCGGCAACGCGGTGTACGTCATGCTCCCGGCCGAGACCCCCGGCATCACCCTGCTGGACGACTGGGACGGCATGGGCCAGCGCATCACCGCCAGCGGCACCACCCTGCTCAAGGACGTGCCAGTGCTGCCCGAGCAGGTCATTCCCCTCGCCCAGTGGTACCAGCGCCGCAACTACATCGGTGCCAGCGCCCAGCTGATCCACTGCGCCATCGATATCGGCATCGGCCTGGCGGCGCTTGACGATGCCGTGGAGTGGTCGCGAACCGGGGCGCGGCCGGTGCGGGAAAGCGGTGTCGATCAGGCGCGCAACGATCCGTACATCCTGCATACCGTAGGGGATCTTGCCGCTGCGATCCATGGTGCCGAGGCGCTGGTGGAGAAAGCCGCATTCACCGTCGATCTCGCTGCCCGTACCCAGTTGCAGGGCTTGCTGGAAGGTGAGGAACTGGACGCCCTGCTCGCCCGCTCCTCCATCGCCGTGGCCGAAGCCAAGATCGCCTCGACCCGCGCCGCCCTGCATGTCTGCGAGCGGCTCTACGAAGTCGGCGGCGCGGCCACCACCCAGTCGCGCTACAACTTCGACCGCCACTGGCGCAACGCCCGTACCCACACCACCCACGATGCCGTGGCCTACAAGTACAAGGCCATCGGCGACTACCTGGTGAACGGCAACTATCCGCCGATCGCCTTTACCTACTGAGGAGCCGGGATGCTGCCGTTTCGTCTTGCGGGGATTGCACTCTTGTTGGTGTCCGGGAGCGTTGCCGCCGAGGACTGGGCTGATCTGGATGCACGGATCGCCAGGGCCTTGCCCGGGGTAATCGAGATCCGCCACCAGATCCACCAGCACCCGGAACTGGGCAATCGCGAAGTGCAGACCGCCGAGCGTATTGCCCGGCGCCTGCGCGAGCTGGGGCTGGAGATGCAGACCGGGGTCGCCCATACCGGCGTGGTCGGCATCCTGCGCGGCGGCAAGCCGGGGCCGGTGGTGGCGATCCGTGCCGAACTGGACGCCCTGCCGCTGACCGAACAGACCGGCCTGCCCTATGCCTCCAGCGTCCGTACCAAGGACGAAGGGGGTGATTTCCGTACCCGTGGCAAGGAAGTCGGAGTGATGCATGCTTGCGGGCATGACGCGCACATGGCCATGGCCCTGGGTGTGGCCGAAGTGCTGGCGGCGCGGCGCGACGAGTTGCCGGGGACGTTGAAGCTGATCTTCCAGCCGGCCGAGGAAGGCCCGCCCCTGGGCGAGTCGGGCGGGGCGAAGCTGATGATCGAGGAAGGCGTGCTGCAGAACCCGGCACCGGCGGTGATCTTCGGGATTCACGTCACTGCCGGGACCTCCGGTGGCTTCACCCTGAGTCGCACCCGCACCACGGCGGCGGCGGACACCTTCGTCGCCCGGATCAAGGGCCGGCAGACCCATGCCGCATTTCCCTGGACCGGGATCGATCCGGTGCCGGTGGCGGCGCAGACGATCCTCGCCTGGCAGACCATTCCCAGCCGCCAGTCCAACCTCAGCGTATTGCCGGCTCCGGTGATTTCCGTGGGGCGGATCGAGGCCGGCGACCGGCACAACATCATCCCCGCCGAAGTGCGCCTGGAAGGCTCGATCAGGACGGTCAGCGACGAGCAGCGCGAGGATGTGCTGGAACGGATGCGCCGCACGGCAGAGAAGATCGCCGAGGCGTCCGGGGCCAGTGCCGAAGTGGCGTACCTGCCGGGCAACTATCGCGCCGGGTATAACGACACGGCGTTGGTGGACCGTTTGTTGCCTGTGCTGGAGCAGGTATCGACGGTGCCGGTGAAGGTGGACAGCGGGACCTATGGTGCGGATGACTTCGCCGAGTATGCGCGGCAGATTCCCGGGATCTTCATGCGCCTGGGGGTGACGCCGAAGGAACTGGCGGACACGCCGGTGTGGCCGACCCATTCGCCGGGGTTCCAGGTGGATGACGGGGCGCTGGAGGTCGGGATCCGGGCTTTGAGCCGGATGACCCTGAGTTATATGCAGGAGCACTGATAGTGTTCTTGAGGGCCCTATCGCTGGCAAGCCAGCTCCCACAGGTCCAGCGGTGCACGCGATACCTGTGGGAGCTGGCTTGCCAGCGATGAGGCCCTCAGGGTCTAGACTCAACCAGCCACCCCACCCCGGAGCTGCCGTCATGACCCCGAAAAACACCCTCTGCCTGTGGTTCAACGGCGACGCCCTCGACGCCGCCACCTTCTACGCCGCGACCTTCCCCGACAGCCAGGTGATCGCCGCCCACCCCGCCCCCGGCGACTACCCCTCCGGCAAGCAGGGCGACATCATCACCGTGCAGTTCACCGTCATGGGCCTGCCCTGCCTGGGCCTCAACGGCGGCCCGATGTTCAAGCACAGCGAAGCCTTCTCTTTCCAGGTCGCCACCGACGACCAGGCCGAGACCGACCGCTACTGGAACGCCATCGTCGACAACGGCGGCGAAGCCAATGTCTGCGGCTGGTGCAAGGACAAATGGGGCATCTCCTGGCAGATCACCCCGCGGGTGCTCACCGAAGCCATCACCCACCCCGACCCGGCCAAGGCCAGGCGTGCGTTCGAAGCCATGATGCAGATGGGCAAGATCGATATCGCCGGGATCGAGGCGGCGCTGAAGGATTAGGCAAGAACCCGGTCGAATCGGGTTACCGGCCGGCCCCGTGCGACGCGGAAGATGCAACGGTCACCTATCCCTACCAAGGAGCAGCGCATGCAAGTCATCGCCTATGGCGCCCACGCCGGCCACCAGCCACTGGAGCCGCTGACCATCACCCGCCGCGACGTCGGCGCCCACGATGTGCGCATCGAAATCGCCTACTGCGGCATCTGCCACTCCGACCTGCACCAGGTGCGCTCGGAATGGGATGGCACCCAGTACCCCTGCGTGCCGGGCCACGAGATCGTCGGCCGGGTCGCCAGTGTTGGCGGCCATGTCAGCGGCTTCAAGGTCGGCGACCTGGTGGGCGTCGGCTGTATCGTCGACAGCTGCAAGCACTGCGCCGACTGCGACGAAGGCCTGGAGAACTACTGCGACGGTATGATCGGCACCTACAACTTCCCGACCCCGGACGCACCGGGCTGGACCCTGGGTGGGTACTCCGAGCAGATCGTCGTGCATGAGCGCTATGTCCTGCGCATTCGCCACCCTGAAGCGCAACTGGCCGCAGTCGCCCCGCTGCTGTGTGCCGGGATCACCACCTACTCGCCGCTGCGCACCTGGGGTGCCGGGCCGGGCAAGAAGGTCGGCGTGGTCGGCATCGGTGGCCTCGGGCATATGGGCATCAAGCTGGCCCATGCCATGGGCGCCCATGTGGTGGCCTTCACCACCTCGGAATCCAAGCGCGAGGCGGCATTGGAGCTGGGCGCGGATGAAGTGGTGGTCTCGCGCAATCCGGCGGAGATGGCGGCGCATGCCAAATCCTTCGACCTGATCCTCAATACCGTGGCCGCGCCCCATGACCTGGATGCCTTCCTGGTCCTGCTCAAGCGCGACGGCACCCTGACCCTGGTCGGTGCCCCGGCGAGCAACCACCCGTCGCCGAACGTGTTCAACCTGATCTTCAAGCGCCGCTCTATCGCCGGCTCGATGATCGGCGGGATTCCGGAGACCCAGGAAATGCTGGATTTCTGCGCCGAGCACGGGATCGTCTCGGATATCGAGCTGATCCGCGCGGAGCAGATCAACGAGAGCTACGAGCGGATGTTGAAGGGGGATGTGAAGTATCGGTTCGTGATCGATAACGGTACGCTGGCGGGCTGACCTCTGCCGTGTTCTTTCGGGCCTCATCGCTGGCAAGCCAGCTCCCACAGTGTCCGCGTCGATCATGAGTCCTGTGGTCAACACAAAATCCTGTGGGAGCTGGCTTGCCAGCGATGAGGCCCGACTGAACAACACAAACCTGGAAGAGTCCCAACACCATTACCCTCACAACAAAGGTGCTGGTCATGCCCCCCATCACAGGCGGCTGCCTCTGCGGCCAGGTCCGCTTCCAGGCCAGCGGCGAGCCCTACCGCGTCGGCCTCTGCCACTGCCTCGACTGCCGCAAGCACCACGGCTCGCTGCTCAATGCCTCGGCGATCTACCCCGACACCGCCGTCAAGGTCACCGGCCAGACCGGCAGCTACCAGAACCGCCACTTCTGCCCGAAATGCGGCTCCCCGGTGTTCTCCCGCAGCGGCGATGAAGTCGAGCTGAACCTCGGCGCTCTGGATGCGCCGGACCAGTTCAAGCCGACCTATGAGCTTTGGGTGATCCGCCGGGAATCCTGGTTGCCTGTATTTCCCGGGATCAAGCGTTTCGACCGAAATCGGGCGGACAAGAGTCAGAGTGAAGGTAAGCCTTCGTAAGTAACTTCTCGTGCTCAGATCCTAATACTCTGCACGCGAGCCACCACCTGACGCAGAAACGCCTTGAGAGCTCCGTTTCCTCAATCGATGAGGCTGTCAAAGCAGGCAACACGAGTTGCGGTGAGCCAAGGTAGGCCGTCCACGTTCACAGACATCAAATACTACAAAAACGCGATGAATTTTCAGCCATATGTGGCAAAATCGACGCCTCACTCTGCTAACAAATAAATCAGAATCGGTTGAAATCGCAATGGAATATGCAATTCTCAAAAAACCCGACGAAACAATTTCCTATGTAGCACAAGTGGCTGCAATTGCAGATAAAAACAAAAAATCATTTGGTTTTCTTTCTGCATCCGCCTATGAACAGATGGCATCAAAAGGCCAACTCTGGGTTGCTCTAAATACAAGAAACGAGCTAAAGGGCTATCTGATGTTCGGGGGAGTTATGCCTACCCTCAAAATCTTTCAAGTTTATGCCTGTCAATCGGTTCGGGGACATGGACTGGGAAGCATACTTATCGAAGAACTAAAAAATTTCGCTCAGAGCAAAAACTACCATTCTATCGTAGCAAAGGTAGCCTCCGACCTGCCTGCAAATGCCTTTTGGGAAAAATCTGGATTTTTGGTACACCGGCAAGTTAAAGGCGGAGACACTACCAAAAGGACAATCAATCTTAGAGGCTGCAGCTTAGAGGAAAATGACTTATTCGGCGACCTACACAGAGAAAAAACAAAAGTTCAACCTATTGGACCTGTGTTAGAGCGCCCGATTTACGCCATGGACCTTAATCTGCTATTCGACATATTTCAAGCAAGGCCTGGATACCAAAAAGTCATTAAAATCATGCAAATTGGTTTCCAAGGTGGCTTTTCGATTTGCATAACTCCCGAATTCAAGAAAGAGCTAGAAAGACGATCCTTAAAAGTTGACGATGACCCTATCCTAAGGCTAGCTGGAGCTTTCCCCGAGCTAAAAACAGACTTCGACATAGTCGAAATCTCCGCAAAACTAAAAAGCATTATTTTCCCAGATCGAAATAACTTTAGAAAATCAGCACAAAACGACAATTCCGACCTTGCACATCTAAGCTATTGCATCCTAGCAGGAATAAGAGGTTTTATTACTCGTGAAAAGGCACTGCTACGCGCATGCAATGAAATAAGAGATCGTTATGGCGTCTCGATTTTATCCCCTGACGAACTCATTACTGAGGATGATTCTGCTTCGGCAGCGACACCTCTAAACTCTGACTTCGCTTTTACATCATCCCCCATAACAGACGAAATCCGAAATTTCATAGGCGCCTTCTCATCTCCCAGCCCAGTAACTGAAGCGCTATTACTAAATTCTCCTATAAAAAGCGCCATCAGCGTTTATGAGTCCAGACTGGATGGAAAATTATTCGGCGTCTTCTTTTTTGAAAAGCCATCCAAAGCTACTCAGCGTGCCATTGCCACTCTTTACTTAGACGAAAGCTGTCCTCAGTCCATTGCTGCTATAGACCATTTCTTGGAGATGACTCTACGTCACAAAAGCGGTTTCTTGCATCGCTTGGACTTTTATGTAGGCAACGGCCAGTACCTCACTGAGGAAACGCTACTCAAACGAGGTTTTTTTCAAATCGACCAATCACTACGTAAAAATTATCAGCAACTTATTTCTCGATAGTAAAACCTGGCCGCGCTTCGCCAAAGACCTGAAACAACTATGCGGTTTTACAGCACCAGAAAAAATCCCAACAAAGAAAGAGCTTCAAAACACCGGAGTATGTCTTACGGACTGTTCTAGCAGAACTGAAACCATATCTTGGTTTGACTTCGAAACTGTAATCGGCCCTCGCTTCATCTTAAACAACGACAGAAGCTGCATATTAGTCCCGATTCGTGAGGTCTTCGCCAACAGCTTAATAGGCAACACCAAAAACCAGCTTTCTCTACTAGCAAGCAATGAAAAATCATTCTTGCTTGAGAAAGCATACTTTCGCTCAACCAAGAACACCGCCATCTTCAAAAAGGGCCAAGTTATTGCATTCTACGTATCCGGCACAAAAAGCATCCAAGAAATCATAGGCTTTGCAAGAATAACTTATTCAAACATCATCAACATTGATGAGGCCATAGTAAAACTAGATAGACAAGGAGTTTTATCCCGAGAGGAGCTAATAAACATAACAGACCAAACAGGAAATGTTCACGTTTTCACATTTGACAACTTTTTAGAGTTTGACAGGCGCATTTCCTTCACCAGAGCCAAGCAGCTTGGACTCGTCAGCAATGCCAATTTGGTTTCTCCTGAAAAGATACCATTCCAGAGCTTGAAAAAACTTATTGGAGAAGCTTTCAATGGCTGACGCAATCATCTCTATAAAGCCAAAACACGTTACAAATATATTGCTTGGAAAAAAGACCGTTGAACTTCGCGTGCGAAACGTCAACCTCCCGATTGGTTCCAAGCTATGGATTTACAGCACCCTACCTGTCGGAGAGATAAAAGTCTCTGCCGATATCGACTTCATTGAGTCATTGCCACCAAAGAAAATGTGGGAAAAATACGGCCACTGCATATGCATTTCAAAAAAAGAATTCGATGACTATACCATTGCACGTGAGCGTGTTACCGCTATAGGGCTAAAAAATATCGAGGCCCTCGACCAAGACTTGTGTCTTGAGACCATGAGATCATATGAAAAAAACTTCCAACCCCCTCAGTTTTTTTTACGCCTCAACCCAGAGCGAGCCTTATATTCAGCACTATACAAACAATAGTAAATCGATAGAAATTGCGCCCCCCCCCCGCAGTTTCCTAATCAGCAAGAAGCTGGGCAACTCAGATTTCTTACTCGTATTCACCAGCCAGAATTGGAGTCGCCCATATCAGCTTTGGGCGACTGTACTCGCAACCGCTCCAGCACCGCCTGCGCATTCTCCACGCAATCCCGCCCCTCCGGCCGGCTTTCGATCCCCTCGATCGCCACCAGCAACTGCGCCTTGTTCCGCGCCAGGCGCTCCTGAAGCACCTCGATCTCCGCGACCTTGCGCTTCAGCCCCGCCAGCAGTTCATCATGCTGCCAGCCGCCGCTGGACATCGGCAGCAGGCTGCGGATCTCCTCCAGGGAGAACCCGGCGCTCTGTGCGCCGGTGATCAGTTCCAGGATCCACAGCGCATCCGCGCCATAACTGCGATAGCCATTGCCGGTACGCTCCACGGCGTTCAGCAGCCCGCTGGCCTCATAGAAACGGATACGCGAGGCCGACAACCCACTGCGCTTCGCCAGTTCACCGATTTTCATCCACCACCTCACAGCAAAGTGCTTGACCTTAAAGTTCACTTTAAACCTAAGGTGCTGCCACGACCAACCGAGGTGTCCCTTCATGAACCTGTTCACGCCCCTGACCCTGCCCAACGGCGCCGTGATTCCCAACCGCCTGGCCAAGGCCGCCATGGAAGAAAACATGGCCGACGCCGATCACGCCCCGTCCGCCGAACTGCTGCGCCTGTACCAGGCCTGGGCCGAAGGCGGTGCCGGACTGCTGATCAGCGGCAATGTGATGATCGATGGCCGCGCCATGACCGGGCCCGGCGGCGTAGTGCTGGAAGACGACCGCCAGCTCGACCGCTTCCGCCACTGGGCCCGGACCGGCCAGGCACAGGGCGCGCAGTTCTGGCTGCAGCTCAACCATCCCGGGCGGCAGATGCCGGCCAATCTCGGCCAGCCGACCTGGGCGCCCTCCGCCGTGCCCTTGGCCCTGGGCAACATGTCCCGCCACTTCACCGAACCGCAAGCCATGGACGAAGCGAAGATCGCCGAGGTGATCTGGCGCTTCGCCAACAGCGCGCGCCTTGCCGAGCAGGCCGGTTTCAACGGCGTGCAGATCCATGCCGCCCACGGCTATCTGCTCAGCCAGTTTCTTTCGCCCCTGAGCAACCAGCGCAACGACCAATGGGGCGGCTCGCTGGACAACCGCGCCCGCCTGCTTATCGAAGTGGTGAAGGCGGTGCGCGCCGTGGTGTCGAGAGACTTCACCGTGGCAGTCAAACTCAACTCCGCGGACTTCCAGCGCGGCGGCTTCAGTGCCGAGGACGCCCGTGAGGTGGTCCTGCGCCTGAATGACCTGCCCGTGGACCTGGTGGAGCTGTCCGGCGGCAGCTACGAGGCGCCAGCCATGCAGGGCGACGCCCGCGACGGCCGGACCCTGGCCCGGGAGGCCTACTTCATCGAGTTCGCCAAGGCGCTGCAAAACGTGGCGAAGATGCCGCTGATGGTCACCGGCGGCATCCGTCGCCGCCCGGTGGCGGAACAGGTGATCGCCTCCGGCGTGGCCATGGCCGGGATCGGCACGGCCCTGGCCATCGCGCCGGACCTGCCCCGCCAATGGCAACAGGGCCAGGACAGCGCCCCGGCCCTGCGCCCGATCACCTGGAAGAACAAGGTACTGGCGTCGGTGGCGAACATGGCGGCGGTGAAGTTCCAGTTGCGCCGGTTGAGCCAGGGCCGCGAGCCCCGACCGCAGGTCGCCCCGGCCTGGGCGCTGGTGCTGCAACAGCTCTCCACCGCCCTGCGGGCCCGTCGCTATCGGCGCTGGATCAACGCACGGGATAACGCCATGACATAAGCCAAGGCACATGCCAGACATGTTCTTCGCACCATGGGTGCCACGCGCCTGACGCCCTAGCATGGGCCTGGCAACGCACCACCGGCTCGAGGCAAGCGAACGGTGGTGGCGTTGCTCCCGTGTCAGCCCCTATCGAGGAGAAGAAGAATATGAACAGCGCCGCCATTGCGTGCCGGGACATCACCTGGAACCCCATCACCAAAACCAGCACCTTCAGCGCCGAGGACCGCGAGATCCTCACCCGCCACTGGCATCCCGTGGCCTTCTCGGCCGACGTCACCGACCAGCCCCATGCGGTGATCCTGCTCGACGAGCCGGTGGTGCTCTACCGCACCGGCGACACCCTCAATGCCGCCCGTGACATCTGCAGCCACCGCGGTGCGCCGCTGAGCAAGGGCTGGGTGCGCGACGGCAATATCATCTGCCCGTACCACGGCCTGCATTTCGGCAGCGATGGCCGCTGCACGCGGATTCCTTCCGAACCCAACGCCAGGCTCACCGAGCGCCACCGCATCCAGATGTACAAGGCCCGCGAGGAATTCGGGCTGATCTGGGTGCTGATGGCCGGTGACGAAGCGCCGCTGGCACAGATGCCGTCCTGGCATGACCCGGACTTCCAGCGCATCCTGCCGCCGTCCATCGATATCGCCGCGTCGGCCGGGCGCCAGGTCGAAGGTTTCATCGATGTCGCGCACTTCGCCTGGATCCACCACGAAGCCTTCGCCGAGCGCGACAACCCGGTGGTGCCGACCTACAAGGCCGAGGTCACCCCCTATGGCGTGCATGCCGAGTACGTCAGCGACGTCAGCAATTTCCCCAAATCCCTGCAGCACCGAGCGCCGCAAGGCTATCTGTGGACCCGCACCTTCGACGTGTTCGCGCCCTTCACCGCGCGCCTGACCGTGGACTTCCCCGAGCCGGGCCAGCGCCTGGTGATTCTCAATGCCGCCAGCCCCATCTCGGCGCGCAAGACCCGGATGTTCTGTTCCATCACCCGCAACTTCGACAAGGACATGCCCCTGGCTGACGTCTACGCCTTCAACCAGCAGGTGTTCGAGGAGGACCGGGATATCGTCGAGCAATGCCGCCCCGAGGAGCTGCCGCTGGACCTGTCCCTGGAAATCCACATCCCCGCCGACCGCTCCTCCACCGCCTACCGCCGCGCCCTGAGCGCGTTGGGCCTGGGTCGAGCCTTTACCAGCTGAGAGAGGAATGAACATGTACAAGTGGGAATGTCTGGTCTGCGGATTTTTCTATGACGAGGCCCTGGGCCGGCCGGAGGACGGCATTGCCGCCGGCACCCGCTGGGAGGATGTGCCGGAGGACTGGTACTGCCCGGAATGCGGGGTGGGCAAGGCGGATTTCGAGATGGTCCGGCTGCCGTTGGAGGCGGTGGCTGCAGCCGTGAAGGCGCCAGTCGATCCGGTGGTGATCGTCGGCTCCGGGCTGGCCGGGTACACACTGGCCCGTGAGCTGCGCAAGCTCGACAGCGAGACTCCGATCCTGATCGTGACCCGCGATGGCGGTGAGCTCTACTCCAAGCCGGCGCTGTCCAACGCCTTCCAGACCGGGCGCTTGCCGGAGCAGTTGGTTACTTCCAGTGCCGGGCAGATGGCCGCGCAGTTGCAAGCGCAGGTGCGGACCGGGGTCGAAGTGCAGCGCATCGATACCGAGGCGCAATTGGTGTACATCGACGGCCAGCCGCAGCGTTACGGCAAGCTGGTCCTGGCCCTTGGCGCGGATGCCCGGCGTGCAGTGCTGGAGGGTGATGGCGCGCAGGCGATCGTCACGGTCAACGATTTGCAGGACTATCGGCGGTTTCGCAGCGAGACCGGCGCGGACAGCCGCATCGCCATCCTTGGTGCCGGCCTGATCGGTTGCGAGTTCGCCAATGACCTGCGCCATGCCGGGCACCCGGTTTGCCTGGTGGACCGGGCGGGCTGGCCCTTGAGCCGGCTGCTGCCTGCGGAGGCCGGGGAGGAAATGGCCAATGCGCTGGAGTCTATCGGCGTGCGTCTGGAACTGGGCAATGGACCGCTGGGGGTATGGCGACGTGGTGCGGCTTACGAGCTGCAACTGGCGGATGGACGCGGGATCGAAGTGGATTATGTACTTTGCGCCATCGGGCTCGAACCCAGGATGGGCCTGGCCCGGGCGGCCGGGCTGGAGGTGGGCGCCGGGATCGTCACCGACACCTGCCTGCGTACCAGCGCACCGAATGTATATGCCCTTGGCGACTGCGCCCAGGTGCACGACCTGGTGCTGCCCTACGTGATGCCGATCATGCTCCAGGCCCGGGCGCTGGCTTGCACACTGGCCGGCGAGCCGACAGCGGTTGCCTACCCGGCGATGCCGGTGACGATCAAGACCAGCGTATTGCCGACGGTGGTGGCTTCGCCGATGGATACCGGCGGATTGTGGTCGACGCGGTTGGCGGAGCGTTGCGACAAAGGGATCGCCAATGTGCGCTCGCTCTACCATGACGCGCAGAGCCGGATGCTCGGGTTCGTGTTGATGGGGGCAGCGACGCAGGAGAAAGCCGAGCTGTTGAAGGGGCTGCCGGATTGGCGGTAGGTTGGCGTGACGCTATATAGATGTTTATATAGCGATATAGATTGTTGCCGCTGACGGCCTCATCGCTGGCAAGCCAGCTCCCACAGGGTTTTGCGGTGCACGCGGACCTTGTGGGAGCTGGCTTGCCAGCGATGAGGCCATCAGTCTCACCACAGACTCCATGACAGCCCAGAGTCCCCAGTGCCCACCACCCTCCCCAACTGCGACGCCCAGTTGATCCGCACCCTGCACACCCTCCTCACCGAGTGCAGCGTCTCGCGCACTGCCGACCTGCTGGGCCAGACCCAGCCGGCCATCAGCGTCGCCCTGCGCCGCCTGCGCCAGCTCACCGGCGACCAGCTGCTGGTGCGTAGCGGTCGCGGCATGGTCCTCACCACCCACGGCCAGACCCTGATCGAACCCGCCGCCCGCGCCCTGGCCAGCATCGAGCAGATCCTCCACCCCAGCGACCGCTTCGACCCCGCGACTACCCGCCAGACGTTCCGCATCAGCACCCCGGACTACCTCAGCGTGTTCTTCGTCCCGGCCATCGTCGAACGCTTCAACGCCCAGGCGTCCCACGCCACTCTCGAACTCACCCACCTGCAGGCGGAAGGCGGCTATGCCAAGGGGCTGGAGGATGGCTACCTGGACCTGGTAATCGGCAACTGGCGCACCCCGGCGGATCACCTGCACCTGCAACCGCTGTGCGATGACGACCTGGTGTGTCTGTTGCGTGAAGAGCATCCGATCCGCCCGGGCGAACTCACGGTGGAAGCCTATGCCGCAGCGGATCATCTGGCAGTCATGACCCACAACGCCTCGGGGCACGGGACCATTGGCGATGAGCTGGCGGGCAACGGGCTGGCGCGACGGGTAACCACCACGCTGCCGTATTTCTGCATCGCGCCCTATGTGCTGGTGAAATCGGATCTGGTGTTTACCACCACGCGGTCGTTTGCACGGCACTACAGCGAGTTGCTGCCGCTAAGGATCGAGCCGTTTCCAGTGGAGGTGCCGGCGCTGCGGTATTACCAGCTGTGGCATGCGAGGAAGCATCGGTCGCAGGCTTCGCGGTGGTTGCGGGGGGTGGTGCTGGATGCGGTGAAAGAAATTGCGTCGTTTTAAACCTCATAGTGTTTCTCAAATAACACTCATATTTTAGTTCCGGCTTTTGAGCACCAGAGATGCTCTGGGAGCAACGATGTGAAAATCGGCCGAACTGCTGCCCTATTTTGGCTGAGCGACGGAAAGCACATCGAGCCGTTTCGTCGCTCCCGACAGAGAAAAGGCCCTGCATAACCCGAATTCGCGTCTGACGTCTCCAGCCAGCGTTAGGCCGATATGACACGTCTTTGGACTCAAGCCTCATCTGGAGAACACTTTCAAGAAGGTTTCGACCGACCCTCTGTTCGTCGAAGGTCCACGATGTTGGTCGAGTCTAGCTAAGCCCGCCCAACACTCTTTTCGATGCATTAGCCTGGGACATTGAAAAACTCATATTTGACACCACCCACACGATGAACGGTAACCCGCCCCTCGACAAGCTCAACAGCGAATGACAACTCTTCATTCAAGTTATCCGCCACATCTCCCCCTTCACTAAAAATAACGTAGTTCACTCCCCCGTTATGCTGAACAGAGCTAAAAACGATGCCGTCGAATTTTACAGCTTCATGAAACTTAATGCACTCCGCTAGCGCCTGAGTCACGACATAGTCCGTATCATTAGCCCGCACAGGCCTACCTAACTCAATATGGAGGTTACGCAACATCCACCTGACGCCCTCAACATCACCTGCAAAATTATCAAACATACTTACAGCTGGATATTCGAGATTGTCATTCAAACAGGTAAAATCGAAGAAGGTCAGCTCTCTCAATGAAGAGAACTCTCCCACCACAACTGTATCGCCAATAGACGGGCGAATTTCAGCGATGCTGGTCGCCAGCTCCTCAGCAGCATAGAGAAATGGCACACCAGCCGCACTCATTCGACTATTAGCGGCAAGCTCTTTCGGCGGCGCCGACAATTTTTTCTCGGGATTTTTCAGTATTTCCTCCAAAGCCGTTTTATTTGCAATACGGCCGCGAAAGAATATTTTCCCTGCTGGCACCCGCCTAACCACAACCGGGTCAGAAGCCCCAATTTTCCTTGCCTGAAGGGCTTCACTAACTAACCTTTCAAAAAAACTCTTTGCCCCTTGATTAAAATATCGCCTCTCATGCACTAATGCTCTTGCGTGGCCCGCCCATTCATCTTGTGTACGCAAGTTTATTTTCGGATCATCCTCTGCTCCTCCAGCTTTCCGGACATAGGTCGCTCCCTCCCTATAGAAACCATTACCCCCATACTCCTGACTCAAGCTAAGAGCAATTAACTGGTTGGCCTCCGCCCCATTACAACCTATGGACTCACCTACGACATCAGCTAACGTAAAAGCCGAATCTGAGTAGTCGACTTCAAAAAAACTAGGCAGTACCGCAGCAATTCGCGATGCGATACTCTCTACACTGCGAGCACGATCAACCTCAACACCGCAAGCTTCGCAATTTTTCTTTTCCATCAGCGAATGATGCACACACTTTATAACCCAGTCACCAATACACTCTTTACACACCCACCCTGCCGCCCTCCTTTCCAACTCAAGATCTACCTCATAAGAAACATGAGAACTCCACCGGGACATATACCCTCCTAGATTCAGAAAAACCATACAGCCAGAAACTAGCAAATGGCCGAAAACATACACTCACCTTAACCTTGCGCTTCAGCACCTAATAAGGATCAGGCAAGAATTTTTCGCACCGAGCCTAATACTGAAACACATTCTCTCGGTGGAATTTCAAATACGTGACCATTTCAATTGGCACGCGACGCAAAGCTTGCGGCAACCCCAACGCCACCCGATGGGACTCGCTCAACCAGTGCGACACCAGCATCTGCCCCTGTTCATCGAACGAAATCAACCCGCGGTAGAACAGCACATCCAGATTCGCCGACAACAACACCCCATTGTTCGGATCCAGCCGCTCCGCCGCCGTCGCCACCGCCCACGGCTTGATATGCGACGCCCGCAGCACCTCGCTGCAGGCCAGCCCGGTCACCGCACAGGCCCCGCCCCAGATTTCCAGCAGGTCCTGGCGGAACTTGCCGCGACCACGGCGGGCTTGAAGGTTGGTCAGTTGCTCGGTCACCGGCTCGCTGCCCTCCAGCAACGCATCCCGATCCGAAGCCACCACCGGCTCGGTCGGCGCGCAGTGGATGGCATCGATCAAGCGTGCCCAGCGCTCGCCACGCTGCGCTTGGGGAACGGCATCCATGATCCGCCCGACCAGGGCCAGGTCCAGTTCGCTGGTGCCGGCGGAGGCGAGTATCTCCGCCCCCGTCACGGTGCGAGGATCCAGGGTCACCGGCTCGTCGAACCACCAGAAATATTCTTCAGGGCAGATCCAGCTCGGAATGCGGTGCAGGTTCTGTTTCCAGTTCCTGATGAAGTGATGACGGTCATCCTCGTGGATGCGCCGCACCTTGGTCACCGACCAAGCTTCTTCCCAGAGATCCAGCAGGGCAAGTTTCTCGACGATCTGCTGGCGCTGCGGCAACAGGCGCTCGTCGAACAGGCCGACGGCATTACCGGCGATGCCCACCAATTGCAGGATGCCGTTGTGCGCGGCGGTCATGAAGACGAAGATCTGGCCGGCATTTTCCACCAGCGGCGAGTTACCGGCGCCGTCGGTGTGGAAGACCCGGTAACGCTGATTGCCCTGGCGCAGGAGCAGGCGCGGCGAGTTGTTCCACTCTTCGTGGCCGTAGCCGTTTTCCCTGGCGTAGCCACTGGTGGCGAAACCACCGGACGGGGCGATGTAGTGGTTGGTGTTCCAGAACACCGGTTTCTGCAGGAATAACGCCATGGGACTCGGGATCCTTAGTACAACCCGCTCGCAGGGAGCGCTGGATTTGATTTGTGGGCAAATGATAGCAAAAAGACACCAGCCATAGGAGGGACCGTGGCGTCACGCAATAAATACCTATTCCTGATTTTGAAAAGCCAATAAATACATAACTCGCATAATTAGCTTAGAACCAAAAAGCCTTTCCCTCCCACCCGCTCCCACGCCTATCGTTCTACCCCAAGACCCGACCCCACTCCCGGCGGAGGCCGTCCCCACGACCTCAACCGGAGTAACCGCACCCATGATCCCCCTGTTTCACAACGCCCCCGCCCCGCTCCAGCTCGATGCCGATGTGCTGGTGATCGGCGGTGGCCTCGCGGGCACCTGGGCCGCCGTCGCCGCTGCCCGTGAAGGCGCAAAGGTGGTGCTGGCCGAGAAAGGCTGGTGCGGCAGCAGCGGCGTGACTGCCACCGCCGGACCGGGCCATTGGTGGGTGCCACCGGAACAACGTCAATCCGCGATCGCCAAACGCGTCGACAGCGCCGCCGGACTCGGCGACCCACGCTGGATGGCGCGGATCCTCGACACCACCTGGCACTCCCTGCCGCAACTGGAGCGCCTCTACCACTTCCCCACCGACGACCAGGGCCGCAAGCAATACCGCGCCCTGCGCGGCCCAGAATATATGCGCGCCATGCGCCAACTGGCCCTGGAACACCGCGTCACCCTGCTGGACCAGAGCCCGGCCCTTGAACTGCTGCGCAACGAGTCCGGCGAACTGGCCGGCGCCCGCGGCTGGCAGCGCCAGCTCAAGCGGGAGTGGCAGGTCAAGGCCCCGGCCACCGTACTGGCCACCGGTGGTTGCGGGTTCATGTCGCGCCTGCTGGGCAGCCATACCAACACCGGCGACGGCTACCTGCTGGGCGTGGAAGCCGGCGCCGAGCTGTCGGGGATGGAGTTTTCCGCCTATTACTGCATCGCCCCGGCCGGCAGCACCATGACCCGCTCGATGGTCTACACCTTCGGCCGCTATTTCGATGCCGCCGGGCGCGAACTGGAGATCCCCCAGGGCCCGAACTTCAATAACGCCCTCGCCCGCCATCTGCTGCAAGGTCCGGTGTTCTGCCGCCTGGACCGGATCCCGGCCGATGTCCGTGCACGCCTGCCCTATGTGCAACCCAACCTGATGCTGCCCTTCGACCGTCTCGGCATCGACCCCTACCGCGACAAGTTCCCGGTGACCCTGCACGGCGAAGGCACCATTCGCGGCGTCGGCGGCCTGCGGGTGACCGACGACCACTGCCAGACCACCGTCCCCGGCCTGTTCACCGCCGGCGATGCCGCCAGCCGTGAGGCGGTAACCGGGGCAATCTCCGGCGGCGGCGCAGTGAACTCGTCATGGGCGCTGTCCAGCGGGCAATGGGCCGGAACCGGCGCCGCACAGTACGCAAAACGCAATCGTACCGTGATACGTAACGTAGCACGGTACGCTGAGATTTCATTTTTCCCTTCCAATGCCGATTACCGCGAGACGATCCAGGCCGTGCAGAACGAGCTGCACCCTTACGACAAGAACCTGTTCCGCACGGGCGCCCAATTGCAGCGCTCCCTGCACGTACTGGACAACCACCGCGACCGCCTGCACACCCGCTCAACCCATGGCGACCCCACCATCCTGCTGCGCTGGCGCGAAACCGAAGCCCTGCTGGCCAGCGCCCGCTGGTGCTACGCGAGCGCCCTGGCGCGCAAGGAAAGCCGCGGCATCCACCAGCGCGAGGATGCTCCTGGCCAGCACCGCCGCTTCGACGCCCACCTGCGCAGCGGCGGACTGGACACGCCCTGGGTCCGTCATGACCCGGTCCCGCAAGCCGAGGAGGTCCCGGCATGATCGAACTGATCTTCAACGACCGCTGCAGCGGCTGCACCCAGTGCATCAGTGTCTGTCCCACCGACGTCCTCGCCCTCGGCGACGACGGCAAACCGCGCATCGCCGACCAGGCTGCCTGCCAGACCTGCTTCATGTGCGAGCTCTATTGCGCCAGCGATGCGCTCTACGTGCACCCCGACTACGAGCGGCCGGTCAGCCTCGACCCGGCGCAGATCCTCGCCAGCAACCTCCCCGGCCAGTACCGCCGCGACTCCGGCTGGGACGAGTTCGCCACGGACCCGCGCTATGAAAACCAGCACTGGCGCATGGAACACATCTTCGCCCTGGCCCGCGAACTGGCCACCCCTTCTCCTTCCCCCGACACAGGATCCCGCCATGAGTGAATCCCTCAATCAACTGCTCGCCGAACTGCATGCCGAGCGCGTGCGCACCTGGGCGCCGGAAGCCCTCAAGGTCAATATCGACCAGCGCCAGCGCCTGGTGGACGAGGCCGACCCGCAGCGCTTCATCAAGGCCGGGGACATCGTCGAGCCATTCGAACTGCTCAAGGTCGAAGGCGGTACCCTGGACCTCGACCAGTTGCTCGACAACGGCCCCGCCGTGCTGGTGTTCTTCCGCTTTGCCGGCTGCCCGGCCTGCAATATCGCCATCCCCTATTACCAGCGGAACCTGCAACCGGCCTTGCAGCGCCGGGGCGTACCGCTGGTAGCGATCAGCCCGCAGGTGCCGGAACGCCTGATCGAGATCCGCGACAAGCACCAGCTGACCCTGCAGGTCGCCAGCGACACGGACAACCAGCTCGGCCGTCGCTTCGGCGTGCTCTACAGCTTCGACGAAGCCTCGCGCCAGGCCGCATTGGCCAAAGGCAACGGCATTGGTGAAGTGACCGGCACCGGGACCTGGGAACTGCCGCAGCCCACGGTGGTGGTGATCGGTCGCGATCGCCGGGTGCACTTCGCCCAGGTCAGCCCGGACTGGCTGGTGCGCAGCGAAGCCCAGCCGATCATCGATGCGGTGGACGCCGCCCTCGATGCCGACAGCCTGCAAGTCCGCCACGCCTGGGCCTGAGCCCATCCCTTTTCCGCACGACAGGAGTTGCAGCATGAGCACACGGCACTTGCACCTTGGCGCCATCCTTACCGGCGTCGGCACCGACCAGCAGGAATGGCTGGACCCGGGCATCCCCGGCAACGCGAGCATCGATATCGACTGGTACAAGCAGCAGGCCCGGGCGGCGGAAGCGGCGAAGTTCGACTTCGTCTTCATCGTCGACAGCCCCTACATCACCGCGGATTCGGCGCCGCACTTCCTCAACCGCCTGGAGCCGCTGACCCTGCTGTCCGCGCTGGCCGGTGCCACGGACAGGATCGGCCTGGTGGCGACCCTGACCACCTCCTACACCGAACCCTTCAACGTCGCCCGCCAGTTCGCCTCGCTGGACCAGATCAGCCATGGTCGCGCCGGGTGGAACGTGGTTACTACCGGCCTGGAAGGCGCCGCTGGCAACTTCGGTCGCGAGCAGCATATCGACCATGGCGAGCGCTATCGCCGGGCCCACGAGCATGTGGCGGTGGTCCAGGGGCTGTGGGATTCCTACGAGGACGACGCCTTCCCCCGTGACCGGGCAAGCAAGCGTTTCCTCGATCCGGCAAAGCAGCATCGGCTGGATCATCGCGGCGAGTTCTTCTCGGTCACCGGCCCGCTGAACATCTCCCGCTCGGAACAGGGCCAGCCGGTGATTTTCCAGGCCGGCGTTTCAGAGTCCGGACGCGGGCTGGCAGCGCGGATCGCCGAAGGGATCTTCGCCGGGGTCGACAATTTCGATGATGCCCGCGAGTACTACGCCGATATCAAGCGCCGGGCGGCGGAGGCCGGGCGCGATCCGGCGCAGGTGCTGGTGTTCCCCGGGATCACGCCGATCATTGCCGACACCGATGAAGAGGCGCAGGCGATCCTCAAGGCGCGGCATGGCGAGCTGGATCTGGGCAAGGCGCTGGTGCAACTGGGGCGGCCGTTCAACTACCACGATTTCAGCCAGTACCCGCTGGATGAGCCGTTCCCGGAGCTGGGTGACCTGGGCAGCAATGGCTATCGCGGACATGCCGAGAAGATCAAGCGGGTGGCGCGGGAACAGGGGCTGACCTTGCGCGAGACAGCGCTCAGGTTCGCCCGGCCGTTTACCGGGTTTGCCGGGTCGGCACGGACGGTGGCCGACGAGATCGAGCGCTGGTTCCGCGACAGTGCGGTGGACGGATTCAATGTGCATGTCGGTGCACCGGCGGCGTTTGCCCGGTTTACCGAGGAAGTGCTGCCGATCCTGCGGGCGCGGGGTCTGTTCAGGAAGGACTATGCCGACACGACCCTGAGGGGCCATCTGGGGCTGGAGGTGCCGGTCAACCGGTATCAAGTGGAACCGGCAGAAGCCATAGCCTAGAAAAAATGCGCCAACTGCCACCACAGGCGTGGCTGGCGTTCGCTGGCAGCCGCACCCAGTTGCTCACCCAGCTTCCAGCCTGCCAGCGCACTGAAGCTCCACACCCGGGTCGACCGGCCCGCTCCCAGGCCGGCGGCAGACAGCCGACGGGGCGCGGTATCGATGCTCAGGGCCGGTGCATTCAGGCGCTTCGCCATGGTCGGCGAAGGTAACCAGGCGCCAGCTATCGGTCAAGGCGTAACGCAGCTCGGCACTGGCCAGCCAACGACCATGTGCCACTTCAGCACAAGCCCTTTAGCGAAGGCCCGGCGAGGCAAAAACAGGCGGGGAAGTGGGGTTTATTGATGTAAATGAGCATTCCGAGCCCGTTTTTAACGCAGCATGGACGAGCTCGGATGCTTTTCGTACAGAGCCTAGAAGAACCTCACTACTTGCGCCCACACCCGCGGGCTGCGGTCGACATCGCTCTGCGGGTCATCATTGCCCAGCTTCCAGGCGGCCACCGCATTGACTTGCCAGCCATACGCAGCCCAGCTTGCGCCAACACCCGCCGCCGACAGGCTGCGGTGGTTTTCGCCATTGCTCCAGGTGTCCTTGTTCAGGCGCACTTCGCCGTGGTCGACGAAGGTACTCAACTGCCAGGCGTCGGTCAGGGCGTAGCGCAATTCGAGGTTGGCCAGCCAGCCCTGGTCGCCAGACGCCTCGCCCTGCGGATAGGCACGCACGCCGTAGGCGCCGCCGAGGCTGATCTTTTCCGAGCTATCGAGGTTGCCATCGGCCCACTGGCCTTGCAGTTGGCCATACAGGCTGAAGCGCTCGGTCAAGCGTTGCAGGCGCACCAGACTGGGGTTGAGCTTGTGGAAGCGGCCTTGCGTGCCAGCGGTCAGGTCGTCGATGGTCTGGTTCAACTGGCCGTCGATATTCAGGCTGCCCTGGCTCCAGGCCAGGGCGAAACTGTTTACGCCACCGCCGAGCAGGGTGTCGCGGCTGTTGCCGTTGAGGGTGGCGATGACCACGCGGGAGCGCTTGTCGCTCTTGCTGCCGAACAGGTCGATATCGTCCTTCAGGCGCTTGTCGTCGAACTGCACTTGCGCGTAGAGGGAAAAGTCACGGCTGCGCACCAGCGGCTGGATCGCGTAAAGGCTGCCGATCCGGGCATTGCCGTGGGCCTTGAGGTCGTCGAAGTCCTTGGCCAGCTGGTAGTCCATGTCCGAATAGGCCACACCGACCTGGGTGGCCCAGGGGCCGATCGGCAACTGGTAGGCGATGCGCCCGTACTGCTGGTCTTCGTCCGAGCCCATGGCCCGCAGGGTCAAGCGGTCGCCCAAACCCAGCGGGCTGTTGACGTTGAGCGTGCCGCCCAGGCGGTATTCGCCGGTGAAACGGTTGCCGTAGTTGTCGGCATCCACCGAACCGGACAGCAGCGGGCCCGGCGTGACATCCACCAACAGATCGGTAGCACCTACCGAAGCACCCGGCTTGAGCGTGGATTTCACCTCCACCCCTGGCGTATCGGACAGCAACAGCAGGCTGCGTTCCAGCTCGGCCGAGCGCACGGCGTCGCCGCTTTTCAGCGCCGTGAGCGGCGTCAGCGCCTTATCCGAGACCCGCGAGGTGTTATTCACGCCGACCTCGCCGAAGCGGCCTTCCATCACGGCAATGCGCACCACGCCGCCGTCGATCTCCTGCGCCGGAACGTAGGCTCGGGCCAGCGGGTAACCGCGCTCGCGGTACAGCCGGGTGATGCGGTTGGCGCCAGCCTGCAGTTCGCCCAGGGATACCGTGCGGCCTTGCAGGTCGCCAAGCAGGGGCAGCAGCTCGTTACTGCCGATGGCGCCGTTGCCCTCCAGGGTGAAGCCGTTGACCTGCAGGCTGGGACCCTTGGCCGTCACTGCGGCCGACGGCGTATCGGGCAGGTTCAGCTCCAGTCGCTGCTTGCCAGGCAGTTGCAGCGGGAGCTGGTCGATGTTCTGTTGCGACTGGCCGGCGTCCGGCAAGGTGGTCGCCATCACGGACAGCGACAGCAGGGACAGGCCACCGCCGATCAAAGAACGAACGAAACGCATGAATCAGATTCCTTCTGGCAGGCGGATGCCTTGGTTGACGACGTGCAGGTTGAGGCGCTCGTCGGACGGGTTGGTGATCAGCAGGTCGTGGCTCAGGCCCTGAGGTTCGCTAGCCTCTTGTGTGGCCTGGCTCGATACGATCTGGCCGTTGGAGGCCTGTACGCCGAGGTAATCCTGACCCATCACCGGCAGGCTCGGCTCGCTCAGTGCAGGGAGCACGAACAAGATGCCGTTCTCGTACCGAATGGTGTAGTTGCTTAAGTCAGCACCGGTGGCAGCGCTGGCCACGATGGCGTGGGAGCCGGCGGCGGCACTGGCCGCTTCGCCGCTGCTGGCGAGGCTGACCGACACCACGCTGTCGCCGGCGACCAGGCCGCGGCTGCTGTAGCCGTTCAGGACGATGCTCTGCCCGGCAATCTTGGCGGCGTCATCGGCGGCAATGGTCAGTGCCGCCCTGGCGATAGCGGCCTGGGTGCTGCTGGTATCGCTGGCCAGGACGTAGTTGCCGGCATCGGCACCGCCGAGGGTGATCCCGATAATGGCGACCGATTTGGCGGCGCCGGCATTCTTGTCGGCGAAGGCGCCGCTAGCCGAGGCCACGGTCAGCTCGTCGTTGCCGAAACGACCGGTGAACGCGGCGGCGCCGGTGTTCACAGTGGCATCGGTGGTGCCGTCATAAGTGCGGTTCTGCGCGGTGATTCCGGTCACGCCACTGATGCTGGCCTTGGCGATATCGGCGCTGCTGGTGGCGGTGTTGTCGGCCAGGGTGTAGTTACCGGCATCGGCACCGCCCAGGACGATTCCGGTGATATCGACCGTCTTGCCGTTGCCGGCGTTCTTGTCGGCGAAAGTGCCACTGGCCGAGCTCACGCTCAACTCGTCATTGCCGAAACGACCAGTGAACGCGGCAGCGCCGGTGTTCAGTCCAGCAGCGGTGGTGCCGTCGTAGGTGCGGTTCTGCGCGGTGATTCCGGTCACGCCACTGATGCTGGCCTTGGCGATATCGGCGCTGCTGGTGGCGGTGCTGTCAGCCAGGGTGTAGTTACCGGCATCGGCACCGCCCAGGACGATTCCGGTGATATCGACCGTCTTGCCGTTGCCGGCGTTCTTGTCGGCGAAAGTGCCACTGGCCGAGCTCACGCTCAACTCGTCATTGCCGAAACGACCAGTGAACGCGGCAGCGCCGGTGTTCAGTCCAGCAGCGGTGGTGCCGTCGTAGGTGCGGTTCTGCGCGGTGATGCCGGTCACACCACTGATGCTGGCCTTGGCGATATCGGCGCTGCTGGTGGCGGTGTTGTCGGCCAGGGTGTAGTTACCGGCATCGGCACCACCGAGGACGATATTGTCGATGTTGACGGTCTTGCCGTCGCCAGCGTTCTTGTCGGTAAAGGCACCGCTGGCCGAGGCCACGCTCAACTCGTCATTGCCGAAACGACCAGTGAACGCGGCAGCGCCGGTGTTCAGTCCAGCAGCAGTGGTGCCGTCGTAGGTGCGGTTCTGCGCGGTGATGCCGGTCACACCACTGATGCTGGCCTTGGCGATATCGGCGGTCGTGCTGGCGGTGTTGTCGGCCAGGGTGTAGTTACCGGCATCGGCACCACCGAGGACGATATTGTCGATGTTGACGGTCTTGCTGTCGCCAGCGTTCTTGTCGGTAAAGGCGCCGCTGGCCGAGGCCACGCTCAGCTCGTCGTTGCCGAAACGACCAGTGAACGCAGCAGCGCCGGTGTTCAGTCCAGCAGCAGTGGTGCCGTCGTAGGTGCGGTTCTGCGCGGTGATGCCGGTCACACCACGGATGCTGGCCTTGGCGATATCGGCGGTCGTGCTGGCGGTGCTGTCAGCCAGGGAGTAGTTGCCGGCATCGGCACCACCGAGGACGATATTGTCGATGTTGACGGTCTTGCCGTCGCCAGCGTTCTTGTCGATAAAGGCACCGCCGGCCGAGGTCACGCTCAGCTCGTCGTTGCCGAAACGACCGGTGAACGCGGCGGTTCCGGTGTTCAGTCCTGCAGCGGTGGTGCCGTCGTAGGTGCGGTTCTGCGCGGTGATTCCAGTCACGCCACTGATGCTGGCCTTGGCGATATCGGCGGTCGTGCTGGCGGTGCTGTCAGCCAGGGTGTAGTTACCGGCATCGGCACCGCCGAGGACGACATTGTCGATGTTGACGGTCTTGCCGTCGCCGGCGTTCTTGTCGGTAAAGGCACCGCTGGCCGAGGCCACGCTCAGCTCGTCGTTGCCGAAACGACCGGTGAACGCGGCGGCGCCGGTGTTCAACGTGGTATCGGCGGTGCCGTCATAAGTACGGTTCTGTGCGGTGATGCCAGTTACGCCACTGATGCTGGCCTTGGCGATATCGGCGCTGCTGGTGGCGGTGTTGTCAGCCAGCGTGTAGTTGCCGGCGTCGACGCCGCCCAGGACGATTGCGGTGATATCGACCGCCTTGCCGTTGCCGGCGTTCTTGTCGGCGAAGGTGCCACTGGCCGAGCTCACGCTCAACTCGTCATTGCCGAAACGACCGGTGAACGCGGCAGCGCCGGTGTTCAGTCCTGCAGCGGTGGTGCCGTCGTAGGTGCGGTTCTGCGCGGTGATGCCGGTCACGCCACTGATGCTGGCCTTGGCGATATCGGCGGTCGTGCTGGCGGTGCTGTCAGCCAGGGTGTAGTTACCGGCATCGGCACCGCCGAGGACGATATTGTCGATGTTGACGGTCTTGCCGTCGCCGGCGTTCTTGTCGGTAAAGGCGCCGCTGGCCGAGGCCACGCTCAGTTCGTCATTGCCGAAACGACCAGTGAACGCGGCGGCGCCGGTGTTCACAGTGGCATCGGTGGTGCCGTCATAAGTGCGGTTCTGCGCGGTGATTCCGGTCACGCCACTGATGCTGGCCTTGGCGATATCGGCGGTTGTGCTGGCGGTGTTGTCAGCCAGGGTGTAGTTACCGGCATCGGCACCGCCGAGGACGATTCCGGTGATGTCGACCGTCTTGCCGTCACCAGCGCTCTTGTCGGCAAAGGCAGCGCTGGCCGAGGTCACGCTCAACGCGTCATTGCCGAAACGACCGGTGAAGCCGGCGCTACCCGTGTTGAGGCTGACATCGGTAGTGCCGTCATAAGTGCGGTTTTGCGCGGTAATACCGGTCACGGCACTGATGCTGGCCTTGCCGATGACATAGCTGCCCTCGACAACCTCGATGTCATAGCCCTGCTGATCGGAATACAAACCGGTCAGCCCCAGGCCATAAGTGCCTGCATTGCGCGTGGAAACACTGGAGTAGCTGGCGCTGCCCTGCAGGTTGGCACTGCTGTCGGAGAGGCTGTGGCTTACCCCTGCGACCGTGCCGCTCGTGCCGTCATAAGTCTTGCCGGTAACATCGTCGACCGTGACAGTCACTGACTTGAGAAGACTGCGCAGCAGCGGGCCAGAATAGCCGTCATAGATTCGCCAGGCAGCGTTCGAACCGCCGGTAGTGGCGATGCTCCAGCCAGTGAAGGTGGAAGCCTGGGTCAGCTGATTCCGGTTTTTTCCAGTGCCGAGCGAGTTGCCGCTGAATAATCCCGTATTGGCGCCGCCGTTGTTGATTTCCGCGCCATTGGCGTCGGTGGTGGCGTAGAAGCTGCGCGCCACGACGCCGCCGCCATTGTTCAGTCCAGCCAGACCACCGAGTGCACCAGTGCCACTCACGCTACCGGTTGCGAATGAGTCATCGATCCGGGCGCCATTGAAGCCGATCAGACCGCCAACATAGGCGCCTCCTGTCACGTTGCCGGAGGCATAGGTGTTGATTACGTTTTGCTCGCTGTAGCCAGCCAGGCCGCCAACACTGGAGTTGCCGTTCACCGCGACAGCGGCATAAGCACTATTGATCAGCCCGCCACTGCTACCCACCAAACCGCCGACGTTGCTATTGCCCGTCACGCTGCCCGTGACATAGACATTACTGAGGGCGCTGTAACTTCTGCCAACCAGGCCGCCGACGTCGTTATTGCCCACGACAGTGGCGCCCACCAGACCGATATTGCGAATCACACTCCCGACGTTGGTGTAGCCAAACAGGCCGACGGAGTCGGTGCCCGTGCGGTTGATGGTGAGCCCTGTCACGGCATGGCTGCCGCCGTCCAATTGCCCGGTGAAACGGTTGCCGGTGTCGCCCACCGAAACGAAGCCTGCCGTGCTCCACATGCCGCTGGCATTGCTGCCCGCGGTAGCGCTGGCATCGATATCGCGTGCCAGGGTGTAGCTGGCACCGAGGCTGTAGGCCATCAATTGCAACTGGTGGTCGTTGCCGACGCTGGTGCTGTATTCGCTGGCGAGGAAGGGGCGCGTCTGGCCCTCGATCATGATCCAGCCATTCGCACCTGTGGTGTAGACGTTGCCAGTGCCGGCGACGAGGCTCCAGGTGCCAAGGTTGCCATAGCTGCTGTGGTTGTAGCGGTTGCTGGAGGTGACGGCGCTCACGTTTACGCCATTGAAGAAGTCGGAAAAGTTGGGTTTGGCGCTGCCAGTGCTGTCGCTGTCCCAGTTGGACTCGCCTACAAAGCCGAAGACGGTGTTGCTTCCGACCAGACCACCGAAGAAAACATCTCCCGACTGGACTAGACCGGTGGCATAGGCGAACCTGACGGTCATTTCGTTGCTTCCGACCAGCCCGCCGACCTCTACCTGGCCCGTGACGTTGCCAGTGGCATAGGCGTTGTTGATGATGCCCCTGTTGACCCCGACCAGCCCTCCGACGGAATTTTGACCCGTGACGCTGCCAGCGGCATAGGCGTTGGTGATGGGGCCGTCGTTGATCCCGACCAGCCCTCCGACGCCCGCCTGGCCATTGACTGTGGCAGTGCTAAAGACGTTGCTGACTGTTGCCTGGTTGACTCCGATCAGCCCACCAACTGTGTTCCCGCCTGTGACGCTACCACCGACCAGGCCAATATCGCGGATCACGCTGCCGCTGTCGGCGTAACCGACCAGACCGACATTGTCGGTCCCGCTACGGTCGATAGTGAGGTTGGAGAGGGTATGACCCAACCCGACCAGTCGGCCAACGAACGCTTCATTCCAGGTCCCCACCGGCACCCAGTTACTGATGCTGCCCAGGTCGATATAGCTACCCACGGCGTAGTTGCCGTGTCGGTTGTCGTTTATGGCTTGCAGCGCCTGGGCATCGTTGACCACGTTGTAGGTGAACGTGTTGCCGGCCAGGCCTTTCTGCGTGCTGAAGTTCAGCCCGCTTTGCAGATTGATCGGCGCCTTGAGGTTGTAGTCCGCCGTGCCACCACTGATGCTGGCCTGGCCGTACTTCAGCGCGACCTTGCCATTGGCGTGCCGGGCAGTAATGGCGGCGTTGATATTGATGTTGTTATGGGCGCTGAGAGTGAGCGTGGTGCCCGCATTCCAGGTCACGGCGGCGTTGACGTGGATATCGCCCGGTTCGGCGCCGGTATTGGTGGCGACGGTTTGCAGGGTGACGTCGGTGGTCGCCAGGTTGCTGGAAAGCGTGTCGGCGCCCATGCCACTGTCAGTCTTGGCTGTACCGCCCGCGCTGACGGTGAAGTCGGTCGGGTCGATCAGCCAGGTACCGGTCTTGCCATTCTGGGCCAGGGTGGTGACCTTGGCGCTGTCCGCCACCTTGACGTGAGCACCCGAGGTTTCGACAAAACCGCCGTTGCCGCCGCTCGCCGCACTGGCGTCGAGGGTGCCGGCCACCTGTACGCTGCCGCCATCGAAGCTGCCAAGCAGGACGATCTTGCCGTTCTTCTCGCCAACCGTCTGCGCTTCGATGGTGCCGGTGTTGTTGACCACGGTGTTGATCAGCACGTCACCGGCATTGGCAGTGAGCAATACCTGGCCGCCATCGGCCTTGATCAGCTGGTGGTTTTCCACCAGCGCATCGACCACCGCCTCGTCCACCTGCACGTTGAGCAGGCCGTCGCCGGCGAAGTCCAGGGTCACGGCGTTGCCCGCCGCCAGGGCCACGCTGCCCTGGTTGGCGACGATCACCCCGTTGTTGCTGACCGTGCCGCCAAGCAGGGCGACGCTGCCGCCATCGGTGGCGCTGACCTTGCCGTTGTTGACCACCGCAGCGTTCTTGCCGTTGCTCTTGAACGCGTAGTTGCCGGCCTCGAAGTCGCGGTTGCTGATGTCCAGGGTCGAGGCCACCAGGCCGCCGACATTGACCTGGGCGTCCTTGCCGAACAGTACGCCGTTGGGGTTGACGATGAAGACCCCGCCATTGGCATCGAGCTGGCCCATGATCTTCGAGCCATCGGCGCCCAGAACCCGGTTCAGCGCAACCGAATCGCGGCCGGGCTGGTTGAAGGTCACCTTGTTGCCGGCGGCGATATCGAAGCTCTGCCAGTCGATGGCGAGCTTGTTGCTGGCCTGGTCGATAACCATCTGGTTGTTCGCCGGCAAGCCGATCTGCCCCTGCCCCGCCGTCACCTGGCCGCCAGTCGGTAGATCGGCAGCATTGGCCAGTGCCGGCAGCAGCAGGATCGCCGCCAGCACTGCGCCAGCGCCCTTGCCCCGTCGCCGGGCATGTTCATCGGCAACGCTCCAGGCGCCGAAATTTGGGTTCCAGACGAGGGCATAAGTGCGGTTCATGGGGGCTCCCTTTAGCGATCAAGGCGCAGGCGCGTGCTGACCAGCAGGCCTGGCAAAACGCTATTGGACGTGAAGGTATTGGCCACTGGCTATCACTGAAACTAGGTAATTTCACACCGGGGCGTGGCAGCGCTATACCTGATTCTGGCGATGGTCGAAGGCCACTATCGCGTGTCGAATTCGCGCATCTTCCACTTACTGCCACGGATTGCCTGCCGCCCATGCGGCTTGTTGTCCTGAGCCTGCTGCTGGTCCTGCTGCCGTGGCTTGCGAGCCTGGCGCAGGCGAGCTGCCAGACCAGCATCAGCCGCGTCCTTGTCGCCCTGAGCAGCACATTGAGTGTGCGGTTATCCACCCTGCCCGCCCGCGCCTGGCCGGTGTCATCACTGATGAAATAGCGCGCATCCAGGGCCAGCTTGCCCGGCCCGACCTTGCGGCTGCCAAGCAGGCCGAGGTAGTGCTGGCCGTAGACCTGGTCCAGCTCGCCATACTGGTAGCTGAGCACCAGGTCCGGACTGAGCGCGTAATCCACGCCGCCCATGCGGAAGTCGTCAGCCTCCGGGGTGCCGCTGAAGCGCCGGTTCTTGTTGACCAGGCCTCGCTGTGGGAGTAGTCGCGTTTGGTGGTGCGGTCGATCTGGGCGTAGGTGAAGGTCAGGTTGTCCAGTTCCTTCGAGGTCAGCGCGCCGCCCTGGAAGGTCTGCGGCAGGATGCGCCCGGTGCTGGAAGCGATGGTCGGGTACTTGAGCAACTGGGTGCCGATCTTCAGCTCGGTCTTCGACAGGCGAACCTTGCCGGCGACGCCGAATTTGCTGTACTCGTCGGACACCCGGCCGTCGTCGCCTACCGGCAGCAGACCGGTACCGCTGCGACCGGCCGAGGAGTCGAGCTTGAGGCCGAGCATGCCGATGGCATCTACGCCGAAGCCCAGGGTGCCCAGGGTGTAGCCGGAGCGGAAATCGAGGATGAAACCCTGAGCCCATTCCTCGCGCTTGGAGATCCCGGCATCTTCGCGGAAGTCGCGGTTGAGGTGGAAATTCTGGGCTTTCAGGGTGGCCTGGCTGTCGTCCAGGAAGCCGGCGGCATGGACCTGGAGGGACAGGGGCCGCAGGGTAAGAGCAGGCAGGATCTTGTTTTTGTTGTGCATGGCTGGTCCGTTGGGCCGGATCGGAGTCCGGCCTTTTCTGTTTATGTTGTTTATCAGGGCCCTATCGCTGCATGGGTATCTACACATCTTTTGAGGCGAGAAAGCCCGTCAGTAGATCGCATCAGGGCTGACAGGTGCTTGGCACGACTTCTCTAGCGCCCTTTAGATCGAGCGCCGCCCGCGCGGCGCATCGCCGGCAACGCCGGCTCCCACAAGGTCAGCGGTGTACACGATACCTGTGGGAGCCGGCGTTGTCGGCGATGAGGTCCTCGAGCAAAATGCAATACTTAAATATTCAATCAATTTTTAATTCCTAAAAATAATAATAAAAATAGATCAAAACAGTATTTCTGCCCCTCCCTCCCCCCTTGTTACAGTCCCTCCAGACCCGACCCCTCGCACGGTGGAGGCGCCCGATTCATCCACCTGCGAGTACGCCCCGATGAGCCACAGCATTACCCGCCTGTCGAACCACAACCATCGCCTGCAACTGAGCGCCCCGACCACCCACGCCGATCTCCACGCCGAACGCCTGCACCGCAAGCAACGTCTCGCCGCGTCCTACCGCCTGTTCGCCGAACTGGGCTTCGAGGTCGGCCTGGCCGGGCATTTCACCGCCCGCGACCCGATCGAGACCGAGCATTACTGGATCAACCCACTGGGCGTGCCGTTCTCGCAGATCCGCACCAGCCATCTGCTGCGGGTTAACGGCCAGGGGGAAGTAGTGGAAGGCGATGGCCTGCTCAATACCAGCGCCCTGGAACTGCACTACGAGTTGCAGAAGGCCCGTCCGGAGGTGGTCGGCATTGCCCATCTGCACGGGTTCCATGGCCGGGTCTGGTCGTCCCTGGGCCAGCTGTTCCAGCCAATCACCGCCGAGTCCTCGGCCTTTGTCGGTGAGCAGGTGCTGTTCGACCGTCACGCCCTGCACACCAACGATCGCGACCTGGTGGCCCACGCCTTCGTCGAGACCTTCGCCGACAACAACCTGCTGGTCTGGCAGAACCACGGCCTGTGGACCACCGGGCAGACGGTGGAGAGTGCGGCGTGGCGCTTTATCCTCGCCGACGACACCGCCCGCGCCCATCTGCTGGCGTACTCCGCCGGCCAGCCACGGGTTCCGGAACTGGGCGAGGACAGCTTCAATTCGGCTCAACGGGAGCTGTTTGGCTGGCTGAACTTCCTGCCGCTGTGGGACCGCATCGTCCAGCAACAACCCGACCTGCTGGACTGAGCCATGAACATCGACCTCCACCGCCGCCGCTTCCTCAGCCACAGCGCCCTGCTCGGCCTGGCGGCGGGCATGGCACCGGCACTGGCGAGCACTGCGCAAGCGCTGCGGGTGTGGCGCTACAAGGGCCAGGCCGCCAGCTTTCTCGGCGATGCCGGCCAGGCCGCCACGCCCTACCCCGTGGAATGGGTGGATATTCCGGGCGGAGCCATGGTCCTCGAAGCCTTCGCCAGTGCCAGCCTGGACTACGCCTTCATGAGCCCGGTGCTGCCCCTGTTCGCCAGCGCCGCCGGCAATCCGCTGGTGCTGATCGCCAGTTACCAGGGCGAGCAGAACCGCAGTGGCCTGATCGTCAAGCGCGGCAGCGGCATCCGCTCGATCGCCGACCTGAAGGGCAAGCGCATCAGCTTCGTGCGCGCCACCGACACCCACTACCTGGTGCTCAACCTGCTGCGCGACACCGGCCTGACCCTTGCCGATATCCAGGCCCGGCCAATGCCGGCGCGGGATGCGCTGATCGCCTTCCAGAACGGCCATCTCGACGCCATCGTCGCGGGCGGAATCGGGGCCCTGCAGGCGCTGACGCAAATGGACGGTGAGTGGCTGGCCGACGCAAGCCGCTACCAGTGCGGCAACTACCTGATCGCCACCAGCGCCAAGGTGCTCGCACAACCGGGCAAGCAGGCACAGATCGCCGACTTCCTGGAGCGCGAGCGCGCCACCTGGGACTGGGTGGAACGCAACCCCGAGGCCTGGGCTGCGCGCAACGAAGCCCTGACCGGGATCTCCCGCGAGCTTTACCTGCAACAGTTCAACCAGCGCCAGCACCCGTGCTGCCTGCTGCCGGTGAGCGAAGAGGACATCGCCGCCCAGCAGCGCATCGCCGACCTGTTCCACGACAGCGGCCTGCTGCGCCAGCCGCTGACGGTCCGCGACTTCTGGGACCGGCGCTTCACTTCCTTGCTCAGCGGCCAGGGATCCGCCGCGGCATAAGCGTACCGGCGCGCGCCGGACGAGACACAGGCACGCCAGGACACGGGAGCAATGGACCTCCCGCCGGCCCGGCCATGCCTGGAAAACGTGAAACAACCTATGAGAGCCCGTTCGATCGCACATCCAGGGCCTGACTGCCAATCGAACCCTTAGGAACCGTCATGAAGTCCGTACTCACCCCTTTGTCCATGGCCCCGGCGCTGTTCGCCGGCTACCTGCTCAGCCCCCTGGCGCTGGCTGCCGACAGCGATACCGCGCTCGGCACGGTGATCGTCACCGGCTCGCGCGGCAGCGAAGTGCGCACCGTCACCAGCAGCCCGGCACCGATCGATGTGATCGACAGCAAGCAGCTCGAACAGACCGGCTCCAGCAGCCTGCGCGAAGCCCTGCAGAAGACCCTGCCGTCGTTCTCCCAGCGCCCCTCCGGCACCTCCAACGACAGCGTCGCCCGCCCCTACAGCCTGCGCGGCCTGAACGGCTCCAACGTGCTGGTGCTGGTCAACGGCAAGCGCCGCCACAACAGCTCGGTGATCAACCTCGACTCCACCGCCGCCTACGGCACCAACCCGGTGGACCTGGACATGATCCCGGTCAGCGCCATCGACCATATCGAGGTCCTGCGCGACGGCGCCTCGGCGCAGTACGGCTCCGATGCCATCGCCGGGGTGATCAATATCATCCTCAAGCAGCACGACAACGGTGGCTCGGCCAGCACCCAATATGGCCAGTACTACGAGGACGGCGACGGCGGCAACCTGCGCCAGACCCTCAACCAGGGCCTGGCCCTGGGTGATAACGGCGGCTTCTTCAACTATGCCCTGGACGCCAAGTCGGTACAGACCGCGACCCGCTCCCGCGAGGCCACCGGCAACCTGTATTTCGCCGGCGACCCGCGCAACGCCACCGCCGACCGCGAAGTGCAGAAGAACGGCCTGCCGAAGATCAAGGCGATCAACCTGTCGTACAACGCCGAGCTGCCGGTGAGCGACGACCTGACCCTGTATTCCTTCTCCACCTACAGCCAGCGCGACGCCAAGGGTGGACAGAACTACCGGCGCCCCAACTCGACCAACATCATCCCCGAGATCTACCCGGACGGCACCGCGCCCTTCTACACCCTGAAGGAAGACGACTACCAGGCCGCCATCGGCGGCAAGGGCGAGATCGCCGACTGGCACTGGGACCTCAGTTCCACCTTCGGTCGCGCGAAAAGCCAGGCCGGGGCCGACGAGACCCTCAATGCCTCACTCGGCCCGAGCAGCCCGACCCACTTCGATACCTACAGCAATACCTTCGACCAGTGGACCAACAACCTCGACCTGACCCGCGCCTTCGAGGTCGGCCTGAGCAAGCCGCTGCAAGTCTCCTGGGGCCTGGAACACCGTCACGAGCGCTACAAGACCGAGTCGGACGACCCGCTCTCGTGGATCAACGGCGGCTATATCTACCCCAGCGGTCCGCTGGCCGGGCAGCCCGGCTCGGTGGGGGCCCAGGGCGCGATCACCCTGCCCCCGGAAGACGAAGGCCAGGCCAGCCGCAACAGCTACGCCAGCTATGTCGACCTGGGCATCAACCCTACCGAGAAGCTCTACCTGGGCGCCGCCGCACGCTTCGAAAAATACGACGACAGCAGTGGCAACACCCGCAGCGGCAAGCTCACCGCGCGCTATGACTTCACCCCGACCTTCGCCGTGCGCGGCACGCTGAGCAATGGTTTCCGCGCGCCGTCGCTGTCCCAGTCGATCTACGCCCAGACCGCCAACCAGTACACCACGGTCAATGGCGTCTCGCAGTTCGTCGAGGCCAAGACCGCCCGGGTCGATTCGGCCCTGGCCAGGGCCCTCGGCGCCGAGGACCTGAGCCCGGAGAAGTCGCGCAATATCAGCCTCGGCCTGACCTGGCAGCCACTGGCCCAGGCCAGCGTGACCCTGGATGCCTACCAGATCGAGATCCGCGACCGCATCGCCCTGACCGGCTTCCTCTACGGCAATGGCGTCGACCAGATCCTCGCCGACAACGGCTACAAGCCCGGCTACCGCATCAAGTACTTCACCAACGCCGCCGACACCACCACCCGCGGCGTCGACCTGGTGGCCGACTACCGGGTCGACTACGGGCAGTTCGGCCGGGTGAAATACGGCATAGGCGCCAACTACAACAAGACCGAGATCGACGACATCAAGCAGACCCCGGCCTCGCTCAAGGCCGCCGGCAACAACCTGGAGCTGTTCGACCGGGTCGCCCAGGGCTACCTCACCGTGGCCAACCCCAAGACCAAGCTGATCCTCAGCGCCAACTGGCAGATCGAGCGCTTCACCGTGAATGCTGCAGTGACCCGCTACGACAAGGTCGTGGCCCGCGACGCCAACCCCAACTATGACGTGACCTACGGCGCCAAATGGCTAACCGACCTGGAAGTGGCCTATGCGGTCACCGACAACTTCGACGTCGCCGTGGGCGCCAACAACCTGTTCGACGTGCGCGCCGACAACAACGCATTCCCCGCCGGCGACGTCAACGGCTTCCCGAAATTCGGCTCGATCTCGCCCTTCGACCCGTACGGCGGCTTCTGGTACACCCGTATCGCCTACAACTTCTGACCCCACCGAACCCGTGCCCGCCGTGTTCGGCGGGCGCCAGGAGAACCCTCATGAGCCAAGGCCAGTTCGTACTCGGCGCCTTTATCCCCGGGACCCTCAGCGGCAGCGCCTGGCGCCTGCCGGAGGCACCGCTGGACACCTTCCGCAGCCTCGAGCACTACCAGTACATCGCCCGCAAGCTGGAGGCCGGGCGCTTCCACTCGCTGTTCTTCAACGACACCCTCGACGTCAAGCTCGACCTGGCCCTGCAACGCGGGCCCAACAGCGTGCGCTGGGACCCGCTGATCCTGGCCCCGGCGCTGGCCGCCAGCACCCGCCATATCGGCCTGATCGCCACCGCCAGCAGCACCTACAACGAGCCCTACAACGTGGCGCGCAAGTACGCGGCGCTGGACCACCTGAGCGGCGGCCGCGCCGGCTGGAACCTGGTCACCTCCCTCGGCGGCGGCGAGAACTTCAACCGCCAGGAGCATGTCGAGCATGACGACCGCTATGCCCGCGCCGAGGAGTTCTACGACGTGGTCAGCGGCCTGTGGGACAGCTGGGCCGACGACGCCTTCGTCCAGGACAAGGCCAGCGGCACCTGGCTGGATATCGACAAACTGCATGTGCTGGATCACCAGGGCGAGCACTTCCAGGTGCGTGGCCCGCTCAACGTCTCGCGCTCGCCGCAGGGTCATCCGGTGGTGGCCCAGGCCGGTGCTTCGGTAGCCGGGAAACGTCTCGCGGCGCGGGTTGGCGAGCTGATCTTCACCGCCCAGCACACCATCGAGCAGGGCCGGGCGTTCTATGCGGAGACCAAGACGGCGGCGGCCGGCTTCGGGCGTGGCGCGAACGCGTTGAAAATCCTCCCCGGAGTCTCTCCCGTGGTCGGCAAGACCCTCGCCGAAGCCCAGGCCAAGTACGACCGTCAGCAGGAACTGCTGGAACCCAAGGCCTTCCTCAGCTCCATCTCGAAGTTCGTCAGCCTCGGCTACGACCTGTCCGAGCTGCCCTTCGACGAGGTAGTGCCGCTGCCGCCCGAAACCTTCACCACCAACACCCACCAGAGCCGGCAGAAGCTGATATTCGATCTGATCCGCCGCGAGCGCCCGACGGTGCGCCAGTTGTTCAACCAGCTCACCTCCGGTGGTCATCGCATCCTCATCGGCACCCCCGAAAGCATCGCCGACGACTTGCAGGCCTGGCATGAAGCCGGTGCTGCCGACGGTTTCAACATCATGTTCAGCGGCCTGCACTCGGCCATCGATGACTTCGTCGACGGCGTGGTCCCCGAGCTGCAACGCCGTGGCCTGTTCCAGCGCGAATACGCCGGCACCACGCTGCGGGAAAACCTCGGCCTGCCCTACCGCAAAAACCGGTTCTTCTAAGGAGCGTCCATGTTTCGACCCCTGGCAATCCTGGCCATCGCCGTGGCCCTGGCCGGCTGCGACGGCAAGCCTGAACAACAGGCCGCCACCGGCACCCCGGCGCAACCCAAGCCTGGCGGTGTGCTGCGCGTAGCCTTCGACGGCGACCCCAACTGCATCGATCCGCAGCAGGCCGGCAACAACACCGCGCTCAACGTTGGTCGGCAACTGGTGGACTCGCTTACCGATCAGGACCCGCAAAGCGCCGAGATCCTGCCCTGGCTGGCCGAGCGCTGGGAGGTCAGCGAGGATTCGCGGCAGTTCAGCTTCCATCTGCGCGAGGGCGTGACCTTCGCCGATGGCAGCCCGCTGGATGCCGCAGCGGTGAAGGCCAACTTCGAGGCCATCGTCGCCCTCGGGGCCCGAGCACAACTGGCAGGGACCTATCTGGCTGGGCTGGAATCGGTGGAAGTCACCGGGCCATTGAGCGTGCGCATTACCTTCAAGCAGGCCAACGCCCAGTTCCTCCAGGCCAGTTCCACCATGAGCCTCGGGCTATTTTCCCTCGAGACCCTCAAGCGCAGTGCCGAGGAGCGTTGCCAAGGTGCGCTGGTAGGCTCCGGACCGTTTACGGTGAAACGCTTCGACCACAACAAGCTGGTGCGGATCGAGGCCCGGCCCGACTACAACTGGCCCTCGTCCATTGCCGAGCACCAGGGCCGTGCCTGGCTCGACGCTATCGAGTTCCACATTCTTCCCGAATCCGGGGTACGCCTGGGCAGCCTGCTGTCCGGGCAGATCGACGTGAACACCAGCGTGCCGGTGCAGGACGAAGCCGTGTTGGAAGCCCAGGGCGTGCCGTCGATCAACCGGCCCAACCCGGGCATCGTCTTCAGCCTGACGCCGAATGTCTCGCGGGCGCCGCTGGATGAACTGGCCGTGCGCCAGGCGCTGAACAAGGCCATCGACCGCAGCCAGTTCCAGGGGGTGATTTCCCGTTACCAGAAGCCGGCCTCCTCGGTGCTGGCGACCAGCACGCCGTATTACCAGGACCTCAGCAGCCACCTCGCCTACGACCCGCAGGGCGCGGAAAAGCTGCTGGACGATGCCGGCTGGCACAAGGGCGCCGATGGCTGGCGCCAGCGCGACGGCAAGCGCCTGGGCTTCGCCCTCGACTACTGGCAGGCCACCACCCCGGTGCTGGAACTGGTACAGCAGCAACTGCGCAAGGTCGGCGTCGAGCTGCGCCTGAACAAATCCACCATCGGCCAGGTCAGCCTGCAACAGACCTCCCTCGACTACAGCCTGTGGTTCTTCAACCTGACCCGCGCCGACCCGGATGTGCTGCGCACGGTGTTCCTGTCTTCCGGGCGCAACGTCAATGTCCGCGGGCCGCTGCCGCTGGACCAGTTACTGCTGGACTCCGCCGCCAGCCTCGATGCGCAGAAGCGTGGCACGCTGATCCAGCAAGCCAGTGCCGAGTTGCTGGACCAGGGCCATGTGATCCCGCTGGTGGAGGCGGCAACGGTGACCGCCTTCCGCGACGCAGTGCGCGGCCTGCATTACGAGGCCTCGACCCGCCTGCAGTTCTATGACACCTGGCTGGTGCAACCATGAACAGCTCTCCATTCTGGCGCCTGGGTCAGGCCCTGCTGGTGCTGTGGGCGGCCTTCAGCCTGTCGTTCGCCATTCTCTACGCGCTGCCGGGCGATCCGGTGGCGATCCTCCTGGCCCAGAGCGGCGAGCCGGGTGCGGTGGACCCGGCGCAGGTAGCCGAGCTACGCGCCCGCTATCACCTCGACGGCAGCCTCTGGCAGCAGTACGGCGGTGCGCTGTGGCGGTTGTTGCAGCTGGACCTCGGCGTATCGTTGCAGACCGGCAAGCCGGTCGCGGCGGCCCTGGCCGCGGCGCTCCCGGCGACCCTGGCCCTGGCCTTTTCCGCCCTGCTGATCGCTGTGCCGCTGGGGATCGGCGTGGCACTGGCGGCCCATCAAGTGCGTCGTCGCCCAGTACAGGCAGCGCTGCACAATGCCCCGGCGCTGGTGGTGTCGCTGCCGACCTTCTGGGTCGGCCTGCTGTTGCTGCAACTGTTCTCCTTCCGCCTGCACTGGCTGCCAGCCATGGGCGAGCACGGTATCGCCAGCCTGGTGCTGCCGGCCGTCACCCTGGCCTTGCCCTGCGCGGCGATGATCGCCCAGGTGCTCGGGCGCTCGATTGCCAGTGTCAGCCAGCAGCCCTTCGTCCAGGCCTTGCGCAGCAAGGGCGTGGGCCGCTGGCAACTGTTGTGGCGGCATATTCTGCACAACGCTTCGATTCCCCTGCTGAGCCTGACCGGCACCCTGCTGGGCAACCTGCTGGCCGGGGCGGTGGTCACCGAGACGGTGTTCTCCCGCGATGGCGTGGGCCGCCTGGCCCAGGCGGCGGTGGCCAGCCAGGACATCGCCGTGGTCCAGGGCGTGGTGCTGCTGGCGGCGACCCTCTATGTGCTGACCAACCTGCTCACCGACCTGCTCTATCCGCTGCTCGACCCACGCATTCGCCAAGGGAGCCGACCATGATCCTGCAACCTGCCCTTTCGCCGTCGGTTTCACTGCGCTACTGGCCCGGCTTTCCAGTGGCGCTGAGCCTGCTGCTGTTCCTTGTCCTGCTGGGCTGGGCGTTCTTCCCGGCGCTGTTCAGCAGCGCCGACCCGCTGCTCGCCGACCCGACCCAGACCCTGCGCGCGCCCTCGGCACAGCACTGGTTCGGGACCGATCACCTGGGCCGCGACCTGTATGCGCGCTGCGTGCATGGGGCTGCGCTGTCGTTGCAGGCAACCGCCATCGCGGTGCTGATCGCCCTGGTGGCCGGCACCCTGCTCGGCGGTATCGCCGGCTGGTTTGGCGGTGTCGCTGATCGGGTCCTGGCGGTGCTGGTGGAAGTCTTGATGGCGATTCCGGCGCTGCTGTTGGCGATGGCCATCGTCACGGCCCTGGGTTTCGGCACGCTGGAGATTGCCATCGCCGTCGGCCTGTCCTCCGTCGCGGTGTTCGCCCGGCTGGCCCGCGGCGAAGTCCTGCGCTGGCGCAGCCGGGTGTTCGTCGAGGCGGCGCAGGTGGTAGGCGTCGGGCCCTGGACCAACCTCTGCCGGCATGTCCTGCCCCATGCGGTCGGCCCCCTGCTGGCGCTGGCGGCGCTGGAGTTCGCCAGTGCGGTGCTGGCGGTATCGGCCCTGAGCTTCCTCGGCTTCGGTGCACCGCCGCCGCAACCGGAATGGGGCCTGCTGATCGCCGAGGGGCGCAACTACATGGTCGCCGCCTGGTGGTACACCACCCTGCCGGGGCTGGTGGTGGCGGGCGTGGTGCTGGCGACCCAGCAGCTTGGCCGCGGTCTGCAACGTCTTCAGGGAGAACGCTCATGAGTGCGCCGCTGGTTCGTATCCGTCAGTTTGGCGTCGAGTATCCGGGGGCGACACAACCCGCTGTGGCGGAGCTGGACCTGGAGATCGCGGCGGGCGAGATCGTCTGCCTCGTCGGTGAGTCCGGTTCCGGCAAGTCGACCACGGCGGCGGCGCTGGCCGGGTTGCTGCCGGAGTCGGCACGCCAGCAAGGACAGCTGTGGTTGCAGGGCCAGGCCCTGGACAGCCTCGACGAACGCGCCTGGCGCCAGCGCCGGGGTCGGCGGGTGGGCTTCGTGCCGCAGGACCCGGGGACATCGCTGGACCCGGTGAAGACCATCGGCGCGCAAGTGGTCGAGGCCATGACCGTGCATGGTGTGCCCTTGGCCGAAGCCCGTCCGCGGGCGTTGAAACTGCTGCGGGAAGTCGGCCTGAAGGCAGCGCAAACCCTGCTCAGCCGCTACCCTCATCAACTGTCTGGCGGCATGTGCCAGCGGGTGTTGATCGCCATCGCCCTGGCCAACGACCCGCCGCTGCTGATCGCCGACGAACCGACCAGCGCGCTGGACGTCAGCGTGCAGCGGCAGATCCTCGATCGCTTGCAGCAACTGGTGCGCGAGCGTGGCAGCAGCCTGTTGCTGATCACCCATGATCTGGCGGTGGCGCTGGACCGTGCCGACCGGATCCTGGTGATGCGCCATGGGCGCCTGCTGGAAAGCGGCACCCCGGCGCAGCTGTGGCATACGCCGGAGCATCCCTACACCCGCCAGTTGCTCCAGGCGTCGCCGCTGGCCCGTTTGCAGCAGCGTCGGGTGGCGCCAGCGGTGAGCCGGGAGCTGCCGCTGTTGCAGGTCACCAGCCTGCACCGGCGCTTCGACAGGCAAGGGCCGGCGGCGGTGGATGACGTCAGTTTCAGCCTGCAACGGGGCACGACCACCAGCCTGGTGGGTGAATCGGGCTCGGGTAAATCCACTACGGCGCGGATCATTCTCGCGCTGGAGCAGGCCAGTGCCGGCAGCGTGCGTTTCGACGGACTGGAGGTGCTGGGGGCCAGCCGGCGCGATCTGCGCGGCTATCGGCGGCGGGTGCAGCTGGTTTACCAGAATCCCTATGCGGCGCTGGATCCCCGGCTGGATCTGCTGGCGATCGTCAGCGAGCCGTTGCAAGCGTTCGGCATAGGTCAGCGGCAGGATGACCGGGCGCGGGTGCTGGCGTTGCTGGAGCGGGTCGGCCTGTCGGGGGATCTGCTGCATCGGCGCCCTGCCCAGCTCTCTGGCGGGCAACGACAGCGGGTGGCAATCGCCCGGGCGCTGGCGGTGGAGCCGGAGTTGCTGGTGCTGGATGAACCGCTGTCGGCACTGGATGCGCCGGTGCAGGCCCAGGTGCTGGACTTGTTGCAGCGCTTGCAGCGGGAGCTGGGGTTGACCTACCTGTTCATCTCCCATGACCTGGCGACGGTGCGCGGGATCAGTGACCAGGTGCTGGTGATGAGCCAGGGTCGGTTGGTGGATCAGGGGGCCACCGAAGAGGTGTTCGGGCGGCCGGGGAGCGAGTATACGCGGCGGTTGCTGGAGGATATGCCGGGGCGGGCGGTGCCACTGGCTGAAGTGCAAACGAGGGCGGTCAGTCTATGAGCATCTGCGGCTTGCACAAACCCCTGTGGGAGCTGGCTTGCCAGCGATTTGGCCCTACCTGGCAACATCATTGCCCAAGCCGGCCTCATCGCTGGCAAGCCAGCTCCCACAGGGTCTGTGCAAGCCTGGATGCCCTCATTCGGTCTTCATCATCCCCACCAATACCCCATTCTCCACCGGCCGGCTCAGCAGATACCCCTGCACCTCATGACACTGGTCGGCACTGAGCAGATCCAGTTGCCGCTCGGTTTCCACCCCTTCCGCCGTGACCGTCATGCCCATGGCGTTGCCCAGGTTGATGATCGCCTGCACCACGCTACGGTCGCTGTCGCTCTTGCCCAGGGCCTGGACGAAGCGCTTGTCGATCTTGATGCTGTCGAACGGGTAGGTGCGCAGATACCCCAGCGATGAATAACCCGTGCCGAAGTCATCCATGTTCAGGCGCACGCCCAGTTCCTTGAGCGCCGTCATGGTCGCCAGGGCATTCTCGATATCGTTGAGCATCACGTTCTCGGTGATCTCCAGCTCCAGCCGATGGGCCGGCAGGCCGCTGTCGAGCAAGGCGTCGCGCACATCGCGGACCACGTTGCTGCGGGTGAACTGGGCCGGCGACATGTTCACCGAGACCATCACCGGCTGCGGCCAGCGCTTGGCCGTGGTACAGGCCTCGCGCAGGACCCAGTTGCCCAGTTGCACGATCAGCCCCGACTCCTCCGCCAGCGGGATGAATTCGTCCGGCGCCAGCAGCCCACGCTGCGGATGCTGCCAGCGCACCAACGCTTCCACCGAGGCCACGGTGACCCCGTCGATCAGGAAGCGCGGCTGGAAATGCAGGACCAGTTGCCCCTGCTCGATACCCACGGCCAGCTCCCGCTCCAGGGTGCGCTTGCCTTGCAAGGCATCGTTCATCTGCGCCGAGAAATACAGCCAGGTGCCCTTGCCGGCGGCCTTGGCGTTGTACAGGGCGATATCGGCGTACTTGATCAGGTCCGTGGGCTGTCCGCCATGCTCGCGGGACAGCACCACGCCCAGGCTGGCGTCGATATGCAGGTGCTGGCCGTCATGCTCGATGGGGCGGCGCAGGGCCTCGACGATCCGCTCGCACAGGGCATCCACCTCCTCCCGCGCGCCCGGCCGCGCGACCACCAGGACGAACTCGTCACCCCCGAGCCGGGCCACCAGGTCGCTGTCCCGGGTGATGCGCCCCAGGCGCCGGCCGACTTCGATCAGTACCGCGTCACCGGCCGGATGGCCAAGGTGGTCGTTGATCGGCTTGAAATTGTCGAGGTCGAGGAGCAGCACCGCCAGTTCCGTCGCACCGTCCAGCAATATCTGTTCGAGAAAGGCGAACAGCTTGTTGCGGTTGGGCAGGCCGGTCAGGGCGTCGTGCTGGGACAGGTGCTGGATGCGCGCGTGGGCCGCGACCTCGTCGGTGATATCGAAACTGGTGCCGCGATAGCCCTGGAGCTGGTCGTGATGAAACACCGGCCGCGCGGAAAGCCGGCAGATGCGCTGCTGGCCGAGATGATCACGGTACTGGCAGCGCAGGCTACCGGTGCCGTTGGTGTTCGCCAGTTGCGCCAGCCAGTGCTCCAGATGCCCGGTGTCACAGCTCATCAGATGGGTGAAGGGCCGGCCCAGCCAGTCTTCCACCGGATAACCGGTCAACTCGGCAAAACGCCCGGACAGGTAGGTGAGCTTCAGCCGCGAATCGGTTTCCCAGATCCAGTCCGAGGCAGCTTCAGCCACGGCCTTGAAGCGCTCCTTGCTGATCTGCAGGGCTTCGCGGGACTCCACCAGCTCGTGGTAATTGCGGTCGTTGCGCGCGCTGACGTTGAGGGCCTGACGAGCGAAGGCGACCATGGCCAGGAGAATCAACAGGGTCGCCAGGGCCAGCGGCGGCATCACGGTCAGCGCCAGCTCGCTGCCGGGACGCTCCACCGGCCAGGCCAGCCAATAGCCGCTGTCGTCCATGCGCATGCGGCCTTGCCCGGGCAGGTCGTCACCCCGCGAAGTGACCGCGAACGAGGCCAGGCCGACGCTGGCGGCCATGGGTTCCAGCACTGCCGGCGTCAGCGGGCGGATGAACACCAGTACCCGCTGCGGGCCGGGCACGTGATGGGGCAACTGTGGTGGACGAATGACGGCGGCGCTGAACAACGCGGGGGCATCGCGAAAACGGATATAGCCTGAAGCGGCCTGATCATCGCGCAGCGCCTTGCGCGCTTCGCCGAGGATCCGTTGCCTGGCCGGGCTGAGGGCCTCCAGCGGTTGATCGCTGAGCTGGCCGTCGAGCATGGCGTAGCTGGTGGTGTTCTCGTCGATGACGAAGACCCCGGCGAAGCCATCGTTGCTGTACAGCGTCGGGCCGACATTGTCCTCGGCGTAGGCCCATTGGTGGTTATTGCCGACGCCCAGCTCGTCGTAGGCCGCCTGCCAGAAGGCGTTGGAGAGCAGGTAGCTGTTCTGCGATTTTTCCAGGCTCTGCTGGACCGAGCTGGCGAGAAAGGCACTGCGCAACGCCTCGCGCTCGTCGAGGGAGACCACGATGCGGTACAGAGACGCCAGGCCGACGGCGAGGATCAGCAGGATGGCTCCGGAAAAACCGAAGATCAGTTGCCGGGTCAAGCGGCTGCGGCTTGCGGGGGTGGATGTCTTCCCTGATTGCATGCGTGTCCTCGTTGGCCGGAGGTTGCGCGTTACTCCAAAGGTCTACCTGAACACTGATGAGCGAAAGGTCCCCGCTGTTCAATCCGGGCGACAGGCGGACACCCGAAGCGGTCATTAGCTTAGGCCCCGAAAGTCTTTCACAGCCGCATTCCAGAGCCCTATCGGTGTATGGGTATCTACACATCTTTTGATGCGAGAAGGCCCTTCAGTAGACTGCATCAGGGCTGACAGGTGCTTGTCATGACTTTTCCAGCGCCCTTGAGATCGAGCGCCGCCCGCGCGGCGCATCGCCGGCAACGCCGGCTCCCACATTTGTTGCAACGTACCTATGCCTGACAGGCCATAGTGATCGCCTTGTTTGTACGACGCGATACCGCGTCGTACCCAACAGCCTCCCCGCGATACATCGCCGAACATCCAAAGGCTGGCAAAGGAGATCTCACAGGCCATGGCGCGTTGCAACAAATGTGGGAGCCGGCGTTGCCGGCGATGCGCCGCGCGGGCGGCGCTCGATCTGGAGAACGCTGGAGATCTGTCGGCTTGCGCCTTGTGGCCATCATGCGGTCTCTCGACAAACGACCCGGGGTCAGCACTGATCGTCGGAAAAGATATGTAGATACCCATGCCAGTCGGTGACAAGCAATATCTGATCCCCAAAAAGCCCGAAGGCCGCATCAGCGGCCTTCGGTTGTCCCTCTACTCCTCCCCGTCCGGGTTGATATCCGGATCGGCATTGCCGCTCTTCTGCCCGAGTGGGTCGATGTTCTGCGGATTGCCCGGGTCCTGGCGCTGGTCGATACCCGGCGCCGGGGCCAGCTGCAGCACTTCGCTGGTATAGGCCCATTCCCGCTCCACCGCCGCCGGATCGTCGTTCAGGTGCGTGCCGTAGCTGGGGATGATCTGCTTGAGCTTTTCCTGCCAGGCCGATGAAGCGAGGCGGTCCTTGAACACCTTCTGCATCAGGTCGAGCATGATCGGCGGCGCGGTCGAGGCACCTGGCGAGGCGCCGAGCAGGCCAGCAATAGTGCCGTCCTTGGAAGTCACCACCTCGGTACCGAGCTTGAGGACGCCACCCAGTTGCTCATCCTTCTTGATGATCTGCACCCGCTGCCCGGCCTGCCACAGGCGCCAGTCTTCCTTCTTGGCATGAGGGAAGTAGGTCTGCAGGGCGGCGAAACGATCGTCGTCGTTCTGCATCAGTTGACCGATCAGGTATTTGACCAGGTCGAACTCGCGCACCCCGACCCGCACCATCGGCCAGGTGTTATGCAGCGACATGCTGGCGAACAGGTCGAGCAGCGAGCCCTCCTTGAGGAACTTGGTAGAGAAGGTGGCGAACGGCCCGAACAGGATCACCCGCTTGCCATCCAGCACCCGGGTGTCCAGGTGCGGCACCGACATGGGCGGCGCACCGGTTGAGGCGATGCCGTAGGCCTTGGCCATGTGCTTGAGGGCGATGTCCTGGTTGTCGGTGACCAGGAACGAGCCGCCCACCGGGAAGCCGGCATAGTCCTTGGCCTCGGGGATGCCGGATTTCTGCAGCAGCGGCAAGGCCGCGCCACCGGCGCCGATGAACAGGAACTTGGCGTCGGTGCTGGTTCTGGTCCCGTCCTTGAGGTTCTTGTACTCGACCCGCCAGGAGCCGTCGGCGTTGCGGGTGATGTCCTCGACCTCGCTGTTGAGCTTGAGGCTGAAGTTCTGCTGTTTCTGCAGGTAGCCCACATACTGCCGGGTGATCTCGCCGAAGTTGACGTCGGTGCCGATCGGCGTCCAGGTCACCGCCAGCTTCTGCTGCGGATCGCGGCCTTCCATCATCAGCGGCACCCATTTGGCGATCTGCGCCGGGTCTTCCGAATACTGCATGGGGCGGAACAGCGGGCTCTTCTGCAGGGCTTCGTAGCGGCGCTTGAGGAAGCTGATGTTGTCATCGCCCCAGACGAAGCTCATGTGCGGCGTGGTGTTGATGAACGAGCGCGGGTTGTTGAGCACGCCGTTCTTCACCTGCCAGGCGAGGAACTGGCGGGTGATCTGGAACGACTCGTTGATCTCCACCGCCTTGGTGATGTCGATCTTGCCGTCCTTCTCCGGGGTATAGTTAAGTTCGGCCAGGGCCGAATGCCCGGTACCGGCGTTGTTCCAGCCGTTGGAGCTTTCCTCGGCGACCTTGTCCAGGCGCTCGACCATTTCCATCGACCAGCCCGGCTCCAGCTCGTTGAGCCAGATGGCCAGGGTCGAGCTCATGATCCCGCCGCCCACCAGCAATACATCGACTTTCTTTGGCTCGGCGGCCTGGACGCTGGTAAAGCTGCATGCCAGCGCGAAGCCGACCAGCGCACCTCGCCATTTGATCCCGTTATTCATCTCTTCTCCCACGAGGCGAGCCCCGGTGTGATTGGCTTGAGTTCCCTGCCCGATGGACCGACTGCCCGCCCTTGTGCACGCAAGGCGCGTGGCTCGACGGCGGGACGAAGGTTTCGAGGCCCGCCATCGACGAACAGTTCAAAGGTTAGCTGAGACTCCCGGTATTGCCGGGCTGCAGCGTCCCTCCCAGTAGCACGAACGACACCCGCCAGCCTTTAGTCGTCATCTGCAGAACATCAAGAAACCTTGATGCTGGCCGCAGCAATCATGAATTTTTCCTGACCCAAGCCCGGCATACCCTGTGCCGGAACCTCGAGTGCCCCCAGAGGCACCGGATCTCGATAACAATTCCAATACCTGCCGAGGATCCCCCATGTCCGTTCCGTCCAATCCCGACGAGCACCTGCTCGCCAGCCATGGCTACCGCCAGGAGCTGGATCGCGGCCTGAGCCTGTGGTCGTCGTTTTCCGTGGGCTTCGCCACCATCTCTCCCGTTGTCGGCATCTATTCGGTGATGTCCCTCGGCGCCATCAGCGTCGGGCCGTCCTGGGTGTGGATCGTGCCGCTGTGCCTGCTGCTGCAACTGAGCGTGGCCCTCGTGTATGCCGAGCTGTCCTCGCAGTTTCCCCTGGCCGGCGGCTGCTACCAGTGGGTGCGCCGCCTGGTGGGTGACCGCCTGGCCTGGTTCACCGGTTTCCTCTACCTGGCGGCGGCGCTGGCCTCGCTGACCACCGTGGCCTACCTCGGCGGCTTCTGGCTCGGCCTGCTGCTGTTCGACGAACCGCCCTCGGCCAATGCCCAGGTGGCCTGCGGGGCGGCATTGCTGGCGCTGGGCCTGGGGGTGAACCTGCTGGGCATCAACCCGCTGAAGTACTTCGTCAACGCCGGGATCTTCGCCGAGGCCATCGCCTCCATCGGCATCGGCGTGCTGTTGCTGCTGTTCTTCCGCAATCACTCGTTCGAGCTGCTGTTCACCAGCATGGGCGCGGAAAGTGCCTCCGGGGGCTCGTATTTCAGCGGGTTGCTGACCGCCATGGCCGTGTGCGGCTGGGCCTTCCTCGGCTTCGATGCCTGCTCGCAACTGTCCGAGGAAACCACCGATGCGCGGGTGTCCACGCCACGGGCGATCCTGCGCTCGATGCTGGTGGTGGGCTTGACCGTGATGCTCACCGCGTTTGCCGTGACCCTGTCGTTCAAGGACCCGGCCGCCGTGGTCAGCGGGCAGATCATCGACCCGGTCACCCCGGCAGTGACCGATGCCTTCGGCGCCTGGGCCGAGCGGCCTTTCGTCGCCATCGTGCTGATCGCCTTCGTCGCCTGCGTGGTCTCGGTACAGACCTATATCGGCCGAGCGATCTTCGGCATGGCCCGGGACGGCATCCTGCCGGCGTCGGGGCTGCTGCGCCGGGTCGACAAGCGCAAGGTACCGATGGCCGCGATGATCGGCAGCACCCTGCTGGCCAGCCTCGGCCTGGCCCTGGGCCTGAACGCCACCGCCGTGGGCACCCTGATCGCCTTTGGCAGCGGCGGCTTCTTCTTTGTCTTCCTGATCGTTACCGTCAGCGCCCTGTATGCCCGTCTCAGCGGGCGCTGGGATCCGGCCAAGGGCGCCTTGCAGTTGGGGCGCAAGGGCCTGGCGATCAACTGTTTCGCTGTGGTCTGGCTGCTCTTCGAAGCGATCAACGTGGCCTGGCCGCGGGAATTGCTGGCGCCACCTGGTGCGCCGTGGTTCCAGGTCTGGGCGGTGGTGCTGGTGTTCTCGGCGCTGGCCCTGTTCGGCCTGGGCTACCTGGCAATCGCCAAGCCTCATCGGCGGATCGCCACCAGCCTCAGCTTTGCCGGTCGCGCCGTCGACTGATCCCCTTCCCTTCCTTGTCCCGTCACCGGTGTGCTGGCCGGCGGGACGAGGCATGCCTGAAAACAGGAATTGAGCATGATTCATTACTGGAACTACCCCACCGAAATCTTCTGCGGCGTCGATGCGCTGAGCGTGCTGGCCGAGCGTTGCGCCCTGGCCGGGATGCGCCGGCCGTTGCTGGTGACCGATCCCGGCATGCTGGAGCTGCCACCGCTGCGGGCGGTGCGTGAGCATCTGCAGGCAGCGGGCGTCGTTTACGCGCTGTTCCATGGGTTGTCGGGCAACCCGAGCCTGGAGCAAGTCCGCGCCGGGGCCGAGGTTTTCGCGGCGGGCAAGCATGACTCGCTGATTGCCCTGGGGGGTGGCAGCGCCCTCGACGCGGCCAAGGGTATCGCCCTGCTCAGCCGCGATCCGCAGGGGCTCGAGCGTTTCGAATGGGCGCAGATGCTGGAGCATTATCCGACCCTGGCCGATTACCCGGCCTTGGACCTGCCGCCGCTGATCGCCATTCCCACCACTGCCGGTACCGGCTCGGAGCTGGGCCGCGAGGCGGTGCTGACCGATACCGCGCAAGGCGTGAAGAAGGTGATCGGGCACCGCGAATTGCTGGCCCGCAGCGTGATCCTCGACCCGCGCCTGACCGCTGGCCTGCCGGCGAAACTTACCGCGGCCACCGGCATGGACGCCCTCACCCACCACCTTGAAGCGCTGTTCTCGCCGCTGTGCCATCCGATGTCGGCGGGGATTGCCGTGGAAGGTGTGCGGCTGGTTCGCTTGCATCTGGAGAATGCCGTGCGTGATGGCAATGACCTGGTTGCCCGGGAAGGCATGCTGATTGCCTCGGCCAGTGCGGCCGTGGCTTTCCAGAAAGGCCTGGGAGGCGTGCATGCCCTCGCCCATCCGCTTGGGGCGCGGCATCACCTGCATCACGGGCTTCTGAATGCGGTGTTGCTACCCTATGTGCTGGTGGCCAATCGCAGTGCCATCGAAGGGGATGCAGCGCGGCTGGCGCGGTATCTGCAGCTTGAGGACAGCAGCTTCGATGGATTGCTGGCCTGGGTACTGGAGTTGCGGGCGCGGGTGGGGATTCCGGCGACGCTGGCCGAGCTGGGGTTGAGTGGCGAGGATGCAGCGTTGATAGGTGAGCTGGCGGTGGCGGATATCTCGTCGTCGGAGACCAATGCGCTGGCGCTGGGGGCTTCGGACTATGCGCGGATCTATCGGAATGCGGTGGGTGGGTTTCTAAAATAGATTTGTAGTGCTGCTACCGGCCTCATCGCTGGCAAGCCAGCTCCCACAGGTTCACCAGTGTTCTTGAGAGCACCGCTGTACCTGTGGGAGCTGGCTTGCCAGCGATGAGGCCCGGGAAAACGCTGAAGAACTTCCCTCCTTATCCTTCTACTCCATGCACCGCCAGCAGATCTTCGACAAACGCCCGCGCCGCCTCGCTCCTGGGCCGGCCGTTATAGGTGATCATGCTGTGCACCACCTCGTACTTCAGGTGCTGCGGCTGCAGCGCACGCATCCGCCCGCGCTCGATCCAGATCTGCGCATAGTGGGTCGGCAGATAGCCCAGGTGCGTCCCCGCCAGCACCGCATGGGCCACCGCCTCCATATGAAAGGCGGTGGCCCGGCTGCGTTCGGGGCGCAGCGGCAGTTCCTGGTTTTCCGGCAGGAAACCGTGGCTGATCCAGTTGCACGCGGCGATCCGCTGCAGGTCCGGCTCGGCCTCGTTGAACAGCGGATGCCGGTCACCGCAGAACACCCCGATCTCCTCGGTATACAGCGGCAGGTACTCCAGGCTCGGCCGCGAGCGACTGAAATAGGACACCGCCAGGTCCAGTTGCCCGTCGATCACCGCCAGCTCCAGCTCGGTCGGCGAGTTGACGTACAGGTTCAACTGCACGTCCTGCTCACGCCCGTGAAAGCGCGCCAAGGCTTCGCCGAAGCGTGCCTCGGGCAAGGTCGCGACGTTGTCCGCCATGCCCACATACAGATCCCCCACCAGGTTGCCCGACAGCCCCTGGGCCTCGTCGCGAAACAGCCCGATGGCCTCGAACATGGTCTGCGACGCGTCGAGGATGCGCTTGCCCTTGGCCGTCAGGCGAAAGCCGCCCTTGCCGCGTTCGCACAGGCGATAACCCAGGCGCTGCTCCAGGCTGCCGATCTGCATGCTGATATTCGACTGGCTCATGTTCAGCTCGGCCTGTGCTGCGGTGAAACCGCCGCAGCGCACCACGGTGGTGAAGATGCGCAGCAGGCGCAGATCAAGGTCGGTGACGGTACGGAGCATGGCGGGCAACAACCAGGAAAAAGGACCCTCAGTGTACCTGCCGCGTCGCCTGCCAGCACAGCAGCGAGCCGATCACCACCAGCACCGCGCCCTGCCAGAACTGCCCGCTCAGTTGCGCCCCCAGCCACACGGCGGCAAAAGCCGAGGACAGCACCGGGGAGAAGTACGACGCGGTGGCCAGCAAGGTCAGGTTGCCGCGCAGGATGCCCAGGTTCCACAACGCATAGCCACCGGCCATGGCCACGCCGGCAGCGAACAGCTCGACGCTGTTGCCGAGCGTGAACGCCGGCAGATGCTCGCTGCTGAAGGCGTACTTGATCCACAGCAGGCAGGCCGTCAGGAAGAAGAACAGCACCACCAGGTTCTGCCCGTTGGCATAGCGGCGGGTGATGTTGCAGTACAGGGCGAAGGTGATCGCGCAGCTCAGGGCCAGGCCATAACTCAACGGGTTGCTGCCGACATTGGCGAGGATTCGCGCCACTGAGAGACCATTGCCGCTGACCACCCAGACCACCCCGGTCAAGGCCAGCACGCTGCCCGGCACGATCAGCCAGCGTGCGCGCTGGCCGTTCATGAAGATCGCCAGAACAACGGTCAGGCAGGGCCACAGGTAGTTGAGCATGCCCACTTCAATGGCCTGGTTGGCGTCGCTGGCAAACCCCAGGGCCAGGGACAGGCAGATTTCGTAGGCGACGAACAGCGCAGTGCCGAGCCACAGGTACAGCCGCGGCACTGAACGCAGGCGCGGACGCCCCAGCAACAGGACCAGTAACACGGTGCCCAAGGAATAGATCAGGGCCGCGCCACCCAGCGGGCCGAACATCTGGCTGATGCTGCGGATCAGGCCGGAGGCGGTGCTCCACAGCAGGATGGCAAGCAGGCCACAGGCGGTGGCGGCCCGGGGGCCGATGACAGTCATGGAGGTTTCCTTGGCAAAAAGAGCGCGATTCTAGCGTAGAAGCCGCGAGACAGACCGGTTGGGACGGACCTGGGGATGGCTGGAAATGGCCATTGCGCACCTGTGCACAACAAGTCCGACACCAGCAAGCAACCAAAGCGCCATCGCCGCTGTCTGCATTCAAGAGCAGGCTTACACAAGGACCACCCCGTGCCCAACACCCCCACCCGCGTCGACGATTCCTCGACCGCAGACATCTCCGGCCATCCCAAGGACATCTTCTTCGCAGCGGTGGAAACCACGCGCATGCCGATGATCGTCACCGACCCCAATGCTCCGGACAATCCGATCATCTTCGCCAACCAGGCCTTCCTCGACATGACCGGCTATGTCTCGGCAGAGATCGTCGGGCGCAATTGCCGCTTTCTCCAGGGGCCGGACACCGATCCGGAAGTGGTCGATGCCATCCGCGACGCCGTCGAGGGACGCTACGATTTTTCCACCGAGATCCTCAATTACCGCAAGGACGGCAGCTCGTTCTGGAACGCGCTGTTCATCTCGCCGATCTTCAACGAGAAAGGCGAACTGATCTATTTCTTCGCCTCGCAACTGGATGTCAGCCGCCGCCGGGATGCCGAGGACGCGCTGCACCAGTCGCAGAAGATGGAAGCCCTGGGCCAGTTGACCGGCGGCATCGCCCATGATTTCAACAATCTGCTGCAGGTCATGGGCGGCTATATCGACCTGATCCGCACCGCCGCGGAAAAGCCCGCGCCGGACATGGAGCGCATCCGCCGCAGCACCTTCCACGCCCGCTCGGCAGTGGACAAGGCCAGCACCCTGACCAAGCAATTGCTGGCGTTCTCGCGCAAGCAGAAGCTGCAAGGCCGGGTGCTCAACCTCAACCAGCTGGTGGACACCGTGCGCCCGCTGGTCACCCGCACCTTCGGCGCTGGCGTGCAGGTGGAATACGACCTCGAACACAGCCTGAAGAACTGCCGCATCGACCCGACCCAGGCGGAAGTCGCCCTGCTGAACATCTTCATCAACTCGCGGGATGCCTTGATCGGCCGGGAAAAGCCGCGAATCTTCATCGAAACCCGCAACGTCACCGTGCGCGACCTCGCCACTACCTCCTACGACGGGCTGCTGCCGGGGCATTACGTCAGCCTGGCGATCACCGATAACGGCATCGGCATGTCGGCAAGCATCCGCGACCGGGTCATGGACCCCTTTTTCACCACCAAGGAAGAAGGCAAGGGGTCCGGGCTCGGGCTATCGATGGTCTATGGCTTTGCCAAGCAATCCGGGGGCACGGCGCGGATCTATACCGAGGAAGGTATCGGCACCACCCTGCGCCTGTACTTCCCGATGGACAGCGGCGCCGTGCTGCCGCTGGAGCGGCGCCAGACCGCCGAGGCGAAGAACGGGCACGAGCGCGTACTGATCGTCGAAGACCGCCCGGATGTTGCGGAACTGGCGAAGATGGTACTGGAGGACTACGGCTACCAGGCCGACCTGGTACTCAACGCCCGCGAGGCGCTGAAGCGTTTCGAAGGTGGCGAGCGCTATGACCTGCTGTTCACCGACCTGATCATGCCCGGGGGCATGAACGGCGTGATGCTGGCCCGGGAGGTGCGGCGCAGTCACCCGGCGATCAAGGTGCTGCTGACCACCGGCTATGCCGAGAACTCCATCGAGCGCACGGATATCGGCGGGTCGGAATTCGAGGTGATTTCCAAGCCGTACCTGCCCCATGACCTGGCGCGCAAGATTCGCCAGGTGCTGGATTCGCCGGGCGGGATCTGAAAAGGTCCTGTCGACACGGTCCCTGTGGGAGCTGGCTTGCCAGCGATGAGGCAGGCACTGGTAACATCTTTGTCAGCCAGGGCCCTATCGCTGGCAAGCCAGCTCCCACAGGGTCCGTGTACAGAATTTAGTTGCAACAGGGTTAATGAGAAGTATTACCATGCGCACCATTCGACAACTTCGAACCTGGAACCGCGCGCATGCCCTCCCCCGCGTCCCCGCACCACGCCATCGGTGAACTCTACGTCGCCCACCACAGCTGGATCGTTCAGTTACTGCGGCGCAAGCTGGGCAATCACCAGCAGGCCCAGGACCTGGCGCAGGACACTTTCGTGCGCCTGATGCGCCAGGACACACTGCCCTCCTTGCGCGAACCCCGGGCCTATCTGGCGACCGTCGCCAGCCGCCTGTGCGCCGAGTTCTTCCGCCGCCGTGCCCTGGAAAATGCCTATCTGGAATCCCTGGCCGCCCTCGATCAGCAGGAGGTACCGTCAGCGGAAACCCGCCTGCTGGTCCTCGAAGCCCTGGATGCCGTGGGCCGGGTGCTCGACGGTCTGGGCAGCCGGGTGCGGGAGATCTTCCTGTTGTCGCAGCTCGATGGCCTGACCTATCCGCAGATCGCCGAACAGCTCGGCATCAGCGTCAACGTGGTGCAGAAGGCCATGCTCAAGGCCTACCGGACCTGCTACGCCTCGGTCTACGACCTGTGAAAGCCTTCCAGCCACTGGACCGCCAAGCCATCGACGAGCAGGTGCTGGAGCAGGCGCTACAGTGGATGGTGCTCCTGCAATCCGGGGTCAGCAGCGACGACGAGCGCCTGGCCTGCGACGCCTGGCGCGCGCAGAGCGCTGCCCATGAACTGGCCTGGCAACGCCTCGCCGGCCTCAACCAGGACCTGCGCCAGAACACCCGTAACCTGGCGCCAGCCAGCGCCCGCAGCCTGTTGCGGGCCCGCAGCGGCAGCTCCCGACGGACCCTGCTCAAGGGTATCGCCGGCCTGGCCCTGCTCACCGCGGCCGGCGCCGGGGTACGCGAACGCAGCGTGCTGCCGGAGCTGTTCAGCGACTACCGCACTGGCACTGGCCAGCGCCAGCGCCTGCAACTGGCCGGCGGCACGACGCTGCAACTGGATACCCGCACCGCGCTGGACCAGGAGGCGGGCGACCTGAGCCTCAACCTCGGCCGCGTGCTGATCAGCACCGGCCCGCAAGCCGCCCTGCGCATCCGTACCCAGGGCGGCTGGGTCATGCCCGGAGCGTCCAGCCAGTTGGTCATCGGCCGAGACCTGCCGGGCGTGCATGGCACCCAGCTCCAGGTCTTCTCCGGCAGCGCCACGCTGCAACTCGCCCAGGGCGACCGGCTGATGCTCGGCGCCGGACAGCAACTGCGCTTTAGCAACGCACAGGCGTCGCCACAGGCACCCGTCAGCAGCACCGACCTGGCCTGGAGCAACGGCCTGCTGGTGGTGGAGCGCATGCCCCTGGGCCTGCTCCTCGCCCACCTCGACCGCTATCGCCACGGCGTGCTGCGTTGCGCGCCGGAAGTGGCCGGGCTGGCGGTCTCCGGGTCGTACTCGCTGGAGCATCCCGAGGCCAGCCTGGAGCTGCTGACACGCATGTTGCCGATCAGGGTAGAGCGGGTGCTCGGTCTCTGGACGACGGTGCTGCCTGCCTGAATCCTGCACTCAAATAAAAATAATTCGCGATACCCGGCAGTTTTTTCCGTCTCGCGCATCAAGACAGGCAGAACGCTGAAAAACAGCGCCCTTTCCCCTGCCAACCCAACGGATCGTCTTCATGCATACACGCCCTTCTCCTCTTGCCCTTGCCCTGCGCCTGGCCCTGCTCGGCGCCACCCTGGGCAGCGCCAGCCAGCCGCTGTTCGCCGCCGACAGCAGCAGCCAGCAACAGACCCGCAGCTACCGGATTGCGGCCGGCAGCCTGGACAGCGTCCTCGGTGCCTTCGGGCAGCAGGCCGGGGTGATGATCGGCGTGGACTCGGCGTTGACCGCCGGCCTGCGCAGCGATGGCCTTGACGGCGAATACTCGGTCAGCGAAGGCCTGGCGCGGATCCTCGTCGCCACCCGCCTGCAAGCCATCAGCGATGGCGCCGGCTACCGCCTGGTCGAGCGTCCTGCCAGCGGCAGCCTGGAGCTGGGCGTAACCACCATCAGCGGCCAGGGCATGGGCGAGATGACCGAGAACTCCGGCGCCTATACCACCAGCCTGGTCAGCATCGGTTCGAAGACCCCGGTCAGCCTGAAGGACACCCCGCAAAGCGTCTCGGTGATCACCAACAAGGTCATCGAGGACCAGCGCATGACCAACCTGCCCGAAGCCATGAAGCTGGCACCGGGTATCACCACGCGCAGCTCGACCTACCACTCCAAGCAGTTCTACTCCCGCGGTTTCGGCATCGACAACGTGCAGATCGATGGTGCCGCGCCCATGGATATCGGTACCGGGGTCGGTACCTTCTACAGCGACCGCATGTATGACCTGGCCTCCTACGACCACGTCGAGGTCCTGCGCGGCGCCAGCGGCCTGCTGGGTGGCACCGGCGATCCGGGGGGCATCGTCAACCTGGTGCGCAAGCGCCCCCTCGACCACTACCAGCTCAAGCTCAATACCTCCGCCGGCTCTTGGGACAACTACCGTAGCGAGGTCGATGTGACCGGCCCGCTGGCCTTCGACGGCGCACTACGCGGGCGCCTGGTCGCGGCCTACACCGACCGCCAGTACTTCATGGACAACCGCAGCACCGAGAAGCCGCTGCTGTACGGCATCCTCGAAGCGGATCTCGGCGCCGACACCCTGCTGACCGTCGGCGGCAGCTACGACAAGGTCAAGGAGAACGGCACCGGCGACGGCCTGCCGCGCTACAGCACCGGCGGCGACGTGCACCTGCCGCGGCACACCTGGTACACCACCAGCCAGGCCTGGAACGACAGTTTCACCCGCGAGTGGTTTGCCAAGGTCGACCACTACCTGAACGACGACTGGAAGCTCAACACCTCCTACACCTGGAACCACAACGGCTCCACCACCGAAGGCGTGATCCCCTATGGCTCGGTGGACGAGACGACCAACACCGGTCCGTACTGGTGGGGCAGCTACGTGTCGAGCTGGAGCGAGCAATCGGTGTTCGACATTAATCTGTCCGGTGGTTTCGATGCCTTCGGCCGCCGCCACGAACTGCTGCTCGGTGCCGATTACCAGAAGGTCACCAGCCGCTGGCGCGCGGCGGGCGGTATGGTCGGCAAGGGCGGCCTGATCGACCTCTGGGACCCCAGCGCCACGCCGCTGTCCAGCGACGAATCGAACCATGCCTTCTGGCGGGACTATTCCCCGAACACCCGCGAGCAGTACGGCGTCTACTCGACCCTGCGCCTGCAGTTGAGCGACCCGCTCAAGCTGGTACTCGGCGCGCGTGCCCAGCGCTACAAGTTCGAGCAGGCCTACAGCATGCGCAACAGCAACGGCACCGGCCCATGGACACTGCAGGACCGCGTCTCCGACCGCGAACCCACCACCCTGGTGCCCTACGGCGGCCTGATCTACGCCCTCGACGATCAATGGTCGGCCTACGTCAGCTACAGCGAGGTGTTCAAGCCCCAGGCGCAGAAACTCAAGGGCCCGGAAGACGCCGCGACCTCCATCGAGCCGATGACCGGCAAGACCTACGAAACAGGGATCAAGGGTGAGCTGCTGGGCGGCGCGCTGAACGTCAGCGCTGCGCTGTTCTACACCACCCGCGAGCACCAGGCGGCAATCGACCCGGCCTATCCCGACCCGGCCTTCAGCTACAGCAGCGCCTGCTGCTACCTGGCCCAGGACAAGATCGTCAGCAAGGGTATCGACCTGGAAGCCAGCGGCGAGATCGCCCCGGGCTGGGAAGTGCTCGCCGGCTACACCTACAACCGCGTGCAGAACAACACCGAGGAAACCCTCTACAGCACCATCACGCCCAAGCACCTGTTCAAGCTCTGGAGCGTCTACACCCTGCCCGGTGCGCTGTCGGCGGTACGGGTCGGCGGCGGCGTCACGGCGCAGAGCCCGACCTACGTGTCCGGCCAGGCCTACCGCTTCGACGCGCAGGGCAACACCATCGACAGCCGCGCCTATGACTTCAGCCAGTCCGGCTACGCGGTGTATGACGCCCTGGTGGAATACAAGGTTGACCAGAACTGGACCGTCGCGCTCAAGGGCAACAACCTGTTCGACCGTCGCTACTACGAGAGCGTCGGGACCTCGGAGTACGGCAACTACTACGGCGAGCCGCGCAACTTCACCCTGACCCTGCGTGGTGAGTTCGACTGACCGCCAACCCGCAGGGAATTCCCGGGCGCCGAAGGGCATCGGCGCCCGGGGCACTCAAGCTTCTCCCGTGATGGCCGATAACCCTGGCATCTCCATGGACATCACGGGCCCCAAGATGAACCCGATCAGCGCAGGATTGCGAATCACGCCGGTCTACACCGCACCGCAGAACACCACCACGCCGAGCGCCAGCAGCGTGCAGGCGCCAGCCGTGGTCAGCACCAGCAATGTCACCCTGGGCCAGACCCGCAACGACAGCGACGGCTACACCTATTCCTCGCGCAGCAGCAGCGCCTCGGCCAGCTATGCCCTGGAGCAGGACAGCGTCGACAAGCTCAGCGTCAGCCTGCTGACCGGCATCCAGGGCTCGTCCAACAGCGAGCGCTTCCAGGGCGTGGGGGCCGCACTGATCGAGCAACTGGCACTCAAGGGCGGCCAGTCCGTCTCGCAATCGGTGTTCCGCTACGCCGAAGGCACCGAGCCCAGCGCAGCGGCTCTCAAGCTGCGCGGCGAGAGCCTGCGCCAGGCGCCGGCCAATGCCATCAGCCTGAGCCTGACTACCGCCTCCGGGGCCACCATCACCCTGTCCCTGGCCAGCGACGAGCATGGCCTGGCGGTCAGCGCCGAGGTCGAGGGCGGCGAGCTCAACGCTTACGAACTCAAGGGCCTGGCCGACCTGGCCGACGGTTTCCAGGCGGCCATCGACGGCCTGGCCAAGGAACCGCCGAGCCTCAAGCTGGATGGCCTGGTCAAGTTCGATAGCAACCTGTTCAGCTCGCTGAAGATGAACGCCTCGCTGCAAACCGCCAGCGGCGAACCGCAGGTCTTCGACCTGAGCCTCGATGACAAGGCGCGCAACCTGAGCCTGCAGGGCCCGTCGGGCAACTTCAAGCTCGACCTCGACACCCATGACAGCAGCCTGCTCGGCAGTAGCGGCCAACGCCAGGCGGCGATCGGCAACTACCTCGAACAGTTCGACGCCGCGCGCAAGCGTGGCAATGGCGACAAGGACCTGATGAACCTGTTCAAGGAGGCCTTCGTCCAGCTCAACAGCGTGGATGACGCCAAACAGGCCGAGAGTGCCGGGCCAATTTCCGGCAAGACCGACCGCCTGCTGCTCAGCGGCCTGGCCGACTTCAAGGCCTCGATCGGCCAGACCGCGAAGTCGGTCAATCCGCTGCTGCCAACGGAAACCGATCGCTTCGACTACAGCGTCTCGCAAAGCACCACGGCCCAGGGCAAGGCCCTGTCCAGCCGTTCGATCCAGCAGGACCAGCAATCGAAGCTCAGCGCCGCCTGGCATGTCGGGGCCAACCCGCAGGTGCCGCTGGCCCTGGGCACCGACTACAAATCGCAGAACTACCGCTACCACGAGGTCACCGACGAAGCGAAAAGCAGCACGCGCCTGGGCTTCAACAAGGACAACCGCCTGGTCGAGGCCAGTGCCACGCAGCAGGCCAGCCAGAACGAGCGCGTGCGCAGCTATGTCGATGGCGTGCTGACCAGTGAAACGAATACGCCGAAGTCGACCTCGCAGACCCGCAACCTGCTCGGTTTGCTGACGGACGTGCTGCAGCGTGAACGGGTTTCGATGCGCGACAAGGGTGTGTCGGTACTGGAGTCGCAGTTGGCGGACAAGCGCAATCAGTGGTGGCTGCAAGGTGACACCAACGCCATCCGGGCGTGATCCAGGACAATACCGGCCCCGGCCGACCGATATCAAATTGACAACAAGCGACCCGGGGGCAGGATGCCGGCTGAGCCCCGGGCATGATCAATGTGCCGCACGACAAGGAATGCCGAGCCACCATGAGTCCCCGCGAGCAACTCCGTCGAGACGGTTACCTCCTTATGCCCCAGGCGATCCCGGCCGACTGGCTGGAAGAACTGCGCAAGGTCTTCGACGACGGCGTCCTGGAGTCCCGCGACTGGCCGGTTCCCCGTGGCCAGGACTGGCGGCATTCGCTGCTCGATGAACACCCGCGCATCCAGGCCCTGTGCCGCTTGCCGGCTTTGCTGGCGGCGGTCGGCGCAATGATCGACGAGCGTTTCTTTCTCGCCCAGGTCGAGGGTCGCGAGCCCCTGGCCGGGGGTGGCCACCAGTCTCTGCACCGGGACATGTGGGGACAGCGGCCCGGGGACACGGTGATCGTCATGGCCTGGTTCGACGACTACGGCCCGCACAACGGCTCGACGCGCCTGGTACCCGGTACCCACCGCTATGAAACGGACGAACCGCCCTTCGACTCCAGTGACGAAAGCCGCAGCGTGCAGATGTCCGGCAGTGCCGGCGACCTGCTGGTGTTCGACGCCGACCTGGTGCATGCGGCCAGCCTCAATCCGTCCGGTGCGCGGCGGCGTTCGCTACTGATCACCTACTGTGCCGAGCCCTTGCATGACAGCTACCGGCAGACGGCGGCGTTGCGCAATGTGAGCATGGACTGCAGCGAGCGCTTCGAGCCGACCGACTACGCCTTGCCCGACGCATAGCGTCGGGCTGGCAAACGTGGTCCAATCGCCGGTCCGATTTCCAGCCCTTCAGGCCCTGCCATGTCCCAAGCTACCGACCAAGCCTTCTACGACCGTGCCGACGCCCATATCGACCTGGCCAACCAGCAGATCGAACGCCTCGAGGACCTGGGCAAGGTCAGCGCCTCGATGACCTTCGGCGCGTCGCGCTTCAACGCCTGGATGAGCGCCCGCAGCTTCAAGTCCGGGGCCGAGATGGCGGCGGCGCGGGAAGAGCTGGTGAAGTACTTCAGCGAGCAGTACCGGATGATGCTCGAGGACAACCTCGACGATCACATCAAGCATTTCGAGCAGTACATGCTGGGCAGCAAGGACTGAGTTGTCGCTACCGGCCTCATCGCTGGCAAGTCGGGGCGCCGAACCGCAGCTCCCACAGGGTCCGTGGCGTTCCCGGTGATGAGGCTGGAACTGGCAAGGGGAGTTGGTGCACCATCGAGGTCACTCCTCCTGCCCGGCCGCGACCATGACCTACCTCTATTCCCTACTGCTGATCACCGGCATCTACCTGGCGGTCCTCGCCAGCCCCGGGCCGAACTTCTTCATCCTCAGCCAGATGGCCCTGAGTCAGCGCCGTCGCGATGCCCGCTATGTGGCCTTCGGCATCGGCACCGGCTCGGTGTTCTGGGTCATCGTCTCGATCGCCGGGCTGGCGACCCTGCTCTCGCAGCATCCCTGGCTGTCCTCGGCGGTGCGTCTGCTCGGCGCCAGCTACCTGGTCTGGTATGGCGCCCGCCTGCTCTGGTCGGCCTTCCATCCGGCGCCACGCAGCGCCGCCATCGACCAGCCGCAGCTCGACGGCTCGCGCCTGGCGGCCTTTCGCACCGGCCTGCTGACCTGCGTGACCAACCCCAAGGGCGCGGCGTTCTGGACCAGCGCCTTCGCCGCGATCTTCCCGGCCCATCCGCCGCTGTGGTTCTACGCGGTGACCGTGGTGCTGATCGGCGTGCTGTCGTTCGCCTGGCATGTGGGGCTGGGGATGGTCTTCGGTACTTCGCGGTTGCGCGGGCTGTACCTGCGGATCGAGCGCTGGATCAACGGCGTGGCCGGTGGCGCGCTGGTGCTGTTGGGCGTGCAGCGGATCTTCAGTCGCTGACCTTGCTGCCGGCCCAGATCACCGCCTGGCCGGCGATCACGCTTTGCTGCTGCGGGTCGTAGGTCAGGGTGGGTGAGCCATGCAGTTGGTAGCCCTGGGCAAGCAGTTCGGAGATGCGTTTGCAGAAGGCAGAATCGTCCTTGCCGGTGATCAGGCGGTAGACCGGCAGGCCGTCGGGAGTGGTGGCGCTCATGAGAGGTCCTGGCTGGAAAAGGACGCAGCATATCACCCCTGTGGGAGCTGGCTTGCCAGCGATTGCAATGGTGAATTCACTGCAGCAATCGCTGGCAAGCCCCACAGGGTCCACATTCCAGCCAGGGACCGCATCGCCGCTGTATTAGAGAACCCCCAGCAACGTCCACAAGCGCCGCGCCTCGGCGTCCGAGTTGATCAACTCCGACAGCAGCTCGCGCAGCGGCTTGTTGCCCCACTCCACCCCGCGCCTGATCAGGTACGGCACCGGGCTGTGGGGTTCGGTGCGCGCCAGGTAGTCGGCAATCACCAGCAACTGCCGGTAGGCTTCATCACGGGTGCGCGGCTCGGCGAAGGGAACCCGCGGCTCGATGACAGCCGCCAGGTCGGCACGGGGTCTCTCCACTTCCGGCTCAGGCTCGGGCTCAGGCTCGGGCGGCAACAGTTGCGGCGGGTGCATCGCGACGAACTCGCGCAGCAGGGCTTCCAGGTTCTCCAGCTGCTTGCGCAGCTTGGTAAACGAAGGCCCTTCGCCGCCCAGGTTGCGGTCGCACCAGCCATCGAGCAGCAGCAGTTGCGCCTTGGCGGTTTCCAGCGCCTTCACGCCCTCCAGCCACCAGGTGACCGGTGTGCGTCGCACCTCTTCGTTGACCTTTTTCTGCAACGCCTGGGCCGCTTCGGCAGCGACCTTGGCCGGCTTGCTGTCGTTGATCTGCACCTGGCGCTGTTTCATCTGCTGCCAGGTGTACAGGTTGAAGTTGCCGATATCCGGCACGACCTCGGGGAACAGGTGCATCCGCGTATGCAGGACTTCGTCGTAACGCCGCGCCATCCAGATCAAGGGGGCGGAGCGGTGGCCATAGTCATCCTCCAGTAGCGGGTAGAGATCGTCGGGGTAGCGTTCGCACAAGCCGCCGATCAGCGCCAGGGCATCCGCCACACCCTTCAGGCCTTCACGGTGCAACCAGGCCTCACCGAGCCAGGCGGCAATCATCAGGTGCTTGCTGCGGGTCTTGATGACCTCGCTGGCAATCAGCTGGACCTTCTCCCACTCGGCGCGCTTGACCTCGCTGGTCGACCAGACGCCCGTGGGCAGGCTGGTGTCATCTTCGCGGCGCAGCTCCTTGATCCGGTCGTACGCCCCGTCGTAAGTCACATCGACGCCACAGGGCGCATTGGCGGAAATGGGCTCGAGCAGTTCGCTGACCCGCTTGGAAAAGCCGGGAATGGTCATGGGTAATCTCCTGAAATCGCCACGCCACGCGGTGCGTAGCCTAGGGGGGACAGCGGTGCCTGAACCGGCAGCGGATGAATCGACAGCGGGGCCTTGCCCCCCTGGCTCATCAGCGACAGGCGCAGGAACATCTGGGTCTGGTTTTCCTCTTCGGGCTGGGCGTGCACGGGCACTTCCAGGCTCAGCGGGAATTCGGTGTAGTCGACGTTCGGCTGGCGCAGCAGCGAGCTGTGCGCCGCCATCATGCGCAACAGCGCCCACGGCCCCTGGTATTGCCATTCGGCTTCCAGGCCACTGACATGCAGTTGCTGCTGCACCGGGTCGTTGACCGGCCGCTGGGTACCGTCACGGGCCCAGCGCAGGCGCAGGTTGAGGGTCTGGCCCAGGCTCCAGTGCAGGACCTGGTCATCCCCCGGCCAGACGATCTGGCGATTGCCGGCTTCCAGGCTCCAGGCGATGACCTGGTCGGCTCCGCGCTCGCTGTCACGGTCGGTACGCCAGGTGACTTCCATGTCGATCCCGGACAACCCGGCCTTGTCGCGCACCAGCATCGCCCCCAGCCACGGCCGCGCCAGGGCGATGCGGTCGAGGAATTCAGCGGCCGCGGCACGCTCACGCACGCTCAGCAGGCCAAGGCCATCCCGCGCCTGGGGCAGGCGGTTGTCGATCAGGGTGAGGAAATACTGGACCCGCGCCGGATCGGCGTCCGGGGCATGACGGTCAACGGCGAACGGGAAACGCCCGGCCAGGTACTGGTTGAAGTAGCCGGCCAGCTCGTTCCAGGCACTGGCCACGCTCTGCCGCTGCAGGTACTGGCAACGCTGCAGGGCAGCCTGCTGCAGGCTGACCCAGCGCTGGGTCAGTTGCCCGCTAGCATGGGGGGCGGTGGCCGAGCCGAGGATCTTCAGGCAACTGGCCTGGTCCATGTCGTTGAAGTCACGCACGATCAACTGGGTGATCAGCGCCGGGGAGCTGGACGGATTCTGCGCCTTGTACTTGACCATCTCCTCACCCAGCGAGTTGAAACGGCTGACCAGCTCCGACTCGGTCAGGTTCAGGCTCGGCAACTGGGTCATCAACCAGTCCTTGGCCGGGGCCGCCTGTTCGGTGATCGCGGTGATCACGGCGAACTGCTGGTCCAGGCTGCCTTTCAGGTCCTGTGCGTCCACCGCGCGGAACAGGCGCAAGCCGAAGTCCTTGCTGCCGTCCCATTGCTGGATGTCGGCACGGTCGCGGAACACCGGCTGCTGGAACACCGCGTCGATCGCCTGGGAAATATCGGCCAGGGCGCTCTGGTTGAGGGCGCTTTGCAGGCCGCTGGCCAGGTCCGGCCGCTGCAGCTGGATCAAGGCGCGGTGCACCGCCAGGGCCTGGTCGGGGCGCACCTGGAAGGTCGATGTGCCCAGCAGCTCGCTGTCGGCGGCCTGGCGATTGAGGCTGGCCCACATGGCATCGCCCGCGACCGTTTCGGCCGTCTTGAGCAGGGCATTGCGGTAGACCGGCGGAATGCCTGCCAGCGACTCATGGGAGTACTGCTTGTAGCTGTCGGCATAGCTCTGGGCCAGGCGCAGGCCCTCGCTGTCGACATGACTCAGCGGCGTCGCCTCGCCCGTCGCGTCCTCGCGCAGGGCGCGGGCGACGAAGTCACGCTTGAGCAACAGGTTGATGGCGCTTTGCAGATGGACGATACGCTCCTGCAGGGCCAGTTGCCCGGCGGCGTTCTGCACCAGCAGGTTACGGCTCGACGAGCCCTGGGCGATCCATTGCTCCTTGAACGCGTACTGCATCTGTTCGGCCTGGCGCTCGGTCTCGTCGGCGATCGCCGGGCCGAGCAGCTTGCTCTGGCGGATCTTCTCCAGCAGGTCGCCGTAGCCGGCAACCAGGTCCTGGCCCTTGCCGCGGCTCCAGGTGGAGTTGGTCAGGTCGATGGCCGATTGCAGGTCCTCGATCAGCGAGTCCATATGCTCCAGCTCGCGCAGGGTCTGCCCGGCGCCGTTCTCCAGGCGGTCGAGATAGAGCTTGAGGTAACCGGCCGAGACCACATAGCCGTCGGTGCGGAAGTAATGCCCCAGCCAGTTTTCCATCAACTGGTTGAAATTGCCCTGGATAGTGCTGCGATACAACGCCAGGTCCAGCGGCTTGAGCGGGCTGATGCCCTGGTTGACCAGCAGGCGGTTGTAGTAGCGCTCGTTGGGCAGGGTCCCGACATTCAGGTTCATGTCCAGGGCCTGGTTGCTCAGCGGGATCAACTGGTCCAGCGGGGTTTTCTGGTTGGCCTGGGCCTGGCCGTAGAGGCTGGCGGCCTGCTCCAGGCGCAGCACCTTGTGCACCAGCTCGCGGGCCTTGAGGTAACTCGGCCATTGCGCCGGATCACCGCCCTGGGGCGCGCCGGCGCGGCGGGTGACCTCGGCAATGGCCAGGACATCGCGCAGCTCGGCCTGCAGCAGGTCGTGGATCGGCTGCTGCATATGGCTCATGGCGGTGTGCTGCAGGACCCGGTCCATGTCATCGTCCAGCGACGAGAACCACGAGGTCGGATAGGCCAGCGAGGTGAAGTGCCAGCGCGGTGCGCGCTCCAGCACGTTCCAGAAGCTCTGCACGTTGTGCCGGGTCAGTTCCTGGCGGTGACTGTCGTCAGGGATGGCGATGTAATCGTTCTGTGCGTTCTGCAGCAGCCGCGACAGCTCGCCGGCATCGCGCAGGGAATCGCGCCAGACCCAGACCATGGCAATGGCCCAGACCACCCCGACCAGCGCCGCGCTCACCGCCGCCACCCGCTGCCAGCGCTGGCGCAGTTGCAACAGGCGCGGGATCGGCCGGGCCAGGCCGCGCTCGGCATTGATGCGCTGCTGCCACAGGCCGTGGCTGAAGACGTTCTGCACCAGCGGCTGGTCCAGCGCGCTCAAGGCCCCGGCCTCGCCCGGCAAAGCCTGGGCGCCGGTGAAGTACAGGCCGCGCAGGGCCGGCGCCTCGCCATGGGTGTTGCCCTGGAACACCGGCCACAGGAGCATCTGCAGGTTGCGCCGCATGCCTTCGAACCGCTGCGGCAGGGTATCGAGGTCGTTGCTCAGTTGCCCCGACAGGGTGCCCATCTGCACGATCGCTTCGGACAGCGCATGACTGATGCCATCCACCGCGTCGTCGGTCCACTGCGACTGCCAGGCGGCATCCGCCGGATGCGGCGACGACCAGCCCAGCGCCTGTTTGCGCGCCGCGTCCGGCAAGGCCCGGGCCAGTTCCTGGAAGCCCGGCACTTCGTCCATGCCGGTGACCAGCACATACACCGGCAGGCTGCAGCCCAGGCGTTGCAGCAGATCGATAAAGCGCCGGCGCGCGTCGAGACCCAGGGTCGCGGCGCGGTCGGCATCGAGCAGGTCGGCGGCGGCGATGGTCCAGATCACCCCGTCCAGCGGGCGCCGTGAACGCAGGCGCAGGAGCAGGCCGATCAGGTTCCACCAGCCACTGGCCTGCTTCATCCCTTCACCGGGCATGAACAGCGCCTGCGGTACCACCAGCACCGCGCCGCTCGGGTCCGCCCACCAGCGGCCGAACCAGGCCGGCTTGTCCACGGGATTAAGGTTCCAGTCGGCGCACAGGCGCTTGCCCTCGACCTCGTCACCGAGCATCAACAGCCACGGCGCCTGGTAACGATCGCTGACGCCCTGCTCGTGTTCCATCTGGCGCACCGCCAGGTAGAAGCTGCGCACCATCGCGCCATTGCGGTTGCGCAGCCACAGCGCCAGCAGCACGACCAGCAGCAGGACAAGGAGGATGCCGACCACCCAGGCCACGACGGACAGACTCATGAAATCGGCTCCTGGACCTGATGCGGGGTGGCCAGGTGCAGCACCGGCGCCAGTTCCTGGCCGATATCGCGCCAGAACAGATGCCCGGCCGCGATCAGCAGCAGGCTCACGCCAAGGATCAGCAGCCCCAGGCGCAGGCCGTCGCCCATGGATTCGCGAGGCGGCAACTGCTGCGGACGGACACTGGCCGGCTCGGCCAGCAGCGCGCTGACATTGGCATAGTCCGGGTCGCGCTGGCGGGTGAAGTTGAACAGCGCATGCCGCCATTTGGCGTGCAGCGCCTCACCTGCGGGACCACGCAGGCGACCGTGGAAGCCGAGGATCATGCACAGCAGGTAGACATTGCCCAGGTCCTGGCTGGTGGGCGCCTGCTCGTCGAGCAGGCGTTTGATCTCCACCGGCAGGCGGTCGCCGGCCTGGCGGCTGCTGTACAGGCGCAGTTCCAGCGGACGCTCCTGCCAGGCCGGCTGGCCGGGCCAGTCGGCGAACAGCAGGGTCTCGTCGACCAGGGCGACGAAGGCATAGACCATCGACTTGATCTGCAGCGGCGCCGAGTCACCGACGCTGGCAAAGGCCGTGCGCCACAGGCGCCGGGTAGCAGCAGTCGACAGCTCGACCACCTGGTCGATCAGGGCGTCGTGGTCCTGGCCGCGCTTGTCCAGCTCGTCCCAGGCCTGCGCCCACTCCTGCCAGGCCTGGCGAAAGGCACTGGTCAGGGGCGCATCCTGCACGCCGCGATAACGCGAAACGGCAATCCCTTCTGGCATAGGCTTCCCTACCGTGTCAGGCGTCTTGTTCTTCGTGGTGGTCGTCGATCAGCAGAACGATCTGCCAGGGCCGGAAGGTCTCCCCCGAGCCGGTGGAAACGATCTGCAACGGCAGTTGCGGATCGAAGCCCAGACCCTCGGCCTCGATCACGAACAGGCGGGTATCGTCGCCGACCCCGTAGGCCACCTGCTCCTTGCGGCTCATGGGGTTCTGCGCCAGGCCCGGACGGCGCTGGCGCGCCAGTTCGGCAACCTGGGCGGCGGTGGCGATGATGGTGCGGCCCAGCCACAGGCGGGCATCTTCCTCCGGCGAACCGGCCGGCATGCGCAGGCCAATGACCAGGGTCTGGCTGGCTTCGGTCGAGGGCAACTGCACCTCGTAGACATTGCCTTTCTGCTCGAACGGCACGCTGCGATAGCCCAGGCGCAGCTTGCCCAGCACCTGCTCCATCCAGCGCAGCACTTCGTTGTAGCCGCGGTACAGATCGAGAAAATCCAGCGGCGCAAAGGCCGGCACGCCCTTGGCCGGATCCAGTACCGACCAGCTACCGGCCATGCCCAGCAACAGCCCATGCAGCCCCTGAGGCGTGGCGATGCGGCTGTTCAGGGCGCCCTCGATTTCCGGCAGGCGCGCCCACAGCGCGGCCGATTGCCGGCGCAGGTCGTCGGCGCTGCCGGCATCGCCCTCCAGTTGCACGGCCTGCAGGCGCTTGCCGAGGAACACGCATTTCTCGCGGATCATCGCGCAGAGCTGGAAGACGCGCTGGCCCAGGGGCGACTCGGGGAGGATGCGCGGCGTCGGCGCAATGAAGTCATTCATCACCTGGTAACCACCATCGGCCTTGCTGATGCGCAGCAGCGGCAGGCACACGGTGTCGGCCTTGTTGGCATCGGTGACCAGCCGCGGATGGGGTTTCCACACCGTGATGCGCTCGTCATCGAGGTTGTTGTCGAGGTTCGGCACCGGCTCGCTGAGTTCCGAGCGCCAGCGGCCGTCCAGGGCACGCAGGCGCTGGCCTTGCCACAGTGGACTGACCGCCAGGTACAAGGTAACGGCGGCATCCGGCGCAGCCGCGACCACCTCGGCCAGATCGAACTCGGGCAGGCCGCCCTCACCGGCCTCGAGGCTGATCGGCATGCCATCGGGCAACGTGGCTTCCAGGCTGAGGATGCGCAGCTTGCCGGCGACCAGCGCAGGCAACTCCCAGGACAGTTGCGTCACCCCCCAGAACCAGGGATTGGCGGCCCGGGCCAGGTGCGCGGCGATGGCTTCGGCCCGCATCCCTTGCAACTGAAAATGCTGGGGCAGCAGTTGCATGCCTTCGTACCAGCAAACCACATCAGGTCGCACGCTCATAGGTTCCCTTGACATCCTGTATTTGGCATCTGGCCGCACCCGGGGTGCTTAGCGCAGGTTCTGGTCGAGCAGGGTCATCTCGCGCGCATCGAATTTCAAGCGAATGCTGCGCTGGTCTTCCAGGCGCAGGCGATGGGCGCCCGCACTCTGGTAATTGGCAAAGGCCAGAAGTCCCACCGAAGGTTTTCCATCAAGCGGGAAAGTTGACGACTCAATCAACTGACCCGGTACCAGTTCCAGGCCCCAGACATAAAGATATTGACGAAAATCCCGCTGATATTGATCGCGACTTGCAAACCATTGTTTTGCTGTCAGTCCTGACAACTTTGTCAGCAAATCATTATCGTTGACCGCAATAAAGTCGACCGCAATCGGCGAGTCATCATTTGCACGCAAAGCAACATCGAGGGTAACTCCGTCGACACTAACCTTGGATCCAAAATATGCGCACCCGCCCATCCCGGCGAGGCCCAAAAGTACCAGCATAATCTTGAAAAACATGAACTTTTTAAGACGCATAATGATCCAAGAAAAGTTTTATTTGCATTTCCGGATGCCTGTTATAGCATCCATGCCAATTCGCCACCATGACGAATTGAGGTGATTGCGGAAAACAGGATCCTCCAACGCGAGTGTGTCCGGCCCGCGGTCTAAGCAAGGGAATGCGATCAGTGGGAAACCGTTGCATTGCGCCCGCCTTCTGCATCGGAGTCAGCCACTATGGAAGAGAGTATTCAGCACAAGCTGGACCGGGTCCGCCCGCCTCGCGTGCAGATCACTTATGACGTAGAAACCGGTAACGCCATCGAGAAAAAGGAGCTGCCGCTGGTCATGGGCATCCTCGCCGACCTTTCCGGCGCCACCCCCAACCCGGACAAGCTGAACGAGCGTCGCTTCGTCGAGATCGACAGCGACAACTTCAACCAGGTCCTGAGTTCGATCAAACCCAGCGTCACCGTCAACGTCAAGAACACCCTCAGCGGTGGCAACTCCCCTCTCAGTGCCAAGCTGCAATTCGAATCGATCGAAGACTTCGACCCGGTCAACGTGGTGAAAAAGGTCGAGGCCCTCAAGGTGCTGTTCGAAGCCCGTGAGCGCCTGCGCGACCTGCTGACCAAGCTCGACGGCAACGACCGCCTGGACGAGTTGCTCAAGGAAGTCCTGGCTGGCACCCAGAAGGACCTCGAAGAGATCAAGGCCGCCGGCTCCGGCGCCAGCACCGGCAAGACCGACGCAACCCCGGATGAGCAGAAAGACGCAGCGGATTCCGGCGACAGCCCCGAGCCGAAGACCGAGTAACCGGTCCGACGCCTGATTCGCACGCCCGATCATTCCCTTTGCACCCGGAGACTTCACCATGCCCGCGTCCAGCACCGAGAACCAAAGCGAAGGCAGCACCCAGACCCTGACCCTGCTGGAAAAGATCATCAAGGAAGGCCAGATCGTTCATGACGAAAGTCAGAAGACCTACGCCCAGAACATGATCGCCGAGTTCGCCAGCCAGGTCCTCGACAAGGCCCTCGCCGTCAACCAGGGCCAGGACCCTGACACCCGCGCCCTGATCAACAACCGCATCGAGCAGATCGACCGCTTGATCGGCGACCAGCTCAACGAAATCCTCCACGACGAGGCCTTCCAGAAGCTCGAATCCTCCTGGCGCGGCCTGCATATGCTGGTCAGCAACACCGAGACCAGTACCCGCCTGAAACTGCGCCTGCTCAACGTCTCCCAGGATGACCTGAAGAAAGACCTGACCCGCGCCATCGATTTCGACCAGACCGTCCTGTTCAAGAAGATCTACGAGGACGAGTACGGTACCTTCGGCGGGCATCCGTTCAGCGTGCTGGTGGGTGACTACTACTTCGGTCGCCACCCGCAGGATATCGCCCTGCTGGGCAAGCTCTCGGAAGTCGCCGCAGCCGCCCATGCGCCGTTCATTTCCGCGGCCAGCCCGCTGCTGTTCGACATGAAGCAGTTCAACGACCTCGGCGTACCGAAGGACCTGGCCAAGGTCTTCGAAAGCCTGGAACTGGGCCCATGGCGTGATTTCCGCAACACCGAGGACTCGCGCTACGTGTCCCTGGTCCTGCCGCGCTTCCTCCTGCGCCTGCCTTACGGCCCGGACACCCTGCCGGTGGAAGGCATGAACTTCAGCGAGAACGTCAGCAAGGCCGACGGCAGCCACTACCTCTGGGGCAATGCCGCCTGGGCCCTGGCCCGCCGCCTGACCGACGCCTATGCCAAGTTCGGCTGGGGCGCGGCGATCCGTGGCGCCGAAAGTGGCGGTGCGCTGACCAACCTGCCACAGCACACCTTCAAGACCGCCTCCGGCGACCTGACCCTGAAGTGCCCGACCGAAGTAGCGATCACCGACCGCCGCGAGAAAGAGCTGAACGACCTCGGCTTCATCGCCCTGTGCCACAAGAAAAACACCGGCACCGCGGTGTTCTTCGGCGGCCAGACCACCAACAAGCCACGCGCCTACAACACCAACGAGGCCAACGCCAACGCGCGCATCTCCTCGATGCTGCCGTACGTGCTGGCGTCGTCGCGCTTCGCTCACTACCTGAAGGTGATCATGCGCGACAAGGTGGGCAGCTTCATGACCCGCGACAACGTGCAGACCTATCTGAACAACTGGATCGCCGACTACGTGCTGGTCAACGACAACGCGCCCCAGGACATCAAGGCCCAGTACCCGCTGCGCGAAGCGCGCATCGACGTCACCGAGGTGGCCGGCAAGCCGGGTGCCTACCGGGCCACGGTGTTCCTGCGGCCGCACTTCCAGTTGGAAGAGCTGACCGCCTCGATCCGCCTGGTCGCTACCCTGCCACCACCGGTCGCTGCCTGACCCCGGCTCCCGCGGGTACGCCCGCGGGAGTGTTCCCCTTCTTTTCATTCGAATTTTCTGACTGCAGGAGCTTCATGCGATGGATGCGATCATTCTGGACCTGGGCGACGACATCAAAGGTGACTCGCTGATCGAGGGCTACAAGGACAAGATCGAGATCATGTCCTACAGCCATAACGTCGCCATGCAGGTGACCAACGACGTCAGCAACACCGAGCGGACCTCGGGCAAGCCCTTCGTCGGCGAATTCACCCTGACCAAGTTCATCGACACCTCGACCCCCAACCTCAACCTGTACTGCGTCTCGGGCAAGCCGATCACCCAGGCCAAGATCACCATCGGCCGCAACGCCGCCGAGAGCAGCGGGCAGATCATGCCCTTCATCGTCTACACCCTGGACAACGTGGTCCTCTCCAATGTCAGCGTCAGCGGCGGCAGCGGTGGCAAGCCGGTGGAAACCATTTCCCTGAACTTCACCAAGATCAAGTGGGAACTGACCACCCAGAAGGACGACGGCACCAAGGAAGGCGTGGCGGGCACCAGCTGGGACATGACTCTCAACAAGGCCGGCGCCTGAGGTTCACGATAGATGTCCAGCGCCTCGCGCCCCCTGTTGTTCGAACGTCTGGCCGACAGCCCGGGCGAGGCGCCGCTGCTCGACCGCCAGGCCCTGGCCGACTCGGTGCGCGAGGAACTGACGCGGCTGCTCAACAGCCGCCGCGCGGGACCGGCATTGAGTACGCCGCCCACCGTGCTGGACTACGGCATCGGCGACTGGAGCGGCCTGCAGGCCAGCAACAGTGACGATCGCCGGCGTATCGCCAGGGAGGTCCGCGCCGCTATCAGTCACTTCGAACCGCGCCTGAAACTGGGCGAGGTCGAGGTGCGCCAGGTGCTCGGGCAGCCACGGCGCCTGAATATCCTGGTCAGCGGCCTGCTGCGCCAGGCTGGCCAGCAATGGCCGGTGGCCTTTGTCCTGGACAAGGGCGATCCGGCGGTGGAGGTCAGCCATGAGCGACTCGATTGACCCGCTGCTGCTCAACTATTACCAACGCGAACTGACCTGGCTGCGCAATGCCGGCAGCGCCTTCGCCAACCGCTACCCCAAGGTGGCACGGCGCCTGGAACTGTCCCCGGGAGAAAGCCAGGACCCGCATATCGAGCGTCTGCTGGAAGGCTTCTCGCTGCTCTCGGCGCGTCTGCAACGGCGTCTCGACGACGACTACGCGGAATTCAGCGACGCCCTGCTGGAACAGCTTTATCCGCTGGCCCTGCGGCCCCTGCCCTCCTGCGCCATCGTGCGCTTCGAGCCGGACCTGACCAAGGGCGTGCTCGACAGCGGCTACACCCTGCCCCGCGACACGCCGCTGTTCGTCACCACGACCCGCGGCGACAGCCTGCATTTCCGCACCGGCGCCGAGGTCACCCTGTGGCCGCTGCAGATCAGCGAGGCGGTGTTGCTCGGCGGCGACGAGGCTCGTGAGGTAACCGGCCTGCGCAACGCCGCCTCGGCCTTGCGCCTGCGCATCGACTGCCTGGGCAAGGCGCCGTGGAGCGCCCTGGAGCTGCGGCGCCTGCGCCTGCATCTGGATGCCTCGCCCATGGTCAATGCAACCCTCTACGACCTGCTCGGCGCCCACACCCTCGCGGTCTGCAACGGCAACGGCCGCGAGCGCCTGCAACGCCTGGACGGCCTGCCGCAAGTGGTCGGCTTCGCCGGCGACGAGGCGCTGCTGCCCGAGGAAGATGGCGTGCACCCCGGCCTGCGACTGCTGGCCGAATACTTCGCCTTCCCGGAGAAATTCCACTTTTTCGATGTGCCCCTGGACCCACGGCACATCGAGGGCAACAGCCTGGACCTGTACCTGGTCTTCGACCGGCCGATTCCGCCACATTTGTTCCTCCAGTCCAGCGATTTCGCCCTCGGCTGCGCCCCGGCGATCAACCTGTTCCGCCGCACCTCCGAGCCCCTGCGCCCGGACGGCCGCAGCAGCGAATACCGCCTGGTCGCCGACAGCCATCGCGAAAACAGCGTGGAAATCCACAGCATCCGCAGCCTGCGCAGCCTGTCCGCCGACGGCGTGGTGCGCCCGCTGGCGCCGTACTACGGCAGCCAGCATGGCAGCGACGCGAAGCTGTACTGGCATGCCCGGCGGGTCCGTGGCCTGACGGCGAATCGCATCGGTACGGACATGATGATCAGCCTGGTGGACCCTGGTTTCGATCCACTGACCCAGGCCTGGAACTTCACCCTCAGTGCCGACCTGCTGTGCACCAACCGCCATCTGGCACAAAGCCTGGCAGCCGGCACCCAACTGTCCTTCGAACGGCCCGGCGCACCGGCCAGCGCACGCCTGGTCAATCCGCCCAGCAGCCAGGGCGAACCCAGCCTCGACGGCCAGTCGCGCTGGCGCCTGGTGTCGCAACTGACCCTCAATCACCTGTCGCTGGTGGAAGGCCCGCAGGCCCTCGATGCCCTGCGCGAGATGCTGACCCTGCACAACCTGCGCAACGAAGCCAGCGCCAGCCGGCAGATCGACGGCCTGAAAAGCCTGGGCAGCGAACGTCGTGTCGCCCATGTCGGCGAGGATGCCTGGCGTGGCTGGCGCAAGGGCCTGGAAGTGCGCATCCAGCTCGACCCGACGCACTTCGCCGGGCACAGCACCGTGCTGTTTTCCGCCGTACTGGCGCAATTTTTCTCGCTCTATGCCACCGCCAACCGCTATATCAGTACGGTACTGGTCGACGCTGACGACGCCACCAAGGAGATCAAGACATGGAGCCCGCAAGCCGGCATGCCCCTGAGCCTCTGAGCGAGACGCTGCGCGGGCGCCCCGAGGGCTTCGAGCTGCTTCAGGCCTTGCTGATCCTCGAACACGAGAACCGCAAGGCCACCTCCCTCGGCTGTGGCAGCGTCCCGCAAAACGAGGCGGTGCGCCTGCGTGGCCCGCTGACACCGGTATTCCCCGTGGCCCAAGTGGAGAAGATCAGCCACGATCCCGACGACCCGCGGCCGATCCTGAGTACGCCGGTCTTTGGCCTCGGTGGCCCCGACGGCCCATTGCCCTATGCCTTCCAGGAATGGCTGCAACAACGCGCCGTGGCCCGCGACCATGCCCCGGCGGAATTCCTCGACCTGTTCCAGCACCGCCTGCTCAGCCTGCTCTACCGGGCCCTGCGCAAGCACCGTATCGCCTTCGGCTTCGCCCGGCCCGAGGCCAGCCCGGTCCACCAGCAGTTGCGCGCCCTCAGCGGCCTGCTGCCCCAGGGCCTGCGCGACCGCCAGGAGCTGCCGGATGCCGCCGTGCTGGCGCGCACGGCCCTGCTCGCCGGTGGCCGCCGCTCGCTGGCCGGCTTTACCTCCATCGTCCGCCATCACTTCGGCTTGCCCCTGAGCATCGCCCCCTACACCGGCGCGTGGTGCGAAATCCCGACGGGCAGCCGCAGCGTACTCGGGCGTGGACGGCGCAACCTGGCGCTCGGGCGCAGCGCGATTGCCGGCAGACACATCTGGGACGAACATGCCGGCATCACCCTGACCTTCAGCCCGCTGACACCGGCGCAAGCCGAATCGCTGCTGCCCGAAAACGCGGTGCACCAGCAACTGGCCGACCTTGCGGCGCTGTACTTCGGCCCCGACCTGGATTGCACCCTGGTCCTGGAAATCAAGGGCGCGCCGGTATTGCACCTGGGCCGCCAGCACAACACCCGCCTGAACTGGAACAACGGCGTGCGCCGCCACGGCGACGCGGATCACCTCCAGCGCATCGAAACCCGATTGCGCCCACCGACCAGGGACTGAACATGGAACTCGGCAGCCTTATCGCATGCTTGAACACCGATACCCGCGACGCCCTGGAACGGGCCGCGCAGCGCTGCCTGCAACGCGGGCACCACTTCGTCGAGATCGAACACTTCCTCCTCGAACTGCTGGAAATCCAGGGCGGTGACCTGGCCTTGCTGCTGCCGCATTTCAAGGTCGAGCGCGACACCCTGGCCGAACAGATCAACCGCGCCCTGGAACTGTTCAAGGGCGGCAATACCCGGACCCCGTCGCTGTCGGCGCAGACCATCAACCTGCTCAAGGAAACCGTGCTCCAGGCCAGCATCGGCGGCGGCCAGCAGCACATCCGCTCCGGGCAGTTGCTGCTGACCCTGCTGGAACGCGAAGAGCTGCGCAGCCAGTTGCTCAACAGCGCCGCCGCGCTGCTGGCGATCCCCCTCGACCGCCTGCGCAGCCAGTTCCAGGAGCTGACCCGTGGTTCCCGCGAGCAACTGGCCGAGAGTATCCCAGTCAAGCGCGGCAAGGGCACGGCGAAAGGCGCCGAAGACCCGCTGTTGGAGCAATACACCCAGGACCTCACCGCCGACGCCCGGGCCGGGCGCATCGACCCGATCATCGGTCGCGAAGGCGAGATCCGCCAATGCATCGACATTCTCCTGCGCCGCCGCCAGAACAATCCGATCCTGGTCGGCGCGCCGGGGGTGGGCAAGACCGCGCTGGTCGAAGGCCTGGCCTTGCGCATCGCCGCCGGCGACGTACCGCCGGCCTTGCAAGACGTCTGCCTGCGGGTCCTCGACCTCGGTTTGCTGCAAGCCGGCGCCGGGGTCAAGGGCGAGTTCGAACAGCGCCTCAAGGGGGTGATCGACGCGGTGCGCAGCGCACCCCAGCCGACCATCATGTTCATCGACGAAGCCCACACCCTGATCGGTGCCGGCGGCGCCGAAGGCGGCAGCGACGCGGCCAACCTGCTCAAGCCGGCCCTGGCCCGCGGCGAGCTGCGGACCCTGGCGGCCACCACCTGGCAGGAATACAAAAAGTACTTCGAAAAAGACCCGGCCCTTGCCCGGCGCTTCCAACTGGTCCAGGTGGAAGAGCCGAGCGAAGCCACCTGCGTGCAGATGCTGCGGGGCATCGCCGCCAAGCTGGAGCAGCACCATGGCGTGCTGGTGCTGGACAGCGCGATCCAGGATGCCGTGAAGCTGTCGCACCGCTACATCTCCGGGCGCCAGTTGCCGGACAAGGCCATCAGCATCCTCGATACCGCCTGCGCCCGGGTCGCCCTCGGCCAGCACGACGTACCGCCGCCCCTGGAACACCTGCGCCATCGCCAGCACAGCCTCACCGAGGAACTGGAACGCTTGCGCCGCGAGCAGGCCACCGGCCAGGACCACCGTGAACGCATCACCACCCTGGAAGGCGAATCGCTGGTCAACCAGGACGCCATGCGCGAGCTGGAAAGCCGCTGGAGCGAAGAGCGTGAAGCGGTGCGCGAACTGCTCGACGCCCGCCAGGAGCTGCTGGCCCTCAGCGAAAAAGCCGATGCCGACGGCGACAAGCGCGACCCGGACACCGACAGCCGCATCGATTACCTGGCCGCCGAGCTGCTGCGCCTGGAGGCGGGCCTCGATGCCATCCGCCAGGACGATCCGCTGGTGCCCGAACAGGTCGACTCGAAGATCGTCGCCGCGGTGATCGCCGGCTGGACCGGCATTCCGGTGGGCAAGATGCTCGCCGACGAAGCCCATGCCGTGCGTACCCTCGGCCAGCGCATGGGGCAGCGGGTCATGGGCCAGCAGGTCGCCCTCGACACCATCGCCCAGCGCCTGCAGGCCTACCGCGCCGGCCTCACCGACCCGCAGAAACCGGTGGGGGTGTTCCTTCTGCCCGGCCCCACCGGGGTCGGCAAGACCGAAACCGCCTACGCCCTGGCCGATGCCCTGTATGGCGGCGAGCGCAACCTGATCAGCATCAACCTCTCGGAGTACCAGGAGGCCCACACCGTCAGCCAGCTCAAGGGCGCCCCGCCCGGCTATGTCGGCTACGGCAGCGGTGGCGTGCTCACCGAAGCGGTGCGCCGCAAGCCCTATTCCGTGGTGCTGCTGGACGAGATCGAAAAGGCCCACCCCGATGTGCTCGAAGCCTTCTACAACGTCTTCGACAAGGGCGTGATGGAGGACGGCAGCGGCCTGATCGTCGACTTCAAGAACACCGTGATGCTGGCCACCAGCAACGTCGGTGCCGAACTGATCCTCGACACGGCCAAGGCCGACCTGGAGGGCGAAGTGTTCAACGAACGCCTGCACAAGGTGCTGCTGCAGGCCTTCCGCCCGGCGTTCCTGGCGCGGATGACCGTGGTGCCCTATCACCCGCTGGACGAGGCCACGCTGGAAGGCATTGTCCTGCACAAACTGGAAAAACTCCGTGACCGCTACAAGGCCGCCACCGGCAAGCAGTTCGATTTCGACCGCGGGATCGTCAAGGCGGTGCTCGCCAAATGCAGCGGCGCGGGGGCGCGGGATATCGAGAATGTGCTGATGAAGCAGGTCACCGGGAAGCTGGCGGAGTGGGCCCTTGAGTAAGTGTGCACTTGAGTAAAAGCGCAGTGAAAGTGCCATGACCGTGTAAAGTCCCAGCTTCCGCCAGATTGTCCGAGAGCCCTCGATGCCCCGCGCCACCGACAGCACCACCAGCCTCTCCCTTAGCGCCAGTGCCCTCGGCGACCTCTACCCCGAGGCGCTGAGTGGCACCGAGCTGCTCAACGGGCTGGGCATGCAGATGTTGCGTGGGCACTCGGATACGGCGTTGACCCTGACCGATGCGGTGGCCAGCCATGTCACCGCCGTGCTGCACAACGACGACAAGCAGCGCCCGCTGGACGGCCTGGTCGCGGAAATCCGCCAGATGCCCGCCGATGCCAGCGCCGACCGCTACCAGTTGCTGTTGCGCCCCTGGCTGTGGTGGCTGAACCTGGCCAGCAACAACCGGGTGTTCCAGAACCTGACCACCTCGGACATTGCCAGCAAGATCTTCGATGCCCACGGCTTCAGCGACTACAAGCTGTCCCTGACCGGCAGCTACACCGCCCGGGAATACTGCGTGCAGTACGGCGAAAGCGACTTCGCCTTCGTCTCGCGGCTGCTGGAGGAAGACGGCATCTTCTGGTTCTTCACCCACCAAGACGGCGTGCATACCCTGGTCCTGGCCGACAACAACGACGCCTTCCCGGCCTTGCCCAACGGCGCGGCGATCAAGTACATCGGCCAGGAGATGGGGGTGCGCGAGCTGCACGGAATCCGCTCCGGGCAATTGGTGATGCAGGCGGTGGCCGGGGTCTATTCGGCCAGCGACTACACCTTCGCCACCCCCACCACCGAGCTGTACAGCCAGGCCGAGGCCAAGTCCGGGCCGCTGAACCTCTACGAGCACCCCGGCGGCTATATCGAAAAGGCCCGCGGCGATGCCCTGACCAAGCAACGGGTCGACGGCCTGCGCAGCCAGGAGCAGCGCTTTATCGGCGAGAGCGACTGCCGCTGGCTGGTGCCCGGCCACTACTTCACCCTCGGCAACCACGACGACGCCAGCCTGAACATCGACTGGGTGGTGACCTCGGTGACCCACGACGTCGACCACCAGCACTACCGCAACCGTTTCGAGGCGATCCCCAAGGCCACCGCCTACCGCCCGCCACGGGTCACGCCGAAACCGCGCATGCACACCCAGACGGCCAAGGTGGTGGGCAAGTCCGGGGAGGAAATCTGGACCGACGAACACGGCCGGATCAAGATCCAGTTCCCCTGGGACCGCGACGGCAAGAACGACGAAACCAGCTCGTGCTGGGTCCGGGTGGTCCTGCCCTGGACCGGCAAGGCCTTCGGCATGCAGTTCGTGCCCAGGGTCGGCCAGGAAGTGATCGTCACCTTCATTGACGGCGACCCGGATCGCCCGCTGGTCAGCGGCTGCGTGTACAACGGCGACAACACCCCGCCCTGGACCCTGCCGGACAACCAGACCCAGTCCGGGATCATGACCAACTCGTCGAAGGGCGGCGGCGGCTTCAACGCCCTGCGCTTCGAGGACAAGAAGGACGCCGAGGAAGTGTTCCTGCAGGCGCAGAAGGACTTCAAGACCAACGTACTCAACGACGTGACCGTGGATATCGGCCATGACGAGACCCAGACCGTGAAGAACGCCCGCACCCGCACGGTCAAGGAAGGCGACGAAACCATCACCCTGGAAAAGGGCAAGCGCACGGTGGCGATCCAGACCGGCAGCGACAGCCTCGACGTCAAGGACAGCCGCACCGTCACCGTGGGTGGCGACCAGACCCACAAGACCGGCGGCAACTACACCGACAAGGTCAGCGGCAACTACAGCCTGACCATCGATGGCGACCTGAGCATCAAGGTCACTGGCGCCATTACCCTGCAAAGCGGTGCCAGCTTCAGCATCAAGAGCGGTGCCGACCTGGCGGTGCAGGCCAGCACGTCCATCGCGCAGAAGGCCGGGACTTCCTTCGCCAACCAGGCCGGCACCTCGCTGGAGAACAAGGCCGGCACCACCCTGACCAACGATGCCGGGGTCAGCCTGACCAACAAGGGCGGTGCCGAACAGACGGTGGATGGCGGCGGCATGCTGACCATCAAGGGCGGCCTGGTGAAGATCAATTGAAGAATACCGCCAGGGGTGATGCCTTCCAGCTTGAACGCGGCGACTCGCGCCTGACCGGGCGGCTGCTGGAGGGCGACCTCAACGGCCCGCTGCGCATCGAGGAAAACGCCCGGTCCCAGGCCCACCTCAACTATGCCGGCGGGGTGTTGCACGGGGTCAGCCAGACCTTCCACGCCAATGGCCGGGTCTCGGCGCAACTGCCTTTCAGCAATGACAAGCTGGAGGGGGTGGCGCAGTTCTATGGCGAGGACGGCCAGTTGCTGCGCTCGGCCGGCTACCGCCGGGGCGTGTTGCATGGCGAGGCGGTCAGCTACTTCCCGGATGGGACGGTGGCCGAGCGCGAACTGTACAACCATGGCGTGCGCGAGGGCTTGCAGCAGCGTTATCACCCCAATGGCAAGCTGGCGATGAGGGCGCAATACCTCAATGGCCAGGCGCTGGATCCAGGGCAGAAGTATGCCGAGGACGGGCGGCCGCTGAATGCGGCGGGGAAGCCGGTTTCGCGGTTGAAGTGGTGGTGGACCAATGGGGCGGAGTGAGGCCCGGGATCTGTTTTGACCTTGAGGGCCTCATCGCTGGCAAGCCAGCTCCCACAGGGATCGCGTGCACCGCTAGACCTGTGGGAGCTGGCTTGCCAGCGATGAGGCCCTCAAGACAACTCAAGGAATCAAGGTCTGCACCTGCCCCGCAAAATTGATCTTGATCACCCCCGCCCAGTTGCACATCAGCATGCTGTTGGCATCCAGCGCCGGCATGTTGCCCAGCAGCACCGTGGGCGCGCCCGGCATCCAGGGCGCAGACGTCGCCGGGATGCACGGCATCGGCGTCAGCACCCCGAGCGCGGCGGCAGTGGCCGCGGCGACCATGGGGTTGGCCATGCTCATGCACATGCCGAAGGTGGGAATATTCACCAGCGGGATATGGTCCATGATGTTCGCCGCCGGCACGCCCCCCACCATGACCCGGTTGACCGGCAGGACATTCAGCGCGCATGGCGCGGCGCCGAAGCTGCATTGCAGCAAGGCACCGGTACAGACCTGGGGGCAGGACATTGCGTGGCTCCATCCGGGTGGAAGTCGAAGGGCTCGACTCTAGCCTATCCGTAGGAAATTTCCCTCAACTTCATCAAGCCACCCGGACATATATTCAATAAAGTTATTAATTTATCTTTATTAATAATTGGACTGAATAACCCCTCCCCTCCAACAATCCCCTCACCCAGCCACTGTTCGCCAGGCAACTGTTCACCCACCAACACCCCAGCAACAGTTGCCGCTCTGGGCAACACCCTGGCTCCTCACAAACCCATCACAACCCATTGATTCAAAAGGCTTTTGAAAACTGGAACGGCTCTTGCTCTTGTCCAGGCAACTCACTCCGCCAAGGAATCCGAATCATGAGCACCGCATTCAACATCGTCGCCGTTTCCGGTGGGGCCTGGCGCCCTTCGCGCACCCTGGTCCTGACCGAAGCCCTGATCAGCGCCCTCGGCCAGCACCTGGACTTCAACGTCCAGATCATCGAGCTGGGCAATATTGCCCGCCCGGTCGGTGGTGCCCTGTCGCGCAGCGAACTGCCCGCCGATGTCGAGGCGCAACTGGTCGCCATCGAACAGGCCGACCTGCTGATCGTCGCCGCCCCGGTCTACCGCGGTTCCTACCCGGGCCAGTTCAAGCACCTGTTCGACCTGATCGGCCAGGACGCGCTGATCGATACCCCGGTACTGCTCGCCGCCACCGGCGGCAGCGAGCGCCATGCGCTGGTCATCGATCACCAGCTGCGCCCGCTGTTCAGCTTCTTCCAGGCCCTGACCCTGCCCATCGGCGTCTATGCCTCCCAGGCCGATTTCACTGACTACCAGATCACCAGCCCGGCCCTCCAGGCGCGTATCGCCCTGGCTGCCGAACGGGCCGCCGCAGTGCTGGGCGGCGTGGCCGACAGCGCCCTGCGCAAGATCGCCTGAGGCAGGACACGGACCATGACCCTGCCTTCACACGCCCTGCAAACCCCACTGCAAATCGCCCGCGAACTGGCGACCCGCTTCGCCGCCACCGCCGTCGAACGCGATGCCCGCGGCGGCACGCCGAAAGCCGAGCGCGATGCCCTGCGCGCCAGCGGCCTGCTCGGCCTGGTGATCCCGAGCCAGTACGGCGGCCTCGGCGCCAGCTGGAGCGAAACCCTGGAAGTGACCCGCGAGTTCGCCCGGGTCGACAGTTCCATTGCCCATGTGTTCGGCTTCCAGCACCTGATGCTGGCCACCGTGCGCCTGTTCTCGCGCCCCGAGCAATGGGAGCCATGGTTCGAACAGACCGCGCGCAAGCACTGGTTCTGGGGCAATGCCCTCAACCCGCTGGACACCCGCACCGTGGTCAAGCGCTTCGATGGCTGGGTCGAGTTTTCCGGCAAGAAGAGCTTCTGCTCCGGCGCCAGCGACTCGGAAATGCTCATCGCCTCGGCGGTGGACGAAAGCGCGGGCGGCAAGCTGCTGATCGCCGCCGTACCCAGCGCCCGCAGCGGCATCACCCTGCATGGCGACTGGGACAATATCGGCCAGCGCCAGACCGACAGCGGCAGCGCCACCTTCGAGCGGGTGCGCATCGAGCAGGGTGAACTGCTGCTCGATCCGGGCCCGCTGAGCACGCCGTTCGCCTGCCTGCGCCCGCTGATCGCCCAGCTGCACTTCGCCAACCTGTTCCTCGGTATCACCGAAGGCGCCTTCGCCGAAGCGCGCCAGTACACCCTCAACGAAAGCCGCCCGTGGTTCCGCTCCAGCGCCCGTCACAGTGGCGAAGACCCCCACGTGCTGCGCCACTACGGCGAGTTCTGGGTCGGCCTGGAAAGCGTGCGCCTGCTGATCGAGCGCGCCGCCGAACTGCTCGACAAGGCCTGGGCCAAGGGCACCGGCCTGGGTGCCGAGGAACGCGGGCAACTGGCCCTGGCCATCGGCACCGCCAAGGTCGCCGCGACCCGCCACGGCCTGGACATCTGCAACCGCCTGTTCGAAGTCACCGGCGCCCGCGCCACCCATGCCTCGCTGCGCTTCGACCGGCACTGGCGCAACCTGCGCACCCAGACCCTGCACGACCCGGTGGACTACCGCGTCCACGAGCTCGGCGAATGGGCGCTCAACGGTACGCGCCCGACCCCGACCTTCTACTCATAAGGCCCGCCCATGCAACTGCTCACCCTGCCCCCGTCCCCGACCCTGGCCACCTCGATCCGCGCCACCGCGCAGGTCTTCGAAGACCCGCGCTCGCAGGCGCTGCTGGCCCATCTGCAACAGGTCGCGCCCAGCGAGGCGAGCGTGCTGATCATCGGCGCCACCGGGACCGGCAAGGAGCTGGTGGCACGGCATGTCCATAACCTCAGCGGGCGGCGCAACGGGCCGTTCGTGGCGGTCAACTGCGGGGCGTTTTCCGAGTCGCTGGTGGAGGCCGAGCTGTTCGGCCACGAAAAAGGCGCCTTCACCGGCGCCCTCGCGGCCAAGGCCGGCTGGTTCGAGGAAGCCGACGGCGGCACCCTGTTCCTCGACGAGATCGGCGACCTGCCGATGCCGATCCAGGTCAAGCTGCTGCGGGTGTTGCAGGAGCGCGAGGTGGTGCGTCTGGGCTCGCGCAAGAGCATCCCGATCAATGTGCGGGTGCTGGCGGCGACCAACGTGCAGCTGGAGAAAGCCATCAATGCCGGGCATTTCCGCGAGGACCTGTACTACCGCCTGAACGTGGTCAGCCTGCAACTGCACCCGCTGCGCGAGCGGCCGGGCGACATCCTGCCGCTGGCCCGCCATTTCATCGCCGAATACAGCCGGCGCCTGGGTTACGCCGAGGTCAGCCTCAGCGACGAAGCCCGCCAGCGCCTGGCCAGCTACGACTGGCCGGGGAATATCCGCGAGCTGGAAAACGTCATCCACCACACCCTGCTGCTGTGCCGCGACCAGGTGATCCGCGCCGAGGACCTGCACCTGTCGAACCTGCGCATCGAGCGCGAGAACGACAACCGGCCGCGCCAGGAAAGCGCCGACGAACTGCTCCAGCGTGCCCTGCTGCAACTGTTCGAGGAACAGGGCGAAGGCCTGCATGAAAAGGTCGAGGACGCCCTGCTGCGTGCCGCCTACCACTTCTGCCATTACAACCAGGTGCATACCGCGCAGTTGCTCGGGCTGTCGCGCAACATCACCCGCACCCACCTGATCCGCATCGGCGAACTGGTGGTCAACAAGCGCCGTCCCGCCCCCGGTGGCTTCGATGGCCGGGTGATCAACCTGTCGATCTGAATTCCTAGAAACAGAACCTGCTACGCGTGCCTACCACTCAACGATGGCAACAAGGACACTGCAATGAGTCTCGATATTTTCTGGTTCCTGCCGACTTCCGGCGACACCCGCTACCTCGGTCACTCCGCCAGCGGCCGGCCGGCAACCAACGCCTATATGCGCCAGATCGCCGTGGCCGCCGACCAGCTTGGCTACGACGGCCTGCTGATTCCCACCGGTACCAGTTGCCTGGACCCCTGGGTCACCGCCGCCAGCCTGGTGCCAGTGACCCAGCGCATCAAGCTGCTGGTGGCGCTGCGTACGTCCCTCGGCAACCCCACGGCTTCGGCGCGCCAGGCCGCCACCCTGGACCAGGCCAGCAACGGCCGCCTGCTGCTCAACGTGGTGCCCGGCGGCGATGCCACCGAACTGGCGGCCGACGGCGTGTTCCTCAAGCATGACGAGCGCTACGAAGCCTCGGACGAGTTCCTCACCATCTGGCGCCGCCTGCTGCAGGGCGAGAACGTCGACTTCGAGGGCAAGCACCTCAAGGTCGAGGGCGCGCAGAACTTCTTCCCAGCGGTGCAGCAGCCGTACCCGCCGCTGTACTTCGGTGGTTCTTCGCCGGCTGCGCATGAACTGGCGGCCAAGCATGTGGATGCCTACCTGACCTGGGGCGAGCCGCCTGCCGCCGTGGCCGAAAAGATCGCCGATGTGCGAGCCCGTGCCGCGAAGCATGGCCGGAGCGTACGTTTCGGCGTGCGCCTGCACGTGATCGTCCGTGAAACCAACGAGGCCGCCTGGGCCGCGGCCGACGAACTGATCAGCCACCTCGACGACGCCACCATCGCTGCCGCCCAGGCCAACTACGCGAAGATGGACTCCGAGGGCCAGCGACGCATGGCCGCGCTGCATGGCGGTGACCGCAACAAGCTGGAAGTGGCGCCGAACCTCTGGGCCGGGGTTGGCCTGGTGCGTGGCGGTGCCGGCACTGCGTTGGTGGGTGATGCCGAGACTATCGCCGCGCGCCTGCTGGAGTACGCCGAACTGGGTGTCGACAGCTTCGTGCTGTCCGGCTATCCGCATCTGGAAGAAGCCTACCGCTTCGCCGAACTGGTCTTCCCGCTGCTGCCGGGCAAGGGCAAGGTCACCGTGGATGGCGCCTTTACCGGTGGAGCGTTCGATATTCGTGCGGGGAAGGGCAAGGAGCAGGCGGCATGAGGGTCGAGTTGCGCTGCCGTCCGGCCTATGGACACCTGGAGACGCCTGACGTCACGCTGTTGAATCTGGGGTGAAACCACTGGCCTCATCGCTGGCAAGCCAGCTCCCACAGGGTTCGCGGTGCACACGGTCACTATGGGAGTCCGCCCAGTCTTTCAGGCAGGGTGGACTTCAACAGGTATCGCGTATGCCGTCAAACCTTGTGGAAAGCTGCATTGCCGGCGATGAGCCTGATTGCAGAATCTTTGTACTTACTGGTTGCGCCCTGGTTTTACCGGTTGGTCATAGATGCAGTCTGGAGCATTGGGACCGACATGAATCAACCCGGCATACACCTCACCGCTCACTCCCCAGTTGATTGTTCCACTGGCCTGAGCCAGGTCGTAGATCTTGCTTTCCCCTAACAGCTCTCCCGTGCGGTTATCGTAAAGACGATAGAAGCCCGGGTATTTCCACAGCGGCCATCTTTGTGCTGGAACATCTTCATTGGGATCTGCACGGGGATGGAAAATATCGGGCAGAACCCAGAACGGCTTCAGACTTTGCAGTCGGTAGCAGCCGTTGGGGCTGCTGATCTCGTCCCATTGTGTCGCCAAGCCTTTTTCCCACCATCCAGAAGCAGCCCAAAGGGCTGCCGAGATTGCGATGGCGAGCGCAATAGCTCGGGAAGTTCGGTTCACGATACCGGTCCCAGGTTGATGATCTGGTCGGTTTCGACCCACAGAACATCGGAGTAAAGGAGGAAGTCTCCGCCCATTCCAACCCCATCCCGATACTTCCTGAAGTCACCGTTTGTTACCGAAGCGAAGGCTGTATCACCGAGTTCGAAAATCGGGGCACTTCCACCTGTCGCAACCTCTATCAATTCAGAGCGGTTCAATATCTGGTCCTGTGTCCAGATCCCCAAGAACTGAAAGCCATTGAAGTCATAGTGATCCCGGATATAGAACCCCAGCCGCTCCACCTGGAAATAGCCGATCGAGCGCTGGTTCCCTGGCTCTTGCTCGACAAAGGCCCTGCCCGAGACACATACCTTGACTATCGCCTGCCCGAGCGCACCGTACATGTCGTCCAGCGGGTCGGACAGACTCCCTAACGGCGCAACGTTTACCTGGGCTGTCACATCGAGTACCCGAGCGGTCGCATTCAAATCACCGAGCCGGATGGGGGCCTTTCTGTCCCATCCGGCCTTCATCAGAAGGTCATTCAGCCGCTGAACGCCATTCGGCGTGTGGATCCTTGACGCTGCCAGGGACACAGCCTCCCGACAACGCGCGAACCCCATCGCCCAACTCATCTTCACGATGCCCTCATCGCAATGAGCTCGCGTCAGGGTCATGGGATCAGGCCTGGTTTTCTCCTCCTTCCACGCCTCCGGCATTTGCCATGCGGGGCTGTCGAACCAACGCTGCATCAAGGCTGCCGCGGTGTGCCAATTCATCTTGCGCATGGCCACCGGGACTTTTGACAGAGGCAGGGCGTGGATGACGATCTGCTTGGGTGGATGGTCTCTGCCCGGCAGGGTATCCAGCGTGACACCCTCCAGGAGAAACAGAGCATCAGGGCCCAAGGCTGTGGCTTGCTGGAAATCTTTTAACGACATGAAGCTACTCCAGATCTGGCGACGGGCCGCTGCTGGTGGTTTGCACATGGATAGCAAGGGTGCTGTAGGCCTCGTCGTTATTTGGTGCCATCCAATCGAGCCAGATCATGGAAGCAATGCGTTGGTAAATAAGTAGGGCAAATCTGAAGGATTAAGCAGAAACGTCTGACTTTTTGATTCAGCCGTAGCTTGCCGGCGCCCGCCTACAAGTAACGCGCAATCTGAACCTCATCCACTCGATCTGCCAGCATCTGAACGCGCTCGAGATCGCCACTCTTGACCGCCACCCGCAACCGCCCCAGCGCCCGGCCCTGGATCCGCTCCACCCCACCGTGCAACAACCGCAACCCCGGCAGCGCCTTGCTCAGCGCCGCCAGATCCGGCTCCAGCCCATGCTCGCCGGTGTAGTGCAGATCCAGCACCTGCTCCCCCGCCACCTCGACCGCCTCACGATGCTCCGACGGCGCCAGCAGGATCCGGCTGACCTCATGCTGCGGATCACCGAACACCCGCCAGACCTCGCCCTGCTCCACCACTTGTCCGCGCTCGAGCACGGCGACCCGATGGCAGAGATCGCGGATGACTTCCATCTCATGGGTGATCAGCACGATGGTCAGTCCGAGGCGCCGGTTGATATCCCGCAGCAGTTGCAGGATCGCCTGGGTGCTTTCCGGATCGAGGGCCGAGGTGGCTTCGTCGCAGAGCAGGATCTGCGGGTCGAGAACCAGCGCCCGAGCAATACCGACCCGCTGTTTCTGGCCACCGGAAAGCTGCGCCGGGTACGCATCGCGGCGCTCGCCGAGGCCGACCAGTTGCAGCAATTCCTCGACCTTGCGCGTCCGCTCCGCCGCCGGGACACCAGCCATCTGCAACGGCAGCTCGATGTTCTCGGCGACGGTGCGGGTGGCGAGCAGATTGAAGTGCTGGAAGATCATCGCCACCTGGCGGCGCAGCGGGCGCAGTTCGGCGCTGGTCAGCCGGGCGATGTCCTGGCCGTTGATCAGGACCTGGCCGGCGCTCGGGGTTTCCAGGCGGTTGATCAGGCGCAGCAAGGAGGACTTGCCGGCGCCACTGCGGCCAATGATGCCGAAGATCTCGCCGCGGTGGATCTGCAGGTCGATGTCGGCCAGGGCGGTGAGGCTGCCATAGCGCTTGCCGATGCCCTGGAGGTGCAGGTGGGTGGTGAGGGATTCCGGGGGGAAGCTGGTCATGGGGAGGGTCCGGGATTGTTGTGTTGTTGCTGAGGGCCCTATCGCTGGCAAGCCAGCTCCCACAGGTCCAGCGGCGCACGCGGACCCTGTGGGAGCTGGCTTGCCAGCGATGAGGCCCTCAAGGCAGATGAAGATTCAGGCTCAGAACCCCGGGGCGATCTGGCCCTTGTAGCGGGTCAGGATGAACTGCCTTACCTCAGGCGTATTCAACGCCTTGGCCAGTTTCTGGATCCCCGGGTCCTGGAGGTTGTCCGGCCGCGCCACCAGGTACTCGACATACAGGTCCTTGCCCTTCTCGACGATCAGGGCACTGCTGGTGTCGATCCCCGCCTCCAGCGCGTAGTTGGCGAACACGAAGGCCAAATCCACCTGGTTCACCGCCCGCGCCAGCAAGGCGCCTTCCAGCTCCCGGATTTTCAGTTTCTTCGGGTTCTCGGCGATATCCCGCTGGGTCGCCAAAGTGTTGCTCGGGTCCTTGAGCTTGATCAGCCCGGCCTCATGCAACAGCACCAGCGCCCGGCCGGTATTCACCGGGTCATTGGGAATGGCCACGCTGGCGCCGTCCGGAAGATCCTTCAGATCCTTGATCTTCGTCGAGTAGGCACCGAAGGGCTCGATATGCACGCCCACCACCGGCACCAGGTCGGTGTGGCGGGTCTTGTTGAAGTCATCGAGGAACGGCCGGTACTGGTAGTAGTTGGCGTCGAGGTTCTTTTCCGCCAGTTGCAGGTTGGGCTGGATGAAGTCGGTGAAGACCTTGATATCCAGGTCCACACCCTCCTTGGCCAGCACCGGTTTGACGAATTCGAGGATCTCCGCGTGGGGCACCGGGGTAGCGCCGACGGTGAGCCTTTCATTGGCGTGGGCGGAGAAACTGATGATGGCAGCGGCAAGCAGCGCCAGGGATTGCTTGAACATGGTCTGACTCCAAAGGTAGGCAAAAAGGTGTTTCAACGACGGGTGAAATGCCGCACCAGGCGGTCGCCGCTCATTTGCAGGGCCTGCACCAGCAGGATCAGCAAGAGCACGGTGACCACCATCACGTCGGTCTGGAAGCGCTGGTAACCGAAGCGGATCGCCAGGTCGCCCAGCCCGCCACCGCCGATCACCCCGGCCATGGCGGTGTAGTCGACGAGGACGATGGCCGTCACCGTGACCGCCGCGATCAGCCCGGTGCGCGATTCCGGCAACAGGGTGTAGCGGATGATCTGCCAGGTGCTGCCACCCATGGCCTGGCTGGCTTCAACCAGGCCGCGATCCACCTCGCGCAGCGCGGTTTCCACCAGCCGGGCGAAGAACGGCGTGCAGCCCACCACCAGCGGTGGGATGGTGCCGCGCACGCCCAGCGAGGTGCCGGTGAGCAAGGTGGTGAACGGGATCAGCACGATCAGCAGGATGATGAACGGCAACGAACGCAGGACATTGACCACCAGCGACATGCCCCGGTACAGGCCAGGGCTGGCGAGCAACTGGCGCTGTCCGGTGAGATAAAGCAGTACGCCAAGCGGCAGGCCAAGCAGCACGGTGAATCCCAGGGCAGCGGCAAGCATGCTCAGGGTCTCCAGGCTGGCCTGGCCGACTTCGCCCCAGTTGAGGTTGACCAGCAACTCGTTCATTGCCCGTGCTCCCGCCGCAGCGCCGCCACCGGGTGCGGCGCGCGCAGGCGGTCACCCTGGCCGAACAGTTTGTGGCGCAGGGTGCCTTCGGCGTATTCGCGCTTGAACAGGCCGCGAGCCTGAAGTTCCGGCACCAACAGGTCGACCACGGCGACGAAGGTCTCCGGGGCGACCACGCTGGCCAGGTTGAAGCCGTCCACACCGGTGGCCTCGACCCATTCCTGCAACTGGTCGGCCACGGTCCGGGCCGAGCCGACCAGCACCGGGCCGTCGCCGCCAATGGCGCAGTAGTCGGCGATCTCGGCGGTGGTCCAGGTGCGGTTCGGGTCCGCGCGAGTGAAGGCTTCCACTGCCGACTGGATAGCGTCGCTCGGGACTTCCTTGAGGATCTGCTCCGGGCCGTACTGCGAGAAATCGATCCCGGTCCAGCCCGACATCAGGGTCAGGGCGCCGGTGGCACTGGCGTACTCGCGGTACTCGCGCAGACGGGCAAGGGCCGCCTCGTCGGTCTCGGCGACGATCACCGTGAGCTGTTCGAGGATGACGATATCGTCGGCGGCGCGCCCGGCAGCGACGGCTGCCGCACGGAACTCGTCCACCTGCTTCCTCAGCACCGCCTTGCTTGGCGCGGCGACGAACACGCATTCGGCGTTGGCCGCGGCAAAGGCCCGGCCCCGGCTGGACGCACCGGCCTGATAGAGCACCGGGGTACGCTGTGGCGACGGCTCGCTGAGGTGGAAGCCGGGCACCTTGAAGTACTCGCCCTCGTGCCCGATGCCATGCACCTTCGCCGGATCGGCATAGACTCCGCTGTCGCGATCGGCTCGGACCGCGCCCTCCTCCCAGCTGCTTTCCCAGAGCTTGTAGCAGACCTGCAGGTATTCCTCGGCCAGGGCATAGCGCTGGTCATGGGACAGCTGCTCGCGCTGGCCGAGGTTGCGCGCACCGCTGCTCAGGTAGGAGGTGACGATATTCCAGCCAGCGCGGCCCTGGGTCAGGTGATCGAGGGTGGACATGCGCCGGGCGAAGGGAAACGGATGCTCGAAGGACACCGAGGCCGTCACGCCAAACCCCAGGTGCTCGGTGGCCGCCGCCATGGCCGGGACCAGTTGCAGCGGGTCGTTGACCGGCACCTGCGCCCCGGTGCTCAGCGCCGCATCGGCACTGCCGCCATAGACGTCGTAGACCCCGAGCACATCGGCGATGAACAGCCCGTCGATACGCCCGCGTTCGAGGGTTTTCGCCAGCTCCACCCAGTAATGAATATCGGTGTAGCGCCGCGACTGGTCGCGGGGATGGCGCCACAGGCCGGGGGACAGGTGCCCGACCGTGTTCATGGCGAAGGCATTGAGGCGGATCTGCTTGCTCATGGCCGCCCCCTAGTTCCAGTCGTGCCGCGCCGGCTTGATGCCGTTCAGCGCCCAGTTGCCGACCAGGTGGTATTTCCAGCGCACCGGGTCATGCAGGGTGTGCACCCGGGCATTGCGCCAATGACGGTCGAAGTTGTGCCGGGCCAGGGAAGAGCGGGTGCCGCCCAGCTCGAACAGGCGGTTGCTGGCTTCGATGGCGGCTTCGGTGGTGAGCACCTTGGCCTTGGCCACGGCTACCGAGGCGGCGGCGACATTGTCTTCGTCAGGGCTCGGCCTGGCGGCATCCAGTACCCAGCCGGCGCGCTCCAGCAGGGCCTCGGCAGCTTCCTGACGAATCTCCAGCGAGCCGACCTGGATGATGGTCAGCGGATCATCCCCGGCCTTCTCCACCTGGGCATCAACCCACGGTCGGGCATGCTCGCGAACGAAGGCGATGGTGTCGTCCAGCGCAGCACGGCCGATACCGGCGTCGATGGCGGCGGTGGTCAGCTGGGCGAAGGGGCCGGCCAGGGTCGGCACTTCATAGGAGCGGTAGCTGGGGAACAGGTTGAACGTCGGAACGCGCAGGCCATCGGCGATCACCGTACCGCTGGAGGTGGTGCGCTGGCCGATGCTGTCCCAGTCGTCGACCACCACCAGGCCCGGGGTGCCGCGCTCGACGAAAGCCAGGTGGGCGCGGTCCGCTTCGTCGAGGGCCAGCACGCCGATCCAGTGGGCGTAGAGCGAGCCGGTGCAGTAGCCCTTGCGCCCGTCGATGCGGTAACCCTCGTCTTCAGCGACCAGGCGGGTCTGGATATCGGCCACGGTTTTGCCGCCGGTTTCCGACAGGGCATTGGCGAAGCGATGGCCCTTGAGCACCAGGTCGAAGAAGAAGCTCTTCTGCTCCTCTGTGCCTTGCAGGCGGATGTCTTCCAGCAAGCAATAGTGGTTCTGCGGGATCTGGCCAAGGGACGGGTCGGCGGCGGAGACGATGGCGATCACCCGGGCCAGGGTGGCGAAGGACACTTCGGCGCCGCCATGGCTGCGAGGCACCGTGATACCCCACAGGCCGCTGTTGGAGAAGGCATCGACTACATCGGCGGGCACCCGGCGCTGGCGGTCGCGCTCGGCGGCGCCTTCGCGGAGCAAGGCGGCGATGCGCTGGGCGACGGCGATGGCTTCGGCATCGTCGCGGATGACATGGGCATCCGGCTGGCGGAGGTCGTAATGGGCGGAAACGGCAGGTGTGGTCATGGGAAAGATGAATCCTGGAATGCGATGACCACAGGGCTATCGCATTTCCCATGCCAAGCAGGAAAAGCCTTGTATTTCAGGGGCTTGATGGTTTCAGGCAACAGTCAGTGCGACTGTTGAAACAGCAAAATGTTGAGCCACTGTTGCTGGATGGACAGTTGAATGCGGAGTGTTCTCCCGGGCCCTATCGCTGGCAAGCCAGCTCCCACAGGGACCGCGTGTACTGCAGTACCTGTGGGAGCTGGCTTGCCAGCGATGAGGCCAGAAAGAACAAAAACAGTTCAATTACAACAGGACGACAATAGTTAAAACACCAACTAACCCGACACTTCACAATACCGCAACAATATTCCCGCCCATCGATTCACTGGCCAGCAAACGCGCCCTTGCCGTGCCCCAGTTCATCGCCCGGGTCATGGTTTCGCCCGGCCGGGAATCGTAGGTTTCCTCGAACATCAGCGTGCCGCCGGCGTTGTAGACCCCGATAAACAGCTGGGTTGCGCCCAGCCGGGAGAGCCGCACCTGCACATCGACAATCTCGCCACCGTCCAGCACTTCTTCATGGGAACGGCTCATCAGAGGCGCTTCGGCCCAGGCCCAATAGTGTTTTCCGCGATACTTCATATTCACGCTCCTGTGCCCGGGTTTTATAAGTACGTCAGTGAGACTAACGCCCCGGAATATTTCCGCCAACAAACGCGGCGTTTTTTCTGGATTAACGGACGACCGGTATTTCAATGCTGCAACAGCGGAAAAACATCCTGTTACTTCCACAGGTGCGGAATATTGAAATAACCAACCGGACAAACGATTGCGCCATTTACTTCGAATATTTTCCCTGCCCGCCGCCTTCGCGTTTTGCGTGTTCCTGGGCCGTGGAATCACGCTTGCCCTGGCCGGGTTGATCGGGGCGGTGGGCGTCGTTGTCGCGCTCCACTTCGCCGGGCATGTGCTGGTCGGGCGCAGCGCCCGGGTGCTTGCTGGAAGGCATGATAGTTCTCCGTGGATGACCGTTGCAGAAACCGACCGCTGCGCTGGTGAAAAAGATCCATCGAGATGATCACCGGCCTGTCAACCGACCACTCGGCGCCCTGCCCCGACAAAAACTGAACACCGGAAAACCCTCCTGTTTCCAAACTTCATCGCTGACAGGAGATCACTCCGATGAAAGCTCACCTGGTCAAACTCCTTACCCACCCGGATTACGCCTGGGTGGATATCCGCACCGAAGAAGAACGGCAACCGCGCCACTACCTCCCGCACCTGCTGCTATGGGCCCTGCTCCCGGCCATCTGCCTGTTCATCGGGGTGACCTGGACCGGCTGGAGCCTGGCCGAGGGCGATCGGGTGCGGGTCAGCATGGCCAGTGGGTTGCAGCTTGGGGTGCTGCTGTACGTCACCATGCTGCTGGGCACGCTGATCATGGGCGGGTTTATCCGCTGGATGTCGCGGACCTTCGAGGCGCGGCCAACGTTGAATCAGTGCATCGGTTTCGTGGCGTACACCACCACGCCGTATTTCCTGGCGGGGATCACCGGGTTGTATCCGAGTCGCTGGCTGGCAGTGGCGGCGCTGATCGTGGCGGGGGCCTATGCGACCTACCTGCTGTTCGTGGGGTTGCCGAAATTCATGCGGTTGACCCAGGACCAGGGGTTTCTCTATGCGGCTTCGGTGTGGGGGGTTGGGTTACTGGTGTTGGTGACCATTCTGGTGAGCATGATTCTGTTCTGGTTCAACACACTCCAGCCCGAGTACCTACGGCCTGCGACGTTGCCTTGAGACCGCTATCGCTGGCAAGCCAGCTCCCACAGGGACCGCATGCACCGCAACCCTGTGGGAGCTGGCTTGCCAGCGATGAGGCCATCAGCATCACCCTCTACCGGGAGCCTTGCTCGATGCTGTAGTGGAAGGTGTTCTTGATCCCGGGTACCTCTACCGCCCGGCCATCCACAATCCTCGGCTGATAGCGAAAGCTCCGCGCCGCCTGCAACGATGGCTGGGCAAACCACGGATGGCACCCGTCCACCACCTGCGGATCCCGCACCTTGCCCTGGGTATCCACGGTGTAGCTGACCGTGCAATCCCCCTGAATACCCTTGTCCAGCGCCCGTTGCGGGTAGTCCGGGGCTTTCTTGGTGATCGGCAGGTACTGCTGGCTCGCCGCCGCTGCGGCACGGGCACGCTCATCCGCCGCCCGACGCTCGGCGGCCAGGCGCTGCTGCTCAACCTCCCGCGCCTGCGCCGCTTCCCTTGCCATCTGTTCCTGACGCTGCTGTTCCACGCGCTGACGAACTTCCTCACGCTGACGCTTCTGCTCCGCCACCTGCTCCTGCTTCTCGCGCAACTGCTCGCGCTTGAACGCCAGTTCCGCCTCGGTCGGCACCACCGGCGCCGGGGCCTTCACTACTTCCGGAGGCGGCGGCTCGACAACGGCAGGCGCAGGCGGCTCCGGCACCACCACAGGCTCAACCACCGGTTCCGGCAGCGGCACGCTGATCAACTGGGTAGTGATCACCGGCACCACCGGCGCCGGCATCTGCGGCCTGTAGTCATGCCCGAGCAAGGCCACCGCCACCGCCACATGCAAGGCCACGGCCACGCCCGCGGCACCTGCATTGGCGCGCCATTTCGGCAGATTGAAGGACGGCACCGGGGCCGACAGCGGCAGACTCATCGCAGTCATCTCAAGGCTCCTCGGTAATCAGGCCCAGGTTGCTCACCCCGCCACGCTGCAACTCGGCGATGCCGGCAACCACCCGCCCGTAATCGGCACCCTGGTCGGCCCGCACATAGACCTGGGTATCACCGCGCTCGGCAATGATCCGCCCGACCTTGTCGCGCATTTCCTCGAGGCTCACGGCGCTGTCGCTCTGCCCGTCGAGCTTGAGGTCCGGCCCGACATTCCAGTAGAAGCCGCCATCGACCTTTACCGACAGGGTCAGCACCTGCCGCTCGCTGTCGGCCGGCATGGCCTGGGCGGCGACCTTGGGCAGTTCGAGCTTGACGCCCTGGACCAGCATCGGCGCGGTGACCATGAAGATCACCAGCAGCACCAGCATCACGTCGATATAGGGCACCACGTTCATTTCCGCCTTCACGGCGTGCTTGCGCTGGGGTTTTACCAACATCGGGGAAACTCCTTTCAGGCCACCGCAGCCATGCTTGGGGTGCAGTGCAGACGCTTGTGCAGGCGCGCCTGCAATTCATTGGCGAAGGCGTATTGGCGGGCGCTGAGCATCTGCCCGCGCGCGCTGAAGCGGTTGTAGGCCATGACCGCCGGGATCGCCGCGAACAGGCCGATGGCGGTGGCGATCAGCGCTTCGGCGATGCCCGGGGCCACGGTGTTGAGGGTCGCCTGCTGGACCTGGGACAGGCCGAGGAAGGCATTCATGATCCCCCACACGGTGCCGAACAGGCCGATGTACGGGCTGACAGAACCTACGGTGGCGAGGAAGGCCAGGCCCTTGTCGAGGCGTTCGTCCTGCTCGGCGAGGGACACGTAGAGGCGGCGCTCGACACCTTCCAGCACGGCGGAATTCTCGATCTGCGGCTGTCGCTGCAACTGGGCGAAGGCCTGGTAGCCATCGACGAACAGGCGCTGCAGCGGCGTCTCGTCATCGCCCTCGGCGGTGCGCGCCTGGCTTTCGCGGTACAGCAGGGCCAGGTCGCCGCTGGCGCGGAAACGCTGGAGGAAGCCGTCCGAGGCCTTCTCGCTACGGCCCAGCGCCCAGCCGCGCTGGACGATCAGGTACCAGCTGAGCAGCGAGGCCAGTACCAGGCAGGCCATCACCGCCTGCACCACCAGGCTGGCATCGCTGACCAGGCCCCAGATGCTCATAGGTTCACTTGCGTGCATGTTCTTTGCTCCTTGGCCCCGCACCAGGCAGGGCGTCGTGTATTGGATGACAACGGCATTGCCGGTTGATGACAGCGGCTCAATCGAGCTGCAGCGCCTCGACCACCTGGCTCCAGGCAATCGCCTTGAAGTTCTGCCGGCCCTCGGGCATGCGCTTGCGGCCGTCCTGCACCACCAGCAGGCCCTGGCTCCACGGACCACCGAGGTTGGCGGAGGTGACTTCGAGGCCGTCGGTCTGCGAGGCACCGTCGATGCCGCGTTCGGCATTCAGGCCAATCGCGAAGGCGCCGCGCAGGCGATACGGCGGCCTGGCCTCGACCACCACGTAGCGGTCGTTGCCCTGGCTGGAGATCACCAGGTAGTCGCGCTGCTTGCCCTGGTAGAACGCCAGGCCTTCGATATCGGCCTTGATCGGGTCGCCCACGGCAATGACTTTCTCAAGCGTGGTCGGTGCTTCGGCGCGGGCATCCAGGGTCCAGACCGCCTTGTCTTCCTCACCGATGAACAGGCGCTGGCCACGGTCGTCGGCCACGCAGCCTTCCGGCTGGGTCGCGGTGGCAAAGCGGCGCACCATTTCGCCCTCGACCTGCCCTTTCGCCGCGCCGAGGCGGTATTGCAGGAAGCTGCCGTTCTTGTCGTTGACGATGGTGTGGATGGCACCAGCGGCATCCTTGAACATGCACAGCCCGTAGATTTCCTCCAGCGGCGTGGCCACCTCGCCCAGCGGGCTGACTTCGCCGGTCAGCGGTTCGATGGCGAACACCTGCAGGCTGTTGTTATCGCGATTGCTCGCCACCGCCAGGTCCACGGTGCGTTCGCCGAGCTTGAAGCCATTGCGCACATCGACGTTGTTGACCCGGCCGACACGCAGGTCCTGCAGCTGCTTGCCGGCGAGGTCGTACACCAGCAGCCCGCCCTTCTTGTCGGTGCCGATGATCCGGCTTTGCTGCGGGTTGGCGGCATTGACCCAGATCGCCGGATCGTCGGCGGCATCGCCGAAGCTCGGGACCGGCTCGGTCTGGACCTGGGCCGGCAATACCGGGACCGGCGCGGCGACCTTGGCAACCGGCAGGTCCCAGTCGAGACGGGCACGGCGCTGGCCTTCATCGTCGACGATCAACAGGTCCAGGCCCTTGGCGTCCTGGCGCACGCTGAGTTGCTCGGGCTCCTTGAGACCGGCCAGCGGCAGGCTCGCCTCGGCTTTCCAGCTCGTGCCGGCCTGGCGATACAGGTGCAGGCTGGCGCCCAGCGGATCCAGGGCCAGCACACCGCCGGGCACTACCGCCATCCCGGCCGCACGCTTGGCGATGGAGCCGAATGGCGCCCGCAAGTCCACCGGACGCCGTTGCAGCGGCGCCTCGGCGGCCGCGCCATAGCGCCAGAAACCGACGTTCTCTTCATTGACGAACAGGCTGTCACCGGCATCGTCGCCCTGGCAGTGCTCGCTCAGCGGCGGCAGGCTCAAGCCACGCACGCGGAGGGCTTCGCCAAGCGGCTTGTCTGCGGTGGCCACCAACCACTGCTCGCCCACGCCCTCGGCGCCCATCAGGAAGACGAAGCTGTTGCGCGCGCTGTCGCGATACAGGCACAGGCCTTCGACCGGGAAATCACGCTTGGGCAGGTACAGCGGCGTGCTCCAGCCCTTGTCCTTGTGCAACTGCACCAGCACGGCCTGCTGGCGCTTGCTATCGACGGTCGCCACCAGCAACGCGTCCTGGTCGCTGCGCAGGTCCAGGCCCTTGTAGCGGCCATCGAGCTGGCTCAGCACCTGGCCGTCGGCCTTGAGCAGTTGCAGGCCCTGCTTGCCGGCGACCAGGCGGTCGGCACCGGGCCAGAAGCCATCGGTGCTCAACAGACGGGCATTCTCGACGCTGCCGGGCAGGCGCTCGCCAAGGGTCAGGAGCGGCGCGGCGGCCACGGCCTGGGATACTGCCAGGGCCAGCAGCAGGCCCCCGGCGAAGGTGAAAGGTCTTGCATTGAACATGTTCGGGTCTCGGGCTGGCGATCAGAAGTGGGTCAGGGTCAGGCCGACCTTGTAGGTCGGGCCGTATTCCTCGTACTGCGAGTTGAAGCGCGAGCGCCCGGTGTAGGTGTAGTAGGACTCGTCGGTGATGTTCTGCGCCTCGAAGGTGAGTTGCAGGTCCGGGGTGATGAAGTACCCGGCCTTGAAATCGACGAACAGCTGGTCGTCCGAGTACAGGTCATGGGCCTTATCGTCGATGCCGGCGACTTCCGCCAGGTACTTCGACTTGTAGTTGGCGGCCACCCGCAGGCTGAGCTTGTCGTCTTCCCAGCCGAGGGTCAGGTTGCCGACGGTGTCGGACTGGTTGGGCAGGTCGATGCGCCGGGTCAGGCCCTGGCCTTCGATTTCGGCGCGGGACTTGCTCAGGGTCAGGTTGCCGCCCAGCAGCAGGCCGTTCCACGGCGCCGGCAGCCAGTCGAATGTCTGCGAGTAGGCCAGTTCCATGCCGTACAGCTTGGCGCTCTGGCCGTTGGCGTAGGTCTTGGCCTCGTCGAAGTCGACCCACTCGCCGGTGCCGGCCAGGTCGGTGTTGTAGACGAAGTTGTCGATGTCCTTGTAGAACAGGAACGCCGAGACGGTGCCGGCACGGCCCATGTAGTGCTCGATGCCGAGGTCGAGGTTCATCGATTCCAGCGGCTTGAGGTTCGGGTTGCCGAAGGCGGCTTCGCCTTCGCCGTCGTCGATCATGAAGCCCGGCGCCAGCTGGCCGAAGGTCGGGCGCACCACGGTGTTGGTCCAGGCCGCGCGCAACTGGGTTTGCGGGGTGAACTGGTAGCGTGCGTGCAACCCCGGCAGCCAGTGGTCATAGCGTTTGCGGCTTTCGGTCGGGCTGTAGACGCCGTCACGCAGGCCGGTGCCCTTGGCCTCGAACTCGGTGCCCTCGTAGCGTACGCCGCCGATAAAGCGCCAGGCGCCAACATCGACGGTGTTCATCAGGTAGGCGGCGTTGATGTCTTCGCGCATGGTGAAGTCGTTGATCCGCGATTCTTCTTCGTCGTAGAAGGCATCGCGGTCCATCCCGCCGATCAGGTTCTTGATCGCCCCGGCGCTGATGCCGTTGCCGAAGTTGCCCAGGGAGTAGTCGACCTTGCCGCTCTGGTAGCCGGCCAGGGTGACATCGTCGAAGTCCTCGTAGACCCAGATATCGGTGTCGGCACGCTTGTCGCGGCGGCTGGCCTTGGCGCCGAACTTGACCTGGGAGCTGTTGCCGGCCAGTTCGTAGTCGCGGGCGAGGTCGAAGCGGATGTTCTTTTCTTCGTCGGTGGAATGGGCTTTCTCCCATTCCACCTTGTCCAGGGTGAAGGCGTTCGGGTCGTAGAAGGCCGCGCCGGTGGACAGGCGTGGCTTACGGGTGCCGTCGAAGCCGATGTCGCTGAAGTCGCCTTCGAACTTGGCGTCGGCAATGCCGCCCGGGTCGTTCTCGCTGGACTTGCTGTAACCGACCTGGCCACTGAGGGTCCAGGCATCGATCAGGCGTTCGCCGCCGAATACATAGGACTGGATTTCCTGGGTGTCCTCGCGGGACTTCAGGGAACGCCAGCCTTCGCCGTCGCCACGCTCGCCGGAGGCTTGCGGGTCTTCGAACTCGATCCCGGCGGCATTGCGCGTCTCGGTGTCCTTGAAGCGGCTGTAGAGGGTGCGCAGGTAGTAGCTGGAGAAATCGTCCGGGCGGTAGTCGAAGTTCAGGCCGGCGCCGGTGCGTTCGCGGCGGATGCGGTAGTCACGCTGTTCGGCTTCTTCCAGGCGTGGCTGGTCGCCGTCGAAGTCCCAGGCGCCGCCGGTCTCGACGTTGTCCGAGCCGAAATCGCGCTGCTGCCAGCTAAGGGCGGCGGCCACGCCGAAGTTGTCGATACCGTCGCCGAGGCTGAACTTGTTGCTGAACGCGCCGGAGAATTTCGGGCTGGTCTGGCGGGTGTTCTCGTCGTGGCTGGCTTCGCCGCTGACGGTGTAGAACAGGCCCGGGTGATCGAAGGCCGACAGGCTTTCCACCTCGATGGTGCCGCCGAGGGAGTTGGCGTCCATGTCCGGGGTCAGCGACTTGACCACCGACAGCGACTGCACCAGTTCGGTGGGCAGCACGTCGAGGGCCACGGCGCGGCGGTCGGCTTCCGGGGCGGGCAGCAGGGTGCCGTTGATGGTCACGCTGTTCAGGTCCGGGCCGATGCCGCGCACGCTGACGAAGCGGCCTTCGCCCTGGTCGCGTTCCACCGACAGGCCGGGAATCCGTTGCAGGGCTTCGGCGGCGTTATCGTCGGGCAACTGGCCGACGGCATCGGCGTGGACCACGCTGCGGATGGTGTCGGAGGCTTTCTGCTCCTTCAGCGCCTGGTCCAGGCTGGCGGCCTGGCCGACGACGTTGACGTGCTCCACCTTGTCTTCGGCGAAGGCCGGCAGGCTGGCGGCGATGGCCATGCTCAGCAGGCTGATCTTGAATCTGACGATTGCCACGTTGTTGCTCCCCTGAAGTCGATCCGCCACACCCGGCGGAAACTGAGGGGCACGCTAGGGGTGGCGTGTGGCAGATCTGTGACAGGGATTTTCACAGCGGTCGGATCGGGGCATTTTCGGGTGGTTTTCGCGGGGAATTGGCCTGATATGACCCCCTTTCACTCTTCATTGGCTGTACCGGCCTCATCGCTGGCAAGTCGGGGCGCCGAACCGCAGCTCCCACAGGTTCAGCGGTGCACGCGGTCCCTGTGGGAGCTGGCTTGCCAGCGATCAGGCCCTTGAGAACACTGAAAAAACCAACATTTTTTTCACATCTGCCAGCGTCCAAATAGACCCCCCACCCTGTAACCCAAGCGTCATTTGCCTTTGTTTCCTTGGCCGCCAGAACTCACCGACCCAAGGATCCTCCATGTCCCGCCTGAGCCTGCTGGCCCTCGCCCTCGCCGCCTGCATCGGCAACGCCAGCGCAGCCGAACCCCTGCCGCATTCACCCGGCGCGCCCTACGCCGCCACCGGCCTGGCCGACCGTATCGTCCTGACCCCCGGCGCCAACCCGGCCCGGGAAATGGCCGTGACCTTCCGCACCGACAGCCGCCAGGCGGCCAGCCAGCTGCAACTGGCCCCGGCCCTCGACGGTCCGCAACTGGAAAAACGCGCCATCCTGCTCGAAGGCAGCAGCCAGTCGCTGGATACCGAGAACGGCGCCGCCCTGTACCACCAGGTCCGCCTCACCGACCTGCAACCGGACACCCCTTACGTGTACCGGGTCAAGGGCGCCGATGGCTGGAGCGAATGGCTGCAGTTCCGCACCGCCGCCGCTGGCTTCAAGCCCTTCCGCTTCATCTACCTCGGCGACACCCAGAACGACATCCTCTCCATCGCCTCGCGCAGCGTGCGCCAGGCCCTGCACGCCACCGCCAGCCCGGCGCTGGTGGTGCATGCCGGCGACCTCACCTCGCAGCGCGACGACCTGGTCCACGACGATGAATGGGGCGAATGGAACCAGGCCGGTGGCTTCCACTACGCCGGGGTGCCACAGGTGGTCGCCACCGGCAACCACGAGTACCTGGACAGCGTGAACCCCGATGGCAGCGAAGGCCGCGTGCTCGGTCCGCACTGGGCGAAGCAGTTCGCCCTGCCCGGCAATGGCGTGAAGGGGTTGGAAACCACCACCTACTTCACCGACTACCAGGGCGTGCGTTTCATCGTCCTCGACGGCACTGCCGCCCTCGACCTGAACACCCTCGACCAGCAGAGCCAGTGGCTGGAACAGCGCCTGAAGGAGAGCAAGGCGCGCTGGAAGATCGTCGTCACCCACCAGCCGATCTTCACCTGCGCCCGCCCGGAAGACACCGGCCCGCTCAAGGCCGCGTGGAAACCGCTGTTCGAACGCTACAAGGTCGACCTGGTGCTGCAGGGCCACGACCACTGCTACAGCCGCCTGAGCAATGAAAACGGCCGTGTCGCGGCGAAGAAGGACCACGCCGCCGGCAAGGTCCAGGGCCCGGTGTACATGGTCTCGGTGGCCGGTTCGAAGATGTACGGCCTCAACGACCGCGCCCGCCAGCAGCCAGACCGCAGCGCCGAGGAAACCCAGCTGTACCAGACCGTCGAGGTGCTGCCGTCGCGCCTGGAAGTGCGCAGCTTCACCGCCAACGGCACGCTCTACGACGCCTTCGACCTGAACCGCGACAAGCAAGGGAGCAATCGCCTGAGCGAGCCGGCGAAGAACCTGCCCGCCGAGCGTTTCTGCACTGGCGAACAGGGTCCGGACCAGCTTCCCTGCAAGTCCCGCAGCAAATCCCTGTAACACCCCTGTGACCTTGGTCGGGCACGCTCAGCGGGCCCGGCCCGGAGACCGTCGATGAAATCACTGCTCAAACTGCACACCCTGACCTTTGTCGGCCTGGCCATCGCCGCCAACCTCGGCCTGCAGATCTACCTGGCCTTCGGCGAAGTCAAGCCGTGGGCGCAGATCAACTGGATGGACGTGGTCGGCGAAGGCGGCTCGGGGCTGATCTGGTTGATCTGGCTGGTGATGCTGATGCGCAGCCGCCCGGCCGGCCGGGTCAGTCGCCTGCTGGCGGTGGGCATGGCCTGCGTGTGTTTTTCCTGGTGGATGGACGTGCTCGACGAATTCATCCGCCTGGCCCCGGACGCGGTCTGGGACAACTGGCTGGAAACCGCGCCGATGCCGGTGGGCCTGCTCCTGGTGACCTTCGGCATCTATCACCTGCACCAGGAACAGCAGGCGATCAACGCGCAGATGAGCAAGCGCGAGGGGTTGTTCCGCGAACACCTGCTGTTCGACAAGCTGACCCCGCTGGGCGGTGCCCAGTACCTCAAGCAGCATGTGCAACTGGCCCTGGAACAGGCGGCCCGCGAAGAGCAGCCGCTGTCGCTGGTGGTGCTGGATATCGATGATTTCAGCGCGGTGAACCTGATGCATGGCGAGGCCGAGGGCGATCACCTGCTGCAGGCGCTGGCCCAGTTGCTGTTGCTCAACCTGCGCCAGCAGGATGTGCTCTGCCGTCTGGCCGGCGACCGCTTTGTCGTGGTCATGCCCAATACCGGCGAAACCCAGGCCCGCTGGCTGGCCGGGGAGCTGCAACAGGCAGTGGCCAGCTTCGCCTACAAGACCCAACGCCACGGCGAGCGCTTGCAGTTGCGCGCCAGCGTGGCGGCCGCCATGGCCTATGACGACGATGTAGACAGCCTGCTCAAGCGGGTCAACCTCGGTATCGCCAGGGCCAAGCGCCAGGCTCCGCAGCAGGGGGCGGCATGAGCGGCTACGAGCGTGATCAGCGTTTCATCGTCGGCCACTACCAGCCGGCAACCCTGATCGACCTGGCCCTCTCCCGGGGCATCGACAGCCACCGTCTGCTGCGCGGTTGCGAGGTGTTCTACGAGGATGTCAGCCGGGGCGCAACGCGTTTCAGCCAGGAGCAGTTCCTGACCCTGATCGACAATGCCCGGCGCCTGCTGGATGCCGATGACAGTGCTTTCCTCTTTGGTCAGCGCTTGCTGCCAGGGCATTACGGCGAGGCCAGCCAGACCCTGCTGCATGCCCGCGACCTGTACCAGGCGCTGGAACACCTGTGCGAGTTCCATGCCCTGCTCAGCCCGCTGCTGACGCCGCGGCTGATGCTGGAGGAGCATTACCTGCATCTGTATTGGCAGGATGGCTGTGGTACCGGCAACCAGGCGCAGTTTCTCGGTGAAGCCTGCCTGAGCGCGGTCCTTGCAATGAGTCGGCGGCTGGTCGGCGAGCATCTGCCCTGGCGTATCCAGTGCGCCTGGAGCCAGCCGCGGCATATCGAGCAGTACTGGGTGTATCTAGGTGAGGAAGTGCGTTTCGATGCGCAGATCACCCTGCTCTCCCTGCCTCGGGAATATATCCATCGACCGTTGCCCAATGCCGCTGCGACACCTGGGCTGGTGGCGCGGCAGGCGTGTCTGGGGCAACTGGAGGCGCTGGGAGGTGGGGCGAGTTTTCTGGATGAGCTGTTCGATCACCTGCACGGGCATATCCATGAGCCGATCAACCTCGACCGGGTCGCTGCCGCCTTCGGTATCAGTCCGACTACCCTCAAGCGCAAGCTGAGCAAGCATGGCACCCATTTCCAGCAGCAGCTGGACCTGGTGCGACGGCACGTGGCGTTGTACCTGTACCAGATGAAGGGGTACACCAATGAAGAGGTGTGCAACTACCTGCGGTTCAGTGATACGACCAATTTCCGCAGGTCGTTCAAGCGCTGGACCGGGTTGACGCCGAGTGGGTTGGCCCGGTGGTTTGGATAAAGGGCACAGCACGGACCCTGTAGGAGCGTGGCTTGCCCGCGAAGGAGTGCGAAGCGCTCCCAAAATGGTGCTGACAGTGAGCATTTGGGACCGCTGCGCGGTCCTTCGCGGGCAAGCCACGCTCCTACAGGACTGCTGCGATCGACGTTAGAAGTGGGTAGTCACCGAAACTCCATAAGTCCTGCGATCCCCCCGCGCATCCCAGGCGATATCGAACGGCAGCGGCACGCTGTCGGTCTTGTAGCGCTTGTCGGTAAGGTTGTTGACGTAGGCGCTCAGGTCCAGGTCCTGCTTCCCGGCAAAGTGATAGGTCAGGCTGGCATTCCCCAGCGTGTACCCACCCTGCGAAACACTGTGGTCCTCCTGCGCCGTCGGCAGGAAGTAAATGCGGCTCTGATAGCGCCAGCTGTTATCCAGCGTCACCGCATCCCCGCCCTCCAGCGCAATCCGGTAGCTCGCCCCCACCGACAGGGTTCGCTCCGGCGAGCGGGCAATGCGGTTACCCGAGTAATCCGGGCCGCCCGGTGACGAGAAGTCCTTCAACTCGGTATGCAGCAAGCCCAGCGAACCGCGTAGTTGCAGGTTCTGCAACGGCAACGCCTGCAGTTCGAACTCCGCCCCGCGAATCACCCCGGCGCCGCTGTTGGTCAGCAGCGACACCACCTGCCCGTTGCTCACCGACACGGTATTCACCTGGATATCGGCGTAGTCGTAGTAGAAGACGTTGGCATTGGCGATCAGACGCTCGTCGAACCACTCGCTCTTGAGCCCCAGCTCGTAGGCATCGACGTTCTCCGGCGCCACCACCGAGCTCTCCGCCTGCACCGTGGCGCCACCATTGAAACCGCCGGAGCGGAAGCCCTTGGCGTAGCGGAAATACACCCGGGCGTTGTCGTTGAGCTGGTATTCGGGGGTGAAGTCGTAGGTCAGCTTGTTCCAGGTGCGCTGCTCGTCCTGGGTCGCGACGGTGGCCAGGGTGCCGGTGTAGTCCTTCCACCAGCGGTTGCTGCTGGCGAAGGACACGTCCGCGGCATCCGTCGAGGCGACGCGGTTCAGGTCGATGTCCTTGGTCTCGCGGGTCCAGCGCAGTCCCAGGGTGAAGCTCAGGTCATCGGTGGCCTGCCAGGTGCTGCTGCCGAACAGGGCGTAGCTGGTGGTGGTCTGGTCGAGGTCGGTCCGGCCATAGCTGGCGACATCGAAAGGTGCGTTGTAGGCGGTGGGCAGGATCGCACTGCTGCTGGCGCTGTCGAGGCTTTCATGGAACAGGTGGGTACCGACGATCCAGCTCACGGCCTGGTTCCTGGCCGAGGACAGGCGCAGTTCCTGGGACACCTGGCGCCAGTGATCGTCGCCATAGGAGCGGCCGAATTCGTAGATGCCCATGTTCGGGCCCTGGGCCTTTTCCTGGATGTCGTCGAAGGCGGTGATCGAATCCAGGGCCAGCTCGCCCAGGTCCCAGTGCAGGTTCAGTTGCACGCCGTTGTGTTGGATGCGGTCCTCGCCCTTGCCGGTGAAGGCCGCTTCATCGTCCTTGACCGTGGGTGCCGGGCCGAACAGCGTGGTGCCGCCGGGGCCGGCACCCCAGGCGCGGGTGGCGATGCCCTGCCCCTTGTAGTCACGGGAGCGGATCTGCAGGGTGGCGTCGACGTCGTCGCTCAGGCGCGCGAGGATTTGCGCGCGCACGGCCTGGTCGTGCACATCGCCGACGGTATGGCCATCGACGATGTTCTTCAACTGGCCGTCCTTGCTCTGGTCGACGAACGCCACCCGGGCGGCCAGGCGATCGTCCACCAGGGTGCCGCCATAGGCGCCTTCGTAGAGGCGCGACTCGTAGTTACCGGCGTCGATCTTCAGGTAGCCGTTGCCCTCCTCGAACTGCGGCTTGCGCGAGACGAAGTTGATCGCCCCGCCGGTGGTGTTCTTGCCCCACAGGGTGCCTTGCGGACCGCGCAGGATCTCCACCCGTTCCAGGTCATAGAGCGGACCGCCTGTGGCGATATGCGGGCTGATATAGGTGTCGTCGACATAGATGCCCACCGGGTAGACGGTGGTCGAAGCCATGTCGCCCGAGCCCATGCCGCGGATGTACCAGCGTGGCCGCTGGTTGCCGGCGAATTCCGGGGCGATGGCGTTGGGCACGTCCTGCAGCGCCTTGCCGGCGGTGAAGCCGCCACCGGTCTGTTGGATGCTTTTGCCGGACACGGCAGATACGGCAGCGGCGACGTCCTGCAGCGACTCTTCGCGCTTCTGCGCGGTGACGGTCACGGTGGGCAGGGCATCGGGTTTATCGGTGTCGTCGGCCAGGGCGGCGTGGGCAGGCAGCAAGGTCGCGGCGATCAACAGCGCCAGGGGCTGGCGGCGGAAAGGCAGGGTCATGGGCAGCTCTCTGATTACGGATGGCTGGACCATGGCAATGCCCGTGCCAGAGGCTGGAGGGCTTGTGGATCAAGGGGTGTGGCGGGGTTGGGAGTTTTGACTGTTGCGTCAGGAGCAATGGCTCAGCAGTAGGTTGCTGCTACTGACACAGCACAGATTCTGTGGTCACCTTGGCCCCTGTGGGAGCTGGCTTGCCAGCGATAGGGCCCTCACTGGCAACACTGTTGTCTGATCTGGCCTCATCGCTGGCAAGCCAGCTCCCACAGGGGTTTTGCTGTGTCGCGACTTACTGCATCAGAACGCCAGACCGACCTTCACGCCAAACTCGTCACGCTTGAGCTTGGTGTTGTCAGCCACTGCCGAGTCCTCGTCCAGCTTGTACTCGGTGCGGGTGTAGTAGGCGCCGACCTGGATCGGCATGCCGCCCTGCTGGTTCATCAGCAGGCTGACTTCGGCATAGGGGTTGGTGCGGTCCTTGAGGTCGACGCTGTCGCTGCCGAAGTCCTCGACCTTCAGGCGGGCACGGCCGTCGATGGTGTGGCGGGCACCGACTTCGACGCGCAGGGTCGAGGCGTCGAACTGGTGGTTGTAGCCCAGCGCAGCCTTGGCGAACGGCGATTTGACGGTGAGCTTGGTGTCGATGTCGTTGATGTCCGGCTCGAAGCGCGACCAGCCATAACCACCACCCACGCTGACATCGACGAAGTTACGCGCATCCAGCGCGGCACGCCAGCCGAGGTCCAGGTCAGCCTGGGCTTCCTTGAGTTTGTTGTCGTTCTTCTTGCCGTACTTGGCCTCGGCACCGAGCTGGTAGATGAAGCCGGATTCGGCGGTGAGCTTGTTGCCGAAGGTGGCGAACACACCGCCCTGGCCCATATGGCTATCGTCGGATTCGCTGCCGCCTTCGAACTTGAACTTGTCGTAGCTGCCCGTCAGACCGAGGGTGAACAGCGGGTCGGTGCTCGGCGCAGCGACGGCAGCCAGGGGCGCGCCCAGCAGGGCCAGGATGCAGGTCGGGGCGAGCAGGTTACGGGTACGCATTGGTGAAGCCTCCATGACGGTAAACGTATTAACGAATGCAGGGCTTCGAGGGAGGGGTCTGTAGGAAAGTTCGAAATAAAGTGAAAGATTTGTGAAATGTTTCGCACAAGGCGAGGCTCTGGGACGGGCCTTGCCCAGGTTTTATGGGTGTTCTTGAGGGCCTCATCGCTGGCAAGCCAGCTCCCACAGGGATCGCGTGCACCGCTGGACCTGTGGGAGCTGGCTTGCCAGCGATGAGGCCCTCAAGAACACCCGATTATCAGTGGTCCGAAAGTGCCCTCGCCACCGCATCCAGGTTGGATGAATTAAGCCCGGCCACACACATCCGCCCGCTGCGAATCAGATACACCCCGTGCTTTTCCCGAATCCGATCCACCGCCTCGGCACTCAACCCGGTGTAGCTGAACATCCCCCGCTGGCGCAGCAGATACCCGACCTCCAGCCCCGGCTCGATCCGCTCGAACAACGCCCGACGCATCGCCAACATCCGCTCGCGCATGCCATCCAGTTCACTGCGCCACAGTGTGCTCAACTCGCTGTTGGCAAAGATCGTCGCCACCAGTTCCGCGCCATGCCGCGGCGGATTGGAATAATTGGTCCGCACCGTCCCCTTCAACTGCCCCGCTACCCGCGCGGCAATCGCCGCGCTGTCGCAGACCACCGACAACGACCCGACCCGCTCGCCATACAGCGAGAACACCTTGGAGAACGAGTTGCTCACCAGCCCGGTGATCCCGGCCCGCGCCAGGGCACGGATGGCATAGGCATCCTCATCCAGCCCCTGCCCCAACCCCAGGTACGCGGCATCGAGGAACGGAATCAGACCCCGCTCGCGGAACAGCGCATACAACGCATCCCACTGCTGCGGTTGCAGGTCAACCCCGGTCGGGTTATGGCAGCACGCATGCAGCAGCACGATGCTGTTGGCCGGCAGCCTGGCGAACACCTCCAGCATTGCGGGGAAATCCACCTGCTGCCCGGAGCCATCCAGGTACGGATAGCGGTTCACCGCGAACCCGGCCCCCTGGAAGATCGCCAGATGGTTGTCCCAGGTCGGATCACTGACCCACACCTGCGAGTCCGGGTAGTAACGCTTGAGAAAATCCGCCCCGACCCGCAACGCACCGGAACCGCCGACGCTCTGCAGGGTGACGATGCGCTCGCAATCCGCCTCGGCGAACAGATAGCCCTGCACCGCCCGGCGAAAGTCCGGCAGGCCGTCCATGGGCAGGTACAGGTTGGCGCTTTCCGCCCGCGCCTCCAGCAGCGCCCTGGCCTGGCGCACCGACTCCAGCACCGGCACCTGGCCCGCGTCGTCGTAGTAGAAACCGATGCTCAGGTTGACCTTGTCCGTGCGCGGGTCGCGCTGGTAATTGTCCATCAGCGAAAGGATCGGGTCGCCGGGGTACGTTTCGACATGTTCGAACATCAGGTGCGCCTCAGTTGAAGGTCGGGTGAAGGAATTGCCACGGGCTGCTGTCGCTGCCACGGGGCACGCTGACTTCGATCAGCACCGGGCGATCGGCAGCGAAGGCCTGTTCCAGCACCGGCCGCAGCTGTGCGGGCGAAGCAACACGCACCGCCTGCACGCCAAAGGACTCGGCAAAGCGCACGAAATCCGGGTTGACCAGTTCCGAGCCAAGCAGACGCCCGCCGAAGCTCTCCTGCTGGTCGCGGTAGACGTTGCCGAAGGCGTTGTTGTTGAACACGATGGTCACCAGGTTGAGCTGGTACTGCACCGCCGTCGCCAGTTCCTGGGCGGCGAACATGAAGCCGCCGTCGCCGCAGATCGACACCACCGCCTTGTGCGGATGGGCCGCTTTGACCCCTAGCGCCGTGGGGAAGCCGAAGCCCAGGGTGCCCTGGTGCCCGGACGTGACCAGGGTGCGCGGCTGATACACGGGGAAGCCGAAGATCGAGGTGAAACCAACCTGGGAAATCTCCTCGACGAAGAAGCCGTCCCGTGGCAGCACCTCACGGATCACCCGCAGGTAATCCAGTTGCGGTTGCACGCATTGGATCGCCTGCTCGGCAGCTACCTTGGCCTCGGCGATCTCGCTGTCGCGACGACGCGGCGGACCGACGCGCAGCACCGCCTCGGCCAGGGCGCTGGAACCCTCGGCGGCATCCGCCAGCAGGTTGACCTCCGAAGGGATCCGCCGCACCTCCGCCGGATCGATGTCGATGCGGATCAGTTTCAGCCCGGCCGGGCGATGGCGCCAGCGGATATCCAGGAGCTCGAAGCGCGAACCGATCACCACCGCCACATCGGTCTGCGGCCATAGGCGCGCACCGGCAGCGACGGTAAAGCCCAGCGGATGATCATCGGAAACCACACCGCGTCCGCCACGGAAACTGACCACCGGGGCACCCAGCACTTCGGCGAGCTGGCCGACTTCGGCGCTGGCCTCCAGCGCACCGGAACCGACGAAGATCATCGGCGCCTTCGCCCCGGAAAGCAGCTTCGCCGCCTGCTCCAGCGCATCGGTATCCACCGGCGGTTTGGCCTGCAACGCCAGCGGCGCCTGCATGCGCACCGCTCCACCACGGGTGAAGAAGTCCCACGACGCCTGCAACGACACCACCCCTGGCCGCCCCGACTGCATGGCCTGGAAGGCCTGGGCCACCTGCCACGGCGCGTCCGCCGGTTGTTCGATATGGGCTGCCCATTTGCCGATGCCCTGGAGGATTTCCAACTGGCGCGGCAGTTCATGCAACTGGCCGCGACCGCGGTCCTTGAAGCCGCTCATCACATCACCGGTCAGGGCCAGCACCGGGGCATTGCAGCCGTGGGCGGTGAGCATGGCGGCACTGGCGTTGAGGATGCCCGGGCCGGGTACCACGGTGAACACGCCGGGGCGGCCGGTGGAGCGGGCATAACCGAAGGCCATGTAGGCGCTGGTCTGTTCATGCCGGGCGCCAACGGTGCGGATGCTCTCGGCGTTGCGCGCCAGGGCATCGGTCAGGCCGTAGATCTGCGCCCCGGGCAGGGCAAACAGGGTATCGACGCCATGCACCTTGAGGCTTTCGACCAGGGCTTCGCCGCCCGTGAGCTGTTGAACAGCGGGGAGTTGGGATTTCATCATCATTTCCTGTTGCGGATTATTCGAAACGCAGCGCGCCGGACTTCATCGCGTGATATTTGCGGTAACTGCCGTAGATCAGCAGCAACCACAGCGGAATCAACCAGACCGAAATACGCATCGACGGAATAAAGGCCATGATCAGCATGATTCCAAGGATGAAGGCGATGCACAGATAGTTGCTCAGTGGAAACAGTGGCGAGCGATAACCGGTGCTCTCCCCCGCTGCAACTTTCGCCCGGCGAAACTTCAGGTGGGTATAGCTGGTGAGCATCCAGTTCATGATGGTGGTGGCCACGACCAGGGCCATCAGCAGTTCAAGGGTGCCGTTGGGCGACAGCCAGTTGAGGATCACCGCCAATGCCGTGACCGCGGCGGTGACCAACAGGGCATTGACCGGCACCCCGTTGCGATTGAGCTTGAGCAGTTTCTTCGGTGCATGACCCTGCCCGGCCATCGCATGCAACTGGCGTACGGTGCAGTAGACCACCGCGTTGTACACCGACAGCGCCGCCGTCAGCACCACCAGGTTGAGCACATGGGCCGCCGCGCCGATGCCCAGCAGATCGAGGATTTTCACGAAGGGACTAGCGCTGTAAGGGTCGCCGCCGGCCGACAGCGAGGCCACCAGCTCATCCCATGGCGTCAGGGCCAGCAGCACCGCCAGGGCGCAGATATAGAACAGGCCGATACGGTGCAGCACCTTGTTGATCGCACGGGGGATGGTGCGTTGCGGGTCCCGTGCCTCGCCGGCGGTAAAGCCGATGAACTCCAGGCCACCGAAGGCGAACATGATCAGCGGCAGGGCCAGGATCAACCCGCCGAAGCCATTGGGCACAAAGCCGCCATGGCTCCACAGGTTGCTGACCGCCGCTCCCGCAGGCGGGGTCGGGCCGAACAGCAGCCAGGCCCCCAAGGCGATCATCATCACCACCGCCGTGACCTTGATCACCGCGAACCAGAACTCCGCCTCGCCGTAGACCTTCACCGCCAGCAAATTGAGGCCGTTGACCAGCACGAAGAAGAACGCAGCGCAGGCCCAGGTGGGGATTTCCGGCCACCAGAACTGCACGTACTTGCCCACGGCGGTCAGCTCGGCCATGCCCACCAGGATATAGCCGGCGGTGTAGTTCCAGCCGGCCAGGTAGCCCATGAAACCGGAGCAGTACTTGTTGGAAAAGTGGCTCAGGGAACCGGAGACCGGCTCGTCCACCAGCATCTCACCGAGCTGGCGCATGATCAGGAAGGCGATCAGCCCCGCCAGCGCATAGCCCAGCAGCAGCGAAGGCCCGGCCAGTTTCATCACCCCGGCGCTGCCGAGGAACAGGCCGGTGCCGATGGCGCCGCCGAGGCCGATCATCTGGATATGCCGGTTGGACAGACCCCGCGCCAGGGCGGGGTCGGCATCAATGTTTCTGCTCATCGTCTTTATTGTCCGTATTGTTTTTCAGGCACGGCATGACCCGGCGCCTGGCGATAGTTCGGCAGGTGAAGTATTAAACTCTTATTTAGTGCGAAGTTGTTTGTGCACTTCGTCGAACTTCAAGTTACCAGCAAGTTTCCGGCGCAACAGCCGGCAATATTGAATGGCAACTATGCGGGGGATGGATAGCTGCAAGCTTTAAGTTTCAAGCGGCAAGAAAAAGCCGCGGCGACGCGGACTGCTCTTTCTTGCCGCTTACCGCTTGAGGCTTGAAGCTTCAAGAACCGGGACTGAGGAATTGCGAACCCCGGCAATGCTCATAAATGAACTTGCGAAACCACTGCTGCTCCGCTGACGCATGGGTGCGGCTATGCCAGACCACCCAGTAACGGAATGGATGCTCGACAAAGGCCAGCGGCCTGCTGCACACCTCGGCCTGTTCGCTCCATTTGCGGGCGATATGTTCCGGCAGCATCAAGAGCATGTTGCTGTCGCGGATCACCTCCAGCGCCGCCGAGTAGTACGGCACCGTGAGTTTCAGGTCGCGCTGCTGGCCATGCTTGCGCAGCCAGGCGTCGACGAAGCTGTCCTTGTCGCCGCCGGTGCTGATCTTCAGGTGCGGCCAGGCAAGGAACTGCTGCACGCTCAAGCGTGACTCCCCGGCCAGCGGATGGCTGTTGCGCATGACGCACACTGCCATGTCCTCACCGATCACCCGACCGTGAAACTCGGCCGGGGTGTCTTCGATCATGCTGGTGGCCAGGTCGACCTTGCCGTTGGCCAGCCAGTCGAAACGGTTGGCTTCCCAGGGGCGGAAATCCAGGCTGACCCCGGGCGCCACCTCGGCCAGGTCGCGCAGCAATTGCGGAAGGATGTACTGGGCGACGTGATCGGACCCGGCCAGGGCAAAACGCCGCTCGCAGGTGGCCGGGGAGAATTGCGAAGGCGTGCCCAGGTCCTGCAACTGCCCCAGTACCACCTTGATCGGCTCGACCAGCGCCAGGCCACGCTCGCTGAGGATGTACTGGCGGCCCTGGCGCACCAGCAGCGGATCACCGAAGGCCTCGCGAAACTGCGCCAGGTGCCGGCTCAATGCCGACTGGCTGGTGCCCAGGCGGGTCGCGGCATGGCTGAGGTTGCGCACCTCCAGCAGGGTCAGCAGCACGCGCAACTGACCGATGCTGAGGTTGTTGAAGGCCTGGCCCATCAGGCGATGTTCAGGCTGGGATGCGCGGCGTCGAGCACCGCGTGAGCCAGGCACTCCCCGCCGCAGAAGCGCGCGACCAGTTCGATCAGGTCGGCGATGGCGGCCTGCACGTCTTCCGGGCTGGTGGGTGGCAGCCCGTCGATATCGAAGAACACATGGCCGGTGTCGGCCAGGGTGCGGGTATCGGCGGCCTGGCGCCAGGTCCAGCGCCGGGTGAGGATGCGCGGGCCGGCGGCGAGGACGATTTCGCCGGGGGCGATGGTTTCGGCTGCGCTTCCGGCGTCGGCGAGAAAACGGTCTTCATCGCGGGCCTTGCGCAGCTCGATGTGGCTCGACTGCGGACCGACGGGGTGGACTCCGGCAGGCAGCAGGTAGCGCAGGGACAGCAGGTTGCCGATATCCACCAGCGGGTTGATGTCCGGCAGGTTGTCGGGCTTGAGCACGCGGCGGCTCAGGGCTTCGATGGAGGCCCGGTGCTCCGAGGGCTTGGCGCCGAAGCGGCGGTAAGCGTCACGCCAGGCGGCGATCTGCGGGAAGTCAGCGGGGTTGCCGCTGATGCGCTGGCGTACCGAGGCCTCGCTGGCGCGCAGTTGCGCAGTGAGGTCGGGATCGGGGCGGGCGTTGTCGAGGTTGCGGAACACCACCACACCACGGCGGTAGTCGGGGTGATCGCGGAAGATATCGGGGCTGACCGTATAGGTGAAGGTACTCACGGGGGCTCCTCTGGGGATCGGGGGTCGGCGGACTATAGCACCGGGCCAGAGGGGCTGAGGGCGGCGGTTTGTGCAAGTCAGGTATGCAGGTATCGAATAGCTGGATTCTGTAGTGCTCTCCCGGGCCTCATCGCTGGCAAGCCAGCTCCCACAGTGTCCGCAGCGCTGCCGATCCCTGTGGGAGCTGGCTTGCCAGCGATGAGGCCGGATCAGCCAATGAAGGGCAATGGCGCCCGCGCCGCCCTTACAGCCGCCACCTGCCGATCGAACTCCGGCAACAGATAATCGAAACAGAACCCCGCACTCTCCAGCTTCTCCCGCCGCAACGGCTCCGCCAGCCCCTCGGCACAGCGGGCACTCCGGGCCCAGGCAAAGGCCAGCAAACTGATAGAGCACAGTTGCAGGAAGTCCCCCGCCGCCCGATACGGATACTCGCCATCCCCGGCACTGAACGCCTGCAATTCCGGCATCAGCCCTTCCAGCCCGTCGCACACCTCGCCCAGCGCCTCGGCGTACACCGACCCGGTGGCCTGCGCCTCCGCGCGCAGCTCCGCGAGCAACAACCCAAAGCCCTCGCCGCCATCCCCAAGCACCTTGCGCAGCAGCAGGTCATTGGCCTGAATCTCGTTGCTGCCCTCGTAGATCATGGCAATCCGGCTATCGCGCAAGGTCTGCTCGATGGGGAATTCCGCCGTGTAGCCATAGCCGCCAAACACCTGCAAGGCCTTGCTCGCCAGCTCGAAGCCCTGGCTGGTGAAGCTGGCCTTGACGATGGGCGTGAGCAGCGCGGCCAGGGTCTCGGCCTTGCCGCGCAGGGCCGGGTCAGCCGCTTCGGCAGCGATATCCAGCCAGTGCGCAGCCCAGTAGCCAATGGCGCGCATGCCTTCGGTACGCACCCGCAGCTCCAGGAGAATCCGGCGCATCGCCGGGTGCAGGTGGATCGGATCGGCCAGCGCCGCAGCGATACCCTCGGGGTGCTTCGGCGCACGCATCTGCCGGCGCTCCAGGGCATAGTCGCGGGCCATTTGCCAGGCCGCCTCGGCATGCCCCAGCCCCTGCAGGCCCACATGCAGGCGCGCCGAGTTCATCATCACGAACATCGCCGCCAGCCCGCCGTGCGGCTGGCCCACCAGCCAGCCCCGGGCACCCTCGAAACGCAGCGCGCAGGTGGCGCTGCCGCGAATGCCCAGCTTGTGTTCCAGGCCATCGCAATGCACGGCATTACGCTCGCCGTTGTCCAGCCACTTCGGCACCAGCAGCAGCGAGACACCGCGACTGCCCGCCGGTGCATCGGGCAACCGGGCGAGCGCCAGATGAAGGATGTCGTGGCTCAGGTCATGCTCGCCCCCGGAGATGAACAGCTTGCTGCCACTGAGCGCATAGCTGCCATCGTCCAGCGGCGCGGCGCGACAGCGCAACAGACCGACATCGCTGCCCGCCTGGGGCTCGGTCAGGCACATGGTCGGCAGGGTTTCGCCACTGATGATGCCGGGTAGGTAACGCTGCTGAAGCTCGACCGAAGCGTGGGTCTTCAGACACAGGTAGGCGCCATGGGCAATCCCGGTATACATGGCCCAGGCATGGTTGCTGGCGTAGAGCATTTCCAGCAGCGCCGCATCCAGCACCTGGGGCAGGCCCTGGCCGCCCTGCTCCACCGCACAGGCCAGCGCCGGCCAGCCACCTTCGACATAGGCGCGGTAAGCCGCCGGGAAACCCTCCGGCGTGATGACTTCGCCCTCGACCAGCCGGCAACCCTGACGGTCACCCGGCGTGTTCAGCGGCGCGAGGATCTCGCTGCTGAAGCGTGCCGCCTCTTCCAGCACCTGCACGGCAAGGTCCAGATCGACCTCGGCGAAGGCTGGCATCTGCCGCCAGTCACGGTCGGCACGCAACCAGTGTTGCAGCACGAATTGCATATCGCCCAGGGGCGCCCGATAGGCCATGGGTTTCCTCGTTCAAGCAGCGAATTGGGGGTTTTCGATCAGCAGCGCCATGCCTTGCCCGCCGCCGATGCAGGCAGCGGCGATGCCGTAGCGCAGATTGCCGTCGCGCAACTGGCGGGCCAGGGTCTGCACCAGGCGCAGGCCGGTAGCGGCCAGCGGATGGCCGAGAGCGATGGAGCCGCCGTGGACATTCAGGCGCTCCGGGTCCAGCTCCAGCGAGCGGGCTACCGCCAGTACCTGCGCCGACTGGGCCTCGTTGATCTCGAAGCGGTCGATCTGCTCCAGGCGCAGGCCGCTGCGCTCCAGCAGCAGGCGGATCGCCGGGGCCGGGCCGATGCCCATGGTCCGTGGCGGTACGCCTACCACAGTGGCCATCAGCACCCGGGCCAGCGGCGGCCGTTCACAGGCGGAGTAGCGGCAGACCAGCGCTGCCGCCGCACCATCGACCACCGCGCAGCTGTTGCCGGCGGTCTGCACGCCGCCTTCGTGGATCGCTCGCAGGCGGGCCAACGCAGACGTATCGGTGTGACGCGGATGGCTGTCGCGAAGCACCTCGCTAATGCCCCGAGGCAGTTCGATACCCCGGGGCAGGCAGTCTTCGGCGTCAAAACGCACGGAGCGGACAGCAGCGATCTCCGCATCGAACCAGCCCGCCTCCCGAGCCGCCAACGCCCGCTGATGACTGCGCAAGGCCCAGGCATCCACCTCTTCCCGGCTCAATCCGTATTCCCGGGCCAGGTTCTCGGCGGTGCCGATCATGTCCACGCCCGCTGCCGGGTCGTACAGGGCTTCCCAGAGAAAGTCCTTGAAGCCGACCGGTGCACCGAGGCGAAAGCCGCCACGATGCTCGTACGCCGCGATCGGATTGCGCGACATGGACTCGGCCCCGACGCACAGCACCCGCTGCACGCCGTCGCGCACCTGCTCACCGGCCTGGCGCAGCAGCTCCAGCCCGGTCCCGCAGATCCGCTGCACCGCCAGCGCCGGCACGCTTTGCGCTACACCGCTGTAGAGCCCGATATGACGGGGCAACATGTAGGCGTCGAAACTGGCCTGGGCCATGCTCCCGGCCAGTACGCTGTCGATGCTGGCCGGATCGATGGCGGCCCGCTCCAGCACCGCCCTCCCCGCATGGATCCCCAGGTCGATGGGCGACACCCCGGCCAGCGCACCGCCCAGATCGATCCAAGGCGTGCGCGCCATCTCGACGATCGCCAGATCATCGAAGCGGCTGCACAGGCTCATGCCTTCACCCGCGCATGCAGCATGCCGGGCGCCTCGCCGCGATACAGCGCCTCGATCTGGGCGGCGCGGCGTTGCAACACGGCGCGCTGGTTGATCGAGCCTTTGTCGGTGATCTCGCCCTGGTCGATAGAGGGCGCTTCATCCTGCAAGGCCAGCCATTCAAGTCGACTGGCGTTGCCCTGGGCATCGCGGTTCAGGCGTTCCAGCCAGTCGGCGAACCACGCGCGCACCGGGGCGCTGGCGAGCACTTCGGCATCCGTCGCGCTGGCCCCCAACCCCGCCAGTTGCCGGCATTCCGGCAAGCGCGGGAAGACCAGGATGCCCAGGCACTGGCGATCCGGCGCCGCGACCACGATGTCCTGCACATAGGGCGAGCCCTCCAGCACCGCGCGGTTGCGCAGCGGACCGACACTGACGAACACCCCGGACGACAGCTTGAAGTCCTCGGCGATACGCCCGTCGAACATCAGCCCCAACTGGCTCTGCTGCGGGTCGGCCAGCTTCAGCGCATCCCCCGAGCAATAGAAACCTTCCTCGTCGAACACCTCGGCGGTCTGCTGCGCGGCGCGCCAGTAGCCGGGCATGATATGCGGCCCGCGGAAACGCCCTTCGAGCTTGTCGCCCAGAGGCACCAGCTTGACCTCGCAACCCGGCGCCGGCAGGCCGATATAGCCGGCCATGGACAGCGGCCCGGTGGTGAAGGTGCAGGACGGCGCGGCTTCGGTCATGCCGAGACCGGCCATCATGCGGATACGTTCGCCGCAGTGCTGCTCGGCGATGCGGTCAAGACGGTCCCAGACACTCTGCGACAGCCCCGCCGCCGCGAAGAAGAACAGCTTGATGCGGGCGAAGAACACCTCGCGCAGCTCGGCATCCTGCTCCAGCGCCTTGACCAGTTCCTCCCAGCCCTTGGGCACCGTCAGGTAGGCGGTGGGCGAGATTTCCCGCAGGTTGCGCAGGGTTTCGCCAAAGCCCTGGGGCGTCGGCTTGCCGGCATCGAGGTAGAAGCTGCCGCCGTTGTACAGGACGATGCCGAGGTTGTGGCTGCCACCGAAGGTGTGGTTCCACGGCAGCCAGTCCACCAGTACCGGCGGCTCCTCGGCGAATACCGGGAAGGTCTGCAGAAGCATCTGCTGGTTGGCGCAGAGCATGCGCTGGGTGGTGATCACCGCCTTGGGCAGCTTGGTCGAGCCGGAGGTGAAGAGAAATTTGGCGATGGTGTCGGGACCGGTGGCGGCGAAGGCGGCATCGGCCTTTTGCAGGTCGGCCGGCGCCAGCAGCGAGGCGAAATCGAGGGTGCGGCGGCCCTCGACGGTGCCACGCACGCTGATCACCGCTACCGAGGGCTCCAGCACCGCATCGATGGCGCGCTGGAATGGCTGGCTGTCGCTGACGAAGACCACGCCCGGGGTGAGCACGTCGCAGACATGCCGCAGCTTGGCGAAGTCCTGGGAGAGCAAGGCGTAGGCCGGCGACACCGGGCAATAGGGAATGCCGGCATACATGGCGCCGAGGGCAATCTGCAGGTGCTCGATATCGTTGCCGGAGAACAGCGCCAGCGGGCGCTCGGCGCTCAGGCCCAGGTCGAGCAGATGGGCGGCGATGGTGCGCACCTGCCGGAACATGTCGGCGTAGCTGATCTCGCGCCAGGCACCGTCGTTCTGCCTTGCAGCGACAAAGGTTTGTCGTGGACGCGCTTCGGCCCAGTATTCCAGGCGTTCGAGCAAACGTGCGGGCAGCGGCGCCAGGGGCTCGCGTGCCTGCATGCGCAGGATGCCGTCGATTTCGCTGACCTCGACCTCGGGATGACCGATGGACACCTGCCGATAGCGTGGAGATTGGGCACGGTCGGCCGGCCGTGTGCTGGCTTCGGAATTCACGCAGGTTGCTCCTTGTTCTTGTTGTCTGTCGTGCCGCCGCCCGGATGCGCCGGGCGGCGGGTAGTCCCGGCGTATCAGATCGGGTAGTGACGGGCACCGTGCTGCAAGGTGATCCAGCGCAACTGGGTGAACTGGTCGATGGCGGTGCGGCTGCCGAAGCTGCCGTAGCCGCTGGACTTCACGCCGCCGAACGGCATCTGCGCTTCATCGTGCACGGTGGGGCCGTTGATATGGCAGATCCCCGATTCCACACGCTGCGCCAAGGCCAGCGCGCGGCTGGTGTCGCGGCTGAAGATGGCCGAGGACAGGCCGAACTCGGAGTCGTTGGCCAGGGCCAGCAGCGCCTCGTCGTCCTGGCCACGCAGGACCACGGCCACCGGGCCGAAGGATTCCTCGCGGTACAGGCGCATGCTCGCGTCCACGCGGTCGAGCAGGGTCGGCTGGAGAATGCTTCCGTCCAGCTGGCCGCCGCAGACCAGGCGCGCGCCCTTCTCCACCGCGTCGTCGATCAGCGCCTTGATGCGCTCGCCAGCGCCGGCGTCCACCAGGGAGCCGAGGACCGAGGCCGGGTCCTGCGGATCGCCGGCCCGCAGGGTGGCGATCTTCGCGGCGAGCTTGTCGACGAAGGCATCGGCGATCTTCTCGTCCACTACCAGGCGCTCGGTGGACATGCAGATCTGGCCCTGGTTGAAGTAGGCGCCAAAGGCCGCCGCTTCGACGGCGGCCTCCAGGTCGGCATCGTCCAGCACCAGGAACGGCGCCTTGCCGCCCAGTTCCAGCAGCGCCGGCTTCAAGTGCCGCGCCGCCAGTTCGCCGACGATGCGCCCGACATGGGTCGAACCGGTGAAATTGACCCGGCGCACCGCCGGATTGGCGATCAGGCGCTCGACGATCTGCGGCGCATCGGCCGGATCGTTGCTGATCACATTGACCACGCCGTCGCCCAGGCCTGCATCCTGCAGCACCTGGCCGATCAGGCGGTGCACCGCCGGGCTCAGCTCGGAGGCCTTGAGCACCACGGTATTGCCGCAGGCCAAAGGCATGGCGATGGCCCGCGTGGCGAGGATCACCGGGGCGTTCCACGGCGCGATACCCAGGACCACGCCGCACGGCGCACGCACCGCCATGGCCAGGCTGCCGGGCACGTCGGAAGGAATGATTTCGCCGGTGATCTGGGTGGTCATGGACGCCGCTTCACGAAGCATCCCGGCCGCCAGCTTGACGTTGAAGCCATACCAGTTGGCCATGGCCCCGGTCTCGCCGGCGGCGGCGATGAACTCGGCAGTGCGCGCCTGCAAGGCATCGGCGGCGGCCAGCAGGCGGCTGCGGCGTTCGTTGGGGGCCAGGCGCGACCAGGCCGGGAAAGCGGCGCTGGCGGCGGCGACTGCGGCATCGGCGTCGTCCAGGGTAGCGGCGGCCACCTGCGAGACCACTTCTCCGGTCACCGGATTGCGCCGTTCGAAGGTTCGTCCATCACTGGCGGGGCGCGACTCCCCGCCAATCAGCAAAGGCACCTGCAACATGCTCGTTCCTCTTTTTTTGTCTTGTCAGGAAGCACGCGGTGGCGGCGTCGGCGGACGCCGCCTTGGACCACTCAGCGTTTATACGCCTGCAGGCCCGGCTTGATGCTCTTGTCGTCGAGGAACTGCTTCATGCCCTGTTCGCGACCGCCTTCGGTGTCCAACAGGCGCGACTGGTCGAGCTTGGCGTACAGGTAGTCTTCGTTCTGTTCCCAGGTCAGCTCGCGGCAGCGCTTGAAGCCGTTCTTCGCGGCGCGCAGCACCACCGGGTTCTTCTCCAGCAGGTTCAGCGCCAGCTCGCGGGTGGTCTGGCGCAGTTGCGCCAGCGGCACGCTTTCATTGACCAGGCCCATCTCGGCGGCTTTCGGCCCGCCGAAGGTCTTGCCGGTCATGATGTAGTACAGCGACTGGCGGTGGCCGACGGTATCGGCCATGGCCTTGCTCACCAGGTTGCCCGGCGGGATGCCCCAGTTGATTTCCGAGAGGCCGAAGGTCGCTTCGTCGGCGCAGATCGCCAGGTCGCAGGCCACCAGCGGGCTGAAACCGCCGCCGAAGCACCAGCCGTTGACCATGGCGATGGTCGGCTTGGCGTACATGCGCAGCAGCTTCCATTGCCATTGCGAGGCTTCGCGGCGGATCTTTTCCTGAAGGATCTCGGGGCCGGCGTCCACTTCACGGAAGTATTCCTTGAGGTCCATACCCGCAGTCCAGGACTCGCCGGCACCGGTCAGTACCAGCACGCCGGCCTCGGCGTCCTGCTCCAGGGTTTCCAGCACGTCGACCATCTCGCGGTTGAGGGTCGGGCTCATGGCGTTGCGCTTGTCCGGACGGTTCAGGGTGACCCAGGCGATACCCGATTCGATTTCGACCTTGACGGTGGTCCAGCGGCCTTCGTAGTTGCTCATGTGATGCACTCTTGTTGTTCGAGGTGATGGTTAGCACGCTAATCGAGCAAATTAGTTATGTCAATTAACTATTATGAAAATTATCTTTTTTCCTGAGTCAGTTGCAGGGCTTTCTTCCGAGGTCGTGCTAGCCAGATCCTGTCCGGGCGGGCAAACTGGGTAACTTTCTTACTCAAGGAACCCCAATCCTGATGGCAAGGTCCGCCCGCACCTCCGACACCGCCCCCGAGCCGGCCCCGGCGCTGGATGCCTCCCTCGAAGACCTGATCGGTTACGCCTTGCGTCGTGCCCAATTGAAGCTGTTCCAGAATCTGATCGCCCGGCTCTGCGCCCATGATTTGCGCCCGGCGCAGTTCTCGGCGCTGGCGATCATCGAGCAGACCCCGGGGCTGATGCAGGCGGACCTGGCCCGGGCGCTGGCCATCGAACCGCCGCAGGTGGTGCCGTTGCTGAACAAGCTGGAAGAGCGGGCCCTGGCGGTGCGCATTCGCTGCAAGCCGGACAAACGCTCGTACGGGATCTTCCTGAGCAAGACCGGGGAAACCCTGCTCAAGGAACTCAAGCAGATCGCCAGCGACAGCGACCGCGATGCCACGGCGGCGCTGGATGACGGCGAGCGGGCGGAGTTGTTGCGGTTGTTGAAGAAGGTGTATCAGGACTGACGGGCAACACATGACCCTGTGGGAGCTGGCTTGCCAGCGATGAGGCCGGCAAGGGCAATGATGTTGCCTGATCTGGCCAAATCGCTGGCAAGCCAGCTCCCACAGGGTTATGTGTTGTCCGTGAGATGCGGGTTACCAGATCGGCAAGGTGTAGGTCACCAGAAACCGCGTCTGGTTCTCGTCCCTGAACGCCGCCCCCGTCGGGAAGTCATTGCGGTAGATCGACTTCCTCGCCTGGAACCCGACATTCTTCAGCGGCCCGCTCTGGATCACGTAGCCCAGCTCCATCTGGAACTCGCGCTCCTTGCGATCATCGGCATTCAGCGACGCCAGTTCGATATTGTCCCCGCGCACATAGCGCAGCCGCCCTTTCAGCCCCGGGATGCCCATGGCGACGAAGTCATAGTCGTAGATGGCCTGCCAAGTGTGCTCCTTGGCATTGAGAAAGTCCGAACTCATGGTCAGCTCACTCATGCCCATCAGCTCGGTGCCCGATACGTAGGGCGTGGCCGAGTCGCCACTGGAATTCATGTAGCCGATCCCCAGCCGGTGCCCGCCAAGACGGTAGCTGAACAGCGCCGAGGCGTTGATATTGTCCACCCTGCCCGCCCTTGCCTGGCCGTCCTCGCGACTGAAGAAGCTGCGCAGGTCGGCAGTGAAGGTGCCGTCGCCGATGCCCTGCTCGTACAGCGCGGCCAGGGTGTCCTGCTGGTACAGGTCCTCGAGTTCGGCGTGATAGGCGCGCAGGCCGAGGGACTTGTTCAACTGGTAGTCGCCCCCGGCATAGAGCATGTGCGATGAGGTTTCCGAGCCACGGAAGCGGCCATTGGGCGAGGCGATCGCCATGCGCTCGTAGCTGGTGGAATCACGCTTGTTGATCCGGTCCAGGTAGCCGGCATTGATCGTCAAGCCGGCGATTTCCTTCGAACTGAGGGTGGTGCCGCGGAAGGTCTGCGGCAGCAGGCGCGACGGGCTGGCGAAGGCGAACGGCAGAAAGATCAGGTTATCGCCGCTCTTCACGGTGGTCTGGCTGATCTTCATCTTGGCGGTCATCGCCAGCCGCGAGTAATCGTCGGCCGCTACCCCGTCACTCTTCGACACCGGTAGCAGCTCGGTACCGCTGCGGTGCGGCGCCGAGTCCAGCTTGAGCCCCAGCAATCCCCGGGCATCCAGGCCAAAGCCCACCGGCCCTTCGGTAAAACCGGACTCGACGAACAGATTGAAACCCTGTGCCCATTCCCGCGCGGCGCTCTTGGCGCCGGCGTCCTTGTAGTCGCGATCCAGGTAGTAGTTTTTCAGCGCAAGATTGCCGTGGCTGTCTTCGAAGAAGCCGCCGGCCAGGCTCGGGGTGCTGGCGAATGCCATCGCCAGCGCCAGGGTGGCGCGGGTATCACGAACGCAGTGATGCATAGGGGAAGTCCACTCTTGTTGTTGTTTTTCTGGCAGTCGGGCGAGGTGTCAGGCATCGCCACGCAGCGGAGAATGGAAAGCCGCCCGGGGTCCGTCAACGGTGAATGACCGATAATCGAACGTTAATTTTATTAACTATTTGCCGCGAGGCAGGCGCTTTTCTGTCTCGCCCGCGTCTAGCACGGACCTCTCAACCGCTATCAACCAGTGGAAAAAAGCAGCTGCAAAAATAGTTATTCTTGTTATCTTGTTTTCCAGCCGGCCATTCGCGACCGGCACACGCAGAACAACAACAAGAACGAGGCCATGCCATGGACACTTCATCGCGTCGTCCGACGCTGACAATCGCTTTGTGTTTCATCGTCGCGCTGATCGAGGGTTTCGACCTGCAATCGGCCGGCACCGCTGCCGCCGGGCTGCGCCAGAGTTTCGAGCTGGACCCGAAGATGCTCGGCTGGGTGTTCAGCGCCAGCATCGTCGGGCTGTTGCCGGGCGCCTTCTTCGGCGGCTGGCTGGCCGACCGCATCGGGCGCAAGAAAGTCCTGGTGGCGGCGGTCATCCTGTTTGGCGTGTTCTCCCTGTGGACCGCCTATGTCGAGACCTACAGCCACCTGCTGCTGGCACGCCTGATGACCGGCCTGGGCCTGGGCGCCGCCCTGCCCAACCTGATCGCCCTGTGCGCCGAAGCAGTGGGCGAACAACGGCGCAGCACCGCCATCAGCATCATGTACTCCGGGGTACCGCTCGGCGGCGCACTGGCGGCGGTGGTGGCGATGTTCTCCCATGACCACTGGCAGATGACCTTTATCATCGGTGGCCTCGCGCCCCTGCTCGCGGTCCCGCTGATGCTGGTCATGCTTCCGGAATCCCGCGCCTTCCAGCAGGCCGGTGCGGTGCTGCAACGACCTTCCACGTCCAGCGCGCTGTTCGGCGAAGGCAGGGCCAGTGCCACGCTGATGCTGTGGCTCGCCTACTTCTTCACCCTGACCGTGATGTACATGCTGCTCAACTGGCTGCCGTCGCTGCTGATCGGCCAGGGCTTCAGCAAGCCGGATGCCGGGCTGGTGCAGATGCTGTTCAACGTCGGCGGCGCGCTGGGTTCGCTGCTGGGTGGCATGCTGCTGGACCGTGGCAGCCCGCAGCGGGTCACGCTGTGCATTTATGCCGGCCTGCTCGTATCGCTGGCCGGGCTGGGGTTGTCGGTGGGCGTGACGGCCATGGCCATTGCCGGGTTTGCCGCAGGGCTGTTCGTGATCGCCGCGCAACTGGTGCTCTACGCGCTGGCCCCGCCGCTGTATCCGACCGCCGTACGCGCTACCGGTGTCGGGGCGGCAGTGGCCATCGGGCGCCTGGGGTCGGTGAGCGGACCGCTGGCGGCCGGGCAGATCCTCGCGGCCGGTGCCGGAACGGCCGGCGTGTTGCTGGCCGCTTCGCCGGGGCTGGTGGTAGCGGCGCTGGCGGCGATCCATGTGATGCGGCGTTCCGGACAGGCTACGGAGACCGTTTCCGCACCGTTGCAGAAGGCCGGGTCCTGAATGTACCGGGTGCTCGCGTTAGGGCGGGCACCTGGTATTTTTGTCAGTTTTGTGGGATCGGATTCTCTGCTGAAATGCTTGAACCCATCCTGCGTGGAAAACGAGGCAAATGAGATGCGCCAGTCGATAACTATAAATGAAGAAAACGTCACTGAACTTGTCGTCGGGCTTATTACCGATCGGTTGCTACCCGGGCAGAAAGTAGAAATGCACAACACTATTCATGAGTTTGATTGGGATGAAGTGGACAAAATATGGCTGGCCATACAGCTATCCCACGAACTTGGTTGCCAACTTCGCCTGGAAGACATAGCGCAACTAACCGTCAAACAAATCGTAGATCTCGCACTGCAACGTGCTACGTGATGATTCCTCAGTAGTCATACCGATCCACCGCCCTGCGCCGCTCGTTGTCATCGCGCATATCGTAGTTGGCGGTGGTCTGGATATTGCTGTGGTGCGCCAGTTTCTGCGCGATGGACAGGTCGTGCTCCTCGATCACCCGGGTAATGAATGACCGGCGAAAGTCGTGGGGCATGATCTTCACTCCCACCTGCTGTCCGCGCTGGCGGGCGATGTAGTAGATCGCGTGCTTGGTGATGCGCTCGCGGGTGATATGGCTGCCGCGGCGGATGCGGTTGAACAGGAAGGTGTCGTCCTCCTGCCCCGGAGGTAGCTGTTCACGACGGAATTTCAGCCAGGCGTCGAGCTTTTCGAAGGCCCAGACCGGGGCGTACTTGATCAACTGCTTGTTGCCCTTGCCCAGTACCTGCAAGCTGCGCTCGGCGAAGTCCACCTGGGCCAGGTCGATGTTCACCGACTCCGATTTGCGCATGCCGGTGCCATACAGCAAGGCGATCAACGCCGCATCGCGCAGGCCCTGAGGCCGCGGATCGGCGGCGCAGGCCTCCATCAGCTCGCGAATCAGGCTGCGCTTGAGGTTGCGCCCCACCGGCAGGCGCGTGCCCTGCACACCTTTCACCTCACGAATGCGCAACAGCCGCTCCTGGTCGATCAGGCCCAGGCGCCAGGCTTCGTTCATCACCCCGCGAATGGCGTTGACGTACAGCGAAGTGCTGTTGGGCGCGTAGCCATCGCTGCGCAATGCGGCGACCAGCTCGGTGATATGCGCGGGTTCGAGCTGGTGCCAGGGCACCTCGACGATATCCACCTCGTCGAAACCGAGGCGGTCGGCGGCATCCTGCAGGACGTACTTCATGGTCAACTGGCTGGAAGGCGCCAGTCGAGCGAGGTATTGCGAGAGCGGGCGGGTCAGTGGATCGGGCAAACCTTGGGGTTCCTCGGCGGGGGGCGAAGCGAGGCAGGATGACCGAGGGCCTGGACAGGGGCAAGGGATTTTCGGCGGGCGCGGACGCAAAAGGTCCGCGCCGCGCTCAAGGTTGCGTTCTCACCGCCTGGCTCAACGCCCCCTGATCCACTTCGGTAAAAGTGCGGCGCAACATCCAGCCGGTCAGCCAGTCCGGGGTCCAGCGCATGAACAGGTTGCGCAGGTGCCAGCCGCGCCGCGTCAACGGCACGTACCACCCGGCCATCTTCGGCGCCAGCGCCTGAAGCACGGTGATATCCGGGCGCAGTCGCGTTTCGTAGCGCTGCAGTGCCGCCACATCACCACTGCGGGCCAGCTCCTCGGCCAGCAGCCAGGCACCGGTGATGGCCATGCTCGCTCCCCGCCCGGAGGCCAGGGTCAGGCAATGCGCCGCGTCCCCGAGCAACACCAGGCGGCCTTGATGCCAGGCGGGCAAATGCACCTGCATCAGATGATCCAGGTAGAACCCCTCCGGCACTGCATCCAGCGCCCGCTGGATATCGCCATGAGCATGGACGAACATCTCGCGCAGGCGCCCTGCCCGCTGCGCCCTTGGCACCCGCAGGCCCTCGTGATCCTGCCAGACGAACAGCGCGGCCAGCAGGTCTTCGCGCATGCCGTACAACTCGACGGTGTAGCCCGGCTCGGAGAACGAAACATGGCGCTCGCCGCCGCGCGCCTGGGCGCCTTCCAGGGTGAAGGCTGCCGCGCTGTAGCCGAGGGACTTCAGGCACGCGTCGTCACTGGCGAAATAGCGCTGGCGCAGGCTCGAAAAACAGCCATCCGCCGCCACTACGAAGTCGAAACGCTCGGTGGTGCCATCGTCGAAGCACACATCGACGCCCTCGCCATCCTGCGCCAGGGTCTCGACCTGAGTGCCAAAGCGAATCGCTACCTGATCGTTCAACGCCCGGTGCAGCGCATTAACCAGATCATCCCGGCACACCGGCAGCAGATTGGTCTGGCGCAGGTGCTTGCGATGGTCGATCAGCAGTACGTCGCGCCCCTGGCTGTCGCGAAACTGCGTGCGCCCCAGCTCCACGCCCTTGGCCATCAGGCCTTCGAGAATGCCCATGCGCCCGGCGATATCGTGGCCGCTGCCGCCCAGGCTGAGAACGAAACCATCGCAGCGCAGGTCCGCCGCCCGCTCCACCAGCACGGGCTCGAAACCACGCTTCTTCAACCACCACGCGGCGGCCAGGCCGGCAATCCCGGCGCCCTGAATCAGAATCTTCACAGTCACTCTGTATCACCTCATCAATGGTGTCGACAGCTTGCCGAGGCGACCCCGCCGCTGCGCGCGCGATAAGGGAGCGGACGCGCGCGATCGGTCGGTAATGATAAGTGTTATCATCCACCATCGCTTAGCCAGGGCCCCGCCATGTCCATCAACCATTACGTCGCCGACCAGCCGCTGTCCCCGACCTTCGCCAACCTGGCCGACGAGGAACTGGATATCCGCGTATTGGACCTGTTGCCGAGCGAGGACTGCCGTATCCAGGCCAACAGCGGCCCGTCGCTGTCCATCGCCTACTACGCCGAAGGCGGCGGCTGGCGGCAGTTCGCCGATACCCCGTTCATGCTCCTGAGCCCCGACACCTGCTGCCTCTACCACGGCACCGTGGCGATCCAGGGCGAGGGCCTGCTGGCCGCCAACACCCGGGTGCGCGGGGTGAATATCAGCTTCGCGCCCCAAGTGCTCAGCCGGATCGGCCTCGACCAGCAACTGCTGGATCAGGCCGGGCTGTGGGAGCGGCGCATCTCCGCCGACGGCCAGGCGCGGCTGGTGCAGTTCCCGGCACCGACGGTGCTGCGCAAGGTCGGCATGGCCATGCTCGATTGCCCGCTGCAGGGCGTGGCACGGGAGATCTTCCTGCGTGGCAAGGCCTTCGAGATGCTTGGCGAGATGGTCGGCTACCTGCAAAGCGGCGCGGCGCAACCCGTGCTCGGTGCGCGCGATCGGGGCCGCATCGAACAGGCGCGCAACCTCCTGCAAGCCCGCCCCGCCGAGCCCTGGACCCTCGAAGCCCTGGCCGACGCCGTGAGCCTCAACGTGCGCAAGCTCAAGCAAGGCTTCCGCCAGCTCTACGGCAAGGGCGCCTATGCCCTGCTCCAGGACATGCGCATGGAACTGGCCGCCCAGCGCCTGCAACGGGGCGAGCGGGTGGTGGATGCGGCGCTGGAAGTGGGTTATTCCAATGCCAGCCACTTCGCCAAGGTGTTCCGCCGCCACCACGGCATCAGCCCCAGCGACTACCGCAACCGCTGCGACACACACGACAAATGATAATGACTATCAACAAATGACCCGATCGCGCGCGCCGTCACCCTGATCGCGCGCGCAGGCCAAGGCGCGGATCGCGACCATCTGGCCATCATTCCCGCCTCAGGTTATTTCCGATGCAACGCTCCCTGCTCAGCCTTGCGGTGCTCTGCGCCCTGTCCCCGACTGCCTTCGCCGATAACGTGCTGACCCTGCCCGACCTGCAGGTCACCGCCAACAAGCGCGTGCAGAACCAGAACCAGACCGACCTGGCCCTGTCCGTCGCCACCCCGGCCGACCTGGAGCAGGCCAACGTCTACCACAGCGGCGAGCTGGAGCGGGTCTTTCCCGAACTGCTGGTGCGCAATACCGGCGCCGACCTGTTTCCCAGCCTGAGTCTGCGCGGCATTTCCTCGTCCGATCCGTACAACGCCCCGGTGGGCATCTATATCGATGGCGTGCCGCAGTACCTCGGGACCTTCAACCAGGAGCTGCTGGATATCGAGCAGATCGAATTGCTCAAGGGGCCGCAGGGCACGCTGTATGGCCGCAACGCCCATGCCGGCGCCTTGAACATCCTCACCCGCCAGCCGGACGACACGCCCCGCGCCACGCTGCAAAGCCGGATCAGCAACCTGCACCAGCAGGTGTCCGCCAGCGGCTCGACGCCCGTGCTCAGCGACCGGTTGTACCTGCAAGGCACGGTCTACCACGAGGACACCGACGGCGAGCTGACCCGCAGCGAGCACCATGGCGACAGCGACAACGGCGGTGCCCGGGTCGGCCTGCTGTTCAAGGCCACTGAAGACCTCAGCCTGCGCCTGGCCTATGCCCGGGACAAACTGCGTTCCTACGACGAGCAGTACCTGGCCGATGCCACCTACGGCAAGCGCCGGGCCAGCGTGCCATTGCAGGAGTCGATCTATGTCCGTCGCGTGGAAAGCAGCAGCGCAACCCTCGACTGGAGCCTCAACGACAGCTGGCGCCTGACGGCCATCAGCGCCCTGCAGAACTACCGGCATGAACGCCTGTTCGGCGACCTCGGCTTCCTCTGGCCGGAAACCCAGCGCACCCTCAGCCAGGAACTGCGCCTGGCGACCCAGGGCGAAGACCGCGCCTGGGACCTGGTCACCGGCCTGTACTGGCAGAACAGCAAAAGTCACTCGCGCCGTGAACCCGACAGCAGCGCACCGTTGTTCGGCGTCTACGGCCAGGCCGACAGCCGCATCGAGAACACCGAGAAGGCGGTGTTCGGCGAGCTCACCTGGCACCTGGCGCCGCGCTGGGACCTGACCCTCGGCGCCCGCCACAGCGAGGAAAAGGCCGAGACCCGCTATGTGCAGCAGAACGCCCTGTACACCCCCGGCTTCGACTACAGCGGCAACGACCGCTTCACCAGCACCACGCCAAAGGTCGCCCTGGGCTTCCAGGCCACCCCGGACACCCGCCTGTATGCCTCGGTCAGCAAGGGGTTCAAGGCTGGCGGCTATAACCGGATCGGCGCGATCACCCCGGATGCGGTGGCCTACTCGCCGGAGAAATCCCTGAACCTGGAGGTCGGTTTCAAGGCCAGCCTGCTGGACAAGCAGGTGTGGCTGAACGGCGCGCTGTACCGCATCGACATCGAGGATGTGCAGCAGTTCGTCGGCGATGCCGGGACCGGCACCCAGTCCCTGGCCAATATCGGCAAGGCCCGCAGCGAGGGGGCCGAGCTGTCCCTCGACTGGCAGGCCACGGACGCCACCCGGGTGCGCGTGGCCGGCACGGTCAACCGCAACCGCCTGCTGGACTCCGAACGCCAGGGCAATCACCTGACCTTCACCCCGCAGCGCAGCCTGCGTGCGTCGATCGAGCACAGCCTGTTCTTCGACGGACTGCTTGGCGAGATCCGTCCGAGTGCCGGGGTCAGCTATATCGGCAAGCACTACTTCGATGTCGACAACCAGGTCGCGCAAAGCGGCTACAGCCTGATCGACGCGCGGCTGAGCTGGCTGCCGCAACCGGACCTGGAACTGGCGCTGTACGCCAACAACCTCGGCGACAAGCTGTACCGCACCTATGCCTACGAATCCGCACCGGGCCAGCAGTTCGCCCAGCCGGGGCCGGGGCGTGAGCTGGGCCTGAGCGTGAAGGCGAGCTTCTGAGATGCGGCGCTACCTGCCCTACTGGTGCTACTACCTGCATCAAGGGATGCTCACCGCGCTGATGCTGCAAGGGGTGACCGGCTACTTCCGCCACCAGGGGCTGGACCTGGCCAGCCTCAGCCTGCTGTCGCTGACCTTCCTGCCCTGGGTCGGCAAGTGCTTCTGGGCGCCCTGGTGCGAGCGGCATTGCCTGGGGCTGCGGGGCAATCGCTACCTGGGCAGCCTGGTGATGCTGCAACTGGGGATGGCCGCAGTGCTGCTGGTGATCGCCAGCCTGGCGCCGGAGAGCGCGCTGTATCCGATCCTGATGGCGTTGATGCTGTTGGCACTGCTCTCGGCGACTCACGATGTCTACGCCGACGCGATCACCATCACCACCACCGACAGCCGCCAGCGCCCGTTCGCCAACGCGGCGCAGGTGGGCGGCAGTTACCTTGGCGTGGTGTTCGGCAGCCTGGGGTTTCTCTGGCTGGCCGAGCGTTGGGGCTGGCGGGGCGGGTTCGTGGGGATGGCGGGGTTGTCCCTGGCGCTGTTGTTGCCGTTGCGCTGGCTGCCTGCGAGTAGCGTTCGAGCAGCGAATGCCCCGGCGCCGCGACTGGACCTCGGCAGCCTGCGCGCCTTGTGGCCGGCGCTGTGCCTGGTGGCGATCTATTACCTGGCGATGCGCGGGTTGATGGCGGTGCAGACGGTGCTGCTGCTGGACAAGGGGCTGGCGTTCGAGCGGTTGGGGCTGGTGATCACCTTGTACGGCACGGTCGCCAGTGGCCTGGGCATCCTGCTCGGTAGCTGGATGGCGCGGCGGTTGGGGGCGTGGCGTTGCCTGCTGCCGTGCATGCTGCTGCATGCCGGGGTCGCGCTGGCGGCGGCGTTCGGGGTGAAGGTGTTCGACCTGCCGTGGTGGCTCGGGTTGTTCGCTGTGGTGAATGTGGTCGCGGCGATCGGCTTCGTCACCCTGTACAACCTGCTGATGGGCCAGGTCCGGGGGCACCAGCCGGCGTCGGACTATGCGTTGTTCCAGTCGGTGGATGCGGCGGTAGCGATGGTGGCTTCGCTGGGGGCGATGCAGGTGGCGCATTTTGTCGGGTATGGCGGGTTGCTGGCCGGGCTTGCGGCGATTGCGGTGATCAGCCTGTGGCCGGCCCGGCGCTTGTGCCTGCATCTGGAGCGGCGAACTGACTGACCCTGCAAAACCCTGTGGGAGCTGGCTTGCCAGCGATTTGGCCAGACCTGACAACATCGTTGCCCAAGCCGGCCTCATCGCTGGCAAGCCAGCTCCCACAGGTTCGGTGGTGGTCAAACGGGCTCAGACCAACCGCTCGAAAATCGCCCCCTCGATCCCCAGCACCTCTCCGCTGCCCGAGTAGATCCCCACCCCCGTCTCCCACACATCCTTGATCCGCCCTTCGGCGCTGCGGATCCGGTAGCTCAGCTGATACGGCTCATGCTTGAGCAGCGCACACTGCACGCAGTACCAGATGTATTCCGCATATTCATCAAGAATCAGCGTGCCGAAACTGCGCTCCGGGCTGGACGTCAGGTACTCCGCCGGATACCCGGTCAACGGCAGGCACCCCGCGCTCACGTACTCCATGTACCAGCTACGATCATTGCGCCCGCGATAGATCAGCCCCGGCAACTCATCCAGCAGACCCGAAGCGAACGGTATCGGTGCAGCCGGCACCACCGATGCACCGCGATGCACCCGGGTTGCCAGCTCCAGGCGCGAGCCGAGGCGGAACTTGCGCAGCAGATTGCGCACGTAGATCTTCACCGTGCCGTCGCTGATCCCCAGCTCCCGGGCGATCTGCTTGTTGCTCAGGCCCGTGCTGATCAGCGTCAGGGTCTGGCCCTCGCGCTCGGTGAGGTCGTCCCACACGGGGGCCGACTGCAAGGCATTGTCCATCCCTCTCCTCCTGCAACCCTTGGGGAATTACCTCCAGGGCAGCAACTTCCGTGCCCTCCAGCGCCCACTACGCCTTTTGGCATACCCCCTCTAGCGGATTGAGTGAAATTTCTTCCGGGGAAATTATTTCCCTCACGAAGAAACAGCCGCCGAGACCGCGCCATGACCGACCACCCCTTCAGCGTCCCCCGCTACGAGCCCCAGGGCCGGCCCGCGGATCTGCTGGTTACCCAGTACCGCGACGCCGACCTGCCTGCCGGGCAGCAACTGGCCCTGGCCGACTTCGCCAACGCCGCCGCCCTGCAACGGGCCCTGACCGCCCGCCTCGAGCTGGCCCGCTGCGGCCTGCGTCTGGAGCTGCGCGGCGACGAATCCTTCATCTGGCCGCTGCAGGCCCTGGCCCGCAGTGCCGGCCTGCAGGACGACGAAATCCTCCTCAGCCGCGTGCCCGGCAGCCGCCAGGTGTTCTGCGTGCACTGCGCCCGCTGCCAGCCGGCCAGCGCCGCCGAGGTCCTGACCTGCGCCCATTGCGGCGTGCGCCTGGAAGTACGCCGCCACTTCTCGCAACGCCTCGGCGCCTACCTCGGCGTGTGCACCGATGCCGACCAACCCTACGCAGAGGCCCGCCCATGATCGATGTCCGCGTCGCCGCCATCCGCGAACTCACCCCGGTAATCCGCGAATACTGCCTGCACGCCATGAGCGGCAGCCTGCCCGGCTTCTCCGCCGGCAGCCATGTCCAGGTGCACCTGCCCAATGGCCGGCGCAACGCCTACTCGCTGCTCGGCGACCCGGCGGACAGCGGCGAGTACCGCATCGCCGTGCGTCACCAGGACAATTCCCGGGGCGGCTCGCGCTACCTGCACCAGGTGCTGTGCAGCGGCGATTCGCTGCGCATCGGCGCCCCGGCCAACCTGTTCCCGCTGTACAGCAAGGCGCAGCAGCACCTGCTGGTGGCGGCCGGGATCGGCATCACGCCCTTTCTCGCCCATAGCCGCGAACTGCTGCGCCGGGGTGCGGATTTCGAGCTGCACTATGCCTATCGTCGCGGCAGCAGCGATGCCTACCTCGCCGAACTGCGCCAGTTGCTCGGCCCGCGCCTGCATGAATACCCCGCCGGCACCCGCCGCCTGGACGCGCAAGCGCTGCTGAAAGACCGTCCGCTCGGCGCCCATGTCTACAGCTGCGGCCCGCAGTCCCTGCCCCTGGCGATCGCCGAACAGGCCGCCGCCCAGGGCTGGAGCCCGCGGCGCATCCACAGCGAAGCCTTCGCCGCGCCCGAGCCGGGCCTGCCCTTCAGCGTCGAGCTGCACCGTAGCGGCCGCCAGCTCCAGGTCGGCGCCGAGCAAAGCCTGCTCGAAGCCCTGGAAGCGGCCGGCGTGGAGCTGCCCAACCTCTGCCGTGGCGGTGTCTGCGGCCAGTGCCAGACGCCGTACCTCAAGGGCGACGTCGAGCACCGCGACCACTTCCTCACCGCCGCCGATCGCGCCGCCAGCCTGATGCCCTGCGTCTCCCGTGGCTGCGGCAGCCCGATCCTGCTGGATATCTGACCCGGAGCCCTTGCCATGACCCTGACCTTCAAGCCGCTGGAAACCTACCGGGACGACTTCAGCTTCGCCAACAGCGCCGAAGCCATCGCCCGCTTTCCCTTCCCGTTCCCGCAAGACCAGTACATGTACTCGGTGAACCTGGAGCCGGCCACCTCCCGCGACCCCGGCTCGGTGTTCGAGCACCTGTTCGATGTCGACGAGCACTACGTCTCGGAGATGGCCGAGCGCGCCCGGGTGCTGGAGCTGGACCCGCAACGCTGCCTGGTAATGCCGCATATGGCCCAGGCCGCCTGGGACAGCGTCGCCCTGCTGATGGAAAGCCTGGCCACCGACTACCCCCGGCACTTTCGCCTGAGCCGCGATGGCAATGCCTGGCACTGGCAGAACCTGGCCCTGGGCATCGACCAGCACTTCACCTTCGGCGACCCGGCGACCCTGCCCTGCGAGCCGCTGGAATACATCACCCGGCAGATGCAGGGTGACTTCGCCTTGCTCGACCAGCGCGACAACGACCTGTTCATGGATGCCGGCATGGTCACCTGCCCGGCCGACTGGTCGCTGCGCTTCGATGCCGGGATGAGCTTCCAGCAATGGCATACGCCGGTGCCCATGGCCCATCGCGCCGGGGTGTTCGAGCGGGCCCTGAAGTACCTGCTGAACCTCCAGGTCGGCCAGCCGGTGCGCCGCCTGAACTGGACCCTGACCATCAACCCGCGCCTCGACACCTCCCCCGAGACCTACCACGAATGGGGCAACGATCGCGGCAAGGTCACCGCCGACAACGCTGGCGCGCTGGTGCATCTGCGGGTGGAGCTGCAACTGATGGTGCGCCTGCCGCGCTCCAACGCGCTGATGTTCAGCATCCGTACCTACCTCATCAGCCTGGACGAGCTGGTCACCAATCCCGCCTGGGCCCGGCGTATGTATCGGGTCATGCGCGACCTGCCCGAGCCGATCGCCGACTACAAAGGCATCAGCCGCTACCGCCAGCCGCTGCTGGACTGGCTGCGCCCGTTCGACCCCGAAGCCTGATTTCAACAATCACTACAAAAGGACATTTCCCATGGCCACCTCATGGCGCATCAGCGCGCTCCGCGAACGCCACCTGGCGCTCGGTTCGCACCTGGAAGACTGGAACGGAATGGGCACCGCCTGGACCTACGCCAGCGACCTCGCCGACCACCACGAAGCCATCCGCACCCATGCCGGGCTGATGGACGTTTCCGGGCTGAAGAAGGTCCACTACGTCGGCCCCCACGCCGAAAGCCTGCTGCAGGACGCCACCACCCGGGATATCTCGAAGCTGTATCCGGGCAAGTCGGTGTACGCCTGCATGCTCAATGAAGACGGCACCTTCGCCGATGACTGCATCGTCTACCGCACCGGGCCCAATGCCTTCATGGTGGTGCACGGGGCCGGCATTGGCCACGAGATGCTGGTGCGCTCGGCCCAGGGCCGGCAGGTGGCGGTGCTGTTCGACGACGACCTGCACGACCTGTCGCTGCAAGGCCCGAAGGCGGTGGACTTCCTCGCCGAGCACGTGCCCGGCATCCGCGACCTGCCCTACTTCCATCACCTGCAGACCAAACTCTTCGACCGCCCGGTGATGATCTCCCGCACCGGCTACACCGGCGAGCGCGGCTACGAGATCTTCTGCAAGGCCGCCGATGCGCCGCTGATCTGGGACGGCATCCTGGAGAAAGGCGCCGGCCACGGCATCATCCCCTGCGCCTTCACCGCCCTGGACTGGCTGCGGGTCGAGAGCTACCTGCTGTTCTACCCCTACGACAACTCGCAGATGTACCCCTTCGCCGACCAGAAGGCCGGCGACACCCTGTGGGAGCTGGGCCTGGACTTCACCGTGTCGCCCGGCAAGCAGGACTTCCGTGGGGCCGGCGAGCATGTGCGCCTGCAGGGCAAGGAGCGCTTCAGGATCTACGGCGTGCTGCTCGACGGCCACAGCGCCGCGCAGAACGGCGACACCCTGTGGCACGACGGCCGCCAGGTCGGGGTGATCACCTGCGCCATGTACTCGCGCCTGACCGAACGCTCCATGGCCATCGCCCGGGTCGAGCCGCAGATCGCCACCCAGGGCCTGCCCCTGGAAGTACGCGGCAGCCTCACCGCCAAGGCCATCGCCCACAGCCTGCCGTTCGACGACCCCGAAAAAAAGAAACGCACTGCCAAAGGCTGAGAACCATGACCCACTACATCCTCAAGATCGGTTGCCCCGCCACTTCCGGCATCGTTGCCGCGGTGACCACCTACCTGGCCGGGCGCCAGTGCTATATCAGCGAGCTGGCGCAGTTCGACGACGAACTGGCCGGGCGCTTCTTCATGCGTGCGGTGTTCCGCTTCAACGACGGGGTCACGCCCGAGCTGGATGCCCTGCGCGATGGGTTTACCGATATCGCCGTGCCCTTCGCCATGGACTGGGAGCTGTTCGAAGGCAACCGGCCGATGCCGGTGCTGCTGATGGTCAGCAAGTACGACCACTGCCTGACCGACCTGCTCTATCGCCACCAGAAAGGCGAGCTGGACATGCGCATCACCGCCATCGTCTCCAACCACCTGGACCTGCGGGCCATGGCCGAGCGCGAGGGCATCCGCTTCGTCTACCTGCCGGTGACCAAGGACAGCAAGGCCCAGCAGGAGGCGGCGCTGCTCAGGCTGGTGGAAGAGACCGGTACCGAACTGGTGGTGCTTGCCCGCTACATGCAGATCCTCTCCGACGATTTGTGCCGCGAGCTGTCGGGGCGGGCGATCAATATCCACCACTCGTTCCTGCCCGGGTTCAAGGGTGCCAAGCCGTACCACCAGGCTTATGCGCGAGGCGTGAAGCTGATTGGTGCCACGGCGCACTACGTCACCTCGGACCTCGACGAGGGGCCGATCATCGAGCAGGAGGTGCAGCGGGTCGACCACGCCTGGCGGCCGGATGACCTGGTGCGCATCGGCCGTGACACCGAGACCGTGGCGCTGTCGCGGGCGGTGAAATACCACCTGGAGCACCGGGTGTTCCTCAACGGCGAGCGCACCGTGATTTTCCGCTAGCCCTCCCTCAAGCACACCGCAGCTCCCACAGGGTCCGCGGTCTGCTCTGGGTCATCACTAGGAGTAGATGCCATGAACCAACGCGTAGCCATCATCGGCGCCGGCCCCTGCGGCCTGGCCCAGTTGCGAGCCTTCCAGTCGGCCCGGGCCAAGGGCGCCGACATCCCCGAACTGGTGTGCTTCGAGAAGCAGGCCGACTGGGGCGGCATGTGGAACTACACCTGGCGCACCGGCCTCGACCAGCACGGCGAGCCGGTCCACGGCAGCATGTACCGCTACCTCTGGTCCAACGGCCCGAAGGAATGCCTGGAGTTCGCCGACTACAGCTTCGACGAGCACTTCGGCCGGCCCATGGGCTCGTACCCGCCAAGAGAGGTGCTCTGGGACTACATCAAGGGCCGGGTGGAGAAAGCCGGGGTACGCGAGCTGATCCGCTTCAATACCGCCGTGCGAGACGTGCGCTTCGATGCCGACAGCCGGACCTTCACCCTCACCGCGCACAACTACGCCGAAGACCTGACCTACAGCGAAACCTTCGACTACGTGGTGGTCGCCAGCGGGCATTTCTCCACCCCCAACGTGCCCAGCTTCCCGGGTTTCGAAAGCTTCGCCGGCCGCATCCTGCACGCCCATGACTTCCGCGATGCCCTGGAATTCAAGGGCAAGGACGTACTGATCGTCGGCGGCAGCTACTCCGCCGAAGACATCGGCTCGCAATGCTTCAAGTACGGCGCCCGCAGCATCACCAGTTGCTACCGAAGCGCGCCCATGGGCTACCAGTGGCCGCAGAACTGGGAGGAAAAACCGCTGCTGACCCACGTTTCCGGCAACACCGCGCACTTCATCGACGGCAGCAGCAAGAGCATCGACGCAGTGATCCTCTGCACCGGCTACAAGCACCACTTCCCCTTCCTCCCCGAAGACCTGCGCCTGAAGACCGACAACCGCCTGTGGCCGCTGAACCTGTACAAGGGCGTGTTCTGGGAACAGAACCCGCGCCTGGTGTACCTGGGCATGCAGGACCAGTGGTACAGCTTCAACATGTTCGACGCCCAGGCCTGGTATGCCCGCGACGTGATCCTCGGGCGCATCGCCCTGCCCGACCCGACGGCCATGCACGCCGAGGACCTGGCCTGGCGCGAAACCGAACTGGGGCTGGAGAACGCCCAGCAGATGTTCGAGTTCCAGGGCGAGTACATCCGCCAACTGATCGAGGCCACCGACTACCCCAGCTTCGATATCGCCGAGGTCAACCGCACCTTCCTCGAATGGAAGCACGACAAGTACGAAAACATCATGGGCTACCGCGACAAGTGCCATCGCTCGTTGATTACCGGCACCCTGGCCACGCCGCACCACACGCCCTGGCTGGAGGCGCTGGACGACTCGCTGCACGCCTACCTGGCCGACGCGCCGGCCCCCGGCAAACTGACCGCGCCTTGAGGAGCAGCCCATGCAAGCACCCGTGATTTCACGGCCGCTGGAGCCGGCGCTGTTCGCCCGCAACCCGCTGGTGGAGCGCCATCGCGTCGCGCCGGCCGGGCTGACGGTGGTGGAGCTGGAACCCGGCGACCGCCTGGAGGTGATCGACCTCGAGGGCGACCAGGGCGCCGAGCTGCTGGCCTTCGCCGGCAACCGCCAGGCCCTGGGCGCAATGGGTCTGCGGCCCAGCCCCGGTGCGGCCTTCATCAGCCATCTGCTGCACGACGGCAGTCGCGAAGCGGCGCATGTGACGGCGGGTCTGGCCCGTCGTGGCATCGACTGCCGACAGTTGCCGGAGGCCGCACGGCTCTGGTCCGAGGCCACTCCGGCGGGCCACAGCCGGGTGTTCCATAGCAGCGAAAACCTGCTGGTACTGGTGGCCGCCCCCGGCGGCGCCACGCCGGTGGACAGCCAGGCGCGGGCCAGCGAGCTGCGTGTACTGGTGCGCCGGGCCAATCCCCGGGCACAATTCACGCCGCCCCTGCCAGTGCCATTGGGCGAGGTGGTGGACGAGTTCACCATCACGCCCGGCACCGCCCGCGACTATGTAGTGGGCGCCGGCCAGTACATCCAGGTGCTGGACGTGGCCGGCCGGCAGTGCTCGGACTTCGTCGCCTTCGACCGCCGCGGCCTGGACAGCGGCGCGCAGATCGACCTCGACCCGACCGTGACCCGCACCCTCAACGGCAATGCCTATCCCGGCCCGGGCCTGTTCAGCCGCTTCTACGACCGCAACCTGCAACCCATGCTGGAAGTGGTGCGCGACACCGTCGGCCGCCACGACACCTTCGCCCTCGCCTGCACCGCACGCTACTACGAGGCCCAGGGCTACTTCGGCCACGCCAACTGCAGCGACAACCTCAGCCGCGTCCTCGCCCGCCATGGTGTGACGGCCCGGGCCGGCTGGCCGGCGATCAACTTCTTCTTCAACACCGCGGTGGATGCCCATCAGCAACTGACCGTCGACGAACCCTGGTCGCGCCCCGGCGACTACGTGCTGCTGCGGGCCATGACCGACCTGGTCTGCGCCAGCAGTTCGTGCCCGGACGATATCGACCCGGCCAACGGCTGGCAGCCCACCGACATCCATATCCGCGTCTATTCCGCCAAGGAGCGTTTCAGTCTCGCCATGGCCACTCGCAAAGCCCCCGATGCTCCAGCGCAACTGACCCGGGAAAGCGGCTTCCACCCCGGCACCAGCGCCCTGACCCGACAATTCATCGAATACCGTGGCTTCTGGACCCCGCGCCAGTTCGACGGCTACGGCACCCTCGCCGAATACCACGGCTGCCGCGAGCGGGTGGCGGTGATGGACCTCTCGGCCCTGCGCAAATTCGAAGTGCTCGGCCCGGATGCCGAGGCCCTGCTCGACCACTGCCTGACCCGCGACGTGCGCAAGCTGGCGGTGGGCCAGGTGGTCTACAGCGCGATGTGCTACGAGCATGGCGGCATGCTCGATGACGGCACGCTACTGCGTCTCGGCCCGGATGCCTTCCGCTGGATCGGTGGCGAAGACCATGCCGGCGACTGGCTGCGCGAGCAGGCGGCGCGGCTGGGGATGAAGGTGTGGGTCAAGAGCGCCTCGGAGCAGATCCACAACATCGCGGTGCAGGGCCCGCTGGCCCGTGCCCTGCTCAAGGGCATGATCTGGACCCCGGGCACGCAGCCGGTGCTGGAGGATCTCGGCTGGTTCCGCTTTCTCACCGGGCGCCTGGACGACTACAACGGCCCGCCGCTGATGGTCTCGCGCACCGGCTATACCGGCGAGCTGGGCTACGAGATCTGGTGCCATCCGCGGGATGCCATGGCGGTGTGGACGCGGCTCTGGGAACTGGGCGATCCGCTGGGCCTGGTGCCGCTGGGGCTGGATGCCCTGGACATGCTGCGCATCGAGGCCGGGCTGATCTTCTCCGGCTATGACTTCTGCGACCAGACCGACCCGTTCGAGGCCGGCATCGGCTTCTGCGTGCCGCTGAACAGCAAGCAGGCGGACTTTATCGGGCGCACTGCCCTGTTGCGGCGCAGTAGCGAGCCGCAGCGGCGTCTTGTGGGGCTGGAGCTGGAGGGCAATGAACCGGCTGTCCATGGCGATTGCGTGCGCGTGGGCCGGGCCCAGGTCGGGGTGATCACCAGCGCCACCCGCTCGCCGGTGCTGGGCCGCAATATCGCCCTGTGCCGCCTCGATGTGGCCCATTGCGCGCCGGGCACACAGGTCGAGGTGGGCAAGCTCGATGGCCAGCAGAAACGCATCAGTGCGACCGTCACGGCCAGCACCGTGGCCTACGATCCGGAAAAACGTCGGGTACGTTCGTGAAACTGGATGGGAAATTGCAGGTAACCGGGACAGGGATTGTCCCTTTTGCATGGAGAACCTGACGATGTGGTTCAGCAAAGCGTCCAGCGACCTGGCCAACGAGCTCAGCCAGTGGCTCGAACAACTTTCCCGCAATGGCTCTGTTACGGGCCATTCACCCGTATTGCAGCGCCAGCCGCGGCTGCTCGGCAACCTGGAACATCTGCAAAGGGACTGGGGCGAACTGCAACGGATTCGCCAGCAGGCCGAGGGTTATGTAACACCGCCGTGCACCGCGGATGAGCTGGATGCGCTGCAACGGCGCCTGGCCGAGGCCGATGCGCGGGTGCAGCAGCTGACTGCGGAACGCGATGCGGTTGCCCAGCAGTTGCAGGTATTGAATGCCGAGCGCGAGCGCTGGGATGAAGACCGACAGGTCTGGGAGCTGACCCAGCGCACCCTCACCGAGGGTTGCTGGGCGATGAACGTGGTCAATGGCGACCCGGACCATCCGCACAATGTGATTCGCTGGTCCGAACAGTTTCGCGCCCTGATCGGCTATGGCCGCGACGAGTTCCCCGATGGCTGGGACAGCTACTTCGGCGTGGTCAATGCCGATGACCTGAAGAATGTGATGAAGGCCTTCAATGCCTCGATGGTCGACAGCGCTGGTGATGGGTTCTATGCCGTGGAATACCGCATGCGCCACAAGACCCGTGGCGAGGTGTGGTTCCGCGAGCGCGGGCGCTGTTTGCGGGATGCCAAGGGGCGGCTGACCTGGGTGACCGGGGCGGTGCGCGAGATCAGCGACGAGAAGACTGCGGCGAGCCTGCATGATCGCGAGCAGGCGAGCATCCAGGCCACCTACGGGCAGATCGCCCAGGTCGCCGGGGTGATCCGCGGGATTGCCGAGCAGACCAATCTGCTGGCGTTGAATGCGGCCATCGAGGCAGCCCGGGCCGGGGAAGGCGGCCGGGGGTTTGCGGTGGTGGCGGATGAAGTGCGCAACCTGGCGCGCAGGACGCAGGAGTCAGTGCAGCAGATCCAGAACATGTTGCAATCCTGAGACCGCTATCGCTGGCAAGCCAGCTCCCACAGGTATTGCATGCGCCGCGAACCCTGTGGGAGCTGGCTTGCCAGCGATGAGGCCCTCAAGAACACATAAAAACAAAAGCCTTCAAAGGCAAGCAGTCCACTTCCCTCTGCCCACCACAACATTCCAAAAGCATCTGCATCGAGGATCGAGTGATGGAAGAACAGAAAGCCCCGACCCTGGAGGAACTGAAGGGTCTGATCGAAATGACCAACACCCTGAACATGGAGATCTTCTACTGGTGGTGCATCGCCTTGATGATCCTGATCCATGCCGGGTTCCTCTCCTATGAAATCGGCGCCTCGCGCCTGAAGAACGCTCTCGCTGCCGGGGTCAAGAACATCCTCGCCTTCGGCTTCATCGTCCCCACCTTCTTCCTGTTCGGCTGGGCCATCTACAACGCCTTCCCCGACGGCCTGGTGCCGCGCATGGACGCCCTCAGCGCGGCCATGCCGTGGAGCCAGGTCATGGGCCCGAACATCAAGGACAACGCCACCGGCATTTTCTGGGGCGCCTTCGCCCTGTTCGCCGCCACCACCGGTTCGATCCTGTCCGGGGCGATCATCGAGCGGGCGCGGATGAGCGCCTTCATCATCATGACCATCCTCCTCGGCTCGGTACTGTGGCTGTTCGGCGCGGCCTGGGGCTGGCACCCGGAGGGCTGGCTGACGGTCAAGTGGGGCTACCACGACGTCGGCGCCGCAGGCGTGGTGCACATGATCGCCGGCTTCTTCGCCCTGGCCGTGGTGATCAACCTCGGCGCGCGGATCGGCCGCTTCAACCCGGACGGCAGCGCCAACGCCATTGTCGGCCATAGCATGCCGATGAGCGTGGTCGGGCTGATGCTGATCATCGTCGGCTTCTTCGGCTTCCTGGGTGGCTGCATCATCTACAGCTCGGGGGCGCAGTGGATCAATATCTACGGCCAGCCCACCACCCTCTCCGCCTTCGCCTTCAACACCCTGATGGGCTTTGCCGGCGGCCTGATCGGTGCCTACCTGACCAGTCGCGAGCCGTACTGGATGATGTCCGGCGGGCTGGTGGGGATCATCTCCGTGGCCCCGGGCCTGGACCTCTACCACCCCGGCCTGGCCTACCTGATCGGCATGGGCGTGGCCGCCGTGGCGCCGCTGGTCAACAACCTGCTGCTGAAATTCCGCCTCGACGATGCCGTGGGCGCCTTTGCCGTGCACGGGTTTGGCGGCTTTGCCGGGCTGGTGATCAGCGGGGTGTTCCTCTCCGGCTACCCGAACATGAACGGCATGGCCGAGATCAGCTTCATGGGGCAATTGGGCGGCGCGCTGGTCATGGCTTCGCTCGGCTTCATTCCGGGCTACCTGGTGTCCTGGGCGCTGAAAAAGGCCGGCGTGCTGCGGGTGCCGGCGCATGCCGAAGAGCGTGGCCTGGACCTGACCGAGGTACCGGCCCAGGCCTATCCGGAATGGAGCGGGATCTATGGTGAGCCGGTGAAAGCCAAGCCGGTGATGATCGCTGAAAGCAAAGCCACTGTCTGAGGAGAACCGGGATGAGCATCAGTACCTATGAAGGCGCCAGCGCCGTATTCACCTTTGCCGACAAGCCTGCGGTGCTGGGGGTGATCACCGTGGTGGTGATCGCGGCCACGCTGTATGCGCTGGTCACTACGTTCGTGCATGAGAAGCACAGCTATGCGATGCCGGATGAAGAACTACCGAAGCTGAAGTAAAGCTACAAAACGACGCGGACCCTGTGGGAGCGGGTTCACCCGCGATTGCGATAGCGAACCCACCATCGTAATCGCGGGTGAACCCGCTCCCACAGGGTCCGCGTCGATCCCGACAGAGTCAGGCCACCTGCCCATCCCCCACCAGCTTCAACCCGACAATCCCGCCGACAATCATCAGCAAACACACCCCCTTCAACACCCCCAGCGATTCCCCGAGAAACATGCTCCCGTAGATCACCGTCCCCAGCGTCCCGATGCCCACCCACACCGCATAGGCCAGCCCCAGCGGCAGCTCCCTGACCGACAGGCTCAGCAGGTAGATGCTCAAGGCCAGGAACACCCCGCAGTACAGGCTCGGCCATAACCGGGTGAAGCCATCGGTCCTGGGAATGATCGAGGCATACAGCACCTCGCACGCCCCGGCCGCCAGCAGATACGTCCATCCATTCAACCAGCCCACTGCCCTTCTCCTTTCACGACAAATGCAAACGCCGGCACAAGGCGCCGGCGCTGTTTTCCCTCAGGGATCAGTTGGAATACTTGTATCCCACCTCGCCGTGAGCGGAGAGGTCGAGGCCATCCACCTCGGACTCTTCATCCACCCGCAGCCCGCCGCAGAGCGCGCCGGCGATCTTGAAGGCGATCCAGCTGCTGAGCGCCGAGAAGACGATGCTGAACAGGATCGCCCCGCCATTGACCATCAACTGCTCCATCAGCCCGCGCCCTTCGGCGAAGCCCTGGCCACCGATGGCGGTGAGGGCGAACACCGGGGTCAGCAGGCCGCCGAGGATCCCGGCCACGCCATGCACGCCGAAGACGTCGAAAGCATCGTCCAGGCCGATCATAGGCTTGAGCTTGTCCACCGACCAGACGCACACCGGACCGGCGATAAAGCCCAGCAAAATGGCACCCATCGGCCCGACGAAACCGCAGGCCGGGGTGATCGCCACCAGGCCGGCAATCGCCCCGGAAATTGCGCCGAACAGGCTCGGACGCCCACGGTATTGCCATTCGACGATCAGCCAGCCCAGGGCGCCGGCACAGCTGGCAAGCATGGTGTTGACCATCACCAGCATGGCGAAGCCGCTGGCCGCCAGGGCACAACCGCCGCAGAAACCGAGCCAGCCGACCCAGAGCATGCAACCGCCGGTGTAGGTCATGGTCATGTTGTGCGGGGCCAGGGCCTGGGTGCCGAAACCGCGGCGGCGGCCGAGCATCCAGGCACCGACCAGGGCGGCGATGCCGACGTTGAGGTGCACCACGTTGCCGCCGGCGAAGTCCTGCACGCCGAGGTTGAACACCCAGCCGCCACCCCAGCCCATATGGGCCATGGGCAGGTAGTTGAGGGTCAGCCAGAAGGCCATGAAGACCATCACCGCCGAGAACTTCATGCGCTCGGCGAAGGCACCGACGATGATCGCCGGGGTGATCGCGGCGAATAGCAGCATGAACAGGAAGTACAGGTACTCGGGGATGGTCCCGGTGATCGAGTCCTTGCTCACGCCACGCAGGAACAGCTTGTCCAGGCCGCCGATAAAGGACTGCAACGAGCCGCCATCGGTAAAGGTCAGGCTGTAGCCATAGAGGGCGAACAGCACCGCCGCCAGGGACGCGGTGCAGAACACCTGCATGAGGATCGACAACACGTTCTTGCTGCGTGCCATGCCGCCGTAGAACAGGGCAAGCCCGGGCAACATCATCAACAGCACCACCAGCGAACACAGGGCCACGAAGGCGGTGTCGCCGCTGTCGATGGCCGCCGGCGCGTCCTCGGCGAATGCCGCCGTCGCGCCCAACATCAGGGAAAGGCCCAAGGTACCGCGGACCACAGGTGAATACCGGATCATTGCCCACTGCCTCCAATCGATGGGGATGCCGGTGGCCGCATTTGCTGGGCGGGCCGGCATTCATTGTCGCTGCGGCGCACCGCAGCTGTGTGATAGCCAGGGAGGCAACGCAAGCGCCTTGCCAAGTTCGGAAAATCACCGCGAACTTGTCGCAATCGCTTGAAAACATGGGTGTTTGTTGTAGGAAAAAATCAGTAGCAGCGCCCGGCTAGTCAATTCCCCTCAGGAAATTAAATTTCTTTTAGTGCAAAACCAATACAGAACTCACCAGTTTGGTGCTTAGGGCAAAAGCCCTCTGTTCCGGGGGTTTTCCTGTCCGATTCATCAAGATTTCTGGCATACCATCAACTGATAAAGTGATTGCAAACAAGAAGTAGTCGCAGATACTATCCGCGCGCATTTTTCCCTTGTCCTACAAATTCCGTCAGGATTCCTACGCCGATGCGCCGTACCATCGTCTCGCTCTGCCTGCTCCACGCCGTCCCTGCCCTGGCCCTTGCGGCCGAACCGAGCCTCCAGCTGGAAGCCGTGAACATCAACGACAGTGCCGACTACGAGCGTGCCGATGGCCCGGTGCAGGGCTACAAGGCAACCCGTTCCGCCAGCGCGACGCGCACCGACACCGCCCTGCACGAGACGCCGCAATCGGTCAGCGTAGTGCCCAAGGCGGTGCTGGAAGATACCGGCTCGACCTGCCTGCAGGATGCTCTGGACTATGCCGGCGGCGTTGGCCGGGCCAACAACTTCGGCGGCCAGGGCCTGACCACCGTGACTGTGCGCGGCTTCACCACCGGCGAGTACTACCGCAACGGTTTCCCGATGAACCGCGGCTACCCCAATGCCCCGGACGCGGCCAGCGTCGAGCGCCTGGAAGTGATCCGCGGTCCGGCCACCAGCCTGTATGGCCGTGGCGATCCCGGCGGTACCTTCAACGTGGTGACCAAGCAGCCGCTGCCGGAATCGAAAGTCACCGTCGGCAGCCAGTTCGATGACCAGGGCATGCACCGCGGCACCCTCGATGCCAGCGGCCCGCTGAACCAGGACGGCAGCCTGGCGTACCGTTTGAACCTGCTCGGCGAAGGTGGCGAGAGCTTCCGTGACGACGTGGAAAGCGAGCGCTACGAAGTGGCGCCGGTGCTCAGCTGGCAGGTCAACGATGCGACGAAGATCGTGTTCGAAGGCGATTTCATGCGCAACAACCACCCGCTGGACCGCGGCCTGACCCGCTACACCACGCAGAAAGGCAGCGCCTCACGGGACACCAATATCTGGGAGAAAGGCAGCGACAACCTGCTGCACAACGACAACGACATGGCCCAGGTGCGCTTCGAGCATATGCTCAATGACAACTGGACCCTGGGCGGTGGTTTCCAGTACCTCGACGGCTCGCTGGACGGCAATGCGGTGGAGGCCAACGGCGCCCCGGCGGACGGTCGTACCCTGCAGCGCAACTTCAACTGGCGCCGGCTGGAATGGACCGACCGTGACTATCAGTTGAACCTCACCGGCCACTTCGATACCGGTGCCTTCAGCCACACGCTGCTGACCGGCGTGGAATACGAAGACTACGACTACAACTCGATCATCATGCGTTCTTCGGCCGCCAACGGCACCTACCCGATCGACATCTACAACCCGGTCCTCGGCCAGCCACGTCCCGCCCTGACCCGCACCACCACCCATGACCAGGAAAACCTCAAGACCTGGGCCTTCTTCATCCAGGACCAGGTGGCCTTGACGGAGCGCCTCAAGGCCTTGGCCGGCTTGCGCGTGGAGCGCTTCGAGCACGAGTACGACAACCTGCTGCCGGGCAGCACCGACTGGGACGCGTCGCACAATGCGGTAACCCCGCGCTTCGGCCTGCTCTATGACCTGACCGACACCGTGGCCGTCTACGCCAACACCGCCCGCTCCTTCAAGCCCAACAGCGGTGCCAGCCGTGACGGTGCCGGTTTCGAGCCGGAAAAAGGCAAATCCTATGAGCTGGGCGTGAAGTGGGAAGCGCTGGAGCGTCAGCTGGCGGTGGACGCGGCGATCTACCACATCGTCAAGGAAAACGTCCTGACCCGCGACCCGGTGGACCCGAACTACAGCATCGCCGCTGGCGAGGTGCGCAGTCGCGGCCTGGATATCAACGTTGCCGGCAACATCACCCCTGAGTGGCGAGTAATCGGTGGCTATGCCTATGTCGACGCCGAAGTGACCAAGGATAACCGCCTGCCCACCGGCACGCGCCTGGCCAACATCCCGCGCAACAGCTTCAGCCTGCTCAACACCTATGAATTCCAGGATGGCTTCGCCAAGGGCCTGGGGCTGGGTGTCGGGGTGAAATACGTCGATGACCGCAACGGCCAGACCGAAGCGGTGACCTACACCATGGAGCGCTACAGCGTCGTCGACCTGCTGAGCTTCTACAAGGTCAACGAGCACGTGCGGCTGAATCTGGACGTGAAGAACGTATTCAACAAGGGGTATGACGAAGGGGCGTTCAACACCTATGCCTATCCGGGCGCGCCGCGCACGGTGCAGGCCGGGGTGGCGTACACCTTCTGACGCTGAACTGAAGCTTGACACCTAACCCTGTGGGAGCTGGCTTGCCAGCGATAGCTATGGTGAATTCACCTCAGTAATCGCTGGCAAGCCAGCTCCCACAGGGTCATGCAGTGTTCTTGAGAGCTGCGGTATCATCCGCTACCGCACTACCGCTCAAGGACCGACATGCAGATCCTCTTCTACGAGACCGACAAGCCCTACGGCTGCTTCTCGAATTTCTCCCGCCATGCGATCACCCTCGACGGCAGCGTCTGGCCGACCTCGGAACACTACTTCCAGGCCTGCAAGTTCACCGAGCAGGTGGATATCGATGCCGTGCGTGAAGCGAAGACGCCCTTCCTCGCCGCACAGATGGGCCGCGAGCGGCATCGCTCGTTCCGCAGCGACTGGGACCAGGTGCGCGACCAGGTGATGCTCGACGCCCTGCGGGCCAAGTTCAGCCAGCATGCCGAGCTGCGCGAGACGCTGCTGGGGACCGGGGATGCGGAGCTGGTGGAGCACACCAAAAACGACCGGTACTGGGCAGATGGTGGGGATGGAACTGGCAAGAACATGCTGGGCAAGTTGCTGGAGCAGGTTCGTGCTGAACTGAAGAAAACAGAGCAATAACAAGCGACACGGACCCTGTGGGAGCTGGCTTGCCAGCGATAGCGGTAGTGAATTCACCATCGTCATCGCTGGCAAGCCAGCTCCCACAGGGTTTGCGGTGATCCTGGAAAGGGGTTAGTAAATCCCGCGATAAATCGCCTCAACCTCCCGCACATCCATATCCCGCGGATTGCTGTCGAGCAGCCGCTTCAACCCGCCGACCACATCCGCGGCCATGCCCGGGATCGCCGCTTCATCCACCCCAAGCTTCGACAGACGGGTCTCCAGCCCGCTATCCCTGACCAGCCCTTCGATAGCCTGGACAAAGGCTTCGGCCGCAGCCGCCTCGTCAGCAAACACCTCCCCCGGCAACAGATACCCCGCCAGCTCCGCATACAACCCCTGCGCCGCTTCCAGGTTGAAGCGGATCATCGGTGCCATGACCAGCGCATTGGCATGCCCATGGGGGATATGGAACCGCGCCCCCAGCGGATACGCCAGCCCATGGATCGCCGCCACCGAGGCGTTGACGAAGGCCATCCCGGCCATCAGCGAGCCTTGCAGCATGGCCTCCCGCGCCGCCACGTCGCGACCGTCCGCCAGCACCTTGCGCAGGTTGCCGCCCAGCAGCCCCAGGGCCGTGGTGGCCAGGCCATCGGAAATCGGGTTCTTGCGGGTGCGGCTGGTGTACGCCTCGATGGCATGTACCATGGCATCCAGCCCGGTCGCCGCCGTGACCTGCGCCGGCAGGCCGAGGGTCAGTTCGGGATCGAGCACCGCCACGTCCGGCATCAGTTGCGCCGAGTACACCGCCTGCTTGCGCTGCTGCTCGTCGGTGATCACCGAGACCCAGGTCACCTCCGAGCCGGTCCCCGCCGTGGTCGGCATCAACACCAGCGGCAGGCGCCGGCCTCGGGCCCTGTCGGTGCCGTACAGGTCTTCCAGCGGCTGCTCGCTGTTGATCAGCAAGGCCACCAGCTTGGCCGCATCCAGCGAACTGCCGCCACCCAGGCCGAGCACGCCATCGGCGTCGAAAGCCCGCCCCTGGGCGACGGCCTGGCGGACCACGGCGGCCGGCGGATCCGCCACTACCTGGTCGAACACCGCCACGTCAAGACCCGCTGCCTCCAGCGCAGTCACCGCCGTAGCGGCAAAGCCCAGCTTGACGATGCCCGGGTCGCAGACCAGCAACACCCGCCCTGCCCCGAGCCCGGCGAACACTTCGCCGATGCTGCCCAGGCTCCCCGCCGCACAGACGATGCGCGGCACGCTTCTGAATTCATGATTCATCGCACAGGCCCTCACAAGACCGAGGCGTAGATGGCCCGCGCATCGTCGCGGGTGACCGGGCGCGGGTTGTTGATCAGCAGGCGCTGGACCTTCATCGCGTCGTCGCTGAGGCGGTCGAGGTCCGCTTCTGTGACGCCGACTTCAGCCAGGCGCTGGGCGAACGGCATGCGCTCGACCAAGGCGGTCATGAACCCGATAAAGGCCTCGCAAGCCGCCGCCGGCGAATCGAAGCGCTGCCCCGGCAAGACGCTCGGTGCCAGCTCGGCATACAACCCCTCGGCTGCGCTGCGGTTGAAGTTCAGCACCGGCACCAGCACCAGCGCATTGCTCAAGCCATGGGGCACATGGAAGTGCCCGCCCAGCGGATAGGCCAGCGCATGCACCGCCGCCACCGGGGCGTTGGCGAAGGCCATGCCGGCCAGCATCGAGCCCAGCAGCATGTCGGAGCGGGCCTTGAGGTCGCCCGGCTCGGCCAGCACCCGATCCAGGTTGCCCGCCAGCAGGCGCAGCGCCTGCTGGGCCAGGCCATCGGACAGCACGTTCTTCTTGTGCAGGCTGGTGTAGGCCTCGATGGCGTGGACCATGGCATCGACACCGGTCATGGCACTGACCGCCGCCGGCAGGCCGACGGTCAGGCGCGCATCGAGCAGGGCGATATCCGGGTACAGCAGCGGGCTGACCACGCCCTTCTTCTCATGGCTCGGGGTGGTGACGATAGCCACCGCCGTGACCTCCGAACCGGTCCCGGCCGTGGTCGGCACCTGGATCAGCGGCAGGCGCGGGCCCTGGGCCAGGTTGATACCGTAGATGTCCTCCAGCTTCTGCTCACGACCGCAGAGCAAGGCCACCAGCTTGGCGGTGTCCAGCGAGCTGCCGCCACCCAGGCCGATCACCGCCTGGGCGCCACAGTCACGCCCAGCCTTCACGGCATCGAGCACCGACGCCTCGGGCGGATCGGCCTGTACATCGCTGTACAGGCTGACCTCGACGCCAGCCTCGCGCAGCGCCTGCATCGGCGCCTCCAGCAAGCCGGCTTTCTGCAGGCCCGGGTCGCTGACCAGCAGCACCCGCTCGGCCCCCAGTTCGCGGCACAGGGTGCCCAGGCGCAGGGCGCCGTCCACTTCGCAGATCACCCGTGGGGTGGTTTCAAAGGTAAAGGTCGACATGGCGTTCATCCTGCTCGCACGCTGCCGCGCTCGATGCGGTAGACGGCATCGACCAGGTCAGCGGAATGGGTGTCATCGGATTCGGAGATCAGCACGCACAGGCCTGCATCGCCGAGCTTGGCAATCACTTCGGTGAGGCGCCGGGACAGCACCGGGGCCACGCCTTCGAAGGGTTCATCGAGGATCAGCAGACGCTGCGCGGGCATCAGCGCCCGGGCCAGGGCCACCAGCTTCTGCTGCCCGCCGGACAGCTGCATGGCGCGGCGCTCGCGGAACTGGGCGATTTCCGGGATCAGGCTGTAGACCCATTCCAGGCGCTCGGCACTGCCCGGCAGCTTGTTGGCCCAGACCGGCAGGAGGATGTTCTCCTCCACGGTCAGCGCCGGGATCAGCCGGCGGTCTTCGGGCAGGTAGCTGATCCCCGCCGCCGCGCGCTGATGGCCGGGCTGGGCACGCAGGTCGCTGTCGTTGAACCTGATCGAGCCGGATTCGGCCTCGAGCAGGCCCATCAGGGTGCGGATCAGGGTGGTCTTGCCGGCGCCGTTGTGGCCGATCAGGCCGACCATCTGCCCGGCACCGACATTCAGCGAGACGTTGTGCAGGATCGGCACCGACTCGATGGACACATTGAGGTTGCGGATTTCCAGGCTCATGCGTGTGCTCCCTTGTGCGCCTTGTGGCCGCCGGTGACCAGCTCCTGGACCCGGGCATTGGCCAGGACCTCCTCGGGCGGACCGTCGGCCAGCACTTCACCGCTGTAGAAGGCGAGGATGCGCGACACATAGCGGCGCACCACGTCCATATCGTGTTCGACGAACAGCACCGTGACCTGATGCCGCGACACCACCTGCATGACGGTGTCCATCAACTGGGTCTTCTCTTCGGCGCTGACGCCACTGGTGGGCTCGTCCAGCAAGAGCATCTGCGGATCGCCGATCAGGGCCATGGCGATATCGATCAGCTTGCGCACGCCCTGGGGCACGGCGGTGACCTTGCTGTCGCGCCAGTTGAGGATGCTGAACTCGCTGAGGATCGCCTCGGCACGGGCAATCCGCGCATCGCTGCGCAGCGGCCGCAGCAGCGACGGGAACGGCGATTCGGCGGCGGCCAGGGCAATCAGCAGGTTGTCCAGCACGGTCAGTTCCGGGAACAGCTGGGCAACCTGGAACGAACGGGCCATGCCGGCGCGGGTAATCGCCCGCGGCGTGCGGCCGATGATCGATTGCTGGTTGAACAGGATCTCGCCACGGCTCGGCTTGAGGTAGCCGGTGACCATGTTGATGAAGGTGGTCTTGCCGGCGCCGTTGGAGCCGATCACCCCGACCACTTCGCCCTTGGCGATGCGCACGTTGACGTCCTTGGCGGCGGTGACCGCGCCGAATTCCTTGTACAGTCCACGGGTTTCCAGAATGCAGCTCATGCCTTGGCCTCCACGGCTTTGGCCCGGCGGGCCTGGCCACTGAACAGGCTCCACAGCCCCTTGGGCAGGAACACGATGATTGCCAACAGGGTGATGCCGAGGATCATCTGCCAGCTATGGGGCACCAGCTCGATGGCATAGGTACGCACCACGGCGAAGAGGATCGCGGCGATGATCGGCGCCGCCACATGGGCGGTGCCGCCGAGCAAGGCGATGAAGACGAACTCGCCGGAGGTGATCCAGTAGGCCATTTCCGGGTCGATATGCCCGGCGGACAGGGCCATGAAGCCGCCACCCAGGGCCGAGACGCCGGCCGCGGCGACATAGTTCATGTACAGCACCCAGCGCGGCGACTGGCCGAGGTACTCGACCCGCACTTCGTTCTCGCGAATCGCCTCGCACATGGCCCCTGCGCTGCTGCGCCCGTAGCGGTGCAGGAGCACGGCGAGCACCGCGCTGACGGCGACGATGATCACGAACAGCGCCAGCGGCGCCTGCCCTTGCGCCGGGCTCCAGCCGAACAGGGTCCAGGCCTTGACGTTGAAGCCGTCGGTGCTGCCCAGGGCCGGGCTTTTCACCAGCATGCCGTAGAGGATCATGGAGAACGCCAGCGACAGCATGGCGAAGAAGATCTCGCGGTAGCGGGTCATCAGCAGGCCCAGCAGCATGGCCAACGCGACGGCGGCGGCAACGCCGATCAGCAGCAGGGTCGGCAGGTCGCTGATATCGAGAAAGTGCCCGCTCATGCCCACGGCATAACCACCGATGCAGAAGTACAGGCCCTGGCCGAAGGTCACCAGGCCGGCGCGCATCTGCATCACCACGCCCTGCACCACCATGGACTTGGCCAGCGCCATGGTCAGCAGGAACACCAGCCATTGCGGGGCGATCACGCCGCCGAGGGCGAGCAGCACGGCCACGCCCAGGAGAATCATTTCGGTTCGATCGAGACGCATCAGATTTTCCTCGCCAGCACGCGACCGAACAGGCCCTGCGGACGCACCGCCAGGACCAGCGCCATCACGCCGTAGATCACGAACAGTTCGAATTGCGGTGCGTAGTGCACCGCCGCCGCACGACTCAGGCCGACCAGCAAGGCGCCCAGGGCGGCGCCCTCGATGCTGCCCATGCCGCCGATCACCACCACGGCGAAGGCCAGGACGATGATCTCCACGCCAATGCCCGGCGCCACCGAGATCGCCGGAGCGGTGAGCGCGCCGGCCAGGGTGCCGAGCACCGTGCCGAGGACGAATACCAGGGTGAACACCCGGCGCACGTTGACGCCCATGGCCTGGGCCACTTCACGGTCATGGATCACCGCCCGCAGGACCTTGCCCTGGTGGGTGCGCTCCAGCCACAGCCACAGCGACAGGCCGAGCACCAGCGACACGCCGACCAGCATCAGGTCGTAGTTCGACACCTTGAGCCCGGCCAGCACGCTGCGGCCCATTTCCGCGTAGGGCTGGTAGGCGAAGTACGGGTTGACGCCCCAGATCATCTTCATGGCGTCTTCGAGGATCAGCAGCAGCGCGTAGGTGATGATCACCATCAGCACCTCGTCGCGGCCGTACATGAACCGGAGCAGGCCGCGCTCGATCAGCAGGCCGACGATCAGGCCGGCGGCCAGGGCGCAGCCGAGCATCATCAGGTAGCCGACCCAGACCGGGCCGATGCCGTTGTTGAAATACCAGCCCACCAGCGAGGCGGCGGCATAGGCACCAATGGCATAGAAGCTGCCATGGGCCATGTTGAGAATGCGCATGACACCGTAGATGACGGTGAGCCCCGCCGCGACCAGGAACAGCCACGAGGCATAGATGGCGCCGTCGATCAGCACCGCATAAAGACTCAGCATAAATTCGTACCAGGCTAGTGTGGCGGCCGGGACCGGCCGCCACCATCAGTCAGCTGTGTGCACTGCGATCAGTTGCACTGCGCGCCGGGGAAGCCGGCCTTGATCCAGTCGTGGGCGCTGGTGCCGTCCGGCGGGGTCACGCATTCGCCAGCGAAGGCGATGACGTTCTGCACGCTGCCCTTTTTGCTGGCGGCGTCGTAGTGGTACTCGCCATAGGCGATGCCCTGCATTGCCTGGTGACCGCCGGCGCGGGCCATCTGCACGGTGCCGGACACCGATTCGAAGGTCGCGCCCTTCATGGCCTTGGCCATGTCCAGCGGGGCCGGGATCTTGCCGGCTTCGCTGCCGGCGTTCTCGGCGGCGAACTTCAGGCCGAGGATGGCCTGGGCCATCTTGCTTGCCGGGTAGGTCGGCGAGGATTTGTAGGCGGCCTTGTACTGCGTGGTGAACCAGTTGTTCAGGGCGTTATCCGGGGCAAAGGCACCGAACGGGCCGCGACCGCCGATGATCATGCCGTTGGGGGCCTGGTCCTTGTAGCGCTCCAGGGCCGACTCGCCGCAGGTCAGCACGGCGGTGGCGTCTTCCAGCAGGCCGCGGGAGTTGGCCTGCAATACCAGGGCCTCCATGTCGCCGCCCCAGAAGCTGGAATGGATGATGTCCGGACGCTTCACCGACAGCGCCGAGATTTCCGCGCCGTACTGGCCCTGGAAGACCTTGGGCATCTGCGACTCGACCACCTGGCTCTTGGGCATGACCTGGGCCATGGACAGGGTGAAGTCGTTCCAGCTGTCCTGGCCCCATGCGTAGTTCTGCTGGATGCCGCCGACGCGCACGGCGTCCGGACGGGTCTTGGCCAGGTAGCGGGCGGCGCCGATATTGTCCACGGCGGCGTCGAGGCTGGTGCGGAACACGTATTGCGGGGTCTTGTCTTCGCTGAACAGCTGCGAGGTACCGCAGTCGTAGAACACGGTCATGGCGCCCAGTTCTTCGGCCACCGGGGCGATCGCCAGGCAGTCGCCGGACGAGATGTAGCCGACCACGGCATCGACCTTCTGGCGCTGCACCAGGTTGCGGAATTCCTCGACCTGCTTCGCCGCACCGCCGGCCTCGTCGATGATCACCATCTCGATTTCGGCGCCGTTGATGCCGAGCTTGTCGTAGGGCGCGGGCAGCTTGCCCTGGTTGAGGCCTTCCACCAGCACCTTGGCGGCATTGGCCGACGGCTCGCCGAACGGACCGGCCGCCGGGCCGGAGAGGAAGGTCACCACGCCGATACGGAACTTGCCGTTTTCGGCGGCAACCGCCGCGCCATTGAAGCCGGCGGCGGCAATGGCCAGGGCCAATGGCAGGGTCTTGCAGTGTTGCTGGAGGCGTTTCTTGTAGTTATTCATGGCGTTTCCATTGCGGGGATTTACTGGCTAAGAGCCGGGCTAAGGGGCATGCCCCTCGGGATTACGGATCTGTTGGGCCAAACGGCGGGCGCGTGTGGCGGGATCGGGTTGCAGCTCCTCGGCGGAATACAGCTGCCAGTTGCCGAGCATCAGTTGGGCCGGCGGGTAGTCGTGGTTGGGCACCGGGGTGCCGACGGCCTGGGTCTGCTGGATCTGGTGGGTCAGCGGGTCGATGCGCGAGACGAAGCCCGGCGGGTCTTCCGGCAAGGCGATCTCCAGCCCTTCGAGGGCGCGGATCAGGGATTCGGTATCGGTGGCGCCACCGGCCTTCTGGCTGGCCTTGGCCAGGACCATCACCCCGGTATAGGCGCCTTGCGCGGCGTAGGTCGGGAAGCGCCCGGTCAGGGTGTGAAAGCGCTCGACGAAGGCGCGGTTGCGCGGCGTATCCGGGAAGTTGTTGTGGTGCCGGGCGGAGAGGATCAGACCCGGGGGTGCCTTGTCGCCCAGGGAGGCGAGGAAGTCGTAGTTTCCGCCGGTATCGAAGTTGGCCAGGCGCGAGCTTTCGAACAACCGGGTCCCGGCCGCCTGCTTGACGAAGGCATGGAAATCGCCGCCCCACAGGGCCGAGACGATGATGTCGGGCCGGGCCTGTTCCAGCGCGGCGATATAGGCGGAGTAGTCCGGCTCGTACAGGCGCGGCCACAGCTCGGTGACGTCGTCGAACTTGACGCCCTGCTGGCGCAGCGCTTCATGCAGGTCATCGCGGGAAACATGGCCGTACTCGTAGTCGGGGCCGATGAAGGCCAGGCGTTTCCAGCCGGTCCTGGCTTGCAGGTCCTTGAGGTAGCGGGCGCCAGCGGCCATGGAGGTCCAGGTGTCGTTGGTCACCCGGAAGTAATAGCGATGGCCGTTTTCCAGGCTCATGCGCGACGAGGCGTGGTCGGTGCCGATCATCAGCACCTTCTCTTCCCGGGCCAGTTGGCTCACGGCGATCGCCACACCCGAAGAGACCATGCCGCACAGCACCTGCACCCCGTCCTTGCGGATGAAGGCCCGGGCCAGGCCGGTGCCATAGGAAGCCTTGGACTGGTCGTCGTCGATGATCACGCGCATCCGCGGCACCTGCTCGCCGGCTTCGCGCTGGCTTTGCAGTTCGCTCAGGGCCACCTGGATGCCGGCGATGCTGTCCTGGCCGTAGATCGCGGCGCGCTCGGTCATCGGGTACAGGCAGCCGAGGGTCAGGTCGGCCTGCGGGGCGGCAGCGCCCAGCTCGACCCGCCCGGCATGGGCCGTGCAGGCGAAGCCCAGGAGCAGGCCGCTCAGGGCGATAACGGATGGCAGTCGGGAAAACGACGCTTGCATGAAAATACCTTGGGGCGTTCGTGGACGCCTCTTGTGGTTAGCGGAAGGGTTATCGCAAAGGCTGTGCCAGCCTCTGCACGATGCTCCATAAGAAACCGCGAAAGCGCTCTGGAACAAGGCTTTGCGCGGCTACTTGTGACGAAATCGAGGTGCCGTGGCGCGGTGTGCCACGGCGTTGAGCGGGGAACGTTGAGCGGTAGCCGCTCAGCGCGGGCGAGCGCTTGAGCGGTTAGCGCTCATCACCGCGCTCGACGCCCAGGCGTTGCAAGCGGCGCTTCAGGGCGTGGCGGGAGATGCCGAGGAGATCGGCGGCCATGCCCTTGTGTCCGGCACTGCGGGCCAGGGCATCGAAGACCAGTTCGCGTTCGGCGCGCTCCAGCTGGTCTTCGATCGGCGAGCGGTTGGCGCCCACTGGCTCGGCAGCCTGCATCGGCCCCGGCAACTGCGCCGCTGCGATGGCCTGGCCGGGCATGAGGATGGTCAGGCGCTCGATCATGTTCTTCAGTTCGCGGACATTGCCCGGCCAGCGATGGCGCAGCAGGGCCGCCTCGGCGTCGGCCTGGAAGCTGATCGCCGCACCCTGCTCTTCCCGGGCCTGGCGCTCGGCGAAATGCCGGGCCAGCAGGAGGATGTCCTCGCCGCGCTCGCGCAGGGCCGGGATATCGATGGTGATGACGTTGAGGCGGTAGAACAGGTCCTCGCGGAAACGGCCCTGGCGCACGTCCTCGGCCAGGTCGCGGTTGGTCGCCGCCACCACCCGCACATCGGCGCTGCTCGCCTGGCTTGCGCCCACCGCACGGTAGCTGCCGTTCTCCAGGAAGTGCAGGAGCTTGGCCTGCAATGCCAGGGGCAGCTCGCCGATCTCGTCGAGGAACAGCGTGCCGTTGCTGGCCTGGGTCACCAGGCCGACGCGCTTCTGGTGCGCACCGGTGTAGGAACCCTTTTCCGAGCCGAACAGTTCGGCCTCGATCAACTGTTCCGGCAGCGCCGCGCAGTTGACCTCGACGAAGGGCTGGCCGGCGCGGTTGCTGGCGTCGTGCAGGGCCTGGGCGACCAGGGTCTTGCCGGTGCCGGACTCGCCGAGCAACAGGATGCGCGTCGCCGAACTGCGTGCCACCCGCAGCACCGCCGCGTGCAGGCCGCGCATGGCCGGGCTGTGGCCGAGCAGGTTGCCGGGGGCTGGATCATCGCTGACGGCGTCGGGTACGGCCAGGGTGGTTTCGATGGTCGCCAGCAGGTCGTCCAGCTCGAACGGCTTGGTCAGGTAATCGGTGGCGCCGCCCTTCACCGCCTGCACCGCGGCGCGGGTGTCGCCATGGGCGGAGATCATGATCACCGGCAGGTGCGGGCGCAGCTTGCGCAAGCCGTCAAGGGTGGCGATGCCGTCCATGCCCGGCAGGCCGAGGTCGAGCAGGACGATATCGCAGCGCGTGGCGTTGTCGGCCAGGACCTTGAGCCCTTCCTCGCCGCTGTAGGCCGCGCCGACCTTGAAACCCTCGGCGCGCAGGGCGTAGCTGAGGGAACGCACCAGCGCTTCTTCGTCGTCGATGATCAGTACATGAAAGTCGGACATCACAGGCTCACTTCAAATCGGTCGGGCAAGGCGCGGGAAAGTCCAGGGTCACCACGGTGCCCTTGCCGGCGGTACTCGCGATCTCCATTCGCGATGCATTGGCTTCCAGCAGTTGCTGGCAAATGCTCAGCCCAAGGCCGGTGCCCCGGGGTTTAAGGGTGAAGAAGGGTTGGCGCACGCGCTTCAGGGCGTCGGCAGGGATACCGCAGCCTTGGTCGCTGACACTGACCAGGACGCGCTCGCCGGTGCGCTGTCCGCCGAGGCTGACCCGCTTACCGGGGGTGCAGGCCTCCACGGCGTTCAGGCACAGGTTGAGCAGGATCTGCTGGGCCTGGTCCGGGTCGACGAACAGGCGGATGCCCGGGGCGCAGCTGGCGTCGAAGTGGATGGAACGGGCTTCGGCTTCCGGGGCGATCTGCCGCTTCACCCGTTCGAACAGGCCGTGCAGCTCGACGATGTCCGGGTTGGCCGGATGCGGGCGACCGTACTCCAGCAGGTCGCTGGTGACATGGGACAGCCGGTCGATCTCCTGGCCGAGGTCACTCAGCAGCAGGCGCCGCTCGCTTTCCGGTTCGCGGCGCAGCAGGGCCTGGACGGTGGTCTTCATGGTCGCCAGGGGATTGCGTACTTCATGGGCTACGCCAGTGGCGAAGGTGCCGAGCACGGCGAGGTTCTCCGAGCGTACGGTGCGCTCCATGACATCCGCCAGACGCCCGGCCATGACGTTGAAGGCGCGGGTCACCCGGCCGATCTCGTCGTTGCTCGATTGCTCTGGCAGGCGGTAGCCGAGGTCGCCCATGGACAGCTGGTGGGCGCCCTCGACCAGGGTACCGACCCGCGCCCGCAACTGCCGCGACAGGGTGAAGAACACCACCAGGATGAACGCAATGAAGCCGACGGCGGCTAGGTACAGCCACCAGCGCGCATCGTCCAGCGGCTTGAGGATGGCGTCCGGCTGCACGCTGAACACCACCTGCCAGCCGGGCAGGATCACCGGGCCTTCGCGCAGGTCCTCGGGTGCCGCGACCTGGCGCCCGGTAGCATCGATGAAGGCGCCACCGGGAACCCGCAGCAAGGGCGTCACCACCCCGCTCAGGCCGGCGCTGGTCAGCAGTTCAGTGAGCGAGGCCAGGCGCAGGTGCAGGCCGATGCTGACCCGGTGATCGGTGCGGCCGTTGCGGATGGTCTTGCGGATCAGCAGCCAGCCGGAGCGTCCGGCCTGGGGCAAGGCCGGGCCGATCACCTCGATATCGCCGACCTTCTGCCGCGGCAGCCCGGCCAGGGACCAGTCCTCGTTGCTCCAGTACGGCGCGCCGGATGCCGCCGGGCCGGGCAGGACCTTGAGCAGGCGTTCGTCGTCGTTGAAGAACAGCACGCCATAGAGGAACGGCAGTTCGCTTTCCAGCTTCAGCAACGCGTCGATATCGCCGACGGAATGGCCAGGGTCGGCGATGAAGTCCGGCATGTTCGGGTGATTGGACAGGGCCGAAAGCTGGTAGAAGCGCTCATCGAGGAAGGACGACACCCGGTTGGCGGTGGACAGCGCCTGGGCATCGAGGCGTTCGCCGGTCAGGCGGTTGAGCAGGTCCTTGGCCAGTTGTTCGTAGAGCACGGCCAAAGCGATCAGCGCCACGCTCATCACCAGGGTGGACAGCAGGGTATAGCGTGCGACCAGGCTGCGCCGCGGCCGGGCAAACCGGCGCCACAGCGCAGCGGCGGGGAATTCGACATCCATGGGCTTTGTAATTGTTGTTCATGTAGTGGCGGGAGGATAAGGAGCGGGGGATGGGGTTGTCCATTGGCGGAATGTCGGGGATGGAGATTGCTGGTGTTCTTGAGGGCCCTATCGCTGGCAAGCCAGCTCCCACAGGTTTAGCGGTGCACGCCATCCCTGTGGGAGCTGGCTTGCCAGCGATAGGGCCAGCGATAGCAACACAACCCGACCTGCTGAACCCCTGCTGCCCCAGCAACACCCCACTGCTCCCCCACCACCACCCACCGGCCCCAATCCCAGCAATTCCGGCCCCTCCAGCCATCTGGCGCGAAACCTGCTCTGCCCTGCCCCAACCCAGCAATCACAGGTCCGCGCCATGACGTCCCACCCTCCCTTCACCCGCCGCTGCTTCCTCGGCAACAGCCTGGCCCTCGGTGGCCTGGCCCTGGGCGGCAGCCTGCTTGCCGGTTGCGGCGACGACAGCCAGCCCGGCAGCGCCGCCATCGACCAGGGCCCGCGCCATGGCGGGCGCCTGCGCCTGGGCATCCTTGACGGTAACCAGGCCGGCAACCTCGACGCCCACAAGCCGGTCGGCAGCGGCATCATTCGCGGCTTCGCCCTGTACAGCAAGCTCTGGGAGTGGGACGAGAACATGCTGCCGCGCCTGGCCCTGGCTGAAGAGGCCGAGGTCAGCCCGGACGGCAAGGTCTGGACCCTGCGCCTGCACAAGGACCTGGAGTTCCATCACGGCAAGACCATCGATTCCGAGGACCTGCTGTTCTCCATCCGCCGCCTGACCGACCCGCAACTGGCCTCGCCCTACGCCGCCCTGCTGCACTGGATCGACCGTGACAACCTGCAGAAGCTCGACGAGCGAACCCTGCGCGTGCGCTTCAAGGACGGCGCGGGCTTCGTGCCGCTGCCGGAAACCTGGGTGAATTTCGGCGGCATCGTGCCGGTGGACTATCACCCGGTGACCAATCCGGTCGGCGCCGGGCCGTACAAGTTCAAGAGCTTCTCGGCCGGGCAGCGCTCGCTGTTCACCCGCTTCGAGAACTACTACAAGTCCGGCCGGCCCTATGCCGACGAGCTGGAAATCATCGGCTTCAAGGACCAGACCTCGCGCCTCGCCGCACTCAAGGCCGGCCAACTGGACATGGCCAATGCCCTGGCCGCCGAGCACCTGCGCCTGATCGAGAACGATCCGCGGGTGCAGGTGCTGACCTCGGTGACCGGCAACTGGCTGGGCTTCGACATGAACACGCAGAAGGCGCCGTTCGACGATCCCCGGGTACGCCAGGCCTTCCGCCTGCTGGCGGATCGCGAGGAGCTGGTAGCGCGGGTGCTCAATGGCCAAGGACGACCGGCCAACGACCTGTATGCGCCCAACGATCCGACCTTCGACCAGAGCATCCCGCCGCGTCGCCAGGATCTGGAAAAGGCCCGGACCCTGCTGCGCGAAGCGGGTCAGGAGAACCTGGAGCTGGAGCTGGTCGCCGAGCAGGAAGGCGTGTCTCTGTCCTCGGCCCTGGTATTTGCCGAGCAGGCGCGCAAGGCCGGGGTGCAGATCAAGGTGCGCCAGGTGGATGCGGCGACCTTCAACGGGCCGCAGCATACCGAATGGACCTTCAGCACCGGCGGCAGCATCGGCGCGCCCTTCCTCACCTGTGCCCTGCATGCCGATGCACCGGTGTCGGTGGCGAACAAGACCCACTTCGACGATCCGCGGTTTTCCGAGCTGTTCCTGCAGGCGCTGGCCGAGCCGGAAGTGGAGAAGCGCAAGCCGCTGGTGCATGAGGCGCAGCGGATCCAGTACGAGCGTGGGGGGATGCTGGTGTGGGGCTATGCGAACCTGGTGGACGGGTTTTCGCGCAGGGTGGGTGGGGCGGCGGCGGAGAGGACGCTGTTTCCGACGTGGCGGTTTGATCAGCTCTGGCTCAAGGAAGATGTATAGCGTGTGAGGACCCTATCGCTGGCAAGCCAGCTCCCACAGGTTACGCGACCCCTGTGGGAGCTGGCTTGCCAGCGATGAGGCCCTCAAGAACACCTCAGGTATGACTGATATCCCGGTCCTTGGTCTCAGGCATGAAGAAGATCCCCAGCACCGCCGTCATCACCGCAATGACGATCGGGTACCAGAGCCCGTAGTAAATATCCCCGGTCGCCGCGACCATGGCGAAGGCCACCGTCGGCAGGAAGCCACCGAACCAGCCATTGCCGATGTGGTACGGCAGGGACATCGAGGTGTAGCGGATCCGCGCCGGGAACAGCTCCACCAGCCAGGCGGCGATCGGGCCGTAGACCATGGTCACGTAGATCACGAGAATGGTCAGGAGCAGCAGCACCATCGGGTAGTTGGTCTTGGCGGGGTCGGCCTTTTCCGGGTAACCGGCTTCCTTCAGCGCCGCACCCAGGGAGGCGGTAAAGCCGTCATTGGCCGCCTTGAATTCCGCCGCCGGCAGGCTGCTGCCTTCGAAGCTCGGCATCATCTTGTTGCCGATGCGGATCTGCGCCACCGCACCCGGCTCGCCCGCCTCGTTCTCATAGGGAATCGCCCGCTTGGCCAGCAGGCTCTTGGCCACGTCGCAGGAGCTGGTGAAGCGCGCCTTGCCCACCGGGTCGAACTGGAATGAGCACTGCGCAGGATCGGCGATCACCGTCACCGGGTTCTGCTGCTGCGCCGTGTAGATATCCGGGTTACCGAATTCGGTCAGGCCCTTGAAGATCGGGAAGTAGGTCAGCGCGGCGAGGATGCAGCCGGCCATGATGATCTTCTTGCGTCCGATCCGGTCCGACAGGCTGCCGAAGATCACGAAGAACGGCGTGCCGATCAGCAAGGAACCGGCGATCAGCAGGTTGGCGGTCTGCGGGTCGATCTTCAACGTTTGCAGGAGGAAGAACAGCGCATAGAACTGCCCGGTGTACCAGACCACGGCCTGGCCGGCGGTGCCGCCGAGCAGCGACATGATCACCACTTTCAGGTTGTCCCAGCGGGCGAAGGATTCGGTCAGCGGCGCCTTGGACGCCTTGCCTTCGGCCTTCATCTTGTTGAACACCGGCGACTCGTGCAGTTGCAGGCGGATATACACCGACACCGCCAGGAGGAGGATCGACAGCAGGAACGGAATCCGCCAGCCCCAGGCCTCGAAGGCCTCGGTACCGAGGGCGGTGCGACAGGTCAGGATCACCACCAGTGAGAGGAACAGGCCGAGGGTCGCGGTGGTCTGGATCCACGAAGTGAAGAAACCGCGCTTGCCGGGTGGCGCGTGTTCCGCCACATAGGTCGCCGCGCCGCCGTATTCGCCGCCGAGTGCCAGGCCCTGCAGCAGGCGCAGGGTGATGAGAATGATCGGCGCCGCCACGCCGATCGTCGCGTAGCTGGGCAGCAGGCCGACGATGGCGGTGGACACGCCCATGATGATGATGGTGATCAGGAAGGTGTGCTTGCGCCCGATCATGTCGCCGAGGCGGCCGAAGACGATGGCGCCGAACGGTCGCACCGCGAAGCCGGCGGCGAAGGCCAGCAGGGCGAAGATGAAGGCAGTGGTTTCATTGACCCCGGCGAAGAAATGCTTGGCGATGATCGCCGCCAGGGAGCCGTACAGGTAGAAGTCGTACCACTCGAAGACCGTACCGAGGGACGAGGCGAAGATCACCTTGCGCTCGTCGTGGGTGATGCCTTTGCCGGACGTGCTGCCCGGCGTGGGCGTCGAAGTGCCGTAGGTAACCGCCATGAAGGTGTTCTCCGTTTTTGTTCTTGTAGGCCGGAGCATCCCGCTGATGAATCCATACGCACTCTGGCCATTCAAAAAGGCTGATGACATCGGATCACGGACTGCGCCGGGCCTGGGGAACAGGCGGACGGCCTCGCGTTGCACGCAGGGTTAAGCGTAATAGGCGGCTGGCGGAAATCCAGCGCCCTCGCGGGAGGGCGCCGGACGGTTCAGAGGTGGCGGAACACGGCCGCTGCGATGATGCCGGCGGCGATTGCCGGCAGCGGTTTCTTCACCAGCAGCATGACCACGGCGGTGCTCGCCAGGGCCACCCGGGCACCGTTGTCGCCATTGACCGCCAGGGGCGTCAGCACCGCCACCAGCACCGAGCCGGACATGGCGCCGATGAACTGCTGCACGCGGTAGTTGATCGGTACGAAGGACATCACGAAGACCCCGCCCCAACGGGTCGCCAGGGTCACGACGGCCATGATCAGGACCAGGATCAGCGGGCCATGGCCCGTGGTTTCGATAGTCACTTCTGTTTCTCCATCCAGACCGCACCGACGATGCCGCCGGCCAGGGCGCCGACCACCACGTGGCTGTTTTCCGGCAGGTAACGATAAGCAAGCAGCGCGGAACCGGCGGCCACGCCCCAGATCAGCAGCATGCGCAGGTCCTTCTTGCCGCCCACCACCATGGACAACAGGAAGCAGCCCATGACCATGTCCAGGCCCCAGCTGACCGGGTCGGCCACCAGGTTACCGAAGTACAGGCCGAGCCAGGTGCCGAGGATCCAGGTCGACCACAGCGCCAGGCCGCCACCGAAGAGAATGCCCAACCCCGGCTTGCCAGCGGACAACGCCTGCATCGACATGGCCCAGTTGGCATCGGAGACCACCAGCATGATCCCGTAGCGCCGTGCGACCGGCAGCTCGCGCAGCCAGGGATAGAGGGTTGCGCCCATCAGCAGGTGGCGGGCATTGATGGCGAATACAGTGACGATCAACGGCACCAGCGGCACCTGGGCGCCCCACAGGTCGAGGGCGGCGAACTGCGAGGCACCGGCGAAGACCAGCGTGCTCATCCACAGGATGGTGCCTTGGTCGAGGCCGACCTGGGCGGCGGCCAGGCCAAAGGCCAGGCCGAACACCACCACGAACATGGAGATCGGCAGCAACAGCCTGAAGCCGTCGCGGATCTCGTTGTACCCCAACTGCGTGGAGCCTTTGGCTACCGATAACACAAACTCTCTCCTGTTTTTAAATCGTGCATGTACGGACGCCAGCCACTATCCAGCAGACACGCCATTGCGAAAAGCGCATATTACGCGACCAACCCATTCGTTTACCGAATACAGCGGAGTGCATGCTTATGCAGGACCTGCAGATCGACTGGCTCAAGTGCTTCGTCGCCGTGGTCGATACCGGCTCGCTGTCCAATGCCGCGCCGGAGGTCCATCGTTCGCAATCGGCGGTGAGCATGCAGTTGAAGAAGCTCGAAGCGGCGGTGGGCCGACAGTTGCTGGTGCGCGATGCGCGACAGCAGCAGCTCACCCCGGACGGCCAGCTACTGCTGGGTTATGCCCGGCGCATCCTCGACCTGCACAACGATGCGCAGCAGGCCTTCCATGGCGACGAGCTGACCGGGCGCATCCGCCTTGGCGTACCGGACGACTACGCCGCACGCTACCTGACCCCGGTGCTCAAGCGTTTTGCCCTGCGTTATGGCGCGGTGGAGATCGAGCTGGACTGCGAGCAATCGACCTTGCTGATCCCGCGGATCGAACGCAATGACCTGGATCTTGCGCTGGTCTCACGGGATCACGCCCGGCGCGGGACGCTGCTGTTCCATGAGCCGATGGTCTGGGTTGGCTCGCCGCAGTTCGATATCTGGCGGCGTGATCCGCTGCCCATTGCCACCTATGAAAGCACCAGCCTGGCGCGGCGTTGCGCGATCAACTCGCTGGCGTTGCAAGGGCGGGATTACCGGGTGGTGTACAACAGTTCGAGCCTGGCCGGGCAGATCGCCGCAGTGGAAAGTGGCCTGGCGGTGGCGGTGCTGACGCGGTGCAGTGTGCCGGAGCATCTGGAGATTCTCGGCGCCGAACATGGGCTGGGGCCGCTGGAGCCGATGGCGGTGGCGGTGTATCGAAGCCGGGCGTCGCAGGGCTCGCAGCCGGTGGACCGGTTGCATGGGTTACTGGTCAAGACCCTGAGGGTGGCGGCGACCTGAAGGGCCTCATCGCTGGCAAGCCAGCTCCCACAGGGTCCGCGCCAGGCACAGGTTCTGTGGATGACTCAGGACCCTGTGGGAGCGGGTTCACCCGCGATTGCAGCAGTGAATTCACCATAGCAATCGCGGCGGTTCGGCGCCCAAACAAGGTCCGCGCCGGGCACAGGTTCTATGGATGACTCAGGACCCTGTGGGAGCTGGCTTGCCAGCGATGAGGCCCGAAAGATCACCCGAAAATCCTCCTGACTTCTCAAGCATGCCCTAGCATCTCCAGCAGGCGTTCCGGATAAACCGTGGCAGTGGTCGTGCGCAATTCCTCCGCCGACCACCAATGATGCGCCGCCATCACCTTCTGCTCATGCGCGGTCCAGCCTTCACGACTGAGCTGCTGCGACCCGGCCTGTACACGGTAGTAACGTTCCATGGAGATCACATCCTCGCCACTGGGCAGACGCATGACGAAACGCCGCTCGGCCACCGGCTCGCCGACCTCCTCGGTGCGGATCCCGGTTTCCTCGTACAGCTCGCGAATCGCCGCATCCCTGAAGCTCTCCCCCTCCTCCAGGCCACCACCGGGCGAGGCCCAGTGATCGCTGCCATCGAGGGCATCGCCCTTGTGCACGAAGTGGAACAGCAGGACCCGATCCTCCGGGTCGAGGACCAATAGACGGGCAGACTTCCTTTCACGCATGACAACGGCATCCTTTTCCGGCGGGACGGCAGGCTACCGGGCATGGATCCGCTTGTCGATGTGTACGACGCCATCAGTTTGCACCTGGCCTGGCGCAAAAAAAAAGCACCGCATCAGCGGTGCTCGGGAAAACGCCTTCCAACCAGAACTTCGGCACCTCGCAGGGACCAATCCGCGAGGCTGGGGCCGAAGTAATTCGTACATCTGAACAGAATCAGATGACGATCTCGTGAAACGATTCAGTTTTCGAAGACTGGCCGCGAGGCCTTCTCGATCGCCGCCATCGCCTCGGCTTCGCTCATCACCCCGCTCTCGGCCATGATCGCCAGCAACGAGCGGCCTTCATTGACCGACTGCCGCGCCAGCTTGCTGACCCTGGCATAGCCCAGGCGCGGCACCAGCGCAGTGGCCACGGCCATCGAATCGGTCAGGTGCGCGAGATTGCGCGCTTCATCGGCCTGGATACCGGCGATGCATTTTTCGCGGAAACGCTGGATGCCCTGGGTGAGCAAGGTGATGCTGTCGAACACCCGCGAAGCCACCACCGGTTCGAAATGGTTGATCTCCAGCTCGCCCGCCTGCACCGCCTGGGCCACGGCGACATCATTGCCGATCACCGCGAAGCTGAGCTGGATCATCGCCATCGGCAGCACCGGGTTGACCTTGCCCGGCATGATCGAGGAACCGGCCTGGGCTTCCGGCAGTTTCAGCTCGCCGATGCCGGCGACCGGGCCGGACGAGAGTTTGGTCAGGTCGCTGGCGATCTTCGCCAGGGCCGCCGCGCAGGTGCGCAACTCGGCGGAAACGCGAGAGAACACGTCCATGTTCTGCATGGCGTCGAAGGCGTTTTCCGGCGCCTGGTAGGCGACGCCGGTAACGTCGCCAAGATGGCGGTACACCGCGCCACGATAGGCCGCCGGTGCACCGAAACCGGTACCAATGGCGGTACCGCCCAGTGGCAGGGTGTGCAGCTTGGCGCGTACCGCGACCAGTTCCTCGGCGAGACGGTGAGTCAGCGAGGCATAGCCGGAGAACAGCTGACCCAGGCGCATCGGCTGGGCGTCCTGCAGGCAGGTGCGGCCGAGGTGGAGGATATCGGCGAACTGCACGGCCTTGGCGTCGAACTCAGCAGCCAGTTGGCGGACTTCGCCGATCAGGCCCTCGAGCATGGCGTGGGTGGCGATCTTCAGTGCCGCCGGGTAGACGTCGTTGGTCGACTGCGAGGCGTTGACCTGGTCGTTGGGGTGGACGATGTCGTAGCTGCCGGCAGCATGGCCCATGAACAGCTGGGCGCGGTTGGCCACCACTTCGTTGAAGTTCATGTTGGTCGAGGTGCCGCCGGAGCCTTCCAGCAGGTCGACGATCAGCGAGTCGTCGCAGTTGCCGGCGATGATGTCCTGGCAGGCGAGGACGATGGCTTCGGCCTGTGCCCCGGAAATCACCCCGCAATCCAGGTTGGCCAGCGCCGCCGCCCATTTGCACTGGGCAAAGGCATCGCGGAACGCCGGGTAGTGGGCAATGCTCAGCGGCGAGACGCTGAGATTGTCGAAGCCGCGCACGGTGTTGACGCCGTACAGCTTGCCGGCGGGGATCCGCACTTCGCCGACGTAGTCCTGCTCGATCCGCTCGCCGGCGCTCTCAAAAGTACTCACGGGAATCTTCCTCATCGATGGTTACCAGGGTTTCGACACCCTTGCCCAGGGCGCTCAGCCGCGGCAGGAAGGTGTCCAGAATGACGGTGCGCGCCGTCTCGCACGCATCGGCGAAGAAGGCGCTGTATTCGTTGCGACGGGCCACCAGGTACAGCGAGCGCTCCAGGCTCAGTGGCGGCACCAGGTGGGCGTTGACGTTTTCCACCCAGGTGCAGGCCTGGAGGAAACACATGGGGCTGGTCACGGCCCAGCCGATGCCGTCGGCGACCATGGCGGTCAGGGCGTCGGCGTTGTCCAGCTCCAGGCGGTTGGGCATGCGCACATTTAGCCCGCGCATATGCCGCTCGATCTGCAGGCCGACCTGGGACAGGCGGTTGAAACGCACCACCGGCAGGACATTGGCCAGGGCACGCAGGTCGTCGAGGCTGTGCAGCGGCTTGCCGAGCGCCTTCGGGGTGATGACGAAATAGCGTTCGGTGAACAGCCGGTAGCGCACCACATCATTGGCGTCCATCAGCGGGTCGCTGGTGATGATCAGGTCGAGGTCGCGGCGCAGCAGCGATTCGCCCTGTTGCGGGCTGAGGCCGGTGCGGACCGACAGCTGCGTGACCCGCCCGAGCATCTGCCGGGTAAAGGCCGAACCGCAGGTGGCGGCGAAGGAGTCCACCAGGCCGATGCGCAGGTCGGGCTTGACCCCGCGCCCGGCATCCAGCACCTGGGCCTTGAGATTGCACAGTTCCTCGCTGAGGATCGCACCGCGGTTGCGCAGGGCCAGGCCGAACGGCGTCAGGGTCAGCGGCCGGGTGGTGCGATCGACCAGGACCACGCCGAGGTCGTCCTCCAGTTGCCGGACCATCTGCGACACCCCCGACTGGGAAATCCCCATTCGGCTGGCCGCCCCCGACATGCTGCCCTCCTCGGCCACGGCGACGAAGACCTGCACCGCGTACATATCGATAAGCTTGCTGGCTGACATGGGGATGTCCTCTTCTTTACTTGGTGTCGGCGAATGCCAGCGGCGCAGGCTCGCCCTCGCCTTCCGGGCTGACGGCTGCCAGGGTTTCCTTGCTGGTTTCCGGGGCGAACAGGTGGCAGAACACCCCGCCGAACAGCAGCACCGCGACGCACACGCCCAGGGCGGTGTGGATGCCCAGGTGCTGCACGGCGATCGGCAGGAGGAAGGTGGCGAAGGCTGAACCGAAACGGCTGGCCGCTACCGCCAGGCCGATGCCCGAGGCGCGCAGGTGGGTCGGGAACAGCTCCGGTGGATAGACGAACTCCAGGTTCACCGCCGCCGCCAGGACACAGGCGAAGAAGCCGAAGGCGAGGATGGTGCCCAGCGGACCGAAACCGGCGTAGGCCAGCACGGCAAGGCCGATGGCGCTGAGATAGAAAGTACCGACCAGGAAGGCGCGGCGGGAGATCCGGTCGATGATCAGCAGGCCGAGCAGCGCCCCGAGCATCAGCAGCACGTTGTAGACCAGGCCGCCGACGAACTTGTCCTGCACGTTCAGTGCTTCGAGAACACGTGGCGAGAAGGTGCCGAGGGCGAAGAACGGGATCACCTGGCAGGTGTAGAACACGCAACCGACCAGGGTGTTGCGGCGCCAGCGCTTGCTCATCAGCTCGGCGATGCTGCCGCGCTTCTTCGTGGCGGCGGGCGGCGCGGCCGGCAGGGTCACATGGGGACCGAACTTGGCATGAATGATCGCCAGGGCTTCGGCACTGCGACCACGGGCCATCAGCCAGATCGGCGACTCCGGTACGCCCATGCGCAGCGGCAGGATCAGCAAGGCCGGCACGCCACTCAAGGCCAACATCAAGCGCCAGGCATCCGGACCGATATCGCGGATCGCGAAGCCCACCAGGTAAGCCGCGACGTAACCCGCCGCCCAGGCCGCCGCCAGCACGCTGAGCAGACGCCCGCGATAACGCCGGGGGGCGAACTCGGTGACCAGGGATTTGGACACGACATAGTCGAAGCCGAGGACCAGGCCCAACAGCAAGCGCAAGGCCAGCAACTGTTCCGGCGAGGTGACGAAGAACTGCGATGCGGAGATCACCGCGAACAGCAGCATGTCCCAGGCAAAGATGGTGCGCCGGCCGAACTTGTCGGCCAGGGGACCGGCGAACAAGCTGCCGAGGAACAGGCCGGCCAGCGACGCGGCGCCGAGCAATCCCATCCACAGTGCGTTCAATTGCAGGGGACCCGCCGCCATGCTCACGGCGATGCCGATGATGCCCAACACGAATCCGTCGCTGAACTGCCCTCCTGTTCCGCTGAATACCGTCCGAATATGAAAACGGCTCAGCGGAAGATCCTCGAACGCTACCTGACTCATTCGTCTCTCCACCTGTTGTTTTAGTTGTGGGGACCGGTGTTGGTGACCGGATTACGATCGAGTGTACGGCTGCATATTCACGAAAACAGCAGATGCAATTGGAGTATCAGGATTGTTGATACTAGCTGCCAGAATCCTTGATAACAGCGGCTTTGCGGGCCATTGGTCGGCTGGTTGGGAATGGCGCAGACTGCGCCATTCATATAAACGCGGATTGTTATTCCGGCAGGAAATGATTCATCAGAGTCAGACTTTCAATGGCATCCCTATATCCGGCGAAGCATGGGTCGCCTTCATTGAATGCCTTGGCCACGGCCGCCGCATGTTCGTAACTTTGCCACTTGGCCAAGTCGGCGAAAGTGCGTTCGTTATTCATCGGGGAATAACCGCTGTATTCGATCAGCCCCGGGAAGGCTTTCAGGGTTTCGCGCAGGCCGTCGCGCAGTCGGGGCATCTGCGCGAGGTGTTCAGGCTTGACGGTGAAGATCGCGAGTTCGAGTACGTGTGACATGGGTGGAGGTCTTCCATGGAGTTAAGAAAGACCCAGTATCGGCAGGTCATCCTGACAGCGTGCTGTCAGTACGTCCGGCGCTGGATTGATGGCGCATGTAGGTGCGCAAGGCAATCTGCGGGCTGTCGCGCCAGGGTTCTTCGCTGGTGAAGACGGAGGCGATGCGGTCGACGCGAAAATCCCGATAGGCCGCACGGGTGTTGCACCAGCTGCCGACAGTCCACTTGCCGCCCCAGTAGAACAGGCCGATGGGCTGGATCAGGCGTCGGGATACGGCGCCGTCGAGGCTGGTATAGGTGATCTGCACAACCCGCTTGTGCTCGATGGCCTGGCGCAGGGCGCTGAGGTGGCTGCGGGTCGTGGCGGTGCTGCTGTTCAAGGCGCGGATCGGGCTCTGTTGCGGATCGACAGCCTGTTGCGGCGCGCTGGCCGAGACCTTGCTCAGCAGGGTACGGGCAGCACTGGCCAGTTCGTTGTCGGCGCTGCCGGCGAGCATTTCCATGCCCAGGGTCAGGGCATCCACCTCGATGCGGCTCAGGCGCAGTGGTGGCATCTCGAACGCGGCGTCGAGGGCGTAGCCGACGCCGGTGGTGCCATAGACCGGCACGCCGCTGAGGGACAGGTCGTCGATGTAGCGATAGATCGAGCGCACGGAAACGCCGATCCGTTCAGCCAGGCGTTCGGCAGTGATCGGCTGGTGCACGCGGATCAGGTTCACCAGCTGGAACAGGCGGTCGGCTTTGTGCATTCGAGGTACCTCATGTCCGTGTTGAATCAAGAGCCTTTCTGTTGTCCTTCAGGACCTCATCGCTGGCAAGCCAGCTCCCACAGTGTCCGCGGCGCTGCAGAACCCTGTGGGAGCTGGCTTGCCAGCGATGAGGCCCTCAGCAACGACATCCCACTAACGGGTCACCACCGAAATCCTTTTCCCACCCCGCTCCGCCACTTCCTGGGCCTGCCCGTCGCGCTGCTTGCCCTGCCGTGCCAGCCCGACCAGCCGGGGGATCAACGGCCCTTCCGGCAGATGCCGCCAGAAGCGCCCCGGCATATGCATGCGCAAGGCATCGGGATTGACCCGCGCCGGGTTGAACGTATGGCGGTAATAGGTCAGCCACAGGTCCGCATCCGGGTCATCGGCCTGCTCGGCCCACTGCCGCCATTCAGGCGGACACTGGCGGCGGTAATCGAAATCCTTGCCGTCGTAGCGAATGCCATCCCGCGAAGTGGCAATCAACCAGCGCTGCTTGCCCAAACGCTCGGCAAAGTGCCCGCTGGCGCTTTCGAGAATGTCGTGGGCCGGCTCGTGGAACGCCACCAGGTCCAATTGCAGGCTCTGCGCCACCGCTGCCGGCAACGGCACGAAACGCACGAAGGCATGCAGGTGGTGCGCCTCGCGTGTGACCTGCTTGATCCGCCGTTGCAGTTCGCTGCCCAGCCGATCACCCGCAAGCATTGCCGTGCGGTCGCCATGGGCCACTCGCCAGAGCACTTCATAGAGCAGGTTCCAGCGCTGCTCGCCACGGTAGCGGGCAGCCAGTTGCAACTGTGCCAGCAGCTCTGCCGGCACCCGCGCCCGGAACGGTCCCGGGCCACTCGGCAGGCCCTCGGGGACTGCCAGCAGGTCCTGGATCGGCCCCTGCCCCCAATTCACCTCCGCCGGGTCGATGCCATGGCCCAGCAACACCCGCGCCTGGTCGCGCCAGGTGGCGAAGCGGTCGTCGCAGTCGAGGGCGATCATCCCCACAACCCCATCTGCACCGGCGCCACCGGGTCACGCAGGCGCGCCCGCAACAGCCCGCTGCGGGTATCGGCCAGGGCCGGGCGATAATCGCTGGTGACGATGAACGGCCGGGCCTTGTCCAGCACGCAGCGCAGATGGATCAGGTCGTCGTAGCGCACCCGCCGCTCGCGCCGCAGCGCCACCAGGCGTTGCACGCTGCGCAGGCCGATGCCTGGAATTCGCGCGAGCAAGGCCGGTTCGGCACGATTGATATCCACCGGGAACACCTCACGGTTGGACAGCGCCCATGCCAGCTTGGGGTCGATGTCCAGCTCCAGGTTGCTCGACGTGTTGAGCAGCTCACCGGCCTTGTAGCCATAGCCGCGCATCAGGAAGTCGGCCTGGTACAGGCGGTGCTCGCGCAGCAGCGGTGGTGCTGCCAGGGGCACGCTGTTCGGGCTGTCGGGGATCGGGCTGAAGGCCGAGTAGTACACGCGCTTGAGGTCATAGCCCTGATACAGCGACTCGGCATTGCGCAGGATGGTGCGGTCGTCCGAGGTGTCGGCACCGACGATCATCTGCGTGCTCTGCCCGGCCGGGGTGAAACGCGGCGCCCGTGTCTCGCCGGCCACCGCCTGCTGGCCGCGATGGATGGTGCCCATGGCCTGGCGGATGGTCGCCACCTGCTTTTCCGGGGCCAGGCGCTTGAGGCTGGCGTCGCTGGGCAGTTCGATATTGACGCTGAGACGGTCGGCCAGGCGCCCGGCTTCCTCGATCAGCAGCGGGTCGGCGTCGGGAATGGTCTTGAGGTGGATATAGCCGCGGAAGTCATGCTCCTCGCGCAGCAGCCGGGCCACACGGACCAGTTGCTCCATGGTGTAGTCCGCCGAGCGGATGATCCCCGAGCTGAGGAACAGCCCGCTGATGCAGTTGCGCCGGTAGAAATCCAGGGTCAGGCGCACCACCTCTTCCGGCGTGAAGCGCGCCCGCGGCACATTGCTGGAGCGGCGATTGACGCAGTACTGGCAGTCGTACAGGCAGAAGTTGGTCAGCAGCACCTTGAGCAGCGAGACGCAGCGCCCGTCGGGGGTGTAGCTATGGCAGATGCCCATGCCATTGGTCGCACCAAGCCCGTCGCTGCCCTTGGAGCTGCGCTTGGGGGCGCCACTGCTGGCGCACGAGGCGTCGTACTTGGCGGCATCGGCGAGGATGCCGAGCTTGGCGATGAGTTGCATGGGGAGCCTTTCCCGAAACACTGAATATCCATACAGTATTTCGAGATTAGCAGGGATGCAAGTGCCTGTTGTCGATCCAGCTAGCCCGGATGCCCGTCCACCCTCACCTTCAGCAGCATTGGCGCATAGCCCCAGACAAACAACCCAAAGGCCAGCACCCAGCACAGCGTCGCCACGCCCAGGCCAGCGTGGAGATTCACCTGCACCAACAGGATCCGGCTGAGCCCGGCAAGATTCAGCAATATAAAGCCCAGCGCCATCCCCTTCGGCGGCTGCAACGGCCGCCCCGTATGCCCAAGACTGACCCGGGCAATCATCGCCAGGATCAGCCCGGCCATGGCGCCGATGGTCAGGCAATGCACCGCCAGGCTCGGATTCAGCGCCACGCCGAAATGCCACAGCGCCATACCTGCGCACGCCAGCACCAGCCAGCCGTAGGCCAGGTGCAGCGACCAGAGCAGCGGCACGCGCCACAGGCCGCTGTCGTGCCAGCGAGCCAGGCGAACCAGGTGACCCACGGCCAGTACCGCGAACAACATCCCGATCAACACATTGGGCAGCAACGCCGGTCCGGCCGCGTACAGCAGCGCAACCAGCGCCGAACCACCGAGCAGCGCCCAGTCCAGCCATGCCCAGGGCGCCACCATGTCCTTGCGCCCCAGCCCGCGCTGGGTAAAGAACGGAATCACCCGGCCGCCGATCAAGCCCATCATCGCCGCTACCAGCCACAGCCCGCCGAGCACGCCCTGGCGTTGCCAGCCGTCGTCGCCGGCGACCAGTCCGGCCATGGCGATGGCGTCCACCAGCGTCAGCAACAGCAACAATCCCACCAGCGGATAATTGCGCTGCTGACGGACCTTCCACAGGGTTCGCCCCATCAGCCACGCCAGCAGCAGCGGAAAACCCAGTTCCAGCACGATCAGCATCGGCCAAGGCGCTGCCGCCAGCCAGGCAAGCCGCCCCGCCAGCCAGAGCAACGCCAGCGCCGCCAGCGGCTTGCCGGTCAGCCCCGGTTGCCCGGTCCAGGTCTGCACGGCGGTCAACAGGAAGCCGGCAACGATGGCCAGGCCGAAGCCGAACAGCAACTCATGCCGATGCCACGCCAACCAGCCGCCGGCCGGGCTCCAGTCGAACTTGCCGCCCAGCGCAAGCAGCCACATCGGCACCACGATCAGCGCCAGCAGGCTGCCACCAAGAAAGAACGGACGAAACGCCAGACGCAGCCACGGCGGTGTCGCCAGGGCCTTCTTGCGGTCGATCACTTGCATCGTGGCCTACTCCTTACCAGCTCAGATAAAACATGCCCTTGGCCAGCAGCACGATCAGCAACAGATGAGTAAAGACGCTGGCATGGATAAAGCGCACCGCGTTCGCCGTCATGCGGCCGCTGCGGAACATCCAGAGCGCCGTGAGGAAATGCCCGAGCACGCTGATCGCGACGAGGATCTTCAGGCTCAGCAAGGTGCCGAAGGATGAGGTCCAGGGTGTGCTCACCTGCGCCATGTAACGCTCGCGAACCATGCCGACCCCGGCGCCGAACAGCACCAGCAGGACCCAGGGCATCAGGCGCCGGGCGCGCTGGCCGACGGCGTGCTCGAGCATCATCATCAGGCGGTCGGGCAACTGCTGGCGGATGGCGCCGAGAAACAGCACTTCGAAAAACACCGTGCCGATAAAGACGATGGCGGCGAACAGATGCAGGGTCAGCAGAACGGGATAGATCATGGCGGGGCCTCATTGTGCCGGTCAGCCTAACGCGGCGGCCGGCTTCCCGGCTTGACGCTCGTCAAGCCGGCGGAACTCCGGGTGCAGGCGCAACTTCGAAAGTCATATCGATTGCCGACTGCGCCAGGAGGCTGCAATGCATAACCTCGAAACGCCACACCTGAAGCTCGGCGTGTTCAACCCGCTGGACAGTCTCGGCCAGGCGCTGATCGCGGCCGCCTTGCATCGCCAGCACGAAGTCAGCGCGCTGCTGGACGATCTCAACCGGATCACCGCCCGGCCTGGCTTGCGCTGCAAGCTGGGCAGCCTGGATTCGGTGGATACGGTGAAGCGCGCAGTGGCCGGGCTGGAAGTAGTATTCGCCTGCCTCGGCGCTGAGCCTGAAGAAGATCTGCCGCCGCAGTGTGGCTGCCTGATCGACGCTGCCCTGGGCCTCGGCGACCGAGCGCCGCGGCTGTTTCTGCTCGGGCACTGGCAATGGCTGGTGAACCCGGATGACAGCGGTGACCAGGCCTTGAGTGCCGGGCTGCGGCGCAGCCTGGACGTCAGCGGGCTGGACTGGACACTGGTGGAGATGCCCGATCTGTTGCCGGGGTTGCGCATCGATGATTTCAGCGGTGCCGACACGACCATAAGCCCCGAGGCGCGCCGGGCGCTGGGCTGCGCCGCGGCCCTGCTCGACGAAATGCGCCTGGGCCTGCATCGCCAGCAATGCCTGCGCTTGCGCGGCGAGCACGGGGAGCAGGCCTGATGTCCGGACCCGACGCGCTTCACCAGGTGTTTGGCGTTGTGCTGCTGGCCATGGCCTTCAGCGCGTTCATCCTGTTCGTTCGCGGCTATCGTCCGGCCGGGGTCAGCGGGTTGTGGTACGACCTGGTGCTGGGATTCATCGCCCTGTGGCTGGCGTTGTGGCCGGAGCTGATCCACTTTGCCGAGGCGCCGCGCCTGGCCAGCGGGCTGGGGTTGCTGCTGCAGATCATCGCCACGGCAGCGGGGTGCATTCTGGGCGCGCTGCTGGCAAAGGCGTTGCGCTTGTTGTTGCTGGAGCTGCGCCGACCTCGCGGTCGGCGCTGATGGGCTGGCAGGAAGATATTACTGCTGAGCAGGCCGCAGGATCAGCACCCCCAACGGCGGCAGATTCACCTCAAGCGACATCGGCTGCCCATGGCTGGGCACCGTCCCGCCCTTCACCGCCCCTTCATTGCCGAAGTTCGACCCGGCATAACGCTGCGAATCGCTATTGAACACTTCATCCCAGCGCTCGCCGAACGGCACACCGATCCGGTAGCCCTCCCGCGGCACCGGAGTGAAGTTGGCCACCACCAGCAGCGGCTCGCCTTCGCGGCTCCAGCGCAACCAGGCAAACACGCTGTTGTGCGCATCATCGCCGATCAGCCACTGGAAGCCCTGCGGCTGGCAATCCTGCTGGTGCAAGGCGCCCTCTTCCCGGTACAGCCGGTTGAGATCACCGATCAGCCGCTGCACGCCCAAATGCTCGCTGTATTGCAACAGGTACCAGTCCAGCTCGCTGTCATGGTTCCACTCGCGCCACTGGCCGAACTCGCAGCCCATGAACAGCAGCTTCTTGCCCGGGTGGCACCACATGAACGCCAGGTAGGCGCGCAGGTTGGCGAATTTCTGCCAGCGGTCGCCAGGCATCTTGTCGATCAGCGAGCGCTTGCCATGGACCACTTCGTCGTGGGAGATCGGCAGGATGAAGTGCTCGGAATAGGCATAGATCAGACCGAAACTCATCTCGTTGTGATGGTGCTGGCGGTGGATCGGGTCGTTCTGGATGTAGTGCAGGGTGTCGTGCATCCAGCCCATGTTCCATTTGTACGAGAAACCCAGCCCGCCCTGCTGCACGGGCTGGCTGACACCTGGCCAGGCGGTGGATTCCTCGGCGATGACCAGCGCACCCGGCACTTCGAGGCTGACCACCTCGTTGAGGTGGCGAAGGAAATCGATGGCTTCGAGGTTCTCCCGCCCGCCGTGACGGTTGGGCACCCATTCGCCGGCCTTGCGCGAGTAGTCGCGGTAGAGCATCGAGGCCACCGCATCGACGCGCAGGCCGTCGATATGGAATTCGCGCAGCCAATGCAGCGCCGAAGCCAGCATGAAGCCATGGACCTCGGTGCGGCCGAGGTTGTAGATCAGGGTGTCCCAGTCCTGGTGGAAGCCCTCCAGCGGGTTGTCGTACTCGTACAGGGCGGTGCCGTCGAAGCGCGCCAGGCCGTGGCTGTCGGTGGGGAAATGCGCCGGGACCCAGTCGAGGATCACGCCGATCCGCGCCTGGTGGCAGGCATCGACGAAGGCGGCGAAGTCTTCCGCCGTGCCGTAGCGCGAGGTCGGTGCGAACAGCGACAGTGGCTGGTAACCCCAGGAGCCGCCGAACGGGTGCTCCATGATCGGCATCAGCTCGATATGGGTGAAACCCAGCTCCTGCACGTAGGGAATCAGCCGTTCAGCGAGCTCGCGCCAGTTGTACAGGCGGCTGACCTCGCCGGCTTCGTCCAGCTCGCATTGCCAGGAGCCGGCGTGCAGTTCGTAGATCGACAGCGGTGCGCCGACGCCCTGGGCATCGCCGCGCTCGCGCAGCCAGTCCTGGTCGCGCCATTCATGGGCCAGCGGGCCGGCGACCTTCGAGGCGGTGCTTGGCGGCAGTTCGGTGGCCCGGGCCAGCGGGTCGGCCTTGAGCGGCAGCACGCCGTCATGGCCGAGCACTTCGTATTTGTAGGTTTCGCCAGCGCGCAGCCCTGGGATGAACAGCTCCCAGACCCCGCTGGCGTGACGCAGGCGCATCGGATGCCGGCGCCCGTCCCAGTTGTTGAAGTCACCCACCACCGAGACCCGCCGGGCATTCGGCGCCCACACCGAGAAACGCACGCCCTCGACCCCGTCCACCGTCACCGGCTGCGAGCCGAGGCGGTTGGCCAGATCGCGGTGATTGCCCTCGCTGAACAGGTAAAGGTCCATGTCTCCGAGTTGCGGGCCATAGCTGTACGGGTCCGGAGTGACCTGCTCACCACCGGCCCAGTTGATCCGCCAGCGGTATTTGTCGATACCCCGCGGCACATGCGCGGTAAACAGGCCCGGCACACTCTCCTGCTGCAATTCGGCGATCAACTCGTCGCTGTCGCCACCCAGCGCCTGCACGCTCAAGGCCTCCGGCAGGTAAGCCCGTAGCCAGGTGCCTCCTGCACCATCGGCGTGCGCACCGAGCACCGCGAACGGATCGACATGCCTGGCATTGACCAGGTCGTCGATATCGCTGCGGCCCAGTCCGCCCTGTTCCTTCTTGTGCACGCTCATCTACTGCTCTCCCCAGGTACTTACAAGCCCATGCAGACCATGCAAGGGCACGGCCAGCCAGCTCGGGCGATTTTCCGCTTCATAGGCGATTTCATAGGCAGCCTTTTCCAGGCTGAACAATTCCAGTGCCGCCTGCTCGCCACCCTCCTTGAGCCAGGCATGGGGCAGACTGGCGGTGGCCAGGCCGTAGGCCTGGACGAAGGCATGGCGCGCAGCGTGCAGATAACGCTTGGTAACCCGCTGGCGTGCCTGCAGGTTGTCCGGCAGTGCGCCAGCGCCCGCTGCTCCGCGCAAGGCCATCGCAGCAGCGTAGTCGAAGGAGCGCAGCACGCCGCTGACATCCTTGTACGGGCTGTGGCGAGCCCGGCGCTCGTCCAGCGGCCGCGCCGGCTCGCCCTCGAAGTCGATCAGGTAGGCATCACCCTGCACCACCAGTACCTGCCCCAGGTGCAGGTCGCCGTGCACGCGCATGACCAGGCCGCCCTCGGCCTGCTGCGCCAGTTGCCCGACCTCGCGCAGCAGACCATCGCGCTGCTGTTCGAGGTCGCTGACCAGGGCCTGGCTTTCCTCGTCCAGTGCGTCGCGGTGCTGCACCAGCAGGTCGAGGGCGGTGCGCAGTTGATCGGCAATCTGCTCGCCCCAGCGGCGGCTGTCCTCGGCGTCGCTGATGCGGGTCTTGAAGGCTTCGTCGTCGGTAGGCCGGGCCAGGATCTGGTGCATCTCGCCGAGGCGCTGGCCGAGCAAGGCGGCAAAGCCGGTGAGGTCTTCGAGGGCATCGGCATGGCCCTCGCCGCGCAACTGCGGCGGCTCCATCTCGTCGCGGATGGCCCGTTCCAGGTTGTTCTGGGTCCAGTCCCAGGCATCGCCCTGGTTGTTCAGGTAACCCTGGGCAATGGCCAGCAGGTACGGCTCGCCGCTGTCGTCGACGCGGTTCAGCCAGCCGAGCAACGGCGAGATATTGGCAAAGCCGGCAGCGGTCAGGTAGGCGCCCATTTCCAGCTCCGGATGCACGCCGCCATTGACCCGGCGGATCAGCTTGAGCACCAGGCTGCCACCGACCACCACCGAGCTGTTGGACTGCTCGGCCGACAGGTAGCGCACCTCGGCGTCATCGCCCAGCTTCAGCGCCGCCAGTTGCGGAGTCGATTCGAATTGCAGTTCGCCATCGCTGCCGGGCAGGCGCAGGTGCTCCTGGAAGCCGGCGAGCAAGCCACGGATAAAGGTTTCCAGGCTGAAGGCATCGGTGATGAAACCGATCTGACGCCCGCGCCGCACCCTGGCCAGCGCCAGTTGCTGGGGCAGCGCGGTATGGATCTGCTCCTCGCCGATCAGGCCGAAGGGCAGGAAATAGCGACGGCGCTGACCACCGCTGTCCACCTCCAGCTCGCCCAGCAGCACCGGGCTGGTCGGCGTACCGAAGCGCACGCCGTAGGCCAGGTGGACCTTGTCGATGGCCTGGTCCTTGCCGGCGAACCAGCGGCGTTTCGGCAGGTATTCGGGAAGGATGGTTGCTTCGAGGGTTTGCCGGGCCGGAGCCTCCAGCAGTTCCTCCATGCGTTTCTTGACGACCAAGGTAGTGAACTCCGGCAAGGGTTGCGCCGCCTCGACGTGCCAACTGGGCATCTGGTCCTTCGGTGCCAGCAGGAACCAGTAGAAGCCGTAGGGCGCCAGGGTCAGCAGGAAGGGCAGATGGCCGATCGGCGGGAAGGCGCAGCCGCCAAGCATTTCCACCGGCACCCGGTCGATCCAGGGTGCCAGGTCCAGCTCCACCGCCTGCGCGGCGCGCGATACGTTGGCCACGCACAGTACGGTTTCGCTGACACCTTCGGGGCTGGTGTATTCACGCAGGTAGGCGAGGATCCGGCGGTTGTTCGGCGCCAGCATTTTCAGGGTGCCGCGGCCGAAGGCCTTCTGCTGCTTGCGCACGGTGAGCAGGCGGCGGTTCCAGTTGAGCAGCGAGTGCGGGTCTTCGGCCTGGGATTCGACGTTGACGCTCTGGTAGCCGTACTGCGCATCCATGATCGGCGGCAGCACCAGGCGCGCCGGATCGGCGCGGGAGAAGCCGCCGTTGCGGTCGATCGACCACTGCATCGGCGTGCGCACGCCATCGCGGTCACCGAGGTAGATGTTGTCGCCCATGCCGATCTCGTCGCCGTAGTACAAGGTCGGCGTACCGGGCATGGACAACAGCAGGCTGGTCAGCAACTCGACGCGCCGGCGGTCACGCTGCATCAGCGGCGCCAGGCGTCGGCGGATGCCCAGGTTGATCCGCGCACGGCGGTCGGCGGCGTAGTAGTTCCACAGGTAGTCGCGCTCGCGGTCGGTGACCATCTCCAGGGTCAGCTCATCGTGGTTGCGCAGGAAGATCGCCCACTGGCAGTTCTCCGGGATTGCCGGGGTCTGGCGCAGGATATCGGTGATCGGGAAGCGGTCCTCCTGGGCCACGGCCATGTACATGCGCGGCATCAGCGGGAAATGGAAGGCCATATGGCACTCGTCGCCCTCGCCGTCGCCGAAGTATTGCTGGGTGTCTTCCGGCCATTGGTTGGCCTCGGCCAGCAACATGCGGTCAGGGTAGTTGGCGTCGATCTCGGCGCGGATCTGCTTGAGGACGGCGTGGGTCTGCGGAAGGTTCTCGTTGTTGGTGCCGTCGCGCTCGATCAGGTACGGAATGGCATCCAGGCGCAGGCCATCGACGCCCATGTCCAGCCAGAAGCGCATGACCCCGATTACCGCCTTCATCACCTGCGGGTTGTCGAAGTTCAGGTCCGGCTGGTGCGAGTAGAAGCGGTGCCAGAAGTACTGCCCGGCCACCGGGTCCCAGGTCCAGTTGGACTTTTCGGTATCGAGGAAGATGATCCGCGTGCCGTCGTACTTGTCGTCGCTATCGGACCAGACATAGAAATTCCGCGCCGCCGAGCCCGGCTTGGCGCGCCGGGCCTTCTGGAACCAGGGGTGCTGGTCGGAGGTGTGGTTGATGACCAGTTCGGTGATCACCCGCAGGTTGCGCTTGTGTGCCTCGGCAATGAAGCGGCGCACATCGGCCATCGTCCCGTAGTCGCTGTGCACAGCTTTGTAGGCCGCGATGTCGTAGCCGTCGTCGCGGCGCGGCGACGGGTAGAACGGCAGCAGCCAGAGGGTATTGACCCCGAGCTCGGCGATATAGTCGAGCTTGGCCAGCAGGCCGGGAAAATCGCCGATACCGTCGTTGTTGGAATCGAAGAAGGACTTGATATGGATCTGGTAGATGATCGCGTCCTTGTACCACAGCGGATCATCGATAAAGGCCGCGGGGCGGCTTTTCTTCGCCATGCTCGACTTCCCTTCCTAGTGCGCCTTGTCCAGGCGCCAGATACCGAATGGCAGGTGCCAGGGTTCGATGCGCATCCACTGGGTCTTGCCGAACCACTCCCAGCGATGGCCGTTCATCAGGTCCTCGCCACGGGTCACGGCGTTGTCGTCCAGGCCCAGCTCCCACAGCGGCAGCTCGAAATGCGCCTCCTGGGCGTTGTGCGGGTCCAGGCTGATGGCGACCAGCACGAAGCTCTCGCCATCCGGGGCGGGCTTGCCGAAATACACGATGTTGTCGTTCCAGGCGTTGTAGAAGCGCACGCCCAGGTGGCTCTGCAGGGCCGGCTGCTGGCGGCGGATGCGGTTGAGCTGGGCGATCTCGGCGATGATGTTGCCGGGTTGGGTGAAGTCCCGCGGGCGGATCTCGTACTTCTCCGAATCCAGGTATTCCTCCTTGCCCGGGATCGGCGCCGCCTCGCACAGCTCGAAGCCTGAGTACATGCCCCACAGGCCCGAACCCATGGTCGCCAGTGCCGCGCGGATCAGGAACCCGGCGCGCCCCGAGGTGTGCAGGAAGAACGGGTTGATGTCCGGCGTGTTGACGAAGAAGTTCGGCCGGTAGCACAGCGACCACGGCGGCTGGTTGAGCGTCTCGAAGTACTCCTGGATCTCCGCCTTGGTATTGCGCCAGGTGAAATAGGTGTAGCTCTGGCTGTAGCCGACCTTGCCCAGACGGGCCATCATCGCCGGCTTGGTAAAGGCTTCGGCAAGGAAGATCACCTCGGGATGGCGGCTGCGGATATCAGCGATCAGCCATTGCCAGAACGGCAGCGGCTTGGTGTGCGGGTTATCCACGCGGAACTGCTTGACGCCCTCTGCCACCCAGCCTTCCACCACATCGCGCAGCGCCAGCCACAACGAGGGCACGGCGTCGGCGGCGTAGAAATCGACGTTGACGATGTCCTGGTATTTTTTCGGCGGGTTTTCCGCATAGCGGATGCTGCCGTCCGGGCGCCAGGAGAACCAGCCGGGGTGTTCGCTGAGCCAGGGGTGGTCCTGGGAGCACTGGATGGCGAAGTCGAGGGCGATCTCCAGGCCGTGCTCCGCCGCAGCGGCGACCAGGCGACGGAAGTCCTCGCGGCTGCCCAGTTGCGGATGGATCGCATCATGGCCACCGTCGGGGCTGCCGATCGCATAAGGGCTGCCGGGATCGTCCGGCCCGGCCGTCAGCGAGTTGTTGCGGCCCTTGCGAAACTTCGTGCCGATGGGATGGATCGGCGGGAAGTACAGGACATCGAAGCCCATGTCGCGAATCATCGGCAGGCGCCCGTGGACATCGTTGAAGGTGCCGTGGCGCTGGGGATCGTCGGTGATCGAGCGGGGAAACAGCTCATACCAGCTGGCAAAGGCCGCGCGCTCGCGCTCGACGTCCAATGGAAACTCCGGACTGCGGCTGAGGTAGCTGCGCGGATCGGCCTGGGCCATCAGCACCCGGGTATCGTTGGCCAGCAGCATCTCGACCCGGCTGGCCGCAGGCAGCCCCTTGCTCAAGCGTCGGGCCAGCCCGGCCAGCTCCTCGCGCAGCGGCCCGGCGCTGCGTTCGGCAGCGTGTTCCAGGTGCAGGCGGCCCTCTTCCAGCTCCAGCTCGATATTCACCCCGGCGGCGAATTTCTTTTCCAGATCGTGACAGTAGGTGGCGTACGCATCGACCCACGCCTCGATCACGAACAGATGGCGCCCCACTTCATTGATGCTGAAGCGGCCTTCCCAGCGGTCGTTGCCGAGAAAACTCATGTTGATGCTGCGCCAGCGCCGGCTATGGGCCTGGCGCCAGTTCAGGGTCACCGCCAGGACATCGTGGCCGTCGGCGTAGACCGTGCTGCCCACGGTGACCGTGCGGCCGGTCTCGGTCTTGACCGCATACAGCCCGGCATCGAGCACCGGCGTGGTGTTCTCGATCACCACCCGGGGCAGCAACAGGGCCTGGGACAGGGTCAGCGGATCGTCGGCGGGATTGTCGGCAGCGGCCATGCGCTCGGTTACGAAAGGCTCATTGCGGGTCATCGAACATCGCTCCGTTACGGCGTGGCGGTAAGGGTTGAGAGCAACGGCAGGCGCGGGGGTTCAATAAAAAATGAGCGTTGTTGCGGGAAAGAGGTCCAAGCGAAAGACACGATCAACGTCCTTGCGAGGTACAGCGATGAACATTCCTATCCCTGCGGAAACGCCCGATCCGAATATCGACGACCCGACCCTGCCGCCAGCGGTACCCGACGAGGAGGATCCGGAGGGCGTGCCGGTGCAGCCGACCATGCCACCCACCGTGGGCGATCCGCCGAGCGAGGAGCCGCCGGTGAAAGGTTGAGCGTAGATGGGTTTGTGCGCAGTGGGATTGCCGGGTGCCTGCCTTTGAGGCCATTGGCGTCCTCGAGCAGGCACGGCTGGCCGCCCACTGATCGCCATTCCTTATCCCCCTGATAAAAATCTTGAGGCAGCGCAGCGCCCACGTTTAGTTGAACAATCGGGTCAGTCATACGACGACGTATGTCTAATAATAAAAAGGTGACCCCCGATGCCCTCCTCCCGGATATCCCTGGACTTCGCCGTCCTCTTCTTCACACCAGGCACGCCCGGCGCCCTCTGGACAGCAATGTTCCAGGAGGCGCCATGAAAACACTGATCGATAGCTACTTCCTCGTCCTCAAAAGCCTCGTGGTCCTGTGCCTGGTCGGCATTACCTGCCTGATCTTCGCCAATGTGGTGCTGCGCTACGGCTTCAACTCAGGCCTGTTCTTCAGCGAGGAAATCTCCCGCCTGGCGTTCGTCTGGCTGGTCTTCGCCGGCGCCCAGCTGATGCTCCACGAAAACGGCCATATCGGCGTCGATATCCTCACCCGCCGTGCCTCGCCCGGCGTCGCCAGGTGCCTGCTGGCCCTGACCCAGGTGCTGATGCTTTATGTCACCTGGCTGTTCCTCGACGGCAGCTGGAAGCAGACGCTGATCAACCTGCATGTCGGCGCCCCGTCCACGGGGGTTTCCATGGCCCTGTTCTACGGGGCTGGCCTGGTCTTTTCCATTTGCAGCGCGCTGCTGATCTGCACCCAGTTGGTGCGCAACCTCATGGGCACACTCCCTGCGCCGACCCCGTCCACTGAACATGGAGCAGCCGAATAATGGCCCTGTCCGTTTTCGTCGGCGTGCTGATGGCCGCCATCCTGATCGGTACGCCGATCGCCTATGGCCTGATTCTCTGCGGCGTGGCCCTGATGTGGCTGCTGGGCCTGTTCGACGGCCAGATCATCGCGCAGAACATCATCAACTCGGCAGGCAGTTTCCCGCTGCTGGCCATTCCGCTGTTCATCATCGCCGGTGAAGTGATGAATACCGGCGGCCTGTCCAAACGCATCATCAAGCTGGCCATCACCCTGGTCGGGCACCTGCGCGGCGGGCTGGGCTACGTGACCATCTTCGCCGGGGTGCTGCTGTCGAGCCTGTCGGGTTCGGCACTGGCCGATGCCGCTTCGCTGACCGCCCTGCTGCTGCCGATGATGGTCATCGCCGGCTACAACCGTAATCGCTCCGGGGGGCTGATCGCCTCGGTGTCGGTGCTCGGCTCGATCATTCCGCCGAGCATCGGCTTCGTGGTGCTCGGTGTCGCTTCGGGGCTGTCGATCACCAAGCTGTTCCTCGCCGGGATCGCCCCGGGCCTGATGATCGCCGCCGCGCTAGTGGTGGCCTGGTGGTTGATGACCCGACGCAACGACGAGGTGGAACTGAGCCCCAAGGCCAGCCTCAAGGAACGCCTCAAGGCGCTGGTGGACAGCTTCTGGGCCTTGATGCTGCCGGTGATCATCGTGGTCGGCCTGCGCTTCGGGGTCGTCACCCCCACCGAAGCCGGCGCCGTGGCCAGCGTCTACGCCTTGCTGGTGTCCTCGCTGATCTACCGGGAGCTGAGCCTGAAGTCGCTCAATGAACTGCTGCTGCGCGCCGGCAAGACCACCGCCGCAGTGATGTTCCTGGTGGCCGCCGCCTCGATTCCGGCATGGATGATCACCATCGCCGATATCCCCGGGCAGATCATCGACCTGATCCAGCCGGTCATCGACAGCCCGCGCCTGCTGATCGTGGTGCTGATGCTGCTGATCCTGGTGATTTCGATGGTCATGGACCTGACCCCCACAGTGCTGCTCCTTGCCCCGATCCTGGTGCCCGTGGTCACCGCCGCGAATATCGACCCGATCTATTTCGGCGTGCTGTTCATGATCAATTGCTCCATCGGCCTGATCACCCCGCCGGTGGGCACGGTGCTCAACGTGGTCTGCGGCATCGGCAGGATGCGCTACGAGGAACTGCTCAAGGGCACCTTCCCGTTCCTCATCGCCGAAATCATCGTGCTGTTCCTGCTGGTGCTTTTCCCCGACCTGGTCCTCGTCCCGGCCCAGTGGTTCGGCCACTGACACTCAATAAAAACAAAAGGTACCCACACCATGAAGAAACTCGCCTTCATCGCCGCGCTGTTGCTGTCCAGCAGCCTGAGCATGGCCGCCGACTACAACGCCCGCACCATCAAGTTCGCCGCCACCAGCCCCAAGGGCACCCCGCCGGCCATCGGCATGGAGCTGTTCGCCAAGCAGGTCGAACAGCGCAGCGGCGGCAAGATCAAGGTCCGCACCTTCCCCAACGGTGTGCTGGGTGGCGACGTCCAGGTGCTGTCGTCGCTGCAGGGCGGCGTGGTGGAAATGATGACCTGGAACGCCGGGCTGATGATCAACCACGTCACCGACTTCGGCATCCTCGACTTCCCGTTCCTCTACACCGATACCGCCAAAGTGGACGCCATGCTCGATGGCGAAGTCGGCAAGATGCTCACCGACCAGTTGCCGGCGAAAAACCTCGTCGGCCTGGCCTTCTGGGAGCTTGGCGTGCGCAACCTGACCAACAACGTGCGCCCGGTGAGCAAGCTTGAAGACATCGCCGGCCTGAAGGTTCGTGCCCAGCAGTCGCCGCTGTTCCTCGATGTGTGGCGGGCACTGGGCGCGAACCCGACGCCCCTGCCCTTCACCGAGGTCAACACCGCCCTGGAGACCGGCACCGTGGACGGCCAGGAAAACCCGGCGGCGCTGATCCTCGCCTCGCGCTTCAACGAAGTGCAGAAGTACCTGAGCCTGACCCGGCACAACTACAACCCGCAGATCGTGCTGATCAGCAAGACCTTCTGGGACAGCCTGAACGCCGATGAGCAGCAACTGCTCAGCGAAGCGGCCCAGGACGTGCGCCTGGAGCAACGGCGGATCTCCCGCGAGGCGGACACCAAGGCCATCGCCGAGCTGCAGGCCAGCGGCATGCAGGTCAACGACTTGGCGCCCGAAGAAGTCGCACGCATCCAGGCCACCATCCGCCCGGTGGTGGACAAGTACGCCGCGCAAATCAACCCCGAACTGGTCAGCAAGGTCTACCAGGCCATGGGCTACCAGGCGCAGTGAAGCCAAGCGCGCCGCCGGGTGCGGCGCTCCTCTCTTGTCATCAAGGAACACCATGAAAATCTCCGTCGCACAGATTCATCCCGTAGCCGGCAACCCGGAACAGACCATTGATAAAGTCGCTGCCCTGGCGCGCCAGACCGCCGCCGAAGGCTCGCGCCTGATCGCCTTCGCCGAGTGCCTGATCACCGGTGGCGCCTTCGACAGCCGTGAAGACCTCGAACGCGGCGCCATCACCCTCGACGCCCTGGCGCCATTGCTCGAAGTGTCGGCACAGACCGGCATCCTGATTGTTGTCGGCTTCTACGAGCGTCACGACGCCCAGGTGTTCAACACCGCGGCGCTGATCGGTGCCGAGGGCATCATCGGCCTGCACCGCAAGCGCCACCTGCCGTTCATGATCGGTGACCGTTTCACCGACCGCCCAAGCGAATGGACGCCACCGGTGTTCGACACCGAGATCGGCCGTGTCGGCCTGGCCATCTGTTATGAAATCCGCTTCCCCGAGGTAGTGCGTACCCTGGCCCTGGAAGGCGCCGATATCGTCGTGCTGCCGGCGGCCTGGCCCGAGCAGGCGCGCATGCTGCCGGACATTTTCAGCACCGTGCGCGCGGCGGAAAACATGGTCTATTTCGTCGCCCCCAACCGCAACGACATGGACGAGGGCATGCAGTTCATCGGCACCAGCCACATCATCGAGCCGTCCGGCAAGACGCTGGTGCGTGCCGGCCTGGAAGACGGTGTGTACAGCGTCGAGATCGACCTGGCCAAGGCCCGCAACAAGTCGCTGATCCGCGACCCGGGCGTGTTCGAAGTGCATCCGTTCCGTGACCGGCTGCCTGAAACCTACCGCCTCTGACCCGGACGAACTCGACCATGAACCAGAGCACCACACATACCTTGCTGAAGGCGCGCATGGCGCGCGGCACCACCTTCGGCATGAACATCTACAGCACCGCCTGCATGGCCATCGAAGTGGCCGGCAACTGGGGGCTGGACTTCGTCTTCATCGATGCCGAGCACACCGCGCTCGGCATCGACCGCGACATGGAAAAGCTCCTGCTGGCCGCCAGCCACGCCGCCATTCCCAGCCTGGTGCGGGTCCGCGGCACACTCGAATGGGATATCCGCAAGGCCCTGGAAATGGGCGCTGCGGGGGTGATCGTGCCGCAGGTGCACACGGCCGCGCAGATGCGCCAGATCATCCAGTTCAGCAAGTTCCCGCCGCTCGGGCGCCGTGGTGGCGACAGCTCCGTGCGCTCGGCAGGCTTCGCCGGGCCCGGCTTCGACTGGGCGCGCTACACCGAGGCGGAGAACGCCCGCAGCGTGATCGTGCCGATGGCGGAAAGCTTCGAGTTCTTCGACAACATCGACGAGATACTCGATGTGGAAGGCATCGATGCGGTGCACTTCGGGCCGGCGGACTACTCGCTGTCGCGCCAGTTGCCGGTGGACTATCGCCTCGGCAACCCGGAGGTGCTGCAGCGCCTGAGACTGCTGATCGAGAAATGCCATGCCCGTGGCATCCAGGTGATGGTGCCCTGCGCCCCGGCCGACCGGGAAAACGCCCGGCGGCTGATGGAACTGGGCAGCGACATGCTGCTGATGGGCAGTGATCTGTCCTGGCTTAACCAGGCGGGGCAGCATATTGCGGCGGTGAAACGTGCTCTTGCCTGAAGTACGTTAATCCACCAGGAAGTTCTGCTTGACCAGCGTTGCGCGAATAATCGAAACCAGTTCGCCCAGTTGCATATCAGGGCGCTCGGTCAGATAGGACAAGCAGAACTTCGCGGGTGGAATCGCCGGATCGCAGGGCAATGTTTTCAACATATCCACGGCCAGCATGTCGCGAATCAACGGTACCGGCAGAATACCGATGGCATGCCCGGCCGAAACCATCTTGGCGATAAAGGCCAACGAGTTGCTCGAATGGAAGGCGTGGCTCACCGAGCCACTTTCCTTCAACCAGCGATCAACTACCGAATACAGCGTCGATGGCGCGCTGTGGGTCACGATTGAATATTCCTGCGCATGTCGGGCGAGAAAAGGCCCTTCCTCGATATCGAGATGCCGAGCGGCGACCCATTGGAACGTCATCCAGCCCAGGAACACATCGGTGACGTCTTCACGGGTCGCCGGGTTGGTCAGCAGGGCGATATCAAGTTCATGATCGTTGAGCTTGCGGTTTAGCGCCGCGCCCACGTCAATGGTGATTTCCAGGGTGATTTCCGGGAAGTGCGCCTTGATTTCCGTGATGACCGCCGTCAGCCCGACCATGGCCGAACACTCGTCGGCGCCCAGGCGCAAACGCCGGTGTTTCTTCTGCTGCGCAGCGAACTGTTCAAGTTGCGTGCTGTTGTTCAACACCAGTTCCGCATGACGTAAAGCGGTATGTCCGTCGGCGGTCAGGCTCATGCGTTGTTTATTGCGATCGAACAACTTCACGCTGAGCAGCGACTCCATCTCCTTGATGCGCGCCGAGATGGCCGGCTGGGTCAGATGAAGATGCCGGGAGGCTGCGTGAACGCCGCCCAGACGTGCGGTCCAATAGAATGCCTCGATCTGCATCAGCGTAATACGCATGATAAAAACTGCTCCCGCCAGTGCTTACGGATTTTTATTATCGACCGTTCAAGGTGGTTGTTAGGATGACCGAAACCCTTCGAAAAAGCATCCGAGATAACAAGAACCCACTATGTATCTAATCGAAGCGCTGCCTGCCCCGGTCGATCCGAACATCCTCGAAGTGCTGATCGAGGCCGAACCGGCCACCATCGGACATTTCATCACCCACGGCATTCCCCATCCCGAGATCAAGGCGCACCTGCAGAACGTGCGTGCGGTCGGTACGGCGGTGACCGTGCGCATGCCCGGCAATGACGGTGGCATCCTCCACTACGCCATGGGCTGCGTGCGGCCTGGCGACTTCCTGGTGGTGGACCGCTGTGGCGAGCGCATCACCGCTGCTCTGGGCGGCGCCATGGCCTATGCGGCCAAGCAGGCCGGCGTGGCCGGGATCATCGTCGATGGTTATGTCACCGACCTGGGCGAGTTGCGCGAGCATGGCGTACCGGTCTGGTCGCGGGGCGCGAGTGCGATTACCACGCGGGTCATTGGTCTGGACGGCGAGTTCTGCACGCCCATCCACTGCGGTGGGGTTGTCGTGCGTGCGGGGGATGCGGTGGTGGCGGATGAAAACGGCATCGTGTTCCTGCCGCCGGAGCAGATGCTCGGGCTGGCGCAACGTGCCATCGACTTCCAGCGCAATGAAAAGCACACCCTGGCGCGGCTGGCGAAGGGCGAGAAGTTTCCGGATATCGTTGGGTCGCGGGCGACCATCGAGGCGGCGACCCGACCAGTGATTCCGCGCTGAATGTTGTAGGAGCGAGGCTTGTCGGGCCGCCGAACCGCCGCGAAGGACCGCGCAGCGGTCCCAGGATCTCATTGACCACACCATTTTGGGACCGCTAGCGCGGTCCTTCGCGGGCAAGCCTCGCTCCTACAAGGTACGCGCCGTACTGCTGATCACTGCTCCTAATAAAAGAACAAGAGGACTCCCGTGAAACTCAGCTCGCTACTTATCCCCCTGGCCCTGCTGGCAAGCACCGCAGCACAGGCCCAGGACTACCCCGAGATGCGCTTCAACGTAGTCGGCGGCGGCAGCCACAACTACACGTTCCGCGCAGTCGAACGCCCCTTCTGGACCCAGACCCTGCCGGAAGCCTCGGGCGGCAAGGTCACCGCGCAACTGCTGGGCCTCTCCGAAAGCGGCCTGAAAGGCCCCGAGATCATCCGCCTGATGCGCTTCGGCGCGGTGGACATCGGCATGGGCGTGTTCGCCTTCGTCGCCGGTGACGACGCCACCTTCGAAGGCGTCGACCTGCCGGGCATGGCTGCCGACATCGACAGCGCCCGCAGCATCGCCAACGCCTACAAGCCCGTGCTGGAACAACGCATGGCCGAGCGCCACGGCATCAAGCTGCTGGCCACCGTGCCCTACACCGCCCAGGTGTTCTTCTGCCGTGCTCCAGTGCAGACCCTGGCCGATCTGAAAGGCCGGAAAATCAGGACCCGCGGACGCAACATGGCCGAGCTGGTCAAGGCCATCGGCGCCGTCCCGGTGACCCTGTCCTTCGCCGAAGTGGTGACCGCCCTGCAGACCGGCGTCATCGACTGCGCCATCACCGGCATCGGCTCGGGCAACGCCGCCAAGTGGTACGACGTGGCCGAGCACCTGTACGACCTGCCGGTGGACTGGTCGATCGGCTTCTACGGCATCGGCCTCAAGCGCTTTCAGCAGTTGCCACCCGAAGTCCGCGAGCTACTGCAAACCCAGGCCCAGGTGCTGGAAGATGCGCTGTGGCGCGAGACCGCCAGGGAGAACCGCTACGCCCTGGCCTGCAACCTCGGTCGCCCCGACTGCCAGATCCACCAGCCCGCCCATATGACCGCTTCGGCTCCGGATCCACAGGAACGGGAAACCGTGCGCCAGGCCGCGCTGAAGATCGCCAACGACTGGGGCAAGCGCTGCGGCGCCGCCTGCGTCGAGCGCTGGAACGCCACGGTCGGGCAAACCCTCGGCATGCACCTGTCCTCCGGAGCCCACCGCCATGAATAACCCACGCTCCGGCATGACCGCAATCAACGCCGTGGCCAAGGCCAGCACCTGGGTCGGCGGCTTCGCCCTGCTTGGCTGCGCCCTGCTGATCGGCATCGACCTGATCCTGCGCAAGACCCTCGGCGTGTCCATGGGCGGGGCCGACGAGATTGCCGGCTACGTCCTGGCGATCACCAGCGCCTGGGCCTTCCCGGTGACCCTGCTCAAGCGCGCGCATATCCGCGTCGACATCCTCTACGCCCGCCTCGGCCTCAAGCCCCGGGTGGCCCTCGACCTGTTCGCCCTGGCCTGCATGGCGGTCCTGGTTTGCGCGCTGACGTACCACGCCTGGGCGGTGCTGTGGGACTCCATCGACTACCACTCGGTGTCCAACACGCCGTTGCAGGTGCCGCAATGGATACCGCAATCGCTGTGGTTCGCCGGCTACCTGTTCTTCGCCCTGACCCTGCTCAGCCTGATGCTCACCAGCCTCGGCCACCTGCTGCGCGGGCGCTGGGCCGAGGTCAGCGCGCTGATCGGCATCAACAGCGTCGAACAAGAGATCGACGAAGAACTCGGCAATGCCGGCAAGCCCCTGAAGGAGCAAACGCCATGATGAGCATCACCCTCTTCCTGTTGCTGGCCCTGCTCGGGCTGAGCGTGGCGGCGGCGGTCAGCGTCGGTCTGCTGGGCATGTCGCTGTCGCAGTTGTTTTCCACCCTGCCGCTGAGCAATGCGATGGGCGAGATCGCCTGGAACACCAGCACCGAATTTCTCCTGGTGGCGATTCCGCTGTACATCCTCATGGGCGAACTGCTGGTGTGCTCGGGCGTGGCCGGGCGCATGTACCAGGCGGTGGAGAAATGGCTGTCCTGGTTGCCCGGTGGCCTGATGAACTCGAACATCGGCGCCAGCGCCCTGTTCGCCACCACCAGCGGCTCCAGTGTCGCCACCGCCGCCACCATCTCCACCCTGGCCATCCCCGAGCAGGTGCGCAAGGGCTACAACGCCCCGCTGTTCCTCGGCTCGATCGCGGCCGGCGGCACCTTGGGCATCCTGATCCCGCCGTCGATCAACATGATCCTGTTCGCCCTGATCGCCAACGTCTCGGTGCCCAAGCTGTACCTGGCTGCGACCATCCCGAGCATCATTCTCAGCCTGCTGTTCGTCGCGCTGATCGTCATCGCCTGCCTGGTGCGCCCGCAACTGGGCGGACGCAAGGAGCACACCCGCTGGGCCGAACGCCTGGCCTGCCTGCCGGACCTGATACCGCCACTGGCGATCTTCGTGCTGGTGATCGGCTCGATCTACAGCGGCTTCGCCACCGCCAGCGAATCCGCCGCACTGGGTGTGCTCAGCGCCCTGGGCCTTGGCCTGTGGCGCCGGGCCTTCACCTGGCAGAGCCTGGGCCAGGCCTTCGAAGCCACGATGCGCACCAGCGGCATGATCATCTTCATCACCCTGTCGGCGTTCTTCCTCAACTTCGTCCTGGCCTCCATCGGGCTGACCACTGCCCTGGTCAGCTTCGTCACCGACCTGCAGCTGTCACCGATGTTCACACTGCTGGCGATCATCCTGTTCTACATCGTGCTGGGCTGTTTCATGGACACCCTGGCGATGCTGATTACCACCGCGCCGTTGATCGTGCCGATCGTCGTCAGCCTGGGCTTTGATCCCCTGTGGTTCGGCGTGGTGCTGATCGTGCTGTGCGAAATGGGCCAGATCACCCCGCCGTTCGGCATGAACCTGTTCGTGGTGCAGAGCATTCGCGGGCGCGGCAATTTCATGGACGTGGTCTACGGTGCGCTGCCGTTCTGCCTGGCGTTGCTGGTGCTGATCGGGCTGTTGATCGCCTTTCCGCAACTGGCGTTGTGGTTGCCGCGCAGCTTCTAGCAAAATTAGTTAACATCGACACAAATTTCGATCTGAACGGAACCTCTCCAGTGTCGTTGAAACTCACCGTAATCGACCAAACCCCTATCCACGATCACTGCACGGCGGCCAGCGCCGCCGGCACCTCGGTGGAACTGGCCACTGAATGCGAGGGCTGGGGCTATCACCGCTACTGGGTCGCCGAGCACCACAACAGCATCCAGTTCGCCGGTACCGCGCCGGAGATCCTGCTGACCCGGATCGCCAGCGCCACCCGGCACATGCGCGTCGGCAGCGGCGGCGTGATGCTGAGCCACTACAGCCCCTACAAGGTGGCCGAGACCTTTGCTTTGATTGGCGGGTTGTTTCCCGGGCGAATCGACCTGGGCATCGGTCGGGCTCCGGGTGGCAGTCATCTGAGTTCCGTTGCCCTGGCGGCACCGGGTACTGTTGCGCAGCACGACGCTTTTCCCCAGCAGGCCGCAGAACTCTGCGCCTTCCTGCGCGGTGGTTTTCCGGCTGGTCATGGCTATGCAGCGCTGACCTGCAATGTCGACGCCAGCACCCTGCCCTCGCTGTGGATGCTCGGTTCCGGCGGTGGCAGTTCGACCTTGGCCGGGCAGCTCGGCATGGGGCTGGCGCTGGCCCGGTTTATCGCACCGAAGGCCTGCTCGCCGGCGATCTTCGAGCATCATGCCGAGGTGTATCGGCAGGCTGACATGACCACGCCGGCGCCGCGTCTGGTGGCGCTGGCGGTGATTTGTGCTGCTTCGGATGAGGAGGCTCGGTTTGTCGCCGGGACTGCTGTCTATCGCAAGATGACGGCCGGGCGGATGCCTCGGGAGCCGTTGCAGAGCCCGGCCGAGGTGCAGCGTCGTTACGAACTGATGAGCGCCCAAGAGCGAGCCGAGTTCGATGACACCCTGGGCGATATGGTGGTGGGCTCACCTGAGACCTGTCGCCGGGAAATGCAGCGGATTGCCGATGAGTTTGGCTGTGATGAGGTGGGGATCGTGACCGTCACCTATCGGCTGGAGGACAGGTTGCGCAGTTATCGACTGCTTGCACAGGCGTGAATGCGCGGGAGCTGTTGCGGTTGCAGGTGTAGAGTTCGAGGCTCCCGCTTGCTGACGGTGTGAACCGACCCTGTCTTCCAACTCTCGATACCTGGCGCTGCGCAAGGGCCTTGTGCTCCTGGCGCTGTGCAGTCACCCGGGGTGAGCGCGGGGACGGTGGATGTGAGCAATGGCCGGACCCAGCAGACGTTCTCGGCGCCGGGCTGGATCACGGTGCTTACCGGGCGTTGGGCCAGGGAGCACGGGATTCTCGACAATGACAGTGCTGGTCCGATCAAGGTCGAGACGCTGTTCGAGCGTGTCGAGGAGGATGTGCCGGGTAGCCGGAGCCTGCTGGTTACGCAGTGGAAGCGGCTTTATGAGTTGGTGCGAGGGCGGCTGGACGCGCGTTCCGGGCTACATCACGCCACGGTCTTGCGGGCCGATGATGCGGCGATCGAGCAGGAGGTGCTGGGCACGTGGCGGCGCTGTCAGCCGCAGTTGGCGTTCATTCATCTGGATGCGGTGGATCAGGCCGGGCATCGCGGGGCGTTCGATGTCGGGGATGCGGGGTATGCGGCGGCGGTGCGGGAAACCGATGGGCGGCTGCGGCGCTTGTGGGAAAACGCGTTGAATGTGTCCCCTGGGCCTGAGCGGTTGGTGATCTTTGTCAGTGATCACGGCGGGATGGGGAATGGGCATGGGCGGTATTCGGAGGCGGAGCGGATGGCGCCGGTGCTGGTGGTGATGCCGGCTGGGCATTCGGCCGTGGGTGTCAGGGATCTGGTAGGGGTTGGGCGGGTTGTGTTGGAGTTTCTTCGGGGCGGATGAAGCACACAGGCATCCTTGCGAAACGGGAACTGTGGGGGACTCCATGTTGGACCCACAGATTGAAGCTGTTGCTGATGACCTCATCGCCGGCAACGCCGGCTCCCACAGGGTTTTGAGCCAGCCGCAGAACGTTGTGCCCAGCGCGGACCTTGTGGGAGCTGGCTTGCCAGCGATGCGCCGCGCAAGCGGCGCTCGATCGCAAGGACGCTGAAGAGCTCTCGGCATGTGCCTGGCGCGCCATAACGCAGCGTCCAGGATCCGGAATGCGGAACATACGCCGTCGCCCCGGACTCGTTTTACACCGATGCTTGGCAACTCCTCCAACGCCAAGGATCGCCACCATGAAAGAAAACACCTCACCTGCCCCGACCTCTCGCCGAACCACCGCAGCCACCCATTTCGGCGCCTGTAACGGTACTCATCCACCCGTTTTCGCGGTGAATCCCGATGTCGACATCGACGATGTACTGATGCACCTCACGGCAGCAGTCACATCGGCATTCGAATCCAACGCCCAGCTATGCGAAATGCTCGCCCGGCCTCTGGCGGATGTGGCCTGGGCTACCTGGCAATCACTGGAAGTCTGTCAGGCACTGATCGATGCGTTGCGCAAGGAAGACAGGTGCGTGAGAGCTGAGGCATGACGAGGGAAGCTGCCCGTGACGACCCAGTCATCGTCGCATTTCTGAACCTGTCGCAGACCGACATTGGAAAAGGTCAAACCGCCACGTCTGCGTCGCACACAGCGCAAACACTGTCGCCCAGAGCATCACGGGAATCTTTCAACCCGCCTACCCTGCCAACGGAGTAATCCTCGAAAACCAACTACCCGAGCCCACGGAAGCACCGTACATGCCTATCGCCTTCAGACCCGCCCAAGCCTCGGACGCGCAGGATATTGCGCGCTTCTTTCAACTGACATCCGAGGGCATGGCCGATTACATATGGAGCAAGCTGGCCGCACCCGGAGAAACACTGCTGAGTGTCGGTGCGTCGCGCTATGCCAGGGAACACGGCGACTTCTCCTATAAGAATTGCCTGATGGCCACTTCCGAAGGGCGCGTCATCGGCATGATGCACAGCTATGCCTTGCGCGAGAGCCCTGACAGGTCTGTCGAGACCGACCCGGTCCTCGCGCCTTATTCCGACATGGAAATACCCGACACCCTGTACATCTCCAGCCTGGCCCTGGATGAGGCCTGGCGTAGCCAGGGGCTGGGCGTCCAGTTCCTTCGCCATGCCCAGCAGCGCGCTGATGACGCTGGACTGAAGGGGCTTTGCCTGATCGATTATGCGGAAAACCACGGTGCACGCCGCTTCTATGAACGCCATGGTTTCCAGATCGTGAAAACCTGCCAGATCGTTCCGCACCCCATGCTGGGCGTAACCGGTGAAGCCTATTTGATGTATCGCCCAACCTACGACGTACTGGAGCAAAAGCCATGAACCAGAAACTGACCGTGTTCCGCGAACTGGATATCCAACCGGTGCGCGACCTTCCCTTTTTTGAAGAGGTCCTGGAGGGCACCCCTCATACACTGACCTCCAAGTACTATCACGATGAACAGCAAGGTCGCATTTCCGGAGAATGGGAAGCCAGCGTCGGAGCGTGGCGCATCGACTACAAGGTCTGGGAGTTCTGCCATGTCCTGGGTGGACGCTGCGTCATCGAACTCGAGGGTTGCGCCCCCGTCACACTGGCCGCTGGTGACACCTTCATTATCGAACCAGGCGCCAAGGGCAAATGGACCGTGCTGGAAGATATGAAAAAGAACTTCGTGATTCTCTTGCCCGCGAGCTAGGTATAGGGGTCGCGTTTCATCGAGCGCCGCACAGAGTACATTTCTAAAGCACGACGCGGACCCTGTGGGAGCGGGTTCACCCGCGATTACGATAGTGAATTCACCATCGCTATCGCGGGTAAACCCGCTCCCACAGAATCCGCACAAGCTCCCCAATCGAATCCCCCCCAAAGCCCCCGCCGCCAAAACGCCGGGGGCTTTTGCATTATCCACGCACCCAACAGCCTTTTCGCGTATGGTACCGGGCTGCATAGCACCCGCCTTCAGATCCAAATGACCGCACGAAACGAAACTTTAGCGTCAAATGCAAGGTCAATTGCATCACTTTGCTACTACGCTGAAATGGCAACGAACGCACCGCGCTGCACAACCCCGGGATAGGTATGACCCTGCAAAAACGCAATAACGTGCACCTCGCCGGCAGCGGCAGCGCGACCTTGATCCTGTCCCATGGCTTCGGCTGCGACCAGTCGATGTGGAAATTCCTGTTGCCGCATTTCGTCACGCGTTTCCGGGTGATCACCTACGATCTGGTCGGCGCGGGCCAGTCCGCTGTCGAGCTGCACGACCGCGACAAATACGCTTCCCTGTGGGGCTACGCCTCGGACCTCAACGAACTGATCGACGAATACGCCGAAGGCCCGGTGATCCTCGCCGGCCATTCGGTGGGCGCGATGATTGGCATCCTCGCTGACCGCCAGCGCCCGGGACGGATCGCCGCCCACGCGATGATCGGCGCCTCGCCCTGCTATATCGACTCTCCGGACTACACCGGCGGCTTCTCCCTGCAAGAGATCCATTCCCTGCTCGATACCCTGGACGACAACTACCTGGGCTGGTCCAGCACCATGGCGCCGATATTGATGGGCGCTCCGGGGCAACCGGCGCTGGGCGAAGAGCTGACCAACAGCTTCCGCCGCACCGATGCGCAGATCGCCCGGCATTTCGCCCGGGTGATCTTCCTCTCCGACCATCGCCAGGATATTGCCGGCCTGCCAACTCCGACGCTGATCGTGCAATGCGGCGACGACCCGGTGGTTCCGGTGGCCGTTGGCGAGTACCTGCACAGCGTGCTGCCCGACAGCCAACTGAACCTGATCGACAATATCGGCCATTACCCGCAGATGAGCGCACCGAGTGCCTGTTCCGCAGCCATGGACAGTTTCCTGACCCAGCGCGGCCTCGGCCATGGATGACACCCTGTCGCTCTGCAGCGAATCCCTGTTCGAAGAGGCACCCTGCGGGCTGGTGGTCATGGCCGAGGACGGCAGCCTGCTGCGCAGCAACCAGACCTTCTGCAACTGGCTGGGATATGACCAGGCGAGCCTCTGTGAGCGTCGCTTCGAACAGTTGCTGACCACCGGCGCCCGCCTGTTCCAGCGCACCCACTGGGTGCCGTTGATGAAGATGCAGGGCTCGGTGGCCGAGGTGAAGCTCGAACTGCTGCACCGCGACGGGCATATCATTGCCATGCTGCTCAACGGCGTACGCCGGGAAACCGCCGAGGGTGTGCATTACGAACTGGCCCTGTTCGGCACCACCGAGCGCGACCGCTACGAACGCGCCGTACTCGCCGCGCGGCAGCGGGCCGAAGAGCTGCTGGAGCAGAAGATCACCGCCGAAACCGCGCTGCAACAGGCCAAGGCAGAACTGGCAGAGGCCTATGAAAGCACCCAGCGCCGGGCCATCTTTGCCGAGCGCATGGTCGCCATCGCCAGCCATGACCTGAAAAACCCGATGACCGCGATCAAGATGGCCACGCAGATGCTCGAACAGGATGCTCGCTCCGACAAGGAGCACCGCCTGCTGAGCAGCATCGGCCAGTCCGCCGAGCGCGCGCAGCGGATGATCGTCGACCTGCTGGACTTCGCCTCGGTACGGATCGGCCAGGGCATCAGCATCCGCCGCCAGCCCGTCGACCTGGCGCAGGCCATCGAACACAGCGTGGCGGAACTGCGGGTGGCCTTCGACAGCGCCGCTATCCGCCATCTGGCCCGCGGCCGTGGCGAGTTCCCGGTGGACCCGGACCGCCTGCAGCAGATGATCGGCAACCTGGTGGCCAACAGCGTGGCCTACGGCGACCCGCATTACCCCATCACCCTGACCACCGACCTGACCGAGCATGGTGCAAGCATCACCGTTCACAACCACGGAGCGGGCATTGCCGACGAGTTATTGCCGACCCTGTTCGAACCCATGGTGCGCGCCAGCGAGCAGCAGGATGCGTTGCGCTCTGTGGGGCTGGGACTGTTCATCGTCCGGCAGATTGCCGAGGCCCATGGCGGGAAGATTTCGGTGACGTCGAATCCGGTGTATGGGACCAAGTTCACCATTCATTTGCCGGGTGGCGTTCAAGCCGACTGATCGATCCTCAAGCCAATGACTCTGGCGAGCATGGTCACATAGGGACTTCTTCGATCGATTCAACCCGCGCTCGCATCGCAATGGAACGCTGTTCGGTCAGTCCCCTTTTCGGTGCTCTTTGCCCTCGAGTCGCCCCTCGCACACCGGTCCTTGCTGTCACGCAAATGGCCGAGACATTCCACTAGCCTTCAATGATGTCAATGAGACATTATTTGTTGTCCAGCCCGATGGTAGCCGGTGGCTGGATCAAAACCTAAAGGAACGAGGTGGTCCAATGCCATTGGCAACAACGAACAAGCTCACGGATTTCGACATGGCGCTTTCGCTCTCGGAGGCGTCGATCAACGACCAACTGCGGGCGGGCTGGAAGGTGTGGAAGCGTATCAGGACCGGCAGCCCCGACAAAATCAGTGTGGACGGCCTGGATCTGGTGCTGGGATACCCGACCATTTCCCTCGATACCCAAGGAGCTCCCAATAACCGTGTGCGCATGAGCCTGAAGATCGAGTCAGCCACACAGGGTGGAAAGGAGGTCGCCAGGTTCCTGCACTGGAAAGTGCATTTCTTCGCGCATCTGGACCGACGCACGCTGAGCACCGCCCAGTTGTACCAGTTCGATTCCACTGCCGCTGACCAAGTGGAAAAGTGGGAACGGGAGGAAGATGTCGGTGCCGGGGGCCTTTCGATCGAGGCCTTGCTGATGACTCTGGCCAAAGGCCAATGCACGCTGGAAGCGCCACCTGAGGTCACCAGCTTCAGTATGCCCGACGAAGCATCGCGCGATAATTTGCTCGACCGCCTGGAGACCTGGCTGGGCAGCGACGTCTCACCCCTGCACGACAAGCTGGTTCTCAACTGCGTGGTGTACCCCGCCGCACCTGAGCGCCCGTCAACCTTCACCCTGTGTGACTACGCCTTCAAGATCACCGACGACCACAGCCAGGGGCCAAGCAACCCGCTCACCCGCACCCTGGACTACCTCGGCGTGTTCACCGGCCCTACCAGTCGCCCTATGCTCGCGGGCGATGAGCTCGATGCCGCACGCGGGAAGTTGGGCCCGTGGTACGAGATCGAAAGCGGCAACGGCGTGAACAGCAGCGTGGCCGGCCTGATGGTGCTGCGCGGCCGCCTGTTCCAGCAGCACATGCACAAGGAGTTGCAAAAGGCCTTCGAGGCAGAAGCCAGGCGCCTGATCGCGATATCCGACGCCTCCCGAACCATCGCACAACGTCTCGACAAGCCGGAGCTGGACCTACTCGACGGCCTGGACGTGAGTCTGTCGGACCGCTCGCTGCGGCTGTCGAACCAGAAAATGTTCAGGTTCAAACACGATGACATCGACTACGCGCTGCTGGAGTGGCTCGATCTGAGCATTATTCCGCAGCCTGGCAATGCCTGGTCTGTGAAGGGTATGGCAAGGATCCACCTGGAACGCAAACGCAAGGTAACCCTGTTCGAGTCCGAGGCTCGCGCGGCGTCGGACATCGAACTGAACGGCTCGCTGACCTTCGATATCGAGAACAAGGGCCTGGAGTATTCGATCAAGCCGGTACTGCGCATTAACGCCAAGGCGCATGCTCCGTTCGCCAGCGGCGAACCCGACGACTTCATCAGGAAATACGTACTGCAGATCTCCAATGACTATGATGTGAGGCGCGCCAGGGAAGTGACCACGCGCTTCAGCGAGCAGATCGCCCTGCGCTTGGAAGAGTCCTTCGGCAAGGTACAGGTGACACTCGACAACATGGCCTTCGTTCCGCCAGGGGAGAAGGTCTTCGCCTTCCGCAATGTGCGCTTCAGCGAACACCACGACCTGATGCTCGACGTGATGTACGTCGACGTCACCATCCCACGCCAGAGCTTTACCCAGGGCAAGGGCACCACCAACAAGCAAGGACGGTAAGCGCGCATGGACAAGACTCCCAAAATCAGCCAGCTCGATGCCCTGGATGAACACGGCGAAGCGAAGGCCAGCTTCACCATCGGGACCGATGTGCTCGAGTACATCGAGCCCGCCCGTACCTTCGGCCGCGACGACCTGGCAGACCCTACGGCTGCTGGCCGTTTCCAGGCCAGGATGATCGCCCTGCCCGATCGCCGCAATGCATCGGTGGAGCCAATGGTACTGACGCTGGGCAAGGGCCAGCGCCTGGCGCTGGTACGCCGCACCGGGGAAGCTTCCGCAGGCTGGGAAAGCATCGCGGTCGCAAGCAATGTCATGGCGTTCAGTGCAGCCTGGGCCGAGATCGACGGCCAGGAACGTATCACATTGGCGGTGGCGCTCAAGGACAACACCAGCGGCAAAGCCGTTTCCCGGCTGTTGGTGGCTTACAACCTCGACGCCAGCCAGACCGACTGGAGCGCCCTGCCCTGGACCGACTACGGTACCCGTGGCGACATGACCATCGATGCCATCCGCCTGCACCGCGAACCCGACCGGCGCTGGACCATCGTGCTGTCCGCGATGGAGGGCGGCAAGCAGGACGTCTGGCTGGTGCGCGACGACCGCGCCCCGTCCCTGCAACAGGCGTTGGTGTTCACGGTGCCATCGGAACTGAAGGAAACCCTTGCCTTGGACCTGGGTTCGGTGGGCGACGATGCGACCTTGTTCGCCCTGGGCATACAACGCAGCCACGATACGCTGGCGCTGTTCACTCGACGCATGCCAGGCAGCCGGATGTCCCCTACCGGTGTGCATCCGTTCGTCTGCCCGCCCGATGCACGAGTCCTGTCCCTTGGTGCAGCTAGCACCGACGGCAGTGACCTATACGTTGGCGGCCACGGTGTGCATCTGCTGGGCAAGGACGAGTTCTTCGTTCGAGACCCACAATTCGAAGAAGTGATTGCCCCTGAGCGCGCCAGGAACATTCGTCAACTCAGCGTCTGCGAGAACGCCGAAGGCGCCACCAGTGTCTGGGCCCTGCAGGCGGACGGGCAACTGCTGATGACCTGCCGGGAGAACGCCGCAGAGCAGTGGAACCAGTCGTTGATGATACGCAGCGACATCGCAGAGCTGGCCCCCGTAATGGGTGATGACCACCTGACCGCCGGGGTACTGCTGGTGTACCGCGATGGTCATGCCGGCTACCTGTGGCGTGATGCGCAGGGTATCTGGCAAGAAAGCGAAATCCGCGTTGCCGACCCGCAGGGCTCGGCCACTACCACCTGTTTCGCAAGCAATATCGTCATCTCCGACGAGAACGGTTTTGGCTTGCCGCTCAGTGAGGTCACGTTGCGCGCGTCCGTGTTGTCCACTCTGGTGGTCAATGGCCGGAGCGTGACCACTGGGCCGGACACTCCGATTCGAGTGCAGACCGATGCCCAAGGGAGCCTGCGCATCTTCAATCGGGCGCTGTCGTTCGCTCCGGCGCTTTATCGGATTGACATCGATGCCTGTTGCCAGACCCTGGAAGTGAATCCTGCGGCCACACTGTACAGCCGTTTCGACAATCTCTCGGTCGCAGAACTACAGGCCGCCAGGTCCGACGACAAGCCGCTGCTCGGCGACGAGTACCGCAGCGCTGAAGGCTCGCGCACGCTCGAGGCGCTGGTCTCGGCGCTCAAGCAGGCTTCGCTGCTGCTAGGCGACGCCGCCGGACCTGCCAGGCTGGTGCCGCTGGGTGCCGGTTTCGACTCACAGGTGGGCAGCCACCTGAGCGATCAATACGCCTGGGGCGTTGCCAGCGACGGCAAGGGCAGGCTCAGCAGTACCACTGCGGCGCAGGCACTGGCCATCCAGGGCAGCGACGACGCGGAACTTGGTGGTTTCGGCGAGTCACTGTCGGACCTTCTGGAAGGGCTATGGGCCAGGGCCACCTCGGCAGTGAAATCGGCCTTCAGCTTCGTGATTCGCAAGGTCGGCGATGCGATCGAGTTCGTCTGCGAGATCGCCGGCAAGATCAGGCGCTTCGTGCTCGACACACTGCAATCGATCGGCACCTTCTTCAAGAACCTGTGGGAAAGTGTCAAGATCGCCGCAGAGGAGGTGTGGAAATACCTTAAGTTCCTGTTCAACTGGAAGGACATCGGAAAGGTCCGCCAGTACATGCTGGACAACGTCGACTCTCAGTTCGTGGAAATGCTGGAACTGGCCGAACGCATGAAGGGCAGCGTCGGCAAAGGCTTCGACGGGGTTCAGGAAAGGCTCCGTGCCCATGCCAAGCGGCTGGGCATCAACTGCGCCGGGCAGCCTGTACCGGGCAAGCCGCAGCACAGTCTGGTGCGCGAACATTCCAAGGAAGAACATAACAGGTACGAAGTCACTCGTACCGGTCCGGCCGCGTGGGTCAACGACCTGATCAACGGCATCACCAGTGCATTCGTGGTGTATGAAACGCCCGATCTGGGGGACTCGCACCAAAAGCTCGAGCAAGACATCAACCAGCACCTCGACGAGTTGAAGGCAGCCTTCAAGGATCTTGGCGTCAACACGAAGGACGTCTTCGGCCCCGAGGGCTTCAAGCTCGCCGACCTGGACTTCGAAAAGATCGAGAAGCTGGTGCTCAGCCTGATGTTCAACATCGCCGACGTCGCCGTGCGCGTGCTCAAACAGGTGGTGACCGGATTACTGACGGCGCTGCAGGGGCTGATCAACAGCTTCCGCGTTCTGTTGTTCAGCAAGATTCGCTTCCCGTTCATGGAAAAGACCTTCGCCCTGCTTACCGGTGGCAAGACCATCGATACCTCGTTCCGCATCATCGATGTAGTGATGTGGCCGGCTGCCGTGCTCACCACCATCACGTGCAAGCTGGCATTGGGTGACGAGGCCATCGAGTTGCTGATGGCCTCCGATACACTGAAGCAGGAGAAGGTCACGGCGAGGTTTGCCAGAATCAAGCGCTGGACCGATCTCTTTCGCGACATCGCGCTCAACGCATATGGCGTGGTAACGAGCTTGATGAAGGCGAGCCTGCTGACCAAGGGCGTTTTGCCCAAGGCAGCGATGAACTGGTATCAGAAAATTCTCTGGGCCGGCCAGATGCTGCAAAAGGCTGCCACTCCGTTCTTTCCGACCGGGCGCAAATCCGGACCCTGGGTCGAGATATTCCTGAGCCTGTCCTGGCTTGCCGGAATGACGCAACTGACGCTGGAGTTCTTAAACAGCGAGAGCCGGGGGCTGCTGAACGCCAGCGACAACATCATGGCCCAGGCCGTGGCGGCTGCGCCTGCGGCTGTCTTGATCGCGGCAGGCGGCTTGTTCTGGATGCTCAGCTATTGGGCCGACGACGAGAGCAATCCCTGGAAACTGGCCAACCGCATCGCCTACATGGCCTCCGGTGTCTGCATGCAGGCGTGCATCATCGTCGTGGACCCGGTCACAAAAGCGCTGCTCTACGCCACCGGGCTCGGCATGGTCACCTGGTTCGCAGCAAGCTACGTGACCCAACAGGTGATCGAGTTCAAGAAGATGCCGACGGAGTAGATTGTCGGTCTTGCCGCTCAGCGAAGCGCTTCGGCGTCGCTGAGCGGCAGTCGGCCGTCGAATTGGTTTCATCCGGTAGCTGACGCATCAAGATGGAACCTGACAGAAATGCTTCGATTTCAGGCCCTTCAGTTAGCCCGATCCAGCCCGCGCCACGAAGTAACGGTTTCCGGACGACGAACAGCCATCACCGGCTTGTGCTGCGGCGCCAGCTTCGCCTGCACCTCCCCCGCCGCCGCCAGCACCTTCTTGGCCCAGCTCTTGTCCTTCGGGCAGATCACCACCACGCGGAAACCATGGTCATCGCCTTCGATCCGCACACCATCGGAGTCATCGACATGCAGGTCGATATCGAACGCCGGCGGGAATTTCGACGGCATCTTCTCGAACGCATGCTCGGTCAGCGCATGGTTGTGCCGGTCGCTGTTGACCACGCCATCGACACGAATGCCATAGAGCATCAGCCAACGACGGATATAGGAAGGGGTACGCCCGGAAGAGGTGTAGATCCAGATGCTGCAGCCCTGGCGACGCAGGTCGCGGATCAGGGCGCGGGTGCCGCTGCGCAGGGGCTCGCCGAGCCAGCGGTGGATGAAGTCGGGAAGCTTGCTGTCTTCGGCAGGGCTGTGATGCGGCAGGCAGGCGAGCGTGTCGTCGATGTCGAACGAGATGCGGATGCGCGGCCGGTTCATGGCATGCCCGATGGCCTGCCATGCCCTTTTCCCGCTGGCCTGCGTTCGCTCGAGCATTCGGTACCTGGCCATCATTGATTCTCCTGATAAATCGGCATGCGGGGAGCGCTCAGAAAGAATTTCCTGGGATCCGGTGCTTTAGCTTCAAGAAAAGCCGCGTACTTTTTCTTGATCTTGGGCAGTTCATACAGTGCCTTGACGCCATGCTTGGCAGAATTGCGTATCACCGAGGACGGGTTGAAGTAGCCCTCGGCATTGTCCAGCGACAGCACGAAGGGCGGCAACCCTGCGCGCATCAACAGGTAGCTGACGATCAGCGAGCCCGTGCGGTTGTTGCCTTCGATGAACAGCTGCGGCTTGCTGAGGATCCGGACGTAGACCCCGGCCGCCCGCTTCCACACCGAATCGCTGCGGTAGGTGCAATACCAGTTGTAGAGATCCTTGATGCCACCTTCGACGTTATTGAAGAAGTGCTCCTCGGTCGCCTCGAGGTGCTGGGCAAATTCACTCCGGCGTACAGGATCGCTCCCACACAGCACGGTGGCGTTGATCTCCAGCATCAGGTCCAGTTGCCGCAGGTCGAACAGGTCCACACCACGGGCGACATAGTCGTCAATCAGCGCATAGCCTTCAAGCACATTTTGCAGAACCTCGTCGGTGAACGGATCACGCGGTTCGAGAAAGTGCCGGCTGAGCTCGGCGAAGTGCTGTTGCACCTCGCGCAGGGCCTGTTCTACCGCTGACAGATTGAGACGATGCGTCGCACCCATGGACTATTCCGCTAAAGGCTGGACAGACGATAAAGCGACCCGCCGCCGGCAGACCTTTCGGTCTCCGGCGGCGGGTCGCCTGTGAAGTACGGCGTGACTCAGCTGAACTTGCCGCTGATGTAGTCATCCGTCAGTTGTTCACGCGGGTTCTGGAAGATCTGCGTGGTCGGGCCCATTTCCACCAGGTAGCCGGTACGCGTGCCTTGCGAGATGTCCACCGAGAAGAACGCGGTGGTATCGGCAACACGGATCGCCTGCTGCATGTTGTGGGTCACCAGGGCGATGGTGTAGTCCTTCTTCAGTTCGACCATCAGCTCTTCGACGCGACGGGTAGCGATCGGGTCGAGTGCCGAGCACGGCTCGTCGAGCAGCAGGACTTCCGGCTCGGTGGCGATGGCACGGGCGATGCACAGACGCTGCTGCTGGCCACCGGACAGCGACAGGCCGCTGACCTTGAGCTTGTCCTTGACCTCATCCCACAGCGCCGCGCCTTGCAGGGCGTGCTTGACGCGGTCGCCGATATCGCCCTTGTAGCGGTTCAGGCGCAGGCCGAAGGCGACGTTGTCGAAGATGCTCATGGAGAACGGGTTCGGCTGCTGGAACACCATGCCGATGTAGCGGCGCACCACGACCGGGTCGACGCCCTTGCCGTAGACATCCTGGCCGAGAAAGTGCACGTGGCCTTCGAAGCGGAAGCCCTTCACCAGGTCGTTCATGCGGTTCAGGCTGCGCAGCACGGTACTCTTGCCGCAACCGGACGGACCGATGAAACCGGTGATCTTGTTCTTCTCGATCGGCACATGGCTGTCACGCACGGCCATGAAGTTGCCGTAGAAGATCTTGTCCAGCTTGCAGTCCATTACCACTGGAGCCTGGCTGGCCACGGGAGCGGCCTGTTGCGCGGTAGATACGTTCAAGTTCAGATGCTCCCTTTCTTAATACTTGGGCTTGCCGAAGATACGGCTGACGATATTGACCAGCAGCACGATCATTACCAGGACCAGCGAGGCCGCCCATGCGAGCTCCAGCTGGTTGTCGAACGGCATGCCGGAGAAGTTGTAGATCAGTACCGCCAGCGACGCCGTGGGGTTCATCACCGCCAGGCTGCCGTCGTGGTAGATCCAGTAGTTGCTGAACAGCGCGGTGAACAGCAGCGGCGCGGTTTCGCCGGCGGCGCGGGCCACGGCCAGCATGACGCCGGTGAGGATCGCCGGCAGGCCGGTCGGCAGGACGATCTTCATGATCACCTGGGCACGGGTGCACCCCATGCCGTAGGCGGCGTCCTTCATGATCTTGGGGACCATTTTCATGGCTTCCTCGGCCGTCAGTACGACGATCGGCAACATCAGGACTGCCAACGCTACGCCACCTGCGGGCGCCGAGTAAGTACCGGTGGTCATGACCACCAGGGCGTAGGCGAATACACCCGCGAGGATCGACGGCAGGCCGGTGAGCATCTTCGCGGCGAAGCGCGAGGCGTTGGCCAGCTTGCTGTCGGGGCCCAGTTCGGCGAGGAACACCGCGGCGAGGATGCCGACCGGTACCGCGATGGCGGCAGCGATGCCGACCATGACGAAGGTACCGGCCATGGCGTTACCGAAGCCGCCGCCCATCTCGAAACCGGTCGGTGGCAGCTCGGTGAACACTTCCAGGTTCAGGCGTGCGCCACCCTTGGTGATCAGCATGTACAGCACCGAGAGCAACGGCACGCTGGCGACGATCGCGGTGAACCAGGCCAGGCTGGTCAGGATGATGCTGCGCAGGGCGCGGCCTTCGAACCGGCGCTGCAGGCTCGGCAGCGCGGTGGCTGGTTGGGACAGGTCGGTCATTATTTATTCCCCCGCTGGGCGTAGAGCATGAGCAGCGATCCGAGCACGTTCACCAGCAAGGTGATGAACATCAGCACCAGTGCCGCGTACATCAGCACTTCGACCTCGGTCGGGCCGGCTTCCGGGAAGTTCAGGGCGAGCAAGGCCGCCAGGGTGTTGGCCGGGGCGAACAGCGACACGGTGATGGTGTTGGCGTTGCCCACCAGCATGGCCAAAGCCATGGTTTCACCGAGGGCACGGCCGAGGCCGAGGACCAGCGAGCCGAAGATGCCGGTGGCCGCGGACGGCACCATCACCTTGAGGATCGCTTCCCAGTGGGTGGTACCCAGGCCGTAGGCGGCCTGCTTGGTTTTCATCGGCACGCTGGTCAGGGCGTCCTGGGACACGGCGGCAACGGTCGGCAGGATCATGATCGCCAGTACCAGTGCAGCCGGCAGCAGGCCGGGGCCGCTCAGGGAGGTGCCGAAGAACGGGATCCAGCCCAGTTCGCTGTTCAGCCAGGCGGTCAGCGGACGGATGGCCGGGATCACCACGTAGATGCCCCACAGGCCGTAGACCACGCTGGGGATCGCGGCGAGCAGTTCGACGATGGTGCGGAAGACGGCGGCGAGTTTCGCCGGGAGGAAATCCTGGGTCAGGAAGATCGCCATGCTCACGCCAAAGAAACCGGCGATCAGCAGTGCGATAAAGGCGCTGTAAAGCGTGCCCCAAATGGCTGGCAGAATTCCGTATTTGCCTTGGTTGACGTCCCAGACGGTGCCGAACAGCACGTCGAAGCCGTGTTTTTCCATACCAGGGAGCGCTTTGCGTCCTACTTCGAAAATCAGGGCGAAGACCAGCGCCAGGATCAGCGCAACACCGATGCGTGCCAGGGCACGGAAGATGCGGTCGACCAGGAAATCCTTCGCCGAAGGTGGCCGGCATGCAGAGTCGGGGTTTTCCGGTATGTCAAATGGGGTGTTCATCGATTAATTCCGGGACAGGGGCAAACGCTCCCGGCGTGGCGATCAAGCCACTCCGAGAGCGCGCTGGCAGTCTTACTGGATGTTGGCGGACGCTTTGCGTACCTGCTCGACAACCGATGGTGGCAGCGGGATGTAGCCCATCGAGTCAGCGATCTTCTGACCTTCGGTCAGGCTGTACTCGATCATGTCGCGCATGGCCTTGGCCTTGGCCGGGTTGCCGTTGTCCTTGCGGAAGATCATCCAGGTGTAGGAGGTGATCGGGTAGGACTTGGCGCCGTCCGGATCAGGCAGCCAGGCCACCAGGTTTTCCGGCATCTTCACCGCGGCCAGTGCTTCGGCACCGCTTTCGGCGTTAGGGACGACGTACTGGCCGGCCTTGTTCTGCAGAACGGCGAAGTCGACCTTGGCCAGCTTGGCGAAGCCGTATTCGATGTAGCCGATAGCGCCTGGAGTCTGGCGAACGGTGGCGGTGATGCCGTCGTTCTTCGGCGACTTGATGAACTTGTCGGTCGCAGGCCAGTTGACGGTGTTGCCCTCGCCCAGTGCTTCCTTGAAGGCAGGGTTGATGGCCGACAGGTGCTTGGTGAACACGGCGGTGGTACCGCTGGAGTCAGCGCGCACAACGACGGTGATCGGGGTAGCCGGCAGCTTCAGATCAGGGTTGGCAGCGGCGATCTTAGGATCGTTCCACTGGGTGATCTTGCCCAGGAAGATGTCGGAGTAGACTTCACGTGGCAGCTTCAGGCCTTTCGGGTTGCCCGGCAGGTTGTAGGCCAGGACGATTTCACCGGCAGTCATCGGCAGCAGCTGGACGCCTTCGGCGACCTTGGCGATTTCTTCGTCTTTCATCGCCGAGTCACTGGCGGCGAAGTCGACGGTCTTGTTCAGAAAGTCCTGAACACCTGCACCACTGCCTTTCGATTGGTAGTCAACAGTCACACCCGCGGTGTTCTTGCTGAAATCCTTGAACCAGGTCAGGTAGATCGGCGCAGGGAAACTGGCGCCGGAACCGGTCAGGCGCACGCTTTCGGCAAAGGCCGAAGAAGCGAAAAGGGATACCGAAACGGCGAGTGCAGCGGACTTCATCAGGCGTTTCATTCAGAAAGTGCTCCATGTGATGGCCGAGGCACTTTGCCGAAACTTTATGACAGTAATGTGAATGTTCGGTGGCGATACGTTGATATCAGACGGCTATCAGCGCTTTATACACGAGAAAGCTGGATTGGCGTGGACTTTGTGGGAGCTGGCTTGCCAGCGATTGCAGCAGTGGCTTCACCATCGCAATCGCTGGCAAGCCAGCTCCCACAAGGTCCGCGTCGCTCTCAGCGTTTCAACAGCGCATCGACACTCCGAAGCAGCGCCTCCAGGGCAAACGGCTTGGTCAGTACCGGCGCTTCCAGCGGCGAGTTGTCCAGCACTTCCGGTCGCGCGTAGCCGGTCATGAACAGCACCGGCAAGCCAGGCCGCGCCGCGCGGCTTTCCAGCACCATCCGATGCCCGTCCATGCCACCGGGCAAGCCGATATCGGTGACCAGCGCATCAATGGGAATGTCCGAGCGCAACAGGCGCAGCCCGGCCTTGCTGTCCGCCGCCTCGATCACCGAATAGCCATGCCCGGTGAGCGTCTCGCTGACGAAGGCCCGCACCGAGGCCTCATCCTCGACCACCAGCACCGTGGCGCCACTGGCGACCCTGGCGACGTCCTCCACGGTCTGTTCGCGCGCTGGCGGCGCAAGCAACTGGGGCCGTGCCGGCAGCGACAGGAATACCTGGGTACCCCTGCCCTCCTCGGATTCGATCCGCACCTGGCCGCCGGACTGCCGGGCAAAACCGTAGATCATCGGCAAGCCCAGGCCCGAACCGGCACCGACCGCCTTGGTGGTAAAGAACGGCTCGAAGGCCTTGGCCAGCACCTCGGGGCTCATGCCGCAGCCATCGTCCTCCACCGCGATGGTCAGGTAGTCGCCGGGCGGCAGCTCGTGCTGACCGCCTGGCTGGTCGAAGGTCCTGATGCGCAGCTCGCCGCCACCACGCAAGGCATCGCGGGCATTGATGCACAGGTTCAACAGGGCGTTTTCCACCTGGGCCGGATCGACCACGCAGGTCGAACGCAGCGACTCCAGTTGCACCGAGACATCGATGGTCGGCCCGACCGTGCGCTGGATCAGCTCTTCCATGCCGCTGACCAGCGAATTGATATCGGTGGGTACCGGCAGCAAGGTTTGCTGGCGAGAGAACGCCAGCAAGCGGTGGGTCAACGCGGCGGCCCTTTGCGCCGCACCGTAGGCCACCGCCACATAGCGCTCGAGATCCGCCGAGCGGCCCTGCGCCAGGCGCAGTTTGATGAGGTCCAGGCTGCCGGTGATGCCGGCCAGCAGGTTGTTGAAGTCATGGGCGATACCGCCGGTGAGCTGGCCAACCGCCTCCATCTTCTGCGCCTGACGCAGTGCGGCCTGCGCGGCCTCGTTTTCGGCGAGGGCCTCGCCGATCCGGGTTTCCAGGGTGCGGTTGAGATTCAGCAGCGCCTCTTCGGCGGCTTTCTTGGCCGTGACGTCGATGGAAGAGCCGATCAAGCCCATGACCGCCCCCGTGTCATCCAGCAAGGGGGCCTTCACCGACAGCCAGGTGGCCGCGGTGCCGTCTGCCATGTCGACCTGCTCCTCGATCTGCTCGGCCTTGCCGCCGTGCATGATGCGCTGGTCGGTGGCCATCACCTGGCGTGCCTGCTCCTTGTCCTCGAGGAATTCCAGGTCGGTCTTGCCGATATAGAAGGCGGGCGGCTTGCCGATCAGCTCGGTGGTGCCGTGGTTGGCCACCAGCATTCGCCCGTCCAGGTCCTTGGCGTAGACCACGCCGGGGACCGCCCCGGCGAAGATCCGCAGCAGCGCCGACACCCGATCGCGCTCGGCCTCCGCCGCGCGGCGCGACTCGATATCGATGAGTACGCCCGGGAAGCGCACGGGCTGCCCTTCGGCGTCCAGTTCGCAATGGCCGCTGGCTTCGATCCAGCGGTAGCAGCCGTCTTGCTGCCGGACCCGGTACTCGCAGCGAAAGGCCCCGCCGCGCTGCATGGTCTGCTGGATTTCGGCGGCGACGCGATCGAGGTCGCCAGGATGGATCGAGGTGAAGGCTTCCTCGATCGGCATGCCGGCGCGGCAGCGGTCCAGAGGCAGGCCGAAAGCCCTGGAAAAGGGTTGGTCGGCGGTGACGCTGTTGTTGGGGATGTCCCAGACCCAGGTGCCACTGATGGCCCCGGAATCCAGGGCCAGTTGCAGACGCTCGAGGGCGTCGCCGGTATCGGAGGATGGAGATTGCATGACGGGCCTCGCGGCGGCGAACGGGAACGGTGCCCGGCGACGATAGCCGATCGCCTTGACGCAGGGGAAGACAGTGCGGGGGCGGAATAAATTCCCTGTCGTCGGAAATTCGCCAACCGCGGACCTTGTGGGAGCTGGCAAGCCAGCTCCCACAGGTTTTTGACCAGCCGCGAGAACCGGTTTTGACCAGTCACTTACCAGTTGTAGGTCACCGACCCGTACACCGTCCGCTGCTGCCCATACTGGCAGCCCACCGTGCTGAAGCACCCGGCCACGTACTTCTCGTCGAGCAGGTTGTTGGCGTTCAGCGACACCTCCATCCCGTGCAGCGACGCATCGAGCTTGCCCAGGTCATAGGCCACCAGCGCATCGAACAGCGTGTAGCTGTCGACTTTGAAGCTGTTGATGTCGTCACCGTAGGTGCTGCCTACATAGCGCGCCCCCGCCCCCAATCTCAAGCCGGCCAGCGGCCCGCCCTGGAAGATGTAGTCGGCCCAGACCGAGGCCATGTGCTCGGGAATGCGGATCGGCGTATTGCCCTCGGTGCCGAGATCGGATTTGGTCACCTCGACATCGTTCCAGGTGTAGCTGCCGATCAGGTTGAAGCCCTTGCTGATCTCGGTCTTGGCCTCGAACTCGATCCCCCGGGAGCGACGCTCGCCATCCTGGCGGGCCACGCCGGAAACGTACTCCGTGGCATTGCGCTTGGTCAGGTCGAACATCGCGACGGTGTACAGGCTGTTAGCCCCCGGCGGCTCGTACTTCAGGCCCAGCTCGTACTGCTTGCCGCTCTCCGGCGACAACTGGCTGTTGCTGGCGGTCACGCCCATCACCGGGAGGAACGACTCGCTGTAGCTGGCATAAGGCGCCAGGCCGTTGTCGAAGAGGTAGACGATGCCCGCCCGGCCGCTGAACTTTTCGTCCTTCTGGGTCTGCGGATCACGGTCGTCCTTCTGGTTGCTGGCCCAGTCGTAGCGACCGCCAAGCAGGAATACCCAGTTGTCGACCTTCAACTGGTCCTGCAGGTAGACACCGGTCTGCGACAGCTTCTGCTCCCAACTCGCCCTGCTGACCGGCGCGTAGGTCAGCGCCTGGCCGTGCGCCGGGTTGTACACATCGAAGGGTTCGAGGATGAAGTTGAGCGCCTGCTGCTGGTCGAACTTGCCATTGTTGTAGTCCACGCCCATCAGCAAGGTGTGCTCCAGCGGCCCGGTGGCGAAGTTGGCCTGAACCTGGTTGTCCATGGTGAACAGGCGGCCATCGCCCTTGCGCTGGTCGTTGTAGCGCGAATAGTCGCTGCCGACCGGGCCGAAGATGGCGATTTCCGAACTGGACTGGCGGTAGTCGCTGTAGCGCACGTTCTGGCGCAGGGTCCAGACCTCGTCGACATGGTGCTCGAAGACATAGCCCAGGGAGGTCTTCTCGTTGGTCATGAAGTCGTAGGCGCTGTCGCCGACGTTGGTATCGCGGTCCAGGCGGCCACGGGGATCGTGGAACACCGTGCCCTGGGCCGGCAGCGGGTTGGCGAAGTTGCCGGTCTGCTTCTGGTACTCGCCCAGCACCGTCAGCTCGGTATCGGCATTGGGCCGGAAGCTGATCGCGGGGGCCAGGTACTCGCGGCGGTTGGTGATGTCGTCGGCCTGGGCATCGGCCTCGCGGAACAGGCCGGTCAGGCGGTAGCTCCAGACGCCTTCATCGTCCAGGGCATCGCCCAGGTCGAAGGCCGTCTGCTGGTAGTCATGGTTGCCACCCTGCACTTGCACCTGGCGCAACGGTTCGGTGGTGGGCCGCTTGCTCACCAGGTTGATCTGCCCACCGGGGTCCGAGGCGCCGTAGAGCACCGAACTGGCACCACGCAGCACCTCGATGCGCTCCAGGCCATAGGGCTCGGGGGCATCCCAGCCGAGGAACTCGGGGAGGAAGGTCCGGGTGCCGTCACGCAGCATGCGCCCGGTGCCCTGCTGGAAACCGCGGATGGTCAGCTGGTCGGTGACGAACTGCGGACCGGCCAGCTCGGTGTTGATCCCCGGCGTGTAGCGCAGCGCCTGGGACACGGTCTTGGGCTGCTGGGCCTGGATCTGCTCGCGGGTGACCACCGACACCGAATACGGCGTTTCGATGATCGGCGTGTCGGTCTTGCTCCCCGCCGAAGCGCGCTTGGCGACGTAGCCATCATCCGGCGTCACCGAGCTGTAGGCCTGGCCGGAAATACTGGTGCCCGGCAGCACCAGGCTCGCCTCCCCGGCGCTGTCCTGCAGGGTGACGTGGCGGCCATCGATCAGGAAGACGATCGCGGTCCCCTGGAGCATCTGCCGCAGCGCCTGCTCTGGCTCCATCTGCCCGGACACACCCTGGCTGCGCAAGCCGGAGACGATGTCCTGGCTGTAGAGGATCTGCAGCCCGGCCTGGTTGCCCAGGTCGGTCAGCGCCGCAGCCAGGGTCTTGGACGGAATGTCGATCGCTACGGGCTCGGCGCGGACCGACGGCGCCATGGCCATGGCAAGGCCCAGGGTCGCGGCGGCGATGCACTGGCGCAGCCGTTGCGGCGAATGATTCAGCGGGTGGGTGATCATGATGCTCCTGACGATTCTCGTTATGTATTGGCCTGCGCGAGGGATGAAACCGGGCGCATGCCGGATCGACGAACGAGTCGCGGATTTGTTCAGCGAATTGTCGGGAGCGCGTGATTTCAGCGGGCGGAGAGGATCAGCACGCCGTCGCCGCGGCGCAGTTTCACCGGGAGGATCCGTGGCAATGCGGCCACCAGTTGGCCGAGCTCGGCGATGTCGTAGATCCCGCCCAGGCGCAGCTCGGCGATGGCACTGCCGTCCAGTTGCAGAGGCACCTCGAGGTAACGGTTCAACTGCACGATGGCCTCGCGCAGGCTGACGTCATCGAGGATCAGCTTGTCATGGCGCCAGGCCGTGGCCCGCGCCGGATCGACCCGGCGCAGCTGTGGCGCCCGCCCTGGACGAACGTCGGCCTGCAGGCCGGCAGTCAGCTCCGCGCCCTGGTTGGCGCCCTCGCCGTCCTCGCCACGGGAGACCAGCACGGTGCCTTCGGCGACGGTGACGGTGCTCTGCGACGGCGTGGTCCAGACGTTGAAATGGGTGCCGGTCACCCGCACCCGGGCGTTCTCGGTGTTGATCACGAAAGGCTTGTCGGTATCGCGCTGCACATCGAAGAAGGCTTCGCCGTCACGCAGGCGAATCTGCCGCTGGTCACGGTAGCCGAGGTAAAGCAGGCCGGTGCGCCGGTTGAGCTCCACCACACTGCGGTCCGGCAACTGCACCTGGCGACGCAGTTCCTCGGCGGCGTAGTAACGCACGCTGCCCGGCAACACGCCCCACGACCAGCCAGCGCTCCACGCCACCCCCACCGCCAGCAGCACGGCGGCGGCGCGGGCCAGCGGCGGCAGGCGGCGACGCCGGGTCGCCGGCTCCGGCAACTGCTCGCTGACCTGCCACACCCGGCACATGTTGGCGTACTCGATGGCGTGCACCGGATCAGCGTGATACCAGCGCAGGAACGCCGCCCGGTCCGCCGCGCTGCATTCCTCGAAATGCAGGCGCACGCACCAGTCGGCGGCCATCTCGCTCGGGGTTTTCTCAGGCTGGGCAGGGTCGGACATCGGGACGGCCATGGGCGGAAAGTGCGCAAGCTTACTCCATCCGCTTTTGCCCTGGCTGCCCTGGCGCGCCATTTACGAGAGTTGTTGCAAATACTTCTTGATAGCACTAGATTTCCCGACCGTGCGCGCTGACTTCAAGAACGGAACCCAGGTATCCCATGCAAAAAACCGGTGTGGCCCGCGGTGGTTCTCCCTGGCTCGAGGTGTTCTCGACCCAGCGCTCGCGCCTGATCGGCCTGGCCGCGAAGATCATCGGCTGCCGCAGCCACGCCGAGGACATCGTCCACGAGGCGTTTATCAAGGTCGATGACGCCGGCAAGGACCAGCAGATCCAGTCCCGGGTCTCGTACCTCAACCGCGTGGTGCACAACCTGTCGATCGATCATTACCGGCGACGCCAGTTCGAAGACCGGCTGATCAATGCCGAGACTGAATGCGATGAAGCGCCGGTGCCGCCGGGGGCCAATCCGGAGGCGTTGATCTCGGACCAACAGGTGCTGGAGCGGGTCTCGGCCGCCCTCGCCGACCTGCCGGCGCGCACCCGGCAAGCCTTCGAGATGAGCCGCATCCACGGCATGAAGCAGAACGAGATCGCCCGCGCCCTGGGCGTCTCGCCGGCACTGGTCAGCGCGATGATTCGCGAGGCGCTGCTGCACTGTCGGGACCGGGCGCTGTAGGACCCAGGACGGTACTGCCTGCGCGAAGGGAATGCCGGGAAATCGCATTGCACCGGTCAGCCCTGACGCGATCTGCTGTCGGACCTTCTATTGCACTTGCCATCGGCGAACCACATCGCGGAAAGTGCGACGGCCGAATGCTTGACCTTCGCCATCAGGAGAGCACCCCATGACCGACAACACCGACCCCTCCCGCGGCTGGCTCGCGAGCAAGCTCCTCGCCGACGGCCAGGAACCGGACCCGCGCTTCACCCTGGCCAACGAGCGCACCTTCCTCGCCTGGATCCGCACGTCCCTGGCCCTGCTGGCCAGCGGTATCGCGGTAGACATGTTCACTGCCGAGATCTTCTCCTCCGGCACCCGCCGCTTGCTGGCAGTGTCGCTGATCGTCCTTGCGCTGCTGCTGAGCCTGCCGGCCTTCATCCGCTGGCTGAACGTCGAGCGCGCCATGCGCAAGCGCCAGCCGCTGCCCTTCCCGATGATTGCCCCGGCGCTGTCGATCGGGGTGTCGCTGGTGATGGTGATCTTTGCCTGGGCGGTGTTCTTCCGTGCCTGAACTGACCCATGGCGATATCGGCCTGCAACCCGAGCGCACCCTGCTGGCGTGGCGGCGGACCATTCTGGCGATGATCGTCTGCAGCTGCTTTTTCCTGCGCTGGGTTCCCCATCATGGCTGGCTGGCGGTGCTACCGGCCGGGCTGTGCCTGGCGGTGGCGGGCCTGGCGTGGTTGCGCTTGCGGCGACGTTACGCAGTGCAGGTGCAGGGGTTGTGCGCCGAGACCGTGGCCACCGGGGTCAGGGTGCATCTGTTGCTGGCGCTGTGCGTGACGGTGATGTGCATGGTGGAACTGGCGGCGATCGTGCTCTGGTAGCGCCTGCGGGATTGGCCTCCCTGGAAAACCCGGAATTGGCTATTCGGCCAGCCGGACTCTGCACTTAAGGTGTGCTCCATCCCCTGACACACAACGGAGCACCCGCCAATGACCACCCGAATCGAATGGGCCAAGCACGCCCCGGACGCCTACAAAGCCATGGTCGGCCTGGAGCAGGCCATGGTGAAATCCGGCCTGGAGCACTCGCTGCTCGAGCTGATCCGCCTGCGCGCCTCGCAGATCAACGGCTGTGCCTATTGCGTCAACCTGCATGCCAACGATGCGCGCCAGGCCGGCGAAACCGAGGCACGCCTGCAGACCCTCAGCGTCTGGGCCGAGACGAACTTCTTCACCCCACGGGAAAAGGCCGCCCTGGCCTGGGTCGAGAGCCTGACCCGCCTGCCGGAGAAACATGCGCCGCAGCACCAGTACGACGCCCTGCTGGAACACTTCAGCGAAAGCGAAGTGGTCAACCTGACCCTGGCCATCGCCACCATCAATGCCTGGAACCGCTTTGGCGTGGGCTTTGCGATGATCCCGGCGTAGGTTTGTACGAGAAGTGCCTGATCGCCGCGCAGGCACTTCTCGAACAAAGCCTAAGCCTCGGCGAGGCGCTGGCGATAGCTGCCGGGGCTCTCCCCGGTCCACTTCTTGAATGCCCGGTGAAACGCGCTGGGCTCCTGGAAACCGGTCTGCGCAGCGATCTCGGCAACGCTGAGGTCGCTATCGCGCAGGCATTCGAAGGCCATGGCCCGGCGTACTTCGTCCTTGATCTGCTGGAACGAGCAGCCTTCACGTTCCAGTTGGCGCCGGAAGCTGCTCGGGCTCAGGCCCATTTCACCCGCCAGGGCCAGCAAGGTCGGCCACTGGTCGTACTCGGTGCGACGCAGATGCCGGTACACCCGCGCCGCCAGGCCGTTCTGGTTGCGCCAGCGCACCACCAACCCTTGCGGCGCACTGCGCAGGAAGGTCTTCAGCGCGCCAAGGTCCTGTACCACCGGCAACTTCAGGTAGTCGGCGGCAAACTCCACTTCCGTCCGCCCCGCCCCCAATTGCAGGTTCGGCCCCCACAACAGTGCATCGTCCTCGAGCCGCACCCGGGCATCGGTCAGCTCGGTGCGGTCGATTGCAATGCGTCGCCCGCCCAGCCAGCACAGCAGGCTGATCACCAGGACGAGGAAGGTTTCTTCGGCAAAAACCCGGCGCTGCGGATCGTCGATGCACGAGTGCAGGCTGATCACCGCCCGCTGCCCGCGCAGGCTGAGGCTGCCGCGGATATCCCGCAGGAACAGGCTGAAGTTGCCCAGGCACTGGCGCAGGGCCTTTTCCAGGTTGGGCTCCTGGATCAGCCCGCGGCAGATCAGGGCAAAGCTGCCCAGGGGCATGCCGTGGCTGTCGAGGTGGAAGAATTCGTCGTCGAGGGCTTCGATCAGGATCAGCCACAAACGGGCGCACGCCGTCGCCGGCACCCGGGCGCTGCTATCCTCCAGCACCACCGGATCGATACCGGCCTGGCGCAGCAGCGCCGCAGCCCGCGCCGGTTGCTGGCGCAGGGCATACAGCATGATGTGGACGAAGTAGACCGCGACCGAATCGTTTTCCCGCATGAACAGTTCCGCATTGGCGCCCCTGCATTGCAAAAAATGACAGGCACGCTGGACAGTTAAGGCATAGGCCCGGCCCCGCCCCTTGCCTAGACTCGCTGACAATCCGGGCGTGAACCGGGCGTCATTCTCGCAGAGCGGGTGGCGTCATGCCACGCCTTAGCCCATTGGAGTGGATCATGAACAACAACGATATCTATGTAGTCAGCGCCGTGCGCTCGGCCATCGGCACCTTCGGCGGCTCGCTCAAGGACCTGCCCCTGGCCGACCTCGCCACCCACGTCACCCGCGCTGCCCTCGAACGCTCCGGTGTCGCCCCCGAGCAGATCGGCCATGTGGTGATGGGCAACGTGATCCCCACCGAAGCCCGCGACGCCTACCTGGGCCGCGTGGCCGCGATGAACGCCGGGATCCCCAAGGAAACCCCGGCCTTCAACGTCAACCGCCTGTGCGGTTCCGGCCTGCAGGCCATCGTTTCCGCTGCGCAGACCCTGCAACTGGGCGAAGCCGAGGCCGTGCTCGCCGCCGGCGCCGAGGCCATGAGCCGCGGCCCGTACCTGCTGACCCAGGCCCGCTGGGGCGCACGCATGGGCGACATGAAGAGCATCGACTACATGCTCGGCATCCTGCATGACCCGTTCGAAGGCTTCCATATGGGCATCACCGCCGAAAACGTTGCCGCCAAACACGGCATCAGCCGCGAGATGCAGGACGAAGTGGCGATCACCAGCCAGCAGCGCGCCGCCCGCGCCATCGCCGAAGGCCGTTTCGACAGCCAGATCGTCGCCATCGAAGTCCCCGGTCGCAAAGGCCCGGTGCAGTTCAAGGTGGACGAGCATGTGCGCGGTGAGGTCAGCTCCGAGCAACTGGCCGGGATGAAGACCGCGTTCAAGAAGGACGGCAGCGTCACCGCCGGCAACGCCAGCGGCCTGAACGACGGCGCTGCGGCGCTGGTCCTGGCGACCGGGGCGATGGTCGAGCGCGAAGGCCTGAAACCCCTGGCCCGCCTGGTGGCCTACGCCCATGCCGGTGTCGAACCGGAGCTGATGGGCCTTGGTCCCGTGCCAGCCACCCAGAAAGTCCTGGCCAAGGCCGGCATCACGGTCGCCGACCTGGACGTGATCGAGTCCAACGAAGCCTTCGCCGCCCAGGCCTGCGCCGTGTCCAAATTGCTCGGCTTCGACCCGGAGAAGGTCAACCCGAACGGCTCCGGCATCTCCCTGGGCCACCCGGTGGGCGCCACCGGCGCAATCATCGCCACCAAGGCCATCCATGAACTGCAACGCATCCAGGGTCGCTATGCCCTGGCGACCATGTGCATCGGCGGCGGCCAGGGTATCGCCGTCCTGTTCGAACGGGTTTGAGGAATAACCGCATGAGCATTCACAACATCGCCGTGATCGGCGCCGGGACCATGGGCAACGGCATCGCCCAGGTGTGTGCCGTGGCCGGTTACCAGGTCACCCTGATCGACGTGTCCGACGCCGCGCTGGAGCGTGGCGTGGCCACCCTGCGCAAGAACCTGGAGCGCCAGGTCAGCAAGCAGACCCTGCAGGCGGACCAGGCCGAAGCCGCGGTCGGGCGCATTCGCACCAGCACCGACTACGCCCAGTTGAAAGACGCGCAACTGGTGATCGAGGCCGCCACCGAAAATCTCGAGCTCAAGAAGCGCATTCTCCAGCAGGTCGCCGCCAGCGTCAGCGACAGCTGCGTGATCGCCACCAACACCTCGTCGCTGTCCATCACCCAACTGGCCGCCACCGTCAGCCAGCCGGAGCGCTTTATCGGCGTGCACTTCTTCAACCCGGTGCCGATGATGGCCCTGGTCGAGGTGATCCGCGGCCTGCAGACCAATGACGCGACCTACGCCGCGGCCATGGCCCTGACCGGCCAGGTCGGCAAGACCGCGATCACCGCCGGCAACCGTCCGGGCTTCGTGGTCAACCGTATCCTGGTGCCGATGATCAACGAAGCGATCTTCGTGTTGCAGGAAGGCCTGGCCAGTGCCGAGGACATCGACACCGGCATGCGCCTGGGCTGCAACCAGCCGATCGGCCCGCTGGCCCTGGCCGACCTGATCGGCCTGGACACCCTGCTGGCGATCATCGAGGCCTTCCACGAGGGCTTCAACGACAGCAAGTACCGCCCTGCTCCGCTGCTCAAGGAGATGGTCGCGGCCGGCTACCTGGGTCGCAAGAGCGGCCGCGGCTTCCACGTCTACGGGTAAACCGCCATGCCCAGGACCTGCGCCGACTACGAAGAACGCCGCGACAAGGCCCTCGAGCTTTTCGCCCTCAAGGGGTTCGGCCAGGTCAGCATGCGCGAGCTGGCGGCCCATGTGGGCCTGACCGCGGGCTCGCTGTACCACCACTTCCCGAGCAAGCAGCACTTGTTGTTCGACCTGATCGAGGAGCTGTATGAGGAACTGCTGGCGACCTTGCACCCGGTAGGCCGGGGCAAGGCCGTGCGCTTGTCGGCGGTGATCCGCGCCCATTGGGAGTTGCATGGGGAACGGCCGTTGCAGTTCCGCCTGGCGGAGCGCGACCTGTGTTGCCTGAGCGAAGAGCAGCAGGCGTTGATAGCCGGAATGCGCAGGGAATATGAGGCGCGATTGCTCGAGCTGATCGCGCCCTCCAGCCGCCTCGACGGAGCGGCCCTGGAGGCTGCGGCGCAGGTGGTGGCGAGCCTGCTCAACAGCCTGCCGGGCTGGCTGCAGAACTCGGCAGCACCCCAGGCGCAGCGGCTGGCCTTGATGGAAAGCATGTTGCTGGGGGCGATCGAGGGTGGGCTGCCGGTGGGGATCAGTTCGGCGGCTTGAGGCGCTGGCTGAGGGCCTCATCGCCGGCAACGCCGGCTCCCACAGGTATCCTAGTCCTCGGCCGCCGCCATCTGCCCATCCCAGCCACCACCCAGTGCAGCAATCAGCTGGACACTGGCCACCAGCCGGCCCTGCAGCAGGTTCAGCACGCTGCGCTCGTTGCTCAGCGCCGTGGTCTGCACATTCACCACATCCAGATAGCCGATCAAGCCGGCCTTGTACTGGTTCTCGGTCAGGCGCAGGGATTCCCTTGCCGACTCCAGCGCTTGCTGGCGCACCAGCGCTTCATCGCCATATACCTTGAGCTGCACCAGGTAGTTTTCCACCTCGCGGAAGCCGTCCAGCACGGTCTGGCGGTATTGCGCCACGGTCTGGTCATACACCGCTTCGGTACGGTCCACCTCGGCTGAACGCTTGCCCGCATCGAACAGGGTCATGGCCAGGCTCGGCCCCACCGACCAGAAGCGGTTCGGCAGGCTGATCCAGTTGCTGAAGCTGCTACTGCTGTAGCCGCCGTTCATGCTCAGGCTCAGGTCCGGGAAATACGCCGCCCGGGCCACGCCGATATTGGCATTGGCCGCCATGACATTGCGCTCGGCGGCAGCGATGTCGGGACGCCGCTCCAGCAGTTGCGACGGCAGCGACACCGGGATCTGCGGCAAGGCCGGAATACTGTCGGTGGCCGCCAGGGAGAACTCCGCCGGCAGCTTGCCGAGCAACACGGCAATGGCGTTCTCGTACTGGGCGCGCTGCCAGACCAGGTCCACCAGGTCCGCTTCGGTGCTCTTGAGCTGGGTCTGCGCCTGGGCCACCGCGTCCTTGCCGGACACCCCCGCCTGGTACTGGTTCTGGGTCATTTTCAGCGAGCGCTGGTACGCCGCCAGGGTCGCTTCGAGCAGGCGCTTCTGCTCGTCGATCACCCGAAGTTGCAGGTAGTTCTGCACCAGCTCGGACTGCTGGCTGAGGCGGATAGACGCCATGTCGGCAAAGCTCGCCTCGGCGCTGGCCTCGTTGGCATTCAGGCCTTCACGCAACTTGCCCCACAGGTCGATTTCCCAGCTCACCCCCAGTTGCGTGCTGTAGGTATCGCGGATCCCGCTGCTGTTGTTGCTCAGGCTGGAGCTGGAGCTGCCGGTACCCTGGCTCGAACGGTTCTTGCTGGCGCTCAGGCTCAGGCTCGGGAACAACGACGCCCGCGAGCTGCGCACCAGGGCCTGGGCCTGGCGGTACTGGGCTTCGGACTGGCGCACGGTCTGGTTGTTGGCATTCAGCTCGGCGACCAGGCCGTTGAGCTGCGCATCGCCATACAGCTCCCACCAGGCGCCGCGCGCCAGGGCGTCGGACGGCGTGGCCTGGGTCCAGCCCTCGGCGTGCTTGAACGGCACATCGGTGTCCATGGCCGGGCGCTGGTAGTCCGGGCTCAGGGTGCAGGCGCTGAGCATCGCCACGCACAGGCCGGCCGCCAGCAGGCGCGAGCCACGGGCACCGAGCAGGCGCATCAGCGAGGGATCGGAAAGAAACGGACGTTGGCTCATAGCGGGGTTTCCAGGGCAGCATCGGTGCGCACGCCGCGCCAGCGGTTGAAGCGATGGCGTGCACGGTCCAGGTAGAGGTAGACCACCGGGGTGGTGTAGAGCGTAAGGACCTGGCTGAAGACCAGGCCGCCGATGATGGTCAGGCCCAGCGGCTGGCGCATTTCCGAACCTTCGGCACTGCCCAGCAGCAGCGGCAGCGCACCGAGGATCGCCGCCAGGGTGGTCATCAGGATCGGCCGCAGGCGCAGCAGGCAGGCGCGGCGGATCGACTCCTCCGGGCCCAGGCCCTGGTGACGTTCCAGTTGCAAGGCCAGGTCGATCATCAGGATCGCGTTCTTCTTGACCACGCCGATCAGCAGGAACAGCCCCAGCAGCGAGATCAGGCTGAACTCGCCGCCGGTGACGTACAGGGTCAGCAAGGCGCCGACCCCGGCCGACGGCAAGGTCGAGAGGATGGTCAGCGGGTGGATGTAGCTTTCATAGAGGATGCCCAGCACCAGGTACACCAGCACCAGCGCGCCGAGGATCATCAGTGGCTGGCCCTGCTGGGTCTTTACGAAGGCATTGGCGGTACCGCCGAGCTTGGCGATCACGTCCTCGGGCAGGCCCACCGCCGCCACCGCCCGCTCCACCGCGGCCAGGGCCGCGTCAGGGGCGTAGCCTTCGGCGATATCGAAGGAAATATCCTCGGCGGCGAACTGCCCTTCATGGCTGACCCGGTCATCGGCCAGGGTGTTCTCGTAATGGGCGAAGGTGGACAGCGGCACGCGCGCGCCGTCGGCGGTGATCACCTCGACCTGCTCCAGGGTGCTTGGGTCCTGGGCATATTTCGGGTTGATCTCCATCACCACCTGGTACTGGTTGAGGCTGTCGTAGATGGTCGAGATCTGCCGCTGGCTGTAGGCGTTGTTGAGCACTGCGGTGACCATGCTCATGTCGATGCCCAGGCGCTTGGCCTGGTCGCGGTCGACCACCAGCGTCACCTGCTGGGTGCCGCCGCCGTCGCGGGCGTCGATGGCGGTCAGCTCGGGCAGCGCACGCAGGGCGGCGACCACCTTCGGATACCAGGTGCGCAGGGCGGTCAGGTCACCGCTTTGCAGGGTGTACAGGTATTGGGACGTGGTCTGGTCGCGGCCGCCGCCGCCCAGTTGCAGGTCCTGGTCGGCCTGGAGGAACAGGCGCCCGCCCGGGACCAGGGGCATTTCCTTGCGCAGGCGCTCGATCACCTGCTGGGCCGACAGCTTGCGCTCCTTGATCGGCTTCAGGCGCACCAGCACCATGGCATTGTTGGTGCCGCTGTTGCCGCCGATAAAGCCGGCCACGCTCTGCACCGCCGGGTCGGCGAGCAAGGCGCGGCGGTAGATCTCCATTTTCGGCTGCATCACACTGAACGACAGGCCGTCGTCACCGCGCACGAAGCCCATCAGCTGGCCAGTGTCCTGCTGCGGCATCAGGGTCTTGGGCACCACAACGTACAGGGCGATGTTCACGCCGATGGCGACGAACAGGCTGAGCAGGGTCAGGCGCTTGTGGCGCAGGGCCCAGCCCAGGCTGCGGTCGTAGCCGGCGACCATGCGCTGGTTGACCCGCTCGCTCCAGCGTTGCAGGCGGGTCTGCCCGGCAGCCGGGTCGTGGGGCTTGAGCCAGCGCGAGCAGAGCATCGGGGTCAGGGTCAGGGACACCACCAGGGAGACGATGATGGCCGCCGCCAGGGTGATGGAGAATTCGCGGAACAGCGCGTTGACGATGCCGCCCATGAACAGGATGGAAACGAACACCGCCACCAGCGAGACGTTCATCGACAGCAGGGTGAAGCCGACTTCGCTGGCGCCCAGATAGGCCGCGCGCATTGGCGGCTGGCCGTCCTCGATATGCCGGGAGATGTTCTCCAGGACCACGATGGCATCGTCCACCACCAGGCCGGTGGCGAGGATCAGCGCCATCAGCGACAGGTTGTTCAGCGAGAAACCGCACAGGTACATGACCGCGAAGGTGCCCACCAGCGACACCGGTACCGCCAGGGTCGGGATCAGCGAAGCGCGGAAATTGCCGAGGAACAGGTACACCACCAGGATCACCAGGACCACGGCGATCAGCAGGGTGTGCTCGGCTTCCTTGAGGGTCGCCTTGATCACCGGCGAGCGGTCCATGGCGATGTTCAGGGTGACGCTGGACGGCAGCAGGGACTGCAGTGCCGGCAACTGTTCCTTGATCTGCGCCACGGTCTCGATGATGTTGGCGTTGGTCTGCCTGTTGATCACCAGCAGCACCGCTTCCTGGTCATTGAAGAAGCCGCTGTTGTAGCGGTTCTCCACGCCATCGCTGACCTTGGCCACATCGCTCAGGCGCAGCACCGAGCCGTCCTGGTAGCGGATCACCAGCGGTTCGTAGTCCTTGGCCTTTTCCAGCTGGTCGTTGGCCCGTACCTGCCAGTTGCGCTCCGGGTCCTCGACGAAGCCCATGGGCCGGCGCTGGTTGGCCGCAGCCACGCTGGCGCGCACGTCGTCCAGGGCCAGGCCGTACTGGGCGAGCATTTTCGGTTGCAGCTCGATGCGCACCGCCGGCAGCGAACTGCCGCCGATCTGCACCTCCCCTACCCCGCTCACCTGGGACAGGCTCTGGGACAGGATGGTCGAGGCCAGGTCGTAGAGCTGGCCTTTCTGCAAAACGTCCGAGGTCAGCGACAGCACCATGATCGGCGCCTGCGACGGGTTGATCTTCTTGTAGGTAGGCATGCTTTTCATGCCACTGGGCAGCAGGTTGCGCGCGGCGTTGATGGCCGCCTGCACTTCCCGCGCGGCACCGTCGATATCGCGGTCCAGGTCGAAGCCGAGGATGACCCGGGTCGAGCCCTGGCTGGAGCTGCTGGTCAGGGTGGTGACCCCGGCGATGGTGCCGAGCTTGCGCTCCAGCGGCGTGGCCACGGTGGCCGCCATCACCTCGGGGCTGGCCCCGGGCAGGCTGGCCGAGACCACGATCACCGGGAAGTCCATCTTCGGCAGCGGCGCCACTGGCAGCAGGCCGAAGCTCACCGCCCCCAGGAGCATGATTGCCAGGCTCAGGAGCATGGTCGCCACCGGGCGACGGATAAAGGGTCCGGAGAGGTTCAATGGCAGCTCCAAGCGGCAAGCTTCAAGCCGCAAGAAAGTACGCGAACAGCCGCCATTACCCGGTTCTCTTGCCGCTTGCAGCTTGAAGCTTGCTGCTGCCAGGTCATACCGGCTCTCCCACGACTTCGCGCTTGTTGAAACGCCGCGACAGGCGATCGAAGTACAGGTAGATCACCGGAGTGGTGAACAGGGTGAGGATCTGGCTCAGGGCCAGGCCGCCGACCATCACCAGGCCCAGGGGCTGGCGCAGCTCGGCGCCGGAACCGCTGGCAAACATCAGTGGCAGCGCACCGAACAGCGCCGCCAGGGTGGTCATAAGGATCGGCCGGAAGCGCAGCAGCGCCGCCTGGTAGATGGCCTTTTCCGGGTCCATGCCCTGGTTGCGCTCCGCCTCCAGGGCGAAGTCGATCATCATGATCGCGTTCTTCTTGACGATGCCGATCAGCAGGATGATGCCGATGATGGCGATCATCCCCAGGTCGTTGCCGCTGAGGATCAGCGCGAGCAAGGCGCCCACCGCCGCCGACGGCAGGGTCGAGAGGATGGTCACCGGGTGGATGTAGCTCTCGTAGAGCACGCCCAGCACGATGTACATGGTCACCACGGCGGCGAGGATCAGCAGCAAGGTGCTCGACAGCGAGGCCTGGAAGGCTTCCGCCGCGCCCTGGAAGCGGGTCTGCACGCCCAGCGGCATGCCGATGTCCTTCTGCACCTGCTCGATCAGTTGCACGCCCTCGCCCAGGGACACGCCCTCGGCCAGGTTGAACGACATCATCACCGCCGGGAACTGGCCGATATGGGCGATCGCCAGTTGCGCCTGGCGCTCCTCGACCCTGGCCAGGGCCGACAGGCGCACCTGGCTGCCGGCGGTGGTCTTGACGTAGATGCCGTCCAGCGCCTTGGGCCCAAGAGTCGAGGCGGCTTCGGCCTGGAGCACCACGCGGTACTGGCTGGCCTGGGTGTAGATGGTCGAGATCTGCCGCTGGCCGAAGGCGTCGTACAGGGCGTTGGTGATTTCCGAAACGGTCACGCCGAGGCGGCTGGCGGCGTCGCGGTCGATCACCAGGAACACTTGCAGGCCCTTGTCCTGCAGGTCGCTGGCGACATCGGTGAGCTGCGGGTACTGCTGCAGGGAGTGGACCAGCTTGTCGCTCCACTCCGACAGCATCGCGGCATCCGGCGACGACAGGCTGAACTGGTACTGGGTGCGGCTGACCCGGTCCTCGATACTCAGGTCCTGCACCGGCTGCATGAACAGGCGGATGCCACTGAGACGGTCGACCCTGGGTTGCAGGCGGGCGATCACCTGGGCGGCCGTGAGGTCACGCTCGCCGTGGGCCTTGAGGTTGATCAGCAAGCGCCCGCTGTTGAGCGTGGCGTTGTCGCCATCGACACCGATATAGGACGACAGGCTCTCCACCGCCGGGTCTTCGAGGATCAGCGCTGCCAGTTCCTGCTGGCGCTGGCTCATGGCGGCGAAGGACGTGGCTTGCGGCGCTTCGGAAATGCCCTGGATCACCCCGGTGTCCTGCACCGGGAAGAAGCCCTTGGGCACGGCGATATACAGCAGCACGGTCAGGCCCAGGGTCGCCACCGCCACCAGCAGGGTCAGTGGCTGGTGCTTGAGCACCCATTGCAGGCCGCGGCCGTAATGTTCGATCAGCCAGTCGATCCAGGCACCGCTGGCGCGGTAGAAGCGGCTCTGCTCCTCTTCCTTGGGCTCGCGCTTGAGCAGGCGCGCGCACATCATCGGGGTCAGGGTCAGGGACACCACCAGGGAAATCAGGATCGCCACCGCCAGGGTGATGGCGAACTCGCGGAACAACCGCCCGACCACATCGGCCATGAACAGCAGCGGGATCAGCACCGCGATCAGCGAGAAGGTCAGGGAGATCAGGGTGAAGCCGATCTGCCGCGCGCCCTTGAGCGCCGCCTGCATGGGCGTCTCGCCTTCCTCGATATGCCGGGCGATGTTCTCCAGCATGACGATGGCGTCGTCCACCACGAAGCCGGTGGCGATGGTCAGGGCCATCAAGGTCAGGTTGTTGATCGAGAAACCGGCCAGGTACATGACGCCGAAGGTGCCGATCAGCGACAGCGGCACGGCGATGGACGGAATCAGGGTCGCGCTGAGACGGCGCAGGAACAGGAAGGTGACCATCACCACCAGGGCGATGGCGAACAGCAGTTCGTGCTGCACGTCGCGCACCGAGGCGCGGATGGTCTGGGTGCGGTCGGTGAGCACGGTGACATCGAGGCCGGCCGGCAGGTTGTCGGTGATTTCCGGGAGCAGGGTCTTGATCCGGTCGACCACCTCGATCACGTTGGCCCCGGGCTGGCGCTGGATATTCACCAGCACCGCCTGGTTCTGGTTGGCCCAGGCGGCCAGGCGCTCGTTCTCGGCGCCGTCGACGATCTCGGCGACATCCTTCAGGCGCAGCGGCGCGCCGTTGTTGTAGGCGAGGATCAGGTTGGCGTATTCCTCGGGGGAACGCAGCTGGTCGTTGGCATCGAGCATCGACACCCGGGTCGGGCCGTCGAAGTTGCCCTTGGGCTGGTTGACGTTGGAGGCGCCGATCAGGGTGCGCACGTCGGCCAGGTTCAGCCCGGCGGCCGCCAGAGCCTCGGGGTTGACCTTGATCCGCACCGCCTGGCGCTGGCCGCCGGCGATGCTGACCATGCCGACGCCGCTGATCTGGGCGATCTTCTGCGCCATGCGCGTATCGACCAGGTCGTTGAGCTTGGGCAGCGGCATGGTCTTCGAGGAAATCGCCAGGGTCAGCACCGGGGTATCCGCCGGGTTGACCTTGTTGTACACCGGCGGCGCCGGCAGGTCGCTGGGCAGCAGGTTGCTGGCGGCGTTGATCGCCGCCTGGACCTGCTGCTCGGCGACGTCCATGTTCATTTCCAGGCTGAAGCGCAGGGTCAGCACCGAGGCGCCCCCGGAGCTGGTCGAGGCCATCTGCTCCAGGCCTGGCATCTGCCCGAACTGGCGCTCCAGCGGCGCGGTCACCGCGCTGGTCATCACCTGCGGGCTGGCGCCCGGGTACAGGGTCATGACCCGGATGGTCGGGTAATCCACCTGGGGCAGCGCCGCCACTGGCAGCAGCCGGTAGGCGATCAGGCCGGCCAGGACGATGGCCAGCATGCTCAGGGTGGTGGCGACCGGGCGGAGAATGAACAGGCGCGAGAGGTTCATGCGCCAGCCTTGGTGGTGGTGGCCGGGGCTTCGGAAACCTCAGGCTTGTCCTGGCCCTGCAGGTGCTGGCCGGGGGTGGCCGGGACCTTGGCCGGATCGTCCACCACATCGACCTTGGTGCCGTCGCGCAGACGGTCGGTGCCTTCCAGCACGACCCGCTCGCCCTTGGCCAGGCCTTCCTTGACCACGGTCTGCTCGCCATCGCTGGCACCGACCTTGAGGTTGCGGATATGCACCTTGCTTTCGTCGTCGATCACGTAGACGAAGGTGCCGTTGTTGCCGAACTGGATCGCCGCCGACGGCGCAAGCACCACGTTCTTCAGGGTGTCGGCCAGCAGGCGGGCGTTGACGAACTGGTTGGGGAACAGAGCTTCGTCCCGGTTCTCGAAACGCGCCTTGAATTTCAGGGTACCGGTGGTGATGTCGATCTGGTTGTCGATGCTCGCCAGCACGCCGGTAGCCTGCTGACGGGTGTCGCCACGGTCCCAGGCCTCGACCGGCAGCGGCGCACCGCTGCGGAAGCGGGTGAGCACGGTGTCCAGTTCGTTTTCCGGCAGGGTGAAGGCCACGGTAATTGGCTGGGTCTGGGTGATCACCACCAGGGCGGTGGTGTCGTTGGCGGCCACCAGGTTGCCGAGGTCGAGCTGGCGCAGGCCGAGGCGACCGGCGATGGGGGCGCGGATCTTGGTGAAGTCGAGATTCAGCTTCGCGTCGCCGACCGCCGCCTGGTTGGTCTTGATCGTGCCTTCGTACTGCGCAACCAGGGCCGCCTGGGTGTCGAGGGTCTGCTTGGCGATGCTGTCTTCGGCGTACAGGCCTTTATAGCGGGCCAGGTCGATCTGCGCGTTCTTCAGTTGCGCCTGGTTCTGCGCCAGCGTGCCTTCGGCCTGCTGCAGGGCGATCTGGTAGCTGCGCGGGTCGATCTCGGCGAGCAGGTCGCCGGCCTTCACCTGCTGGCCTTCCTTGAAGTGGACCTTGACCAGCTCCCCCGCCACCCGGCTGCGCACGTTGACCGTATTGGTCGCGGTCACGGTGCCCAGGGCCTTGTAGTAGACCGGGAAGTCGCCGACCGTGGCCGGTGCCACGCGCACTGGCACGCTGGCGGTGGACGTGCCGAAGCCCGGCCGCCCGCCGCCGGCACCGGCCATGGCCCCGCGGCGCCCGCCGGGATGGCCCTTGGCCTCACCCTGGGCAGTCGGCGTGGCAGGGGTCTGCGCGCTGGGCCACAGCCACCAGCACAGGCCGGCAATGACCAGCAGAATCAACAGGCTGAAGAGCCAGCGGCGGGAAGAACGGGAGGAAGATTGCATCGGGTTCTCGACCATGAGTACGCAGGAAACTTTTAAGGAGGCTGAACGATAAGCACTCGAGACGTTTTAGCAAAGCGCCTTTACCGGCAATTTACTGATTACTGACGTTGCCAAGTTTCTGAACTTTAATGGAAAAGCTTCAAGCTTTAAGCCACAAGCCATAAGAAAGAGCCCGCCAGCGCCGCGCCTGCTTTTACTTGCAGCTTGCGGCTTGAAGCTTGTAGCTAAAAAAAACGGCCTGGACTAAGCCAGGCCGTTTCAAGGTGTTGCCAGAGCGTCTTACTTCAGGACGGCCAGGGCGGCGTCATAGTTGGGCTCTTCGGCGATTTCCCCAACCAGTTCGCTGTGCAGGACCTTGTCGTTCTCGTCCAGGACCACGACCGCACGGGCAGCCAGGCCGGCCAGCGGGCCGTCGGCGATGGCCACGCCGTAGGTTTCCAGGAACTCGCGGCCGCGCAGGGTCGACAGGTTCTGGACGTTGCTCAGGCCTTCGGCGCCGCAGAAACGGGCCTGGGCGAATGGCAGGTCGGCGGAGATGCACAGCACGACGGTGTTGGCGATGTCGTTGGCCTGGGCGTTGAACTTGCGCACGGAGGTGGCGCAGGTCGGGGTGTCGACGCTCGGGAAGATGTTCAGCACTTTGCGCTTGCCGGCGAAGTCTTTCAGCGACTTGTCAGCCAGGCCTTCGCCAACCAGCGAGAAGGCCGGAGCCTGGGCGCCAGCTTTCGGCAGTTCGCCTTTGACTTGAACCGGGTTGCCTTTGAGAGTCACTTGAGCCATGAGCGGAGTCCTTGTTCGGGGATTGAAAGGACCCAGAGTTAAGCATGAAAGTGCGCTGGCACCTATGGGGGAATGCAAATTGTTGAATTGTCGGACGTTTTTTGTGGACAATCGTGTCGTACAAAAACCGACAAGTCACCACAAAACCCTGTGGGAGCTGGCTTGCCAGCGATGAGGCCATCAATGACAAAGATATTGTCAGATAGGGCCCTATCGCTGGCAAGCCAGCTCCCACAGGGGTTATGCGCTCGGCTTACGGCAGCAGCGAATAGACGACGGAAGACAGCGCCACCAGCCCCACCGCCACCACGAACACATTCGACGCCTTGCCACTGTACTTGCGCATCGCCGGGACCTTGCGGATGGCGTACATCGGCATCAGGAACAGGATCGCCGCGATCACCGGGCCGCCCATCGACTCGATCATGCCGAGGATGCTCGGATTGAGGGTGGCGACGATCCAGCACACCACCAGCATCAGCGCAGCGGTCACCCGGTCCAGGGTCTTGGCCGCCGGGCGCTTGCCGGTCTTGAGGATGATCCCTTTCAGGCCCTCGCTGGCACCGATGTAGTGCCCCAGGAACGACTTGGCAATAGCGACGAAGGCAATCAGCGGTGCGGCGAAGGCGATGGTCGGGTTGCTGAAGTGGTTGGCCAGGTACGACAGGATCGACAGGTTCTGTGCCTTGGCCTCGGCCAGTTGCGCCGGGGACAGGGTCAGCACGCAACTGAACACGAAGAACATCACCATCGCCACCATCAGCAGGTGGGCGCGGGCCAGGATCTGCCCGCTGCGCTCGTCGGCGTGGGCGCCGTAGCGGCGTTTCTGGGCAACGGCGAAGGCCGAGATGATCGGCGAGTGGTTGAACGAGAAGACCATCACCGGGATCGCCAGCCACAGGGTATGCAGGAAGGCGCCGCCGCTCGGCACATCGCCGGCGGTGCTGAGGATCCCGCCGTTCCAGTGCGGCACCAGGAACACCGCGAGGAACGCCAGGGCGACGATGAACGGGTAGACCAGCAGGCTCATGGCCTTGACCGTGGCCTGCTCGCCGCAGCGCACGATGCCCAGCAGGCCGAGGATCAGCACGAACGACAGCAGCGCCCGCGGTGGCGGCTGGATATGCAGCTGGTGCTCCAGGAAGCTGCCGACGGTGTTGGTCAGGGCCACCGAGTAGATCAGCAGGATCGGGAAGATGGCGAGGAAGTACAGGACGGTAATCATTGCCCCGGCGCTCAGGCCGAAGTGCTCTTCCACCACCTCGGTGATATCGCCGTCGTTGCGGCCGGAGAGGACGAAGCGGGTCAGGCCGCGGTGGGCGTAATAGGTCATCGGGAAGGCCAGCAGCGCCAGGATCAGCAGCGGCCAGAAACCGCCGAGGCCGGCGTTGATCGGCAGGAACAGCGTACCGGCGCCGATGGCGGTGCCGAACAGGCCGAGCATCCAGGTGGTGTCATGACGATCCCAGCGCGCAAGGCTCGCCGCCGGGGTGGATTCGAAGCGTTGTTCAACGCTCGGGGACTGCTCGTTCATTCCGGGTGAAGCTCCACTCGCAAGACTGCAACAGCGCCGGAAGTGGCTGAATAGACGCCTCAGCACACCCCGGCCATAAAAGAGGGGCGCGATTGTGCGCTGAAAGGTTGCACTTTTAAAGCCCTGTCCGAGGAATGGTTGCACCTTTGCGGTGCATGGACAGCAGGTTTTGACGGTGTTGCTGATGGCCTCATCGCTGGCAAGCCAGCTCCCACAGAGACCGCGTGCCCCGCGAATCCTGTGGGAGCTGGCTTGCCAGCGATAGGGCCCTAAAAGCCACTAGAAGACTTACTGGACCGCAGCGATCGCCTCAGCCACCTGCTGCAGGTTGTCCGGACGCAGCCCCGACATGCACACCCGGCCGCTGTCGATCAGGTACACGCCGAACTCGTCGCGCAGACGGCGCACCTGGGCCACGCTCAGGCCGGTGTAGCTGAACATCCCGCGCTGGCTGAGGAAGAACGAGAAGTCCTGGCCCGGCAGCAAAACCGCCAGGGCATCCACCAGCCCCTGGCGCATGTCGAGGATGCGCAGGCGCATCTGCTCCACTTCCGCCGCCCACTGGGCATTCAGGCCGGCATCGTTCAACACGGTAGCCACCAGCTGCGCACCGAACGCCGGCGGGCTGGAGTAGTTGCGGCGCACGGTGGCCTTGAGCTGGCCGAGCACGCTGGCCTGGGTCGCGGCGTCGTCACAGACCACCGACAGGCCGCCGACCCGCTCGCCGTACAGCGAGAAGATCTTCGAGAACGAGTTGCTGACCAGGCACGGCACGCCGGCACGGGCCGCTTCGCGGATGGCGAAGGCGTCCTCGGCCAGGCCTTCGCCGAAGCCCTGGTAGGCGATATCGAGGAACGGGATCAGGTTGCGCGCCTTGACCACCTCGATCACCTGCTGCCATTGCGCCTGGTTCAGGTCGACACCCGTAGGGTTATGGCAGCACGGGTGGAGCAGGACGATGCTGTTGGCCGGCAGGGTCTGCAGGGCCGCCAGCATGCCGTCGAAGTTGACACCACGGGTGGCCTGGTCGAAGTACGGGTAGGTATTCACCTTGAACCCGGCGCCTTCGAAGATGGCGCGGTGGTTGTCCCAGGTCGGATCGCTGACCCACACCTGCGACTCGGGGAAGTAGCGCTTGAGGAAGTCGGCACCGACTTTCAGCGCGCCGGAACCGCCAACGGTCTGCACGGTGGCGACGCGGCCGTCGGTCACCGCCGGGTGGTCGGCACCGAACAGCAGGTTCTGGATCGCCTGGCGGTAACCGGCCAGGCCTTCCATCGGCAGGTACAGCGAGGCTTCGTGGGGCTTGTCGGCCAGGCGCTTCTCGGCCTCGCCCACGGCTGCCAGTTGCGGCACCACGCCAGCGGCGTCGTAGTACAGGCCGATGCTCAGGTTGACCTTGTTGGCACGCGGATCGGTCTTGAACGTTTCCATCAGGGACAGAATCGGGTCACCAGCATAGGCATCGACATGTTTGAACACAGCGCACAACTCCTTGGGGAGGATGAATCGAACAAAGTGTGTCGAGGATACCCGGAGTCAGGGCGCAGGAACATGCCCTTGGTGCAAGGGTTTTGTGCGCTCGCGCATGATCTGGAGAACGCCGCCACCCCCTGTGGGAGCTGGCTTGCCAGCGATTGCGATGGTGAATTCACTACAGCAATCGCTGGCAAGCCAGCTCCCACAGGGTCAGTGTCAGGCCAGGGAGTGCAGTTGTGTCCACTCCTCCCACGTCAGGCTAACCCCGTCCCGCGCCGACTTGTCCCTTTCCCTGAACCGCCGTTCCCCCGGCATCCGCGTCACCCCCACCGCCTCCATCTGCCCCACCAGTTCCCGCGCCCGCTCGGCGAAACGCTCGCCCTGGGCCAGGCGCGGATCGATGACGATGATCAGTTGCCCGGTCCACGGCGTCTTCGCCCCGGGATGCTGCGACCAGTCGAACTCGAAGGAGAAGTTCCCGCCGGTCAGCGCCGCCGCCAGCAGCTCGACCATCATCGACAGCGCCGAGCCCTTGTGCCCGCCGAACGGCAGCAACGCCCCGCCATCGAGAATCGCCGCCGGATCGCGCGTTGCCCTGCCCTCGCGATCCACGCCAACGCCCTCGGGCAGCAACTCGCCCTTGCGCGCGGCAATCTGCACATCGCCATGGGCCATGGCGCTGGTGGCCATATCGAAGACAATCGGCGCCCCGCCCGCACAGGGCGCGGCAAAGGCGATCGGATTGGTCCCGAACAGCGGCCGTCGTGCGCCCTCAGGCACCACGCAGGTCATGCTGTTGACCACACTCAGGGCCACCAGGCCCTCGTCGGCGAAGGGCTCGACATCCGGCCACAAGGCCGCGAAATGATGGGAATTGTGAATCGCCAGCACGGCGATCCCGGCACTGCGCGCCTTGCTCACCAGCAACTCGCGGGCCGCCGCCAGAGCCGGCTGGGCGAAACCGCCGCCGGCATCGACGCTGACATAACCGCTGGCCACATCGCGGACCACCGGCTCGGCCCGGCCATCGACCCAGCCGCTGCCCAGGGTCGAGAGATAACCGGGGATACGGAACACGCCATGGCTATGGGCACCATCGCGCTGGGCACTGGCGCAGTTGGTGGCGAGCGCGGCGGCCACCGTGTCGCTGCAACCATTGCGAATGAAGATACGCTGCAACAGGTTCACCAGGTCAGCGAACGGAATCTGTCGGGCAGGTGCGGACATCTGAAGCTCCCTTGCTTGGATTTGGAGTGGGAACAGCCACCTGTGGACTTTCTCCGGATGACCGCTATCTGTCAAAGTCTGTAACAACCCTGATCACACTGGAGGTGTCCCCGCATGCACTGCCAAACCCTCGTTCTCGGTGCCGGAATCGTCGGCGTCAGTACCGCGCTGCAGTTGCAAGCGCGCGGCCGTCAAGTGGTGCTGATCGACCGCGACGAGCCCGGCAGCGGTACCAGCCATGGCAATGCCGGGCTGATCCAGTGTTCCAGCGTGACGCCCTACGCCTTTCCCCGCGACCTGAAGACACTGGCGCGCTACAGCCTGAACCGCCAGTCCGCCATGCGTTTCGACTGGCGCTACCTGCCGAAGCTGGCGCCCTGGCTGTTGCGCTACTGGCAGCACTCCGCGCCGGCACCGCTGGCCGACGCGACCCGGGCCATCCAGCCGCTGATGCAGCGCTGCGTCAGCGAACATGATCCGTTGATCGATGCGGCCGGTGCCCAGGCGCTGATCAGGGCCGAGGGCTGGGTCGAGCTGTACCGGGACGAAACCGCCTTCGCGGCCGCCAAGGCCGACGCGGCAAGCCTGGGCCCCTACGGCCTGGCCTTCGACCTGCTCGACCGCCAGCAACTGCATGCCCGGGAACCCAGCCTGAGCCAGGCCGCAATCGGCGCCATTCACTGGCTCGATCCCAAGACGGTGAGCAACCCCGGGGCATTGGTCCGCGCTTACGCACGCCTGTTCGTGCAGCGTGGCGGGCAGTTCATCCATGGCGATGCGCGCAGCCTGCGGCAGGTCGAAGGTGGCTGGCAGGTCAGCAGCCAGCGCGGGCCGATCGATGCCAAGGACGTAGTGATTACACTGGGCCCTCAGGCCAGCGAGGTCCTCAAGCCACTGGGCTACGCCATTCCGCTGGAAAACAAGCGCGGTTATCACATGCATTACCAGGTGCGTCCGGGCATGCCGCTCAGGCATTCGATCTGTGATGTCGAGGCGGGATTCGTACTGGCACCGATGGACCAGGGCATCCGCCTGACCACGGGGGTGGAGTTCGCGGCCAGCGACGATCCGGGCAATGAAATCCAGTTGCAGCGCTGCGAGGTGATCGCGCGCAGCCTGTTCCCCCTGGGCGAACGGGTCGACCGGCAGCCGTGGCTCGGCCGTCGCCCGTGCCTGCCGGACATGCGCCCGGTGATCGGCCCGGCGCCGCGGCATCAAGGGCTGTGGTTCAACTTCGGGCATGCCCACCATGGCCTGACCCTGGGGCCGGTCACGGCAAGGCTGGTGGCGGAGATGATGTGTGGGGAGGTGCCGTTGACTGACCCTGCGCCGTATAGCGCGGCGCGTTTCGGTTAAGTCGTTTAGAAGCCAGACACAAAACCCTGTGGGAGCTGGCTTGCCAGCGATGAGGCCGGCACTGGCAAAGATGTTGTCAGGCCTGGCCCTATCGCTGGCAAGCCAGCTCCCACAGGGTCCGCGTTTCAGTCATCCAGCGGTTTGGGCGGTGCCTTGGGTTTTGCCGGCTTCGCCGGCTTGGCATCCGCCTTGCCCGCCTTGGCATCAGCGGCCACTGGTGCCACCTCCGCCTCCGGCTTGCTGATCGCCTTCTCCTCCGCCGGCAGCGCATCCACCGCCGCGAAGATCTTGTTCATATCCAGCGACCCGTCGTTTTCCAGCACATGCTTGCTGCCGTCCTTGCCCACCAGGGTCACCTGGGTGCCGTTCTGCGCGCCGCGGCTGACCTGGCGGATCAGCGCCATGGTGGTCTGCTGCTCGAGGTTCTTGTCATCCCGCTTGCCGATCATCCCGGCCACGCTGTAGAGCACCAGGCCGCGCTCCTTGAAGCCCGCCTGGGTCGCCGGGTCCTTGAGCGACTCGTTGAGACTTCGCAGCAGCGGGTCGGCGCTGGTCGGTGCGATCACCACCAGCGGACGGGCCCGGCCCGCATCCAGATCCAGAGGGCTGTCATCTGCGAACAGCGGACCGGCAACGGCCAGCAGCGCGGCAAGGGTCAGGGACCGGACGAGCATGTGTTTCTCCTTTTTCAATCCTCGTAACAATGACTACAGACCTCCAGGAAAGATCCGAAGGTCGGAGCCTAAACGACTGCACAGGGCGACTGCCCGGGACAAAGGTAACTTTCGGTTTCAGAAAGGTAATTTTTCGCGATCGCACCGCGGAAATTTCCTACTTGTTAGTCAGGAGGATAGTCGATGACAGCTCAACTGCGCGGGTTGTTGCGCAACTGCCAGAGCAAGATCTGCCGGGCGTGGGCGACCCGGGGCTGGCGCAGCGCAGCCGGGGTCCAGAGCAGGTGGTAATCACGCCGGGTGCGGCCGACCGGGCCGGGAATCTCCGCCAGCTCACCGCGGGCGATGGCCGCCTCGCACAGATAGGCCGGCAACGCGCTCCAGCCGAAACCGTCGACCATCAGGGTGCGCAAGGTGCGCAGATCCTGCCCGGCCACGGCCGGAATCGACGCCGGCAGCTCGATGCCGTTGTGCGCCAGCCAGGTGTCCACCAGCGGCAGTTCCAGGCTGTAGGCCAACAGCGGCTCCCGGCCCAGCGCCTGTTGCAGGCTCCCGCCAGCCAGCAGGCGCTGCACCACGGCGGGCGCCGCCACCGCGACCACTTCGTCGCTGGACATCAGTTCGCCACGCAGTCGTGGATCGTCCGGGGCCTGAGCAGAGATGCCGAGATCGCATTCGCCTTCCACCAACGACCGGGTGATCAGCTCGTGGTTGCCGCTGCGCATGCGCAGGCGAATGCCGTCTTCAAGCAGCGGGCGCAACTGACGCGATACCACTTCGGCAAGAAAATCGGCATGGCCGATGATCTGCAAGGCCCCGGCCAGCTCCACCGAACGCGCCCGTGCCGAGGCCAGGGCCGACTCCGCCAGGTCCAGTTTGTCACCCAGGTCGGCGGCCAGCTCCCGGGCCGCCGAGGTCGGTTCCACGCCTCGCGCCTGACGGTCGAACAGGGCCCGGCCAATGGCCGCTTCGAGCCCGGCGATATGCTGGGAAACCGCCGGCTGGGTGAGGCTGAGGGTGCGTGCCGCGCCGCTGATGGAGCGCTGCCGGTAGACCTCGATAAAGGTCCGCAGACGGACAAGGGACATGGGCCATCCATAAATAATTTTATATGAGACGCAAAATACCCTGACTTCTGCACGCCTCACCAGTCCCCTAGCATGGCCGGCATCTTTTCGAGATAGCCAGTGGAGCATCATGATGATCGACAACCAGGCCCTCCAGGACCTCGACGCTATCCTGCGCGGCATGAAGCGCGCCCACCTCGCCGCCGGTCCGGCCAGCGCTGCACGGCGCCGCGACCGCCTGACCCGCGCCGCCCGCCTGATCCGCGACAACCACGGGGCGATCGCCACGGCCATCGCGGCCGACTTCGGCGCCCGCAGCCGCTACCAGACTCTGGTGGCCGACCTCGCGACCACGGTGAAGATGCTCGAACATTCGGCCGAACACCTGGAAAGCTGGATGCAGCCTGAGCCGGTGGAAAGTCCCGGCCCCGGCATGAGTGCCTGGATCGAACAGCAGCCACTGGGCGTGGTTGGCGTCATCAGTCCGTGGAACTTCCCGATCAACCTGGCCTTCGGGCCGCTGGCCGGGGTCTTCGCTGCGGGCAACAGTGCGATGCTCAAGCCGTCGGAACTGACCCCGGCCACCTCGCAACTGCTGGCCGAGCTGGTTCCCGCGTACTTCGAACCCTCCGAGCTCTGCGTGGTGCTCGGCGATGCCAGCGTCGGCGCCGCGTTCAGCGCCCTGCCCTTCGATCATCTGGTGTTCACCGGCAGCACGGCGGTCGGTCGCCATGTGATGCGGGCTGCGGCCGAGAACCTGGTGCCGGTCACCCTGGAGCTGGGCGGCAAGTCGCCCGTGGTGGTCGCCGAAGGCTTCGATATCGCCACGGCGGTGCAACGCACCCTGACCATCAAGTCCTTCAATGCCGGGCAGATCTGCCTGTCGCCGGATTACCTGCTGATCGCCGAACAGGACCAACAGGCGTTTGTCGCGGCCAGCCGAGCGTTCATCGCCAGCACCTTCCCGACCCTGCAGAACAATCCGGACTACACCGCGATCATCAACCCACGGCACTTCGAGCGCCTGCTCGGCCTGCTCGACGACGCCCGGCGCAAGGGCGCCACGGTGATCAGCCTGGCCCCGCAAGGGGAACCGGACTTCGACGCCCGCACTCGAAAGATTGCCCCGCACCTGGTGTTGGGTGCCAGCGACGAGATGCAGATCATGCAGGAAGAGATCTTTGGTCCCCTGTTGCCGGTCAGATCCTGTGCCGGCTTCGACGCGGCCCTGGAGTACATCAACGCCCATCCGCGCCCGCTGGCGGCTTATCTGTTCAGCGACGACCCGGCGCAGCAACAGGCCTTCGCCCGTCACACCACCTCGGGAGCACTGGTGATCAACGATGTGATGACCCACGCCTCGATCGACGCCCTGCCCTTCGGCGGCGTGGGTGCGTCGGGCATGGGCGCCTACCACGGTGTACATGGTTTCCGTCGTTTCACCCATGCCAAGGCGGTGGTCCGGCAGAGTGAGGATGGCGCCTCGAACCTGCGCCTGCGTGCGCCCTATGACACGAAACTGCAAGCGATCCAGGCTTTTCTCGAAGCCTGAACACCCGAATCCCGATTGAAAGGACACACCCGATGAAAGTACTGATGGTTCTGACTTCCCACGACCAACTGGGCGACACCGGACACAAAACCGGCTTCTGGCTGGAAGAGTTCGCCGCGCCTTACTACGTGTTCAAGGATGCCGGTGCCGAAGTCGTGCTGGCCTCCCCGGCCGGTGGCCAGCCGCCGCTGGACCCGAAAAGCGAGCTGCCGGACTTCCAGACCGAACTGACCCAGCGCTTCAAGGCCGACCCCGAGGCCCAGCGCGCACTGGCCTCGACGGTGAAACTGGACAGCATCGAGGCCAGTGATTTCGACACCATCTTCTACCCGGGCGGCCACGGCCCGCTGTGGGACCTGGCCGAATCGCCACGCTCCATCGCCCTGATCGAAGCCTTCGAGCGAGCCGGCAAGCCGATCGGTTTCGTCTGCCATGCCCCGGGGGTGCTGCGTCATGTCAAGGCCGCCGACGGCAGTCCGCTGGTGGCCGGGCGCCGGGTCACCGGGTTCACCAATGGCGAAGAAGCTGATGTGCAGCTCACCGACGTGGTGCCGTTCCTGATCGAGGACGAGTTCCAGCGCCTGGGCGGGCTGTACGAGAAAACCGGCAACTGGCAGCCGTTCGTGGTGGTCGATGGGCGGCTGGTCACCGGGCAGAATCCGGCCAGTTCCGAAGACGCCGCCAAGGCGTTGCTGAAGCTGACCCGCTGAGGTTATGGCTTCAACTGTCGGGCCAGCGCCTCGCTGGCCCGGCGTGCCATGTGCGGATCGACCTCGGCCAGCACCCGGCCGAGATGTTCAAGCTGTTCGGCGCTGATGCCGACGTTCAGGCTGATGCGCATATGGGCTTGTAACTGCGGCTCGACGCCCGTCAGGGCGGACAGCATGCTCACCGTTGCCAGCTCGCGGCTCTGCCAGTCGAGGTTGTCGCGCTCGAAGATATCGCCGAACAGGTGGCTGCGCAGGTACTGGTTGGCCAACGGTGCGAACTCGAACAACGGGCCGGCCACCGGGGCCCCGGACAACCGGGTCTGGTTGGCGGTACCGGCGGCGAGCAGTTCATCCCCGACCGGAATCGCTCGCTGCGGTTCACGTCCTGGCACATCCTCGATACCGCGCTGCTTGCGCTCTTCCACCACCGCCATCAGCACGCCGAGGGCATTGAGGCTGCGCGGGAACCCGGCGTAGGCATACAGCTGGACCAGGATTTCCCGGGTATCGCTGATGCTCAGGCCGGCATCCAGGCCCTTGCCCAGGGCAGCCTTGAGCGGCTCCATCTGCCCTGCTGCCGCCAGCGCCGCGATGGGCACCATGGCTTGCTGGCGGGCATCGAGGGTGGTGGAAAGGCTGATGCTGCTATCGGCGGATCGGTTCACCTGGGTGATCTCCTGTGAAGTGCTGGCTTCGGCGGCGGCGGCCAGACAGAGGGTAGCGCTCAACACGCCGGCGCGCAGGCGTTCAACGGGCGAGGTATTGCTCATCGCTGACCTTCTCCATCCAGTTCACATTCTTGCCGTCCAGGCTGGGAGTAACCGCCAGATGGGTCATGGCGGTGTTGGGCGCGGCGCCGTGCCAGTGCTTGATGCCGGGCGGGCACCAGATCACATCGCCGGGGCGGATCACCTGCACCGGCTGGCCCCATTCCTGGACCAGGCCGACGCCTGCGGTGACCAGCAGGCGCTGTCCGGCCGGATGGGTGTGCCAGGCTGAGCGGGCACCGGGCTCGAAGGTGACCAGGCCACCGGAGGCACTGAGGTTGTCATCGGCGGGCCAGACCGGGTCGATGCGGACCCGGCCGGTGAAGAACTGCTCGGAGCCGGCGATGGACGCCTGTTCTCCGGCACGGGTGATGCGTTGCTCGCCGGCCTCTGCCACCGGCAGTTGCAGGGCGGCGAGGCAGAGCAGGCAAACGCTCGGGTTGGTAAGACTCATGGGCGGTTTCCGTTCGATGGCTGATCGAACCGATTCAGCCACAGCATCGGCGAGGGCATAACCCGCCGGGGCTTGATGCCGCCATGAACCAGATTCATCAATAGACCTTGTGGTGCTGCTGATGGCCTCATCGCTGGCAAGCCAGCTCCCACAGGGTCGCGGTGCATGCGATCCCTGAGGGAGCTGGCTTGCCAGCGATAGGGCCCTTTAGAACAACCCCATCTGCCGATCGATCAACCCATCGAAATCATCCCCGACAAAGGGCAATATCGCATCCGCCACCGGCTGCAACTGCCGGTCCAGGTAATGCTGGTAATCGATCGGACTGCGCCGGTTCTCCAGCGGCTCCGGCCCGCTGGTGGTGATCACGTAGCTGATCCAGCCACCGCGCTGGTACTGCCGCGGCCGGCCCCGGCTGTCGTTGTATTCGTCCGCCAGACGCGCGGCGCGGACATGCGGCGGGACGTTGCGCTGGTAGTCACTCAATGGCCTACGCAGGCGCTTGCGGTAGATCAGCAGTTCATCCAGCTCCCCTGCCAGGGTGCGCTGCACGTAATCACGGACGAACTCCCGGTATGGCTGGCGCTGGAAGATCCGCTGGTATAGCGCCTGCTGGAACTCCCGGGCCAGCGGCGACCAGTCGGTGCGCACGCTTTCCAGGCCCTTGTAGACCATCTCCTCGCTGCCATCGGCGCGCCGCACCAGCCCGGCATAGCGCTTCTTGCTGCCCTCCTCGGCGCCGCGGATGGTGGGCATGAGGAAGCGCGTGTAATGGGTCTCGTACTGCAATTCCAGGGCGCTTTCCAGCCCGTACTCTTCGCGCAGGTGCTCGCGCCACCACTGGTTGACACCCGCCACCAGCGCCTTGCCGATGCGGTCGGCATCCTCCGGCGCATGGGCGCTCTTGAGCCAGACGAAGGTGGAGTCGGTATCGCCATAGATCACCGCGTAGCCCTGGGCCTCGATCAGTTGGCGGGTGCGCTGCATGATTTCGTGCCCACGCAGGGTGATGGACGAGGCCAGGCGGGGATCGAAGAAGCGGCAACCACTTGAGCCGAGCACACCGTAGAAGGCATTCATGATGATCTTCAGGGCCTGGGACAGCGGCGCGTTGCCGTCGCGCTTGGCCGCTTCGCGGTTCTGCCAGACCCGCTCGACGATGGCCGGCAGGCAGTGCCGGGTCCGCGAGAAACGCGCCTGGCGGAAACCCGGCACCGAGTGCTGGTCATCCGGTTCGCGCAGGCCCTCGATCAGGCCCACCGGGTCGATCAGGAAGGAACGGATGATCGACGGATACAGGCTCTTGTAGTCCAGCACCAGCACCGACTCATAGAGCCCGGGCCGGGAGTCCATGACGAAACCGCCGGGGCTGGCCTCGCCTTCGCGCCCGCCAAGGTTCGGCGCCACGAAGCCAAGGCGGTGCATCAGCGGGATATACAAATGGCAGAAGGCCGCCACCGAACCGCCGCTGCGATCCGCCGGCAACCCGGTAACCGTCGCCCGCTCCAGCAGGAAGTCCAGCAGGCGGGTCTTGCGGAAGATCCGCGTGACCAGTTCGCAGTCCTTGAGGTTGTAGCGTGCCAGGGCCGGACGGTCCTCGGCGAACATGCGGTTGATCTCGTCCATGCGCTGGTACGGTGTGTCGATGGCCTTGCCTTCGCCGAGCAGGGTCTGGGCGACGTTTTCCAGGCTGAAGGACGGGAAGCTCCAGGTCGCCGAACGCAGCGCCTCGATGCCGTCGATGATCAACCGGCCGGCCGCCGCGGCGAAGAAGTGTGTACGGCTGCCGTGCTCGCGCCACTCCATGGGCTGGGCATCGCGGCCCAGCAATAACGGCACGCACAGTTGCTTGCTGTGCTCATGCAGGACGCGCAGGTCGAACTGCACCAGGTTCCAGCCGATGATCGCATCCGGATCATGGCGGGCCAGCCAGGTGTTGAGGCTATGCAGAAGGTCGGCGCGCGAATCGCACCAGGCGAGGTCGAAATCCACAGCGCCGGGCTCGCCGTTGGCCGGGCCTAGCATGTACACCTGGCGCTGGCCGCAGCCTTCCAGGGCGATGGAATACAGTTCGCCGCGCTCGCTGGTCTCGATATCCAGGGACACCAGTTTCAGCGGCGGGCGGTAGTCATTGGCCGGTTTCAACTGGGCGTCGAGGTACACGCCGTCGGCATCCACCTGCCCGCTGAAGGCCACCGGGGCGGTGATGAAGCGCTCCATCAGGTAGCGCTCGGGCGGCCGGATATCGCCTTCGAGCACCTCGATGCCGGCGGCGCGCAGGCGTTTGTCCAACTGGATCAACTGGCGTTGCTGCCGGCAGTACAGGCCGAGGACGGGCTGGTGCTCGAAGTCCTGCAGGGCCAGGGGGCGCAGCTCGACATCCCGCTCGCCGCGCAGCAGCTCGCGCACGCGGGCCTCGTACTGCGCGGGGATGAAGGCCACCGAAGTCTGCAATGGCAGGCGCAGCAGGCGCGGGCCCGCATCAGTGGCCAGCCAGAACTCCACCTGGGTGCCCTGGGGCGTGTCCCGCCAATGGCGGGTCAGGACAAAGCCCTGTTGTGGCTGCACCACAGTTTCCTCTGCTGGCAAAAATCCAATGGCCGCTGCAAAACCCTGTGGGAGCTGGCTTGCCAGCGATGAGGCCGGCCATGGCAAAGATGTTGTCAGGTCCGGCCCAATCGCTGGCAAGCCAGCTCCCACAGGTTTTTGCGCAAGCCGCGAAGGGGACGGATTCTACCTGCACGGCACCTTGTCGACGACGGGTTTCGGCGCGCCCCTCATCCCGTTAGAATGTCCGGCCAGGAGTTTCTTCCCTCACTATGGACAGTGCCCGAGACCATGAATGCCGCCCAGCAGGACCAACCCCGTGCGATGTGACCGCTCCCTGCTCTCCCTGTTGTGGCTGCTGCCGCTGACGGCACTGGCCGGCGATCCGCTCATCGATCCCCATGCCGACCTGCTCTACCGCCAGGCGCTGCCCCTGCTGGAGAAGGCCGACGCGCAAAGCAACGCCCTGCCGCTGGATGCCCTGCCCACCGACGGCGAGCTGATCCGCAAGGTCCAGGCCCTCGACCAGACCCTGCAACCCGCCGTCGCCCTGCTGCAACGCGCCGCGCTGTTGCAGCATCCGGTGGCCGAGTACCGCCTGGCGCTGCACTACATCACCCACCTGCCCTCCGCACAGATCGCCGCCGAAGCCTGTCCGCTGCTGCGTTCGAGCATCGCCCAGGGCTTCGCCCCGGCCGCGCTGGAAGTGGTCAACTGGTGTCCGGACCTGCTGGAAGACCGTACCTACCGCCAGGACCTGGAGCAGGTCGCGGCGCGCAGTTCGTTCTACGCCGGCTACTATCCGCAACCTGCCGTGCGCCTGCTGTGCCTGCGCGAACGCCCGCAGGGCCTGGCCCTGCAATGGGGGCGCCAGCGCGACTTCCAGGCCGAGGTCTACCGCCTGCTCGCCGGCCTGGATGCCAACCAGCGCGTCAGCTATGTGCAAAAGGCCATGGACCTCAACGGCTGCCAGGCGGCACGCCGTCAACTGGTCAGCCAGCACCCCTGAGGTAACTGGGCAAGATTGTTCAAGGCGCCCGCGCGGCGCTCTGGCATCCTGCATGGCCGTCCCTCACCACGCTGTCGCCCATGTCCCCATCCCTTGCCCGCACCGCCTATATCAAGGGCTCCATCGCCTGCCTGCCACTGTCCGTGGCGGTCGCGCCCTGGGGCCTGCTGGCCGGCTCCATGGCCATTGAAGCCAACCTTACCCCGCTGGAAAGCCAGGGCCTGTCGGCGATCGTCTTCGCCGGCGCGGCGCAACTGGTGGCCATCGGCATGCTCAAGGGTGGCGCCAACCTGTTCTCGATCCTGCTGACCACCCTGCTGCTGACCTCCCAGCACCTGCTCTACGGCCTGTCGATGCGCCCGGTACTGTCGGAGTTGCCGACCCGCTGGCGCCTGGCCCTGGGCTTTCTGCTGACCGACGAGTTCTTCGCCCTGGTCAGCCAGCACGACCGCCAGCAGTTCAACCGCTGGTACGCCTTCGGCGTCGGTTTCACCTTCTACCTGGCGTGGAACCTGTTCACCCTGGCCGGGATCATCCTTGGCCAGAGCATCCCGCACCTGGACCAACTGGGCCTGGACTTCTCCATCGCTGCCACCTTCGTCGCCCTGATCGCGCCGACCGTGCGCAACCTGCCGACCGTGGTCTGCGTGGCGGTGGCGCTGTTCTGCTCGGTGCTGTTCAGCTACTGGCACTGGGAGACCGCACTGGTCGCCGCCGGGCTGCTGGGCATGGCCGCCGGCTTCATTTGCCAGAAATTCTCCGGAGCACGCTGATGGTCTTCGTCCTGATCTTCGCCATGGGCCTGCTGGTCTTCCTCAACCGCTACGCCTTCCTCGAGCCCCGCCTGCCGCTGCGCCTGAGCTCCAATGCCCGGCAGTTCCTCGGCTTTGCCGTGCCGGGGATGCTCACCGCGATCTGCGGGCCGATCGTGTTCCTGCCCGAACACCAGCTCAACCTGGATCCGGCCAACCCCTACCTGCTGGGTTCGCTGCTGGCGGTGGTGCTGGTACTCTGGACGCGCAATACCCTGCTCAGCATGCTGCTGAGCATGGGCTTCTTCTTCGTCTATCGCTGGTGGCTGAACGGTTCGCCATGACACAGGCTCCACGGGAACAGACCCACTTCTGGCAGGCGCCGGCGCTGGACAACCTCGAGTTGCTCCAGGCCCGCTATTTCCAGCAACGCTTCGCGCCTCATGTGCACGAGGGCTACTCCATCGTCGCCATCGAGACCGGCGCGCAGTGCTTCTGGCACCGCGGCGCCGACCATGTGGCGCCGGTGGGCAGCGTGGTGCTGATCAACCCGGAAGAACTGCACACCGGCTCCCGCGCCCACGAAAACGGCTGGAGCTATCGCGGCTGCTACCCGGACGTGGCGCATATGACCGGCGTGCTGGACGAGCTGGAACTCAGCGCCGGCGGCACCCCGGGCTTCAGCAGTAGCGTGTTGCAGGACCCGCTGGTGTTCCGTGCCCTGCTCGGCCTGCACCGCTGCGCGCAACAGGGCGCCAGCGCCCTGGAGCAGCAGTCGGCATGGCGCGAGGCGGCCTTGTTGCTGATGCAACGCCACGCTAAGGTCCGCGATCCGCGCGCCCCGGGCAACGAGCCGCTGGCCGTGGCCCGGGCCCGCGAGCTGCTGGATGCGCGCCTCGACTGCCCGCCCTCGCTGGAAGAACTGGCCGCTGCCGTACACCTCTCGCCCTTCTACTTCGCCCGGGTGTTCCGCCAGGCCACCGGCCTGCCGCCCCATGCCTGGCTCAAGCAGCGCCGCCTGGCCCGGGCGCGGACCCTGCTGCGCCACGGCTACCTGCCGTTCAATGTCGCCATGGACCTGGGCTTCTCCGACCAGGCCCACCTCAACCGCCAGTTCAAGCAGGCCTTCGGCGTCACCCCCGGCGAATACCGCCGCGCCTGTGCCGACAGCGCGCCGAGCATCTCCGTTCGATAATCGAACACAACCCGGTCTCCACCCCTCAAGCGGTCATCTTCGTCCTCCGATAGCAATGGCAACCCGCCCCACACGACAAGTGGCGGGACCGACAATCGAGGAGCCCTGCCCGCATGTTCGCCGACCTGAAAATCCGCACCGGTATGTTCTGGGTGCTGTCCCTGTTCAGCCTGACCCTGCTGTTCTCCACCGTCAGCGCCTGGCGCGCCGCCGTGGGCAGCGACGCGCAGATCGCCGAGCTGGACCGTACCGCGCACCAGTCCGATCGCCTGAACAACGCCCTGCTGATGGCGATCCGTTCCAGCGCCAACGTGTCCTCGGGCTTTATCGAACAGCAAGGCGGCCATATGGACAGTGCCAAGGGCCGCCTGACCCGCTCCGAAGAGCTGATCAACGCCAGCCTGGCGCTGACCGCCGAGTTCGTCGCCGCCGTCGATGATCCGGCAATCAAGGGCACCGCCGATGAGCTGCAACGCACCTTCCAGACCTATTCCGTGGCCATCGCCGGGCAGCGCCAGGCGACCCTGGAAAACTCCCTGGACCGTTATTTCGCGGTCAACGTCGATGCCGGCAATGCCATGGGCCGCCTGCAGGCCTTGCGCCAGGAGCTGGTAAAGGAGCTGAGCGCGCGCAGCCAGCAGATCATGGCCGAGTCGGCCAACCGCCTGCGCACCGCGCAACTGCTGAGCCTGGCCTTGCTGGTGACCACGGTGCTGCTGGCGGTGCTGTGCTGGGGCTTTATCCAGCAGCGCGTGCTGCGCCCGCTGGCCGAAGCCGGGCGGCATTTCCAGCGCATTGCCGGCGGCGACCTGAGCGAGCCGGTCAAAGTGCCGGGCAGCAACGAGATCGGCCAGCTGTTCGCCGAACTGCAACGCATGCAGTACAGCCAGCGCGACACCCTGGGCCAGATCGGCGCCTGCGCCGGGCAACTGGCCGCCTCCGCCAAGGCCCTGAATACGGTCACCGAACAGAGCGCGGAAAGTCTGCGCCGCCAGGATGAAGAGCTGGAACAGGCGGCCACCGCCGTCACCGAGATGACCACCGCCGTGGAAGAAGTGGCGCGCAATGCCGTGTCCACCTCCCAGGCCGCCAATGACTCCAACCGCCTGGCCGAGCAAAGCCGCCAGCAGGTCAGCGACACCCTCGACGGCACCCAGGCCATGGCCGGCGAAGTGCAGGCCGGCAGCGAGCGTTTGCAACTGCTGGCCGGGGAGATCCGCGATATCGGCAAGGTGCTGGAAGTCATCCGTGCGGTTTCCGAGCAGACCAACCTGCTGGCCCTCAACGCTGCCATCGAAGCGGCCCGGGCCGGTGAAGCCGGGCGTGGTTTTGCGGTGGTCGCCGACGAGGTGCGTACCCTGGCCTACCGCACCCAGCAGTCGACCCAGGAAATCGAGCAGATGATCGGCAGCGTGCAGCACGGTACCGAGGTGGCGGTCAGCTCCATGCACGCCAGTGCCGAGCGGGCGCGTTCGGCGCTGGACACCACCCAGGCCTCGGAGCAGGTGCTGCAAGGCATCTATGCCGCCATCGGGCAGATCAACGAACGCAACCTGGTGATCGCCAGTGCCGCCGAGGAGCAGGCCCAGGTGGCGCGGGAGGTGGACCGCAACCTGCTGAATATCCGCGAACTGTCGGCGCGTTCGGCCGAGGGCGCGCAGCAGACCAGCGCGGCGAGCCAGACCCTGTCGGGGCTGGCGAGCGAGCTGACGGCGCTGGTGGGGCGATTCAGGGTCTGAGTTCCGCGCGGGCTCCTGTAGACTGGCGGCCCTGTCCCGTTTCCGGAGCCTTGCCCGCGATGCCCGTTGTCACCTTGCACCAGACCGCCCCTGCCGAACCGCTGCACAGCCAGCTGATGCAACTGGTGGTCGACAACTTCAGCGACCTCAGCGCCACCGGCCTGCAGCCGAGCAATCCGCTGTACAACCTGTACCAATACGCGCTGGGCTTCGAGGTGCACCTTTATCTGCAAGCGCTGGGTGGCACGCGCTTGCCGGTGGAGCTGGTGCTGGCGTGCGACGAGGAGCAACTGGCCGGGTTCGTGTTGTACCTGCCGATCGAGGGCGAGCCCGGGGCCTGCGCCGTGGCCTATATGGCGGTGCGCCAGGACCTACGTCGCCGCGGGATCGCCCGGGCGATGCTCGACGAGGTGCGCCAGCGTCATCCGCGTATCGAACTGGCCTGTGGCAAGGGCAAGGTGCCGTGTTTCGAAGCCCTCGGCTTCGAGGTGGTCGGAGCCCGGGGGCCGCAGGTGCTGATGGCCACCGATGCGCCGGCCGGGGATGCGGAGCTGGCGGTGCTGGATGTGGCGCCGATCTTCCGCACGGTGGAGATCCAGCAGATCCACAGCTACCTGCTCAAGCAGCATGGGCGCAAGGCGATGGTCGAGGCGGAGAAGAAGCGTGATCGGCAACTGGATGAATTGAGCCGGCATGCGGCGGCGTTTGCCTGGGAGCGTACTGCGAACTGGCAGTTGCGAGCTATACGACTGATCTGAATACGCCGCGTACCCTGTGGGAGCTGGCTTGCCAGCGATTTGGCCAGATCGAACAACATCTTTGCCTGTGCCGACCTCATCGCTGGCAAGCCAGCTCCCACAGGGATCAGCAGTGCGCTTCACAACCGCAAACAACCGAACCGCTACCGTCCGGCGGCAACCCCGGAATCATTGAACTTCCCCCGCAGTCAATACATCAGGTACTCAACCTGAGACTCCGGCCATGCACGCTCCGTGGACCACCCTCTGCCTCACCGCCCTGCTCAGCCTCACCGCCCAGGCCGCCGACCCGGTCGCCAACAAGGCCGAGGAAAAAGCCGAAGCCCTGGAACACGCCGTCGCGGTCCAGGCCAAGCCCGCTCCCGGCACCACCCTTACCCCGACAGAAGCCAAGGCCGTTGACCCCAACGGCGAGGCCGCCCTCGACGACACTCTGACCTGCCTGTCACGCACCATCTACTGGGAAGCCAAGGGCGCCAGCGCCGCCGACATGCAGGCAGTGGCCAACGTGGTGCTCAATCGTCTCGGCCATGACGGCTTCCCCGATACCGTCTGCGGCGTGGTCAAGCAGGGATCGGAACGCCATGCCTGCCAGTTCTCCTGGTGGTGCGATGGCCGTGCCGACCAGATCAAGGAAGACGAGCCCTTCCTCCAGGCCAAGGAAATTGCGCGCAAGACCCTCAACCGCCAGCTCCCCGACAACAGCCATGGCGCCCTCTATTTCCACGACCGCAAAGCCGCTCCCGCATGGCGAAAAACCTTCGTGAAAACCGCGCAAACCAGTCGATTTGTCTTCTATAAACCGCAAAATGGCGCTGCGCGCTGATCCGTCGCAGGGAACCCAAACGGCCTGATGCCGGACAAAGACGACAGGCAGTAGCCATTCTGGCTACCATGCACCCGCTTGTTCTGCATTTTTACCCCAATCCATCGGGGCTCCGGTCGGGCCATCAGCGCGGACCCGCCGGTTTCATGTACCAGGGAGATTTCAATGCGCGTCCGTTCCTCCATGCTTTGCTTCGTCTTGCTCTGCCTCGGCCCCCTGCTCGCCAGCCAGGTCCAGGCGTCGGAAGAGACGCAACTGATCGACTCGATCAACGCTTACCGCAACCAGTCCCAGGCCTGCGCCAACCAGGCGTCCCTGGAGCTGCCACCGCTGGCCAGCGACCCGCGCCTGGTGCTGTCGGCCACCAGCATGGGCGACCTGCAACAACAACTGGCCCGGGTCGCCTACCCAATGGTCAATGTCCAGGCCATCAGCCTGTCCGGCCCGCGGGATGCCGGGGCGGCGATGAAAGCCATCCGCGAGAGCTTCTGCCAGGTGGTGCTGGACCCGCAGTTCGTCGATATCGGCGTCAGCCGCGAAGACCGTGAATGGCGTATCGTGGTCGCCCGCCCGCTGCTCAGCGCGCGCCTGGGCGACTGGCAAAGCGAAGGGCGCAATCTGCTCGATGCGATCAACAGCGCCCGCGCCCAGCCGCGCCAATGCGGTACCCAGGCCATGAGCGCGACCACCCCGCTGGGCTGGAACGACACCCTGGCCGGGGCGGCCCAGAGCCACAGCCGGGCCATGGCCAACCAGAATTTCTTCGACCATATCGACCGTGAAGGCCGCACCCCGGGTGACCGGGCGGAGCTCGCCGGCTACAGCGGCCAGCGCATCGCCGAGAACATCGCCGCCGGCCTCGACAGCCCGCGCAAGGTGGTCGATGGCTGGCTGGCCAGCCCGGGGCATTGTGCGAACCTGATGAACCCGCAGTTGCGGGAGATGGGCGGGGCCTATGCCACCGACCCGAAGAGCGATGCGGGAATCTACTGGACGGCGTTGTTCGGGACGCCATGAACGGCTGCCAAGGTGCGCGGCACGGTCGTCCACCTAGCATTTTTGTCAGTTAACGAAATCCCCCAACCAAGGCACTCTTGCTCCATGGACAGTCCATGGAGCATAGGTCATGCAGGATCAGACACCCGCTGTCGCCCTTCCCGCGCTGCCCAAGGGCGGCGGCGCCATCCAGAGCATCGGCAGCGGCTGGGGCGGTGTCGGCACCACGGGGGCGGCCTCCTTCGACATTCCCTTGCCCGTGTCCCCTGGTCGCGGCTATGCCCCGCCACTGGCCTTGAACTACCGCAGCACGGTCAGCAACGGCCTGTTCGGCATGGGCTGGAGCCTGTCCATCGGCTGCGTCGCCCGGCGCACCAGCAAGGGCGTGCCGCGCTACACCGATGACGACGTGATCCTTGGCCCGGACGGGGTGGTCTGGCTGCCTGAACGCGATGCGAGCGGCAACCTGCTGTTCACCGAGGTCGATGACTACCGCAGCCTGGCCCTGGACCGCCGCTACCAGGTGATCCGCCACTTCCCGCGCATCGAAGGCGCCTTCGAGCGCATCGAGCACTGGCGCGCCGATGCCGACGACCCGGGCTTCTGGCTGATCCACGGCGGCGACGGCAGCCTGCATTTCTACGGCCGCAACCCCTCCTCGCGCAGCACCGACCCGGACGACTCGCGGCGGGTCGGCGAATGGCTGCTGGAAGAGAGCATGAATGCCCATGGCGAGCACATCCTCTACCAGTACAAGGGCGAAGACCTGGCCGGACTCGACCCGGAGCATCCCCGCGACTTCCGCGCCCAGCGCTACCTGAGCCGGGTCTGCTACGGCAATGTAAGCGCCCACCCCTGGCTGTACCTGTGGCAGCCGGACACCCTCGACGCCGTGCACTGGCATTTCGAGGTGCTGTTCGACTACGGCGAGCGCAGCGCCGAGGCCGCGGACAAGCCCGGCTACGCCGAGGCCGGGCCCTGGAGCGTGCGCAGCGACTCGCACAGCACCTTCGCCTACGGTTTCGAGCTGGGCAACCTGCGCCTGTGCCGGCAGGTCCTGATGTTCCACCGCTTCGAGGCCGAACTGGGGCCTCAACCGGTGCTGGTGCAGCGCCTGCTGCTGGAGTACCAGGCCAGCGAGCTGTCCTACAACCTGCTGGTCGGTGCCCATAGCCAGGCCTGGTCTGCCAGCGGCCAGTTCAGCAGCCTGCCGCCGCTGACCTTCGCCTATGCGCCGTTCTATCCGCAGGCGCCCTGCACCTTCAGCGAATTCCCGGCCATGCCCGGGCTCAACGATGACCTCGGCTACCAGTTGGTCGACCTGTACGGCGAGGGCCTGCCCGGCGTGCTGCACAGCAGCGACAAGGGCTGGTACTACCGCGAGCCGCTGCGCGACGCCAGCGGCCGCGACGACGACGCCCGCAACGACCGGGTGACCTATGGCGACTGGTCGCTGCTGCCGCGCCTGCCCCTGGCCGACAGCAGCCGGCCGCTGCGCCAGGCGCTGCAGGACCTGACCGGCGACGGCCGCCTCGAATGGTGCATCAGCGCTCCCGGCCTGAACGGTTTCTTCACCCTCAACCCGGACCGTAGCTGGTCGACCTTCGTGCCGTTCGCCGCCGTCGCCCCGGAAGCCCTGCACCCGCTGGCGCAACTGGCCGACCTGAGCGGTGCCGGCCTGCTCGACCTGGCCCTGATTGGCCCGCGCAGCGTGCGCCTGTATGCCAACCGCCGTGAACAGGGGCATGCCGCGCCGGTGGACGTGCCCCATAGCCAGGACGACCGCCTGCCGGTCATCGGCGACGACCGCGCCGAGCTGGTGGCTTTCAGCGATATCCTCGGCAGTGGCCAGCAGCACCTGGTGCGCATCCGCCACAACGAGATCCGCTGCTGGCCGAACCTCGGCCACGGCCGCTTCGGCAAAGGCTTCCGCTTCGCCAGCCTGCCCTTCGAGCATGCCGCGTTCGATGCCGGACGGGTGCGCCTGGCCGACCTCGACGGTTCCGGCGCCAGCGATCTGCTCTACCTGGAAAGCGACGGCGTGCGCCTGTTCATGAACCGCAGCGGCTGCGGCCTGCAGGCGCCGGTGCTGCAACCCTGGCCGCAGGGCGTGCGCTACGACCGCCTGTGCCAGGTCAGCGCCGCCGACCTGCAGGGCCTGGGCTGTGCCAGCCTGGTCCTGACCGTGCCACATATGCAGCCACGCCACTGGCGCATGGACTTCACCGCGCACAAGCCCTACCTGCTCAACCGCACCGACAACAACATGGGCGCGGTCGGCAGCGTCGAATACCGCAGTTCCGGTCAGGAATGGCTGGACGAGAAAGCGGAACTGCGCCAGGCCGGGCAGCCTGCGGTCAGCCACCTGCCCATGACCCTGCACGTGGTCACCCGGCAGACCCAGCTCGACGAGATCACCGGCAACCTGCTGGTGCAGCGCATGCAGTACCGCCGCGGCCATTACGACCGCCATGAGCGGGAGCTGCGCGGTTTCGGCCTGCTCCTGCAAACCGACAGCGAAAGCGCCCGGGGTGACGAGGACACGCACTTCACCGCGCCGATCCTCAGCAAGACCTGGTTCCACACCGGCCAGTACCCGGCGCCGGCCCGGGATGATTTCTACCAGGACAGCGAGGCGGCCGAGCCTGGGCCGGACCTGCTCAGCCTGTTCGAGAACGCGGCCGAGCACATCGTCGCCAGCCCGGACGAGGCCCGCCTGCGTGCCATGGCCCATGCCCTCAGCGGTTCGCCGATCCGCAGCGAGCACTACGGCCTCGACGACAGTCCGCACGCGGCGGTGCCTTACGCGGTGGAGCAGCATCGCTACCTGTTGCGCGAACTGGCCCCCGCCGGCGCCCACCAGCCCTATGCGCGCATGCTGCCGCTGGTACTGGAAAGCATCAGCCTGAACTACGAGCGCCAGGCCGACGACCCACGCTGCCAGCACAGCATCAACCTGGCCCATGACGCCTACGCCCAGCCGACCCATGCCGTGGTCATCCATTGCGCACGCCGCCGCCATGTCAGTGACCCGCCCCCCTTCGACACCGAGCATGAACAGACCTGGTGGCGCGACGCCCATGACGACGCGCAGTACAACCATTACCTCAACGAAACCCGCAGCCAGGCCATCCACCTCAGCGACGCCCAGGGCTGGCGCCTCGGCCTGCCCTGGCGCCAGCGCAACAACGTGGTGATGCTGGCGCGCACGGCCTTGCCGCTGCGGCAGATCAGCTACGAGCACCTGGTCGGCCCGGAAAGCCCATTGGGCGAGGACGCCGAGCGGGTCTTCAGCGGGCAGACCGTGCAACGCTACCAGGCGCCCGACATGACCACCCGGGAAGACCTGCCCGATGGCCAGGCCAGCTTCGAGGCCCTGCCCGGTTACCTGGAGAGTGCCGAACTGAACGAACAGGCGATGCAGGCCTACGACCGGGTGATGAGCCGCGACGAATTGCGCGACAAGCTGGTCGAACTCAACTACGAGCGCATGCCGGCGTTCCTGCCGGAACAGCCGGAGCTGGAGCTCTGGGCCATCCGCCAGGGCTTCACCACCTACGCGCCGGCCAGCGCGTTCCACCGCACCCAGGCCTTCCGTGAAACCCGCAGCCACGGTGTCACCGAAGTGACCCACGACCCCTATCACTGCCAGGTCAGTTGCATCACCCTGCCCGATGGTTGCCGGACCCTGGCCGAATTCGACTATCACTGCCTGCAACCGCGGCACATCACCGACCCCAACGACAATATCCAGGAAGCTCTGTACGACGGCTTCGGCCGGCTCCTGGCGAGCAGCTTCCACGGCACCGAAAACGGTGAAGCGGCGGGTTTCGCGCCGTTGAGCGAATACCATCGCGACAGCGAGGACCTCGCCAGCGCCATCGACGACCCGCACGCCGCCCTGCAGAACGCCGCCAGCGCCTGCTACTACGACGCCTTCAGCTGGATGCAACCCGTGGAAACCCGCCAGCCGGTGCAGAGCGCCGTGCTGCTGGCCGACCGCTACCCGGGCGATCCCGAACTGCAGATCCGCATCAGCCTGAGCAGCAGCGACGGCTTCGGCCGCGCGTTGCAGAGCAAGCAGCGGGTCGAGCCGGGCCTGGCCTACGCCGTCGACGACAACGGCGAACTGCGCCTGGAAGACGGCAAGCCGGTGCTGGTGGAGGCGGCTGCGCGCTGGCGGGTCAGCGAGCGGGTCGAATACAACAACAAGGGCCTGCCGGTGCGGGTCTACCGGCCTTACTTCGCCGAGCGCTGGCGCTACATCAACGACGCCTCGTTCAAGCTGTTCGGCTACAACGACCAGCAGTTCTACGACCCGCTGGGCCGGGAAATCCGCGTGCTGACCGCCAAGGGCTACCTGCGTCGGCAACGCTACCTGCCGTGGTACAGCATCAGCGAGGACGAGAACGACACCTGGGAAGAAATGCAGGGCGAAGCATGAAACGCGCCGCAATGATTGTGGGAGTCCGCCCAGCCTTGCAGGCTGCGCTGTCACGCAGAGAACAGTTCTTGAGCGCGGCGCACACCCTGTGGGAGCGAGCTTGTCGGAGCGCCGAACCGTCGCGAAGGGCCGCAAAGCGGCCCCAAAGCCATCCACCTCAGTGTGTCAGGCCAGACGCGGACTCAGGTTTTGCGACGGCTTCGCCGCCGTTCGCGAGCAAGCTCGCTCCCACAAGCCGCCGCGATTGCAATAGTGAATCCACCATAGCAATCGCGGGTAAACCCGCTCCCACAAAGACCCTGCAAAATCAAAAAGTTATGTTTTGTTCTATGAGCTGGTTTGCCAGCGATGCGCCGCGCAAGCGGCGCTCGATCTCAATAGCGCCGAACACCTACCGCCATGCATCCGCCTCAATCCCCAAGCAACCCCTCCACATGCCCGGCAAAGTCCGGCCCGCCATCCAGCGCCGTATAGCGCAACTGCACGATGATATCGGTCAGGCTTTCGAGCATGTCGGTTTGCTCGGCGTGCCGCGGGAAGCGCAGTTCCCAGTGCGACAAGGCGCCGGTACCCTCGAATGGCAGGTAGCGTTCGTCGTTGAAGTCGAGCTGGAACACGCCGTGGTCGTCGATGCCGCGTGACAGGCAGATGCTCTGGCTGGCGCGGGGGTTGTAGAGGATGTGGCTGGCGTCGCCCTCCGGCTGGTTGTACAGCTCGTTCATTGCCCGCGGATCGGCCTTGAGCACGGTACGGCTGGAAACCTGGGTGAGCACCGCGCGCACATCCTGGTAAGGGCCGACCAGCGCCGGCAGCGAGACCGAGACGCTGACCAGCTGGCGCAGGTAATGCCCCGGATAGTCGCCATCGAACAGGCGCGGTGCCAGTTCGAAATTGAGCACACCCTCGTTGATCACGCCCTTCAGCGCAGTCTCCCAGTTCTGGTCGCTGCCAGGCTGGTTGAACAGTTGCTTGAGCGAAATGGTGCGCACCAGTTCCTGGCGCCGTTCGAAGCGCTTGAGCCAGGCCGCCTCCATGCGCAGCAACTGCAGGCGCAGGGCCTCGCCGGCGGTCAGGCCGAAGTGGTTGTCGAACCAGACGTTCGGCTGGATGAAGCGGGTCTGGTAGTCGCCCATTTCGTAATGCCAACTGGCTTCGCCGTTCAGGCATAGGGCGACTACCGCGTCGTAGGCCTGGTAGTAGAAGGTCGACATCTGGCTGAGCAGCCACTGGTAGAGCCCGGCGTTGGTGCTGCGGGACTTGAGGAAGCGGTAGTAGTCCTGGGCCTGCTGCTCGGCCTTGCTGGCTTGGGCTATCTGCACCTTGGCCATATCGATGGCGCTACGCTGGGCAGTGATCTGTTCGTCAATGGCTTCCAGTTCGGCGGCGGCCTGGTCGCGTTGCAGCTCCCAGTCCTGAAGGCGGCGTCGGTATTGCTCGTTCGAGCTTAGCCGGTCAGCGGTGATGCGTTGACCAGAGGCCACCAGTTGAAACACGCCTGCGGTCGCCAACAATGCGGAACCCAGGCGGATAGGGCCGCCACCAAATGTGGTAACGACTACGGACCCCATTTGCAAGGCTCCGGCAGCGGTTTCGAAGCCCTCGCCGATAGCGGAGGACACGGCAGCAGCCGTCTGGAACGCAAGCGAATCCATTTCGCCCAAGGACATGTCTTCATCCGCCAGACGGTCGTAATGTGCCCGTCGCTGGTCGATCACCCGACGACTTGCCTCCAGCGCCAGCAGGGTCGCATCAGCCTGCTCCAGCCCCACCTCCTGCAACTGGATGGCGAACTGCGAAAGCTCCAGGACGTGAGCATGTTGCAGTTCTTCCTGCTCGGCACGGTCCTTGAGCTCACGGTACATCCGCACCTGCTCGCCAAAGCGGCTCAGCGTTTCCACCGCATTTTGCAGCCGCGGGAGCAGCGCCCGGAACCGGAACGCCAGCACCGGCGCCATGCTGCCGACGCTGCGCTGCACCAGGCCGCTGCCGCTGTTTTGCGCGCGCAGCAGGTCCAGCGGATCAAGTAGCTTCGCGTAGAGCGGCAGCATGAGCGGCTTGCCGTCGATGGTCAGGTTGTTGCGCAGGTTGCCGATGCGGCTTTCCAACTGGTCCCACAGGTCCAGCAACTGGGTGTTGACCGGCAGGCGGAAACGCGGCGAATCGAGCAGTTCCAGCCAGGGCGTGCTGTCGGGCGCCAGTTGCAGCGGCAGCCCGGCCGGCAGTTGCGCCTCGATCGTCGCGAACAGGCTTTCGTCCGGGGTCGCCGCCTCCTCCAGGGTCACCGGTTCCCAGCGCCCGATCATGCGGTTGTCCGGACGCGGCCCGAGCAGGCTCAGGGCGCGGGTGTAGATAAGCTTGGCCTCGTTCAGCGAGTCGCGGGTCAAGCGGCGGTAGAGCAGGTCGCCATAGCCCAGCAGGTTCTGCACGTAGAACGCGAAGATGCCCTTGCGGTAATGCACCGGTTTCGAATAGCAGATGGCATCCGGATCGGCGATGCCATCGACCTCGTAATCGCCCCGGCCCGGTTCGTCCAGCGGCCGCACGCCCCAGTAGTAGGGGCTGGGGGGATTGGTCGGCTTGATCCGCGCCTGCGGATTGAAGATGTAGTGCAGCCACTCTTCGGCGCCCTGGAAATCCATCTCGTTGTTCAGGCGCCAAGCCACGGCGTGAGGGATATGGAAGAACAGCTCCCAGAAGTAGCGACCGTTGGCGCCGTGGAAGTCCATGTGCTGCTCTTGGGTAGTTCCCGGTAATGGCGGCTCCTTGATGTGCTGTGAGTCCCAATTGATCAGGGCGTCCACCGAGATCAGGGCACGGGCGACCAGCTCTTTGGCGAAGAGCGTGTTCAAACGCACGTACCGCAGGCCTTTCAGGCCGAGGTTACCCAGGTCCAGGTACTGGCCACCTTTGTTCCCGACCAGTAGCGGTGCCTTGGGAACCACGCCCGACACGGTGACCTCATAGTGATTGATCGAATCGAATGGCGGGAAACCAAGCGCAACCACGAGCTGTTCGTCCTGAACGACAGGTTTGGTTATCACCGTGGTTTGCACATTACCGTTGAGGATAACCGTGTTCGTCCATGTCCAATCCTTGGTATCCCCTCGGTAACCGTCCATGACGAACGCCGCCTGGGCCGGTCCGTGATAACCCAGTGCAAGGTTGGAGCGACCCTGCAGCCAGAAATAGGGCCCATTGCCATTGAAGCCGAGCTGGCAGTCCAGGTGCAGGCGGCCATTGAACGGGCCTTGGACGGCATGCTCCCCGTCGCGCACATTGCGCACCGTCACATTCAAGGGTTTGTCGCTGACCAGAGGGTGCTGCAGGGCGTTGGGCGGCTCGACGAAGTGGCGAATGCCGTGAGCGATCCTCTGCGTCTCGGTCGGCGGTTCGTTCTCGTTCTCAGGAGGTTTCGGCGTGAATTGCTCATGAAGCAGCACCCTGAAACGCATATCCAGAACCAGGCCCTCGAGCATCGCGTCCTTGTTGAGCGCAAAGCCGATGACGATCTTCTTGTCCTGCGGGTCGGCTAGGTTGACGAAGGCCATCAGGCGGGTATAGACCCGTGCCCCCTCATGCTGCAGGTCATAGCTCATCGGTACCGACCAGGTTCCCTCCAGCGTGCGATAGGCCAGCTTGAGACGATAACGGTTTACCGGCTCCATCAGCCCCGGCACCTCGGCCCGCTCGGCGGGGACCGCCTTCTGCTCGACGCGCTCCTCGATCCAGACCACATACAGCCGCCCTTCCAGTACCAGCGGACGCATATGCATCACTTCGTCGCCCTTCGGCACCTCCACCGGCATCCATTCGCTCCAGGCCGTAGGGCTCAGGTAGTCGTCATCCTCGGCGCGCGCCTCCTCGGGATCGCCAAAACGAACCGCCGCCTTGCGCCAGAACCAGGCACGCGGCTCGACGTTCTGCCGGCCGATGAAGTAGTAGTCGGCATTGCGCAAATCCAGCCCATCGATATAGCCGGTGGCCACCTCCAGGTTGCTGATCGTCTCGAACTTGTCCAGGTAATGCTGCAACGCGCGCTGCACCGAGTCCTTGGAAATCCGGCTCTGGTCGGTATCGCCGAGGAACTCGCGGAAAGCCGTAGTCTGTTTCAGGCGCAGGTTGGGCACCAGGTAGTTTTCCGGGTAGTCGCGCAGCATCTGGTTGGCGCCCCAAACCGCATACTCGCTTTTCGCCACCCGCCACTGCTGCTGCTCGCTGCCTTCGAGCATGCCCAGGTAGCCAGGCTCCATGCCGTTGAAGATGGCGTGGATATATTGCTGGATACTGGCCATGCCCATGGCGATGCGACTGGTATCGACCTTGGCGCTGACCTGGTTGTCGATCAGCAGGAACTCGTAAAGGTCCTGCTCGGTGACCAGGCCGCGCCCGGCTTCCACCGAGTGTTGCGGGACAATCTGGCCGAGGTAGTAGGCGACCAGCGCATCGCGGAGGTCTTCGGCGAGCTTGGCGAAGATGGGGTTCATGATTCAACTCCAGAAGCACTGTCGGCGATGATGGGAAATTCGGTAGGTCCGTACAGACAGAAACGTCTGTCGGTTAAATGACCCAGCGCAAGCCGAAGAAGATTTTCAGACGTATTCGCTAATGTTCCGAGCGTGAACCCATGCGCCTCTGGAGTGGCTCTAAGGTTTCTCATGGTGTCATCTATATGAAGCTCGAACAGGTAGCTCTGGCCATCTTCGGTGAAGACAAAGCCTTTCCTTCGGGCGTAATGGACATTGATCCGAATGAGCGTTTCGGCTTCACGGGTCATTTCAACATCCGTGGCAATCAGTTCGCGGACCAGCAAATCCAGGGTGCGAGACAAATGGCCAAGGGAAATCAACAGTGGGTACTGACCTTCGATCAGCGCATTGCGCGCATCGACGTCTAGCCAGGTCTGGCCGTTCGCATCGGTAGGCCCACCTCCACGGAATTCCACGCTTTGAACCTGTTTTTTTCCAGGAAGCAGTGGCAAACCACTGATGCCGCCTCCGGCATCACTCAACGTCAGCACGAGCCGGGACGTATCTCCCTGGTCGGCCACGAAAGTGTTCCCACTGCCGACAATGCCTGAATCGGTGGCTGGCAGCAGCGTCAAGGTGGCTTCGCTTATGATCCGCTTGGCCTCGAAGGTATCCGAACCAACGAAATGCACACGTCTGGACAAGTCACCTGTCCGATTGAAACGACATTTCGATTCAATGGCACCCAAGTCACCTGTAAAGGAAGTACAAGGCAGCCAAACATCACCCTGTCCGTAGGAAGTCAGGTCGGCCACTTGCGACGAAGCGCCAGCAAGGAACAGTTGCACGCGAGTCTGTCCTTCCGGCAACGTCATGGGTGCCGCTCCGTTGCGCCGAGCCAGGCGGCCACCGAATGCCGCATGATCCTTGCCATCCAGGGGTCCCCGGAAGAAGTGCAACTCGCTCTTCTCCAGATCAAGCAGGTATCGCAAGCTGAACTTCAGTGCTAGGGTGACGCCAAGGTTCGACTTCACGTTCAGAACGATGTCGTTGGAGTAAGGGTCACTGTCAGCCAGGAAGGCTGCCTTGCTGCAGTCAATCTGCAATGTCACACCGCCATCTTCTGCGCAATCCAGAAGCTGGCCCAAGGGCGGGCTGAACGTAACGCCCAGAGAAGCCGGATTCGCGCCCTCGCCCAGACTGAAGGTCATACGTCCCTGGCTGTCGCCCTCGCCGTCGTTGCGCACGGCACGTACTAAAAGGCTCGAACTCAGGCCGGGGTCGATACAGTACGCGCCCTTGACTGCATCGACCGGCACCATGCCCGGACTGTTCGACCCTACTTGCGCCACGAGCTCTGCGTGCTGTGCCACCACCCTCACCTTGAAATTAAACTCGTCACCCGCGCGCACCGACTTCACGGTGATGGTGTGAGTGCCCACCTCATTGTCATTGAAATGTGCCTGGTAGCCCGTCACACCCTCGGCAGTGGTCTTGGTCGTCGCCAGCAGTTCGTCGCCCTTCCACCAGGTCACCGGCAACTCCGCCGCAGCTGGTTCCAGACGCACACGGAAGGTGGCCGCCAGGAACTGACCGACGATGTAGAACTGTTCGGCAGGTTCCATTTCCACCAATCTGGGCAGTTCATGAATCGTCGTGCGTTCGGACGACAAGGGCTGCAACGGTTTGTCGTTGAACGTAGCCTTGACCGTGACTGTCACCTCGCCGGGTTCATCGGCGGTGTACTCGATGCTGGCGATACCCTGCGCATCGGTAATACTGCGGTCGGCGCTGAAACTGCCGACATCGGCATCCCAATGCGCGGTCAGTTTGTCTTGCGGACTGCCATCGAGATTGACCGCCCGACAGGTCACGGTGACGGGTTGGGTGGCGGCCACCGGCCCGTTGAACCGCACATACTGGAAGTACTGCTGTTCGAGAAACTCCACCGCCTCGTAGGTATGCGCCTCGCCATTGAGCGGCAGCCTGACCACCACCACCGCCTCGCCGGACGACAGGCTGCGCAGACGCGCACTGGCCAGGCCTTTGGCATCGGTACGGGTCTGCGGGCGCTCGAAAGTCCCAAGGTCGGTGCTCCACTCCAGCACCCGATCGCGCCCGGGGTTGCCAAAGTCGTCCTCGAGGCGCAGACCATATTCGATCAATGCCAGGTTGCCGGCCAACGCCTCCATCGGCGCGCACACCGGGTCCTTGATGGTCAGGGAGGTCTCATCGCAATCGATCAGGATCAACGGTGCAAGAATCTGCCGGTCGAGACCAAAACGAGCAATGATCTGGGCGGTTCCCATTTCCTCGCCGGCCAGCAGATAGTTTTCCACCTGGCCGTTTTCGTCCGTGGTGAACGAAGAGGGACCGCCGAGTCGTGAATGATCGGTTTCCCAGGTGACGGTGATCCCCGGCAGAGGCTCGCCGGCAAAGTTCTTCACGGTCAGCAGGCATATCGCCCTGCCCCCCGCCTTGGCCACCAGACGCAGCACATCCACCACGATCCACGAAGCCTCGCTCTGACCTAGCTCGCCTTGGGCCGTCGATTGCCCCCTTTGCTGCTCCACCAGGCTACTCAGGGCGCTCTCGGCCGCAGCACGGTACTCCTCGCGCAGGCTGTTGCTACGTAGCCGGCTCAACGCAACGGCCGCCGCGCTGCCCAGTTGCAGTTTGGTACAGGCCTGGCGTACTCGGACCAGATGACCCAGTTGCCGAACCGTGACGATCAGCCCGTTATCGGTGATCTCTGCGGCAGTCTCGAGGATGTCGCGTACACCGAAACCGGTGAATTGCGCAATCTTGCCGGCAGCGTCCTCGCGGATCAGTTGCAGGTCCTGCTCGGTGAGGTCCGGTGGCAGGTTGTTGACCAGTTTCAGATAGTCCAGCAGCACCTGCTCGGCCTGCTTGGTAAACGCCAGCAAATAGTGGTACTGGGTCAGCAGGTGGAGATTAGCGAACGTGATGGTGCCACCGTCACCGCCCATCTCTCCCTCGAACCACTCCGGGTGCAGGCGCCAGCTTCGCAGTGCCAAGGGGCTAAGACCGAGTTGCTCGACGATGCCCATACGGTGACCAAGGCGTGCAAGCAATTCGAGAATATCGTCGCCAATCGGCACTGGCAGCGGATCCTCCTCCACAAACAGCTCATGGACCTCCTCCAGCAATTGGTAGCTGCTGCCACCCGCCCAGGCCAGTACTTCCTGGCTCAACTCGGCGCTGCCCCCGAAGCTGCTGGCCAGTGACTCCCAGACCAGCGCGTGCTGAGCCGAGCGGGCATCCATCACCAGTTGGAAGACGCGGATGACGATATGCGGACCGTCTTCCAGCTCAAGATTGTCCACGATCAATTCCAGCCGACTTTTCAGCGCGGCTTCATAATCCTCGATGTTCGGGTACTCGCCCGGTTCGACGATCAATCCTTCCTTGGAGACAAAAACCTGCAACAGGGTCATCCAGTCGATGGGGGTGGGTTCGTCCTTGCCGGAAATCATCGGCAATCCCGCATCGCTGAAAACCATATTACTGAGCAAGGTCGGCAACATGCGTCCGTGCATTTGCCGCAACAAGTCCAGCTCGACACCACTGGCGGCCGCTGGTGGTGCCAGCGGCATCAGATGCTGGTAGAGCCAGGAGACACTCAGGTCATGCTCCCGGCACCACTGCACGGCATCGGCCATCGACTGCACCACGCTCAGGGTGTCGCTCAGGTCACTGTGCTGATGAATGGCCAGGGTGGTATTGACCAGGCGCGAAACGTACTGATGCCCGCGCTCCCCGATCAGTTGCAGCAGCGCCAAGGCCTCGATGCTGGTGAGACCGAGCAACGCCGGCAAGCGGGCGAGGCGGTAGAAGGCGGAAATGACCGAATGTGACCAATGCAGCACCTCGGCTTGCCCTTTGGCCAGGAGCGCCTGCTGATCCCCTGTCTGGACGATGTAGCGGGCAAGGTACAGGTAGGTTTCGTAATCGATGCCCAAGGCCGCGCACAGATGGTGGATGCGGCGATACTCCACTTCGTTGCCAGGCGCGATATTGAAAGGGCGCCCATCGAGCACCAGCGGCTCGCTGAACAGCGTCGGGTCATTGAAGACCCGGTCGAACTGCGGGATCTCGCTCCCTCGGGCATACAGGGCGACACCTTGCAGGAGCGCTGCGAACTCCTCGGCCTGGACTTTGAAGTCACGGCGCAGGCGACGGAAAAGTCCGAGGGCACGCAGGGTGTTCTCGGTGATTTCGCGCCCCCGGCCCGCCTCACCATATTCGGCCTGCAAAGCGGCGTCGAGGAGCTGGTCGGTCTCGCCGAAGGGCAGCTCGAGCCAGCGTGCCAGGCGGATCATGCGCTGCATGCGGTCGAAATGGTCGTTGCTCCAGTCGCTGAGGCGGTGTTGCTTGTCGACCGTGCTCACACCGATTGCCGGCTCGATGCCGCTGTTGATATAGACCGAGCCGAAGCGCGCCGGCCCCGGTACTGTCAGCCCTGGCACGTTCGGAGACGCTACCGGCGCATAGCGCTGTATCGACAGCAGCGACTCAATGCCGTCCTGGTTCAGCCCGGTGCGCAGACAGAAGGCGCTCAGCGGCAAGAGATCCTCGGCCTTCTCCGCCCCATAGTGACGCATGAAGAAAGCGTTCTGCAGGGTATGCAGCGACTCGCGCAACAACGTGCGCGGGTTGGTCAGGGTCTGTACCGTGCGGGCGCTGGCGCGCCGCGCGCCACGGGGGAAATATGCCGCTTCGAGGAGCAGGGCACGCTGCTCGGGGCCCAGTGCCGTGTCCATCTGCAGCGCATCGTCGGAGCGCAGCGAATGCAGGCCGAGACGGCAGAAATAGGGAAACTCCGGATCGAGCTGGCGCACCAGGTCGCCGAGTCCGTAGTTCTTTGGCTGGAGGATGTTGTTGATTTGCGACATGTAGCGTTCGAACGGCAAGCCCAGCGGATAGCGCGACTCGAGCAAGGCATCGTCAACCGCCAGGGTCTTCTGGTTGAGCTCGTCGAGATGACGGCGCGCGGCGCCTTCGAGGATTTCGTTGACAATGCCGATGGTCGGCTCAACCCGCTCCAGGGCCTGGTTGTCGAGCAGCAGCGCAGCCAGGTCCGGGCGCCGCTCGGCAAGCAGGATGGGCGTAGCCTCCTCAGTGTTGGCCAGCGGCTCGATCACTCTCGTGACCCAGGTGAATAGCGCGGTCAAATAGGCAGCCGGCGAGGTAGTGGCCTCGATCGAGCCGGGTAGGCAATTATCGCTCCAACTCGGGCTGAACTGGCTTTCAAAGGTCGGGCCCTCGACCAAGGCGCGGAGCCCGGTGCGCCACGGCTGGTCGCCGCTGTCCTCGGTCGTCAGGCGCTCCTCGCGATACTCACGCGCAGCCAGCACCGCCAGGGCACTGGCACGCTGGTGCAGACGCCGGGCGTCCTCGCCCGCCAGGCCGGGGATGCGCTGCATCAAGCTGTCGAGGTTGCCACGGGCAATGGCAAAGGCCGACCCGAGGCCAGCCTGCAACAGTTGCTCGGCCTGCTCGGGCCGGGTGGCGATACGGGACAGGGAATTACCGGAGGGTGTGGCCTTGCGCCGAGCCATGGGCAGGTTCTCCATCGAGTGCTGCGGCGCTAGCGGGCCGCCCGTTCGATGAAGCTAACCAGCCGGGAACATTCGCGCTACTGACAGAAATATCAGGCGCCGCGCAAAGGCAGGAGATAGACGGGCCTCCAGAACGACAACGCCTGCAGGCCAGCGCGCTACTCCAGCACTACCCGGTTCCGCCCGCCCTGCTTTGCCCTGTACATCAACTCATCCGCCCGCTTCAGCGCGGCATGGCTGTCATCGCCCGCCGCACAACGGGCCACCCCCAGCGACACCGTGACATGCCCCACCGGCTCGATTCGCGTTATCTCGACCTGCCCGCGCAAGCGCTCGGCCATCTCCCCGGCGGCGGCGATGGGTGTGTCTGGCAGCAGCAGGAGAAACTCCTCGCCGCCCAGGCGAAACGCCAGGTCGCCTTCCCGCGAGCACTCGCGCAGCACACCCGCCAGCCGCGCCAGCACCTCATCGCCGACATCGTGGCCATGGCCGTCGTTGATCGCTTTGAAATGGTCGATATCCACGGCGATCACGGCAAAGCCCTGCTTGCGCTCGTCCATCACCTCCAGCGCCTCACCCAGGGCCCGGCGGTTGAACAGGCCGGTCAGCGGGTCGGTCTGCGCCTGCAGGTTGAGGCGCCCCATGCGCTCCTGCATCACGTTGATCCCGCGCAGCAGCGCGCGCTTGATGTGGTCCGCCTCGAAATACCAGGCGCGTACCGCGCGAATGCGCTCCGGCGAGCTGCTGGCGTTCATCGCATTGGCGTTGTCCGCCAGTTGGCGCAGCGGCCGGGTGATCAGCAAGGTCATCCACCAGATGCCGATCAGCCCGAGCACGCCCACCGGCGCCGTGCCGCGGAACATCTGCCACATCAGCCGGTCCAGCGGCGCCACGGTGTCGCGGTAGGGCTTTTGCGAAACCACGCCCCAACGCGTCAGGGGAATGCTGGCGAAGCCGGCGAGCATCTCGACGCCCTGGGTATTGACCACCTGCATGGCGCCACTCTTGCCGGTAAGCAGTTCGTCCACCGCCAGGTTGGCCCCGACCACGCTGCCAACCCGGTCGAACTGCGGGTGGTAGAGCAGGCGGCGGTTGTTGTCGACCACGTAGCTGAGGGTGCCGTCACGGTAGAAGTGGTTGCTGATCAGGGTGTGCAGGATGCCCTTTTCGCGCAGGTACACGGCGCCGCCGACAAAGCCCAGGTAGCGCTGCTGATCGTCGAACACCGGGTGCGAGATGAACACCACCAGGTTGCCGGTGCTGGAGGTGTAGGCGTCGCTGATCAGGGGCACGCGGCTGTTCAGCGCATGCTCGGCACCGCTGGAGGTCAGGGCCTGGCCGTCGTGCAGCAAGGACGGCGGCCAGGCCGCAAGGACATGGCCGGTGGCGTCGACGATGGTGATGGCGTTGAAGCCCTGGTCCTGTTCCTGGATGCGTTTCGCTTCGGCATGCAGCAGGCGCGGGTCACCGAAATCGCGGCTCATCTGATCGACGCTGTAGGCCAGTTGCTGCTGCGCAGACAAAAGAAAGGCCTCGATGCTCGACGCCACCTTGGCGGCATAGGCGCGGTTGGCTTCCAGGGCGTTGTCCACCAGCACCTGGTGCTGCACCTGGCGCGCCGCATAGAAGCTGTTGGCCAGGGTCACGCCGGCGGTGACCAGGGCAAACAGCAGGATGATCTTGCGCAGGTCGATGTGCTTGAAGGTCATTGGGTCCTTTCCCGGGCAGGCGGTCCTCGGAACGATAGAACAATTGCTTCGGAGCAGGGCCGGAAGCCGGGCTACGACAACGGAAATCCACACGAGTTGCCGTCAGTTCCCGTAAGCCTTCAGCCATTGCGCCCGCGCGACATGACCTCATCACGACCCAGGACATCGGCGCATTGCCAGACAATTCAACAGGATAGCCAAGGGCCGGAGAAGCCGCGGATCGAACCCCTGTCATCCGCCGTGAATTGACATCAGATAGCCATCAACCATCCTTGATCCCGCGACCGCACCCAGGGACCGGGAGCCGGGATGCGCCCAACGGGCGTGGTCGCCTTGTCAACCCAACACCAATGGAGAGTCATGCATGTCTGGAAACATCGTGGATGTATTGCTGGTGGTCGACGCCGATCAGATTATCGACGGGGTCGGTGGCACCCAGCAGAGCCGGGTACCGGGCGCTGTGTACCTGGTAGCCCAACGCAAGCTGGTGGATGGCAGTGCATCGGGTGATCAACAGGACGGAGGCAACGAACTCTGGATCGACGTGAAAAAAGGCGACGTCATCCGCTGGCGCGCCACCACCCTGTCGCGCAACTTCGACCGGTCGACCGTGATCTCCCGTGTGTACAAGGGCAACAAGCAAACGGCCAACGCGGGCGATATCTCCGACCCGGAGCTGCACTGGTTCGAGGATGTGCTGGTGCCTTACGTGAAAAAAGGCAGCAACGTGAGCAATCCGCCAAACATCGGCACCACCAGCACTACCGTCAGCCTCTGGCAGGCCGACGCCGAGAAGCCCGGCGCAGACAAGATCTGGTACATGATCGATTTCTACGTGCTTGACAGCCAGGGCAACATCATCAGCGAACGGCTGAATTGGGACCCGTTCATCACCGTCAACCCCTGAGCCCCTGCTGAAACGGCTCACCTCCCGGCTGCTGCGGGGGTGAGCCATTGCACCATGGTCGAGTCGGGTCACTGCAACATTTTGTACAAACCCACAGGGCAATTGATTATGCTGGCGGGCTTATGCCATGGCGCATCGCCACATCGACAAGTACCCGCCCATGAAAATCTTCATTGTCCTGTTGTTCGCCGTCTCCATTGCCTACGTGCATTTCCGTGGCCGCGTCCGACACAAGATCACCCGCCAGTTGGGCGACCACTCCAGCTTCCTGGCGCCGGTCAACGCCTTCCTTTACCTGTTCTCGAAGCTGCCGGCCAAGCCCTACCTGCCGACCGAGGCCTTCCCCGAACTCAAGCCCTTGCAGGACAACTGGCAGGAGATCCGCGAAGAAGCCCTGCAACTGCTGCATGTCGGCGAGATCAAGAGCTCGCAGAATTACGACGACGTCGGTTTCAACTCGTTCTTCAAGAGCGGCTGGAAGCGCTTTTACCTGAAGTGGTATGGCGAGAGCCACCCCTCGGCGATGAAGCTGTGCCCGCGCACCACCGAACTGCTGCAGAGCATCGGCACGGTCAAGGCGGCGATGTTCGCCACCCTGCCGCCGGGGTCGAAGCTGGTGCGGCACCGCGACCCTTATGCCGGCTCCTATCGCTATCACCTGGGCCTGGACACGCCGAACGACGAAGCCTGCTTCATCTGCGTCGACGGCGAGAACTACCACTGGCGCGACGGTGAAGCGGTGATGTTCGACGAGACCTATATCCACTACGCCGCCAACCAGACCGAGCACAACCGGGTGATCCTGTTCTGCGACGTCGAGCGGCCGCTGAAATACCGCTGGGCGACGGCGTTCAACCGCTGGTTCAGTACCAATGTCATGGCGGCGGCTGCGGCGCCGAACGATGCCGGGGACAAGACCGGCGGGATCAACCGGCTGTTCACCCGCATCTACAAGATCCGCGAGCGCGGCAAGGCGCTGAAGAAGCGCAATCGGGCGCGGTATTACGCGGAGAAGTGGGCGGTGGTGGCTTTGGTTGCGCTGGTGTTCATCTATATCTGAGGTGGCCCCAATCGCTGGCAAGCCAGCTCCCACAGGGTTCTGCAGCGACGCGGACACTGTGGGAGCTGGCTTGCCAGCGATGAGGCCCTCAGCTTCACCACCTTATTTGAAGATGGTCAGCAAGATCCGCACATCCCCCTCCCCCACATTCCTGAACCAGTGCTCGCAGTCCCCGCGCACCGTCGCCGTATCCCCTTCGTTCAACACCACCACCTGATCCCCGGCATGCACTTCCAGCGTCCCGGCGACGATATGGAAGATCTCCCGCGAGCCGCTCTTGTGCGGCGAGAACCTGGCCGATGACGCCCCCGGCGGCACGGTATAGGACAGCAACTCCAGATCCGGCCCAGGCCGCGCCAGGGCCAGGCGCACGATCCCGGTCTCCTCGTCGACGAAGCGCAGGTTGTCCCCCGCCCGGGTGACTTCGGTCGGTTCCTGCTCGATCAGCTCCGACAATTCGCAGCCCAGCCCCCGGGCGATCGCCAGCGCGTTGCGCAGGCTCGGACTCAGCATGCCGCGCTCCAGGCGCGACAACGCCGCTGCGGAAACCCCGCTGTTCTCCGCCAACTGATCCAGGGTCACTCCCAGTTGCAGGCGACGCTGGCGCACGGCCAGGCCGAACAGATCCTGTTCCGCATGTTCGTCTTTGTCTTTCATTCCGGTCCTTTCAATCTTGCCAATTGCTTATCAGCAAATATAATTGCGAAAACGCAAACCTGAGTAATTCGAACGATGAATGCCTTTCTTGCAGCGTCCCCGGTGTTTTCCGCGATCCTGGCCCTCGGCCTGGGCATCCGTTCGCTGCATGCGGCGCTGCTGGGTGTGTGCGCCGCGTTGCTGGCGGCCATTATTGCCTTTCCACTGGGTGCAGCGGAAATCGGCGTGGCCACGATCAAGTGGCTGCCGCTGGTGCTGGAGGTGCTGCTGATCGTCGGCGGCGGCCTGCTGATGTCCGAGGTGCTGCGCCATGCGGGCGCCCAGGCGGCGCTGGCCAACTGGATCAAGGGGCGTGCCGGTACAGGTGTCGCCGCCGTACTGCTCGTGGTACATGGCATTACACCGTTCGCCGAATCGGTAACCGGCTTTGGTATTGGCGTGACCATCGGCATTCCGCTGCTGGTGTACATGGGCCTGACGCCACGGCATGCGGCGCTGATCGGCCTGCTTGGCCTGTGCGCCGTGCCCTGGGGCTCGATGGGACCGGGGACGATGATCGCCGCGAGCCTGGCGGGGCTGGGTTTCGATGAGCTGGGGATCGCCTCGGCAGCGTTGAGCGTCCTGCCGTTCGCTATCAATGGTTGTGTCGCGGCGTGGCTGGTCAGTACACCGGGCGAGCGACCACGAGCCCTGCTGCTGGCACTGTTGTCGGCGCTGGTGCTGACCTTTGCCGTGGGCCTGGCAAACCTGGCGTTCGGCACGGCGCCGGCCGGTGCCGTGGGCAGCGTGGCGATCATCTGCCTGCACCTGCTGCGCGGCGGCCGGGCGGGCGGCGAAGCCTTGTTGCCGATCGGCAGACGCGCCTTGCACGCCTACGGCCTGCTGCTCGGCGGCGTCCTGATTGCCGGCAGCCTGGTGCGTTTCTCCGGCTTGCCTGAAACCTGGCACTACATCGCCTCCCCGGCCCTGTGGCTGTTCGTCGCCGCCCTGTGGTTCTGCGCCGGCCGGGTGCCCGCCGAACCGCTGGGGCGGGCATGGAAATCCTGGCTGCAGGTGGCCCCGGTGACCGGGCTGTTCATCATCATGGGCATCGTCATGGCGGTCAGCGGTACGGCGGCCTACCTTGCCCGGCTGCTGGCGGACATGGGCCCGGGCTACCTGGCGATCTCGCCCTTCGTGGGCGCCCTGGGCGGTTTCGTCACCGGTTCCAGCAGCGGCTCCAACGCCATGTTCGCCGCGACCCAGGCGGAGATCGCCAGGTCGCTCGGAGCGAATCTGCTGCTGTTCATGGCCACCCACAACGTGGCGGCGGCGATCTCCATCCTCGCCTCGCCGGGCAAGATCGAAATGGCCCTGCAACTGGCCGGCGGCGACGGCGCGCAACGACGTTGGGTCCAGCGCCTGGCGATCCTCGTGGTGCTGTGCAGCGCCGCGCTGATGGCGCTGCTCAATGTGCTGGCCGGCGACTGGTTCTAAAGCACTACCCGCTCAGGCCCAACGACCATTGGCGAGGCGGCGGGGAAGCGACTAGCTTCACTGTTCGATCGATCCAAACCAACAAGGTGAACACGATGAGCATGATGGACTGGGATGGTTACCGTAAGCAGTTGATGGCGGGAATCGGCGATCTGAAGCAGCTGTCGCCCGACACCGTGGCCGGCTACGCCACCGCCAGCGCGGCCGGGGCCAAGACCAATCACCTGGACGCCAAGACCCGCGAGCTGATCTCCCTTGCGGTGGCCGTCACCACCCGCTGCGACGGCTGCATCGCTGTGCACTCGCAGCAGGCGGTGAAGCATGGCGCGACCCGTGAAGAGATCGCCGAGGCGCTGGGGGTGGCGGTGGCGATGAATGCCGGCGCGGCCCTGGTGTATTCGGCGCGGGCGCTGGATGCGGTGGGCAAGGCGACCGAGTAAGGCTCCAGGGCCCTATCGCTGGCAAGCCAGCTCCCACAGGTTTTTGTACACCGCGAACCCTGTGGGAGCTGGCTTGCCAGCGATGAGGCCGGCACAGACCACGCAAATCCCCTAGAATGCCGGCTGCCCTCCCCCAGCCAAGGCCCCCGCATGCTGCAGATCCGCCCGATGACCGCCGCCGACTTCGACCGTTTCTGGCCCACCTTCCAGGCCATCGTCGCGGCCCGGGAAACCTATGCCTACGACCCCGCCATGACCCAGGAACAGGCCCGCCATCTCTGGCTCGATATCCCGGTGCACACGCTGGTTGCCGAGGAAAACGGCGAAATTCTCGGCGCCTACTACCTCAAGGCCAACGCCGCCGGCCCCGGCAGCCATGTCGGCAACTGCGGCTACATGGTCAGCGAAAATGCCCGCGGTCGCGGCATCGCCCGGCAGATGTGCGAACACTCCCAGCAACTGGCCCGCGCCTCGGGCTTTCTCGCCCTGCAATTCAACTCGGTGGTGTCGACCAACGAAGTCGCCGTCGCCCTCTGGACCAAGCTCGGCTTCGAGACGGTCGGGCGCCTGCCCAAGGCCTACCGCCACGCCCGCCTCGGCCTGGTCGATTGCCTGGTGATGTACAAGTGGCTGGGCGAGCCCGAGCAGCCGAAACTGATCGGCCGCAAGAATATCGAAGCCGTGGTCTCGCGGCGTCGCGGTCGCTGATGGAACACCGCCATCTGCGTGACGCCTTCGCCGGCCTGCCGCTGTTCTTCGCCGTCGCCGAGGAGCGCAGCTTCACCAGGGCCGCCGCACGCCTGGGCCTGTCGCAGACCGCCGTCAGCCATGGCATCCGCAACCTTGAAGCGCGCCTGGGCGTGCGCCTGCTATCACGCAACTCGCGCAGCGTGGTGCCGACCGAAGCCGGCGAGCGCCTGCTGCTGCAGGTGGCGCCGCAGATGGCGCAGATCGACGCCGAACTCCAGGCCCTCGACGAACTGCGCGATACACCCACCGGCAGCATCCGCATCACCGCCTCGGACCACGCCGTGCAATCGGTGCTGATGGGCAAGCTCAAGCGCTTCCTGCCGCACTACCCGGGAATCAAGGTGGAGATCTCCATCGACAACGCCCTGGTGGACATTGCCGCCGAGCGCTTCGATGCCGGGGTGCGCCTGGGCGAATCCCTGGCCCAGGACATGATCGCCGTACGCATCGCCCCGGACCTGCGCTTCGCCCTGGTCGCGACCAGGGCCTACCTCGCCCGGCATCCCGCTCCTGAGCATCCGCAGGACCTGACCCGGCACAACTGCATCAATATCCGCCTGTCCACCCATGGCAACCTCTGGGCCTGGGAATTCGAACGCGATGGCAAGGAACTGGCGGTGCGGGTCGATGGCCAACTCACCTTCAACCGCGCCACCGACTGCGTCGAAGCGGCGGTGGCCGGCCTCGGCCTGGCCTACGTACCGGAGGAGATGGCCGATCCCTGGCTGCGCTCCGGCCACCTGGTGCGCCTGCTGGAAGACTGGTGCCCGGCGTGGCCGGGCCTGCACCTCTACTACCCAAGCCGGCGCCAGCCATCGGGGGCCATGAGCCTGCTGATCGCCGCCCTGCGCCTGGAGACCGACTGATGGCCCGGGAACGTTACGGTGAACTGCTCGCCCTGCTGGCCGTGGCCCGCGAACGCAACTTCACCCGGGCGGCGGCGCAACTGGGCATGTCCCAGTCGATGCTCAGCTACACCATCCGCGAGATGGAAAAGCGCCTGGACATCCGCCTGCTCACCCGCACCACCCGCAGCGTGTCCCTGACCGAAGCCGGCGAACGCCTTCTTGAGGCGGTAGGCCCGCGTCTGGCGAACATCGCCGAAGAACTGCGCGCAGTCAGCGAGCTGGGCGACAGCCCCGGTGGCACCCTGCGTTTCACCGCCAGCGACCACGCCATCGACACCCTGCTCTGGCCAAAGCTGGCGCCACTGCTGCAACGCTATCCGCGTCTGCAGGTGGAGATGCACTCGGACTACGCCTTCACCGATATCGTCCAGGGCCGCTATGACTTCGGCGTACGCCTGGGGGACGGGTTGGCGAAGGATATCCAGGCGGTGCGCATCGGCCCGGACTTCCGCCTGGCCATCGTCGCTGCACCGGCTTACCTGGCCGAACGCGGGATGGCGCTAACCCCGGAAGAGCTGATGAACCACGACTGCATCAACCTGCGCCTGCCGACCATGGGCAACCTGTACGCCTGGGAACTGAAACGGGGCGAGCGGGAGCTGAACGTGCGGGTCAACGGGCGGCTGGTGTTCAACGGGATCTACCAGGTGATGAATGCAGCGCTGGATGGGCACGGGCTGGCCTACGTGCCCGAGGGCATGGCCCGCCCGCACCTCGACAGCGGGCGGCTGCTGCCGGTACTGGAAGACTGGTGGCGGGAGTTTCCGGGGTTTCATCTGTACTACTCCAACCAGCGCGAGGTGTCGCGGGCGATGTGCCTGGTGATCGATGAACTGCGCCTGGCCTGAGCACCAGGTTCAGGCCGTCGTGTCGACCCGACCCACCGAAACCCCCGGGGCCTGGCTCATCAACTGGATCAATTGCGCATGCAGGGCGAGCAGTTGCGCATTGGCGGCCGAGACAGTAGTGCGCTGGGCAGACAACGCCGCCGAGGCAGAGGGATTTTCCGCCGCCTCGGCGGCAAGCCGATCAAGCTTCTGCTGCTCTTGCTGCAAGCGTTTTTGCGCCTCCTGGATCAGTTCCCGAGTACGCCGCAGGAGATCCTGCTGGTTTTCCTTGCCCTGTTCCAGCGCAAACAGGGTTCCCATGGCATCCGATCCTTGTCTCTCGAGCTCGGAAGCCTCCTTGTCCAGCGGCTTCATCGGGGTCTGCATCCGAAGCACTGCTTTGTCGGTGTTCGCCTGTAGCCCCGTCACCCGCACTACCAAATCAGCCATGTTTTCCTCCACTCGCAATAGCTGTTGAATTCAGGTCAGGCTAACAGGCCAGTCTTCGGCGATTCGTTCTCCCCAGAAATGGACCGGCACACGCGTCTACCCCAGATCACTCACCACGCGCCCAATCCCCTCGACCACCTGCCTCGCGCCTTGCTGGATCTCCAGCATGGTGCTGCCGGCCTGCTCGGCCAGGGCCTGAACCTGGTCGGTGTGGGCACGGCTGGACTCGATGCCGCGGGTCGCGGCATCGGTCAGGGTGCGGTTCTGCTTGACCACATCGAAGATTTCCGCGGTCGCCTCGGTGGTACGTGCGGCCAACCGGCGGACCTCATCGGCCACTACCGCAAAGCCCCTGCCCTGTCCGCCAGCACGCGCCGCCTCGATCGCCGCATTGAGCGCCAGCAGGTTGGTCTGGGTGGCGATCGCACCAATGGTCTCGACGATCGACGCGATCAGCCGCGACTGGTTTTCCAGAGCGCCCATGCTCTCGGTCAATGCCTGCATTTGACCGGCGATATCGCGCATCGCCGTGGCCGCTTCACCGACCACGCCCATGCCACGCCGCGCGTGTTGGTCGGTGACCCGGGCGACATCAAAGGCCAGCCCGGCGGCCTGCTTGACCAGATCGGCCTTCTCGACCTGCGCCGTGACGGTGTTGGCGAACTTGGCGACCTTGTAGACCTTGCCGGACGCATCCTTGATCGGGTTGTAGGTCGCCTCCAGCCAAACCACCTCACCGCGGCTGTCCAGGCGCTGGAACCGTCCCGCGATGAACTGGCCGCGCTTGAGCGCCCGCCAGAACTCGGTGTACTCCAGCGAAGCGGCGTCCTCGGCCCGACAAAACATCCGGTGATGCTTGCCCAGGATCGAGGTAAGGCCGTAGCCCATGGCCTGCAGGAAAGGGTCGTTGGCATCCAGCACGGTGCCCTCAAGGTTGAACTGAATGATCGCCGTCGAACGGTTCAGGGCCTGGAACATCTCCAGCCCGTCCCGCTCCTGGCGGCTTGGCACCGGCCAGGCAGAGCCGTAGCCCCGGCAACCGCCATGGCCATCGCACAGCCAGTACAGGCCCAGCATCACCGAACGCCCATCGGTCCCGCGGCAGCGCCAGCGGGTGGCGGTCTGCGGCTGCGCCGACCACTCGGCGCCAGGCTCCAGCAACTCGCCCGGACGCATGCCGAGCAGCCGCGTCGAGGGGCGCCCGAGGGCCTCGGCGCACACCTGGTTGACCGCACAGATCTGCCCTCGCTCATCCAGGGCGATACTGGCCAGGCCCTGTCCGAGACAGGCGAGCGATCCCTGAAGCGCTTGCAACTCCTGCTGGCAGGCCCGCAGGTCCTGCTGGCAACGACGGTTGAACATGGCTGACTCCATTTACTGACGGGAATGACTGTCCCGGGTGCCCGGATGCACCCTGTTCTTGCCGGCGCGCTTGGCCTTGTACAGGTTGCGATCGGCATGAATGAGAATCTCGGAAAGGTCCTGGTCCCGGGCAAAGGGCACCAGGCCGGCGCTGAAGGTGAACGGCACCGGTGCTCCGCGACACTCGCGCACGCCTTCCAGCAACTGCTGCGCCAATGCCCGGGCCTTGCGCGGGTCACGGGCATCGATGATGACGCCGAACTCCTCGCCGCCCAGTCGTCCCACGCAATGCCCGACGGCCATGGCCTTCAGCCGATCGGCCAGCATCCGCAGGACGTCATCGCCGACAGCATGGCCGAAGCGGTCGTTGATGCTCTTGAAGTCGTCCACATCGATCATCATGAAAAACCCGCCGGTGCCCGACGCGACGCAGCGTTCCAGGCGCGCCATCAGCGCCCGACGGTTGTATAGCGAGGTGAGGTCGTCGGTCTCCGACAAGGTGCGGTAGTGCCGCTCGATATCCAGGGTGTTCTTCAGGGCCCGGATATAGGTGCGGCTGTTGATCCAGCCCAGGCTGATGGAGCACACCACGAACAGGCCCAGGAAATACAGGTCGTCGGGTTCACCGTTCACATAGGGGCCGATCACGATCCAGGTCAGCACCGCCACGACCAGGTAATCCCAGGCCCCGCGAATCAGCAGCGATGCACCGACGACCGCCAGCACCGTCAGCGGCAGGGAGAAGCGCTGATGCAACAGCGGGTATTCGATGAAGATCAGCTTGAAGCCGACCATCACCACCAGCACGAAGGCCAGCCCGGAGAAGCGCCAGATCCGGTCGGACGCGGTAAAGGTCTGCAACAGGGCCAGCGCCCCGGAAACCAGCAGCGGCCCCCAGGCGGCCGGGCCGGCTGCCCGCTCGAACAGCACCACATGGATCAGCATCCAGGTGGCCAGCACCAGCATCTGGGCAGCGATAACGCCTTCGCGAAGCAGCAGCCGGATGCGCTGTCCCTGACTAGCCGACACGTCCGGCGCCTGGCTTGAACACTTCGGTTTCCTTGACATCCGCCCCTAGCTCCATACTGACCCGCGCAACCGCAAAATTGATCGCCATGGTGTGCCTGACCAGCTCGGCAAACATCGGCCGCATTTCCACCGTGTTACCGCAGCAGCGGAAGTAGCCCTTCGTCTCTCCCTCGCGGACCAGGCGCATGACATGGGTTCGCGACACATACAGGCGCGACGACAGCTCGGCATAGGTCGAGACCTTGTAGCCACCATTGGCCGGGCGGTGCCTGAGAGCATCCAGGTACAGCGCCAGCATCGGCAGGTGACCACCATCCTTGTTCATGATCCACTTGGCACCCGGCAGCAGGCTGTCGAGAAGAATGTCGGCATCGAGGAACTGCACCAGGCCGGTGAAAAACCGCCGCAGCAACGTGGCCGCGTCATTGGCCCTGCCGTACGCGCCGCCGCCCGGCGTCAGCAGGCAACCAGGCAGCAGATAGGCTTTGATAAGCCGTGCGGCTTCCTCGACGGCGAAGCGGGTCGGGCGGTAGATACGCAACCGGGCATCTTCGGGATGCACACTCACATGCATGTAGCCGGTGATGATAAAGAACGAGAAATAGGACTCCAGGCTGTTGCGCGACAGGTACCCTCGCCGCAGACAAAACTCCCTGACCTGGGAAAGCGGCGTCAGTGGATCGCGGTAATGAAACGCAAACAGCGACAGGACCACCATGAAGCGGTCGTACTTCAACAGGCTCTTGTAAAAGAATGGTTTGCGCTGGTAGTCATCGAGCATCAACTCCAGATGAAGGGTTATGGCTTCGTCGATTTCACCTTTGTAGAAGTCGCCGACGGTGTGTTGCAGACAATCCAGCAGTTCGGCTCGCGTCATCGAATTTCAGGCTACCTGGAATGAATAGCATCATGTGGCCATTACCTATCGCTGCCGATTATAAGGACTCCGGTGCCGGGGTTCGGATCACCCCAAAAATGTTTCAGCACGGGGGATTGATCAATCCCATCGCTAGCACCTAGCGAAGCGGTCCGGTCATCCTTCATGCATCCCTGTGCTAGCGTTTCCCGACGGGCTCACGCACCGAAGCGCACGGCTGCCTATAAAAAGCCCGATCAGACAACCGACCGAAAAGACTGGTGATCCCATGGACCTGCGAATCAATCAACAGACCTACCAGGTCGACGCCGATGCGGACACGCCCCTGCTCTGGGTGCTGCGCGACGACCTCGGCCTGACCGGGACCAAGTACGGCTGCGGCCTGGCCCAGTGCGGCGCCTGCTCGGTGCTGGTGGATGGCAATGTGGTGCGTTCCTGCGTGACCCCGGTGGCCGGCGTGGTCGGCCGCGAGATCACCACCATCGAAGCGGTCGAGGCCGATGACGTCGGCAAGCGCGTGGTCGAGGCCTGGGTCAAGCATCAGGTTGCCCAGTGCGGCTATTGCCAGTCCGGCCAGGTGATGGCCGCCACCGCCCTGCTCAAGCACAACGCCCGCCCCAACGACGGCGAGATCGAAGCGGCCATGGTCAACCTGTGCCGCTGCGGCACCTACAACGCCATCCGCAGCGCCGTCCACGAAGTGGCCAACAACGAGGGGGCTGCCTGATGAGCACTGAACAGCTGCCCCTCGGCGAGCCGGTCAACCTGTCGCGGCGCCGTTTCCTGCTCGCCAGTGCCGGCGCTGCGGCCGGCGCCCTGGTCATTGGCTGCGGCCTGCCCCTGGGCATCAGCCGCGTCGAAGCCGCCGAGACTGCGGCGCCCGGCATCAAGGTCCCGGCCCTGCTGGAAATCCGCCCCGACGGCCGCGTGCGCCTGCTCTGCTCGTTCATGGAAGGCGGCCAGGGCATCTACACCGCCATGGCGCAGATCGTCGGCGAGGAACTGGATATCGACCCCGCCCACTTCATCGTCGAAGCCGCGCCGGCCGGCCCGGCCTTCGTGGTGATGGACAATGGCCTGCGCATCACCGGCGGCAGCATGTCGGTGCGTACCAGCTACCCGACCATGCGCAAGCTCGGCGCCCTGACCCGGGCCATGTTGCTGCAGGCCGCCAGCGAACGATTGAAGGTGCCGGTCAGCGAACTGACCACCGAACCTGGCCGGGTGATCCACGCCTCGTCCGGCCGCTCCCTCGGCTACGGCGAACTGGCCGAACGGGCCATGGACCTGCCGGTGCCGAACGCCGACAGCGTGCCGCTGCGCGACCCGAGCCAGTTCCGCTGGATCGGCAAGCCGGTACAGCGCGTCGATGCCTACGACAAGTCCACCGGCAAGGCCGTGTACAGCATCGATATCAAGGTCGAGGGCATGCTCCATGCCGCCGTGCAGCACGCGCCGCGCCTGGGCATGACGGTCGGCAGCGTGCGCAACGAAGACCAGGTCAAGGCCATGAAGGGCGTGCATTCCGTGCACCGTCTGCCGGGCGCCATGGCGGTGGTCGCCGAACGCTGGTGGCACGCCAAGCGTGCGGCTGAAGCCTTGCAGGTGGACTGGCAGGAAGCCGGCCCCGACTCGAAACTGCGGCCCATGCCGGCGGACTTCTCCAGCGACGGCCATCGCGAGCGCCTGGCTGCAGAAACCGGCCCGGGCCGCGAAGCGGAGAAGGAAGGTGATTTCGCCAGCGCCTGGAACAAGGCGACCACCAAGGTCGAAGCCACCTACCACAACCAGTACCTCAACCACGCCCAGCTCGAACCGCCGTCGGCCACCGCCCGCTTCAACCCGGACGGCACCCTCGAAGTCTGGCTGCCGAACCAGGCGCCGGACATGTTCCGCGCCGATATCGCCAAGCGCACCGGCCTCGATCCGGAAAAGATCAGCCTGCATTCGCCGCTGCTGGGTGGCTTCTTCGGCCGCCACTTCCTCTACGAAAGCGCCAACCCGTACCCCCAGGCCATCGAACTGGCCAAGGCCACCGGGCGCCCGATCAAGCTGATCTGGAGCCGCGAGGAAGAGTTCGTCCGTGATGCCCTGCGGCCCATGGCCGTGGTCAGGTTCCGCGCCGCGCTGGACCAGGATGGCTTGCCGATAGCACTGGAAGCCGTCAGCGCCACCGAAGGCCCAACCGAAGCCATCGCCGGCAAGCAAGGGGAAAAAATCGACAACACGGCCGTCGAGGGCCTGGCCGGCAAGGCCTACGCCATCGCCAACCGGCGTATCGCCCAGAACTACGTGAAAGGCCCGGCGATGCTGGGCTACTGGCGCTCGGTGGGCAACTCGCTGAACGACTTCTTCTACGAAGCCTTCCTCGACGAACTGGCCGACCAGGGTAAGCACGACCCCTTCGACCTGCGCCTGAAACTGCTGCGCGACAACCCGCGCCTGACCACCCTGCTCAAGGCCGTGGGCGAGTTGTCCGGCGGTTGGAAACGCGGCCCGTATGTCGCCGAAGACGGCACCCGTCGCGCCCGTGGCGTGGCCATGGCCTCGCCGTTCGGCTCGGAAGCGGCGGTGATCGCCGAGGTGTCCATCGAGCACGGCCAGGTCAAGGTCCACGAGATCTGGCAGGCGATTGACCCGGGCAGCATCGTCAACCCGGCGATCATCGACGCCCAGGTCAATGGCGCAGTGGCCCTGGGGTTGTCCCAGGCGCTGGTGGAGGAAGCCGTGTATATCGACGGCAAGCCGCGGGCACGCAACTACGACCTGTACCCGATCCTGCCTCCGGCGCGCATGGCCCGGGTGCATGTGAAGATCATCGAAAGCGGCGCGAAGATGGGCGGCATCGGCGAACCACCGCTGCCGGCCACGGCGCCGGCGGTGGCCAATGCCGTGGCGCACCTGACCGGCCAGCGCATTCGCAGCATGCCGCTGTCACGCTACAGCTTCAGCTAAGGGGCCGTCGATGACTGTGAAACGACTGGGCCTGCTGGTCCTGCTGTGCGTTGCTGTGCTGGGCTGGTACGTCACCCGCACCCCCGCCTCGCCTTTTGTGGCGCAGGCGGACGACGGGGCGGATGAGCAACTGATCAAGCGCGGCGAATATGTCGCCCGTCTCAGTGACTGCGTGGCCTGCCACAGCCTGCCGGAGGGGCGTCCCTTTGCCGGTGGTCTGAAGATGGACACGCCACTGGGGGCGATCTACGCCACCAATATCACCCCGGACCGCAAGCACGGTATCGGCACCTACAGCCTCGCCGACTTCGACCGCGCCGTGCGCCATGGCGTGCGGCCGGATGGCGGGCGGCTGTATCCGGCGATGCCCTACCCGTCCTACGCCAGGCTTAGCGATGAGGACGTGCGGGCGCTGTATGCCTTCTTCAGCAAGGGCGTGGCGCCGGTTGCCGAGGCGAACAAGCCGGGCGAGATTCCCTGGCCGTTGAACCTGCGCTGGCCGATCGCGCTGTGGAACGGGCTGTTCAGTCACTCCGCGCCCCATGCCGACAATGCGGGCAAGGACGCGCTGTGGAATCGCGGCGCCTACATCGTTGAAGGGCCCGGCCACTGCGGCAGTTGCCATACGCCACGGGGCCTGGCCTTCAACGAAAAGGCCCTGGACGGCAGCAAGCCCGCCTACCTCTCCGGCGCCCTGCTGGATGGCTGGTATGCGCCAAGCCTGCGCGACGACCCGAATACCGGGCTGGGGCGCTGGAGCGAAGCGGAGATCGCGCAGGTCCTCAAGACCGGGCGTAACAAACATGCGGTGGTGTTCGGCTCGATGACCGAGGCGTTCAACAACTCCACGCAATTCATGACCGATGACGACCTCGCCGCGATTGCCCGCTATCTCAAGTCGCTGCCGGGTGATCCGCAGCGCGATGGGCCGGCATGGCAGTACCAGGCGGCGCAGGCCGATGCGCCGGGCGCGCATACCTATGCGACCCGCTGTGCGTCCTGCCATGGTCTCGACGGGCGTGGGCAAAGCGAATGGATGCCACCGCTGGCGGGGGCTTCTTCGTCAATGGCCCATGAGAATGCGTCGAGCATCAACATCACCTTGAATGGTGCGCAGCGGGTGGTGGCGGCCGGGGTGCCGGATGCCTACCGGATGCCGGCGTTCAGGGAGCAGTTGTCGGATCGGGAGATTGCCGAGGTGTTGAGTTTCGTCAGGACGCAATGGGGGAATCGGGGTGGTGCTGTGGATGTAAAGGATGTTGGAAAGTTGCGCGAGCGCACCGACCCGGCGAGTGCCAGCCCGATCGTGCTGCGTATGCGCTGATCCCGGGACACCGCAATCCCCTGTAGGAGCTGGCTTGCCTGCGATGGACCGCAAAGCGGTCCCAAACCATCCAGCACGAGTTGTGGTCATATGAAGTTGTGGATTCAGCGCCTGGTCGATTGTGGTTTTCCAGATACCCCGGCGTGGCAGGTTTTGGGACCGCTTCGCGGTCCATCGCAGGCAAGCCAGCTCCTACAGGGATCGCGGCCAGCCTGAACGTCATATCAACAGAGGCCCACCCCATGGAAAGCATCGACCTCCTGGTCCTGCGCACCGCCCACGACTGGCTCACCTCGGGCCAGCGCACCCTGCTGGCCACGGTGGTCCGCACCTGGGGCTCTTCCCCGCGCCCGGTCGGCTCGATGATGGCCCTGCGCGGCGATGGCCGGGTCATCGGCAGTGTTTCCGGTGGCTGTATCGAGGACGATTTGATCCATCGCTACACCACCGCTTATGAAGGTCCCGGACTACCCGACGGTTTGCCGCGACTGGTGCGCTACGGCATCGACGCCGACGAAGCCCACCGCTTTGGCCTGCCCTGCGGCGGAACGCTGGAAATCGTCCTCGAATTTGCGCCCTGCGCCGACAGCCTGGGCCAGCTTCTCCAGCATCTCGACAACGGTCACCTGGTGCGCCGCAGCCTTGATCTCGCTAGCGGCCGGGTCTCGCTTCGAACCACGCTCAACCCTGAACAGTTCGCCTTCGATGGCGAACGCATGCTCACCACCCTCGGCCCCGGCTACCGCATGTTGCTGATCGGTGCCGGTGCCCTCGCCGAATACCTGGCGACCATGGCGCAGTTCAACGGCTTCAAGGTCAGCGTCTGCGACCCGCGTCCGGAGTACATGGAGGCCTGGAGTCTTGACGGTGTCGAGCAATTGGTCGGTATGCCCGACGATATCGTCCGCGCCTTCGCTCCCGATTTGCGCACCTGCATCATCGCCCTCAGCCACGACCCCAAGCTGGATGACCTGGCGCTGCTGGAGGCCCTGCACAGCCCGGCGTTCTATATCGGCGCGATCGGGTCGCGGCGTAACAGCCAGAGCCGGCGCGAGCGGTTGATCGAGCATTTTGGGGAGACGGAGGTGTCGTTACAGCGGCTGCATGGGCCGATCGGAATCTATATCGGCAGCAAGACCCCGGCGGAGATTGCGGTGAGTGTGATGGCGGAGGTGCTGGCAGAGAAGAATGCGGTGGTGTTGCCAACGGAGTTTTCCGTGGTCAAGGCCAAGCAGGCGCAGGAGTGCGACCTGCACCTGGCCGGGATTTAAGGGCGCCTGAACAGCACCCTCAACCCATCAGCTTCTCCACCGTCAGCGGAAAGTCCCTCACCCGCCTCCCGGTGGCATGGAACACCGCATTGGCCACCGCCGCCGCCACGCCGACCACGCCGATTTCACCCACGCCCTTTGACCCCAGCTCATTGACGATATCGTCCGGCTCGTCGACGAAGATCACCTCGATCTCGCCAATATCGGCGTTCACCGGGATGTGGTACTCGGCAAGGTTGTGGTTCATGTAGCGGCCCAATCGATGATCGATCTGCGTCTCTTCGTGCAAGGCCATGCCCAGCCCCCAGACCACGCCGCCGAGGATCTGGCTGCGCGCGGTCTTGGGATTGATCACCCGCCCCGCCGCCACCGCGCTCACCACCCGGCTGACGCGCAAGGTGCCCAGGGCTTCGTCGATCCGCACCTCGACGAACACTGCAGAATGGGTTGCGCTGGCAAAGCCCTGGCGCCTGGCCGACGGCTCGGCGTCGACCCGCGCTTCCAGGTCCTCCAGCGGATACCCCCGGCCATTGACCTGCAACTGCCCGTCGCGAACGATGAACGCCTCGGCTTCCAGCGCCGCCAACTCCGGATAGCGCCCCTTGGCCCAGGCCACCAGCTTGCCGCGCAGCGCCTGGCATGCCTGCCGCACCGCCGAACCTACCGACGACACAGTAAATGAACCGCCCTGCAACGGCGCCGTCGGCAGGCTGCTGTCGCCAAGCTGGAAGGTCACGTCGGCCAGTTCGGCGGCAAAGGCATCGGCGGCGATCTGGGTCATCACCGTATAGGTCCCGGTGCCGATATCGGTGGTCGCGCTGCTCACCCACAGATGTCCATCCCGGTCCAGTCGCGCACGGGCGCTGGCCTTCATCTGCATGGCTTCCCAGACGCCGCCGGCCATGCCCCAGCCAATCAGCTCGCCCTGCTCCTGCATGCTCCGCGGTTTCGGATCGCGACTGTGCCAGCCAAAGCGCAAGGCACCCCGGGCATAGCAGTCGAGCAGCGCCTTGCTGGAATACGGCTTGCCCTCGTTGCCATTGCTGTCGGCGAAATTGACCCGGCGCAGCTCCACCGGGTCCATCGCCAGTGCGCACGCCAGCTCGTCCATCGCGCACTCCAGGGCGATCACCCCGGAGGCCGCGCCCGGCGCGCGCATATCCAGCGGCGTGTAGACGTCCAGCGGTACCAGGCGGTAACCCATGGCAACGTTGTCGCAGCGATAGAGCATGCCCGACCACTCCACCAGATGCTCGGTGAAATCCTCGAAGCGCGAGGTCTGCCCGGTCGCCTCGTGGGAGATCGCCAGCAGCCCGCCTTGCGCGTCCGCACCGAGCTGCATGCGCTGCACGGTGCGCGGACGGTAACCGAAGGTGAACATCTGCTGGCGGGTCAGGGTGACCCGCACGGAGCGCTGCAACTGCAGCGCCGCCATCACCGCCAGGGTCAACTGGTACTGCGGGCGCAAGCCGGAGCCGAAGGCGCCGCCGACATAGGCCGCGCACACCCGCACCTTGTCCTTGGGCAGGTCAAAGACCTTGTGCAGGTAGTCCTGACTGTTCTGGGTACCCTGGGTCTTGTCGTGAACCTGGAGGCTGCCGTCCGCGCTGTAGATCACCGTCGAGGCGTGGGGCTCCATCGGGTTGTGGTGCTCGATCGGCGTGCTGTAGGTGGCATCGACCTTGTACGCTGCGGACTCGAAGGCTCTGGCGAAGTCACCCCGGGGCTTGGGTAGTTCTGCCGGGGCAGCGTGGGCCTTGGGCAGATCGGCGAGCAGATCGGTCTGGTGTGGCTCCTCGTCGATCTCGATCCTGACCAGCGAACCGGCGTGGCGCGCCAGTTCCAGGCTCTCGGCGACCACCAGCGCCAACGGCTGGCCGCTGTACAGCACGCGATCATTGAACAGCGGACGAAAAGGTTTGCCGTCGGCGGAGTCGGCGTCCTCATAGGACTCGTCGTCCCCGGCCATCCTCGGCCGGTTCAGGTGATGCAGCACCGCGACCACGCCGGGCACCGCCAGCGCCGCGTCGCAATCGATGCGGCGAATCCGGCCGCGGGCGACATTGCCGCTGACCACGCTGCCAAAGAGCAAGCCCTGCTCGGGGTACTCGCCGGCGTAGCGGGCGCTGCCGGTGACCTTGGCCGGGCCGTCCACCCGGTCCAGTGGCTGACCGCTCAGGGGACTGTTCATGGCTGCTCCTCCGCGGCCTGTGCCTGGCTCAGTGCACGAATGATGGCGTTCTTCGCCAGGGTGATCTTGAAGGCGTTGTGCTCCAGCGGGCAGGCATCGCGCAACAGTTGGTCGGCGAAGTCGGCCCAGGTGTCGCGGTTGGCGGGGCGACCGTGCATTGACTGCTCCAGCTCGGCCTCGCGCCAGGGTTTGTGCGCTACGCCGCCGAGGGCCACGCGCAATTCGGCGATGCGGTTGTCGTCCGTCAGTGCCAGGCCGGCTGCCACCGATACCAAGGCAAAGGCATAGGACGCACGGTCACGGATCTTCAGATAACGGCAGCGCGCGACGAAGCGGGGCTGCGGCAGTTCGATGGCGACGATCAGCTCGTCCTGTGCGAGACCGTTGTCCTGTTCGGGAGTGGTGCCTGGCAGGCGATGGAAGTCGGCGAAGGGTATCGTCCGTTCGCCCTGTTTGCCGTGCACCAGCACCCGCGCGTCCAGTGCCGCCAGGGCCACGCACAGATCCGATGGATGCACCGCCACGCACTGCTCGCTGGCGCCGAGGATCGCGTGCTGGCGATTCAGCCCGTCCCGCGCCGGACAGCCGCTGCCGGGGTGGCGTTTATTGCAGGGCACTGCCGCGTCGTAGAAGTAATGGCAGCGGGTGCGCTGCAACAGGTTGCCGCCCGTGCTGGCCATATTGCGCAACTGCGGCGAGGCCCCGGCCAGGATCGCCTGGCTCAGCAACGGATAGCGCGCCTCCACTTCCGGGTGCCAGGCCAGCTCGGCGTTGCTCACCAGGGCGCCGATGCGCAAGCCGCCGAGGGGCGTGGCGCACACCTCGCCCAGGGGCAGGCCGGTGATATCGATCACCCGTGAGGGGCGCTCGACGTTCTCTTTCATCAGGTCGAGCAGATTGGTCCCGCCGGCGATGAAGCGTGCGTCCGGTCCGGCCTGCTGCACGGCCTGTTCGATGCTGTCGGGCTTGCTGTAGGCGAAGGGCGTCATGGGCGCGGCCCTCCCATGTGCGGCAGTGCTTCTTCCACCGCCGCGACGATATTGCTGTACGCACCGCAGCGGCACAGGTTGCCGCTCATGGCCTCCTGGATCTGCGCCCGCGACGTCGCCCTGCCCTCACGGGCCAGGCCCACGGCTGAGCAGATCTGGCCGGGGGTGCAGTAGCCGCACTGGAAGGCGTCGTGGGTGATGAACGCCTGTTGCAGCGGGTGCAGGCGGTCGCCGTCGGCGAGGCCTTCGATGGTGGTCAGTTCGTCGCCGTCGCACATGACCGCCAGGGTCAGGCAGGCGTTGACCCGGCGGCCGTTGCGCAGCACGGTGCAGGCGCCGCACTGGCCGTGGTCGCAGCCCTTTTTGCTACCGACAAGATCGAGTTCGTCACGCAGCAGGTCGAGCAAGGTCAGCCAGGGTGGGACCTGGAGCTGGTGGAGATTGCCGTTGATCTCCAGTCGGATGGGGTGCGTGCTCGGCTCGGTTGGGACATCGCTCATGACAAAGGCCTCACGGTAGGTATGCTTGTGCTTTTCAGGTCCGACCGGGGGGTGCAGAGATGGGTTCAAAGGGATTGACCGGGGGGTGTGCGGCGCTGGTGCTGGCGGCGGGGCGCGGGCGCAGGTTCGGGAGTGACAAGCGGGTGGCGGTGTTGCCTTCGGGGAAGCGGTTGCTGGAGACGACGCTGGCGCGGGTGATGGAAGCGTTCGATGACGTTTGGGTGGTGTTGCGACCGGGAGACGATCCGGCGGCGCTGGGTGTGGATCCGCGGGTGACCGTAGTCAGGGCTGAGCGGGCAGATGACGGGATGGGGGTGAGTCTGGCGGCTGGTATTCGGGTCGTGGCCGGGACTTCGGATGCTGAGGCGGTGGCAGTGCTGCTGGGGGATATGCCTTGGATCGAGGTGGAAACGCTGGTGAAGTTGAAGGGGTTAGCGGGAACAGAACGGATTGTGGTGCCGGAGTTCGAGGGGAAGCGAGGTCACCCGGTGGTGTTTGGCAGGAAGTTTTGGGGAGAGCTGATTGAGCTGGAGGGAGATCAGGGAGGCAAGCGGGTGATCGAAGGAAACCTGCAAGCGTACCTGCCCGTGGCAGTCAAGGATCATGGGGTAACCAAGGACGTGGATTCGCCCGGCCTCGCGAGCTGAGCATGGAAACTTACAATTCAATCCTGCTGAGGGCAGGTGACGTTGCCATTGTTCAGCTTCAATCATCTGGCTCCAATCGAAATGGCGACCGTGCGTGGAGCGCCTTGAGGCGAGCAGGTTTGCCTCGGTACCTGTTGACCAACTCTGCGTGCGGTCGTCGCCCCGTTTGAGCGTGCAACGTTGCACATGCGTTATGGCTGCTGTACGCGGGGCACTTTCGAGTGCGCCGGGATGCCTTGAGACCGGTTGACCAACCTGCGTGCAGTTGCCTCCCCGCTCACCGAGATCGAGTTATGGCGGCTGTGTACAGGGCGCCCGAAAGCGCGCCGGTATCCTTAGGCCCGGTTGACCAACCTGTGCCACAGTCGCCACCTGCTCCGCCTTCTGCAAACATCGGGACCGGCTTTATCAGGGAAATGTTGGGTGTCTGGACTGACGCCATCGCTGGCAAGCCAGCTCCCACAGGGACCTGAGTCAGCCACGGTATTTGTGCTCGCCGCGGACACTGTGGGAGCTGGCTTGCCAGCGATTGCGGCGGTGGATTCACTACCGCAATCGCGGGTGAACCCGCTCCCACCCGGTCCGCGTATATCAGTGAATTACTGGGCCTGGGCTGACGCCATCGCTGGCAAGCCAGCTCCCACAGGGGCCCGAGCCAGCCACAGTATTTGTGCTCACCGCGGACACTGTGGGAGCTGGCTTGCCAGCGATTTCGGTGGTGGGTTCACTACCGCAATCGCGGCTGAACCCGCTCCCACCCGGTCCGCGTATATCAGTGAATTACTGGGTGTCTGGACTGACGCCATCGCTGGCAAGCCAGCTCCCACAGGGTCCTGAGCCAGCCACGTTATTTGTGCTCGCTGCGGACACTGTGGGAGCTGGCTTGCCAGCGATTTCGGTGGTGGATTCACTACCGCAATCGCGGGTGAACCCGCTCCCACCCGGTCCGCGTATATCATGACGCCAGCTCTCACCCAGCCCGCATCGCAAAGCATTTGTTTGCCCACCCACAGAATTCCTTACTCGCTCCAGCCTCCTTCCGCGGCGATAATTTCGTGGCCAGCCCACCGGAGCCCACCATGCTCAACGAACACCTGAACGCAGACCTGACCCTGCCAGCAGTGATGCATGCCCCCACCCTGCCTTGGCTTGCCAGCCCGCTACCCGGCGTAGAGCGCCGTCCGCTCTACCGCCTCGGCGCCGAACAGGCCCGCGCCACCTCGATCGTGCGCTACGCCCCTGGCAGCCATTTCAGCCCCCACCTCCACGGCGCCGGCGAGGAATTCGTGGTCCTCGAAGGCACCTTCGAGGACGAGCACGGGAGCTACCCCGCCGGCACCTACGTACGCAACCCACCCGGCAGCCAGCACACCCCCGGCTCCACAAACGGCTGCACGATCTTCGTCCGCCTGCGCCAGTTCCACCCCCTCGATTCCGTCCACCTCGCCCGCCCATTACCCACTCAAACCGACGAACTGCTATTCGAAAACATCCACGAACGCGTCTCGCTGCGAACGGTCGCGAAAAACACGGCAATCACCCTGGATAACCCACGCGGACTCGAGCTTCTGATCCTCGAGGGTGATTTGCAAACCGCTGATTTAAGACTGGAAACACTCGGCTGGCTACGCCTGCCTCCAGGCCATCACTTCTACGCACGATCGGGACCAAACGGCACCCGTTTCTGGCTCAAGGACGCCCCTTTGGACCTCGGAATGAACACCCCGTAAATTTGTACATGAAACTTGTACAAGCCAAACACTTGTAGAACTTTTCCGCGATATCAGGCTCGGACCAAACAGACCTGATGCCTGGAAAAGTCCGATGACCGTTACGACCCTCCGCGTTGCTGCGATAGGCCCCGGCCACCTCACCCTTCCGACCTCCACCACCTGTTTCACCACCGTTGAAGACCTGCTGGAGCAGCCCGCTTTCGACGTGCTGATCCTCACCGGCAGCCCCGAGCAGAACGCCGAATCCGCCCAGAAACTGCGCCGCCATCCGGCCTACACCCTGAGCCTGATCTACTGTCTCGGCGACCACCCTCTGACCGAGGCCCTGTGCGACGGCCTACCTCCCGCCGACCCGGCACCAGCCTTTCACCAATGGCGCGAACGCCTCGCCCTGTTCAACCGCGGCCGCGCCCCGGAAGGCCCTGAGGCGCAGTTGATCGCCTGGCTCTGGCTGCGCGCCCCCGGCCAGCTCAAGGCCCTGCGCAAACCCGATTCCCCGGCGCTCTACCACTACCCGCTGATCGACGCCCTCGGCGATGACCAGCTCAACGGCCACGCCCTGGTACAAAGCCTGGTCCAGCGCAATCTGCTGGACAGCGTCAGCCTGGTGGACCGCATCCGCCTGTGCCGCCGCTGCGGCAGCGGGCATTTGAACTACGTGGATGTGTGCGTCGAATGCACGTCGCTGGATATCGTCCGCGAGCCGTCCCTGCACTGCTTCACCTGCGGCCATGTCGGCGCCCAGGCCGAGTACCTCAAGGACGGCGTACTGGTGTGCCCCAACTGCCTGACCCGCCTGCGCCATATCGGCACCGACTACGACCGGCCGCTGGAAAACTACCGCTGCCAATCCGGCCTTCTTCGTCGATGGCGATATCCAGGCGCGATGCCTGGATTGCGGCGAGCACCATGCGCCGGACGAGTTGCTGGTGCGCCAGGTGCATGACCATCGCTTGTCAGAGACCGGCCTGATCAGCGCTCGCCAGGGCCTGGAGCGGGATTTCGACCAGTACTTCGGCGGCCTGTCCCTGGTCGGTGTGAACGCCTTCAAGACCCTGCTCGACTGGCAGCTTGAACTGATCGCCCGCCACGGCTCGCCAACCTTCGCCCTGCTCGGCATCCGCTTCAAGAACCTTGGCGGCGCCCTCGCCCGCCTCGGCCCGCAACGCGGCCACGCCCTGCTCGATACCTTGATCGAACGCATCCAGGTGGCCATCCGTGATACCGACCGCTGCACCCGCACCAGCGAGGAACAGCTGTGGCTGCTGCTGATGTGCACCGACCGCGTCGGCCTGGAGCGGGTGACCGAGCGCCTGAACCAGATCAGCGAGCTGTTCGTCGGCCAGGACCTGCAGGACATCGTGCTGACCACCAGCGGCTGCGTGGCCCCGGCCGACCTGGTCGAGAAGGAAGACGCCGAGCTGCTGATGGCGCGTCTGGCGGGGGCGCTCTGATGGATGCCCTGCTCGCTCACCTCGATGCCTGGCTGGCCGAGATCCAGGGGCCCGACGGGCACTGGCGGCTGTTCCTGATGGTGTTTCCATATTTCCTGCTGCTGGAGGTGCCGCTGAACCTGCTGGTGCTGCTCGGCACCCTGCGCTGGTTCGTGCGCGAACACAGCGCCGTGCCGCGCAACGAGGCCTGGTACCCGCGGGTGTCGTGCATCATCACCTGCTACAGCGAGGGCAAGGATGTCGAGCTGACCCTGCGCAGCCTCGCCGAACAGACGTACCCGGGGATGATCGAGATCATTCCCATCGTCGACGGCGCCAGCGTCAACCACGAGACCACCGAGGTGGTGCGACGCTTCAAGGCCGAGCACAAGCTGCCGGGCAACCGGGTGCTGCGGCCCATTGCCAAGTGGCAGCGCGGCGGGCGGGTGTCGTCGCTCAACAGCGGGCTGGCCTTCAGCAGCGGCGAGATCCTGATCAATGTCGATGGCGATACCTCCTTCGACAACGACATGGTCCTGCGCATGGTCCGCCATTTCAGCGACCCCAAGGTGCCCGCCGTGGCCGGCAGCCTGCGGGTGCGCAATGCGCGGCAGTCGTGGATCGCGCGGATCCAGGCGCTGGAGTACCTGCTGTCGATCCAGATGTGCAAGATCGGCCTGGCCGAGTGGAACCTGGTGAACAACGTGTCCGGAGCCTTCGGCGCTTTCCGCCGCGAGTTCCTCGAGCAGATCGGCGGCTGGGACACCCACACCGCCGAAGACCTCGACCTGACCCTGCGCATCAAGAGCTACTTCCGCCGCTACGGCCTGCGCATTCCCTTCGAGCCCCGGGCCATCGGGCACACCGATGCGCCGGCGACCCTGCGCAGCTTCCTCGACCAGCGCCTGCGCTGGGACGGCGACCTGTTCTTCGTCTACCTGCGCAAGCACCGGCATGCCTTCACCCCGCGCCTGCTGGGCTGGCCGAACTTCCTGATGCTGATGGTCAGCGGGTTGTTCTTCCAGCTGGTGCTGCCCTTCATCATCGTCGGCTACAGCCTGGTGGCGCTGTTCATCCTGCCGCCGACGGCGTTCCTGTTCTATTCGCTGCTGATCTACACCCTGTACCTGGCCATGAGCGGCCTGCTGTACCTGGGGCTGATGCTGATGGTCAGCGAACGACCGCGGGAAGACCTGGCGCTGATCTGGGTACTGCCCTTCTACCCCCTGGCGATGTACGCCCTGCGCTGCTGGAGCGTGGTCGCCATTCTCAATGAAACCCTGCGGCGCGGGCACGAGGAATCGAGCATGGCGCCCTGGTGGGTACTCAAGCGGGCCAACCGTTTCTAAGGCATTCACTACTGATGATGAAAACAGCACTGCGGCTGCTGCCGCTGGCTTTCTGCGCGCCGCTTTTGGCCCAGGCGGCTCCCTTGACCCTGGACCAGGCCCTGCGCCAGGCCGGCGACGGCCGTGGCGTCGGCGCCAGCAATGCCGAACTGGAGGCGCGTTATGCGGCCAGGGAACAACGTGAAAGCGAGAGCGGCTGGGAGGTCTATGGCAATGCCAATGTCGGCCATTACCGTGAGCTGGTCACCGAGGATATCCGCGATGATTACTACGGCCGCAATGCCGCCATCGGCGTGCGCTATCCACTGCTTGGCAGCCTGGCCCGGCGCATGGAGGCCGTAAGGGCCAGCGAGCGCGATGTGCGGGTCGGCGAGATCGAACAGGGTTACCAGCGCGCCCGTCAGCGCCTGGCGATCCGCAGCAGCTACGCCGACTGGTGGCGGGCGACCCAGGAACAGCAACTGTGCCAGGACGTGCAGGCCGCCTCGCGTGATGCCGAGGAACAGTTGCGCACCCGCCTGAAAGGCCAGTGGATCCTGCCGTCCGATGCCGAGCTGATGCGCAGCGAATGGATCTCCGTCACCCGCCGCTGCGACATGCAGGGCGATCTGCTCGCGGATATCCGCGCCAGCCTGCGCAGCCTCGGTGTGCCGGTGGACGAGTCATCGACCCCGGTCGCCATCCCCCTCGCCGGCCAGCCGCGCCCGCTGGAAGCCTGGCGCACGCAACTGGAAAGCAACCCGCGCCTGGCCCGCCGCGATGCCGAGCTGAGCCTGGCCGAGCAGAACCGCCATCGCCCCTGGTACAGCGCCATCGACTCGTATTTCAACGTGACCCAGACCGTCGAGCAGCGCAGCGGTGCCGGCGAGAACGGCAGCGGCCTGAGCGCCGGGGTGACCTTCAGCGCGCCACTCGACCTGCTCGACTACGGCACCGCCCGCAGTCGCGAAGGCGAGGCCCGCTACCAGGCGGCGGTGCAAGCGAAGGAACAGGAACACGGCGTGCTGCTGCGCGAGCTGGGCAAGGTGCTGGAGCAGCAGCGGCGCAACGCCAATGAATACGCGTGGCGCAGTGAGCGACGCACTGCCGTGGACCGCATCGTCGCCGAACGCCGCCAGCGCACCGGCCTGGACTCCGGCGAAGCCAGCGTGCGCCTGCTGCAGGCCGAGGTGGATCACTACAACGCCGGCTTCGCGCAGATTTCCGCCTGGCATGCGGCCTGGTTGCAGGACGCGGCGCTGCGTCTGTTCGGTGATGACAGTGCAGATTTCGAGGCGTTGCTGGGCGATCACTGGTTGCGCTGGCAGCCGGTCGACGAGGAACAGCCACCGGCCGCATCCAGCGACTGGCGCCAGGGTGTTTACCTCTGGCACAGCGAGATACTGCTCGATCCACGGACCCGCGACGGTGAGTTGCGCGCGCTGAAACAGGCTGGCATGCAGGTGCTGAATCTTGGCCTCGACGCCGTGCAGGTGGCCGCCATGGAACGCACCCGGCCCGCCCTCGACCAGCTACTGCGCAGCGCCCATGCCCAGGGCTTCAAGGTCAACCTGCTGCTGGGCGATCCGGCCTGGATCAAGCCCCGGGAGCGCGCGCAACTGGTGGCGCTGATCCGTCAACTGAGCGCCCTGCCCTTCGACGGCCTGCACCTGGACCTGGAAGTCGAGCAACTGGGCTGGCCGGTGCCGGACCAGCGCCTGAAGGACTGGCTCGCCACCCTGCGCGAGGCCAAGGCGGCAAGCCCGTGGCCGCTGAACCTGTCCAGCCATCCGCGCTGGTTCCTCGAAGAGGCCCGGCGCAACCCCTGCGTGCCCTGCGAGTTGCAGCAGCTGGGCGTAGGTGAAATCAGCCTGATGATCTACACCCGCAACCCGACCTCCAGCGCCAACCGGGCGACGGAGATCGCGAAGAAATGGCCGGGCCTGCACCTGCGTCTGGCGCAGAGCGTGGAAACCGATCAACCGAAGGACCTCAGCTGGGCCGACGCGGGCCAGCAGAAACTGCAGGAGCAGACCACCCACTGGAAAAACGCGCTGCTGCCCGCCGGCATCAGCGGCATCGACTGGCAGTCCTGGAGCGAGTACCCGAGAAGCCGATGAAGATCAAATTCAGCAGTGCCAAGGAACAACACCCCACCGAAGACAACGGCATGCAGGTGCTCTATGCGCCGGGCAAGCGCCTGGCGTTCAGGCTGCGCTGGTACCTGATCCTGTTCCTGATCTGCCTGCCGGTGCTCTGGCTCGCCGGGCGCTACGGGCTGGCGTTGTTGCGCATCGAGGCCCCGGCCCTGGTGCGTTTGCCGACCCTGGAAGTACGCGCCATGCAACCCGGCGAGATCCGTGCGTTGCGGGTCCAGGCCGGGGATCATGTGCAGGCCGGCACGCCGCTGGCGGATCTGGACAACCCGGAATGGCGCCTGCGCCTGAGCCTGTTGCAGGCCGGCTCGGCGCCGGCTGCCAGTGCCTCGGTGAACGAGCAGAACCGCGCGGTGCTGCGCAGCCTGGTGCAACGGGCCTCGACACATGTTGGCGAAGTGCGCCGGCTGGTGCAGCAGGGTGCCGCGACCCGTGGCGAGCTGCTGGAAGCACAGAATGCCCTGGACAGTCGCGAGTCGGAGTTGCTGGCCTTCGAGCGCAGCCTGAGTGGTGGTGCGACGCAGGACTACGCCCGGCAGCAGGAGCGCGAGGGGCAATGGCTGAAGGAGCAACTGGCGCGGATGGACGTGCATGCCAGCGAGGCCGGACGGGTTGCCGAGGTGATTGCCGCGCCGGGTGAGAATGTCGGTCCGGGGACCTTGCTGATGCGCCTGGAGCGCGAGGGGCCGGCGCAATTGTGGGTGTACCTGGACCCGAAGGATGTCGAGCACTCGACGCTGGGGTCGGCGCTGGATGTGCTGCTGCCCAATGGTGAATGGGTCGGCGCGCAGGTGATCAGCCCGGCGGAAAGCGCCAACCCGCTGCCCAGTGACCTGCGCAAACCGTTCAGCAGCCCGACCCGGGGGCTGATGGTGCCGGCACGTTTCAATGAGCCGCTGGCCAGTGAATGGAGGATCGATTCGCTACCGGTACGGGTGAGGTTTGCCAATCAGCATTTCCGGGTGTTTGGTTGGGCGATCTGAAAATGATGGGTTGACTGGTCGGGCCTCATCGCTGGCAAGCCAGCTCCCACAGGGTCCGAGTCGCTGCCGAACCCTGTGGGAGCTGGCTTGCCAGCGATGAGGCCGGTCCTGCCACCGAAAAAGTCAGTGCTGTGCACTGGCCTCCGAAAGCAACCAATCCCGAAACGCCTGCACCTTCCCCAACTCCCCACACTCCGGCCGATAGACCACGTAGTACGCCTGGGTCAACGGACAATCCAGCCCCTTGTCGGCAAACGGCCGGATCAACCGCCCTGCCGCCAGGTCATCCTTGACCATCACGCTGCGCGCCAGGGCCAAGCCCTGCCCGTCCATGGCCGCCTGAAGCACCGCCGCCGAGTTGTTGATGCGCAGGCCATGGTCTGTATCGATCCCGGTAAAGCCCGAAGCATCCATCCACATCCGCCAGGTCGGATAGTCCGGATCGCCCGCCATGGAAAGGTCATGAATCAGCGTGCAGCGATCCAGCACCTTCTCCGGCAAACGTCCTTTCTTCAACAACGGATAATCCGGCGCACACACCGGGAACAAGGTCTCGGCCATCAGGTGCAGCGCCGTCAGCCCCGGCCGTTTCCCGGCTCCATAACGCACACCAATATCGATCCGCTCTGCCTGGAAATCCACCGAGCGGGCATTGGTATCGAGCAGCACATCCAGCCGTGGATGCGCCTGCTGGAACCGCTCGATCCGCGGCAGCAGCCATTTCGAGGCAAAGGCCGGACTGACGCTGACCGTCAGCCCCGTATGCACACCAGCATCCTTGAGCCGCGCCAGCCCCACCGTGAGCCGGTCGAAGCCGGCCTGGATATCCGGCAAGGCCGAGCGGGCGATATCGGTCAGCATCAGCCGCGCCGTGCCACTGCCGGCGCGGGTGAACAGCGGGATGCCGAGCCAGGCTTCGAGGCTGCGCACCTGCTGCCCGACTGCCGCCGGAGTGACGTTCAGCTCCGCCGCTGCTGCGGAAAAACTCTGGTGCCGCGCCGCCGCTTCGAAGGCGCGCAAGGCGTTGAGATAGGCCAGTGACATTGAAAGTTTTTCTTTCCCGTTAGCGAAAATATCCTGCGTTGCGAGCGAGCCTGCGCGAGACAACAATGCAGCGCAAGCCAGCCCGACTCTCTAAGGAAAATAGCAGAACCGGGGCGGTTTTTCCTGCTCAATGCGATGCGTGCCCGATCAAGGCCCTGGAGTGTTCTCGATGCAAAGTTTTTCTAACAAGGTAGCAATCATCACCGGTGGTGGTTCAGGTATCGGCGAAGAGGTGGCCCGGCAACTGGTGAAAGCCGGCGCCAGCGTGGTGATCGGCGGGCGTAATGCACGCAAGCTAGAAGAGGCGGCGGTGCGAATCGATGCCAGCGGAAACCAGGTACGCACCCTGGCCGGCGATATCGCTGATCCGGCAACCGCCGAGGCACTGGTCGCCCTGGCGCAGAAGGCCTTCGGTGGCGTCGATATCCTGGTCAACAACGCGGGGGTCTTTAACCCCAAGCCTTTTCTTGAAGTCAGCCCCGCCGAGTACGACGGGTTTCTCGACATCATCCTCAAGGGCAAGTTCTTCATGGCCCAGGCAGCGGCCAGGGCGATGATCCAGCGTGGTGGCGGCGCAATCGTGCAGACCGGTTCGCTGTGGGCTATCCAGGCCATCGGCGCGACGCCTTCGGCAGCCTATTCCGCTGCCAATGCCGGCGTGCATGCCCTGACCCGCAACCTGGCCCTGGAACTGGCCAGCGCCAATATCCGCATCAACACCGTGGCCCCGGCCGTGGTGGAAACACCGGTCTACGGGACCTTCATGAGCGCCGACCAGGTGAAGGACGTGCTGCCGACCTTCAACGCCTTCCACCCCCTGGGCCGCAATGGCCAGCCGGCGGATGTGGCCCAGGCGATCCTGTTCCTGGCGTCGGAACAGGCGTCATGGATCACCGGGGCGATCCTGCCGGTGGATGGGGGGGTGACCGCCGGGCGCAACTGAGCCTGGGGATTGCCTCTGCGCGACCCGCCACAACTGCCATCACGACAATATCGTTATGTAATTTGATATACAGCGTTGTCAGCGGGCGCCTGGCAACGCTAGTATTCGTCCCGGTCCGCTTTCTGCCGGACCCTGTCCGCTGGATTTCCAAACGGTTCGCAGTCTTCGGGGAGGAAGGCCCGAGCTGTTTTTGCGGGTATCGCTGTATAGGAAAATATATAACGAAAGCTGGATTCGTTTCCCCGTGCTAGGCAGTTCAGGATGTGTCGCCTGTTACCGGCCTCATCGCTGGCAAGCCAGCTCCCACAGGGTTCTGCGGCGCCGCGGACCTTGTGGGAGCTGGCTTGCCAGCGATGAGGCCCTCAGCAACACCACAAGACTGCATGCCCGCAACGACCAGCCCCATAACCATGGAGCAGTCATGCAACCCTTCACCCCCCGTACCCTGGTGCTGGCCATCGCCGCCATCAGCGCCCAGTCCGCCCTCGCCGCCGAGGACAGCAAGCCCTTCACCCTCGGTGAAATCCAGATCGCCGCGCCGCAGGACGAAAAACTCGCCACCGGCAGCACCGTGGTCGAGCTGCAGGACATCCGCCTGCACGACCGGGAAACCGTCGACCGCGCCCTGGCCCTGGCCCCAGGCGTCAACCAGAGCTACATCGGCGGCCGCGCCGAACAGGTGGTCTACGTGCGCGGTTTCGATCGTTTGCAGGTGCCGGTGTATATCGACGGCATCCCCACCTACGTCCCCTACGACGGCAATATCGACCTGGGCCGCTTCACCACCTACGACCTGTCGCGCATCGAGGTGGCCAAGGGCTTCGCCTCCCTGCTGTACGGCCCGAATACCCTGGGCGGGGCGATCAACCTGGTGACCCGACGCCCGACCCAGGCCTTCGAGGGTGAAGTGGGCGGCGGCCTGGAAATGACCGACCACGGCAACGTCAACGCCTGGCGCAGCTACGCCAACGTCGGCTCCAACCAGGGCAATTGGTGGATGCAGGGCGGCGTGTCCTATGTCGACTACGACTACACGATGCTCCCGGACGACTTCAAGCCGACCAACAACCAGCAAGGCGAAGGCCGCCGCGAGAACAGCAACAAGCGCGATGGCAAGTTCAGCTTCAAGCTCGGCTTCACCCCCAACGAGACCGACGAATACGTGGTCGGCTACGTCCAGCAGGAAGGCAGCAAGGGCCAGCCGCCCTATGCCGGCGACCTGCCCGCCACCGGCCAGCGCAAGCGCTGGTGGGAATGGCCGACCTGGGACAAGACCAGCCTGTTCGTCGCCACCAACACCCGCTTCGGCGAGCACGGCCTGAAGACCCGGGTCTACCACGACACCTTCAAGAACTCCCTGGAAAGCTACGTCTACAACAACGGTATCCCCGGCGCGCTGCAATCCGGCTTCCCGAGCAAGTATGACGACGAGTCCAGCGGCTTCTCCATCGAAGGCGACCTGGCCCTGACCGAGGGCAACCGCCTGGGCGTGGCCTACCACTTCAAGGAAGACGTGCACCGCTCCCGCGACGGTAGCGACCCGCAGACCCACTTCCGCGACCAGACCCAGTCCATCGCCCTGGAAGACACCCTGCGCCTGAACGCGATCTTCAGCATTGTCGGTGGCGTGTCCTACAACTACCGCAAGAGCCTGGACGCCGAGAACTACGGCACCAACCCCGGCTCGCCACGGGTCAAGACCCTGTACGACGAGCCCACCGGCAGCGACGACGCGGTCAACAGCCAGCTCGGCCTGTTCATGAACACAGGCCCCCTGCTGGATATCGACCACAACGGCCAGGTGCGCCTGACCGTCTCGCGCAAGAGCCGCTTCGCGACGATCAAGGACCGCTACTCGACCCGCTTCGGCACGGTGATCGCCAGCCCCGACCTGAAGTCGGAACGGGCCACCCACTACGAGCTGGGCTACAGCGGCGCGCTGACCGCGCAATGGAACCTGGATGCGGCGCTGTTCGTGGCCAATATCGAGGACTCGATCCAGCAGGTCACCGTCCCGGCACAGCTCAACTGCGCAGCGCCCTGCGGCCAGTACCAGAACATCGCCAAGGCACGTAACCAGGGCTTCGAACTGGGCCTGAAGGGCGACCTGGGCGACTGGGAACTGGGCGCCAGCTACACCTTCCTCGACCGCGAGAACCGCAGCAATCCCGAACTGCACCCGATCGACACGCCGCGCCACAACCTGTTCGCCTCGGCCACCTGGAATCACGACGCCTGGCGCCTGACCGGCAGCGCGGAAGCGGCATCGAAGCGCTACAACGTATCCGATGGTACGCAGATGTCCGGCGGCTACGCGGTGTACAACTTCAAGAGCGGCTACCGCTTCAGCAACGACGTGCTGGTCGAGGCCGGGGTGCGCAACCTGTTCGACCGTCTCTACGAGTACAGCGAGGGCTACCCGGAAATCGGCCGCAACTACTTCGTGCAGTTCAATGTTCCGCTGTAAGGCATGGCTGCTCGCCCTGGCGCTGAGCCCGGCGAGCCTGCTCGCGGCCGAACCGGTGGTGGTGCTGACCAGCTACCCCGAGGAGATGATGAGCCGCTTCGAGGAAGCCTTCGAACAGGCCAACCCGGACTATCGCCTGCAGATCCTCTGGCGCCAGGGCTTCGATGCTCTGCCCTTCCTGCGCCAGGCGGACCAGGGCGGCGTCGATGTGTACTGGGCGCCGTCGCCGGGCAATTTCGCCCGGCTGGCCAAGGACGGAAGCTGGCAACCGCTGGGCGTGGACCTGAAGGGTCTGCCGCCACGGATCGGCGCTACGGCCCTGCGCGACCCGGACGCCCGCTACCAGGCCACGGAACTGGCCGGTTATGGCTTCGCCACCAATCCCAAGGCCCTGGCGGAACTGGGCATCGAGGCGCCGAAGGACTGGACCGACCTGCTCGATCCGCGCCTGCGCAGGCGCATCGCCCTGCCCGATCCGGGCCGGGTCGGCTTCGCGCCGGTGCTGCTGGATATCGTCCTGCAGCACTACGGCTGGGAGCGCGGCTGGGCACTGTGGAGCGAGATTGCCGGGCAGTCGCGGCTGGTCAGCCGCGGCGGCACCCTGGTCAGCGACGAGGTGGCCAACGGGCGCGCAGCGGTGGGCCTGTCCATCGACTTCTTCGTCGCCTCGGCGGTGAGCAACGGGCAACCGGTGGCGTTCGTCTATCCGGCCCATGGCGGGCTGAATCCGGCGCATATCGCGATCACCCGGAGCACGAAGCAGGCGGACGGCGCACGCGCCTTCGTGCGTTTCGTGCTGTCCGATGCCGGGCAGAAGCTGCTGGCCGATGCGGATATCCGCAAGTTGCCGGTACGCCCCAGCGTCTATGCCGAACTCCCAGCGGGCTATCACGATCCGTTCGTGGCAGCCGAACAGGGTGCCTACAGCTACAAGGCAGCGTCCCGCGAGCGTCTGGCGCTGGTTACGTCGCTGTTCGTGCAATGGCTGGGGCAGCCCCATGAGCGCCTGACCGAACTGTGGCAACGGGTGCATGCCGGGGAAGCCATGGGCCGCGACCTGCAAGCGGTCCGTGCTTATCTGACGGTACCGCCGCTGAGTGCCGGGCAGGCTGCTTCGACGGATCTGCTGAAGCTGTTCGGCGCACGCCAGGACAGCGGCATGGAGCACCAGCCGGCCAGCGACCAGGACGCACTCGGCAAGCGCGAAATCGCCTGGCAGTTCCAGGGCGCCACGCGTCAGGCCGAGGCGGCGCGGTTGCTCGACGAGATGGGGCTGTGAGGCGGCTCGGCGCCTTGCTGCTCGGCGCACTGGTGGTGTTTTCCGCCAGTGCCCGGGCCGACCGTGAAGCCTTCGCCCGGCCACTGCCAGGGCTCGACGACGACATGCAACTGGAGCGCTTCTTCAAGGGCCGCGGGCTGTTTCGCCAGGCCTGGGTGATCGCCCCGTCGCGGGATGAGGCGGTGGACGGGCTGGGGCCGCTGTACAACCGGATCACCTGTATTGCCTGTCACCCGAAGAACGGTCGGGGTCAGGCGCCTGCGGATGAAACGGCACCGATGCGGACCATGCTGGTGCGTCTGTCGCTGCCGGGGAAGGATGCCCATGGCGGGCCGCTGCCGCATCCGGCCTATGGCGATCAGCTCAATGAACTGGGGATTCCCGGGGTGCGTGGCGAAGGCCAGGCTCGGATTCGCTGGGAAGAACGGCCGGTGCGCTTTGCCAATGGCGAAACCCTGAGCCTGCGCCAACCGCATCTGCTGTTCAGTGAGCAGGGCTACGGGCCGCTTGGGGACATCCACACGTCAATGCGGGTGGGTAATCCGGTGTTCGGGCTGGGCTTGCTGGAACAGGTCAGCGCCGCGGAGTTGCAGCGCATGGCCGATGAGCCCAAGGCCGATGGCGTGCGCGGCAAGGTCAACCAGGTCTGGAGCGTCGAGCGCCAGCGCCTGGAGCCCGGGCGTTTCGGGCTCAAGGCCAACCAGCCGGACCTGCTGCAACAGATCGCCAGCGCCCTGCATGGGGACCTGGGGATCACCTCGCCGTTGTATCCCGAGGAAAACTGCGCGCCGCAGCAGCGGGACTGCCAGCAGGCCTTGAGTGGAGGGCTGCCGGAGGTGGATGCGATGCAGTTGAGCGAGCTGCATTTCTACCTGGCCAATCTGGCTCCGCCTGCGCGGCGGGACCGGGACAGGGTGCTGGAGGGAGAACGCCTGTTCGCCGAGGCTGGATGCGCGGTTTGCCACCGGCCGCAGCTCAAGGCCGGGGCACAGGTGATCGAGCCGTATACCGATCTGTTGCTGCATGACATGGCCGACGGTCTGGCGGATGGACGCGAGGATTTCCTGGCCACCGGCACGGAGTGGCGCACGCCGCCGTTATGGGGGGTGGGGCTGATCGAGCGGATCAATCCGGGGGCCGGGTATCTGCATGATGGGCGAGCAAGGAGCTTGAGCGAGGCGGTGTTGTGGCATGGCGGGGAAGCCGGGGTTGCGCGGGAGCGTTTTGCCGGGATGGACAAGGCAGACCGACAGGCGCTGCTGCTGTTCCTGCAATCCCTCTGAGAACCTCGCCCCCGAAAACTGCACAGAACCTGTGGGAGCTGGCTTGCCAGCGATTGCAATGGTGAATTCACTACAGCAATCGCTGGCAAGCCAGCTCCCACAGGTTATGTGCATGATCTATATTCGGCGGTTGCAGGCCAGCAACCACAACAGATAAACCCCACCCAGCATCCCCGTGGTCAACCCGATCGGCATGTTCACCGCCCCGGCAAACCGCTGGCTCAGCAAATCCGCCGCCAGCAGCAACACCGCCCCCATCAAGGCCCCGGCCAGCAATGGCACCTGCCCCGCCCCGCTCAAGCGCCGCGCCAGTTGCGGTGCCGCCAGCGCGATAAAGGCAATTGGCCCCGCCGCCGCCGTGGCAATCGCGGTCAGCCCTACCGCCGCCAGCACCATCGTCAACCGCGTACGCTCAACCGCTACACCCAGCTGGCTCGCCGCATCATCGCCCATCTCCAGCAGGTTCATCTGCCGCCCGTGATACAGCGCCAGCGGCCCAATCAACAGCAAGCCCAGCGCCGCCGGCAGCACATGGGCCCAGGTCCGGGTATTCAACGATCCCGCCAGCCACAGCTGTGCCGTCATCACCCGGTCGAGATCACCGACCACCAGCAACACCGTATTCAACCCGGACAGCATCGCCCCCACGCCAATCCCCACCAGCACCAGCCGGTAGCCACCGGTACTGCGCCCCTTCATCGCCAGCACGAACACCAGCGCCGCCGTGACCATCCCCGCCGCCACCGCTGCCAACGAGGTCCCCAGGGGCCCGGCATCGAACAGGATCAGCTGGACAATCGCCCCGCTGGCCGCGCCAGTCGTGAAGCCGATGATGTCCGGCGAACCCAGGGCATTGCGCGAGATCGACTGGAAGATCGCCCCGGCCATGCCCAACGACGCGCCCACCAGCAAGGCGGTGAGGACGCGAGGCAGGCGCACCCGGGTGATCACCCGTTGCGCGGTCAGGTTGTCCGGCGTGCCGACCAGGCTGTCGACGACCTGGGCCGGGCTCAGGTGCAGGCTGCCGATGCCCAGCAGCACGACGCCAAGCACCAGGGCCAGCAACGCTAGCACCAGGCACAGCAATACCATCCGGGGCTGCCAGCGCAGGGACACTCCAGCAAAACGCAGGGTTCTGTTCATAGTCTGTTCAACCGGTATTTGCGCACCACGGCGATAAAGAACGGACCACCGAGCACGGCGGCGATGATCCCGGCAGCGATCTCGGTCGTGCCGCCGACCACCCGCCCCAGCACATCCGCCAGCAGCAACAGCACCGCCGCGAACAGCGCCGAGTACGGCAGCAGCCAGCGGTAATCCGGCCCCACCAGCAGGCGTGCCAGATGGGGCGCGACCAGTCCGACAAAAGCGATCGGCCCGGCACCCGCCGTCGCGGCGCCGGCCAGCAGCATCACCGCCAGACAGGCCAGCCACCAGGTGCCGCGCACGCTGGCGCCGAGGGCCTGGCCCAGATCGCGGCCGAGAGCGAGGACATTCAGGTTGCCGACAATTGCAAACGCCGCCAGCGAACCTGCCGGCACCGCCAGCAGCAGGACCCACACCGCGCTGAAATCCGCACGCTCGATGGAGCCCGAGGCCCAATGCCGGAACTGGTCGAACACTTCCGGCGGCGCATTGAGCACGATCACCCCGGTGACCGAGCCCAGCAGCACCGACAGGCCGGCCCCGGCCAGCACCAGCCTGACCGGGTTGGTGCTGACTTCATGGGCCTGCCCCAGCATGAACACCGCCGCGCCTGCCAGCCCGGCGCCGAGAAAGGCGAACCACACGTAGCTGGCCATGCTTGCCATGCCGAAGGTCGCGGCAGCACCGATGACTGCCAGCGCCGCGCCGGCGTTGATCCCCAGCAGGCCGGGTTCGGCCAGGGGATTGCGGGTCACCGCCTGCATGATCGCCCCGGCCAGGCCCAGAGCCAGCCCGGCGAGGATCGCCACCAGGGTGCGCGGGATGCGCATCTCGCGGACGATCAGGTGCAGGTCGTTATGCCGGTCGTAATGGCGCAGGGCGTCCAGCACTTCGGCCAGGGCCAGGGTGCGCGAGCCCAGGGTCAGGCTCAGCACCACCGCCAGTGCCAGCAAGCCCAACCCGGCAAGCAGCCCCCACGCGCGTTGGCGACGTCGTCTTGCCAGCACCACTTAACGGAAATTCCGCGCCACGGTGTCGATCATCTCGCGGCCGGAGTAGTAGTCGATACGGAACGAACTCGGGCCCAGGGCGTAGACCCGCTTGTGGATCACTGCCGGCAGGTTGGCCAGCACCGGGTCATTGAGAAAGGCCTGGACGTCGGCGTCGGTGGCGCTAAGGAGGAAGACGCTGTCCCCGGCGATCGCCGCGGAAAGGTTCTCGCGGGAAATGAACGCCACGTCGGAGCTGCGTTGCACCTGGGACTCCAGGGCAGCCGGCAGGCCGCTGACCTTGAAGCCCAGGGCATTCAGCACCCGCGCCTGCGGGCTGTTTTCCCGGGCGATGGAGTAGCTGCCGCCGATGTTGTAGCCGACCACGCTGACACTGCCGCTGGCGGGCTTGAGGGTTGCGGCGACTTCGGCGGTGTAGTCGTCGAAGCGCTTGATGGCCGCGGCCGCCTGGGCTTGCAGACCGGTCTGGCGACCCAGTTCGGTGGCGATGTCCTGCCAGCTCTGGTTGGAGTAGTTGATCACCGTGGTGCGGATGCCCTGGGCTTCCAGCTCGCCCTGGTGCTGGATCACGCTGTCGGCGCCGGTGGCGGAGAGCACCAGCAGGTCCGGGTCCTGGCCGATCACCGCTTCGATATCGAAGACCAGGTTCTTGTAGAGGACTTCGACGCCGCGCTCATCGGCGACCTTCGCCCATTGGGTGAAGAAGCCCTTGGCGTCGGACAGGCGACTGGGCGTGGTGGCGGCACTGGCCACCAGCGGGGCGTTCATCGCCAAAAGGATGCCGGTGACGCTGGGGGTGGTCGAGACGATGCGCTTCGGCGTTTCCACCGCCTGGGCCAGGCCGGCCATCAGGGCCAGGGTGGTGGCGGCGAGGCGCAGTAGAGGAGTCAGGGTTTTCATTGGGCAGGTTCAGGTCCGCTGTCTGGTCGGGCCAATCGCTGGCAAGCCAGCGATTGGGACACCACGAATTCAAAGGCAATGATACGATTGAGAGGCTTTCGCATTCCATATTGCGGAATAAATTCCACACATGCAATACTGCCGCGCCATCATCCCCAAGGAATCCCCGCCATGACGCACCGCCTGCGGGCCGATGCGCTAACCCTGCGCTATGAGCAGCGGACCATCTCCAGCGACCTGAGCATCGCCATCCCCGACGGCTCCTTCACCGTGATCGTTGGTCCCAATGCCTGCGGCAAGTCCACCCTGTTGCGTGCCCTCTCCCGCCTGCTGGTGCCGAGCGCCGGCGAGGTGCTGCTCGATCAGCGTCCGATCCGTGAATTCCCGGCCCGGGAAGTGGCGCGGATCCTCGGCCTGCTGCCACAGAGCGCAACGGCGCCAGACGGCATCACCGTGGCCGACCTGGTGGCGCGCGGGCGCTATCCGCACCAGTCGTTCCTGCGACAGTGGTCGAAAGCGGACGAGCAGGCGGTGCAGGACGCGATGCAGGCGACGGGGGTGGAGGAACTGGCCGAGCGGCCTTTGCACGAATTGTCAGGCGGCCAACGCCAGCGGGTGTGGATCGCCATGGTCCTGGCGCAGCAGACGCCGATCCTGTTGCTCGACGAGCCCACCACCTACCTGGATATCGCTCATCAGATCGAGTTGCTGGAGTTGCTGGCCGAACTGAACCGCCAGGGCCGGACCATCGTCGCGGTGCTCCACGAACTGAACCAGGCCTGCCGCTATGCCACGCACCTGGTGGCGATGAAGGATGGCGAGATCGTTGCCAGCGGGGCGCCGGCGCAGGTGTTTACCGAGGCGTTGGTGGAGCGGGTGTTCGGGCTGGAGGCGTTGATCATTGAGGATCCGGTGACGGGGACGCCGATGTTGGTGGCGAAGGGGCTGGCCCGGAGTCGCTCTTAAGGGCCTCATCGCTGGCAAGCCAGCTCCCACAGGTCTTGTGTGCGCCGCGAACCCTGTGGGAGCTGGCTTGCCAGCGATGAGGCCGGATGCATCACCACAACCCTGAAGCCGCCCCACCCGTCGCCTGATTCACCACCCCCGCCTCCCTGAACAGCGCATCCCGGTCCTCGGGCGAATTCAAGCGCCCGAGATCCGTCACCGTAGTCATGCAGCACACAATCTCCCCCTGCGCATCGAACACCGGCGCAGCCTGCCCGGTGACGTTCGACAGCAGGTGACTGGTCAGCTCCGCCCAGCAGCTGTTGCGCACTTCGTCCAGCACCGCCTTGCTCGGCGGCGTGCCGCGGAAATGCGCCGGCTGCTGCTTGCGCGCCGCATCGATGGTGGCCTTGGGCAGGAACGCCTGGAACACCAGCCCGCAGGCGGTGTTGTCCAGCGGCAGGATATCCCCCAGCGCCAGCGGGTTCACCGAGAAATACGCGCTGCGATACCAGCGCACCAGCGTCGGCCCGCGCTCCGTCCAGATCGCCACGCCACCACTGGCCGCCTGGCGGTGGGCCAGGGCCTTCATGTGGCTGGCGGCGATTTCCACCGCATCCACCCGCTTCAGCGCAGCAATGCCAATGCTCAGCGCCGTCGGCCCGAGGTCATAGAGCCCCGTGGCCGGGTCCTGTCGGGCCAGGCCTTCCTTGACCAGGCTTTGCAGATAGCGGTGGGTGGTGGACCCGCCGGTATTGGTGCGCCGGGCCACTTCACCCAACGCCAGCTCGCGCTCGGCACTGGCCAGCACTTGGAGAAAACGCGTGGCGATGGCCACCGACTGGATAGTGCCAGAGCGCTTTTCGCCGGGGGCTTGCGGGGCGTCGTCCAGGGTGGACTCGTCGTTGTTCAAATGACCTCTCCTCAGGCTTGGTTTCCATCGCGCTGGGCATGATACCGATTTTGCCCGAGGCAAAAAGCACAAACCACATTGCGGAATGAATTCTTTATTGAGGAATGTGATGGCTGCGTGATAGCCTTTCGGCAAATCGCAACCATTCTCATTCAGGAGCAGTACCCTTGAAGCCCTACTCCCCTCTCACCCTCACCGGCGGATTCAGCGTCCTGACCCTGTCGACCCTGCTCGGCGCCACGTCGGCAATGGCGGAACCCGCCAGCCTGACCTTCGAGCCGATCGTGATCACCGGTGAAAAAGTCGAGCGCGAACTGAAGGACACCGCCTCTTCGGTGACGGTGAAGACCGGGCAGGAAATCGACAAGGAAAAGGCCGGCAGCTCCACCGTCACCGAAGTGCTCAACGACGTGCCCAACGTGATCTACACCGACAGCGTCGGCGCCCCGGTGATCCGCGGCATGGACAGCCAGGGCCCGAACAACGGGCAGAACGTGTTCTGGGGCGGCACCGTGCCGCGGGCGACCATCAACCTCGACGGTCATTACCTGAACTACAACGAGATGTACTTCGGCGCCACCTCGGTCTGGGACCTGGACAGCATCGAGGTCTTCCGCGGCCCGCAGACCACCTCGCAAGGCGCCAATGCCATCGCCGGGGCGATCATCGTCAATACCAAGGACCCGAGCTTCACCCCCGAAGCCGCCTACCAGGCCGAACTCGGCAACTACGACTCGCACCGCACCTCACTGATGGCCTCCGGGCCGCTGATGGGCAATGACCTGGCCGGGCGCATCACCGTGGATCACTCGGCCCGCGACACCTTCATCGACTACACCAACCCGAATTTCCAGAAAGGCAAGGCGGACAAGAACTTCAGTTCCACCACCGCACGCGCCAAGCTGCTCTGGCTGCCCAGCGCCCTGCCCGGGCTGGAAGCCAAGTACACCTTTTCCCACGGTGACGCCAACCGGCCCAGCCAGGAAGCTGCGGCCGCGCCGTACCACAAGCTGGAACACACCACGACCACCATGCCGAGCTGGGAGCAGTCGACCAACACCAGCATCCTCGATGTCAGCTACGACTTCGACAACGGCCTCAAGCTGCTCAACCAGGCGCAGTACTCGCTGTCCCATGTGCAGCGCTACACCGGGATTCCCGGCAACGGCGACGCCGATATCCAGCAGAAGAACCTGTCCAACGAAACCCGCCTGAACTTCGGCGACCAGGACAGCGCGGTCAGCGGCACCACCGGGATCTACGTGGCGAAGACCAAGTCCGACGAGAGCCTGCTGCTCAGCGGGCTGTCCACCTTCGATGACCGCAAGGAAAACCTCGGCGTGTTCGGCGATGTCAGCTACCGCCTGACCGACCGCTGGACCCTCGGCAGCGGCCTGCGCTACCAGGAAGACCGCATCGAACGCGAAGGCCGCTCGGTACTGGCGCCGACTCCGCTGGACTACGAAAAGACCTTCTCTGCCCTGCTACCCAAGCTGTCCCTGGCCTTTGCCGTGACCCCGGACTGGACCGTCGGCGGCATGGTCAGCCGTGGCTACAACCCGGGCGGCGTGGCGCTGAACCTGACCACCCGCAACTGGATGTCGTTCAAGGAAGAGTCGGTGTGGAACTATGAGCTGTTCACCCGCGCCAGCCTGCTCGACGACCGTCTGCAACTGAGCGGCAACCTGTTCTACATGGACCACAAGGATGCCCAGTACAACATCCCGGTGGTGATCTCCACCGGCATCACCCAGTCCTACACCATCAATGCCGAGAAGGCCCACGCCTACGGACTGGAACTCAGCGCCGACTACCGGGTGCTGGACAACCTGACCCTGAAAGCCAGCGCCGGCACCCTGCGCACGCGGATCGACAGGATCTCCGGCAACGACAGCTACGAGGCCAATGAATTCGCCCGTTCGCCGGGCTACAGCCTGAGCTTCGGGCCGAGCTGGGATGTCACCGACAGGCTGAACGTCTCGGCCCAGGTGCGGCATGTGGATGGCTACTACTCGGACACCGCCAACACCAAGGCCTATGCCGTGGACGCCTACACCCTGACCGATATGCGCATGGGCTACCGCTACAGCAAGGAAGTGGAGCTGTATGGCTATGTGAAGAACGTCTTCGATGATCGGTCGCCGCTGTACATGCAGCAGAACCGCGGGATAGGCGGGACGGAGGCGAGCATGACCACGCCGCGGATGTTCGGGGTCGGGGTCAAGGGCGCCTTCTAAAGAACGACGCGTACCCGCTTCTGTAGGAGCGTGGCTTGCCCGCGAAGGACCGCGCAGCGGTCCCAAGATAGTGGTAGCAGTGAGATTTTGGGACCGCTGGCGCGGTCCTTCGCGGGCAAGCCACGCTCCTACAGAGGTATTGCGAATACATAGGATTATTTATGAATACCCGCAAGCTCCACATCGGCCTCTCCCTCGCCCCCACCTGGCTCAGCGGCGACGGCTGGCGGCGCGACAACAGCAATATCGAGCACCTCTTCAGCGCCGATTTCGCCATCGACCTGGCCCGTCGCGCCGAAGCCGCGCACCTGGACTTCGTGTTCCGCCCCGACGTCAGCAGCCTGGCCGTTGAAGTGATGGAACACGCTCCCGGCTTCGCCAGCCTCGACCCCACCGTGCTGCTCGCCGCCGTCGCCCAGGCAACCACCCATATCGGCCTGGTCTCCACCGTCTCCACCACCTTCTACCCGCCCTACGTGGTGGCCCGGCAACTGCAATCCCTGCACTGGATCAGCAAGGGCCGGGTCGGCTGGAACATCGTCACCGCCCTGCAGGGCCACGAGAACTTCGGCCTGGAGCGCATGCCTGACGCCGAGCAGCGCTACCAGCGCGCCGCCGAGTTCACCGAGCTGGTGCAGCAACTGTGGGCCAGCTTCCCCAACGAAGCGCTGAAACTCGACCGCGCCGCCGGTCAATACGCCGACACCTCGCTGATCCACCCGGTCAACCACGAAGGCCCCCACTTCAAGGTCAAGGGCCCGCTCAACCTGCCGGCCTTCGGCGGCGCGCGGATTCCCTTCGTCCAGGCGGGCGCCTCGGAATCCGGCCGCGACTTCGCTGCCTCGGTGGCCGACCTGGTGTTCTCGCCGACCCCGGATATCGAGGCAGCCATTGATCTGCGCCGCGATCTGTCACGCCGTGCCGAGGCCCATGGCCGCGATCCCCGGGATGTCCGCCTGCTGCCCGGCCTGAGCCTGTACCTGGCGCCGACCCGGGAAGCAGCCCGCGCCCTGTTCATGCAAACCCATGCCCGCCTCGACCGCCAGCGCAAGTTCGCCTCGGTCAAGGAAATGACCGGCCTCGACCTCAGCGACTGGCCGGCGGATCGCCCGGTGACCCGTGACGACCTGCCGCCCCCCTTGGCCAAGACCAACAGCCGCACCCACACCCGCCTGCTGCGCCGCCTGATCGAGCGGGAGTCGCTGACCGTAGATCAGCTGTTGCTGAAGCCGGAAGTGATCTCGGCCGCCCACTGGCAGGTGATCGGCACGGTGGACGACGCGGTAGCGAGCATCGTCGAATGGGCCGAGGCCGGGGCCATGGACGGGTTTATCGCGGCGCCCGGCGGCTCGGTGGAATCGGTGCACCTGTTCCTTGAGCAGGTGATGCCACGGCTGGTGGAACTGGGCCTGTTCCGCAAGGCCTACAGCGGTGCGACCTTTGTCCATCATCTGGAGGAGGACTAACCTCCCTGCCCGCCCGGCGGCCGCGGGTGAAAGGACAAGACTTCCCGGCGAAAAACCGGATAATGGCCGCCAAAATCGATTCGCCCGCTACGGAACCCGCATGGAAATCAAGGTCAATTTTCTCGACAACCTCCGACTCGAAGCCAAGTTCGACGACTTCACGGTGATCGCCGATCAGCCCATCCGCTACAAGGGCGATGGCTCGGCACCGGGTCCGTTCGACTACTTCCTGGCCTCCTCGGCGTTGTGCGCGGCCTATTTCGTCAAGCTGTACTGCCAGACCCGCGATATCCCCACCGATAACATCCGCCTGTCGCAGAACAACATCGTCGACCCGGAAAACCGCTACAACCAGATCTTCAAGATCCAGGTCGAGCTGCCGGCGGACATCTCCGAGAAGGACCGCCTGGGCATCCTCCGCTCCATCGACCGCTGCACCGTGAAGAAAGTGGTGCAGACCGGCCCCGAGTTCATCATCGAAGAAGTCGAGAACCTCGACGCCGATGCCCAGGCCCTGCTGATGCCGGGCCTCGACGGGCAAACCAGCACGATCATCCCGGGCAAGGACCTGCCGCTGGAGCAGACCATCGCCAACATGTCGGAGATCCTCGCGGGCCTGGGCATGAAGATCGAGATCGCCTCCTGGCGCAATATCGTGCCCAACGTCTGGTCCCTGCATATCCGCGATGCGCAGTCGCCGATGTGCTTCACCAACGGCAAGGGCTCGAGCAAGGAAAGCGCGCTGGCTTCGGCCCTGGGCGAGTTCATCGAGCGGCTGAACTGCAACTTCTTCTACAACGACCAGTTCTGGGGCGAGGAGATCGCCAACGCCGGGTTCGTGCATTACCCGAACGAGCGCTGGTTCAAGCCGGGGCGCAAGGACGCCCTGCCGAAAGAGCTGCTCGACGAATACTGCCTGGCGATCTACAACCCGGACGGCGAGCTGCTCGGCTCGCACCTGTACGACACCAACTCGGGCAATATCGAGCGCGGTATCTGCTCGCTGCCTTACGTGCGCCAGTCCGATGGCGAGGTGGTGTACTTCCCGTCGAACCTGATCGAGAACCTCTACCTGAGCAACGGCATGAGCGCCGGCAACACCCTGGTGGAAGCCCAGGTACAGTGCCTGTCGGAGATCTTCGAACGGGCGGTGAAGCGCGAGATCCTCGAAGGCGAACTGGCCCTGCCGGATGTGCCGCAGGAAGTCATCGCCAAGTACCCGGGCATTCTCGCCGGCATCCAGGGCCTGGAAGAACAAGGCTTCCCGGTGCTGGTCAAGGACGCCTCCCTGGGCGGTGAATTCCCGGTGATGTGCGTGACCCTGATGAACCCGCGCACCGGTGGTGTGTTCGCCTCCTTCGGCGCCCACCCGAGCTTCGAGGTGGCGCTGGAGCGCAGCCTCACCGAACTGCTCCAGGGCCGCAGCTTCGAGGGCCTCAACGACCTGCCGCAGCCGACCTTCGAAAGCCATGCGCTGATGGAGCCGAACAACTTCGTCGAGCACTTCATCGACTCCAGCGGTGTGGTCTCGTGGCGTTTCTTCAGTGCCAAGTCCGATTTCGAGTTCGTCGAGTGGGACTTCTCCGGCCAGGGCGAAGACTCCAACGCCGAGGAAGCCGCGACCCTGTTCGGCATCCTCGAAGGCATGGGCAAGGAGGTCTACATGGCCACCTACGACCATCTGGGCGCCCCGGCCTGCCGCATCCTGGTGCCGGGCTACTCGGAAATCTACCCGGTGGACGACCTGATCTGGGACAACACCAACAAGGCCCTGTTCTTCCGCGAGGACATCCTCAACCTGCACAGCCTCGACGACGACGCCCTGGAAAGCCTGCTGGAGCGTCTGCTGGAGTCGGAGCTGGACGAATACACCGAGATCAAGACGCTGATCGGCGTCGAGTTCGACGACAACACCGTGTGGGGCCAGCTCACGGTGCTGGAACTGAAGATCCTGATCCAGGTGGCGCTGAAGAAGTTCGACGATGCCAAGGAACTGGTGGAGATGTTCCTGCAGTACAACGACAACACCGTCGAGCGCGGGCTGTTCTACCAGGCGCTCAACGTGGTGCTGGAAGTGGAGCTGGACAGCGACCTGGAAATGGCCGACTACGAGGTCAACTTCCGCCGCATGTTCGGCAATCCGCGGATGGATGCGGTGCTGGCCTCGGTCGAAGGCAGCCTGCGCTTCCACGGCCTGACCCCGACCAGCATGAAGCTGGAAGGCCTGGACCGGCATCTGCGGTTGATCGAGAGCTACAAGAAGCTGCATGCGGCCAGGGCGGCAAAAGCCTGATTCTGTAGTGTTCTCTCGGGCCTCATCGCTGGCAAGCCAGCTCCCACAGGGTTCAGCAGCGACGCGGACACTGTGGGAGCTGGCTTGCCAGCGATAGGGCCCTCAGCAACAACACAACACCCGGAACCAAACCCCTCCCCCACGAATCTCTCCGAATGACCCCTTTGCATTTCGGAGACCCTCCCCGTGGACGACAGCGTGATGAACGGCTACCAGCTCGGCGAACCGCAACGGGACGCCGGCGGCTGGCTGCCACTGGAGGGCTACGCCGCCCTCGGCGACGGTCGCTCGGTGGCCCTGGTGGGCTGGGACGGCTCGGTGGACTGGTGGTGCGTGCCGCACATGGACTCCCCACCGCTGTTCGACCGCCTGCTTTCGCCCCTTGAAGGCGGCCGCTTCGCCATCACCCCCGAAGGCAAGTACCGCATCGAACGCCGTTACCGGCCCGGCAGCAACGTCCTGGAAACCCTGGTCATCGGCGCTACCGGCCGCGCCCTCCTCACCGAATCCCTCAACAGCGGCCCCGCCGGCCGTCTGCCCTGGGGCGAACTGGCACGGCGCATCGAAGTGCTCGAAGGCCAGATGGACTTCACCATCCGCATCGACTTCGGCACCCAGGCCGATACCGTCAGCCCCTTCCTGGCCGCCAACCACAACGGTTGCGTCTTCCATGCCGGGCGTATTCTCGGCCTGGTCTGCTACGACAAGGCACTGCTCGACGTCGATCGCAAGGACGACCTCGGCCTGCGCGCCAGCCTGAGCCTGAAGGCCGGGGACAAGACCGTGCTGGCGATCATCTGCGGCCGCGACGAGCCGCTGGTGGTACCACCCCTTGAGCTGATCGAAGCGCGCATCGACGGCTCCCACCGCGAATGGCGGCAATGGAGCGACAGCCTCGGCTACGAAGGCGCCTACAAGCCCCTGGTGATCCGCAGCGCCCTGGCCCTGAAACTGCTGCTGTCCTCCTCCACCGGCTCGATCATGGCCGCCGCTACCACTTCGCTACCGGAGCGCATCGGCGGACCGAAGAACTGGGACTACCGCTTCGCCTGGGTGCGCGATGCCGGTTACACCATCGAGGCGTTCCTGGGTATCGGCGCGGAACTGGAAGCCAAGGCCGCCTTTACCTGGCTGCTCCACCGCCTTGGCGAGCACGGCCCACAGGTGCTCTTCACCCTCGAAGGCGACCTCGCCAAGGGCACCCGCCCGGTGCACCTGCCCGGCTACAAGAACTCGCCGCCGCAGATCGGCAATGACGCGGTGAGCCAGATCCAGCACGGCATCTTCGGCGATATCTTCCAGACCGCCCGCTGCTTCATCGACTGCGGCAATATCCTCGACGCGGTTAGCGCACGGATCCTCTCCGGCATCGCCGACCAGTGCGCCGACCGCTGGCGCAAGCCGGATTCGGGGATCTGGGAACTGCCGGACGAGCAGCATTACACCCTGTCCAAGATCGCCTGCTGGCAGGCCCTGAGCCGGGCGGTGGAACTGGCCGACGGCGGTCACCTGCCGACCACCTGCCGCGACCGCTGGGATCGCGAGCGCCAGCGGGTACATGACTGGATCGAGAAACACTGCTGGAGCGAGAAGCTGCAGGCCTACCAGTTCTATCCGGGCAGCGAGCAGCTGGATGCCTCGGTGGCCCTGGCCGTGCATTTCGGCTATCCGTCACGGGAGCGCCTGGGCAGCACCCTCGATGCCATCCAGCGCGAGCTGGGCTGCGACGCCTTCCACTATCGCTACAGCGAGGTGTATCGCGAGGAAGGCTGCTTCCTGGCCTGCACCTTCTGGCTGATCGAGGCCCGTGCCTTGCTCGGTCAACGGGAGGACGCGACCCGGGCCTTCGAGGCGGCGGTCATGGGGCTGGCCCATGGGGTGGGGATCTACTCGGAGATGATCGATCCGCAGAGCGGCGAGTACCTGGGCAACCTGCCCCAAGGCCTGACCCACCTGGCCCTGATTCGCGCCGCACTGGCCATTGGCGGCCAGGCGCGCACGTGCTGAGGGTCAGGACGGGGGCTGCTTGTCGGTCGCGATCTTGCCGCTGATCTCCAGGCCCCAGTCGCCATGTTCGTACCAGTCCTCGCCGAGCATCTCGGCGGGGTGCATGGTGCGGTCGGCGCCGTTGCCGCAGGCCAGCTCGGCCGTAGCGCAATAGCGGTCACAGCCCCAGCAGATACGCTCGGGGTGCTTGGGATTGACGGGAAACGGCTTGGCCATGGCGGGCTCCCTGCTGGATTCGGGCAGTTTCACCCTACTCCGGCGCATGGCCCGGGATATTGACCCGGGTCATTCCAATACGGGGCGCAGGAAGGTCCGCTCATAGCTGAGGATGAACTTCAACTGCACCGCCTTGGCTACCGCCGCCATGCACTCGGGGTCGGTCTCGGCCTGCTTGCGGTACTGCTCGTACTCGGCGAGGCCGGGGAAGCTGAACAGGCAGTAGGCGATATTGTTGGCGCCTTCGGCAGGGAGGAAATAGCCGTGGTGCTGGCCACCGAGGCGCTGGACCAGGCGGATCCACTGGCGGCCGTAGTCTTCGAAGGCCGGTAGCTGGTAGGGGTCGATGATGTAGCGAACCTGGCAGGTGATCATGAGTAGTCCTTGGGGATGAAGGACTCAAGTGTATTGACCGGAGGCGTTCCGGCCTTGAACAAAGTTGCTGTTCTTTCGGGCCTCATCGCCGGCAACGCCGGCTCCCACAGTGTCCGCGGCGCCGCTGAACCCTGTGGGAGCTGGCTTGCCAGCGATGAGGCCCGAAAGAGCAACACAAGCCATTCCTGCGGAAAACGGATAGAACCGCCCCCCGCCTCTGACCAAGACTAGTCACGCGCCCACCGGCCCACGCCGGTCGCGTGCCTTCCAACTAACCCGTCAGAGGTTTGCATGAACACCCCCGCGCATCAGCTGAGCACCTGGCTGAAGCAACACCAGATCACCGAAGTCGAATGCATTGTCAGTGACCTCACCGGCATCGCCCGCGGCAAGATTTCCCCCACCAACAAGTTTCTCGGCGAAGGCGGCATGCGCCTGCCGGAGAGCGTCCTGCTGCAAACCGTCACCGGCGATTTCGTCGAGGACGAGATCTACTACGACCTGCTGGACGAGGCGGACATCGACATGTTCTGCCGCCCCGACCCGGAGGCGATCTTCCTGGTGCCCTGGGCCATCGAGCCCACCGCGATGGTGATTCATGACACCTACGACAAGCGCGGCAACCCCGTCGAGCTGTCGCCGCGCAACGTGCTCAAGCGCGTGCTGCGCCTGTACACCCAGAAAGGCTGGACGCCGATCGTCGCGCCGGAAATGGAGTTCTACCTGACCAAGCGCAGCAGCGACCCGGACTTCCCCCTGGAAGCGCCAATCGGCCGCTCGGGCCGCCCGGAAAGCGGACGCCAGAGTTTCTCCATCGATGCCGCCAACGAATTCGACCCGCTGTTCGAAGACGTCTACGACTGGTGTGAAGCCCAGGGCCTGGACCTCGATACGCTGATCCACGAAGACGGCCCGGCGCAGATGGAGATCAACTTCCGCCACGGCGACGCCCTCAGCCTGGCCGACCAGATCACCGTGTTCAAGCGCACCATGCGCGAAGCCGCACTCAAGCACAACGTGGCGGCGACCTTCATGGCCAAGCCGATCACCGACGAGCCGGGCAGCGCCATGCATATTCACCAGAGCGTGGTGGATACCGAGTCGGGCCGGAACATCTTCGTCAACGAAGACGGCAGCATGAGCGAGCTGTTCCTCAACTACATCGGCGGCCTGCAGAAGTACATTCCCAAGGTGTTGCCGATGTTCGCGCCGAACGTCAACTCGTTCCGCCGCTTCCTGCCGGACACCTCGGCGCCGGTCAACGTCGAGTGGGGCGAAGAGAACCGCACCGCCGGCCTGCGCGTACCGCCGTCCTCGCCGGAAGCCATGCGCGTGGAAAACCGCCTGCCGGGCGCCGACGCCAACCCGTACCTGGCCATCGCCGCCAGCCTGCTGTGCGGCTACCTGGGCATGGTCGAGAAGATCGAACCAAGCGCACCGGTCCAGGGCCGCGCCTATGAGCGCCGCAGCCTGCGCCTGCCGATCACCATCGAGGACGCCCTGGCAGCGATGGAGAACTGCGAGGTGCTGGAACAGTACCTGGGCCGCAAGTTCGTCCAGGGCTATGTCGCGGTGAAACGCACCGAGCACGAGAACTTCAAGCGCGTGATCAGCTCGTGGGAACGCGAGTTCCTGCTGCTCAGCGTCTGACATCGATCGCCCCGCCGCACACAATAAAAACGGATCAGGAGTCGCCATGAAGCTGTTGCAACGTCTTGCCCCTCTCGCCCTGCTCGCCGCGCCGCTGCTGGCCAGCGCGCAGCCCAGTGTCAGCATCTACAACTGGACCGACTACATCGCCCCGGACACCCTCGCCGGCTTCGAGGGTGCCACCGGGATCAAGCCGGTGTACGACGTCTTCGATTCCAACGAGACCCTGGAAGGCAAGCTGCTGGCGGGCAAGACCGGCTACGACATCGTCGTGCCGTCCAACCACTTCCTGACCCGCCAGGTGGACGCCGGGGTGTTCCTCGAACTGGACCGCAGCAAGCTGCCGAACTGGAAGCACATGGACCCGGCGCTGCTCAGGCTGCTCGAACAGAACGACCCCGGCAACCGCCACTCGGTGCCCTACCTGTGGGGCACCAATGGCATCGGCTACAACGTCGACAAGGTCAAGGAAGTGCTCGGTGTCGACCATATCGACTCCTGGGCCACCCTGTACGAGCCGGAGAACCTGAAGAAGCTGCAGAAGTGCGGCGTGGCCTTCATGGACTCTGCCGACGAGCTGATCCCGTCGATCCTCAACTACCTGGGCCTGGACCCCAACAGCAGCAACGCGGCCGACTACGCCAAGGCGGAAAAGCGCCTGCTGGAACTGCGCCCCTACGTCACCTACTTCCACTCCTCCAAGTACATCTCGGACCTGGCCAACGGTGATATCTGCGTGGCGTTCGGCTTCTCCGGCGATGTGCTGCAGGCGGCCAACCGCGCCCGCGAGGCCGGCAACGGGGTGAAGATCGCCTACAGCATTCCCAAGGAAGGCAGCAACCTGTGGTTCGACCTGATCGCGATTCCCGCCGACGCGAAGAACCCCGACCAGGCCCTGGCCTTCATCAACTACGTGATGGAGCCGAAGGTGATCGCCGGAATCAGCGACTATGTGGGTTACCCTAACGCCAATGCCGACTCCAGGCCGTTCATCGACCCCGAGACCCTGAACAATCCCGAGGTCTATCCGCCCCAGGCGGTGCTGGACAAGCTGTATATCTCAAAGGCCCCGTCGCCGAAGATCATGCGCCTGATGACCCGCAGCTGGAGCAAGGTCAAGTTCAACCAATGAGTCGAGATCCCTTGATGATGCAAAGCGCTGAGCATGCGGCGTCCTACTACGCCGCCACCGCCCGCGACAGCCAGCCCTACCCTGCGCTGGACGGCGAGATCCAGGCCGATGTGTGCGTGATCGGTGGCGGCCTGACCGGGGTCAACACCGCCCTGGAGCTGGCCTTGCGCGGGCACTCGGTGGTGCTGCTGGAGGCCCGGCGCATCGGCTGGGGCGCCAGCGGGCGCAATGGCGGGCAGCTGATTCGTGGCATCGGCCACGATGTCAGTGGCTTCGCCAAATATGTCGGCGAAGAAGGCGTGCGCTATCTGGAGCGGGCCGGGGTGGATTCGGTGACCCTGGTCGCCGAACGCATCGACGAGTTCGCTATCGACTGCGATCTGCGCTGGGGCTTCTGCGAACTGGCCAATACCCCGGCGCAGTTCGCGGCGATGGGTGAAGAGTACGAGTCACTGGCGAGTTCGGGGTATCCGCACCCGATCGAACTGGTGGAGCCGAAGCGCATGCACCAGGTGGTCGCCAGCGACTGCTATGCCGGCGGGCTGATCGACATGGGCTCGGGGCATCTGCATCCGCTGGACCTGGTCACCGGCGAAGCCCGGGCGGCCAGCCGGCTGGGGGTGAAGATCTTCGAGCAGAGCCCGGTCGTACGGATCGAGCATGGAAACCAGGTGGTGGTGCACTGCGCCCATGGTCGGGTGCGGGCGGACAGCCTGGTGCTGGGCTGCAATGCCCATCTCGATGAGCTGGAGCCGAAGCTGAGTGGCAAGGTGCTGCCGGCGGGGAGCTATGTGATCGTTACCGAGCCATTGTCCGAGGCCGTGGCGTCCAGCCTGATTCCGCTGAACCTGGCGCTGTGCGACCAGAAGGTCGGCCTGGACTACTACCGGCTCACGGCGGACCGGCGCTTGCTGTTCGGCGGCGCCTGTCACTATTCCGGGACCGACCCCAAGGATATCGGCGCCTATATGCGGCCGAAGATGCTCAAGGTCTTCCCGCAGTTGGCAGATGTGCGCATCGACTATCAGTGGGGCGGGATGATCGGCATCACCGCCAACCGCTTCCCGCAGGTCGGGCGGCTGGCGCAGCATCCGAACGTGTTCTTTGCCCAGGGGTATTCGGGGCATGGACTGAATGTCACGCACTGGAGCGCGAAGCTGCTGGCGGAGGCTATTTCGCTCGGGCAGAGCAAGGGGCTGGATGTGTTCGGCGCGGTGCCGCACCTGACCTTCCCCGGGGGCAAGCTGTTGCGCTCGCCGCTGCTGGCGCTGGGGATGTTGTGGTATCGGGTGAAGGAGATGGTTGGCTGATTGATGTGGTGTATTTGATGGCCTCATCGCTGGCAAGCCAGCTCCCACAGTGTCCGCGGCGCCGCTGAACCCTGTGGGAGCTGGCTTGCCAGCGATGAGGCCCTGAAAGCCGGCACAAGGCCCCAAGCCCTCACCCCCGCTTCAGCGTCTCCTTCGGATATTCCCCGAACAACCCATGGTACGACTGGGAAAACCGCCCCAGGTGCCAGAACGACCAGCGCATCGCCACCTCGGCCACGGTCACCTGCCCCGGGTCCGACGCCAGCAGGTCCCTCCTCACCGCATTCAGGCGCCGGTTACGCAGCCACACCGTCGGCGGCATATCGGCATAGCGCAGGAACGATTGCTGCAGATGCCGCACCGAGACCCCCGCCGCATCCGCCAGGTCCTGCACGCCGAAGCTGTCCTGCGGGCAGTCGTTGACCACTTCCTTGACCCGCTCCACCACCCGGCGCATATGGCATTCCGCCCGCCCGCGCCCACCCACGTCCATGGCCTCGTCGAGCAACTGGAAGCAACCATCGGCGATCTGCCGGGCAAACCCCGGCGCATCCACATCCACCTCTCCGCGCACCGCTTCGGCGAGCACGCCACTGAGTGAACTGGCGAAGGCATTGCAGCCACTGGAGCGCAGCGGCTGCAGGACCAGCCGGCGAAACTCCGCCGCCGAACGCTGCCAGGTCGCCGGCTGCTTCAACACCACCGCCACTTCGCGGTAATTCTCAGGGGTGACCCAGGCATTGCGGGTCTGGCCGTCGAGCAGGTAGAGGGCGTTGTCGCTCATGTCGAAGCTGAACACCAGGGCGTCGGCCGGGGCATGGAACTCCTGCTCGACCCGCAGGTTCATGCGCTCCTCGTACAACTCGACGCCCGCCGTCTCGGCATGCACCAGACGCCCCTGGAAGCGCCCGGCGGACATCTGCGTGTACTGCTCCTGCCAGCCCGGCAGGGCGACGCGGTGCTCGTTCACCTCCTGCGCCTCCAGCACCCTGATCGTCATAGCCCACATCCCATATTGTTAAATTTATTAATCATCAGGTTAGTTCCGGACGGCTTTCGTGCGCAAGACGGATAGAGACCATAGGGCGCAAAGCCATAAATTAAGCCTGTTCACGACACAAAACCGAGTCACGAACAGGCTTCACCCAAAAAAAATAAGTAAGACCAATAACCAGTTAGTGCACATCTGCCATCAAGAATAATAAACGGAGCGGAGCACATGAAAGCAACCACCAGGCGCCTCGGCGCGCTTCTGGCCCTGGGTCTGACACTGCCGGTCCAGGCCATCGAACTGAATGACGACTTCACCCTCGACGTACTGGTCGCGGCGATGAGCGATTACCGCACCGGCGGTGTCTCCCAGACCCTCAACCGCCCGGCCCTGCAACTCGACCTGAGCCTGCGGCACTCCAGCGGGCTGCTGCTCGGGGTGTTCACCTCCAACGTCGACTTCGACAGTGATACCCGTCGCGAATACGACTATTACGCCGGCATCGAGCACAGCTTCAACGAGGACATCGCCGCCTCGCTGATCTACTACGAGTACGACTACCCCAAGGACAGCGCCTTCAACTACGGCGAATGGATCGGCGTGCTCAGTGCCTGGAACGCCACCTTCGGCATGAAATACACCAAGGAAGTGAAGCCCTACGGCGATGACCGCAGCGTGCTCTGGGCCGGCTACCGCTTCGAGCTGCCCTGGGAAACCTCGCTGGACCTGCGCTACGGCTACTCCGACGCCAAGGACCCGGTCTACGTCAGCCACGACGGCAGCACCCGCAGCACCTACCACGACTGGGAAGTGGGCCTGAACAGGACCCTGCTGGATATCGACTGGCGCCTGGCCTATGTAGATACCGACCTGTCCAGGGCCGAATGCCAGTCCACCCAGGGCGTCGACGATATCTGCTCGGCGACCGTGATGCTCTCCGCTTCGAAGCTCTTCTGACCCAAGGAAACCGCCATGATCTTCCGTACCACGGCGCTGGCCGCCGCCCTGCTGTTCTGTGCCTGCGCGCACGCTGCCCAGGACATCCCCGGGCAGGACGTCAGCGACATTCCCGCCCGCCAGTGGCAGCCCTTCTGGGCCAAGCGCGAGACCGGCTACATCAAGACCGCCGACGGCACCGAACTGCGCTACTCCGCCCTGCTCCCGGCGACTTCGGGCAAGTTCCCGGTGCTGGTGCGCTACAGCGGCTACGACTCCGGCAGCATCGGCGGCAGCGCCTACCTGGCGGACGACGAGACCTTCTCGGTCGATCTCGACAAGCAACTGGTCGCCCTCGGCTATGCGGTAGTCGGCGTGCAGGCCCGGGGCAGCGGTTGCTCCCAGGGCACCTTCGACTTCCTCGGCCCGGCCTACGGCACCGATGGCCGCGATGCCGTGGAGTTCGTGGCGAAACAGGCCTGGTCCAATGGCAAGGTCGGCATGTTCGGCTGGTCCTGGTCGGGCATGTCGCAACTGATGACCGCCTCGGAGCGCCCCGCCAGCCTCAAGGCCATTGCGCCGGGCATGGTCCTCGGCGATGCCCGGGGCGACAGCTGGGCACCGGGCGGCGTGCCGGCGCCGGAATTCGTGACCGGCTGGCACTGGTACCTGGCCCAGCGCTGGGCAGCGGTCAAGGCCAGCGCGCAGAGCGAGAACGACAGCCGCTGCCTGGCCCAGCTGGCACGCAACGAGGCGGAGATCGGCAAGCATGCCCTGACCTACCAGTTGATCCGCCATCCGCTGCGGGACGAATGGACCGAACAGCGCAACATCCGCTCACGCACCCACCGCATCCAGGTCCCGGTGCTGTCCTTCGAGGCCTGGCAGGACGAAGCGGTGATGGCCCGCGAAGGCTATTACCACGAGACGCTCAAGCCCGAGCAACTGTGGACCGTGCAAACCAACGGCCCCCACGATATCTACGAAGCGACCCGTTTCCGCGACAAGCTGGTGGCTTTCTTCGACCACTTCGTCAAGGGCGAGGGCAACGGCTTCGACAAGACCGCGCACGTGGAAATCTGGCAGGAAACCACCAGCCCGAAACGCGACACGCCCCATGACCTGAACGAAACCGCGACCCCGGGCTGGGTCATCGAACGGCCGCGCCTGCCCCTGGACATCACCCCGCTGCGCTTCGCCCTGGCCGGCGACGGCAAGCTGCTGGAGAACGGCCAGCCCAGCGGCGAGCCGGACGAGTACACCTACCCGGTAGCCGGCCCGGACGTGAACACCTACGAGGAAGACAACGCCTGGGGCGCACAGAAGCCCGGCTGGAAGGACGGCAGCCTGGCCTACACCAGCGCGCCGTTGCAGCGCGATGTGCTCGGCTACGGCACGGCCAGCGCCGACCTCTGGCTGTCGACGCCGATGGGCCCGGACATGGACGTGCAGGTGACCCTGACCCAGTTGCTGCCTGACGGCCAGGAAGTCTTCGTGCAGCGCGGCTGGCTGCGCATGTCGTCACGCAAGCTCGACGACCACAAGTCCACCGCCCTGCGCCCATGGCGCCTGGATACCCCGGACGCGGTCGAACCGATGCTGCCGGACACGCCGACCCTGGGCCGGGTGGAAATCCCGCCGTTCTCCCACCCGTTCCGTGCCGGTTCGCGCATCCGTATCTGGATCGATGCGCCGGGTCGCACCGGCGGCTACGGCTTCGACACCTTCGCCCTGCCCGCCCGGCCCAAGCTGCTGCACGACGCCGAACACCCGTCAGCGCTGGTGCTTGGCGAACTCAAGGGCGTCGCCATTCCCAAGGCCCAGCCGGCCTGCGACAGCCTGCTCAAGCAACCCTGCCGTCCCGACCCACTCAAATAAGGAAGCGCACTCATGAAAACAACCACGCACACCCTGCTGGTCACCGCCCTCGGCCTGCTCGTCGGCGTCGTCCAGGCCGGCGAACTCAAGGACAGCAAGCCGGACCGGGTCAAGACCGAGCTGGTCATGCAGATCAACGTCAAGCTCGGCGCCGACGAGGACATGGGCAAAGGTGCCGAAGGCCACCGGATCAACTACCCGATCATCGGCGGGCACTTCGTTGCGAGCGGGTTCAAGGGCGAGGTGATTCCCGGCGGCGCCGACATGTCGGTGGAGCGTAATGACGGGGTGACGAAGATCGATGCGCTCTATCGCCTCAAGACCGAAGACGGCCAGGTGATCATCATCCACAACTACGGGCTCTGGCGGCCGACCGCTGCGGGCCTTGCGAAACAGGCCAAGGGCGAGGAGCTGACCCAGGCCGACTTCTACTGCCGCACCGTGCCGAGCTTCAGCACCCCAGCGGGCAAGTACGACTGGCTGGAGGACTACACCTACGTCGGGACCATCGACGACGTGAATGACAAGGAGGTGCTGATCGGGGTTTACCGGGTGGACGGTGTGTAACGGCAGCGCAGCATAGGGGTGTCCACTCGTTTGCCCCCGCGATGTCAGGTCGCGGGGGCTTTTTTTGTGCGTCACTGAACGTCGGCTGCCTCGTCGCGTATCCAGGCCATGAACGCCTCCACCTCAGGGCGCCGCGCCCCTTCCGCCAGGGTGACCAGGTAATAGGCAAACCGTGCCGGCCATGGCTTGTCCAGCACCTGCACCAGGCGTCCTGCAGCGATTTCCTCCGCCGCATATTGCTCGGGCACCAGCGCCAGCCCCTGCCCGGCCACGGCGGCGCGAATCAGCAGGTAATCGTCATCGAAGGCCGTCCCTCGTTCGGCTCGCGGGTCCTGGGCGACACCATGGGCGCCCAGCCACAACACCCAATCGGCGCGATCGGCGTCCTGCAGCAAAGGCCACTCCAGGCAATCCGCCGGTTCGACCAGGCCGGTCCGTGAAGCGAACAGCGTCGGGCTCGCCACCGGCAGCAGCACCGGAGCCATCAGTGGCTCGCAGGACAACCCCGGATAGTCGCCCAGTCCGTGGCGAATGGCGATATCCACCCGCTCCTGACGCAGGTCCACCAGTGCCCCCGAGGCCTCGACCCGCACCTCGATATGCCCGTGCCGCTCGGTGAAGCGGCCCAGTCGCGGAACCAGCCAGGAGGCGGCGAACGAGGGCACGGTACTGACCGTGACGGTCGGGCGCAGGCGGTCCGCTTCCAGCGTATGCAGGGCGCTCTCGATCTGTTCGAAGGCGGCCAGCAGTTGCGGCCAGACCTTCTGCCCGGCCTCGGTCAGGTGCATGCCATTGCGCCCGCGATTGAACAGCGGCACGCCGAGCCGCTCTTCCAGTTGGCGGATCTGCTGGCTGACCGCACCCGGGGTCACGCCGAGGGACTCGGCGGCGTGCTTGACGCTGCCGAAGCGCCCGACCTGGGTAAAGGCGCGCAGGGCCAGCAACGGAAGAATGCTGTTCATGGTTTAGTTTTTCTAAATTCAGGCTTCATGATTCATCGTTTTCCAGCATTGGCTTCATCAGGGAACATTGCCACAACGGAGTGCCTGGCAGTTTAGGCCAGCTCACTCCTCAAGCGAAACCGCCCCGAACAAGGATGCCGCCAATGCTTCACCTGTATACCGACAGCTCGCCCAACGGTTTCAAGATCACCATCGCCCTGGAGGAGCTCGGGCTGCCTTATCAGCTGCACCACGTCCGCATCGATAACGACGAACACCGCACGGCGGAATTCCTCGCGCTGAACCCGTACGGACGCATCCCGGTACTGCGCGATGACCAGCGCGATATCACGCTCTTCGAATCGGCCGCCATCCTGCTGTACCTCGCCGACCTCAGCGGGCAATTGCTGCCCGACACTGCGCGGGAGCGCTGGGAGGCGATCACCTGGCTGCAGTTCCATGCCGCCAGCGTCGGCCCGCTGCTCGGCCAGCGCGTGCACTTCGAGCTGTTTGCCGAGACGCCCCTGCCCGCCGCCATCGAGCGCTACCGGGCGCTGACCGAGGCGGCTTTCAGCGTGCTCGACCAGCGCCTGGCTACCCGCACCTGGTTGGCGGGAGAGCACTACTCCATCGCCGATATCGCGCATTTCGGCTGGAGCCATATCGCCCGGCTGGTGGGCTTCGACTTCAGCCATCACCGTCATCTCGATGCCTGGCACCAACGGGTCGCCGCCCGTCCGGCGGTGCAGCGCGGCATTGTCATTCCCGCAACGGCTACGGGTGCCTGAGGCACAAGGAAGGTCACTTATGAACGACGCGTTTGTTACTCCGCGCCTGACCGGCGCACCAATGGCCAGGTTCCACGGCCATCCCGGCTACCGGCGCATGTTCGCCCCCGAGCGCCTGACGCTTGGTCTGTTCCTGCCCCTGCGCTTTTACCAAGGGCGCATGGAGGTGCTGGCGGGCCAGGCCGACCTGGCCAGCACGATCGACCGGCTTGGTTTCGCCGCCGTATGGGTCCGTGACGTACCTTTATACGATCCATCCTTCGGCGATGCGGGCCAGGTCTTCGATCCGTTCACCTACCTGGCCTTTCTTGCCGCGCGCACGCAGAACGTGGCGCTGGCGACCGGGAGTGCCATCTTTACCCTGCGCCACCCCATTGACCTGGCCAAGGCGGCGGCCAGCATCGACCGACTGTCTGGCGGGCGCCTGGTGATGGGGATTGCGTCCGGCGACCGGCCAATCGAGTTTCCTGCCTACGGTATCGATCGTGCGCAGCGGGGGGAACGCTTCGCCGAAGCGGTGAGGTGCTTCCGTCAACTGCTCGGCCCTGGTCCGTTGACGCTGGACTCGCCGCTCGGTCGCTTCACGGGGGCACAGTTGCTGCCCGATCCGGCGACGGGAGGCATCCCGCTGATCGTCACCGGCTCGTCCGGCCAATCGCTGGAATGGATCGCCGAACATGCCGACGGCTGGCTCACCTACCCGGATGCGACCCACAACGAACGCGGGCCGCAACACCTGGCGGAAAAGATCCGTGCCTGGCGCGAGCTGATCCGCGACGGCGGCTTCCGCCCGCACATGACCAACGAATGGCTGGACCTGGTTGATGATCCGGACTACCCGCGCACGCCCGTTCAGGGCGGCTACATACTGCGCACGGGTCGCAAAGGGCTGATCGATCTGCTGGAGCGCTGGCAGGCAGCGGGCGTCAATCATGCCGCGCTAGGGATCCAGCACTCGCAAAGGCCGCCCGCCGAGGTCATCCAGGAACTGGCTGAAGAAGTGCTGCCGCACTTCCCTTCGCTGCCAGGACCACCTGCGTTGCCAAGCGATTGGTAGCGCTGAGTTCCAGTGCGCCGCGGACCTTGTGGGAGCGGGTTTACCCGCGATTGCGATGGTGGATTCACTACTGCAATCGCGGGTAAACCCGCTCCCACAGGGTCCGCGGCGATCAAACCTGCGTTCTCTATCCAACTAAGTCGCTGTTTAAAAACGCTTTTCTTTGCAAAAAACACTTCCCAGGCGTAACAAATCTTGTTAAATTGCCGCCCATCCCGCGACGGACACACAGTGACCAGCAGCGGGATCTGCATCAGGACAAGCTTTTGTCCGTCGCAACAGGGGCGTCGCCAAGCGGTAAGGCAGCAGGTTTTGATCCTGCCATGCGTTGGTTCGAATCCAGCCGCCCCTGCCATTTTTTCTTCTATTCTCTCCCTCCTCTCCTGATTCCGGTGCTCAAGCACACGGCGATCGACTGTTCATATTTTTCTACACACTCAACGGATACAGTGCGGCCTATCGGCTAAATCACTGGGTTTGCATCGCGCCCCATTCCCTTGTTGATCGCCAAGTGTTAAAAATATCACCCGCTTTAGGCCTAGCCGTTGTGTAAAACCACACAACGGGGTATCCAACGAGAAAACAATTTGAAAAGCGTGATGTCCCTGCGTGAGGGAATCCCCTTCCCTGTTACCTGTCAGCCACCGGAGCAAGCTGCATGATCGAGGTCACCGAAGTTTCCATTGCCCAACTGCGTGCCGCGCTCGAGTCCGGCCAGACCACGGCGGTCGAGCTGGTCAAGGCCTACCTTGCCCGGATCGATGCCTACGATGGCGCAGACACGCCGACCGCATTGAACGCGGTGGTGGTGCGCAACCCCGAGGCCTTGAAAGAAGCTGAAGCTTCGGATGCCCGTCGCGCCCGCGGTGAAACCCTCGGCCCGCTGGACGGCATTCCCTACACCGCCAAGGACAGCTACCTGGTCAAGGGCCTGACCGCCGCCTCCGGCAGCCCGGCCTTCGCCAATCTGGTGGCCTACCGTGACGCCTTCACCATCGAGCGCCTGCGCGCTGCCGGGGCGATCTGCCTGGGCAAGACCAACATGCCGCCGATGGCCAACGGCGGGATGCAGCGCGGTGTCTATGGCCGTGCGGAAAGCCCGTACAACGCCGCCTTCCTGACCGCGCCATTCGCCTCCGGCTCGTCCAACGGTGCCGGTACCGCCACCGCCGCCAGCTTCTCCGCCTTCGGCCTGGCCGAGGAAACCTGGTCCAGCGGTCGTGGCCCGGCGTCGAACAACGGCCTGTGCGCCTACACCCCGTCCCGCGGGGTGATCTCGGTACGCGGCAACTGGCCGCTGACTCCGACCATGGATGTGGTGGTGCCCTACGCGCGGACCATGGCCGACCTGCTGGAAGTGCTGGATGTGGTGGTCGCCGAGGACACCGACACCCGCGGCGACCTGTGGCGCCTGCAACCCTGGGTACCGATCCCGAGCGTGGCCTCGGTGCGCCCGGCCTCCTATGCCGAACTGGCCGTGGGCGCCAGCGACCTGGCCGGCAAGCGCCTCGGCGTGCCGCGCATGTATATCAATGCCGACGAAGCCGCCGGTACCTCCGAAGCGCCGGGTATCGGCGGCCCGACCGGCCAGCGCATCAATACCCGCGCTTCGGTGATCGACCTGTGGAAACAGGCCCGCCAGGCGCTTGAAGCGGCCGGTGCCGAAGTGATCGAGGTGGACTTCCCGCTGGTATCCAACTGCGAGGGTGATCGACCGGGCGCGCCGACCGTGTTCAATCGCGGCATCGTCTCCAAGGAATTCCTCCACCACGAACTCTGGGACCTGACGGCCTGGGCCTTCGATGACTTCCTGCAGGCCAATGGCGATCCGAAGCTGAACCGCCTGGTCGATGTGGATGGGCCGAAGATCTTCCCGCACGACCCGGGCACCCTGCCCAACCGCGAAGGCGACCTGGCAGCGGGCATGGACGAGTACGTGAAGATGGCCGGACGCGGCATCACCCCGTGGAACGAGATCCCCACCGTGCCGGACGGCCTGCGCGGCCTGGAAGCGACCCGCAAGCTGGACCTGGAAGACTGGATGGACGCGCAAGGGCTGGACGCCGTGTTGTTCCCGACCGTGGCCGATGTCGGCCCGGCAGATGCGGATGTCAACCCGGCATCGGCGGATATCGCCTGGAGCAACGGCATCTGGGTGGCCAACGGTAACCTGGCGATCCGTCACCTGGGCGTGCCGACCGTCACCGTGCCGATGGGCGTGATGGCCGATATCGGCATGCCGGTGGGCCTGACCTTTGCCGGCAAGGCTTATGACGATTCGAACCTGCTGAAGCTGGGGGCGGCGTTCGAGGCTACCGGCAACCGCCGGATGATTCCGCCGCGTACGCCTAAGCTCTAAAGCCCAACACGGACCCTGTGGGAGCGGGTTCACCCGCGATTGCGGTGGTGAACTCACTACCCTAATCGCGGGTGAACCCGCTCCCACAGAGTACGCGTCGCGCTCTGGATCTTTACTCCACCCCCTCCAACCGCTTCGCCGCCTCCACCCCCGCACTGGTCAGCTTGATCGGGAACTCGACACTCGGTTCATGCTCCTCCACCTTGACCGGGTGGCCCTGGATGAGCTTGCGTTCCTGCAAGGTCTTGAGCATCCCGGCCACGGCTTTCTCGCCGCGGTAGTTGTCGAGAATCTCCTTGCCCAGCCCCTCCGGATGCGCGTGCAGCAGGCGGGTCAGGACTTCGCGTTCCAGTTCATCGTTGCTCATGACTACCTCTCTCGATGCGATGGTCGTTGTGCCTGTGACCATCGCCCGTGCGAGGAGATTCAACTGGATCGGCCACTGTGCACTCCGCACCCAGCGCCAGCACTCTGGAGATATCAGGAAAATAAGGCGCATTCCTCTATATCACTCAGATCCGTCCTACATACCCCACCAAGCATCCTCCCCATTCTCAGGCAGTCGGCCTGCATGCCTTCAGAAATCTGACAGCGCAGCGCAGGCCATTACCGGTACTCGGGTACGACCCGATTACCCCGCCAAGAGGAAAACAACGCGATGGTTGGCTATTTCATTCGCCTCGGCGACAAGACCAGCTGTGGAGGTGTCGTCACCGGCTCCGACAAGCTGATGACGATGATGGGCATCAAACATTCCCGCGAGGGTGACAGCGTCACCTGTGGCGTCACTGGCTTGACCTACCAGATCGAGGGAGGTGTGTCCTTTGTCAAAAGCGACTGAAAGAGTTATTGGAAAAGGCCGGATGGCACAAAGGCAGTGTCGTGACACTGGGGTCTTCCAGATTTTCAGCACGAGAAATGGATGCAACATCTCAAGTTAACTTTATCGCTCTCGGAAGCTCGGAAGATCCCCTTGACGACATGTACGGCGCTCTGGGAGTCGCCACATTGAAGATTGGGGTAATTGGAAAGACCCTCGCTAAAGAAAATCCAAAAACACAAAGACCACACAGTTACTCTCAGGTGGAGCGTATCGGCTTTTACATCCGCGACCATTATGATTTCAACGGCACTCAATTCTTGGGAATATGGACAGGCGATCGAGTTCTAACCAAGAAAGAAATGATGCGAGCCAGCGTACCAAGCGGACAATCCATCTACAAATGGGCCAATGATGAATTCGCCCTTGTCACGAATAATGACTTCAGAAGCTACAGAAACAAAACCGGGATGGGCGGCGATTACGTGCTCTACTCTGAGATTCTCTGGAGAGACTCCAATTTAACCATTGACTTGGGGGAGATAACTTGAAAAACCCTTGGAGGGTGGCAGCCATTTTTGGCGTTGCGATTTCCGCACTGTGGTTTTCTTTCGAGTGGTGGGAGAAAGGCCTCGCTTCGCCAATCGACGACGCCGAAAATAGTCCCAATGGCTGCTCTCGCATTCAGACCTTCAAGCCATTTTGGCTGCTGCCCGATATATTCCATCGTGAACTAGCGCCCCATGAGGCAGCGAAACCAAGATGGTTTCACTTTTGGGAGGTCCCGGGTTTCTATCGTCTATACGACAACTACAATAATCAGTTGATTGGTGAAACTGTAATTTATGACCTCGCATTCTCTGGAGGAAGGCTGAGTTGGGATCGAGCCGGAGGCGTATGGGTAGGCATGACCTACGTCGGCCCAAGCATCCGAGATTGTACTGGCCGTCAACAAACACTGCCGGAATAACTTCACCATAACGCTCCAAGCCGGCTGTAAAGGCCGGCTTGGAGTTAAAATTTAAATACACCATCCGGACCATATTGCTTGCGAGACATCAGCCACCTCAAGCCCAAGACCACCCAGTGGGTTAAGTGCACTCTGTTGGCCAGCACAATAATAGTTGGAGCCTGGCTTGCTTCTAAATCGTGGGAAAAAGGCCTCGCGACTGAAGTTGCATACGCCGAGTCGAGCCCTGACGGATGCATGAGCATCCGAAGTTTCAGGCCATTCTGGATTCTTCCAGACATTTTTTATCCAAAGTCCGATCCCAACGAGGACATTTCGCCTCGGTGGTTTACCGGTTGGGGACTGCCAGGATTCTATCGACTGTACGATAACCATAGCGGCGAACTGATAGGAGAAAGTGAGATATACGACCTTGAGTTCTCAAGTGACCGTATCAGTTGGAACAGGTCAGGAGCGGTTTACTCCGGGATGATTTACATAGGCCCAAGCATCCGAGACTGCATCAGCGCCACACCTGAGACAAACCACAGTCGATAACCCCAGCAAAGCCGGCTGCACCTACGCAGCCGGCTTTACTTTCATCACCTCCAACCCTCCCCACTGGCACAATCGCCCCTCACCGTCTTCACTCATCGACTCCCGCCCCAACACCAAGGAAGGTTCGATGAGCTCCCCCACCGATGGAAAACTCAGCGTCGGCGCCCTGACCGCCCTGGTCGTGGGCTCGATGATCGGCGCCGGGATCTTCTCCCTGCCCGCCACCTTCGGCCGCGCCAGCGGTGGTTTCGGGGCGATCATCGCCTGGTTGATCGCCGGCTCCGGGATGCTGATGCTGGCCTTCGTGTTCCAGACCCTGGCCCAGCGCAAGCCGGACCTGGACTCGGGGATCTACGCCTACGCCCGCGCCGGTTTCGGCAATTATCTGGGCTTCGCCTCGGCCTTCGGCTTCTGGGCCGGGACCTGCATCGGCAACGTGTCCTACTTCATCCTGATCAAATCGACCCTGGGCGCGTTCTTTCCGGTGTTCGGCGACGGCAATACAGTGATCGCCATCGGCGTGTCCTCGCTGCTGCTGTGGGGCTTTCACCTGCTGGTGCTGCGGGGCGTCCAGGAGGCCGCGGTGATCAATACCATCGCCACGGTGGCGAAGATGATCCCGATCCTGGTGTTCATCATCCTCGTGGCCGTGGCCTTCGACCGTGAGCTGTTCGTGCTGAACTTCTGGGGGACCCACGCGGCGATCACCCCCGATCCGGACCTGGCCCACCTGGACGACTACGGGCGCATCGGCCATGCCGCGGCCGAGCTGGTGATGGCGCCACAGGAGTCGCTGTTCGAGCAGGTGCGCAGCACCATGCTGGTGACGGTGTTCGTGTTCCTCGGGATCGAGGGCGCCAGTGTGTATTCCCGTTATGCGCGCAATCCCAGGGATGTCGGCGTGGCCACGGTGCTGGGCTTCGTCGGGGTGCTGTGCCTGCTGATCCTGATCACCCTGCTCAGCTACGGCGTGCTGCTGCGTCCGGAGCTGGCGGCGCTGCGCCAGCCATCCATGGCCGGGGTGCTGGAGATGATCGTCGGACGCTGGGGAGCGATCTTCATCAGTATCGGCCTGATCATTTCGGTGCTGGGTGCCTTCCTCTCCTGGACCCTGCTGGCCTGCGAGGTGCTGCATGCCGCCGCCCACGACAAGGCCATGCCGGCGCTGCTGACCCGGGAGAACGCCCATGGCGTGCCCAGCGCCGCGCTGTGGCTGACCACGCTGTTCGTGCAGTTGTTCCTGGTCCTGACCTTCTTCACCGAGGCAGCGTTTACCCTGGCCCTGGAGCTGACCAGTTCGCTGACCTTGATCCCCTACCTGCTGGTGGCAGCCTATGCGGTGAAACTGGCGCGCAGTGGCGATACCTACGAAAACGGCGCCGGACGCGGACGGGACCTGCTGATCGCCCTGCTGGCCACGGCCTATGCCGTGCTGATGGTGCTGGCGGGCGGGCTGAAGTACCTGCTCCTATCGGCATTGATCTACGGGCCGGGAACGCTGCTGTATCTCAAGGCCCGGCACGAACAGGGCGTGGCGGCCTTCAGCGGCGCGGAGAAGCTGGTATTTGCCGTGGTAGTGCTGGGTGCGCTGGTGGCGCTGGCCGGTCTGGTGGGCGGGTGGATCGTGCTGTGAGCCGACTGCTGACAATGAGCCACAAGGACGTGGCTTAACCCAATATTCATCCACCTCGCTTGCGCCTTTCACACAATCGCGGGCTAGATAGCACAGACCCCGATGACCTTCCCGACGGTCACCCCACCCTCCTCCTACCTCGCGTAACATTTTGCAACCCGTTAACCGGCAAAACGCCACCGCCGTGCGCGTCCCAGCCATTGACACCGCCAAAAGCGCATCCCGCCCTTTCGATATGTATCGAGTACGGGCACAATGCGGCTCTTTTTTTGGCTGGCCTACCCGGAGCCTTATAAGTGATCCAGACCCCGTACTACCTCATCGACAAAACCAAGCTGCTGAGCAACCTGGAAAAGATCGCCTACGTGCGCGAGAACTCCGGGGCCAAGGCCTTGCTGGCACTCAAGTGCTTCGCCACCTGGTCGGTGTTTGACCTGATGCAGCAGTACATGGACGGCACCACTTCGTCCTCGCTCTACGAGCTCAAGCTCGGTCGCCAGAAGTTCGAGGGCGAGACCCACGCCTACAGCGTGGCCTGGGCCGACGACGAGATCGAAGAGATGCTCGCCAACTGCGACAAGATCATCTTCAACTCCATCGGCCAGCTGCAGCGCTTCGCCGAGGCGTCCGAGGGCAAGGTCCGCGGTCTGCGGGTCAACCCGCAGGTGAGCAGCTCCGACTACCTGCTGGCCGACCCGGCCCGCCCGTTCAGCCGCCTCGGCGAGTGGGACCCGGTCAAGGTCGAAGCGGTGATCGAGCAGATCTCCGGCTTCATGTTCCACAACAACTGCGAGAACGGCGATTTCGCGCTGTTCGACAAGATGCTCGGGACCATCGAGGAACGCTTCGGCCACCTGCTGCACAAGGTCGAATGGGTCAGCCTCGGCGGCGGCATCCACTTCACCGGCGAAGGCTATGCCCTGGATGCGTTCTGCGCACGCCTGAAGTCGTTCTCCGAAACCTATGGCGTGCAGGTCTACCTGGAGCCGGGCGAAGCGGCGATCACCAACAGCGCCTCGCTGGAAGTGACCGTGCTCGACACCCTGTTCAACGGCAAGCACCTGGCCGTGGTCGACAGCTCGATCGAAGCGCACATGCTCGACCTGCTGATCTACCGTCTCAACGCCAAGATGGCCCCCAACGATGGCGAGCACACCTACATGGTCTGCGGCAAATCGTGCCTGGCCGGCGACATCTTCGGCGAGTACCAATTCGATCGTCCGCTGACCATCGGCGATCGGCTGTCGTTCATCGACGCAGCGGGCTACACCATGGTCAAGAAAAACTGGTTCAACGGCCTGAAAATGCCGTCCATCGTAGTGAAACAACTCGACGGTAGCGTCGAGGTGGTTCGTGAGTTCGGTTTCGAAGACTACCTGTCCAGCCTTTCCTGAGCTGGCAGATAAGGAGAGATAGAGAATTGAAGAAGAACGTTCTTATCATTGGTGCAGGAGGTGTCGCCAAGGTGGTGGCCCACAAGTGCGCGCAGCACAACGACGAACTCGGTCGTATTGCAATTGCGTCGCGGAACATCTCCAAATGCCAGGCCATCATCGACAGCGTCAAGGCCAAGGGTAGCCTCAAGGTACCCGCCGACATCCAGGCCTTCTCGCTCAATGCACTCGATGTCGAGGCGACCAAGGCGTTGATCCGCGAGACCGAATCGCAGATCGTCATCAACGTCGGTTCCGCCTTCCTCAACATGTCGGTGCTGCGTGCCTGCATCGATACCGGTGTCGCCTACCTGGACACCGCGATCCACGAAGAACCGGGCAAGATCTGCGAAACCCCGCCCTGGTATGGCAACTACGAGTGGAAACACCTCGAGGAATGCCAGCAGAAGAACATTACCGCCATTCTCGGTGTCGGCTTCGACCCGGGTGTGGTCAACGCCTATGCGGCGTTGGCGAAGCAACAGTACTTCGACCGCATCGACTCGATCGACATCCTCGACGTCAATGCCGGCTCGCACGGCAAGTACTTCGCCACCAACTTCGATCCGGAAATCAACTTCCGTGAATTCACCGGGCAGGTGTGGAGCTGGCAGAACAGCCAGTGGACCAGCAACACCATGTTCGAAGTGAAGCGTACCGACGACCTGCCGGTGGTCGGCTCGCAGAACCTCTATCTCACCGGCCACGATGAAGTGCACTCGCTGTCGAAGAACCTCGACGTGCCCAACGTGCGTTTCTGGATGAGCTTCGGCGAGCACTACATCAATGTGTTCACCGTGCTGAAGAACCTCGGCCTGCTCTCCGAGCAACCGGTGAAGACCGCCGAAGGCCTGGAAGTGGTGCCGTTGAAAGTGGTCAAGGCCGTGCTGCCGGATCCGTCCTCGCTGGCGCCGGGCTACACCGGCAAGACCTGCATCGGTGACCTGGTCAAGGGCACCAAGGATGGCCAGCCGCGCGAAGTCTTCATCTACAACGTGGCCGACCACGAAGAAGCCTACGCCGAGACCGACAGCCAGGGCATCTCCTACACCGCCGGTGTACCGCCCGTGGCTGCGGCCCTGCTGGTCGCCCGTGGCCAGTGGGATGTCGCGCGCATGGTCAACGTCGAGGAACTGCCGGCCGAGCCGTTCCTGCACGCCCTTGATGTGATGGGTCTGCCGACCCGGATCAAGGACGAGAACGGTGATCGTCCGTGGGCTTGATACAGTCCGCTGCGTGAAAAAGAGGGGCGCCTGAGAAGGCGCCCCTCTTTCGTTAGGGCCGACCGCGGACCCTGTGGGAGCTGGCTTGCCAGCGATTGCGATGGTGAATTCACTACAGCTATCGCTGGCAAGCCAGCTCCCACAGGGTCCGCGATCGGCTCTTGATACTGCTCCTAGCCGAATTGTTCGCGGTATTCGCTGGGGGTGACCCCCAGCCTTTCACTGAACACCTGCCGCATATACCGCACACTGCCAAACCCGCTACGCCAGGCCACCGTCTTCAACGGCAGGTCCTCGCTCTCCAGCAACGCCCGCGCCCGGTCGATCCGCGCGTTCTGCAAAAACGCCATCGGCGTCATGTTCACCTCGCGCAAGAACACCCGGGAAAAATGCCGCGGGCTCATGGCCGCCAGCGCCGCCATGCGCTCGATCCCCCATGACTCATCAAGGTGCTCCAGCACATGGTTCTGCACTCGGGTAATCGGCGTCTCTTCCTTGGCCACCTCCCCCGCCAGCGGACTGAACCGCGCCTGGCCGCCCTGGCGCTTCATCACCACCAGCAGCACCTTGGCCACGTCCTGGGCAACCTTCTTGCCGTGATCCTCGGCAACCACCGCCAGGGCCAGGTCGATGCCCGCCGTCACGCCGCCGGAGGTGATCAGTTGGCGATCACGGACAAAAATCTGGTCGGTCTCCACCTGGGTCTTCGGGAACGCCTTGATCAAGCGCTCGGTGTAGTGCCAGTGGGTGGTCGAGCGATAACCGTCGAGCAGTCCAGCGTGGCCGAGAATAAAGGCACCGGTGCAGATCGAGCCGTAGCAGACGGCGCGCTCGGCCACATCCTCCAGCCACAGGCTCAACGGCGGACAGATCTCGTTGTAGGCCCCCGGCCCGCCCGGCACCAGCAGCAGGTCCCAGCGCCCCTTTTCGGGGTCGATGACCGCGTCCGGCAGCACGTTCACCCCATTCGACGCCCGAATCGCCCCCGGCACCGCGCCCAGGGTGGTCAGCCGGTAATGCTCCTCGGGCCTGAGGTAGCGATTGGCAATGGAGAACACCTCCAGCGGCCCCGCCATGTCGAGCAGGAGAAAATCCGGGAACAGCACCATGGCCACGCTTTTCATCGAAGGGAATCACCGCAATTCAGGAAAACAGTGCGACGCATTATGACCCTTCCTGCAAGCGAAGCGGAAAGCCCGCTGACATTGTCCACTTGAAAGGGACAGTCATTCCGTTGTCATCTACTTATTGCCTTGCCCGGTAAACAGTAATCTACCCCCATAGAAACGCGGTTGCCGTTTCGCAACCCCGACCTGACAAGGAGATACATCATGCTGACCCTGCGCAAAGCGTCCGATCGTGGCCTGGCCAACCATGGCTGGCTGAAGTCGTTCCACACCTTTTCCTTCGCTCACTACCGCAACCCGGCCGAGCAAGGCTTTTCCGACCTGCTGGTGATCAACGATGACCGGGTCAGCGAGGGCAAGGGCTTTGGCCAGCACCCGCACCGCGACATGGAGATCTTCTCCTACGTGCTGGAAGGCGCGCTGGAGCACAAGGACAGCATGGGCACCGGCTCGGTGATCCGCCCGGGCGACGTGCAACTGATGAGTGCGGGCCGTGGCGTGACCCACAGCGAGTTCAACCACTCCCATGACGAGCCGGTGCACTTCCTGCAGATCTGGATCGTCCCGGCGGAGGTCGGTGCCGAGCCGCGTTACCAGCAGGCGAACTACAGCAGCGAGGAAAAACGCGGTCGGCTGAAGCTGATCATCTCGCCGGACGGCGCCGACGGCTCGTTGCAGATCCGCCAGGACGCGCGGGTGTTTGCCGGTTTGTTCGACGGTGAGGAAAGCGCCGTGCTGAAGCTGCCGGCCGAGCGCAATGCCTACGTCCACGTGGCCCGTGGTAGCGTCGAGCTCAACGGCCTGCAACTGAACGAAGGCGATGGCGTGCGCCTGCGTCAGGAGCAGATCATCGAGCTGGGCAAGGGCGAGGACGCCGAAGTGCTGGTCTTCGACCTGCGCCCTCACGAACTGCCCGGTTTCTGAAGCTGCAAGCTCCAAGCTAGAAGCGGCAAGCAAAAGCAGATCGCGTTGCCAACACGATTACTTACAGCTTGCCGCTTAAAGCTTGAAGCTCAGGGCTCGTAACCTTCGACAATGATCACCTCAGCCTTGGCCACCCCCTGCCGGTGGCTGCAGGCTTCCTGATACTGCGCCGAGCGATAGCACGCGACGGCCTGCTCATACGAGTCGAATTCGATCACTACACTGCGTTGTGGTGTCGCTCGACCTTCCATCGCCTCGCTGCGCCCGCCCCGGGCCAGCAACTTGCCACCGAATGCCGCGAAGGCCGCCGGTGCGCGCTGGGTGTACTGCTGATATTGCTGCGGATCGGTCACATCGACATGGGCAATCCAGTAGGCCTTCATGGGTCAAGCTCCTCTTACCGGGTTAATTCGTATTATGGTATACCATAATTTTTACCGAACCATAGATAGTGAGCGCGCAGCATGGCTTTCAACACCATCGAAGAAATCCTCGAAGACTATCGCCAGGGCAAGATGGTCCTGCTGGTGGACGACGAAGACCGTGAAAACGAAGGCGACCTGCTGATCGCCGCCGAGCGTTGCGACGCCGCCGCCATCAGCTTCATGGCCCGCGAGGCCCGTGGCCTGATCTGCCTGACCCTGACCGACGATCACTGCCAGCGCCTGGGCCTGGAGCAGATGGTGCCGGCCAATGGCAGCGCCTTCAGCACGGCGTTTACCGTGTCCATCGAAGCGGCGCGCGGGGTGACCACCGGGATTTCCGCCGCCGACCGCGCCTGCACCGTGGCCGCCGCGGTGGCGCCGGATGCCAGGGCGGAAGACCTGGTCCAGCCGGGACACATCTTCCCCCTGCGTGCCCGCGAAGGCGGCGTGCTGACCCGCGCCGGGCATACCGAGGCCGGTTGCGACCTGGCCCGACTGGCGGGCTTCTCCCCGGCTTCGGTGATCGTCGAGGTGCTGAACGATGACGGCACCATGGCCCGGCGTCCGGACCTGGAGATCTTCGCCGCCAGGCACGGCATCAAGATCGGCACCATCGCCGACCTGATCCACTACCGCCTGAGCACCGAGCAGACGGTCAAGCGCATCGGCGAGCGGGAACTGCCGACGGTGCACGGGACCTTCCGTCTGGTGACCTACGAAGACCGTATCGAAGGCGGCGTGCACATGGCCATGGTCATGGGCGATATCCGTCGCGAACAGCCGACCCTGGTGCGGGTGCATGTGATCGATCCGCTGCGTGACCTGGTTGGCGCCGAATATGCCGGGCCGGCGAACTGGACCCTGTGGGCGGCCTTGCAGAAGGTCGCGGCCGAGGGTGCCGGGGTGGTGGTGATTCTGGCCAACCATGAATCGTCGCAGGCCCTGCTGGAGCGGGTACCGCACCTGACCCAGCCGCCACGGCCGTATCAGCGTGGGACCACCAGGACCTACTCCGAGGTCGGGACCGGCGCACAGATCCTCCAGGACCTGGGCGTGGGCAAGCTGCGCCATCTAGGCCCGCCGCTGAAATATGCCGGGTTGACCGGGTATGACCTGGAGGTGGTGCAGAGCATTCCTTTTGAAGAAGGAATGCTGGGCTAAGGCTCGACGTCTTCATTGCCTGTACCGGCCTCATCGCTGGCAAGCCAGCTCCCACAACAATACCTGTGGGAGCTGGCTTGCCAGCGATGAGGCCCTCAGCTCCACCACAAGACCCCAAACCAGAAAACAGCCCCCGAGTGATGGCCGGTCGCCCCATCCCTCTTGCCAAAAGTTTGGAATACCATAATATGATATCCCGTAGACCTTAAAAACTGCAGGCCGGCACCTACAATCACAAACGGCCACCACACTTTGTAAAAGCTGCTCCCCGAACTAGATTGGCGGGCACCAGAAAGCCCGCCTCGAATAACAAAAGCAACGAGGGCGTAACCATGCAATTGAGCAAACGTGTAACCGCAGTGCTGTCCGCCAGCCTGCTGACCCTGGCATGTCAGGCCGCCCAGGCCGCCGACAGCCTCAACTTCGTCAGCTGGGGCGGTACGACCCAGGACGCGCAGAAAGCCGCATGGGCCGAGCCCTTCTCCAAGAGCACCAATATCAAGGTCGTCCAGGACGGCCCTACCGACTACGGCAAACTCAAGGCCATGGTCGAGAGCGGCAACGTGCAGTGGGACGTGGTCGACGTCGAAGCCGACTTCGCCCTGCGTGCCGCCGCCGAAGGCCTGCTCGAACCTCTCGATTTCAACACCATCAAGCGCGACCGCATCGACCCCCGCTTCGTTTCCGACCACGGCGTAGGTTCGTTCTTCTTCTCCTTCGTCCTCGGCTTCAACGAAGGCAAGCTGGGCGGCAACAAGCCCCAGGACTGGTCCGCGCTGTTCGACACCAAGACCTATCCCGGCAAACGCGCCCTGTACAAATGGCCTAGCCCCGGCGTGCTGGAACTGGCCCTGCTGGCCGACGGCGTGCCGGCCGACAAGCTCTACCCGCTGGACCTGGACCGCGCCTTCAAGAAACTCGACACCATCAAGAAAGACATCGTCTGGTGGGGCGGCGGCGCCCAGTCCCAGCAACTGCTGGCCTCCGGCGAGGCAACCCTCGGACAGTTCTGGAACGGCCGGGTCTACGCCCTGCAACAGGACGGCGCACCGGTCGGCGTGAGCTGGAAGCAGAACCTGGTCATGGCCGACTTCCTTGTGGTACCGAAAGGCGCGAAGAACAAGGACGCGGCCATGAAGTTCCTGGCCAACGCCGCCAGCGCCCAGGGCCAGGCCGAGTTCGCCAACCAGACCGCCTACGCCCCGGTGAACCTGGATTCGGTCAGCCTGCTCAAGCCTGAACTCGCACCGAACCTGCCTACCGCCTACGCTCAGGAACAGGTCACCCTGGACTTCGCCTACTGGGCGAAGAACGGTCCGGCAATCGCTACCCGCTGGAATGAGTGGCTGGTCAAATGAAAGTCGCCATCAACGCCTTGCAATCGGCGACCGGTGCCAGCGGTACCGGCGCCCAGGGAGCGGCCATGAGCCATTCGCCCACCCTGCGCCAGCGCTGGCGCGGCAGCCGCAACCTGCTGCCGGCCCTGCTGTTCCTCGGGTTGTTCTTCTTCGCGCCACTGATCGGCCTGCTGCTGCGCGGCGTGCTGGAACCGGTGCCGGGGCTGGGCAACTACGAGCAACTGTTCGCCAACTCGGCCTATGCCCGGGTGCTGTTCAACACCTTCTCGGTGGCCGGCCTGGTCACCCTGATCAGCGTGCTGCTCGGCTTCCCGCTGGCCTGGGCGATCACCCTGGTACCCCGCGGCTGGGGCCGCTGGCTGCTGAACATCGTGCTGCTGTCGATGTGGACCAGCCTGCTGGCGCGGACCTACTCCTGGCTGGTGCTGCTGCAGGCGTCAGGTGTGATCAACAAGGCGTTGATGGCCATGGGTATCATCGATGCCCCGCTGGAGATGGTGCATAACCTCACCGGCGTGGTGATCGGCATGAGCTACATCATGATTCCGTTCATCGTCCTGCCGCTGCAGGCGACCATGCAGGCCATCGACCCGATGGTCCTGCAGGCCGGTTCCATCTGCGGCGCCAGCCCCTGGACCAACTTCTTCAAGGTGTTCCTGCCGCTGTGCCGCTCGGGCCTGTTCTCGGGGGCCCTTATGGTCTTCGTGATGTCCCTCGGCTACTACGTGACCCCGGCCCTGCTCGGCGGCGCGCAGAACATGATGTTGCCGGAATTCATCGTCCAGCAGGTGCAGTCGTTCCTCAACTGGGGCCTGGCCAGCGCCGCCGCGGCGTTGCTGATCATGATCACCCTGGTGCTGTTCTACTTCTATCTGAAGCTGCAACCGGAATCCCCGGTTGGCAACGCGAGGTAAGCGACCATGCTCCTGACCCCCAATGCCATGAGCCGGCGCATGCGTTTCGGGCTCTACACCACCACCGGGCTGATCGCGCTGTTCCTGCTGTTGCCGATCGTGTTCATCGTGTTGCTGTCGTTCGGTTCGTCCCAGTGGCTGGTGTTCCCGCCACCGGGCTGGACCCTGAAGTGGTACGGCCAGTTCTTCTCCAATGCCGAGTGGATGGACGCGGCCCTGGCCAGCCTCAAGGTCGCGGTCCTGACCACGATCTGCGCCGTGGCCCTGGGCCTGCCCACCGCCTTCGCCCTGGTGCGCGGGCGCTTCCCAGGCCGTGAAATGCTCTACGGCCTGTTCACCCTGCCGATGATCGTGCCGCTGGTGATCATCGCCGTGGCGGTGTACGCGCTGTTCCTCAAGCTGGGCTGGACCGGCACGCTGTTTTCCTTCGTGGTCAGCCACGTGATCGTCGCCCTGCCCTTCACCATCATCTCGATCATCAACTCGCTGAAGCTGTTCGACCAGTCGATCGAGGATGCCGCGGTGATCTGCGGCGCCTCGCGCCTGCAGGCGGTGTTCAAGGTGACCTTCCCGGCGATCCGCCCGGGGATGATCGCCGGCGCGCTGTTCGCCTTCCTGGTCTCCTGGGATGAAGTGGTGCTGAGCGTGATGATGGCCAGCCCCAACCTGCAGACCCTCCCCGTGAAAATGTGGACCACCCTGCGTCAGGACCTGACACCGGTGATCGCCGTCGCCTCGACGCTGCTGATCGGCCTGTCGGTTTTGGTCATGGTGATCGCCGCCGCTCTGCGCCGGCGCAACGAAGTCAGCGCCTGAGCGCCCGGAGAACAATAATGAGTGCAGTGATCAAAGATGCCGCCCAGGCCAAGACCCTCGTCAGCCTGCGCAACCTGAACAAGCACTACGGCGACTTCGCCGCGGTGGACAACATCAACCTGGAGATCCAGGACGGAGAGTTCCTGACCTTCCTCGGCTCCAGCGGCTCGGGCAAAAGTACCACCCTGTCGATGCTGGCCGGCTTCGAAACGCCGAGCAGCGGCGAGATCCTGGTCAGCGGGCAATCGCTGGTCAACGTACCGCCGCACAAGCGTGATATCGGCATGGTGTTCCAGCGTTACTCGCTGTTCCCGCACCTCTCGGTGCGCGACAACATCGCCTTCCCCCTGGCCATCCGCAAACGCAGCGCCGCCGAGCGCGACAAGCAGGTGGATGCGATGCTCAAGCTGGTGCAACTGGACAAGTTCGCCCATCGGCGCCCGGCGCAACTGTCCGGTGGTCAGCAACAGCGCGTGGCGATCGCCCGGGCGCTGGTCTACGAGCCACGCATTTTGCTGATGGACGAACCGCTGGGCGCGCTGGACAAGAAACTGCGTGAAGACCTGCAGGATGAACTGCGCCAGTTGCATCGCCGACTGGGGATCACCATCGTCTATGTGACCCATGACCAGGAAGAAGCCATGCGCCTGTCGCAGCGCATCGCGATCTTCAGCCACGGCAAGATCGTCGGCCTGGGGACCGGGTATGACCTGTACCAGAATCCGCCGAATGCGTTCGTGGCGTCGTTCCTGGGGAACTCGAACTTCCTGCGGGTGAAGGCCCACGGCAATGGCGCGGCCAGCTTCGAAGGGCAGCCGGTGGCGATGCGTCTGACCTCGGGTGTGAGCGACGGGCAGGAAGTGTTGCTGATGGTTCGGCCGGAGAAAGCGCTGGCCTTGAGTCGTGAGCAAGCTGCCCAGGAAGCACTGCCAGCGGGCTGGAACGAAGTGACGGCGAAGGTCGGCGAGGTGCTGTTCCTCGGCGAGAGCCAGACCTGCTCCGTGGTAACGGCTGGCGGTACGCAGATGACCGTGAAGGCGCTATCGGCGGCCGGCATGTCGATGAAGCCGGGCGATGAGGTGAAAGTGCGCTGGGCGGTGGCGGATGCCTGTGTGTATACCGAGTGGCAGGAGAGTGATCTGAACAAGGCTGCCGGGGCACATTAAAGGCGGCGGAGAATGAAAAATCCCGGTCCATTGGCCGGGATTTCTATTGTCTGGGAGATCATCGCTGGCAAGCCAGCTCCCACAGGTCCGCGGTGTACGCGATCCCTGTGGGAGCTGGCTTGCCAGCGATGAGGCCCTTCAGGCTGGTGCGGAGGTGCGGATCAGGTGATCGAACGCCGCCAACGAAGCCTTGGCCCCCTCACCCACCGCAATCACGATCTGCTTGTACGGCACGGTGGTCACGTCTCCTGCGGCGAACACCCCCGGGATATTGGTCTGGCCCTTGGCATCGACGATGATCTCGCCACGCGGGGTCAGCTCGACGGTACCCTTCAGCCAGTCGGTATTCGGCAGCAAGCCGATCTGCACGAAGATCCCTTCCAGCGCCAGCTCATGCTCGGCATCGGTGGTGCGGTCCTTGTAGCGCAGGCCGTTGACCTTCTGCCCGTCACCCAGCACCTCGGTGGTCAGCGCGCTGGTGATGACCTTGACGTTCGGCAGGCTGTGCAGCTTGCGTTGCAGCACGGCATCGGCGCGCAACTGGCTGTCGAACTCGATCAGGGTCACCTGGGCGACGATGCCGGCCAGGTCGATGGCCGCTTCCACGCCGGAGTTGCCCCCGCCGATCACTGCCACGCGCTTGCCCTTGAACAGCGGACCGTCGCAGTGCGGGCAGTAAGCCACGCCACGGCTGCGGTATTCCTTCTCGCCCGGAACATTCATTTCGCGCCAGCGGGCACCGGTGGCGAGGATCACGGTCCTGGCCTTGAGTGTCGCGCCGCTGTTCATCCGCACCTGGTGCAGACCGCCATCGGTGGCCGGCACCAGGGCGTCGGCACGCTGCAGGTTCATGATGTCGACGTCGTATTGCTTGACGTGCTCTTCCAGCGCCGTGGCCAGTTTCGGGCCTTCGGTTTCCTGCACCGAGATGAAGTTCTCGATGGCCATGGTGTCCAGCACCTGGCCGCCGAAACGCTCGGCCGCGACACCGGTGCGGATGCCTTTGCGCGCTGCGTAGATCGCCGCGGCGGCGCCGGCAGGACCGCCACCGATCACCAGCACGTCGAAGGCGTCCTTGGCGTTCAGCTTGTCGGCCTGACGGGCACTGGAGCCAGTGTCCAGCTTGGCGACGATCTCTTCCAGGCCCATGCGGCCCTGGCCGAAGACCTCACCATTGAGGTACACGCTCGGCACCGCCATGACCTGGCGCGACTCGACCTCGGCCTGGAACAGCGCACCGTCGATGGCCACATGGCGCACGTTGGGGTTGAGCACCGCCATCAGGTTCAGCGCCTGGACCACGTCCGGGCAGTTCTGGCAGGACAGCGAGAAGTAGGTTTCAAAATTGAATTCCCCTTCCAGCCCGGCGATCTGTTCGATCAGCTCGGCGCTGGCCTTGGACGGGTGCCCGCCGACCTGCAGCAGGGCCAGGACCAGGGAGGTGAATTCATGACCCATGGGAATGCCGGCAAAGCGCAGGCTGATCTCGCCATTGGGGCGATTGAGCGAGAACGACGGGACACGGGCGTCAGTGCCATCCTCGCGCAGGGTAATGAGGCTCGACAGGCTGGCGATCTCGCGCAGCAGGTCGTGAAGTTCGCGGGACTTCGCGCCGTCATCGAGGGAGGCGACGATCTCGATCGGCTGAGTGACCCGTTCCAGGTAGGCTTTCAACTGAGTTTTAAGCGTGGCGTCCAACATACGGGCGATTCCTTTTTTCAATCTCTATAAATGCAAACGCCCGGGCGAAAGCGCCCGGGCGTTTGTGCGGGGCGGGTACTGCAATCAGGTGCGGATGACCGCCCTCGACTTCGTCATGACCGGCTTAGATCTTGCCGACCAGGTCCAGCGATGGCGCCAGGGTGGCTTCGCCTTCTTTCCACTTGGCCGGGCAGACTTCGCCTGGGTGGGCAGCGACGTACTGGGCAGCCTTGACCTTGCGCAGCAGCTCGCTGGCGTCACGGCCGACACCGCCGTCGTTCAGCTCGACGATCTTGATCTGGCCTTCCGGGTTGATCACGAAGGTGCCGCGGTCAGCGAGGCCGGCTTCTTCGATCAGCACGTCGAAGTTGCGCGAAATGACGTGGGTCGGGTCGCCGATCAGTGGGTACTGGATCTTGCCGATGGTGTCGGAAGTGTCGTGCCAGGCTTTGTGGGTGAAGTGGGTGTCGGTGGACACGCCGTAGATTTCCACGCCCAGTTTCTGGAACTCGGCGTAGTTGTCGGCCAGGTCGCCCAGCTCGGTCGGGCACACGAAGGTGAAGTCGGCTGGGTAGAAGAACACCACGGACCACTTGCCTTTCAGATCGGCGTCGGAGACCTGAACGAAGTTGCCGTTGTGGTAAGCGGTTGCGTTGAACGGTTTGACCTGGCTGTTGATGATTGGCATCGGTATCGCTCCTTCAGGGTTGGAAAAACTTGATGGAGAAATCCTAGCCAATAGAGCCGATCAATGCTCATTGGCAAAAATGATGTTGATGATTGGTTTTGGCTATAACCGGTGGGTACTAATAGAAGATTTCGAGGCTTGTGGAGATCCCCTGTGGGAGCTGGCTTGCCAGCGATAGGGCCAGATCTGACAACATCTTCTTCAGTGCCGGCCTCATCGCTGGCAAGCCAGCTCCCACAGGGTTTTGTGTTGGCTTCGGGTTAGCGGGTCACGGTTCGCATCGTCACGAACTCTTCCGCCGCCGTCGGATGCACACCAATGGTGTCATCGAACTGCTGCTTGGTCGCCCCGGCCTTCAGCGCGATGCCCAGGCCCTGGATGATCTCGCCCGCCTCCGGGCCGACCATATGGCAGCCGAGCACGCGGTCGCTGTCGGCATCCACCACCAGCTTCATCAAGGTCTTTTCCTGGACCTCGGTGAGGGTCAGCTTCATCGGGCGGAAACGGCTTTCGAAGATCTTCACCGCGTGCCCGGCTTCCAGCGCCTGCTCCTCGGTCAGGCCAACGGTGCCGATCGGTGGCTGGCTGAAGACCGCCGTAGGAATGTTGGCGTAGTCCACCGGACGATAGTCTTCCGGCTTGAACAGGCGCCGTGCCACCGCCATGCCTTCGGCCAGGGCCACCGGGGTCAGTTGCACCCGGCCGATCACATCGCCGATGGCGAGGATCGACGGTTCATCGGTCTGGAACTCGTCGTTGACCTGGACGAAGCCACGCTTGTCCAGTTGCACCTCGGTGTTCTCCAGACCCAGGTTGTCCAGCATCGGCCGGCGCCCGGTGGCGTAGAACACGCAGTCGGTGAGCAACTCGCGGCCATCCTTGAGGGTGGCCTTGAGGCTGCCGTCGGCCTGCTGGTCGATGCGGGCGATATCGGCGTTGAACTGCAGGTCCAGGCCGCGCTTCTCCAGCTCTTCCTTCAGGTGGGTGCGCACCGAACCGTCGAAGCCCCGCAGGAACAGGTCGCCGCGATAGAGCAAGGTGGTGTCGGCGCCCAGGCCCTGGAAGATCCCGGCGAACTCGACGGCGATATAGCCGCCACCGACCACCAGCACGCGCTTGGGCAGGGTCTTGAGGTAGAACGCCTCGTTCGAGCTGATCGCCAGCTCGCGCCCGGGAATCTCCGGGATCTGCGGCCAGCCGCCGGTAGCGATAAGGATATGCCTGGCCGAGTAGCGCTTGCCCTCGACTTCCACCTCATGGGGCGCGGTGATCCGTGCGTGGCCTTCCAGCAGGGTCACGCCGCTGTTGACCAGCAGGTTGCGGTAGATGCCGTTGAGGCGCTGGATCTCGCGGTCCTTGTTGGCGATCAGTTGCCCCCAGTCGAACTGCGCGTCTTCCAGCGACCAGCCGAAGCCCGAGGCTTGCTCGAATTCGTCGGAATAATGGGCGCCGTACACCAGCAGCTTCTTCGGCACGCAGCCGACGTTGACGCAGGTCCCGCCCAGGTAGCGGCTTTCCGCTACCGCCACCTTGGCCCCGAAGCCCGCGGCGAATCGCGAGGCACGCACACCGCCGGAACCGGCGCCAATTACAAACAGGTCAAAATCGTAGGCCATTTCACTCTCCTCGGCAGGCCGCCAGCATAGCGCCAGTCCAGGCCATAAACAAAAGGGCTTGCAAGGCTTGCGGGCGAAAAGCTGTCGCCCAAGTCAAAAAAATGAATCTGCGGCAAACCCGCCCGGTCAACACTGATGAACGCAGTAATCTGACGAGGTAACAGCGATGACTATCGAAGCAGAGACACTCGTACAACTGACCGAAGCCCTGAAGAAGCGCGGCATGCGCCTGCTGGCCGAGATCAATTTCATCCGCGCGCCCTACCGCCGCAATCACCGCTGGGTCTGCTGCATCGGCCGTACGCCACGCAAGAATCGGGCGGTGCGCGTTTGAGCCGCAAAGCAAAACGCCCGGTGCAGGCACCGGGCGTTTTGTCTGAAACCCTACCGACTCAGTAAGCCTTGCCAGTCTTGTAGAAGTTCTCGAAGCAGAAGTTGGTAGCTTCGATGTAGCCTTCGGCGCCACCGCAGTCGAAACGCTTGCCCTTGAACTTGTAGGCCATGACGCAGCCGTTCTGCGCCTGCTTCATCAGGGCGTCGGTGATCTGGATTTCGCCGCCCTTGCCTGGCTCGGTCTGTTCGATCAGGTCGAAGATGTCCGGGGTCAGGATGTAGCGGCCGATGATCGCCAGGTTCGACGGCGCGTCTTCCGGCTTAGGCTTCTCGACCATGCTGTGCACGCGGTAGATGTCGTCGCGGATCATCTCGCCGGCGATCACGCCGTACTTGTTGGTTTCCTGCGGATCGACTTCCTGGATGGCGACGATCGAGCAGCGGAACTGCTTGTACAGCTTGACCATCTGGGTCAGCACGCCGTCGTCGTCGAGATTGACGCACAGGTCGTCCGCCAGGACCACGGCGAACGGCTCGTCGCCGATCAGCGGGCGGCCAGTGAGGATCGCGTGGCCCAGGCCCTTCATCTCGGTCTGACGGGTGTAGGAGAAGGAGCATTCGTCCAGCAGGCGACGGATGCCGACCAGGTATTTTTCCTTGTCGGTGCCCTTGATCTGGGTTTCCAGCTCGTAGCTGATGTCGAAGTGGTCTTCCAGCGCGCGCTTGCCGCGGCCGGTGACGATGGAGATTTCGGTCAGGCCGGCTTCGAGGGCTTCTTCAACGCCGTACTGGATCAGTGGCTTGTTGACCACCGGCAGCATTTCCTTGGGCATGGCTTTGGTGGCTGGCAGGAAGCGAGTGCCGTAGCCGGCTGCCGGGAACAAGCATTTCTTGATCATAAAAGTCCTTAACGAAGGGCTGCGTGTACGAAATTCGGCGCAGTCTAATCAGGCGGCGTGAAGCTTACAATGGGGCGCCCGAGCGCAACCGTTGCCATCATAGAGAAATAACCGGCGGGATAGTTCCCAGCCGTTGAAAATATTGGCTTTGTGCCATTACTCCGGCGACAAAAAGGCGCCGTTTTCCCTTCGAAAAACGGCGCCCTGGCCATCATCGTCCAGACGACTATAGCTACTTGCCAGTGCCCTGCCCGATCAACACCCCGTCGACGGTCTGGCCGTACAGGTTGACGCCATCGTTGGCGTGGAACTTCAGGCGGGTTTTCTCCACCGAGCCTTCCACCAGGCGCGGGTCCTGCGGGCGCTCGTGCTTGTTGATATACGCTGCCACGTCCCAGGCCTGCTGGTCGCTGAGGCTGCCGGGCCTGCCGAGGGGCATGTTGTACTTGATGAAGGACGCCGCCGTATTGATCCGGTGCATGCCGGCGCCCCAGTTGTAGGAGTCCTTGCCCCACAGTGGCGGCATCACGTAGTCGTCGCCGACCTTCTGCCCCTGCCCCGTGTCACCGTGACAGATCGCGCACTGCTGCTGGTAGACCTGCGCGCCACGGGCGATGTCGTAGCCGCCCGCAGGCTGGGCGACGTCCGGGTAGCCACGGCCAGGCGGCTCAACGCCGATCTGGGCCTTGCTCGCCAGCCAGTAGGAATACACCGACAACGCGGTGATCTCCGGGCTGTCGGCCGCCGGTGCCTTGCCGTTCATGCTGAACTGGAAGCAGCCCTGGATACGCTCGGCGTAGGTGTTCACCTTGTCGTTCTTCTTGCGGTAGGCCGGGTACATCGGGTAAGCGCCCCACAGCGGCGCGGAGTGGGCCAGGCGCCCCTGGTCGAGGTGGCAGTTGCTGCATTTCATGCCGTTGCCGACGTAGTCCGGGGCCATGCGCTTGGTGTCGACGAACAGCGCATAGCCGTCGCGGACCATCTTGCCGAAGGCGTTGTCCGGCAGTTCGCTCTGGGACGGAGGCACGAAGAACGGCGTTTGGCTGGCGGGCGGCACTTTCAGTTGCGACTGGTCTTCCATGGCAACCTGCGCGGCATGCGCCGAACCCAACGCAAAGGCCAGTGCGGAAAAAACGAATGCTTTCATGGCTTGACCTCCTGGCCTGCGGCGAAGTAGTCGGCGATGGCCTTGACCTCTTCGTCGGTCATGGCCTTGGCCACGCCCACCATCAACTGGTTCGGGTCGTTGTGCCGGCTGCCATCGCGCCAGGCGTTGAGTTGCGCGGTCAGGTAGGTCGCCGGCTGGTGGGCCAGCGGCGGGAAGTGCTCGCCGACACCGGCACCACCCGGGCCGTGGCATTGCACGCAGCCGGGAATCTGCCGGCTCCAGTCGCCGTACAACGCCAGTTGTTCGGTCGCATTGCTGGCCATCTGCTGACGGCGGGTAGTCGGCGCCGCAGGCGCCGGCATGGCCGCGAGGGTTTTACTGACGGCGGCGATCTCCTCATCACCGAGGGCCTTGGCCAATGGCTCCATGATCGGGTTCTTGCGCGTGCCGTCGCGGAAATCGCGCAACTGCTTGCTCAGGTAACCCACCGGGAGACCGGCAAGTCGCGGAAAGCCGGCAGCGGCCATGCCCAGGCCATCCGGCCCGTGGCAGCCCTGGCAGGCCATGGCCGCAGGGTTGGCCCCACCCTGGGTGAAGACGTTCTGGCCCTGGTCGGCGTGGGCTATCGGCAGGGAAAACAACAACAGGCTACTGATCAGGATTCGATCCAGTGTAATCATCACGGAGCTCCCTTTTTCTTCTGGCTTTTTCTTATGGTTATATGCTTAGACTCAAAAAATATAAGCCTATGGATAGTAGGGCTATCCCTCCGCCACTACAACGGCGGAAAGCACCAGAAAGGGGCATTTGGATCGGTGAATCGATTAATGAGAGGAAATTTCCAGACTGCACAAAAACCCTGTGGGAGCTGGCTTGCCAGCGATGAGGCCGGCACTGACGAAGAGGTTGTCAGATCTGGCCAAATCGCTGGCAAGCCAGCTCCCACAGGGTCGTGCAGTGTTCTCTAGAGGGCTGGAATCAGCCCGAAATGCACTGGGTCGCGGCGTTGTTCACGTCGGAAAGCCGCAGCGGGAAGTTGTTCAGGCGTTCATGCAGTTTGATCGAGCTGCCAGCGGAACGCTCGCTGATATCCATCACCGCCGCAGGTGCCTCGGAGAGCTTCTGCGGCACGATCACCCGGATCGAATTCTTCTCGCCACGGGTCACCTGCAAAGGGTCGCGGCTGTCTTTGAGTTTTTCCTGCACACAGGTCAGGTACTGCTCCGGTGACTTGCCGGACATCACGTTCAGGGTTTCAGGGCTCTGTTCCAGCTCGGCCACACTGGCACAACCGGTCAGCGCCAACGCCAAGGCAGATACAAACCATTTCATCGAGACCCTCTCCCATATTCATTCAAAAATCCTAAGACCGCTATTAGGCCAATTTGCTCCCTGGATTGTCAGATTTATCGCAAGGAATGTGATGAGTCCTACATTCCTTTCCCACGCATCTGTTATCGTGCCGCTTTGCCGAAATATCCCCTTGCGGAGCCGCTACATGAAATTCGTACACCAGCGCGAGCACCTCAACGAAGACGATATCGTCGTGATCGAGTGCTCCCAGCGCTGCAATATCCGCCTGATGAACGACGCCAACTTCCGCAGTTTCAAGAACGGCGGCCGCCACACTTACCATGGCGGCGCCTTCGATCGCTTCCCGGCGAAGATCACCGTGCCGAGCACCGGGTTCTGGAACATAACCATCGACACCGTGACCCCGCGGCCGATCTCGGTGACCCGCAAGCCGACCTTCAGCCACAAGATCAAGATCATCCGTCGTTCGTCGTCGCAGTTGAGATAAGAGCCTTATGAGCACCAATATCAAATACGTCATCAAGTACAAGCTCGACGGCGAACGCCGCTGGGACTTCGCCGTGCTGCCGGACAACTCCCTGGAGCAGGCCCAGGAAGCGCTGCGCAAGATCCACGGCGACGACGCCGACAAGATCACCGATATCCAGGTCAGCAAGGCGCTCTGACGCCGCTGGCCGCCGTAGAAGGAGTTCACGGGTATGAGCCACTGGCCGGATTCACGCATCCTCGATCTGTTCGGCATCGACCTGCCGATCCTCCAGGCACCGATGGCCGGCGCTACCGGCTCGGCCATGGCGATCGCCGTGAGCCAGGCCGGCGGGCTGGGCGCCCTGCCCTGCGCCATGCTCGGCGCCGAACAGATTCGCCAGGAGCTGGAAGCCTTCCGCCAGGCCAGCAACGGCCCGCTCAACGTAAACTTCTTCTGCCACACCCCGCCGGCCGACGATCCGGCCCGGATCGCCCGCTGGAAAGAAGCGCTCAGGCCGTATTACGAAGAGGTCGGTGCCGATTACGAAGCGCCGACGCCAGTGTCCAGCCGCGCGCCCTTCGATGACAACGCCTGCGCCCTGGTCGAGGAATACAAGCCCGAGGTGGTCAGTTTCCACTTCGGCCTGCCCGAGCCGCGCCTGCTGGCCCGGGTGAAGGCGACCGGCGCCAAAGTCATTTCCAGCGCCACCACCGTCACCGAAGCACTGTGGCTGGAACAGCACGGCTGCGACGCGATCATCGCCATGGGCTATGAGGCGGGCGGCCATCGCGGCATGTTCCTCAGCGATGACCTGAACAGCCAGGTCGGCACCATGGCCCTGGTGCCGCAGATCGCCGACGCCGTGCGTGTGCCGGTGATCGCCGCCGGCGGGATCGGCGACGGGCGCGGTATCGCTGCGGCCTTCATGCTCGGCGCCTCGGCCGTGCAACTGGGTACCGCCTACCTGTTCTGCCCGGAGGCCAAGGTTTCGGCCATGCACCGCCGCGCCCTGCATACCGCACGGGAAAGCGACACGGCGCTGACCAACCTGTTTACCGGGCGCCCGGCGCGGGGCATCTACAACCGGATCATGCGCGAGCTGGGCCCGGTCAGCGACCTGGCCCCGGCCTTCCCCCTGGCCGGCGGGGCGCTGATGCCGATCCGTGCGATCAGCGAGTCCGAGAGCAACAGCGATTTCAGCAATCTCTGGTCCGGCCAGGCATTGCGCCTGGGTATCGAACGCCCCGCCGCCGAACTTACCCGCACACTTGCCGAACAAACCCTCGCGCTTATTCGTCGCTGAAACAAAGCTTTCCGTTTGCAAGGCAATCGCTATATATTCAACTATATAGCGATTGGCCTTCACTCAACCACGGAGTCGTTTCATGCGTATTTCCGCACCTCGCCTTGCCCTGACCAGCCTGTTCACCCTGTTCGCCTTCAACAGCGCCTGGGCCGATGATGTCCAGGTGGCCGTCGCCGCCAACTTCACCGCACCGATCCAGGCTATCGCCAAGGACTTCGAGAAGGACACCGGCCACAAGCTGGTCGCCGCTTTCGGTGCCACCGGCCAGTTCTATGCACAGATCAAGAACGGCGCGCCGTTCGAAGTGTTCCTCGCCGCCGACGACAGCACCCCGGCCAAGCTGGAAAGCGAAGGCGCTACCGTCAAAGGCTCGCGCTTCACCTACGCCGTGGGCACCCTGGCCCTGTGGTCGGCCACGCCGGGCTACGTCGACAGCAAGGGCGAAGTGCTGAAGAAGAACGCGTTCAAGCACCTCTCCATCGCCAACCCGAAAGCCGCGCCCTACGGCCTGGCCGCCACCCAGGTGCTGGACAAGCTGAAGCTGACCGACGCCACCAAGGGCAAGATCGTCGAAGGCCAGAACATCACCCAGGCCTTCCAGTTCGTTTCCACCGGCAATGCCGAGCTGGGCTTCGTCGCCCTGTCGCAGATCTTCCAGGACGGCAAGGTCACCAGCGGTTCCGCGTGGATCGTGCCGGCCGAGCTGCATGACCCGATCCGCCAGGACGCGGTGATCCTCGAGAAAGGCAAGGACAACCCTGCCGCCAAGGCCCTGGTCGAATACCTGAAAGGTCCCAAGGCCGCTGCCGTGATCAAGTCCTACGGCTACGAACTCTGATGCCGCTCGACGCCAGCGATTTCGGCGCAATCTGGCTGACCTTCAAGCTGGCGTCGCTGACCACCTTGCTGCTGTTGCTGGTCGGCACGCCGATCGCCTGGTGGCTGGCGCGCACCCGTTCCTGGTTGCGCGGCCCGGTCGGTGCGGTGGTAGCGCTGCCCCTGGTGCTGCCGCCGACGGTGATCGGTTTCTACCTGCTGCTGGCCCTCGGACCCCATGGCTTTATCGGTAAAACCACCGAAGCGTTGGGGCTGGGCACCGTGGTGTTCAGCTTCACCGGGCTGGTGATCGGCTCGGTGGTGTATTCCATGCCCTTCGTGGTGCAGCCGTTGCAGAACGCCTTCACCGCGATCGGCGACCGCCCGCTGGAGGTGGCCGCGACCCTGCGCGCCAGTCCGTGGGACACCTTCTTCAGCGTGGTCCTGCCCCTGGCCAGGCCCGGTTTCATCACCGCCAGCATCCTCGGTTTCGCCCATACCGTGGGCGAATTCGGCGTGGTGCTGATGATCGGCGGCAATATCCCCGACAAGACCCGGGTGGTCTCGGTGCAGATCTTCGACCACGTCGAGGCCATGGAGTACGCCCAGGCGCACTGGCTGGCCGGTTCGATGCTGGTGTTCTCGTTTCTGGTGCTGCTGGCGCTGTATGGCAGCCGCCGTGGCAAATCGGCCTGGAGTTCTGCATGACCTCGCGCATCCATGCCCGGCTGAAGATGGCCCGGGACGACTTCACCCTGGATGTCGACCTGGTCCTGCCCGGCCAGGGCGTCAGCGCCCTGTTCGGCGCCTCCGGCTCCGGCAAGACCACCTGCCTGCGCTGCCTGGCCGGCCTTGAGCGGGCGGGTGATGCCTATATCGAAGTCGCCGGAACGGTCTGGCAAGACTCGGCCAAGGGCATCTTCGTGCCGCCGCACCAGCGCCCGATCGGCTATGTGTTCCAGGAAGCCAGCCTGTTCAGCCACCTCTCGGTGCGCGGCAACCTGGAGTTCGGCTGCAAGCGTATCGATCCGGCCATCCGCCGCATCAACCTGCCGCAGGCCTGCGAACTGCTGGGCATCGACCATCTGCTGGAACGCAAGGCCGATACTCTGTCCGGCGGCGAGCGCCAGCGCGTCGGCATTGCCCGGGCCCTGCTCACCAGCCCCAGCCTGCTGCTGATGGACGAGCCGCTGGCGGCCCTGGATGCACCGCGCAAGCGCGAGATCCTGCCGTACCTGGAACGCCTGCACGATGAGCTGCAAATCCCCTTGGTGTACGTCAGTCACGCCCAGGAAGAGGTCGCGCGGCTGGCCGATCACCTGGTGCTGCTGGAGCAAGGCAAGGTCCTCGCCAGCGGCCCGCTGAACCAGACGTTGGCCCGTCTCGACCTGCCCCTGGCCCAGGACGAGGAAGCTGGCGTGGTGATCGAGGGCCGTACCGGCCACTACGACGAGACCTACCAGCTCCTCGACCTGCACCTGCCGGGTAGCGAGTTGCGTCTGCGCATTCCCCATGCGCCGCTACCGCCGGGCTCGACCCTGCGCATCCGCATTCAGGCCCGGGATATCAGCCTGAGCCTGACCGAAGATAATCGTTCGAGCATCATCAATCGGCTGCCGGTGACCCTGCGGGCGCTGTCCGAACAGGGTAATCCGGCGCAGATGCTGGTCAGCCTCGAGGCCGCCGGGCATCCGCTGCTGGCGCGGGTCACGCGTTATTCCAGCGACCAGCTCGGGCTGCAGCCGGGGCAGCAATTGTGGGCGCAGATCAAGGGTGTGGCACTGCTCGGCCATCACTGAACCTGGCCAGAACACTGTAGGAGCGAGGCTTGCTCGCGAAGGACCGCGCAGCGGTCCCAAAACCATCCAGCACGAGTCTGCTGGATTCACAGAGATTGGTTGATAGCGTTCTTCCAGATGCCCGGCGGTGGCAGGTTTTGGGACCGCTGCGCGGTCCTTCGCGGGCAAGCCACGCTCCTACCGGCAACACGCCGCCAAAAAGAATGAAACTCATTTGGCCAGCAGCGCTAAATCCACATAAAAAAAGTTAACTATCGAAAGTTTCTCTTTTCGCAAGAGAAATTTCCCATATGCGTTCAAGCCCCCTATGCTTGCGGGGTGGCGAATCCCGCCAAGCGAAATGATTACCTGCCCGTCGACTCCCAATCCAGAAAAAGGCATCAGCAAATATTTTGCTCGGGGAATTAATTTTCAACGAATGCGTCTTTAATGAAGGGAAAGAGGGAAGCGCTTCCGGCGCCCCCATCCTCAGTGGGGAAAAGGCCCGCGAGGCATTTCAAGTTACCAAGGAGAAATACATGCTGATACTCACCCGTAAAGTCGGCGAAAGCATCGTCATCGACGATGACATCAAGGTCACCATTCTGGGCGTCAAAGGGATGCAAGTGAGGATTGGCATCGATGCACCGAAAGATGTCCAGGTGCACCGCGAGGAGATCTACAAACGCATTCAGGCCGGCAGCCCGGCGCCGGAGAAAGGAGAAGGCAATCATTAAGCCGCTGGCATGATTGCAGTCGCACGGATGCGCCTGTCCCCTGCCGAAATACACCTGATGGCGATGCCGGGCTTCACTCCCCGGGCAGTGGCAACAGCTGCTGGACCATGGCAATCAGCAGTTCGGTATCGAAAGGCTTGTCCAGCACCCCATCGAACAGCCCGGGATTCTCCCGGCCAATGCTGGCCTGCGCGCCACTCATGAGAATGATCGGCAAGGCCTGCAAGCTGGGTTCGGCGCGAAGCGCCCTGGCAAGCTCTTCACCATTCATCACGGGCATCATGTAGTCGGTAATCAACAACTCGATCCTCGCGTCCCCAGGCGGTTGCGCCGCAAGCCCCGCTGTCAGGGTTTCCAGGGCTTTCTCGCCATTGCTGGCCTTTTCCACCCGATACCCCGCATCTTCCAGGGCAAACCCCAGGATGTCGCAGATCACGTATTCATCGTCGACTACCAGGACTGTGCTCATATCGTCAGACCGCGGCCCTCAGGACCGCTCCAGTGGTTTCGCCGTGCCGGACAACACCGCGGCGGCCTCGTTGAAAGCCTTGTGCAATTCCATCCCCTTCTCGCTGAAACACACCTCCAGCAGCGCCGGGTCGTAGCGGCTGTCGCGTACCTTGAGAATCGACAAAACGCGCTTGAGTTGCGAGTTCAATTCGACGAAACGCATCAGCAGCAGATTGTCGACGATGCTCGACAGCTCCGGTGCCGGGGCAATGATCTCGGAGCCGAACAGGTCGCGCATTTCCCAGGTCGCCAGCACCGTCACGTCGCGGGCACGCAGTTCGCCCATCAACGCGCGGAAGAATTCGTTGAGCCGCTCGGGACGGGTCGCCAGGCGGGTGAAGGCGCCGAGGTTGTCGATCACCACGCGCTTGATCCCGTGCTCGGCGACCTGCCGCAGCAAGCGCGCGCCGACATCGTCGAGCAAGCCCTCGGTGGTCGGTTGCCAACTGATGTGCAGCGCGCCTTCGCGCTCCATCGCCGGGTAGTCGAGCCCGAGGCTCGAGGCCTTGATGCGCAGGCGCGAGGCGGGTTCGTAGAAGCCGAAATGTAGCCCCGGCGCCTCGGGCGTCGCCGCCCCGAGGAAACTCAGGCCGAGGGACGTCTTGCCACTGCCCGAAGGCCCCATCACCAAGGTCACCGAACCTTCTGCCAGCCCGCCCTGCAGCAGAGTGTCAAGACAGGGTACGCCGCTGCCGACCCGGGCGAAGGTGTCGCTGCCGGCCCCGGAAGGATGCCCGTACAACGCTTCGAGCCGCGGATAGACCTGCATGCCATCATCGGTGATTTCACACTCGTGCAACCCGGACAGCGCCGCACTGCCGCGGGTCTTGCGCAACTGGATGCGGCGCACCGCACGGGCACCGTGCAGGTCCTCGCCCAGTTCGATCACGCCATCGACCATGGTGTGCTCGGGGCCGTCCTCGTCCAGATGAATGCTGGTCAGCAGCACCAGCGTACAGCCGGCAAAGGCCGCGTGGGCTTGCAGCTCGGAGATGAACTTCTTGGTGTCGAGCACGGTTTCCGCACGCGAGCGGGCGTTGAGCAGGCCATCGACGATCAGCAGCGAAGCGCCCTGACGGGCGATCTCGCCGCGCAACAGGCGCACCACCGCCTCCAGCCCTTCCTGTTCAAGGGTGTCGAAGGCACTGAGGAAGCGAATCTGGTCACCGATCTTCGCCGGATCATAGAACGACAAGGTCGACAGAAACTGGAACAGGCGCTCGTGGGACTCGCTGAGCAAGGTCGCCACCAGCACCCGCCCGCCGCGCTCGACATGATTGAACGCCAGCTGGTTGGCCAGCACCGTCTTGCCCGAGCCGGGACGGCCCTGGACGATATACGCGGAGCCGGCGACCAGCCCGCCCTTGAGCAGCTCGTCGAGCCCTCCGATTCCCGTCACTAGACGCTGGAGTTGTTCCACGGTTGTTTTTCCTCCCCGTTAACCAGCAGCGGAATGCACAGGGTCATGCAGGTGCCTTGCCCCGGCTCGCTGTCGACCCAGATCCCGCCATTGCTTTGCTTGGCGAACCCATATACCTGGCTCAGGCCCAGACCGGTGCCCTTGCCGAAACCCTTGGTGGTGAAGAACGGCTCGAAGATCCGCGGCAGCACCTCGGTATCGATGCCCTTGCCGGTATCGACGACACTGATCACGGCAAAGTCGCCAACCAGTCCATCACGCTCGCCGAGCAAGGTGCGATTGCCGGCGCGGATGCGGATTTCGCCGCCCGCCTCCATGGCATCGCGGGCATTGAGCACCAGGTTGAGCAGGACCATCTGCAACTGCCCGGCGTCCACTTCCACCGGCGCCAGATCGTCATCGCACAGCACATGCAGCTCGATGTTCTTTGGCAGCGCCTGATACAGCAACGCGTGGATCGACTCGATCACCTCGGCGAGGTTGACCCGCACCACGTTGAGTTCCTTGCGCCGGGCAAAGCTGAGCAACTGCTGGGTCATCTGGCTGCCGCGCTGGCCGGCATCGAGGATATGCTCGAGCAGGCGCCGGGTGCGCTGCGCATCGCTGCTGTTGATCGCCAGCTTGGCCGAATTGAGGATGATGGTCAGCAGGTTGTTGAAATCGTGGGCCATGCCCCCGGTCAACTGGCCGAGGGCTTCGAGCTTCTGCGACTGGAACAGCTGGGCGCGCATGGCGTCGAGTTGCAACGCGGCCTCGCGGCGGTCGGTGATGTCCCGGGTGATCTTGGCCAGGCCGATCACCTGGCCTTCGCGCGAACGCACCACATCCAGCACCACCAGGGCCCAGAAACGCGTACCGTCCTTGCGCACCCGCCAGCCCTCATCCTGGGCCCGGCCCTTGCTCAGGGCCTGGCTGACGAGGAAACCGGGGCGCCCATCAGCGCTGTCCTGTTCAGTGAAAAACAGCGAGAAATGCTGGCCGATGACCTCCTCTGCCCGATAGCCCTTGATGCGTTCGGCACCGGCGTTCCAGGAGACGATATGACCTTCGAGGTCCAGCATGTAGATGGCGTAGTCCACCACGGTCTGCACGAGTTGCTCGTACAGGCCGGCGTTCATGCCATGCGAATCGACGCGTTCGGATGCATCCATTTCGGAGTCCGTTGACTATTGTTGGAGTGTAGCTACAGCATACGCTGAGGACGACACGAAAAGACGCCTTCTCCTACGCCGAAGTTCCGATATCCGAAGGAGTAATCCGGCGCTGACCATAGATAAGCCCCACAACCATTGCGCTGGATCAAGGTATAGCGCGATTGTCGGCGCCGCGCCTGCGGGAATGCAGGCAAGTTGCTATAGTTGCCGCGCCCGGTGGCACCGACAGACAAGTGGTTGAGGGAAAGGGATTGGTCATCGACACACGCATGAAACGTATCCACGACGATCTGGAACACACCGCCGACGGCATGGAGCAACTCGCCCGCGGCCTGGCCGGGCACGCCGTCTACCTGCAGAACTCGGTGCATGCCGAGGACGCTGTCGAGGTCAATGCCCGGGTCAGCGGCCTGACCGACTCGGTCAACGAGCTGCGTGCCGTGGCCAGCAGCATCGAACCCCGCTAAGTCGCGCATGCTGCCCGAACATCCCGGCGGATTGCGCAGGCCTCATGCCCAGCGCCTGTACCAGAGGCGTGGCCAGGTCGGGCTGTTCTTCGTCGGCGGACTTTCGGTGCTGGCCGGCATGACCGATGCCATCGGCTTTCTCGCCAGCGGTGACTTCGTCTCCTTCATGAGCGGCAATACCACGCGCCTGGCAGTAGCGGTCAGCGAAGGGCATTTCGAACTGGTGCTGCGCCTGGCCCTGCTGGTCATCATGTTCGTTGTCGGCAACGCCCTCGGCGTAATGATCGCCCGCTCCAGCCGCAAGCGGGCCTGGCCGTTGCTGGCCCTGACCTCCCTGCTGCTGCTCAGCGCAGCCCTGTGCGGCAGCTACCTGGAACTGCTCGCCCTGCTCGCGGCGATCCTGGCCATGGGCATGCTCAATGCTGCGGTGGAAGAAGTGAACGGCCTGCCCATCGGCCTGACCTACGTCACCGGCGCGCTGTCCCGCTTCGGTCGCGGCCTGGGACGCTGGCTGATGGGCGAGCGCCGGGCTGGCTGGCGCATGCAACTGGTGCCGTGGGGCGGCATGCTGCTCGGCGCGGTGCTCGGCGGCTGGCTGGAACATCACCTGGGCTTTGCCGCCCTGCTGTTCAGCAGCGTGCTGGCGGCATTGCTCGGCCTGGCGTCGCTGTTGATTCCGCGGCGCTGGGTGCAGCGGTATATGGCGCGCTGACGCGTGTGAACCCAGCACCTATCGTGGGCAGGCACTCGCTTCGACCACCGGCGCTTCCGGCCGGCGCGCATAGCGCTGGGCCAGCGAGGCGCAGACCATCAGCTGGATCTGGTGGAACAGCATCAACGGCAGGATCAGCACGCCGATGCTGCTGCCGGCGAACAGCACCTGGGCCATGGGCACGCCAGTGGCCAGGCTTTTCTTGGAGCCGCAGAACAGGATGGTAATGCGGTCTTCAAGACTGAAGCCGAGCCACCTGCCCAGCAACGAAGTGATTCCCAGGGCCAGGGCCAGGAGCAGGCAGCAGCCCAGGACGATGGATCCGAGCACCACCGGAGGAACCTGCTGCCACAAGCCGCCAATCACCGCCGCGCTGAAAGCCGAATACACCACCAGCAGGATCGAACCCTGGTCAACGAACTTGAGCCAGGCCTTGTTGCGCCCCACCCAGTCGCCGATCCAGCGCCGAGCGATCTGGCCAGCCACGAATGGCACGAGCAACTGCATGCTGATTTTCCTGATGGCTTCGAGGGTGGAACCGCCATCACCATGAACCCCCATCAGCAGCGCCACCAGAACCGGGGTGATGAAAATGCCGATCAGGCTCGAGGCCGCAGCACTGCAGATCGCCGCGGGAATGTTGCCCCTGGCCAGCGAGGTGAAGGCGATCGCCGACTGCACCGTCGCCGGCAAGGCACAGAGGTACAGGAAGCCCATGTACAACTCGCCGCCCACCAACGGCAGCAGCACCGGTTTCAGTGCCAGGCCAAGCAGCGGGAAGAGCACGAAGGTACACAGGAATACCAGGAAATGCAGGCGCCAGTGGCCCGCGCCGGCAACGATGGCCTGGCGCGACAGCTTGGCGCCATGAAGGAAGAACAACAGGCCAATGGCGATGTCGGTGATCCAGTCGAACGCGACGGCGACCTGGCCATGTGCCGGTAGAAAGGTTGCGGCAGCGACCACCGCAACCAGGGTGAGGGTGAAGTTGTCCGGCAGGAAACGCGAACGGGCCATGAGGAAAATCCTGTTGTTATCGGAAGTGCCTGGCTACCTTAACGCGCTCGCGCTCTTCCAACTAACGCGACAAGGGCAGGAAATAGCGTTAAACGGACAATCTCCGGTCCGCCAGTGCCCTGCTCCATCGAGCCACCCGCAAGCGCTTTCGCAGCACCTAAATCGTTGATTCTGACGTGCTTTTGGTGTCTAATCGGCCGTTCCCACTGCCCTGGTGGTGAAATTGGTAGACACATCGCACTTAAAATGCGCCGCCTTGCAGGCGTGCCGGTTCGAGTCCGGCCCGGGGCACCACTCTTCTGAAAAAGCGCCCTTCGAGGCGCTTTTTTCATATCTGCCAATCGGTTACCGGTGATCACGGAAACCAAACCGCAAATATGCGGTCATAACCTCGCCATCGACCCTCCCGAGTCGATTCGAGGAAATCCACGTGCTGACCCGCCTGACCCAGTTCTCCTTGCTCGCCGCGATCCTGCTGTCCGCCGGCTGTGCCCATCACCATCATCATGACCGTGACGACGGTTGGCGCGACCGCGACCGTGATCAGCGACGCTGGCACGGCCAGGACCAACGCCGTTACGACGACCGCCATGACTACCGTCGTGACGATCGCCGCTACCGCGATGACGATTGATTTCCCCTGACTACCTGATCGCTTCAACAACCCCGAGGTTTCTCCCATGCGTCTCATATTGCCTACCCTCGCTCTAGGTTTCCTGATCTCCCAGGCCGCGCTGGCCGGTGACGGCACCACCGCCATTGGCGGCGGTCTCGGCGGCGCGCTGGGCAACGTGGTTGGACAGCAGATCGGTGGCAGCACCGGTGCGGCCATTGGTGCCGGGCTGGGTGGTGCTGCCGGTAGCGCGGTGGGTGCGAAGAAAGGCAACCGCACCGAAGCGGCAATCGGCGGCGGCCTGGGCTCGGCCGGCGGATCGGTACTGGGTGGCAAGGTCGGCGGCTCGACCGGTTCGACCATCGGTGCCGGCCTTGGCGGTGCCGCAGGGGGCGCATTGGGCAACCATCTGGCCGATGACAACCGGCATGATTCGGGCAAGCGCAAGTACAAGCACAAACGTCGCCATCGCGGACATTGATCCTTCCGGGCTTACCCGCGATCGTGGCTGCGGTTCCACTACCGCCACCTTCGCGGGGGAAGCCGCTGCCCCAGAGGCCTCGTCACGACCTCGCACATTGACTCAACCATTCGTCTGACCCAAGCTTGGTCCCTTTCTGTAGGCCATGGACCCGGACCCCGCATGCCCAGACCGCGCCTCTACCTGTTCGCCGGCCTTGCCCTGCTATCGCTTCTGGGGGTGGGCAGCCTGTTGCTGCACAAGGATCCTCCGGCGCCCGATCCGGCCCTGCAGCATTCCTACGTCAGGGCCCTGGCCCAGGCACACAATGGTCTGCCAGGTGCGGCGCGAGTGCTGTACCAGCAACTGGGCCGCCATGACCTTTCGGCCATTCGCCGCGCCAGCCTGTACGCCGAACTGCCCAATTATCCTTCCCCCGTGGCCCTGAAACTGGCCAGCAAGGATCTGCAGCACGACGATCCCCTGGTACGTCGCGCCGCGCTCGAAGCGATCGCCGCCATGGTGCCGGCCAACCAGCGCAGCCTGCTGCTCGGCCCGTTGCTCGACGATGAAGACGACAACGTGCGCTTTGCCGCAGTGGACGCGCTGATGGGCCTGAGCCCGGATGACGTGGGCCTGTATTTCGCCCCGCTGCAGAGCGTGCTCGACCAGTACCAACTGGCCTTGCAAACCCGGGGCGACGATGTCCGCGACCAGGTACACCTGGCCAACCTGTATTTGCAGGAGCGCGACTTCGCTTCGGCCACCGGCGCGCTGGAGCAGGCCCTGAAGCTGGAACCCGGCAACCTCGACGCCCTCGCCACCCGGGTCCGCCTGCTCGACGCCCAGGGCCAGACCGACGGATCCCGGGCAGTGCTGGCCGAAGCCCTGCAGCGCCATCCCGATTCCGCCTTCCTGCAATTCGAACTGGGCCAGTGGCTGCTGCGTCACCAGCAGGAGGAATACGCCTTGCTGGCCTTCTCCCGCGCACTGGAGCTGGAACCTGACAACAGCGACTATCGCTATACCCTGGCGGTCAGCCTGCACAGCCTTGACCAGCTCCAGGTCGCGCAAAAGCAGCTGGAAACCCTGCTCACCCGCCAGCCTGCCAACCGCAAGGCGCGGGTCCTGCTGATCGAGTACTGGAAAGAAAGCGGCCAACTGCAAAACGTGCAGATCCTGCTGGCCCAGCTGGAGCAGCAGAACCCCGACGATCCGCTGGTCCAGCAGGGTCTCTGAGTCACCTCGCGCGGTCCGCGCAATCGGTTTGAACCCCCGCTTTCACGGCGAGTCCAGAGAGAATGCATCCCATGCAGGCGCAACGCTGCATGGGGCGCCTTCCAAGGAGATCGACCGTGAATCATTCGTCAGCCAACAGCGAGCGTGCGCTGATCCTGGCGCCACCGCCGATCAGCGGGCAGGCTCTGAACCTGCTCGATCAGGCCGGGCTGCAAGCCCTGGTCATGCGCAGTCTGGAAGAACTGGCCGGAACCCTTGACCAGGGCGCCGGGCTGGCAATCATCGCCCACACCAGCCTGGATGGCTTCGAGTCCTCGCAGCTCAAGCAGTACCTGGGCAGCCAGCCGCTGTGGTCCGACCTGCCGGTGCTGCTGCTCGGCGACGGCGCGCAGTCGATCAGCCACAGCCCCGACCTGTGCCTGGCCCTGGGCAATCTGTTCATTCTGCCTTGCCCGTTCGCCGAACAGGCTCTGCTCGACCTGGCCCACTCCTCGCTGCGCGCCCGGCGTCGCCAGTACTACAGTTGCCAGCAAGGCCTGGAACTGGCCAGCCTGCAACGCCAGACCGAAGAGCGGGTGCGCCATCTGCGCGAGGAAGAACAACGCCTGCGCCAGGACCAGAAGATGGAAGCGATCGGCCAGCTCGCCGGCGGCGTGGCCCATGATTTCAACAACCTGCTTACCGGTATCGGCGGCAGCCTCGAATTGATCCGCCAGCGCCACACCCAGCAGCGCCCGGAAGAAATCCCCAGGCTGGTGGAAATGGGCCTCAATGCAGTGCAGCGCGCCGCCAGCATCACCCACCGGCTGCTGGCTTTTTCCAGCCGCCAGTCGCTGGACGACCGTCCGGTGCAACTGGCGGCCTTGCTGGAGCGCAAGCGCCTGAACGAAGTGCTGGGCCCGGGCGTGCGCCTGCAGGTCCGCATCGACGACAAACTGTGGCCGGCCAAGGCCGATGCCCGCCAGTTGCAGGAAGCCCTCGACAACCTGCTGGTCAACGCCAGGGACGCCCTGCCCGAGGGTGGCGAGGTGCGCATCGAGGTGAGCAACCGCCATCTGCCCCGTCCGCTGCCGGAAGCCCATCCGCTGAGCGGCACCGACTTCGTGCGCATCAGCGTCAGCGACAACGGCTGCGGCATGGCGCAAAGCACCCTGGACCGGGCCTTCGATCCGTTTTTCACCACCAAGGGCATTGGCCAGGGCACCGGTCTCGGGCTATCGATGGTCTATGGCTTCAGTCGCCAGTCCCACGGCCATGTCAGCCTGCACAGCCGACTCGGCCAGGGCACCGAGGTGGAGTTGCTGCTGCCACGTCATCATCCACAAGATCCTGCTGCGCCGGTGGCTTGCGGCAACGAGGCCCAGGCCGGGCATGAGCAACGAATCCTGATCGTCGAGTCGGACAGCACGGTGCGCCATCTGGTGCGCGACCACCTCACGGAACAGGGCTACCCGTGCCAGGACGTCGCCGACGCCGACCAGGCCCTGAGCCTGCTGCGCAGCGAGCGGCACTACGACCTGCTGATCTGCAACATCGGCCTGCCAGGCATGAGCGGCCTGCAGTTGGCGGAGATCGCGCGCAAGTTGCGCGGCGGCCTGCGGGTGCTGTTCATCACCGGCTATGCGGAGAACGCCTCCGCCCACCTGGGGCGCCTGGCCCCGGGCATGCAAGTGCTGAACAAGCCCTTCAGCTTCGCCACCCTGAAAGACAAGGTCGCGCACATGCTGGCCAGCGAGGGCCGCCCATGACCCAGGCGCAACGCCCCCTGAAACTCAGCGATGTCGCCCCGGTCAACGCCTTGCGGGTCTTGACGGTCAACGTGCACAAGGGCTTCAGCCCACTGAACCGGCGCTATGTGCTGCCGGAGTTGCGCGAGGCGGTGCGCGCCCATCATGCCGATGTGGTGTTTCTCCAGGAGGTATTGGGCAGCCACAGCCGGCATGCCGGGCGTTACCCGGGCTGGTCGCCGCTGCCGCAATACGAATTTCTCGCCGACAGCCTGTGGCCGATGTTCGCCTATGGACGCAACGCGGTGTATCCGGAGGGCGAGCACGGCAATGCCCTGCTGTCGAAGTTTCCCATTCTCGAGCACCACAACTTCGATGTCAGCGTCGATGGCAGCGAGCAGCGCGGCCTGTTGCATTCGGTGCTGGCGCTGCCCGGCGAACGCCGGGTGCACACCATCTGCGTGCACCTGGGCCTCGACGAACGCCAGCGCACCCAGCAACTGAAGCTGCTCTGCGGCTTGCTCGACACCCTGCCGGAGGCCGCGCCGGTGGTGATCGCCGGCGACTTCAACGACTGGCGCCAGCGCGCCGATGTGATGCTGGCCAGCCGCGGGCTGTTCGAGGTGTTCACCCATGAGTTCGGCGCGCCGGCGCGCAGCTTCCCGGCCCGCTGGCCGCTGCTGCGCCTGGACCGCATCTACCTGCGCAATGCCCGGGCCCGCGAGCCGCGGGTGATGTCGCGCAAACCCTGGTCGCATCTGTCCGACCACCTGCCACTCTGTGTCGAGGTCCTGTTATGAACACCGAATGGCGCGCAGAAAACCACGTGCAACTGCTGATTAACGGCGAGGAATACTACCCTGCCGCGTTCGAGGCCATTCGCCAGGCCCGGGAAGAGGTACTACTGGAAACCTTCATCATCTACGAGGACAAGGTCGGCCTGGAGCTGCAGCAGGTGCTGATCGAGGCCGCCCGCCGCGGCGTGCGCGTGCAGTTGCTGGTGGACGGCTACGGCACCGCCGAGCTGAGCCGCGAGTACCTGCAGGCGCTGTTCGATGCCGGGGTCGACCTGCAAGCCTTCGACCCCAGCCCGATGCGCCTTGGCGTGCGCACCAACCTGTTCCGGCGCTTGCACCGCAAGATCCTGGTGATCGATGGCACCCTGGGCTTCATTGGCGGGATCAACTACTGCGCCGACCACCTTGGCGATTTCGGACCGCTGGCCAAGCAGGATTACGCGGTGCAGGTGCGCGGGCCGATCGTCGATGACCTGCGCAAGGCCACCCTCACCCTGCTCGATAGCCATGCCCGGGTCGCTCGTCGCCACCGCGCCTGGTGGCGCCGGGCGCCGGTGCTGGAGGCGGACAGCGAGCAGGCGCGGATGCGCCTGTTCATCCGCGACAACAATCAGCACCCCACCGATATCGAGCAACAGTACCTGCGCGCCATCGTCAGTGCCCACGAGCGCATCATCATCGCCAATGCCTATTTCTTCCCCGGCTACCGCCTGCTGCGCGCCCTGCGCAATGCCGCGCGACGTGGCGTGGACGTCACCCTGATCCTCCAGGGCATGCCCGACATGCCCTGGGTGCGCCTGTGCTCGCGCCTGCTCTACAACTACCTGCTGCGTGACGGGGTGAAGATCCACGAATATTGCGAACGCCCGCTGCACGGCAAGGTAGCCCTGGTGGACCGGCAGTGGAGCACCGTCGGTTCGAGCAACCTCGACCCGCTGAGCCTGTCGCTGAACCTTGAAGCCAACCTGGTGATCCGCGACGAAGCCTTCAACCAACGCCTTTACGAACACCTCGACGAACTGCGCCACAAACGCTGCAAGCGCGTGACCCTGCAACGGGTGCTGCGCGGTTACTGGTGGCGGGCGCCGCTGATCTTCCTGACCTTCCACTTCACCCGCTATTTCCCCGCGCTGTTCGCCGGGCTGCCGGCGCACAAGCCGCGGCTCAAGCCGCTGTATCAGGAAGTGGAAACCGTGCAGGAGCGCCTCTCGTGAACAAGACCCTGTGGAAACGCGCGCGCCAGGCACTGACCGTGCTGTTCTTCATCCTGGTCCCGGTGCTGCTGTTCATGCTTCTGCGCAACCAGGACTGGGGCGAGGTCTGGCAGGCCCTGACCTCGTACCGGCCGCAGGTACTGCTCGCCGCCGTGGGCGTCGTGGCGTGCAGCTTCGCCCTGTTCAGCAGCTACGATCTGCTCGGCCGGCGCTACACCGGGCATCAGTTGCCGGCGCGCCAGGTGTTGCCGCTGGCCTTCGTCTGCTATGCGTTCAACCTCAACCTCAGCGCCTGGGTCGGCGGCGTCGCCCTGCGCTTTCGCCTGTACTCGCGGCTGGGCCTGGAGACCGCGACCATCACCCGTATTCTCGGCTGCGGCCTGGTGACCAACTGGCTGGGCTATCTGCTGGTGGCCGGCAGCCTGTTCGTCCTCGGTTTTCCCAAGCTCCCCGCGGGCCTGGAGATCGGCAGCAGCGGGCTGCGGGTGATCGGCATCGGCATGCTGGCGGTGGCCATCGGTTATCTGCTGGCCTGCCGCTTCGCCCGGCGCCGCGAATGGACGATCCGCGACCACTCGCTCACCCTGCCGTCGTGGCGCCTGGCCGCCCTGCAAGCGCTGATGGGCGCCGGCAACTGGTGCCTGATGGGCCTGGTGATCTATACGCTGCTGCCGGACAAGGCCGGCTACCCGACCCTCCTGGCAATCCTCATGGTCAGCAGCATCGCCGGGGTCATCACCCATATCCCGGCCGGACTGGGGGTGCTGGAGAGCGTGTTCATCACCCTGCTGCAGGGGCAATACAGCCAGGGCACGCTGCTGGCGGCGCTGATCGGCTATCGCGCGGTGTACTTCCTGCTGCCGCTGCTGATCGCCTGCGTGACCTACCTGGTGCTCGAGCGCGTGGCTGCCCGTCAGCGCTCCCGTGCCCCGGCGTCTGCCGTGGACTGAAGCATGCTGCCGACCTTGCGCAGCAGCGCCTCGAGGCCGAATGGCTTGATCAGCAACTCCAGCCCCTGGTCGTGCAGGCCGCTGGTACTGATGGACTCCTGGGTGAACCCGGTGATGAACAGAATCTTCTGCTCCGGCGTGCGGGCACGCACAGCCTTGGCCACCTCGATGCCACTGAGACCGCCCGGCAGACCGATATCCGACACCACCAGGTCGATCGGCCCGGCGCTTTCGTACAAGGCCAGGCCACTGCTGGCGTCGCCCGCCTCCAGCACCTCCAGGCCCTGTTCCTGCAGGCACTCGCGGATCACCATGCGCAGCACCGGCTCGTCGTCGATGAGCAGGATGCGCTGGCTGCCGGTCGGCGCTATCAGCGGCGCAACTTCCGGCTCCGCCAGCGGCTGCGGCAACGGCAGCGCCGGGCCGATGAAACGCGGCAGGAGCAGTTCGACGCAGGTGCCCTTGCCCTCTTCGGAAAGGATGCGAATGCTGCCGCCGGACTGGCGCACGAAGCCGTAGACCATGGACAGGCCCAAACCGCTGCGCTCGCTCGCCGGCCGGGTGCTGAAAAACGGATCGAAGGCCCGCGCCACGACTGCCTTCGACATGCCGCAGCCGTTGTCCTCGATCCGCAGACAGCAGTAATCGCCCGGCGGTAGGTCGATTCCGGGCAATTCGCTGTAATGCCGCTCGTTGCAGGTGCTGATCTTCAGCCAGCCACGCTGGCGCATGGCGTCGCGAGCGTTGGCGCAGAGGTTGATCAGGGCGTTTTCCATCTGGCTGATATCCACCTCGATCAACCACGGGCGCGGGTCCACCTGCCACCGCAGTTCGACATCCGGACCGATGGCCTGATGGATCAAGGGCTCGATCCCGGCCAGCAGGTCATTCAGGTCCGCAGGGCGCGGCGATAACGGCTGGCGGCGCGAGAACGCAAGCATGCGCCGGGTCAGCTCGGAGGCGCGGTCGGCCGCCTGGCGCGCGGCGTGCACGTATTTCCCGAGGTTCTCGAGACGTCCCTGGGCCAGGCGTCGTTCGAGCATTTCCAGGTTGGTGCCGATCCCGGCCAGCAGGTTGTTGAAATCGTGGGACACGCCGGCGGTCAACTGGCCGACCGCTTCCATCTTCTGGCCGTGGCGCAGCAGTTCCTCGGCCTGGTGCAGGGCCTCCGCGCGTTCGCGTTCCTGGCTGATGTCATGGCCCAGCAGGGTGGTGAAGTCCGATCCAGGCATGGCGCTCAGGCTGAAGCGCCGGTAATGGCCTTCGACATGGCGCAGGCGCCCCTCGCCGGCAGGCTGGGCCCCCTGCAGGATGCGCCGGACTTCGTCGTGGTCGTCCGGGTGCAGCACCTCCAGCAGCGACTTGCCGTGCAAATCGTCATCCCAGCCGAGCAACTGCCGGCTGGCCGGGTTAAAGGTACGCAGGCGCAGGTCATCCCGGACCACCACCATCAGGTCGCTGGACAGCTCCCACATGTGGTTGTGGTCGACGGTGCGCTCCTGCACCTGGCGTTCGAAGGAGCTGGCCAGCTCGCGCCATTGCCGCTCCGACTCGACGCTGCTGGTGGTTTCCAGCACGGTGTCGAGAAAGCCGGCGACCTTGCCGCTCTCATCGCGCACCGGACTGACGGAAAAGGTGAACCAGACCTGTTCGAGCACGCCATTGCGGTTGGTCACCAGGGGGAAGTTTTCGAGAAACACCGCCTCTCCGTCCATGACTCGGAACACCAGCCCGCCCACCTCGTCCCAGATGTCACTCCACACCTCGGGGAAAGGCCGTCCCAGCGGACTGGGCTTGGTGCCAAGGATGGGCACGAAGGCATCGTTGTACAGGGTGACCATGTCGCTGCCCCAGACCAGGCAACTGGGGAAGCGCGAGGCGAGCATCAGGTCGACGGCGATACGCAGCGAATTGGGCCAGCGGTGCAAAGGCCCGAGGGACGTCGTGCTCCAATCGAAGCAGCGCAGCGCTTCGCTCATGCCCTGGGCTTGCACCGGGCGAGGTGCGAGATGAATGATGTGCATCGCCGTGCTTCCTTGACCGCTGTCAGCGGTCGGACTCCTGTCCAATATCTTCGTTCCACAGTGCCGGACGCTCGCGGATAAAGCGGGTCATCAGGTCGATGCACTGCTCGTCCTGCAACACCCTGACCTGCACGCCGCGTTCGCGCAGCAGTGTCTCTTCGCCCATGAAGGTGCGGTTTTCACCGACCACCACCTCGCGGATCCCGTACAACAGGATCGCTCCGCTGCACATGGCGCAGGGCGACAGGGTGGTGTAAAGCGTGGCCTCGGCGTAGATCCGCGCATCCTGGCGTCCGGCATTCTCGAACGCATCCATTTCCCCGTGCAGGACCACACTGCCCTGCTGGACCCGGCGGTTGTGCCCGCGGCCGATGATTCGCCCCGCATGAACGATCACCGAACCGATGGGAATGCCGCCCTCTTCCAGGCCCAGGCGGGCCTCGTCGATGGCGGCCTGCATGAACTGCGACTGCTGCTGGGCATCGACCATGTCGTTCTCCTGTGCGATTGCGGACACCATTTCAGAACGCTAGCACATAGCCATAGCCCGTGGCGGGCTTTTCCCGGAGGACTATGCTGTACAGGTTCGAAATTCCCCTCCGACCCTGACCTCTGCCGAGGACCGCCGCAATGAGCCAGAAAGTTCTCGTGGTGCTGACCAATACGGCCAAATATCCGACCCTGAAACGCGCGACCGGCCTGTGGCTGGGTGAAGCCGTGCATTTTGTCGATGTCCTGCAACAGGCCGGCTACCAGGTCGACTACCTCAGCCCGGCGGGCGGCTACGTGCCCATCGACCCCCACAGCCTGAACCTGGCCCAGGATATCGACTGGCATTGGTACAACGACAAGGCGTTCATGAACCGCCTCGGCACCACCCTGGCCCCCGGCCAGGTGCGCGCCCGCGACTACCGGGCGATCTACTATGCCGGCGGGCATGGTGTGCTGTGGGATTTCCCCGACCATCAGGGACTGCAGGACATCGCCCGGCAAATCTGGGAAAACGGCGGTGTGGTGGCGTCGGTCTGCCATGGCGCGGTGGGTCTGCTGAACATCAAGCTCAGCGACAACTCGTTGCTGCTGCGCGACCGCGAAGTGACCGGCTTCTCCAATATTGAAGAACAGCTGGCAGAACTGGACAAGGTGGTTCCATTCCTGACCGAAACCGAACTGGCCGCTCGCGGCGGTCTCTACCGCAAGGCCGAGGACCCATGGGCCGCCTTCGCCATCGCCGACCAGAAGGAAGGTCGCCTGGTCACCGGGCAGAATCCGGCCTCCGGTGCTGCGGTCGGGCGCCTGGTGCTCAGGGCACTGGACAGTGCGCAGAACAGCCCGGGTCTGTGACGAAACGAAGAATCCGACAGCTGCTGTCAGCTGCTCGTACAGGAAGCGGGTATAGCGCTCACTTATGCTGATCGGCTTCGGTCCGGCCCCATCCGGACCCTTGCCTTCTGCCTACAGGTGAACCATGCCCCCTCGTACTTCCCACTCCGGACACGCGCTGCTTACCCTGCTGACCTTGCTGCTGATTGGCCTGGCCCCGGTCGCCTTCGGCCTGCTGGTCATGGCCTGGCAGGTCAACAAGCAGCTCGACGAGTCCGCCGTGCTGGCCTTGCGTGACGCCCGGCTGGGTGTCGACAGCCTGCTCGACTCGCTGCACGGCGCCAGCAACAAGGTGCTCAATCTTGCCGAATACGCCTGCGACAAGGCCTTGCCTGCCCTGCACAGCGAAGTCGTGGGCAACCCGCAACTGCGCTCGCTGACCCTGGTGCGGGAAAACCGGGCCTATTGCAGCACCTTGCGTGGGGAGTCCGGCTTGCTGGTCGATCCCGGCGACTACTTCAACCACCGCCTGCGCCTGGAAGCGGGCAACGACAACACGCCGGATTCGGCGATTCTCTATTACCGTCTGCAGGAGTATCCCTACGGCGTGCTGGCGGTGGCGGACGGTGAGATCCTGCAAAGGGTGCTGCGTGGCACCCGCCTGCCGGAGAGCGTGAAGTTGCAGTTCGGGCCGACGCTGATCGGCGCGCTGGGCGAGGTCGAGGACAGCCTGGAAGCCCTGTCCAGCGAGCCCGACATGAGCCAGGTATCGCCGATGTACGGCTACACCCTCCACATCCTTCATCCACCGGGGCATGCCGTTCGGCAACTGCTGGACAACAGCCTCGTGGTCGTGCCTTCGCTGCTACTGGTGGGGATCATGACGGCGGCGGGGAGTTACTGGGCGATGTATCGTCGGCGGCGCGGAATGCGCCGGGCGATGTAGCAATGAAAAAGCCAGCGTGAGCTGGCTTTTTGCTTGATGGTGTTCTCACGGACCCTATCGCTGCATGGGTATCTACATATCGCTCAGTCCCATACTGAGTGCTGTTGCTGTTGCTGTTGCTGTTGCTGTTGCTGTTGCTGTTGCTCTGGCTCTGGCTCTGGCTCTGGCTCTGGCTCTGGCTCTTGATCTTGATCTTGATCTTGATCTTGATCTTGATCTTGATCTTGATCTTGATCTTGATTGTCCCGGCCTTCAGGAGGCTGAGTGGAGCGCTGATGTAGGGGGTGGAGGCCCATGGATGGGCCGGAAAGCGCCATAGGGCAGGAGCCCGTATGGCGCGGCCCCCGGAAGCAGTGCGGAGGGAAGGAACCCGGAGCGAAGCGCAGGGCCGGATGCGGGCCGGTGTACGGATCACCCACATGGGTTACAAAAAAGTGCACTCACATAGGTAACACTTGAAGTGTCACATAGCCATCAATGGCATCTCTTTCATCGATCCTCCCAAGGATGATTGGGCCGAAGATAACATCCCAGACTCCATCCCCGACTCGCTCCAGTCCAATGGCCTGATGCTTGAGCACGCAGCCGACATAGATCCTCAGGCCACGACGGTTGACGATGCCTGAACAGTCCGCGTGGAGGCTATCGATATGACTTGGGTAGGTCATCTCCGGTAGCTTCTCAGGATATGGGCGGGTAGAAGGTTTATAGCAGGACGCGGGTGTTTTCTGCTTCAACGCCTCATGTACACGCTCGTGGTTGTAGTGCTGCATAAAGCGATCAAAGTGCTTCTGTTGAGCCTCCCACGCTACTGCTGGTGGCGACGGGAGCGTACTTTTCAACGTTCGATGCATGCGCTCATGTCGACCATTTTGTTCCGGCCTACCTGGAGCTATCCGCTCAGGAATGATCCCGAGACGCAACCACCAGATGGACAACTGTGAGAGCCCGGCTCGCCCCTTGCTCGCAAACGGAACACCGTTATCGGTACGAATGCGCTCCGGCAGACCATATTCACGAAACACCTGAGTGAAAACCGCCTGGGTTTCCTGAAAGTTAGTGTTAGCCATGCTGTGGCAGGCAAGTAGGAAGCGACTGGCATGGTCCATGATCGTCAATGGATAGCACCAGACGCCCGAACCTGTCAGGTACTGGCCCTTGTAATCGGCGCTAAACAGCTGGTTGGGCGACTCTGCTTTCTGTAATGGCCTGGGATAAACCGCCACGCGCTGACGCAATCGTCGAGGCTTAACCAGTTCGGCTTTCTTCAGGATGTTGTAGATAGACGTCTTTGATGGCGGCGCCTGGTCAGGGAAACGCTCAAGCAAAGCGGCCTGGATTTTCTTGGGTCCAGGCTCTGTTTCACCCCGGCCGCGCAGTTCAATGATCGCTTCACGGACAGCAAGAGGCACCACCCACTCCTGGGTAAGTCGACGACGACTATGCTCCTCCAGCCCTGCTGGCCCCTCCTTCTCATACCGCTCAACCCATTTATAGCCAGTCTTGCGACTGATCTCATAGGCTTGGCAAAGCGCACTGAAGCTAGGCGGGCCTTTGATGTAGTCCGCGATGAACAGCAGTTTGAGGTCCATAGGTTTTAGCTCTCGCCAAGGCATAGTCAGATCCTCGAAAACCGACCCTGCCAGTTAAAAACTGTTACCTATGTGAGTGAACTGATTTGTAACCCATGTGGGTGAGTCATACCCCGGGAGGCCTTTTGCTTCCTTTTGGGCCTTTCCAAAAGGGAGTCGCCGTAAGGGCGAAAAGGTGAATAAATGTCACCAAAGTGAATGGATATGCTCACAAAAAGCAGGACCTAAGGGCGAAGCGACGGGTACAGAAATGGGGGGCATATCCATTACATGCAGCGCCCCAGAATCACCCTTCCGCCCTTACGGCGGCTTACTTTTGGAAAAAAGGCCCAAAAGTAAGCAAAAGGCCTCCGCTCCTGCATCCGGCCCTACGCTTCGCTCCGGGTTCCTTCCCTCCGCACTGCTTCCGGGGGCCGCGCCATACGGGCTCCTGCCCTATGGCGCTTTCCGGGCCATCCATGGCCCTCCACCCCCTACATCAGCGCTCCACTCAGCCTCCTGAAGTCGCGGCAGATCAAAAGCAGATCAAAAGCAACAGCCAGAGCCAGAGCCAGAGCCAGAGCCAGAGCCAGAGCCAGAGCCAGAGCCAGAGCACTCAGCATGGGGCTGAGAGATGTGTAGGTACCTATGCCTATCGCTGGCAAACCTCCACAGGTCCAGCGATGCACGCGATCCCTGTGGGAGCTGGCTTGCCAGCGATGAGGCCATCAGCAATGACAAACAAGCATCAGTCGGTACTCAGCACCCCACGGCGCACCTGATCACGCTCGATCGACTCGAACAGCGCCTTGAAGTTGCCCTCGCCGAAACCATCGTCGCCCTTGCGCTGGATGAACTCGAAGAACACCGGGCCCATCAGGGTTTCCGAGAAGATCTGCAACAGCAGGCGCTTGTCGTCCGGGTTCGACGAGCCGTCCAGCAGGATGCCCCGCGATTGCAGCTCGGCAGTCGGTTCACCATGGGCCGGCAGGCGGCCTTCAAGCATCTCGTAGTAGGTTTCCGGCGGCGCGGTCATGAAGCGCATGCCCATCTTCTTCAGGGCATCCCAGCTCTTGAGCAGGTCGTCGGTGAGGAAGGCCACGTGCTGGATGCCCTCGCCGTTGAACTGCATGAGGAACTCTTCGATCTGCCCGGCACCCTTGGACGATTCCTCGTTCAACGGGATGCGGATCATGCCGTCCGGCGCGGTCATGGCCTTGGAGGTCAGGCCGGTGTACTCGCCCTTGATGTCGAAGTAGCGGATCTCGCGGAAGTTGAACAGTTTCTCGTAGAAGCCCGCCCAGTAGGTCATGCGCCCGCGATACACGTTGTGGGTCAGGTGGTCGATGATCTTCAGGCCGGCACCGGCCGGGTTGCGATCGACACCTTCGATCCAGTTGAAATCGATGTCGTAGATCGAACTGCCTTCCTCGAAACGGTCGATCAGGTACAGCGGCGCACCACCGATGCCCTTGATCGCCGGCAGGCGCAGTTCCATCGGACCGGTCTCGATTTCCACCGGCTGCGCCCCCAGCTCCAGGGCCCGGGCATAGGCTTCATGGGCGTTGCGCACGCGGAAGGCCATGCCGCACACCGACGGGCCGTGCTCGGCGGCGAAATACGAGGCGACGCTCTTCGGCTCGTTGTTGAGGATCAGGTTGATCCCGCCCTGGCGGTACAGGTGGACGTTCTTGGAGCGGTGGGTCGCGACCTTGGTGAAACCCATGATCTCGAAGATCGGCTCCAGGGTGCCGGGGGTCGGCGAGGCGAATTCGATGAATTCAAAGCCCATCAGGCCCATCGGGTTGTCAAAGAGATCTGCCATGTTCGTATGCCTCATCATCAAAACGGTTGAATAACGCGAGTTACTGTTCGGTCGATGCGAGTGAACGTGGTGGCGCGCAGGAAATGCCCCGGGTACTGCGAGCAAGGTAGTCACCAAGAATCAGTTTGAATCCATGACACTTCATAGAAGACCCATGTGCGGCGGGTTTGATTCCCCGAGAGCGGAGAACCTTATTGTTGTATTCGTAACGCGATTCTACAGGGCGTAATTCGATTTGTCGCGCACTGCTTTATCTACCCCGTAACACCTATCATAGGCGCCTTCATTTGCCCGCTATGCTGTCCGGACAGCTTCAGGATGGATCCGCCCATGCCCCTGCACAAAGCCCGTCGCCGTACGCGCCTGTCACGTCGTCTGTTGCCCTGGCTGGTGGGCCTGCTGCCGGTGCTTGGCGGCCTCGCCATCATGCATTGGCAGGCCGAACGGGAGCTCCAGGCCCGTGCGCAGAACAGCGCCCGCCAGGCCGTCCGGCATCTGGAGGGCGTGCTGGATAACGTCGCCGAAGCCGCACGCACCCTGCTGCCCCTGGCCGGCAGGCCCTGCCCCGAGGTGGACCTGGCCCTGCGCGAGCAGGTTACCCGGCGCTCCTTCGTGCGCTCCACCAACCTGACCCTCAACGACGAAATCTACTGCACCTCGCTGTTCGGCGAGTTCCGCGAAAAGGTCGACCCCGCCGACTACACCGCTGGCAGCCTGTGGCTGATGGACGGCAACTCGGTGACGCCCGGGCATCCGCTGCTGGTGTATCGCTTGAGCGACGGCCCGCGGGGAGCGATCACCACCCTGGACGGCGACCACCTGACCAGCGCCCTGGAGCTGATCGCCCCGGATATCGACCTGCGCCTGCAGGTCGGCCGGCACTGGATCGACAAGCTCGGCCAGGTGCATGAGGACGCGGTGCCGGGCTATCCGCTGGCCGCGCAGCGGGTGGATTCGCAACGCTACGCCTTTTCCCTCTACAGCGGCTTCGAAAACGGCCGGGCCTGGCGCCTGATGCGCAGCGAGTACCCGGCGCTGTTCGGCCTGCTGCTGTTTCTCGGCGCCAGTGCCGGCACCGCCTGCTACTGGCAACTGCGCCGCGCCTCGTCGCCCCGGGCCGAGTTGCAGCGGGCGCTGGAGGCCGACGAGTTCGTGCCGTATTTCCAGCCGGTGGTGCGCCGTGGCGACTACCGCTGGTCCGGCGCCGAGGTGCTGATGCGCTGGCACCACCCGCGGGATGGCCTGGTGCGGCCGGACCTGTTCATCCCTTACGCCGAGCACAGCGGGCAGATCGTGGCGATGACCCGGCGCATGATGGCCAGGGTGGCCAGTGACCTGGCCCCCCACGCCCACCTGATCGAGGAGGGTTTCCACCTGGGAATCAACATCACCGCCGCCCATTGCCAGGACCCGAGCCTGTGCGACGACTGCCAGGCCCTGCTCGACGCCTTTCCCCCGGGCCGCCTGCAACTGACCCTGGAACTGACCGAACGCACCCCGATCAAGCCCGGCCCGGTCACCGACCAGTTGTTCGAACGCCTGCACGCTATGGGCGTGCTGCTGGCGATCGACGACTTCGGCACCGGCCAGTCAAGCCTCAGCTACCTGCGCCATTTCAACATCGACTACCTGAAGATCGACCAGAGCTTCGTCGCCATGATCGGTGTCGATGCCCTGTCCCTGCATATCCTCGACAGCATCATCGAGCTGTCCGCCAAGCTTGGCCTGGGCATCGTCGCCGAAGGCGTGGAAACCCCGGAGCAGCGCGACTACCTGGCCCGCTTCGATGTCGACTACCAGCAGGGCTATCTGTTCGGCCGGCCGATGCCCCTGGCCGACTTCATCAAGGCCCTGGGCGAACAGCCGGGGGCTGCGGCGGTTGCCGAACCGGAGCCGGCCCTGAGATCATGAACGGTCAATCCTTCCCGCTTTACTGTTGTTCGAGGCCCCCTTGTCCAGAGGCATTGCTCTATCGGTGATGGCATCCTGCCTATTTGCCGTGATGTATTACTACACCTCCCTCCTCGCCCCACTCGATGGCGAGGAGATCTTCGGCTGGCGCATGCTTCTCACCCTGCCCTGCGCCACCCTGTTCATGATCTTCACCCGCGACTGGTCGCTGGTCACCGGGCTGATGCGCCGGGTCAGGCAGACGCCCGCACTGTTCCTCGGCCTGTGCGCGACCTCGGCCCTGGTGGGCGTGCAGTTGTGGCTGTTTCTCTGGGCACCGCTGCAAGGGCGCAGCCTGGAAGTGTCGCTGGGGTATTTCCTGCTGCCACTGACCATGGTCATCACCGGGCGCCTGGTGTATGGCGAGCGCCTTTCGCGTCTGCAGAAGGTCGCTGTGGCCTGCGCGGCCACCGGGGTCGGCCACGAGCTGTACCAGCACGGCAGCTTCGCCTGGGAAGTGCTGGTGGTCGCCGGTGGCTATCCGGTGTATTTCGTCCTGCGCAAACGCCTGCGCACCGACCACCTGGGCGGCCTGTGGACCGACATGCTGCTGATGTCGCCGGCGGCCCTGTACTTCGTGGTCAACGGACCGCTCAACGCCAGTGACCTAGCCAGCCATCCACAGCTCTACGGGCTGATTCCGCTGCTGGGGGCGATCAGTGCACTGGCGTTGATCAGTTATGTGCTGGCAAGCCGGATGCTGGCGTTCAGCATGTTCGGCCTGCTCAGCTATGTGGAACCAGTGTTGCTGGTGATGGTGGCACTGATCCTGGGCGAGAGCATCGCCCCGGATCAGTGGCTGACCTACCTGCCGATCTGGCTGGCGGTCGTGGTGCTGGTCATCGAAGGCATCAGGCACCTGCTGCGGCAGCGTCGGCCGGCTGTGTAAGCCGGACCTGACGCACGCGGCGCTCTTCCACTTCGACCACGGTCAGCGACCAGCCATCCCAGGCGAGCTGGTCGCCGACCATCGGCAGGCGGTCCAGCAGGCTCATCACCAGCCCGGCGAGGGTCTGGTAGTCGTCGGTGGGCTTGGCCGCGAAGCCGGTCTGCGCCTGGATCTGGCGCAGGTTCAGGGCGCCGCTGACCAGGTAGCCGTCGCCATCGGCGACGATGCCCGGGCCTTCCACTTCGCTGGCGTCGGGCAGCTCGCCGGCAATCGACTCGAGAATGTCGGTCATGGTCAGGACACCGGTGAAATCACCGAACTCGTTGACCACGAAGGCAATGTGCGTCGATTCGCTGCGCATCTGCTCCAGGGCGTTGAGGATGCTGAAGCTCTCCAGCAGGTTCAACGGTGCGCGCATCAGTTGCTCCAGGTCCGGTTCGCCACCGGCCAGCAGTTCCTTGAGCAGTTCCTTCTTGTGTACGTAGCCCAGCGGCTCCTCGATACGACCGCCGCGGATCAGCGGCAGGCGTGAGTACGAGGAGTTCATCAGCGCCTCGCGGATCGCCTCCGGCGGCTGCGCCAGGTCGATGGCATCGACCTCGGCACGCACCGTCATCACCGTCCTGATCGGCCGTTCGGCCAGGTTCAGCACGCCGCTGATCATCACCCGCTCGCGGCGATCGAACAGCACCTGCTCCTCGCCATCGCCCACCAGGTCGGCGATTTCCTCACCCACCTCGTCGGCTTCCACCCGGCGCCCGCCCAGCAGGCGCAGCACGGCATGGGCGGTACGCTCGCGCAGCGGCTTGTGCTGCTGCAGGCTGCGCTTGCGCCGGGCCCGGGCCAACTGGTTGAAGGCTTCGATCAGCAACGAGAAGCCGATCGCCGCGTACAGGTAGCCCTTCGGAATGTGGAAGCCCAGGCCTTCGGCGGTGAGGCTGAAGCCGATCATCATCAGGAAGCCCAGGCACAGCATGATCACGGTCGGGTGGGCGTTGACGAAGCGGGTCAGCGGCTTGCTCGCGACGATCATGATGCCGATGGAGAAGATCACCGCGATCATCATGATCGACAGGTGCTCGACCATGCCTACGGCGGTAATCACCGCGTCCAGGGAGAACACCGCATCCAGCACGACGATCTGCATCACGATCGGCCAGAACGCCGAATGGCGCACCGGGCCGCCGGCCTGCACCACATGGCCTTCGAGGCGCTCGTGCAGCTCCATGGTGGCCTTGAACAGCAGGAACACACCACCGAACAGCATGATCAGGTCGCGTCCGGAGAACGACTTGTCGAACACCTCGAACAGCGGCGCGGTGAGGGTCACCATCCACGAGATCGAGGCCAGCAGGCCGAGGCGCATGATCAGGGCCAGGGACAGACCGATCACCCGCGCGCGGTCGCGCTGATGGGGCGGCAGCTTGTCGGCAAGGATGGCGATAAAGACGAGGTTGTCGATGCCCAGGACCAGTTCCAGGACAATCAGCGTGGCCAGACCCAGCCACGCGGTGGGATCGGCTAGCCATTCCATGGATGGGCACTCATGCAGGACAGGTCACGGGGACGGGAAAACAAGACAGGCCATGAAGGCCTGGTACTGGGGGGCTCCGAGGAGAAGGAAGTCATATCAACCTGAGATCAATTTGGGATGTCGATCCTACAGTTGTAGCGGCGTTTTACTACACAGGGAAAGTATTTCAATGTGTAAGACCACGCTTCTTTGTGGTCAAGGAGGGCCCTATCGCTGGCAAGCCAGCTCCCACAGGGTTCGGTCGCGCCGCGGACACTGTGGGAGCTGGCTTGCCAGCGATGAGGCCATCAGCTACGAAGCAGAATCAACGATTCCAGCTGTCCTCGCTGGTCTGCAAGGCATTGGCGATGGTCTGCACCTTGTCGTCCGCCAGTTCCTTCGGCAGCGGATCGGCACCGGTGCTGACGAACACCTGGGAGTAGGCATTGCGCATTTCGGCGTAGGACAGGTCGCGCTTGAGCTGGGTTTGCAGGTTGTTCAGCTCGCCCTGGATCAGCTCCAGCTCACCAATGTTGTTGGTCTTGAAGCGATTGCGCAGTTGATCGGCGATCTGCCCGTCGAGATTGGCCATCTCTTCGCTAGTCTTGAACTGGCGGCTGGCTTCCTCGAAGTTGGCCCGCGCCACGTACAGCTGGGCCAGCACCGCCACCGACATCGCCTGGCGACGTGCATCGGCCACGTTCTCGCCGGCCTGGGCGACCTTGATCGCGGTCGGTGCGGAAATCACGTTGAACAGGTTCCAGGTGACCTTCAGGCCGTAGTCAGCCCAGCTCTGGTTGGTCAGGAAGGAGTTGCTGTCGTAGTGACCACCGGCCGAGAACTCCAGGCCCGGCAGCATGCGCAGCATGGCCTTGCGGGTTTCCGTGGCGCTGATCCGCGACTGGTAGTCCTGCTCGCGCAGTTCCGGACGGCTGGCCAGGGCCTGCTGCTCCAGCCTGGCGAAGTCGACATGCAGCTCCGGCACCGCGTAGTTGTTGTCCAGCGCCAGGGTGTACGGCTTGTCCATCGGCTGGTTGATCAGCGCGGCCAGCTCGGTCTTGGCCAGGGTCAGTGCACGGCGCTGCTCTTCCAGTTGGCGGGTGGCCTCGATCAGGGCGCGCTGGTAGCTCAGGGCCTGGACGGGGTCGCCGATGCGCTGGGCGCTCATCAGCTGGCTGTTGATGCGGGCCTGGTTGATGCGCCCCATCAGCGTGTCGATCTGGGTCAGCAGACGCTCCGCCGCCACGGCCCGCCAGTAGGCCGAACGCACGTCCTGGGTGATGGTGTGGATGACCTTGCGCTTGCGCTCCTGGAGGATATAGCGCTGGTCGGACTGCTGCTTGGCGCCCAGGTAGCTGACGCCGAAGTCCAGCACGTTCCAGACCATGGTCAGGTCGGCCACGTCGCGGTCACGGTCCTGAGAGGTCGAAGGCTCGAGGGACTGGGTACCGGTGCGGATACTCTGGCTGCTGGAAGCGCTGACGTTGTTGCGACCGGCATAGCCTGCGGACAGGGCCATGCGTGGCAGCATGTCGAACTGCGCCAGGTCCAGCTGGCGCTGGCCGAGGGCTTCTTCCATCACCTTCAGGCGCGCTTCGAGGTTGTACTTGACCGCACGAGCCATGGCCTGGTGCAGGGTCAGGGGCCCGCTGAGGGGCTCCTGGTCCTTGTAGATCTGCGCCATGTCGGCACGGGCACGCTCTTCGCTGGCACTGCGTTCGATCGGGTCGGTCTTGACGGCACAGCCGGTAATGGCCAATGCCAACAGACTGGCGGCAAACAGTTTGTGTTTGTTGTTCATCCTTGCGCCGCCCCCTGGTACGGCTCGATTCTCAAGAGTTGTGCTGTTTTTCATGCCCGTTGTCCGATCTCTGCCGGTTTTGCCAGGGCCTTGGCCAATTCGCGCACGTGGCGCTGGTCGGCTTCGTTGATTTGTTGCAGTTGCTGGCCGAAGGTCGGTACGCCGAACACCCCGCGCAGCCCCTGGTTGAGGTCGCTCTGTTTCCACTGGCTGCCACTGAACACGTTCATCTCGGTGACGCCCGGTACCTCGCGACCGAAGATGGTGGCGAAGGTGCTGCCGCCGAAGATCCCGCCATTGCCGCCGCCGAAGCCGAGGAAGCCCTGGCCGTCACCGCCACCCAGGCCGGTGTCGCTGCTGCCGAAGACCTGGGCGATGAAGCTCGGCGCACTGCCGGCCTGGCCGAGGAATATGGTGCCCAGCGGTTTCAGGTCGCCGCCCACGGTACGCACTTCGAACAGCGAGCCCGGGGCCAGCGGCGAGATACTTTCGTTGATGATGATGCCCGGTACCTGCGGCTGGATCACCGAAGGTTGCGGAGCATTCGAGGTGTCCGGCGGGTTGATGCGGTATTCCAGATCGCCGACGTCCTGGTTCGGGATTCCCTGGGCAGAACTGGCCAGGGACTGGGTCATCAGGTTGCCGACCGCGTCCTGGATGCCGCTGCCCGGCGCGTTGAGGTTCAGCGACAGGCTGCCCTGGCCGGTGATGTTGCTCACCACGATGCGATAGGTGCGTGCATCGATTTGCTGCACCGACTGCACCGTACCGGTGGCACTCTGGGTGCCGAGCAGCGAGAAGTCGCCGGTGTCGACCCCACTGACGGCTTCGTTGAAGGTCAGGGTGAAGCTCAGGCTGCGGTCGCTGGCCTGGTAGGCGCCCTCGGCGACGATGCTCAGTGGCACTGGCGGCGCGGTGTCGATGATCACGCCGGCATTGCTGGCCGGTGCATTCAGTTGCGGGGTCATGTCGTTGCCGGCCGCATCGCGCAGCGTGCCGCCGTTCACGTCGACGACGCTGGCCACACCGATGCCGCTGGCATTGTCGCCAGCCACCACGGTGTATTCGAAGGTCAGCATCGAGGTGCCGGTGCCGGAAACGTAGCTGGCGAAGCGGGTCACCCCGCCGATATCCAGGACCAGGCGCGGAACGCCGTTGCTGGTCACCACATTGACGTTCTCGCTGACCGCGACATCGAAGCGCAGCACGCTGCCTACCTGGTAGGTACCTGCCGCCGGCAGGGTCACGCCGGTGACATTCGGTACCACCGCATCCACCAGGATCTGACGGGTGTCGCCGACGTTCTTGAGCGTGGTATCGGCATTGTTGCGCACGCTGTCACGCAGGATGGCGCCATTGAGGTTGATCGAGGCCCCCAGGGCGATGCCGTCGCTGTCGATCTGGCCTTCGGCAACCGTCATGCGGAACAGCAGCGTACGGCTGCCGGTCTGGCTCACATAGGTAGCCAACGCGGTCTGGCCATTGCCCAGCTTGACTTCGATGGTTGGCCTGTTAGCGCTGACGACCATCTCGATGTTCTCGTCCATGGTCACGGTGAAGTCGAGGTTCTGCCCGGCCACGTAGGTGCCGGCGGCCGGTACGCTGACGCTGGCCACGGTCGGATCGACCCGGTCGACACGGTACTCCGAGGCGGTCGAGTAGCCACGCGCCGGGTTGCCGGCCACATCCTTGACGCCGTTTGCGGTGTCGATCGCCAGGCGCACGTTACCTTGGCCGGTCAGGCCACTGACGGTGACCAGCCAGGTCTTGCCGTCGACCGAGGTGATGCTCTCGATCGCGCCTTGCAGCGTACCGGTGAAGCTCAGGGTCAGGGCCTGGTCGACGCCGCTCACCTTCTCGCTGAAGAGCAGGGAATACACCACGCTGCTGGAAGCGGTCGGCGACGCGGTCAACTGGGTGAAGTTGACGAGGGTCGGGGCGGTGTTGTCGATAACGATACCGCTGGTATCCCCCACCCCGTTCACATCCAGCACCATGGCGTTGCCCGCCGCATCGCGGGCACTGGCGCCATTGAGGTCAAGGCGGGTGATCGCCAGGCCGGTGGCGTTCTCCCCTGGCTGCACGCTGTACTCGAAGACCATCTTGCCGTCGGCACCGCCGGACACATACATGGCGTAGCGCGGGATTCCAGCGACATCGAGCAGCAGGTACGGCGTACCGCCGCTGGTATCGAGCACCAGGTTCTCGCTGGTGTTGACCGTGAAGGTGAGCACCTCGCCAATGCGGTACTCGCCATTCGGCGGCAGGGTCACGGAGTCGATCACCGGCGCCACTGCATCGACGTTGATACCCGAGGTATCGCCGACGTTGTTCAGAGTCAGGTTGGCATCGTTGCCCGCGGCATCACGCAGCGTAGCGCCGTTCAGGTTGATCGAGGAACCGAGGGTAATCCCGTCGGTATCGAGCTGGCCCTGTTCGACGGTCAGGCGGAAGGTCAGGGTCCGGTTGCCGGTCTGGCTCTGAAGGAGCGCGAGAGCAGTCTGGCCATTGCCCAGGTTCACCAGGATGCTTGGCGACTGGCCATTGCTGGTCAGTTGTACGTCTTCATCCAGGGTCACGGAGAAGTCGAGGCTCTGTCCGGCAACGTAGGTGCCATTGGTCGGCACACTGACGCTGGTGATGCTCGGTGCGACGCGGTCGAAGTGGTAGATGACCGGGCCGACGGAGCCGGTGGTTGTGTTACCCGCAGCATCAACGACTCCACTGCCGCTCACGATGATACCCACGTGCCCTTGCCCGGTGATGCCACTCACCTTCACGGTCCAGGTCTTGCCGTCCAGGCTGGTGATGCTATCGATAGACACCGTGGTGTTGCCATTGACCGCGACAACGAAGAAACGGGGATCGACGACGCTGACCGTTTCCGAGAAGATCACGTCAAAGGTGGCCGACCCCAGGAGGTTGATGCTCGCCGGATCGCGCAAGTTGATGTTCTGGACCAAGGGCCGGGTGGTGTCGACCAGCACGCCCGGCAGGTTGCCGCTGCCCAGGGTCGGGTCGATGTCGTTGCCCGCCAGGTCGGTGAGTTGTTCGCCACGCAGGTCCAGGCTGCTGACGGCGATGCCGTTGGCATCGTTGTCGCCGGTCTGCACCACGTACTGGAACACCAGCGCGCCGCTGCCGCTGCCGGACACATAGGTGGCGTAGCGAGTGACACCACCGACATCCAGCACCAGGCGCGGTGCCAGGCTGCCAATCTGCAAGGCTTCGCTGGCATTGACGGTGAAGGTCAGCACGTCGCCGGCCTTGTAGCTGCCGTCGACCGGCGGAACCACGCTGACGATGCTCGGCGCGACGCCATCGACATTCACGCCCGCAGTGCTGGCCACGCTGTTCAGAGTGGTCACGGTAGCGTTGCCGGCCAGGTCGGTGATCGCCCCGCCATTGGTATCGATGCTGCTGCCCAGGGTCACGCCAGTGCTGTCCAGTTGGCCGCTGGTGACCACCATGCGGAACACCAGGGCGCTGCTGCCGCTGCCGGAGACGTATTCGGCATAGGCGGTACCGCCGGTATCCAGGGTCACGGCGATGCGTGGCACGCCGGTGGTGGTGTCGACCGTCATCGCTTCGTTGAAGTTGACGGTGAAGTCCAGGCCCTGGCCGGTGATGTAGGTGCCATTGGTGGGCGCGCTGACGCTGCCTACCACCGGCACCACGCCGTCGACCACGATATTGCTGCGCCCGCCGAGCGAGTCGGAACCGCCCACGGTCGGCAGGGTCAGGACTGCCAGGTCGCTGGTATTGTTGCTGATCACCGCGCCGTTCAGTTGCAGCGCCGCGGTGCTCTGGAAGTCCAGGTCGGCGCTGATATCCCCGGCCTGCACGGTGTACTTGAAGACCAGGGTGTTGGTGCCGGTGCCACTGACATACTCCGCACTGCGATCGACCAGGCCGGTCTCCAGCAGCAAGGTCGGCCTGCCGCTGCTCAGGTCGACGTTGACCACCTGGTCCCAGGTCATGCTGATCAGCACTTCGTCGCCGATCTTCACGGTGCGGTCCAGGCCTTGGGCCGAGACGTTGGTGACCTTCGGATTCACCGGAATCACGTTGATCGAGATGGTATCGACATCGGACTTGGCACCACCGGTACCGGAGTTGCCGTTGTCGTTGGTCTCGATGGTCACGCTGGCAGCGCCGAGGAAGTTGTTGGTCGGCCGGAAGGTCAGGCTCTGCAACGCCGCGTTGAGATTGGTGCGGTTGCCCTCGAAGATCATGACGACGTTGTTCAGGCCAGTGCCGCTGACCATGTTGATGCCGCTGAGGTTGCTCAGGGTGAGCGTGCCGTTGACGGCCGTCAGGGTCACGGTCATCAGGCCGTTGCCGGCGTCCACATCGCTGATCGAAATGGCGTTGCCGTTGGCGGTGTTGAAGCCAAGGGCAACGTTCTGCGAGGCGGTCTGCACACCCGGCACATTGTTGACCGGGGCATCGTTGACCGCGGTGACGTTGAGGGTCACGGTCTTGGTGTCGGTCTGCTCGCCGCCGCTGCCGCTGAAGCCGCCGTCGTTGATGTTGACCGTCAGGATCACGCTGGCGGTGGCGTCCTGGGCGGTCTTGAAGGTCAGGCCGTTGGCAGCGATGAAGAAGTTGATATCGGCCAGGCTGCCGGTCAGGGTCAGCAGGCCGGTGCCGGAACCGCCGACGGTGACGCCCAGGCCGGTGGTCGCGCTCAGGGTGCCGCTCGGTACCGAGAAGGTCGCGGTGACGGCGTTGATGCCGACATCGATGTCGGTGAAGCTGATGCCGGTGATCACGCTTGACACGTCTTCGGTCACGGTGATGGACGGCGGCACGGTGGCCACCGGCGCATCGTTCACCGCCTGGACCTGCAGGGTCATGGTGGTGGTGGCGTCGGACACGCTGGTGGTGTTGACGTTGATGGTCAGGGTCACATCACCGCTGGCATTGGCCGCCGGGGTGTAGACCAGGCGGTTGTTGGCGATGAACAGGTTGATGTTGGCCAGGGTGCCGCTCAGGGTCAGCGCGGTCGAGGTGCCGCCCACGGTCACGCCCCCGGCACCGGTGGCGCTCAGGGTACCGGTACCTCCGACGAGCGAGAAGGTCACGATGCCCAGGGTCGAGTCGACGTCGCTGAAGGTAATCGAGCTCAGCGCGGTCGGGATGTCCTCGTTGATCGACTGCGAAACCGGGGCGCTGATGGTCGGCGAATCGTTGACCGCGACGATGGTGACATCGCGGGTGACCGCGATGGAGGCCATGTTGCCACCGTCGGTGATCTGGAACTGAATGGTACGGCTGGTGGTGTTCGGGGTGTCCGAGGAGTTGCCGTAGGTCACGGCGCGCATCGCGGCCTGGAACTCCGCGGCGGTCGCCAGGTTGCCGGCGGACGTCAGGGTCAGGATGCCGGTGCCGGCGCTCCAGGTGCCGACGATATTGCCCATGCTCAGGCCGTCGTTGACGAAGGCCAGGCTGTCCTGGGAGCTGTAGTAGGTCAGCAGGCGCACGGTGGCGCTGAGCGGGTTCGGGCCGTCCGGGTCGGACACGGTCACCCCGGAGTCCACCGGGATACGGTTGGAAGGTGCGTTGTTGGCTTCGGTCCAGATGGCCGCAGTGCCGGTCAGCGTCACCACAGGGCGTTCGTTGACGGCGGTCACCACCACGGTGGCGGTGTCGAACTGGCTGGAATAGGCCGAAGTACCGCCGGAGGTGGTGGTATTGGTCTTGGTGCCCTGCAGGCCGAAGGTGGCGTTGGTCTGGTCCCAGGCCTTGTAGGTGATGGTCGCGGTTTCGCCGTGGATGCCGTCCGGCACGAAGCGCACCATGTTCTGCGCGGTGAGGATCAGCGCGGTAGTGACGGAAACGCTACCGATATCGCTCCAGGTGCTGCCGGCGTTGGTGCTGTACTGCCATTTGCCGTAGTCCGCGGTGAAGCCGGTGATCGCCATGCCCTTCAGCGCGCCGGTGTCGACGTCGGTCACACCGCCCAGCAGATCGCTGACCAGCGCGCCACCGTTGTTGATCGAGGTGTCGGTGAGGCCGCCCAGGGTCGGCGCTACGCCGATCATGACCGGTGCATCGTTGACCGAGGTGACTATCTGGTTGACCGCGCCGGTACCGATGGAGAACGCCGTGGTGCCGCCATTGTTGGTGGTATCGGCCGTGCTGCGGATGCCGTTGGCGGAGGCGGTGCCGGTGGTCTGGTCCCAGCCACGGAAGGTCAGGGTCGCGGTCTCGCCGTTGGCGGCGTCCGGGACGTAGCGCACATAGGTGGTGGAGGCGATCAACAGCGAGCTGTTACTCGAAACGGCACCGAAGTCGGTCCAGGTGCTGTTGTCGGTGGAGTACTGCCAGGTGCCATTGCCGGTCTTGGCGATGATCGCGACACCGCGCAGGGCGCCGGTATCGGGGTCGATCATGGTGTGGCTGGCCAGTATGGTCGAGATCCGCACACCAGTGGCCGTGACGTCTTCGTTGATGGTGGCGAAGTTGTAGGGCCCGCCGGAGAGGATCGGCGCATCGTTGATACCGACCACGGTCACGGTGCTGAAGATGCCCACGGCAGCGGTAGGCTGGCCACCGCCGGCAGTTCCGCCATTGTCGCTCACGGTGCTCAGAGTCACGACCCGGTTGACCGTGGTTGGGGTCTCGCTGTCGTTGCGGTAGGCCATGTTGTTGAGGATGGTCTGCGCCGTCGCCGTGGACAGGCCGGCGGCCTTGTCCAGGGTGACGGTGGCCGTGCCGCTGCTCACCGACACAGTGACGGTGATGCCATTGATCGAGGTGGTCAGCGAGGTGCCCTGGACCAGGGTCACGTCGGTGCCGTCGATCACCAGCTTCTCAGCCGCGCCGTTGGCGATGCCGCTGACGGTGAAGACCATCTGCAGCACCGACTGCCCGGACTCGACGGTATTGATGGTCGCGCCACTGAACAGCTGCACCGCCGAGGTGTTCTCGGTGTAGGTCGGGTTGGTCGCGGTGATGTTGACCACCGGCGCATCGTTGACCGCCACTACGGAAAGGCTGACCACCGACGTCGTGCTGCTGCCGCCGGCACCATCATCCATGGCGATCGACACGCTGCGCGCGGTGGTCGACGGCTCGGTGCTGTTGGAGTTGCGGTACGCCAGGTTCTGCACCAGGGCGGAGACGGTAGTCGGGTTGGCGTTGTTGGTGAAGGTGATCACCAGCGGGTTGCCGTTGGTACCGCCGGTGAAGGTACCGACCACCAGGCCGTTGTAGATGACCGAGGCGCCGGTGACGAAAATCAGGTTGGCCCCGTTGCCCTGGTCGCGGATGAACAGCACGTCTTCGCCACTGGCAAGGCCCGAGGTGATCTGCACGGTCATCTTGCCGCCGGCGAAGTTGACCGAGTCGGCGTCGGTGACGACGGCGTTGCTGTTCTGGTCGATCAGGACGTACGCGGCATCTTCGGTGTAGCTGACAGAATCGCCGTTGAGGTTGCTGATCACCGGGGCCTGCACGACGGAGGTGGTAAAGTTCAGCGCAGTATTGTTGTAGATACCCTTGTAGACCTTGCCGTCGGTGTTGACGAAGGTCTTGCTGTCGATACGCACAGCATAGGCAGTGCCCTGGGCCAGGTCGCTCGGGTCGATGGTGAAGGTGGTGCCGCTGCCGGTCACCTGGGCGCTGGTGACGGGGATGGTCTGCACGACCTGCCCGTCAGAGGTGCGCACGATATAGATATTGCCGGTGCCCTTGGTCACGCTCTCGCTGAAGGTCAGCACGATATTGGCGGCAGGCGACACATTGAGGCTGTCGTCGGCCGGCGTGGCGCTGACCAGCCGCGGGGTGGTGCCGGACTGGTAGTACACGTAGGAACTGCCGGTCGCCGAGATGCCGATCACATCCAGGTCGCCATCACCATCGAAGTCGCCGGCGCGGAAGTTGCTGTTGCTGAAGTCGACCATGCTCAGGCCGGCGAACGGCGAACTGGCCCGCGCGACAGTGGTGAACGTACCGTCGCCATTGTTGGTGCCGTACATCCACTCGCTGCCGTTGGTGCCGTTCTGGTAGAACACGTCGGCATCGCCGTCACCGTCGAAATCGCCCCACAGGGTACGCCCGCCGTAAGGCGTGGTCGGGAAGTTGGTGGTCGAACCCAGGGTGAAGCTGCCCCCGTTGTTGACGTACAGCGTGCCCTTGGAGCCGTTGGCGACCCACATGATGTCGAGGTCGCCGTCGCCATCGAAATCCAGGACCCGGTAGTTGAACGAGCTGTAGCTGCCCAGGGTGAATGCGGCGAACGGCGACGCTGACTGGGCCACGTCGGTAAAGGTGCCGTCGCCGTTGTTCTTGGCGTAGCGCCAGCTGTTGCTGGGGTCGACGTTGCCGGGTTGATAAAGGATGTCGGCGGCGCCATCGCCATCGAAGTCGCCCACTACCAGGCGCACGTTGTACTGGGTGCCACCGAAGCTGGTCACGGTTTCACGGGCGAACACACCGTTGTTGTTGCGGTACAGGTACGCGGCACCGCCGGACTCCACACCGAGCAGGTCGATATCACCGTCCTTGTCGAAATCCGCAGCGTAGTAGTTGATGCCGTTGGTCACGGCATTGATCAGCGTCACGCCGGAAAACGGCGATTGCCCCTGCTCGACCACGGTGAAGGTGCCGTTGGCGTTGCCCGCAGCGAAGCGCCAGTTGGTTCCGTCACCGCCAATCTGATAGAGGATGTCGTCACGACCATCATTGTTGAAGTCGCCGATCACCATACGCGACAGCTGGCCACTACCCAGGACCGGCCCGGAAGCACTGAGATCGCCGCTGAAGGCGACGGACATGAGGGCCTCGTAGCCCTGCAGTTGCGCGCCCAGGGCGGTGGTCTCGATGGCGCCGCTGGTACGCTCCAGGGTCCAGTTGCCGCCCAGGTCCGCAGCACCGGTATCGTCGGCGGAGGCGGCGACATCGGCGCCGGTGATCTGCGCCAGCTGGTCGATGAACTCCTGGCCCCGCTCGGTCTCGCTGACACGGCAGCCGTAGAGCATCAGGTCGCCGTCGGCCTTGAGCGCGGCGCCGATGCTTTCCAGCTCTGCGCGGTGCTCGGCGAGATTGGCGTTGGACAGCCACAGGTTGCCCATCTGCACGCTGCCATCGGCACCGTGGGACAGCAGGTGGATCGCATCCAGCCCTTCGCGGCCCTTGAGGTAATCGGCCATCTGCTGCAGGCCGTCCTTGTTCGGGTCGAGGATCACCACCTCGGCATTGCCCGACAGGCCCTGCAACAACTCGCCGACATTGGCTACCTGGCCGTCGACGAACACCACTTCCTGGCGCTGGCTGTTCTGCGCGCTGCCGCTGGCGGCGCTGGTCGCGCTGGCGGCCGAAACAGCGGTCTTGTCTGCGGAGGTGCTGTCCTTAGCCGTGTCGCTGGCGACATCGGCCGCGGCGTCCTGGGCGACCACGCCAACGGACGCATCGAACATGATCCGCGGTTCAAGAGCCATCAACAGCGGGGCCTGTACGGCATCGGCCGGCTGCGGCTGCTGGCTGGACTTGCGCGAGAATCGCTCGATGAATTTCATGCTGCACCTCCTGGAGTGCCTTGGCACCGCCTGCTTGGGCGATGCACTCGAAAAAGTGGCGCTGCCCCTGGGGCAGCGCCGGTTGTAGCAATCAGCCGCGGGTCGGGTACTGACCCTGCATGGCGATGATGTAGTTGACCGCCACATACGGGTTGATCACCGACATCGGCACGCTCTGGCCGGAGACGGCGGCGTTGATGGTGCCGGTCAGCGTCGGGTTGTTGGACGCCAGCTTGATCTGGCTCTTGGTGGCATCCGGGGCGTGGAACAGGTTGATAGCGTTGCCGTTGCCATCGACCGGCAAGGCCAGGAAGCTACCCGCAACCGGTTCGGTGAGGTTGGCTTCAACGTTCAGCACGGTGGTCGGATCGACCTGCACCGCCAGGGTGGAAGCGATCGGGTGGCTGTGCGCAGCCATGTTCGAAACCAGCTGGGTGATGCTCGCAACCCCGCCGACCTGCCCCTGGACGTAGGTCGGGGCGCCGTTGGTGCTGGTGCCGTAGCCGACCGGAACCCGACCCTGGAGGTCCGGCAGCGCGAAGGTCGACTGGCCGTTGCCGCCGTACATGGTGCCAAGCAGCGAGAACAGCGCAGCGTTCTGGCTGACAGACATGATCTGCCCCATGCACTGCGCCCAGCCATAGGGGGCAAAGTTGAAACCCACCAACCTGATTTCGCCGAGATATTGATCAGACATCAGACACTTCCTTACGTTGACATGCGTTGGAAAAATCCTGGGAACGCGTGCTGTGAATCACCGCTTCCAGCACCTGCCGTCCATCGGGCTCGGGCCTGACCGGCGACATCAGCAACATCCAGGGCTGCTCGCGCCCCGGGCCGAAAAGATTGAACGTGGCCTGCGGCAGTCGCACCCCTTGGGGCAACGCGATCAGCAGGGAATAACAGTCGTAGTCGGGGGTCATCGGCAGCCCTTCACGGACTTGCAGCAAACTGACCTTCAACGCCCGCTCGGGCGTGATCTGCAGCAGGAATCCCTCGGGATCGGCCTGTTGCAGTTCCTCGCGGGTGGGGATGAGGAAAGCGGTGGATTCGCTCATGAAATCTTCCTGGAGAGGGCCTGCGGTTGACGGCGCATTTGCAGGTACACGCCGTTGTTGCCGCACACGACAAAGCCCATGCGCCCATAAAGGCGCTGCGCGGGGTTATAGGTCTCGACGAACAGATTCACGATCAGGCCCAGCTCATCGGCACGCCGAAGTTGTTCTTCGATCAATGCCGAACCGATTCCCCGCCCCTGGTATTCAGGCAGCAGGATGATGTCGACCAGGTTCATCGTGCTCGGGCCCCAGAACATGTAGATGCGTCCGATGGGCTGCCCCTCATGCTCGATGATCCAGAAATCGGCATCGTGATAGTGGGCCTGGTAATAAGTGTGCTGGGCGTGAAACTGCTGACTGAGGAAAGCGACGATCTGCTCGACGGGCCAGCCGCTATGCGACATCTCGAAGGCGCGCGAGCCGGCGTAGAGGCGCTCGATAAATGCCATATCATCTGAATGCAAGGCACGGAGTGTCACAGCGTACTTCGACATCAAAGCAAACTTCCCTGTAAGCGATACTTTGCGAGCTAATTATTTACGTGACGGGCGTCACACTTAGAAATATGGCCAATTGACAGCAGATTAACCCAACTGTCTTACAATCGCACTACTAAAATCCACTTTCTCGCACTCCAATTGCAGCCATACGTCGCCATGCGGCGGACAGCAGTGATTCGCTCTTTCCGTCCAGCACCACAAGGCCGCGCACGGGGTGTGAAACCTGTTGTGGCGCACTGTTTTCAAGCACGAATTGCGCACCGTATTGCGCCTGCAGCGGCTGCGCCCTCTTCTCTTCATCCCGGCGGGTGGCAATAGGGCCGTGATGATCGGAAATCAGCGCCTCCTGATCGATATAGGTCACGCCATTGGCATCCACGGCCTGCAGCGCTACAGGCAGGGAATCGCGCAATACGTCGTCGGCGACGAAATGCCCCGTGGTCCCCGGTGCAACCCGCCACAGATCGGCCTCGGCCAGATAACCGCGCAGACGCAGGCCACCTTCGGCGATCTGCGCCAAAGGCAGCTCGGTACCGACCCAGCGACCGGGTATCAGGTTATCGGCCAGGTCCCGGAGCGTCCCGGCATGCGGCGCACGCAGCACCAGACGCTCGCGCTGGGCCGCCAGGCCGCGGTATTCGGCCACGGCTTCGGCCAGGCGCTGCTCGAGGATGCCGCTGTCGGCGGCGGTTTCGCTACGCCCGGACTGGCGCCGCAGTTGCAGCTGGAGTATTTCGATTTCGCGCCGGCCGATCGCCATGCGCGCTTCGAGGTCGGGCGATTCCAGGGTTATCAACACCTGGTTGGCCTCGACCTGCTGACCATCCTTGACCAGCACTTCGCGAATGCGCGCTGCCGCCGGCGCATGCAAGGCACTGAAACGGGACGCTTCGAGCATCGCCGGCACTTCCACGCCACTGCGCCACGGCACGATCAGCAGGGCCAGCACCAAGGCGAGACCGGCACCGAGGAACAGCACCTTGCGCGGCTGGGCCTTGTCCCGGTGCTTCCACCAGTGCTGCCATTCACGCCAGATCGGCAGGCCGATGAACCACACCAGCTCGACCATCATCAGGAAGATGCCCAGCACCTTGAAGAACAGGTGGTAGACCGCCAGGGCGATGCCGAAGAACAACACTGCACGCCAGATCCACGAGGCGTAGCTCCAGGTCAGCAGGCGCCGGCGCATTTTTGGCGACCAGCGCTCGGGCATCGGCTCGCCGTAGCCGAAGAGTTTTTCCCGTAGGTGCCAACGCCCCAGGGCAAAGCCGCGGCCTTGCAGGTTGTCGACACCCCACAGGTCGCTGAGCAGGAAGTAGCCGTCGAAGCGCATCAGCGGATTGACGTTGATCGCCAGGGTGGTGATCCAGGTGGCACTGGCGAGCATGAACGCCGCCGTGCGCCCTGCCCCGTCCGGCAGCAGCGACCAGGCCAGCAGGGCAATACAGGCGAGGATCAGCTCGGCAAGCAGGCCGCCGGCACCGATCAGCAGGCGGGTACGCCGGTCCTGCACGCGCCAGGCATCGCTGACATCGGTATAGAGCATCGGCAACAGGACCATGAACGCCACGCCCATGCTCGGTACCCGGCAACCGGCGCGTTTGGCCATGTAGGCATGGCCGAATTCATGGCAGAGCTTGGCGAAGCCCAGGGCGATGGCGAAGGCCGCCATGCCGCCGAGGCTCAGCAGGTGCGGGAAGGTCGAGAGGAAACGCTCCCAGTCGCGCATGACCAGGAACAGGCCGAGCAGCAGCACGGTCGGCAGGCCGTAGCGCAGCAGGTTGCGACCATTGCGCTCCAGCCAGGGCCAGGTGCGGTTGAGGAAGGCATCCGGGCGCCACAGGGGAATGCGGAAAAACAGGTATTTGTGCAGGACCTGGGTCCAGATCCCCTGGCGCTGGGCTGCGGCCTTGGTGGCATAGCTGGCGCGCTGCTCTTCGTCCACGGCGCTGACCAGGTCATGGCCGCGCAGGAAGCGCAGCAACTCTTCCACTGCCGCACCGGCCAGCGGGGCACCCGGCTCGGCATTGGCGGCGTTCAGCACCTTCTGCGGATCGCCCAGCGCCCAATGGCGCAGCAGGCGCATGGCCGGCGCGCCGAGCTTGAAATAGCGTCCGCGCAACGGATCGGCGAGGGTCCAGCTGGGCGAACCGTCGAGCCCCGGCGCACCCGCCGAGAGCTGCAGGTCCGGACGCAGCGCCGGCAGCATCACAGGCCCACCGCCTGGCGCAGGGCCGCCAGCGGCCGGCGCAACAGGTACAAGGCCAGCGGCGCACGGTCCCCGAAGACCTTGGCAGTCCCGCGCAGGCCGATGCGCGGCGGTGCGTTCTCGAAGCGGGCGTCGAGCCGATAGGCGAGCTGCCCGGCCGGGGTGTTCTGCGCCTGGTAGGCGGCGCGTTCGAGCACGGCGTTGTGCCGGTTCAGCGGATCACTGTCGAGGAACAGCGCGACTTCGGCGCCCTTCTCCAGGCCGATGGCATCGGCCACCGGCAGTTCGATGCGCAGCTCGGCCTGGGCCGGGTCGGCGATTTCCATCAGGCGCTCGCCGGTGCGCATCGGCTTGCCGAGATAGCGCTGGGCATCGGCGAACACCGCGATGCCATCGCGCTCGGCGCGCACGTCGCTGCGCGCCAGCAGGTCGCGGGCATAGTCACGCTCGGCACGCTTCTGCTCGACCCGGGCCGCCAGCAGATCGAGACGGGCACTGGAATCGGCATCGGAAAAGGCGCGCTGGGTGTTGGCCTTGAACTCCGCCTCGGCGACACCGAGGGTACGCTCGGCGACATCGGCCTGGGCCTTGAGGGTGGTGGCATCGAAGCGCACCAGCACCTCGCCCGCCTTCACCGGCTGGTTCGGCTTGACCAGGAATTCGGCGACCACGCCATCCAGCGGCGCGGCGACCACCTGGCCGTTGCGCGGCGCCACTTCGGCGGGTGCCAGCACCGACTGGCGCACCGGCACCAGCAACACCAGCAACAGCGCGGCGGCCAGGGCCCAGCGGGTCCGCGCCGGCCAGCGCAGGCGCCACGGTTTGCCGGGTTGCAGGGCAAGCCAGGCGTGGCTGTAGCAATCACCCAGCTGAGCCAGCAGCACTTGCTCGGCTTCGTTCCAGGGGTTGTCGCGGGCCAGCCAGAGGCCGCCGAACACCTCGCCCTGGCGATCCTTCAACGGCAACCAGAAAGCATGGGGAGCGGACAGCGCCTGCCAGTCATCACGGCTGGCCTGGTCCAGGTCCTGGGGCGGCACGGCGCCCGGCAGGGCGAAGCGTTCGCCGGCCGCCAGACGCTTGGCCACCCGTTCGATAAACACAACGAACGGCGCGTTGGGTTCCACCGAACTGATCCCGGTCAGCGCACGGACCTTGCCGGTGATCAACAACGCGCCATGGCGATAGCCGAACAGCGGCTGGCTGTCGTTGACCATGCTGAAGGCCAGTTCCTCCACCGAGGGCGCAGACCGGGCCTGGCGCTCCAGCTTCAGGTAATGGGCCAGCAGTTGCTCGAGGGCGCCGGGAACAGGAGCGTTCATTTGCTCTCCGCGAAGTGCGCAGTACCGCTCATGCCGGACAGCAGGCCCGGGGTATTGGCCGGGACACTGGCAATCAGCAGCAGGGTCTGGCTGCCTTCGTCGATACGCGCACCGAGGCGCTTGATCACCGCATCGATCGGCTTGCCGGTTTCATCGGGGACGAAGCTGAAGGTCTGTTCCGGCTTGAGCTTGCCCAGCCAGCTCGACGGCACCAGCAGATGGATTTCCAGGGAGCGGTTATCGACGATTTCCAGCAGCGGCGCACCGCTGGCCACGCTCTCGTGGGCCTGGACCCGGCGCTGCACCACCTGGCCGTCGTAAGGCGCCTTGATCTGGCAGCGCTGCACCTGCACCTGGTAGACCTGGGCTTCGGCCTGGGCCTGGGCCTGGCGCGCCTCGGCCAGGGACACTTCGAACTTGCCCACCGAGTTCAACGCGGCCAGTTGCTGCTTGTTGCGCAGCTCTTCACGGGCCGCGCGCACGGCGGCGGCGGAGGCATTGGCCTGGGCCTGGTAGGCGCTGCAGTCGAAGCGCACCAGCACATCGCCCTTGCTGAACGACTGCCCTTCGGTAAAGGGCATGTCGGTGACCCGGCCGGGCAGTTCGCTGGCCAGCACAGCCTGGGACCGGGCGCGCAATACACCGCGCACTTCGCTGCCGCCGCTGGAGGTGGCGCCATCGAGCAACGGATCGCTGCTCTCGGTCGCGGCCTGTGCAACACCAGTCATCAAGGCCAACGCCGCCCACCACACTGCCTGCTTCATCGCACTACGTCCCTGTCAAAGGTCTGGATTCGTTTCAATCGGGGTATCGGCTGCTCTTCACAGAACGTGATAGCCGTTTATCACAGGGCGGTAACTTTTTAGTCATCACACCAAGTAAAGGGGACCTGAGTCGGAACCCGGGGAACTGAGACGGACGTCACAAATTCCACGGCCGACGAGGTGGCTCGATGCTATCAACGTTTCGCAGCCACCGGAAGCGTCCCGCTCATCGGATTTGTGAAGATTGGCTGACCTGGCTGTCTATTGACGGGCACACCAGACGACCACAGTCACCTTCACTGGAGATTCCGTCATGAACAACGATCGCAAGCACCCGGTGGTCACCCGCCGCGAATGGCTCGGCGCCCGCCGCCAGTTGCTGCTGCACGAGAAGGCCTTCACCCATCAGCGCGACGCACTCAGCGCCGCCCGCCGCGCCCTGCCCTGGGTCAAGGTGGAAGAGGACTACCGCTTCGAAGGCGCGGACGGCGCCTTGGGCCTTGACGATCTGTTCGCCGGGCGCAGCCAGTTGCTGGTCTATCACTTCATGTTTGCCGAGGGCTGGGAGGAAGGCTGCCCGGGCTGTTCGTTCCTGGCCGACCACTTTGACGGGGCGAACCTGCACCTGGCCCATCACGACGTATCACTGGTGGCGGTGTCGCGCGCGCCTTATGCCGAGTTCCAGGCGTTTCGCCGGCGCATGGGCTGGAAATTCGCCTGGGTTTCGTCTCATGGCAGCAGCTTCAACCGGGACTTCGGGGTCACGCCGTCAGGGGAAGGGGCGGAATACAATTATGAGCCGTACAGCGGCAACGAGACCGAGTTGCCGGGGCTCAGTGTGTTCTACCGGGATGCCAGCGGGGCTGTGTTCCATACCTATTCGAGCTATGCCCGGGGGCTGGATATTCTCGTTGGGACTTACAACCTCCTTGACCTGATGCCCAAGGGGCGGAATGAGGAAGGGACCATGGATTGGGTGCGGCATCATGATCGGTATGATGAAGGTAGCCAGAAGCAAGAGTGCTGCCATTAGGACTTTGTGCTGTTGCTGAGGGCCTCATCGCTGGCAAGCCAGCTCCCACAGGGTTCGCGGTGCACGCGGTCCCTGTGGGAGCTGGCTTGCCAGCGATGAGGCCCTTGAAGACGACATCAATGAATCTGCTTTAATACGCACCTTTTCTGCCAAGGCCCCACCCGCCCATGCCCGCCACTCCCCTGCACATTCTGGTCATCGGCCAAACCCCGCCCGCCCCGGGCAGCCCGCTCCAGCAGATCCTCGACCGCTTCCTCGCCCACGGTTGGCAAGTGACTCCCGGCGACCCTGCCCCGGACATCGTGCTGTTCGACGGCCACAGGATGGAGGAACAATTCGGCGCCCACATCGAACAGCAGCATCCCAACGCCCTGCGCGTCCTCGCAATCCCGCTCCTGCACAGTCTGCGCGAAGCGCGCCAGGCCCTGCTGCGCCGGCGCCTGGTGACGGGCCTGGAACCCAACGATTTCCGCGAACTCTTCACCACCTCCGGCTCCGACCTGTACCAGCAGATGGCCCCGACCGAGCTGGCCCAGCGCGAAATCGCCGCGATCCATCGCAGCGACCTGAGCCTGGTAACCTCCGACGTCGAGATCGACCTGCTGGTCAACGGTTTCGGCGTGCCGCCCGACCTGCTGCACTGGTGCCCGCCGTTGCTGTTGGCACCGCAGGCGATGGCACCCTTTGGCAAACGGGAACACATGGTCGGTTTCGTCGACTTCCGCGACCCGGCCGACTGGGATGCCGTGCTCTGGCTCAGGCACAACATCTGGCCGATGACCCGCCGTCATCTGCCCGATGTGCAATTGCGCCTGTACGGCCCTTCCCCCACGGAAAAGGCCCTGGCACTGCATGACCCTGTCGGCGGCCTGCTGATTCACGAACAGCCCGAAGTGCCGCTGGACGTCATGAGCAAGGCCCGCCTGTGCCTGGCGCCACTGCGCTTTGGCGCCGGAACCAAGGCAGTACTGGCCAACGCCCTGCTCGCCGGCACCCCCGCCATCACCACGCCGATCGGCAGCGAAGCCATGCATGGCAACCAGCCCTGGCCGGGGCTGGTATCGGGCACGGCAGAAGGCCTGGCCAAAGCCGCGATCAGCCTGTACAGCGACGAAGCCCGCTGGAACCAGGCACAGCGGGATGCCCGACAGGTCCTCGAGCGGCACTTCAACCCGCAGTGGCACGGCGCCGCGCTCGTTCAGCGCATCCAGCAAACCCTGATGGGCCTGGCCGACCAGCGTCTCTACAACCTCACCGGCGCCATGCTGCGTCGCAGCAGATAGGTGTCCATGATCCAGCCCTTGTCGGCCCGCGCCTGCTCGCGGGCGGCAAGAATCTGCGCCTTGACCTCCTGCAACGGCCCGCTGACCAGGATTTCGTCCGCCGTGCCCAGGTAAGCGCCCCAATAGATGTCCAGTTCGGGATCGTCGAGCGCGGCGAACGCGCACTTGCCGTCGAGCATCACCACCAGATTGTCGATCCGCTGCACCTCGGCCAGGCGCCGCCCGGGGAGGATCTGCAGCGGCTCGCCGATGCGGTTGAGGGGAATGCGATGGCGCGCCGCCAAGGCCTGGACGCTGCTGATGCCGGGAATCACTTCGAGGCTGAACGCCGAGCCCTCGATCAGTTCGAGGATGCGCAGGGTGCTGTCGTACAGCCCCGGTTCCCCCCAGAGCAGGAAGGCGCCGCATTCGCCCCCCCCCAGTTCATCGGCGAGCAGCCGGCCGTAGAGCGCGGCGCGCTGACGGTGCCAGTCCTGTACCGCGCCTACATAGTCGGCGGCCTCGATGTCGCGCTGCGGATCATCCACCTGAACCAGGCGGTACGGCTGCGCGGCATGCTGCGCCAGCAGCTCCTTGCGCAGACGCAGCCTGTCGTCGTGCTCCTGGTGCTTGTCCAGGACGAAGAACACGTCGACGCGCTGCAGCGCATCGATGGCCTCCAGGGTGATCTGCCGCGGATTGCCCGGGCCGATACCGATCAACAACAGATGTTTCATGGATGAGGCTCCGCAGGTTGCAAGATCGACAAGTTATAGCCGGGGTACACCGCTTTTCACCCAGGTCAGGCCTTAACTTTTACTCGGCGCGGCAGAACATCGGCAACTTTGAAAGTTCCTGCCGCCGCATAATAAAAGTTTACTGTTAGTCCATCCCGAGTTGGCTACACTGTCAAACATGCTGTTAGTTACCGCCACCTGTGGTCGTTGTTTCTCCCTGTATCTGAACAGCGCCCACCCTCGATAAGGAGTGACTCCCATGTCCAGACTTGCAGAGTTTCGCGCCGCCGAAAAAGCCCTTCAGGAACAGCTCGCACAGCTGGAGACCATGAAAAAGGACGCCGGCCTTAAACGCGAAATCGAATTCGAACGCAAACTTCTTGATTTGATGAAAGCCCACGACAAGGGCCTGCGCGACATCATCGCCATTCTTGATCCTGCCAGTGTCGGCAAATCGGTTGCCCGCCCCCCGAAAACCCGTCGGGCACGGGTGGTCAAAGTCTATGAGAACCCGCATACCGGCGAACTGATCGAGACCAAGGGCGGCAACCATCGCGGCCTGAAAGCATGGAAGGAACAGCATGGCGCGGCGACGGTCGACAGCTGGTTGCGCAAATGAAATGCACTTCACATATTTTTCACACGTGATGGATCAGGATGAAGGCTGCTAAAGGACTAGCGCCCCAATGCGCCCGCTTCGGCGGGCTTCTAATTCCAACGCCTCGTGGCCGCCACCACGGGGCGTTGTTGTTTGCGCAATGGTTTCAGTTCCGTATCATGGCTGCCTATCTTTTCCGCTGGCGCTTCTGGCGCCGGCCTTTTCAAGCGGAGTGCCCATGAGCCTGCAAGATCTCGATAACCTCCCTGGCGTCACCGCGCAACCCGATGCCGCCACCCGCAACTTCGTCTTCAACCACACCATGCTGCGGGTCAAGGACGTCGCCAAATCCCTGGACTTCTACACCCGCGTGCTGGGCTTCAGCCTGGTGGAAAAGCGTGACTTCCCGGAGGCCGAGTTCAGCCTGTACTTCCTCGCCCTGGTGGACAAGGCGCAGATCCCGGCCGATGCGGCCAAGCGTACCGAGTGGATGAAGTCGATCCCCGGCATTCTCGAACTGACCCATAACCATGGCACCGAGAACGACGCGGACTTCGCCTACCACAACGGCAACACCGACCCGCGTGGTTTCGGTCATATCTGTATTTCCGTGCCGGATATCCGTGCGGCCTGCGAGCGTTTCGAAGCACTGGGCGTCAACTTCCAGAAGCGCCTGAGCGATGGCCGCATGAAGCACCTGGCGTTCATCAAGGACCCGGATGACTACTGGGTCGAGATCATCCAGCCGACCGAGTTCTGATTCGGTTGCTGAAATGAAAAATGCCGCGGATAGTCCGCGGCATTTTTGTTTGTACTCATCCTTCAGAGCCAGCTCCCACAGGGTTCAGCGGTGCTCTCAGGAGATCATTGTGCCCGCCAGGCCGCCACCAATGCCTCCTTGCGCCCACGGGTCGCCAGGCAGTAATACAGCGGCACCGTCACCACCAATCCCACCAGCCACGACAGGTCCGCGCCTTCCACCAGGTTGGCATACGGCCCGACATACAGCGAGGTATTGGCAAACGGCAACTGCACCAGGATCCCGCAGGCATAGGCAATGATCGCGTGCATGTTGAAGCGGCCATAGATCCCGCCATCCGCCGCGAAGATCGACTTGATGTCGTAATTGCCACGCTTGATCAGGTAGAAGTCGATGATGTTGATCGATGCCCACGGCACCAGTACCAGCAGCAGCGCGAGGATCAGGCCGATGAAGTGGCCGATGAAATCCGAGGTGGCGCTCAGCGCGGTCAGGCAGCAGCCCAGCAGGATGACGCTGGCCAGCACCACGCGGACCTTGATGCTCGGGGTCCAGTTGGCGGCGAAGGTCTGGATCGAGGTGACGATCGACAGCACCGCACCGTACAGGTTGAGGGCGTTGTGGCTGATGATGTTGAGCAGGAACAGCACCATCAGGATCGGCCCCAGCCAGCCGGTGGCCTGCTTCACCGCGTCCATCGCCTCGGTACCTTCCGGGACCATCAGCACGGCAATGGCACCGAAGCTGAAGCACAGGATGGTGCCCAGGGTCGCGCCGAAATAAGTGGCCCAGAACGGCTTGGCGATTCCTACTTCACGAGGCAGGTAGCGCGAGTAGTCCGAGGTGTAGGGCGAGAAGCTGATCTGCCAGATCACCCCCAGCGACACCGTGGCGATCCAGCCCGACAGGTTGAAGGCGCCGCGGGTGAAGAAGTCCGCCGGCAGGTCCTGGGCGAACATCATGATGAAGCCGGCCAGCAGCGCCGAGCCCATGACCCAGGTGCCGATGCGGTTCAGAGTATGAATGAAGCGATAGCCGATCACCCCGATGGCGGTGGCGCTCAGCGCGCCGATGATGATCGACGCCGGCATCGGCACACTCGGGGCGATACCGTGGATCGACTTGCCAGCAAGCACGATGTTGGAAATGAAGAAGCCGACGTAGATCAACGCGGTGAAGAACACGATCAGCAGCGCGCCATAACGGCCGAACTGCCCGCGGCTCTGCACCATCTGCGGAATGCCCAGTTGCGGCCCTTGCGCCGAGGCCAGGGCGATGACGATACCGCCGAGCATATGGCCGAGGACAATGGCCACCAGCCCCCACAGCAGGTTGAGGTGGAACACCTGGACCACCATGGCCCCGGTGACGATGGGCAACGGCGCGATGTTGGTGCTGAACCACAGCGTGAACAGATCCCGCGCCTTCCCATGGCGCTCTGCTGGCGGTACGTAATCGACCGTATGGTTTTCGATCAACTGGTGTTGCGAAGACGACTGGGACATGGGCAAAAAGCTCGAAAGGTTCTGTTTTTATCTTTGTAGGAAACCACTTGCGGCACGCTGCAAGCGGCGTCGAAGCTGAAGACCATATTATGGTATTCCAAGCTTTTGACAACACTGATTCGTCCTTTTGCCGACCAACTGATCTGCTTTTTACCGCCTCGCTTTGCTCCCCTTAACGGCGCCAGGCCCCGGATTCATTGGGCGTTGACCTGGATCAACGCGTTCGTCAGGGCAGGAAAAATCCTCTTGCAAATTAGGTATTACGGTATACCATCAGACACATCAACGATAAAAACGCGGACCCACCGCTGCATCACGAGGATCACGCCATGATCGACGCAACCGTCTACAAGAACGTCCTGGGCTCCTTCCCGTCCGGCGTTACCGTCATCACCACCCTGGACGACGACGGCCAGATCGTCGGCCTCACCGCCAGTGCCTTCAGCTCCCTGTCCATGGAGCCACCGCTGGTGCTGTTCTGCCCCAACTACAGCTCCGACTCCTACCCGGTGCTGATCCGCAGCAAGAAATTCGCCATCCACCTACTCTCCGGCCAGCAACAGGCCGAAGCCTATGCCTTTGCCAAGAAAGGCAAGGACAAGGCCCAGGGCATCGAGTGGACCCTGAGCGCGCTGGGCAACCCGCTGCTGGCCAATGCCACGGCGATCATCGAATGCGAACTGTGGCGCGAATATGAAGGTGGCGACCACGCCATCATGGTCGGCGCCGTGAAAAACCTGATCGTCCCGAACGAAGCGCCGAGCCCGCTGGTGTATTGCCGCGGCAAGATGGCCAGCCTGCCAGCTTTCGCCTGAGCCCCTATTCTTCTTAATGCGCCCGGCTGATCCGACGGGCGCCCGATAACAAGAGCCGAGGAAACGCCTCATGAAATTTTCGTTGTTCGTACACATGGAACGCTGGGATGAACAGGTCAGCCACCGCCAACTGTTCGAAGACCTGACCGAGCTGACCCTGATGGCCGAGAAAGGCGGGTTCAGCACCGTGTGGATCGGCGAACACCACGCCATGGAATACACCATCTCGCCAAGCCCGATGCCGCTGCTGGCCTACCTGGCCGCGCGCACCGAGACCATCCACCTCGGCGCCGGCACCATCATCGCGCCGTTCTGGAACCCGATCCGCGTCGCCGGCGAATGCGCCCTGCTCGACGTGATCAGCAACGGCCGGATGGAAGTGGGCCTGGCCCGTGGTGCCTACCAGTTCGAGTTCGACCGCATGGCCAACGGCATGCCGGCCTCCGAAGGCGGCGCGGCGCTGCGCGAGATGGTCCCGGCGGTGCGCGCCCTGTGGCAGGGCGACTATGCCCACGACGGCGAGATCTGGAAATTCCCCACCTCCACCTCCGTGCCGAAGCCGATCCAGCAGCCGATGCCGCCGATGTGGATCGCCGCCCGCGACCCGGATTCGCACAATTTCGCGGTGAAGAACGGCTGCAACGTCATGGTCACCCCGCTGATGAAAGGCGACGAGGAAGTGGTCGACCTGAAGAACAAGTTCGAAGCGGCCCTGGCCAACAACCCGGACGTCCCGCGTCCGCAACTGATGGTCCTGCGTCACACCCACGTGCATGCCGAGAACGACCCGGAAGGCTGGAAGATCGGCGCCCAGGCGATCAACCGCTTCTACCGCACCTTCGATGCCTGGTTCGGCAACAAGCAGACCCCGGAAAACGGCTTCCTCGCGCCAAGCCCGGAAGCCAAGTTCGCCGAGCGTCCGGAGTTCGAACTGGAAAGCCTGCACAAGACCGCGATGATCGGTACCCCGCAGGAAGTCATCGAGCGCATCCGTTACTACAAGGAGCTGGGTGTCGACGAGTTCAGCTTCTGGTGCGACAACAGCCTGCCCCATGAAGAGAAGCGCAAGTCGCTGGAACTCTTCATCAAGGAAGTCGTACCGGCGTTTCGCTGAGTCATGACGTTCGTCGGACCGGGGCAGCCTGGTCCGACGCTGTGGTATATCGATAGGAGACTTCCGATTTTCCCGCAGCGAGGTCAGTACCATGCAAAGTCTCCATTGCGACTACCGTGGCTACACCATCACCGCCAGCGTCGAATCCCATCCCGGGATCCCCACCCCTTATGCCGGCGGCTGTCTCATTACCGATCCCCAGGGCCATACCGGAACGCGCAGGTCGTTGCCGCTGAGCATGGCCTGGATGTCCGACCTGGAAAATGCCCAGCATGCGTCGCTGGCCCATGGTCGATGGCTGGTGGATCAACAGCTCGCCAAGCACTGATAACTCCTTTGCCCTTCAGGGCCTCATCGCTGGCAAGCCAGTTCCCACAGGTTTCGCGGTGCACGCGGTCACTGTGGGAGCTGGCTTGCCAGCGATAGCTATGGCCAGAACACCACACCCCTCAAGCCCTGCCCCCTCCTCCTGACAACCACTTATCCCCTCCCCCACAGAAATTTCCTGTAACCCCTTGCACATCAAATATTATGGTATACCATCAGACAACAAGACCTAAACACACTCCACAGGAGCCCCGCCCCATGAGTTTCGAAATCCGCAAGATCGTCACCTACTCCGAAGAAACCCGCATCGAAGGCGGCAAGGCCACCGACAAGCCGGTGACCATGGTCGGCCTGGCTGTAGTGATCAAGAACCCATGGGTCGGCCGCGGCTTCGTCGAAGACCTCAAGCCGGAAATCCGCGCCAACTGCTCCGACCTCGGCGCACTGATGGTCGAGCGCCTGATCGCCGCCATCGGCGGTGCCGACAAGATCGAGGCCTACGGTAAAGCTGCCGTGGTCGGCGCCGACGGCGAGATCGAGCACGCCTCCGCCGTGATCCACACCCTGCGCTTCGGCAACCACTACCGTGAAGCGGTCCAGGCCAAGAGCTACCTGAGCTTCACCAACAAGCGCGGCGGCCCTGGCACCTCGATCCAGATCCCGATGATGCAGAAGGACGACGAAGGCCAGCGCTCGCACTACATCACCCTGGAAATGCAGATCGAAGACGCCCCGCGTGCCGACGAGATCGTCGTGGTCCTCGGCGCCTCCGACGGCGGCCGCCTGCACCCGCGCATCGGCAACCGCTACATCGACCTGGAAGAGCTGGCTGCAGAAAAAAACCAATAACAACAATGTCCACCGGGCCGGGGCGTGGGTCGCACCACGCCCGACTCTGAAGGAGCGCCCCACCATGATTCAGCCTGTCGCTGAACGTACACCTGCCGGCACCAGCTACCTGTCCACCGGCCAGGGCCAACCCGTGGTACTGATCCACGGCGTGGGCCTGAACAAAGAAATGTGGGGCGGACAGATCGTCGGCCTCGCCAGCGATTACCGCGTCATCGCCTACGACATGCTCGGCCACGGCCAGAGCCCGCGCCCGCAGGCCGGTACCCCGCTCAAGGGCTATGCCGAGCAACTGCTGGAACTGCTCGACCACCTGCAGATCACCCAGGCCACGGTGATCGGTTTTTCCATGGGCGGCCTGGTCGCTCGCGCCTTCGCCCTGCACTACCCGCAACGCCTGGCGGCGCTGGTGGTGCTCAACAGCGTGTTCAACCGCAGCCCCGAGCAGAGCGCCGGCGTGATCGCCCGTGCCGCACAGGCCGCCGAACATGGCCCCGACGCCAATGCCGAAGCGGCCCTGGCGCGCTGGTTCAGCCGCGAATACCAGGCGGCCAACCCGGCCCAGGTCGCGGCCATCCGCCAGACCCTGGCCGGCAACGACCCGCAGGGCTACCTGACCACTTATGAGTTGTTCGCCACCCAGGACATGTACCGTGCCGACGACCTCGGCAGCATCCAGGTACCGACCCTGATCGCCACCGGCGAGCACGACCTCGGTTCGACCCCGACCATGACCCGCGAACTGGCCGCGCGCATTCCCGGCGCCCAGAGTGTGGTCCTGGCCGAACAGCGGCATATGATGCCGGTGGAGTCGCCGCGCCTGGTCAACCAGATGCTGCTGGACTTCCTCGGGCACGCCCGCACTCTCTCCGACTCAGCCAAGGGGATCGTTGCATGACTCTCTCCCGTTTCCAGATGTGCATCGACGGCCAGTGGCTGGATGCACAAAGCGGCAAGACCTTCGACAGCCTCGACCCGGCCACCGCGCAAGTCTGGGCACAACTGCCCGACGCCGCCGAAGCCGATGTCGAACTGGCCGTGCAGGCCGCGCAGAACGCCTTCGACAGCCAGGCCTGGCGTGGCCTTACCGCCACCGCCCGGGGCAAGCTGCTGCGCCGCCTCGGCGACCTGATCGCCGAGAACAAGGAACACCTGGCCCAACTGGAAAGCCGCGACAACGGCAAGCTGATCCGCGAAACCCGCGGCCAGGTCGGCTACCTGCCGGAGTTCTTCCACTACACCGCAGGCCTGGCCGACAAGCTCGAAGGCGGCACCCTGCCCCTCGACAAGCCGGACCTGTTCGCCTACACCGTGCATGAGCCAATCGGCGTGGTCGCTGCGATCATCCCGTGGAACAGCCCGCTGTACCTGACTGCGATCAAGCTGGCCCCGGCCCTGGCCGCCGGCAACACCATCGTGATCAAGCCGTCCGAGCACGCCTCGGCGACCATCCTCGAACTGGCCCGCCTGGCCCTCGAAGCCGGCTTCCCGGCCGGCGTGGTCAACGTGGTCACCGGCTACGGCCCGAGCACCGGCGCGGCGCTGACCCGTCACCCGCTGATCCGCAAGATCGCCTTCACCGGCGGCGCCGCCACCGCGCGTCACGTGGTGCGCAGCAGTGCCGAGAACTTCGCCAAGCTGTCCCTGGAACTGGGCGGCAAGTCGCCGAACATCATCTTCGCCGACGCCGACCTCGACAGCGCGATCAATGGCGCCGTGGCCGGCATCTACGCCGCCTCGGGCCAGAGCTGCGTGGCCGGTTCGCGCCTGCTGGTGCAGGACGAGATCTTCGACGAGTTCGTCGAGCGCCTGATCGAACGGGCCAAGCGCATCCGCATCGGCAACCCGCAGGACGAAACCAGCGAGATGGGCCCGATGGCCACCGCCCAGCAACTGGCCGTGGTCGAAGGCCTGGTCGCTGCCGCCAATGCCGAAGGTGCGCGCCTGCGCATGGGCGGCAAGCGTGCCGAGGTCGAGGGTGAAGGCTGGTTCTACGAGCCGACCCTGTTCGAGTGCGACAGCAACTCGATGAAGATCATGCAGGAAGAAGTCTTCGGCCCGGTCGCCGCGGTGATCCGCTTCAAGACCGAGGAAGAAGCCCTGGCGATCGCCAACGACTCGCAGTTCGGCCTCGCCGCCGGCATCTGGACCCGCGACCTGGGCCGTGCCCACCGCCTGGCCCGCGACGTGCGTTCGGGGATCATCTGGGTCAACACCTACCGCGCCGTGTCCGCCATGGCGCCGATCGGTGGCTTCAAGAACAGTGGTTATGGCCGCGAAAGCGGTATTGACTCGGTGCTGGCCTACACGGAACTGAAAACGGTCTGGATCAACCTCTCGACCGCGCCCATGCCCGACCCCTTCGTGATGCGCTGAAAGGTGAACTGAAATGATCGAACCCGGCATCTACAAAGACGTGATGGGCTCCTTCCCGTCCGGCGTGACCGTCGTCACCACGCTGGATGCCGAGGGCGGCATCGTCGGCATCACCGCCAGCGCCTTCAGCGCGCTGTCGATCGAACCGGCGCTGGTGCTGTTCTGCCCCAACTACGCCTCCGACACCTACCCGATCCTGCGTGACAGCAAGCGTTTCGCCATTCACTTGCTGGCCGCCGGGCAAACCGCCGAAGCCTACGCCTTCGCGGGTAAAGGCAAGGACAAGGCCAAGGGCATCGAGTGGAGCCTGAGCGAACTGGGCAACCCGGTGCTGGCCCATGCCACGGCGGTGATCGAATGCGAGCTGTGGCGCGAGTATGACGGTGGCGACCACGCGATCATCGTCGGCGAAGTGAAGAACCTGATTCTTCCCGAGCAGCCGGCGACGCCGATGATCTACCACAAGGGCAAGCTGGGCGCCCTGCCGAACCTCGGCTAACGCCGCCATCCCTGTAGGAGCGTGGCTTGCCCGCGAAGGAGTGCGAAGCGCTCCCAGAATTGGTGCTGTCAGTGAGATTTTGGGACCGCTAGCGCGGTCCTTCGCGGGCAAGCCACGCTCCTACAGCGAAATCGCAATACCTTTGTTTTCAGGGGTGCCGCCGAGCAACCACTCACCTTCGGTTTGCGGCACCCCGTTTTTCATCACCCCATGCAGGAACCCCGGGCATGAGCAACGAGAAGTACGAAAAAGGCCTCGCCATCCGCACCCAGGTACTGGGCGAGGACTACGTCAACCGCTCTATCCAGAACGCCGACGACTTCACCAAGCCGCTGCAGGAACTGGTCACCGAGTACTGCTGGGGCCATGTCTGGGGCCGAGACGGTTTGTCGCTGAAAGAACGCAGCATGATAAACTTGGCAATGATTTCCGCGTTGAACCGGCCCCACGAACTCAAGCTGCACATCCGCGGTGCCTTGCGCAACGGACTGAGTCGTGAACAAATACGCGAGATTCTGCTCCAGGTCGGTATCTATTGCGGTGTACCCGCGGCGGTGGACAGCTTCCGCCTGGCCCGCGAAGCCTTCGCCGAGGCCGACTCGGAGTCAACCAGTTAATACTGGCTGTTCTTGACCCACCGCAGGACGCACCCGATCGGCGAGTGCGTCGATGTCGCTGGCGCAACAGCCAATTGCAGAGCGCAGAAGATGAAACGCCAGCCACTCGACGACAGCTTCAAGGTCAACCGCAACCCCGTTACCCTGCGCGAAATCGTGCTCGACAAACTGCGCAGCGCGATCATGAATTTCCACCTCCTGCCCGGCGACCGCCTGGTCGAACGCGACCTCTGCGACCGCCTCGGCGTCAGCCGCACCTCGGTACGTGAAGCCCTGCGCCACCTGGAGTCCGAAGGCCTGGTGGAATTCGCCGATGCCAAGGGCCCGCGCGTGGCCATCATCACCCTCGAAGACGCCCGCGATATCTACGAGCTGCGCTGCGTGCTCGAAGGCCTGATCGTCCAGTTGTTCACCCTCAATGCCAAGGCCAAGGACATCCGCGCCCTGGAGAAGGCCCTTGAGGAGAACCGCAACGCCCTCACCGACGGCGAGCTGCAACAGGTGCTGGAATCGGTGCAAGGCTTCTACGACGTGCTCCTGGAAGGCTCCGGCAACCATGTCGCCGCCACCCAGCTGCGCCAGTTGCAGGCGCGTATCAGCTACCTGCGCGCCACTTCCGTGTCCCAGGAAAACCGCCGTGGCGCGAGCAACCGGGAGATGGAAAAGATCGTCGAGGCGATCAAGAGCGGCGACCCGCTGGCCGCGCACCAGGCCTCCGTCGATCACGTCCGCGCCGCCGCCAAGGTCGCCCTGGACTACCTGCGGTCCAAGCAGGAAGACAACAGCAAGATCCGTGAGATCGCCACGCCGATCGCCATCAAAGAACCCCGCATAGGTCGCTGATCATGCCCGCCGTCCCGCGTTTCTGCCCGCAATGCTCCGCCGCGCTGCACCAGGGACGGCCGGACGGCGATACCCACGAGCGCCTGATGTGCGGCGGCTGCGGGTACATCCACTACATCAATCCGAAGATCATCGCCGGCTGCATCATCGAGCGCGACGGCAAGTACCTGCTGTGCCAGCGCGGCATCCCGCCGCGCCCCGGCACCTGGACCCTGCCGGCGGGCTTCATGGAGGCCGGGGAAACCACCGAGCAGGCGGCGCTGCGCGAGGTCTGGGAAGAAACCGGGGTGCGCGGCGACATCGTCTCGCCCTACTCGATCTTCAGCGTGCCGAAGATCAGCGAGGTGTACATCATCTTCCGCGCCGTGGCCCTGGAGATCACCGGCCAGTGGGGCCCGGAAACCATGGACTGCCGCTTCTTCGCCCCCGATGAAATCCCCTGGGACGCCATCTACTACCCGGCGATCCGGCAGATCCTCGAACGCTACATCGAGGAACGCCAGGCCGGGGTCTATGGCATCTACATGGGCAACGACGACAGCGGCAAGGTGCACTTCATGCGCTGAGGCGCTCGCGCATGAACTCGATCAGCGCCTGCACCGGGCGCGCACTCTGCCGGTGTTGCGGATAGACCGCCGAAAGCTGCAACGGCTCGGTGACGAAGTCCTGCAGGACCGTCACCAACTGACCCGCCGCCAAGGCTTCGCCGACGATGAAGGTCGGCAGGTAGGTAATCCCCATCCCCTTCACCGCCGCATCGCGCAGCAGCTCACCGTTGTTCGCGCGCATGCGCCCGCACACCGTCACCGTGCGCGACTTGCCCTGTTCGAGGAAACGCCATTGCACCTGGCGGCCGTGGCCGTAGGGCAGGCAGTCGTGGTCGACCAACTGGTCCGGGTGTGACGGCGTGCCTTTGCGCTGCAGGTACTCGGGGCTGGCGCAGTAGACCCGGTCAACCGCTGCCAGGCGCCGGGCGATCAGGGTCGAGTCTTCCAGCACGCCAATCCGCAGGGCCAGGTCGTAGCCTTCGCCGAGCAGGTCCACCGAGCGGTCGCTCAGGTCCACCTCGACGCTGACCTGCGGATAACGCTGGAGAAATTCCGGGAGCAGGCAGCCCAGGTGGGCCACGGCAAACGACAGCGGCGCACTCACGCGCACCGTGCCACGGGGTTCGCTGGTCTGCCCGGCGATGCCCTGCTCCACCTGCTCGACCTCGTTGAGCAGGCGCAGGGAGGATTCGTAGTAGCTCTGGCCCAGGGGCGTCGGGTCGAGGCGCCGGGTCGAGCGGTTCAGCAGGCGCACGCCCAGGCGCTCTTCCAGGGCCATCAGGCGGCGGCTGACGAACTGCTTGGACAGGCCCAGCTTGTCGGCCGCAGCGGTAAAGCTGCCGGACTCCATGACCTGGGCAAACACACGCATATCTTCAAACGGGTTCATTGTCTCTTTCCAGTGGACAGTTAAACGCTTTATAGCGGCTTTTTCACTTCCGCGCATCCCAATAATCTAGCCACACCTTACAGCGCAGCCCAAACCAACCGCGGCGCTGATGGCTTCAAACCTTGCTGCCCACACCTCATACGAAGAAAAGGAATCTCACCATGAAACTGATCAACAAAACCCTCGGCGCCACCCTTCTCGCCCTGTCCATCGGCAACGCTTTCGCGGCCGGCAGCCCTGGCGTCGAACAGCAGACCCAGGCCTTCCTCGAAGCCCTGGAAAAAGGCGGCGGCAAACCGCTGGAGCAACTGGCCCCGAAGGATGCCCGTGCAGTGCTGACCGGTGCCCAGGCTTCGGTCCAGGTGGACCTCTCCGGGATCGAAGTCAGCGAGAAGATCATCAGCGTCGGCCAGGACAAGGTCACCCTGAAGATCGTCCGTCCGGCCAAGGTCGCCAGTGAGTTGCCGGTGTTCATGTTCTTCCACGGTGGCGGCTGGGTCATCGGCGACTTCCCGACCCACCAGCGCCTGATCCGCGACCTGGTGGTCGGTTCCGGTGCCGTCGCGGTCTACGTTGACTACACGCCATCGCCGGAGGCCCATTACCCCACCGCGATCAACCAGGCCTACGCTGCCACCCAATGGGTCGCCGAGCATGGCAAGGAGATCGGTGTCGACAGCAAGCGCCTGGCAGTGGCCGGCAACAGCGTCGGCGGCAACATGGCGGCGGTGGTCGCGCTGATGGCCAAGGAAAAGAAAACCCCGGCCCTGCGCTTCCAGTTGCTGCTGTGGCCGGTGACCGATGCCAGCTTCGAGACGGCTTCGTACAAGCAGTTCGGTGAAGGGCACTTCCTCACCACCGGGATGATGAAATGGTTCTGGAACAGCTACACCACCGACCAGGCCCAGCGCGCCGGCATCCACGCCTCGCCGCTGCGGGCCAGTGCCGAACAGCTCAAGGGCCTGCCGCCTGCGCTGGTGCAGACCGCCGAGTTCGACGTGCTGCGTGACGAAGGCGAAGCCTATGCCCGCAAGCTGGACGCGGCCGGGGTCGATGTCACGGCGGTGCGCTACAACGGCATGATCCACGACTACGGCCTGCTCAACCCGCTGGCCAAGGTGCCGGAAGTGCAGGCGGCGATGCGTCAGGCGGCGCTGGAGCTGAAGGCGCATCTGAACTGAAAGGCAGGAAATGGGAGGGGCCGCAAACGCGGCCCCTTTTGCTTTTTGTGTTGTTCTTTCGGGCCTCATCGCTGGCAAGCCAGCTCCCACAATGCCAGCAGCGCTGCCGAACCCTGTGGGAGCTGGCTTGCCAGCGATGAGGCCATCAGCCACACAAGAAAAATCGCGGCGAGCCCAAGAGCCTGCCGCGACCCGAACCTGCTCTTACTTCAGAGCCGCATAGCTGTTCATCAGGTTGCGATAGTTGGGAATCCGCTGCGACAGCAGGTTGCCCAGGCCTTCGATATCGTTGCGCCAGTCGCGGTGCAGCTCACAGGCCACCGAGAACCAGTTCATCAATTGCGCGCCCGCAGCACTCATCCGTGCCCAAGCCGCCTGCTGCACGGTGTCGTTGAAGGTGCCGGACGCATCGGTCACCACGAATACTTCATAACCTTCCGCCAGCGCCGACAGGGTCGGGAACGCCACGCAAACGTCGGTCACCACACCCGCGATGATCAGCTGCTTGCGCCCGGTGTTCTTGATCGCCTGGACGAAGTCGGCATTGTCCCAGGCATTGATCTGGCCAGGACGGGCGATGTACGGCGCATCCGGGAACAGTTCCTTCAGTTCCGGCACCAGCGGGCCGTTCGGGCCTTGTTCGAAGCTGGTGGTGAGGATGGTCGGCAGGCCGAAGAACTTGGCCAGGTCGCCCAGGGCCAGCACGTTGTTCTTGAACTCGTTGGGCGAGAAGTCCTGTACCAGCGAGATCAGGCCAGTCTGGTGATCCACCAGCAACACCACCGCGTCGTCTTTGTTCAGGCGTTTGTAGTCGTTGCTCATTTCATGACTCCTCTACAGAGAAAGAGGCGCGGGCCCCTGCCCGCGCCGGGGTGGAACTCAGAAAGCGAAGCAGGAACAGCCGAACGCGCCCCAGAAGCCCTGGAAGTCGCTGACCGGTACGTTGGACATCCGCGCGCGCTCATGGCTGTGCGAATGCACGCCGCAGGGGCCGCTGCACTGGTGTACCTGGGCCTGCAACGGCGAAGACGGACGCCAGTGCCCCGGAACCTTGACCACCGGCGACCAGTCCGGCAGCACCGGGATGTCCTTCGGACCCAGCGGCCCGAACTCGCCGGCACCGTAGACCACCTTGCCGCCAACCACGGTCAGCAGCGACTCGATCCACTTGATGGCCTCTTCCTCGACGCTGAAGAAGTCGGCGCTGAGTACCGCCACGTCCGCCAGTTGGCCGACCTTGATCTGGCCTTTCTTGCCCTGCTCGGAGGAGAACCAGGCGCTGCCATGGGTGAACAGCTCCAGCGCGGTGGAGCGCGGCAGGCCTTCCTGGTGCAGGGCCAGGCCGCCGACGGTGCGGCCGCTGACCATCCAGTACAGCGAAGTCCACGGGTTGTAGCTGGAAACTCGGGTCGCATCGGTACCGGCGCCCACCGGCACGCCTTCGGCCAGCATGCGCTTGATCGGTGGCGTGGCCTCGGCCGCCTTGGCGCCGTAGCGGTCGACGAAGTACTCGCCCTGGAAGGCCATGCGGTCCTGGATCGCGATACCACCGCCCAGCGCCCGGACCCGCTCGATGTTGCGCGGGGTGATGGTCTCGGCGTGGTCGAAGAACCACGGCAGGCCGTTGAACGGGATATCGCGGTTCACTTTCTCGAACACATCGAGCATGCGGCTGATGGATTCGTCATAGGTGGCGTGCAGGCGGAACGGCCAGCGCTGCTCGACCAGGTGACGCACCACCGGTTCCAGATCCTGCTCCATGGACGGTGCCAGGTCCGGGCGCGGTTCGAGGAAGTCCTCGAAGTCGGCAGCGGAGAACACCAGCATCTCGCCGGCACCGTTGTGCCGCAGCATGTCGTCGCCCTGGTGCAGCTTGACGCTGCCGGTCCAGTTCTTGAAGTCGGCCAGCTCTTCCTTGGGCTTCTGGGTGAACAGGTTGTAGGCGATGCGTACGGTCAGTTGCTCTTCCTTGGCCAGATGCTCGATCACCTCGTAGTCGTCCGGGTAGTTCTGGAAGCCGCCACCGGCGTCGATGGCGCTGGTCAGGCCAAGACGGTTGAGCTCGCGCATGAACTGGCGGGTCGAGTTGATCTGGTATTCCAGCGGCAGCTTCGGCCCCTTGGCCAGGGTCGAGTAGAGGATCATCGCGTTCGGCCGCGCCACCAGCATGCCGGTCGGCTCGCCACGGGAATCACGGACGATCTCGCCACCCGGCGGGTTCGGCGTGTCCTTGGTGTAGCCCGCCACGCGCAGGGCCGCGCGGTTGAGCAAGGCGCGGTCATACAGGTGGAGGATGAACACCGGGGTGTCCGGCGCGGCCTGGTTGATTTCCTCCAGGGTCGGCATGCGTTTTTCGGCGAACTGGAATTCGTTCCAGCCACCCACCACCCGCACCCATTGCGGGCTCGGCGTACGCTCGGCCTGGTCCTTGAGCATGCGCAGGGCATCGGCCAGGGACGGCACGCCCTCCCAGCGCAGTTCCAGGTTGTAGTTGAGGCCGCCACGGATCAGGTGCAGGTGCGAGTCGTTGAGGCCGGGAATGGCGCAGCGGCCCTTGAGGTCGATGACCTGGGTGGCGCTGCCACGGGCGGCCATGGCTTCGGCATCGGTGCCGACGGCGACGAAGCGCCCGTCCTTGATGGCCACGGCGCTGGCTTCGGGTTTTTCCCGGTCCACGGTGTGGAAGCGGCCATTGAACAGAATCAGATCGGCATTCATTGCAGGTCCCTGGTCTGGAGTGAGTGAGGCGAAGGACAACCGCGGCAGCAAGGTCGCCGCCGCGGTCAGGAGGGATCCGGCGGCCAGCAGGCGGCGCCGGGTCGGGTCGTTGCGGTCATCCTGGTCGGTCATGAAGGACGTTCCGATGGTGTGTGCCGGGAATTCTTCAGGGCGGGTGGGGGATGTACGAGTTAATCGTTGTTAATTATCTCCCCTTGCCCTGTAGGCCTTTGTCCAACCGGTCAAAGCCGCGTAGACCGGGCTTTTGCCAGCGAGGCGTGACAAGCGTAGCCGGGGCAAAAAGCCACCAAGGCCCAAGGAAGCATTGCCTTGTCGGGCAAACCTCCCCAACATGCTCGCAAACCACAGGCCAGAGCCCTTCCATGGCCCTTGCCGGCAGTCGGAACAGCGTCAGGAGTATGAAGTGAGCCGTCACCGTGAACAGGCCGTGCAGTTCGGCCCTTATCGGGTCTTTCCCGGCCAGCGCCTGATCGTAGAAAACGACCGCCCCCTGCGCCTCGGCCGGCGCGCCATGGACATTCTCCTGGCGCTGCTGGAACACCCCGGCGAAGTGCTGGGCAAAAGCGAGCTGATGGCCCGGGTCTGGCCGGATACCGTGGTCGAGGACATCAGCCTGCGGGTGCATATCGCCGCCCTGCGCAAGGCTCTTGGCGATGGCCAGGGCGGGCAGCGCTACATCGTCACCGTCGCCCAGCGCGGCTACAGCTTTGTCGCCCCCTTGCGCGCCCAGACCGAGGAGCCCCTGGCACCGACCCAGGTGCCGCACAACCTGCCCCTGCGGCGCACCCGCCTGATCGGTCGGCAGATCCTGGTCAATCAACTGCTCGGGCAACTGACCCGCCAGCGCCTGCTGACCCTCGCCGGCCCCGGCGGCATCGGCAAGACCACCGTGGCCCTGCGGGTCGCCGAGCAACTGATCGGCCAGTACCGCGACGGCATCCGTCTGCTCGACCTCAGCACCCTCACCAGCCCGTCCACCATCGTCAGCAACCTGGCCGGGGTGCTCGGCCTCGCCCTGCCCGACCAGGCGCCGCTGGAGGCGCTGTGCGAACACCTGCGCGAGCGGCATCTGCTGTTGCTGCTCGACAATGCCGAGCACCTGGTGGACTCGGTCGCCAGCCTCTGCGAGCACCTGCTGCGCTGCGCCCCGGAGTTGCAGATCCTGGTCACCAGCCGCGAGAGCCTGCGCGCCGAAGGCGAGGCGGTGCAGCGCCTGGAAACCCTCGAATGCCCGCCCGCCGATGCCCCCGACGATCCCGCCGTGGCCCTGAACTACGGCGCGGTGCAACTGTTCGTCGAGCGCGCCATCGCCAACCAGGAACCGTTCGAACTGAATGCCGGCAACGTAGCCACCGTGGTTGCCATCTGCCGCCAACTGGACGGCATCCCCCTGGCCCTGGAACTGGCCGCCGCGCAACTCGCCAGCCTCGGCCCTGACACCCTGCTCGCCGACCTGCGCCGCCACCTGCTGCCGGTGCCGGGCGACGAGCGCCGCCAGCACCTGCTCGGCGCCACCCTGGACTGGAGCTTCCAGTTGCTCGCCGACAGCGAACGCACCGTGCTGCGCCGGCTCAGCGTGTTCCGTGGCGGTTTCAGCCTGAACTCGGCGATGACCCTGGCGGCGGGCGAACGCCTGTCCCCGGACCAGGTGCGCGATGCGGTGAGCCAACTGGTCACCCAGTCGCTGCTCAATGTCGATGTCGGCGACGAAGACGTGTTCTACCGCATGCTCGACACCACTCGTAGCTACGCCCTGGACAAGCTGCAACAGGCCGGCGAGCTGCCCGAAGCGCTCAAGCGCCATGCCGAGCGCTGCCTGGCGATCATGCAGCAAGCCGAACGGGAGTGGTCGCGGACCAGTGCCGAACAGTGGCTGGAACGTTACTCGCGCTGCCTGGACGACCTGCGCGGCGCGCTGGAATGGGGTTTCGCCAATGCCGAGGCAGGATTACTGGGCGCACGCCTGACCGCCGCCTCCGCGCCCTTGTGGCAAGAGCTTTCGCTGCTCTCGGAACATGGCCGGCATATCCGCAAGGCCCTGCGCCGCCTGGAAGCCGACGCCCATCCCGGCGGCAGCCTGGCGATCAACCTGAAGCTCGCCATGGGCACCTTCAGCTACCACGATCACGGCGGCGTCCCCACCACCCTCGACGCTTTTGCCAGCGCCCGGCACATGGCCGAAGCCCACGGCGACCTGCCCGGCCAGCTACGGGCGATCTCCGGCAATATGGCGGTGCACCTGAGCCGCGGCGAATACCAGGAAGCCTTGCAACTGAGCCGCGACTTCGACCAGCGCGGCCTCAGTCAGGACCCGCAACTGGCCCTCAGCGCCCAGCGCCTGCGCGGTCTTGGCCTGCATTTCACAGGTGACCAGGCCGGCGCCCGGCGTGAATCGGACGACGCCCTGCAACGCATGGCCCACAGCGGCCGGCTCAACCGCTTTACCCATGGCTTCGGCGTGCAGTACGACCAGAGCGTCGCCGCCCTGACCCTGCAGGCACGGATCCTCTGGTTGCAAGGTTTGCCGGAGCAGGCCGCGTGCAGCGCCAACCAGGCCCTGGAACTGGCGGTGCAGATCAACCATGGCACCACCCTCTGCTACACCCTCGCCCTGAGCGGCTGCGTGATCCCTTGGTACAACGGCGACCGGGAGCTGGCGCGGGAGCGGGTGCGCCTGCTGCGCGAGCAGTCGCTGCGTCACTCGGTGGGCTTGTTCCGCGACTGGTCGGAGCACTACGCCCAGGCGTTCGAAACGGCGGCTGAACGGCCGCTGGGCGCAGCCAACGGGTTGATCGGCGATCTGCTGGCGACCCTGGTGCCGGGCCGGGTGGACGCCACCCTGCTGCAACGGGCCCAGAGCGGCGCAGCGGGCTGGGCCAGTGCCGCCCTGCTCTGCTCCCGGGCGGCGGAGCTGCTGAACGCTGCCACCGGCGATGCCCGCCAGGAGGCCGAAAGCCTGCTGCTCAAGGCCCTGGGTGTGGCGCGCAAGCAGCAGGCCCTGGCCTGGGAACTGCGCAGCGCCACCGCCCTGGCGCAACTCTGGCTGGAACAGCAACGACCGCTACCGGCGCGGCAGTTGCTGGCACCGGTCTACGCACGTTTCAAGGAAGGTTTCGCCAGCATCGAGCTGCTGCGTGCCCGGCATCTGCTGGAGCAACTGCCGCTACGCCGGGACTGACTGGCGCACCTGCCCGAGGTACCAGCGGGTGCTGTTGAGCACCCGGTAGCGCGCCAGGCCATGTTCCACCGTGAGCAGGGACTTGGCCGCCAGTTGCTCCACCGCCCGGACCGTCACCAGCGGGCCGAGGCCGGCGGCGGCGGCATGGGCGACGGCCTGCTCCAGGCTGAAGCCCCGACCCAGGGTGACCAGGCACTGCAATACCTGCTGCTCGGCGTCGGACAGGCGCTGGAAACTCCAGTCCAGCGCCGCCTTCAACGACTGATGCCGGGCCTCGGCGGTACGCCGGCCGCGATTGAGCACCTGCAAGCCCTCGTTCAACTGCGCACGCAGGCCGACCAGGGCAAACACATCGATCTGCGCCGCCGCCAGTTCCAGGGCCAGGGGCAGCCCGTCGAGGCGCCGGCAGATGTCCCAGACGGTCTTGAGGTCCTGCTGACGCAGCTGGAAATCCGGCTGGCGGGCCTGGGCGCAGGTGACGAACAGGCGTACCGCCGCATAGCTCATGAACTGCTCGACGCTGTGGGCGTCGCTGCCCGGTGGGACGGCCAGGGGCGAGACCGGCAGCAGGGTCTCGCCACGCACCCGCAGCGGCTCGCGGCCGATTACCAGCAGGCTCACGCCCGGGGCCAGTGCCAGCAGGGCGTCGACCAGGCGGCGGCTGGCTTTCGGCTGGGCCTCGCAATGGTCCAGCACCAGCAGCGCCTGGCGTTGCAGCAGATGGCCGGGCAGTCCGCCAAGGGGACAATCGCTGCGGGGTTGCAGGCCCTGGTCGCGCAGCAACCCGGCCACGGCGTCGTCCGCGCAGTGCGCCTGGGCAAAATCCAGCAGCCACACGCCATCGCGCCAGCGCTTGGCCTGCGCCTCGGCGGCGGCCAGGCCCAGGCTGCTCTTGCCCACGCCGACCGGTCCGGTGAGGGTCACCAGGCGCCGCTGGGCCAGCAGCAAGGCCAGGGCCGCCAGTTCCTCGTCGCGGCCGATGATCCGGCTCAGGCGTGTGGGCAGGTTGTTCGCCGGCAGCACGGGGGCCTGGCCTTCGCGCCGCACGGGGGCGACGAAGCAGTAGCCCTGGCCGGGCAGGTTGACGATAAAACCGTCGCCGAGGGCCCGACGCAGGGCGGCGATATGCACCCGCAGGTTGATTTCCTCAACCACGCTGCCGGGCCAGACCCGGGCCAGCAGGGTCTGCTTGTCGACCACCGCGCCGGCGTGTTCGAGCAGCACCAGGAGAATCTCCAGCGCCCGACCGCCCAGGCGCAGCGGCTGGCCGTCGGCGAGCAGCAGGCGTTGTCCGGTGTGGACGATAAAGCGGTCGAAGCGCAGTGCCTCGACCGGACTGCAAACCCTGGCCAGCGTACCCAACAGCGTCCACCTCCGCGGCAAAAGTCTTTGCCGACCATCTTGGCAGCGGAGGATGGCGGGACAACCGTGGCGGGGGGCGGGATACGGACAATCGGAGGGTGGGGACGGACATGGATGGAGGTTGTGGCTGATGGCCCTATCGCTGGCAAGCCAGCTCCCCACTGGTTCTGTGTACGCCGCGACCCCTGTGGGAGCTGGCTTGCCAGCGATGAGGCCATCAGCCCCAGCAACGAAACAAACGTGACAAAACGTCCACAACGCTCCGAAAAAACGTTTCAACAGCTTACAATCCCGCCCCATTCGTAATTAACAAGAAAGGTCCCGTCAGTACATGACGCTCGATCCCCCTACCATGCTGGTCCTCACTGTCGTCCTCGCCGCGACCGCCGCGCTGTACCTGGCGATCGAATGGGGCAGCGTGCGGGAAAACTCGCTGCTGTTCTGGAGCGCCGGCTTCGCCACCATCACCATCGGCTCGACCCTGGCGCTGATGCGCAGCAACGGCCTGCTGGTGCTGGGCATCTGGTTCGCCAACGGCCTGCTGGTGACCGCCCACTGGCTGTTCCTTCTGGGTGTCGCGCGTTTCACCGAAACCCGCCTGTCACGGGCCTGGTACCTGATCTTCGTGCTCTGGGGCGCGCTGCTCCTGCTGCCCGACGACCAGTGGTGGTCCAAGGTCATGACCTTCTTCAATGCCGGCCTGGTGGGCGTTCTGGCCCTGCGCGCCAGCGCCCTGCTGCGGCCTCACGGCAGGTCCCTCAGCGTCGGCGCCGTGCAGTTGCGCTATGTAATGCTCGGCCACGGCCTGTTCTACGTGCTCAAGGCCTGCCTGGCGATGGTCCCCGGGACCCTGCTGGACCTGGCCTCGTTCCGCGGCGAGATCATCCAGATCTCCCTGGTGGAAGGTGCGGTGGCGCTGATGCTGATCGCCCTGTCGATGACCGGCAGCGAACGCTACCGTCGGGAAAAGCGCATCGCCCGCCTCGCCGCCCGCGACCCGCTGACCACCCTGTACAACCGCCGCGCCCTGGAAGTGCGGGCGCCGCGCCTGCTGGACAATGTTTCGGTGCAGCATCCAGGTGCCCTGCTGCTGATCGATATCGACAACTTCAAGCTGGTCAACGACCTGTACGGGCATGCGGCCGGCGACCGCCTGCTGGTGAGCCTCGGCGAGATGATCCTCGCCGGGCTGCCGCAAGACGCCCTGGCGGCGCGGCTGGGCGGCGATGAATTCGTGATCCTGCTGGGCAATGCCTCCCCCGAACGCATCGTCGCCCTCGGCAGCGCCCTGCGCGACGGCTTCCGTCACCAGGCTTCGACCTTCGTCACGCCGGAGCCGGTGACCCTGAGCATCGGCGCCAACCTGTTCGAATACCCGCCGGCCAGCCTCGCGGCGCTGATCGAGCAGAGCGATGCGGCACTGTATGAATCCAAGCGCGGTGGGCGGGACAGTATCCGTCTGGTGGATGCACGCTGATTGCTGATGGCCCCATCGCTGCGATGGGGCCCGAAAGCACTCCCCGAATTAGAAGCGGTACTTGGCAGTCAGCATGTAGTTGCGCGGATCGCCGACAAAATTGCCGCCAACGGTGGTCATGATGCTGGAATAGTAATCGCGGTCGAAAATGTTGTTGGCGTTCAGGCTGACGCTCAGGTGCCGGTCGACATCATAGCTGGCGAACAGGTCGGTCACCGCGTAACCGCCCTGCTCGATGCCGGCGCTGGTGTAGATATCGCTCTGCACATGCAGACCGCCACCGACCTTCCAGCGGTTCAAGTCACCCGGCAGGCGGTAGCTGGTGGCCAGCTTGAACAGGTTGAGCGGCAGGTTGGTACCGTAGCGCTCGCCGCTGGACTGGGTGCCGATCGGCGCATAGTCACTGGGCTTGCGGTGCTTGGCGTAGTTGTAGGTGTAGCCGGCCGACAGTTGCCAGTCCGGCAGCACTTCGCCGCTGACCTCGAACTCGACGCCCCGGCTGCGCACCTCGCCCGACGCCCCGTAGCAGTCCGGCATGGCCCCGCAGGTGGCGGCATCCAGCTGCACCGGGAGGTTCTCCAGGTCGATCTGGAACAGCGCGACACTGGCATTCAGGCGCCCGTCGAAGTACTCGCCCTTGAGCCCGACCTCATAGTTGCTGCCTTCCTGCGGGTCCAGCAGACCGCCGCCGGCCATGCTGTAGTTCTGCGGATTGAAGATCCGCGTCCAGCTGGCATAGGCGGTATAGGTGTCGTTCAGGTCGTAGGTGAAGCCCAGGTAGGGGGTGAATTCCCGGGTCGCCTTGTACTCGTCGTTGCCGGTCCAGGTGCCGGAATGGGTGGTCAGTTCGTAGGCGTACCAGTCCAGGCGCCCGCCGGCGGCCATCTTCAGGGCGTCGGTCAGGCTGAAGCGCGCGGTGAGGTAGACGCTGGACTGGTCGATCTTGCCGTCCCGCGACCAGGCGTCACTGATGGCGGGCTTGGGCACGCCCTTGCCATTGAACGCCAGCGGGTCGAACTCGTAGACGAAGCCCAGGGGCCAGCCGCCAGGGCCGTCGTCGATATCCTGCTGGCGGTAGCTGCCGCCGACCACCAGCTCATGGCTGCGGCCGAACAGTTCGAACGGACCGCTGGCATAGCCGTCGAGGCTGGTCTGGGTGTTTTCGTAGTGGTACTTGCCGAAGCCGAAACCGAGGTCGCGGGAGGTCTCGTCCGGGCGATAGAGGTAGGAGCCGAACATGTCCATCTGGCTTTTCAGCGCAGTGGCGGCGAACTTCGCCGTCCAGTCGTTGGCGAAGCGGTGGGTGATGTCGGCGAAGACCGTGCTGCTTTCCTTGTCCCAGTACGACCAGCTCGGGCTCATCCGGGTCGAGCGGGAAATATCGAGGAAGCTGCCATCGGCGTTGGTGCCGCGGCCGTTCCAGTCGGCGCCGGGGTTGTTGTCCTGGCTCCAGCTGTAGCCCACGGCGACCGTGGTGGCGTCGTCGAGGTCGGCTTCGAGCACGCCGTAGAACAGGCTGCGGCGGTTCTCATAGTCGTCGATGTAGGAATTGCGGTCCTGCAGCGACAGCACGGTGCGCCCGCGCAGCGTACCGCTAGCATTGAGCGGGCCGCTGAGGTCCAGTTCGCCGCGGTAGTTGTCCCAACTGCCGGCGCCGGCGGTGATGCTGCCCTGGAAGGTTTCGGTGGGGCGCTTGCGCACCAGGTTGATCGAGCCGCCCGGGGACCCCGCGCCCTCCATCAGGCCCGAGGCGCCACGCACCACTTCGACCCGGTCGTACATGGACAACAGGCCGGTGGACAGGCTGGCTTCGTCGTAGGCCACGGGAATCCCGTCGACCATCAGGTTGTTCAACTGGAAACCCCGGGAGTTGAAGCGCTCGCGCTCGCCGCCCCACTTGGTCAGGGTCAGGCCGGTGGTGTACTTCACCGCATCGCCGAGGGTGGTCATGGCCTGGTCCTCGATGCGCTGGCGGGTCACCACGCTCACCGACTGCGGGGTTTCCCGCGGGGTCAGGGCCAGCTTGGTGCCGCTGCTCATGGTCCCGGTGGTGTAGGAGCCGGTGCTTTCGCTGGTGGCACCGAGGCCACTGGCGTTGATGCTGGTGGCGTCCAGTTGCAGCGCGCCGTCGTCGGCGGAAGCCGGGCTGGACACCAGGTAGCTGCCGTCCCCGGTTTTCTGCAGCTTCAGGCGGCTGCCGCGCAGCAGGCGTTGCAGGGCCTGCTCCACCGTGACGTCGCCACTCAAGGCCGGCGCCTGCAGGCCCTCGGCGCTGTCGGTGGCGAACAGGATGCGCGCCCCGGTCTGCCCGGCCAGGGCGTTCAGGGCCTGATCCAGCGGCTGGGCCGGCAGGTTCACGGCATGCCGGGCCTCCTGGGCCTGCAGGCTGGTCGCCAAGGTGATGCTGACGGCCAGCAATGACAGGCGGCGCAAACGGCGCGATGTGTTGATGCTCATTGGACTCCCCGATAGTGCAGTCGAAAAACGCGTTCTGAATCGACGCTCACAGGGAGTGGCGAATGGGCCCGGGAAAATGTTGAGGTCCGGAATGAAAAATATTCTCTTTTCCGTCAACGACTGCGGATCGACACCTGGCCATCGGCGGCACGCTCCACATTGATCGGCAGGATCGACGGCAGCAGGTCGAGCAGCGGCTCCACCGCAGCGCTGTCGAATTCACCGGAAAGCCGCTGGCCGGCAGCCCGGCTGTCGAGCAGGTGGATCGGCGCCTGGCGATAGCGTTGCAAGTCGACGATCACCTCGCGCAACGGCGTGCCGTCGAAGCGCAGCTTGCCCTGTTGCCAGGCGGTGACACGGGTCGGGTCCACCGGGATGACCGGGCCGATCTGCGCGTCCCTGGCCTGCACCTGCTGGCCACCGAGCAGGCGCCGGGGCGCGACGGCGGCGCTGGAGACTTCCACCTCGCCCTCCACCACCGCCACGGCGACGCCGCGGCTGTCGCTGCGCACGTTGAACACGGTGCCGATATCGCGCACGGCAATGCCCTGGCTGCGCACGATGAACGGTTGCGGGCCGTGGGCCACGGTGAAGGTCGCTTCGCCCTCGAGCAGCTCGAACTGGCGGCTGCGCAGGCGGTGTTCGATGCGCAGGCGGCTGTTGCTGTCGAGGACCAACTGGCTGCCGTCGGCCAGGGTCAGGCGCTCGCGCTGGCCGATGGCGACGCGCACCTCGTCGCTGTAGTACGACGGGTCGAAAACCCAGGCCGCAGCGGCCAGCAGCAACACTGACAGTCCACCACCCAGGGCACGCTTGCGCTGGCGTTGGCGCGCGCTCTGGGCCTTGGCCTCGGCCAGCAGGGCGTCGCGGGACGGCACACGCTCGCGCAGGGCCTGCTCGAACGGGGTCAGGGCGTCGGCGGGTTTCTCGGTGTTCTTCATGGGGTCGCCAGGGCCCGGCGCGCCGGTTCCCACTGGCGGGCGATGGTGTGCATGGCGCGGGAGAAATGCTGGGTGACCATGTTCAGGGAAATGCCCAGCTCGGTGGCGATTTCCTTCTGTGGCATGCCGTGGATGCGATGCAGCAGGAACACCTGGCGGGCCCGGGCCGGCAGGCTGTCGATGATGGCCAGCAAGGCATGCAGTTGCTGCTCGAAGTCGAGGCTGGCGGCGCCGTCGAGGTCGTGCACATGCCAGTCGGGGACGTCCGGGGTGTAGTCGATCAAGGCCGCACGGCTGTTATCGGCGCGGCGGCGGTCGATGGCCTTGTTGAAGGACACCTTGCGCAGGAAAGCGAACGGCAGCTTCACCGGCTGTTGCGGGGGTTTCTCCAGCAACTGCACGCAAACGTCATGCACCACCTCGCGGGCGAACTGGCTGCCCTGGAAGCGCCGGCGGATATAGGCGACCAGATCGTCGTAATGCAGCGCCAGGGCCCCGATCAGTTCGGGGTTGGAGGTGGAATCGGGCATGATGGCAAGGGTGTGCGAATGGGAGTGGTTCGCATTATATGCATTAGGGAAGCGTTGCCAAGGCATGTTGTTCTGGTGACTCTCAGGGCCTCATCGCTGGCAAGCCAGCTCCCACAGGGTCCGAGTCGCTGCAAAACCCTGTGGGAGCTGGCTTGCCAGCGATGAGGCCCTGAACATCCCCATCAAACCAGCCCGCTCTCCGAGCACACCAGCATCACCGCCAGCACCAGCATCGCCCCGCCCGACACCCGGCCGACCCAGCGCGTAGCCGCCGGCCGCGAACGCAACGCGACCCCGGCGCCCAGCCCCACCAGCGAATACACCACCGCGCAACTGGCCGTGTAGATCAACCCCAGCACCACGATCTGCCAGGCGACGCTCAGGCTCGCCTGGGCAGTGGTCCACGGCGGGACGAAGGCGACGAAGAACAGGAAGCCCTTCGGATTCAAGCCGCTGACCAGCGCACCACGGACGAACTGCCCGAGCCGGCTGACCCGCAGTGCCTCAGCCCCCGCCTCCACCACCGGCGGATTGCGCAACAAGCCCATGCCCAACCAGCCCAGATACGCCGCGCCCACCAGGCTCAGGCCCGTGAGAAAAGTGGTATTGCCCGCCACCAACACCTCGAAGCCGCCGGCCACCACCAGCGTCAAGGCGACATACCCGGCGAGCAACCCGGCCACCGCCGCCATCACCCCCTTGCCGCGCAGGCCTTCGGCGATCGCATAGGCCCAGTCCGGCCCCGGGATCACCACGAAGACCATGGCAAAGGCCCAGAAGCCCCACAGCGTCGTCGCATTCATTCCGGTGAACTCAGCCATGCAATGCGAGCCCCTTCAACGCCTTGTCCACGGCCTTCTTCGGCCCGCGCAGGGCCAGGCCCACCAGGTTCAGGTTGGCCGGATCCTCGGCGAGGAACACTTCGCGATTGGCCACGTCGTGGCCGGTGGCGAACATCGCCTGGACATAGGGCGACAGGGTCAGGCCGCGCTCCAGGCCGATGCGGTGAGCCTTCTGCAACCCGGCCAGGTCGCCTTCGAAGATCATCATCGGCTGGCCGAACAGGTTGCCGTAGGTGTTGCCGGCGGCGTCCACGTAGGGTTCGCCCATGACCTCGGGCGCAGCGGCGGCGATACCGGTGGAGAGGAAGGCCACCACATTCAGGCGCTGCCAGGTGGCAAGGTCGTCGCGCACGACGATGGCTACTTTGCTGTCGAACATCGGGAAACTCCAGATCAGAACCGAGGCGTCATGATCGGAGCCGGGGGGCGGGTCAGTCTGTAAGGTTTGTGCACTGTCGGCGGTAGGCCGCCGGGGTCATGCGAAACGCACGACGGAACCACACGCCGAGGTGGCTCTGGTCGGAGAAGCCGGTTTCCGCCGCCACGTCCACCGGCTTCATGCCCCGCGCCAGCAAGGCCCGCGCCGCGCGCAGACGCAGGCGTACCAGGTAGGCATGGGGCGATTGGCCATAGGCTTTCTTGAACTGCCGGGTCAGGCGGAAACGGTCGACGCCCGAGTAGGTCGCCAGCTCTTCGAGGCTGACGTCGTGGGCCATCTGTGCATGCAGGAAGTCCCGCGCCCGCTGCAGTTCCTCCGGCGAATCGCGGCGCAGCGAAGCCGGCTTTAGGTAGAGATGGCGCGACAGCACAGCGAGCAACTGGTCCATGCCCTGGTCCCGGGCCAGCCGGCCCTCGTTGTTGTGCAGGGCGAGAAAGGCCTGCTGGATCGCCCCGGTCAGGTGCACATCGTCGGTCAGCGTGCTGTGGAAGGCCGCCTGCAGGCTGGAGGCATCGCCCATGCCGAGGCGCTCGGTCATGCGGCTGACGAAGGACTGCGGCAGGTAGAGCATGGCGTAGGTGAACCCCTCGGCTTCCGGGGCATGGCCATCATGCACCGCGCCCGGCTCGATCAGGATCGCCCGGCCAGGCGTACTGACATGCAGCGAGCGGTTGCAACTGAACTGCTGCACGCCCTGCTGGGTCACGCCCACCAGCATCTCGTCGTGGTCATGGGGGTCGTAGGCGTGGCCCTCGAAATGCGCATGAACGCTTTCGATGCCGGTTTCCGCGTCACGACGCATGTGAATCCAGTCGTTGTCGCGGGTGTCGTGTGAATCAACGCTCATATGGGCCGTCGGGGGTTGAATGGCGGGCTGCGGAGCCGGAGGATGAACACCTGACTCGTGCCGTGCAAGGAGACCGGAAAAATGCCAGCGGGAAATACAATCTATCTGGATGACCTGGCGGTTGGCGATGTTTTTGTCAGCGAGGAACATGCGCTGGACGCCGAACAGATCATCCGTTTCGCTACAGAGTTCGACCCATAACCTTTCCATATCGACGCAGATGCCGCCAGGAGCACCTTCTTCGAAGGGCTCGCCGCGAGTGGCTGGCACACGGCGGCGATCACCATGAAACTGCTGGTGCAAAGCCTGCGGTTGTCACGCGGGGTGATCGGCGCTGGCGGGGAAATCAGCTGGCCAAGGGCGACCCGGCCGGGGGATGTGCTCAAGGTCACCAGCACGGTGCTGGAGCTGTTGCCGTCGCGGTCGAAGCCGGACCGGGGGTTCGTGGTGGTGGAGTCGTTGACCCGTAACCAGGCTGGAGAGGTTTGTCAGAAGCTGGTTTCGAAGGTGTTGTGTTTCCGCAAGGACAGTTGAGACATCACTGACGCTATCGCTGGCAAGCCAGCTCCCACAGGGTCCGCAGCGCACAAGAACCTGTGGGAGCTGGCTTGCCAGCGATGAGGCCTTCAGCCGCACACCAGCTTCGCGGCCATCCGCCGCCGCTCCAGCAACCGGTCGAACCCCAGGTTGTACAGGTAGGTATACGGCAGCAGGAACACCAGCAAGCCCACCTCCATCAGGAACGCCTCCACCAGCCCGATCGACAGCCACCAGGCGGCCGCCGGTACCACGGCGAGGATCAGCCCGCCTTCGAAGCCCAGCGCATGGGCAATCCGCACCAGCGGCGTGCGCTGGAAGCCCAGGCGCCCCTGCAGCCGGTCAAAGAGGACGTTGTAGAGCATGTTCCACAGCGTCGCGGTGACCGAGATGGCCAGGGTCAGCAGCCCGGCGCTCATCAGCGGCTTGTCCATCACCAGGGCGATGGTCGGCGCGCACAGCAGCAGCGCGAAGCATTCGAAGCCCAGCGCATGGACGATGCGGGTGAGCAGGGTCTTTTCGGTGGTCATGTAATGACTCCTGGAAACGTTTGAACCCGGCCAGCTTATGACCTACATTTCCGTACCTCAACAGCCAATACCCCAAGCAGTGGTTGCAAATATGAAACGCCTTGAATGGGACAACCTGCATGTCCTGCTGGCCGTGGTCCGCACCGGCAACCTGAAACGCGCGGCCCAGCGCCTGCGCCTGAGCACCGCCACCCTGTCGCGGCGCCTCGATGCGCTGGAGGAACAACTCGGCGGGCAACTGCTGGAACGCAGCTCCACCGGCTGCCTGCCCACCGCCTTTGGTCAGCGCATTGCCGGCTTCGCCGAGCAGATGGAGGGCGCGGCCAACGAGATCCTGCGCGAGGCGGACTCGCCGGAAAGCGTGGAAGGCACGGTACGGGTCAATGCCGACGAGTGGCTGTCGTTCCTGGTGATCGCCCTGCTTGCACCGATCCGCCCGCGTCATCCGCTGCTGGACATGGAAGTGCTGACCACGCCGCATCCGGTCAACCTGGCCCGGCGTGAAGCGGATCTCTCACTGCGCTATGCCGAACCGGAAACCAAGGACTTGATTGCCGAGCCCCTCGGCGAGATCGAATTCGCCCTGTACGGCGCCAGCCAGTACCTCGAACGCCATCGTCCGGCGGTGACGGCGCGGGACTGGGCCAACCTCGACTTCGTCGGCCTGGAGGAATCGCGCCTGGACCAGGACCTGGAAACCTGGTGGCAAGGCCTCGACGGTGCGCCGCCGCCCTGGCTGCGCTGCAACCAGACCCTGGGCATCTACGACGGAGTGATCGCCGGGGCCGGGCTGGGCATCGTGGAGAAGCGCACGGCAAAGCTGACGCCGACCCTGGAGCTGGTGATGGAGATGCCCGGGCTGACCCGGGAGGTGTGGTTGTGTACCCATCGTTCGTTGCGCGAGAGTGCGCGGATCAAGGCGGTGAGGGATTTTCTGGTGGAGGCGTGGCCGCATTAGAATTTCATCGCTCTTGAGGGCCTCATCGCTGGCAAGCCAGCTCCCACAGAGTTCGCGGTGCATGCGATACCTGTGGGAGCTGGCTTGCCAGCGATGAGGCCCTCAGGAACAACACAGCCCTGAAGCCTTGTTATTGCGGCCCCTTTTCGCCAACAATACAGCGAATAATTCTCAATAACCTTTTCCGCCATGTCCGACACCTCCGCCCTGCACCACCTCTACCAGCAGCACAACGGCTGGCTGAACACCTGGCTGCGCACGCGCCTGGGCAACTCCAGCGACGCGGCGGACCTGGCCCAGGACACCTTCGTCCGCGTGCTCAGCGCGCGCAATGTCGAGGCGATCCGCGAGCCGCGCACCTACCTCAGTTCCATCGCCCGCGCCCTGATGATCGACCGTTTCCGCCGCCGCGCCGTCGAGCAGGCCTACCTCGACACCCTGGCCCTGCGCCCGGAAGCCACGGACATCTCCCCGGAAACCCGGCTGCTGATCATCGAGACCCTGACCGCCGTCGACGCCATGCTCGACGAACTCGGCGAGCGCACCCGCAGCATCTTCCTCGCCGTGCAGCTCGAAGGCCTGAGCTACGTCGCCGTGGGCGAGCGCCTCGGGGTGTCGGTGACCACGGTGAAGAAGCACATGGTCCGCGCCATCACCCATTGTCTGCTGCTGGCCCAGGGCTGAACCGATGCTTGATCGCGAAGTGCTGAAAGCCGCCGCCACCTGGTACGTCAACCTCAGTGCCGCGCCGGCCTGCGAGCAGGAACGCAAGGCCTGGCGCAACTGGCTGGCCGAAGACGCAAGGCACGCCGAGGCCTGGACCCAGGTGGAGCAACTGCAACAGCGCCTGGCCCTGCTCTCCCCGGAACTGGCCCTGCCGACCCTGGCGGATGTGCGGGCCAAACGGCGTGCCGTGAACAAGGTCCTCGGCCTGCTGCTGATGGCCGGCGCCACGGGAGCCAGCCTGCAGACGCTGGAGCCGCTGTCGTCGCGCTTGGCCCGGTACCGCACTGCCAAGGGCGAGCGCCGCGAGCTGCAACTGGCCGATGGCAGCCAAATGATCCTCAACACCGACAGCGCCGTGGATGTGCACTACGGCAGTTCGTTGCGGGAGATCCAACTGCACCGCGGCGAACTGCTGCTGCAAACCGCGAAGGACCCGGCCAACCGGCCGCTGCTGGTACACACCCCGGAAGGCAGCGTGCGCGCCCTCGGTACCCGTTTCAGCGTGTACAGCCATGACGGGCGCAGCGAGGTGAAGGTGTTCGAGCACGCGGTGGAACTGCGCCCGGCCAGCACACCGGCAACGCTGCAACGGGTCGAAGCCGGACAGCAATCGGGCTTCGATCCTCGGCACCTGCTGCCTGTCACCCCATTGGCCGACGCCAGCGACGCCTGGACCCACGGCATGCTGATGGCCGTGGACTGGCCGCTGCAACGCCTGCTCGGCGAACTGGGCCGCTACCGCCGGGGCTACCTGACCTGTGCCGACAGCGTGGCCGGGCTCAAGGTCACCGGCGCCTTCCGCCTCGACGACACCGACACCGTGCTGGAAAACCTCGCCACCGCCCTGCCCGTCCGGGTGCGCTACCTGACCCGCTACTGGGTGCGCCTCGATGCCGCGTGAAAAAACTTTCTTCACTGGGGTTGCCGATTTTCATTCTCATCCGGCCATGCACTGAAGCGGCGACAACTGCCGCATATGTGCCACGCCAACCGAAGGAAATCCGCATGTCCCGTTTTGCCAAGCAAGCCGCGAGCCCCCTGGCTCGCGCAATCCATCTGGCCCTGCTGGGGGCGCTGGCCAGCCCCGTGCTGGTGCTGCCCGGCGTGGCCATGGCGCAGACCCAGGTGGCGCGCTTCGATATCGCCCCCGGCCCGCTCGGCGTGGCCCTGAGCCAGTTCGCCGCCCGCGCCGGGGTGACCTTCTCCTTCCCCAGTGAACAGACCCAGGGCCTGACCTCCCCCGGCCTGCAAGGCGAGTACTCGGTGGACGAAGGGCTGGCCCGCCTGCTCGAAGGCAGCGGCCTGCAGGCCCGGCGTGAAACCAATGGCAGCTACGTCCTGATGCCCCGCGCCGCGGCCGGCGACGGCGCCCTGGAGCTCACCGCCCTGAGTATCTCCGGCAAGGCGCCGGGCTCCACCACCGAAGGCTCCGGCTCCTACACCACCGAGTCGTCCAGCAGCTCGACGCGCCTGAACCTGTCGCTCAAGGAAACCCCACAGTCGATCACCGTGCTGACCCGCCAGCGCCTCGAGGACCAGAAGCTCGACAACCTCACCGACGCCCTCGACGCCACTACCGGCATTACCGTGGTCCGCGAAAGCCTCGGTGCCGACAGCACCGCCTACCTGTCCCGCGGCTTCGCCATCAGCAACTTCGAGATCGACGGCGTGCCGACCTCGTCGCGCATGGACAACTACACCCAGAACACCGCCATGTATGACCGCGTCGAAGTGGTGCGCGGCGCCACCGGCCTGGTCAGCGGCCTGGGCAATCCATCGGCGACCATCAACCTGATCCGCAAACGGCCCACGGTCGAGCCGCAGGTATTGATCAGCGCCGAAGCCGGCAGTTGGGATCGCTATGGCCTGAGCCTCGACGTCGGCGGCGCGCTCAATGACGCGGGCAACGTGCGCGGGCGCTTCGTCGCCGAGCAGAAGGACCAGCACGCCTGGATCGACCGCTTCAGCCAGGAGCTGAGCACCCTCTACGGCATCGGCGAGGTGGACCTGAACGAGGACACCCTGGTCACCGCCGGCTTCAGCTACCAGGTCACCCACAGCAACGCGCCGATGCGCACCGGCTTCCCGCTGTTCACCACTGACGGTGCGCGTACCGACTTCAAGCGTTCGTTCAACACCTCGCCGGACTGGTCCTACTACGATCGCCAGCAAAGCACCGTGTTTGCCTCCCTGGAACACCACTTCGCCAATGGCTGGAGCGGCAAGCTGGAGTACAGCCACGCGCGCAACGACTACGACACGGTGGTCGCCTACATGGATGGCGAAATCGACATGGCCGACGGCAGCGGCGCCTACATCATGCCGACCCGCTGGCAGGCCGCGCCGACCCAGGACAATATCGACGCCTACCTCACCGGCGGCTTCGAACTGTTCGGCCGCGAGCACGAGCTGATCGGCGGCGTCACCCTGTCGCGTATCGAGGAGCGCGGTACGCCCAACTACGGCGGCTGGCAGCGGGCAAGTTCGGGCTATGCCGGGAGCATCGACAATATCTTCACTTGGGACGGCCACACGCCGAAGCCGGTGTTCAACAAGCTCGGCGAAAGCGACCTGACCGAAACCCAGTACGCCGCCTACCTCACTTCGCGCTGGCACCTGACCGACGCCGCCAGCCTGATCCTCGGCGCGCGGGTGGTGGACTGGAACCGCGACAGCAAGAGCTGGCTGTACAGCAGCGGCGCGGTGACCAAGGCCGAACGCACCGAGACCGGTATCGTCATCCCCTATGCCGGGCTGGTCTACGACCTCGACGACACCTGGACGGCGTACGCCAGTTACACGCAGATCTTCAACCCGCAGAACGCCAATATCCGCGACGTCAACGGCACGCCGCTGGATCCGCAGGAAGGTACGGGCTACGAGGTGGGGATCAAGGCCGGCTTTCTTGAAGACCGTCTGAATGCGAGCCTGGCGCTGTTCCGTGTGGAGCAGGACAACCTGGCGGTGGCCGATGGCGGCCGGCTGCAACCCAATGGCTTCCAGGCCTACAAGGCGGAAAGCGGGACCACCAGCGAAGGCGTGGAACTGGAGGTCAACGGCGAGATTCTCGAGGGCTGGCAGGTCACCGGGGGCTATTCGTACAACGTCAGCTTCAACTCGGAGGACGAGCGCATCGTCACCGAGATTCCGCGCAACAGCGTCAAGCTGTTCACCACCTACCGGTTGCCTGGCGAGCTGGACAAGCTGACCGTGGGTGGCGGGGTCAACTGGCAGAGCGAGACGGGGTATGCCCTGAGCTATGCCACCACCCAGAGCAGCTATGCGATCGCCAACCTGATGGCGCGCTACCAGATCAGCCCGTCGCTGTCGGCGACGGTGAACGTCAACAACCTGTTCGACAAGGAATACCTGACGACCACGGCGGCGGGGTTGTATGGGGCGCCGCGCAACTTCATGACGACCTTGCGCTACGCCTACTGATCCGGAATTTTCGGTGGGGCTGATGGCCTCATCGCTGGCAAGCCAGCTCCCACAGGTATGGCATGCGCCGCGAACCTTGTGGGAGCTGGCTTGCCAGCGATGAGGCCAACTGAGATCTTCAGCCAGCCTCCGCCATGGCCGCCGCCACCTTCTCCAGCGACCCTTCCACCCCATCCGGCATCAGCTTCAGGTCAGTGACCTTGCCCTTCACTTCCACCTGCATCTTCAACAGCCGGCCCTGCTCGTCGGCGAGGATGCGCCAAATGGTGTCCCCACGCGAGAAACGCACCTGGCGTGCATCCGCCTCGATCCCCTCGCCCTCCTCGTCCGGGTACAGCAATACCGCCTCGTCACGCTGGTCCAGCGCCGCATAGGTCGGACGCCCGTCGTTCGGGCTCTTGAACAGGATGATGCGCTTGCCCGACGGCGCCAGGCGGAACGCCAGCAGCACCTCGGGCGGGTCTTCCGCATTCCAGTAGCGGTGCACACTGTTGACCCGCTTGCCGCCCCGGTTTTCCTCCAGGGTCTCGACGATCAGCCCGGACGGATCGTTGTGCCCCACCGACGCGCGCACCTTGAACACCGGCTCACCCTTCTCCAGGACGAAGGTGCTGGACTCGTGCCAGCAGCAGCCATCCTTGGTGAAGGTGTTGATCTCCCGGGCCTTCTCGTCCACCGAGAACAGCCCGCAGTACTCCTGGGCCAGGCGGGTGAAGGATTCACTGTGACGAAAGCCGTCGGCAGTGCCGAGGAAGACCTGGTACGACGGGCCGTGGTAGCAGCTGAACTGGCCGTCCATCAGGGCCAGGTCCTTGATCCCGTCGAGGTTGAAATCCTGGTACACCAGCACGCTCTGCTCGCCGTAGGGCAGCTCGTGGATATTGACCCGGACTTCCTCCGAGCCGGTCTGCTGGTCCAGCACCAGCTCCTCCGAACGCACCTGCAACAGCGCCTGGCCGCCCTGCTTGTCATAGACGCTGATGATGCCGGGACGGAAGACATCGTCCTGGTCGGCGATCTCCAGGGTCGCGCGATAACGCTCGGAGAAGTTTTCCAACTGGTAGGTGGACCGGGACAAGCCCTCGAAGTGCGCGGCATCCAGTTCGCCACGGCTGTCGGTGGCGCTGGCGAGCAGCGGGACAAGCGCGGCCAGGCCGCAGGAAAGCAGGCGAACCAGGGTTCGCGGGAGAGATGGGACCCGCACGGGGTGACTCCTGTCTGAAGGGGCAAGCGCGGATTCTAGCCGCAAAGCCGGGGCTCAGCGGAAGAAGCCGCTCGGCGTGCGCCCGAAATGCCGGCGAAACATCGCGCTGAACGCGCTCGGGCTGTCGTAGCCCAGCGCCCCGGCCACATCGATGATCTTCTCACCCAGGGCGATCCGTTCCAGCGCCGCCAGCAAGCGCGCCTGCTGGCGCCATTGGCCGAAGGTCATCCCGGCGTGGCGCTGGAACAGGCGCTGGATGGTCTTCTCGTCCAGGCCCAGGCGCGCGCTCCAGTCGGCCAGGGTCGAGGCATCGCCGGGGTCGGTCTGCAAGGCGGCGCAGATCGTGTGCAGGCGCGGTTCGTCCGGTTGCGGCAGGTTCAAGGGCAGGGTCGGGAGGATTTCCAGTTCGTCGAGGATCAAGCGCAGCACCCGTGCTTCCCGGGAGTCCGGAGCATGGGGATGGCGGATCTCCACCGACACCTTGATCAGTTCGCTGAGCAGGCTGGAGATGCTTACCGCGCAGGTCTGCATCGGCAGGTCGAGGCTATCGTCGGGGTGGACGAACACGCTGCGCATCTTCACCGGGCCGACGCAGCGGATCGAATGCACCTGCCCTTTCGGCATCCAGATGCCGCGGCTGGGGGGCACGGTCCACTGCTCCTGGGCCGAGTGCACCACCATCACGCCCTCGATGGCGTAGATCAACTGGTGCTTCTCGTGCGAGTGAGGATGGATAAACCAGTTTTCCGGGTAATCGGTGGCGCTGCTGACGAGGCGCCAGTCGCCACGGTCGATATCGCGGACAAATTCGTCCAGTGTTCTGATCATCTTGCCCGTTTCTCGACAGCTGTTGTCCCAATCGCGCGAGACAGGCGACCGGGGGGCGCCTAGCATAAGCTCGCTTTCTCCTTGTGTGTCGAGTTATTTCCGGAAGGTCCCGCATGTCCAGTACAACAACCAGTACCGCTCCACCCGCTTCAGCCACATCGACCGCCAGCCCTGGCAGCCAGCTGGTGATGCAGATCATCGCCGGTTGCGCCCTGGCCCACCTGGTCAACGACCTGATCCAGGCGGTGCTGCCGTCGATCTACCCGATCCTCAAGGCCAACTACGGCCTGAGCTTCACCCAGATCGGCCTGATCACCCTGACCTTCCAGCTCACCGCCTCGCTACTGCAGCCGTGGGTCGGCTACCACACCGACCGCCATCCGAAGCCGTGGCTGCTGCCGGTCGGTTCGATCTGCACGCTGGTCGGCATCATCATGCTGGCCTTCGTTGGCAGCTTCGGGTCCATTCTCCTGGCGTCGGCGCTGGTGGGCATCGGTTCCTCGACCTTCCACCCGGAAGCCTCGCGCATTGCCCGCCTGGCCTCGGGCGGCCGCTATGGCCTGGCCCAGTCGACCTTCCAAGTCGGCGGCAATGCAGGTTCCGCCTTCGGCCCGCTGCTGGCGGCGGCGATCATCATTCCCTACGGCCAGGGCCACACCGCCTGGTTCGGCCTGGTGGCGCTGTTCTCGATGTTCGTCCTGTACAAGCTGAGCCGCTGGTACAGCCACCACCTGAGCCTGTTCAAGCTCAAGGCCGGGACCAAGGCCACCCACGGTCTGTCGAAGCGCCGGGTGACCTTCGCCCTGGTGATCCTGGCCCTGCTGGTGTTCTCCAAGTACTTCTACATGACCAGCTTCACCAGCTACTTCACCTTCTACCTGATCGAGAAGTTCGACCTGTCGGTGGCCAGTTCGCAGCTGCACCTGTTCCTGTTCCTCGGGGCGGTGGCGGCTGGGACCTTCTTCGGCGGGCCGATCGGTGACCGGATCGGGCGCAAGGCGGTGATCTGGTTCTCCATTCTTGGTGCTGCGCCGTTCACTCTGATGCTGCCTTACACCGACCTGTTCTGGACCAGTGTGCTGAGTGTGATCATCGGCTTCATCATGGCGTCGGCCTTCTCGGCCATCGTGGTGTATGCGCAGGAGCTGGTGCCAGGCAACGTGGGGATGATCGCCGGGATCTTCTTCGGCCTGATGTTCGGCTTCGGCGGGATCGGCGCGGCACTGCTCGGGCACCTGGCGGACCTGCACGGGATCACCGAGGTGTACACCCTGTGTTCGTTCCTGCCGTTGCTTGGGATATTGACGGTGCTGTTGCCGTCGACCAAAGGGGTCTGATTTTTGCGGGGTTCTTGAGGGCCCTATCGTTGGCAAGCCAGCTCCCACAGGTATTGCATGCGCCGCAAAACCCTGTGGGAGCTGGCTTGAACTGCGATGAGGCCCTCGGATCCTTACCAGTCGTAGGTCATCTGCACCGAAGCCACCCGCTCCTGCCCGTAGTAGCAGCCGAACGCATAGTTGCAGTCCGACACGTACTCGCGATCGAACAGGTTCTGCAGGTTCACGCTCGCCTGCAACCCGCGCAGGCTCGGCTCCAGCCTCCCGAGGTCGTAACGCACGGTAAGGTCATACACCGTGTAAGACGGCACCTCGAACGAATGCGACGAGTCCCCCGGCTTGCGCCCGGTATAACGCGCCCCGCCACCCACCGTCAGCCCGTCCAGCCCCGCCGCCGTGACGTGGTAATCCACCCACAGGCTGGCCGAGACCGGCGCCTGGGATTCGTTGCGGTTACCTTGATCGCCATAGGTGCTTTTGGTGTAGAACGAGTCGATATAACCCGCCGCCGCCAGCACATCGAAAGCGTCCAGGCTGCTCTTCAACTCCAGCTCAACACCCCGCGAACGCACCTCGCCACTCTGCGCCTGGTACTGCGGATACTCGGTATCGCCGGTCAGCACGTTCTTCTGCTTGACCTGGTACACCGAGGCCGTGAGCAGGGTCTTCTCCAGCAGCTGGTACTTGACCCCGATTTCATACTGTTCGCCCTCGGTCGGCTCGAAGGCCTTGCCGCCGCGCTCCGGTGCAGCGGTGCCGACACTGGGCAGGAAGGATTGCGAGTAGCTGACATAGGGCGCCAGGCCAAAGTCGGTGAGGTAGGTCAGCCCCACCCGGCCGGTGAACTTGCTGTCGCGCTGCGAGGCGATGGAGTGGGCGAGCAGGTCCTTGTTGTCGATCTCGGCCCAATCCTGGCGCCCGCCGACGGTGAGCAGCCACTGGTCAAGACGGATCTGGTCCTGCAGGTAGACGCCAGTCTGGCGCACGGTGTTGTCCCACTGGGTATCCAGCACCGGGGTGACGCTGGAGGTGTCGTAGTTGTTCTTGCCGTAGAGGTCTACCGGCAGCACGTTGTTGGCGTTGTAGCCATCGTACTTGCGGCTGAAGTGGCGGTAGTCGACGCCCACCAGGGTGGTGTGCTGCAGGGCGCCGGTGGCGAAGCGGTACTCCAGGTTGTTGTCCACGGTGTACGCGATGTTGTGCTGGCGCCAGTCGAGCTTGGTGCGGTTGGCCCGGGTGTAGTCGGTAACCCCGCCGTCGCTGACGAAGCTGCGCAGGTAGAAGCCGCGGTAACGGTCGCGGATATCCAGGTAGCGCGCGGTGGAGCGCAGGGTCAGGTCGTCGTTGAAGTCGTGGCGCAGCTCGTAGCCGAGGATGTACTGGTCGCGGCGGTAGTCGTTGTAGTGCGAGTCACCGGAGTAGAAGTTGCGGTCGATGCGCTGGCCGTTGGGGCCGCGGTCGAGGGAGCCGATGCGTGGCAAGGACTGGTAGTCGACCGCGCCATTGTCGCGCTGCAGTTGCGCCAGCAGGGTCAGGGTGGTCGCCTCGCTCGGCCGCCAGCTCAGGCTCGGCGCCAGCAGCATGCGCTCGCTGTGGGTGTGGTCGACCTGGTCGCCGCCCTTGTTGGCCACGCCGACCAGGCGATAGGCGAATGTGCCCTGCTCGTCCAGCGGCCCGCTGCTGTCGAAGGCACCATTGACCCGGTCATAGCTGCCGGCACCCAGCTTGACCTGGTTGCGCGCTTCGAAGGTCGGACGCTTGGACACCATGTTGACCAGCCCGCCCGGCTGGTTCTGCCCGAACAGCACCGAGGATGGCCCTTTGAGCACCTCGATGCGCTCCAGGGTGTAGGGGTCGATCTGTGGCGCACCGCCGAGGCTGCCCGCATAAGGCACGTAGGCACCGTCGAAATACAGCGGGGTCGGGGCGAAGCCGCGGCTGGTGATTTCGTCGGCGATGCTGTTGCGGTCGGTAAAGCCGCCGATGTTCAGGCCGGGGGTGTAGCGCAGGGCCTGGGTCAGGTTGCGTGCGCCCTGGGTTTCCACTTGCGCGGCGGTGACCACGTTGATGCTCTGGGGGATTTCCAGGATCGCCGTGTCGGTTTTCGTCGCGCTGGCGCTGCGGCTGGCGACATAGCCGTCCACCGCGCCCCAGGCCGACTCGGCGACGGTGCCGGTGATGGTGGTGCTGTCCAGCTGCATTGCGCCCTCGCCCGCCATCGGCAACAGCGAGTAGCTGCCGTTGGCCTGGCGCAGCGCCTGCAGGCGGCTGCCGCTGAGCAACTGACGCAGGCCGCTGTCGACGTCGTACTGGCCGTGCAGCCCCGGCGACTTCAGGCCGCGGGCATGGGCCGGGTCGAACGACACGGTCACCCCGGCCCTGGCGGCGAACTGGGCCAGGGCGTTGTCCAGCGACCCGGCGGGGATATCGAAGGTGGTGGCGCCCAGGCTGTCGGCCAGCACCGGCTGCACGTTGCCGAGCAGGCCGACCGGCACGGCCAGGGTGGCGCCCAGCAGGGCACAGCGGATGGCCCGGCGCAGGGCGCAGGTGGTGAAGGTCACGCGGGGGGAACGATGCTCGATGTAACGGGACATGGGTTTTCCTTTCGCCCTGTGGCAGTGATTAACGGCGTCTCTGTGGCGCCTCTACCTACAAGTCGAAGCTGTTGCGCAATCGATAACCCCCCGCTGGAATTTTTTTCAGGCAGCCTCGACCCGCGCCCAGAACCGGCTGAAACGACGGATGCGCACCGGCAAGGTGCTGGTGAGGTTGTCGAGGACGATATCGCTGTCGGCCAGATGAAAGGCCCCGGAGATCCGCAGCCCGGCGACAGCCTCGGCACAGCCCAGGTGACCGGGGCGGTAGCGTTGCAGCTCGGCGATGAAGTCGCCCAGGCGCCAGTCGCTGACCACCAGCATGCCGCGGCTCCAGGCGTCGGCCTGGGCCGGGGCGGCCTGAAGCGGGCCGGGCTGCGCGGTGCTGAAGGCCAGTTGCTGGCCGGCGTCGATGCGGATTGGCGTGGTGCTTGCGGCGCAGCGTACTTCCACGGCGTGCTCGAGCACGCAGACCCGGGTCAGCCCGGCCTCGCGGCGCACCAGGAAGCGCGTGCCGAGCGCGCGCAGGCTGCCTTCGGCGGTGTGCACCACGAAAGGCCGGGCCAGGACGTCGCGTGCAGTTTCCACGAGGATCTCCCCGTGCAGCAGCTCCAGTTGGCGCAGGTCGGCGCTGTAGCGGATGTTCAGCGCGCTGGCGGTGTTGAGTTGCAACTGGCTGCCGTCCTCCAGGCGCAGGGCACGGCGCTCGCCGGTGGCGGTGCGCTGGTCGGCGAGCAGACCCTGCACCGTGGTATCGCGCCAGGCCAGGGTTCCCGCAGCGCCTGCCGCGAGCAACAGCGAGAGCACCTTGAGCACCTCACGGCGCTTGGCCCTGGCCCCGGCCAGCGTGGTCCGCGCCAGTTGCGGGGCGACCTGGCCGAAGGTGCCCTGCAGGCGCCCAAGACGCGCCCAGGCCTGCTGGTGGCGTGGGTCGCTGTCGAGCCAGTGCTGGTGGGCGGCACGGGTCGCCGCATCCGGCTCGCAGCGCAGCTCGACGAACCAGTGCGCGGCGGCTTCCAGCACATCACGGGGCAGCGTCACGCGTCAGTCCTCGACCAGCAGCAGGCAATGGGTCAACGCGCGCACCGCGTGTTTCTTCACCGTGGTCACCGACACCTCCAGGCGCCGGGCGATCTCCACGTAGCTCAGGCCATCGAGCTGGGCCATGAGGAAGATCTCCCGGGTGCGGCTGCCGAGGCCATCGAGCAGGCGATCGATTTCCACCAGGGTCTCGATGATCTGCAGGCGGGTTTCCGGGGAGATATCGACAGCTTCCGGACGTGCCGCCAGGGCCTCCAGGTAGGCCTGTTCCAGGGCGCGGCGGCGGAACGAATCGATCATCAGGCTGCGCGCCACGCTGCTCAGGTACGCCCGCGGCTCGCGCAGGTCGGCGGCCTTGCGCAGGGTGATGACGCGGATGAAGGTGTCCTGGGCCAGGTCCGCCGCATGCTCGACACAACCCAGGCGATTGCGCAGCCAGGCGCAGAGCCAGGGGTGGTGATCCTCGTACAGGGTGTGCACGGCCTTTTGCAGGGAGAGGTCGGGGGAGGACATGGCGGGGGGACTGCACCGAAACAAATGGTAATTAATCGCATTTAACCTGAGCCTGCCGTGAAATGGCAAGGACTGGACACGGTCCCTGTGGGAGCTGGCTTGCCAGCGATGAGGCCGGCTTGGGCAATGATGTTGTCAGGTCTGGCCAAATCGCTGGCAAGCCAGCTCCCACAGGGACCGAGTCGACCCCCAAGTTTTTTTAACGCCTGAGAACACATATTTACTAATTTCGCCCCCGCCCCTGCCCCCTCAAGATCGGCTCCCTACAAAAACTGAAGTGCGCCCAGCGTGCTCATCCTTGCCTTGGAGTCCGTCATGACCAACGCAGCGTCATCCGCACCGCTCATCGAGAAACATACGATCGGCTACGTGCCCCCTGAAGATCGCCATGGAAAGGTAAGGGATCTGTTCACCCTCTGGTTCGGCGGCAATATCGCGCCGTTGCCTATCGTTACCGGGGCCCTCGGGGTCCAGCTGTTTCACCTGAACCTGGTCTGGGGCATCGTCGCGATCCTCGTCGGTCACCTGCTCGGCGGCGTGCTGATGGCGCTGCACTCGGCCCAGGGCCCGCAGATGGGCATCCCGCAGATGATCCAGAGCCGCGCCCAGTTCGGTTCCCTCGGCGCCCTGCTGGTGGTGGTGATCGCCGGGCTGATGTACATCGGCTTCTTCGCCTCCAACATCGTCCTCGCCGGCAAGTCCCTGCATGGCGTGGCCGAGAGCATTCCGGTGCCGGTGGGCATCGTCATCGGTGCCCTCGGTTCGGGGATCATCGGCATCATCGGCTACCGCTTCATCCACGTGCTCAACCGCATCGGCACCTGGGTGCTGGGCATCGGCATCGTGGTCGGCTTCGGCTACATCCTCACCCATGTGCAGTCCGATGACTTCCTCACCCGCGGCAGCTTCAACCTGTCCGGCTGGCTGGCCACCGTGTCCCTCGCCGCGCTGTGGCAGATCGCCTTTGCCCCATACGTGTCCGATTACTCGCGCTACCTGCCGGCCAACGTGCCGGTGGCGGCGACCTTCTGGACCACCTACCTGGGTTCGGCCCTGGGGTCGAGCCTGTCGTTCGTGTTCGGCGCCGTCGCGGTGCTGGCGGTACCGGCCGGCATGGACAGCATGGACGCGGTCAAGCTCGCCACTGGCGCCATCGGCCCGCTGATGCTGGTGCTGTTCCTGCTCAGCGTGATCAGCCATAACGCCCTCAACCTGTATGGCGCGGTGCTGTCGCTGATTACCCTGGTGCAGACCTTCGCGTATCGCTGGATCCCCACCGCGAAAAGCCGCGCCGTGCTGTCGCTGGTGGTGCTGCTGGGTTGCTGCGTGGTGGCGGTATTCGCCTCGGCGGACTTCATCGGGCACTTCGTCGATATGGTCCTGGTGCTGCTGGTGGTGCTGGTGCCGTGGACGGCGATCAACCTCATCGACTTCTACGCGATCCACAAGGGCGACTACGACATCGCCTCGATCTTCAAGGTCGATGGCGGCATCTATGGCCGTTACAACCCGCAAGCGCTGCTGGCCTATGCCATCGGCATCGTGGTGCAGATCCCGTTCATGAACACTCCGCTGTATGTCGGCCCGGTCTCGGCGCATATCGATGGCGCCGACCTGTCGTGGCTGGTGGGGTTGCTGATCACCTCGCCGCTGTACTACTGGCTGGCGACCCGGGACAGTGCGTACCGTCGGCGGCAGACGAGCGCCAAGCTGGCGGCTGCGCACTGATCGCGCTGGCTGGTTGAAAGCAAAGGCCGCGGAGGGTTGCTCCGCGGCCTTTTTTCCGCGAGTGGGTGACAGCTGTACGCGGGTTAGCAGACCGAGGGCTAGGAGACCCGGCGCACCCGAAGGTGCCCACACGCACAGCCGCCATTACAAGCGTCGCTGGAATGCACTAGCCATTCGGACTGCTAATCCGTGTCGTCGATGTGCGACGACCGGCGAAGACTAGGCAGGGTTTCCCAAGGACGCAACCACCAAGCGGGGGTCGGGAGTATGCTTGGGAAATTGCCTACAAGAAAGTCGGAAATCGGTGAAGTTTCCAGACATATGCAACAGAAGTTGAGCGGGCCATTGAGGCGGTATTCGAACAACGCGATCGGTGTAGGAGCTGGCTTGCCTGCGATGGACCGCGTCAGCGGTCCCAAAACCATCCCGCACGAGTATCGTTGAGTCCAGAGTTCGGATTCAGCGCCGAGCAGATCGCATTCAGTCAGATATTCGGCGTGGCAGGCTTTGGGACCGCTACGCGGTCCTTCGCGGGCAAGCCACGCTCCTACCCCTGACGGCGCAGCCCCCTCACTCCCGCAAATAATCCAGCAACCGCCCCAGCATCGCGTCACAACCCTGCAACTGCTCCAGGCTGACGAACTCATCCGGCTTGTGCCCCTGGTCCATGCTCCCCGGCCCGCACACCACGGTGGGAATCCCAGCCTGCTCGAACAGCCCGCCCTCGGTGCCAAAGGCCACGGTGCCGAACTCATCGGAGCCACTGAGCATCGCCAGCAACCTGGCCGCTTCGCTATCCGGCGCCGTCGCCAGCCCCGGATAGGCGCTCAACGGCCTCAGGCTCACGCCGGTGTCAGCCTTGACCGCCTGCATCCTCGGCACCAGCTCCGCTTCGGCAAAGCGCTCCAGTTCATCCGCCACCACCTGGGCATCGAAGCCCGGCAAGGCACGGACCTCGAAGTCGAATTCGCATTCCGCCGGGACGATATTCAGCGCACGGCCGCCCTTGATCACCCCGGTCTGCACCGTGGAGAACGGTGGGTCGAAGCGTTCATCATGCAACTCGGGCGCACTCAGGCGCTCACCGATCTCTCCCAGCTTGCCGATCAACCGCGCCGCATATTCGATGGCGTTCACGCCATAAGGCGCATAGGCCGAATGGCAGGCCGCGCCATGCACCTGGCAACGCATCGCCAGCTTGCCCTTGTGGCCGAGGACCGGCTTGAGCCCGGTGGGCTCGCCGATCAGGCACAGGGTCGGTTTGTGCGCACGCTGCTCCAGGGCGGCGAGCATCGAGCGCACGCCGAGGCAGCCGACCTCCTCGTCATAGGAAAACGCCAGGTGCACCGGCGTGTGCAGCGACGCGGCGGCAAAGGCCGGGGCCGCTGCCAGCACGCAGGCGATGAACCCCTTCATATCCGCAGCACCACGGCCATACAGGCGACCGTCACGCTCGCTCATGACAAAGGGCTCGACCGTCCATGCCTGGCCGTCCACCGGCACCACGTCGGTATGCCCGGACAGCACCACGCCACCGCGATCGCGCGGACCGATGGTGGCGAACAGGTTGGCCTTGGTGCCTTCATCGTTGAGGAACAACTCGCTGTCCACGCCGTGGCTGGCCAGGTAGTCGCGGATAAAGGCAATCAGCTCCAGGTTGGAATCACGGCTGACCGTCGGGAAGGCGATCAGGCGCTCCAGCAGATCGCGGCTGCTCGTTTCACTCATCGCCCGGCACTCCGTAGCTCGGTGCGGTGGTGGGGTCGAGGGCACGGGTGACGTAGTCCTGCATCTGCGGGCGGTAGGCTTGCCACAGGGCGTCGAGCTGGCCGATCGGGTCTTGGTCAGCCCAGTCGACCCGCAGGTCTACCAGCGGCCAGGTCAGTTCGCCGGCCACTTTCAAGGCTGCCGAGTGCACCGGACCGGCTTCGCCACCGGCGGCCATGGCGGCGTGCATGGCGGCCAGCAGGCGGTCGGGCAACTGGCCGTCGGCCTGTTCGAAAGCGCTGACCATGGCTTCGATCACATGGCGACCAGACAGCAGGTTGCCCGCTGCAGCGCATTGCTCGCCGGCTACCGCATTATGCACGCCGAGGGCTTCGCTGCCGGTGAACAGGGCGACCTTGCCGTGGCTGTCGATCACCGTGACCTGGCGGTATTCGCTCCAGCCGTTGGAGCCGAGCACCCGTTCCAGGGCCTCGGCGGGCGCGATCTGTTCGCGTTCGAGCAGGTCGAGGATCTGCGGGCCCAGGGCTGGCAGGGTGATGTTTTGCGTGGAGACTGCGCCGACGCCGGCACGCACCCAGGGGCAACGGGCGCCGACGGCGATGCTGGAGGAGCTGATGGCGATGCCGACCTGGCCGGTTTCGGGGCAGCGGCCGATGATGGAGAAGGTCATGTTGGGGATCCTTGAACTGGGTGTCTGAGAAGTAATGTGGTGGCTGCACCGGCCTCATCGCTGGCAAGCCAGCTCCCACAGGGTTCGGCGGCGACGCGGACACTGTGGGAGCTGGCTTGCCAGCGATGAGGCCGGAACAGCCAGCGCAAATCTGCTTAACCGCGCAACTGGAACCAGGTGGTCTTCAGTTGCGTGTACTTGTCGAACGAATGCAGCGACAGATCACGGCCGAAGCCCGACTGCTTGCCACCGCCGAATGGAATGGTCACGTCCAGCGCATCCACGGTATTCACCGATACGGTGCCGGCCTTCAACTGGCGGGCAACACGATGCGCACGGTTGAGGTCGTCGCTCCACACCGAGGCGGCCAGCCCGTAGATGCTGTCGTTGGCCAGGCTCACCGCCTGCGCTTCGCTGTCGAAGCTGCTGATCGCTAGCACCGGGCCGAAGATCTCGTCGCAAACCACGCTCATCCCGTTGTCGACGCCGACAAAAATCGTCGGTTCGATGAAGTTGCTGGAGCCATTGAAGGTCAACTGGCGACCACCGGCCAGCAGACGAGCGCCCTCCTCCTGCGCCTTGCCGATGGCCTTGACGATACGCCCGGTCTGCTCGGCATCGACGATGGCCCCGGCGCGGCTGGCCGGGTTCAGCGGGTCGCCCGGTTGCCAGTCGCGGGCCTTGGCCAGCAGGCGTTCGACGAATTCGTCATGGATCGAGCGCTGCACATACAGCCGCGAGTTGGCCGAGCAGACTTCGCCCTGGTTGAAGAAGATGCCGAACGCGGCTTTTTCCGCCGCAAGGTCGAGATCCTGGCAGTCGTCGAACACCAGGTTCGGGCTCTTGCCACCGCACTCCAGCCAGACCTGCTTGAGGTTGGACTGCGCCGAGTAGCCCATGAAGTACTTGCCGACCTGGGTCGAACCGGTAAACACCAGGCAGTCCACGTCCGGGTGCAGGCCGAGGGCACGGCCGGCGCTTTCGCCCAGGCCCGGCACCACGTTGAACACCCCGTCCGGAATCCCGGCCTCCAGGGCCAGCTCGGCCAGGCGCAGGGCCGAGAACGGCGACTGCTCGGCCGGCTTGAGCACCACGCTGTTGCCGGCGGCCAGCGCCGGGGCGAGTTTCCAGGCGGCCATGTCCAGCGGGAAGTTCCACGGCACCACGGCGGCGATCACCCCGAGGGCTTCACGGGTGATGGTCGCCAGGGCGTTGGCGGCGGTCGGGGCGACCTGGTCGTAGACCTTGTCCAGCGCCTCGCCGTACCAGGCGAAGACATGCGCCGAGCCCGGCACGTCGATGGTGTAGGCGTCCATCACCGGCTTGCCCATGTTCAGCGAGTCGAGCAGGGCCAGTTCCTCGCGGTGGCTCATGATCAGCTCGGCCAGGCGCAGCATCACCTTCTTGCGCTCGCCCGGGGCCATGCGCGCCCAGGGGCCCTGCTCGAAGGCGCGGCGGGCGCTGGCGACGGCGAGGTCGACTTCTGCTTCGCCACAGGCCGCGACGCGCGCCAGCAACTGGTTGGTAGCCGGGTTGATGGAATCGAAGGTGGCGCCGGATTGCGCGCTGACACGGCGGCCGCCGATCAGTGCCTGGTCGATGAAGGTCTGTTGCGCAGCGCGTTGCTGCCAGAAGCCGAGATCTTGCACGTGCTCTCCCTGAGGACCGTCCATGCGGCCCGTTTGTTGTGGCTGTCCAGGCGATGGTGGGGCAACGGGGAGATGGGGGAAACGATGAAAAATGTGCTTCGGGCTTAGGAAAAAGGTTGTCTGGACTGCCCTCATCGCCGGCAGGCTCGCTGCATAACCTGTGGGAGCTGGCTTGCCAGCGATGAGGCCCGAAAGAACACCCCCACCCTCGCCTTTTTATCGCCAACCCCCAGCTATTAACTATTTTCGCCTTTCCCTGCGCTTCCCTAGTCTGGCCCCAGGCAACGGCGGTTCCACTGACCGTCCCTGAACAACAACGCCTAGAGAACAGGGCAATGGACATGACTTTGAACAACCTTGAAATCGATACCCTGGTGGTCGGCGCCGGCCAGGCCGGGGTGGCCATGAGCGAACACCTGAGCAAGCTCGGCGTGCCGCACCTGGTGCTGGAACGCAACCGCATCGCCGAAGCCTGGCGCACCGGCCGCTGGGATTCCCTGGTGGCCAACGGCCCGGTCTGGCACGACCGCTTCCCCGGCCTGGAGTTCGACCTCGACGCCGACGCCTTCGCCGGCAAGGACCAGGTCGCCGATTACTTCGAAGCCTATGTGCGCAAGTTCGACCTGCCGATCCGCACCGGTGTCGAGGTGAAGAAGGTCACCCGCAATGCCGACCGCCCGGGCTTCACCATCGAGACCAGCGAAGGCACGATCCGCGCCGCCCGCGTCGTCGCCGCCACCGGCCCGTTCCAGCGCCCGGTGATCCCGGCCATCGCGCCAAAGGACGAAGCCCTGCACCAGATCCACTCCGCCGCCTACTTCAACCCCGGGCAACTGCCGCAAGGCGCAGTGCTGGTGGTAGGCGCCGGGTCGTCCGGCGTACAGATCGCCGACGAACTGATGCGCGCCAGCCGCAAGGTCTATCTCTCCGTGGGCGCTCATGACCGTCCGCCGCGTGCCTACCGCAACCGTGACTTCTGCTGGTGGCTGGGCGTGCTCGGCGAGTGGGACGCGGAAATCATGAAGCCCGGCCGCGAGCACGTGACCATCGCCGTCAGCGGCGCCCGTGGCGGCCATACCGTGGACTTCCGCGCCCTCGCCCACCAGGGCATGACCCTGGTCGGCCTGACCCAGTCGTTCGAGGGTGGTATCGCGCGCTTCCAGGACAACCTGGTGGACAACATCCGCCTTGGCGACGAGAACTACCTGGCCCTGCTGGACGCCGCCGACGCCTATATCGAACGCAATGGCCTCGACCTGCCGGAAGAGCCGCAAGCCCGCGAGCGCCTGGCCGATCCCGAGTGCATGACCCACCCGATCCGCGAACTGGACCTGGCCAAGGCCGGCGTCACCAGCGTGATCTGGGCCACCGGCTACGGCCTGGACTTCAGTTGGCTGGCGGTGGACGCCTTCGACGCCAATGGCAAACCCAGGCACCAGCGCGGTGTGTCCAGCGAACCAGGCGTGTACTTCCTCGGCCTGCCATGGCTGTCCCGTCGGGGCTCGTCGTTCATCTGGGGCGTGTGGCATGACGCCAAGCACGTCGCTGGCCATATCGCCACCCAACGCACTTACCAGGCGTACCAGGACAAGGCCCAGCGCCAGTCCCCCGCCGCTACCGAACCGTCTGAAACCGCCGCTCTCGAAGGAGTCAACTGATGCCTACCCATACCCGCATCCGCATGTTCAACACCAAGGTCACCTACCCCAACCAGACCCTGGACAACGACCTGTGCCAGGCCGTGCGTGCCGGCAACACCGTGTATGTGCGTGGCCAGGTGGGCACCGACTTCGACGGCAACCTGGTGGGCCTCGGTGACCCGCGGGCACAGGCCGAGCAGGCGATGAAGAACGTCAAGCAACTGCTGGAAGAAGCGGGCTCGGACCTCAGTCACATCGTCAAGACCACCACCTACATTACCGACCCGCGCTTCCGCGAGCCGGTGTACAAGGAGGTGGGCAAGTGGCTGAAGGGCGTGTTCCCGATCTCCACCGGCCTGGTGGTGGCCGGGCTGGCGCAGGCGGAGTGGTTGATGGAAATCGATGTGATCGCGGTGATTCCGGACTGATTGCACCTGCTCTTGTAGGAGCGTGGCTTGCCCGCGAAGGACCGCGCAGCGGTCCCAAAATTGCAGCGACAACGCGATTTTGGGACCGCTGCGCGGTCCTTCGCGGGCAAGCCACGCTCCTACAGGTCAAGGTCACGTCAGCCAGATGGCATCCCAGTGCGGGTAGTCCCTGGCCTTTTCGACAAGGCCAGCTCTTATCGGGTTGGCGATGATGTAGCGGGCTACCGCACGAATGTCTTCCTCCTTGCGCAACGCACGGTCATGGAACCCGGGCTGCCACAGCCTGCCCTGTCGTTGCCTGAGTGCATTGATTTCATGCGAGCTGCGAGACTTCAGCCTTCGGACCACCGCGTCCAACTTCCACTCCGTCAGCTCTACAAGCCAGTGCAAATGGTCGGGCATCACCACCCAGGCCAGTGAGTTGACTACACCCTCCTCCTGGGCAAGACGGAACTGCTGAATGACGATCCGGGCTAGTTTCAAATCATGGAAAAGCGGTTCGCGGTCCTGCACAACACAGGTCAGAAGGTAGAGCCGCCCCGGCTCGGAGTATCGGCCAATACGCAGGCGTCTGGACATGAGGTTTCTTCCTTGAAAGGTGAAATTTCAAGGTAGTAAGACCGCATCGCTGAGCTACCAAAAGAGTATTGCAGCATATGCAATCCAGGTAGGAGCGTGGCTTGCCCGCGAAGGACCGCGCAGCGGTCCCGAATTGGTGGTGACAACACAATTTTGGGAGCGCTGCGCACTCCTTCGCGGGCAAGCCACGCTCCTACGGGTGATGTGTGGTAGAGAGTTCTTCCCGACAGAAATCCACGAACAACTGCGCCGGCCGGGTCAGTTGCACCCGCTTCAGCCTGGCCGTGACCAGCCCGGACAATTCCACCGGCTCGGCAATCTCCACCGCCACCACCTTCTGCCCGTCATAAGTGCATTCCGAACTCGGCCGGGTCACCAGTAGCGAGAAGCCGAAGCCCTGCCCGACCATGCCACGCACCATTTCGATCGACGGCGAGCTGAAGACGATGTTGGGGGTCAGCCCCAGGTCGTTGAACAGGCTGACGAAGTAGGTGCGGCTCGGGGCGACGTCCAGCAGGATCATCGGTTCCGGACACAGGTCGCGCAACGAGACCTGGGCCTGCCCGGCAAAACGGTGCTTGTGCGGCAGCAACACGTAAGGCTTTTGCGGCGGCATCAGCGGCTCGGTCTCTATGGTGTTGTCGAGGTAGTGGTCATACAGGAACGCCAGGTCGAACGCCCCGGATGTCAGCCCCTGGACCAGCTCCTGCTGCTCGCCGTCGCGCATGCGGATATCCACCCCCGGATACCGTTCGCGAAAGCCGGCGATCAAGCGCGGCAGGTACAGCGGCGCCACCGTCTCGAACACGCCGATATCGATCTGCCCGGCCACAGTGTCGTTGTCGGCCAGGGCGTTCTGCTCGAACTCCCGGGCCATCTGCAACAGCGATTTGGTCTTGGCATAGAAGCGCTTGCCACTCGGGGTCAGCGACACACCCTGGGCGTGATGGCGGATAAACAACTGCACACCGAAGCTTTCTTCCAGGCTCTTGATCGCCGTGGAAATCGACGGCTGGGCGATATACAGCTGGCGCGAGGCCTCGGCGACACTGCCGGCCTCGACCGTGGTGACGAAGTACTTGAGTTGTCGCAGGGTGTAGGTCGCCACGTGAACGTCTCCTGGCAGTTTGACCCGTCACCTTACCCTAGCCGCAGAAAACGCCGACCGAGGATTTTCCTGCACCCGAGCGATATTTTTCCTATTTCCAGGCTTCACGCTGGAAGAACGCGCGCAGGTGCTCGATGAAGAACGACACCTTGGCCGACAGGTTCAGGCGCTCCAGGTACACCGCGTAGATATCCGCCGGCGGCGTTTCGTACTCGCCGAGCACTTCCACCAGCTCGCCGGAGCGCAGGTGCCGGGCCAGGTTCCACTCCGCGCGCATCAGGATGCCGTGGCCGTCCAGCGCCCAGTTCAACGCCACTTCGCCGTCGTTGGTGCTCAGCCCGCCACGCACCTTGACCGACTCCGCCTGCTTGCCCCGGCTCAGGCGCCAACTGCCGAAGGCGGCGTCGTTCTGGCGCAGGACGATACAGTCGTGATTGGCCAGGTCCCTGGGGGTTTCGGGCATCCCGCAACGCGCCAGATAAGCCGGCGAGGCGCACAGGCGCCGGCGGTTGCTGGCGATCTTGCGGGCGATCAGCCGCGAGTCCGGCAGGTCGCCGAAACGGATGGCCACGTCGATGGCATCGTCCGGCAGGTTGATCGGCCGGTCGGTGAGCTGCAACTGCACTTCCACTTCCGGATGGCGCTGGACGAACGAGGAAATCGCCGGCCCGACATGGGTCCGCCCAAAGCCCAACGGCGCATTGACCCGCAACAACCCCTTGGGCTCGGCCCGGCTACTGGACACCTGGCGCTCCATCTCCTCGATCTCGCCAAGGATGCGCTGGGCATTGACCAGGTACAGCTCGCCCTCGGCGGTGAGGCTGATGCTGCGCGTGGTGCGGTTGAGCAGGCGCACGCCCAGGCGCTGCTCCAGCTGGGCCAGGCGCTTGGAAACCGCCGGCGGGGTCAGGTTCAGTTCCCGCGCCGTCGCCGCCAGGCTGCCGAGCCGCACCAACTGGATGAAGAAGGCCAATTCCGAGACCGGACTCATTAGTAACCTCAGGTAAACAATGAAGTGAATTTCATTGTATTACCACATTTCAGAAAAACCTTTAACTTTCCCTCCCGTGATTACCCACACGAAAACTGGGCTATCCCGCCGCCACGACTTGCCTGGTCGCAGCGGCGCGATAAGCCCGGCCGACAAGAAAAAATCCGACTCACAACAATAAAGCGGAGAAAAACGGCCATGAAAGTTCTAGGCAAGTTGTATGTGCAGGTTCTGATCGGCGTCAGCCTCGGTATCGCCCTCGGGGTGTTCTGGCCCGAAGTCGGCGTCGATCTCAAGCCTTTGGGCGACGCTTTCATCAAGCTGATCAAGATGGTCTTCGCGCCGGTCATCTTCGCTACGGTGGTGCTCGGCATCGCCAAAATGGAAAACATGAAGGAGCTGGGCCGGGTCGGTGCGCGGGCGCTGATCTACTTCGAAGTGCTCTCCACCTTCGCCCTGGTCCTGGGCCTGGTGGTGGTCAACCTGGTCCAGCCTGGCCAGGGCATGAACATCGACCCGGCGACCCTGGATACCAAGAGCATCTCCACCTACACCTCGGCAGCAGCGGCTGGCTCCGGCAGCTTCACCGACTTCCTCCTGCACATCATCCCGGCCAGCGTCACCGACGCCTTCGCCAAGAACGAGATCCTGCCGATCCTGCTGTTCTCGACCCTGCTGGGCATCGCCCTGGCCCACCTGGGCGAGCGCGGCAAGCCGGTGGTGGACGTGCTGGAAAGCTTCTCCCACGGCATGTTCCATATCGTCGGCATGGTGATGCGCGTCGCCCCGCTGGCGGCCTGTGGCGCCATGGCCTTCACCGTCGGCAAGTACGGCCTGGGCTCGATCGTGTCCCTCGGCAAGCTGATGGCGACCATGTACATCACCTGCTTCCTCTTTGTAGTGATCGTCCTCGGCTTCGTCGCCCGCCTGTCCGGCTTCAGCCTGTGGAAGTTCCTCAAGTACCTGAAGGAAGAGCTGTTCACCGTACTGGGCACCAGTTCCTCGGAATCGGTGGTGCCGCAACTGATGGGCAAGCTGGAAAAGGCCGGGGTGTCGAAACCGGTGGTGGGCCTGGTGATTCCGTCCGGGCTGACCTTCAACCCCGACGGCCAGTGCATCTACTACACCATGGCGGCGATCTTTATCGCCCAGGCCACCAACACGCCGCTGAGCCTGACCGACCAGCTCATCGTCCTCGGCGTGCTGCTGCTCACTTCCAAGGGCTCGGCAGGCGTGACCGGCTCCGGCTTCATCACCCTGGCCGCGACCCTGGCCTCCTTGGGCAGCATCCCGGTGGCCGGCATGGTCCTGCTGCTCGGCGTCGACCGCTTCATGTCCGAAGCCCGCGCCATCACCAACACCATCGGTAACGCCGTCGGCACCCTGGCCATTGCCAAGTGGGTCGGCGCCCTGGACAGCGCCCAGCTCAACCGTGCCCTCGACGGCCAGCCCGAACCCGAAGCGCAACGTGCAGAAGCAGCCCCGGTGCTGCAGAACAACCAGACCGTGAAACCGGCGACCAGCGCCAGCGGTGCGTGACCCGCACCCGAACCCAACCGCCTTGTGATGCTGTAAGGAGATAAGACCGTGGAAAAAGAAGAAGCCGTCCAGTCGTTGACCGACACCCTGGCGAAATTCACCGCCTACATCGGCAAGCGCCTGCCCAAGGACGTCAAAGCCAAGACCGCCAAGCTGCGCGCGGCGGAAACCAACCCCCTGGCCATCGCCGTGTACGACTCCATGGCCGAGAACCAGGACTACGCCGACAAGCTCAACCGCCCGAGCTGCCAGGACACCGGGGTGATCCAGTACTTCATCTCGGCCGGTGCGCGCTTCCCGCTGCTGGGCGAGATGGAAAGCATCCTCGAGAACGCCACCAAGGAGGCGACCATCCAGGGCCCGCTGCGCCATAACGCCGTGGAAACTTTCGTCGAGAAGAACACCGGGACCAACACCGGCTCGAAGATCCCCTGGCTGGACTGGGAAATCATCCCCGATGCCGACTACGCCATCGTCGACGTGTACATGGCCGGTGGCGGCTGCACCCTGCCCGGCTCGGCGAAGGTGCTGATGCCTGGCCAGGGCTACGAAGGGGTGACCGAGTTCGTCTTCGACGTGATCACCTCCCGCGGCGTCAACGCCTGCCCGCCGCTGCTGGTTGGCGTCGGCGTGTCGACCTCGGTCGAGACCGCCGCCCGCCTGTCGAAGCGCGCCATCCTCCGGGAAGTGGACTCCAGCCACCCGAACGAAAGTGCGGCGCTGATGGAAAAACTGCTGGAAGACGGCCTCAACGAAATCGGCATCGGCCCCCAGGGTCTGACCGGCAACAGCAGCGTCATGGGGGTCAACATCGAGTCCTCGGCGCGGCACCCGTCGACCATCGGGGTCGCCGTGTCCACCGGCTGCTGGGCCCACCGCCGCGGCAAGATCCGTATCAATGCCGACCTGTCCTACGACATCCTTTCCCATGAAGGTGTAGTTCTGTGAAAAAGATCCTCAGCACCCCGATCAAAGACGAAGACCTGGCCGAGCTCAACGTAGGCGACGTGGTCTACCTCACCGGCCAGCTGGTCACCTGCCGCGACGTCGCGCACCGCCGCCTGATCGAGCTGGGCCGCGAACTGCCGGTGGACCTGCGCGGTGGCGCGATCTTCCACGCCGGCCCCATCGTCAAGAAAAAGGACGACGGCAGCTTCGAGATGGTCTCCATCGGCCCGACCACCAGCATGCGCATGGAGAAGTTCGAGAAGGAATTCATCGAGCAGACCGGCGTCAAGCTGATTGTCGGCAAGGGCGGCATGGGCCCGGAAACCACCACCGGTTGCCTGGAGAACAAGGCGGTGCACGCGGTATTCCCCGGTGGCTGCGCGGTCCTGGCGGCGACCAAGGTGGAAGAGATCGAACGCGCCGAATGGCAGGACCTGGGCATGCCCGAGACCCTCTGGGTCAACCGCGTGCGCGAATTCGGCCCGCTGATCATCTCCATCGATACCAAGGGCAACAACCTGTTCGAGCAGAACAAGAAGCGCTTCAACGAACGCAAGGGCTCGGTGATCGAGAAGATCAACGCGCAGGTGCGCTTCATCAAGTAAGACCGCGACCGGCCGGGGCCCACGCCGCCCTGGCCGGTTGTTCCCTCCTTCTACAGAACAACGTGAGATCGCCATGTATCCAGCCAGTCATCACGCACTGCGCGAGACCTTCCGTGGCCTGCTCGCCAGTCCGACCTGCCAGCGTACCGCTTCGGTGTTCGATCCCCTTTCCGCACGCATGGCCGCCGACCTGGGTTTCGAAGTCGGCATCCTCGGGGGTTCGGTGGCTTCGCTGCAGGTGTTGGGCGCGCCGGATATCGCCCTGCTGACCTTGAGCGAATTCGTCGAACAGGCCACCCGCATCGGCCGGGTGTCGCGCCTGCCGGTGATTGCCGATGCCGACCATGGCTATGGCAATGCCCTCAATGTCATGCGCTGTGTCGCAGAGTTGGAGCGGGCCGGGGTCGCCGCCCTGACCCTGGAGGACACCCTGCTGCCGGCGCGCTTCGAGGAGCCGCTGTCGGAGCTGATCAGTGTCGAGGAAGCCGTCGGCAAGCTGCGCGCGGCGCAGCGGGCGCGGCAGGACCGCAGCCTGGCGCTGATTGCCCGGACCCATGCTGGGGTGCAATCCTTGCCGCAGGTCATCCAGCGCGCGCAGGCCTACCAGAAGGCGGGCGCGGACGGGATCTGCCTGATCGGGGTCCGGGATTTTTCGCAACTCGAAGCCATCGTCGAGGGCTTGCGGGTGCCGGTGATGCTGGTGACCTATGGCAGCCAGGAACACTGGGATGCACAGCGCCTGGCCGGGCTCGGCGTGCGCATCGTGGTGGACGGGCATGCCGCCTGTTTCGCGGCAATCAAGGCGACCTACGACACCCTGCGGGCGCAGCGCGGGCCCGCTACCGGGGCCGAACTCAAGACTGGCGAACTGCTGGCGCGGTACAGCCGGGCCGAGGAGTACCTGGGCTTGGCGCGGGAATATATGGGGGTGATTGCCTGATTGGCCTTGTGGTGCCTGTGCGGGCCTCATCGCTGGCAAGCCAGCTCCCACAGGGTTCTGCGGTGCCGCTCAGATCCCTGTGGACTCCTATTGCTGGCAAGCCAGCTACACAGGTTTGCGGTGCACGCGATCCCTGTGAGAGCTGGCTTGCCAGCGATGAAGCCCGCACAGGCTCCACAAGCTGCAACTATCAACGCCAGACGATAATCCCCGACTTCCATCATTCCCCGTGATAGTCACCTTCGCTTCGTTCGATTCGTGCCCGCCCGCGGCAAAACGCAGAATCCGCCCACTATCAATACATTGGCGGAGTTTTCCATGGAGCAGTCACTCAAACCCTTGCGCTATCCCCTTGCTGCGTTGGCCCTTCTGGTGATGAGTGCCTGCGGTCGCACCCCGGAAGCGGTGCAGGCTCCGTCGGCACCGAAAGTCAGCGTGGCCCAGGTGATCGAGCAACCGATCAATGAATGGGACGAGTTCACCGGCCGCCTCGAAGCGCCGGAAACCGTTGAGGTGCGTCCCCGTGTCTCGGGCCAGATCGACCAGGTCGCCTTCACCGAAGGCGCCCAGGTGCAGAAAGGCGATCTGCTGTTCCAGATCGACCCGCGCCCGTTCCAGGCCGAGGTCCGCCGCCTCGAAGCCCAACTGCAACAAGCCCGCGCCACCGCCATCCGCTCGGAAAACGAAGCCCAGCGCGGTGAACGCCTGCGCAACAGCAACGCGATTTCCGCCGAACTCGCCGAGTCGCGCACCAGCGCCGCCGCCGAAGCCCGCGCCGGTGTCGCCGCAATCCAGGCGCAACTGGACCTGGCCAAACTGAACCTGAGCTTTACCCGGGTCACCGCGCCGATCAGCGGCCGGGTCAGCCGTGCCCAGTTCACCGCCGGCAACATCGTTACCGCCGACGTCACCCCGCTGACCAGCGTGGTCTCCACCGACCGCGTCTACGCCTACTTCGATGCCGACGAGCGCGTGTACCTCAAGTACACCCAGCTGGCCCGCGAAGGCCAGCGCGGCCAGACCACCCCGGTGTACCTGGGCCTGTCCAACGAAACCGGCAACCCGCACCTGGGCCAGATGAACTTCGTCGACAACCAGGTCAACCCGAAGACCGGCACCATCCGTGGTCGCGCCGTGTTCGACAACCGCGACGGCCAGTTCACCCCGGGCCTCTACGCCCGCCTGAAGCTGGTAGGCAGCGCCACCTACTCCGCCGTGCTGATCAACGACGAAGCCGTGGGCACCGACCTGGGCAAGAAGTTCGTGCTGGTCATGGACAAGGACAACAAGGCCGATTACCGCGCCGTCGAGCTGGGCCCGAAACTGGAAGGCCTGCGCATCGTGCGCAGCGGCCTGGCCAAGGAAGACCGTATCGTGGTCAAGGGCCTGCAACGGGTACGCCCGGGCTCACCGGTCACCCCTGAAGAAACGCCGATGGCGAGCGATGCCACCCTCGCCGCCCTCGCCCAACAGCGCCAGGCCCTGGAAGCCGCCAACCGTCAGCCTGCCGAGACCGGCAAGGCCACGGTCAAGCTCGCCAGCGCCGCGACCCCACGCGGTTAAGGGACGACGACTCCAATGAATTTTTCCCGGTTCTTCATTACCCGGCCGATCTTCGCCGCGGTGCTTTCCCTGCTGATCCTGATCGCCGGTGCGATCTCGCTGTTCCAGTTGCCGATCAGCGAATACCCGGAAGTGGTCCCGCCCACCGTGGTGGTGCGCGCCAACTTCCCCGGCGCCAACCCCAAAGTGATCGGTGAGACCGTCGCCGCGCCGCTGGAGCAGGCCATCACCGGTGTCGAGAACATGCTGTACATGTCCTCGCAGTCCACCGCCGACGGCAAGATCACCCTGACCATCACCTTCGCCCTGGGCACCGACCTGGACAACGCCCAGGTCCAGGTGCAGAACCGCGTGACGCGGACCCAGCCGAAGCTGCCGGAAGAAGTGACGCGCATCGGTATCACCGTCGACAAGGCCTCGCCCGACCTGACCATGGTCGTGCACCTGACCTCGCCGGACCAGCGCTACGACATGCTCTACCTGTCCAACTACGCGATCCTCAACATCAAGGACGAACTGGCCCGCCTCGGCGGCGTCGGCGACGTGCAGCTGTTCGGCATGGGCGACTACTCGCTGCGGGTCTGGCTCGACCCGAACAAGGTCGCCTCGCGCAACCTGACCGCCGCCGACGTGGTCAGCGCCATTCGCGAGCAGAACCGCCAGGTCGCCGCCGGCCAGCTCGGTGCACCGCCCGCGCCGGGCGCCACCAGCTTCCAGCTGTCGGTCAACACCCAGGGCCGCCTGGTCAGTGAGGAAGAGTTCGAGAACATCATCATCCGCTCCGGCGAAAACGGCGAGATCACCCGCCTGAAGGACATCGCCCGGGTGGAACTGGGCTCCAGCCAGTACGCCCTGCGTTCGCTGCTGAACAACCAGCCGGCGGTGGCCATCCCGATCTTCCAGCGCCCGGGCTCCAATGCCATCGAGATCTCCGACGAAGTGCGGGCGAAGATGGCCGAGCTGAAGCAGAACTTCCCCGAAGGCATGGACTACAGCATCGTCTACGACCCGACCGTGTTCGTTCGCGGCTCGATCGAGGCGGTGGTGCATACCCTGTTCGAAGCGCTGATCCTCGTGGTGCTGGTGGTGATCCTGTTCCTGCAGACCTGGCGCGCCTCGATCATCCCGCTGGTGGCCGTTCCGGTTTCGCTGATCGGTACCTTCGCGGTGATGCACCTGTTCGGCTTCTCGCTCAACGCGCTGTCGCTGTTCGGCCTGGTATTGGCCATCGGTATCGTGGTGGACGACGCCATCGTCGTGGTGGAGAACGTCGAACGCAACATCGAGCTCGGCCTGCCGCCTCTTGAGGCGACGAAAAAGGCCATGGGCGAAGTGACCGGCCCGATCATCGCCACCGCCCTGGTGCTGTGCGCCGTGTTCGTTCCGGCGGCGTTCATCTCCGGTCTTACCGGGCAGTTCTACAAGCAGTTCGCCCTGACCATCGCCATCTCCACGGTGATCTCGGCCTTCAACTCGCTGACCCTGTCGCCGGCCCTGGCTGCCGTGCTGCTCAAAGGTCACCACGAGCCGAAGGACCGTTTCTCGCGGCTGCTGGAGCGTCTGCTCGGCGGCTGGCTGTTCCGTCCGTTCAACCGCTTCTTCGAGCGCGCCAGCCATAGCTATGTCGGCACCGTCGGCCGGGTCATCCGCCGCAGTGGCGTGGCCATGTTCGTCTATGCCGGGTTGATGGTCCTGACCTGGATGGGCTTCTCCTCGACCCCGACCGGGTTCGTGCCGGCCCAGGACAAGCAGTACCTGGTGGCCTTCGCCCAGTTGCCGGACGCGGCCAGCCTCGACCGCACCGAGGCGGTGATCAAGCGCATGAGCGAGATCGCCCTGAAACAGCCGGGCGTGGCCGACTCGGTGGCCTTCCCGGGCCTGTCGATCAACGGTTTCACCAACAGCCCGAACAGCGGCATCGTGTTCACCCCGCTCAAGCCGTTCGACGAGCGCAAGGACCCGAGCCAGTCGGCCGGCGCCATCGCCGCCGCGCTGAACGCGCAGTTCGCCGATATCCAGGACGCCTACATCGCGATCTTCCCGCCGCCGCCGGTACAGGGGCTGGGCACCATCGGCGGCTTCCGCCTGCAGATCGAGGACCGTGGCAACCTGGGCTATGAAGCGCTGTACAAGGAAACCCAGAACATCATCGCCAAGAGCCACAACGTGCCGGAACTGGCCGGCCTGTTCACCAGCTACCAGGTGAACGTGCCCCAGGTCGATGCCGCCATCGACCGCGAGAAAGCCAAGACCCACGGCGTGGCCATCAGCGACATCTTCGACACCCTGCAGATCTACCTGGGTTCGCTGTACGCCAACGACTTCAACCGCTTTGGCCGTACCTACCAGGTCAACGTCCAGGCCGAGCAGCAGTTCCGTCTCGACGCCGAGCAGATCGGCCAGTTGAAGGTGCGCAACAACCAGGGCGAGATGATCCCGCTGGCGACCTTCATCAAGGTCAGCGACACCTCCGGCCCGGACCGGGTGATGCACTACAACGGCTTCATCACCGCCGAGATCAACGGTGCCGCAGCCCCGGGCTACAGCTCCGGCCAGGCGGAAAAAGCCATCGAGAAGCTGCTCAAGGAAGAACTGCCCAACGGCATGACCTTCGAATGGACCGAGCTGACCTACCAGCAGATCCTCGCCGGTAACACCGCGCTGTTCGTCTTCCCGCTCTGCGTGCTGCTGGCCTTCCTGGTGCTGGCGGCCCAGTACGAAAGCTGGAGCCTGCCGCTGGCGGTGATCCTGATCGTACCGATGACCCTGCTCTCGGCGATCACCGGGGTGATCCTGTCGGGCAGCGACAACAACATCTTCACCCAGATCGGCTTGATCGTACTGGTGGGGCTGGCGTGCAAGAACGCGATCCTCATCGTCGAGTTCGCCAAGGACAAGCAGGCCGAAGGGCTCGACCCGCTGGCTGCGGTCCTGGAAGCCTGCCGCCTGCGTCTGCGGCCGATCCTGATGACCTCGTTCGCCTTCATCATGGGTGTGGTGCCGCTGGTGTTCTCCTCCGGGGCCGGTGCCGAGATGCGTCATGCCATGGGCGTAGCGGTGTTCTCCGGGATGATCGGGGTGACCATTTTCGGCCTGTTGCTGACGCCGGTGTTCTTCGTCCTGATCCGTCGCCGCGTCGAACGCAACCAGGCTCGCAAGGCCGCCCGTCTGACCGCGCAAGGGAGCCACGCATGAGCCGTCTAGAAATGAGTAGCAAACTGTGGCTGCCGAGCCTGCTGGTCCTGGCCCTGAGCGCGTGCGCCGTGGGCCCGGACTACAAGGCCCCGGACACCGCCGCCGCACACCTGGCCGCCACCGACGGCCAGTCCGGCCTGGACCGCAGCCGCTTCGAAAGCGCCTGGTGGCACCAGTTCGAAGACCCGGTGCTGGACCAGTTGGTCAGCCAGTCGCTGAACGGCAACCGTGACCTGCGGGTGGCTTTCGCCCGCCTCAAGGCGGCCCGTTCGATCCGTGAAGACGTCGACAACGACGCCTTCCCGACCGTGACCAGCCGCGCCAGCAGCAACCTCGGCAAGGGCCAGATTCCTGGCCAGACCGAGGACCGGGTCAATAGCGAACGCTACGACCTGGGCCTGGACATGGCCTGGGAGCTGGACCTGTTCGGCCGCATCCAGCGTCGCCTGGAAGCCAGCGAGGCGCAGGAAGCGGCGGCCCAGGCCGATCTGCAGCAGTTGCAGGTCAGCCTGATCGCCGAACTGGTGGATGCCTACGGGCAACTGCGCGGCGCCCAGGAGCGCGAGAAAATCGCCCTGGCCAACCTGAAGACCCAGCAGGATTCCCGCGGCATTACCGAAACCCTGCGTGAAGCCGGGGTCGGCAACGAGCTGGATGTGGTGCGGGCCGATGCCCGTCTCGCGGCGGTGGAAGCCAGCGTGCCGCAATTGCAGGCGGAACAGGTACGGGCACGCAATCGCATCGCTACCCTGCTCGGCCAGCGGCCGGATGCGCTGAGTGTCGACCTGGCGCCGAAGCAGTTGCCGGCGATTGCCAAGGCCCTGCCGATCGGTGACCCGGGCGAGCTGCTGCAACGCCGTCCGGATATCCGCCGCGCCGAGCGCCAGCTGGCGGCGGCCACGGCCAATGTCGGCGTGGCCACGGCGGACCTGTTCCCGCGGGTGAGCCTCAGCGGCTTCCTTGGCTTCACTGCCGGGCGGGGTTCACAACTGGGTTCGTCGGCGGCCTCGGCCTGGGCCCTGGGCCCGAGCATCACCTGGCCGGCCTTTGACCTGGGCAGCGTGCGTGCCCGTCTGCGCGGCGCCAATGCCGAGGCAGAGGGTGCGCTGGCGACCTATGAACAGCAGGTGTTGCTGGCCCTGGAAGAATCGGAAAACGCCTTCAGCGACTACGGCAAGCGCCAGCAGCGCCTGATCTCGCTGCTGAAGCAGAGCGAGGCCAGCCGCAAGGCGGCGGACCTGGCGTCGATCCGTTATCGCGAAGGCACGGTGGATTACCTGGTGCTGCTGGACGCCGAGCGCGAGCGCCTGGCCGCGGAAGATGCCCAGGCCCAGGGCGAGGTCGAGCTGTATCGCGGGATCGTCGCGATCTACAAGGCCTTGGGTGGTGGCTGGCAGAGCGAGGCGGTGGCGTCTCGCTGAACTGGATTATTGAGGCTCCTTTGGTTGGTTCACACCGACCGCTTTGCCCCGCAGGCTTCGGCCTTGCGGGGCTTTTTTATGCTGGATTCCAAGGCCTCATCGCTGGCAAGCCAGCTCCCACAGTGATCCGCGTGCACCGCTGAACCTGTGGGAGCTGGCCTGCCAGCGATGAGGCCCTGAAAAACACCACCCATCAGATGTCCTTCGCCCGCGTCGGATCGAACGACTTGGCCCGGTGTAGAAACACCCCACGACAAAATGAAGCATACACAGTGCTGTAGTTGAAGCCGTTCTTCTTCAAGACACTCAACGCACCACTCAGGCTAGCCATTTTCAACATCGCAGGAAGCGCCCGGCGCCTTCTGACCGTCAGCACATCGAATCGGAAGTCGCTTTGCTCAGAACGGTTCAAGCTCAAGACGGTAGCCAGCACGTCAGCGTTGTCATCCGCGAACTTGAAAAGGCTGTAGTCCGCAATGAAGCCTGCCTTCCGGCTCCCGGAAAGCTTGCCAGTCCTGCCTGCTGCAAGCAGATCCTGCGCCTCCTGCTTTCTGGGCTCGAAGTCAGTGCCATCGGTCAGGACAAATGCCTTGTTGCTGCCACGCATCAGCTTGCCGATCCCGGGATCCTCAAGCAATTGACCGTGAGGGGTGAAAAAGCCGAACCGCTGCCCCTCCTCGACCGGTATGTCGCGAAGCCAGAACGCAGTTGCACCGTCAGCTGTGATGACCAGGTTGTCCGATGGGCCGCCCTTGTCCATATAGAGCCGATAATGCTCCCCGAGGTCAGCCGCGATGAAGGCGTATTCCTTCTGGTGATATGGGTCCAGGTGCCTGATCTCGCGGTGGGGCAAGGACAGAACATCAGGCCCGCCACGCGCCACTACCTCGGTACTCTTTTCCTCCACCTGCTCTGGCGCCACCGGCACCAACCCCGCCACATCCTTGAACGTCACCGGGTTGTTGCGCATTGCCCGGAACAGATTCAAACCATCCACCGTCCCAGCCGGATCGGCGCCCAGCCAGCGCCCTAGCCAGGGCTGGTAATAGCGCTGCCCGTAGTAATACAGCCCGGTCGCATCACGCTCCTTGCCCGAATAGCGGATAGTCTTGCCATCACCCTCGACCTGGCTCGACGCCGCCCACACGGCGGTGCCGCCATAGGGGTAGTACTCCTCGCGGCTGAGCACCTGGCCGTGCTGGTCCAGTTCCAGCATGCCGCTGCCGAGGCGATCGACGTAGCTGAAACGCAGCTGGTCATTGGCGACCTCGTCGGGTTTGCCGGAAACCCAGTGCAGCAGACGCACCTGGGCATCCTGGCCCTGATCGCAGAGCAGCACCTGCAACTGGCCGTTGGCCCGTGCGCCGTTATGCAAGGTCCTGAGTTCCAGTTGCGGCAGGTAGTGACAGCGTTCGCCACTCACATTGCCTCGCGTGCCGGTCTTGAGTACCCGCAGTCCTCGGCTGTCGTAGCGATAGTGCTCGTCAAGATCCCCGGCAGCCGAGGTCACCTCCGCCAGGTGTCCGCGCGGCGTCCAGGCCAGGGTTTGTCCCGGCGAAAGCACCTTCTGCTGCCCACCCGCCGTGAACAGCGCCTCCACCTCGGCGGGCGACCCCACCAGCGAGTCCGGCAGTGCCCGGTTGCTGTACTCACTGACTACCAGGGACAGATTGGACGCATGCCCGGTAGCCGGCGTGGTGTGGTGGATACGCAACAGGTTGCCCGCTGCATCGTAGCTGTAACTGCGCTGATAGCGGGTGTAGGTGACGTCATCGACCGCCGCCGACATCGCTGCCATCTCCCGGCCAGTGGCACTGACCAGTTGATAGAGGCTGTCATAGTCCAGCACGGTCTCCGGCGCGACCCGCTGGTTGCGCCAGAAACGGATGGCCTGCGCCTCGTTCGTCACCCGCCGGACGTTGCCGCAGGGATCGTATTCATAGTGCAGGTCCTGCAGGAGCATGGCCCCAGCCGGGTGCCCCGCCGGGCGCTCGGTACGGATCCGGGCCAGGCGCTCGGTCTGCACCTCATAGCCGTAGGTGGTGAGGACCTGGTTACCGTGCTCCTCACGCAGCTTGTGGCCATTGGCGCAGTAGCTGCAAGCCTTGACGACGATCTGTTCGGGGCCGTCGGCCACTGCAACCCAGCTGGCCTTCGGCAGCCCGGCGACATCATAGGCAAAGCGGCGGCGATGGCCCTGGGCATCGGTAATCGCCAGGGTGGCAGCGCAGGCATCCACAACGCTCAGGTTGACCCAGGCTTGCTCGGCCAGCCATTCATTCCAGTTGTCCGGGCCCGTGCCCTGCCAGTCGGCAAGCGTCCCGGCCATATCGGCCTGCGCCAGCAAGCGCCGGGTTTGCTGCAGCGACACTCCGTTCAGGCTGACACTGTCGATGCTCGTCAAACCTTCGGTGCCATAGTGGCTGACGCATTGCCCGGCGAGGTTGAAGTCTTGCTCCTGCGGCGATACACCGCCCCAGACAAAACGCTCGCTGATACGCGGTGGCTCGCCGGCCACCTGTTCGGTCAGGGCCAGAGGGCGTCCGGGCAGGGTGTCATCCTCGTACTGCCAGGTCCGGGTCACCGCCTCGGTCAGGTCATCGGCACGCGGGCCGTCGCTACGGATCCGGCTGACGGCGAAGGCCTCGCGGCGGGCGGCATCGTGCAGCCTGACCTCGGTGCCGGCATCGGCACTGCGGGTGCGCAAGGGTTTGCCGGCCAGGTCGGTCACGCAATCGAGGCTGGAGCGGCCCAGCGCATGCAACCTGGGGTCACTGCTGCTGGCCAGAAAGCCCATGGCGCCGTAGTGGTGCCGGGTAATCAGGGCAGTGGTGGCCGGTTCGGTATCAGGGTGGCGCAGGTACTCGATGCTGCGCACGCTCAGGCCGCGACTGTCGAACGCGGTGATCGACGGCGTCTGCTGGAACAGGGATGGGCTCATCCTGATCTCCCGGCCGGGTGCTTGCGGATCCCGGCGCGATCACTGCTAGGGAGTGGCTGGGCGGATAGGGAAAGTCTAGCGAGGCTTGATGCGTGGCGTGGTGCAGTTCGTCAGGTCCTGCGGCCGACTCAAAACCCTGTGGGTGGCTTGCCAGCTCCCACAGGGTCCGTGGTGATGCACTATTTAGCGACCAGACCCGGCGCCTCGTCCAGCAAGCGCCCCAGCGCCGCCGCCAGCTCCCGCCCGCGAAACGGCTTGGCCAGCACCTCGAAGCCCTGCAACGGCTCCGGTGACAGGTTGGCGTAGCCGGTGATGATCAGCACCAGCAACCCGGGCAGATGTTCACGCAGTTCCCGGGCCAGTTCGACTCCGGCCTTGCCCGGCATCAACTGGTCGGTGACCAGGGCATCGACCTGCACGCCCTGGATAATCAACTGCAACGCGCTGCTCGCCGAATCCGCCTCGACAACCCGATAACCCAGCTCACGCAGTTGCAACGCCGTGGTACTGCGCACCCGCTCGTCATCATCCACCAGCAGCAATTGCAACCCAGCGGACACGGCGCCGATCTCGGCAGGCAGTTCATCGTCGCGCACCGCCTGCGCGGTGACCGGCAACCACAGGCTGACACGGGTGCCCTCGCCCGGCGCCGAGTCGATATCAATACCGCCACCGGACTGCATCGCCAGCCCTTGCACCGTGGACAAGCCAAGGCCGGTGCCCTGCCCCACGCCCTTGGTGGAATAGAACGGTTCCATGCAGTGCTTGAGGGTTTCGGCGCTCATGCCGCTGCCGTTGTCGCTGACCCTGAGGCGGATATAACGCCCGGCCAGCAACCCCTTGACCAGCCCGGCGGGCACCTCCTCGGCCTGGACGCTGATTTCCAGGCAGCCTTCCTCGGTCATGGCATCCCGGGCATTCACCGCCAGGTTGAGCACCGCCAGCTCCAGTTGATGGGGATCGACCAGCAGCGCCGGCAAACCCTTCTCAATGGCGATGACCACCTTGATCCGCGGCCCGAGAGAGCGCTCGATCAGCTCGCGCATGCCATTGACCAGCGCCAGCAGGTCCACCGCCTGCGGTTTGAGGGTCTGCCGCCGGGCGAAACTGAGCAGGCGCCCGACCAGGCTGCGGGCCCGCTCCGCCGCATGCAGCGCGCCTTCGACCAGGGCCTGGGAGCGCTCGTCGGGCAAGCGTCGGCGGATCAGGTCAAGGGTGCCCATGATCGGTGTCAGCAGGTTGTTGAAGTCATGGGCGATCCCACCGCTCAGCTGGCCGATTTCTCAGGATTCGAGCGTTCAATGTAGGGTCAATCGCCAGGACATGGCACTCGAATCGCCAAGGAGCGCAATGAACAGGCTTACCGCACCTCGCATCGCCCTCACCCTCGTCGCACTGGTCGGCCTGCTGCCGGTGACCCTGCTGTTCCTCTACGGTATCGTCGCCGTGTTCATTCCGATGGCATTCATCGAGCCGAACGTGCGCAGCGTCACCTGGGCCCTGGGGATCTGCGCCATTTCGTCCTTCAGCCTGTGGTCCGGGTGGCGCATTTATGCACTGGCCAAGGCCAGTGAGCCAGTGATGCCCAAGCGCTGGCTGCTGATTGCCGGCGGGGTGGCCTGCCCGGTGTGGAGCGTGGTGGTGGGTGGAGCCTTCTGGCCCGAGGTGCCGAAGATCACTGCGTTGTTCCTGATGCCGGGTGTCAGCACGAGTCTCATGCTGGGCGTCCTCCTGTGGCGCGAGCGCACTGCGGATCACTCCCGCGCCGCAGCAACCCGCCCTTCTCAGCCCTGAGCGTCGTTCGACTTTCTTGCTCGCAGCAGCGCAAAGAACACGTTTGGCGCCATCATGATCGCCAGCATGCCCCAGAAACCGACCTTGCCGGCGCCGTGCAACGCTGCGCCCAACGCGATGAACAGCATCAGCACGACAAAGCGCAGCGATACGAATTTTTCCAGGCCTCTCACTTCAGGCTCCTCGTGGTCATGTGAACAAGGTCGCCGATAGTACAGGTTGCGCGCGCGCAGCGCTGCCCGCCGCCATTGCCGTCGCCCAGAGAACAGTTATTGAGCCGCGCCGCGATCATTGTGGGAGCGGGTTCACCCGCGATTGCGATGCTGAATTCACTACCGTAATCACGGGATTTATAACCAGGCGGATTACACGGCCGCCACGGCGACTGATGATGGGTCGGTCTGTATTGCCAGTGCTCCATCGTTGAGCCATGTTTGCAGGTGACGGTTGTTTCCGTCGTGGTTTGCATCCACCAGGAGAACGACATGACTATTCGCAGCTTGGCGAAAAACCTGCCGGCGGATCCTGATAACGAGGGCTGTGTGCTGGGCTGGGGTGTCTTGCGGGACCGGCATCCGTGGCACTTCGTCGATGTCTATGCCGACCAGAAAACCGCCAGGGCCGAGGCGGATCGTCGGGGTGGGGATTACGTCGTAGAGTATGGTTCTCACCGACTTGGGACGGATGAGTTTATCAGCGGCGTGACTGCGCCGGAGGGGTAACGAATAACATGAACTTCGACTGGCATGCCGGGCCCATCACTCGCACTACCCTGATCGACGCCCGTTACCGCAACACGCAGAAGGTCCGGCAGTTTCTGTTGGGCGAATGTGGCGAAGGGTTCAAGTTCGACCGGGCCTTCATGGCCTGGATCAAGAGTGGCGCGCCAGCCAATATGGGCGATGTCGCGGATGAATGGCTGCGCAGGCGCGGCTGAGTAGTTTTGCGAGTAGTGGAGGCAACCCCTACTTCGCTCTGTATGTTCAAATTCCCCGCAGTCTGTGCCTATCGACAGAGCGGCGCCATCGGTATGGTTCGAGCCCCACTGTTTGCTACGAGAGTGTCATGGAACTGACCGCAATTCCCTTTGCAACCACAGACTGGTCAACGATCGATCCCGTTGCTTATCCAGGCGAGACCGGTACGGCGTATTGGCGCACTTGCCAGTTTGGGGAAATACGGGTTCGCCTGGTTGAGTACAGCCCGGGCTATATGGCCGATCATTGGTGCCGGAAGGGTCATATTCTGCTCTGCCTCGAAGGGCAACTGGACACCGAACTGGAAGATGGTCGCACTTTCACGCTCCACCCGGGCATGAGCTATCAGGTCGGCGACAACGCCGAGGCGCACCGTTCATCAACGCCTGTCGGCGCCAAACTCTTCATTGTGGACTGACCCATGTCTCTGATTACCCAACGTGTGGAAATGGCGCGCAACGGCACCAACGACAAAGTCATCTGCAGAATGCCCTCGGGCTGGGCGGTGATGGGCGATGTACAGTTTCTTGAGGGATATTGCCTCCTGCTGCCTGATCCTGTGGTACCCAGCCTCAACGATCTGGACGCGGACGCCAGGGCCGCCTACCTCCTCGACATGGCCCGACTGGGCGATGCGCTGCTGCAGGTCACGGGTGCCGCGAGGATCAACTATGAAATCCTTGGAAACTCCGAGCCCGAGCTGCATTGCCACCTGTTTCCTCGCTTCGCCAACGAGCCGGATGAGAAACGCCGAATGCCTGCCTGGTTCTACGACTGGAAAACGGCGCCGCTGTATGTCGAGGAGAAGCATGGAGGCATTCGAAGTGCGCTGGCTTTGGCACTTCAGGTGAAGTGATCGCCCTGTTTGAGCCGGGCGCATCACGTTGCTTTCTCTTTTCGGCCCCCTTTTCCAGGGTTAGCGTTTTCCGATCGCTCCGGGCATGCAGCCACTCGTAAACAACACGGCAGCAGGCCCAATGAGCCAGCTCCCATGGACGCCCCGCCGTCATTCAATCAATTGCAGCGAACGGTCCACAACTGATCGAGCCTGGTCGTGTACGACGGGCTCAGCATGTCCCGTCTCATGCCCCAGTCCGGTGCCAATGGCACGCTGGCGGCGCGCATGGTCCCCCGGCCCCAACGTCCGTTGATAGTGTCCATTACCTGCATCAGTCGATCGCAGGACAGCGTCTGCCTTGCCGCGAACAGGTCCTCCGAAAACGCTCCCGGCTGGCGCAGATCGACGAGCAGCACCTCGGCCTTGCTGTATCGATAGCCGGGCCGGTAGATCTGCTCCAGCGCCTTGCCCGCGAGTCGCGTCAGCAGCAAGGTGTCATTGGTGGGGTACGGCAGCTCCACCAAGGCACCCTGGGCATGGTGCGCCTCATCGGGATTGAACATGCCGGTGCGAATGCTCACCCGCATGCGCTTGCACAGCGAGCCCTGGGCCCGGAGCTTTTCCGCGGCACGCCCCACATAGGTAGCCACGGCCTGCCGAATGGGCTCGATCTCGCTCAGGCGCTTGCCGAACATCCTGCTGCAGCAGATCTCCTGCTTCGCAGGTTCCACCTCCTCGAGTTCCAGGCAAGGCGTACCGGCGAGTTCACGGGCCGTCTTTTCAACGACCACGCTGAATGTCTCGCGCAACAGCCGCGGATCGGCCCTGGCCAGGTCCATGGCGGTCCGGATCCCCATGCCTGCGAGGTGTGCATTCATGCGCTTGCCGATGCCCCATACCTCTTTGACCTCGGTGTTGCGCAGCACCCAGTCACGCTGAAAATCAGCGGTTATATCCACCACCCCGCCGGTGTGCGCGAGCAAGCGCTTGGCGGTGTGGTTGGCCAGCTTGGCCAGGGTCTTGGTCCGGGCGATTCCCACCCCGACAGGAATACCGGTGCATTGCAGGACCCGCGATCGAAGCTGACGACCAAACACGTTCAGATCACCTGGGATACCCGTCAGGTCGGCAAAGCATTCGTCGATGCTATAGACCTCGGCGCTCGGCACCCTCGACTCGATCAGCGTCATCACCCGTTCGCTCATGTCGCCATACAGCGCGTAGTTGCTGCTGAACGCCACGATGCCGTGCCGGCGCAGTTTTTCCCTGGCCTGGAAGTATGGCTCGCCCATCTTCACGAACGGCTTGGCATCGTAGCTTCGCGCGATCACGCAACCATCGTTGTTGCTCAGCACCACGATAGGAGTCCTGGCCAGGTCCGGCCTGAACACGCGCTCGCAGCTTGCATAGAACGCGTTGCAATCGATCAGCGCAAACACCTGGTCACTGCGCATGGTCGCGCACGCTATAGCGTACAACACCCCAGATCAGCAATTCGTCGCCTTCCAGAATGTAGCGGGTCGGGTACTTGACGTTCTCCGACTTGAGCATCACCACCCCGTCGCGCCGATAAAGGCGCTTGCACACCGGCTCGCTGTTCACGGCAGCAATGACGATATCGTCGTGCTCGGCCTCGCGGCCGCGGTCGACGATGACCAGATCGCCCGAGTAGATACCGGCGCCTTCCATGCTGTCGCCTTCAACCTTCACCACATACACATGGGGCGCGCGGATATCGAACAACTCATCGAGCGAGATATGGCCTTCAAGATGATCGGCCGCAGGCGACGGAAAACCCGCCGGAACACGGAAGGAATACAGCGGAAGGGATTCGGTACCGCCGGTCGGCGTACCCAGGATGGTGATAGTCATGATTGCGGGCTCGATGCAAACTGTATGCATATACAGTTAATCCGGCGTAAATCGCCCGGTCAATGACGCGTAGGAAATTTCTGACAAACGAGGTAATGGCCATGTGTGGCAGGTACTCGCTCTACGAGTCGATGGACCACTATCTGCGCCAGCTGTCGCTCGACCTGGTCGTGATTGATGGCTACGACCATGAGCCGATCGAGCGCTACAACGTCGCACCGGGTACAAAGGTCGAGATCATCACCCCGGCTGCGGGTGGCGTCAGGGTCGACAAGGTGAAATGGGGATGGGCGCCGTTCTGGGCGAAGGGCACGCGGCCGGATCCGATCAATGCCCGGGCCGAGACGGTGATGACGGGGAAGTTCTTCAAGGCATTGTGGCCCCATGGGCGAGCGCTGGTGCCGGCGAATGGGTGGTTCGAGTGGATTGCGGATGCGCAGGATGTGAAGCGCAAGCAGCCCTACTACATCACGCCGGTGGACGGTGCACCATTGTATTTCGCGGCGTTGGCGCAGGTTCATTCAGGGCTTGAGGCTGACGAGCAGGACGGGTTTGTGATCATCACCGCTGAAGCTGATCGAGGGCTGGTGGATATTCATGAGCGCAAGCCGTTGGTGCTGACGGCGGCTATGGCGGTGGAATGGCTTGATCCTGGTACTGCGCCTGGGCGAGCGGCTGAAATCGTGCGGGAGGGCTGCAGGCCGGCAGAGGATTTTCGCTGGTTTGCGGTGGGCAGGGGTGTCGGTAACGTCCGCAATCAGGGGGGCGAGCTGATCAGGCCCTTGGGGTAATGCGCTCCGATCGGGTATTGATGGAGTGGCTTGAACGGCCTTTCAAGGCTTAATTGCTGTTCCCTGTTACTCGCCGCCGGGAGAGAACTCCGGATAGGCGTGATCAACGCAGATCGCCATATTCTTCAGGGCGAAATTCGGGCAGTTCGCCCACAGGCATTTCGTCCGATCCTCACCACCATGGAAACGGATGAAGAAATCGCGCCTGAGGGGCAAATCATTGAAGGTAGCCCAGTGGTCTGGATGCTCGACCTTGATTGCCAGGTCTGACCTGCCATCGGTATCGATCTGCCAATGAGTTCCGCAGCTTCGGCACTGGTACAAATTGAGGTCGGGGCGTTGGCTGATGAACGCACAGCCCCTGCAAAACGCCTCTTCCGACTCACCGAAGCTGACGCAACTCTCTGCGCTCAAACAGCTACACGACATACGAACTTAACCCTCGCAAAACTTCAATTCGGCCACCGGACCTACAGCGTGCTGCTGGAGTCACCTATGTCCCGCAGGACCTGTGACGACTACAGCATCTGGAACTGTTGCAGCGCCACCATCATGGCAATCACCAAGACAGCCATGCCTGCCCCGATTGTCCAGTTCGACTCGGGCGTATCCTTGAACCACATGCCCTTTCTGGGGTAGCGCCCCCAGGTGACCAGCTTGACGATCGGCCAACCGATCGGAAAGAAAACGGCTGCCGCCACTGGGGCCAGCACGTAGGTCATCAACAAGTCCAGCACTCTGGTTCCATCCCGGGATATTCGATCCTGGGTAAGCGTAACCCAGTGGACGCATATCGTGCGATGACGCAGCCGCGCCCCGGCGATTCGGTCTAGGATAGAAGCTCCAACCCAAGGAATGAGGTCCAACATGAAGCTCACGGTCACCAGCGAAAAAGGGGACGGATTTATTTTCCACTCGACTCAGACACTCGAGAAAAGGAGACGAGAAAATAAATCTGTCCCCTTTTCTCTCCCCTTTTCTCTCGAAAATAAATCTGTCCCCTTTTCTTGTCCCCTTTTCTCCTTTTCTCCTTTTCTCTTTTCTCCTTTTCTGGTCCCCTTTTCTGTCCCCTTCTCTCTAATAACAAATAGCAGCAGGTTAACCGCCACCCTGGCATTTTTCCAGGGCATTTAGGGGGCCAGAAGGAGAAGGCGGGTTTGTTTACCACTCGACGCTCAGCATGCAGTCGACGAAAATAAATACTTTCTGTCTTCGCGCTACTCACTTCATACAATTCGGCGAATCCTATGCATCAGTTACCCGAACTCAACGAAGTAGAAAAATCGAAAATTCGCAGGCTGCTGACGTCAGGTAAGATTCTTCCCATCATGAACAACACCAAATGGGCTGAGCTGATCAAAGCAATGACAGACGCTCCGCAAATGAAGCCAGAATTCAGACTGCACAGCGTCTTGGCTCCAGGCGATTACTGCACGGACTGGGATCGAGAATGGCATTACCACATCCATCCAGTAGCAGAAATCGAGTGGATCGAGCTCAGAGCGGTCTCATCCGATTGGCTAATCTCCACGCTACGAAAACACAATCTAGCCTTTTCCCTGGAGGATGGAGTGCCACGCATCTGGGGTTACACCAGACCTGACACGCAGCCTCTGTGGGCCTGAGGCCCTGAGGTTTCGCCTGCCCAGCAAACTCATGCTGCAACTTCAGCGGGTCACGATGACGCGACCACCCCACCGATCAATAGCGCCACCCCGGCGTACCAAAGCTTAAGAAACGGCTTCGCTTGGGGATCCTTCTTCGCGTAGACATACACATAAAACGGTATCAATAAACAAACCAGCGCCTGACCTGGCGAATTCTTGAACGCCACGAAAAAGATAACCACCTGCATGGCCACCATCAGACCAAGCCCAGAAAGCAGCAAGAACATAACCATAGCGCCAGACTCACCTGTGTAGAAAACCGGAATACTACCGCTGGCGCCCGATAAACAACGGCGTAGGCGCCACGTCCTTTTGTACAGCGCCTAGTTTTTGCACACCACCTGCGCAGGCGCAGAGGCTGTCAGCTTCCGCGGAACCACGATTGACGTCAGCCCCAAGGGCGCAAGTTCAAAAACGCCGAGCATGCAAACAAGCTCTTGCCCGCCATCACTACCTGGTCTGCTACCCACCCCGACCAACGCTTCGTAGTCTTTCCCTGGCTCGAGCTTGTAAACGTGCGCTTCGGCACCGCAAGCAGAGTAGGTGCTGCCATAACTGCCAATGGTCGCGCCCAAGGTTGCAATCTGGAACGGCAAATCAGTCCTGACGCGATACTCGGTTACGACCTCTTTATAGGCACCTTCAGCCATCCGGATGGAGGGAACGTAGTCGACAAGAGCGGGCGCAAGCCTGGCTGGCATGCCAGTGCTCGAGGGGTTCAGGGGATATTGGGGATAGTTGAGGTTGGCGGTTCCGTCCCGCCCGAAGCGTCCGGCATCAGCCATCTTGTGACGGGTAGCAGGGGCACAATTACCCGTGATGCTGTCGCCATACACACTGGAGTTGGTGATCACGCGAAGACGCGCCACCCCATCTGATTGAGCAGGCTCCTCATAGGGAACCGAGGGGATGCCGGAGCAACCGGCCAGCGTTAAAGCGAACAAAGTTACGACTGTGACGACCCGCATGAACATGTCCTTATGTACTCGGAAACTCACAAAAAACCGAAACGATGGCCGTGTTCCTCTAAGCAGTTCCGGAACTCCGGCATCATCCCGCACAAACTAAAAAGCCCCGCAGAACTTAATCTGCGGGGCTTGAAATAGTGGAGGCCGAGGTCGGAATCGAACCGGCGTAGACGGATTTGCAATCCGGAGCATAACCACTTTGCTACTCGGCCTCATGAGCTTCAGAAATCTCTCGATTTCCCTAACTCGTTGAAAACGTTGAGATTTTTTATTTCTCGTCGCTTTCGATGGACGCCATTATGTCCACATTCCCCCACCCTTGCAACCCCCTGATTTAAAAAAAGTTTCTGCCCGGTGACAGGGCCGCTTTGCGCCCGGAAAGCGCCCTGCCCCTCGCCTTTCATCTCAGGCGGCTTCCCGCTGCGCGCCCGTGCGGGTGACCTCGAACAGCCCCACCAGTTTCTGCAATTTGTTGGCATTGAGCCGCACCGTTTCCGCACTGGCATGCAGGACGTTGACCGTCTGGTGCATTTCCAGCGAGGACTGGTCGACTTCCTTGATGGTCCGCCCGTAGTCCAGGCTGCGCTGGTTGAGCTGCTGGATGATCTGGAACATGTTTTCCACCGCCTGGTGCAACTGCACGTTTTCCGAGGAGGCCTGTTCGGCCAGGCCCAGGCTCTGGTCGACATTGTGCACGCCGTCTTCCATGAAGCCGACCGCCTTGCGCGTTTCACCCTGCAGGCTTTCGACGGTGACGCGGATTTCCTCGGCGGCACTGGAAGTACGCGCCGCGAGGCTGCGCACTTCGTCGGCGACCACCGCAAAGCCGCGGCCGTGCTCCCCTGCCCTGGCCGCTTCGATGGCAGCGTTGAGGGCCAGCAGGTTGGTCTGGTTGGTGATGTCGCTGATCAGGCCGCTGATCTTGCCGATCTCGGCCATGCGGCTGTCGAGCAGTTGCACACTGGACGCCGAGCGTTCGACCACGTCACGGATCGATTGGGTGCCCTGCTGCACGGTGAGGAATTGCTCCCGCGCCCGCTCGACCACTTCGTCCATGGCCTGTTTCATCTGCTCGGCACCGGCAGACGCTTGCTGGATTTCGCCCAGTTGCTCTTCGACGATGACCATCATCCGGTGCACCGCGTCCGCCACTTCCATGGAAGTGCTGCTGGCCTTGCGGCTGCGGCCGATCATCATCTGGTTGGTGGTGCCAACGCTGTGGCTGGCCTTGACCACCTGGCCCACCACTGAGTCGAGGTGGTCGATGAAGCTGTTGATCCAGCGGCCCATGTCGCCGGTTTCGTCATTGGCCATGCGCGTCGGGTCCAGACGCTGGCGCAGGTTGCCCTCGCCCTCGGCAATGGTGCGGATCACTCCGGTCATTTCCGTCAGGCGCGCGGCCAGGCGCTTCGGGCCGAGGGCGCTGAAGACCAGGGCGGCGATCACCAGGCTGGCAGCCTCGCACAGGTCGATCAGGTGCTGGGGCAAGCCGCTGTAGTGCTGTACGCCATAGTTGCAGGCGAACAGGCCGAGCATGGTGGCGAGATAGGGTTTCATCAGGCCGAAGCTGAGGGAGCGCCGGCGGTAGACCTCTTCCAGGTCCGCCTCGCACATCATGCCCCAGCGGTCCGGCGAGCCCGGCAACTGGAAGGTCACGCCCTTGCCCACCACCGGGATATGCCGGTAGTCGGAGTAGCCCGGGTAGGTGACGAACAGGTTCGAGCCGTTGCGGATGGTTTCCCGCACGCCGGGGTGGAGTTGCTGGGTGGCCGGGTCGGTGAAGCGCAGTTCCAGTTCGGTGTGGCGCTGCACCTGCACGGTTTTCCAGGCGGTGTGCACGCCGCTCTTGAGGTTTTCGCCATGGCTGAAGGTGCCGTCCTCGAAGCGTGAGCGCGACAGCGCCACGCCCGGTTGCAGGTTGCGGTCGAAACGCGACTGGACCATGAACAGGTAGTTGTCCCCGGACTCGGCGAAGATATGCCCGGCCTCGCGCTGGATCAGGTCACCCAGTACGTCGTTGGGCACCCGCCCGCACAGGCAGCCAAGGGTTTTGCCGGCGACTTTCAGCGGCTGGTAGAACATCAGCGTGACTTCATCATGGAAGCGCGACGAGGACGGGCCGATGACCAGGGTCAGCGGATCGCTGTAGGGGCCATGAAGGAACGGCGCCTTCAGGCCTTCAGCCAGGGCGGCGGGATTCAGGTTGCGCGCCTGCGCGCCGTTCCAGGTCGAGGCCAGCAGCGTGCCGGTGGCATCGACGACAAACAGTTCGGAGAAGTCCTCGGCCTGTTGCAGTTTTTCCTGCAGGACCTGCCCGTCAAGGGCACTGAGGCCATCGATGCCCTGGGCCAGTTCGGCAAGGTGTTCCCATTGCTCCACGGCCCAGCCGGTGAGGAGCTTGACCCGGGTGTCGGCGATGGCTTCAAAGGTTTGCTCGATCACCGGATAGGCCGTGCGGTTGACCCGGCAGGCCCAGCCCATGGCGAATTTGCCGGTCTTGCCAAACCACGGCAACCAACGGCGCTCTTCAGCGGATAACTGCATGGAGTTGCTTGATAGCGACATAGACCTCTCCAATGGCGACATTGCAATGCATTTTGAGAGGCAACTAACAGGCCAAGAGCAAAGCTAGCTAACGAATTGACCGGTAAAACTGGCTTTCTGCCACTGCGCGGAGCGCAGATAAGAATTGTTCCTGTCTTGCACAACTAAAACCGCCCCAAATAGGGGCGTTTTTGCCGTGACAGTCGTCATAACAGTGCAATATCAATGAGTTAGCTCAAACACTGGACGCCAGCGCCCAATCACTCGAGCGTCGCCGGTAATGGGTAGGTTCGTCGCTGACCCGCCGCTCTTCGCAATTGATGAACAGGCCCAGCTGCGCCGCCCTGGCAATGGCGGCCACCTTGTTCTGAACACCGAGCTTGATGATGCTATTGCGCAAATGGAAGTTCACCGTCGATTCCGACAGGTTGAGGATGTCTGCCACCTCCTCGGCGGTTTTGCCGATGGCTGACCAGCGCAGTACTTCGATTTCGCGAGTAGTGAGATTGAGGGCCTCGATCCTGCGCTTGAGGTCGTCGACCTGCTGCATATGGATCAGGTTGCACAGGAGCAGCACCTGACCGGCTTTTTCGTACCACTCCTCGTCGCCTATCGCACCCTTTTCACGGGCTACATCGAGAATGCTGAACACCCCTTCCGAATGCGCGCCCTGCGACCAGCCATGGCACAGGCCAAAGGCCTGGGCTTCATCCCATAGCCCGGGGGCGCCGCGAAAGAAGTTCTCGTTCCAGGAGATCGGCAGGATCGAGCGCCGACAGTGCGCGACCCTGGGATCGACCTCCAGGTACTGCCTGGCCTTGTATTTCTGGATCCAGCCTGCCGGCCAGGTGCCCCAGAGCGTCGGGCGCGGGCCGAAGCTGGTCCAGCAGGTAAATCCGAAGAAATCGAATCCCAGTTGCACGATCAGGCCGTGCAGGATGTTCATGCGCAGGTTGGGAGAGACTTCTCGTGCCAGAACATTCAATACGTCGGCACTAAACGACATGATGCACCTCGGTCATCAAGCGCGAGGGTCCCTCCCGAATGCGCTTTGGGTGGCAGTGATGTGAGCGTTAGCAGGTTGAGGCTAGTGGCGAGGCGAAGCGGCGACAACAGGCTTTTGGATATATATCGAAAGGATGTTTTTCAGCCAGGAGAGGCTCTGGGACGGGGTTTTAGCGAGGCATGAAGCCAAATACCGCATGTCGGGGGAAGGGAACTTTTTTCACGCAAGTGCAAGCGACACTGACCCTGTGGGAGCTGGCAAGCCAGCTCCCACAGGGTTGGAGTGAAGCCGACAATCACACCTTGAACTTGGAAATCATCACATTCAGCTCCACCGCCAGCCGCGAAAGCTCCTGGCTCGCCGCATTGGTCTGGTTGGCCCCCGCCGAGGTCTGCATCGACAGGTCGCGGATGTTCACCAGGTTGCGGTCCACTTCCCGCGCCACCGAGGCCTGCTCTTCCGAGGCGCTGGCGATCACCAGGTTGCGTTCGTTGATCGAGGCGATGGCTTCGGCAATCACCTTCAGCGCTTCGTCTGCGGCCTGGGCGACCACCAGGGTCTGGCTGGCCTGGCTCTGGCTGCTGTGCATGGTACTGACCGCCCGGTGGGTGCCAGCCTGCACGCCGCCGATCATCTGCTCGATCTCTTCGGTGGACTGCTGGGTGCGGTGCGCCAGGGCGCGGACCTCGTCGGCGACCACGGCGAAACCACGCCCCGCTTCCCCCGCGCGCGCGGCCTCGATGGCGGCATTCAACGCCAGGAGGTTGGTCTGGTCGGCAATCGAACCGATCACATCGAGCACCCGGCTGATGTCGTTGACGTGGTTGGCCAGGTCCTCGACTTCCTGGGCGGTTTCGCCGACATCGCTGACCAGGCTCTGGATCGAGGCCAGCGCCTGGTCCACCTGGGAGCGGCCATGCTGGGTGGTGTCGTCGGCCCGGCGCGAGGCATCGGAAGTGGTCACCGCGTTGCTGGCGACTTCTTCGACGGCGGCAGTCATCTCGTTGACTGCCGTGGCCGCCTGCTCGATCTCGGCGCTTTGCTGCAGCAGGCCGCGACTGGTGTCGTCGGTGACCGCATGCAGCTCTTCCGAGGCCGAGGCCAGGCGGTCGGAGGATTCGGCGATCTGCCGGATGGTGGTGCGCAGGCGTTCCTGCATGGTGCGCATGGACTCCAGCAGCAGCGCCGGCTCGTCCTTGCCGTAGACGTTGATTTCCTGGGTCAGGTCGCCGTGGGACACGCGGTCGGCGACCACCACCGCTTCATGCAGCGGCAGGACGATGCTGCGGGTCAGCACGGCAGCGATGGCGATCATCGCGAGGAGGATCACCACCAGGGTCACCGCCATGATCACGATGGCGCGGTCATAGGCTTCGCCGCTGACCCGTCCGGACTCCAGCAAGCCATCGTAGTTGTAGCGGATCAGGTTGCTCAGGTCGTTCATCATGTTGTCGGCATGGGCGACGATGGGGCCGTTGAGCAGGTCGATGGCGTCCTCGGTGCGGTCGGCGCGCACGGCGTCGAGCAACTGGCGCTGCAGTTCGGAGTACTGGCTGTAGGAGCTGTTGAAGGCGTCGAACAGCTCGCGGTTGCGCGGGCTGGCGATGCTGTCCTCGTAGAACTTGAGGTTGCTGGTCATCTCGCCCTGACGCTCGGTGATCAGCTCCAGGGTGCGCTGGCGCTCCTGGGGATCACGCTGCAGGATCGAGCGCAGGGTCAGGGCGCGGGTCCGGCCGAGGGCCAGGCCGACTTCGGCCAGGGCATGACTGCCGGGCTGCCAGTAGCCGGTGATCTTCTTGGTCGAGGAATCCATTTTCTCCGCTTCGAAAATGGCGACCGCACCCAGCAGCAAGACAAGCACCGCCAGGATTGCGAAAGCGAACCCGGCCCTGGCGCCGATGGAGAGATTTCTGACCCGCATTGACCGATCCTCGAATAAAGCCTTGGAGCCCACGGGCACGGCGTTACTGCGCCGGCTACGGAGGGCGTGGTGCACACAAAGGCTTTTTTCTGGTCAGGTCGCAGGCCTGATTTATGGGGAAAGCATTCTACGGAAGTGGCTATATGATGGCAAACCGATTGAGCACTGCAACACACAGGTTTGTAGGAGCGTGGCTTGCCCGCGAAGGAGTGCGAAGCGCTCCCAAAAATGGTAGCAACAATGAAAATCTGGGACCGCTGCGCGGTCCTTCGCGGGCAAGCCACGCTCCTACGGGATTTGTGTCAACCTTGTCTGCTACACAAAGGCATCAGCATAAAAATCCCCCTCCAGCAGCCCCCGCTCCGCCACATACTCCCGCCGCGCCGATTCCACCACCACCGGCGCGCCGCAGGCATACACCTCGAAACCCTTGAGACTGTGGAAGTCCTGCATCACCTGACGGTGCACGAACCCCGTCGCCCCCTGCCAGTCGCAGGCCTCGGCCGGCTCCGACAGCACCGGCGTATACCTCAGCCACGGCAGCTCCGCCTCCCAGGCCAGCAACTGCTCATGCCGGTAAAGATCCTCGCGTCGCCGCCCGCCCCAGTACAGGTACACCGGCCGCCGGTTACCCTGTTCGCGCAACTGCTCGAGCAACGCCTGGATCGGCGCGAACCCGGTACCGCTGGCGAGAAACACCATCGGCGCCTCGCCCTCGCGCAGGAAGAACGAGCCGAACGGCCCCTCCATGCGCAGGATCGCCTTGGGCTGCAAGGCGTTGAACACATGCCCGCTGAACACCCCACCGGGCATATGCCGGATATGCAGTTCCAGCTGTTGATCCCGGGGCGCCGCAGTCGCCATGGAATAGCTGCGCCGGCTGCCATCCTTGAGCAGCACCTGCACGTACTGCCCGGGGAAGTAGTTGAAGGCGCTGCCCGGCGCCAGCATCAGACGCAGCACCGCGACGTCATGGCTGACCTTGTCGATGGAGCCGACCCGGGCGCCCATCTGCTGGATGCTGATCCCGCGCAGTTCGGTTACTTCCGGAGCCTCGATCACCAGGTCGGACCTGGCCCGGGCACAGCAGAACAGCGCCAGCCCCTGCTCGCGGTCGGCCTCGCTGAGCACCTCCAGCGGGCTGTCGCCATGGTCCACTTCACCGCTGAGCAAACGTCCTTTGCAGCTCCCGCATGTGCCGGTGCGGCAGCTGTGCTTGAGCATCAGGCCATCGGCCAGGGCGGCGTCGAGCACGGTCTGCTCGGGAGAGGCCGGGCAGCTCAGGCCGACCGGCTCGATCTGCAGGCGGAAGCTCATGACCGCCCCCGCAGGTCCAGCGCCACATCGACGATCATGTCTTCCTGACCGCCGACCATGCGCCGCTTGCCCAGCTCGACGAGGATGTCCACGGTCTTCAGGCCATAGCGCGCAGCGGCGATTTCAGCGTGGCGCAGGAAGCTCGAATAGACCCCGGCATAGCCCAGCGCCAGCGATTCGCGATCGACCCGCACCGGCCGGTCCTGCAACGGCCGGACGATATCGTCGGCGGCGTCCATCAGGGTGTAGAGGTCGGTGCCGTGGTTCCAGCCCAGACGCTCGGCGGCGGCGATAAAGACTTCCAGCGGCGCATTGCCCGCCCCCGCGCCCATGCCGGCGAGGCTGGCGTCGATGCGGTCGCAGCCTTCTTCCACGGCGGCGATGGAGTTGGCGACACCGAGGCTGAGGTTGTGGTGCGCATGCATGCCGATCTGGGTCGCCGGGTCCAGCACCGCCTTGAAGGCGCGCATGCGGTCGCGGATGTCCTGCATGTTCATCGCGCCGCCGGAGTCGGCCATATAGATGCACTGCGCGCCGTAGCTTTCCATCAGCTTGCCCTGGGCCGCCAGCTGCTCGGCCGGGATCATATGGCTCATCATCAGGAAGCCGACGGTATCCATGCCCAGCTCACGGGCGTATTCGATGTGCTGCCTGGAGACATCGGCCTCGGTGCAGTGGGTCGCCACGCGAACCACCCGGGCACCGGCGTCATAGGCGGCCTTCAGGTCATGCACCGTGCCGATGCCGGGCAGCAGCAAGGTGGCGATCTTCGCGTGGGAGACCACGTCGGCCACCGCTTCGATGTACTCCAGGTCGGTATGGCGACCAAAGCCATAGTTGAAGCTGGAGCCCTGCAAGCCATCGCCATGGGCCACCTCGATGGAGTCCACTCGCGCCTTGTCCAGGGCCCGGGCGATATCCCGGGCATTGTCCAGGGTGTACTGGTGGCGCACGGCGTGGCTGCCGTCGCGCAGGGTGACGTCGGAGATGTAGAGCTTGTTCATGCTGCGCTCCCGTTGAGCATCGACAGGGCCATGCGCTCGGCAGTGGCCATGGCGGCGGAGGTCATGATGTCGAGGTTGCCGGCATAGGCCGGGAGGTAATGGGCGGCGCCTTCGACTTCAAGGAACACCGAGGTCTTCAGGCCGGAGAACACGCCCAGGCCGGGGATCTTCAGGTCGCTGACCTCCTCGAACTGAATCTTCTGCTTGAGGCGATAACCGGGCACATAGGCCTGGACGGCCTGGGCCATTTCCTCGATGGAGGCCTCGACCTGCGCCTGATCGGCCGCCTCGGACAGCACGAACACGGTGTCACGCATGATCAGCGGTGGCTCCGCCGGGTTCATCACGATGATCGCCTTGCCCTTGGCCGCGCCGCCGATCACCTCGATGGCGCGGGAGGTGGTTTCGGTGAACTCGTCGATATTGGCGCGGGTGCCCGGGCCGGCGGATTTGCTGGCAATCGACGCGACGATTTCGGCGTAGTGCACCTTGGCTACACGGGACACGGCAGCCACCATCGGGATGGTCGCCTGACCGCCACAGGTGACCATGTTCACGTTCAGTTGCCCGAGATTCTGCTCCAGGTTCACCACCGGCACGCAGTACGGGCCAATGGCCGCCGGGGTCAGGTCGATCAGGCGGATCCCCGGCTTGATCGAGCGCAGGAAGGCGTCGTTCTGCACATGGGCGCCGGCGCTGGTGGCATCGAAGACGAACTCGATGTCGGCGAACGCCGACATCCGGGTCAGCCCCTCGACACCCTCGTGGGTGGTCGCCACGCCCATCCGCGCTGCACGGGCCAGACCGTCGGAAGCCGGGTCGATACCGACCATCGCCGCCATCTCCAGGTGCTCGCCATGGCGCAGGATCTTGATCATCAGGTCGGTGCCGATATTGCCCGAGCCGATGATGGCGACTTTCAATTTGCGGTGACTCATACGGCTTCTCCATAGACTTCGGCAAGCAGGATCACGTCCTGGCCGAGGGTGTCGGCGTACAGGCGCTGCACGGCGTCGGCGCGCAGGGTCAGGGCGGTGCGTTGGTTGATGTAGCCCTTGTCGGTGATTTCCCCGTCGTTGAGGCTCGGCGAGGTGTCGAGGATGATCAGGCGCACGGCGTGCTGGGACGAGGCCGGAAAATCCCGGGCCAGGGCCTGCAAACCGGCGCTCAGGGCCAGGCGCACTTCGGGCTGCAGGGCCAGCTGTTCGCCGCTCATGCCCTGCCCCGCCTTGCCCAGCAATTCGCGCAGGGCCGGGGTCGGATAGACCAGAGCGCCAATCGCATCGCGGTCATGCCCGCAGATCACGCAGTCGCTGGCATAGGGCGCCAGGGCGCTGACCAGGCGCGGACGCAGGGTGCCCACCGAGACCCAGGTGCCGCTGCTGAGCTTGAAGTCCTCGGTAACCCGGCCATCGAAAAGAATCCCCAGCTCTGGCCGCTCAGGGTCGACCAGCCGCCCGGCATCGCCAATGCGGTAGAAGCCCAGTTCGTCGAAGGCCGCTTCGGTGCTTTTCGGGTCATTCAGATAGCGCGGGAACACCGACGGCCCTTTCACGCGCATTTCCAGCTTGTCGCCACTGGGCACGAAACGGATCTGCGTGCCCGGGACCGGCAGGCCGATATTGCCGGCCCGGTCCAACTGGAAATGCACGCTGGTGACCACCGGGGAGGTCTCGGTGGAGCCCCACTCGGTGGCGAAGAACAGCGGCGCTTCGCGTACTTCGGCGGCGCGGGCCGAGAGCCGTTGCCACGAGCTTTGCGGCAGGGCCGCGGCGGCGTAGAACAGCAGGTCCAGACGCCCGAACAGGGCGCGGGCCAGCTCCTCGTCGCGCTCCAGGTACGGCAGCAATGCCTCGTAGCCACGGGGCACGTTGAAGAACAGGGTCGGCCGTACCGACTTGATGTTCTCCACGGTGCGGTCGATCTGCCCCGGCAGCGGCCGGCCATCGTCGATATACAGGGTGCCGCCGTTGCGCAGCACCAGGTTGAAGTTGTGGTTGGCGCCGAACACATGGCTCCACGGCAGCCAGTCCAGCACCACCACTTCGATGTCATCGATAAAGCGCCAGCACTGGGCGATGGCCTGCTGGTTGGCGCAGAGCATGCCGTGGGTGTTGATCACGGCCTTGGGCGCACCGGTGGAGCCGGAGGTCAGCAGATAGCGCGCCGGGGTGTCGCCATCGAGGCGGAAGAAGGCCTCCATCACTGCCGGGCTTTCGGGCTTGTACAACAGCGGCAGGGCCAGGCCGTCGGGGATCTCCTGGGCATTTCGCGCAGCGACCACCGGGCATTGCGGCGCGACCAGTTCGATGGCCCGGCAGTAGGCATCGCCGTCGTTGACGAAGATCAGCGCCGGGTCCAGCACCTCGATGATCGCCTTGAGCTTGCTGCAGCCGCTGCCGGTATTGCGCGCATAGGCCACCGAGACCGTGGACACCGGAATGCCCACGTGCATCGCCGCGAGGGTCAGCAGGGCCTGGTCGATATCGTTTTCCGAGAGCATCAGCACCGGGCGACCGGGTGCGCTGTCCAGCTCCAGCAGGCCCTGGGCCAGGGCGCCGACGCGCTGGCGCACGTCCTTGTAGGTCAGGGTGAACCAGCCGCCGTTACGGCGCTCGGCCAGGTAAGGATGATCCGGTTTGACGGCAGCCCAATGCTCCAGCCATTGGCCGATGCAGCGGGCATAGGGTTGCAGGGGTTCAGTCGAGGCAAGGATGAAACTGCCGTCCGCGCCGGGTTCACAGCGCACACGGGCCGGCGCCAACCGCGTCGGGTCGTTGAAGAAATCGTACATGGCACGCCCTCGTGGGTCGGCGGATCAGGTTCCGGCGCCCACTGGTTTTATTGTTGTGACGTTCACCGGCGCGTGGGCCGGCGTGGCTTGTTCAGACGAAGCGGCAGCTCACCTCGCCCAGGCGGGTCAGGCGCAGACGCAGGCTGTCGCCGGCCTGAACCTGGACCATCGGCCCCAATGCCCCGGACAGCAGCACATCGCCGGCCTGCAGGGGACGCCCGGCTTCGGCCATGGTCCGTGCCAGCCAGAGGCAGGCATCCAGCGGGTTGCCCATGCAGGCAGCGCCGACGCCGATGGCCGCCTGCGCACCGTTCTTCTCCAGCAGCATGCCTTCCAGGGCCAGGTCCAGCCCGGCCAGGCTGACCGGGGTCTTGCCCAGCACATAGAGGCCGGACGAGGCGTTGTCGGCGACGGTATCGACCAGGGTGATCTTCCAGTCCTCGATCGCCGAATCGACGATCTCCAGGGCCGGCAGCACATGATCGACAGCGCGCAGCAGCTCGGCCAGGGTGGTGTCGGCATGGGGCAGGTCGCGACCGAGGACAAAGGCAATCTCGCCCTCGGCCTTGGGCTGGATCAGCCGCGTGCTGTCGATGGCCTCGCCGTCACGGATTTCCATGTCGGCGAAGAGCATGCCGAAGTCCGGCTGGTCGACCCCCAGTTGCTGCTGCACGGCCAGGGAAGTCAGGCCGATCTTGCGCCCGCTCAGGCGGCGGCCGGCGGCCAGGGCGGCCTGGGTGTTGAGTTCCTGGATGGCATAGGCGTCGGCCAGGCTGTTGATGTCGAAACGCTCGGAAATCCGGGCGCAGGGCACGCGGGATTCGCGGGCACGGGCCAGGGCTTCGGCGGCGGGGTGCAGGGCGGGATGGCTCATCGGGTTCTCCTCGATTCAAAGGGTCCGGGCACGGCTTGCGCGGTAGCTCTGGTGCAGTTCGTCCACCAGTTCGGCGACGTTGTAGCGGCGGCTGATCTGCCCCACGCCCTGCCCCGCCGACCACACGTGTTTCCAGGCCTTGTTGGCGCTGGCGATATTCCCGGAGAAGTCGATGCTGGCCCGGCTCTGCGCAGCCGGATCGATCCCGGCGCTTTCCAGTGACGGACGCATCCAGTTGGCGAGCACGCCGCTGACCGCCTTGGTCGTGACGATATCGTCGAGGCCGCACTGCACCAGCATGTCGCGGTAGGCGTCCTCCACCAGGCTTTCCTCGGCGGCCACCAGGCGCGTGCCGACCAGCGAGAAATCACAGCCGAGCACCTGCGCGGCATGGATATCGCGCCCCGTGGAGATCGCCCCGGCCAGGCCCAGCGGGCCGTCCCAGAACTGGCGAACCTCGCCGATGAAAGCGAAAGGGTTATAGGTCCCGGTATGCCCACCGGCGCCGTTGCACACCAGCACCAGGCCATCGACCCCGGCCTCCATGGCCTTGCGCGCCAGGGCCGGGCTGATCACATCGGCGATGACCACGCCGCCGTAGGCATGCACGGCTTCCAGGACCCGCTTGGGACTGCCCAGCGCAGTGGAAACGATGGGTGGCTGGTAGCGCTTGACCAGTTCCAGCTCGGCATCGAAGCGGTCGTAGGTGCTGTGCACGATCATGTTCAGCATCCACGGCGCACGGTTTTCACCCCGCTGGATCGCCGCTTCGCGTTCGGCGACGATCTCGCCGAGCCAGGCGTCCAGTTGCTCGACGGTACGGGCATTGGGCGCCGGCAGGCTGCCGACGATCCCGGCCTGACAGCAGGCGGAGACCAGTTGCGGGCCGGAGACCAGGAACATCGGCGCGGCCAGCACCGGCATATTCAGGCCGGAGAACATCTCCAGCAGTTGTTGTTGCGGTGCATTAAGGCTTCTGTTGCTCATCACGCATCTCTCTTGTTTGTCTTGTAGAGCACGCCGTTGTCGATTCAGGTCTTGCGGTGTTTCGCCCCGGCGCTGCGGATCTCCCAGCCACCATCGCTGTGGATGATGTTGGCGGTGGTCAGGCCGGCGTTTTCCCGCGAGGCCAGCAGCACGTAATGGCCGGTGTGTTCCTCGGGTTCGGCGATCCGTTGCAGCGGCACGGCCTCGGCGGCGCCGGTTCCGAAGCCGGGAATCTGGTTCAGCGGCACGCTGCGGCTGTTCAGGCCTTCCAGGCTTTTCATCGGCGTGTTGGTGGCACCGGGGGCGACACCGTTGACGCGGATATTCGGCGCCAGCTCATAGGCCAACTGGCGGATCATGCCGACCAGGGCATGTTTCGCCGTAACGTAGAGAATGCCACCACCCCCGGCATAGAACGCACTGTTGGACAGGGTGAAAATCATGTTGCCGCGTGTTTCAAGAAGCGCTGGCGTGGCGGCCTGGGCACCGAGCAGGTAGCCCTGGACGTTGATCGAAAACAGCTTGTTGAAGGCGCTTTCGAAGTCTTGCGGGGCGATGCGGTCCAGGCGGGTGAAATAGTCGAAGACTGCGGCGTTGCCGACGAAGGTGTCGAGCTTGCCGAAGGCTTCCAAGGTCGCCGCCACGGCGCGCTGGTTGTCCTGCCAGCGGGAGACATCGCCCTGGACGGTGATGATGGCGTCGCCCAGTTCGCTGGAAAGTGCTGCCAGTTGCGCGGCGTCGCGGCCCATGACTGCGACCCTGGCACCTTCGGCGACATAGCGGCGCACGATGGCGCTGCCGATCCCGCCGGTACCGCCGGTGACCAGGGCTACCTGGTGGTTTAGCCAACCCATGTTTCAGTCCTCGAAATCTACGCGCCCCCTGTGGGAGCTGGCTTGCCAGCGATAGGGCCAGGCCGGGCAAAGATGTTGGTCCTGCTGGCCTCATCGCTGGCAAGCCAGCTCCCACAGGGGGGGTGTTGCGCCTATAGGAAGGTATTGATGTTCTTGCACAGCAACATCGCGTTGGGGATCAGGATCTTGCGCCGCAGCAGCTTCAGCCCGTCGGCCTCGACCCTCAGCACATCCTCGCGCCGCCCGGTGATCTGCGACTGTTCGTCCAGCCCGCGGCTGCGCACGTTGATAAAGCAGGAGAAGGCCCGGTATTCCCCCGCCTCCTCCCCGGCATACACCTCGATATTGCTGACCAGGTGCACATTGCGCGTCGGCGGGTTCTCGGCCCAGGCCGAAGGCTGCTTGAAGCGCGCCACCCGGCGCTGCAACTCGCGGAACCCGTCGTCGAAAAAGGCCATGTGCTCCAGGGTGTAGGGCCCGGACTTGTCCTCGCGCCGACGGTTCTCGATGCCCGGCATCCAGTAGTGGATCGCTTCGCTCAGGGTCTGCAGCCAGTCATCCCAGCATTCGTCATCCAGCAAGCGCGCCTCGCGCAGCAGGAACTGCTCGACCCGGCGGCTTTCCTCGAAGGACAGTTGTGGTTGGTTCATCTCGTTCTCCTCAGCGCAGCGTGCCGTTGCGGTCCGGGACATCGGCCCAGGTCGGCGCTTGCAGCAGGTCCTTCCAGCGCTGGTAGAACGCCCGCGCGTTGCATTCGTTGAGCTGCCCTTTGAACACATTGCCGGGCAGGTCGCTGTCTTCCAGGCGGGTGTGCATGCCGAGGCCGACATACAGGTCCTGGTAGCGGGTGACCACGCCCTTGGCGGTCTTGGTGCAGTATTCCCAGTTTTCGCCGTCGTCCATCTCGAACACGCCGGTGGGCGAGAAGGTCATCATCGCGCCGCGCCGCCATTTGTCCTTGATGTCCTGCGGCGCGTTCTTGTTGACGATCACCCAGGTGAACAGCTCGATCTTGTGCGGCCCGCGCGGCTGCCAGATGCGCACGGTGTTCTGCCCCGGCAGGAAGGAGAAATTGGGGAACACGGTGAACGACGAGATCGCCCCGATGAGCTTGGAGCGGAACTCGCCCAGGCGCTCGGCCACCTTGGGCCGCAGCACGTGCAGGTACTTGTTGATATCGCGCTCGCCGAGGGTCGCGGCATTGCCGACCACATCGGTGGCGAACTCGTAGCCGTGGCCGTTCCAATTGACCGAGTAGGACTCTTCCAGCTCGCCGACATTGGCCACCGGCCCGCCGAGCATGGCCTTGGCCGCCGAGTCGTGGGTCCAGCCGCCGTGGAGGATGTCGCCGACGAAGTTCTCCGCGGCGATCTTCCAGTTGCATTCGATGGTGGAGCGGATGCAGCCACCGAGGAACTCGCTGCCGCCCTCGTCCATGTCGAGCATCACGTCCATGTACCAGGTCATCGGCCCGAGGTATTCCTCCAGGGTCGGTGCATCGGCGGCGAAGGTGGCGAAGACCAGGCCTTTATAGGTGGCGACCCGGGCCTCGCGCAGCCCATGTTTCGATTTGTCGAAGTTGCTTTCTTCGTAGCACTTGGACTCGTGCATGCCCATCAAGCGGCCACCGTCGGCGCCGAACGACCAGCCGTGGTAGTTGCAGATAAAGCCCCGGGCATTGCCGGCCTCGGCAAAGCAGACCTTGTTGCCACGATGCGGGCAGGAATTGAGGAAGACCTTGAGCGAGGCATCCTTCTGCCGCACCACCAGCACTTCGTCCTCGCCCATGGAGGTGGTCAGGTAGTCGCCGAATTTCGGCAGTTGCGATTCGTGGGCAACGAACAGCCAGCAGCGGGCGAAAATCTTCTCCAGCTCCTGCTCGTAAATGGCCTGGTCCCAGAACACCTTGCCCGACAGCCGACCCTCTTGCATATCGCAAATACGGTCGAGGTTGCCGAGGGCGGGGGTCGATTCTATGGTCCTGAGCGGAATGTGCTTATTGTTATCCATGGTTCAACTCACAGGCATGCGGTTATCAGACCGGGCTTTGCGCCGCGGCCAGGGCTTCGTCGGCTTCCAGCGCCACATCGGCGAACACTTCGCGGTCGGTGACGATGATCTTGTAGGTGCGCAGGTGCCGCTCGCAGGGGAAGGTCACCGCCTGGCCCGTGGGGATATGAAACTGGCCCCAGTGCACCGGGCAGGTGATCAGGTCGTCTTCCAGGTCGCCCTCGGCCAGGGAGGCGGTGGCGTGGGTGCACATGTCGGTGGTGGCGTAGAAGGTGCCGCCCAGGTTGTAGACGCAGATGGCATCACCCTCGGCGCGCTCGACCTTCTTCAGTTCACCCGGGGCCAGCTCGTCGCGCTGGCACAGCAGTACGCGGCTCATGGGCGCGCCTCCTTCAGTTGCACGAAGCCCAGGCCGGTGACCCAGGCCGGCACCGCCTCGTAGGCGATGACGTCACCCACCGGCTGCTCCAGCGCGGCCATGGCGCAGGCGAAATTGCGGATTTCCATGGCACCGTTGCCGGCCCGACGGAGGATGTCTTCATCGCTGTAGGCGCAGAGCCCGGCGAGATCGCCCCTGGCCCCGAGTTCGAGGATCTCGCGGTCGAAGTCCTCGGCGACCTTGCCCATCTCGGCGGTGCCGACCCAGTGGCTGATGCCTCCGCTGCCGATGATCACCACGCGCTCGTCGGCGTCGAAGGACGCCACCGCCGCGCGGATCTGCCGGCCCAGGTCGGCCGAGCGTTGCAGCGAGATATAGGGATCGACGCCGCAGGCCAGGTACACCGGAATGCTCGGCAGGGTCTTGCCCATCAGCTGTTCGGCCGGCTGCACCACCAACTGGTGGGGAATGGAGAAGGAGTGGTCGACGGTAAAGCTGCGCGCCACGCTCCAGTCCACGCCATTGGCATCGCCATGGGCGACGATGTGCTCGGCCAGGGCCTCATGGTTCTTCACCACCCGCCGTTGCAGGCCCGGCAGGCGGTCGATCGGGCCATCCACGTCGCCGGTGCCGATCACATAGCGCGGCAGGCAGTGGGTGCCGAAGAGGATGTAGTGGTCGCAACCGACGATGATCACCGCGGTCGGCTCCAGCTCGGCCAGGCGCCGGGCGCATTCGGCATAGGCGCCCCACACCGCATCGCGCTGGGCTTCGGACGGCGCCTTGGGCGCCACGAACATCACCGGGTCATGCGGCATCCAGAAGCCGCCAACTATCTTGCCCATTTCGTCACCCCTTGAGCGCGGCGGAAAAGCCGGCGCCCTGTTCATCGGTGCAGCCCAGACGCTGCTTGTAGACCGCCATGTCGCGCTCGACCGAGAGCTCCTGCCAGAAGCCCATGGTCAGCATCGGGTTGACCCCGGCCGCCTGCAGCCCGGCGACGTCGAAGGCGAGGATCATCGCCCGCTCTTCTTCTGCCAGGTCGAAGCGTCCGAGAAAGCCTTCGGCGTCCTGGCGAAAGCGATCTTTCGCCGCCCGCTCGACACAGAGTTGCCAGAGCACCCGCTCCATCACATTTCGGCTCATGGCGCTTACTCGCCCAGGAAGTCGCGGACCAGCGCCGCGAAGCGCCGGGGTTGCTCGCTCTGCACCCAGTGGCCGCAATGGCCGAACAGGTGCAGGTCGGCATCGGGAATGCTGTTGGCGATCAGCAGGCCGCATTGCGGCGGCACCACGCGGTCTTCGCGACCATGCACCACCAGGGTCGGCGCGCTGATCTTGGCCAGGGCGGCCGCGGGGAAACCGCGCACGATGGTTTCGCCTTCGGCGGCCGGTTGCGGGATCAGTTTGCGCAGGGCGTCCTGGGCGCCGGGACGTGCACTGGCCTCGTAGCGGGCCTGGACCATCTCGTCGCTGATCAGCGCCTTGTCGTAGGGGAACAGCTCCATCAGGCGGCGCATGTTGTCCAGCGACGGCTCGTATTCCCAGGCGCCACGCAGCCCGGCGGTCTGCACGAATTCACCGGCGGGGGTGCCCAGCAGCACCAGCTTGTTCACCCGCTCCGGGGCGAACACCGCCAGGCCGATGGCCACGGCGCCGCCGAAGGAGTTGCCGATGAACGAGGCCTTCTGGATGTCCAGGGCATCCATGATGCCGACCAGGTGATTGACCCAGAGCTTGATGTCGTACTTGGCATCCTCCTGGAACTCGGTGAAGCCGAAGCCGGCGATATCCGGAACGATCACCCGATAGCGGTCGGCGAATACAGGCATGCTTTTGCCCCAGTTGCTCCAGCCGGAAACCCCTGGTCCGGAACCATGCAGCAGGAACAGGGCGTCGCCCTGGCCCGCCTCGTAGTAGTGGGTGTTGTGCCCTGCAGCCAGCAGCGTCTTGGCATGTGCGCTCATCGAGGTCTCCGTTTTTATTCTTAACATACAGATGTGTATCTAGATGCTAGGGACGCTTTTGACGTGCGTCAACGAAAAAAACCTGGAACCGTGCAAAATAATGGGGCTCTACCTACACATGTGTATTTCAAGAACCGAGGGAATTCGGCACACTGCCAGGGCCGCAGGCCGCGCCACACGGGCGCCGGCGGCGATAGCACCGGCCTTGCGCCGGGCGCTAGAATGCCCTCCTTCGCGCTTCGGGCTTGCCGCCCCTGCGCCTGTCCAGCTCGATCAACAAGGCCCTTACACGATGTCATCACGCACCAATCTCACCCGCGAAGACTGGATTCACGCCGCGCAGCACGTGCTGGTCAGCAGCGGCGTCGATGCGGTCCGGGTCGATACCCTGGCCAAGGAACTGAAGATCACCCGCGGCAGCTTCTACTACCACTTCAAGAGCCGCGGCGAGCTGCTCGAAGGCATCCTCGGCAACTGGCGGGCGCGGGCCACGGAGGATGTGATCCTCAACCTGCGCAACGCCCATGTCTCACCGTTGCAGCAGTTGCAGCGCCTGCTGGAGCTGCCGTCCCACGGGCAGACGGCCAAGGACGCGGCGGCAATCGAACTGGGCATCCGCGCCTGGGCGCGCCGCGACAAACAGGCGCGCCAGGCGATCGACGAGGTGGACAGTCACCGCCTGAACTACATCGAAGGTTTGCTGATCCAGGCCGGGGCGCCGGCGGATGAGGCGCAGGACCGGGCGTACCTGATCTATGCGTACCAGATCAGCCTGTCGCTGCTGCATGGGGATGACACCCAGCAGCAACGGCTGGAGCGCAGCCAGCGGATGGCGGGGTTGTTGTTGCCGCAGCAGGCGGCCGTGCCGGCCTGACCAAACACTCAGCCCCCTGTAGGAGCGTGGCTTGCCCGCGAAGGACCGCGCAGCGGTCCCAAACTCTCACTGGCCACACCATTTTGGGACTGCTTCGCAGTCCTTCGCGGGCAAGCCACGCTCCTACCTTGATCCTGTACATGCCTCGAAAGATACATAACTGTATCCCCTAATTTCAAAACACCATCATTCCCCTCTCCCCTCTTGACAACCCTCCATCATGACCGGCTAGTCTATACATACACATTCACATGTGTATCCAGAGTGACTTGGCCAAAGCCCCGCAATGGCTGGATCACACGACAATAAAAATACAGCTGGGTATCTCACCATGATGTCGCACGCGTGCACCGGCCGCCCCGCCGCCACCTCGCCTCCCCCTTCCCTGTCCGGGTGCACCTGCACACGGCCCGGTTTTCCTTACCCCATCACTCGCTGAGGGTTGCCTATGGACTTCTCGATACTGGCGTTTCTCGGCCAGGACGGCCTCACCACGGGTGCGATTTATGCGCTGGTGGCGTTGGCCCTGGTCCTGGTGTTCTCGGTCACCCGCACCATCCTGGTGTTCCAGGGCGATTTCGTGACCTACAGCGCCCTGACCCTGGCGACCCTGCAACTGGGCCTGCTGCCCGGCACCCTGTGGCTGCTGATCGGCCTGTCGCTGCTGGCCTGCGCGCTCGACGCCGGCATCGCCCTGCGCCACGGCCATTACCGCCGCCTGCCCGGCCTGGCCCTGCGTTACCTGGGGCTGCCCGCCGTACTCTGGCTGGCCCTCGGCAATCTCGACCTGGCCGCCCTGCCCGGCCTGCTGCAGATCGTCATCACCCTGGCCCTGGTCACCCCACTCGGGCCGCTGCTCTACCGCCTGGTCTACCAGCGCGTGGCACAGACCTCGGTGCTGTCGCTGCTGATCATCTCGGTGGCGGTGCATATCGCCCTGGTCGGCGTCAGCCTGTGGCTGTTCGGCGCCGAAGGGGTGCGCACGCGCTCCCTGGCCGATACCACCTTCATGCTGGGCGACCTGCCGGTCAGCCTGCAGAGCCTGCTGGTGATCGCCTGCGCCCTGGGCCTGATCGGCCTGCTCTACGCCTTCTTCGGCCATAGCCTGTACGGCAAGGCCCTGCGCGCCACCGCCCTGAACCGCAATGGCGCGCAACTGGTGGGCATCCCGACCCAGCTCGCCGGGCAAAGCGCCTTCGGCCTCGCCGCCTTTATCGGCGCGGTGTCCGGTGTGCTGATCGGCCCGCTGACCACCCTCTACTACGACTCCGGCTTCCTGATCAGCCTCAAGGGCTTCGTCGCGGCGATCTTCGGCGGCCTGGCCAGCTACCCGATCGCCGCTGCCAGCGCGTTCTTCGTCGGCGTGCTGGAAAGCTTCGCCAACTTCGGCGCCTCGGCCTTCAAGGAAGTCATCGTCTTCACCCTGGTGATCCCGGTGCTGCTCTGGCTGTCGCTGAAACACCCGCATGTCGAGGAGCAACACTGATGAGCCGTCGCCTGCTTCCCCTGTTCCTGCTGCTGGCGGCCATGGCCGTGGCGCCGATGGTGCTTCCTCCATTCCAGGTCACCCTGCTCAACTACATCGGCCTCTATAGCCTGGTGGCCCTGGGGCTGGTGCTGCTCACCGGCATCGGTGGCATGACCTCCTTCGGCCAGGCGGCCTTCGTCGGTATCGGCGCCTATGCCACGGCAGTGCTGACCACCGAGTACGGCCTGTCGCCCTGGCTCGGCCTGCTGGCGGGCCTGGCGATCACCCTGCTGGTCGCCACCTGCCTCGGCCTGCTGACCCTGCGCCTGGCCGGGCACTACCTGCCGATCGGCACCCTGGCCTGGGGCCTGGCGCTGTTCTACCTGTTCGGCAACCTGCCGGGGCTCGGTGGCTTCGGCGGGATCCAGGACCTGCCGGCGATCGAGCTGTTCGGCTGGACGATCAGCGGCGCGGCGCAGTTCAGCCCGCTGCTCGGGGTCATCCTGGCGGTCACCCTGTGGCTGCTCGGCAACCTGCTGGACAGCCGCCAGGGCCGGGCCATCCGCACCCTCAAGGACGCCGCCGGGATGGCCGAGGCCATGGGCATCAACACCGGGCGCAGCCGCCTGCAGGTGTTCCTTGTCGCCGCGCTGTTGGCCGCCCTGTCCGGCTGGCTCTACGCCCACCTGCAACGGGTGGTGAACCCGACGCCGTTCTCGGTGGTGATGGGCATCGAGTACCTGTTCATGATCGTCCTCGGCGGCGTCGCCAGCCTGTGGGGCGCGCTGCTCGGCGCCTTCCTCCTGACCCTGCTCAAGCAGGTGCTGCAGGACGTGCTGCCACACCTGTTCGGCCAGGCCGGCAACTTCGAGATGATCTTCTTCGGCGTGCTGATCATCCTGGTCCTGCAATACGCCCGCGGCGGCCTGCTGCCGTTGATCCAGGCGGCGCTGCCGAAAGCCCGCCGGCACAACACCCTCGCCGGCGACGCCGCCGCCTTGCCCCGGCGCAGCATGCCCGGGCACGGCCAGCCATTGCTGCAAGCAGAAGGACTGGTCAAGCGCTTCGGCGGGCTAGTGGCCAACAAGGACATGGGCCTGGCGCTCAACAGCGGCGAGATTACCGCGCTGATCGGCCCCAACGGCGCCGGCAAGTCGACCTTCTTCAACCTGCTCTCCGGCGTGCTCGCACCGAATGCCGGGCAGATCACCTTCCTCGGCCAGCGCATCGACGGCCTCGCCCCGCGCACCATCGCCAGCCTCGGGATCAGCCGCACCTTCCAGCATGTGCGCCTGCTGCCGGACATGAGCGTACTGGAGAACGTCGCCCTCGGCGCGCACCGGCGCGGCAAGGCCGGGCTGCTGCGTTCGATGCTGCACCTGGAGCGGGCCGAGGAAGCCAGCCTGCTCGCCGAAGCTGCGCGGCAGATCGAGCGGGTCGGCCTCGGCGAGCACCTGCATACCCCGGCCGGCAGCCTGGCCCTGGGGCAGCAACGCATCGTCGAGATCGCCCGCGCCCTGTGCAGCGACCCGATCCTGCTGCTCCTCGACGAGCCCGCCGCCGGCCTGCGCTACGGCGAGAAACAGGCCCTGGCCCGCCTGCTCGAACAACTGCGCAGCGAAGGCCTCGGCGTGCTGCTGGTGGAGCACGACATGGAGTTCGTCATGGGCCTGTCCGACCGGATCGTGGTGATGGAGTTCGGCCAGCCCCTGGCCAGCGGCACGCCGCTGGAGATCCAGGAAAACCCGGCGGTCCTGGCCGCCTACCTCGGAGGTGTGGAATGAGCCGCCTGCTGGATGTACGCAACCTGTCGATCAACCACGGCAAGGTGGAGGCGGTGCGCAACCTCGACCTGCACCTGGACGAGGGCCGGATCGTCAGCCTGATCGGCCCCAACGGCGCCGGCAAGACCACCCTGATGGCGGCGCTGATCGGCCTGCTGCCGTCACGCGGCGAGATCGACTACGCCAACCAGCCGCTACTGGCCCACCATGGCGTGGCCCAGCGCATCGACAAGGGCATGGCCCTGGTCCCGGAAAGCCGCGAGCTGTTCGGCCTGATGAGCGTCGAGGACAACCTGCGCCTTGGCGCCTTCAGCCGCCATCGCCAGGGCCACCGTGACCATCAGCAGACCCTCGACGAGGTCTACGCCCTGTTCCCGCGCATGCAGGAGCGCCGCGAGCAGGCAGCCTGCACCCTGTCCGGCGGCGAGCGGCAGATGCTCGCCATCGGCCGCGCGCTGATGGCCAAACCACGCCTGCTGATGCTCGACGAACCGAGCCTGGGCCTGGCACCACGGGTGATCGGCGAGATCTTCGAGATCTTCAAGACCCTGCGCGAGCGCGGCGTTTCCATCTTGCTGGTGGAACAGAACGCCCGCGCTGCATTGAAGATTTCCGACTACGGCTACGTCCTCGAAACCGGCGACATCGTCCTCCACGGCCCTGCCGCCGACCTGGCGCAGAACCCGCGGGTGGTCGAGAGCTACCTCGGACGCAAACCCACCGGCACGGAGGCACCCCGCGCTACCGGCACCTAGCGCCCGCTTTATCGAATTCGCTCGCCCCATAACAACAACATCCAAGGAGCTGTTCATGAAACCCTTCCTCCCCTTGCTGCTGGTCGCCGCCATGGCGTCCGCCGCCCAGGCCGATGTCACCGTCGGCGTGATCCTTTCCACTACCGGACCGGGTGCCTCGCTGGGCATTCCCGAGCGCAACACCGTCGATCTGCTGCCGCAAGAGATCGCCGGGCAAGCGGTGAAATACGTGGTCCTCGACGACGCCAGCGACAGCACCGCCGCCGCCAAGAACGCGCGCAAGCTGGTCAGCGAGAACCAGGTCGACCTGCTGATCGGCTCCAGCACCGTGCCGACCTCGGCGGCGGTGGCGCAGATCGCCAAGGAAAGCCACACCGCGCAGATCGCCCTGGCCCCCTATGCCCCGGCCAACGGCGAGCAGGCATGGATCTTCACCATCGCCCAGACCAACGCACTGATGGCCGAAGCGCTGATCGAACATATGCAGGAAAACGGCGTGAAGACCCTCGGCTATATCGGCTACAACGACGTCTGGGGCGAGGACTGGCACAAGGTACTGAGCGAGCTGGCGCCGGCCGCCGGGATCACGCTGGTGCGTGACGAGCGCTTCAACCGCACCGATTCCTCGGTCAGTGGCCAGGCCCTCAAGGTCATGAGCGCCAAGCCCGACGCAGTGCTGATCGGCGCCACCGGCACCCCGGCCGCCCTGCCCCATACCGAACTGCGCCGCCTCGGCTACAAGGGCACGATCTACCACACCCACGGCGCGGCCAACTCGGCCTTCCTGCGTATCGGTGACAAGGCCCTCAACGGCGCGATCCTGCCGGTGGGGCCGGTGGTGGTGTGGGACAAGCTGCCCGACAGCCATCCGTCCAAGGCCATCGCCAGCGACTACGCCCAGCGCTACGAGGCCAAGTACGGTGCCAACAGCCTGTCGCCGTTCGGCGCCTACCTCTTCGACGCCATGCGCCTGGTCGAAGTGGCGGTGCCTGAAGCCCTGAAAAGCGGCCAGCCGGGCAGTGCCGGGTTCCGCCAGGGCTTGCGCGACCAGCTGGAGAAGACCAGGGAAGTGGCCGGCACCCATGGCGTCTACAGCCTGAGCCCCACCGACCACTTCGGCCACGACCAGCGCGCCCGCGCCCTGGTCAGCGTGCAGGACCAGCAATGGGTCCTGCTGCATGCCCCTGAATGACTTCCATCACCGATAACAAGAACAACAAAGGCACAGGCATGAAATCAGTCAACCGCACCCTCGTTCTCGCCACCCTCAGCGCCCTCAGCCCGGTGCTGCACGCACAAGGTTTCTTCGAGGACAGCAAGGCCAGCATCACCGCGCGCAACTACTACTTCGACCGCGACTACAAGGGTACCTCGGCGCAATCGGCGACCCGGGAATGGGCCCAGGGCTTTATCCTGCGCTTCAACTCCGGCTACACCGAAGGCCCGATCGGCTTCGGCCTCGATGCCCAGGGCCTGCTCGGCCTCAAGCTCGATTCCAGCCCAGACCGCACCGGCACCGGCCTGCTGCCGTTCGACAGCACCGACCGCGAGCCACGTGACGACTATTCCGAGCTGGGCCTGACCGGCAAGGTCAAGGTGTCGAAGACCGAACTGCAGGGCGGCACGCTGATGCCGATCCTGCCGATCCTCTTCGCCAGCCCGACCCGCCTGCTGCCGCAGACCTTCCGCGGCTTCAACCTCAAGTCCCAGGACCTCGCCGGCCTGACCTTCACCGCCGGGCGCCTGGACCGCATGAACCAGCGCGACTCCAGCAACGACCAGAAGATCAGCATCGCCGCGCCCAACCGGCGCTTCAATGGTGCGGCGCAGTCGGATGCCTTCACCTATATCGGCGGTGATTACCAATGGTCCGAGCCACTGACCCTCAAGTATTACCACGCCGAGCTGGAAGACATTTACAAGCAGGACTACCTCGGCTTCGTCGACAACCGTGCCCTGGGTGGCGGACGCCTGAAGACCGATGTGCGCTACCACATCAGCCGCGAGGATGGCCTCGGCAAGGCCGGTGAAGTGGACAACCGCACCTTCGGCATCATGAGCACCTACAGCCAGGCCGGGCATAGCCTGGGGCTGGGCTGGATGCAGTTGAATGGTGATACCTCGATGCCCTATATCGCCGGGTCCGAGCCGATGGTGGTCAGCGAGGGCGCGTTGAGCAGCGAGTTTCTCAACCCCAAGCAGCGGACCTGGCAGGTGCGCTACGACTATGACTTCGCCACGGTCGGGGTACCGGGGCTGAAGGGCATGCTGCGCTACCTGGATGGCAGCCATATCGAGTTGCCGGCGGCGCTGGGTGGCTCGGATCGTAGTGAGAGCGAGAAGGATATCGAGCTGTCGTATGTGGTGCAGAGCGGGCCGTTGAAGAACGTCGCGCTGCGGTTGCGGCATGCCTGGTATCGGAATGACTTTGCTTCGACGGCGTCGTTCAGGGATGACAATGAGCTAAGGGTGAATATCGATTACACCCTGGTGCTTTGGTAAGCGGCGCCGGTAAGGGCCTCATCGCCGGCAACGCCGGCTCCCACAGGTTTCGGCGGTGTCCGCGATCCTTGTGGGAGCCGGCGTTGCCGGCGATGAGGCCCCGGAAGGCACCCTCAGACCCGCCTCAAGGCGCCGGATTCGGCTGCTGCACATGGATCGCCTCGATCCCTCGCAACAGCTCCTCGGTCAGCTTCACCTCGACGCTGGCCAGGTTGCTGTGCAACTGCTCCAGGTTAGTTGCGCCGATGATGTTGCTGGTCACGAACGGCCGGCTGGTGACATAGGCCAGCGCCAGTTGCGCCGGGTCCACGCCATGGGCACGGGCCAGGGCGACGTAGCCTTGAGTGGCCTTCTCTACCTGCGGATTGTTGTAGCGCTGGAAACGGTCGAACAGGGTCAGGCGCCCCTTCGGCGGCTGCGCACCATTCAGGTATTTGCCCGAGAGCACGCCAAACGCCAGCGGCGAATACGCCAGCAGCCCCACTTTCTCGCGAATCGACATCTCCGCCAGGCCCACCTCGTAGCTGCGGTTCAGCAGGCTGTAGGGGTTCTGGATCGACACCGCCCGCGGCCAGCCACGGGTCTCGGCCAGGTGCAGGAAACGGTGCACGCCCCACGGGGTTTCGTTGGACAGGCCGATGTGACGGATCTTGCCGGCCTTGACCAGGTCGTCCAGCACCTCGAGGGTGTCCTCGATGGCGGTGGGCTCATCGGTGGCGTCGTGCACATAACCCAGCTGACCGAAGAAGTTGCTTTGACGATCCGGCCAGTGCAGTTGGTAGAGGTCGAGGTAGTCGGTCTTCAGGCGCTTGAGGCTGTCTTCCAGGGCCGCAGTGATATTGGCCCGGTTCAGCCGTGCATCGCCGTTACGGATATGGTCGATGCGGTGCGGCCCCGCCACCTTGCTCGCCAGCACCCAGTGCTCACGGCCGCCGAAGCGGGCGAAGTAGTTGCCGATGATGCGCTCGGTCTCGCCGTAGGTCTTCGCGATCGGCGGCACCGGGTACATCTCGGCGGTATCGATGAAGTTGACGCCGGCCTCACGGGCCACCTGGAGCTGCTCGAAGGCCTCGGCCTCGTTGTTCTGCTCGCCCCAGGTCATGGTGCCGAGGGCGATGGCGCTGACCTGGATTCCGCTGTTGCCGAGTTGACGCTTTTCCATGAAGCACTCCTTTTTCGAAACGGCGAAGGCCGCTGGCACCCCGAAAGGCGCCAGCGGCCTGTATTCGGTTACCGCCTCAGCGCGCGACGGGCTTGAACAGCTCCACGGCGCTGGCGTCGATCTTGCGCGGCAGCAGGCCCTGGGCAAAGAACACATCGGCGATCTGCTGCTGTTCGGCGAGGTTATCAGCCTGTACCGGCTGCACATCATAACTGCGTCTGCCATTGGCTTGCTCGACCGTCGCGACATCGAGGTTGCCCCAGAGCGGTCCAAGCACCTTCGCAGCATCGCTCGGATGGGCCTTGATCCACTTACCGGCGCCGCTCAGGGCAGTGAACAGGGTGTTCAGTACCTGTGGGTGAGCCTTGGCGTAATCGCTGGAGGCCAGGTAGTAGCGCTGGTAGTTCGACAGGCCCTGGCCATCGCTCAACACCCGTGCATGCTGCTGGCGCTGGGCGCTGGCGACGAACGGGTCCCAGGTCACCCAGGCATCCACCTTGCGGTTCTCGAAGGCAGCGCGGCCATCCGCCGGAATCAGGTAGGCCGGCTGGATATCGTTGAAGTTCAATCCGGCCTTGGCCAGGGCCTGGATCAGCAGGTAATGGCTGCCGGCTGCCTTGGTCACGGCGATCTTCTTGCCCTTGAGGTCGGCGAGGGTCTTCAGCGGCGAGTCCGCCGGCACCAGGATGGCCTGGGCCAGGGGCGACGGGGTTTCGCGGGCGAAATAAACCAGCTTGGCACCGGCCGCCTGGGCGAATACCGGGACGGTGTCGGCGACATCGGCGGAGACATCGACATTGCCCAGGTTCAGCGCCTCCAGCAGCGGCAGGCCACTGGCGAATTCGTGCCAGGTGACGTCGATGCCCTGGACCTTGAGGTCTTTCTCCAGGTTGCCCTGGGCCTTGAGCAGGGTCAGCAGGGTCGAGGATTTCTGGTAGCCGATACGCAGGGTTTCGGCGCTGGCGGTGCCGGCGAGGCTGGCGCCCAGCACCACGGCGGCGGCCAGTTGATAGATGCGTTTGAAAGGAATCATATGCGCGAAGCTCCGCAATCAGGGGGTCTTGGTCAGTTGTACGGTGGCCGGCAGGACAAAGCCGCTGGCGAAGGTCGGGGCCACGTCGAGGCGCCCGGCGATCAGGCCGTGGGCCTGGTAGAAATCAGCGGTGTCCTGTTGCTCGGCGATGGTCTGCGCATCCACGGCCTGCCAACGCAGTTGCCGGCGCTCGAACTGCAGGCGCGCGGCGTCCACCGGGAAGCCGATGATCTGCGCCAGGGTCTTCGAATAGCTGTCGAGGTTGCGGTTGGCCCAGTCCTGGGCCTTGGCCAGGCGCGTCAGGTAATCCTGCAGGGCCTCGCGCCGGGCCGGATCGGCCAGGGCCTTGTCGGTGGCGGCGAGGAAGCTGTTGCCGCTGGACAGGCCACGGCCATTGACCAGCACCCGGCCCTGCCCGCTCAGTTCGGACAACGCGGTGTAGGGTTCCCAGGTGGCCCAGGCGTCCACCGAGCCATTGGCCAGGGCGACCTTGGCGTCCACCGGGCCGAGGAAGCGGAATTCCACGTCCTTCTCGCTGAGGCCGGCGCTGACCAGGGCCTTCAGGGCAATGTAGTGCCCGATGGAGCCGCGCCCGGTGGCGATGCGCTTGCCCTTGAGGTCCGCGGCGCTCTTGAACGGCGAGTCCGGCCTGACCAGCACTGCCGTGCCATAGGCATCGGACTTGTCCACGGCAATCGCCTTGACCTGCGCCCCGGACGCCAGGGCGAACAATAGCGGTGCATCGCCGATGATCCCGGCATCGATGGCCCCGGCATTCAGCGCTTCGGCCAGGGGCGCAGCGGCGGGGAATTCGGCCCAGCGGATGTCATAGGGCAGATCTTTCAGGCCATCGGCCGCTTCGAGCTGGGCGCGCATATTGCCCTTCTGGTCGCCGATGCGCAGTTCGACACGCTCGGCGGCGAAAGCCGGACTGGCCAGCAGCAAGGCGGCTCCAAGGGCCAGGATTCGGGTAAGGGGGATCATCGCGACGCTCCTTGAGGCTGGATCTCAGCCTGTTGTCAGGTTCCGGGTTCCATCCGCTATGCGACGCGGAATGTGAGCCGACTGTAGCGAGTCGCGCATAATCAGTGAAATGCATTTTGGTCATAACCTAATATGCGAACAATTTTTCATTTCCGTGATTAGCTTAGAACCATAAAGAATTTTACATAGGCACTCACCGCACATACGGTCATAAGCCCTGCCGTCTTATGCAAATGAGTGCCTGATGAGCCAGTCTTCCGCCAATACCGTTCCACTGCACCGGGCGACGCCGCCCGAGGACGCTTTAGACCCGGTCCTTGCGATCATCACCCGCGAGCTGGCCGCCAGTGCCGCCGGCTTCGACCGCAGCGGCGCGTTTCCCGCCGCCAACTTCGCCCTGCTCCAGCGCCATGGCCTGCTCGGCCTGACCGTGCCGAAAAGCCTCGGCGGAGGCGGCGCCGACCTGCCGACAGCGCGCAAGGTGATCGCCGCAGTGGCCAAGGGCGAGCCGTCCACCGCGCTGATCCTGGTGATGCAGTACCTCCAGCATTTCCGCCTGCAGGACGACCAGCGCTGGCCGGCCCATCTGCGTGAACGCCTGGCCCGCGAGGCGGTGGAGCACGGCGCGCTGATCAATGCCTTCCGCGTCGAGCCCGAGCTCGGCACACCGGCCCGTGGCGGCCTGCCGGCAACCGTTGCCCGGCGTACCGCCGAAGGCTGGCGGCTGTCCGGGACCAAGCTCTACTCCACCGGCAGCCATGGCCTGGAGTGGTACCTGGTGTGGGGTCGCAGCGACGACGCCGACCCGCTGGTGGGCGGCTTCCTGGTGCACAAGGACAGCCCCGGCATCCGCATCGTCGATGAATGGGATCACCTCGGTATGCGCGCCACCTGCAGCCACCGGGTCGAGTTCGACAACGTGCTGCTGCCCCTGGACCACGCCGTCTCGGTCAGCCCGGCCAGCGCGCCGCGCCCGGAACTGGATGGCGAAAGCCTGGTATGGATGGCGGTGCTGCTGTCGAGCATCTACGACGCGGTGGCCCAGGCCGCCCGCGACTGGCTGGTGACCTTCCTGCGCGAACGCACCCCGTCCAACCTCGGTCAGCCGCTGGCCAGCCTTCCGCGCTTCCAGGAGCGGGTCGGGCGCATCGACACCCTGCTCTTCGCCAACCGCAACCTGCTCGACTCCGCCGCCGCCGGCCTGGTCCCGGCGCAGAACGCCGGGCAGCTCAAGCAACTGGTGACGCAGAACGCGATCCAGGCGGTGGAACTGGCCATCGAGGCCACCGGCAACCCCGGCCTGTCGCGGCACAACCCGCTGGAGCGGCATTACCGCGACGTGCTGTGCAGTCGCATCCATACCCCGCAGGACGACGTGGTGTTCCATGGCACCGGTCGCGCCGCCCTCGATGCAGGAGTCAGCCCATGAGCAGCGTCAGCGTGATCGCCAGCCAGCTGGATGCACAAGCCAACGAATTCATCCGCCAGCAATTGCCGGAGCACCGGGTCCTGGACCTGAGCCCGGAGCAGTTCAATGCCGAACGCGCCGACGTGGTGATCCTGCGCCCGGTCAACGTGCGCGGGCGCCGGGTCGACGAGGCGCCGCGCGGCTGGCCCTGGTCGCTGCGCTGGGTGCAGTTAGTGTCGTCCGGTATCGACTTCTACCCGGACTGGCTGTTCCAGGGCCCGCCAGTGACCAGCGGCAAGGGCAGCAATGCCGAGCAGGTGGCCGAGTTCGCCCTGGCGGCGATCTTCTCGGCGGCCAAACAGTTGCCGGATATCTGGGTCAAGGACGATGACTGGCGCTTCAGCTCGCTGCAGCCAGTGCGGGGCAAGACCCTGGGCATTCTTGGCCTCGGCAGCATCGGCAAAAGCCTGGCGGCCAAGGCCGCGGCGCTGGGGCTGCGGGTCATCGCCCTGGGCCGTCCGGGCCAGCCGCTCGACGCCGGGGTACCGGTGGAGGCCGTGGCGGATATCCACCAGCTGTTCGCCGAGTCCGACCACCTGGTCCTCGCCGCGCCGCTGACCGCCCAGACCCGCGGGATCATCGGCCGCGAAGCGCTGGCGCATGCCAAGCCCGGCCTGCACCTGATCAATATCGCCCGGGGCGGCCTGCTCGATCAGCAGGCGCTGCTCGAAGCGCTGGACGCCGGGCGCATCGGTCGGGCCACCCTGGATGTCACCGAACCCGAGCCGCTGCCGGCCGGTCACCCGTTGTACAGCGACCCGCGGGTGTTCATCTCGCCGCACACCTGCGCCCTTTCCACCGACGGGATTCGCGGCTTCGCCGTGGATTTCGTCGAGAACTTCCGCCGCTATCACCAGGGCCAGCCGCTGCGCAACCTGGTCGATCACCAGCGCGGCTACTGACCTTTCACGCGAATCCCCAGGAGTACTGCAATGACTGCCGTTCTATCCGTCAAATCCGATCTCGACAGCGTGCGCCAGCGGGTCAGCGCCGAGGAATGGGAGGTGCGCGTCAAGCTCGCCGCCGCCTATCGGCTGGCCGCGCTGTTTCGCTGGACCGACCATATCTACACGCACTTCTCGGCGCGGGTGCCGGGGCCGGAGGAGCATTTCCTGATCAATGCCTTTGGCTTGCTGTTCGATGAAATCACCGCGTCCAACCTGGTCAAGGTGGATGTCAACGGGACCCTCATCGACGACCCGCTGGACCTGGGCATCAACCAGGCCGGCTATGTGATCCACAGCGCCATCCACCGCGCCCGCCCGGACCTCAAGGCGGTGCTGCATACCCATACCCGCGATGGCGCGGCGGTGTCGGCGCAGCGTGACGGCCTGCTGCCGCTGTCCCAGCATGCGCTGGCCTACTACAGCCGGGTGGCGTATCACACCTATGAGGGCGTGGCCCTGGACCTGGACGAGCAGGAGCGGCTGGTGGCCCACCTGGGCGAGAGCAATATCCTGATCCTGCGCAACCATGGGCTGCTGACGGGCGGGATCAGCGTCGAGCATGCGTTCCGTGAACTGCACGGGCTGGAGCGGGCCTGCAATATCCAGATCGCGGCGCAGGCCGGCGGGAATGCGGACCTGCTGTTCGCGCCGGAGGCGGCGATCGAGAAGGTCAGGCAGCAGACGGCGGCGTTTATCGACGGCAACAGCCCGGGGATCCAGCGGCATTGGGATGCGTTGATCCGGCAACTGGATCGGGAGGGAGATGATTACAAACAGTGAGGGCCTCATCGCTGGCAAGCCAGCTCCCACAAGGATCGCGTGCACCGCTGGACCTGTGGGAGCTGGCTTGCCAGCGATTGGCCTTCAGATGCACTAGAGAACCCACTGACCGACCCCACTCAGGGAGGAAAAACCCAAAAAAAGCAGGAAGCCAACATGCCCAAACCCGCCTTGCGCCACGCCCTCCCCCCATTGCTGCTGACCCTCCCCCTGACCACCATCGCCGCCACCGAAGAACGCCTGCCCAGCGTCACCGTCACCGCCGAGCACCGTCAGGAAAACCTGCAGAAAACCCCGGTGGCCATCAGCGCCTTCGACGAGACCACCCTGCGCGACCAGCAGATCAACAATATCCGCGACCTCTCCGGCCGCATCCCGAACCTGACCCTGAATCGCCAGTCGATCTCCTACAGCGCCCAGACCTACGGCATCCGCGGCATCGGCGAGACCGACCCGATCCAGGAAGCCGCCGTGGCCGTCTATGCCGACGACCTGTACATCCCCCGGGCGATCTCCTCGATGCTCGACTTCAACGATGTCGAGCGCGTCGAAGTGCTGCGTGGCCCGCAAGGCACCCTGTACGGCCGCAACAGCGCCGCCGGGGCGATCCGTGTGATCACCCGCGACCCGGACCAGAAAACCCGCGCCTTCGTCGAACTCGGCGCTGGCAACTACGACGCACGCAACGGCCGCCTGCTGGTCAGCGGCCCGCTGGTGGACGACACCCTGTTCGCCAGCTTCTCGGCCCTGCGCCTGAGCCGCGATGGCACGGTGTACAACCGCACCCGGCACAAGGACGTCAACAACGTGGATATCCAGTCCTATCGCGGCAAGCTGCGCCTGGCCCCGGTGGACTCGGCCTGGGACACGCAACTGACCTTGGCCGGCACCTTCGACCGCGGCGACACCACCAGCTACACCCCCTTCGACCCGAGCAACGGCCACTTCGACAAGTTCAAGACCTACAGCAGCCTCGACCCGAAGAACCGCCTCGACCAGGGCAGTGCAGTGCTGCGCTCGATCTACCACTTCGACGATCAGCTGAGCTTCAAGTCGGTCACCGCCTGGTCGGCCTTCGACCAGCCGGTGGACTACGACAACTCCGGCGAAGCCAACACCGGCAACGCCGCACCGACGCAGAACAACCTGATCCACTACAAGCAGCGCTACGCCACCCAGGAGTTCCAGCTCAACGGCGAGTACCAGCGCTTCAACTTCACCCTCGGCGCCTACCTGTACAAGGAGCGCTTCCGCGCCGAGCGCGACAGCCTGACCTACTCGGTGGCCGCCGACCGGGTCAATGCCAGCGGCCAGTACAGCACCACCGACACCGAAAGCTACGCCCTGTATGGCCAGGGCACGTACAAGCTGACCTCACGCCTGTCCCTGACCGCCGGCCTGCGCTACACCGCCGAGCACAAGAACTTCGACTACCAGAACTACGCCATTACCCGGCAGCGCGAGATCACCGGCCTCAACTTCAGCGCCGAAACCAGCGAAAGCTGGGCCTCGTTCAGCCCCAAGCTGGGCCTGGAATACGCCTGGAGCGACGAGCTGACCCAGTACGGCTACGTGGCCAAGGGTTTCAAGGCCGGCGGCTTCGACAACCGTGCGCCGACCCGCCTCGCCGCCTTGCAGGGCTTCGACCCGGAGAACGTCATCACCTATGAAACCGGCGTGAAGGGCGACTACCTCGATGGCCGCCTGCGCAGCAACATCGCGGTGTTCTACAACGACTACAAGGACCTGCAGACCAACGCCTGGGACCCGGCCATCAGCGCCAACCTGCGCACCAACGTCGGCAGCGCCCACAGCTACGGGGTGGAGCTGGAAAACACCGCGCTACTCAGCCGCGACCTGACCTTCAAGGCCAATCTCGGCTACCTCGAGGCGCAGTACGACGACTTCAAGAATGCGGCAGGGCCGGGGGTGGATGCCGATGGCAACCGGATGGTCTTCGCGCCGCGCTGGAACCTGGCGCTGGGCTTGAACTGGACGCTGCCGGTGGACGTACCGGGCGCACTGGTGGCGGGGACCGACTGGCAATTCCAGAGCAAGTCCTACGCGAATGCGGTGAATGGCGATATCTACGAGGTGCCGCAGCAGAGTTTCTGGAACGCCACCAGCAGCTACAGCAGTGGTGATGGCCACTGGACCACCACCCTTGCGGTGAAGAACCTGCTCAACCGCGCTTATCCGCAAAGCATTGCGTATTCGGCGGCGAGCAGTACGGCGTATTACTCGGTGAATGATCCGCGGACCATCACCTTGAGCGTGCGTTACGACCTGTGATCAGGAATCGCGCTTGTCGGTAGTCGACTGCTCGGCTTTCTTGTCGGCTACCGCCTGCTGCGGTGCCTCTTTTTGTGCCTGCTGGAATTGCGCATGCCATTCATTGACCCGGTCGCTGCCGCCTTCTGCATGGGCCAGGACTGGCAGGGCGAAAAGGACGGACAGGGTTGCGGCTTTGAACATGGACATGGAATAGGACCTTTGCTTGCGCTAACGGAAATCGTTTAGCCCGGGCATTGTCCGAAGGTGCGATTAACCGGGAATTAAGCGCCCGGAGCGCTGCTGTCTTTCCCGGTCTGCGCGCTGCGGAGCAGCCCGAAAGCCTGACGCGAGCGTCAGTAGTCCCCACGCTTGCGGAAGGCCCAGCGCCCCGCCAGCGCGGTAAAGGTCGCCACCAGCACCACCAGCACCCAGAAGCCGTTGGGGTCCTCCGACAGCGGCACCCCGCCCACGTTCATGCCGAAGAAGCCGGCAATGATGTTGATCGGCAGCGCCAGCACCGTGACCACCGTCAGGGTGAACAGGGTGCGGTTGTTCTCCTCGGTCAGCTTGGCCGCGATCTCTTCCTGCAGCAGCTTGATCCGCTCGCCCAGCGCCGTGAGGTCGTTGATGATCACCGAGAACTCCTCGGTGGCCGCGCGCAATTGGCGGATGTCCTGCTCCTGCAGCCAGTCCGGCGGCCGGTTGAGCAGGCGCAGCAGCGAGCCCGGCTCCAGCGCCAGCAGGCGTTGCAGGCGCACCAGTACACGGCGCATGGCGCTGAGGTCGGCGCGGTTGTCGCTGAGGCGCTGGGACAGCAACTGGTCCTCGATGCGGTCAACGTTCATGGTGGTCTCGCGGACGATCTGGGTCAGTACATCGCCCTGGTCGCCGAACAGGTGCACCAGCAACTCGATGGTCGAGCTGAACTGCTCGCCACGCTTGACCGACGAACGCAGGCGATCCACCGAGTGCAGCGGCTGCAGGCGCGTACTCACCAGCAAGCGCGGACGTACGCAGGCCCACAGGGTGGAGACGTCGGACGAGACCATGCCGAAGTTGAACACCACATCGTTGACCACCGCGAGCAAGGCGGTGTCGGCGTGTTCGATGCGGGTCGAACGCGAGCCTTCGCGCAGGGTTTCGAAGAAGGTTTCCGGCAGGTCGAGGCTGCCCTTCATCCAGCGCTCGCAGGCGGCGTGGGCGAGGTTCATGTGCAGCCAGAGGAATTCCTCGGGGTCGCGGGGCGCGAGCATCAGCTCGCGGGCTTCGCTGGAATCGATCTCCCGCCCCGGCTGGCCGGGACGGAACACGAAGCCGTAGAGCAGGCCGTTGAGGTCGGCGTCCTGCTGATGGCCCTGGGTGGTGATCATGCGGGCTCTCGGCAAGGGAATCAGTGACGGGAAGAACCGCTATCCACGAGGCTGTGCAGCAGGCCGAAACGCAGGCCGGGCTCGGACGGGGTCATGTCCTCGATACCGAAGACCTTGAACGCCGCCAGCATGATCGCCAGGCCACCGGGGAGCATGCCCTGGCGATGGGCCTGCAGACCGCCAAGCTTGAGGCGCTTGACCTGGCCGGCATCGAGCAGGGCCAGGGACAGGCGCAACAGCCCGGCATAGGTGATGCCATCGCGCCCGCCCTCGTTCAGGCCATTGGCCTTGAGCACCCGGGACAGCATGCGCGCGGTGCCGGACGAGCCGATCGCCGCATGCCAGTCGTGTTCGCGGATATAACCATCGACCCGGGAGAACTCCAGGGTGGCGTGCTGCTCGGCCTGCTGCAGGGCGCGGCTGTCGACCCGGCCAGCGGGGAAATAGCGCTTGCCGAAGGTGCCGGAGCCGATGGTCAGGCTTTCGGTGAAGATCGGCTGCTTGCCGCGGCCGACGATCAGCTCGGTGGAGCCGCCGCCGATATCCACCACCAGGCGCGTGGTTTTCTCGCACGGCATGGTGTGGGCGATGCCGGAGAACACCAGCTCGGCTTCTTCCTGGCCGGAAATCACCCTGATGGGAAAGCCCAGGCGGGCCTCGGCGCCTTCCAGGAACACCGCTGCATTGCGCGCCTGGCGCACTGCGCTGGTGGCCACCGCGCGCACCCGCGCCTCCTTGAAGCCGCTGAGGTGTTTGCCGAAGCGCTCCAGGGCCTGCCAGCCGCGCTCCAGGGCGAGCTTGTCCAGCGACTCGTCACGCAGACCCTCGGCCAGGCGCACTGGCTCGCGCAGGCTTTTCACCTTGCGGATCAACGGGCGGCGGTTGCCGGGGATCTGCTGGCCGATGGTCATGCGGAAGGCGTTGGAACCGAGGTCCACGGCCGCAAACAGGGGGGCGCTGCCTTTCATGGGAGATGTCCTGATAGGTCCGACGGCCAATTCCGCGCCGGGCGCAAGCATGTTCGAATTTGATGGCAGGAATGTTACCTCTCGTTTCATGACACTTCGGTGACGCGTGCGCCCTCGAGCCTTCAGCTTTTCCCGGCCAGGCCGATGACCCTGTTACCTCCCCTCGCCTTGTGCCCGTCACTGAGGACTCGAAGATGCAGCTGACTCTAAAAACAAAACTGCTGTTGCTTGCCGTACTCCCCGTCCTGGTTTTCGCCCTGGTCATCAGTGGCGCCGCCGACCGGATCCTGCGCAACCTCGCCGAAAGCGAGATCAGCGAAACCCGCCAGCGCCTGCTGGATGAAAGCCGCCAGAGCCTCGAACACTACATGCAGATCGCCGTTGGCTCGGTCCAGGCCCTGTACGACGCCGCCCCCGCCGGCGACCTGGCCAGCCGAAGCGAAGCCATCGCCCTGCTGGCGAAGATCAAGTACGGCAAGGATGGCTACTTCTTCGCCCACGACTCCAACGTGGTCCGCCTGTTCCGTGGCGACAGCCCGGTGGACGTGGGCAAGAACCTCAGCGACCGCAAGGACGTCAACGGCGTGTTCATCAACCGCGAGCTGGTGCGGGTGGCCAAGGACGGCAGCCACTACGTCAACTACAGCTCGCCGCTGCCGGGCAACGAAAGCGTGCAGGTGCCGAAGCTGGCCTACAGCCTCTACCTGCCGAAATGGGACATGGCCGTCGGGACCGCAGTGAACCTGGACAACATCGAGCTGCGCATCACCGAGCTGCGCGCCGAGATCGACCAGCGCATCGACTCGATCCTCACCAGCATCATCGCCATCGCCGCGGTGCTCCTGGTGATCCTCGGCATCGCCGGGCTGATGCTCAGCAACACCCTGCTCAAGCCGCTCAAGGCGATGAAGGACAACCTCGACGCCATCGCCGACGGCGACGGCGACCTGACCCATCGCCTGCGCGCCGGCAACGACGAACTGGGCCAGTTGGCCGGCTCGTTCAACCGTTTCGTCGAGAAGATCCAGGGCCTGGTGCGCCAGGTGGTCGAGGTCAGTGGCGAGCTGTCGACCCTGGTCGAAGCCGTGGAGAGCCAGAGCCGTCGCTCGGAGCGGGCAATGGAAGCCCAGCGCCACGAAACCACTCAGGTGGCCACGGCGATCAACCAGATGTCCGCCGCCGCCCAGGAAGTGGCCCACAGCGCGCAGAACGCCGCCCAGGCCGCCCAGGAAACCGACAGCCAGGGCCAGCAGGCGCGGCAGGTGGTAGACGGCAGCATCAAGCGCATTCATGCGCTGGTGGAGAACATTCGCGGCAGCGGCACCTCGCTGGACAGCCTGCAGCAGGACGTGCAGTCCATCGTCGGGGTGCTCGGGGTGATCCGCTCGATTGCCGAGCAGACCAACCTCCTGGCCCTCAACGCCGCCATCGAGGCAGCCCGGGCCGGTGAGGCCGGGCGTGGTTTCGCCGTGGTTGCCGATGAGGTACGCGGGCTGGCCAGCCGGACCCAGCAGAGCACCCAGGAAATCCAGGTGATGATCGATCGTCTGACCACCGGCACCCATTCGGCGGTGGAGTCGATGCGCAACTCCTGCGAAGCCGGCGACAGCACCCGCGACCAGGCCAGCGAGGCCGGGGTGTCGCTGGATGCCATGGCGGGGTTGATTGGCACCATCAGCTCGATGAACGCGCAGATCGCCAGTGCGGCGGAGGAACAGACGGCCGTGGCCGAGGAGATCAACCGCAGCGTGCACCAGATCGCCCAGGCGGTGGACAGCGTGGCCGAGCAGACCCGGCAGGGGGCTCAGACGGCGCAGAGTCTTTCGGCGCTGGAGGGGCATCTGCGGGCGTTGGTGAAGCAGTTCCGGATCTAGTGCTCTTTCGGGCCTCATCGCTGGCAAGCCAGCTCCCACAGGGTCAGCACAAACCTTGAGACTTGTGCAGTACCTGTGGGAGCTGGCTTGCCAGCGATAGGGCCTGGGAGAACGCCCAATTCCTCAGCTCCGATCCCCACCCTTGCTGTCCCCCGGCCCGCCCTTGGGCGCCTTGGCCGGCCCGACCGGATCCACCTGTGGATCCTCGAGATCCGGCGAATCCGGATCGAAACCCGGATCATCCTTGCCACTGGAATGCTCCGAAGAATGCGGCCCCTGGTCGTGGCGCGGCTTGTCGTGGTTCATGACGATGCTCCCGTAACGAATGTCCTGCGTTAGGTTGCATCCGGCCGCAGAGCGTTCCATCCATTTCCCTTGGCCCGCCAACCTTTACGACAATTCGTCGGCCCGTGCCGAATCGCGTTGAGCAGCGACACCGCAGCCCTCGTCGTACCTGTACGCAGGGCATCCTGTGTGCACACTTGAAACCGACATGAGGTGAAGGATCATGGCCAACGATCAAGGCAAACCCGCACACTCCAATCCGGGCAATTTCGCCAATGACCGGCAGAAAGCCGCCGAAGCCGGCCGTAAAGGCGGCCAGTCCTCGGGCGGCAATTTTGCCAACGACCGCCAGCGCGCGTCCGAAGCCGGACGTCTTGGCGGCCAGAACAGCCATGGTGGCGGACGCAAGAGCCAGTGACCGATCTGGGCCCCGCGGGGCCCTTTTTCATGGGGTGAAACCGTGGCGCCGGGCGCTCCACACCAGGCTCAGGGTGACCCCGAGCAAAAGCACCAGTACCGGCGCGAACGCCACAACGCCAAACTGCTTCAGCAACACGCCCCCGAGTATTCCGCCCCCGGCGATCGCCGAATTCCATGCCGTGACCAGCATCGACTGGGCCACATCCGCCGCCTCCCCCGCCGCCTTGGCCAGCGCGGTCTGGAACAGCGTCGGCACGCCGCCGAAGGCCAGGCCCCAGACCGCAACCGAAGCCAGGATCAGCATCGGGCTGTCGCTCAGACCCAGTACCAGGGCTGCCACGCCAAACAGCAGGCTACTGACCAGGGTCAGCACCCGCAGATGCCGGTCGATCAGCACGCCGGTGATCCAGATCCCCAGGAGCGATGCTGCGCCGAAGACCAACAGCACCAGGTCGGTCCGATCCCCCATCCCCGCCTCGGCCAGGAACGGCGCGATATAGGTGTAGAGAATGTTGTGCGCAAGCACGAACAGCAGCACCACCGCCAGCACCGGGCGCACCCCGCCCAGAGTGAAGACCTTGCCCAGCGACAAACGCTGTCCCGCGCCCTGCCCCGGAAAGTCCGGAACCTTGATCCGCACCCAGACCATCAAGCCCAGCGCCAGCAGGCTCATCAGCCCGAAACACAGGCGCCAGCCGACCAGGTTGCCCAGCCAGGTCCCCGCCGGCACACCCAGCGACAGCGCCAACGGCGTACCGACCATGGCGATGGCGATAGCCCGGCCTTTCTGCGCCTCGCTGACCATCCGCGCCGCGTATCCGGCGACCAGTGCCCAGAGCAATCCGGCGGACACCCCGGCAACGAAGCGCGCCGCCAGGGTCAGGCCGACATTGGCGGACAGGGTGGTGACGCCGTTGGCGACCACGAACCCGGCCAGCGCCGTCAGCAGCAGACGGCGCCGGCGTACGCCACGGGTAAGCGCAATCAGGGGAATGGCCGCGACCAGCGAACCGATGGCGTACAAGGTCACCAGTTGCCCGGCCAGCGCTTCGGAAATCCTCAGGTCGCCGCTGATCGCCGGCAGCAAACCGGCGGGCAACGCCTCGGTGAGGATGGTGATGAAGCCGGCCAGCGCCAGGGCCAGTAGCGCGGCGATCGGCAAGGGCGTCGCGTCGTCCATCGGGGTGGTGCTGGAAAGTGCCATGGTGCCGTCCTGTGCCAAATGAGGCGGCCATGCTGGAGCTATCGTCGATACAAGACAATAATGCCCGGACTCAAAACATATCGGACAAAATGTCCGCAATAGGCGCAGTGATGGAATCGCTCAACGGCATTGCCTTTTTCGTTCAGGCGGCGGAAACCCGCAGCTACTCGGCGGCGGGACGCCAGCTTGGGGTTTCGGCCTCGGCGGTGGGCAAAAGCATCTGCCGTCTGGAGCAGCGCCTCGGCGTGCGCCTGTTCCACCGCAGCACCCGCAGCATCACCCTGACGGCCGAGGGCTCGCTGTTTCTCGAACGCTGCCGGCGGATCCTGTGCGAAGTGGAAGCGGCCGAACTGGAGTTGTCGGAAACCTGGCAGGCACCCCGCGGGCGCCTGCGGGTCAGCCTGCCCCTGGTGGGCATGCTGGTGATGCCAGCGCTGACCGCATTCATGCACCGGTACCCGGAAATCGAACTGGACCTGGACTTCACCGATCGCCTGGTGGATGTGATCGACGAAGGCTTCGATGTGGTAATGCGCACCGGCGAGCCTGCCGATTCCCGGCTGATGTCACGGCCGCTGGGCACCTACCACCTGCAGATCGTCGCCGCCCCGGACTACCTGGCCCGTCGTGGTACACCCCAGGTACCCGGCGACCTGGCGCAGCACGCCTGCCTGCAGTACAAGCTGCACACCACCGGCAAGTTCGAGCCATGGCCGCTGAAGGATGCACAAGGCACTCGGGACTGGAAGCTGCCGGCCTCGATGGCCTGCAACACCTCCGCCGCCCTGGTCGACGTGGCCCTGGCCGGCCTCGGCATCGCCTGCCTGCCGGACTTCATGGTGCGTCAGGCGATCGCCCGGGGTGAGCTGGTGGCATTGCTGGAGGCGCATGTCGAGCACCAGGGCAGCTTCCGCCTGCTCTGGCCGTCGAGCAAGCAACTGGCGCCGAAGCTGCGGGTGTTCATCGACTTCATGTGCGCCGAGCTGTTCAAGCCGTCAGCCTGATTCCGCAGGGGACAGGGCAAAGGCGCTGCGGATGAAATGCTCCAGCTCGTCGGCCTGGAGAATCTCGATGGACAACTGCCCGAAGCGCTTGGGCAACCAGATGATCCGCACCCCGCTGGGCGAGTCCAGGTGCTCGCGCAGCAGCGGCTGGCCGTTCTCGTCCTCGGGCTGTTCGCCCTTGGCGACGAGTTCGTCATAGGCCACGAGGATATCCGGGGTGGTGTAGCACTGCCGGTAGATGGTGCCCTCGCCGCAGCGCAACAACAGGTCGTGGAGGTTTCCGGCCAGGGGCTGGACCAGGATGAAGCGCTCGCTGCCGAACAAAACCACCGCGTAACGCACATGCAGGCCGTCGCGCTGCCAGGTGAAGGGCCGCGAGACCTGGGCCGAAAACACCCGGGCGTAGTGGGCGCAGGCGCTTTCCAGGTCGGCGACGAGGATGTCGGTGTGGCTGAATTTCAGGTCCATGGTCGAGGTTCTCCGGTACTCAAATCTGTTACATCCACCCCGCCAGCACCACCGGCAACCACACGAACGACAGCACGGTGGAGCACATCACCACATTCGCCACCTGCTCCGGCGAGCGGTTGGCGCGTACCGCCAGCAGGTAGTTGAACACCGCCACGGGCATTGCCGTCTGCATCACCAGGATCGCCCGCTCCAGGGTGTTCAGGTCGAGCAAGGCACCGATCCCCCAGCCCACGCCAGCACCGAGCACGATGCGCAGCGCGCCGATCAGCATGCCGCTGGCGACGTCGCTGAGGCGGATGCTGGCCAGGGACACGCCGAGGGTCAGGAGCATCAGCGGGATGGTCATGCCGCCCAGCAGGTCGACGGTGTTGCCCAGCCACAGCGGCAGCTTGATATCGAAGAAGATCAGCGGCAAGGCCAGCACCAGGCTGATGACGATGGGATTCTTCAGCAGCGAGCGGAAGTTTGCCGCGCCACCTGAGATGGCGATGCCGAGGGTGAACTGGAAGCTCGACAGGGTCAGGAAGAATGCCACCGCCAGGGCCAGGCCCTGGTCACCGAAGGCATACAGCGCCACGGGCAAGCCCATGTTGCCGGTGTTGGGGAACATGAACGCCGGCATCAGCACGCGCCAGTGCTGGCGGAATGCGCGGCTGACCAGATAGCCGATACCCGCCATGACCACCATGCAGATCACGCAGGCCAGGGCCATGCTGGCGAACGCCGCCGGCTCCAGGCGGGTGCGGTGCAGGGTCGACAGCACCAGCGACGGCGTGCCGATGGTCATCACCAGGCTGGCGATGAAGTCCGTGGGATAGGCATTGCCCCGCCGCGCCCAGATAAAGCCGATCCCGGCGACAATAAAGACCGGTGCCAGAACGGCGAACAACGAAGCCAGCATGGGGCGTGTTCCTTGGCAAAAACAGCCATGCTAGGGGCCTGCGACCGTCTGACGCAAGGCTTTGCCGGACCTCGGGGACGTTGACCCGGGAATTTCATCACCGTAGGATAGCTTATCGTACACATGTACGAATGAAGATATCTCTGCGCAGGAAATCCCCGATGTCGATCCACGTCAGCGCCGGCGCCCGCCGTGCGCTTTATCTCCTGTTCCTGATTCCCGGGCTGACCATGGCCACCTGGGTCACCCGCACGCCGGCCTTGCGCGATGGCCTGGCGGCGTCCACCGAGCAGATGGGCCTGATCCTCTTTGGCTTTTCCGCCGGGGCCATGAGCGGGATTCTCAGCGCCGGCCCCTTGGTGGCGCGGCTTGGCAGCCATCGCCTGACCCTGATCGGTCTGCTCGCCCTGCCCTTGAGCCTGTGTGTGCTGGCAGCCGGCAGTGACCTGCTGAGCATGGCCGGGGCCTTTGCCGGGCTGTTCATCTTCGGCCTGGGCATGGGCTGGGCAGAGATCGCGGTGAATATCGAGGGCGCGGCGGTGGAGCGGGCGTCTGGGCGCTCGATCATGACCACCCTGCATGGTTTCTTCAGCCTCGGCACGCTGCTGGGAGCGCTGGCCGGGATGGCCATGACGGCCCTGGAAGTGCCGCTGGGCCGGCATCTGTGGACGATTGCACTGTTGTCGGTGTTGCTGGTACTGGCCTTGATCGGCAAGGCGCCACGGCTCAGCGAGCAGGAAAGTACGGGGCATGCCAATGGATCGACCGCCCCATTACGCAACCTGCTCGCCGATCGCCGACTGCTGCTGATCTGCTTCGTGGTCCTGGCCATGGCCTTGGCCGAAGGCGCGGCGAACGACTGGCTGCCGCTGTTGATGATCGACGGGCACGGCTTCGCTCATACCGCCGGGACCTTGATCTACGTGGTGTTTACCCTGGGCATGACCCTCGGGCGCTTTGCCGGGGGCCGGGTGGTGGAGCGCCTGGGGCGGGCGGCGACCTTGCGCGGCAGTGCCCTGATCGGAGCGCTGAGCCTGGGGTTGATCGTGTTCTGCGATATTCAGTGGATTGCCGCGTCGGCGGTGGTCTTGTGGGGACTGGGCGCTTCGCTTGGATTCCCGTTGGCGATCTCGGCGGCCGGGGACAGTGGCCGGGACAGCGACCAGCGGGTGCGGGTGGCAGCGACTGCCGGGTACATGGCGTTTCTGGTCGGGCCGCCTTTGCTCGGGTTCATTGGCGAGCATTTCGGCTTGCGCCTGGCGATGCTGCCAGTGCTGGGGTTGGTGGCGATGGCATTCGTGGTGGCGTCGGCGTTGCAGGATCGGCCGGGGAAACAGGCTGTGGTTTGATCTCGTTGGTTCGGGCCTCATCGCCGGCAACGCCGGCTCCCACAGGGTTCAGCGGCGCACGCGATACCTGTGGGCTTGCCAGCGATGAGGCCCGCGACATCACTCAGGAAACCGCCTTGATCAGCCGCAAAATCTCCCCCCGCTCCACCGGCGTTTTTCCCAGGGCATTGTGGATGGTGAAGCCCTCGATCAAGGCATCGATGGCCCGCGCCGCGCGCTCGTCGAAGTGCAGTTGCAGGGCCTTGCGCGACAGGGCCATCCAGTCATCCATGATGTGCATGTACTCGGGAAAGCGCGACACGAAGGAATACAGCTCGAAGATCAGCAGCATCTGCCCGGAGACCTTCCACAGGTCACCGCAGATCAGGTCCGCCACCACCTCCCGCGCCTGGGCCTTGTCGCGGGCCTCGCGCAGCTTGCTGTAATAGATCCCGGCAATCCCCTCGCTCATACGCACGAAGGCCGCGGCGATGATCTCGTTCATGCAGGTGAAATGGTAGGTCACCGTGCCCGGCGACACCTTGGCCCGCGCGGCAATGCGCCGGGATGTGGCCCCGACCACGCCATCCTCGACGATCATCGCCAGGGCGGCGTCGATGATCACGTTCTTGATTTCAAGACCCAGGGAGTCCTCTTTGCGGGGTCGACCCATGTCTGCCTCGATGGTGCGGGGGATTAGGCCGGGGAGGATAACAGGGTGCAGGTTTTCCAGGCAGCTCGAACTCACGGCTGCCGGCCGACCACCTCGATCCAGGTCAGCCCCATCCGTTGAGCCTGCTCCAGAATCTCCTCCGGCGTGGCATCGGCAGACGGCATGACCAGGCTGTTCTCGCCGTCGCCAAAGTGCAGCACCAGCAGGTGCATGGCGGCTTCGTGGAGCGGCAGCTCGGTTTGCTTGAGGTCGAAGGTATGGGACTGGGGTTTGTCGTTGAACAGGTAGTTGAGAGTGAAATGGGCCATGGAACGCTCCGGGCAATGGGCTAGGGACTGAAGCAACTGACCTACAGGTCAGCTTTTTGGTTCAGATCCTGTTCCAGACCTGGACCAGCCCGAGCAGATGAACCAGTCCGTAACCGGTGCAGATCAGCGAGCTGACGGCAATAAAGCGCCCAGTGCGCCCGGTATTGCGCAGGAGCACGGGCCCGAGGATACCGCGCAGCAGGTAGACCAGGGTGATCAGGCACAGCGCCGGGCGCAGCAGTGGCAGCGGGCCGATCACCCCGGCGCCGGACAAGGCGTACGCGGCCCAGACCGTCAGGACGGCGGCGATGAACAGGGTGATCAGGGTCGGAAGTTTCCGGCCTTTCTCGGCGGCGCGGACCATGCGCTCGCCGGCACCGAGAAGGCGGTAGCCGGCTGGGCCCTGCTGGATGCACCAGAGGTGCGCGAGGGCGGCGAGCAGGCTGAGGGTGGCGGCGAAAATCAGGGGGAGGTTGTGGTCCGTCATCTTGGGTGCTTCTCCTTGAAGGGCGTCAAGCATAAACACCAATCTCGGGGCTGACCAATAACCCTGTGGGAGCTGGCTTGCCAGCGATGAGGCCGACATGACAATGATGTTGTCAGATAGGGCCAAATCGCTGGCAAGCCAGCTCCCACAGGGTTCTGATGTGTCCTTAGGATCGGGGGCTTGACAGCTCTGCGAGAATAAAAGGAAACACCACCCTCGATACCGCGTCGAAAAGACAGGAAGACTCCCATGCACAACGACGAACTCAAGGCCCTGTTCGACCAGCAGGCCGCCGGCTACGACCAGCAGTGGGCCGGCATGGCGCCGATCCGCGACAACCTGCATTCCTGCTCGGCTCACTGTTTACCAGCCTGCCGGACAATGCCCGGATCCTCGCCGTCGGCGCCGGGACCGGCGCGGAAATCGGCTATCTGGCCGCGCGCAATCCAGGCTGGCGTTTCATCGCCCTCGACCCTTCCGGCGCCATGCTGGAAGTGTGCCGCGAGAGGGCACGGCGAGAGGGCTTTCTGGAACGCTGCGATTTCCATGAAGGCTATCTGGAAAACCTGGATAGCGCGCCGACCTACGACGCCAGCACCTGCTTCCTGGTCTCGCAGTTTTTCCTCGATCCCGCCGCACGCAGCACCTTCTTCGGCGAAATCGCCCAGCGCCTGAAACCCGGAGGCCTGCTCGCCAGCGCCGACCTGTCGGCCGACACCGCCTCCCCCGCCTACGACACCCTGCTCCACGCCTGGATGTCGCTGATGTCCTCCGCCGGCGTGCAGCCGGAGGCGCTGGAGCGAGCCCGGGCCGCCTATGCCAGGGATGTGGCGATCCTGCCCCGGGAGCAGGTCGCACGGATCATCGAGGCCGGCGGTTTCAGCCATTCGCTGCCCTTCTTCCAGGCCGGCCTGATGCACGGCTGGATCAGCCGCCGCTAAGCTCCCAGACCCGCATCACCCGGGTGATCGCCGCATCGATCACGGCATGCGGCGTGTCATCCCGGGCCAGGATCGAGATGCCCTGGAGGAAGCTGTCGAACACCGTCCCCAGCACCTCGGCCTGGGTCTCCCCGGGCAACTCGCCCGCGCTGATCCCGCGTTCAACACAACGCAGAAGCCCGGCCCGGGTACGCTGCCGCGAGTGTGTCAGTGCTGACGTCACCCGGGCGTTTTCCGGACTCGGGGCACTCATCACCCCCAGCGCAACCATGCAGCCACGCGGGTGCCCGTCCTCGCATTGCATCCGCGCCGACTGGCGCAGCGCGGTTTCGATGGCCAGCCGCGGCGACAGGCCTTCATCCCACAGGCATTCGGTGACCTGGGCGTAGGTCGCCAGGTAGCGCTCCACGCACTCGTTGAACAACGCCTCCTTGGAACCGAAGGCGGCATAGAAACTCGGTGCGGAAATGCCGCCACCCAGCCCGGCCTTGAGCTGGGCCAGGGAGGTGGCGTCGTAGCCATGCTGCCAGAACAGGTGCAGCGCCTGCTCCAGCGCCTGGTCACGATCGAAGGTGCGCGGACGGCCCATTTGCGCCATGGGGAAACTCCTCGGGACAAGGACTTCGATACTAGTTGATACATAAGTCGTTGACAACGCAGCCGCAGGCCCGCCAACATTTGTACCGATCGATATCTAACTCAAGGAACCTTTCCCGTGACCGCCTCGCTCTCCCTCCCCGCGACAGACCAGCGCCTGCCCCTCGGCGCCCTGCTCGCCCTGGCCATGACCGGCTTTCTCTGCATCGTCACCGAAACCCTGCCGGCCGGATTGTTGCCGCTTATCAGCGCCGGGCTCGATATTTCCCCGTCCATGGCCGGGCAGATGGTGACCGCCTATGCCCTCGGTTCGGTGCTGGCGGTGATCCCCATGACCATCGCCACCCGCGGCTGGCGGCGACGCAATGTGCTGTTGCTGACCATCGTCGGTTTCCTGCTGTTCAACTCCATCACCGCCCTCTCCTCCCACTACGGCGTGACCCTGGTCGCACGTTTCTGCGCCGGGGTCTGCGCAGGCCTGGCCTGGAGCCTGCTGGCCGGCTATGCCCGGCGCATGGTCGCGCCGCATCAGCAAGGCAAGGCCCTGGCGGTGGCCATGGTCGGCACACCGATCGCGCTGTCCCTCGGCGTGCCGCTGGGCACCTGGCTGGGCAGTGCCATGGGCTGGCGCGCGACCTTCGGCCTGATGTCGCTGCTGACCCTGGTGCTGATCGCCTGGGTGCTGGTCAAGGTCCCGGACTATCCGCCGCAAGCCGCGCACCAGCGCCAGTCCTTGCACCAGGTGCTGACCACGCCCGGCGTGCGTCCGGTACTGGCGGTGGTGATCAGCTGGATGCTGGCGCACAACATTCTCTACACCTACATCGCGCCGTTCGTAGCCCAGGCCGGCCTGGAAACACGGGTTGACCTAGTGCTGCTGGTGTTCGGCATGTTCGCCCTGGCGGGCATCTGGCTCACGGCGAAACGGGTCGAACCGGCACTGCGGGCAACCACCCTCGCCAGCCTCGTCGGCTTTGCCGCAGTCACCCTGGTCTTCGCCCTGTGCGCCGACCAGCCCCTGGTGATCTACCTCGGCGTGGCCGCGTGGGGGCTGAGTTTCGGCGGTGCCGCGACCCTGCTGCAGACCGCCCTGGCCGATGCCGCCGGGGAAGGTGCGGATGTCGCCCTGTCGCTCAACGTGGTGGCCTGGAACAGCGCCATCGCCGGCAGCGGCGTGGTCGGCGGAGTGCTGCTCGACCACTGGGGCGCGGCAGCCTTCCCTTGGGCGATGCTGGTACTGATCGGCATTGGCTTGCTGATCGCCTGGAGTGCCCATCGCCACGGCTTCACCCCGGGGCCGAGAACCCCGGGCAGCGCGGCGGCGAGCGGGCACTGAGCACGTGCCTCGGGCGCGTGGCGCATCGTCTGTGACTACTCCATGCTCCCGCACCCAAGGCCGTCGCGATGCAAGACATGCTGCAAGAGATCCTCGACCAGGTCCGCCCCCTGCTCAGCCAGGGCCAGGTCGCGCAATACATCCCCGCCCTCGCCCAGGTCGAGCCGAACCAGCTGGGCATCGCCGTGCACAGCCTGGACGGCCAGTTGTACTGCGCTGGCGACGCGCATACGCCGTTCTCGATCCAGAGCATTTCCAAGGTCTTCAGCCTGGTCCAGGCCATCAACCACAGCGGCGAGGAGATCTGGACACGGCTGGGCTACGAGCCGTCCGGGCAGGCGTTCAACTCGCTGGTCCAGCTGGAAGTGGAAAAGGGCCGGCCGCGCAATCCGTTCATCAATGCCGGGGCCCTGGTGATCTGCGATATCAACCAGTCGCGCTTCGCCACCCCGGCCCTGTCCATGCGCGACTTCGTCCGGCGCCTGGCGGGCAATCCGCGGATCGTCAGCGATGCCGTGGTGGCCGAATCCGAGTACCAGCACCGCGCACGCAACGCCGCCATGGCCTGGCTGATGACCGCCTTCGGCAATTTCCATAACGATGTGGATGCAGTGCTGCGCAGCTATTTCCATCACTGTGCGCTGTCGATGAACTGCGTGGATGTGGCGCGTGGTTTCGCCTTCCTGGCCAACAGCGGCTATTGCCCGCATAGCGGCGAGCAGATCCTCAGCCCGCGCCAGGCCCAGCAGGTCAACGCGATCATGGCCACCAGCGGGCTGTATGACGAAGCGGGGAATTTCGCCTATCGGGTGGGGTTGCCGGGCAAGAGTGGTGTCGGCGGCGGAATCGTTGCAGTGGTGCCGGGGCGCTACAGCATCTGCGTGTGGTCGCCGGCACTGAATGCCTCGGGGAATTCGCTGGCGGGGTTGCGGGCGCTGGAGTTACTGAGCGAGCGGATTACCGGGTCGGTGTTTTCGGCGGTGCCGTAGAGGCGGGGCTGCGCGAGTGTCGCCAGCGACACGGCCCTTGCAGACACACCAATAAAAAAGGCCGCCGGGTCTCCCCGGCGGCCTTTTTCATTACAGGTTCCGACTTACTTGTTGTAAGTCATCACCCCGTCTTCGCCTTCGACGAAGCCGTTGTACGGCGTGACCTGCTTGGTCGTCAGCAGGCCCGCATCGAACAGCTTCTCGGGACCGGTCTGCTGGACGATCGCCGGCTGCAGCAGCGCTTCCATGAAGCGACGGCTTTCGGCCAGGCTGCCGCCGATGACGCGGCTGCCCAGGTCGACCTGCGACGAGTCGTTGACGTCGCCCATCAGCTCCTGGATCAGCGCGGCATTGCCGTTGTCCGCCTTGATCGACACCTGCCATGCGCGCACGTTGGCCACGCCCGGCATGTTGTCGAGGACCTGCGGTGCAACGAACACCACCTTGCCGCCACCCATGTTGTTGGCCGTCTGGATCGACGCCACCTTGATGGTCTTGCCACCCTGGTAGCTGACGGTACCGGTGTCGGTGCTGGTGGTGCTGCCGGCCGCCATGACCACGTCACCGCTACCCGTGACGCTGACATTGCCGCGACCGCTGGTGCTGATATCGGCGTTCTGGTTGACGTTGGTACCGCTCAGGGCAATGTTGCCCGCGCCGCCATTGCTGACCGCACCGTTGACGTTCAGGTCGCCAGCGCTAGTCAGGGCGATGTTGCCCTGGGCAGTCGACAGACCGCTCACGTTCAGCGCCGCAGTCGAGGTGCTGTTCAGGTTGGCACCGCCGTTGCCGCCGTTACCCGCCAGGGTCCGGACGTTGACGTCGAACGCGTTGCCGCTCTGGCCGACGCCGCTGGCCGCGACCAGGTTGGCGCTCTGCGCGTTGACGTTGCTCGCCGCGTTGCCGTTGGCATCGAGGATCGCACCGGCGTTGGCGTTCAGGTTGACCGCATGACCGCTGGCATTGACCACATCCACACCGATGTTGCCGGTGCGGCTGGTGACCGAGACGTCACCGTTGGCGCTGTTGACGGTCAGGCGATTGAGGCCGTCGGCCTCGTCGATGGCGATGTTGCCGCTGCCGGTGACCTGGGCGTTGACGCTGCTGCCTTGGGTCTGCGTAGCGATGCCATTGCTGGCGGTCAGGTTCAGCGCGTTGCCCTGGACCCGGGTGTTGGCATTGCCATCGTCGACCAATTGGCCGTTTTCGGCAGACAGGCTCACCGAGCCGCTACCGCTGACCGCACCCACGGTTGCGTTGCCGTCGGCCACGCTGACCGAGACATTGCCGTTGCCGGTACGCACCTGCTCAAGGGTGACGGCCTGGCTCTGCGCCAGGTTGACGTCGCCGCCGCTGGTGCTGGCCGCCACGGTGCTGCCGTGCAGTTGCAGTGCGCCCTGCTCGCCGTTGCCCAGGCCGGTAGCGGCATTGAGCTCGACGCGGTCACCGGTGATCCCGGTGGCCTGGGCCACACGGGACAGCAGGCGAGCGAAGAAGCTCGGCTGAGCCTGGGTGACGATGGCGCCGCTGGTGGAAGTCAGGCTGACGTTGTGGCTGCCGGCATCGACGGTCCGCACGGCCATGTCGCCACCGGCGTTGACGCGGATGTTGCCATCGGCGGTGCTCAGGCGATTCAGGCTGATGCCGTCGTCTTCGGCCAGGACCACATCACCGCTGCCGTTGACCCGGACCGTGGCGCTGTCCACCGCAGTGTGCAGGTTGACACCGGTTTCGGCGTTGACGTCCAGGCTGCCGCCCTTGACCAGGCCACCGGTGGCAGTAACCACCTTGCCGCTGGAGTTCAGCGAGAGGCTGTCGCCCTGCAGTTGCTTGACGCTGATATCACCGGCGCTGACCGCCACTTGGCCATTGGCCGCAGCGACGTCGTCGAGGGTGATGGCGTTGGCTTCGTCGACCACGATCGAACCGCTGCCAGCCTTGGCCACCAGGGTGTCGATATCGGTACGCAGCGCATCGTTGGTACCGATGCTGCCGCCCGCGTTGGCGGTCAGTTGCCTGGCCGTGACGTTGCGTGCCGCAGTGCCCTGGACCTGGATGTCACCGGTGGTGGCGGCCAGGTTGACGTTGCCGTCGGCAGTGCGGATCTCGTCGATCAGCAGGTTGTTGCCGGCCGTGTAGGTCACGTCACCCTGGCCGTTGACCAGGGTCTGCGCGCCAACGCTCATGATCAGGTCGCTGCCAGCGCTGGCATTGACCTGACCGCCAGCGGTCTGCACCAGCGCTTGCTGGGTCAGGTTGCCGACCAGCGCCTTCAGGTCAACGTTGCCGCCGCCGGTGCTCACCTGCTGCAGCGTGGCGTTGCCGCCAGCGCTGTAGTCGATGTTGCCGGTGCCGACCACGTTGGTCGTGGCTTCGGTGCTCAGGTCGCCGTCGGCATGGGCAGTGATAGTGCCGGCGCCGGTCTGTACCAGAGCATGCTGGGTCAGGTTGCCGGTGGCCTTCAGGTCGATGTTGCCGGTACCGGTGCTCACCTGCTGCAGGCTGACGTTACGGCCAGCGCTGTAGTCGATGTTGCCGGTGCCGACCACGCTGGTGGAGGCTTCGGTGCTCAGGTCGCCGTCGGCATGGGCAGTGATAGTGCCCGCGCCGGTCTGCACCAGCGCGTGCTGGGTCAGGTTGCCGGTGGCCTTCAGGTCGATGTTGCCGGTACCGGTGCTCACCTGCTGCAGGCTGACGTTACGGCCAGCGCTGTAGTCGATGTTGCCGGTGCCAACCACGCTGGTGGTGGCTTCGGTGCTCAGGTCGCCGTCGGCATGGGCAGTGATAGTGCCCGCGCCGGTCTGCACGAGCGCGTGCTGGGTCAGGTTGCCAGTGGCCTTCAGGTCGATGTTGCCGCTGCCGGTGGTCACCTGCTGCAGGTTGGCGTTACCGCCAGCGCTGTAGTCGAGGTTACCCGCACCGATCACGGTGGTGTCGTCTTCAGTGGTCAGGTCACCGTCGGCATGGGCGACGATGTTGCCGGCAACGGTTTGCACTACGGCGTGCTGGACCAGGTTGCCGCCAGCCTTCAGGCCGATATTGCCACCACCGGTGGTTACCTGCTGCAGGCTGGCGTTGCCGCCGGCGCTGTAGTCGATGTTGCCGGTGCCGTTCACGGTGGTGTCGGCCAGAGTGGTCAGGTTGCCGTCGGCCTTGGCGGTGATGTTGCCAGCACCGGTCTGCACGAGCTGGTTCTGGATCAGGTTGCCGCCCGCCTTCAGGTCGATGTTGCCGGCCGAGGTGGTGACTTGCTGCAGGTCCAGGTTACCGCCGGCGGTGTAGTCGATAGTGCCATTGCCAATGACAGCGGTCGGCGCCAGGGTGGTCAGGTTGCCACCGGCGTTGGCGGTGATATTGCCTTCGCCGGTCATGACCAGGGCGTTCTGGGTCAGGTTGCCCGCCGCGCCCAGGTTGATGTCGCCAGCGCCGGTATTGACCTGCTGCACGTTCAGGTTGCCGAAGCTGAGGTAGGTGATGTCGCCGGTCCCGATCACATTGGCGGTGTCCAGGGCCGTCACGTCACCCAGCGCGCCGATACGGATATCGCCTGCGCCGGTCTGTACCAGAGCCTTCTGGGTCAGGGTGCCCAGGGCGGTGAGCTGGATATCGCCCGCCGCACCGACCAGCACTTCCTGCTCGGCCACCAGGTTGCCGCCGGCATGGGCGGTGATGTTGCCTTCGTCCGTCTGCACCAGCCGGTTCAGGGTCAGGTCGCCCTGTTCAGCCTTCAGGTCGATGTTGCCGGTAACGGCATTCAGACGCTGCAGGCTGGCGTTGCCACCCGCCTTGTAGGTGATGTTGCCGTTGCCCTGGGAGGCCGAGAGCACGCCCGACTGCATGACGATATCGCCACCGGCCTTGACCGAGAGGCTGCCGTTGTTCGCCAACAGGGAAGCGTTCTGCTCCAGGTTGCCGCCCGCTTGCAGGCTGATCGCGCCGTCGACGCTGCTGACCACGCCTTCGTTAACGGTGAGGTTGCCGGCAGTGCCGACCTCGATATCGCCGCCGTTGGCGGTGACACCGAGGATGGACGGGTTGCCCAGGTTCGCGGTGACGCCGCCGATGACCAGGTCGCCGTCCAGGTCCTTGACCTTGACGCCGCCGTTACCGGTTTGCGCGACCAGCTTGTCGACCTTGACGTTCAGCGCCTTGTCGGTACCGATGCCGTTGATCGCCGACAGGGACAGGTTGCCCGCGTCGATATTGCTGTCGTCGCCGCTGCCGGCGTTGGTGATGGTGTCGCCGGATACCAGGGTCACGGTGTCGCTGGCGGTGCTGATGCGACCGACGTTCAGCGCGCCAGCGGTGGTGACGGTGACGTTGCCCTGCTCGGTTTCCAGGGTGCCGATGGTCAGGCTGTCGGCTTCGGCCAGGTTGACCTCGCCGCTGGCGGTGACATTGACGGTGTTGACCTTCAGGTCCAGGTGACGGTTGGCGTTGCTGCCCACCGCGCCGACGCTGCCGGCCGCGTTGATGTTCAGGGTGTCGGCGACGATCAGGGTGGTGTTGTCCTGGTCATCGGAGACCGCGCCATCGGCATGCAGGTCGATGGTGCCAGTGCCGGCACCGGCGTCGAGGCTGCCCACCACCACGGCACCGCCGGCCTTGAGGTCGATGTTGCCGCTGGCGGTCTTCAGGTTGCGTGCAGTCACGCCGTTGGCTTCACGCACGGTGATGTTGCCAGCGTTGGTGATGTCGGCGTTAAGGGTGTCGACTTCAGTGTCGAGGTCGATATTGCCGGCGGCCTTGGCCACCAGGGTACCGCCCTGGACATTGCGCTCGACGGTGTTGCCGTCGACGATCGCGCCATCGGTGGCAGTCAGGCTCACGGTGTGGCTGTGAGTGCTGTCTTTCACCAGTTGGTCGATCTTCAGCGAGCCATCGGTGGTGACGCTGATATCGCCGGCACCGGTGATGCCCTTGACCGCGCCCTGGGTACCGATGGTCAGCAGTGCGCCGCCATTGGCGTTGACGATGGCCACACCGCTGTTGCCGGCGTCCGCTGCAACACGGTCGGTCTTGGTGTTGACCGCTTGCAGGGCACCGATGCCGTTGCCGGCGACCATTTTCAGGTCAGGGGTGACCAGCACACCGCCCTGGCCGAGGATGGCCTGGCCAGCCTTGAGGCTGATGGAGGTGTTGCTGTTGACGGTACCGACCACGCCGACGTTGCCGGTGGCTTCGGCGACGATCTTCTCGCCGGCGGCGACGGTGATGTCACCCAGGCCCAGGCTGCCGGTGGAGTTCAGGTACAGGCTGGAGTCGATGACCCCGCCGTTGTTGATGTCCAGGCGGTTGGCGGTGATGCCCAGCGGCTTGTCGGCGGAGCTGTCGATCTGCTGGTTCAGGTCGTAGGCGGCCACGGCCTGCTTGCGCACCTGGAGGGCGGCGTCGCGGGCAGTGTTGGCCTTGAACACGGCGAGGTCGGCCGTGGCCTTGGAGGTCGCGGTGGTGTCGCGGATCTGGGTGGTGGTCGCCAGGTTGGTGGCGGCGGTGTAGACCGCGGCGTTGGCCACGTCCAGGGTGTTGTTCAGCTCGACCAGCAGGTCCTGCTGCGGTGCCAGGCTGTAGCGCTCGTAACTGTCAAGGGCCAGGGACGCGGCGGACATCACCAGGTCGACCACGGCGAAGGCGGCGTCGGCACCGGCGTCACCGGAGAACGGAACGGCCTGGGCGGCACCGGCGATCACGGCGGCGGCGTTGCGCACCACGGTGGCGGCGTTCAGCGCGGTGTTCAGCGCGTCGGCCTTGGCGGACATGCTGTCGACCTTGGCCGACTGCGCGTTGGCGTTGATCTCGGACAGACGCTGGGTCAGTTCGGCCAGGCTGTTCTGCAGGGTGGCCGAGGTGACCAGCGCCTCGTAGTCCTTCAGTTGCTGGATCAGGATGTTCAGTTGCAGCAGCTTGGCCGCCGCTTCCGCGTCGCGCGCCGAGTATTCGGCGATGGCGGTGTCGCGGGTCAGCTCGGCGGTGTGCTCGCTCGGGGTGCTGGCGGTCAGGCTGACGTTATTGCCGCGGATGTTCTGCGCGGTGCCGTTGCCGTCGAGGATCACGCCGCCGGCCGAGGCCACGGTGACGTTGCCGGTGCTGCCGGCATCGAGCATGCCGATGGTGATGTTCGACTGCGCCTGCAGGGTGATGTTGCCGCCGTCGGTCTTCAGGTTGCCGGCGATGATCACGCCGTCGTAGCCCGGCACCTGGGAACTGGCCTTGGAGGTGGCGATCAGGGTGATGCTGCCGCCACCCGGCAGGTAGATGGTGTCGTTCTGGTTGAGGAAGACGATGTTGCCCGAGGTCGCCTTCAGCACCAGCGAGCCGCCATCCATGGTGATGGTGCCGCCGTTGTTGTCGAGGATGGTGATGGCGGTAGCGACGATGTTGATCGCGCTGGTGCCCTTGCCGGTCAGGGAGCTGGCGTCCACGGCCACCGCGCCGGCGTTGGTCGCGGTCACGCCCGCGCTGCCGCCCGCGGCGGAGAGGAAGCTGACGTCCAGGGCGAGGTCGCCCTGCTGGCCGATGCCGTTCGGCGCGCTGATGTCCAGCGAGCGGGCGACGACGTTGGCCTTGCTGCGGTCGGTACGGCCATCTTCGATGCTGCCACCGGCAGCGATCTTGACGTTGTTGCCGCCGGCATCGACGTTACCCAGCTTGATGGAGCCATCGGCGTCGATCTGGATGTCGCTGCCGGTGCCACCGCTGGTGACCTGGACCAGGGACAGCAGGTTGCCGTTGCTCTGGCGTGCGTAGATACCGCCGTTGGCGGCGTCGATCACCAGGTTGTCGACCTGGATTTCCAGGGCGTCGCCGCTGGTACCGAAGGACTTCACCGCCGCGGTCAGGCCGCTGGTGATGAAGTTGGCGGCGCTGCCGTTGCCGTCGGTGACGTTGCCGGTGACCTTGAAGTCGATGGTGCCGCTGGCCTGCAGTTGGCCAACCACGGTGTCACCCGCGTTCTGGAAGGCGATCTTGCCGCTGGAGGCAAGCACGTCCAGCAGGCTGATGGCGCCGCTGTTGGAGAAGTTCACGTCGCCGCCGGTGGCGGTCAGGTTCACTGCGCCGCCAGCTACCTGGCTGGACAGGGCCTTGCTGCTGGTGCCGATGGAGGCACCGGTAACGTTCAGCGAGCCGGCCGAGATCGGCGTGCCCACGGCGTCGGCGGCAGTGGTCACGGCACCACCGGCGCTGAGGTCCACGGCTTTCTTGGCGATGACCGAGTTGACTGCGAGGTTGCCGGTCTGGGTCGCGGTGATCGCGCCGTTGGTGGCGTTGGCCTTGGCGGTCAGGGTCAGGTCGCTGGAGGTGTTGGCGAGGTTGACGGTGCCATTGCGGCTGGTCACGTTCAGGCTGCTGGCCTGGGTGGCCAGGGCCGTACCAACGGCGCCGACACTGCCGGATGCGTCGATGACCACGTCCTTGCCGACCACGCTGCCGCTGCCCTGGGTGATATCACCGGCGGCGGTCAGGGACACGTTCTTGTCGGCACCGGCGTCGATGCCATTGAGCTTCAGGCCGGCGGCGGTGTTGGCGAAGGACAGGTCCAGCGCCTGGGTGCGGTTCAGGGTCAGGGTGCCGAGGGTGCGGCTGTAGACCAGCGAGCCACCGGTGAAGGCGACGTTGGTGTCACCGTTCGGGGTGGTTACCGACAGTGCGCTCAGGGCCTTGTCGTTGGTCGCGTAGACGCCGGCCTGGGCGGCGGTGGTAGTGGCGGTCAGGGTATCGACGCTGGTGCCCAGCTTCTTCGCCGAGGTACCGATGCCGGACTTGCTCGAAGCAGTCAGGTCCTTGGCGGTGACGTTGGTGGTCGAGCCGCTGGCGGAGATGATGCTGCCGTTGTCGGCATTCAGGGTCACGGCGCCGCCGGTGGCGGTAAGGCTGCCGATGGTCATGTTGCCCTGGGTAGCGTTGAGCACGACGTTGTTGTCGGTGCCGGCAGCGGTGATGGTGCCGACGGTCAGGCCGTTGCTTTCGCTCAGGTACACGCCGCCGTTGCCGGCCGCCGCGTTGACGGTGTTGCTCTGGGTGCTCAGGGACTGGGCGGCGTCACCGATCTCGCCACCGGCGGACAGGTTGACGCTACGACCGACCAGCGAGGTGCCGGCCTGGGCGGCAAGGATGCTGCCGGTGTCGGAGGTGACGCTCAGGCCGTTGGTGGCCGAGACGGTACCGGTGAGGATCACGCCTTCGCTGGCCTGGACCTTGACGTTCTTGGTCCCGGTGCTGCCGTTGCTCAGGGTGATCGCGCCGCTGTTGTCCACCGCGCCGGACACCGAGGACTGGCCGTTGATGGTGATCTGCTCGCGGGCGACCACGTCGCCAAGGATCAGCGCGCCGTCGTTCTTGACGTTGATGCCGCCGTTCTGGGTCGAGGCAGAGAGCACGCCGACCTTGGTGTTGACCGCGGTGCTGTCGCTGCCGACCGCGCCGTCGGCGACCAGCTTGGCCGAGTAGCCGGTGACGTTGGCCTTGGAGGTGTCCGCAGAAGTAATGGAACCGTTCTGCGCGGTGATCACCACGCTGCCGCCAGCTGCCGGGGTACCGGCCTTGACGTCGCCCAGGGCGACGCCGCCGCTGACGTCGGTGACCAGCACGTTGCCACTTTGCGAGGAAGCGTTGAGCACGTCGGCATCGACGGTGAGCGCGCCTTCTTCGGAACCGATCGAGGCGCCTTCGTCCTTCACGCTGAGGTTCAGGGTGCCGGCGCGGGTCGAGCTGTTGGCGCCGGTGGTGATGGTCTTGCCGGCGGTCAGGGTCGCGGTGGTGGCCGCTGCGGTGCCGACGCCCTTGATCACGTTGTTCTGGACGATATCGCCCGCTTCGATGGTCAGGTCGGTGGCTTCGATGATGCCGCTGTTGTTGACCACCGAGCTCATCAGGCCGCTGGCCGAATTGCCCTGCATCAGCACGGTCTGGGCGGTCACGGTGCCGCTGTTCTTGACGCCGGTCAGGTCGTTACCGGTGGCGGCGGCCAGGGTGTCGGCGCTGACGCTGAAGTTGATCAGGTTGCTGCCTTGCAGGTTGACCGTGAAGCGGTCACCGGCGGCCATGGTCACGCGGCCGACGTTGGCGATGACGAAGCCGGAGTTATCGACTTTTGGCGCGACCAGGTAGACGAAACCACCGCTACCCGCGGTGATGGTGCCCTGGTTGGCGACGCTGGCCAGGTCCTTGCCGGCGACCTGGGCGAAGTTCAGCTGGCCGCCGTCGATGAAGCTCTGGTCGGTGACGTCGAAGGTGGTGGCCAGCAGGCCGGCCACGTCGACCTGGGAGCCGGCACCGAAGACGATGCCGTTGGGGTTGATCAGGAAGATGTTGCCGTTGGCCTGCAGGGCGCCCTGGATGTTCGAGACCTGGCTGCCCAGCACCCGGTTCAGGGTGATCGAGTCGTTACCGGCGTTCTGCGCGAAGCGCACCAGTTCGCCCGCGTCGATGCTGAAATCGGTCCAGTTGATGATGCCCTTCTGCAGGGCCTGGGTGATCACCAGCTCGTTGTTGTTCATGGTGCCGATGCTGATGCCGCCCTGCACCGCGACGCCGCCGGTCGGGCCTGCCAGCGCAACCGAACTGGTCGCGCCGATGACGGAAACCGAAACCGCCTTGATGAATCTCTGTGTGCCTTTCTTCTTGCGGGACATAAGTACTTACCTGTGCAAATGGGGTGTGGTTTCCGGGGCTCAGAAGCGATAGCGGGCCTGGGCGTAGACGTAGGAGCTGTCTTCGGTCTTGTCACCGATCGGCACTCCGAAATCGACGCGCAGGTCGACGCTGTCGATCGGCCGGGCCAGCAGGCCGATGGCGGCACCGCTCAGGTCCTGATGGTCGTCCTGGCCGACCAGCGGGTCCTTCAACCAGACCTGACCGTGGTCCAGGCGCGCAGTGGCCTGGTAGCGGTCGTTGTCCTTGAACAGCGAATAACGGCCCTCGAGGCTGGCGGTAAAGCCGTGGTCGCCCGAGTAGGTGGAAGGCGCATGGCCGACCACCGAGTTGAAACCACCGACGCCCCACTGCTCGCTGGAGACCAGCGAATCCAGCGAGTACTGGCCGGCGATACGCGGGATCACCAGGAAGCGCGGGGTGATCTGCTGCAGGCGAGCCACGTCGAAGGTGAACTTGGTGAACTTGTTGTCCGCCTTGGCGGCGGCGCGGCTGGACATCAGCGAGTCGTCGTCCATGCCGCCCAGGGCCTCGCCGAGGCCGTAGTGCAGGCCGGCGGTGGCCAGGGTGCGGCCGTACAGGTCGGAGTTGTCCAGGTTCAGGCTGAAGCGCAGTTTGCGGATCTTGTCTTCGGCGGTACGCACGCCGAGGATGCTCTGCTCCAGGTCCTGGGATTCCAGCCAGGCTTCGGCGGTGACGATGCTGCGCGCGGAACGCACGAAGTCCTGGGACACGCCCAGGCCCCAGCTCTGGTTGTCACCCTCGATCTCCAGCACGCGATAGGTGTTGCCGACGTCGACGTTACCTTTCGAGAAGTAGGCGCGGGCCTTGGTGCCCTGGGCGTTGAGCGGCAGGCTGTAGTCGACGTAGCCGTACCACAGGTCGCCGTCGCCGACCGAAGTCAGGGCCAGGACGTTGGCTTCGTCGCCGTGGCCGGTCAGGTTGGCGAACTTCAGGCTCGGCATCAGGCGGGTTTCGCCGGTGTCCTTGCTGCCGTAGTTGTTGATTTCCATGGCGCCCTGGATACGCGGCGCCTCGGTGACGTCGACCACCAGGTCGGTGGAACCGGTCTGCACGCCAGGCTGCAGGGTCGAGGTGACTTCGATGCCGGACAGGCGGTTCAGGTGGGTCAGCGCGCGCTCGACCTGTTCCAGGGTGAACGGCTTGCCTTCGACCACGCCGCCGGCGGTCAGGGCGTCGTGCACCTGTTCCGGGGTGAAGCGCTTGGCGCCGGTGACCTGGACATTGCCCAGCCAGCCTTCCAGCACCACCAGCTTGAGGGCCGGCTCGTTGGCGAAGTCCTGGGCCGGGACCACCACCTTGACCAGGCGGTAGTTGGCGGCTTGGTAGTAGGCCTCGATCTTGGCAGCCAGGGCCTTCATCTCGACCAGGCTCATGGGCCGGCCAATGTCGTTGGCGATCTGCGCGCTGAGCTGCTCGCTGGTGAAGGTGCGGTTACCGCTGAACTCGACGGCCTTGACCATCACCCGGCTCTGGGAGGCCTGGGCCGGAGTGGCCGGGGCCGCGCTTTCGCTGGCCATCGCGGCATTGGCTGTCATCACGGCAAAACCGAGGGCGCACAGCAGCGCCTTCGCCGGTACGGGGGAATTGAACATGGGAACCTTGCTGTCAGTTATTGGCGAGGAGGTTGCGCGGGACAGGTGTGTCGAGCGTCGTGATACATCCGGCATCGTTGTTTCTCTAGCGATTAAGCACACTCGAGCGACGCCCCAAAACAGGGCGACGAACAGTCCTTTGGTAAACCGTTTGCATTGTTTCGGGCATACGAGGCCCTGGCCGAAAATAGTCAGCCAATTCATTTTTTTAGTTGGGCACACACAAGCGGCTTCGAGGAAGCTTGCACGCAAAGTAGTTTACCACTCCCCCCGCAAGTCCTTCGCAGTCACGACCAATAGCATGGTCTGGGTAGAGTTGGCGCATTAATAGCGCCGTTAGCAATAACGGTCAACGGCAAGTTGCTGATATTTTTTGACGCCGAGGGTTTGACGCGACGAAGTGCAACTTTCATAAGTGCGCAAAATAATCGACCCACGGGTCAGAACCATGCCCGCAGCCCTTGCAGAACAAGGGATTCACAGCGACGCAAGGCTGTCCCGCAAATATTTTGCGCGCAAGTAAAAATGCAGAAAGTTATACTTTCTGGGTACAAGCAGAAAACGTATTCGATGAGGCGCTCATATAAATCGCATCCAGGAAACGCAGATAAAATAATACTGGTATCAGCAGCAAAGTTAACAACCAAAAGAGAGCCGATACAAATAAACCAAAATAAAATGCAGAGAAAAACCTGAACAGAAAACTGCGAACCTATTAGAACAAATTAAAATAGAGGAAAAGTCCGAGTATATTGACGACCTGAGAGTCGGGTTCGGCGAGAAAAAACTCAAGAGAACATCGCATTCCATTGGTGAGTTACGAACGTCGAGCGCCGAAAAAGAGCACCGTTGAATCACGCCCGATTCGCTCCGAAATCACCTGATAAATAATGTGAAGCGCATCACAAAAACGACGCGGAGCAATGATTACGGGGGTGGCAGTCATCAGCCACTGTGAGCCGGCCTGGCCAGCAGGTAACTCGCCTTAGGGTGCAAAGATGCGTGGCTTCGAACAGATAGTTGATAGCTTAATGATGGCACCTCCATTTGGAGGTTATGCCTTTCCGCTATCACCCGAATGCCAGCTTACAACCAAAGATAGAACCCAACTGAATGGCCTTATAGCCATTTCGAATCACTCATGTGAGTGGATGTATCAAAATGTGAAATTCATTCCCGGGTCTGCCTGGATAGGCCCGGAGACCTTGTCGTACAACTAACCTGATGGCATACCAAGTGGCTGGATGATGGCAATCACATAGCGCCGGTCATCGGCAAAATGTTCATCGAACTGCTGTTACTGGAACTTCTTTGCAAATGCGTAGTCTGCGTCGAGTTGAGCTGTCCTCCCGGGCCTCATCGCTGGCAAGCCAGCTCCCACAGGTTCTGCGTGCGCCGCGGACACTGTGGGAGGCCCTGAGGAGAGACACTAGACCAAGGGCAATCTCACCTCGGCACACAAGCCACCCTCCTGCCGATTGCCCAAACGCAGCTCTCCCCCCAGGCTCACCGCCAGCTGCGCCGCAATCGCCAGGCCCAATCCCGTACCACCGGTATCCCGGTTACGCGAGCTTTCCAGGCGGTAGAACGGCTTCACCACTTCCCCCAGCAGCGCCTCGGGTATCCCAGGCCCGTTGTCCAGTACCTGGATCGACAGGCCGGCACCACCCTCCTCGAGCACGCGCACCCACGCTTCACCACCGAACTTCAGGGCGTTGTCGATCAGGTTGGTCAGCAGCCGACGCAACGCCTGCGGCCGGCTGCTGACCAGCAGATCGCCGGTTTCCAGCAGTTCCACCGCCCGCCCGACATCGCGGTAGTCGAACACCAGGCTGTCGAGAAACGCCTTCAAGCGGATCCGGCTCCGCGCCTCGGTCGAAGGCTCGGTGCTGCGGGCATAGGCCACGCCCTCCTTGACCAGGTGACGCATCTCCTCAAGGTCGCTGGCGAGCTTGTCCTTGTCCGCCGAGTCGTCCATGAACTCGACCCGCAGCTTCATCCGGGTGATCGGCGTCTGCAGGTCGTGGGAGATGGCGGCGAGCAGTTGCACGCGCTCCTTCACATAAGCGGCGATCCGCTCCTGCATGCGGTTGAAGGCTACGGCAGCCTGCACCACCTCGCTCGGGCCCTGTTCTTCCAGACGCTGGCCTTGCTGGTTGAGGTCGAGGTTTTCCACGGCGCTGGCCAGGTGGGCAAGCGGGCGCATCGCCGTGCGTACCGCCAGCCAGGTGCAGATCAGCAACAGGGCAAGCTGCCCGAGCAACAGCACCGGCAACCACGGCGACAACGGCATGATCGACGGCCGCACATCAATGGTCAGCGGCTGGCCATCGGCGAAACGCAGGTGGGCCTGGTAATGCGGGCGGACGTCGGGAATATCGCGAAAGCTCAAGGCGTAGTGCGCGCCCAGGGTGGTCTTGATCGATTGCACCGAGGCCGGTTCGTCGGTCATCTCGATGCCCGCTTCGCCCTGGTCCAGTTGGTAGCTGTAGTTCGGTCGCTGCAGGCGCGGCAGCCAGACCGGGCGCTCCGCTGCCGGCAGGCGTTCGAGAATCGCCACCGAGGTGTCGATGTCCTGCTCGAAGTTGCTCAGCATCAGGGTCCGCGCGCTGCTGTAGCGCTCGAAGGTCTGCAGGCCGAAGGACAGGCCATGGGCGAGGATCAGGCTGGCCAGGAAGATCAGCGACAGGCGCGAGGCCAGGCTGCGCGGCCAGCGCTTCATGAGCCGGCTCCGACCAGGCGCACCGGGAAGCTGAACACATAGCCTTCGCTGCGCACCGTCTTGATATAGGCCGGCTGGCGCGCGTCATCCAGCAGGCGCTGGCGCAGGCGGCTGACCATCAGGTCGATGGAGCGGTCGAACAGGTCGGCGTCGCGGCCCTGGGTCAGGTTGAGCAACTGGTCGCGACTGAGGATCCGCTGCGGATGGTCGAGGAATACCCGCAGCAAGCGGTATTCGGCCCCGCTCAAGGCGACCACGGTGTCCTGTGCATCGAGCAGGTGGCGCGCCGTGGTGTCCAGCCGCCAGGTGCCGAACTCAAGCAAGCGCGCCTGCTCGCTGACCTGCAGGTTCGGCGGCAGCATCCGCGTGCGTCGCAGCACGGCGTTGATCCGCGCCAGCAGCTCGCGGGCCGAGAACGGCTTGACCAGGTAATCGTCGGCGCCCATTTCCAGGCCGATGATGCGGTCGGTCTCATCGTCCCGCGCGGTCAGCATCAATACCGGTGTGGCTCGGTGCTTGCCGGCGCGCAGTTCGCGGCAGAGCACCAGGCCATCGTCGCCGGGGAGCATGATGTCGAGGATGATCAGGTCGACCTGGCCGGCTTCAAGGTAACTGCGCATCTGCCGGCCATCGGCGGCCAGGGTGGTGCGCATGCCGTTCTTCTTCAGGTAGTTGCCCACCAGTTCGCGGATTTCGCGGTCGTCGTCGACGATCAGCACGTGATCAGCGTTGGAGTCCATTGCAGTGGCCTTGCTCAGCGGGAGGTGCGCTGAGTCTAGCGAGACGCCCCGGGGCTGGCAGCAGCCTTTGTAGGGTTTTGTATCAGGACGGTACACAGATACCAAAAGCGACAGCAAGGCCGTGGATCGACACATCCCGGATACCTCGGCGGCGTGAAATGCCTGGCAAGCGCCGATCTGCGGAGCGGCGCCCTCCCCCTCGCAACCGGAGAACGCCATGTTGATCATTGCCTTCCTGGGCGGCCTGCTGACCGTCCTCAGTCCCTGCATCCTGCCCGTCGTGCCCTTCGTCTTCGCCCGTGGCGGGCAGAGCCGCACTTCGATCCTGCTGACCCTCGGCGGCCTGGTCCTGACTTTCGCTGCCGTCTCGAGCCTGGCGGTGGTCGGCAGCGACTGGGTGGTCAAGGCCAATACCGGTGGCCGCTTCCTGGCCCTGGCGGTGCTGATGCTGTTCGCCCTGTCGCTGCTGGCGCCGCGCCTCGGCAGTTGGCTGGCCAGGCCCTTCGTGGCCCTGGGCAACCGGATCGCACCCAGGGCGTCGGCCTCGGGTCCGCTGGCTTCATTGCTGATCGGTGTCGCCACCGGCCTGCTCTGGGCGCCCTGTGCCGGACCGATCCTTGGCCTGATCCTCAGCGGTGCCATGCTCGCCGGGCCGAATGTCCAGACCAGCCTGCTGCTGCTCGCCTATGGCCTGGGCAGCGCGGTGTCCTTGGGCGTGCTGATCCTCGCCGGCAAGGGCCTGAGCCGGCGGCTGCGGCTGTCCCTGCCAACCCTCGAATGGCTGCGCCGCGGTACCGGCGTGGTGGTGCTGCTGGCCGCGGTCGGGATCGCCAGCGGCGGTACCCGCAGCCTGCTGGCGGACACCTCGTCGCAACTGTCCAACCGGGTCGAGCAGCAGGTGCTGAAGTCGGTCTCCACGGCCCTCGACCGCCTGATCGCCAAGGCCCAGGCCGCCACCGAACCGGACCTCTCGCCCAAGGGAAAAATGCCCTCGCTGGGCGGTGCCGTGGAGTGGATCAACTCCCCTGAACTCAGCGCCGAAGCCCTGCGCGGCAAGGTGGTGCTGGTGGATTTCTGGACCTTCGACTGCATCAACTGCCAGCGCACCCTGCCCTACGTGAAGCAATGGGCCGAGCGCTACGGCAAGGACGGCCTGGTGGTGATCGGCGTGCATACCCCGGAATACCCCTTCGAGCGGGTCCCGGCCAACGTGCGCAAGCAGGTGCAGAAGCTCGGCATCACCTACCCGGTGGCGATCGACAACGACTACGCCATCTGGCGCCAGTTCGCCAACCAGTACTGGCCCGCCCACTACCTGATCGATGCCACGGGCCAGGTGCGCTACGCCCACTTCGGCGAGGGCGCCTATGCCACCCAGGAACACGTCATTGAAAAACTGCTGGCCGAAGCCAAAACCACTCACTGAAGGAGCCTGACCATGAACACCCTCACCTCGATCTTCGCCGCCACCGCCCTGCACCTGGGCCTGCTGGGTGCCGTCCATGCCGATCAGGCCAGCACCCCGCAGATCGCCCCGATTGTCGCCGGCAGCCACACGACCCTCGGCCCGCTCAAGCACATCAAGGCCGGACTGCTGGATGTCGCCTATGCCGAGGTCGGCCCGGCCGATGGCCCGGTGGTGATCCTGCTGCACGGCTGGCCCTACGACATCCACAGCTACGCCGATGTCGCACCAGCGCTCGCCGAACAGGGTTACCGGGTGCTGATCCCCTATGCCCGGGGCTATGGCGAAACCCGCTTCCTCTCGCCGAAGACCCTGCGCAACGGCCAGCCGGCGGCGCTGGCGGAGGACCTGATCGCCTTCATGGATGCACTGCAGGTGAAGAGCGCGGTACTCGGCGGTTATGACTGGGGTGCACGGACCGCGGATATCGTCGCGGCGCTGTGGCCGGAGCGGGTCAAGGCGCTGGTGGCGGTCAGCGGCTACCTGATCGGCAGCCAGGAACTCGGCAAGAAACCGTTGCCGCCGGCTGCCGAGTTGCAATGGTGGTACCAGTTCTACTTCGCCACTGAGCGCGGTCGCGAAGGCTATGCGCAGAACACCCATGACTTCGCCAAACTGATCTGGAAGACCGCCTCGCCGCAGTGGCAGTTCGACGATGCCACCTACGACCGCAGTGCCGCGGCGCTGGCCAACCCGGACCATGTTGCGGTGTCGGTGTACAACTACCGCTGGCGGCTGGGCCTGGAAAAGGGCGAGGCACGCTATGACGCCATCGAGAAAAAGCTCGCCGGCTTCCCCGCGATCACGGTGCCGAGCATTGCCCTGGAAGGTGACGCCAATGGCGCGCCGCACCCGCCGGCCGAGGCTTATGCCAAGCGCTATACCGGGAAGTACGAGTACCGCCTGATCGAAGGTGGCGTGGGGCACAACCTGCCGCAGGAAGCGCCACGGGCGTTTGCCCAGGCGATTGTGGATGTGGATCGGATGTAGCCATCTCAAGTACACCACATCACCCTGTGGGAGCTGGCTTGCCAGCGATGACTTAGGTGAATTCACCGCCGCTATCGCTGCGGTTCGGCGGTCCGACAAGCCAGCTCCCACAGGGTCCGCGGCGCTCCTGCCGTTCTGGTTGCCCAGGTCTCGGCGGCCTGCGTATCCTGCACCGGCCTACATAAACACAAGGCCTCCCCTCATGTGGCACATCGACCCGATCTCCCTGCGCCTGTTCATCGCAGTCTGCGAGGAAGGCACCATCGCCCGCGCCGCCGAGCGCGAGTTCATTGCGCCGTCGGCGGTGAGCAAGCGCATCGCCGATATCGAGGCCGACCTTGGCGTGCCGATGCTGCGCCGCAGCAAGCGCGGGGTGACGCCGACCCCCGCCGGCCAGGCGCTGTTGCGCCATGCCCGGCAACTGATGCTGAGCATGGAGCGCCTGCAGGGGGAAATCAGCGAGTACGCCGAGGGTGCGCGGGGGCATGTGAAGGTTCACGCGAATATCTCGTCGATCATGGAGTTCCTCCCCGAGTCGCTGTCATCGTTCATGATGGCCAACGAGAATATCCGCGTGGATGTGGAGGAGCGCTTCAGCTTCGATGTGGTGCGCGGTGTGCTGGAGGGCCAGGCCGACCTGGGGATCTGCCGAAAGACCGTGTCCACCAGCGAGCTGGAATTCATCCCCTACCGGCGCGATCACCTGGCGCTGGTGGTCAACGAGCGGCATCCGCTGGCCGGGCGCAGCAGCATTACCCTCGGCGAGACCCTCGATTACGAGCATATCGGCCACTCGGCCTTCGCCACCCTCAACAGTTTCATGCAGAACACCGCCCAGGAACTGGGCCGGGAGCTGCGCATCCGCGCCCATGTGTCGTCGTTCGATGCGGCTTACCGGCTGGTCCAGGCCGGATTGGCCCAGACCATCCTGCCGCGGGAAGCAGTGACGCGCTATGCGGCGATGTTCGGGTTGAAGGTGATTCCGCTGACCGATGCCTGGGCCAAGGGGGAGTTCGTGATCTGCGTGCGTGACCAGGAGGCGCTGTCACCTTCGGCGCGGCGGTTGTTGAATCATCTGTTGGCGGAGATGCCCGCGTAGCAGGCTGCCCCCACAGGGTTCTGTGCGAACCGCATCGATCCATCGCCATCCACGATGGATACCCCCGCCAAAGACGTCTTTTCCCCCGCCCGCCCCCTGCCTACCTTAGGCGGCAGATCACCCCGCGAGAGATGCCATGACAAGAATAATCATCAATGAAGTCGGCATGCGCGATGGCCTGCAAAGCCTGCAGAGCATCATGCCCACCGACGACAAGAAACGCTGGATCGACCAGGCCTACGCCGCCGGCGTGCGCCATATGGAAGTCGCCTCCTTCGTCCCCCCCCGCCTGCTGCCACAGATGGCCGACGCCGCCGAAGTGGTCGCCCATGCCCTGACCTACCCGGACCTGAACGTCACCGTGCTCGCCCCCAACCTGCGCGGCGCCGAGAATGCCCTGGCCTCCGGCGCCCACCGGATCGTCGCGCCGATTTCGGTCAGCGCCGCCCATAGCCAGGCCAACGTGCGCCGCTCGCCGGAAGAGATGGTCGAGGAATTCGCCCGCATGTGCGACCTGCGCAGCAGCAGCGGGCGCGACAACGTCATCATGGTCGCCGGCATGTCCACCGCTTTCGGCTGCACCCGCCAGGGCGAAGTGCCCTTGGCCGACCTGTGCGCCCTGGTCCGTCGCGTGCTGGAAACCGGTTGCGAACAGATTTCCCTCGGCGATACCACCGGCTACGCCACCCCGGGCCAGGTCGGCGAGACCATCGATGCGGTCCGCGAGATCGCCGGCGCGAAGCTGCAAGCCGCACACTTCCACGACACCCGCGGCCTGGCCCTGGCCAACAGCCTGGTGGCGGTGCAGCACGGCATCACCGAGGTGGACGCCTCCCTCGCCGGCCTCGGCGGCTGCCCCTTCGCCCCCGGCGCCTCGGGCAATACCGTGACCGAAGACCTGGTGTTCATGCTGCAGAGCATGGGCTACGCCACCGGCATCGACCTGCAGCGCCTGATCGCCAGTCGCGAGCTGCTCAGCCGTGCCCTGCCCGGCGAGCCACTATACGGCTATATCGCCCGCGCCGGCCTGCCGAAGAACTTCGTCGCCCCCGCCGCCTGAGGAAACCACCATGCAACAGTTGCCACTCGACGGCGTGCGCGTCGTGGAAATGTCCCATATGGTCATGGGCCCCACCTGCGGGATGATCCTCGCCGACCTCGGCGCCGAAGTGATCAAGGTCGAACCGCTCAAGGGCGACGGCACCCGCCGCCTGCTCGGTGCCGGCGCCGGCTTCTTCCGTACCTTCAACCGCAACAAGCAGAGCCTGGCGGTGGATGTCGAGACGCCCGAGGGCCGCGATGCGGTGCTCAAGCTGCTGGACAGCGCCGATGTGTTCATCGAGAACTTCAAGCCCGGGCGCATGGACGCCCTGGGCTTTGGCTACAGCGCCCTGAAAGCCCGCAATCCGCGGCTGATCTATGCCACCCACAAGGGCTTTCTCGCCGGGCCCTACGACAAGCGCCTGGCCCTCGATGAAGTGGTGCAGATGATGGCCGGCCTGGCCTATATGACCGGGCCGGTGGGCCGGCCACTGCGCGCCGGCAGTTCGGTCAACGACATCATGGGCGGCATGTTCGGCGCTATCGCCGTGCTCGCCGCACTGTTCGAGCGCCAGCGCAGCGGCCAGGGCCGCGAGGTGCAAAGCGCGCTGTACGAGAACTGCGTGCTGCTGGCCGCCCAGCATATGCAGCAATACGTGGTCACCGGCGAGGCGGCGGCACCGATGCCCAACCGCATCAGTGCCTGGGCCATCTATGACGTGTTCGTTTTTGCCGGCGGCGAGCAGATGTTCGTCGCCGCCACCGGCGACGGTCAGTGGCGCACCCTGTGCACCCTGCTCGGCCAGCAAGCGCTGATGAACGACCCGACCTTGGCGACCAACAACGATCGGGTGTTGCAACGCCCACGCCTGCTGGCCCACCTGGCAGAGATCTTCGCCACCATCGACGCCCAGCAGCTGGCACCGCAACTGGAAGCCAGCGGCATTCCTTTCGCGCCGATCCGCCGTCCGGAAGAACTGTTCGACGACGAGCACCTGATCCACAGCGGCGGCCTCGCCCGCCTGGAGCTGGAAGATGGCAGCCATACCGAGATGCCCCTGCTGCCCTTCTCCCTCGATGGCGAACGCCTGGGCCCACGCCGCCCCATCGCACGGATCGGCGAGGACACCCTCACGGTGATGCGCGATCTCGGCTACAGCGACGACGAAATCGCCCGCCTGCGCGATGCCGGCGTGCTGCGCAGCGAACAATAAGAAGAGGACTGCAAGATGGCGATCTATGAATACGACGGCCAGCGGCCGGAACTGCACGACAGCGTCTACGTGGCCGAGGACGCCACGGTGATCGGCAAGGTGGCCCTCGGCCAGGGCGCCAGCGTCTGGCCCCAGGCGGTGCTGCGCGGCGACAACGAACTGATCGAGATCGGTGCCGGCAGCAACGTCCAGGAAGGCGCGGTGCTGCATACCGATCCGGGTTTTGCGCTGCGGGTCGGCAATGACGTGACCATCGGCCACCAGGTGATGCTGCACGGTTGCCAGATCGGCGACGGCAGCCTGATCGGCATCCAGTCGGTGATCCTCAATGGCGCGGTGATCGGCAGGAACTGCCTGGTCGGCGCCGGCTCAGTGGTTCCCGAAGGCAAGGTCTACCCCGACAACTCGTTGATCCTCGGCGTGCCGGCCAAGGTAGTGAGGGAACTCACCGACGAAAGCATCAGCAGCTTCCACAAGAATGCCCATGATTATGTGGAGCGTGCACAGATCCACAAGCGGACCCTGATCCGCATCGCCTGACCCGAGCCCGCCGCCCACGCAGGCGGCAAACACTCTCCGCACAATTACAAGAATGGAGAACACCATGACCACGTCCTCGACGGCGCTGGACATTCCACACGCCTCTGCACGCCTCAACGAACTGCTGCTGTACCGCCGGGTGGCCTGGCGGATCATGCCGCTGGCGATCATCTGCTTCCTGTTTTCCTATTTCGACCGTATCAATATCAGCTTCGCCAAGACCCAGATGCAGGCCGAACTGGGCCTGAGCGACGCCGCCTACGGCCTGGCGGCGAGCATGTTCTTCATCGGCTACGTGCTCTTCGAAGTGCCCAGCAGCTGGGGACTGAAGAAGTACGGGGCGCCGGCGTGGATCTGCCGGATCATGATTTCCTGGGGCCTGGCCACCGCCGCCCTGGTCTTCGCCTACACCCAGTACACCCTGTACTTCCTGCGTTTCCTGATCGGGGTGATGGAGGCCGGCTTCGGCCCGGCGATCCTTTTCTATCTCGCCTGCTGGTTCCCCAAGCGCTACCTGGCGCGGATCAACGGCCTGTGGTTCCTCGCCGTGCCCCTGGCCGGTGCGGTAGGGTCGCCGGCCGCCGGGCTGATCCTCGGCAAGATGGACGGCCTGCTGGGGCTGGCCGGCTGGCACTGGCTGTTCCTGCTCTCCGGCCTGCCCTGCGTGCTGCTCGGCCTGGCGGTGCTGTGGAAGCTGGACAAGGACATCGACTCGGCGAAATGGCTGAGCCCGGAGGAAAAGCACCAGCTCAAGGAAAACCTCAAGGCCGATCGCAAGGCGGACAGCAACAGCCACGGCTCGATCTGGCGGGTGCTGTTGACCTGGGAGGTCGGGGTGTTCGCGCTGATCTATTTCGTCATCAAGAGCGCCAGCTACGGCCTGAATTTCTGGATGCCCAACCTGATCCAGATGTCCGGGGTGCACGACCTGCTGATGGTCGGGCTGCTGAGTTCCTCGCCCTATATCGTCGCCTGCATCGGCATGCTGGTGGTGACCCGGCGCTCGGACAAGACCGGCGACCGCAAGAGCTACCTGCTCTGGTGCATGGTCGCCTCGGCCATCGGCTATATCCTCGCCTGCGGCTTCTCGGGCAATCCGGTGGCGCTGATGCTGGCACTGGTCCTGGCGACGGCCGGCACCTTCATTGCCATCCCGGTGTTCTGGACCATTCCCCAGTCGACCTTCTCCGGGCTGGGCATCGCCACCGGCACGGCGGCGATCAACTCCCTCGGGCAACTGAGCGGCATCGTCTCGCCGGCCATGGTCGGCTTCGTCAACGACCTGACCGGGGTCAGCTACATGGGCATGCTCTCCATCGTCCCGCTGATCCTCGGCTGCGTCGTGCTCATCGCGGTATTCGTGAAGAACCCGGCGAAAGCCTGAGCCCTCCCCTGTGGTCGGGCTGGTCTTCAGCCCGACCCGCTCCTGAAGGTAATAACAATGACAACAAGCACCTCCTGGTGGGCTTGCGCCGTGGGCGCGGGCCTGGGTTTCACCCTGCTCGCTCCGCAGGCTTCGGCGGATTTCCTGGCCGACGGCAAGGGCAAGCTGGAACTGCGCAATTTCTATTTCAGCCGGGATTTCCGCGATGGGTTTCCCAGCCAGTCGAAACGTGAGGAATGGGCGCAGGGTTTTATCGTCAACTGGCAGTCAGGCTTTACTTCGGGGCCGGTGGGTTTTGGTGTGGATGCGATCGGTATGCTCGGGCTGAAGCTGGATTCCAGTCCGGATCGTTCAGGTACCGGGTTACTGCCGCGCAATGCCGAAGGCCGTGCCGAGGATGATTATTCGAAGATGCTGGTGACCGCCAAAGTGCGCTTCGCCAAGAGCGAACTGCGTTATGGCGGGCTGAATCCGGTGCTGCCGCTGATCGCCTCGAACAATAGCCGGCTGTTGCCGCAGTACTTCAATGGCGGGCAACTGACCTCCCGGGACCTTGGCGACTTCACCTTCCACCTCGGCCGGGTCGACAAGGTCAAGCAGCGCGACTCGGCGGATTCGGAAGAGCTGACCACCATGGCCCAGGTGGGTGCCTGGTCCACCGCGATCCATAGCGACAGCTACACCTATGGCGGCGTCGATTACCAGCCGGTGCCCGAGCTGACCCTGAGCGCTCACGCCAGCGAACTGGAGGATTTCTACCGGCGTACCTATCTTGGGCTGAAATACTCGCTGCCGCTGGGGCCGGGCAAGGTGTTTACCGAGATCCGTCACTTCACCGCGCAGGAGACCGGGGCGAAGCTGATCGGCGAAGTGGATAACCGGGTGATCAGCAGCAACTTCGGCTATCAGCTGGGCGGGCACCGGATCAGTGGCGGGTACCAGAAGGTGGCCGGGGATACGGCCTATGCCTATCTCGGGGGGACCGATACCTACCTGTTCAGCGAGCAGCAGGCCTATACCTTCTCCCTGCAGGACGAGCGGGCCTGGCATGCGCGGTATGACTATGACTTTGCGGCGCTTGGGATTCCCGGGCTGAGCTTCACCCTGCGTTATGTGAAGGGAGATGACGTCGATGTCAGCCATGTGTCCACGCGCAAGGCCGCGTTGCTGCGGGCTGCCGGAGAGGACGGGCATGAATGGGAACGGACCACGGACCTGGCCTATGTGGTCCAGAGCGGGCCGTTGAAGAACCTCGGGCTGAGGTGGCGCAATGCGACGGCGCGGTCGAATCTGCAGGATGGGGTGGATGAAAATCGGGTTATTGTCAGTTACGAGATAGCGTTCTAGGTGAGCGCGCCGCATACCCTGTGGGAGCTGGCTTGCCAGCGATTTGGCCCGACCTGACAACATCATCGCCATTGTCGGCCTCATCGCTGGCAAGCCAGCTCCCACAGGGTCTGCGGTGCGCTTTCGGAATGTTGACTACGACTTCAACCAGGCGCGCCAGCCGCCCCACTTGCTGATGTCCTGCGCTCCCTCAAGCCCATAGGCATCACAGACGAATCCAGTCTCCCAGCGTCCATCCTCCAGCTCGACCTTGCCCAGCCCCAACGGCGCTGGAATCTCGCTGAGGAAGGCACCCAGCGCGGCACTCGGTACCTGCCAGACCTCCACCGCAATCGCCACGCCATCCGTGGCGACGCGAACCATCCCCGGCCGTTGCACCGGTCCGCCCGCCAAAGCATACAGCCGGTAATTCGGCGAGCTTCGGGTCGCCTCGACCAGCGTCGCGCCACGCTGCTTCAACTGCCAGTTGAGCGCCAGCCCTTCCAGGTGAGCACCACAGACCACAACCCGGACCTGATCGTTGCGCGCCTCACGAGCAGGCGTTTCAAGACCTTGGTAAGCACTCGCCAGACTCAACAGGTACTGATCGGTAAACGCCCGCCCGAGCAGGGTGACGCCCCACGGCAAACCGTTCCCCATGAAACTACTGGGCACCGCGACCGCCGCGTAATCCAGCAGGTTCATGAAGTTGGTGTAGTAACCCAGTTCGGCATTGCGCAGCACTGGTTCCTCGGCCAGCTCGGCCAGGGTCACTGGCCGGCCAATGGTCGGGGTCAGCACGCACTCCAGCCCGGCCAGCAGCCGGTCGCATTCGGCCTTGAGCTGCTGCAAACGGTACTGGGCGCGGAAGGTATCGACGCCGCTGACCTGCGGCGCCTTGGCCAGCACCGCGTGGATCACCGGCAACACCGCCTCCGGCTGGGTACGCGCCAGCTCGCCGACCACGCTGTAGCGCTCGGCCACCCACGGGCCCTCGTACAACAGCCGGGCGGCTTCGAGGAACGGAGAAAGATCGAGGGTCACCGCCTCGCCACCCAGCGCCTGCAAGCGCTCCACTGCTGCGGCGAACAGCGCCGGGCCTTCCTGACAGCCGAAGAACTCCAGGTCCTGCTCCCGTGGCACACCGAAGCGGAATTTGCCCACACGGCCAAAAGCACTGCCCAGGTTCCAGCCGGCATTGGCCCGGCTGTACTCGTCACGCGGATCCTGCACCGCCAGCAGTTGCAGCAACTGGCTGGCCTCTGGAGCAGTGGCGGTGAAGGTGGTCACGCAGTCCAGGGTGCGGCAGGCCGGAACCACGCCAGCGGTGGAGATCAATCCTTTACTGGCTTTGAGACCCACCAGGTTGTTCAACGCTGCCGGTACCCGGCCGGAGCCTGCGGTGTCCGTGCCGAGGGCAAAACTGGTCAGCCCCAACGCCACGGTCAGCGGCGATCCGGCACTCGAACCACCCGACGGATACTCTTCCAGCACGCTGTTGATACAGGCGCCATAAGGCGAGCGCGTACCGTTGAGGCCGGTGGCGAACTGGTCCAGGTTGGTCTTGCCCAGCGGCACCGCACCCAGCCTGATCAACTGCTCGACCACCGTGGCCGAACGCTCCGGTACATAGGCGAATGCCGGGCAGGCGGCCGTGGTCGGGATGCCGGCGAGGTCGATATTGTCCTTGATCGCGAAGGGCACACCGTACAGCGGCAGGCTCTCCAGGGAAGCACCGTCCAGCGCCGCCAGATAAGGCTCCAGCTCTTCGACGCTCAACAGATGAATGAACATGTTGAAGCGCGGATTCAGTTCCGCCGCTCGCTCGCGCAGCGCCAGAATCAGGTCCCGCGCCGAGTATTCACCAGCGCCATAACCCTTGCGCAGCGCATCCAGTTGCAGATTCACCTTCATGCCTCACCTCCTTCCAGTACCACCACCCGTTGCCCCGCACGCACCGCCGAGCCCGGCTCGACCCGCACTTCCCGAACCACCCCGGCGCACGGCGCGAGCACCGGGATCTCCATCTTCATCGACTCCAGCACCACCAGCGCCTCCCCCGCCGCGACCCGTTGGCCAACGGTGACCTGGACCTGCCAGAGATTGCCGGCGATGGCGCTTTCCACACCGATCTGCCCGGCCGGCAGTGGCGCCTCTTCACCGACCTCGGCCACCGCCTCGGTGGACTCGAAATGCGCTTGCCCACTGTCGATCCAGCGCTGGCGCTCGGCCGCGAACGCCGCCTGCTGCTGGTCACGGAAGGCCTGGATACTGGGTGCTTCCTCAGCCAGGAACTGCTGGTAGTCCGCCAGGCGCAACTGGCTCGGCTCGATCATCAGGTCGAAACGACCCAACGGGAAGTCGCGGCGAATACGCTCCAGCTCCCCGGCGCTGACCGGGTAGAAACGGATCTGGTCGAAGAAGCGCAGCAACCACGGCTTGCCATCGAAGGCCTCGACCTCGCGATAGCGGTTCCACATCTGCAGGGTGCGCCCGACGAACTGGTAGCCCCCCGGCCCTTCCATGCCGTACACGCACATGTAGGCACCGCCGATACCCACGGAGTTTTCCGCGGTCCAGGTGCGCGCCGGGTTGTACTTGGTGGTGACCAGGCGATGCCGCGGGTCCAGCGGCGTAGCCACCGGTGCGCCGAGGTAGACGTCGCCCAGGCCCATGACCAGGTAGCTGGCGTCGAACACCGTGCGCTGCACCTCGTCGAGGTTCGGCAGGTCGTTGATGCGGCGGATGAACTCCAGGTTGCTCGGGCACCAAGGGGCGTCCTTGCGCACGGTGGTCATGTATTTCTCGATGGCCCGCTGGCAGGCCGGGTCGTCCCAGGAAAGTGGCAGGTGGACAATGCGCGATGGCACCTGAAGGTCTTTCGCTGCGCACACGGTCTGCCATTCACCGGCCACAACCTCCAGCAGATGACCAAGCGGCAGACGCTCCGGCTGGTAATGGACCTGCAGCGAGCGAATGCCCGGGGTCAGGTCGACGACACCGGCCAGGGCCTTGGCTTCCAGCGCCTGCATCAGGGCATGGCCGCGGAAGCGCAGGACCAGGTCCAGTTCGGCGGCGCCGATTTCCAGCAGCAAGTGGGTATCACCCGCCAGACGGGCAACCAGCCGGGTATCGTCCGCGCCAATATCGAGGACGATGGGCGACAGCAGGTCCTGTTCGGAGACCGCCTCCTCCGGCTCGTCCAGCAGCGCGGCGCAGGCCAGCTTGCGGGCCTGCGCCAGCGACGTCGGCACGAAGCGCACCTTGTCCCCCGCCTTGAGCTGGCCGAGCTGCCAGAGATCGGCCTCGATCACCGTCACCGGGCAGACGAAACCGCCCAGGCTCGGGCCATCCGGGCCGAGGATCACCGGCATGTCACCGGTGAAGTCCACCGCGCCGATGGCGTAGGGGTTATCGTGAATGTTCGATGGATGCAGCCCGGCCTCGCCGCCATCGGCACGGACCCATTCCGGTTTCGGGCCGATCAGGCGCACGCCGGTACGGCTGGAGTTGAAGTGCACTTCCCAGTCGGTGGCGAAGAAGGTGCGGATGTAGCTTTCGGTGAAGTACTCCGGAGCGCCGTGGGGACCGTAGATCACCCGGATCTGCCGGGTAGCGGCCAGCGCTGGTTGCGCGGGCAGCGTGGCGCCTGCCGACGCATCCTCCAGCGGCGCCAGGTGCAGCACATCCCCGGCACGCAGTGCACGGCCGCCATGGCCGCCGAACTGGCCGAGCATGAAGGTGCTCTGGCTGCCCAGGTACGCCGGCACCTGGAGGCCGCCGCGCACACAGAGGTAAGCCCGGGCGCCGGCACCGGCGATGGTGCCCAGGGCCAGCAGGCTGCCGGCCTTGACCAGCACGCTGGTGTTCATGGCGATCGCCTGGCCGTCCAGGGTCACCGGGATCACCGCGCCGGTCACGGCGATCACCGCATCGGTGTTGAAGCGCAAGGTCGGACCGCTCATGGTCACTTCCAGGCCTGCGGCACCTTCCGGATTGCCGAGCAACTGGTTGCCCAGGCGCAGGGCGCGGCTGTCCATCGGGCCGGAGGGCGGTACACCGACGGCCCAATAGCCCAGGCGCCCCGGGTAATCCTGCACGCTGGTCTGGGTGCCGCCGCTGAGCACTTCGAAGGTGGTGGCGTGGTAAGTCAGGCCCTCGAGGCAGCGGGTCCAGGGCTGACCGCTGACGAAGGGCGTGTCCTGGAGAATCTGGCGCAGGTAGTCGCGGTTGGTTTCGACGCCGTAGACCTGGCTGTCGCCGAGGGCGCGATGCAGTTGCTCCCGCGCCTGCTCGCGGTCTGCAGCCCAGACGATCACCTTGGCGATCATCGGGTCGAAGTACGGCGGGATTTCGCAACCGGCGCTGACCCAGGTGTCGATCCGCAGCGCCTTGCCGTCCGCCTCGGGGAAGCTGACGGCAGTGAGCAGGCCGGGGCTCGGCTGGAAGTCCTTGCCCGGATCTTCGGCATAGAGCCGCGCCTGCACGGCATGGCCCACGGGTTTGAGGCCAGCGGCGAGCTGATCGAGCGGCAGCAGGTCGCCGGCCGCCAGTTCGATCATCCAGCGCACCAGGTCCACGCCCCAGACTTGCTCGGTGACGCCGTGCTCGACCTGGAGACGGGTGTTCACTTCAAGGAAATAGAAACGCTGCGCATCGCTGTCGAAGACGAACTCGACGGTGCCGGCACTGCGGTACTTCACCGCGCGGGCCAGGCGGATCGCGGCGTCGCACAGGGCCTCGGCCATGCCTTCGGGCAGGTTCGGCGCCGGGGTTTCCTCCAGCACTTTCTGGTTGCGGCGCTGCACCGAGCAGTCGCGCACGCCCAGGGCGAGCACCTCGCCGGCACCATCGCCGAACACCTGCACTTCCAGATGGCGAGCGCGTTCGATGTACTTCTCGATAAACACGCCGGCATCGCTGAAATTGTTCTGGCCCAGGCGCTTGACCGCCTCGAAGGCGTCTTCCAGCTCCGCCGCCGAGCGGCACACGCGCATACCGATGCCGCCACCGCCCGCCGTGCTTTTCAGCATCACCGGGTAGCCAACCGAGTCGGCGGCCTGCAAGGCATCGCCGAGGCTGTCGAGCAGATCGGTGCCTTCCAGCAGCGGCAAGCCTTGCTGGCGGGCCAGATCACGGGCGGTGTGCTTGAGGCCGAACAGGCGCAGTTGCTCCGGCGTCGGGCCGACGAAGACCAGCCCGGCCGCTTCGCAGGCTTCGGCGAACGCGGCGTTTTCGGAGAGGAAGCCGTAGCCGGGATGAATGGCCTGCGCCCCGCTCTCTTTGGCGGCAGCGAGGATCTTGTCCACGGCGAGATAGGTGCCCGCCGCAGCGCCCTGCCCCAGGCTGATGGCCTGGTCGGCCTCGACGATATGGCGGCTGGCGAGATCGGCTTCGGAGTAGACCGCGACGCCCTGCACCTTCAGCTCGCGCAAGGTGCGCAGGACGCGGCAGGCAATGGCGCCACGGTTGGCGATCAGCAGTTTTTCGAACATGACAACGTCCCCGGAGGGGTGCGGGCCGTCCCGCAGTTGTTTGGAGGTCTCGGGGTCGTCCCCGGACGGCAGATCAGACGCGCTTGTCGGTTTTCAGCTGGCCGAAACGGGCCTGGCAGGCGCTGAAGAAGCACAGGCGGACCTGGCGCAGCAGGGCTTTCAGTTCCATATCAGCAGCTCCGCCGGGGTCGGGTTGTAGCCGTTGCACGGGTTGTTCAGTTGCGGGCAGTTGGAGATCAGCACCATCACGTCCATCTCGGCCTTGAGCTGCACGTACTTGCCGGCGGCGGAGATGCCGTCCTCGAAGGTCAGGCCGCCTTCGGGGGTGACCGGGACGTTCATGAAGAAGTTGATGTTCGGGCTGATATCGCGCTTGCCCAGACGGCCGTCGTGGCAGCAGGCGCGCAGGTAGTTGTCGCGGCAACTGTGCATATGGCGCTTGTCGAGGGCGTAGCGCACGGTGTTGCTTTCCTGGGCGCAGGCGCCACCGAGGGTGTCGTGGCGGCCGCAGTTGTCTTCGACGATGGTCAGCATCGGCCGGCCGAGGTTGGAATACAGCACGCTGCCGACGCCCAGGTAGACGTTGCCCTGGCGCCGCAGGGTGCGCTGCACGTCATAGCGTTCGCGGGGGTTGGCGACGCTGTAGAACAGGGTGTCGATAGCCTGGTTGCCTTCCAGGTCGAGGATCCGCAGGGTCTGGCCGGCCTTGACCTCGGTGAGCCACGGCTCGCCGGCGGGGATGGTGGCGCGGTAGATCGCGGTGTCGGCTTGCAGGGATGACGTCATGACGGGTCCTCAGGCGAACAGGCGTTGGGTGTTGAGGAAGCCGCGCTCGTTCTCCGGGCGCGAGGTGCGGCAGTGTTCGGCAACGCTTTCATCGGCGCGGGCGAAGGTCAGTCGCACCGGCTTGGGCGCGTACTGCGCGGACGGGTCCATCGGGTGTTGCAGGGCAGTGACGATGAACAGGGTGTCCATCGGCGCATACAGCTCGATGGCATCGCCCGGCTGCGAATTGCCCTCGACGAAATGCAGGCTGCCATCGGCGCCCACGTCCACGCGGCTGAACAGGTTGAGGGGCATGGTCAGGTCGGACAGCTCCAGGCCCCACTTGCCCATTTCCACCAGCAGGTTGTCGGTGCCGTTGCGGTGGAAGCGGTTGCGCAGTTCCTGGTATCGGCCGGCGCCGTATTTCTCCTGGACTTCCTCGGCGTTGAGCACGCCGCCGATGCTGTCGCTCCAGCCGCAGGTGTCACGGGTGATCGCCGCCAGCACCCGGCCCATGTCCGAGTACAGGCAGTGGCCGCTGGTGAGCTTGGCGGTGTGCTGGCACTTGAGGCTGTCCGGCAGGTTCAGGCGCTCGCTTTTTTCATGGGCGTTGAACAGCATCAGGCTGACGTTGGCGCCGCCTTCCAGGTCAGTGAAACGTACCTGCTGGCCGCGCTTGAGGACGAAGGACAGATGGCCGCCTCCGGGCAGGAGTTCCTCTGCGAAAACGTTGGTGTCGGTCATGGTTAACCTCTTGCGTACGATTGAAGAAGCTCGGGCAAATCATCAGCCCGGGCTGCGAGGCGTTTGCCGTTGAGTGGCAGGTCGTAGGTGACCCGCGAGCCGAACGCCGTGGGCGCGTGGGGGTCGTGGCGCACCTTGTCGAAGACCAGCAGGCGGGTGCCGAGGCTGAAGCCTTCGCTCAGGTCATGGGTGACCATGAACACGGTCACCCCGGTCTCGCGCCACAGTTCGAGGAGCAAGGCATGCATGTCCTTGCGGATGCCCGGATCGAGGGCGCCGAAGGGCTCGTCGAGGAGCAGCACCTTGGGTTTCATGATCAGCGCCTGGGCAATCGCCAGACGTTGCTGCATGCCGCCGGAAAGCTGGCTGGCGTACTTGTCGAGGGCGTGGCCGAGACCGACCTTGTGCAGCAAGGCCGCCGCCTGCTCGCGGGCGTCGCGCTTGGCACTGCCGAACAGCCGGCCCAGCAGCTTGGCCCGCGGCAGCTCCAGGCCAAGGGCAACGTTGTCCAGCACGCTCAGGTGCGGGAACACCGAATAGCGCTGGAACACCACGCCCCGGGCCGGATCGGGCTCGGCCACCAGGGGCTCGCCATTCAGCAGGATCTGCCCGCGGCTCGGCCGCTCCTGGCCCAGCAGCAGGCGCAGGAAAGTCGACTTGCCGCAGCCCGAGGCACCGACCATGGTGCAGAACTCGCCTTCAGCGATGTTCAGGTTCAGGCCTTCGAGCACCACATGCTGGTCGTATTCCTGCCAGACATTCTTCACCTGGATAAAGCTCATGCCCGTGCCCCCTCGTACCAGGGGAACGCACGGCGGGTCAGGGTCTTGAGCAGCCAGTCGGTCAACCAGGCGAGCAAGGTGATCCACACCACATAAGGCAGGATCACATCCATCGCCAGATAACGGCGGACCAGGAAGATCCGGTAGCCCAGGCCATCCTCGGAAGCGATGGCCTCCGCCGCGATCAGGAACAGCCAGGCCGAACCCAGCACCAGGCGCAGGGAGATCAGCAGGCGTGGCAGCAGTTGCGGCAGCACCACCCGCAGGATCAGGGTCCAGGAACTGGCGCCCAGGGTCTGGGCCTTGATCAGCAGTTCGGCGGGAATCTCCCGGGCACGCTGCTCCAGGTCACGGGCCAGGACCGGGGTGATGCCGATCACGATCAGCATCACCTTGGACAGCTCGCCCAGGCCGAAGACGATGAACAGGATCGGCAATATCGCCAGCGGCGGAATCATCGACAGCACCACCAGCAACGGCGACAGCGGCGCGCCGAACAGCGGCAAGGTGCCCGAGGCGATGCCCAGGCACAGGCCGATGACGGCGCTGATCGCCAGGCCGAAACCGAGGCGTTGCAGGCTGGAGGCGGTGTCCTGCCAGAGCAGGTAGTTGCCGCTGCGCTTGTCCTCGACGAACGCCATGCGCTCCACCGCCGCGCCCATCTGGGCCGCGCTGGGCAGCAGCTTGTCGTTGGGGTTCTCGGCCAGGCGCTGCGCCGAGCCGAGGAAATAGGCACAGAGCACCAGGGCGAACGGCAGCAGCATCAGCAGCAGCCGCGACGGGCGATCGGGATGGCGGTTGATCAGGCGCATGTTCACTCCTCGCTTACAGCGAACCGTCGACGGCCATGCGCACGTAGGTCGGGTCGAAGCGCAGCTTGAGGTTGTCGCGGTTGCCGAGGATGACGTCGTTGGCGAAGCTCATGCCCACCGCCTTGCTGTCCTTGGCGCCCTCGCCCAGCAGGCCGTGGTCGAAGGAGAAGCTGGCGACCTTGTCCATGGTCTTCGGCAGTTCGGCGCTGCTGACGAAGGTCAGTGCCGCCTTGGGCGTATCGAACAGGTAGGTGGTGGACAGCTGGCGCTCGAAACCGTCGAGGTCGGTACCGGAAGCCTTGGTCATGTGCTCCAGGGCCTTGGTGCGCTCGGGCGAATCGCCGGCGATCAGGTCCATCACCTCGTACCAGGCGCCGGTCAGCGCCTTGCCCAGGGCCGGGTTGTCCTTGAGGGTCTGGGTATTGACCACCATCAGGTCGAGGATCTCGCCGGGGATACGGCTGGAGTCGAAGACCTGGGTCACGCCAGGCTTGTTGCGCACCTCTTCGAGCATCGGATTCCAGGTGGTCACCGCCTGCACGTCGGCGGTATTGAAGGCGGCGGCGATATCGGCGTCGGAGGTGTTGATCACCTTCAGGTCCTTCTCGCGCAGGCCGGCGGTGTCCAGGGCGCGGGCCAGCAGGTAGTGGGAGACGGACAGCTCGACCAGGTTAACGTCCATGCCCTTGAGGTCGTTGACCGTCTTGCCCGTGCCTTTCAGGACCACACCGTCGTTGCCGTTGGAGAAGTCACCGACGATCAGCGCGGTGCTGTCGACGCCGCCGGCGGCAGGGATGGTCAGGGCGTCCATGTTGGTCATCGAGCAGCCGTCGAACTGGCCGGCGGTGTACTGGTTGATCGACTCGACGTAGTCGTTGACCTGGGTGAGCTTGATATGGATGCCGTACTTGCTCGCCCACTTGTCGACGATGCCTTCGGCGGCGGCGTATTCCCAGGGCATCCAGCCGGCGTAGATGGTCCAGCAGATATCGAAATCGGTCTTCGCCGCGGCGTTGGAGGCGGAGCTCGCGGACAGGGCCAGGCCGGCGGCGAGGAAGGCGGAAAGCAGGGACTTTCGCATGAAGTGACTCCAGTTGACGGTGGACGAACCAGGGAGCAGCACGACACTCATTGCAGTGAGTGGTCTGTCTCCCGGGCTTTTATCCCGCCGTGTAACCTCGAACTGGAGGTCGCCGGCTCTCGGTCCAGACGCCCGCAGAAGCGGACCGGAACCCTAGCCGACCTATTTTCAGATTGTGGTGCAATTTAGCTCGCGCTACTCCCGCACGGAGGGAAGTAATGCCAGAGGCGTGCCAAGTGGATGGCGGGGTGGGTTTTGCGGGGGTTCTGGGGGATGCGGGGGGATTATGGGCGCGGGGGATGCACGGTATTGGGGCGTTGTGCGCGTTGGCGGGGCGTCAGCTGGCGGCGGGGAGGATGGTGTGGACGACGAAGGTGGCAGCGGGGGCGATCAGGGCGGTGAGGCTGGTTTCGGAGCTGACCAGGGCGCCGCCGGAGAGTGCGGCTGCGATGAGGGAGATGGCGGTCCAGAGGCGGTGCTTGAGCGTAAAGCCGTTTCGGAGTTCCTGTAGTTTCCTGCCCATGGTCACACCCTCAATTCGATAGGTGGCGAAGCATATCACCTCTCTCTGACAATGAATGCTTCGCCCCGATACCCGGGCCTGAGGCCCGAGCGCCAGGCAATGGCTCAACTGATCGCACGCCAATGCGCAGGAGCCGAACGGCGGCTGACTTCTGCACGTTCATCCCGTCGCCTCTCGACGCTCGGTAGCACAGTGGCAAACGTGCAGATCTCCCAGGGTAATTCGCGCGACCTTCCTGCTTATGCCTGTCGGATTTACGTCACAGCGTTCCGTGCAAGTATTGGGCTTTGGCGATAGTTGCCGCCTCACCCCGCAGCGCCGCCTGATCCGCTTCCTGTTCGTCAGGCCAGCATTTTGCCTCGGGCTTCCTTCAGATTCGCAGTCACCCGCGACACCCCTGCCTCTGGCTAACACTTCCCCTTGCCGGGTATGTAATGGCGGAAGCGTAGAGATTCAAACTCTTATTCAAGGTTCTCCCCATTTTCGGAGATTTTAGCGTTCTTGATCTTCTTCCGCTTATTCCCATCTAGCCTAGCCCTAGCAAAATCGAGCCTTTATCGCAAATACTGAATTGAAGCGTAAGCGTGCAGCTGACTGCACGCTTACGCTTCAATTCAGATATCTCAGATATACCTCCGTTGGCACCATTCGGAGGGAGGGCGGGTGCGAGTGATCGATCAATGAGGACGAGAGGCATCGCGAAGCTACCCCCTTTGGCAGCGGCAGCGCATAGTTCCTAGGAGGTTCGTACTCGTAATGAAAGGTGATCAGCCCATGCTTCCACTCTGGGCTCGCTGGTGGTCGCCAGCGGTATGAAATGCTGACCGAAAGCTGATTGGTAACAAAGAACGGTCTGCTCATTTCGTCATCAACGAAGAATCTCCCCGTCCGCCAAATCGGTTTCGACTCGCACCCTCATGACGTAGAAGGCGTGTACTAGGTCGCCTCCTACACGAAGGGCTTGAACCTTGGTGCTCTCGCGTGTTGCGATGGTTTTCGCCTTGGCATAAGCATCGATAGATCGCGCGAATCGTACGAGCTCGTTACCGATGCATCTCCCACAATCCTTGAGGTTTAGCTCAAGGATCGGCGTCAACCGTTCTTGGTCGAGACACCTGTCTACCGCGGTGTGGAGGGCTCTCAAATCAATAGCGACAACCGCACGCTGCTGTTCTGGGGGAACATTTATGAACGTCATACCAACCGCAATCCTTGAGTAATGGCAGTGAGCTGGGCTTATTGTCCGATCGCTTAGCTAAGCGCAACGGCCTCCCTCTCATATCGCATGCTTGAAAAGATGCAGCTAGCACCCCACCATAGGTAGCCAGATGCCATCACCCTGCGACCACTCCATGAGATCAGGTTCGAACGCCTTCGGCGGACGGTGCCTCCCATTGCGGTTCACGTTGCAAGGCCCTTCCACTCTCAATCAAAAGCCATGGATGCACACCGTATGGATTTACTGCTGCTGCCTGATAGATCGAAATCGACACTCGCGGATGTCTACAGACGCGCATTTCGCAGGTCGACGCACCTCTATATCGTCAGCGCGTATCTGACCAATTGGGATATCCAGGAGGAACTGGGAAAGCAGTGCGAGACCTTCACCTTCATCGTGGGGAAGGATTTTGGCATTACACGCAAGGCTGCCTGTCTACAGGTGCTCACATGGCTCCCTGAAAAGTGGCACGAGGAGTTTTTAGTTGCTGAGGGCATCGAAGGCTTCCACCCAAAGGCTATGTTCTGGCGTGAGGTAGGTGGGTCGTGCTACGCGCTTGTGGGCTCGTCGAATCTATCTAAAGCTGCTTTCTCATCGAACCACGAAGCAAACGGCTTTTCACTGATTTCAAAGACAAGCTTCAAAGCCGCAGAGGAGTGGATCGAGGGGCTCGCTCACAACTGTGCAACGCTGGACGCCAACTGGCTTGCCGGCTATCAAGAGGCCATACAACCTCCTAAACCTAAACGCCCGGCCCAAAACGACGAAGGCGATAACGGAGGCGTATATGACCTGGTACTCCCAGATCCGCATGTTCTCTCTGGTCTGAAGGATGTCCTGAAAAGACGTCGAGAACAAATGCTTCAGTTCGCTGCAACCCGCGCAAAACTGGAATCGGCGTTCCGCTCAGCCTCGGGAAAAAAGAATTGGGACGACAGCGACAGCTTGAGATTCTACGACACACTTAACAGCCTCTGGTCTTACTACAAGGGGAATCGCTTTCAAGGGGCGGGCTGGGAGCGCCAGGGCCGAAGCAGCAATTTTCAAGAGCTCGCTCGAAGCGTAGTGCGCGTATTAGACGCCTTCGAAATTTCTCGGGATCGAGTGGTAAGACTAGAGATTGATCGCTTAGCGACCGAAGGGGTAAGCACACGAGGAGCCCTGTTTTCAGAAATGCTCTGTCAGTTTTTTCCGGATGACTATTACGTCCTCAACTCCCCTATTCGTCATTGGTTGCAAGGGACAGGTGTTTCAAAAGTCAGGGGGGCGACTCAGGGGGCCAACTACATCCGCTCAGCTCGCCTGCTCCGCATCGCCCTAAGCCGTGCCAAAAAATACCCAGCTAAAAACCTGGCCGAGCTTGATGCCGTAATCTGGCGCCACCGCAATCCAGATACGGCAATTTGACGCTCAGATCAGCCAAATAACACTCGTGTCACAAGGAGTCCCTATGCACGATCTTGAAGCGGTTATCCGGGAGGTTCGGAACGCATTGCGGTTTCATAGATCTCGAGCAAGAGTTCACCTTTTCACGATGCTTTTCTTCGCCGTGATGGTGTTCATGGGCTCGCTAGCCTTTGGCAGCTATCTCATTCAGCTCCTCCAAACTACCGCTGGGGCAATCACGGCCGCAAGGTCAGCAGGAATGGAACAGCCCTCACCCGTGGACTTCACAAATTTGGCCGCGGAACACAATTTGGGGTATGTCATGCTCAGTGGCTTCGTGTTGATGCTCTTCTTCATCTCTGGACTACTTCGCCACCATGTGAAACGAGCGACGGTCAATGAAGACCGGCTGTACCACCTGCTTAAGGTGTCTTGTATGCGTTCACCCGACACTGGGTTGTCTGCTGCTGCGCAGAACTCGCTGCTTGATCTCCGTGAAAACGAACAAGCCTTGGCAGCAGATGCAGAAGCGCACGGGGGCTTCGCGGTCATCGAGCGCTCACTCGCGTCGCTTAGCCAGAGCGTCGGAGAGATGTCGAAGCGTCGTGGCAAGTAGAGATCAGCCCTTGTGCGTTGAGTTTGACGTACATCCGCTTGAGCATCTTGTTGAACGTGCCCTGATTTCGCCAATCCCGAAACTGCTGGTAAACCGTGGACCAGGGGCCATATCGCTCAGGCATGTCTCTCCAGGTTGCGCCAGAGCAAAGTACCCAGATCAATCGGTCATCGGCACGCGGGCGTCCTGCGCGACGCGACGTGTTGAAGAGGTCCGCTACCAGCTCCCAGTCGGCGCCGGAAATTTCGTATCGCTGTTTGGGCATGGCAGATCTCCGCGCTGAAAAGGCCAGAACTCTACGGAAACTCAGGCGGGCTGGGGCGTTGGCGGAATTTCAAAGGTTTTCATACAGAGCCTAGTCACCCCGGGCATTCGCTACGCTGCCGAACACCCCAAGTCAGCCGAAGCAGACCTTCAAAGCGACCCCTGGCGACGAATCCAACGTCAATTTGAAAAGCTGGATGTTCATCTGAGAAAGCCCAATAGCCAGAACTTTTGGACATGCACTGTACGAGGCCCGCGGAAAACCACATCTCTCAACGGCTACATCCTGCGTGACGTGATTCTTCTTGGTCTCCCGCCTCCTCCAGACAACCCCTTTCTTTCTCTCCAGCCTCCGACGTCTTAAGCGTTCAGTCTTTACTCATTCTATTCTGAGCCTTGCTACTTCTGTTTAGCTCTCTTGCTCTTCAGGATATGCCGCCTGAGGGATAGCTATCCAACCTTCTCGCTTGATGCCAGCACCTATGCGTATATCTTTTCCTTCAGTTGCCGCCCAATGACCACCGCGGTGCATCATTGCGCGGATCACAGATCTGCGCGGATGGTCCTCATCAGCCTCAGCCGAGCTACAGATGGCATTCCATGAGTGCTTCGCTGGCAGGCTTTCTAACCGAGGCCCAACCAGCTGATCGAGAATTTCAGTCGAAACATTGTGACGCCCACCATGATGAGGCACCTGAAAGTATCGGATCCCTGGCAGCATCAATCCGGCAACTGGCGCATAGTTGATCACTTCCTGCAACGCCTCGCGCCCGGCATCCCCAGTGAGCATCACACGATGACCATTTAAGACTGCTGATTGCACAACGCTCATTTCATTCTCACGACTAGTGGGGCCTGGCGGAAAATATTCTTCGCCCCACAGTGATTTGACATACGCAGTGGCAGCTTTAACTGCACGAAAAATTTCGCTTAGCGCGTTTCCTAACGGAGACTCGTCAACCGCTTCAGGAGTTTTTGCGGAATGCACAACCAAATCTAGATAGCGCGCCAATGTGGGTGCCATGACCACAAACGGTCCAATCCTACAACCTTGAAGTGGCGCATGGATGGGAATGCCCTTCTCCATGGCAATTTCCTCAAGGGCTGCAGACGCCTCATATACCGAACGGAGCTTTCTCGCTAGCGCTTCAACCGACTGATAATTCTCAAACTGATGGATCAGTTCAGCTGCATGCATCCATGGCCTATTCATCCAGAGGTTCTTGACCGTACACTGTTCCAACACACGCCTCAGGCCATTGGCGTGATCGCGATCGGGATGGGTAAGAATCACATTATCGATCACAGTGGTTCCGTACACGGTTTGCAAATGCCTGACAATTTGATCACCAGTATCTAGGTATCCGCCATCAACCACATGAACGCCTTCGACACCGTTCACGGAATAGCGCATAGTGATTGCATCACCACTTTTGGCGGTCTCAACCCCAAGAAAATCAATTTCAAAATAGTCGGACATCTGCTTCCTCACTCCATGAAAAATCTACGGTATTGATGCACCTAAACTGTGGAACTGTTAACTGACCTGGTCACCCCCTCGAGATCGTTATTTTGTGAATTTCACTTCAAAAAAGGTTTGCTGCTTAGCAACGATCAGCATTAGCGCGGGGAGCCCTTCGAGGCTCATTCTGTGATGTAGATTTGCAAGCAGATTTTTGTCGTCCTCACTTGGAAGTGCCGGACACCCATCTGGGTGGGAATGCCATTCGCCCACGTAATCCACCATACCAGCCGTTCGCTTATGCACCACCTCCAGTGCCTCTGCCTGACCTTCTTTACCACGAATGAAGTGGCTCGGGCTGGCCTCACTATCCGGAGGGGTAGGCAGCACATCAACAATGACGATGGTCTTGGTCTTTATATCGGTGACGCCGAGAATCGCACCGCCCGTTTCATTAGGCAGGGCTTTCTCACGAGCGGAGTACAAATTCTGAACCAGAAGCTCGTCGTACTTCACTGTCCAACCTGCTGACTCCACCGTATGCACTTGCGCGAGTTCGACCTCATGAGCTATGACCGAACCGGACCCCTCATCTGACTCCCAGATGCAAATCCTCGCCTTCGCTTTGGCCACCGACTGCCGAAGCTGTTTAGAAAGGATCCCGGCATGACCATGGATCGACTCACCAGACATTCTCACCGATATGTCTCGGCAGCCGCCACCGACCCAACGATCCCCCAGATGTTGGGCCAAATGCTCATGACCCCAATCATTTTCCAGTATCGCTCGGTAGTACTGCCCCTCCAGACCATCGATTCGCTGAAGCCTGTCCTGATCTTCCAGGATCATCACACTTGAGAGCCCTGAAGGTGTCACGAACAAGCTCACCGTCCTGGGCGCTGCCGCCCTGCGGGCGAGCTCACGTGGTACCTCTAACGTGGTCGTAACATCCACCACGATTTCCGCAGCGCTCAATGACGAAGTGATTTCCTCGGCATCATCGAGTATGCCTTTGGCGATGGCCTTGGGCGGATCCCAATTTGGATAGGTCGCTACTGCTATATCTCGCACGACGTTGACCTTTGGCAGACCAACTAATGAGTCAAACGCCACATGGCGGCACAGGTTGTGAGGAAGCACTCGATCAGGATCGATGAACGTCCAACGCCCCCAGCCTTGGCGAACCCATAGATCAGCCAACACACTACCCAAAGCCCCTACCCCGGCCAGGACGCCCTGAATGTCGCTTCTCTCCTCAGGGGTGCCTGACAGGTCACGAGCAGCTTTGGCCGTAAGGGCCGAACGAACCTCTACCGACCAAAGAGGAATGAATCGCCAGGAAGTGCCCGTAGCTCCACCAATGAGTACGGTACGGTGACTCAATCCTTTTGAATCGGGCGGCCCCAACATCTCAAGGGCCGTTGCGAGGTCGAACAAGGAGACGTTCAGCATGTACCCTGCTACGTCAAAGCGTTCAGCCTCACCCTCGCGGACACGGGGAATCCAGACAGTGATGAGGATACCCTGGCCCTGGGCAGGCGCAGCAGAAACGCCGCCTTCTACGGCGTCATAAACAGTCGCGTAAAGTGACTCATAGAGGTCGCTGCCCCACGACACAAGTTGATCGTGCAGATCACCCAAGGTCTCCGGATACCCAGCCAACGTTGGCGATCCCACAGGATCAACTACCACTGAGACCATCCTAACTACTTTCGACTGGTCGCCTGGCTGAGTGGGATCTGCCCTCAAGATGATCGAATCACCTACATCCACTTTGCAGATGGTCAACGTGTTGCTGTCTGACTTCGCGTAATCGACATAGTTGGATGGCAAGATGAGTTGATAAGGGCTCATGTAAAAAAGCTGCTCCAGCGGCTGATCATCCCGGTGCAGCTTCAACAGTGCAGACTCCCTCAACCACCAGAACATCCGAGCGATGAAGCGCTCCGGCGTCCAAGTGCGCTCTACCGTCGACCAAGTACTGTCGTACAGACAGAGCACCCTAGCTCCGCCTGGGGATGGTGGATGTTGGTGCGACAGCACAGGGAAGTCTTTGCGCAGCGTGTACACCACCACCTGCACACGGAAAGCGGGGTTTACACCGACCGCCAATCGCTCGAGTCGCCTGATTCCGGCGGGATTACCCGAATCAACTGTACCGTCCCCGGCATCGATGACGATGTATTCGCTGTTTCTCTTCCCCGGCTGGTCTTTCCTTATTTCTCGAACATCGGTGTAGGGACAAGCCCGTAACGCATTGAGCAGTGCCTGGGTCTGGGGATAGAGGTGATCCTCCCCTGACCCGGCCCACGCCTCACCGAGTTCGTAGAAATCGATCATTCGCATTTGCCTGCACGCGGAGGAATCGATGCCGCCACGGAGCTCGGTACCGCTCCGGCAAGTGCTGCTGCAGCGGTCAGCAGCTTGACCTTACCATCCGAGCGAGCCTCGAAGTCCATGCAGGCCTTGTCACCAAGATCCCCCGTGCAGGAGAACCAGCCATCCACATCCTCCAGGATGTCCTGATATTCCCGCTTTGCCCGAATACAGGGCGGATCGCAGTCATCGTCGAGAATCTCATCGCTGCTGGAAACGATCGTTGCGCCATTGCGCGCCTGGCTCAAGGCTTGGCGGGCATCCCAACTAACCTTGGCGTTCTTGCCCTTACCCGACCAGCTATCCCAAGAAAGCGTGTGCCAGGAGCAGTGGTGCGGAGCCAGGAGCAGATCATATTCGAGCACCTCGGGGGTGGACTCGTAATGACCCCACATGCGCTCCCAAATCAACACCTCAGCGTCACCGCCAATGAGAAACTTGGTTTTGGTTTGCGAATAGGCGGACGGCGAGATCTGCATATTCATGATGACGCTCGACTCGTTTTTAGAGAGCTCTCTTTCGAGCTCTTCGTCATCCTCGTGTGGAGCCGGTGCAAGCAAGTGCGAGGTGAAGTAAGGCGAGACGTCTTCACCCGCAATAGTGCTGAATTTCTCTCCTGCTTTAACCAGGATTGGCCCCAGGTCGTCCGTCTTCTTCTTGATGTCCTCGCCCATGATGCGAATGCGATTGCCATGACCAGCCCAGCCATAGGTACGCCAGTGCTTTACACGACGCCGCGCTTCAGCATTGAAGGCGATGGCATCGTCGCACAGAGGATGATTGTCCGATCGGCGACGGAACACCAGAGCCGACGACCAAAGCTCGCGGATGAAAATTCGCTTCTCCCAACGATCCAGATCGTCGTCGGGATAATCATCGGGGTGACCAAGCCAGAAGTGCTTGCTCAAGCCTCCGCAGTGATCCTGGTCAGGATGGGTCAGCAGCAAGGCGTTAACGAATGGGCGGCCCTTGGCATCCCACTGCAGCCGCTCCCTCAGCGCCCTACCCACATCAGGGGTGTCATCGTTGGGGTTGTCCGCTGCCTGGCGGATACGCGAGTCGATCAAAATGGTGGTCACAGACGTGTCGGCGAGCCGGATCAACGTCATGTCACCGGTACCTACTTGAAAAAAAGTCACCTTGGCAGCCATTTATCCCTCCCCGGGCATTGCGCCAACTATGAGAAACGCTTCAGGTGGGATAAGATACGTATAGAAATTCAACCCGTCTAGATTTTATGCGAATATTTTTTATACCCACCAATCGTCAGGCTGATCTTCCATGACTGCTACCGCTACTCGCACAGGTCGCTGGGGCCAGGAACGCCGCCTCGAATTCATTGACTTTCGACTGCTCTGGGAGGGCAGGCTAAATCGTTCCGACCTGACCGGTTTTTTCGGAATTTCTGTACCACAGGCTTCCCTGGATTTTTCGGCTTACCAAGAGCTCGCTCCGGAAAATATGGCCTACGATCGTACGCTTAAGGCGTATGTGGCCGGCCCCAACTTCAAGCCCGTGCTCACGAACCCTGATCCTGGGCATTATCTAAATGAGCTGCTGCAACGCGGCATCGGGAATATCGCGCCTTCAGACAGTTTCATCGGCTGGGCGCCCCCCGTTGCAAGCCTACCCTCCCCCACAAGACAGGTGGATCAGCAGATTCTGATCAAGCTGATCCGAGCGATCCAGATGGGTGAAGCCGTTGAGGTCGACTACAGATCAATGACCAATTTTGATTCTCCGGAGCTGCGCACGATTTTTCCCACGACGTTCGCACACGACGGCTTCCGATGGCATACCCGCGCTTACTGCTTCCGATCCGAAAAATTCAAGGATTTCGTACTGGGTCGCATCACCGCTTTGCATGCGTCGAAGACGGCACCCACCAAGGTGCCCCAGGACGTGGAGTGGGAAACCTTTGTCGACGTGGTCATCGGCCCAAACCCGAGCTATCCGCCTGAAAAACGTAAAGCGATCGAGCACGACTACCAGATGTTGAACGGTGAAGCCTACCTTCGTGCCCGTGAACCTCAACTGTATTACCTGAAGCGCAGGCTCAATTTGGACGTGAAGCCTGGCGAAACAGTGGGTGAGCATCAGCAGATTGTGATGCTCCGTATTGAAAAAGTTGTCATGGAGTCATGAGCAGATGAGTGAAGCATCCGCAGCTGAGCCAAGAAGGGATTACACGATCCTCATTATTTTCTACCTGCTGGCTCCTCTGGTTTTTGCAACCTATTCCATCGCCTCCAGGGCCCTGGACTTGCTACCTCAGCCCTACGCACCCTTAAAGGTGCCCCTGATGTGCGGCGCTATAGCCTACGTGGGCGGAGCACTGTATTGCTACCGCTCGATTTACCTTAATAAATGCGCTTACGAGCGCTGGGATTCTGATTGACAGGCTGCATCAGCTTCTCATTAAAACAAGCTAGAGCACCAAATAAAATCAAGGCAATCACAACACAATAGAGCCGAACATGGACTTATTCAAAAACTTTGACACCTACAGCCTGAAAGCGAGAGTTTTCCCAGCAATCATTGCCGGACTGCCGACACTAACCTTATTATTTATTATAATACCATGGGACCACTTGGGCATTTCTCAAGCAATTGCCACAGCAATGAGCTTGATTTTGGTTTATGCATTTTCTGATTGGGCTCGACACCTAGGTAAGAACATACAAAAAAAACTAGGTTCAGGAGAAACTCCTGAACAATGGCATAGAGATAATACTGACGTCCCCGAAGCTTACAAAAAGGGATTTCGAAAATTAATTGCTGAGCATCTCGAGCAAAAAGCCCCATCCGCAGCCGAAGAACAAAAAAACCCAACTAAAGCAAATGATTTTTATCGAGCCGCGAACGCGTGGCTTCGCGAGCGCACACGTGACACAGCCAAGTTCTCGATGCTCTTCAACGAAAATATAACTTATGGATTCCGCAGAAACCTGCTGGGCCTAAAGCCGGTCGCCGTAATATGCAACTTTCTGGTTTTTATCTTTTGCATCAATATCCTATACTTTCGCCCCGCATACTTTGATACCCTCCCTCGCCTGGACGAGAAGCTAATCATTGCAATCACGGCTGTAGTATTCCACACGGCATATATGATCATCGCCGTCAACAAAAAATCAGTCCGGGATGCTTCGCGGGCGTATGGGCGACAGCTCATTCTTAGCTGCGGCGCACTAGCTGACTCAAAAGACAGAGCTAAAGGACAAGAAAAAAACAAATAAAATAGAGCTTCATAAAATCGGACCTGCCCCTGCTTAATTTCACTGTTTAGAGCAGACCGCATTAGTACTTACCTGCTGTCTGACTGCTCAAAGACTATAACGTCCAACATAGTAGCGATAGCGATGCGGGTTTCGTCCTCGCAACTGAGCCCAATGGTTGGACGCTGCCACGTGCGTCGGCCACATTGCCAGGGGCATACTGCTGTGCTCGGTCTGCACGCTGACGGGCTGGGTGTAAAGGCGAGAACAGCGGTCCAGATGTCGCAGATGGAAGGGCAAATCGCGGACCAAATACATGGCCCGAGCCACGGAACGCTGCCTCTTGCACCTCGTGGACAACCCTTGGAGTCAACTTCGCCCACCACCAAACGCTTCGTCATGCTCCGAAGTCGTTCGCGGGACTATCAATCCACCGTAGACCTGGGGAAGCCGTACTAACAATGGGGGACCAGATGGGGGAACCAAAGCGTCTAAACACAAAAAAGCCCCGAAAAATCAGGGCTTTGATGAAAATTAGTGGCGGAAGCGTAGAGATTCGAACTCTAGGATAGTTGCCCATCGACGGTTTTCAAGACCGTTGCCTTAAACCACTCGGCCACGCTTCCACTTTGTCATGCGGGCGCCATCATACCGAAATGAAACACGCTGTCAAACTCTCTACGTGGCTGCTTTCCAAGGGTCTGATATGATCTTTGCAACTCAACGTTTCAAACCCCACAGGAGTGTCGCCATGCGCGAACAGGATTATGCCGTCCACCACGGCCTGCAGGCCGATCAGCAGGAAGTCAGCAAGGTCCTGCGCAACACCTACGGCCTGCTGGCCCTGACCCTGGCGTTCAGCGCCGTCATGGCCTATGTCGCGCAGCAGATGCGCGTCGGCTACCCGAACATCTTCGTCGTGCTGATCGGTTTCTACGGTCTGTTCTTCCTCACCGCCAAGCTGCGTGATTCGGTCTGGGGCCTGGTCTCCACCTTCGCCCTGACCGGCTTCATGGGCTTCCTGCTTGGCCCGATCCTCAACCGCTACCTGGGCATGGCCGGTGGCGCCGAGGTCATCAGCTCGGCCTTCGCCATGACCGCGCTGGTCTTCGGTGGCCTGTCGGCCTACGTGCTGATCACCCGCAAGGACATGAGCTTCCTCAGCGGCTTCATCACCGCTGGCTTCTTCGTCCTGCTGGGCGCGGTGGTCGCGAGCTTCTTCTTCCAGATCAGCGGCCTGCAACTGGCGATCAGCGCCGGCTTCGTACTGTTCTCGTCGGTCTGCATCCTCTTCCAGACCAGCCAGATCATCCACGGCGGCGAGCGCAACTACATCATGGCGACCATCAGCCTGTATGTATCGATCTACAACCTGTTCGTCAGCCTGCTGCAACTGTTCGGCATCATGAGCTCGGACGACTGATCCAGGTGCTGAATTGAAAAAGCCCGCTTCGGCGGGCTTTTTCATGCCTGTGAATAGACGATCCTGGATTTGCGGAATTGCGGTGGTGAATTCACTACTGCAATCGCTGGCAAGCCAGCTCCCACAAGGTCCGCGTCGCACTTCAGACCTGCTCTCCCCGCCCCCGAATACACTCCGCAAACACCGCCTCCCGCAAATACGCCACATTCAACCGCGTCCACGGCGTCACCCCCTTCTGATCCGTCTGGAAAATCGCCCCCGGCGCCAGCATCACCCCCCTGCCCTGCACTTCCCGGGTCAACTGCGCCGTGTCCTCGATCCCCGGAAACCGCGCCCACAAATACAGACTCTGCTGCGGCCGGCAGAACACCTCCGCTCCCAGCTCATCCAGCACCTGCAACCCACCTTCCGTGGCCTCCCGCACCCGATCCTGCAACCGCATCAAATGCCGCAGGAAATGCCCTTCGCCAAGAATCACATCCGCCGTCCGCTCGCACAGCTCCGAGCAACTGGTGTGCAGCATCATCTGCAGATCCGCCAGCTCGTCGATGATGTCCTTGCTGCCGGCGATATACCCCACCCGCAACGCCGCCGACACCGACTTGGAAAAACTGCCGATGTACAGCGAACGCCGCAACTGATCCAGCGCCGCGACCTTGAGCGCGGAGCTGGGCTTGAAGTCGGCCAGGGCATCGTCCTCCACCAGCAGCAGGTCATGCCGCTCGGCCAGTTGCAGCAGGCGATGGGCCTTGGCCGGGGAAATATCCGAACCCGTGGGGTTGTGGCAGACCGACTGGACGAAGAACAACCGCGGCCGCTCCCGCTGCAACAGCGCTTCGAGGGCATCCATGTCCGGCCCGTCAGGCAGGCGCGGGACACTGAGCATCCGCGCGCCCTGCATCTGCAACTTGCCGAACAACGGGTAGTAACCCGGGTTCTCCACCAGCACCGCATCCCCCGGCACCACGAAGCGGCGGATGATCAGGTCCAGCGCATGGTTGGCGCCGTGGGTGGTGACGATCTGCCGCGGCGTGGCGCTGATCGCATAACTGGCCAGCTTGCGCACCAGGCTCTGGCGCAAGGCCGGGTTGCCCAGGCGGTTGCCGTAGCGGAACAGGTTGCCGGCACCACTGCGCATCACCTGCCGGGTGAACTTGTCCAGACGCATGTCCTGCAGCCATGAGACCGGTGCGAAACCTTCGCCCAGCGGCGCCACCCCCGGCTCGCGGACGAACTGCTGGCGCATCATCCAGATGGTGTCCATGGCCCGGGTGTAGGGCGGCGTTTCGTCCGCTTCCGCCGCCTGCACCAGCACGCCGACGAAGAAGCCCTGCCCGTGCCGCGCCTCCACCAGCCCCTTGGAGGCGAGGATTTCGTAGGCGGTGATCACGGTGTTCTTCGAGTGTCCGTGCAGGCGCATGTATTCGCGCAGCGACGACAGACGGTCGCCGGCCTTGAGCACCCCGGCACGGATCTGCTGCTCCACCGAATCGGCGACCTGCTGGGCAAGGGTGACACGGACCATCGGCACGCTCCTGGGCTGTCATGGGTACAGTCTGGGTACTGTTGGGCAAAACTGTACCTTTATCCAAGGGCACAGTGGCTGCACATTTAGCACCACGCCGGCGCCGCGCTCAAGCCGTCGCCCCAACAACAATGACTCCACAGGAGCCCCCATGAGCCTCGACTCCCGCCTGCCCGATTTCCGCAACCTGTCCCCCGCTGCCCGTCTCGACCATATCGGCCGCCTGCTCGGCCTGAGCGGCGATGACGTCGCCCTGCTGGCCGACGCCGGCGCCCTGCCGATGGAGATCGCCAACGGCATGATCGAAAACGTCATCGGCAAGTTCGAACTGCCCTTCGCCGTGGCCAGCAATTTCCAGGTCAATGGCCGCGATGTGCTGGTGCCGCTGGTGGTGGAAGAACCCTCGATCGTCGCCGCCGCCTCCTACATGGCCAAGCTGGCCCGGGCCAACGGCGGTTTCGTAACCTCCAGCAGCGCCCCGCTGATGCGCGCCCAGGTACAGATCGTCGGTGTCGCCGATCCGCTCAATGCGCGCCTGAGCCTGCTGCGGCGCAAGGACGAGATCATCGAGCTGGCCAACCGCAAGGACCAGTTGCTCAACCGCCTCGGCGGCGGCTGCCGCGATATCGAGGTGCACACCTTCGCCGACACCCCGCGCGGCCCGATGCTGGTGGCCCACCTGATCGTCGATGTGCGCGATGCCATGGGCGCCAACACCGTCAACACCATGGCCGAGGCCGTGGCGCCGCTGATGGAGGAGATCACCGGCGGCAAGGTGCGCCTGCGCATCCTCTCCAACCTGGCCGACCTGCGCCTGGCCCGGGCCCAGGTGCGGATCACCCCGGAGCAACTGAAGTCCGCCGAGTTCAGCGGCGAAGCGGTGATCGAGGGCATTCTCGATGCCTACTCCTTCGCCGCCGTCGATCCCTACCGCGCCGCGACCCATAACAAAGGCATCATGAACGGCATCGACCCGCTGATCGTCGCCACCGGCAACGACTGGCGCGCCGTCGAAGCGGGTGCCCACGCCTACGCCTGCCGCAGCGGCCACTACGGTTCGCTGACCACCTGGGAAAAGGACGGCAACGGCCATCTGGTCGGCACCCTGGAAATGCCGATGCCGGTTGGCCTGGTCGGCGGCGCGACCAAGACCCATCCGCTGGCGCAACTGTCGCTGCGCATCCTCGGGGTCAAGACTGCCCAGGACCTGGCCGAGATCGCCGTGGCCGTGGGCCTGGCGCAGAACCTCGGGGCGATGCGCGCCCTCGCCACCGAAGGCATCCAGCGCGGCCACATGGCCCTGCACGCGCGCAACATCGCCGTAGTGGCCGGTGCCCGTGGCGACGAGGTGGACTGGGTCGCCCGCCAGCTGGTGCAGGACCACGACGTGCGCGCCGACCGCGCCGTCGAGTTGCTGAAACAGAAACGCGGCGAATGACCATGCAGGTCAGGATCTTCGAGGTCGGCCCGCGGGATGGCCTGCAGAACGAACCCCGGCACCTGTCAGTGGACACCCGCCTGGCCCTGATCGGCAAACTGGCCGCCACCGGCCTGCGGCATATCGAGGGCGGCGCCTTCGTGTCGCCGCGCTGGGTGCCGCAGATGGCTGATAGCGAGGCGGTGTTCCAGCGCCTGCCGCAGGACGACGGGGTGAACTACGCAGCCCTGGTGCCCAACGGCCAGGGCCTCGACGCCGCACTGCGCGCTGGCTGCCGGGAGGTGGCGGTGTTCGCCGCCGCCTCCGAGGCGTTCTCGCGCAATAACATCAACTGCTCCATCGACGAGAGCTTCGAGCGCTTCACCCCGGTGCTGCAAACCGCCAAAGCGGCGGGTGTCCGGGTGCGCGGCTATGTATCCTGCGTGCTCGGCTGCCCGTTCAGCGGTGCAGTGGAGCCAGAAGCCGTGGCAGCGGTAGCGCGCCGGTTGCATGCACTGGGCTGCTACGAGATCAGCCTGGGCGACACCATCGGCGCAGGCCGCCCGGACGAGACCGCCCGCCTGATCGAGCACTGCGCCCGTGACGTGCCGGTCGAAGCCCTGGCCGGGCATTTCCATGACACCTGGGGCATGGCCATCGCCAATGTCCAGGCCGCGCTGTCACAGGGTGTACGCACCTTCGACAGCTCGGTTGCCGGCCTCGGCGGCTGTCCCTACTCCCCCGGCGCCAGCGGCAACGTGGCGACCGAGGATGTGCTCTATCTGCTGCACGGCATGGGCTTCGAGACCGGCGTGGACCTGGACGCAGTGGCCCGGGTCGGCACCTGGATCAGCGCGGAGCTGGGTGTCGCCAACCGCTCCCGCGCCGGCCTGGCCCTGGCGGCAGGGAGCGCAGAACACCGCTGAACCCGACCCTGGCTCCCGAACAAAAACAACAAGCCCGCAAGGGCAGGAGAATTCCGATGACACTTGAATGCCGCCTGCACCCCCGCCCCACGGAGGTGGACCATGGCTGACGACAACCTCTACGAAGTCTGGGGCGACACCGTGGACAGCCGCCACCTGGTCGCCTCAATCGCCATCGGCGCCGCCTGCAGCCTGGGCATCTTCTTCCTCGCCGAGCACCTGCTGACCGGCTGGGTCGAATCCAGCCAGATGGCCCGCGCCTACGCCATGCTTCTCGGGATCCTCGGCTCGCTGCTGGGCGGCGGCGTCAGCGCCTGCCTGTTCAAGCCCAAGCGCCATGTGGTGGAACACGTCGCCGACCCGGCCTGGCGCCAGCAGGTGATCGAAGAGCTGCGCAGCGAATACGGCGGCATCGGCCAACTCTCCGATCTGCCGCCGGAAGTCCGCGCCGAGCTGCGCGAACTGGGCCTGGAGCAACTGTTCGATGAGGCCGAACCCGCCAGCACTACCCGCACCGTCACCACCACCCCAGCCCTGAAGGGAGGTACCGCCTGATGGAAGCCCTGTTCGACCAGATCCTGATCGCCGCCCTGATGGGCGTGATCGGCGCCGTGGTGTTTTCCGCCATCGGCCTGATCTCCGGCAGCGACGAGACCACCACCCTGGCCCCGCTGACCCTGCTGGTGGTGCTGCTCGGCGTTCCTGCCGCCGGGGTTTTCACCTTCTTCCTCGCCGGCGCCGTGGCCAAGCACATGACCCACGCCGTACCCACCGCCCTGCTCGGCATCCCCGGCGACACCATGGCCACGCCGCTGATGCGCGAGGCGAACTTCCTGCGCAACCTCGGCGTGCCGCATATCGCCCTGCGCAAGATGATCTCCGGGGCGGTGATCGCTGCATTGGTGGCGGTACCGCTGGCGGTGCTGTTCGCCGTGCTGCTGGCGCCGTTCGGCGACGGGATCAAGCAGGCGGCGCCCTGGGTGTTCCTCGCTGCGGCAACGACCATCGCGTATTTTTCCGCCGGTCGCTGGGCCTCGGTGCTGGCGCTGCTGCCGTTCGTGCTGGTGATCATCGCCCTGCAGACCTTCACCGGCCAGCACGGGGTCAAGCTCAGCGTCAGCTACTTCCTCGGTATCGCCATCGGCCCGCTGATCGCCGCGCTGTTCGCCATGCTCGCCCCGGCCGAGCGGGCGCGGATGAAGCGCAGCGAACCACGGACCTTCTCGCTGTCGCCGGACGTGAAGAGTTGGGGCGGCTGGTTCCCCAACCCGCTGAAGGTCCTCGACCGCCGCCAGGCCGGCTGGACCCTGGCCACCGCCACGGTGTCCAGCGCCACCTTCGTGTTCAGCCCGGTGGCGATGACCGTGATCCTCGGCGAAGTGGTCGGGGCGCGCATCAAGCACGCCTATCACCGCCTGACCTCGGTGATCAGCGTGCGCAACGGGGTGACCGAATCCACCTATATCGCCGAGGCGCTGATCCCGCTGATCGCCTTCGGCCTGCCGCTCAGCCCGGTGGCTGCCGGCCCGGCCGCGCCGCTGTTCAACGCCCCGCCACGCTTTACCGTGGACAGCGCCACCGGCCAGGTGAACAACCTGCACAACCTGCTCAGCGCCAGTGAGTTCCTGGCCTTCGGCATGCTCGCGGTGGTGATCGCCATCCTCATCGCCTACCCGTTCTCGATGAACTTCGCCCACCGCGCCGCCTCGTTCGTGTCACGGCGCATCAGCCACGAGGCGGTGATCGCCACCTTCGTCGGCCTGATCCTGGTGATCGGCCTGTGGGAAGGCGGTCTGCTGGGCCTGCTGGTGATCCTCACCATCGGCCTGCTGGGCGGCTTCCTGCAGCGCTTCATCGGCTTCAATATCGGCGTGCAATTCATGGGGTACTACACCGCCGTGCTCAGCGTACCGGCCATCGTCGCCCTGCTCGCCTGACCTGACCCTTCACCTTTTCCCACGCAGCCTGCGGCGGCTGCGTGGTTTCACTCGCCCGCAAGAAAGGAACAACAACAATGAATATCCTTTGCTCCCCACGCCGTCTCCCGGCGGCCTGCGCCTGCCTGCTGTTCGGCGCCAGCGCTGCCCAGGCCGCCGGTTTCGTCGAAGACGCCAAGGCCGGCCTGACCCTGCGCAACTTCTATATCAACCGCAATTTCGTCGATCCGGCGTATCCGCAAGGCAAGGCCGAGGAATGGACCCAGAGTTTCATCCTCGACGCCCGCTCGGGGTTCACCGAGGGTACGGTGGGCTTCGGCGTGGATGTGCTGGGGCTGTATTCGCTGAAGCTCGACGGCGGGCGTGGCACGGCCAACACGCAACTGCTGCCGGTGCATGACGACGGGCGTCCGGCGGATGATTTCGGGCGTCTCGGGGTCGCCGGGAAAGCACGGTTTTCCGCGACCGAGCTGAAGGTCGGCGAATGGTCGCCCATGCTCCCGGTGCTGCGCTCGGACGATGGCCGCTCGCTGCCGCAGACCTTCCAGGGCGCCCAGGTCACCTCCCGGGAGATCACCGACCTGACCCTCTACGGCGCGCGCTTCCGGGGCAACAGCCCGCGCAACGACGCGAGCATGGACGATATGTTCATGTCCGGCCGCCCCGGCGCTACCTCGGACCGCCTGGATATCCTCGGTGGCGAGTACCTGTTCAACGACAAGGCAACCCTGGTCGGCGTCTGGCATTCGGACCTGCAGGACATCTACCAGCAGCAGTACTACAACCTGACCCACCGCCAGGCCGTGGGCACCTGGACCCTGGGTGCCAACCTCGGCTACTTCACCGGCAAGGACAGCGGCCGCTCGCTGGCCGGCGACATGGACAACCGCACCGCCTCGCTAATGCTCTCGGCGCGCACCGGTGGGCACACTTTCTATCTGGGCCTGCAGAAGGTCAGCGGCGACACCGGGTGGATGCGGGTCAATGGTACGGCGGGCACCAGCCTGGCCAACGACAGCTACAACTCCAGCTATGACAATGCCCATGAGCGCTCATGGCAGGTGCGCTATGACCATGATTTCGCGGTGGACGGGTTGCCGGGGCTGCAGTTCATGACGCGCTATATCAGTGGGGATCAGGTGCAGGTCGGTAGCGTGAAGGATGGCAAGGAATGGGGGCGCGAGAGCGAACTGGCGTACACGATCCAGAGCGGGGCGCTGCGCGACCTGACGCTGATGTGGCGCAGTTCGACCTTGCGGCGGGATTTCAGCAGCAATGAGTTCGATGAGCATCGGGTGATCGTGAGCTATCCACTTTCTCTGCTCTGACAGCCAACCTGGGTTGTTGCTGATGGCCTCATCGCTGGCAAGCCAGCTCCCACAGGGTCCGTGTGGGCTTGCCAGCGATGAGGCCAGATCAGACAACCCCGCCCTTCATGAATCCACATGAACAAGTCTTCATATTCGCCCCTGAACGCGCTGGTAACGCGTAGCATCGCCCGCCCGCTGCCCGAAACACGTCCATGCCACAGCCCATCCCCCTCAAGGACCACGAAAAGGAACAGCACCTGGTCAACCGCCGGCTGGTCGCCTGCGCCATCCTGGTCCTGACCCTGGTCGCCGTGCTCGTGGGTCGCCTGTATGTCCTGCAGGTGCTGCAGCACGACCAGCAGACCGCCGTCTCGGAAAACAACCGGGTCCACGTCCTGCCCATCCCGCCCGAGCGCGGGCTGATCTACGACCGCAACGGCGTGGTCCTGGCCGACAACAAGCCCAGCTTCGACCTGACCATGACCCGCGAGCGCGCCGGCGATTCGGCGGCGACCCTGGACACCCTGGCCCAGGTCCTGGGCCTCGGCGAAGACGACCGCCGCCAGTTCGACAAGGACCTGCGCCGCGGCCGCAAACCCTTCGAGCCGGTGACCCTGATGGTCGGCCTGAGCGAAGAACAGATCGCCCTGATCGCGGTGAACCAGTTCCGCCTGCCCGGCCTAGACGTCGAGCCGCAGTTCATCCGCGAATACCCGCTGGCCGAGCATTTCGCCCATTCCGTGGGCTACGTCGGGCGGATCAACGAGAAGGAAGCCAAGGTCCTCGACAGCACCCAGTACCGCGGGACCCAGTCGATCGGCAAGACCGGGATCGAGCGCTTCTACGAGAACGAACTGCACGGCCAGGTCGGCTACGAGGAAGTCGAGACCAACGCCCAGGGCCGGGTGATGCGCGTGCTCAACCACAAGGACCCGGTGCCCGGGAAAAACATCGTCCTGAGCATCGACTCGCATCTGCAACTGGCCGCCGAGCACGCCCTGGGCGATCGCCGTGGCTCGGTGGTGGTGCTCGACCCGGCCAATGGCGACGTACTGGCGATGGTCAGCAACCCGAGCTTTGATCCCAACCTGTTCGTCAAGGGCATCAGCTTCAAGCAGTACGCCGCCCTGCGCGACTCCATCGACCGACCGCTGTTCAACCGCGTGCTGCGCGGGCTGTATGCGCCCGGCTCGACGATCAAGCCGGAAGTGGCCATCGCCGGCCTCGACAGCGGTGCGACCACCCCCGGCAGCAGGGTCTTCGACCCGGGCTACTACGAGCTGCCCAACTACGACCACAAATACCGCAACTGGAACCGCAGCGGCGATGGCTGGGTGGACATGTACACGGCGATCATGCGTTCCAACGACACCTACTTCTACGACCTGGCGCACAAGCTGGGCATCGACCGCCTGCACGACTACATGGCGCGTTTCGGCCTGGGCGAGAAGGTCTCGCTGGACATGTTCGAGGAGGCGCCGGGGCTGATGCCGTCACAACAGTGGAAACGTGCGACCCGCCGCCAGGCCTGGTTCCCCGGCGAGACGCTGATCCTCGGCATCGGCCAGGGCTACATGCAGGTCACCCCGCTGCAACTGGCCCAGGCCACCAGCCTGCTGGCCAGCAAGGGCAAGTGGCACCGCCCGCACCTGGCCATGAGCGTGGGTGGCGTCGAGCCCGTCGATCCGAACCCCATGCCGGACATCGTGCTGCACGACAGCCACGCCTGGGACCAGGTCAACCAGGGCATGCAGATGGTCATGCACGACCCCCGCGGCATCGCCCGCGCCGCAGCGGCCGGCGCCCAGTACCGCATCGCCGGCAAGAGCGGCACGGCCCAGGTGGTGGCGATCAAGCAGGGCGAGCGCTACAACCGCAACAAGACCCTCGAGCGGCACCGCGACAACGCCCTGTTCGTCGGCTTCGCCCCCGCCGACCACCCCAGCGTGGTGGTGGCGGTGATGATCGAGAACGGCGAGGCCGGTGGCCGGGTGGCCGGGCCGGTGGTGCGTGAAGTGATGGATGCCTACCTGCTGGACGACCAGGGGCACCTGAAAGCGCAGTATGCAGGTATCGCCCAGGCCAGGTGATCCCTAGGGAAGCTTGCCGTAGACACTGGTCGCGGTCAGCACCCGCTGCGCACCCCGTCGATCACTCCTTCCTTGACGTCGGTCCGGCGCAGCTCCCGGCTTGCCAGATCCTTCATATATCCCAGGGCACGGGTGAGCGCCAGCACGCAACGTCGGTCGATCTCCGCGTCCAGGTCCTTGCCTTAGCAGGCACAGACCGACCGCCAGCGCCTTGAAGCCCGATCGAACTCCTGTCATTGCGTAAAGCGCCCCTTAGTGAATCAACCGTGCCAACACCGGTACCAGCCATCCTGTTCGGTCAGGCGCAGGTCGGTCTGGTACAGGGCGGACAGGCGTTCGCTGGTCAGCACCTCGGCCTTGGGCCCGTCGGCGACGATGCGGCCCTTGTCCAGCAGCACCACCCGCTCGATCTCCGGGATGATCTCATCGATATGGTGGGTGGTGATGATCATCGCGTGCTCGGCGCCGCAGAAGCGGCGCATCAGCTTGAGCATGCCCAGGCTCGCGCCCATGTCGAGGCCGTTGGCCGGCTCGTCGAGGATCAGCGCGCTGGGCTGGTGGACCAGGGCGCGGGCCAGCAGCAGGCGACGGCGCTGACCGGTGGACAGGCGCTGGAACATGGTCTGCTCATGCCCGGACATCTCCACCACGGCCAGCAGTTCGCGGGCCTTGTCCAGTTGCTCCTCGCTCGGTTGCAGATGGCCATGAGCGCCGATGGAACCGAAGAAGCCGGAAACCACCACGTCCAGGGCCTTGGTGTAGGGGGTGTAGTCGTCCTGCAGGTCCTGGGAGACGAAACCGATACGGCTGCGCAAGGCCCACAGGTTGACGGTATCGCTGCCGAACAGGCGCAGATGGCTGCCCTCGCGCTCCACCGGGTACAGCTCGCGGGTGATCAGTTTGAGCAGGGTGCTCTTGCCGGCGCCGTTGGGGCCAAGGATGGCGACCTTCTCGCCTTCGCCGATATGCAGGGAGAAACCTTCCAGAACTCGCGTCTGCTGCTGGAAGGCCGTGACATTGTGGATATCAATCATCGGGGGGCTCTTGGCTGCCTTGTGTAACAGGAGTTTGCCAGAGGCTTCGGGTGGGCAGCATGCTTTTTATTGCTCTTTCGGGCCTCATCGCTGGCAAGCCAGCTCCCACAGGGATCGGCAGCGCCACGGACACTGTGGGAGCTGGCTTGCCAGCGATGAGGCCCGAGAGAACAACATCACCCCCGCCAGGCCAACGCCTTGTACAACCCCACCGCATTCAGATAAGAAGCCGTCTCCGCCCCCGCAATCTCCTGGCGCATGCGCAACAGCTCGCGCTGACTCTCCAGCACCGCCTGATAGCTGCCGCCCCCGGCGTCATAACGCCGGCTGGCAATGTCGAACGCCGCCTCGCCATGCACCGCCGACTTCACCAGCCCCTGCAAATGCCGCTGCTGCTCGGTCAGTTCCACCACGGCGCCCTCCACTTCTTCCACCGCCACCAGCAGCACTTGCTCGAAGCGCGCGCCCTCGCCCGCCGAACGCGCCTGCGCCGCCCGCAGGCGAGCCCGCACACTGCCCAGGTCGAGCGCCGGCCAGGTCAGGCCGGGGGCCAGTTCGAAGGCCCGCGAGGCGCTGCCGAGATCGCCGTCGCGCAAGGCGAAGAAGCCGATAAAGCCCCCGAGGTTCAAGCGCGGATAGAGATCCGCCGTCGCCGCTCCCACATCCTCGACCCGCGCGGCCAGCAAACGCTCGGCGCGCACGACATCCGGGCGATTGCGGATCAGCCGGTCGACATCACCCAGTGGCAGTTGCCGCGCCAACGGCAGCGGTGGCGCCGCTCCCAACTCAAGCGCAAGACTGCCAGGACGCTGTCCGCACAACACCTCCAGCCGATACAGGCTGCGCTGCATCGCACTGCTCAAGGGTGCAATCGATGCCTCGGCCCGCAACAGGTTGCTCCGCGCACTTTCCCGGTCCTCGGGCAGGCCGCTGCCGACCGCCAGTTGCGCCTCGACCATGCGCACCGTCTCGCCCCAACTGCGTACTTCGTCATTGGCCAGGGCCAGTTGCCGACGTTGCCCCTGAGCCTCGAACCAGGCCCGCGCCACCTCGGCGGCGATGCTCAACTGCATCTGCTCCAGATCCGCCCGGGACGCCTCGACCCGCGCCTGCGCGGCACGGCTGAGATGATCGAGGCGGCCGAACAGGTCCAGTTCCCATTGCAGGTCCAGGCCCGCCCGCCACGACTCGGCCAGGCTGCGCTGCGGTGCCGCACCGTCCACCGCGCGCTGTTCAAGGCTGCGCTGGTAACCGGCCTCGCTGGTCACCTGCGGATAGCGCTTGCGGTCCTGCTCGTCGAACCCGGCGCGGGCCAGCAGCAGGTTGGCGTGGGCCTGGCGCACATCGTTGTTCTGCACCAGGGCCCGCTCGATCAGGCGCGACAGCTGCGGGTCTTCGAAAAAGCCCCACCAGTTCGCCTGCGACTGCGCCCCGGCCGCGGCGAATCCCCCGGCCTGCGGACTGACCAGCGCGATCGGCGGCACATCCGGCTGCCGATACTCCGGCCCGACGCTGCAAGCCCCCAGGAACAACGCCCCGCCCAACACGACAAATGACTTCATGGACATTCCTCAACTCCCCAGCACGCGCTGGGCATCCGCCAGCTGTTGCTTGCGTGCACCTTCGACCCGGTGATCCCGGGCCAGCCATGCATAAAGGGTCGGCAGCACGAACAGGGTGAACAGCGTGCCCACCAGCATGCCGCAGACGATCACCACGCCCAGGCCGAAACGGCTGTTGGCCCCGGCGCCACTGGCGAACAACAACGGCACCACGCCAAAGGTCATCGCCGCCGTGGTCATCAGCACCGGGCGCAGGCGGACCTGCGCGGCGCGGATGATCGCCTCGCCACGGCCCAGGTTGTCGCGCACCTGGATTTCGTTGGCGAACTCCACCATCAGGATCCCGTGCTTGCTGATCAGGCCGATCAGGGTCACCAGACCGATCTGCGTGTAGATGTTCAAAGTCGCCCAGCCCAGGGCCAGCGGCAGCAAGGCACCGCAGATCGACAGCGGCACGGTGACCAGGATGATCAGCGGGTCCACCAGGCTTTCGTACTGGGCGGCGAGCACCAGGTAGATCACCACCAGCGCGGCGAGGAACGCCCACATCAGCGCCAGCCCTTCCTGCACGTACTGCCGCGACTCCGATTGCCAGTCATGGCTGAAGCCCGGCGGCAGCTCGCTGGCCAGTTGTTCAAGGAAGGCCACGGCTTGACCTTGGGACACCCCGGGCGCCGGTATCGCCTGCAAGGTGCTGGCGTTCTGCTGGTCTAATTGCAGCAGGCGGTTCGGCGCCACGCTCATGTCCATCTGCACCACGGTGGACAGCGGCAGCAATTGCCCGTCATCCGCCCGCACGTACTGGCGGGCCAGGGCCTGCGGGGTCAGGCGCTGGTCCTGGATGCTCTGCGGAATCACATCGTAGGAGCGGCCATACAAAGCGAAGCGGTTGACGTACTGCTCGCCCACCAGCACCGCCAGCGAATCGCCGATGGCCTGCATGCCGATGCCGAGGCTGGCGGCCTTGGCCCGGTCGATGCTCAGCCGGACCAGCGGGTTGTTGTAGTCGAGGTCGCTGTCCACCACGACGAACAGGCCGCTTTCCCGGGCGCGTTGCTTGAGCCCTTCCATGGTCTGGTACAGCAGCGGGTAATCCTGGGCGCTGCGCAGCACCATTTGCACCGGCAGGCCACCGCTGGAGCCCGGTAGCGAAGCCACCTGGAAGGCGAAGATGCTACTGCCCTCGACCTCACCCACCGCCTGCTGCAACTCGGCCTGGACCTGCGCCGCCGAGCGCTGGCGCTCGCCCCAGGCACTCAGGTTGATGCCGCCGAAACTGTTGGCCGGGCCGTCGGTGCCGTTGATGATCCAGGTATCGGTGGTTTCCGGAATGGCCTTCATCACCCGATCCAGCCTGGCGTTGAAACGCTCGGCGTATTCCAGGCTGGCGTATTGCGGTGCCTTGATCGCCGCCAGTACCGCCGCCTGGTCCTCCGGCGGCGCCAGTTCGCGCTGCGCCTGCAGGTACAGCCAGGGCAGGCTCAGGCAGACCAGCACGGCGATGCCGCCACTGATCCAGCGCCGCGCCAGCGACTGCCCCAGCAACCGGCCATAACCCCCGGCCAGGCCACCGAAAACCTTCTCCGCCAGCCGGGCCATCGGGCCCTCCTGCTGACCCGGCTTGAGCAACAACGAGCTCATCACCGGCGACAGGGTCAGGGCGACGATCCCGGAGATGATCACTGCACCGGCCAGCGTCAGGGCGAACTCACGAAACAGCGTGCCGGTCAGCCCGCCCATCAAGCCGATGGGCGCGTACACCGCCGCCAGGGTCAGGGTCATGGCCACCACCGGCCCGGCGATCTCCCGGGCCCCGGCCAGCGCCGCAGCCACCGGGGTCTGCCCTTCTTCTATATGGCGATGGACGTTCTCCACCACGACGATGGCATCGTCCACCACCAGGCCGATGGCCAGGACCATCGCCAGCAGGGTGAGCAGGTTGAGGCTGAAGCCGAAGAACAGCATCAATGCCGCAGCACCGAGCATCGACAGGGGGATCGCCAGCACCGGGATCGCCACGCTGCGCAGCGATCCCAGGCACAGCCAGATCACCGCGACGACGATCAGCATCGCTTCGAGCAGGGTGTGCAGCACTTCCCTGATCGAAGCGTCGATAAAGCGCGCGGTCTCGTAGGCCAATGCCACCTTCACCCCCGGCGGCAGGGTCTGCTGGATCTGCGGCAGCAACTTGCGGATGCCGTCGACGATCACCAGCGGGTTGCCCGACGGCGTGGGGAACAGCCCCAGATGCACCGCCGGCTTGCCGTCCATGGTGGCGCTGGTCTGGGTCATGGCCGCGCTCAGCTCGACGCTGCCGATATCCCGCAGGCGTACCAGGTCGTTGCCATCGTTGCGCACGACCATGTCACGAAAGGCCTCGACGCTGGTCAGGTCGGTATCGACGCGAATATCCGCCAGCACGTATTGCCCGCGCACCTGGCCCGGGGTGGCCTGGTAGTTGTTGCGGCGCACCGCCTCGGCCACGTCGCTGGCAGTCACCCCGCGCCCGGCCATGCGTTCGCTGTCCAGCCACAGGCGCATGGCCAGGTTCTGGCCGCCGAAGGTCTGCACCTTGACCACGCCGTCGATCCCCGAGAACTGTGGCTCGACCACCCGCGACAGGTAATCGCTCAGTTCGGGGATGGACAGGGTTTCGCTGGAAAACCCAACGTAGGCCACGGCGGTGGAGTCCCCGGCCGACAGCTCGACCACCGGGTCGTAGGCTTTTTCCGGCAGGCGATAGCGCACCTGGTTGACCTTGGCCATGGCCTGGGTCAGGGCCTGGGTCGGATCGCGGTTGAGGGTCATGCGCAGGGTGATGGTGCTGCGGCCCTGCATCGACGAGGACGCCAGGTAGTCGATGCCCTCCACCGAGGACACCGCCTGGGTGATCGGCTGGGTGACGAAGCCCTGCATCAGCTCGGCAGACGCCCCGGGGTACTCGGTAGTGATGGTGATGGTCGAGCTTTCCAGCAGCGGGTACTGGCGGATCGGCAACTTGCCGAGGGCGAACAGGCCCATCAGGGTGATCAGCGCGCTGACCACAAGGGCCAGCACCGGACGACGGACGAACAGGTCGGTGAATCTCACGACCGGCCTCCTTCATCCAGGCTGTTCTCGGCCACAGGCTCCACGGTCATGCCGTCGCTCAGTTTGAGCTGGCCGGACACCACCGCCTGGTCGCCTTCGGCGAGGCCGGAGGTGATTTCCACCCGGCCCTGCCAGCGCTCGCCGGTGGTCACGCCGACCCGGGCGACCCGCAGGCCGTCCTTGTCCTGCCGGGCGACGAACACCGTCTGGCCGTAGGCGGTATAGGTGACGGCGGTTTCCGGCAAGGACAACACGCTGGTCGGCTGTTGCGCGTCCAGTCGCACCCGGGCGTACATGCCGGGTTGCAGTTGGCTGTCCGCGTTGACCAGGGTGGCCTGGACCTGGACCAGGCGCGACGAACTGATCATCGGGTCGATGGCGCTGATCCGCGCCGGGAAGGTCCGGTCCGCCAGGGCATCGATGCCCAGTTGCACGGTCTGTCCGGGACTCAGTTCGGCGACCGCCTGTTCGTTCAGGGAGAAATTCACCCGTAGCCGATTCGAATCGACCAGGTTGGCAACCGCGTCGCCGGCATTCAGGTACTGGCCCTGGTGCACCCGGCGAATCCCCAGCTTGCCGGCGAACGGCGCAACGATGGCTTTCTGCGCGATCCGTGCTTCAACCTGTTGCAGCTCGCCCCGGGCCATGTCGGCGGCGGCGCTGGCGTTGTCCAGTTGCTCCTGGGTGGTGACACTGGAGGCGCGCAGCTTGCGCGTCCTCTCCAGCAATGATTCGGCATTGCGCAGTTGTGCCCGCAGGCGCAGGCGTTCGGCCTGTTCCGGAGCATCGTTGAGCTGGACCAGCAATTGCCCGGCCTTGACCGTCTGCCCCGACTCGAAGGCAATACGCGTCACCCGCCCGGCGCTTTCAGCGGCCAGCCGCACCTGATCGACCGCCTCCAGCTCGCCCACTGCGAAGCGCTGCCGTGGCGCCGGCATCGACGTGACCCTGGCCAGCGCCACCTTGGTCGCCGGCCATGCGCCGCTGGCCTGTGCCGGCGGCGTCCGCTGCATCCCCACTACCAGCGCCAGCGCACCCAGCGCCAGCGCCCCTCCCCCCAACAGCAGCCTCTTGCCCATGCTCCGCCCCGCTGATCGATGATGATTCCTGCGCTTGCAGGAACGACGGGGCCGGACTATAAAACCTCAACTTTACTTGAGGTCAACAGGCATGGCGGGGAAAAAAGCGGTGGACGGGATGCGCCTGCTCAGCGTCGGCGAAGTGGCGCGGCGCGCCGGGGTACCGGTGTCGACCCTGCATTTCTACGAGGCCAAGGGGCTGATCGAAAGTACCCGCAATGCCGGTAACCAGCGGCGTTTTCCGGCACTGGTACTGCGTACGATTGCGGTGATCAAGGTGGCCCAGCGCACCGGGATTCCGCTGGAGGAGATCAAGAACGCGTTCGGCCGCTACCCGCCGAACAGCAAGCTGACGGCGGCGCAATGGGGGGAGATGTCCACGGCCTGGCGCGAGGATCTGAATGCGCGGATCCGGACCCTGGAGGCACTGCGGGACAGTCTGGACAACTGCATTGGTTGTGGGTGCCTGTCGCTGGAGGATTGTCCGCTGCGCAACCCGGAGGACAGGCTGGGGCTGGAGGGGCCGGGGCCGCGGGTGCTGGAGGCGGCTTGTCGGGGCAGTTGATTGTTGTGGTGTTCTCCCGGGCCTCATCGCTGGCAAGCCAGCTCCCACAGGTTCGGCGGCGCATGCGATCCCTGTGGGAGCTGGCTTGCCAGCGATGAGGCCCTGAAGAACACTGCAAAAACCGGACTACCGAAAACCCCAGGCGCCCCGTAGAATGCGCTCCTTTTTTTCCGGGGCATCCTCTCCATGAGCTCAATCGAACAAGGCCCGGCACAGGCCAATGAACTGGTCCTCGGCCTGGAAGACCGGCCGCGCCTGGTGATCGGCCTGCTGGCCGCGCTCCAGCACCTGCTGGCGATCATCGTGCCGATCGTGACCCCGGGCCTGCTGATCTGCCAGGCACTGGGCGTGTCCGCCCGCGATACCAACCTGATCGTGTCCATGTCCCTGGTGATCTCCGGCATCGCCACCTTCGTCCAGTGCCGACGCTTCGGGCCGTTCGGCGCCGGGCTGCTGATCGTCCAGGGCACCAGCTTCAACTTCGTCGGCCCGCTGATCGCCGGCGGCGCACTGATGGTCAAGCAAGGCACCCCGGTCGAAGCAGTGATGGCAGCGATCTTCGGCGTGGTCATCGCCGGTTCGTTCGTGGAGATGGGCATTTCGCGCATCCTGCCCTTCGTCAAGCGCTTGATTACCCCGCTGGTGACCGGCATCGTCGTGCTGATGATCGGCCTGACCCTGATCAAGGTCGGCCTGATCAGCATGGGCGGCGGCTTCGCCGCCATGGGCAACGGCACCTTCGCCAATGGCGAGAACCTGCTGCTGTCCGGCGTGGTGCTGGCGATCATCGTGGTGCTCAACCGCATTCCGGTGGTGTGGATGCGCAGTTGCGCCATAGTCATCGCCCTGGCCGTGGGCTATGCCCTGGCCGGCTACCTGGGCCGCCTGGACTTCACCGGCATGCATGAGGCGGCACTGTTCCAGGTGCCGGTGCCGCTGCACTTCGGTATCGGTTTCTCCTGGTCGCTGTTCATCCCGATGCTGGTGATCTACCTGGTCACTTCCCTGGAAGCCATCGGCGACGTCACCGCCACCAGCAAGGTCTCGCGCCAGCCGGTGGAAGGCCCGCTGTGGATGCAGCGGATCAAGGGCGGCGTGCTGGTCAACGGCGCCAACTCGCTGCTGGCCGGGGTGTTCAACACCTTCCCCAGCTCGATCTTCGCGCAGAACAACGGGGTGATTCAGCTGACCGGCATCGCCAGCCGCCATATCGGCGTGTGGATCGCCCTGATGCTGGTGCTGCTGGGCCTGTTCCCGGCGGTGGCCGGGGTAATCCAGGCCGTGCCAGAGCCGGTGCTGGGGGGTGCGGCCATGGTCATGTTCGGTGCCGTCGCCGCTTCGGGGATCAATATCCTCGCCAGCGTCAGCCTGGACCGCCGCGCCCTGCTGATCATCGCCGTGTCCCTGGCCCTCGGCCTCGGCGTGGCCCAGGTGCCGGAGTTCCTCGCCCATATGCCATCGGCCCTGCGCAATGTGCTGGAATCCGGCGTGGCCACCGGCGGTATCTGCGCCCTGGTGCTGAACTGGTTCCTGCCCGAGAGCAAGCGCGAGGCCTGATCCCGGCCCCGTAACAGACAAGCCCGCAGCCTGCTGCGGGCTTTTTGCTTTATCATGGCGGGTGTTTTTCCCACAGGGCCTGCCATGAAGTTCGCCATCGCGGTTTTTTCCCCCGGCCACGCGCCCTCCTCCCGTCGCGCCTTGCTGTTCGCCCAGGCGGCCCTGGCCGGCGGCCATGAGATCGTGCGCCTGTTCTTCTACCAGGACGGCGTGCACAGCGCCTCGGCCAACGTCGTCACGCCCCAGGACGAGAACGACGTGCCCGCGCAGTGGCGCGACTTCGTCACCACCCGGAACCTCGACGCCGTGGTGTGCATCGCCGCCGCCCTGCGCCGTGGCGTGCTGAACGACGAGGAAGCCAACCGCTATCAGCGCCCGGCGGCCAACCTGCCGGTGCCGTGGGAGCTGTCCGGCCTCGGCCAGTTGCATGAAGCGGCGCAAAGCGCGGACCGTCTGGTCTGCTTCGGAGGCGATTGAAATGGCCAAGTCCCTGCTGATCATCAGCCGCCAGGCGCCGTGGAGCGGCCCGTCCGCCCGCGAAGCCCTGGATATCGCCCTGGCCGGCGGCGCTTTCGACCTGCCCCTGGGCATGCTGTTTCTCGATGACGGCGTGTTCCAGCTCGCCGCCCACCAGCAACCGGCGCTGCTGCAACAGAAGAATCTCGCGGCCAATCTCCAGGCCCTGCCGATGTTCGGCATCGAGGAGCTGTTCGTCGCCGCCAGCAGCCTCGCCGAGCGCGGCCTCGCCGCCGACGGCCTGAGCCTGCCGGTGCAAGTGCTGGATGACGTCGGCCTCGCGGCCTTGATCGACCGTTTCGACCAGGTGGTAACCCTCTGATGAGCACCCTGCACGTCATTTCCCGTTCGCCGTTCGGCGACGACCGTCTTGCCAGTTGCCTGCGCCTGCTCGGCGCCCATGACGGCCTGCTGCTGTGTGGCGACGCCGTCTATGCGCTGAACCCCGGCAGCGCCACCGTCGCCGGCCTGAGCACCCTCGGCCCGCGCCTGTATGCGCTCGCCGAAGACCTGCAGGCCCGCGCCATCGCCGACAGCCCGGCCACGGCCATCGACTACCCGGCGTTCGTCGAACTGTCCCTGAACTACGACAAGGTCAACAGCTGGCTATGAGCACCCTGCACGTCAACGGCCAAGAGATCGCCCTCGACAAGGACGGCTACCTGGTGGACCTGGGCGACTGGTCCGAGGAGGTCGCCCAGGCCCTGGCCGAGCGCGAGTCCATCGCCCTGAACGCCGATCACTGGGAGGTGCTGGCACTGCTGCGCCAGTTCTACCAGGAGTTCGAGCTGTCTCCCGCGACCCGCCCGCTGATCAAGTACACCGCGCTCAAGCTGGGCCCTGAAAAGGGTAACAGCGCGCACCTCAACCGCCTGTTCAACGGCACTCCCGCCAAACTCGCCGCCAAGCTGGCGGGCCTGCCCAAGCCGACCAACTGCATATGACCGAGCCACGTCCTCTCGTTACCGAAACCCCGGCCGAGCACCCCTTCGCCGAATTCGTCCGCATCCTCGGCAAGGGCAAGCGCGGCGCCCGCGGCCTGACCCGCGAGGAAGCCCGCGACGCCATGGGCATGCTCCTCGATGGCAAGGTCGAGGAAACCCAACTGGGCGCCTTCCTCATGCTGCTGCGAAACAAGGAGGAAAGCCCGGAAGAGCTGGCCGGCTTCACCGAAGCCCTGCGCGCGCGCCTGGAGGCCCCGGCGATTGCCGTGGATATCGACTGGCCGAGCTATGCCGGGAAGAAGCGTCACCTGCCCTGGTACCTGCTGGCGGCTCGCTGCCTGGCGAACAATGGCGTGCGCATCCTGATGCACGGCGGCGGCGCGCATACCGCTGGGCGCCTGTATACCGAACAGGTGCTGGACCTGGTGGGCATCCCGCTGTGCCGCAACTGGGAGGAAGTCGAGACGGCGCTGGACCAGCACAACCTCGCCTTTTTCCCACTGCAGGACTGGGCCCCGCGCCTGCAACGGATGATCAACCTGCGCAACACCCTCGGCCTGCGCTCGCCGATCCACTCCCTCGCCCGCGTGCTCAATCCGCTGGGCGCCCGTTGCGGCCTGCAGAGCATCTTCCACCCCGGCTACCAGGCCGTGCACCGCGAGGCCAGCCGCTTGCTGGGTGACCGCGCCATCGTGGTCAAGGGTGATGGCGGCGAGATCGAGATCAACCCGGATGCCACCAGCCACCTCTACGGCACCGCCGACGGCGCGGACTGGGATGAAGAATGGCCACAGATGTCGGCGCAACGGCATGTGAAGCCGGCCAGCCTGGAGCCGGAACATTTGCTGAAGGTGTGGTCCGGCGAATCCAGTGACAGCTATGGCGAGATGGCCGTGGTCGCGACCATGGCCCTGGCCTTGCGCGGTCTCGGTCACGCCCAGGACGAAGACTTCGCCAAGGCCCGCGAATACTGGGCTGCACGTCTGGTCTGATCGCGACCCATCGAATCCTTCGATCAAACAGGCGGGATCTTTGCGCTATTCGTTCGAACTTGAGTCCGTAGAATGGGCTCCAACTTCTAACGAATTGCCAAGGACTCTTCACCATGGGCCTGTTGATCGACGGACGCTGGCATGACCAGTGGTATCAAAGCAGCAAGGACGGCGCCTTCGAGCGCGAAAACGCGCAGCGCCGCAACGACCTGCCGGCGGCCGAGGCCGGGCGCTATCACCTGTACGTGTCGCTGGCCTGTCCCTGGGCCCACCGCACCCTGATCTATCGCAAGCTCAAGGGCCTGGAAAACCTGATCGATGTGTCCGTGGTCAGTTGGCTGATGGGCGAACATGGCTGGACCTTCGACAAGGGCCTGGGCTCTACCGGGGACAAGCTCGACGGCTTCGACTACCTGCACCAGCGCTACACCCGCGACGACCCGCACTACACCGGGCGCGTCACCGTGCCGGTGCTGTGGGACAAGCAGGAGCAGCGCATCGTCAACAACGAGTCGTCGCAGATCATCCGTATCTTCAACACGGCGTTCGACGGCTTGACCGGGAATCGCCTGGATCTGTATCCGGAGCCGCTGCGGGCAAAGATCGATGCCTTGAATGACCGTATCTATCCGGCAGTGAACAATGGCGTCTACCGGGCGGGATTCGCGACGTCGCAAAAGGCGTATGAGGAGGCGTTCGATGCGTTGTTCGCCGAGCTGGATACCCTGGAGCAGCTACTGGATGGGCAACGTTATCTGGCGGGGGAATACCTGACCGAGGCGGATATCCGTCTGTTCACCACCATCGTGCGTTTCGATGCGGTGTACTACGGGCACTTCAAATGCAACCTGCGGCAGATCGCCGATTACCCGAACCTGAGCAACTGGCTGCGCGAGCTGTATCAATGGCCGGGGGTGGCGGAGACGGTGAACATGGAGCATATCCAGCATCACTATTACGCCAGCCACAAGACCATCAACCCGAACGGGATCGTGCCGAAAGGGCCGAAGCAGGACTTCGGGCAGGCGCATGATCGGGAACGGCTGGTTGGGCGGGGGATCTGGAAGAAAACCGGGGTCTGATGCGCCACCGCCCCCGTAGGAGCGTGGCTTGCCCGCGAAGGACCGCGCAGCGGTCCCAAAATTGTATTGTCGCCGCAATTTTGGGACCGCTGCGCGGTCCTTCGCGGGCAAGCCACGCTCCTACAAGGGATCTGCGCTAGACTTGGGCGCCTTCGAACCAGGCCAGCTTGTCCCGCAGTTGCACCACCTCACCCACGATCACCAATGTCGGCGCATGAACCTCATGCTCCGCCACCAGCTGCGGCAGGTCGGCCAGCGTGCCGGTGAACACCCGCTGGTTCTTGGTCGTACCCTGCTGGACCAGCGCCGCCGGGGTATCGGCAGCACGGCCATGGCGAATCAGCTCGGCACAGATGGTCGGCAACCCCACCAGTCCCATGTAGAACACCAGGGTCTGCGCAGGTGCCACCAGGTCATCCCACGGCAGGTTGCTGGTGCCATCCTTCAGGTGGCCAGTAACGAAGCGCACCGACTGCGCGTAATCGCGGTGGGTCAGCGGAATCCCGGCATAGGCGGAGCAACCACTGGCTGCAGTGATACCCGGCACCACCTGGAAAGGAATGCCCTGCTCCGCCAGTTCCTCGATCTCTTCCCCGCCCCGTCCGAAGATGAACGGATCACCGCCCTTCAAACGCAACACCCGCTTGCCCTGACGCGCCAGGTCCACCAACAGCTGGTTGATCTGCTCCTGGGGCACCGAGTGATCGGAGCGCCGCTTGCCGACATAGATACGCTCGGCATCACGCCGGCACATCTCGATGATGGCCGGGGCCACCAGACGGTCGTAGAGCACCACGTCGGCCTGCTGCATCAGGCGTAGCGCGCGGAAGGTCAGCAGGTCCGGATCACCCGGGCCTGCCCCCACCAGATACACCTCGCCCGCCGTCTGCTCGGGCTTGCCCTCGACCTTGGCCTGCAACAGGCGTTCGGCTTCGGCGCCCTGCCCGGCCAGCTGGCGTTCAGCGATCGGGCCCTGGAACACTTCCTCCCAGAAGCCACGACGCTGGTTGACGTCCGGATACAACTGCTTGACCCGGTCACGGAACCGCGCAGCCAGTCCGGCCAGTTCGCCATAGGCGGCCGGAATCCAGGTTTCCAGGCGGGCACGGATCAACCGCGCCAGCACCGGGGCGTCGCCGCCACTGGAGACCGCGACCACCAAAGGCGAGCGGTCGACGATGGCCGGGAAGATCACCGAACACAGTGCCGGCGCATCCACCACATTGACCGGCACGCAGCGCTTGCGCGCCTCGGCCGAGACCCGGGCATTGAGCGCCGGGTCGTCGGTAGCGGCGATGATCAGTTGGCAACCGTCAAGATCCGCTTCCTGATAGCCACGCTCCAAGAGCTGGCCGCCACTGTGCCGAGCCAGCGCGGCCAGTTGCCCTTCGATCTCGGGCGCGACCACGCGCAGTTGCGCCCCGGCATCGGCGAGCAGGCGCGATTTGCGCAAGGCAATCTCGCCGCCGCCCACCACCAGGACCTGGCTGCCGCGCAAATTGTGAAACAGCGGCAGGAATTCCATTTAGCCGATGACCTCGATGCCGCCCATGTACGGCTTGAGGACTTCCGGCACACGGATGGTGCCGTCGGCCTGCTGGTAGTTTTCCAGCACCGCGACCAGGGTCCGGCCTACCGCCAGGCCCGAGCCGTTGAGGGTGTGGACCAGCTCCGGCTTGCCGGTTTCCGGGTTGCGCCAGCGCGCCTGCATGCGGCGGGCCTGGAAGTCGCCGCAGTTGGAGCACGAGGAAATCTCGCGGTATTTGTCCTGGCTCGGTACCCAGACTTCCAGGTCGTAGGTCTTCACGGCGCTGAAGCCCATGTCGCCGGTGCACAGCGCCAGAACGCGGTACGGCAGCTCCAGGGCCTGCAGCACGCGCTCGGCGTTGGCGGTCAGGCTTTCCAGGGCTTCCATGGATTTCGACGGTTCGACCACCTGGACCATCTCGACCTTGTCGAACTGGTGCTGGCGGATCATGCCGCGGGTGTCGCGGCCCGAGGCACCGGCTTCGCTGCGGAAGCACGGGGTGTGGGCGACGAACTTGATCGGCAGGTCCTTGGCGTCGACGATCTCGTTGGAAACGATGTTGGTCAGCGACACTTCGGCGGTCGGGATCAGGTAGAAGTCGGCTTCGCCTTCGCGGGTAATCTTGAACAGGTCTTCCTCGAACTTCGGCAACTGGCCGGTGCCTTGCAGCGCCGGGGCCTGGACCAGGTACGGGGTGTAGGCCTCTTCGTAGCCATGCTCGTTGATATGCAGGTTGATCATGAACTGCGCCAGGGCGCGGTGCAGGCGGGCGATCGGGCCGCGCAGCAGGGCAAAGCGCGCGCCGGAGAGCTTGGCCGCAGTCTCGAAGTCCAGCCAGCCGTTGCGCTCGCCGAGGGCGACGTGGTCCTGGATCTGGAAGTCGAACTGGCGCGGGGTGCCCCAGCTGCGCACTTCGACGTTGCCGTCTTCGTCTTCACCGACCGGTACGCTGGCGTCCGGCAGGTTGGGGATGGTCAGGAGGATCTGGTCCAGCTCGGACTGGATCTGGTCCAGCTCGACCTTGCCGGCCGCCAGCTCACCGGCCATGCGCTCGACGTCAGCCATCAGCGGGGCGATGTCCTCGCCCTTGGCCTTGGCCTGGCCGATGGACTTGGAGCGTGCGTTGCGCTCGGCCTGCAGCTGTTCGGTACGGGTCTGCACCGTCTTGCGGCGTTCTTCCAGGGATTCGATGCGCGCGACATCCAGGCTGAAGCCACGGGAGGCCAGGCGGTCCGCCACTTCCTGAAGTTGGCCGCGTAACAGTTTGGAATCGAGCATATCGTTCTCTCGTTATGTGTGGTGTTGGTTCAGATTCGGGTAAGTGCCAGGCCGGCCCAGGTTGCGAGCAGGCCGCCCAGCACGCTGGCCGCGGCATAGCCGAAAGCCAGCGGCGCCTGCCCGCTTTCGAGCAGGCGCACGGTATCCAGTGAAAAGGATGAAAACGTGGTCAGGCCGCCGAGGAAGCCGACGATCAGGCCACCCCGCAGCTCGACCGGCACGTACGGACGATGCAGGAACAGTCCGTAGAGCAGGCCGATCAACAGGCAGCCAATCAGGTTGACGGCCAGCGTACCGAGATAAAAGTGTCGAGGCCAGTGGGCGTTGACCCAATTGCCGGTGGCGAAGCGCAACAGGGTGCCGGCAATCCCTCCGGCACTGACGGCAGCGATCAGTGCTATCACGGTTTTCTCCGTTGCCGCGGGCTGTTGCGGTCGAGCTCGGCCAGTTGCCGCAGCTTCTCGCCGATCTTCAGTTCAAGACCGCGCGGCACCGGCTGGTAGTACTGGCGCGGTTCGAGCTCGTCGGGGAAATAGTCCTCGCCGGCGGCATAGGCGCCCGGCTCATCGTGGGCGTAGCGGTATTCCTCGCCGTAGCCCAGCTGCTTCATCAGCTTGGTCGGGGCGTTGCGCAGGTGCAGCGGGACTTCCAGCGAACCGTGCTCCGACGCTTCGCGCAGCGCGGCCTTGAAGCCCATGTACACGGCGTTGCTCTTCGGCGCGCAAGCCAGGTAGGTGATGGCCTGGGCCACCGCCAGCTCGCCTTCCGGGCTGCCGAGGCGCTCCTGCACGTCCCAGGCCGACAGGCACAGGCTCAGGGCGCGGGGGTCGGCGTTGCCGATGTCCTCGCTGGCCATGCGCACCACGCGACGGGCCAGGTACAGCGGGTCGCAGCCGCCGTCGAGCATGCGCGCGAACCAGTACAGCGCGGCGTCCGGGTTGGAGCCACGGATGGATTTGTGCAGCGCGGAAATCTGGTCGTAGAAAGCTTCGCCGCCCTTGTCGAAGCGCCGGCGGGTATCGCCGAGCAGGCTTTGCAGGAGCTCGGCGCCGATCTCGCTGCCGTCTTCGGCCAGGTCCGAGGCGTTTTCGAGGAAGTTGAGCATGCGCCGGCCATCACCATCGGCGGCGGCCAGGAGCATGGCGAAGGCTTCGTCGGAGAGGCTCAGGTTGCGCTTGCCGAGACCGCGTTCCTCGGTGAGCGCACGCTGCACCAGGCGGCGCAGGGCTTCCTCGTCGAGGCTCTTGAGCACATAGACCCGGGCCCGCGACAGCAACGCGTTGTTCAGCTCGAACGACGGGTTCTCGGTGGTCGCCCCGATGAAGATCAGGGTGCCGTCTTCCACATAGGGCAGGAAGGCATCCTGCTGGGACTTGTTGAAGCGGTGCACCTCGTCGACGAAGAGAATGGTCCGCCGGCCATACTGTGCCGCCTGCTGCTTGGCGACTTCCACCGCCTGGCGGATCTCCTTGACCCCGGCGAGCACCGCCGAGACCGTCTCGAAATGCGCCTCGCAGAACTGCGCCAGCAGCCGCGCCAGGGTGGTCTTGCCGACCCCGGGCGGGCCCCAGAAGATCATCGAATGCAGCGCGCCCTGTTCCAGGGCCTCGCGCAGCGGCTTGCCGCGGGCCAGCAGGTGCTGCTGGCCGACGTATTCGTCCAGGTTGGCCGGGCGCATGCGCGCGGCCAGGGGCTGGGCAACCGGTTCACTGCGAAACAGGTCCATGGACGACTGGGTGACCTCTTACTCTTTGATCACGTCCGCGCCCGCCGGGACGTCGAACTTGAACTTGCTGTCCGGAATCGGCTCGCCGGCCTTGACCCCGCTGAACATGATGTTGGTGCGCTGGCCAACGCTGTCGATCAACTGCATGTCATTGATCAGGCCACGCCGGAACGACAGGCGCAGCGAGTCGAACAGGGTGTCCTTGGTCTTCGGGCGCAACTCGAAGTCCATGACCTCGCCCTGCTCCTTCGAGGTGACGTCATAGCTCTGGCCGATCTTCGAGATATCACCGGACAGCAGCAGCGCCGGGGTCTGGGTCAGGCGCTGGTCGAGCTTCTTGATGGTCGCCTGCTCCAGGTCCGGGTCCCACAGGGTGACGTTCTTGCCGTCGGACACCACCACCTGCTCCTGTGGCGCGTCGGTGTGCCAGTAGAACAGGCCCGGGCGCTTGACCGCCATCTGGCCTTTGGTTTCCTGCAGCTGGGTACCACTGGAATCCAGGGCCAGCTGGGAGAAGGTGGCGCTGATGGTCGTCGAGCGCTCGAGCAACTGGCTCAGGCGCGCCACGTCGGCTTCGGCGGCGAACACCGAGGCACTGGACAGGCTCAAAGCGGAAACCAACATCATGCGAATCAGGCGCATGGCAATCCTCGTTGCTGAATGAATGACACGGCGGGCGTCGGTGCCCGCCGTCAAAAAAGGAAGATCAGTCCCGCGACTGCCCCGGCGCTATGACTTCACGTGAACCGTTGGTGTTCATCGGGGTGACCACGCCGGCCATTTCCATCGCCTCGATCATCCGCGCGGCGCGGTTGTAGCCGATCTTCAGCTTGCGCTGAACCGCGGAAATGGAAGCACGGCGGCTTTCCAGGACGAACTGTACCGCTTCGTCGTAGAGCGCGTCGGTCTCGGCATCTTCACCGCCCTCGCCGCCGCCACCGCCATCGAAGCCGCTGCCGGCTTCTTCGACACCGTTGAGGATGTCGTCGTTGTAGTTCGGCGCGCCACGCAGCTTCCAGGCTTCCACCACGCGGTGCACTTCGTCGTCGGAGACGAAGGCGCCGTGCACGCGGATCGGCAGGCTGGTGCCCGGCGGCATGTAGAGCATGTCGCCGTGGCCGAGCAGTTGTTCGGCGCCGCCCTGGTCGATGATGGTCCGCGAGTCGATCTTGCTCGACACCTGGAACGCCATGCGCGTCGGGATGTTGGCCTTGATCAGGCCGGTGATGACGTCCACCGACGGCCGCTGGGTGGCGAGGATCAGGTGGATACCGGCGGCCCGGGCCTTCTGGGCGATACGGGCGATCAGTTCTTCGACCTTCTTGCCGACGATCATCATCATGTCGGCAAATTCGTCCACCACCACCACGATGGTCGGCAAGGTGGTCAGGGTCGGCGGCACGTCGTCCATGCTTTCGCGGCGGAACATCGGGTCGTAGATAGGCTCGCCGGCTTCCTCGGCGTCCTTGATCTTGCGGTTGAAGCCGGCCAGGTTACGCACGCCCATGGCCGCCATCAGCTTGTAGCGCCGCTCCATCTCGGCAACGCTCCAGCGCAGGGCGTTGGCGGCGTCCTTCATGTCGGTGACTACCGGGCAAAGCAAGTGCGGGATGCCTTCGTAGATCGACAGTTCGAGCATCTTCGGGTCGATCATGATGAGCTTGGCGTCTTCCGGGCCGGACTTGAACAGGATCGACAGGATCATGGCGTTCACACCCACCGACTTACCGGAACCGGTGGTACCGGCCACCAGCAGGTGGGGCATCTTGGCCAGGTCGGTGATCACCGGCTTGCCGCCGATGTCGTGACCCAGGGCCATGGTGACCGGCGACTTGGCCTCGTCGTACTGCGGCGACGACAGCACTTCGGAGAAGCGCACGATCTGCCGGTCTTCGTTGGGAATCTCGATACCCACGGTGGTCTTGCCGGGGATGACCTCGACCACACGGACACTGGTCACCGCCAGGGAGCGGGCAAGGTCCTTGGCCAGGTTGGCGATGCGGCTGACCTTCACACCGGCAGCCGGCTGGATTTCGTAGCGGGTGATGACCGGGCCCGGGTGGATCGAGTCCACCGAGACCTCGACGCCGAATTCCTTCAGCTTGATTTCCAGCAACTGGCCGACGCCGGCCAGGGACTCCGGCGAGTAGTTGACCTTCTTCTGCTCGGCCGGGTCGAGAATCGAGATCGGCGGCAGCGTGCCTTCGACGGCGCTGTCGACGAACAGCGGCACCTGTTTCTCTTTCTGCACGCGCTTGCTTGGCTCGGGGGCCTTGGCGGGCGCAGGCATGATCACCGGCGGGGTCTTGTCCTCGCGCTCGGCAACGTGCCTGGCCAGGGCTTGGTCGCGTTCGATGATGCGTTCGCGGGCCTTGGCCTGCTCGCGGCGGTCCGGCACCACCGGGGCCACCACTTCATTGACCTGCTCGTCGACCTCACGCAATTGCGCGACCAGTTTCTTGCGCTCGTTGCGCGCGCTCCACCAGCGGCTGGCGGCGCCCTGGAAGAGTTCGAAGAGGTCGAGGGTGATCTTGCCGGTGATGTCCATGACCTTGAACCACGACAGGTCGGTGAACACGGTCAGGCCGAAGAGGAACAGGGCGATGAACATCAGGGTGCTGCCCTGCACGTTCAGGGCGTTTTTCGCCAGGTCGCCGAGGCTTTCGCCCAGCGCGCCACCCGCCGAGGCCGGCAGGCTCGGCGCGGAATGGAAATGGATATGGGCCAGGGCGGCGCCGGAGAGGATCAGGAACACCAGGCCGATCAACCGCCAGGAGAACAGCCAGCCGCTCCACTGCCAGGGCTGGTGTCGCTCGCGGAAGATCTGCCAGGTCTTGATCGCCAGCAACAAGGGGAAGATATAGGCGAAGTAGCCCAGCACCATGAACAGGATGTCGGCGAAGAAGGCACCGGCACGCCCGGCGGCGTTCTGCACCTGGTCGACGTTGCTGGTGTGGCTGAAGCCCGGGTCGGCCTGGTCGTAGCTCAGCAATGCCATCCACAGATAGAGGCACAGGGCGCCCATGGCAATCAGGGCACCTTCCTTGAGCCTGTAATGCAACTGCTGGCGCCAGAGCGGCTCGGGATTGGGTGTTGCTGTGGTTTTCTTCAAAACTGGTCTATTCCTGCGCGGAAGCGCGTCCAACCGTGATTGACCAAGGGGGCCGGTCAACAAATCACTACTTTTAACATTACTGCCGATCCATCGCCATGACGCTCGGCGGAACGTGCCATGACAGGTGCACATTCCAATACAACAATTTGAGCACGCATTTTCTTTTGTGACAAAGGCTTATGCGGTGTTTTTGCATGGTTGGGACAACTGTACGGATATTAAGTTGCGCACGGGGCCAACAGCCATCATCGCCAGGGCCGCGCGGCGTCTGGCGCGGGGTTGTCCGGCGAGGCTTTTTCGGGTCATGCTGGGCGCCCTCCCCTGCCCTGCCAAACCGCGACGGACCACGATGCTGACCTGGCTGAACCGCAACACCCTGGACTTCCCGCCACTGGAGAAGGCCCTGCGCGAACCCAACGGCCTGCTTGCCGCGGGCGGCGACCTGCGCCCGGAACGCCTGGTCCAGGCCTATCGCCACGGCTGCTTCCCCTGGTACCAGGACGGCCAGCCGATTCTCTGGTGGTCACCCGACCCGCGCACGGTGATGTTCCCTGATGAGCTGCATGTGTCGCGCTCGTTGCGCAAGCTGATCCGCCAGGGCCAGTACCAGGTCAGCTTCGACCAGGACTTCCCGGCCGTGATCGCCGCCTGCGCTGCGCCGAGGGCCTATGCCGACGGCACCTGGATCACCGACAGCATGCAGGCCGCCTATGTCGAGCTGCACCGCCAGGGCCTCGCCCATTCGGTGGAAGTGCGCCGTGATGGCGAGCTGGTTGGCGGGCTGTATGGCCTGGCCATGGGCCGGCTGTTCTTTGGCGAGTCGATGTTCAGCCGGGCCGACAACGCCTCCAAGGTCGGTTTCGTCGCCCTGGTCGAGCACCTGCGCGAGGCCGGCTTCGTCCTGATCGACTGCCAGATGCCCACCGATCATTTGCACAGCCTTGGTGCCCGGGCCATCGCCAGGGCAACCTTCGCCGATTATCTGAATCAATATCTGGACCAGCCCAATCGCGCGACCTGGATCTGTACGCAGGCCGTTTGCTAGGCGAGTTTCCAGAGCTGGCTTACAATTAGTAAAAAACCTGCCGAGGGGTTGACCATGACTGAGTTGGCGCGGTTGAAGTTCTATGCCACTCAACCCCATGCCTGCAGCTACCTGCCTGACGAGCAGGCCACCACGCTGTTCCTCGACCCGAGCCAGCCAATGGACGCCACCGTCTATGCGGACCTGTCGGAAATGGGCTTTCGTCGCAGTGGCGACCATCTGTACCGGCCCCACTGCCAGAACTGCAATGCCTGCGTACCGGCACGTATTCCGGCTGCGCGCTTTTCGCCTAACCGCCAGCAGAAGCGCATCATCAAGCGCAATGCCGACCTGGTGGTGAGCCCGGCCCGCCCTTCTTTCAATGAAGAATACTTCGACCTGTACCGGCGCTATATCGAGCAGCGCCATGCCGATGGCGACATGTACCCGCCCAGTCGTGACCAGTTCTCGACGTTTCTGGTCCGCGACCTGCCGTTTTCGCGCTTCTACGAATTCCGCCTCGAAGGCCGGCTGGTCGCCGTGGCGGTAACCGACCTGCTGCCCAACGGCCTGTCAGCCGTGTACACCTTCTACGAACCGACCGAGGAAAAACGCAGCCTCGGCCGCTACGCCATTCTCTGGCAGATCGGTGAAACCTTGCGCCTTGGCCTGGATGCGGTGTACCTGGGCTACTGGATCAAGAACTGCAAAAAAATGAACTACAAGACCCAATACCGCCCTATTGAACTGCTGATCAACCAGCGCTGGGTCACCCTTAATTGAAATCCTTGGCTTGACCTCCCTTTTTCGGGCACAATGCACGCCACTTTTTGTAGCCGGGTGCTTCTGTGGCCGGCCATAACTGAACACCGAGGGCTTTACTGCATGTCGAAAGAAGACAGCTTCGAAATGGAAGGCACTGTCGTCGACACCCTGCCCAACACCATGTTCCGCGTGGAGTTGGAAAACGGGCACGTCGTAACCGCGCACATCTCCGGCAAGATGCGCAAGAACTACATCCGTATCCTGACTGGCGACAAGGTCCGCGTCGAACTGACGCCGTACGACCTGAGCAAAGGGCGCATCACCTACCGCGCCCGCTAAAAGTCGATACGAACGAAAAAGCCCGGCAGATGCCGGGCTTTTTTGTTTTTGCTGTTTTTTGGGGTGAGGCTGAGGGCCTCATCGCTGGCAAGCCAGCTCCCACAGGTATCGAGTGCACCGCCGACCCTGTGGGAGCTGGCTTGCCAGCGATGAGGCCAGCCTACCCCCACAAGATCTCCGGTCAGGCCATCTCCGCCGTGGTTTCGAAGTCGAACACCAGTTCGCCATCGCGGATGTCGACATGCACCACACCGCCATGCTCGGCCAGCTCGCCAAACAGGATCTCCTCGGCCAATGGCCGCTTGATCTTGTCCTGGATAAGCCGGGCCATCGGCCGTGCGCCCATCAGCACATCGTAACCACCGGTCGCCAGCCAGCCACGCGCCGCATCCGAGACCTCGAGCAGGACGCGCTTGTCTTCCAGTTGCGCCTGCAGCTCGGTGAGGAACTTGTCCACCACGCTCTTGATGGTTTCGTGACTGAGACGGCCGAACTGGATGATGGTGTCCAGACGGTTGCGGAACTCCGGCGTGAAGCTCTTCTTGATCACTTCCATGGAGTCGGAAGAGTGATCCTGATGCGTGAAGCCGATCGAGGCACGCGCCGCAGTTTCCGCGCCGGCGTTGGTGGTCATGATCAGGATCACGTTGCGGAAGTCCGCCTTGCGCCCGTTGTTGTCGGTCAGGGTACCGTGGTCCATCACCTGCAGTAGCAGGTTGAAGACTTCCGGGTGGGCCTTCTCGATTTCATCGAGCAGCAACACGCAATGCGGCTGCTTGGTGATCGCCTCGGTCAGCAGACCGCCCTGGTCGAAACCGACATAGCCCGGAGGCGCGCCGATCAGACGGGAAACGGTATGCCGCTCCATGTACTCGGACATGTCGAAGCGCACCAGCTCCACACCCAGGGCCTTGGCCAACTGCCGCGCCACTTCGGTCTTGCCCACCCCGGTCGGGCCGGAGAACAGGAAGGAACCGATCGGCTTGTCCGGCGCCTTGAGCCCCGCACGGGACAGCTTGATGGCGGTGGACAGGGAGTCGATAGCGGCATCCTGACCGAAGACGGTCAGCTTCAGGTCGCGCTCCAGGTTACGCAGCAGCTCCTTGTCGGAACTGGTGACGTGTTTTGGCGGAATGCGCGCGATCTTAGCGACGATGTCCTCGACCTGCGGCACTTCGATGCGCTTGACCCGCGCTTCGACCGGCTGCAGGCGCTGGTAGGCGCCGGCTTCGTCGATCACGTCGATGGCCTTGTCCGGCATGTGCCGGTCATTGATATAGCGTGCGGCCAGTTCAGCAGCGGCGCGCAGGGCTTCATCGCTGTATTCGATGCTGTGGTGCGACTCGAAGCGACCCTTCAGACCGCGCAGGATGCCCACGGTGTCTTCCACCGACGGCTCGCTGACGTCGACCTTCTGGAAGCGTCGGGCCAGGGCCCGGTCCTTCTCGAAGATGCCGCGGAATTCCTGGAAGGTGGTCGAACCGATGCAACGGATATCACCCGAGGACAGCAGCGGCTTGAGCAGGTTGGACGCATCCATCACCCCGCCCGATGCCGCGCCGGCACCGATGATGGTGTGGATTTCGTCGATGAACAGGATCGCCTGCGGGCGTTTGCGCAGCTCGCCCAGCAGCGCCTTGAAGCGCTTCTCGAAGTCACCGCGGTACTTGGTGCCCGCGAGCAGGGCACCGAGATCCAGGGAGTAGACCACGCTGTGGGACAGCAGGTCCGGCACCTGGCCGTCGACGATGCGCTTGGCCAGGCCTTCGGCGATGGCGGTCTTGCCGACACCGGCCTCACCGACCAGCAGCGGGTTGTTCTTGCGCCGACGGGCGAGAATCTGCGCCACGCGCTCGACTTCGACCTCACGCCCCACCAGCGGATCGATCCGCCCCTGGCGCGCCAGTTCGTTGAGGTTGCTGGCATAGGCGTCCAGCGGATTGCTCGACGACGAGGTTTCACCACCCTCCTCGTCCTGCATCTCCTGCTCGCCTTCCTGGTGTTCGCCGTGCCCGGGAACCTTGGAAATACCGTGGGCGATGTAGTTGACCACATCGATGCGAGCCACGCTTTGCTGCTTGAGCAGGAACACCGCCTGGCTTTCCTGCTCGCTGAAAATGGCGACCAGTACGTTGGCCCCGGTCACTTCACGCTTGCCGGAGCTCTGTACATGGAAAACGGCACGCTGCAGCACCCGCTGGAAGCCCAGGGTCGGCTGGGTTTCGCGGTCCTCGTCGTGAACGGGGATCAGTGGCGTGGTGGAGTCGATGAACTCCTGCAGATCGTGTTTGAGCTTGTCGAGATTCGCCCCGCACGCCCGCAGAACGGTGGCGGCAGCCTCGTTGTCCAGCAATGCCAGCAGAAGGTGCTCGACGGTCATGAACTCATGACGCTTCGAGCGCGCCTCCTTGAAGGCCAGATTGAGGGTGACTTCGAGCTCGCGGTTTAACATAGCTTCACCTCATACCCAAGTGGTCGGCGATTAACCGTCCTTCTCGATTTCACAGAGTAGCGGATGCTGGCTTTCCCTGGCGTATTGGTTGACCTGCATGGCCTTGGTTTCGGCGATGTCGCGGGTAAACAATCCGCAGACTGCCCGTCCCTCGGTATGGACGGCCAGCATGACCTTGGTCGCCAGCTCGCGGTTCAGGTTAAAGAACACTTCGAGCACTTCGACGACGAAATCCATCGGCGTGTAGTCATCGTTGAACAAAACCACCTTGTACATCGGTGGCGCCTGCAGCGCCGGCTTGGCTTCCTGTACCGCCAATCCGGAGCCATCGTCCTCATGCGATTGCGGGCGATCCTGATTGAATGTTAGTCGAATCTGGCTATGTGCATGCATGGAAAGAATTTCATCATTTCGACAGGTTAAGGTTGTGGGTTGGCCGCTGGAACGGCGCGGATTACGGCCCGTCGCCTGACCTTGACTATCGGTAAAACGGTGTTACAACCAATAAGAACCCACCGTGGTCAATTAGATCCGCGCAGTCAACCAGGAATTTCGCAGGTTCGTATGCGGATGGAGTGGATGATACTCCAGTGATGGAGTCCTTTGCAGAGGGATATGAGGATGGCAAGCGGTAAAGTCAAGTGGTTCAACAATGCGAAGGGTTACGGCTTCATCAATGAAGACGGAAAGACAGACGACCTGTTCGCACACTATTCGGCGATCCAGATGGACGGCTATAAAACGCTGAAAGCGGGTCAGCCGGTTCTTTTCGAAATCATTCAAGGCCCGAAGGGATTACACGCCACAGAGATCCGCTCGGCGCCTGCCACCGTGGAGGCCAAGGCTGCCGCAGCCATCACAGCAGACGCTTGAGTCTCAACAGGCTTTACGAATGAAGGCCCGCCTCATTTAACTGACGCGGGCCTTTAATCGTTACATGTGCTTGATCAGCGCTTCGCCGAAGCCGGAAGACGAGACCAGCGTCGCCCCATCCATCAGGCGTTCGAAGTCGTAGGTCACGGTCTTCGCGCGGATGGCACCGTTGGTGCCCTTGATGATCAGGTCGGCCGCCTCGGTCCAGCCGAGGTGGCGCAACATCATTTCGGCGGAGAGAATCACCGAGCCCGGGTTGACCTGGTCCTTGCCGGCGTATTTCGGCGCGGTACCGTGGGTCGCCTCGAACATGGCCACGGTGTCGGACAGGTTGGCGCCCGGCGCGATACCGATACCGCCCACCTCTGCCGCCAGGGCGTCGGACAGGTAGTCACCGTTGAGATTGAGGGTGGCGATCACGTCGTATTCGGCCGGGCGCAGGAGGATCTGCTGGAGCATGGCGTCGGCAATGGCGTCCTTGACGATGACTTCGCGGCCGGTCTTCGGGTTCTTGAACTTCATCCACGGGCCGCCGTCGAGCAGCTCGGCGCCGAATTCGTCCCGGGCGATCTCGTAGCCCCAGTCCTTGAATGCGCCTTCGGTGAACTTCATGATGTTGCCTTTATGCACGATGGTCAGCGACTTGCGGTCGTTGTCCACGACATATTGCAGGGCCTTGCGCACCAGGCGCTGGGTGCCTTCCTTCGACACCGGCTTGACGCCGATACCGCAATCCTGGTCGAAGCGGATCTTGGTGACGCCCATTTCCTCCTTGAGGAACTTGATGACCTTGTTGGCCTCGGGCGAACCGGCCTTCCACTCGATACCGGCGTAGATGTCCTCGGAGTTCTCGCGGAAGATCACCATGTCGACATCGCCTGGCTTCTTCACCGGGCTCGGCACGCCGTCGAACCACACCACCGGGCGCAGGCAGACGTAGAGATCGAGCTGCTGACGCAGGGCCACGTTCAGGGAACGGATACCGCCACCGACCGGGGTGGTCAGCGGGCCCTTGATGGAAACCACGTAATCCTTCACTGCATCGAGGGTTTCCTGGGGCAGCCAGGTGTCCTGGTCGTAGACCTGGGTGGCCTTTTCACCGGCATAGACCTCCATCCAGGAGATCTTGCGCTTGCCGCCGTAGGCCTTCTCGACCGCAGCGTCGACCACCTTGATCATCACCGGGGTGACATCGACGCCGATGCCGTCGCCCTCGATGAACGGGATGATCGGATTGTCTGGAACATTGAGAGAATGGTCTGCGTTGACGGTGATTTTGTCGCCGACTGCCGGAACCTCGATTTTCTGGTATCCCATGCTGCACTCCGCTTTTTCTTGGTTTGAAGTCATGCAATCCACTGAGCCTAACCCACTTGGCGGAGAACGGAAACCTCACGGGGAAAACCGTCACGAAGCTGAAAAAAGCTCTACATCTTTGGTCTATAAATGGCCATCCGACATGTTCGTCTTGCTGATTAGGACCAAGGAATTGGTATACTGCGCCGGTGACCCAAGGGTCACTCGGGGGCGAGACGACCGCCACAGGCCCCACGGCCCCGACAAGACTGAACTGTTACAGCAGTGCAGCCGTTTGACACTCGACTGATGCAACCCACCATCACAGCCTGGAATCCTCGACTTTCCGCTTATGGATGTGTCTGAGCGAAGCGCTTACCCTGCGCGCCCTACCGAGATTCCGAGCACGCTCAGCAAAACAGAGAGTTAACCCGAATATGTCCACCCGTTCGAAGATCATCTACACCTTCACCGACGAAGCGCCCGCCCTCGCCACCTTCTCCCTGCTGCCTATCGTCGAAGCCTTCACCGCTACCGCCGAGATCTCGGTAGAAACCCGGGACATCTCTCTCGCCGGCCGCATCCTCTCCGCCTTCCCAGAACAGCTCGGCGCCGACAAGCAAGTGGCCGATCACCTGGCGGAACTGGGCCAACTGGCGACCACGCCCGAAGCCAACATCATCAAGCTGCCGAACATCAGCGCCTCGGTTCCACAACTGAAGGCCGCGATCAAGGAGCTGCAAGGCAAGGGCTTCAACGTGCCGGACTACCCGGACACCGCGAGCAACGATGCCGAGAAGGAAGCCAAGGCGCGTTACGACCGCATCAAAGGCAGCGCCGTGAACCCGGTCCTGCGCGAAGGCAACTCCGACCGCCGCGCCCCGCTGTCGGTCAAGAACTACGCGCGCAAGCACCCGCACAAGATGGGCGCCTGGGCCGCCGACTCGAAGTCCCACGTTGCCCACATGAGCAGCGGCGACTTCTACGGCAGCGAAAAAGCAGCCCTCATCGAAGCCGATGACAGCCTGCGCATCGAACTGCTGGGCAAGGACGGCGCCACTACCGTCCTGAAAGAGAAAACTTCGGTAAAAGCCGGCGAAATCATCGATTGCGCGGTCATGAGCACCAAGGCCCTGCGCGCCTTCGTCGCCACCGAGATCGAAGATGCCAAGGCCCAGGGCGTGCTGCTGTCGGCGCACCTGAAAGCCACCATGATGAAAGTCTCCGACCCGATCATGTTCGGCCAGATCGTTGCCGAGTACTACGCTGACGCGCTGAACAAGCATGCTGCCGTACTGGAGCAGATCGGTTTCAACCTGAACAACGGTATCGGCGACCTGTACGCCCGCATCAAGACCCTGCCAGCCGACCAGCAGGCGCAGATCGAAGCCGACATCAAGGCGGTCTACGCCGTTCGTCCGGCCCTGGCCATGGTCAACTCCGACAAGGGCATCACCAACCTGCACGTACCGAGCGACGTGATCGTCGACGCCTCGATGCCGGCGATGATCCGTGACTCGGGCAAGATGTGGAACACCGAAGGCCAGTTGCAGGATACCAAGGCGCTGATCCCGGACCGTTGCTACGCCACCATCTACCAGGCCGTCATCGAAGACTGCAAGAAAAACGGTGCCTTCGATCCGACCACCATGGGCAGCGTGCCGAACGTTGGCCTGATGGCACAGAAAGCCGAAGAGTACGGCTCCCACGACAAGACCTTCCAGGCCAAGGCCGACGGCACCATCCGCGTCCTCGACAGCAAGGGCAACCTGCTGCTGCAACAGGAAGTGGAAGCGGGCGACATCTTCCGCATGTGCCAGACCAAGGACGCGCCAATCCAGGATTGGGTCAAGCTCGCGGTCAACCGCGCTCGTGCCAGCGCCACCCCGGCGATCTTCTGGCTCGACCCGCAACGCGCCCATGACGGCGTGCTGATCGAGAAGGTCCAGACCTACCTGAAGGACCACGACACCACTGGCCTGGACATCCGCGTCCTGGCACCGGTCGAGGCGATGAAGGTTTCCCTGGAGCGCATCCGCGCCGGCCAGGACACCATCTCGGTCACCGGCAACGTGCTGCGCGACTACCTGACCGACCTGTTCCCGATCATGGAACTGGGCACCAGCGCCAAGATGCTGTCGATCGTCCCGCTGATGAACAACGGCGGCCTGTTCGAAACCGGCGCCGGCGGTTCGGCGCCGAAGCACGTGCAGCAACTGGTCGAAGAAAACTTCCTGCGTTGGGACTCCCTGGGTGAGTTCCTGGCCCTGGCCGCTTCCCTGGAGCACCTGGGCAACGCCTACGCCAACCCGAAAGCCAAGGTACTGGCGGCCACCCTGGACCAGGCCACCGGCCAGTTCCTGGACAGCAACAAGTCCCCTGCGCGCAAGGTCGGCGGCATCGACAACCGCGGCAGCCACTTCTACCTGACCCTGTACTGGGCCCAGGCACTGGCTGCACAAACCGAAGACGCTGCCCTGCAGGCACGCTTCGCCCCGCTGGCCAAGGCACTGGCCGAGAACGAAGCGACCATCGTCGCCGAGCTCAACGCCGTGCAGGGCAAACCAGCTGAAATCGGTGGTTACTACTTCACCGACGTCGAGCTGACCAGCAAGGTGATGCGCCCAAGCCAGACCTTCAACAGCGCGATCGCCGCACTGTAAGAGCGTCAGCTTGAAGCAATAAAGGAAAACCCCGGCCACGCACCGGGGTTTTTTATATCAGCTGCACGCTGAACCCTGTGGGAGCTGGCTTGCCAGCGATTTGGCCGGCATTGACCAAGAGGCTGTCAGGTCCGGCCTCATCGCTGGCAAGCCAGCTCCCACAGGGTTCTTTGCAAGCCACACCTCCCTCTCAAGGAATACAAAATGACCTGGCAACCCCACATCACCGTCGCCACCGTCGTCGAAGACCAGGGCCGTTTCCTCTTCGTCGAAGAGTTCAAGGCCGGCAAGCACGTCTTCAACCAGCCCGCCGGGCACCTCGAAGCCAACGAGACCCTGCTCGAAGCCGCCCTGCGGGAAACCCTGGAAGAGACCGCCTGGGACGTCGAGCTGACCGGCGTGGTCGGCATCTACCTCTACACCGCCCCCAGCAACGGCGTGACCTACCAGCGCATCTGTTTTGCCGCCAAACCCGTCAAGCACCACACCGAGCGCGCCCTGGACAGCGATATCGTCCGCGCCGTCTGGCTGACCCGCGAAGAACTGCTCGCCGACCCGCAACGCTGGCGCAGCGAACTGGTGCCGCAATGCCTCGACGATTACCTGGCCGGCCCGCTGCACAGCCTGGATCTGATCCGCAACTGAGCGCGCCTTTCGCCTTGCAGGACGCAGCCTGATAGAATCGTCGTCTTTTTCCAGATACGCATCCCATACCTATGTCCGAAACAGCTCTTCCCGCTCCCGAAAAGACGCGCGTCATCGTCGGCATGTCCGGCGGCGTGGACTCTTCCGTTTCCGCCGTCCTGCTCATGGAGCAGGGCTACCAGGTGGAAGGCCTGTTCATGAAGAACTGGGAAGAGGACGACGGCACCGAATACTGCACCGCCCGCGAAGACCTGGCCGACGCCCAGGCCGTGTGCGACCGCATCGGCATCAAGCTGCACACCGCCAACTTCGCCGCCGAGTACTGGGATAACGTCTTCGAACATTTCCTCGAGGAATACAAGGCCGGCCGCACCCCGAATCCGGACATCCTCTGCAACCGGGAAATCAAGTTCAAGGCGTTCCTCGACTACGCCCTGTCCCTCGGCGCCGACCTGATCGCCACCGGCCACTACGTGCGTCGCCGCGATATCGACGGCCGCACCGAACTGCTCAAGGGCCTGGACCCGAACAAGGACCAGAGCTACTTCCTCCACGCCGTCGGCGGCGAGCAGATCGCCCGCACCCTGTTCCCGGTGGGCGAGCTGGAGAAGCCGGAAGTCCGCGCCATCGCCGAGAAACACGGCCTGGCGACGGCGAAGAAGAAGGATTCCACCGGCATCTGCTTTATCGGCGAGCGCCGCTTCAGCGACTTCCTCAAGCAATACCTGCCGGCCCAGCCGGGCGAGATCCAGACCACCGAAGGCGAAGTCATCGGTCGCCACCATGGCCTGATGTACCACACCATCGGCCAGCGCCAGGGCCTCGGCATCGGCGGTCTCAAGGACGCCGGCGACGAGCCGTGGTACGTGCTGGAAAAGGACCTCGCGCGCAATGTGCTGGTGGTCGGCCAGGGCAATGAACACCCATGGCTGTTCTCCCGCGCCCTGCTCGCCTCGGACATCTTCTGGGTCAACCCGGTCGACCTGTCCGCGCCGCGCCGCCTGACCGCCAAGGTGCGCTACCGCCAGAGCGACCAGGATTGCACCCTGGAGCGCACCGAAACCGGCTACCGCGCGATCTTCGACGAGCCGCAGCGTGCGGTCACCCCCGGCCAGTCCGTGGTGTTCTACGACGGTGAAGTCTGCCTCGGCGGCGGCGTGATCGAGATCGCCGAGCCGTGGAGCCCGCGCGGATGAACCAGACCCAGGAGCAATTGATTGCCCTCGGCGGCGTGTTCCAGGCCGCCGTGCTGGTGGACCGCATCGCCCGCACCGGCTCGGTCAGCGAGGCCGACGTCGGCTGCATGCTCGGCAGCCTGCTGGTCCGTGACCCCAAGGACACCCTGGAAGTCTTCGGCGGCGACGACCTCAACCTGCGCGACGGCTACCGCGCCCTGGCCAGCGCCCTGGAGCGCGACCCCGGCAGCCTGCAGCGCGAGCCGCTGCGCTACGCCCTGTCGATGCTCGGCCTGGAGCGCCAACTGGCCAAGCGTGGCGACATGCTGGAAACCATCGGCAACCGCCTGCCGCAGATCCAGTCCCAGGCCGACCATTTCGGCCTGGTTCACGAAAACGTCATCGCTTCAAGTGGCGCGCTGTACCAGGATACGTTGAGCACCCTGCGTCAGCGCATCCAGGTCCACGGCGACATGCGCCACCTGCAGCAGACCAACAACGCTTCGAAGATCCGCGCCCTGCTCCTGGCCGGCATCCGTGCCGCGCGCCTCTGGCGCCAGCTCGGCGGGCACCGCTGGCAGCTGGTGTTCAGCCGCCGCAAGCTGTTGCGCGAGCTCTATCCAATGCTTCGCGGCTGACAAATACCTTTTGTCAGCCACCCGACCCGGGCGCATTTTTCATGTATGATATGCGCCCTCTTAAAAGCCTGACTGTCCGAGAACACCCCATGCAGCTCTCCTCGCTCACTGCGGTTTCCCCTGTAGACGGCCGCTACGCCGGCAAAACCCAGGCCTTGCGCCCCATTTTCAGCGAATACGGCCTGATCCGTTTCCGCGCCCTGGTCGAAGTCCGCTGGCTGCAGCGCCTGGCTTCCCACCCGCAGATCGCCGAAGTCCCGGCCTTCTCCGCCGAAGCCAATGCCCTGCTGGACGGTCTGGCCAATGAGTTCGCCCTCGAGCACGCCGAGCGCGTCAAAGAGATCGAGCGCACCACCAACCACGACGTCAAGGCCATCGAGTACCTGCTCAAGGAGCAGGCCGCGAAGCTGCCGGAACTGGCCAAGGTCAGCGAATTCATCCACTTCGCCTGCACCAGCGAGGACATCAACAACCTGTCCCACGCCCTGATGCTGCGCGAAGGCCGCGACACCGTGCTGCTGCCGCTGATGCGCCAGATCGCCCAGTCGATCCGTGAACTGGCCCACCGCTTCGCCGAAGTGCCGATGCTGTCGCGCACCCACGGCCAGCCGGCTTCGCCGACCACCCTGGGCAAGGAACTGGCCAACGTCGTGTACCGCCTGGAGCGCCAGATCGCCCAGGTTGCCGCCGTGCCACTGCTGGGCAAGATCAACGGCGCCGTGGGCAACTACAACGCCCACCTGTCGGCCTACCCGCAGATCGACTGGGAAGCCAACGCCCGCGCCTTCATCGAAGACGAGCTGGGCCTGGTGTTCAACCCGTACACCACGCAGATCGAGCCGCACGACTACATCGCCGAGCTGTTCGACGCCATCGCCCGCTTCAACACCATCCTCATCGACTTCGACCGTGACGTCTGGGGCTACATCTCGCTGGGCTACTTCAAGCAGAAGACCGTTGCCGGCGAAATCGGCTCCTCGACCATGCCGCACAAGGTCAACCCGATCGACTTCGAGAACTCCGAAGGCAACCTGGGCATCGCCAACGCGCTGTTCCAGCACCTGGCCAGCAAACTGCCGGTTTCGCGCTGGCAGCGCGACCTGACCGACTCCACCGTGCTGCGCAACCTCGGTGTCGGCTTCGCCCACAGCGTGATCGCCTACGAAGCCAGCCTGAAAGGCATCGGCAAGCTGGAAATCAACACCGCGCGCATCGCCGACGACCTGGACGCCTGCTGGGAAGTCCTGGCCGAGCCGATCCAGACCGTCATGCGCCGCTACAACATCGAAAACCCCTACGAGAAGCTCAAGGAGCTGACTCGCGGCAAGGGCATCAGCCCGGAAGCACTGCAGACTTTCATCGAAGGCCTGGACATGCCTGCCGACGCTCGCGAAGAGCTGAAGAAGCTGACCCCTGCCAGCTACATCGGCAACGCTGCAGAGCAAGCCAAGCGCGTCTGATCCGCGACCCGCGTTTTAACGCCCGGCCGAGCCGGGCGTTTTTATTCCTGAAAGAAAATTGTCTTTTTTCAATAGGTTAATCATGAATCCTGATATCCCACTGCAACTTCTCGGCGGTTTGACTGCGCGCCAGTTCATGCGCGACTACTGGCAGAAAAAACCGTTGCTGGTCCGTCAGGCCTTTACCGATTTCGAAAGCCCTATCGATGCCGACGAACTGGCCGGCCTCGCCCTGGAAGAAGAAGTCGAGTCGCGCCTGGTCCTGGAACACGGTGAAACCCCGTGGGAACTGCGCCGCGGCCCGTTCACCGAAGAGACTTTCGGCAGCCTGCCGGAGCGCGACTGGACCCTGCTGGTGCAGTCGGTCGACCAGTTCGTTCCGGAAGTCGGCGAACTGCTGGAGCACTTCCGCTTCCTGCCGAGCTGGCGCATCGACGACGTGATGATCAGCTTCGCCACCCCGGGCGGCAGCGTTGGTCCGCACTTCGACAACTACGACGTGTTCCTGCTCCAGGGCCAGGGCAAGCGCAACTGGAAAGTCGGACAGATGTGCAACAGCGACAGCCCGCTGCTGGAGCACCCTGACCTGCGCATCCTCGCCGACTTCGAGCAGAGCGACGAGTGGACCCTGGAACCGGGCGACATGCTCTACCTGCCGCCGCGCCTGGCCCACTACGGCGTCGCCGAAGACAACTGCCTGACCTACTCGGTCGGCTTCCGCGCCCCGAGCGCCGCCGAAGTGCTGACCCACTTCACCGACTTCCTCGGCCAGTTCCTTACCGACGAAGAGCGCTACAGCGACGCCGATGCCCAGCCGGTCAGCGACGATCCGCACCAGATCCAGCACGATGCCCTCGGCCGCCTGAAAAGCCTGCTCAACGAGCACATGGGCGACGAGCGCCTGCTGCTAACCTGGTTCGGCCAGTTCATGACCGAGCCGCGCTACCCCGAACTGGTCAGCGGCGAGGAACTGAGTGAGGAAGACCTGATCGACAGCCTAGAGCAAGGCGCGATCATCATTCGCAACCCGAGCGCGCGCCTGGCCTGGTCGGAAGTGGACGACAACCTGCTGCTGTTCGCCAGCGGCCAGAGCCGTCTGCTGCCGGGCAACCTGCGCGAGCTGCTGAAACTGATCTGCTCTGCCGATGCGCTGCACGCCGAGAACCTTGGCGACTGGCTCGGCGATGAAAACGGCCTGGAACTGGTGCGCCAGTTGATCCAGCAAGGAAGCCTGGGGTTCGCCAATGAATAAGATCAAGGTCCGTCTGGCCGACTGGCACAAGGACAATGCAGATATCCGCCGCATTCGCGAGGCGGTGTTCATCGCCGAGCAGAACGTGCCGCCGGAGCTGGAATGGGACTCGGACGACAACGAAGCCATCCATTTCCTGGCCATGGAAGACGACTACGCCATCGGCACCGCCCGCCTGCTGCTGGACGGACAGATCGGCCGGGTTTCCGTGCTCAAGGACTGGCGCGGCCTGAAAGTCGGCGATGCGCTGATGCAGGCGGCGATCATCGAAGCGCAGAACCGCGACCTGAGCCAGCAGATGCTGACGGCGCAGGTGCATGCCACGGCGTTCTATGAGCGTTTGGGGTTCCGGGTGGTCAGTGAGGAGTTCCTGGAAGCCGGGATTCCTCATGTCGACATGGTGCGCGACTCGAAACCTCTGTGACCCCAATCGCCGACAAGCCAGCCCCACGGACCCTGTGGGAGCTGGCTTGCCAGCGATGAGGCCTTCAAATCCACAGCAAATCCTCCCGACCGCAAAAAATCTTTGCCATCATGTCCACTCCACCCGCGGAGATCATGGACATGCCGCTACGCCCCCTACTCGCTTCCCTGCTTCTGGCCTTCAGCCTCACCGCTGTCGCCGCCACCGAAGTCCTGCCGCTGAACCACCGCACCAGCGCGGAAATCCTGCCCACGGCCCAGGCCTTCATCGGCCGGGACGGCACCGTCAGCGCCTTCGAGAACAAGCTTATCGTCAAGGCCGAACCCGGCAAGATCGACGAACTTCGCACCCTTCTCCGTGACCTGGACACCGCCCCGAAACGCCTGCTGATCAGCGTCGACAACGACGACAGCAACTACCAGGACAACCACGGCAACGGCCGAGTCATCCGCTACGGCACCGCCAACCGCGACGGCGGCCTGCAACAGATCCAGGCCAGCGAAGGCACCCCGGCGCTGATCCAGATCGGCCAGAGCGTGCCCCTCACCAGCACCCAGACCGACCCCTACGGCCGCCTGCAGAGCCAGACCGAATACCGCAACGTCACCCAGGGCTTCTACGTCACCGCCAGCGTCTCGGGTGAAACCGTTCACCTGGCCATCAGCACCAACAATGACCGGATGAGCCAGGAACGTCCCGATGTAGTGAAAGTACAAAGTACCGACACGAAGGTCACCGGCAAGCTCGGCGAGTGGATCACCCTGGCCGGATTCAATCAGCAGAGCCAGGCCGACCGCTCTGCCTCGGCCATCACCTACTCCACCCAGCGCGGTGAAAACATGACTTTACGGGTAAAAGTCGACGCTTTGGACTGAACCCACGGAAATCAAGGCCTCGACCAACGGCCTTGAAACTGACTGAGGAGTCGTATTAGACCAAAGATGTAGTGAAGTGAAAAAAGCACTACAAAACATTTGACGACCTCAAATCACAGAGGCATGATGGCCCCGCTCCCGCTAATCAGGGGCCCTGGCAAGGGCCTTCGGGTCGCGCTTCGAACTACCCCCGAGGCCGATTCGTGTCTGTACAGCCCACAAGGCGCGTTGGACGTGATCACGACTGGAACGAGGTTGTCCCGAGGGACGGAAGCGCATCAAACGGTACACGGCACACCCTGATCGAAGCAGCACGGCATCCACGAGCCAACCTGCCCGACGGACGCCCGCACCTGCTCACTTCCCCCTCCGAGCCCACATCGTTCACCGTCGCGATTTCGCCCGACTAGACTGTTTCATCGCCAGCGCGTCCCTGAGCCGCGAGCATTCGGTGCTGCCCCTGTACGACACAGCGCAGCCGACAGAGCGAACTCTTTTCACCAAGACCTATGCGACGAGGTTTATTTCCATGGCACTGACACGCGAACAGCAAATTGCAGCCCTCGAAAAAGACTGGGCCGAGAACCCGCGCTGGAAAGGCGTGACCCGTACCTACACCGCTGCCGATGTCGTCCGTCTGCGTGGTTCGATCCAGCCAGAGCACACCCTGGCTCGCCTGGGTGCGGAAAAACTGTGGAACCTGGTGACCAAGGGCGCACACCCGTCCTTCCGCCCTGAGAAAGATTTCGTCAACTGCATGGGCGCCCTGACCGGCGGCCAGGCTGTACAACAGGTCAAGGCCGGCATCCAGGCCATCTACCTGTCCGGCTGGCAAGTGGCTGCCGACAACAACTCGGCAGAATCCATGTACCCCGACCAGTCGCTGTACCCGGTGGATTCGGTTCCAACCGTGGTCAAGCGCATCAACAACTCGTTCCGTCGCGCCGACCAGATCCAGTGGAAAGCCGGCAAGAACCCGGGCGACGAAGGCTACGTCGACTACTTCGCGCCAATCGTGGCTGACGCCGAGGCCGGTTTCGGCGGCGTGCTGAACGCCTACGAGCTGATGAAGAACATGATCGAAGCAGGCGCCGCCGGCGTTCACTTCGAAGACCAGCTGGCTTCGGTGAAGAAGTGCGGTCACATGGGCGGCAAGGTACTGGTTCCGACCCAGGAAGCCGTGCAGAAGCTGACCGCTGCCCGTCTGGCAGCCGACGTTGCCGGCGTACCGACCATCATCCTGGCCCGTACCGACGCCAACGCCGCTGACCTGCTGACCAGCGACTGCGACCCGTACGACCAGCCGTTCGTAGTGGGCGACCGTACTCCGGAAGGCTTCTACAAAGTCCGCGCCGGCCTGGACCAGGCGATTGCCCGCGGCCTGGCCTACGCGCCATACGCCGACCTGATCTGGTGCGAAACCGCGAAGCCGGACCTGGACGAAGCCCGTCGCTTCGCCGAAGCGATCAAGAAGGAATACCCGGACCAGATCCTGTCCTACAACTGCTCGCCTTCCTTCAACTGGAAGAAGAACCTGGACGACGCGACCATCGCCAAGTTCCAGCGCGAACTGTCGGCCATGGGCTACAAGCACCAGTTCATCACCCTGGCCGGCATCCACAACATGTGGCATGGCATGTTCAACCTGGCGCACGACTACGCCCGCAACGACATGACCGCCTACGTCAAGCTGCAGGAGCAGGAATTCGCTGACGCTTCGAAGGGCTACACCTTCGTGGCCCACCAGCAGGAAGTCGGCACCGGCTACTTCGACGACATGACCACCGTGATCCAGGGTGGCAAATCTTCGGTTACCGCCCTCACCGGCTCCACCGAAGAAGAGCAGTTCCACTGATCTGACCGATCGGTGACTTTCGGGTGACACCTGCGGCCCGGAACCTGTGATGGGGTTCCGGGCCGCAGCTTTTCCATCCTTGGCTATGCTTGCTCGCACAGCAACGGACAAGGATCGGCCATGCCCCGCTCCGCGACACTCTGCGCCCTCGCCCTGATCGGCGGCGCCTTCTATCTATATGCAACCGGCAGCGGCCAGCCGTGGCTCGCCTTCGCAGCCAAGCCCGTTCCGGTATTAATGCTGATGATCTGGCTTGCCGGCGCTCCCGCGGGCACCTACCGTCGCTGGATCCTGATCGGCCTCGGCTTCTCGATACTCGGTGACCTGGCCCTGGCCTGGCCCACCGACCTGTTCATCATCGGCCTGGCCGCCTTCTTCTGCGCCCACCTGGCCTACCTGCGCGCCTACCTCGATGAAACCCGCACATTCGCTCCAGGCGCCCTGCTGGTAGCAGCCGCCTGCGGCGTCGGATTGTTCACCCTGCTGGCCTGGCACGGCCTGGGCGACCTGCTGATCCCGGTGGCGGCCTACGCCCTGGTCATCAGCGCCATGCTCTGGCGCGCCCTGGCCTGCGCCGGCCTCGCCGCCCTGGGCGCCGCCAGCTTCGTGCTCTCGGACAGCCTGATCGGCATCGACCGCTTCGTCAGCCCCTTCGCCGCCGCGCCCTACCTGATCATCCTGTTCTACTGGCTGGGCCAGTGGGCCATCGCCGGATCAGCGCAGCGGCAACGATCTGCCCAACCCTTGATCCAGGCCGCAACGCCCGCGAACAAAAGCGTCTAGAACGCAGGTTGCAAATAACTTGCAGGAAGAAAAGCGATGAACTTCTTAGTTGACTCGAACAGTAGGAATAACACGCGACCGCCAAATGATATCAATTATCATTTCGAAACTTGCAATTCTTTACAGCCTGCAAGAAACATAATTAACGAAACCGCGTCGAATCCCCGAAATACAAGGGCTACAGGCACTTACGAGCGATTTTTGTTCTTAATCCTACGAATAAATTTGCCTCGGGAATTTTACTTACACCCGCTTTACCCATAAAATCAGCGCGATAGATCCCGCTGCGACATATCGTCACTGCTCTACACTCTTTTTACGCTCAGAGACCACGTGCTCTGTTAAGGATTTCCAGCATGCCCGATTCGACCGGACTGATCGCCCACAACTGGGGTTTCGCCATTTTCCTGTTGGGTGTCGTCGGCCTCTGCGCCTTCATGCTCGGCCTGTCCAGCCTGCTCGGTAGCAAGGCCTGGGGCCGCAGCAAGAACGAACCGTTCGAATCCGGCATGCTGCCTACCGGCGGCGCCCGCCTGCGCCTGTCGGCCAAATTCTATCTGGTCGCGATGCTGTTCGTGATCTTCGATATCGAAGCCCTCTTTCTCTTTGCATGGTCTGTGTCCGTCCGCGAAAGCGGCTGGACCGGATTCGTCGAAGCTCTCGTTTTCATAGCAATTCTGTTGGCAGGTCTTGTCTACCTTTGGCGGGTCGGGGCGCTCGATTGGGCTCCCGTGGGTCGTCGCAAGCGGCAAGCGAAGCTGAAACAATGAGGCTTTGGCAATGCAATACAATCTCACCAGAATCGATCCGGATGCGCCCAACGAGCAGTATCCAATCGGAGACCGGGAAACCGTCTCCGATTCACTGCTAGAGGACCAGGTCCACAAGAACATCTTCATGGGCAAGCTCGAAGATGTGCTCAGTGGCGCGGTCAACTGGGGTCGCAAGAACTCCCTGTGGCCGTACAACTTCGGCCTGTCCTGCTGCTACGTGGAGATGACCACGGCGTTCACCGCGCCGCACGACATCGCCCGTTTCGGCGCCGAAGTGATCCGGGCATCTCCGCGTCAGGCCGACTTCATGGTCGTCGCCGGCACCTGCTTCATCAAGATGGCGCCGATCATCCAGCGCCTGTACGAGCAGATGCTGGAACCGAAGTGGGTCATTTCCATGGGTTCGTGCGCCAACTCCGGCGGCATGTACGACATCTACTCGGTTGTCCAGGGGGTCGACAAGTTCCTCCCCGTGGATGTCTACGTACCTGGCTGCCCGCCTCGCCCTGAAGCATTCCTGCAAGGCCTGATGCTTCTGCAGGAGTCGATTGGCCAGGAGCGACGCCCTCTTTCCTGGGTGGTTGGCGATCAAGGCGTGTACCGCGCCGAGATGCCGGCCCAGAAAGATCTGCGTCGTGAACAGCGCATGCAGGTGACCAACCTGCGCAGCCCCGACGAAGTCTGATCCAGCGACCTGCCGCCCGTTCCCCGGAACCGGCGGCCTGGCTTCATTCTCTACGTTGACCGAAAGCGACCGAGACCATGACAGCGGACACCGCTATTTATATTCCGCCTTACAAGGCTGACGACCAGGATGTGGTCGTCGAACTGCACAACCGTTTTGGCGCAGAGGCGTTCAGCGCCCAGGACACCCGTACCGGCATGCCGGTGCTGTGGGTTGACCGCGCCCGCCTGATCGAGATCCTCACCTTCCTGCGCAACATCGCCAAGCCGTACAGCATGCTGTACGACCTGCACGGCGTCGACGAGCGCCTGCGCACCCAGCGCCGCGGCCTGCCGGGTGCCGACTTCACCGTGTTCTACCACCTGCTCTCGGTGGAACGTAACAGCGACGTGATGATCAAGGTCTCGCTGAGCGAAACCGACCTGAGCGTGCCGACCGTCACCGGTATCTGGCCGAACGCCAACTGGTACGAGCGCGAAGTCTGGGACATGTTCGGCATCGACTTCCCGGGCCACCCGCACCTGACCCGGATCATGATGCCGCCGACCTGGGAAGGTCACCCGCTGCGCAAGGACTTCCCGGCCCGTGCCACCGAGTTCGACCCGTTCACCCTGAACCTGGCCAAGCAGCAGCTGGAAGAAGAAGCCGCGCGCTTCAATCCGGAAGCCTGGGGCATGAAGCGCCAGGGCGCGAACGAGGACTACATGTTCCTCAACCTCGGCCCTAACCACCCGTCCGCCCACGGTGCCTTCCGTATCGTCCTGCAGCTGGACGGCGAAGAGATCGTCGACTGCGTCCCGGACATCGGCTACCACCACCGTGGCGCCGAGAAAATGGCCGAGCGCCAGTCCTGGCACAGCTTCATCCCGTACACCGACCGTATCGACTACCTCGGCGGCGTGATGAACAACCTGCCGTACGTACTGGCAGTCGAGAAGCTGGCCGGGATCAAGGTGCCGCAGAAGGTCGACACCATCCGCGTGATGCTCGCCGAATTCTTCCGCATCACCAGCCACCTGCTGTTCCTGGGTACCTATATCCAGGACGTCGGCGCCATGACCCCGGTGTTCTTCACCTTCACCGACCGCCAGCGCGCCTACACCGTGATCGAGGCCATCACCGGCTTCCGCCTGCACCCGGCCTGGTACCGCATCGGTGGCGTCGCCCACGACCTGCCGCGCGGCTGGGACAAACTGGTCAAGGACTTCGTCGAATGGCTGCCCAAGCGCCTCGACGAGTACACCAAGGCGGCCCTGCAGAACAGCATCCTCAAGGGCCGCACCATCGGCGTTGCCCAGTACAACACCAAGGAAGCCCTGGCCTGGGGCGTCACCGGTGCCGGTCTGCGTTCCACCGGCCTCGATTTCGACCTGCGCAAGGCGCGTCCTTACTCCGGCTACGAGAACTTCGAGTTCGAAGTACCGCTGGCCCACAACGGCGATGCCTACGATCGCTGCATGGTCCGTGTCGAGGAGATGCGCCAGAGTATCCGCATCATCGACCAGTGCCTGCGCAACATGCCGGAAGGCCCGTACAAGGCGGATCACCCGCTGACCACGCCGCCGCCGAAAGAGCGCACCCTGCAGCACATCGAAACCCTGATCACCCACTTCCTGCAGGTTTCGTGGGGCCCGGTCATGCCGGCCAACGAATCCTTCCAGATGATCGAGGCGACCAAGGGCATCAACAGTTACTACCTGACGAGCGACGGCGGCACCATGAGCTACCGCACCCGGATTCGCACGCCGAGCTACCCGCACCTGCAGCAGATCCCTTCGGTGATCAAGGGCAGCATGGTCGCGGACCTCATCGCGTACCTGGGCAGTATCGACTTCGTTATGGCTGACGTGGACCGCTAAGCATGAACAGCACGCTTATCCAAACCGACCGTTTCGCCCTGAGCGAAACCGAGCGCTCGGCCATCGAGCACGAGATGCATCACTACGAGGACCCGCGCGCGGCGTCCATCGAAGCCCTGAAGATCGTCCAGAAACAGCGCGGCTGGGTGCCGGACGGCGCCATCCACGCCATCGGCGAGATCCTCGGCATTCCGGCCAGCGACGTCGAAGGCGTGGCCACCTTCTATAGCCAGATCTTCCGCCAGCCGGTTGGCCGCCACATCATCCGCGTGTGCGACAGCATGGTCTGCTACATCGGCGGCCACGAGTCCGTGGTCGGCCAGATCCAGAGCGAGCTGGGCATCGGCCTCGGCCAGACCACCGCGGACGGGCGCTTCACCCTGCTGCCGGTGTGCTGCCTGGGCAACTGCGACAAGGCCCCGGCCCTGATGATCGACGACGACACCTTCGGTGACGTGCAGCCGGCCGGTGTTGCCAAATTGCTGGAGGGTTACGTATGACCATCACTTCCTTCGGCCCGGCCAACCGCATCGCGCGCAGCGCCGAGACCCACCCGCTGACCTGGCGCCTGCGTGACGACGGCGAGCCGGTATGGCTCGACGAGTACCAGGCCAAGAACGGCTACGCCGCCGCGCGTACCGCCCTGGCCCAGCTGTCCCAGGACGAGATCGTCCAGACCGTCAAGGACTCCGGCCTCAAGGGCCGTGGCGGCGCAGGCTTCCCCACCGGCGTGAAGTGGGGCCTGATGCCGAAAGACGAATCCATGAACATCCGCTACCTGCTGTGCAACGCGGACGAAATGGAGCCGAACACCTGGAAGGACCGCATGCTGATGGAGCAACAGCCCCATCTGCTGGTCGAGGGCATGCTGATCAGCGCCCGCGCCCTCAAGGCCTACCGTGGCTACATCTTCCTGCGCGGCGAGTACACCACCGCCGCCCGCAACCTGAACCGCGCCATCGATGAAGCCAAGGCCGCCGGCCTGCTGGGCAAGAACATCCTCGGCAGCGGCTTCGATTTCGAACTGTTCGTGCACACCGGTGCCGGCCGCTACATCTGCGGTGAAGAAACCGCGCTGATCAACTCGCTGGAAGGCCGCCGCGCCAACCCGCGCTCCAAGCCGCCCTTCCCTGCCGCCGTCGGCGTCTGGGGCAAGCCGACCTGCGTGAACAACGTCGAGACCCTGTGCAACGTCCCGGCGATCGTCGCCAACGGCGTCGACTGGTACAAGTCGCTGGCCCGTGAAGGCAGCGAAGACCACGGCACCAAGCTGATGGGCTTCTCCGGCAAGGTGAAGAACCCGGGCCTGTGGGAACTGCCGTTCGGCGTCACCGCCCGCGAGCTGTTCGAAGACTACGCCGGCGGCATGCGCGACGGCTTCAAGCTCAAGTGCTGGCAGCCAGGCGGCGCCGGTACCGGCTTCCTGCTCCCCGAGCACCTGGACGCACAAATGTACGCCGGCGGCATCGCCAAGGTGGGCACCCGGATGGGTACCGGCCTGGCCATGGCGGTGGACGACAGCGTCAGCATGGTCTCGCTGCTGCGCAACATGGAAGAGTTCTTCGCCCGCGAATCCTGCGGCTGGTGCACCCCGTGCCGCGACGGCCTGCCATGGAGCGTGAAGATGCTGCGCGCCCTGGAAAAAGGCCAGGGCAAGCGCGAGGACATCGACACCCTGCTGCAACTGGTCAACTTCCTCGGCCCTGGCCGTACCTTCTGTGCTCACGCACCAGGTGCCGTCGAGCCGCTGGGCAGTGCCATCAAATACTTCCGCTCCGAGTTCGAGGCCGGTGTCGCCGCCAATCCTGGTGGTGAAACCCTGCGCCCGAACCTGGCGCAGCCGATTGTGGTCGGCGCATAACAAGATGAAAAAGCGGGTGGTCCGTGCCGCCCGCCAGCCACGCAGGCTCGCCCGAATGATTCGCGCGAGCCGCGGGCACACCGATTTCCATTAGCCACACCCGCTCACGCGGGCCAACGAAGAACTTTGAACCATGGCCACTATCCACGTAGACGGCAAAGCGCTCGAAGTCAACGGTGCAGACAACCTGTTACAGGCCTGTCTGTCGCTCGGCCTCGACATCCCCTATTTCTGCTGGCACCCGGCGCTCGGTAGCGTCGGCGCCTGCCGGCAGTGTGCGGTCAAGCAGTACACCGACGAGAACGACACCCGTGGTCGCATCGTCATGTCCTGCATGACCCCTGCCTCCGACGGCACCTGGATTTCCATCGAAGACGAAGAGTCCAAGGCGTTCCGCGCCAGCGTCGTCGAATGGCTGATGACCAACCACCCGCACGACTGCCCGGTCTGCGAGGAAGGCGGTCACTGCCACCTGCAGGACATGACGGTAATGACCGGCCATAACGAGCGCCGCTACCGTTTCACCAAGCGTACCCACCAGAACCAGGAGCTCGGCCCGTTCATCGCCCACGAGATGAACCGCTGCATCGCCTGCTATCGCTGCGTGCGTTACTACAAGGACTACGCCGGCGGTACCGACCTGGGCGTCTACGGTGCCCACGACAACGTCTATTTCGGCCGCGTCGAGGACGGTGCCCTGGAGAGCGAATTCTCCGGCAACCTGACCGAGGTCTGCCCGACCGGTGTGTTCACCGACAAGACCCACTCCGAACGCTACAACCGCAAGTGGGACATGCAGTTCGCCCCGAGCATCTGCCATGGCTGCTCCAGCGGTTGCAACATCAGCCCGGGCGAGCGCTACGGTGAACTGCGTCGCATCGAGAACCGCTTCAACGGCTCGGTGAACCAGTACTTCCTGTGCGACCGTGGCCGTTTCGGCTATGGCTACGTCAACCGCGCCGACCGTCCACGCCAGCCGCTGCTGGCCGACGGCTCCAAGCTCAGCCTGGACGCCGCCCTGGACAAGGCCGCCGACCTGCTGCGCGGCCGCAACATCGTCGGTATCGGTTCGCCCCGCGCCAGCCTGGAAAGCAACTACGGCCTGCGCGAGCTGGTCGGTGCCGAGCACTTCTACTCCGGTATGGAAGCGGCCGAGCTGGAGCGCGTGCGCCTGGTCCTGCAGGTGCTGAACGACAGCCCGCTGCCGGTGCCGACCCTGCGCGACATCGAAGACCACGACGCCGTGTTCGTCCTCGGTGAAGACCTGACCCAGACCGCTGCCCGCGTCGCCCTGGCCGTGCGCCAGGCCACCAAGGGCAAGGCCGAGGCCATGGCCGAAGCGATGAAGGTCCAGCCGTGGCTCGACGCTGCGGTGAAGAACATCGGCCAGCACGCCCTGTACCCGCTGTTCATCGCCAGCCTGGCCGAGACCAAGCTGGATGACGTCGCCGAAGAGTGCGTGCACGCAGCGCCAGACGACCTGGCCCGCATCGGTTTCGCCGTGGCCCACGCCATCGACCCGAGCGCCCCTGCCGTCGAAGGCCTGGACAGCGAAGCTGTCGAGCTGGCCAAGCGCATCGCCGATGCCCTGGTCGCCGCCAAGCGTCCGCTGATCGTGTCCGGTGGCTCCCTCGGCTCCAAAGCCCTGATCGAAGCGGCTGCCAACATCGCCAAGGCCCTGAAGCTGCGCGAGAAAGCCGGCTCCCTCAGCCTGGTGGTCCCGGAAGCCAACAGCATCGGTATGGCCATGTTCGGTGGTGATTCCGTCGACGCCGCCCTGGACGCAGTGATCTGCGGCAAGGCCGACGCCATCGTCGTCCTGGAAAACGACCTGTACAGCCGCGTACCGGCTGCCAAGGTCGATGCCGCCTTCGCCGCCGCCAAGGTGATCATCGTTGCCGATCACTCGAAGACCGCGACCACCGACCGCGCCCACCTGGTCCTGCCGGCCGCTTCCTTCGCCGAAGGCGACGGCACCCTGGTCAGCCAGGAAGGCCGTGCCCAGCGCTTCTTCCAGGTGTTCGATCCGACCTACCTGGACAGCAGCATCCTGGTTCACGAAGGCTGGCGCTGGCTGCACGCCCTGCGTGCGACCCTGCTGAACAAGCCGGTGGACTGGACCCAACTGGACCACGTCACCAGCGCCTGCGCCACCGTTGCCCCGCAACTGGCCGGCATCGTCGATGCCGCACCGTCCGCCGCGTTCCGCATCAAGGGCATGAAACTCGCCCGTGAGCCACTGCGCTACTCCGGTCGTACTGCCATGCGCGCCAATATCAGCGTGCACGAGCCGCGTACCCCGCAGGACCAGGACACCGCGTTCGCCTTCTCCATGGAAGGTTACTCGGGCTCCGCCGAACCGCGCTCGCAAGTGCCGTTCGCCTGGTCGCCGGGCTGGAACTCGCCGCAAGCCTGGAACAAGTTCCAGGACGAGGTCGGTGGTCACCTGCGTGCAGGCGACCCGGGCACCCGCCTGATCGAGTCGCAGGGCGATCGCCTGAACTGGTTCGCCAGCGTCCCGGCGGCCTTCGCCCCGGCCCGTGGCACCTGGCAGGCCGTGCCGTTCTACCACCTGTTCGGCAGCGAGGAGAACTCCTCCCGCGCCGCCCCGGTGCAAGAGCGCATCCCGCAGCCTTACGTTGCGCTGGCCAAGTCGGAAGCCGACCGCCTGGGCGTCAACGAAGGTGCCCTGCTCAGCCTGAACGTTGCCGGCCAGACCCTGCGCCTGCCGCTGCGTATCAATGAAGAACTGGGCGCTGGCCTGGTTGCCCTGCCGAAAGGCCTGGCCGGTATTCCGCCCGCCATCTTCGGTGCATCCGTCGAAGGCCTGCAGGAGGCAGCACAATGACCTGGTTCACCCCCGAAGTGATCGATGTGATCATCGCCGTCGTCAAGGCCGTTGTGGTCCTGCTGGCGGTGGTGGTCTGCGGCGCGCTGCTCAGCTTCGTCGAGCGGCGCCTGCTGGGCTGGTGGCAGGACCGCTATGGTCCGAACCGCGTCGGCCCGTTCGGCATGTTCCAGATCGCTGCCGACATGCTGAAGATGTTCTTCAAGGAAGACTGGAACCCGCCCTTCGTCGACCGGATGATCTTCACCCTGGCACCCGTGGTGGCGATGAGCGCCCTGCTGATCGCCTTCGTGGTCATCCCGATCACCCCGACCTGGGGTGTCGCGGACCTGAACATCGGTCTGCTGTTCTTCTTCGCCATGGCCGGTCTGTCGGTCTACGCCGTGCTCTTCGCCGGCTGGTCGTCGAACAACAAGTACGCCCTGCTCGGCAGCCTGCGGGCCTCGGCCCAGACCGTGTCCTATGAAGTGTTCATGGGCCTGGCGCTGATGGGCGTGGTGGTCCAGGTCGGCTCGTTCAACATGCGCGACATCGTCGAGTACCAGGCGCAGAACCTGTGGTTCATCATTCCGCAGTTCTTCGGCTTCTGTACCTTCTTCATCGCTGGCGTGGCCGTGACTCACCGTCACCCCTTCGACCAGCCGGAAGCGGAACAGGAACTGGCCGACGGCTACCACATCGAGTATGCCGGCATGAAATGGGGCATGTTCTTCGTCGGCGAGTACATCGGCATCATCCTGGTGTCGGCGCTGCTGGTAACCCTGTTCTTCGGTGGCTGGCACGGTCCGTTCGATCTGCTGCCGCAGGTTCCGTTCCTGTGGTTCGCCCTGAAAACCGGTTTCTTCATCATGCTGTTCATCCTGCTGCGCGCCTCGATCCCGCGCCCGCGCTATGACCAGGTGATGGACTTCAGCTGGAAGTTCTGCCTGCCGCTGACCCTGATCAATTTGCTGGTGACCGCTGCGATCGTGTTGCTCAACACGCCAGCTGTTGCGGCCCAGTGAGGATTTGACCCATGTTCAAATATATTGGCGACATCGTTAAGGGCACCGGCACCCAGCTGCGCAGCCTGGTGATGGTGTTCTCCCACGGGTTCCGCAAGCGCGACACCCTGCAATACCCGGAAGAGCCGGTCTACCTGCCGCCACGCTACCGTGGCCGCATCGTCCTGACCCGCGACCCCGATGGCGAAGAGCGCTGCGTAGCGTGCAACCTGTGCGCCGTGGCCTGCCCGGTGGGTTGCATCTCGCTGCAGAAAGCCGAGACGGATGACGGACGCTGGTATCCGGAGTTCTTCCGTATCAACTTCTCGCGCTGCATTTTCTGCGGCCTCTGCGAGGAAGCCTGCCCGACCACCGCGATCCAGCTCACCCCGGATTTCGAAATGGCCGAGTTCAAACGTCAGGACCTGGTGTACGAGAAAGAAGATCTGCTGATCTCCGGCCCCGGCAAGAATCCCGACTACAACTTCTACCGTGTTGCAGGTATGGCCGTTGCCGGCAAGCCGAAAGGCGCCGCGCAGAACGAAGCCGAGCCGATCAACGTGAAGAGCTTGCTCCCTTAAGGAAGAAAGATGGAATTCGCTTTCTATTTCGCATCCGGTGTCGCCGTGGTGTCCACCCTGCGGGTGATCACCAACACCAACCCGGTGCATGCCCTGCTCTACCTGATCATTTCCCTGATCTCCGTGGCGATGACCTTCTTCGCCCTCGGTGCGCCGTTCGCCGGCGCCCTGGAAGTGATCGCCTACGCCGGTGCCATCATGGTGCTGTTCGTCTTCGTGGTGATGATGCTCAACCTGGGGCCGGCCTCGGTCGCCCAGGAGCGCGGCTGGCTGACCCCGGGCATCTGGCTCGGCCCGGTCGTGCTGGCCGGCCTGCTGCTGGCCGAACTGCTCTACGTGCTGTTCAGCACCGAGAGCGGCGGCGCCATCGGTCATACCACGGTCGACGCCAAGGCGGTCGGCATCAGCCTGTTTGGTCCTTACCTGCTGGTAGTGGAACTGGCCTCCATGCTGCTGCTCGCCGCAGCGGTCACGGCCTTCCACCTCGGCCGCAACGAGGCGAAGGAGTAATCACATGTCTGCTATCCCTCTCGAACATGGCCTGGCGGTCGCCGGCCTGCTGTTCAGCCTCGGTCTGGTCGGCCTGATGGTCCGCCGCAACATTCTCTTCGTGCTCATGAGTCTGGAAATCATGATGAACGCCTCGGCACTGGCGTTCATCGTCGCGGGCGCCCGCTGGGGCCAGCCGGATGGACAGGTGATGTTCATCCTGGTGATCAGCCTGGCAGCCGCCGAGGCCAGTATCGGCCTGGCGATCCTGCTGCAGCTGTATCGCCGCTTCCACACTCTCGATATCGATGCAGCCAGTGAGATGCGCGGATGAACCTTCTCTTCCTGACTTTCGTATTCCCCCTGATCGGCTTCCTGCTGCTGTCGTTCTCCCGTGGTCGCTTCTCGGAGAACCTCTCGGCGCTGATCGGTGTCGGCTCGATCGGCCTGTCGGCGATCGTCGCCGCCTGGGTGATCTTCCAGTTCAACGTCGCGCCACCGGAAAACGGCGTGTACTCGCAACTGCTGTGGACGTGGATGTCGGTCGACGGCTTCGCCCCGACCTTCACCCTGCACCTGGACGGCCTGTCGGTGACCATGCTCGGCGTGGTGGTCGGCGTCGGCTTCCTGATCCACCTGTTCGCCTCCTGGTACATGCGTGGTGAAGCGGGCTACTCGCGCTTCTTCTCCTACACCAACCTGTTCATTGCCAGCATGCTGTTCCTGATCCTGGGCGACAACCTGCTGTTCATCTACTTCGGTTGGGAAGGCGTGGGCCTGTGCTCGTACCTGTTGATCGGTTTCTACTACAGCAACCGCAACAACGGTAACGCGGCACTGAAAGCCTTCATCGTCACCCGTATCGGCGACGTGTTCATGGCCATCGGCCTGTTCATCCTGTTCCAGCAGCTCGGCACCCTGAACATCCAGGAACTGCTGGTGCTGGCCCCGCAGAAGTTCCAGGCGGGCGACACCTGGATGGTCCTGGCGACCCTGATGCTGCTCGGTGGTGCGGTCGGTAAATCCGCCCAGCTGCCGCTGCAGACCTGGCTGGCCGACGCAATGGCCGGTCCGACCCCGGTTTCGGCACTGATCCACGCCGCGACCATGGTCACCGCCGGTGTCTACCTGATCGCCCGTACCCACGGCCTGTTCACCCTCGCGCCAGAAGTGCTGCACCTGGTCGGCGTGGTCGGCGGTGTCACCCTGGTCCTGGCCGGTTTCGCCGCCCTGGTCCAGACCGACATCAAGCGTATCCTCGCCTACTCGACCATGAGCCAGATCGGCTACATGTTCCTGGCCCTGGGCGTTGGCGCCTGGGACGCGGCGATCTTCCACCTGATGACCCACGCCTTCTTCAAGGCCCTGCTGTTCCTTGCATCGGGTGCGGTGATCGTTGCCTGCCACCACGAGCAGAACATCTTCAAGATGGGCGGCCTGTGGAAGAAACTGCCACTGGCCTACGCCAGCTTCGTGGTCGGTGGTGCGGCCCTGGCGGCCCTGCCGCTGATCACCGTGGGCTTCTACTCCAAGGACGAGATCCTCTGGGAAGCCTTCGCCAGCGGCAACACCGGCCTGCTGTACGCCGGCCTGGTCGGTGCCTTCATGACCTCGCTGTACACCTTCCGCCTGATCTTCATTGCCTTCCACGGCGAAGCCAAGACCGAAGCCCATGCCGGCCACGGTATCTCCCACTGGCTGCCGCTGGGCGTGCTGATCGTCCTGTCGACCTTCGTTGGCGCCTGGATCCACCCACCGCTGGCCGGCGTGCTGCCGGAAAGCGCGGGCCATGCCGGCGGCGAAGCCAAGCACAGCCTGGAAATCGCCTCGGGCGCCATCGCCATCGCCGGTATCCTGCTGTCGGCCTTGCTGTTCCTCGGCAAGCGCCGCTTCGTGACTGCCGTCGCCAACAGCGGCATCGGTCGCCTGCTCTCGGCCTGGTGGTTCGCCGCCTGGGGCTTCGACTGGATCTACGACAAGCTGTTCGTCAAACCTTACCTGCTGATCAGCCATATCCTGCGCAAGGACCCGGTGGACCGCACCATCGGCCTGATCCCGCGCATGGCCCGTGGCGGCCACGCCGCCATGAGCAAGACCGAAACCGGTCAGCTGCGCTGGTACACCGCTTCCATCGCCGTCGGTGCCGTGCTGGTACTCGGCGCCGTACTGATGGCTGCGGTCTGATATGAACCTTGCGACTTTGCGAAAGGAATTGAGCCCGTCATGATTTTGCCTTGGCTGATCCTGATCCCCTTCATCGGCGGCCTGCTGTGCTGGCTGGGTGAGCGCTTCGGCGCCACCCTGCCGCGCTACATTGCGCTGCTGACCATGTCCCTGCTCCTTGGTATCGGCCTCTGGCTGTGGGCCAACGGGGACTACACCCTCGCCCCTGCCCCGGGTGCCGAGCCGCAGTGGGCCTACGAGTTCAAGGTCCTGTGGATCGAGCGCTTCGGCATCAGCCTGCACCTGGCCCTCGACGGCCTGTCGCTGCTGATGATCCTGCTCACCGGCCTGCTCGGTGTGCTGTCGGTGCTGTGCTCGTGGAAAGAGATCCAGCGCCACGTCGGCTTCTTCCACCTCAACCTGATGTGGATCCTCGGCGGCGTGGTCGGCGTGTTCCTCGCCCTCGACCTGTTCCTGTTCTTCTTCTTCTGGGAAATGATGCTGGTGCCGATGTATTTCCTCATCGCGCTCTGGGGTCACAGCTCCTCCGACGGCAAGAAGACCCGGATCTACGCAGCAACCAAGTTCTTCATCTTCACCCAGGCCAGCGGCCTGATCATGCTGGTGGCGATCCTTGGCCTGGTGCTGGTCAACTTCAACAATACCGGCGTGATCACCTTCGACTACAGCCAGCTGTTGAAAGCCAACCTGCCGGCCGGTACCGAGTACCTGCTGATGCTGGGCTTCTTCATCGCCTTCGCGGTGAAGCTGCCGGTGGTGCCGTTCCACTCCTGGCTGCCTGACGCTCACGCCCAGGCACCGACCGCCGGTTCCGTCGACCTCGCCGGTATCCTGTTGAAGACCGCGGCCTACGGCCTGCTGCGTTTCGCCCTGCCGCTGTTCCCCAACGCTTCGGCGGAGTTCGCGCCGATCGCCATGACCCTGGGTCTGATCGGGATCTTCTACGGTGCCTTCCTGGCCTTCGCGCAGACCGATATCAAGCGTCTGATCGCCTTCTCCAGCGTGTCGCACATGGGCTTCGTGCTGATCGGCATCTACTCCGGCAGCCAGCAGGCCCTGCAAGGTGCGGTGATCCAGATGCTGGCTCACGGCCTGTCGGCTGCGGCGCTGTTCATCCTCAGTGGCCAGCTGTACGAGCGCCTGCACACCCGTGACATGCGCCAGATGGGCGGCCTGTGGCACCGCATCGCCTACCTGCCGGCGATCAGCCTGTTCTTCGCCGCAGCATCCCTGGGCCTGCCGGGTACCGGCAACTTCGTCGGCGAATTCCTGATCCTGCTCGGCAGCTTCGTCAGTGCCCCATGGGTCACCGTCATCGCCACCTCTGGCCTGGTGTTCGGTTCGGTCTACTCGCTGATCATGATCCACCGCGCCTACTTCGGCCCGTCGAAGTCCGACGAGGTCCTGGCCGGCATGGACAACCGCGAACTGATCATGGTGCTGGGCCTTGCGGTCCTGCTGATCGTGCTGGGCGTCTACCCGCAGCCGTTCCTCGACACCTCTGCCGCCACCATGAGTGGTGTGCAGCAGTGGCTCGGCACCGCCTTCACTCAACTCGCTTCGGCCCGGTAAGAGCGCTATGGACCTGACGATTCAACACTTTATCGCGCTTGCGCCGCTGCTGATCACCACCATCACCGTTGTCGTGGTGATGCTGGCGATCGCCTGGCGCCGCAACCACTCGCAAACCTTCCTGCTGTCGACCGTGGGCCTGAACCTGGCCCTGCTGTCGATCCTGCCGGTCCTGAAAGTCATACCCCTGGCGGTCACCCCGCTGCTGACCATCGACAAGTTCGCCTGCCTGTACATGGCGCTGATCCTGGTCGCCACCCTGGCCTGCGTGACCCTGGCGCATGCCTACCTGGGTGATGGCGGCTCGGGCTACCCGGGCAACCGCGAAGAGCTGTACCTGCTGATCCTGATGGCCGCCCTCGGCGGTCTGGTGCTGGTCTGCGCGCAACACCTGGCCGGCCTGTTCATCGGTCTGGAGCTGCTCTCGGTACCGGTCTACGGCCTGGTGGCGTATGCGTTCTTCAACAAGCGCTCGCTGGAAGCCGGCATCAAGTACATGGTGCTGTCGGCCGCCGGCTCCGCCTTCCTGCTGTTCGGCATGGCCCTGCTCTACGCCGACGCCGGCAGCCTGGCGTTCGACGCCATCGGCAAGGCCCTGGCCGCCACCAGCATGCCTAGCCTGATGGCCCAGCTGGGCCTGGGCATGATGCTGGTCGGCCTGGCCTTCAAGCTGTCGCTGGTACCGTTCCACCTGTGGACCCCGGACGTGTACGAAGGTGCTCCGGCACCGGTCGCCGCCTTCCTGGCCACCGCCAGCAAGGTCGCGGTATTCGCCGTGGTGGTCCGCCTGTACATGCTCTCCCCTGCCGCCAGCAGCGGCGTGCTGACCACCGTGCTGTCGGTGATCGCCGTCGCCTCGATCCTGGTCGGCAACCTGCTGGCCCTGACCCAGAGCAACCTCAAGCGCCTGCTGGGTTACTCGTCGATCGCCCACTTCGGTTACCTGCTGATCGCCCTGGTGGCGAGCAAGGGTCTGGCCCTGGAAGCCATCGGCGTGTACCTGGTCACCTACGTGATCACCAGCCTTGGCGCCTTCGGCGTGATCACCCTGATGTCCTCGCCGTACAACGGCCGTGACGCGGACGCCCTGTACGAGTACCGCGGCCTGTTCTGGCGCCGTCCGTACCTGACCGCCGTACTGACCGTGATGATGCTGTCGCTGGCCGGTATCCCGCTGACCGCCGGCTTCATCGGCAAGTTCTACATCATCGCTACCGGCGTCGAGTCGCAGCTGTGGTGGCTGACCGGTGCCCTGGTCATCGGTAGCGCCATCGGCGTCTTCTACTACTTGCGCGTGATGGTCACCCTGTACCTGATCGAGCCGAACCTGCGTCGTCACGATGCACCGTTCAACTGGGAGCAACGTACCGGCGGCGTCATGCTGCTGGCCATTGCCATCCTGGCCTTCGTCCTCGGCGTCTACCCGCAGCCGCTGCTGGACCTGGTGCAACACGCCGGCCTGCAACTGGTCAGCTGATCCACCTGGCAAGAACAGACACCCCGCTTCGGCGGGGTGTTTTTTTTCCAGCGCCCTTGGCCCTGGACTTCATCACGCTCAGGACGTGCCACGCTCCTGCCCGGAAAGGTCATCCCGCGCCGGGCGCAACGCGGCACGTCGCAGATCACTGTCGGCACGCGGCAAGTAAACCTCCGGATTGGGCATGCCGCTGGGCGAGAGTTCGTGGGTCATTTCGAACTCGGCACGCACCGACCAGCCACAGGCCTCCGTGGTGCATTGCAGGTAAGCCACGCGCAGGAAGATATGCCGCCCTTCGCTGGTACGTATGCGCATCCGGCTCTGGCAGTGCGGGCATACGAGCTTGTAAGTACTCACTGCAGACTCCTTGCCCGCGACGGCATCCGAACACGGAAGCAGCGCACAGTGCGACCATTACGATAATTCATTCCTATTCCAATCTCCTGTAAGCTCAAAACGCCCAAGCAGAAGAAATTTCCTATGCTACGAGCGGAAATTTCTGACATTTAATTTCCCCAAACGAGTAGTGCTCAATGTTGCAAAGAGAGAGAATGCGTTTTGCGTATTTTTTTGCCGAACATTATATCAGCACCCCACAGGATTACTCGTTATGAGTATTAATGGCTTCGCTGCGGTGCTGGCACGGATGAAGCTCGTTACCCAATCGGTCACCGACTCCGGGCTTTCCGCTGCACTAGGGGTCAGCCCGCAGACGGTCAGCAGCTGGAAGGGGCGTGACAGCATCCCCTATGCGATATGCGTAGAACTCGCCAACCGCCATGGCATTTCCCTCGACTGGCTGTTGGTCGGCGAAGGCCCACGTTTTCGCGTGCACAGCCACCAGGCCATGATCCCCAGCGCCGATCCGGACTGGGAAACCCAGGTGATCACCGAATTGCGCCTGCTCAGCCCCCAGGACCAACGCGCCATTGCCCTGGCCATCCAGGAAAAGCAGCGCCTGCGCGAGCTGGAACAGCAGTTCGAAGCCATCAGCAGCCGTTTGTCACAGCTCGACCAGCAGGACTCATGAGCCCCGCAGACGCTGGATGATGTCGCGCAGGTCGGCGCCGTCCAGCCAGATCATCACTTTGATCACGATCGGGATCACCACCACGGCACCGATGAACGCCGCCTCCCCGCCTGAAAGAAACGGGCCGATCGAGCGCATCAGCGGCGTAAACAGATAGCCCACCCCCGCCGACAGCAGCAGTGACCCCATGCGCTGCCAGGCCTTCAAAAAGCCCCGCGTACTCGCGACCAGCCAGGCGCCGAGCACCGCGCCGAAGACCATATCGCCCTCCACCGCCGGCAAGGATGCGGCGAGCCCCAGCCCTACGAACAGGCTGGACAGGCTCGAGCTCGTAGGATCACTCATGAGCAACGCACCTCCCTGGCAATTCGGCTTGATGACGGAGAATGCCGTAGCGCAAGGCCTTGATCACGGCGGCCACCCGGGAATGCACGGACAGCTTGCGCAGTACATTGCTGACATGGAAGTTCACCGTGGACTCCTTGCAGTCGAGAATCTGCGAAATTTCCCAGGATGTTTTCCCGCACGAGCACCAGTACAGCACCTCTTCTTCACGGCGGGTCAGGTTGGGCGGTGCCACGCCGGTAGGGGGCGGGCTAACAGCGGAAGCGGATGACATGCGCAATCTCCTGCACGAGGCCCGGGGCTCGCCCGGGTCGGTTAACGATGGGCGAACGATACGGAGCGGCCTTGCTGTAGGACCAGTCGCACAACTTGTAGCCGGCAAAGCTACAAGTCAGTGGAATCAAGTCGCTCAACCGCGGCAGAAGAAAGTGGTGATTTAACAGCCCTTTCGTTCGTCTGACTTCACATTGCCTGCCAGACCAAATCCGTTGGAGCTGTACGATGCCGTCACCGCTGTCCTTGCATTCTTCTCTGTGCCTGCTGGGCCTGACCCTGGCCGGCAGTGCCGCCGCGCAGACGCCCGAGAGCGTCGAACTGGGCCAGGTGGTGATCCAGGGCGAAGAGCGCAATGAACTGCAGGAGGCCAATGAGCGCCTGCGCCAGGTACCCGGTGCCACCAACCTGGTGGACATGAACCGGGTCGGGCAAGGTCGGGTCGCCAGCAACCAGGACGTCCTCGCCTACCAGCCCGGGGTGTTCGCCCAGTCCGCCGGCAACGACGGCATTCGCCTGTCGATTCGCGGTTCCGGGATCAACCGCGCACCCGGGGCCCACGGCTCGGGGACCTACGTGATGTTCGACGGCCTGCCCCTGACCGGCCCCGGCGGCACGCCCTACGAGCTGTTCGAGCCGCTGTGGCTGAGCCGCGCCGAAGTCCTGCGCGGGGCCAACGGTTTCGATCGCGGCGCTCTGGCCCTCGGTGGCGCCATCGACTATGTGACCCACACCGGTTACGACGCCGCGCCCCTGCAACTGCGCTACGAAGCGGGCAGCCGTGGCTACCAGAAGCGTCATATCAGTTCCGGCCAGGTACTCGGCGACCTCGACTACTATGTCGCCCTCACCGATACCGAGTATGACGGTTACCAGGAGCACAGCAGCGGCAGCGGCAAGGGTGTCGCGGCCAATGTCGGCTACCGCTTCAATCCAAACCTGGAGACACGCTTCTACCTGCGCTACCGGGAAACCGAAAACGACCTGGCCGGGCGCCTGACCAAGGAACAGATCAAGCACCATCCACGGGACGCCAACCCGGCCTACCTGAGCCGCAACGACAGCCGTCCACAGCCCGGCGCCACCTGGCTGGCGAACAAGACCACCTTCTACCTCGACGACGATTCGCAACTGGTGGCGGGCCTGGTCTATCACGACTTTCCGATGGACCTGCGCGAAGGTCCGATGCGTCTGAAGGTGGCCTACACCGATGTCAGCGGTACCCTTGATTATCAGAGACGGCATACGCTGTTCGGTCATGAGAGCAAGACCACGATCGGCTGGCGGACGACCAAGCACCTGCCCAATAGTGGTGCCTCGCAGTATTCGCGGGTAAACGATATCGTCGGCGCCAAGACCCGGGACTTTTCCTACCAGGGTTCGGACACCGTCCTGCACGTCGGCAATGAACTGGAGCTGATTCCCGATCTCTGGCTGACCAGCGGCCTGGCGGCGATCTATACCCGGCGGGAAAGCGATGTGACCTACAGCAACGTTACCGCGGGTCCAGGCGGCAAGGTCAGCATGCATGACTGGGACTACGCCCCGCGTCTCGGCCTGCGCTACGACCTGAATCCGAGCCTGCAGTTGTACGGCAACCTCAGCCGCTCGGTGGAGCCGCCGCACCCGTGGTCGCTGGTCTGGAGCGCGCCAACCCAGTACCAGCCCATCGAGCTGAAAAACCAGACCGCCACCACGCTCGAGCTGGGTGCCCGGGGTGACGCGGAGCTGGGACGCTGGGATTTGGCCTGGTACTACTCCGCCGTGCGCAACGAACTGCTGATGGTGGAAATCCAGGCGCCGCTGCGCAGCGAAAGCAACGCCAGCCCGACCATCCACCAAGGCATCGAAGCCAGCCTCGACAGCACCCTCTGGCAGCGCGGCGATATCGGTCGCCTGTCGCTGCGCCAGGCCTACACCTTCAACGACTTCCACTACCGCGACGACAAGGTCTTCGGCGACAACCGCCTGCCGGGCATCCCTATGCATTACTACCAGGGCGAACTGCGCTTCGACCTGCCCAGCGGTTTCTACGCCGGGCTCAACACCACCCTGGCGTCCAGGGTCCAGGTCGATTACGCCAACAGCCGTGACGCCGATGCCTACGCCATCCTCGGCGCCACCTTCGGCTACAACGCGCCGAAGCAGGACTGGCAGACCTGGATCGACCTGCGCAACCTGACCAACAAGCGCTACGCCGCCATCGTCGTCCCGGGCTACAACGACAACGGCGCGGATGTGGCCCGCTCGGTGCCGGGCGAAGGCTTCGGCGTGTACGCAGGCGTCTCGTACAGCTTGCGCTAGGCCTCCAGGCAAACTCTTTGGGGAAGGTCAGGCGAACCACGGGATTGTCCACCATACTGGCTGGGTCGCGCTGACCGGCCAGGCCCGGTGGCGGTGGCGTTAACGGGGCACCGCCCCCTTCCCAGGAGAAACGACGATGGCCACATTCGAGCCGGGGCAGCTGCATATCGAGCGTCATGCGCTGACCCCTAAGGACGTCAGCTACAACCTGAAGATCAGCTACGAGGTCACCCAGGACCCGAAACAGGGCAAGGGCATGCAGTTCCGCATGCATGGCAGCATCCAGGACCAGAACATGGATGAATCCTTCTGGTTACCCAAGGAAGAAGCCTACAACTTTGCCCGCAACGTGACGCAGATTGCCGAAAAGTACGGGATACCCAAGGAACTCAGCAGCATCGGTTCGCAGCACAAGCACTACGACCTGATGTTCGAGGACATTCGCCAGAAGCTCAACATGCAGTCCGGCGACGCCGTGGATATCAAGCACTTCGAATGACGGGGCCGGCCCTCAAGGCGGCAACTGCACCTGGGGCCGGGTGCTGGTGAAAATCCCCCAGCTGGACACGAACAACGCGGCGATCAACGGCCCGATGACGAAGCCGTTGAGCCCGAACACCGCCAGCCCGCCGAGGGTCGAGACCAGGATCAGGTAGTCCGGCAGGCGCGTGTCCTTGCCCACCAGCAGCGGGCGCAGCAGGTTGTCCACCAGGCCGATCACGCAGACGCCGAACACCGTCAGCACCACGCCCTGCCAGAGCGCCCCGCTGAACAGGAAGTACACCGCCACCGGTCCCCAGACGATCCCCGCTCCCACGGCCGGCAGCAGCGAGAGAAACGCCATCAGCACGCCCCACAGCAGCGGGCTCGGCACATCCAGCACCCAGAAGATCAGTCCACCGAGGGCGCCCTGGGCGATAGCCACCAGCAGGTTGCCTTTCACCGTGGCCCGCACCACCCGGTTGAACTTCAGTTGCAGGCGGCGCTTCTGCTGCTCGGCCAGCGGTATTGCCTGGCGGATGCGTCGGACCAGCTCGGGGCCGTCACGCAGGAAGAAGAACAGCAGGTAAAGCATCACGCCCAGGCCAACCAGGAGCTCGAAGGTGCTCTGGCCAAAACTGTAGGCCTGGCTGGCGAAAAACTGGCTGCCCTCCACGGCGCCCTTGGTGACCTTGTCGCGCAGGCCTTCCAGGTCGCCGATACCGAGGCGTTCCAGGCCATGCTGGACGATCGGCGGCAGGACATCCTTGAAGCGCTCGATGTAGCCGGCGATATCCAGATCGCCGCTTTCGATGCGCTTGTAGATCATCCCGCCTTCCTGGACCAGCAGGCCACTGACCACGATCACCGGCAGGACCACGATCACCAGGCAGGTCAGCAGGGTCACCCCGGCGGCCAGGCCGCGGCGCTGGTTGAAGCGCAGCAGCAGACGGCGCTGCATGGGCGCGAACAGCACGCCGAGGATGACGGCCCAGAACACCGCGCCGTAGTACGGCAGGAGGATCCAGCCAAAGGCCACCGTGACCAGGACCAGCAACCCGATGAGGGTTCGTTTTTGCAATACGGTTTCGCTCATGTCGGCCCTTAGATCAACACCTGTTTATCGGGTGCTGCTGATGGCCTCATCGCTGGCAAGCCAGCTCCCACAGGTCCGGCGGTGCACGCAGTCCCTGTGGGAGCTGGCTTGCCAGCGATGAGGCCGCCAGCAGCACTGAACATTAGTGCTTTGCGCCACACAGAAAGTGCCGTTGCTCCAGATCAATAAATCGCAACCGCCCCTGCCGTAGCATCCCCGCCTTTTGCCCCCAGTGCCCCCGACCATGACCAAACCCGAACTGCTCGCCCCCGCCGGCACCCTGAAAAACATGCGCTACGCCTTCGCCTATGGTGCCGACGCGGTCTACGCCGGCCAGCCGCGCTACAGCCTGCGGGTGCGCAACAACGAGTTCGACCACGCCAACCTCGCCCTCGGCATCAAGGAAGCCCAGGCCCAGGGCAAGCAGTTCTACGTGGTGGTCAACATCGCCCCGCACAACGCCAAGCTGAAGACCTTCCTCAAGGACCTGGAGCCGGTGATCGCCATGGCCCCGGATGCGCTGATCATGTCCGACCCGGGACTGATCATGCTGGTACGCGAGCACTTCCCGCACATGCCGATCCATCTCTCGGTGCAGGCCAATACGGTGAACTGGGCCAGCGTGAAGTTCTGGAAAAGCCTGGGCCTGACCCGGGTGATCCTGTCCCGCGAGCTGTCCCTGGAAGAGATCGACGAGATCCGCCAGCAGGTGCCGGAAATGGAACTGGAGGTCTTCGTCCATGGCGCGCTGTGCATGGCCTATTCCGGGCGTTGCCTGCTGTCCGGCTACCTCAACCGCCGCGATGCCAACCAGGGCAGTTGCACCAATGCCTGCCGCTGGAAATACACCGCCAGCGAAGCCACCGAAAACGAGACCGGCGATATCGTCCGCCAGTTCGAGCCGGAACCGACCCTGGGCCTGGGAGCGCCGACCGAACAGGTGTTCCTCCTTCAGGAAAGCAACCGCCCGGACGAAGACATGCCGGCCTTCGAGGACGAACACGGCACCTACATCATGAACGCCAAGGACCTGCGCGCCGTGCAGCACGTCGAGCGCCTGACCCGCATGGGCGTGCATTCGCTGAAGATCGAGGGGCGGACCAAATCGCACTTCTACTGCGCCCGGACCACCCAGGTGTACCGCCAGGCCATCGACGACGCGGTGGCCGGCCGCGAATTCGACCGCTCGCTGATGCTCGACCTGGAATCCCTGGCCCAGCGCGGCTACACCGAGGGCTTCCTGCGCCGGCATGTGCATGACGAGTACCAGAACTACCAGCGCGGCAACTCGGTGTCGGACCGCCAGCAGTTCGTTGGCGAGCTGACCGGCGAACGGGTCGACGGGCTGGCGCAAGTCCAGGTGAAGAACCGCTTTGCCCTGGGCGATCATCTGGAACTGATGACCCCGGGCGGCAACTTCCACTTCGACCTCGCCGAACTGCGCGACCGCCAGGGCAACCCTTTGCAGGTCGCGCCGGGCGACGGCCATGTGGTCTACCTGCCGGTACCCGAGCAGGCAGACCTGGCCTACGGCCTGCTGATGCGCGACGTCACCGGCTGACCGCCGCCTCGACCGGCAACGGCTCGCTGATCACCTGGGAGCGGTACTGCGGATCGGCCTTGATCTGCGCCTCGGTGAACGGCGTCGGCTGCCAGTGCTTGGCCGAGAAGGCGCGGGTCTGGTCGCTGCCATGGGGTGACGCCGCCTCGCTGGACTGGGAGAACACCAGCAGGCCTTCGGCTTTCGGCCCCTTGTCGTCGAAGGTCACCAGTTGCAGGTAGCTGGTGCCGCTGACGACGCGGCGCTTGCCCGGCGCTGCGTCGACGCTCTGGATCGCGTTGTAGACGCCGAGCGTGGCCGGGCCGCCATGGATCGGCGTACCGTCGGCGGCCTGCTGGATCTGCCCCCATTGCGTCGCAGGATCGGCTCCGGCCACCCGGGCCGCCGACGCCAGCGCCGCCTCGCGCAGCATCTGCGCCACCGCGGCCCGCTCCCAGGCCAGGCCACGGGGCGTGTGCTGCGGGTCGGCCGGGTTGAAGGCGACCCGCCAGAACCCGCCCTTCTCCTGCAGGACCTGCATGATGATCTGGAAATGCACCAGGCCCAGGCCGCTGTCGAGGTTGGCCCGGCCATCCCATTTACTCAGCGCGGCGCACACGCCTTTCAGACTCGGGTCATCACCCACACCCTCGCACCACTTGAGCAGGTCCGGCAGCAGCACCTCGGCCAGGTAGACCTGGTCGTCCATCACCATGTTCTTCAAATCGTCCGCCCCCAGCTTGCCCGGTCGCTCCAGGCGGCTCAGGGCGAAACGCGCGCGGGGGCCAAGGGGGATGCCGTCGCGGCTGATCAGCGGCGAGAAACCGGTCAGCGGCTGCACCGGGTTGACCAGCCAGGCCGTGTCGTTGGCGTGCTGGACAAAATCCCCGCGACTCAGGTGCGGCTGCATCTCTGCCGGGAAAATCCCCGGCTGCGCAGCGCGGGCATCGACCTTCCAGTCGCAGGCGCTGCGCGAGCCATCGAGCACGATCATTTCCAGGCCGGCCTTGGGATCGCTGCAACGTCCCAGCAGGTCGGCATCGACATAGGGCACCACGGACTGGTTCAGGTACAGCGCCTGGCCGTCGGCGTCAGTGGCCAGGGTGTTGACCCAGGGAATGCCCTGCAACTGCTGCACCGAGGCCTGCAGCTCAGACAGGCTGCCAGCCTGGTTGAGCGCATGCCATTGCTGCAATACCCGGGTGTTGCCGAGGTTGGCGTCCTGCACGCTGAAGGCGACGCTCGAGGTCCAGTCCAGGCGCCCCGGCCACTGCACCACCGGGCCAAAGCGCGTGCTGAACAGCTCGCGGCCAACCTCCCGCAGTTGCCCATCCTCGCCCTTGACCGTGACCTTCAACTGCTGGCGGTCCATCGGTACCGACTGGCCGTCGATCAGATACCGGGTCGGGTCCTTGGGGTCCAGTTGCAAACGATGCAGGGTGAAATGCTTCGAGGCATCCACGGTGTGGGTCCAGGCCAGGTGGCGATTGAAACCGATATTCACCAGCGGCAGGCCTGGCAGCGCCGCGCCCATCACATCGAGCTGGCCAGGGATGGTCAGGTGCATCTGGTAGAAGCGCATGCCGCCGTTCCAGGGGAAATGCGGGTTGGCCAGGAGCATGCCGCGCCCTGTCGCCGAACGCTCGCTGCCCAGGGCGACGGCGTTGCTGCCGCGCTCCAGGGCGAAACGCTGCTGGTTTTCCAGGGCAATGCGGAAGTCGTTCGGATCCAGTTGCGCGAGCGCATTCGGCGGCGTTGCCCCCGCCAGCGCCTCGGCGAACTGGCCAACGCCACCTTCAACCAGCAGGCGTCGGGTCAGCTTGAGCAGGTCGAAGGCCGTGATCGGCCGCAGCCATTCGGCCTGCTGGCACTCGGCGGGCAGGCCTTGTTGCCGACGTTCGGCCAGGGCGCGGTTGAAGCCTTGGGCATAGCCTTCCAGCAATGCCTGGATCGGTGCCGGCTGCGCCTGCCAGAAGGCGGACACCGCCTGCGGGGTGTTCAACCAGGTGAAGAACAGGTCGCTGGCGAGGTTCTTGCGCTGTTCCAGGGTGCGCTGCTCCGGACCGAACCAGCGTGAACGCTGGCCATTGACCGTGACCACCTCATTGGCCAGCAGGCACAGGTTGTCCTGGCCGTAGGCATAACCGATGCCGTAGCCGAGGCCGCGGTCATCACGGGCGAGGATATGCGGGACACCGAAGGTGGTACGGCGGATTTCTGCAGACACCTGCGCGGGATTGTCCCGGGCCTGGGCGCAAAGACCGAGGCCGGCAAGCAGCACGGCCAGGCAAAGCCTGGAGGGGGAAGCAATGGCGATCACGGGAACTCCTGCCGGATCAGGGATATCGAGGACATCCTGATAGAACGAAGCTCAGATGAAAAATTTACGGTAAAGGGGTGGCTGCTTCGTTACAGGTAGGAAGACGGATTTTTTTTCCGCAAAAGTTGCAGATTTGTCGTTCTCATTCGTCTTATAGGTTGGGAGCGTCATTTGAACGCAGGACAGACAGGCTCTGAAAAGGGAGTTTTTTGTATGTACAACCAGCAACCGCAACCGGCCCAGCCGCTTCGCTACAGACGCAAGATGAATACCACACTGCAGGTCAAGAACGAGGCTCCGGAAACCGAGGAGCGCGCCGGCAACGAACAGATCCGCGAACTGCTGCGGGTCTTTGGCCTGCGCACCAGCCTGATCCGCCTCAAGGTGATCGACGCCTTGCACATGGCCGATCGCGAGGGGCGCGCGATCGGCGTGCGCGGCATCCACGGCCAGCTGGAAAAGCTCGATATCCCGCTGTCGTTCCTCAGCGTACGCGAAGTGCTCAAGCGCCTGTGCGTGGAAGGCGTGATCAGCATGGGCAGCGACAAATGCTACAGCCTCAACCCGCAGGCCCGCGCCGTTCTGGAACAGGCCCCGTCACGTTGAGCGACCGGCCGGCGATCCGCCGGCCGCCCTGTTCCCTCAGGTCAGGGCTTGACCTTGCGGCGCATGATGCCGTTGATGACCACGAAGATCACCGCCAGGCCCATGGCGATGTACTGGAACATCTGCTCGGTGATCACGCCCTCCTTCTGCAGCCACGACAGGCCGAACATGGCGGCCAGCAAGACCAGGGTCATCAGGATCGAGTATTTCAGGCGTTGCCCTTGAGTCATTGGAAAATCCTTGCACAGCGATGGTAAAGGCCGGTAACTGGCCGGGCGCCATGATACATCGCAGCATTGCGCCAGAGGATCTTTTCCCGGTTTTTTCGTCCGGCGGCAGCTGAAACCATACACGGCTCCGGGCCCACGCCCTTGTCCAGCGAGCCTCAATGCCATGTCCCCGCGCATCCTCCTCGGCAGCCTCGTGCTGTCCACCAGCCTCGGCGCCCAGGCGCTGGAAACCGAAAACCGTCCGCAAGCCGAGTTGATCGCCCTGGCCACGACCCTGGCGCAACACGCCGGCAGCAGCCAGTGGCAGTTGCTCTGGCAACGCAGCCGCGAAGCCGGGCACCTGACGCCGGGCAAGGCGGCCCACTTCACCCTCCCGGCGCAACGCATCGACGAACTGACCCGCGCCACCCTGGCCAGCCCGCACTCGGCCACGGCGGAAAAACGTACCCGCGTGCAATACCGCCGCGATTTCCAGCCGCTGGTACTGGGCAACCTTGACGGCAGCCCGCTCAGCGCCCTGTGCCTGACGGTCGACTGGCGCACCCTGCCCGAGCGCACCGGCGGCGACGCGGGGCCGTGGATGGGCCAGGTGAGCCTGCTGCTCAGCCAGCCTTGCCCTTGAGTCAACCTTGAGCAACCACACGCTCCTCACCTGGGGGGGCGTGCGGAAAAACAAGGCCCCCGCGCGCATCAGAGCGTTTCTGCCTACTTTCGGCGACCACAATACTTACAGCGCTTTGACTTCCTGGCTACCGCTCCTGACCTGCTTGCTACCTAGCGACCACTTGTACGGCTGGTCGAGAATCGATCCCACGCCACCTGGCCAGCCCAGTGCCCGCTACCCATCCTGCACAACGCTCAAGCCTCGCCTGGCCCAGACAGAGACCCTTTTGCTCACGCCGGAAATACAAGGACGTCATCATGCAATCATGTGACCTGAAGCGAATCGACATCGAGCAACTCCCCCAATCCCTGCAGATGCTCATCGAGTGCATCGGCATCGAACACGCGTACCGCCTGACCCATATCTACGGCGGGCGCCCCAAGTACATCCCCAAGCATCGCGAACGCACTTCACTGGCCGAGATCCTCCCGGCCGAGGCCCTGGAAGCCCTGATCAAGCGCTATGCCGGCATGGCCCTGGAAATCCCCAAGTGCGACCACTTCAACCGCCAGTTGCGCAACCAGCAGATCCAGGAGGAAAGCTCCAACGGCCTGTCGCGCAGCGTGCTGGCCAACAAGTACGGCCTGAGCCTGCGGCAGATCGGCAACATCCGTCGCCAGGAAGCGCACTCACGCTGAACCCCGACTGCCGGGCGCCCTCCAGCGTCCGGCAACCCCCGCGCACTTTCGCGCAATCAAGAGAAGGAATTCTTGAATGTCCATCGACAGCAGCCTCATTGGCTCGGTAATCAACGCACTACCCCTGGACCGGATGATCTCCGGCCCCCTGCAGGCCATGATCCAGGCCCAGGTCACCGCCAGCAAAAGCTATGCGGACTTCCTCCTGGGCGTCTGTATCAAGGACGGCAAGGCGGTCTCCATCCAGTTCGACTATGACGAGGCCATCACCGACGAACAGGGTGTCTACAAGGGCACCATGTCGCGCAAGATGCAGATCCCGCTGCTGGCGGCGGTCGCTCACCCGAATATCGTCATCGAGGAGGGCACCATCGACTTCGAGCTGACCATCAGCCAGAGCGCCGAAGACACCAAGGAAACCAGCGGCTCCGTCGAGTTCGGTGCATCCCTGGGCTGGGGGCCGTTCAAGGTCGACATCCGCGGCCAGGCCAGCCACAAGTCGGCGCAAACCCGCAAGACCGACACCCGCGCCCGCTATGCCATCAGCACCCGCATTCGCCGCCAGGATCCACCGGAGGCACTGATGCGGGTGATCGATTTCCTCACCGAGGCGGCGACCAAGCCGATCACCTTGCCCAATAGTGAAACGACCAACCCGGACGCCCCGCCAACCGATAATGCCGTCCCCGATCCAAAGACCCAGTTGATGCCACCCAGCGCCAACTGAGCCATCGCGCAACACAAACACCGCCCCGCCTCGCGCGGGGCAACCTTTGATCCGCATAAGGAATGCCGCCCGTGGACCACACGCCGCCCAAGGAACCCATCGCCACCAGCGACCTCTGCGACATCACCCGCGGCCTGCAGGAAGCCGCTTCCGCCACCACCGGGCTGATCGCCCAGCAGTACATCAAGCTGTTCGACCAGTTCTTCGATTACGACAGCCAGCAGCTCGGTGCGCCGATGAAGGCGAAGATGGTCGAGGTGGCGATGGATGACCGGCATACCCTGAAGATCCCGCTGATCGCCCTGGTCGCGCCGCGGGGCCTGGCGCTGGAGCGGATGCAGGTGGACCTGTCGGTGAAGATCCAGAACACCCGCCCGGCCCCCGGCCAGTGCAGCGACTCGGCGCACCAGCGCTTTTTCGTCAAGGTCGGCCAGCAGAACCGCCGCCAGGGTGAGAACCGCGACCCGGACGAGGTGCAGATCCGCATGCAGTTCCAGGCCTGCGAGCCACCCGAGGCGCTGAACCGGCTGATCGAGGAATACACCAACCTGATCTCGCCTGCCCGTCACCCCGCCCCGCCTGACGATACCCCGCCTTCCGGCAACGAATTCATCGACGCCGCCACCGTGCGCTGATTCAGAAATCCCGCTTGTAGAACAGATCCAGGGAGCTGGCCACGCCGCTGGCCGCTTCCAGGTACAAGCGTTTGCTCAGCAGATAACGCAGGGCAATGGTGTTGGCCGGCTCGAACACGCCCACGCCATAGCGCAGGCTGAGTTTTTCAGTGAGGTTGCCGCTGGCGACCACGGCGGTACTCTGCCCGCTGCCTTCGGTATCCAGCTGGAAGTCCTCGATGCCCAGGCTCGACGCCAGGCTCCCGGTGATCCCCGCACTCCCCGCCAGCCCCAGGCCCAGCGCCGCCTGCGCCAGCATGTTGTTGTCTTCCCCGGTCGTGCTCAGCGGACGCCCCAGCACCAGGTACGACAGCGCCTGCTCCTGACTCATCGCCGGCTCCGAGAACACCGTGGTGGTGGGCTGCTCGGCGCTGCCGGTAAGGCGGATGCCGGCGATGATATCGTCGGTCTTGCGGATCGCTTCGATATCCAGGTACGGCTGGTCGATGGGCCCGGCGAACAGCAGGCGGGCGCGGCGGATGGTCAGGCGCTGGCCGTAGGCGCGGTAGCGGCCGTCGGCCAGGCTCAGTTCGCCGCGGGTATCGAGGTTGTCGCCGATATGTACATGCCCCAACAGGTTGGCAGTCAGGCCGAAGCCGCTGAAGGCCAGCTTGTCCTGGCCGACCTGCACGTCGATGTCCATCGCCACCTGCATCGGCGCCTTGCCCTCCTCGGTCTGCTGGCCGACGATCACCGTGTCCTCGGAGACCTTGACCGTCGACGGCGGCAGCTCGCGCACGGTGATCGTGCCCTTGGGTACCAGCACCTTGCCGCTGACCGCCAGGCGCTCGCCTTGCAGGCTGATCTTCAGGTCCGGCGCCACTTCCAGGGCCGCATAGGGTTCGACGCTGACCGGCAGGCGCTGGCCTTGCAGGGCCAGGTTGACCATCAAGGCCTGGCCCCAGCCAATCTCGCCACTCAGGCGACCCTGGCCCAGCTCGCCGCTTTTCCAGTCACCATTGAGCTGCACCTGCTCACCGGCGATCTGCGCCCGTACAGTCAGGTCGCGCAGGCTGATCGGCAGCTCGGCCCCCGCCACTTCGCCACCCGACAACACCAGGTTGCCATTGACCAGCGGCGCCAGCAGCGTGCCGGAAATCCGTCCGCTGCCATTCAACTGGCCGGCCAGGCGCTCGACCATGGGCACGAAGGGCCGCGCCACCGCGAGGTCCAGGCCGCTCAGGTTGAAGTCGCCGCTGAGCGGCTTGTTGCGCGCCAGCGGATCGATGCGCGCATTCAGGCTCAGCTCGCCGAGGCGACCACCACGGAAGTTCACCTGGGTATCGACCCGGCGCGGGCCGAGGGTGCTGTCCAGGCGCAGGGCCTGGTAAGGGAAGTCGACCCACTGCCCCTTCTCGCGAATGCGCAGGGTGCCGCCGCTGGCATCCACCTGCACCGTGCCTTTCGGGCCGCTGGCCGGCAGGTCGAGATTGATATCGGCATTCAGTTGCCCTTGCCAGGCGAAGTCCTTCGGCAGCCATTGCGCCAGGCTTTCCAGCGGGAACTGCTTGAGGTGATAGCGAATCCGCGGCTCCGGCGCCAGGCGCTGCGGATCACCGCACAGGCTGGCCGGCCCGGAACGCCAGCAATGAGCGCCGAAATCGATCTGCCCGTTGGCCAGACGCTGCAAGGTGGCCGGCGCCTGCAAGCGCCAGTCCTGGCCGCCGGCCTTGATCTCGCCGCTGGCCAGGCGTCCGCGCCAGTCGCCTTTCTTCTGGTCGAGTTGCCCGTCCAGGCCGAGGTCGAGCTTGAGCTGCGGGCCGTCGAGGGCCAGTTGCAACTGTTGCTGGCGGATATCGCCCTGGCCCTTGGCGGTCAGGGTGCCCAACGCGGTTTCGCCGGCGCGGATGCCGCTGGCATTGAGGTTGATCAGGGCTTTCTGGGCGCCATCGAGGCGGGCATCGAGATCGAGGGATTGCAGACGGTTTTCTGCCTGGGCCAATTGGCTGCCTTGCAGTTTCAACTGACCTTGCGGCGCCTTGAGGGTGCCGGAGACATCCAGCCGCCCCTTGACCTGCCCTTGCAGTTGCGGCCAGAGCTGGCCGAGGCGCGGCAGGTTCAGGTCGATCTGACCGGCGAGGCGCTGTTGCAGGCTGCCGCTGCCATTGATCTGGTTATCGCCCAGGCGCACCTGCAAGGCGCCGAGGGTCCATTGCTCGCCCGCGCCTTCGGCCTTCAGTTGCAAGACGGCGGGCTGGCCGCGCAGACGGCCCTTGAGATCGAGGTCGGCGTTCAGCGAGAGCTTTTCGTTCTTCAGTTCGCCCTTGCTGCGCAATGGACCGGCGAGGGTGCCGGGCATCTCCTTGAGCCAGTACGCCGGGTCGAGGTTGGACAGGTCCAGCGCCGCGTCCCAGGCCACACCATCGGCGAAGGCCACGCTGACACTGCCGGCCGCCTTGCCCTGCCCGGCTTCCAGCGCCAGTTGCGGCAGGCTGATGCGGCCCAGGTCGCCCTTGAACGGGCTGCTGAGCTTGAAGGCGCCAGCGGGGCCGTCGAGGTCGCCGCTGAAATCCCCTTCATAGTTGCCATCGCGGTATTGCACCTGGGCCTTGAGCCGGTGCAGCACCACCTGCGGCGCCTCGTCCAGTGGATAAAGGCGCAGCCACGGGAAATCCTGCCAGTCGAGGGTTGCGGTTGCGGTCAGGGCATTTTCCCAGTTGGCGGTGGCGGTCAGGGCCAGGCGCTGCTCGGGGGTGGCGGTGAGGTCCAGCCCCGCCACTTCGGCGCCCTTGGCATCGACCCGGCCACGCAGGGCCAGGTTGATCGGGCCGTCTTGCGCGGCAAGATTGCCGGCGCCGACCAACTGATAGCCCGCCTTGAGGTCACCATGGGCAGTCAGTTCGAGCTGCTGGAACAGCAAGGTGTCCGGCAGGCTGGCGGCAGGCTTGAAGTCCTTGGCGCTGAGATGAACCTGCGCCGGCAGGTTTTCCACCAGCGGCTGGAGCTGGCCATCCAGGCGCCCTTGCAGGTAGCCGCTGCTGTCGGCCTGCAGGTCGAGGCTCTTCTGCAGGTCGCCCTTGACCTGCAGCGCCAGTTGCCAGGGCTGGCCATCCACCGGCGGCAACTGCAACTGGCCTTCGGCCTGCAACGGCCAGTCGCCGCTGGGTTGCAGCAGGCCTTGCAGGGTCAGGTGCAGGTCTTCGCGCTTGAGGTCCAGGCTGTCGATCTTCAGGCCTGCGCGGGTCCAGTGGGCGGCGAGGGTCAGGCCGCTCAACTGCTCGGCGCCGTCCAGGCGCAATACGCCGACCTGGACCTCGCCCAGCTCGATGGCCAGGGGCAGATCGAGGTCGGGGAGTTTCAGCGGGCCGCTGTCCGGATCGGTTTCGGTGGGTGCGAAGGCCAGTTCGATCTGCGCGGCGTGCAGCTTGTCGATACACAGCGTGCGGCGCAGCAGGCAGCCCGGAGTCCATTCAAACAGCGGCGCGGTCAGTTCGACGCGGTCCTCGCCGGACTGCCAGACCAGCTTTTCCGCCTGCCACAAACCAGCCAGACGCCCCTGGAAACCGTCCACCTGCAAGCCGGGCACCAGGCCCAGGGCCCAGCGGCTGCCCGCTTGCGTACCCAGCACCAGGCCCAAGGCCAGCGCCACTAGAACCAACACTGCGAACAGGCTGATCGCACTCCATTTCGCTACCCGTTTCACAGCTCTGGTCCCATCGAAAAGTGCAGTCGAATCCCGCCGTCGTCATCCAGCGCCTTGGCCAGGTCCAGACGCAGCGGCCCCACCGGGGAGATCCAGCGCACGCCGAAGCCGACGCCGGTCTTGAGGCTGGGAAGTTCGAGATTGTTGAAGGAGTTGCCCTGGTCGACGAAGGTCGCCACCCGCCATTTATCGGCGATCTGGTACTGGTATTCGGCACTGGCCGCGACCATGTAGCGCCCGCCGATGCGGTCGCCATCGCTGTTGGTCGGCGACAGGGTCTGGTAGTCGTAGCCGCGTACGCTCTGGTCACCACCGGCGAAGAAGCGCAGCGACGGCGGAATCGACTTGTAGCCGTTGGTGGCACTGCCGCCGAACTGGGCGCGACCGAGGAAGCGGTGCTTGTCGGCAATCGTCGTCAGGCCCTTGACCAGCACCGTGCCGTTGAACAGGTTGGTGTCGGACATCAGCCCTTCCTTGGCCACCCGCGCATCGAACTGCAGGCGGTAGCCGTTGTGCGGGTCGATCCGGTTGTCGCTGCGCAGGTAGCTGTAGCTCACGCCCGGCATCAGCAGGGTGCTGAGGCCGGAATCGTCACCGAGGCGATACTCCTCACGCTGCCATTTCAGCGACAGCACCCGCTGCCAGCCACTGGGCAGCTTGCTATGCCACTCGGGGCCGACGGTGAGCAATTTACTCAGGGTGTCGGTGCCGGCGATCTCTTCATATTGATAGCCGCCGGCGTAGCGCAGCTTGTCGGTCAGTGGCGGATCGAGGGGCACGTCGTACCACAGGCCGATGTTCTGCCGGGGTGCGGAGATTTCGCTTTCGATCCCGTAGCTGTGGCCCTGCGGGTTGACCCAATGGCGGGTCCAGTTGGCCTTGATCCGCGGCCCGACGTCGGTCGAATACCCCAGGCCCAGGCCCATGGTCCGCGGCTTGCGCGCCTGCACGTTGACGTCCACCGGGATGCTCTGGCCTTGCGCCGCCGTGGGCGCGGCATCGACCCGCACGCCCTCGAAGTAGCCGCTGGATTGCAGGGCGTTGTTCAGTTCGGCGATCAGCTCGGAGTCGTAGGGCGTGCCTTCCTTGAACGGCACCATGCGTTGCAGCAGGTCTTCGTCGAAGGGTGAGTCACCGTCGAATTGCACCTTGCCCAGGGTGTAGCGCGGACCGCTGTCGTAGACCAGGTCGATATCGGCGACTCCGGCGGCCGGGTCCACCGACAGGCGATTTTGAGTGAAGTGGCCCTTGAAGAAACCGTAGCGCGAGGCCTGGTTCTGGATCAGGCGCTTGGCGTCCTCATAGCTGCCGTGGTTAAGCACCGCGCCGCTGCGCAGCGCCTTGCTGTCGGGAATGCGGAAGGCCTTGAGCTGGCTGGCCGGTCCGTCGATGCGCACCTTGACGTTGCGCAGGTGAATGGGCTCGCCGGGCTCGATGGTCAGGCGCAGGCGCGGGCCCTTGTCCTCGTCGCGGGGCGGCAGCACTTCGCTGCCGATCTGGGCCTGGTAGTAACCCAAGGCCTGGGCGGCTTTGCGCGCCTGCTCCTCCGCGCCACGGCTGAAGCGCAGCAGCGCCTCTTCGTCGCGCTCGCCGAGGCTACCGATATAGCCCTCGACATTGGCCTTGAGATCGTTATTGGCGGGTTTGACGCGAACGACCAGTTCGCTCTGTACGGCCATGGCAACACTGCTGGCCAGGCACAGGATCAAACCCAGGGAAAAGCGTCCTGAATACGTCATGGGCAGGGATGCTACCAGAGCAGGATGGCGACTTGCATGTCGAAAGCCGTCTGGATCAAGCCTGTGCCCGTTCGATCGCATGGGGTGCGGGGTGGAAGAACACATGTTCGCGGATCGGCCCCACCGCCACTTCGCCGATTTCCAGATAGCCCTGGCGCCGATAGAACTCCAGGTAATGCTCGTTGCCGGTGTCCAGGACCACGCCGCGGGATGCCTCGTCTTCGGCGCACCAATCCTGCACGGCTGCGAGCAATTGCTCGCCGTAGTGCTGGCCCTGGAACTGCGGATGGATGCCCAGCAGCGGCAGGATATGCACGGCGTCACCGGGCAGGCAGGCGAGGAAAGCGGCGCGGTATTCGAGGTAGCGGCGGGTGCAGCGGACGCCGGCGGACAGCATCATGCGCAGGCGCCAGGCCCAGCTTTCGGTTACGCCGAGGCGGCGCACCGGCGGGGAGATCAGGGCCACGCCGATCAGGCGGTCGTCCACCAGCAGGCCGATGGCAGGCAGGTCCTGAAGGAAATGCTGGCGCACCCGCTCGCGGACCAGGGCGCGCACGCGTTGGTCGAAGCCGGGGCGTTCGGCTTCGAACAGGTAGCCGTAGGTGTGTTCGTGGCGGTAGGCATGGTAGAGCAGAGAACGCGCCTCTCGGCTGTAGCCGCCGTCGAGCAAACGCACTTCGGCCGGCGCGGGGGTCGATTGGGGCATGGTCGCGGATCTCCTTATGGCAGTTGGGCATGGCTCTTTGAGGGGTGGGCTGCGCCAACGTTCCTTCCTGATGGGAGGGAGTATAGACAGCGTGGACGGGGTGCTTGCGTTGTGCTGCGTGGGGGGATAGGTTCCGCATCTCATGGCGGTGGTACGCAGGACACCTTCGGGTGTGCCGGGCCCCTTTCGTCCCGGTCGGCCAACCTGCGTACCGCTGCCACCTCAACTCGCTTGGCCGCGAACGGTGGTGGTTTCAAAACGAAAGGAACTCATGCATGACCACCGCAAGTCTGTTCAGGATCCTCGTATCCGTTCTCCGCCGGCGCTTTTCGCCGAACCTCCCTTCGACCTGCTTCTCCCAAACGGAGAAAAGGCAGGTGCACCCATGACCCACAACGAACGCCTGGCTTCGATCCAGGAATATGTCTGGACACTCGAATTGCTCGCCGAGGCCTTGGTCGTCTTTGACGAGCACCTGGAGAATGGCGGGCAACCGCTGCTCAATATGCGTTGCTATGCCGGTATTCATCAGGCGGTCCGCACGCTCAGTCGTCAGGCTGGGGAGTTATGTGGGGCGTTGCTGGAGCCGGATTCGGGCGGTTGATAGCAGGAGCGTTGTTGTCACTGATGGCCCTATCGCTGGCAAGCCCCACAATGTGCGCGTCGGCCATGGATTTCGTGCCCGACCCAGAACCCTGTGGGAGCTGGCTTGCCAGCGATAGGGCCAGGCCTGATAACGTCACTTCCCCTGCAGGGCTCATCGCCGCATGGGCGTCTACATGTCCCGGGCGCTTTATTGAATAGGGTTCCTATCCGCGACTGAATAACGAACTACATAGAGAGTATCTGAGCAGTTCGTTATTCATGATTTCCATCAACGAAAGGCTAGCGGCGGGGCGGTCGGGGCTCGATCTCAAGGGTGCTGAAGCTCTACCGATTTATGCCTGATGGCCAAGCTTTATCGCGCGACACAAATCCGCCGATCGCTGTCATGGGTCAGCGCACCTTACATTGACTAGGCGCTACTCCTGATCTCCATCAACACGCACAAAACCGCGAAGAGAGCTGCGGACGCCCACATCAAAACACTATCGATCAGTAGGACGCGTTTTAAATCACGGGGAAAATCCCGGATATCCTCAGCAGAGACCTCGCCTCTTTTAATATGAAACCCCGAGAAAAACACGAACTGCGCCAAGATACCGAACAATAACGATCTATAGAATAAGCCTTGATTGAATCGCCTCTCCCAAAACCTGACATCTGGACTTCTTCCGAAGGCGTTTAGAACCCGATCAAGGTACTTTCTACTGATATAGAATCGTCCTAAAAGGCAGAGCCAAATGACTAACATACCTCCACCAAGAACATTCGCCTTAACCCCTAGTGGCCACGTATCCATATCAATCATAGAGATATCTGTCATATAGAATCCCCCACACCCTGACCTCTGGACTTCTCGAAAACACCTCCAACACTCGCCCGAGGTATTTCCTACTAATTTATATCTTTCCCAAAAGGCAAGGCGAGGCTGTCAAAAAATCGCCCCCTAGAACCGTAGCTGCCACCGTGATCGGCCAGGTGTCGATATCAGTCATAAAAGCTAAAAAGCCAACCTCAGGTGCTATGCCCCCTGAACTCCAAGAGCAAGTAAAGGATAATGAACCAGAGAAGGAGCACTCTAAAAGCCAAACCTTCTCTAAAAATCAACCGTCGCAGATGCGAAGGGAAATTATCAATATCATCCGGAGATAATCTTTTCTTACGAATCAGCATCCTCGAACAAGAAAGCGTCCCACCGATGAAGTCAATGACAAAGCTACGAGCAAAAAGCCCCTGAGGCTGAAGTAACATAATCGCAGACTTTATAAGCGGACTATTCGGAAAGGTCGACGATATATCCACCCAATACTTTTTGGCGATATACAACCTGAAACCGAGCAAGCAAAAGAAAAACGCCAACAGGCCAACAATGAGAAAAAGAACCATCTCTTTTGGCCAATTATTCAGATCAGTCATATAGATAAAAGTCATGGATGACCTCTCCTGCTCTTTCACCGCCCTTACCACCAAAGAAGGTTCCAAGCCAAGACGCGCCGCCCACGACAACCAGCGAACAGATGAGAATCCCCCTCGCGCTTGGGCTAGCACTTCGGCTGATACAAATTGCGGGGCTGGCCTTGACCCCCAACCCTGCCCCACCAATGCCTCCTACAGTCGCACCGGTGAACTTACCGCCCTCAGTCACCATCATTTTTTTGCAGGCTTCCTCAGTGCCGGTCATACAGACGTCCTTAATGGCCAGCGCCGAAGACACACCTCCAATTCCAATGGCAATAGCGCCACCAGCCTTCATGTATTTTTCCGCTTTGGCGATGGGTGTTACATAGTTGGAATATCCGGGGATAGGTCCTGGTCCCCCAGCCTTGTTCCAATGATGCACAAGACTTTTTGTCGAGATCCCCAAGGCCTTTTTCAATTTGGGATGGCCACCGAGTGAGGAAAAGTTGCGTAACCGATTTGACTTGAAAAAACTGGCATCCAGTTCATCCAGTAATTTTTGCCGCTTTTCGAAAAACTCAGGCACTCGCAAATGGCCATAGGTGCGGTAGGTCTCTTGGTGGAGTTTCTCGAAGTCCACCAGGATCCGGGTCAAATCTTTCATGTGTTTTTCAAGTACGGCTGTCGTAACACCAGCCCAAGTGGACACCTCTCCCAGCACCGAGGCAACCGCACCCTGATGCTTGACCATGAAATCAGCATCTTCCGGCGACAGGTCCTTCAGCGCCTCAGCCACCTCCTCCGCCGCCTCCATCAAATGCGCCTCTTGCTGCATGCACATGGAGTTGCGGGGATCGCTGAGCACTACCAACTGCCCGGCCTTGACGATGTCCTGACCAAGACTGCCGTTCAGCGCGTTGAACTTGCGCATCACCTCGTGAGAAGGGAAGCCCCCGAACAATTCGGCTTCCAGTGAGCGGCGACCAATGGATTTCGGAACGATGTAGAAGCCGGGCTCGGCCAGTTCGTTGTCTTCAGTTGGTGTCGAAGGACGAGCGGCAGCCACTGGCGGAGCAGCCCGCGTGGCAGCAGCAGGTTGAGAATAGGGTTGTGGCTGAGCCGGGCTTGCGCTCGCTGCCACCCCAGCAGCCGGCTCTGCTACCCGCGTAGGCATTCCATCCTTCGCTATGAGTCGATTGCTGCCTGCTGGGCAACCACACTGAATACGCGCCCCGTCTACTGCTGTAGGCTGCCCCATCCATTTGAAGGCATCCAGGCCTTCAGCGATGGTGCCGACTTCACCACATCGAGGACATCGCGTGGTCTTGTCGCCCAGCCGCAGGACACCGCGTCCATCCTGCGCCATGTTGGGCAAGCTGCTGAAGCAGACCGCGCCCGTAGTAGTCTGGTCACCATGGAGACCTTGACCCAGGCCGAAGAGTATTGAGCGGGCCATGATTCAAACGTCCTTCTCGAAGCAGGACAGCTCCTGGGTGACGGACAACACAGGCGAAACTTCATTGGTAAAACGTGAGGTGCTGATATCCATGGCATTGCTCCTTGCTTGTGAGCACCGGCCTTGTCTTCGAGATGAAAGAACAGCGGTGCGTGTCGGTTGGGAGGCTGCAACCGTGAAGGTTCGGAGAGACTGGATAAATCAGACGTTTCTGACGGATTTGTAGGACTTTTTTGAAGTTACTTGGAAAGGCTGCCATGCAGACCCGGCAGCCTCTCGTTCAGCGCTCAACTCAGGAGGTGGACTTCCGACCCGCTTTCATCAACGACTCCACCAACGCCTGGCAGATCTCCAGCGAATGCTGGGTGGCGACTGTGTGCAGGTTGGTCAACCGGGGAACTTAGGAAAACCCGGCGCGCACGAGGGCGCCCCGCACACAGCCGCCATAACGAACGGAACGGCAGCCGCGCTTCATAAGTTACCAAGCAGGTGACCAAACCTGATCGCCAAGTAGCCGCGACCGGCGAAGACTAGGCAGCCATTTTCAGGAGTGCAATGCCAAACGAAGCGCGGAAGCATGATTGGGAAATTGCCTACAGAAAAGGCGGATATCCGGGGAATTTCGTCGCTATATACGACATCACAGCAGACCCGGACTTCACGGCAAGCACCCAACCGACTGGCCCCTGCCGCCCGACTCGGCTAGCATCCAGCCTTTTCCCCAGGATCGCCCTTCCATGAAGATCGTCTCGTTCAACATCAACGGCCTGCGCGCCCGGCCCCATCAGTTGGCGGCGTTGATCGACAAGCACCAGCCGGATGTGATCGGCCTGCAGGAAACCAAGGTCTCCGACGATCAGTTCCCGCTCGCTGACGTCCAGGCCCTCGGTTACCACGTGCATTACCACGGCCAGAAAGGCCATTACGGCGTCGCCCTGCTGTCGCGCCAGGCGCCGCTGAGCCTGGTCAAAGGGTTCTCCACCGATGAAGAGGACGCCCAGCGCCGCTTTATCTGGGGCACTTTCGCCGATGACCAGGGCAACCCGGTGACCATCATGAACGGCTACTTCCCCCAAGGCGAAAGCCGCGACCACCCCACCAAGTTCCCGGCCAAGCAGCGCTTCTACGCTGACCTGCAGAATCTGCTGGAAAACGAGTTCAAGAACGACCAGCCGCTGATCGTGATGGGCGATGTGAACATCTCCCCGGAGGACAGCGATATCGGCATCGGCCCGGACAACGCCAAGCGCTGGCTGAAAACCGGCAAGTGCAGCTTCCTGCCGGAAGAGCGCGAGTGGATGGCGAAGCTGAAAGGCTGGGGCCTGACCGACAGCTTCCGCCACCTGCACCCGGAAGTGGTCGATCAGTTCAGCTGGTTCGACTATCGCAGCCGGGGCTTCGAGGATGAGCCGAAGCGTGGGCTGCGGATCGATCTGATCATGGCGTCCAATGCGCTGCTGCCGCGGGTCAAGGCTGCCGGGGTGGACTATGAACTGCGCGGGATGGAGAAGCCGTCCGACCATGCGCCGATCTGGCTTGAATTGAGCTGATAACACAAACCCTGTGGGAGCTGGCTTGCCAGCGATGAGGCCCGACCTGACACCCTTGTTGTCAGTGCCGGCCAAATCGCTGGCAAGCCAGCTCCCACAGGGGCCTGCGTCGTGGCCGTCATCTTTATTTCATCTTTCTGTCTTAATCTGCCGCCACCTTCGTCCATTCGAGAGTGCCCTTCGGCAATGATCCGCGCCTGCGCCCTGCTCCTCGCCCTGCTCGCCCCCCTGGTGGTTGCCGATACCCTGCGCATCCAGGGGTCCAATACCATCGGCGCAGCCCTGGCTCCGGCATTGGTGCGCGGGCTGCTGGAGAGCAAGGGCATCAGCGATATCCGCAGTGAGCCCGGCACCCAGGCCAATGAGGTGCGCATCAGCGGCGGCACCATCCAGGTGGACATCGCCGCCCACGGCAGCAGCACCGGTTTCGCCGCGCTCAAGGCCGGCAGCGCCGACCTGGCTGCCGCTTCACGCCCGATCAAGGACAGCGAGCAAACTGAACTCCAGGCCCTGGGCAACCTGACCAGCGCCGAAGCCGAGCAAGTCATCGGCCTCGACGGCGTCGCCGTGCTGGTCCACCCGGACAACCCCCTGCCGCAACTGACCATCGAGCAACTGGCGAAGATCTTTTCCGGACAGATCAGCACCTGGGAAGAACTCGGCGTCGGCGGCGGCCCCATCAGCCTGTACGCCCGCGACGACCGCTCAGGCACCTGGGAAACCTTCAAGAGCCTGGTACTCGACCCGCAACACCGCGCCCTGGCCAACACCACCCAGCGTTTCGAGTCCGGCGAAGAACTCACCCAGGCCGTACGCAACGATCGCCATGCCATCGGCTTCAGCAGCCTGACCACGGTCCACGGCGCACGGGTGCTGGCCATCGCCGACGGTGCTTCGCGGCCCATGCTGCCAAGCCCGGAACAGATCGCCAGCGAGGACTATCCCCTCTCCCGCCGTCTGTACTTCTACCTGCCGCCCGCCCAGTCCAATCCCCTCGCCCGCGCCCTGCTCGACTTCACCCAGAGCCCGAAGGGCCAGGCCATCGTCGCCAGCAGCGGTTTCATCGACCAGCGCGTGCGCACCATCAGCGAACCGCCGCAGGCGGACATGCCGCCGAGCTACCGTAACCTGTCCAGCGAAGCCCGTCGCCTGTCGGTCAACTTCCGCTTCCAGGAAGGCAGCGCGACCCTCGACAACAAGGCCCTGCGCGATATCCAGCGCCTGGTCGAGTACCTCAGGCAGAACCGCAAGCTCGACGACAAGGTGGTGCTGGTGGGCTTCGGCGATGCCAAGGACGACGCCCGCCGCGCCGACCTGCTCTCGCGTCTGCGGGCCATGGCGGTACGCCGCGAGCTGGTGCGCGAAGGCGTGACCCTGCGCGACGTGATCGGCCTCGGTGCCGAACTGCCGGTGGCGGCCAACACCGATACCCAGGGCCGGATCCGCAATCGCCGTGTCGAAGCCTGGGTCTACTGAAGGAAATTTCGCCAGCTCTTGTAAGACCTTGTAACGCTCTCGCCCTGACCCGTGCCAATCCCCGGCTAGTCTGAAAGGTGTGACGCCGGGCCCCTCTGACGGTCATTCGACCGCCATGTCGGAGTCACTTCCACGACATTGGGAGGGGCTCATGACAGCTCTGCATGATTTCATCAATGCCGAATTCCTCGGCACCAGCAGCCTGCTCTGGCTGGCATTCGTCGTTATCGTCATCGCCCTGCTGGTCTTCGACCTCGGGGTGTTGCACCGTGACCAGCGCGAAATCGAGATGCGCGAAAGCCTCTTGCTCTACGCCGGGTATTTCAGCGTCGGCCTGATGTTCGGCGGCTGGATCTGGTACGAGCTGGGGGCGCAGAGCGCGCTGGAGTTCTACACCGGGTTGCTGGTGGAACAGTCGCTGTCGATGGACAACGTCTTCGTCATGGCGATGATCTTCGGCTTCTTCGGCATCCCCCGGCGCTACCAGCACCGCGTGCTGTTCTGGGGGATCCTCGGGGTGGTGGTGCTGCGGGCGATCATGATCGGCGTGGGCAGCGCGCTGGTGAAGGAATTCGAGTGGATCCTCTATGTGTTCGGCGCCTTCCTGCTCATCACCGGGGTGAAGATGCTGTTCAGCCGCGAGGACGCGCACCCGGACCTGGCCAACAATCCGCTGATCAGGTTCATCAAGAAGCATGTGCGGGTCACCGACCGCCTGCATGACGCGCACTTCTTCGTGCGCCTGACGCCACCGGGCGGGTCGAAGGCAATCCTGTACGCGACGCCGCTGTTCCTGGCGCTGGTGCTGATCGAACTCGCCGACCTGGTGTTCGCGGTGGACAGCGTGCCGGCGATCTTCTCGATCACCCAGGATCCGTTCATCGTCTATACGTCGAACATCTTTGCGATTCTTGGATTGCGGGCGCTGTACTTCGCGCTGGCGGCGTTGATGCACCGGTTCGTGTACCTGAAGTACGCGCTGGCGCTGGTGCTGATCTTCATTGGCGGGAAGATCTTCCTGCACGGCTTCATCGGCAAGATCCCGGCGCTGGTGTCGCTGGGGGTGACCTTCGGGTTGCTGGCGGGTGGGGTGGTGTTGTCGCTGTTCAAGACCCGGGATGAGAAAACGCCCCAGAAAGAAGGCTGATCGCTGAACCTGTGGGAGCTGGCTTGTCGGACCGCCGAACCGCAGCGATTGCTATGGTGAATTCACTACAGCTATCGCTGGCAAGCCAGCTCCCACAGGGGACAGTGCAGGCCTTCAAAATGGATCAGTGGCCGCTGCGCAGCATCTCCTTCGGCACATACTTGCCGATCTCGTACTTGCCGATCGCCGCCCGGTGCACCTCATCCGGGCCATCGGCCAGGCGCAAGGTGCGCTGCATCGCATACATGTAGGCCAGCGGGAAGTCTCCGGACACCCCGGCGCCACCATGGATCTGGATCGCCCGGTCGATCACCTTCAAGGCCACGTTCGGCGCCACCACCTTGATCTGCGCAATCTCGCTGCGGGCCACCTTGTTGCCCACGGTGTCCATCATGAACGCCGCCTTCAAGGTCAGCAGGCGAGCCATGTCGATCTCCATCCGCGAGTCGGCGATCTTGTCGATGTTGCCACCCAGCCGCGCCAGCGGACGACCGAAGGCCGTGCGCTCCACCGAACGCTTGCACATCAGTTCCAGCGCGCGCTCGGCCATGCCGATCGAACGCATGCAGTGGTGAATCCGCCCCGGGCCAAGGCGCCCCTGGGCGATCTCGAAACCACGACCCTCGCCCAGCAGCACGTTCTCGTAGGGCACCCGCACGTTCTCGAACAGCACTTCGGCATGCCCGTGCGGCGCGTCGTCATAGCCGAACACCGGCAGCGGGCGGACGATCTTCACACCCGGGGCATCGGTGGGCACGAGGATCATCGAATGCTGCTGGTGCCGCGGATTGTCCGGGTTGCTCAGGCCCATGAAGATCATCACCTTGCAACGCGGGTCGCAGGCGCCGGAAGTCCACCATTTGCGCCCGTTGATCACCCACTCATCCCCCTGGCGCTCGGCGCGGGCGGCCATGTTGGTGGCGTCCGACGACGCTACGTCGGGCTCGGTCATGGCGAAGGCGGAACGGATGTCACCGCGCAACAGCGGTTCCAGCCATTGGCGCTTCTGCTCCTCGCTGCCGTAACGCACCAGCACTTCCATATTGCCGGTGTCCGGCGCCGAGCAGTTGAACGGTTCCGGCCCGAGCAGCGAGCGGCCCATGATCTCGGCCAGCGGCGCGTATTCCAGGTTGGTCAGGCCGGCGCCCAGTTCCGACTCGGGCAGGAACAGGTTCCACAGGCCCTCGGCCTTCGCCTTGTTCTTCAGTTCTTCCATGATCGCCGTCGGCTGCCAGCGATCACCCTCGGCGACCTGTTGCTCGAACACCGCCTCGGCGGGATAGACATAGGTGTCCATGAACGCCGTGACGCGTTCGCGCAGGGCCTGGACCTTGGGTGTGTAGGCGAAATCCATGAGCAGTACCTTCTTCGTGAAAGGGATCTGGAAAGGATGCTAGATCACCGATCAAAATCCACCTAGTCTATTTTCGGCGTGTATAAACATTCATAACCGATATATGATCGGCCGATAACACCAACAAGAGCGGTGCCCATGAACCTGAACAAGGTCGACCTGAATCTGTTCATCGTTTTCGATGCGATCTACACCGAAGCCAACCTGACCCGCGCCGGGCAGATCGTCGGCATCACCCAGCCGGCGGTGTCCAACGCCCTGGCGCGGTTGCGCGAGACCTTCAACGATCCGCTGTTCGTGCGCACCGCCCAGGGCATGGTGCCGACGCCCATGGCGCAGAACATCATCGGCCCGGTGCGCAACGCCCTGTCGCTGCTGCGGGTGTCGGTGCAGGAAAGCCGCATCTTCAACCCGCTGCAGGCCAACAAGACCTTCCGCATCAGCATGACCGACCTCACCGAGGCGGTGATCCTGCCGCCGCTGTTCCAGCGCCTGCGCCGCCTGGCCCCGGCGGTGGTGATCGAGAGTTTCCTGTGCAAGCGCCGTGAAACCACCAAGGAACTGGCCGCCGGGCGCCTGGACTTCGCCGTGGATGCGCCGCTCAACACCGACCCGCAGGTACGCCACGTCAAGCTGATGCAGGACCAGTACGTCTGCGCCCTGCGCCAGGGGCATCCGATGGCGAAAGACAAGATCAGCCTCGACGAGTACATGGGCATGACCCATATCCATATCTCCAGCCGCCGTAATGGCCTGGGTTATGTGGACCTGGCGCTGGGCAAGATGGGGCTGCAGCGGCGCATTGCCCTGCGCTCGCAGCATTACCTGATGGCGTCCCAGGTGCTGCAGCAGACCGATATGGTGATGACCGTGCCGGAGCGCTTTGCCCGGCGCCACCAACTGAACTACGTGCGTTTGCCGGTGAACGATGTGCCGCCGCTGGAAACCCATCTGTACTGGCATGAAAGCACCGACCAGGACCCGGCCAACCGCTGGATGCGCGAGCAGATGATCGAGTTGTGCCAGGCGGTGGTGGCGCAGGATGAGCGGGAGGCGAAGCAGTAGCAGGCGGGAGCCGGTCTGCGGCAGGGAGTGCGTGGTTCCCTGCCCCGGACCGGCTTGTTGCTCAAGGTGTTCTCGAGGGCCCTATCGCTGGCAAGCCAGCTCCCACAGGGTCAGCGTAGTAAGCGGGCCCACCGTTTGACTCCAGGCCCAGGGGGGACTGGCTTGCCAGCGATAGGGTCCTCGAGAACAGAAGATCAGAAGGTCATTTCCTTCACATCGTCAGCCACGATCAGCTTGCCCGCGGTCTTCTCGATGATTTCCTCGACACTCACCCCCGGCGCCGTCTCCTTGAGGATGAACGCGCCGTTCTCGATCTCCAGGTAAGCCAGGTCGGTGAGCACCTTGCGGATACAGCCGGCGCCGGTCAGCGGCAGGCTGCAGCGCGGCAGCAGCTTGGATTCGCCGTCCTTGGAAGCGTGGGTCATGGTGACGATGATGTTCTCGGCACCGGCCACCAGGTCCATCGCTCCGCCCATGCCCTTGACCAGCTTGCCGGGGATCATCCAGGAGGCGATGTTGCCCTCCACGTCCACTTCGAAAGCGCCGAGCACGGTGAGGTCGACATGCCCGCCGCGGATCATCGCGAAGGACTCGGCCGAGTTGAAGATCGACGCGCCACGGCGGGCGGTCACGGTCTGCTTGCCGGCGTTGATCATGTCGGCGTCGAGCTGGCTTTCGGTGGGGAATTCGCCCATGCCGAGCAGGCCGTTTTCCGATTGCAGCATCACGTCCATATCCGCCGGGACGTAGTTGGCCACCAGGGTCGGGATGCCGATGCCGAGGTTGACGTAGTAACCGTCCTTGAGTTCGCGGGCGACGCGCTGGGCCATTTGTTCGCGGGTAAGTGCCATGGTCAGGATCTCTTTGTTGTTCTGGGGACGGGTCAGGCTTTGACGGTGCGCTTTTCGATGCGCTTCTCGAAGGTGCCGACGATGACCCGGTCGACATAGATGCCCGGGGTATGAATCTCGGTCGGCAGCAGGACGCCTGGCTCGACGATTTCCTCGACCTCGACCACGGTGATCCTGCCGGCGGTGGCAGCCAGCGGGTTGAAGTTCTGGGCGGTGTTGCGGTACACCACGTTGCCGTAGTGGTCGGCTTTCCAGCCCTTGACGATGGCGAAGTCGCCGGTGATGGCTTCTTCGAGGATGTAGTGGCGGCCGTTGAACTGGCGCACTTCCTTGCCCTCGGCGACCGGGGTGCCGTAGCCGGTGGCGGTGTAGAAGGCCGGGATCCCGGCGCCGCCGGCGCGCATCTTCTCGGCCAGGGTGCCTTGCGGGGTCAGTTCCACTTCCAGTTCGCCGCTGAGCAACTGGCGTTCGAATTCGGCGTTTTCGCCAACATAGGAGGCGATCATCTTGCGGATCTGGCGGTCTTCCAGCAGCACGCCGAGGCCGAAGCCGTCGACGCCGCAGTTGTTGGAGACCACGGTCAGGCCGGTGACGCCGCGGCGCTTGATTTCGGCGATGAGGTTCTCGGGGATGCCGCACAGGCCGAAGCCGCCGGCCAGTACCGTCATGTCGTCGGTCAAGCCTTCGAGGGCCTGTTCATAGGTTGCTACGCGCTTGTCCAGTCCGGCCATGTGATCCGCCTTGTTGTCGTTGTTGGGGCTTGCTTTGGGCTTGAACGGATCTTCCTCCTTGGGCACTGATTTGTTAATTTTGTTTTTCTCATTGATTGATTTGGAATTCAAAACAATCCCATGAACCTCAAGCAACTACGGGCGTTCGTCGCCGTCGCCACCTACCAGAGCTTCGCCCAGGCGGGTGAGCATCTGCATCTTTCGCAACCGGCCCTGAGCCTGACCATCAAGGGCCTCGAAGAACAATTGGGTGGCGCCCTGCTCAGCCGCACCACCCGCAGCGTCAGCCTGACCCCGGAGGGCGAGGTGCTGCTGCCCCTGGCCCGGCGCCTGCTGGCGGACTGGGACAACACCGAGGAACTGCTGCGCCAGCACTTCACCCTGCAACTGGGGCGGGTATCGGTGGCGGCCATGCCGGCCTTTGCCGGCAACCTGCTGCCGCCGGTGCTCAAGCTGTTTCGCCAGCGCTACCCGCGGGTGAACGTCACGGTGCATGACGTGATCAATGAACAGGTGCTGGAGCTGGTCAGGAACCGCCGGGTCGAGTTGGGGATCGGTTTCGAGCCGGAGGCCAGCGAGCCGTTGCTGTTCCGGCCGTTGTACCTGGACCGTTTCGTTGCCGTGGTGCCGAAGGATTCGCCGTTGGCCGGGCAGGCGCAGGTGAGCTGGACGGAGCTGCTGCGCGAGGACTTCATCGCCCTGCAACGACCGTCGGCGGTGCGCTTGCTGCTGGAGCGGCATGTGGCGGCGGATCACGGTCGGCTGGCGGTGGCGTTCGAGAGTCACCAGTTGTCTACCATTGGCCGGATGGTGGCCAATGGGTTGGGCGTCAGTGCGGTGCCGGCGTTGTGCATCGGGCAGATGCGCGAACTGGGCGCGCAGTGCGTGGCGCTGGTGGAGCCGGTGGTGGAGCGGCGGATCGGGGTGATGATGCTGGCGGATCACAAGCTGTCGGCGGCGGCGCAGGCGGTTTTGGAGGTATTGGTGGCTGAGGTCACCGATCCTGGTTGTGATTTGTGGTGTGGCTGATGGCCTCATCGCTGGCAAGCCAGCTCCCACAGGTATCGCGTGCACCGCATAACCCTGTGGGAGCTGGCTTGCCAGCGATAGGGCCATCAGCCACAAAGAAAATTCAGGAGGAGTTTCACAGATGAGAACGACAACACTCGGCAACCACCAGGTCCCGGTCATCGGCCAGGGCACCTGGTACATGGGCGAGGACCCGGGCAAGCGGCGCAGCGAAGTCGCCGCCCTGCAACAAGGCATCGACCTCGGCCTGACCCTGGTCGATACCGCGGAGATGTACGCCGAAGGCGGCGCGGAAGAAGTGGTCGGCGCAGCGCTGGCCGGGCGCCGCGAGCAAGTCTACCTGGTCAGCAAGGTCTACCCGCACAACGCCAGCCACAAGGGCGCCATCGCCGCCTGCGAACGCAGCCTGCAACGCCTGGCCACCGATCAGATCGATCTCTACCTGCTGCACTGGCGCGGCCAGTACCCGCTGGAAGAAACCGTCGACGCCTTCGAGCGCCTGCGCGAGGCCGGCAAGATCGGGCGCTGGGGCGTGTCGAACTTCGATACCGACGATATGCGCGAACTGGACAACCCGGCCTGTGCCACCAACCAAGTGCTGTACAACCCGCAGCAGCGCGGCATCGAGTTCGACCTGCTGCCCTGGTGCCGCGAACAGCAGGTACCGGTCATGGCCTACTGTCCGCTGGCCCAGGCCGGACGCCTGTTGAACCATCCGGTGCTGGCGAACATTGCCGAACAGCACGGCGTGACGCCCGCCCAGGTCAGCCTGGCCTGGGTCACCCGCAATGACGGGGTGATCGCCATTCCCAAGGCCGTGGAACCGCGCCATGTCCAGCTCAATGCCGGGGCCGGCAAGCTGGTACTCAAGGCCGAGGACCTGCAGGCCATCGACCAGGCCTTCCCGGCCCCGACCCGCAAGCAACGCCTGGCGATGGTCTGAACCTCAGTGAAAGTCCCGACTGCGCACATCCAGCCCGCTCAATAGCGGGCTGAGATCTTCCATTCGCCGGGCAATCAGATGGCGCACACCCTCGGCGAATTCCAGCTTGCCGCGCACCTGCATCAGTTGCGAGCCCACCAGCACCCGGCGCTGGCGCTCGGCCAGATCGCGCCAGACCACCACGTTGAGCATGCCGAATTCGTCTTCAAGGGTGACGAAGGTCACGCCACTGGCGGTCTGCGGCCGCTGCCGCCCCACCACCAGCCCGGCAACGCTGATGCTGTCGCCGTGCTCGACATCGTCCAGCGCCCGCGAACTGCGGCAACCCATGGCGGTGAGGCGGCGGCGCAGCAGGCTCAGTGGATGCGGACCAAGGGTGGTGCCGATGCTGTTGTAGTCGGCGAACAGGTCCTCACCCACGCTTGGCGCAGGTAGCGCCACCGCGACTTCGGGCGTTGGCTCGACGGCAGCGAACAACGGTAGTTGCGCCTGCACCGCCGCCACTTCCCAGCGCGCCTGGTAACGGTGCCCGGCCAGTGCGGCAAGGGCTCCGGCATCGGCCAGCAGGTCGCGGGCGCGGCCGTCGAGTCCGGCGCGCAGGCACAGGTCGCCGACATCTCGGAATGCCTGCATCTCTCGCACCCTGGTCAGGCGCACGGCATCGTCTTCGCGAAACCCGCGAATCTGCCGCAGCCCGATACGCAGCGCCAACGCGCCACCCTCCCCCGGCTCCAGGCTGCAATCCCAATGGCTGTGATGGACATCCAGCGGACGGATCTCGATGCGGTGCCGGCGGGCGTCCTGGAGAATCTGGTCCGGACTGTAGAAACCCATGGGCCAGCTGTTGATCAGGGCGCAGGCGAAGATCGCCGGCTCATGGCACTTGAGCCAGCAACTGGCGTAGGTCAACAGGGCGAAGCTGGCGGCGTGGGATTCGGGGAAGCCGTAGCTGCCAAAGCCCTTGATCTGCTCGAAGATGCGCTCGGCGAATTCCAGGTCGTAGCCGTTGCGCAACATGCCCTCGGTGAGGCGGATGCGGTGCGGCTCCAGCCCGCCATGACGCTTCCAGGCGGCCATGGAACGACGCAGTTCGTCCGCTTCGCCGGGGGTGAAGTCGGCGGCGACGATGGCCAGGGACATGACCTGCTCCTGGAACAGCGGTACGCCAAGGGTCCGCTCGAAGACCGCCCTGAGCTTCTCCGAGGGGTAGACCACCTCTTCTTCATCGTTGCGCCGGCGCAGGTAGGGATGAACCATATCCCCCTGGATCGGCCCCGGCCGCACGATCGCCACCTGGATCACCAGGTCGTAGAACGTCTGCGGCCTGAGCCTCGGCAACATGGCCATCTGCGCCCGCGATTCGATCTGGAACACGCCGATGGTGTCGGCGCGGCTGATCATGTCGTAGGTGGGGCGGTCGTCCGCCGGAATTGCGGCAATGCTCAGGCGCTTGCCGCGATGCACTTCGTAGAGATCAAAACAGCGACGCAAGGCGCTGAGCATGCCCAAGGCCAGTACATCGACCTTGAGCAGGCCCATCATGTCGAGGTCGTCCTTGTCCCACTGGATTACCGTGCGCTCTTGCATGGCGGCGTTTTCCACCGGCACCAGGGTATCCAGCGGCTGCTCGCTGATAACGAAGCCGCCGGGGTGCTGGGACAGGTGCCGGGGGAAGCCCATCAGCTCGCCGGTCAGGGTCAGGACCCGGTGCAGCAACGGACTGTCCGGGTCGAAGCCGGCTTCCACCAGGCGTTCGGGCGACGGCACCCGGTCGCTCCAGCGCCCGCAGCAGTCGGACAAGGCACCCAACTGGTCCGGCGGCAGGCCGAGCACCCGGCCGATATCCCGTACCGCGCCGGAGGCATGGTAGCTGCTGACTACAGCCGTCAGCGCCGCACGATGGCGGCCATAGCGCCTGAACACGTATTGCAGGACTTCCTCGCGACGGTCGTGCTCGAAGTCCACGTCGATATCCGGCGGCTCGTTGCGCTCGCGGGACAGGAAGCGTTCGAACAACAGGCTGGTGTGGCTCGGGTCCAGTTCGGTGATGCCGAGGACGAAACACACCACCGAGTTGGCTGCAGAACCACGGCCCTGGCAGAGGATGCCCTGCTCACGGGCGAAATTGACGATGTCGTAGACGGTAAGGAAATAGGACTCGTACTGCAGGTCGGTGATCAGTTCGAGTTCGTGCTCCAGCGCCTCGCGATTCTTGTCGCTGATGCCCGCCGGCCAGCGCGTGGGAATTCTCCGCTCGCAGAGGTCACGCAGCCAGGCACCGGCGGTGTAGCCCTGGGGCACGATTTCGTGGGGGTACTGGTAGTTGATGTCGCGCTTGAGGTCGAAATGACAACGCTGGGCGATCCGTGTGGTTTCTTCCAGCAACGCCGCAGGATACAGCGCGGCCAGTTGCTCCACCGGACGCAGATGGCGCTCGCCATTGGCGAACAGGCGATGCCCGGCCTCGGCGACGGTGGTGTGATGGCGGATCGCAGTCATGCAGTCCTGCAAGGCCCGCCGCCCGCGGCTGTGCATATGCACGTCGCCGCAGGCCAATGGGCGGATGTCCAGGTCGCGGGCCAGGGCCAGCAGGTCTTGCAGGCGCTGGCGGTCGTCATGACCGTGGTGAAGATGGACTGCCAGCCACAGACGCTCGCCGAAAATCCCGCGCAGCCAGCGGCCCGGGGCCGGATCGTCCGTGGTGTCCGGAACCCACAGCGCCAGCAGGCCGTCCATGGGTGGCTCGAAGTCCTCGCGCAGCACCCGGTAACTGCCCTTTTCCGTACGCCGCCGGGCCTGGGTGATCAACCCGCACAGGCGCTGGTAGCCCTTGAGGTTTTCCACCAGCAGCACCAGCTTCGGCCCGTCTTCCACGCGCATCTCGCTGCCGACGATCAGCGGCAGCCCGACCTTGCCCGCTGCATCCCAGGCCCGGACGATCCCGGCCAGGGTGCATTCGTCGGTGATCGCCAGGGCCTGGTAGCCCTGCTGTTTCGCCCGCCCGAACAGCTCCAGAGCGCTGGACGCCCCGCGCTGGAAACTGAAGTTCGACAGGCAATGCAGCTCGGCATAGCCGCTCATGCGAACCAGCCCTGCAGCCACAACGGGCTGTCGCGGCTTTCACCCAACTGACGATACGCCCAGCCGCGCTGGCCGGCGGCGGTTTCCACCAGGTAGTAGTCGCGGCGCACATCGCCGCCGTCCCACCAGCCGGACTCGATGCGCTCCGGCCCGGCCAGCAGGCGCAGGCCGTTCAGCGGCAGGCAGCGCGGTGCTTCCAGCAACCAGCCGGGCCGCGGCGCCGGACAGGAACCGGAAACCGTCGGCAGATCGGCACTGCGCCAGGCACATTCCGGACGGTGATCGGCCACCACGCCCACCGCACGCACCGCCTCATCGCCCAGCCGTGCGCGCAGGCGTTCGCGCAATTGCTCCCAGCCCTGTTGCTGCTGGGCCCGGGCCGAGAACAGTTCGCTGGCCAGGGGCACGAAGGCCGGCAGTTCCTCGGCAGTCAGGCGCAGGTTGCGCACTGGGGCGCGCAGGGTCAGTTGTTCGAGACGGCCGCGAGCCAGTTCCAGCAGACGTCCGGCATCACGCTCGGCCGCCAGCAGGCCGACCTGCAACAGGGTGTCGGCGCCCTCGGCATGCTCCATGAACAGGTTGAAGCGCTGCACCCCGGCATCGCGGCCGGCGAGAAAGGCGGCCAGGTCCTCGATCATCCGCCGCAACGGGAACAGCAGTGCCTGGTTGGATTCCACATCGAAATTGAGTTCCAGACGGGATTCGAAACGGTCCGGCGGCAGGTAGCAGTCCAGCGCAATGGCACGCAGGCCGAGCAGGCGGTCCAGATGCAATTGCACCTGGGCGGCAAAACGCCGGGCCAGGGTTTCCCGGGGCAGTGCCAGCACCTGGTCGAGGTGGCGCAGGCCCATGCGAGTAAAGGCGGTGGCGGCTTCCGCTGGCAGGCCGAGGCGGTCGATGGGCATGGCGGCCAGGGCGGCGCGGGTGCTGTCGGCATCCTCGGTGGCCAGCCCGTCATGGGCGTTGGCCAGCATTCGCGCCGCCACGGGATTACTGGCCAGGACGATGCGATGACTGAAGCCCAGGGCCTTCAACTCCTCACGCAAACGCGCCTCGAATCGGGGCCAGGGCCCGAACAGACCGAGACTGGACTCCACCTCCAGCAACAGGGCGCGGGGGTAATGCAGGCTGACCTGGGAACTGAAGCGATAGGCCCAGGCGGCGAGCAGTTGCTGTTGTTGCTCGATGGCGTCGGCGTCGTGTTCGGCCGTGGCGAATCCTTGGGCCAGGGCCTGGGCGCTGGTCAGGCTCTGCCCGGCACGCAGACCAAGGGCGCGGGCGGCAGGATTGACCGCCTGCAAAACCCGGCGATTGCTCGGACCGCTAAGCAGCACCAGCGGCTGATCGGCGTTGTCACGACCGCGCAGGACGCTGTCGAGCGCCAGTTGCGGTAACAGGATGCAGGCCCAGAGCATGGCGTCTCACCCCACGCGCCCGCTGGCGGCGATCGGCCGGCTCGGCGCCAGGCCGCCCCGGCATTTGAGCACCCGCCATTGCGCTGGCCGGGTGTCGATGGCGATGCGCAGGGCAGCGGGTGAAGGGTTCAAGGCGGCGCTCTGCCCACGACAGGCGAAGGCCAGGGCCTGCCCGGTTTCCGCCGCCACCTGCAAGCGCCGCAGCGCGCGGTCGTCGGCACGCTGCGGCCAGCACAGCACGGCGGCGCAACTGCCGGAACGCAAGCATTGCTCGGCAGCCCACAGGCTTTCCTTGCTGTCGGCCTCGATCACCGACAGCCAGCGCAGGTCCACGCCCGCCGCCTGCCAGGCCGGCGGATAGGGAATGAACGGCGGCGCCACCAGCACCACCCGCTCACCGCCGGCAGTCAGGCGGGCCAGGCTGGGCCAGAGCAGTTGCAGTTCACCTGCGCCCTCCTCCGCCAGCAACAGTTCACTGAGCGCGGCCGCCGGCCAGCCGCCGCCGGGCAACAACGCATCCAGTGCAGCGTGCCCGGTGGGTTGCAGGCCATGGTCCTCGACCACAGGCCGGCCTTTCCACACCCGTCGGCTGTCGAGCAGCCCGTCGAGGCTGAGCACGGCGCCCATCAGTCACGCCTCACCAGGCCGCAGAACACGCCTTCGATGACGAAGTCGCGGTCCGGGCCGACGACGATCGGCGCGTAGGCCGGGTTGCGTGGCAGCAGGCGGTAATGGCCGTTGCCCCGTTCGAAGCGCTTGATGGTCACCTCGCCATCGAGGCGGGCGACGACGATCTGCCCGTCGCGGGGATCGGACTGCTGGCGGATGCCCACCAGGTCGCCGTCGAGGATGCCGTCGTCGATCATCGAGTCGCCACGGACCTTGAGCAGGTAGTCCGGGCTGCGGCTGAACAGGTGGGCGTCGAGCATCAGTTGCTCGTGGATATCCACGTCCGGGCCGATCGGCCGGCCTGCGGCCACCTGGCCGAGCACCGGGATCTCCAGCACTTCGGGGCGGCGCAGGACCCCGGCCAGGCGAATGCTGCGCGCCTGGTTCGGGGTGATTTCGATGAAGCCGGCCTCACAGAGGGCCTGGACATGCTTGCGCGCCACGCTGCGCGAGGCGAAGCCGAAGGCCTGGGCGATATCGGCAAGGCTCGGCGGCCGGCCTTCTCCGGTGATGCGATCACGGATGAAGGTGAGGATGGCGCTGCGTTTGGGAGAGAGTCTGGTCATGGGGTACATTTGTACTCTTTTCGTACTCCGCTGACCAGCCCCGTCGATCGGCGGGTATGATGGCCACTCATTGTTTTACGGATATGCACCATGCTCGACGCCCTGCTCTTCGACCTCGACGGCACCCTGGCCGATACCGACAAACTTCATCTTGTAGCCATGCAGCAACTGCTGCACGAGGACGGCCGCACCCTGACCGAGGCGGAATTCGAGGCGCATATCAGCGGGCGGGCCAATGCCGACCTGTGCCGTTACCTGTTTCCGGACCGGCCGCTGAGCGAGCACCGGGACTTTGCCGACCGCAAGGAAGCGCGGTTTCGCGAGCTGTCGCCGACATTGCAGCCGACGCCGGGGCTGGTCCGTTTGATGGAGTACGCCGAGGCCCGTGGCATCGGCATGGCGGTGGTGACCAATGCACCGCGAGCCAATGCCGAACACATGCTCAAGGCGCTGGGCCTGGCCGGGCGTTTCGAGCATGTGCTGGTGGCCGAGGAGCTGCCGAAGGCCAAACCGGATCCGCTGCCCTACCTCATCGGGTTGCAGCGCTTGAATGCGCAGGCCGGGCGGGCGCTGGCGTTCGAGGACTCGGTGCCGGGGGTGAAGGCGGCCAGCGGTGCGGGGATCTTTACCGTGGGGTTGTCGACGAGTCAGACGGTGGAGGCGCTGATGGCGGCGGGGGCGCAACTGGTGGTGGCGGATTTCGAGGATGAGCGGTTGTGGGAAGTCATTCGGCGGATGACCGATAAGTAGAGGTTGTCTGGGCCATTTATCGCTGGCAAGCCAGCTCCCACAGGGTTTTGCAGCAACTCGAACCCTGTGGGAGCTGGCTTGCCAGCGATGAGGCCCTGAAGGACACCGCCAATCACCTTGACGTATACGTCAACCTGGCTTTAGGTTAGGCCCCATCGCCTTCACACCCAGAGCCCCGCCATGAGCAGCCAGACCTACAGTATTTCCGACCTGTCCCGCGAGCTGGACATCACCACCCGGGCGATCCGCTTCTACGAGGAACAAGGCCTGCTCAGCCCCGAGCGGCGCGGCCTGGAGCGCATCTACTCGGCCCGCGACAAGGTCAGCCTGAAACTCATCCTGCGCGGCAAGCGCATCGGCTTTTCCCTCGCCGAATGCCGCGAACTGATCGAGCTGTACGACCCCACCGGCGGCAATACCAAGCAGCTCAACAGCATGCTGGCGAAGATCGCCGAGCGCCGCGCCCAGCTGGAACAGCAACTGCTCGACATCCAGCAGATGCAGCTGGAACTGGATACCGCCGAAGAACGCTGCCAGCAAGCCCTGGCCGCAACCCTGAACAAACAGAACAACAACGGCCATTGAGCCCCACCAGGAAGCCCCCGCCATGCCATTGCCCGCCAAAGTGCGTCTGGTCGAAGTCGGTCCCCGCGACGGCCTGCAGAACGAAGCCCAACCCATCAGCGTCGCCGACAAGGTGCGCCTCGTCGATGACCTCACCGATGCCGGCCTGTCCTACGTCGAAGTCGGCAGTTTCGTCTCGCCGAAATGGGTCCCGCAGATGGCCGGTTCGGCCGAGGTGTTCGCCGGTATCCGCCAGCAACCGGGGGTGACCTACGCCGCCCTGGCCCCGAACATGCGCGGCTTCGAGGACGCCCTCGCCGCCCGGGTCAAGGAAGTCGCGGTGTTCGCCGCCGCCTCCGAGGCGTTCTCCCAGCGCAATATCAACTGCTCGATCAGCGAGAGCCTGCAACGCTTCGTGCCGATCATGGACGCGGCGCGCCAGCACGGTGTGCGGGTGCGCGGCTATGTGTCCTGCGTGCTGGGTTGCCCGTACGAGGGCGAAGTGGATGCGGCCCAGGTCGCCGCCGTGGCCCGCGAGCTGTACGAAATGGGCTGCTATGAAGTGTCCCTGGGCGACACCATCGGCACCGGTACCCCGGGCGCTACCCGCCACCTGTTCAACGTGGTCGGCGCCCAGGTCCCACGCCCGCAACTGGCCGGGCATTTCCACGACACCTACGGCCAGGCCCTGGCCAACGTCTACGCCAGCCTGCTGGAAGGCATCAGCGTGTTCGACAGCTCGGTCGCCGGCCTCGGCGGCTGCCCGTATGCCAAGGGCGCCAGCGGCAACGTGGCCAGCGAGGACGTGCTGTACATGCTGCAGGGCCTGGGCATCGACACCGGCATCGACCTGGACAAACTGATCGCCGCCGGCCAGCGCATCAGCGCGGTGCTCGGCCGTGCCACCGGCTCGCGGGTAGCACGTGCGCGTAACGCCTGCTGAGGATGTGGTAACACTGTGCACTTGGTCACAAAGTGTTACCGCCTACCCACGTCCCAGGGAAAAACCGGGTAACACGGAAACAAATCAGCGGATTTTCCCGTGCCAGCTTTTTCACAGAAACCGCCAAACCCTTGATTTCATTGGGTTTTTAAAAGTTGGCACGACACCTGCTATATCTCTGGCACAACAAGAATAAAAAATGCGGCAAACCCAATAAAAACAAGACGTACCGGATCTGACATAACAAGAACAATACGGCAGAGACGAAGCTAACTGATTTTTTTGAAGTGGATGGCTTTTCGGGGGCGTGCCCCGCAACCAGGCAGAGAACAATAAAACTACCTCAAGGTAGCGCCCGTCACGGTTGGATCAATTGATAAAGGTCGATCAGCGCTCAAAAAAATACGTTTGCTCTTGATCCCGGATGGGAATCGCACAAAACAGCACCAAGAGGCAACGGTTGCCAAAAACAACAATAGACCGCCCTCCAATAACAAAAAAAGAGCGCGCAACAATCTTTGAGGGGAGCTTCGGCTCCCCTCAGTGCATTCAGGCCTTGCCACTTTCCTCTTTCTTTCCCTCCTCCTCCTTGCGCTTCCTCTTGTGTTCCTCGTCCTCGAACAGGTCCACCACCCACGGCATGATCGCGAACACCACCAGCGCCAGCAGTGTGCTGAACAGCGCCGTGGCCTCGCGGCCCATGCCGGCCGCCACGCCAATCGCCGCGGTCATCCACAGCCCGGCCGCCGTGGTCAGGCCCTTGACGTGACTGGCGTCCATATCGTGGCCCTTGAGAATGGTCCCGGCGCCGAGAAAGCCGATCCCGGCAACGATACCCTGCACCACCCGGCTCAAGGCCGCATCGTCGGCCCCGGCCATGCGCGGCACGAGGACGAACAGCGCCGCACCGATGGCCACCAGCATATGGGTACGCACCCCGGCGGCCTTGCCCTTCATCTCGCGCTCGAAACCGAGCACCGCGCCCAATAGCGCCGCCATCAACAGGCGAACCGACACCTGGGTCAGCTGTTTCGCATCGGTGATGTCGGCGAATTCCGCCACCAGTGTCACCCACACCTCATGCCACCAGGCGTCCATGGCGTTGTCCTTGTCAGAGCAGTTACCCGATGGACAACACCCGCTTCGACAAAGTGCGATTGCGACCGCTGATCGGTTCAAGGCCGCAAGCGCCACGGCACGACGGTCACAGCCTCATAAGCCACCGCATGAGGAACACGCCATGCCCATCCGCATCGATGAAACCACCCAACGCTGCACCCTGATCGGCGACGACCTGGATATCGAAGGCGACGCCACCGAGGTGCAGGTGCTGACCGACGAAGACCTGCGCATGTCGGTCGCCGAGCTGGCCGGCAAGCGCGTGCCGATCACCGAAGCCGAGGCCGACGCCCTCACCGTGGCCGGTGCGGTGGATGGTCGCAGGCATCTTAAGAGCAGCGCTCCGGGCTCGATAATCTAGGGCCTGCAGGCGATACACGGGAAATCTGATACGGTTTTTATCGGGATACCTGAATCTGTTCTGCAAACAGATCACTCGCCATAGTTCATGGGCCTGATCGAGGCCTGATGAGCGACGAACCATGAGCGAACCTATCCCCGTCAAGATCGTTGAAATTGCCGAGCCGTCTCACAAGAAGAAGGCCGCCAGCAGCGACAGACAGATCTTCACCCGCAGCTTCACCGGTCTGTACCGCAACCTGCGCCTGAGTGGCGCAGGTTTTCTCTTCCTGCTGTTCTTCGCCACCGCCTGGCTCAACTGGGGCGGCCGCCAGGCGGTGCTCTGGGATCTGGCGGAAAGCAAGTTCCACATCTTCGGCGCGACCTTCTGGCCGCAAGACTTCATCCTGCTTTCGGCGCTGCTGATCATCTGCGCCTTCGGTCTGTTCGCCATCACCGTGTTCGCCGGCCGGGTCTGGTGCGGCTACACCTGCCCGCAGAGCACCTGGACCTGGCTGTTCATGTGGTGCGAGAAGGTCACCGAGGGCGACCGCAACCAGCGCATGAAGCTGGACAAGGCCGCCTGGGGCCCGAACAAGCTGGCCCGCCGTGCCCTCAAGCACACCCTGTGGCTGGCCATCAGCGTGCTGACCGGGCTGACCTTCGTCGGCTACTTCACGCCGATCCGGCCCCTGGCCGAAGAGCTGTTCACCCTGCAGGCCGGCGGCGTCAGCCTGTTCTGGATCCTGTTCTTCACCGGCGCCACCTATATCAATGCCGGCTGGATGCGCGAGGCGGTGTGCATGCACATGTGCCCCTACGCCCGCTTCCAGAGCGTGATGTTCGACAAGGACACCCTGGCCGTCGCCTATGACCCACGTCGCGGCGAGAACCGTGGCGCCCGCAAGAAGGAGCAGGACTACAAGGCTGCCGGCCTCGGCGACTGCATCGACTGCACGATGTGCGTGCAGGTCTGCCCCACCGGCATCGATATTCGCAATGGCCTGCAAATGGAGTGCATCGGCTGCGCCGCCTGCATCGACGCCTGCGACAGCATCATGGACAAGATGAACTACCCGCGCGGCCTGATCGGTTACAAGTCCGAGCACACCCTGCAAGGCGGCAAGACCCACTGGCTGCGTCCGCGCCTGCTGGGCTACGTCACCGTGCTGGTGGTGATGATCGGCGCCCTGGCCATCGCCCTCCATGAACGGCCGATGCTGTCCATGGACGTGATCAAGGACCGAGGCCTGTTCCGCGAGAACGCCCAGGGCCAGATCGAGAACATCTACATCCTCAAGGTGATCAACAAGACCCAGGCGCCACAGAGCTACCAATTGCGCCTGCTCGATGCCGACGGCTTCGAGCTGCACGGCAAGACCCGCTTCACCCTCGCCGCCAGCGAGATGGCGGAATTGCCGGTCTCGGTGGCGATGCTCGGTGAGCGCGCCGCCAGCAGCTCCCAGGAGCTGGACTTCGAACTGGTCGACAGCGACGAGCCGGACATCCGCGCCGTGGCCCGCAGCCGCTTCGTTGCCCCGCTGAACCGCTGATCCCCTACACTGCGTGCACTTCGAACCAGCAGAGCCATGATGAAACGCTACGAGAAATTCGCCGACGACATTGCCGAACTGATCTACACCGGGGTCCTCGGCCCCGGCCAGCGGGTGCCGTCGGTGCGCTATGCGAGCCAGACCCATGGGGTCAGTCCGTCCACGGTGTTCCAGGCTTACTACCTGCTGGAGCGCCGCGGCCTGATCCGCGCGCGGCCGCGCTCGGGGTATTTCGTCAACGCCCATGCGCCAAAGCCGTTCAGCGAGCCACGGATCGGCGAGCCGGCCGGCGAGTCCACCGAGGTGGATGTCAGCGAGCTGGTGTTCTCCATCCTCGAGTCGATCAAGGACCCGCACACCGTGCCCTTCGGCTCGGCCTTCCCCAGCCCGACCCTGTTCCCCCTGCAGCGCCTGGCCCGCTCCCTGGCCAGCGCGACCCGGGACATGGACCCGCGCATGGTGGTCACCGACCTGTCGCCGGGCAACCCGCAACTGCGCCGGCAGATCGCCCTGCGCTACATGGTCGGCGGGCTGATGCTGCCGATGGAGGAGCTGCTGATCACCAACGGCGCCCTGGAGGCGCTGAACCTGTGCCTGCAGGCGGTGACCGAACCGGGCGACCTGGTGGCGATCGAGGCGCCGGCCTTCTATGCCTGCCTGCAGGTGCTGGAGCGTCTCAAGCTCAAGGCCGTGGAGATTCCCGTGCATCCGCGCGAGGGTATCGACCTGGGGGTGCTGGCGCAAACCCTGGAACGTCATCCGGTCAAGGCCGTGTGGTGCATGACCAACTTCCAGAACCCGGTGGGCGCCAGCGTGCCGGAAGCGAAGAAGCAGGCGCTGGTGGAGTTGCTGCGCCAGCACCAGGTGCCGCTGATCGAGGACGATGTCTACGCCGAGCTGTACTACGCCCAGCAGGCGCCAAAGCCGGCCAAGGCCTTCGACACCGAGGGCCTGGTGATGCATTGCAGCTCGTTTTCCAAGAGCCTGGCCCCGGGTTATCGCATCGGCTGGGTGGCGGCCGGGCGTTTCGCCCGCAAGATCGAGCGGCTCAAGCTGATGACCTCGCTGTGTGCCTCGATGCCGGCCCAGGCGGCCATTGCCGACTACCTGCAGCACGGCGGCTACGACCGCCATCTGCGCCGCCTGCGCTATGCCCTGGAGGAACAGAAGAACGCCATGCTCGCCGCCATCGCCCGGCACTTCCCGGCCTCGGTGCGGGTCAGCCATCCATCCGGCGGCTACTTCCTGTGGCTGGAACTGCCGGAAAACATGGACTCCCTGAAGCTGTTCCAGATGGCCCTGGCCCAGGGCATCAGCATCGCCCCAGGGCCGATCTTCTCGCCGACCCAGCGCTTCCGCCATTGCATCCGTTTGAATTACGGCAGCCCCTGGACCGAGCAATCGGAAAAAGCCATGGAAACACTCGGACGGATCGTACGTTCGTTCTAGCCGCCGGACGAGCGTGGGTCTAAAGTGGCGAAATTGGCTTGTTTCCGGATCTTTCCATGCCCGTCAGCGAACTCGATTCATTGCGCCTGCAACTCCAGGTACTCAAGCGGCGCAATGCCGACCTCGAACAGCAACTGGTGCAGCAACGGGCACTGGACGGGGACTTCTACCGCTTCCTGTTCGACACCATGGACGAGGGTTTCTGTGTCATCGAGTTCTTCGATGGCCCGCACGGTCCGCTGAGCGACTATATCCATGTACTGGCCAACGCCGCCTATGCCCGGCATGCGGGGATTCCCGATGTGGTCGGGCAGAAGCTGCGGGAGATGGTGCCCGATGAAGCCGACGACTGGGTCGCCCGCTATGGCGCGGTACTGCGCACCGGCGAGCCGCTGCACTTCGAACAGGAACTGGTGGCCACCGGCCGGGTGCTGTCGGTGACCACCTTCCGCATCGAACCGGCCGAGCGCAGGCAGGTGGCCGTGCTGTTCAAGGACGTGACCGAGCGGCGCGACGCCGAGGTCGCCTTGCAGCAACTCAATGAACAGTTGGAACAACGGGTACTCGACAGCGTGGCCGAGCGCCAGTTGCTGGCCACGCTGGTGGACAACAGCATCGCCTGCGTCCAGGTGGTCGGCCCTGATATGCGCTGGATGGCAATCAACCAGCAGTCGCTCAACGACTTCGACTACCTGTACGGCGAAGTGCCGGGCATCGGCGAGCCGGTCGAGCGGGTCCTGCGCAGCGTCCCGGCCGATTGCGTCCGCGGCCTGGCCCTGTGGCGCCGGGCCTTGGCCGGCGAGGTGTTTATCGAGAACGCCGAGTTCGGTGCCAGCGGGCGCCGCCGCCACTATGAAATGCGCTTCAACGTCCTCCACGACGAGCATGGCGCGGTACGCGGTGCCTACCTGTTCGCCTACGACATCAGTGCCCGGGTCGCGGAACAGCAGCGTCTGCTGCGCGCCGAAGACGCCTTGCGCCAGGCGCAGAAAATGGAAGCGGTGGGCCAGCTCACCGGCGGTATCGCCCATGATTTCAACAACCTGCTCGGCGGCATCCTCGGCGCCCATGAGCTGATGCGCCAGCGCCTGCGCCAACAGCGCCACGCCGAGGTCGACCTGCTGCTGCAGGCCGCCAGCAACTCGGCCCAGCGCGCGGCGTCGCTGGTCCATCGCCTGCTGGCGTTCTCCCGGCAGCAGACCCTGCAGCCCCAGCCCACCCATATCGGCCTGCTGCTACGGGGCATGGAAGACCTGATCCAGCGCAGTGTCGGCCCGGCCATCGAAGTGCGCAGCCGGTTTACCGAGAACCTCTGGACCACCTTCATCGACCCGCCGCAACTGGAAAGCGCCCTGCTCAACCTGTGCATCAATGCCCGGGATGCCCTACCCAATGGCGGTCTGATCGAGATCACCATCGACAATCTCGAACTTGACGAAGAACACGGCCGGCCGCTGGATCTTGCGGCCGGGCCATACCTGCGCCTGAGCGTGGCGGACAACGGCCAGGGCATGCCCGCCGATGTCGCGGCGCGGGCCATCGACCCGTTCTTCACCACCAAGCCGCTGGGCCAGGGCACAGGGCTTGGCTTGTCCATGGCCTACGGCTTTGTCCGCCAGTCCGGCGGGCAGTTGCGCATTGTCACGGCGCCGGGCCAGGGCACACGGATCGAGCTGTATCTGCCGCGCCATGACCGGGCCCCGCTGACGCAGATGCTGCCGGGTGCCGAACAGCGCCTGCCGGCCCGGGGCGAGGAGGCGCGCGTGGTCCTGGTGGAAGATCAGGAAACCCTGCGCATGGTGATCGCCGAAATGCTCGAAGAGTCCGGGCACCGGGTCGATGTCTACGAAAGCGCGGTGCTGGCCTTGCCGGTGCTGAAGAACGGCCCGCCGCCGGACCTGCTGATCAGCGACATCGGCCTGCCGGGCGGGCTCAGCGGCCGGCAACTGGCCGAAGCGGTGCGCCAGGTGCATCCGCACTTGCCGGTGCTGTTCATCACCGGCTATGACGAAAGCGCGGCGATGAGTGACGGGCGCCTGGCACCGGGGATCAGCGTGATGACCAAGCCGTTTCGGCTGGAGGGGTTGATGGAGCGGGTCGAGGCGATGCTCCGGGAGCAATGAGCTGCTGGGTCCTTCAGGGCCTCATCGCTGCATGAGTATCTACACATCTCGGGCTGATGGCCGACGCGGTTCAGGTAGGAGCGTGGCTTGCCCGCGAAGGGCCGCACAGCGGCCCCAAGACCATCCAGCACGAGCTAGTTGGGGAGCGCCTTTATGGATTCAGCGCCTGCTCGACTTCGGTACCCCAGATACTCGGCGTGGCAGGTTTTGGGGCCGCCTTGCGGCCCTTCGCGGGCAAGCCACGCTCCTACAGACCTCGCGTTGACAAGCCATCCGGGCCTGAGCGAGAGATGTGAAAATACCTATGCAGCGATGAGGCCCTGAAGTGCGGCAAACAACTACCGCCCACCCCCGAGATCCAGGAAACTCCCGGTCGAGTAGGACGCCTTGTCCGACAGTAGCCACAGGATCGCCTCGGCCACTTCTTGCGCCTGCCCGCCCCGCCCCATGGGAATCCCCGGCTCCAGCTTGCGCACCCGGTCCGGGTCGCCGCTCAGGGCGTGGAAATCGGTGAAGATGTACCCCGGCCGCACCCCGTTGACCCGCACACCCTCGCCCGCCACTTCCTTGGCCAGCCCCAGGGTGAAGGTGTCCAGCGCGCCCTTGGACGCCGCGTAGTCGACGTATTCATTGGGCGAGCCCAGGCGCGCCGCCACCGACGACACGTTGACGATGGCCCCGCCCTTGCCGCCATTGCGCGTCGACATGCGCATCAGCGCGTGCTTGGCACACAGCATCGGCCCGACCACATTGGTCTTCATCACCTTGAGCAGGCGAAACTCCGACATTTCCTCGACCCGGCTCTGCTGCCCGATGGTCCCGGCATTGTTGACCAGCGCCGTGACCGGCCCCAGTTCGTGATCGACCCGCTGAAACAGGCTGATCACCTCGTCCTCGACGCTGGCATCGGCACGCACGGCGATGGCTTCGGCGCCCAGTTCACGGACCTGGGCCAGCACCCGCTGGGCCGCCTCGTCGTCGGCGTGATAGTTGATGCAGATCCGGTAGCCCTGGCGCGCGGCGAGCAGCGCAGTGGCGGCGCCGATGCCGCGACTGCCTCCGGTGATGATGATGACCTTGTCCATTGCGACTCCTGGTGCAATATGAACCTTGTATCCCCTTGCCCCACCCGGTACGAACCGCTAACGGGGCGGGCTATTTTCTCGCTGACAAATCTGTAATTCAAACCTCAGTTTGCTGTCAGCCGCCGCGGATTATGGTCAGGCATCCCCGTTGATGGACTGACAACCCCATGCCCCACTTTCCTACCCGCCGCACCTTCGTCAAAGGCCTGGCCGCCGCCAGCGCCCTTGGCGGCCTCGGCCTCTGGCGAGCGAACGCCTGGGCCCGCGGAGCGCATGATTTCGTCGAGCTGGACGGCCAGCATTTCGAGCTGTTCATCGGCCAGACCGCCGTGAATATCACCGGCAAGCCGAAGACCGCGCTGACCATCAACAACAGCCTGCCAGGTCCGGTGCTGCGCTGGCGCGAGGGCGATACCGTGACCCTGCGGGTGCGCAATCGCCTGGAGGAAAGCACCTCGCTGCACTGGCACGGGATCATCCTCCCGGCCAACATGGACGGCGTGCCCGGCCTGAGTTTCGCCGGCATCGAGCCCGGCGGCGACTACCTCTACCGCTTCACCCTGGAGCAGCATGGCACCTACTGGTACCACAGCCATTCGGGGCTGCAGGAGCAAGCGGGGGTGTATGGCGCCATCGTCATCGAGCCGAAAACGCCCGAACCCCATGTCTACCAGCGCGACTGCGTGCTGCTGCTCAGCGACTGGAGCGACGAGAAACCCACCGCCCTGCTGGCGCAACTGAAGAAACAGGCCGACTACTACAACCAGCGCCAGCGCACCGTCGGTGACTTTATCGACGACGTGGCCCGCGACGGCTGGTCGGCCACCCTGGCCAACCGCAAGGACTGGGCGCTGATGCACATGACGCCCACCGATATCGCCGATATCAGCGCCGCCACCTACACCTACCTGCTCAACGGACAGCCCCCGGAGGGCAACTTCACCTGCCTGTTCCAGCCCGGCGAAACCCTGCGCCTGCGCCTGATCAACGGCTCGGCCATGACCTATTTCGACTTCCGCATTCCCGGCCTGAAGCTCACCGTGATCGCGGCCGACGGCCAGCCGGTGCAGCCAGTGACGGTAGACGAACTGCGCCTGGCGGTCGCGGAAACCTACGATGTACTGGTCACCGTTGGCGACCAGCCGGCCTACACCCTGTTCGCCCAGAGCATGGACCGCAGCGGCTATGCCCGTGGCAGCCTGGCCCGGGCCCAGGGCCTGAGTGCGCCAGTGCCGGCGCTGGAACCGAAGCCGGTGCTGAGCATGGCCGACATGGGCCATGGCGATATGGCCGGCATGGATCACGGCAGCATGGCCGGCATGGACCACAGCCAGATGAGCGGGATGAACCACGCCATGCCGGGCATGAACATGGGCATGCAGCAGCACCCGGCCTCGGAAACCGGCAACCCGCTGGTGGACATGCAGGCCATGATGCCCAAGGCCAACCTGTCCGATCCCGGCCTGGGCCTGCGCAACAACGGGCGTCGGGTGCTGACCTATGCCGACCTGAACAGCACCTTCGCCGACCCCGACGGTCGCGAACCCTCACGCGAGATCGAGCTGCACCTGACCGGGCACATGGAGCGCTTCGCCTGGTCGTTCGACGGCATCCGCTTCTCCGACGCCGAACCGCTGCGCCTGAAATACGGCGAGCGCCTGCGCATCACCCTGGTCAACGACACCATGATGGCCCACCCCATCCACCTGCACGGCCTGTGGAGCGATCTGGAGGACGAGCAGGGTCGGTTCAAGGTGCGCAAGCACACCCTCGACATGCCACCCGGCAGCCGCCGCAGCTACCGGGTCAGCGCCGATGCCCTGGGCCGCTGGGCCTACCACTGCCACCTGCTCTATCACATGGAGACCGGCATGTTCCGCGAGGTGCGCGTCGATGAATGAACGACTCAACCGGCCGCTGCTTGGCGGCATGACCCTGCTTCTGCTGCTGGGCAGCGAGGAAGTCCGTGCCGCAGCGATGGACCATTCAGGGATGCATCACAGCATGATGAGCCACGGGGCGCCACAATCACCGCGTACCCCGCTGAAACCTGTGACCGACGCCGATCGCCAGGCGGCGTTCCCGCCCCTGCCCGGACACCAGGTGCATGACCGGCAGATCAACTGGGCCGTAACCGTCGAACAGCTGGAGTACCAGCACTTCGAGAACAGCAGCGCGCTGAACTGGAACGCCAATGCCTGGGTCGGTGGCGATATCGACCGGCTGTGGCTGCGCACGGAAGGCGAGCGGGAACAGGGGCGCACGCACAAGGCGGAACTCCAGGCACTGTGGGGCCATGCCTTCAGCCCCTGGTGGGAGGTGGTCGGCGGCGTGCGCCAGGACTTCAAGCCGGGCAGCGGTCAGAGCTGGGCAGCTTTCGGGGTCCAGGGCACGCCGCTGTATGGCATGGAGCTGGAAGCCACGCTCTACGCGGGCGAGCGACAACAGACCGCGCTGCGGGTGGAGGCGTCCTACGCTATCCTGCTGACCCAGCGCTGGCGGCTGGAGCCGACGGTGGAGGCGAATTTCTACGGGCGGGATGATGCCGGTCGTGGACAAGGTTCAGGGCTGGCGGACAGCGAGACCGGGTTGCGTTTGCGCTACGAGATCACCCCGGGGTTTGCGCCTTATGTGGGGGTGAGCTTCAACCGGGTGTATGGCGAGACGGCGGCGATGGCCCGGGATAAGGGTGAGGATATCGGACAGACGCGGTGGGTGGCTGGTATCAGGCTAAGGTTCTAGACCGTATCGCCCCAATCGCTGCGGTGCGGCGGTCCGACAAGCCAGCTCCCACAGGGTTCGGCGGTGATCTCAAGATCAATGGAGAACCTGTGGGAGCTGGCTTGCCAGCGATGAGGCCCTGCCAGACAACACAGAATTCAAAGGAGAAACACCATGCTGAAGAACAACCTGGCAGCCCTCGGCCTGCTGGCCCTGAGCACCCTGGCCCAGGCCGGGCAGACCATTGATGTCTACCGCGATCCCAACTGCGGCTGCTGCAAGGAGTGGATCAGCCACCTGCGCGCCAACGGCTACACGGTCAACGACCATGTCGAGCCGAACATGAGCGCGGTCAAGCAGAAACTCGGCGTCGCCCCGCGCCTGGCCTCGTGCCATACCGGCGTGATCAATGGCCAGTTCATCGAAGGCCACGTCCCCGCCGAACAGATCAGCGTCCTCGGCAAGCGCCCCGACCTCAAAGGCATCGCCGTGCCGGGCATGCCCATGGGCTCGCCCGGCATGGAAATGGGCGACCACAAGGACGCCTACCAGGTCCTCGGCCTGACCAAGGCCGGTACCGATGAGGTGATCGCCGAGTACTGAGTACCTGCCCCGCTCGCCCTATTGTCACCAATAGGGCGACAATCAATCTCGCCCCAGCCGGATTGTCGGAAGCGACTATCCTGAGCAGAATGCCCGGACTTTCACGTTCAAACGCTGCCTCACGCAGTTCATGGAGACCGAGCAATGCCACACGAAGGCAGCCTTCTGCAAACCGCGGTGATCTTCCTCCTCGCCGCCGTCGTTACCGTTCCCCTGGCCAAGCGCCTGCAACTGGGCGCCGTGCTCGGCTACCTGCTGGCCGGCGTGGTGATCGGCCCGCAGGCCCTGGGCCTGGTTCGCGATACCCAGAGCGTCGCGCATATTTCCGAGCTGGGCGTGGTCCTGCTGCTGTTCATCATCGGCCTGGAACTGTCGCCGCGGCGCCTGTGGCTGATGCGCAAGTCGGTGTTCGGCGTCGGCCTGGCCCAGGTCCTGCTGACCGGCGCGGTCATCGGCGCCATTGCCCTGTTCGGCTTTGCCCAGTCGCTGCCGGCGGCCATTGTTCTTGGCCTGGGCCTGGCCCTGTCGTCCACCGCCTTCGGCCTGCAGAGCCTGGCCGAAAGCAAACAGCTCAATGCGCCACACGGACGCCTGGCCTTCGCCATCCTGCTGTTCCAGGACATCGCCGCGATTCCGCTGATCGCCCTGGTGCCGCTGCTGGCCGCCGCCGGCCCCGACACCAGTCATGGCGACAGCCTCAGCCACGGCCTGAAGGTGTTCGGCAGCATCGCCATCGTCATCGTTGGCGGCCGTTACCTGCTGCGCCCGCTGTTCCGCACCGTGGCCCGCACTGGCCTGCCGGAAGTCTCCACTGCCACCGCGCTGCTGGTGGTGATCGGCACCGCCTGGCTGATGGAGCAAGCCGGGATCTCCATGGCCCTCGGCGCCTTCCTCGCCGGCCTGCTGCTGGCGGATTCGGAATACCGGCATGAACTGGAATCGCAGATCGAGCCGTTCAAGGGCCTGCTGCTGGGGCTGTTCTTCATCAGCGTGGGCATGGGCGCCAACCTGCGCCTGCTGCTGGACATGCCGCTGCTGCTGATTGGCCTGACCCTGTTGCTGGTGGCGGTGAAGCTGCCGTTGCTGATGCTGGTCGGGCACTTCGCCGGCGGCCTTAACAAGGTCAGTGCCCTGCGCCTGGGCGTGGTCCTGGCGGCGGGTGGCGAATTTGCCTTCGTGGTGTTCAAGCTGGGTCGCGACCAGGGCCTGTTCGATGCGCAGACCTACGACATGCTGCTGATGACCATCACCCTGTCCATGGCCATCACCCCGCTCCTGCTGCTCGGTTGCGCCCGCCTCGGCAAGCGCCCGCAGGCGGTACGGGAAGTGCCGGAGCAGTACAGCAACATCAGCACCGACGCCCCGCGGGTGGTGATCGTCGGCATGGGCCGGATGGGCCAGATCGTGGCGCGGATCCTGCGGGCGCAGAAGGTGCCGTTCATTGCCCTGGAAACCTCGGTGGATACCATCGAGATGACCCGCATGTTCGAACAGGTGCCGGTGTTCTATGGCGACACCCAGCGTCCCGAGGTGCTGCATGCGGCGAAGGTCGGCGAGGCCGAGTACTTCGTCATCACCACCGACAATGCCGAGGCCACCACGCGCACCGCGCAGCGGGTCAAGCAGATGTACCCGCACCTCAAGGTGCTGGCCCGGGCACGCAACCGCCAGCATGTACATGAACTGGTGGAGGTAGGGGCCGAGCCGATCCGCGAGACCTTCCATTCGAGCCTGGAAATGAGCCGGATGACCCTGGTCGGGCTGGGCTTGAGCGAGGACCAGGCGGCGGACCGGATCCAGCGTTTCACCCGCCACGACGAGGAAGTACTGGCCGCCCAGGGCCGGGTGCGGGATGACAAGGCCAAGGTGATGCAGACGGCCAAGGAGGCGCGTCTGGATCTGGAGCGGTTGTTCGAGGCCGATGCTGATTGATTGACCGTTCGGGCCTCATCGCTGGCAAGCCAGCTCCCACAGGTATCGCGTGCACCGCTGAACCTGTGGGAGCTGGCTTGCCAGCGATGAGGCCCTGAAGATCAACAGGGAAACATGCAGTAGACTCCGAGGCCTTGCCCCCGGAGCTGCCCTTCTTGGAAGACCTCAACGCCCTCTACTACTTCACCCAGGTCGTCGAACACGGCGGTTTCGCCCCGGCCGGCCGGGCGCTGGACATGCCCAAGTCGAAGCTCAGCCGGCGCATCGCCGAGCTGGAAGAGCGCCTCGGCGTGCGTCTTCTGCAGCGCACCAGCCGCCATTGCTCGCTGACCGAGATCGGCCAGGAATACTACCAGCGCTGCCTGGCCATGCGGGTCGAAGCGGAAAGCGCGGCCGAGGTGATCGAGCGCAACCGCAGCGAACCCCGCGGCCTGGTACGCCTGAGCTGCCCGACCACCCTGCTCAATTCCTGGGTCGCGCCGATGCTGACCCGCTACATGCTCAAGTACCCGCTGGTGGAGCTGTTCATCGAAAGCACCAACCGCCGCGTCGACCTGCTCCACGAAGGCTTCGACCTGGCCTTGCGGGTGCGCTTCCCGCCGCTGGAAAACACCGACATGGTGATGAAGGTGCTGAGCAACAGTACCCAGTGCCTGGTGGGGTGCCCTTCTTTCCTCGACGCCCTGCCGAACGACTTCATCCCGCAACAGCTCGGCGAACTGCCCAGCCTGCACTGGGGCAGCGCCCAGCGCGACTACCAGTGGGAACTGTTCCAGGGCGAGGACATGGACCACAGCCTGGTGATCCCGCATACCCCGCGCATAGTCACCGACGACCTGTTCGCCCTGCGCCATTTCCTCGTCGCCGGGGTCGGCATCGCCCACCTGCCGCGAGTGGCGGTGAACGAGGACCTGGCAGCGGGACGCCTGGTGGAACTGCTGCCGGGCTGGCATCCGCGTTGCGGCATCGTCCACGCGATCTTCCCGTCACGCCGCGGGCTGCTGCCGTCGGTACGCTCGCTGCTCGATCATCTGGCCGAGGAGTTCGCCGCGAGCGATATCGCCTAGAGCACATCGATACAAGACGGTTACCCATCACTGGCCCAGAGTTCCGGCTCCCCCGCACCGGAACCTGCCATGAACCGCCTCCCCCGCCACCTCGCCCTGTTCACCACCGTCGCCGCATTCGGCAGCGCCCAGGCCGACGAGACCAGCTGGTCGCTGCTCAGCCGCAATTATTTCCTGCACAGCGACTTCCGCTCGCCGTCCGGCTCGGGCCAGAACTACCGCCAGGAATGGGCACAAGGCTTTATCGGCGAGGTGCGCTCCGGGTTCACCGAAGGGACCGTCGGCATCGGCCTGGATGCCCACGGTTTTCTCGGCCTGAAGCTGGACGGCGGTCGCGGCCATGCCGGCACCGGCCTGCTGCCCCGGGACAGCGACGGCCGCGCCGAATCCGACTATTCCAGTGCCGGCGCGGCGCTGAAACTGCGCGTCGGCAACACCCTGCTGCGCTACGGCGAGATGCAGGTGCAAACCCCGGTATTCGATACCGGCGACAAACGCCTGCACCCGGAATATGCGACGGGCTGGCTCCTGGACAACACCGACCTGCCTGATTGGCGCCTGCAAGCCGGACGCTTCAGCGCCTTCAACAACCAGGACAACAGCTCGACCCGCGACGACTTCGCCGGCTATGGCGCCACTACCCGCGGCCATGCCATCAGCCTCGCGGGCGGGACCTGGGCGCCTGACGGGCCTCTGGGCGCTGCGCTGTTCGCATCGCAGTTGCAGGACACCTGGCGCCAGGCCTACCTCAACCTGAATTACAGGCAGGCGGACTGGTCCCTCGACGGCAACCTCTACTACACCCGCGACACCGGCAACGCCAGTGCCGGGGCCATCGACACCCTGGCCTGGAGCCTGGCCGGCAAGTACCGCTTCGGCGCCCAGGCCCTGACCCTGGCGTACCAGAAGGTGCGGGGCGATACACCCTTCGATTTCGTCGGCGGCGACTCCATCTACCTCGCCAACTCGATCAAGTACGCCGACTTCAACGGACCGGGAGAGCACTCGTGGCAACTGCGCTACGACCTCGACATGAGCAGCCTCGGCGTGCCAGGGCTGAGCCTGATGGGCCGCTATGTCAGCGGACGCGGGATCGATGGCAGCCATGCGCCGGCCGGGGGCGCCTATGTCGGGCAGTACGGGCGTGACGGGCGACACTGGGAACGGGATATCGATATGAAGTACGTAGTGCAAAGTGGTACTGCGCGAAATCTGTCGGTGTCGCTCTCCCATGTCAGCCACCGGGGCAATGCGGCGCAGCCGGGGGACGACATCGACCGGGTCTACCTGATCGTCGAATACCCGTTGAGCGGGCGCTTCTGAGGCGAATTAACAACGATTAACTCGTGTGAAACAGGCAGCCTGAGAAGAATGGCGGCTGTTTTTTTTTCACGGGGGCTTCGTCATGAGCCTGTCGCTACAGGGGCGCCTGAGCCGGTCGCGGGAGCGCCTGGTCAAACGGCTGATCCTCGATCGATTGGCCAGCGGTATCGAGGTGCAGGCGCTGGCCGATGCCTGTTATCTGAGTCGCAGCCACTTTTCCCGGGCGTTCAAGCGCAGTACCGGGGTGGCGCCGCAACTATGGATTCAGCAGCAACGGATTGTCAGGGCCAGGAAGTTGTTGCGCGGGTCGGATTTGAGCCTGAGCCAGATTGCCCTGGAATGCGGGTTTTGCGACCAAGCGCATTTCTGCCGGAGTTTTGCCCGGGCTGTGGGGGATACACCCTTGGGGTGGCGAGCAGGAAGTTGATGGGTTGCCCATGATGGCCTGATCGCTGGCAAGCCAGCGATCAGGCCCGAAAGAACGCAGCCAATCAACGAGACAGGAACGCCAGCAAGTCGTCGTTCAACTGCTGCGCATGCGTCACCGCAAACCCGTGAGGCGCCCCGCTGTACACGGCCAGTTCCGCCCCGCGAATCATCTGCGCCGCCTTCTTTCCGGTGGTTTCGAACGGCACGATCTGGTCGTCGTCACCATGGATCACCAGGGTCGGCACATCGATCTTCGCCATGTCCGGGCGGAAGTCGGTTTCGGAGAACGCCGTCACGCAGTCCAGGGTGCCCTTGAGCGAAGCCAGCAGGGCGATGTTCAGCGTCTGGGCCTGCACGCCTTGCGAGACCTTCTGTCCATGGTTGATGCCATAGAACGGCGCGGCGAAGTCGGCGATGAACTGCGCACGATCCGCACGCAGGCCGTCACGGATACCGTCGAAGACCGACTTGTCGACCCCGTCCGGGTTGTCTGCGGTCTTGATGAACAACGGCGTGACCGCCCCCAGCAGGACCAGCCCGGCGACGCGCTCGCTGCCATGCCGGGCGATGTAGCGGGTCACATCACCGCCCCCCATGGAAAAGCCCACCAGGGTCACGTCATTCAGGTCCAGATGTTCGATCAACTGGGCGATATCGTCGGCGAAGGTGTCGTAGTCATAACCGTTCCACGGCTGGCTGGAACGTCCGAACCCACGGCGGTCGAAGGCGATGGCGCGGTAGCCGCGGCTGGCCAGGAACTCCATCTGCACATCCCACATATCGGCATCCAGCGGCCAGCCATGGCTGAACAGCACGGGCTTGCCGCTGCCCCAGTCCTTGTAATAGATCGCGGTGCCGTCACGGGTAACGAGGGTGCTCATCGAGGTATCTCCTGAAAATGCCTGGGTAGGTTTCTTGAGTGCGTGAAAGTGGATTCGTTCAGCCGCGCAGCCAGCCGGCCGCAAGACGGGTTACCAGCGGCATGATGAAAAATACCACCGGCAGGATGACGAAGAAGTTGCCGATCAGGTTGCCGGTGAGCGGGCCGCCCAGCGCCGGGAAGGCGGCGAACAATGGCGCCAGCAGGGCCGGGACCAGCAGGGTCATGGGGCAGATCACCAGGTAGGTGAGCAGTGCCTGCTTCCAGCGTGGTGGTTGCTTTGCGCCGCCGCTGCTGACCGGGGTGAACCAGAACTCCGGATCATCATGCACCTCGGTGTGGTCGCCGCCGTCGAGCAGGGGCATGACTTCATCGATCATTGCCTGGCGTTCGGCCGAGTTGACCCAGGCCTGCAGCCGGGTCGATTCGCAGAAACGCACCACGGTGGTGAAGTTGCGGCCGCCCTCTTGCGGACGGATCACATTGACGCCCAGGTGCCCGGGCTGGCGGAGCGCAGCCTGCACGGCGCGCTTGAGCCAGGTTTCGTAGGTATCCAGCGCGTCGCTGCGGACGCGGTGCTGGATGACCAGCGTGACCACGTTGCTGTTGTCCTGAGTGGCGGTGTTCATCGAGCAAATCTCCCTGGCGATAAGTGGTAGGTCGCGTTGATGGGAGAAGCTTAAATTCAGCACCTTTATCGGAATAGATGGGCAAATCCGCCTTTAGCGTTCCAAAAACAGAACGATAAATAATCGAACACTTATCGACTGGTCGCAGTAATCGCAGAGAAATATCCTACGCACCCTCCAGAAAAAGGATGTGATCCATACCGTGCTCAGCTACTGGGGTCTGTTTCTTGCCGCCTTTGGCGCCGCCACCCTGCTGCCCCTGCAATCCGAGGCGGTGCTGGTGGGCCTGCTGCTGCACGATCCGCAAGCAGTGGGCATGCTGTTGCTGGTCGCCACCCTGGGCAATGTGCTGGGCTCGATCGTCAACTGGCTGCTGGGCCGGGCCCTGGAGCGCTGGCGCGACAAGCGCTGGTTCCCCTTCTCCGCTGCGCAACTGGACAAGGCGCAGCAGCGTTACCGGCGCTACGGCCAGTGGTCGCTGCTACTGAGCTGGATGCCGGTGATCGGCGACCCGCTGACCCTGATCGCCGGGATCATGCGCGAGCCGTTCTGGCGCTTCGTGTTGCTGGTGACCGTCGCCAAGGGGGCGCGCTATCTGGTGCTGGCGTTGATTACCCTGGGCTGGTTCGGCCGCTAGGCTCTGTACGAAATGCATCCGAACTCGCCCATGCTGCGTTGAAAACAGGCTCGGAATGCTCATTGACAACCAGTCAAGTCGGGCGCGACCCCGGCCGTTCCTCGCCTGTTTTCGCCTTGCCTGGCCTTCGCTCGAATACATTTCGTACAGAGCCTAGAAGCGCTGCAACTGCATCTCCCGCAGACGGCTGAGCGTCCGGCGAAACGGGAACTCCAGGTATCCCTGGGTGTAGAGCGCTTCCAGCGCAACGTCAGCTTCCAGGTAAAGGGCCACGCGCTGGTCGTAGCACTCGTCGACCAGGGCGATGAAGCGCCGGGCGCCGTCGTCCTGGGGCGACAGTTGCGGCAGCTCGCGATCGCCGGCCACCACCCGTTCGGCAGCGTCCTCGGTGCCCCGGGCAATCCTGCCGGGTCGTTGTGCGGCGCCAAGGGCCGGCACGCCGCTGAGCAGGATGGCGTCGAACCCTTCGCACAGGGCCATGAACTCCATGGCCGCCAGGGGCTGCTCGCACAGGTGCGGGTAATCGCACCAGAGCACCTTGTCGCTGCGGCGGATCACCTGGACGGTGCGGTAGCCGACGGGCAAGTCCGCGTCGGTGGCCGCGGCGCCAGCGCTCAGTTCGTCGAAGACCTGCGCCAGGGCGCAAGGCTGGCCGGGTTGCCGCACCCAGTAGCGCTGCTGCTCGGCGCCGGGGTGCAGGCGGTGGTCCTGTTCACCATGCACCGCCACCACCTGCATCGACGCCTCGATGGCGGTAATGGCCGGCAGGAAGCGCTCGCGGTTGAAGCCGTCGGCGTACAGCTCCCGGGGTGGCAGATTGGAAGTGGCGACCACCACCACGCCGGCCTCGAACAGCACCTGGAACAGGCGACCGAGGATGATCGCATCGCCGATATCGTTGACGAACAGTTCATCGAAGCACAGCACACGGATTTCTTCGGCGAGGGAGCGGGCCAGGGCCTGCAACGGGTCGGCGGTGCCATTGAGCTGGAACAGGCGCTGGTGGGTCCAGCGCATGAAATGGTGGAAATGCTGGCGCCGCGAGGGGATGGCCAGGCAGCTGTGGAACTGGTCCATGAGCCAGGTCTTGCCGCGACCGACCGGGCCCCAGAGGTAGACGCCCGTGGCCGGCTCGCCGTTCTGCAGGGCGTCGAAACAGGCCTGCAGGGCTTCGACGGCGGCCTGCTGGGCGGGATCGGGAATGAAGCCCTGTTGTTCGATGGCTTGGCGGTACAGGGCCAGGGGGGTGGCGGACATGCAGACCCTCGGGGAAAAGGGCACAGGGTATATCAGTAAGCCACTAATTGTGTGTGGAATTTGAGGGCCTCATCGCTGGCAAGCCAGCTCCCACAGGGTTGGCGGTGCACGCGGTCACTGTGGGAGCTGGCTTGCCAGCGATGAGGCCCGAAAGGCAGCCGAGAACTACTCGGCCAGCCCCACCTTCAACAACTCCCCATCCTCCTCATCGGTCAGCAGATACAGGAACCCGTCCGGCCCCACCCGCACATCCCGCACCCGGGCATTCAACTGCCCGAGCATCCGTTCTTCATGGACGATCCTGTCGCCATCGAGCTGCAACCTGATCACTTCCTGGGTCGCCAGGGCCCCGATGAACAGGTTGTGATCCCACGGTTTGAAGCGCCCGCCGTCATAGAAGGCCATGCCGCTGATCGCCGGGGATTTTTCCCAGACATGATGCGGCGCCACCGTGCCTTTGACTTCCTTGCCCTTGGCCTCGGGAATCGGCATCAGCGAGTAGTTGATGCCGTGGGTCGCCAGCGGCCAGCCGTAGTTCTTGCCGGGCTTGGGGATGTTGATCTCGTCACCACCGCGCGGACCGTGCTCATGGGTCCACAGCTGGCCGGTCCAGGGGTTGAGCGCCGCGCCCTGCTGGTTGCGGTGGCCGTAGGACCAGATCGCCGGCTGCACGTTCTTCTGCCCGACGAAGGGGTTGTCCTTGGGGATCTCGCCGTCGGGCAGGATGCGCACCACCTTGCCCTGCAACTTGTCGAGGTCCTGGGCGGTGGGCCGTTCGTTGTTCTCGCCGAGGGCGATGAACAGGTAGCCATCGCGGTCGAACACCAGGCGCGAGCCGAAATGGTTGCCGCTGGAGAGTTTCGGCGCCTGGCGGAAGATCACGTTGAAGTCCTCCAGCGCCGACAGGTCGGCGGACAGCCGCCCGCGCCCCACCGCCGTGCCGGCCTTGCCGCCCTCGCCGCCGCCCTCGGCAAAGGACAGGTAGACCAGCCGGTCCTTCTTGAACGTCGGCGACAGCACCACGTCGAGCAGGCCGCCCTGCCCTTTGGCCCAGACTTCCGGTACGCCGTTCAACGGTGCACCGACCCGGCCTTCGGCGCCGATCACCCGCAGGTTGCCCTGGCGCTCGGTGACCAGGATGCCCTGGTTGTCGGGCAGGAAGGCCAGGGCCCAGGGGTGTTTCAAGCCCTCGGCCAGGGTCGCCACCTTGAGCGTGCCCTCCTCGCTGGGAAAGGTTCGTTCAGGCGCGGCCTGGGCGAGCAGTGGCAAGAGAGCGGCAGTACCGACAGCGAGCAGCCAGGATCGTGAGGTCATGCAGGATTCCTTTCTGAAGGGCGATTAAGGCACGCGCTGTGAATCGCGCGGTGGGCGGATGGGTTCCAGGCGCGGCGCCTGCTGTTCGCGGCGCAGGTTGTTGCCGTTGCCGATACCGCGGTTTTCCAGGGTCGGCGTGCGCTGTGGCGGTTGTGTGGACGGGCCGCGCACGGGCGGCGTGGCAGGCACGCTGCCCTGCTGGCTGTTTGGGTTGATATCGCGGATCGGGCTGTTCTGCGGGTTGTTTTCACCCGCCGCCAGCACGGACCCGGCCGCGAAAACGGCAAGGACAGCGGCGAACAGCATCGGCAAGCATCGGCGTGACATGGGGACCTCCCGCGCCTTGGGCATCTGCGAAGATTGGATAGCCTAAGGTGCGAGAGGTTCGCCAAGAAAGCGCCGGAGGCGGCGCAGGTGATTCATTTTGTTACGAGGGAAGCGTTTACCCCCGCTCCTGCGGCCTCAATAGGCCAGCGACCAGCTCAGGGTGTAGGTGCGACCGCGCCCCTGGTAGTCGTACAGGTACGCCGGGCCGTAGGTTGGCGAGTAGAACAGCGTCGCGCGCTGGCCCCAGACGGTGCTGTATTGCTTGTCCAGCAGGTTCTGGATGCCGGCGCTGAAGGTGCCGAAGCCGGTCTCCTGGCTGCCGAGCAGGTCGAAGGTGGTGTAGCCGGAGATCTTGTGGTCGGCATCGTCCTTGAGGGTGAAGGCGTGGTTGGCCTGCAGGCGCGCGTTGCGCCCGTCGCCCTTCCAGCCGACGAAGGCGGTGGACTTGGACAAGGAGGCGTAGCGGGCATCGCGCTTGATCCAGTCGCCGTCGCTGTCTTCCTCCTCGGAGCGCACCAGGTGCAGGGTGCTGCCGGCTTCCCAGCCGCTGTCGAAGCGTCGGGTCAGCGCGCCTTCGAAGCCGAAGTCGCGGCTTTTCTTGTCTTCGACGTTGATGGTCAGGGTCGCCGAGTCGGTGCTGATGACCTTGTCCGACCAGATGTAGTACACCGCCGCCTGGGCGTCCCAGTCCACATCGGCATAGCGCCAGCCCATCTCGACCTGGCGGCTCTTGATCCCGGCCAGCGGGTTGTCATCCACGCTCAGGCCGGCCTTGCCGTAGTACTTGGCCGGGTCCGGCAGGTCGAAGCCTTCGCCGTAGTTGGTCCAGACCTGATGGCCGTTCTTGAAGTCGTAGATGGCGCCAAGGTTGTACAGGTTGACCTGGTAGTCGTTGCTGCCGCCGGGAATGCCCTTGAAGTCGCCGACCTCCACGTCCATCTGCTGGCGCCGGGCGCCGCCGGACAGGGTCAGGTTATCGGTCAGGTGCCAGTCCAGCTGGGCATAGGCAGACACACCGTCGACCCGGTAGCTGGGATACCGCGGCGCCTTGCTCGCGGTTTCCAGTTCGAGGCCGCCGCTGCTGGACGAGGTGCGCGCATCGAAGGTGCTCTGCTCGGCATTGAAGCGCTCGCGGTCGAGATCGACGCCGTAGGTCAGCTTGAGGGTGTCCCATTGCTTGGCGAACAGCGCCTTCAGGCTGGAGACCTCGAAGTTCTGCTGCGAGGCGGCGAAGTACACACCGCGCGATCCCCGCGGCGTGCCGCTGTTGTAGTAGGGAAACGGATAGAAGTTGTCGTCTTCCTTGCGGTACGAGGCCTGCAGGTAGAAGTCCTGGCCGAGCACATCGGCGTGGTGGTAGTTGGCGTTGAGCAGCAGGCGCCGGGTCTGGGGTTCGAGGTCGCTGGACAGGCCACTGCGCAGCTCGGCGTCCTCCAGGTCCGACGGCGCATTGTAGTTCAGGTGCGGAAAGTAGATCCCGGTGCTGCCGTGGTTGCCCGAGTCGTAGTACTGGGCCAGCAGGTCAAGGCTTTGCTCGTCGTTGAACTGCATGCCGAGGCTGCCCAGCACGTCGATGGTGCGGTTGTACTGCAGGTCGGTCTGGGTGTTGTCGATGAAGATCTGCTCGCCGGCACCGTCGTAGAAGGCTTCGTTCTGCTCCGCGGAAACGCCCAGGCGTGCGTTGATCCGCTCGTTGCCACCGCTGACCGACTGGGCGACGCGGGTCGACAGGTCGTCGCTGTTGTTGAAACCGCTGCTGGCACCGACCTGGGTTTCGAAGCGCGCCGCGCCCTCCTCGCCCTTCTTGGTAACGATGTTGATGATCCCGCCGGTGGCACCGCCGCCGTAGATGGCGCTGGCCCCGGAGAGCACTTCGACGCGCTGCACGTTGAACGGCGAGATGCTGTCGAACTGCCGCGACAGGCCGCGGGAGCTGTTCTGGCTGACCCCGTCGATCATCACCAGGACGTTGCGCCCGCGCATGTTCTGGCCGTAATTGGTGCGGCCTTCCGGCGCCAGGTCGAGGCCCGGGACCAGCTTGCCGATGGCTTCCTTGAGGCTCACGCCGCTGCTGATCTGCTCCTTGAGCTGCTCCTGGTCGACCACCCAGACGGTGCCGGGGATCTCGCTGATCGCGGTGCTGGTCCGCGAGGCCACGCTGACCTCGATGGCCTTGAGGGCGATGCTGGCCTGGGGCTCGGCCTTGCGCAGGATCACCGTGCGCACATCGCTGAACTGCCAGCTCATGCCGCTCCCGGCGAGCAGCTGTTGCAGGGCCTGCTCGATGCTGTAGTTGCCGCGCAGGCCGGGGCTGTCGAGGCCGGCGACATCGCTGGTGGTGTACAGCAGGTGCAGGTCGGCCTGGTCGGCGAATTGGGTCAGGGTCTGGTCGAGGCTTTGCGCCGGCAGGTCGAGGCTGACCTGGCGGGCCTGGGAGGCGCTGATCTGCGCAGGAGTAGCGGCTTCGGCGGCATGGGCGGTGAAGGCGCCACAAAGACCGGCGGCTACCGCCGAAGCCAGCAGGGCCTGTTTGAAGGAACGGGTGGAACGTGCTGAGGACGGGGACGGACCTTTCACTGTTTTCTTCCAGACGAATACGTAAATGAGAATGACTTGCTGATCAGTCTCACTACGACGATTCGGCTGTGCAGAACTTGCAGTGATTTTTCGAAAATTTTTTATCGGCAGCTGAAATCAGTACAGGACGGCCAGCCACGGCAGGTAGGTGACCTTCAGGTCATAGCGCTGTTCGAGGGTGCGCAGCAGGCCGTGCGGGTCGTTGAGATCGAACACGCCGCTGACCGGCAAGGCGCCAAGCTGGCTGTTGGAAATCAGGATGCTGCCCTGCTGATAGCGCTCCAGCTCGGCGATCACCTCCCGCAGCGGGCGACCGTTGAAGATCAGTTTGCCGCGTTGCCAGGCGGTCTGCGCCTGCGCGTCGGGGCTGGCCGCGAGCCGCTGTTCGCCGATGCGCGCCTCGCCCCGGGCGACCACCACACGAGGAACATTGCCCAGGCGGCGCACGCTGAATACTGCGTCGCTGCCCTGCACGGCTTCGCCACCGCCCTCGACCATGAACGGACGCGGGTCCTGCGCCGGCTCGAACAACGCCTCGCCTTCGCGCAGCGACACCAGGCGGCGCTCGGCGCTGTACTTCACCGACAACGCACTGGCGCTGTTGAGGGTGACCCGCGAGCCATCTTCCAGGGTGACGGTGCGGCGTTCTCCGGTGCTGGTGTGGTAGTCAGCCAACAGTGCCGGCGCCTGTTGCCAGCCGCCGTAGCCGACCAGCGCCAGCAGCAGCGAGGCGGCGATGGCCGAGCCCCAGCGCCGGCTGCGACGCGGCGCGGCGGGCAATTGCGCGGCGGCTTCGGTATGCCCGATATCGCCCCACAACGCCTCGGCCTCCTCGGCGGCGAGCAGGTGCTCGGCGCTGAGTCCGCGCCAGCGCTGGTAGCGCGCACGATCGGCGGCACTGGCGCTGCCCGAGTGCAGCAGGACCTGCCAGTCGATGGCGGCGTCGGACAGATCGATAAGGGGCTGGGGTTCGCTGGACATGGGCGCTTCAGTCATGGTTGTGCTTGAGCCAGTCCCGGCAGTGGCGCAGGGCCTGGCCGATGTATTTTGCCACCATGCTTTCGGAAACGCCCAGTCGTTGTGCGATCTGCGCCTGGGTCAGGCCCTCGACGCGGTTGAGCAGCAACGCCTGGCGGGCATTGTCGGAGAGTTGCAGCAGGGCTTCGTCGAGAATGGCCAGGCGTTCCCGGGCCAGCAGCGTGGCTTCCGGCGCCGGCCCCGGGCAGACCATCTGCTCGGCCGTGTCGCTGTCGCCGAGGTTGCTTTCCTGGCGCTGCTCGCGGCGCAGGGTATCGATGGCCAGGTTGCCGGCGACCCGGAAGATGAAACTGCGCGCATGCAGGACCGGGATGTCCTGTTCGTCGATCTTCACCAGCTTGAGCCAGGTCTCCTGGGCGACGTCGGCCGCGCGCTGGCGGTCGTTCATGCGCCGGGTCAGGAACAGCAGGAGGTCATCGTAATGCTCCTGGAAACTGGCCAGCAGCCCGGAGGCGGGGGACGTCAGCATGGGTGGGAAAGATCGCCGTGAAAGGGAGGACATGGACTTTAATGAGAAGGATTATCTTTCAAGTCATGTCCGACTTTCAACGCCGCCGTGCATTTGCCACACTCCGGGGCAATCTGTCTCTGGAGAAATTGCCATGCCCCGCCTGTTGCGCCACCTCGCCGGCCTGAGCCTGATCCTGACCTTGTCGGCCTGTGCATTGTTTCAGGGGCGGGACCCGGTGAACATCAGCGTGATCGGCATCGACCCCCTGCCCGGCCAGGACCTGGAGTTGCGCATGGCGGTGAAATTGCGGGTGCAGAACCCCAACGAGACGCCCATCGACTTCAATGGCGTGGCCCTGAACCTGGAGGTCAATGGCCAGCCGCTGGCCGCCGGGGTCAGCGACCAGCATGGCAGCATCGGCCGCTTCAGCGAGCAGGTGCTGGTGGTGCCGGTGAGCATTACCGCGTTTTCGGTGCTGCGCCAGGCCCTGGGCCTGAGCCAGATGAGCAGCCTCGACGGCATGCCCTACGAGGTCAATGGCAAGCTCGCCGGCGGTGCCTTCGGCACGATGCGCTTCAAGGATCGCGGCACCTTCGAGCTGCCGCGCTGAAGGTCAGGACTTGCTGGCGCTGGCCGCGGCCATCAGCTTGTTGACCTCGCCACGCACCATGTTGGCGAACTCCGGGGGTGACATGGCGTCCAGCTCGGCCCGCACCCACTCCGCCCACTTGCCCTTGCGCCGCGGCTTTTCGCCGATCAGGCGAACGGCCTCGCCCTTGGCCTTGACCAGGTTGGTCTGCCACAGGGCGAACAGCCGGGCTTTCTCGTCTTCGATCTCGGCCCGTTCGGCGAAGCTCTTGTTGGCCAGATTGAAACTCATGGGGTAATTCCTGCCGCTTGAAAATGGGCGCTATCTTACACTGTAGCCGCCGATGCCCTGCAAACCGGTGCAACTTTTCCGTAGCAACGGGCGTCCATCAAGGATCGACGATCACTTAATCCGAGGAAGCGTAGATGGCCAGGAAAACCACCCGTAACATCGATAGCGAGCAAATCAAGGACCAGGCGTTCAGCGAGCTGCAGGCGCTGATCGAGGAGTCGGAGAGGCTGCTCGACGACAGCGCCGCACTGGTCGGTGAGGAAGCCGAGACCCTGCGCGCGCAGTTGCAACTCAAGTTGAAGCAGGCCAGTCATGCCGTGGGCAATGTGCGGGACAAGGCGCGCCCGGTGGTGGATGCGACCGAAAACTACATTGGCGGGCATCCGTGGCAGACGGTGGCGATTTCGGCGGGGTTTGGATTGGTGGTGGGGTTGTTGCTGGGGCGTCGTTCCTGATCCGGGATCTTTATTGAATTTCAGGGCCTCATCGCTGGCAACGCCAGCTCCCACAGGTTTCGCGTACCCTGTGGGAGCTGGCTTGCCAGCGATGAGGCCCTGAAGGTCAGCGAAGATTCAGAGGCTCCACCACCCCACAAGCAATCGCCATCCCCACCAGCTCCGCCAGATGCTCGGCCTGCATACGCTTCATCACCCGCGAGCGATACAGGTCCACTGTCTTCACACTGACCTCCAGTTGCTCGGCAATCTCCCGGTTGGTATAGCCCTTGACCAACGGCACAAAGACATCGCGCTCGCGCGGCGTCAGGCTGTCGATCCGCGCCTGCACGGCGTCACGCTGGCGGCTGCCGACCTGGATCTGCGACGAACGCCCCAAGGCCTCCTGCACGCTGTCCAGGAGCATCTGATCGTTGTACGGCTTTTCGATGAAGTCGCAGGCGCCCGCCTTGAACGCCCGCACCACGATCGGCACGTCGGCATGCCCGCTGACGAAGATCACCGGCAGGTCGATCCCCCGCGCCCTCAGCGCTTCCTGCACACTCAGCCCCCCCATGCCGGGCATGCGCACATCGAGCAGCACGCAGGCCGGCAGGTCGCCGTCGCAGGCGTCGAGAAACGCCTGGCCGCTGGTGAATGGCAATGCCTGCAGCCCCACCGACTCCAGCAGCCAGACCGTGGAGTCGAGCATGCCCTGGTCGTCGTCGACCACATAGACCTTCGGATCCTGCATCACAATCCCCTTGTTCAAACACTTGCCGCCGGCGCCAGCCGACAGCTCAGAATCAGTCCCCCGCCCTCGCCCGGACCGGCCGTCAGGGTGCCGCCGAAACCTTCGACGATGCTGCGGCTCATGCTCAGGCCCAAGCCCAGCCCCTCCGCCTTGCTGGTGGTGAAGGGGGTGAAGATGCCGTCCAGTTGCTCCGGCGCCACGCCCGGGCCCTGGTCGATCACCTGGACCAGCAGGCGCCCGCTCTCCTGCGCGCCACTCAGCACGATCCGCGACGGCTGCCCCGGCTGGCGCTCGCGATTGGCGTCGATGGCATTGCGCAGCAGGTTGAGCAGCACTTGCTCCAGCAGCACGCGGTCGGCGTAGACCGGCGGCAGATTGTCGGTCATTCGCTGTTCGATCGTCACCTGTGCCTGCGTCGCTTCCCAGGCACACAGGCGCACCGCCTCGCGCGCGACCGCAGCCACCGACAGCGCCTGCAGGCGCCGCGGCTCCTTGCGCAGGAAGGCGCGCAGGCGCTTGATCACTTCGGCGGCGTGGGTCGCCTGCTCGCTGATCCGTTGCAGGCCCTGGGCAACCCGGCCGGCGGCTTGCGGGTCGCGTTCCAGGGCATGCAGGTAACGCTGGCTGGCGGCGGCGTAGTTGAGCACGGCGGCCAGCGGCTGGTTGATTTCGTGGGCGATGCCCGAGGCCAGCTCGCCCAGGGTGACCAGGCGCGCGGTGTGGGCCAGTTCGTCCTGGTGGCGGCGCTGCTGGGTTTCGCGCAGCTCGCGCTCGGTCATGTCCCGGGCCACCAGCGAGTAGTAGCGCTCGCCGCCCGCCGCCGTGTGCGCCAGCAGCACCAGCGAAACGGGAAACGCCGCGCTGCCGTTGTAGGGCGCCAACCGCGCTTCGCACTGCCACACGCCCTCGCGCTCGGCGCGCTGCCAGCCTTCCTGGTCGAGGCGCTGGCAGGCGTCGGCGTCGAGCAGTTCGCCCAGGCGTGGCGCGATCTGTACATCGGTCAGGCCAAGGGCACGACGGGCCGAACGGTTGAGGTAGGTCAGGCGTCCGTCCGGGTCGGTGAACAGCACCAGGTCGGTGTTGGCTTCCACCACTTCGGCCAGGCGCCGACGGTTTTCCTGGGCCTCGATACGCACGCTGATATCCCGCGAGACGCTGACGATCTCCACCACCGCGCCGGTATAGGTTTCGCGGATGGCGCGGCTGGCGATCTCGAACCACAGGTCGCGGCCGTCGCGATGGCGCACGCGGCAAGTCATGGTCTGGTAGCCGTCGCGCTCCAGCGCCGCCGACGCCTGGGTCAGGTACTGGCGGCAGTCCTGGGGATGCAGCAGGGTCTGCACCTTGATCCCGCGCAATTCCTCCGGCCAGTAGCCGAGCAGGCGGTACGAGGCGGGCGAGGCATCGAGGAACGCGCCATCGGGGGTATGCCGGGAAATCAGGTCGGTGGTGTTCTCGGTGATCAAGCGGTACAGGCGCCGGGCCTGGGCCGCCTCGCGCTCGGCGCGGCGCTCGCTGGTGGCGTCGCGGCAGCGGGCGATGACCTGGTCGGCGCCGGCGGGGATGAAGGTCCACAACAGGATGCGCTCGCCGGCCAGGCTCTCCACTTCGGCGATCGCCCGCTGCTGGCCGAGGCAGGCGCTGACCAGCGCGGCATGGTTGGCCGGCAGCAACAGCGACAGGCTTTGCGGCGGCCAGCCATTGAGTTCGCCGAGCATGGCCGGGTTGGCGGCGCGCAGCACGGCGTTGGCGTCGAGCAGCAACGAGGGTTGCGGGTCCTTGTCGAGCAAGGCCGAGGGAATGAGGGTCACAACGATGGCTCCGCTGTTTTTATAGTAGTTGTACCATATTGCTATAGTCTATCTTCCAAGTAACATGGCGAACAGCGTAAAAATCAACACGCTTCACGAACCCTGATCAGAGCTAACAATCAGCCAACAGGACATCGCTTTCTATGTCGATCTTCTCCCAGGGCCTGCAGCCCGCGCCTGTCAATCACGTTGCCCTCACCCCGCTGAGCTTCATCGAGCGCACCGCCGCCGTGTACGGCAACTACCCCGCCGTGATCCACGGCTCGATCCGTCGCAACTGGCGGGAAACCTACCAGCGCTCCCGTCGCCTGGCCAGCGCCCTCGCCGGCCGCGGTATCGGCCAGGGCGATACGGTGGCGGTGATGCTGCCGAACATCCCGGCGATGCTCGAGGCGCACTTCGGCGTGCCGATGATCGGCGCCGTGCTCAATGCCCTCAACGTGCGCCTCGACGCCGAGGCCATCGCCTTCATGCTCGAACATGGCGAGGCCAAGGTGCTGATCACCGACCGCGAGTTCCACAAGGTCATCGCCGCCGCCCTGCAATTGATGGAACACCCGCCGCTGGTGGTGGATGTGGACGATCCGGAATACGGCGAAGGCTGCGCGGTCAGCGCGCTGGACTACGAGGCCTTCCTCGCCGAAGGCGATCCGGACTACGCATGGCAGTGGCCCGAGGACGAGTGGCAGGCGATCTCGCTGAACTACACCTCCGGCACCACCGGCAACCCCAAGGGTGTGGTCTATCACCACCGCGGCGCCTACCTGAACGCGCTGGGCAACCAGATGACCTGGGCCATGGGCAACCACCCGGTGTACCTGTGGACCCTGCCGATGTTCCATTGCAACGGCTGGTGCTACCCCTGGACCGTGACCGCCCTGGCCGGGACCCATGTGTTCCTGCGCCGGGTCGATCCGCAGAAGATCCTCACCCTGATTCGCGAGCACCAGGTCACCCACCTGTGCGGCGCACCGATCGTGCTCAATGCCCTGATCAACATGCCCGACTCGGCCAAGGCGGCCATCGATCATCCGGTCAATGCCATGGTCGCCGGCGCAGCACCGCCGGCCAAGGTGATCGGTGCAGTGGAGGAAATGGGCATCAAGGTCACTCACGTCTACGGCCTGACCGAGGTCTACGGCCCGGTCACCGTGTGCGCCTGGCATGCCGAATGGGATGAAAAGCCGTTGCAGGAACGGGCGCGGATCAAATCCCGCCAGGGCGTGCGCTACGCCACCCTCGAAGGCCTGATGGTCGCCGACCCGCAGACCCTGGAGCCGGTGGCCCGGGACGGCAACACCCTGGGCGAGATCTTCATGCGCGGCAACACGGTGATGAAGGGTTACCTGAAGAACCCCGAGGCCACCGCCGAAGCCTTCCGCGGCGGCTGGTTCCATACCGGCGACCTGGCGGTGTGCCATCCGGACGGCTACGTGGAGATCAAGGACCGGCTCAAGGACATCATCATTTCCGGCGGCGAGAACATCTCCACCATCGAGGTGGAAGACACGCTGTATCGCCACCCCGCCGTGCTGGAGGCCGCCGTGGTCGCCCGGCCCGACGAGAAATGGGGCGAGACGCCCTGCGCCTGGATCAACCTGAAACCCGGCTTCGAGGACACCCGCGAGGCCGAGATCATCGCCTTCTGCCGCGAGCACCTGGCGGGCTTCAAGCTGCCCAGGACCGTGGTCTTCCGCGAACTGCCGAAGACCTCCACCGGCAAGATCCAGAAATACCTGCTGCGCGACTGGGCCAAGGCGCTCTGATTCCTCCTCCTTATTAAACACGAGAACCACGATGCCTGAATTCAATGCCCCGCTGCGCGATATGCGTTTCGTTCTCCATGAAGTGTTCCAGGGTCCGGCCCTGTGGGCACGGCTGCCGGCTCTTGCCATCGCGGTCGACGGCGAAACCGCCGATGCCATCCTCGAAGAAGCGGCGAAGATCACCGGCCAGCTGATCGCCCCGCTCAACCGCAGCGGCGACGAACAGGGGGTTGGTTTCGCCGGCGGCAAGGTCACCACCCCGGACGGTTTCAAGGACGCCTGGCGGACCTACCGCGAGGGTGGCTGGGTCGGCCTGGCCGGCAATCCCGAACATGGCGGCATGGGCATGCCGAAGATGCTCGCGGTGCAGTTCGAGGAAATGCTCTACGCCGCCAACTGCTCGTTCAGCCTGTATTCGGCGCTGAGCGCCGGCTGCTGCCTGGCCATCGACGCCCACGCCAGCGACGCCCTGCGCGCGCAATACCTGCCGCGCCTGTACAGCGGCGAATGGGCCGGGACCATGTGCCTGACCGAACCCCACGCCGGCACCGACCTGGGCATCATCCGCAGCAAGGCCGAGCCGCTGATCGACGGCAGCTACGCCATCAGCGGGACCAAGATCTTCATCACCGGCGGCGACCAGGACCTGACCGACAACATCATCCACCTGGTCCTGGCCAAGCTGCCGGACGCCCCCGCCGGGCCCAAGGGCATTTCGCTGTTCCTGGTGCCCAAGCGCATGGTCAACGACGACGGCAGCCTCGGCGTGGACAACGCGGTGAGCTGCGGCTCGGTCGAGCACAAGATGGGCATCAAGGCCTCGGCCACCTGCGTGATGAACTTCGATGGCGCCGTGGGTTACCTGGTCGGCGAGCCCAACCGCGGGCTGGCGGCGATGTTCACCATGATGAACTACGAGCGACTGTCCATCGGCATCCAGGGCATCGGTTGCGCCGAGGCTTCGTACCAGAGTGCGGTGGCCTACGCCCGGGATCGCCTGCAAAGCCGTGCGGCAACCGGCGCGCAGGCGAAGGACAAGGTCGCCGACCCGATCATCGTGCATGCCGATGTACGCCGCATGCTCCTGAGCATGCGCGCCCTGACCGAGGGTGGACGGGCCTTCGCCACCTACGTCGGGCAGCAACTGGATATCGCCAAGTACGCGCAGGACGCCGGCGAGCGCGAAGCCGCGCAACGCCTGGTCGCCCTCCTGACCCCGGTGGCCAAGGCGTTCTTCACCGATACCGGGCTGGAAAGCTGCGTGCTCGGCCAGCAGGTGTTTGGCGGTCACGGCTATATCCGTGAGTGGGGACAGGAGCAGCTGGTGCGGGATGTGCGGATCGCGCAGATCTATGAAGGCACCAATGGCATCCAGGCGCTGGACCTGCTGGGGCGCAAGGTGCTGGCCGATGGCGGTCAGTCCCAGGCCTTGCTGGCTGCGGAAATTCGTGCGTTCTGCGAATGCGAGCCGCCCCACGCTGCCGAACTGCTGGACGCCCTGCAGCGCCTGGAAAGCACCAGCCAGTGGCTGCGCGAGCAGGTCGGCGCGGATGCCAATGCGGTGGGCGCGGCGTCGGTGGAGTATTTGCACCTGTTCGGCTACGTGGCCTATGCCTACATGTGGTCACGGATGGCCGCAGTAGCGACCGCCCATTACACCGACGAGCCGGACTTCTACCAGGCCAAGCTGGCGACCGCAGCCTTCTACTTCGCCCGCTTGCTGCCACGGGTACTGTCCTTGCAGGCCAGCATCCAGGCCGGTAGTGGAAGTCTGTACCAGCTCGATGCGGCGCAGTTCTAACCTCGTGGAAAACCCGGGTTGCCGGGTTTTCCCGACCATTGGTCGGTTTGTGCGGAAAAAATCGATTTTGCAGGGGATTTCCTGCAAATAAATCCCACAACTGATAGTGATTCGCCATGATCTCGGTTCCGATGGCCCGCCACGCAAGGGTAGAATGGTCAAAACCGGGAGTTTCAATGAATCAGGCCAGCCCCAGCGACGACGAACTCAATGCCATCACCGATGCCGCTGCGCATTGGTGCATGCGCTTGCACGCTGAGGACTGTACCGAAGAGGAACAGGCCGAGTTCGCCGAATGGCTGACCGCCAGCCCGCTGCACCGCCAGGAATACGAGGCGATGCAGGACATCTGGATCACCGCCGACCACCTGCCGCGTCCGCCCGCGCCTGCACAGATCCTGCAGTTGCCGGTGAAACCGCGGCCGCGCCCACAACGCGTGCGGCACTATGCCTCGGCGGCGGTCATCACCCTGCTGGCCCTGCCCCTGGCCGGCTGGATCGGCTGGGAGCAGGGCTGGCTGCCCAACGACTACCAGTCGGTGGAAAGCACCGACAGCCGCCGCACCGTGACCCTTGGCGATGGCAGCGAAGTCGAGCTGAACCTCGGCACCTCCCTGCGCTACATGAATTTCAAGGACCAGCGTCGGGTCACCCTGAGCAAGGGCGAGGCGTTCTTCAAGGTTCATCACGATACCCAGCACCCGTTCGTGGTTCGCGCCGGCAGCGGCCAGACCCAGGTCACCGGGACCCAGTTCAACGTGTGGAAATACCGCGACCAGGTCAAGGTGACCCTGGTGGAAGGTTCGGTGCTGGTCAGCAGCGAGAATTTCAAGCTGGGTAGCGGCTACCGTCTCGGCCCGGGGATGCAGGCGGCCTACCATGCCGGCGATCTCGAGCCGAGCCTGAACCAGACCTACGCCAACGACTCCAGCCTGGCTTGGCGCACGGGCAAGCTGGTGATCGACAATCTGACCCTCGACCAGGCCCTGCCGTTGATCAACCGCTATCTCGACAGCCCGCTGCGCCTGGCCGACGCCAGCACCGGCAGCGTGCGTATCAGCGGGATCTACAACACCAGCGACGTGAAGAAACTGGTGCGTACCCTGCCCAAGGTGCTGCCGGTGTACCTGACCCAGGACAAGAATGGCGACACGGTGCTGAACCGGATTTCGCCGCCGCCCAGGAAGGGCTGATAGTTCTCTATCGCCTGTACCGGCCCTATCGCTGGCAAGCCAGCTCCCGGAAGTTTCGCGGCGCACACGGCCCCTGTGGGAGCTGGCTTGCCAGCGATAGGGCCCTGAGCAACACCCTCACTTCCCAGCCTACAACACCATCGCCGCCACCCACCCCGCCGCCAGCAGCGGAAGGTTGTAGTGGATGAAAGTCGGCACCACGGTGTCCCAGATGTGATGGTGCTGACCATCCACGTTCAACCCCGAGGTCGGCCCGAGGGTCGAGTCCGACGCCGGCGACCCGGCATCACCCAGCGCCCCCGCCGTACCGACGATGCACACGGTGGCGATCGGATCGAAGCCCAGTTGCACGCACAACGGCACGAAGATCGCCGCAAGGATCGGCACCGTCGAGAACGACGAGCCGATGCCCATGGTCACCAGCAGGCCCACCAGCAGCATCAGCAGGGCCCCGATGCCCTTGCTGTGGTCGATCCACAGCGCCGACGTCTCGACCAGGGTCTTGACCTCGCCCGTCGCCTTCATCACTTCGGCGAAGCCCGAGGCGGCGATCATGATGAAGCCGATCATGGCCATCATCTTCATGCCCTCGGTGAACAGGCTGTCGGTGTCTTTCCAGCGCACGATGCCGGACACCGAGAAGATCAGGAAACCCGCCAGCGCACCAATGATCATCGAGTCCAGCCACAACTGGATGATGAAGGCCGCAGCAATCGCACAACCGGCCACCAGCAGGGTCAGCGGGTTGTAGGTGACCGCCACTTGCTCGACCTGCTCGATCTTTTCCAGGTCGTACACGCGCTTCTTGCGATAGCTGAAGAACACCGCGATCAACAGCCCGGCGAGCATGCCCGCCGCCGGAATGGCCATGGCGTGGGTGACGTTGACGCCGCTGATGTCCACGCCGCTGCGGGCCACGTTGGCCAGCAGGATCTCGTTGAGGAAGATATTGCCGAAGCCCACCGGCAGGAACATGTACGGGGTGATCAGGCCGAAGGTGATGACGCAGGCCACCAGGCGACGGTCGATCTGCAACCGGGTCAGCACATAGAGCAGAGGCGGCACCAGCAGCGGGATGAAGGCGATATGAATCGGCAACAGGTTCTGCGAGGCGATCGCCACCACCAGCATCAGGCCGATCAGCAGCCACTTGACCTTGCCACCCTTGCCTTCGCTCTGCCCGTGGAACATCGCCAGGGCGCGGTCGGCCAGGGCATGGGCCAGGCCGGACTTGGCGATGGCCACGGCGAAAGCGCCGAGCAAGGCGTAGGACAGGGCCACGGTAGCGCCGCCGCCGAGCCCGCCATTGAAGGCCTTGAGCGTGCCTTCGATGCCCAGCCCCCCGACCAGTCCGCCCACCAGCGCACCAATGATCAGGGCGATCACCACATGCACGCGGGACAGGCTCAGCACCAGCATGATGCCGACCGCGGCAATGACTGCATTCATTCTTTCCAGCCTCTTGAAACCATGAAAAAGCGACAGCGTCGGCGACAGATCTGCCCTGGGGCTCTGGCCGAATGACGGTATGTAATGTGGAAGGCGCACACTCTGAAGCAGCCCTCCCCCATTGTCAAAGCGCAGCGTCCCAGAGCGGTGCAAGGGTCGCCTGGATGACCGAAAAAGACGCAATTCAATTGAACGTTTGAATAAAGAAAACAGCCCGGCGGCCGATATAAGTCGGCATTGTCTATCTCTCTGGTTCAAAGGATTTCGCCAAATGTCGTTCAGACAGCTGTCCATCCAATGGAAGATCACCTCGCTGGCCGGACTTTGCCTTGCCGGCATCGTCACCCTGCTGGTCGGTCTTTCGCTGTATCGCATGGAACACACGACGGAGCTGGTCAAGGCCAGCAGCATGCAGATGCTCACCGAAGCGGCCGAGGGCCGCATCGAGTCCCAGGGCGAAGTCCAGGCACTGACCATCCGCCGCCAGTTCATGGATGCCTACCAGTACGGCGCCGGCTTCTCGCGCCAGGTGCTGTTCCTGCGCGAACAGGCGGAGAAGCGCTTCCTCGATGCCTTCGACCTGCGCGAGGACATGACCCGCCAGGTCCGCGCGGCACTCCAGGCCAACCCGGACCTGCTGGGCTTGTCGCTGGTGTTCGAGCCCAACGCGCTGGATGGCAAGGACGAGCTGTTCGTCAACCAGGACGCCCTGGGCAGTAACGAGACCGGACGCTTCGCCCTGTACTGGTCGCAGCCGACCCCGGGCCAGCTGACCTCCATGGCCTTGCCGGAAAAGGACATGGCCGACACCAGCATCGGACCGAGCGGCGAACCGGCCAACACCTGGTCGGTGTGCCCGCGGACCACGCGCAAGACTTGCATCACCGAGCCGTATTTCTATGAAATCGCCGGCCAGCAGGTACTGATGACCAGCATCGTGTTTCCGCTGATCGTGGCCGACAAGGTGATCGCCACCCTGTCCATCGACATCAACCTGAACAGCCTGCAGGCCCTGAGCAAGGAGGCCAGCGCGAAACTCTACGGTGGCCAGACCCGCATCGGCATCATCAGCCCCGCCGGGCTGCTGGCCGGCTACAGCCCGGATGCCAGCAAGCTGGCCCAGCGCTATGCCGACATCGACAAGGACAACGGCGCCGAACTGCTGCGCCTGCTGGGTGACGGCAGCGCACTGCACAGCCTGCAGAACGCTGGTCGCCTGAAAGTGCTCGCCTCGTTCTCCCCGACGCCGGGTGCCAAGCCGTGGGGCGTACTGCTGGACGTGCCGGAAAGCGCCCTGACCGGCCCGGCCGAAGCGCTCAAGCAGGAGCTGGACCAGCGCAATACCAGCGGCGCGATGATCGAGCTGGTCCTGGGCCTGCTGGCCGCCGTGGTCGGCCTGCTGCTGATCTGGCTGCTGGCCCGCGGCGTGACCCGGCCGATCCTCCACGTCGCCCATCGCCTGCGCGAGATCGCCAGCGGCGATGGCGACCTGACCAGCCGCCTGGCCTACGACAAGCAGGACGAACTCGGCGAACTGGCTGGCTGGTTCAACCGCTTCCTCGACAAGCTGCAACCGACCATCGCCGAGGTGAAAAGCTCGGTCCATGCGGCACGGGATACCGCCGACAAGTCCTCGGCCATCGCCCGCCAGACCAGCGCCGGCATGGAGCAGCAATACCGCCAGGTCGACCAGGTGGCCACCGCCTCCCACGAGATGAGCGCGACCGCCCATGATGTCGCCCGCAACGCCGCCCAGGCGGCGCAGGCGGCGCGGGATGTGGACCAGGCCACCCGCCAGGGCCTGGCGGTGATCGACCAGACCACCAGCAGCATCGGCACCCTGGCCGCCAACATGAGCACGGCCATGGGTCAGGTCGAAGGCCTGGCGGACAACAGCGAGAAGATCGGTTCGGTCCTCGAAGTGATTCGCTCCATCGCCGAGCAGACCAACCTGCTGGCGCTCAACGCGGCCATCGAGGCAGCCCGCGCCGGTGAAGCCGGGCGTGGTTTCGCGGTGGTCGCCGACGAAGTGCGCAACCTGGCCCAGCGCACCCAGGAGTCGGTGGAGGAAACCCGGCAGGTGATCGAGCAATTGCAATCCGGCACCCGCGAGGTGGTGGGCGCCATGGACAGCAGCCATCGCCAGGCCCAGGGCAGCGTCGAGCAGGTCGGCCAGGCAGTGACTGCGCTGCGCCAGATCGGCGAGGCAGTGGCGGTGATCACCGACATGAACCTGCAGATCGCCAGCGCCGCCGAGGAACAGAGCGCGGTGGCCGAGGAAATCAGCGGCAATGTGGCGACCATTCGCGATGTCACCGAGTCGCTGTCGCAGCAGGCGGAAGAATCAGCGCAAGTCAGCCAGGCGCTGAACAGCCTGGCCAACCAGCAGCAGAGCCTGATGGATCACTTCAAAGTGTGACGGTGACCGGGCGGGGTTTCAGCGCCCCGCCCTTCTCGGTAATTCGATATGCACCCGCAGGCCGCCCTGCGGGCTTTCCCGCAAGTCCATCCGGCCGTGCCAGGCCTCGACGATATCGCGCACGATGCCCAGGCCCAGGCCATGTCCGGCGACCTGCTCGTCCAGCCGCGCGCCGCGCTCGAGCACGCCTTGGCGCGCGTCCTCGGGAATCCCCGGGCCGTCATCGTCAACCCACAGCAGATAGCTGTCCGACGTGCGGCGGATACCCAGGCAGACTTCGCTGTCAGCCCACTTGCAAGCGTTGTCCAGCAGGTTGCCGAGCAGTTCGAGGAGGTCTTCACGGTCCCAGGGCAACGACAGGCCGGGCGGTGCATCGCGGCGGATCAACAGCCCGTCGCCATGGATCATGCCCAGGGTCGAGAGCAGGCCTGGGAGTTCGAGATCGCAATCGAAATGTGCTCCGGGCAAGGCATCGCCGGCCAGGCGGGCGCGATTGAGTTCGCGGCTGAGGCGCTGCTGGATCTGCTCCAGTTGCTCGCGCAATTGCGCGGCCAGCTCGGGCGAGTCCTTCAGACGTTCGCTGGAGGCCAGGCTGAGGAGTACGGCCAGCGGCGTCTTGAGCGCATGGCCGAGATTGCCCAAGGCATTGCGCGAACGGCGCAGGCTATCTTCAGTGTGGGCCAGCAGGTGGTTGATCTGCGCGACCAGGGGTTCCAGCTCGCTCGGCACTTCGCTGTCCAGTTGCGTGCGCTTGCCCTGCTGCAACTGGGCAATCTGCTCGCGGGAGCGTTCCAGGGGGCGCAGCGAGCGCTTGACGATCAGGCGCTGCAACACCAGCACCAGCACCAGTGCCAGCAGGCCGAGTCCCAGGCCGATCTGCTGCATGCGCCGGAAGCCGTCGCGCATCGGCGTGTAGTCCTGGGCGACGCTGATGGAGATCGCCTGGCCCTGGCGCCGGTAGTCCGCGCGCAGCACCAGCAACTGCTGGCCTTCCGGGCCGAGCTCGAGACCGTCATGCAGGCCGGCGCTTTCGGGCCTGGGCAGTTCGGTGTCCCACAGCGAGCGGGAACGCCAGGCCTTGTTGTCGAAATCGATGCGGAAGTAGTAGCCGGAGAATTGCCGGTTGTAGGCGGCGGAGATGCGTCGCTGGTCCAGCTCGATACCATTGGGCCCTTGGACCAGGGCCATCAACAGGTTTTCGCTTTCCTTGCGCAGGCCACTTTCCAGGTAGCGGTGCAGGCCCACCTCGAACAGCCAAAGGCTGACCTGGGCCAGCGCCAGCCCGACCACCACCAGGGTTCCGACCAGGCCGAGACTCAGGCGCGACTGAATCGACTTCACTGCACCGCCCCACCGAACCGATAGCCCTGGCCGCGATGGGTTTCTATCACGCTGCGGCCGAGCTTGCGTCGCAGGTGATTGACGTGAACCTCGAGAACATTGGAGTCGCGCTCGGTCTCGCCGTCATAGAGGTGCTCGGCGAGATGGCTCTTCGACAGGATCTGTTGCGGGTGCAGCATGAAGTAGCGCAGCAGGCGGAATTCCGCAGCGGTCAGCTGGACATTCTCGCTACCGCGGCTGACGCACTGGCGGCCTTCGTCCAGATGCAGGCCGGCGGCCTCCAGGGTCGGCTGGTTGGCCAGGCCACGGGCGCGGCGCAGCAGGGCCTGGATGCGCAGTTGCAGCTCTTCGGGGTGAAAGGGTTTGCTCAGGTAATCGTCGGCGCCCGCCTTGAGCCCCTCGATGCGGTCAGCCCAGGAGCCGCGCGCGGTAAGGATCAGCACCGGGGTGACCAGCCCGCCGCTACGCCACTGCTGCAGGACTTCCAGCCCGGGAATGCCGGGCAGGCCGAGATCCAGCACGATCAGGTCATAAGGCTCGCTCACGCCCTGGTACACGGCGTCACGGCCGTCGGCCAGCCAGTCCACCGCATAACCCTGGCGTTGCAGGCTGGCCGTAAGTTCATCGGCGAGCGAGACGTTGTCCTCGACCAGTAGCAGACGCATCAATCATCTTCCTCATCTTTGAGCAGGGTGCCGCTGGCGGCGTCGAGCTTGATTTCGCGCACCACGCCTTCCGTGGTGAGCAGCTCGACTTCGTAGACATAGACATCGTCATCCTCTTCAAGCTCCGCTTCCAGCAGGCGCGCCCCGGGGTAACGGCCCAGGGCGGCTTGCAGGAGTTGCTCCAGCGGCAAGATGACCCCGTCGCGGCGCAGGGTCAGGGCCTCGTCCTGGTCGAGGTCGCGAGCCAGGGCCAGCGAACACACGGCCAGGAGTGCAAGCAAGGGCCAGCGGATGCTGTGCGCCAGGCGCGCCATCAGCTGTCCTTGGCGTTCTTGAGGATTTCGCCGGTCTTGGCATCCAGGTCGACATCCCACTCTACGTTCTGCGCGTCACGCAGTTCGACCTTGTAGATGTAACGGCCGTATTCCTCTTCCAGCTCGCTGTCGGTGACGGTCGCACCGGCGTGCTGCTCCAGGGCCTTTTGCTTCAGGGCATCGAGGGACTGGATCTGCTGGCTCTGGACCAGCTTGACCACCTGGTCTGGCTGCACGTCCTTGGCGAGAGCAACGTTGGCACTCAGGGCCAGGGCGGCGGTAGCGAACAGGGCAGTAAGAGCTTTCATGATGTTTCTCCATCGTGATCAATCGGGTACGGTGGAAAGTCTACCCAGCCGAACTTAATTGAAGCTGAAAACAGCTGGCGACATGATAGCGCGGCGCGACACGCTTTATACTCGCCCGTCCACCTGCAGCGAGGGTTTTCCATGACCGCGATCCACAGCCCGTATCCTGCGCTGACCCTGAAGGCCGGCAAGCGTGCCCTGGCGCGGATTCGCCAGCACGGCCTGGACGCGGCGGACGTAGGCGTGTTGCCCGGCGCGGCAGGCGGTCCGAAGGCCCTGGGTATCCAAGGGCTGGACCTGGCGTTGTTCGGCGAGTGGTTGCCACGGGCACCACGGGAGCGAGCGCTGATTGGCGCCTCCATCGGTTCCTGGCGGTTTGCCAGCGCCTGCCTGCCGGACCCGGCTGCCGCGCTGCGCCGGCTGGGCGAGCTGTATACCGCGCAGGACTTCGCCAAGGGCGTGACCCAGGCCGAGGTCAGCCGCAGTTGCCAGCGCATGCTCGACGACCTGCTCGAAGGCCGCGATGCGAGCATTCTCGACAATCCGCTGTATCGCTTGAACATCATGGTGGTGAAAAGCCACGGCCTGCTTGCCGACGATCATCGCGGGCGCCTGGGGCTGGGGCTGTCCTCGGTGATCGCCGACAACCTGATCGGTCGGCCGCGACTGGCCAGGCATTTCGAACGCATCATTCTTCACGATGCCCGTAGCGCCCCGCCCCTTGGCGCACTGACCGACTTCCCGTCGCGCTGCCTGCCGCTGGCCACCGGCAACCTGCGCCATGCCCTGCTGGCTTCGGGATCGATCCCGATGGTCATGGAGGGCGTTCGTGATATTCCGGGAGCAGGCTCTGGCACCTACCGCGATGGGGGCCTGCTCGATTATCACCTCGACCTGCCCTACCGCGGCGAGGACATCGTGCTCTACCCGCACTTCACCGACAAAGTCATTCCCGGCTGGTTCGACAAGGCGCTGCCGTGGCGTCGCGGCGATGCCGGGCGGCTACAGGACGTGGTGTTGCTGGCACCTTCAGCGCAGTACCTGGCTCGCCTGCCCTTCGGCAAATTGCCTGACCGCAGCGACTTCAAGCGTTTCATGGGCGATGCTGCCAGTCGCCAGCGCTACTGGCATGCGGCGATGAGCGAAAGCCAGCGCCTGGGCGACGCATTCCTGGAGCTGGTCGAGCGCGGCACCCTCGGCGACCATCTGCAACCCTTGTAGTGACCTTGCTGGTAAACTGCGCCCCAGCATTGGCTTTCAGAGTTGGATATTGTGGAAATCTTCAAAGAATTTACCTTCGAATCGGCGCACCGCCTGCCGAACGTTCCCGCTGGCCACAAGTGCGGTCGCCTGCACGGGCACTCGTTCAAGGTTGCCCTGCACCTGACCGGCCCGCTCGATCCGCACACTGGCTGGATCCGCGACTTCTCCGAGATCAAGGCGATCTTCAAGCCGCTGTACGAGCAGTTGGATCACAACTATCTCAACGATATCCCTGGCCTGGAGAATCCGACCAGCGAAGTGATCGCCAAATGGATCTGGGACCAGGTCAAGCCACTGCTGCCAGAGCTGAGCAAGGTGCGGATCCATGAGACCTGCACCAGTGGTTGCGAGTACACCGGCGACTGATCTGTTGCTCCGCTTCACGAAGAGGGCTTGCTCTGGTTACCAGGCAAGCCCTTTTTTCATGTCGTGGTTTTCTGAACGCCGAAAAGACAAAACCCCTACCTGCATTCGCAGATAGGGGTTTCGGAATTGAATCTTGACGATGACCTACTCTCACATGGAGAAGCTCCACACTACCATCGGCGATGCATCGTTTCACTGCTGAGTTCGGGATGGGATCAGGTGGTTCCAATGCTCTATGGTCGTCAAGAAATTCTGTGTGCCAAACCGTCTTTCGACGCTTCAGCAAATCGGGTATGTGACATTTGTGGTTTGCACGAACTTTCGGTTCATTGCGTCTTCACCACCACAATTCGGCTTACGCGCAAATTGCTTGGGTGTTATATGGTCAAGCCTCACGGGCAATTAGTATTGGTTAGCTCAACGCCTCACAGCGCTTACACACCCAACCTATCAACGTCGTAGTCTTCGACGGCCCTTCAGGGAACTCAAGGTTCCAGTGAGATCTCATCTTGAGGCAAGTTTCCCGCTTAGATGCTTTCAGCGGTTATCTCTTCCGAACATAGCTACCCGGCAATGCCACTGGCGTGACAACCGGAACACCAGAGGTTCGTCCACTCCGGTCCTCTCGTACTAGGAGCAGCCCCTCTCAAATCTCAAACGTCCACGGCAGATAGGGACCGAACTGTCTCACGACGTTCTAAACCCAGCTCGCGTACCACTTTAAATGGCGAACAGCCATACCCTTGGGACCGGCTTCAGCCCCAGGATGTGATGAGCCGACATCGAGGTGCCAAACACCGCCGTCGATATGAACTCTTGGGCGGTATCAGCCTGTTATCCCCGGAGTACCTTTTATCCGTTGAGCGATGGCCCTTCCATACAGAACCACCGGATCACTAAGACCTACTTTCGTACCTGCTCGACGTGTCTGTCTCGCAGTCAAGCGCGCTTTTGCCTTTATACTCTACGACCGATTTCCGACCGGTCTGAGCGCACCTTCGTACTCCTCCGTTACTCTTTAGGAGGAGACCGCCCCAGTCAAACTACCCACCATACACTGTCCTCGATCCGGATAACGGACCTGAGTTAGAACCTCAAAGTTGCCAGGGTGGTATTTCAAGGATGGCTCCACGCGAACTGGCGTCCACGCTTCAAAGCCTCCCACCTATCCTACACAAGCAAATTCAAAGTCCAGTGCAAAGCTATAGTAAAGGTTCACGGGGTCTTTCCGTCTAGCCGCGGATACACTGCATCTTCACAGCGATTTCAATTTCACTGAGTCTCGGGTGGAGACAGCGCCGCCATCGTTACGCCATTCGTGCAGGTCGGAACTTACCCGACAAGGAATTTCGCTACCTTAGGACCGTTATAGTTACGGCCGCCGTTTACCGGGGCTTCGATCAAGAGCTTCGCGTTAGCTAACCCCATCAATTAACCTTCCGGCACCGGGCAGGCGTCACACCCTATACGTCCACTTTCGTGTTTGCAGAGTGCTGTGTTTTTAATAAACAGTCGCAGCGGCCTGGTATCTTCGACCGGCATGGGCTTACGGAGCAAGTCCTTCACCCTCGCCGGCGCACCTTCTCCCGAAGTTACGGTGCCATTTTGCCTAGTTCCTTCACCCGAGTTCTCTCAAGCGCCTTGGTATTCTCTACCCAACCACCTGTGTCGGTTTGGGGTACGGTTCCCGGTTATCTGAAGCTTAGAAGCTTTTCTTGGAAGCATGGCATCAACCACTTCGTCGCCTAAAGGCAACTCGTCATCAGCTCTCGGCCTTGAGATCCCGGATTTACCTAAGATCCCAGCCTACCACCTTAAACTTGGACAACCAACGCCAAGCTGGCCTAGCCTTCTCCGTCCCTCCATCGCAATAACCGGAAGTACAGGAATATTAACCTGTTTTCCATCGACTACGCTTTTCAGCCTCGCCTTAGGGACCGACTAACCCTGCGTCGATTAACGTTGCGCAGGAAACCTTGGTCTTTCGGCGTGGGAGTTTTTCACTCCCATTGTCGTTACTCATGTCAGCATTCGCACTTCTGATACCTCCAGCAAGCTTCTCAACTCACCTTCACAGGCTTACAGAACGCTCCTCTACCGCATCACCTAAGTGATACCCGTAGCTTCGGTGCATGGTTTGAGCCCCGTTACATCTTCCGCGCAGGCCGACTCGACTAGTGAGCTATTACGCTTTCTTTAAAGGGTGGCTGCTTCTAAGCCAACCTCCTAGCTGTCTAAGCCTTCCCACATCGTTTCCCACTTAACCATGACTTTGGGACCTTAGCTGACGGTCTGGGTTGTTTCCCTTTTCACGACGGACGTTAGCACCCGCCGTGTGTCTCCCATGCTCGGCACTTCCAGGTATTCGGAGTTTGCATCGGTTTGGTAAGTCGGGATGACCCCCTAGCCGAAACAGTGCTCTACCCCCTGGAGTGATACATGAGGCGCTACCTAAATAGCTTTCGAGGAGAACCAGCTATCTCCGAGCTTGATTAGCCTTTCACTCCGATCCACAGGTCATCCGCTAACTTTTCAACGGTAGTCGGTTCGGTCCTCCAGTCAGTGTTACCTAACCTTCAACCTGCCCATGGATAGATCGCCCGGTTTCGGGTCTATACCCAGCGACTAAACGCCCTATTAAGACTCGCTTTCGCTACGCCTCCCCTATTCGGTTAAGCTCGCCACTGAATATAAGTCGCTGACCCATTATACAAAAGGTACGCAGTCACCTAACAAAGTAGGCTCCCACTGCTTGTACGCATACGGTTTCAGGTTCTATTTCACTCCCCTCTCCGGGGTTCTTTTCGCCTTTCCCTCACGGTACTGGTTCACTATCGGTCAGTCAGTAGTATTTAGCCTTGGAGGATGGTCCCCCCATATTCAGACAAAGTTTCTCGTGCTCCGTCCTACTCGATTTCATTGACAAGAGATTTTCGTGTACGGGGCTATCACCCACTATGGCGGCACTTTCCAGAGCCTTCCACTAATCTCAAATCAACTTAAGGGCTAGTCCCCGTTCGCTCGCCACTACTAAGGGAATCTCGGTTGATTTCTTTTCCTCAGGGTACTTAGATGTTTCAGTTCCCCTGGTTCGCCTCTTGCACCTATGTATTCAGTGCAAGATACTCAGCTTGTGCTGAGTGGGTTCCCCCATTCAGAGATCTCTGGATCACAGTCTGTTTGCCGACTCCCCAAAGCTTATCGCAGGCTACCACGTCTTTCATCGCCTCTGACTGCCAAGGCATCCACCGTATGCGCTTCTTCACTTGACCATATAACCCCAAGCAATCTGGTTATACTGTGAAGACGACATTCGCCGAAAATTCATGACAAAAACTCACAAATTTTACCTTAGCCTGAATCAACACCAGTGAAAGTGTCGTTCAGTCTATTTCTATCACATACCCAAATTTTTAAAGAACGGACCAGTCAACAAAGACTAGAAATCAACATTCGACGCGAATGCTCATTTCTAAGCTTTAATCAGGATTATCAAGCAGATTATGGTGGAGCCAAGCGGGATCGAACCGCTGACCTCCTGCGTGCAAGGCAGGCGCTCTCCCAGCTGAGCTATGGCCCCAGACTGAGGCTAACGTGTAACTTAATTGGTGGGTCTGGGCAGATTCGAACTGCCGACCTCACCCTTATCAGGGGTGCGCTCTAACCAACTGAGCTACAGACCCAATAAGCTGCTTTCCGTCTTCTTCAATGAATCAAGCAATTCGTGTGGGAGCTCATGATACGGCTGATGTCGTCGATTAAGGAGGTGATCCAGCCGCAGGTTCCCCTACGGCTACCTTGTTACGACTTCACCCCAGTCATGAATCACACCGTGGTAACCGTCCTCCCGAAGGTTAGACTAGCTACTTCTGGTGCAACCCACTCCCATGGTGTGACGGGCGGTGTGTACAAGGCCCGGGAACGTATTCACCGCGACATTCTGATTCGCGATTACTAGCGATTCCGACTTCACGCAGTCGAGTTGCAGACTGCGATCCGGACTACGATCGGTTTTGTGAGATTAGCTCCACCTCGCGGCTTGGCAACCCTCTGTACCGACCATTGTAGCACGTGTGTAGCCCAGGCCGTAAGGGCCATGATGACTTGACGTCATCCCCACCTTCCTCCGGTTTGTCACCGGCAGTCTCCTTAGAGTGCCCACCATAACGTGCTGGTAACTAAGGACAAGGGTTGCGCTCGTTACGGGACTTAACCCAACATCTCACGACACGAGCTGACGACAGCCATGCAGCACCTGTGTCAGAGTTCCCGAAGGCACCAATCCATCTCTGGAAAGTTCTCTGCATGTCAAGGCCTGGTAAGGTTCTTCGCGTTGCTTCGAATTAAACCACATGCTCCACCGCTTGTGCGGGCCCCCGTCAATTCATTTGAGTTTTAACCTTGCGGCCGTACTCCCCAGGCGGTCAACTTAATGCGTTAGCTGCGCCACTAAAATCTCAAGGATTCCAACGGCTAGTTGACATCGTTTACGGCGTGGACTACCAGGGTATCTAATCCTGTTTGCTCCCCACGCTTTCGCACCTCAGTGTCAGTATGAGCCCAGGTGGTCGCCTTCGCCACTGGTGTTCCTTCCTATATCTACGCATTTCACCGCTACACAGGAAATTCCACCACCCTCTGCCCTACTCTAGCTCGCCAGTTTTGGATGCAGTTCCCAGGTTGAGCCCGGGGCTTTCACATTCAACTTAACGAACCACCTACGCGCGCTTTACGCCCAGTAATTCCGATTAACGCTTGCACCCTCTGTATTACCGCGGCTGCTGGCACAGAGTTAGCCGGTGCTTATTCTGTCGGTAACGTCAAAACAGCAAGGTATTCGCTTACTGCCCTTCCTCCCAACTTAAAGTGCTTTACAATCCGAAGACCTTCTTCACACACGCGGCATGGCTGGATCAGGCTTTCGCCCATTGTCCAATATTCCCCACTGCTGCCTCCCGTAGGAGTCTGGACCGTGTCTCAGTTCCAGTGTGACTGATCATCCTCTCAGACCAGTTACGGATCGTCGCCTTGGTGAGCCATTACCTCACCAACTAGCTAATCCGACCTAGGCTCATCTGATAGCGCAAGGCCCGAAGGTCCCCTGCTTTCTCCCGTAGGACGTATGCGGTATTAGCGTTCCTTTCGAAACGTTGTCCCCCACTACCAGGCAGATTCCTAGGCATTACTCACCCGTCCGCCGCTAACTCGAAGAGCAAGCTCTTCTCATCCGCTCGACTTGCATGTGTTAGGCCTGCCGCCAGCGTTCAATCTGAGCCATGATCAAACTCTTCAGTTCAATACTGCTTGGGTTTTGAGAAAACCCTAAACTTGGCTCAGCAATCTCAAAATGAACTATTTCGATTTCTCGCATAGTCACTTGTGATGCTGATAATCTTTCTGACTATCAGTCCATTATCACAAGCACCCACACGAATTGCTTGATTCAGTTGTTAAAGAGCGGTGGCTGAAGTCTTTCGCTTCAACCGAGGCGCGCATTCTACGCTTTCCTCAGGGCCTGTCAAGCGTTTATTTTGAAGTCTTTCAGAATTTCTCTTTGAACTTCAACCACTTGACTCGCTGCGATCTCTCGTTAGCGGGAGGCGAATTCTACAGCGTTACAACCTGCTGTCAACCACCTTTTTCAACCGCTTTCGGAGAAGACCGAAACACCTCCTACACTCTCCAGAACATCTAACTCGTTGAATCTCAAGGAGTTTTCCGTTCCGACTGCGCCGGAAGTGGGGCGAATTATAGAGAAACCAAATGAGGCGTCAAGCATTAATTTGAAATACAGGTCAGAAAAGAAAACTGCGCACTATATTGCCCAATCACACAGGCGTTTAGCATCATAGGCACCCGGTACGAATCTTCGCACCTTCTATATAAGGAACGCCCAGCCTCGATGAACACCCAGACCCGCAGCCTCGCCGCCACGCTGTTCCCTGTCGGCGTGCTGCTTATTGCCATGGCCTCGATCCAGTCCGGGGCGTCGCTGGCCAAAAGCCTGTTTCCCCTGGTTGGCCCTGAAGGCACCACCACCCTGCGCTTGCTGTTCGCCAGCGTGATCATGCTGTTGTTGCTCCGCCCATGGCGGGCCAAGCTGAGCGCGAGCGCCCTGAAGAGCGTGATCATCTATGGCGCCGCCCTCGGCGGGATGAACTTCCTCTTCTATATGTCGCTGCAGACGGTCCCGCTGGGTATCGCCGTCGCTCTCGAATTCACCGGCCCCTTGGCCGTCGCGCTCTACGCCTCGCGCCGCGCGGTGGACTTTCTCTGGATCGGCCTGGCGGTGGTCGGCCTGTTGCTGTTGATTCCTATCAGCGAAACCGGTGCCAGTCTTGACCTGAAGGGCGCCAGCTTTGCCCTGGGTGCCGGTGTCTGCTGGGCGCTGTACATTCTTTATGGACAGAAGGCCGGCGCCGAGAACGGTATCCAGACTGCAGCCCTGGGCGTTGTCATCGCTGCGCTGTTCGTGGCGCCGATCGGCATCGTCCAGGCCGGCAGCGCACTGCTCAACCCGGCCCTGATTCCCGTCGCCCTCGGCGTGGCGATCCTCTCCACCGCACTGCCCTACAGCCTGGAAATGGTCGCGCTGACCCGCTTGCCGGCACGCACCTTCGGCACACTGATGAGCATCGAGCCCGCCATCGGTGCAATGTGTGGCCTGATATTCCTCAACGAGGTACTGAGCCTTGCCCAATGGCTGGCCATCGGCGCGATCATCACCGCGTCGGTTGGGGCCACCTTGTCCTTGCGCAAGGACAGCCCGCCGCCAATAGCAGCAGACTGATTGAGAAATACTTTCATTTAAATCGTGCTTAATGATTGTGCGGGTCGAGCCAGCCTGTTTAACTGTGTCCCGTGTTTTATTTTGAATTTTCCACCCAACGCAAGGACGAACAAGCATCAGGACGATGCAACGGGCACTAAAAACGGGCACAGACCCGCGCAAGCGTTAAGGACAGGAATGAAACGAATTTTGCTCATCCTAGCTATCCTGGCAGTCGCCGGTTGTGCCGCGACCGCCAAGGACCAGGTCAAGCGCGGCAAGAAGGGGCTGCACATCAACTGCTCCGGCCTCTCCTCTTCCTGGAACAAGTGCTACAGCAAGGCGGAAACCTCCTGCGGGACGAAGGGCTATAAAGTCATTGCCAAATCCGGCGACAACGACGAAGAGCCGGGCGACTATCCGTTCGGTATCAACCCGGCCGGCTATACCAGCCGCAGCATGATCGTCATCTGCAAATAGGAAAGGGCAACCGGCGGGTTGCCCTTCTCGTTTTCGTCAGCTGATTGCGCGGGTTCTTTCAACCAGCCATTCCAGGGCCGCGCCCTCCAGCAGTGGCTCCAGACGCCGACGCACCTCGGCGTGATAGGCATCCAGCCACGCCGCATCCTCACTGCCAAGCAGCTCGACCAGCAGGCAACGGGTGTCGATCGGGCATAGCGTCAAGGTTTCGAACTCGAGGAAATCACCGAACGCACTCTTGCCCGAATCCCGGTTGATCACCAGGTTCTCGATACGCACGCCCCACTGACCCGGCCTGTAGGTGCCGGGCTCGATGGAGGTAATCATCCCGGCCTGCATCGCGCTGTGAGGCGTAACGGCGGCCTGGTAGGCGATGCTTTGCGGCCCTTCGTGGACGTTCATGAAGTAACCAACGCCATGGCCGGTGCCGTGTCCGTAATCCACCTGCTCCGACCAGAGCGGCGCACGCGCGATGGCATCGAGCAGGGGCGAAGGAATGCCCCGGGGAAACTTCGCTCGCGACAGCGCGATCATGCCCTTGAGCACCCGGGTGCAATCCCGTTTCTGTTCACGACTCGGTGTGCCGATCGGCACCATGCGAGTGATGTCCGTGGTCCCTCCCAGATACTGCCCGCCGGAGTCGATCAGCAGCAGGCCATCGCCTTCGATGTTCGAGTACGACGCAGGCGTAGCGTGGTAGTGCGGCATTGCGCCGTTGGCATTGAACGCCGCGATGGTGGCGAAGCTCAGGCAGACGAAGTCCGGACGGCGCGCCCGCGCAGCCGTCAGTTGCACGTCGACATCGACCTCGCTCACCACTTCGCATCCCTGGGTAGCCTCGAACCACGCAAAGAACTCGCACAGCGCGGCGCCATCCTGCTCCATGGTCCGTCGGATATGCGCCAGATCGGCATCACTCTTGCGCGATTTGGCCAGGGTCGTGGGATTGATGCCCTCCACCAACCGCACACCCTCGCGCAAATGGGCCAGCAAGCCACTGGTGACCTTGGCCGGATCCAGCAGCACGCCACTGCCGGCGGCTATTGCACCGAGCCCGGCGGCAACCGCGTTGTAGTCACGCAATTCGACACCGTCGGCAGCCAGCACCTGGCGCAGTGGCGCATCCACCTTGCTTTCGGCCACGAACAGCAGCGCCGCCTCCTGGCTGACCAGGGCAAAGGACACGAACACCGGGTTGAAGGACACATCGCTGCCACGAAGATTGAACAGCCAGGCGATGTCATCGAGCGTGGCGAGGAAATGCCAATCGGCGCCACGTTCGGCAAGTGCCAGGCGCAGTGAGGCCAGTTTCTCGCGCCGCCCCAGCGAGGCATGTGGCGGCAAATGCGCGTATACCGGATTGCTCGGCAGTGCCGGACGCTCCGGCCAGATCTGCGTGAGGAGGTCCCTGTCCAGCGCCAGGCGCACATTGCGCGCCTGCAGACGCTCCTGCAGTTGCCGCGTCGAGGCCAGGGCCATGACCGCACCATCCACCGCCACGGTGCCGTTGGCGGGGGTATTGTCCGCCAGCCATTCCAGCGGCCCCGGTCGCCCGGGCTGCAGCTTGACCAGTTCGATCCCGCTGCCTGCCAGTTCCTGGGTCGCTTGCTCCCAATACCGGCTATCGGCCCACAGTCCGGCGAAATCGGCGGTGAGCACCAGGGTGCCGACCGACCCCTGGAATCCGGAAAGCCACTTGCGCCCCTGCCAGTAACCGGGCAGGTATTCGGAAAGATGGGGATCAGCGGAAGGCACCAGCAGTGCATCGACCCCTTCGTTGCGCATCACCTGGCGCATCTGCGCCACGCGTGTCCTGATCGCCTCCTGCGTTGTCGGTTGACTGTTCATGCTTGCTCCTTTCATCACCACGGCCTTGTCTTTCAGGCCGCTGATAATGGAGCAGGCTTCAGCCCCGGGCAACACCCCAGAAGGGTGCGGGATGCAGCGCTGCATGGAGGGAGGCGACCGCCTGATCAACGTCCGACACGCGGGTGAAACGCCCCAGGCTGAGGCGGATGGTCCGCCCTGCCAGATGGGCATCATGCCCCAGCGCCAACAGGACATGGGATGGTGCCGAGCTCCCGGAATTGCACGCTGACGTGGAAGAAAACGCCAGGGTCCGGGCCAGTTCGGAAAGGTCCGGGGCATCGCCGCTGAAGGTCAGGCTGAGGGTGTGTGGAATGGACTGCTCGAGGCTGCCGTTTACCACAAGCCCGGAAACTCCCCGCAATTTTGTAAGAAGCCGCTCACGTAAACATCGGATGCGATCCAGCTCTTCTTGCTGGACTTCAGCCGCCAGGGCGAACGCGGCGCCCATGGCCGCGATCTGGTGGGTCGCCAGGGTTCCGGAGCGCAACCCGCCCTCATGACCACCGCCATGAATCTGCGCCTGCAGCAGCGGTCGCGCCCGCTCGCCCACGTACAGCGCGCCAATGCCCTTCGGCCCGTAGACCTTGTGCGCGGAAAACGAGGCCAGGTCCACCGCCCAGTGCGCCAGATCGATGTCCAGTTTGCCAGCCGCCTGGGCGGCATCGACATGCAGCAATGCACCCTGCCCGCGCACGATCTCGCCAATGCGCCGGACATCGTTGACGGTGCCCAGCTCGTTGTTCACCAGCATCAGGGAAACCAGGAAAGTATCCGGACGCAGGACCTCGGCCACCGCCTCAGGGGTGATCAGCCCGCGGGCATCCGGGGCCAGGTAGGTGACCGCGAAACCGCTGCCCTGCAACTGTCGCGCGGTATCCAGCACGGCCTTGTGCTCGATCTGGCTGGTGATGATGTGACCACCGCGGCGTCCCTGGGCCACTCCCTTGAGGGCAAGGTTGTTCGACTCGGTCGCCCCGGATGTCCACACCACTTGCCCGGGCCGTGCGCCGACCAGCGCCGCTACCTGGGCACGCGCCAACTCCACCGCCTCGCGGGCCTGCTGGCCGTAGCGATGGGAACTGGAGGCCGGGTTGCCAAAGGTGCCGGCCGTACCCAGGCACTTGACCATCACCTCGATGACACGCTCGTCGACAGGCGTCGTGGCGGCATAGTCGAAATACAGCGGCAGATTTTCCATGGTTCAAGGCTCTCTGGCAGTTGTCGCCCCGGAAAGCAGCACGCCCTCCGAATCCTGAACCTGATAGTGCCGCAAAACGACATAGAACCAATAATTATCAATTTTCATATTTATATAACCTATATTTACTTTGCGAAACCGCCAGTGAACTTCCCGGCCTTCCAGCGCTTCAGAACAGATAACCCTGCTGATGGAGCATCCGCCCATGCCCCGCCGCACCGACCGCAAGCACGGCGTGCTGTTGCTCGATACCCGGGACAGCACGCCCGAACATGAACGTGCCGTGCATCGCAAGCTGGCCGAGCACCTCGCCGCCCTGCTCCATACCGAGGTGATCGCTTCACCCACGGACGACGACGATCCGTATTACCTGCCGACCTCGACCCTGGTCGATCCCCGGCTGCAACAGCAGTTGGGCATCCGCTCGGTCGAAGACTTCTTCGGCGGCCTGGTACCCCATCCCTACATGGCGACCAAGGCCATCTCCCATCCGCTGCCCGCCGGCGCGCAATTTCCCAACGGCTGGACCGACGCGTTCGCCCGGCATGCCAGTGCTGCCCTGCTCAAGGGCTACACCGTGTTCAGCATCGCCGATGCCCGGAGCGCCGCCGCGTTGTTGTTGCGCGATGGTCCGCTGCGGCTCAAGCCGGTGCGGGCCACCGCCGGGCGCGGGCAGAAGGTGATCAGCAGCGCGGCCGAACTGGACAGTGAATTGGATCAGCTGGACAGCAACGAACTGGCCATCTGGGGCCTGGTGCTCGAAGAAAACCTCACGGACGTGGAGACCTTCAGTGTCGGCCAGGCCCTGGTCGCGGGGATCACCTGCAGTTACTACGGCGTGCAGCACTGCACCCGGGACCACCAGGGCGAGTCGGTCTACGGCGGCTCCGACCTGGTGCTGGTGCGCGGTGATTACGATCAATTGCTGCAACTCGATCTGGAAGATCCCTTGCGCCTGGCCATCACCCAGGCGCGAACCTACGAGGACGCCGCCATCGCCAGCTTTCCCGGCTTCCTCGCCTCCCGGCGCAACTATGACGTGGCGCGCGGAATGACCGCCGCCGGACACCTGCGCAGTGGCGTGCTCGAGCAATCCTGGCGCATCGGCGGCGCCAGCAGCGCCGAACTCCTGGCCCTGCGCGCCTTCGCCGGGGACCCGGCGCTGCGACGTGTCCGCGCCTCCACCCACGAAGTGTTCGGCGACGCTGCACTGCCCGCCGACGCCACCCTTTTCTACCAGGGGGACGACCGTGAAGTCGGACGAATCTGCAAATACGCGAGGATCCGCGACTATGACCATCCATAGCGAAAGCCTCGACATTCTGGTCGACGGCGAAAGCATCGCCGGCACGCTGCTCAGCCCCAGTCCCAAGGTGCCCGGGATTCTGTTCGTGCATGGCTGGGGCGGCAGCCAGCAGCGCGACCTGGCCCGGGCCAAGCACATCACCGGGTTGGGCTGCGTGTGCATGACCTTCGACCTGCGCGGCCATGAAAAGACCGAAAGCCAGCGGCGCAGCGTGACCCGCGAGCAGAACCTCGCCGACCTGCTGGCCGCCTACGACAAGCTGGTGGGGCATCCGGCGGTGGATACCAGCTCGATCGCCGTGATCGGCAGCAGCTACGGCGGCTATCTCGCCACCCTGCTGACCCGTCAGCGGCCAGTGAAGTGGCTGGCACTGCGGGTCCCGGCACTGTACTGGGACGATGAATGGAGCCTGCCCAAACAGGCGCTGGACCGCCAGCGCCTGTCACAGTACCGCTTGATGACCCTCGGCCCCGGCGACAACCGGGCCCTGGCCGCTTGCGCGGAATTCGCCGGGGATGTGCTGCTGGTGGAGTCGGAGACGGATGACTATGTGCCCCACACGACGCTGATGAGTTATCGCTCGGCGTTCGTCTGTGCCCACTCGCTGACCCACCGGATCGTCGACGGGGCGGATCATGCGTTGTCCAGTGACCGCAGCCAGAAAGCCTACAGTGCGTTGCTGACGGCGTGGGTCAGCGAGATGGTGATCGGGGCGCGGCTGGATCGGTATCCGCATCATTCGCCCTGGTACTCCTGATTCAGGGTTGATGTGTTCTGATGGCCTCATCGCCGGCAATGCCGGCTCCCACAGGATTATGTGCAGGCCCGAGAGAACGACATCATGCTTGCCCGGTCACCTGCCGCCGGTAGTCACTCGGCGCCAGCCCGGTCACCTTGTGGAATACCTTGCGAAACGCACCCGGGTCCTGATAGCCAACGCCCCAGGCGATCTGGTCGATGCTGCGGCGGGTGAACTCCAGCATCCGGCACGCCCGCCCTACCCGCACCTGCTGGCAATACTCGGTCGGCTTCAATCCGGTGGCACTGCGAAACCGTCGCAGGAAGGTGCGTTCCTCCAGCCCGGCGCATTCAGCCATCAGCGCCACGCTCACCTCCCGCGCCCCGGTGCTCTGCAACCAGTGCTGCACCTTGAGCACCGCTTCATCGCCATGGTCCAGGCGCGGACTGAAACTGCTGCCCGCCGGTTTTACCTGCACCGGCTCGACTGCAAGAAAGCGCGCCGTCTCGGTCGCCAGGGTCTGCCCGAGAAAACGCTCTACCAGCTTCAGCCCCACCTCGGTCCAAGCCATCAAGCCGGCGCTGGTCATGACATCGCCGTCCTCGAGCAGCGGCAGGTTGGCCTCGACCCGCACCTGCGGAAAGCGTTCGGCCAGGGATTGGGCGAAATTCCAGTGGGTGGTCGCCGAACGCCCGTCCAGCACACCGCTGGCGGCGATGAAGAACACCCCGACACACACCGACACCAGCATGGCCCCGTCGCCATGCCAGGTGCACAACTGCTGGCGATAGCGTTCCAGCAATTCGGCCGTCGGCTCCTGGGTCAGGCTCGGCGGAACGATCATCACCCGTGGCTGATAGCTGGCCAGGCCATGACTGTCCTGAGTCACCGCCAATACACCCTGCGGGTCTTCCTGCCAGTGACAGACCCGCAGCGGCGCCCGCTGCGCCAGGCCAAGGTCGGCAGCCAGGCGATTGGCCACGCTGAACAGGTCGGTCAGCCCGCACACCGCCGCCATCTGTGCCCCGGGATAGACCAGGATGCCGATCTCGATGATTTCGCCGTCACGGCTCATTGTCAGTTTTTCCCGTCAATTTGTCGGTCGCGCCAATCCGCAGCCGCGCCAGGCAAGCCTATAACTATCAGCCACAACGTCACCACTCTCCGAAATGAGGAAACCGCATGAGCACAAAGGCCCTGGTCATCATCGATATCCAGAACGACTACTTCCCCGGCGGCAAATGGACCCTGGTCAATGCCGACGCCGCAGCCGACAACGCGGCAAAGGCCCTGGCCGCCGCACGGGCGCGGGGCGACCTGGTGATCCACGTCAAGCATGAGTTCGAGTCCGCCGAGGCGCCCTTCTTCGCGCCCGGCTCGCAAGGTGCGCAGATCCATTCGAAACTGGCACCCCGGGACAACGAAGCGGTCGTGCTCAAGCACAAGGTCAACGCCTTCCTCGACACCCCGCTGCTCAGCCTGCTGGAACAACAGCGGGTCAGCGAACTGACAGTGGTCGGCAGCATGAGTCATATGTGCATCGACGCCGCCGTGCGGGCCGCCGCCGACCTCGGCTACACGGTCAAGGTCCTGCACGATGCCTGTGCCACCCGCGACCTGGAATTCAACGGCGTGAACGTACCGGCCGCCCAGGCCCACGCGGCGTACATGGCCTCGCTGGCGTTCGCCTATGCCCAGGTCATTTCCACCGAAGAATGGCTGGCCGCCTGAGTCAGATCACCACGTTGCGCACGAAGCGCGTGGCCACTGCGCCATCGTTGCGATAACCATGGGTGCGGTTGCTGGCATAGGTGAAGAATTCGCCGGCGGCCAGCACCCGCGCTTCGCCATCGATCAGCAGGGTCAGGCTGCCCTCGAAGACGAACACCTGCTCGCTGAAGCCCTCCGGGTCGGCATTGGTCTTATAGAACTCGCCGGGCTCCAGGCGCCACTCCCACAACTCCACCTCGCGCCGTGCCGGGCTGCTGGCCAGCAACACCGCCTTGCTGCCGGGGTGCTCACCGGCCCAGGCCAGTTCGTTGATACGACTCGAATCACGATTGTCCGGGGCCTTGATCAGGTCGCTGAAGGCCACGCCCAGGGCTTCGGCAATCAGGTCGAGGGTCGACAGGCTGACATTCTTTTCCCCCGCTTCGATCGCCACCAGCATCCGCCGGCTGACCCCGGAGCTCTCTGCCAGGGCACTTTGGCTCAGGCCCGCATCGTTGCGCAGGCGCCGCACGTTCTGGCTGACATGCTGGAGCACCGGGGCGCGATTGGAATCTTTATCCACTGAAGTACTCACCGACGATAATTTGCGCAGTATACTGCCCACTTTTGCCGCGCGCATTGTGCGGCGCCCTCACTTCCGTGTGCAAGCCATGACTACCGATAGCTCCGCCCGTCCTCCCGTCACTTTCCGCCTGAGCAAGGCGGAACTGGTGCTGGTGTTCATCACCATGCTCTGGGGAGGCACCTTCCTGATCGTGCACAAGGTGATGACCGTCAGCGGCCCGATGTTCTTCGTCGGCCTGCGCTTCGCCGCCGCCGCATTCTTCGTCGGACTCTTCTGCTTTCGCTCACTGCCGGGTCTGACCCTGCGCGAACTCAAGGCCGGGGTGCTGATCGGCGTCTCGATCATGCTCGGCTACGGCTTGCAAACCGTGGGCCTGCAAACCATCAGCAGCAGCCAGTCGGCCTTCATCACCGCGCTCTACGTGCCCTTCGTGCCGATCCTGCAATGGCTGGTGCTGGGCCGTCGCCCCGGCCTGATGCCGAGCATCGGTATCGCCCTGGCCTTCACCGGCCTGATGCTGCTGGCCGGCCCCAGCGGTGGCGCGGTGCATTTCAGCCCTGGGGAAATTGCCACCCTGATCAGCGCCGTGGCAATCGCCGCGGAGATCATCCTGATCGGCAACTATGCCGGCAGCGTGGATGTGCGGCGGGTCACCGTGGTGCAACTGGCCACCGCCTCGGCCCTGTCGTTCATGCTGGTGGTGCCGACCCAGGAACGCCTGCCGGACTTCTCCTGGCTGCTGCTCGGCGCCGCCATTGGCCTGGGGGCCATGAGCGCGGTGATCCAGGTCGCGATGAACTGGGCGCAGAAGTCGGTTTCGCCAACCCGCGCTACGCTGATCTACGCGGGTGAACCGGTCTGGGCCGGGATTGTCGGACGTATCGCCGGTGAGCGTTTGCCTGGCGTGGCCCTGCTGGGCGGTTTGCTGATCGTGATCGCGGTGATCGTCAGCGAACTGAAGTTCGCACGCAAGGAAGAAAAGCCGGTGGCAAGTCCCGCCGACGAGAAGGAAGCTGATACCGGACTGTAGGGAAACAGCGCGCTCGTCTTGCGGAAACTGTTATAAGAAAAAAGCTTTTTCTTACAATTCTTGTAGGGTCATGTCACAGCTTGGCGGTTGGTGATCACCGGACCGGCACGTATGATTCCCTGCAAATTTCCGCAGATTAGATATCTATGTCCTTGATAGTTCTACTGCTTCTGCCATTCGTCGGGAGCTGTGTGGCCGGTTTGCTGCCGCACAACGCACGCAACTCGGAGTCGCTGCTGGCCGGCATCGTTGCCCTGATCGGCACGGTGCAGGTGGCCATGCTGTATCCGCAGATTGCCGATGGCGGGGTGATCCGCGAGGAGATCCTCTGGCTGCCGAGCATGGGACTCAACATCATCCTGCGCATGGACGGCTTCGCCTGGCTGTTCTCCCTCCTGGTGCTGGGCATCGGTACCCTGGTGTCGCTGTACGCGCGCTACTACATGTCGCCGCAGGACCCGGTGCCGCGCTTCTTCGCCTTCTTCCTGGCCTTCATGGGCGCGATGCTCGGGCTGGTGATCTCCGGCAACCTGATCCAGATCGTGTTCTTCTGGGAACTGACCAGCCTGTTCTCCTTCCTGCTGATCGGCTACTGGCACCATCGCGCCGACGCCCGCCGTGGCGCCTACATGGCGCTGATGGTGACCGGAGCCGGTGGCCTGTGCCTGCTGGCGGGGGTGATCCTGCTCGGCCATGTGGTCGGCAGCTACGACCTGGACAAGGTCCTGGCTGCCGGCGATGTCATCCGTGGCCACGCCCTGTATCCCGTCCTCCTGCCCCTGATCCTGCTCGGCGCGCTGACCAAGAGCGCGCAATTCCCCTTCCACTTCTGGTTGCCCCATGCGATGGCGGCGCCCACTCCGGTTTCGGCCTACCTGCACTCGGCGACCATGGTCAAGGCCGGGGTGTTCCTGCTGGCGCGCTTCTGGCCGGTGCTCTCCGGCACCGAGGAGTGGTTCTGGATCGTCGGCGGCGCCGGCGCCTGCACCCTGCTGCTCGGCGCCTACGCGGCGATGTTCCAGAACGACCTCAAGGGCCTGCTGGCCTACTCCACCATCAGCCACCTGGGCCTGATCACCCTGCTGCTCGGCCTGAACAGCCCGCTGGCCGCCGTGGCGGCGGTGTTCCATATCCTCAACCACGCCACCTTCAAGGCTTCGCTGTTCATGGCGGCGGGGATCATCGACCACGAAAGCGGCACCCGTGACATCCGCAGGCTCAGCGGATTGTTCCGCCTGATCCCGTTCACCGCGACCCTGGCCATGGTGGCCAGTGCGTCCATGGCCGGGGTGCCATTGATGAACGGCTTCCTGTCCAAGGAGATGTTCTTCGCCGAAACCGTATTCATCAGTTCCACCGCCTGGGTCGAGGCGGCCCTGCCGGTGATCGCCACCCTGGCCGGGACCTTCAGCGTCGCCTATGCCCTGCGCTTTACCGTGGACGTGTTCTTCGGCCCGACCGCCACCGACCTGCCGCACACCCCGCACGAACCGCCACGCTGGATGCGTGCGCCGGTCGAACTGCTGGTGCTGACCTGCCTGGTAGTAGGGATCTTCCCGGCGCAGTCGGTCGGCCCGCTGCTGGCCGCCGCCGCCCTGCCGGTGGTCGGCGGTGAGCTGCCGGAATACAGCCTGGCGGTCTGGCACGGCTGGAACGCGCCGTTGATCATGAGCCTGATCGCCATGTGCGGCGGCATTCTCCTGTACCTGGCGCTGCGCAAGCAGTTCCAGCACGGTCGGTTCAGCTATCCACCGGTGATCGAGCGCTTCAACGGCAAGCGCCTGTTCGAGCGTGGCCAGGTAATCCTGATGCGCACGGCGCGGACCATCGAGCGAATCTTCACCACCCGCCGTCTGCAGAAGCAGTTGTTCATGCTGGTCCTCGCTGCGCTGGTCGCCGGCATGCTGCCACTGCTGGCCCACGGCCTGAGCTGGGGCAACCGCCCGAAGATCCCGGGCTCCGGGGTGTTCGTGATGCTTTGGGTGATCGCCATTGCCTGCGCCATCGGCGCTGCCTGGCAAGCCAAGTACCACCGTCTCGCGGCACTGATCATGGTCGGCGTCTGCGGCCTGATGACCTGCATCACCTTCGTCTGGTTCTCCGCCCCGGACCTGGCCCTGACCCAACTGGTGGTGGAAGTGGTCACCACGGTGCTGATCCTCCTCGGCCTGCGCTGGCTGCCACGGCGGATCGAAGGTGTCTCGCCGCTGGCCGGCTCCCAGGAGCGGGCGCGTCTGCGCCGCTTGCGCGACCTGGTCCTGGCGGTCGGGGTGGGTGGCGGCATGGCGGTGCTGTCCTACGCCATGCTGACCCGGCCGACACCCAACTTCATCTCGTCCTTCTACCTGAGCCGCGCCCTGCCGGAAGGCGGCGGAACCAACGTGGTCAACGTGATGCTGGTGGACTTCCGCGGCTTCGATACCCTCGGCGAAATCACCGTGCTGGTGGCCGTGGCCCTGGCGGTGTTCGCCCTGCTGCGGCGCTTCCGTCCGCCGCGCGAGAGCATCCAGTTGCCGGCGCAGCAGCGCTCGCTGGCCCCGGACATGGTCACCGACCTGGTCAACCCGCGCCACGCCGAGGACACCGCCCTGGGCTTCATGATGGTCCCGGCCGTGCTCGCCCGCCTGGTGCTGCCGATGGCCATGCTGGTGTCGATGTACCTGTTCATGCGCGGGCACAACCAGCCGGGCGGCGGTTTCGTCGCCGGGCTGGTGATGTCGGTGGCGTTCATCCTCCAGTACATGGTTGCCGGGACCCAGTGGGTCGAGGCGCAGATGAGCCTGCGGCCGCTGCGCTGGATGGGCACCGGGCTGCTCTGCGCGACCCTGACCGGGGTCGGCGCGCTGCTCTTCGGTTATCCGTTCCTCACCACCCACACCGCGCACCTGCACTTGCCGCTGCTGGGTGACCTGCATGTCGCCAGCGCGCTGTTCTTCGATATCGGCGTGTTCACCGTGGTGGTCGGCTCGACCCTGCTGATCCTCACCGCCCTCGCCCACCAGTCGGTGCGTGCGCACCGCCCACAACCGAAATCCACCACCGCAGAGGGAGCCGCCTGATGGAAGAAGTCATCGCGATCGCCATCGGCGTTCTCGCCGCCTCCGGGGTCTGGCTGATCCTCCGGCCACGGACCTACCAGGTGATCATGGGCCTGTGCCTGCTGTCCTACGGGGTCAACCTGTTCATCTTCAGCATGGGCAGCCTGTTCATCGGCAAGGAGCCGATCATCAAGGACGGCGTGCCCCAGGACCTTCTCAACTACACCGACCCGCTGCCCCAGGCCCTGGTCCTCACGGCCATCGTCATCAGCTTCGCCATGACCGCACTGTTCCTCGTGGTGCTGCTGGCCTCGCGCGGTTTCACCGGCACCGACCACGTTGACGGACGGGAGCCCCAGGAATGAGCGGGATGCAACAACTGATCGTCGCACCGATCCTCCTGCCGTTGCTGACCGCGGCCCTGCTGCTGTTGCTCGGGGAAAAGCGCCGGCCGCTGAAGGCACGGATCAACCTGCTCTCGACCCTCACCGGGCTGGGCATTGCCATCACCCTGCTGCTGTGGGTCAAGGACCAGGGCCAGGCCACCTCCATCGGCGTCTACCTGCCGGGCAACTGGGCGGCGCCGTTCGGCATCGTCCTGGTGCTCGACCGCCTGTCCGCGCTGATGCTGGTACTGACCGGCATCGTCGGCACCAGCGCCCTGCTCTTCGCCCTGGCCCGCTGGGACCGCGCCGGCGCCAGCTTCCATGCGCTGTTCCAGATCCAGTTGATGGGCCTGTACGGCGCTTTCCTCACCGGCGACCTGTTCAACCTGTTCGTGTTCTTCGAGGTGTTGCTGGCGGCGTCCTACGGCCTGCTGCTGCACGGCTCGGGCCGCTCGCGGGTCAAGGCCGGCCTGCATTACATCGCCATCAACCTGTTCGCCTCGTCGCTGTTCCTGATTGGCGCGGCCATGCTCTATGGCGTGACCGGCACCCTGAACATGGCCGACCTGGCGATGAAGATTCCGCTGGTGCCCGAGGCCGATCGCGGCCTGCTGCACGCCGGTGCGGCGATCCTGGCCATCGCCTTCCTGGCCAAGGCGGGCATCTGGCCGCTGAACTTCTGGCTGGTCCCGGCCTACTCCTCGGCCAGCGCGCCGGTGGCGGCGCTGTTCGCGATCATGACCAAGGTCGGTTTCTATACCGTGCTGCGCCTGTGGACCTTGCTGTTCTCCGGGCAGGCCGGGGCCTCGGCATTCTTCGGCGGGCAGTGGCTGGTGTACGGTGGACTCGCCACGCTGGCCTGCGCGGCGGTGTCGATCCTCGCCGCGCAGCGCCTGGAGCGCATGGCCAGCCTGAGCATCCTGGTCTCCGCCGGGACCCTGCTGGCGGCCATCGGCTTCGGCCAGACGCCACTGACCTCGGCGGCGCTGTTCTACATGGTCAGCTCGACCCTGGCCCTGTGTGCGCTGTTCCTCCTCGCCGAGCTGATCGAGCGTTCGCGTTCGGCCAACGAGCTGCCGCTGGACGAGGATGCCGACGCGCTGCCCTCGCCACTGGAATCACTGCAGCCGCCCAAGGGCATCAACCTCGATGACGAACAGAAGGCCGTGGTCGGGCAGATCATTCCCTGGACCATGGCCTTCCTCGGTTTCAGCTTCATCGCCTGCGCCCTGCTGATCATCGGCATGCCGCCGCTGTCGGGCTTCGTCGGCAAGTTCAGCCTGATCACCGCGCTGTTCAATCCGCTGGGCATGGGCGTGCCCGCCGAAGCGCCGTTGTCGGCCAGCGGCTGGGCCCTTCTGGCGCTGCTGGTGCTTTCCGGTATGGCCTCGCTGATCGCCCTGGTACGCCTGGGCGTGCAGCGCTTCTGGAAACCCGAGGAGCGCCCGTCACCACTGCTGCGGATGTATGAATGCGTGCCGATCGTGGCCCTGCTCAGTCTCTGCGTGGTCCTCAGCCTGTGGGCCGAGCCGCTGATGCGCTACACCCAGGACACCGCCGCCAGCCTCAAGGACCCGGGCGTCTACATCGAAGCGGTGCTGGGCACCCGGCCGATTCCCGGCCCGACCACCCTGGAAAGCGCGCAGGTGCAACCATGAAGCGACTATTGCCAGCGCCGTTGCTCTCCCTGGCCCTGTTCGTCCTGTGGCTGGTGCTCAACCTGTCGATCAGCCCGGGCAATATCATCCTCGGCCTGCTGCTGGGCATTCTCGCGCCATTACTGATGCAGCCGTTGCGCCCGCTGAGCGCGCATATCCGCAACCCGAAGGCGGTGATCCGCCTGATCCTGCGGGTCGGCCTGGATGTGCTGGTGTCCAACCTGGAGGTGTTCCGCAGTGTCTGGCGCATGGGCCGCAAGCCGCCGCGCTCGCGCTTCGTGCACATTCCCCTGGACCTGCGCGACGCCCACGGCCTGGCCGCGCTGTCGATGATCACCACGGTGATCCCCGGCACGGTGTGGTCGGAACTGGCCCTGGATCGCAGCGTGCTGTTGCTGCATGTGTTCGACCTGGACGACGAAGCGAGCTTCATCGAGCACTTCAAGCACACCTATGAACGCCCGTTGATGGAGATCTTCGAATGACCGGCCTGCTCGCCAACGCGATTGTCGCCAGCCTGTTCATCTTCACCATCGCCATGGCCCTGACCCTGGTCCGCGTGTTCCGCGGACCCTCGGCCCAGGACCGGGTGCTGGCCCTGGACTACCTGTACATGCTGGGGATGCTGATGATGCTGGTGCTGGGCATCCGCTACGCCAGCGACACCTATTTCGAGGGCGCGCTGCTGATCGCCCTGTTCGGCTTCGTCGGCTCGTTCGCCCTGGCCAAGTTCCTTCTGCGCGGCGAGGTGATCGAATGACCGCTCCGGTATTGCCGTTCTGGCTGGAAATCGTCGTCGCGGCGCTGATCCTGACCAGCAGCCTGTTCGCCCTCACCGGGGCCATCGGCATCCTGCGCCTGAAGGACTTTTTCCAGCGCATGCACCCGCCGGCCCTGGCCTCGACCCTCGGCGCCTGGTGCGTGGCGCTGGCCTCGATCCTGTACTTCTCGGGCTTGAAGGAAACACCGGTGCTGCATGCCTGGCTGATTCCGATCCTGCTGTCGATCACCGTACCGGTGACCACCCTGCTGCTGGCCCGCACCGCGCTGTTCCGCAAGCGCATGGCTGGCGATGACGTGCCGGGCGAGGTCAGCAGTCGCGAGCAGGACTGAACAGCGTCATTGCCCTTCGGTAAGGCGCTGCAGCTCGCGCCTGACCATGGCCGCGTACTCCGCGGGCTCGAGCTGATAAAGCTGGCCCGCGACCCAGGCCAACCACTGTCCCTGCAATTCATCACGCCGCGCCAGCCACTGCCGCGCCTGTTCTTCGGCGCGGGCCTGGTGGCGTTCATGGAACTCGCGGCGACCGCTCACTCGCTGGCCTTGAACGTCAGCTCGCCCTTGCGCCATTTCGCGACCTTGGCCGTAGCGGCCTTGAGGGTCTTGGACAGGCCTTCGCTGATGCGCTCTTGCGTGGCGAACACCATCATCACCGCGCGACCTTCACGAAACACGATGCCTTCGCCTTCCGGGGTGCTGACGAAGGCGTACTCGCCCAGGCCGTAGATGGTCTGCTTGATGTCGCGGAAACGGATTTCGAACTTGCCGCCTTCACGGCTCGGCAGGACGGCCGCACGGAAGTGGTCGCCGACTTTCAATTCCAGGCGCTGCTTGTCATCCACCACCAGCACATCCGCCGTCTCGACTTCAGCCATGTAAAGACCGTCGGGGCTTTGCTCGGTGATGTACACGAACGGCGCCTGGAACTGCTTGACCAGTTTGCCGCGAAGATCGCCCAGCACGAACAGGGCGTGCATATCCAGATTGCTGACTGCCAAATGAAAATTCCTCAAAACGGGATCACACTGACGCCCGTGACGAAAATGTCCCACGGGCATGCCGTACTTCGTTAATTCGAAGTGCGAAAGACTAATGAGTTGGAACCAATAAGTAGCGGCCCGGAGGCGTCACGCCGTGTAGGAAAGAGCACTTTCCCATGCCAGAGAATGGCTAATTGGCGAACGTCAGACCGACATTGCGCGGTGAAAATTCCCTGTTTCACCGCTCCCTCGCGGCGCGAGGCGATCAGCGAAGGATAGCCTCGTTGCGTCGGGAAGCAGATGGCTCACCGCACAGGGGTGGGAATATGCACGAAAACACGGAAACCCGTCGAGGGTTTTTGAGCTTCAAGCTTTAAGCTTCAAGCTATAAGAAAAAGCAGTCAGCGTCGCTTCGGGTTTGGAGCTTCCACTCTCCAGATAGGAAAAAGAGCCACCAGCAGCGCCGCGGCTCTTCTCTTGAAGCTTGAAGCTTAAAGCTTGAAGCCCGGCCTCCTAGATCATCTTCTCCGGCCGATACCCCAACCGCAGCCCACCCCAATGCCGCCCGTCCACCTTGATCGGTACCGACAGGTCATGCATCAGCTCGCCGGTATCGCGGGTGTAGGTCTGCAGCAGCACCCGCTGCTGATGGCTGCCGCAGCGGATACCGGTGCGGTCGTCGAACTTGCGCTTGCTGCGGTTGTGCGCGGTATCCGTGGCTTCGTCGCCGGTCAAGGCCTGGTTGAAGGCGTTGTTGTGGGTCGGCACATAGCCCTGCTGGGTGCAGGCGATCACATAGATCAGCCCTTCATGCTCACGCAGCAGCGGCTCCTGGATGCCCGGCAGCACCTGGTCGGTGTAGTGGTCGAAACGGGTACGGTAGCGCGCCGGACGGGTGCCCGGCAGCACTTGGTACTGGCGGTCGAACAGGTCGTCATGGCTGATCCGCCCGTCGCGGATGTCGGCTTCGAAGCGCTCGGCAATCTGTTGCGCACCCAGCAGGGCCAGGTCGAAGACGCGCTGGTGATACTCGTCCAGCCCGACCTCGGCCAGGCGCTCGCTGATGTTCTCCGCCTGCCCTTCCATCTGCACCGCCGCCTGGGCCAGGCGCTGGGTCTGCTGGTCGCTGATGGCCAGGTCGCCACGCATCTGCTCCACCGCCTGGAACAGGCTGTCGAGCTGGGTCCGGGTGGTTTCGGTACCGCCGGCGATCTCGGTGATCTGCTGCTCTACCTCTGCCGCGAGCCCGGCGATGCTGTCCAGTTGCTCACCGGTGTGCTCGACCTGGCCGACACCGCTGTGCAGGTCATCCGAGAGCGCGCGAATCTGCTCCACCACTTGGGCAGTGCGCTGCTGGATGTCGGCGACCATCACACCGACTTCCTCGGTAGCGCTGGCAGTCCGCCCGGCCAGACCCCGCACTTCATCGGCGACCACGGCAAAGCCACGTCCGTGCTCGCCAGCCCGGGCCGCTTCGATGGCGGCATTGAGCGCCAGCAGGTTGGTCTGGCTGGCGATGGCCTGGATCACCAGGGTGACCCGGGCGATGTCCTCGCTGCGCTGGTGCAGCGCCTCGATCAGCTCGCGGCTTTGATTGGCCCGGGAGCTGAGCTGGTGCATGAGCTGGATCGAGTCGGCCAGCACCGAACGGCCGGCCGCGCTGCTTTCGTGGGCCTGCTGGGCAGCGACCAGAGCCTCGCGGCTGAGCTGGGAGGTGACTTTCTCGGTGCCGATCATGACTTCGGCGCTGCTGACGATCTGCGCCGCCGAGGACAACTGGGATTGCAGCTTGTCCGCCAGTTGCTTGACCGAATAGGCCACGCCGGCGGCCGACAGGGCATTATGACTGGTGACCTGGGCCAGGTCGCGGGTCAGTTCGGTCAGCGGGTCGTGCACGGCCACCGGCTCAGGCCGTGGCCGGCTCAGCACATGGGGCAGCCAGAGCACCAGCAACACCAGCGGCAGGCAGAACCAGAACGACAGGCCGGCGAAGGCCATGGCCGCCAGCACGACCACCAGCACCAGGCTCTGCAGCACCACGCCGGACCTGGCGCGGGCGACCCTGGGCGACGGGTCCGCTTGTGCCAGCCCGGCTGGCAGAGATCCTTCTCGCATCATGACTGTGGCTCCCCGTTGTTATTGTTGCGTCATTAAACGCCACTACAACGCCATTAGCCATGCTTCCTTCGGCGTAAGCCGTTCCAGCCTTGATACAGGACAACAGTGAGCCGTTTTTCGCGCGCGCGAAAACGAAAGCCCCGGGCACAGGGCCCGGGGCTTTCGTGTTGCAGCAGTCGATCAGACCTGGCGCAGATGCTTGTCCAGCTGCTCGTGACGCTCCTGCGCTTCGATGCAGTACTTGGTGGTCGGGCTGATCAGCAGACGCTTGAGGCCGATCGGCTCGCCGCTGTCGTCGCACCAGCCGAAGCTGTCGTCGGCGATACGGCCCAGGGCCATTTCCAGTTGCGGCAGCAGGCGCTGGTCACGCTCGATGGCGTTGACCAGCCAGTGGCGCTCTTCTTCGACCGAGGCGGCATCGGCAGGATCGGCAGGCGAGTCCAGGCTTTCGATGGTTACACGGCTCTGCTCGATGCGCTCCTGGGTTTCCACCTTCATCTGCTTGAGCAGATCGGAGAAGAAAGCCTGTTGCTCGGCGTTCATGTAGTCATCGGCCGGCATGGCCAGCAACTTTTCCTTTGTCATTGATATCTCTAATAAAAATGTACGTGCATTTAGACGAATCGAGTGCCGCGGCGAACAGCTCGCCAGCAGCGGAATTCTTCAAGCACCAGCCGGTACTCAATTTACGGGGGGCGGCAGTCTAAGGCCGAGCCTCGGGACGGGCAACAGAAATGACTGCGGTTTTGTCCGAAAAGCTCCTTATCCCCGGCAAGCATGGTGCGAGGGCAGCGTTTATAGCAAAAAACCATTGCGGGCGTGAAGCACGGCAACGCCCGCTCATCCGAGCAATTGACTGAGCACCGCGCGCAACTTGCCCGGTTTTACCGGCTTGTTGAGCAAGGGCGCACCCAGGCGCTGCATGGCCCGGCGGCTCTGGTCACTGCGGTCGGCGGTGATCATCACCGCCGGAATGGCCACGCCGAAATGCTTGCGCAGGTCGCGCACCACTTCACATCCGGTTACACCATGGTCGAGGTGGAAGTCCGCCAGGACCAGCTCCGGCGCCCTGCCCTGCAGAACCTGGAGCGCCGCGTCACGGTCGGTGGCGGTCAGCACTTCGCAGCCCCACTGGCCGAGCAGAGCGGCCATGCTGTCGAGAATCGCCGTCTCGTTGTCCAGTACCAACAGGCGCCGACCCGGCAACGGATCGCCCAGGGCCGGCAGCGGCACCCCGGGTGCGACCACCGGACGCGGCGCCTCCCGTGACAGCGGTACATCGATGCTGAACACCGAGCCGCGCCCCGGCCAGGAACGCACGCGCACCTGGCATTCGAGAATCCGCGCGATCCGTTCGACGATCGCCAGCCCCAGGCCAACGCCCTTGCGATCGGCGGCGCGGCCGACATCCAGCTGATTGAATTCGAGAAAGATCGATTCCAGCCGGTCGGCGGCGATGCCCCGGCCGCTGTCCCAGACTTCCAGGCGCAGCATCTGCCCGCGCCGCCGCGCACCGAGCAGGATGCCGCCGCGCTCGGTGTAGCGGCAGGCGTTGCTGATGAAGTTGCGCAGGATCCGCGTCAGCAGGCGGATGTCGCTGCGAATCATCAACGCGCCGCTGCGCACCCGCAGGTTCAGCCCGGCCGCCTCGGCCACCGGCTGGAACTCCGAAGCCAGCGGGCCGAGCAGTTCGTCGAGGTGATAAAGGTCGAGGTCCGGCTTGATTGCCGCCTGGTCGAGGCGAGAGATATCCAGCAGATCGGTGAGCAGGTCCTCGGCGCCCTCCAGCGCCTGGTGCGCCCGCTCCACCAGCAACTGCTCGGCAGCCGGCAGACTGCGCTCGCGCAGGGTCGAGATCAGCAGGCGCGCGGCGTTCAGCGGTTGCAGCAGGTCATGACTGGCGGCGGCCAGGTACTTGTCCTTGCTGCGGTTGGCGGCCTGGGCCGCGTCGCGGGCCTCGATCAGCTGGTTGGTGCGTTCGGCGACGCGCTGCTCCAGCTCGTCGTTCATCTGCTGCAGGCGTTCCTGGCTGAGCTTGCGCTCGGTGATATCGGCGACGAAGCCCTCGACCACGCCCTCCTCGTCCGGACGCAGCAGCAGGTTCATCAGCACATCGATGGCCGTGCCGTCCTTGCGCTGCAATTGGGTCTCGTAGCCGAGCAAGGCGCGCTCGCGCTGCAGTTCCTCGGCGATGCTCATCAACTCGGCTTCGCCACCGATGAACAGGTGCCCGGCCAGGTCGGTGCGGGCCAGCAGCAACTGCTGCGGATCGGCATAACCGAGCATCCGCGCCATGGCCGGGTTCGCGGCGCGCAGGCCGTCTTCCAGGCTGGCCTGGAAAATCCCGTGCACCGCATGCTCGAACAGCCAGGTGTAGCGGTTGCGCTCGGTTTCCAGCTCGTCCAGGCGTGCCGCCAGTTCCGGATAGTGACTCTTGCGAACCGTGTGGTTGCTCAGCCCGAGCAGCCCGGCCAGGGCATCGTTGCCCGGGTCAGAGGGCCTCGCCATAGACCACCTCGACATCACGCTGGCTCGAGGCACGGGGGTTGGTGAGGATGCACGGGTCGTCCATGGCATGTTGCGAAAGGAACGGGATATCGCTGCCGCTGACCCCGTGCAGGCCAAGGGTCTCGTGGAAGCCCACGGCATGCTTGAAGGCGATCAGGTGCTCGACCAGGCGCTGGCGGATCTGGTTGTGGCTGAGGCCGCGGCAATCGATGCCAAAGGTCTCGGCGATCACCTTGAAGCGCTCCGGCGCGGCACTGTAGTTGAACGCCACCACATGCTCGACCAGCACCGCATTGCACAGGCCGTGGGGCAGGTCGAGGAAGCCGCCGAGGCTGTGGGACATGGCATGCACCGCACCCAGGATCGCATTGGAGAACGCCAGCCCGGCCTGCATGCTGCCGAGCATGATCGACTCGCGCAGGGCGATATTCGACGGATTGGCGATCATCTGCACCAGGTTGCCATTGATCAGGCGCATGGCTTCCAGGGCGTGGGTATCGGTCAGCGGGCCGTGGCCGGTGGAGACGAACGCCTCGATGGCGTGCACCAGCGCATCGATGCCGGTACAGGCGGAGAGGAACGGGTCCATGCTCAGGGTGGTTTCCGGGTCGATCAGCGACACGTCGGGCACCACCGCCTTGCTGACGATGGAGAACTTCATCCGTTCCTGCTGGTTGGAAATGATCACGAACTGCGAGACATCCGCCGAGGTGCCGGCGGTGGTCGGGATCAGGATCAGCGGCGGGCTCGGCACGCGGATGGTGTCGACCCCTTCGAATTCGAGGATGTGCCGGCCATGGGCGACGACGATGCCGATGCCCTTGGCGCAGTCCATCGGGCTGCCGCCGCCGACGGCGACGATCACATCGCACTGCTCGGCCCGATAGCGCTCGGCACCGTCCATCACCTCTTCGACCCGCGGGTTGGGCGAGACCTGGCTGTACAGCACGTAGTCGATGCCCTGGGCCTGCAGGCTGGCTTCCACGTCGGCGACCCAGCCGGCGGCGATGACGCCCGGGTCACTGACCAGCAGGACCTTGCGTGCACCGAAGGTACGGGCGTAGTTGGCGACGTGATGGCGGCAGCCGGCACCAAAGATGATTTCGGGGGAGACGAACTTGCGCAACTGGCTCAGATTCGGGCTCATGCAACGCCTTCTTGTTGTTTTAAGTTAGCGCCAGCCTAAAGCAAACAGGGGGTAAGGCAAAGGCGGCGCCAGCCGTCGGAACAACCGGCCGGCGCCAGGAGGATCAACGGTTGGCGAAGTACATGGTCACTTCGAAACCGATACGCAGATCAGTGAACGCAGGCTTTTTCCACATAGGTCCATCCTCTTCTGGCACCGCGGGTTGGCGGTGCGTTAGTGATACACCGTTTCCGGTGCGGGTCGAATACTACTTTGGCAGCGTTTTCCAGCGTCATCCGGGCAATCAGAAGAAGCCCAGCGGGTTGATGTCGTAGCTGACCAGCAGGTTCTTGGTCTGCTGGTAGTGGTCGAGCATCATCTTGTGGGTCTCGCGACCGACACCGGATTTCTTGTAGCCACCGAACGCGGCATGGGCCGGGTACAGGTGGTAGCAGTTGGTCCACACGCGACCGGCCTTGATCCCGCGGCCCATGCGGTAGGCGCGGTTGATGTCGCGGGTCCACACGCCGGCCCCCAGGCCGAACTCGGTGTCGTTGGCGATGGCCAGGGCTTCGGCTTCGTCCTTGAAGGTGGTGACGCCGACCACCGGGCCGAAGATCTCTTCCTGGAACACGCGCATGCCGTTGTGGCCCTTGAGCAGGGTCGGCTGGATGTAATAGCCGCTGGACAGGTCGCCGGCCAGTTGCTCGGCGTTGCCACCGGTGAGGATCTCGGCACCTTCGTCGCGGGCGATCTGCAGGTAGGAAAGGATCTTGTCGTACTGCTGCTCGGACGCCTGGGCGCCGACCATGGTTTCGGTGTCCAGCGGGTTGCCGCGCTTGATCTGCCGGACCTTCTTCAGCACCTCCTGCATGAACTGCGGGTAGATGGATTCCTGGACCAGGGCGCGGGACGGGCAGGTGCACACTTCGCCCTGGTTGAAGAAGGCCAGGACCAGGCCTTCGGCGGCCTTCTCGATGAACGACGGCTCGGCCTGCATGATGTCTTCAAAGAAGATGTTCGGCGACTTGCCGCCCAGCTCCACGGTGGACGGAATGATGTTCTCCGCGGCGCATTTCATGATGTGCGAGCCCACCGGGGTCGAGCCGGTGAAGGCGATCTTGGCGATGCGCTTGCTGGTGGCCAGGGCCTCGCCGGCTTCCCGGCCGAAGCCCTGGACGATGTTCAGCACGCCTGGCGGCAGCAGGTCGCCGACCAGCTCGATGAACACGGTGATCGACAGCGGGGTCTGCTCGGCCGGCTTGAGCACGATGCAGTTGCCGGCAGCCAGGGCCGGAGCGAGTTTCCAGGCGGCCATCAGCAGCGGGAAGTTCCACGGGATGATCTGCCCGACCACGCCCAGCGGCTCGTGGAAGTGATAGGCGGCGGTGTTGTCGTTGATCTCGGCGGCGCTGCCTTCCTGGGCGCGGATGCAGCCGGCGAAATAGCGGAAATGGTCGGCGGCGAGCGGCACGTCGGCGTTGAGGGTTTCGCGGATCGCCTTGCCGTTGTCCCAGGTCTCGGCCAGGGCCAGCACTTCCAGGTTCTGTTCGATGCGGTCGGCGATTTTCAGCAGGATGTTGGAGCGGTCCTGGACCGAGGTGCGGCCCCAGGCATCGGCGGCGGCATGGGCGGCGTCCAGGGCCTTGTCGACGTCCTGGGCATTGGAGCGGGGGAATTCGGCGATGGGCTGGCCGTTGACCGGCGAGGTGTTGCTGAAGTACTGGCCGCTCAGCGGCTGGACGAACTCGCCGCCGATGTAGTTGCCGTAGCGCGGTTTGAAGGAAACGATGGCATCCGGGCTGCCGGGAGCTGCGTAGATCATGGTTCAGGGCCTCTGCTGAGCGGCGCCCGCCGTGGTTGACGGGCAGTGACTGGATCTTAGTCAGCCGCGGCGAGGCAACGAATCAGCCCTTGGCAGGGATGGGCTAGTTATTTGGTCGTAGGAAAAGAAGGCGCGACGCGGTCCCTGTGGGACCGCGTCGCGCCAGCACTACAGGCTCAGGAACAGCTTCTGCGCACTGGTCTTGTCGATCCGGCTGCGATACACCTCGATGATCGCCTGGTTGCTCGCCGACGCCACCACCTGCGGCCCCCGGTCATAACGCTGCTCGCGGGTCTTCAGGTGCGCGGCGGTGAAGTCGGCGACCTGGGCATCGGCACTGGCATAGTGGAAATGCGCGTACCACAGCGGCGCGCCGTCCTTGTCGCTGATCACGAACTCCTGCAGGTAGTCCTGGGGCAAGCCCTTGCGCCTGGCCAGCGCGACACGCTCGCCCTCCCGGGCAATGCCGATTTCCTTCTGTTCCAGCAACCAGGCCACCTGCCCCACCGTCGGCGCCTGCTTCTTGAGGATCTCGATCCGCAAGCGCCGGCCCTCGTCACGCATCAGTTGCGCCTTGGCGGTCAGCGCCGCCGACTGGCGGGCCGCATCGACCCCGTCGACCGAGTCATCGGTGGCGTTTTCCCGGGTCAGCGCTTCCTGGATTTGCTGGACCAGTGCATCCAGGGGCCGGGCTTCCTGGATCAGGATGTCCTCGATATCGGCCCCCACCGTGGCCGTCTTCGCCTGGCTGCGGACCTTGGCAATCCTGCGCTCGGCATTGTTCAGCAACGGCGTCGAACGCTTGATCAGCGTGACCAGGCTGGCCGGGGTCGGCGCCAGCGCGTCGCCGCGGGCTTCGCTGACCGGCTGCCAGACCCCAGGCTCGGACGTCTCCTCGTAGCGGTCCAGTTCACTGTTGTCGATGGGATCGACCACCACCACGGATTCCGGGCGACCGCCCTCGGCCTTGCGCCGCGAGCCGACCACCACGCCGCGGTTGCGGGTGCGGATCAGCACCTGCTTGCGCTTGCCCTGCGTCGGCCGGGGCGCCGCATCGCTGCGCCCCGGCAGCAGTTGCAGGCGCGCGGCCAGTTCCTCCTGGGCCTCGCGGTGCAGGCTTTCCAGGCTGTCGATGAACACCTGGAGCAGGTCCGCACCACCCGGGCCGCGCGGCAGGGCCTGGTACAGCCGCGCGGTATCGAGGGCATGACGAAGGCGGCTGACCACGCTGTCGAGCACTTCCACTTCCTCGGCCTCGCTGAAGGAGCCCTTCACATCCAGGGCATCACGCATGCTCAGGCCGGTCCGCGCCGCCAGCAACGCACGGTAGAGCACCTTGTAATCGCTGCTCTTCTCGATATCGAGAATGGTCGCGGCGCGCAGGCTCAGGTCCACCGACCGCCAGGCCAGCAGGCTCGGTTCGGTGGTCAGCAGCTCGAGGGTCTTGTCCGCCAGTAGCGGCCCGCCGGGGAGGATGTCACGCAATTGCTTGCGCATATCGGCGATCACACCATGGCAGGCGATGATGCCATCGACTTCTTCCTGGGACTTGCGGCACGCCTCCATCATGCGCTGGAGCTTGGCCACATGTTCCGGCGATTGCTCTTCCTGGGGCGAACTGGCCGGGCGCATCTCGCGCATGATCGCGTGGTTGTCGCTGAACCGGGCGTGCAGGACATAGGCCAGTTGCGCCTGGGTACCGGCGCGGTCATAGAGGTTGCGCGCGTGCATGCGCTTGAACTCGGGATGGGGCTTGAGCTGCTGCAACTGGCACAGGTTGTCGTCGAAGGCCACCAGCACGGCGTCCAGTTGCCCGAGGTGCTCGTGATAGGTCTGCAGGTGCTCCTTGGTCGGATACTGCTGGCGCGCCGCTTCGTCCAGGTCCGCCTGGACCTGCTCCGACAGGCTGACCCGTTGCCCGAGCAGGCGTTCGTGGCTGGCCTCCAACTGGACAACGCGCAGGCGGTTGATCTCGCGCAGTTGCGCAATACGCCGGTTGGCCGGCATGCCGCCGCGCAGGCGCAGGCCGAAATCCAGACGCCAGTGGCCACCGGCATCGCTGCGCACCCAGGGCCCGAGCTTGCCAGCGGCATCGATCAGGCGCGGGCCATCGTCGGTGAAGGACACGGGGTAGATCACCCCATCGATCAGCCCCAGCCACTGTTTCTGGTATTGGTACAGCCCGTAATAAAGCCCCGGCCCCATCGGCGTGCCGAGTTCATCCACGCTGATCTCACTGCGAAAACCGCCCAGGGCCTCGCGCTGGGCCACGGTGAGGTCGGTGCTGCCCCAGCCGAAGCGCGACCAGCGGGGCGCTTGCGGCAGGTCGGTCTTGCTCGGTTCGATGCGCACCGCCTCGCTGTCGCCTTCCGGCGTTGCCGTGCTGTCCCGGGGCAGGCTGGGTTCGCTTTCCGGCAGCAGCAACAGGGCCAGGCTCAGCAGCAATTGCTGCAGGTCACCGGGCTGGCCGGCACCCTTGTCCTCGGCCAGCACTGCGCGCAAGCTGGAAAACAGCGGCAGCATCCAGGCCGCCTTGACCAGCGGGCCATTGAAGAACGGGAGGATGGTGTTGAGCATCAGCCAGCCCAGTTCCTGGTAACCCAGCCAGCGGCTCTCGCTGGTGGACAGGGTTTCCCGTCGGGCCCGGGCGATCAGCTCCTGGGCACAGGACTGGTACAGCTGTTCCGGCACATTGCCTTGCAGCGTCGCCTCGCCCAGCTTGGCCAGCGCCGGGACGCTGATCATGGAGAATTCGTCGCCGGGGAAGAAACGCACGATATGCGGCTCGGCGAAGCCGCCATGGGCGTAGATCGACTGGCGCGCCGCCGGCAGGCGCTCGAGGATGTCGTCCTGCAAGGCTCCCGGGGCGCACAGGGCCTTGAAGAATGCCGCGCGGCTGGCGTACTCGTGCAGCGGCTCGCGGTGCAAGGGGCGATACAGCAGGCAGGGGCCCTCGCCGATCGTCGGTGCTTCGATCAACCAGGCGTTGCCGGCAACATCCGGCGCGGCACCGGAACGGGCGATGAACGCCAGCGGCCGCAGGGCCACCGCCACCCCGGACTGCAGTTCCGGGCGAAACAGGCTGTCCACCCGCAACACGCTCTGTGCACTGAAGGACGCCGGGGCACGCAGGCGGGTTTCCAGGGCCAGCAACGGCATCTGCTCGCAGATCTGCTGGATGAAGCGCTGCTGGCGCGGGCCGCGCTCAGTGGCATCGTCCAGCAGCATGCGCTGCAGCAACGCCGGATAGTGAGCGCCCACGTCCAGGCGCGTAACCAGGGCCTTGAGGTAGTCCACCGTCAGCCAGTCCGGCAACTGCGCACCGCTGAGGCTGCGCAGGCTCACGGTGCCGGCCTGCAGCACCGCCAGGTTGGCCAGGGCGAATTGCATCGGCGTCAGGCGCACGATCTTCTCCTCACCCTGGGGCACCACGCTGCCGCCGCTGCCACCCGCGACGCCGGTCACCTGCCTGTTGATCAGTTCCAGGTCGTCCAGGTCCGGCAACGGGTCATGGGGATGGTCGCTGCGCATGGCACTGTGCAGTTGCTGACGGGCGAAATCGAAGGCATCGGGCACGCCATCGAGGAAAGACCGCGCCTCGCCCTCCCGCTGCAACTGCGCCATGCGCAACAGGCGACCGGCGTAATCACGACGCTGCTCCTCGCTGGCCTTGCTCAGCCAGTCCGGCAACTGCAGCCGGAAGCGCTGGCGCATCTCGCGCTGGTTGGCCTGGCAAATGCCCAGCAGCGCGCTGGCCTCGTCCAGGCGCAGTTGCAGGCTCTGGCCGGCGCTCATCCCCGGCAACAGCGGCAGGCGTGCCAAGGCCGCGACCAGGTCCTGCTGCTGCTCGCGCAACAGCATGGCCTGGGAAACGAACACCGAACCCGGCGCGGTGTACTGGTGCAAGACCTGCGGTCCGTTTCTGTCCGGGCAACGATTGACCAGTGACCCGCGCAGGGCCGTGCGCGATTCGAAGCGATAGATCGCCCCGCTCAGGCTGAAGACCAGGGCCATCTTGCGTTGCAACTGGCCCACCTCGCGTTCCAGCAGGATCGCGCTGGCCAGCTCCGGATCCAGACCCTGCTCGACGCACAGGGCCTGGGCCAGCAGGCTGACCTTGACCTCGACCAGGTTATGCAGCAGCGCCCGGTCCTGGGCCCGCGGGAAGTTGATGATGGTCCGCGCGGTCGCCGCTTCCAGGCTGTCCAGGCCACCGTTGCGGAACAGTTCGTCGACCACTTCGCGGCATTGCTGCTGCAGATGGCCGGCCATCCACAACAACGGGCTGCCCTCACCGTCGCGGCTGAAGTTCCAGTACTCGTACAGCGCCTGCTGGTAGGTAGACAGCAGGTAGCGCGCGCTTTCGTTGATCAGCGCCTGGATATCGGCGACCTCGACCTTGCTGCGGAACGGGGTCTCCGCGCCCTTGTAGAAGCTCAGGTAATCGCTGTCGGCGTCGAGGCTGAGCCCGTCGCCGCTGCAGTAGCACTCGATCAGCACGTCCGCCAGGTCCTCGACATGCTGCTGGCCCCGGGCATCGGTGCGGTACAGCAGGAGCGCCGAGGGGTCAGGCTCGCTGAGGCCACGCAGGTAGGATTGCTCGAAGATCAGGCACCAGGCCACGTCACGCAATGAGGGACGCCGGGCGAAACGCTGGGCGATGGGGCCGCAAAGGGGAGAGTTCAGGGCCAGTTGGCCGAGAGGTGAAGGGGTTGGGGTCATGTGTGCGCTTCCTTGAAATGATGGAAGCGAGATTTCAATCCCCGCAGGTCAGAGGCTGGCGGTACATCTTTCTCAAGAGCGTCACGAAACCCTGTTGGAGCTGGTTTACCTGCGATGGACCGCGAAGCTGTCCATCGCAGGTAAACCAGCTCCAACAAGGACCGCGGTGGGTCGGCTGTCAACGGTCCTTGAACTGCGCCTCACGCTTGGCAATGAACGCCGCCATGCCTTCCTTCTGGTCTTCGGTAGCGAACGCCGCGTGGAACACCCGGCGCTCGAAGCGCACGCCTTCCGAGAGGCTGACTTCAAACGCGCGGTTCACCGATTCCTTGACCATCATCGACACCGGCACCGACTTGCTGGCGATCACCGCCGCCACCTTCAGCGCTTCATCGAGCAGCTCGGCCTGGGGCACGATCCGCGCCACCACGCCGGCACGCTCGGCTTCCTCGGCGCCCATCAAACGGCCGGTCAGGCACAGTTCCATGGCCTTGGCCTTGCCCACCGCACGGGTCAGGCGCTGGGTGCCGCCCATGCCCGGCAATACGCCGAGGTTGATCTCGGGCTGGCCAAACTTGGCGTTGTCCGCCGCAAGGATGAAGTCGCACATCAGCGCCAGCTCGCAACCGCCACCCAGGGCAAAACCGGACACCGCGGCGATGATCGGCTTGCGCCGGTTGGCCACGCGGTCACTGTCGCTGAACAGGTCGTCGATATAGATCTGCGGGTAGCTCAGCTCGGCCATTTCCTTGATGTCCGCGCCAGCAGCAAAGGCCTTGGCCGAACCGGTGAGGACGATGCAGCCGATATTGATATCGGCCTCATAGGCGTCCAGCGCCTGGTTCAGTTCGCCGATGATCTGGCGGTTCAGGGCGTTCAGCGCCTGGGGCCGGTTCAGGGTGATCAGGCCGACCTTGCCACGGGTTTCGACGAGGATGGTTTCGAATGTCATGAGCTGCTCCCTTCAAAGATTGCGCGCAATCACCATGCGCTGAATGTCGCTGGTGCCTTCGTAGATCTGGCAGACCCGCACATCGCGGTAGATCCGCTCCAGCGGAAAGTCGCTCAGATAGCCATATCCGCCGAGGGTCTGCAAGGCATCCGAACAGACCTTTTCGGCCATTTCCGAGGCGAAAAGCTTGGCCATGGACGCCTCGACCAAGGCAGGCCGGCCGGCATCACGCAGGGCCGCCGCGTGATGGACCATCTGCCGCGCCACGGCAATCCGGGTGGCCATGTCGGCCAGGCGGAACGCCACGGCCTGGTGCTCGATCAACGGCTTGCCGAAGCTCTCGCGCTCGCGGGCATAGTCCCGGGCCACCTCGAACGCGGCACGGGCCATGCCCACCGATTGCGCAGCGATGCCGATGCGCCCGCCTTCCAGATTGGCCAGGGCGATCTTGTAACCCTCGCCCTCCTCGCCCAGGCGGTTGGCCAGCGGCACGCGCACCTCATCGAAGACGATCTGGCAGGTGTCCGAAGCGTGCTGGCCAAGCTTGTCCTCAACCCGCGCCACCTGGTAGCCAGGACTGTCGGTGGGCACCAGGAAGGCGGTGATACCGCGCTTGCCCGCCGCCGGGTCGGTGACGGCAAACACGATCACCAGCCCGGCATTGCTGCCGGAGGTGATGAACTGCTTGCAGCCGTTGAGCACATAGTGCTCGCCGTCGCGGCGGGCGCGGGTCTTCAGGCTGCTGGCGTCGGAGCCGGCCTGGGGTTCGGTGAGGGCGAAGGCGCCGAGCATCGCGCCCGACGCCAGCGGGGTGAGGAACTGCTCCTTCTGCTGCTCGTTGCCGAACTTGAGGATCGGCACGCAGCCCACCGAGTTGTGCACGCTCATGATGGTGGAACAGGCGCCGTCACCGGCGGCCACTTCCTCCAGGGCCATGGCATAGGCCAGGTAGCCGGTGTCGCAACCGCCCCACTGCTCTGGCACCAGCATGCCGAAGAAGCCCATGTCGGCCATCTCGGCCATGGCCTCCCTGGGGAAGCGATGCTCGCGGCTCCAGGCCTCGGCGAACGGCCGCAGGCGCTCCTGGGCGAACTGCCGGGCGGCATCGGCGATCTGTTGTTGCTCGTCGTTAACCAGCATGCTGCACCTCAGTCCAGAATTTCGACAGCCATGGCCGTGGCCTCGCCACCGCCAATGCAGATCGCCGCCACGCCACGGCGCAGCTTCTTCTGGCGCAGGGCGGACAGCAGGGTGACCAGGATCCGCGCACCAGAAGCGCCGATCGGGTGGCCGAGGGCGCAGGCGCCGCCATGCACGTTGACCTTGTCGTGGGGCAGTTCCAGCTTCTTCATTGCCGCCAGGGTCACCACGGCGAAGGCTTCGTTGATTTCGAACAGATCGACCTCGCCGAGGCTCCAGCCGGTACGCTCCAGCAGTTGCTTGATGGCACCGATCGGCGCGGTGGGGAACAGCGCCGGGGTATCGGCGAAGGCGGCGTGACCGTGGATCACCGCCAGTGGCTTGAGGCCCTGCTGCTCGGCACGGGAGCGGCGCATCAGCACCAGCGCTGCGGCGCCATCGGATATCGAGCTGGAGTTGGCGGCGGTCACCGTGCCGCCGTCGCGGAAGGCCGGCTTGAGCTGCGGGATCTTGTCCAGGCGTGCCTTGGGCGGTTGCTCGTCGTCGCGGACCAGCACCTTGTCCTTGCCGACCATCACCTCGACCGGAACGATCTCGGCGGCGAAGCTGCCGTCCTTGATCGCCTGCTGGGCGCGGGTCAGGGAAGCGATGGCGAAGTCGTCCTGGGCCTGGCGGCTGAAGTCGTTGGCCTGGGCGCAGTCCTCGGCGAAGGTGCCCATCAGGCGGCCCTTGTCGTAGGCGTCTTCAAGACCGTCGAAGAACATGTGGTCAATGATCTTTCCATGCCCCATGCGGTAGCCGCTACGGGCCTTGTCCAGCAGGTACGGGGCGTTGGACATGCTTTCCATGCCGCCCGCGACGACCACCTCGGCACTGCCGGCCAGCAGCAGGTCATGGGCCATGATCGCCGCCTGCATGCCGGAGCCGCACATCTTGTTCAGGGTCGTGCAGGTCGTGCCTTTGTCCAGGCCGGCGCCCAGTGCTGCCTGGCGCGCCGGCGCCTGGCCGAGGCCGGCAGGCAGCACGCAACCGAACAGCACCTGCTCGACACTGCCGGGCTGGATGCCAGCGCGCTCGACGGCAGCGCGGATCGCCGCAGCGCCCAGTTGTGGCGCGGTCAGGCTCTTGAGGTCGCCCTGCAGGCCGCCCATCGGGGTGCGCACGGCGCTGACGATAACGATCGGATCGTGGTTCATGGTCGTCTCCTTATTTCGCAGCCATGCGCAGCGCGCCGTCGAGACGGATGGTCTCGCCGTTGAGCATGCTGTTCTCGATGATGTGGCGGGCCAGCGCGGCGTATTCGCTCGGGCGGCCCAGGCGTGGCGGGAACGGCACTCCGGCGGACAGCGAAGCGCGGACCTCCTCGGTCATGCCGGCCATCATCGGGGTTTCGAAAATGCCCGGGGCGATGGTCATCACGCGGATGCCGAAGCGCGCCAGTTCACGGGCGGCGGGCAGGGTCAGGCTGGCAATCGCGCCCTTGGACGCGGCATAGGCGGCCTGGCCGATCTGGCCGTCGAAGGCGGCGATGGACGCGGTATTGATGATCACCCCGCGCTCGCCCTCCTCCGAGGCCGCCCCTTCGGCCATTGCCGCAGCCGCCAGGCGCAGCATGTTGAAGCTGCCGATCAGGTTGACGTTGATCACCCGGGCGAAGCTGTCCAGGCCGTGGGGACCGTTACGCCCCAGGACTTTCTCGGCGCCGACGATCCCGGCGCAGTTGACCAGGCCGTGCAGGCTGCCGAAGGCGGCGACGGCCGCGTCCACTGCGGCCTTGGCCGCTGCTTCCTGGCTGATATCGGCGACGGCATGGCGGGCCTGCTCGCCGAGGCTGGCGGCCTTGGCCGCGACGGCCTCGGCATTGAGATCCACCAGCATCACCCGGGCACCGGCCTGGATGAGCATTTCTGCGGTGGCAGCACCCAGCCCGGAGGCGGCGCCGGTGACGATGAAGTTGTGATTGGCGATGTGCATGCTTGGTTTTCCTCAGGCGCTGGCCTTGTGGGCTTCTTGCGCCGCTTGTTGAAGGGCGATTTCCTGGTTGCGCAGGATGAAACGCTGCAGCTTGCCGCTCGGGGTCTTGGGCAGCTCGCTGACGAATTCGATTTCACGGGGGTAGGCGTGGGCATACAGGCGCTTGCGCACGTGCTGGCGCAGGGTTTCCGCCAGCTCTTCACTGCCCTGCTGGCCGGCGCCGAGGACCACGAAGGCCTTGATCAGCTCGGTGCGCTCCGGATCGGGCTTGCCGATCACCGCCGCCTCGATCACCGCCGGGTGCTCGATCAGTGCGCTTTCCACATCGAAGGGCCCGACCCGGTAGCCGGAGGTGGTGATCACATCGTCGCTGCGCCCGACGAAGCTGATGCTGCCGTCCGGGTTCAGCTCGACGGTGTCGCCACTGAGGTAGTACTTGCCGACGAAGGATCTGGTCGGCAGCCCGTGATAGCCACCGAACCAGCACAGCGGCGATTGCTCGCGGTCCACGGCGAGGATGCCCGGCTGGCCGGCAGGCAGCTCCTCGTGCTGCTCGCCCAGCACGACGATGCGATGGCCGGGAATGGCGTAACCTGCGGAACCCAGGTGCACCGGGTGCTCCAGACCATGGTGGTTGCACAGGACCATGCCCAGTTCGGTCTGGCCGTAATGGTCGTGGATGGTCACGTCCAGCTCATCGCGGAACCAGCGGATCACTTCCGGGTTGAGCGGCTCGCCGGCGCTGCTGACCACCCGCAGGCGGCCCTTGATCGGTGCGGAGAATGCCTGCCCGGCAGCGATCAGCATGCGATAGGCGGTGGGCGATCCGGCCAGGTTGGTGATGCGGTACTTGTCGATCACCCGGCAGGTGCTTTCGACACTGAACGGCCCGTCGAAAAAGGTCGTGGCATGGCCCAGGGACAGCGGCCCGGTCACGGCGTAGTACAGGCCGTAGGCCCAGCCCGGGTCGGCGAGGTTCCAGAAAGCATCGTCCGGGCGCAGGTCGATGGCGTCGCGCATATAGCCCTGGAAGGCGACGATGGCGCGCAGCGGCACTTCCAGCGGCTTGGCCGGGCCGGTGGTGCCGGAGGTGAACATCAGCAGGAAGGGCGCATCGCCGGGCAACAGCAGCGGCTCGCAGACGGCGGCGGCAAGACCCGATTCACGGTGGAAATCCAGGTCACCGCTGCCTGCCCCGGCATTCACGCAGACGATGGTCGGACACTGCTCGACCTCGTCCAGCTTGGCCCGGTTGTTTGGCTCGGTGACCACCACCTTGGCCCCCGAGGCATGCAGGCGATGCTCGATGGCCTTGGGCCCGAAGGCGGTAAACAGTGGCTGGTAGACCGCGCCAAGACGCCAGGTGGCGAACACCGTGACCAGCAGCTCGACGGTCCGCGGCAGCAGGCCGGCGACCCGGTCACCGGGGCTGACCCCTTGTGCCTTGAGAACATTGGCAAAACGCGCAGCACGCTCGCGCAGGTCACTGAAACGGTAGCTGGCGCCCTGGCCGTCACGGCCTTCGCAGTACAGGGCGATGGCCTCGCCGTCGGCATGCCGGTCGCAGCACTCGACACAGGCGTTGAGCCGGTCGAGGTCGCCGGCCAGGGCTGCCCCGGCCGCCTGCTGGTAGTTGAAAGAACGTGCCGCCGCGCTGTACTCACGCATTCGCCAGACTCCCCGTTGTTATTTTTGGAAGGAATTCGAAGGTCTGGAAATAGTCGCCCCGGTGCTGCGTCGCGGCAATGGTCAAAGCTGTCAATCTGGCTGACCGGTTTGGCCATTGCCGGTGCGCCGGCGGCCTGCGGATCAGCGCTGTTCGCCGGCCTCCAGGGCCTGCCCGGTGAAGATCCGGGCTTGCTCGTGGAGGGCCTGCTCACGCTCCGTGCCGAGCTGGTTCATGCGCTCGAGGTAGTCGCCCTCTGGCACCGGCACCTGCGTCTGGGCCTCGCACAGACGTTCGAGGCGCTCCCAGAAACGCGCTTCGATACGCCGGAAATCCGCGGCGTGACGCTCGCGCAAATGCTCGATCCAGAAGTCCTGGCGGGCGATGAAGTCGGCCAGTTCCGGCCCGGCTTCGGCGGATTCGACCGCTGCCCGGGCCGCCTCCAGGTCGGCTTCGGAGACCCCGGCAATATCACCGAACTGCATATGCCGAGGCTGTCCGGGCAACTGCAAGGCCTCGGCCAGGCGCACCCGGAAGGCCAGGCTGACTTCAACCTCGTCCACCAGCTCGCCCGTCAGGCGCCGCCGGCTGATCACCTGCAAGGCATGCTTTTCCACCCGGTCGAGGCGGAACAGCCGGCGGGCGAACGCCAGCAGCGCCTTGTCCTGCTCGCCCTCGGGCGCGCGGGCGGCCGCCTGGCTGACCTGCAGACGCACATCGAGCACGCTGAAGCTGGCTGACACGCTGTCCACACAGGTGGTCGGCGCACTGGCCAGTTCGAACAGCGACTGGCGCAACGCGGTGTTCTCCACCGCCGCGCCGATCATCTGCCAGACCCGCTCGCGCAGATGCTCCGGCGCCAGGCGGTACTCGGCGGTCTCCAGGAGGTTGCCCACCAGGCTGAAGAACGCCGCCGAACCCGGTTCATCGCGCAGGCTTTGCCATTGCTCGTCCCGCTCGCGCAGCAGGTCGTCATGCATGCCGGCCAGCCATTGCTCGCGCAGGCCATCGCTCTCGTCCTGGTCGGCACGCATGCCGTCTTGCTCGCCCGCCGTCCACAAACGCTCGCGCACCTCCCGCCGCAAGGGGTTGCCAAACAGCACGGTGGCGCTGCGAATCCGCGCGGGGGCGGCGAAGAACGTCTCCGGCAGCGCTTCCAGCTCATTGCCACGCAGATCGGCCAGTTCGAGGAACGACCGGCTGACCAGGCCCTCGGGCAAGGCCGCGATGCCCGTACCGCGCAGGCTCAGGCGGCGCAAACGCAACAGCGGACGAATGTCCGGCACCCGGCCGAGCGGGTTACGGTCCAGGGTCAGCACTTCCAGGCGCGGCAGCGCCGACAGGGTGGCCTGAGCGCTATCGGTGAAGCGGATCTGGTTGCCATCCAGGTACAGCTCCTGCAGCCCGGGCATGCTGGCCAGGGCCGGCGGAATCTCGTCGCAGGCGTTCGTGCCGAGATCGAGGCAGCGCAGGCGGGTAAAGCGTTGCAGGAAGCCATTGACCCGGTTGCCCTGGTTGGCTGCGGACAGGTTCAGCTCCAGCACATGGGAAAAGTCCACGGCTTCCGGCAGCTCCGGCAAGTCGCCAGCGAGGGAGCGCGACAGGCGCAGGCGGTAGCCCATGACGCGCCCCTCCACATCCAGCACTGCGGCAGTCTGCCGGCACCAGCAACGGCGGATCTCGTCAGCCACGCGGCGCCGTGCACCGCGGCCCAGCAACGGGGTGTCCTGCACCCAACGGGACAACGCTTGGTCGAGACTGCGCAGGCTTTCCTGGCCACGCAACAGGACGCCCATGGGATCGCCATGCAGCTGCTGGATTTCGTCCAGCCAGATACTCGCTTCCAGCTCACTGAAACCCGGATAGAGCGTGCGCACCATGCTGGTCAGCGTGCTGCTGCCAGGTCGCCCGCGACCACTGAGGGGGTAGCCGCGGCGTCCGTCGGCCAGCCGTTGGGGCGAACGGAAGTACGCGGGCGCCCGGCTGATGCCGAGCAGGCCGGGCAGACGCTGGCGATCGATGTCGGCCTGCTGGCGCAGGAGGATCAGCATGGCGGTCGCATCGTTGCAGCCCAGTGCCGCCCGCTGCCGCGCGTCGAGTCCGTCCACCAGGGCCTGGAACAGGCTGCCGCCCGCCTCGCCCAGGGCCGTGCCATTGGTTTCATACGCGCGGAAATGCCCGTGGGCACCCACCAGCACCCGTACTTCGCGGGCTTCGGCCAGCGGCAGTATGCGCTCCAGCACCGGCCCGTCGACGGTGTTTTCGCGCAGTTCGAAACTCAGGCCGCGGGGCCATTGCGAGAGACTGCGAAACAGCGAAAACGCCATGCGCACGGTATCGCTGGTACAGCGGCTGTCGAGGTAGAGACCTTCCACGGCCTGCAGGACGCGCACCTCGTGCAGTGCACGGCGGGCCTTTTCCTGGAGTTCCAGGGGCAGGCGCCGCTCGCCGTCCAGCACCCCGGCCTCGTCCAGCAGGGCCTCGACGAAACGTTCGGGCAGGCCGGGGAACAGTCGCTGGACACGCAGCCCGTCGGCGTCGAGCACCGGGGCCAAGCGCTGCGCCAGGTGTTCGAACAACAGCGGCTGCAAGGTCGGCGCCTCGGCATTCCAGGTCACCCACTCTTCAGCGCTGCCCGGGCGCAGTGCACGCAGGGCGGCACAGAGTTCGGGATCCAGGCGTTCGAGCGCTGCGCCCTCGGCCAGTTGTTCGAAGAAGTCGGCGATACGCGCATCCAGGCTGAAATCCGCAACCACCTGGACCAGTTCCACCGGCATGGGCCGACGCTCCACCAACAGGCCACGCAAGCTCGCCTCGTCGTGGCCGCAGATCGCCGCCACCTGTTCGCAGGCCGCCGCCGTCAAGCCGTCGGTGCGCGGCCCGAAACGCCGAAGCAACGCGGCGCTGCCCTGCCATTGCAGCGGATCCTCGCCGGCATGCCACCAGGCGCCGTCGCCGTTGCCGGTGAGCTCTGGCGTCCAGGCGCCCGGGCGCGACGGATGGACGATGCGCCAGCGGGCCTGCGGCGCCGCCTGCTGCACTTCGAACACCTGTTCACCACGACGCCACCAATGCCGGCCCTGGACCCGCACCAGGCCATCGGCATCCGCCGGCCGCGTCAGCGCCAGCGGCACCTGGTGACGGGCGCGCTCCGCCGACCACAGCCGCTGCCGGCCATCGCCATGCAGCACCGGCAGCAGGCCATCGACGAAGCTGCTGCGCTGCAACTCGCGCACGACCACACCGACACCGGCACCGATCAACGCGGTGATCGCCAGGTTGCCGACCACCCCGAGCAGATGATCAAGGGCTTCCTGGCATTGGCCGTGGCTCCAGTCGACCACGCCCTCATAGACTTCGCTCAGGACATCCTTGACCAACCCGACCAGCATGAATTCCCCGACGCCGGGGATGAACGAGGCAAGCAGGCCACCCACGGCGAGGCCGGCGGACTTCAGGGCCTCGATCCGCTGGCGAAACAGGGCCTGGTCGACCGCTGCGGTGGGCACCAGCAACTGCGCCGCATCGGACTTGATCCGGGCGATCTGCCGCTGCGCCTGCCATTCGAACGGTCTTGAGCCGATCGCCACGCCTTGCGCCTGCAGCGCCGGCGAAGGGGCTTGCAGGCAGGACTGCAGCTTGCCAAGGAAGCTCAGGCGGTCGTCCGGTTGCAGTTGCCGGGTGAAGAACTCGGCGTAGGGGGGATGGCGCAGCTGGGACGCCAGTTCATCGTCAAGCAGCGCCAGGGATTCGCACTGGTGCAACGTACGGTTGGGGTCGTTGGGCAGGTAGAGCAGCACCTGGCCTGGCAGGCGCGGATGGGTCGCGGCCATTTCCAGCAGCAACGCACCCTGCACGTCGAAACCCAGCAGTTGCAGATGACCAGGGCTGACATCACGGGATACCGCACGACCGTCGGCCAGGTCCAGCAGCAGGCGTTCGGCGTCCCCGTCGATCTCGCCCTTGAGGCAGGCGCAGCGGGCATGGGCGGCGAGTGCCGCACGCTTGTCGTCGCGCAGACATTCGATGACCTCCTGGCGGCGGTCAAGGTCGTCCGGGGTCAGCACCTCGCGCAGGTGCCTTTGGTACTGGCCGCCCAGGTCCAGCGTGCGGCAACGCGCCGCCACCTCGGCCGGCGCGCAAGCCAGCAGGCGGCCGCCCTCGACGATGCCGGAGCCCGGGTAATGGGCGCCGTCCCGGGCCTCGTCCTCGTTGAAGTTGCGCAGCAGCCGGCCCAGCAGGTCGCTGTCCACAGGGTAGTGATGGAAGCTTGGCAGATCGACATCGGTAATGCGGAACACCGGCATTTCCACGCGCAGGCGGATATCGCGCCACAGCGCCTGGGCGGGTTGCGGCGTGCAGCCGAGTTCGCGCAGTACATCGAGCACGCGCGGCATGGCAAAGTCTTCCGGCGCCTGGATGCGCGCCAGCAGCTCGCCGACCTGGGCCTGGTGACGGTGGTGCCTGGACAGGCTCTCGTGCAGCTGCTTGAGCTGCTCGGGGGAGGCTTTGCTTAACCAGTCGGGGATGTTGCCGGCGATAAAGCGGTCGAGCGCCTGCGCGTCGGTGAGCGGGACGGGATCGGTCATGGGTGGCTCCTTGGGTTGGGAGCCGGAAGCCTAGGGACGAGGGATCGCTGGCTGGCAGTCGGAAAGGCTGCCGCAAGGACACCTCAGGAGCTGGCCAGCACCAGCGTCCGGTAGTGCCCCGGGTTGCTCCCCGACCATTTGCGAAATGCCTTGTGGAACGAACTCACATCGGCAAACCCCAGGCGCTCGGCGATCTCGGCAAAGCTCAGCTCCGGCTGGGCCAGCCAGCCGATCGCCAGCTCCTTGCGCAGACTGTCCTTGAGCGCCTGGTAGCTCTGCCCCTCGTCCGCCAGGCGGCGGCGCAGGGTGGAGGCGGAGATGCACAGGCTCTGGGCCAGGGCCTCGGTTTCCGGCCATTGGCCGGCAGGCCGCTGGCGCAGGTCATCCTTGATCCGCCACGCGAGGCTCTCGGGATCACGGTACTTGACCAGGATATTGCCCGGTGCCTGGGCCAGGAACCGCTGCAATTCCTCGGCGCTGCGCCTGACCGGCAGGTCGAGGCAATCGGCGGCGAAGATCATCCGCGTGCGCGGCCGCGAGAATTGCAGGTTCTGCGAGAACATCACCCGGTAGTCATCGCAAAAATCCGGCTCGGCGCAGCGCAGCTCGATGGCCAGGATCGGAATCCGCCGCCCCGCCAGCCAGCAGGCGACGCCATGCACGATCATCCAGAAGGTGAAGTAGGTGAAGGGCCGCCGCGCCTCCTGCCGGGGCTCGCCGATGACGATCTCGGCCAGGCTCTGCTGGCGCACCAGCACCGGGTGCAGGTGCTCGAACATCAGGGTGAGGAACTCCAGCCCCGAGGCCAGGGCCGCGCCGACCGTCGGCTGGGCCATGGACGAGCGGCACAGATACGCCAGGCTGCCGCTGCGCAGGCCGCGCGGGTCCATGCAGAAGAATTCATCATTGCAACGCCGCGCCAGCAGGCGCCAGAGCCGCGCATAGGCGCTGGCCGGAACCCGTGCTTGCGGCAGTTCGAGCCGGGACGCATCGATACCCACGCGCTTGAGCACCTCGGCGGTCGCCGCGCCCGGCGGGCAGCTTTGCAGGAGCGCCTCGCGCACCAGTTGCATGGAGATGGTGTCTTTCGCCGTATTCAACAGGGGTTCGCCTTGGTAGTGCCGGGTGCGCGCATCTTAAGCCAGATTCAGGGTTGCGGCGCCAGGCCGAGAAACGCCTGGATCAGACGCAGTTCACGGCGCCGCTCGAGACAGCCGAGCATATGCTGGTTGACCAGCCCGCCGCCGGCAATCGGTCGCGCCACCACCCGCGGGTCGTGGCCCAGCTCCGCAGAGGAGACGATGCCGATGCCCAACTCCGCCGCCACGGCCTCGGTCACCGCCTCGCGGCTGTCCAGTTCCAGCACCACCCGCGGCTGCACCCCGGCATCGGCACAGGCCTGGTCGAAGGTGCGGCGAGTGATGGAGCTGGGCTCGCGCAGGACCATGATCTGCCGGTCCAGCCCGGCCAGCGGCAGTTCTTCCGCGCTGCCTGCCCAGGCATGCCCGGCCGGGAGCAAGGCGCAGATCCGCGAGGGCTCAAGACCTTGCAGGTACAGGCCCTTGCGCGGCTCGACCTCGGTCAGCACGGCCACGTCGGCATGCTCGGAGAGCAACGCGGCCAGGGTTTCCTGGGCATTGCCCAGGCGCAGGTTGACGGTGATCCCCGGGTAGCGCTCGCGCAACTGCGCCAGCATCGGCATGACCCGGTGCGGCCCGTCCGCCGCCACTTCCAGGCGGCCGGTCAGCAACTGCCGGTTGGCTTCAAGCATGGCCTGGGCTTCCTCGGCCAGGCCGAACAGCGCCCGGGTGATGGCCGCCAGGCGGGTGCCCTCCTCGGTCAGCTCGACCCGACGGGCGGTGCGCCGCAGCAGGGTGATCTGGTAGTGCTCCTCCAGTGCCTTGACGTGCCCGGTCACTGCCGGCTGGCTGATGAACAGGCGCGCGGCGGCGCGGGTGAAGCTGCCTTCACGGGCAACGGCATCGAAAGCGCGGAGCTGGAACAGGTTCATTTCTATCGGTCTGACTTATAGCTGGCATAACAACAAGCAATTTGATTGATGAATCGAGGAATTGCAACCTAGCGCCCATCAGATTGCTGCCATCCGCTGCGAGGAATACCCAATGAGCAACGCCCCGCTCCTGCTGACCCCGGGCCCCCTGACCACCTCCGAGCGCACCCGCCAGGCGATGCTCACCGACTGGGGCTCCTGGGACCGCGACTTCAACCAGCTGACCGCCAGCCTGTGCGAGCACTTGCTGGGTATCGTCAACGGCAGCGCCACCCACCAATGCGTGCCCCTGCAAGGCAGCGGCACCTTCGCCGTGGAAGCGGCGATCGGCACCCTGGTGCCCCGCGACGGCAAGGTCCTGGTGCTGATCAACGGCGCCTACGGCCAGCGCCTGGCGCAGATCTGCCAGGTCCTGGGCCGCGAGTTCAGCACCTTCCAGACCGCCGAGGACCAGCCGACCACCGCCGCCGACGTCGACGCCCTGCTGACCGCCGACCCGAGCGTGACCCACGTCGCCCTGATCCACTGCGAAACCAGCACCGGCATCCTCAACCCGCTGGCGGAGATCGCGCAGGTCGTGGCCCGCCATGGCAAGCGCCTGATCATCGATGCCATGAGCTCCTTCGGCGCCCTGCCGATCGATGCCGCGCAAGTCCCCTTCACCGCGCTGGTCGCCGCCTCCGGCAAGTGCCTGGAAGGCGTGCCGGGGATGGGTTTCGTCTTCGCCGAGAATGCCGCCCTGGCTGGCGCCGCCGGCAACAGCCACTCCCTGGCCATGGACCTGCATGACCAGCACCAGTACATGGCCAGGACCGGGCAATGGCGCTTCACCCCGCCGCCCCATGTGGTCGCCGCCCTGCACGAAGCCCTGCAGCAGTACAACGAGGAAGGCGGCCTGCCCGCCCGGCACCAGCGCTACGCCGACAACTGCAAGGCTCTGCTGGAGGCCATGGCCGGACTGGGCTTCAAGAGCTTCCTGCCGGCAGAAATCCAGGCGCCGATCATCGTCACCTTCCATGCCCCGCGGGACAGCCACTACCAGTTCAAGGACTTCTACGAACGGGTCAAGGCCAAGGGCTACATCCTCTACCCGGGCAAGCTGACCCAGGTGGAAACCTTCCGCGTCGGCTGTATCGGCTGTGTCGGCGCAGGCGGCATGCGCGCCGCAGTGGAGGCGGTCGCCCAGGTACTGCACGAAATGAACGTCACTGAAATCTGAAGCCCTTCATCGAATTCGCACAGGACACATTGCAATGAATTACAGCAACCCGAAACAGCTGCAAGCCGCGATTCTCGACTGGGCCGGCACCGTCGTCGACTTCGGCTCCTTCGCCCCGACGCAGATCTTCGTCGAGGCGTTCGCCGAGTTCGACGTGCAGGTCTCGATCGACGAAGCCCGCGGGCCGATGGGCATGGGCAAGTGGGACCATATCCGCACCCTGTGCGACGAGCCGCAGATCGCCGAGCGCTATCGCAAGGTGTTTGGCCGGGTACCGAGCGATGACGATGTGACCGCCCTCTACAACCGCTTCATGCCGCTGCAGATCGAGAAGATCGCCACCCACTCGGCGCTGATTCCCGGGGCGCTGGAGACCATCACCCGGTTGCGGGGCGACGGCCTGAAGATCGGCTCGTGCTCGGGCTATCCGAAGGTAGTGATGGAAAAGGTGGTGGAACTGGCCGAGAAGAACGGCTACGTCGCCGACCATGTGGTGGCCACCGACGAAACCCCGAATGGTCGCCCATGGCCGGCCCAGGCGCTGGCCAACGTGATCGCCCTGGGTATCGACGACGTGGCGGCCTGCGTGAAGGTGGACGACACCGTGCCGGGGATTCTCGAAGGCCGTCGCGCCGGGATGTGGACGGTGGCGCTGGTGTGTTCGGGGAATGCCCTGGGGCTGACCCATGAAGGTTACAAAGCGCTGGATGCCGGGACGCTGGAGCGTGAGCGCAAGCGGATTCACGGCATGTTCGAAGGCTCGCGGCCGCATTACCTGATCGATACGATCAACGAGCTGCCGGAGGTGGTGGCGGATATCAACCGGCGCCTGGCGGCCGGTGAGATGCCACAGTCCGTATAAGACAATCCCTGGCACAAATTGGCCCCTGTGGGAGCTGGCTTGCCAGCGATAGGGCCGGACCTGACAACATCGATGTCAGTGCCGGCCTCATCGCTGGCAAGCCAGCTCCCACAGGGTTTTGTGTTGTTCCCTGGTTAGCCTTGGTGCCTGGCCACCCACTTGGCATAGCTATCGATAAACCCCTGCAGGAACGGCCGCGCCTTCTCCGACAGTTTCCCCTGCTCGTCGAACAGGCTCCCCGCCCCGCCCACATAGGCCTCCGGCTGCTGCATGCACGGCACATCGAGGAACACCAGGGACTGGCGCAGATGATGGTTGGCACCAAAGCCACCTACCGCGCCCGGCGATACGCTGACCACCGCCCCCGGCTTGCCGCTGAACACGCTTTGCCCATAAGGCCGCGAGCCCACGTCGATGGCGTTCTTCAATGCTCCCGGCACCGAGCGGTTGTACTCAGGGGTGACGAACAGCAAACCCTGGGTGCCCTTGATCTGCTCGCGGAAGGTCTTGTACGCCGCCGGTGGATCCACATCGATATCTTCGTTGTACAACGGCAGTTCGCCGATCTCGACGATCTTCAGCTTGAGACTCGACGGCGCCAGCTCGGCAAGCGCCTGGGCCACCTTGCGATTCAAGGACGCCTTGCGCAGACTGCCGACCAGCACCGCGACCGTATAAACCTGGCTCATGACCACCACCACCTGCGTGAAATAGGGAATAGACAGTTATAGATGATGGGCGACGGCCGAAAGGTTTTTTTCCTGGTCCTACAAAACTTCCTACCCGGCGAGACGGTCTATGAACCACGCAGATCATTTTTTTCAGAGGTCATAACCGAAATGACAGCAGTACTGGTCGGGCAATTTCATGCCAGGGACGCCGAAGGACGCATCTATCCCGTGCATGAGTTTCAGGAAGCCACCCTGCAGGCCGATGGAAGCGCCGCCTCGATGCCGATTACCACCTATCGCCTGGCTATTGGCGATCGGGTCAACCATATCGGCGAAGATCGTTTCGAACTGGTCCAGAGTGGCGTCGAGCTGATCCGGGTTCCGTGATTTCCCTTTGCGAACGGCCCTTCACGGGCCGTTCCTGTTTTTCCCCGCAGTAAAAAATCCCACGCCACAGCGCGCCATCCGCCGAAGCATCTGAGATCATGCCCGGGCTTTTCGAGCCAGCGGATGACAGAACATGCTCACGGTACAAGACCTGATCGATATCGAACTGCTCAAGCTGCAGGCCGTCGCCGGCCTGGGCGGTACCGGCAGGCTGATCACCTGGGCGCATACCGTCGACCTGCCCGACCCGTGGCGCTGGGTGTCCCCCGGCGACCTGGTGATGACCACCGGCCTCGGCCTGCCCGCTGGCGAAGAAGACCAGGTGGCCTGGCTGGAACAACTGGTGCAGAGCAATCCCAGTGCCTTGGTGATGGCACCCCGCCCCGACGCACCGGCCCTGAGCCAGGCCTTGCTGGCCGCGGCCGACCGCCTGCTGTTCCCGGTCCTGCACGCCAGCTTCGAGCTGGAGTTCGTCAAGCTTTCGCACCATGTGATCGAAAGCGTGCTGCAGGCCCAGCGCGAGCGTTTCAACGCCAGCGAGCGACTGTTCCAGACCTACGCCGAGGCCCTGCGCCAAGCGCCGGAAATGGCCGGGCGCCTGGCGATCCTCGGCGAGGCGCTGGGGCTGGACCTGGGCATCGAGGATGCGGTCGGCGGCGACACCCTCGTCGCCACCAGCAGCACCGGGGCGGCCCGGCATATCGAACGCATCCCCATTCCCGGCCGCGCCCGGGCCGATCTGCTGATGGCGCGCAAGACCCAGCGCACTGCCGATGATTCGATCCTGGTGCGCTCGCTGGTGGGCCTGCTCGGAGTCGAGCTGGAACGCCTGATGATCCACCGCGACCAGCAGCGCGAGGAAGGCGCGGCGCTATTGCGCAGCCTGCTGGAGAACGAGACGGAGTTCAGTCTGGCGCGGCCGATCCTGGAACGGCGGGGGCTGGGCGGCAGCTTGGTGACCCTGGCGATCCAGCCCGGTGAAAACGCCCCGTGGCCGGCCGAGGAACTGCATCACGCCCCTGCCCTGCACCAGGCCTGCCCCTTGTTGCTGGAGGACAAGGGCTTGCTGCTGGCGATCTGTCCGGATGATGGCGAGCTGTTCGACACCCTGCGCCGTCATCTTGGCAGCGGCAGCATCATCGGGGTCAGCGGTGTCATTGCCGCCGCCACCGGCTTTCGCGAAAGCGTGCGCCAGGCCCGGCTGAGCCTGACCCAGGCAAGGGAAATGGATGCAGGTGTATTGCGTTATGGCGAGGCGGAAACCGGGTTGATCATGGCGCCCAAGTCACTGGCCGAAGCGCGGGCGCTGGTGGGGCGTTATCTCGGGCCGCTGATCGAGCATGACCGTACGCAGGGCGCGGCGCTACTGGGGACCTTGATTACTTTTCTGGATAACGATGGCAACTGGAAGGCCACGGCGCTGGACCTGGGGATTCACCGGCAGACGCTGGTGTACCGGCTGAAGCTGGTGGAACAACTGACGGGAATCAAACCCACCACGACCCAAGGGATCGCCCGCTTCTGGATCGCCATCCAGGCCGGACGCAACACCGAGCTCATTGGTTAACGCGAAACCTGTGGGAGCTGGCTTGCCAGCGATGGCGTCGGTGAATTCACTACCGCTATCGCTGGCAAGCCAGCTCCCACAGGGTGGTGTGCAGCCTAATGAAAAAGGCCCCGCAGCGAACTGCGGGGCCCCCTGCCGTCAGGCAGCAAACCGCTCGTTACTTGCTGGTCGGCATGGCGAACTCGGCGCCCTTCTCCGTGCCCTGCGGCCAGCGCTGCATGATGCTCTTCTGCTTGGTGTAGAAACGCACGCCCTCTTCACCATAGGCATGCATATCGCCGAACAGGCTCTTCTTCCAGCCACCGAAACCATGCCAGGCCATCGGCACCGGGATCGGCACGTTGATGCCGACCATGCCCACCTGAATGCGGCGGCCAAACTCGCGGGCGATGTGGCCGTCACGGGTGTACAGGCTGACACCATTGCCGAACTCGTGGGCGTTGATCAGCTCCACCGCCTCGGCGAAATCCTTGACCCGCAGGCAGGCCAGTACCGGGCCGAAGATCTCTTCCTTGTAAATCCGCATGTCGGTGGTGACGTTGTCGAACAGCGTGCCACCCAGCCAGAAGCCATCGCCACAGCCTTCGCCGGCCACTTCGCCGTTGAAGCCACGGCCGTCCACCAGCAGGGTCGCGCCTTCTTTCACGCCTTGCTCGATATAACCAGTGATGCGCTCGTGGGCCGCGCGGGTCACGATCGGGCCCATCTCGGCGTCGAGGTTGGTGCCGTTCAGGACTTTCAGTTCCCGGGTGCGCTGGATCAGCTTCGGCATGACTTTCCCGGCGGTTTCCTCGCCAACGAACACCGCCACACTGATCGCCATGCAACGCTCGCCAGCCGAACCATAGGCCGCCCCGATCAGCGCATCGACCACCTGGTCGATATCGGCATCGGGCATCACCACCAGATGGTTCTTCGCGCCGCCCAGGGCTTGCACGCGCTTGCCGTGGCGGGCACCGGTTTCATAGATGTAGTTGGCGATCGGGGTCGAGCCGACGAAGGAGATCGCCTGCACATCCGGGTGCTCGATCAACGCGTTGACTGCGTCCTTGTCACCCTGCACCACGTTGAACACGCCGTCCGGCAGGCCGGCCTGCTTGAGCAGCTCGGCGATGAACAGGCTCGGGCTCGGGTCGATCGGGCTCGGCTTGAGGATGAAGGTGTTGCCGGTGGCCAGGGCCACCGGGAACATCCACATCGGCACCATCACCGGGAAGTTGAACGGGGTGATGCCGGTAACCACGCCCAGGGGCTGGCGCAGGGTCCAGTTGTCGATATTGGTGCTGACCTGGTCGGTGAAGTCGGTCTTGAGCAACTGCGGCGCACCACAGGCGAATTCGACGATCTCGATGCCGCGGGTCACTTCACCCTGGGCGTCGGTGAAGACCTTGCCGTGCTCGGCGGTGATCAGCCGGGCCAGGTCGTCGCGGTGCTCGTTGAGCAGGGCGAGGAATCTGTTGAGGATCCGCGAACGGCGCAGCGGCGGCAGGTTGCTCCAGGCCGGGAACGCGGCCTTGGCCGAAGCGACGGCGGCGTCCACGTCCTTCCGGGCGGACAGTTGCACCTGGGCAGTAACGACGCCAGTGGCCGGGTTGAACACAGGCAGTTGCTGGCCGCTGGTGGTGTCGGCGACGGCGCCGGAAATCCAGTTGCTGATGGTTTGGGTCATTGTTCTTCTCGCATCGAAGGGTGACGGCAGCAGCACGCGGCTGCCGGTGAGATCAGTAGATCGCGTAGACCTTGCGCACGGTTTCCAGCACGTCCCAACGCCCGGTCCAGCCCGGCGGCAGGATGATCAGGTCGCCACCGCTGACCTCGACCACCACGCCGCTGGCGTCGTCGGTCAGGTTGGCGCGGCCGGACAGGATGTAGGTGAACTCGGTGTCAGGACGGTTGACCACCGGCCAGCCGCCCGGCTGGCACTCCCAGACGCCGAGGCTGCCCACGGCGTCCGGGGCCAGGCGCTGGGTGGCGATCTGCGGGTCGCCGTGGTCGGCGCCGGCACGCTGGCCGGCGGGGTTGAGCGGCATGGCCTGCAGGGTGGTGCCTTTGATGATCGTGAAAGCAGTCACGGGATTCTCCTCTTAGTGCGCGCCGGTGAGCTTTTCCAGCAGCATCGCGGTGCGGGATGGTCGATGGGTTACGCGCTCTTCGATATCGCTCAGCGAGGCTGCGGCCAGCCCGCTGTTGACACCCAGCCAGCGCAGCGGCTCGCGCTCCCACAGCGGGGAACGGTGGTTGACGAAGGGCAGATGGTTGATCTTCTCGTCGCGTTCGAGGATCAGGTTGCGCAGGATCCGTCCCGCCAGGTTGCTGGTGGCGACGCCGTCGCCCACATAGTTGCCGGCCCAGGCCATGCGGCTTTTGCGGTCGATGCTGACGGTCGGGCACCAGTCGCGGGACACCCCGAGGGCGCCGCCCCAACGATGGGTGACGCGGGTGTCGGCCAGGGCCGGGAAGAACTCCAGCATGGTTTCGTGAATCTTGGCGTGGGTGCTGTCCACCAGGTCGGCCTGCTCGGACATGCCCGAACCCCACTTGTACGGAGCGCCCCGCCCGCCGAAGACCAGGCGGCCCTCGGCAGTGACCTGGCCGTAGACCCGCAGGTGGCGCATGTCGTTGAAGGCCAGGCGCTGGTCGAGGTTGAGACGCTGGCGCAGCTCCAGCGGCAGTGGCTCGGTAGCCAGGACCAGGGAGTACAGCGGAATCACGAAGCGCGAATGGCCCGGCTGTTGCGAGGTGAACGCCTCGGTGGCGCGCACGGTGATGTCGGCCTTGACCGAACCGTGGGCGGTGCGCAGCAGGCCCGGGGTCAGCTCGGTGACCTCGGAGCCTTCGTAGATCTTCGCGCCCATGCTTTCAACGAGTTTCGCCAGGCCACGCACCAGCTTGCCGGGATGGATCAGCGCGCAATGCTCGGTGTACAGGCCGCCGAGCACATCACGGGCGCCGACCCGGGTGAAGGCTTCGCCGGCCTCCAGGGTGCGCCACTGCTGCGGCAGGCCGAAGCGTGCCGAAGCGTCCACCGCCGCCCGTGCCCGGTTCATCTGTGGCTGGCTGCGGGCCAGGGACAGGAAGCCCTGCTTGGCGTAGTCGGCTTCGACGCCTTCGAGGGCCAGCACGCGGCCGATCTCGTCGACCGTCTCGTTCATTGCCCCTTGCAGTTCCAGGGCCGCAGCATGGGAGTACATTTCGGCCACGCGGGTCAGGGAAATCGGGAAGATCGCCGAAGCCCAGCCGCCATTGCGGCCCGAGGCGCCGAAGCCGACTTCGCGCTTTTCCACCAGCACCACGCGCAGCGACGGATCGCTCTTGAGCAGGTAGTAGGCGGTCCAGAGCCCGGTGTAGCCGGCGCCGACAATGGCGACATCGGCTTCCAGCGCAGCGCCGAGGCGTTCGCGGGCCGGTGCTGCTTCGAACCAGAGCGGTTTGTTGGGCAGGTGGGTCAAATCAAGTTTCGCTGACATGCTGTGGTCTTCCCATTGACGGCCCCGCGCAGCGGGGCACTGTCCGATACGGCGTGGTTAAACGTTTTTCGCAGGGTGCGCGGTCGCCACGGGATCGCCTGCAGAGACCCGGAACACCAGGTACGAGGCGGCGATGGCAATGATCGCGATCACGCACTGCAGCAGGCTGATCTGGGTCGAAGGGTCGAAGGCCATGCTCACCAGCACCGCGATGATCGAACCGGTGACCAACAGCGGCAGCACCGGGTGCGCCCACATGGCGAACTTCAGCGAGCCTTCGGCGACCCAGCGGCGGCGCAGCTTGAGCTGGGACAGGCAGATCACCAGGTAGACGAAGAGGAACACGGTGCCCGAGGAGTTGATCAGGAACTGGAACACGGTGTCCGGCCAGACCGCCGCGATGACCACGCAGCCGTAGCCGACCAGGGTCGAAGCGATCACCCCGCGCACCGGCACGCCCTTGCGGCTGGTAGCCGCGATCCAGCGTGGCGCTTCGCCGTTGGAGGCCAGGACGTACAGCAGGCGGGACGAGGTGTAGAGGCCGGCGTTGAGCACCGAGAGCACCGCGACCAGGATCACCAGGGTCAGCATGTCGCCGGCGCCAGGGATGCCGATGCGCTCCAGGGTGGTGACGAACGGCGACTTGCCGGGGACGATGTCGGTCCAGGGCTGGGCGACGACGATGAAGAAGGTGGCCAGGACGAAGAACACCAGGATGCGCATCATCACCGTGTTGACCGCCTTGCGGATGTTGCGCGACGGGTCTTCGGACTCGGCGGCGGCCAGGGTCGCCACTTCCACCCCGGTCATGGAGAAGATCACCACCACCACGCCGGTGAACAACGAACCGATGCCATGGGGCAGGAAGCCGCCGTGGTCGGTGAGGTTGGCGAAGCTGGCGGTGGAACCCGGCCACAGCTTGAAGGCCCAGGCCCCGGCGACGGCGAGGAAGACCACGATGGCCACCACCTTGATCCCGGCGAACCAGTACTCGGCCTCGCCGAAGGAATGCACCGACATCAGGTTCAGCAGGGTCATGCCGACCATCAGGCCGAGGGCGATGGCCCAGACCGGCAGGTCGGGGAACCAGCCGTTGATGATCTGCCCGCCGACCACGGCTTCGAAGCCGACGACGATCACCCAGAAATACCAGTAGAGCCAGCCGGTCATGTAGCCGGCGGGCCGGCCGAAGGCCATGCGCGCATAGTCGACGAAGGAGCCCCGGGTCGGATGCGCCGCAGCCATCTCGCCGAGCATGCGCATCACCAGCGCAACGATCAGGCCGGTAATGGCGTAGGTAATGAAGGCACCGGGGCCGGTGGAGGCGATTACCGCACTGGAGCCGACGAACAGCCCGGCGCCGATCACGCCGCCGAGGGCCAACATGCTGATGTGTCGCGTCTTGAGTGCACGCTTGAGACGCGGGTCATGCTCGGTTTGTACAGGCATTGGTTGTCTCCTTGTTGTTATTGAATCAACGCTGCCTGGGCGGGAGGTTAGGCAGATGCAAGGAGGGTGAACATCGACAAAATCCGGGCGCGGGGCGGCCTGGTTGTACAAATGTATGAAGAAGGGAAAGGGGAAATGCGCAAACGAAAAAGGCGCCCTGGAAGGCGCCTTTGCGGAGGGGCTTTGAAAGGCCCAAACAAAAAGGGCGATCCTTTCGGATCGCCCTTTTTGCTGTACCGCCAACAGGAGCGGTGATGTTTGGTAGGCACAATTGGACTCGAACCAACGACCCCCACCATGTCAAGGTGGTGCTCTAACCAACTGAGCTATGTGCCTGCTGTGGGGCGGCATTCTACGCATTTGGCTGGGGCTGTCAACAGCTTGGTTGAAGAAAATCTGCAAAAGAATCAGCGACTTCAAAACGACGTACGACAGTCCTGAGGAAGTGCGTGAGGCTTGGGAATGGTGCGGTTACTTTTTGATGCACTGGTTCGCTTGCTAGCAGCCGGCATTTCGAACGAATCTTCCCTCCATGAATACGTTCCGTACTAAACCTAAACAACCTGGATCAGACACCTTTGCCTTGAAAACAAAAAAGGTTGAAAACCAGCCCTCTTCCAGGCGGGAGACTTGAAATGTACGAATACAAATGCTGTGGTCTGAACGGGATCTTCTTGATGAACGGCTACACGAATGTGGAGAGCTCGTATGGAGATGGTTTGGCCATTAAAGAAATTGACGGCCTGCATCGGGTAATCGCGAAGGACATCCTCAGTCAGACAACCCCGATGTCCGGGCATCAGTTCAGGTTTCTGAGGCATGAGCAGGACCTGGCCCAGAGCCAGCTGGCCGCCCTGCTGCGCGTCGATGTGCAGACGGTCGCGAACTGGGAGAAGAAAGGCCTGGAGGCGGTTCCGAAGCCGGCGGATCTGGCGATGCGCGCGTGTTACTGCGCCTATGTTCAGGAGCGCTTCGGGCCTGTGGCTGTCAGGCCAAGCGCCAAGACTGACAAAACTGCGGTCTTCGAGTGGCGCGATCACGAATGGGTTGAGCGGGTCGCCTGAATGTGGGTCTCACCTATAGTGATTGAGCTCATAACGACTTCGTAAGCTGCAGTTTCGTACAGCCGATACGAATTGACACTGAACTCACCGGGAAGATAATCGCGATCCGACAGACCACTGTCGGCTCACCTCAAGAGGGATTTCACGATGAATCCAACCAACCACTTCCTCCTTGCCGACGCGCTTTCCGCCGCCGAGCTTATGGGTGTGGGTGCCGTTCGATCGCTGGACCTTCTTCGCGACATCGATGGCACCCTCGATGCAATCTCCCACTACTGCCGTCTGTTCAGCGGAGCGCAAGTTGCCTTCGAGACCGTTGCCAGCAGCATTTTGGCCGGAGAGGCGACAAGGGAGATCCCGGAAGGCGATATCGTTCCTGTCCTTGAGCAACTGCAGGATAGCCTGGTGAAAAGTCATGCCGAGTCGCAGGAAAAACTGCGCTCCGCGCTCCTCGACCCGCGACTGCAAGACGACGACGGCGTGGTTGATGCCTATCGCACGCTTGTCGCGACCCTTGACTCGCTGAACACCTCGGCAGAAAAACTGCGCTGGAGCATTCTGGAGAGCAATGCCGACAACGAGAAGCCTCATGAACCTCGTGTCATGAGCCGCCCGGAAGACATCGATAGCTTCCTCGATAGCCTGTGAGACTCAAGATCACCGCACTTGACCTCGGTCGGACGTCATTCCAGAACTCCTATCGCGCCCTCAACGACGAGATCAAGGCTGCCTTCAAGGTTGCCTACGTCGAACTACTCAGGGATCCACAGCCCAAGAAGCTTCGACTGGAAAAGCTTTCAGGGCATAAGAATCCTGGAATCTACACCATTCACATCACGCCCAATCACAGCCATAAACTCAGCTTCGAGCTGGTCGGTACAGTGGCCGAGCTTCGTCGAATCGGGACTCACAAAGAGATAGACCGCACGCCGTAACCAGCCTGCTAAGCAGCAGGAATTACAAACAGCGAAAACAAAAAGGGCGATCCTCTCGGATCGCCCTTTTTGTTTTACCAACAGGAGCAGTGATGTTTGGTAGGCACAATTGGACTCGAACCAACGCCCCACCATGTCAAGGCGGACACGAAAACCACGGCAACTGTTTGATTCATAGCGATTTAAACTCGGATTAGCCAAGCTCATTTCTGTAGAAAACACTCCTTATCTATCAAGAAGTTAGGGAGTGGTTTTGCAAAACGTCACACGATCCAGCGAATGGGCCCCTTACCTTTATTTTTTCATCGGCTTAGCTCGCTTGCCAGGGTTTGATTCCGTAGGTGGTTCAAATGGAGGTCATCGCGCATCCAGCCACGCCTCATAGCGCCTCATGCTATACATGATGCGCCCGTCTACCTCTTGCCATACCGAGTCGGGGATGACGCCCCGGGCACGTCGACCTTGAAGCACCCTTGCGCTCACTCCCATCATCTTAGCCATCAACTCTTCGGTGACTTTGTCCCAGTTGTCTGTGATCTCAGCGAGATTGATCATTACTGGATCAGTCTCCTGGGCATCGCACTCTGAGGGGCTGATTATGTCCACGAGGTTTTGCCGCGCGACCTTGGGACGGCCGTCACCCCCAAGAATAAAGGGGATCGCTCTAGACCGCAGCCATCTCATCTGAATAGACGCCCGCGCGCGCCCGGTTAGCTCCTCGATGTCGCTCGAACTTACGAACATGGGTTCCGACGACGTGCTCATAATTGAACGACCTGTACCATTGTGGTGAATAGCCCCCTCCGATAGCATTGCGCCACTCCAAGGCTGGACTTCATCCAGCGTATTCATTTCGCCGATGGCTGCGGCACAAGCAGCCGCACAGACCGCCATCACCACCCTGGTGAAGAAGCGTAGGAATGAGGTGCATAGGAAGGGATCTGTCGCAGCTTCTAATGAACCGCTAAGAAGCGGTTGAAATTCTCTATTTAAGACCATCGCGGTCAAGCCACCGCAAACCTCACTGCTAAGGAACCCATGAATGGATGGCGGTATTGCAAGGATTGGGCGCCTGCTGCCTGGATTTGTCGAATTAACAGAAGGGGTTAACGCACCCGTGAGGGGGATCGCATCGACCGATGACGGCGAAGTCAAGGTCATTGCTAAAAAGGTGTCCTCGCGAGTCCTAGGCGTTGAGCTTGTGTGCGCTGCATATGGTAGAGCAGCCGGGCTGCAAATCCCGGAACCTCTCGTCCTAATTGATGACGCAGGCGCAATGCATTTCGGAAGTCTTGACCTTGAGCACCCGAGCCTCTTCCAGTTCATGAGCGTGTCCGACGAATCCACCCACCCCTATCTCATCGACTGGCCGGGGCTGCTTCCTGCTGCTTGTTTTGACGAGTTAATCGTCAATCCCGATCGGCATGATGGAAATCTGCTTTACGACGGCCGATCCTTTACCTTGATTGATCATGACTTGTGCCTTCCTTATGGCATGAGCCCCAAAGATGCCTTCAAGCCAGACGATGCAAACGTATTACTGAACCTAGCTATTGATGGGTTGCCAAATGATGACTTGTCGAAAAGACGAATGCTGAAAGACGCGAATGCGTGGCTTTCTAGCTTGGATGACAGCATGATTGATAGCGCAGGCTCCGCCCTATCTGGGGTTTGCACTGTGACGATTCAAAGTCAGCTAGTATCGTTCCTCAGGGACCGGCTACATGCCCTAGCCGATCTTCTCAATGACAAGGTGAATCCGAACCAAGGGAGGTTGGATTTCGCAAATGATAAGTCCTGAATTTCTCTCTGGAAGGATGCCGCCCAACCCCACTTACAGTGGCTCTTGGGCTGCCATTTACTTGGAGCCAATGATGGGCTCCGGAGAACGGCTAACTGTTGCAGTCGCGGCTATGGGGGATACTGGCGAGGTGCGAGTACATGCCGCTATAAGGCCTCATGTGCTGGAAGCCATGTTCGGGATCAAAGCTACAGGACTAAGCAACATCATCGACGTGATCTCAAAGAGCTTAGAGGCACATGCAATCTCTACTGGGTCCTTGTCTGGGTGGAAGCCGCCCTTTTCTGGGGTCACCATAGGATCCGTTAGGGAGACTAGATCAACTGATGTGACAGGCCTGCTCCGACACGCCGTAGCTATGACCGCAAGCTTGGCCGCACTTGATCTGGCTGACCCTGAGGAGAAGGACTCTGAATCTATTACCGCAACCAGCGACGATAGATGGCCAAAGCTGTTTCAAGCTGAAGTGCTCAAGCGCGACCCGCGTCTCGAGCGCTTTTTCATGCAGAAGTTCTTCGTTTCTGAGCCGTCAAAACCGCTGAACATGTTCTTTCTGAGCGATCATGTTGCATTAAACACCGGGCGCATGATACCTGGGCGCGGTCTATCCGCTTATCTCGAGCACAATAAGGCGAGAATGCTCGATCTCCGCATGGCAAAAGAGAAGCAGCATCTCTTTGCAAGAAATCACTTCGAACTGATTGTGTTTCGGCCTGGTTTTGAGGATCCCACGTATAGCATCAAACAAATTGACTCCCTGAAACGATCAATTGCCACTCTTGAAGAGGCGTGCGATGAAAGCCGGATCAGGGTGACGCAGGTGCAAAGCGCTGCCGAAGCAGCAGAGCGCTTACTACAGATCGCTTGAGAGGATTTATTGCCCCAAGCCCGCCTCCCCGCGGGCTTTTCTTTGCCTAGATGATAGCTAAGGGCCGAGAGGGTGAAAGCAAGCTATCTTTTGAGTAAGCCATCATCAGGCCTCCCAATTTAATTTGACGCGCTCGATGCACGAACGCGAGGCTTGGCGATAGCACCTACCGATTCCGTCTCGGAGCCTTGCCTGCTGGAATTCCAACTTTACCTGCCTCGTTCGCCGCTCTTCGGCGCGTATCAAGCCGCCGGCAGTGCCGCCAGTCCGATCAGCGGATTTGTCGATAGCATGCGTGACAATGTACTGATCAGCCCAATCGTCTAGCTCATATCGGTAAAATCCAACACCCTGTATACCGATCGGGAACTCTCTCACGAACGGCCGCACGGTGCCACCACAGCCAAGCGGGTTGCGCTTGCGCGCAACGCGCCATGCCTGGCGCACAACAAAAAGGGCGACCCTCTCGGATCGCCCTTCTTGCTTGACCGCCAACAGGAGCGGTGATGTTTGGTAGGCACAATTGGACTCGAACCAACGACCCCCACCATGTCAAGGTGGTGCTCTAACCAACTGAGCTATGTGCCTGCTGTGAGGCGGCATTCTACGCTTTCGATAGAACGTGTCAACGCCTTTTTCATCTAAACCACTGAATAATAGAATTTTTTTACGCGCCCCCGGCTTTCGTCCCTGCCAAGGAGGGATTTCGTCAGCCCGGCTGGCGAGTGTTCATTATTGTTGATAGGATTGACGCATCCGTAAAAAATACAAAACACACAACTACAAAGTCACAGATTAGAGGTTCACCGCGCATGGCCACCATCGCCTACCCACAATCGTACTACGCCGCCTCGGCCAATCCGGTACCCCAGCGCCCCGCCTTGCAGGAAGAAGTCCAGACCGACGTGTGCGTGATCGGCGCCGGCTATACCGGCCTGTCCAGCGCCCTGTTCCTGCTGGAGAACGGTTTTAGCGTCACCGTCCTGGAAGCCGCCAAGGTCGGCTTCGGCGCTTCGGGCCGTAACGGCGGGCAGATCGTCAACAGCTACAGCCGCGACATCGATGTCATCGAACGCACCGTCGGCCCGCGCCAGGCGCAGTTGCTGGGCGAAATGGCCTTCGAGGGTGGACGCATCATTCGCGATCGCGTGGCCAAGTACAACATCCAGTGCGACCTGAAGGACGGTGGCGTGTTCGCCGCCCTGACCAGCAAGCAGATGGGTCACCTGGAATCGCAGAAACGCCTGTGGGAACGCTTCGGCCATAAGCAACTGGAGCTGATGGACGCCAAGCGCATCCGTGAAGTGGTGGCCTGCGACAACTACATCGGCGGCATGCTCGACATGAGCGGCGGCCATATCCACCCGCTGAACCTGGCGCTGGGCGAAGCCGCCGCCGTGGAGTCCCTGGGTGGCAAGATCTACGAACAGTCCCCGGCCGTGCGTATCGAGCGCGGTGCCAACCCGGTGGTGCATACTCCGAACGGTCGCGTGCGGGCCAAGTTCATCATCGTTGCCGGCAACGCCTACCTCGGCGGCCTGGTCCCGGAGCTGGCGGCCAAGTCCATGCCGTGCGGTACCCAGGTGATCACCACCGAACCGCTGAGCGATGAAATGGCGCGCACCCTGCTGCCTCAGGACTACTGCGTCGAGGACTGCAACTACCTGCTCGACTACTACCGCCTGACCAGCGACAAGCGCCTGATCTTTGGCGGCGGCGTGGTCTACGGTGCCCGTGACCCGGCGAACATCGAAGCGATCATCCGGCCGAAGATGCTCAAGGCCTTCCCGCAACTGAAGGACGTGAAGATCGACTTCGCCTGGACCGGCAACTTCCTCCTGACCCTGTCGCGCCTGCCGCAGGTCGGCCGGATCGGCGACAACATCTATTACTCGCAAGGCTGCAGCGGCCATGGCGTGACCTACACCCACCTGGCGGGCAAGGTCCTGGCCGAGGCCCTGCGTGGCCAGGCCGAACGCTTCGACGCCTTCGCCGAACTGCCGCACTACCCATTCCCGGGTGGGCAGATGTTCCGTGTGCCGTTCAGTGCGATCGGGGCCTGGTACTACAGCCTGCGGGATCGTCTGGGGGTTTAAGCAGCAGGTTCATCTCTGCAGCCTGACCCGGCCCTATCGCTGGCAAGCCAGCTCCCACAGGTATGGTGTACACCACTAAACCTGTGGGAGCTGGCTTGCCGGCGATGAGGCCCTCGAAAGCAACACAAGGCTCAGCGCCCGATCGCCTCCACCGCCTGCCGCGCCGCCTGCTCCTGCCCCGCCTGCGCCAGATCATTGGCCGCCTTCAACCAGCGCTGCCGATCCACTCCGGCCGGCAACTGCTTCGGCTTCTGCACCAGCACCGCCCAATTCCCTTCCTTGCCCCAGGCCGATTCGAACGAGTCGAAGTCCATCAGCATCCGCCGACTGTTCCCCGCCCGCAGCAGCACCCGTTGCTTATAACGATCAAAGCCCACCAGCAGCCCGTAACGCGGCTCGCTCCAGAATGCCGAACCTTCCTGGAAACGCACCAGCACCGGGTTCCCCGCCGACACCTGGGTCAGCAATGCCGCCAGGCTGTGATCGAGCGGGTACACCACCATCCCGTACTGCCGCGCCGAGTTTTCCACCGCGGCCTGCAGTTTCTCCGGCTGCCTGGGCAACCCCAGCATCCCCGGCGTTACCCGCACGCCCTGCTGCGACAGCAAGGCCGCCAGCGCCATCGGCGCGCTCTGGTCGGCATTGCCCCGGTAAAACGGCACGGCCGTGAGCTCGACCCGTTGCGGCAATTGCTTGAGATCGCCAGACGGCTGGCTGGCACAACCGGCCAGGCCGGCGGCGAGAAGACAGGCCACCAACAGGCGGCGCGGGGTGATGGGAAGGCTCGGCATGAGTCCTCGCTCGAAGGGGGCAAAGGCCCGATCATAGGCCGACGGACGGCATCGGTATAGCCCGCGCCGGGCTTGGAACAAAGCGGTCTAGCACTTGGACCATCGGTCAATAGCCTGAAATAACTGACCGTCTAGACTAAAGGGGTGTCTGAACTACAGGTATCGCCTGTATTGAAGAAGGAGGCACCCATGAGCCTGACCATGGCTATCTTCATGATGATCGCAGCCTGGCTGAGCATCGCCGTTGCCATGCTGTGGGGCGTGCTGCGCATCGCCCGTCGCCATCACCTGCACCACCAGGCCCCGCAAGCGCCGGCCAAACCTGCTGCCCTGACGCATCACCGGGCCCCGCGTCGCCACGCCAACGCGCACTGATCCCAATAAAAAAGGGGCTCCACAAGGAGCCCCCAAACTACAGCACGCAACAGATCCGGTTGATCAGGCCTCGCTGGCCTCACGGCGCTGGCGAGCCCTGCGCGACATGATGTTCAGCACCTCGATCGCAGTGGAGAAGGCCATTGCCGCGTAGACGTAGCCTTTCGGTACGTGGGCGCCGAAGCCTTCGGCGATCAGGGTCATGCCGATCATGATGAGGAAGCCCAGGGCCAGCATCACCACGGTCGGGTTGTCGTTGATGAACTTCGCCAGCGGGTCGGCGGCGACCAGCATCACGATCACGGCACTGATCACGGCGATGATCATGATCGGCAGGTGTTCGGTCATGCCCACGGCGGTGATGATGCTGTCCACCGAGAAGACGATGTCGAGGATCAGGATCTGGCCAATGGCCGCCGCGAAGCCCAGGGTAATGGTAGACGACGCTGCGGATTCTTCCTTGGCCCGTGGGTCCACGCTTTCATGGATTTCCTTGGTGGCTTTCCAAAGCAGGAACAGACCACCGGCGATCAGGATCATGTCCTTCCACGAGAAGCTGTGACCGAGGATATCGATCACCGGTTCCGTGAGCTGGACGATCCAGGCGACGGTGCTGAGCAGCGCCAGGCGCATTACCAGGGCCATGGAGATACCGATGCGACGGGCTTTGGAGCGGAATTGCTCGGGCAGCTTGTTGGTCAGGATCGAGATGAAGATCAGGTTGTCGATACCGAGGACGATCTCCATGGCCACCAGGGTGGCCAGGGCGACCCAGGCGGTCGGGCTTGCAGCGAGTTCCAGCAGGTATTCCATGAATCAGGTCCTGATAGGGGGTTATTGGAAAAAATAGATCAGATTTTCTGACCGTCAGCGTCCTTGCTCTCTTCTTTCTCCGCTTTCTCCGTGCCGGTGGCTTCGCTCAGCGCCTGCTGGGCCGCTTCGTTGGTCTTGTCGATCGCTTCCTTGGCCGACTCGGCGGCCTGGTTGAGCGCCTGCTGGGCGGATTTCTCGACCTGGTCGCAACCGCTCATGGCGAACAGGGCCATGACCAGCACCAGCGGTGTACCTATGGATTTGAGATAGAGCATGTCGTCCTCACTGGAAATACGTCAGCGCCGGAAAAAGTGACGCCGCAATGGAGAGGCATTCTATGGATGCTGAAACATCAGGAAAATTCGTATTTTCAGCGGTTATACTTCGGTTTTTCCGAATCGGGGCTTGCCATGCTCAATTACCGGCAACTGCACTACTTCTGGGTCGTGGCCAAGACCGGCAGCATCGTCCGCGCCTGCGAGCAACTGAACCTGACCCCGCAAACCATCAGCGGGCAGATCAGCCTGCTGGAACAAACCTATGGTATCGAGCTGTTCAAGCGGGTCGGCCGCCAGCTGGAACTGACCGAAACCGGGCGCCAGGCGCTGTCCTACGCCGAGCCGATGTTCCAGATCGGCGGCGAGCTGGAAGCCATGCTGCGGGCGCAGCCCAACGAGCAGCAGGTGCTGTTCCGGGTCGGGGTCGCGGATGTGGTGCCCAAGTCCATCGTCTACCGCCTGATCGCGCCGACCATGGAACTGGCCGAACCGCTGCGCATCAGCTGCCGCGAGGACAAGCTGGAGCGCCTGCTCGCCGACCTGGCGATCCAGCGCCTGGACCTGGTGATCTCCGACAGCCCCATGCCCGGCCACCTGGATATCAAGGGCTACAGCCAGAAGCTCGGCGAATGCGGTATCAGCTTCCTCGCCACGCCAGAACTGGCAGCGCGCCAGGCCCTGCCCTTCCCCGCCTGCCTGCACCACGCGCCGCTGCTGATCCCCGGTCAGGAAACCATGGTGCGCAACCGCCTGCTGCGCTGGTTCGCCGAGCAGCAATTGCAGCCGCGGATCGTCGGCGAATTCGATGACAGCGCCTTGATGCAGGCTTTCGGCAAATCCGGCAGCGGCATCTTCATCGCCCCCAGCGTGATCGCCGAAGAGGTCTGCCGGCAGTATGACGTCGAGCTGATCGGCCAGACCGACGCGGTCACCGAGTCGTTCTACGCCATTTCGGTGGAGCGCAAGGTCAAGCACCCTGGCATCGTCGCCATCACCGAGGGCGCGCGCCGCGAGCTGTTCAACTGGCCACTGGCTTGAAGCGGCTCAGCCACAGGGCCAGGGCCACCGCCAGGCCGATCAGCAGTGCCGCGACATAACCGACGCTGCCCAGCCCCAGATGGTCGATCACCTGGCCGCCGATCACCGCGCCCAGGCCGATGCCCAGGTTGCCCCCGGCGATGTTCAGCGAGGCGCCGAAGGCCGCCGCCGAGGGCGCGGCCTTGATCACCCGCACATGGCTGACCAGGAACAGCGCCGCCTGGCTCAGGCCCCACAGGGCCAGGGCAAGGATCAACCCGAGCGGCGACTGGATCGCCGGCACCACCACCAGCAAGGCGATCACCAGCAGCGCGCTGAACCCCGCCGACGCCAGCAGCGGATGACGATCCACCGCCCGGCCGCCGAGGCTGTTGCCGATCAGCCCCACCGCACCGAAGCCCATCAGGTACCAGCCGACCAGCTTGCCGTCGAAACCGGCAAGGCGCTCCAGCAGGTCTGCCAGGTAGGTGTAGGCGGAGAACATGCCGCTGAACACCAGCACCGACAACAGCACATGGCCTTGCAGCAGGCGCCCGCGCAGTACGCTGAACTGGCTGCGCAGCGAGGTCGATTCGCTCTTGCGCGGCGTATGCGGCAGAAAGCCCCACAGCAACAGGGCCTTGGCCAGGGCCAGCAGCGCCAGCAGGCCGAATGCCACGCGCCAGCCCCAGGCATCGCCCAGCAGCGTGCCCAAGGGAATGCCGAAGACCATGGCGCAGACCACGCCAAAGCTGATCTTGCTGATCGCCCGCCCGGCATAGGCCGGCCCGACGATATCCACCGCCGTTTCACTGGCCAAGGACCAGAACACCGGCAGGCCAAGGGCGGGGATCAGCCGCGCCAGCGCCATCACCCAGTAGTTCGGTGCCAGCGCGGCCAGCAGGTTGGAGGCGGCAAAGAGCAGCAAGACCCCGACAAACAGCCGCTTGCGCTCGAACCGCGCGCACCAGGCGGTGAGAAACGGCCCGAAGGCGGCCACGGTAAAGGCGAACAGGGTCACCAGCAGCCCCGCCTGGGGGATGCTCACGTCAAGGTCACGGGCGATCCCCGGCAGCAGGCCGACGATCAGGAACTCGGTGGTCAGTACGGTGAAGCCGGCCGCAGCCAGCAACAGAATGGGCAGGAACATCCAGACTCCAACAGTGAGCGCGTCGGCTCGAAACGGCCGCGCATGGTAACAGTGGTGCCGCCCGCGGACCTACCGGCGGACGGCACCTTGGGTTGCGGCAAGCACTCTGTGCTAGAGTTCCGCCCTTTTTTCCGGCCGGTCTGCGGCCTGCACACGCCCGAGAAGCACTTTTATGCTGCCCGTTCTGAACCTGATCAACCGCACCAGCCTGGTGCTGCAAATCATCATCGGCCTGGTCGCCGGTATCGCCCTGGCCCTGCTCGCCCCGGAGCTGGCTGCCAACCTGGCGTTTATCGGCAAGGTCTTCGTCAGCGCCCTGAAAGCAGTGGCGCCGATCCTGGTATTCGTCCTGGTGATGGCCTCGATCGCCAACCACAAGCAGGGCCAGCAAACCCATATCCGCCCGATTCTCGCGCTCTATCTGTGGGGCACCTTCGGCGCGGCGGTGGTCGCGGTGGCGGCGAGCATGCTGTTCCCCTCGACCCTGGTGCTGAATACCGGCGAAGCGCAGATGAGCGCGCCCGGCGGCATCACCGAGGTGCTCCAGGGCCTGCTGCTCAGTGCCGTGGACAACCCGGTCAATGCCCTGGTCACCGGCAACTTCATCGGCATCCTGGTCTGGGCCATCGGCCTGGGCATCGCCGTGCGGCATTCCGGCGACACCACCCGCACCGTGCTGGATGACCTGTCCAACGGCGTGACGATGATCGTGCGCGTGGTCATCCGCTTCGCCCCGCTGGGCATCTTCGGCCTGGTCGCCTCGACCCTGGCCCAGTCCGGCCTCGACGCCCTGCTTGGCTACCTGCACCTGCTGGCGGTGCTGATCGGCTGCATGCTGTTCGTGGCCCTGGTGATGAACCCGCTGATCGTCTGGTGGAAGATACGCCGCAACCCGTTCCCGCTGACCCTGCTGTGTCTGCGCGAGAGCGGCATCACCGCGTTCTTCACCCGCAGCTCGGCGGCGAACATCCCGGTCAACCTGGCCCTCAGCGAAAAGCTCGGCCTGCATGAAGACACCTACTCGGTCTCGATCCCCCTCGGCGCCACCATCAACATGGCCGGCGCGGCGATCACCATCACCGTGCTGACCCTGGCCGCCGTGCATACCCTGGGCATCAGCATCGACCTGCCGACCGCCATCCTGCTCAGCGTGGTCGCGGCGGTCTGCGCCTGTGGCGCCTCGGGCGTGGCCGGCGGCTCGCTGCTGCTGATCCCGCTGGCCTGCAGCCTGTTCGGCATTCCCAACGAGGTGGCGATGCAGGTGGTGGCGGTGGGCTTTATCATCGGCGTGCTCCAGGACTCGGCGGAAACCGCGCTGAACTCGTCCACCGACGTGCTGTTCACTGCGGCGGCCTGCGAAGCCGAAGCCCGGCGCGGCTGATCCCCGTCAAGACCGATGGCCCCGCGCCATCGGTCGCTTGTGTTTTACCCGCCTGCGCCCCTAGGCTAGGACCCTTTTCCCGCAAAGAGACAGGGCCATGTCCGACGAGCACGATACTTCCGCCACTGCCCGCTTCACTCCCGCCGAAGTGCGCATCCTCGGCTCGCTGATCGAGAAACAGGCGAGCAATCCGGAAACCTATCCCCTGACCCTAAACGCGCTGATGCTGGCCTGCAACCAGAAGACCAGCCGCGAACCGGTGATGAACCTGACCCAGGGCCAGGTCGGCCAGAGCCTGCGCAACCTCGAAGGCCAGGGCCTGGTGCGCCTGCAGATGGGCAGCCGCGCCGACCGCTGGGAGCAGCGGGTGGACAAGGCGCTGGAGCTGGTGCCGGCGCAGTTGATCCTGATGGGCCTGATGTTCCTGCGTGGGCCGCAGACCTTGAACGAGCTGCTGAGCCGCAGCCAGCGCCTGCATGAGTTCGGCGATACCGAGGAAGTCCAGCACCAGCTGGAGCGCCTGATCGCCCGGGATCTGGCCTTGCACCTGCCGAAGCAGGCGGGGCAACGGGAGGACCGCTATACCCATGCGCTGGGGGATCCGGAGGAGATCGAGGCGATTCTGGCGGCGCGGCAGCAAGGGCCGGAACGGGTGGCCAGTGGGGTGTCGGCGGAGCGGATCGAGGCGCTGGAGGCGCGGATTGCGGCGCTGGAAGAACGATTGGCGCGGCTTGAGTGATGAGTTGAACTTGAGGGCCCTATCGCTGGCAAGCCAGCTCCCACAGGTTCGGCGGCGCACGCGGTCACTGTGGGAGCTGGCTTGCCAGCGATGAGGCCCGAAAGATCAGCCTCTAACCCCGGGCGTAAGCCACCGCCAATTCCACCTGCTCCCGCGTCGGCCGCACCCCGGTATATAGAACGAACTGCTCCAGCGCCTGCAACGCAATCACTTCCAGCCCGGTAATCACCCGCTTGCCCCGCGCTTCGGCAGCGAGGATCAGCGGCGTTCGCGCCGGCATCGCCACCACATCGAAGACCACCTGCGCCGCATCGATCAACGCCTCGGCGAACGACAACTGCTGCGCCTCCACCCCACCGGCCATGCCGATGGGCGTGACATTCACCAGCAGCGCCGCCCGCAGATCCCCGACCTCGGCCCGCCATTCATAGCCACAGTTCGCCGCCAGGCGCCGCCCCGCCTCTTCATTGCGAGCAACGATGACCCCGTCAGTGAACCCGGCATCGCGAAACGCACAGGCCACCGCCTTGGCCATGCCGCCGCTACCGCGCAACACCAGCGCAAGCCGCGGATCCAGCCCGTGCTCGTCAATCAGCTGGCGCACCGCGATGTAGTCGGTGTTATAGGCCTTCAGATGCCCGCCGTCGTTGACGATGGTATTCAACGAATCGATGGCCGCCACCGACGGATCCAGCTCGTCCACCAGGGCGATACTGGCTTCCTTGTACGGCATCGACACCCCGCAGCCGCGAATCCCCAGGGAGCGGATCCCGCCAATGGCACCCGGCAGGTCCGCCGTGCTCATGGCCTTGTAGTAGTAATCGAGCCCCAACTGCGCATACAGGTGATTGTGAAAGCGCACGCCGAAGGTGCCGGGGCGGCCGGCCAAGGACATGCACAGGACGGTGTCTTTGCTGGGGGTCATGACGAACTCCGGAAAACCACGAAAGCCGACAGTATGCCCAATACCGCTGATCGGCCCTTACAAAACCTTTACCCAGCACCCCGGCGAAACCTTTCGAAATACTGGTCATAGTGGTATCCCCGACCCGTTGTACGGGCGGTGTTATGCCCTGCGAGGAATCATCATGAACCGTCATATCCCCGGTATCGCCCTGCTGATCGGTGCCCTGGCCCTGTCCGGACAAGCCTCCGCCCATGGCGGCGGCGGTTGGGGTGCAGGCCCGGTCATCGGCGCAGCCGTTGTGGGTGCCGTGGTCGGTGCTGCCGTTTCCGGCGGCCGCGACCGTACCGTGGTCGTCGAACAACCGGCCTACTACCCACCGCCACCACCGCCGCCGGTGTACTACCAGCCACCGCCCGCCCCGGTGGTGTATTACCAGCCCTATCCCGTGGTCGAGCGTTATGTACCGGCACCGCCGCCGCACTATCGCCGCTACTACGGCCCGCCGCCGGTCTATTACGGCCCGCCGCGCTGGTAGTGGATTTCATCAATGAACACTATTGAGAACACTGATTTCACCGCAGCCGAGGCGCGACGTAAGGTAGCAGCCATGACCCCAGAGGGAGCACTCACCATGGCCACTATCAGCATCATGTCCGTCGTCGGCAGCGCCGTTCCACCCGCCTTGAGGGATGTCGGCCTGCTGGTCTGCTGGTACCTGGTACGTGACGGCGAAAAGATCGGCGGCCCGATCCTTTCGCTCCCCGACGCCGAAGCGAAAGCCCGCGATATTGCCGAGCAATCGTTCGAAGCCTAGGTCCACCGACTTTCCCTTGTGCGTTGCTCCGCACACCTCCCCTTGCCCCGCCTCCATGGCGGGGCTTTTTATTTGGCTTGCCGCCTACAGCCTCGCGGTGTCCTCCAGCAGTTGTTCGACCACCAGGCGCAAAGCCTGCGCCTGGCTGGCACCGCTCTGCCGGGCCAGGGCGAAGGTGGTCAGCTGGCGATCGGCGCTGGTGCCGAACAGCAGGATCGAGGCGGCCCGGGTGAACGCCTGGCGCGCTTCGTCGGACGCCGGCTGCAGGATGTTCAGGGTTTCCTCCAGCCACTGCTGCGCCGTGCGCGAGCCGCCGCCTTCGTCGAGGTACTGCCCGCGCCGCCCCAGGCGCATGGCCCGCCAGTAATTTTCCTGCTCGCGCCAGAGCGCACGCGGGTCCGGCGCCGGGCAGGGACCGGGCTGACGCACCGCCCACTCGACCATTTGCCGGAACAGCGCCGCGATGCACAAGGCGTCCTCCAGCCGCGGGCAGGCATCGCTGATACGCAGTTCCAGGGTCGGAAACCGCGATGATGGCCGCAGCGCCCACCAGCAATCGGCATCCGCGCGCAGCGAACCGCTGTCATGCAGGAACCCCAGGTATTCTTCGTACGCGGCCCAGTCCGGCAAAGGCTCCGGCAGGCCCATGCGCGGCCATTCACCGCAGAGCACCCGTCGATAACTGCAATAGCCGCTGTCCTGGCCTTCCCAGAACGGCGATGAAGCGCTGAGCAGCAGCAACAGCGGCAACCACTGGCGAATACGGTTGCTCACGGCGATCCGGTCGACGCCTTCCGGCACCGCGACATGCACATGCAGCCCGCAGACCACACTGCGCCGCGCCACCTGTCGGTAGTCCTCGAACAGTTGGCGGTAATGCGCCTCGGCGGTCGGGCGTTGCTGGGCCCAGCCGCCCGCCGGGTGACTGCCGGCGTTCAGCAGCCCCACGCCCAGCCCCGACAACTGCGAGGCCAGCTGTTCGCGCCGCGCCGCAAAGAAGTCCCGGGCCTGGGCCACGCTGTCGAACACCGGCGACACCAGCTCGATCTGGCTGCGAAACATCTCCGGGGCGAAATGCTCGCCGAACACCTCGCGACACAGCGCCAGGACCTGCGGCGACGGTTCGTCCAGCAGGCGCCCGCTGTCCAGGTCCAGCAGCAGGTACTCTTCCTCGATACCGAAGGTGCAGCCCATGTTCAGGCCCGCCGGGTCACGGTCAGGGCCACCGCGGCAATGCGCTCGACCCCTTCGTAGCCAGGCTCCTGCAACTGTTCGCCGAACACGTCCGGGTCCACTTCCTCGTAGAACCAGGCCCATTGCGGCGAGTCGAGGAGGTCGCGCAGCGCCTCGAGAAACGGGTCCTGCCCGTCGACCATGGCCACCCCGGTATACAGCAGCAGGCTGCCGCCGGGCGCCAGGCGTTCCAGCGACTCGCGGACCATGCGCAGCGACAGTCCTTCGCCCAGGCACCCGCCGCCATGCCGGTAGGTGCGCTGCCGGGCATCGAGCATATAGGGCGGGTTGGCGACGATCAGGTCGAACTGGCCAGTGATGCCCTCCAGCACGTCACTGTACTCCACCGAGACATTGGCCAGCTCGGCCAGGGCCACGTTCACCGCCGAGTAGCGCAGCGCCAGGGGATTAATATCCAGCGCGCTGACCTGGGCATGAGGCCGCGCCCGGGCGATCAGCAGCGCACCGACCCCGGTGCCGCAGCCGATCTCCACGGCGTGCTGGATCGGCGCCGGGTCATGTTGCAGCCAGGCCTCGATGACCCGGGCGAAGCGATAGCTATCCGGGCCGAAGAACACCGCATCGGCGGTATCGGTAGGAAAACTCGAATGCACCAGCAGCAGGTCATGCACGCTGGACCAGCGCACCTGACTGCGCAGCAGCCCGTCATGGGGCCTGACGATCCCGGCCTGGCGCATGTGCTGGAGCTCGTCCGGCGACAGCAGCGATTCGCCGAAGGGCAGGTTCCAGCCGAATACATCGCGCAGGGTCGGCGCCGCGCGCGTGCCGGCGCGTTGCTGATAATGCTGCTGGGTCACCGGCGTGACGCAGGTAAAGCGATAGCCATCGGCATGCAGGCGCCGGCCCAGGTGCAGCAGGGCCTCGTCGCTCTGGCGCTGCTCATCGGTCAGTTGCATGGCGATGTCCTCCTTTCAGGCCGGTCAGTTGCATATAGCGGCGGGTCGCGGCGAGGCCTTGCGGCGTAGCATGCCGATCGCCGGCCATCTGCTCGATCAGGCGGTCGATCGGCAGGTCGGCGGCGAGCTCCGGCAGCGCCACCTCCGGGAACAGCACCGGGATGGAGGGGGTTTTCGGCGGCGTCCAGGCGCCGGCGATCCAGTCGTGCAGCAACTGCTTTTCATAGGGACTGAAGACCCCGAACATCGCCGCCTGCGGGCCTTCGACCAGATGCCAGAAGCGGCTTTCGGCGGGATCGCGATCGCGCAGGATCCAGCGCTGGCGTTGCAGCACCTCGAGAAAAGCCGGAAAGCTGCCGGCTGCCGACAGCCATTCGTTCACCGTGCGCCCGTCGAAACGGCAGCGATCCGAGTGCAGGTGCTGGGCAAAGCTGCGCTTGCGCTCCAGCGCCGCCAGCAGTTCGCTTTCCAGATCGAAGCCGGCGGCCACGTCCATCGAGCCCGCCCCAAGGTCATTGAGGCGATAACCTCGGGCGAGGCGCTTGTAGAAGGTCTCGCCCCCCTGCTCGGGCCAGAACTGCTGTACTGCTTCCAGCGCCTTGTTGGCGTGGCCGGTGCTGGCATTGTCGATGGTCACGTGCAGGCGGAAATAATGCGGGTCGATACCCAACTCTTGCAGTTCATGACTGCTGATCAGCAAGTGCAGGGGCAGTTGTTCATAGCCGAGGTTGTAACCCAGCACTTCCGGCAGGAAGGCTTCGCTGTTCGCCCCCAGCGCCAGTTGCAGGGCGCCTTGCAGGTAGCGGTCGTCGGCCAGGGGTACGGGTTCGTGACAGCCCTGTTCGGTGAGCAGGCGACGATAGATCACCACATGATTGCAGGCCGGATCGCCATCGCCCAGTTCCTCCAGGTAGATGCGGATCAGCCCGTGGTAACGCGGGTCACCCCAGTGCTGCAGTACCCCATGCAGCCAGGCGCCATCGACCGCCTTGGTCGGGCTCACCTGCTGAAGGAAATACAAGGCCTGGGCGCGGTTGGCGAACATCTGCCGGGGCGCACCGGCACGGCGTTGCTGCAAGTACTCGGCGTAAAGCCGGGCAACCTGCGCATTGCGCTCTGCAATCCAGGGGCCGAGCTGGTCGGGAGTGGCCGGCAGATCATCGCCGAGGGTTTCGGTACGACGCAGTTGCTGCGCCAGCCACTGCTCGCTACCTGCAACGTCTCCGCGCAACAACGCAAAATAGCGTGATTCAACAGTCTCCCCCTGTACTGCGGGACGGACCTCGACTCCGCTCAGTTCTGGCATTCGAACCATGAGATATTCCCCTGCACAAGCTGTTGGCTGGTTATGCAAGGGAGGAGTAACACGCAGGACAAGTTCAGAATGATTGCACCGCCGCAGGATAGGAGGTTTAGCGCTTTTTAGGCGTGGCGAGGCCGGCGGCGATTAAAGTTTATTCATATTCGGACTAAGCCACGGACGGCAATCGACAGCCTCTAAGCCATACTCCACAATGTCACGCTTAGAAAAATAAAAAACCTTGCATAGCCAACGACATACCTTCTTTTAGTGAGCACCTACGTGAAAACCTCCCTTTCGATTCTCAGTCTGCTGCTGTTGCTCACTGGTACCGTCGGCGTCACCGCCAACGCCGTCGCCCAACCCGCTGCCGCCGAAGCGCAGCGTGACCCGTCCAAGCTGCACCTGGCCTCCGGCAGCGCCATGCTGGTCGACCTGCAGACCAACAAGGTGCTCTATTCCAGCCATCCCGACATGGTCCGGCCGATTGCCTCGGTGACCAAGCTGATGACCGCCATGGTGGTGCTCGACGCCAAGCAGCCGATGGACGAGATGCTGACCATGACCATTGCCCAGACCAAGGAGATGAAGGGGATTTATTCCCGGGTGCGGCTGGGCAGCGAACTGAGCCGCCGCGAAACCCTGCTGATTACCCTGATGTCCTCGGAAAACCGCGCGGCGGCGACCCTGGCGCACCACTACCCGGGTGGTTATGGCGCGTTCATCAAGGCGATGAACGCCAAGGCCAAGGCCCTGGGCATGAGCAGCACCCGCTATGTCGAGCCGACCGGCCTGTCGCCGAGCAACGTCTCTACCGCCCGCGACCTGACCAAGCTGCTGCTGGCTGCGCGCAACTACCCGCTGCTGAGCGAGCTGAGCACCACCCGCGAGAAGACCGTTGCCTTCCGCAAGCCCAACTACACCCTGGGCTTCCGCAATACCGATCATCTGGTGAACAAATCGAACTGGGATATCAAGCTGACCAAGACCGGCTTTACCAACGATGCCGGCCACTGCCTGGTGCTGCTGACGAAGATGGACAACCGTCCGGTGGCGATGGTGATTCTCGATGCCTTCGGCAAATACACTCACTTCGCCGATGCCAGCCGCATGCGCCAGTGGCTGGAAACCGGCGCGACCAAGCCGGCGCCGGCGGTGGCGGTGCGCTACAAGGCCGAGCGCAGCCAGAATCGGCCGCAGGTGGATTGAACCTCTGAATCCGGGGCCGGCACGTCCCCTGTGGGAGCTGGCTTGCCAGCTCCCACAGGTTTTTTGTGTCAACCGTGAGTGCTGGCGTCAGGCAGTGGTATTGACACTATTCCCCGCCGTGCTGTCCCCCGAATCGGTCAACGCCGCCAGCAGCGCGGCATTGGCCTGCAACAGCTGACCGGTAGTCGCCGCTACCGCCGCCTGGGCTGCGGCGATGCGGGTCTGCTTGATGGTGTCTTCCTGGTCGCTGGCCATGGCTTCCTGCAGTTCTTTCTGCTGCTGGGCCAGTTGCTTCTGCAACTCCTTCACCTGCTCACGGAGCATCTTGACTTCAGCCGACTCGCTGGAGCTGTCCGCTGCCGTTTCCGACGCGGTCGGCGCCGCGGCACCACCCGCACGCACGCTGGACAGATCGCCACGCACCGTCCCTTCAGGCACCGCCGACGGGTCGGAGGCGACATTGGTCTTGTTGGTCACGTTGCTGAGAGTGCCGTTGATCGACAGGTTCGATGCCAAGGCGTTGAGGTAATCGGCCATGAGAAATAACGTCCTGAAATAAGGGATCTGGACAGGACATCGGCCGTTACAAATAAACCTTTAGCCCCTTCTCCCCGCGTAAATTTCCCCGCCCCTTCTTCGTCCTTCCCCTGACACCTGAATCGCGACCGAGAAGGCAATGACCAAACCCCGCTCCCGCAAAGCCCTGTTCATCGGCCTGCCGCTGGCCCTGGCGCTCGGCCTCGGCGCCGCTGCCGCCGGCTGGCTGTACTTGAAAAACGACGCCGGTTACCCGCGCAAGATCGTCGAGCAGGCCAACGCCCTGCATGAGCACATGATTTCCTTCGACAGCCATATCACCGTGCCCCTGGACTTCGGCAGTGCCGGGCGCGAGGCGGACAAGGACGGCCCGGGCCAGTTCGACCTGGTCAAGGCCGGGCGCGGGCGGCTCTCCGGTGCGGCGCTGACGATCTTCGGCTGGCCCGAACTGTGGAACGGCCCCAACGCCCCACACCGGCCGAACCCCGGCTTCGTCGACGCGGCCCGCAATGAGCAGGAAGTGCGTTACAAGATCATCACCGGCATGGTCCGCGACTTCCCCAACCAGGTCGGCATCGCCTACACCCCCGACGACTTCCGCCGCCTGCACGGCGAAGGCAAGTTCGCCATCTTCATCAGCATGCTCAACGCCTACCCGCTGGGCAACGACCTGAGCCAGCTGGACCTGTGGACCGCCCGCGGCATGCGCATGTTCGGCTTCAACTACGTGGGCAACAACGACTGGTCCGACTCGTCGCGGCCGCTGCCGTTCTTCAACGATACTGCCGATGCCCTTGGCGGCCTGGCACCGATCGGCAAGCAGGCGGTGACCCGGCTCAACGACCTCGGGGTGATCATCGACGTGTCGCAGATGTCGACCCTGGCCCTGGAGCAGGTCGCCCAGCTCAGCCGCGCCCCGCTGGTGGCCTCGCACTCGGCGCCGCGGGCGCTGGTGGATATCCCGCGCAACCTGAGCGACAAGGAACTGCAACTGATCAAGGACAGCGGCGGCGTGGTGCAGATCGTCGGTTTTCCGACCTATATCAAGCCACTGAGCAAGCCGACCCTGGACAAGCTCGAGGCGCTGCGCGCGCGCTTCGACCTGCAACCCCTGCAAGGCCTGGCCAACGCGCTGATGCCCGGCGACGCGGTGATCGCCATCTGGCCCGAGGCGCGCTTCGGCGACTACGCCAGCAACCTCTATGGCATCGTCGACAAGGAACCCAAGGCCGGGCTCAAGGAGTTCGGCGACGCCATCGACTACGCGGTGAAGAAGATCGGTATCGACCACGTCGGCATCGCCTCGGACTTCAACGACGGCGGCGGCCTGGCCGGCTGGAAGGATGTCAGCGAGATCCGCAACATCACCGCCGAGCTGCTGACCCGCGGCTACAGCGAGGCGGATATCGCCAAGCTGTGGGGCGGCAACTTCCTGCGGGTGTGGGAACAGGTGCAGAAAAGCGCCCGCCCCGTCGCCGCCCTTGCGCCTTGAACCGGACTGCCCCGACATGACCGACCGCCGTACCTTTCTCAAGCAGGCCGCCATCCTCGGTGCCGGCCTGCCGCTGGCCAGCTCGCTGGTCAATGCTGCCGAAAAACCTGCCAGCACGCCGCTGCTCCAGGGGCCGGACAAATGGCGCCAGTTGCGCGCCCTGTTCCCCCTCGACCCGGACACCGCGCACTTCGCCAACTTCCTGATCACCGCCCATCCGCGTCCGGTGCAGGAGGCCATCGACTACTACCGCCGCGAAATCGACCGCAATCCCGCTGCCCTGATGGACTGGGAAAGCCAGTACGAATGGAAGCGCGAAGGCGAGGTCCGCGACTGGGCCGCGCGCTACCTGGAAGTGCGACCGCGGCAGATTGCCCTGACCGGCAGCACCACCGAGGGCCTGGGCATGATCTACGGCGGCCTGCAGGTGGGCGCCGACCAGGAAATCCTCACCACCGAACACGAGCACTACTCCACCCACAAAAGCCTGGCCTTCCGTACCCAGCGCCAGGGCACCAAGGTGCGCAAGCTGCGCCTGTTCAAGGACCCGTGGGAGATCTCCAAAGACCAGGTGCTGACTACCATCGACCAGGCCATCCGCCCGGAAACCCGCGTGCTCGGCATGACCTGGGTACACTCCGGCAGCGGCGTGAAGCTGCCGGTGGGCGAGATCGGCGAGATTGTCCGCCGGCACAACCGCGACCGCGACGAAAGCCGGCGGATCATCTACGTGGTGGACGGCGTGCACGGCTTCGGCGTGGACAACCAGCGCTTCGCCGACTTCAACTGCGACTACTTCATCTCCGGCGTGCACAAATGGATGTTCGGCCCACGGGGTACCGGGCTGATCTGCGCCGCCTCGGAGAAGATGGACGCGCTGACCCCGACCTTTGCCACCTTCTCCCAGGAAGAAGACTTCGCCACCATCATGACCCCGGGCGGCTACCACGCCTTCGAGCACCGCTGGGCCATGGGCAAGGCCTTCGAACTGCACCTGCAACTGGGCAAGGCCGACGTGCAGGCGCGCATCCACCAGCTCAACGACCGCCTCAAGGAACGCCTGCTCGAGCACAAGCAGATCCAGCTGGTGACCCCGCGCAGCAACGAATTCTCCGCCGGGTTCACCTTCTTCCGCATCAAGGATCGCGACCCGGATGCCATCGCCGCCTACCTCGCGGACAACAAGGTGATGTCCGACGCGGTGTACCGCGATGTCGGCCCGGTGATCCGCCTGGCCCCGGGCCTGCTCAACAACGAGCAGGAAATCGATCGGGCCATGGCCCTGCTGATCAAGAAACTCTGAAAGAAGGCCTTGCGATGACGTTCAACCTTACCCGCCTGACCCTCGCCGCCCTGCTCGGCGCCGCCAGCCTGCCCGCCCTGGCGGCGGGCGACAAACCCGGCACGGTGTTCCGTGACTGCAAGACCAGTTGCCCGGAAATGGTCGTGCTGCCTGCCGGCACTTTCACCATGGGCACCCCGGAGGAGGAACTGGGGCGCCAGCCGGATGAAGGCCCGCTGCATGAGGTGACCTTCGCCAAGCCGTTCGCCATCAGCCGTTTCCAGGTCACGGCCGGGGAATGGGATGCCTATATCCGTGAGTCCGGGGTAAAGATCGCCGATGGCGACACCCGCCCGGGCCGCGAGTGCAAGGCCAGCAAACCGCGCTACAAGCAGGGGCCGCGGCAGCCGGCGGTGTGCATGGACTACCACGATATCGAGGCCTATGTGGCCTGGCTGTCGAAGAAGACCGGCAAGCACTACCGCATGGTCAGCGAAGCCGAGCGCGAATACGCCGCCCGCGGCGGTAGCACCGGGCCCTTCCCGTTCCCGCTGGATCCGGATGCGGAATACGAGATCAGCCGGCATGCCAACGTCTACGGGCCCAAGGACGGCTACAGTTACACCTCGCCGGTGGGCAGCTACCCGCCCAATGCTTTCGGCATGTACGACATGCACGGCAATGTCTACGAGCTGGTTGCCGACTGCTACCACGACAGCTATGTCGGCGCGCCGAGCGACGGCAGCGCGTGGAAGGAGCCTGGCTGCAAGCTGGTGCAGATCCGTGGCAACGACTGGGGCGAAGCGCCGATCTTCTCGCGCTCGGGCAATCGCAACAATGTGTACATCACCACGCGCGGGGACTGGATCGGGTTCCGGGTGATCCGCGAACTCTAAGGTTTCCACCGTCCCCTGTGGGAGCGGGTTCACCCGCGATTACGATGGTGAATTCACCGCCGCAATCGCGGCGGTTCGGCGGTCCGATGAACCCGCTCCCACAGGGCCCGCGTAGCCCATCCGATCAGGAGGCTTGCAGTCAGCACATCAGTCCCCCGGGAGCTGCCCGGAAATCCGTCTATGAATTATTTACTTACATATTCCCTGACGGGTTTCCGATTCTCATCCGTCCTTACTAATGCAGCCCCTCGGTTGAGCATCAGCTCGACCTCACTTTTTACAAAAAAGACTGATGCAATGGCCCAACAATCGAAAAAGTCCAAATCCAGGTTGTGGTTCCTGGTTCACAGCTGGCTTGCCCTGCCGATCTGGTTCTTCGTGCTGATCGTCTGTGTCACCGGCACGCTGGCCGTGGTCAGCCAGGAAATCGTCTGGCTGGCCAACCCGGATGTACGCGCCAGCAAGCCGAATGACGATGCCGAGCGCCTGAGCTTCCAGCAGGTCCTCGACGCCCTGCAGAAGGCCGAGCCGGACATGGCGGTGCGCTTCATCAGCCAGCCGGACGGCTCGCACTTCGCCCTCAACGCCGCGGTGACCTTCCCCGACGGCACGGCACCCACCCTGTACGTGAACCCCTACACCGGGGCGATCCAGGGCAAGAGCCCGGACTTCAACTTCGAGGGTTTCACCCGCGCCCTGCACGGTTGGTGGCTGGTGCCCTTCACCAACGGCTACAGCTGGGGCTGGTACCTGGTGTCGCTGCTGGGTCTGCCGATGCTCGCCTCGCTGGTCACCGGGCTGGTGGTCTACAAGCGTTTCTGGAAGGGCTTTTTCAAACCGACCCTGCGTTTCAACCACGGCGCACGGATCTTCTGGGGCGATTTCCATCGCCTGAGTGGCATCTGGTCGATCTGGTTCATCGCGGTGATCTCCATCACCGGTACCTGGTTCCTGATCCAGGCGATCCTCGCCGACAACCACATCACTATCTCCACCGAGCCAATCACCCCGGTGATTGCCCGCGAGGACGTGCCGCTCTCGGACAGCAGGGCGCCAGTGCCGCGCATCGACCTGGACGAAGCCACACGCATCGCCACCAGCCAGATCCCCGGCCTGGACGTGAGCTTCGCCCAGTTGCCGTCCAACGCCTACGGGCACATCTATCTGGGCGGGCGCGGCTGGTACCCGCTGATGTTCCAGACCGCCAACGTCAACCCCTATACGCGCAACGTCGATGCCTCGTTCCTGGTAAGCGACCGCTCGGCCCTGGAGTTCGTCACCGAGTCCATGCGCCCATTACACACCGGTGACTTCGGCGGCCTGGCGATCAAGCTGATCTGGGCCTTCTTCGGCCTGCTGCTGTCGATGATGGTGCTCAGCGGCCTGCTGATCTGGACCAAGCGCACCGCCCAGGCCACCGCCGCCGCCCTCAAGCGCGCGGACAAGCAACCGCGCGCCCGCAAGGCCGCTGCGCAAACCACTACGGAGGTACAACCATGAGCCAGGCCAGCCACGCCATCGCCACGCCAGGCCCCCTGAAACAGTGGTGGCTGAAATGGCGTTTCCACCTGAACATCCTGCTGCTGCTCGTGCCCCTGGGCTTCATGCCCAAGTACTTCGCCGACGTGAAGCTGTTCCGCGGCGACAGCGGTCTGGGCGCCAACCCGATCGAGAACATCGCGGTCGGCCCGTGGAGCATCAGCCTCGCCGAACTGCGTGACGAAGCCCCGCGCCCCGACGGCCCGGCCGGCTACTTCAAGGCCTTCAACGCCTCCCTGTGCAGCACCTGCGGCAGCGAGGTCAAGGCCAGCTACTTGCGTATCGGCAAACCCCGCAGCCTGCGCGCCGCCGGCACCATCTTCTTCGGCAACCCGCACCGCATGAGCACCAGCCTGCCGGTGCCGGAGCGCACCCGCGCCGACGCCGAACTGTGGATCACCCTCGAAGGCTGGGACGGCAGCATGCACCAGGCCTCGGTCCCCCTGGCCAAGGCATCCCCCGCCACCCTCGCCTGGCTGAACAAACAAGGAGGCAAACCATGATTCTCAACGCCGGCAGGCTCGCCCTGCCCTTGTTGCTGCTGGCCTGCGCCGGCCCCGCCCTGGCGCACAACCCGATGTGCCAATGCGAGCCGGTCGCCGGCGAGCAGATCAAATGCACCGGCGGTTTTTCCGACGGCAGCGGCGCGCCGGGGGTGACCCTCGATGTGATCGGCTACGACGAGACGGTGCTGGTCCCGGGCAAGCTCGGCGAAGACTCGACCCTGACCTTCAAGCGCCCGACCGGCGAGTTCTATGTACTGTTCGACGCAGGTCCCGGGCACGTGGTGGAAATCGACTACGCCGACATCGGTGAGCCATGAGCCGGGTCCAGGTGGTGCGCCCGGCCGGCGCCGGGCATGAAACCCTGTACGTGGCGCTGGTCGCCCTGCTGATCCTGGTGCTGGCCGCCACGGTGGTCGGCCTGCGCGGCGAGCGCGAGGAGCAGACCCGGGTCGAGGCCCACCAACTGGATGCGCGGCTCGACCTGAATGCCGCCGAACAGGGCATCTACACCGACCTGCGGGTGGCCTTCGACGAGATCCAGGCACGCCGCGCGGAAGAGCCCGGCCTGGTCAGTGTCGAACTGCTGGCCGAGGAAGGCTTCGCGCCCTTCGTCGCCGATGCCAGCAGCGTCACCCGAGGCACGCACCAGTGGCGCCAGGTCAGCGCCGCCTATGTCGGCCTGAGCCCGAAGCCGGACACCGCCGGCAGCTTCGTCCTGCTGGTGCCCGAGACCCAGGACGGCGCCGCCGATGTCTGGCTCAGCCGCGACGCCGCCCCCACCCTGCCCGCCGACCTGAGCGCCAGCACCCTGCAGGCCGCCGGCTGGAAACAGATCGCCACCCACTACGACGCCGGTGTCACCCGCCAGCATCAGCACTGACCCGCAAGGAATGCCCATGCTCCGTTCCGTTGTTCTCCGAGTCCTCAGCCTGTTCGTCGCCCTGGCCCTGCCCGCCCTGGCCCTCGCCGAAAATGGCAAGCCGCTGCGGATCGGCATCACCCTGCATCCGTACTACAGCTACGTCAGCAATATCGTCGGCGACCGCGCCGAGGTGGTGCCGCTGATTCCGGCCGGCTTCAACCCCCACGCCTACGAGCCACGGGCCGATGACATCAAGCGCATCGGCAGCCTCGATGTGATCGTGCTCAACGGGGTCGGCCACGACGACTTCGCCGACCGCATGATCGCCGCCAGCGAAAAGCCCGGCATCGCCACCATCGAATCCAATGCCAACGTGCCGCTGCTGGCTGCCACCGGCATCGCCGCCCGGGGTGCCGGCAAGGTGGTTAACCCGCACACCTTCCTGTCGATCAGCGCCAGCATCGCCCAGGTCAACAACATCGCCCGCGAGCTGGGCAAGCTGGACCCGGACAACGCGAAGTTCTACAGCCAGAACGCCCGCGACTACGCCAAGCGCCTGCGCAAGCTGCGCGCCGACGCCCTGGCTCAGCTGACCGAGGCGCCGAACCCGTCGTTCCGCGTGGCGACCATCCATGCCGCCTACGACTACCTGGTGCGCGAGTTCGGCCTGGAGGTCACCGCCGTGGTGGAACCGGCCCACGGTATCGAGCCGAGCCCGGCGCAACTGAAGAAGACCATCGACCAGTTGCATGCCCTGGACGTCAAGGTGATCTTCTCCGAGATGGATTTCCCGTCCGCCTATGTCGAGACCATCCAGCGTGAAGCCGGGGTCAAGCTGTACCCGCTGACCCATATCTCCTACGGCGAGTACACCAAGGAGAAATACGAGGTGGAGATGAAGCGCAACCTCGACACCGTGGTCCGGGCGATCAAGGAGAACCAGGCATGACCGTGGCCGAACCCGTCGTCGCCGCGCCGTGCGGGCCGTCCATCGCGTTCGACGGCATCGACCTGACTCTCGGCCGCACGCACATCCTCGACCAGGTGCGTTTCCAGGTCGCGGCCGGCAGCGTGCATGCCATCGTCGGCCCGAATGGCGGCGGCAAGAGCTCGCTGATCAAGACCCTGCTCGGCCAGATGCCGCACCAGGGCCGCCTGGCCCTGACCTGGCCGGATGACGCCCAGGTGATCGGCTACGTCCCACAAACCCTGGAATTCGACCGCGGCCTGCCGATGACCGTGGACGATTTCATGGCCGCCATGTGCCAGCGCACGCCGGCCTTCCTCGGCCTGTCGAAACGGGTTGCGCCGGCCATCGACGCCGCGCTGGCCCGGGTCGGCATGCAAGACAAGCGCAAGCGGCGCATGGGCGCCCTGTCCGGTGGCGAGCGCCAGCGCGTGCTGCTGGCCCAGGGCCTGATTCCGGCGCCGCAACTGCTGGTGCTCGACGAGCCCATGTCAGCGCTGGACGAAGCCGGGATCCAGGTGTTCGAGCGCCTGCTCGGCGAATGGCGCCAGGCCGGAACCACGGTGTTGTGGATCGAGCACGACCTGCAAGCCGTGACCCGCCTCGCCGACCGCGTGACCGGCCTGAGCCGTCGGGTGCTGTTCGATGCGCCGCCCAAGGAAGCCCTCACGCCAGAGCGCCTGCTCGGCCTGTTCTCCATCCACCCGCGCAGCGAGGGCAGCGTCTGATGAACTACGAAGAATTCCGCCTGCTGATCCAGGGCTGGGCCAGTTCCGGCTATCTGCCCGAGGCCCTGGCCTACGGCTTCGTGGTCAATGCCCTGCTCGCCGGCCTGATGATCGGTCCGGTGCTGGGCGGCCTCGGCACCCTGGTGGTGGTCAAGCGCTTCGCCTTCTTCTCCGAAGCCGTGGGCCACGCGGCGCTGACCGGCGTGGCCATCGGCATCCTCCTCGGCGAACCCTACACCGGGCCCTATGGCAGCCTGTTCGGCTACTGCCTGCTGTTCGGCATCCTGCTCAACTACCTGCGCAACCGCACCGGCCTGTCGCCGGACACCCTGATCGGCGTGTTCCTCTCGGTGTCCCTGGCCCTGGGCGCGAGCCTGCTGCTGATGCTCGCGGGCAAGATCAACGTGCATATCCTCGAGAACGTCCTGTTCGGCTCGGTGCTGACGGTCAGCGGGCATGACCTGGTGGTCCTGGGCATCGTCGGCAGCCTGGTCCTGGCCCTGGCCCTGCCGCTGTACAACCGCATCATGCTGGCCAGCTTCAACCCGCAGTTGGCGGCGGTGCGCGGGGTGGCGGTGAAGAGCCTGGACTACCTGTTCGTGGTCCTGGTGACCCTGGTCACGGTGGCGGCGGTGAAGGTGATCGGCGCGATCCTGGTCGGTGCCCTGCTGGTGATCCCGGCGGCGGCGGCGCGGCTGGTCAGCCAGTCGCTCAAGGGCTTCTTCTTCACCTCGGTGCTGATCGCCACGTTCAGTACGCTGATCGGCATCCTGTTGCCCATCGTCTTCGACCTGCCGGTGCCTTCGGGCGCAGCGATCATCCTGGTCGCCGGCAGCTTCTTCGCCCTCGCCGCGCTGGCCCGCGGCCTGGTTCCACGCCTGCAAGGAAACCCGGCATGACTCCTACCCTCAAGCACCTGAGCCTGGCCCTGCTGCTGGCTGGCCTGCCCCTCGCCGTCCAGGCGCAGAGCCCGGCGAAACCTGCCGCGCAACAACAGGCGGGCGTCACCGTGCTCGCCTCGCTACCGGTGACCTACGGCCTTGGCGCCCTGCTGCTGGACGGCACCTCGGTGAAGCTGGTGCGCGCCGCACCGGAGAACATCCCGGCCACGCGCCAGCCGTCGTACTTCAGCGGCCGTGGCGGCGCCAGCCTGCACAAAGCCGCAGGCAAGGCTGATGCGGTGATCGGCCTGCGCTCGATCTGGAGCGACGATCCGCTGTACCCGGTAGCCCGCCGCAGCAATATCCGTATCGTCGAGATCGACGCGGCGCGGCCAGTGGACGGGGCCCTGCCGGGTATCGCGGTGCAGGGCGACAACGTCCTTGCCGCTTATCCCTGGCTGAGCCCGACCAATATGGGGCGCATGGCCGACGTGCTGGCCAATGACCTCGGGCGCCTGTCGCCGGCCGACCACGAGAAGATCCAGGCCAACCTGGCCGGGCTCAAGCGCCAGTTGCTCGACCTCAGCGCCAGCAGCGAGGCGAAGCTGGCCGAGGCGGACAACCTGAGCGTGGTCAACCTGTCGGATCGGCTGGGGTATCTGGTGGGCGGCCTGAACCTGGACCTGATCGATCATCCCCAGGTGGCAGATGAGCAGTGGACGCCGGAGCAGCTCAAGCAGCTGGGTGAGGAACTGAAGGGGCAGGATGTGGCGCTGGTGCTGCATCACAAGCAGCCGGTGCAGGCCGTGGTGGAGGTGATCGCGGCGTCGGGGGCGAAGCTGGTGGTGGTGGAGACCGATAGCGCCGATAGCGTGGCCGGGTTGAAGGCCGGGGTAGAGCAGGTGGTGGGGGCTTTGGCTACCCCGGGAGCCTAACGCAATCAGGTAGGAGCGTGGCTTGCCCGCGAAGGACCGCGCAGCGGTCCCAAACGGGTGTGGTCAGTGAGAATTTGGGACCGCTGCGCGGTCCTTCGCGGGCAAGCCACGCTCCTACAAGGGCATGGCCGCAACGCTAACGTTTCATGCAGCGCTGATACCGCTCATCCACCCGCCCCGCAAACCACGCCGTGGTCAGTTGCCGGGTGATCTTCGGGCTTTCCAGCCGGATCCCCGGCAGCACTTCCCGGGCCACGCGCTTGCCGGCAGCCTTGTCCGCCAGAGCGAACACCTGCTGGTACAGACGGGTTTCCTCGAAGTCCTGGCTATCGCCCTTCTCCAGTTGCTGGCGAATCGTCGGATTGCGCATGCCGAAGCGCTCGCCCAGCGTGCGCGCGGCCTTCTCGGTACTGCCCGGCAGCAGCGCGCCGTGGGCGATCAGGTCACCATCGAGCGCCAGCTTTACCCCGGTCACCCGGCTCAGCGCCGCCTGGAACGCCGCATTGCGGCTCGCGTACCAGCCCGCGTTGAAGTCGGCGAAGCGGTACAGCGGCCGCGGGTAGTTGGCCGGGTAGCCGAGCAAATGGGCAGTGCCGAAATACATGCCGCCGCGCCGGGTGAAGACTTCCTGGCGCACGCTGCCGTCGTGGCGGTAAGGATAGCCACGGGCCTGCCGCTCGGCGAAATCGATGCTGACCTGCATCGGCCCGCCGGTACGCACCGGGTTGAAACCGCCAAGCAGGGTCCGACCCAGTGGCAGCGAGCCGGTCAGTTCGTCGTACAAACCGCTCAGTTCACGCTCGCTGCGCACGGCGGCAAGGCGCTGGTTCCAGGTCTTGCCGTTGGGCGAACGGGTATCCAGCGCGGCATTGACCAATGCCTTCGGAACGAATGCCTTGGCCGCACGACGATCGATTTCCTCGCGGGCGATACGGCCGAGGTAGGGCACCTGCGGATCGGCGCTGAAGGTGGACTCCTGTTCGGTCACGGCCAGAACGGCACAGATATTCGACTGGCTGGGATCGAGCTTCTGGCTGGTCAAGGCGACCTGGATATCCCGCGCCCAGCCCTGGCGGTCACTGACATTGGCCGGCAGCAGCGCGGCGACCTTGTCGCGAACCTGTGCGTCCGACAGCCTGGGCTCCTGGCTGGTGCGCGTACCGACGCAACCGGCCAGCAGTGCCAGGAGGGCGAACGGCAGCCAGCGCGCCGGGCCTTTCAGGGTTGCTCCCCGACCAGGAAGGTCTTGCTGAGGATGCGGAATTTCTCGTGGCTGGAACTGCGCATCAGCTCGAACAAGACCATCTCGCGGGTGACGATCTGCGCCCCGGCCCCGCGCATGCGCTCCAGGCCTGCGGCCTTGCTTTCAACGGTGCGGCTGTCGCAGGCATCGGCGACGACGAACACCTGCTTGCCGCTGTCCAGCAGCTCGATCACCGTCTGCAGCACGCAGACATGGGTTTCCATGCCGCAGACGATCACCTGTTCGCGGGCCAGCAGCGTGGCCGGCAGGCACTCGCCGGCGACACAGGAGAAATGCAGTTTTTCCACCACCTGCGCAGCCGGTGCAGCCTCCAGCAGGCTGGCCACGGTCGGGCCGAGGCCTTTCGGGTACTGCTCGGAGATCACCGTCGGCAGGCCCAGCTCGGCCGTGGCCGCGAGCAGCCAGCGGGTCCGCGCCAGGGTCCCGGCGGGGTCGCTGACCGCGCCGATGAGTTTCTCCTGGACATCGATGACCAGCAGCGTGGCCCGGGAAGCGTCGATCAGCATGGTACGGGGTTCCTTGCAGGGGGAGATGGGTTCGACTATGCGACGGCGGGTGGGTTATGGCAACCGCAGGCGGATTGCTCGGGGATTGATGTAGTTGCTACTGGCCTCATCGCTGCATGGGTATCTACACATCTCTAACGCCTTTGCCTCGGTAGCCAGCCAACAGCTTCATTTGCAAACGCGGCAAGCTCCTGAGGACTGTACTGCTCCAGCGTTTCTGTCATGGCTAACAGCATGTACAGCCCTGCCAATAACGCTGAAGCAGTCACAGGCTGGGATCGTTTCATCTGGCGGCCAGATAATCGCACCAGGAATGTTCGGGTTTGCTCGGCAAACTGACCCTCGGCACGCATCAATCGCCAAGCCACTGCACAGGCCTGACTTGCGATAAGCAGTCGTTTGAACACAGCCTCACCACTTTCCTGCTGCCAGCTTTCCAGCTGTTGCCCACCTTCCTTGAGCAGTTTGAAGTAGGACTCGATTCGCCACCGCCAGTAGTACCAAAGCGCAATCTGCTCAGCACTGGCTTTCCCGCCCACATTGCTCAGCAGATACCAAGTGGCTAAGAGTTCTCCCGATTCGCTCATGACCCGGCTGACAACCAGGCGCGCAGGAAGAGGATCTCCTGGCTGGCGGAGCTTGAATCGTTCTGCCCTGCTTTTGGCAGTTGGTTGGGCTTTTCGGGTCAGCACTACGTCTGTTTCTGCGACCCACTGTATCGCCGGCTTTCCCTTGAAAACGACGTCCCGAGCGGCTCTAAAGGACAGGTCTTCAGCGATGAGCTTCACTGAGCGCGATCGATCCTGGTACTTAGCCGTGGAGTTCATCCTGGCTCGCACCAGCCAAAGATGGTTGCCAGCTTGCAGTTGCCTCAGATGCCCCACCGAGTCTGCTTCTCGATCGACGATATGCACCAAAGGTTTGGCAAAGCCTTGCTGTTCAAGCCATGCAGCACGGTCCACCAACTCGTCCATGTGCTTGCCATGAGCAATGAGTTCATCAGTCCGGGTGCTGAGTATTCCATCCTTGAACGACAGGTTTTGAGCGGGTGTGCAGATGGGTGATCCATCACGATCACTCACCAGCAGGCTGCTTTGCAGTTCGTAACCGACATCGCCCTTATGGGTCATCTGCAGGCGATCAGTCTTGCTGTGGTGGTGCATGAAATTGATACGCGACCAGTCATGCATGACCAGTGCGTACTCATCGCAATCCTCGCTGCATCCCTCATGAGCCAATGCCAGCAAGGGTTTCACCAGATCACTGGGTTTAACCCGGTCGTTTCCCAGAAACCGCCACATGGCCTGTGTTTGCGAAAAGGCCCTGTCGCTACGCGGCAGGGCCTTCATTCCGGCGGCCAAGCCCGCCAGTGCGTTGGTATGTCCCATCACTAACTCGTCGTACCGCTTGATCAGTCGGGCATCGAGCCCGGTCATTTCGAATCCATGCGGTTCTTTTATAGACCATGATGGGAGTTGTGTAGATACCTATGCTCATCGCTGGCAAGCCAGCTCCCACAGGGTCAGCGGCGCTGCAGAACCCTGTGGGAGCTGGCTTGCCAGCGATGAGGCCAGTAGCAACACAGAGACTCTTAACTGAAGCGAATCACATAACTCACCGGCAAATGATCCGAAGGCCCCGGCACATCCACCACCCCGGGCGCGATCGGTTCGGTGCTGCCGTTGACCACCGCGTAATCGAGCATGGTCACCGCCCCGGTGCTCGGGTGGGTGTTGTCGCCAGCCGGCTGCAGCCGCGCCAGGTCCTGCGGCGAGATCCAGTTGCCCTGCGCCGGATCGCGGTTGAAGTCGCCCAGCAGCACATACGGCGTATCGGTGTGCCAGCTGACTTCACGGAGCATCCGCGGGGCATTCGATCCTCCGCCGGACAGGGCATGGAAGTTGTACACCGTGACCTCCTCGCTGGCCGCCGTCGTCGCCCCCGCCGCCCGCCGGCGCAGGCGCACGCCCAGGGCCGGGCGGGCCACCGGCAGGCTGCCGGATTCGACCACGCCGTCAGCGATGACCAGCACCTCGCGGACATCCACACGCACGTCGGCACGCAGCACCAGCGCGAGGTTGACCCGCAAACGCTGTACATCGAGGAAATACACCTGGTACGCCTCCGGCCGCGCCAGGGTGCCGGCCTGCCACAGGTACTGCTCGACCACCTGCACGGTGCCGAATTGGTCCGGCACATCCAGGCGCGTCACCAGTTGCGCCGAGGCCGGAGGCGTGCCGGCCTCCTGCACCGCGACCAGGTCGTTGACCCGGGCCAGTTGCAGCAGGCGCGTGCGCCATTTGCTCTCGGACGTGGCCGAGGTGCCCTGCATGTTCCAGGTGGCCAGGCGCAATTCCAGCCCCGCCAGCGCTCCGCGGAAGCGGCCGATCTCCATCTGCGGCGAACCGGCTTGCTCGCGGATCCGGCAGTGGTAGTAGTCGCGCAGCCCGCCCTGCAGGCGGATATGCGCGTGCCACGGGCCATAGACCGAACCGACGATGATCTGCAGCACGCGCAACGGCTCGCCGGCATCCAGCAGCAACGGCGCGCCCTCCGCCAGCAGGCCGTTCATGGTCAGCACGTAGTGCACCCGGTACAGCACCAGCAACAGGGCGAAACCGTCCCGCGCCGGGGCCCGGCCCAGCGGCGCGATAAAGGCCGGCTCGTGGTACAGGCGCCGTAACAGCTCGCCCATGCGCTGGGCAAAACGGCTCTGCTGGCCATGATTGCCGCTGCGCATGTACTGCCGGGAAATCACGTAGGCCAGGTAGGACGCGCTGTCCCGGGCGTTACCCGGCGCCGTGGGCAGCAGCTCGAAGATATCGCCAAGAATCACTTCGAGCTCGTTGAAGAAAAGGTCGTCGGCAAGGCCGACGATCAGATGGCTGTCGATATAACTGCGGATCGAATTATCAACCGGCATGGAACACACCTCCGCACTCAGGGCTGGCCGCGATAGAGCACATGCAGGACCCCGTCGAGCACCGCCGCGCCGACGCTTTTCGCCGCGCCCAGTTCGGTGCTGATGGTCGCCGGGCCGAGGACGTTGCCGTCGTAGGCGTACTGGTGGATGTCATAGGTGGGGTAGCCGACCTTGTCACTGAACAGCAGCTTGAGCAGGCCGTTGTGCACTACTCCTGCCGGCGAATGGTGGAAGTTGTCCGCAAGCAGGCGGCTGCCCCGGGTCCAGTGGCTATCGCCGTCGAAGCGGATCAAACGGAAGTCGCCGTCGACCTCCTTGTAGACCAGATGGATCAACCCCTGATAGGTAATCGCCAACGGGCTGATCCAGCTGCGCGCGGTGTTCTTGCCGTCGCTCTTCACGTAGACGGGCTTGGTCCACACTTTCAGGTCGGTGGTCGAGCGGTGCAGCAGGTTGCTGCCGTCCGGTGTCTGGTAAAACAGGTGCAGGCGCCCGGAAAGCACCGCCGCCGACGCGGTCTCAGAGATGTTCATGTCGGTCCAGTGGTCCAGCTCGAATTGCCCGCTGGCCGGGTTCAGGGTCATCAGCAGGGTTTTGCCGAATACCCCGGCGATCAACAGATGAAGGCGCTCGTTGAACACGAAGATCGAGGGAGGGAACTTGCTGTGCACCTCGCCGATGGTCTTCGGCTCGCCCCAGTCCGCGATGGACGTGCGGGTGATGCACTTGATCGGCCCGGGATTGCCCGGCCCGTCGACATAGACGCAGTACAGGGTGCCCTGGTGACTGACCATCCGGCACGAGCCGTCGGTGACCGCCGAGGTGGCATAGGTGTTGTCGAGAATCCCGTGGGGGCTGACGCTGGCCCAGAGCTTGTGCATGGCGCGAATCCTTGGATGGATGAAGGAGCCGCCATTGCAGCAGTTGCCCCCGCCCCGGTCAGTCGGCAGCACGCCCGCCGGCCCACGGGAAAAGGCTCCGCGCCACGCCGACAAGCGCCCGCTGCCGGCCCCGGCATTCCGACTGAGTCGTCGCGTGCGCGGCGCTGTCTACACTCAGCCCACCTTCGAGACGAGCACCCGCCCATGAAACGCCTGGCCCTGCTGTTCTGCTCCGCCCTGCTCTCCCTTGGCGCCCTGGCCGCACCACGCGCGCCGATCCATTTCGGCGAGATCACCTGGGAAAGCGGTAGCTTCACCACCGAGGTGCTGCGCCTGATCGTCGAGCACGGCTACGGCTACCCCACCGATACCCTGCCCGGCAGTACGGTGAGCATGGAGGTGGCTCTGGCACGCAACGATATCCAGGTGATCGGCGAAGAATGGGCCGGCCGCAGCCCGGCCTGGGTCAAGGCCGAACAGGCCGGCCAGGTGTTCGCCCTAGGCGACACGGTGAAGCACGCCGACGAAGGCTGGTACGTGCCGGAGTTCGTGATCAAGGGCGACCCGGCCAAGGGCATCGAGCCCATGGCGCCGGACCTGCGCTCGGTCACCGACCTGCAACGCTACGCCAAGGTCTTCGCCGACCCGGAAGCGCCGGGCAAGGGGCGCTTCCTCAACAGCCCGGCCGGCTGGACCTCGGAAACGGTCAACAGCCAGAAACTCAAGGCCTATGGCCTGGACGGCCTGTACAGCAATTTCCGCAGTGGCTCCGGCGCGGCGCTGGATGCGGAGGTCACCTCGTCGATCCGCCGCGGCAAGCCGGTGCTGTTCTACTACTGGTCACCGACCCCGCTGATGGGCCGTTTCAAGCTGGTGCGCCTTGAGGAACCGCCGTTCGACCCAGCGGCCTGGGCGACCCTCACCGATGCCGGCAACAAGGCGCCGATAGGCAGTCGTTCGTTGCCGGCCAAACTGTCCATCGGCGTGTCAAAGACCTTCCACGAGCAATACCCGGACCTGGTGGCCCTGTTCAGCAAGGTCGATCTGCCCATCGACACCCTCAACGCCGTGCTCGCGCGCATGAGCGAGGAGCGCCAGGACCCGGCCGTGGCGGCCCGGACCTTCCTCAAAGACAACCCGCAGATCTGGCGGCAGTGGCTGCCGGAGGAACAACGCAGCAAGGTCGAAGCCTGGCTCGCCAGCCACTGAACCGGTCCGCGGCCGGCGCTACACCGGCCCGGCCTCCAGCCCTTCACGGTGGGTCAGCTCGCCGACCAGCGCCGCCTCGTCCAGCTTGCGCTGGTCGATCAGTTGCTGGATGCGCGCGCTGGTCTGCACCGGGGTATCGTCGGGATACAGGTCGTCGAGCGTTAGCACGTGGTCCTCGAAGTCCTCGCGAATGGCAGTGAAGCGCGCGGCATACACCTCCTGCAGATAGCCCAGCCAGAAATCCCGCTGCGCCGCATAGTCGAGCAGGCCCTGGCCGCTCTCGCCCTGGCGGACCCGCGCCGCCACCCGCTCCAGCTCACCGGGATGCAGGTTGGCGGAGCCGGCGTAGAGCATCTGCTCCGGGGCCAGCGGCAGGTCGAGCTGGTTGGCCAGGTTGAGGCGATAGGCCAGGCGCACTTCCGCCTCGTCGCGGCTGCCGGCCTCGCTGCGGGCAATGCCGTCCAGTTCGTGCAGGCGGTACAGGCGCCGCATCAACCGGTACAGCGCCGGCCCGCGCTGGGCGGCACTGACCGAGCGCAGCGCCAGGGCGGTGTAGACCAGAATTTCCATCTGGTTGAACTCCAGGCGGATACCGTCCGGACAGGTATCGTATTCGCGCAACTGGCGCAGCGGCTCCTCGGCCATGCCGTTGAGGGTCAGGCGCAGTTCGGTGTCCTGAGCGCAGATGGTCAGCACCTGCCAGACCCGCTCGATCAGGTCGGGGCGGGTCGTGGTGTTGCGGTACTCGGCGGTGTGACGCAAACGGCCCACCAGGTGCAACAGGTCTTCGGCATCGTCGCCGGTTTCCAGTTGCCGCCACAGCTGGCGACGGACGTCGCTGTTGGCGTCGGCGCGGTCCAGCCAGACATCCACGCTGATCAGGTCCATTTGCGAGGTGCCGCCGGAACTGCCACCGCCCGAGCTCGAACCGCGCCAACTGCCGTCCAGCCGGCGGATATGCTCGGGCAGGTCCATGCGGAAGGTGTAGGGCCGGGTCAGGCCTTCGGAGAGGTGGGCCGAGTGCATGGTTTCCTCCCTCAGCGGATTGCCTTCCAGGGAAATCTCGGTGCTGCCGCTGGCGGTCTCACGGTTTTCCAGCAGGTAGGCCGGCAAGCTGCCCAGGCGGTTATTGTTCAGGTTCAGCCACTGCACGCGCTCCGGCAGCAGGCTGTCGAGCCAGGCCGGCCAGCGGCTGATGTCCATGCGTTCGAGGGCCAGCAGGCTGAACGACAGGCGGGCGAACCCGGATACATCGCTGACCTCGCCCAGGCGGTTGCCGCTCAACTCCAGTGAAGTCAATCCGGGCAGCCGGGCCAGGCGGTCGAGCAGCGCCTGGTCGACCTGCAGGCCTGCGTCGGTCAGTGCCAGATGATGCAACTGCGCCAGATCGCCGAGGGCCTCGGGCAACCCATCCAGCGCGACGCCGCCAATCACCAGGTGCTGGAGATTGGGGAAACGCCGCAACAGTGCGTCGAGTGGCTGCGCGCCACCCAGTGGGCGCACCAGTTCCAGGCGATTGATCCGCTCCAGGTAGAACGCCGGCAACGGATCGGGAAAGTCATCCAGGCGCACATCCTCCAGCGCCAGCGAGCGCAGTACCGAGCCCTCGGCCTGGGCCGACCAGTCGGCCAGCAAGGCGTCGCCAAACGAACGCCGGGCGATGATCCGCGTGCCCTCCAGCGTGGCGTCGCGCCGCGAGATATCTAGCCAGCGCTCGATGGCGGTGGACAGTTGCTCGCGCTCGAACATGCGGTTGGCGACGATGTTTTCCACGCTCTGCGGGTAATGCAGGTCGAAGTGAAACCGCCGGCCGCTCCAGGCACTGCTGCGGATAGCGATCAAGGTCTGCAGGGAAAACAGGTTGCCGCGCAGGGAGATCCAGGTGGAGCGCGCGGCTTGCGGCGGATTGTCGCGCAGGTGCGGCGGCAGGCCGGTCAGGCGGTTGTCGCGCAGGGAAATCCGTTCGATACCGTCGAGCAGGTCGCTGTCCAGCCATTCCGGCCAGTCTTCCAGGCCGAGGCGATCGAGGCCAAGGAATTCCAGCTGCGGCCCGTTGCTCAGGTGCACCGGCAGGTGGCTCGGGCGGTTACCGCTGAGATCCAGGTGGCGCAACTCGCCGAGGCGGCAGAGTTCGTCCAGCAGTTCCTGACCGAGGGGCAGGTGCAGGTTGAGCAGGCGCAATTCGCTCAGGCGCGGATAGGCGCCGACGATGGTGCGCGGCAGGTCGTACAGCGAGCGCCCTTCGCCGCCGTCGATCTCCAGCCGGGTGACCCGGGGAAAGCCGCGCAGCAACTGTTGCAGGCGGTCTTCGAAACGCAGCACGCCATCCGCGCCCGGGGTCATGATCGCCGGCGGCACTGCTACGCGGGACAGCTCCAGCGCCTGTACCCGATCGCGAAAGAACGCCGGCAACTGCTCGGGAAAGGATTCCAGCGAGACCGCGAACAGACGCAGCGGCACGTTGCTGCGGCCGATCTCCGGCAGCAGGTTGTCCCGCCAATGCTGCCACAGCGCCAGTTCGATCAACTGGCGGTCGCTCAGGGCCGGCTCGCTGTCGCCGGCCTGGTGCGGCGCCTCCCCCGCCGGCAGCAACTGGCGCATCTGCTCGCGCTCTTCGAGCAGGGCGACCAGGCGCGCATCAATCACCGCGTCGTCCAGGCCGATGCCGCGCAGTTGCTGCAACAGGTCATGGGCGAAGATATCCGGCAGTTCCAGCAGGCGAATACGGTCCAGCAGGGTGTTTTCGCTGACCACCGCGGGCAGTTGCGGATGCCCGCTCAGGGGATAGCCAGGGCGGCCGTTGGCCAGGCGCATGGGCGAGCGCATGCCCGGGCGGATCGGCTGCATCTGCAGGACCTTGCGCAACGCCGGGCGTTGCAAGGGACGCTGCAAGACCCTGGCGCGCAAGGCCGACGCGGTGTCGGAGGCAGTTAGTCCCAAGGCTTGGCGCTGCACCGAGGTCAGGGTGCGCAGGACCACGGCGAACAGGTCCGCGGCTGCCACTTCCGGCTCTTCGGCGGTCCGGTAGCCCTCGGCGGTCTTCACCAGCACCCGCCGGTGCACCGCAGGCGACGGTCCGATCCCGTCGAGCAACGGCCCGTTGTCGCGCAGGGCGCGGATCTCCAGGCGGAACTCCTCGGGCCAGCCCGGCAGGCCAGCCAGGCTGTGCAGGACCAGGCGGGTGCAGTCATTGTTCTCCAGCACGGGCAGAACCAGCCCTTCATAGGCCCGTGCCAGGCGCACGTTCTGCAGATGGAAACGGGCCTCGTCGGCCAGGCGCGGCGGCACCCGTTGCTGCGCTTCGATCAGGGTCAGCTCTGCGTGGCTGGCATGCGCCAGCAACTCGTCCACCAGCCGTCGCGGCAGGCCACCGAAGTCGCGCAGGATCACGCTCTGCGCCGGGTTGGCCGGAGCGAAGGAGGCCTGATAGCGCCTGTCGAACAGGCGCGAGAATGTGTTCCGTTCCTGCGCCTCACCGCTCTCCTCCACCTCACGATGGATCCTCTGCCGCTCCAGCGTTTCGGTCAGCAGCGCCGGTGCCGGCTGGCCGTCCATCAGCGCGCGGCGCAGCTCGGACTCGTGGCAGCCACTGATCAGCAGCGACTCCCCGGCCCGGGTGGCGTCCAGCCCCCGTGCTGCCGGCCCAAGGCGCTCGAACAGCGCCAGCCCCGACCATTGCTGCGGCTGGTCCACCTCGTGCAGCCAGCCGCCACCAGGATGCTGGAACAGCGCCGGCTGACAGGCATCGACACGCGACGGATGCTCGATGAACGAGGTGCCGTCCTGGCGAAACAACACCGAATAATGCTGGCCACCGAGGGCCAGCCACTGTTTGCCCTGATACTCGTACAGCCCGCGGGCGTTGGGAAGCAGGTCAGCGGGCAGGATGATGTCGTGGGCGAACGGTTTGAGGTCACGGTTCCACAGGCGCGTCCCGCCGTCGGCCAGGCGCACCGGATGCAGGCCCTCGGGCAACACCGGCAACTCGCGGGCGGCGGTGCCGGGCCGGGGCGCACCGCTGCCGGCCAGGGCGGCGACCAGCGCGACGTTCTCCAGCACATCGAACAGGTAGGCCCAGGCCTGCTCGCGCTCGTCGCGGCTCCATTCACCGATGCCTTCGTAGACCTCATGGGCCAGTTGCACCGTGCTGAACAGCATCATCGCCGCGCCCACCACCGGCACCGCGAAGGCCAGGGCGTTCAGGGCGGTCAGCCCGGCGTCGGCGAAATAGCGCAGTTTTTCCTCGAGGCTCTTGTGGTTCTCCACCGCCGTCGGCACCGCCAGGTACAGGCCGTCGGCCTTGAGCGCAGCGATACGGCGGCGCAGCAGGGTCGGCATCAGCAGGCCGTCGAGGGTGGTTTCACGAAACGGCAGCCGGGCCTGGGGATCCAGGCTTTCCTCGTACCAGCCACCCGGGTTCCAGACCTTGGGGTGGAAGGCCTGGCGCAGTTTTTCCAGGACCGAGGCGCGATGCCGCAGCGGGATGAAGCGCTGGAAGAACTGCTGGTAATCCGGCTGCAGCAGGCGATCACGCAGGTGACTGGCGAAGTCGAGAAAGGACTCGTACTGGCGCAGCGGCTCGACGGGGTCGTCGGGGATATGCACGATGATCCGGTCCGGCCCATCGCGGCGGCTGCGGTCCGCGCCGAACAGCAGGATGCCATTGAGTTCGACCTGCCACAGGCTCAGGCAGGAGCAAGTCACCGCCACGCCGTCGATGCTCGCTTCGCGGTTGTGCAGGACCCGCACCGCCGCGCGATACAGCGCCGGGTCGAGACGGTCGCGCATCCGCGCCAGATGCAGGTGCAGCAGCAGGCCGGACTGTTCATGACGCTTGAAGGCTTCCTGGCGCCGGACCCGGGCGGCGGGGTCGTCTGCGCCGGGCAGGCGCGGATCGAAGGCCTGGGCGATATGGGTCTGGAACAGGCTGCCCAGGTCCAGTTCACGGCACACCTGGGCGAAGCGTTGCGGGGCGATGTCCAGGGTCTGGCCTTCCCACAGCGCCTGGCCGGGAGTGACGCTGAAGATCCGCGCCTTGGTCACCGGCAGGTCCATGCCGCCGGGTTCGCACTCCCAGGCTTCGAAATTCTGCAGGGCAACGCTGAGCAGCGGCCGACAGGCCAGGCGATAGGCCTTGAAATTCTCCACTGCCCAGTCGCGCGACGCGGTGATGAAGGAATCGTCGTGCTGCATGCGCCGGGGGTGGAACAGCCAGGTATTGCGCACATCCAGGTCGAGGCCGAAGGCGCCGTGCAGGGCGGACCTGAGCAAGGGCTCGGCGAAGGCCTCGGGGTCGTCGAGGCTGCCCAGCCACTGCCCGACCTGTGTGGCCAGGGCGCTGTGCTCGCGGTAATCGTCCTGCAGGCGGGCGACCACGTCGGGCATATCGGCGAGCGCGCGGGTGTACCAGGGGATGGCCGCCAGGCCTTGCGTGCGCCCGACCTGGCGCGCCTCGGCCGACAGCAGCCACGGCGGGGTCTGCTGCTCGATGACGGCGTAGGCTTGCTGTTGCCGGGAGTGTTCCGATGGGGACATATGAACCACCTTCCTTCCTGATTGGGCGCTCCAGCCTAGCCAGCATGGGGGTGGGGTTCGGGGCATATAGATAACACCTGTCGGGCCTCATCGCTGCAGTACGGCGGTCCACAAGATCTGTGGTCGACGCGGACACTGTGGGAGCTGGCTTGCCAGCGATGAGGCCCGCAAGGGCACCTCAGTTGCCAAGCATCGCCTGCTCCAGGGTCAGCCGTTCCAGCAACGCCCGTTCATCACGCTTGAACCTGTCCTCCAACGCGCGAATCCTTGTCGCGATCTGCTCGGGGTCGTCATCCGGATACAGGTCGGTAACCTCCAGCACCGCCTGTTCGTACTGGTCCTTGAGCAGCCGGAAGCGATCGGCGAACACCTCCCGCAAATAGGCAGCCCAGAAGTCGCAGTCGGCGGCGAAGGCCGTGAGGCCCGGCCCGCGCTCTTCCTGGAGCAACTGGTTCAGGGCCTGCTCCAGTTCACCCGGAGCGATATCCGCCTCGCTGCGATAGAGCATGGCCCGCGGCGGCAATGGCAGGTCCAGGTGCTCGCCCCAGCGCAGCCGGTAGGCCAGGCGCACCTCCGCTTCATCGCGGCCGTGGGCGCGCTCGCGGGCGATGCGGTCAAGGGTCTGCGCCCGGTAGATCCCGCGCATCAGGCGGAACAGCGCCGGGCCGCGGTTGGTCGCGGGGATATCGCGCAAGGCCTGGCGGGTATGCACCAGCAGTTCCATCTGGTTGAACTCCAGGCGAATGCCATCGGAGCAGGTGTCCTGGTTGTGCAGCTGCTGCAGCGGTTCTTCGGCCATGCCGTTGAGGGTCAGGCGCAACTCGGCATCCTGCTCGGCCGCCGCCAGCACCGTCCAGACCCGGCCGATCAGTTCGCCCCGGGTGTTCGGCGCGCGGTAGTCGGCGCTGCGCCGCAAGCGCGTGACCAGGCGCAGCAGGGCCTCGGCATCGGCCTGGGTGGCGAGGCTGATCCAGGTCAGTTGGTTGGGCGCGTCGATTTCAGCATCGCCGGTCAACCAGGCCAGCGCCGGGTCGTCGTCCGACAGGTTGGTCTCGTCCGATGGCAGGTCGGACACCTCGGAATCCGAGGAGTGAATCCGCGCATCCATGGCGGCGATATCCTCGGGCACGTCCATGGTCAGGGAGTAAGGCCGGTTGGCATGCTGCGAGGTGTAGGCGTCGATCAGGGTCTGCCGACTCAGCGGGTTGTTGCGCAGGGAGATGTCCACCGAGCCGTCGGCGACGTAGCGGTTCTCGGTCAGCTGGATCGGCAGTTCGGTGAGCTGGTTGTCGTCCAGGCCGAGCAGTTCGATATGGCGCGGCAGCAACCCGTTGAGCCACGCCGGCCAGACGGCTATGCCCATGTTGGCCAGGCCGAGGTAGTCGAAAAACCGCGCCTGGAACATCGACACATCATGGATATCACCCAGGCGGTTGCCATCAAGCTGCAACGAGGTCAGGCGAGGCATGCGGGAGAAGGCATCCATCGCCGCCTGGTCGATGGTCATGCCCATGCGCACCAGGGCCAGCTCGCTCAGCCCCGGCAGGTTCACCAGGAATTCGGGAACGGCGGCCAGGGCGGGCTGTCCGCCCACCAGCGACACTTCGGTAAGGTTGGCGAACGGCCGGAGGAACGCTTCAAGGCTGCCGCCTCGCGCATCGAAGCGGGTCAGCTCGATGCGCCGTACACGCTCCACGAGGAACGCCGGCAGGTTGTCGGGAAAGTCGGCGAGGACCACATCCTCCAGATAGAGCAGCGCCGCACTCGGCGAATACAGGTTTTCCCGCCAGTAGCCGATCAGCAACCGGGCGATCCGCGAGCGATAGCCCGCTACCGTGCTCGGCGCGGGATTATCGCTCCAGGTCTGCAGCGCCATCTGCAATTGAGCGCGCTCGCTGATGCGCTGGTTCAGTTCGGCCATCAGCGCGCGCGGCAAACCCAGATCGAAGGCGAAGCGACTGCGGAAATACTCGGCCACCCGCAGGTCGAGCAGCGCCTGGCAACAGAAGGGGTTGTCGCGCAGCACGATGCGGGTCAGGCGCCCGGACGCTGAACCCACCTCATCGAGGATGGCGGCAGGGACTTCAGTGAGCTGGTTGCCGGCCATCGACAGATTGCCGATCCGCGACAGGGTGGCGCTGTCCAGCCAGCGCGGCCATTCGCGCAGGTCCATCCAGTCCATGCCCAGGTATTCCAGGTTGACCCCGTCCATGACCGGCAACGACATGTCGAGCAAACGGCTGCCGCGCAGTTCCAGCCAGCGCAGGCGCGGCAGGCGCGACAGCGTGCGCAGGTCGGTGTAGCCCAGGTTCGCCATGAGCTCGCGCAAGCCCAGGGACACCAGGTTCGGCCAGACCCGCGCGACGTTCTGGACCATGCTCGGGCCCCAGATCCCGCCGCGGATGTCCAGGGTGGTCAGCGCCGGGAACTGCCGGGCCAGGCCTTGCAGGGTCCGCTCGCCGATGAGCCGCTCGTGGCTGTTGCCCTCCTGCTGCATGACTTCGCTGAGCAACAGCGCCGAGACCCGCTGGCGGATGAACAACGGCAGTTGCGCCGGCAGATCCGCCAACTGGACCTGATGCAGGATCAGCGCCACGGGCGGACGCCCCAGCTCCGGCAGCAGGTTGCCGCGCCAGTGCGCCCACAGCGCCTCGCCGATGCGCGCGCGGCTGCGCTGGCGCCCTTCGCCCAACGTCTGCTGGGCGGACTCCAGGGCCCAGCGGTCGAGGAATTCGCCCAGGGCCTGCCTCTCGTCCAGCACCTGGTGCAGCCGCGCGGCGATGGCCGGGCGCTGCAGACCGGCGCGATAAAGAGCTTGCAGGGCATCCTCGGGATACAGATCGTCCAGCTCCAGGAGGCGCAGCTTGTCGAGCAATTCGTCCTCGGTGAAGAACGGCTCGCCGCGCCCGCTGAGGGGATAACCGATGCGCCCGTCGGCCAGGCGCAATGGCGAGCGAAAGCCCGGCTTGGCCGCCTGCATCTCCAGCCACTGGCGCAGGCGCTGGCGCGGCGGCAGCGGTTGTTCCTGCAACTTGCCGCGCAGGGTCGCGGCGTCGGTCAGGCCAAGCTGCTCACGGGTTGCCTGGGGGATGGCGTCGAACAGCGTACGGCAGAAATCGCGAGGGACCTGCTGACGCCAGGGCACGGCGATTTCAGCGGCCTCACCGCTGCCGATCCGGGCCAGGCACCGGCCTTCGAGGGCGTCTTCGTGGACACTCATGCGCAGGTCGGCGGGCCAGCCCGGCAGTTGCGCCAAGGCATGCAACAGCAGCCTGGCGCCATCAGGATTGGCCTCGATATCCATGTACAGCGCTTCGCAGGCCCGGGCCATGCGCACCTGTTGCTGGTACAGGCGCGCTTCCTCCGCAACGGGCAAGGGCAGGCGGCCGGTACTGGCGATTTCCTGGATCTGCGGCGCGGTCGCGGCACCGATGATTTCCTCGATGACCCGCGGCGGCAAGCGTTCGAACTGCTGCTGCACCACCTTGCCCGCAGGCGACAGCTCAGGCAGGCGGCTGCGATAGGCATGGGCGAACAATTCGCCGTCCAGGGTATCGGGCAGGCTGGCGATATCCCCCAGGCCGAACTTGCCCAGGGCATCGGCCATGGCCAGGCGCAGCAGACTGTCACTGAGCAGCGCAGGCGGACTGCGGCTATCCATCAGGCTGCGGCGCAGCTCGGCTTCGCTGACCCCGCTGACACGCAAGGCGCGTTGCGCCATCTGCGCGGTGACCTCCGCCTCCAGCACCCCGGCCCGGCGGAACAGCTCTTCGCCGCGCCAGTGCTGCGGGGTATCCAGCTCGTGCAGCCAGCCGCCATTGCCGTTATGCCGCAACGGCAACCGCCAGGCGTCGGGTCGTGTCGGGTGCTCGAGCACATAACCCGTTTCGCTGCCGAGCAGGCTGCGCACCGAGTAATAGCGCCCGTTCAGTTGCAACCACTGGCGCCCTTCCCACGGGTACAGGCCGTTGTCGCCGGGCTGCAGGCCGGCCGGCAATTCGACGTCGTAGGCGAACGGCCGCAGGTCGGGCTTCCACAGGCGCACGCTGCCGTCAGCCAGGGTGACCGGGCGCATGCTGCGTACCGCCAGCGGCAGGTTGCCCTCGAAACGATGGGCGATGGCCCCCGCCGCACCCAGGGCGGCCATGACCGCAAGGTTTTCCGCGACATCCATGAAATAGCCCCAGGCCTCCTCGCGCTCGCCCTTGGCGAGGCTGTCGAAGCCTTCGTAGACCTCGTAGCCGAGCAGCGCGGCATTGACCCCGAGCATCACCAGCCCCAGGCCCGGGACCACGAAGGCCGCGACATTGAGCACGTTCAGGCCGACGCCCAGGAAGTAGCTGACCTTGTCTTCCAGCGACTTGTGGTCCTCGGCGGCCGTGGGCACCGCATGGAACAGCCCGTCGTCCTTGAGCGCGGCGATCTTGCGCTGCAGAAGAACGTCGAACAGCGGGCTGTCCATGGCCTTGCTGCCCAGGCCGAGGGACGCCCTGGCGTCGAACTGCTCCTCGTACCAGCCGCCGGCATTCCATACCTTGGGATACAGGTGGCTGTGGATGCGTTGCAACAGATGGGTCCGCGCCCGGGCCGGGACGAAACGCAGGAAGTAATCGCGCCAAGCGCTGTCCTTCAGGCGCTCGCGCAACGAGGCATGGAAGGCGTCCAGGGACTGGAAGACCTGCAGCGGTTGCTGCGGCTCGTCCGGCATATAGACCACCAAGGACTCGCCACGGCGGAACAGGACCACGCCATTGAGCTGCACTTCCCAGAGAAACAGGGCGCTGGCCGGCGCTTCGTCCTTGACCGCGGCCAGCAGGTCCTGGTACAGCGCCTGGTCGATCCACGAACGCAGGCGGGCCAGGTGCAGGGTCAGGCGCAGGCTGGATTGCTCGAACCGGCGGAACACCTCGCGGCGCTCGCGGGTTGCGCTTTCCACGGTCTGCCCTTCCACGGGCCGCGGCTGGAACACCGCCTCGATCAGGCGCTGGTAGCGCTCGCCCAAGTCCAGGCGGCGACACAGGCCGGCGAAGCGCTCCGGCAGCAGGTCGATATCCCGGCTCGGCGCCAGCACCTCGCCGCTGTCGCTGGCAAAGATGCTCGACGGCCGACGGTCGTCGCGCATCCCGTCCGGTTCGGCCTCGAAGGCTTCGAAATTCTGCAGGGCCGCCAGTAACAGGGGCTGGGTCGCCGCCTTCACCACCTGGAAGGCGCGGACCACCGGGTCGCTGCCGCTCAGGCGCGCCTCGTCGACCCGCGCCCGCGCGGCATTGAAGAGAAAGGTATGGCGCACATCCAGGTCGAGGCCGAAGGTACTGTTCAAGGCGTCCCGCAGCAGCGGTTCGGCGAAGGCCCGGGCGTCGGGCAGTTGGGCGAGGAAGCCGTCTACCGAAGCGGCCAGGGCCTGGTGACGTTGCTGTTCGTCCTGCAGGGCGGCGAGCACCTCGGGTTGCCCGTGCAGCCAGGGCAGGGGTTTCGGCACGCTGGCGCGCAGGGCCAGGCGGTACTGCGCCGGGCTGTCCACCAGGTGCTGCGGAACGCGCCGGCTGACGGTCTGGTAATGGATATCGGGTGTGGCTGTATCGGCCATGGTGAAGCCCTCTCGTCCTTGAAATCGGGCGTTCAGGCTAATGACCGGGGCGCGGGTTTTGAAAAGGGCCAGGGTTCCCGGAGGAAGTGCGAACGACGTGGACTCTGCCACAGAGCCCACGCCGGACATCGGATGGATCAATGCTGCGCCAGCGACTGCTCGAAGGTCAGGCTCTCCAGCAAGGCCTTTTCATCGGCCTTGTACTTGTCTTCGAGCACCCTGATCCGCGCCGCCGAGTGCTCGGCCGATTCATCCACGCCCGTATCGGTCACCTCCAGCACCGCCGCCTCGAAGGTGTCCTTGAGCGCCTTGAAGCGCTCGGGGAAGGCTTCGCGCAGGTAGGCGGCCCAGAAATCGCACTGCGCAGCGAACTGCAGGAAACCCGGCCCGGCCTCTTCCGCCTGCATCCAGGCCAGTACCAGGTTCAATTCGCCCGGGGCGATATCGGCATCGCTGCGGTACAGCATGCCCCGCGGCGGCAGGGGAAGTTCAAGCTGCTCGGCCCAGCGCAAGCGATAGGCCAGGCGCACCTCGGCTTCGTCCCGGCCGGCGGCGCGCTCCCGCGCCAGGCGGTCGAGGGTCTGCGCACGGAACACACTGCGCATCAGGCGGAACAGCACCGACCCGCGGTTGGCCTCGGGAATGTCGCGCAGGGCCTGGTGGGTGTAGACCTGCAGTTCCATCTGGTTGAACTCCAGGCGAATCCCGTCGGGACAGGTGTCGTGGCGTTGCACCTGGCGCAGCGGCTCCTCGGCCATGCCATTGAGGGCCAGGCGCAGTTCCGTATCGGCCTGCGCCGCCGCCAGCACCTTCCACACCCGCTCCACCAGCTCCGTGCGGGTGTTGAGGGTCCGGTAATCGGCGCTGTGGCGCAGGCGCATGATCAGGCCGAGCAAGGATCCGGCGTCTTCGCCGCCACGCAGGCCTTCCCAGATCGCCTGGTTGCGTTCGTCCTGCCCGGCATCATCGGTGCGCCAGACCTCGGCCGGATTGTCCTGCACCGGATCGGCATCCTCCGGGGAAAAGGCCCCTTCGGAGTCCGAGGAGTGCATATCCGGCCCCATCTCGGCGATGTCCGCCGGCAGGTCCATGGTGAAGGAATAGGGACGGTTATAGCGCTGCGAGGTGTGGGCGCGGATCATGGTGTCGCGGCTCAGCGGGTTGTTGTGCAGGACGATTTCCGTGGCGCCGTCCACCATGCGGTGGTTGTCCAGCAGTTGCGCCGGCAGTTCGGTCAGCAGGTTGTCATCCAGGTTCAGTTGTTCGATGCCATGGGGCAGCATTTCGTTGAGCCACTCCGGCCAGGCGGCGATCTGCATCTGCCCAAGGCCGAGGAAGGTCAGGTAGCGCTGGTTGAACATCGACACATCGGTGATTTCGCCAAGGCGGTTGCCATCCAGTTGCAGCGAGGACAGCACCGGCATGCGGGCGAAGCGCTCCATGGCCGCCTGATCGACCGTCAGGCCCATGCGCACCAAGGCCAGCTCGCGCAGGTTGGTGAACCCTTCCAGGCTTTCCGGCACCCGCCGCAAGGCCGGTTCGCCGGTGATCAACGACAGCTCCGCCAATTGCGGGAACTGCCGGATAAAGCGCTCGAGCACCGTTTCCAGGGCGGTGAAACGGGTCAGGTCGAGGCGCCGCACGCGGTCGTAGAAATACGCCGGCAGCGCTTCGGGGAAGTGGTCCAGGGCCACGTCTTCCAGGGACAACAGGGCAACACCTTCGCCGCGCAGGCTGTCGCGCCAGTATTCGAGCAACGCCATGCTGATCCGGTTGCGATAGGCCAGGCGTTCGGGCGCCACCACCGTATCGCCTTCGGCCGGCGCATCGACCCAGGCCTCCAGCACATCGCACAATTGCGTGCGCTCCTGGATACGCCGGTTCAGCTCGTATTCCATGGTCATGGTCAGGCCCAGTTCGAAGGTGAAGCGTTGCAGGAAGCGCTGGGCCAGGCGCAGGTCTAGCAGGGCCTGGAAGGCGAAGCGGTTGCCCAACAGGATCACCCGCGTAGGGTGCTCCACCGCCTCGGCGTTGCGCAGGATCGCCGAGGGCAGTTCGCTAAGGTGATTGCCCAGCAGCGACAGCTCGCCGATCCGCGCCAGGGCCCCGTTGTGCAGCCAGCGCGGCCAGGTCTGCAGGCCCATCCAGTCGAGGCCCAGGTAATCCAGGGTCAGGCCATCGAGGGCCGTGTCGGGCATATCGACCAGTTGCATGCCGCGCAGGTCGAGCCAGCGCAGTTGCTTCAGGGCAGACAGGGCCTTGAAGTCCTGCTCGCCGAGGAAAATGAAAATCTCGCGCAGGCCCAGGGCCGAGAGTCCTGGCCAGGCCCGGGTGAGCATCTGCGGCAGGCCCATGTTCCAGTGACCACGGCGGATATCCAGGGCGGTCAGCTCGGGGAAGTGGGCGGCGAAGGCTTGCAACTGGCTTTCGCCGATCATTTGCTCGTGGGACAGGCCGTCGGTATGGATCACCTCGTCCAGCAGCATCGAGCGCACCCGCTGGCGGAAGAACGCCGGCAGGTCGGTCGGGAAGTCCGCCAGCGAGACCTGGAACAGGATCAGGCGCGAGGCCGGCTGGCCGAGCTCGGGCAGGATGCTGCGACGCCAGTGCTCCCACACCGCCAGGCCAATGCGCTCGCGGCCGCGCTGGCGGCGCAGGGTCATGTGTTCGCTGGCCGACGCCAGGGCCCAGCGGTCCAGGGCGTCGCGCAACTCCAGCAACTCGCCGAGCAGGCCGTTCAGGCGCGTATTGATCGCCACACGGTCCATGCCACTGCGGTACAGCGCCTGCAGGGCATCCTCGACATGCACGTCTTCCAGTTCCAGCATGCGCAGCTTGTCGAGCAGTTCGTCCTCGGTGAAGAAGGCCTGGCCGCGACCGCTCAGCGGATGGCCGAGGCGGCCGTCGGCCAGGCGCATCGGCGAGCGGAACGCCGGCTTGATTTCAGCCAGGCCCAGCCACTGGCGCAGCCGCTGGCGCGACGGACGCAGCTCACGCAACTTGCGCCACAGCGTGCCGGCATCGGCCAGGCCGAGGCGCTCGCGGTAGACGCCGGGGATGTTGTCGAACAGCGCACGGCAGAAATCTCCCGGCAACTGGCGGTTCCAGATCACCCCCAGTTCCGGCTCATCGCCCTCGCCGATGCCTGCCAGCCGTGGTCCTTCGATCCAGCCGTCGTAGAGGCCGATGCGCAGTTTCGCCGGCCAGTGCGGCAGGCTTTGCAGTGAGTGAAGCATCAGGCGCGCGCTGTCCAGGCTGATTTCCCGGTCCAGGTACAGGCCCTCGCAGGCCCGGGCGATGCGCACCTGTTGCTGGTAGATCCGTGCTTCATCGGCAAGGCGCAGGGGCACGCGCCCGGAGGTGGTCATTTCGCCGGTTTCGGCGGCGCTCGCGGCGCCGGCGATTTCTTCGAGGATGACATGGGGCAGGCTGCGGAATTGCCGTTGCAAGGCCATTGCCGGCAATGACAGCGGGGCTTGCGCGGCCTTGTAGTCGGCGGCGAAGGTGTCGGCGCCGGAGGTTTCCGCCAAAGCCAGGCGGCGCAGGGTGTCGGTGAGCAGCGCCGGCGGGCGATGGCGGTCCACCAGGGTCTGGCGCAGTTCCGATTCGGTCACGCCGCTGATGCGCAGGGCATTGCCGGCCATTTCCTCGGAGACCCTGGCTTCCAGCGGGCCCTGGCGGCGGAACAGCTCCATCCCGCGCCATTGCTCCGGGGTATCCAGCTCGCTCAGCCAGCCGCCGTTGCCGTTGTGCTGCACCCTGGGCGCGTAGGCCCCGGCGCGGCGCGGGTGCTCCAGGCCATGGCCCTCCTCGCCCAGCAACGCACGTACCGAGTAATACTGGCCGTCGAGGTTCAGCCACTGGCGCCCCTGGAAGCTGTACAGCCCGTCGGCATCGGCCTTCAGCCCGGCCGGCAGGCGGATCTCGTAGGCAAAGGGCGACAGGTCGGGCTGCCACAGGCGCACGCTGCCGTCGGCCAGGGTCACCGGGCGCATGCTGCGCACGGCCAGCGGCAGGTTGCCCTTGAAGCGATGGGCCGCTGCTCCGGCGGCACCGAGGGCGGCGATGATCGCGAGGTTCTCCCCGACATCCATGAAATAGCCCCAGGCCGCCTCGCGGTCGCCCCTGGCCAGGCTGTCGAAGCCCTCGTAGACCTCGTAGCCGAGCAGCGCCGCATTGACTGCGAGCATCACCTCACCCAGCCCCGGCACGACAAAGGCCGCCACATTGAGCACGTTGAAGCCGACGCTGAGGTAGTAGTCGATCTTGTCCTGGGTCGACTTGTGGTCCTCCACCGCCGTGGGCACGGCGTGGAACAGGCCATCGTCGCGCAGGGCGAGCATCTTGCGTTGCAGCAGGACGTTGAACAGCGGCGCGCTGAACGCCTGCTTGTCCAACCCCAGCACGGCCTCGGGATCGAAGCGTTCCTCGTACCAGCCACCGGCATTCCACACCTTGGGAAACAGGGTGCGCTGGATCCTGGCGAGCAGCGGGTCGCGCTGGCGGGCGGGGATGAAGCGCAGGAAATAGTTGCGCCAGGCAGGGTCCTTCAGGCGCTCGCGCAACGAGGCATGGAATGCCTGCAGGTGAGGGAAGGTTTGCAGCGGCTGCTGCGGCTCGTCGGGCATGTACACCACCAGGCGTCCCGGGCGGAAGAACAGGACGATGCCGGTCAACTCCACGTCCCACAGGCGCAGGACGCTGCGCTCCAGATCGCCCTCGGCCTTGCCGTTCTTCGCCACCTCCAGCAGTTCTTCGTAGCAGGCCTGGTCGATGTGCCCGCGCAGGCGCGCCAGATGCAGCTCCAGGCGCAGGCTCGACTGCTCCAGCAGCTTGAAGCGGGCCTGGCGATTGCTGGCGGCGGCCTCGGCGCTTTTGTCCCCGACCGGTTCGGGACTGAATGCCTGGTCGATCAGGCGTTGATAGCGCGCGCCCAGGTCCAGGCTGCGACACAGCGCGGCGAAGCGTTCGGGAACCAGATCGACATCCCGGCTCGGCTCGGCAGCCAGTCCGTTGTCGCTGAAGAAAATCCTCGCGGGCCGGCGATCGGCCTGCATACCACCCTCCTCCGCTTCGAAGGCCTCGAAGTTCTGCAGCGCGCTGCGCAGCAGCGACTGGGTTGCCGCTTTCACCGCCTGGAAGGCCCGTACCACCGGGTCGGCAGTGCTCAGGTGGGACTCGGCGATGCGCGCACGGCCAGCATTGAACAGGAAGGTGCGGTGGACATCGAGGTCGAGGCCGAAGGTATTTTTCAAGGCTTCGCGCAGCAAGGGTTCGGCGAACGCCTCGGCATTGGGCAACTGTTCCAGCACCGTAGCCACGGCCTGGGCGTGCCGTTGGTGGCGCGGGTACTCCTCGTCCAGCGCGGCAATCACCTGGGGCAGGTTGCCGCTGGCCTCTTCCAGCCAGGGCATCGCTGGCGGAACCTTGTTGCGCAGGGCCTGGCGCTGTTCGGCGGAACTGTCGACCAGGCGCTGGGGCACGCGCTGGCTGACAGTCTGGTAGTGGATATCGTCCATGGTGAAACCTTTTCGTCCGTGAATGGGGCGTTCAGGCTAAAGAGAGGCTGACAGGTTTTAAAAAGGGTCGGGGTTCCCGGAGGGACTGGTTGCCCTTTCGGGCCTCATCGCTGGCAAGCCAGCTCCCACAGGTTCAGCGGTGCACGCGGTCCCTGTGGGAGCTGGCTTGCCAGCGATGAGGCTCGAAACAACGACTCAGTTCCCGGCCAGCGCCTGCTCCAGCGTCAAGCGCTCCAGCAGTTCCCGCTCATCGCGCTTGAATTTGTCCTCCAGCGCACGGATCCGCGCCGCCGACTGTTCCGCCGTGTCATTCGGATAGACGTCGATGGTGCCGAGCACCGCGGCCTCGTAGCCATCCTTGAGGACCTTGAACCGCTCGGCATAGGTCTCGCGCAGCCAGGCCACCCAGAAATCGCAGTCCGCGGCAAAGGCCTGCAGGCCGGCCCCGGCTTCCTCCATCTGCAGCTGGATCAGGGCCTGGTCCAGCTCGCCCGGCGCGATATCCGCCACCCGCCGGTACAGCATGCCCCGCGGCGGCAATGGCAGCTCCAACTGCTCGGCCCAGCGCAGGCGATAGGCCAGGCGCACTTCGGCTTCGTCGCGCCCGCCAGCCCGGAGCCGGGCGATCTGGTCCAGACGCTGGGCACGGAAGATCCCGCGCATCAGGCGGAACAGCGCCGGCCCGCGATTGTCCTCGGGGATCTCGCGCAGGGCCTGGCGGGTATGTACCAGCAGTTCCATCTGGTTGAACTCCATGCGGATGCCGTCAGGGCAGGTGTCGTGGTTGTGCACCTGCTCCACCGGCTCCTGGGCCATGCCGTTCAGGGTGGCCCGCAGCTCATCGTCGGCGCCGGCGGCCTCCAGCACGCTCCACACCCGCTCCACCAGCTCCTCGCGGGTATTGCCGGTGCGGTAGTCGGCGCTGAAACGCAGGCGCGAGACCAGCGCCAGCAACGACGTCGCGTCGCCCCGCGCCGCGAGCGTGGTCCACAGCGTCTCGTGCCGGGCATCCTCGGCGACGTCGCCGGTCTCCCAGGTGGCGGCGGGGTCCTCGTCCGACATCCAGGTCTGCTCGGTGCCCGGCGAACCGCTGTCGTCTTCGGAGTCGGACTCGTGCACCTCCCGCGGCATCGCCTCGATATCCTCCGGCAAGGTCATGGTGAAGTTGTACGGCCGGTTGAAGTGCTGCGAGGTATGCGCCGCGATCATGGTCGCCCGGGTCAGCGGATTGTTGTGCAGCGAGATTTCCACCACACCGGCCTCGGTGCGGCGGTTTTCGAGGATCTGCGCCGGCAGTTCGGTGAGCAGGTTGTCGTCCAGGCCCAGCAGTTCGATGCCATGGGGCAGCAGGTTGTTCAGCCAGGCCGGCCAGACCGCGATGTCCATCTGCGCCAGGCCGAGGAAACCGAGGAAACGCTGGTCGAACATCGACACATCGTTGATCTCGCCCAGGCGGTTGCCGTCCAGTTGCAGCGACGACAGCATCGGCATGCGGGCAAAGACTTCCATCGCCGCCTGGTCGATGGTCATGCCCATGCGGACCAGGCCCAGTTCGCGCAGGTTGGGGAACGTCGTGAGGAATTCCGGCACCGCCTGCATGGCCGGCAGGCCACCGACCAGCGACAGTTCGATGAGGTTCGGGAACTGGCTGACGAAGCGCTGCAACACCGCCGGCTCGGCGTCGAAGCGGGTCAGGTCGAGACGGTCGACCCGCGCCGTGAGAAAGTCCGGCAGCGCCTCCGGAAAGTCCGCCAGCACCGCATCCACCAGGTTCAGGCGCGCCGCGCCGAGACCGCGCAAGGTGTCACGCCAGTACTCCATCAACACCGCCGCGATACGATGCCGGTAGGCCTGGTGCAGCGGCGTCAACGCCTCGTCGGCAGAGACGGGATTGACCCAGGCGTCCAGCGTTTCCTGCAACTGCACCCGCTCGTTAACCCGGCGGTTCAACTCGTCGGCCATGGCCGGCGAGAGGTCCAGGTCGAAGCTGTAGCGGCCATGAAAACGCTCGGCCATGACCATGTCGAAACAGGCCTGGTAACCGAACTGGTTGCCGCGCGCGGCGATGCGCAAGGTCCGGACGGCCGGCTCGGGGTCCTCGAGGATCAATCGCGGGACCTCGGTCAGTTGGTTGCCGACCAGTGACAGCGAGGCGATCCGTTCCAGCGCCAGGGCGTCCAGCCAATTCGGCCAGACCCGCAGGTCGAGCCAGTCGAGCCCGAGGTAATCCAGGGTCATGCCGTTCAGCGCGGAGGCCGGCAGGTCGAGCACGCGGCTGCCGCGCAGCTCCAGCCAGCGCAGGCGCGGCAGGCTGGCCAGGGCCCTGAAGTCCTGGGCGCTGAGCAGGTGGCCGAGTTCACGCAGGGCCACGGCGTTCAACTGCGGCCAGGCCCGCACCGCGGTCTGCGCCAGCCCCGGCTCCCATTGCCCGGCGCGGATATCCAGGGTGCGCAGATTGGGGAATTCCTCGGCAAAGGCCAGCAGCGGCGCTTCGCCGATGGTCTGCTGGAAACCTTGACCCTCGCGCAGGATCACCTCGTCCAGCAGCAGCGCGCGCACCCGCTCGGTGAAGAACGCCGGCAAGCCGATCGGCAGGTCCGCCAGTTGCACTTGCCACAACACCAGCGGCGCCACCGGCCGGCCCAGTTCCGGCAGGGTGTTGCGGCGCCAGTGGTCCCACAGGCCATTGCCGATCCGCTCGCGGCTGCGCTGGCGGGACGGGCTGAGCACTTCATGGGCGGAGTCCAGCACCCAGCGGTCCAGGTGCTGGCGCAGCGCGAGCATTTCGTCGAGGGCGCGGTTCAACCGCTGGTTGATCGCCGTGCGGTCCAGGCCGCTGCGGTAGAGGGCGAAGAGCGCGTCTTCGGGATACAGGTCGTCCAGTTCCAGCAGGCGCAGCTTGTCGAGCAGTTCGTCCTCGGTGAAGAACGGCGGCGCATCGCCGCTGAGCGGGTAGCCGATACGCCCGTCGGCCAGGCGCATCGGCGAGCGGAAGCCCGGCCGCAGCGCCTGCATGCCCAACCAGCGGCGCAGTTGCTGACGCGGCGGCAAGGCTTGCGCCTGCAGGGTCTGGCGCAGGCTGGCGGCGTCCGGCACGCCGAGTTGGCTGCGGGCGCTTTCGGGCAGGACGTCGAACAGGACGCTGTTGAACACCGCTGGCGACTGTGCGCGCCAGACCAGGACGCTCGGCGCCGCGTCGCCCGTGCCCACGCTGTCCAGGGTTTGCCCGGCAGCATCGTGCAGGGCGATGCGCAGCGACTGCGGCCAGCCCGGCAGCGTGCTCAGTTGGTGCAGGGCCAGGCGCGCGCTGTCGAGATTGACCACGCCGTCCAGGTACAACCCCTCGCAGGCCCGGGCCATGCGCACCTGCTGCTGGTAGAGCCGCGCTTCTTCGGCCAGGCGCAGGGGCACGCGTTCGGCGCTGGCCATTTCGCTGAGTTCATGGCCGTCCGCGTGGCCGATGATCTCCTCGACGACCCGATTGGGCAGGCCGCTGAACTGGCGCTGCAACAGCTGGCCCTGGGCGGACAGTGGCGGCTGCTGCGCAGCATCGACCGCGGCAAAGGCTTCGCCGTGGCGTTCGGCGAGGGCCAGGCGGCGCAGGGTGTCGGTCAACAGTGCCGGCGGCCGATGGCTGTTGACCAGGGTATGACGCAACTGGCTTTCGGCGATGCCGCTGATGCGCAGTGCGCGCTGGGCCATGGCCTCGCTGACCACTGCCTCGCGATGCCCCTGGCGGCCGAACAGTTCCTGCCCGCGCCATTGCTGCGGAGTATCCAGCTCATGCAGCCAGCCGCCGTTGCCGTTGTGGCGCAGCGGCGGTTCGTAGGCCCAGGGCCGTTCGGGATGTTCCAGGCTGTAGCCCGGCTCGCTGCCAAGCAGGGTGCGCACTGAGTAATAGCGCCCGTCGAGGGCCAGCCAATCACGGCCCTGGTAGCTGTAAAGACCGTTTTCGCCGGGCTTGAGATCCGCCGGCAGCCTGATCTCGTAGGCGAAGGGGGCCAGGTCCGGCTTCCACAGGCGCACGCTGCCATCGGCCAGGGTCACCGGACGCATGCCGCGCACCGCCAGCGGCAGGTTGCCGGTAAAACGGTGGGCCGCCGCCGCTGCCGCACTCATGGCAGCCATCAGCACCAGGTTCTCCGCGACATCCATGAAATAGGCCCAGGCCTGCTCGCGCTCGCCCTTGGCCAGGCTGTCGATGCCCTCGTAGACCTCGTAGCCGAGCATGGCGGTATTGACCACCAGCATCAGCTCGCCGAGGCCGGGCACCACGAAGGCGGCGACGTTGAGCACGTTGAAGCCCAGCGCCAGGGCGTGGTCGATCTTGTCCTGCGCCGACTTGTGGTCCTCGGCTGCCGTCGGCACCGCGTGAAACAGCCCGTCGTCCTTGAGCACGGCGATCTTGCGTTGCAGCAGGGTGTCGAACAGGCGCGCGGAGAACTCGCGCCTGCCCAGGTGCAGCACCGGCTTGTCGGCGGGCACCTCTTCATACCAGCCACCCGGGTTCCACACCCTCGGGTTGAGCGTGCGGTGGATCTTCTGCAGCAACGGGTCACGCTGGCGAGCCGGGATGAAGCGCAGGAAATACCTGCGCCACTCGGCATCGCCCAGGCGCTTGCACATCCAGCGGTTCAGCGCCGGCAGCGAGCGGAACGGGCGAAACGGCTGCTCGGGCTCGTCGGGCATGTACAGCAGCACGTCACGCACCGGCTGTTCCTCCGGCTGCGGACGGAAGAACACCACCACGCCGTTGAGTTCCACATCCCACAATTTCAGCATGGCGCGGCTGAGCGTGGCGCTGGCCCGGGTGTTGTTGGCCACCTCCAGCAACTGCTCGTACTGGCCCTGGCCGATCCACGACCGCAGGTACGCCAGATGCAGTTCGAGGCGAAAGCTGGATTGTTCGAAGGCCTTGAACGTGGCCCGGCGCCTGAGCGTTGCCGCTTCGGCGGCTTCCTGGCCAGTCGGCGGCGGGGCGAATGTGCGCTCGATCAGGCGCTGGTATTGCCCGCCCAGGTCGAGCGTGCGGCACAGCGCCGCGAAGCGTTCGGGCGCCAGGTCCACAGGGGTGCCGGGCTCCAGTGCCTGACCGCTGGCGCTGGCAAAGACACTCGAAGGCCGGCGCTCGTCGTGCATGCCCCCCGCCTGCGCTTCGAACGCTTCGAAATTCTGCAAGGCCGCCGTCAGCAACGAGCCGGTCGCGGCCTTGACCGCCTGGAAGGCCTTGACCACCGGATCGCTGCCGCCCAGATGCTCCTCGGCAAGCCGCGCCCGGGCGGCATTGAAGAGAAAGGTATGGCGCACATCCAGATCCATACCCAAGGTATTTTTCAGCGCCGTGCGCAGCAGCGGCTCGGCGAAGGCCGCGACCTCGGGCAGGTCCTTGAGAAAGCCGTCGACCTTGCCGGCCAGGCGCCGATGGCGGCGGTGTTCCTCGCGCAGGGTCTGCAGCACGTCGGCCCGGGTGGCGCTGGCATGGGCCAGCCACGGCAGCGGCTGCGGCGACCTCGCGCGCAGGGCCTTGCGTTCCTCCGCGCTGCTGTCGAGCAGGTACTGCGGCACGCGGTTGCTGACCGTCTGATAGTGAATATCGTCCATGATGAAGCCCTCTCGTCCTTGAATGGGGCATTCAGGCTAAAGCCGGCCTCGGCTTTTAAAAACGGCAAATTCCTTATGGAAAGCAGGCGACTCCGATCGGAACTTCGAACCTGAAAAATGCCTGGCTACCACCCCGGCAGGAAAATCCGACCGCAGGTCGGCGCCTGCGAATGGACGACGAATTGTCCCGGCGAATCTGCCGACAGGCGTTTCCGATCTGCACGGGATGTATTATCGTGACCGCCTTGCGCGCGAAGCGCCGCCTGACCTACAGGCGATTGCCAAACAGATCGAGGGTGCCATGAGCAACGAAAGCATTAACTGGGACAAGCTGGGCTTCGACTACATCAAGACCGACAAGCGCTACCTCTCCGTATGGCGCGACGGCGCGTGGGACGCGGGCACCCTGACCGAAGACAACGTCCTGCACATCAGCGAAGGCTCCACTGCCCTGCACTACGGCCAGCAATGCTTCGAGGGCCTGAAGGCCTACCGTTGCCAGGACGGTTCGATCAACCTGTTCCGCCCTGACCAGAACGCCGCGCGCATGGCCCGCAGCTGTGCCCGCCTGCTGATGCCGCAAGTGCCGACCGAAGCCTTCATCGAGGCCTGCAAGCAAGTGGTCAAGGCCAACGAGCGCTTCGTCCCGCCGTACGGCAAGGGCGCCCTGTACCTGCGTCCGTTCGTGATCGGCGTGGGTGACAACATCGGCGTGCGCACCGCGCCGCAGTTCATCTTCTCGGTCTTCGCCATCCCGGTCGGCTCGTACTTCAAGGGCGGCATGACCCCGCACAACTTCGTCATCTCCGGCTTCGACCGTGCCGCGCCACAAGGCACCGGCGCGGCCAAGGTCGGCGGCAACTACGCTGCCAGCCTGATGCCGGGCGCCGAAGCCAAGAAGCAAGGCTTCGCCGACGCCATCTACCTCGACCCGCTGACCCACAGCAAGATCGAGGAAGTGGGTTCGGCCAACTTCTTCGGCATCACCGCCGACAACCAGTTCATCACCCCGAAATCCGCCTCCGTGCTGCCGGGCATCACCCGCCTGTCGCTGATGGAACTGGCCGCCTCGCGCCTGGGCCTGACCGTGGTCGAAGGCGACGTGCTGATCGACGAGATCGGCAAGTTCAAGGAAGCCGGCGCCTGCGGTACCGCTGCGGTGATCACCCCGATCGGCGGCATCCAGTACAACGGCAAGCTGCATGTATTCCACAGCGAGACCGAAGTCGGTCCGGTGACCAAGAAGCTGTATGCCGAACTGACCGGCATCCAGAGCGGTGACGTGGAAGCGCCGGCTGGCTGGATCGTCAAGGTCGCTCTCTAAAGCGGCAAGCCACAAGCTCCAAGCTGCAAGAAAAAGCCGGTTCCCCGCGTCCCGCTTTTCTCTTACAACTTGGAGCTTGAAGCTTGAAGCTCCCCCAAACATAAATTTCCTTTAACCCGGGCCTTGCCTATTCTTTGGCACAATCGAATTTCCAACCTTCGCCCAGGTAAAAGCATGCCCCGCGTACTGACAATCGAAGACGATGCCGTCACCGGCCAGGAAATCGTCGCCGAACTTTCCAGCCATGGCCTCGACGTCGACTGGATCGACAACGGCCGCGAAGGCCTGGCCCGCGCCATCGCCGGGGGCTACGACCTGATCACCGTCGACCGCATGCTGCCGGAAGTCGACGGCCTGACCATCGTCACCACCCTGCGCAACCTGAAGATCACCACGCCGATCCTGATGATCAGTGCCCTCTCCGATGTCGACGAGCGGGTCCGCGGCCTGCGCGCCGGCGGCGACGACTACCTGACCAAGCCCTTCGCCTCCGACGAGATGGCGGCCCGGGTCGAGGTTCTGCTGCGGCGCAACAGCGTGCCCATGACCCAGACCCGCCTGCAGGTCGCCGACCTGGAGCTGGACCTGATCAGCCACGAGGCGCGGCGCGGCGAGCAGGCCCTGAACCTGCTGCCCACCGAGTACAAGCTGCTGGAATTCCTGATGCGCCATTCCGGCCAGGTGATCACCCGGATGATGATCTTCGAGGAGGTCTGGGGGTATCACTTCGATCCGGGCACCAACCTGATCGATGTGCATATCGGTCGCCTGCGCAAGAAGATCGACGCGCCCGGCCAGACCCCGCTGATTCGCACCGTGCGGGGCTCCGGCTATGCCATTGCCGAACCCGCATAAGGGCTGGAGCTCGTCCACCAGCCGTTTGCTGGCGCTGTACAGTTTCCTGTTCGTGGCCTGGAGCAGCATCCTGATGGGGGTGCTGTACCTTGAGGTGTCCAGCTACCTGAACAAGCTGACCCGGCACTCCCTGACCCAGCGCCAGCACCTGTTCGCCCATATGAGCGGCAAGCAGCTGGACGATGCGCTGATCGCCAGCCAGGCCTTCGAGGAGCGCAGCTTCGACGCCTACGGCCTGTTCGACCCGCAGTTCAATGCCCTCGGCGGCCAGATCCGCCAGATGCCCGCCGGGCTTGGCCTGGACGGACGCATCCACGAACTCAAGCGCTGCCTGGACGCCGACGATCCGCGCCTGCCGGCGGACAGTTGCGACGGCGTGGCGCTGAAGGTGCCGGACGGGCGCTGGCTGGTGCTGGTGCGCGACAACGGTTCGCTGTTCGTGGTCACCCGGATCATCCTGCATGCCCTGCTCTGGGGCCTGTCGCTGACCATCATTCCCGGAATCGCCGGCTGGTACTGGCTGCGCCGGCGGCCGCTGAAGCGCATCCGGGCGATCCAGGCCACCGCCGAGCAGATCGTCGCCGGCGACCTGACCCGGCGCCTGCCGCTGTCGCAACGGCGTGACGAGCTGGACATGCTGGCAGCCATCGTCAATGCCATGCTCGACCGTATCGAACGGCTGATGCACGAGGTCAAGGGCGTCTGCGACAACATCGCCCATGACCTGCGCACCCCGCTGACCCGCCTGCGCGCCCAGCTTTACCGGATTCGCCAGCAGGCCGGGGACGATGCGCCCCAGGCCGAGGCGATGGAGCAGGCGATTGCCGAGACCGACACCTTGATGGCGCGCTTTCGCGGGCTGTTGCGGATCAGCGAGCTGGAGGACCGACAGCGGCGTGCCGGCTTCGTCGAGCTGAAGCCCGAGGCACTGCTGGTTGAGTTGCACGATTTCTACCTGCCGCTGGCCGAGGATGGCGAGATCAGCCTGAGCCTGGAGATGCGTGAGCCCTTGCCCGCGTTGTTCGGTGATCATGAGCTGCTGTTCGAGGCCCTGGCCAACCTGATGGGCAATGCGATCAAGTTCACCCCGGCCGGCGGCCAGGTGCGGATCAGCGCCCTGGGTGACGAGGATGGCGTGCATATCGCGGTGGAAGACAGTGGGCCGGGGATTCCGGCGGAGGAGCGCGAGACGGTGTTGAAACGCTTCTATCGCAGTGAAGAAGGCCACAAGCACACGGGGTTCGGGCTGGGATTGTCGATCGTCGCGGCGATCGTCGACCTGCATGGGTTCGGGCTGGAGGTGGGGGAAAGCGACCTCGGCGGGGCCCGGCTGGTGATGCATTGCAGGGGGCAGGTGTGAAAGGCTGATGGCCCCATCGCTGGCAAGCCAGCTCCCACAGGGTCAGCACAGTTCTTGAGGTCTGTGCAGTACCTGTGGGAGCTGGCTTGCCGGCGATGAGGCCATCACTGGTAACACAAGGCTTCAGTCAGCCAGACGCCAGGTAGTCCCACCCTTGCCATCTTCCAGCACCACACCCATGGCGGTGATCTGGTCGCGGATCCGGTCGGACTCTGCCCAGTTCTTGTCGGCACGGGCCTGCAGACGGGCCTGGATCAGTGCCTCGACCTCAGCCGCATCGACCTTGCCTTCCGCCCCCGCACGCAGGAACTCGTCGGCATCCAGCTGCAACACACCCAGCAACCCGCCCAGCTCACGCAGACGCGCCGCCAGACCGGCCGCCGCCTGCGCATCGCTCTCACGCAGACGGTTGATCTCGCGCACCAGGTCGAACAACACGGCGCACGCTTCCGGAGTCCCGAAGTCGTCGTTCATCGCCGCGGCAAAGCGCTCGACGAACGCCTCGCCACCCTGCGGCGCCACCAGCGGCAGACCGCGCAGCGCGTGGTAGAAGCGCTCCAGGGCGCCCTTCGAGTCGCGCAGGCTGTCCTCGGAGTAGTTGATCGCGCTGCGGTAGTGACTGGACACCAGCAGGTAGCGCACCACCTCCGGGTGATACTTGTCGAGCACGTCGCGGATAGTGAAGAAGTTGTTCAGCGACTTCGACATCTTCTCGCCGTTGATCCGGATCATCCCGCAGTGCATCCACGACGCAGCGTACGGCTTGCCGGTGGCCGCTTCGCTCTGGGCGATCTCGTTCTCGTGGTGCGGGAACTCCAGGTCGCTGCCGCCACCGTGGATGTCGAAGCTGTCGCCCAGGCAGCAGGTGGACATCACCGAGCATTCGATGTGCCAGCCCGGACGACCCGGGCCCCATGGCGATTCCCAGCTCGGCTCGCCCGGCTTGACGCCTTTCCACAGGACGAAGTCCAGCGGGTCCTGCTTGGCCTCGTCCACCTCGATCCGCGCACCGATGCGCAGGTCTTCGATCTTCTTGCGCGACAGCTTGCCGTAGCCGACGAACTTGCCGACCCGGTAGTACACGTCGCCGTTGCCCGGGGCGTAGGCGTAGCCCTTGTCGATCAGGGTCTGGATCATCGCGTGCATGCCGGGGATATGGTCGGTGGCACGCGGCTCCAGGTCCGGCTTGAGGATGTTCAGGCGGCGCTCGTCCTCGTGCATCGCATCGATCATGCGCGCGGTCAGGGCGTCGAACGACTCGCCGTTCTCGTTGGCGCGGTTGATGATCTTGTCATCGATGTCGGTGATGTTGCGCACGTAGGTCAGGTCGTAGCCACTGTAGCGCAACCAGCGGGTGACCAGGTCGAAGGCAACCATGCTGCGGCCGTGGCCCAGGTGGCAGAAGTCGTACACGGTCATGCCGCAGACGTACATCCGCACCTTGTTGCCTTCCAGCGGTTTGAATACTTCCTTGGTCTTGCTCAGGGTGTTGTAGATGGTAAGCACGAAATTTCCTCAGCTGCCCCAGGAGTCACGCAGGGACACGGTGCGGTTGAATACCGGTTGGCCTGGACGGGAGTCTTTCAGGTCGGCGCAGAAGTAGCCTTCGCGCTCGAACTGGAAGCGGTCCTCTGGCTGGGCGTTACCCAGCGATGGCTCGGCACGACAACCACGCAGCACCTGCAGCGAATCCGGGTTGATGTTGTCGAGGAAGGTGCCGCCCTCTTCGGCCTTCTCCGGGTTCGCCGCGCGGAACAGGCGATCGTACAGACGCACTTCGCACTCGACGCTGGCCTCGCCCGGAACCCAGTGGATCACGCCCTTGACCTTGCGGCCCTCGGGGTTCTTGCCCAGGGTGTCCGGATCGTAGGAGCAGCGCAGCTCGACGATAGTGCCGTCGGCATCCTTGATCGCCTCGTCGGCGCGGATCACGTAGCTGCCGCGCAAGCGCACTTCACCGGCCGGCTCCAGGCGCTTGTAGCCCTTCGGCGGCTCTTCCATGAAGTCGTCGCGGTCGATGTACAACTCGCGGGCGAACGGCAGGACGCGCACGCCCATGTCTTCCTTCGGATGGCGCGGCAGTTCCAGTTGCTCGACCTGGCCTTCCGGGTAGTTGGTGATCACCACCTTCAGCGGACGCAGCACGCACATGGCGCGCGGTGCGTTGCGGTCGAGGTCGTCACGGATGCTGAACTCGAGCATCGACATGTCGACCACGCCGTCGGAGCGGTTGGTGCCGATCATCTCGCAGAAATTGCGGATCGACGCTGGGGTGTAGCCGCGGCGGCGGAAGCCGGACAGGGTCGACATGCGCGGGTCGTCCCAGCCGTTGACGTGCTTCTCGTCGACGAGCTGCTTGAGCTTGCGCTTGCTGGTGATGGTGTAGTTCAGGTTGAGACGGCTGAACTCGTACTGGCGTGGCTTGGCCGGCACCGGCAGGTTGTCGAGGAACCACTCGTACAGCGGGCGATGGCCTTCGAACTCCAGGGTGCAGATGGAGTGGGTGATGCCTTCGATGGCGTCCGACTGACCATGGGTGAAGTCATAGTTCGGGTAGATGCACCACTTGTCACCGGTCTGGTGGTGGTGGGCATGGCGGATGCGGTAGAGGATCGGGTCGCGCAGGTTCATGTTCGGCGAAGCCATGTCGATCTTCGCCCGCAGCACGCGCTCGCCGTCCTTGAACTCGCCGGCCTTCATGCGCGCGAACAGGTCGAGGTTCTCTTCGACGCTGCGCTCGCGGAACGGGCTGTTCTTGCCCGGCTCGGTCAGGTTGCCACGGTATTCCTTGGCCTGCTCGGGGGTCAGGTCGCAGACGTAGGCGTTGCCCGACTTGATCAGGTCCACGGCCCAGTCGTGCAACTGGTCGAAGTATTCCGAGGCGTAGCGCACCGGACCGGTCCACTCGAAGCCCAGCCACTTGACGTCTTCCTGGATGGCGTCGATGTACTCCTGGTCTTCCTTGGCCGGGTTGGTGTCATCGAAGCGCAGGTGGCAGGCACCGCCGAATTCCTTGGCCAGGCCGAAGTTCACGCAGATCGACTTGGCATGGCCGATATGCAGGTAACCGTTGGGCTCTGGGGGGAAACGGGTGACGATGCTGCTGTGCTTGCCCGAATCCAGGTCGGCCTGCACGATCGGGCGCAGGAAATTCACGGGAACGGCGGGCGCGCCTTTGGCGGCATTGGGAGCGGTGTCGGTGGGCTTGCTCATAGGATCCTTCGAAGTCCGGTCTGCGGCGCGGGTAGGCCGCGTGAAACAAAGCCCGTATCATAGCCGAAGCCGTCGCGCCGCCGACAGCACCACGCCGACAAACCGGCGCGAATATGCACGCTGCGCGGAAAAAATCCCTGCAATAAACGTATCGCCGTTGTCTAAGCGGGCGTCAGGGTCATAAACGTGCACGGCACACTCTTCTTCACACCTGCCTTGAGAGAGCGAATTTCAGCATGGCCAAAGTCAAACTGAGCACCAACCACGGCGTCATCGTCCTGCAACTGGACAGCGAAAAAGCCCCGAAAACCGTGGAAAACTTCGTCCAGTACGTGCAAGACGGCCACTACGACGGCACCATCTTCCACCGCGTGATCAAGGGCTTCATGATCCAGGGCGGCGGTTTCGATGCGAGCATGGGCCAAAAGAAAACCCGCGCCAGCATCCAGAACGAAGCTGACAACGGCCTGAAGAACGACAAGTACACCATCGCCATGGCCCGTACCATGGAGCCGCATTCGGCTTCGGCGCAGTTCTTCATCAACGCCAGCAACAACGACTTCCTCAACCACAGCGGCAAGAACGTGCAGGGCTGGGGCTACGCGGTATTCGGTGCAGTGACCGAAGGCCAGGAAATCGTCGACGCCATCGAGAAGGTCGCCACCGGTTCCAAGGCTGGCCACCAGGACGTCCCGAAGGAAGACGTGATCATCGAGAAAGCCGAGATCATTGAGTGATACTGCTGATCTCCGATCTGCATCTGCAAGAAGAACGCCCGGACATTACCCGGGCGTTTCTTGATCTGCTGACGACCCGCGCCCGGGATGCACAGGCCCTGTACATCCTTGGCGACTTTTTCGAGGCCTGGATCGGCGACGACGGCATGACGCCGTTCCAGCAGTCGATCTGCCAGGCCCTGCGTGAACTGAGCGATGCCGGCACCCGGGTGTTCCTGATGCACGGCAACCGCGATTTCCTGATCGGCCAGGCCTTCTGCAAGGCGGCTGGCTGCACCCTGCTCAAGGACCCCAGCGTGGTCGAGATGGGCGGCGAGCCGGTGCTGCTGATGCATGGCGACAGCCTGTGCACCCGCGACCAAGCCTACATGAAGCTGCGCCGCTACCTGCGCAACCCGCTGAGCCTGTGGATCCTCCGTCATCTTCCGCTGTCGACCCGGCACAAGCTGGCGCGCAAGCTGCGCAGCGAAAGCAAGGCGCAGACGCGGATGAAGGCCAACGACATCGTCGATGTCACCGCCGAGGACATACCACGCCTGATGCAACGCCATGGCGTGCACACCCTGATCCACGGCCACACCCACCGGCCGGCCATCCACAAGCTCACCCTCGACGATGGCAGTGCCGGACGGCGCATCGTGCTGGGCGACTGGGACAGGCAAGGCTGGGCGCTGCAGGTGGATGAACAGGGTTTCCAACTGAGCCCGTTCGACTTCGCCTGATCCCATCACGCCGCTCCCCTGTAGGAGCTGGCTTGCCTGCGATGGACCGCGGAGCGGTCCCAAAACCATCCAGCACGAGCCTGTGCCCTGTGACCGCCAGGATTCACAGTGCCTATGCAATCGCACTTGTCCAGACATTCTGGCGTGTCCGGTTTTGGGACCGCGCTGCGGTCCATCGCAGGCAAGCCAGCTCCTACACCGACCGCGCCCTCCTTCATGACACTTCCGTGAATAGCCAATCACTTACAGATCAAATGGTTTCTGACCGACAGACGCGGCTTTTGCGAGTGATATCGTATAGCGACTATGTGAACCAGTTCACATCTTTGACACCGCGAACATGGATGCCGGAAACCATTGAAATAGACGGGGCGTAGTCCGAAAAGCCAGACGAGTAGGAACTTTATATGGAGATAAAACGCATGACCGAGCAAAGCATCGTTGGTGGCTGGACCCCTCTTCACACGCCGACTGCCCAGGAGAAGGAAATCTTCGCCGAAGCCACCTCGCGACTGATTGGCGCGGAATACCAACCGCTGCAAGTCCGTTCCCAGCAAGTCAACGGCGTCAACTATCAGTACGCAGCCGACCAGACCATTCCTGGCCAAAACGGCCATCGCCATGTGGCTGTGGAAATCTATGTGCCGATCGGTGGCGAACCGACCATCACTGCGATCAAGCCGCTGCTGGGCTAAGTGAGAGAACCCTCGGGCGCATGGATCGCGTGCCCGAGGGTTTCATGACGCCCCTCAATGCCCGCCCGACGCCGGCCCCGCCTTCGCCGCAAACGGCGGTTTCGCCAGCCACACCAGCAGAATCAACCCCGCGAACACCCAGCCCATCAACGTGAAGTAATCCACCGTCGACATCATGTACGCCTGACTGCTGAGCATCTGCTCCAGCTGGCGATACGCCGTGCCCCCTGCCCCGCCCAGTTGGTGCAAGGCATCCCGGGTCGCCGGGTCGTAGGTGCTGATGCTTTCGCTGAGGTAGGCATGGTGCTGGTCCGCCCGGCGAATCCAGATCCAGGTGGTCAGCGACGCCGCGAAGCTGCCGCCCAGGGTGCGCAGGAAGGTCGCCAGGCCCGAGCCGTCGGCGATCTGGTGCGGCGGCAGGTCCGAGAGCAGGATGCTCAGGGTCGGCATGAAGAACAGCGCCACGCCGATACCCATGAACAACTGCACCAGGGCGACATGCTGGAAGTCCACCTCGTGGGTGAATTCAGCGCGCATGAAGCAGCTCAGGCCGATCGCCAGGAACGCCAGCCCGGCCAGCAGGCGCAGGTCGAAGCGGTGCGCATATTTGCCCACGAAGGGCGACATCAGTACCGGCAGCAAGCCGATCGGCGCCACCGCCAGCCCGGCCCAGGTCGCGGTATAGCCCATCTGCGTCTGCAACCATTGCGGCAGGATCAGGTTGATGCCGAAGAACCCGGCGTAACCACCCACCAGCACGATGGTGCCGATGCGGAAGTTGCGGTGGACGAACAGCCGCAAGTTGACCACCGGATGCTTGTCGGTCAGCTCCCAGATGATGAACACGGCGATGAACACCACCGAGATCAGGCTGCCGACCACGATGAAGTTCGATTCGAACCAGTCCAGGTCGTTGCCCTTGTCGAGGACGATCTGCAAGGCGCCGACGCCGATGATCAGGCTCAGCAGGCCGATATAGTCCATCGGCTGGCGGCTGGTCTGCACCGGCCGCGCGCGCATCTGCTGGCGGACCACGGCGGCAGCGAACAGGCCGATGGGGATATTGATGAAGAAGATCCACGGCCAACTGTAGCTGTCGGTGATCCAGCCACCGAGGATCGGCCCGGCAATCGGCGCCACTACCGTGACCATGGCCAATAGCGCCAGGGCCATCCCCCGTTTCGCTGGCGGATAAACCGCGATCAGCAGGGTCTGGGTCATCGGGTACAGCGGCCCGGCGACCACGCCCTGCAAGACCCGGAAGCCCACCAGCTCCGGCATCGACTGGGAGATCCCGCAGAGGAACGAAGCCAGCACGAACAGCAGGGTCGCCCAGATGAACAGCTTGACCTCACCGAAGCGCCGGCTCAGCCAGCCGGTCAGCGGCAAGGCGATGGCGTTGCTCACCGCAAACGAGGTGATCACCCAGGTGCCCTGCTCCGAACTCACCCCGAGGTTGCCGGAGATGGTCGGCAGCGCCACGTTGGCGATGGTGGTGTCGAGCACCTGCATGAAGGTCGCCAGGGACAGGCCGATGGTGGACAGCAGCAGGCTCGGCGGGGTGAACGAGGCCTGGTTGCTCATCGCTGGGCCGTCTTGTCGCTGGCGCTGTTGTCGTGGATCAGCCGGGCGATCAGGGTGTCGGCCTCGGCCAGCTGACGGTCATAGACCTGGGTGGCGAAGCTGGCCTTCTGTGGCGGCTGCTGGGCCAGGACCGGGCCGCTCTGATCGTGCAGGTCGACATCGACCATGGTCGACAAACCGATGCGCAGCGGATGCTGGGCCAGTTGCTCGGGGTTGATATGCACCCGCACCGGCACGCGCTGGACGATCTTGATCCAGTTGCCGGTGGCGTTCTGCGCCGGCAGCAGGGCGAAGGCGCTGCCGGTCCCGGCGCCGAGGCTGTCGATGGTGCCGCTGTACTTCACCTCGCTGCCGTACAGGTCGGTGGTGATATCCACCGGCTGGCCGATGCGCATGTTGCGCAGTTGGGTTTCCTTGAAATTGGCATCGATCCACAACTGGTCGAGGGGGATCACCGCCATGGTCGCGGTGCCCGGCTCCAGACGCTGGCCGAGTTGCACGGTACGCTTGGCGACGTAGCCGGTCACCGGCGCCACCAGGGTGGTGCGGGCATTGCTCAGGTAGGCCTGGCGCAGCTCGGCAGCGGCAGCCTGGACTTCCGGATGGGAGGAGACCACGGTGTCGTCCACCAGGGCAGTGGTGGTGTTGAGTTGCTGCTGGGCATTGCTCAGGGCGCTCTGCGCCGAGGCCAGGTCGTCACGGGCGTGGGACAGCTCTTCCTGGGAGATCGCCCCGCCGGCGGCAAGGGTCTTGCGTCGGTTGTAGTTTTCCTGGGCTTTCTGCAATTCGGCCTTGCGCGCCGCAACCTGGGCCTTCTGCCCGTCGACATTGCTGTACAGCCCGCGCACCTGGCGCACCGCCCGGGCCAGCTTGGCCTCGGCAGCCTGCAGGCCAACCTCGGCATCGCTCGGGTCGAAGCGGATCAGTTCCTGGCCAGCATGCACCAGGTCGCCATCGTCAGCGCCGATGCTGACCACGGTGCCGGAGACCAGCGGGGTGATTTCCACCACGTTGCCGTTGACGTAGGCGTCGTCGGTGCTTTCGCTCCAGCGCCCGTACAGCTCGTGCCAGGCCCAGGTGCCGGCGCCGAGGGCGACGACGACAAGCGCCAGGCCGATCAGCCAGGTCTTGCGCTTGCGCTGGTTGTTGACGTCCTGCTCGTTGACGGCAGTGTCCGTTTGATTAGCCATGACGAATACCTTATGGATGAGCCGGCGATGTGCTCGCCGCCTGTTGCTGCGGTGGGTTCTGGAAGCCACCGCCGAGGGCCTGCATCAGCAGGACCGAGCGGTCGATGCGCTCGGCGTTGAGTTCGGCCAGTTGGCGCTGGGCCTGGAGCAGTTGCTGTTCGATGCTCAGCACATCGAGGAAGTTGCCGATGCCCGAGCCGTAGCGCTGCATCACCGTGTCGTAGGACTGCCGGGCGATATCGGCGGCACGCTGCTTGGCCGCGACCTGTTCGCCGAGGGCGTGCAACTGGTCGATGCTGTCGCTGACTTCGCCGAGGGCGTTGACCAGGCTTTTGTTGTACTGCGCCACCGCGAGGTCGTAATCGGCGTCGCGGGCATCGAGGTCGGCGCGCAGGCGGCCGCCGTCGAAGATCGGCAGCGAGATCGTCGGGGCGATATTGAAGAAGCGGCTCGGCGCGCCGAAGATCGCGTCCCCCAGCAGGGCCTGGGTACCGGCGGCGGCGCTCAGGTTGAGGTTGGGGTAGAAGCGGGTCTTGCCGGCATCGATGGACTTGCTCGCCGCCTCCACCCGCCAGCGCGCGGCCACCAGGTCAGGGCGGCGGCCCAGCAGTTCGGCCGGGAGCACCGATGGCAGCGCCACGGCACCGGGCTTGAGCACCGCCGGGCGGGCGATTTCGCGGGCGCGGTCCGGGCCCTTGCCGAGCAACACGGCCAGGGCGACCTGCGCGCTGCGCAGTTGCTTGGCGGCGTTGATCGCCTGCTCTTCCGAACTGGCGGCAAGGCTTTCGGTCTGCTGCAACTGGTAGTCGCTGTCGATCCCGGCGCTCAGGCGGCGTTTGCCCAGGTCGAGCATCTGCCGGGTGCGCTTGAGGTCTTCCTGGGTCAGGTCGTTGACGATATAGGCCTGGCCCAGTTGGCTGTAGGCCCGGGCCACGTCGGCGGCCAGGGTCAGGCTGGCGGCCTGGCGGTCCACTTCGGCGGCACGGGCCTGGCCGAGGGCGGCTTCCCAGGCGTCACGCTGCCCGCCCCAGAGGTCGAAGCTGTAGTTGAAATCGAGGCTGAGGCTGCGCAGGGTCGAATAGCGCCCGCCCTGCCCGGCCGGGTCCTGGTCACGGGCCAGCCGCGAGCGGCTGACGCTGGCATTGGCATCCAGGGTCGGCATGCGTTCGGCATCGGCAGCCAGGGCTGCAGCGCTGGCCTGGTGGGCGCGGGCGCTGGCGATCTGCATGTCCGGGCTGTCGCGCAGGGCTTCGCCGATCAGACCGTTCAGTTGTGGATCGCCGAGGTCGCGCCACCAGTCGCTTTTCGGCCAGGCGGCCGGCGACAGGGTCACGCCTTCGAGGGTCTTGCCGGCTTTCAGCTCGGCAGCGGACAGGCGCTTGCCGGAGGTCGACAGGCCTTCATAACTGGCGCAACCGGCCAGGCTCAGGGCAAGCACCAACAGGCTCAGGCCGGTACGCAAGGTGGAGGTCTTCATTTATGGCCCACCCGCAGCAAGGTCAGGGCGTCGCCGGCATTGACCAGGACCTTGGTCAGGATCGCAGTCAGGGTCGCCAGTTCGTCCGGGTCGAGGGTGCCGACCAGCTCGTTCATCGCTGCGGCGCCGATGTGCGGCAGGCGGTCGGCCAGCTTGCGGCCCTCGTCGGTCAGGCCGACGCGGACCTGGCGGCGGTCTTCCGGGCAACGGCTACGGGCGATCAGGGCCTTCTGTTCGAGGCGGTCGAGCATGCGGGTCATGGCACCACTGTCGAGGCCGAGGTAACGGCACAGGTCGGCCGGGGTATCCACGGCGAACTGGGCAATGATGATCAGCACCTTGAACTGCGCGGCGGTAACGTCGTGGTCCTGCAGATGGGTGTCGAGAATGCGGTCCTTGACCAGCGCGGCGCGGCCGAGGAGCAAGCCGATGGTGCAGGTCTGGAAATTTTCCGGGGTGAAATGCTGCATGTGGGGAGAACCCTGCTTAGGCAGTGATGTAAGCAAATATGTCTGCTTAGGCAATCATTGTCCAGGCATTTATTAGCTTGCTTGGTATTTTGCCGATAAAAGGTTGACTGGATTAGTCAGGATTAGGCAGGAGAATAGACATCAGGAAAGCCGCGCGGACCCTGTGGGAGCTGGCTTGCCAGCGATGAGGCCGGCGCTGAGAAGGCAGTTGCCAGACAGGGCCAAATCGCTGGCAAGCCAGCTCCCACAGGGTCCGCGTCAGCTCAAATCAAGCGGGCACGCCGCTATGGAAGCGGAATTCCTCGTCCGGCGAGAGGATCAGTTCCATTTCCACCTCGCGCACCTTGTCCACGGTGCGCTGGATATCCTCGGCATCACCGTATTGCAGGGCCAGCTTCAAATACCCCTGATAGTGCCGCGCCTCGCTCTTGAGCAGGCCGTGGTAGAACTTGCCCAGTTCCTCGTCCAGGTGCGGCACCAGCGCGGCGAAGCGCTCGCAACTGCGGGCCTCGATAAAGGCACCGATCACCAGCGTGTCCACCAGCTTGGCCGGCTCATGCGCCCGGGCCACGCGGCGCAGGCCCGAGGCGTAGCGCCCGGCGGACACCGGGCGCAGGGCAATCTTGCGGCGCTTCATCAGGCGCAGCACCTGCTCGTGATGCACCAGCTCCTCCCGGGCCAGACGCGACATCATGTTGATCAGGTCGATATGCGCGTTGTACTTGGCAATCAGGCTCAGGGCGGTGCTGGCGGCCTTGAACTCGCAGTTCTTGTGGTCGATCAGCATCGTTTCCTGGTCGGCCAGCGCCGCTTGGACCCAGGCATCAGGGGTGCGGCAACCGAGGAAGGCTTCGATTTCGGGGATAGGTTCCATGATTCACGAACGGCAGGTGGACGACAGGGCCGGCGATTATACCGGCGCCGTCAGCGATCACCAGTGACCCGGGGTTGATATGCATCAAGCTGCGCCGCTGCGAACGCCGACTATAGTCAGGCATTGGTTGTCATTTCCCTGGGAGTTCCCGCTCATGCAAGCCGTTCGCAGCATTCTGGTAGTCCTCGACCCCGAGCACGCCCATAGCCGCGCCCTGACCCGGGCCAAACTCATCGCCACGGCCACCGGCGCCCGCCTGCACCTGCTGATGTGCGACCGCAAGCACGATCACAGCGCCCTGCTCAGCCTGCTGTGCAGCCAGTTGCATGACGATGGTTATGACAACGTCACCTTCGAGCAGGCCTGGCACGACACCCTGCACGAGTCGATCATCGATGTGCAGCAGGCCGAGGGCTGCGAACTGGTGATCAAGGAACATCGCCCGGACAACCCGCTGAAGAAGGCCCTGCTCACCCCGTCGGACTGGAAACTGCTGCGCCTGTGCCCGGCGGCGGTGCTGATGGTCAAGACCGAGCGGCCGTGGACCGGCGGGGTGATCCTGGCGGCAGTGGATGTCGGCAACCATGACCAGGACCACCGCGTCCTGCACGGCGACATCATCGACCACGGCTACGCCATCGCCGGGCTGGCCAAGGGCGAACTGCACGTGATCGCCGCCCATCCGTCGCCGATGCTCTCGGCGGCGGACCCGGTGTACCAGTTGAAGGAAACCATCGAGCAGCGCTATCGCGAGGAGTGCGCGGCGTTCCAGGCTGAATTCGACATTGCCGACGAGCGCCTGCATGTCGCCGAAGGGCCGGCGGATGTGCTCATCCCCCATACCGCGCACAAACTGGATGCGGTGGTGACGGTGATTGGCACCGTGGCCCGGACCGGGATCACCGGGGCACTGATCGGCAATACGGCGGAGGTGGTGCTGGACTCGCTGGAGAGCGACGTGCTGGTGCTGAAGACGGCCGAGGTGGTGGCGCATTTGAACGAGCTGGCGCAGGGCTGACTTTTCCAGAGCGCTCGAGGGCCTCATCGCCGGCAACGCCGGCTCCCACAAGGCTCCGCGCCGCGCGCAGTACCTGTGGGAGCCGGCGTTGCCGGCGATGAGGCCCTCAGGAACAGCACATTAACCCAGGGCATCCTTGAGAAACCCCGGCGCGATATAACGCTGGTAATGGGCCTCGGAGAGCAGGAAGAACTCGGTATCGATGGCATCGCGCAGTTGCGGCAACTCCCAGTCACGAAACTCCGGCAACAGCACCAGCCCGTAGGCCTCAAGCTCACGGATCACCCGCGCGCCACGGGCGATCAACTGGTAGGCCCAGCAATATTCCGACTGGTGGGCCACATAGCGGATCTTGCGCTGCTCCAGCTGCTGGCGCAGGCGATCGACGTCGAACACTTCCAGCTTGGCGGTCATCACCTGCACCAGCAGCTGCTCCAGGCGCAGCCAGACGGCGCGTTTCTCGTCGTCGTTGTAGCCGTTCCAGTGGATCACTTCGTGGTGGAAACGCTTGCAGCCGCGGCACACCGTATCCCCGTAAACCGTGGAGCAGAGGCCGACGCAAGGCGTCTTGATGGACTGATTGGACATGGGCGGATCGACGGCATGGCAGTGAAACAGGCGGCCATGTTAGCCCTTTGTCTAACGGGGGTCACTCGTTAAAGTCTTCGTCGTCGCCTTACCTTTATCCGGAAATTGCCGTAGAATCACACCGCCTTTTTAGGCACCAATGTCCGTTAGAAGCTGTTTTCAAAGCGTCACGAGCACAGTCATCCGGTAGAACGGCGTTGGTTCGGAAGATTCACCAGTGAATGTTCCGGATCAGCCCTCATCAGCCTTCCGTTCTACAGGCGTAAAACTTTGAAAGCAGCTTCTGTAAGGATTTCCTGCAACTCTGGCTACGTGGCTCAAAAAGCCGTATGTGCGCATGAGTGCGGATTTTCTGGATGAGCGTCCCGGACACCCATTTGGGACCACTGATGAGGGTAATAACTGTGCTTGAAGCCTACCGCAAACATATCGAAGAGCGCGCAGCTCTGGGTATCGTTCCCCAGCCGCTTAACGCCGAACAAACCGCAGGCCTGGTCGAGCTGCTGAAAAACCCGCCGGCCGGCGAAGAAGCCTTCCTCGTTGACCTGATCACCAATCGCGTCCCGCCAGGAGTCGACGAAGCCGCCTACGTCAAGGCCGCTTTCCTCTCCGCCATCGCCAAAGGCGAAGCCAAATCCCCCTTGATCGACCGCAAGCGTGCCGCAGAACTGCTGGGCACCATGCAGGGCGGCTACAACATCGCCACCCTGGTCGAGCTGCTGGACGACGCCGAGCTGGGCGCCGTCGCTGCCGAACAGCTGAAAGGCACCCTGCTGATGTTCGATGCCTTCCACGACGTGGCCGAAAAAGCCAAGGCGGGCAACGTCCACGCCAAGGCCGTGCTGGAATCCTGGGCTGCCGGCGAGTGGTTCACCTCGCGTCCGGCCATCGCCGAGAAATACACCCTGACCGTGTTCAAGGTGCCTGGCGAAACCAACACCGACGACCTGTCCCCTGCCCCGGACGCCTGGTCGCGCCCTGACATCCCGCTGCACGCCCTGGCCATGCTGAAAATGGCCCGCGACGGCATCGAGCCTTCGCAGCCAGGTTCGGTCGGCCCGCTGGCCCAGATCGAAGCCGTGAAAGCCAAGGGCTTCCCGGTTGCCTACGTCGGTGACGTGGTCGGTACCGGTTCTTCCCGTAAATCCGCTACCAACTCCGTCCTGTGGTTCTTCGGCGACGACATCCCGTACGTGCCGAACAAGCGCGCCGGTGGTTTCTGCTTCGGCACCAAGATCGCCCCGATCTTCTACAACACCATGGAAGACGCCGGCGCCCTGCCGATCGAATTCGACTGCACCAACCTGGCCATGGGCGACGTCATCGACGTCTACCCGTTCAAGGGTGAAGTCCGTCGTCACGGCAGCGACGAGCTGGTCACCAGCTTCGAGCTGAAGACCGAAGTGCTGCTGGACGAAGTTCGCGCTGGCGGCCGTATCCCGCTGATCGTCGGCCGCGGCCTGACCGAAAAAGCCCGCGCCGAACTGGGCCTGGGCGCCTCCGACCTGTTCAAGAAGCCAGAGCAGCCTGCCGACACCGGCAAGGGCTACACCCTGGCACAGAAGATGGTCGGCAAGGCCTGCGGCGTGACCGGCGTTCGCCCGGGCACCTACTGCGAGCCGAAGATGACCACCGTCGGCTCCCAGGACACCACTGGCCCGATGACCCGCGACGAGCTGAAGGACCTGGCGTGCCTGGGCTTCTCCGCCGACCTGGTCATGCAGTCGTTCTGCCACACCGCGGCCTATCCGAAGCCGATCGACGTCACCACCCACCACACCCTGCCGGATTTCATCCGCACCCGTGGCGGCGTGTCGCTGCGTCCTGGCGACGGCATCATCCACAGCTGGCTGAACCGCATGCTGATGCCTGACACCGTCGGCACCGGTGGCGACTCGCACACCCGCTTCCCGATCGGCATCTCGTTCCCGGCCGGTTCCGGCCTGGTGGCCTTCGCCGCCGCCACCGGCGTCATGCCGCTGGACATGCCAGAGTCGATCCTGGTTCGCTTCAAGGGCAAGCTGCAACCTGGCATCACCCTGCGTGACCTGGTGCATGCCATCCCTTACTACGCGATCCAGAAAGGCCTGCTGACCGTCGAGAAGAAAGGCAAGAAAAACGCCTTCTCCGGCCGCATCCTGGAGATCGAAGGCCTGAACGACCTGACCGTCGAGCAAGCGTTCGAACTGTCCGACGCCTCGGCCGAGCGTTCCGCTGCCGGTTGCACCATCAAGCTGCCGGAGAAGGCGATCGCCGAGTACCTGCAGTCCAACATCACCCTGCTGCGCTGGATGATCGGCGAAGGCTACGGTGATCCGCGCACCCTGGAGCGCCGTGCACAAGCGATGGAAGCCTGGCTGGCCAACCCTGAGCTGCTGTCGGCCGACGCTGACGCCGAGTACGCCGAAATCATCGAAATCGACCTGGCCGACGTCAAGGAACCTGTGCTCTGCGCGCCGAACGACCCGGACGATGCCCGCCTGCTGTCTTCGGTACAGGGCGAGAAGATCGACGAAGTGTTCATCGGTTCGTGCATGACCAACATCGGTCACTTCCGCGCTGCCGGCAAGCTGCTGGACAAGGTCAAGGGTGGCATTCCGACCCGTCTGTGGCTGGCTCCGCCGACCAAGATGGACGCCCACCAGCTGACCGAAGAAGGCTACTACGGCATCTACGGCAAGGCTGGCGCGCGCATGGAAATGCCAGGCTGCTCGCTGTGCATGGGTAACCAGGCACGTGTGCAGACCGGTTCGACCGTGGTCTCCACTTCGACCCGTAACTTCCCGAACCGTCTGGGCGACGCCACCAACGTGTACCTGGCTTCGGCCGAGCTGGCTGCGGTCGCTTCGATCATCGGCAAGCTGCCGACCGTCGAGGAGTACATGGAGTACGCGAAGAACATCGACGCCATGGCGGCCGACGTTTACCGCTACCTGAGCTTCGACCAGATCGCCGAGTTCCGTGAGGCGGCTGCGAACGCCAAGATCCCGGCTGTTCAGGTCTGAAGCTAGACCCGTGTGAATGAAAAAGCCCCGTCAGTCTGACGGGGCTTTTTCGTTTCTGAGGGCCTCATCGCTGGCAAGCTCCCACAGGGATCGCATGCACCGCGGACCCTGTGGGAGCTGGCTTGCCAGCGATGAGGCCCGGGAGAACACCAAAAGATCAGAAACAAAAAAGCGGTGCCCGCCTCATGACGACCACCGCCTCTCCAGCAGAAGAAAGCGCGCTAGAACGAATCCCCCGGCACCCTCACCCACCCTTCCATCAACACCCGCGCACTACGGCTCATGATCGCCTTGGTCACGGTCCATTCACCGTTCACCTGCTGCGCCTGCGCCCCGACCCGCAGGGTCCCGGACGGATGCCCGAAACGCACGGCCTCGCGCTCGCCACCACCAGCTGCCAGGTTCACCAGGGTCCCCGGAATCGCCGCCGCCGTGCCGATCGCCACCGCCGCCGTGCCCATCATCGCGTGGTGCAGCTTGCCCATGGACAGCGCGCGCACCAGCAGGTCGATCTCACCCGCCTTGACCGCCTTGCCGCTGGACGACAGGTAATCCGCCGGCGCCGCAACGAAGGCTACCTTCGGCGTATGCTGGCGCCCCGCCGCTTCGTCGATGTGCTTGATCAGCCCCATGCGTACCGCACCATGGGCGCGGATGGTTTCAAAACGCGCCAGTGCCTCGACATCGCCATTGATCGCGTCCTGCAGCTCGGTCCCGGTGTAGCCGATGGCCTCGGCCTTGACGAAGATGGTCGGGATCCCGGCGTTGATCATGGTCACTTCGAGGGTGCCGACGCCCGGTACTTCGAGCTGATCCACTAGGTTGCCAGTGGGGAACATCGAGCCACCAGCGCCATCTTCATCGGCAGCCGGATCGAGGAATTCCAGTTGCACCTCGGCCGCCGGGAAGGTCACCCCGTCCAGCTCGAAATCGCCGGTTTCCTGGACCTCGCCGTTGGTGATCGGTACATGGGCGATGATGGTCTTGCCGATATTGGCCTGCCAGATACGCACCGTGGCGATACCGTTCTGCGGGATACGGCCGGCATCGACCAGCCCGGCGCTGATGGCGAAGGAACCCACCGCCGCCGAGAGGTTGCCGCAGTTGCCGCTCCAGTCGACGAAGGCCTTGTCGATGGAGACCTGGCCGAACAGGTAGTCGACGTCGTGTTCCGGCTTGATGCTGCGCGACAGGATCACCGTCTTGCTGGTGCTGGACGTGGCTCCGCCCATGCCGTCGATCTGCTTGCCGTAGGGATCGGGGCTGCCGATCACCCGCAGCAGCAGGGCATCGCGCGCGGCGCCGGGGAGCTGCGCGGCTTCGGGCAGGTCCTTGAGGTTGAAGAACACACCCTTGCTGGTGCCGCCGCGGATGTAGGTGGCGGGGATCTTGATTTGCGGTATGTGCGGCATGAATAGGTCCTGTCAGTTCAATTGGTAAAACCCCAATCGCTGGCAAGCCAGCTCCCACAGGGATCGCGTGACCTGTGGGAGCTGGCTTGCCAGCGATGAGGCCCTGATGGGCCTCGCCGATATCAGGCAGTGCCTTCCAGGAAGTCCTGGGCAAAGCGCTGCAGCACCCCGCCCGCCTCGTAGATCGACACCTCTTCCGCAGTATCCAGGCGGCAGGTCACCGGCACTTCGACACGCTCGCCATTGCGCCGGGTGACCACCAGGGTCAAGGTCGCCCGCGGTGTGCGCTGGCCGACCACGTCGTACAGCTCGCTGCCATCCAGTTCCAGGGTGTTGCGGTTCACGCCCGCCTTGAACTCCAGCGGCAACACGCCCATGCCCACCAGGTTGGTGCGGTGGATACGCTCGAAGCCCTCGGCGACGATCGCTTCAACACCCGCCAGACGCACGCCCTTGGCCGCCCAGTCCCGCGACGAGCCCTGGCCGTAGTCGGCACCGGCGACGATGATCAGCGGCTGCTTGCGCTCCATGTAGGTCTCGATGGCTTCCCACATGCGGGTGACCTTGCCTTCCGGCTCGATCCGCGCCAGCGAACCCTGCTTGACCTTGCCGTTTTCCTGGACCATTTCGTTGAACAGTTTCGGGTTGGCGAAGGTGGCACGCTGGGCGGTGAGGTGGTCGCCGCGGTGGGTCGCGTAGGAGTTGAAGTCCTCTTCCGGCAGGCCCATTTTCGCCAGGTACTCACCGGCGGCACTGTCGAGCATGATGGCGTTGGACGGCGACAGGTGGTCGGTGGTGATGTTGTCCGGCAGCACCGCCAGCGGACGCATGCCCTTGAGCGTGCGCTCGCCGGCCAGGGCGCCTTCCCAGTACGGCGGACGGCGGATATAGGTGCTCATCGGGCGCCATTCGTACAGCGGCGCGACTTTCGGCCCCTTGTCCTCCTCGATGGCGAACATCGGGATATAGACCTGGCGGAACTGCTCCGGCTTGACCGAAGCCCGCACCACCGCGTCGATTTCCTCGTCGCTCGGCCAGATGTCCTTGAGGCGGATTTCCTTGCCATCGACCACGCCCAGCACATCCTTCTCGATATCGAAGCGGATGGTCCCGGCGATGGCATAGGCCACCACCAGCGGCGGCGAAGCCAGGAACGCCTGCTTGGCGTAGGGATGGATGCGCCCGTCGAAGTTGCGGTTGCCCGAGAGCACGGCGGTGGCGTACAGGTCACGGTCGATGATTTCCTGCTGGATCTGCGGATCCAGCGCACCGGACATGCCGTTGCAGGTGGTGCAGGCGAACGCGACGATACCGAAGCCCAGTTGCTCCAGTTCGTCGGTCAGGCCGGCTTCATCGAGGTACAGGGCCACGGTTTTCGAACCCGGCGCCAGGGACGACTTGACCCACGGTTTGCGCACCAGGCCAGCCTTGTTGGCATTGCGCGCCAGCAGGCCGGCGGCGATCACGTTGCGCGGGTTGCTGGTGTTGGTACAGCTGGTGATGGCGGCGATGATCACCGCGCCATCCGGCATCTGCCCCGGGACTTCTTCCCAGGCACCGGCGATACCCTTGGCGGCCAGGTCGCTGGTGGCGACACGGGCGTGCGGGTTGGACGGGCCGGCCATGTTGCGCACGACGCTGAACAGGTCGAAGCGCAGCACGCGCTCGTATTCGGCATTGACCAGGCTGTCGGCCCACAGGCCGGCTTCCCTGGCGTAGGTTTCCACCAGCTTGACCTGCTGCTCGTCGCGACCGGTCAGGCGCAGGTAGTCGATGGTCTGGCCGTCGATGGCGAACATCGCGGCGGTGGCACCGTATTCCGGGGCCATGTTGGAGATGGTGGCGCGGTCGCCGAGGGTCAGGGCGCGGGCACCTTCACCGTGGAATTCCAGGTAGGCGCCGACCACTTTCTGCTTGCGCAGAAATTCGGTCAGGGCCAGCACCACGTCGGTGGCGGTGATGCCCGGCTGCGGCTTGCCGGACAACTCGACACCGACGATTTCCGGCAGACGCATCCAGGAGGCGCGGCCGAGCATGACGTTTTCGGCTTCCAGGCCGCCGACGCCGATGGCGATCACGCCCAGGGCATCGACGTGCGGGGTGTGGCTGTCGGTGCCGACGCAGGTGTCGGGATAGGCCACGCCGCGCTCGGCATGGATCACCGGCGACATCTTCTCCAGGTTGATCTGGTGCATGATGCCGTTGCCCGGCTGGATCACATCGACGTTCTTGAACGCCTTCTTGGTCCAGTTGATGAAATGGAAACGGTCTTCGTTGCGGCGGTCCTCGATGGCGCGGTTCTTCTCGAACGCCTGCGGGTCGTAGCCGCCGCATTCCACGGCCAGGGAGTGGTCGACGATCAGTTGGACCGGCACCACCGGGTTGACCTGGGCCGGGTCACCGCCCTTGTCGGCGATGGCATCACGCAGGCCGGCGAGGTCGACCAGGGCGGTCTGGCCGAGGATGTCGTGGCAGACCACGCGGGCCGGGAACCAGGGGAAGTCGAGGTCGCGCTTGCGCTCGATCAGCTGGCCCAGGGAGGCTTTCAAGGTCGCCGGATCGCAGCGCCGCACCAGGTTCTCGGCGAGGACGCGGGAGGTGTACGGCAGGCGGTCGTAGGCGCCCGGGGCGATCGCATCGACCGCCGCGCGGGCATCGAAATAGTCCAGGCCGGTGCCTGGCAGGGACTTGCGGAATTCGGTGTTCATTTCAGGTCGGCTCGGTCACGGGTTCGGTTTTGTGTCGATCATTATTCTCAAGAGCCCCACTGCCCCCTGTGGGAGCTGGCTTGCCAGCGATAGGGCCAGAGCTGGCAATGAGGGTGCTCCTGCTGGCCTCATCGCTGGCAAGCCAGCTCCCACAGGGTTTGGTGGTGCTCTGCAGATCTGTGTCAGCGCTTCTCGATCGGCACGTACGCACGCTGCTCGACGCCGGTGTACTCGGCGCTCGGGCGGATGATGCGGTTGTTGGCGCGCTGCTCGAAGACGTGCGCCGCCCAGCCGGTCAGGCGCGAGCAGACGAAGATCGGGGTGAACAGCTTGGTCGGGATGCCCATGAAGTGGTACGCCGAGGCATGGTAGAAGTCGGCGTTGGGGAACAGCTTCTTCTGTTCCCACATGGTCTTGTCGATGGCTTCCGACACCGGGTACAGGACCTTGTCGCCCACCTCGTCAGCCAGCTGCTTCGCCCAGCCCTTGATCACTTCGTTGCGCGGGTCGGACTCTTTGTAGATGGCATGGCCAAAGCCCATGATCTTGTCCTTGCGCTCGAGCATCTTCAGCAGCTCGGTCACCGCTTCCTGCGGGCTCTGGAAGCGCTCGATCAGTTCCATCGCCGCTTCGTTGGCACCGCCGTGCAGCGGGCCGCGCAGCGAGCCGATGGCGGCGGTGACGCAGGAATACAGGTCGGACAGGGTCGAGGCACAGACCCGGGCGGTGAAGGTCGAGGCGTTGAATTCGTGCTCCGCATACAGGATCAGCGAGACGTTCATCACCTTGACGTGCAGCTCGCTCGGCTTCTTGCCGTGCAGCAGGTAGAGGAAGTGACCACCGATGGTGTCTTCGTCGCTGGTGCACTCGATGCGCACGCCGTGGTGGCTGAAGCGGTACCAGTAGCACATCACCGCCGGGAACAGGGCGAGCAGGCGGTCGGTCTTGTCGCGCTGCTGGTCGAAGTTCAGCTCCTGCTCCAGGGTGCCGAGCACCGAGCAGCCGGTGCGCATGACATCCATCGGGTGGGCGTTGGCCGGGATGCGCTCGAGCACTTCCTTCAAGGCTTGCGGCAGGTCGCGCAGGGTCTTCAGGCGGGCCTGGTACTCGGCCAGTTGCGCCTGGTTCGGCAGTTCTCCGTAGAGCAGCAGGTAGGCGACTTCCTCGAACAGGGCGTTGGCCGCCAGGTCGCGCACGTCATAGCCGCGGTAGGTCAGCCCGGCACCGGCCTGACCGACTGTCGACAGTGCGGTCTGCCCGGCCACCTGGCCACGCAGGCCGGCTCCGCTGAGTACTTTTGCTTCGGCCATGGGATCTCTCCTTTCTTGAACTTGTTATGGAAGCTATTTGGCTAATCAGGGGCCTTTGGCTCAGGCCTTTTTCTGCGCGAACAGGGCGTCGAGGCTCTGCTCGAACGCGTGGTAGTTGATGGCGTCGTACAGCTCCATGCGGGTCTGCATGGTGTCGATCACGTTCTTCTGGGTGCCGTCGCGGCGCAGGGCGGTGTAGACGTTTTCTGCGGCCTTGTTCATGGCACGGAAGGCCGACAGCGGGTACAGGGCCAGGGACACGTCGGCCGAGGCCAGTTCCTCGGTGGTGTACAGCGGCGTGGCGCCGAATTCGGTGATGTTGGCCAGGATCGGCGCGCGCACGCGCTCGGCGAAGGTCTTGTACATCGACAGTTCGGTGATGGCTTCCGGGAAGATCATGTCGGCGCCGGCCTCGATGCAGGCGGCAGCGCGGTCCAGCGCGGCTTCCAGGCCTTCGACGGCCAGGGCGTCGGTGCGCGCCATGATCACGAAGCTGTCATCGGTACGGGCATCGACGGCGGCCTTGATGCGGTCGACCATCTCCTGCTGGGAGACGATTTCCTTGTTCGGACGGTGGCCGCAACGCTTGGCGCCGACCTGGTCCTCGATATGGATGGCCGCAGCGCCGAACTTGATCATCGACTTGACGGTACGCGCCACGTTGAACGCCGAGGAACCGAAACCGGTGTCGACATCCACCAGCAGCGGCAGGTCGCAGACGTCGGTGATGCGGCGCACGTCGGTGAGCACGTCGTCCAGGCCGGTGATGCCCAGGTCCGGCAGGCCGAGGGAGCCGGCGGCGACACCGCCACCGGAGAGGTAGATGGCCTTGAACCCGGCGCGCTTGGCCAGCAGGGCGTGGTTGGCATTGATGGTACCGACGACCTGCAGCGGGTGCTCGGCAGCGACCGCATCGCGGAAGCGCTGGCCGGGACTGCTTTTCTGACTCATGACTCACCTCGTGGGCTAGTGGCGTCCAGGTAGTGACGCTCGATGTTGCGTTTGGATGCGCCGATGTGACGGCGCATCAGGAGTTCCGCCAGTTCGCCGTCACGGTCGGCGATGGCATCGAGAATCCGGTGGTGTTCGGCAAAGGCCTGGCGCGGCCGGTTGGGCGTGGCCGAGAACTGGATGCGGTACATGCGCACCAGTTGATAGAGATCGTCGCAGAGCATCTTGACCAGGGTCTTGTTGCCGCTGCCCTGGAGGATCCGGTAGTGGAAGTCGTAGTCGCCTTCCTGCTGGTAGTAGCCGAGGCCGGCCTGGAACGCGGCATCCCGCTCATGGGTGTCCAGCACCCGGCGCAGCTCGTCGATCTCGGCTACGCTCATACGCTCGGCAGCCAGGCGGCAGGCCATGCCTTCGAGGGATTCGCGGATTTCGTAGAGTTCGATCAGCTCGGCATGGGACAACGACACCACCCGTGCCCCGACATGCGGCACCCGCACCAGCAGGCGCTGGCCTTCCAGGCGGTGGATGGCCTCGCGCAGCGGACCGCGGCTGATGCCGTAGGTGCGCGCCAGCTCAGGCTCGGAGATCTTGCTGCCCGGGGCGATCTCGCCCTTGACGATGGCGGCCTGGATACGCCGGAAGACATTCTCGGAAAGGGTTTCCGACTCGTCCTGGACGATTCCGGGTGCTTGGGCTGCGTCCAGCATGATTGTCGACACCTTGAAAGATCAATGCGCCAAAACTAGCCAATCCAGCCATCGCAGTCAAAGACAAAATCAATATTGTCGACAATCGTCTAAGAACGAACTTAGGCGCCGCCAGCGTTGTCTCATTCGCGCTGCTGGCGTGCCACCATCCCCGTGATAGAATGCCGCCGCCCCGTTTTTTGTGGCATGGATAGTGTGTCTGTCATCTTCTTGTGTCAGACGAACGAGGAGCTTGCGCAGAATTGCCAGTGGCCTTGACCCGAATACCCCACAGCATTGCGCCAGGATCTATGAGACTTTCGCCACTTCTATTGTTGCTCGGCCTTTGTTGGTTGCCGCTCATCGCCCAGGCAACCGGCAAGACCGTGTACGGCCTCAACGAATACGCCCGGCTCGGCGACATCGACCTGGAAGTCGCGGCCAAGCTCGACACCGGCGCCAAGACCGCCTCCCTCAGTGCCCGCGATATCAAGCGCTTCAAGCGCAACGGCGAGTCCTGGGTGCGCTTCTACCTGGCCATCGACGCCGCCCACAGCCATCCCATCGAACGCCCGCTGGCGCGGGTCAGCAAGATCAAGCGCCGCGCCGGCGATTACGACCCCGAGGAAGGCAAGGCCTACACCGCCCGCCCGGTGATCGCCCTGAACATTTGCATGGGCACGGCCCTGCGCGAAATCGAAGTGAACCTGACCGACCGCAGCGCCTTCCAGTACCCGCTGCTGATCGGTTCCGAGGCGCTCAAGCACTTCGACGCGCTGGTCGACCCCAGCCTAAAATACGCGGCCGGCAAACCTGCCTGCGCCACTGAAGCTCACACCGCAGAGTAATTCCGATGCGCTCTCTTACCCTTCATCTGAAAGTCCTGATCACCGTCCTGGTGCTGCTGGGCGTGCTGATCACGGCCTATCAGATCTTCTTCCTCGGCATCCCGGTGACCGAGGACGAGACCGACGACCTGTGGAACATCGACGCCAAGGTCGAGTTCGTCGCCACCCCGAAGGACCCGGTCAAGGTGCAGATGTTCGTGCCACCGCTGAACCAGGACTACGTCAGCCTCAACGAGAGTTTCATCTCCAATAACTACGGGGTCAGCGTCAACCGCGTCGACGGCAACCGCAAGGTGACCTGGTCGGCGCGCCGCGCCAGCGGCAACCAGACCCTGTATTACCGCCTGGTGCTGACCAAGCGCTACAGCAGCGAGAAGCCCAAGATCAAGGGCCCGACCTTCCGCGACAGCCTGCCGGTGGACGGCCCCGAGAAGATCGCCGCCGAAGCCCTGCTGGCGCCGATCCGCCAGCACTCCGCCGACGTCGAGACCTTCGTCAGCGAGACCATCAAGCGTGTCAACAATCTCAACGACGACAACGTCAAGCTGCTGCTGGCCGGCGACACCTCGGTGCAGAAGAAGGCCAAGGTCATCGACCTGCTGCTGTCCATCGCCCATGTGCCGCTGGAGCGCGTGCAGACCATCCGCCTGGTGGCCGACCAGCCACAAACCCCTGAACTGTGGCTGCGCAGCTTCAACGGCAACGACTGGCTGTACTTCAACCCGGACAACGGTGAGCAGGGCCTGCCCAGCGACCGCCTGCTGTGGTGGACCGGCGACGACAACCTGGTCACCGTCGACGGCGGCAAGAAGGTCAACGTCAGCTTCAGCCTGAACAACAGCGAGATGAACGCCATCCGCCTGGCCAAGCTGACCGACGAGAACACCGACGCCGACTTCCTCGAATACTCGCTCTACGGCCTGCCGCTGCAGACCCAGCAGACCTTCATGATCATGGTGATGATCCCGATCGGCGTGCTGGTGATCCTGATCCTGCGCAACCTGATCGGCCTGCAGACCCTGGGTACCTTCACCCCGGTGCTGATCGCCCTGGCCTTCCGCGAGACCCAGCTGGGCTTCGGCATCGTGCTGTTCACGGTGATCACCGCCCTCGGCCTGTCGCTGCGTTCGTACCTGGAACACCTGAAGCTGCAGATGCTGCCGCGCCTGTCGGTGGTACTGACCTTCGTCGTGGTGCTGATCGCCGCGATCAGCCTGTTCAGCCACAAGCTGGGCCTGGAACGCGGCCTGTCGGTGGCGCTGTTCCCGATGGTGATCCTGACCATGACCATCGAACGCCTGTCCATCACCTGGGAAGAGCGCGGCGGCGGCCACGCCATGAAAGTCGCCATCGGCACCCTGTTCGCTGCGTCCATCGCGCACCTGCTGATGAGCGTGCCGGAGCTGGTGTACTTCGTCTTCACCTTCCCGGCGGTACTGTTGATCCTGGTGGGCTTCATGCTGGCGATGGGTCGCTACCGCGGCTATCGCCTGACGGAGCTGGTTCGCTTCAAGGCTTTCGTAAAGGCTGACGCTTGATGTTCGGACTCTGGAAAACCTGGAAGGCCCTGGAAGCCCGGGGCATCATGGGGATCAACCGGCGCAACGCGGACTATGTCCTGAAGTACAACAAGCGCCATCTGTACCCCATCGTCGACGACAAGATCATCACCAAGGAACGGGCGATCCAGGCCGGCATCCATGTGCCGGAGATGTACGGGATCATCTCCACCGAGAAAGAGATCGAGAAGCTCGACGAGATCATCGGCGGGCGCAGCGACTTCGTCATCAAGCCGGCCCAGGGTGCCGGCGGTGACGGCATCCTGGTCATCGCCGACCGCTTCGAGAACCGCTACCGCACGGTCTCGGGCAAGATCATCAGCCACGAGGAAATCGAGCACCAGATTTCCAGCATCCTCACCGGCCTCTACTCCCTCGGCGGGCACCGCGACCGCGCGCTGATCGAGTACCGGGTGACCCCGGACCAGATCTTCAAGAGCATCAGCTACGAAGGCGTGCCGGACATCCGCATCATCGTGCTGATGGGCTACCCGGTGATGGCCATGCTGCGCCTGCCGACCCGCCAGTCCGGGGGCAAGGCCAACCTGCACCAGGGCGCCATCGGCGTCGGTGTAGACCTCGCCACCGGCGTGACCCTGCGCGGCACCTGGCTGAACAACATCATCAGCAAGCACCCGGACACCACCAACGCGGTGGACGGCGTGCAACTGCCGAACTGGGACGGCTTCATGAAGCTTGCCGCCGGCTGCTACGAGCTGTGTGGCCTGGGCTACATCGGTGTGGACATGGTGCTGGACCAGGAAAAGGGTCCGTTGATCCTCGAACTCAACGCCCGCCCCGGCCTGAATATCCAGATCGCCAACGACTGCGGCCTGACCCAGCGCACCCACGCCATCGAGGCCCATCTCGAAGAACTGGCGAAGGACGGCAGGCAGGAAACCGCCGAGGAGCGCGTGCGCTTCGCCCAGCAACTGTTCGGGCACGTTCCTTCGCAGCAGTAAAAGACGTCCGCCCCGGACACGGGGCGGTCGCTCAAACCCCTAGGAGCAATTCCTTTGGGGGTCTACAATGCCTGCCCCGCCTCGCCAACCGTTCAGACGAATGCCGACCTGCACCCTGGTTCCCCTGCCCTATCAGCCCGACCCGGCCCTTTATTTCGCCCGTGTGCGCCATGCGCCCGGCGCCGTGCTGCTGGACAGCGCCCGCCCTGGTGCCGAGCGCGGCCGCTTCGACCTGCTCAGCGCCTGGCCGCTGCGCAGCCTGGTGGCGGAGGATGGTGAACGCGGCACGGCGTACCTGCAGCGGCTGCGGGACAGCCTTGCCGAGCTGGGCGAGGCGCAGTTGCCTGATGGCGTGGAACTGCCGTTTGCCGGCGGCCTGATCGGTTACCTGAGCTACGACTTTGGCCGGCGTCTGGAACTATTGCCGGAGCTGGCCCGGGACGATCTCGGCCTGCCCGATGCCACCCTCGGGCTGTATGGCTGGGCGGTGATCAGCGATCACCGGCTGATGACCAGTCATTTGCTGTTCCACCCTGCCCTGCCTGCCGAGGAACGCCAGCGCCTGATCGAGCTGTTCAGCCAGCCAGCCGAAGCGGACCAGGGCAGCGGTTTCCGCCTCGATGCGCCGATGCGCGGCGACCTCAGCGCCGAGGACTATCGCCAGGCGTTCGACCGGGTGCAGCAGTACATCCAGGCGGGCGACTGCTACCAGATCAACCTGACCCAGCGCTTCCGTGCGCCGTGCCAGGGCGATCCGTGGAGCGCCTACCAGGCGCTGCGCGCGGCCTGCCCGACGCCGTTTTCCGGGTTCCAGGTGCTGGAGGACGGCAGCGCGCTGCTCAGCCTGTCGCCAGAGCGCTTTATCCAGGTCAGCAAGGGTCAGGTGGAAACCCGTCCGATCAAGGGCACCCGGCCGCGCAGTGCCGATCCCGAGCAGGACCGCGCCAATGGCGAAGAACTGCTGGCCAGCAGCAAGGACCGCTCCGAGAACCTGATGATCGTCGACCTGCTGCGCAACGACCTGGGTCGTACCTGCGAGATCGGTTCGGTGCGGGTGCCGGAGCTGTTCAGCCTGGAGAGTTATCCCAACGTCCACCATATGGTCAGCAGCGTGACCGGGCGCCTGGCGGCCGACAAGGATGCGCTGGACCTGATTGCCGGAAGTTTCCCGGGCGGGTCGATCACTGGCGCACCGAAGATCCGCGCGATGGCGATCATCGACGAGCTGGAGCCGAGTCGGCGGGCGCTGTATTGCGGATCGTTGCTGTACCTGGACGTGCGCGGGGAGATGGACAGTTCCATCGCCATCCGCAGCCTGCTGGTGAAGGATGGGCAGGTGTGCTGCTGGGGCGGCGGCGCCGTAGTGGCGGACTCGGAGTGGGAGGCCGAGTATCAGGAGTCGATTACCAAGGTGCGGGTGCTTCTGGAGACTCTTCAGGGTCTTTGAGGGCCTCATCGCCGGCAACGCCGGCTCCCACAGGTTCGGCGGCGCACGCGGTCACTGTGGGAGCTGGCTTGCCAGCGATAGGGCCCTCACAGGCCCTGCATGACTTACAGGCTCAACACCCGGTTCGAAGCCTTGATGAATTCCTTCTTCAACGCCTCGAAATCATGCACCGCCGGGAACTGCGGGAATTCGCGGATCACATTCTCCGGCGCATGGAACAGGATCCCCGCATCCGCCTCACCGAGCATGGTGGTGTCGTTGTACGAATCCCCCGCCGCGATCACCCGGTAGTACAGGCTCTTGAAGGCCAGCACCGACTGACGCTTCGGATCCTTCTGGCGCAACTGATAGCTCACCACCCGATCATTCTCGTCGGTGATCAGGCGATGGCACAGCAGGGTCGGGAAACCCAGTTGGCGCATCAGCGGCTGGGAGAATTCATAGAAGGTGTCGGAGAGAATCACCACCTGGAAGCGCTCGCGCAGCCAGTTGACGAAATCGATGGCGCCATCCAGCGGCTTGAGGGTGGCGATGACCTCCTGGATATCGGCCAGCTTCAGGCCATGCTCGTCGAGGATGCGCAGGCGCTGCTTCATCAGTACGTCGTAGTCCGGAATGTCACGGGTGGTGGCCCGCAGCGATTCGATTCCGGTTTTTTCCGCGAAGGCGATCCAGATTTCCGGGACCAGTACGCCTTCCAGATCGAGACAGGCAATTTCCACAGCTCACTCCTCGAACAATGCCAAAATTGGGAAGCCGCACTCTACGGCCAGCAATGCGACCCGTCTACCCGGCATTTTTTGGTAACATCTGCCGACTACGAGCGCCCAGCGCCATTCAATGACCGGAAGCCGCCTGATGAGCCAACCCTTCGACGTCGCCGCCCTCGCCGCGACCTACGCCAACAAATCCCCGCAGGACATCCTCAAGCTTGCCTTCGAGCATTTCGGCGACGACCTGTGGATTTCCTTCAGCGGCGCCGAAGACGTGGTGCTGGTGGACATGGCCTGGAAGCTGAACAAGCAGGTCAAGGTGTTCAGCCTCGACACCGGTCGCCTGCATCCGGAGACCTACCGGTTCATCGACCAGGTGCGCGAGCAGTACAAGCTGCCGATCGAGATCCTTTCGCCGGACCGCGACAAGCTCGACCCCTTCGTCAAGGAAAAGGGCCTGTTCAGCTTCTACAAGGACGGCCACGGCGAATGCTGCGGCGTGCGCAAGATCGAACCGCTGCGCCGCAAACTGAGCACCGTCAGCGCCTGGGCCACCGGCCAGCGCCGCGACCAGAGCCCGGGCACCCGCAGCCAGGTGGCCGCGCTGGAAATCGACAGCGCCTTCTCCACCCCGGAGCGCACCCTGTACAAGTTCAACCCGCTGGCGCAGATGAGCAGCGAGGAAGTCTGGGGCTATATCCGCATGCTCGAGCTGCCGTACAACAGCCTGCACGAACGCGGCTTCATCAGCATCGGCTGCGAGCCGTGCACCCGTCCGGTACTGCCGAACCAGCACGAACGCGAAGGCCGCTGGTGGTGGGAAGAGTCGACCCAGAAGGAATGCGGGCTGCATGCTGGCAACCTGATTACGAAAGCCTGACGGCTTTCTCAGCCGCAAACTCCCAACTTCAAGCCTCAAGCTTTAAGCTTCAAGCCATAAGAAAAAGCAGCCCGAGTCGGAGCTGCTTTTTTCTTCACCTCACCACTCCATGTCGCCCCAAAGAAAAAGCGGCCCTGACGCGGACCGCTTTTTCTTATGACTTGAAGCTTGGAGCTTGAAGCCGGGGTTAATGCACTGGCAGCTCGACACCTTCGAACAGCTCTTCCAGTTCCTGCTTGTTGTGGCACTGGATCGCCTTGGCCATCACTTCGCGGGTCAGGTGTGGGGCAAACTTCTCGATGAAGTCGCACATGAAGCCACGCAGGAAGGTACCGCGACGGAAGCCGATCTTGGTGATGCTGGACTCGAACAGCTCGCTGGCATCGAGGACCACCAGGTCGCTGTCGAGCTTCGGGTCCACCGCCATCTTGGCGACGATGCCGACGCCCAGGCCGAGGCGTACGTAAGTCTTGATCACGTCGGCGTCGGCCGCGGTGAACACCACTTTCGGGGTCAGGCCGCGGTGGCTGAAGGCTTCGTCCAGCTTGGAACGGCCGGTGAAACCGAACACGTAGGTAACGATCGGGTATTCGGCCAGCACTTCCAGGGTCAGCTTCGGCAGCTTGGTCAGCGGGTGGCCCTGGGGCACGACCACGCAACGGTTCCAGCGGTAGCACGGCATCATCACCAGGTCACCGAACAGCTCCAGGGCCTCGGTGGCGATGGCGAAGTCGACGGTGCCGTCGGCGGCCATCTCGGCGATCTGCATCGGCGAGCCCTGGTGCATGTGCAAGGCCACTTCCGGGTACTGCTTGATGAACGAGCTGATCACCGGCGGCAGCGCATAGCGCGCCTGGGTGTGGGTGGTGGCGATGGACAGGGTGCCCTTCTTCTCGTTGGAGAATTCCTGGGCAATCTGCTTGATGCTCTCGACCTTGCGCAGGATCTCGCCTGCGGTGTTGATGATCCGCTCACCCGCCGGGGTGACGCGGGTCAGGTGCTTGCCGCTGCGGGCAAACACTTCCACGCCCAGCTCGTCTTCCAACAGGCGGATCTGCTTGCTGATCCCGGGCTGGGACGTGTACAGGCTCTGCGCTGTCGCGGAAACGTTGAGGTCGTGGTGCGCCACTTCCCAGATGTAGCGCAATTGTTGAAGCTTCATAGGTATCCCTCAGAGGCTGGGCGTCACCGGCAACAGCGACGAGTTATAACTATATTAGCGGTCAGGAGAATAAATCTAGAACAATTTCACCAGTTTTCTTACGTGTGGCACGGAAAAGTCCTTCAGGTTTTCCGCCGCCCCAGTTGTTGCGCGAGGGGCACCATGTACACCGGCACCGCTGCCAGTTGCAGGATGCGCACGGCAGTGCGACCGATCGGAATCTCCGCCCCGGCGCCCTGGCTGTGGCTGCCGACGATCAGCAGATCGACATTCAGGCGCTGGGCCTGCTCGAGAATCACCTCCGCCGGATCCCCCTGGCGCACCCGTACCGCACGAATCAGCGCCAGGTCCTCCTGGTCCCCCAGCTCATCGCGAAAGCTCTCCAGCACCCGCTGTTCGATATTCGACAACACGGTGTTCACGCCCTGGCTGTGCAACTGGTCCAGGGTCTGTGCATCCAGGTAACTCTGCAGCAGCGATTCAGCGAATTGCCCCATGGGCTCGACGGCGTGGATCACGTAGAGCTCCGCGTTGAAATTGCGCGCCAGGGCCAGCGCATGTTGCATGACATAAGGCGAGTAAACACCGAGGTCCGTGGCGTACAACATCGAACGGATCATTTGACCTCCTCGACTGCCAAAGCGGCAGGGCAAGGTTCAGCTTAGCAGCGCCAAACGGATGCGCAGGCCCCGTCCGGCGGGGCTCAGACCGGGTCCGACTGGTTGCTGATGCCATGCGGCACATGGCCGGTGGCGACCACCCTGCCCGCCCGTTCGCAGTGGCCGGTCTGGTCGTCGAAAAACACGTCGGCGGCGAAGGCTTCGAGGAACGCCGACTTGTCCAGGCCGCCGAGGAACAGCGATTCGTCGAGGCGGATATCCCACTCGCGCAGGGTACGGATTACCCGCTCATGGGCCGGTGCCGAACGGGCGGTGACCAGCGCCGTGCGGATCGGGCAGGCGGTACTGGGGAATTCGCCCTGCAACTGATTGAGCGCGGCGAGGAAGGGTTTGAACGGCCCGCCACGCAGGGCCTGGCGAGCGGACTGGCGCTCGTTGGCCTGGAAGGCTTCCAGCCCGCCCATCTGGTAGACCCGTTCGGACTCGTCGGAAAACAGCACGGCGTCACCGTCGAAGGCGATGCGCAGCTCCTCGGTGGCCTCGCGGTGGATGCCGCCGGAGAGAATGGTCGCGGCAGCGAAACCGGCATCCAGGGCGCTGCGCACGTCATCGGCGTCGGTGGAAAGGAACAGGTGGCAGCCGAACGCGGCCAGATAAGGATAGGGGCTGCGGCCACCGACGAAGGCGGCGCGGGAGATGTTCAAGCCATAGTGCTCGATGGAATTGAACGCGCGCAGGCCAGTGTCGGCACTGTTGCGCGAGACCAGCACCACCTCGACCCGCTGCTGGCCGAGCAGGGTGTTGAGGCCCAGCAGCTTCTGCACCAGAAGGAAGGCGTCGCCGGGTTGCAGCGGTTCATCTTCATGCTCGATCTGGTACTGGCGATAGGCCTCGACGCCTTCGGCGAGGAACAGCCGATGGCTTTCGCCCAGGTCGAACAGGGCCCGGGAAGAGATCGCCACTACCAGTTTGTCGTTCAGGCCTTTGCTCATTGTTCACTCCATTTCCATGTCGCTCCCATCGCTGGCAAGCCAGCTCCCAGGGCCCTGTGTCGCCTCGGACATTGTGGGAGCTGGCTTGCCAGCGATGAGGCCCTCAAAAGCATCAAATCTATCCCGGCCAGGTCACCCCAGCTACTTTAGTTGCAAAAACCCGGTATCCAGGCCCCGAACCGCACCGTTATCAGGTACTTGCCCATTGTCGTGGCAAGGGATTACGCGCTAAGGTTCCGCTCCCCGCTGAGCTCAATCATGCTGCTCCGCCGCACGGGGCTGGCGGCCGGCATCCGTGACCTGACGAGTAACACGATGGCTGATTTACCGATCGACGACCTTAACGTTGCCTCCAACGAGACCCTGATCACCCCCGATCAGCTCAAGAAGGAGCTCCCACTCAGCGCCTCCGCGCTTCAGACCGTCACCGCCGGCCGTGAAGTGGTGCGCAATATCCTCGACGGCAAGGATCACCGCCTGTTCGTCGTGGTCGGCCCCTGCTCCATCCATGACGTCAAGGCCGCCCATGAATACGCCGAGCGCCTGAAGGTGCTGGCTGCGGAAGTCTCCGACACCCTTTATCTGGTGATGCGCGTCTACTTCGAGAAACCGCGTACCACCGTCGGCTGGAAAGGCCTGATCAACGACCCGTACCTGGATGACTCGTTCAAGATCCAGGACGGCCTGCACATCGGCCGCAAGCTGCTGCTGGACCTCGCGGAAATGGGCCTGCCCACCGCCACCGAAGCCCTCGACCCGATCTCCCCGCAATACCTGCAGGACCTGATCAGCTGGTCGGCCATCGGCGCCCGTACCACCGAATCCCAGACCCACCGCGAAATGGCGTCCGGCCTGTCCTCGGCGGTCGGCTTCAAGAACGGCACCGACGGCGGCCTGACCGTGGCGATCAACGCCCTGCAATCGGTCTCCAGCCCGCACCGCTTCCTCGGCATCAACCAGGAAGGTGGCGTGTCCATCGTCACCACCAAGGGCAACGCCTACGGTCACGTGGTCCTGCGCGGCGGCAACGGCAAGCCGAACTATGACTCGGTCAGCGTTGCCCTGTGCGAGCAGGCCCTGAACAAGGCCAAGATCAAGCCGAACATCATGGTCGACTGCAGCCACGCCAACTCCAACAAGGACCCGGCCCTGCAGCCGCTGGTCATGGAGAACGTCGCCAACCAGATCCTCGAAGGCAACCAGTCGATCATCGGCCTGATGGTCGAAAGCCATCTGAACTGGGGCGCCCAGGCGATTCCCAAGGACCTCGACCAGCTGCAGTACGGCGTGTCGATCACCGATGCCTGCATCGACTGGGACGCCACCGCCACCACCCTGCGCAATATGCGCACCAAGCTCAAGGACGTGCTGCCGAAACGCCGCGCCTGAACGGCATGAACGAAAACGCCGGGCAATGCCCGGCGTTTTCGTGTGTGGAATATGAAGAAGAAGCCGTCAGACCTTGGACGAATGCTTCTGGTGCCGCTCCATGTAGCGCTCGACATAGGAGCAGGACGGGATCACCGTGTAGCCACGCTCTTCGGCGAAGGCCAGGGCCCGTTCGGTCAGTGCCGCAGCAATGCCGCGACCGCGCAGGGCGTTGGGCACGAAGGTGCGGTAGATGTCCAGCGTCTGCTTGCCCAGGTCCATGTAGGTCAGGTAGGCACGATGACCGTCCACATTGGTCTCGAATTGATGACCGGCCTGGTCATGGTGGATGGTCAACGCCTCGCTCATCACTACTCCTCGCGGGTCTTGTAATAAAACCCAACCTTAACCGATGTTTGTCCGGCGAAGGAACCTCTACGCCACCCCGTGCCCGTTCGACAGCGGGAGCGGCCTGCTCGTTCTCCAGGCCACGGGCACCCTTTGAATAGTAGGCGGCCCCTGACCGGATGCTCAAGGTACTGGTCGGAAAAAATTCCACGTCGCGCAACGCGGGAATCCCGCGCCCGGTAACGTCCTCAACTGCAAACCGGATGATCCGCATGTTATGACGCAAGATGACACTAAAAGTCACCATTAGTTCAAGAAAAAGTACTTTTACAAGAACGCCTTACACTAGCAGAGCCGGGAAATGCACGGTTTTCGTACACTCCCGGCGTCAAGCCCCCTGGCGAGACAATTTTTTTCCAATTCTTGCGCTCAGTCAGTTTACTTACTACAAGTAATGGGTACTATGTACGCCGGCCAGTTTCTCTTTGTTGAGAGATGGCTATTTAATAGAAAGTCCTTGAAGGGGAACACGATGAACAACGTTCTGAAATTCTCTGCTCTGGCTCTGGCCGCAGTTCTGGCTACCGGTTGCAGCAGCGTATCCAAAGAAACCGAAGCTCGTCTGACTGCTACCGAAGACGCAGCAGCTCGTGCACAAGCTCGTGCTGACGAAGCGTATCGCAAAGCCGACGACGCTCTGGCAGCCGCTCAGAAAGCTCAGCAAACCGCTGACGAAGCTAACGAGCGCGCTCTGCGTATGCTGGAAAAAGCCAGCCGCAAGTAATAATCCCTCGGGATTGTTATTCGAAGCCGACCCACTTGTGGGTCGGCTTTTTTATTGCCCGCTTTCTCAGCTACAAGCCGCAAGCTGCAAGCTGCAAGCTGCAAGCCATAAGAAAAAGCGGCCCGGTCGCCCCGGACGCTTTTTCGCCAACTCAAACAAAAAGAGCAGCCCTACTCGGACTGCTCTTTCTTACAGCTTGAAGCTTAAAGCTTGAAGCTTGAAGCTTATTGCTGCTGATACGGATTGCTCGAGATGATTGGCACATTGCCATCTGGCGCGGTCGGCACCGCGATCTCCACCGGCATGCCATCTTCGGCCGCAACCACATCGCGGACCATGTCCCAGTTCATCTGCACGTTCTTCGCCAGGTCTTCACGCTTGAGCAGCGCGTTGATCACTGCGGTGTGCTTGTCCACTACCGACGGATCGCCCTTGTCGTCCAGCGGGGTGTGCGCCTCGAGGTAGACCTTGCCGCCACTCATGCCGAACTTGTACGGCTCGTTGATGATCCGTACCGGCGTGCCGACCGGCGCCATCTTCGCCAGCTCCAGCACGTTGTTGTTGAACATGCGGAAGCAGCCATGGCTGGTGCGCATGCCGATCCCGAACTTCTTGTTGGAGCCGTGGATCAGGTAGCCCGGCACGCCCAGGGTGAACTTGAACGGGCCCAGCGGGTTGTCGGGACCGGCCGGCACCACGTTCGGCAGCGGATCGCCATCGGCGGCGTGCTCGGCCTTGATCGAGGCCGGCGGGGTCCAGGTCGGGTTCGGCGTCTTGGCGGTAACCTTGGTCTGGGCAATCGGCGAACCCCAACCTTCACGACCAATACCCAGCGGGTAGGTGTGCACCACGTTCTCGCCTTTCGGGAAGTAGTACATGCGGTACTCGGCGAGGTTGATGACGATGCCCTCGCGCGGACCCGGCGGCAGGATGAAGCGGGTTGGCAGGATAATCTCGGTGCCGGCGCCCGGCAGCCAGGGGTCGACGCCCGGGTTGGCCGCGACCATTTCCAGGTAGCCGAGGTCACCGGCGGTGCCGATGTCGGCGAAGGTGTCTTCGTACTTGGCCTTGATCACCTGGACCTGACCGATGATGTCTTCGCCTGGCGGTGGCAGGGGAAACTCCAGCGCGGAAACGGGACCGGCCGCCAGCAAGGCGGCCAGGGACAGGCAACGGGTGACGGCGGGAAAGCGCGGCAACATCCGGGAAATCCTTCGAAAAATTCGGGAGTCAAGGAAGCGATTGTACACCGCTGTAGGAATTTTCGGCATCCAGGCCCGCTGGATGGAAAAGCGCCGTCAGAGCTCCGGCCAGACTGGCCTTGTGCCTTTACGCTGGGCGTCGAGGATGGCCCGGCACAACGGGCACAGGCGGCGGTCGCGGTACACCGTAGTGGGCACTGCGGACCAGCGCGGCTGCGCCGGCAGCAAGTTGCCGCACAGCGTGCGGTCGGCCGAGCCGCCCAGCTCCAGTTGACGGGCCACCAGGTGCACGCGGATCTCCTGGCAGGCGAACAGGTCAAGCTGTTCGTCAGGCTCGATCAATTGATAGGCATACAGGGACCAGGCGGGACGCGGCATCGGGGGCTCCAAATCGGGGGCGCAACATTAGCCGAAAGCCGGTCACTATAAAAGCGTCAAAGCAGCGGTTTTATTGCCGGCCAGGCATTTTCCAGCAACTGGCCCTGGGCGCCCTGGGCCGGATGGATGCCATCGGCCTGCATCAGCTCCGGATGACCACCGATGCCTTCGAGAAAGAACGGCACCAGGGGAACGTTCCTCTGCGTGGCGAGATCGGAATAGACCTGAGCGAAGGCTTTGGTATAGCGCGCGCCGTAGTTCGGCGGCAGTTGCATGCCGAGCAACAGCACCTTGGCCCCGGCCGCCCGCGACTTGTCGATCATCGAGGCAAGATTTTGTTGCAATTGCGTAGGAAGCTGCCCCCGCAGCCCATCATTGCCACCCAGCTCCAGCACCACCAGGCTCGGCTTGTGCTCGGAAAGCAGCGCCGGCAGCCGCGCCTGGCCGCCTGCGCTGGTGTCGCCACTGACCGAGGCATTGACCACCTTGTCGTCGAAACCCTCGGTCTTGAGCCGCTGTTCCAGCAAGGCGACCCAGCCCTGACGGGTATCCAGGCCAAAAGCGGCGCTGATACTATCGCCAACGATCAACACCGTACCTGCCGCTGCGTTCTGCGCCATGCACAGCAAGGCCAGACCAGCACTCAATAACCACACTCGCATCGGATTCTCCATGGGCCCCAGCATTCTCATTGCGCGGAACCTTAGCAAAGTGGTTCCCAGCGCGGAAGGCAACCTCACCATCCTCCACGAACTGTCCCTGGAACTGACGGAAGGCGATAGTTTGGCCATTATCGGCGCCTCGGGTTCCGGCAAATCCACCCTCCTCGGCCTGCTCGCCGGGCTCGACCAGCCCAGCGCCGGCTCGGTGACCCTGGCCGGCCACGACCTCGGCCCACTGGATGAAGACCAGCGCGCCAAGGTGCGCGCCGAGCATGTCGGCTTCGTCTTCCAGTCGTTCCAGTTGCTCGACAGCCTCAATGCCCTTGAGAACGTCATGCTGCCGCTGGAGCTGGATGGCCGCCGCGACGCCCGTGAGCACGCACGCACCCTGCTCGAACGGGTCGGCCTGGGCCAGCGCCTGAGCCATTCGCCACGCCAGTTGTCCGGTGGCGAGCAGCAACGCGTCGCCATCGCCCGCGCCTTTGCTGCCGAGCCGGACGTGCTGTTCGCCGACGAACCCACCGGCAACCTCGACAGCCACACCGGCGAGCGCATCAGCGACCTGCTGTTCGAGCTGAACAAGGAACGCGGCACCACCCTGGTCCTGGTCACCCACGACGAACGCCTGGCCCGCCGCTGCCACCGGCAGATCCGCCTGGATGCCGGCCACATGGTCAGCCCGATGGAGCCCTAGATGGCACACCTGTCCCTGTTTCGCCTGTTCGCCCTGGCCGTGCGCCAGTTGCTTCGCGATGCCCGTGCCGGTGAGTTGCGGGTACTGTTCTTCGGCCTGCTGATCGCCGTGGCGGCGAGTACCGCCATCGGTTATTTCGGCGCCCGCCTGAACGGCGCCATGCTCTTGCGTGCCACCGAGTTCCTCGGCGCCGACCTGGTCCTGCAGGGCAGTTCGCCGGCCAGTGCCGAGCAGATCGAGCGCGGTACCGGCCTTGGCCTGGCCCACGCCAGGGTGGTCGAGTTCTCCAGCGTGATCGCCACCGACAATGGCATCCAGCTCTCCAGCGTCAAGGCCGCCAACGAGGCCTATCCGCTGCGCGGCGAACTGCGCAGCGCGCCGGAGCCCTATGGTGCGGAAACCAGCGGCGGCGGCCCGGCGCCTGGTGAAGCCTGGGTCGAACCGCGCCTGTTGGCCGCGCTCAACCTGAAGATCGGCGACAGCGTCGACGTCGGCATGAAGACCCTGCGCCTGAGCCGGGTACTGACCTACGAGCCGGACCGCGCCGGCAACTTCTACAGCCTCATCCCGCGGGTCATGATCAACCTCGCCGACCTCGACGCCACCGGCGTGGTCCAGCCCGGCAGCCGGGTGACCTACCGCGAACTATGGCGCGGCGACACCCTGGTCCTCGCCGACTACCGCCAGTTCCTCGACGCCAGCCTCGCACCGAACCAGCGTATCCGCGATGCCCGCGACGGCAACCAGCAGATCGGCGGCGCCCTGGGCAAGGCCGAGCGCTACCTGAACATGGCCAGCCTGGTGGCGGTGCTGCTGGCCGGCGTGGCGGTGGCACTCTCGGCCAGCCGCTTTGCCGTGCGCCGCTTCGATGCCAGCGCCCTGCTGCGTTGCCTGGGGCTGTCACGGCGCCAGGCGCTGACCCTGTTCTGCCTGCAACTGGCGATTCTCGGCAGCCTTGCCGCACTGGCCGGCGCCCTGCTCGGCTGGCTGGCGCAGCTCGGCCTGTTCGCCCTGCTCGACGGCCTGCTGCCGGCGGAAATTCCCGATGGCGGCGTGGCCCCGGCGCTGGCCGGGATCGCCACCGGGCTGGTGGCCCTGGCCGGCTTCGCCCTGCCGCCACTGGCCGCGCTGGGCCGGGTACCGCCATTGCGGGTACTGCGCCGCGACCTGCTGCCGGTGCCACCGAGCAGCTGGCTGGTGTACGGCGCGGCGATCCTTGCCCTCGGCCTGATCATGTGGCGCCTGAGCCTCGACCTGCTGCTGACCTTCGCCCTGCTCGGCGGCGGCCTGATCGCCGCCTTGCTGCTCGGCGGCCTGCTGCTGCTCGGGCTGCGCAGCCTGCGCCGGATGCTGGCCGGTGCGCCACTGCCGTGGCGTCTGGGCCTGGGTCAGCTGTTGCGTCATCCGCTGGCGGCGGCCGGGCAATCCCTGGCCTTCGGCCTGATCCTCCTGGCCATGGGGCTGATCACCCTGCTGCGCGTGGAATTGCTGGATACCTGGCATAACCAGTTGCCGGCCGATGCGCCCAACTATTTCGCGCTGAACATCCTCGAAGACGACAAGGCGGCCTTCAGCAAGGAGCTGGCCGGTTTCTCCAGCCATGCCGCGCCGCTGTATCCCGTGGTGCCCGGGCGTCTCACCCAGATCAACGGCAAGGCGGTGCAGCAGATCGTCAGCAAGGACTCCGCCGGCGACCGTGCCGTGCAGCGCGACCTGAGCCTGACCTGGGCCGCCGAGCTGCCGGACGACAACACCCTGAGCGCCGGCCAGTGGTGGCAGGGTCAACCGCAAGCGGATGCCGTTCCCGGCGTCTCGGTGGAAGCCAAGCTGGCGGAAAGCCTCAAGCTCAAGCTGGGCGACCACCTGACCTTCGTCATTGGCGGGGAAACCCGCGAAGCCGTGGTCAGCAGCCTGCGTGAAGTCAACTGGGACACCTTCCAGCCGAACTTCTACATGATCTTCCAGCCCGGCACCCTGCAGGGCCTGCCGGCCACCTACCTGACCAGCTTCTACCTGGCGCCGGGCAACGACCAGCAGATCGTCGCCCTGTCCCGGGCCTTCCCGGCGGCGACCATCCTGCAGGTCGATGCCCTGCTGGAACAGCTGCGCAGCATCCTCGCCCAGGTCACCCTGGCGGTGCAGTACGTGTTGCTGTTCGTCCTCGCGGCGGGCCTGGCGGTGCTGTTCGCCGGGCTGCAGGCGACCCTCGACGAACGCATCCGCCAGGGCGCCCTGCTCCGTGCCCTCGGCGCCGGGCGGGCGCTGCTGGTCAAGGCGCGGCGCATCGAGTTCGGCCTGCTTGGCGCCGCCAGCGGGCTGCTCGCCGCCATCGGCTGCGAGATGATCACCTGGGTGCTCTACCGCTACGCCTTCGACCTGCACTGGAGCCCGCATCCGTCGCTGCTGCTGTTGCCGCTGGTGGGCGCGGTGCTGGTGGGGGGCGCCGGCGTGGTCGGCACCCGACGCGCGCTGAATGCCAGCCCGCTGACCGTGCTGCGCGAAGGCTGAACAACCGCGAGCCGGCGACCTGTACCGTCGCCGGCTCGCCGGTTACTCTTCGCCCCTGACGTAACGCCCGCCCAGGAGACGGCATTGGCTACCAACATCATCACCCGCGAAGGTCACGAAGCCCTCAAGGCCGAGCTGGATCACCTGTGGCGCGTGTACCGCCCGGAAATCACCCAGAAAGTCGCCTGGGCCGCCTCCCTCGGCGACCGCAGCGAAAACGCCGACTACCAGTACAACAAGAAGCTCCTGCGCGAGATCGACCGCCGCGTGCGCTACCTGCGCAAGCGTCTGGAAGACGTGAAGGTGGTGGACTACGGTGCCGAGCAGGAAGGCCGGGTGTTCTTCGGCGCCTGGGTGGAGATCGAGAACGAGGATGGCGAGATCATGAAGTTTCGCATCGTCGGCTATGACGAGATCTACGGGCGCAACGACTACATCTCGGTGGACTCGCCCATGGCCCGGGCGCTGCTGAAGAAGGAGAAGGATGACGAGGTGACGGTGCAGACGCCTGGGGGTGAGGCGGTGTGGTATGTGAACAGCATCAGTTATCCGCGGTGATCTTTCGGGCCCTATCGCTGGCAAGCCAGCTCCCACAGTGACCGCGTGCACCGCCAGACCTGTGGGAGCTGGCTTGCCAGCGATGAGACCCTGAAGAGCAAAGAAGATTTCAGCCCCGGGTAATCAACCCCTGCCGCGCAATCCGGGTCAGTTGCCCGATCACCTCCGCCGCCCGCTCCTTGCTCGGCGCCTGTACGACAGCCAGGTCAAAGCGGTCATCGGCAAACTCGGCCAGCGACATTTCAAGATCGACGAATTGAATCAACAGGGCTGTAGCGCGGCCCTTGCGGCGCGGCCAGCCATCGAGGAAGCGAACCAGGGTCGGTTGGTGCGGACCACTCAGCAATACCCGTGGGGTACGCGCCGACTGGCTGGAAGAAAGGGGGGTCAGACAGACACTGGAACGTGGGCAACTCATGGAGTCATATTCTCCGCCTCGCAGATCCCGCTGGGCTGCGGTGGGAGGCATCACCGAACCAGCGCTTTAGCGGTATTCGGATCACCTGAAGGGCTCTCCCGCGCCCCGCAAGTAGCTGTTTAAATCGGCGCAGGTGGGCATCCTAGAGGGGCTGCCAACGGACTGTCAACACGAGCAATGACAAAGGGCCTGCATCGCAGGCCCTTTTGCCGTCTTCAACTTTTCGAAATCGCCGCGTCCAGCGAGGCGCGGCCAGCGCCCTCGAACAACACCGCCACTGCACCGCCCAGCAGGGCCAGGGCGAACTCATAGCCGTTGTTGGACATGAACAGGCCGTTGTTGATGTGCACCGAGAGGATCGCCACCACCAGCAGGCCGATCAACGCTACCGCCGCCGGCCGTGCCAGCAGGCCGATGACCAGGGCCAGGCCGCCGAAGAATTCCGCACCGCCGGAGAGCAGCGCCATCGGCATGGCCGGGGTCAGGCCAAGGCTTTCCATGAATTGCGCGGTACCCGCCAGGCCGCCGCCGCCGAACAGGCCGAAGAGCTTCTGCGAACCGTGGGCCATGAAGATGATGCCGACGATGATGCGCAGGACGGTCATGCCCCAGCCAGCGCGGGTAGTCATTACGGAGTGGATGGCGTTCATTGCGGTGTTCCTTAGCAAGGTGTTTGTGTTTGGATGCCGCCATAATAATCATATTATTCAATATGAAAATCGCAATTAATCCATGATAAAGATCGAACAAATAGATTATTTGCGACCCTTCACCTTGTCATTCCGGGAGGACTCCAGGGTCTCCCGCTCCCGGTCGAAGGCCAGGAAATACTTGTTGACGCTATTAACATAGCTGACCGGCCCCATTCCCACCTGCTCCAGGGCCACGCGCTCGACCTGGAAGAACCATTGGTTCTGGTTCAGCCCGCGGCGCCGGGCCTCGGCGCGCATCGCCTGGACCCGCTCCGGCCCGAGGTTGTAGGCCGCCAGGACGAAGGCCATGCGCTCGCGCTCGTTGAGCTGGTTGCTGGAGAAGAACTTGCGGCGGATCAGCGACATGTAGCGGGCACTGGCCTGGACATTGCCCTCGACGCTGCTGATATCGCTGACGCCGACCCGCTGCGCCGCGCTCGGGGTGATCTGCATCAACCCGTGGGCACCGCCGGCACCGCGGGCCCCGGGGTTGAGCGAAGACTCCTTGAAAGCCACGGCGGCCAGGTTGAGCCAGTCGAGGTTCTGCGCCTCGGCGTGCTTCTGCAGGACCGGGCGCAAGTTGTTCAGGCGCTGGCGATTGGCCTTGGCCAGCGGGTAATGCACCTTGTACAGGCGCCGGTAGATGCGCTCGAAGTTCGCATCCTGGTCGGCGGGCGGGCGATAGTCCTTGAGGAAGCGATCGACACTGGCATGCAGCATCACCGCGTCGCGGCGCATGAACCAGTGGGTCGACTCCGGCGCGGTCAGGCTGACCTTGCGCTGGATATTCAGCTTGGGCATGACCTTGCTCCAGCGCTCGGCGATCGGCTGCTCGACCACGGTCAGCGGCAGGATCCCGCCCTGGACCATCTCCAGCACGTCTTCGGTCGCCAGGCTCGGGTCGACCCACTCGATCCTGATCGGCGCATGCTTGCGCAGGGCCAGGCGCTGGTTGATTTCGTGGAGGGTATCGCCGGCCGCGCTGCCGGCCGGCAGTACCAGGGTGCGCCCGGACAACTGCTCGATGCGGCTGTAGCTGCGCTCGCCCCGGCGCCCCACCAGCACCAGCGGCACATGGGCCAGCACCGGATCGCTGGCGCTGACGCCGCGGGTGGAGACCGGGTCGAGCAGCTCGCCGGGCGCCACCAGGTCGCCCTCGCCGCGCTGCAGGGCCGGGACCAGCTGCTCCTTGGCCTTGGGGATCAGCTTCAAGCGGATTTCCTGGCCGTCCCGGGCGCGGGCATTGAGGTAGTGCTCGAAGGCGCGCAAGCGGTAATACTCGACGCCGTACGGCTGGCCCTTCACTTCCCCGGAACTGTTGCGGCTCTGGTTGACCAATACCCGCAGCTCGCGGCTGGCGCGGATCTGCGCCAGGTCGCGGTCCTTGTTGCCGCTGCTGGCCACCTGGGGCGGACCGGCCACCCGCGCGTGCGCCGGCCCTGCCAACAGCAGCCCGGCGAACAGCAGGATCATCAGCAAAGCTCGGGACATCCGGACTCCAGGAACAGGCCGTGATGGCGTGCGTGGCGGCATACTATGCAGCGGCCTTATGACAATTGACCGCAAAAGACCACGACAACTCATTGAAGTTCTTGTGTTTATTGTTATTTTTCGAGCTTTTGCGCGGGTATCAGCCGCGAAATTCGAGGTAGCACCATGCAACTCATCGACATCGGCGTCAATCTGACCAACGCCAGTTTTGCCGGCATCCATCAGGAAGTACTGGACCGCGCCGAGGCCGCCGGGGTGCGGCAGATGCTCCTGACCGGCACCAGCCTGGCGGGCAGCGAAGAGGCCCTGGAGCTGTGCCAGCGCCTCGACGAACGCGGCCAGCGCCTGTTCTCTACTGCGGGTGTACACCCGCATGACGCCAGCCACTGGACCGCCGAAAGCCCGCGCCAGTTGCGCCACCTGCTGGAGCAGCCACGGGTGCAGGCGGTCGGCGAATGCGGCCTGGACTTCAACCGCGACTTCTCCCCGCGCCCGCAGCAGGAAAAGGCCCTGGAAGACCAACTGGCCCTGGCCGTGGAACTGCAGATGCCGGTGTTCCTCCACGAGCGCGACGCCAGCGAGCGCCTGCTGCATATCCTCAAGGACTACCGCGACCACCTCAGCGCCGCCGTGGTGCACTGCTTCACCGGCGAGCGCGAGGCGCTGTTCGCCTACCTCGACCTGGACCTGCATATCGGCATCACCGGCTGGATCTGCGACGAGCGCCGCGGCACCCACCTGCACGGCCTGGTCGGCAACATTCCCGAAGGCCGGCTGATGCTGGAAAGCGACGCCCCCTACCTGCTGCCACGCAGCCTGCGGCCAAAACCGAAGAACGGTCGCAATGAGCCGGCATACTTGCCGGAGGTATTGCGCGAAGTGGCCCGGCATCGCGGCGAGTCCGAGGCCCATCTGGCGGCACATACAACCCTGTGTGCCCGACGCTTCTTCAGCCTCCCGGAGCTGGCTTGACACATATCAAGATTTATTGCTGATTACTCGACCAGAATGCTGGCACCTTGCCAAAAAACTTTCCGCTCAAACGCTTAACTCAGAGAAGACCTACCATGGGTGCCTGGCTTAGCAACATCTCCCTGAAGTACAAGTTCTGGGCTGTCAACGCGGTCGCCTTCGTCACCACCCTGTTCCTGGTGCTGTACGCGGTGTTCCTCGAACAGCAGGCCCGGGTCGACGAAGCCCATGAGCGCGCCGTGGCCGAAGCCCGGTTGCTCGCCGCCTGGCCGGCCGGGCAGGCCCTGCCCCAGGCGCCGCATATCCTCGCCTTCGCCCCCGGGCAGACGCCCAGCTACCAGGGCCAGCCCGTCGCCGCCCTGGCCAATGCCAGCGGCTGGGTCAGCCTCGAGCCTTACGCGCTGTTCGGCGAAGCGCCGCTGGCCGGCGCCCAGGTGATCAGCCGTGACGGCCAGCGGGTCGCCGTGCTGGCGCCGTCGCCGAGCCTGATGCAGGTCTACAGCGATCGCTTCGGCAATTATGCGGTGTGCGTGCTGATCCTGATGCTGGCGATGCTCTGTGCCTCGCAGTTGCTGATCCGCTTCCTGCTGGCCCAGCTCAACACCCTCAAGGACGTGATCCTGCATGTCGAGAAGACCGGCGACCTGTCGGCCCGGGTACCGCTGTCCTGCGGTGACGAGGTCGGGCAGATGGCCAGTGCCTTCAACGCCATGCAGACCACCTATCACCGGGTGGTCAACACCGTGGCCGTGACGGCCGCGCAACTGGACTCCGGCGCCGCGCGCCTGGCCTCGAGCATGAGCGACGTGCGCCACGGCATGCTCGGCCAGCAGAGCGAGACCGATCAGGCGGCGACGGCGATCAACGAAATGACCGCCACCGTCTACCACATCGCCCAGCACGCCGGCGCCACCCGCGACCTGTCGCAGACCGCCGACACCCTCGCCGGCAGCGGCAAGGACGTGGTCAACCGGGTACAGACTTCCATCGCCGGGCTGTCCAGCGGCGTGCAGCAGACTGCCGAGATGATTCGCCAACTGGCCGAGGACAGCCAGAAGATCAACGGCGTGGTCAATGTGATCCACAGCATTGCCGAGCAGACCAACCTCCTCGCCCTGAACGCCGCCATCGAAGCGGCCCGGGCCGGTGACCTGGGACGTGGTTTCGCCGTGGTTGCCGATGAAGTGCGCAACCTGGCCAAGCGGGTGCAGACCTCCACCGACGAAATCACCGAGATGGTCTCTGCTTTGCAGGCCGGGACCAAGGATGCGGTGGAGTTCATGACCGAGAGTTCGTTCAAGGCCGACGACTGCGTGAAACAGGCTCAGGAAGCGGGCGAAGCGCTGGCGGAAATCACTGCTGCGGTGGCGCAGATGCGCGAGAGCAACACGCAGATCGCCGTGGCCGCGGAGCAGCAGAGCCAGGTGGCGGAAGAGATGAACCGGGCGGTGGTGAGCATTCGTGATGTGACCGAGGATACGGTGCAGCAGACGGTGTCTTCGGCGACGACCAGCAGTGAGTTGGCGACCTTGGCCGGGGAGCTGAACAAGGTGATCGGGCAGTTGAAGTTGTAGGGAATTCAAGGGCCCCATCGCTGGCAAGCCAGCTCCCACAGGGATCGCGTGCACCGCTGGACCTGTGGGAGCTGGCTTGCCAGCGATGAGGCCCTCAAGAGCACAGCTATCCCCCCGATCAATCCCCTCAATTGGCCCCACCTACAACCGGCAACTACTCTTCTGACAAGCCCCACCGAAAAGTCAGAGGAGTCCCCCCATGAACACCCACCTGCCCCACGACCTGATCGCCGCGCCGCTGTTCATCATCGGCGCGCTGCTGGTGCTGTCCGGGGTGTTCAGTCTGGATCTGGGCCAGATCGCCGTCGGTGTGATCATGTTGCTGGCAGGCCTGGCCCTGTATCGCCAGGGCCATCGCCTGGAGGCCGGACAGTCGAAACCGTTCAGCCACCGCCATCACTGAACATCAGGCGAACACCGTCACCGTCTGCCGGCTGATCGCCAGCAACTCCCCCGCCGCATTCCACATCGCCGCCGAGGTGTGCCCGTAGCCATCCCGGGAATGCTCGATATCGGCGCAATACTGGCACCAGTCCAGGGTACTCAGGCTGGCCACCGGCTGGACGAATTCGATGGTCCAGGTCAGGGTGCTGCCCGCCGCCGGCTTGCTCAGGTACGGCAAGGTCGCCGGCGGCCAGGCATCGCACAGGGCCAGCAGATGGGCCTCGGTCACCGGCTCTTCCACCGCATCGCGCAAACGCACCCAGCCGCCCATCTGGCGACACGGCTTGTTGCTGAACGGCAGATTGCCGATGCCCCAGCGCATGGCCAGGAAGCGGATGTATTCCGGAGTCACGCCGGGGATGTAAGGCATCTCCGGACTGGAATCGGCCAGGCTCTTCATCTCGACCGCCGGCACTGCCGGGATATCGATCACCGAGCTGCGCCCGGCGCCGAAGCTGCCCTGCACCAGGGTCACGGTCTGGCCGTTCTGGATCGCCCTACCCAGCAGCGAACTGACCGCCTTGCCCTCGCGCAGCACCTCGACCTCGAAGCTGATCGGCACATTGGGTTCGGCGGGCCCGACAAAGGTGATCGCCAGCGAGCGCACCGGACGCTCCGGCGAGACCCGGGCATGCATGGCCTCGTACACCAGCGCCGCCATCAGGCCGCCAAAACAGGCACGGCCCTGGGCCCATTCAGCGGGGATCACCACTTCTTGCGGGCGCTGGCGAACGGCGGTGAGCAGTTGGGAAAAATTCATTCGGACCTCGTCCTGCGGAAAAGTCCTACGATCTTAAGAGCAGAACCGGACAGCAGGCAGGCCGCATAACTGCCAAATAAGCGGCCTATCGCTCGTCGATATGCTTGAGCAGACGGGCCAGGGTCTTGTCCGCCTTGCGCTCGGCCGCCACCAGCTCCTCGCGCCATTGCGGGACCAGGGTCGCCAGGTCGGCCTGTTTTTCGGCCTGTGTCAGCCATTGCAGGAGGTCGTGCCAATGGCCGAGATCGTCCTGGGCGTTCTTCAATTCGGCGCGCATCGACTTGCCGATACGGCTGAGCTTCGGATAGGCCTCGGCGCCGTAGCGCGAGCGCTTGATCAACAAGCGCAGGCGATGTCGATCGTGGGCCGGGTCATGCATGGCCTCGACGATTTTCTTCCACTGTTTGTCCAGGCGCTTTTCGATGCGCTTGCCCAGGTCCGGGACCAGTTCCTGCTGTTCGATGGCGCGGAGGAAATTGGGAAAAGCGTCGATCACCGTCAGCAGCCGGTGCATCTGCGTGCTGGACGCCACCGAGGCGAAGATCACGCCCTCCCCGGCGAGGCGGCGTTGCGCCGCCGCGCCCATGTCACGTTCGAAGAGCTGTTCGGCCAGCACCTCGCGGTCACGCAGCGGCGTGGTCAGGTCACCGATGGCCTTGGCCGCGGTTTCCAGGTGATCCACCCCGGGCAAGCCGCGCAGGGGCCGCAACAGGCTGCGCAACCGGCGTACCGTGGTGCGCAGGTCATGCAGCGCCTCGCTGTCGGTGTTCTCGGCCAGGCGCGCCTGGCAAGCCATCAGACGCACCTGCAGTCCCAGAATCTCTGCGACAACGTGATCGAACATCTTCGACATGCCAAAACCTCACGACTGGTTAGCGTCCGGCGCGGGACTCGCGAATGTAGAAACGGGCTTTCTCGGCTTTTTTCGAGCACCCCTCGAAGGCTTCGAATTGCTGCTGGGTCTTGGCGCCGGTCAGCAGCGACAGGGCCTTGGAATAGCTGACGGTGCCGGCGAAACCTTCGGCCTTGGCCAGGTCGAGCTCTTTCCAGGCGGCGTCGAGCTGGGAGCCGCAACTGTCACGATAGGCCGTCTTGCCCGCGCAGCCAGCCAGGGCCAGAACGATCAGGGGCAGGGTTATCCAGGCTTTCATGGGGTGTTACCTCGAGGGAAATAATCAATCAGGTTGGCCTGTTCGACGGCAGCGCCGGCAAAAAGTGCCATCACCAGCGTAGCCCAGCGTTGCCAGTGATTGAAGCGCAGCGCTGAACAGGCGCATTGTTACGTCATATGACAGGGGATCGGACCATGAAAAAGCGCGTGGCACTGGTGTTGGGCTCGGGTGGTGCCCGGGGGTATGCGCATATCGGCGTGATCGAGGAAATCGAGCGCCGTGGCTACGAGATCGCCTGTATCGCCGGCTGTTCCATGGGTGCGGTGGTGGGCGGGATCTACGCCGCCGGCAAGCTGGAGGAGTACCGCAACTGGATCGAAAGCCTTGACTACCTGGATGTGCTGCGTCTGGTCGACGTGAGTTTTCGCCTGGGGGCGATCCGTGGCGACAAGGTCTTCGGGCAGATCCGCAAGATTGTCGGCGAGATGAATATCGAGCAGTTGCGCATTCCCTACACGGCGGTGGCAACCGACCTGACCAACCAGCAGGAAATCTGGTTCCAGGAAGGCTGCCTGCACCAGGCCATGCGCGCGTCGGCGGCGATTCCCAGCCTGTTCACCCCGGTGGTCCAGGGCAATCGCACGCTGGTGGACGGCGGGATTCTCAATCCGCTGCCGATCATCCCGGTGGTGTCCAGCCACTGCGACCTGATCATCGCGGTCAACCTCAACTCCACCAACCAGAAGCAGTATGTGTTGCCGGTGATCGAACGGCCGGCGGCGTTCAAGTTGCGTTTCGACAGTTTGATCAGTTCGCTGGGCTCGCATCTGCCGTTCCGGCGCAAGCAGGCGGAGGCGTTGCTGGGGCTGGAAAAGGAGCTGGAGCAGGAAATGGCGGCGGAGGCGGCGCAGATGCCCAACCCGTGGCTGGCCGACGCGGCCAGCCCCAAGGCCCAGCAGCCGTCGGCGGCGCCGGAAAGTGATGGGGCACCGAAGTCGGCGACCGGGTCGTTCATCGTCGATAACGTTGGGCCGGCGTCGTTGCTGGACCTGATCAACCAGAGCTTCGAGGTGATGCAGACGTCGTTGGCGCAGTACAAGATCGCCGGCTATCCGCCGGATGTGCTGGTCAACGTGCCGAAGCGGGTGTGCCGGTTCTTCGAGTTCTACAAGGCGCCGGAGCTGATCGCGCTGGGGCGGGAGATTGCGCGGGATACGCTGGATAACTATGAGGCTGAAAAACGCTGACTGATCCGGATTTTCCGCTGTCAGTACTGGCCCTATCGCTGGCAAGCCAGCTCCCACAGGTATCGCGTGCACCGCGGACCCTGTGGGAGCTGGCTTGCCAGCGATAGGGCCCTGAAGGTCACATCGAATCCTGCCCGATCAACCGATACCCCACTCCCGGCTCAGTGACGATAAACCGCGGCGCCGTCGGATCATCCCCCAGCTTCTGCCGCACATGCGCCACCACGATCCGCAGGTAGTGGCTGTCCTCCACATGGGTCGGCCCCCAGATGTCCTTGAGCAACTGCTGCTGGGTGATCACCCGCCCCGGATGCCGGGCCAACTGTGCCAGCAGCGCATACTCCTTGCGGGTCAGCGCCACCTCTTCGCCGTCCAGGGTCACCCGCCGGTACGCCAGGTCCACGGTCAACGGCCCGAAGCTCAAGGCCGCTTCCGGCGCACTGGCCTGCGGCACCTGGCGCAGCAACGCACGCACCCGGGCGAGAAATTCCTGGATGCCGAACGGCTTGGTCACATAGTCATTGGCCCCGCCATCCAGCGCCTGGACCTTCTGCGCCTCGCTGGCGCGTACCGACAACACCATCACCGGCACCGCACTCCATTCACGCATTTCGCGCAACACCTGCTGCCCGTCCATATCCGGCAGGCCGAGGTCGAGTACAACGAGGTCCGGCCGCGACAAGGCGGCATGGCGCAGCCCCTCGGCGCCGGTCCCCGCCTCCAGCACCTTGTAGCCCTGGGACACCAGGCTGATACGCAGGAACTTGCGGATCTGCGGTTCGTCGTCGATGACCAGCAGGGTCGCGGTCTGGCTCATGGGGTCTCGCTGTCCAGTGGGGGTTGGGCCGGAAGCGGCAAGCATAGTGTGATGCAGGTACCGCGGCCAGCCAGGCCGTCCTCGACGCGGATATGCCCGCCATGGGCGCCGATCATGCCGCGACAGATCGCCAGGCCGAGCCCGGTGCCCTGCCCGCCCCGGTCACCCCGGGCAGCGGTGTAGAACATGTCGAAGATCCGCTCGCGGTCCGCCTCGGCGATGCCCGGCCCCTCGTCCGCCACGGCGAAGCACAGCAACTCGTCCTCGACCGTGACGCGCAGTTCCAGATGCCCCTGGACCGGCGAGAAACGCGCCGCGTTCTCCAGCACATTGATCAGCGCCTGCTCGATCAGCGCCGCATGCACGTACAGCAGAGGCAATTCGGCCGGTACTTCGGTGTGCAGTTGCAGGGGCGCCAGCACCACCCGCAGGCGGTTCAGGGCGCTGCCGACGATATCCGCCGGCGCCACCCAGTCCCGCGCCAGCTTGAGGCCGCCGTGGCCGAGACGGGTCATGTCCAGCAGGTTCTGGATATAGCGGTCGAGGCGCTCGGCTTCGTCGCGGGTGCCTTCGAGCAGTTCGCGACGGTCCTCGGCGGGGATCGCATCGCCCAGGGCCAGCAGGCTGTCGATGCTGCCGCGCATGGCGGTCAGCGGCGTGCGCAAGTCATGGGAGACCGAGGCGAGCAAGGCGCTGCGCAGCTGTTCGGTCTCGCCATGCAGGCGCGCCGCTTCCAGTTGTTCGGCCAGCTTCGCCCGGGCCAGGGCCTGGGCCAGCGGCTGGCTGAGGGACTTGAGCAGACGCCGGCGCTGGGTCGGCAGACGCTCGTCATCACGGGCGCGTACACCGAGCAAGGCCAGCGGACCTTCATCCACCGACAACGGCCACCACCACCAGCGCCCGTTGGGCAGGGTGTCGCTGCCCTGCCCGGCTTCCTGTTCATGCTGCCAGGCCCACTCGGCGGCGGCGCGCTCGTTGTCGCTAAATTGCAGCTCGCCGCCGAAGGCCACCTGCAGGCGCCCTTCGCTATCACGCTCCAGCAGGCACGCCTGCACGTCCGGCCAGTTTTCCAGATGCTGGCCGGCAGCGCTGAACACCGCCTGGCGGTCGGTGGCGGCGGTGAGCCGGCGGGTCAGTTCGAGCAGTTGCCCGGTCTGCTCCTGGGTTTCGCGCAGCACCTTCAACTGGCGGCGCTGGCGCGCGGCGAGATTGCCGGTGAGCACCGCCATCAGCAGGAAGAACAGCGACGTCAGCACGTCTTCCTCGCGCTGGATGGCCAGGGAGAAGTTCGGCGGGATGAAGAGGAAGTCATAAGCCAGGAACGACAGCACCGCACAGGCCAGCGCCGGCCCGATGCTGCTGCGTACCGCCACCAGCAATACGGCGGCGAGGAACACCAGGGAGATATTCGGCAGGTCCATCACCTGCGCCACCGCCGAGGCCAGCCCGGTGGCCAGCAAGGTGGCGGCCAGGGCCAGGGCGTAATGCCGCCAGACCCACTCGCCGCTGCGCACGGCACGGGCCGGCTCCGGCTGCCCGTCGCGGTCGAGCACGTTGATTTCCAGACCGTGGGCTTCGCGCAGCAAGCGCGTGGCAACCCCGGCGCCGAACACGCGACGGCGCAGGCGATCCCGCGATTGCCCGACCAGCACCAGACTGGCCCGGCGCTCGGCAGCATGCTGGATCAGCGTGCGCGCCACTTCCCCGGCCCGCAGCACCACCACTTCGCCACCGAGCCGCTCGGCCAGTTGCTGGGCTGCCTGCAGGCGCTGGCGGGCGGTTTCGTCGCGCAGCTTGCCGTTGTCCACATGCACCAGGCTCCACGGCAGATGACGACGCTGCGCGACCCGGCTGGCATGCCGCACCAGCCGTTCGGCCTGGGCATCGCCATCCACCCCGACCAGCAAGCGCCCGCGCAAGGCCGGGGCGTCCTGGCCGAGGCGGCGGTAACCGTGGGCCAGATCGGCATCCACCTGGGCCGCCGCCGTCTGCATCGCCAGCTCGCGCAAGGCGGTGAGATTGGTCTGGGTGAAGAAGGCATCGATGGCCGCCCGGGCCTGCTCCGGCACATAGACCTTGCCGTCACGCAGGCGCTCCAGCAGCTCCCGCGGCGGCAGGTCGATCAGCACCAGCTCGAAGGCTTCCTGCAAGACCCAGTCCGGCAGGGTCTCGCGGACCTGCACGCCGGTGATGCCACGCACATGATCGTTGAGGCTTTCCAGATGCTGGACGTTGACCGTGGTGTAGACATCGATGCCCGCCGCCAGCAGTTCCTGAACATCCTGCCAGCGCTTGGCATGGCGACTGCCGGGGGCGTTGCTGTGGGCCAGTTCGTCCACCAGCGCCAGTTCCGGCGCGGTCTTGAGCAGGCCGTCGAGGTCCATTTCCTCCAGCATCACCCCACGGTATTCCGAGCGCAGCAACGGCTGCTGCGGGATACCGCCGAGCAAGGCCTCGGTCTCGCTGCGCCCATGGGTCTCCACCACCCCGGCCAGCACCCGCACGCCATGGCGCAGGCGGGTGTGGGCGGCCTGGAGCATGGCGTAGGTCTTGCCCACCCCCGGCGCCGCGCCGAGAAACACCTTGAGCCGGCCGCGCCCCTGGCGCGGCAGCTCGGCCAACAACGCATCGGCGCGCTGGGAATCACTCATGGTCGGGTCAGGTCCTTATTTCGGCAGTGGCGCAAGGTGGTCGAGGGCGGCGTTGAGGGCGAGGATATTCACCACCGGCGGGCCGACCAGAGGTTGCAGGGTGGCTTGCTCCACCAGTCCTTGCAACGTCTGTTGCGGGATTTGTCGGGCTGCGGCTACCCGAGGCAGTTGATAGGCCACGGCCGCTGGCGGCAGATGGGGGTCGAGCCCGCTGCCGGAGGTGGTCAGCAGCGCCTGGGGCACCGGGCCCTGGGCTGGGCTGAACAGCGTACCGGCGCTGTCGCCGATACGCTTGGCCAGGGCCGGGTTGCTCGGTGCCAGGTTGCTTGCGCCGCTGGACACGGTGGCGTAGTCCGCTGCCGAGGGCCGCGCCTGGAACCAGGCCTCGCCGCTGAACGGCTGGGCCAGCAGGCGCGAACCGCGCACCTGGCCCTGGTCATCGCGCAGCAGGCTGCCATTGGCCTGATCGGGGAAGGCCACCTGGGCGATGCCGGTGACCGCCAGCGGGTAGACCACGCCGGTCACCAGGGTCATCAGCAACAGCAGGCTCAGGGCCGGACGAAAATGGGTGGTCATGTTCATGTCCTCGAATTCACACCAGTTGCAGGGCGTTGAGCAGCAGGTCGATCAGCTTGATCCCGGCGAAGGGCACCAGCAGGCCGCCCAGGCCGTAGATCAGCAGGTTGCGCCGCAGCAGGTGGGCAGCGCTGGCCGCCTTGACCCGCACCCCGCGCAGGGCCAGGGGAATCAGCACGACGATGATCAGTGCGTTGAACACGATCGCCGAGACGATGGCGCTCTGCGGGCTGGCCAGTTGCATCAGGTTGAGCACGCCGAGCTGCGGATAGATCGCCGCGAACAGCGCCGGCAGGATGGCGAAGTACTTGGCCACGTCGTTGGCGATGGAGAAGGTGGTCAGGGCGCCACGGGTCACCAGCAGTTCCTTGCCGACCTGGACCACGTCCAGCAGCTTGGTCGGATCGCTGTCGAGATCGACCATGTTGGCCGCCTCGCGGGCCGCCTGGGTGCCGTCGTTCATGGCCATGCCGACATCGGCCTGGGCCAGGGCCGGGGCGTCGTTGGCGCCGTCGCCGCACATGGCGACCAGGCGGCCTTCGTCCTGCTCCTGGCGGATGCGCGCCAGTTTCTTCTCCGGGGTGGCTTCGGCGAGCACATCATCCACGCCGGCTTCGGCGGCGATGGCGGCGGCGGTCAGCGGGTTGTCGCCGGTGACCATCACGGTGCGGATGCCCAGCTTGCGCAGCTCGGCGAAACGCTCGCGGATCCCGGGCTTGACCACGTCCTTGAGGTGGATCACGCCAAGCAGGCGCTTGTCGACGCAGACCAGCAGCGGGGTGCCGCCACTCTGGGCGATCTTGTCCACTTCCCGGGCCAGGGCCGGCGGCAGGTCGAGGCGCTGCATGCCAACGAAGGCCAGCACCGAATCCACCGCGCCCTTGCGGTAGCGACGGGGGCCGAAGTCGACACCCGAAAGGCGGGTCTCGGCGCTGAAGGCCACCGGCTCGAACTGCCCGGCAACCGGTTCGACGAAGTCATGCAACTGGCGCAGGAACTCGACGATGGACTTGCCTTCGGCGGTGTCGTCGGCCAGCGACGCCAGCAAGGCGCCCTCCCCCAGTTCCCTAGCGGTCACGCCTGGCGCGGCGAATACTGCGCTGCAACGGCGGTTGCCGAAGGTGATGGTGCCGGTCTTGTCGAGCATCAGCACGTGCACATCACCGGCCGCTTCCACGGCGCGGCCGGAACGGGCGATCACATTGAGGCGCACCAGGCGGTCCATGCCGGCGATGCCAATGGCCGAGAGCAGGCCGCCGATGGTGGTGGGGATCAGGGTCACCAGCAGCGCGACGAGGAACACCGTGGGGATCGCGCCACCAGCAAAGTGGGCGAACGGCTGCAGGGTCACGACCACGATCAGGAAGATCAGGGTCAGGCCGATCAGCAGGATATCCAGGGCAATCTCGTTGGGGGTTTTCTGCCGTTTGGCGCCCTCCACCAGGGCGATCATGCGGTCCAGGGTCGACTCGCCGGGGTTGGTGCTGATGCGCACCAGCAGCCAGTCCGACACCAGCCGCGTGCTGCCGGTGACCGCCGAGCGATCGCCGCCGGACTCGCGGATCACCGGCGCGGATTCACCGGTAATCGCCGCCTCGTTGACCGCGGCGATGCCTTCGATCACCTCGCCGTCGCCGGGGATCATTTCGCCGGCCTCGACCCGTACCACATCGCCCTTGCGCAGCGCGGTGGCGGCGACCACTTCGAAGCTGCCGGCGGCAGTGCGACGCCGTGCGGTCAGGCCCTGGTTACCGGCCTTGAGGCTGTCGGCGCGGGCCTTGCCACGGCCCTCGGCCAGGGCCTCGGCGAAGTTGGCGAAGAGCACGGTGAACCACAGCCACAGGGCGATCTGCACCGCCACAGCGGTGGGCACCTGCTCATCGGGCAGCAGGCACAGCAGCGTGGTGAAGATCGCCGTCAGTTCCACCACCAGCATTACCGGGGCGCGCTTGAGCTGACGCGGGTCGAGCTTGACGAAGGCTTGCACCAGCGCTGGCCGCCACAGGGCGGCGAACGAGGTTTGCGCGCGGGTGGTTGGTGCCGTTTTCACATCGCGAATCGGCATGTTCATGGGGTGACTCCTTGCAGGGCCAGGCTCAGGTGTTCGGCGACCGGGCCAAGGGCCAGGGCCGGGAGGAAGGTCAGGCCGCCAACCAGCAGGATGGTGACCACCAGCAGGGTGACGAACAGCGGGCCGTGGGTCGGGAAGCTGGCTTGCCCTACCGGTGCGGTCTTCTTCAGCGCCAGGCTGCCGGCCAGGGCGAGCACCGGGAGGATGTAGCCGAAGCGCCCGATCAACATGCCGAGGCCGATCATCAGGTTATGGAAGGTGGTGTTGGCGCCCAGGCCGGCGAAGGCCGAGCCGTTGTTCGCCGCCGCCGAGGTGTAGGCGTAGAGCAACTGGCTGAAACCGTGGGGGCCGGGGTTGCTGATGCTCGCCGCCGGGCCCGGCAAGGCGGTGGCCAGGGCGCCGAGGATCAGCACGCCGACCGGCATCACCAGCAGGGTCGCCACCAGCAGTTGCACCTCCCGCGCCTGGAGCTTCTTGCCGAGGTATTCCGGGGTGCGGCCGATCATCAGGCCGGCGAGGAACACCGCGATCAATACGTTCAGGAGCATGCCGTAGAGCCCGGCACCGACGCCGCCGAAGATCACCTCGCCGACCATCATGTTGACCAGCGCGACCATCCCGGTGAGCGGGTTGAGGCTGTCGTGCATGGCGTTGACCGAGCCGTTGGAGGCGGCTGTGGTGGTCACCGTCCAGAGCACGCTGCCGGTGGTGCCGAAGCGGCTTTCCTTGCCTTCCAGCGGCGCGCTCCGTTCCACCTGCGGATTGCTCAGCGCCGGGTTGGGCTGGTGCTCGGCCCACAGCGCGGTGGCGCCGCCGACCAGGAACAGGGCGAGCATGCCGGCGATGATCGCCCGGCTCTGGCGCATGTCCTTGACGTAATGGCCGAAGGTGAAGACCAGGGCCACCGGGATCAGGATGATCGACACCACTTCGAACAGGTTCGACCAGGCCGTCGGGTTCTCGAACGGATGGGCCGAGTTCACCCCGAAAAAGCCGCCGCCGTTGGTGCCCAGTTGCTTGATCGCAATCTGGCTGGCGGCCGGGCCGAGAGGGATGACCTGGTCGGCGCCTTGCAGGGTCACGGCATGGACGTAGTCGGTAAAGGTCTGCGGCACGCCCTGCCACACCAGGATCAGCGCCAGCACCAGGCACAGCGGCAGCAGGCCGTAGAGGGTGGCGCGGGTCATGTCGACCCAGAAATTGCCCAGGGTGCCGGCACTACGGCGGGCGATGCCACGGCACAGTGCGACCAGCACGGCCAGGCCGGTGGCGGCGCTGACGAAGTTCTGCACGGTCAGGCCGATCATCTGGCTCAGGTAGCTGAGGGAGGCCTCGCCGCTATAGGACTGCCAGTTGGTGTTGGTCATGAAGCTGATGGCGGTGTTGAACGCCAGCGACCATTCCTGGCCGGGCAACTGTTGCGGGTTCAGCGGCAGGTAGGCCTGCAGGCGCAGCACGGCGAACAGGAACAGGAAACCAGCGAGGTTGAACACCAGCAGGGCCAGGGCGTACTGCTTCCAGTTCTGTTCCTGTTGGCTGTCGACGCCGGCGATGCGGTAGCAACCGCGCTCGACCGGCCCGAGCACCGGGCTCAGCCAGGTGCGCTGGCCTTCCATCACCTTGTAGTAGAAGCGCCCGAGCCAGGGTGCCGGCAGCAGCACCAGGGCGAAGAAGGCCAGGAGCAATGCGTAATCGTAACTGTGCATGGCCGCTCCCTAGCCGCGATCGGCGCGCAGCAGCGCGGCCATCAGGTACACCAACAACGCCACTGCCAGCAGCAGTGACACCCCGTCCAGAATGCTCATGAGAAATCTCCGTTCGGCGGCGGGTGCCGCGTAGGAAAATTCTCTGGCTTAGGGGCGTAAAGGGGCGAGACAGGTGTAGGGCTTGGGGCATAAAGATTGCGTAAAAAGCCTGGGATTCGCGGTGTTCTTCAGGGCCTCATCGCTGGCAAGCCAGCTCCCACAGGTCCAGCGGTGCACGCGATACCTGTGGGAGCTGGCTTGCCAGCGATGAGGCCCTCAAAGTCAACAAAAATGCACCTTACACATATCCAGGCCAGCTTCAGTGCATAGACCGAATCGATATCGGTTATAAGCTAATTCGATACAAATATATTTGGGCATAAAAACATCCGTTATGCTGCGCCGGCCCCGTCGATCAAGAGCGTGTCAGGTAGCGTATGGATGTAGGTTCGTTTGGTTTCACCATTGCAGGTCTGGTAGTAGGTTTCATCGTCGGCATGACCGGCGTCGGCGGCGGTTCGCTGATGACCCCGATCCTGCTCTGGTTCGGCATCAACCCGGCCACGGCGGTCGGCACCGACCTGCTCTACGCGGCCATCACCAAGGCCAGTGGCGTCTGGGTCCATGGCAAGCAGAAGAATATCGACTGGGCCATCACCGGCTGGCTGGCCCTGGGCAGCGTCCCGGCGGCAGCGGCGACCCTGTGGTTCCTCAGCACCCTGCACACCGACACGGCGGCGCTGAACGCCGTCATCAAGCAGGGCCTGGCGGTGGTGCTGATCCTCACGGCGCTGGCGATCCTGTTCAAATCCAGGCTCCAGGCCTTCGCCAGCAAGCATGCCGGTGATCGCTATCACCTGAGCGGGCGCAGCCTCAACATCCTGACCGTGATCACTGGTGTGGTGCTGGGGGTGATGGTTTCGCTCACTTCCATCGGCGCTGGCGCACTGGGCACCGTGGCGTTGTTCCTGCTCTATCCGTACCTGGTCACCCGCCGCCTGGTCGGCACCGAGATCGCCCACGCCGTGCCGCTGACCCTGGTCGCCGGGTTGGGGCATGCGAGCATGGGCAATATGGACTGGTCGCTGCTGGGGTATCTGCTGCTGGGCTCGCTGCCGGGGATCTATATCGGCAGCCATCTGACCGGGAAGATTTCGGACTCGGTGCTGCGGCCATGTCTGGCGGGGATGTTGTTGTTGATTGGGTATAAGTTGGCGTTTTGATTGGGCGCTGGCTGGATGAGAAAGGCCGCTGGAGGGATCCAGCGGCCTTTTTTATTTCAGTGTCTAACGTGCGATGCTCACACAGGAGCCGCGTGGTATAGATCTGACGCTAGCCATTTAGATAAAGATACGAAAGCAGCACAACGATCAGAAACCAGAAAATACTAACCTTCTGAAAAATGCTGTCCCTGGACAGGATGCGTCTAAAGTGCCTCGGAAATGACTTAACATCACCATTCGAAATAAACCCGATCGAAAGAAACCTAGGCTCTGATACTGCACCATGCAGAAGTCCTGGAATGAGCATTTTCTTGAAAAACCCCAATGAAGCATACACTTTCATCGTAGAGCTCAGATCAGGACTGCTTTTTATCTCCATCATCATTTCGTCCAGATACTTTCTTGTTATGTACACCCTATAGGAAAACGAAACCGCGAAGGTAACCGGCACCCCTAAAATAGAGATAAACATTAGTATGGATGACCAGACATACCAATCAACCGTATAGATTAAGCTCATCACCAGCCTCTCCAGCCTGCACCGCAACCACACCATTTCTGAGTCGCGCAGCAGCGCTGAAAAATTGGATTTCTGATTTTTAAAATGCTGTCGTTCGGAGCAAGCTCTACGAGAAATGCCGCCAGGTGATCCGGGCGGCTGCCACTGTTCCAAAACCAGCAATTACAATGCGACGCGAGTCCTATGGCGGATTGTCATGATCGGCAACTACTACATTGCCGAGGTACCACTTCTAATCGCCACCAACACACATATGGTCGCTAGAATAACTCCCGAGAAGCACATAAAAATACTGTATATTAAAAGTATGCACTTCAACTCATTAGGAAACTCATGAATATCCTGAGCAAAAACCTCACCCTTCTTGATATAAAAGCGTGAGAACAGGACAAAGTCAGCCAAGATCGCCATCAACGCCAGACGATTGACTAGACCTCGACTATATCTCGCCCCCCACTCTCCAACTTCTGGACTTCTCGAAAACGCCCCCAATAGCCGCCCAAGGTACTTCCTGGTAATGTAAATGCTTCCCAGCAGGAAAGACCAAGCTGCCAAAAAGGCGCCACCTAAAACCGTAGCTGTCACCTTGATCGGCCAGGTGTCGATATCAATCATAGAGAAAGGCGTCATATATGACTTCCCCCAATGCCCCACCTGCGTTTTCCCCGTGGATGGTTCCAAGCGCTGCTCCACTGCCGACTCCTATTGCGGAACACAAAAAACCACCAACCCTGTGGATTCCCAACAACGCACATACCTTTTTCCCGGCGAATCCGCCCAAGGCACCGGCAGCCAGTCCGGAAGCTGTCGCCCCAGTGAACTTTCCACCCTCCACCATCCAGGCCTTCTGGCACTCTTCATCCGAACCACTAGTGCAAGCCTCATAAATAATAGGCCCAGATGCCGCCCCACCAATCGCGATTGCAATGTACCCACCGGTCTTCATGTACTTGGTTGCATTGCTCATACCTTGGATATGCTTTGCGTAACCAGGAATCGGCCCCGGCCCACCGGCCTTGTTCCAGTGATGCACCAGGCTTCTGGTGGAAACCTTCAACGCTTTCTTGAGTTTCGGATGATCACCCAAAGAGGTTTTACTGCGAAGCCATCGCGAATTTAATAGCTTAGCGTCAAGTTCACTGATGAGTCGTCGACGTTCCTCTATAAACCGCTTGCTACCCAAGTGCCCATCTCGACGGTAGCTATCTTGATGGAGCTTCTGGAACGCCTCCATATTTTCTTGGAGCTCCTTGAAATACCGCTCCATCACCGCAGCACTGACACCCGCCCAGAGCGAGGTATCCGCCAGGAAAGAAGAGATCTGCCCTTGATACTTGATCATGAAATCAGCATCTTCCGGCGACAGGTCCTTCAGCGCCTCAGCCACCTCCTCCGCCGCCTCCATCAAATGCGCCTCTTGCTGCATGCACATGTAGTTGCGGGGATCGCTGAGCACAACCAACTGCCCAGCCTTGACGATGTCCTGACCAAGACTGCCGTTCATTGCGTTGAACTTGCGCATCACCTCGGGAGAAGGCCCCCCCCCGAACAGTTCGGCTTCCAGTGAGCGGCGACCAATGGATTTCGGAACGATGTAGAAGCCGGGCTCGGCCAGTTCGTTGTCTTCAGTTGGTGTCGAAGACCGAGCAGCAGGCACTGGCGGAGCAGCCCGCGTGGCAGCAGCAGGTTGAGAATAGGGTTGTGGCTGAGCCGGGCTTGAGCTAGCTGCCGCCCCGGTAGCCGGCTCTGCTACCCGCGTAGGCATTCCATCCTTCGCTATGAGTCGATTGCTGCCTGCTGGGCAACCACACTGAATACGCGCCCCGTCTACTGCTGTAGGCTGCCCCATCCATTTGAAGGCATCCAGGCCTTCAGCGATGGTGCCGACTTCACCACATCGAGGACATCGCGTGGTCTTGTCGCCCAGCCGCAGGACACCGCGTCCATCCTGCGCCATGTTGGGCAAGCTGCTGAAGCAGACCGCGCCCGTAGTAGTCTGGTCACCATGGAGACCTTGACCCAGGCCGAAGAGTATTGAGCGGGCCATGATTCAAACGTCCTTCTCGAAGCAGGACAGCTCCTGGGTGACGGACAACACAGGCGAAACTTCATTGGTACAACGTGAGGTGCTGATATCCATGGCATTGCTCCTTGCTTGTGAGCCCCGGCCTTGTCTTCGAGATGAAAGGACAGCGGTGCGTGTCGGTTGGGAGGCTGCAACCGTGAAGGTTCGGAGAGACTGGATAAATCAGACGTTTCTGACGGATTTGTAGGACTTTTTTGAAGTTGCTTGGAAAGACTGCCGTGCAGACCCGGCAGCCTTACGTTCAGCGCTCAACTCAACAGATGGACTTCTGACCCGCTTTCATCAGCGACTCCACCAACGCCTGACAGATCTCCAGCGAATGCTGGGTCGCCCAGGCCAGGCTCTGCATCGGCTTGCTCGCCGATTCGCAGACCTGGTAGTTGGTTTCATAAGCCGAGGACAGGGACATGGTCAGGTGCACGAGGACATCTTCCATGCTCGCGCCTTCGCAGACGCTGAACAGCGGCGGATGGGTGCCGTTGCAGGTGGCGAAGTGGGTGTGGGCGGTGCGGGGTGGGTCGGGTACCGGTTTGTTCATGTTGGCGTTCCAGAAAAGTGACGGAAACCATCACCCAGGACGTGACCAAACGATTGGGTGACGACTGTACGCGGATTGGTCAACCGGCATTCTGGAACACACTCCGGCGCACCCGAAGGTGCTCCGCGCACAGCCGCCATGACAGCAGCAGCCGACGCAAGCGTCCGTCAAGACGAGCGTTCCAAAAATGAGCAGGTGACCAAACCTGATCGCCAAACCGCAGCGACCGGCGAAGACTAGGCAGCCATTTCCAGGAGTGCAACGTCAAACGAGGCGCGGAAGTATGATTGGGAAATCGCCTACAGAAAAGTCGGACACAGCGGGAATTTCGTAGCTATATGATGCGACACCTTTACAAGCCTCACGAGCACCGCGGACCCTGTGGGAGCTGGCTTGCCAGCGATTGCGGTAGTGAATTCACCATCGCTATCGCTGGCAAGCCAGCTCCCACAGGGTCCGCGTCGTCAGTCCCCGCCGCTAAGCCTTCATCAGTTCGCTGCGGTCTACCAATTGACACGAGTCGCATAGAACTTGCTCCAGAAGAAAGGATCACGCGCAGCTTTCCTCGCATACAAGGGATCGGAGCAGTATGCATCTCTTAAACGCAGTGACCCCAGCGCTCGTCTTTCCGCTTCTTCCAGGCTTATGACCCCAGCCTCCCAGAACTGGCTCCAATAGCTGTCTGCCTTCAGAACTGCCGAAGGTTCTTGTGTGGAAGTCGTAATGGGCATGAGCCACCTCCGGCACAGCGTTTTCTAGAGATACGATTACAGATCAGAGAAGGCCATCAATATGAGATGGCCTCGGAAGGATCATTCTTTTCTCTGCTTCCCCTCTGCCGTCTTAAGCAACGACTCCACCAACGCCTGACAGATCTCCAGCGAATGCTGGGTCGCCCAGGCAAGGCTCTGCATCGGCTTGCTCGCCGATTCGCAGACCTGATAGTTGGTTTCGTAGGCCGAGGACAGAGACATGGTCAGGTGCACGAGGACATCTTCCATGCTGGCGCCTTCGCAGACGCTGAACAGCGGCGGATGGGTGCCGTTGCAGGTGGCGAAGTGAGTGTGGGCGGTGCGGGGTGGATCGGGTACGGGTTTGATCATGGTGGCACTCCGGAAGTCTGAGAGAATCGCCATCCATAACGTGACCAAACGATTGGGTGGCGACTGTACGCGGATTGGTCAACCGGGACTTCAGGAGCATTATCCGGCGCACCCGAGGGTGCTCCGCGCACAGCCGCCATGACAGCAGCCAACGCGCTCAACGTTGAAGATGAGCGACTCCAAAAAAGTCGACAGGTGACCAAACCTGATCGCCAAACCGCAGCGACCGGCGAAGACTAGGCAGCCATTTCCAGGAGTGCAACGTCAAACGAGGCGCGGAAGTATGATTGGGAAATTGCCTACAGAAAAGTCGGACATAGCGGGAATTTCGTAGCTATATGCGACACCTTTACAGACCTCACGAGCACCGCTAACCCTGTGGGAGCTGGCTTGCCAGCGATAGCGATGGTGAATTCACTATTGCAATCGCTGGCAAGCCAGCTCCCACAGGGTCCGTGTTGTCAGCCTACAAGTACTTCAACCAGGCAATATCCCGCCGCCGCGCCTTCAACCGGGCAAACCAGCGCACCGGCAGATACAACGCCAGCGCCAGCACCACCGCCCCGGCCCACACCGCGGCCATCGAATCAAACCCGAAATACTGCCCATGATTGGTCCCGAACAGCCGCACCGCCAGCACATACAGCACCTTCAACACATACAGGTGCAGCAGGTAGAAGAACATCGGCGCCGCCCCGAACACCGCCAGCCAACGGACCACCCTGCCCTCGTTCCGCCGCTCGAACGCCACCAGCAGCAACAGCCCGATTCCCAGGGTCAACGCCAGGAACAGCAGCGAAGGCGGATACTTGGTGATATTGAAAAAGCTCATGACCGTCTGCACCGCGGTCTCGCCACCTGCCCACGGTTTCTCGCCATACCCATTGAGCAAGCGCAGCACGAAGAACACCCCCAACGCCGAACCCGCCGCCAGCAACAACCGCCGACTCCGCACCAGCGCCTCGCTGCCCCGGGCAAACCACGGCCCCATCGCATACCCAAGTGCAATGACCCCGATCCACGGCAGCAACGGATAAGACGTGCGCAAACGCAGCCCCTCGGACACCTCGATCCAGCCCCGGTCATGCAGCACCGCCCACGGCACGTGCATCGCCGACTCCACCGGGAAGTGCACGCCATCCAGCAGGTTATGCCCCGTCACCAGCACCACACCCAGCCCGATCAGCACCGCCCGCGGCAGCCAGATCAGCGCACTCAAGGCCAGCATGCTCAGGCCGATGGCCCAGATCACCTGGAGATAGATCACGCTCGGCGGCAACTGGAAGGTCCAGGCGAAGTTGACCAGGGTGAATTCCAGCACCACCAGGAACAAACCACGCTTGAACAGGAAGCCCGACACCGCCGCCTTGCCCTGCTGCTTCTCGCCATAGAGAAATGCGGAAAGACCGGTCAGCAGAATGAACACCGGCGCACACAGGTGCGCCAGGGTGCGGCTGAAGAACAGCGTCGGATCAGTCTGGCCCACGTCCATGGGATCGCTGACCTGCATATGCAGGTAAAAAGTCTCGCGGACGTGATCCAGCAACATGAAGAGAATGACCAAGCCACGCAGGGCATCGATCGAGTGAAGACGGGTGGAAGGCGGGGCAGACATGCGCAGTCGGTACTCACTGAAATAACGTAATGTTATTACATGATGTCACGTAGCCCATCGTCTTTGCCAGCCCTCACCTCAGCGCTGGCTCATCCACGCCAGTACGGCCAGCCAGATCACCGCAGTTCCGTAGTTGAGGCGTTGGTACAGGCCAAAGCCATGTCCGTTTTCCATCGCCCCGGCCATCAAGCCGACGGTGACCAGCGCCAGCACCGTGCACAGCAGCGAGAACCGGGAAAAGGCCACCGAGCCGAGCAGGCGTTTGCCCAGGAAGATCCACAGCGTGCTGGCCAGGGTCAGGGTGAGGAACATCACCAGCCCCGACAGGTTGTGCATGCGTTGGGAGAACGAGGGCTCCGCCGGCACACAGCCCTGGTCGCAGGGGAAATACCCGGCACTCATGCTGGCCAGCCCATGCACCATCACCAGCAGCGCGCCGAGCCAGGCCAGCCGCGATCCTTCGAAACGCCGGAACAAGCCCACCCCGCACAACACGAACAACAGCCCCAGCGGCAGGTTGTTCACCCAGGGCGAAAGCTCATGGGTCGGCGCCCCCACCGCGCCCAACTGACTCATGGCCAACTCCACATGGCTGTACCCCGGGAACTGGCTGGCCGTGATCAGCACCCCGAAAAACAGCCAGAACGGCACCAGCAGCCCGGCGCCCAGCAATACCCGATCGATCGTCCTCATAGCCCTCATGGCTCCGTTGTTGTTGGATGAGGAATGCTAGTGATCCCGACGACGAAATCGTTACCGAATTTTTTGCAAGGCAGCTTGCCCATGCGTCATCCTGTCGCCCCCTTGCAAGGACTGCATCTCCCGTGACACGACGTCTCCCCGGTACCACCGCCCTGCTCGCGCTCGAAGCCGCTGCCCGCCATCAGAGTTTTGCCCGCGCCGCGCAGGAACTGTCCCTCACCGAAGGCGCCATCAGCCGACAGATCGCCAAGCTGGAAGACCAGGTCGGCGTACGTCTTTTCCACAGGGTCGGTAATCGCGTCGAACTGTCCGACCTGGGTGCACGCTACGCCGCCGAGATGCGCGAGGCGCTGGAGCTGATCGAACGCCGCACCCGCCAGTTGCAGGCCGATGCCCGGGTCGATGCGCCGCTGGAAATCGGCGTGATCCCGACCCTGGCCAGCCGCTGGCTGATTCCGCGCATGGCCGATTTTCACCAGCGCCACCCGCAGGTGCGGATCAATCTTCGTGAACGCACCGAGCCGTTCAACCTGGCCGACAGCGGGCTGCATGCGGCGATCAATATCGAGCACCCGGCCTGGAGCGGGATGCAGGTGCAGGCGTTGTTCCAGGCGCCGCTGCTTGCGGTGTGCCATCCGGGTCTGGCCGAGCGTGAGCCCGCTGAGCTGCCGTTGCTGCACAAGCACGAGGATGGCGAACAATGGGCAGCCTATGCACGGCACAGCGGCATCGCGCTTCCCCAGCATGAAAGCGGCCCACGTTATGACCGTTTCTCCCTGCTGATCGACGCCGCCCGTGCCGGCATGGGCATGGCGCTGGTGCCGCGCCTGTATGTCGAGGAGGATCTGGCGCAGGATCGGCTGCGTGCACCCTGGCCGGAAGTGGCACAACTGAGCGAACGCTATGTGCTGGTCAGCCGGCCGGGAGAAGCGCCGGTGGCGCTGGAGGTATTCCGGGAATGGCTGTTCGGGGAAATCGAGAAAGGCCAGCCGTCCGGATGAACCTCACCCGGACCGCTGGTGAAGATGGCCTCACAAGATCCCGCCTCGGCGCGCGCCTTGAGCGCCTGACGCCGCCTGGCCTCCTTGTCCCGGTCGATACGCAGGATGTGCGTCCTGCCCAAGTGCTGGTAATCGATCACGCTGTGTACGCTGACGCCGGATTGCCTGGCGAGAAAATCGGGATTCATGGGGGTGCCTCCTGAAGAGTGCGATGCGCCTGCAAAGCCGGCGGCCAGCCCCCAGGGCCTGGCTGCCAGCCACGCAGCGTTACCAGGTGCCGACAAGCTGGTAATGGCCACCCAGCTCCACGGTGAACTCACGGTCCGGCGCCTGCGGGAACACATCGCGGCAGTTGGGCATGGTGAAATGCACCTGGCCGAACGTACCACTCAGTTCCATGCGGTTCTCGCCGGCCGCGTCATGGTGAACTTCCATGAAGCCCGAAGTCGGCGCGACCGAGATGTAATACATGTCGACGTCAGGGTTCGGCAAATAGCCCAGGCCATAACGCATCCAGGGCCGGGTAAGCCCTTCGTTCGGCAAGGAGAGGTCGTGGGAAGTGGAGCCGCTGTGTTCATCGAAGACCCAGAAACCGACGAATTCCACGAGCGCGCCATACAGGCTGTTGGGCGAGTAATTTTCCGCTCTCAAGAACCAGGCGGGGCGTGGTCTGTGGTCCGGGCCAGAAAAGTTGTAGTTGCGCTCCTTCTCCATATGTTGAGCGACAAACTCGGGATTGCGCTCCACCCCATCGAGCAGGAACCCGGTCGTGAAGATATCGTCATCGGGCAACTGGATACCGCCAGCGGAACGCCGCTGCGCAGCACGACGCAGCTCAGGCGCCTTGCTCAGATCGATACGGAAGATATCCGCGCCCTTGACGTGCTTGTGTTCCACCACGCTCTCCGGTCTCAGGCCCGCCTGCAAAGCAAGTTGTTTGACATCCATGATGTCGTCTCCTCGTAGCGCTGCAATGAACAGGATGCTTCGTCCCGACGGGGTTCGAAGAAAACCGCGCGCGGCAGCGACACGTGCGGTGTTCATCGGCGAGGTCGCCGAACTGCGCGAGGCCAGTCTATGACCGGCAGAGGTTTCCCACACCTGACAGAAATACCAGGTACCCCGCCCGGCCATGCGTTAGCTGATCCCGCGCATGGCCCTGGTGCCGCGGCTCCATGTCGAGAGGATCTGCGCAACGGCGAGCTTCGCGCGCCATGACCCGAGGCGGCGGCGATGGGTGAACGCAATGTACAGGTCAACCGGCGGGGAAGCCGTTCATGACCAGACAGATACACAAAATATTTGCGCACTGACATTTTCTTCCCTGGCCTGGACCATACCCTCATCCGGCCCACACGGGATCATCTATGCTCCTCCCGGCAACCGGCCATCATTCTGCCACCCATCAAGTTCCAGGAAGGAAGTACGCGCATGACAACAACACTTAAAGCCCTGTCGGCAAGCCTGGCCATGTGCAGTGCGCTGGCGGGCTGTGCCGTGCCCTACAAAAACGTCGACAATCATCAGCTGACACCCACCACGAACGAGTTCGTTTCGGTGCATCCGGGCAACTCGGACTGGGTAGAAAGGCAAACGGGCAACGGGATCAAGCGGCAATACTGGGCGGAACTGAACAACCAGGAAATCAATGACCTGCTGCCGCTGGAAAAGAACTTTGTATCGATCCTGAAGACCGACCACGAAGTGGGCGTCGGCTACATGGGAGCGAAGTTTTCCGGCAATGCCGGTAACTACACGGTGATCTTCGATTACTCCAAGTACCGAGACGAGCTCACCGACAATGGAAACCTGCCCTGCCTGGTGGGAGTCGGGATCCGGATCAAAGCGTCGATCACTACCAAGAAGGCCAACCTCGACCTTGGAAGCCTCATTGCCATCGGCTTCGCGGCCAAGGCCGGCAACCTGACCGGCACCATGGAAATCACCAAGATAGGGATCAACTCGCCAAAGCTGGGTTCGATGCCAAACTTTGCGGAAATCAGCGAGAGCTCGATTCAATCTGCCATCCAGGTGGTCGGCGCCATTCAGAACAGGATGTACGACGAGAGCACCAAGCTCACCCCCCACGTCCTGGCCGTGCAACTGGCTCGTATCGACCCAGCGCAGCAACCAACGCCGCAGCCCTGAGCCGCTCCTCGCCAGACTGTAGCCCGGACAATACCCCATCCGGACTACCGTTGGCCTCGAGTGCGCTGGCATTTGCATAACGCTTCGTCCCGGCGGGGTTCGAAGAAGACCGGCACGTGGCAGCGGCACGCCCGGCCTTCATTGGCGAGGTCGCCGAAATGCGCAAGGCCAGTCCATGGCGATGGCCTTCCCTGCACACCTGACAGAAATATCAGGTCGCTGCGCCGTTACCAGGTGCCGTTCAACCGATAGAAACCGGACGGCAGGTACACCAGGAATCCGCGGTCAGGCGCTTGCGGGAAGTGCTCATGGAGATTGGGCATGTCGAACTGCACCCGGGCGAATGTGCCGCTCAGCTCCTGGGCATTCTCGCCGGTGTCGATATGGTTGACCTCGATATTGCCCTTGCTGGGGTTGACCCCCAGCATCACCAGTTTGTCACCTTCGTCCAGATACCCCAGGCTGTATCTCGCCCAAGGCCGGGTGAGGTGCTCGTTGGGCTGGGAAAAATCATAGGTCGTGCTGCCACTGTGCCGGTCGAACGTATAGAACCCAAGACGTTCGACGACCGCACCATGAAGGGCACGTGGCCCATAGACTTCGGCTACCAGGCGCCAGCCCGGGATACGCGGCTCACCGGGCAAACCGGGATCGACGAAATTGAGCTGCCGCGCCTTGAGAAGGTGATCAGGCGTGAACCGCACTGCCGTGCCATCCACCGTCCGGTCCGTGTCGAAAATATCCTGGTCGCGCGCGCGCGTTTCGATTGCACGGCGCAGTTCAGGTTCGTTTTTCAGGTCGATACGCAGGATGTCCGCACCTTCGACTTCCTGATGATCCACCACGCTTTGCGCTTTGACACCGTGCAACTGGGCAAGAATTCTGACATCCATGATGTCCTCTCCTGATAACGCTGCAATCGTTGGGATGCTTCGTTCCTGCGGGGTTCGAAGAAGATCGGCACGTGGCAGCGGCATAGCCGGCCTTCATCGGCGAAGTCGCCGAACTGCGCAGTGCCAGTCTATGACCGGCAGACATTTCCCACACCTGACAGAAATATCAGGTACCCCGCCTGGCCACCTGCTAGCCTGCGTCACCGCCATCGCTTGCAAAGGAATGACTATGAGCGCCCTGCTGTCCGTGTATGCCTTGTGTGTCGTGATCCTGTTCCTGAAGATGCTGGGCATCTCCTGCTATCAGGGCTACTACCGCATCAGTCGCCTGACCTTCCAGAATGCCGAAGACGCCCGCTTCGTCGGTCGCCAGGCGAGCGCCGAGGAGTTGCCCCAGGTCACGCGGGCAGCCAGGGCCTGGGCCAACGATCTGGAAAATATCCCGCTGTTCTTCGTGCTCGGCGGCCTGTGCGTGGCGCTGGACACTGCCGCCGGCGCCAGCCTGGCGCTATTCTGCGTATTCACGGCCGCGCGCATCGCCCATACCCTGTGCTACCTGCGGCAATGGCAACCGTGGCGAACCCTCGCCTATGCCATCGCCCTCGCCTGCCTCCTGGGCTTGGCCGGGATGGTGGTGAGCCGGGCGCTGGCACTGCTGTGAGGGTTGCAATCAACCCGCCATCAACGCTACTGTCGGCCTCATGAACCTTTTCCACAGCACCTCGGCCACCACCACGACCACCACCGCCAACGGCGGGGTGCACGGGTGTTCCTGAGCTGCTGACAGCCAGACCCGAAAGGCCCCGCCAGCGATGGACGGGGCCTTTTTCGTTGGGGTTCCGGTATCGCTGGCTTATCACAAGGAGCGATACCCATGGATGCACTCTTGATTCTTGATCTGCAGGTCGGCCTGGTTCATGGCCCGGATAAACCGTGGCGCGGCGAGGCGATGATCGAAGTGGTCAATAGCCTGCTGGACAAGGCCCATGCCGCTGGTGCGCCGGTGTTTCTGGCCCGGCATGTGGGGCCGGAAGGCTCGCCGTTGGCGCCGGACAGTGCGCTGACCCGGTTGATCCCCGAGCTGCGCCTGGACGGCAGCGAGCAGGTGTTCGAGAAGCGCCGGCCGAATGCGTTCGTCGGCACCGGGTTGGTGGAAATGCTCAGGGACTGTGGCGCTACGGGCGTGGTGATTGCAGGCATGAAGACGCAGTACTGCGTGGACAGCACCTGTCGTGCGGCGGGGGACCTGGGATTTCCGGCGGTGCTGGTGGCGGATGGGCACAGCTGTTCGGATACGCCGGGGTTGAGCGCGCAGGCGATCGTGGCGCATCACAACGGGACGTTGGCGGGGGCGTTTTGTCGGGTGGTGATGGCTCAGGAGTTCGAGTTCTGATCCTGACCTTGTGGTGCTGCTGATGGCCCTATCGCTGGCAAGCCAGCTCCCACAGGGATTGCACCGGTCTCAAGGGCAGAGGTGAACCTGTGGGAGCTGGCTTGCCAGCGATGAGGCCATCAGCAGCAATGAAGATCCTGAATTACAGCCCCTGCTCCAGCGCCAGCAGATCAGCCAGCGGCTGCGCCCGACGGATCAGCCTCACCTCGGCCCCGTCCAGCAATACCTCGGCCAGCAGCGGCCGGCTGTTGTAGTTCGACGACATCGATGCGCCATAGGCCCCGGTGTCATGCATCACCAGCAGATCACCGACCTGCGGCTGCGGCAGCAAGCGCGGGACCAGGCCCTGGTCGTCCTGGGTGAAAACATCGCCGGACTCGCACAGCGGCCCGCCCACCACGCATTCCACTTCGGCACGGTCCGCCGCGTCGAGCACGCTCATATGGTGATAGGCGCCGTACATGGCCGGACGCATCAGGTCGTTGAAACCGGCATCCACCAGCACGAACTGACGGCTGCCCGCACGCTTGACCGCACGCACTTCAGTCACCAGGCGACCCGACTCGGCCACCAGGAAACGCCCCGGCTCGATCTCCATGCGCACCGGGTGGGCAAGGAACGCCTCGATCTCTTCCCGGGCCTGCTGCCAGGTGCTGGCGTAGCGCTGCACATCCACCGCCACGTCGCCTTCGCGGTACGGCGTGGACAGACCACCACCAATGGAAAACGCCTCGATATCGTGGTCCAGCGATTTGATGGTGGCGACCATCGCCCCGCCGACCTGAGCCAGGTGGCCGTAGTCCACACCCGAACCGATATGCATGTGGATGCCCACAAGGTGCAGGCCGTACTGACGGATCACCGCCAGGGCATCGCCGACTTCGTCATGCCAGATGCCGTGCTTGCTGTTCTCGCCGCCGGTGTTGGTCTTGCGGCTGTGGCCGTAGCCAAAGCCCGGGTTGATGCGCAGCCAGACGCGATGGCCCGGGGAGTGTTCACCCAGTTGGCGCAGCATGTCGATGGAGCCGCAGTTGACCTCGACCTTGAGCTCGACCACGCGGGCCAGGGTCGGCTTGTCCAGCAGGTCGCAGGTCAGGACCACGCCGGCCGGATCGCCTTCCGGGCTGTAGCCGGCCAGCAGGGCGCGCTCCAGTTCACCGAGGGACACCGCATCGACGCGCACGCCGTGCTCGCGCATCAGGCGCAGGATATGCAGGTTGGAGCAGGCCTTCTGGGCGAAGCGGACCACGTCGAAGCAGTCCAGCCGCGCGATGCGCTCGCGGATCACCGCAGCATCGTAGGTCCAGAACGGCGTGGGGAATTGCAGCGCGGCGGCGGCCAGGGCGGAAGGCGTGGTCATTGCGGGAAACGTCCTGCGGGGATTGGGAAGATCGCCATGATGCCGAACGGCAGCCATTCAGAAAAATATCTATTCTTTGTCAGATCATTCAGTTCTGATATGCATCCTCTCCAGCAACAGGCCTGCCGCCATGTCCCTGTCCGTCCGCCATATCGAAGTCTTCCGCGCCATCATGCTGGCCGGCAGCGTCACCGGTGCAGCACGTTTGCTGTTTACCTCGCAGCCGACCGTGAGCCGGGAGCTGGCGCGCCTGGAAAGCCTCAGCGGCTTGACGTTGTTCGATCGCCAGGGCGGACGCCTGCTGCCCACCGCCCAGGCACTGATGCTGCTGGAGGAAGTGGAGCGCTCCTATGTAGGACTGGAACGGATCAACAGCCTGGTGGAGTCGATCCGCCGTTTCGAGCACGGCCAGTTGGACCTGACCTGCCTGCCGCTGTTTTCCCAGACCCTGCTGCCTCGGGTGTGCAAGCAGTTCCAGCGCCAGCATGCCGGGGTCGGGCTGTGCATCAGTGCCCAGGAATCGCCGTTGCTGGAGGAATCCCTCAGTGCCCAGCGGCATGACCTGGGGCTGACCGAGGGTGAACAGGTGCCACGGGGCACGCGGGGCGAGTTGCTGTTCAGCGCCGACATGCTCTGCGTGCTGCCCGACGGACATGCGTTGCTACAACGCGAGCGCCTGGCGGTGGCGGACTTCCAGGGCGTGGCCTTTATCAACCTGGCCGGGCGGGATATCTATCGCCAGCAACTCGACGAGCAGTTCCGCCAGGCCGGTGTCGAGCGGCATACGGTGATCGAGACCACCAACGCGGCGTCGGTGTGCGCCATGGTGCGTGAAGGGCTGGGGGTAGCAATCATCAATCCACTGAGCGCGCTGCGCGAGGCCGGGCGAGGGTTGCAGGTGCGGCGGCTGGAGGTGTCGATTCCGTATCGGGTGATGCTGGTGCAGCCGGAGTTTCGGCCGTCTTCGGGGTTCGTCGAAGCGTTTTGCGGGGCGTTGAGGGCTGAGGCCGGGGAATTGATGGAGAGTCTTGAAGAGATTCGCTGACCATCTGGTAACTAATCCATTAAGCAGCCTCGCTTCAGCCAGAAACCTCAATAAAAACCAAGCTTAATATAGTATAAATACTATATATTACAGGTATTACTTCCATATAAACTCAGGACTGTTATATAACTCCCCCCGAGCCATCTGCGCCGCCTCTCTTCGACAGGGAAGCGGCAAACATCAAGAGCTAACAATCAGCCGCCGGGTGCCACACATGTCGATATTCAGTCCTGTTCTCTGCCGTCACCTCTTCGTCTTCCGAACACCGATCCCCGGCGCGTAAACGCGCCAGCCGCATTTCACCTCCGCATCCGGTGACGGGCCCAGGCCCGCCGCCACGACCACCTGCACCCTGAAAAAAGTGCCGGACAAAAAACCATAAGAAAAACCAAGGAGCCCCACCCCATGAGCAGCACCGACCTGTCCCATGCCCAACGTTGTGCGCGGATCCGCGCCAATCCGAAATTCCAGCAACTGGTACGCAATCGCTCGCGCCTGTCCTGGTCCCTCAGCGCCGCCGTGCTGGGCGCCTATTACCTGTTCATGGCGGTGGTGGCCTTCCAGCCGCACTGGCTGCATGCACCACTGGCCGAGGGGCGCCAACTGACCCTGGGCATTCCCGTGGCAGCGGCGCTGATCGTGCTGTCCTGGCTGCTCACCGGCTGGTACGTACGCAGCGCCAATACCCGCTTCGACGCCATGAGCAGCGAACTGCTGGAGGAACTGAAATGAGCCGTCACCTGCTCTGCCTCGGCGCCCTGCTGCTGGCCCCGACACTCGCCCTCGCCGCGCCGATCGTCGCGGAAAAACAGCCGGTCAACCTGCATGCCATCGGCATGTTCTTCGTCTTCGTCCTCGGCACCCTGGCAATCACCTGGTGGGCCGCCCGTCAGACCCAGTCGACCTCGGACTTCTACACCGCCGGCGGCGGTATCAGCGGTTTCCAGAACGGCCTGGCGATCGCCGGCGACTACATGTCCGCTGCCACCCTGCTGGGCTTGTCCAGCCTGGTCTTCGCCAAGGGCTACGACGGCTTCATCTACACCGTGGCGTTCTTCGTCGGCTGGCCGATCATCACCTTCCTGATGGCCGAGCGCCTGCGCAACCTGGGGCGCTTCACCTTCGCCGATATCGTCTCCTACCGCCTCGACCAGACCCGCATCCGCACCTTCGCCGCCTTCGGCTCGCTGACCGTGGTGTGCTGCTACCTGGTGGTGCAGATGGTCGGTGCCGGGCAACTGATCAAGCTGCTGTTCGGCCTCGACTACCGCACCGCGGTGATGGTGGTCGGCGCACTGATGCTGGTCTATGTGATCTTCGGCGGGATGATCGCCACCACCTGGGTGCAGATCATCAAGGCGGTACTGCTGCTCGTCGGCGGCAGCACCCTGGCCCTGTTGGCCATGGCCGAGTTCGGTTTCAGCTTCGAAACCCTCGCCGCCCGCGCCGTCGAGGCCCATGCCACGGGCTGGAACATCATGGGCCCCGGCGCGATGCTGGCCGACCCGATCAACGCGGCGTCGCTGTCCCTCGGCCTGGTATTCGGCATCGCCGGCCTGCCGCATATCCTGATGCGCTTCTTCACCGTGCCCAACGCCAAGGAAGCCCGCAAATCGGTGTTCTACGCCACCGGTTTCATCGGCTTCTTCTTCCTGGTGGTCATGATCCTCGGCTATGCCGCCATCGTGATCGTCGGCACCGATCCGCAGTTCTTCGTCGGCGGTGACCTGAAAGCGGGGCTGATCGGCGGCGGCAACATGGTCGCCATGCACCTGGCCAAGGCGGTGGGCGGCAACCTGTTCCTCGGTTTCCTCTCGGCGGTGGCCTTCGCCACCATCCTGGCAGTGGTGTCCGGACTGGCCCTGGCCGGGGCCTCGGCGATTTCCCATGACCTGTACGCCACGGTGCTGAAGAAAGGCACGGCCAGCGAACAACAGGAAATGCGCGTGACCCGCTTCGCCACCGTGGGCCTGGGCCTGGTCGCGATCTGCCTGGGCTTGCTGTTCGAAAACCAGAACATCGCCTTCCTCGTCGGCCTGACCTTCGGCATCGCCGCCTCGACCAACTTCCCCGTGCTGATCATGGCCATGTACTGGAAAGGCCTGACCACCCGCGGCGCCCTGGCCGGCGGTTTCGCCGGGCTGGTCAGCGCCCTGGTGCTGGTAATCCTGTCGCCGGCGGTGTGGGTCGCGGTGCTGGGCAACGCCCAGGCCATCTACCCCTACGACCATCCGGCGCTGTTCTCCATGCCCCTGGCGTTCCTGGTCACGGTGGTGGTCTCGCTGCTCGACCACAGCGCCCGCGCCGCCCGTGAACGCGAGGCCTTCGACGACCAGTTCGTCCGCGCCCAGACCGGCCTTGGCGCCGCTGCCGCTTCCAGTCACTGATCCCAAAACAACAACAAGAGATCCCACCCATGTACCGCACCCTTACCCCGCTGGCCCTCGCCCTCCTCTGCGGCCAGGTCCAGGCCGCCTTCCTCGACGACAGCAAGGCCAGCCTGGAACTGCGCAACTTCTACTTCAACCGCGACTTCCGCCAGGACGGCGCGGCCCAGTCGAAGATCGATGAATGGGCCCAGGGCTTCCTGCTGCGCTACGAATCCGGCTTCACCGAAGGCACCCTGGGTTTCGGCGTGGATGCCATCGGCCTGCTCGGGCTCAAGCTCGACTCCAGCCCGGACCGCGCCGGCAGCGGCCTGCTGCAGCGTGACCGCGAAGCGCCCAAGCGGGCCCGGGACAGCTACGGCGACCTCGGCCTGACGGCCAAGGTCCGCGCCTCCCACAGCGTGCTCAAGCTCGGTACGCTGATGCCCAAGTTGCCGGTATTGATGCCCAACGATTCACGCCTGCTGCCCCAGGTCTTCCAAGGCGGGCAGGTCACGGTGCAGGAAATCAACAACCTGAGCCTCGACCTCGGCCAGTTGCGCCAGGTCAACCAGCGCGACTCCCAGGACTACGAGGACATCAGCCTCACCACCGGGGCGGCGAAAGGCATCGTCACCCGCAGCAACGCCAGCGACCGTTTCAACTTCGGCCATCTCAACTACAAGTGGACCGACAGCCTGAGCAGCAGCTACAGCTACGGCGAACTCGAGCACCTGTACCGCCAGCACCTGCTCGGTCTCGGCCACACCTGGGCGCTGGGCGGCGGGCAGACGCTGAAAAGCGACCTGCGCTTCGCCCGCTCGCTGGATGACGGCGGCAGCAATGTCGACAACAAGGCACTGGGGGCGATGTTCACCTACGGCGTCGGCGGGCATGCCTTCGGCCTGGGTTACCAGCGCATGAGCGGCGATACCGGCTTCGCCTACATCAATGGCGCCGATGCGTACCTGGTGAACTTCGTGCAGATCGGCGACTTCGCCAACAAGGACGAACGCTCCTGGCAGGCGCGCTATGACTTCAACTTCGCCAGCGTGGGGATCCCGGGGCTGACCTTCATGACCCGCTATCTGAGCGGCGACGAAATCGATCTGGGGGCCGGACGCCCGGAGGGCAAGGAGTGGGAACGGGATATGGATATCGGCTATGTGGTCCAGAGCGGGCCGCTGAAGAACCTGGGGGTGAAGTGGAGGAATGCGACGGCGCGTTCCAGCCACTTCGGCAATGATCTGGATGAGAACCGCTTGATCGTGAGTTACACCCTGGCGCTCTGGTGATCCTCAGGGCCTCATCGCTGGCAAGCCAGCTCCCACAGGTATCGCGTGCACCGCTGAACCTGTGGGAGCTGGCTTGCCAGCGATAGGGCCCTCAAGGTCACCCCAAAACCTCAGCCTCCCCCAACACCACCACCCGCTCCTCCAGCCAGCGGGCCAGGGCATCCGGCGCCAGCGGCGGCGAGAACAGATAGCCCTGGGCCACCGGGTACCCCTGCTCTTCCAGCCAGACGCTCTGCGATTCGGTCTCGATGCCCTCCGCCACCACCGTCAGGTGCAGGCTGCGGCCAATCCCCAGGATCGCATTGCTCAAGGCCCGCGCCGCTTCGTCGGTCTCGATGTCGGCAACGAAGCTGCGGTCCAGCTTCAACTCCGACACCGGCAAGCGCCGCAGGTAACTCAGGCTGGAATAGCCGGTGCCGAAATCGTCCATCGACAGGCGCACGCCCTGGGCATGCACTTCGTCGATGGTCTTCATGGTGCTCGGGTTGGTGTCCAGCAGGATGTTCTCGGTCAGCTCCAGTGTCAGGTCCGCCGGCGCCAGGTCATGGGTGCGCAGGGTGTCGGCGATCATCCGCGGCAGGTCGAGGTTATGGAAACTGGTCGGCGAGAGGTTCACCGCCACCGCCGGCACCGCCAGGCCACTGGCCCGCCATTCGGACAACTGCCGGCAGGCCTCACGCAATGCCCAGCGCCCCAGTTCGGCGACCAGGCCGCACTCCTCCGCCAACGGAATGAAGCGCGCCGGGGAGATCTCGCCCAACTGCGGATGCGTCCAGCGCGCCAGGGCTTCGACCCCGTACAGGCGTCCGGTGGCCATCTCCACCTGCGGCTGGTAATGCAGGCGCAACTGGCCTTTCTGCAAGGCTTCGCGCAGGGCGTTTTCCAGGGCCAGGCGCTCCTGGGCGAGCTTGTTCAACTCGCTGCTGAAGAAGCTGAAGCAGCCGCGACCGCTGCTTTTGGCCTGGTACATGGCCATGTCGGCACGGTGCAACAGCGTGTCCACATCGCAGCCGTCGGACGGGTACATGGCCACGCCGACACTGGCGGAAATCGCCAGGTGGGTGTCGGCGATGGTCAGGGGTTCGCTGAGCAGCACCTGGATACGCTCCACCGCATCAGCCGCATGGTCAGCATCGCACTGCGGCAGGATCACCACGAACTCGTCGCCGGACAGGCGCCCGGCGATATCCGAGGCACGCAGTTCACTGCGCATGCGCGCGGCGACCTGGCGCAGCAGCTCGTCACCGGCCGGATGCCCGAGGGAATCGTTGACCTGCTTGAAGCGGTCGAGGTCGATGAACAGCACCGCGACCTGCTCGTTGTTGCGGTCGGCGCTGGCGATCGCCTGGTCGGCCTTGGCCTGCAGCAGGCTGCGGTTGGGCAGGCCAGTCAGGGCGTCGTAGTAGGCCAGCTGGCGGATCCGCTGGCGCGAGTTTTCCCGTTCCAGGGCCAGGGCGCAGAGGTGCGCGCAGGCATCCACCAGACGCTGGTGGAACAGCGCCGAGGCGACATTGCGCGGCTGGCGGAAATAGAAGGCAAAGGTGCCGATGGCCGCGCCCTGGCTGTTGCGGATCGGCGTCGACCAGCAACTGCGAAAGCCCAGCTGGCTGGCCAGCCCCTGGTAATCGGCCCACAGCGGATCGCTGAGAATGTCATCGACCAGCACCGACTCATTGCGCCAGGCCGACGTCCCGCAGGAGCCGACCGTCGGGCCGATGCGCACGCCGTTGAGCTGGCGGCTGTACTCCGCCGGCAGGCTGGGCGCGGCCAGGGAGTGCAACTGCCCTTCCTCGTCGACCCGCAGGATCGAGGCCGCCAGTTCCGGGGCGATGCGCTCCACCTCCTGGCAGATCAGTTCCAGCACCTCGGTCAGCGGCTGCTCCCGGGCCATGGACTCCAGCACCCGGTGTTGCAGGGCCTCGTGCATCTTGGCCTGGGTGATGTCGGTGAACAGGGTCACGGTGTGCTGCAGGTTGCCGCCGGCGTCGAACACCGGGTTGCTCACCACCTTGGCCCAATACCGCTGGCCCTGCTTGCCGACGACGATCTCTTCGCGCTGCATGGAGCCGGCGGCGTACATCTCGGCGTAGTACTCGGCGATGCTCTGCTCGTCCCTTTCCGGGACCAGCAGGGCCATCGGGCTGCGGCCCTTGATCTCGTCGGCACGCCAGCCGAACATGCGCCCGAAGCCAGCGTTGGTGTAGGCGATACGGCGCTGGCTGTCGCTGATCATCACCGCCGTGTCGCTGGCATCGGCCACCAGCGAGAGCATGCGCAGGCGCTCCTGCTGCGTGCGTTCCTGGGCCAGGCGCGGGGTGATGTCGGTGGCGATCTTGAGGATCTGGGCCAGCTCGCCCTGCTCGTCGAACACCGGGGTGTAGGTCGCCTCCAGCCAGCAACTGCGGCCGTCGCTGCGAATGCGCTCGACGATGCCGGAGCTGCCACCGCCGTTGCGCAGGCGCGGCCAGAAGTCGGCGTAGTCCGGGCTCTGCACCTGCTTGGCCGAGCAGAAGGTGCGGTGATGCCGGCCACGCACCTGCTCCAGGCTGTAACCCATCAGGGTCAGGAAGTTTTCATTGGCCCGCAGCAGGGTGCCGTCCGGGCTGAACTCGGCGATTGCCATCACCCGGTCGAGGGCGGCCAGTTGAGCCAGCGACAATTCGATGGAACGGTTGTCCTGAGACGTCATGTTCTACTCAAAAGATGCCGGCCCTGCGGCCGGTGGGTCCTTGAAAAAGCCGGTGCCGGGCGATGATCCGGGAGCACGGGTCCATCGCCTTCATGGCAGAGGATTTGATAGCTCCATGATATTACTGCTGCCGGTGGCCGGTCCATCACCAGACCTGATCGCGCGCATTGGCCTACCTTCCTTGTGGCCATTGGCTTACCCTTGTCGGCACTCTACCGGATCAGAAGCAAGGGGGCTTCGGTGCCGTTCAAGACGTTCTTTCGCTGGGACCTGCGCAGCCTGATTCTCCTGCTGACGCTGATCACGGCCCTGGTCACCCTGCTCAACAGCTTCCATGCCAGCTACCGCGTGCAATACCAGTTGCTCATCGACAATGCCCTGGAAGCCAACCACGCCTACGCCTCGAAACTGGCGTCCAGTACCGAAACCTACCTGCAGGCGTCGCAGCAGCAACTGGCTTACGCGGCCAATCTGCTGACCCGCAATTTCGACGACAACGCCTTCCTCGACGCCGAGGCCGCGCGCCTGCGCCTGCAGACCAACACCTTCAACTCGATCATCGTCACCAATGCCGAAGGCCTGGTGCTGTCCACCTCGCCGGACACCCTGCAAATCGTCGGACGCAAGCTGCAGACCGAGGGCGCGCTGGCGGCCCTGCGCGAACGCAAGCCGATGATCTCCAGCCCCTATATTTCCTCGACCAACAACCTGATCATCTTCATCTCCCACCCGGTCTTCGACCGTGGCGGCAACTACCTCGGGCTGGTGGGCGGGAGCATCTACCTCAAGCACAAGAGCATCCTCAACGAACTGCTCGGCGAGCACTATTACAAGAATGGTTCCTACCTCTACGTGATCGATGCCAACCGGCGGCTGCTCTATCACCCGGACGCCGAGCGGGTCGGCAGCATCGTCGGGGCCAACAGCCTGATCGACAGCCTTGCAGACCGCGACAGCGGAACCCAACGGGTGGTCAATAGCCAGGGCGTGGACATGCTCGCCGGTTTCGCCACGGTGCACTCGGCGCACTGGGGCATCGTCGCCCAGCGCTCCACCGAAGCGACCCTCGACGGGCTCAATGACCTGCTCCTGAGCATGTTCGCCAAGACCCTTCCGCTGGCGATCATCAGCTTCATCCTGATCTGGTGGTTCTCGCGGATCATCGCCCAGCCGCTCAAGCAACTGGCCGCAGGCGCGCACAAACTCAGCGAGCCGGACACCAGCGGGCAGATCCAGCGCGTGCGCTCCTGGTACTTCGAATCTTCCGAGCTCAAGCGTGCGCTGCTGATTGGCCTCAGCCTGCTGCATGAGCGCCTCGGCAAGCTCAACCACGATATCCAGACCGACCCGCTGACCGGCCTGCGCAACCGCCGCGGCCTGGACCTGGCGGTGACCCTGTGGCAAGCGGAGAAGCGGCCGTTCGCGGTGGTGGCGATCGATATCGATCATTTCAAGCAGGTCAACGACACCTTCGGGCACGCGGTGGGAGATGAAGTCCTGCAGGCCCTGGCCGAACTGATGCGCGGCTGCTCGCGGGACAACGATGTGATCTGCCGTTCCGGGGGCGAGGAGTTCTTCATGCTGTTGCCGGGGGCCACGCCGGAGGCGGCGGTACGGGTGGCGGAGCGCTTGCGCAGCGTGGTGGAGGAGACGACGTTCGAGACCATCGGGCACATGACCGTGTCCATGGGCGTGGCGGCCTGGCCGTTGTATTCGGAGAACGCAGCCAGGGTGTTCGAGGTGGCGGATGAGCAGTTGTACCGGGCCAAGCAGGAGGGCAGGAACCGGATTTGTGTGGTTTTGGGAGAGGGGGTCAAATCTTCAGCTTGATGGTGTTGCTGATGGCCTCATCGCTGGCAAGCCAGCTCCCACAGGTTCGGCGGTGCACGCTATTGTGGGAGCTGGCTTGCCAGCGATGAGGCCCTTGAAAACACTAGAGAGCCTCAGCCTTGCCAACCACCACCGCCTCCACCTTGGGTTTCCCCGGCTTCAACCGCGACACCCCGAACAGCACCAGCCCCAACCCGACGATCTGGTACAACGAGATCTCCTCGCTCAACACCGCCCACGAGGCGAACACCGTCAGCACCGGCCCAAGGTTGCCCACCGCCGCCGTCTGCGTCGCGCCCATGCGCTGGATCGCCAGGGACACCCAGTAGATCGGCAGCACCGTGGAGAACACCGCCATCGCCAGGGCGTTGAGCCACACCGCCGCCGGCAGATGGCCGAGCAGGGAGAAGTCCCCGGTCAACGCATAGTGCCCCAGCACCATCAACGACGACGCCGTTCCCGCCAGCCCGGCCAGGCGCATCGAACTCATGCTCTTGAGCATCATCCCGGTGCCGGAGTAATACAGCGCGTAGGTCACGGCGCTGGCGAACACCCACAGCGAACCGATGATCACCTGGTTGCCGACCCCGGACACACTGACATCGTGCACGAAGGCGATGCCCAACCCGAAGTAGCACAGCCCCATCGCCGCCAGCACCCGCAACGTCGGCTTCTCGCGCAGGGCCACGGCCTGGAAGATCAGCACCAGGGTCGGATAGGTGAAGAGAATCAGCCGCTCCAGCCCGGCACTGATGTATTGCAGGCCGTAGAAATCGAACAGGCTCGCCAGGTAGTAACCGAACAGCCCCAGCAACATCACCCGGCCCGCGCTGCTCCAGGTCAGCGGCGCATTGGCGTGATGCCGGCTGGACCACACCAGCCAGAGGAACAGCGGCAGGGACAGCGCCATGCGCAAGGCCAGCAAGGTGATCGCGTCCACCGTGCCGGCGGCGTAGGCCAGCTTGACGAAGATCGCCTTGAGGCTGAAACCCAGGGCCGCCAGCACTGCGAACAGGCTGCCGTTATCGATGTAGCGCTGAATCCGGGGAGAGAAAGCCATTTCGTAGAGCTCTGCACCAAAATATGACAGGCTTATTCTGAACAGAACGCCGATCCGCCAGAATCGCTTTTTTCCGAACAGGGCGTTCTGAATTGGAGAAACCAAGGATGCACTTCGACCTGCCCGACCTGCGCCTGATCGCTGCTATCGCCGAAAGCGGCAGCCTGAGCAAGGCCGCCGCGAGCTTTCCGGTGGCGGTGTCGGCCGCCAGCACCCGCCTGCGCCAGTTCGAGGAGCGTAGCGGCGTTGCCCTGTTCAGTCGTCGCGCCGACGGCATGCAGCTCACCCCGGCCGGGCGCCTGGTCCTGGAGTCGGCGCGCGCGGTGCTCGGCGAAGCGCGCAAGCTGGAAGACACACTCAAGGAGCTGGCCGGGCAGAAGCGCATCACCCTGCACCTGGCGGCGTCCACCGTGACCAACAGCACCATCCTGCCCACGGTGCTCGGGCCGTTCCTGTTCGACTATCCGGAGATCGACCTGCATCTGGTCGAGCACTCGAGCGCGGATATCCTGCGCAGGGTGCGGGCGGGGGAATGCGAGATCGGGGTGTATGACGGCAACCTGGTCAACGAGGGCGTGGTGTCGCTGCCCTTCCGCACCGAGCGCCTGGTCCTGCTGGTGCCGGCGGAGCATGCGCTGGCAGAGCACGCGCAACTCTATTTGCACGATGCACTCGGGTATCCGTTCGTCTGCCTGCCACCGGAACGGGCCATGCAGCGCTTCGTCGAGGAAAAGGCCATGAGCCTGTCCATGCCCCTGAAGATCCGCGTCCGCGCCCCCGGCTTCGAGGCCATCGCGCAACTGGTGGCCCAGGGTGCCGGGATCGCCATGCTCCCGGAAACCCTGGCACGGCGGCTGGAGCAGGAGTTGCCGGTGCGCTGGGTCGCGCTTGGCGAGCGCTGGGCGACCCTGGAACTGCGCATTTGCTTCCGGCAGTGGGAAACCCTCGGTTCCCACGGCCGGCAGTTGGTGACTTTCCTCTCAGACCACCCGTAGGGCGTCGTCCGCCACCACCTGGTTGCGTCCGTTCTGCTTGGCTGCATACAAGCGCCGGTCGGCCCGGGCGACCAGTTCCTCCAGCGAATGGCAGTCGTCCAGCAGCACCTCGGCCACCCCGACGGAGATGGTCAGGCGCACTTCCGGCGAGGGCGCGGTACTGAGCATGGTCTGCGGGTTGGGCAGGCACACCGACTGCGCCACTGCCGCGCGCAAGGTCTCGGCCATGGCACTGGCCTGCTCGATGGCGACACCGGGCATCAGCACGCAGAACTCCTCGCCGCCATAGCGCGCCATCAGGTCCTGCGGGCGCACCAGCGCGGAACAGAGGGTCGCCAGGTGCTTGAGCACCTCGTCGCCGGTGGAATGGCCCCAGTTGTCGTTGATTACCTTGAACTTGTCGATATCCAGCATCAGGAGGGCCATCGGCTGCTCGCGCTTGAGGCGCCGGGCCAGGCCGTCGAAGTCGGTCTGCAGGCGGCGACGGTTGGCCAGGCGGGTCAGCGGGTCGACCAGGCCGAGATCGCGCATGCGTTCGTTGAGGGCGAGCTGGCCGCGGAACAGGCGATCGACGATCAGCAGGGTAATGACCATCAGTGCCGCGAGGGATACCCACAGGCAGACGAACAAGGTGCTGAACTGGGAAATCACCGCCCAGCGCAGGCTGGCCGCAGGAATATGGGCCAACAGCAGCGCCCGCGAGCCTTCCAGTTCGCGATAGAGCACCGGGCCCTGGCCATAATCGACCAGGCCCGCACCACGCAGGTCGCTGCGTGGATCGGCGGCGGCGCCGAACACCCCGTCCAGGCCCTGTTCTGCGTTGAAGTGGCGTTCGCTGGAGGCGATCAATGCGCCCTCGCCGTCCAGCAGGACATGGGCCTCATCCACTGGCGTGGTGCGATACAGATACTCCTGGACCCGCTGCTGCGGCGCATCGAACACCAGCGCCCCGCGCAATACCCCGTCGATCCGCAGCGGCGTCCCCAGCAACAGGCGCGGATCGCTGCTGAAGACCTGCCCTTGCACCGCCTTGAAACGCACCTCGAACTCGCCGCTGCTTTCGTCATGGAACAGACGCGAGGCTGCGAACTGGCGCAGGATTGGCTCGACATGCTGATCGTCGATCGGCGGATAGGCCACCATCACCCCGGAGCTGGAGACATAGAACAGGTGGTCCTGCTGATTGCTGCCCTGGAACAGCACCGCCAGCACCCTGCTCATCCACCGTGCCAGGCGCAGATCCTCGGCCAATTGTCCGGGGCTGCGGCTGAGCCCCGGGATCGCGCGCACCTGCTCGTCGCTGATGATGCGCACCGGCGCGTCTCCCGCTGCCACCTCGATGCCCGTTGTCGCGCCGGTCGACAACGGTGCTGAGGATGCGCCGGACAGTTCGCGGGCAGCCAGCAATGTCCGTTCGGCCGTGGCACGCAGAAAGTGCATCTCGCGCCGCTCGGTGGCCAGCGCCGTCTCCATCACGATCGCCTGCAGATGCAGGCTGTACTGGCGATGATCCAGCTCGCGCTCCTGCACCAGCCAGTACTGCCGGCAGGCCAGGACCAGGGTAATCAGGAACAGCACGCTGAAGCACAGCAGCACCGTACGTCGCGGGTTGCCCCGGGCGCGGGCCTGGACAAGGCGGAGGATGGCGAACGAACCGGATTTTCTCTGCTCCATGAGGGCTCCGGGTGAGGGGCTGGGGAGCGGTGAGTATAGGCTGCTGCCGATTTATGACCTGGGAGTTCGACGGTACTTTTGCGCGGGGCTGCGGGGAGAGTCCGGGTTTAACACGAAAGGCGTCGCCTCGGCAGGCTTATCCAAAAGTGCCAAAGCCTCGTAGTAAGCATCCTGTGGTTCTCGAATCACACGCAGCAAGAAAAAAGCCCGCTTTCAGCGGGCCTTTCTTAAACATAAAACTTCAAATCATGAGACTTGAGGGACAGCTCGATTACTGCGACCAATGGCGAGGCCAACCCTCTTCGCTACGACCCTGCCAACTTTAACGCCGTACTTTTCAACGGTCTTCGTCATGATGTAGCAGACAGCAAAGAGAATAACCAGCCTCTGGATATAGTTATGGACGTAAGGAATACCATAAGCGTTCACGAACTGATCAAGATACGACCATGTCCACAAGTGGGTTAGATAAATGGCGTAGGTCATCTCAGAGAGACCCTCGGTGATTTTATTGCCGACGATCTTATCCTTGAAATACCATGAAAAGAAGAACAGCCCGACCGCAACTATCTCGAAACTACTGTCAGCCAGCATCGGCTTGAGAGCAGGTATCTGCCACAACGATATGATAAGCATCAAGCCAACAGACACTACACAGGCCAGCCTGCTCGCGAGCTTGTGCTCATACAGATAGAACAAAACGCCGCTGAGCAAGAACGGGAAAAACATGGTGAAATAACCATTCGTCCATCCGGCGAACGATGGGAATGGAGGGGACTTGGCAAGCAGTACCGTAATACCGACGAACAGCCAGGGAATGACTCGGGTCATTCGCAGGACCCCGGTTGCCTTCAGGAGAACCATGAACGCATAAAAAAGTATTTCGATCCTAAGGGTCCACTCAACGCCGCCAAGGGCATATTGAACTCCAAAAAAGTCGCCAAGAAGCAACATTCTCGGAATAACTTCCGACATCGGCGGGAATGGAACCCCCACAATCACTTTTGCCATTATCATTTCCATGACAAGAGCAAAAATAAAAAGCGGGTATATTCTGAAGACACGCCTGATTATGAAGTCAACAGAAGGCTCAATCCGGACAACGTGAGTGATGATGTACCCAGACACAAGGAAAAACACTATCACCCCAGCCGCGCCGGCATAGCAAACATCATAAATCACTTGCGCAAGCTGTCGGAAAACCATATGCAAAGTTGGATCATTCGCTGCAACGGCGAAATGACCATTGAACAAGTGCCCTATAAGAACACTCGCAAAAGCGAAAATTCGCATATAGTCGAGAAAATCTATTCTTCCCGAAGACTTTGTGCTCATCTTCCTTGCCCGCCTCACTCGGTTGTAAAAGGCCAGCAGTCTATAGCAGGAGGGCCAGAAGCGCACGCAAATGACCTCCCTGATGATTCACTCAGATGTACGAGATATCGAACGTGAACGACAATGCAGACCCAATGCATGACCCATTCAGTCCTCCGCCCAGTTGCCAACTGCCCGCCTCATCCCTGGTCGCCCTTTCCAGGCCGCCTGGCTCGTAGAGCTCGGCCTCGTGCTTGCGCAACCAGGCCAGTGCTGCGGGCTTGCGGTCGAAGGTCTGGCTTTCCTGATAGACTTCCTCGCCATTCTTCATGATCCGGATCTGGGCGGTGAACGCCGCAGACCCATCCTTGCGCTCGCGCTGCGTGATTGTTCCCATCGATTTGCTATACGGCTGCTTTCGCTTGCTAGCTCTCAGCAAAGCCATTCAGCGAATAAGCAAAAGCTGTAGCAAGCGGCATCAAATGAGAGACACCAAAATGCAACAGATTCAGGCGGAAAACCCAGCAACCCCAATGAGTACGGTATCCAGGAGGTTTTCCGTTGCTCCGATGATGGATCGGAACGAGAAATAAAAAAAGGCCCTGTAAAATCAGGGCCTTGAGAGATATAGAAGTTTTGCTGTAGCAAAAATTAAGCAATGAACGCTCTACGCCAGCCTGCCGATCACCAAAACCTCAACCACATCCCCGCTTGCCGCCGCCTCATTCGGCCCATCGCTCAGCAGCAGCGTGCCCTTGTTGCGCTTGCCGGTCAGCTCAACCGTTGTGGTCGTCACAGTACCTGGCACGGCGAAGTACCCACGGTTCGCAACGAACCGGCTGCTGTTAACCACCAGCGGCGGGGAAGCATACGGCGCCGGGAACGTCAGCGTCACTGCGCCACCAGCACCCAGGGTGGCCTGCAGCTTGACGGCCGTGACGCCGGCGGCCGCCATGGCCGTGTTCATCTGCGCGACGGTCGGGCTCTGTCCGGCCCTGACCAGCGCCTGGCGCGCCAGCCTGTTCGGAGTGGAGATCATGACGGCACCGCCTGTACGTTGATCTGGATGGTGTTCATCGCTCCGCGCACCCATACCCCTGGAGATCCGGCCCACACCTCGACCACGTCGCAGTAGCGCAGCAGCCGGCCCGAGAAGTCGGTGTCCAGCGGCTTCGTCGCGCCCTCCTGGACTGTCAGCAGATTTGAGTTCTTGTTCTGGATCTCCAGTCCGGTCCCTACCGCGATACCGCTACCGCTGTATACGTTTACCCAATCTGTGCTGCTGGCTTGAATGTCCATACCCACCCCTTTCTAGATTATTGCCGGAAGAGTCTTGCGGATTTCTTCGTAGATCAGTTCGTTCGCATAATCGCTCGGATGATTCGAGTCGCTGTACAGGCGCTCAACATCTACTTGCCCCGACCTGACTTTTCCAACTAGGGCCGACTCGCAGTCCACGAAAGCGTGCCCGTTAGCGGCGCAGAACTCCTTTGTGGCCTGTACGTAGTCGCTGTACTTCACGCCAGGCTCTGTCGCCACGCCGAACAGGATCTCGCGGTTGGCAAGGGTGGTGAAGAACAGGAAGTCCACGCCCTTCGCGTTGAAGTTGTTGCTGTTCGGCAGGTGATTCTTGAACCGATCAACAAACGCCTGCAGGCGCGCCTTGAAGGTTGCGATCGGCGTCTGATACAGGAACTCGTTCACGAACGGGATCTGCGTGATGATGTGCGACGGCTGCACAGGGACATGGTTCAGAATCTGGGTTACGTGGTCCTGGGCGGGGTCGGAGAAGCTCGGCTCCAAGCCAAGCCACGCCCCTACCGTGTGGCCACCCATGCTGACGTTCACAACTTTGTTGTTATCGAGGGTGAGCCCGCGGAACTCCACGCTACCGCCAGACGCCTCGATGTAAAGATCCCCGTACTGCGTCGCGCCGAAATCGATCCGGTAAACGACTTCCTCCGTGACCCCGACAGTGATTTCAGATGTGTCGATGCGGAAGCTGTTCGTCGTGATGCCAGTTTTCGGCGCAGGAAGCAGGTTGGGGCCTGGGCCAGAGATCAGGCCGGCACTGCCCGGCGCTGCCGCCCAGCTCCAACCCGTCGAGGTGAGGCTCTTCGCTCCGCTGCCGAACACAGGGTCTGCGCCGCCTCCCGAGTTCAGGTTGTCCACGAAGAACAGGTCCAGCAGTCCGCCGCCAGCTTTGTGAAGCACGGAGACATACGCCACCCGGGCCGGGGCTTGCATCGGCACTCGGTACACTGCGCGCTGCGCGTAAGCGGGATGATAGAAGCGCATACCGTCCCGCAGGCACCGGGTGAAAACAGTGTTACCCAGAACGGCGCCGGCCTCGGAGACAAGCGCGATATCTGTGCCGCCTGCCGAGCTGACCAGGTTCAAGATCTTCACGATTCCGTAGCCGGGCACGAACGCGGTACCGCCGACCTGCATCCAGACAGGGATGTTCGTGAAGAAGTGCGATGTGTGCACAACAAGCTGGTTTGTCGCAGTTGTGATCTCTGCATAAACCCCAGCCGAGGGGTTGCTCAACGTCGTGAAGCCGGCGCCGGACGGAGCTCTATTTGGGTTTACCGATATCTGGAAGAACTCGGTCTTCCCTGCATCCTTGAAGTCATTGACCTGCTCGGTCCCGAGGATCATTCGCCGAAACCCGAACAAGCCAACCTCCAATTTCTCGCGGAACTGGCTCTGGTAATCAACGGCGCCGCGAGCGATGGGCGAGTAGAAGCGTAAGTTCGTGGACGCCCCGGAAGTGATGGCTTGGTTGGAGCCAGTGATGGTTCCGCAGATGGGGATGATGGGAAACACCTGCGCAGGATCTCGCTTGGAGCGCTCGATCGCGTCACTCCCATAAAATCCAGGCCGGATATAGGCCGGCTGCGACGAGACCCACGCCCCGTAAGTCGCCGGATAGAATCCGCGGCGCTGGTTGATGTCGGCCTCGATTCGGTGCATGAAACCCTTGTTATAGAGGTTCGCGCTGTGCACAGAGTACAAGGTCGCGGTCGTGAACAGCTGCGAGTCGGGGGCGCCCTGCCCCCAGCCATGAGAATCTCCGAAGAGCAAGACCCAGCAGTCTTGGGTGCCGCCAACGCGGTTCTTCTGCACGCTGACGGGGAGGTTTGTGGAGTTCACGCCGCGCGGTGCAGAGTCAAATCCCCACCATTTCGGGTCCCAGCGCTCGCCATCCCACTCGCGCACCCATGCGCCGGTAGAGCCTGTGGGATCGGATGCCCGGGCAATATACAGGCCGCCCAAGGGATCACCCGCAACCTGGGTAACCATGACGCCGGCGCGCCACCTGAATACACCATGCCCCCCAGCGCCGAGGGACAGCAAATCGGTATGCGGATCGACGAGATACACCCGCTCCCCATCGTACTGGGGGGTGATCGATTTCAGCTCGGCCTTGCTGCTGATGTAGCGAATCGCGCGTGCGACCAGGGCGCCGCCCTCCATCGGGTCGGTGGCGTCGGATGCGTCTTGCACAACCTTGGGTACGCCCCCAGGCGTGATATAGAGGACATTCGCGGAGTTGTTGATTGGGCCTTGAATGGGGCCAAGCACGCTTCCGACATACTGTTGCGTCCACAGCTTGGGGGTTGCGTCCTGGTCCTCGACAGGGTCGCGCAGGTCGCGGATCCCGTTACCCTTTGCGCGATACCAACCCTGGCCGTCCGTGTCGAACTGTCCGAGCGTTAGCGCTCGCCCCGCGTACCGCATCAGTTGCTTGAGCGCCAACCAGATCCTGTCGAAGTCACGGTTGACTGTCGCAGCGAGAAAGTCGCCGTTCTCTTGGTAGTCGTTCAGCCGCTCAAATGGAACGTCGAGCTGGAAAATTATGCTGGACAACGCTGCTGGGGCCGCACCGAAGATGACCGAGCTATTGGGGTTGCCGACGCCGGACTGGGTGTACCCGGAAGTCAGGCGCACCCCATTCACGTAAACAGCAAGATCAGTCGCCTGGATCACAAGGAAAGGAACAGTGAACAGCGTCGTCACTCCGTTCCCGATATAGCGCTGCTCTGTTGGTCCTGCCGGAACTGCCATGGTCGCCCCCTTGTGCTAGCGGGCTAGTAGTCGACTTCCACGTCGTGCACGCCCGCATTGGTGCGCCAATGGTCCTGCCGGGCCTCTGTCGGTTTCCCGACTATCCGGCCAATGCGCACGGGGGTTTGGGCGACGGCGCCGGCACCGGAGTCGAGGTAGTCGTCTTCCTGGTCCTTGACCGCCGGGTTGAAGTCGCGCATCTGGTCCCACAGAGGACCGCGCAGCACGTTGACGTGGGCCCACAGGAATCTGGCCGACAGCGGCGACTCCAAGCCATCCAGGATTCGCTTGTTCTTGTTGGTGCTGCTGTGCTCCTCCCCTACCCCGCAGCCGGTACCCTTCAATGCCTGGCGCAAGATCGTCGGCACGAACCCACCCGGGCCGTTGGTTTCCACCACCACCCTGGGGATCTGGTACTTGATGACCAGGTCACGCACCCGCTGCACTTGGCCGCCGGTGATCTTGCTTGTGCGCTCGTCGAAGGTGGCCAGCTCGCCTTCCAATCCTTCGCACACCTGCCAATACAGCTGGCCGCGCTCGTCGGTGAGGATCAGCGAGAAGGCCGAAGCGTCCGACTTCACCTTGCCCAGGGAGCAGTCCCAGTACGCCGCGGCGCCCACGATCTGCACGCCGCCCAGGAACATGGCACAGGCGCCGTTGGCGTAGCGGATTTCGGGCTCGGCGTCGTACGGGATCATGCGGGCCGGGTCGAGACGCACCTCGGTGACCGGCTTGCTGTGCAGCTGGTACTGGCTGTCCCATTCGTTGATGGTGCGGGTTTCCCGGCGGCGGCGCTCCAGTTCGGCCATATCAAACCGATTCGGCCATGCGCTCTCGGCATAGAAGTCGATCAGCGTTCCGGGCGCCTCAGTGAACTCGACGCCGCCGTAGGTGATGCGGTAGTCCTTACCCTCCGCCAGCACGCGGGCATGCTTACCGATGCCGGAGAACACCACGTCGGGCTTGAACGGCACTTGGTAGGAAAGGCTGGTGGCGTGCTCGACCCGATACTCTTTGGCGAACATGCGGATGGTCAGGCAGTCGGCGCCCATGGCTTCCACCTCGTCATACAGGCTGTCGTGGGTGTGAGGGGTGCCGACGTACAGCTTGCTGCCGCCGGGCACCAGGATGTGGGTCTGCTCCCCAAGGCGGTAGCGAAGCTTCTCCCGGGCCTCAGGGGTGGCAATGTTCCTGGGCACCTCGACGTCATCGTTCTGGCATTCGTCGGCGCGGGCCGAGGTGACGTTGGAGAGGATGCCCTTGGCGAACATCGATGCGTTCCGGAAGTCGGCAGCGCCCTCCACCCACCACTGCTCTACCGTGCCCTGGTTGGGTGGCAGCAGGTGCCGCGTAAGAGGATGGTTGCGGATGACGTTCTGCGTGTCGCGGCTGGTCTTGTAGGCTGTGTTGTCAGCCTCGGACTGGTGCAGGATCCGGAACCTTGGGTCGCGGTAATACCGCCAGGCGTTGTAAATAGCCAAAATGGTGGACTTCCCGAAGCCCCGGAAGCAACGCAAAACGGCCAGAGAGCCCTTGCCCTCCAGCCAGATCAGTGCCCGGACATGGATATCCGGCACCTCCCACCGCATCCGCCTCGCCCATATCAGGAAGAAGACCAGCAGGCTTACCTTCTTCTCCTGGTCATTGGGCATTGCTGCGCTGCATCCGCTCGATGATCGCCGCCGCCTCGCGCTCGGCGGCCGCCAGCTCGCCATCCAGTTCGCCTTCGTCTTTTGGGGTCCCGGCGCTCGGCACGCTGTGGGTGCTCACGATGTTATTCACCCTGGTCAGCAGGGAGACCGTGGCTGCCGCCATCTTGCGGCACCAGTAAGCGTCACCCCTCTCTTTCTGTGTCATGTCGACCGGGGCCTTGCCAGCGCCGACCCAACGACGCGGGTCGGCATCGATCACAGCAGCGTCCAGCAGGTCGTTGCGCAGTGTCTCCAGGCGCTGCTTCTGTCCAGGCGTCATGGCGATCTCCTAGATGGTGCAGCCGGGCTGGTATTTGCGTTTGGCCTGGAGGTACGCGGCATGCGCTTCTTCTGGCGTATCGAAAGTTCCCAGGCGGATCACCTGGCCGAAAGCGCGCACCCTGGATTCCCATCGGTTACGCTTTTTGAAGGCCCCAAGCAGCCCGCTGGCGGTGCCCGGCATGGCCCGGCGCATGTTCTGCTGGTTGATAGCGCGCTCAGCATCGCGCAGATTGGAGAACGCATTGTTCGTCCTGTTGCCGTCCAGATGGTCGATCAGTTGCGCCGGCCACTCGCCAGTCATGTACAGCCAGGCCAAACGGTGGGCGTAGTAATGGCAACGGTCAACGCCGATCATCCAGTAGCCGGTGCCGGCGTCGAGGGAGCCGGCCAAGGTGCCGACGACCACCTTTTTGCGCGGCGCGATGTTGGTGAAGGCCCCCGTCTCGGGATCGTAATGTAGGAGTTCGCGTAAGCGCTCTGCAGTGATCTTGGGCATTTCGTGCACCTGCTCCCGGCGGAGGGAAGGCAGGCCGAACGCTGGGAGCACGGTGCGCGTTCGCTTTTGGGAGCGACCCTAGCCTGCCACCGCCGCCCTTCAGGCAGCGATGGACAGAGTTTTGCTGGGAGGGGGTGTCGGTTTCCCGACAACTTAAACTTACTGAAACAATGGGCACTCAAAAAATGTAGAAGTAGCCCACAAAAAATCATTCCTTGAATATGATGTTTGGCAAGAAGGTTCGCTTGGGCATCCTAACTGAACTCAAGCGAATCTTAACGCACTGTTGAAAAAGATAATCACGCCAGTAAGGGAATGCATGGGAAATTGAATATTGAAGAGCGTAATCATCAAGAAATTCCTGACTCACACCATCAGAAACAAAGTACTCAACAACAAAACAACCCTCGACTTTGGCAAGTATCCGCCCATCATCCTCTTCAGATTCGTCAATGGCGTCTCCGTCCTCTCCTGGCGCTTCCTCGGAAGCCCAGCGAGCACCAAAACTGACAAAAACCCGGAACAACCCAGCACTATCTTCCTCATCTCGATATCTTTCAGAGCGGTCAATAAACTCCAAGGACTCGACATGAAGGTCAGATAGCCTCTCGGTAAATTTCGGGTTAAAGCCCTCAGAAACCTGAGCCATACCGCTGGCCATGTATATATCATGAAACTCGATACTTGGTGCTTTCTCAGACACTGTAGAGCTCATAGTCTTGCTCGCTGTACGTTGGCTTGTGCAAATAATGTTGATTTTCTTCGTCTTTATATCGACGGACGGTTGGCTCGACCAACACAGCCTTGCCTAAATGCAAATTATTTTGATTTGATTGTTCGTCAAATCGATGCACCATACCCTTAGGTATAAACATTTCAACTTCCGGCAAGCTGGCAACATACTCTAAAAAATCCGGACCCGAGTAAGTCCCTTTAGAACAAGCAACCAATACTGCTTTATGAGGCGCTCTATCAGGGCTTATTAAGCTCCCACCCGAGAGCATATGCGTAGATATCTGCGCAGTGACATGCGGCGTAGCGCACCCTACTCCCGCGTAACTAAAGAGCCAATCTCTCGCCTCAGGGACTGCATCGGCAACTCTCAGAAGTTTATCCATTGCTTCGGACTGCACCACATCATCCGACTCATATTTGCTGAATGCTATTGGTCCGCCACCAAAAATATTACCTGCCTCTGCCTGCGTTATACGCCACTTTTTCCGGAGTCTTTCAACAGAGTCTCCGCTCAGCAGTTCGTCGACTCGTTTTTTCGCGGAATTGACGACACGATGGTTTTTTTTGGAAATCGCGGAGTCTGCAAACTCGGACCCACAAACATCGCATTCCTTGCAATGCAGGGAGACTGTAATAGTTTTACCTTTGTACTCGAAAGGTTCATTAAATCTCTTTTCATGAACCGAACCTTCGCCACACAAAGGGCATAAGCAAAGGTGCTGAGTCATCGATTTCTCCGGGGTTGTTCTAGGTGGCAAGAGGCGACAATCATGAGTTTTCCAGTAACGCCGATACAGAATTTGACGTAGTAGGTGACCGACAGTTCCTGATGAAGCGCCTCAATCGTCTCCATTCTGGTAATGGTGTACGCGTCGCAGGCCGCCCAAGGGCCCTCTGATCGGCCTTGACACCACTCGGACTGCAGGTACTTTCCATGGATAACCGCTTCCTTGATCAGGGCTGCAACGGACAGCGGTTTGAGGCCAAGCTTCTCTGCGTCCGCAACGCATTTTTTGGTCCAGAGTAGGACATCATCCGATTCGGCGCTCTGCGCAAGCTTAATGACCTCCATTGCGTCATATAATGGCTCGCGCTGGATCAAGCGGCCCTCACCGCTGGGTAGCGCACCCTGGTGGCGGCTGAGGATTCTAGTGTTTACCATAATGGTAAGTCCACTCCTAGGCGAATTTGCACAAAAATTTCATGACTTCCGCCAAGGCGGGCATAGACGGGGTGTCAAACTGCTATCGCTTAGGGGTGCGCGATGCTACCGTAGGATCTGGCGCAAGACAATTGGATCCTATTTTTAGAGTCCCTGACGCATGACGAAGCAGGTACCCAGTGTCACTTTTTCCGAGTGCGAACCTCTTTTGCAGGAGGCAGTCAGCGCGATGCGGCTTTACCATGAGGCCAAAGACGCTTGCGCCCCGACCGAAGAGGTGGAGCGCCTGCGCCAGCTGGCCGAGTCAGCGCTCCAGGCGGTGACTAATTACCAGCTGTATGCGCTTGGTCACCAGCCGCTCACACGGCACTGATCACGTTGGCCAGGGTAGTACAGGCGTCAGCTCTTCAATTCGGCAATCCGCCGCTCTTCCTCAAGCCGGCGGCGCAAAAAATAGAGTGCCAGCAAGCTTTTCGGCGCCCCCTCCCGGTAACGCCCCCTGATGAGTGCGATGATTGATACCGCTGGGACCGCCGTAAGTAGGATAAATATCCAGAAATCCCCGTCATCCGCAGACGGCATACCCTTCTCCAGCAGCATAAACCCCAAGAAAGCCAACTGGCCCAGATTCAACAATATGGTGATTTTTTGCATGGTCATCATTTCCCTTTGCCAGTGAGTAGCCCCTTCCACAGTTCGGCAGCGCTCTCTGGATCTTCCTCGCCCTCGGCCAGGTTCCACAAATACGCCCCCTGCTTTGTGATCGGCTTAATCGGAATCCCAAGCAGATACCCAGCCGCATTGATCGCCGATTTCAACACCGCGCCAGGCTCTTTGTCACCAGTTGCAGCTCCAGATACCGCCGACGCTAGTTGCCGTCCGGAGTTGATGGCTTGCCAAGCCGGCGACATCGAGCCGGGATGCCCGCTCAGCGCCGCGCCGATGGTGTCCCGCAACACCGGGAACGCGGAAACGGAGAAGCCCAGAGTGCTCTTGGCCATCCAGGCCGCGGTACTTTCATCCTCGTCAGCCCCCCTGCCAGTGAGCAGGTCTCCGACCACGCCCTGGAAGAACGCCAGCGCCAGCATGGATGCGGCAGCACCAGCTACCGTGCGGGCGCCCTGCTTTGCCTCAAAGGCGAGATCCCGGTTCTGGTTGTAGTAGGCACTGAAAGGGGTGTAGAACATCGTCAGCAGCCGCATGGCGGCACCCTGGTCCTTGCGCTGGATTGCGGCGATATCCATCGCTCCGGTCGCGCCCTGGGATTGCCTCACCGCCTTATCACCATCCAGAACTGCCTGGTCGGCGGCCTTCCCTGCGGCCAATGCCTCGCGGTAGGCGCCCAGCCAGATTGCCCCGGAGATCCCCCGGTCAATGTAGCCGAACAGGTTGAAGGCGAAGCGGACCACATCCTGCCGCTTGCGATAGTAGACGCTGCGCCCAACTAGTTCGTTGACGCGCGACTGCAGGCGGCCATCCTCGGTATCCCAGCGCAGGCGCATGGCCGGCGACGCATCGGTGATCATTCGGTAGGTTTCAGTTGGGGACCGCAACCCCTCCAGCAAAGCGCCCGCGATGGCTTTTGGGCGAACGTACAGCATCCCGGGAATCAGACCTCCCATCTGCGCCATCAGCGACGACAGCGACAGGCCAAGACCAACAATCGAGGTGTTGGTCCTGGCGGCATCCAGGAACTGGTTGAAGTTGCCGGTCTCTGGCGGGTTGCGATCATTGGCGATCGCCTTGAGCCATGGCAGGAAGGCGTCCGCCCCCCGCGCACCCAGGCGCCTGATCAGCACCGCCCTGATTTGAGGGTCCTTCGTCAGGCGGTGAGCATCTTGTAGCGCCTCACGGTGCGTCAGGTCGTGGATGTGCTGCGCCAGCCGTTGCGGTACCGCGCTGAGATCGAGCAGGAGCGGGCCGGACACACCCTGGTCGCGCTGGTTGGTGAAGCCGTTCGACGGCAGAGCGCCCTCGAATCCCTCGTTGAACAGCTCGCCCCCGACCGCTGCTGGTGGAGCGCCTGGGCGCTTGCGGTCGTAGATGATCGGGAAGTAGCCGCCACGGAAATCGCCAGACGCGGTCTTGATCGGCGTGGCCTCGATGCGCGGAGGCTCGACACCCGACAGCCGCTTGTACATCGCCGCGATATCCGGCCAGAGGTTATCGAAGGAATCCCATACCGACTGCACCAGCTCCCAGTCCTGGCGATCCAGCTTGCCGAGCATTTCCGCCAGGGCCGCCTCGTTGGCCTCTGGCTTGCCCATGAACATGCCCTTGAGCAGCTTCTCGCGGTTCGATGCGTTGCCGGTGTTCAGGGCATACATCAGCAGTTCCCGGCGATTAAAGGACTTGCCCAGGGCTTGAATGTGGAAGCGATCATTCAGCCGCTCAGCCTTCATGTTGGCGAACGTTTCGATGATGCTCCGGACCCCGGAGTTGAACAGATTGCGCTCGTTCGCCTGGGCCTCGGCCAGCGGGTTCCACACCAGCTGGTGCCAGGGGCCGCTGGTGTTGCGACCGTCCAGCCTGTTGATGACGTTCTCCATTCGGGTGAGCGAGGCATCAATGCCCGACAGGGCATTCAGCGCGGTATCAATCCGGGTTGCGCTGCTTTCCGATACCGGAGCCTGGCGGGCTCCCTTGGGGACATTGGCCTTGGCAGCGGCGATCAGATCGGCACGGGCCTGTTCGTAGTCCCGCTTGTCCTTGCGGTTGAGCAGCTTGTTCTTGAGGCGCGCCCAATGCTCGATGTTGGACACTGCATCGCGCAGGCCGGAAAGCTCCTCGAAGGTGAGGTCGCGATAGTTGATCTGGGCAGCCTGGTCGATGAGCTTCTGTGGGACCGCCACGATATTGCCGGCGGCCTCCTGCTGGGCAACGAACTGCGCCAGACTGCGGCGGCGCTGGATCTGCGGACCAGACACTCGGCGAAACTCGTACTGATCGAGCAGCGCCTCAACCTGCTCTAGGTAGTCTGCGCCCGCCTTACCCAGGCGCTCGCGGGTGCTGGGCTTTTCGAATCGCCGCATGTAGGCGTAGATCCGCTCCTCTTCCTTCCGGGCGGCGTTGGCCTCGCGGTAGAGGTAGTGGTTGAGCAGTTCGCGCTGCTTGGCCTCGGCGGCCTCCTGCCAGCGACCAGCAGCAGCCAGGTCGAAGGACTCCCGATTGGCCTTGCGTTCAGCGTTCAGGTACAGGTGGGGCTGGATCTCGCGCACCACCTTGTCGGCGATCACCTGGCGGGCAACGCTTCGAACGGTCTCCAGCGGGGGGATGGAGGCAGAGGCCTCGGCGCGGGCATCCCGTTGTTCGCTGGCTTTGGCTCGCTGCACGCGATCGACCTGCCGGCGCAACCGGTCGATAGCGCGTAGTTCTTCCCGAAGTACCTGGGCGCGCTCCTCGTTGTGGACCGCCTCCAGGGCGCGGTCGGCAAGGCTGCCGTCGTTCAGCAGGTCACCGTACTCCGCACGCATGCGCGCATCGGTCTCGGCACTGATCAAGTCCCGCCGGTCACGGGCACCGACCAGCGCCTGGACCATTTCCTCGCCAGAGCCGAAACCGAATTGCTCGGCCACCAGGTCTGGGTTGACCCCGTCCTTTGCGGTCATGCCGCGCAGGCGCGAAACTACGGGCTGGCCATATCGCTCCACCAGGTCATCGCGGGACAGCTTCACCGCGTCACCCTTGGTCCCATCGGTCTGCACGCCTTTGCGCAGGTAGTCCTGAACGCGGTACACGGGCTGCGCCGCAACCTCAGCAGCCACTTGCTCGCGGACTGTTTCCTTGGCGTCCTTCCACCACTTCTTTTGCTCGCGACTCAGTTCGCTCAGCATCTCGCCCGCCAAGCGCTCCTGGGCGGTCTGGTTGGCTTTTTCGGCGGTCGACCGATAAGCCTCAAATTCGCGATCGCTCATGCCGGCCGCTTTGGCGTCGGCGAACAGGGTGCGGTAAGGGGCCTCGGCCAGGGCGATCTCGTCATCCGTCGCCAGTAGGCGGTCGAAGACACGGCGCACGTCGTCGTTCAGGCGAACATTCAGCCGAGAGGCATCGCGGTAAAGGTGCACCAGCCAGGCCCGGAAGCGGGAGAAGGCCGACTGCAAGGCGGCGCTTGGAGCCTTCCCCTCACGCAGATAGGCCTCGAACCCTCGCGCGAACTGCTCATGCTGATCAGTGCCAATTGCTTTACGGTCACCTACCCCGAACCACTCCAGCAGGGTCTGGTAGTCCTGCCTGATCTGGTCCGGCGCATCGACGCGGTCGGCCAGGTCGCCAAGCACCTCCAGATAGAAGTGCCCCGACTCATGCAGCAGCGTGGACAGGTTCGAACGCTCGGTCAGCTTGATTTGGAAGCGGCGATCATCGCCGAACTGGATAAAGCCACGCGGCCCTGGCTGATCCTGATCAAAGCGCACGCCACCCTCCCCCAGTAGAGCCCGGCGGGCGGCGGCATTGTCCAGCTCTCGGATATCCAGGCCGGCCTGGTCGAGGGTGCGCTGCAGCTCGTCGAGAATTCCCCGGGCGTTGATTTGCGCTTCGTCGTGATTCGCGAAGGATGACAGGCGATCCCCGCGCAGTTCGCGGTCCAGCCCCGCCAGCAGCATTTCAGGTGTAGCCACGCTGGCGGGATCGAAGTAGCCAGCCTCGGCCGCCTGCTGCGCCATATCGTCCAGGCTGCGTCCGTTCTTGCGACCGAGACGACGATTGCCCCGACGGCCAACGTCCACGTCTCGGGCCTTGAGCTCGCCACCATCATCCTTGATGCCGCCACGCTCCAGAATGAAGTCGATCAGCGACGGACCGTAAGCCTGGGTATCGCTGGGGATATCGCCGGTACGCAGCCTATCCAGCAGCAGGTCCAGTTCATCGGCGCTGGCGGCACTGCGCAGCACCGCCGGGAGATCTCGCCCAATGCGCAAGCCGTACCCGCTGTAAAGCTCGAACGGATCGACGCCAGCCCGCTGGCCAAGGCTGCGGAACGCCGACTGGTACAAGGCCGCTTCGCGGTCAGCGGTAGGGGCATCTCGACCGATGGCCAGCAACTGCCCCCGAACATCATCAAACACCTGGCGATCGCCTGCCTGGACGGCATCCTGCTCGGCACGTTCGCGCAACTGCTCCAGAGCCTCGGGCGCACGCTTCTCAAACTCTGCCAATTCGCGCAGAGTCATGGCGTCCGGGGTAGCCCGGATGTCCTGCTCCAGTCCGCGGTGGTGCCCGTCCCGAGCAATTACGGTCGCCCACTTCTCCAGCGGGATCGAAATGTCCCCTCCGAGCGTCAGGGCCTCGCCCAGCGCGTCAGCGTTACCGGTCGCAGCGGTCGCGAACTGTTCCGGGTCAAGGTTCTGGTCTTGGAAGTAACGCTGGAACTGCTCAGCCGGCACCAGGATCTCGCTTACCGACCCTCCGGCCTGTTCCTTCAGCCTCTTGATCAGCTCTTCGGCACGCTCTGGTGCGCGCTTGAACAGCTTGGAGCCCTCGGCCATATCGCCAAGGGCCTGGATCGAGGCCAAGTCCTCCTGGACTTGCCAGAAGCGCCGACCAGAACTCACACCAGCGATAGCAAGATCAATTGGGGCGGTACCGAACCCCATCACACCGTTCAGCAGCATTTCGCCGCCAGAGGCCTCCTCGCCGACTGCTGCAGCACCAGCAGCCACCCCGCCAGCACCACCAACGCCTTGGGCCACGCCTTCGGTCGCGAAGTTACCGAAGCGGCCTGCAAGGCCACGGCCGGCGAAAGGCAGGGGCGCCATTCCGCCCAATGCGTTCACCACGCCCTCAGCAAGCGTGCGCTTGAGGCTGTAGGCATAGCTCTGGTCGAGGTCTCCAGTCTTGCGGTAGCCCTCAGCCAGATTCTGCCCGGCGCCACCCGCCACGCTCGCCCCCAGGTTGACACCGCCCACGGTGATGGCTTTCTCCGCCCAGCGCTGGGCAAATGCACCGGTCAGCCGGGAAGTGACCGCGCCGCGCACAGGGGCGGCTGCCAGGCCGCCGAGCCCACCACCAACCACCAGGCCGGGGATCATCTCGACCAAGGCGTTGCCGAGGGCCCCAGGGTTGCGAAGCGCGTACATGCCGGCCTCCCCGGTAGCGCTGAACATTGCCTCGCCTTCGCCTCGGGCCTGGTCGTATAGCTGCGCTGCGAACCCCAGGCGCTGATCGCGAGGCATGGCGTTGTATGCCTGGACAGCGGACACCAGCTCACGCTGCTTGTCCTGGTCAATCTCGTCGAGGGCGCGATCAACGGCGCCGGGCAGCGCGTCAGGCACCAGCGGGTTGATGCTCAGCAGGAAGCTGCCAATGGAGGACAGGGCACGATCGGCCAGGAGCTGACTACCCTTCGCAGCAATCTCCAATCCGGAAGCGCCGCGCTTGATCGCGTCCAGCGGACTGGCCGACTGGTCCGCCCCGGACTGCCGAACGAAAGAGTTGAATGCGGTCTCCACGTTGGACATCTCGTCGATGTCGTCATGGGCCACGCTGGCATTGTCCGGGTCGGCAAGGAATCGGCTCGTCACCGGAGCCTGCTCCAGCAGCGCGTCATAGTCGACAGCGTCAAGCTTGGCCTTGCGCTCAACCTGATGCTGGTTGCGCAAAACCATGTCCGCCGGCAGTCCGGTGATCCTGGCCAGGCGTTGGACCTTGGCCTGCTCGTCCGGGTTGCGGTCGGCGGTTACGCTCAGCGCCAGCCTTGGGCTTGGCGCCTGGCTGTCGCGCTGGAGCAATTTGTCGTATGGGTTGGCTGGTGATGCGCCGCCGGCGCTCTCTCCGGCAAGAATCTCGTCGTACTGATTCATGGCTGGAACCTTCTCTCGTAGAGATCTCGAATGCTGGCTTCGTTGACTTGCATACCCGCCTTCTTCAGGGCTGCAGTTATCTGCGCACGATCGCCATCGGGAATTTTCATCTGCTGCCCAGGCTTGAGCTCGAATCGATAACCTTTGTCGTTGAAGAGCTTGCCGGTGCCCAGGATCTCTCCCTTGATGAAGGCGTCATCAACGATCTGCTGCACCTGCGCATGGGTGGCCTTTTTCCCCTGCTCTTGCTCGAGCGTTCGAATCTGATCGTCCACAAACATGGCCGCCGCCGCTTTCTTCTTGGCGTCATCACTGCCGGGCCTGGGAGAGGTCGCGATACCGGCCAGCCTGAGTGCGTCGTTGAACATGGAGCGCCCAGTGCTGATGCTGGCGGTTGCCGCCTCGCTGCCGGTCTGGCGCTTCAACTGCAGATCAACCAGGCGCGTGAAATCCGAGTTGCTGAACTTGCCCCGCATATCCAGCAGGTTCACCTCCTTCCCGCTCAGGACGAGGTCGCGGGCGAGAATGTAGGCCTCTGGATCGGTCTGCTGGTTCGGGCGGTAGTTCATCAGCTCTTTGCGGTCCTTCGGTTTGAGCCCGGCCCAGGTGGTTGAATCGATGTCCTGCCACTGGCCGCCGCCCAGCACCGTACTCCACGCCCCGTTCTGGAGCGCTGCATAGTTCTGCTTCTCCTGATCCTGCTGCCAGTCAAACCGCTGCCGGGCGTCGCTGATTGCGATCTTCTTCTGCTCCGGGGTGAGGTCGGTGCGAGCATCGATCGCTTGGGCGATTGGCCCGAACTCTGGCTTGGCCTGCTGCTTCGCCGCCTGGTCGATCACCTTGCGGGTGTAGTCGCGAGTCTCCTGGAACGGAATGCGCTGGGCGAACTCCTCGTCGGTGACCTCGCCTTTGCGCGGATCCCCGAAGCGCCCAATCCACTCCTGGACCCGCGCCGGCCCAGCGTTGTAGGCGGCCACCGCCAAAGTCTGGTTGCCGTCAAACGACTGCACCAGCTTGTTGAAGTAGGCCTCTCCCAAGGCTCGGTTGTAGCCAGCATCGGTACGGAAACGCTTTTCGTCCCATGGCAGCCCGGCAGCCTGCGCTGCCTCGGGGCCGGTGGCCGGCATGATCTGGGCTACGCCCACGGCGCCCTTGCTGGATGTCAGCGGCGCTCCGCTCGCGTCGAACTGCTGGCCCGAGCTTTCAGCCTGGATCATTGAGGCGAACAGCCCGCCACTCCCCCCTTCGCCCTGGGCAACGGCCTGCTGACCGGCGGCAACGCCAATACTGCGATCCAGAAGCGGGTTGATGGTATCGAGCAACTTCTCCCGCCCTTTGGCGGTGAGGCCTTGGTATGGGCCGCCCTGCCAGTTCACAATGTCGGCGCGGACCTGCTTCAGCTGGCCAACGTCGTTGCCGGCTTGATGGATGCGCCCCAAGGCGTTGGCGGTATATGCCGATTGCTCGAACGCCCGCATCTCTTTGTCCCAGCCGTCAACACCCCAGGCCGCCCGGCCAACCTGCTGAATTCCCTCATCCTGCGCTCGACTGAAGATCTTAGCGAGGTCGGCGCCCGGCATGGCGGAAGCATTCTCAAGGGAATCGAATCGGGATCGGAGCTCGGACTTTGCAACACCAACACGAGCCTCTTGGATCTGCCCTTGGAACTGCTGCAGCTTCTGCATCTGGAGCTTTTTCATCGATATGCCGACCTCTTCCTGGGCGGCGTTATCGAGCCCTGGCACCTTGATCGGGTCCAGCTTGCTGACGAACTCCTCATAAGCTTTGCCGGCCTCCTCAGGCTGTAGCTCCAGGGTCTTCAGCTTCATTCCTAGATCTGTGATGCCGAAATCCAGTTTCGATTCATAGTCGAGCAACGAGTTGCTGGCTTTCACTCGCGCCAAGGCCTGATCCTCCCGGCGCTGCTGCTCAAGAAATCCCATCGCAGCCTGCTGCACAGTTCCAGCGATCTGCTGCGCGCCACGGGATTGCATGCTTGGGTCGGGCGTGATGACGCGGTTCTGCACGACCTCGGGGGCGACACGGACGCCCGGGCCGGTTGGGATGACAGCCATCAGCCGTTACCTCCAACTTGTGGTGTAGTGCCGTTCTTACCCGCGGCACTGGCCTTCCACATGCCGTAGGAAGCTCCGGCCTGCAAGACGCTGCCAACGGCCTGCGAGTTGGCTGCGGCGCGCTGCTGGTTGCCGTAGAGGGACGTATTGCTGGCATCGACGTAGCCGCGCTTCTTGGCGTTCTCGCCGTTGAGAATGGTCATCACCGCATCTTCCTCGGCGTTGCCGTAGATCTCTTCGTTGATGTTGACGGCGCTACCCTCGCCCACCTCGACACCCGAAGCGGCCAGGGCAGCATTGGCCGACCCGGCCTGAGCGCGAGCAACCTTGCGGATGCGCTCGGCCTGGACCTTGGCCGCACTGGCTGCGTTGTCGGCGTCGAGCTGGCTTTGCTCTGCCTGGGCGTCAGCGTTGAGTTGAGCTTGTTTGCCGGCCTGCACTGACGAGTAGGCGGAATAGGCAGTGGCGGCGATCATGGCGCCGATCGCTACGGCGGATGTTGCTCCGGACATGGCTACTCTCCCGGGATGGAAATGAAATCGCCGCTCTGCTTGCGAGACATCAGCAGGTCGGCTTCGGCGGTGAACTCTTCTTCGGCCTGCTCCACGGTCGTGGCCTGAGTGGCGAAGGTCATGGTGAGGTGAGTGTCGGCATGGGCCAGGAACGCTTGCTTGCGTCCGGCCTGGCCCGGCAGTACGTGGTAGCCGGCCAGCTCGCGGGTCTCGCCACCGATGAACACCGTGACGTGGCCAGAGACGATCAGCAGGGTGGGGATCTGGATCAAGGCGCCGGTAAGCATCACGCCGGCAGGGATGCAGACGGTTCTGGCGTACAGCCCAGCGTGGAAGTGGTGATGGGTGATGATCTGGACCTGTGGCAGCTGCAGCATGTGCGACTCCAGCGCCTGGACCTTGGCCACCTCCTCGCTGGTCATTGCCGGAAGCTGGCTCATGGAAGCGCCCTCAAGAACACCTCATTGGTCTTGCGATACCCGGATCGCGGCAGGATCTTGGCCAGCCTGCCGCCGGCTGGGGCGCTCACCATCAGGGCTGCGGCGCCAAGCTCGATCGCCTTGGCTTCGGCGGCTTGCAACAGCTTGAGGCCGGTACCGCCCTGCCGAGACCCGGGCATCACGAAGAACGACTCCAGGGTGCAGATCCGGCGGTTGGCGTAGTGCGGTAGCCCGTAGACCAGCATCGAGACCAGGCCTACCAGTTCGCCGCCGAAGGCGCCGAGCAGGTGCAGGGCCCCGGCCTCCTCCATGGCGTAGTAGGTGTCGAAGGCTGGGCATACCTGGCCCAGCTCAGGAATGCTCGACTCGGCCGCGTAGGCTCCCAGCAGCTCAGGCAGAATGCCGGCAGCATGGATCTCGGCGATGGTCGTGGGTCGAATCACCATGATCACATCTCCATCTTCATGAGCGGTCCGTCGTACTTGAAGCCCAGGCGGGCGTACAGGCGGGCGGTACTGCTGACGTGGACGCCGGTGGTGACGCCCATGTGGACCTGATTAGCGCCCTTGAGGCGGCCCCACTCCTGGAAGGCGAGCACCAGCTTCATGGCGATCAGGCCCTGCCGCCGGCCGGGCTCGACGAACAGGCAGTAGTCGAAGGCGATCAGGTCGTTGTTGAACCACTGCTCGGTCAGGCCTCCAGCCAGGCCGCCCACCACCAGGCCGCCTACCTCGGCCACGAACATCACGCCGTCGCCCTCAATCAGCGAGACCAGGAAGGCGCCAGTCTTCTCCGGCAGGTACACCAGGTGGCTGTAGTTGGTGGTGGCATGCATGACCGCGCCAAGCTCTACCAGGCGCGGAATGTCTTCATGCGTTGCGGGACGGATCATGGAGTCGCCCTCAGTCGTTGACGGTCATCTTCTTGATGACACAGAGCAGGTGGAATGGCAGCGGCTGGTCCTGGGTGATCTCGATCGAGGCTTGCCCCCTCTCCCAGTTGAGCGCCTCAAGTCGGTGGTCTCCCGTGAACAGGGGTGGCGGCGCATCGAGAATGTTTTCGCCGAGATTGCGGAAGGCAATCGTCTGCCCGTTGAGCTTGCAGCCCGTGGTCTCCAGGAAGCGCAGGGTGATCTCGCCAACCCGCATGCTGTTGCCCTGGGCGCTGCCGGTTCCGCCCTGCACTTCCGGCGTCAGGGTTTTGATCCTGGTGGTGAATGGCAGCCCGGCCTGAACGCTGGAAGCATTGCGCGGCAACGTGATCTTTCCACCGGTGACGACCTGGCGCTGCATCACGACGCCATCCGCAACGATGTCAACTTCCCGGCCTTCCAGGTGATCAAGCCCATCCCAGTCAGCCTTGGGCGTATCGGACGTATCGAAAACGCCGCCATCGACCTGGCAGCCCTCGACGAAGCGCTCGATGTAGCGCACGTTCTGGCCGCCAACGGTGCGGCGCACAACAGCCCAGGCCTGATCACCGCCTTCCACCGGGATCGCGGCCAGGGACTCAAAAGCGCCATCGGTGATCTGCCGGGCCCAGCCGATCACGTCTTGGTCCCGGTCTACGGTCATGGTCGCCATCTGGCCATCCGACCTTGCGGCAAACAGGATGCTTTCTGGCTCCTGCTGGTAGGCCATGGAGACCACGCCGGACTTGGTGATGTGCTCGGACAGCACAGACATGTCCGGAGAGCCATAGCTGTCGGAGTCGTACTTGTAGGCCATGGCCCGCAGCTTGCGGCCTGCGCGTTGGACGAAATACAGCTCGTTACCGATCCGAATGGGACGCACGCGGTTGCAGCCGTACACCGTGGGGTTCTTGGCTTGGATGTTAGTGGGCGTGATCGGCTTCTCGACGCCGCCCACCATGGTGAACTCCCCGCCATAGGTCAGCGCGATCAGGGCGTTGATCTGCCCCATGTGCAGGATCGGGTTGATCTGGTCGGACGACAGCGGGAAGGCATAAGCATCATCGTCCTTTGTGCCCAGCTCGAAGTTCAGGTACTCGTTGATGCGCGAGCCCCATACGGTCTGAGGGTTGGCCGGCGTGCCCGCGGCAATCAGGCGCTGGGAGTGCAGCGTTCCAGCACCTGGATAACCATCAATGGCATTCCAGACGCTGGATTCAAGCGACCATGCGTTTGCTGGCGAAGCAACATCGGATGTAGGCGCCGTACGGATGACTGCGGACACAACCTTGTCGTCGGTGAATGCCGTGATCTCAAGCAGCCCACTGTTGATCTTGACGAACTTCCCAACATCCCCGGATCGCCAGCCGCTATCGGTCAGGGTCATGGTGACGATGGCGCCCACGGGGCTGAATGCGCTCAGCTTGTTGGCGGTCTGAGGGCTTCCCTTCAAAGACCATGCCGGGCGCACCGCGGATGGAAACGCGTTCAGGACTTCAACCGTGACCACAGAGGTGCTGGTGAAGGCGGTGATCTTGGCGACACCGGCACCCGACCAAATCTCCCGACCCACGTCAGAGGCCAAGAACGCAGTGGTAGCCGATGTCGCCGTGCGCCCGGTGCCAACTGATGGATCGCTGAGGGTAAGCCCAGTCGCGAACTCGATGCCGCGCTCATCGAACGGCCTGGTCACGAAGGGGGCCGGCGCCAGGCTCCACTCGGTGTTTGTGATGCGGCGCAGCCGGTTGATCTCCACGGTGTTGTGGAAGATGAACATGGTGTCTGCGCCCTGGACGTACTCCAGCTGGGAGAGGATGGTCTGCGCGTATGGGCTTGCCAGCTCAACACCCGAATAACTGCCGTCCGGAAAGTGAATGCGAACGTACAGATCGCCGAACTCGCACATGTACGACTGGCTGGTGTTGAACACGTAGGGAATCAGGATCGCCTTGCGGTCAGGGTACTTGCAGGGCGACGAGTGCAGCGTTCCATAGCGCCGCATGGCGCCACCATGCACGACCGGCCAGCAGTTCTCCATCACCTGCGCGGCGTTCTGGTAGCGAGCCAGGTCAACCCGACCCAGCATGCGCGGGGATATCTCCCCGGCGGTGAAGTTGGTCTGTATCAGCGTGAACCTGGCCATTATCGCCACCCCGCCCAGGAGCCGAAGCGGGAGCCCAGCAGGCGTTCATCGCCAAGTGTCTGGGGCGGATCCTCCTGGCCATCCACTGCCTTGGCCTGCTTGATGAGCTGGACCAGCTTGGCTTCACGGCTATCGCGTTCAGACGTCGATTGGGTAACCGGATAGGCCAGCACGGCAGCCATGGCGGCGGTCATCAGGTCCACCAGGTGGGCATCCCAAGTTGCCTCGACCTCGTTGGCAAACACATAACGCAGCTCCAGCGCCATGGTGTTAGCCAGGATCCTGCGCGACTCGACCAGGTAATCGATTTGGCACCCGCCTGACCCAACCTCCAGCACACGCAGGCAGTCAGCTGGAAGCTCGAAGGCCTGTTGCCATTCGAATGCTGGGGCTTCGGCCAGGGGTGCCAGCACCACGCGCTTGATGCAGCAGTTCCAGGGGTGGGCGCGAAGGATGCTGTCACGCTGGGATGGGTACAGGTTCGCGCAGAGCTTGGCCCGGTCGATGTTCTGCGAGTCCTGGAAGTCGTTTATGGTCTGGGCGCCGAGCATCAGCAGCGCGTTGGAGCAGATCGAAACACCGGTTGCCATTGCCATGCCTTGTGCCTCCCAAAAAAAGACCGGGGCACTAGGCCCCGGCAACTGAAACGCCTTCCATGGCTACCGCCGAACTCAGTTCTGCTGGGCGTACTGCGCAACCAGGGTGATGACCTGGCCCGCCTGCAGGGCAGCACCGGCGACCACGGAGCGCAGTTCGCTGGTGTCGGTGGCCTGGCCGGGCAGCGTGACCAGCACATCGAACAACGCACCGTTGGCGAAGACCGCCTCTGCGGTGGCGCTGCCGGCAGTGGTCACTGCGGTTGCAGCCAGGTAGCGCGCCGGGGTTACCGGATCGCCCAGGTTGAGGGTGGAGGATGCCGCGCCGGCTGCGAAATACAGCTTGGTGGTGGGCATCAGGCGAGCACCGAAGGGCAGGAAGCCCCACGAGATGTACTCGCCGATGCCCGGGCCGCCGGACGCCGGGACGGTGTAGGTGCTGACGAAGACTTGAATGTCGCCGCCTTGGAGGTTGGGCTTGACCAGCGTTTGCGGATACGCGGTGCGCGCCGCCGCCAGAGAGCCGTTGCCGTTTGCCATGGTGTTTCTCCTGAATAGGGTTGAGGGCGAGAACAGCGAAGACCCTTACGGGTCGTTCGCGGCGATCTCGACGACCTTCTCTTCTTCGACGCGGACCGAGCCCAGCGACTGCTTGGCGTAGATCCGGACGTTGAAGCCCTTGCCTGGGTCCTCGCCCACCTTGGTGGTGATGTCCTGGCCTTTGCCCAGCACCACGCCGGACTTGGCCCAGGCGTAGCAGAGGCGGGTGTTGCCGGTCTTCGGCAGGCGCTCGGACGGGATCCAGCGGAAGCCCATCCAGGTCCCTTTCAGGGTGCCTTCCTGGAGCATCTTCACGCTCATGAAGTCGGCGCTGGTCAGGGTGGTGTCGGCGAGAATGTCGACCAGGGCGTTGGCGTGGTAGCCCATGTACAGCTCTTCGCCAGCCTCCTCGTCAGCCTCGTTGAGGCGGAAGATCTTCTTGGCCTGGATGATCTTGGCCTTGGTCAGGCCGGTGCCGCCCACGGCGATCTTCTGGCTAGCTGGCAGCGGTACCAGGACCCCGCCCTGGGTGCTGCGCGAGCCGCCACCGAAAGCCTGGATGATCACGTCGTCCTTCGCCCGGTTCATGCCGGCCACCATGGCCTGCACATAGTCCGAGGTCGGATCGACCAGCATGCGGATCTTGTCCTGGTCATCGACCATGTCGCCGTCTTCCCAGTCGTAGAGGTCCACGAACCGGGTGCTGTGCGGTTGGTCGTTGATCGGGGTGTCGCCGTGGCGCTGGGTGCGGCGCTGCGCAACGCGCTGGCCGAGACGGTTCACCGACTTGGACATGCCCACGATATTGGGCTCGATGGTCACCGCCCCTTCGAAGCGGGACATTTTCTGTTGGGCGACGTGCTTGAAGTTATCAGCGAACTGCTGCACGAACGCTTCGGTAATTTGCTGGGACATACGATGCACTCCAATGCGGATTCAGGTGTGCCTACCGGGTGTCCGTCTTGCGGGCCGGGATTCCTGGCGTGCATCGGCATTGCTGCGCCTGGGGCTGGCCGGGTATCTGCGCGCCACCGCAGGCCGGCCCGACATTGCTGTCGGGATGCCTGTGATGGTCGGTTTGGAGGGGCGTCGGTTTCCCGACGTTTTCGGAGGGGTCAGGCCGTGAAGGTGCGGGATGCTGGCTTGTTGTACTTGGCGGCGTAGAGCTCGTTCAGTTGCTGCTGGATCTGGACGCGCTTCGGATCGTGCGGGGCCAGGTCCTGCAACTGCTGGCGCAGCTCGGCGGTCTTCACGGCGAAGTCCTGTTCATTGGCCACGCCATTGCTGATCAGCGTGTCTTCGGCCATTTCCTTGCCGATGTTGGCGGTGAAGGCGATGAAGTCCGGGTCGTTGCCGAACTTGGCCATCAGGTTGGCCATGCTGCCCAGGCCTTCCTTGTTCGCGAAGCCCTCGGCCGCACGGTGGGAGGACTGGAGGTTGGCGGTGTACGCCTTATCATCGGCCCAGACGCCCTTGAGCTGGGCCACGCAGTCTTCCTGGCTGAGCTGGGCATTGCCGGCGATCAGGCCTGGTGCCGCTTTCAGGTACTCACCGACCGCGAACTCCACCTGGGCGTTGGTCATGCCCTTGGCATGTGCAGCCTTCAGAAATGCCTGGGAGTTCGGGTCAGCTTTGAACTCGTCCCAGTTGAAGCCCTCGACTTCAAGCTTGAGCGCGTACTCGTCGGCGCTCTTGGGCGGCGCATCGCCGGAGCCCATACGGGTTTCCAGGTGCTTGTAGGCCTCGGCAACCTTCCTCGACGATGCTTCAAGATCAAGGCTGCCGTCCTCTTTGTTCGTGCGGTACTTCTCGGGGATCCAGTCGTTGGGGACTGCGTTGCCTAGGACAGTGGTGGTCGTTTGGGCCTGGGTCGTAGTGGTGGTACCGCTCGGGTCGCCGTTCTCGCCCGTCTCGTTGCACAGGAAGTGGCCCAGGTGGGTGTGGATGAACCAGTTCATGCGGCACCCCCGAAGGTTTCAATGCGGGTGTTGATGATGCCCAGGTACAGAACCATTGCGTCGGCCTGCATCTTCAGCAGCTCGCGCTCTTTCTCGGGAAGACCAGCATAGAGATCGGTATGCATGAAGGTTTCCAGCTTGGTGACGCGGTCCGCCAACTGCTCGCACTCGGCAATCACGCGCTGCTGGTGTGGCGCCAAATGACCGATGTGCCCCAGTGCAATGTTCGCTTCCTCGAATTTGTCCTTGGGGCACCAACTGATATAGCCGTCGCTGTACTGCACCGAGTAGCCCGGAAGTCCATCTTTCTCCTGCTCCCAGGCAGTGACGATCTTGGTACCCACGTAGTGCTGAGTCATGTTCATTCCTCTTCGGGTTGGTCATGCACGCCATTGGCGCGGTTGATGCGTCGCAGGATGTGGTCGAGCACTTCTCGCGCTCCCAGCCTGCTGTAGGTTTCAAGGATGGCGTCGATGCCGCCCTTGGTGACGGTGCTCTTGCTGAAGCGCTGGATCAGCGCCTCAAGGACGATCACGCCCTCTGCGTGCTGCTCGAACACGCGCTTGAACATGTCGTCCAGTTGCTCGGAGGTGTACTGGGTCATGCGGCGGCTCCTGGCTGCTGCTTGAGGGCGGATTCGGTGACGGCCTGTTGCATGGCGGCCTGCTGTTGTTGTTCGACCGCCGCCTGCTGTGCCTGGGCACGCTGCTCACGGACCTGCTCGACGTCGGCCTTGGTGCGCATGACCTCGGCAGGGACGCCCAGGGCTTCGCCCCGGTACCGGGCGGCAGCGTCCATGTCCACGTTGTCCATGGCGTCTGGCTGCTGGCCTGCTGCGGCCTGCGCCTGTGCTGCCGCTGCGCAGCCCGCGACGTACTGATCGATCGCACTGACCTCCTCCAGCTTCTGCGCCCGGGCCAGCGGCGACAGGTAGCGGACGGTGTACGGCCTGTTTGACAGAGAATCAGGCGGCTGCCCGAGGATCCCGGCACGCACGGCGATGCCGAAACAACGCTCGATCAGGGGTTGCAGGTACTCGCTCTGTAGCCGTCCGTAGACCGGACCCAGCAGCTGACGGATCAGGTTGACGCGGACGTGCACCTCAGTGGCGGTCATGGCCGGGCCGTCTTGGGCCTGGAGCTGGTCGGCCATCAGGATCTTGCGAATGGCACGCTGCAGCCGCTCGATGCGGGAGTCGGTGTACTGGAAGTTCGAACCGCTCTGGAGCGGCTTCATGCTGTCCACGGAGTTGGCCACGATGATCTTGCGGGGACCCACCTTGACCGTCTTGGGGTTGAGCACCCCGTCGTCCTCGGCGATCCACATGCCTGCGATGGCCAGGTCGGCCGCGGCCAGGTCCATGCGCACCATCTCGTTGAGCGTGCGAGCGTCTGGCAGGGCCTCGAACACCGGGCCAGTGGCGTAGACGCTGTCGGGGATCATCATCCAGCGCGGCACCACCACAGGCATCTCGTGGTAGCCGGACTCGCTGACGGTCTTCTTCGCCGCCACCTCGACCTTGCAGCTGGCGATCGGCATGTTCTTGGCCATCTTGGCGCCGACCATGTACGTGCTGCGCGGGTAGATGGCGTGCACGAACTCAATCAGTTCCTGAGGCTTGTCCTTGGCCAGCTTGCGGGTGTTCTCGCTGACGTTGCCTTCGCCGAACTCGTTGACGGCCTGCTCGGCGGTCAGCTTGTACGAGCGATAGACGCTGTCGATGCGCCCGCCTGGCTTGGACGCCGAGCAGTACACGCCAGCGATGGGCCAGAGGTCGAAGACATACCCGCCCTTCTCCCGGTCGCTGTCGATGTACAGGGCGAACCAGCCGGCGCACACCACGTCGAGCATGCCCTCGAATGCAGCGGCGTCGAAGTTGGAGGCATGGATGTTCTCCCAGATGATTTCGGCGGACTCGCCCAGCCAGCGGCGCTCCTCTTCCGTGGACTGCGCCACATCCATGCCGAACCACAGGCTGTTAGCTGGCGTCATGCCGGCCTGGACGGACGAGGACAGCGTGCGCGCCCCATCAGTGGTGGTGCCGTCGAAGATCCTGGCTTTGCGGTTCAGGGCCTCCTGAGCGCTCATCATCTCGCAGTAGAAGCCGTTCCCCCGCTGCGGGTACGTGTGATCGAAGCAATCGCGCCAGACCTGCTCATGCGGGCTGCGCAATGACTTGAGCACGCTCAAGGTCTTGCAGATCTGGTCAGCATTCATGCCCCGAGTGTCCTTTTCCCTTGCTCAATGACGGTGCCAGCGGCGCCCGCTTGCGACAGCAGGCTGCTGCGCTGCTTGCGGGCCTTGGCTGCGGCGGTTTCCTCGTTGGCCTTCTGCGCGGCTGCGTCAGCGGCCTTCTGCGCGGTGACCGCCGGATCTTCGGTCGCAACGACCTTCGGCTTGCTTGGCTTCGATCCCATGGCTGTTACTCCCGGGTGTAGGCGAAGGGCAGGTCAGGTACCAGCCAGCCTTCGTCGGTGAGCACGGCTTGGGTGCGGCGCTGTGCCTGCTCGGCGGTGGGCTGGGCGGTGGCTTGTACTGCCGTGGTGGTGGTCGCTGGCTCTGCCTCGACGGCCTTCACGAACGGCTCACCGCCAGCGTTCAGGCGCTCGGCCTCGGCCTGGGCGGAGTCCTTGGCGCCCTCGCCGGCAGCCACGAAGTCGCTGAACCAGTCGTCGGTGGTGGCGGCCCAGATGCGCCAGCGCCCACCGCCGTTGTGCTTGGCGGTGTACTCAGGCTCTTTGGCATTGGTGCTGGTGGTGGACTGCTGCTCGGCGGTGGGCTGGGTGAGCGCTTGCCCAGGGGTCTGGGTCTGGAGGTTGTCGGGGGCTGGCATGCGAAGGGCCTCGGCGATGGTTGATCAACGAGGCCCAGCATCAAGGCGGGATAGCGTCGGTTTCCCGACTATCGAGGAGCGCGACAAGCGTTGTTGATGTAGTCGATCAGCGTGTTCAGGGCTCGGATGGAGTCGTCGCCGTCGTTTCCGGTTCGGACAATTCGTTCAGCAGACGCTGGGTCAAAGTCGGCTCGCGCTTCTGCATTGCCCACGCCGGGGGTGGCGGTGGCGGCTCGCACAGTGCAGCTGGTGGCCTTGATTGACAGCCGGTGCTTGCCAGCAGCGACATCAGCACGAAGGCTGGCATTGACCTGGTTCGCATGCTCTCTCTCCTGGGTGTGCTGGGCATCAAGTTCGCCCAGCAATCTGATGGTGTTCTTGCGGGATTGCTCCGAGGCCTCCAGCTCGCTCACACGCCGCGATGACGCATCAAGGCTGGTGCCGATATGGTCGATGCGCCCAAACGCCCCAATCAAGAGCAGAGACAGCGTAGCGATGGCTGCGAGCAGGTACTTGGTCACAACCCCACCTCGCACAGCTCCCTTTCGGCAGCTCGACGGTTGACCAGGCCGGCCAGCTTCTGGCCCTTGGCGTACACCCAGCGGCTCAGCTCCGCACATGCGCCCCTGGTGTCGCCGGCGTTCAGCTTGCGCAGCAGCGTGCTGGTGGCGAAGGCCGTGGCCCCGGCGTTGTACACGAACGAGCACAGGGCGGCCCGGCGCGTGGGCGGCAGTGGGACACGCACAGCGCGGTCAACGGCGGCGCAGGCCTGGCCCAGCTCCGCCGCCAGCAGCGCATCACACTCAGCGGCGGTGAGGCGCTGCCCCAGCTTCACGCCCGCGGTGCTGCCGTAGCAGATGGTCGGGATGCCCACCGGGTCCAGGTACGCCAGCAGCGAGCGCCCCTCGAAGTAACCCACCAGGCTGGTGGCCATGGCGATCGATCCGCCCAGGGCCAGGGGCAGCACGCGCTGCTTGATGATGCTCATATCCGGCACTGATCCTTGAGCGCCGCGATCCTGGCCTCGCTCTCCCGCGCCTCCCGGCGGTCCTTGCGGATCTGGAACCAGGTGTTGACCACAAAGCCCAGGGCAGCAAGCGCCACCCCGATGATGCCAATCCAGTTGGCCTGGGACAGGAAGCCCACCACGCCAGCACCTGCGCCCGCCAGCATTCCCTTGCTGGCAACCGACACGCTGACCGCCTCCACGATCCCTTCCGGGTTGTTCGCCATGCTTGTGCTCCTGACTGGGGCTTTCATGGGCGCCTCCAGAGTGGTGACAAAGAAAACCCCGCACGGTGGCGGGGCATCGATGACACGGAGGATGGTGGTGGTGCGCTGTCGGGTTCCCGACGATTTCAGGGCTTGAAGTGGTAGTCGAGCGCTGTGCACATGGGCAGCTTCTCCCGCCCTTCCCCGGTGATCCTGCACCAGAGCAGCACCAGCCGCTCCCCTTCGCTGTACCGGGGCTCAGCACCCTGGCGCCAGCCGATCAGCGTGGTACGCGCCACACCGATCTCGTCCGCCGCGCTTTGCAGCGAGTACCCGCCACGCAGCACAGCTGTAATCACCCGGAACCAGTCGATCCGCTTCGGACCAGGGCGCGCAGCCGCAATCACCGGCGGCGCCACGGGCACGAACACCCGCGGCGCCAGCTCGGCGAACAGTGGCAGCTGGTCAGCCACGGGCTTCACGGTGGTCGCCAAACGCGCACGCGCGCGACGTCGGGACAGGTTGAGCACTCACACGCCCCATCACTTCGCTCATCTCCCCAATGATCCTTGCAAGCGCTTCAGGGTCTTCGTCGAGCTCGAACGGATGGAAGGACCGGCGGTGGCCGAGCATGCTCTCTGGCTCGTCCGGGCCAGCCAGGTCCTGGTCGGCAGCCAGCATCAGCCAACCGCTGGTACCAATTTCGCGGCAAAACCACACAGGCCTGTTCACGCTGCACCCCCTTCCCGCTCGACGATGAGCACATGCACACCCGGCGTTTCGCCATAGCGCTTGCGCACGATGGCATCCACGACCTGTACGTCGTCCTTCCACACAACGCCGTTGAGCCCGTCGAAGATCGCCTTCACGACGTTGTCCATGTCGGGCTTCTTGGCCGGGAAGACTTCACCCGCCAGGGCCTGGGCCTTGAACTTCTTGGTCGCCGACTTGGGGATGACCTGGATGATGCGCATCTCGACCATCACGGCGCCCTCGATCAGCTGGCGGCCGGCCATGGCCTCGGTACCCGCCAGGGCGATCAGGCCCTCGTAGCTGGCGGTCTTGGCTGGCGTGAACATGCGGGCATGGCCACCGATGGTGCTGACGCGTGGCCGGCCCTTGCCGACCGGGTCGCCTGGGACGAAGAATTTCACGGATTCTATGGCGGTCATTGCTTGTGCTTCCCGTAGTTCTGGTAGCGCTCGGCCATGCTGGTGACCTTGGCTACAGGGCTTTCTGGCTTGGGCGCGTAGTCCGCGTTGTCGTCGAACAGGTCCGGTGGTGCTGCGTCGGCGCTGGAGTTGGCCGCCAGCTCGGAGAACAGGCTGTACCCGCCCTGGTACCGGACGCGGACAGTGCCTGGCTGCACTTCGCGGGCGGCGCCGATGATGATCTCGGCGGTACCACGTTGCTGGGTGTGCGGGTCGTAGACCTCGTCGCGGTACACGAACAGGATCGTGTCGGCGTCCTGCTCGATGGACCCGGAGTCGCGCAGGTCGGATGGGACTGGGCGCTTGTTCGGGCGCTGCTCGAGCTGGCGATTGAGCTGCGACAGGGCGATGACGGGGCAGCCCAGTTCACCGGCGAGCATCTTGAGCTGGCGGGTGACCTCGCTGACGCGCTGAACCGAGTTGGCGCGGGAGTCATCAACATCGACCAGGCCGATGTGGTCCACCACGATCAGGTCCACGCCGAAGTTCATCTTCTGCCGGCGGGCGACGGAGCGCAGGCGGTTGATCGTGATGCCGCTGCGGTTGTACAGCTCGATCTGCGCGCCGTTGATCAGGCTCGAGGCTTCGAGCATCTGCGCGGAGTGGGTACGCAGCGCCGAACCATCCTGCAGAGCGCCCAGCGGGATGTGCCCCAGGGATGCCAGGGATTTGTCCATGAGCTGGCCGTGGGACATTTCCTGGCTGAACACCAGGACGCGCTTACCGTCGCGGATGGCGTTGTGATCGACGATGTTCATGGTCAGCGTGGTTTTACCCATCTTCGGGCGTCCGGCCACGATGATCAGTTGGCCGGCCTTGAGCCCGCGGAGTTTCTTGTCGAGCGCCGGGATGCCGGTGGACAGACCGTCCATGGCGCCGCCAAGGGCTTCACGGCGCTCCAGCTCCTCGACGTGTTTGCGGATTGCTTCACCGGCGGTGACGGTGTCCTGCACGGCCGACGTGGTGCTGATCGCGTTGATCTCGGCCTGGGCCTGGGTGATTTTGTCCTCGGTCCCGGAATCACCCTCGGCGATTTCGTGGATGGCGCGTGCCGCGGTCATCAGGGCGCGGACGGTGCTGCGCTCGAGCACGGTGTTGGCGTAGGCCCGGGCGTTCGACGCACTCGGCGTGTTGCGGTGCAGGTCGGCGCAGTAGGCCAGTGCCGATTCACCGCCGTACAGCGTGCCGATGTGCTCGGCCACGGTCAGGAAGTCAATCGGGGTGCCCTTCGCACGCAGCACCTGGATCGCGTCGAACACGGCGCGGTTGTCGGCGAAGAAGAAATCGGCGGTCTTCAGGTCGGCGGACAGGACGTCGATCAGCTCGGGCTTGATCAGCATTGCGCCCAGCACGGCGTGCTCGGCTTCGAGGCTGTAGGGCTCACGCATTTTGGTAATTCCCCTCGATGACTTTCACGAAGTTTCGGGACTTGATCAGCCAGTCGAACGTGGCGCGGAACGCCTTGCTGCCGTCGCGCGGAACGACCTGGCCAGTCAGGAATCTGGATTTCTTGACCTCGGCGAAGTACTCGGCCCAGAACTGCAGGTCCTGGTGCACAGGACTCTGCTGCCACCTGGCCTTGAGCTGCTGGCGCCGGTCATCGTTGAGCAGCACGACCGCCGGCAGCTCTGGAAGAGCAAGGTGGTAGAGATCGACGATTTTCTGGTAGGGGCAAGCTGGGACGCGCGCCCGAGGATCGTCGAGCTCGCTCGTGCCTTTGAACAAACTGTCCTCGGCCGACTCCGCGGGTTGGCGCGAAGCGTCAACGAGTCCTGCGTCAGCAGGACAATGCTCTTGATCTTTAATCCCTGTCCCTGTCCCTGTCCCTGTCTTAGCCGTGACCTGTGACGGACCTGTCACAGTGACAGGTGGGGTGACAGGCTCCTTCTTCCCCAGGGCCTCATGCCTGGCTCGAACCTCTGCTGTCGAGGCGTTCCAAGGCAGCATGATTCCGGCCTCGCGCAGGTCGCTGAACATGCGCTTTCGGTCGTCTCGCTCCTTCTGTTTCCGGGCTTTCTCGTTCTCTTTGCTCTCGCGGTACTCGGTGCGTTCTGCCCAGGCTTCCAAGGCCTTTTCACATACGACTGGGTGATACAACCGGCCATCGGAGCAGACTACAAACCCTCGCATTGCGCCCTGTTTCACCTTCCTCCACCCCCTCAAATCACCACGGCCATAGCCTGCGTACGTAGCAAGAGCAGTGTCGTTGTCGGGCAATGAACCAGCAGGAACCTGGTTCCAGGATGCGCACCAGAGCAGAACTGCCGCACGAAATTCGTCTCCACTGGCCTCGATCGCCAGATTGCTGTCACGCAAACGCCCCACATCGAGCGGCATGAAAGGCAATCCGCGCAAATCAACATCCAGAGGAACAAGAGGATCAGAAATGGGCATTGATGCCTCCGGAGCGCGGGATATGGACGCTAAGGGAGGCGAATAGATAAGCCGCGCAGTTGGCCGCGGCGCGGCGGCGAGTTGGTTCGCTGAAAGCGCGGGATACCTGCCGTGCGGAGCGCATCGCCATTTCTTTATGGAAATCGCAGTCACCAGCCAATATGCAAGGAGACCTTTCGAGCTGGTCCAGGACCCGGGCCAGGCCGACACTGACGTGCTCGACGGACATGATCAATCCCACCCCAGCGGACCAGGCCGCTTCTTCTCGGCCTTCAGCCCGATCCGCGCCATGGTCTCCAGGGCGGACAGGTAGTCGGCGGTTACCACCACGGCGGTATCGGGAACAACGCGCAGGCCCAGCAGCGACAGGACCTGGGCCCAGCGCTGGTACTCCCCGTCATTCCAGCGCGATACGGTCGACTCGCTGCAACCGGTTTCCAAAGCGACGGCCTTCTGACTGGTGCGCGCAAGGCGCTGCAAGATCAGGGTCTCGATCTCGCGGGCTATGTCAGCCCGGTCTTGGCTTAATTCGTTGGTCGCCATGATTAAGCAACCTCAGAATCGCGCTTGCCCTGAGGCTGGGAGGGAAATGGCTTCACTTCCTCTGCCGAGAACGAGCCGTCGCTATTAGCGATTACCTCAACCTTGCGGCCGATCCGGAGAGCCTTGCTCAGCGCGCCCTGGGTGATGTTGAGCTTCTTGGCCGCCGCGGTCTGGCCATGGGCCTCGCAGAAAACAGCCAAAGGGATACGTTCCATGGTGAAACCTCGCTTGAGTGACCATGAAAGTATTTCCTGCGGAATTATACATGTCAATGCCGGCGGAATTTGCCGACCATGCCCTGCGGGAATAATCTGCGCCAATGACCCAGAAAAAACGTGAACTCGAACAGTGGGAAAAAGACGAATGTGCAGCCTTGAAAGAGGCAATCGCAGCGTGGAATCGAGCCCGCCCCAAAAAAGACCGCCTCACCCAAGAGCAGGCTGCAGAAGCCCTGGGCATGAATCAAGGATCCTTCAGCAATTATTTGAATGGGCGAATAGCTCTGAACTTCGAGTTCGCCCTAAAAATCGGCTCGCTATTTGGAATCCAGATGGATGAATATAGCGAAAGACTCGCGAATGAGTTGCAAGAGCGAATTATCGAGCTCGAAAGACAGGAGCCAAAAAGGCAGAGGCAACTCGTCGAACTACTTGAGTCATCAGCAATCGAGCGTAGACAAGCCGAAGCAGAGTTCCGAAATTCGTTCGACGAATTCCTCGACATGTGCTCTCGCTCCCCACGAGAGAACAGAGCATTCAGCGTCCACCTCATTGGAGATAAGATTGAAAGAGGTGAAACGTCTAGCCGGGATAGAAAGGACGCGTTACTGGACATATTCTATGTTATTGCTTCCGCCGAAATTGACGGTCTTCTTTCTGACCAAGATATAAACGTCCTAAGCTACCTCACCGCTTCGATCGCGAAAAAATTCCCACACCAAGTGTGACCCCTCCCCCATGGACAATAGCCACTTATGCCCACCGCATAGGTGGCTGACTCCGCGTCCGCCGGCTGCCGCAATTTGCAAGTGACCCGCCGCACCCCTTTCAACCAAGAGGCACAAGGAGGCTTGCCATAATTATTTCCGCAGGAATTGACAAAATAAATTCCTGCGGCAATAATTTTTTCGTCCGGGAGCCTCCAGCACTCGGATGGCAGCGATGGACCAGCCTAATGGTTCAGAGGGTTGGCAACTCACCCGGGCGCGCAGCGTAAAGCGCCATAAGCAGTTTTCCGGCGGACAGGGTCGCGGCTGGAGAGAAGGAATCACCTAAATATCAACGCCCTTCCGGGACCTGGCCAGTCGACGGGTCTCGGCGCCATAGCGGTGCTTTCGAGACACCTTCGAGTGCTTGAAGAGCACCATGGACCCCGCTGTCAGTGCGATCAGCACCATCCGAAGGGCCAGCGACAGAGCCTCCATCCCGGTCTTGGTTCGACTGAACCCCATCGACATCAGGATGAGCACCATGAGCAGAAAGCCCACCTCCAATGACACCAGGAGCATCGAGGCTCGCATCAGCCGGTCTTTGCGGATCGCCCTCGTAGCAGCCCTGGTGATTGCCCTGGTGATACCGGCGGCAGAAAGCGCCCTGATCACCAGCACCACCGGGAGACTGGTAATGCGGTTAATCGACTTCATCACCTTGTTGGCAATGATCTTCAGCTTTTCCAATGCGTACCTCCTCAACCGGCGCCTGGACAGGAAGTCCGAATTGTAGAGGCCTTTATCAGACCGATGAGCCCGCATTACGCGCCTCGCGCGCCAACCCCAAGCACCCAACGATTAACACCTCAGGAGCACAGAAATGGCCACCGCGAAGAAAATCACCGACAACGCTCTGCTCGACAGCGAGAAAAAGCGCACGAGCAAAACTCTCCGGCTGGTCAGCGGAGTCAAAAAGCCAGTCAAGGTCCGGGCAAAGCTTCGAGCCAAGCCTCACGCCAAAATCGACGTGCACAAACTGCCATTTGTTGGCAAAGACCACGTCAAAAAAGAGGACGGCACCATTTGCTTCTGGGATGTTCCATTGGCTGGCGGGTACTGGGGCGGGCAAGAAACAGGCTCTGCCATCGGTATCATGTATCTCGACAGCCTGATGCGGAAAGACCCCGAGCACCACGGGATATTAGGATGGATGGTCTCCGAGCTCATGGCTCGAACCCCACAGACCGAGGAAGAAAATGATTCTCTTCGCGGTCAGGTGGTTGGCTTTTTCAGTCGAATTGAAGGCTGGTTAACAGCAGCAGTAAAACACCTGGATCACAATCTAAACTCGCTTGATCACCAGAAGCTGCTGGATGCGGCCAATGCCGGATTCGACTCTAAAGCGGCGAATATCAGGCTTCGTTTGGGCGCCCCTAAAGCAACCCACTGAAATTATCGCCATCAACAATACAGAGGAAACAGTAGATGACTGACCAACAAGTTAGCCGGGAAATCCTCGAGCTCACGACGACAGTCAAAGACTTGGACGAACGCCTCAGGGTATCGAACGACTTGATGCTTTTCCTCCTCGCATCAATTAAGTTCGCGGATCCAGAGTTCTGCGAACGACTGCTCGAGCAGTTCGAAGAAATGAAGAAATCGAACGGTAACGGCATGAGCTTCGACCATCACTTTGAAGTGCTTCTGCATCGAATGGTTGACGCCCTCAGCGACACCGACACCCTGGATCTAGAAAGTGTGACGTAACAGCTGGGGCTAATTTGACAGACCTCTGCGCTTCAGCTGTTTCTCTCCACATATCCCGCCATCGCGATACAGCCTCTATCCGGTGGCATCAACTCAGCCCGCACCCTTCATTGCGATTGCCAACAGCGCGGCCGGACACCGGCTTGCTCACGAGGAGACTATCAGTGAACGCACAAGCAAAACTTCAAATCATCCAGACCGCGCAAGGGATCAAGACGGAAGCCGGAACAGCCTTCTGTAATAGCGGTGACATCAAGAAGAAACAGGCACTGTTCCAGGTTAATGCTGGGGTCGAGCTCATCGACGCGTTGGAAAGCCTGTCGGACATGCTCGATCAAGCGCGCACTCCAATCCACAACGCCGCCATGGGCGACCCGCTGGAAGGGAACGAGGCATTCCTCGTGAACTTTATGCTGCAGGCCGCCCAAGCCATCGTGGACTCTCTGCATGACTCCGCAAGGCGAAGCGCCCAGGCACCCCACAATCAAAAAGCCGCTCAGTGAGCGGCTCAAGATATCAACCCTTGGCGAGCAGCTTGTGTTCCGCCATGGAAATGATCAACGCGACTTCGTCAACGCGACGGTCATCGATAAAGCGGATCTTACTTTCAGGCTCTGCGACAAGGGCGTGAGCACGCTTATAAAGCACCTCCAAATCAACACCTTGCTCCTTAGCCGCAGCCAGCAACGCAACAATGGTCTGCTCTTGGAATTGTTCCAGCTCGGTCGACATTAACTTCTCCTAAACCGGCTCCATGCCGGGCGGCACATCAATACCCCACTTACCCGATTGACGCTACCCCTGAAGCCAACGACCGAGAACCTAGGCCGCCCGCCGGCGACCAGTTCGACGAAGGTCCGGTGCTGGTGCGCATGCCTGGCGCCAGTACCGGGCCAGACCGATTCATTTTCTGAGGGTCACCACATGAAAACCGCTTTCCTGCTGATGGCCCAGTACGACGGCCAGGCCATCATCCCGCTTGAGCGCGTATGCGCGGACTACTTCGCTCACCTCACTCCCGACAAGCTCAAGGCCAAGGTGGCCCGGGGAGAAATCAACCTGCCGCTGGTGCGCATGGAGGCGAGCCAGAAGGCCGCCCGCGGCGTCCACCTCAACGATCTGGTCGCCTACCTGGACGCGCAACACGCCCAGGCCAAGGCGGAACACGAAAAGCTCATGGGGCGCGGACTAGGGCGCGCTTGTTGAGCAATCTCCGGGCCTCCACAGTGGGGCCCGCTACAACCTCCTCCAGCATGGCCCACCCGTCCCAGGGGTCGCCATTCCCCCGCAGGTGCGTATAGCGCCGCATCGAGTTCCAATCCCGGTGACCGGATACAGTGGCCACTTTCGGGATATCCCACCCCTTTTCGAATAACCGGCTGACGCCCTCATGGCGAAGGTCGTGGAAATGTAGGTCCTCAATACCCAAGTACTTGCACGCCTTCGTGAACGATGCCCCAATCGATCTGGATTCGAACGGGAAGACTTCGTCCAACCCATCGATGCGCTGCATCGATCGCAGGATTCTCCATGCATCATCAGGGATGTGGCACCAGACGTCATTCCCATGCTTGGACCCAGGGCTTTTCATATCCTTGATCAGAACGGTTTGATCCTGCTCGTTCATCAGGCTCCAGCGAATCCTGGTGATTTCTTCCTGCCGCCGAGTCGACAACATCGCAAAGGCAACAACCCGGACCATGTCGATTTCTTGCTTCCGGCGCTCTGCCATCTGCTGGTAGTAGCGGATTATCTTCTCGATCTCATCCCGCGTAGGCCGACGCCGACGCTCCTTGCTCTTGGTCACTGCACCCATCTTGCGCAGAACCTTACGAGCGTCGGGCATAGCCATCGGGTCAACCTGGAACCCCCATGCCGGCCTGGCCACCGACAGCACCGCGCCCAGGTGGGCCAAGTCGTTGCCAACGGTCTGTGGCTGGGCGCCGCACTTCTCGATCCGCTCCATCGCGTACTCGATCAGCTTCTGACTGCTGATTTCGACGTCGATCAGGCTACCCAGCCATGTTTCCTTGATAGCCTCCAGGGTAAAGCGCTTCGTTCTGCCAATCGGTCGCAGCTTCTCGTACTGGTCCAGGTAGCGATCGATCATCTCGGCGACGGTGCCGCTCTTGCGATTCGCCCTCTCCAGCCCTCCTGGCTCATGCAGCTCGGCTTCGCGCTTCCTGATCCAGGCTTGGGCCGTCGCCTTGCGATCGAACGTCTGGCTTTCCTGATAGACTGCGCGCCCTTCCTTCATGATGCGGATCTGGGCGGTGAAGCCCGATGAGCCGTCCTTGCGCTTGCGTTGCGTGATAGTGCCCATTGATTTGCTACATGACTGGTCCGGGTTGCTACATTGTAGCAACAGCCATTCAGAAACAAGCTTAAACGGTAGCAAACGGCATCAAATGAGAGACACCAAAATGCAACAGATTCAGGCGGAAACCCCAGCAACCCCAATGAATACGGTATCTAGGAGGTTTTCCGTTGCTCCGATGATGGACTGGACCGATCGCCGCTGCAGGTTCTTCCTGCGCCTGCTCTCCCGCCATGCCCTGCTCTACACCGAGATGGTCACCACCGGCGCCCTGCTCCACGGCGATGCCGCGCGCTTCCTCGGCCATGACGCCGCCGAATACCCGCTGGCCCTGCAACTGGGTGGCAGCGTGCCGGCGGACCTGGCGGCCTGCGCCAGGCTGGCCGAGGTGGCCGGCTACAACGAGGTGAACCTGAACGTCGGCTGCCCCAGCGACCGGGTGCAGAACAATATGATCGGCGCCTGCCTGATGGGCCATCCGGCGCTGGTGGCCGATTGCGTGAAGGCGATGATCGACGCCGTGGAGATTCCGGTGACGGTCAAGCACCGCATCGGCATCAACGGCCGCGACAGCTACGCCGAGCTATGCGATTTCGTCGGCCAGGTGCGCGATGCCGGCTGCCGCAGCTTCACCGTACATGCGCGGATCGCCATCCTCGAAGGCCTGTCGCCCAAGGAAAACCGCGAGATCCCGCCGCTGCGCTATGACATCGCTGCCCAGTTGAAGCAGGATTTCCCGGATCTGGAGATCATCCTCAACGGCGGCATCAAGACCCTCGACGAGTGCCACGAGCACCTGAAGACCTTCGACGGCGTGATGCTCGGCCGCGAGGCGTATCACAATCCCTACCTGCTGGCCGAAGTCGACCAGCAGCTGTTCGGCAGCAGCGCCCCGGTGATCACCCGCGCCGAGGCGCTGGAGCAACTCAAGCCTTACATCGCCGCGCACCTGGCCGCCGGCGGGGCGATGCACCATGTGACCCGTCATGTCCTCGGCCTGGCCCAGGGTTTCAAGGGTGCCCGGCGCTTCCGCCAGCTGCTTTCGGTGGATGTACACAAGACCAACGATCCACTTGGCTTGCTCGACCAGGCCGCCGAGTTGCTAAAAGGCCACTAGGAACCCACGGGCGCGTCCGCACTCGAAGACTTACCTTCCGAAACCCCGCCGGCCCGGCCCTTGAGCCGCTGGCGGCGCTCGGGTAATGTCATCGCACCGCACAGGACAGAGCACGCTCATGACTTCCAAGCTGGAACAACTCAAGCAGTTCACCACGGTCGTTGCCGATACCGGCGATATCGACGCGATCAGCCGCCTCAAGCCGGTCGATGCCACCACCAACCCTTCCCTGCTGCTCAAGGCCGCCGCCATGCCCGGCTACGCCGATCTGCTGGATCAGGCGATCCGCAGCAGCAAGGGCGATGTCGACCTGGCCTGCGATGCCTTCGCCGTGTCCGTGGGCAGCGGCATCCTGAAAGTCATTCCGGGACGTATCTCCACCGAGGTGGACGCCCGCCTGTCCTTTGACCAGCCGGCCCTGCTGGCCAAGGCGCGCAAGCTGATCGAGCTGTACGACCAGGCCGGCGTCGGCCGTGACCGCGTGCTGATCAAGCTGGCCTCGACCTGGGAAGGCATCCGCGCCGCCGAGGTGCTGGAGAAGGAAGGTATCCAGACCAACCTGACCCTGCTGTTCTCCTTCGCCCAGGCTGCCGCCTGCGCCGATGCCGGGGTGTTCCTGATCTCGCCGTTCGTGGGCCGGATCTACGACTGGTACAAGAAGTCCACCGGCAAGGAATACGTCGGCGCCGAAGATCCGGGCGTGCAGTCGGTGACCCGCATCTACAATTACTACAAGGCCAATGGCTACGACACCGTGGTCATGGGCGCCAGCTTCCGCAATATCGGGCAGATCGAGCAACTGGCCGGCTGCGACCGCCTGACCATCAGCCCCGAGCTGCTGCAACAGCTGAGCGACGACCAGGGCAGCCTGGAACGCAAGCTGAAGCCGGGCGCCACCGGTGAGCCGCGCCTGAGCCTGAACGAGAGCCAGTTCCGCTGGGCATCCAACGAAGATGCCATGGCCACCGAGAAGCTGGCCGAGGGCATTCGCCAGTTCGCCCGTGACCAGGAAAAGCTCGAAGCCCTGCTCTCCGCAAAAGCTTGATACAAATATCGGTTTGCCAGTAGTCGCGACAGCGCGGAAAGTCCCGCCTCTTCCGCAACTACTGGCAGACGATTTCCCGTCCTGATGTCCGATTCCCCTTCCTTGCCGCTGGTACTCGCCGGGCCGCTGCTGCGCCGCCTGGAAGACCGTCGCGTGGTGCTCTGGCTGGTCGCTTCGCGGCCGCTGAGCGCCGAACTGCACCTCGATACGCCCGAGCCGCTGAGGCTGGCGCTGGACGATACGGGTTGCCAGGTCCTGCCGGTGGGCCGCGAGGCGTTTATCCATCTGATCGATGTGTCGCTGGATACGCCGCTGCCGTGCGATACGCGGATCAGCTATGACCTGCTGCTGGACGGCCAGGGCATCGCCGAATGGGCGCCGCATCTGCTGTATGCCGGTGCAACGCGCCCGGACTTCGTCGTGCGTTCGCGCCTGGACCAGTTGCTCCACGGCTCCTGCCGCAAGCCCCATCACCCTGCCGCCGACGGCCTGCTCTGCGCCGACCGTCTGCTGGCCGAGCCCCACGAGGCTATCGAGCGCCCGGCCCTGCTGATGATGAGCGGCGACCAGATCTACGCCGACGATGTCGCCGGGCCGATGCTGCGCGCCATCCACGCCCTGATCCAGCGCCTCGGGCTGTTCGAGGAATGCCTGGAAGGCGCGGTGATCCGCGACAGTGTCGAGCTGTACGACCATCCCGCCAGCTACTACCAGCGTGGCGACCTGCTGCCGGCACTGAAAAGCAACGAAACCCTGCGCGAACGCTTCTTCGGCGGCGTGCGCAAGCCGATCTTCACCAGCAGCAACGCGGACAACCACCTGGTGACCTTCGCCGAGACCCTGGCGATGTACCTGCTGGTCTGGTCGCCGCTGCCGTGGACGCTGATCGCGCCGCAGATGCCGGCCCTCAGTGCCGAGCACCAGGCGCGCTACCGGGCCGAGGAAGCGTGCCTGCAAGGCTTCGTCGAGGGCTTGGGCGATGTCGCCCGGGTCCTGGCGCACCTGCCGAGCCTGATGATCTTCGACGACCACGATGTCACCGACGACTGGAACCTCTCGGCGCAATGGGAGGAAACCGCCTACGGTCATCCCTTCTCGCGGCGGATCATCGGCAATGCCCTGCTCGCCTACCTGCTGTGCCAGGGCTGGGGCAACAACCCGGAGGTGTTTGCCGATCTGCTGCACAAGTGCCAGGGACTGTTCGCCAGTGCCGGGGGCGACGGCCATCTGGACAGCCCGGTGCAGGATGAATTGATCAACGACCTGTTGCGTTTCCAGCAATGGCATTTCGTCCTGCCCACCCGCCCCGCCTTGCTGGTGCTGGACACCCGCACCCGGCGCTGGCGCAGCGAAAGCAACCTGGCCAGGCCCTCGGGGCTGCTCGACTGGGAAGCCTTGAGCGAGTTGCAACAGGCCTTGCTCGACCATCCCTCGGCGATCATCGTCTCGCCCGCGCCGATCTTCGGGGTGAAGCTGATCGAGACGGTGCAGAAGATCTTCAGCTGGTGCGGCTATCCGCTGCTGGTGGACGCGGAAAACTGGATGGCCCATCGCGGGGCGGCGCAGGTAATCCTGAATATCTTCCGCCACTCGCGTACCCCGGGGCACTACGTGATCCTTTCGGGCGATGTGCACTATTCGTTCGTCTACGAGGTGCTGATTCGCCATCGCCAGAGCAGCCCGCATCTGTGGCAGATCACCAGCAGCGGGATCAAGAACCGCTTTCCGGCGCGCTTGCTGGAGGTGTTCGACCGGTTGAACCGCTGGCTGTATTCACCGCGCTCGCCGCTGAACTGGTTTACCCGGCGACGCTCGATGGAGGTGGTGCCGCGGGTGCCCAGTCATAGCGAGGCCGGGGAGCGGCTGTGGAACAGCGCGGGGCTGGGGCGGGTGTTTTTCAATGAGGCAGGGCAGCCGGAGAGGATTTATCAGCTGAATGCGGAGGGGGCGGAGGCTACCGAGTTTTTGAAGAGAGACTGAGGGCCTCATCGCTGGCAAGCCAGCTCCCACAGTGACCGCGTGCACCGCTGGACCTGTGGGAGCTGGCTTGCCAGCGATGAGGCACTAAAGAGCAATGGAGATCTAGCTGCGCTCCAGCGCATTCACCAGGTCATGGAAGGCTTCCCGGTTGGAGTCGTTCAACCCCATCAGGATCTTGTGCGCCTCCAGCACCTTGGAGCGCACCACTTCTTCGTCCTGGTCCTGGGACGGCAGGTCGGTCAGGCACTCGGGACACGGGATCGGCCGGTCGACGATGTTGAACACCTGGTCGAAGCCCATCGATTGCAGCAGGCGGGTGATGTCGGCGTGGGTGGTGACCACAGTCGGCAGCAGGCCAACCTTCTGCCGCGACAGGATCGACAGCTTGGCCAGCAGGCCGAGGGTGGTGCTGTCGATGCTCTGGGTTTCCGTCAGATCGATGACGATCGCCGAGAAATTCAGCGCGGTGAAGATCTTTTCAATAGTTGCATCCAGCGCCGAACACAGGGTCAGGCGCACTTCACCGACAAATTTCAGAACAAAGGTGCCGCTCTGTTCGGCGAACTGGATTCTACCGGTACTCATTGAAGGTTCCTGCTCAACACCAATAGGGCGATATCATCCGGCATCTCCCCAAGCGTAGCCAATTCGAATCGTCGGCGCAGGCCATCCAGGCTGCCACCCGCGTCCCTGATGATCTCAGGCAGGGCCGCTTCTTTATCTTTGAGTGTCTCACCGGGCAAAAGGTCAAGAATGCCGTCGGAGAGCAGGGTCAGGCTGAAGGTTTCCGGCAATTCCAGAACGTGGTCCTGGTAGGTCGCCTCGTCGAACAGCCCGACCGGCAGGCCACGGCCTTCAAGGTAACGGCCCTGCCCCGGGGTGAACAGCACCGGCAACGGCAGGTGGCCACCGATGGAGTAGGTCAGCAGGCCCGTGTCTTCGTCGATGACACCACCAACCATGGTCACGTGCTTGCCCAGCTTGCAGTTGATCAGGCCGCGGTTGATGTGGCCGAGCACTTCCGAAGGCTTGAAATCACGCAGCGAACCGGCGCGCTTGAATTCGAAGAGCAAGCGGGTGGTCATGAACTTCAGCAGCACCGTGACGAACGCCGACGACGCGCCATGGCCGGAAACGTCCGCCAGGTAGAACGCGATACGCCGCTCGTCGACCCGGAAGTAGTCGGCGAAGTCACCGGACAGGTACAGCGATGGAATGATCTGGTGCTCGAAGGCGAACCCGCCACAGTGCCATGGGCTTTCCGGGAGCATGTTCATCTGCACCTGGCGGCCGGCGGTCTGGTCTTCCTGCAGCAGGTGCAGGCTGGCTTCGAGTTCGCGGTTGGCGGCTTCGAGCTTTTCCCGGTAGCGCTGGTTTTCCAGGATCAGGCGCGCACGGTCGAGGGCCCGATGAACCGAATGCTCGAGAACGGCGAGGTCTTCCAGGGGCTTGATCAGGTAATCGGCGGCACCAAGGCGCAGGGCTTCGACGGCATCGTTCATCACCCCGGCACCGGAGACCACGATCACCGGCAGGTCGGGCGCGCGCTCGGTGACCTGGCGAATCAGCTCCAGCCCGCCCATTTGCGGCATGCGCAAATCGCAGATCACAAGGTCGGGCCGATCCTGTTCGAACACTTCGAGACCCTGCTGGCCATTGCTTGCCTGCAGGACACTGAAACCGCTGTCTTCCAGATAGGCGGCGAGACTCTCGCGCACCACGTCGTCGTCATCGATTATCAGCAGCGTTGCACTGGTTTTCTGCATGTGGGCAAACGGCGCCAGAAATAGGTTGGCGTAGGTGGCTCGACAGGCTGGAGCTCACGTACTGGATTCTCTTCTAGCCACTCTGCTTTTCCGGGTTGCGGGTAGGAAAGAACCGACCGACAACAGACAGAGGTGCCCTGTAAGGCGCAGACGGTACTCCCATCCGTCAGGCGTTTCAAGCATGTGGCGACGCTCTCGCAGCGCTCTTCACAACGCAAATCACCGGGAGTTATAAAAACCCCATTTCTCGCAACTCAATGGAAGGTTCGAGGGAGATCCCGCTTCAAGCTCCAAGCTCCAAGCCATAAGAAAAAGCAGCCCGCACAGCCCTTAAGTACGCAGCAAAATCCGCAAATCCAAAAGAAAAAAGCCACAACCTGCAAAGCGAGTCAGTGGCAGCGCCGCGGACTCTCTTGCAGCTTGTGGCTTGGAGCTTGAAGCCTGGTTCAACGCATTTCGCAACAATAATCAGAAGTCGTCTTCGACCTGACCATCCTTGACCTTGAACTCGCGGTTCTGCAGGTAGGCGTTGCGAATGAACGTGTACTTGTCGCCACGGATCATCTTTTCCGCCTGCAGCAGGCTGGCACGCATGTCCACGATGTCGACCGCACGAATGGTGTTGCGGGTCGGCACGTGGTCGATGTACTGGTAGGGTTCGGTGTAGGTGTCCGGGTACTTGGCCACGGCATCGCGCACGGTGCTCGGGCCGAGCAGCGGCAGCATCACGTACGGACCGCTGCCCACGCCCCAGTAGCCGAGGGTCTGGCCGAAGTCTTCGTCGTTGCGTTGCAGGCCCATCCTGGTACCCACGTCGAAGAAGCCGCCGATACCGAAGGTGGTGTTGACGATCAGCCGCGCCGTGTCCACGCCCGCCGCGTAGGGCTTGAGCTGGAGGATGTTGTTGGCGAGGTTGGTCACGTCACCCAGGTTCTGGAAGATGTTGTGCACGCCGTCCTGGAGGAACTGCGGCGTCACGTACTGGTAGCCCTGGGCGATGGGTTTCAGCGCGTAGGTGTCGACCGTGTCGTTGAAGCGGAAGATAGGCCGGTTGATGCTTTCCCAAGGATCCTCCTCGGTGGCCGCCTGGGCCGCAAGCGGCGCCAGCAGCGCGGTGGCGCAGACACTGGCCCGGAACAAACGATCGAGCACTCCCGTACCGATCCCACGCATAGCAATTCTCCTGGATGAACACTGAACGGAGCGGTGAAGCTCCTCGCCAAAGTGAGCAAGTATAAAGCCTGGCGAAGCCCGCGTCGCAAATAGTTGACGCGCCCGCCTTCACCCGTTCGTCACAAAACCGTCACTCGTACCGGGTAACGTCCCGCTATTTCAGGGATGTTGCCATGCCTCACGCCCCCGCCTTCACTGCGCTGTTGTTCGGACTCCGTGGCTGCCTGGTCGATTTCGGCGGGAGCAGCCAGGAGGCGGCCCGGGATGTTCAGCCCACCCCCGGCGCTCTCGATGTGCTTGCCTGGCTGCGTCGGCATGAGGTGCCCTGCGCCTGGCTCGACGATGTCGCGCCGGATCATGGCAAGCGCCTCAGCCATGCCCTGCCCGCCTGGCTGCAGGCGATCCATCACGGCGACGCCAAGCCGTGGCCCGCCCCCGATTCCTGCTGGAAGGCGCTGATGCAGATCGAAGCCGGCCAGCTCGATGGCTGCGTGCTGATCAGCGGCGAGCCGCGCCTGCTCCAGGCCGGCCTCAACGCCGGGCTGTGGACCATTGGCCTGGCGGCCTGCGGACCGTTATGCGGGTTGCCGGAAGACGAGTGGCAGGCACTGGACGACAAGCAGCGCGAACACAAGCGTGGCAAGGCCACCTTGCAGTTGTTCGGGCTGGGGGTGCATTCGGTGATCGACCACCTCCAGGAACTGGAGGACTGCCTGGCGGATATCAGCCAGCGCCGGCTCAAGGGCGAGAAGCCCTGATCGGGATCATGCAATTCGCGGCGCCGTGGATTAATCTGTCAAACGTCGCATGGACCTTTCGTCAGCGCTGAAGGTCCATGGCTGTGCCTATTGATAGAAGGGAAATCGCCATGTCCAACAGCGATCTGCAACACCAGCTCGACACCCTGCGCCAGCAACTGGAGCAGGACCCGCCGCTCTCTGAAGAAGAGCGCATCCACCTGCATGAACTGATGCAGCAGATCGACGCCCAGATCAAGCTCGAGGCCGCGACCCAGGACAACAACCTGGTGGACGGGGTGAACCTGGCGGTGGAACGCTTCGAGGTTGACCATCCGGGGCTTACGGCGACGCTGCGCAATATCGTGCAGAGCCTGCAGAGCATGGGAATCTAATTAAAGCGCCCCGCGAACCCTGTGGGAGCTGGCTTGCCAGCGATTGCTGCAGTGCATTCACCATAGCAATCGCTGGCAAGCCAGCTCCCACAGGGTTCGCGGGGCTCTTCAGATAATTGTTACTGTCTTGCCAACCGCCGGTTATCCACCTCGACCGCACCCAGGCTCCGGTACGGATTGATATCCAGCCCACCCCGCCGCACATAGCGCGCATACACCGTCAGGTGCTCCGGATCGAGCAAGCGCTTGAGGTCCAGCCAGATTCGCTCCACACACTGCTCATGGAAGTCCGCATGCTGGCGGAAGCTGATCAGGTAGGTCAGCAGGCTCGCCGCATCCAGTTCCGGCCCGCGATACTCCACCACCACGCTGCCCCAGTCCGGCTGGCCGGTGACCGGGCAGTTGGATTTCAGCAGATGACTGTGCAACACCTGCTCGACCACCTTGTCCTTGTTGCAACGCAACAGTTCCGGCTGCGGCTGCTCGTAGTTGCTGATGCTGACGTCGAGCTCGTCGATGCACTGCCCCGGCAGGCTCACCACGCCCTCCGCCGACACCTCACCGAGGCTGCGAATACGCACGCCCACCGGCTTGCCGGCAGCGGCACTGAGGTCTTTGACCAGGCAGGCCTGAAGCTCCGAAACCGAGCCGAACGGCGTCTGGTTCAGCGAGTTGAGATAAAGCTTGAACGACTTGGATTCGATGATGTTCGGCGAGTCGGCGGGAATGGCGAACTCGCCGATGGCCACCACCGGCTTGCCCGACGGCAACAACCACGACAGCTCGAAGCAGTTCCAGAAATCGACGCCCTGCCACGGCAGGCTGTCGCCGCTGACGCCCAGCTCCGCCCATTTCGCCAGGCGCGGGATGGGGAACAGCAGGGACGGGGTGTAGGTGGAGACGTATTCGCTGGATTTACCCAGCGGGGAGTGTTCTGCAGCGGGGTGCATGGCTCAAACCTGAAGGACGAAATTGCCCTAGTTTATCGGGTTTGAGCCATGGATGGCTCACTGGGCGATATTCAGCTTGCCGACCATGCCCGCCTGGTAGTGCCCGGGCACGTTGCAGGCGAACTCGATGGGCGCGGACTGGCTGAAGGTCCAGGTCAGCTCGCCACGCTGGCCGGGCTGGACCATGACCATGTTCGGGTCGTTGTGCTGCATGCCATGTTCCATGCCGCCATGGCCCATCTTCGAATGGTCCATCTGCGCCATTTCCAGCATCTCTTTCTGATGCGCCGCATGCATCGCAGCATCGCCGAGATTGAACTCGTGGGCCACCTGGCCCTTGTTGATCACCACGAAACGCACGGTTTCACCGGCCTTGACGTCAAGGCTGCGGGGTTCGAAATACATGTCGCCCAGGGTCACTTCGACCGTGCGCGTAGCCTTGGCCGCCGCTGCCGGCTGGCCGAAGGCGAAACCGTGGTCTGGCGCGGCCATCACCGGCAGGCTGAACAAGGCAAGAACAGCAGCTGTGAGTGCAAGTTTCATCGGGGTACCTCGTAGCGATCGATTCATGCCGCCAGTGTGCGAGGATCGCGCTGGCGCGGACCTGACAAACAGATTACAACTTTGTCAGCTTCGCCCTGCCCTCGCACCGGACAGGTATAACGTTAGCGTCACCCCAAGCCGAGAAACCCATGAAACTGCTGATAGTCGAAGACCAGGCCAAGACCGGCCAGTACCTGCGCCAGGGCCTCAGCGAAGCCGGGTTCAGTACCGAACTGGCCAGCGACGGCGAGACCGGCCAGTTTATGGCCCTGACCGGCGACCACGACCTGCTGATCCTCGATGTGATGCTGCCCGGCCGCGACGGCTGGCAGATTCTCCAGGCGGTGCGCGAGTCCGGGAATGGCGTGCCGGTGCTGTTCCTCACTGCCCGCGATGCCGTCGAGGACCGGGTCCACGGCCTGGAACTGGGCGCCGACGATTACCTGGTCAAGCCCTTCGCCTTCTCCGAACTGCTGGCCCGGGTCCGTACCCTGCTGCGTCGCGGCAGCAATCCGGCGCAGGACACCACCCTGGGCCTGGCCGACCTGCGCCTCGACCTGATCCGCCGCCGGGTCGAACGCGCCGGGCAGCGCCTGGACCTGACCGCCAAGGAGTTCGCCCTGCTCGAACTGTTGCTGCGCCGCCAGGGCGAGGTGCTGCCCAAGTCGCTGATCGCCTCGCAGGTCTGGGACATGAATTTCGACAGCGACACCAATGTCATCGAAGTGGCGATCCGCCGCCTGCGCCTGAAGATCGACGATGCCCACGACAACAAGCTGATCCATACCGTGCGCGGCATGGGCTACGTCCTCGAAGAGCGCCAGGCCTGATGCCGCGCCTGTCCCTCGGCGTTCGCCTCGCCCTGCTCTTCGCCGCCTGCACTGCCGTAGTCTCGCTGATCGCCGGGATTCTCTTCAGCCGCGCCAGCGAGGCGCATTTCGTCGAGCTGGACCAGCAACTGCTGAGCAGCCGCCTGCCGGTGCTGCAACGCCTCCTCGACGGTGTCGACAGCCCGGCGAGCCTCGAACCCCGCCTTGCCGAGCTGAAGGACGAACTGGCCCACCAGACCGACCTTGCCCTGCGCCTGCGCGGCCCCGATGGCAGCCTCTGGTTCGCCAGCCGCAACAACCTGCCGGACAGCAGCGCCCAACCGGGCCTGAGCACCCTGCACGCCGAACATGCCGACTATCGCGCTCTTGGAGTGCCGCTGCCGGGCGTACAACTGACCCTGTTCCTCGATATCACCCACCACCAGCATTTCCTCCAGCGTATGCAGCACCTGATCTGGCTGACCGTCAGCCTCAGCGCCCTGGCTACCGCGCTGCTCGGCGCCTGGGCCGCGCGCAGTGGCTTGCGTCCGCTGCGGCGCATGGGCGAAGTGGCCGCCGGCGTGTCCGCACGCTCCCTGACCACGCGCCTGCCCGTCGAACAGATGCCCGTGGAACTGGCGGAACTGGCCGCCAGCATGAACGCCATGCTGGAACGCCTGGACGACGCCTTCCAACGGCTTTCGGCGTTCTCGGCGGATATCGCCCATGAACTGCGCACACCACTGTCCAACCTGCTGACCCACACCCAGGTCACCCTGACCCGCCCGCGCAGTCTCGACGAGTACCGCGAGGCGCTGCACGGCAACCTGGAAGAGCTGCAATGGATGGCGCAGATGGTCAACGACATGCTTTACCTGGCCAAGGCCGACCACGGCCTGCTAATGCCCAATCGCGAGCCGCTGGCGCTGCACGGGGAAGTGGATGCCTTGCTGGAGTACTACGGCGCGCTGGCCGAGGAGACGGGCGTCGGCTTGAGCCGCAGCGGCATAGCGACCCTTGCCGGTGACCGCCATATGCTGCGGCGGGCACTGTCCAACCTGCTGGACAACGCCCTGCGCTTCACCCCGGCGAACGGGGAGATCAGGGTCGGTATCGAGGAAAGCGGCGGGGAAATCCGCCTGGAAGTGGCCAATCGCGGCGAGCCGATCGATGCGGCGCAGTTGCCGCGCCTGTTCGACCGCTTCTACCGTGCCGACCCGGCGCGTCGGGCCGGGAGCAGCGAACATGCCGGCCTGGGCCTGGCGATCACCCGCTCCATCGTCCACGCCCATGGCGGCAGCATCCGCGCGGAATCGGCGGCGGGCTGGACCCGATTCATCATCGAACTGCCCACCGCCTGATCGGGCTTACTCGTAACGCAGGGCCATCGCCGGCTCGACCTGCGAGGCACGCCAGGCCGGGTAGATGGTAGCGAGGAAGCTCATCACCAGGCCTGCCGTACAGATCAGCGCCACATCGCCCCATTGCAGTTCCGACGGCAGCGAGCTGATGAAGTACACGTCGGAGGTGAAGATATGCTGGCCGCTGACCCGCTCGATCCAGCCCACCACATCACTGACATTGAGCGCCAGCAGCACGCCCAGCACACCGCCGATCAGGGTTCCGACCACGCCGATCAGCGAGCCCTGGACCATGAAGGTGCCCATGATCTGCCCTGGCGTGGCGCCGATGGTGCGCAGGATGGCGATATCCGCGCCCTTGTCGTTCACCACCATGATCAGGGTGGCGATGATATTGAACGCCGCCACCGCGATGATCATCAGCAGCAACAGGCCGATCATGGTCTTTTCCATCTTCATCGCGCTGAACAGGCTGCCCTGGGTGTGGGTCCAGTCATCGGCGCGGTAGCCGTCGCCGAGGCTGCCGGCGATGGCGCCGGAGACCGTCGGCGCGGCGTACAGGTCCTTGATCTTCAGGCGCACGCTCTGCACCTGGTTTGGCTCCCAGCGCTGCATCTGCGCGGCATCGGCCACATGGATCATGGCCATGGAGCCGTCCAGCTCGGCGCCGACCTTGAAGATCCCGACCACGTTCAAACGCTGCATGCGCGGGGTGATGCCGCCCGGCTCGTTGCTCACTTCCGGGACGATCAGGGTCAGCTTGTCACCGACATTCAGGCGGAAGCGCCGCGCGGTGATCTCGCCGATGACCACGCCAAACTCGCCGGGCTTCAGGTCTTCCAGGCTGCCCTGGACGATATGCTGGGTGACGATCGAGACCTTGCCTTCCTGGGCCGGGTCGATGCCGCTGATCTGGATCGGCTGCATCGACCCCTTGTAGGAGAGCATGCCCTCCATTTCGGTGAAGGGCACCGCAGCCAGCACCTCGGGGTTCTTCAGGGCGGCGGCGGCCACCGGCTGCCAGTCGTCCAGGGGCTTGACCCCGACGATCATGGCGTGGGGCACCATGCCGAGGATGCGCGAGCTCATTTCGCGCTGGAAGCCGTTCATCACCGAGAGCACGGTGATCATCGCCAGCACGCCCAGGGACAGGCCGATCATCGAGGTCATGGAGATGAACGAGATGAAGTGGTTGCGGCGCTTGGCGCGGGTGTAGCGGGCGCCGATGAAAATGGACAAGGGTCTGAACATGAAGTGATGCACCCAGGCAAGGAAAACGACCAGGGCGCCCGGCTATGGCACGGGCGCCCGCCACGAGTCAGATCGACGCTTCAGATTGAAACCAGGCGCCCCTCTTCCAGGCGCAGCACACGGTCCATCTGGCGGGCCAGGTTGAGGTCATGGGTCACCACCAGGAAGGCGGTCTGCGACGAGGTGCTCAGCTCGCGCATCAGGTCCTGGATGCCCTGGGCGGTGTGCTGGTCGAGGTTGCCGGTGGGCTCGTCGAGCATCACCAGGCCGGGACGGTTGACCAGCGCCCGGGCGATCGCCACGCGCTGGCGTTCGCCGCCGGACAGCTCGGCCGGCTTGTGACTCAGGCGGTGGCCGAGGCCGACGCGCTTGAGCAGGGCCTCGGCACGCTCGCGGGCTTCCGGGATCGCGGTGCGGCCGATCAGCAGCGGCATGCACACGTTCTCCAGGGCAGTAAACTCCGGCAGCAGGTGGTGGAACTGGTAGACGAAGCCCAGCGCGCGGTTGCGCAGCAGGCCGCGGGCACGCTCGCCGAGGGCCGACAGCTCCTCGCCGGCCAGCCACACGCTGCCCTGGCTCGGGGTGTCCAGGCCGCCCAGCAGGTTGAGCAAGGTACTCTTGCCCGAACCCGAGCTGCCGACGATGGCCACGCGCTCGCCGGGGAACAGTTCCAGTTGCAGGTTCGACAGCACCTGCACCGACTCCGGGCCTTCCTCATAGGATTTGCCCAGGTTGCGGCAACTCAGTACGGCTTTATCACTCATGCCCAACTCACTCATAACGAAGCGCCTCCGCAGGCTGGGTGCGTGCCGCACGCCAGGCCGGATACAGGGTGGCGAGGAAACTCAGGACCAGCGCCGCGCCGCAGACCATCCACACGTCCTCGGCCATGATCCGGGACGGCAAGTAGTCGATGAAGTAGACGTCGGCGTTGAGGAATTTGTGGCCGATCAGGGTTTCCAGACCGGCGATGGCGGCGCTGACGTTCAGGGCCGCGAGGATGCCGACCACGGCGCCGATGGCTGTGCCAAGCACGCCGATGATGGTGCCCTGGACCATGAAGATCGCCATGATCTGCCGTGGTGTGGAACCCAGGGTGCGCAGGATGGCGATATCGCCGCGCTTGTCGTTCACCACCATGACCAGGGTGGAAATGATGTTGAACGCCGCGACCGCGACGATCAGCAGCAGAAGCAGGCCGATCATCGCCTTTTCCATGCGGATCGCCTGGTACAGGTTGCCGTAGCTGCGGGTCCAGTCGCGGGCGTAGAACTCCTGGTCGCCCAGCTGGCGGGCAATGTTGTAGGCATTGCGCGGGGCCTGGAACAGGTCGTCGAACTTCAGGCGCAGGCCCTGGACCTGGTCCGGCTTCCAGCGGTGCAGGCGCGACAGGTCGGCGATGTTGGTCAGGCCCAGGTAGCCGTCGATTTCCCCGGCGCCGACATGGAAGGTGCCGACCACGGTGAAGCGCTTCATGCGCGGGAACATGCCGGCGGGGGTCACGGTGACCTCGGGGGCGACGAAGGTCAGCTTGTCGCCGATGCCCACGCCGAGCTTGGTCGCTGCCTTGTCGCCGATCATGATGCCGAAATCGCCCGGCGCCAGGTCCTCGAGGCGACCCTGCTGGATGAAGTCGCCGATAATCGAAACCTTGCGCTCCTGCGCCGGGTCAATACCGTTGAGCAGGACCTTCTGTACCTTGCCGTCGTGGGTCAGCAGGCCCTGCATCTGGGTAAAGGGCGCGACATCGAGCACCGAGGGATTCTGCTTTACTTTGTCGGCAAGGGCCGGCCAGTCGCCCAGCGGCTGCCCGGTCTCGAGGGTGGCGTGAGGGACCATGCCGAGGACGCGGGTACGCATCTCGTGGTCGAAGCCGTTCATGACCGAGAGCACCACGATCATCACCACCACGCCAAGGGCGAGGCCGATCATCGAGGTCAGGGAAATGAACGAGACGAAGTGGTTGCGACGCTTGGCACGGGTGTAGCGCGTGCCGATGTAGACGAAAAGAGGTCTGAACATGTCGGGGCTTGTTCGGATGAAAGAGGAACGTCCTTGTGGCGGGGTCAGGACAGCGGATTTACACTCAGACCACCGCCGTAACCATGGGTTCGCCATGTCGACATTAGATGAAGAAGATCGCCGCGAATACTACCGTATCGAGGATAGGATCGCACTGGAAATTAGCCCGCTGAGCGCGGCGGACGCCCTTGGCACAGACTTGTTGCAGGATGATTCACCGCTCTTCAATCTGCTCAGTGAACTGCACCTGAGCGAGTTCGAATCCCAGCACCTGCTGCGCCAGCTGAGCGAGAAGGACCGTACCCTCGCCGCCTTCCTCAAGGCCCAGAACAAACGCATCGACCTGCTTAGCGCGGTGCTCGCGCAAACCCTGATCGGCGAGGTCGGCGCGCCGCAGCCGGTGAAGCTGTCCGAGGGCGGCGTCGAGTTCAACAGTGCCGCGGCCTTCGACCCCGGCAGCCGCGTCGCCCTGAAGATGGTGCTGATGCCGCGTGCCTCCGGCCTGCTCCTGCGCGGCAAGGTCACCCACTGCGATAAACAGGCCGACGGCAGCTACGAGATCGGCACCGAATTCACCGACATGAGCGATGCGCAGCGCCAGTTGCTGGCCCGCTACATCCTGCAACGGCAGCAACAGCAACGCCGCCAGGCCCTGGAACAGACTGACCCGCCGGCCTCCTGAATCCCGGTTCTCCGTTTTTATCATTGAAGGAACAAACGTGACGCAGATCTACGGCCATCGCGGCGCCAAGGGCGAAGCCCCGGAAAACACCCTGACCAGCTTCCAGCAGTGCCTGCAGCACGGCGTGCGACGCTGCGAACTCGACCTGCACCTGTCGGCCGACAACGAGCTGATGGTGATCCATGACCCGACCCTGAAACGCACCACCGGCCGCCGTGGCAAGGTGGTGGAACATCCGGCCGCCGACCTGGTGACCTACGACGCGCGCAAGGGTGGCCCGGGCTGGGTGCAGCCCTGCCCTATCCCGCGGCTTGAAGAGCTGTTCGAGAAATGCCCGTTCGAGCACTGGCAACTGGAGGTCAAGAGCGCCTCGCGGACCCGTGCGGCGACCACCGTGCTGGCGATTCGCGAAATGGCCCAGCGTTTCGGCCTGCTGGACAAGGTCACCATCACCTCCAGTTCCCGCGAAGTGCTGGGCGCCGCCCAGGAACTGGTACCGGACATTTCCCGCGGCCTGGTGGCGGAATATGCCTGGCTCGACCCGCTGAAGGTCGCGCAGAACTATGGCTGTGAATTGCTTGCGCTGAACTGGACGCACTGCAGCCCCGAGCGCCTGATGAAAGCTCAGCGCCAGGGGCTGCATGTGTCGGTGTGGACGGTCAACGAACCGGCGCTGATGCGCCGGCTCGCCGACTTCGGCGTAGACAGCCTGATTACAGACTTTCCCGGTTTGGCCACTGCCACCCTCGGGAATCGCTGAAATCGATCTCCCCGGCCGGCTCAGGCCACCGGCCGGAGCCGCTCAAAAAAGCCGGTTCAGGCCGTCATAGGCCGCTACCCGATAGGCTTCGGCCATGGTCGGGTAGTTGAAGGTGGTGTTGACGAAATACTTGAGGGTATTGCGCTCACCCGGCTGGTCCATGATCGCCTGGCCGATATGCACGATCTCCGAAGCCTGGTAGCCGAAGCAGTGCACGCCGAGGATCTCCAGGGTTTCGCGGTGGAACAGGATCTTCAGCATGCCTTGCGGCTCGCCGGCGATCTGCGCCCGGGCCATGCTCTTGAAGAAGGCCTTGCCCACTTCATACGGCACCTTGGCCTGGGTCAGTTCCTGCTCGTTCTTGCCGATCGAGCTGATCTCCGGAATGGTGTAGATCCCGGTCGGCACGTCGTTGACGAAGCGCCAGCTGCCGTTGTCGACGATGCTGCCGGCGGCGGAGCGACCCTGGTCGTGGGCGGCACTGGCCAGGCTCGGCCAGCCGATCACGTCACCGGCACCGTAGATGTTCGGCACCTGGGTGCGGTAGGCCTCGTCGACCTCGATCTGGCCACGGCTGTTGACCTTGATGCCGATGTTCTCCAGGCCCAGCTTGTCGGTGTTGCCGGTGCGGCCGTTGCACCACAGCAAGGCGTCGGCCTTGATCTTCTTGCCCGACTTCAGGTGCAGGATCACACCGTTGTCCACACCCTCGACGCGCTCGTACTCTTCGTTGTGGCGCACGGTGATGTTGTTGTTGCTGAAGTGGTAGCTCAGGGCCTGGGAGATTTCCGAGTCGAGGAAGCTCAGCAGCTGGCCGCGGTTGTCCACCAGTTCCACCAGCACACCCAGGCCGCTGAAGATCGACGCGTATTCGCAACCGATCACCCCGGCGCCGTAGATGATCAGCTTGCGCGGGGTGTGGCCGAGGCTGAGGATGGTGTCGCTATCGTAGATACGCGGGTGGTGGAAATCGATATCGGCCGGGCGATACGGACGCGAACCGGTGGCGATGATGATGTGCTTGGCCACCAGCTTCTCGACCACGCCGTTGGCGCAGACCACTTCCACGGTCTGCTCGTCGGCGAAGCTGCCGGTGCCGACGAACACGTCGACGCGGTTACGGGCGTAGTAGCCGGTGCGCGAAGCGACCTGCTTGGAGATGACCTTCTCGGCGCTTTTCAGCACGTCGGGGAAGGAGAACCAGCGCGGCTCACCAATGGCCCGGAACATCGGGTTGGTGTTGAACTGCATGATCTGGCGCACCGAGTGACGCAGGGCCTTGGACGGGATGGTGCCCAGATGGGTGCAGTTGCCGCCGACCTGGCGACGGCTATCGACCATCGCGACCTTGCGTCCTGCTTTGGCAGCATTCATTGCCGCCCCTTCTCCTGCCGGGCCGGAACCCAGCACCACTACGTCGTAGTTGTAGACAGCCATGCGTACTCCTTCAGAACAGGCCCGGGCGCCACATCGGCGACCGGGGCATCATGGCGCACGGTTGGACGCCATGAAAAAATTCGGGTGCAGTCTAATCAAGCTTGAACGGCGCGCACATTAACCCTTGGTCGCGTCGTAGGCTATTTTTCTCTGCACTACATGCAAGACATTCATTCTTCGTTTTTACCTGCGCCCTTACCGACGATCCGCTCGAAGGCCGGGGTCACACGGGCGACAAAACCACTATCGGCACGGATCACGAAAACCGCAGGCAGATTCTGCGTCACGGCGAATTCCCAGCCCTGCTCCGGCCCGAGGATCAGCAACAGGGTGGAGTAACCATCGGCCACCAGTGCCGAGGCATCGAATACCGTCACCGCCGCCAGGGCATGAGCGATTGGCCGGCCGAGACGAGCATCGAAGGTATGGGAAAAGCGCTGGCCATTTTCCTCGAAATAGTTGCGGTAGTCACCCGACGTCGAGATGCCCAGCCCGTCGATACTGAGGATCTGCTCGGCGATCTGGCGGTCTTCCCGCGGCCATTCCAGGGCTACGCGCCAGGCGCTGCCATCGGGTTTGCGGCCGAGCGCCTTGAGTTCGCCGGTGACTTCCACCAGCAGGCTGTCGATACCCAGGCCGCGCAGGCGCTCGACGATGCGGTCGACGCTGTAGCCGGCGGCGATGCTGTCGAAGTCCAGCTCCAGGGCGATGTCCTTGCACAGTTGCTCGCCTTCGATGCGCAGGTGGCCCTGGCCGACGCGCTGGCGGACTTCGGCCAGGCGCTCGGCACTGGGGACTTTTTCTTCACGGGACTGCGGGCCGAAGCCCCAGAGGTCCATCAGCGGTTCGACGCTGAGGTCGTAGGCGCCACCGCTTTCGCGCCAGAGGGTTTCGCCCAGGCGCACCAGCTTGAGCACGTCAGCGGGCATGGGCTGGCAGCTGTTGGCGGGCAGGCGGTTGAAACGGGCGACCTTGGAGTCGTTGCGGTAGGTGGAGAAGTGCTGGTCGATCCCGGCGAGGATGCTTTCGATCTCTTGCTTGACCTGGCTGGCGTCCGGGCCGGAGGCGGGCGGGACGTATTGCACTGTCCAGGTGCTGCCCATGGTAGGGCCGGTGAGGCGCTCGACCGGGTCGGGCTTGCTGCAGCCGGTCAGGATGAACAGGGCACAGAGGGTGCTCAGGATTGGTTTCAAACTGCTCCTCCTGTAGCGGTCTTCAGGGCCCTATCGCTGGCAAGCCAGCTCCCACAGGTCCAGCGGTGCACACGATACCTGTGGGAGCTGGCTTGCCAGCGATGAGGCCCGAAAGAACAAAACAAAACTCCAAAAAAAACGGGAACCCTGAGGCTCCCGTTCTTTCTCAACGCACCCGCAAGCTTAGCGCGGGAACGCAGGCGGGTTCACACCAGCCATGTCTTCCATCACGCGCACTACCTGGCAGCTGTAACCGAATTCGTTGTCGTACCAGACGTACAGGACAACACGGTTTTCGTTGCAGATGGTGGCTTCGGCGTCAACCACACCGGCGTGGCGCGAACCGACGAAGTCGGTCGATACCACTTCCTGGCTGCTCACGTAGTCGATCTGCTTGTGCAGGTCGGAATGCATGGCGGTCTGGCGCAGGTACTCGTTCAGCTCTTCGCGAGTAGTGGCCTTTTCCAGGTTCAGGTTGAGGATCGCCATGGAGACGTTCGGCGTCGGAACGCGGATGGCGTTGCCGGTCAGCTTGCCCTTCAGCACTGGCAGTGCCTTGGCGGCTGCGGTGGCGGCGCCGGTCTCGGTGATGACCATGTTCAGCGGCGCGGCACGGCCGCGACGGCTGCCCTTGTGGAAGTTGTCGATCAGGTTCTGGTCGTTGGTGAACGAGTGAACGGTTTCGACGTGGCCGTTGACGATGCCGTACTGGTCATTCAGCGCCTTCAGCACCGGCACGATGGCGTTGGTGGTGCAGGAAGCGGCGGAGATGATCTTGTCGTCAGCGGTGATTTCACCGTGGTTGATACCGTGCACGATGTTCTTCAGCGCGCCCTTGCCAGGTGCGGTGAGGATCACGCGGGCAGCGCCCGGGCAGGCCAGGTGCTGGCCCAGGCCCTCGGCGTCACGCCATACGCCGGTGTTGTCGACGATCAGGGCGTTGTCGATGCCGTACTGGGTGTAGTCGACTTCGCTCGGCGCCTTGGCGTAGATCACCTGGATCAGGTTGCCGTTGGCGGTGATGGTGTTGTTCTCTTCATCGACGGTGATGGTGCCGTCGAACGGGCCGTGAACCGAGTCACGACGCAGCAGGCTGGCACGCTTGATCAGGTCGTTGGTCGCGCCCTTGCGCACGACGATGGCGCGCAGGCGCAGGCCGTCGCCCCCACCGGTCTTCTCGATCAGGATGCGCGCCAGCAGGCGGCCGATGCGGCCGAAACCGTACAGGACGACATCGGTGCCCTTGCGTGCGGAAGCGTTCTGCTGACCGACCACTTCGGCCAGCTCTTCACGCACGAACTGCTCGGCGCTGCGGCCGTTGCCTTCGAGCTTGAACTTGTTGGCCAGCTTGCCCAGGTCGACCGAAGCGGCGCCCAGTTTCAGCTCGCTCATGGCCTTGAGCAGGGGGAATGTCTCGTGGACGGACAGTTCGGTTTCGTCGCTCTGGCGATGACGGGCAAAGCGGTGCGCTTTGAGGATCGAGATCACCGAACGGTTGATCAGGCTGCGGCCATAGATCGAGCTCACCACGTTGTTATTGCGGTAGAGCTGACCGATAAGCGGGATCATCGCTTCTGCAAGCGCTTCACGATCGATCCACTCACCAAGACACTGGTCGGGCTTCTGAGTCACGGGAACCTTCCACATGTAGGGACAGAAAAAAGGGGCTACATTATGCCGCCGTGCCGCGCTTGGAGCAATGAGCGCCTGTCGCCCCTGCCCCAACGTGCCAATTTGCGCGCCACAAGCCTTACCCCACGGGCGTCGGACCGGTACAATCGGTCTCTTTGTCGCAACGCTTGGAGCTCGACCTCCCGTGCCAGTTCTGCGTCTACCGCACCTTCCGGCCACCGCCGGCAAACAAACCTGGGGCAACCTGCCCGGCGCCGCCCTGAGCCTGGCCATCGCCGAGGCTGCCAGCGCCGCCAAACGCTTCACCCTGCTGCTCACCGCCGACAGCCAGAGCGCCGACCGGCTGGAGCAGGAGCTGCGCTTCTTCGCGCCGGAGCTGGCGGTGTTGCCCTTCCCCGACTGGGAAACCCTGCCCTACGACCTGTTCTCGCCACACCAGGACATCATCTCGCAGCGGATCGCCAGCCTGTATCGCCTGCCGGAGCTGAACCACGGCATCCTCGTGGTGCCGATCACCACGGCCCTGCACCGCCTGGCGCCGACCAGTTTCCTGCTGGGCAGCAGCCTGGTCCTGGATATCGGCCAGAAGCTCGACGTCGAGCAGATGCGCACGCGCCTGGAGGCCAGCGGCTACCGCTGCGTCGACACCGTCTACGAGCATGGCGAGTTCGCCGTGCGCGGCGCCCTGATCGACCTGTTCCCCATGGGCAGCAAGCTGCCCTACCGCATCGATCTGTTCGACGACGAGATCGAGACCCTGCGCACCTTCGACCCGGAAACCCAGCGCTCCATCGACAAGGTCGAATCGGTGCGCCTGCTGCCGGCGCGGGAATTCCCCTTGCAGAAGGAGGCCGTGACCCGCTTCAAGGCACGCTTCCGCGAACGCTTCGACGTCGACTTCCGCCGCAGCCCGATCTTCCAGGACCTCACCAGCGGCATCATCCCCGCCGGCATCGAGTACTACCTGCCGCTGTTCTTCGAAGATACCTCGACCCTGTTCGACTACCTGCCCCAGGACACCCAGGTGTTTTCCCTGCCGGGCGTGGAGCAGGCCGCCGAGCACTTCTGGAACGACGTGCGCGGGCGCTACGACGAGCGCCGCATCGACCCGAACCGGCCGCTGCTGCCGCCGGCCGAGCTGTTCCTGCCGGTGGAGGACTGCTTCGCCAGGCTCAAGGGCTGGCCGCGTATCGTGGTCAGCGCCGATGACGTGGAAGCCGGCGCCGGCCGCGAGCGCTTCGCCGCGCAGAAACTGCCGAACCTGGCCATCGAGGCCAAGGCCAGCCAGCCGCTGGCCGCGCTCTCGGCGTTCCTCGACCAGTTCCCCGGCCGCGTGCTGTTCACCGCTGAATCGGCGGGGCGCCGCGAAGTCCTGCTGGAGCTGCTGGAACGCCTGAAACTGCGCCCGCAGACCGTGGAAAGCTGGCTCGACTTCGTCACCGGCAAGGACCGCCTGGCGATCACCATCGCCCCGCTGGACGACGGCCTGGTCCTGGAAGACCCGGCCCTGGCCCTGGTCGCCGAAAGCCCGCTGTTCGGCCAGCGCGTGATGCAGCGCCGGCGCCGCGAGAAGCGCAGCGATGCCAGCAACGACGCGGTGATCAAGAACCTCACCGAGCTGCGCGAAGGCGCCCCGGTGGTGCATATCGACCACGGTGTCGGCCGTTACCTGGGCCTGGCGACCCTGGAGATCGACAACCAGGCCGCCGAATTCCTCACCCTGGAATACGCCGAGGGCGCCAAGCTCTACGTGCCGGTGGCCAACCTGCACCTGATCGCCCGCTACACCGGCAGCGACGATGCCCTCGCCCCGCTGCACCGCCTCGGCTCCGAGACCTGGCAGAAGGCCAAGCGCAAGGCCGCCGAGCAGGTTCGCGACGTGGCCGCCGAACTCCTCGACATCTACGCCCGCCGCGCCGCGCGCAAGGGCTACGCCTTTGCCGACCCGAGCGCCGACTACGCCGCCTTCAGCGCCGGCTTCCCCTTCGAGGAAACCCCGGACCAGCAGAACGCCATCGAAGCCGTGCGCGAAGACATGCTCGCGGCCAAGCCGATGGACCGCCTGGTCTGCGGCGACGTCGGCTTCGGCAAGACCGAAGTGGCCATGCGCGCCGCCTTCATCGCCGTGCACAGCGGGCGCCAGGTGGCCATCCTGGTGCCCACCACCCTGCTCGCCCAGCAGCACTACAACAGCTTCCGCGACCGCTTCGCCGACTGGCCGGTGAGCGTCGAAGTGATGAGCCGCTTCAAGTCGGCCAAGGAAGTCAGCAGCGCCATGGTCGAGCTGGCCGAGGGCAAGATCGATATCGTCATCGGCACCCACAAGCTGCTGCAGGACGACGTCAAGTTCAAGGACCTGGGCCTGGTCATCATCGACGAGGAACACCGTTTCGGCGTGCGCCAGAAGGAGCAGCTTAAGGCCCTGCGCAGCGAAGTCGACATCCTCACCCTGACCGCCACGCCGATCCCGCGCACCCTGAACATGGCGGTGTCGGGCATGCGCGACCTGTCGATCATCGCCACCCCGCCGGCGCGCCGGCTGTCGGTGCGCACCTTCGTCATGGAGCAGAACAAGAGCACCATCAAGGAGGCGCTGCTGCGCGAGCTGTTGCGCGGCGGCCAGGTCTACTACCTGCACAACGATGTGAAGAGCATCGAGAAATGCGCCGCCGACCTCGCCGAACTGGTGCCCGAGGCGCGGATCGGCATCGGCCACGGGCAGATGCGCGAGCGTGAACTCGAGCAGGTGATGAGCGATTTCTACCACAAGCGCTTCAACGTGCTGATCGCCTCGACCATCATCGAGACCGGCATCGACGTGCCGAGCGCCAACACCATCATCATCGAGCGCGCCGACAAGTTCGGCCTGGCCCAGTTGCACCAGTTGCGCGGCCGGGTCGGACGCAGCCACCACCAGGCCTACGCCTACCTGCTGACGCCGCCGCGCCAGCAGATCAGCGCCGATGCGGAGAAGCGCCTGGAAGCCATCGCCAACACCCAGGACCTCGGCGCCGGCTTTGTCCTCGCCACCAACGACCTGGAGATCCGCGGCGCCGGCGAGCTGCTCGGCGAAGGCCAGAGCGGGCAGATCCAGGCGGTCGGCTTCACCCTCTACATGGAAATGCTCGAGCGGGCGGTCAAGGCGATTCGCAAGGGCACCCAGCCGAACCTCGACCAGCCGCTGGGCGGTGGTCCGGAGATCAACCTGCGCCTGCCGGCACTGATTCCCGAAGACTACCTGCCCGACGTGCATGCGCGCCTGATCCTCTACAAGCGCATCGCCTCGGCGGTGGACGAAGACGGCCTCAACGACCTGCAAGTGGAAATGATCGACCGTTTCGGCCTGCTCCCCGAGCCGACCAAGAACCTGATCCGCCTGACCCTGCTCAAGTTGCAGGCGGAAAAACTCGGGATCAAGAAGGTCGATGCCGGCCCGCAAGGCGGCAAGATCGAATTCGAAAGCGAGACCCCGGTCGATCCGCTGGTGCTGATCAAGCTGATCCAGGGCCAGCCCAAGCGCTACAAGTTCGAAGGCGCCACGCAATTCAGGTTCATGGTGCCCATGGAGCGCGCCGATGAACGATTCTCGACACTGGAAGCGCTGTTCGAGCGCCTGACACCGCAAACCGCGTAAAGGAAGATCCATGCGTGCCATTCGCAACCTCACCCTGCTGCTGGCGCTGGTCGCGCCGGCGGCCTTCGCCGACAGCCAGTACCTGGTGGAAATGATCCTGGTACGGCAGAACGCCGTGCCGGCCATCACCAGCCAGTTCGCTCCGGAAGACTGGCGCAACGGCGCTGCGCCGATTGCGCAATACGATGTGCGCCAGCCGATCCTCGACAAGGAAGTGGCCGCCCTGTCCGCCGACAGCCAGTACACCGTGCTCGCGCACAAAGCCTGGCAGCAGAGCGTTGGCAGCGGCGAATCGAAGGTCGCCATCAGTGACGGCCAGGAGCAGTTCGGGCATTTCCCCATCGAGGGCAACCTGAGCCTGAGCGAAGCGCGCTTCATCAATGTCGAGGCGAATTTCTGGGTCAACCAGTTCGACGCCAACGGCGGCGTGCTTCAGAGCGAAGCCTTCCGCCAGGTCAACAGGAACGTGAAGAGCGCGGAGCTGACCTTCCTCGATGGCGGGCACCTGGCGCTGCTGGTGAAGATCCGCAAGGTGGGCGCGCCGGCCAGCCCTCCGCCTGATCCTGAAATGATGGAGCAATAAGGCATGGCCCATCTGCTCGACCTGCTGCTCGGAAGCAGGACGTGGGAGGGCGAATTCAGCCCCCGGGTACTGCAACGCGGGCTCGATTACGCCAGGCAACAACGCGTACGCATCGTCAAGGTCGAGGACGGCACGATCCACGCGACCTGCGAGGGCTCGGGCGACAACCGCTACCGGCAGACGATCGCCATCAAACCGATGGGCGCCGACGGATACAGGCTGGATAGCGAGTGCACCTGCCCGGTGGGCTACGACTGCAAGCATTGCGCGGCGGTGATCTTCTGGGCCCAGGATCACCTCGAACCCTCGGGCGAGAGGCTGACCGCAGACCTCGAATCCTGGCTGGGCAAGCTGGAAAAGCCCGCGCCGGGCAGCACCGATCAGCAGCGGCCAGACAGCCAGGGCCGCGGGCTCTACTACTTCATCCACTTCGATGAAGAGATCTTCTGCCTGAAGATCCGCAAAGGTACGCGCCAGCCCAATGGGCACCTGCAGTTCGCCAACCTGCGCTCGATCCCCGAACTGCTGTTCCAGCCGCCCAAATACGTCACCCCCGAAGACCGGCAGATTCTCCTGCACCTCAACCGCAAGCAGCGATTCTGGAGCATGACCTTCCCCCTCGACGAGAAGCACGACAGCGAGGTGTTCCAGCAAGCGCTGGACACCGGGCGCCTGATGTTCGACGAAGGCATGCGCCCGGTGACCCAAGGCCCGATCCTCGACGCCGAGTTCCGCTGGGTACGCCAGAAGAACGGCCACTACTGGGGCGTCTGGCATCACGGCGATGAACCCGTCCGCAGGGTCCTGCCACTGCAACCGCTGTACTGGTTCGATATCACCATCATGCAGGCCGGCCTGCTGCGGCACAACCTGGACCCCTACGTTGCTCAGCAACTGACCGAGGCCCCGGACGTACCGGAACCCCTGGTAGCCCAGCTTAGCCATCGCCTCGCCGCCCTTAACAAGGCGCTGCCGACACCCGCCAAGCTGCGCGAGGAAACCCTGGACGACATCCCGCCCGTCGCCCACCTGATCCTCGGCAGCCACGAATTCAGTGCGTATGCGCCGAAGAGCGGGCGCATGCAGCGCCAACTGCAACACCGCGCCGCACTGTCGTTCAATTACGACGGCCTGCGCACCAGCAGCAACAAGCCGCTGAGCCGTTTCATCGACGGCGTCACCCAGCATATCCAGCGCGACCCGCAGGCCGAGCAAGCGTTGCGCAAGGTCTTGAAGGACTGGGGCTTCAAGGTCGCCACCCGGCAAAGCAAGGCCCTCCCGGAAAGCGCCGGCGAGCTCCTGCTGCTCGACACCGACCAGCAATGGCTGGACTTCTCCCGCGAGGGCCTGCCGGCCCTGCGCAAGGCCGGCTGGGAGCTGGAGATCCACGCCGACTTCGCCTTCAACCTGCAGGAAGTGGACGACTGGTACGCCGATATCGAGGAAAACGCCGGGCACCAGTGGTTCGACCTGGAGCTGGGCATCGTGGTCAATGGCGAGCGCCACAGCCTGTTGCCGATCCTCCTGCACCTGCTGCGCAGCAATCCGGAACTGCTGCGCGCCAGCGAGCTGGCCAAGCGCGGCGACCACGAATTCCTGCTGATCGACCTCAACCGCCATCGCCTGGGCGCCACCGCCGCCCGGGTCGCCCTGCCCTATGGGCGGATCAAGACGCTGATGGCGACCCTCGGCGAGCTCTACCTCACCGAACACGACGGCCCCAGCCTGCGCCTGGCCGCCCCGGACGCGGCGCGCCTAAGCAACCTTTCCGATATCTCCCTGAGCTGGCAGGGCGGCGAGCGCCTGCGTGACTTCGCCTCGCGCCTGAAAAGCGCGCCCTATACCGAAGTCCAGGCGCCGGACGGCCTGAACGCAACGCTGCGGCCTTACCAACTGGAAGGCCTGAGCTGGTTGCAGACCCTGCGCGACCTGGAAGTCGGCGGCCTGCTCGGCGACGACATGGGCCTGGGCAAGACCCTTCAGACCCTCAGCCATGTGCTGGCGGAAAAGAACGCCGGCCGCCTGAAAAGCCCGGCGCTGGCAGTGATGCCCACCAGCCTGATCCCCAACTGGCAGGACGAAGCCGCGCGCTTCACCCCGCAGCTCAAGGTCATCGCCCTGCACGGCGCCGGGCGCAACCGGTATTTTTCCGACCTGCGCGACTACGACCTGGTCCTCACCACCTATGCCCTGCTGCCGCGGGATCTCGCCAACTTCACCCCGATCGACTGGCATCTGCTGATCCTCGACGAAGCGCAGAACATCAAGAACGCCAGCAGCAAGGCCGCCCAGGCGGCGCGCGAACTGAAGGCCAACCAGCGGCTGTGCCTGACCGGCACGCCGATGGAAAACAACCTCGGCGAGCTGTGGTCGATCTTCCACTTCCTCCTGCCCGGCTGGCTGGGCGACAGCAAGACCTTCGCCCGCGACTACCGCACGCCCATCGAGAAGCATGGCGATGGCGAGCGCATGAGCCACCTGGCGGCGCGGATCCGCCCGTTCCTCCTGCGCCGGACCAAGGAACAGGTCGCCACCGAACTGCCGGCCAAGAGCGAGATCACCCACTGGGTCGATCTCAGCGACGCCCAGCGCGACACCTACGAAACCGTGCGGGTGGCGATGGACAGCAAGGTCCGCGCCGAGATCACCCGCAACGGCGCGGCGCGCAGCCAGATCGTCATCCTCGAAGCGCTGCTCAAGCTGCGCCAGGTCTGCTGCGACCTGCGCCTGGTGGCCAATGCCGTGGTCAAGGGCCCGCAGTCGGACAAAGGCAAGCTCGGCAGCCTGATGGACATGCTCGACGACCTGCTCAAGGAAGGCCGCAAGATCCTCCTGTTCTCCCAGTTCACCTCGATGCTCGCGCTGATCGAGGAAGAGCTGGCGAAACGCAAGATCCGTTACAGCCTGCTGACCGGCGACACCAAGGACCGGCGCACACCGGTGCAACAGTTCCAGAACGGCGATACCCCGCTGTTCCTGATCAGCCTCAAGGCCGGCGGCACCGGGCTCAACCTGACCGCCGCCGATACCGTGATCCACTACGACCCCTGGTGGAACCCGGCCACGGAAAACCAGGCCACCGACCGTGCGTATCGCATCGGCCAGGACAAGCCGGTATTCGTCTACAAGCTGATCACCCGGGGCACGGTGGAAGAAAAGATCCAGCAGTTGCAGAAGGACAAGGCCGCGCTGGCGGCGGGGCTGCTGGAGGGCAACGAGGCGGGCCAGTGGAAGCTGGCGGCGGATGATATCGAGGCGTTGTTCTCGCCGTTGCCGGAGCAGCAGAAAACCCGTTGATTTCGAAGGCCTCATCGCTGGCAAGCCAGCTCCCACAAGGTTCGGCGGCGCCGCGGACACTGTGGGAGCTGGCTTGCCAGCGATGAGGCCCTGAAACTCAATGCATCAATCGACCAGTTGCGCCTGCTTCAAAGCCCCCAGCGCCTCCAGCCAGCGCGGTTGCTCACGATAATCGGTGCGGGCGAAGCCCTGCCCGCGCATCCGCGCAATCCGCGGCGACGGCCTGACGTTCATCCGCTGCGCGGCACTCAACGCCAGCTCGGCCGCGGCGCGATCGTTGCACACCAGTCCCATATCGCAACCGGCACTCAGCGCCGCCTCGATCCGGCTAGCCGCATCGCCCACCACATGGGCCCCGGCCATGGACAGGTCATCACTGAAGATCACCCCGTCGAAGCCCAGTTCACCGCGCAGGATTTCCTGCAACCAACGGCGGGAGAAGCCGGCGGGTTGATTGTCGATCTGTGGATAAATGACGTGGGCAGGCATGACCGCCGCGAGCTGCCCACTGAGGCGGGTGAACGGCACCAGGTCGGCAGCACGGATCTGCTCCAGGCTGCGCTCGTCGGTGGGAATGGCGACATGGGAGTCGGCCTCGGCCCAGCCGTGACCGGGGAAGTGCTTGCCGCACGCCGCCATGCCGGCGGCGTTCATGCCGCGAATAAAGGCACCCGCCAGCGCCGTGGCGCGCTGCGGATCGCCCTCGAAGGCGCGGCTGCCGACCACGGCGCTGCGCTGGTGATCCAGGTCCAGCACCGGGGCGAAACTGAGGTCCAGGCCCACGGCCAGCACTTCGGTCGCCATCAGCCAGCCGCACTGTTCGGCCAGATATTCGGCGTTGTCATTGTCGGCAATGGCGCGCATCGCCGGCAGGCGCACGAAGCCCTGGCGCAGGCGCTGGACGCGACCGCCTTCCTGGTCTACGGCGAGAATCAGGTCCGGGCGGATGGCGCGAATGGACGCGCTCAGCTCGCGCACCTGGCGCGGGCTGTCGATATTGCGGGCGAAGATGATCAGGCCGGCCACTTCGGGCTGGCGCAGGAGATGGCGGTCTTCGGCGGTCAGCCGGGTACCGGCGATATCCACCATCAGGGAGCCTTGCAGGCGACAGGCAGTCATAAACGATCCTTCAAGTCAGGGGCGCGCCGGCCCACTGCGGGCAGGCGGCTTCTTCGATACGAACCGGGCAATGCGCCGGGACCCGGTCGAACAGGTCCATCAGGTCGGCATTGCGCAGGCGAATGCAGCCATGGGACAACGGCACGCCCATGGGTTCCGTGTCCGGCGTGCCGTGCAGATAGATGTAGCGGCGGAAGGTATCGACCGGCCCCAGGCGATTGTGGCCGGGCTCGCAACCGCTGAGCCAGAGTATGCGCGTCAGGATCCAGTCACGACCGGGAAATTGTGCGTGGAGTTCGGTGGTCCAGGTCTCGCCGGTCCAGCGCCGCCCGCGCAGCACCGCACCTTGCGGCAGGCCCGCACCGATCTTCGCGCGGACCTGGTGCAGGCCACGCGGCGTGCAGCCGGAACCGTTGCGTTCACCCGGACCATTGAGCGCCGTTGACACCGGCAGACGCACGACCAGACGCCCTTGGGCGAACCCGTAAAGGCATTGATCGGCAAGGGAAATATGCAGCAGATCGAGAGTAGACATGGGGCGCTAGCTTAGCCGAAGCCAGGCGTCGCGCCCAGTCGCGATCAGGCCTTGGCAGGCGCCGGCGCGCTGCCCGACTTGCTGCGCGGACGCAGTTGCGCGGCCGCCATGGCCTCGTCGGTGACCCCGCTGTCGGCACGCATGCCGGCGGCGAGGAACGGCACCATCAGGCGCATGACCTGTTCGATGGAGGTGTTGATGCCGAAATCGGTCTCGGCGATCGCCCGCAACGCCTTGATCCCGGACATGCTGAACGCCGCGGCACCGAGCATGAAGTGCACGCGCCAGAACAGTTCGATCGGGGGAATACGCGGGGCCGCTTCGTTGACCAACAGCATGTAGCGGCGGAATACCTTGCCGTACATGTCTTCCAGATAGCGCCGCAGGTGGCCCTGGCTCTCGCTGAAGGCCAGGCCCAGCAGGCGCATGAAGATGGACAGGTCGTTGCCGCTGCGCGGCTGCACCACCAGGGCTTGCTCCACCAGCATCTCGAGGAGTTCCTCGAGGCTCGGCTTCTGCTCGGGCCGCGCCTGGCGCCGGTCCAGCTCACGCTCGAGGCTCTGGCAGAACGGCCCGAGGAAACGCGAGAAGACCGCCTGGATCAGCGCCTTCTTCGAACCGAAGTGATAGTTGACCGCCGCCAGGTTGACCCCGGCCTTGCTGGTGATCAGGCGCAGCGAGGTTTCGGCGAAGCCTTTTTCCGCGAACAGCTGCTCGGCAGCATCGAGGATGCGTTCGACGGTTTCCGATTGGGCCATGAAAATGATCTACCTGACAAACAGTTGTTTGAAACATACGTTTCATCGGCGTGACTGTCAAGTCAGGGGCGTTATTAGATCACAGCTTCAAGCCGCAAGCTGCAAGCTGCAAGACGTGCGCGGCGTGCTTTTTCTTGCCGCTTGAAGCTTGAAGCTTGCAGCTGCCAACCTACTGTATATAATCCCAGTCACTGTATAAAAAGACAGAGCCATCGACATGCTAAAACTGACGCCCCGCCAAGCTGAGATTCTGGCTTTTATCAAGCGCTGCCTCGAAGCCAACGGCTTCCCGCCAACCCGCGCGGAGATCGCCCAGGAACTGGGCTTCAAGTCCCCCAACGCCGCCGAGGAGCACCTCAAGGCCCTGGCCCGCAAGGGCGCCATCGAGATGACTCCGGGTGCCTCCCGCGGCATCCGCATTCCCGGCTTCGAAGCCCGACCACAGCAGGATGAAAGCACCCTGCCGATCATCGGTCGCGTCGCCGCCGGTGCACCGATCCTCGCCGAGCAGCACATCGAGGAATCCTGCGCCATCAACCCGTCCTTCTTCCATCCCCGCGCCGACTACCTGTTGCGCGTGCACGGCATGAGCATGAAGGACGTCGGCATCTACGACGGCGACCTGCTCGCCGTACACACCGCCCGCGAAGCACGCAATGGGCAGATCGTCGTAGCCCGCCTGGGTGACGAGGTCACGGTCAAGCGCTTCAAACGTGAAGGCAGCAAGGTTTGGCTGATCGCGGAAAATCCCGAATTCGCCCCCATCGAGGTCAACCTGAAGGAACAGGACCTGGTGATCGAGGGGTTGAGCGTCGGCGTCATTCGCCGGTAACCAGGAGGCGTCATGCAGTTTACCCACACACCACAGCAAGCACAGTTACCCCTGTTCGAGGCATTCCTGGCCCAGCCAGCCCTGCCCGGACTGAAAGCGGAAAAACCCGCGCGCGTCAGTAATGAGCCGCAGGTCTTCAGCGAGTTGTCTTTCCGTGGTGCGCTGGAGCACTGCCAGAACCTGCTGGCGCCGGTCCTGCGCGAACTGAGCGAAGAAGACGATAACCGCTGGCTGACCCTGATCGCCCCGCCGGCCAGCCTGACCCAGGCCTGGCTGCGGGACGCGGGACTGAACCGCGAGCGCATCCTGATCCTGCAGCCGCGGGGCAACCAGAGCGCCTTGCAACTGGCCTGCGACGCCCTGCGCCTGGGCCGCAGCCACACCGTGGTGAGCTGGCTGACTCCGCTGGGCAGCGCAGCACGGCAACAACTGACCCGTGCTGGCAACGCCGGCAGCGCGCAGAGCCTCAATATCCGTTTGGGTTGATACTCGATTTAACCGCAAGCACCCGCCGAACATCCGGCTTCCTCATTGCGAGGAAGCCCGGCCAGTCTCAGTGAAGGACGCGTGGTCCTTCGTCTTCCCGCTCGATCTCACCTTCCACCAGACGCCCCGCCATCTGCACACCAACGCTCAGCATGGCCTTGGCCACCTCGACATGCTGGCCCTGCAGGAACGCCTTGGCGTCTTCGGAAAAACTCAAGGTGACCAGGGAACCCTCGTCCTCGGCACGGCGCAGTTCGATGCGGCCGTCTGGCAATTCGACAATTTCTAGAAAGGACGTGGGCATATCAGAACAGGTCTCCAGGAAAGGGCGATATTGTAACAGTGCCGGTCACAATCAGCACTCACTGAGGCCCTCGCGGAAACGCACGGTCAGTTTCTTCAGATTCTGCCGCCATTCTTCCAGTTCTTCCCGGGACAGCGGGGCTACAGCGGGTTCGTCGAGGCTCACAGCCTGAATCAGCGGCTGGGTGACATCGCCCTTGGGCGCCTTGTGGGCGACCGGCGGTTTGAACAAATCGGAATAAGCTCTCAACAAACGCGCCAGCCAGGTCTCCGGTTGCTGGGCCAGCTCGACCAGTTCGGCCATTTCCGGGATGGCGATGCTTTCCAGCACCTCAGGGGTCAGCAATTGCTCGGCGCGGGAAGCATTGGCCTGCGGCAGGCGGTAGAAACCGGCGATCTCATGGCACAGCCCCAGCAGCGCACCGTACAGATGGAACAGCGCCGACTCCCGCTCGGCCTGGACCAGCGCCTGGGCATTCATCGCCCGGCTTTCCTGCGCCTTGCCAAGACCTTCAAGGGCCAGGCCGGCGAAGAAAATTTTCTGATTGGTGCGGGTGTAGAGTTCCTGGGCCATTGAGGCGCTCTCCGATAGGGCTGCGGGGCGGGGTCTGTCAGTTTCGGGGAAGCTTCTGCCCTGTGCAAGGATCTGTAAGCTTTTTCGTACTTTCGGGCCTCATCGCTGGCAAGCCAGCTCCCACAGGTTCTCCAGCGCCCTCAAGAGCGACGCGGTACCTGTGGGAGCTGGCTTGCCAGCGATAGGGCCCGAGAGAACAAACAAAAAGGCCGCGCCTGACATCGTCAGCCGCGGCCCCTGAACTACCCGCCGAAGCGCTTAGCGCTTGTCTTCGACCTTCCACGCCTTGCCGTCGTAGAACGCACGCCAGCCTGTCGGCTTGCCGTCCACTTCGGTCTGCACATACTGCTCCTTGGTCTTGCGGCTGTAGCGAATCACTGCCGGACGACCTTCAGGATCCTTCTGCGGCGCATCACAGAGGAAGTGGTACTTCGGATCGATCTCATGCTTGTGCGGGATGATTTCCAGCACCAGCGGCGCACGGGTCTCGCGGTTTTTCGGGAACTGGCTGGCGGCCAGGAACAGACCCGAAGCACCATCACGCAGCACATAGGTGTCGTTGACCTTCTCGCACTTGAGCTCCGGCATGTCCACCTTGTCCATCTTTGGTGGCGCCGCCTCGCCGCTCTTGAGCAGCTTGCGGGTGTTCTTGCACTCGGGGTTGGTGCAGCCGAAGAACTTGCCGAAGCGGCCGGTCTTGAGCTGCATCTCGCTGCCGCACTTGTCGCACTCCAGGCTCGGCCCTTCGTAGCCCTTGATCCGGTAGTTGCCTTCCTCGATCTCGTAGCCGACGCAATCCGGGTTGTTGCCGCAGATATGCAGCTTGTGCTTCTCGTCCAGCAGGTAGGCATCCATCGCCGTCGCGCAGATCGGGCAGCGATGCTTGCCCAGCAGCACGCGGGATTCGGACTCGCCCTCGTCGTCCGCGGCGATCTCATCGCCCGGCACCAGGTTGACCGTGGCCTTGCAACGCTCCTTCGGCGGCAGGCTGTAGCCCGAGCAGCCGAGGAACACGCCGGTGGAGGCGGTACGGATCATCATGTGCCGGCCACATTCCTTGCACGGAATGTCGGTCGGGGTCGGCTGGTTGGCACGCATGCCGTCTTCGCTGGACTCGGCGGCCTGCAGCTTCTTGCTGAAGTCGCCATAGAACTCGTCCAGTACATTCTTCCAGTCACGCTCGCCCTGGGCGACGTCGTCGAGGTTCTCTTCCATGCCGGCGGTGAAGCCGTAGTCCATCAGGTTGGAGAAGCTCTCGGAGAGGCGCTCGGTGACGATGTCGCCCATCTTCTCGGAGTAGAAGCGGCGGTTGTGCAACGTCACATAGCCGCGGTCCTGGATGGTGGAAATGATCGCGGCGTAGGTCGACGGACGACCGATACCGCGTTTTTCCATTTCCTTGACCAGGCTGGCTTCGGAGTAACGCGCCGGCGGCTTGGTGAAGTGCTGGCTCGGATCCAGCTGGACCAGCTTGAGCACTTCGCCTTGGGTCATTTCCGGCAGGACATCGTCCTCGCCCGGCTTGCTCTGCTGCGGCAGCACGCGGGTGTAACCGTCGAACTTGAGGATGCGGCCCTTGGCACGCAGCTCGAAGTCGCCAGCGTTGACGCTGACGGTGGTCGACAGGTATTGCGCGGCCGGCATCTGGCAGGCCAGGAACTGGCGCCAGATCAGCTCGTACAGCCGCTCGGCATCACGCTCCATGCCGCTGAGCTTGCTCGGGTGGGTGTTGACGTCGGAAGGACGGATCGCTTCGTGCGCTTCCTGGGCGCCTTCCTTGCTGCCGTAGACGATCGGCGCTTCCGGCAGGTACTTCTTGCCGAACTCGCTCTCGATGTAGCTGCGCGCCATTTCCACGGCGTCGGTCGAAAGGTTGGTCGAGTCGGTACGCATGTAGGTGATGTAGCCGGCCTCGTAGAGACGCTGGGCCATCATCATGGTCTTCTTCACGCCGAAGCCGAGACGGTTGCTCGCCGCCTGCTGCAGGGTCGAAGTGATGAACGGCGCCGACGGCTTGGAGCTGGTCGGGCGGTCTTCGCGCTTGGCCACGGTGTAGCTGGACGCCTTGAGCTTCTCCAGCGCGGCCATGGCCTGGGCTTCGTTCAGCGGCTTGAAGGCCTCGCCCTTCTCCCGGGCCACGTCGAAGCGCACCTTGGCGTTCTTCGCGGTCCCGAGGTCAGCGTGGATCTCCCAGTATTCCTCGGGGATGAAGGCACGGATCTCGCGCTCGCGCTCGACCACCAGCTTCACTGCCACCGATTGCACCCGGCCAGCGGACAGGCCGCGGGCGATCTTCGACCAGAGCAGCGGCGAGACCATGTAGCCCACCACGCGGTCGAGGAAGCGCCGCGCCTGCTGGGCGTTGACCCGATCGATATCGAGATCGCCCGGCTGCGAGAAGGCCTCCTGGATGGCCTTCTTGGTGATTTCGTTGAACACCACGCGCTTGTAGCGGCTGTCGTCACCCCCGATGGCTTCGCGCAGGTGCCAGGCAATGGCTTCCCCTTCGCGGTCCAAGTCGGTAGCGAGATAGATGGTGTCGGCATCCTTGGCCAGTCGACGCAATTCGTCGATGACCTTCTCCTTGCCCGGGAGGATTTCGTACTTGGCTTTCCAGCCGTGATCCGGGTCCACGCCCATGCGCGCTACCAGCTGCTTGCGCGCCTTTTCCTTGGGCGACAGCGCCGGCGCTTCACCGGCGGTCTTGCCGCGCTTGGCGGCAGGTTCCTTGGTGGCACTGGCCGAACCACTGGTGGGCAGGTCGCGGATATGGCCGATACTCGACTTCACCACGTACTGGTTGCCCAGGTACTTGTTGATGGTCTTGGCCTTGGCCGGGGATTCCACAATGACCAGCGATTTGCCCATGGATCGGAAAATTCCTGAATATCGAAATAAAAAACACGTCAGGCACCTGACGCGGCACCGCTATATATAGTGGCTATAGAATGAGGTCAAGCGCGGGAGTTCAGCCGCCTGCGCCATCCGGTCGCGAAAACAGCGTCGCTTCGGCCTCGACCAAAGCAAAGCGTGGGACTTGCTCGCCGTCAACTTCCACCGACTCCAGGAACATCGACAACGGCCGCACCCACAGGCCGAATTCGCCGTACAGGGCCTGATAGAAGACCACCCATTCCTCGCTCTCGGAATGCCGCGCAGTGCCGAAGACACGGTACTCAGGCCCTTTGTAATGCCGGTAGACGCCTGGTTGTATCTGCATGCTGCGGATCCTCTTGAAAAAATTTTCGGAAAAACAAAAACCGGGGCACCAGGCCCCGGTTTGGTCAACCACGCGATCAGACGCGTTCGAAGACCGTGGTGATACCCTGGCCGAGGCCGACGCACATGGTCGACACGCCGAAAGTACCGCCGTTCTGCTTCATGACGTTGAGCAGGGTACCCGAGATACGCGCCCCCGAGCAGCCGAACGGGTGACCCAGGGCGATCGCGCCGCCGTGCAGGTTAACCTTCTCGTCCATCTTGTCGAGCACTTTCAGATCCTTCAGCACCGGCAGGGCCTGTGCGGCGAAGGCTTCGTTGAGCTCGAAGAAGTCGATGTCGGCAATGCTCAGACCTGCGCGCTTGAGCGCTTTCTGGGTCGCCGGGACCGGGCCGTAGCCCATGATCGCCGGGTCCACGCCGGCCACCGCCATGGAGCGGATCACGGCCAGCGGCTGGATGCCCAGGTCCTGGGCGCGCTGGGCCGACATGACGATCATGCACGAGGCGCCGTCGGTGATCTGCGAGGAAGTACCGGCAGTCACGGTGCCGCCTTTCGGGTTGAAGGCAGGCTTCAGCGCCGCGAGGCTTTCCAGGGTGGTGTCCGGGCGAATGGTTTCGTCGTAGTCGAAGACCTTGAGGAAGCCGTTCTCGTCGTAGCCCTGCATCGGGATGATCTCGTCCTTGAACTTGCCTTCCACGGTCGCCTTGTGGGCGAGCTGGTGCGAGCGCAGGCCGAACAGGTCCTGTTGTTCACGGCTGATGCCGTGCATCTTGCCGAGCATCTCGGCGGTCAGGCCCATCATGCCCGACGCCTTGGCGGCGTACAGGGACATATGCGGGTTCGGGTCGACGCCGTGCATCATGCTGACGTGGCCCATGTGCTCGACGCCACCGACGACGAACACATCACCGTTGCCGGTCATGATCGCCTGGGCGGCGGTGTGCAGCGCGCTCATCGACGAGCCGCACAGGCGGCTGACGGTCTGGCCGGCGGCGGTGTGCGGGATCTGGGTCATCAGCGACGCCATGCGCGCGATGTTCCAGCCCTGCTCCAGCGTCTGGTTGACGCAGCCCCAGATCACGTCCTCGACTTCGGCCGGGTCGATCTTGGCGTTGCGTTCCAGCACTTTGCTGATCAGGTGCGCGGACATGTCTTCGGCGCGGGTATTGCGGTGCATGCCACCCTTGGAGCGGCCCATGGGCGTGCGACCGAAGTCGACAATCACCACGTCTCTTGGATTCAGGCTCATAAATTCACTCTCGCTCTATACCGTTGGGCGCTTAACCGAAGAAACGCTGGCCGTTCTTGGCCATTTCACGCAGCTTCGCGGTGGGGTGGTACAGCGGACCCAGATCGGCGTACTTGTCTGCCAGGGCTACGAACTCGGCCACACCGATGGAGTCGATGTAGCGCAGCGCGCCGCCGCGGAAGGGAGGGAAACCGATGCCGTAGACCAGGCCCATGTCGGCCTCGGCTGCGGTCTCGACGATGCCGTCTTCGAGGCAGCGCACGGTTTCCAGGCACAGCGGGACCATCATCCAGTTGATGATGTCTTCGTCGCTGACTTCACGTTGTTCGAAGACGATCGGCTTGAGCACTTCCAGCACCGAGGCGTCGGCGACTTTCTTCGGCTTGCCGCGCTTGTCGGTTTCGTAGGCATAGAAGCCCTTGCCGTTCTTCTGGCCCAGGCGGTTGGCTTCATACAGGGCGTCGACGGCGGAGCGGCGATCGTCCTTCATGCGATCCGGGAAGCCTTCGGCCATCACGTCGCGGCCATGGTGGCCGGTGTCGATGCCGACCACGTCCATCAGGTAGGCCGGGCCCATCGGCCAGCCGAACTTCTCCATGACCTTGTCGATGCGCACGAAGTCGACGCCAGCACTGACCAGCTTGGCGAAGCCGCCGAAGTACGGGAACAGCACACGGTTGACCAGGAAGCCCGGGCAGTCGTTGACCACGATCGGGTTCTTGCCCATTTTCTTGGCGTAGGCAACGGTGGTGGCCACCGCCACTTCGCTGGACTTCTCGCCACGGATCACCTCCACCAGCGGCATCATGTGCACCGGGTTGAAGAAGTGCATGCCGACGAAGTTTTCCGGACGTTTGAGGGCCTTGGCCAGCAGGTTGATGGAGATGGTCGAGGTGTTCGAGGCGAGGATCGCGTCTTCCTTGACCTGGCCTTCTACTTCAGCCAGCACCGCCTGCTTGACCTTCGGGTTCTCGACCACGGCTTCGACGACGATGTCGACATTGGCGAAGTCGCCGTAGGACAGGGTCGGACGGATCGCGTTGAGGGCTTCAGCCATCTTCGCCGGGGTCAGGCGACCTTTCTCGACGCGCTTGCCGAGCAGCTTGGAAGCTTCGTTCAGGCCGAGCTGGATGGCTTCCTCGCGGATGTCCTTCATCAGGATCGGCGTGCCCTTGACCGCGGACTGGTAGGCGATGCCGCCACCCATGATGCCGGCGCCGAGAACGGCGGCCTGCTTCACGTCGTGGGCGATCTCGTCGTGGGCCTTGGCCTTGCGCTTGAGCTCCTGGTCATTCAGGAACAGGCCGATCAGGCTTTCGGCGACCGAGGTCTTGGCCAGCTTGGCGAAGCCTGCGGCTTCCACTTCGATGGCCTTGTCGCGGCCGAAGTTGGCGGCTTTCTGGATGGTCTTGATCGCTTCGACCGGGGCCGGGTAGTTCGGGCCAGCCTGGCCAGCGACGAAGCCCTTGGCGGTTTCGAAGGCCATCATCTGCTCGATGGCGTTGAGCTTGAGCTTTTCCAGCTTCGGCTGGCGCTTGGCCTTGTGATCGAACTCGCCGCTGATGGCGCGCTTGATCAGGTCCAGGGCCGCTTCGCCGAGTTTTTCAGGCGCGACCACGGCATCGACCGCGCCCACTTTCAGGGCGTCTTCGGCGCGGTTTTCCTTGCCGGAGGCGATCCACTCGACCGCATTGTCGGCACCGATCAGGCGCGGCAGGCGCACGGTACCGCCGAAGCCCGGGTAGATCCCCAGCTTGACTTCAGGCAGGCCGATCTTGGCGCTGGTGGACATCACGCGGAAGTCGGCCGCCAGGCACATCTCCAGGCCGCCACCGAGGGCGATGCCGTTGATGGCGACGACAGTCGGCACGTCGAGGTCTTCGAAGTCGCTGAAAATGCGGTTGGCTTCCAGGTTGCCGGCAATCAGCTCGGCCTCGGGCAGCTTGAAGTTGTCGACGAATTCGGTGATGTCCGCGCCGACGATGAACACGTCCTTGCCACTGCTGACAATCACGCCCTTGATCGAAGCGTCGGCCTTGATGGTATCCACCGCCTGACGCAGTTCGTTCAGGGTAAGACGGTTGAATTTGTTGACGGACTCACCCTTGAGGTCGAACTTCAGTTCGACGATGCCGCTTTCAAGAGCCTTAACCGTGATGGCTTTACCTTCGTAAATCATCAACTGATCTCCACGATATGGAAGCTGGGACACGCTGACCGCTGTTGTCGTTGTTGTTTCAGACCAGACCGTCAGCATGATAGTCGGGATTCTGTACGAGCTTTCTGACAATACAAACGCTCAATTCATACGCCCGTTTGATTGGGGTGTGCACACATTCAACCAAAAGATGACCTTTGTCAAACCCCCAGAAGCACAGGAAAAAAGCGACTTTGCAGTCAGTTCTGTACGGCTTTTGAGCAACAGGGCATGACGGTGATCGACGATCATTCACGTAAGCGATAGACGCCACGGCCGGGAAATCGATCCGGCCGGGTAAACATCGTGAAGGAGAAAAAAGAAGGGGATTTGACGCGCGCAGAAATGATTTGCCCACTACACTGCGGGCTACTGAAACACTTTCCCGGCCTGCCTGGCCTTTTTTTTCCAGTGTCTACAGTGCATTGCAGCCCGCCCGGGTCACCGGGCGGGCTTTTTTCATGCCAGGTTCTCGAGCACCTGAGCAACATCCTGCAATACAGCGGCATCCTCACGCTCACCCCAGCACAGGGCGATCATCTGCGTGCCCGCCTCGGCTTTATAGACACTCGGCGGCAGGCGCTTGAGTTGCTCCAGCACCCGCTCGTTCTCGCACGGCTCGCGCCATTGGTTGAGCCAGACGCCCGGCTCGGTCTGCCAATAACTCCAGGTATCCGTACTGCCCTTGCGCCGCGCCTGGTGGTACTGCGCACAGGTCGCCGGAGGCTCGTGCGGCAGCCAGTGCGGCCAGGTCTGCGGCGCCAGTTGCATGTGCAAACCCATGCGCCGCGCCTCCAGGCGCAGGGCCATGCGCCCGCTCATGCGCCGCGACGGCAACAGCCACGCCAGGGGGCTGAGAATCAGCGCGAGGATTGACACAACTACCCAGACCGTCATATCTGTTATTCCTATCAAGACGTTACCGATGAGCGGATCAGCCGCAACTGGATGCGATCAGCCCGAAACGGACCATACTTTCTTTATTACGATTGTCAGGAGAACCTCTCATGCCCTACGAACACATACTGGTTGCCGTCGACCTGACCGAAGAATGCGATCCGGTGATCAAGCGCGCCCGCGAGCTGGCGGGCCCGAGCAATGCCAAGGTGTCGCTGGTGCATATCGTCGAACCGATGGCCATGGCCTTTGGCGGCGATGTGCCGATGGACCTGTCGCAACTGCAACAGCAGCAGTTCGACCAGGCCAAGGAGCGCATGGATCGTCTGTTCAACAAATATCCGGAGATCAACCGCGGCGATTCGCACCTGACCTACGGGCAGCCTCGCCAGGAAATCCACCAGTTGGCCAAGGACCAGCATTGCGACCTGATCGTGGTGGGCAGCCATGGCCGTCATGGCCTGGCGCTGCTGCTGGGTTCGACTGCCAACGATGTGCTGCATGGTGCGCCGTGCGATGTATTGGCGGTTCGCCTGCAGAAGAAAGCTGACTGATCGAACAAAGGGGCCCGCAACGGGCCCCTTCCTTTATCAGCTGTCCAGCTCGGCCCAACGCTCCACCAGCACATCCAGCTCCGCCTGCATGGTCTCCAGGCTGGCCAGCACCTTGGCGGTGTGGTCGATCGGCTTCTGGTAGAAGGCCGGATCGGAGATTTCCTGCTGCACCGCAGCGATCTTCTCTTCCATTTCCTCGATCTGGCCCGGCAGGGCTTCCAGTTCGCGCTGCAGCTTGTAGCTGAGCTTCTTCTTCGCCTCCGGGGCAGCGGCAGCCACCGGCGCAGCCTCGGCCACCGGCGCCGCAACCACGGCACTGTTCAGCTCGGACTTGCCCGACTTGCTCTCGCTGACGCCCAGCAGGCGCGGCGAACCGCCCTGGCGGATCCAGTCCTGATAGCCACCAACGTACTCACGCACGCGCCCTTCGCCTTCGAAGACCAGGGTGCTGGTCACCACGTTGTCCAGGAATGCCCGGTCGTGGCTGACCATCAGCACGGTGCCCTTGTAGCCGGCCAGGACTTCTTCCAGCAATTCCAGGGTTTCCACGTCGAGGTCGTTGGTCGGTTCGTCGAGGACCAGCAGGTTGGCCGGCTTGCTGAACAGCTTGGCCAGCAGCAGCCGCGCACGCTCGCCACCGGACAGCGCCTTGACCGGAGTCCGTGCACGCTGCGGGCTGAACAGGAAGTCGCCGAGGTAGCTCAGCACATGGCGGCTCTGGCCATCGATCTCGATGAAGTCCCGGCCTTCGGCCAGGTTGTCGATCACGGTCTTTTCCAGTTCCAGCTGGTTGCGCAACTGGTCGAAGTACGCGACTTCGATACGGGTACCCGCCTCGACCTTGCCGCCGGTCGGCTGCAGGTCGCCGAGCATCAGCTTGAGCAGGGTGGTCTTGCCGGTACCGTTGGCGCCGAGCAGGCCGATGCGATCCTCGCGCTGCAGGACCATGGAGAAGTCCTTGACCAGGGTCGGGCCGCCCGGGTGGGCGAAGCTGACGTTCTCAAGGACCATCACCTGCTTGCCGGATTTCTCCGCGGATTCGATCTGGATGTTCGCCTTGCCCTGGCGCTCGCGACGCTCGCTGCGCTCGACGCGCAGGGCCTTCAGTGCGCGCACGCGGCCTTCGTTACGGGTACGCCGGGCCTTGATGCCCTGGCGGATCCACACTTCTTCCTGGGCCAGGCGCTTGTCGAACAGCGCGTTGGCGGTTTCCTCGGCGGCCAGCGCGGCCTCCTTGTGCACCAGGAAGCTGGCGTAGTCGCCATTCCAGTCGATCAGGCCGCCGCGGTCCAGTTCAAGGATGCGCGTGGCCAGGTTCTGCAGGAAGGAACGGTCGTGGGTGATGAACAGCACGGCGCCGGGGAAGCTGCTCAGGGCATCTTCCAGCCAGGCGATGGCGCCGATATCCAGGTGGTTGGTCGGCTCGTCGAGCAGCAGCAGGTCCGGCTCGGACACCAGCGCCTGGGCCAGCAACACACGACGACGCCAGCCACCGGACAGTTCGGCGAGGGTCTTGTCGGCCGGCAGTTGCAGGCGGCTCAGGGTGCTGTCCACCAGCTGTTGCAGGCGCCAACCGTCACGGGCCTCGAGGTCCTGCTGGACGTGCATGAGCTTTTCCAGATCGGCATCGCTGTGGATGTTCTGGCTCAGGTGGTGGTACTCGGCGAGCAGCGCACCAACGCCTTGCAGGCCCTCGGCAACCACGTCGAACACGGTACGGCCATCGGCCACCGGCAGTTCCTGGGGCAACTCGCCGATCTTCAGACCGGGGGCACGCCAGATTTCGCCGTCGTCGGGCTTCTGTTCGTCCTTGACCAGACGCAGCATGCTCGACTTGCCGGTGCCGTTGCGGCCGATGATGCAGACCCGCTCACCACGGGCGATCTGCCAGGACACCTTGTCCAGCAAGGGCATGGTGCCAAACGCGAGGGACACATCGCTGAATTTGAGCAGGGTCATGTTGTTCTCCAGAAAGCGGGCGCGCATTCTACCCGACTTGACCGCCCGGCACAGCCTGCCCCGATACAAGCACAATGCTTTCATCGACTGCGGGCAAACGGCTAAGCTAAGGCGTGTGAACCCACAGTGCTGGCGACGCCGTCACTCGTTTTGGTCAACTGTCTGGAAGTCTCATGCGCCGCCTGCTCAACCTCGTTTCCTGCCTGCTTCTCTCCGCCTCGGTGGCCGGTATCGCGCAAGCCGCCGATCTCGCCCAGCAACGCCAGATGTACGACGAAGCCAAGCGTGCGCTGGCCAAGGGCGACAGCGGTCCGTACCAGCGTTATGCCGCTGCCTTGCACGACTACCCGCTGGAACCCTACCTGGCCTACGACGAGCTGACCGCGCGCCTGAAAAGCGCGAGTAATGCGGAAATCGAAGGCTTTCTCGCCAAGAACGGCGACCTGCCCCAGGCCAACTGGATGAAACTGCGCTGGTTGCGCTGGCTGGCCGAGCGCGGCGACTGGCAGCCCTTCGTCAAGTACTACGACCCGAAGCTGAATTTCACCGAACTGGACTGCCTCAACGGCCAGTACCAGTTGGGCCACGGCTTGCGCGCCGAGGGCTATGCCACGGCCGAGAAACTCTGGTCGGTAGGCAAATCGCAACCTGCCGCCTGCGATGCGCTGTTCGAACGCTGGGCCGCAGAAGGCCAACTGACCGAACAGAAACGCTGGTTGCGCACCAAGCTGGCGGCCCAGGCGCGCAACTACGCCCTGGCCAACAGCCTGGTGAAGACCTTGCCGACCCTCGGCAACGAAGGCCGGCTGCTGGTGGATGTGGCACAGAAGCCGGAGCTGCTCAACCAGCCTTCGCGCTTCACCCCGGCCAACGAAGCCATGTCCGACGTGGTCAGCCTCGGCCTGCGCCGCCTGGCCCGCCAGGACCCGGAGCGGGCCATGGCCCTGCTCGACGACTACGCCAACCGCATGCACTTCTCGGTCGAGGAAAAAGTCGCCATCGCCCGCGAGATCGGCCTGACCCTGGCCCGCCGCTACGACCCGCGGGCCCTGGACCTGATGACCCGCTACGACCCGCAACTGCGCGACAACACCGTCAGCGAATGGCGCATGCGCCTGCTCCTGCGCCTCGGGCGCTGGGAAGACGCCTACGACCTGAGCAAGCGCCTGCCCCAGGACCTCGCCACCACCAACCGCTGGCGCTACTGGCAGGCCCGCAGCCTGGAGCTGGCACAGCCGCAGAACCCGCAGATCCCGCTGCTGTACAAGACCGTGGCCCGTGAACGTGATTTCTATGGCTTCCTCGCCGCCGACCGTACGCAGACGCCTTACCAGTTGAACAACAAGCCGCTGGTGATCAGCCAGCAACTGATGAACAAGGTGCGCAACACCCCGGGTATCCGCCGCGCCCTGGAATTCCATGCCCGCGGGCAGATCGTCGATGGCCGTCGCGAGTGGTACCACGTCAGCCGTCACTTCAACCGCGACGAAATGGTCGCCCAGGCGCGCATCGCCTATGACCTGCGCTGGTACTTCCCGGCGATCCGCACCATTAGCCAGGCGCAGTACTGGGACGACCTGGATATCCGTTTCCCGATGGCCCACCGCGACACGCTGGTGCGCGAGGCCAAGGTACGCGGCCTGCATTCGAGCTGGGTATTCGCCATTACCCGCCAGGAAAGCGCCTTCATGGACGACGCCCGTTCCAGCGTCGGCGCCAGCGGCCTGATGCAACTCATGCCGGCGACGGCCAAGGAGACTGCACGCAAGTTCAGCATTCCGCTGGCGTCGCAGAGCCAGGTGCTGGATCCGGACAAGAACATCCAGCTGGGCGCGGCGTACCTGAGCCAGGTGCATGGGCAGTTCAATGGCAACCGGGTACTGGCTTCGGCGGCGTACAACGCCGGGCCTGGTAGGGTTAGGCAGTGGCTGCGCGGGGCCGACCACCTGAGCTTCGATGTGTGGGTCGAGTCGATTCCATTCGATGAAACCCGGCAGTATGTGCAGAACGTGCTGTCTTATGCAGTGATCTACGGGCAGAAGCTCAATTCACCACAGCCGTTGGTGGATTGGCATGAGCGGTATTTCGACGATCAGTGATGTGTGATTTTTGAGGGCCTCATCGCTGGCAAGCCAGCTCCCACAGGTACTGCATACACCGGACCTGTGGGAGCTGGCTTGCCAGCGATAGGGCCCTCAAGAACAAAGAAGGTCTACTCCAGAATCTCCACTTCCATCCCCACCTCCAGCACACTCTCCCCATCGGCCACCAGGTTCTGCCCGAACATGGCCTCCCCTTCCTTCTGCCGATAATTCATCAGGGTCGCGAACGGCTCGCGGTCCGCGCTGCGCTCGCCCGTGGCCGGGTCGATGGTGGTCAGGATGCAACGCCCGCAAGGCTTGACCACCCGGAACGTCTGCTGACCAATCCGAATGCGCTTCCAGCCATCCTCGGCAAACGGCGCCGCACCCTCGATCACCAGGTTCGGCCGGAACCGCAGCATCTCCATCTCCCGCCCGACCTTCTGGCTCAGGTCATCGAGCGATGCCTGCCCGATCAGCAGCAGCGGAAAACCATCGGCGAACGCCACCCGGTCACTGTTCTCGCCATAACCCGAAGGCAGGTAGCGGGTACGCTGCTCGGGCACATGCACCAGGCGTACGGGACGCCCCATGAACTCGCTCAGCCACTCGGCGGCCGCATCACCGGCATCCGGCACGCGCAGCGTGTCGCGCCAGATGGTCACGCCACGCAGATCGTCATCCGCTGGCGGCACGGCAACCTGCAAAGTGGGCAAGCCGGGAGCATCGAGCAGAAGCCCGCCATGGGCGGCATACAACGCCGACAACTGGCTCATCTGCGGAAAGGCGCGCTGGGTCAGGAAGCGGTTGTTGCCGGCATCCACCAGCATCCAGCGACGATCGCCGGCCAGGCCGAGCAGGCCCGACGGCGACTGTTGCAAGGCCTCGGGCCGCCCCGACTTGAGCGGGTAACGATAAAGCGCACTCAGATGCATTGGACCTGCTCCCCAAGGAAAAGAGAGCAGCTTACACCCGGCAAGGGATCAGGCGGTGGCTTCGTCCATCTGCAGGCGCTGGCGCACCACTTCCACCAGGCGATCCGGCTGGAACTTGGAGAGGAAGTTGTCGCAGCCGACCTTCTTCACCATGGATTCGTTGAAACTGCCGGACAGCGAGGTATGCAGCACCACGTACAGACCACGCAGGCGGGCATCGCTGCGGATCTCGGTGGTCAGGCGATAGCCGTCCATTTCCGGCATTTCCGCATCGGTGAAGACCATCAGCAGTTTCTCGCAGACATCCACACCGCTGTCCGCCCAGCCCTTGAGCATCTTCAGAGCCTTCAGGCCATCACTGGCCACATGCAGTTTCACCCCTAGTTGCGACAGGGTTTCCCGCAGTTGCGCCAGGGCCACGGTGGAGTCGTCCACCAGGAGGATTTCGCGGCCATAGGCACGCTGCAGCACCGGATCCTCCAGCTTGTCCCGGGACACCTTGGCGTTGTACGGAACGATTTCCGCCAGGACCTTCTCGACATCGATGATCTCGACCAGTTGCTCGTCGACCTTGCTGATGGCCGTGAGGTAGTGCTGGCGACCGGCGCTGGTCGGCGGCGGCATGATGGCTTCCCAGTTCATGTTGACGATGCGGTCCACGCCGCCCACCAGGAAGGCCTGCACCGAGCGGTTGTACTCGGTGACGATGATGGTACTGTTCGGCCCCGGCTCCAGCGGACGCATGCCGATCGCCTGGGACAGGTCGATCACCGGCAGGGTCTGGCCGCGCAGGTTGACCACGCCGCACACGTAGCTATGGCGCTGCGGCATCAGGGTCAGCTTGGGCAGTTGCAGGACCTCCTGCACCTTGAAGACGTTGATCGCGAACAACTGCCGGCCCGCGAGGCGGAACATGAGGATTTCCAGGCGGTTCTCGCCTACCAGCTGTGTCCTTTGGTCTACCGTGTCGAGAATGCCAGCCATTGAATCCCCCAAGCTTGTTGCAAAAAGTAAAAAGCATTGGCCTTATATCGGCCGCGTGCGAGCCATCTTGACCCCTTGAAGAAAAAGCGCGCGGGGCATTGATGTCACTTTAGCATCATGCTTTACTTTGCTCACGGGCTTTCCGGCCCTGCCCCGCAACGGGGTGACACCCGAAAAACCTCATCAGGGAAACCCTTATCAACAATCGGGCTGGACCTGATATTCGTGATATCCGTTAGCCATTAATGTGACGCCATTCTCAATGCATGAATGGAGTCAGGCCTGTGTTCGCGATCCAACTGCTGTGGCCAGCCTCCCTTCCTGAGCCTTCGTCCGTCTGCCCCGGCGCTTTGGCGGGAGCGGACTGATGCGCAACGACACACCGGACCTGAGCGCCCTGCAGGATTTCCTGGGTGACGCTCATCTGCTGCTCAGCCGCGGGCAGGAGTGCCTGCAACATTTTCGCCTGATCGGCGAGGATGCCGATGCCAGCCATTGCCTGATCCATACCCTCGCTTCCCTTAGGGATAAGGCGCAGTCCGTGGAACAGTTGCAGATCGCCGATTTCTGCGCAGCGCTGTGCGCGGCGCTCGCCCCGGTCGAGCACCGCAACCGGTTACATGGAGCGGCCCTGGGCATCCTCGAAGCCTGCCTGTGCCTGCTGGCCTGGCAGGTGGAGTTGATCGACCCCCACAGCGGCGCGCTGAACCTGGACGCCGAAGAGCAGCAGGAATTGCTCGATAGCCTGGAAACCACGCTGCGGGCCACGGCGCAAACGGCCTGAGCGAAGCGCCAGGCCCTCTGGCACGGCCATCCTGGCAGACGATCGTATACAACCAAAGTCCAACTAAGCGGCTCCGGAAAACATATCTGGCATACATATCGCACTGTTTTGCCCGCACACTAAACGTCAACTAAGCCGCCTCTTTCCATACAACTCCACCAATACGGAAACAGCACATGCCCGCTTTCACGCAAAGTTCGAATTCGCCAACGGTAGTGGCAAAGTGCTAGAATCGGCATTCGATGGAACGACCGTACCAGCCCGTAAAACCTGACTCATCGGCCAATCACAGACCCGACGACCAATTGGGTGCGAAGTGATAACATGCGCCACCCGAGCCGTTAGCCTACTGTTGGCCATGCTGGAACATGGCGCTTTCAGCGCACTGAAAAAGTGCCTGGCCGCCCTGTTGCAACATGATGATGAAAGTTGTTGAAGGCCTTCCCCAAAAGCCTTTCAATCAACCCCGGACTGGCTTTGAAAAGTGATCTTTCAGTGGCTTCATTTCCCGTGTATTCAAGCCTCAAGACCTTGACCTGCTGCCCGCGTGGCGCGGCCCTGCTGCATCGGGCCGTCGCACTGTCGTGCCTGGCATCGCTGCTGGCCGGGCTGCTCTGCTACCTGAACGCTACGCCAGTACCGCTGTTCCTGGTGCTGCTGCAGATCGTCAGCCTGCTGGGCGTGCTGTGGACAGGCCAGCAGCGCAAGAACACCTTGCTGATGTCGCCGCAGGAGCTGGCCGACCGCCTGCTCAAGGTCCAGGAAGGCGAGCGTCAGCGCCTCAGCCGCGAACTGCACGACGACATCGGCCAGTTGCTGACCGCCGCCAAGCTCCAGGCCGACTGGCTGCACCGGCGCATCCCGGAAACCCTGCAGGAACACTGCAGCACGCTGCGCAGCACCCTCGACGACACCCTGTCCAACGTGCGCAACCTCGCCACCAGCCTCGCCCCGCGCCAGCTCAACAGCCTCGGCCTGGAAGCCAGCCTGCGTGCGCACCTGCTGCGCACTCTGGAAAACACCGAGCTGCGCTGGAGCCTGGAATGCAAGAGTCGCCTGGAGGGCATCCCGGAAGACATGGCCATGGCCGCGTTCCGCATCACCCAGGAAGCGGTGACCAACGTGTTGCGCCATGCCCGTGCGCACAACCTGATCGTCAGCTTCCAGCGCCAGCCCGAGGGCCTGGCGCTGTCGATCAGCGACGATGGCCAGGGTTTCCTGCCCTCTTCCGATCCTGGCGGGGAAGGCCAGTGCGGCATGGCCGGCATGGCCGAACGCGCACACCTGCTCAACGGCAGCCTCACGGTGCACAGCGACCCAGGCAAGGGCACGCGGATCGATGCGCTCTTCCCCTGGCCTCCCCGCACGCGCGAGCGCGCCCACTCAAGTAAGACTTCATGACCTGTAAATTGCTGCTGGTGGACGACCACTCCCTGATCCGCGCCGGCGTACGCGCCCTGGTTTCCGACATCCCCGGCTATACCGTGGTGGGCGAAGCCTGCGACGGCAGCCAACTGGTGGACCTGGTGCGCCAGCTCGATCCGGATATCGTCCTCCTCGACCTGTCGATGCGCGCCATGGGCGGGCTGGATGCCCTCAGCCAGTTGCAGGCCGAAGGCACGCGCTGCAAGGTGCTGATCCTGTCCATGCACACCGACCCGCACCTGATCATGCAGGCCCTGGAAAGCGGTGCCCACGGCTATCTGCTCAAGGACACCACGGCCACCGAGCTGGAGCAGGCCCTGGCCGCCCTGAGCAACGACGAGCGCTACCTGAGCCCGGCCATCGCCCACACGGTGATCAACCAGGCGCTGCTGCGCGGGCAGAAGCCCGAGCCGGTGGAAAACCACAACCTCACTGCGCGCCAGCTGGAAATCCTGCGCCTGATCGTGCGCGGCAAATCCACCCGGGAAATTGCCAACGGCCTCGGCCTGAGCGTGAAGACCGTGGAAACCCACCGCTCGCAGATCATGAAACGCCTGCAGATCTACGACGTGGCGGGCCTGGTGCTGTTTGCCGTGCGCGAGCAGATCATCAGCCTCGACGACTGAGCAGCGGCGACTGTGCCGGCAGATGCAGGCGCAGCGCCCCGGGCAACACGCGGAAACGCAGGTTGTCGCCCTGCAGGGGTTCGCCGTCGAGGTTGATGTCCAGCCCCTGCGAGCACTTCACGTCCACCCACGGCAAGCGCGCACGGACGAACATGCTGTCCAGCCCCAGGCCGCCCGCCAGCAGATCACGCAGGGTACCGACCACTTCCTGTGGCGCCGGCAGGATGCTGATATCCAGCAAGCCGTCGTCCACCACCGCCTCCGGGCATAGCACATGCCCGCCACCGGCCTGGCGCCCGTTGCCGATGCCCAGCGCCAGCAGCTCGCCCTCCCAGTGGAAATCCGGACCCTCCAGGCTCACCGAGGCCGCGCCCAGTTCGGTAAAGCGGGTCAGACCGGTAAACAGATAGGCCGCAGCGCCGAGCACCTTCTTCAGGTCTTCAGAGGTCTGCGCGGTCACCTGGCTGCCGAAGCCGCCGGTGCCCATATTGAGAAACACCTCGCCATCCACTTCGCCCAGGTCGACAGGTCGCGCTGCGCTTTCCAGCAGTTCCAGCGCGGCGGCCGGTTCCAGCGGGATACCTGCGGCGCGGGCGAAGTCATTGGCCGTGCCCAGGGGCAGCAGGACCAGGCTGGCCTTGCTCTCGGCCTTGACCATGGCGTGCGTGACATCCCGCAGAGTGCCATCGCCACCGCCGGCAATCAGTTGTGGATAACCGGCGTCCAGGGCTTCCTTGACCAGGCGCTGGGCATCACCGCCCTCCCAGGTCAGGCGCACATCCAGTTGCCAGCCGCGCTCGCGCATGGCCTGTACCGCCGCGCGCACCTCCTCGTTCAGTGCCTGCTTGCCATGCAGGATCAGCAGTGCCTTGCGTTCGCTCATTGGATCGCCCTCCCCGGCGGATTATCGATTGCCTATCTCGACCATCGGCGACAGGGAAAAGTTGTGCCGTCTTACGAACGGCGTGGAAAAATCCTGCAGGCGCGACCATGCTTCGACAAATAATTGGCCAATAGTGACACCTAAATCAAAAAAGCCATTTAATTGACGACAACCCTGTAGCGAGGACGTGTCATGCGCGTACTCTGGACCTTGCCCTACCTGCCCTGGCCCCTCACCAGCGGCAGCAAATCCCGTCAGTTCCACCTGTTGCGCGGCATGGCAGAGCGAGGTCATCGCATCACCCTGCTGAGCCAATCCAAGGTCCCCCTCGGCGACGCCGCGCGAGAAGCCCTGGCACCGCTGCTGGAGCGTCTGATCGTGCTGCCGCGACGCGCCCTGCACAGCCCGCTGAACCTGCTGGCGGCGATCTCCGCCGGCTATCCGATGCGCGCCTGCATCAACGGCCTGGCGCCCCACTTGCGCCATGAGTTCGAAAAGCTCCTGCAAGAACACTGGGACGTGATCCAGATCGAGCACAGCTACGGCTTCCAGCCTTTCGAACGCGCCCTGCAGGCCAGCGGCCTGCCCTTCATCGTCAGCGAGCACCAGGTGGAATGGTGCAAGGGCGCCGCCTGCCAGGACCGTCTGCCGCTGTGGCTGCGGCCGTTCAACAGCTTCGATGGCTGGCGCTACCGGCGCTGGGAAACCCGGGTCTTGAAACAGGCAAGCGAAGTGGTGGCGGTCAGCCCCTGGGATGCCGAGCAGATCAGCCGGATGACCGGGAAACTGACCGAAGTGGTGGTCAATGGCGTCGATTGCGCGCATTACCAGCACATCGATTTCGCGCCCCACAGCCAGCGCCTGCTGTTCGTCGGCAATTTCGAGCACTGCGCCAACCGCCAGGCCATCGAATGGGCGCTGGAAGAGATCATGCCGCAGGTCTGGCAAAGCAATCCGGCGGTCCGCCTGGCCATTGTCGGGCACGCACTGCCGGCGCAATGGCGTTTGCACTGGAATGATCCGCGGGTCGAATGGGTCGGGTACCTGCCGGACCTGCGCGAACTGCAACGCTTGTCGGCGGTGTTCTTCGCACCGTTGCGCCAGGGAGGCGGGTGCAAGGTCAAGCTGCTGGAGGCGATGGCGGCGGGGTTGCCGGTGGTGACGACGCGGGAGGGGGTGTCGGGTTTGCAGGTGAAGCGCGGGGAACATTATCTGGATGGGGATGATGCGGGGGATCTGGCGTTGACCTTGACCCGGTTGTTGAATCAGCCGCACAGGATGCGCCAGTTGTCGGAGGCCGGGCGGGCGTTTGTGCGGGAACGGCATGACTGGAGTGTGGCGGCGATGCAGTTGGAGGGGGTGCATCAGCGGTTGATGAGCAGGCCGGTTGGGGTGGGGGATATTCCTGGTGCTTTGGGTTGTTCTTGAGGGCCCCATCGCTGGCAAGCCAGCTCCCACAGGCACCGCGTAACCTGTGGGCTGGCTTGCCAGCGATGAGGCCCTCAAAAGCCCTGAAGATCCTCAGCCGAGCAATTCACTCAGAGGAATGAACTGCACCACATCCCCCTGCATCGGCGTACTGCCTTCCAACACTTCCACCAACCCCTCGGCCCAGGCCGCGCTACGCAGCACGCCGGAACTCTGGTTGCGATAGATCAGCGCCCTGCCCTGCTCGATCCGCGCCCGCAGGTACTCGCGGCGATTGCCCGCCTTCGGCCAGTCGAACCCGGCCGGCACGGCGAACTGCAGGGGCTTCACCTCCTGCACACCCTGGCGGCGCAGCAGGTACGGCCGGGTCAGCAAGCCAAAGGTGACCAGCGTCGACGCCGGATTGCCCGGCAGCCCGATCACCGGCACGCCGTTATAGGCCCCGACGGTCAGCGGCTTGCCCGGCTTGATCGCCAGTTTCCACAAGTCCAGCTCGCCGGCTTCGCGCAAGGCGATACCGAGATAGTCCGCCTCGCCCACCGACACCCCGCCGGTCGAGAGGATCAGATCCACCGCCCCCAGCTCGCGCAGGCGCTGCCGGGTCAGTTCCAGGTTATCCGGGAGAATGCCGGCATCCACCACTTCGCAGCCCAGACGCTGCAGCCAGCTGCACAGCAGGCGTCGGTTGCTGTTGTAGATCTGCCCCGGCCCCAGCGGCAAGCCTGGCTCGACCAGCTCATCACCTGTGGACAACACCGCGACCTTTACCCGGCGCACCACGCTGACCTGTGCATAACCCAGGGTCGCCGCCAGGCCCAGTTCGATCGGACCCAGCCGGGTGCCGGCCGCCAGGACCAACTCGCCGGCGCGGGTTTCCTGGCCTTGCGGACGAATGTTCTGGCCCGCGCGCAGCGCCTCGGTAAAGCGCACGCGCTGGTCCGAGAGGACTTCGGCGTTTTCCTGCATCTCGACGCAATCAGCACCTGCCGGTACCGGCGCGCCGGTAAAGATCCGCGCACAGGTCCCGGGTTGCAGCGGCTCCGGCGCCTGCCCGGCGAAGATGCGCTGGCTGACCGGCAGGGGCTCGCCCGTCCAGTCGGCAACGCGCAGGGCGTAACCATCCATGGCGCTGTTCGGCCAGGGCGGCAGGTCAAGCGTGGCATGCAGATCCGCCGCCAGCACACGGCCCTCGGCTGCGGCCAGGGTTACCTCTTCCACGTCCCTGATCGGCGCCGCCTCGGCCAGCGCCAGCAGACGCTCCAGGGCCGCCTCGACCGGGATCAGCGGCTTGGCCGCCGGCGCCTCAGCCACGGCTTTCGCAGGGCGCGGCCTGCTTCAGGTGCGGGACGAAGTTGCAGGGGCGATGACGGTTGTCCAGTTGCTCGGCGAGGATGCCGTCCCAACCGGTGCGCACGGCATTGGTCGAGCCCGGCAGGCAGCAGACCAGGGTGCCGTTGGCCAGCCCGGCCAAGGCACGGGACTGCACGGTGGAGGTGCCGATATCGGCCAGGGAAATCTGCCGGAACAGCTCGCCGAAACCGTCCACTTGCTTGTCCAGCAGGCAGGCCACGGCTTCCGGCGTACTGTCGCGCCCGGTGAAGCCGGTGCCGCCGGTGATCAGCACCACCTGCACGGTTTCCTCGGCGATCCAGGTCGCGACCTGGGCGCGGATCTTGTACAGGTCGTCCTTGAGCAGCACGCGCTCGGCGAGGTTGTGCCCGGCCTCGGTGAGGCGGTCGACGAAGACCTGGCCGGAGGTGTCGGTTTCGAAAGTGCGGGTGTCGCTGACGGTCAGCACGGCGATATTGAGCGGCACGAAGGGCGCGTCTGCCTTGGCTTTCATGGCATGGGGTCCGTAGAACGAAGGGAATGGCCGGAGTTATATCACAGGGCAACGCTGCCCCGCGCGAGCAACCGGGCATGGCATTGCTGCCGGTCAATAAGCCGATTCCGCACTAGGCTCAACTTCGCACTGAACTTGCTGTAACTGTTTGCGTCTTAACGAACGATACGGCCTCATTTATTGGAGATTGACCATGATTCAACGGACCCTTCCCGCATTCCTGCTCGCCCTTGGCCTTGGCGCACTGGCCGGTTGCTCCACGCCAACCGTGATTACCCTGAACGATGGCCGTGAGATCCAGGCCGTCGATACGCCGAAATACGATGATGACTCCGGTTTCTACGAAATCGAGCAACTCGACGGCAAGCGCACCCGGGTCAACAAGGACCAGATCCGCACCGTGAAAGAACTGTAGGACCCACGAAAAAAAGCCCCCGAATCCATACGAATTGGGGGCTTGTCGAAGCGAAATTTCTGAGTAGAATTTTCGTCATCGGAGTGTAGCGCAGCCAGGTAGCGCGTCTCGTTCGGGACGAGAAGGCCGCAGGTTCGAATCCTGTCTCTCCGACCAGATCGCTCTCCGCCAAAGCCCGCCTAGCGCGGGCTTTGTCGTGCTTGCCCCCTTTATTTCCCACAGGGTCAGCACAAATCTCAAGACCTGCGCGATCCCTGTGGGAGCTGGCTTGCCAGCGATGAGGCCAGAAGGGGCAAGGAAGATCCCTGCCCCTTGAACAGCCTTACTGAACAGCCACCGGCTGCTCTTCCGGCAACACCGGAACGAACAACAGGCCCAGGCGCGAGCTGGTCCACTCACGGGTCTTGTTGGTCAGCTCGAGGTTGTTGTTCAGCTTCTGGCCGTAGGTCGGCACGATTTCCTTCAGCTTGGCCTGCCACTCTGGGCTCTGGATACGGTCCTTGAAGGTCTTCTCCAGCACGCTCAGCATGATCGGCGCAGCAGTCGAAGCACCTGGCGAAGCGCCCAACAGCGCGGCGATAGTGCCGTCCTGCGAAGCCACGACTTCGGTACCGAACTGCAGGATGCCGCCATGTACAGCATCTTTCTTGATGATCTGTACGCGCTGGCCAGCCTGCAGCAGTTTCCAGTCTTCGTTCTTCGCGTTCGGGAAGTACTCGCGCAGCGCGGCCATGCGGTCGTCGAAGCTCAACATCAGCTGGCCCATCAGGTAGGTGCTGAGGTCGATGTTGTCGATGCCGGCGTGGGTCATCGGCATGATGTTGTGGGTGTTCAGCGCAGCGAACATGTCCAGCAGCGAACCGTTTTTCAGGAACTTGGTGGAGAAGGTCGCGAACGGACCGAACAGCAGCACTTCCTTGCCGTCGATGATGCGGGTGTCGAGGTGCGGAACCGACATCGGTGGCGCACCAACCGAGGCCTTGCCATACAGCTTGGCCTTGTGGCGGGAAACGATGTCCTGGTTGTCGGTCATCAGGAACTGGCCGCCCACCGGGAAGCCGGCATAGCCTTCGGCTTCCGGAATGCCGGACTTCTGCAGCAGTTTCAGGGCACCACCACCGGCACCGATGAACACGAACCTGGCCTTGACGCTGGTTTCCACGCCGTTGTTGCCGAGGTCGGCGACCACGACGGTCCAGGTGTTGTCGGCGTTGCGCTTGATGTCACGCACTTCGTGGCGCAGGTTCAGGCTGACCTTGTCGCTCTTGGTCAGCGAGCCCACCAGCTGGCGGGTGATTTCGCCGAAGTTGACGTCGGTACCGATGTTCATGCGGGTGGCGGCGATCTTCTGGTCGGCGGCGCGGCCTTCCATGACGATCGGTACCCACTGGGCGATCTGCGCGTGGTCTTCGGAGTATTCCATGCCACGGAACAGCGAGCTGTGCTGCAGGGCGGCGTGGCGCTTGCGCAGGAACTCGACGTTCTTGTCGCCCCAGACGAAGCTCATGTGCGGCACATTGTTGATGAACGAGCTCGGGTTGTTCAGGACTTTCTGCTCGACCTGGTAGGACCAGAACTGCTTGGAAATCTCGAACTGCTCGTTGATGCCCACGGCCTTGCTGATATCCATGCTGCCGTCGGCGGCTTCGCTGGTGTAGTTCAGCTCGCAGAAGGCGGAGTGACCGGTACCGGCGTTGTTCCAGGCGTTGGAACTTTCTTCGGCGACCTGGTCCATTCGCTCGTAGATATTGATCGACCAGTCAGGTTGCAGCTCGTGCAGGTAAGTACCGAGGCTGGCACTCATGATGCCCCCGCCAATCAGCAGTACGTCGACGGTCTTTTCCGGTTCACTGGGCTTGGAGCAACCAATGACGCTCAGGCACAGGAGCGCCAAAAGGACTTTTTTCATAATTCATCCAATTGAAGTGAAGGTATTGGCTGGACCGCCGCGCCCGGGTGCACGCCCTCGTTTTATCGTTCTGCTCACCTGGCTGGTGGCTGGGGTATCGGAGAAGCGGGGTGCGGTCTGATGCCGTGGCTGCCGTGGCAGCCCATGGTCTTGTAAAGCGGGGACTTGGCCCCTGCCGGCGCCTCACAAAGCACGAAGCGGGCCAACTTTCCAGCGACCAACGGCTAATAGGCGAGGCGCATGGTCGCACCCCATATTCGCGGGTTTTTCTGGCGGGATTCCGCCACTCGCAACGACCGTTTGGCCGCAAGGTGGCGGATTTCCCCCGGCTTTTGGCGGAAGAATCAGGCGCTGAGGCGCGCCGTCACCTCGCCCAACTGGCCCGACAGTTCGTGCAGGCGATGCCCGGCCCGCTCGGTGCGCTGCACCGCGTCCTGGTTGTCGGTGGCGATGCGGGTGATCTCCACCAGGTTGCGCGAGATGTCCTCGGCGACGCTGGTTTGCTCCTCGGCCGCCGTGGCGATCTGCCGGTTCATGTCGCGGATCGCCTCCACCGCCAGGGTGATGCGCTGCAGCATCTCGCCAGCACGCTGGACCTGCTCGGCACCCTCTTCACTGCGTGCCTGGCCGGTTTCGATGGCTTTCACCGCTTCCACCGCTCCGGACTGCACGGCGCTGATGATCTGGTTGATCTCGGCGATGGACGAAGCGGTGCGCTGGGCCAGGTTGCGCACCTCGTCGGCGACCACAGCGAAACCACGTCCCGCCTCCCCTGCCCGCGCGGCCTCGATGGCGGCGTTGAGGGCCAGCAGGTTGGTCTGCTCGGCGATCCCGCGGATCACCTCCAGGACCTTGCCGATACGCCCGCTGTCCTGCTCCAGATGGCGGATAACTTCAGCGGTGCCGGTGATTTCCTGGTTGACCCGGGCGATGGTGTCGATGGTTGCCTGCATCACCTGCTCGCCAGCCTGGGCGCTGTGGTCGGCATCGTCCGCGGCCTTGGCCGCCTCGGCGGCATGCCGGGCGACTTCCTGGGCGGTGGCGGACATCTCGTGCATCGCCGTGGCCACCTGGTCGGTGCGCTGGAACTGGTCGTCGGTACCGCGGGCCATGCCGCCGGCCAGCTTGCGCAGGTCGCCGCTGGCGTTTTCCAGTTCACCGGCGTTGTCCTGCAAGCGGCCGACGGTCTCGGAGAGGAAGTCGCGCAGGGTGTTGGCGGCAACGGCGAGGCGACCCAGTTCATCCTGGCGGTCGCTGGCGACACGGGCGTCGAAGCGGCCCTGGCTGAGGTGGGCGACGTACTCGATCAGGCGACGGATCGGCTCGATCAGACCGCGATCCACTCGCCACAGGCTGAACACGCCGATGGCCAGGGCCGAACCGAGCATGATCAGCAGGCCGAGCCAGACGGTCCGCTGTGCTTCAGCGCTGATCGCCTTGGCCTGGTCCGCCGAGGCGCCGCGCAGTTGGGTGACCAGCGCGCTCATCTGCTCGCTGGCGGCACGGTCCACGCCCTTGACCGCCAGATCCCCGGCCGCCGGGTCAGCGCCAGCGGCGAGGAAGGCTTCACGCCCACGGCCATAGGCTTCACCCAATTGGCGATGGCTGTCCTTGAGTTCGACAAGGCGCGCATGCAGCGCCGCATCCCCGGCGTTTTCCTGGACCAGACGCCCGAGGATGTCCTGGACCATGCGTTCCTGGGCCTGGAACTGCTGCCAGTACTTGCTCAGGTCATCGGGTTTCTTGCCACGCAGGAGCACGTTCTTCCACTCCTGGACCTGGATCTTGAATTGCAGGTTGGCTTCATCGATCTGTTGCGACGCCCGCAGCGGGCCATCGACCAGTTGGCTGTAGCCATCGACGCTGGCCGACAGCAGGCGGAAACAGACCAGGGCAATCAGCAGCATCGCCAGCAGGCTGCCGGCGAGCAGGGCGAGGATTTGCAGTCGCAGGGAAGTACGCAAGGGCATCGGCAGGATCTCGGAACAAGGGATAAGAAACGGCGGCTTAAAAAGGAGCCAACCAAAGACATCCATGTCGTCGATTCGCAGGCAAAAAAAAGCTGCCATCAAGCGAAGGCAGCCAACTGCATCGAGCATTTACGCAACAGCTGAGGTGGATACTCTCAGGGCATTGCTACAGAAATGTGACAATTTCGCCCTTGCCTGTCACATAACTGTAAAAAAGCCGCCTGCCGCTCTACTCCGGGCCGAACTGCAGCGCGGCCAGCCGGGCGTAGAGCGGGTTTTCAGCGATCAGTTGCCGATGATTGCCAATTGCTACCATTCGTCCGTCATCGATCACCGCGATGCGGTCGGCGTGCTGGACGGTGGCCAGGCGGTGGGCGATGACCAGGGTGGTGCGGCCCGCCATCAAGGTCGGCAGTGCCTGCTGGATCAGGTGCTCGCTCTGTGCATCGAGAGCGCTGGTGGCTTCGTCCAGCAGCAGGATCGGTGCATCCACCAGCAGGGCCCGGGCGATTGCCAGGCGCTGGCGCTGGCCGCCGGACAGGCCGAGGCCGGCATCACCCAGATGGGTCTGGTAACCCTCGGGCAGTTGCAGGATGAACTCATGGGCGTGGGCGCTGCGGGCGGCCGCCTCGACCTCGGCGAAGCTGGCATCGGCGCGGCCGTAGCGGATGTTGTCCTCGACCGTGCCGAAGAACAGCGCCGGGTTCTGCGCCACCAGGGCGAAATGGCGGCGCAGGTCCTGGGGATCGAGATCGGTCAGCGGCTGGCCATCGAGGAGAATCCGGCCCTCCTGCGGGTCATAGAACCGCAGGAGCAGGTCGAACAGGGTCGACTTGCCCGCTCCCGACGGCCCGACCAGGGCCAGGGTCTGCCCCGGTTCCACCTGCAGGTCCAGGCCATCGATGGCCGGGCGGTTGGGTCGCGAGGGATAGGCGAAGCGCACGCCCTGCAGTTGTAGCTCGCCGCGGACCCGCTCGGGCAACTGCACCCCTCCTCCGGCCGGTGCCACGATCTCGCTGCGCGCCGCGAGCAATTCGGCAATCCGCTCGGCCGCCCCGGCCGCGCGCTGCAACTCGCCGATCACCTCGCTGACGGTGCCAAAGGCGCTGCCGACGATCAGGCTGTAGAACACGAAGGCCGCCAGGTCACCGCCGGAGATGCGCCCGGCAATCACGTCCATGCCACCGACCCAGAGCATCACCCCTACCGCGCCCAGCACCAGGACGATCACCAGGGTGATCAGCCAGGCGCGCTGGACGATGCGCTTGCGCGCCGTGGCAAAAGCCGCCTCGACCGTCTCGCCGAAGCGCTGGCGGTCGCGGGGCTGGTGGTTGTAGGCCTGCACCGTCTTGATCTGGCCGAGGGTCTCGGCGACATAGCTGCCGACATCGGCAATGCGGTCCTGGCTCTGCCGCGACAGGCTGCGCACCCGCCGACCGAAGATCAGGATCGGCGCCAGCACCAGCGGCAGGGCCAGGACCACGATGCTGGTCAGCTTGGGGTTGGTGACGAACAGCAGGATGATCCCGCCCAGCACCATCAGCACATTGCGCAGGAACAGCGACAGCGACGAGCCGATCACCGATTGCAGCAGCGTAGTATCGGCAGTCAGCCGCGACTGGATCTCGGAGCTGCGATTGTTCTCGAAAAAGCCCGGATGCAGGCTGATCAGGTGGTCGAACACCTGCTGGCGGATATCGGCCACCACCCGCTCGCCGATCCACGAGACCAGGTAGAAGCGGCTGAAGGTGCCGACGGCCAGGGCCAGCACCAGGGCCATGAACAGCGCGATGGACTGGCCGAGCAGGTCAGGTGAACGGGTGACGAAGCCCTGGTCCACCAGCAGGCGGATGCCTTGTCCCATGGACAGGGTGATGCCGGCGGTGACCACCAGGGCCAGCAAGGCCAGCAGGGATTGCTTGCGATAGGGGCGCACGAAACGCCAGGCCAGGCGCAGGGCCTGGCGTTGCCGGGAGGAAAGCGGATTGAACATGGACGGCTGCCGTGGCTGATTTCAACGAGTCGATAAGGACGTTAGACCGTATCGGTCTAAAGTCCCTCTGGTTCTTGAGTGAACTTTCTGTTGGACTGGTAGTTCGCATGATGAGACAGCGTAGGGAGTTGTCACAGCCTGGTCATCACGCGCGATTAATCTAGGCTAGCCACCTGAAGAGGAGACAGGAAATGAGCTTGCAGCATAGCAGCACCCCGCAACAGCGCCCGGCCCAACCTGTGCCGGCGTGCGGCTCGATCATCGACGCGCAAGGGCGCGAGATCCCGATCACCGAGCACATGATCCAGCAGGCGTGCCGCGAGCTGGAAAACAGCCGGGCCAACCCGGCGAAGAAGGGCTGAGACCCTGACCTATTCAAGACCCGGCCCTGGTGCCGGGTTTTTTATTTGTGTTGTTCCTGAGGGCCTCATCGCTGGCAAGCCAGCTCCCACAGGGTTTTGTGTTGACCACAGATTTGTGATCACCGCGGACACTGTGGGAGCTGGCTTGCCAGCGATGAGGCCCTGAAAGCCAATAGAACTATCAGCCCTCGATCACACAGCCCAGCGCCGCCGCAATCCGCCTCACCTCTTCACCCTCAGCCTTGACCTTCAACCCCTCGATCTCCCGCCTTACCGGATACCCCTTGCGCAACAGATCGAACGCTACCTTCTGCGCCACCGGGTCATCCCCCAGGCTGCGGCGCAAATCCGCATCATCGCGGCGCGGGTCGTACACCGCACGGCACAGAGTCGCCAGGGCCCAGGCCGGATCGGTCTCGGCCTGCAGTTCGACCCGCGCCAGCCAGGGCTTGGGCAGCAGATCGGCAAGCTGCACCTGCTCCGTTTCCCCACGCCAGGCACAATACGCCTGGTAGATCTGCGCCGTACCACGCTGCTTGCCGTCGAGGCTGTAGCCGGCGATATGCGGGGTGGCAATCACGCACAGGTCGGCCAGTTCCACATCCACCAGCGGCTCCTCTTCCCACACGTCCAGCACCGCCAGCACATCCTCGCGTGCCAGCAGCAGTTCGCGCAGGGCGGAGTTGTCGATCACCGGGCCGCGAGCCGCATTGATCAGCCAGGCGCCGGGGCGCAGGCGGGCCAGGCGCTCGCCGTCGAGCAGGTGCCAGGTCGGTTGCTCACCCGTGCGGGTCAGCGGGGTATGCAGGCTGATCACATCGCACTCGGCGAGGATCTGCTCCAGCCCGACATAGTCGCCGCCCTCCGCCGCCTGCCGGGGCGGATCGCAGACCAGCACCTTCCAGCCCAGCCCGCGCAGCACCTGGACCAGGCGGCCACCGACCTGGCCGGCGCCGACCACGCCATAGGTGCGCTGCGAGAGATCAGCGCCATCCAGTTCTGCCAGGGTCAGCAGGCTGCCCAGCACATAATCGACAACACCGCGGGCATTGCAGCCAGGGGCGCTGGACCAGTGGATGCCGGCTTCGGCGAAGTAGCCCAGGTCAAGGTGATCGGTGCCGATTGTGCAGGTGCCGACGAAGCGCACCTGGCTGCCTTCGAGCAGGGCGCGATCGACCTTGGTCACCGACCGCACCAGCAGCACATCGGCGTCGCGCACGCAGTCCGCATCGATGGCCCGGCCCGGATAGCGGCGAATCTCGCCGAAGCCGGCAAAGAAGGCATCGAGCAGGGGGATGTTTTCGTCGGCAACGATCAGCATGGGCGGGACTCCTGTGAGGGGTTGGCAGTGTAGGGGGTGGATGGGGCAATAACAAAGTGGTGTCTGCACCGGCCTCATCGCTGGCAAGCCAGCTCCCACAGGGACTGCATGCACCGGACCTGTGGGAGCTGGCTTGCCAGCGATGAGGCCCGTCCAGACACCAACATTTCCTGACCAACCGATCAACGCGTAGACTACGTCGCTTTCCCTGCCAGCCCCACGACCACCATGCCCGCCATCCGCACCGAAGTCCGCAGCCTGCTGCGCCTTGCCACCCCGATCATCGTCGCCCAGCTGGCGACCACCGCCATGGGCTTCGTCGATGCCGTGATGGCCGGCCGGGTCAGCCCCGAGGACCTGGCCGCCGTGGCCCTGGGCAACTCGATCTGGATCCCGGTGTACCTGCTGATGACCGGCATCCTCCTCGCTACCACGCCCAAGGTGGCGCAGCGCTTCGGCGCCAACCAGCACGGCGAGATCGCCCCGCTGGTGCGCCAGGCCCTGTGGCTGGCGCTGGTGGTGGGCCTGCTGTCCAGCGCCCTGCTCCTCGGCGCCGAACCCATCCTGCACCTGATGAAGGTCGACCCACAGTTGATCGGCCCGAGCATGGGCTACCTGCACGGTATCGCCTTCGGCTTCCCCGGCATCGCCCTGTACTACGTGCTGCGCTGCTACAGCGACGGCCTCGGGCGCACCCGTCCGAGCATGGTCATCGGCCTGTGCGGCCTGCTGCTGAACATCCCGCTGAACTGGGTGCTGATCTACGGCCATTTCGGCCTGCCGGCGCTCGGCGGCGTCGGTTGCGGCTGGGCCACCGGCATCGTCGGCTGGTTCATGGCCCTGAGCATGGCCGCCTGGAGCCGCTGGGCCCCGGCCTACGCCAGCAGCCGGGTGCTGGTGCGCCTCGACAAACCGCAGTGGACGACCATCAAGCGCCTGCTCGGGATCGGCCTGCCGATCGGCATCGCGGTGTTCGCCGAATCGAGCATCTTCGCGGTGATCGCCCTGCTGATCGGCAGCCTCGGCCCGACCGTGGTCGCCGGGCACCAGATCGCCCTGAACATCAGCTCGCTGCTGTTCATGATTCCGTATTCGCTGGGGATGGCGGTGACCGTGCGCGTAGGCCAGGCGGTGGGTGCCGGCGATCCGCACCAGGCGCGTTTCGCCGCCCAGGTCGGGCTGGGCACGGCGCTGGTGTTCGCGGCGTTCTCGGCGTCACTGATCCTGCTGCTGCGCGAGCAGATCGCCTCGATCTACACGCCGGACACCGCGGTGATCCAGATCGCCGCGATGCTTATCGTGTTCGCTGCGCTGTACCAGTTCTCCGACGCCATCCAGGTGATCTGCGCCGGTGCCCTGCGGGGTTACCAGGACACCCGGGTGACGATGATCCTGACCCTGTTCGCCTACTGGGGCATCGGTTTGCCGGTGGGCTACCTGCTCGGCCTGACCGACTACCTCAGCCCCGCCAGCGGCCCGAGCGGCCTGTGGCAAGGCCTGATCGCCGGCCTGACCTGCGCAGCGATCATGCTCTCGATCCGCCTGCTGCGCTGCACCCGCCGGCATATCCGCAAGGGGCAGCTCAGCCCAGGTTGAAGCGCGCGGTATTGTCGTTGAGCGCGCGGCTGCCCTGGCTCAGGGTATCCGCCGCCTGGTTCACTGCCCGGGCGCCATCCAGCAAGCGCCCGGCAGCCTGGTCCACCTGCTGGATATTGCCGCTGACTTCATCGGCGGTGCCGGTCTGCTCTTCCACCGCGGTGAGGATCTGCGCCAGGGTGTCAGTCACGCCCTGCACCGCCCCGGCGATCTCGCCCAAGCGCTGGCCCAGCCCGGTCACCGACTGGGCATCCTGGACCGCCTGACCACAGGCGGCTTCCATCAAGCTGACCGCCTGGGTCACCGTGGTGCGCAGGCTGTCCACCGTCCCGGCAATCTGCGCCGTGGACGCCTGGGTACGCTGGGACAGGCTGCGTACCTCGTCCGCCACCACGGCAAAGCCGCGGCCCTGCTCCCCGGCCCGCGCCGCCTCGATGGCGGCGTTGAGCGCCAGCAGATTGGTCTGCTCGGCAATACCGCGAATCGCGTCCACCACCGACTGGATCTGCTGGCCCTGCTCGCTGACCCGCTGCAGCGCCTCGGCGGTATCGGTCAGGCGGCGGTTGAGCTGCTGGATGCTGTCGGTGGTGCGCTGGCTGTCGCGGTTGCTGTCCTCGGCAATGCGCCGGGTCTGCCGGGCACTGTCGGAGGCGTGCTCGCAGCTTCGCGCCACTTCCTGCGACGTTGCCGCCAACTGGGTCGCCGCCGCAGCGATCTGGCTGATCTGCTGTTGCTGCCGTTCCACATCCTGCAGGGTGCCGTTGGCCTGGACATTCAGGGTCTGCACCGCCGAGCCCAGTTGCCGGGTCTCGTGATTGACCCCCAGCAGGCTGGCGCGCAACTGCACCACCGCGACGTTCAGCGCCTGGCTGATCACCGCCAGTTCATCGCGCCCCTGCACCGACACCTCGACGCACAGGTTGCCGTCACGCAGCGACTCGGCCAGGGTGGTGATGCCGCTGGCACTGCGGCGGATCGAGGCTTGCAGGCAGGCGAACAGGTACAGCGCGAGCAGCAGCAACAGGCCGATGGTCACACCCACCGGGATGAATTCGCGGTTGGACTTGGCGTGGTAGTAGTCCAGGCGCTCGTTCAGCGACTGCAACGACGCGCCACGCAGGCCGAACATATCGTCCAGCAGGCGACCGATACTGGCCTCGAACTCGGCGGGCTTGAGCTTGATCGAGCCGCCGAAAACGCCATCGTCCAGCACCGCCAGCTCGGCATCGAGCCCCTTCAGGCTCGCCCCGTAGCGGTTGCCCCAGCCTTGCAGCTCGGGCGGCAGACGGGTTTGCAGGGAGCCGGCAGTCTTGACCATCTGCTCCCGGGCGTCACCGATACGGCTGCGCAGGTCGCGCATCTGCAGGCGGCTCTGCAGGCTGAACTGGCCGGAGACCACCGAGGTCTGGCCGATGCTGGCCATGCGTCCGATGCGCTCGATCAGGTCCGGGGTCTGCTGGGTCGAGAGCTGCATCAGCAGGTAGGTTTCCAGCCATGGATCGAGGATCAAGCCGGTGTCCATGGCGATCTGCTCGCGCAGCGCCTGCAGATTGCCGATGCCGGCGGTGAAGCGGTCATAACCGTCCGGCCACCAGCCGACGCCGCGCAGGGACTGGCTGTCGAGGCCGGCCAACGAGCCTTGCAGGGACTCAAAGCGGGCCAGGGTGTCGGCGCCGGCTTTTTCCTGGTCCAGGGTCGCCTTGAGGTTTTTCAGGGCCTGATCGATACGCGGCAGCGCAGCATCGATCTCGCTCATCAACTGACGGGCTTCGGCGGTGGGTTCACGGAGGATATCGATGGCTTTCCAGCGCGCCGCCCGATAACGCTGGGCCGACAGCTCGCGCTCCAGGTCATCCAGCACCAGCAACTGGCGGACCCCTGACTGCTCGCCGGCGATCACCGCCAGGCGGTCGCGGTAATCCATGCCGATCAGCCCGAGGCTGAACACCAGCGGCAGCATGAACAAGAGGAACAGCAACTGGAACTTGCGCGCAAAACCGAAACGCCCCAACAAACGCGCACCCGGTGACAACAGACGATTCATGACTCACTCCTGCGCATAGGGGGACCCTGGAGCGCAATCGTTTCTGCAGGCGCTCAGGGTGATAGCGTTTAGCTAGCAACGTATGTGCCGGATACAGGGAAGTCAGGAGGGAGGCAGTAAAGGAAAGGATGCAGCCAGAAGGCTGGCATCCATTCCATGCACAGTACCGGTGCAGGCGTCACCGGAGGAAACAGTGGAGTAACAGCCAGGGGTGTCAGTCGAGCTTCTTGCGAATCCAGTACAGGTAGGTGCCGGCCTCTTCTTCCTGCTGCACCAGCTCATGCCCGAGGAACACGCAGAACTTGGGGATATCGCGGCGGGTCGAGGGGTCGGTGGCGATCACCTTGAGCAAGCCACCGGCGCCCAGGTCGCGCACGTATTGATGCAGCATCATCACCGGCTCCGGGCAGTTCAGGCCGGTGGCGTCGAGCACGGCGTCAGGGGTGAAATCGGTCATCTCAATAAACTCCGTGATTCAGCATGGCTTGATGTCGAGGCGGCGCAGGTGGCAGGTGACTTCCTCGCGGTCGTGATAGAGCTGCTTGCAGCCGATGGAGACCTTGACCTTGCGCGCCTTGAAGCCCTCTTCGATACGCTCCAGCAGGCGCCGCACCTCGGCATAGCGCTGCTTCATCGGCAGCTTGAGGTTGACCACCGCCTCGCGGCAGTGACCGTCGCCCAGCCATTCCTCGATCATCGCCGCGGTACGCGCCGGCTTCTCGACGATGTCGCAGACCATCCAGTCGACCATCTGCTTGGGCTTCCAGGTAAAGCCGTCGACCATCAGGTGCTGGATCAGCCCGGTGTCCATCAGGCTCTCGGCCATCGGCCCGTTGTCGATGGCAGTGACCAGCATGCCGCGCTTGACCAGTTGGTAAGTCCAGCCGCCCGGCGCGGCGCCGAGGTCGACGCCGATCATATCGTCGGACAGGCGCTGCTCCCACTGCTCGCGGGGGATGAAGTGGTGCCAGGCCTCTTCCAGCTTCAAGGTCGAGCGGCTTGGCGCCTCGCGGGGGAACTTCAGGCGCGGGATGCCCATGGGCCACATGGCCGAATTGTCCGCCTCGGCCAGGCCGAGGAACACGCGGCGACCGCTGACGAAGGTCAGCAGCAGGCGCGGGCCCGGGCCGTTGTCCACCAGGCGCCCGGCCTTGAGCAGGGCCTTGCGCAGCGGCACTTCGAACTTGCGGCAGAAGGTCGAGAGTTCCTTGCCGTCGTTGCTGTCCATGACTTCCAGCCACAGGCTGCCAGCCACCGGATAGTCGGCCAGGTGCTCCAGCAGCACGCTGATGCGATCGGTTTCCGGCAACTCGACGAAGCTGCCCCGGGCCCACTGGCGGGGGAAGATCAGTTGCTTGAAACGCAACTCGCTCATGATCCGCGCAGCGCCTTCGGCGTCGTTGCAGATGAACTCGGCGCAGGCGGTCTGCGGCTTGGCCTTGGCATAGCCGGCGACGCCGAGCAACGCGGCGTGCTCGCTGATCTCGGAACAGACCTCGCTCTCGAAACCAGGTCGGCAATGCAGGAACAGGGTATTCATTACTCACTCCGGACGGGGACGCCATGCGCCCCGGTGGAAAATCGGCGAATGATAAAGGACTTTCGGAACTGGCGACACGCCCCGCCGGTCCAGTTAATGGTCGGTCAGGGCAAACGGAGCTAACCTGACCGTGCAGCCAGGTCCGTGCCGTGCGGACCGTGAAAGAGGCGGTGCAGCGGCCGCAGCAAGGAAGACAGCCGCGCACCGGCGCAGAAGGAGTTGGTCAATGTCCTCGCTCGACAGCCTGAAAACCCTCAAGACCCTGGCCGTAAGCGGCCGTGAATACCATTACTACAGCCTGCCCGACGCCGCGAAAGCCCTCGGCGACCTGGGCCGCCTGCCGATGTCGCTCAAGGTGCTGCTGGAGAACCTGCTGCGCTGGGAAGACGGCGAAACCGTCACCGGCGCCGACCTCCAGGCCCTGGCCGACTGGCTCAAGGAGCGCAGCTCCGACCGGGAGATCCAGTACCGCCCGGCGCGGGTACTGATGCAGGACTTCACCGGCGTACCGGCGGTGGTCGACCTGGCCGCCATGCGCGCCGCCATGGCCAAGGCCGGCGGCGACCCGCAGCGGATCAACCCGCTGTCGCCGGTGGACCTGGTAATCGACCACTCGGTGATGGTTGACCATTACGCCAGCCCCGCCGCCTTCGGCGAAAACGTCGATATCGAGATGCAGCGCAACGGCGAGCGCTATGCCTTCCTGCGCTGGGGCCAGAACGCCTTCGACAACTTCCGCGTGGTGCCGCCGGGCACCGGGATCTGCCACCAGGTCAACCTGGAATACCTCGGGCGCACCGTCTGGACCCGTGAAGAACACGGCCGCACCTATGCCTTCCCCGACACCCTGGTCGGCACCGACTCCCACACCACCATGATCAACGGCCTCGGCGTGCTCGGCTGGGGCGTCGGCGGTATCGAGGCGGAGGCGGCCATGCTCGGCCAGCCGGTGTCGATGCTGATTCCCGAGGTGATCGGCTTCAAGCTCACCGGCAAGCTGCGCGAGGGCATCACCGCCACCGACCTGGTGCTGACGGTGACGCAGATGCTGCGCAAGAAGGGCGTGGTGGGCAAATTCGTCGAATTCTACGGCGACGGCCTGGCCGACCTGCCCCTGGCCGACCGCGCCACCCTGGCCAACATGGCCCCGGAATATGGCGCCACCTGCGGCTTCTTCCCGGTGGATGCGGTGACCCTGGATTACCTGCGGCTTTCCGGGCGGCCGCCGGAAAGCGTCGAACTGGTCGAAGCCTATTGCAAGGCCCAGGGCCTGTGGCGCGAACCGGGCCAGGAGCCGCTGTTCAGCGACAGCCTGGCGCTGGACATGGGCGAGGTGCAGGCCAGCCTTGCCGGGCCGAAACGCCCGCAGGACCGGGTCGCCCTGCCCGGGGTGAGCCAGGCCTTCGATGATTTCCTCGGCCTCAACGTACGCAAGGCCACTGCCGACGGGCATGGCGAGATCAGCTTCGGTTTCGAGGGCAAGGAACACACCCTGAAGGACGGTGCCGTGGTGATCGCCGCGATCACCTCCTGCACCAACACCTCCAACCCCAGCGTGATGATGGCCGCCGGGCTGCTGGCGAAAAAGGCCGTGGAAAAGGGCCTGCAACGCAAGCCCTGGGTGAAGAGCTCGCTGGCGCCGGGTTCCAAGGTGGTCACCGATTACTACAAGGCCGCCGGGCTGACGCCCTATCTGGATCAGCTGGGCTTCGACCTGGTGGGCTACGGCTGCACCACCTGCATCGGCAACTCCGGCCCGCTGGCCGACCCGATCGAGGCGGCGATCACCAAGGCCGACCTGGTGGTGGCCTCGGTGCTGTCCGGCAACCGCAACTTCGAAGGCCGGGTGCATCCGCTGGTCAAGACTAACTGGCTGGCCTCGCCGCCACTGGTGGTGGCCTATGCCCTGGCGGGCACGGTGCGCATCGACCTGAGCAACGACCCGCTGGGCCAGGGCGCCGATGGCAAGCCGGTGTACCTGCGGGATATCTGGCCGAGCCAGCAGGAAATCGCGGCGGCGGTGGCCCAGGTGGATACGCGGATGTTCCACAAGGAATATGCCGAGGTCTTTGCCGGGGATGAACAGTGGCAGGCCATCGAAGTGCCACAAGCGGCGACCTACGTGTGGCAGGACGATTCCACCTATATCCAGCACCCACCGTTCTTCGACGGCATTTCCGGCCCGCCGCCGAAAATCGCCGACGTGCATGGCGCGCGGATCCTCGCCCTGCTGGGTGATTCGGTGACCACCGACCATATCTCCCCGGCCGGCAATATCAAGGCCGACAGCCCGGCCGGGCGTTACCTGCGGGACAAGGGCGTGGAACCGAAGGACTTCAACTCCTATGGCTCGCGGCGCGGCAACCATGAAGTGATGATGCGCGGGACCTTCGCCAATATCCGCATCCGCAATGAAATGCTGGGCGGTGAGGAAGGCGGCAATACCCTGCATGTGCCGACCGGCGAGAAGCTGGCGATCTACGATGCGGCCATGCGTTATCGCGACGAAGGCACGCCGCTGGTGGTGATCGCCGGGCAGGAATACGGCACCGGCTCGAGCCGCGACTGGGCAGCCAAGGGCACCAACCTGCTGGGGGTCAAGGCGGTGCTGGCGGAGAGCTTCGAACGGATCCACCGCTCCAACCTGGTGGGCATGGGCGTGCTGCCGCTGCAGTTCAGTGCCGGGCAGGATCGCAAGCAACTGGGGCTGACCGGGCGGGAGAAGATCGACATCCTCGGGCTGGACGGGGTGAAGATCGAGCCGCATATGAGCCTGAAGTTGCGGATTACCCGGGAGGATGGCGGTGTCGAGGAGATCGCGGTGCTGTGCCGGATCGATACCCTGAATGAGGTGGAATACTTCAAGGCCGGGGGGATTCTGCATTATGTGTTGCGGCAGATGATTGGGCGGTGATCCCACTCTAGCAATCGCTGGCAAGCCAGCTCCCACAGGGACCGCGTGCACCGCTGGACCTGTGGGAGCTGGCTTGCCAGCGATGAGGCCATCAGCTACACCACAAAACCCGGTGTCCTGAACGCCATCACTGCAGTCGAAGCTGCATGCCCTCTCAAAAGCTCCTCCTCACCCTCCTGACCGCCGGCTACGCCCTGGCCCTCACCCACGGCAGCCTCGGCCTTGCCACCCTGCCGGCCTTCCTCCTGCTGCTGGCCAGTGGCTGGATGGTCCGACACCAGCGCTGGAAAATCGCCGGCCATGCGCTCTTCATCCTGCTGGCCCTCGGCCTGGCCCTGCACTGGCTCCCCGGTTTCAACAACGCCCGGGTTTTCGATCAGGTCCGCTTCACCCCGGACGCCGCGACCCTCTCCATGAACCTGAACCTGGACAAGCCCCTGATCGGCTTCTGGCTACTGCTGGCCTGTCCATGGATCATCATGCCGCGCCGAACCCGGCCGGGATTGGCGTTACTGGCGGGCACCATCACCCTTGCCGGATGCCTCGCCCTCGCCTGGCTTATCGACCTGGTGCATTGGTCCCCAAAATGGCCACCCGACGCCTGGCTCTGGGTCGCCAACAACCTGCTGCTGGTCAGCCTGGTGGAGGAAGCCCTGTTCCGCGGCTACCTTCAGGGCGGCCTGCAACGCCTTGTCGGCGCCAACCCCGCCCTCGTTCTGAGCGCCCTGCTCTTCGGCCTGGCCCACGTCGGTGGCGGCTGGGCCTGGGTCGCCCTGGCAACACTGGCCGGCGCCGGTTACGGGTTAGCCTGGCGCCATGGCGGACTGCCGGCGGCGCTGCTGGCCCATTTCGGGCTGAACCTCGCGCACTTCACCCTGTTCACCTATCCGCCACTCGCGACAACATGAACCATCGGTCACTGCCTGACTTATGTTGCGAAAATGTGAAAGAATGCGCGCAAATTACACGAACGTGATGATTTCGCTTAGCTCAAGCGCTTCAAACGAATATTGAGCAAGATCAATAAAACCCAAATATTCATTCAATATTTTCGTGTATCTGCCGATACCTCACGAAAGCCTTGCGGATTGAACAGCTTATGCGCAACAACCAGCCGATTACCCAGAGAGAACGGACTTTCCCTGCCCAACAACGGTTGATTTCGACTACCGATGCCAAGGGTGTCATCACCTACTGCAACGACGCCTTCATCGAGATCAGCGGCTTCTCCCGCGACGAGCTGATGCGCGCACCGCACAACCTGGTGCGCCACCCGGACGTGCCGCCGGCCGTCTTTGCCCATATGTGGTCGACCCTCAAGCAGGGCCTGCCATGGATGGGCATCGTCAAGAACCGCTGCAAGTCCGGCGACCATTACTGGGTCAACGCCTACGTCACGCCGATCTTCGAGAACAACCAGGTGGTGGGCTACGAGTCGGTGCGGGTCAAGCCGACCGCCGAGCAGGTTCGCCGCGCCGAAGCCCTGTACAAGCGCATCAACGACGGCAAGTCGGCGATTCCGAAACGCGACAAGTGGCTGCCCGTGCTGCAGGACTGGCTGCCGTTCATCATGGTCAGCCAGATCGGCTTCCTGATCGGCATCTGGCTGGGTCATTCCTGGGGCTTCGCCCTCGCCGCCGCGCTCTCGGTGCCGCTGGGCCTGCTCGGCCTGAGCTGGCAGCAGCGCGGTCTCAAGCGCCTGCTGCGCCTGGCCGAACAGACCACCTCCGATCCGCTGATCGCCCAGATGTATACCGACAGCCGTGGCGTCCAGGCCCGCCTGGAAATGGCCATGCTCAGCCAGGACGCGCGCCTGAAGACCTGCCTGACCCGTCTGCAGGACACCGCCGAGCACCTCAACGAACAGGCCCGTCAGTCCGACGCCCTGGCCCACAACAGCTCGTCCGGGCTGGAGCGCCAGCGCGTGGAGACCGAGCAGGTCGCCGCTGCGGTCAACCAGATGGCTGCCACTACCCAGGAAGTGGCCAACCACGTGCAGCGCACCGCCGACGCCACCCAGGCAGCGAATCGCCTGACCGACCGTGGCCGCAGCATCGCCGGGGAAACCCGCGACGCCATCCAGCGCCTGTCCACTGCCGTCGGTGAAACCGGGCAGACCGTGACCCAGCTCGCTCGCGACAGTGACGAGATCGGTGGCGTGGTGGATGTGATCAAGGGCATCGCCGACCAGACCAACCTGCTGGCGCTCAACGCCGCCATCGAAGCGGCCCGGGCCGGCGAGATGGGCCGTGGCTTCGCGGTGGTAGCCGACGAGGTTCGCCAATTGGCGCAACGCACCAGCGAGTCCACCGGGCAGATCCACAGCCTGATCGCCAAGTTGCAGCAGACTGCCTCCAACGCTGTGCAGACCATGGAAGCCGGGCATCGCCAGGCCGAGGAAGGCGTGCAGCGGGTGATGGAAGCGGACCAGGCGCTGGTGGGTATCAGCGAGGCCGTGGCCAATATCACCGACATGGCGACCCAGATCGCGGCCGCTACCGAGCAACAGAGCTCGGTGGCCGAGGAGATCAGCCGCAATATCAGCACCATCGCCGCGCTGGCGGATGAAACCTCGGAGCAGGCGCAGCATTCGGCGTTGCTCAGTGAAGAGCTGACGCATACGGCGACGACGCAGTATTCGTTGGTGGAGCGGTTCAACCGCTGACAGTCGGTTGAAATGCGAAAGGCCCGGAAGTGTTGAGCTTCCGGGCCTTTTTTGTTGGTCTTACGGGCCTCATCGCTGGCAAACCAGCTCCCACAGGGTTCAGCGGCGCCGCGGACCCTGTGGGAGCTGGCTTGCCAGCGATGAGGCCCTGAAAGTCACCTCACCAATCAAGCCTCAAACGACTCTCGAAATACCGCTCCTCCCCCGTCAGCGGATCCTTGAACCTCAGGCTCCGCGCCAGCAGCTTCAACGGCTTGGAATAATCATCCTCGCCCTGCAGCACCTCGGGATAGAACGGGTCATTGCAGATCGGCGCCCCCAGCGCGGCCATATGCACGCGCAACTGATGGGTCTTGCCGGTCACCGGCGACAGCCCGTAGCGCCACAGCTTCCCGCGCGTCTCCAGCACCTCGGCATGGGTCTCGCTATTACTCACCCCCGGCACTTCCTGCATGCGGAAGAACGGCTCGCCATTGGCCATGCGGCTCTTGTGCACCAACGGAAACGCCACCGCCGGCAAGGCCGGGGCAATCGCCTGGTACTGCTTGTCGATCTGCCGGGTCGGGAACAGTTGCTGGTACGCCGAACGGCTTTGCGGATTGGCCGAGAACAGCACCAGCCCGGCGGTGTGCCGGTCGATCCGGTGCAACGGCACCAGATGAGGGTTGTCGAGCCGACGGATCAGGCGGCGCAGCAAGGTCTGCTCGACATACTCGCCGGTCGGCGTGACCGGCAGGAAATGCGGCTTGTCGGCCACCACCAGATGCTCGTCCACATGCAGGATGTCCTCCAGCACCGGGATCGGCTTTTCATTGGGGACTTCGCGGAAATAGTGGATACGCAGCCCGACCCGGTAGGGATGGTCGAGCGCGATCGGCTGCCCCTGGGCATCCAGCACCCGCCCGCGGGCAAAGCGATCGAGCCAGGCTTCACGGCCGATCGCCTTGAAGTGCTCGCACAGGCAGTCCAGCACCGTGGACCAGTTGCCCGGCGGCAGGCAGACCGTACTGGCCTGCTGGCTGGCCGGATCGAAAACAGTGCTCATGAAAAGACTCGCAACCTGGGAGCCGCGCATTATCCGGCATGAGCGCCGTCTCAGCCAGCCTCGGTCGCGGCATCGCAGGCGGCCTTCAGCCAGCGCAACACATCCACCGCCTCCCAGCGGCTGGCGTCGTACAAGGCATAGGCCTGGCCTTCGTACCCCACCACATCCAGCGGCCGGTGAAAGCCGGCACGCTGGAACAGGGCTTCGATCTCGGCGAAGCAGGTGTTGAAGTGGACCTTGCCGAACGGCGTGCGCTCGTCGGTGACCAGGCCGTCCAGGCGCAATTCCACCACGGCCTCGCGCACCTCATCGACGGACATGCGATTGACGCTGGATTTCAGTTGTTCGACGTTGACCATCATGTTTCTCCGGGCATGAAGCTGCCCGCCCCGCATACTGTACTTATATACAGCATAGGAGGCAGGCGGGTTGAACGTCAATGACGTAACGATTCATTGCAGGCCCGGCAGATAACCGGTGCCCTTGCGGATGGTCAGCACCTGGCGGCGCTGGCGCTGGCCAGACAGGCCCAGATGAACCCAGCCGTCGAACTCGAGGATCAGCTGGTCGAAGTCCAGGTCGCTGTCGCGGATCCGTTGCGCCAGCTGCCGCGGCGTCAGGCTGACCGCCATGATGTCGGCGGCGAGCCCCTGGACATGGGCGCTGGAGGACGAACCGCCGACCCGGCGATTGAGCTCTTCGCAGCGATAGCCGCTGGTGATCAGGATCGGCTGGCCGACCAGGCTGCGCACCGATTCAAGGGTCTTGCATAGCTCCACCAGGTTGGCGATGACCTGGCTGTCCGGGTTGTTGTCCAGCCCGGCGCGGTTGGCGATCTGCGAGGCGGTCATTTCGGCGAGGGTGAAATGGGGGGTGAGGAACATGCTTGCCACTCCTTTGGCTTGGGAAATCCGCAGCGACCATCAAGGCCGCTGCCAACGGATTCTCCAACCGCCGCGATGACGATTGCATGCGCACTTGTGCATCAAAATGTGAAGCAACGGCCTACCCGAGGAAAGCCACCACCTGGTCCGCATCGAACGGCCAGTTCAGCTCGGCGCCGCTGTCGCAGCGGCGCAACACCGGGATTTGCAGGCCGTAGCGCTCGAACAGCGCCTGGTCGTCGGCGATATCCACCAACTCCACCAGCAGGCCATGCTCGACCAGCGGCATCAGCAGCGCCTCGGCGACTTCGCACAGGTGGCAACCCAGGGTGCCGAACAATTGGCATTCAGGAAGCATTGAAAAATACCGATACAAAGTGAACGGGAGGTCCATTCTAGGATGGCGCTCCCGGTCCGTCGAGGCGCGCTCCGGCGCGACCCGACCTGTTGATCCTGATCAACGGAGCGGCACCCGGATCGCTGTACCCTAGACGTTTTTTTGCTGTTTTTTACAGGGAGTGTGTGGTGTGTTCGCAAACCTGCTGATCATCCTGGCGTCGTCGCTGGTTGTCATCGCGGTCTTCCGGCGTCTGCAATTGCCGCCGGTACTGGGCTACCTGTGCGTCGGACTGTTCGTCGGCCCGACGGCGCTGGACTGGGTCAACGAAAGCGAGGAACTGCCCGACCTGGCGGAAATGGGCGTGGTGTTCCTGCTGTTTTCCCTCGGCCTGGAGTTCTCCCTGTCGAAGATGCTTGCCCTGCGCAAGGTGGTCTTCGGCCTCGGCAGCCTGCAAGTAGTGTGCTGCGGCCTGGCCCTGGCCGGGGCCCTGTCGCTGCTGGGCATGCCGAGCACGGCGGCCTTGCTGCTGGGCGGTGGCCTGGCGCTTTCCTCCACCGCCATCGTCTCCAAGGAGCTGACCAGCCTCGGCGAAATCTTCAGCAGCCACGGGCAGAACGCCATTGGCGTGCTGCTGTTCCAGGACGTGGTCGCGGTCCTTTTGCTCACGCTGGTCCCGGTGTTCGCCGGGGAAACCAGCCAGGCCTGGTACTGGGCCCTGCCGCTGACCCTGGGCAAGACCGTGATCCTCTTCGTCGGCCTGCTCCTGGCCAGCCGCTGGCTGCTGCCGCGGCTGTTCCATGAGGTGGCCAGCTCCCACTCCGCCGAGCTGTTCGTGCTGCTGGCGCTAGTGATCGTCCTGCTCACCGCCTGGCTGACCCACCTGCTCGGCCTGTCGCCAGCCCTCGGCGCCTTCCTTGCCGGCATGCTGCTGGGCGAGAGCAACTACCGGCACCAGATCGAGGCGGATATCCGTCCGTTCCGCGACATCCTGCTGGGCCTGTTCTTCGTCAGTATCGGCATGCTGATCGACCTGCACCTGTTCGCCAGCAACGGCCTGGAAATTCTTGGTCTCACCCTTGGCCTGCTGCTGCTCAAGGGCCTGGTCGTCGCCGCCCTGGTGCGGGTGCGCGGCAGCGATGCGGAAACCGCCTGGCGCAGCGGCCTGGCCCTGGCCCAGGGCGGCGAGTTCTGCTTCGCCCTGATGGCGCAGATGCAGCAGAGCAACCTGCTCCCCGCCGAACTCGGCCAGTTGCTGCTGGCCGCGACCTTCTGCTCGATGCTGGTCACCCCGCTGCTGCTGCGTGCCGCCCCGGCCGTGGCCCTGCGCCTGCACCGCAAGCCCAACGAAGAGATCCATCTGGAAGAAATCGAAGCGCAGAGCGCCGACATCAAGGGCCACGTGATCATCTGCGGTTATGGCCGGGTCGGTCAGTCCATCGGCCGCTTCCTGCGCCGCGAACAACTGCCTTTCATCGCCCTGGACGACGACCCGGTGCGGGTCCAGGAGGCGGCGGCCGGCGAAAACTGCGTGCACTACGGCGATTCGCGGCGCGGTGAATTGCTCGAAGCCATCGGCCTGGAGCGCTCGCGCCTGCTGGTGGTCGCGGTGGATAACACCGAAGTGGCGATGCACGTGCTCAAGGCCGCGCGCCAGCGCAATGCGCAGATCCCGATCCTGGTGCGCACCCGCGACGACAGCCTGCGCGACGAACTGCGCGCCGCCGGGGCCAGTGCTGTGGTGCCGGAGGTGCTGGAGTCCAGCGTGATGCTGGCCTCCCATGCCCTGGTGATGCTGGGCGTGCCGGAGGAGCGGGTGCGGCAGACGGTGGAAGAAGTGCGACAGAGTCGCTATCGCCTGTTGCAGGGCTTCTACCAGGGCGCGCAGACCGACCTGGTGGACAGCGAAGGCCAGCCCAAGGTGCTGATGCATGCGGTGCAGTTGCCGTCCAATGCCTATGCCTGCGGGCGGCGGCTGGATGAGCTGACCCTGGAGCAACTGGGCGTGGAGTTGCAGGCGGTGCAGCGCAATGGCACCGAGCTGGCGCTGAATACTGGCACCTGTCTGCATGCCGGGGATTCGGTGCTGGTGTGCGGGCCGCTCAGTGCGATCAAGGCCAGCGAGGCGCGATTGTTAGCCGGCCGCTAATGGCGGGAGCACCACTACCCCTGTGGGAGCTGGCTTGCCAGCGATTGCTATGGTGATTTCACTACTGCAATCGCTGGCAAGCCAGCTCCCACAGGGGCCAGTGTTGCCCCTCAGAAAGCATTTCAGTCCTGGCTGGTAGCGCCGATCTTGTGGATCGACAGGTCGGCGCCGTAGTACTCCTGCTCCTGACTCAGGCGCAGGCCATGCACGCGCTTGATCAGACCGTAGACGATGAAACCACCGGCAAGCGCCACCACCACCCCGGCCACAGTACCGATCAACTGGCTGACGAAACTCACCCCGCCCAGCCCGCCGAACAGCTGCTGGCCAAAGATCCCGCAGGCGATCCCGCCCCAGACCCCGCACAGGCCATGCAGCGGCCACACACCGAGCACATCGTCGATCTTCCAGCGGTTCTGGGTCGCGGTGAAGCACCAGACGAACAACGCCCCCGCCACTGCGCCAGTCACCAGCGCGCCCACCGGGTGCATCAGGTCGGAGCCGGCGCAGATCGCCACCAGCCCGGCCAGCGGGCCGTTGTGCAGGAAGCCCGGGTCATTGCGCCCGACGAGCAGCGCCGCCACGGTGCCGCCGACCATGGCCATCAGCGAGTTGACCGCCACCAGGCCGCTGACCGCAGGCAGGGTCTGGGCGCTCATCACGTTGAAGCCGAACCAGCCAACGATCAGGATCCACGAGCCCAACGCCAGGAACGGAATATTCGACGGCGCAAAGGCGACCAGTCGCCCTTCACGATAACGACCATTTCGCGGGCCTAGCAGCAGCACCGCCGCCAGCGCCAGCCAGCCGCCCATGGCGTGCACCACCACGGAGCCGGCGAAGTCATGGAATGGCGCGCCGAAGGTCGCTTCGAGCCAGGCCTGCACCCCGAAGTTGCCATTCCAGACCATGCCTTCGAAGAACGGGTAGACAAAGGCGACGATCAACGCCGTCGCGCACAGTTGCGGGGCGAAGCGTGCACGCTCGGCGATGCCACCGGAAATGATCGCCGGGATCGCCGCAGCGAAGGTCAGCAGGAAGAAGAACTTCACCAGGCCATAGCCATGCTCGGCGCCGAGGGTCGCCGCCGGGTGGAGGAAATGCGTGCCATAGGACAGCCAGTAGCCGATGAAAAAGTAGGCCAGGGTCGACACGGCGAAGTCGCTGAGGATCTTCGACAGGGCGTTGACCTGGTTCTTGTGGCGCACGGTGCCGACTTCGAGGAAGGCAAAGCCGGCGTGCATGGCCAGTACCATGACCGCGCCGAGGAGGATGAACAGGGTGTTGGAGCCCTGGACCAGGGAGTCCACGGCGCTTTGCAAATTTTCCATGAAGTCGGCAGACCTGCAAAAAGGAAAAAAGCACCAAAGCGGTTCGAGAGCCTTCCGTGACGCACCAGACTGGATCAGTCAGGCGCCCATCCTTGGGTGGAGAAACCTGTGCGAGGTGATTTTTCCGAGGGTTGTGTTGAATTGGGTTATGGTTCCACGGCCCTCCGCAAGGGCCCACGCCCGGAAACGGCGCAGGCGCCAAGCCAGGCGCACCAGTGCGAAGCAATTGCTGTACCAGCAGCAAATATCACTGAACCTTCAGCGACGCCCTACACTCGAAATTCCAATTGCCCACCTTTCATGGAGAACCGCATGGCCAGCAAACAGGCACAAACCGCCCAGGAAATCCTCATGGCCGATTTCCAGACCTTGGTGCGCGACACCGAGAAACTCCTCGAACACACGGCCACCCTCGCCGGCGACCAGGCCGACGAACTGCGCGCGCAGATCCACGACAACCTGCTGCGCGCCCGGGAAACCCTGCAACAGACCAACAATGACCTGCGCGAACGTGGCCAGGCGGCGCTGACCAGCACCGAAGAGTACGTGCAGACCAACCCCTGGCAATCCATCGGCATCGCTGCCGGCGTGGGCTTCCTGATCGGTCTGCTGGCCAGTCGGCGCTGAGGGCCGGGCCATGGAAAACCAATCCCCCGGCTCATCCTCGCGGCGCCTCGGCGCGGCCATCCTCGGCCTGCTGCACGGTCATGTGGAACTGTTCGGCATCGAATTGCAGGAGCAGAAGGCCCGCACCCTGAACCTGCTGCTGTTCGCCGGGCTGGCGCTGGTCTTCGCCCTGCTCCTGCTGACCGCATTGTCGGCACTGCTGCTGGTACTGCTCTGGGACACCTATCGTCTGGCCGGCATCATCGGCCTCTGCGTGTTCTACGGCGTCGCCGCGGTGTTCTGCGCAGTCCGCCTGAAAGCTGCGGTGCATGACGAACTGTCGCCGTTCCGCGGCACCCTCGAAGAACTTGCCAAGGACCGGGAGCGCCTGTTGCCATGAGCCTGCCTGAACTGCCCCAGACCACCGACCGCCGTGAATTGCGCAAGGCCATGGTGCGCCTGCGCATGGAAATGCACCGCCAGGAAATCCGCAACGAAGCCGGCAATGCCCTGCAACCCCTGACGCGCCTGCGCAGCATGGGTGACAGCCTGCACAGCGGGCTGCAAGGCGGCCTGGGGATCAAGCATGCGCCGCTGTGGGGCATCGGTGCCGTGGTCCTGCTGGGTTTCATCACCGGCAAGGGCGCGCGCAGCGGCAACCTGAGCCGGCTGACCAAGCTCACCAGTAGCCTTCTGCCATTGATTCGCCTGTTCATGCAGCAGCCGCCGAAACGCCCGTAAGCGAACTGGCGGCATTCTTGCAGAACGCTGACCGGGTGGTCCGCCACCCTTATGCGTTCTAGAACAACAAGGAGTCGCCGTGTCCGACGAGCAACCGCTCGCCTGTTTCCAGCCGTTCATCGACACCGCCACTGGCCGTATCGCTGGCGTCGAAGCCCTGGGCCGCCTGCGCCGGGGCGATGGCCAACTGCGTTCGGTGGGGCCGCTGTTCAACGACCCGAACATCCCCTCCGCCGAGTTGCTGAAACTCGACCGGACCCTGCGGGAACAGGCTTTCAGACAATTCCACCAGGCTCCCGAAGACTGGTTCCTCAGCCTCAATATCTCGCCGCGCTGGGTCAGCGAAGTGCAACCCGGCGACCCCCTGCCAAGCCTGGTACAACTGCAGCAGCAAGGCGTCGATCCGCGGCGGGTGGTGTTCGAGATCACCGAGACCGGCGGCGATCGCGAGCGCCTGGCCATGGTGGTGCAGCGCTACCGCGAAGCCGGGGCACGAGTGGCCATCGACGACTTCGGCGCCGGCTACTCGCAACTGGACCGGGTACTGTCGCTGCAGCCGGACATCCTCAAGCTGGATATGCGCCTGTTCCAGGCAGCGGCCCGCGGCGGTCCCAGCAGCGAGGTGGTCAAGGCCCTGGCGCAGATGGCCGAGAAAACCGGCTGCGTGATCATCGCCGAGGGCGTCGAGACCGAGGCCGAGCTGAACTTCGCCCTGGAATGCGGTGCGCGCTACCTGCAAGGGTTTCTCTTCGCCGGTGCCGAGCCCGGGTTCTTCCCGGCGCAGACCTTCGCCGGGCGCTTCGCCCAACTGCGCGAGCAGTACGTACAGAGCAAGCTGGCCGAGCGCGCCAGGCTGATGCAGCGGCGCCAGCAACTGGTGGAGCTGATGCCGCAGTTGCAGCGCTGGGTCATGGCCAATGCCTCGCTGGAGGAACTGCCGGACCTCAAGGCCTATCCCTGGCTGCTGCGCTTCTTCCTCTGCGACCGCCACGGCACCCAACTGACACCGAACCTGGAATGGCGCCAGCAGGGCTGGCACGTAGACTCCAGCTACCTGGGGCACAACTGGTCGTGGCGCCCCTACTTCTACCACCTGCTGGCCGAGGGCTGGGACGAGCGGCGGCTGATCCTGTCCAACACCTACCGCGATGCGACGACCAACCAGTACTGCCTGACCGCAGGGCAGTTTTTCGACAGCGGACGCCGGTTGTTACTGATTGATGTCGACGCCGCCGGACTTTGAGCTTGCGGCGGGGGCCTGGAAAACGGGAAGCTAGGCCCTTGCCCTTTGTTATGGGCTCTTTATTTATGGAGGCTGGCCTTGGACTGGCACACCCTGCTTACCCGTGAACGCCTCGGCAAAACCCTGCACAGCTCCGAGGAACTGGGCCGCAGCCCGTTCCACAAGGACCATGACCGCATCATCTTCTCCGGCGCCTTCCGCCGCCTGGGGCGCAAGACCCAGGTGCATCCGGTCACCAGCAACGACCATATCCACACCCGCCTGACCCACTCCCTGGAAGTCAGCTGCGTCGGCCGCTCGCTGGGCATGCGCGTCGGCGAAACCCTGCGCGAGGCCCTGCCGGACTGGTGCGAGCCGAGTGACCTGGGCATGGTCGTGCAGTCCGCCTGCCTGGCCCATGACATCGGCAACCCGCCTTTTGGCCACTCCGGCGAAGACGCCATCCGCCACTGGTTCCAGCAGGCCGCCGGCCGTGGCTGGCTGGACGGCATGAGTGATGCCGAACGCGCCGACTTCCTCAACTTCGAAGGCAACGCCCAGGGTTTCCGCGTGCTGACCCAACTGGAATACCACCAGTTCGACGGCGGCACGCGGCTGACCTACGCCACCCTCGGCACCTACCTGAAATACCCCTGGACCGCGCGCCACGCCGATGCCCTCGGCTACAAGAAGCACAAGTTCGGCTGCTACCAGAGCGAGCTGCCGCTGCTCGAGCAGATCGCCCACAAGCTCGGCCTGCCGCTGCTGGACAACCAGCGCTGGGCCCGGCATCCGCTGGTGTACCTGATGGAGGCGGCGGATGACATCTGCTACGCCCTGATCGACCTGGAAGATGGCCTGGAGATGGACCTGCTGGACTATCCCGAGGTGGAAGCGCTGTTGCTCGGCCTGGTGGGCGACGACCTGCCGGAAACCTACCGCCAGCTCGGCCCGCAGGACTCGCGGCGGCGCAAGCTGGCGATCCTCCGTGGCAAGGCCATCGAGCACCTGACCAACGCCGCGGCGCGGGCCTTCGTCGAGCAGCAGGAGGCGCTGCTGGCCGGCACCCTGCAGGGCGACCTGGTGGAGCACATGGACGGCCCGGCCAAGCGCTGCGTGCTGCAGGCCAAGGACATTGCGCGCAAGAAGATCTTCCAGGACAAGCGCAAGACCCTGCACGAGATCGGTGCCTACACCACCCTGGAGATTCTCCTCAACTCCTTCTGTGGCGCTGCCCTGGAGCAGCATGGCGGGCGCAGCCCGTCATTCAAGCACCGGCGCATCCTCGACCTGCTCGGCAACAACGCGCCGGATCCGAATGGCTCGCTGCATGCGGCGTTCCTGCGGATGATCGACTTCATCGCCGGAATGACCGACAGCTACGCCAGCGAGATGGCGCGGGAGATGACGGGGCGGTCGAGCCCGATCTGACATTCGAAAGGACTACTCGGACCCTGTGGGAGCTGGCTTGCCAGCGATTGCCATAGTGAATTCACCAAAGCTATCGCTGGCAAGCCAGCTCCCACAAGGTCCGTGTTGTTCCGTATAACGATATGGTGCATGGCTCTTTGCCTCCATCTTCCTGCACTAAAAATGGAAACTTCCCAAACAACTTTGTAGCCATTAAGAAAATACAAAGTAGGAAATTTCCTATATTAAAGCTGACCCCCACTCTATTTACGTGCAGGCTTCTTATCTGGGCTATGGTGCGGCCTCTACAAGCATTCCTTTGGAAGATTGAGCATGCACTCTGTATTTATTGTCGATGACCATCCTGTCATTCGCCTGGCCCTGCGAATGCTGCTGGAGAACGAAGGCTATCGGATCGCCGGGGAGTCCGATAACGGCGTCGACGCCATGCAGATGGTCCGCGAGAGCCCGCCGGACCTGGTCATCCTCGATATCGGCATCCCCCGCCTGGACGGCCTGGAGGTGCTGTCGCGCTTCAACACCATGTCGCTGTCGTTGAAGATCCTGGTGCTCACCGCGCAATCGCCGGCGCTGTTCGCCATCCGCTGCATGCTCTCCGGTGCCTGCGGCTATGTCTGCAAGCAGGAAGACCTCAGTGAACTCTTGAGTGCCATTCGCGCGGTACTTTCCGGCTATAACTACTTCCCCAGCCAGGCCATCATCCCGTTGCGCCAGCAGCTTGATATCCCCGAAGAAATAGAACGCTTCAAATTGGTGAACGATCGCGAGCTGATGGTCCTGCAACTGTTCGCCCAGGGCCGCAGCAACAAGGAAATCGCCGAGGGCATGTTCCTCAGCAACAAGACCGTCAGCACCTACAAGAAACGCCTGATGCACAAACTCAGGGCGCGCTCGCTGGTGGAGCTGATCGAAATGGCCAAGCGCAACGAGCTGGTATGAAAGCCCTGTTGCTTGCCTTGCTGCTCGGCCTCGGCCCCGGGCAGGCGCTGGCGAACCCGCCGGCGCAAGACACCCTCAAGTTGTTCAGCCGCAGCGCCCAGGTGCCGCTGCGGATCGCCCTGACACCGGCACAGCAGGCCTGGCTGCACAACCATCGCGAGCTGGTCCTGGGCGTGTCGGCACCGGACTACCCGCCCTTCGACCTGACCGCCAGCGGTCGCGACTACGAAGGCGTCACCGCCGACTACGCCGGCCTGCTCGGCGCCACCCTCGGCCTGCCGGTGCGGATCCAGCGCTTCGCCAGCCGTGACCTGGCGCTGCAGGCCCTGGTCGCCGGGCGCATCGATCTGCTGGGCAGCGCCAACAGCTACGACCTTGCCGTCCCCGGCGTGGTCCTGTCGCAGCCCTACGCCGAGGACCAGCCGGTACTGGTGACCCGGGAAAACGAGACCCGGCCACTGGATACCGGGCTCAAGGACCTGCGCCTGAGCATGATCGAGCACTACCTGCCGCTGGCCGATGTGCGCGCGACCTATCCCTACGCCAGCATCCGCACCTACAGTTCCTACCACAACGCCCTCAATGCGGTGGCCTTCGACCAGGCCGACGTGTTCCTCGGCGACACCCTGTCGACCCACTACCTGCTCAACCAGAGCCACCTGCGCAATCTGAAGATGGCCAATTTCGCCAAGCACGAAGCCACCGGCTTCGGCTTCGCCGTGCAGCAGAACGAGCAGATCCTGCTGACCCTGGTCAACAAGACCCTCGAAGCGGTCACCAGTACCACCCGCGCCAGCATCTTCCAGCGCTGGAGCGCCGGCAGCAGCATGCTGTTCACCGACCGCAAGCTGCAACTGTCACCCAGCGAGGAGCAATGGCTGGAGAAGAATCCGGTGGTGCGGGTCACGGTGGACGAACACGCCGCACCGCTGACCTTCTTCGACCGCTCCGGCAACCTGCGCGGCATCGCCGCCGACCTGCTGGAACTGATCCGCCTGCGCACCGGCCTGCATTTCGAGATCAAGCGCAGCAACGGCATCAGCGACATGATCGACCAGGTCAAGCACGACCACGCCGAGCTGATCGCAGCCATTTCCAGCAGCCCGGAACGCGAAGCGGAACTGCATATCAGCCGTCCGTACCTGGAAAACTCCTACGTCCTGGTCACCCGCGACGGCAAGGACGCGCCCCAGTCCCTCGAACAACTGCAAGGCCGGCGCCTCGCCGTCAGTCGCGGCAACCTGCTCAACGAAGGCATCCGCCAGCGCTATCCGGATATCCAACTGGTCTCCACCGAGGACACCGCCGCCGCCGCCGGCATGTTGAGCAACCGCCAGGTGGACGGCATGGTCATGGCGCTGATCAACGCCAACTTCAACCTGACCACCCAGCGTCACCTAGTGATCCGTGCCACCGTCAGCGATATCCCGGCGACCTTCTCCCTGGCCACCTCACGCCATGATCCGGAACTGGCGTCGATCATCGACAAGGCCCTGACCAGCATCGTCCCCGAGGAAATGGGCATTATCAACAGCCGCTGGCGCAGCTACAGCGGCTCCTACTCCTACTGGCAGAGCCACCAGCAAAGCATCCTCAAGATCATCCTCGGCACCCTGGTCCTGCTGCTCCTGTCCTTGGCCTGGAATGCCTGGATGCGTCGCCAGATCAAGCAACGCGAGGCCGCCGAGCGGGCCCTGAGCGACCAGCTCGAATTCATGCGCGCGATGGTCAACGGCACTCCCCACCCCATCTATGTCCGCGACCGCGAGGGCCTGCTGCAGACCTGCAACGACAGCTACCTGCAGGCCATCGGCGTGAAGCTCGAGGCGGTCCTGGGCAAGTCGATCCACGAAGCGCCCCTGGGCGTCAGCGACGATGCGCGCAAGATCCAGGCCGATTACCTGCGGGTGATGAACGAGGGCCGGCCACTGATCGTCGACCGCCCGCTGATGCTCAAGGACACCGAGCAGACCATCTATCACTGGGTCCTGCCCTACCGCGACTCCCTCGGCGAGGTGAAGGGCATCATCGGTGGCTGGCTGGATATCAGCGAGCGCCGCCAGCTGATCCATGACCTGCGCCTGGCCAAGGAGCAGGCCGATGCGGCCAACCGCGCGAAAAGCGTGTTCCTGGCGACCATGAGCCACGAAATCCGCACACCGATGAACGCCCTGATCGGCATGCTCGAACTGGCCCTCAAGCGCACCGGCGACCCCGAGCAGGAGCGCCCGGCCATCGAGGTTGCCTACCGCTCGGCCCGCGACCTTCTGGCGCTGATCGGCGATATCCTCGATATCGCCCGCATCGAGTCCGGGCACCTCAACCTCAGCCCCGAGCGGGCCAATCCGGCGCAGCTGGTGCAGGCGGTGGGCCAGGTCTTCGAGGGCCTGGCCCGGGACAAAGGCCTGGAACTCAACCTGATCATCTCCCGCAGCGCCAACCGCGACGTGCTGCTCGACCCGCTGCGGGTGCGGCAGATCCTCTCCAACCTGGTGAGCAACGCGATCAAGTTCACCACCTGGGGCCAGGTTCGGATCGACCTCGCCCTTTCCAGCCTGCCCGAAGGCGGCGAAAGTGCCCGGCATGACCTGCAACTGGAGCTGTCGGTGTGCGACACCGGCGTGGGCATCTCCGCCGACGACCAGCAACGCCTGTTCCAGCCCTTCGTCCAGGTCGAGCCGGACAGCGCCCAGGCGCGCAGCGGCACCGGCCTGGGCCTGGTGATCAGCCGCAGCCTGTGCGAAATGATGGGCGGCAAGCTGAGCCTGTTCAGCAAGCCCGGCGAAGGCACGGAGATCCGCATCATCCTGCCCCTGCGCAGCCTGCCGGAAAGCGCCGAGCCACAACCCTGCGAGACCGCACCACCGATGCCCAGTGCCGGCTTGCAGGTCCTGGTGGTGGACGACCATCCGGCCAACCTGCAACTGGTGGCGCAGCAACTGCAGTTCCTCGGCGTGCACTACCGTTGCGTCGACAACGGCGAGCAGGCCCTGGCGCTATGGCGCGAAGCACGTTTCGATGTACTGATCGTCGACTGCAACATGCCGGGCATGAACGGCTACCAGTTCACCCAGGCCGTGCGCGAGGCGGAGCGCCAGCAGCAACGCCCGCCCTGCACCATCCTCGGCTATACCGCCAACGCCCAGCCGGAGGTCCGCGAGCACTGCCTGCAGGCCGGCATGGACGACTGCCTGCTCAAGCCCATCGGCCTGCACACCCTTGGCCAGCGCCTGGCCGGCGTACCGCTGCAAAGCGCCCCCGCCCTGCTTGACCTCAGTGGCCTGCAGCCGATCATCGGCGATTGCCCGCAGGAACTGCGGCGCCTGCTGGAAACCCTGCTGCGCAGCAGCCCGGAAGACCAGCAACGGCTCAGCGCCATCGACACCCATGGCAACCCGCAGCCGCTGAAAAATGTCGCCCACCAGATTCTTGGGGTGGCACGTATCGTCCAGGCCGAAGAGCTGATCCTGGCCTGCGAAAAACTCGAGGAAGTCTGTGCGCGCTACGCTCCGGAGCCCGTGCTCAGGCGGCGCAAGCGGCAAGTGCTGTATCAGATGAAGCGGGTCGACCAGACCCTGCGGCAAACCCTGGAGAGTCTGCCGGACGCGACGGACGTCGGCGAGGAAGGCAAAGGCTGAAAAGCAACGCGGCAGCCCTTGGGCTGCCGCGAAACGTCCATCAAGCCTGATTGATCGGCTTTTCCGGGTACCAGGCGTCGACCAGCGGGCTGAGCTCGATGTTGGTCAGCTCGCTGCGGCCTTTCAGCCAGGCTTCGACGGCGGCGCGCTGCTCTTCGTTGACCGAGCCACGCTTGGCCAGGCAGACCAGACCGAAGTCGTCGCCACCTACATAGTCCAGGCCGTTGGCATCCATGGCTTCAGCCAGGAATGCATCGAGGAAGGCGTCGATGGCTTCATCGCTCAGGTCTTCCTTGAAGCCCAGGTTCAGCTCGAAACCCAGTTCCTGGAATTCGTCTACACAGAGCTTTTTGCGCAGACGGCGGGAACGGTTGGTAGCCATGAAACAATCCTCTTGAGTAATAACGCCGCGCACTTTACCAGTTTCGCCACCCTTCTGCCCGGGAAAACCCGACAAAACCGTGACCATTGCGCGCAAACCCGACGCACGCCGGCACAGGCTTGGGGCATAATGCGCGCTATCATTTTTTCAACCGGGGCCATCATCCTGTACAGCCCCGTTTCATTTCATCCTTCTGCATGCAGGGTTCACGTGCTTATGACCCCATCCCTCCGCTCCTTGCTGTTCGCCGGCCTGCTCCTGCCCCTCGCCCTGCCGGCCCATGCCGCACCCGCCAATTCCAGCCTGCCGCCCAAGGTGCAACAGGCGCTCAAGGCCAACAAGCTCGACGACTCCGCCCTGTCCCTGGTGATGATCCCGCTCAACGGCCCGGGCACCCCGACCATTTTCAACGCCGATGTCTCGGTCAACCCGGCCTCGACCATGAAGCTGGTCACCACCTATGCCGCCCTGGAAATGCTCGGCCCGACCTACCAGTGGAAAACCGAGTTCTACGCCGACGGCCCGCTGAGCAACGGGGTGCTCAACGGCAACCTGTACCTGAAGGGTGGCGGCGATCCCAAGCTGAACATGGAAAAGCTCTGGTTGCTGATGCGCGACCTGCGCGCCAACGGCGTGCAGACCATCACCGGTGACCTGGTGCTCGACCGCAGCCACTTCATCCAGCCGCAACTGCCGCAGTTCAACGACGATGGCGGCGACGAGAACAAGCCGTTCCTGGTCAAGCCGGACTCGCTGCTGGTCAACCTCAAGGCCCTGCGCTTCGTCGCCCGCAATGATGGCGGCCGCGTGCTGGTGTCGGTGGAACCGCCGATCGCCAGCATCCGCATCGATAACCAGGTCAAGGCCGTGGCCAGCAAGCAATGCACGGGGGATGTGCGCTACAACCCGGTGGTCCAGGCCGATGGCGTCAGCGTCACGGTCACTGGCCAACTGGGTGATGGCTGCAACTCGCAGACCTACCTGTCGCTGCTCGACCACCCGACCTACGCCGCTGGCGCGGTGCGGGCGATCTGGAGCGAACTGGGCGGCACCATCCAGGGCCGCAGCCGGGTCGAGGACGTGCCAAAGAATGCCCGCCTGCTGGCCCGCGCCTTCTCGCCGGATCTGGTGGAGATCATCCGCGACATCAACAAATACAGTAACAACACCATGGCCCAGCAGCTGTTCCTCAGCCTGGGCCAGCGTTTCCGTACCGATGCCGACGGCGATGATGCCAAGGCGGCGCAGCGGGTGGTACGGCAGTGGATGGCCAAGAAAGGCATCATCGCCTCGCACCTGGTGATGGAGAACGGCTCCGGGCTGTCCCGTGCCGAGCGGGTCAGTGCGCGGGAGATGGCGACCATGCTGCAGTCGGCGTGGAAGAGTCCTTATGCTGCGGAGTTCATCAGCTCGCTGCCGCTGACGGGCATGGACGGCACCATGCGCAAGCGTCTGAAACGCACGGCGATGGCCGGCGAAGCGCATATCAAGACCGGGACCCTGAACACCGTGCGGGCGATTGCCGGGTTCAGCCGTGACAGTAACGGCACCACCTGGGCGGTGACGGCGATCCTCAACGACCCGCGGCCTTGGGGCGCTTCGGCGGTGCTGGACCAGGTGTTGCTGGATCTGTACAAGCAGCCTAAAGGCGCGGTGGCGAGCCAGCCCTGAGATTTTGTGCTGTTGCTGATGGCCTCATCGCTGGCAAGCCAGCTCCCACAGTGTCCGCGTCGCTGCCGAACCTGTGGGAGCTGGCTTGCCAGCGATGAGGCCCGCATGAGCGACAAAGATCAGAGCTGCTCGGCCTCGACCCGGTCGCGCCCGCCCTGCTTGGCGGCATAGACACCCGAGTCCGCCCTTAGCAGCAAGGCATCCGCCCCTTCCCCCGGCCGCCACCCGGCCACACCAAAGCTCGCCGTCACCCGCCCCACGCCATCCACCGGCACGCTGCGCACGCCCTGCCACAGCTCCAGCGCCAGCGAGTGCGCCTGGCTGGCGGTGCTTCCCGGGCAGAGCACCATGAACTCCTCCCCGCCCAACCGACAGAACACATCGGTACGCCGCAGCCGATGGCTGATACGCTGACACAAGCTCTGCAACACCAGGTCGCCCACCGCATGCCCGAAACGGTCGTTGATCTGCTTGAAGTGGTCGATATCGAGCATGATCACCGCCAGATCCTGCCCGCCACGCTGGGCCCGCTCCAGCTCGGCCTTGAGCCGCTCCTGGAAGTAACGACGGTTATGGATACCGGTCAGCGAGTCGGTCACCGACAGCGCCCGCAGTTCTTCCTCGACCCGCTTGAGGTCGGAAATGTCCGTCAGATAGCCATGCCACAAGGTGCCGCCATCCGGCAGCGGCTCGGGCGTCGCCTCACCGCGCACCCAGCGCAAGCCGGCCTTGGGCAGGTTGACCCGGTATTCCTCACGCCACGGCGTCAACTGGTCGGCAGACTCGCGGATCGAGAACCGCACCCGCGCCAGATCGTCCGGGTGAATACGCTCGAACACCGTAGTCGCATCCTGGCGCAGCAACGCCGGCTCCACTTCATAGATATCCCGCAACCCTTCGCTGGAATAGCTGAAACAGGACGTACCATCGGGGTTGAGGCGGAACTGGTAGATACCGCCCGGTACCTGGGCGGTGAGCTTTTCCAGCAGGCGGTCACGGGCCTCCAGCGCTTCATGCACACGCTTGCGCTCGGTGATATCGATACAGATCGCCAGATGCCCGACCCACAGCCCGTACTCATCGAGCACCGCGGTCACCAGCATGTTCGCCGGCAGCAAGCTGCCGTCCTTGCGGCGCAGGGTCCACTCGCCGGGCTCTTCGTCGGCGGTGGGCACGCTGTCCACCAGCAGCGCCTGGTTGGCACTGATCTCGCGACCGAAGCGCAGGCTCATGGAACGCGCGCGCTCACGGACTTCTTCTGGCAGCAGCAGGTGCTCCAGGGTCAGCTTGCCCAGCGCTTCTTCGCTGCTGTAGCCAAGCATGCGTTCGGCGCCAGCATTGAAGGTGCTGATCACTCCGTGCAGATCGGTGGCGATGATCGCCACCTCGGTTGCCGCATTCAGCACGCTGCGCAGCTGGTTATGGGTATCACGCAGGCTTTGCTCGCTGACCCGCAGCTCGGCGGTGCGCTGTTCGACCAGGGTCAGGGCGCGCTGGCGCTGGCTGAACAGACTGAACAGCAAGGCACTGAGCAGCAGGCTCAACAGGCCGCCGACAAAACCGACGGCCATGGCCGAGGAACGGTTGTCGTGGAGAAACTCCTGGCTGGGAGACATATCCAGTTGATAGCTGCGATCCGCCAGGTGCAGAACCTTGCGCACCCGCAGCGGCGAATCGGCGGCCTCGTTGCCCGACTCGAACAGCGACTCCGGCCCCGCCAGAGACGACAGGTCGACGATGCGCACCACCAGGTTGTCCTCGGCCGCACTGGGCAGGCCGTCGGCCATCAGTTGGCGCATGCTCAGCACCGCCATTACATAGCCCTTGGGCTCACCGCCAGTGGCATCGGCCGCGAACACCGGCGCCACCATCAGCATGCCGCGGCTGTAGGCCGGCGCCACGCCGATCAGGTCGAGAGGCGCCGAGACCGCCATCGAACCCGGTGTCGTGGCCCGCTGCACGGTATCGCGGCGCAGCGGCTGGGACAGCAGGTCGAAACCCAGCGGCGGCGGCAACTGGCTGAGGGTCTGGCTGAACAGCACCGGGTAGTACAGCGGCCGCTGCGGTGACGGCTGCAGGGCACCGCCATCACCCACCTCGCGAATGCCGAAGGTGGGCCCAAACAGCTTGCGGCCCTGGCGTTCAAAGTCCGCCCGATCCCCTGCGCTGACCCGTGGCGACCAGGAATAGGCCTGGGAACGGTGCAGCAAAGGCCGGACATAACCGTCGAATTCGTCGCGAGTGATTTCCTGGGCGAAGACGAAGAAACGCCGCAGGCCGTCCAGGCGTTGCACCTGGTCCTGCAGGCGTTCCTCGATGCGGCTATAGCGCTCGTTGGCCAGCAGCTCGAAGCGCTGCGCCAGTTGCTGTTGATACAGCTTGTGGGCGGCGAGCGCCAGCAAGGCGGTCAGCAGGCCGCCGACCACCAGGGCGACGAAGGCCACCAGCCAGGCGGACACTTCTTCGCTGATAAAACCGAGCATCTTCGGCTTCGACATGGGCAAGCACTCAGGACGCCAGCCGGTAACGGCTCTCAGGGCTCTCTTCAATAATAGCAAGTCGCCACATCTTCGAGAGCCCCGGAGTCGTCATTCAGATCACCGGGCCTGGATGCGCCAGGCGCGGTGGATCTTGCTGTTGCGGGCGAAGTCCGGGTCCAGCGTAGTGGCGCTGATTTCTTCCACCGCGTAGCGCTCCTGCAGGTTCTCGTCGAGCTGGAACTTGCGGAAGTTGTTGGAGAAATACAGCACGCCGCCCGGCGCCAGGCGGGCCAGGGCCAGGTCGAGCAGTTGCACGTGGTCGCGCTGCACGTCGAACACCCCTTCCATGCGCTTGGAGTTGGAGAAGGTCGGCGGGTCGATGAAGATCAGGTCGTACTGCTCGCGGTTGCTCTCCAGCCAGGCCATCACATCACCCTGCTCCAGGCGGTTCTTGTCGGAGTAGCCGTTGAGCGACAGGTTGCGCCGCGCCCAGTCCAGGTAGGTCTTCGACAGGTCGACGCTGGTAGTGCTGCGCGCGCCGCCCTTGGCCGCGTGCACGCTGGCCGTGGCGGTGTAGCAGAACAGGTTGAGGAAGCGCTTGCCGGCGGCCTCGCGCTGGATGCGCATGCGCATCGGGCGGTGATCGAGGAACAGACCGGTGTCGAGGTAGTCGGTCAGGTTGACCAGCAACTTGACCCCGCCTTCGCTGACTTCGAGGAACTGCCCCTGGGCGCCCTGGCGCTCGTACTGGCGAGTGCCGCTCTGGCGCTCGCGACGCTTGACCACCACCTTGCTCTGGTCGACGCCCAGGGCTTGGGGAATGGCCGCAAGGGCGTCGAACAGGCGGGCCTGGGCCTTTTCCGGATCGACCGAGCGCGGTGCGGCGTATTCCTGCACATGCACCCAGCCCTGGTACAGGTCGATGGCCAGGGCGTATTCCGGCATGTCGGCGTCATACAGGCGGTAGCAGGTGACGTGCTCGCGCTTGGCCCACTTGCCCAGTTGCTTGAGGTTCTTCTGCAGGCGGTTGGCGAACATCTGCCCGCCTTCGCTCAGGCGCGCCGGCTCGGCGGCCACGGCCTGGACCGGGCGCTCGTCGTCCTGGTTGCGCTCGGCGGAGCGACGTTCGCCAGTGACGAACTGGTCCGGTTGCACCTTGATCAACAGCAGCTTGCACGGCAGCGCGCCGTTCCAGAAGGCATATTGCTTGTGGCTGCGGATACCCATGCGCTTGCCCAGGTCCGGGGCGCCGGTGAACACCGCCGCTTCCCAGCCGAGGCAGGCCTGGCGCAGGCGCTCGCCGAGGTTCTGGTAGAGGTAGAGCAGGCTGGCTTCGTCGCCAAGACGCTCGCCATACGGCGGGTTGCTGATGACCAGGCCTTTCTGGTTCTGGTCCGGGCGCGGCTCGAAGGTGCCGACTTCGCCCTGGTAGATCTTCACCCACTCGCTCAGGCCGGCGCGCTCGACGTTGTTGCGGCCCGGCTGGATCAGCCGCGGGTCGGCTTCATAACCGCGGATCCACAGCGGCGGACGGGCCAGGCCGGCCTCGGCGCGGGCACGGGCTTCGTCGTGAACCTTGCGCCACAGCGCCGGCACGTGACCCAGCCAGGCGGTGAAGCCCCAGCGCTCGCGCTTGAGGTTCGGCGCGATATCGGCGGCGATCATCGCCGCCTCGACGAGGAAGGTACCGACGCCGCACATCGGGTCGGCCAGGGCCCCGCCTTCGGCGGCGATACGCGGCCAGCCGGCGCGGATCAGCACCGCGGCGGCGAGGTTTTCCTTGAGCGGCGCGGCACCCTGCTGCAGGCGGTAGCCGCGCTGGTGCAGGCTGTGGCCGGACAGGTCGAGGGACAGGATGGCTTCACCGCGCTCCAGGCGCAGGTGCACGCGCAGGTCGGGGTTGAGCTTGTCGATCGACGGGCGCTCGCCCTGGGCGTTGCGCAGCTTGTCGACGATGGCGTCCTTGACCTTCAAGGCGCCGAAGTGGGTATTGTCGATGCCCGAGCCATGACCGCTGAACTCCACGGCCAGGGTGCCGGCGGCGTCCAGGTGTTCCTGCCAGTCGACGTCGTGGACGCCGTCGTACAGGTCGTCGGCGTTCTTCATGTTGAAGCGCTTGAGCACCAGCAGCACGCGGTTGGCCAGGCGCGACCAGAGGCACAGGCGATAGGCGGTTTCCATATCGGCCGAGCCGCGCAGGGCCGAAGTGTGCTCGCGCACATCTTCCAGGCCGAGGCTGCGCGCCTCATCGGCGAGCAGGCCTTCCAGGCCTTTGGGGCAGGTGAGGTAGAGTTCGAAACGGTCCGACATGGGTCAAATCCAGCCTTGTAGTGAAGGAACGAACGCATCGCCCTTCGAAGTTTGATCGAGTGCCTTCGGCAAGCACTCGAGTGGCACCTTGAGGTGCCGGGCCACCCGCGATGCCTTTTCGCGGAAAGCAAAAAGGCTTTGATCGTCGGGCAGAACGAAAAATTCTGTTGCTGAAGGATGCGAATGCGACCCTTCGTCGTTTTATCGGCCAGCGCCGGAAAATCTTCTCCGCGATGGCCTTTTGCTGCAAAGGCCGGGTAACTCCTGATGATAGTTGGCTTTACCCGGGATCTCCTTCCGTAGCAATTTTTTACTTATCCCCTGACCCATGGAAAGGTTACGTGCTTATGACAATTTGTTCGTTCACACGGTCCGTCCCATTGGTTAGAACTCAACTCAGGTCGTGACCGCAACGGTACGACACTTCTGCTCGCCACGCCGGCAGCGAGCGCAAAACCGGCAGAAAGAATCTGCCCGACCTCAGACGAGGTCGACGGGACATTACAGTCAACAAATGAGGGCAGTACCCTATGAGAAGACTTAAGCGTGATCCGTTGGAAAGAGCATTTTCACGTGGTTATCAATACGGAGTTACCGGCAAATCCCGCGAGCTTTGCCCCTTCACCCTGCCGTCCGTACGCCAGGCATGGATCAATGGCTGGCGTGAAGGACGAGGCGACAACTGGGATGGCATGACCGGCACCGCAGGTATCCACCGACTCAACGAAGTTCACGCCGTTGGCTGATCGAGGAGCGTAACCGTTTAACCGATTCACATGCGCGCCCTATCCGGGCGGCGGGCTGCGGCCCAGGGGCCCCTTTCGGGGCCCTTTTTAATGGCCGCGATTCAGCGGCCAGGCATCGCAGCGATAGCGTCCACCGACTCACGGATCAACGCCGGGCCCTTGTAGATGAAGCCCGAGTAGATCTGCACCAGGCTCGCACCGGCAGCGATCTTCTCGGCCGCATGACGGCCTTCGGTGATACCGCCCGCAGCGATGATCGGCATGCGACCTGCCAGCTCCCCCGCCAGCACCTTCACGGTGTTGGTGCTCTTCTCGCGCACCGGCGCACCGGACAGGCCACCCGCTTCGTCAGCATGCGCCAGACCCTCGACACCTTCACGGCTGAGGGTGGTGTTGGTGGCGATCACCGCGTCCATTCCCGATTCCAGCAGGGCCGCCGCGACCAGCGCGGTCTCTTCGTCGGTCATGTCCGGAGCGATCTTGATCGCCACCGGTACGCGCTTGTTGTGGGCCAGGGCCAGTTCTTCACGGCGCACGGCCAGGGCGTCGAGCAGTTGCTTCAGCGAATCGCCGAACTGCAGGCTGCGCAGGCCCGGGGTGTTGGGCGAGCTGACGTTGACGGTGATGTAGCTGGCGTGGGTGTAGACCTTGTCCAGGCAGATCAGGTAGTCGTCGACAGCGCGCTCGACCGGGGTGTCGAAGTTCTTGCCGATATTGATCCCGAGCACGCCCTTGTAGCTGGAGGCGCGCACGCGGTTGATCAGGTTGTCGACGCCGAGGTTGTTGAAGCCCATGCGGTTGATGATCGCCTCGGCTTCCGGCAGGCGGAAGATCCGCGGCTTGGGGTTGCCCGGCTGCGGACGCGGGGTCACGGTGCCGATCTCGACGAAGCCGAAGCCCAGCTGGGCGAAGCCGTCGATGGCCGCGCCGTTCTTGTCCAGGCCGGCGGCGAGGCCCACCGGGTTGGGGAACAGCAGGCCCATGACGGTCACCGGCGAACGCGCCGGGGCCTTGGTCAACAGCCCATTGAGGCCCAGGCGGCCGCCGGCACCGATCAGGTCGAGCGACAGGTCGTGGGACGTTTCCGGGGACAGTTTGAACAACAGCTGGCGGGCCAGGTTATACATGGGCGGGCTTGGCTCAGGATTTGGAGAGGTGGCGATTATAGCCACGCCGGGGTTTGCAGGACAGGCCCTTGGCATATGGGTTGCTTTAAGCCTTGCATGGGGCCGGCGCTCGCTTGTGCGTCGGCCGAGCGCTTTACCTGCCCGGCGATTGCATTGCGATGACCACGATTTCTCCCTCTCCCCTGGCCTGGCTGCATGGCAGCGACGCCCCGGAAAAGACCAGCCTGAACATCGGCTTCATGGCCCTGAGCGACTGCGCGCCCCTGGTCGTCGCCGCCACCCAGGGCTTTGCCCAGCCCCACGGCCTGACCCTCAACCTCAAGCGCCAGACCTCCTGGGCCGGGCTGCGCGATGGTTTGCTCAGCGGCGAACTGGATGCTGCCCACAGCCTGTACGGCCTGACCTACGCCGTGCATCTGGGCATCGGCGGCGTGGCGGCGACGCCCATGGCTGTGCTGATGGGCCTGAACCACAACGGCCAGAGCATCAACCTGTCGCCGGACCTGCAGGCCATTGGCGTGACCAGTCCTGAAGCACTGGAACGTCACGTGCACCAAAGTCGGACAAAACTGACATTCGCCCAGACTTTTCCCACAGGCACCCACGCCATGTGGCTGTATTACTGGCTCGCCAGCCAGGGCATCCATCCCCTTGAGGACGTCAACAGCGTGGTGGTACCGCCGTCGCAGATGCTCGCCCACCTGCGTGCCGGGCGGATCGATGGCTTCTGTGTGGGCGAACCCTGGTCGGCCAATGCGGTGAACCAGCACATGGGCTTTACCCTGGCCACCAGCCAGTCGATCTGGCCGGATCACCCGGAAAAGGTCCTGACCACCACTGCGAGCTTTGCCCAGCAGCACCCGAACAGCGCCCGGGCCCTGGTGGCGTCGGTGCTGGCGGCCAGCCGCTTTATCGAGGAAAGCCCGGAAAACCGCAGCGCCACCGCGCGCCTGCTGAGTGCCGAGAACTACCTCGACGCACCGCTGGCGGATATCGAGCCGCGCATGCTCGGTGATTACAGCGACGGCCTCGGCAACCACTGGCACGACGCCCATGGCCTGAGCCTGTACAACGACGGCCGGGCCAATGTGCCGTATCTGTCGGATGGCATGTGGTTCATGACCCAGTTCCGACGCTGGGGCCTGCTGCGCGAAGACCCGGATTACCTCGCCGTGGCCCGAGAGGTCCAGCAACTGGGCCTGTATCGCGATGCGGCGACCAGCCTGGGTATCGACTGCCCGGTGGCCTCGATGCGCAGCAGCCAGTTGATCGACGGCAGCATCTGGGATGGCAGCGACCCTCGCGGCTATGCCCATGGTTTCCGTCTTCACGCCTTGTCCGACCTTTAACGGGAGTTGCCCTGATGTTGCGAATCCTGTTGATCGACGACACCGAGAAGAAAGTTGGTCGCCTGCGTGCGGCGCTGGTGGAGGCCGGTTTCGAGGTGATCGAGGAGTCTGGCCTGACCATCGACTTGCCGGCGCGCGTCGAAACGGTGCGCCCGGATGTGGTGTTGATCGATACCGAGTCACCCGGCCGTGATGTGATGGACCAGGTGGTGCTGGTCAGCCGCGACCTGCCGCGGCCGATCGTGATGTTTACCGATGAGCATGACCCGGGGGTGATGCGCCAGGCGATCCAGGCCGGGGTCAGTGCCTATATCGTCGAGGGGATTCATGCGCGGCGCTTGCAGCCGATCCTGGATGTGGCCATGGCCCGCTTCGAGAGTGACCAGGCGCTCAAGGCGCAGCTGCAGGCCCGGGACCAGCAGTTGGCGGAGCGCAAGCGGATCGAGTTGGCTAAAGGCCTGTTGATGAAGATGAAGGACTGCGATGAGGAACAGGCCTACACCCTGATGCGCCGGCAGGCCATGAGCAAGCAGCAGAAGCTGGTGCAGGTGGCGGAGCAGATCATTGCGATGCATGACTTGTTGGGATGAGGTGCTCTCTCGGGCCTCATCGCTGGCAAGCCAGCTCCCACAGGGATCGCGGCGCCTGAAGCGACTGAGGTAGCCAGCAGATTCACCACTGGCAGGCACCACACAATACTCAAAACCAGTGCGGACCCTGTGGGAGCTGGCTTGCCAGCGATGAGGCCGGTTCAGGCAATACACAGGGAACTGGCCCACCTCTTGCTAAGAATCCTCCGGTAGCCAACGGCGGCTGCCCAAAAACCAAATACCGACAAAGACGTCGCTCTCCCCCTCGCCCCCATGCGAGCCGGGAAGCGGCGTTTTTTGTTTCAGCCCCGTGAGGTGTCCCCATGAATACGAGCTTCTGGAAATCCGGGCATGTCCCGACCCTGTTTGCCGCTTTCCTGTATTTCGACCTGAGCTTCATGGTCTGGTACCTGCTCGGCCCGCTGGCGGTGCAGATTGCCACCGACCTGCAACTCACCCCGCAACAACGCGGCCTGATGGTCGCCACGCCAATCCTCGCCGGGGCCATCCTGCGCTTCGTCATGGGCATTTTGGTGGACCGCCTCTCGCCCAAGACCGCCGGCCTGATCGGCCAGGTGATCGTCATCGTCGCGCTGTTCAGCGCCTGGAAGCTGGGGGTCAACAGCTACGAGCAGGCCCTGCTGCTCGGCGTGTTCCTCGGGGTAGCCGGCGCGTCCTTCGCCGTGTCCCTGCCGCTGGCCTCGCAGTGGTACCCGCCACAACACCAGGGCAAGGCCATGGGCATCGCTGGTGCCGGCAACTCCGGTACGGTGTTCGCTGCCCTGCTGGCGCCGATCCTGGCTGCGGCCTACGGCTGGAACAACGTGTTCGGCTTCGCCGTGCTGCCGCTGGTGCTGACCCTCGTGCTGTTCGCCCTGCTCGCCCGCAACGCACCACAACGCCCGAAACCCAAGGCCGTGGCCGATTACCTCAAGGCCCTGGGCGACCGTGACAGCTGGTGGTTCATGTTCTTCTACAGCGTCACCTTCGGCGGCTTTATCGGCCTGGCCAGCGCCCTGCCCGGCTACTTCAACGACCAGTACGGCCTCGACCCGGTCAAGGCCGGCTACTACACCGCCGCCTGCGTCTTCGCCGGCAGCCTGATGCGCCCGCTGGGCGGCGCCCTGGCCGACCGTTTCGGCGGTATCCGCACCCTGCTGGGCATGTACAGCGTGGCGGCGATCTGCATTGCCGCGGTGGGCTTCAACCTGCCGAGCTCGGTGGCAGCATTGGGCCTGTTCGTGGCCGCCATGCTCGGTCTCGGTGCAGGCAATGGCGCGGTGTTCCAACTGGTGCCGCAGCGCTTCCGCCAGGAAATCGGGGTGATGACCGGGCTGATCGGCATGGCCGGCGGTATCGGTGGCTTCCTGCTGGCGGCTGGCCTCGGCGCGATCAAGCAGCACAGCGGCGATTACCAGCTTGGCCTGTGGCTGTTCGCCAGCCTCGGCGTGCTGGCCTGGTTCGGCCTGCATGGCGTCAAGCGCCGCTGGCGCACCACCTGGGGCTCCGCTGCCGTGACTGCGGCGCGGGTCTAAGGATCTTCCATGAGCCTGCGACTGAGCACCGCCCAGGCCAGCGCCAGCGGTCCACGGGAAGAAAACCAGGACGCCACGCGCCTGGTTACCCCCGCACCGGAACTGGCGGCGAGCAAAGGCTATCTGTTCGCCCTCGCCGACGGCGTCAGCCAGTGCGCCGATGGCGGACTGGCCGCGCGGGCCAGCCTGCAGGCGCTGGCGATGGACTACTACGCCACGCCGCCGACCTGGGGCGTGGCCCAGGCCCTGGATCGGCTGCTGTCGGCACAGAACCGCTGGCTGCGCGCCAATGGTGGCGGGCAGCCACTGCTGACCACCCTGAGTGCCCTGGTCCTGCGTGGCCAGCGCTTTACCCTGGCCCATGTCGGCGATTGCCGGGTCTATCGCTGGCACACCGGGCAGTTGCGCCGTATCAGCCAGGACCATGTCTGGGACCAACCCGGCATGCAGCACGTGCTCAAGCGCGCCCTCGGCCTGGATGAACATCTGCTGGTGGACTATCTGGAGGGCGAGTTGCAGCAGGGCGAACACTTCGTCCTGCTCAGCGATGGCGTCTGGTGCGTGCTCAACGAACAGCAGATCGCCGGGGTACTGCGTGATACTCCGGACCTGCAAGAGGCCGCCGACACCCTGGTGCGCATGGCTCACCTCGCCGGCAGCCAGGACAACGCCAGTGCCGTGCTGGTCCGGGTTGACGAGCCCGGCGCCGCCAGCCTCGGCGATACCCTGGCGCAGCTGCAGCAATGGCCATTACCGCCACACCTGCGCCCGGGCCAGGCGTTCGAGGGCTGGACCGTCGATGCGGTGGTGGGCAAGAGCCGGCAATCCCTGCTCTACCGCGTACTCGATCGCCAGCAACAACCCTGGCTGCTGAAAACCCTGCCCGCCAGCCGCGAGCAGGACAGCGGCGCCCAGCAAAGCCTGCTGATGGAGGAATGGTTCCTGCGTCGGGTCGCCGGGCGCTGCTTCCCCGAGGTGCATCCGGGCAATCAGCGCCAGCACCTGTATTACCTGATGCGCGAATACTCGGGCGTGACCCTGGCCCAGTACTTCCAGCAGCACGGCCCGCTGCCCCTGCCACAGTGGCTGGATATCGCCCGCCAGTCCTTGCGCGCAGTGGGCATGCTGCACCGGCGCAATATCCTCCACCGCGATATCAAGCCGGAAAACCTGCACCTGGGTGACGACGGTCAGGTTCGCCTGCTGGACTTCGGTCTAGCCTTCTGCCCCGGCCTGTCCGAGGACAATGCCCACGAACTGCCCGGCACGCCGTCGTTCATCGCACCGGAAGCCTTCGACGGGCAAGCTCCGGCCTTGCAGCAGGATCTGTACGCCCTGGGCGTCAGCCTGTTCTGGTTGCTGACCGGGCATTACCCCTACGGCGAGATCGAGGCGTTCCAGCATCCACGTTTTGGTACACCGACCAGCGCCGCGCGCCTGCGCCCGGATGTCCCGGAATGGCTGGAGCGCAATCTGGCCCAGGCCATCGCCAGCGACCCACGCCAGCGCTTCGAAACCGCCGAGCAATGGCTGCTGCTGCTCGACCAGGGCGAACACCAGCCCCTGACCCTGCGCCCGAAACCCTTGCTGGAACGCGAGCCGCTGAAGGTCTGGCGCGGCCTGGCGCTGTTCTCCCTGCTGCTCAACCTGATTCTGCTGATCTGCCTGCTAAAAGGCTGACGGCGCCCAAACCTGATGAGGATGACACCATGAATGCAAAAGTCTGGCTGGTCGGCGCTGGCCCTGGCGATCCGGAGCTGCTGACCTTGAAGGCGGTACGCGCCCTGAAGGAAGCCGAAGTGGTGATGCTGGACGACCTGGTCAACCCGGCAGTCCTCGAACACTGCCCGCAGGCGCGGGTGATCCGGGTCGGCAAGCGCGGCGGCTGCCGTTCCACGCCCCAGGCGTTTATCCAGCGCCTGATGCTGCGCCATGCCCGGCAAGGGCGTTGCGTGGTGCGCCTGAAAGGTGGTGATCCGTGCATTTTCGGCCGGGGTGGCGAGGAAGCCGACTGGCTGGCAGAACGCGGCGTCGAGGTGGAACTGGTCAACGGGATCACTGCGGGTCTGGCGGGGGCCACACGCTGCGGCATTCCCCTGACCCTGCGCGGCGTGAGTCGTGGCGTGACCCTGGTCACCGCCCACACCCAGGACGACAGCGAGTTGAACTGGCAGGGCCTGGCGCAAAGCGGCATGACCCTGGTGGTGTACATGGGCGTGGCCCGTCTCAAGGCGATCCAGCACGGGCTGCTGGCGGGGGGAATGGATGTGGATATGCCGGTGGCAATGATCGAGAACGCGTCCCTGCCCGGGCAACGGGAGTGCCGCAGCCAGCTGGGGCGGATGGATGTGGATGCTGCGGGCTTCGAACTGAAAAGCCCGGCGATCCTGGTGATCGGCGAGGTGGCAGGTGTAGCGTCGAACGTTCTGGGGCTGAATGAGCAGGGGCTGCAAGCCATAAGCTGCAAGTCATAAGAAAAGCAGCAAGCGCCGCGAATGCCTTTTCTTGCAGCTTGAGGCTTGCGGCTTAAAGCTCGGAAAAAGAAAAACCCGGCCGAGGCCGGGTTTTTCAGTAGTGCTTCAGACCAATTACTTGGCTTGAGCTTCTACTTGAGCTTCTACGCGACGGTTAACGGCGCGGCCAGCGTCAGTGGCGTTGTCGGCAACTGGGCGGGTTTCGCCGTAGCCAACGGACTGAACGCGGTTCGACTCAACACCGTACTGCTGGGTCAGAACCTGCTTGACGGCGTTTGCACGACGCTCGGACAGTTTCTGGTTGTAAGCGTCAGGACCGACGGAGTCAGTGTGACCTTCAACAGTGGTGGTGGTGGATGGGTACTGCTTCATGAAGTCAGCCAGGTTCTTGATGTCGCCGTAGCTGTTTGGCTTGACGACCGACTTGTCGAAGTCGAACTTGACGTCCAGCTCAACGCGAACGACTTCGGCAACAGCCGGGCAGCCATCAGCGTCAACGGTAACGTTGGCTGGGGTGTCTGGGCACTTGTCGACGTTGTCGCAGACGCCATCGTTGTCGCTGTCGGAGCAGACTTCAGCAACTGGAGCAGGAGCCGGAGCTGGAGCGGCTTTGGAGCCACCACCGAAGTTCAGGCCGACACCAACGCTTGGTGCCCACTCGGTGTCACCCTGGTCGATGTTGTACTGGGCTTCAACGCCGGCACGGGCGTAGAAGTTGTCAGTGAAGTACAGCTTGGCACCAGCGCCCAGGTTGGCGAAGGTGGAACCGTTACGACCACCGCGGCCGGTCTGGCCGATGCTCTGGTCGGAGAAACCAGCGGAAACGTACGGACGCAGCATGTCGCCTGGGTTGTTGAAGTGGTACAGAGCGTCCAGGGCGGTGTTCGAGCCCTTGATGTTCTTGCCATCTTCGCCACGAGCGTTGTGAACTTCGTCGTAGCCCAGACGCAGTTCGACGTCGTCGGTCAGGAAGTAACCGATCGAGCCACCGAACAGGTTGCCGTCGTTTTTGAAGTCGCGCTGGCTGTCGAAGTATTCTTTCTTGTAGAAGCCTTCAACTTCAACAGCGCCTTGGCCTTGAGCCAGTGCGCCGAAGGAGGTGGCGGCAACCAGAGAACCAATGGCCAAGCCCAAGGTGTTTTTCAATTTCATCCGTTAAATCCCCATTTGGTGATTGTTAAGCAGTCCCCACCAATATCCGGGGGACAACTCGTCGGCAAGTTTAGCAGAACTCACCGAACCGTTAGAGAATTTTCCGACAGACTAAGTTTCAATCTGCCCTGAAAATTTCTCGCGCAGCTTGTCCAGTGCGCGCTTGTAGCGCATTTTCGTCGCGCTCAAGCCCATATGCATGATGTCGGCGATCTCCTGGAACTCCAGCTCTGCGACAAATCGCAGCACCAGGATTTCACGGTCGATGGGGTTCACATGAACCAGCCACCTGTCCAGTCCGCCCTTCTCTTCCGGCTTCGGCGACTTCTCTTCAGAGGCCTCCTCGACGGGGTCCAGGCTCAGGGCATCCATCAACCGGCGCTTGCGTCGCTCCTTGCGGTACTGGGTAATGCACTCGTTATAAGTGATGCTGTAGAGCCAGGTCTTGAACTTGGATTTACCCTCGAAGTTCTTCAGCCCATAGAGGACCTTCAGCATCACCTCCTGACAGACATCGTCGGCATCGCGATCGTTCCCAAGATAACGTGCACAAACGTTAAAAAGGGTTCGCTGATAGCGCCGCATGAGTTCCTCATAGGCGCGGGTGACATGAAAAAGCTCCTCATGCGAACGCGCCACCAACTCCTCATCGGTGAGTTCGCGGGGGTCGTAACGCATGGGCAGCGGGGAGGTTCTATTCAAAACAAATCAGGCCGACAGTCAGGTATTCGTCGCCGCCCGCCCGGAGGGGGCAGTTTTGCGGCGGCATACATTAGCAGAGATTTGCCCGGTTAGCGGCTACTGACCCGCTGCTCCAGCAGTGTCCGGTTGGACAGCGAGACCAGGTCGCCGTCGTCGGTCAGGACCACCGTCTTCACCGTGCCGATCTCTTCGATCATGCCTTCGACGTCGCCAATCCGCACTTCCTGCCCGACCTGGTAGAGCTCGCGCACATAAATGCCGGCGATGATCTGCCCGGCAATTTCCCGGCTGCCCAGGCCCATGGCCAGGGCCACGGCCAGACCAACGGTAATCAGGCCGATGACGATCACATGGTTGAGCAGGTCGGTCTTGACCTCGAGCTGGCTGATGGCCACCGAGATACTGATGATGATCACCAGGCCTTGGACGATGCGCCCGACGCCGGCGGCGTATTCCAGGCCGATGCCCTCGGCGGCGCCGCGGGTCAGGCCGTTGGCGACCTGGGCCAGCAGCACGCCGGCCAGCAGGACCAGTGCCGCGCCGAAGACTTTCGGCAGGTACAGGGCGAGCATGTCGAGGGTGGCCGAGACGCGTTCAAGGCCCAGGGACTGGGCGGCGGAGACCAGGAACACCAGCAGCACGAACCAATAGACGATCTTGCCGATCAGGGTCGAGATCGGCACCTGGATGCCGACGCGGCTGAGCATCTTGGTCAGGCCGGTGCCGCTCATCAGGCGGTCCAGGCCGAGTTTGGCCAGGAGTTTGGAGAGCAGGGTATCGAGCAGCTTGGCGACCACGAAGCCGAGCAGCACGACGACCAGGGCGCCAAACAGGTTGGGGATGAAGTTCGCGACTTTGGTCCACAACGCGGTCATTGCGGTGACCAGGCTCTGGGTCCAGAGATCAAGTTCCATATTCAATCGGCCTTATCAGCTTTTTTGGAAGCGGTGCGGCGAACCGGCGCCACGTGCGCCGAGCCATTATTGATGGCGATCATCAGTGCCTGGCCCCAGCGGCCAAGCAGGCTGAACATATCGCCGGCGCCGACCTGGCGGTTGGCGGTTTTCAGGACACGTCCGAGGCAGGCGTCATCATCGCGCTCCTGGCCGGAGGGCGACGCCTTGAGCATGTCTCGCAGGGATTGTTCAAACGGATCGTGCATGGGCACCTCGCGTGATGTCAGTCAAAGACGAGACGCTCGTCCCACAGGTCACATGAACAATTCGTCCTCTTAACGAACATGCACAAGCCCTGTAGGAGCGTGGCTTGCCCGCGATGGAGTGCGATAGCGCTCCCAAAACCTGCCAGCACGAGTGCCTGGAGGGATGCTGTCGCATAGTCCTTGTGAATCCAGAATGTTGCTTGACCGACGAGTCGTGCTGGATGGTTTGGGGACCGCTTTGCGGTCCTTCGCGGGCAAGCCACGCTCCTACGGGGCAGCGCAACACCCGTCAGACCCACCGCAGGCGGCGGAACAGCCACCATTGACCAAGGGCCAGGCCAACGACCAGCAAACTGGCATAAAGGAAGCCATACGGACTCTCAGACCCGGGAATGCCACCCACATTGATGCCCAGCAACCCGGTCAGGAAACTCATCGGCAGGAAAATGCAGGTAATGATCCCGAACCGATACATCGTCCGGTTCATCCGCTCATTCAACCGTCGATCCTCACTCTCCAGCACCAGCGCCACCCGCTCCCGGGTCAGTTCCAGCTCTTCGAGATAGCGAATCAGGCTGTTGGTCAGCTCGTTCCAGTAGTCGGCATCGTCTTCGCAGAACCAAGGCCATTTATTGCGCGCCAGTTGCGCATAGATCTCCCGCTGCGGCGCAAGAAACCGCCGCAAGCCAGCAGCGCGGCGACGCATCTGCTGCAAGGCACCATGATCAGGCGCATAACGCTCGTCAGCCTCGAGCTTCTCTTCCTCGTCATCCACCAGCTCGGAAAGGTCCGACACCACCGCCTGGATCTTGTCCGTCAGCAACTGCGCCAGCCCCAGCAACAACTCCGAGGCCGTACGCGGTCCACGCCCCTCGTCCAGTTGCTGCAACAACTCATCGGTCGCCCTTAACGGCCGCAGGCGCAGCGAGATCACCCGCTGCGCCTGGGCAAAGATACGCACCGAGACCATGTCTTCAGGCTCGGCACCGGGATTCAGGTTGATGCCACGCAGAAACAGGAGCATCTGCGCATCCGGCAGCGGCAACATGCGCGGCCGGGTGTTTTCTTCCAGCAGCAGGTCGCAGGAAAACTCATTGAGCCCGCTGTCCTGGCGCAACCAGGTCTGGGTCTGCGGATGCCCGCGGTCCCAGTGCAGCCAGAGGCTTTCCTCCGGCTGCAGTTGCAGGGCATCGAGTTCAGTCCGAGCGATGGAACGCGCACCGCCCCTGCCATCGAGAACCAGGGCATGAACCAGCCCCCACTGCGCGTTTTCTTCCTCGAACATCCTTACTCCATCGTCCTGTCTAAGGGATTACTCAGGCATCTTCAGCGGGCTTGGCGAGATGATCACGCCATTGTTGTCCGCATAAACATACTGCCCAGGGTGGAAAGTGACACCCGCGAAGGTCACCGCGACATTGAGGTCGCCGATGCCGCGCTTGTCGGTCTTCATCGGGTGGCTGGCCAGGGCCTGCACGCCGACGTCGGTCTGCACCAGGACGTCCACATCGCGCACGCAACCGTAGATCACCAGGCCTTCCCAGCCATTCTTCGCCGCCTTCTCGGCGAGCATGTCGCCCAGCAGCGCACGGCGCAGCGAACCGCCGCCGTCGACCACCAGGACCTTGCCCTTGCCGTCGAGCTCCACCTGCTCCTTGACCAGCGAGTTGTCCTCGAAGCACTTGATGGTGACGATCTCGCCGCCGAACGAATCGCGACCGCCGAAGTTGCTGAACATCGGCTCCAGCACCTGCACCAGCTCAGGGTAGGCGTCGCACAAATCGGGCGTTACGTAATGCATGGGAAAACTCCTGTCAGAACCAAGATGGATGAATGTCGGAATTCACGATCACTGAAACGGACGAAATCTGGCAATACGGCTTTAGACCAGATCCAGCCTACAGGTCAATGCCGATGCGGTCACCCTCGTAGGCCAGCTTGAACAGGTTCAAGGCCGGACACCCCGGCTGCAAGGCCCGGCCAGAAGACAGGTTGAACGCCAGACCATGACGCGGGCAACGCAGCACATCGCCCTCGAGGGTCCCTTGGGCCAGCGGCGCGCCTTGATGGGGACAACGGTCTTCGAGCAGCACCGGGCGGTTATCCACAACCAGGAGCAACAACCCTTGGCCGTTGACCCGGAAGGTCTTGCGGTAACCGTCCTGCAGATTGATCAAACGCTCGAGGGCAACGAACATGGCAAAAACTCAAAAAGTGACCATAAATCCGAAAAACGTCACATCTTAGCCGCTAACCGGCTCCGGAGAAACTTCCTCGGTTGCTGGACCCTCGACCATCGACAGCGGATCGCGCAACCAGCGCTCCACCAGCGGCCAGACCTGTGCCTGCGCGGGCTTGCTCACCAGCATATCCACATGGCCGAAGTTGTCGAATCCGTGGGCTACGCCGAGGGTGATAAAGCGCTTGTCCTCGCTGCCGATCTGCTCGAACAGCTTGCGACAGGCCCAGACCGGGTCCTGGAAGTCCCCTGCCCCGCCCACGGCCAGCACTGGCACGCGGACTTCGGCCAGACCGGCCCACCAGTCGCGGTCCTTCTCGCCGAAACGCCCGAACAGGCCGAACCAGCGCATGCTTTCTATCGCCAGGCCGATCGGCTCGTCTTCCGGCCCGCGCTTGAGGCGTGAACCGGAGATATGCGGGAAGCGCTTGAGCAGCAGGCGGCTGCCCCACTCCACCGGCGGGATCTTTAGCGGCCAGTAGGTGCGGCTGACCTGGGTGCCGAAAAAGGCCGCGCTGGCGATCAGCGACTCGTCCAGGTAGCGCCCGCCCAGGGCCGCAGCCAGGGTGGTGCCGCCGAGGGAATGGCCGAGCCAGTGTGCTGGCTGCCCGGTTATTTCATTGATAAAGGCGGCGATGGCCGGCAGGTCGTAGCCCGCGTAATCGGCCACGCGGTTGCGCGCATAGTCGCGATTGCGCGGCGACAGGCCGTGGCCACGCATTTCCGGGATCCATACATCGAAGCCGGCGCGCGCCAGTGTGGCGCCCAGGCCGATGCCTTTGGGCGAGAACCAGAAGCGCCGGTTGGAAAAGCTGCCGTGCAGAAGGATCACCGGCACGCCCCGGGCCTGCTCCTGATCGGCCAGGCCAAGGCGGGTCAGTGCCAGCTCGACACTCGGGTCAGGGCTGTTGCCGGCCTTCAGGCGGTACACGTCCTCGCTCAGGTCGCCGCAACGTTCGGCCCTGAGCAGGGCTACGGGAAATAAGGAACTGCTGCTTTGCATAGGTTTCTTGTACGAAAAAGGGCGCGGCTGTGCTTGATGCCAGTCAGTTAAGCCAATTGGGGCCGCTTTGCGGCCCTTCGCGAGCAAGCTCGCTCCCACAGGATTTGTGCATACCTTGTGGGAGCGAGCTTGCTCGCGAAGGGCTGCAAAGCAGCCCCAAAACACACACTGAACACACCCGGAATAAAAAGCAAAGCGCCGGCATCCCCGAGAGAATGCCGGCGCCTATCCAACTAGCCCATCAAGCCGGAGCCTGACCCTCAGCCAGGAAGAACCAGGTTTCCAGCACGGAGTCCGGGTTCAGGGACACGCTTTCGATGCCCTGCTCCATCAGCCACTTGGCCAGGTCCGGATGGTCCGAAGGACCCTGACCGCAGATCCCGATGTACTTGCCCGCCTTGTTGCACGCCTGGATGGCGTTGGCCAGCAGCTTCTTCACCGCCGGATTCCGCTCATCGAACAGGTGCGCGATGATCCCGGAGTCGCGGTCCAGGCCCAGGGTCAGCTGGGTCAGGTCGTTGGAGCCGATGGAGAAGCCGTCGAAGTACTCGAGGAACTCTTCCGCCAGGATGGCGTTGGACGGCAGTTCGCACATCATGATCACGCGCAGGCCGTTGACGCCGCGGCCCAGGCCGTTCTCGGCGAGCAGGTCGACCACCTGGCTGGCTTCGCCCAGGGTACGCACGAACGGCACCATGATCTCGACGTTGGTCAGGCCCATCTCGTTGCGCACACGCTTCAGCGCACGGCATTCCAGCTCGAAGCAGTCACGGAACGACTCGCTGATGTAGCGCGAGGCACCGCGGAAGCCCAGCATCGGGTTCTCTTCTTCCGGCTCGTACAGCTTGCCGCCGATCAGGTTGGCGTATTCGTTGGACTTGAAGTCCGACAGACGCACGATGACCTTCTTCGGCCAGAACGCAGCAGCCAGGGTGCTGATGCCCTCGACCAGCTTCTCGACGTAGAAATCGACCGGGTCGTTGTAGCCGGCGATGCGCTTGTCGACGCTCTCTTTCAGCTCTTGCGGCAGGCCCGCGTAGTTCAGCAGTGCCTTGGGGTGCACGCCGATCATGCGGTTGATGATGAATTCCAGACGGGCCAGGCCCACACCGGCGTTCGGCAACTGGGCGAAGTCGAAGGCGCGGTCCGGGTTGCCGACGTTCATCATGATCTTGAACGGCAGGTCAGGCATGGCGTCCACGGAGTTCTGACGCACATCGAAGCCCAGCTCGCCTTCGAAGATGAAACCGGTATCGCCTTCGGCGCAGGAAACGGTCACGCCCTGGCCATCTTTCAGGACCTGGGTGGCGTTGCCGCAACCGACCACTGCAGGAATACCCAGCTCACGAGCGATGATCGCTGCGTGGCAAGTACGGCCGCCGCGGTTGGTAACGATGGCGCTGGCGCGCTTCATCACCGGTTCCCAGTCCGGGTCGGTCATGTCGGAGACCAGTACGTCGCCCGGCTGGACCTTGTCCATTTCCGATACGTCGTGGATCACGCGGACTTTACCGGCGCCGATGCGCTGACCGATGGCACGGCCTTCGACCAGCACGGTGCCCTTCTCTTTCAGCAGATAGCGCTCCATCACGTTGGCGCTGGCGCGGCTCTTCACGGTTTCCGGACGGGCCTGGACGATATACAGCTTGCCGTCGTCGCCGTCCTTGGCCCACTCGATGTCCATCGGACGCTGGTAGTGCTTCTCGATGATCATCGCCTGCTTGGCCAGCTCGGCCACTTCGGCGTCGGTCAGGCAGAAGCGCGCGCGGTCGGCGCGATCCACATCGACCACCTTGACCGAACGACCGGCCTTGGCTTCGTCGCCGTAGATCATCTTGATCGCCTTGCTGCCCAGGTTGCGGCGCAGGATGGCCGGGCGGCCGGCTTCGAGGGTGTTCTTGTGGACGTAGAACTCGTCCGGGTTGACCGCGCCTTGTACGACGGTTTCACCCAGGCCGTAGGCACCGGTAATGAAGACCACGTCGCGGAAGCCCGATTCGGTGTCGAGGGTGAACATCACGCCGGCCGTTCCGGTTTCCGAACGGACCATGCGCTGCACGCCGGCGGACAGGGCGACCAGCTTGTGGTCGAAGCCCTGGTGCACACGGTAGGAAATGGCGCGGTCGTTGAACAGCGAGGCGAAGACTTCCTTGGCTGCGCGGATCACGTTGTCCACGCCGCGGATGTTCAGGAAGGTTTCCTGCTGGCCGGCGAAGGACGCGTCGGGCAGGTCTTCGGCGGTGGCGGAGGAGCGCACGGCCACGGCCATGTTCTCGTTGCCGTTGGCCATTTCGGCGAAGGCGGTGCGGATTTCCGCGTCCAGGCGGGCCGGGAACTCGGCTTCCATCACCCACTGGCGGATCTGAGCGCCGGTCTTGGCCAGGGCGTTGACATCGTCTACGTCCAGGGCGTCGAGGGCCGCGTGGATCTTGTCGTTCAGGCCGCTCTGCTCGAGGAAGTCGCGGTACGCCTGGGACGTAGTGGCAAAGCCGCCTGGTACGGAAACGCCGGCACCGGCGAGGTTACTGATCATCTCGCCCAGGGATGCGTTCTTGCCCCCTACGTGCTCCACATCATGGACGCCGAGCTTATCGAGGGAAACTACGTACTCTACCAAGGTGATCTCTCCACTAACTGTATTGGAAAAGCTCAGGACGCCGGCGAATCCCCTGTGGGACTGGCCGGGCGCTTGTGGCCTGGACCTGGAAAATAAGTGAGAATGCCGACGATGTCGTTCCGATGGCGTTCGGCAAACCGAACCTATCATATCCAAGAATCGTCACCAGCTTAAGGCCCATGGCGCAAATGAAACGATCTGCCTTCTTCATTTCCGACGGCACCGGCATCACCGCGGAGACCCTCGGACAAAGTCTCCTGGCTCAATTCGAGAACATTCCGTTCAACAAGTTCACCAGGCCGTACATCGACAGCGTCGAAAAGGCCCGTGTCATGGTCCAGCAGATCAACGCTGCGGCCGAGCGTGACGGCGTGCGCCCGATCATCTTCGACACCATCGTCAACCAGGACATCCGCGAGATCCTCGCGACCTCCAACGGCTTCATGATCGACATCTTCTCCACCTTCCTCGCCCCGCTGGAGCAGGAGCTCACGGCCCACTCGTCGTATTCCGTAGGGAAATCGCACTCGATCGGCGGCAACTCCAACTACATGGAGCGGATCGAGGCGGTGAACTTTGCGCTGGATAACGATGACGGGGCGCGGACGCATTACTACGACAAGGCGGACCTGATCCTGGTGGGCGTGTCGCGGTGTGGGAAGACGCCGACTTGTCTGTACATGGCTATGCAGTTTGGGATTCGGGCGGCCAATTACCCTCTGACCGAAGACGATATGGAGCGGCTGCAGCTGCCGGCGGCGTTGAAGAAGCATCAGAACAAGTTGTTTGGGTTGACGATTGATCCGGATCGGTTGACCGCGATTCGGCATGAGCGGAAGCCGAATAGCCGGTATGCGAGCTTTGCGCAGTGCGAGTTTGAGGTGCGGGAGGTGGAGAATCTGTTCAGGCGGGAGAATATTCCGCATATCAATTCCACGCATTTTTCGGTGGAGGAGATTTCGGCGAAGATTTTGGTGGAGAGGGGGGTGGAGCGGCGGTTTAAGTAACCTCAACGGCGCCGCTTCCCAGGTAGGAGCGTGGCTTGCTCGCGAAGGACCGAAAGGCGGCCCCAGACTCCAACACCGACGAACGTGTAAATCCACAAACAAGCTGTAGGAAATTTCCTCTTTTTTGATAGGCTTTTGCCATCACGAAAGGGGAAATGGAAATGCCTGTCGTCATCACCGAAAACGACACTTCGCAATGGGAAGATGAAACGGGCTCCGTCTATCACTTCCCCAAGCGTTACCGAGACTTGCTCGTTCAGGGAACCGAGGTGGTCTACTACAAAGGCCGCATCACCGACAAAACCTTCGCTTCCGCCCGCCTCAGCAACGCTCCACACTACTTTGGGGTTGCACGCATCGGAAAGGTCTATCCCGATACGAACAGTGACAAGGGTGATCTCTTCGCATTTGTCGAAGACTTCACTCCATTTGAAAGCGCCGTCCCCGCGAAAATTGGCGGCGAGTATCTGGAGACGATCCCGGCCAGCCGGGTAAAAAACTACTGGCGTGATGGCGTTCGCCAGGTCTCCCAGGCAGATCGCGATGCCATTCTGAACCATGCGAAGCTCCTACCCCCGCAGCCTCAAACTGATACTCCAGACATCGAAGATGATCCACTAACCTTCGAATCAGCCAAAGAAGGCAGCACGTCCAGCTACTTTTTAACACGATACGAGCGCCGGAAAGATCTGAGATTGAAAGCTATCGCCTTCCACGGGCTTGAGTGCAAGGCGTGTGGGTTTGATTTCGAGCAAGCCTATGGCGAGCACGCGAAGGGCTTTATCCATGTTCATCACGTGGTGCCGATTTCGGACTTTGGTGGGGAGAAAGATGTGGATCCGGAAACTGACCTCGTGACGCTGTGTGCAAACTGCCACGCGGTAGTACATCGGAAGCGGGATATGACGTTGAGTCTTGACGAGTTGAAAAGGATGATCCGTGGGCGGTGGGTAGCCGACACTTGAAACCACATGACGTCGTGATCACCTGACAGCTTGAAAGCTCCCCTCCCCCAAGCCAGCAAATATAAAAAAAGACGTCCGAGGACGTCTTTTTTGATTGGACTGAGGTCGACAACTAAGGACTCAGAATCCGTTTACGCGGGAACGTAAAAGTAGGTCAACGGTACCAAACGTTTGGTCTCAGGATCCGTCGCTGGGTAGTGAGCCATCAGCGTGCGAGCAAGTTCGTCCAGCGTCCACATAGTCAGATGAACGTTCGCCCGCTCTCCTTCATATAAAGCTTCTTTTGTGAAACCGCCGGTACTCACATACAGCCCCCGGTCGTCTTTGTGCCGACCGCCCAAGAAGCTGCGAATCTCGTTGCTCCCCATGCGGGCATTTCGATGCTTCACCTCTACTACGATCCGAGGCGGCTCAAACCCGAACCCATCAGGAGAAGCGATGATGTCTTTTCCTCGATCAGCACCGGCAGGCGATACAAGCGTTTTATAGCCCATAGCACGCAGTATCCCGGCAACGAGCTCCTGCATCTCGTCCCACTCTAAGCTGTTGATCTGGTCTTTGATCCGCTCGAAAGCTATTTCCTGGACACCTTTCAATGGGTCTTCCAAGGTTTCCACATCTTCAATGGCATCTTTTGGCGTACCGGAAATCTTTTTACCAGTCGCAAGTGCCAGTAGCTCTTTCTGAGCATCTTCCGCGACGTTGAACACAGTCAGCGTGGACCCCAGACTGTTTCTGCTCGCACCAGTCAATTTATCGCGATCAACCTCCTCCACGTACCACTCGACGGGCCTGGTGAAAGACATACCTTCGTCCGCCAGATCAGGGCGAAGCTGACACGCACCGGTGAAGCGGCCCACCAGATAGGTACGGTTCGCAGGGGAATAGGTGACGACCGTATCGCCCACGCTGATCTCGTTCACAAAACGGAAAACCTGTGAGGCACCCGATACGGCACTTGCGTCCTTGATCCCAGGCTCAACCTCTTTATAGGCCTGGATCAGTGCCTTCCGGGACACTCCTGGCTTCGCGACCTGCGCTAACCGAGCCCAACCAATTGCGGCGAGATTACGATCCCTGAAATCGTCATAGAGACGGCCGCCATCACCCCGAATCATCCACATCGCCGGCATACTAATACTCAATACGTCCATGAAGTCGAGGCGAGACTGTAGCAATGGGGATCATCTTTGTGAATGGAATAGCGAGGTGGAAGAACTCTTTGCCCATCTAAAGGCCATGGAGCCCGGCGATGCTGAACATCAAGCTGTTAGTCGCCGGCCTCCACGGGCCTCACTTACACGGGCACAGTCACAGGAGAAGCGGCTACCGCAAGCGCCAACAGCGCTTTGGTAATCCTCATGTTCAGCCGTGCGCTGTCGAGCATTTCCTTATGGCGACCATCGGGCGGGTCAGGAAGGTAAGCAGAGTCAAGAATTGCTCTGTTGAGGTGTTCCGCGGCGCGCCTAATCGCTTCCTCATGGGAGAGGCCGGGGCCGACGCAGAGAACAGGTGGTGGATCGGGGACGAGCTTTTTCATGGCGATTCTTCCTTTGTAATCAAATTTATCGCCACACATCGCTGCTATACGAAGGGTGGCGACTGTACGTGGGTAGCAGACCGAGACAAAGGAAAAACCCGGCGCGCACAAAGGCGCCCACACGCACAGCCGCCATAGGAGGTTGCTAGTGGTTACCTTTGTTCGGACTGCTAATCCGGTCGTCGATTTGTAACGACCGGCAAAGAGTAGCAGCGTTTCCAAGGGAGGCAACCACCAGACGGTGTCAGGAAGTATGCTTGGGAAATTACCTACAAGAAAGTCGGAATCAGGGAATTTTTTGAGGCGAGATGCGTAATTTTCGGGACAAGCCGAAGTCGTGACCGAAACCAGCGAAAAAGGGATTATGTGACTGCCTCATGCACTGAAGCGACGAGACGCAGACTTTCCATGCTAAATGCCACACACTTGATCAAACCGTACACAACCGAATTATAATCTAGCGAGACCCATGAAGTGCTCATACCAAACCAATCTGGTATCATCACCCCTTTCGAAAACATTTAGCATGAAAATGAAACTACTCAATACTTACGACGACCGCGACGAAGCTGAAGCAGCGCTCGAAAAACTACTAGGTGAGAAGCGCCTTGCAAGTGAGCGGGATGGCACAGATATTATTTACAACCTATTCGGCACACCAACCTGGGGAAACTTTTATAGACTTGGAATGTATAACCTAGAAGAACTACAAACCCTTCTAAAATCAAAAAAAAGCTGGGCGGAAATACAAAATGTACGCCACACAGAAATAATTACCACACTAAGGATTATCGCAAAGAACTATGAAGTTGACATCCCAAGCCATTGGGAATAATAAAAATAAAATTATTGATTTGCAAAAGAAGAGCAGAACACAAAGCACAGACTAGCAAACACTGAAACCTAAAAGTAAACCATTCTGCTTCAGAGTGAGCCCCCCAAAAAAACACGATTAAAACTAAAAGCAACCACGCCGCCACGAACAAGCCCAACTCAATTCATCACGAGCCCAAAGCCCTTAATTTTACGGGCTTTGAGCTCAATCAACTCATAAATATAGAAACAGCGATACACAACAACGAGTGCAAAATGCAAAAGGAAGCACCATGACTGGATCCTCACTCAACCTTGCGACAACGCCATCTCTTGGACTACCCCTTCAAAACAACACCCATCACAAAACACCCACACAACTAACTTAGCAACTCTTTATAAGAGTGAAAGATTTGGCTGAACCCTACACTCTGACAAATTCACAGACCCTCCACTAATAATACCATCGAATATGCTTTGCATTTTCTCAGGCGCCATTCCCTTCTCCGTAAAACGAAAGGCGGACGCAGCAACATATTCTGGTAGCTTTTCAAAAGTCATCCAGCGGCGCCCCTCAGCCTCAGCAACTTGCCCGGTAGTATTCGAACCACCGAAAATATCGACGACTAGATCACCTGGCTCCGTCAGCATTTTAATAAAAAACTCGGGCAGCTTTGCTGGAAACCGCGCAGGATGCGCCTTTATACCAACAGATTTACAACCTGCCTGATATTGACCATTTGACTCTGAATTGGGTATCTGCAACAGATTAGGGGGGATCGCCCCACCATTATCTTTACTAAAACTCTTGCCAATATCATGACCAGAAGGGCGAACTTTTGGCGTATAAAACTTCTCTGGATCCTCAATAAGCTTCTTCATCCGATCACTATATGGTGCCAAGACGTTACTCACATTAGCTTTCGGCCACTCCGTCTTACTAAACCACCACACGGTATTTACGGAATCCTTGACCCGCATCTTCCTTTTATTCACCCACTCAATTGGGCTGGGTAATTTAGAAGGATTGAACCAGTAGAAGTCCTCAGCTAAGAAAAAACCTATTTCATCCACCATACGAATCAAAACCCGGAAGTTGTACAGACTCCGAGCTGGCACCCCCTTCATATAAGCCCCGCCAAAATCAACAACGAAGCTTCCATCAGGAGCAAGCTTTCTATATACAACCTCTGCAAAGCTTAAAAACCAATCGATATACTCAAACTGATCCAAATTCCCATATTCCTTCTGCCGCTGAAGGGCAAAAGGCGGACTAGTCATTACCAAATTAATACTATTATCCGGCAGCTCTTCAAGTAATTCCCGCGAATCACCTATGAAGGTTGCCCCTCTGTCAGTGTGGTACGCGGGCTTTAATTTCGAGCTAAGGGAAGGCAAAATGCTACTCATCGGCTGTAGATCCATAGTCATCAGGTCACCATTATCTCTCGCATGATCAAGAAGATAAACCCCTCCCCGACACGACGTGCATTCGCATTGAACCTGAGAGCTGCGCGTGAACGGCTTGGCTGGTCTCAGGAAATGTTAGCTGAGATGTCAGGCCTTCATCGAACCTACGTGGGCTCAGTAGAACGAGGAGAGAGGAATATATCGATTGATAACATCGAGCGGCTTGCACTTGCTTTAAGTGTCCCGCCTGCATTTCTAATGGAGGAGAAAAAAGTTGTCAGCGACCCCCTTGACGCCACACCCTGACTTTAAAAATCTACAGGAGATTTGGCCAGCCATCTCAGAGTACCAAGCACTCGCTACAGCTCATGGAATCGATGATATCTTCCAAGATAATGGGGGAAAACTACTTCAGGTCTTGCTTCTGCTCAATTTAAGAGTACTGCCAGGCAGAGAAGGAAATGATGCAGTCGATACAAGCGGAAGGGAATACGAGCTCAAGTCAGTAAACATTGAGCTGACGCGGAGTTTTTCTACTCACCACCACATGAACCCCACGATCATAGCAAAGTACCGGAAGGTCCCTTGGGTGTTTGCAGTATACAGACACATCGAACTCGATGCAGTCTACGTGCTAGAACCCGAAGACTTAGATTTTTACTTCTCTAAATGGGAAGACAAATGGCATGGGGATGGGGGGAGAGATATTAACAACCCTAAAATCCCAGTCGCGTTTGTAGTCGAAAACGGTAAGCTTGTGCATGGAAACCATCCGGAATTCTACTCGCGACGCAGAGCACCAACACCACCGGATGCCGGTGGATTCACCGCAGACGACTTTTAGTGCCTGACGCATTTGCAGAAAACAAGAAAAGCCCCGGCATGATCGCCGGGGCTTTCTCATTTCACATCAAGACGGCAAAACCGCCGACTGCCCACTCAACGCCAAATCCACCAGCTCCCGGTTAGCCACCGCATACATAGCGTAGTCAGTCCCAGTAGCCGCCCGCAGGTCATCCAACATAGCCCGCCACCGCTCCACCATCACCCGATGCTGCTCCATCCACAGCGCCACCCTTGCATCCATATCCTCCGGCGCATCCGCCATCTGCAATACGGAAATCGTAATGGCCCGCTGCTGCAGATCAATATCATCCCGGAACGCTTCCCGAGCCAGCGCCTGCCAGTTGTTCTCCACTGGCAGGTTGCTGATCTCCTGCAGATACCAGGTCAGATCCAGCGCACTACCCACGGCGAAGAACGCCTTGGCCACCTGAGCCGGATTCTGCCCGGTCACGTCGGACGCTTCGATAATCGGCAGTAAGGTGTACAGGTGCGTAGTCCCCGCGACCATCCGCGCCAGCAATTCCGGCACGCCAGCCTCTACAAAGCTCTGGTACCGGGTCTGCCACCGCTCACGGGTCGGGCCTTCCAGCAGTTCATCGAGCTTGAGGCCCAGGGCAGCAATCTGCGGCCCGAAGTGCGCGACATCGCGCCCGGCGTCCTGCTCGTTGCGACGGCTGCGCAGGAACCAGCGGGTAGCCCGACGGCCCAGGCGCATCAGCTCGTCCATCAGGGTGAGCTGCACTTCCGCCGGCACCTGGTAGTCCAGCGCTTCGATCTGCCGGAACCAGTGCGGGAGGTGGAAGATGTCGCGCACGATGACGTAGGCGCCCGCCACGTTCGCCGGGCTCATGCCCGTGGACTCCTTGAGCCGCTGGACGAAGGTGATGCCCATGTTGTTGACCAGGTCGTTGGCGATCTGGGTGCTGACGATTTCACGCTTCAGACGGTGACGACGCATGGCGTCGGCGAACTTGTGCACCAGCGACGGCGGGAAGGCTGTCTCCATGTCGCGGGTGAGGTAGTCGTCATCCGGGACCTGGGATTTGAGCAGCGCTTCCTTGAGGTCGATCTTGCTGTAGGAGATGAGGACCGAGAGCTCCGCACGGCTGAGGCCCTGGTTGGCAGCAATACGCTCGGCCAGTTGCTCTTCCGACGGGAGGAATTCGATGGCGCGATCGAGCTTGCCGCGGCTTTCGAGGTCGGCCATGAGGCGTTTGTATTCGGCAATGCGCTCCTTGGCACGACGCGCCGCGAGGGACAGGGCCTGGGTTTGCTTGTAGTTGTTGCCGAGGACGAGGCTGGAGACCTCTTCGGTCATGCTGCCGAGCAGCTGGTTGCGCTGCTTCTCGGTCATGTCACCGGCCTGCACGACTTCGTTGAGCAGGATCTTGATGTTGACCTCGTGGTCGGAGCAATCCACACCACCGGCGTTATCGATAAAGTCGGTGTTGGTGGCGCCGCCATTGAGGCCGAATTCGACACGGCCGAGCTGGGTCATGCCGAGGTTGCCGCCCTCGCCCACTACCTTGCAGCGCAGTTCGTCACCGTTGACGCGCAGGGCGTCGTTGGCCTTGTCGCCGACGTCGGCGTGGCTTTCCTCGCTGGATTTGACGTAGGTGCCGATGCCGCCGTTCCAGAGCAGGTCGACCGGGGCCTTGAGCAGCGCATTGAGCAGCTCGGTCGGGGTGAGTTTGTCGGCTTCGATGGCGAAGCGTTCTTTCATTTGCGGGGTGATGGCGATGCTTTTCGCGCTGCGCGGGAAGATACCGCCGCCCTCGGACATGATGCTGCTGTCGTAGTCGCTCCAGGCCGAACGCGGGAGGTCGAACAGGCGCTTGCGCTCGGCGAAGCTGGTGGCCGGGTCCGGGTTGGGGTCGATGAAGATGTGCAGGTGGTTGAAGGCCGCGACCAGTTGCAGGGTCTCGGACATGAGCAGGCCGTTGCCGAAGACGTCGCCGGCCATGTCGCCGATGCCGACCACGGTGATGACGTCCTTCTGTACGTTGATGCCACGCTCGCGGAAGTGTCGCTGCACGCCGACCCAGGCGCCACGGGCGGTGATGCCCATTTTCTTGTGGTCGTAGCCGGCCGAGCCGCCCGAGGCGAAGGCGTCGCCGAGCCAGAAGCCGTAGTCGATGGCGATGCCGTTGGCGATGTCGGAGAAGGTGGCGGTGCCTTTGTCCGCAGCGACGACCAGGTACGGGTCGTCGTCGTCATGCCGGACGACGTTGGCCGGTGGCACGACGCCGCCGTCCTTGAGGTTGTCGGTGATGTCCAGCAGGCCGGAGATGAAGATGCGGTAGCAGGCGATGCCCTCGGCGGCGATGTCGTCGCGGCTGCCGCCCAGTGGCAGGCGTCGCGGCAGGAAGCCGCCCTTGGCGCCGACCGGGACGATGACCGAGTTCTTTACCTGCTGGGCTTTGACCAGGCCGAGGACTTCGGTGCGGAAGTCTTCCTCGCGGTCCGACCAGCGCAGGCCACCACGGGCAACGTTGCCGAAGCGCAGGTGCACGCCTTCGACACGCGGCGAGTAGACGAAGATTTCGAACTTCGGTACCGGTTTCGGCAGTTCCGGGATCAGCTTGGGGTTGAACTTGAAGCTGAAGTAGGACTTGTTCTGGCCGTTGGCGTCCGGCTGGTAGAAGTTGGTGCGCAGGGTGGCCTTGATCAGGTCCAGGTAGCGCCGCAGGATGCGGTCTTCGTTGAGCACCTGGACGTCGTCGAGGGCGCTGAGGATGGCCTGTTCGAGACGCTGCTGCTTGTCTTCGAGGTCTTCGCTGGTGAGCTTGCGCGCCAGGTAGAAGCGGGTCTTGAACAGCCGGGTCAGCTCGCGGGCGATGTCGGTGTGGTTGTTCAGGGTGCTGGCGATGTAGCCGAGGTCGAAGCCCAGGCGGATCTGCTTGAGGTAGCGGGCGTAGGCACGCAGCAGGGCGACGTCGCGCCATGGCAGGCCGGCGGTCAGCACCAGGCGGTTGAAGGCGTCGTTTTCCGCATCGCCATTGACGATGTGGACGAAGGCGTCCTGCAGGGTGTCGTTGAGCTGCTGGATGTCGAGGTTGAGGCCTTCGCTGTAGGTGAAGGCGAAGTCATGAATCCAGAACTCGCGGCCATTGGTGTGGCGCAGGCGGTACGGGAACTCGCCCAGCACGCGCAGGCCGAGGTTTTCCAGGATCGGCAGGACGTCGGACAGGGCCAGCGGGGTGTCGGCGTGGTACAGCTTGCAGTGCAGGATGTGCTTACCGGACTGGGTCAGCGGCTGGTAGAAGCTCATCACCAGCGGCTTTTTCTCCGACAGGTTGAGCAGGTGCTGCATGTCGACCACCGCCGAGTGCGCGGCGAAACGCTCGCGGTAACCGGCCGGGAAGCCTTTCGGGAAGTCGGCGAGGACGTTGGTGCCCTGGGCTTCGCCGAAGGCTTCGACGGTGAGTGCGGCGTAGTCGTCCTGCCACGAGCGGCAGGCCTGGATCACTTCGTTTTCCAGCTGTTTCGGGTCGATATCGATGCGGTTCTTCGGGTCGACCCGCAGGATCAGCTGCACGCGGGCAAGGACCGATTCGGAGAAGAAGGTCCAGAACTCGCAGTCGCTGGCCTTGAGGCGCTCCATCAGCACCTGCTGGATCTTCTGCCGGACTTCGGTGGAGTAGATGTCACGCGGGACATAGGCCAGGCAGTAGCAGAAGCGGCCGTACGGGTCCTTGCGCAGGAACACGCGGATCTTGTTGCGTTCCTGGATCTGGACGATGGACATCACGGTGTTGAACAGCTCGTCCACCGGGGTCTGGAACAGGTCGTCGCGGGGCAGCACTTCGAGGACCTGGGCCAGTTCCTTGCCCAGGTGGGCCTTGGCGTCGAAACCGGAACGGCGCTCGACTTCGGCGACCTTGTCGCGAATGTACGGGATCTGGTGGACACTTTCGCCATACACCGAAGAGGTGTAGAGGCCCATGAAGCGGCATTCCTTGATCACCTTGCCGTCGGCGTCGAGTTGGCGGATCGACACGTAGTCCGGGTAGGCCGGGCGGTGCACGCGGCTCGGGTGGGCGGCCTTGGCGAAGGACAGCAGCAGCGGCTCGTGCAGGTAGGCGACGGCGTAGTCTTCGATGCGCAGGTCTTCGGCGGTGAGGCCGGCGCGCAGCAGGCGGGTCAGGCCGAGGAAGGACTGCTCGTCATACACCAACTGGCCGCCCTGGGCGTCGGCCTTGACCACGAATTCCTCGTAGCCGAGGAAGGTGAAGTGGTTGCCCACCAGCCATTCGAGGAAGCTCTTGACCTCGGACTTCTCGCCGGCGACCGCCGGGTACGGGGTCTGCTCGACCAGCTCCAGCAGCTCCTGGACCTTGGCCTTCATCGGCTCGAAGTCGGCCACGGCGACGCGCACTTCGGCCAGGACCTGGGTCAGTTCGTGAGTCAGTACGGAGAGTTCTGCGTTGTTGGCGCAGCGGTCGATCTCCAGGTACATCAGGGATTCTTGCTGCACGCCTTCGCCGTGGGTGCCCTTGGGCAGGATTTCCAGCAGTTCGCCGTCCTTGCCGCGACGGGTGCTGAGTACGGTGGTTTGCAGGGTGTGGATGCTGTAGCCGCGGCGGTTCAGTTCGGTGCGGACGGAGTCGACGAGGAATGGCAGGTCATGGTGAAGGACTTCCACGGCGGTGTGGGTCGACTGCCAGCCATGACGCTCGTAATCGGGGTTGTAGACGTTGACCTTGGGCTGGGCGTGGTCAAAGCGCTCGATGATGCGCCAGGCAGAGAGGGTGCAGCCGACCAGGTCGGAGAGACGACGCTGGGTCAGCTCGTCCAGAGAGATGATGCCGAAGAATTGCTCGGCGAACAGCGCCACTTGTGGCAGTGCCTGCTCGCTGATGTGCTGCGCCAGGGCGGCTTTCAGTTGATGCTGGAAGTCGGCTTTGCTGGCTGCGGTGAAAAACGCCATCTGTGGTACTCCGCTTGGGCTTTGTTTTTGATTGAAACGTCGCGCGTGTCCGCTTTATCCCGCATCAACCATAGTCAATGTCGGGCGCGGCGCAGGGGAAATGCGAAAGAGCGAGTACAGGTTTGACCGGTCGGTCACACCAGGATGGACATCTGCAAAAACCACTGTCTGTTGGAGCCGACTGCGTCTTTACGGGTGTCCATCGACAACGCAGCTTAACGACAGCCCACCCGCCCCTGCTTGCGGCGCTGCGACATATTCGGACATTGAGGTGCAGGCGGAGATTCATCCTGAAGGGAAACGCTGGCACACTTGGGTTTCATTTCCTTGACCGAGCTGCACCATGCAACTGACCTCCGAGCTGATTTTCGGCAACGCCTGCGATGACGAAGAAGACAACCTTGCCACCCTCGGCAGCAACAATACCGATGGCCGTCTGTTCATCCTGTGCCGGTATCCGGAAGACGATGAAGTCGACCTGATGATCGAGGAAGAAGGCGAGACGCTGCGGGATATCAAGGTGACCTTGAGCGCCAGCCGGCTGCTGATCGAGACGGCGCCGGGGGCGACGGATCTGTTTGGTGGGGATGATGCGCTGGAGATCGATATCTCGAGGGCGCTGGGGGATGATCTGGAGGAGATCGAGGCGGTGCTGAAGGTGATTCTTGATGGGGTTGGGACGCTGGTCTGCGAGCGCTGAGCTGGGGTGGTATTGCCGGGGTTTGGGGTGGGGCTGATGGCCCTATCGCTGGCAAGCCAGCTCCCACAGGGTTCTGGGTCAGCCGCAACATTCGTGCCCGGCGCGGACCTTGTGGGAGCGGGTTTACCCGCGATTGCGACACTGAATTCACCATCGCAATCGCGGGTGAACCCGCTCCCACAGGGGCCGGGGACACTGCCGGATCCGGGGCGGGGCTGAGGGCCTCATCGCCGGCAATGCCAGCTCCCACAGGGTTCTGGGTCAGCCGGAACATTCGTGCCCGGCGCGGACCTTGTGGGAGCGGGTTTACCCGCGATTGCGGCACTGAATTCACCATCGCAATCGCGGGTGAACCCGCTCCCACAGGGGCCGGGGACACTGCCGGATCCGGGGCGGGGCTGATGGCCTCATCGCTGGCAAGCCAGCTCCCACAGGGTTCAGGGTCAGCCGCAGCATTCGTGCCCGGCGCGGACCTTGTGGGAGCTGGCTTGCCAGCGATTGCGGTAGTGAATTCACCATCGCAATCGCGGGTGAACCCGCTCCCACAGGGGCCGGGGACATCGCCGGATCTGGGGTGAGGCTGATGGCCTCATCGCCGGCAATGCCGGCTCCCACAGGGTTCTGGGTCAGCCGCAGAACTTGTGCCCGGCGCGGACCCTGTGGGAGCTGGCGTTGCCAGCGATGAGGCCCTCCCAGGCTCCGCATAACGTCTTGAATACCGTATTTGACGCCAGAAACCCGCCCTCCCCCCGTAAAAGATTTCCCCCGTACCGTTAGTCGCCACCCCCCTGGATGGATTAAAGTATCAGCCCCTGTCCGGGCGCTTCACGCCGCCCCGGGCTTCACTCCAGGAACCGTCACGATGGAACACCGTGAAGCGCTGATCGCGCTGCGCACCTTTCTTTCCACCCAGATCCTCGGCCAGGAGAAACTGGTAGAGCGTCTGCTCATCGTGCTCCTGGCCGACGGCCATATGCTGGTCGAAGGCGCCCCCGGCCTGGCCAAGACCAAGGCCATCAAGGAACTGGCCGAAGGGATCGAGGCGCAGTTCCATCGCATCCAGTTCACCCCCGACCTGCTCCCGGCCGATATCACCGGCACCGAGATCTATCGCCCGGAAACCGGCAGCTTCGTGTTCCAGCAAGGCCCGATCTTCCATAACCTGGTGCTGGCCGACGAAATCAACCGCGCCCCGGCCAAGGTCCAGTCGGCATTGCTCGAAGCCATGGCCGAGCGCCAGGTCAGCGTCGGCCGCAGCACCTACGAGCTGTCGCCGCTGTTCCTGGTGATGGCGACCCAGAACCCGATCGAGCAGGAAGGCACCTATCCCCTGCCCGAAGCGCAGCTCGACCGCTTCCTGATGCATGTGAAGATCGGCTTCCCGGATGCCACCGTGGAACGCCGCATCCTGTCCCAGGCCCGTGGTGAAGCCCTGAACGGCGAGACCAAGCCCGAGCGCCGGGTCAGCCAGCAGGCGATCTTTGCCGCACGCAAGGAGATCCTCGGCCTGTACATGGCCGACGCGGTGGAGGAATACCTGGTGCAACTGGTCATGGCCACGCGCAACGGCGCCAAGTACGACGCCGAGCTGGGCGACTGGATCGCCTACGGCGCCAGCCCGCGCGGTTCCATTGCCCTGGACCGCTGCGCCCGCGCCCACGCCTGGCTGGCCGGGCGCGATTTCGTCAGCCCCGAGGATATCCAGGCGGTGCTGTTCGACGTGCTGCGCCACCGCATTATCCTGTCGTTCGAGGCCGAAGCGGCCGGGATCGACCAGGACCGGGTGATCCAGCGCATTCTCGACGTCGTCGCCGTCGCCTGAGCCCATGCCCAGTCAACTGTTGGCCGCCCCCGGCATCCGTATCAGCCTCACCGAGCTGATCGAGATGCGCCACCGGGTGCGCGAAGTCCGTCTGTTTTCCGCCCCCGGCCAGCGCAGCCCGTTGGTCGGCCTGCACCATTCGCGCCTGCGCGGGCGCGGCGTGGATTTCGACCAGGTGCGCGTGTACCAGGCCGGCGACGATGTGCGCAATATCGACTGGCGGGTGACTGCCCGCACCCAGGAGCCGCATACCAAGCTGTTCCACGAGGAGCGCGAACGGCCGATCTTCATCATGGTCGAGCAGAGCCGCCGGCTGTTCTTCGGCTCCGGATTGATGTTCAAGTCGGTGCTCGCCGCGCAAGCCGCCGCGCTGTTCGGCTGGGCGGCCCTGGGCCATAACGACCGCATCGGCGGGCTGGTGTTCGGCGACAACGAACACCACGAGATCAAGCCGCGCCGCAGCAAGCAAAGCCTGCTGCAACTGCTCAACCGCCTGGCCCGGGTCAACCAGTCACTGCACACCGAGGCCACGCCCCAGGGCGATAACCTCGGCACCGCGCTACGTCGTGCCCGCGAGGTGCTGCGCCCGGGCAGCCTGGCGATCATCCTGTGCGACGAGCGCGCCCTGAATCCCGGTGTGGAACAGCAACTCAGCCTGCTGTCGCGGCATTGCGACCTGCTCCTGCTGCCGCTGTCCGACCCGCTCGACCACGCCCTGCCCGCCGCCGGCCTGCTGCGTTTCGCCCAGCGTGGCGCGCAACTGGAGCTGGATACGCTGGACAGCAACCTGCGCCAGAGCTATCGCCAGCAGAGCGAGGCGCGTATCGAGCGCTGGGAAATGCTCGCGCAGAAGCTGCGGGTGGTGCTGATGCCCCTGAGCACCCAGAGCGAAATGATCGAGCAACTGCGCGAATACCTCGACCCACAACGGGCAGGCAAGCCGCGATGAACCCTCTGGCGCAACTGCAACCGCTGATCGCCCCGCCGCCCGTCAGCGCCTGGCCACCGGCGCCGGGCTGGTGGGCACTCCTGCTGCTTGTACCGCTGCTCGGCTGGGGCCTCTGGCGCCTGCGTCACTGGCGTCCACGCAAACCCCCGGTGCCCCGCGCCGAACAGCCGCTGGACCCGATCCGCATCGCCGCCCTGGCCGAACTGGCGCAACTGCCCAAGCCCTACGACGGCGCTCCGGCCGGCGCCTGGCTGCAGCAGATCAACGCCCTGCTCAAGCGTCTGTGCCGCAACCATTACCCGGACAGCCACAGCCATACCCTCAATGGCCGCAAATGGCTGGCCTTTCTCGACAACCGCTGCCCCGCCGCCGGCCTGACCCGCTGGATGGTGCTGGTGGAAGGCACCTACAAGCCCGAATGCCGCCTCGACGACAAGGCCATCGCCGGCCTCAACCAGGCGGTCGAAACCTGGATCCGCAAGCATGTTTGAACTGGCCTGGCCGTGGGTCTTCGCCCTGTTGCCGCTGCCCTGGCTGGCGCGCCTGCTGCTGCCGGCAGCGGACAGCGGCGAGCCGGTGCTCAAGGTCAGCTTCCTCGATGAGCTGGAAGGCCTGGCCGGCCGCCGCGCGCGCCTGAACCTGCCGACCCTGCGCCAACAGGCGCCGTTCATCCTGGTCTGGCTTCTTCTGGTGTGCGCCGCCGCCCGCCCGCAATGGCTGGGCGAGCCGCTGCCGGTGGCCGCCAGTGGCCGCGACCTGCTGGTGGCCGTGGACGTGTCCGGCTCGATGGATTACCCGGACATGAGCTGGGACGGCGAGGACGTCAGCCGCCTGTCGCTGGTCAAGGACCTGCTCGGCGACTTCCTCCAGCAGCGCGAAGGCGACCGCGTCGGCCTGATCCTGTTCGGCAGCCAGGCCTACCTGCAGGCGCCGCTGACCTTCGACCGGCGCACCGTGCGTAACTTCCTTGATGACGCGCAGATCGGCATCGCCGGCAAGAACACCGCCATCGGCGACGCCATCGGCCTGGCGGTCAAGCGCCTGCGCTCGCGCCCGACCGACAGCCGGGTGCTGATCCTGGTCACCGACGGCGCCAACAACGGCGGGCAGATCCACCCGCTGACCGCCGCGCGCCTGGCCGCCCAGGAAAGCATCCGCATCTACACCATCGGCATCGGCGCCAGCGCCGAGGAAAGCGGCACCGCCGGGCAGATCGGCCTCAATCCGAGCCTCGACCTCGACGAAGCCTCGCTGCGGGAGATCGCCCAGATCACCCATGGCGAGTATTTCCGTGCCCGCGATGGCGCCGAACTCAAGGCTATCGGCGACACCCTCGACCTGCTGGAACCGGTGGAACAGCAACCGACCCAGGCGCGCACCGCCGAAGCCCTGTATGCCTGGCCCCTGGCCGCGGCGATGCTGCTGAGCATGGCCCTGGTGATCCGCGAGCGCTGGCCCGATCACCTGCTGCAACGCCTGCTCCAACGCCTGCTGCGCCGCCCGGACTTCCTCCAGCCGCACCCGGAATGGCGTGAACGGCTGAAGCGCCTGCGTCTGCGGAGGCGTCGATGAGCGAGCTCTGGCCTCATTTCATGCGTCCGCTGTGGCTGCTGGTGCTGCCGGTGCTCGGCTGGCTGCTGTGGAAACTCTGGCACCGGCAGAAGCGCGCCGGGCGCTGGCAGATGATCCTGCCGCCGGCCTTCCATGGCGTGTTGCTGGGCGGCGGCAGCGGTCACGACAGCAAGCTGCCGTGGGTCGCCCTCGGGCTGGCCTGGGTGCTTGGCGTGCTGGCACTGGTCGGGCCAAGCTGGGAACGCCTGGAGGAAACCCGCCAGCGCCCGGCTGATCCGCTGGTGATCCTGCTCGAACTGACCCCGGAAATGCTCGCCGAGGACACCCCGCCGACCCGTCTGGAACAGGCCCGGCGCAAGATCCTTGACCTGCTCGAACACCGCAGCGACAGCCAGACCGCGATCGTCGTCTACGCCGGCAGCGCCCACACCCTGGTGCCGCTGTCGGACGACCTCGGTACCAGCCGCAACCTGCTGGAGGCGCTGGAGCCGGGGATCATGCCCCAGGCCGGACAGCGTGCCGATCTCGCCGTGGGCAAGGCCATGTCGCTGTTGTCCCAGGGCGCGCTGGGCCAGGGCCGGCTGCTGCTGATCGCCTCGTCGCTCACCGACGAAGAACGCCAGGGCATCGCCCAGGCCCTGGGCCGCAACGGGCCACCGCTGCTGATGCTCGGTGTCGGCAGCGCCGAGGGCGCACCGGTCAAGCAGGCCAATGGCGAACTGCTCAAGGACGCCGACGGCGCGATCTTCGTGCCGCGCCTCGACAGCAGCAGCCTCAAGCCCTTTATCAGCGACCTCGGCGGCCGCTACCGCCACGCGCGCATCGACGACCTCGACCTGCGCGGCCTCGGCCTGTTCGACAACCCCAAGGCGATGAGCAACGACGGCCAGACCGTGCAACTGGATACCTGGGCCGACCAGGGCTACTGGCTGCTCCTGCCGCTGCTGCTCCTGGCGGCCTGCGCCGGGCGGCGTGGCTGGTTGTTCTGCCTGCCGCTATTGTTCTGTCTGCCGCAGCCGTCCTATGCCTTCGAATTCAGCGAGCTGTGGCGGCGCCCCGACCAGCAGGGCCAGTACCTGCTGGAAAGAAAGCGTCCGGCGGAAGCGGCCAAGCACTTCCAGGACCCGCAATGGAAAGGCTGGGCCCTCTATGAGGCCGGCGACTATGCGGGCGCGGCCCGCCTGTTCGCCCTCGACGACAGCGCCGCCGGCCACTACAACCGCGGCAACGCCCTGGCCCGCAGCGGCGAACTGGAAGCGGCGGTGGATGCCTATGAAGAGGCCCTGGAACGCCAGCCCGACCTGCAACCGGCGCTGACCAACAAGGCCCTGGTCGAGCAACTGCTGCAACAGCGCCAGCAGGAACAGACCCCGCCGGCGAAAGAGCCGGAGGAGGAACCGGAACAGCAGAACGGCCAGCAGATGCCGGGCGAAACCAGCGACAATCCGCAACAGAGCAACAACGAGAAGGAAACCGGCCAGCCCGGCGACGAGCCCCAGGAGCAGCAGGAACAAGGCGAGGCTCAAGCGCCGCAGAATGCCGCCGGCGATGACGACGAAAGCACCACCCGGCCGCCCCAGCGCCCCACCGGCAGCAACCTCGACGCCGAACAGCGCCAGGCCCTGGAGCAATGGCTGCGGCAGATCCCGGACAACCCCGCGCAACTGCTGCGGCGCAAATTCTGGTACGAACAGCAACAACTTCAGGAAACCCATCGATGAGCCGCGTCTGCGCCTTCGTCTTCTGTCTTATCTTCGCCCTGCAGGCCCAGGCCCGGGAGCTGCACGCCAGTGTCGACCGCAGCCAGCTGAATACCGCGGAAACCCTGGAACTGACCCTTGAGGTCGGCGATGTCACGCAGTTCGGCAAGCCGGACCTGACGCCCCTGCAGGCGGACTTCGAGGTGCGTGGCACGCGCCAGCTCAACAGCCTCAATACCCTCGACGGGCAGAACGAAGCCACCACGCGCTGGGTCGTAACCCTCATGCCGCGCCGCGCCGGGACCCTGGAAATCCCGTCGCTGAGCCTCGGCGAGCTGCATAGCGAGCCGATCCAGTTGCAGGTCCAGGCCGCCGAGGACACCCCGGTGACCCTGCTCGCCCCGGTATTCATCGAGGCCAGCCTCGACCAGAGCAGCGTCTACGTGCAGGCCCAGGCCGTGCTGACCCTGCGCATCTACCACTCGGTATCGCTGTACGACGACAGCAGCCTCAGCCCGCTGCAACTGGACGGGGTGAAGATCGAGCCGCTGGGCGAATCGCGCACCTACGAGAAGCTGATCAACGGTATCCGCCATGGCGTGATCGAGATGCGCTATGCCCTGTATCCGCAGCAGAGCGGCGAGGTGAAGGTGCCGTCGCTGACCTTCAGCGCCACCAGCGCGGGCGGCGACAGCGACAGCCCGAATGCCGCCGGCAACAGCCAGGTGCGGGTGATTTCCCGGGAACTGCCGTTGCAGGTCAAGCCGATCCCGGCCAGCTACCCGGCCGGCGCGCCCTGGCTGCCGGCGCGCAACCTGACGCTTGAGGAACACTGGAGCCCGGACCCGGCGCTAAGCCCGGTGCAGATCGGCGACTCCCTGACCCGCAGCGTCACGCTCAAGGCCGAGGGGCTGTCCAGCACCCAGTTGACGCCGTTGCCGAGCAGTGAAATCGCCGGCTTGCGGCGTTATCCGGACCAGCCGCAACTGCGCAACCAGATCGACGAACGCGGGCTGGTCGGCAGCCGCGAGGAGCGCGAGGCGCTGGTGCCGACCCACAGCGGCAACCTCGAGTTGCCGAGCCTGGAGGTGGTCTGGTGGAACACCCGCGAAGACCATCTGGAACACAGCAGCCTGCCGGCGCGCAGCCTCCAGGTGCAGGACAACCCGGCGCTGACCGCAGAAACGCCAGGTGCGACCTCAGGCCAGGGCAGCCAGCTGTTGTGGCCGTGGCAACTGAGTACGTTGGTTCTGGCGTTGACCACCCTGGCCGGTTTCGCCCTGTGGTGGCGGGCCCGTTCGCAGCCGGCGGTGGCGCGGGTGATTCCGGCGGGGCCGAGTCCGCGGACGCTGCTCGATGATCTGAAGCGGGCGTGCCTGGCCAATGATCCCCAGGCGACCCGCCAGGCCCTCGATGCCTGGGCCCGCCAGCAGCCGCAGACCCTGGCGGAGATGGCGGCGCGCTTCGTGCCGCTGTCGGATGCGCTGGATGGGCTGAACAGCGCGCTGTACAGCGAGGCCGGGCAGTATTGGCAAGGTGAGGATCTGTGGAAGGCGATCAGTACCATTCCCGCTGCGGAACTCGCCCAGCCGACCCCAGGCGAGAACGGCAGCCTTCCGCCGCTTTATCCCAAGTAGTTTTCTGTTGTTCTTGAGGGCCCTATCGCTGGCAAGCCAGCTCCCACAGGGTCCGCGGCGCCAGCAATCCCTGTGGAGAGAATGGGAGCCTGCCGATGCTTGTCCCAAATAGTTTTCTGTTGTTCTTGAGGGCCCTATCGCTGGCAAGCCAGCTCCCACAGGGTCCGCGGCGCATGGGATCCCTGTGGGAGCTGGCTTGCCAGCGATAGGGCCCTCAAGAACACCACACATTCAGGTACCATTACCGGTTTTCCATCCTGCCCCCGTCACAGGACTATCCATGCGTCTGTTTCACACCTCCGACTGGCACCTGGGGCAAACCCTGCACGGCCAGGAGCGCGATTTCGAACATGCCTGCTTCCTCGACTGGCTGCTCGGCCAGCTCAAGCTGCGCACCCCCGATGCCCTGCTGATCGCCGGCGATATCTTCGACACCGTGAACCCGCCGGTGAAGGCCCAGGAACAGCTCTACAACTTTATCGTCAAGGCCCACGAGCAACAGCCGGCCCTGACCATCGTGATGATCGCCGGCAACCACGACTCCGGCTCGCGCATCGAACTCCCCGGCCCGCTGATGCGCAGCCTGCGCACCCACGCCCTCGGTCGCGTGCAATGGCTCGACGAAGGCCAGCTGGACAGCGACCGCCTGCTCGTACCCCTGACCAACGACAAGGGCAAGGTCGAGGCCTGGTGCCTGGCCCTGCCCTTCCTGCGCCCGGCGGAAGTCACCGGCCCGCACCTGGGCGAGGACTACCTGCGCGGCATCGGCCAGGTTCACGAGAAACTCATCGCCGCCGCCCTCGAGCGCCGCCAGCCGAAACAGGCGCTGGTCGCCATCAGCCACGCCCATATGGCCGGTGGCTCGGTCTCCGAGGACTCCGAGCGCAGCCTGATCATCGGCACCGCCGAAGCCCTGCCCGCCAGCCTGTTCGGCGAAGAAATCGCCTATGTCGCCCTCGGCCACCTGCACAAGCCGCAGAAGGTCAATGGCGAGGAACGCATCCGCTATTGCGGCTCGCCGCTACCGCTGTCGTTCTCGGAGATCAAGTACCCGCACCAGATCCTCGAAGTGGAGCTCAAGGGCAACAAGCTGGTCAGCGTGGAAAGCCGCAGCGTGCCCCGGGCCGTGGCCCTGCAACGGGTCGGCCCGGCGCCCTTGGCCGAGATTCTCGAAAGCCTCACCGAACTGCCGGTGGTCGACCTGCTCGACGACCCGCAGCGCCAGCCGTGGCTGGAAGTCCGCGTGCAACTGGACGAGCCACAACCCGACCTGCGCCAGCAGCTTGAAGGCGCCCTGCAAGGCAAGGCCGTGCGCCTGGTGCGGATCAGCGCCGAATACGCCGGGCGCCTCGGCGCCGATGGCGAGGAAGAAGAGCGCCTGGTGGAACTGGGCCAGCTCAAGCCCCAGGACCTGTTCGCCCGCGCCTGGGAACAGGCCTACGGCAGCGCCGCCGATGACGGCACCCTGGCCGATTTCGCCCTGCTGTTGCAGGAAGTCCAGCAGCAGGAGGAACAGCCATGAAGATCCTCGCCATCCGCCTGAAGAACCTCGCCTCCCTGGCCGGGCCCTTCGAGATCGACTTCACCGCCGAACCCCTGGCCAGCGCCGGCCTGTTCGCCATCACCGGGCCGACCGGCGCGGGCAAGAGCACCCTGCTCGACGCCCTGTGCCTGGCCCTGTTCGGCTCGGTGCCACGCCTGGAGAACATCGGCCGCGAGACCAAGGTGCCCGATGCCGACGGCGAAATCCTCACCAATGACCCGCGCACCCTGCTGCGCCGTGGCACCGGCAGTTGCTTTGCCGAGGTGGATTTCGTCGGCATCGACGACCGCCGCTACCGCGCCCGCTGGGAAGCCAACCGCGCCCGCGACAAGGCCAACGGCAAGCTGCAAGGCAGCCGCCAGAGCCTGCACGACCTGGACAGCCAGCAACTGCTGAGCAACCAGAGCAAGCGCGAGTACGAGCAACTGATCGAATCGCGCCTGGGCCTCAACTTCGCCCAGTTCACCCGCGCGGTGATGCTGGCCCAGAGCGAGTTCAGCGCCTTCCTCAAGGCCGACGACAAGGAACGCAGCGAGCTGCTGGAAAAGCTCACCAACACGGCGATCTACAGCCAGTTGGGCCGACGCGCCTTTGCCAAGGCCAAGGAAGCCGACGAAGCCCTGAAAGCCCTGCTCGGCGAGGCCAGCGGCGTGCTGCCGATGAGCGAGGAAGAACGCGCGGCGCTCGATCAGCAACTGGTCGAGGCGCAGCAAGGCCTCAAGGCCGGACAGGCCCAGCAGCGCCAGTTGGAACAGCAACGCACCTGGATCAACGAACTGCTGGCCCTGCAAGACCAGCAGAAAGCCGCCGCCGAAGCCCTAGCCAGCGCCCGCCAGGACTGGGAAGGCCTGGCTGCCGAACGCCTGAACCTGACCCGCCTCGAACAACTGGCGCCACAGCGTCACCAGTTCGCCCGCCGTCAGGAAGTGCTCAACCAGCTCACCCCGCTGGCGGCCGCACTGGAACAGCAACGCCGGCAGCAAACCGAACTGGGCGAGCGTCAACAGCGACTGGAACAGGACCTGAATGGCGCCAAGGCGCAACTGGCCCAGGCCGTCGCCACCCAGGGCGACAGCGCCCCGCACCTCAAGCAGGCCTTCGAGATCCAGCACAACCTGACCCGCCTGGACCAGGACCTGACCCGCGAACGCGAGCAAAGCCAGCAGGCGCAACAGGCCTTCAACGAAGGTCAGAACCAGCTCAACGCCCTTGTTGAACACCAGCAGCGCCACGAACAGGCGCTCGCCAGCATTGCCGCGCAACTGCAAAGCAGTGCAGGCATGGCCGACCTGGGGGGGGCCTGGCAGATCTATCGCGGCCAGTTGCAGCAGGTGATGCTCACCGCCAACCGCCTCGGCAAGGGCCGCGAAGAACTCCCGGCCCTGCGCCAGACCGCCGAAGCCCGGTCCCAGGACTGCGCGCAGTTGCGCCAGTCACTCGACCTGCTGTTCCAGGAAAGCGCGGCCGAGCCGCAAGCCCTGGCCGAACAGATCGGCCTGCTCGGCACCCTGCTGCAGGACAACCGCAAGCAGCAACGCGGCTTCGAGGACCTGGCCCGGCTGTGGAGCCGCCAACAGGAAATCGAACAGCGCCTGAATGCCCTGCGCGAGCGCCAGACCACGGCCCAGCAGGAACGCCAGCAGCTAATTGCCGCCGGCATGCAGGGCAAGCAGGAACTGGAGCAGGCGCAACAGGCCCTGACCCTGACCCGCCAGCTACTGGAGCGTCAGCGCCTGGCGCGCAATGCCAGCGTCGAAGAGCTGCGCACGCAATTGCAGGACGACCAGCCCTGCCCGGTCTGCGGCAGCCTGGAACACCCGTATCACCAGCCGGAAGCCCTGCTGGAAAACCTCGCCCGACATGACGAAAGCGAGGAAGCCGCCGCGCAGAAGGTGGTCAGCGAGCTGACCGAGAAGCTCGACGAGCTGCGTTCCCGCCTCGGTGGCGTCAACGGCCAGCTCAAGGAATACCTGCACCAGCAGGAACAACTGAACACCCAGCTCCAGGCCCTGGCCCCGGAACTGGAGGCCCAGGCCCTGTGGCCGCAGCTGTCCGAACACGACAGCGCCGCCCGCAGCCCGTGGCTGGACCTGCAACTGCGCCGTCTCAACGACGATATCGAGCGCGACCAGCAGCGCCAGCAAACCCTGCTGACCCTGCAACAGGACGCGTCCCGTCTTCAGCAGCAGTTGCAAGACGCCAACGAAGCCCACCGCCAGGCCACCCTGCAACTGAACCAGCAGCAGGACGGCCTGAATGCCGACCAGCAGCGTCTGGACCAGGACCTGGCGCAATTCGAAACCCTGCTGCCGGCGGACATCTTCGCCGCCCTGCGGGAAACCCCGTCCGAGACCTTCCTCAGCCTCGACCAGCAGCTCAGCGCCCGTCTGCAACTGCTCGACCAGCAGAAGGACGAGCAGCAGGAACTGGCCGAACGCCTCAAGCAGCGCGAGAGCCTCGAAGGCAAGCAGCACGACCGCCAGCAGGCGCTGGAGCAACGCAACCAGCAGTTGGCGGCACTGGAAACCCAGCAACAGCAGGCCCGCGAAGCCCTGACCGCGCTGATCGGCGAGCATGCCGACGCCGATCACTGGCAGCGCGCCCTGGAGCAGACAGTGGAACAGGCTCGTGCCAGCGAGGCCGGCCTCGGCCAGCAGATGCACGACGCCCGCACCCAGGCCGCCGCGATCGCCAGCGAACTCAAGGCCCGGGAAGAACAGCACCAGGCCCTGGAACAGGAACGCCAGCAACTGGATGCGGCCATCGGCCAATGGCGCGAAGCCCATCCGGAGCTGGACGAACAGGGCCTCGACGCCCTGCTGGGCATGGACGACGAGCAGGTCGCCCAGCTGCGCCAGCGTCTGCAAGCGGCCGAGAAAGCCGTCGAGCAATCCAGCGTGCGGGTCCAGGAGCGTGACGAGCGCCTGCAGCAACACCAGAAGCAGCAACTCACCGAACAAAGCGCCGAAGACCTGGACCAGGCCCTGCTCGCCAGCCAGCAGCAGCTCGACCAGCAGGAACACCAGTGCGCCGAACTGCGTGCGCAACAGGCCGAGGACCAGCGCCGCCAGCAGGCCAGCCAGAGCCTCGCCGAGCGCATCGCCCAGGCTCGTGAGGAATGGCAGCGCTGGGCGCGGCTGAGCGACCTGATCGGCTCGTCCAGCGGCGACACCTTCCGCAAGATCGCCCAGAGCTACAACCTCGATCTGCTGGTGCATCACGCCAACACCCAACTGCGCCAACTGGTGAAGCGCTATCGCCTGAAACGCGGCGGCAGCCAGCTCGGCCTGCTGGTGCTGGACACCGAGATGGGCGACGAACTGCGCTCGGTGCATTCGCTGTCCGGGGGCGAAACCTTCCTGGTGTCCCTGGCCCTGGCACTGGGCCTGGCGTCCATGGCGTCGAGCACCCTGCGCATCGAATCGCTGTTCATCGACGAAGGCTTCGGCAGCCTCGATCCGGAATCCCTGCAACTGGCCATGGACGCCCTCGACGGTCTGCAGGCCCAGGGCCGCAAGGTCGGGGTGATTTCCCATGTGCAGGAGATGCATGAGCGGATCGGCGTACAGATCCAGGTACGGCGCCAGGGCAATGGCCTGAGCAACCTGGAGGTGGCGGGATGATCCTCTACTCGTTCCGTCGTTGCCCCTATGCCATGCGTGCGCGGCTGGCCCTGCGCTATGCCGGGGTGCCGGTACGGATCGAGGAAGTCAGCCTGAAGGCCAAGCCGGCGGAAATGCTGGCGCTGTCGCCCAAGGGCACGGTGCCGGTGTTGAGTGTCGAGGGGCGGGTGCTGGAGGAGAGCCTGGACATCATGCGCTGGGCGCTGGACCGGAATGATCCGCAGGACTGGCTTCTTGGCGGCGATCCGCAGATCGACGCGCTGATTGCCCGGAATGACAGCGAGTTCAAGGTTCACCTGAACCACTACAAGTATGCCGAGCGCTATCCGGAGTATTCCCGGGAGCATTATCGGCAGCAGGCGGAGGTGATTTTGGCGGATCTGGAGCGGCTGCTCGGCGAGCAGCCTTACCTGCTCGCCGACCACCCGAGCCTGGCCGATGCCGCCTTGCTGCCGTTTATCCGCCAGTTCGCCGGGGTCGAACCGCAGTGGTTCGCCGATGCGCCCTATCCGAGGCTGAGAGCCTGGTTGCAGGGCTGGCTGGAATCGGAGCTGTTCAAGGCGATCATGGCCAAGTGATCTTCAGGGCCTCATCGCTGGCAAGCCAGCTCCCACAGGGATCGCATGCACCGCGGACCCTGTGGGAGCTGGCTTGCCAGCGATGAGGCCCTCAAGAGCAACAAAAAATTCAGTGCGAAGCCTTGTGATCCAGCGCCGCATAGAAATTGGCACTCTGACGCAGATACTCAGTGGTATAGCTCGGGGTCGCCGCCTTGCGCTGGTCGATCTCGACATGGGCATTGGCAGCCTGCACCACGGAAGCGGAAATGGCGGATGCGGCGATTACGGGAAAGAGATTGAAATTCATCGGTCTGGCCTCGAAGTCGTTGAGTTGAGAAGCCGTCTGGCTTGGTTCAAAACTACGCCCCGAGACCCGCCGGGAAAAATTCATTGCAGCACTAACGATTATCGAGCACGTCGATAGTCAGTCGAGGAACTTCAGGTCCGACGGCGCCGGCTGCACGAACTGCTGCACCACCTCACCCAGCATCCCGCTCGCAGGATCGCGACGGATCACCACGATTTCGTCGCTTTTCTGGTTGGCTACCAGTACGAACCCCTGCTCCGGATCCAGCGCGAATTCACGCGGGTGATCGCCTTCAACGGAACGCCGCTGCACCAGGGTCAAACCGCCGTCGAACGGATCGATGGCGAACACCACCAGCTCATTGGCCGTGCCACGATTGCTGACATACAGGAAACGCCCGTCCGCCGAGGCATGCAGGGCACCCGCCGCCTTGGCTGCGGGATCCTTGCTGTCGGTCAGCGGCAGCGTACCGCGCAGGGTCAGATGGCCGTCCTGATGATCGAACACCGCCACCTCCGCGCTCATTTCCAGGGTCAGCCAGGCATGCCGGCCATCGGCGCTGAGGAGCAGATGCCGAGGCCCGCTGCCGGGCGCAAGAGCCACCGCATCGAACGCCTTGAGCGGTTCGGCCTGGTCCGGTTCGTAGCGATAGGCGAAGACCTTGTCCGCCCCCAGATCGCTGGCAAACACGAAACGCCCATCCGGTGACGACACCAGCGAATGCACATGAGGCGTGGCCTGACGCTCAAGATTGACCTTGCTCGCGGCATGCCGCACCTGCTGCACCGGCTCGCCAAGACGGCCATCAGCCTGCACCGGCAACACGCTCAGGCTGCCGCCCTCGGTATTGGAACCACCATAGTTGGCGACGAACAGGAAACGCCCGTCCCGGCTCAGGCTGCTATGGGTCGGCTCGGCACCGCCGCTACCGACCTGATTCACCGCCGTAAGCACATGATGGGCATCCAGGCTGAATGCCGAGACCCGCCCCGCCGCTGCCTCGTTCACGGCAAACAGCCGGCGACCATCGGCAGACAAGGTCAGCCACGACGGATTACCCGCCTCCACCACCTGCAACGGCATGGCGTCGATACGGCCCTCGCTGAAGCGGTAGCGGTAGATCCCCTGGCTGGCGCCATCGGTATAGCTGCCTACCAGCAGTTCACGGGCGTGCACGCTCATGCTCATGCCGCTAGCGATCAGCAGGCTCAGCAGCGCCTTCTTCATACTCGTCGTCTTCATCGTCCTCCGGCGCACGCACGGCGCCCATGCACACCAGGCGGTGCTCGCCGCTGTCGCTGTCGATCAGCCAGTCGCCGCCCTCGGCACGCGCTGCCTCGACCTGGGCCGCAGTGAAGGTCCAGCGCTTGAGCGCACGGCCATCCATGCACTCGGCACGCAGGCCACTGTCGTCATGAACGAAGTCGAAGCAGTGCAGGCCGTCGATCAGCAGCATGTCGCAGGTGTGCAGGGCTTGGGAAAGGGTGGTCATCGGGAAACAGCCATGGTCAGGGGAAAGGCCCGAATGATAGCCCAAATGCAGCGGGGGCCAGACGTTGTGACGTCCGGCCCCCGCTGTGGTTCCGTCGATGGATCAGTGGGCGAAGATCGAGTTGCCCTTCTGCCCGGCGAGTTTTTCCGGCTTGATCAGGAAGCGCGCCAGGGCCGGCAGCAGCCACAGCGCACCGAACATGTTCCACAGGAGCATGAAGGTCAGCATCAGGCCCATGTCGGCCTGGAACTTGATGGCCGAGAAGATCCAGGTGCACACGCCGATCGCCAGGCACAGGCCGGTGAACAGCACCGCTTTACCGGTGGAACGCAGGGTCTGGTAATAGGCCTCCTGCAACGGCAGGCCGGCGCGCAGGAAGCTTTCCAGGCGGCTGTAGATGTAGATCCCGTAGTCCACGCCAATCCCCACGCCGAGGGCCACCACCGGCAGGGTGGCGACCTTGACGCCGATGCCCATGAAGGCCATCAGGGCGTTGCCCAGCACCGAGGTCAGCACCAGCGGCAGGACGATGCACAGGGTCGCGGCGAAGGAGCGGAAGGTGATCATGCACATCACTGCCACGCAGATGTACACCAGGATCAGGATGGTCAGCTCGGCCGACTTGATCACGTCGTTGGTGGCCGCCTCGATCCCGGCGTTGCCGGCGGCGAGGAGGAATTCCAGGCCTTCGCGGTTGTGCTCGTCGGCGAACAGCTTGACCGCCTTGACCACGCCGTCGAGGGTCTCGGCCTTGTGGTCGTTGAGGAACACCAGCACCGGCGCCAGCGAGCAGTCGCCGTTGTACAGGCCGTCGGCGCGGGACACCGAGCTGTTCAGCACCTCAGGATTGCGCGACAGGCTTTCCCATTTCAGGTTGCCCTCGTTCATGCCCTTGATCATCTGCTTGGACACGGTCACCAGGGAGATCGCCGACTGCACGCCGGGGGTGTTCTCCATGGTCCACATCAGCTCGTCGATCGGCGCCATGGTGGCGTAGGCCGAGCAGCCTTCGGTCGGGGTCTTGACCATCACCACCAGCACGTCGGAACTGGTCGAGTAGTTGTTGATGATGAAGGCGTTGTCGTTGTTGTAGCGCGAGTCCGGACGCAGCTCCGGGGCGCCCTGGTCGAGGTCGCCGATCTTCAGGTTCTGGCTGTACCAGAGGCCGCCACCAAAGGCCAGCAGGGCCAGGACGATGGACACCGGCGCCACCTTGGCGCTGGCGAAGGACGACAGCAGGCGCCAGAACGGGTGCTCGCGGGTCGCGTCCTTCTTGCTGCGCTCGATGGCCTTCTTGCTGATGCCGACATAGGAAATCGCCACCGGCAGCAGGATCAGGTTGGTGAAGACGATCACCGCGACACCGATGGAGGCGCCGATGGCCAGCTCGCGGATCACCCCGATATCGATGATCAGCAGGGTAATGAAGCCCACGGCGTCGGCGAGGATGGCGATCATCCCCGGCAGGAACAGCTGGCGGAAGGTCCGCCGTGCCGCGGTCAGGGCGTTGTCGGCGTCACTGGATTGCAGGGCGATACCGTTGATCTTCTGCACCCCGTGGGAGATGCCAATGGCGAAGATCAGGAACGGCACCAGCATCGAATAGGGGTCGATACCGAAGCCCACCACATGCATCAGCCCTAGTTGCCAGACCACCGCCACCAGGGTGGTGATCAACACCGCGATGGTGCTGCGGATGCACCAGGTGAACCAGTACAGCAGGACCCAGGTGATCATGAACGCGATGGCGAAGAAGCCCACCACCATCATCAGCCCGTCGATCAGGTCGCCGACCTTCTTGGCGAAGCCGACGATATGGATCTTCACGTTGGGGTTCTGCGCCTGGTACTTGTCGCGGATCTTCTCTTCCAGTTGGTGGGAGAACTGCTGGTAGTCGAGCTTGATCTGCTTGCCCGGGTCCTGCGGGTCCGGGTAGGACTCCAGCAGCGGCACATCGACGATGCTCGACTTGAAGTTGTTCGCCACCAGGCGGCCGATCTGCCCGGACTTGAGCACGTTGTCGCGCAGGGTGTCGAGGCTCTGCTGCGAGCCGTTATAGGTGTTGGGGATGACTTCGCCGCCGGAGAAGCCTTCCTCGGTCACCTCGGTCCAGCGTACCGCCGGGCTCCACAGCGACTTCAGCCCCGAGCGGTCGACGCCGGGAATGTAGAAGACCTCGTCATGGATCTGCCGCAGCGTCTCCATGTAGTCCTTGTCGAAGATATCGCCGTTGACCGCTTCCACCGAGATGCGCACGGTGTTGCCGAGGTTGGCCAGGTCATTGCGGTGCTCGAGCATGTTCTGGATGAACGGGTGCTCCAGCGGGATCATTTTTTCGAAGCTGGTGGACGGGCGGATCAGGGTGGCCTGCCAGAACAGGAACACACTGACCAGCAGGCAGATGGCGATCACTGCCGGGCGGTTGTTGAAGATCAGGCGCTCGAGGGTGGTCGGCTTGTCCTGATGGTGCTGATTCATGCTGAACGGCTCCCGAACGGTCATGGTTGCGCCCTCTCGGCACCGGTGGCGGTGGCGTAGTGTGCGCCGCCCTGCCCCACCAGGATCAGATTGCCGTCGGACAGGCCGCTGGCTCCAGCCAGGGCCAGGCGGTCGGTACGGTTGAACACGCTGAAGGTCTGGCCATCGTCGCTGCTGCGCAGGACGCTGCCGCCATTGCCCACCAATACCAGACTGCCATCATCGAGAAGCGTAGCGCTTGCCAGGCCGAATTGAAGCGGGCCGCGGCTGGTTTGCAGGCTGACCGGCTGCCAGGTGCTGCCGAAGTCGCTGGAGCGGTACAGGTTGGCGCGCAAACCGTAGGCCAGCACGGTGTTGGGTTGCGCCGTGCCGATCACGCCGAAGAACGAGCCTTCATAGGGGCTTTCGAGTTTTTCCCAGGTCTGGCCTTCGTCGCTGGAGCGGAACATCGAGCCCTGCTCGCCGACGATCATCAGGCCGGCGTCCTTGACCCGGGCGATGCCGTTCAGGTGCAGGCCGTCGGGGTTGTCGAGACGCTCGCCGACATCTTGCCAGTGCTGGCCGCCGTCGGTGGTTTCGAGCATGGCGCCGTAGGCACCGATGGCCAGGCCGTGCCGGGTGTTTTCGAACCAGACGTCGAGCAGGGGTGCTTCGCGGGAGAGGTCTTCGAACTGCTTGCTCCAGGTCGCTCCGCCGTCGCTGCTGGCGAGGATCTGCGCGTCATGGCCGACGGCCCAGCCGTGCTTGTCGTCGACGAAGGTGACGGCGGTAAGCAGTTGCCGGGTCGGTACCTTGGCCTGGGTCCAGGTGGCGCCCTGGTCGTCGGAGAAGAGGATATGACCGCGTTCGCCGACCATCACCAGGCGTGCGCCGGCCTTGGTCACGTCGAGCAGCAGGCCCTGGTCGGACTTGGCGGAGACGGTGGACCAGACCTCCGGCTCCGGCGAGGTGGCGGCCTCGAGGCTGTCGGCCCAGAAACCCATGGTCAGCAGCAGGCTCATGCTGGCTGCCAGCGCCCATGGCCGTGCGCGCGGTGCGCCGTGCTGCGCTGCTATAAGAGGCTCGGTCATCGATCTGTCCCCCGGTTCTTGTTATGTGGGTGATTCCAGATGCAGGTACTGCGAAAAGCGTGTTCCAGAGCCCTGCAATAGCTGATGGCCATCCTAATGGGGATTGCGAAGGGCTGACAACGAACGGGACGTTATCTTTTGTTATCGGAAGGAGGCAGGGGGAGTTTGATGGTGTGGCTGATGGCCCTATCGCTGGCAAGCCAGCTCCCACAGGTACAGCGCTGCTCTCAAGGACAGTGGTGAACCTGTGGGAGCTGGCTTGCCAGCGATAGGGCCCGGTCTGACGACCGGGCTTTTGGATCAGGCGAGGCTCTTGCTCACCACCTCGAACACATCACTGGACAACTGCCCCGAATCGCGGATCCGCTGCAGCTCGCCCTTCATCAGCGCCTGCCGCGCCGCGTCGTACTTGCGCCAGCGGGTCAGCGGCGCCAGTTGCCGCGAGGCGATCTGCGGGTTCAGCGCATTGAGCTCGATGACGATATCCGCCAGGAAGCGATACCCCGAACCATCCGCCGCATGGAAGTTGACCAGGTTCTGCCCGGCAAACGCGCCGACCAGCGCCCGCACCTTGTTCGGGTTCTTCATGGTGAACGCCGGGTGCTCCATCAGCTTGCGCACCCGCGCCAGCCCGCCCGGCAGGGTGCTGCCGGCCTGGACGCTGAACCATTGGTCCATGACCAGCGGGTTGTCCTTGAAGTGCTCGGCGAAGGCTTCCAGCGCCTTGGCCCGCTCGGCTTCGAACGGCGAGTTGACCAGCACGGCCAGGGCCGTCAGGCGCTCGGTCATGTTGTCGCAACCGTCGAACTGCTCCAGCGTCGCCGCCAGCACCTCCGGCTTGCCGCTGAGCATCAGGTACGACAGCACGATGTTCTGCAGGCCACGCCGGGCGAAGTGCTCGGCCTCGGCAACGTACTCGGTCTTGCGCGAAATCTCGCGGTTGGCCTGGTAACGCGCCAGCAGGCCGTCGAACAGCTGGTCCGCCAGTTGCTTGCGGGCGAACTCGCGAGCGGTATGGATAGCATCGACATCGGCGACTTCGCTGATCTCGGTGAGGTAGGCCTCGCTCGGCAGCGAGAGCATCTCGGCGACCATGGCCTGGTCCAGGCTGTCATTGCCCAGCACGCTGCCCAGGGCCTTGACCAGACGCTGGTCGAGCACCAGTGGCTGGCCCTTCTGCTGCTGGCCGATCAGCTCCTGCAACACCTGCACCGACAGTTGCTGGCCGGCTTCCCAGCGGTTGAAACCGTCGCTGTCATGCTGCATGAGGAACATCAGTTGGTCGCGGTCATACGGGAACGACAGCTTGACCGGCGCACTGAAGCCACGCAGCAGCGACGGCAACGGTTTGGCAGCGATACCGACGAAGGTGAAGGTCTGCTCGGCTGCGGTCACCGACAGCACGCGGCTGGTGCCCACGGCAGCGTCCTCGCCGTGCAGGCGCAGCGGCAGGTCGTTGCCCTCGGCATCCAGCAGGCCCAGCTCGACCGGGATCACGAACGGCAGCTTCTCGACCTTGTCCGGGGTTTCCGGGCAGCTCTGGCGGAAGGTCAGGCTGTAGGTCTGCGCGGCGGCGTCATACGCCTCGCTGACCGCCAGGCGCGGGGTGCCGGCCTGGCTGTACCAGCGCTTGAACTGGGTCAGGTCGACGCCATTGGCATCTTCCATGGCCTTGATGAAGTCGTCGCAGGTCACCGCCTGGCCGTCGTGACGCTCGAAGTACAGGTCGCTGCCCTTGCGGAAGCCGTCGGCCCCGAGCAGGGTGCGGACCATGCGCACCACTTCCGAACCCTTCTCGTAGACGGTCAGGGTGTAGAAGTTGGAGATCTCGATAAAGCTGTCCGGGCGCACCGCGTGGGCCATCGGGCCGGCATCTTCGGCGAACTGGTGGGTACGCAGGTAGGCGACGTCCTCGATGCGCTTGACTGTGCGCGAGTTCATGTCGGCGCTGAATTCGGCGTCGCGGAACACGGTGAAGCCTTCCTTGAGCGACAGCTGGAACCAGTCGCGGCAGGTCACGCGGTTGCCCGACCAGTTGTGGAAGTATTCGTGGGCGACCACCGCCTCGACCCGCTGGTGCGCGGCGTCGGTGGCGGTTTCGGCGCGGGCCAGCACGCAACTGGAGTTGAAGATGTTCAGGCCCTTGTTTTCCATGGCGCCCATGTTGAAGTCATTGACCGCGACGATCATGAAGATGTCCAGGTCGTACTCGCGGCCATAGACCTCTTCGTCCCAGCGCATGGACTTCTTCAGGCTGGTCATGGCGTGCTGGCACTTGTCGATGTTTTCCGGCTCGACATAGATGCGCAGGGTCACGTCACGCCCGGACTGGCGGGTGAACTTGTCTTCGACACACCAGAGGTCGCCGGCCACCAGGGCGAACAGGTAGGCCGGCTTCTTGAACGGGTCTTCCCAGGTCGCCCAGTGCCTGCCATCTTCCTGCGGGCCGCTGCCCACCGGGTTGCCGTTGGAGAGCAGGACCGGGTAGCGGTGCTGTTCGGCGATCACCGTGGTGGTGAACGAACTCATCACGTCCGGGCGGTCGAGGTAGTAGGTGATCTTGCGGAAGCCTTCGGCTTCGCACTGGGTGCAGTACATGCCGCTGGACTTGTACAGGCCTTCCAGCGCGGTGTTGCTTTCCGGGTGGATGCGCACGCTGGTGTCGAGGGTGAACTGCTCGCTCTTCGGCTGCACGGTCAGGTGGCTGTCGTCGAGCTGGTAGTCGCCGGCGGCCAGGGCCTGGTCGTCGAGGGCGACGCTGAGCAGCTCGAGTTGCTGGCCGTCCAGCACCAACGGCGGCAGGCCGGCGCCACGGGCCGGGTTGCGGCGCATGACCAGTTGCGCGTGGACCAGGGTGTGGTCCTCGAACAGCTCGAAGGTCAGGTGGGTTTCGTCGATCAGGTACTCAGGCGCCTGATAGTCCTTGAGGTAGATCACTTGCGGCTGTTCGGTGCGCATGTGGCGGGTCCTTTTTACTGATTCACGGCTTACTGATGCACGGCCAGTTGATAGGCCGTGTACTTGCGAATATTGATCACGCCGGTATCGAAGATCAGGTACTGGCCCTTGATCCCCAGCAGCGTGCCTTCGGCCACCGGGTTCTTGTCCAGGTTGAAGCTGACGATCTTGCTCGGGTAGGCCTCGACCGGGTAGCGGATCTCCAGGGGCTGGCCATCGGTCAGCGGCTGGATCGCCTGCAGGCCGAAACGCTCCTGCAGACCGCGGATGCCGTCGCCGCAGCTGTCGAACAGCTGGTCGCGCACGGCCACCAGGTCCACCGCCTCGGCGTCGCCCTTGAGCAGCGCGCGCCAGTTGGTACGGTCGGCCACCTGGCTGCGCAGCAAGTCTTCGACCAGGCCGGACTGCTGGCGGGTGGCGACCCGCAGGATCGGCAGGGCCTGGCTGGCGCCCTGGTCGAGCCAGCGGGTCGGCAGCTGGGTGGCGCGGGTGATGCCGACCTTGATCCCCGACGAGTTGGCCAGGTAGACCACGTGGTCGGTCATGCAGAACTGCTCGCCCCAGGACGGCTCGCGGCAGGTGCCGGCGTCGTAATGGCAGCGTTCGGGGCTCATGATGCACACGTCGCACTGGGCCAGCTTGGTCATGCATGGGTAGCAGTAGCCCTGGCTGAAGCTGGTCTTGGTCTTGCGCCCGCAGTGGCTGCAATGGATGGCGCCGAGGTATTCCAGGCGCACGGTCTGGCCGATCAGCGGGTTGACCGGTACTTCCAGTTCATCCAGGCGGAAAGCGTATTGCACGACCGGCGTCTCGAGACGCGCGGTCATCTTGCGAATGGAACCACGGCCGAGTTCGATCAATGGATCGCATCCGACTTGAACAGGATGTTCGGCACGGTGATGGACTTCGAGGCGCATTCCTGCGGGCCCATGTAGCCGGTGCGCTGGTCTTCCGGCAGGTTCTGCATCTCCCAGGCGATCACCGCCTGCAGGGACAGCTCGCGCTGTTCGGCAGTGAGCTTGCGCCCGTCCGCCCATTTACCGATTTCCACGGCCAGTTTCAGGCTCTCGTAGATTTCCGGGGTGATGTTTTCGATCATTTGCGCAAAAGTGGACATAGCGTCTCCCAAATCAAGCCGTCAGTTTACGCCGGGCCAGCGCCCCGCCCAAGAGTCCGCTCAAGCATCCGACCAACAGGCCGCCGACATGGGCGCCGTTGGCGATGGCGCCAAAACCGAGCACGGACATCACGCCGGTCAGGCACAGCACCAGCCAGGCCAGCATCATCACCAGCACGCCTCGGGGCATGCGGTACAGCGGATGGGGGGCCAGGCGCTGGTAGATCCACAGGTGCCCGAGCAAGCCGTAGAGCACGCCGGACAGGCCGCCGAACAGGGTCGGACCGCTGAACAGGTATTGCACGCCGTTGGACACCAGGGCGAACACCAGGGTCAGGCCGAGCAGGCTGAACGGGCCCTGGCGCCATTCGATGCGGCGGCCCAGCTCCCAGTACCACACGGCGTTCATGGCCAGGTGCAGCACGCTGAAGTGCAGGAGCATCGGGGTGAACAGGCGCCACCACTGGTTGGCCTGCAGGCTGGTGTCCAGCGGGATGAAGTAGATGTACTCACCGGCTACGCGGAAATCGAGAAAAGTCAGCCAGCGCATGGTCGCGAAGTTTTCGCCGAGGCTGGTGAGACCGGCGACGATCAGGCAGGCCAGGAGCACCAGGGCCGTCACCTTGCTGGTGCGCAACTGCTCGCCCAGGCCCGGGCGGAGCATGGCATCGGGCTGCGCGGTAAGGGGCAGGTCCTGGGTATCGGCGTCGCCTTCCGGGTGGGCCTCGTACAGGCGGCGGATTTCCTCGGCCCGCGCCTGCTCGACCCAGAGCACCTGCTCGCCGTGCTCCTCGGTGACCCGGTGCATCACCTGCAGGCGCCGCAGCAACTGGACGAAGCCGCTGAGGTCGGCATTCAGCGGCAGTTGCAGGATGGGAACCACATTCATTGACTGGCCTCCGGCCGTTCCACATCGACCCAGACGAACTTGCGCGGGTCGATGCGGGTTTCATTGTCGAGCCGGTAGGCCACCAGCTTGCCGTACAACACCGCACTGTAGTCGAGGCACGCCAGGTTGGCGCGGATCGGCGCCGGCTTGCCACTGCGCCAATAGTGCCCGACGAACAGCAGGGGCTCGTCCTCGGCATAGCGCAGCAGGGCATTCTTCTGGGTGCGGCTCAGGGGCGCGCTGGCCACTTCTTCCGGCAGTGCATCGGGCTGGAACACGATATCGCCGTAGGTCTGCGGGTCTTCTTCCCAGAACTTGGTGCGGAAGAAGGCCCGGGTCAGGCCGTCGCCGCCGGTCAGGGTCAGGCCGTCCGGCAGGCGCATGTCGGTGCCGCGCAGCAGGCGGTTGCAGGCCAGGTGGGCGAAGGTGTCGGACTCGGCCGAGGCCTGGACGAAGGCCGGGTCGATGCGCCCATCCGGGTACTGCTGGCGCAGCGTGTCGATCACCCGGCCGTCCCAGCAGGCATGCACCAGGCGGAAACGCCCGGCATCGACGAACAGCGGCAACTGGTAGAACCAGCCGAGGAAGTCGTGCCAGTCGCCGGGGTGCTGCGCGAACTGGGTCAGGGTCTCGTCGATCAGCCGGGCGTGCCGCGGCGTGTGCTCGCGGACGAAGGTCTTGCCACTGCCGGGCGGTGCCGGGGTGGTCCAGCCGAGGGCGTTGTACTCGTGGTTGCCCATGATGCAGTGGGCCTGGCCGGCCTCGACCATGTCATGGACGATATGCAGGGCCTCACGAATACGCGGGCCGCGGTCGATGATGTCGCCGAGGAACAGGGCCTGGCGCTGCGCATGCCGCCACACGCCGCCCTGGCGCTTGTAGCCGAGGGCGTCGAGCAGCCGTTCCAGGGTGTGGGCACAGCCGTGAACATCGCCGATCAGGTCGAAACTGCGCGCTGGATCGAGCATCAGTCGCCTCCACCACCCAGGCGGCTGCCCCAGCCGAGCTTGGTCCGGCAGACCTCGTAGTAGTTATGGTCCAGCGGATGGATCAGGCGCAGTTTCTGCGGCTTCTTGTTCACCGTGATGGTGTCGCCGGGGGCGCAGGTGAAGTGGTTCTGGCCATCGCAGGAAACCTGCGGGTAGATGGTCATGTCCTGGGACACGACGATCTTCAGCTCGCTGTTGCCGTCGACCACGATCGGCCGGCCCGACAGGGTGTGCGGGTACATCGGCACAATGACGATGGCGTCCAGCTTGGGGTGCATGATCGGCCCGCCGGCGGACAGGGCGTAGGCGGTGGAGCCGGTCGGGGTGGCGACGATCAGGCCGTCGGCTTTCTGGCTGCAGACGAACTGGCCGTCGATGTAGATCTCGAATTCGATCATCCGCGTCGACTTGCCCGGGTGCAGGACCACGTCGTTGAGGGCATCACCCTGGCCGATGGCCTCGCCGTGGCGGCGCACTTCGGCCTGGAGCAGGAAGCGGTTTTCCACCAGGTAATGGCCGTCGAGCACTTCGGCGACCTTCACTTCCAGCTCGTCCGGGCGGATATCGGTGAGGAAGCCCAGGCTGCCGCGGTTGATCCCCAGTACCGGGGTGTTGTGCCGGGCCAGGGCGCGGGCGGCGCCGAGCAGGCTGCCGTCGCCACCGACCACGATGACCAGGTCGCAGACCTCGCCCAGCAGCTTGCGCGAGGAGGTTTGCAGGCCATGGCCGGGCAGGACCTCGGCGATGGTGTCCTCGAGGATCACGTGCAGGTGCCGTTCCAGCAGGAATTTTTTCAGGCGGCGGATGGTATCGAGCACTTGCGAGCTGCCGAGGCGGCCGATGATACCGATATTGCGAAATTGCTCCATGGGGTTCCTGCTTGGGCTAACGACGGTCAAAAGTACGCACGGTCAAAGGCCCGATTATGGGCCAGTGCCCCGCCCTGCGGCAAACGGCGCGGGGTAAACAGGGCTATGCTCGCTGGATGAATCCCTTCGCCGACCTCCACGCCCTGCCCCGCCATCTGCGCCAGCCTGCGGTCCGCGACCTGGCCTGGGCGCTGCTGTCGCCGCCGATGCTGGCCCGGGCGCCGTGGCCGCAGCGCCATCCGCTGGCCGGCAGCGGCTGGGTGGACGACCCGCAGGCCCTGCGCGACTGGCTGCTGGCGTTGGACCGTGATCCGGCCTCGTTACTCGACTGGCTGTCGCGCCTGGCCAGCCGGCGCCTTGGCATGTACTACGAACGGCTCTGGCAGTTCGCCCTGCAGCAGGCACCGTGGGTGGAGTTGCTGGCGTCCAATCTGCAGATCCGCCAGGGCGGGCATACCTTGGGCGAGCTGGATATCGTCCTGCGCGACCGCGACGGCGTGCATCATCTGGAACTGGCGATCAAGTTCTACCTCGGGCCGGAAAGTGGCGACGGGATCGACCCGGCGCACTGGCTCGGGCCCGGCTGTCATGACCGACTGGGCCACAAGCTGGACCATCTGGCGGCGCACCAGTTGCCGATCTCGGCCCGCCCGGAAAGCCGCGAGGCCCTGGCCGGACTGGGGCTGGACCAGGTCGAGGCACGGCTGTGGCTCGGCGGCTACCTGCTTTATCCCTGGCATGTGCATGCCGACTCGCCCCAGGGTGTACATCCACAGCACCTGCGCGGTCACTGGCTGCATCAGCGCGACTGGCGGGCGTTCCACGCCGCTCACTCGCAAGGTCGCTGGCAACTGCTGCCGCGCCAGGCCTGGCTCGGGCCGGCGCGGGTGGCGGCGGAGGCTGTGTGGAGCGCACGCCAGTTGCAGGACTGGCTGACCGCCCTCGATCCACAGGCCCAGGCACAGTTGATGGTGCGCCTTGAACCGGGTGACGACGGTGACTGGCAAGAGGCCGACCGGGCCTTTCTCGTCGCCGACCAGTGGCCGCACTTGACCCCGGCGGCTTGACCCGGTCTTTTTTCCGCGAACTCTCTGCCGTAATAGCGCTCAGCTATCTACCCTGTAGGGATGGCGCCGCCAAGAGCGCCCTATTCCGTGACCTGACGAGGACGTGTTCGTATGAGCCTGACCAATACCCGGGAGCGCTACGGCAGCCTGTCCGTGGCCCTGCACTGGCTGATGCTGGTGTTGCTGGCGGCGGTGTACGCCTGCATCGAGTTTCGCGGCATCTTTCCCAAGGACAGCCCGGAACGGGAACTGATGAAAACCCTGCACTTCATGCTTGGCCTGACCGTGTTCCTGCTGGTCTGGCTGCGCCTGTTCCTCAAGGTGACCCGGCCGACGCCGCGCATCGTCCCGGCGCCGCCGGCCTGGCAGATCGGTCTGTCGCATCTGGTGCACTGGGCCCTGTATGCCCTGATGATCGGCCTGCCGCTGGCCGGCTGGACCATTCTCAGCGCCGCCGACAAGCCGATCCCCTTCTACGGTTTCGAACTGCCGGCGCTGGTACAGCCGGACAAGGACCTGGCCCGTGCGGTCAAGGGCTGGCATGAACTGGGCGGCACCATCGGCTACTGGCTGATTGGCCTGCATGCCGTGGCCGGGCTGTATCACCACTATGTGCGTAAGGACAACACCCTGGTGCGGATGCTGCCGGGCAAGGATTAAGCGAAACCGCGGCGGCCCTGGAGGCCGCCGGTATGGACGAAGATCAGCCGGGTGCCTCGTTGGAAGCATCCGGCTTTTTCTTTCAGGGCCATGAGGGCCTTGCCGGTGTAGAGGGGCTCCAGCGGGATGCCGGACTCTTTTTCACACGCTTCGATGAAGGCCAGCAGTTCGGGGTCGACCTTGGCGAAGCCGCCGCGGCTGGCTTCGTGGAGGTGATGGGAAAGCACGTGCTCCACGCCGTACCCCTTGGGCACTGCCATGGCCGCGTGCACCGGACGGGCGCCGGCCTCCGCCGCAATCAATCCCGCCGCAGTGGTGCCGGTGCCCGCGGCCAGCCACCAGGCGTCGTAGTCGTTCCAGCCGATAGTGTGCAATTGCGCCCGCGCCTGTTCGACGATCAGGGCGCAGCCCTTCTCGCCCAGCTCACCGCCGCCGCCTTCCGGGATGCAGTGCCAGCCGGGGTACAGCGCTTGCCAGGGTTCCCAGAAACCGGGTTCGTTGCGCGCACGGTAGCCGCCGTAGCCGAGCCAGTGCAGGTGCATGCCGAAGGCTTCGAGGTCGCGGGTGGTCGGGGTGTCCTGAGGGGTGCCGCGCAACAGGCCGGCGGTCTTGAAGCCGAAACGCTGGCCGGCAGCGGCCAGGGCGTGGAGGTGGTTGGAATGGTTGCCGCCAAGGCTGATCAGGCCCGGGGCCTGGTTTCGGCGGGCGAGGCGCAGGTGTTCGAGGAGCTTGAACCATTTGTTGCCGCTGACCAGGGGGTCGATCTGGTCGAGGCGGAGGATGGCCAGTTCGATACCGGCTTCGCTAAGCCAGGGAAAGGAGACGCGCTGTAGAGGCGCTTGAGGGAGATTGAGCATGCCGCAAATTCTACAGGCCACCGCTAACCCTGTGGGAGCTGGCTTGCCAGCGATTGCTGCAGTGAATTCACCATAGCTATCGCTGGCAAGCCAGCTCCCACAGGTTCGGTGTAAGCCTGGCCCTCTGTATTTAGAGTTCTGCCGCCAAACGCGACCCCTGATTGATCGCCCGCTTGGCATCCAGCTCCGCCGCCACATCCGCACCCCCGATCAGGTGCACCGACTGCCCCGCCGCCACCAGCGCATCCTGCAACTCGCGCAGCGGATCCTGCCCGGCGCAGATCACCACGTTATCCACCGCCAGCACCTGCGGCTCGCCCTCGCCGATCCGGATATGCAACCCGGCATCGTCGATCCCGAGGTACTCGACGCTGTTGAGCATCTGCACGCGCTTGTTCTTCAGCCCGGTGCGGTGAATCCAGCCGGTGGTCTTGCCCAGGCCGTCGCCGACCTTGGTCTTCTTGCGCTGCAACAGGTACACCTCGCGCGCCGGCGCATGAGGCGCGGCCTTGACCCCGGCAACTCCACCACGGGCCTCCAGCGCTGCATCGATGCCCCATTCCTTCCAGAACGCCGCACGGTCCTGGCTGGTAGCAACCCCTTCATGCACGAGGAACTCGGAGACGTCGAAGCCGATCCCGCCCGCGCCCACCACCGCCACCTTCTGGCCTACCGGCTTGCGCGCCAGCAGCACGTCCAGGTAGGTCATGACCTTGGCATGCTCGATCCCCGGAATCGCCGGCAGACGCGGGACGATACCGGTGGCGAGGATGATCTCGTCATAGCCGCCGGCCGCCAGTTGCGCGGCATCGACGCGGGTGTTCAGGCAGACCTCGACACCGGTGGTCTGCAACTTGCGATCGAAGTAGCGCAGGGTCTCGTAGAACTCTTCCTTGCCCGGCACGCGCTTGGCGACATTGAACTGCCCGCCGATCTGCCCGGCGGCATCGAACAGCACCACCTGATGCCCACGCTCGGCCGCCACCGTCGCCGCCGCCAGACCGGCAGGGCCGGCGCCGACCACGGCAATACGCTTGACCTTGGCGACCGGGATGTAATTCAGCTCGGTCTCATGGCAGGCCCGCGGGTTGACCAGGCAACTGGTGAGCTTGCCGCCGAAGGTGTGGTCCAGGCAGGCCTGGTTGCAGCCGATGCAGGTGTTGATTTCGTCAGCGCGACCCTCGGCAGCCTTGTTGACGAACTCCGGGTCGGCGAGGAATGGCCGGGCCATCGAGACCATGTCGGCATCGCCCTCGGCCAGCACCTGCTCGGCGACTTCCGGGGTGTTGATGCGGTTGGTGGTGATCAGCGGGATCTTCACCGCGCCACGCAGCTTGGCGGTGACCTTGCTGAACGCTGCGCGTGGCACCTTGGTGGCGATGGTCGGGATACGCGCCTCGTGCCAGCCGATGCCGGTGTTGATGATGGTCGCCCCGGCCTTTTCGATGGCCTGGGCCAGTTGCACGATCTCGTCCCAGTTGCTGCCGCCTTCCACCAGGTCGAGCATCGACAGGCGGAAGATGATGATGAAGTTCGGGCCGACCGCTTCACGCACCCGGCGGACGATTTCCACCGCCAGGCGCATGCGGTTCTCGTAGCTGCCACCCCAGCGGTCGGTGCGCTGGTTGGTGTGGGCGGCGAGGAACTGGTTGATGAAGTAGCCTTCCGAACCCATGATCTCGACGCCGTCGTAGCCGGCGCTCTGGGCCAGTTGCGAGCAGGTGACGAAATCGGCGATCTGCTTCTCGATGCCCTCTTCGTCCAGTTCCTTGGGCTTGAACGGGTTGATCGGCGCCTGGATGGCGCTCGGCGCCACCTGTTTCGGGCTGTAGGCATAGCGCCCGGCGTGGAGGATCTGCAGGCAGATCTTGCCGCCGGCGTCATGCACGGCCTGGGTGACGATCCTGTGTTTTTCGGCCTCTTCAGGGGTGGTCAGCTTGGCCGCGCCGGAGTACACGCCACCTTCCACGTTCGGCCCGATACCACCGGTGACCATCAGGCCGACGCCGCCCCGGGCACGCTCGGCGAAGTAAGCGGCCATGCGCTCGAAGCCGTCGGGGCGTTCTTCCAGGCCGGTGTGCATCGAGCCCATCAGGGTGCGGTTGCGCAGGGTGGTGAAGCCAAGGTCCAGCGGGGCGAGCAGGTGCGGGTATTGAGCGGCGGTCATGATGATCTCCACGGCGAATCACGGAATGCGGGAACCTCGTTGGCGGGCCCCGTCGATTTGTCTGGAGCCGACATTAAAGGGCGCTCCGTCGCCGCTCAATGACCGAAAGTGACAAGTTATTGATCCAAACGCACCGGGGCGATTACCCTTGGGGGCGAATTCCCTGCCGGCCTTGTCCGCCTCATGCGCAAACTTCTTTCAGGCGCCCTGGCGCTTGTCCTCCTCGCCGCCTTCGGTGGCTACATGCTCTGGGCCGAGCAGCGCCCGGAGGGTCATTACCTGTCCGACCTGCGCGTCGAGCTGGCGCTGGACCAGGGCGTGCCCAGCGGCCAGGGCAACCTGCTCGGCATCGAGCCAACCCTCTACCCCGGCGACTACCAGAACCTCACCCGCCTGCACCGCAAGCTTGCCGCGTACCTGGAGCAGGCGCGGGTCAAGGGGCTGGTCAACGAGCGCACCGTGGTCGTGCTCCCGGAGCATATCGGCACCTGGCTCTGGGCCCGTGGCGAAAAGCGCGAGATGTACCAGGTCACCCGGCTGAGCGAGGCCTACCAGTGGCTGGAGCTGAGCAACCCGCTGCGTTATGGCCTGGCGATGTACAGCGCCACCGGCGACGACCGCCGCGGCGATGCGCACCTGCGCATGAAGGCCGGGCAGATGGCCGCGGACTACCAGAAGCTGTTCGGCGACCTGGCCCGGGAGTTCGGCGTGACCCTGGTGGCCGGCTCCATCGTCCTGCCCGAGCCCTATCTCGATCACGGGATGCTGCGTGCCGGCTCCGGTGCCCTGTACAACGCCAGCCTGGTGTTCTCGGGAACCGGCGCGGTGCTCGGCCAGGTCCATCGCCAGCAATACCCGGACAGCAATGTGCGGCGCTTCATCGACCCGGGCACGGGCTCTGCGCCGCAGGTGATCGACACGCCCGCCGGGCGTCTCGGCGTGCTGATCGGCAGCGACGCCTGGTATCCCTCGAGCTATGAGCAACTGGCCGCGCAGAACGTGCAGATCATCGCCAACCCGGCGTTCGTCGGCAGTTGGCAGGGGCCGTGGCGGGGCAACCGGCATCAGCAGCGCGCCGCGGAACTGGACCTGCAACCCGGTGAAACCAGCGAGGAACAGGCCTGGTATCACCTCAGCGAAACCGCCGTGCCGGCCGGGATCGCCAGCATGAGCGTGTTCCTGCGCGGGCAATTCTGGGAGGTGCGCGGCGAAGGTCTCGGGTTCGCCAACCTGAACGCCCTGTATCACGCCAGCGCCAGCCACGGCGCGCGTCTGCTCAACCTGTGGCTGTAGGCCGATGAACCGGCCACGGGTGCGGCTCGGCGATCTTTCGGTCGGTTTTATCCAGAGCCTGGAGCTTGCCCTTGGCGAACTCGGCCAGGACCCGGCGCCGCTGCTCGAGCGTTATGGCCTGAGCCCGACGCGCCTGGCCGAAGCCGGAGCGCGCCTGTCGATCCCGCGCTACATGCACCTCGGTCATGCGGCCATGGAACAATGCCGCGAACCGGCCCTGGGGCTGCGCATGGGGCGTCTGAGCCGGCTGGGCCAGGCGGGGCTCGCCGGCATCACTGCGGCCCAGGCCCCGACGCTTGGCGAGGCGGCGCGGACGCTGCTGCGTTTCGAGCCCTTGTATGCGGCCAACTACCGCGGCCAGTCGAGCTTCGAGGAAGACAGCCAGGGTGCATGGCTGCGTTTCTATTCCATCAGCCCGTACAACGCCTACAACCGCTTCGTGGTCGACTCGGTGCTGTCCGGCTGGCTGGCCCAACTGGCGGACCTGGCGGGGCAGCCGGTGCTGGCCGAGCGGATCGAGATCGAGTTCGACAGCCCGGCCTATGCCGAGGCCTATCAGGGCCTGAGCCTTCATCCTGTGCACTTCGCCGCCCCGGACAACCGCCTGCGCCTGGCCCGCGCCACCCTTGACCTGCGCAACCCGGCGCATTGCCCGAGCACCTGGCAGCACCTGTTGCAGCTCTGCGAACAGGACCTGCTGGAGCGCACACGGATCCGCAGCCTGGCCGAGCGCATCGCCCACCTGCTGGGCCCGTTGCTCAATGGCGGGCGCGAGCCGGACCTGGAAGAAGTGGCGCGCCGCCTGCAACTGCCGACCTGGACCTTGCGGCGCAAGCTGGCGGAGGAAGGCACGCAGTTTCGCGCGATCCTCAATGACACGCGGCGGGACCTGGCGATGAGCTATATCCGTGATACCGAGCTGGCGTTCGGGGAGATTGCATATTTGCTGGGGTTTGCGTCGGCGGAGGCGTTCCAGCGGGCGTTCAAGCGCTGGAGCGGGGTGACGCCGGGGGAGTTCAGGCGTAGCCAGCGCAGAGGAGAGTAACGCGGACCCTGTGGGAGCTGGCTTGCCAGCGATAGCTATGGTGAATTCACTGCAGCAATCGCTGGCAAGCCAGCTCCCACAGGGTCCGCGGCGCTCTTGCAATCAATAAAAAAGGGCCGGTTTTCAAAACCGGCCCTTTTTCATTCACAGCTCTGTCGCATCATCCGCCGGCTCTGGTACATCCAGCTCCGACGCGTGGAATTCGAGAAGTTCTTCCTGATAGTCATCCATAATCCTGCTCCGTTTCTTCGTCTGTCATGTCTGTGTCCGATTCACCCTAAAGTGCACGGGTGAAGAAAAAATGACAACTGCCTTTCAGAAAATAAACGGTGCAGGTGTTACAGGATTTATCCCCGGACTAGAGCGGCGCGGAAGGCTCGCCGTTGGTCGCCGGAGCGGTCGGCTCGTTGACCACCGGCGTGGTGGTCGGCTCGGTGACCGTCGGTACCACCTGCTCGGCGGTGATCGGCGCGGCTTCGGCAGGCGGTGCGACCGGCTGCGAACCCTGGCTGTCGTCCACCACCGGCGCGGCCGGAGTCTCGGCGACCGGGGCAACGACCGGAGCGGCCTCGACCGGCGCAGCCACAGGCGCTTCGGCCTGCGGTGCAACCAGCGCCGCCGGTTCCGGCATGCCCAGCTCGGCAGCCGGTTTGGCCGGCGCCGGCGCTTCAGGCACAACGGCCTGCTTCTTCGGCGCTGGCGGCAGGAAGCTTTCCACCAGGGCGAAATAGCGCTCGTAGAACTGCGCCGAGGTCACCGTCTCGCTGGCGACCTTGACCATGGAGTCGTCGGAGGAGCCGATCGGCATCGACACCGAACCCAGCACGCCCACGCCGAGGCTGGCCGAGGTGTTGGACTTCTTCAGCGCATAACGGTCCTGCAGGGCATTGGCGAACACGGTGGAGCGCCCGGCGCCACTCATGTCGTCGGCACAGACGATATTGAAGCTGATCTGCATATGGCTTTCGCCGGTCTGCTGGAAGCTCTTGTTGCCGTTGACCTGGCCCTTGTCGGCCGTGGTGATGATGTAGCCCTGGCTGAGCAGCGCACGCCGCGCGGCCTCGCAGGAGCCGGCCTCGCTGACCGGGAAGCTGCGCGAGTAGGTGCCCGAGTTATCGAAGTTCTCGTGCTCGTACACGGCAGCCTTCTTCGAGCTGCAACCGGCGACACCCGCCAGCACAAGGGCCAGCCCGAGCGCACCGCAGACGGTTGACTTAGACATTGCAAATCCTGGAGGGGAAAAACGAACGGCGCCTATTGTGCTACAGCTGGCCGGGCACTTAAACCGCCAGGCTCCGAATCAGCGACAGAATTCATCTCGCCGACATGCGGTCGCACTACGCTGTGCCGCTAAATTTCCCGCCCGGGAGCTCGTCCTCTCCCTGACGGCGCAGAGCCCGTTTGCCCGCAATCCGAGAGAAACGCATGACCCTCAAGACTGAAAGCCTGGCCCGGGAAACCCTGAGAATCCTCAAGCCCTACTGGTGGCTGGTGGCTCTGTCGACGGTACTGGGCGTGGTCAGCGGGCTGAGCGTGACCGGCCTGATCGCCACCATCAACCGCGCCATGACCCAGGAAGGCGGCCCCGGCGTCGACATCGCGCTGCTCTTCGCCGGCCTGTGCCTGCTGACCCTGGCCTGCTCCACCGGTTCCAGCCTGCTGAGCAACCGGGTCGGCCAGCGCGTGGTGGCCAACCTGCGCCGCGAGCTGGCAGCGAAAATCCTCGTCGCGCCCATCGAGCAACTGGAGCGCTACCGCGCGCACCGGCTGATTCCGGTGCTGATGACCGACGTCAACACCCTGAGCAACTTCGCCCTGGCCGTGGCGCCCATGGTCATCGCCTTCACCGTGACCCTCGGCTGCCTCAGCTACCTGGCGTTCCTGTCCTGGCAGATCCTCGCCCTGACCCTGCTCACCGTGATCATCGGCGGCGGCGCCCAGTACCTGGCGCACAAGGCCACCACGCGCAGCATCCTGCGAGCCCGCGATGGCGAGGACGAGTTGCAGAAGCACTACCAGGCGATCTCCGCCGGGGCCAAGGAGCTGCGCATCCAGCGCCGCCGCCGCCAGCACCTGCTGGACGAGCAGATCCACGGCACCACCGAGCGCATCTGCGCCTCGAACATCCGCGCGGTGGACATCTTCGTCAGCGCCGAGACCTTCGGCTCCATGCTGTTCTTCGCGGTGATCGGCATCGCCATCGCCTTCCAGGCCCTGTGGCCGGCCACCGACAAGAGCGTGCTGGGCGGTTTCGTGCTGGTCATGCTGTACATGAAAGGCCCGCTGGAGCGCCTGATCACCTCCCTGCCGATCCTCTCCCGGGCGAAGATCGCCCTGCGCCGGATCGCCGAGCTGTCTTGGAAATTCTCCTCGCCGGAGCCGCACCTGCTGGTCAAGGATCGCCCGTCGAGCCTGGGCGCCATGCGCACCCTGGAACTGCGCCAGTTGCGCTACGACTATCCGCCGGTGGAAGGCGTCGAATCCTTCCACCTCGGCCCGGTCAACCTGAGCATCAAGCAGGGCGATATCGTCTTCGTCGTCGGCGAGAACGGCGGCGGCAAGACCACCCTGATCAAGCTGCTGCTCGGCCTGTACACGCCGCAGCAGGGCGAGATCCTGTTCAATGGCCAGGCGCTGGCCGCCGAGCAACTGGACGACTATCGCCAGCTGTTCACCACGATTTTTGCCGACTACTACCTGTTCGACGACCCGCTGCCGGGCGACGCACCCATCACCGCCGACGCGGCGAAATACCTGGAACGCCTGGATATCGCGCACAAGGTCGGCATCCGCGACGGTGCCTTCACCACCACCGACCTGTCCACCGGCCAGCGCAAGCGCCTGGCGCTGATCAGTGCCTGGCTCGACGAACGCCAGTTGCTGGTGTTCGACGAATGGGCTGCCGACCAGGACCCGGCCTTCCGCCGGGTGTTCTATACCGAGCTGCTGCCGGAGCTGAAACAGCAAGGCAAGACCATCATCGTCATCTCCCATGATGACCGGTATTTCCCGGTGGCGGATCAACTGGTGCGGATGCAGGGTGGGCGGATTTCCGTGGAGCAGGTAGAAGACAGCGCCATTCCTGCCTGACTCAGATTTGGCTGACTGTTCACCGAACCTCTGGGAGCTGGCTTGCCAGCGATAGCTATAGTGAATTCACCGACGCTATCGCTGGCAAGCCAGCTCCCACAGGGTCAGTGGTGCCCTCTAGATCACGACACCATTCGTCGCTTTATCCCCTCCCCCGCCCCGGTCCAGCCGCGGCGGGCAAAAGTCTTTGCCCCGAACAATATGCAAATGTTTAGAAATGGATATCATTAACGTCGCGCAAAAACGCCATCACCCTGATATCAATCCAGATCCCACCCAATGCAAAGACTGCAACGACGCTGTCCGCTGCGCCTCGCCTGGCTGATGAAACAGCTGCTGCACCGCCGCCCGGCGCTGCTGGCCGGTGCCGCCCTGCTGCCACTGATGATCAGCACCCAGGCCCAGGCCCGGGAAATCAGCTTCGATATCCCCGCGCAACCGCTGTGGAGCGCGCTGCAGGAATGGGGCCGGCAGAGTGATTTCCAGGTCTTGGTCAACCCCGACGATATCCAGGGCAAGACCAGCAGCCCGGTGCAAGGCCGCTATTCTCCGGAGCAGGCGGTGCAGATCCTCCTGCGCCACACCCAGATCAACTACAGCCTGGCGGGCGATACCCTGACCCTGGTGATGACCCAGACCTCGTCGACCCTGGACATCACCCCGACCTCGATCAGCGCCGAGCCGCTCGACCCGACCACCGAGGGCACCGGCTCCTACACCACGCCCATGCTGACCATTGGCAAGTCGGCCGAGTCGCTGCGGCGCACCCCGCAGTCGGTCACGGTGATGACCCGCCAACTGATGGACGACCGCAACCTCACCAGCCTCGACCAGGTCCTGGCGCAGACCCCGGGCATGACCTTCGGCCAGCGTAACTACGGCTCGCACCTGTACCAGTCGCGCGGTTTCGCGGTGAACGACGAAAGCTACATGATGGACGGCATCCCCGGGCAGGCCTACAACCCCACCGCCTGGCTGCCCACCGACATGGCCATCTACGACCGCGTGGAGGTGCTGCGCGGCGCTGCCGGCCTGCTGATCGGCGCGGGCAGCCCGGGTGGCGCGGTCAACCTGGTGCGCAAGCACGCCAGCGCCGAACCGCGCCTGACCCTGATCGCCCGCGCCGGCTCCTGGGACAACTACCGCCTCGACCTCGATGCCGGCGGCAAGCTCAACGACGACGGCAGCGTGCGCGGCCGGTTCATCACCGCCTACGAGGACGACGGCTCCTACCTCGACGAAAAGCACACCAGCGCCCCGCTGTTCTACGGCATCGTCGATATCGATCTCGACGAGGACACGGTGCTGACCACCAGCCTGCGTCGCCAGACCAGCGACGTGCGCGGCTACTCGATCTTCGGCCTGCCACGCTACAGCGACGGCACCGCCCTCGACGTGCCGCGCTCCACCGCCCTGGTGCAGGACTGGAACCGGCACCAGCCGGAGATCACCGAGGTCTTCGGGGAAATCGCCCACCGCTTCAACGACGACTGGACCGGCAAGCTGTCGCTGATCCATTCCGAGGGTGGCTTCCATCAGTCCATCGCCTATGCCCGCGGCGCGGTGGACCCGGTGACCGGCAGCGGCTCGCAGTTTCGCGGCGTCGAATTCCGCCACACCGATATCGACAGCACCGGGGTAGATAGCGTGCTCGACGGGCATTTCGAGCTGTTCGGCCAGGCGCACCAGATCTCCAGCGGGGTCAACTGGTCGCGCCAGACCGTGCTGGAGAAGCGTGCACCGCTGGCGCTACGCATCCCTATCGATCTCGAGGATGTCGACCATGACGCCTTCCCCAAACCGGCGCGTCCGGCCTGGTCGGCGATCAACCGGGTGGTCGACGAACGCTACGGAATGTTCACCAAGGCCAACCTGCACCTGGCCGATCCCCTCGCGCTGATTCTCGGGGCGCGGCTCAGTTGGTACACCTATGACTTCGACTACCGCATCGGCGGCGGCGACTTCACCGACCACCAGCAGGCCCGGGTCACGCCGTTCGCCGGGCTGATCTACGACCTCGACGACGACTGGTCGTGGTACGCCAGCTACACCGATATCTTCCAGCCGCAGAGCATCTATCGCTCGGTGGACGGCTCGACCCTCGACCCGTCCATCGGCGCCAGCTACGAAACCGGGATCAAGGGCGAGTTGCTGGACAAGCGCCTGAACGTCTCGGCGGCGCTGTTCTATATCCGCCAGAAGGGCGTGTACGCCATCGACACCGCCAGCGACGGCAAATGCCTGACCAACGATGTCGCCGGCACCTGCTACGTCAACAGCACCGTGCAGCGCAGCCGGGGCATCGAACTGGAGACCAGTGGCGAGGTGCTGCCCGGCTTGCAGGTGCTGGCCGGCTACACCTTCAACCTGACCCGCAGCAGTACCGGCGGCGCGGTCTCGCCGGAAACCCCGAAGCACCTGCTGCGCGCCAGTGCCAGCTACACCCTGCCGGGCGCCTGGAATCGCCTGAGCATCGGCGGGGGTGTCTCGGCGCAGTCCGGCTACCGCAACGATGCCGGTCAGGGCGTCGATTATGGCGCGGCGGGCTATGCCGTGTGGGATGCACGCATCGCCTGGAAGCTGGACGAGCACTGGACCCTCGGCCTCAACGGCGACAACCTGTTCGACCGCAAGTACTACGCCGCCGCAGCCGCCCTGGACCGCGGCAATCTCTACGGCGACCCGCGCAGCTACATGCTGACCTTGCGCGGCGACTTCTGACGCCCCCGCTTTACCTCCCTTCTGCGGCGTTCTGCCGACAATTTCTTCCTATCTCGACTGGCATGGATGCCTTCAGGCATACCCCTGTAGGAGCGTGGGTCGACGGTATCAAGGCGCCACAAAACCGACGATCTGCGCCCAAAAACCGTCATCACGCACAAATCAGCAGAAAGTGAAAATTCCGTTAAATCCTCGCACCTGCAACTCGTTCTCTACAACGACCAAACGCGCTCCGCCAGGAAAGACCCGGCCTCCCCTCCCTTGAGCCGGCGCAGAAGCGGGCCGTTGACTCAGCACGCCATCACTCATGACACAACCCTTAGAACGAGTCTTCTGCACATGCATACACCGTCCCGACTTACGCCCTTGAGCAAGGCCTTGCTCCTGCGCCAGGCCGCCTTCGGCCTGGCCCTGACCCTGCCGTTGGCCGCCCAGGTCCACGCCCAGGACGTGGAGGGCGAGAGCGAGGCCAAGGCCGCCAACGGCGCCCCGGCGACGCTGAACCTGGCACCGACCAACATCAACTCGCAGGTGCTGGGGACTACCACCGAGAACACCGGGTCCTATACCACCGGTGCAGTGACCATCGGCAAGTCGGCGCAATCGCTGCGCGAAACCCCGCAGTCGGTGACGGTGATGACCCGTCAGTTGATGGATGACAAGAACCTGGTCACCCTGGACCAGGTCCTGTCCAAGACCCCGGGTATATCCTTCACCCAGCGCAACTTCGGTTCCCATGCCTTCCAGTCCCGCGGCTTCGTGCTGACGGACGAGAGCTACATGGTTGACGGCATTCCTGGCCAGTCCTATGCCCCTGGCGGCTGGATGTCGCCGGACATGGCGATCTACGACCGCATCGAGGTTCTGCGCGGTGCCTCCGGCCTGCTGGTCGGTGCCGGCAACCCGGGCGGTGCGGTGAACCTGGTGCGCAAGCGTCCGACCTCGGACCCGCAGTTCTCCATCACGACCCGTGCCGGCTCCTACGACAACTACCGCGTCGATCTGGATGGCAGCGGTCGCCTGAATGCCGAAGGCACCCTGCGCGGACGCCTGGTCACGGCCTACGAGGACAAAGGTTCCTACCTCGACGAGTACAACGCCAAGACGCCTCTGCTTTACGGAATCATCGAAGCGGACCTGGCCGAAGACACCACCCTGGCCCTGGGCCTGCGTCGTCAGGAGAAGCGCGTCGACGGCTATTCGATCTGGGCCCTGCCGCGCTACTCCAACGGCCAGTCGCTGGATATCTCCCGCTCCACTGCGTTGGTCCAGGACTGGAACCACCTGAACACCAACATGAGCGAGGTGTTCGTCGAACTGAACCACCGCTTCAACGACAACTGGAGCAACAAGACCTCCGTCAGCTGGTCCAAGGGCGACCTCGACATGGTGGCGGCCTACGGCAACGGTGCAATCGACCCGGCCACCAATACCGGCTCGGTCTGGCGCAACGTTGAATTCCGTCACACAAATATCGAGAGCGTCGGTGTCGACAGCTTCCTGGACGGCCATTTCGATGCCTTCGGCCAATCGCACCAGGTCACCCTGGGCGCCAACTGGTCGCGGCAGGACGTGACGGAAAGACGCTTGCCGTATCAGCGACGCTTGGCTGATGCGATCCCGATCAACATCTTCGACGTTGATCACCGTGCCTTTGCCAAACCGGTCCGCACGGCCTGGACTCAGGTCTCCGAATACGTCGACGAGCGTTCCGGCCTCTATGCCAACACCCGCCTGCACCTGAGCGAGCCACTGAGCCTGGTCCTCGGTACCCGCGTCAGTTGGTACAAGTACGACTACGACCAGAAACTGGGCAGCGGCAACGACTACGTGACCCAGCAGAACCGTGAGGTCACCCCGTTTGCGGGCCTGATCTACGACTTCAGCGAGCACTGGTCGTGGTACGCCAGCTATGCGGATATCTTCCAGCCACAAAACAACCGGACTTACGACGGTTCGCCGCTTGATCCGGCGATTGGCACCAACTACGAGACCGGTATCAAGGGCGAGTTGTTCGACAAGCGCCTGAACCTGTCGGCGGCCGTGTTCTACATCAAGCAGGAAGACCTCGCGGTCAACGACCCTGATGAGACCCACACCTGCCCGACCAACGCCACCGGTATCTGCCAGGTCAATGGTCTGATCCAGCGCAGCAAGGGTATCGACCTGGAAGCCAGCGGCGAGGTGTTGCCGGGCCTCGAAGTCCTGGCCGGCTACACCTACAACCGTATCGTCAGCCCCCAGGGCACACCCTTGAGTGTCGACACCCCGAAGCACCTGGCCCGCATCAGCACCAGCTACACCCCGCAGGATGGCGAATGGAACCGCCTGACCGTGGGTGCCGGCGTCTCCGCACAATCGCGCTACGAGAACAAGCTGGCCGGTGGCTATGACTACGGCTCCCCTGGCCGCGCCATCTGGGATGCCCGTATCGGCTGGAAGATCGACGAGCACTGGAAGGTCAACCTGACCGGTGAAAACCTCTTCGACCGCAAGTACTGGTCCACCGCTTCGGGCCTGAACCGCGGCAACGTCTGGGGTGATCCACGGACCTTCATGCTGAGCCTGCGCGGCGATTTCTGATCGTTCGGCAGCGGTAAAACAAAAGGCCAGTCGGTTATCCCGACTGGCCTTTTTTGTTGCGTCTGCGTGGACCCTGTGGGAGCTGGCTTGCCAGCGATAGCGGCAGTGAGTTCACCACCGCAATCGCTGGCAAGCCAGCTCCCACAGGTATAGCGTTACTCCATGCCTTCGAGTTGCTGCGAAACAGCAGTCAAAAGCTCCGGCGCCAGCACCACATCATCATGCTTCACCCCCGTCAGCGTCGCCGACCAGACCTCGTCCAGCCCGCAACCCGCCTTCAGCAGCACCTGCGCCGCCGCCACCTGCTCTTCAGTGCGGCTGCCACCGGCCCACCAGCAATGCGGCTTGACCCGCAACGGCTTGAGCACGAACGCCTGCCCCAGCGCCATGTTCGCGCTGAGCAATTCATAACCGCTGGCAATCTCCGCCTGCACCCCGATATCCCGGTGAATCGCCCGCAGCGCCTCGATGTCCGTGCCGCTGATCCCAGCCACCTGGACCATCACCCAATCCGCCGCTTCCTTCGGATCCTCAAAGCGCGCAGTACCTTCCTCGATCAGGTCCAGCACCACCGCCTCGCCAATCCCCGGCGCGAACGCCAGCAGGCTGCGCACCAGCCCTTCCCACGGCCCGGCTTCAGGTTCCTCGGCATCCTCATTGGCCAGCACTTGTTCGCTCTTGGGCAGGTGGGTATCCACCAGCCCGAGGAAGCCCACGGTCTCGCCTGAGGTTTCCAGGACATGCGCCACCTCGATGGCCAGCGCCCCGCCCAGGGACCAGCCGAGCAGGTTGTAGGGCCCGTGCGGGCGCACCTTGCGGATCTGCTCGACGTAGTAGCCGACCATGTCGTCCCAGGAGGTTTCCTTCCAGCCCGGCACCACATAGCTCTTGTTGACCACCCCCAGCACACTGCGCTGCGGGCCCAGGTGCCCGGCCAGCGGATAGTAGGCGTAGGTACCGCCGCCACCGGGCGGCAGGCAGAACAGCGGGGCCTTGTCGCCGGCACTGATGTTCATGCTGACCACCGGGTTCCTCACCCGGCGCTCGCCCGCAGCGATGAAGTCCGCCAGGTCCTCGAAGGTTTCCAGCAACAGGAAATCATGCAGGCTGAGGTTGGTCTCGAAGGCCTCGCGCAAGCGGCTGACCAGGGTGATCACCAGCAACGAGTGACCGCCCAGGGCGAAGAAGTTGTCCTTGAGCCCGACCCGCTCGACCTTGAGCACGTCCCTCCAGATCTGCGCCAGTTGCCGCTCACGCTCGTTGCGCGGCGGTTCGTGTTCGCCCTGCGCCTGGCTGGCATCGGGCTTGGGCAGGGCCTTGCGGTCGAGCTTGCCGTTGGGGGTCTGGGGCATCCTGTCCAGCCAGGTGAAATGGCTGGGGACCATGTAATCGGGCAGCCCGGCTTTGAGGTGGACCTTGAGAGCGCTGCGCAGCTCCGGGGTATCCTGGTCGGCGATCAGGTAGGCCGCCAGCTGGTTATCGATATCGATGACCACGGCTTCGTGGACCGCCGGGTGTGCCAGCAGGCGCGCCTCGATCTCGCCCAGTTCGATACGGAAGCCGCGGATCTTTACCTGGTGGTCGAGACGGCCAACGTATTCGATCACCCCGTCAGCGCGGTAGCGGGCCACGTCGCCGGTGCGGTACAGGCGCCCGCCGGTGCTGGAAAACGGATCCGGCACGAAGCGTTGCGCCGTCAGGGAGGGACGCTGGTGATAACCACGGGCCAGGCCGTCGCCACCAATCAGCAACTCGCCCCGGGCACCGACCGGCAGCACATCGAAGTCATCGCTGACGATATGCAGCGCCGTGTTGGCCAGCGGCTTGCCCAGCCAGACATCGTCGGCGCGGGTCAGGTAATGCCGGGCCGACCAGATGGTGGTCTCGGTCGGGCCGTAGACGTTCCATACATGCCCGGCCTGGTCGATCAGGCGCTGGGCCAGCTCGGCACTCAGGGCTTCGCCGCCGCAGAGGATGGTCTTGCCCTTCAATGCACCGGCTGGTGCGGCGTCGAGGATCATCCGCCAGCTCGACGGTGTGGCCTGGATCACGCTGGCCTGCTGCTCGGCGATTACCTGCAGCAGGGCTTGCGGGTCCTTGTTCTGGTGGGTCTTGAGCAGGACCACCGCAGCACCGCGGATCAGCGGCAGGTACAGCTCCAGGCCGGCGATATCGAAGGACAGGGACGTCAGCGACAGCACCCGGTCAGCCGCCGTCAGCCCTGGCTTGTCCGCCATGCTGAAGAGGAAGTTGACCAGGGCCTGGTGGTGAATGGTCACGCCTTTCGGCAGGCCGGTGGAGCCGGAGGTGTAGATCACATAGGCGAGGTTCTCCGGGCCGGCCGAGGCCGGCGGGTTTTCGCGGCTGTAGCCCTCGAGCCAATCGCCGCCCTGATCCAGGCACAGGGTCTGCACGGCAGGCGGAATGCTCAGTTGGTCGACCAGGGAAGACTGGCTCAACAGCAGCTTCAGCCCACTGTCTTCCATCATGTAGGTCAGCCGGTCCGCCGGGAAGTCCGGGTCCAGCGGCACATAGGCGCCACCGGCCTTGAGGATCGCCAGCAGGCCGACGACCATTTCCGGTCCCCGCTCCAGCGCCACGCCCACCAGCACATCCGCGCCGACACCCAGCTCGCGCAGCTTGTGCGCCAGCTGGTTGGCGCGGGCATTCAGTTGCGCGTAGCTCAGCGATGCGTCGGAGGACACCAGTGCGACAGCATCCGGCGTAGATGCCGCCTGGGCCTCGATCAACGCCGGCAGGCACTGCTCGCGGGGATAGTCGAGCTGGCTGCGGTTCCAGTCCACCAGCATGCGCTGGCGCTCGCCGGCATCCAGCAAGGGCAGTTCGGCAATCCGTTGCCCGACATTGGCACAGATGCCTTCCAGCAGATGACGCCAATGCCGGGCAAAACGCTCGGCGGTGGCCGGGTCGAACAACGCCGTGGCATAGGTCAGCGCCGCGCCGATACCGCTGTCGCGTTCGAGGGTTTCCAGGGTCAGGTCGAACTGCGCGGTGTGCTGGCCGAACTGCAGCTTCTCCACGCTCAGCCCCGGCAACTGCCGGGCCTGGCCCTGGGCCTGGGTCTGGTGGTTGAACAGCACCTGGAACAGCGGGCTGCGGCTCAGGTCGCGCTCCGGCTGCAAGGCCTGCACCAGCTGTTCGAACGGCAGGTCCTGATGGGCCTGGGCCTGCACGGCGGTGTGCTTGATCTGTTGCAGCAGTTGCCCGAAGGTCGCGTCTGCGCTGAATTCGGCCTTGAGCACCTGGGTGTTGACGAAAAAGCCGATCAACCCCTCGGTCTCGGCGCGATTGCGGTTGGCGGTGGGCACGCCGACACGGATATCGGCCTGTCCCGAATAGCGGTGCAGCAAGGTCTGGAACGACGCCAGCAGGAGCATGAACAGGGTCACGCCCTGCTGCCGCGCCAGGTCCTTGAGTTGCTGCGCCAGTACCGGCGGCAGGTCGATATCCAGGCGCTCCCCGGCATGGCTCTGCACCAGCGGCCGCGGACGGTCGGTGGGCAATTCCAGCACCGGCTGCTCGCCGCCGAGTTGCGCGGTCCAGTAACCCAGTTGGCGCTCCTGCTCCCCGGCTTCCATCCAGTTGCGCTGCCAGATCGCATAGTCGGCGTACTGGATCGGCAGCGCCGGCAGATGCAGCGGCTGCCCGCGCCGGTGCGCGTCGTAGAGCCGCACCAGTTCGTCGATCATGATCGGCATCGACCAGCCATCGGAAACGATATGGTGCTGGACCACAGTCAGCACATGCTCCTCGGCGCCCACCCGCAACAGCCGAACCCGCAACAGCGGCCCCGCCTGCAGGTCGAACGGCGCACGCAGCTCGGCGCCGACCCGGGCTTGCAGCTCCGCGTCAGCGACCTCCTCCACCGGCAACTGGAACGGCAGCGCCTCATGCACCACCTGCACCGCCTGCTCGCCGTCCTGGCGGAAGGTGGTGCGCAGGGTTTCATGGCGGGCCACCAGCCCGGCGAACGCCGCCTCCAGCGCCGCGACGTCCAGCACCCCGGTCAGGCGCAGGGCCACCGGGATGTTGTAGGCGCTGCTGTGCGGCTCCAGTTGCCAGAGAAACCACTGGCGCTGCTGGGCGTAGGACAACGCAGCGCTGGCCTCCAGCTCGCGCCTGAAGATCGGCGTGACGCCGTACAGATTCACCCCCTGGCGCTTGAGCAAGGCGGCCAGCGCCTTGCGTTCACGGGCAGACAGGGATTTCACGGAGTCAAGCAGCTCTTGCACGTTGGGGTCTCCAGTCAGGCGAGCAGGTTGTCGATTTCCTCTGCACTAAGACGTTTGAGGGCCTCCAGGGATTTAGTCAGTTCGTCCTGGGCATGGTCCACCTGGCCCTGTTTCGCCTCGACCACGGCGCACAGGTCCTGCAGCGTGCTCTTCTCGAACAGCTCGCGCAGGGCGATATCGCAGCGCAACTGGTCGCGGATGCGTACCAGCATCTGCACCGCCAGCAGCGAGTGGCCGCCCAGCTCGAAGAAGTTGTCGGTGAGGCCGACCCGCTCCACTTGCAGGACATCCGCCCAGATCGCCGCGAGCTGCTGCTCCAGCTCGCTGACCGGGGCCACATGCGCGCCTTGCAGGCTGGCCGCGTCGGGCTTGGGCAGGGCCTTGCGGTCCAGCTTGCCGTTGGCGGTCAGCGGGAAGGCTTCCAGCAGGACCAGATGGGCCGGGACCATGTAGTCCGGCAGGTTGGCCCGCAGGTGAGCCTTCAGGCTGTCACGCAGATCACCCTGATCAGGATTGGCCGGGATCAGGTAAGCCGCGAGTTGCTGACCCGCCGGGCCATCAACTGCCAGCACGACCACTTCGCGTACGCCGTCGTGTTCCTGCAGACGCGCCTCGATCTCGCCGAGTTCGATACGGAAGCCGCGGATCTTCACCTGATGGTCGATACGGCCGGCGTATTCGATCACGCCCTCTTCGCGGAAACGGGCAAGGTCGCCGGTGCGGTACAGGCGGCTGCCATCGGTGGCGAACGGGTTCGGCACGAAGCGTTCGGCGGTCAGGGCGGCGCGATTGTGGTAACCGCGAGCCAGGCCGGCGTGGCCGACATGCAGTTCGCCACAGACTCCGGGCGCGACCGGGTTGAAATCGCTGTCCAGCACGACCATCGACAGGTCGGGAATGGCTTCGCCGATCGGGCTGACTTCCGCCTGCGCCAGGTCCGCCTTGGTGATCGGCCGGTAGGTCACGTGCACCGTGGTTTCGGTGATGCCGTACATGTTGATCAAACGCGGCTGCTCATCGCCGAAACGGTCGAACCACGGTTGCAGGCTGCCGACGTCCAGGGCTTCACCACCGAACACCACGTAACGCAGGGACAGCGCTGCGCAGGCGACCGGGACCAGTTGCTTGAAGGCCGATGGCGTCTGGTTCAGCACCGTGACCTTTTCGTCCACCAGCAGCTGGTTGAAGTCTTCCGGCGACCGGGTCACTTCACGCGGGACAACGACCAGGCGACCGCCATGCATCAGCGCGCCGAAGATCTCCCACACCGAGAAGTCGAAGGCATACGAGTGGAACAGGGTCCAGACGTCCTTGTCGTCGAAGCCGAACCAGTCCTCGGTCGCCTGGAACAGGCGCAGGACGTTGTGGTGCGGCAGCAAGGCACCTTTCGGCTTGCCGGTCGAGCCGGAGGTGTAGATCACGTAGGCCAGGTTGTCCGGCGAGGTCAGGTTGACCGGGTTTTCATCGCTGTAGCCCTCGAAGGAGCCCAGCAGATCGGCCTGGGTCAGCAGCAGCTTGATGCCGCTGTCCTGCTGCATGTAGTCGAGACGGTCCTGTGGATAATCCGGGTCCAGCGGCACGTAGGCGCCGCCGGCCTTGAGAATGCCCAGCACCCCAACCAGCATTTCCAGGCTGCGCTCGACCGAAAGCCCGACCAGCACATCCGGCCCGACGCCCTGCTCGCGCAGCTTGTGCGCCAACTGGTTGGCCCTGCGGTTCAGCTGTGCATACGTCAGTTGCTCGCCAGCAAAACTCACGGCCACCGACTCCGGCACCCGCTCCGCTTGCGCTTCGATGCGCTGATGAATGCACTGCTCGCCCGGGTAGACCGCCACTTCCTGGCTCACCACCGAAGGCAAGGCCAACCCACCCAGCACCGCCTGCGGATCCACCACCAGCGCCCGCAACAGATGGTCGAAATGCCCGACCAGCCGCGCCATGGCTTCATCACTGAAGCGCTGGCGATCGAAGTTGAAGCGCACACCCAGCGCATCGCCAGCCGAAACGATCAGGGTCAGCGGATAGTGGGTCTGCTCCAGGTTGATCACGCTGCCGAACTTCAGGTCCTCCGGCGCCGCCTGTTGCAACGCTTCGGACACCGGGTAGTTCTCGAACACCAGGATACTGTCGAACAGCGCCTCGCCGCCCTGCCCGGCCCAGCGCTGGATATCGTAGAGCGGCGTGTGCTCGTGCTCGCGCAGGGCCAGGTTGAGGTTCTGCACCTGCTGCACGAAGTCCGCCACGCGCTGCTCCGGGCGCGGGCTGCCGACCACCGGCAGGGTGTTGATGAACAGGCCGAGCTGCTCCTCGATCCCCGCCAGCTCCGCCGGACGCCCCGACACGGTAGCGCCGAAGGTCACGCTGGACTGCCCGGTATAGCGTTGCAGCAGCAACAGCCACGCGGCCTGGACCAGGGTGTTGAGGGTGACCCGCTGTTCGCGGGCGAACTCGTTGAGCTTGCGGGTTTCCCCTTGATCCAGCGCGTAATGCTGGTCGGTGTAACCCTGGGCGCCGGTGCTCGACCTGAGCACCTGGACCAGCCGGGTCGGCTCGTCCAGCACCGCCAGTTGCTCGCTCCAGAACCGCTGGCTGAGCGCCGCGTCCTGGCGTTGCAGCCACTCGATATAGTCGCGATAGCGCGCCCCGCTCGGCGCCGGCACTTCACCGTGGTAGCGCTGCAGGACTTCCCCGAGCAGGCGCGAGTTGCTCCAGCCGTCCATCAGGATGTGGTGGCTGGTGTAGACCAGGTGATGGCTGTCCTCGCCAGTACGCAGCAGGGTCAGGCGCAGCAGCGCTTCCTGCTCCAGGTCGAAACCGCGCTGGCGGTCGCCATCGGCCCAGGCCTTGAGCGCCGCGTCGGAATGATCGCGACCGCGCCAGTCCTGCTCGGCGAAGGCTGCCGCGACCTGGCGACGGATTACCTGCAACGGCCGCTCCATATCGCTGACGAAACCGGCGCGCAGCACTTCATGCTGGTCGATCAGTGCCTGCCAGGCCGCCTTGAAGCGCGGCACATCGAGGCCGCGGACATCCACGCGCATCTGGTTGATGTAGTTGCCCGCTTCCTTCTCGTACAGGCTGTGGAACAGCATGCCCTGCTGCATCGGCGACAGCGGGTAGATATCGGCGATCTCCGCCACGGCGATCGGCAGCCGGTCGATCTGCGCCTGCTCCAGGCGCGCCAGGGGGAAGTCCGACGGCGTCGCCCCGGCCACGCCGGCGCCCAGGCAATGGGCGATCAACTGGCGCAGTTCCTCGCCATATCGGTTGGCCAGGTCCTGCAACAGCGCTGGGGCGAAGGCCTCGGTGCTGAAACGCCAGTTCAGTTCCAGCTCGCCGCCATAGACCTGGCCGCTGACGCTGATCAGGCTGTCCAGCGGCGCCTCAGCGCTGTGCATATCGCCACGGCTTTCGCTGGCCGGGACGAACAGCGCGTCCTCGGCGGCAAAGCTGCCGTCGAACTGGCCTAGGTAGTTGAACACGATTGTGCCCTTGGCCAGGGCCGCCAGGCTGCGCCGCGCCTCGTCGCTGCCGAGGTAGCGCAGCACGCCGTAGCCGATGCCCTTGTTGGGGATCGCCCGCAGTTGTTCCTTGATGGTCTTCAGCGAGCCAGCCAGGTCCGCCTGCGGGCTGAGTTTCACCGGGTAGAGGCTGGTGAACCAGCCGACGGTGCGGGTGATATCCAGTTCGTCGAACAGGTCCTCGCGGCCATGGCCTTCCAGCTTGATCAGTGCCGAGGCCTGCCCGGTCCACTGGCAGATGACCCGGGCCAGGGCAGTCAGCAGCAGGTCGTTGATCTGCGTGCGGTAGGCCGCCGGGGCGTCCTGCAGCAACTGGCGGGTGGTGTCGCGGTCGAGACGGGTCGAGACACTGGTGATATTGCGGCTGGTCAGCGGGCCGGAGGCGTGATGCGGCAAGGCATCGCTGACGCCTTCCAGCTGGGCCTGCCAGTAACCCAGCTCCTGCTCCAGCGCGGGGCTGCGGGCGTAGTCGCGCAGGTGCTCGCCCCAGTGCCTGAAGGCGCTGGTCTTGCGCGGCAGGGCCGCGGGTTTGCCGTCCAGCAGCGCGCTGTAGGCCTGTTGCAGGTCTTCCAGGAGGATGCGCCAGGACACGCCATCCACCACCAGGTGATGGATCACCAGCAGCAGGCGCTGCGAGCCATCCGGCAGGTCGGCCAGCAGGGCGCGCAGCAGGTGGCCCTGTTGCAAGTCGAGGCTGCGCTGGGCCTGTTGCACCAGCGGCTCCAGCTCATCGACATGGGTCAGCTGGCGCTGCCAGAGCAGGGCCGCATCGTGACGGGCGCCATGACGGGCCTGCCAGACGCCGTTGTCTTCGGCGAAGGCCAGGCGCAGGGCGTCGTGCTGCACCAGCAGCGCGCGCAGGGCCTGTTCCAGCGCCTTGCCGTCCAGGGCGCGGGACGGCTGCAGCAGCACCGCCTGGTTGAAGTGATGGCGCTGCGGCAGGTCGCCGTCGAAGAACCAGTGCTGCACCGGGGTCAGCGGGGCGATGCCCTCGACCGCGCCCTGCTCGATAGTGGTGGCTTCGGCCAGCCGCGCCACCGCCGCCAGGCTTTGTACGGTCTGGCGCTGGAACAGGTCCTTCGGTGTGAAGAAGATCCCGGCATGACGGGCGCGGCTGACCACCTGGATGGAGATGATCGAATCACCGCCCAGCTCGAAGAAGTTGTCGGTCAGGCCGACCTTCTCCACCTTGAGCACATCGGCCCAGATCGCTGCCAGTTGCTGTTCCAGGGCACTCTGCGGGGCCACGTAGGCGGCTTGCAGAGTGGCCGCGTCAGGCTTGGGCAGGGCCTTGCGGTCCAGTTTGCCGTTGGCGGTCAGCGGGAAGGATTCCAGCAAGACCAGATGGGTCGGGACCATGTAGTCCGGCAGGTTGGCTTTCAGGTGGGTTTTCAGGGTCTCGCGCAGGTCGGCCTGGTGCGGATCGGTCGGGACCAGATAGGCCGCCAGTTGCTGCCCGCTCGGGCCGGCTACTGCCAATACCACTACTTCGCGTACGCCGTCGTGTTCCTGCAGACGCGCCTCGATCTCGCCCAGCTCGATACGGAAGCCGCGGATCTTCACCTGATGGTCGATGCGACCGGCGTATTCGATCACGCCCTCTTCGCGGAAACGGGCAAGGTCGCCGGTGCGGTACAGGCGGCTGCCATCCTTCGCGAACGGGTTCGGTACGAAGCGTTCGGCGGTGAGTGCGGCGCGGTTGTGGTAACCGCGTGCCAGGCCGGCGTGGCCGACATGCAGCTCGCCGCAGACACCGGTCGCGACGGGGTTGAAGTCGGTGTCGAGCACGACCATCGACAGGTCCGGGATCGCCTCACCGATCGGGCTGACTTCCGCCTGCACCAGGTCGGCCTTGGTGATCGGGCGATAGGTCACGTGCACCGTGGTTTCGGTGATGCCGTACATGTTGATCAGGCTTGGTTGCTGATCGCCGAAGCGCTCGAACCACGGTTGCAGGCTGCCGACGTCCAGGGCTTCGCCGCCGAACACTACGTAGCGCAGGCTCAGTGCTTCGCTGGCGACCCGGGACAGTTGCTTGAACGCCGATGGCGTCTGGTTCAGCACGGTGACCTTTTCGTCCACCAACAGCTGGCTGAAGTCTTCCGGCGACCGGGTCACTTCACGCGGGACAACGACCAGGCGACCGCCGTACATCAGCGCGCCGAAGATCTCCCACACGGAGAAGTCGAAGGCATAGGAGTGGAACAGGGTCCACACGTCCTTGTCGTCGAAACCGAACCAGTCCTCGGTCGCCTTGAACAGGCGCAGGACATTCTGGTGCGGCAACAGCGCGCCTTTCGGCTTGCCGGTCGAACCCGAGGTGTAGATCACATAGGCGAGGTTGTCCGGCGACGTCAGGTTGACCGGATTCTCATCGCTGTAACCCTCGAACGAGCCCAGCAGATCCGCCTGGGTCAGCAGCAGCTTGATGCCGCTGTCCTGCTGCATGTAGTCGAGACGGTCCTGTGGATAATCCGGGTCCAGCGGCACATAGGCGCCGCCGGCCTTGAGGATGCCCAGCACCCCAACCAGCATTTCCAGGCTGCGCTCGACGGAAAGCCCGACCAGCACATCCGGCCTAACGCCCTGCTCGCGCAGTTTGTGCGCCAGTTGGTTCGCCCGACGGTTCAGCTGTGCATAAGTCAGCTGTTCGCTACCGAAACTGACGGCCACCGCTTCCGGCACCCGCGCCGCCTGCGCCTCGATACGCTGATGAATGCACTGCTCGCCCGGGTAGACCGCCACTTCCTGGCTCACCGCCGAAGGCAAGGCCAGCTCACCCAGCGCCGCCTGCGGATTGGCCACCAGGGCCCGCAGCAGATGATCCAGATGCGCGGCCAGTTGCACCACCGCCGCATCGGCGAAGAAGCGCCGGTCATGGCTCAGGCGCATGGACAGCGTGGCGCCGACGTTGACCACCAGGGTCAGCGGATAGTGGGACTGTTCGCGGTTGACCAGCGTACCGAATTCCAGGCCCTGCGGTGCGGTCTGCTGCAGCGCCTCGGACACCGGGTAGTTCTCGAACACCAGGATATTGTCGAACAGCGCTTCGCCGCCCTGCCCGGCCCAGCGCTGGATCTCGTTGAGCGGCGTATGCTCGTGCTCGCGCAGGGCCACGTTCTGCTCCTGTACCTCGCGCACCCAATCGGCTACCGACTGTTCGGAACGCGGGCTGCCGACCACCGGCAGGGTGTTGATGAACAGGCCGAGCTGTTCCTCGATGCCCGGCAGCTCCGCCGGACGGCCCGCCACCGTGGCGCCGAAGGTCACGCTGGACTGCCCGGTGTAGCGTTGCAGCAGCAACAGCCACGCAGCCTGGACCAGGGTGTTGAGGGTGACCCGCTGCTCCCGGGCGAACTCGCCGAGGCGCTGGGTCAGGGAAGCGTCCAGCACATGGGACTGCTCGCCGTAACCCGTGCCGGCAACCCCGGACTTGAATGCCTGGACCAAGCGGGTCGGCTCGTCCAGGCGGTGCAGGTGACGCACCCAGAAGCGCTGGCTGGCGCTGCCGTCCTGGCGTTGCAGCCACTCGATATAGTCGCGATAGCGCGCGCCCTGACGAGCAACGTCCTGGCCGCTGTAGCGCTGCAAGACCTCGCCGAGCATGCGCGAGCTGCTCCAGCCGTCCATCAGGATGTGATGGCAGGTGTACACCAGTTGATAACGCTGCTCACCGATGCGCGCCACGGCCAACCGCAGCAGCGGCCCGCTACTCAGCTCGAAACCGCCCTCGCGCTCGCCGGCCGCCCAGGTATCCAGCCAGGCCTGCTGGTCGGCCTGGCCACGAGCATCGACCTCGCTGAACGGCACCTCGACCTGGCGCAGCACCACCTGCAACGGCTGCTCCAGCTCGCTGACGAACACGCTGCGCAGCACATCGTGCTGGTCCACCACCGCCTGCCAGGCCGCACGGAAGCGGGCGACCTCAAGGCCATTGACCTCGACCCGCAACTGGTTGATGTAGTTGCCGGCCTCCTGCTCGTAGAGGGTGTGGAACAGCATGCCCTGCTGCATCGGCGCCAGCGGGTAGAGGTCCTGGATATTGCCGGCGGGCACCGGCAGGCCATCCAGCTCGGCCTGGGTCAGTTTCACCAGCGGGAAGTCCGAGGGGGTGATGCCAGCCACCGCCGGCGCGGTGCAGTGCTCCACCAGCAGGCGCAGCTCGGTGGCGTAGTCATCCGCCAGGCGCTGCACGGTCTCGCGCTCGAACACCGCGCTGCTGAAGCTCCAGCCCAGGTCCAGCTCGCCGCCGTAGACCTGGCCGTTGATGCTCAGCAGGGCAGCCAGTGGCGCGGCGAAGTCCTGGCCGTCGCCGGCGCTTTCGCCAGACGGCGCGAACAGCGCGTCCTCGGCGGTGAAGCTGCCGTCGAACTGGCCCAGGTAGTTGAAGACGATAGCGCCCTGGGCCAGGCTGCCCAGCACCTCACGGGCGGCATCGTTGCCCAGGTGACGGAGCACGCCGTAGCCGATGCCCTTGTTCGGAACCGCCCGCAACTGTTCCTTGATCGCCTTGAGCGAGGCCTCCAGCGAGCCGGCCGGGGTCAGGCGCACCGGGAACAGGTTGCTGAACCAGCCGACGGTACGGCTCAGGTCGATCTCCTCGAACAGGTCCTCGCGGCCATGGCCTTCCAGGCGGATCAGCGTATGGGCCTGCCCGGTCCAGCGGCAGATCACCCGGGCCAGGGCGGTCAGCAGCAGGTCGTTGATCTGCGTGCGGTAGGCCGCCGGGGCGTCCTGCAGCAGGCGGCGGGTCAGTTCGGCATCCAAGTGGGTGCTGACCGACGCAGCATGCCGGCGCTCCTGGCTGCCCTCGGGATGGTCGCAAGGCAACTCGTCGCTGAGCCCGCGCAACTGCGCCTGCCAGTAATCCAGTTCCTGCTCCAGCGCCGGGCTCACGGCGTAGTCGTGCAACTGGCCGGCCCAGGCTTTCAGCGAACTGGTCTTGGCCGGCAATTCGATCGCCTTGCCCGCCATCAGCGCGGCGCAGGCCTGTTGCAGGTCTTCCAGCAGCACGCGCCAGGACACGCCGTCCACCACCAGGTGATGGATCACCAGAAGCAGGCGCTGTTCGCCGTCGGCGAGGTTGACCAGCAGCGCACGCAGCAGCGGGCCGTCGCCCAGGTTCAGGCTGCGCTGGGCCTCGTTGGCCAGCTCGCGCAGGTCGCCCGCTTCGGCCAGCTCACGGACCCACAGCACACCCGCGCTGCTGGCCGGGGCAAAGCTGGCCTGCCAGCCGGCGGACTGCTGCTGGAAGCTCAGGCGCAGGGCGTCGTGCTGCTCGATCAGCGCCTGCAACGCAGACTGCAAATGGGCGGCATGGAGGCGCACGCTGGGCTTGAGCATCACCGCCTGGTTCCAGTGCTGGCGCTCGGGGATCGCGGTGTCGAAGAAGCGCGCCTGGATCGGCAGCAGCGGCAGGCGCCCGCTGATCTGTGCCGGGGCCGGGGCGGCGGCTTTCTTCTCGATCAGCCTGGCGACGGTGGCCAACTGGCCGATGGTCTGTTTCTCGAACAGCTGCTTGGGGCTCAGCTTGATGCCCTGGCGCTTGGCCCGGGCGATGATCTGCAGGCTGAGGATCGAGTCGCCGCCCAGCTCGAAGAAGTTGTCGGTGCTGCCCACCTGTTCCAGCTTGAGCACGTCGCGCCAGATCGCCGCGAGCTTTTCCTCGATCTCGCCGGACGGTGCCACGTAACGCTGCTTGACCGCGCCCGGCCTGGGCAGGGCGCGCTTGTCCAGCTTGCCGTTGGCGGTCAGCGGCAGGCGCTCCAGCAACAGGATCTGCGCCGGCACCAGGTATTCCGGCAGGCTTGCCGCAAGTTGCTGGCGCAGGGCTTCGGCGTGCAGGGTGACGCCGCTGGCCGCGACGCAGTAGCCCACCAGTTGCAGGCGCGATTCATCGCTGTCTTGCGGCAGGGCCAGGACCACCGCCTCGGCCACGCCGTCGAGGCCTTGCAGCAGATGGCCGACCTCGCCCGGCTCGACACGGTAGCCACGGATCTTCACTTGGTCGTCGGCGCGGCCCAGGTATTCCAGCACACCGCCAACAAGGCGCGCACGGTCGCCGGCACGATAACGGCGCTGGCCGTTGTCGGCCGGGACGAAACGCTCGGCAGTCAGCGCCGGCTGGCCCAGATAGCCCTGGGCCAGGCCCTCGCCACCGAGGTACAGCTCACCGGCAACGCCTTCGGCGACCGGGTTGAGCCAGGCATCCAGCACCTGTGCTGTACCGTTCGCCAATGGCTGACCGACCGGCACGCTGCGGCAGCCGTCGAGGCGCTCGCCAGCTTCGTGGGTGAGGATGCCCACGGTGGTTTCGGTCGGGCCGTAGTGGTTGAGCACGCGGCAGTCCTTCAGGCCGCGGATCTGTTCCAGCAGGCTCCAGCTGCTGGCTTCGCCACCGAGCACCAGCAACTCGCGCGGCAGCACGTCCGCCGCTTTCGCCGCCTGCAACAGGCCTTGCAGATGGCTCGGGACGATCTTCAGCACGTCGATACGGTGCTCGCCCATGTAGGCGGCGAAGCGGTCCGGATCGAAGGCGTGTTCATGGGACAACAGGTGCAGCGCACGACCGGATGCCAGGGCGCCGAACAACATGGTGTGGCCAAGGTCGGCAGCGATGGTCGAGACCATCGCCAGGCTGGCGTCGGCGCTCAGGTCCAGGCGTTCCAGCACTGCCTGAATGTAGTTGCCCAGCGCGCTATGGCTGATCACTACGCCCTTGGGCTGACCGGTGGAGCCGGAGGTGTAGATGATGTAGGCCGGTTGCTCGGCATGGATCTGCACCGCTGGGGCGCAGGTATCGAGAGCGCCCCACAGCGATGGTGTCCAGCTCAGCGCCGGGCAGCCCAGGTCCATTTCGACACCCTGGATCAGCAACACCGCGCCGCTGTCACGTACCAGTTGGCGCAGGCGCTCCTGCGGCTGGCGGCTGTCCAGCGGCAGGTACACCGCGCCGAGCTTGAGCACCGCCAGCAGGCTGACCACCCACTCGATCCCGCGCTCCTGACACAGGGCTACGACCTGCCCGGCCTGCACGCCCTGCCCTTGCAGGTAATGGGCGAGCTGGTTGGATTGCGTCTCCAGTTGCGCGTAGTCGAGGGTCTGCTCGCCAGCGCGCAGGGCCAGCTTGCCGCGACCGGTCTGCAAGCCTTGCTGCCACAAGGAAATGAAGTTGCCACCGGTCAATGCCGGCGCCTGTGGCGCAGCCAGTTGCGGCGCCTGCTCGGGGAACACCAGCACCGGCTCGGCGACATGGGCCACGAGGTTTTCCAGCACCGTGCGCAGCGACCCGGCGATGCGCGCGATGGTCGCCGCTTCGAACAGGTCGGTGGCATAGGTGAAGTAGCCGCGCACACCGTCCGGACCATCGACGAAGTCATAGGCCAGGTCGAACCGTGCATCGCTGGAGCCGGAAGCGTACTTTTCCACGCTCAGGCCATCGACGCCGCGCTCCGCCTCACTGCCTTCATCGGCAACGAACACCTGCTGGTTGATCTTGAACTGGAACAGCGGGTTGTGCCCGAGGTTGCGCTCCGGGGCCAGGGCGTCCACCAGGTGCTCGAAGGGCAGCTCCTGATGGGACTGGGCACCGCTGACCACCTGTTTGACCTGTTCCAGCAGGGCGGCGAAGGGCTGGCGCTCGTCCACCTGGACACGTAGCACCTGGGTGTTGATGAAGAAGCCGATCAGCCCTTCCAGTTCGCTGCGGGTACGCCCGGCGTTCGGCGCGCCGATACGGATATCGGCCTGGCCGCTGTAGCGCGCCAGCACCACCGACATGGCGGCCAGGGTCAGCATGAACAGGGTCACGCCATTGTTGCGCGCCACCTGCTTGAGCTGCGCCGACAGGTCCGCCGGCAGATCGGCGCGCAGCACGGCGCCGCGGTAGCTCGGTTGCAGCGGACGCTCATGATCCAGCGGCAGGCTCAGCACCGGCTGCTCGTCGCCCAGTTGTTCCTTCCAGTAAGCCAACTGACGCTCGCCCTCGCCGGCTTCCAGCCAGGCGCGCTGCCAGATCGCATAGTCGGCGTACTGGATCGCCAGTTCCGGCAAAGGCGCCGGTTGACCGCTCAGTTGCGCCTGGTAGAACTGGACGAACTCGCGCACCAGCAACTGCCCGGACCAGCCGTCCGAGACCACATGGTGCATGCACAGGGTCAGGACATGCTCGCTGGCCCCGAGGCGGAACAGCTTGACCCGCAGCAACCGGTTACCCAGCAGGTCGAACGGCGCCTGCAATTCGGCTTCGACCAGCGCAGCCAGCGCGCTTTCCTCAGCCACTTCGACCAGCTCCAGCGCCACCGGCACCTGGTCGAGGATTTCCTGGTGGAACTCGCCTTCCACGGACACGAAGCGGGTACGCAGGGTTTCATGCCGCTGCACCAGTTGCTCCAGTGCACGGCCCAGCGCGGCGTGGTCCAGCGGACCGTTGAGGCGCACCGCCATGGGCACGTTGTAGGCGCTGTTGTCCGGCTCCATCTGCCACAGGAACAGCATGCGCTGCTGGGCGTAGGACAGCGGGATACGCGGCGTATCGGCACGGGTCACGGCAATCGGCAGGAGGCGGAAGCTCTGCCCGGTCTCGCGCATCTTGTCGAGGATCTGCCGGCGCTGCTCCAGGGGCAGGCCGACGAAACGTTTGGCAATGCGCTCTGCGGTAGTCTTGTCCATCTCAGGCTCCTGCCATTTCATTCATCAGTTTTTCGATATCGGACAGGCCGTCCTCGGTCAGCGACAGGCCGCTGTCGGCAATTGCCTGGATAAAGTCGTTCAATTGCGGTTTCTCGAAGATAAGGCGCAGCGGTACGTCGATACCGAGGCCGGATTGAAGGCGGGAAACGAGCTGGGCGGCGAGCAGCGAATGCCCGCCCAGTTCGAAGAAGTCGTCGGCAAGGCCCACGCGGCCGACCTTGAGCACCTCGGCCCAGATCGCCGCGATCTGCTGTTCCTGCTCACTGACCGGGGCCACGTAGGCGCGTTGCGCCAGGCTGGCGTCCGGGGCTGGCAGGGCCTTGCGGTCGAGCTTGCCGTTGGGGGTCAAGGGCATCGTTTCCAGCCAGGTGAAATGGCTGGGGACCATGTAGTCCGGCAGGCCGGCTTTCAGGTGGGCCTTGAGGGCGCTGCGCAGTTCCGCGGTGTCCTGCTCCGCGATCAGGTAGGCCGCCAGCTGGTGATCGATATCGATGACCACGGCTTCGTGGACCGCCGGGTGCTCCAGCAGGCGCGCCTCGATCTCGCCCAGCTCGATACGGAAGCCGCGGATCTTCACCTGGTGGTCGAGGCGCCCGACGTACTCGATCAGCCCGTCGGCGTGGTAGCGGGCCACGTCGCCGGTGCGGTACAGGCGCCCGCCCGTGGTGGAGAACGGATCCGGCACGAAGCGCTCGGCGGTCAGCGCCGGACGCTGATGGTAACCACGGGCCAGGCCGTCGCCGCCGATCAGCAGTTCGCCCCGGGCGCCAACCGGCAGCACGTCGAGGTCGTCGCTGACGATGTGCAGGGTGGTGTTGGCCAGCGGCTTGCCCAGCCAGACATCGTCGGCACGGGTGAGGTAATGCCGGGCCGACCAGATGGTGGTTTCGGTCGGGCCGTAGACGTTCCACACATGGCCGGCCTGGTCGATCAGGCGCTGGGCCAGTTCGGCGCCCAGGGCTTCGCCACCGCAGAGAATGGTCTTGCCCTTCAGCGCGCCGACTGGCGCCGCATCGAGGATCATCCGCCAGCTCGACGGCGTGGCCTGGATCACGCTGGCCTGCTGTTCGGCGATTACCTGCAACAGGGCCTGCGGGTCCTTGTTCTGCTGCGGCGCAAGCAGCACCACCGACGCGCCGCGAATCAGCGGCAGGTACAGCTCCAGACCGGCGATATCGAAGGACAGCGAGGTCAGCGACAGCACCCGGTCTTGAGCCTTCAGCCCGGGCTGGTCGGCCATGCTGAAAAGGAAGTTGACCAGCGCCTGATGATGAATGGTCACGCCCTTGGGCAGGCCGGTGGAGCCGGAGGTGTAGATGGCATAGGCCAGGTTGCCCGGGCTGGCCGTGGCGGGCAGGTCGTCGCTGGCGTAACCCGCCAGCCAGTCGCCGCTCTGATCCACGCAGAGGGTCTGAACGCCCTGCGGGATGGTCAGTTGCTCCAGCTGCGAGGTCTGGCTCAGCAGCAGTTGCAGGCCGCTGTCCTCCATCATGTAGGCCAGGCGGTCGCGGGGGAAATCCGGGTCCAGCGGCACATAGGCGCCGCCGGCCTTGAGGATCGCCAACAGGCTGACGACCATCTCCGGCCCGCGCTCCAGGGCCACGCCCACCAGCACATCCGGGCCGACGCCCAGTTCACGCAGCTTGTGCGCCAACTGGTTGGCATAGGCGTTGAGTTGCGCGTAGCTCAGGGACGCTTCGCCACTGACCAGCGCCACGGCCTCCGGCGTCGCCCGCACCTGCGCTTCGAACAGCGTCGGCAGGGTGTGCTCGCGGGGATAGTCGAGCTGGCTCTGGTTCCAGTCCACGAGCATCTGCTGGCGCTCTTCGGCATCCAGTAATGGCAGCTCGGCGATGCGCTGGTTGGCGTCGGTACAGATGCCTTGCAGCAGGGTGCGCCAGTGCCGGGCCAGGCGCTCGATGGTGGCGACATCGAACAGCGCCGTGGCGTAGCTCAGTTCCGCCTCAAGGCCGGCGGCATGCTCGACGGTGTTCAGGGTCAGGTCGAACTGCGCCGACTGGCTGTCGGCGCCCAGCACCTCGACGCTCAGGTCCGGCAGTTGCCGCGCCACACCCCGGGCTTCGGCCTGGTGGTTGAACATCACCTGGAACAGCGGGCTGTGGCTCAGGCTGCGCTGCGGTTGCAAGGCTTCCACCAGTTGCTCGAACGGCAGTTCCTGATGGGCCTGGGCTTGCAGGGCAGTCTGTTTGACCTGCTGCAACAGCTGGCTGAAGGTGCCGTCGGCGCTGAACTCGGCCTTGAGCACCTGGGTGTTGACGAAGAAGCCGATCAGCTTCTCGGTCTCGGCCCGGGTGCGGTTGGCGATCGGCACGCCGACGCGGATATCCGTCTGCCCGCTATGGCGCTGCAGCAGGGTCTGGAACGAGGCCAGCAGGAGCATGAACAGGGTCACGCCCTGCTCCCGGGCCACGGACTTGAGGCGGTCCACCAGTTGCGTATCGAGGGCGATGGCCCGGCGGGCGCCGGCCAGTTGCTGGATCGCCGGGCGCGGACGGTCGGTGGGCAGTTCCAGGACCGGCTGTTCGCCGCCCAGTTGCGCGGTCCAGTAGGCGAGCTGGCGCGCCTGCTCGCCGGCTTCCATCCACTGGCGCTGCCACAGGGCGTAGTCGGCGTACTGGAATGGCAAGGCATCGAGGGCGATGTCCTGGCCCTGGCTGAAGCCTGCGTACAGGCGCACCAGCTCGTCGACCATGATCGGCATCGACCAGCCATCGGACACGGCGTGATGCAGGGTCAGCACCAGCACGTGCCGGTTTTCGGCGAGATGCAGCAGCTTGACCCGCAGCAACGGGCCCTGTTGCAGATCGAACGGCCGACGGACCTCGGCGGCGATGCAGGCTTCAAGGACTTCGCCGGCTGCCAGAGACTCCAGCGCCAGCACGAACGGCGTGGCCGGGTGGATCACCTGCACGCCGCGCTCGCCGTCCTGGCGGAACGTCGTGCGCAGGGTTTCATGGCGGGCGATCAGGGCGGCGAAGCTGGACTCCAGGGCTTCGATATCCAGCGCGCCGTCCAGGCGCAGGGCCACCGGGATGTTGTAGGCGGCGCTTTCAGGCTCGAGCTGCCAGAGGAACCACTGGCGCTGCTGGGCGTAGGACAGTTCCAGCGGCTGGCTGCGGTCGGCCCGCACGAAGGCCGGGGCACGGCTGCCCTCGCCCTGCCCGGCCAGCGCGGCGAAGGCGGCCAGGTCGGCGGCTTCGAAGAGGTTGCGCAGGGTCAGTTCCAGGTTCAGTTGCTGGCGGATGCGGGAAATGACCTGGGTCGCCAGCAGGGAGTGGCCGCCCAGCTCGAAGAAGTTGTCGCTCAGGCCGACCTTGTCTACCTGCAGGACGTCGGCCCAGATACTTGCAAGCTGGTGCTCACGTTCGCTGACCGGGGCGATATGGACGCCTTGCAGGTTGGCCGCGTCCGGCTTGGGCAGGGCCTTGCGGTCCAGCTTGCCGTTGGCGGTCAGCGGGAAGGCATCCAGCAGAATCAGGTGGGCCGGGACCATGTAGTCCGGCAGGTTGGCTTTCAGATGGGTTTTCAGGGCCTCGCGCAGATCGGCCTGGTCCGGGTTGGCCGGGATCAGGTAAGCCGCCAGTTGCTGACCCGCCGGGCCATCGACTGCCAGCACGACCACTTCACGAACACCTTCGTGCTCTTGCAGGCGCGCCTCGATCTCGCCCAGTTCGATACGGAAGCCACGGATCTTCACCTGATGGTCGATACGGCCGGCGTATTCGATCACGCCCTCTTCGCGGAAACGGGCAAGGTCGCCGGTGCGGTACAGGCGGCTGCCATCGGTGGCGAACGGGTTCGGCACGAAGCGTTCGGCGGTCAGGGCGGCGCGGTTGTGGTAGCCGCGAGCCAGGCCGGCGTGGCCGACATGCAGCTCGCCGCAGACGCCAGTCGCGACCGGGTTGAAATCGGTATCCAGCACGACCATCGACAGGTCCGGGATCGCTGCACCGATCGGGCTGACCTCGGCCTGTACCAGGTCAGCCTTGGTGATCGGGCGATAGGTCACGTGCACCGTGGTTTCGGTGATGCCGTACATGTTGATCAAGCGCGGTTTCTCGTCGCCGAAGCGCTCGAACCACGGTTGCAGGCTGCCGACGTCCAGGGCTTCACCGCCGAACACCACATAGCGCAGGCTGAGTGCTTCACTGGCAACCCGGGACAGTTGCTTGAATGCCGATGGCGTCTGGTTCAGTACGGTGACCTTTTCATCCACCAGCAACTGGTTGAAGTCTTCCGGCGAGCGCGTCACTTCACGCGGCACTACGACCAGGCGGCCGCCGTACATCAGCGCGCCGAAGATCTCCCAGACAGAGAAGTCGAAGGCATAGGAGTGGAACAGGGTCCAGACGTCCTGGTCGTCGAAGCCGAACCACGCGTCCGTGGCCTTGAACAGGCGCAGCACGTTGTGGTGCGGCAGCAGCGCGCCCTTCGGCTTGCCGGTGGAACCCGAGGTGTAGATCACATAGGCCAGGTTGTCCGGCGAGGTCAGGTTGACCGGGTTCTCGTCGCTATAACCCTCGAACGAGCCCAGCAGATCCGCCTTGGTCAGCAGCAGCTTGATGCCGCTGTCTTGCTGCAGGTAGTCGAGACGGTCCTGTGGATAATCCGGGTCCAGCGGCACGTAGGCACCACCGGCCTTGAGAATGCCGAGGATGCCCACCAGCATTTCCAGGCTGCGCTCGACGGACAGCCCCACCAGCACATCCGACCCCACGCCCTGCTCGCGCAGCTTGTGCGCCAGCTGGTTAGCCCGGCGGTTGAGCTGTGCATAAGTCAGCTGTTCACGGCCGAAGCTCACGGCGACCGCTTCCGGCACCCGCGCCGCCTGGGCTTCGATGCGCTGGTGGATGCAGTGCTCGCTCGGATACACCGCCACGTCCTGGCTGGTGGCCGCTGGCAACACCAGCTCACCCAGCGCCCGCGCGGGATCGACGATCAGTTCCGCCAGCAGATGATTGAAATGCGCCGCCAGTTGCTCGACCGCCTGCCCGCCGAACGCACGGCGGTCATGGCTGATGCGCAGCGACAGGCGCTCGCCGGTATTGACCACCAGGGTCAGCGGATAGTGGGTCTGCTCCTGGGTACGTACATCCCCGAAGCGCAACCCCTCCGGCGCCGCCTGTTGCAGCGCCTCGGACACCGGATAGTTCTCGAACACCAGAATCGAATCGAACAGCGCCTCGCCGCTCCAGCCGGCCCAGCGCTGCACTTCGTACAGCGGCGTGTGCTCGAACTCGCGCAGGGCGATGTTCTGTACTTGCACTTGCTGCACGAACCCGGCCACGGACTGTTCGGAGCGCGGGCTCGCGACAACCGGCAAGGTGTTGATGAACAGGCCAAGCTGTTCCTCGATACCCGCCAGCTCGGTCGGGCGCCCGGCCACGGTGGCGCCGAAGGTCACGCTGGACTGCCCGGTATAGCGTTGCAGCAGCAATAGCCAGGCAGACTGCACCAGGGTGTTGAGGGTAACCCGTTGCTCCCGGGCGAATTCCGCCAGGCGACGGGTCAGCTCCGCGTCCAGGTCCTGCAGGTATTCGCCATAACCTTGGCCGTGCGCTGCGCCTTTGAGGGCCTGGGCCAGCCGGGTCGGCTCGTCGAATGCGGCCAACTGCTCCAGCCAGAAGCGCTGGCCAGCGGCTGCGTCCTGGCCTTGCAGCCAGTGGATATAGTCGCGGTACTGGCTGCCCTGGCGTGCCGGCACCTGCCCGGCATAGCGCTGCAGGACTTCGCCGAGCATGCGCGAACTGCTCCAGCCGTCCATGAGGATGTGGTGGCTGGTGTAGATCAGCTCATGCCGGTCGTCAGCGGTACGGATCAGCGCCACCCGCAGCAGCGGGCCCTGGCTCAGCTCGAAGCCCTTGTCGCGCTCGATCCGCGCCCAGTCGTCGAGCCAGGCGTCGAGGTCGGCGCGTTCGCGGGCATCGATCTCCACGAACGGCAGTCCGACCCGGCGCTGCACCACCTGCACGGGCTGGGTCGCATCGCTGACGAAGCCACTGCGCAAGACCGGATGGTTATCCAGCAGTGCCTGCCAGGCCTGGTGCAGGCGGGCCGCTTCCAGCCCGCTGACGCTGACCCGCAGCTGGTTGATGTAGTTGCCGGCCTCTTTCGCGAACAGGCTGTGGAACAGCATGCCCTGCTGCATCGGTGCCAGCGGGTAGATGTCCTCAATGGTGGCGACGGCCTGCGGCAGGCGATCCAGTTGTTCCTGGCTCAGGCCAGACAGCGGGAAGTCCGATGGCGTCACGCCCTGGTCTGCGCCCTGGCAATGGCGGATCAGCCCGACCAGCGCCTGTTCATAGGCACGGGCCAGTGCCTCGATGGTTTCCGCGCGGAACATCTCGCGGCTGTAGGCCCATTCCAGACGCAACTGGCCCTCGAAGACCTGGCCATTGATGCTCAGCCAGTTGCCCAGCGGACCTTGCGGGCACAGCGGCTGGCCACTGCCCTCGGCGGCCAGGGCGAAAGCGCCCTGCTCCTGGTCGAAGCTGCCGTCGAACTGGCCCAGGTAGTTGAAGGTCACCCGTGGCTGCGGCAAGGCCGCCAGCTGGTGGGCGAAATCGCCGTCACCGAGATAGCGCAGCACACCGAAGCCGATGCCCTTGGCCGGCACGCCGCGCAGTTGTTCCTTGATCGCACAGATCGAAGCACCCGCCTCGGCGGCCGGGGTCAGGCGCACCGGGAACAGGCTGCTGAACCAGCCGACGGTGCGGCTCAGGTCGATGTCGTCGAACAGGTCCTCGCGGCCATGGCCTTCCAGTTGCACCAGTGCCGACGGCTGCCCGCTCCACTGGCACAGCACCTGGGCCAGGGCGGTCAGCAGCAGGTCGTTGACCTGGGTGCGGTAGGCCGCCGGGGCGACCTTGAGCAGTTGCGTGGTCAGCTCGGCGTCGAGGCTCGAGGTGGCATGGGCGGCGCTGTCGATGCGCAGGCTGCCTTGTGGGTTGTCCTGCGGCAGCGTGTCGGCTGCGCCGTCGAGCACGCCGTGCCAGTAGTCACGCTCGGCTTCCAGCGCCGGGCTGTTGGCCCAGGCATGCAGCTTCTCCGCCCAGGCCTTGTACGAAGTGGTCTTGGCCAGCAGGGCCGCGCCGGCCAGGGCCTGTTGCAGGTCCTCCAGCAGCACGCGCCAGGACACGCCATCCACCACCAGGTGGTGGATCACCAGCAGCAAGCGCTGCTCGCCCCCGGGCAGGTCCGCCAGCACGGCGCGCAGCAGCGGGCCGTTCTTCAGGTCGAGGCTGCGCTGGGCTTCGTCGGCCAGATCTTGCAATGCTTCCAGGTTCGCCAGTTCGCGGGTCCACAGCACCTCGGCACTGTTCAGCGGCGCGAACACCGCCTGCCAGCCCGCGTACTGCCGGGCGAAGTTCAGGCGCAGGGCATCGTGCTGTTCCAGCAGGGCGTGAAGAGCCTTCTGCAGATCGGCGCTGTCCAGCTTGCGGATCGGTTTGAGCAGCACCGACTGGTTCCAGTGCTGGCGCTGCGGGATATCGGTTTCGAAGAAGCGCGCCTGGATCGGCAGCAGCGGCAGGTTGCCACTGACCTGCTCGACCAGCGGCGCGGCGGCCTTCTTCTCGATCAGCTTGGCGACCGTAGCCAGTTGGCCGATGGTCTGCTTTTCGAACAGCTGCTTGGGATTGAGCTTGATCCCCTGGCGCTTGGCCCGGGCGATGATCTGCAGGCTGAGGATCGAGTCGCCGCCCAGCTCGAAGAAGTTGTCGGTGGTCCCGACCTGCTCCAGCTTGAGCACTTCGCGCCAGATCGCCGCGAGTTTTTCCTCGATCTCGCCCTGCGGGGCGACATAACGCTGCTGCACCGCGCCCGGTTTGGGCAGGGCGCGCTTGTCCAGCTTGCCGTTGGCGGTCAGCGGCAGTTGCTCCAGCAGGACGATCTGCGCCGGCACCATGTACTCAGGCAGCACCTGCGCCAGTTGCTGGCGCAGGGCTTCGCCGGTCACGCCCTCGGCCACGACCCAGGCCAGCAGTTGCAGGCGGCTGGCATCGTCGTCCTGCGCCACGGCGAGGACCACGGCATGGTGCACCAGGCCCTGCAGGACGCGGGCAACTTCCGCCGGCTCGACGCGGTAGCCGCGGATCTTCACCTGGTCGTCGGCGCGGCCGATGAATTCCAGTTGGCCTGCGCGGTTGCGGCGCACGCGGTCGCCGCTGCGGTACAGGCGGGCGCCTGCGGGGCCATGCGGGTCCGGGACGAAGCGCTCGGCGGTCAGTGCCGGCTGGCCGAGATACCCATCGGCCAGGCTGTCGCCACCGATATACAGCTCGCCCGGCACGCGCTCGGCCACCGCATTGAAGACATCGTCCAGCACCCGCACTACGGCGCCGGGCAGCGCTACACCCACCGGCACCACCTGCGGCACGTCGCCAGTGACTTCATGGGTCAGCACGCCGACCGTGGTTTCGCTCGGGCCATAGTGGTTGACGACGCGGCACTGCGGCCGCAGCTCGCGCACCCGCTGCACCAGGCCGGCCGGGCAGGCTTCGCCGCCGACGATCAGCAAATGCCGGGGCAGCACGTCCGCCGGCCGCGCGGCCTGGAGCAGTGCGGCAAGATGGCCGGGAACGATCTTCAGCACGCCCACCTGGTGGGTGGCCATGTAGTCGGCGAAGGCATCCGGGTCGAAGCCCAGGGCCTCGGGCAGCACATGCAGGGTGCGACCGGCACACAGCGCGCCGAACAGCACGGTATGGCCGAGGTCGGCGGCGATGGTCGAAGCCAGGGCCATGCTCGCCCCCGGCGCCGGTTGCAGGCGTTCCAGCAGGCCACGCACATAGCTGGCCAGGGCGCCGTGGCTGACCAGTACACCCTTGGGCTGGCCGGTGGAGCCGGAGGTGTGGATCACGTAGGCCGGGGATTGCTCGTGCAGCGCGATGGCGGGCGCAGTGGCCGGTTGTTGCTGCCAGAGCGCGGGCTGCCAGGCGATATCGACGGGCACATCAAGGCGCTTGTCGCCTTCAGCCCGGAGTACGGCGGTGACGCCCGCCCGTTCCAGCATCTGTTGCAAGCGTTCATCCGGGGCTTTCACATCGAGCGGCATATACACCGCGCCGGCCTTGAAGATCGCCAGCAAGGCGGTCAGCCACGGTAGCGAGCGCTCCATCAGCACCGCCACCGGCTGGCCCTGGATGACACCCTGTTGCAACAGGTGGTGGGCCAGGCGATTGGCCGCTTCGTCCAGTTCGCGGAAGGTCAGGCTGTCGTTCAGGCAGCGGGCGGCGATGGCTTCAGGCTGCAGGGCGACATTGGCTTGCCACTGGCTCAGGACCGACGGCGCAGTACTCGGTGCCGGGGCCGGTTCGGCCTGCGGCAGGGCTGCCAGATGGAAAAGTGGCGCCTGTGGTTCGGCCAGCAGGGCTTCGAACAGACCCAGCAGTTGCGGGATAAAGGCCTCGACGGTGGCGCGCTGGTAGAGGTCGCTGGCATAGGCGAGATCGCCATGGATCAGTTGGCCGTCGTCGGTGATATCCAGGGCCAGGTCGAAGTGCGCGCCTTCGCGGTGCATCGGGTACTCGCTGACTTCCAGCCCCGGCAGCTTCAGCGACAGTTCCTGCTTGAGCACCACGTTCTGGTTGAATTTGGCCTGGAACAGCGGGTTATGCCCGAGGCTGCGCTCCGGCGCCAACTGGTCCACCAGTTGCTCGAAAGGCACGTCCTGATGGGCCTGGGCCTCGAACGAGGTCTCGCGGATCTGCGCCAGCAGGTCGAGGTAGCTGAGGCGCTCGTCCAATTGGCAGCGCAGCACCTGGGTATTGATGAAGAAGCCGATCAGCCCCTCGGTCTCGCTGCGGCCGCGGTTGGCGTTGGGCACGCCGATGCGGATATCGCGCTGCCCGGACTGGCGCGAGAGGAACAGCGAGAAACCGGCCAGCACCAGCATGAACAGGCTCATGCCCTGGCTGCGGGCGAAGGCGTTCAGGCGTTGCGACAGCTCGCCGCCGAAATCGAATTTCAGGTGCTCGCCCCGGAAACTCTGGGCCGGCGGGCGCGGGAAGTCCTGGGCCGCTTCCAGCAGCGGTTGCTCGTCGCCCAACTGGCGGCGCCAGTAGTCAAGCTGACGCTCGCCCTCCCCGGCTTCCAGCCACTGGCGCTGCCAGATGGCGTAGTCGGCGTATTGCAGGGCCAGCGCTGGCAGCTCCGGCTCACGGCCTTGAACACAGGCCTGATAGCTCTGGGCAAACTCCTTGACCATCACTTCCATGGACCAGCCATCGGAGACGATATGGTGCATGCACACCACCAGCACATGCTCCTCGTCGCCGAGGCGGTAGAGGCTGGCGCGCAGCAGCGGGCCCTTGAGCAGGTCGAACGGCCGGGCGATGAACTCGCCAGCCAGGCGCGCCAGTTCGGCGTCGTCCTTGACTTCGACGCGTTGCAGGTCGAGCGCCAGCGCCGGCAGGATCACCTGGCGCGGCTGCTCGCCATCGGTGCTGAACACCGTGCGCAGCACTTCATGGCGTTGCAGCAGATGGTCGAAGGCGCGTTGCAGGGCCTGCTCGTCCAGTTGCCCGCGCAAGCGCAGGGCGGTGCTCATCTTGTAGGCATCGCTGGTCGGGTCGAGCTGCCAGAGGAACAGCAGGCGCTGCTGGGCGTAGGACAGCGGGATCGCCGCGAAGTCGTGGCGGCTTTCGACAATGGGCAGCAGGCTGAAATCCTTGCCGTCCGCGCGCAATTTGGCGAGGAACTGACGGCGCTGATCGAGCGACAGACCGACAAAGCGTTTGGCAATACGTGCAGTGGTGGTCCCGCTCATGCTTCGGTTTCCTCCAGTGAATCCATGAACTGGTCCATCTCGTCCCAGTCGTCTTCGGTCGTCGTGGTGTTCAGGGCGGCAACGGCGGCGGCCAGCTCGCTCAGCAGCGGCTTCTCGAACAGGGTGCGCAGCGGCAGGCTGACGCCGAGGTGTTTCTTGATCCGCGCGACCATCTGCGCGGCCAGCAGGGAATGCCCGCCGAGCTCGAAGAAGCTGTCGTTGAGACCGACGCGCTCGACCTTCAGGACTTCGCTCCAGATCGCCGCGAGCTGCTGCTCCACCTCGCTGACCGGCGCCACGTAGCGCGCCAAGGCCTGGCTGGCATCCGGCTGCGGCAGGGCCTTGCGGTCGAGCTTGCCGTTGGGGGTCAGGGGCATGGCGTCGAGCGGGATGAAGAAGGTCGGGACCATGTAGTCCGGCAACCGGGCCTTGAGCGCAGCCTTGAGCTGGTCGGCATCGACGGCTTCGCGGCTGACCAGGTAGGCGGCCAGTTGCTTGCCCTGTGGGCCGTCGATATCGAGGACCACGGTTTCGCGGATCCCCGGGTGCTCCAGCAGGCGGGTTTCGATTTCGCCCAGCTCGATGCGGTAGCCGCGGATCTTGACCTGGTGGTCGGCGCGGCCGACGTATTCCAGTACGCCATCGGCGCGGCGGCGGGCCAGGTCGCCGGTGCGGTACAGGCGTTCGCCCGGGGCACCGAAGGGGTTCGGGACGAACACCGGAACGGTGCGGCGGGTGTCGCCGACATAGCCGCGACCGACGCCGGTACCGGCGACGCACAGCTCGCCCACTGCGCCGATAGGGACCAGTTCCAGGGCATCGTCCAGCAGGTAGATCAGGTTGTTGTCGGTCGGGGTGCCGATGGGCAGGTAGGTGCTTTCGGTGGAGTTCAGATCGACGCGGAAGAAGGCTACGTCGTCCGAGCATTCGGCCGGACCGTAGGCATTCACAAGCCCGATCTGTGGATAACGCAACAGCCACTGGCGGGCCAGTTCGGGTGGCATGGCTTCGCCGGTCGGCAGCATCCAGCGCAGGCCGTCGAGGCTCACGCGCTCTTCGGCGAGCAGGCCCTGGATCAGCGACGGCACGCTTTCCAGCACGCTGATGCCCTGAGCTTGTACATGCGCCAGCAACGCTTGCGGATCACGGGCGATATCGTTCGGCACGATATCCACACGGGCGCCGAACAGCGGGGCGGCGAGGAACTGCCAGACGGAAATGTCGAAGCTCTGCGAGGCGGTCTGGGCGATCACGTCCTTTTCGCTCAGGTTCAGGTACGGGACCTTGCTCAACTGGTTGTTGAGCATGCCGCGCTGTTCGACCATCACGCCTTTCGGCTGGCCGGTGGAGCCCGAGGTGAAGATCACGTAGGCCAGGTTGTCCGGGCCGCTGTAGCGACCGGGATTGGTGATATCAGCACTCTGCTGGACCTGCTCCCAGACCAGCAGTTGCACCGATTCATTGTCGGCCAGCAGCTCGCGAGCCTGGGCTTCGCAGGCGGCGCTGCACACCAGCACCGGCGCCCCGCTCTGCCCGATCACGCCACTCAGGCGCTGGTTCGGCAATGCCGGGTCCAGCGGCAGGTAACCCGCGCCGGCCTTGAAGCTGCCGACGATCATGCCCAGCAGATCCGGGCCGCGCTCGGCCAGCAGTGCGATCGGCTGGTCGAAGCCGACACCGGCCGCGATCAGGGCATGGCCCAGGCGGTTTGCAGCTTCGTTGAGCTGCTTGTAGCTGCGTTGCTCTTGGAGATAGCTGACCGCAATCCGCTCAGGATGCGCCGCCACCTGCTCCTCGAACTGCGCCACATAGCTGCGCTCCAGCGGATACTCGCGGGCGCTCTGGTTGCAGCCTTGGGTCAGGAATTCACGCTCCTGCTGTGCCAGCAACGGCAAGGCCTCGATCCGCGCCTGCGGCCTGGCGCAGATCCCGCCCAGCAAGGTGCGCCAATGCCCGGCCATGCGCTGCACGGTGGCTTCGTCGAACAGATCGGTGGCGTAGGTGAAGTGCGCCTTCAGGTGTTCGCCTTCGCCGCTGGTTTCCAGCATCAAATCGCTGCCGGCCGCCTGCGGGCGCTGGTCTTCGCCCAGTTGCTCGGCGGTCAGGCCGGCGACATTCAGGCCGCAGGCGAGCTCGCGGCTCTCGATGGCATTGACCAGCGGACGGTGGTTGAACATCACCTGGAACAGCGGGTTGCGGTTCTGGCTGCGGGGGATGTCCAGGCCGTCGACGATGGCATCGAAGGACAGCTCCTGATGGGCCTGGGCGCCGATGGCGGTCTGGCGCACGGCCTGCAGCAACTGGTCGAAGCGGGTGTCGCCGGTCACTTCGGTACGCAGCACCTGGGTATTGACGAAGAAGCCGATCAAGCCTTCGGTCTCGCTGCGGGTGCGGTTGGCGATCAGCCCGCCGACGCGGATATCGCGCTGGCCGCTGTAGCGGTGCAGCAGGGCCTTGAACGACGCCAGCAGGACCACGAACAGGGTCACGCCCTGCTGCTGGGCCAGGCTTTGCAGGTTCTTCAGCAGACCGCTATCGAGATTGATCTCCAGGCACTTGCCCTGCTGGCTCGGCAGCACGGGATGGGGACGGTCGGTGGGCAGCTCCAGCAAGGGATGCTCATCGCCCAGGTGCGCGCGCCAATATTCCAGTTGCCGCGCCTGCTCGCCGGCGTCCAGCCAGGCGCGCTGCCACAGGGCGTAGTCGCGGTACTGGACCGGGAGCGGCGCCAGTGCCAGCGGCTGGCCGGTGACCAGCGCGTCATAGCAGGCCAGGCACTCGTCGATCAGCACGCCCATGGACCAGCCGTCGGTGATGATGTGGTGCAGGGTCAGCAGCAGGACGTGTTGCTCTTCGGCCAGACGCAGCACGCGGACGCGAAACAGCGGGCCCTGTTGCAGATCGAAGGGGGTCAGGGCCTGGGTCGCCATCTCTTCGCGGGCGGCGGTCCACTGCTGTGCCTCGGGCAGCGCGCTCAGGTCGCGCAGGCCGATATCCACCTGGCCGGTTTCGGCGACCCGTTGCAGGGCGTCTTCGCCCTCCTGGAAGAAGGTGGTGCGCAGGCTTTCATGGCGCTCGATCAAACGGTTGAACGCGCGCTCCAGGGCGCTCAGGTCAAAGGGACCGTTCAGGCACACCGAGACCGGCAGGTTGTAGGCCGCGCTCTGCGGATCGAACTGCCAGAGGAACCACATGCGTTGCTGGGCATGGGACAGGCCATCGCGCTCGGCGAGCCCTGCGCAGGACGGGATCGGAAACTGGGCGAAGTCCACCTCTTCCCGACGCAGCGCGTCAAGGAACAGGCTGCGCTTGGCGGCAGGCAACTCGACGAAACGGCGGGCGAGTGTCCGGGCTTGTTCGGCATTCATGCAGTGGGTCCTTGCTGATCGGCGTGACCGTGGTTTGGTCGTATCAACAAGAACGAACTGGGAGGGAAATATTTAGCAAGGATTGGCGTTCGCCGACGACGCGATCAAGGTAGGCGCTTGGCTTGCCCGCGAAGGGCCACGCAACGCTCACACGACGGTGTGAACAGTAAGAGTTTTGGATCGCTGACGCGGTCCTTCGCGGCATGGGGATCTACACATCTCGCGCCGATGCGCAGATGTTGGTTCCACACAGGGCTGGAGCGTGGTTCGGCGGCCCGACAAGCCACGCTCCAGACAGCGCAAGTCAGTAAGTCACAGGTGGGTCTATGGGTGAGCGGATTTATTCGCGATTGTTCACGAAGCAGGCCAGCCTTTCAGTCGTGACCGGTATTGATCAAGCGGAAAGCCAAGCCAACAGCAACCTTATCTGCCCCGAACTGAATTGCGACCTCGGCATTCTGGTGTAGAGATCCATCAAGCCGGTAGGCATCCCAGCCTCCAGTCATTCCAATCGGCAGTGGGAGTTTTGTTGGCCCCAGTGAGCGATCAGGTACTCCTAGCCTCGCATGCACACTGGGTTGATCCATCTTGTGGGTAAAAGGCAGGGGCAACTCACCGACATACACAGTCTCTCCCTCGAAATACGAGGCCAAAGTTACAGTGATTCGCTCTAATCTTTCAGTTTTCTCCCAGAACCATAACTCCATGCCAGGCTCGACTTTTTGAATCAAGTCTTCATTCTCGCCTTCCTTGAAAAGAGGGCGTAGTGGCTCGTTGCGGATTAGATTTTCTGCTATGAGTTCTTTGTAGGTGCGGCCCAACCCCTTAACCAAGCTAATCAGTTTCTCGGCGTTCATTTAGTACCACCCTTGTTTTTCATTGATTTTATGCATCGTAGACAGCTTTTCTTCGAGCGTTTCTTCCGAAAAACCGCTTTCTAAAAGGTTAGGCTTGATTGCATTGAAGTTGCTATCCACTGCAGCGCGCAGATCTCCGGCATCTAAAAATTGTTTGTCATGGGTGTTTCGTCCGCCGTAAGTTTCGCTGTACTTCTGATGCGTTGTTGCGGGTATCGCAATGCTAGCGACGCCCCCCATCAGTCGATCGACTTGTTCAGTTGTAAGGTTCGCCATGTGGTATCTCAGATAACGACGCACCGCTGCTTGTTAGGGCATGTGATCCACATGTAGCCCATTACGAGGACGTCCACTGAATGCACCATAGATATCAACCTCCAGCACCTCCACCGCCGGCTTGGCAAATACCAGATAAAGCGGCGGCACCCCTGAGTCCGCCGGGAACGTCAGGATCACGTCTTGCCAGGTAATGTCCTCGGCATCCTGCCCCGGATAGGTCGTGATCTGACTGTCCCGCCCGTTGGGGATGGGATGGACGAGAATGTTGTCCAGTACGTCCGGGCGGGCGCCGGGGTAGGTCGTAGGCGCGGTGACCAGCGGGCCGTTGTTGGGCGTCCAGGTGATCGTCAGGCCATCGAGGTGAGCCACCATCGCGCTCTTGTCGGCATTCCAGTGCGCTCGCTGGACCTGGACGCGATCTTCGCCACCGTAGTGGCTGAACGTGTGGAAGCCGTAGATCTGCACGACGCCCTGCACATCCCGGCGGAACTGGAAACGCACTCGGGTCAGGGCCTGGCTCATTTCCCGGAGCTGTTCTTCGGTGTAGAGCGTTCCGTCGGCCAGGTCGGATGGCCATAGCGCCAGCAGCAAGGGGTTGGCGGCACTGGAGAGTGACGAGGCGGCCGCGCCAAGCCCACGGACCGCCCAGGTTCCAAGACCTTCCAGCAGACCGCTGCCAGCGACCCGACCAATCGACACGCCCGCCAGCGCTGTTCCCGCTGCTGTTTCTCGAGCGGTTGGCCCGATGACCGCGACCCTGCCGAAGTTGGAGATGGGCTCCGGAGAGCAGGTGTCTTTGGTGGTGCCAAGGCAGGACCGGGCGAATACCCGGGCAGGCATCGTCGTTGCAGCGCCGGGCGTAGTGCTGGTTGTCGTATTGGCGGCCGGTGTTTCAGCCAGGGTCGCTGCCTGTGCCGCCGTGGTTCGGGCTGATGCCGGGCTGCTGGTGATCTGGGTGGTGGAGCCATAGACCACATGGTCCGGGCAGCGACAGGCCACGCGGTCGCCAGTGGCCACATAAGGTTGGTCTTCGCACCAGTCGATGGCCGTGCCAACGATCGGGAAGCTTCCGTCGCACTTGTCGCATCGGGCCAGATCGCCAGTCTGGACGATGGGTTTGTCCCCTTCGTACCAGGTGGCGGTAGCCGATAGGACCTGGCCGTAGGTCGTTTTGTCGCCAAGGCATGCCAATGGTCTCGCCATAAACCCTCCGTAGTTGTTGAGGGGGCGGATCATTGATGTGAGAAGGGGGCGGGGTCAGCAGGGCGATTCCCAGTGTTATGTGGGAAATTTCGGCAATCTGTCCGAGCGACGTTAGGAAGAGGAAGCGCCTCACGTAGGAATGAATCTGTGCTCTACAAGATGTTGCATATCAGCTGCGAACTTCACCAATTTCCGACTTTCTTGTAGGCAATTTCCCAAGCATACTCGCCGGCCTGTTTTTTGGTTGCGTAGGGTGGAAAGGGTGCCTAGTCTGCGTCGGTCGTTGCTAATGCAGTGACCGGATTAGCAGTCCGAAGCCCTAGTAAAAACCACCAGCCAACCTTTTTATGGCGGCTGTACGTGTGGGCACCTTCGGGTGCGCCGGGTATTTGGTTCCTAGGGCTCGGTCTGCTAACCCGCGTACAGTCGCCACCCTTCGTTTAGCAGCGAATTGTGGTTTTTCATCCTTGAAACCTAGGAACAGAAACCATGAAAAAGCTCGTCCCTGATCCACCTTATGTACTCTGCACCACACCCGGCCTCACCCGCGAGGAAGCCATGCAGCATGCGCTGGACCACCTCGGCAAGGCCCTCACCAATGTGTCCCTCCTGCCGGCTCCACCCATGGAGCACCACCTGGAAATGCTCAACAATGCGCTGCTCGATCTGCAGATCAGCAAGGCGTTGATGACGGTGGCGGTGGCGGCTTCGACCTTGAGTGTTCAGGTCTGACAGATCGCCGCATACCTCGGACGCGTGGCTTGTCGGACCTTCGCGGCGGTTCGGCGGCCCGACAAGCCACGCTCAAGAGCAGTCCGTGCTCGCTTCTTGCTCAGCGCTCCGAATACCCCTGCGCCATCGCCACCACCACCTTCCGCTTCCCGGTAAACGGCGACCGCGCATGCGCCGCGAGCATGTTGTCGAGCATCATCACGTCGTTCTCCAGCCACGGGAACTTGATGGTGCATTCATCCAGCACACCCCGCACCTCATCGAGCAAGTCCACCTCGATCGGCGAACCATCGCCGTAATAGACGTTGCGCGGCAGATCCTCCTCGTCCACCACATCCAGCAAACTCTCACGCACTTCCGGCGGCAGGTTGGAGACGTGGAACAGGTGTGCCTGGTTGAACCAGACCATATCCTGCGTCACCGGGTGCCGGGCCACCGACTGGCAGATCTGCCGGGTGCGCAGTTCGCCGTCATCCTTCCATTCACACTGGATCGCGTGCGCCCGGCAGTACGCCTCGACCACGCTTTCGTCCTCGGTGTTGAACACCTGACTCCATTCCACATCCAGGCCGTTGCCGTAGTTGCGTACGTACATCAGCTTCTTCTCGACGAAGCGCTCGCGGATCCGCGCCGGGATGCGTCGGTAGATTTCGCGGCTGTCGGCAATCGGCGTTTCACCACCGGTCTCGGCAGCGATCATGCTGTAGAACCAGATGCGCATCGGCCAGTCCAGGGTGTAGGCCTGTTCGTTGTGCAGCGGGATGCTCTGGTGGGCCGGGTATTCGGTGGAGGTGTAGACGCCCTTGGTCACGTTGCTGCGCGGGGTCGAGCCGAATTCGTAGCTGAGCAGCGGGTCGCCGAAGCCGGCGGCGAATTCACGGAAGCGCTCGGCGCCACCCACCTCGAAACCGCGGAAGAGAATTCCGCCGGCGCTGTACAGGTGCTGCGCCACCAGCGGCTTGAATTCGCCAAGTGCTTCCATCAGGTCCAGCCCCGGCTCCGGCGCCTCGATCAACATGGGCAGGGTGCCCGCCCCGGCGAGCAAGGGGCGGATGTCCAAACTCAACGCATGACTCATGAAAGTTCTCCCTGAAGGGTACGGCCGCCCGGTCCACAACGGTCGGGCACGCCTGGTCTGCTGATGGAACGTTTGGCCTGTGCGGAAAATTAACCCCGCCGGGCAGTGCAATGGCGGGCAGAAACATTTGCTTGCATCTACAGAGGCGGTTTGGCTTAAAGCCGCCCTGCCCTTGTTCGTAAAGAAATGGATGTCTTTCACGGATTTGCAGCGAGAGCGTTACCCATGTCGAAGAAGTCCCGCTCGAAACTCTGGTTTCTGGTGCACAGCTGGCTGGCCCTGCCGATCTGGTTCTTCGTCCTGATCGTTTGCGTCACCGGGACCCTGGCGGTGGTGAGCAAGGAGATCATGTGGCTGGCCTACCCGGAAATGCGCGCGACCGCGCCGTCCGACGATGCCCGGCGCCTGAGCTTCGAGGCGATCAAGGACCATCTGGCGCAGAAGCACCCGGAGGCGATCATCGCCGCGCTGTACCAGCCGGACGGCGATTATTTCGCCCTCAACGCCACCATCAACCTGCCCGGCGGGCGCACCAGCATGGCCTACGTCAACCCGTACAGCGGCGAGATCCAGGGCTTCGCCCCACAGTTCGACTTCCGCCGCTTTACCCGCGCCCTGCATGGCTGGTGGCTGATCCCGGCGACCAACGGTCATTCCTGGGGCTGGTACCTGGTGTCCTTCCTCGGCCTGCCGCTGCTAGCGTCGCTGATCACCGGGCTGGTGGTGTACAAGCGCTTCTGGAAAGGCTTCTTCAACCCGGTGCTGCGCCTGCGCCACGGCGCGCGGATCTTCTGGGGCGACCTGCACCGGTTGAGCGGCATCTGGTCGATCTGGTTTATCGCGACCATCTCCATCACCGGTACCTGGTTCCTGGTCCAGGCGCTGCTGGAGGACAACCAGGTGAGCATTTCCAGCTATTCCCCGGCGACCCTGGTGATGGCCCACAACAGCGTACCCCTCACCGCCGACGGCGAACCGCCGCCGATGATCAGCCTGGACCGCGCCGTGGCCATCGCCCGGGAGAAGATCCCCAGCCTGGACACCAGCAACATCATCATGCCGAGCAACACCTACGGCACCCTGCAGGTCGGTGGACGCAGTTGGTATCCGCTGATTCCGCAACTGGTGGATATCCATCCCTATACCGGCGAGATCGCGGCGTCCCATCTGCTCTCGGACCGTACCGGGGTGGAGCTGCTTACCGAATCCATGCGCCCGCTGCATACCGGGGATTTCGGCGGGTTCTGGATCAAGGCGATCTGGGCCTTCTTCGGCCTGGTGCTGAGCCTGATGGTGCTCAGCGGGTTGCTGATCTGGACCAAGCGCACCGCCCTCGCCACCGCCGCCGCCCTCAAGCGTGAAGCCCGGGAAGAGCGCAAGCCGCGTCCCGGCAAGACCGTGGAGAACACCCTGTGAGCAAGGACCTCGCTGCCCGGCCCGAATCGGCCCTGGGGCGTTTCTGGCGCAAGTGGCGCTTTCATCTGAATATCCTGCTGATCCTGATTCCGCTGGGCTTCATGCCGCGGTATTTCGCCGAGACGGCGTTGTTTCGTGGGGACCGGGGGCTGGGGCAGCGGGTGGTCGGTGATATCCAGGTCGGGCCGTGGAGCCTGAGGCTGGCCGAGCTGAAGGAGCGCGGGCCGGAGCTGGATGGTGCGTCCGGGTATATGAAGAGCTTCAATGCCGAGCTGTGCGAGGCCTGCGCCAGGCGGGTCAAGGCGACCTATCTGCGGATCGGCAAGCCACGCAGCCTGCGGGCGGCGGGGGTGATTTTCTTCGGTTCGGCGCATCGGCTGGGGGCGGGGTTGCCGGTGCCCAGGAATACGCCGGTGGATGCGCAGTTGTGGATCACCATGGAGGGCTGGGACGGGGCGGTGCACCAGGCGGCGATTCCGTTGGCGCAGGCTTCGCCGCGGACGGTGGAGTGGTTGGAATCGCAGGCGGGCAGATGAGGATGCGGTGACCTTCGGGGCCCTATCGCTGCATGGGTATCTACACATCTCTAACGCCTTTGCCTCGGTAGCCAGCCAACAGCTTCATTTGCAAACGCGGCAAGCTCCTGAGGACTGTACTGCTCCAGCGTTTCTGTCATGGCTAACAGCATGTACAGCCCTGCCAATAACGCTGAAGCAGTCACAGGCTGGGATCGTTTCATCTGGCGGCCAGATAATCGCACCAGGAATGTTCGGGTTTGCTCGGCAAACTGACCCTCGGCACGCATCAATCGCCAAGCCACTGCACAGGCCTGACTTGCGATAAGCAGTCGTTTGAACACAGCCTCACCACTTTCCTGCTGCCAGCTTTCCAGCTGTTGCCCACCTTCCTTGAGCAGTTTGAAGTAGGACTCGATTCGCCACCGCCAGTAGTACCAAAGCGCAATCTGCTCAGCACTGGCTTTCCCGCCCACATTGCTCAGCAGATACCAAGTGGCTAAGAGTTCTCCCGATTCGCTCATGACCCGGCTGACAACCAGGCGCGCAGGAAGAGGATCTCCTGGCTGGCGGAGCTTGAATCGTTCTGCCCTGCTTTTGGCAGTTGGTTGGGCTTTTCGGGTCAGCACTACGTCTGTTTCTGCGACCCACTGTATCGCCGGCTTTCCCTTGAAAACGACGTCCCGAGCGGCTCTAAAGGACAGGTCTTCAGCGATGAGCTTCACTGAGCGCGATCGATCCTGGTACTTAGCCGTGGAGTTCATCCTGGCTCGCACCAGCCAAAGATGGTTGCCAGCTTGCAGTTGCCTCAGATGCCCCACCGAGTCTGCTTCTCGATCGACGATATGCACCAAAGGTTTGGCAAAGCCTTGCTGTTCAAGCCATGCAGCACGGTCCACCAACTCGTCCATGTGCTTGCCATGAGCAATGAGTTCATCAGTCCGGGTGCTGAGTATTCCATCCTTGAACGACAGGTTTTGAGCGGGTGTGCAGATGGGTGATCCATCACGATCACTCACCAGCAGGCTGCTTTGCAGTTCGTAACCGACATCGCCCTTATGGGTCATCTGCAGGCGATCAGTCTTGCTGTGGTGGTGCATGAAATTGATACGCGACCAGTCATGCATGACCAGTGCGTACTCATCGCAATCCTCGCTGCATCCCTCATGAGCCAATGCCAGCAAGGGTTTCACCAGATCACTGGGTTTAACCCGGTCGTTTCCCAGAAACCGCCACATGGCCTGTGTTTGCGAAAAGGCCCTGTCGCTACGCGGCAGGGCCTTCATTCCGGCGGCCAAGCCCGCCAGTGCGTTGGTATGTCCCATCACTAACTCGTCGTACCGCTTGATCAGTCGGGCATCGAGCCCGGTCATTTCGAATCCATGCGGTTCTTTTATAGACCATGATGGGAGTTGTGTAGATACCTATGCCTATCGCTGGCAAGCCAGCTCCCACAGGGTCTGCGGCGCGACACAAACACAAAAAAGCCCCGGTCTTCACCGGGGCTTTTGCTTTACTGCGCGGCCTGCGCTTCCATCTTCTGCCGCAGGCTCAGCGGACGCATGTCGGTCCAGACCTCTTCGATGTAGGCCAGGCAGTCCTTCTTCAGGCCGCTCTTGCCCACGGTGCGCCAGCCCGCCGGGACTTCCTTGTAGTCCGGCCAGATGGAGTACTGCTCTTCGTGGTTGACCACTACCTGGAACTGGATGTCGTCACGGTCGAAAACTGAAGTCATTGCTGCTCTCCGAAAATAGATATGCAAATAGACGTGCGGGGACGCCAGAAAATTAGAGGCTGGCGACCGCCGCCGCCAAGGCCCGGCCGAAGATCGCCGAGACATCGTCGACCTGCTCGGCAGTAATCACCAACGGCGGCAGGAAGCGCACCACGCTGCCATGCCGGCCACCCAGCTCGAGGATCAGCCCGCGCTTGAGGCATTCACGCTGCACCAGCGGCGCCAGGCGCGGGAAGTACGGGGCGTGGCCGAGGGCATCGCGCTCGCCTTCCGGGTCCACCAGCTCGATCCCGAGCATCAACCCGCGGCCGCGGATATCACCCAGTTGCGGGTAGTCCTTCTGCAGGTCGCGCAGGTGCCCGCCCAGGCGCTCGCCCATGGCCGCGGCGTGGCTGCAGATGTCGTGTTCCTTGAGGTAGCGAATCACCGCCGAGCCCGCCGCCATGGCCATCTGGTTGCCGCGGAAGGTCCCGGCGTGGGCACCCGGCGCCCAGCTGTCCAGCCACTGCCGGTAGACCACCACCGCCAGCGGCAGGCTGCCGCCGATGGCCTTGGACATGACCACCACATCGGGGATGATCCCGGCGTGCTCGAAGGCGAACATCTTGCCGGTGCGGGCAAAGCCGCTCTGGATCTCGTCGACGATCAGCGCCACCCCGGCCTTTTCGGTGATGGCACGCACGCCGCGCAGCCAGTCCAGGTCCGCCGGGATCACCCCGCCCTCGCCCTGCACCACCTCGACGATCACCGCCGCCGGCAGTTGCACACCGGCTTCGGGATCGTTCAGCAGGTTTTGCAGATAGGCCAGGTTGGCCTTGACCCCGGCTTCGCCGCCGAGGCCGAACGGGCAGCGGTAGTCGTAGGGATAGGGCATGAACTGCACGCCGCTGCTGAGCAGCGCACCCAGCGGACGCTTCGGCCCGAGACTGCCCATCAGGCTCAGGGCGCCCTGGCTCATGCCGTGGTAGCCGCCCTGGAACGACAGCACGGTGCTGCGCCCGGTGGCGGTACGCACCAGTTTCAGTGCGGCTTCAACGGCGTCGGTGCCGGTCGGGCCGCAGAACTGGATCTTCGCGTCCGCCGCCAGTGCCGGTGGCAGGATGCTGAACAGGTCCTGGACGAACTGGTCCTTGACCGGGGTGGTCAGGTCCAGGGTGTGCAGCGGCAGTTCGTCCGCCAGCACTTGCTGGATGGCCTCGATCACCACCGGGTGGTTATGGCCCAGGGCGAGGGTTCCGGCGCCGGCCAGGCAATCGATGAAGCGCCGGCCTTCGACGTCCTCGACATGGATGCCTTTGGCCCGTTTCAGCGCCAGCGGAATCCGCCGCGGGTAGCTGCGCGCGTTGGATTCCTGGCGGCTTTGCCGGGCCAGCAGGGGCGACTCGTCGAACTGATAGAGCGTTTCGCCGGCGTCCTGGTCTTCGGCAAACCTGATAGCGACTGACATCTGTGCAACCCTCAAGAAAGTTGGATGAGGTGAGTTTCCTTCCTGGAGAAACGCTCCAGCGCGGTGCGGATTTACAGGGTGAAACAGATTTTTCCTGTTTTGCGTGGACCTTGTGGGAGCTGGCTTGTCGGACCGCCGAACCGCAGCGATTACTGTAGTGAATTCACCATCGCAATCGCTGGCAAGCCAGCTCCCACAGGGATGGGTGGCGTGCTCTCGGTTAGAGCGCCTCCAGCTCGGCCATCAGGTCCGACAGGCGATCGACCTTGGCTTCGTCGATGCGCTTGTCCTGCTGCCCCTCGATGTACGCCGCCAGCGCCTGCAAGGTGTTCAGCTCGAACATGGCGCGCAGCGGCACGTGGTGCCCCAGTTCCTTCTGCATCCGACTGACGATCTGCGTGGCCAGCAACGAGTGCCCGCCCAGCTCGAAGAAGTCGTCGCTCATGCCGACCTTGTCCACCTTGAGCACCTCGGCCCAGATCGCCGCCAGCTGTTGTTCCAGCTCACCCTGCGGCGCCACATAGGCCGCATGGGCATGGCCGATATCCGGCTGCGGCAGGGCCTTGCGGTCCAGCTTGCCGTTCGGCGTCAGCGGCAACTGCTCGAGGAACAGCCACTGCGTCGGCACCATGAAGCCCGGCAGGTCCTGAGCGAGCTGGGCCTTGAGTTCATGGACCAGGTCGTCGCCCGCGACCACGCCCTGCCCCACCACCACCCAGGCCACCAGCTGCGTGCCGTTGGCGCTGTCCCGCGGCAGCACCACCGCCTCGCGCACCGCCGGCTGACGCAGCAGCAGCGCTTCGATCTCGCCCAGCTCGATGCGCAGGCCGCGGATTTTCACCTGGTGGTCGATCCGCCCCAGGTAGTCGATCACCCCATCGGCGCGGTAGCGCACCAGGTCACCGGTGCGATACAGGCGCGCGCCCGGGGTGAACGGATCGGGCACGAAGCGCTCGGCACTCAGGTCCGGACGCTTGTGGTAACCCCGCGCCAGCGAGTCGCCGCCGACATACAGCTCGCCGGCACTGCCCACCGGGCAGACCTGCAGGTTGGTGTCGAGGACATAGGTGCGCACGTTGCTGATCGGCCGGCCGATCGCCGCGATCGCCGTATCCACCGGGCCGTCGATCAGCAGGCTGCTGGTATCGATGGTCGCCTCGGTCGGGCCGTACAGGTTGTAGACCCGCCCGCCCCACTGCTCGCGCAACTGCTCCACCAGCGCGGCACTCAGGGCCTCGCCACCGAAGGCCAGGGTGCGCAGCGAATCCAGCTGGCCTTCGCGCACGTCCGGGAGCAGCGCCTGCAGCACCGATGGCGCCAGTTGCAGGATGCTGATGTCCTGCACCGCCACTTCGCGCCACAGCAGGGTCAGGTCGTCGCTCAGCGCCGGGCTGGCGAGGACCAGTTGCGCGCCGTTGAGCAGCGGCAGCCAGAACTCCCAGACCGAGGCGTCGAAGCTGAACGCGGTCTTCTGCAAGACGCGGTCGGCCGGCGCCAACTGCAGTTCGTCCTGCATCCACAGCATATGGTTGGCCAGGGCGCCATGACGGATCTCCACGCCTTTCGGGCGGCCGGTGGAGCCGGAGGTGTAGATCACGTAGGCGAGGTTGTCGGCATTCACCCGGACCTGCGGCGGCGTGGCCTCGGCGAGGTCCTGCCAGTCGATCAGTTCGTCGAGGCTCAGGCTGGTCACGGCGTCGTTCAGCGGCAGGTCGGCGAGCAGCGACGACTGGGTCAGCAGCAGGCCGATACCGCTGTCGCGGACCATGTAGTCCAGGCGCTCGCGCGGGTACGCCGGGTCCAGCGGCACATAGGCACCGCCGGCCTTGAGGATCGCCAGCAGGCCGACGACCATTTCCAGGCTGCGCTCCAGGGAAATCCCCACCAACACATCCGGGCCGACACCCAGGTCACGCAGACGGTGAGCCAGGCGGTTGGCCTGGCGATCCAGCTCGGCATAGCTCAATTGCAGCTCGCCGAGGACCAGCGCCACCGCCTCCGGCGTGGCCTGGACCTGCTGCTCGATCAGGTCGTGGATGCAGGCTTCGGGGACGTCCACGGCCGTGGCGTTCCAGTCATGCAGCAGGTGCTGGCGCTCGGCTTCGTCGAGCAGCGGCAGTTCACCGAGCAGGGCCTGGCCGTCGGCGGCCAGGGCCAGCAGCAGGTGCTCGAAGTGCCGCAGCAGTTGTTCGATGGCGGCCTGGTCGAAGTGCGCCAGGTCGTAGCCCACCGCCAGGGACAGGCGCTCGCCCGCCTCCACCGCCAGGGTCAGCGGATAGTGGGTCTGCTCCTGGTTCACAACGTTGGCGAAGCTTGGCGAGCGCGGCGACGCCTGTTGCAGCGCCTCGGCGATCGGGTAGTTCTCGAACACCATGATCGAGTCGAACAGCGCCTCGCCGGCCCAGCCAGCCCAGCGCTGCACGTCGTACAGCGGCGTGTGCTCGTGCTCGCGCAGCACCAGGTTGAGCGCCTGGACTTCCTGCACCCAGTCCTGCACGCGCTGCTCGGCACGCGGGCTGCCGACCACCGGCAGGGTGTTGATGAACAGGCCGAGCTGTTCCTCGACACCCGCCAGCTCCGCCGGACGCCCGGCAACCGTAGCGCCGAAGGTGACCGTGGCCTGCCCGGTATAGCGTTGCAGCAAGAGCATCCAGCTCGCCTGCAACAGGGTGTTGAGGGTGACCCGCTGCTCGCGGGCGAACTCGCCCAGTTGCGCGGTCACGGCCGCGGCGAAGTCATGCCGCAGCTCGCCATGGCCCTGCCCCGCCGCGCGGAAGCATGGCGCCAGGCGGGTCGGGGCTTCCAGCTCGGCCAACTGGCCGTTCCAGAAGTGCTCGGCCACGGCGGCGTCCTGGCGTTGCAGCCAGTGGATGTAGTCTTGGTAGCGACCGCCGGCCGCCGGCACCGCCTCGCCGTGATAACGCTGCAATACCTCGCCGAACATCCGCGAGCTGCTCCAGCCATCCAGCAGGATGTGATGGCAGGTGAAGACCAGTTGGTAAACGTCCTCGCCGGTGTGCAGCAGGCTCAGGCGCAGCAAGGCGTCCTGTTCCAGATCGAAACCACGCTGGCGATCGGCTTCGGCAAAGTCGACCAGTGCGGCGTCGACATCATCCCGCCCACGCCAGTCCTGCAGTTCGAACGGCACCGCGACCTGCTTGCGGATTACCTGCAGCGGCTGGCCAAAACTGCTGACGAAGCTGGCGCGCAGTACCTCGTGGTTATCCAGCACCGCCTGCCAGGCGGCCACGAAGCGCTCGACCTCGATACCGCGCACTGCAGTGCGCATCTGGTTGACGTAGCTGACCTTGTCCTGCTCGTACAGGCTGTGGAACAGCATGCCCTGCTGCATCGGCGACAGCGGGTAGATATCGGCGATCTGTACAGCCGGCAGCGGCAGGCTGTCGAGCTGGCGCTGGTCGAGGCCGGCCAGCGGGAAGTCCGATGGCGTCACCCCGCCCGCACCGGCAGACAGGCAGTGTTCGATCAGCAGGCGCAGTTCGCTGGCGTAGGCATCGGCCAGCCCTTGCACGGTGCTGGTATCGAACAGCTCGCCACTGAAGCTCCAGAGCATTTCCAGCTGGCCGTCGAGGACCTGGCCGTTGATCGCCAGCAGGCTGTCCAGCGGCGCTTCGTCGCTCTGGCCCTGGCCGCTGCCTTCGCCGGAGGGCGCCAGCAGTGCATCGTCGCCGGCAAAGCTGCCATCCAGCTGGCCGAGGTAGTTGAACACGATCTGGCCCTGGGCCAGTGCCGCCAGGCGGCGTTGTGCCTGCTCGTCGCCGAGCCAGCGCAGCACGCCGTAGCCCAGGCCCTTGTTCGGGACTGCACGCAGCTGTTCCTTGATGGTCTTCAGCGAGCTGGCGAGGTCGTCGCCAGCGCTGAGCTTGACCGGGTACAGGCTGGTGAACCAGCCGACGGTACCGTGGGTGTCGATGCCATCGAACAGCTCTTCACGACCGTGACCTTCCAGGCGCACCAGGGTGTCGGTACGGCCGGTCCAGCGAGCGATTACACGGGCCAGGGCAGTCAGCAGCAGGTCGTTGATCTGCGTGCGATAGGCCGCCGGAGCCTCCTGCAACAACTGCCGGGTCAGGTCGGCATCGAGGCGGCTGCTGACGGTGACTTCGTGCTGGTGCTGGCGCCCGCCTTCGGCGTGGTCCAGCGGCAGTTCGTCACTGACGCCTTGCAACTGTGCCTGCCACCAGTCGAGTTCGGCGGCCAGTTGCGGCGTAGCGGCCCAGGCTTGCAGTTGCTCGGCCCAGACCTTCACGGAGTGGGTCTTGTCCGCCAGCGCCGCGCCGTTATAGGCCGCCTGCAGGTCTTCCAGCAGGATGCGCCAGGACACGCCGTCCACTGCCAGGTGATGGATCACCAGCAGCAGGCGTTGTTCGCCCTCCGGCAGCTTGACCAGCAGGCCGCGCAGCAGCGGACCTTCGACCAGGTTCAGGCTGCGCTGCGCTTCATCGCACAGGGCACGCAGCCCCTCGCGGGCCTCCAGCTCACGCACCCACAGCAGCTCGCCGCTGACCGCATCGCGGAAGCTGGCGTTCGCGTCGACGAAGCTCAGGCGCAGGGCATCGTGGTGCGCCACCAGGCGTTGCAGCGCCGCCTCCAGGCGCACGGCATCCAGGGCCACGGTCGGGGTGAACAGCACCGACTGGTTCCAGTGATGACGCTCGGGGATCGGGCTGTCGAAGAACCAGCGCTGGATCGGCAGCAACGGCGTCGGGCCACTCAGGGCGCCCTGCTCGATACGCACCGCCGGGGCACGGCTGGCCACCTGGGCGATGCCCTGGATGGTCTGGCGCTGGAACAGGTCCTTGGCGCTGAACAGGATCCCGGCCTGACGGGCGCGGCTGACCACCTGGATGGAGATGATCGAATCGCCGCCCAGCTCGAAGAAGTTGTCGGTCACGCCGACCTGCTCCAGCTTCAGCACATCGCGCCAGATGGCGGCCAGTTCGGCTTCCAGCGGGCTGCTCGGGGCCACGCCGGACGAGGCGTTCTGGCTCAGGTCGGGTTTCGGCAGCGCTCGGCGATCAAGCTTGCCGTTGGCGTTGACCGGCATGCGCTCAAGCCAGATGAAGTGGCTCGGCACCATGAATTCCGGCAGGTGCACCTTGAGGTGGGCCTTGAGGATTTCCTTCAGTTCATCGGTGTCCTGTTGCGGATCGCGGGCCACCAGATAGGCCGCCAGCTGCTTGCCGTTGGCGCCGTCGATATCGATGACGCTGCCCTCGCGCACCGCCGGGTGCTCCTGCAGCCGCGCATCGATCTCGCCCAGCTCGATACGCAGGCCACGGATCTTCACCTGGTGGTCGATACGCCCGGCGTATTCGACGATGCCCTCGCCGCGATAGCGGGCCAGGTCGCCGGTGCGGTACAGGCGGCCGCCGTCGCTGGAGAACGGATCCGGCACGAAACGCTCGGCGGTCAGGGAAGGACGGTTGTGGTAACCCCGGGCCAGGCCGACGCCGCCCAGGTACAGCTCGGCGGCGCAGCCCGGCGCGGCCGGCAGCAGGCCGTCCTCGAGGATATGGGTCTTGATGTTGTCGATCGGGTGACCGATCGGCACGTTCAGGTCATCGACGCTGCAGGTCCAGTGGGTGACCTCGATCGCCGCCTCGGTCGGCCCGTACAGGTTGTGCAGGTCGGCATGGGGCAGGCGCTTGAGCACCTGGGCCGCCAGCTCCACCGGCAAGGCCTCGCCGCTGCACATCACGCGGCGCACGCTGGTGCAGGTCTCGACGTCCTCGTGGGTCATGAAGGCCTGGAGCATGGACGGCACGAAGTGCACGGTGGTGACGCCGTACTGGCGGATGGTCGCCAGCAGGCGGTCCGGGTCGCGGTGGTCGCCCGGCAGGGCTACCGCCAGGCGCGCGCCGGAAAGCAGCGGCCAGTAGAACTCCCAGCCCGAGACGTCGAAGCTGAACGGGGTCTTCTGCAGCACAGTGTCGCTGGCGTCCAGCCCATAGGCCTTCTGCCCCCAGTGCAGGCGGTTGATCACCGCGCGATGGCTGTTGCCGGCACCTTTCGGCTTGCCGGTGGAACCCGAGGTGTAGATCACGTAGGCCAGGTTGTCGGCCAGGCTCAGCGGCACCGGGTTGGCGTCGCTGTAGTGTTCCAGCGGCAGGCGGTCGAGGCTCAGGGACTGCACGTGGCCCGGGATCGGCAGGCGCTCCACCAGGGCTTCCTGGGTCAGCAGCAGCTCGACGCCGCTGTCCTCGATCATGTAGGCCAGGCGGTCGCTCGGGTAATCCGGGTCGAGCGGCACATAGGCGCCGCCGGACTTCATGATCGCCAGCAGGCCGATGACCATTTCCAGGCTGCGTTCCACCGCGAGGCCGATCAGCGCATCCGGGCGCGCCCCCAGTTCGCGCAGCTTGTGCGCCAGCTGGTTGGCCCGGCGGTTGAGCTGGGCATAGCTCAGTTGCTGGCCGGCGAAGACCAGCGCTGGCGCGTCCGGGGTTTTCGCCACCTGGGCTTCGAACAGGTGGTGGATGCCGGTGTCGCCGGGGAACGGTGCGGCGGTGGCGTTCCACTGCTGGACGATGCGGCGCTGGGCCGTCGCGTCGAGCAAGGCCAGGTCACCGATCCGTTGCTGCACATCGGCACTGATCGAGCGCAGCAGTTGCTGCCAGTGTTCGGCCATGCGCGCGATGGTGTCCGCTTCGAACAAGGCGGTGGCGTAGGTCAGCGAGGCGCTCAGGCCGTCGCTGTGCTCCACGGTATGCAGCATCAGGTCGAACTGCGCGGTGTGCTTCTCCGACGGCACCGCTTCCAGTTGCAGGCCGGCCAGTTGCGGCACCAGTTGCGCGGCTTCGCTCTGGTGGTTGTACATCACCTGGAACAGCGGGCTGCGGCTCAGGTCGCGCTCCGGTTGCAGGGCTTCCACCAGTTGCTCGAACGGCAGGTCCTGATGGGCCTGGGCCTCCAGGGCATGGCGCTTGACCTGTTGCAGCAACTCGCCGACGCGGGTCTGCGAGTCCAGTTCGGCCTTGAGCACCTGGGTGTTGACGAAGAAGCCGATCAGCGGCTCGGTCTCGGCGCGGTTGCGGTTGGCGATCGGCACGCCGACGCGCACGTCGCCGTGGCCCGAGTAGCGGTGCAGCAGGGTCTGGAACGAGGCCAGCAAGAGCATGAACAGGGTCACGCCCTGCCCTTGCGCCAGCGCTTTCAGGTCGGCGGCCAGGTGCGGGTCGAGGCTGAAGCCGAGTTGCGCGCCAGCGGTGCTCTGCACCGGCGGACGCGGGTGGTCGGTCGGCAGCTCCAGCACCGGTTGCTCGCCACCCAGTTGCGCGGTCCAGTAGGCCAACTGACGGGCTTTCTCGCCCGCTTCCAGCCAGCCACGCTGCCACAGAGCGTAGTCGGCGTACTGGACAGGCAACGGCGCCAGGCGCACGTCCTCGCCCTGGCTGTGGCCGGCATACAGGCGCATCAGCTCGTCGACCATGATCGGCATCGACCAGCCATCGGTGACGATATGGTGCTGGACCAGCACCAGCACATGTTCGTCGGCCGCCAGGTGCAGCAGGCGCACGCGCAGCAGCGGACCGTTTTCCAGGTCGAACGGCCGCAGGGTCTCGGCCTCGATGAACAGGCGCACCTGCTCGTCACGTGGCAGGGCCGACTCCGGCAGTTGTTCCAGCTCCAGCATGAACGGCGCCGGCGCATGGATGACCTGCACGGCCCGGGCACCGTCCTGGCGGAAGGTGGTGCGCAGGGTTTCATGGCGGGCGATCAGGCGTTCGAAGCTCAGTTCCAGCGCGGCGATATCCAGCGCGCCACGCAGGCGCAGAGCGGCCGGCATGTTGTAGGCGGCGCTCTGCGGCTCCAGCTGCCAGAGGAACCACTGGCGTTGCTGGGCATAGGACAGCGCCAGCGGCTGGCTGCGGTCGGCCAGGGTGATCGCCTGCTGCTTGCTGCTTTCCGCAGCGGCAACCTGACGGGCGAAGCCACGCAGGTCGCGGGCCTCGAACAGGCTGCGCAGCGCCAGCTCGATCTTCAGGCCCTGGCGGACCCGGGAGATGACCTGGGTCGCCAGCAACGAGTGCCCGCCCAGCTCGAAGAAGCTGTCGTCGAGGCCGACGCGCTCGATCTTCAGCACCTCGGCCCAGATGGCTGCCAGTTGCTGCTCCAGCTCGCTTTCAGGGGCCACATAGGCGGTCTGCGAGACGCTGGTATCCGGCTGCGGCAGGGCCTTGCGGTCGAGCTTGCCGTTCGGCGTCAGCGGCATGGCCGGCAACTGCACGACGTGGGTTGGAACCATGTAGTCCGGCAGGCTGGCTTTCAGCGAGGCCTTGAGCTGATCGATATCCAGCTCGCTGCGGGTGACCACGTAGGCGGCGAGTTGCTTGCCCTGTGGGCCGTCGATATCGAGGACCACGGTTTCGCGGATCGCCGGGTGTTCCAGCAGGCGGGTTTCGATCTCGCCCAGTTCGATGCGGTAGCCGCGGATCTTCACCTGGTGGTCGGCGCGACCGACGTATTCCAGTATGCCATCGGCGCGACGGCGGGCCAGGTCGCCGGTGCGGTACAGGCGTTCGCCCGGGGCACCGAACGGATTCGGAACGAAGACCGGGACGGTGCGGCGGGTGTCGCCGACATAACCACGACCGACGCCGGTACCGGCGACGCACAGCTCACCCACGGCTCCGATAGGGACCAGTTCAAGCGCGTCGTCCAGCAGGTAGATCAGGTTGTTGTCGGTTGGCGTACCGATGGGCAGGTAGGTGCTTTCGGTGGACGCCAGATCGACGCGGAAGAAGGCCACGTCGTCCGAGCACTCGGCCGGACCGTAGGCGTTCACCAGGCCAATCTGTGGATAACGCAGCAGCCACTGGCGGGCCAGCTCGGGTGGCATGGCTTCGCCGGTCGGCAGCATCCAGCGCAGGCCGTCGAGGCTCACGCGCTCTTCGGCGAGCAGGCCCTGGATCAGCGACGGCACGCTTTCCAGCACGCTGATGCCCTGAGCTTGTACATGCGCCAGCAACGCTTGCGGATCACGGGCGATATCGTTCGGCACGATATCCACACGGGCGCCGAACAGCGGGGCGGCGAGGAACTGCCAGACCGAGATATCGAAGCTCTGCGAGGCGGTCTGGGCGATCACGTCCTTTTCGCTCAGGTCGAGGTACGGGACCTTGCTCAGCTGGTTGTTGAGCATGCCGCGCTGCTCGACCATCACGCCCTTCGGCAGGCCGGTGGAGCCCGAGGTGAAGATCACGTAGGCCAGGTTATCCGGGCCGCTGTAGCGACCAGGATTGGTGATATCAGCGCTGTGCTGAACCTGCTCCCAGACCAGCAGTTGCACCGACTCATTGTCGGCCAGCAGCTCGCGAGCCTGGGCTTCGCAGGCGGCGCTGCACACCAGCACCGGCGCCCCGCTCTGCCCGATCACGCCACTCAGGCGCTGGTTCGGCAGCGCCGGATCCAGCGGCAGATAACCCGCCCCCGCCTTGAAGCTGCCGACGATCATGCCCAGCAGGTCCGGGCCGCGTTCGGCCAGCAGTGCGATCGGCTGGTCGAAGCCGGCGCCCACCGCGATCAGGGCATGGCCCAGGCGGTTGGCGGCTTCGTTCAATGCGTTGTAGCTGATCCGCTCACTCAGATAACTGACGGCAACCCGCTCAGGATGCGCCGCAACCCGCTCCTCGAACTGCGCCACATAACTGCGCTCCAGCGGGTACTCGCGGGCGCTCTGGTTGACGCCATGGGTCAGGAACTCCCGCTCGGCCTCACCCAGCAGCGGCAGCGCCGCCATATCGCCATGGAAGCCTTCCACCAGCGCCAGCAGCAGGCGCTTGAACTCCGCCAGCATGCCTTCGACGGTGGTCTGGTCGAAGTAGCGCTGGTCATAGGACAGGTGCAGGCCGAGGTCATCGCCCGGGTAGCACACGGCGGTCAGCGGGTAGTTGGTGTGGGTGCGGCCGGAATCCGAGGTGGCATTCAGGCTTTGCGCACGGTCCAGCACCGAGACTTCCACCGGGGCGTTCTCGAACACGAACAGGCTGTCGAACAGCGGCAGGCCCTTGGGCAGTTCGCTGAGGTCCTGGATATTGACCAGCGGCAGGTATTCGTACTCGCGCAATTGCATGTTGCTGTCGAGCAGGCCGTTCAGCCACTGGCGCACGCTCTGCCGCTCGCCATCACGGGGCAGGCCGACACGCAGGGCGATGGTGTTGATGAACAGGCCGACGGTGCGCTGCATCTGCGGCATGTCCACCGGACGCCCGGCCACGGTGACGCCGAACAGCACGTCGCGCTCGCCGCTGAGGCGACGCAGAGTCAGGGCCCAGGCCGCCTGGGCGAAGGTGTTGACGGTCAGCTGGTGCCGCTGCGCCAGTTCGCGCAGGCGGGCGCCATCGGCTTCGTCGAGGCGGGTGTAGACATCGCCCACCAGCATGCCGCCGCTTTCGCCGGCATGCTCGCGCAGGTACGGGCGGTCGCTCGGGATCGGCGTCGGCCGCTCGAAGCCGCTCAGGTTGGCGCGCCACCAGTCACGGGCCTGTTCCAGGCCGCGCTGTTGCAGCCAGCCGATGTAGTCGCGGTAGCGCGGGGCCGGGGCCAATTGCGCATCGCGGCCTTCGCCGAGGGCCATGTACAGGTCGAAGAAGTCGTTCATCAGCAGCGAACGGCACCAGGCATCGATGAGGATGTGGTGGTTGCTCATCATGAACCAGTAGCTGGCCTCGCCGACGCGGATCAGGCGCAGGTGGAACGGCGCCTGGTGCAGCAGATCGAAACCGGCCTCGCGCTCGCGCTTGTGCAGGGCCTGGAGGTTTTCTTCCTGCTGCTCGGCAGGCACGCCGCGCCAGTCGAGGTAGTCCACCGGGGTATCGCCCGGCTTGTGGATAACCTGGAGCATGCCTTCGCCGATATCCCAGCAGAAGGAGGCGCGCAGGGCTTCATGGCGGGCAACCACGGCCTGCCAGGCGCGGGTGAAGCGCTCGGGGTCGAGAGCGCTGTTGATGCGGTAGCGGTCCTGCATGTAGTACAGGCCGGTGCCCGGTTCCAGCAGGGTGTGCAGGAGCATGCCTTCCTGCATCGGGGTCAGCGGGTAGACATCCTCGATGCGTGCCGCCGGCACCGGCAGCGCGTCCAGCTCGGCCTGAGTCAGGCTGGCCAGGGGGAAGTCGGACGGAGTCAGGCCGCCGCTGCCCTCTTCCAGGCAGTGCTCGACCACCGCCTGCAACTGCAGCAGGTAGGCGCTGGCAATGGCTTCGATGGTCGCCGGCTGGTGACGCTCGGCGCTGAAGGTCCAGCGCAGGACCAACTCGCCGCCATAGACCTGGGCATCGATGCTCAGCTCGTTGGGCAGCGGCGCCTGCGGGTCATGGGCGGTGCCGGCGGACTCTTCCAGCGGGCGGAACAGCGCATCGCTGGCGAAACTCTGGTCGAACTGGCCGAGGTAGTTGAAGGTGACCGGCGCCACCGGCAATGCCTGCATCGCGCTGCGGCTGGCAGCGTCGCCGAGGTAGCGCAGCACGCCGTAGCCGAGGCCCTTTTCCGGGACTGCACGAAGCTGTTCCTTGATCGCCTTGATCGAGCCGGACAGGTCGGCCGCCGGGGTCAGGCGCAGCGGATAGGCACTGGTGAACCAGCCGACACTGCGGGTCAGGTCGATCTCGTCGAACAGGCTTTCACGGCCATGGCCTTCCAGTTGGACCAGCGCCGAGGGCTGCTCGGTCCACTGGCAAAGCACACGGGCCAGGGCGGTCAGCAGCAGGTCGTTGACCTGGGTGCGGTAGGCGCTTGGCGCCTGTTGCAGCAACTGGCGGGTGCGCTGGGCATCCAGGCGCACGCTGATGCTGGCGGCATGGCGGTTTTCCTGGCCGCCGGCATTATCGGTGCCCGGCAGCGACATGGCGTCGGTGCCCAGGTGGGCTTGCCACCAGTCGCGCTCCGCGCGCAGCGAATCGCTGGCGGCATGGGCGCTCAGGCGCTCGGCCCAGTCGCGCAGGGCGCTGGTCTTGGCCGGCAGCGGCTGTTGGCGGTAGGCGTTCTGCAGGTCTTCCAGCAGCACGCGCCAGGACACGCCATCCACCACCAGGTGATGGATCGCCAGCAGCAGGCGCTGTTTGCCCTGCGGACCATTGACCAGCAAGGCACGCAGCAGCGGGCCCTGTTGCAGGTCGAGGCTGCGCTGGGCTTCGTCGTAGAGCGCCGTGCACTGGGCCATGTCGCTGACCTGGGCGACCCGCAGCAGGCTGTCGTCGCCTTCGCGGAACGCCGCCTGCCACACGCCATCCTGCTCGCGGAAACCGAGGCGCAGGGCGTCATGCTGCTGTTGCAGGGCCTTCAGCGCCTGCTCCAGTTGTGCGGCATCGAGCACCTGGGTCGGCTCCAGCAGAACGGCCTGGTTCCAGTGCTGGCGGTTGGCGATCGGGGTTTCGAAGAACCAGTGCTGGATCGGCGTCAGCGCCGACATGCCAGTCAGTTGCCCCTGCTCGGCGCTGACCACTTCGCGGGTGGTGGCGACGGCGGCCAGGGTCTGCACGGTCTGGTGCTGGAACAGGTCGCGCGGGGTGAAATGGATACCCGCGGCACGGCCACGGCTGACCACCTGGATCGACAGGATGGAGTCGCCACCCAGCTCGAAGAAGTTGTCGTTGAGGCCGACCTGGGCAACGTTCAGCACCTCGCCCCAGATCCGCGCCAGGCTCTGTTCCAGCTCGCTGGTCGGCGCCACGTACTGCTGGCGGTTCAGCTCCGGATCCGGCGCCGGCAGGGCGCGGCGGTCGAGCTTGCCGTTGGCGGTCAGCGGCATGGCATCGAGCAGGATCAGGTGGGTCGGGACCATGTAGTCCGGCAGTTGCGCCTTGAGCGCGGCCTTCAGTTCGTCACGCAGTTGCGCTTCATCCTGCGACGCCACATCGCTGACCAGGTAGCCGGCCAGTTGCTTGCCTGCCGGGGTGTCCAGCGCCAGCACCACCGCTTCGCGGATGGCGGCATGGTCGAGCAGGCGGGTCTCGATCTCGCCCAGTTCGATACGGAAGCCACGGATCTTCACCTGATGGTCGACCCGGCCGATGTACTCCACCAGCCCGTCGGCGCGCTGGCGCACCAGGTCGCCGGTGCGGTACAGGCGGCCGCCGTCGCTGGCGAACGGGTCGGCGACGAAGCGCTCGGCGGTCAGGCCGGCACGTTCGTGGTAACCCACCGCCAGCCCTGCCCCGCCGACATACAGTTCACCCGTGGCGCCCTGCGGCACCAGGGCCAGGTCGGTATCGAGGATATAGGCGACCCGCGCCCCCACCACACTGCCGATCGGCACGCTGGCCTGGCCTTCCTCCAGCTCGGCCGGCGACAGGCAAGCCAGGGGCATGACCACGGTTTCGGTCGGGCCATAGGCGTTGAAGAACAGCTCCGGCGCGAAGGCCGCGCGGATGCGTTGCAGGTGTTCGCCGGTGAGGGCCTCGCCGCCGGTGATGCACATGCGCACCGGCAGGCGCTGTTGCTGGGTCGCCAGCCACTGCGCCAGCTGGCTGCCGTAGCTCGGGGTGAAGCCGAGGATATTGACGCCCTGCTCGCGGATCAGCGTGCAGATCTCCTGGGCATCCCACTGGCCCTGGGCACGGATCACCAGGCGTGCGCCGGTCAGCAGCGGCACCAGCAGACGCTCGGTGGCGGCGTCGAAGTTGATCGAATAGAAGTGCAGCTCGCAGTCGCTCGGGCGCATGTCGAAGCGCTTGATCACCGCCTGGCAGTGCATGGCGATTTCACCATGGCTGACCACCACGCCTTTCGGCAGGCCGGCGGAGCCGGAGGTGTAGATCAGGTAGGCCTGGTGCTGCGGCAGGCTGATGAAAGGCGGTTCGCTGTCCGGATAGCCGGCCAGTTTCGGCAAGTCCTCTTCCAGGCTCCAGCGCGCCACGCCGTCCGGCAGTTCGCCAAGGGCTTCGAGCAGCTTGGCATCGCTGAGCAGCAGACGCACGCCGCTGTCGCGGATCATGTATTGCAGGCGTTCCAGCGGGTATTCCGGGTCCAGCGGCACATAGGCGCCGCCGGCCTTGAGGATCGCCAGCAGGCCGATGACCATTTCCAGCGAACGCTCCAGGGCCAGGCCGACCCGCACCTGCGGGCCGACGTCAAGCTCGCGCAGCCCCCAGGCCAGGCGGTTGGCCCGGGCATCCAGCTCGGCGTAGCTGAGGGTTTCACCACGGAAGGTCAGCGCACCGGCGTGCGGCGCGGCCTTGACCCGCTCGCTGAACAGGCTGTGAATGCACTGGTCGAGACGTTGCTCGCCGGCTTCCGCGCCGAGGCTGTCGAGCAGTTGCTGGCGCTCGTCGGCGGCCAGCAGCGGCAGTTCGGCGAGACGCTGTTGCGGATCGACCAGCAGCGCCTCCAGCAGGTTGCGCCAGTGCGCGGCCATGCGCGCGATACGCGGCTCGTCGAACAGGTCGGTGCTGTAGGTCAGGCAGCAGCCCAGGCGGTGATCCAGCTCGGTGACTTCGAGGTTGAGGTCGAACTTGGTGGCGCGGGCATCGTTGACCAGGTACTCCACGGTCATCCCGGCCAGCTCGCGGCTTTGCTGGAACTCCCAGCGCTGCACGTTGCACATCACCTGGAACAGCGGGTTGTAGGCGGCGCTGCGTGGCGGTTGCAGGGCTTCCACCAAGTGGTCGAAGGGCAGGTCCTGGTGGGACTGGCCATCGATCACGGTCTGGCGCACCTGCTCGATCAGGTCGCCGACGCTCATCTGCCCGTCGAGCTGCACACGCAGCACCTGGGTGTTGAGGAAGGCGCCGATCAGCCCTTCGCTTTCCGGACGGATGCGGTTGGCCACCGGGGCGCCGATGCGCAGGTCGGTCTGGCCGCTGTAGCGGTAGAGCAGCACCGCCAGGGTGGCGGTCATGGTCATGAACAGGGTCAGGCCGTTCTTCGCGTTGAAGGCGCGCACGCGGCCAGCCAGGTCATCGCTGAGGTCGAAGCGGAACAGCTCGCCCTGGTGGCTTTGCACGGCCGGACGCGGACGGTCGCCGGGCAGTTCCAGCAGCGGGTGTTCCTTGCCCAGTTGTGCGGTCCAGTAGTCCAGCTGGCGCTGGCGCTCGCCGGACTCCAGCCACTGGCGCTGCCACACGCTGTAGTCGAGGTACTGCACCGCCAGGGGTTCCAGCGGCGATGGCTTGCCGTCGAGGAAGGCCTCGTAGAGCAGGCCCAGTTCGCGGGCGAAGATGTCCATCGCCCAGCCTTCGGTGACGATATGGTGCAGGGTCAGGACGAAGTAGTGCTCCTGCTCCCCGGCCTTGACCAGGCAGGCGCGCAGCAGCGGGCCGGTTTCCAGGTCGAAGGGCTTGTGCGCTTCGCTGTCGGCGAAGGCTTGCAGGCGGACCTGGCGCTCGCCAGCCGGCAGCGCGGAGATATCCAGCCACTGCATGGCCACGCCGGTCTCTTCCGAGACCTTCTGACAGGCCACGCCGTTGACGCTCGGGAAGGTGGTGCGCAGGGTTTCATGACGCAGGATCAGCGCCTGCAGGGCCGCTTCGAAGCAGCCGATATCGAAGGCGCCACTGAGCCGGGCCATGCCGCCGACGTTGTAGGCGGGGCTGTCCGGCTCCATCTGCCAGAGGAACCACATGCGCTGCTGCGAGTACGACAGCGCCACCGGCTGGCTGCGGTCGACCTTGTCGATGGCCTGCTGGCTATTGCGTGCGCCAGCGGCTTGCAGCGTGGCGATCTGCGTGGCGAAGGCGCCCAGTTCGCGGTGGTCGAACAGCACCCGCAGCGGCAGTTCGACGTCGCAGGCCTTGCGCACGCGGGAAATGATCTGGGTCGCCAGCAGCGAGTGCCCGCCCAGTTCGAAGAAGTCATCGGCCAGGCCGACCTGCGGCACGCCCAGCACTTCGCGCCAGATAGCGGCGATGCTGTGCTCCAGCTCGGTCTGCGGTTCGATATGCTCGCGGGACTGCCATTGCGGCTCGGGCAGCGCGCGACGGTCCAGCTTGCCGCTCGGGCCGAGGGGCATCACGTCCATGCATACCAGTTGCGCCGGGACCATGTATTCCGGCAGTTCCAGGGCCAGTTCGGCTTTCAGGCGGGCGATCTGTGCGGCCTCGCCCTCCTCCGTTTTCTCGGCGGTGAAATAGCCGACCAGTTGCGGCCCGGAGACGGTCTGGCGCACCACCACGGCAGCCTGGCCAACGCCATCCAGCGCCAGCAGACGGGCTTCGATTTCCTGCGGCTCGACGCGGAAGCCGCGCAGCTTGACCTGGTGATCGAGACGGCCGAAGTACTCCAGCGCACCATCGGCGGCCCAGCGCACGCGGTCGCCGGTACGGTACAGACGCGAGCCCGGCTCGCCGCCGGCATCCGGCACGAAGCGTTCAGCCGTCAGCGCAGCGCGGCCCAGGTAACCGCGGGCCAGGCCCAGGCCACCGATGCACAGCTCACCGGCCACGCCATCCGGCTGGGCATTCAGTTCGCTGTCGAGGACCCGGCAGATCACGTTACCCAGCGGCCGGCCAATCGGCGAACGGGCACCATCGCTGACCTGGCAATGCCAGTGAGTGACGTTGATCGCGGTTTCGGTCGGGCCGTAGCGGTTGTGCAGTTGCGCGTTGGGCAGTTGCGCCAATACGCGGTTGCGCAATTCGGCAGGCAACGCCTCGCCACCGGAGAACACCCGGCGCAGGCTGGTGCAGTTGGCCGTCAGCGGCTCGTCGATGAACAGTTGGAGCAGCGGCGGAACGAAGTGCAGCGCGGTTACACCATGCTGCTGGACCAGCTGGGCGATGCGATGCGGATCGCGGTGCTCGCCCGGTGCGGCAATCACCAGCCGGCAACCGGTGATCAGCGGCCAGAAGCATTCCCACACCGACACGTCGAAGCTGATCGGCGCTTTCTGCATCAGCACGTCGCTATCGTCTAGCTGGTAGGTGGCCTGCATCCATTGCAAGCGCTCGGCCAGGGCCGCGTGGGTGTTGCCGACGCCTTTCGGCAGGCCGGTGGAGCCGGAGGTGTAGATCACATAGGCGAGGTTGTCGCCGTGCAGGTGCAGGCCCGGCGCGTGGCTCGGCCAGTTGTCCAGCTTGAGGGTGTCGAGGGCGATGGCGCTGACGCCTTCGGCACTCGGCATATCACCCAGCAGATGGCTTTGGGTCAGCAGCAGCGACACGCCGCTGTCGCTCAGCATGTAGGCCAGGCGCTCGCTCGGGTAGTCCGGGTCCAGCGGTACATAGGCGCCGCCGGCCTTGATGATGGCGAGCAGGCCGATCAGCAGTTGCGGCGAGCGCTCGACGGCGATCGCGACTTTCACGTCCGGGCCGACGCCCTTGTCACGCAGGTAGTTGGCCAGGCGGTTGGCCTGGGCATGCAGGCCGGCGAAATCGAGGCTGCCGCCCTCCCAGACCAGCGCGGTGCGCTCGGGACTGCGCTGGGCCTGTTCATTCAGCAGCTCCGGCAGCCAGCGGCTGGCGGGTGTGCACGGGGCGACGCTCCAGGTGGCCTGACGGGCCTGTTCGGCCTCGTCGAGCAGGTGCAGGTCGCCGAGGGCGATATCGGTGCTCGCGCAGACCTGGCTCAGCAGCCGCACGTAGTGCCCGGCCAGACGCTGAATGGTCGCGCGCTCGAACAGCTCGTCGGCATAGTCGAAGGACAGGTTGATGCGCCCGCTGCGGTCTTCCTCGCTGTGCAGTTGCAGGTCGAACTTGGCCTCGCGGCTGTGCCACGGCAGCTCGTCGGCGAGCAGGCCCGGCAGGCGACGCAGCGCGCCGAGGTCGCGTTGCTGGTGGTTGAACATGACCTGGAACAGGCCCTGCTCACGGGCCTGCGGGAAGGCTTCGACCAACTGGTCGAACGGCAGGTCCTGGTTGGCCTGGGCGTCCAGCGCAGCCTGACGGGTACGGTTGAGCAGCTCGGCAAAAGGCAGGCGCGCATCCAGTTCGGCGCGCAGCACCAGGGTGTTGATGAAGAAGCCGATCAGGCCCTGGGTTTCCTGGCGCGGACGGTTGGCGCCGGGCACGCCGATACGGATATCGGACTGGCCGCTGTAGCGGTGCAACAGGGTCTGGAAGCCGGCCAGCAACAGCATGAACGGCGTGGCCTGGCTGCCCTGGGCTGCGGCTTTCAGGGCTTTGCTCTGCTCCGCACTCAGGCGCAGGCTGTAGCGCGAGGCGCTGTGCTGCTGGCGGGTGGAGCGTGGGTGATCGGTGGCCAGGCTGAGGCTCGGGTGTTCGTCGCCCAGCTGGTTTTTCCAGTAGGTCAGTTGGCGCTCGGCTTCGCCACGGGCCAGCCATTCGCGCTGCCACTGGCCGTAGTCGGCGTAGCGCACCGGGAGGGGTTCGAGGGTCAGCAGTTGGTCCTGCACGGCGGCGGCATAGAGGCGCGAGAACTCGTCGATCAGCACGTTCAGCGACCAGCCGTCGGCGATGATGTGGTGCAGGGTCACCAGCAACTGGTGTTCCTGTTCATCCAGGCAGACCAGTTGCACGCGCAGCAGCGGGCCGTTTTCCAGGTCGAACGGCAGGCGTGCCTGTTCTTCGCGCAGGGCCTGGGCGCGGCTGCGGCGCTCGTCCTCATCGAGGTCGCTGAGGTCGATGCGCTGGATATCGAACGGGCCGGCAGCGTCGATGCGTTGCAGGGCCACACCATCCGCTTCGTAGAAGCGCGTGCGCAGGGATTCATGGCGCTCGACAAGGCGCTGGAAGGCGCTGCGTAGAGCGGTTTCGTCCAGCTCGCCGCGCAGGTTGAGGCCGGCGGGAATGTTGTAGGCGCTGCTTTGCGGATCGAGCTGCCAGGTGAACCACAGGCGGTTCTGCGCCAGGGATTGCGGCAGGCCTTCGTCACCGGCCAGACGGACGATGCCGTCCTGCTCTACGGCGCCCGACTGCGCGCCTTCGATGGCGGCGACGAAGCCTTGCAGGGTCGGCGCTTCGAACAGCAGGCGCAGGTTCAGTTCGATCTTCAGGGCGTCACGCAGGCTGGCGACCACCTGGGTGGCGAGGATCGAGTTGCCGCCGAGGAGGAAGAAATGATCGTCGGCGGCGATATCGTCCACTTGCAGGTGCTCGCGCCAGGTACGGGCGACCAGCTCACCGAGGTTGGACTGGGCCAGGGCGGCATCGCTGGCCTTGGCACCGGTGTGCGGGAATACCGCATAGCTGTCGAGGCTGCCGTCGGCCAGGCGGGTGCGGCAGGCCGAGCGTTGCAGCTTGCCGCTGGAAGTCTTCGGCAGTGCGCCGGGGTTGAGCAGCACGACGACAGCCGGGGCCTGTTGATAAGCATCGGCAACGGTTTCGCGCAGGGTGCGGATCAGTTCGTCGGCAGGCACGTTCTTCTGCACGCTGCGGCCGATCTCGGCGGCGATGCCGATGCCTTCGATACCGTCCTGGGTGACTGCGAAGGCAGCAACGCGACCTTTGCGCACCACATCGACTTCACGCTCGACGGTCTGCTCGATGTCCTGTGGATAAATATTCTGGCCGCGGACGATCAACATGTCCTTGAGGCGACCGGTGATGTACAGCTCGCCGTCGCGCATGAAACCGAGGTCGCCAGTACGCAACCAGGTCTGGCCGTCGTGCTCGACGAAGGTTTTCGCCGTGGCTTCCGGGTTGCGCCAGTAGCCGTGGGCGATGCTCGGGCCGCTGGCCCAGACTTCACCGACCTGGTTCTCGCCGAGCACGTCCAGGCTTTGCGGGTCGGCGATCAGCACGGCGTGTTCCGGCTGGCTGGTGCCGCAGCTCATCACCGGGCTGCCCTGCCCAGGCGTGGCGATATTGCGCGACAGCTCCTGCTCGTCGAGGCGCAGGTGCGGGATGCCCTGGCCGCGCTTGCCGCCGGCGACGAACAGGGTCGCTTCGGCCAGGCCATAGGAGGCGAAGAAGCTGCTGGCGTCGAAGCCACAGCCGGCGAATTTCCCGGCGAAGGCGTCGAGGCTGTCGAGGCGGATCGGCTCGGAGCCGGAATAGGCCACGCGCCAGCCGCTGAGGTCGAGACGCGCCAGGGCCGCCTCGCTGACCCGGGCGGCGCACAGCTGGTAGGCGAAGTCCGGGCCGCCGCTGATGGTGCCCTTGTACTCGCTGATCGCTTCCAGCCAGCGCAGCGGGCGGGTCAGGAAGTAGGCCGGGGACATCAGCACGCAGGGCACGCCGCTGAAGATCGGCTGCAGCAGGCCGCCGATCAGGCCCATGTCGTGGTACAGCGGCAGCCAGCTGACGATTACGTCATCCGGGTTGATATCGATGCCGAAGCCGTGGCGGATGAGTTTTTCGTTGGCGACCAGGTTGCCATGGCTGACCTGCACCCCTTTCGGCAGCGCGGTGGAGCCGGAGGTGTACTGCAGGAAGGCGATATGGTCGCCGGTCAGTTCCGGGGCGACCCAGGTATCGACGTGCTCCAGGGTGTCGACGCACAGCAGCGCCGGGGCGCCTTCGGCCGCCAGTTCCTCGACCTCCAGCAGGCTGTCGCGCAGTGCGGCAGCGGTCAGGACCAGGGCCGGCTCGGCGTCGGCAATGATCGACAGCAGGCGCTCCTGGTGGTGGCGACGATTGGACTCCGGCGGATAGGCCGGCACGGCGATGATGCCGGCATAGAGGCAACCGTAGAACGCGGCGACATAGTCCGGGCCGCTGGGGAACAGCAGGATGGCGCGGTCGCCCAGTTGCGCCTGGCCTTGCAGGGCGGCGGCAATGCTGCGGGCGCGCTGGTCGAGGTCACGGTAGGTCAGCACCGTGCCTTGGTCCTGTTCGTCGGACAGAAAACGCAGGGCCAACTGGTCTGGCGTCTGCGCGGCGCGACGTTGAAGGGACTGGGCCAGGGTGACGGGGAGTTCGAACGCGTCCATGGAGAGTTCCTGCTTGAATTCGGGCTTGGCAAAAAAGAGGTCGGGTGACGAAAAGAAAACGCGCCGGCGCTGAACCGACGCGTGTGTCGCGTGGGCTCAGCCGGTGGCTTTGGCGGGCTGGCGGCCGGCGCGGTTGCGCCAGCGGGACAGGTGTTCCTCGGCGTAGCGGCGGATCTGCCGGAGCAACTGGGCCTGTTCGTCGATCAGGTAGAAGTGATGGCCTTCGAACATGTCGAGGGAGAAACCGGTGCAGGTGTCTTCCTGCCAGTCCAGCAACTCCTCGACCTTGACCGTGTCGCGCTTGCCGCCGAACACGTGGATCGGCAGGTCCAGCGGCTCGCGCTGGCCGTAGCTGAAGCTGCCGCAGACCAGGAAGTCGGCGCGCAGGATCGGCAGGATCAGTTCCAGCAGTTCCTCGTTGGCCAGCACGCCTTCGCTGGTGCCGCCGAGTTCGCGCAGGCGGGCAATGAGTTCGGCGTCGGTCTTGGCGATGGCGTACTCGCTGACATCGCGGCGCGCCGGGCCGGCGGTGGCCGAGGCGAACAGCGCCAGCGGTGCCGGCAGGCCGCGTTCGCGCAGCACGTGGGCCAGCTCGAAGCCCAGCAGGCCGCCGAGGCTATGGCCGAAGATCGCGTAGGGGCGGTCCAGCTCGACGGCGATTTCGTCGGCCAGCAGGTTGGCCAGGGCGGCCATATCGGTGTGCAGCGGTTCGTCCATGCGCATGCCGCGACCGGGCAGCTCCAGCGGGCGGATGCTCAGCCAGGCGGGCAGCTTGTGCTTCCACGGGCTGTAGCAGGTGGCGCTGGCGCCGGAATAAGGCAGGCAGAACAGGGTCAGGCCGGATGCGTCGCGTTCGATGCCCATTTTTCGTTTTCCTGTAGGTGCACGCCCCGGCCATGACAACGGCCGGGCTTGTCTCCCAGAAGAACGGATGGCATGTGGAAATAATTAGTCGCATCTGCCCACAGGCATGACTCAGGGGCCTCATCGCTGGCAAGCCAGCTCCCACAGGTCCAGCGGTGCACGCGATCCCTGTGGGAGCTGGCTTGCCAGCGATGAGGCCCTCAAGAGCAACAGAAAAGGAAAAAGAGAAACGCCAGAAACGAAAAAAGCGACCCTAAGGTCGCTTTTTTCGTTTTGCCTCGAGGAGTTCAAGGGCCTCGAGGCGGATATGGCGCAGCGGACGGGACTCGAACCCGCGACCCCCGGCGTGACAGGCCGGTATTCTAACCGACTGAACTACCGCTGCGTATCGCACAGACTTTCGTCTGCTTGAAACTGGGATCTGGCCTGAAGGCTTCGGTACCTTCTGACCTCAAACCGGTCATGAACCGATCTGGAGAAAAGTGGCGCAGCGGACGGGACTCGAACCCGCGACCCCCGGCGTGACAGGCCGGTATTCTAACCGACTGAACTACCGCTGCGCGATGTGGACTTGCGTCCTGTTCCTCTCTGGTAGACCGTTTCTTTCGAAGCGATCCGGGTCAGGAACTCTCAGGAAGTGGTGGGTGATGACGGGATCGAACCGCCGACCCTCTGCTTGTAAGGCAGATGCTCTCCCGGCTGAGCTAATCACCCAATCTCATCAAACCTAACTTTCAAACTTCTTCACCGCTTTCGCTGTGTTTCCGCTGTGTTACGTTTGCTTCGCTGAGGCCGCGAAATTTACGCAGGTAACGAACCTAAGTCAATAGCCCCATTGAAGTTTTTTTCAAAAAGGGCATTTTTTAGCTTCAAGCTGCAAGCCGTAAGCTGCAAGCAAGGGCAAAAGCAGCACGCGTGGTTTCGAAGACAGGTGAAATTGAACAGGTAACGCATATTGCTTGAAGCTTAGAGCTTGAAGCTTGCCGCTAGCAGTAGATCATCTTCCGCGTCATACCGCCGTCGACGATGAACTCCTGACCGGTGACGAACCCGGCATTCTTCGACAGCAACCAGGCCACCGCCGCCGCCACATCCTCCACCGTCCCCACCCTGCCCGTCGGATGCTGGGCATGGTCGGCTTCGCTCAGGGGCTCGGCACGTCGCGCCGAAGGATCACGGGCATCGATCCAGCCGGGGCTGACGGCATTGACCCGGATCTCCGGGCCCAGGCTCATGGCCAGGGCATGGGTCAACGCCAGCAGGCCGCCCTTGCTCGCCGCATAGGCCTCGGTATCCGGCTCGGACTGGCGGGCACGGGTCGAGGTCAGGTTGACGATGGCCCCGCAATGCGCCCGCAGGTAAGGCGCACAATGCTTGGCCAGGAGCATCGGCCCGCTCAGGTTGACCGCCATGACGCGGTTCCAGTGAGCCAGGCTGAGGCTTTCAAGGGTGGTGTTGTGCGGGTCGGCGATCGCCGCGTTGCACACCAGTGCATCGAGGCGACCGAACTGACCGAGGACTTCCGCGACCGCAAGGGTCACCTGGACTTCATCGGACACATCCATGCCGATGAACCAGGCGTTGTCGCCCAGCACCTTGGCGACCTTGGCCCCGCGCACGCGGTCAAGGTCGGTGAGGACCACCTGCCAGCCCTCGGCGATCAGCCAGGCAGCAATGCCCAGGCCGATGCCGCGGGCGGCGCCGGTGACCAGCGCCACGCGACCGTTATGGCTGCTCTCGGCAACCGACCAGTCGATCACAGCGCCGCCAGGCCACGGGCGAGGTCGGCCTTGAGGTCGGCCACGTCTTCCAGGCCCACCGCGACACGAATCAGGCTGTCGCGGATCCCGGCCGCTTCACGTTCCTGCGGCGACAGACGGCCGTGGGAGGTGGTGCCCGGGTGGGTGATGGTGGTCTTGGCGTCACCGAGGTTGGCGGTGATCGAGATCAGCCGGGTGGCGTCGATAAAGCGCCAGGCGCCCTCTTTGCCGCCCTTGACCTCGAAGCTCACGACCGCGCCGAAGCCCTTCATCTGGCGCTTGGCCAGTTCGTGCTGCGGATGGCTTTGCAGGCCGGCGTAGTGCACCTTCTCGATACCGTCCTGCTGCTCCAGCCATTCGGCCAGTTCCTGGGCATTGGCGCAGTGGGCGCGCATGCGCAGGTTCAGGGTTTCGAGGCCCTTGAGGAAGATCCAGGCGTTGAACGGGCTCAGCGAAGGGCCGGCGGTGCGGATAAAGCCGACCACTTCCTTCATCTGCTCGCTGCGACCGGCCACCACGCCGCCCATGCAACGGCCCTGGCCGTCGATGAACTTGGTTGCCGAGTGCATGACGATGTCCGCACCCAGTTTCAGCGGCTGCTGCAGCGCCGGGGTGCTGAAGCAGTTGTCCACCACCAGTTGGGCGCCCTTGGCGTGGGCGATTTCCGCCAGTGCGGCGATATCGACCAGTTCGGCCAGCGGATTCGATGGCGATTCAACAAAGAGCAGCTTGGTGTTGGCCTTGAACGCCTGTTCCCAGGCACTCAGGTCCGCCAGCGGCACGTAGTCCACCTGGATGCCGAAGCGCTTGAAGTACTTCTCGAACAGGCTGATGGTCGAACCGAACACGCTCTGCGACACCAGCACATGGTCGCCGGCGCTGCAGAAGGACATGACCGTGGCGAGGATCGCCGCCATGCCGGTGGAGGTGGCGACCGCCTGCTCGGCGCCTTCCAGGGCGGCAATGCGCTCCTCGAAAGCCCGTACGGTGGGGTTGGTGTAACGCGAATAGACGTTGCCTGGAACCTCGCCGGCGAACCGCGCCGCGGCATCGGCCGCGGTACGGAACACGTAGCTGGAGGTGAAGAACAGCGGGTCGCTGTGCTCACCTTCCGGCGTGCGATGCTGGCCGGCGCGTACCGCCAGCGTATCGAAAGCGACCCCGTCGAGGTCGCTGTCCAGGCGCCCGGCATCCCATTCCAATGTCATGCCGTTGCTCCTATATCAGTTGTTGTGGAGGTCGATGATCGCGCTGACCGCCTGGTTCTTGGCTTTCGCGAGGTCGTTGCGGGCCCGCTCGATGCGTTCCAGGTAGGCTGCGTCGACGTCGCCGGTGACGTACTGGCCGTCGAATACCGCGCAGTCGAAGTGCTCGATCTTGATCTTGCCGCCGCCAACCGCTTCGATCAGGTCAGGCAGGTCCTGGTAGACCAGCCAGTCGGCACCGATCAGATCGGCGACGTCCTGGGTGCTGCGGTTGTGAGCGATGAGCTCGTGGGCGCTCGGCATGTCGATGCCGTAGACGTTGGGGAAGCGCACGGCCGGGGCGGCCGAGCAGAAGTAGACGTTCTTGGCGCCGGCCTCGCGGGCCATCTGGATGATCTGCTTGCAGGTGGTGCCACGGACGATGGAGTCGTCCACCAGCATCACGTTCTTGCCGCGGAATTCCAGCTCGATGGCGTTGAGCTTCTGGCGTACGGATTTTTTCCGCGCAGCCTGGCCCGGCATGATGAAGGTCCGACCGATGTAGCGGTTCTTGACGAAGCCTTCGCGGAACTTCACGCCCAGGTGGTTGGCCAGCTCCAGGGCCGCGGTGCGGCTGGTGTCCGGGATCGGGATGACCACGTCGATGTCGTGGTCAGGGCGCTCGCGCTGGATCTTCTCGGCCAGTTTCTCGCCCATGCGCAGGCGCGCCTTGTACACCGAGACGCCGTCGATGATGGAGTCCGGACGGGCCAGATAGACGTGTTCGAAGATGCACGGCGAGAGTTTCGGGCTGGTCGCGCACTGACGGGTGTGCAGCTTGCCTTCCTCGGTGATGTACACCGCTTCGCCCGGCGCCAGGTCGCGGATCAGGGTGAAGCCGAGGACGTCCAGGGACACGCTTTCCGAGGCGATCATGTACTCGACGCCTTCGTCGGTGTGACGCTGGCCGAAGACGATCGGGCGGATGCCGTTCGGGTCACGGAAGCCGACGATGCCGTAGCCGGTGATCATGGCGACGACCGCGTAGCCGCCCACGCAGCGGTTGTGCACGTCGGTGACCGCGGCGAATACGTCTTCCTCGGTCGGTTGCAGCTTGCCACGCACCGCCAGCTCATGGGCGAAGACGTTGAGCAGGACTTCCGAGTCGGAGTTGGTGTTGACGTGGCGCAGGTCGGACTCGTAGATCTCCTTGGCCAGCTGTTCGACGTTGGTCAGGTTGCCGTTGTGCGCCAGGGTGATGCCGTACGGCGAGTTGACGTAGAACGGCTGGGCCTCGGCCGAGGTCGAGCTGCCCGCGGTTGGATAGCGCACGTGGCCGATGCCCATGTGGCCGACCAGGCGCTGCATATGGCGCTGCTGGAAGACGTCACGGACCAGGCCGTTGTCCTTGCGCAGGAATAACCGGCCATCATGGCTGGTCACGATACCGGCAGCGTCCTGGCCGCGGTGCTGGAGGACCGTAAGCGCGTCATACAGCGCCTGATTGACGTTCGACTTACCGACGATACCGACGATGCCACACATGCGACGCAACCCCTACTTAATGAAACTGGATTGAACGGTGCTCACGGGACTTTTGGCCCCAGGAGCTGTTCCTTGAACGGAATATCAGCGGGAGCGCTGATTCCGCTGGCTAGCCACTGGCTGGTCAACCCCAGGATGAGGTTCTTCGACCAGTCAGCCACCAATAGAAATTGTGGCAAGAGTCGCGACTCCTGCCACCATGGATCCTGTTGTACCGGCCCCAGGCTCAACAGCCCGACGGCCACGACGACGAGCAGTGCACCCCGGGCGGCGCCGAAGGCCATGCCGAGGAAGCGGTCGGTCCCGGACAGTCCGGTGACGCGAATCAGCTCGCCGAGCAGAAAATTGATCATCGCCCCGACCAGCAGGGTGGCGACGAAGACGATGGCGCAGCCGCCGATGACCCGGGCGGACGGTGTCTGGATATAGGCGTCGAGGTACTGCGCGGCGGAGCCGCCGAACATCCACGCCATCGCACCGGCGACGATCCAGGTAAGCAGGGACAGAGCTTCCTTGACGAAGCCGCGCTTGAGACTGATCAGCGAAGAAATGGCGATGATCGCGAGAATCGCCCAGTCGACCCAGGTAAATGCCACGGTGTTGCCTGCAAACGGTTGAGGCGGCGCATTTTACCAGAGCGGAACACTATGGGTAAGCGGTGATTTACCGTCCGGCGCAGGCGCTGGACGGCAGGTTTCAGCCACGTTCAGGCTGGAAACGGACAACGAAGCCCTTGAGCTTCTGCTGGCGGCTGATGACATCGCGCAGGCGCTCGGCCTCGGCACGCTCGATCAGCGGGCCGACGAACACCCGGTTCATGCCATCGGCAGAACGGATGTAGGCGTTGTAGCCCTGGCTGCGCAGGGTCTTCTGCAGGTTGTCGGCACTGGCGCGGTTGGACAGGCTGGCCAGCTGGACCGACCAACTGACCGGCAGGCCGTTGGGGTCGACCTTGTTGGCGCTGGCCTGGGCGGGCGCCGGCGCTTGTGCTGCCGGTTTGGCCGGAGCCGGGGTCGCCGCGACTGCCGGAGCCGGCGCTGGCTTGGCCGCAGGTGGCGGGGTCGGTACCGGGGTGGCCGGCTTCGGCGCTTCCTGCTGGACAACCGGCTGCTGGGCAGGGGCCTGCTGCACCGGGGCAATCGGCGTGCTCGGCGCCGTCTGCGGCTGGGCCGCGACGCTTTCGTCCGGGATCACCTGGGGCTCGGGCACCTGCACCGGTTCGACCTGCACCTGCGGCAAGGCCGGTACTGCAGGCGCCGCCGGCGCCTCGACCTTGACCTGGCGCAGCTCGTCTTCCTTGGTGAACAGCATCGGCAGGAAAATCACCGCCAGTGCAATCAGCACCAGCGCCCCGACCATGCGTTGTTTCATGACCTTGTCCAGCCCCGCCATTGGCTCAGTCCTCCCTGGCCTGCCGGTTCAGCCACTCGAGGGCCTCGCCGACACAGAAAAATGATCCGAACAGCAGGATCTCGTCGTCCGCCGTCGCCTGCGCGCACTGCCCTTCCAGGGCCTGTGCGACGCTGGAGTATGACTGCACCGCAGCACCAAGGTTCTCCAGTGCCACCTGCAACTCCGCGGCCGGACGACTGCGCGCAGTCTCCAGTGTAGCTACCGCCCAGTGACGAACGTGCGGCAGCAGCGGACGAATCACGCCATCGAGGTCCTTGTCGGAGAGCAGGCCGAATACCGCCAGGCGCTGGCCTGCGACCGGACGTGCCGCCAGGCGCTCGGCCAGGTACTCGGCGGCATGCGGGTTGTGGCCCACGTCGAGGAGGATATTCAGGCGCTTGCCGTGCCAGTCGAACTGGCGGCGATCCAGGCGACCGACGATCCGCGCCGCCTGCAGGGCCTGGGCCACCACCGCCGCATCCCACGGCAGGTCCATCAGCAGATAGGCCTGCAGGGCGAGCGCGGCGTTTTCCATCGGCAGGTCCAGCAGCGGCAGGTCGCGCAACTCGACTTCAGCCCCGCGTACATCGACACCGCGCCATTGCCAGCACTGCTCGGTGTAGGCCAGGTCGAAATCGCGACCGCGCAGGAAGAACGGGCAGTTCAGCTCGCGGGCCTTGTCCAGCAGTGGTTGCGGAGGATTCAGGTCACCGCACAGGGCCGGACGGTCCTGGCGGAAGATCCCGGCCTTCTCGAAGGCCACGGATTCACGGGTGTTGCCCAGCCAGTCGGCATGGTCGACACCGATGCTGGTGACCACGGCAAGGTCGGCGTCCACCAGGTTGACCGCGTCCAGGCGCCCGCCCAGGCCCACTTCCAGGACCACGGCGTCCAGCGCCGAGCGACTGAACAGCCAGAAGGCCGCCAGGGTGCCCATTTCGAAGTAGGTCAGGGAGATTTCGCCACGGGCCGCCTCGACGGCAGCGAAGGCCTCGCAGAGCTGTGCGTCGCTGGCATCGAGGCCATCGAGCTGCACCCGCTCGTTGTAGCGCAGCAGGTGCGGCGAGCTGTAGACCCCGACCTTAAGCCCCTGCGCCTTGAGCAGCGCAGCGATGAAGGCGCAGGTCGAACCCTTGCCGTTGGTGCCGGTGACGGTCACCACCCGAGGCGCCGGCTTGCCCAGCCCGAGCCGGGTCGCTACCTCGCGGGAGCGCTCCAGGCCCATGTCGATGGCCGACGGGTGCAACTGCTCGAGGTAGGCGAGCCATTCGCCAAGGGTACGTTGGGTCATACGGTGGCAGGCGCCGGCGGTACGACCACGGCGTCGATGGCCGAGGGTACGTATTTCGGCGAAGGCTTGCCGGTCATCTGGGCCAGGATCGAGGCCAGGCGCGAACGCAGTTCGGCGCGGTGGATGATCATGTCGATGGCGCCGTGCTCCAGGAGGAACTCGCTGCGCTGGAAGCCTTCCGGCAGTTTTTCGCGCACGGTCTGCTCGATGACGCGTGGGCCGGCAAAGCCGATCAGCGCCTTCGGCTCACCGACGATGACGTCGCCGAGCATCGCCAGGCTGGCGGAAACGCCGCCGTAGACCGGGTCGGTCAGTACGGAGATGAACGGGATGCCTTCTTCGCGCAGGCGCGCCAGGGCAGCGGAGGTCTTGGCCATCTGCATCAGGGAGATCAGCGCTTCCTGCATGCGCGCACCGCCGGAAGCGGAGAAGCAGACCATCGGGCAGCGGTTTTCCAGGGCGTAGTTGGCGGCGCGAACGAAGCGCTCGCCGACCACGGCACCCATCGAGCCACCCATGAAGGAGAATTCGAAGGCGCTGACCACGATCGGCATGCCCATCAGGGTACCGCTCATGGAGATCAGGGCGTCTTTCTCGCCGACCGATTTCTGCGCGGCGACCAGGCGGTCCTTGTACTTCTTGCCGTCGCGAAACTTCAGGCGGTCCACCGGCTCCAGCTCGGCACCCAGCTCGTTACGGCCTTCCGGGTCGAGGAAGATGTTCAGGCGGGTGCGTGCACCGATGCGCATGTGGTGGTTGCACTTGGGGCAGACGTCCAGGGTCTTTTCCAGTTCCGGACGGTACAGCACGGCTTCGCAGGACGGGCACTTGTGCCACAGGCCTTCGGGAACCGAACTCTTCTTCACCTCGGAACGCATGATCGATGGAATCAGTTTGTCTACTAACCAGTTGCTCATGCTTTATTTCTCCAGTAGCGGCGGCCGGCAGGCATTGGTTGGGTGCCGGGTCGCGCGTATGCCCTTGAGCTTCAAAAATGTTTCGGGAAAACCGGGCGCATCCCCGGGCGCGCTGGGTGCGCTGGCCCGGACGGCGTGCGACCGCTCGTCAATTCGTATGGCCGGCCCACGGGCCTGACCTGGCAGCACTCGGCTGCGAAAGTTATGGACGATGCCTTGTCGGCCGCCGTCACATCGACACGCATCACGCGCCGCGTACCGCAGCGAGGAAGGCGTCGATCCGCGCCGCGTCCTTGATGCCCTTGGCCTGCTCGACGCCGCCGCTGACATCCACCGCATACGGCCGCACCTGGGCGATGGCCGTGGCGACGTTGTCCGGGGACAGGCCACCGGCGAGGATGATCGGCTTGCTCAGGTGTTCCGGCACCAGCTTCCAGTCGAAGGCTTCGCCGGTACCGCCGGGCACGCCGGCCACGTAGGTATCCAGCAGAATCCCGCTGGCCCGGGCGTAGCGTTTGCACTCGGCTTCCAGGTCATCCCCGGCACGCACGCGCAGTGCCTTGATCCAGGGCCGGTTGTAGCCTTCGCAGTCGTCCGGGGTTTCGTCGCCGTGGAATTGCAGCAGGTCCAGCGGCACTGCCTCGAGGATTTCGTTGAGCTCGCAGCGGCTGGCGTTGACGAACAGGCCCACGGTGGTCACGAACGGCGGCAGCGCAGCGATGATTTCCCGCGCCTGCTGCACGGTCACTGCCCGCGGACTCTTGGCGTAGAACACCAGGCCGATGGCGTCGGCTCCCGCCTGGGCCGCGGCCAGCGCGTCTTCCACGCGGGTAATCCCGCAGATCTTGCTGCGAACGGCAGACATGGGCAGCGAATCTCCAGAGGGCGAAAGTCCCGGATGTTAGCAAATGACTGTCGGGTCGTCAGCCGTCGGGAACTCGAAACCGGTGAGGAAATGCGGGCCGATGAAACGTTCGGGCAACACGAACTCCTCCGGGTACTCCACTTGCACCAGATAGAGGCCGAACGGATGCGCAGTGGCCGCGGCCTGGCGGCGATCGAGGCTGGCCAGAATCTCCGCCGCCCAGCCGATCGGGCGCTCGCCGGCACCGATGGTCATCAGCACCCCGGCGATATTGCGCACCATATGGTGGAGGAAGGCGCTGGCGCGGATATCCAGGACGATCATCTTGCCGTGGCGGGTAACGCGCAGGTGGTGGATGGTCTTGATCGGCGACTTGGCCTGGCACTGGCCGGCACGGAAGGCGCTGAAATCGTGGGTGCCGAGCAGGCAGCGGGCGGCCTCGGCCATGCGCTCGACATCCAGCGGCCGGTGGTTCCAGGTGACCTGGTCGCCGAGGTGGGCCGGGCGGATCTGGTCGTTGTAGATCACGTAGCGGTAGCGCCGGGCAAACGCCTTGAAGCGCGCATGGAAGTGCGCCGGCATCTCCTGCGACCAGGACACGCTGATGTCGTGGGGCAGATGGCTGTTGGCGCCCATGGTCCAGGCCTTGGGGTTGCGGATGGCGCGGGTGTCGAAGTGCACCACCTGGCCGCTGGCATGGACACCGGCATCGGTGCGCCCGGCGCATTGCACGGTGATCGGCTCGTCGGCCACTTTCGACAGGGCTTCCTCGAGGGTCTGCTGCACGCTGATCACGCCATCGCCCTGGCGCTGCCAGCCGCGGTAGCGGGTGCCTTTGTATTCAACGCCCAGGGCGATTCGGTAAAAGCCTTCGGCGGCCACTTCGGACGCCGCGGTATCGATGATTTCCAAGGGGGTAACAGCCTGTCGGTTACGCAATGGCGCGGATTATAACGACAACGGCAGCCGCGAGGGCTGCCGTCGGGATTACTGCGGTAGGAGTCAGACCAGCTTGCTACGCAACTCGCTGGCTTCGCGGCGCTGGGCCTGGTCGCCTTCCTTGTTGACCTCGTCGAGGATGTCACGGGCACCGTCATGGTCACCCATGTCGATGTAGGCGCGGGCCAGGTCGAGCTTGGTGGCGACTTCGTCGGTGCCGGCGAGGTAGTCGAAATCATCGTCCTCCGGCAGCGCAGCGGCGTCCTCGGCAGTGAAGTGCGGCTCCAGCGACGGGGTTTCCAGGCTGGCGGAGAGCTTGTCCAGCTCGGCGTTGACGTTGTCCAGCTCGGCGGCGAAGTTCTTCGACGCGGCATCGTCCTCGCCCGGCAGCGACAGGTCGAAGTCGTCCGGCAGCTCCAGCGGCGGCAGGTCGGCTTCCAGGCCCAGGTCGTTGTCGAAGGCCGCTAGTTCCGCTTCGATATCCAGCGGTGGACGGTTCTCGGTCGCAACGTCCGGGGTTTCGTCCGGGACGCTGAGGTCGAAGTCAGCGTCGGACAGGTCGTCGGTCGCGCCGGACTGCGCCTTGGTGTGCTCGTCGAGCAAGGCATCGAAGTCCATGTCGTCGGCGGCTGCCGACAGTTCAGGCTCGGGCTCGGCTTGCGGCGCGGCAGGCACTTCCGGCTCGGTAGCTGCGTAGTCCTGGAACAGGGCATCGAAGTCCACGTCATCGGTGGTCGCTGCTGGCTCGGCCTGTGGCTCCGGTTCAACGGCCTGGGCAGCGGTGTGTTCCTGCAGCAGGCTGTCGAAGTCCAGATCGTCGACAACCGGCGGTTCCGGTTCCGGCTCGGCTGGTGGCGCCGGCTCGGCAGCCTGGGCTGCGACCTGCTCTTCAAGCAGGCTGTCGAAGTCCAGGTCGGCGAAGGCGCTGGTGTCGGGCTCGAGCTGTGGCGGCTCGGCCTGCGGTGCTTCCGGGTTGTCTTGCAGCAGCGTGTCGAAGTCCAGGTCGTCCAGCGCGGCCAGGTCAGCCACTGACCCTGCTTGTGGTTCGGGAGCTGGAGCCGGCTCTGGTTGCACCTGTGCCTGCTCGCTGGCCTGGACCGCTGCCTGGTCAGCCGGAGCTTCCAGGTCCAGGCCATCGAGGTCGTCGAGGCTCAGGTCGAAGGCGCTGTCCAGGTCGTCATCCGCCGGCAGGTCATCGGACACGGCCTGTGGCTCGTCGGACATCAGGTCCTCGACGAACTTCTCGTCGAGACCGCCCGCCACGGCAGCACCGCCAGCAGCCGCTGCGGCAACGGCTGCGACGGCCAGCATGTTGGGAAAACGGGCCTTCAGCGCTTCGACTTCGGCGAGGTTCTGCGGATTGGCCTGGAGCTGGCGCTCCTGCATGACGAAGCCGGCGCGATCGCCCTGGTGCGCATAGACCTCCATCAGCTTCAGGCGCAGGTCGCTGCGCTGCGGGAATTTCTCCACCGCCGGTTCCAGCAGGTTGGACGCCTGCATCAGGCGGCCATTGGCAATGCAGTCGTCGATCTCGGCCATGAACGGATCGGCTTTCGGCTGCGCCTCGGGCTCGGCGACCCGTGGCTCGCTGACCTGTTCGGCAGCGGTGGCGGCAGCGGCAGACGCGGCGACCACGGCCGGGGCCAGGGTGACGCTCGGCGGTACGATGTCGAGGCCGTCGAAGCTGCTGGGCGGCAGATCGGCATCCGGACCGAGATCGCTTTCTTCAGCCAGGGCGCGGGCCATGCGCAGGTGTTTTTCCGCTTCCTGCTGGGCCTTGCGCTTGCGCATCAGCAGCAATACCAGCAGAAGCAGGACCAGGGCGGCAGAGCCGGCGATCAGCGCCAGCAGCCACGGGTTGCCGAGGATGCCGTCGAGCGTGTTGCCTTGGGCCTCGGGGGTCGCAGCGTCGGCCGGTGCGGCGTCCTGCTCCGGTGCGGTATCGACCGCAGCCGGCGGCGGGGTGACTACCGGCTCGGCAGCCGGGGCCGGGCTGGGTTGCAGGGTCGCGTCGATCACCGGGGCGGTGGCCACCGCGGGCGCCACCGGAGCCGCCGGGGCATTGCCCTGGGCTTCGAGGCGGGCCAACTGGTCGTTCTTCAGCTCGATCAGGCGTTGCAGCTTGTCCAGCTGGCTTTGCAGATCGGCTACGCGGCTTTTCAGTTCGTCGCCTTCGCGGCGGCTGGTGTCGAGGTTTTCCTGGGTCGCCGCCAGCTTGTCGCTCAGCGCCTTGTCACTGCCCGCGCCCTGACCGCCGGGGGCAACCAGCTTGAGGTTGTCCTGCTGGGCGATACGCGACGGCGACGGCTGGGCCGTGCTGCGCCGGGTGGCATCCAGTTGGCGCGCCTGCGGACCAAGGCGACGGCCTTCGCGCCAGGCGGCGTATTGCTCGTTGACCTCTTTTACCGCCTGGGCCTGGGGAATGCTCTGGATCTGTTGCTGGTCCGGCATGCGCAGGACCTGGCCGGTCTTCAACTGGTTGATATTGCCGTTGATGAAGGCGTCCGGGTTGAGCGCCTGGATCGCCAGCATGGCCTGCTGCACCGAGCCGCCCTGGCGCGAGCGCGAAGCGATGTCCCAGAGGGTGTCGCGGCGCACCGTGGTGTGGCTGGCCGGGGCACTCACCGCCGGGGTCACGCCGGAGGCGGCCTGGGCGGTTTCCGGGGAGAACTTGGACGGATCGAGCAGCACGCTGTAGTCGCGCAGCAGGCGGCCTTGCGGCCACATCACCTGGACCAGGAACTTGACCATCGGCTCCGCCAGCGGCTGGCTGGAGGTGACTTTCAGCACGCTCTTGCCCGCCGGGTTGATCACCGGGGTGAAGGTCAGGTCATTGAGGAACGGCTGGCGCTCGACGCCGGCCTTGGCGAATTCTTCCGCCGGCGCCAGGCTCGGCTTGACGTCGGCGGCGCTCAGGTCGCGCACATCGAGCAGTTCGATCTCGGCGTTGAGGGGCTGGTCCTGTGCCGACTTGAGGGTCAGCTCGCCAAGCCCGAGGGCATGCGCCATACCGGAAGACAGCGCCGACGCTGCGGCTATTGCTAACACCAGTTTGCGAATTCGAAGCATGACCTCATCCTTTGTTTTGAAGCGTCCCCGGGAACCGAGAAGAACTGAAGAACTGCCGTGAGGCTTGTTACCAGACTGCTATTGAAGATTGAAGGCAAGTTGCCTCCAACCTTTAATGGTCAATATGCAAAGTGTTGCCAAGTATCTTTTACACAAGGTCTTTTATCAACAATTCAGCCAGCTGTACGGCGTTCAAACCTGCGCCCTTGCGCACATTGTCGGTGGTCAGCCAGAGATTGAGTTGCTGTGGCTCGTCGATACCGCTGCGAACACGACCTACATAGACCACGTCCTGGCCGACGGCATCGCCCACCGGCGTCGGATAGTCGCCCTCCTCCACCAGCTCGACACTGTCCGCGGCGTCCAGCGCCTTGTTCACTGCGGCCAGATCGACCGCTTCGCTGGCATTCAGGCTGACAGTGTAGCTATCGCCAAAAAACACCGGGACTTGAACGCAGGTGACTGAAATCTTGAGTAAAGGCAGGTCGAGCAGTTCGCGCAACTCACGGACCAGGCGGCGCTCCAGCAGGCCATGGCCCTGCTCGTCGCTGGCACCGACTTGGGCCAGCAGGTTGAAGGCCATCTGCCGGTCGAAGAAGCGCGGCTCCAGCGGACGGGCGTTGAGCAGTTCGGCGGTTTGCCGGGCCAGTTCGCTGACGGCTTCGCGGCCCTGGGCGGAAACGGCGAGGCTGGCGGTGACGGTGACGCGCTCGAGGGTCAGGAGGTTTTTCAGCGGGGCGAGGACAACGGCCAGGGCCACGGCGGCGGCGCTCGGGCTGTGCAGGGTGGCCGGGGCTTTCAGGGTGTCCAGCACCTGGGGATTGGCTTCCGGGACCACGGCGGGTGCCTGCTCGGCAGGCAATGCGCCGGACAGGTCGATCACCGTGCAGCCGGCGGCCTGGGCGCGGGGTGCAAAGCTCAGGGTCACGGCCGGGCCAGCGGCGAAGAAGGCCAGGCGCACCTTGGCGAAGTCGAAGTCGTCGACGTCGCGGCTGCGCAGGTTCTTGCCGCGAAAGCTCACGGCGCTGCCGGCGGATTCGTTGCTGGCCAGCAGGTACAGGGTGCCCACCGGGAAGTTGCGTTCCTCGAGGATCTGCACGAGGGTTTCGCCGACGGTGCCGGTGGCGCCGATGACGGCGATGTCGATGGGCTTGGTCATGTGGAGATCTCTCTGGCCTATTGGGACTGCTTTGCAGTCCTTCGCGGGCAAGCCACGCTCCTACAGTCACCGCGTGCTTCTGTAGGAGCGTGGCTTGCCCGCGAAGGACCGCAAAGCGGTCCCGGGAATTCGGGAGCGGCACTTTACTTTGATTTGTCCGAAAACAAAAAACCCGCGCTGTCACCAGCACGGGTTTTTCAGGTTACCGCAAGGCGATCAACGCTCCAGCAGGATCCGCAGCATGCGGCGCAGCGGTTCGGCCGCGCCCCACAGCAGCTGGTCGCCGACGGTGAAGGCACCGATGTACTGGGAACCCATGTTCAGCTTGCGCAGACGACCCACCGGGATGTTCAGGGTGCCGGTGACGTTGGTCGGGGTCAGCTCCTTCATGCTGATCTCGCGCTGGTTCGGCACCAGTTTCACCCAGGGGTTGTGCTGGCTGATCAGGCCTTCGATGTCGGCCAGCGGCACGTCCTTGTTCAGCTTGATGGTCAGCGCCTGGCTGTGGCAGCGCATGGCGCCGATACGTACGCAGATGCCGTCCACCGGGATCGGGCTCTTGAAGCGACCGAGGATCTTGTTGGTCTCGGCCTGGGCTTTCCACTCTTCGCGGCTCTGGCCGTTCGGCAGTTCCTTGTCGATCCACGGGATCAGGCTGCCGGCCAGCGGTACGCCGAAGTTCTCGGTCGGGTAGGCCTCGCTGCGCATGGCCTCGGCGACCTTGCGGTCGATGTCGAGGATGGCACTGGCCGGGTTGGCCAGTTCGTCGGCCACGGCAGCGTTGGTCGCGCCCATCTGGCGGATCAGCTCGCGCATGTTCTGCGCGCCAGCACCGGAGGCCGCCTGGTAGGTCATGGCGCTCATCCACTCGACCAGCCCGGCTTCGAACAGGCCGCCCAGGCCCATCAGCATCAGGCTGACGGTGCAGTTGCCGCCGATGTAGTTCTTGGTCCCGGCATCCAGCTGCTGGTCGATGACCTTGCGGTTGACCGGATCGAGGACGATGACCGCGTCATCCTGCATGCGCAGGGACGAGGCGGCGTCGATCCAGTAGCCCTGCCAGCCGGCTTCGCGCAGCTTGGGGAAGACTTCGTTGGTGTAGTCGCCGCCCTGGCAGGTCAGAATCACGTCCAGGGTCTTGAGTTCGTCGATGCTGTAGGCATCCTTCAGCGGGGCAATGTCCTTGCCCACCGCAGGGCCCTGGCCACCGACGTTGGAGGTGGTGAAGAACACCGGCTCGATAAGATCGAAATCCTGCTCCTCGAGCATCCGCTGCATGAGCACGGAACCGACCATTCCGCGCCAACCGATCAGACCTACACGTTTCATCGCAACTACACCTTCGCTAAAAGTGGGCCGCTGCCCTGTTGTGGTTTCGGCAGCGGGCCAGAGAGATTACAGATTCCGCAGCGCTGCGACTACTGCGTCGCCCATTTGCTGCGTACCGACCTTGGTGCAACCTTCGGACCAGATGTCGCCGGTACGCAGGCCCTGGTCGAGAACCAGGCTCACCGCTTTCTCGATGGCCTCGGCGGCATCGTGCTGGTTGAAGCTGTAGCGCAGCATCATCGAGACCGAGAGGATGGTCGCCAGCGGGTTGGCGATGCCTTGCCCGGCGATGTCCGGTGCGGAACCGTGGCAGGGCTCGTACATGCCCTTGTTGTGGGCGTCCAGGGAGGCCGACGGCAGCATGCCGATGGAACCGGTGAGCATGGAAGCTTCATCCGACAGGATGTCGCCGAACATGTTGTCGGTGACCATCACGTCGAACTGCTTCGGCGCGCGGACGAGCTGCATGGCGGCGTTGTCGACGTACATGTGGCTCAGTTCGACGTCCGGGTAGTCCTTGGCGACGTCCTCGACCACTTCGCGCCACAGCTGGCTGGAGGCCAGGACGTTGGCCTTGTCCACCGAGCAGAGCTTCTTGCCACGCACGCGGGCCATGTCGAAGCCGACACGGGCGATGCGGCGGATTTCGCTTTCGCTGTACGGCAGGGTGTCGTAGGACTGGCGCTCGCCGTTTTCCAGCTCGCGGGTGCCACGCGGGGCGCCGAAGTAGATGCCGCCGGTCAGCTCGCGGACGATCAGGATGTCCAGACCGGAGACGATTTCACGCTTCAGCGAGGAGGCATCGGCCAGTTGCGGGTAGAGGATCGCCGGACGCAGGTTGGCGAACAGGCCCAGTTGCGAACGGATCTTCAGCAGGCCGCGCTCAGGGCGGATGTCACGCTCGATCTTGTCCCACTTCGGCCCGCCCACGGCGCCCAGCAGCACGGCGTCGGCCTTGCGTGCACGCTCCAGGGTCTCGTCGGCCAGCGGCACGCCGTGCTTGTCGATGGCGGCGCCGCCGATCACGTCGTGCTCCAGGGCGAAGCCGAGCTGGAACTTGTCGTTGGCCAGCTCCAGCACCTTGACGGCCTCGGCGGTGATTTCAGGACCGATACCGTCACCCGGGAGAATCAGAATCTGCTTGCTCATGCTTTCCTCTATCTCGAATCAAGCGGCGCGCCGAAGGTGGCGCGCCGGTAACAATCTGCTGGATTTCAGCGTTCGGCCCAGAGCACCAGGACATCGGTACTGAAGGAGCCATCGGCTTCGATCCGGTAATACTGCCGTACTTCTTCGCCCATCGCCTGCTGCAATTGCAGGATGGCGGCGCGCATGGCTTCTGGCGTGCGCATGCGTTCGACCCAGGAGGCCCATTCCAGGCGCAGGCTCTGGCGCGTGTGGCTACGCACGTGAAGGCCGGCTTCGCTGACCTGGCGCAGCCATTCGGCGGCGGAATAGTCGCGTACGTGGCTGGTGTCGCGCAGCACTTCGACGGTCTGCAGGTAGGTATCCAGCAATGGGCTGCCCGGCGACATGACGTCGACGAAGGCGGCCACGCCACCCGGCTTGAGCACCCGGCGCACTTCGCGCAGGGCCAGGCCGAGGTCGCTCCAGTGGTGCGCGGAATAGCGGCTGAAGACGAAGTCGAAAGAGGCGTCGGCGAACGGCAGGCGTTCGGCGGCACCGCGTTCGGTGACGATATTGTGCAGGCCGCACCCGGAGGCACTGGCGGCGACCACGTCGAGCATCTGCTGCGACAGGTCGTAGGCCACCACTTCGGCGACCAGCGGGGCCACATGGAAGCTGACATGGCCGGCGCCGCAGCCCAGGTCGAGGACGCGAGCGCCTTCATGCCCGGCCAGTTCGGCCTGGAGCAGGGCAAATTCAGTGCCCTGGGCGTGCACGGCACTGCTGAGGTAGGCGCTGGCCTGGTCGCCGAACTGGCGCTGAACAACGTCCTTGTGGCTGCTGCTGGTCATCTTTTCGTCTCCGGGGCCCTATCGCTGGCAAGCCAGCTCCCACAGGGCTCTGTGCTGTTCACACCATCTGTGCCCAACACAGGACCTGTGCATGTGCTGTTCACACTCTCCGCGTTCAACGCAGGACCTGTGGGAGCTGGCTTGCCAGCGATGAGGCCGGCACATTCAACACATCATTTGGCGTCGCGGAACAACCATGGCTGGCTGGCACGGTGACGGGCCTCGAAGGCGCCGATGGCATCGCTGTCCTGCAGGGTCAGGCCGATATCGTCCAGGCCGTTGAGCAGGCAGTGCTTGCGGAACGCGTCGATCTCGAAGCCCAGCACCTTGCCGTCGGGACGGGTCACGGTCTGCGCCTGCAGGTCGATGGTCAGCTGGTAGCCCGGGTCGGCTTCGACCTGCTTGAACAGCTCGTCGACTTCCTCGTCGCTGAGGATGATCGGCAGCAGGCCGTTCTTGAAGCTGTTGTTGAAGAAGATGTCGGCATAGCTCGGCGCGATGATGCTGCGGAAACCATACTCTTCCAGGGCCCACGGGGCGTGCTCGCGGCTCGAACCGCAACCGAAGTTCTCACGGGCCAGCAACACGCTGGCGCCCTGGTAGCGATCATGGTTGAGGACGAAGTCCATGTTCTTCGGACGCTTGCTGTTGTCCTGGTACGGCTGGCCGACATCCAGGTAACGCCATTCGTCGAACAGGTTCGGACCGAAACCGGTGCGCTTGATCGACTTCAAAAACTGCTTGGGAATGATCTGGTCGGTGTCGACGTTGGCACGGTCCAGAGGGGCAACGAGGCCGGTGTGCTGGGTAAAGGCTTTCATGCTGCGCTCCCTTGGATCAACTCGCGTACATCGATGAAACGGCCGGTAACGGCGGCGGCGGCGGCCATGGCCGGGCTGACCAGGTGGGTACGACCACCGGCACCCTGGCGGCCTTCGAAGTTGCGGTTGGAGGTCGACGCGCAGTGCTCGCCGCTCTCCAGGCGGTCCGGGTTCATGGCCAGGCACATGGAGCAGCCCGGTTCACGCCATTCGAAGCCGGCTTCGAGGAAGATCTTGTCCAGGCCTTCTTTCTCGGCCTGCTCTTTTACCAGGCCAGAGCCCGGTACCACGATCGCCTGCTTGATGGTCGCGGCCACCTTGCGGCCCTTGGCGATTTCCGCTGCGGCACGCAGGTCTTCGATCCGCGAGTTGGTGCAGGAACCGATGAACACGCGGTCCAGCTGGATATCGGTGATCGCCTGGTTGGCGCTCAGGCCCATGTACTTCAGGGCGCGCTCGATGGAACCACGCTTGACCAGGTCGGCCTCGGCAGCCGGATCCGGCACGCGCTGGTCGACGGCCAGGACCATCTCAGGGGAGGTACCCCAGCTGACTTGCGGCTTGATGTCGGCAGCGTTCAGCTCGACCACGGTGTCGAACACCGCGTCGGCGTCGGAAACCAGGTCTTTCCAGGCTTCGACGGCCAGGTCCCATTGCTCGCCTTTCGGCGCGTACGGGCGGCCCTTCACGTATTCGACAGTTTTCGCATCGGTAGCCACCAGGCCAACACGGGCGCCGGCTTCGATGGACATGTTGCAGATGGTCATGCGGCCTTCGACGGACAGGTCGCGAATGGCGCTGCCGGCGAACTCCATGGCATGGCCGTTGCCGCCGGCGGTACCGATCTTGCCGATCACGGCGAGGACGATGTCCTTGGCGGTGACGCCAGCGGGCAATACACCTTCGACGCGCACCAGCATGTTCTTCATCTTCTTGGCGACCAGGCATTGGGTGGCGAGCACGTGCTCCACCTCGGAGGTGCCGATGCCGTGGGCCAGGGCGCCGAAGGCGCCGTGGGTCGAGGTGTGCGAGTCACCGCAGACCACGGTCATGCCCGGCAAGGTCGCGCCCTGCTCCGGGCTGATGACGTGGACGATGCCCTGGCGCACGTCGTTCATCTTGAATTCGGTGATGCCGTATTCGTCGCAGTTTTCGTCGAGGGTCTGCACCTGCAGGCGCGACACCTGGTCGACGATGGCGTCGATACCGCCCTTGCGCTCGGGGGTGGTCGGCACGTTGTGGTCCGGGGTGGCGATGTTGGCATCGATGCGCCAAGGTTTGCGATTCGCCAGGCGCAGGCCTTCGAAGGCTTGCGGCGAGGTCACTTCGTGGATGATGTGACGGTCGATGTAGATCAGCGCGGAGCCATCGTCGCGCTGCTTGACCAAATGCGAATCCCAGAGCTTGTCGTAAAGCGTTTTGCCGGCCATCAGGCGTTCCTCATCAGTCTTTCTATGCCAATAACCCCTTGGCTTGTACGGCTGATGGTATGGCGTTAGATTGGATAACTCAAATTCATAATTTTTATGCTTTGGATAACCAAGAGGAATCCGAAACCGTGGACCTGGCCAACCTCAACGCCTTTATCGCGATTGCCGAAACCGGCAGCTTTTCCGGGGCCGGGGAGCGCCTGCACCTGACCCAGCCGGCGATCAGCAAGCGCATCGCCGGGCTGGAGCAGCAGCTCGACGTGCGCCTGTTCGACCGCCTCGGCCGCGAGGTCAGCCTGACCGAGGCCGGCCGCGCCCTGCTGCCCCGCGCCTACCAGATCATCAATGTGCTGGACGACACCCGCCGGGCCCTGACCAACCTCACCGGCGAGGTCAGCGGGCGCCTGACCCTGGCTACCAGCCATCACATCGGCCTGCATCGTCTGCCGCCGCTGCTGCGCGCCTTTACCCGGCAGTATCCGGCGGTCGCCCTGGATATCCAGTTCCTCGATTCGGAAGTCGCCTACGAGGAAATCCTCCACGGCCGCGCGGAAATCGCCGTGATTACCCTGGCGCCGGAGCCCCACGGCCTGGTGCGGGCGGTGCCGGTATGGGACGACCCGCTGGATTTCGTGGTGGCCCCGGAGCATCCGCTGGCGCGCAAGGCTGCCGCCGGTCTGGAAGATATTGCCCACCATCCGGCGGTTTTCCCCGGTGGCAACACCTTTACCCACCATATCGTGCACCGCTTGTTCGAGGGCCAGGGCCTCACGCCGAACATCGCCATGAGCACCAACTATCTGGAAACCATAAAGATGATGGTGTCCATCGGCCTGGCCTGGAGCGTTTTGCCGCGCACCATGCTCGATGACCAGGTGGCTTCCATCAGCTTGCCGGGCATACAGCTGACTCGCCAGCTAGGCTACATTCTTCATACGGAACGAACGTTATCGAATGCAGCCAGAGCCTTTATGGCACTGCTCGACAGCCATGCGAGAAAAACCTGAGGCCACCCGTTGCGCCGGGCCGGCCCATACCAAGGAAGCGTATTCGCCAAAGGTCTGGTAATCGATGCCCACTACACCCCGTTTTCCGCGCCTTCCACGTATCCTCGCGGCCGATCCCCAGGAGTCGGAGCAGACCTGGGAAAACGCTCCGCAACTGCTCGCGGCCCTGAACGGCGCCCGTCTCGGTGCCTGGTTCTGGGACGTGGAGACCGGCCGCATCAGTTGGTCGCGGGGCACCCAGGCGCTGTTCGGCTACGACCCGCGCCAGCCACTGCCCAAGGACCTGGATTACCTGGACCTGCTGCCGCCGGAAGACCGCGAGCGGACCGTCCAGGCCTTCTATGCGGTCGTGGCCGGCGAACCGCAGGAACAGGCCATGCGCCATCGCATCCGCTGGCCCGACGGCACCCTGCACTGGCTGGAGATCAGCGGCAGCCTGACCCATGACAAGGACGGCCGGCCGCAGATGGTCGGGGTGATCCGCGAGATCACCGCCCAGCGCGAGCGCGAAGCGGCGCTCAAGGACAGCCAGGAGCGTCTCGACCTGGCCCTGGACTCGGCGCAACTGGGCACCTGGGACTGGCATATCCCCAGCGGCATGCTCTATGGCTCGGCCCGTGCCGCGCAGTTGCACGGCCTTGATCCGGTGCCCTTCCACGAGTCTTTCGAAGCCTTCTTCGAGGGGGTTCCGGAGGACGAACGCTCCAGCATGCGCCAGGCGTACCGCAGCCTGCGCGAGGGCCCGGCGGGCAATTACCAGATCACCTACCGCATCCAGCTGGAAAACGGCAACTCACGCTACCTGGAAAGCCGCGCGCGGCTGTACCGCGACGAAGAAGGCAACCCCCTGCGCATGGCCGGGACCTTGCTGGACATCACCGACCAGGTGGAGCGCGAGCAGCGCCTGATGGCCTCGGAGGAGAAATTCGCCGGATTGTTCCAGGTCAGCCCCGACCCGATCTGCGTCACCCGCCAGGACAACGGCCAGTTCATCGAGATCAACCCGGCCTTTACCCAGACCTTCGGCTGGAGCGCCGACGAGGTGCTGGGCCGCAATGCCGAGGAAATCGGCCTGTGGGCAGAGTCCTCGGCGCGGGCCAGGCGCATCGAGCAGGTGATTCGCGACCAGGCCCTGAACAACGTGGCGATCGTGGTCAACCACAAGCACGGCCAGGCCCTGACCTGCGTTATTTCCAGCCGCCTGATCAAGGTCGACAACCAGACCTGCAGCGTCACCACGCTACGCGATATCACCCAGCAGCAGCGCGCCGAAGCCGCACTCAAGGCCAGCGAGGAGAAGTTCGCCAAGGCCTTCCACTCCAGCCCCGATGCCATCAGCATCAGCGAACTGCAGACCGGGCGCTACCTGGAGGTCAACGACGGCTTCTGCCGCCTGACCGGCTACAGCGCCGGCGAAGTGCTCGGGCGCAGCGCCAACCAGATCGGCTTCTGGGCCGATGACAAGCAGCACGAGATGCTGGTGGCCGAGCTGCAACAGCGTGAGCGGGTGCACCACCGGGAAATGCTCGGGCGCAGCAAGAGCGGCGACCTGCTGACCCTGGAAGTCTCGGTGGAACCGATCACCCTGAATGAAACCGACTGCCTGCTGCTGACCGCCCGGGATGTCAGCCAGTTGAAGAACGCCCAGGCGCAGATCCGCCACCTGGCCTACCACGATCCGCTGACCAACCTGCCCAACCGCGCCCTGCTGATGGACCGCCTGAGCCAGCAGATCGCCCTGCTCAAGCGCCACAACCTGCGTGGCGCCCTGCTGTTCCTCGATCTCGATCACTTCAAGCACATCAACGATTCGCTCGGCCATCCGGTGGGTGACACGGTGCTGAAGATCATCACTGCACGCCTGGAAGCCAGCGTGCGCCTGGAAGATACCGTGGCGCGGCTGGGCGGCGACGAATTCGTGGTGCTGCTCAGCGGCCTGCAAGGCAGCCGCGAGGAAGTCACCGAGCAGGTCCAGGAACTGGCCGACACCCTGCGCCAGTTGCTCGCCGAGCCCATGTCCCTGGATGGCCAGCGCCTGCAGGTGACCCCGAGCATCGGCGTGGCACTGATCCCCGACCACGGCTCGACCCCGGCCGACCTGCTCAAGCGCGCCGATATCGCCCTGTACCGGGCCAAGGATTCCGGACGCAACACCACCCAGTTGTTCCACACCACCATGCAGAAGGCCGCCAGCGAGCGCCTGCGCATGGAAAGCGACCTGCGCATGGCCCTGACCCGCGGCGAACTGGCCCTGCACTTCCAGCCCCAGGTGGATGCCCGGGACAACCGCATCGTCGGTGCCGAGGTGTTGCTGCGCTGGCACCATCCGCTGCTCGGCCAGCAGCCACCGGCGCAGTTCATCCAGGTCCTGGAGGAAAGCGGGCTGATCCTTGAAGTGGGCAACTGGATTCTCGACGAAGCCTGCGACGCCTGTTCGCACATGCTTCAGGACCAGTTGATCGATGCCGAGGATTTCAGCCTGTGCGTCAACATCAGCCCGCGGCAGTTCCGCCAGAACGACTTCGTCCAGCGGGTGCGGCGCAGCCTGGACGACTATCGCCTGCCCTATCGCATGCTCAAGCTGGAGATTACCGAAGGCATCGTGATCCAGAACCTCGAGGACACCATCAGCAAGATGCGCGAGCTGAAGGCGTTGGGGGTAGGATTTGCCATGGATGATTTCGGCACCGGGTATTCATCGCTGACCTATCTCAAGCGCTTGCCGGTGGACACCTTGAAGATCGACCAGTCGTTCGTACGGGATGCGCCGGTGGATCCCAACGATGCGGAGATCGTCCGGGCGATCGTGGCGATGGCGCGGAGCCTGGATCTGACGGTGATTGCGGAGGGGGTGGAGCTTTCCGAGCAGCTTGAGTTTCTCGAACGGCAAGGGTGCTTCCTGTATCAGGGATATCTGCATAGCCGGCCGCTGCCGCTGGGGGATTTCCGGGCGATCCTGCTGGAGACTCCCGCTGACTATTAGGGCCTCATCGCTGGCAAGCCAGCTCCCACAGGGTCCGCGGTGTATACGATCCCTGTGGGAGCTGGCTTGCCAGCGATGAGGCCCGCAAGAACAATAAAAAAGGGCGCCTGCATAAGGCGCCCTTCTCTTTTCACCTACCCCGCACTCAATTCAGCGCAGGCTTGTCCCCATTGATCGGGATACGCTTGGCCTTCGCCTCTTCCGGCACCACCCGCAGCAGATCGACGCTGAGCAGGCCGTTGGCCAGGGCCGCCGATTTGACTTCGATATGGTCGGCCAGGCGGAAGGACAGTTTGAACGCACGCTGGGCAATGCCCTGGTGCAGGTAGGTGACGCTGGCATTGCCGTTGCTGTCGCGCTTGCCACCAGTGACGGTCAGCACGCCTTTTTCCACTTGCAGATCCAGGTCTGCTTCCTGGAAGCCGGCAGCGGCAACAACGATGCGATAGTGGTCATCGCCATGTTTTTCCACGTTGTAGGGTGGGTAGCTGCTACCCGACTCATTACGCGCCGCAGATTCGAACAGGTCATTGAAACGGTCGAAACCAACGGAATGGCGGAACAGTGGAGCGAGGGAAAAAGCGGTAGTCATGGATACATCTCCTGAACATCAGCGAGTTGGGTTTGCTACGCGACCCGACTTCGGCATCGCGTACCCCATAGATGTGGACCACCAAGACCATTTCAAGCGTCGCCGGTAAAATTTTTTACGCCGCGGCGACCAGCGGCGGTACGCCAAGCAACAGGCCGACCCGGTCGCAGTCGGTTTCCCGGCGCAGTTCGGTGAACAGCGCGGTGGCTTCCGGGTAGCTCCGGGTCAGCATCGCTACCCACTGCTTCAGGCGACCCGGGGCGGAACGCGGGGTCAGCTCGACCCGGACCCGACGCCAGAAGTCCTGGATCAACGGCATCAGTTCGGCCCAGTCCATCGGCACGCACTCGACGCCATCGCGCACGGCGGCGATCTGCCGGGCCAGGTCCGGGCGCGAGACCAGGCCGCGACCCAGCATGATGTCCTTGACCCCGCTGACCTCGCGGCAGCGCCGCCAGTCGTCCAGGGTCCAGACCTCGCCGTTGGCGAACACCGGCACCTTGACCACATCCTGCACCTTGGCCACCCATTCCCAGTGGGCTGGCGGCTTGTAGCCCTCGACCTTGGTCCGCGCATGCACGACAAGATGCGCCGAGCCGCCTTCGGCCAGGGCGCGGCCGCAGTCCAGGGCGCCGTCCGGGGTTTCGAAGCCCAGGCGCATTTTCGAGGTGACCGGGATGTGCGCGGGTACGGCCTTGCGCACCTCGCTGACAATGCGGAACAGCAGCTCCGGCTCCTTGAGCAGCACCGCGCCGCCGCGGGATTTGTTCACGGTCTTGGCCGGGCAGCCGAAGTTCAGGTCGATCACCGGTGCGCCCAGCTCGCAGGCCAGGGCGGCGTTGTCGGCCAGGCAGACCGGGTCGGAACCCAGCAACTGCACGCGCATCGGCACGCCGGCCGGCGTCAGCGAGCCGTGCGCCAGCTCGGACGCCATCTTGTGGAACGTGGCCTCGGGCAGCACCCGGTCGCAGACCCGGATGAACTCGGTCACGCACCAGTCGATGCCGCCGACGCGGGTCAGCACGTCGCGCATGATGTCGTCGACCAGCCCCTCCATCGGGGCCAGGGCAATTTGCATGGGGGAGAACCTCGGAAAAAGTGCGTGCATGGTAAACGGGGATGCTTCCTACAGCCACATAGGAAGAGGCCGACATGACAGGCGCACAGTTTATCTTGAAAGTACTGCGGGACCCTGTGGGAGCTGGCTTGCCAGCGATAGCGATGGTGAATTCACTACCGCTATCGCTGGCAAGCCAGCTCCCACAGGGTCCGCGCACGTCAAATCTGAAGGAGATCGATCACATGTCCACGTTCTTTGCCAACAACCAGCACCAGCACACCATCGGCCAGGGAACAGGACATGCAGATCAGAAAACACAACTACGACCTTCTCAACTTCGAACCTGACCCGCCTTCCGGGCCGGGATTGCGCTTGCCAGAGCCGCCCCGGAAAAGGCGGTCCTTCATTCAGAAGATCCGGGAAATGCTCAAGCCAAAACCTTCTCCATGAACACCCGGTTGAAGCCATGCTCGCTGCCGCGATGGGTTTCGCGGTAGCCAAGGCGCTGGTAGAGCGCCACATTCCCGGTCATGGCGGCATTGGTGTACAGGCGGATCAGGGAAAACCCGGCTTCGCGGGCACGGGCTTCAGCGAAGTCGACCAGTTGTCGGCCAAGCCCCCGCCCCTGGCAAGCCGGGTCCACGGCCACATTGGACAGCAGCATCGCCGCCGGCTCGGGACACAGCACCAGCACCGCGCAATCGTCCAGCAGCCAGACCTGCCCCCGCCGAATCAGATCACCATAATCATCATCCAGCGGCCCGGGTCGCACACCAATACGCTCGACATACGGCAGATAAGCCGCTTCCACGACCCGGCGCACGGTCATCTCATCGCCATCGAGCGCCTGCCGTATCACGCCTGCTTTTCCAGCAACGCCTGACCATAACCCTCGAGGAATTCCTGCGGCATGCGCTTGGGCTTGCCTGTGGACAACTCAATGCAGACGAAGGTGGTCTGGGCCCGCAGCAAGGTGGTGCCGTCGCTCGGACGGACCAGCTGGAAGTGCCGGGTCATTTTCAGGCGCTGGTCCCAGTCGACGATCCAGGTCGCCAGTTGCAGCTCGTCGTCTTCGTAGGCGCTGGCAAGGTAGTCGATTTCATGGCGGACTACAGCCATGGCACGATCGAGGCGACGATACTCGGCCAGGTCCAGCCCCAGACGCTGGGAATGGCGCCAGGCACAACGCTCCAGCCAGGTGACGTAGACCGCGTTGTTGGCGTGCCCCAGTCCGTCGATATCCTCGGCACCCACCCGCAGGTCGATGACGAATGGCGTTGCCAGATCCCAGCTCATGCCCGCTCCCGTTTGTGATGAACGGGCATGAGTGTAACGGATGATCAGGCCGATTGGCGCAATGGCATCGCCGTGCGCTGCAACAGGTCGAGCACACCGGCGATGACCTGGGGATCGGCCAGCACGCGCTGGTGACCGCCCTCCTCCAGCATCAGCAGGCGGCTATCGAACCAGGCCTCGTGCATCAGTTGCGCTTCCCGGGCGGAAACCAGCTGATCGTCCTTGGCATGCACGATCAATCCAGGCAGATCCAGTTGGTAGCCCTTGACATCCAGATGTTCGATAGCCACCCCGACATCGCGCTCGACCTTGCGGATAAACGCCGCACGGGCCCGCGGCGGCAGGTTCAGGCGGCGGGCAAAGCCGCGCAGGACGCCGATCAACCGCGAAGGCGCAGCGATGCTGACCACGGCCTCGGCCCGTAGCCCCCATTGCAGGGCAAGCAGCATGCTGGCGCCGCCCATGGAGTGACCGATCACCGCCTTCAACGGCGGCAACTCGGCCGCCGCTTCCAGCATTGCCCTGGCGAACAGTCCAACATGCGCCTCCGCGCCCGGCGAGCGACCATGGCCGGGACCATCCAGCGCGACAGCGGTATAGCCCGCCTCGACCAGCGCCTCGATCAGCCGGGCGAACTGGGTCGGGCGTCCTTCCCAACCATGCATCAGCAACACCGTCGGACCCTGCCCCCAACGCAGCGCGGAAAGACCGAAGCGCAGGGTGATGCGCTCCGCCGTCGCCAGGATCGGCAACTCCCACTCACGCGGCGGCTTGGTGTAGGGGGTCATGAAGGCACGGTGCATCTTGCTGGCGATATGCCCAGGGACCAGTCGCCCCAGGGTGCCATTGACGCCACGAATCCAGCTCAGGGTATTCATCGCTTCGCTCCAGTGGGGTTGTTTCAGATCACCGCTGTTTTGGCGGCGCGCAGAATGCGATCGGACAGTTCATCGTTACCCAGGGCGCGGGCCAGGGCCAGGCCGCCGACCATCAGGGCGAGGTCGGCGAGGAATTTGTCGGCGTCTTCGGGGCTGTCCACCAGCTCGGCGGTCATCAGCTCGATATGCTCGGCCAGGACCTGGCGAAAGTCGTCGGGCAGGCGGGTCATCTCGCTCAGGGTAGTCGGCAGTGGGCAGGCATCCACCGTGGAATCGCGGTGCTTGCGCGACAGGTAGAAGGCGGCGACCAGGGCCCGCCGGGACTGGCCATCCAGCGCCGGGTCGACCTGGGCCAGCAAGGCACGGCGCTCGCCGAGCAACTGGCTGAAGGCCTCGAGCATCAGCGCTTCCTTGCTGTCGAAGTGGGCATAGAAGCCGCCAACAGTCAGGCCGGCAGCGCCCATTACCTGATTGACGCTGGCATCGGCCGGGCCCTGCTGGATCAACGCACAACGGGCGGCATCGAGGATGCGTTCGCGGGTCTTGGCTTTCTTGTCGTTCATGACGCTCACCGGAAAATATTATGGGCTTAATATTATGCTCATAATATTTTCTGGCAAGTCTTTTCCCCGGCCGCTTGTCGCCCCAAGGCAAAAACTTTTTCGCGGGAAAAAACAAAAGGCTCATTCAATAATCGAATGAGCCTTGAAATTCCGCAGAGCGGATAAAATGGCGTCCCCTAGGGGACTCGAACCCCTGTTACCGCCGTGAAAGGGCGGTGTCCTAGGCCACTAGACGAAGGGGACTTGTAACCTTCGTGCAGATCCGTTTTCACGAATCCTGGCGGAATTGGTGGAGCTAAGCGGGATCGAACCGCTGACCTCCTGCATGCCATGCAGGCGCTCTCCCAGCTGAGCTATAGCCCCGGATTTCTAGCCTCGCGGCCCAGCGACCTCTTTCGATATCGCTTGTGTGAAACTGGCGTCCCCTAGGGGACTCGAACCCCTGTTACCGCCGTGAAAGGGCGGTGTCCTAGGCCACTAGACGAAGGGGACGAACCTTCTTACCTTCAAGACCCGGTTGCTGGACCCGGTCTTGCTTGTCAGCCTCGGCTGCCAAGCGGAATTTGGTGGAGCTAAGCGGGATCGAACCGCTGACCTCCTGCATGCCATGCAGGCGCTCTCCCAGCTGAGCTATAGCCCCACAATGTCGCTCTGAACTTGATTCGCTTGGCTGGGTGCTTCGCGTTTCGTTTTCGTTCATCGCTGTGGACGGGGCGCATATTAAGAGCGGATGACAGACCTGTCAAACTTATTTTCAAAGAAATTCAAAAATTTTTTCCCAGATAACAACCACTTACCGTCCCCAAGCGGGAAAAGCCCCGTGTTTGCTGGGTCCCGCGCCTTTCGGCGGTGGCCTGAACGACCGCGGGGCGAGCCCCCTGCCCCGGCCAAGTGCCGAAGGTAGAAGGCTCGCCCCGCGAAAAAAACGGGTGAAGGCAATCAGGCGATGGTGCCCAACAGCTTCTCCCATTCCTTGTTTTCTTTCTTGGACACGCCGCCCAGCAGGTCCAGGGCCTGGCGCAGACGGTAGCGGGTCAGGTCCGGGCCGAGGATTTCCATGGCGTCGAGTACCGAGACCGAGCTGGCCTGGCCGCTGATCGCCGCAAACATCAGCGGCATGGCGTCACGCAGCTTCAGCTCCAGGGCCTCGACCACGGCCTGGATGCAACCGGTGATGCGGTCCTTTTCCCACTGACGCAGGCTTTCCAGTTTCCACAGGATCAACTGGATCACCTGGCGTACCTGGTCCGGCGACAGCTTCTTGTGCTCGAACAGCTTCGCATCCAGCTTCAGCGCGCCTTCGAAGAAGAAGCCGCCCAGCGGAGCGATCTGGCTGAAGGTCTCGACCCGGCCCTGCACGTGCGGGGCGATCTTCATCATGTAGTCGCTATTGAACGCCCACTTCTGGACCCGTGCGGCGAACTCTTCCACCGGCAGGTCACGCAGCCACTGGCCGTTGAGCCAGGACAGCTTCTCGATATCGAAGATCGGACCGCCCAGGGAAACGCGGGACAGGTCGAAATGCTCGACCATCTCGGCCAGGGAGAACTTCTCGCGCTCGTCCGGCATCGACCAGCCCATGCGACCCAGGTAGTTGAGCATGGCTTCGGGCATGAAGCCCATGCGCTCGTAGAAGGTCACCGAGGTCGGGTTCTTGCGCTTGGACAGCTTGCTCTTGTCCGGGTTGCGCAGCAGCGGCATGTAGCACAGCTTCGGTTGTTCCCAGCCGAAGTACTCGTACAGCTTGATCAGCTTCGGCGCCGACGGCAGCCACTCTTCGCCGCGCAGGACGTGGGTGATGCCCATCAGGTGGTCGTCGACCACGTTGGCCAGGAAGTAGGTCGGCAGACCGTCGGTCTTCATCAGGACCTGCATGTCCATGCGGTCCCACGGGATCTCGACGTCGCCACGCAGCATGTCCGGGACCACGCAGACGCCCTCGCTCGGCACCTTCATGCGGATCACGTGCGGCTCGCCGGCGGCCAGGCGGCGTTGCACCTCTTCCGCCGACAGCAGCAGCGCGCGGCCGTCGTAGCGCGGGGTTTCACCGCGGGCCATCTGCTCGGCACGCATCTGGTCCAGCTCTTCGGCGGTGCAGAAGCACGGGAAGGCGTGGCCCAGGTCAACCAGTTGCTGGGCGTACTGCTTGTAGATCTCGCCCCGCTCGCTCTGCCGGTAAGGGCCGTGCGGACCGCCGACATCCGGGCCTTCGGCCCATTCGATGCCCAGCCAGCGCAGGGCGTCGAAGATCTGTTGCTCGGATTCGCGGGTCGAACGCAACTGGTCGGTATCTTCGATACGCAGGATGAACTCGCCGCCGTGCTGCTTGGCAAAGCAGTAGTTGAACAGGGCGATGTAGGCGGTGCCGACATGGGGATCGCCAGTCGGCGAAGGCGCGATGCGCGTACGAACGGTGGTCATGAGAGTCTCGAGAAGAGGTGAAACAAAGGCGGGATGTTAACAGGGTGCAGGCGCCGGGCTCCAGTAATGGGCGTGATCGTCACTTGCGTCGCTGGATCCAATATTTGTTAAATTTGCTTACATTTTCGGAACGATCGTCCTCATGCCTGCCCAACTCAAGCGTCGCCTGCTCATTTTTCTTTTCCTGGTCCTGATGGTTGCCCTCGCCTTCTTTGCCCATTGGTATTTGAAGGGACGCTTCTATGAAAGCACCGACAACGCCTATGTCCAGGGCGAGATCACCCGGGTTTCCAGCCAGTTGAGCGCACGCATCGACAGCGTGCTGGTACAGGACAACCAGCATGTGCAGAAAGGCGACCTGCTGGTGCGCCTGGAGTCCGATGACTTCCGCTTCGCCGTCGAGCGCGCCCGCGCCACCCTCGATACCCGCCAGGCCGAACGCCTGCAGGCGGAAAGCCGGCTGACCCAGCAGTCCAGCCTGATCGCCGCCGGCCAGGCCCAGGTGTCGGCGAGCCAGGCCACCCTCGGCCGCACGCAACTGGACCTGAACCGCGCCCAGGCCCTGCGCAAGCCGGGCTTCGTGTCCGAGGAACGGGTCACCACCCTGTCGGCGGAGAGCAATGTCGCCCGTTCCCAGGTGAGCAAGGCCCAGGCCGACCTGCAGGGCCAGCGCCAGCAGGTCAGCGCCCTGGAGGCCGAACTCAAGCGCCTCGATGCGCAGATCGCCACCGCCCGCACCGACCTGGCCCAGGCCGAGCTGAACCTGACCCGCAGCGAAATCCACGCGCCGATCAGCGGCATGGTCGGCCAGCGCGCCGCCCGCGACGGCCAGTACGTACAGAACGGCGCCTACCTGCTGTCCATCGTCCCGGACCAGGACATCTGGGTTCAGGCCAACTTCAAGGAAACCCAGATCGGCAAGATGCAACCCGGACAGCGCGCCGAACTGGTCTTCGACAGCTACCCGGACACCCCGATCGAAGGCCGCGTCGACAGCCTGTTCGCCGCCTCGGGCGCGCAGTTCAGCCTGCTGCCGCCGGATAACGCCACCGGTAACTTCACCAAGGTCGTACAGCGGATTCCGGTGAAGCTGACCTTCGCCGCCAACAACCCGTTGCATGGCCGCATCCGTCCGGGCATGTCGGTCACCGCCACCGTCGACCTGCGCAGCGATGGCCGGTGATCAACTGATCCGTCCCGTCGGCGAACCGAGCCGGCGCGACTGGATCGCGGTCATGAGTGCGATGCTCGGTGCGTTCATGGCTGTGCTCGATATCCAGATCACCAACGCCTCGCTGAAGGATATCCAGGGCGCGCTGTCGGCGACCCTGGAGGAAGGCTCGTGGATTTCCACGTCCTATCTGGTGGCCGAGATCATCATGATCCCGCTCACCGCCTGGCTGGTGCAGTTGCTCTCGGCGCGGCGCCTGGCGGTGTGGGTGTCGCTCGGCTTCCTGGTGTCGTCGCTGCTCTGCTCCATGGCCTGGAACCTGGAAAGCATGATCCTGTTCCGCGCCCTGCAGGGCTTCACCGGCGGTGCACTGATCCCCCTGGCCTTCACCCTGACCCTGATCAAGCTGCCGGAACACCACCGCGCCAAGGGCATGGCGATGTTTGCCATGACCGCCACCTTCGCCCCGTCCATCGGCCCGGCGCTGGGTGGCTGGCTCACGGAGAACTGGGGCTGGGAGTACATCTTCTACATCAACATCCCGCCGGGGTTGCTGATGATCGCCGGCCTGATGTACGGCCTGGAGAAGAAGGAAGCGCACTGGGAACTGCTGAAAAGCACGGACTACGCCGGCATCGTCACCCTGGGCGTCGGCCTGGGTTGCCTGCAGGTGTTCCTCGAGGAAGGCCACCGCAAGGACTGGCTGGAATCGAGCCTGATCGTCGGCCTCGGCAGTATTGCCCTGGTCAGCCTGATCACCTTCGTCATCATCCAGTTCTCCCGGCCCAACCCGCTGATCAACCTGCGTATTCTGGGCAACCGCAATTTCGGGCTGTCGAGCATTGCCAGCCTGGGCATGGGGGTCGGGTTGTATGGCTCGATCTACCTGCTGCCGCTGTACCTGGCGCAGATCCAGAACTACAACGCCTTGCAGATCGGCGAAGTGATCATGTGGATGGGGATTCCGCAGCTGTTCCTGATCCCGTTGGTGCCCAAGCTGATGAAGGTGATTGCGCCGAAGGTGCTGTGTGCGCTGGGCTTTGGCCTGTTCGGCTTTGCCAGCTTCAGCTCCGGGGTGCTCAATCCGGACTTTGCCGGCGCGCAGTTCAACAACATCCAGATCATTCGTGCCCTGGGGCAGCCGATGATCATGGTGACCATCTCGTTGATCGCCACGGCCTATATCCAGGCGCAGGATGCGGGGTCGGCGTCGAGTCTGTTCAATATCCTGCGCAACCTTGGCGGGGCCATTGGTATCGCCTTGCTGGCGACGCTGCTGGATGCGCGGACCAAAGTGTATTTCGACTATTTGCGCGAAGCGGTGGTGCCGACCAATCCGCAGGTGGCGGAACGCTTGGGGCAACTGGCGGAGAAGCTGGGCAGCGATGGCGCGGCATTGGGAAGGTTGAGCGAGATTACCCATCAGCAGGCGCTGATCATGGCGTACAACGATGCCTTCCATTTTGTCGGGATCGGGCTGGCGATCAGCATGATTGCGGTGTTGATGACCCGGAAGCTGCCGCAGGGGCTCAAGGCTGGAGAGGCGCATTGACCTTCAGGGCCCTATCGCTGGCAAGCCAGTTCCCACAAGGTCCGCGGTGCACGCGATACCTGTGGGAGCTGGCTTGCCAGCGATGAGGCCCTCAAGAGCGATAAAGAACTTCAGGCGGTAATCAGCTTCTCACGCAACTTGGCAATATCGTCGCGCATCTGCGCCGCTGCTTCGAATTCCAGGTCCCGCGCCAGCTGGTACATCTTCTCCTCAAGCTGCTTGATGCGCTTGGTGATCTCCCCCGGCGACCGCAATTCGGCCTCGTACTTGGCACTCTCCTCCGCCGCCTTGGCCATGCCCTTGCGCTTCTTGCTCCGCGAGCCAGGGACATTGGCGCCTTCGAGGATGTCAGTGATGTCCTTGACCACACCCTTGGGCACGATGCCGTTGGCCTCGTTGAAGGCAATCTGCTTCTCCCGGCGCCGCTCGGTCTCGTCGATCGCCCGCTGCATCGAACCGGTCATCTGGTCGGCATAGAGAATCGCCCGGCCATTGAGGTTGCGCGCCGCCCGACCAATGGTCTGGATCAACGAACGCTCGGAGCGCAGGAAGCCCTCCTTGTCCGCATCGAGGATCGCCACCAGCGACACCTCGGGCATGTCCAGGCCCTCGCGCAGCAGGTTGATCCCCACCAGCACGTCGAAGGTGCCCAGACGCAGGTCGCGGATGATCTCGACCCGCTCCACCGTGTCGATATCCGAGTGCAGGTAGCGCACCCGGACATCGTGGTCGGCGAGGTAGTCGGTCAGGTCCTCGGCCATGCGCTTGGTCAGGGTGGTGACCAGCACGCGCTCTTCCAGCGCCACGCGCTTGCGGATTTCCGAGAGCAGGTCGTCGACCTGGGTCAGCGCCGGGCGGATTTCCACCTGCGGGTCGACCAGGCCGGTCGGCCGCACCACCTGCTCGACCACCCGTCCGGCATGCTCCGCCTCGTAAGGCCCCGGCGTCGCGGAAACGAAAATGGTCTGCGGGCTGACGCTCTCCCACTCGTCGAAGCGCATCGGCCGGTTGTCCAGCGCCGAGGGCAGGCGGAAGCCGTATTCCACCAGGGTTTCCTTGCGCGAACGGTCGCCCTTGTACATCGCCCCGACCTGCGGAACGCTGACGTGGGATTCGTCGATCACCAGCAGCGCATCTGGCGGCAGGTAGTCGTACAAGGTCGGCGGCGGCGCACCGGCCGGGCGGCCCGAGAGGTAGCGCGAGTAGTTTTCGATGCCGTTGCAGTAGCCCAGCTCGAGGATCATCTCCAGGTCGAAGCGGGTGCGCTGCTCCAGGCGCTGGGCTTCCACCAGCTTGTTGGCCTTGTGCAGGTATTCCAGGCGGTCCTTGAGCTCATCCTTGATCCCGTCCACCGCCTCCAGCAGGGTTTCCCGCGGGGTGACGTAGTGGCTCTTGGGGTAGAAGGTGAAGCGCGGCAGTTTGCGGATCACTTCGCCGGTCAGCGGATCGAAGGCCGAGAGGTTTTCCACCTCGTCGTCGAACAACTCGATGCGGATGGCTTCCAGGTCCGATTCGGCCGGGAACACGTCGATGACATCGCCACGCACGCGGAAGGTGGCGCGGGCAAAGTCCATTTCGTTGCGGGTGTATTGCAGGTCGGCCAGGCGGCGCAGCAAGGCGCGCTGGTCGAGCTTGTCGCCGCGGTCGATGTGCAGGACCATCTTCAGGTAGGTTTCCGGGCTGCCCAGACCGTAGATGCAGGACACCGTGGTTACGATGATGGCGTCGCGCCGCTCCAGCAGGGCCTTGGTGGCCGACAGGCGCATCTGCTCGATATGGTCGTTGATCGAGGCGTCCTTCTCGATGAAGGTGTCCGACGACGGCACATAGGCTTCCGGCTGGTAGTAGTCGTAATAGGAAACGAAATACTCGACCGAGTTGTTCGGGAAGAACGCCTTGAACTCGCCGTACAGCTGCGCGGCGAGGGTCTTGTTCGGCGCCAGCACCAGGGTCGGGCGCTGCACCTGGGCGATGACGTTGGCGATGCTGAAGGTCTTGCCCGAGCCGGTCACGCCGAGCAGGGTCTGGTGCGCCAGCCCCGCCTCGATGCCTTCGACCATCAGGCGGATGGCTTCCGGCTGATCGCCGGCCGGCTGGAAACGGGTGACCAGTTGAAACTCGGACATGACGGACCTCTGCGCAAGTGCGGATACAGCTAACTGTATTTTTAGCCAGTAGTTATACCCAATTAAAGGCGCTCTGCGCCAGTTTCAAGACCGGGCACCCACGGTTGACCGGGGGATTCGACTAACGGTCGAAAAATATTCCCGGAAACAGCCGGAAAAGCTGCGGCAGACTGTCGCCGTGACCGAGCGGTATCACTATACTGACTCCCCGTTTGTGCACCGCTCTAGTGCATTCGGCTGGAGCGTGCGGACCCTACTCACCCTCCATTCAGAGCCAAGGTAATAATGAGCCTGTTTTCCGCTGTCGAGCTGGCACCACGCGATCCCATTCTGGGCCTCAACGAAGCATTCAACGCCGACACCCGCACCGAGAAAGTCAACCTCGGCGTAGGCGTTTACTGCAACGAAGAAGGACGCATCCCACTGCTGCGTGCGGTCATCGAAGCCGAAACCCAACGTGCCGCCCAGCACGCTTCCCGCGGCTACCTGCCGATCGACGGTATCGCCGCCTACGACCAGGCCGTGCAGAAACTGCTGTTCGGTGCCGAGTCGCCGCTGCTGGCCGAAGGCCGCGTGGTCACCGTGCAGGCCGTCGGTGGTACCGGCGCCCTGAAGATCGGTGCCGACTTCCTCAAGCAACTGTCGCCGAACGCCGTCGTCGCCATCAGCGACCCGAGCTGGGAAAACCACCGCGCGCTGTTCGAAACCGCCGGCTTCCCGGTGCAGAACTACCGCTACTACGACGCCCCGAGCAACGACGTCAACCGCGCCGGCATGCTGGAAGACCTGAACAACCTGCCATCGGGTTCGATCATCGTCCTCCACGCCTGCTGCCATAACCCGACCGGCGTCGACCTGAGCCTGCAGGACTGGAAAAACGTTCTGGAAGTGGTCAAGGCCAAGGGCCACGTGCCGTTCCTCGACATGGCCTACCAGGGCTTTGGCGATGGCATCGCCGAAGACGCCTTCGCCGTGCGCCTGTTCGCCGAATCGGGCCTGGAGTTCTTCGTTTCCAGCTCGTTCTCCAAGTCGTTCTCGCTGTACGGCGAGCGCGTCGGCGCCCTGTCGATCGTCACCAGCGCCAAGGAAGAAAGAGCTCGTGTGCTGTCGCAGGTCAAGCGCGTGATCCGCACCACCTACTCCAACCCGCCAACCCACGGCGCCAGCATCGTCGCTGCCGTACTGAACAGCGCCGAGCTGCGTCAGATGTGGGAAACCGAGCTGGGCGAAATGCGTGGCCGCATCCACGGCATGCGCAAGCAGATGGTCGAACTGCTGGCCGAATACGGCGCCAAGCGTGATTTCAGCTTCGTCGGCCGCCAGCGCGGCATGTTCTCCTACTCGGGCCTGAGCGTTGAGCAAGTGGCGCGGCTGAAGGCCGAATACGGCATCTACGCCCTGGACACCGGCCGCATCTGCGTGGCCACCCTGAACCAGAGCAACATCCACGTGGTGACCAAAGCCATCGTCGACGTGCTGTAAGCGATATTTGCCAAGGGGAAGCTTGACTTCCCTTTGGTAATCAGTAAGATACGCCACAGATTCCGCGATAGCTCAGTCGGTAGAGCAAATGACTGTTAATCATTGGGTCCCTGGTTCGAGTCCAGGTCGCGGAGCCAAATACTGAAAACCTCCAGATGCGCAAGCACTGGAGGTTTTTTATTTCAGCCGCAAGCCGCAAGCTTCAAGCCGTAAGAAAAAGCAGTCAGCGGCGCAATCGCTTTTTCTTGCAGCTTGAGACTTACGGCTTGCAGCTCAAAGCCGCCCGATCGGATAGAACTCTCCGGAACTCCACACGCCGAGCCAGGCCTCGCCTTCGATCTCACGAGACACCGCCAGCTCCACCAGTTCGTAGAACACATTGCGATGGATCAGCGCTTCGAGATTGGCGCGCATATGCACGTAGGGCGATGGCTCCTGGGTCACGGGATCGATGACGAAACGCAGCGGATGCCCGGGACCGGCCTCGACCTGATCCTCGACATTGCTGGTGAAGCGCAGCACCTGCGCCTCGCCACTGCCCTGCACGTCCACGCTGACCGCCACGAACGGCGCATCATCGACCTTGATCCCGACCTTCTCCACCGGCGTTACCAGGAAGTAATCGTCAGCGTCACGGCGAATGATGGTGGAGAACAGGCGCACCATGGGTTTGCGGCCGATCGGCGTACCCTGGTAGAACCAGGTGCCATCCCGGGCGATACGCATGTCGATATCGCCGCAGAAATCCGGATTCCACAGGTGCACGGGCGGCAAGCCTTTTTCCGCCTTGGGGATTTGCGCCAGCAGGTCACCGGCCTTGCCCGTGTCAGCCATGTTCGATACTCCTCAGTTGCTCAAGCCCAACAAGGCACGAGCGTAGTCTTCCAGGGGAGGACCAATCAAATCTTCCGGCTTGTTGTCGTGGAACGTCAGCAAACCGCCACGGGTGTGGATACGCGCGGTGTCTATCAGGTAGCGGGTGCTGGTTTCGATCAGCATCATCTGAATGGTGCCGGTATCGATGCCGAGGCGATCCACGGCCTGTTCGTCATACCACTCGTCGCCGTTGCCGATGCGGTTGTCCGCCCGGGCGAAACGGGTGTAGAGCAGGTAGTGGGCGCCGACGGAGCGAGCTTCAGCCAGCGCATCCTCCAGGCCAATCGGCCCTTGCGCGCGACGCACCAGCGGGAAGTATTCGACGAAGCCCTTGAAGGCCTCCTCCGCCACCACGTTGGGACGCGGATACGCCCGGCCCGGCGGCACGAACACCCCCTGGGCAATGAAAATGAACGAGTCGGGTTGCAGGCGCAGCGACATCGAGCGCTGGGTGTTGGCGTGATCCAGGAAGCCGGCATCACTCATGTGATAACGGGTGGCCTCACCCATGTCGCTGACAGTCATGCAGCCGCCCAGCGTGATGAACGCCAGCAGCAGAACCAGGCTACGCATCTTTCCTCCAGAGGCCGGCGACGGAAAACCGGCGAACAGCCCGCTGATGCAGGTTCTGTTCCAGATTGATTGGAGGATTAGCCGCCGATGATCTTCATCACAGTGGCGCCGCCAGAGAAGGCCACGCTCTGCTTGTCGCCGATGGCCTTGACCAGCAGGCCCTGCAAGGCCGGGAGGGCCAGGTGGCGAGGACGATCGAGAAGGTCGCCGATGTAGTGGCGGTTGCTTGACGACAGGCAGCCGTGCAACCAGCCGGTGGAGGACAGGCGCAGGCGGGAACAGGTCCGGCAGAACGGCACGCTTTCGTTGGCGATCACCCCGAAGCAGCCCTGCCCCGGGATGCGGTAGCGCAAGGCGGTGGCGTCGATCGGCGCTTCGGCCTGGGCATACTCATAGCGCTCGCCGATCACCTGCAGCAAGGTTTCCAGACCGACGAACTGCTGCAGGAAGGCATTGTTGTCCCGGGCCAGATGGCCCATGCGCATCAGTTCGATGAAGCGCAACTCGTAGCCGTGCTCCAGGCAGTACTCCAGCAGCGGCAGGACCTGGTCAAGATTCTGCCCGCGCAGCGGCACCATGTTGACCTTGATCTTCATGCCCGCCGCCGACGCCTGGGCCATGCCGTCGAGCACCGTCGCCAGATCGCCACCGCGGGCAATGGCACGGAAGGCCTGGGGATCGAGGGTATCGAGGGACACGTTGAGACGGCGGATGCCAACATCCACCAGCAGCGGCAGCTTGCGCGCAAGCAACTGGCCATTGGTGGTCAGGCTGATGTCGTCGAGGCCGAAGCCGGCCACGGTGGTCAGGAAGGTTTCCAGCTTGGGACTGACCAGCGGCTCGCCCCCCGTCACCCGCAAACGCTCGATGCCGGCCGCCTCGATCAACCAGGCCACGCCACGGGCCATGGCCTCGGCGGAGAGTTCGTCCTGGGCGGCGACCAGGCGCTTGCCGTCGGGCACGCAGTAGGTGCACGCGTAGTTGCAGGCGGCGGTAAGGCTGACACGCAGATTGCGAAAACGCCTGCCTTGACGGTCGACGATCATGGATTACTCCGGCATGGGTGAATCGGGCCTGCAAAACCTGACTCAAAAATCAGGTTTTTGCAAGCCTACCCTCCAAGTATATTCCTGTGCCGTCGCATCCAATAGCGGACGTGTCGCCAGCGGATATCAGCTGGCGGACGGCTCCGGGTCACGCTTGCGCTTGTTGCCCATGCGCACGCCGATGTCCATCAGGAACTGGAAGAAGCCTTCCTGGTCTTCCAGGACATTGCTCCAGAACGGCGAGTGGTACAGCGCCACGGCGCCGTGCACCAGCGCCCAGGCGGCGCAGTAGTGGAAGTACGGCGGCACATCTTCGAGCTTGCCTTCGCTGATGCGGCCCTTGATCAGCAGGGTCAGGCGGTCGAAGTTGGAGGCGCGGATCTTGTGCAGTTCCTCGACCATCTCCGGCACCTGATGGCCCTTGACCACCTTCTCTTCCAGGCGATCGAACAAGCGGTAACGCTGTGGATCGCGCATGCGGAATTCGAAGTAGGCGCGCGACAGGGCTTCCTTGTCGCGGTCGACATCGGCGGAGTGCAGCAACTGGTTCAAATCGCGCTCGTAGTCGAGCATCAGGCGCAGGTAGATCTCCGCCTTGGACTTGAAGTGCTTGTAGATCGTGCCTTTGCCGATACCCACAGCATCAGCGATCATCTCGACGGTGACGCTGTCTTCACCCTGTTCGAGAAACAGCTTGAGGGCGGTATCGAGAATCTCTTGCTCACGGCGACGAAATTCACGGACCTTGCGAGGTTCTTTCTGCATAAGAAGGACTGATCAAAATCGAAGCCAGGTATTATGCCTAACTTGCGGGAAAATGCACGGATCATCCAAGCATGTCCCCGCGTTCGAGAACCTTTGCCAGGAGCGATGCGCTCTCAGCAGCGCCGGGCGTATTCCAAATCTGTTTAAAAAACGAGCAATGTTCGCTGGAAGCCCATCAATCCTGATTAATACTTGAATTGTTGGCGGGGCATATCCCCCCAAGTGTCCTGCCGATAAAGGTGAACAAGGAGCGCTCGCCTTTGTTTTACTCCTAATGGTCTTAACCCGGATTCCTCCCCCAGAACCCGGGTTTTTTTTGCCCGTTCGCCGGCCTCAGGCCTGCCGCACTCGCGCCAGCGGGAACAACCGGCGGAAATTCTCGGTGGTCTGCTCGGCCAGTTGCTCGTAGCGCTCACCGCGTACCAGGGCGATGAACTCGGCGACATCACGCACGTATTCCGGCAGGTTCGGCTTGCCGCGATGGGGAATCGGCGCCAGATAAGGGGAATCGGTCTCCACCAGCAGGCGATCGGCCGGCACCTGGCGGGCCACGTCGCGCAGGGCGTCAGCATTGCGGAAGGTGACGATGCCGGACAGGGAGATGTAGTAGCCGAGGTCCAGGGCGGCCTTGGCCATGTCCCAGTCCTCGGTGAAGCAGTGCAGCACGCCGGCCTGGGGCAAGGCGGCCTCGCGCAGCAGGGTCAGGGTGTCGGCCCGGGCGGCGCGGGTGTGGATAACCACCGGTTTGCCGGTGATCCGTGCGGCCTCCAGGTGCAGGCGGAACGAGGCCTGCTGCAGCTCGGCCGCTTCCGGCTCGTAGTGATAGTCCAGGCCGGTCTCGCCGATCGCCACCACGTTCGGATGGTTCAGCTCCTGCAGCAGCCAGTCCAGCGCCGGCGCTTCGCCGGGCGCCAGGTCCAGCGGATGGATGCCCACCGAGCAATCGACATCGGCGTACTGCTCGGCCAGGGCCTTGACCTGGGCGGCGTTGTCGGCGCTGACCCCGATGCACAGGAAATGCCCGACGCCACGCGCCCGCGCTGCCGCAAGCGCGGCATCCAGGGAGCCATCATGGGCAGCGAGATCAAGACGGTCGAGGTGGCAATGGGAATCTACGAGCATGGCGAAATCACGGTCTGAAAAGGGAAATTGAAGAACTCAGCGCTGGCCCGGCAACATCGCCCAGGAAGCCAGCAAGGCTTCGAGCAGCAGCACGCGGTTGAGGTTGGCCTTGCCGAGGACCTTCTGGCGCTGCTCGAGAATCCAGTCCTGGATCTCCAGCACCCTGCCCTGCGGGCTTTTCTGCGCGAGGTATTGCACCACCTTGCGCATATCGGGCAGGCCCAGGCCTTCCTCGTCCTGGGTCAACTGGTAGCGCAGGACCAGGTTCGACCAGTCGCAGAACCAGTCGAACAGGTGCAGCAATGACACATCCTTCCAGGCTTCAGCGAGTTGGGTCGGCGATTGCTGCTGCTTGAGCAGTTTCTTTACCCCATCGACCACCTGGGCACGGTGCTCGCGCACGCCCTGGGCCTGCAGGTTGACCGCCATCAGCGGCGAACCGGCGGCCAGGCTCAGCAGCTCGACACGCTCCTGCTCCTCGCACTCCGGCAGCGCTGCGGCCAGCCAGGCGAGGCTCTCGGCCTCCTTCGGCTGCGGACAGGCAATTTGCTGGCAACGGCTCTTGATGGTCGGCAGCAGGCGGCTCGGCTGGTGACTGACCAGCAGCAGCACGGTGTCGCCGGAAGGCTCTTCGAGGCTCTTGAGCAAGGCGTTGGCGGCATTGACGTTCATCGCCTCGACGGGCTCGATCAACACCACCTTGCGTCCGCCAAGCTGGGCGGTCTGGGTGACGAAGCCGACCAGGTCACGGACCTGGTCGACCTTGATCGGCTTGTCCGCTTCTTCCGGCTCCAGCATGTAGTTGTCCGGGTGACTGCCGGCCGCCAGGAGCATGCACGATTTGCACTGGCCACAGGCCTTGAGCTCCGCGGGGCGCTGGCACAGCAGCAGCGCCATCAGGTTCTCGGCCATGGCCCGCTTGCCGATGCCCTGCGGGCCGTGCAGCAGGTAGGCGTGGGCATGCCGGGCGCGCCCGGCCAGTTGCTGCCAGAGCGCCGCCTGCCACGGGTAGGCCTCAGCCACGGCAGCGCTCCACGATCTGCCCGACCAGGCCATCCAGCGATTGCTGCACGGCGGCCAGCGGCTGGGCCGCGTCGATCAAGCGATAGCGTTGCGGATCGGCCTTGGCGCGCTCCAGATAGGCCTGGCGCACGGCTTCGAAGAAGGCCTGGCCTTCCTGTTCGAAGCGGTCCAGGCGACCACGGGCGGCGGCGCGGGACAGGCCGACTTCCACCGGCAGATCGAACAGCAGGGTCAGGTCGGGTTGCAGCCCGCCCTGGACGAATTGCTCCAGGGTGGCGATGCGTTCGACGCTCAGGCCACGACCACCGCCCTGATAGGCGTAGGTGGCATCGGTGAAGCGATCGCAGAGGACAACCGCGCCACGGACCAGGGCCGGACGAATAACCTCGGCCAGGTGCTGGGCGCGGGCGGCGAAGACCAGCAGCAGCTCGGTGTCGGCATCCATCTTTTCATCGCTGGGTGCCAGCAGCAGCTCGCGGATCCGCTCGGCCAGCAGCGTGCCGCCCGGCTCGCGGGTCAGCAGCACGTCCAGGCCCTGGTCGCGCAGATGCCCGGCCAGGTAGTCGCGGTTGGTGCTTTTGCCGGCGCCTTCCGGGCCTTCCAGGGTAATAAACAAACCGCTCACTCAGCGTCCTCGAAAATGGTCATTGCTTGGGGGCATCGCCGCTGTCCGGCGCTTCGGCAGGTGCTTCGGCCGGGCCGATGGCCGGCGGCACGGCAGGCGCTTCCTGCTGCACGGGGACGTCCGGCAGGCTCTTGCCATTGCCGTTGCCGTTCTGCGGGGCCGGGCTGGAACGATAGTCGGCGCGGCGCTTCAACTGGTACTCGCGGACCGCCGAGTTGTGCGCGTCGAGATCGTCGGAGAAGACATGGCTGCCATCGCCACGGGCGACGAAGTACAGGCTGCTGCCGGGCACGGGGTTGAGCGCGGCATGGATCGCCTCACGACCGACCATGGCGATCGGCGTCGGCGGCAGGCCGCTGATCACATAGGTGTTGTAGGGCGTCGGCTCGCGCAGGTCGGCACGGGTGATCTTGCCGTTGTAGCGTTCGCCCATGCCGTAGATGACGGTGGGATCGGTCTGCAGTTGCATACCGATCTGCATGCGCCGCACGAAGACCCCGGCGATCTGCCCACGCTCCTGGGGTACGCCGGTTTCCTTCTCTACCAGCGAAGCCATGATCAGCGCCTGGTAAGGGTCACGATACGGCAGCTCGGCGGGGCGATCGGCCCACTCCTTCGCCAGCACCTCTTCAAGGCGCGCATAGGCTTGCTGCAACAGCTCGACGTCGCTCATGCCACGCACGAACTTGTAGGTATCGGGGAAGAAGCGACCTTCAGGGAAGACGGTAGGGTGACCGAGCTCGTCCATCACCTCGGCATCGCTCATGCCGTCGAGGGTGTGCTTGATCTTTTCATGCTTGGCCAGCGCCGCGCGGACCTGACGGAAATTCCAGCCCTCGACCAGGGTCAGGTTGTACTGGACCACGTCGCCACGTCGCCAGGCGTCGAACAGGTCGCGCACGGTCATGCCGGGGGTCATGCGGTATTCGCCGGTATGCAGGGCGGTGCCAGCCATGTTGAAGCGCCAGTAAAGGCGCAGCCAGAAGGCGTCCTTGATCAGACCCTGACCTTCCATGCGATAGAACATGCGGTTGGGATTGGTGCCGGTGGGGACATCCAGCAGTTCCACGCCACCCAGATGCAGCGACTGGTCAACCGAGGCACTGACTTTCCAGGCGGAATACCCAAGCACCAGGCCACCGAGGATCAGCACGACCTCCAGCAGCAGCAACAATTTACGTCTCAAAATCAGGCATCCAGTAGCGTACGGGCAATGGCCTGCAGTTTACGGGTGAGAGGCCCCGGCGACCAGTTCAGCGACGCAAATGAACGCACCGGCCAGACACCGTAGACACTGTTGCAGAGAAACAATTCATCAGCCTGCTCCAGGTCGTCGAGGCTCAGGTCGCGGACCTCGGCGACGATGCCTTCGCGGGCCGCAGCGTCCAGCAGCGCGGCACGCATGACGCCAGCCACGCCGCAGCGACTCAGGTCGGCAGTGAGCAGGCGCCCGCCACGCACCAGGAACAGGTTGCTGTAGACCCCTTCGATGACCCGGCCGGACATATCCAGCATCAATCCTTCAGCGTATTCAGTGCCCTGCCACTCGGCACGGGCCAGTACCTGCTCCAGGCGATTGAGGTGCTTGAGGCCGGCCAGGAGTGGCTGTTCGGCCAGGCGGGTACGGCAGGGGAAAAGGCTGACGCCCTGCTCGGCATTTTCAGCGGGATACACAGGTGCCGGATTACCTTGGAGGATTCGCCGCGGCATGGCGTCGGCGGCGGCGGCGTAGCCACGCTGGCTGTCGCCACGGGTCAGGATCAGCTTGAGCACGCCGTCGCCGAGCAAGGCGGCGTACCGACAGGACTCGTCGCGGATCAGCTGGAAATCGGCCTCGATGGCCAGGCGCCGGCAACCGGACGCCAGGCGATCGAGGTGGTAGTCAAGCAGCGAGGGCTTCCCCGCCTTGACGGCGATGGTCTCGAACAGACCATCGCCATAGGCCAGGCCGCGGCTTTGCAGCGCCAGGGTATCGGCGCTCTGCCCATCGACCCAGGCCTGCATCAGCCGGCGAACCGACGGAACACCAGCGAACCGTTGGTACCGCCAAAACCGAACGAGTTGGACAGCACCACGTCGATCGGCATGTTGCGCGCTTCGTGCGGTACGAAGTTGAGGTCGCAACCGACATCCGGCTCGTCTAGGTTGATAGTCGGCGGCGCTACCTGGCTGTTGATCGCCAGAACGCTGAAGATCGCCTCTACCGCGCCCGCCGCACCCAGCAGGTGACCGGTCATGGACTTGGTGGAACTGACCGCCAGGTTGTAGGCGTGCTCGCCGAACACCGACTTGATCGCTGCCACTTCGGCCAGGTCGCCCGCAGGGGTCGAGGTGCCGTGGGCGTTGATGTAGTTGACCTGGCCCGGATCGATCTGCGCATCACGCAGGGCGTTGGCCATGCAGCGTGCAGCGCCGGCGCCATCTTCCGGTGGCGAGGTCATGTGGTAGGCGTCACCGCTCATGCCAAAGCCGACCAGCTCGGCGTGAATGGTCGCACCACGGGCCTTGGCGTGCTCCAGCTCTTCCAGGACCAGGGCACCGGAACCGTCGGACAGGACGAAACCGTCACGGCCCTTGTCCCACGGACGGCTGGCACGGGTCGGGTCGTCGTTGCGGGTCGAAAGCGCCCGCGAGGCACCGAAGCCGCCCATGCCCAGTCCGCAGGCGGCCATTTCGGCACCGCCGGCAATCATCACGTCGGCTTCGCCGAAGGCGATGTTGCGTGCCGCCATGCCGATACAGTGGGTACCGGTGGTGCAGGCCGTGGCGATGGCATAGTTAGGCCCCTGTACACCCAGGTGAATGGACAGGAAGCCGGAAATCATGTTGATGATCGAACCCGGCACGAAGAACGGCGAAATGCGCCGCGGGCCTTGATCATGCAGGGTACGGCTGGTTTCTTCGATATTGGTCAGGCCGCCGATACCCGAGCCCATGGCCACGCCAATGCGCTCACGGTTGGCATCGGTGACTTCCAGGCCGGCATTGCGCACTGCCTGGAAACCGGCCGCCAGGCCGTACTGGATGAACAGGTCGAGTTTGCGAGCTTCCTTGAGCGACAGGTACTGCTCGACATCGAAGCCCTTCACCGAACCACCGAAGCGGGTGGAATAGGCTGAAAGGTCAGTATGCTCGATCAGACCGATGCCACTGCGGCCAGCCAGAATGCCCTGCCAGGTGCTCGGTACATCGGTACCCAGTGGCGACAGCATGCCCATACCGGTGACCACGACGCGTCTACGCGACACAGCGCTCTCCTTTTTCTATATGTCTACATCTCTTGCAAAGAAAAAACCGCACGCCGGCAAAGGCAGTGCGGTTTTTCCCTGACAAGAAGCGACGACTACAAAAGTCTTAAGCCTGGTGGCTGTTGACGTAGTCGATAGCAGCTTGAACAGTAGTGATCTTCTCGGCTTCTTCGTCAGGAATCTCGGTTTCGAATTCCTCTTCCAGAGCCATCACCAGCTCAACGGTATCAAGGGAATCGGCACCCAGATCGTCAACGAAGGAAGACTCTGGCTTCACTTCTTCTTCCTTGACGCCCAGTTGCTCGGCAACGATTTTCTTGACGCGTTCTTCGATGGTGCTCATACCTTGTTTTCACTCCTAATGGACATATGTCAGGCAGCTGGCCGGTGTGTAAGTTTATAGAAAGGCGCCTGCTTTTCAAGCTCAACGCGCCCCTCCCCCATCACACCCACCGACTCCCCTGGAATTTGGTTGCAGCTTTATAACGGATTTTAGTCAGCTCGTATGACATTTTTTTAAAACAATCCGTCACATTTAACTACATGTACATCCCGCCGTTGACCGGAATGGTGGCGCCGGTCACGTAAGCCGCACCGTCGGAAGCCAGGAATGCGACCACCTTGGCGATCTCATCGGCCTGGCCCAGACGACCCAGCGGAATTTGCGTCTGCAGCGCTTCGCGCTGTGCTTCAGGCAGCTCGCGGGTCATATCGGTGTCGATAAAGCCCGGAGTGACCGAGTTCACGGTAATGGAGCGGGAACCGACTTCACGCGCCAGCGCACGGCTGAAGCCTTCCAGGCCAGCCTTGGCAGCAGCGTAGTTGGCCTGGCCGGCGTTGCCCATGGCACCCACCACCGAACCGATGCTGATGATACGACCCCAGCGAGCCTTGGTCATGCCGCGCAGGACGCCCTTGGACAGACGGTAGAGGCTGTTCAGGTTGGTGTCGATGACGTCGAACCACTCGTCGTCTTTCATGCGCATCATCAGGTTGTCACGGGTGATGCCGGCGTTGTTGACCAGGATCGCCGGCGCGCCGAACTGCTCCTGGATCGTCGCCAGGACAGCCGCCACGGACTCTTCGCTGGTAACGTTGAGTTCCAGGCCGGTGCCGGTGATACCGTGTTCCTTGAGGGTCTCGGCGATACGCTCGGCGCCGGACGCGGAGGTAGCGGTACCGATCACGGTAGCGCCCAGACGACCCAGCTCCAGGGCGATGGCCTGGCCGATGCCACGGCTTGCGCCAGTGACCAGTGCAACTTTACCTTGCAGACTCATGCAAGCTCTCCTAATCAGGCCAGCGCCGCACGGGCGGCGGCGAAGGCATCCGGGGTATTGAGGTTGTAGGTGGTCACGCCGTCGGCGCAACGCTTGTTGAGGCCGGCCAGCACTTTACCAGGACCGCACTCGACCAGTTGCACCGCACCCTGGGCAGCCAGGGTCTGCACGCACTCGACCCAGCGGACCGGCTTGTACAACTGCTCCAGCAGGTCGCGCTTGAGGACTTCCAGATCAGCCGGCACGGCCGCGCTGACGTTCTGCACCACGGGAATGGCCGGGGCCTTCCACTCGATGGCGTTGACCGACTCGGCAAAGCGCTCGGCCGCCGGACGCATCAGCTCGCAGTGCGACGGCACGCTGACCGGCAGCGGCAGGGCGCGCTTGGCGCCGCGGGCCTTGCAGCCTTCCATCGCACGCTCGACCGCCGCCTTGGCACCGGCGATGACCACCTGGCCTGGCGAGTTGAAGTTGACCGCGCTGACCACTTCGCCCTGGGCCGCTTCGGCACAGATGACCACGACATCGGCGTCGTCCAGGCCGAGGATCGCCGCCATGGCGCCCTGCCCGGCCGGCACGGCTTCCTGCATCAGCTGGCCACGGCGCTCGACCAGCTTGACTGCATCGGCCAGGGTCAGGCTGCCAGCGGCGACCAATGCACTGTATTCACCCAGGCTGTGACCGGAGACATACGCCGGACGCGCGCCGCCTTCGGCCTCCCACACACGCCACAGGGCGATCGATGCGGTCAGGATGGCCGGCTGGGTTTTGTCGGTTTGATTGAGTTGCTCTTCCGGGCCGTCCTGGATCAGCGCCCAGAGATCGTAGCCCAGTGCCTCGGAGGCCTCACGGAAGGTATCGATGACCAGCGGATACTGGGCACCCAGCTCGGCGAGCATGCCGAGGGACTGCGAACCTTGACCGGGAAAGACGAATGCGAGGGATGCAGACATTGAACAAGCCCCTAGTGATCTTGTCGTCGAAAATGAGTGTCCAGCCGAAGCTGGACACAAGAAAACCGAAAGTTGGATGGTAACGAGAACCAAGCGGTCACATTTAACCACTTCCTGGCGATTATGCCTAAAGCAACAGATCCTCGAGGCGGCCGTGCAGGCGTTCGGGCAGGTTTTCCTGGATTTCGATCAGGGCCCGCTGGATCGCGCTCTGGAAGCCCTGCACACCGGCGGAGCCATGGCTTTTGATGACGATGCCCTGCAGGCCGAGGAAACTTGCGCCATTATGTCGCGCCGGCGCCAGGTCGGCCTTGAGGCGCTTGAGCAGCGGCATGGCCATCGCTCCGACCAGGCGCGAGGCCACGCCACTGCGGAACAGCGCCTCGATGCGCGCACCGATCATGGTCGCCAGGCCTTCGCTGGACTTGAGCAGGATATTGCCGACGAAACCGTCGCACACCACCACATCCGCCTCGCCGCGATACAGGCCGTCACCTTCGATGAAACCGATGTAGTTCAGGCCACGGGCCTGCTGCAGGAGGCTGGCCGCCAGCTTGACCTGCTGGTTGCCCTTGATGTCCTCGGTGCCGACATTCAGCAGCGCCACCCGCGGCCGGGAAACCCCCAGGGCCTGGGCCGCCACCGAGCCCATCACGGCGAACTGGTACAGGTGCTCGGCGCTGCAATCGACATTGGCGCCAAGGTCGAGCAACTGGCAGTAGCCGGTCTGGGTCGGGATTGCCGCCACCATCGCCGGGCGATCGATGCCGGGCAGGGTTTTCAGCACATAGCGTGACAACGCCATCAAGGCACCGGTATTGCCGGCGCTGACGCAGGCCTGGACCTTGCCATCACGCAATAATTCGAGGGCGACGCGCATCGACGAATCGGGTTTGCCACGCAACGCCTGGGAAGGCCGCTCGTCCATGCCGATCACCTCGCTCGCCCCGACGATTTGCAGGCGCGCGCGATCCACAGCCGACTGGCCAGCGATCAGATCTTCAAGGAGGGAGGGTTGACCGACGAGGGTCAGGTGCAGCGAGGGAGTAGCCGAGAGACAAGCAAGGCTTGCCTGGACAATGCTGCGGGGACCGAAGTCCCCGCCCATTGCGTCGATCGCAATGATCTGAGCGGACAAGGATTACTCGTCAGCGCCCTTGTCGATCACTTTACGGCCACGGTATACGCCTTCTGGCGAAACGTGGTGACGCAGGTGAACTTCACCGGTGGTTTTCTCTACGGACAGGGCGTTGGCTTCGAGGGCATCGTGCGAACGGCGCATGTCACGGGCAGAGCGGGATTTTTTGTTCTGCTGAACAGCCATAATTGATTAACTCCTAAACGTTTGGGTCACGCTTTAACTGCGCCAATACACTGAACGGGTTGGACCGCTTTACCTCGTCCTCGCTCGGTTCGGGCTCATCGGCGCCCGCCGGCTGCTGGCATTCTTCCGGATGATGAGCAGGCACGATGGGCAAGGCGAGCAACAGCTCTTCCTCGACCAGCGCCCGCAGATCCAAAGGATCCTCGCCCAGTTCCAGCACGTCATAACCTTTCGGCAACGACTGGGTATTCGCACCCTCCTTCACCACGGCGTAAGTACATTCGCTGTGGATCGGCAGGGTGACCAGCTCAAGACAACGCTGGCAAACCATCTTGACCGAAACATTCAGGTCGGTGTGGAAAACCACCGAGCCTTGCTCGTCTCGCTCAAAATCGAATTTGGCCTGCACCGTACCGACAGTGTCGGAAAGCGGGTCGCAGAGTCTCTCCAAATCGGCGAGCGGTACGCTTCCTTCGATGGAAACGCCACGATCGGCCAATTTGCGCGGGTCAACGTGAGGTGGAATCGGGTCATTCAACATAGGCGCAGCATTCTAGGGATGCCCCCTGCCTCTGTCAAAGGAAATTCCGTCCCGGCCCAACATGTTAGAATCGGCGAACCTGCACTGGAGTACTTCATGCTACCGCTGATACTGGCTTCCAGCTCACCTTACCGGCGCGAATTGCTGGCGCGCCTGCACCTGCCCTTCGATTGCGCCTCGCCGGATATCGACGAACGGCGCCTCGAAGACGAACCCGCCGTCGACCTGGTGAAGCGCCTGGCCCGGGAAAAAGCCCTCGCCCTCGCCGACCGCCACCCTGCCCACCTGATCATCGGCTCCGACCAGGTGGCAGTGCTCGGTGAACAGATTCTCGGCAAACCGCACACCTTCGACAAGGCCTGCGAGCAGTTGCTGGCGGCGAGCGGCAATCATGTCACCTTCCTCACCGGCATCGCCCTGCTCAACAGCGCAACCGGTGAATGCCAGGTGGATTGCGTGCCGTTCAGCGTGCATATGCGCGAACTGGACCTGGCGCGTATCGAGCGTTATCTGCGGATCGAGCAACCCTATGACTGTGCCGGCAGCTTCAAGTGCGAAGGGCTGGGTGTCAGCCTGTTCCAGGGCACTCATGGCTGCGATGCGACCAGCCTGATCGGGCTGCCGCTGATTCGCCTGGTGGACATGCTTATAAAGGAAGGCGTGAGCGTGCCCTGAACCTCGACCACACCTCACCCCCTGTGGGAGCTGGCTTGCCAGCGATAGGGCCAGACCTGACAGCATCATTGCTCAAGCCGGCCTCATCGCTGGCAAGCCAGCTCCCACAGGGGTTTGTGCCTGGCCGGACGCCCAGTAAAAAGCCGACCCTTGAGGTCGGCTTTTTACTAGCAGCGCAGCATCAGCGCAGACTCGGCCCCTGGAAGCCCATCCACATCGCCAGGTGCTCGGCAACGCTCGCCCCCAGACGCTTGGAGAAGCGATCGAACGGCGACTCCTCGATGGTGAAGTCCACCAGGTCCTTTTCCCCGACTACTTCACGCGCCACATAGCCGGCACTGCCCAGGGCATCCACCAGGCCCAGGTCCACGGCCTGCTCGCCAGACCAGATCAACCCGCTGAACAGCTCGGGATGCTCCTTGTCCTTCAGGCGTTCGCCACGCCCTTGCTTGACGCTGGCGATGAACTGCTTGTGGGTCGTATCCAGCACGCTCTGCCAGAATGCGGTTTCCTCCGGCTTCTGCGGCTGGAACGGATCGAGGAAGGCTTTGTGCTCGCCGGAGGTGTAGGTGCGACGCTCGACACCGAGCTTTTCCATGGCCCCGACGAAGCCATAGCCGGCCGCAGTCACCCCGATGGAGCCGACCAGACTGGCCTTGTCGGCGTAGATCTGGTCCGCCGCACTGGCGATGTAGTACGCGCCGGAAGCACCGAGATCGGTGATCACCGCATACAGCTTGATATCCGGATATTCGCCACGCAGGCGACGGATCTCGTCATACACGTAGCCGGCCTGCACCGGGCTGCCGCCCGGACTATTGATGCGCAGCACCACGGCCCTGGTCTTCGGATCCTTGAACGCCGCACGCAGGCTGCCGATGATGTTGTCGGCGCTGGCCTCTTCCTTGTCGGCGATCACCCCGCGCACCTCGATCAGCGCAGTGTGCCCGTTGCCGCCGACAGCGTTCTTTTCCATCTTCGCCAACGGCGAGAACAGGAACAGCAGACCGAACAGATAGCAGAAGGTCAGCAGCTTGAAAAAGATCCCCCAGCGCCGCGCCCGACGCTGCTCCTGGACACTGGCCAGCAGGGTCTTTTCCAGCAATTTCCAGCTTTTCTGCTCTTCGCCGTCCTCGTCACGAGGCGCTTTCCACTCGTCAGCCATGCTTTACCTACCCTGGAAATACTGGTGCTGCCGCCCGGGCGAGCCAGGCCGGCAACTGTGAGAAGTGTTCGATAGACAACTGCGGCTGGTGAACGCTCAACGTCTCCAGCGACATCGCACCATAACCCACCGCTACCGAGTGCATGCCGGCGTTCTGCGCCATCAGCAGGTCGAACGACGAGTCGCCAACCATCAACGCCCGCGAGGCCGGCACCTGGCAGTGCGCGAGAATTTCCTCGAGCATCAGCGGGTGCGGCTTGCCGCGGGTTTCGTCGGCGGCGCGGGTGATATCGAAGAAGTTTTCCCAGCCATTGGCCTTGAGCACACGATCCAGCCCGCGCCGGGCCTTGCCGGTGGCCACCGCCAGGCGGTAGCCCTCGGCGCGGAAGCCATCCAGCGCCTCGACCACGCCAGGGAACAGCGGCGAAGGACGATCGTCCAGGGCCATGTAGATATCGGCGTAGTGCTGACGGAAAGCCATGACCTCAGCTTCGACCAGGTGCGGATACAAGGTGCTGATCGCCTCGGGCAGGGCCAGGCCGATGATGCCCTTGACCGCCTCGTCGCTGCACAGCGCATAGCCGGCACGCTCGGACGAGGCATGCATCGCCTCGACGATGCGGCCAATGGAATCGGCGAGGGTGCCGTCCCAGTCGAAGATCAGCAGGTCGTAATCACGTTGCACTCAGGCGCTCCACGGTCTGGGCCCACATTTCGTCCACCGGGGCCTCGAGTTTCAGCTCGCCGCCATCCGGCAGCGGCACGGTCAGGGCATAGGCATGCAGGAACAGGCGCTTGCCGCCCAGGTCACGGATCTCGCGAGTGAAGTCTTCATCGCCGTACTTGCTGTCGCCGGCAATGCAATGGCCGGCATGCAGGGCGTGAACACGAATCTGGTGGGTACGACCAGTGATCGGGCGGGCCTCGACCATGGTGGCGAAATCGCCGAAGCGGCGCAGCACGCGGAAGACGGTCAACGCCTCCTTGCCTTCGTCATTGACCTCGACCATGCGCTCGCCGGAACGCAGGTTGCTCTTGAGCAACGGTGCATTGACCTGCTTCTTGCTGGTCGCCCAATGGCCACGGACCAGCGCCATGTAGCGCTTGTCCACGCCATCACCGCGCAGCATGGTGTGCAGGTGGCGCAGCATGCTGCGCTTCTTGGCGATCATCAGCAGGCCGGAGGTGTCGCGGTCGAGGCGATGCACCAGTTCCAGTTCCTTGGCATCCGGACGCAACTGGCGAAACGCCTCGATCACGCCGAAGCTCAGGCCGCTGCCGCCATGCACGGCGATGCCGGCCGGCTTGTTGAGCACGATCAGCGCCTTGTCTTCGTAGACGATGGCCGCCTCCAGGCGCTGCAACAGGCCCTGGGCCACCGGCACCGGCTCGTCGCGCTCGGGCAGACGAACGGGCGGGACCCGCACGATGTCACCGGCCTGGATCTTGTATTCGGGCTTGATGCGGCCTTTGTTCACCCGCACCTCGCCTTTACGCAAGATGCGGTAAATCAAGGTCTTGGGAACGCCCTTGAGGACATTGACAAGGAAGTTGTCGATACGCTGGCCGGCAAGTTCCGGCGGGACTTCGATCAGCTGGACGCTGGAAGCCGGGGGGGTAGAGGTCGTCATTTGGCGGATCATAACAATTTTTTATGGAATTGAAGCACTTAATCATTGCTGCTATAGTCGCGAACGCCGCCAAAAGCGGCTGGCCAGCGGACCAATGGCTTCAAGCCGGCCCTGACCTACGCAATTCTCGAGGACGCGAGGCCGTCCGACGGGGCTTTCGCCAGTTTACAGAAATGCCTGGAATCGCCACCAGCGCCGATGAGAGAAGACCGATAAAAAACAACAAGAGCGGCTTTTTGACCCTCCCTTCCCGTTTTTTTTCGATGCCACTCTTCTCAGTGCCAACGCTTTCACGCAGTCATGGCGGATGCTTCGGAAATACCTGCCTTAGCCATAAACTGCGCGGGCTCCCGTACGGAGCCGGCGATAAATGCAACCCGTTGCGGATTCAGCGCGCGGCAGCACCCGATTATCAGGGATACGTGTAGGGTGGAGATGCACAACCGTCGGACCGTGTAGTACCGCGTCCAGGCTGCAACGCCGGACCTGGTCTCGAAACAGGATGCCTCCGGGCGTCCACGGACGAAGGCTGATTCCTCCTCCTGACTGACGTGCATATGACACAACAGCAAGCAGGACGCGTCGTCGCGGCTTCGGCAGCACTGGTCAACAGTCAACCGCAAGTCGCTGGACACGGGATGGCCCGCCACCCCTGACGCACCCTGACACCGACCGTGAGAAGTCGTGTGTGCCGAACGCCGTTTCCGGCAGCCCGGAAACCGACGGTATTACATGAAAAGAATGCTGATTAACGCGACTCAACCCGAAGAGTTGCGTGTTGCTCTGGTAGATGGCCAGCGCCTCTACGACCTGGACATCGAGTCCGGTGCACGCGAGCAGAAGAAGGCCAACATCTACAAGGGCCGGATCACCCGCATCGAACCCAGCCTCGAAGCCGCTTTCGTCGACTTCGGCTCCGAACGCCATGGCTTCCTGCCACTCAAGGAAATCTCCCGCGAATACTTCAAGAAGAACCCGGAAGGTCGGGTCAACATCAAGGAAGTACTGAGCGAAGGCCAGGAAGTCATCGTCCAGGTCGAGAAAGAAGAGCGTGGCAACAAGGGCGCCGCCCTGACCACCTTCATCAGCCTCGCCGGCCGTTACCTGGTGCTGATGCCGAACAACCCGCGTGCCGGCGGCATCTCCCGTCGCATCGAAGGCGAAGAACGCAATGAACTGCGCGAAGCCCTGAACGGCCTGGTCGCCCCGGCCGACATGGGCCTGATCGTGCGCACTGCCGGCCTCGGCCGCAGCAGCGAAGAAATGCAGTGGGACCTCGACTACCTGCTGCAACTCTGGACCGCGATCAAGGAAGCCTCCCAGGACCGCGCCGCACCTTTCCTGATCTACCAGGAAAGCAACGTCATCATCCGCGCCATCCGCGACTACCTGCGCCAGGACATCGGCGAAGTGCTGATCGACAGCATCGACGCCCAGGAAGAAGCCCTGACCTTCATCCGCCAGGTGATGCCGCAGTACGCCAGCAAGATCAAGCTGTACGAAGACAGCGTCCCGCTGTTCAACCGCTTCCAGATCGAGAGCCAGATCGAAACCGCCTTCCAGCGCGTGGTCGACCTGCCGTCCGGCGGCTCGATCGTGATCGACCCGACCGAAGCCCTGGTCTCCATCGACATCAACTCGGCGCGCGCCACCAAGGGTAGCGACATCGAGGAAACCGCCCTGCAGACCAACCTGGAGGCGGCCGAGGAAATCGCCCGCCAACTGCGTCTGCGCGATATCGGCGGCCTGATCGTCATCGACTTCATCGACATGACTCCGGCCAAGAACCAGCGCGCCGTGGAAGAAAAAGTCCGCGAATGCCTGGAAGCCGACCGCGCCCGCGTCCAGGTCGGCCGCATCTCGCGCTTCGGCCTGCTGGAAATGTCCCGTCAGCGCCTGCGTCCGTCCCTGGGTGAAAGCAGCGGCATCGTCTGCCCGCGCTGCAGCGGCACCGGCATCATCCGTGACGTCGAGTCCCTGTCCCTGGCGATCCTGCGCCTGATCGAAGAAGAAGCCCTGAAGGACCGCACCGCCGAGGTCCGCGCCCAGGTGCCGATCCCGGTCGCTGCATTCCTGCTCAACGAGAAGCGCAACTCGATCACCAAGATCGAACTGCGTACCCGCGCACGCATCATCATCCTGCCGAACGATCACCTCGAGACGCCGCACTTCGAAGTCCAGCGCCTGCGCGATGACAACCCGGAAGCCCTGAGCGCCCAGTCCAGCTACGAGATCGCTGCTGCCGAAGTCGAGGAAGCGCCGCAAGCCGCCGCGACCCGCACCCTGGTTCGCCAGGAAGCCGCCGTGAAGACCGCCCCGGCCCGTGGCAACGCCCCGGTGGCCGCCGAGCAACCTGAAGCCGCCGCGCCTGTCGCACCTGTGCACAGCGCACCGGAACCAAGCCTGTTCAAGGGCCTGGTCAAGTCGCTGGTCAGCCTGTTCGCCGGCAGCAAGGAAGAGCCTGCCGCTCCGGCTGCAGCCGCCGAGAAGCCAGCCGCTGCCGAGCGTCCGCAGCGCAACGAAGAGCGCCGCAACGGTCGCCAGCAGAGCCGCAACCGCAACGGCCGTCGCGATGAAGATCGCAAGCCGCGCGAAGAGCGTGCCGAGCGTGCACCGCGTGAAGAGCGCCAGCCGCGTGAAGAACGCGCCCCACGTGAAGAGCGTCAGCCTCGCGAAGAGCGCGCACCACGTGAAGAGCGTCAACAACGTGCTCCGCGTGAAGAGCGTCGCCCTCGCGAGGACCGCCCGGTCCGCGAACTGCGCGAGCCACTGGATGCCGCTCCGGCTGCACCGGTCGTGCGTGAAGAGCGTCCTGAGCGTGCCCCGCGTGAAGAACGCGCGCCTCGCGAAGAACGCGCACCGCGTGAAGAGCGTCAACCACGTGAAGAGCGTGCACCGCGTGAAGAGCGTCAGCCTCGCGAAGAGCGTGCTCCACGTGAAGAACGTGCCCCTCGTGAAGAGCGCCAGCCGCGCCCACCGCGCGAAGAGCGCCAGCCACGCCCTGCCGAGCAGGCTGCCGAAGCTGCCGAGGAGCAACTGCCGAACGAAGAACTGCTGCAGGATGACAACCAGGAAGGCGCCGAAGGCGAACGTCCACGTCGTCGCTCCCGTGGCCAGCGTCGTCGCAGCAACCGTCGTGAGCGTCAGCGTGATGCCAATGGCGAGCTGATCGAAGGTAGCGAAGAGGGCGGTGAAGAAGGCCAGGAAGCTAGCGGTGCCGAACTGGCTGCCGGCCTGGCCGTCACTGCTGCTGTCGCCACTAGCGCCATCAGCGCCAACGCCGAAGCCGAGGCCCACGCCCAGGCCGAACGCGCTACCGCCACCGTCGAGGAAAGCGCGCCACAGGTCGAACCTGCGCCTGTGCAATCCCAGGCTGCCGAGATCGCCGAAGTCGCCGAAGCCGTGAAACCGGCCGAGGAAGTGGCTGAAGTAAGCATCGCGCCAGCGGTCGAGCAACCGGCTGCTGCTGTCGAAGCGGTCGAGCCGAGCGTCGAGCCGGTGGTCGAAGTCGTTCCACAGCCTGTCGAGCAACCTGTCGAAGCGCCTGCCGCCGTGGTCGAAGCCGCGCCTGAGCCGGTGATTGTCGAAGAGCAGCCGCAAGCCCAGGAGCCGGTGGTCGAGGTTCAGCCAGTGGTTGAAGCGCCAGCGCCAGTCGTTGTCGAAGAAGCCCCGGCAGTGGTCGTCGAAGCGCCAGCCGCCGAGCCTGCTCCGGCTGAAGCACCTGCCGCGGTGCCATCGAACGGCCGTGCGCCGAACGATCCGCGTGAAGTCCGCCGTCGCAAGCGTGAAGCCGAAGCAGCCGCTGCTGCCGCGGCCGCCGCAGCGGCCGAGGCTGAAGCGCAGGTCACCGAGGAAGCACCGAACGCCCTGGAAACCACCGAAGAGCAGAAACCGCACTTCTGATTTCCAAAGGCTGAAAAAAAGCCCCGCCAGTGAAGACTGGCGGGGCTTTTTATTACCTGGTCCGAAAGAACAACGGAGGACCCTGTGGGAGCTGGCTTGCCAGCGATTGCCATGGTGAATTCACTACCGCAATCGCTGCGGTTCGGCGCCCCGACAAGCCAGCTCCCACAGGTTCTGCGCAGGCCTTTTAATACAGATTCGGCTCCATCTCGAGCTCGACACCGAACCGCTCGAGAATGTCGCCCTGGATCTTCTGTGCCAGCTCATGCAACTGCTCGCCAGTCGCCTGGCCATAGTTCACCAGCACCAGCGCCTGCATCTTGTGCACCCCGGCATCGCCATCGCGATAGCCCTTCCAGCCCGCCTGCTCGATCAGCCAGCCCGCCGCCAGCTTCACCTGGCCGTCAGCCTGCGGATAAGCCACGACACCCGGGTGCCCGTCACGGATACCCTGGGCCAGCTCGGCACTGACCACCGGGTTCTTGAAGAAGCTCCCGGCATTGCCCAGCACCGCCGGATCCGGCAGCTTCTCCGCACGAATGCTGCAGATCGCTGCACTGACGTCACTGGCCGTCGCCTGCTCTATGCCCCGCTCCGCCAGGCGCTGACGCACCGGGCCATAGTCCAGATGCAGCGGCGCTACCCGACTAAGGGCGAAACGCACCCGCAGAATGATCCAGCGCCCCGGATTACGCTTGAAGTAGCTGTCGCGGTAGGCGAAATCACACTCTTCCAGGCTGAAGTCGCGCAGGTCACCGGTCTGGCGATCCAGCGCGGTCAGGCCGGCGAAGACATCCTTGATCTCCACACCATAGGCGCCAATATTCTGCATCGGCGCCGCTCCGACAGTGCCGGGAATCAGACTGAGGTTTTCCAGACCGACCAGGCCCTGGGCCAGGGTCCACTGCACGAACGGATGCCAGGTCTCCCCCGCCTCCGCCTCGACCACCACCCGCTCGCCATCATCCGAAAGCACGCGGATGCCGCGGCTGTTCATGCGCAGGACCAGCGCGGTGACGTCACGGGTCAGCAACAGGTTGCTACCACCGCCAATCACCAGGACCGGCAGGTCCTCGGTGGCAGCGTAGGCCAGCAGCTGACGCACCTCGTCGTCATTGCGCGCCTGGGCAAAATGGCGCGCCTCGGCATCGATACCGAAGCTGTTGTAAGGCTTGAGGGAAACCTGCGATTCAACCTTGGCGCTCATAGCCGCCCCTTCAATTCGATGACCAGGCCGCGACAGGCCGCCTCGATCAGGTCGAGCACATGCTCGAAGCCCTGCTCGCCGCCATAGTAAGGATCCGGGACTTCGTCCAGCGCCCCTTCGTAGCGGCGCAGGAACAGGTCCAGCTCGGCACTGGCATGACCCGGACGCATCGCCTGCAGGTTGGCCAGGTTGCTCTTGTCCATGGCCAGGATCAGGTCGTAGCGATTGAAGTCCTCGACGCCGACCTGCTGCGCCCGTTGCGCCGACAGGTCATAGCCGCGCAACTGCGCGGCACGCCGGGTACGGCTGTCCGGGGGATTGCCGACATGCCAGTCGCCAGTGCCGGCTGACGCCACCTCAATCACTTCGGCCAGACCGGCTTCGGTCAACTGATGGCGCAGCACGCCCTCGGCAGTCGGCGAGCGGCAGATATTGCCCAGGCACACGAAGAGGACGCGCATCAGACCTCCAGCAAGCGCCGTACGCGCTCGAGGTCTTCCGCGGTGTCGACACCCACTGGCGGCGCTTCCAGGGCGTCGGCGACGTGAATGCGCACGCCATGCCAGAGGGCACGCAACTGCTCCAGGGCCTCGGTCTTCTCCAGCCAGCATGGGCCCCAGCCGACGAAGTCCTGAAGGAAGCCGGCACGGTAGGCGTACATGCCGATATGGCGGCGATATGGCACGCCTTCCGGCAGTTGCTCGCGCGTCTGCGCCAGCGCATCGCGGGCCCAGGGCAGCGGCGCACGGCTGAAGGTCAGGGCCAGGCCATTGAGGTCGGCAACTACCTTGACCACATTGGGATTGAACAGCGCCTCGACCGACTCCAGCGGCTCGCCGAGGGTGGCGATACCGGCTTCCGGATGGGCAGCCAGGTTGGCGGCCACCTGGTCGATGATCGACGGCGGAATCAGCGGCTCATCGCCCTGCACATTGACCACGATGGCATCGGCAGGCAGGCCGAGCGCCGCGGCCACTTCAGCCAGGCGGTCAGTGCCGGATTCATGGTCGGCACGGGTCAGCAGGACCTCGGCGCCAAATGCCTTGCAGGCCTCGACGATGCTCGCGTCATCGGTGGCGATGACCACGCGATTGGCGCTGCTCTTGCGTGCCTGCTCCCAGACATGCTGGATCATCGGCTTGCCGGCGATCAGCAGCAGCGGCTTGTTCGGCAGCCGCGTCGAGCGCAGGCGTGCCGGAATCACTACGGTGAACGCCAGGCTCATTTGTCCAGGCGCTCATCGTCGCTCAGGGTCCGGGCTTCGCTTTCCAGCATCACCGGGATGCCGTCGCGAATCGGGTAGGCCAGGCCGGCGCCCTTGCTGATCAGCTCGGTCTTGTCGGCGCTGAGCTTGAGCGGGCCCTTGGTGATCGGGCAAGCGAGGATATCGAGCAGTTTGGTGTCCATGGTTGTTCCTCAGGCCGGTGGCCGAAAACGAAAAGAATCAGGGCTGCCGGACCTTCGGCAGCAGGCGTATCAGCTGCGCGTCGAGCCAGCCCACGAAGGCCGGCGACGGCTGCGCGTCCACGGCAAGATACCACCAGTCATCCGCCGCGAAACTGCGGCATTTGACAGCATCCTTCTCGGTCATCACCAGCGGCAAAGACGGCGTGAAGGCCAGGGCTTCGGCGCTGAAGGCGGCATGATCGGCGAAGGGATGCTCGACCGGCTTCCAGTCCAGTCCGCGCAGGGTATTGAAGAAGCGCTGCGGGTTGCCGATCCCGGCCACCGCGTGCAGGGCCTGCCCGGCAGGGAAATGCGTCAGCGGGCGACGCTCGCCGCTGCGCAGATTGACCAGCGCAGTGGGCTGGAGGGTAAAGGCAAAACCGTCATCGCGATCGGCCGTGGCGCCGTTGTAGAGCAATGCATCCACCTCGGCCAGACGCTCGACCGGCTCACGCAGCGGTCCGGCCGGCAGGCAACGGCGATTGCCAAGGCCGCGGGCGGCGTCGATCAGTACCAGTTCCAGATCCCGGGCCAGGCGGTAATGCTGCATGCCGTCGTCGCATAGGATCAGGTCCAGCGGCTCGGCCTCGAGCAGCGCGCGGACGGCCTGGGAACGGTCCGGATCGATCATCAGCGGCACGCCGCTGCGCTGCACGATCAGCAAGGGTTCATCACCCGCGTGTTCAGCCGGCTGCTCGGCCCGCACCCGCCACGGCAACTGCGGCGGCCTGGCCCCGTAGCCACGGCTGACCACGCCCACCTTGAGCCCGCGCTGGCGGCAATGCTCGATCAGAAAGAGGATCAGCGGCGTCTTGCCGGTGCCGCCGACGGTGATGTTGCCCACCACCAGCACCGGCACCGGCGCGCGATAGATCATGCCCTCGCCCGCCAGGAAGCGCTGGCGCTTGCCGCGCACCACCTTGCGGTACAGGGCTTCGAGGGGCGACAGCAGGGCGAGCAGCGGATGGCCCTTGTACCAGGCCTGCAGCAGACGGTCGGAGAAGGCCATCAGGGCGTCCCCGGCGCCGCCTCGACCGTGGTCATGCGCAGATGGCTGAAGCCGAGCTTGCCGGCCGCGTCCATCGCTGTGACCACCGCCTGGTGCGGGGTCTTGCCGTCGGCGCTGATCGCCAGCGGCAGCTTGGTGTCACCGCCGGACTCCTTCTGCAGGGCCTCGGTCAGGGTCGCCAGGTCGCTCTTGGGCAGCAGGTGGTTGTTCACCGAATACACACCCTCGGCGCTGATGGTGATTTCCACCAGCTTCTGCTCGGACTCGGGCATCGGCGCGCCGCTGGACGCTTCCGGCAGCTCGACGCGCAACTGGGTCTCGCGGGTGAAGGTGGTGGTGACCACGAAGAACAGCAACAGGATGAACACCACGTCGATCAACGACGCCAGGTTGATATCCACGTTCTCGCGTTGCTTGCGCCGGAATTTCACGCCTTGCCCTCGGCCAGATCGACGTCACGGTCGCCCTGCAGTACTTCGACCAGCTTGATCGCCTCCTGCTCCATGCCCACCACCAGTTCATCGATGCGGCGCTGCAGGAAACGGTGGAAGAATACCGCCGGGATACCCACCATCAGGCCGGCCGCCGTGGTGATCAGTGCCTTGGAGATACCACCGGCAAGCACGGCGGCGTTGGCGGTCATGCCCGAGCCCATGAACGAGCTGAAGATGTCGATCATCCCCAGCACGGTGCCGAGCAGGCCCAGCAGCGGCGCCATCGCAGCGATGGTGCCGAGGGCGTTGATATAGCGCTCCAGCTCATGGATGACCCGGGCCGCGGCTTCCTCGATGCACTCCTTCATGATCTCGCGACCATGACGGGAGTTGGCCAGGCCGGCCGCGAGGATCTCGCCCAGGGGCGAATCGGCGCGCAGTTCCTTGAGTTTATCGGTAGTCAGCTGCTTGTCCTTGATCCAGCGCCAGACCTGGCCAAGCAGGTGCGGCGGGGTCACGCGGGCAGCACGCAGGGTCCACAGGCGTTCGGCGACGATAGCCATGGCAGCGATGGAACTCAGAATGATCGGCAGCATCATCCAACCACCGGACTTGACCAATTCCCACACAGTAAGGACCCCCTCGGAAAAAGTCCTGCACTCTACCATAGGGGCCGTGACTGCCGAAGGTTGTCATGTCGGTTCGCGCCAGAATCTGCGCTGCTCGCGCAGGCCACGGGGGACGCTGGAACTGCCGAGGCGCAGATGCACGGCGCCGAGCAGCGCACTGTCGTAGGTGGCGATCTGCCTTGCGGCGTAACGGGCCATGACGAGGGGCGACGGATGACCGAAGCCGTTGTGGCGGCCACGGGAGATGAACACGCCACGCGGGCGCAGGACATCGAGGAAGCGCGCACTGGAGGAGGTGCGACTGCCGTGGTGCGGCGCCTGCAGCCAATCCACGGGCCCGGCCTGGGGGCCTTGCAGCCAGGCGTCCTCGGCGAAGCGGTCGATATCACCGGCCAGCAGCAGGGTTTCGCCGGAGGCTTCCACCTTCAATACGCAGGAATGCTGGTTGCTGTCATCTGCATCCGCCCACTGCCACAGGGAAAAGCGCACATCGTCCCACTCCCATGCCTCGCCGCTCGCGCAAGGATCCTCCGCCTCGCCCGGCTCGCCAGCGATCACCCGGCGCACTCGCAGGCCGCGCTGTACCGCCAGCGCACCTCCGGCGTGGTCGGCATGGGCGTGGCTGATCAGCATCAGGTCCAGTTGGCCAACGCCAAGCTTGAGCAGGCTCGGCAGCACGACGCGCTCGCCAAGGTCCACCTCCCCGCGCACCGGACCGGCGTCGTAGAGCAGCGCATGCCCTCGGGTTCGCAACAAGAAGGCCTGCCCCTGGCCGACATCCAGTTGCCAGACATCCACCTGCCCCGGCGGAAGCGCCTCGCGCGGGGTGAATCCGGCCAGCAACAACAAGGGCCAGCCCAGCACGCGCATCGGCAGGCCGGCGGGCAACAGCAGCAGAACGGCACCGATACAGACCAGCAGCCAGCTCCACAGCGGCAATGCCGGAGGAATCCAGGCCGGACGCCAGGCGGCCATCCCGCCGAGCAGATCGAACAGCCAGCCAAGCAGACCGCCCGCCAGCCACAGCAAGCCTTCGCCCACGACTGGCAGCGGCAACAGCACCGTTCCCGCCAGGGCCAGCGGCAATACCAGGATGCTCAACCAGGGCACCGCGAACAGGTTGGCCAAGGGCGCGCCAAGACTGACCGGCAAACCCAGCACCAGCAGTACCGGGAGCAAGCCGATGGCGATAAACCATTGCACCCGACCCCAGGCCAGCCAGATCGGCCAGGCCCCCAGTCGACCGCTGAGCACCATCACCAATACCGCCACCGCGGCGAACGACAGCCAGAATCCCGGCAGCAAGGCGGCCAGCGGCTCGAACAGCAGCACGCCATTGGCCGCAATCAGCACTGGCCAGGCAATGCCCAGGTGGCGAAAGCGCAAACGCCAGAGCAGCACCACCGCCAGCATGACGCAGGCGCGCTGTACCGGGACCTGGAACCCGGCCAGCAAGCCATAGCCGAGGGCGCCGGCAAAGGCCAGGCCGCATGCCCAGGGTAGCCAGGGCTGGCGCCGCGGCCACCAGCCGAGACGAAACAGCATGACCACCAGGCCATAGACGAGCCCGGCGAGCAGGCCGATATGCTGGCCGGAAATCACCAGCAGGTGCACGGTCCCGGTGGCTTGCAGCACATTCCAGTCCTCCCGTGCCAGCCCGGCCCCGTCACCCAGGACCAGGGCGGCGAGCGCGGCCTCGCGACCCTGCGCATCAGTCGCCAGCAAACGCTGGCGGATGCCGTCGCGCCAGGCACCGCTGGCCGGCACCAGAAGCTCGCCGTCCTTGACCGAACCCAGGGCACCGATGCCGCGGGCCAGTAAAGCGGCTTCGCTATCCAGGGCATGGGGATTGAGCAGCCCCTGCGCACGCTTCAGGTTGACCGCCAGGCGCCAGTGCTCACCGCTGTTGACCGGCGGGCCGTCCTGCCACGTCAGCCGCACCCGCTGCGGCAGTTCGGCACGGCGCGACCGGGGATCCTGCAACTCGAAACGGACCCGCCCTCCATTCTGCTCCGGCAAACCCACCACCCGTCCCTCGATCCACAAGGTACGGCCATCCAGTTCACGCGCCAGACGATCATCCAGCGCACTCTGCGCCGACAGGCTGGCCCAGCACAGCCCGAAAAGGAAAAAAGCCAACGGGAAAACACGCCGCCACAGGCACAGAAACCCCAGCACCGCGAAGATCACCAGCGCACCGACAGACGGCAACACGGGCAGAAAGACCGGACACAGAAGCCCGGACAAGAGCGCCAACATCCTTGTGCGCATGAGCCCAACCCCGAAGAAACACAACGACCCAGCAGGCTTAGTCCATGCCGGGGAAGGGCTCACTTATTAATTGTCACAAAGTCTGAATGGGCACAGTTTGTAATACGTGCATACTTGCCCCCTTTCGACCGCCGAGACCCCACATGCCGCGTCGACTTTTCAAACGCTACATGCCCGATCCGACGAGCATCCGGGAACACAAGTCCTTACGATTTCTCGGTCGGTTGCTGCATGACGCCAACCTCTGGCACCTGAATCGCCATTCCGTGGCCCGGGCCATGGGCGTGGGGATCTTCGCCGCGTTCATCCCGATGCCGTTGCAGATGCTCCTGGCCGCCAGCCTGGCGGTGCTGGTGCGCGGCAACATGCCGATCGCCGTCAGCCTGGTCTGGCTGACCAACCCCATCACCATGCCACCGGTGTTCTATTGCACCTACCAGATGGGCGCGTGGCTGATGGGCATCCCGCCGCGCACCCTGCCCGAGGAAATCACCTTCGACTGGATCACCGAGCAGCTGTCGACCCTGTGGCAGCCGTTCCTGCTGGGTTCGGTAGTGTGTGGCGTGCTGCTCGGCGCCCTCGCCTACTGCCTGACCATGCTCTATTGGCGCTGGTGGGTGGGCAGGCAGTGGCGCCGGCGCAAGGCCAAATCAGCTGCGCATTCCGCGCCCGCTGATCAGTAGGCGCACGCAGCCGAAATACAGCACGGCGGTCGCTACCAGCATGAAGGTGATGGCCACGCCGATCCTGATATCGGACACGCCGAGGATGCCGTAGCGGAACGAGTTGACCATGTGCAGCACAGGGTTGGCCAACGACACGGTCTGCCAGAACGGCGGCAGCAGGTTGATCGAGTAGAACACCCCGCCCAGGTAGGTCAGCGGCGTCAGGACGAAGGTCGGGATGATCGAGATATCGTCGAAGTTGCGCGCGAACACCGCGTTGATGAAGCCCAGCAGGGAGAAGATGGTGGCGGTCAGCAGCACCACCAGCACGGTAATCCCCAGGTGGTGCACCTGCAGATGGGTGAAGAACAGCGACAGCAAGGTCACGATCACGCCCACCGCCAGGCCGCGCAGTACACCGCCCAGGGTGTAGCCGATGAGGATGATGTGCGGCGACACCGGCGAGACCATCAGTTCCTCGATCGAGCGCTGGAACTTGCTGCCGAAGAAGCTCGAGACCACGTTGCCGTAGGAGTTGGTGATCACCGACATCATGATCAGCCCCGGCACGATGTACTCCATGTAGCTGAAGCCACCCATGTCGCCGATCTGCCGGCCGATCAGGTTACCGAAGATGACGAAGTACAGGACCATGGTGATCGCCGGGGGCAGCAGGGTCTGCGGCCAGATCCGCGTGAAACGGCGTACTTCGCGATAGACGATGGTGTTGAGGGCGACCAGGTTGGCGCGCAGTTCCGAGCTCATATCGCCACCTTGGACAGATTCTTTTCAACCAGGGACACGAACAGCTCCTCGAGACGGTTGGTCTTGTTGCGCAGGCTGGTCACCTCGATGTTCTGCAGGGCCAACTGGCCGAACAGCGCGGTGATGCCCACATCCTTGTCCACCTGGACTTCCAGGGTATGCGCATCGATCAGGCGGCACGGATAACCAGCCAGCTGTGGTGCCTGGGCCAGGTCACGCCTGAGGTCGAGAACGAAGGTCTCGACATGCAGCTTGCCCAGCAACTGGCGCATGCTGGTGTTCTCGACGATGGTGCCGTGGTCGATGATGCCGATATTGCGGCACAGCTGCTCGGCCTCCTCGAGGTAGTGCGTCGTGAGGATGATGGTGATGCCCTTCTGGTTCAGCTCGGTGAGGAAGCTCCACATCGACCGGCGCAGCTCGATATCCACGCCGGCGGTGGGCTCGTCGAGGATCAGCAGGCGCGGTTCGTGGATCAGCGCACGGGCGATCATCAGACGGCGCTTCATGCCGCCGGACAGCGAGCGGGACGGCACGTCGCGCTTGTCCCACAGGCCCAACTGGGTCAGGTACTGCTCGGCGCGCTCCTTGGCGAGCTTCGCCGGGATGCCGTAGTAACCCGCCTGGGTCACGACGATATCGAAGGTCTTTTCGAACTGGTTGAAGTTGAACTCCTGCGGCACCACGCCAATGCTGCGCTTGAGCGCGGCGGGCTGGCGATCGAGGTCATGGCCGAAGACGCTGACGCTGCCGCTGGTCTTGTTCACCAGGGTCGAAAGGATGCCGATGGTGGTGGATTTGCCGGCGCCGTTGGGGCCGAGCAAAGCGAAGAAGTCACCTTCGGCGACATCCAGGTCGATGCCCTTGAGGGCCTGGAAACCGTTGCCGTAGGTCTTGGTTAGCTGCCGGATGGACAGGGCTGAACTCATAGCGGGTCTGCGTACCGTTGGAATTGTTCGGAAAATCAGGCGGTGCCGGACGTACCGGTCACGAGTAATGTGGCCATGGTGCTGGCCTTGGCCACACAAGTACAGTCAACACTATCGATATTAACTATCGAACCGGGCGAAGCGATCAGGTCAGCGCGGTCATCACCGCGGCCTGATAGGCCGGACGCTCGCGCAGGCGCTCGTACCAGGCGCGCAGGTGGCGCATCTCGGGACGCTCGATAGGCATCTCGAACCAGGCGTAGACGAAGCAGCCCAGGGGAATATCACCCATACCGACTTCCGCGCCGGAAAGGTACGGCTGCGAGGCCAGGGCCTCATCGGCGATCGACAGCAGGTTGGCGCAGGACTTGTGCGCGGCGTTGATCGCCACCCAGTCCTGCTGCTCCGCCGGCGTGCGCAGGATGCCCCAGAACAGCGGGCGGAACGGCGTGGCCAGGGACGAGGTGGTCCAGTCCATCCATTTCTCCGCCTTGGCCCGCACCACCGGATCCTCCGGGTACCACGGCGTGCCCGGGGCGTGCTTGGCGCCCAGGTAGCGCACGATGGTGTTGGACTCCCAGAGCACCAGGTCGTCATCCTCGATGGTCGGCACCACGCCATTGGGATTGAGCGCCCGGTAATGTGGCTCGTTGACCACGCCAAAGGCACCGCCGGCATCCACCGCCTGGTAATCCAGCCCCAGCTCTTCCGCGCACCACAGCACTTTGCGTACGTTGCTGGAATTTTTCCGACCCCAGATCTTGAGCATTTTTTACATCCTGTTACCTGCAAGGGAGGCCCAGTCTACCCCAGCACGGCGCCCAGGCAATCGCCGCCGAACTCCTCCGGAAAGCTCCTGTCACTGTTCAGACGAGGCCGTTACGCCCAGAGCAACTACGCTCTGACGGATGTCCTGACACGTGAAAGGTTTCCAGGAGGAAAGACTATGTTGCTGTTGTGGTTGCTTGTGCTCGTACTCGGGGCCGCCTGGCTCGCCCATCGGCGGACACCGGCCCTGCCTGCCCTGGCCGTGGTGGCGGTGTACGTGATTGCCATGGGTATCTTCTCCCGGGCGCCAGGCTGGCTGACCTTCCTGCTGCTGCTGGTGGTCGCGGCCATCGCCCTGCCCCTTCTGCTCCCGGACCTGCGCCGCAAGTTCTTCAGCGCACCGCTGTTCGCCTGGTTCCAGCGCACCCTGCCGCCGATGTCGGTGACCGAGCGCGAGGCCATCGATGCCGGCACGGTGTGGTGGGATGGCGAACTGTTCAGCGGCCGGCCGAACTGGGACACCCTGCTGGGCTACTCGAAATCCGAACTGACTGCGGAAGAACAGGCCTTCATCGACGGCCCGACCGAAGAACTCTGCGCCATGGTCAGCGACTGGCAGATCGGCCAGGACATGGACCTGCCACCGCAAGCCTGGGAACACATCAAGACCCACGGCTTCTTCGCCCTGATCATTCCCAAGGAATATGGCGGCAAGGGTTTCTCCGCCTACGCCCACTCCCAGGTGGCAATGAAGCTGGCCACCCGCAGCGGCGACCTGGCGTCCACCGTGATGGTCCCCAACTCCCTCGGCCCTGCCGAACTGCTGCTGCACTACGGCACCGACGAACAACGCAACCATTACCTGCCGCGCCTGGCCCGCGGCGATGAGATCCCCTGTTTCGCCCTGACCGGACCGCTGGCCGGCTCCGATGCCGGTGCTATGCCGGACACCGGGATCATCTGCAAGGGCCAGTGGAAAGGCGAGGAAGTCATCGGCCTGCGCCTGAACTGGGAAAAGCGCTATATCACCCTGGGACCGGTCGCCACCCTGCTAGGCCTGGCCTTCAAGGCCCATGACCCGGAACATCTGCTCGGTGACCAGGAAGAACTGGGCATCAGCCTGGCGCTGATCCCCACCGATACACCCGGCGTCGAGATCGGCAAGCGCCACCTGCCCCTGGGCGCGGCCTTCATGAACGGCCCCAACGAAGGCAAGGACGTGTTCATCCCCCTGGACTACCTGATCGGCGGCCAGGAGATGCTTGGCAAGGGCTGGATGATGCTGATGAACTGCCTGTCGGTGGGTCGCTCGATCTCCCTGCCGGCAGTGGGCACCGGGGCGGCCAAGTTCACCAGCCTGGTCAGCGGCCAGTACGCGCAGATCCGCGAGCAGTTCAACGTGCCGCTGGCGGCGTTCGAAGGCATCCAGGAGTCCCTGGCACGCATCGGCGGCAACGCCTGGCTGATGGACAGCGCCCGCCTGCTCACCGCCAAGGCCGTGGACCTGGGCGAGAAACCCTCGGTGCTGTCGGCGATCCTCAAGTACCACCTTACCGAACGCGGCCGCGAGTGCATCCAGCACGCCATGGATATCCACGGCGGCAAGGGCATCATCATGGGCCCGAACAACTACCTGGGGCGCAGTTGGCAGGGGGCGCCGATCTTCATCACCGTGGAAGGCGCCAATATCCTTTCGCGCAACCTGATGATCTTCGGTCAGGGCGCGATCCGCTGCCATCCATTCGTGCTCAAGGAAATGGCCCTGGCCGGACGCGAGGACCGTGACCAGGCGCTGCGGGAGTTCGACCAGTTGCTGTTGCAGCACGTCGGTTTCGCCGTAGGGAACGCGGCCAGTACGCTGGTGCTTGGCCTGGGCCTCGGGCATTTCGAGAAAGTCCCGGGTGATCCGCTGAGCCAGGGTTATTTCCGTGCGCTGAACCGCCAGGCTGCGGCCTTCGCCCTGCTTGCCGACCTGTGCATGATGCTGCTGGGCGGTGAGCTCAAGCGCCGCGAACGCCTGTCGGCGCGACTGGGCGATGTGCTCAGCTACCTGTACCTGGGTTCGGCAGCACTCAAGCGCTATCACGACCTCAACTCGCCCTCGCACCTGCAACCACTGCTGCGCTGGGCCATGGAGGAAAGCCTCGGCCAGGCGGAACAGGCGCTGGACCGTCTGCTCGACAACTTCCCCAGCCGCTTGCTCGGCTGTGCGCTGCGGGTGATCGTGTTCCCGTTCGGGCGCCGGCACACCGGGCCGAGCGACGAGCTGGACGCGGAGATTGCCACCTTGATCGGTCGCGGCGCTGGAGATCCGGCACTGGAGGCCTTGCTTGCCGGGTGCTATCGCCCGACCGATCCACAGGACCCGGTCGGGGCACTGCAACACGCCAGCGCGTTGCTGACTGACAGCGCCGAGGCCCACAAGAACCTGCGCCATGCCTTGAAGAAAGGCGAATTCACGGTGAATGCCGGCGAGTCGCTGATCGACGCGGCGGTGCGCAGTGGCGCTCTGGACACAGTGCAGGCGGAGAAACTACGTGCGGCCGAAGCGGCGCGGCGCAAGGTCATCGATGTCGACGCCTTCACCAAGGAGGAGTTGCTGCCGAGCGCCGGCAAGGTGCGCTGATCGTCATCCGACCGGGACATCGGGCGCGGGGAGCCGTATACTCCCGCGCCCGTTTTTGCTTTAGAGGATCGCCCGCATGGCCAATGCACACCTGGACTACCACCTCGTCCTGCTCAACCACCTGCGCAGCATCCTCGCCGCCTTGGGCGAAGCCGAGCAGGTCCCGGAAGAAAGCCACGGACTGTTTCTCGAGCGCTTCGACGAACTGCTGGAACAACTGCCGCAGGATCCACTGGAAAGCCAGTACCTGGGCCAGGACCTGATGTGCCAGGTCATCCAGCGTTATCCACAGATCGCCCACCTGGTACCGCGGGACCTGCTGTGGTTCTTCGGCGGTGACTGCCTGCACTTCATGCCGGATGAAGAGCTGGACCTGTATCAGGAACTGGAAGAGCGCCGTTACGCCGCCGAGCAGAACGACGAGCCGTTCGACTGGAACCAGGAGAAGCAGTTGCTGAGCATGTCCGAGCAGGACAGCAAGCACTAAGCAACTGAGCAAAAGCACGACGCGGACCCTGTGGGAGCTGGCTTGCCAGCGATAGCGATGGTGAATTCACTACCGTAATCGCTGGCAAGCCAGCTCCCACAGGGTCCGCGCCGCATTTATGAATTGTGTTTTTCAGCAGAAACGAAAAAAGGACCCGAAGGTCCTTTTTTCCTGGCTACCCGACCCGAAGATCCAGTAGCGCCATATTTGGAGCGGGAAACGAGACTCGAACTCGCGACCCCGACCTTGGCAAGGTCGTGCTCTACCAACTGAGCTATTCCCGCATATTGGCGTCCCCTAGGGGACTCGAACCCCTGTTACCGCCGTGAAAGGGCGGTGTCCTAGGCCACTAGACGAAGGGGACTCTTCCTGAAACGACTTTCGTTCATTTCAGTGACCGGCATCAGAAGCATGGGCCTCGATACTGGATTTTTACAAGCTCCGCCGTTAAGCGAAGCCTTTGTAAACTGGAGCGGGAAACGAGACTCGAACTCGCGACCCCGACCTTGGCAAGGTCGTGCTCTACCAACTGAGCTATTCCCGCATTGGCGTCCCCTAGGGGACTCGAACCCCTGTTACCGCCGTGAAAGGGCGGTGTCCTAGGCCACTAGACGAAGGGGACACGCTACAACTTTTCACTCCCTGCCGCGTTTCGCTGTGTGCTTTACGCTGCAAGTGGCGCGCATTCTAGGGATGCTTTGAGAGGTCGTCAACCCCCAAATAGAAATTTATTTAAATCAATGACTTCGAAGCGTTTTCAGACTTCCGGGCAGCCCCTGCCCTCTTGTTTCCAGTAGCCATGCCGACACAGAAAAAGCGGGGATCCTGTTGTCCAACTGTGACTCACGGCAAATTGCCATCAATCCCCTGCCGGCTTCTGCCAAACTGCTCTATCCGGGCAAATGGGAAGCCACTACACTCAATCGGTATACCTGACTGACGAGGCGTGAACGGTGACACCACTAATGATTACCCTGCTTATAGTGGCGGGTATCGCCTTGCTGATCGTGATCGGCTACCTGAACAATGTGGTCGAGAACAATAAGCTGGAGCGCGCGCGCCTGAAGGTCGAACTGGCCGACCGCCTGCGTCGCGTGGGCGAGATCACCGAAACCTTCCCCGGCCAGTTGATGAACCCGGCCCTCAAGCTGCTGCTGACCCGCCTCGAGCTCAACCTCAACCAGCGCCAGTTGGCCCTAGACAAGAGCAACGATGCCATCCGCGCACGCATCGGCGAACTGGACACCCTGATCGCCCAGGGCGAATCGCTGCCGGTGACCAACCCGCCCTCGCCGATCCAGACCGAAGCCAAGGCCAAGGACATCCGTTTCCTCCTGGAGGCGCTGCACAGCCAGGTGGTGCGTGCCTGCCAGGAAGGTTTCCTGGCCACCAACGAAGCCAAGTACTGGGTCAAGGAAATCCGCCACATCCTCGTGGTGCTGCATATCGAGTTCTTCAATAACCTCGGCCAGGCGGCCCTGCAACAGAACCAGCCGGGGCATGCCCGCCTGGCCTTCGAGCGCGGCGTGCAGTACCTGCGCAAGCAACCGGAGCCCGCGCAGTATCGCGAGCAGCTGGAATATATGGAGAAGATGCTGAACCGGGCCAACGCCATGGTCCTCGACACCATCGAACCCAGCGCCGACGACGTCAACGCCCTGACCGAGGGCTTGAAGTCGGACGAGGAAGAGAACTGGAAGAAGAAGGTCATCTACGACTGAACAACCAGCCACAAGCTTCAAGCCTCAAGCTGCAAGAAAGCCGTCCGCGGTAACCGGGCTTTTTCTTGCAGCTTGAAGCTTATGGCTTGCCGCTAGAAGTTGCAGTCAGTCGCCTGCAGGAAAATCTCCACCAGGCGCTCCAGCCCCATCTGATCCTCCACAGCGAAGCGCGCCAGCTTCGGGCTGTCCAGATCCAGTACACCAATCAACCGGCCTTGCTTGACCAGCGGAATCACCAACTCGCTGTTGGAAGCGCTGTCGCAGGCGATATGCCCGGGGAATGCATGCACATCCTCGACACGCTGGGTCTCCAGGCTCGCCGCCGCTGCGCCGCACACGCCACGCCCGAAGGCGATGCGCACGCAGGCCACCTGGCCCTGGAACGGACCCAGGACCAGCTCGCCATCGCGGTTGAGATAGAAACCTGCCCAGTTCAAGTCCTCGACCTGGCTATAGAGGAAGGCAGAAAACTGCGCGGCGTTGGCAATGAAATCACGCTCACCGGAAAGCAGGGCCTCCAGTTGCGCCGCCAGCAGCGCGTAACCACCCAGGCCGGCGCCCGCCGCATTCAAATCGATCATCTATGTTGCTCCAGCAGTTTGAGTCCGACCCAGTAGCGGGCGAACTGATAGGCACAACGGCCATTACGGTTGCCGCGGCCGGTTGCCCAGCGGATCGCGGCCTTGTCCAGTTCTTCGTCGCGCGCCCAGGCCAGCCCCGGGCCCTTGGCCAACTGGCTGATCCAGTGCTCGACGACATCGAGGAAATGCTCCTGGCTGAACGGGTAGAACGACAGCCACAAGCCGAAACGGTCGGACAGGGCAATCTTGTCCTCCACGGCTTCGTTGGGATGCAACTCGCCGTCGACCATCTTCCAGTTTTCGTTGTCGCTTTGCTTTTCCGGCACCAGATGGCGGCGGTTCGAGGTGGCGTACAACAACACGTTGTCCGGCGCCTGCTCCAGGGAACCGTCGAGCACGCTCTTCAGTACCCGGTAATCGCCCTCCCCGGCTTCAAAGGAAAGGTCATCGCAGAACAGCACGAAGCGCTGCGGCAACTTGTGCAGTTGCTCGACCACCCGCGGCAGGTCGGCCAGGTGATCGCGCTCGATCTCGATCAGGCGCAGGCCGGCGCCGGCGTACTCGGCAAGCAAGGCGCGCACCAGCGACGATTTGCCGGTGCCCCGGGAACCCCACAGCAACGCGTGGTTGGCCGGCATGCCATCGAGGAACTGACGGGTATTGCGGCCCAACTGGTCACGCTGCTGATCCACCCCGATCAGGTCGGACAGGCGAATGTCCAGGCTCACGTCCAGCGGCAGGAGAAAACCGCTACGCCCGTCACGCTGCCAGCGCGCAGCCAGGCACGTGCTCCAGTCGATCTCCGGGCGAGACATCGGCAACAGGGGTTCGAGACGCGCCAGGACACTTTCGGCGCGATCGAGAAACGCATTCAAACGAGAGTCCACGAAGAATTCCTCGGTCAGATCAGTCAATAACGAGTGAACCGAATGTGTGACAGTACATGCCAGCAGCCGGGGTTGATCGGCTATGCTTGCGCAGCGCATGGAATGTGGAACTGGCTCGGGACCATGGATATCAAGTTCACCAATCGCCTGTCGTACAAGCAAGCCCGGTTGACCGTCCTCGTCGGCTTCATCCTGGGAACCTTGCTCAGTCTCATCCAGATAGGCATCGATTATGCCAGCGAAGACGCTTCCATCAACCGCGAGATGCAGGCCCTGCTGGATATCAGCCACAACACCGCATCGCGTATCGCCTATAACATCGACGCCGAACTGGCCCAGGAGCTGACCCTCGGCCTGCTGCAGTCCCCGGCGATCATTCGCGCCCGCCTGATCGATAACAACGACACGGTCCTCGCCGATATGCAGCGCCCCCGCGAGGAAAGCGCCTACCGGGCGATCAGCGACTTCCTGTTCGGCAACACCCGGGAATTCCGCAATCGCCTGTTTCTCAGCCACATGCCCAGCGAGTACCTGGGCACCCTGTACATCGACGTCGACACCTTCGCCTTCGGCAGCCGCTTCCTCAAGCGTGCGGAAGTCACCCTGCTGAACGGCTTCGTGCGCAGCCTGCTGCTGACCGGCCTTCTCCTGGCGCTGTTCTACATGATGCTGACCAAACCGCTGGTGCGGGTCATCAGCGCCCTGAGCCACAGCGACCCACAGAATGGCAAGCAAGGCAAACTGCCCTTTCCGGTCGGCCACGAACACGACGAAATCGGGGTACTGGTCAAGGTCGCCAACCAGCAGTTCGTCACCATGGCCACCGAGATCCAGCAACGGCGCACGGCAGAAAACCGCCTCACCGATTACCTCAACCAACTGGAAAACATCGTCTCGGCGCGCACCAACGAACTCAAGGCGAGCAACAATCGCCTCAGCCAGTCCAACCTCGAACTGGAAGACGCCCGCCGCCGCGCCCTCGACATGGCCCAGGCCCGCGCCGCCTTCCTGGCCAACATGAGCCACGAGATCCGCACCCCGCTCAACGGCCTGCTGGGCATGATCGCCCTGTCGCTGGACAGCCCGCTGACCACCGAGCAGCGCCAGCAGCTGTCGATTGCCCACGATTCGGGCAAGGTTCTGGTGGAACTGCTCAACGATATCCTCGACCTGTCCAAGTTCGACGCCGGCCAGCTGGAGCTGGAACGCATTCCCTTCGACCTCGGCGCGCTGGTGGAGGACACCGCCAACCTGTTGTCGCAGAACACCGCGCCCAACGTCGAACTGACCTGCCTGATCGATCCGAAATTTCCCTACCTGGTCCTTGGCGACCCGACCCGGGTCCGGCAGATCGTCAGCAACCTGCTGTCCAATGCCCTCAAGTTCACCCGTTTCGGCCGTGTCGACGTGCGCCTGACCACGCAAAACGGTGGCGTGCGCATCGATGTCTGCGATACCGGCATCGGCATCGATGCAGAAGCCCAGACCCGTATCTTCCAGCCCTTCACCCAGGCTGCCGCCGGCATCACCCGGCAGTACGGTGGCACCGGCCTCGGCCTGACCCTGACCAACAACCTCTGCGAGGCCATGCACGGACGCCTGAGCATCAGTTCAGAGAGCGGCTTTGGCAGCCAATTCAGCGCCGAACTGCCGCTCCCCGCCCATACCGCGGCGATCATGCCGGACCCGCTGCGCGGCCAGGTGGTGGCCATCAGCAATGCCAAGAGCGGCCTGGCCGAGCTGTTGCAAACCCTGCTGCCCCGCTGGGGTCTGCACTACAAGCGCCTGGATAGCCACGATCAACTCGATGGCGACAGCCCCGACCTGCTGATCACCGATGACCTGGACTGCGTCCTGACCCTGCGCCCGGCGAGCAAGGCGCCGATCCTGCTGATTACCGCCTACGGTAACTTCCTTCCGGGCGAGCAGGCGGCGAGCCTGGCGCCGCTGCAGCAACAGGCCCGGCCGCTGGCGCGCAGCGCGCTGTACCAGGCCTTGCGCCGGGTGCTTGCACGGGTGGACGAAGGAGCGTCAGTGGAACAGACCGACAAACCGGCCAGTACCGGCCGGGGACGGATCCTGCTGGTCGAGGACAACCCGGTCAACCAACTGGTGGCCAAGGGCATGCTGGCCAAGCTCGGCTGCGAAGTGAGCGTTGCCGCCCATGGCGCCGAAGCCCTGGAGCAACTGGAGGGCGGCCCGTTCGATCTGGTCCTGATGGACTGCAACATGCCGGTGATGGACGGCTACGAAGCCAGCCGGCGCATCCGCCAGAGCGGACGCTGGCCGAACCTGCCGATCGTCGCCCTGACCGCCAATGCCATGCCCGAGGAGCGCGAACGCTGCCGCGCTGCGGGCATGAACGACTACCTGGCCAAACCGTTCCGGCGCGAGGAACTGGAGGCCCTGATCGACCACTGGGCCTCGCCGCCGATCACTTGAGCAGCGCTTCGATGCTGGCGCTCAGGGCATCCGGCTTGGTGGTGGGAGCATAACGGCTGACGCTGCCGGTCTTCGGGTCCAGCAGGAACTTGGTGAAGTTCCACTTGATCCCCTGGGAACCGAGCAGGCCCGGCGCACGCTTCTTCAGCTCAACGAACAGCGGGTGGGCGCCCGGGCCATTGACGTCGACCTTGCGGAACAGCGGAAAGCTGACGCCGAAGTTCAGCTCGCAGAACTGCGAAATGGCCTTTTCATCCCCCGGCTCCTGCTTGCCGAACTGGTTGCAGGGGAAGCCAAGGACCACCAGGCCACGCTCGCGATAATCCTGCCAGAGCTTTTCCAGCCCCTTGTACTGCGGGGTGAAGCCGCACTGGCTGGCGGTGTTGACGATCAGCACCGCCTTGGCCGGAAAGTCCGCGAGGGTCTTCTGTTCGCCCTTGATGGTGGTGCAGGGAATCTCCAGCAAAGCCATAGGCCACTCCTTGATTGTTGAGAACCCGCGCTTCAGCGCGGTTGCAGTTCCAGACAGACGGAATTGATGCAGTAGCGCAGGCCGGTCGGCGGCGGGCCATCGGGAAACACATGGCCTAGGTGCGCGTCGCAGCGCGAGCAGGTGACTTCGGTACGGATCATGCCGTGGGACGTGTCGCGGATCTCGATCATCGCGCTGTCCTCGATCGGCTCGTAGAAGCTCGGCCAGCCGCAGCCGGAGTCGAACTTGGCGCGGGAATCGAACAGCGGCGCCTTGCAGCAGATGCAATGGTAGACGCCATCGGTCTTGGTCGAATTGTACTTTCCGCTGAACGGGCGTTCAGTGCCCTTCAGGCGACAGACCTGGTACTGCGCGGGGTCGAGCATCGCACGCCATTCTTCTAGGGTTTTCTCAATCTTTTCCATGGGCAGGCCTCGGCAAATAAAAAGCCCGTGCTGCTTCTTTTCGTCGGCACGGGCGAGACGTATTATTGCGCCTCAATTCAGACATCAGTCTGGCACCCGGGTTACCCGCTTTTCAAACCTTTTAAAGGCGCGGCAGGCGGCGATATCTTCATTATCGGGATCACATCATGCAGGTCAGCAAATCGAACAAGCTCGCCAATGTCTGCTATGACATTCGCGGCCCGGTGCTCAAGCACGCCAAACGCCTGGAGGAGGAAGGCCATCGCATCCTCAAGCTGAACATCGGCAACCCGGCGCCCTTTGGTTTCGAAGCGCCGGAAGAAATTCTCCAGGACGTGATCCGCAACCTGCCGACCGCCCAGGGCTACAGCGACTCCAAGGGCCTGTTCAGCGCGCGCAAGGCCGTCATGCAGTACTGCCAGCAGAAGCAGATCGAAGGCGTTGGCATCGAGGACATCTACCTCGGCAACGGCGTGTCCGAGCTGATCGTGATGTCGATGCAGGCCCTGCTCAACAACGGCGACGAAGTGCTGATCCCGGCTCCCGACTACCCGCTGTGGACCGCCGCCGTGAGCCTGGCCGGTGGCCGTCCGGTGCACTACCTGTGCGACGAGGGTGCCGACTGGTTCCCTGACCTGGAAGACATCAAGGCGAAGATCACCCCGAACACCAAGGCCCTGGTGATCATCAACCCGAACAACCCGACCGGCGCGGTGTACTCCCGCGAGGTCCTGCTGGGCATGCTCGAGCTGGCACGCCAGCACAACCTGGTGGTGTTCTCCGACGAGATCTACGACAAGATCCTCTACGACGAAGCCGTGCACGTCAGCACCGCCTCCCTGGCCCCGGACCTGCTGTGCCTGACCTTCAACGGCCTGTCCAAGTCGTACCGGGTCGCCGGCTTCCGTTCCGGCTGGCTGATCATCTCCGGGCCCAAGCAGCACGCCCAGAGCTACATCGAAGGCCTGGATATCCTGGCCAACATGCGCCTGTGCGCCAACGTGCCGTCGCAGCACGCGATCCAGACCGCCCTCGGCGGCTACCAGAGCATCAACGACCTGGTCCTGCCCGCCGGCCGCCTGCTGGAACAGCGCAACCGCACCTGGGAGCTGCTCAACGACATCCCCGGCGTCAGTTGTGTCAAGCCAATGGGTGCGCTCTATGCCTTCCCGCGGATCGACCCGAAGGTCTGCCCGATCTTCAACGACGAGAAATTCGTCCTTGATCTGCTGCTTTCGGAAAAACTGCTGGTCGTCCAGGGTACCGCCTTCAACTGGCCAAGCCCGGACCACTTCCGCGTGGTGACCTTGCCACGGGTCGATGACCTGGAGCAGGCCATCGGACGTATCGGAAATTTCCTGAAGTCCTATCGGCAGTAACCTACAGTCATACCCGTGTAGGAAAAACGCGGGTATCGACACTCCTCTCGTCAGATTTTTCCACCCGCGGCTCTGGGCCGCGGGTTGGATTGGCGTGCCCGACGGTCAGACGCGTACACAGTTTGAAATAGTCGATCAGTTGAATCACCGGGGCGCGCACCTTATATAGCCGCATACGCTACATATCCATCCGTCAGGAGAACGTAACAACCATGATGCGCATTTTGCTGTTTGTAGCCACCAACCTTGCGGTCGTGCTGGTTGCCAGCATCACCCTGAGCCTGTTCGGCTTCAACGGGATCATGGCGGCTAACGGGGTCGACCTGAAACTCGACTCGTTGCTGGTGTTCTGTGCCGTGTTCGGCTTCGCCGGCTCACTGATCTCGCTGTTCATCTCCAAGTGGATGGCGAAGATGAGCACCGGCACCCAGATCATCAGCCAGCCGCGTACCCGCCATGAGCAATGGCTGCTGCAGACCGTCGAGGAGCTGTCCCGCAACGCCGGCATCAAGATGCCGGAGGTGGGTATCTTCCCGGCCTACGAGGCCAACGCCTTCGCCACCGGCTGGAACCGCAACGATGCCCTGGTCGCGGTCAGCCAGGGCCTGCTGGAGCGGTTCTCGCCCGATGAAGTGCGTGCCGTGCTGGCCCACGAGATCGGCCACGTCGCCAACGGCGACATGGTCACCCTGGCGCTGGTCCAGGGCGTGGTGAACACCTTCGTGATGTTCTTCGCGCGGATCTTCGGTAACTTCGTCGACAAGGTGATCTTCAAGAACGAAGAAGGCCAGGGCATTGCCTACTACATCGCGACCATCATCGCCGAGCTGATCCTGGGCATCCTCGCCAGCATCATCGTCATGTGGTTCTCGCGCAAACGCGAATTCCGCGCCGACGACGCTGGTGCCCGCCTGGCCGGCACCGGGGCGATGATCAACGCGCTGCAGCGCTTGCGTTCGGAACAGGGCGTGCCAGTGCAGATGCCAAGCACCATGAGCGCCTTCGGCATCAACGGCGGCCTGAAGAACGGTCTGGCCGGCCTGCTGATGAGCCACCCGCCGCTGGAAGACCGCATCGAAGCCCTGCGTCGCCGCGGTTAAGCGATACCCGTAACAGGAAAAGCCCGCTTCGGCGGGCTTTTTCATGGCACACCGTCAACCTCTGTGGGAGCTGGCTTGCCAGCGATAGCTGTGGTGAATTCACCGCCGCAATCGCTGGCAAGCCAGCTCCCACAGGTTAGGCGTTCAGCTTCTGAGAATGTAGGCCCGTTCCAACAGGCTACCGACACCCGCCTGCACGAACTTCCAGCTCTCCCCAAGAATGTCCTGCACCGCCTCCTCACTCACCTGCCAGCGCCCGGCATACAGCGCCTGCACCTCAGCATCCGCCACCGAGAACGGCGGGCCGTCCAGCTTCGACTGGTCATAGTCCATGGTCACCAGCACGCCACGGCAGCCCTTGGGCAATATTGCCCCCAGGTGCGCCACGTAGCGCCGGCGCATCTCCGGCGGCAAGGCAATCAACGCCGCACGGTCGTAAAGCCCCACGCAATCAGCTACATCCTCTGCAGTCAGCGCGAAGAAATCCCCGCACCAGATCTCCACACCCTCACTGCGATAGCAACTGAAAGCACCGTGCTGATAGCGCTCCGGCTGCACCTGCTGTTCGGCAAAGAAATCCTCCACCGCCCGCTGCGACAGTTCCACGCCCAGCACCCGCAGCCCCTGCCCCGCCAGCCAGGCCAGGTCCAGGCTCTTGCCGCACAGGGGCACCAGCACCCGGCTGCCAGCGTCGATCATCAGGGTTGGCCAATACCGCGCCAGATAAGGATTGACCTGGTCCTGGTGGAAACCGATCTGATTGCGCTCCCAGCGCTTGTGCCAAAAATCCGCTTGCATGCTGACCTCGAAGATTTCGATCAAATACTGCGAAAACTTATATTGGAATTAGATCAATGATCTGCCTGAAGATAGTGGTCATCATACCTCTCAGGACACTCAGCATGCTTCCCAGCCTGTTCATTTCCCATGGTTCACCCATGTTGGCCCTGGAACCGGGCGAAAGCGGTCCGGCCCTGGCACGGCTGGCCGCCAGCCTGCCGCGACCCAAGGCCATCGTCGTGGTCTCGGCCCACTGGGAAAGCCACGACCTGCGGGTCGCCAGCGCAGCGCACCCGGCCACCTGGCATGACTTTGGCGGCTTCCCGCCTGCGCTGTTCGCCGTGCAGTACCCGGCGCCCGGCGATCCGGCGCTGGCCGAGCGTGTGGCCGGGCTGCTCCAGGAGGCGGGCCTGCCCGCCGGGCTGGATCCGAAACGGCCGTTCGACCACGGCGCCTGGGTACCGCTGTCACTGATGTATCCGCAGGCGGATATTCCGGTGGTCCAGGTCTCGCTGCCCAGCCGGCAGGGCCCCGCCTTGCAGGAACGAGTGGGACACGCCCTCGCTTCGCTGCGGGCTGACGGGATTCTGCTGATCGGTTCGGGGAGCATTACCCACAACCTCGGCGAGCTGGACTGGCGTGCGACCGACAACGGCTCGACGCCATGGGCCCTGGCCTTCCGGGACTGGATGGTGGAGAAGCTGGCGGCTGACGATAGTGCAGCGCTGTTGGACTACCGCAGGCAGGCACCGTTTGCGGTGCGCAATCATCCGAGTGATGAGCATCTGCTGCCGCTGTACTTTGCCCGGGGGGCCGGGGAGCGGTTCGGGATCGAGCACCAGGGGTTCACCCTGGGGGCGCTGGGGATGGATATCTACAGGTTCGACTGATGCTTTTCTGTGTTTCTGATGGCGTCATCGCCGGCTTCCACAGGGATCTGCGTCGCCGCAACCATTGTGGAAGCCATCCAGACAGGCAAAAAAAATCCCCGAACCAGTCGGGGATTTTTCATTCAGCCGAGGATCAATCCTCGCGATAACGGCGCAGCTTCAGCTGCTTGCCGGCAACGCGGGTGTCCTTGAGCTTGGCCAGCAGACGGTCCAGACCTTCTTCCGGCAGCTCAACGAGGCTGAAGCTGTCACGCACCTGGATGCGGCCGATGGCTTCGCGGGCCAGGCCGCCTTCGTTGAGGATGGCGCCCAGCAGGTTCTTCGCGGCGATACCGTCACGCGCGCCCAGCGCGGTACGGCAACGGGCACGACCTTCGCCCAACGGCATCGGTGCGCGACGCTCGCGCTCACCACCGCTACGCTCGGAACGCTCGCCACCGGTACGCTCACGCGGCGTGTAGGACGGCACCAGCGGTTGCTCTTTCTCCACGGCTTCCAGGGTCAGGGCCTGACCGTTGGTGGCCTTGCGCAGCAGGGCTGCGGCCAGGGCACGCGGGCTGCAACCGATATCGGCAGTCAGGCGGTCCAGCAGGTCGCCATGAGTAGCTTCGGCATCGGCAACCAGCGGCGCCAGGCTGTTGGTCAGTTTCTTGATGCGTGCATCGAGAACGGCCTGAGCGTTCGGCAGGCGAACTTCGGCAACCTTCTGCCCGGTCACACGCTCGATCACCTGCAGCATGCGGCGCTCACGCGGGGTGACCAGCAGCAGCGCACGACCTTCGCGACCGGCACGGCCGGTACGGCCGATACGGTGTACGTAGGACTCCGGATCGTACGGCATGTCGACGTTGAACACGTGGGTGATACGCGGTACGTCCAGACCACGGGCAGCGACGTCGGTAGCGACGACGATGTCCAGGCGACCGTCCTTGAGCGAGTCGATCACGCGCTCACGCTGGTTCTGGGCGATGTCGCCGTTCAGCGCAGCGGCCTTGTAGCCTTTGGCTTCCAGGGCGCTGGCCAGGTCCAGGGTGGCCTGCTTGGTGCGGACGAAGGCGATCAGGGCGTCGAACTCTTCCACTTCCAGCAGACGCAGGACAGCGGAAACCTTCTGGTCGGCATGGACCATCAGGTGCGCCTGCTCGATGGCGGTCACGGTCTGGGTCTTGCTCTGGATCTTGACGTGCTTCGGCTCGCGCAGGTGGCGCTCGGCGATGGCACGGATCGATGCCGGCAGGGTGGCCGAGAACAGTACGGTCTGACGGCTTTCCGGCATGGCCTTGAAGATCACTTCGAGGTCATCCATGAAGCCCAGCTTGAGCATTTCGTCGGCTTCGTCGAGAACCAGGTGGTTCACGGTGGCCAGGACTTTCTCGTCGCGACGCAGGTGGTCGCACAGACGGCCAGGGGTTGCCACGACGATTTGCGCGCCGTTGCGGATGGCTTTCAGTTGTGGGCCCATCGGGGCACCACCGTATACAGCTACCACGGTTACGCCCGGCATCTGCTTGGCGTAGGTTTCGAATGCGGTAGCGACTTGCAGCGCCAACTCACGGGTTGGCGCCAGGATCAGGGCTTGCGGCTCGCGCTTGCTCGGGTCGATGCGGTTCAGGATGGGCAGGGCGAAGGCGGCGGTTTTACCGGTACCGGTCTGCGCCTGACCGATCATGTCATGACCGGCGAGAATGATCGGGATAGATTGTTGCTGAATGGCGGACGGCTCTTCGTAGCCGGTAGCCAGAACGGCAGCAACAATACTTGGATGAAGATCGAGAGCGGCGAAGCCGCCGGTTTCCTGGGTCATGGGTCTGCCTCTAAGTGCATCCGCAAAGACCCATGCTCCAAAGCTGCGCATGCCTTGTAAGACCCGAAGGTCACCCTGGCAGCTTTGTCGGCGGGGATTTGCGAAAACGATTGAAGATAAAGAAAAGAACGTCCCGGAAGCGTCCGCGAAGCGGACACGCAGCCGAAGTTGACTTCGGAGCACTGCCTTGAACGAGGTCCGTTAAAAGACCGGCGCGCACTATACCTGAATTCGTTCGTTCGGTGAGAGGTTTTTTTCGGAAAACGACAAGCGCAAGCCTTGGAACGACAAGCCCTGCCGATCTCCAAGGCCCCCAGGTTGCCTGAGACGGGGGCTTGCTCGCTGAAACGATTTACTCAGGACGCCGGTCGGAGCACCTCGATCAAGTATTGCAAGGAGTAACCCAGGCGCGGCGCCAGGGCTTCGGCACGGGCGCGCAGCCCGGCTTCGTCGAGGGTCTGGTCGAGGTCGGCGGGCACCAGCAGGATCACGTTGCCCTCCTTCACCGGCAGTTCCCAGTAGTGGCGGGAATACAGGCCACGCAGCAGGGCCGCGCCCAGCGGTCGGCCGTCGTCACCGGCCCACTGGTTGATCACCAGCCAGCCGCCGGGATTCAGGCGCTTCTGGCAGTCTTCGAGGAAGCCCCAGGCCAGATGACCGACGCCCGGACCATGGTCGGTATACAGGTCGACGAAGATCAGGTCCGCAGGTTCAGCCGTCGGCAGCAGTTCAAGGGCATCGCCGACGCGGATGTAGAGGCGTGGATCGTCGTCCAGGCCGAGGTACTCGATGGCCAGGCGCGGCACGTCCGGGCGCAGTTCGATGGCCTCGACATCGTCCAGCGGCAGGAATTTCAGGCAGGCCTGGGTCAGGGTGCCGGCACCGAGGCCGAGAAACAGCGCGCTTTCCGGCTGTTCATGGCACAGCGCGCCGACCAGCATGGCGCGGGTGTAGTCGTACTCCAGCCAGCTCGGATCGGCGGTGAACACGCAGCTCTGCTCGATGGCCTCGCCGAATTCCAGGAAGCGGTAGTCCTCGACCTCGTACACGCTGATGGTGCCGAACTGGTCGTGCACCTGCGCCAGCAGCCGCTCTTCCCGCTCTGTCATGCTGTCTCCCGGCAACCCTGTGTGCCCCAAGCAAAAGCCGGCATTGTCCGTCAATGTGTGCAGTGCAACAAGGCGTGTGCCGGGTGATAGCATGGCAGGCATGCATTTTTGCCTCAGCCAATAAAAGAACCGAGCCTGTGATGAGCCAACCCTGGAGTCCCGAAAGCTGGCGCGCGCTGCCGATCCAGCAACAACCCGTCTATCCTGACGCCGCCCACCTGCTCAAGGTCGAACAGACCCTGGCCAGCTACCCGCCGCTGGTGTTCGCCGGGGAAGCCCGCGAGCTGCGCCGGCAGTTCGCCGAGGTGACCCAGGGCCGTGCCTTCCTGCTCCAGGGCGGCGACTGTGCGGAAAGCTTTGCCGAGTTCTCCGCCGCGAAGATCCGCGACACCTTCAAGGTGCTGCTGCAGATGGCGATCGTCATGACCTTCGCCGCCGGCTGCCCGGTGGTGAAGGTCGGGCGCATGGCCGGGCAATTCGCCAAGCCGCGCTCCTCCGGTGATGAAACCATCGGCGGCGTGACCCTGCCGGCCTACCGCGGCGACATCGTCAACGGCATCGGCTTCGACGAAAAAAGCCGCGTGCCGGACCCGGAGCGCCTGCTGCAGTCCTACCACCAGGCCACCGCCACCCTCAACCTGCTGCGCGCCTTCGCCCAGGGCGGTTTCGCCGACCTGCACCAGGTGCACAAGTGGAACCTGGACTTCATCGCCAACTCGGCCCTGGCCGAAAAATACAGCCAGCTCGCCGACCGCATCGACGAGACCCTGTCCTTCATGCGCGCCTGCGGCCTGGACACCGCACCGCAACTGCGCGAGACCAGCTTCTTCACGGCCCACGAAGCACTGCTGCTCAATTACGAGCAGGCCTTCGTGCGCCAGGACAGCCTGACCGGGGACTGGTTCGACTGCTCGGCACACATGCTTTGGATCGGCGACCGGACCCGTCAGCTGGACGGCGCCCATGTCGAATTCCTGCGTGGGGTAAACAACCCGATCGGGGTCAAGGTCGGCCCGAGCATGAACACCGAGGAGCTGATCCGCCTGATCGATATTCTCAACCCGGCCAACGACCCGGGGCGCCTCAACCTGATCGTGCGCATGGGTGCGGAGAAAGTCGGTGATCATCTGCCCAACCTGATCCGCAGCGTCGAGCGCGAAGGCCGCCAGGTGCTGTGGAGCTCGGACCCGATGCACGGCAACACCATCAAGGCCAGTAGCGGCTACAAGACCCGGGATTTCGCGCAGATCCTCAGCGAGGTGAAGCAGTTCTTCCAGGTGCACCAGGCCGAAGGGACCCATGCCGGCGGGATTCATATCGAAATGACCGGGCAGAATGTCACCGAGTGCATCGGTGGCGCGCGGCCGATTACCGAGGATGGCTTGTCCGATCGGTATCACACGCACTGTGATCCGCGGATGAATGCCGATCAGTCGCTGGAGCTGGCGTTTCTGATTGCCGAGACCCTAAAGCAGGTTCGCCGCTGAATACACCTGTGGGAGCTGGCTTGCCAGCGATTTGGCCGGCAATGACAAAGATGTTGTCAGGTCTGGCCTCATCGCTGGCAAGCCAGCTCCCACAGGGTTTTGTGTTGTTCCGTGGATTTGGGTCTAGATTTTGAAGCCGAGCATCAGCGCGCAGACCACCAGGAATCCACAGAACAGCGAGCGCAGCATCTTCTCCGGCATCGCATGCGCCAGCTTCACCCCCCAACTGATGCTGAGCAGGCCACCTACCGCCAGCGGGATACCCATGGTCCATTCCACATGCTGGTGGAAACCGTAGGTCGCCAGAGTCACCGCCGTACTCGGCAAGGCCAGGGCCAGCGAAAGGCCTTGTGCGACCACCTGGGTCGTGCCGAACACACTGGTCAGCACCGGCGTCGCCACCACCGCGCCACCAACGCCGAACAAGCCCCCCATCACCCCGGAAAAACTGCCCAACACACCCAGCCACGGCCAGGGATGACGCAGTTCACTGGAAGGCGGCGAAGTCTTCATGAACATCCTCACCACATTCCAGGCCGCCAAGGCCACGAGAAACGCGACGAAACCAATGCGCATCGCCCGCGCATCCACGCCCACGGCCCACAGCGAACCGAGCCAGGCGAAGACGAAACCGGCCGCCGCCAGCGGCAACGCATGCCGCGCCTCGATGCGGTTGCGCTGGTGATAACGCCACAACGCCAGCATCACGTTGGGCACCACCATGACCAGCGCCGTACCCTGGGCCAGTTGCTGGTCCAGGCCGAACAGCACCCCCAGCGCCGGAATCGCAATCAGGCCGCCACCGATGCCGAACAGACCACCCACGGTGCCCAGGGCCGCGCCCAGGACGATATACATCAACCACTCGATCATGCCGGCCTCACCCGCTATTCAATGGCAAGCATGCTACCGATCTGCGCCTAGCGGGGAAACGCATAGCAACGCACAATGGCTGTGCCAATTCCGCACAAGCAAACGATCACCATGAACCCCGATGCTCTGACCGAACAGCTCACGCTGTTTCTCGATGTCCTCGAAACCGGTAGCTTTTCCGCCGCCTCGCGGCGCCATCCGTTGACGCCTTCGGCGGTGGCGCGGCGCATCGACAACCTGGAGAACGCGGTAGGCAGCCGCCTTTTCGTTCGTAGTACCCATGCCGTACGCTCGACTCCGGCCGGCAACGCCTTTGCCGAGCGCGCCCGGCGGATCGTCGAGGAGCTGCGCCTGGCCCGGGCCGAAGCAGTCTCACTGAGCAACGCGCCGGAAGGCCTGATCCGCATCGATGCGCCAGCGGCCTTCGGTCGACGTCACCTGGCGCCGGCCATCGCCGACTTCCTCGTCGCCTACCCCGGGCTCGATGTGCAACTGCGCCTGATCGACAGCTTCGTCGATATGCACGGGTCGCACCTTGGCGAGGTGGACCTGGTGCTGCGCGCCGGCCCGCTCGCGGATACCCGACTGGTGGCCACCCCGCTGGCCTATATGGTGCGCATCGCCTGTGCCAGCCCTGCTTACCTGCGCCAGCGCGGCGTGCCGGCCAGCCCGGCCGAGTTGACCGAACACGACGGCCTGGACTGGGATGGCCTGGCCCCGCCCTTCGCCTGGCGCTTCGAATTGGAAGGACAGATGCGTCTGTTCCGCCCATCACGGATGCGCATGACCGCAAACAACGCCGAAACCCTGCTGTTCGGCGCGCTCGCCGGCCTGGGCATCGCCCACCTGCCGACCTGGCTGATCAGCGAGTATCTGCTGCGTGGCGATTTGCTTCCGCTGTTCTGCGAAAACGGCCTGCCCGCTACCGAGACCAGTGGGGTCTATGCGCTTCGTCTTGAACATGAAACGAACTCTCGCAGCCGTTTGCTGCTCGAATTCCTCAAGAGCCGTTTTAGCCCGGTGCCGCCCTGGGATCTCGCGCTGCAGAGCGAACTGAGCTGGCGATCGCGCTAAAAACTTGCGTGCTAACATTCAAGGGCCAGACGATTACAAGGATCTGCATGAACGCCGATACCCAAGCTCCCGACCGTTGCGACGAACTGCTCCTGGATAACCAGGTGTGCTTTGCCCTGCATTCCACTTCGCTGCTGATGACCAAAGTCTACAAACCTCTGCTGCAGGCCCTCGGGCTGACTTATCCACAGTACCTGGCGATGCTCGTGCTGTGGGAAGAGGACGCCCTGACCGTCGGCGAAATCAGCCAGCGCCTGCTCACCGATCCGGGTTCCCTCACCCCGCTGCTCAAGCGCCTGGAGGCCGAAGGCCTGCTCAAGCGCACCCGCAGCCGCGAGGATGAGCGGGTGGTGATCGTCGAACTCACCGAGGCCGGACGTGAACTGCAGCAGCAGGCGCGCAAGGTTCCACATTGCATTCTCGGCGCCAGCGGCCAGTCGATGGAGCAACTGCAGAAGCTCCAGGCGCAATTACTGGCGTTGCGCGAACAACTGCAAAAGAGCCTCTGATGGCTCTGCGACGGGGCTTTTGAGGCAAGCGCCTGCCCCGTCGCCTGGCCTGACCGGAAAAAGTCCTAAAATTTATCTTGCGCACTAAATATTTGTGAACTAACTTAATCCCCGTACCCAGATGGCACCCTTCCCCGGTGCCAAACACTTATCAAGGTTCGAGGACATTTCCATGAAAGCGCTCTACACCGCACACGTAACCTCCACTGGTGGCCGCGATGGTCGTGCCGTTTCCAACGACGGCATCCTCGACGTGAAACTGGCCACCCCGAAAGAACTCGGCGGTGCCGGCGGCGCGGCGACCAACCCGGAACAACTGTTCGCCGCCGGCTACTCGGCCTGCTTCATCGGCGCCCTGAAATTCGTTGCCGGCCAGGGCAAACGCCAGTTGCCTGCGGCAACCGCGATCACCGCCGAAGTCGGCATTGGCCAGATCGAAGGCGGCTTCGGTCTCGATATCGACCTGCGCATCAGCCTGCCGGGCCTCGAACAAGCCGACGCCCAGGCCCTGGTCGACGCCGCGCACAAGGTCTGCCCGTACTCCAACGCCACCCGCGGCAACGTCGATGTACGCCTGCACGTAAGCGTTTGATGAAGCGAGCTGTAAGCTTCAAGCCGTAAGCTGCAAGAAACAGCGGTCCGCGTCGCTCTTGCTTGAGGCTTAAAGCTTGAGGCTTGGAGCTCAGAAATGAAAAAACCCGGCCGAGGCCGGGTTTTTCGTGGACGCCAGGAAGATTACTTCTTGGAACGGCCCTTGAAGCTGTTGTCGCGAGTATCGATGTCGATCCACTCGTCGATCTGGATGAAGTCGGCAACCTGGATCTCGGTACCGTTCTTCAGTTTGGCAGGCTTCATGACCTTGCCGGAGGTGTCGCCACGAGCAGCGTTCTCGGTGTAGACGACCTGACGGCTGATGGTGGTCGGCAGCTCTACGGAAACCAGGCGGCCTTCGAAGAAGACGGCTTCACAGATGTCTTCCATGCCTTCTTCGATGTACGGCAGAACGGCGTCGATGTCTTCGGCGTTCAGTTCGTACATGGTGTAGTCGGAAGTGTCCATGAAGGTGTACGAGTCACCGCTGATGAACGACAGGGTCGCTTCTTTGCGATCCAGGATCACGTCGTCCAGCTTGTCGTCCGCACCGTATACGGTTTCGGTCTTGTAGCCGGTCAGCAGGTTCTTCAGCTTGGTCTTCATGATCGCGCTGTTACGGCCCGATTTGGTGAACTCAGCTTTCTGGACCAGCCACGGGTCGTTGTCGATACGCAGTACGGTACCGGGTTTCAGCTCTTTACCAGTTTTCATTACGAAGTATCCGAATCTGGATGGATTTATAAAAATCGAGGCCGCGTATCATATCCAATTTCGGTAAAACTGTACCAGCGCCTTGGCAAGGTCCGGCCGAGCGGCCTGCTCCGCGCACCAGCCACGGGCGTGCACGGCCAGTTCATGCCAGTGCGGCAGCAGCTGTTTCCACGCCTCGCCCATGTCCCGATCCATGTTCCAGGCCCGCCACAATTCCACCAGCGCTGCCGCGGCGGCAGGCGCCAGGCCCTGGGTGTAGCGGTCGAGGAACGCTTCGAGCTTTTCCCAGTGGGCGTACTCCTCCTGCACATAGATATGCCAGAGCAGCGGCTGGCCGGCCCATTGCGCGCGGACGAAGGAGTCTTCGCCACGCACCGCGTTGAAGTCGCAGCTCCACAGCAGGCGGTCGTAATCATCCTGGCTGACGAAGGGCAGGATCTGCACGGTCAGGGCGCCGCGCCTGTGGATATCTCCGACAGCGAGGTTATCCACAGCCAGCCAGGCTTTTACATCGCCGAGTACCCGCCCTTCCGGGACCAGCACATGGTTGGGCCGGGCGTCTTCGGCGAGGGCATCGAACCAGCTGGCAAGTCCGGGATTTTCATAGGCAAACAGGGAAATCAGCCGAGCCTCGGGCTGAGGATGGATCTGCAGACCATTCAGAAATGCCTGACGATCAAAGGCGTCGCGCCGCTCCAGCAATCCCGATTCGCGCAGCAAACCACCGGTGCGTTCGGTGAAGCCGGGGAAGAAGAACACCTTGCGCAACCCGTTGGCCTGCGGCGACGGCAGGCCATGGCAACCTTCGACCCAGTCCTCGGCGCTGAGGTAATCCAGGTTCAGCCACAGGGCCGGGGCGGTGCGTTCGGCCATCGCCTCGACATAGGCCGCCGGCAACTGGCAGGCGAAGGCGCCGATCACCACGTCGGCTACCGCCACCGGTTGCCACTCTGCCAACCAGCGGCGTACCTCGACGCCATCGCGGACCTGGCACAGTGCCTCGCCGTCCGCCTCCGGACACAGACGTACGAACGCCTTCGGCTCATCGACCCACAGGCGCACCGCCACCCCGTGCTCGGCCACCAGTTGCCGGGCCAGGCGCCAGGTCACGCCGATATCACCGTAGTTGTCGACGACGCAGCAGAAGATATCCCAGGTCGGTTTCATGGCAGGCCCTCTTGCGCCGCGAACAAATAATCGTCGATTGTCCGGGTTATCGGGCCCTGAAAAAAGATCCGTCGTGCGACAATCCCGTCCCTGTCCTGGCCAGGAGGCTGTCATGTCCTACCGAACCCGTCCTCGTACCTTCAAGATTTCTCCGAAAATCCTGCCGCTGGCCCTGGGTGTCGCCCTCGGACTGTGGCTGGGTTTCATCGCCATCGGCCTGGCCCTTTGGGGTGTCTGGCAGTTCGTGCCCGAGGTGCGCGAACCGGTGACGGCGGTGATCAGCCAGCCGCTGACGCCCCCTGCCCCGCCGCAACCACCCGCAGCACAGCGCCCGGGTGCGCAGGAACAGTCGCCGGAGCAGAACCACATGTTCGAGCAGTACCAGCAATCCTTGCAGACACAGCAGATCGAGGATGCCGTCGAGAGCGCGGAGAGGAACCCGCGCAACCTGTCCAACCCCAAATGCCAGTTCTGGCTGCAACAGAACCGCACTGCACCTACCGAGAAAAGCCGGGCCAATGTCCTTGAATTCTGCCGCTGAACCGAACAAGCACGAGCTGCTGCAGGCCATCGTCGAGCGCCTGGGCATCGACCTGGACATGATCCAGCGTGCCGCGCAAACCGCGTATGAAGCGGCCACCGCGGAAGAGAACATCGCCGAGAACAAGTACGACACCCTGAGCCTGGAAGCGTCCTATCTGGCCACCGGACAGGCCCGGCGCATGGAAGAGATTCGTCAGGCGCGGGCGGCTTATCAGCAGTTGGTCGTGCGTGAGTACGACGCCGAACGCGGCATCCAGGTGAGCAACCTGGTGTTGCTGGAGGATCAGGACGGGCGCCGGCAGTGGCTGTTTCTCGGGCCCGAGGCGGCCGGGTTGAAGATTGGCGAGGGGGATGGGCTGGTGACGGTGATTACCCCGAGATCGCCGCTGGGGCAGCAACTGTTGGGCAAGTTTGAGGACGATGAGCTGGATTTGGTGGTGGGTAATGGGCGGCAGGTGTTGGCCGTTATTTCTGTGAGATAGAGGTTGTTCTTCCGGGCCTAATCGCTGGCAAGCCAGCTCCCACAGGTACAGCGGTGCTCTCAAGAACAGTGGTGAACCTGTGGGAGCTGGCTTGCCAGCGATTAGGCCCGAGAGAGCAAAGCAAATTCCGGATCAGCCCAACGCATCAAACCGCCCCGCCAACCCCTGCTCCAGAAACTTCTCCCTCACGAAATCCACGAACACCCGGGTCTTCCCCGGCAGCAGCTTGTGCTGCGCGTAGTACAACGAGATATTCCCGTCATCCACATACCAGTCCGGCAACACCCGCACCAGGCTGCCGCGCTGCAGATACGGCACGGCAAACGGCATGCTCACCAACGCCACCCCCAGGCCCTGCTCCGCCGCCGCACAGGCCGCTTCGGAATCGGTCATGGTCATGCGCTGACGCAAACTCAAGGGACTCTGCTCCTGCCAGCGGCTGGTCAACGGCCACGAACGCACTCGCCCGGTCTGCGGCGAGCGGATCAGTATCCCGTCCGCCCTGACCAGGTCCTCCGGCGTGCGCACCTCGCCGCAGCGCGCCAGATACCCGGCCGACGCCACCAGGATCCGGTGCGCCGGCGCCAGCTTGCGTGCCACTACCCCGGGCGGCAGGTCGAAACCTCCGCCTATGGCCGCATCGAAACCCTGGGCAATCAGATCCACCTGACGGTTATCGAAGTGCCAGTCCGGCGTGATCGCCGGATAACGCCCCAGGAATTCTCCCAACAGCGGCAGGATGTAGAGCCGCCCGAACACCGTCCCCATGCTGACCTTCAAGGTCCCCGCCGGCTGCCCTTCGGCGCTGGCCAGGTTGTTCACCGCATGCTGGATGGTCTGGAAACTGTCCCGCACTTCGGCAAGAAAACGCTGCCCGGCCTCGGTCAGGGTCAGACTTCTGGTACTACGCTGGAACAACCGCACGCCCAGGCGCGCCTCCAGACCGGCGACATTCTTGCCCACCGCAGCCGGGGTAAGGCTCAGGCGCCGTGCGGCTTCAGCGAAGCTGCCGACCTCGGCGCTACGGATAAAACACTCGATGCTGCTGAAGCTTTCCATCGGGGATTCCATACCAAAGGTTTATTCAGACTATAGCGATTACCGGCTTATCGGGCGCTAATCCCAGGCAGATACTCGGTTCCATTCACAAGGCATCCAGCCTTGTTCTTTCGGAGCATCAAGCATGTCGACTCAACACAACCTCAGCGGCAAAGTGGCACTGGTCCAGGGCGGCTCACGCGGTATCGGCGCGGCCATCGTCAAGCGTCTGGCCGAACAGGGTGCGGCAGTGGCCTTCACCTACGTCAGCTCGCAGGCCGTTGCCGAACAGCTGCAGGACGAGATCCGCCAGAACGGCGGCAAGGCCCTGGCCCTCAAGGCCGACAGCGCCGACGCGGCCGCCGTGCAGCAAGCGGTGGACCTGACTGCCGAACACTTCGGCCGCCTCGATATCCTGGTCAACAACGCCGGCGTGCTGGCCATCGGCGATATCGCCGAGTTCAGCCTCGACGACTTCGACCGTACCCTGGCGGTCAACGTGCGCAGCGTCTTCGTCGCCAGCCAGGCCGCGCTCCGGCATATGGGCCAGGGCGGGCGGATCATCAATATCGGCAGCACCAACGCCGAACGCATGCCCTTCGCCGGTGGCGCCACCTATGCCATGAGCAAGTCGGCGCTGGTCGGCCTGACCCGTGGCCTGGCCCGCGATCTCGGCCCACGCGGCATCACCATCAACAACGTGCAGCCCGGCCCGGTGGACACCGATATGAACCCCGCCGACAGCGAATTCGCCGACAGCCTGATGGGCTTGATGGCGGTCGGGCGCTACGGGCATGTGGAAGAGATCGCCAGCTTCGTCGCCTACCTGGCCGGCCCGGAAGCCGCTTACATCACCGGCGCCAGCCTGACCATCGACGGCGGTTTCGCCGCCTGATGTTCACCGCGCCGCCAGGTGCCGTTCCAGCAACTGGATAAAGGCACTGGCGGCCGGGGTCGGGGTTTTCGACCAGATGGCATACACATGACGCACCGGCGCATCGCTGATCGGCAGCACCTTCACCCGCTGGAAACCGGCGGCCACCCGCTCGGCCACCAGCCCCAGGGCCAGACCGCGCTGGACGAACTTCTCGATCAGGTTGGTGGTGCCCACTTCGAACTGCACCCGGTGGCGCAGACCGGCGGTGGCGAAGGCTTCATCGGTCTGCCGACGCGCCCCGGTGCCAGCCTGGAAGTCCACCAGCGGCTGGTCCTCCAGTTGCGCCAACGACAGGCGCCTGTGGATAACCAGCGGATGCTCCCGCGGCAACACCGCCACCAGCTCCTCCTTGGCCAGCAGGCGATGCTCGACCCCCTCCAGCGACTCTCCCGGCCAGACCCCGATAAACGCCACATCCAGGCGCCGCTCGCGGACATCGCCGATCATCAGCTCGCTCTTGCCCATCAGCCAGCGGATATCCACCTTGGGGTATTCACGGTGAAAGCCGGCCAGCAGGTCGACCAGGTCCAGCTCGGTCAGCGAACTGATCTCGCCGATGGACAGGCGCCCGCGGACTTCACCGGTGGCCGCAGCCACCTCGTCGGCGATCCGCCGCGCTGCATCCAGGGCGATACGGGCATTGGGTACGAAGGCTTCGCCGGCGGTGGTCAGGCGGACCCAACGCGAACTGCGCTCGAACAACTGGGTGCCCAACTGTTCTTCCAGCCGGGCGATCTGATGGCTCAGCGCCGACTGCACGACATGGCAACGCTGCGCTGCCTTGGTGAAGCTGCCGGTTTCGGCGACGGCCAGGGCGTATTCGATCTGCTTGAGGTTCATTTATCCATCTGCTTTCGAGATTGATCCGATGAAAACTATGCGTTGGCGTCATGCTAGTCGATTTCCGATACTGTCGGCTCTTGAAAGGAGACACCCATGAGTTCCACACCTGCCCTGAGCCGCGCCCTGATCCTGCTGATGGCCACCGCCACCGGCCTGGCGGTGGCCAGCAACTATTACGCGCAACCGCTGCTGCACAGCATCGCCGAGCATTTCGGCCTGAGCACCGCCAGCGCCGGCTGGATCGTTATCGCCGCACAACTCAGCTACGGCGCCGGCTTGTTCCTGCTGGCGCCGCTGGGCGACCTGTTCGAACAGCGCCGGCTGATCGTCAGCATGATCAGCATCGCCACCGTCGGCCTGTTGATCAGCGCCTTCTCCCCCAGCCTGCCGTGGTTGCTGCTGGGCACCACCCTGACCGGCCTGTTCTCGGTGGTGGCCCAGGTCCTGGTGCCGATGGCTGCCGGACTCAGCGACCCAAGCGAACGCGGCCGGGTGGTCGGCACCCTGATGGGCGGCCTGCTGCTGGGCATTCTCCTGGCCCGTACCGCCGCCGGCTTCATGGCCAGCCTCGGCGACTGGCGCAGCATCTATATGCTCGCCGCCGCACTCATGGTCCTCAGCGCCATCGCCCTGTACCGCGCCCTGCCCCAGCGCCACCAACATGCCGGGCTGGCCTATCCGGCGCTGATCGGCTCGGTGTTCCGGCTGTTTGCCGAAGAGCCGGTACTGCGTCTTCGTTCATTGCTCGGGGCGATTTCCTTCTGCCTGTTCGCCCTGTTCTGGACACCCCTGGCGTTTCTGCTGAAGGCCGAGCCCTACGAGTATTCCGACGGGGTGATCGGACTGTTCGGACTGGCCGGTGCCGCCGGTGCCCTGGCCGCCAACTGGGGCGGGCGCCTGGCCGACAAGGGCAAGGGCGCGCAAGGCACAACGGTCGGCTTGTTGGTGCAGTTGCTGTCCTGGGTGCCACTGGCCTTCGCCCCGACCTCGCTGGCAGCGTTGCTGGCCGGCGTGCTGCTGCTTGACCTGGCGGTGCAACTGGTCCACGTCAGCAACCAGAACGCCGTGATCGCCCTGCGCCCGGAAGCGCGCAACCGCCTGAACGCCGGCTATATCACCTGCTATTTCATCGGCGGCGCCACAGGTTCGCTGCTCGGTACCCAACTGTTCCAGGCCTGGGGCTGGAACGCCATCGTCATCGCCGGGCTGGGCATCGGTGCAGTCGGCCTGCTGATCTGGTGGCTGGCGGGGCGGAAAGTGATGCAGGTCAGAACCGTCTGACGGACGTCCTACCCTCCGTCGCCTGGCGATTGACTTGGGGGTATCCGGAGGGCTGAGTAGGCGCTGGTCAATAGCCCTCTCAACCTGGATACCCTTATGACAAGACTCACGGTTCAATCCGGCGATTTCTTGCAAGGTGACGGCGAGTACCGCAATGGATCGCTCACACTCAAGACCGCCGCGAGCCCCTCACCGGGCGAAAAAATCGCACTCTCACGCATCAAGGACATGAAGGTCGCCAACCAGGAAACCAGCCGCAATCTTGGCAGCGCCCTCGGCTGGGGCTTCGCCGGCTGCCTGATGGCCGGGCCGCTGGGCCTGCTGGCCGGGCTCTGGCTGGGCAGCAAGGATGAGGAAATCACCTTCCTCGCCACCTTCAAGGATGGTCGCAAATTACTGGCCGTGACCGACGGCAAGACCTGGTCGAAACTGGACGGCACCTGGCGCCGCCGCACCCAGCCGTCGCAACCGGCAAAATCCTGAATTTGCGCCCTCCTTCTTCGTTCTTCCTGTAGGCAGCATCACGGCAAATCGGGGCACCGCAACGCGGTCGCCCCTGCTAAGATGCGCCCGCGCTCCGGCGCCCTCTGGCGCAATGCCAGTCCCCCTTCGCCCGTGCCTTCTTCTCGCCGTACCGGGTCTTCAGCCAATGGCAGCTCCGAACACTAACGGTGCGCCCGCTGCGGGCCCCCAAGGAGTTTTGCCGCATGTCCTTGCAACGCCCCCGCCTGCCGCTCAGCCTGCTTACCGTCGGCCTGGCCCTGAGCACCCCGTACGCCCTTGCCGAAGACAGCGTCGTCCTCGCCCCGGTGAAAGTGTCCGACACCTGGAGCGATGGCTATCAGCCGCGTCAGGCCCAGGTCGCCGGATTCTCTTCAGCACCGCTGCTGGATACCCCGGCCTCGGTCTCGGTGTTCACCGAGCAGCTGTTGCAGGACCGCCAGGTCCGTTTGCTCAGCGAAGTGCTGCAAAGCGATGCCTCGGTGGGCGAGTCCTACGCGCCGATCGGCTACTACGAGAACTTCAATGTGCGCGGCTTCAGCCTCGACGCGGCGCACAGCTACAAGATCAACGGCCAGACCATCACCGGCGAGCAGAACGTGGCGCTGGAGAACAAGCAGCAGGTTGAGCTGCTCAAGGGGCTGTCCGGCTTGCAGAGCGGCGTGTCGGAGCCCGGCGGGGTGATCAACTACATGACCAAGCGTCCGGAGGATGTGCGCTCGGTGACCCTGTCCAGCAACGAGCAGGGCGAACGCTATATCGCCACCGACCTCGGCGGCTGGTTCGGCAGCGAGCGCCAGTTCGGCCTGCGTGCCAACCTGGCCCACGAGGATATCCGCAGCTACGTCGACCATGCCGACGGCAAGCGCGACTTCGCCTCCCTGGCCTTCGACTGGCAGATGACCCCGGATGCCCTGCTGCAACTGGATGTCGAATACCAGCACCGCGAGCAGTACTCGGTGCCGGGCTATCAGTTGCTGGGCGGCACCAGCGTGCCCCATGGCATCGACCCGAAGGACCGCCTGGCCTGGCAGGATTGGGCGCGGCAGGTGCAGAGCGACTCGCTGAACCTGGGTGGACGGTTCGAGTATCGCTTCAACGATGCCTGGACCGGGGCGGTGAGTGCGTCGCGTAGCCGGGTGGTGATCGATGACTACAGTTCGTTTGCCTGGGGCGGCTACGGCAGCCTGGGCAACACCTTCAGCCCTGAAGGCAATTACGACATCTACGACTACCGCAGCCCGAATGACACCCGACGCATCGACGAAGCCCAGGCCACCCTCACCGGGCGCTTCGACGCACTTGGCGTGAACCATGAACTGACCCTCGGGACCAGCGCACAACGGCGTACGGTCGACCAGCGAGGTTACTTCAACGAATGGGTAGGCAACGGCAATATCTATCAGCCGACGCCCGCCTTCCCTTCGGCGCCGGGCACGCCAGCCCCTTCCGAGCGCCGCCTGGACAGCCGCCAGTACGGCGTATTCTTCAGCGACCGGATCAGTTTCAACGAACAATGGCAGACCGTCATCGGTGCTCGTGAAGTGCGCCTGGACGAGGAGTCTTTCGACGCGTCTGGCGTTTCGGATCGCCATACTCGGCAGTATGAGCTGCTACCCAATGCCGCCGTCATCTACAAACCCCGGCCGGACATTTCGATCTACACCAGCTACAGCAAAGGGCTGTCGTCTGGCGGGGCTTCGCCATGGTTTGCGGGGAATTACCCGGACATCCTCCCGCCCACCACTTCGCATCAGATCGAACTGGGCATCAAACGCGACTGGCAACGCATGAGTTTCAGCGCTGCCGTGTTCCAGCTTCGCCAGGCCTATCAATACACCCAGCCGGGCGGTGACTATGTGCAACAGGGCCAGCAGAAGAACATCGGCCTGGAACTGGGCGCCAGCGGCTGGCTGACCTCGGACCTGCAGATCAACGCCAGCGTCGCCGCGACCCGTGCTCGGGTCGAAGACAGCGGCACCGACACGTACGACGATCACCAGGCCCTGAACGTACCGCGTCTGCGTGCAGCCTTGCAGGCCGACTACAGCATCCCCGGCGTACCCGGCCTGGCCCTGCTCGGCGGCATGCGCTACAGCGCCAGCAAATACGCCAACCAGGAGGGGACGGTGGAAGTCGGCGGGTACACCGTGTTCGACCTGGGCAGCCGCTACAGCACCAAGATCGCCGGGTACGACACGGTGTTGCGCCTGACGGTGGATAACCTCTTCGACAAGCGCTACTGGCGGGATGTGGGGGATTACCTGGGGGACAACTATCTGTTCCAGGGGGCGCCGCGGACGGCGCGTGTTTCGGCTTCGGTCAGTTTCTGAGAATTGTGGGGCTCTTTCGGGCCCTATCGCTGGCAAGCCAGCTCCCACAGGTTAGTGTGCACCGCTGAACCTGTGGGAGCTGGCTTGCCAGCGATGAGGCCCGAGAGAACAACACTAAAACCCCGGAATGCAAAAAGCCCCCGGAAACTCACGTTTCCAGGGGCTTTTTGGTACATCGAAAGTGGCGGTGAAGAAGGGATTCGAACCCTTGATACAGTTTCCTGTATACACACTTTCCAGGCGTGCTCCTTCAACCGCTCGGACACTTCACCGGATCTCTTCAAGCCTTTCAGCCTGTCGAGGCGCGCTAATTTAGTCGAAACCTTTTCAATTGGCAAAGGTTTTTTTCAGAATTTTCAGATATTTATGCCGAAGCCCGGAAATCCGCGAGGCGACATGGCAATTTGGCCAATCCGTGGTGTGCTTTGACAGGTTCTGCCGCGGTTTCGCCAGAAGACGCGGCCGCCAGCCTGAACGGTGACCGCACGGTCAGTCATCGTGCTTTACCTGACCGCAGCGGCTGGGTAACGTCGTGCCACTTTCTCGCCACTTGTCCTTATAAGGAAACCCGTCATGAGTGAGCTGATCAACTACCACCTCGATGATGGCATCGCCACCCTGACCCTGAACAACGGCAAGGTCAACGCCATTTCGCCCGACGTGATCGCCGCCTTCAACACTGCCCTGGATCAGGCGAAAGAAGACCGCGCCGTGGTCATCGTCACCGGCCAACCAGGCATTCTTTCCGGCGGCTACGACCTCAAGGTCATGACCTCCAGCCCGCAAGCCGCCATGGCCCTGGTCACCGCCGGCTCGACCCTGGCCCGGCGCATGCTCTCCCACCCCTACCCGATCATCGTCGCCTGCCCCGGCCATGCCGTGGCCAAGGGCGCCTTCCTGCTGCTGTCAGCCGATTACCGCATCGGCGTCGAGGGCCCGTTCAGCATCGGCCTGAACGAAGTGCAGATCGGCATGACCATGCACCACGCCGGTATCGAACTGGCCCGCAATCGCCTGGACAAGGCAGCGTTCCAGCGCTCGGTGATCAACGCCGAGATGTTCGACCCGGCCAGCGCCATCGCCGCCGGCTTCCTCGACAAGGTGGTGCCTGCCGAACAACTGGCCGAAACCGCCCTGGCCGCCGCCCGCCATTTGAAGAAGATCAATATGCTGGCGCACAAGAACACCAAGCTGAAAGTGCGCAAGGACCTGCTGGAAACCCTCGACGACGCGATCATCCGCGACCAGGAACACTTCGCCTGATCACGAGGGCCGGACACGCCACGCTGTCCGGCCCTCGTCGCATTTCCCCAAACAGTCCGTTTGCCGCCATCGGAGTACACCCGTACACTGCCTCGCGTTTTGTCGAGTGAGTCATCCGATGCTCTTTCTTCCTCGCATGCTCCTGCTGGGCATCCATTTCATCCTGGTGGGCCTGATCGGCCTGGTGATCGGCCTGTGCCGTCCGTTCAATCCGGATAACAGCCGCCTGTATGCGCGCCTGTACGCCTGGCCGGCCAGCTGGCTGCTGCGCCTGGAGATCAAGGCCGAGGTCGGCCCGCTGTTCGACCAGCCACCCGGCTGCGTGATCATTGCCAACCACCAGTCCAACTTCGACCTGTTCGTGCTCGGTCATGTGGTGCCGCCGCGCACCGTGTGCATCGGCAAGAAGAGCCTTGGCTGGATTCCGCTGTTCGGCCAGTTGTTCTGGCTCGGCGGCAACGTGCTGGTGGACCGCGGCAACGCCTACCAGGCCCGCCGCGCCCTGCAGACCACCAGCCAGACCCTGCAGAAGGACACCTCGATCTGGATTTTCCCGGAAGGCACGCGCAACCCCGATGTTGAGCTGAAGCCCTTCAAGAAAGGCGCCTTCCATATGGCCATCGACGCTGGCGTGCCGATCGTGCCGGTGTGCGCCAGCCGCTATGGCAAGCGCCTGAACCTCAATGGCTGGCGCAAGACCCAGGTGGAAATCCGCTCGCTGCCGCCGATCTCCACCGCCGGCCTGACCCAGCAGGATATTCCGGCACTGATGGAGCAATGCCGGACCCAGATGCAGGCCTGCATCGATCAGATGGAACGGGAACGCACTCGCAGCTGAGCAGTTGCCGTTTCGCCGAGGTCAGACCAAGCTGTCTGACACGTCAAACGGAGGATTCGCGCAACCATGGGTCGAGTCGTAGCAGCAGCGGTGTACAGCGCCGGGCGCAAGGTCACCAATATCAGCATCGATGAAGGGGCCGAATGGGCGAGCAAGCCCGGGCACTTCGTGTGGATCGGCCTGGAAGAGCCCAACGCCCAGGAGCTGGCCAACCTGCAATGCCAGTTCAACCTGCATGAACTGGCCATCGAGGACGCCCTGGAAAAACACAGCCGGCCGAAGCTGGAAACCTTCGGCGACGCACTGTTCATCGTCACCTATTCGCCGGTGCGCCAGGACGGCAAGCTGGAATTCATCGAAACCCATATCTTCGCCGGCAAGGGCTACATCATCACCTGCCGCAATGGCCATTCGAAGTCCTACGCCCTGGTGCGCCAGCGCTGCGAAGCGCGGCCGCTATTGCTGGAGCACGGGGAGGATTTCGTGCTGTATGCCCTGCTGGACTTCGTCACCGAGAACTACCAGCCGGTCAGCGAAGCCATTCACGGCGAGATCGAGGAACTGGAACAGAGCGTGCTCGCCGGCTCGCTGGTGGAAGAGGATATCCGCCGCATCCACAACCTGCGCCGCGACATCCTGCGCCTGCGCCGCTACGTGGCGCCGATGGTCGAAGTCAGCGAGGAACTGCAGCGCCTGACCTTCCCTTTCATCGACAAGAACATGCGCCCGTACTTCCGCGATGTGCAGATTCACGTGACCCGGCAGATGGAAGACCTTGCGGGGATCCGCGACCTGGCCAGCCAGACCATCGAGATCGGCATGCTGCTGGAGTCGTCACGGCAGAGCATCGTGCAACGCAAGTTCGCCGCCTGGGCGGCGATCCTCGCGTTCCCCACGGCGATCGCGGGGATCTACGGCATGAACTTCCAGAACATGCCGGAGCTGAGCTGGCACTACGGCTATTTCGCCGTGCTGGGCGGGATCGCGGTGGGCTGCGCCGCGCTGTTCGCCAGCTTCAAGCGTTCTGGCTGGCTTTAGGCTGGGCGACGAATCGCATCATCCATTCGGCGACGGTCTGGCCCTGGTGATCCACGCCCAGGCTGTCGATGCCCTTCTGGTAGACCTCGCTGCCCAGGCTGTCCTGGCGCAGGTCGAGCAGCGCGCGGGAATAGTCGTGGATGAACTCCGGGTGGCCCTGGAAGCACAGTACCTGGTCGCCGATGTGGTACGCCGCGTACTGGCAGAAATCGCTGGAGGCGATCACCGTGGCGTTTTCCGGTAGCGCGGTGACCTGGTCCTGGTGACTGATCAGCAGGGTCAGTTCTTCCACCTGCGGGCTCATCCACGGGGCGCGGGCCGCCATCACGTAGCGATGGGTACCGACACCCCAACCCTGGGTGGCGCGCTCGGTCTTGCCGCCGAGCAACAGCGCCAGCAACTGGTGGCCGAAACACACGCCCAGCAGCTTGTCGCCACGCTGGTAGCGATCCAGGAGGAATGCCTTGAGCCGGGCGATCCACGGATCATTACCGAACGAATCCGCCTTGCTGCCCGTCACAAGGTAGGCATCGAAGACTTCATCCTCCGGTGGATAGTGGCCGTTCATCACGTTGTAGACGCTGAATTCGGCGGCGATCGGCTGGCGGGTAAACAGTTGCTCGAACATCCGTCCATAGCCCTGATACTGCTCGACCAGCTCGGGTCGCAGGACGTCGGTTTCCAGGATGCAGATGCGTAACGACATAGACTTGGCCCTGAACGACAGTGGTGAAAAACACCGGTGAAGCCTGCCGCGAATATTGGTATCAAGCAAGTATTCCCTCGGACGAACGGTCATTTCCTTGTAATCCGCGCGTGTACCCGATGCATGTGTCTAGTCAGGGAGGTCGTACGCAGATGGCATAAGGCCTCATAAACGAATGGTCTTTGTCGACCAAAGTACAGACGAAAGCGTTCTAAATCGGCGGTAACGTTGAGGCATTCCAGGTTGTATACCCATTGATAGCAGGTCCGAAACAAGTGCCCCCAGAGACACCCACCGGACCGGAGACACGGATGCCATCCGGCTTGCAGGAATAACAACAAAAAGGCAGATAGCCATGTTCAAACAACACAAGGTACGTCAGGCGGGACTTATTCTGTTCGCCACCACACTGCTGCTGATCCTGCCCAACCTGACGCGCCTGTTCGGTTGAGCGATCGCCTTCCAGTGTCATTTCAGCTCTGGTGTATGCTGCCGACCCTCACTGGTTGGAGACTCGTCCATGCGCCGTTGCCTCATCTTCCTGCTTGCCCTGGCGAGCCTGCCGCTGCACGCCGCGCAACTGACCCTGGAACTGGGCAGCACCCGCAAGCAGTGGGATAGCGAGGCGCTGCTCACGCATCCGCAGGCCCGGGATATCCGCATCGACCAGGACGTTTCCTACAAGAAGACCATGGATTATCGCGCAGTGCCGCTTGCTGCGCTGCTCGAGGGCATCACGCCGGATGATCACCTGCAAGCCGTGGCCCTCGACGGTTTCGCCGCGGAAATGCCTGCCGGGCCGCTACTGAAATCGGGACCGGCACGCGCCTGGATCGCCGTGGAAGATCCGGCAAAACCCTGGCCGCCGCTGGGCCAGGACAAACCGGGGGCCGGCCCTTTCTACCTGGTCTGGACCAACCCAAAGGCCGGCAATATCAGGCCCGAACAATGGCCTTACCAGGTGGCGACCATCCGCCGTCTTGAGCCGGTCGCGACGCGGTTCCCCGCCCTGCTGCCGGCCAAGGATGCCAGCGCCACGGTCACCCGCGGCTTTGAACTGTTCCAGAAAAACTGCCTGGCCTGTCATCGCCTCAATGGCGCCGGTGACGCCCAGTTCGGTCCGGACCTGAACCGGCCGTACAACCCGACCGAGTACTTCCGCCCGGAATTCCTCAAGCGCTATATCCGCAATCCGCAAAGCCTGCGCCAGTGGCCCCAGGCGCGCATGCCGGAGTTCACCGCCGAGGTGCTGCCGGACGCCGATCTCGACGCCCTGCTCGCCTATCTCGGCCATATGGCCCGGCACAAGCGCTGACGGCTACTGGTTGAACCCGGAAGTCACCAGCACATTGGCGTGCATCTGCTCGTAGCCGCCGCCGCGACGCATGCCGCGCACCGGGCAGGCGTCCAGGTAGTCCAGGCCCACCGCCAGCTTGAGATGGCGCTCCGGCACGGCGAGCTGGTTGGTCACGTCGAAGCTGTACCAGGCGTCGTCCAGCCAGGCCTCGGCCCAGGCGTGGCTGGCCATGTGCTGGTTGTCGTTGTCGAACAGATAGCCCGAGACGTAGCGGGCCGGCACCTGCAGGCTGCGGGCGCAGGCGATGAAGGCGTGGGCGTGATCCTGGCAGACACCAGCCGCACCGGCAAAGGCCTGGGCGGCACTGGTGTCCACCGCCGTGGCGCCGGGACGATAGGCGATATGGTCATGCAGCGCGCCCATCAGGCCGATCAGCGCGCCGCGATCGCGATACTCACCGCAGTGCTGGCTGGCGAAGGCGCGCAAGGCTTCGTCGGCTTCGGTCAGGCGGGTGGAGCGCAGAAAGGGCAGCGGTGACTGGCTGTCCTGTTCGGCTTCCAGGTCCGGGTCGATTTCCACCTCGCCACGGGCAGCGATCAACAGGTCGGCATGCGGCTCTTCCAGGCTGAGGACGTGCAGGATATTACCGAACGGATCGCGCCGGGCCTGGACCGGGCGCGGCAGGTCCAGTTGCCATTGCAGTACCTGCTGGCGCTGGTTGTCCGGCGGGGTCAGGCGCAGGTACTGGATGCTGGTGCGCACCTGATCTTCATAGTGGTAAGCGGTTTCGTGGCTGATTGTCAGTCTCATACGACCTCCAGGTAGGCACTGTGGATGGCGTTGCCCAGTTCGCGCACCAGCGGAATGTAGTGGTTCAACCAGGGATGCAGGCCTTGCGAGAGCACTTCGTCGATGCCGGTGTAGCGCAGGCGGGCATCCACCTCCGCCGCCAGGCGCTGGGCCGGACGGCCGTTGCTGCCCTGCAGGCTGGCGAGGATCTGGTCGATTTCTTCGGTGCAGGCGCGCAACGAACGGGGCACATCGGCACGCAGGAGCAGGAGTTCGGCTACATGGCGCGCCGTGGGGGCGTCGCGGTAGATCTCGGTATAGGCCTCGAACGAGGACAGGGCGCGGAGCAAGGCGCTCCATTGGTAGTAACCCCGGGCGGAGCTGTCGCTGACACTCTCCGCCGCCTCGCCGAACATCTCGTAGCGGGCGTCCAGCAGGCGCAAGGTGTTGTCGGCGCGCTCGATGAAGGTCCCGAGACGAATGAAGCGGAAAGCATCGTTGCGCATGATGGTGCCGTAGGTGGCGCCACGGAACAGGTGCGAGCGCTCCTTGATCCACTCGCTGAAGCGGCTCATGCCATAACGGCCCAGGCCCTGCTCGGCGATGCCGCGAATCTCCAGCCAGGTGGCGTTGATGTTCTCCCACATGTCGGCGGTGATCTTGCCGCGCACGGCGTGAGCGCAGGCCCGCGCCGCACCGAGGCAACTGTAGATGCTCGCCGGGTTTTCCGGATCGAGGGCGAAGAAGTGCAGCAGGCGCTCGGCATGCAGCTCGCCATGACGTGCCAAATAGTCGTCGAGAGTGCCGGTGATGCGCAGGGCCAGGGTCATTTCATCAAGGCCATCGCCACTGCCATCCTGGGGCATCAGCGACAGCGAATAGCTGACATCGAGCATGCGCGCGAGGTTTTCCGCGCGCTCCAGGTAACGTGACATCCAGTACAGGTCGGAAGCGGTTCTGCTGAGCATGGTTCAGTCCTCCACCACCCAGGTGTCCTTGGTGCCGCCGCCCTGGGACGAGTTCACCACCAGCGAGCCTTCACGCAGCGCCACCCGGGTCAGGCCGCCGGGGACCACACGGGTTTCGCGTCCGGACAGGACGAACGGCCGCAGGTCGATATGCCGCGGCGCGATGCCGTTCTCGACGAAGGTCGGGCAGGTCGACAGCGACAGGGTCGGCTGGGCGATATAGGCCGCCGGGCGGGCCTTGATGCGTTCGGCGAAGGCGGCGATCTCGGCCTGGGTCGAGGCCGGCCCGACCAGCATGCCGTAGCCGCCGGACCCCTGGGTTTCCTTGACCACCAGCTCCGGCAGGTTGGCCAGTACGTGGGACAGCTCGGCAGGGTTGCGGCATTGCCAGGTGGGCACGTTCTTCAGGATCGGCTCCTCGTCGAGGTAGAAACGGATCATCTCGGTGACATAGGGGTAGACCGACTTGTCGTCGGCCACCCCGGTGCCGATGGCATTGGCCAGCACCACGTTGCCGCAGCGATAGGCAGACAGCAGGCCGGGCACGCCGAGCATCGATTCCGGGTTGAAGGCCAGGGGGTCGAGGTAGGCATCGTCGAGGCGGCGGTAGATCACATCCACCGGTTTCGGACCGCCCGTGGTACGCATGAACACCCGCTCGTCGCGGACGAACAGGTCGGCGCCCTCCACCAGTTCCACACCCATCTCCCGGGCCAGGAACGCATGTTCGAAGAAGGCGCTGTTGAAGCGCCCCGGAGTCAGCACCACGACGCTGGGGTTATCCAGCGGACTGGAGCTTTTCAGGGTTTCCAGAAGCAGGTTGGGATAATGATCGATGGGCGCGATGCGCTGGGCGGCGAACAGCTCGGGAAACAGCCGCATCATCATCTTGCGGTCCTCGAGCATGTAGCTGACCCCGCTGGGGGTGCGCAGGTTGTCTTCGAGGACGTAGTAGCTGCCATCGCCATCGCGCACCAGATCGACCCCGGAAATGTGCGCGTAGAGGTCGCGGTGCAGGCTCAGGCCCTGCATGGCCAACTGGTACTGGTCATTGGCCAGGACCTGCTCGGCGGGAATGATCCCGGCACGCAGGATGCGCTGCTCGTGGTACAGGTCGGCGAGGAACAGGTTCAGCGCCTTGACCCGCTGGATACAGCCGCGCTCCACCACCCGCCATTCGCTGGCCGGGATGGCCCGGGGAATGGTGTCGAAGGGGATCAGGCGCTCGGTGCCCTGCTCGTCGCCGTAGAGCGTGAAGGTGATGCCGGCGCGATGGAACAGCAGGTCGGCCTCGCGGCGCCGCTGGGCCAGCAGTTCCGGCGGCGTTTGCCCCAGCCAGCGGGCGAATTCCCGGTAATGCGGACGGAGCTGACCGTCGGCGGCGTACATCTCATCATAGAAACTGCGAATCATGCCGAACTCCTTGTCACCCGTGCCCAAGGAGTATCGCAAAGCCCGTGCCAGCGACAATAAGGCTTATGAATCAAGCAGTTGCGAAGAATCGAAAAAGATGCCGCACCAGACTTGTGCAGCTATCGCCACGCTTGTGGGGCGCACGCTTCATAGCGAAGCGCGGGTGAAACCGGGGCCGCGCCAGGCGCCGCCCCGGCAGGGGTTTCAGGTCAGCACACGCTCTTGCTTGACGCCCCAGCCCTGGGCTTCGCCACCCAAGGGCCTGACCACAGCCTCGAAGTCATGCTCGAACTCGTCGATCCCGCCATGGGTGGCGTACATGATCTTTTGCAATTCCAACTGCCAGCCTTCGTCGCTTTCATGCACCGAGGCACACAGCGACTCGCCACGAAACTTGCCTGCAGCCCTGCGCGCCCGTTCCTCGTCCGGGAATACCGCGTAAAACTCGATGGGATGGATTTGGGTGAAGTCGAAACCGCCCTCTTTCATGCGGCGCAGCACGATGCTGCTGATGTCTTCGTACAGGTTGCTCATTGAATCGTCCTCCTCAATCACGATGGATAGACTTTCGGCGCTGTAACGCCACCCCCAATGCACCCGTGTCGGGTGGGGGTCTCGAGCGGATGTAACGACGGCAACGGCCGTCGCCGGAAAAAACGACGACCGTGTTTGCAGCGTAGCGTCAGGCTGGGCAGATCGCCAGCTGTGACGATTCAGGGCCTTTCGGCGATGCCGGTTATTTCCACGCCGTTCTGCTCTTTAAGCCACTTGGCGGTCGGACAGGCGGCGCGGTCCTGGAAGTCATTGAGGTCGAGTTCGTCCATGATCGGGAAGAGGTGGCCCCTCACCCGCCGCGCAGCGTCTTCAATGCTCGGGCGGTGTTCGCAAGCGAGCAGCAGCGAGGTGCGTTCGCCCTTCTGGTCCACAAAGGTGATTTCCCACTCTTTCATCTGGCGTTGTCCTCGAAGGGAAGTACAAGGTATTTCCGGCCTACCTTCCGTTGACCTTGGGCGGGGGGCGTTGTTCCGGTTTTTTGATCCTGCCTCAAGCCATAAGCCTCAAGTCATAAGAAAAAGCTCGACGGCAGCACTATCGCTTTTTTCTTATGACTTGCAGCATGAAGCTTGCCGCCAAAAAACAAGACCCCGGCAATGCCGGGGTCCTGGGTTTTCAGCGCGGACAGCGGTCAATCAGTCCGGAATGCCGTGCACCACGCCGGCCGTGTTATCCAGCAAGCTCTTGGTCGCAGTCTGGATAAAGGCTTCGAGCTTCTGCGCCATGATGGCCTTGTCGGCATCGTCGATGCGCTCGGCGCTGAACTTGCGACCGAGCTGGTAGCGCCACATCATCGGGGCCGAATCCTTGGACTCCATGAGAATGCGGTCGCCCTGGATCAGGAACACGTTCTGCTCGCTGCCAGATGGCTTGACCATACCGATGCCCTGGTCGCCTTCCGGCAGGTTGAGCAGGTCGCGGCCCCAGCACTGATGACGGGTTTCGCCACCGAGACGACCCATGATGGTCGGCACGATGTCGATCTGCGTACCGACGGTATGGTTGCGCTTGCCGAACTTCTCCTGGATGCCCGGCGCGATCAGCAGCAGCGGCACGTTGAAGCGCCCCAGGTCCATTTCGGTGACCTGCTGGGTGTTGCCAAAGCCGTGGTCGCCGACGATGACGAACAGGGTTTCCTTGAAGTACGGCTCCTTGCGCGCTTTCTCGAAGAACTGGCCCAGGGCCCAGTCGGAATAGCGCATGGCCGTCAGGTGCTCGTCCAGACGGCCCTGGCCAGTGACCGGCTCGACCGGCAGGTTCTTCGGCAGCGCATATGGCGTGTGGTTGGACAGGGTCTGCAGCAGGGCATAGAACGGCTTCTTGCCGTAGTTGTGGGCCAGCTCCTGGGCACCGCGGTCGAACATGTCCTGGTCGGACACGCCCCAGGTCGGGTCGGAGAACACCGGGTTGACGTAGTCGTTGCGGCCGATGAAGGTGGTCATGCCCTGGTTGCCGAAGAAGCCGGACTGGTTATCCCAGGCGAAATCACCGTTGTAGACGTAGACGTCGTCATAGTCGCGGGCACTGAGCAGCGCCGGCAGGCCGGACAGCTTGTGACCACCTTCCGGGGTCTGCATCAGGTATTCGAAGCCCGGCAGGTTGGGGAAGCAGGCCATGGTGGCGAACATGCCCTGGTGGGTATGGGTGCCGTTGGAGAAGAAGCGGTCGAACAACAGGCCTTCCTCGGCCAGCTTGTCGAAATACGGGGTGATATTGCCCTCGGCGCCAAGCGCGCCGACTGAGTGGCCAGCGAAGCTTTCCATCAGGATCACCACCACGTTCTTGATCGGCAGGGTGTTTTCCGCCGGCGGGGTGAAATCACGTCGAACCGCTGCACTGTCGGCATCCACCAGCTTGTCGTGTGGGGTCAGCAGCATGTCGCGCACGGTCTGCTGGGCCACTTGCGGATCGAGGGTGGCCTTCCAGATGTTGTCGCGATCTTCGGAGAAGCGGCTTTTGGCGGCGTCGATCAGGGTCAGGGTACCGTTCAGACCGAGCTGGTTGATGAAGTTGGAATCGGTGGTGTAGGCATCACCCCAACGCATCGGCGGGCCCTGGCGCAGGGTACCGCGGGCGGCGATCACGGCCACCAGCAGGATCATGAAGAACACTACGCCACGCACGTACCACGGCGCCACGCTGCGCACGCCGGCGACGTTGCTCTGGTACTGGCCGCGCGGACGGGTCAGGCGGTCGATGGCCTTGAACGCCAGGCTCATGATCACCGTACCGGCGACCCAGGCCAGCAGGTAGCGAACCACCGGGAAGCCGTACCAGAGCATGCTGGACACGGTCTTCGGGTCTTCCTTGATGTACTGGAACACCAGGCCGTTGAGACGCTGGTGGAACTCGCGATAGAAGTCCATCTCCACCAGGCCGAGGAACAGCGTGGCACTGCCGGCGACGGTCAGCCACAGGCGGAACAGGCCGCGGGCCGCCATGGCCCGGGCGCTGAGGATGGCCAGCAGCAGCGGGATGCTCAGGTACACCACCACGCGCAGGTCGAAGCGCAGGCCGTTGAAGAAGCCTTCGGCAACGGTCGAGTACGGGGTGTCGCCGATCATGTCGCTGTTGTAGACCAGCAGCGCGAACCGCACGGCGCTCAGCATCAGCATGATCACCAGGCCGCACAGGAGGGTGTAGAGCAGGTGTGATTTGACCGTCGGTTGCAGGCGCGAGGCGTCCGTTTTAGCCATGAAGTGGAGGATCCCTGGGATTCTGGTTATAGAAAGCACATCGACGCAAAACGGCGCCGCTCCGGGGAAGAGGTTCCGGAGGGGCAGCGATTGGACGAATGGGTAAAAACGCGCGCGATTGTCTTCAATCGATTGTGAAAATTTCGTTGAAGCGGCGTGAACGCGGATCAGGCTAGCCGGGTTGCCCGGCTAACACAAATCCGCGTGTGAATCGGCCTGTTGCCGACCTAGATCCGCACGTTGCCCCGCGGCCCGGCGATGGCCCAGATGATCAGACCGAGGACCGGCAGGAGGATGATCAGCAGGATCCACAAGACCTTGGCGCCGCCGCCGGCGCTGCTCTTGACCACGTTGAGGATCGCCCAGATATCCAGGGCCAGGATAATCAGGCCGGCCAGGCCATTGAACATCGAACCCATGTTGAAACTCCCAGTAAACGCTACCCAAAGAATAGATGGCTATCGGCCTTATAGACGCCCTTGCATCGATGGCGTTCCGATCGCTTCGTTACACTCGCTTACATAAGTCTTGCCGGAGAGTCTTCATGCCACCATCCCAGAACCCCAGCGCCCCTGCCTCGATGTACAGCGCGTGGCTGCAACAGGTGCAAGCCACGCCCTGGCTAAGTGCCGGCCTGGGCCTGAGCCTGCTGGCAGTGTTGTGGTTGATGGGCGCCAGTGCCTGGAATGCGATCCATGGCGACCATCAGGAAAACCTGCACATGGCCATGCTCGGCGGTTTGGCCGGGTTTTCCGCCACCGCGCTGGGCGCGATCCTGGCCGTGGTGCTGCGCGAGGTCAGCTCCCGCACCCAGGATGTGATGCTTGGCTTCGCCGCCGGAATGATGCTCGCCGCCAGCTCGTTCTCGCTGATCCTGCCGGGGCTGGACGCGGCCCGCGAGATCACCGGCAACGGCCCGTTCGCCGCCCTGACGGTAGTGGTCGGCATGGGCCTGGGGGTGCTGCTGATGCTCGGCCTGGACCGCTTCACTCCGCACGAGCACGAAAGCACCGGCCCCTGCGGCCCCGAGGCGGAAAGGATCAACCGAGTCTGGCTGTTCGTGCTGGCGATCACCCTGCACAACCTGCCGGAAGGCATGGCGATTGGCGTGAGCTTTACCACGGGCGACCTGAATGTCGGCCTGCCGCTGACCAGCGCCATCGCCATCCAGGACATCCCCGAAGGCCTGGCCGTGGCCCTGGCCCTGCGTGCCACCGGGCTGTCGAGCCTGAAAGCGGCGCTGGTGGCGATCGGTTCAGGGGTGATGGAGCCCATCGGCGCGGTGATCGGCCTGGGCATTTCCAGCGGGTTCGCCCTCGCCTACCCGATCAGCATGGGCCTCGCGGCGGGGGCGATGATCTTCGTCGTGTCCCACGAAGTGATTCCGGAAACCCACCGCAACGGCCACCAGACCTCGGCAACCCTCGGCTTGATGGGCGGTTTCGCGGTGATGATGTTCCTCGATACGGCGCTCGGTTAAACGTGAACCGCCACCCGCAGCGCTTCCAGGGCGGGCGCTGCGGCGATGTTCAGCTCGGCGCACAGCTCCAGCACCCGCGGCAGGTCGTTACCGCAGACCAGGACCATCTGCAGTTCATCGTCGAGCAACTGGCTGAGGTTCATCAGCACATAGCCGCCGGCTTCCTTGTTCATGCTGCCCATCTGCACCTGGATGCGGTTCAGCGCGGTCAGCGCCTCGACCTTGGCCAGTTGCTTGGGCTTGATATTGAACGGCACGCTCTTGTCGAAGGAGGCGACGATGCTGGCGAACAGGTCTTCGTAGGTGTCGGCCTGGAACAGCACGGTATCCGGCAGGCTGCCGACCACGACCCATTCGCCCAGGGAAATCGGGAAGGTGTCGTCGTAGTTGATGTCGGGATTGGCGGCGAGGAAGCCTTCCGGGTCGGCGTAGGCCTGGGCCGCTTCGTCGGCGATGCGCTCGATATCCTGGTCGGACAGGCAGCCGGAGCTGATCTTGCCGATGAGTTCGACGAGTTGTTCTTTCATGGGGGAGGCCCTGTGACACCTGGAAAAAGGCGCCAAGGATAGCCGCCCGGGGGTCAGCCGGCCAGCGCCAGCAGGCGCGCGGCGGTTTCGCTCGCGCCCATGGCCCGGGCCGAGGCCAGGGCGTCAGCGCCACGGGTATCGCGCCGGGTCGGGTCGGCGCCCTGTTCCAGCAGGTAGTCGAGGATGGCCACGCGGTTGAACATCGCCGCCATCATCAGTGCCGTGCGCCCGTCGCCGGCCGCGGCATCCGGGTCGCCACCCTGTTCCACCAGCAGGCGGACCATCTCCAGGTTGCCCTTGAACGCCGCGCCCGCTACCGGGAGCTGGCCGTTGTCGTTGGCGATCAGGGGGTCGGCGCCGTGCTCCAGCAATACCCGCGATGCATCGAGATGGCCGTGATAACTCGCCAGCATCAGTAGGGTATCGCCCTTGTGGTTGCGCAGATTGGCTGGCAGACCGTTTTCCAGCAGGCGGCGAAGCATGTCGGCATCGCCCTGGCGAGCGCGGTCGAAGACCTGTTCGGCGAAGGCCTGCTGTTCATCGGCGTTCATGCTGGCGGGCTGCTGGTCGGACATCGGGAACCTCCTGAACGGCGCAAGGCCAAATCGTCTGTCAGGGGTTGATCCGCGATTCGCGGGAATAATTCCATCGGCGTGCCAGGAAAATCGCACCTTGCAAAATGCACTGTGCAAATTGCACGACCTTGCACGATGCACGACAGTGTCTTTGGTTCAATTTTTTAACTCATTGATTTATAACGATTTTTTAATCATGAAAAGCTGGCACGCACGCTGCACCCATCACTCCATGTCTGCCAACCACAGCCAGGAGCTGATATGGACCTTATTCAGGAAAAATTCGCCTCGGTATTCTCCGCCTACCAGGTCACCACTCAGGCCCGCCCCGACGGTGGCATCCTGCTGACCCTGCGCGCTGCCGATGGCAAGCAGACTCGTCGTTGCCTGTCCTATGCCCAATTGCACAACGCCGAGCAGCTGTCCTGGGCGATCAGCGCGATCCGCCGTGACCTGGCCGAGCAGGCCAGTGAGTTGCCAGTGATTTCGATGCTGCAGAGCCAGCAGCGCTTTGCCCTGCCGACCTACCGCTAAGAGCATCGCTGGCAAGCCAGCTCCCACAGGGACCGCGTACGCCGCCGACCCTGTGGGAGCTGGCTTGCCAGCGATGAGGCCTTAGAAGGTGTCATCCAGTCCCGGGTACGACCGAGCACTTTCACCCCCAGTCAATTGAGCCTTTTGACCTTCCTTGCTCAACAACCGCACCAGCACCAGATTCGGCTGCTCGCCCATATCGAACCACTGCGCCACCCCCGCCGGCACCACCAACAAATCCCCCCTCTCCCCGATCAGCCCATAGACGTACTCGCCGATCCGCATATTCACCAGTCCACGCCCACTGACGAAAAACCGCACATCGTCCCCCGCATGCGTGCTCTCATCGATCAGCCCGGCGCGCAGCTCATCCTTCTGCTGATGCTCCGGATTGACGCTCAACACCTCGACCAGCGCCGCCGAAAACTCGCCACGCAAGGCCTCGACCTGACCGCCCAGACTGGCGATCACCTCGGCCTCGGGCGTGCCCGGCCGGATCCGCTGCACCACCTCGCGCTGCTCGAAACGCACGCCCTGCTCGGCCAGGGTCGCGGCGATATCGTCGGCATGGGTGAGGACCTTGTTCGGACTGTCGGGGCTGGACTGGTGATAAACGCTGAGGATGCTCAAGGGGCAACTCCTGATCTTTCGAAATCTGGGAAAGGACGCTAGGCCGCGTCCTCTTTCAAGCGGGTGGCAATGATAACGGCTGCAGCCAGCGCCGCGACGCTGGCAATACTAAAGGTGAGGGTCGGGCCCAGGGTCTTCCAGCTGTAGCCCGCATACAAGGCGCCCAAGGCACCGCCGGTGCCGGACAGCGCCGCATAGAATGCCTGTCCCTGCCCTTGCTGGCGCGCGCCGAAGCTGCGCTGGACGAAGGCGATGCATGAGGCATGGAAAGCACCGAAGGTCGCCGCGTGCATCAACTGGGCAAGCAGCAACACCGCCAGGTGCTCGGCGAACGCCCCCAGCAGCAACCAGCGCAGCGCCGCCAACAGGAAGCTGGCCAGCAATACCCGACGCAGCGAGAAACGCGCGAGAATCCGGCTCATCACCACGAACAGCAGCACCTCCGCCAGCACTCCTAGGGCCCAGAGCATGCCGATGATGCCGCGGCTGTAGCCGAGGCTTTCCAGGTGCAGGGTTAGGAAGGTGTAGTACGGGCCGTGACTGAGCTGCATCAGGGCGACGCAGATATAGAAGGCCAGCACCCCGGGACGGGTCAGTTGCTTGAGGAAGCCACCGCTGGCCGGCCGTTCGGCATGTTCCACCGGTTGCGCATTGGGCACCCACAGGCTGGCGCAGACGATGCCGGCCATGATGCACACCAGCGCCACCGGGTAGACATCCAGGCTCAGCCATTCGAACAGCCGGCCCAGGCCGACCACGGTGAGAATGAAACCGATCGAGCCCCACAGGCGGATCTGGCTGTAGCGCCCGGTCTGCCCCTGCAGGTGGGCCAGGGTGATGACCTCGAACTGAGGCAGCACGGCGTGCCAGAAGAAGGCATGCAGGGCCATCACCAGCGCCAGCCAGGTGTAGCTCTTGTCGACGAAGATCAGGGCGAAGCTGGCCAGGGTACAGAGCGCCCCCACCCGCACGATCAGCAGGCGCTGGCCGCTGCGATCCCCGAGCCAGCCCCAGAGGTTGGGCGCCACGCAGCGCATCAGCATCGGGATAGCCACCAACTCGCCGATCCGCGCACTGGAAAACCCGAGGTGGTCGAAGTACAGCGCCAGGAACGGCGCGGTGGCACCCAGCAGGGCGAAATAGAACAGGTAGAAACTGGACAGGCGCCAGTAAGGCAGCGCCACGGCTAGAGAGCCGTGGCGCGCGGGGTGATGCGGGGCATCAGAGCTGGCCCAGTACCGGCGTGCTGACCCGGACATCGGCGTTCTGCCCGCGATGACGCAGCAGATGATCCATCAGCACGATGGCCATCATGGCTTCGGCGATCGGCGTGGCGCGAATGCCTACGCACGGGTCGTGACGGCCCTTGGTGATCACGTCCACCGGGTTGCCGTCCTTGTCGATGGAGCGACCCGGGGTGGTGATGCTGGAGGTCGGCTTCAGCGCCAGGTGGGCGACGATCGGCTGGCCCGAGGAAATCCCGCCAAGAATGCCGCCGGCGTTGTTGCTGAGGAAGCCTTCCGGGGTCAGCTCGTCGCGGTGCTCGGTGCCACGCTGGGCGACGCAGGCGAAACCGGCGCCGATTTCCACGCCCTTGACCGCGTTGATGCTCATCAGGGCATGGGCCAGTTCGGCGTCGAGACGGTCGAAGATCGGCTCGCCGAGGCCCGGCATCACGCCTTCGGCGACCACGGTGATCTTCGCGCCGACCGAATCCTGGTCACGGCGCAACTGGTCCATGTAGGCCTCCAGCTCCGGGACCTTGTCCGGGTCGGGGCTGAAGAAGGCGTTTTCTTCCACCGAGTCCCAGGTCTTGAACGGGATCTCGATCGGGCCGAGCTGGCTCATGTAGCCGCGAATGCGGATGCCCTGGGTGGCCAGGTACTTCTTGGCGATGGCGCCAGCGGCCACGCGCATGGCGGTTTCCCGCGCCGAGCTGCGGCCGCCGCCACGGTAGTCGCGCTCACCGTACTTGTGGTGGTAGGTGTAGTCGGCGTGGGCCGGGCGGAACAGGTCCTTGATCGCCGAGTAGTCCTTGGACTTCTGGTCGGTATTGCGGATCAGCAAGCCGATGGCGCACCCGGTGGTGCGGCCCTCGAACACGCCGGATAGGATCTCGACCTCGTCGGCTTCCTGGCGCTGGGTGGTGTGGCGGCTGGTGCCGGGCTTGCGCCGGTCCAGGTCGCGCTGCAGGTCCTCGAGGGAAATCTCCAGGCCCGGCGGGCAGCCATCGACAATGGCGACCAACGCCGGACCATGGCTTTCGCCAGCGGTGGTGACAGTGAACAGCTTGCCGTAGGTATTGCCGGACATGCAGACGCTCCGCGAAATCAGCCTGATTTGAACAAGGCCGCCAGTATACGCAGGCTAACCCATCAGTTCATCCCTGATGCAGAACCTTCCTCTGCCGCTTCGGTCTGAATGGCATCCCTTCATGTGTGTTCGATGATGCCGCGCCTCGCCGCCCTCCTCCTGCTGTTCGTCTCCTGCTTCGCCCAGGCTGCCCCGACGGTGTTCCAGCGTCCGGTCAGCCTCGATACCGGCCAGGGCATCCTGCGCGGCAGCCTGCTGTTGCCGCGCACCGAGACGCCACCGCCGGTGGTGCTGATCATCGCCGGCTCCGGGCCCACCGACCGCGACGGCAACAACCCGGCCGTGGGCCGTATCGATATCCTCAAGCGCCTGGCCCTGCAGCTGGCGCGCAACGGCATCGCCAGCGTGCGCTACGACAAGCGCGGGGTTGCCGAAAGCCTGGCGGCGACCCCGGACGAACGCAATCTGAGTGTCGAGCGCTACGTCGCCGACGCCGTGGCCTGGAGCCGCACGATCAAGACCGATCCGCGCTTCGGGCCGCTGATCCTGCTGGGCCATAGCGAGGGCGCGCTGATCGCCAGCCTGGCCGCCGGGCCGGCGGGTGCCAACGGGGTGATCGCCCTCGCCGGCAGTGGTCGGCCGATCGACCAGGTGCTGCGCGAGCAATTGGCGGAGCAACTGCCACCCAAGGAGCTCACGCGCGCCCAGACGCTGATCGACCAGCTCAAGGCCGGCCAGCAGACCAAGCAGATACCCGCACCACTGAAAGACGTTTTCCGCCCCAGCGTGCAGCCCTACCTGATTTCCCTGTTCCGCCAGGACCCGGCGGCGGCCTTCGCGGCCTTGAAAGTGCCGGCGCTGATCATCCAGGGCCGCAACGATATCCAGGTCAGCCCGGCCGATGCCCGCGCCCTGCATACCGCCAAACCCGATGCGGAACTGGCCCTGATCGACGGCATGAACCATATGCTGCGCATCAGCCCGCCGGGCATCGGCCAGCAGCGCGACGCCTACACCAATCCCGAACTGCCCCTGGCCAGCGCCTTGGGCGAGCGGATCGTCGCTTTTGTGCGCCAGTTGACACCGGGTTGAGCAAATTGCCCTCCAGTCCTTGCCGCGCCGGCCGATAGACCGATTGCAGGCAACGCCATTGCAGGCTGCCTGGCGCGCATAAAAGAGGACCTCCGTGATGACTGATGCACCCACCCAGGACGCTGCCGAAGCGACCGACGAGCCGGCTGCGCCGGAAGCTGCCCCGCTGCCCTGGGCGGACCTGGCCCCGGAGCATTTCCAGCTGCTGCGCCTGGCGCCGCTGCCCACCGACCGCGCCAGCGGTCCGCGCCCGCTGCGCTTCGTCCAGTACGGCTATGCCGAACGGCACAGCAAGGAGCACAGCCTGCTGCGCATGGAGATCCGCCTGCCCGGGCAGAAGACCCGCAAGGAACAGAACGTCCTCGATATCCGTGTCGATCACGCCCAGCGCCTGGTGACCATCGGCCCGGACAGCGGCCTGCAGGTCGAGCCGCTGAACCGCGGGATCGGCCGCTTCCTCGTGGCCCAGGGCGTACAGTGGGCGCAGCGGCGCTGGTCGGGCTACCAGCTCGAAGGCGGCCTGCTGGCGAACAAGGATGCGCTCAACGAAGACACCCGCCTGCGTCGCGACCATGTACTGCAGGCCAGTGGCGTGCAGGTGGAATACGCCGATGCCCAGCATCTGAAGGGTAGTTACGCGCAAACCCAGGTCGGCCAGCTCAAAGGCGGCTGGAACACCGACAAGCTGCAGCGGGTGGACATCATCGATGCCGCCAGCATGCTCCAGCAGGCCGAGCAGAAGCTGCACGAGAAGGAAGCGCAACTGCGCGAGCGGGATGAACGGGTGGCCAAGTTCAAGCGCGAGGACAGCGGTCTGCGCTTTACCATCACCTGCCTGGTGGCGTTTGCCGTGTTCCAGGCCGGGTTGCTGATCTGGATCGCAACCCACCGCTAAAAAGCATCGCTGGCAAGCCAGCTCCCACAGGTTTACCGCTGCCCCTAAGGGCGGCGCGGTCCCTGTGGGAGCTGGCTTGCCAGCGATTGCAATAGTGCAGCCGACACAGGACCTAGGTAATTTCTTAGACCCGCGAGGCGAACAACGCCTGATGCTGGCGGCACTGCTCCGCCGTCAGCATGAACACCCCATGCCCACCGCGCTCGAACTCCAGCCAGGCGAAGTCCACTTCCGGGTACAGCTGCTCCACATGCACCTGGCTGTTGCCCACCTCGACGATCAGCAGACCTTTCTCGGTCAGGTGCTCAGCCGCCTCGGCCAGCATGCGCCGGACCAGGTCCAGGCCATCGTTGCCACAGGCCAGGCCCAGCTCGGGTTCGTGATGATATTCCGCTGGCATGTCGGCGAAGTCCTCGGCATCGACATACGGCGGATTGGACAGGATCAGGTCGAAACGCTGCCCCGGCAGGCCGGCGAAACCATCACCCTGGACGGTGTAGACGCGCTGGTCCAGGCCATGCCGCTCGATATTCTGGTTGGCCACTTCGAGGGCTTCGAAGGACAGGTCGGCCAGGACCACTTCGGCGTCGGGGAAGACCTCGGCACTGACGATACCGATGCAGCCGGAACCGGTGCACAGGTCAAGAATCCGCGCAGGCTCCGCCGCCAGCCAGGGCTCGAAGCGCTTTTCGATCAGCTCGCCGATCGGCGAACGCGGTACCAGCACGCGCTCGTCGACAATGAACGACATGCCGCAGAACCACGCCTCACCAAGCAGATAGGCGGTGGGCACGCGGTCTTCGATACGGCGCTTGAGCAGGCGCTGCAGGTTGACCAGTTCGTCGTCTTCGAGGCGGCAGTCGAGGTAGCTGTCGGCCACTTCCCATGGCAGGTGCACCGCGCCCAGCACCAGCAGGCGGGCTTCGTCCCAGGCGTTGTCGGCACCGTGCCCGAAGAACAGGTCGTGTTCATGGAAACGGCTGACAGCCCAGCGAATATGGTCGCGCAACGTGCGCAGGCGGGAAGTGATCACGGCAGACTCCTTGGAAGACGACCGGCAAGTCTACCAGCCCCGCGCCAGGATTGGCCGCCACGGCGAAAATGAGCCAATCGCTGACATGGCTGGGAGCCACTAACTGCGCCACTTGTGCGCGAAGCGATTCACATCGGCGGCCAAGCAAGGGAGAATAGCCAAAAAGCCCTAGCCAAAGGAGCCCTTAATGTCTGTTCCAACGACGATGTTCCACCTCAGTGGACGCGGCTACCCGCCAGCCAAGCTGAGCAATGCCAGCCTGGTGATTATCGATGCGCAGAAGGAGTACCTCAGCGGTCCCCTGGCGCTGTCGGGCATGGACCACGCCGTGGCGAACATCGGCAAACTGCTCGAAGCGGCACGCAAAGCCGGTCGTCCGATCATCCATGTGCGTCACCTGGGTACCGTCGGCGGCCTGTTCGACCCGCAAGGCCCGCGCGGCGAATTCATCCCGGGCCTGGAGCCGCAGGGCGATGAAATCATCATCGAAAAACGCATGCCCAACGCGTTCAAGAACACCAAGCTGCATGAAACCCTGCAGGAACTCGGGCACCTGGACATCATCGTCTGCGGCTTCATGAGCCACTCCAGCGTCAGCACCACCGTGCGCCGGGCCAAGGACTACGGCTACCGCTGCACCCTGGTGGAAGATGGCTGCGCCACCCGCGACCTGCCGTTCAAGGACGGCGTGATCCCCGCCGCACAGATCCAGCAGAGCGAAATGGCGATCATGGCCGACAACTTTGCCTGCGTGACTCCGGTCGACAGCCTGATCTGACCCGGCTGGCGTACGGAACCACCTCGGCGATTTCCGGTCAAAAGCCGGATCTTTACTGAGGAGATCGGCATGAAAATATCCGACGGTTTCGACGCCAAACGCCTGCGCCCGCGTCAGCCGGGCGCCTGGGGTGCGCGTCTGGCCGCGATCTTCGCCATGCTCCTGACCACCCTCGGCGTGCTCCTGACCATGGCCGGCGCCGCCAGCCTGCTCGGGCGCCCCGCCGCCCTGGGCGAGCTCAATGACAATCCCGCCGCCGCCAGCCTGATCCTGGTTGGCGGCTTGTTCGTGCTGTATCTCGGCATCTGGGTCTGGCGCCGCCGCCGCTTGCGCCTGCGCCGGGGCCGCGAACTGAACCTGTCCCCGCACCTGATGAAAAAACACGACTGACTGCGTAGACTCTGCGCGGTTCTGGCGGAGGCTTTACATGCAAGACGATGATTTTTCCCTGTTCAAGAGCGAGATGCGCGGCGTCAAGCAGATCAAGCATGACCGCGCCGACACCGGCAAACCCAAGGCCGACCGCAAGCAGCTCGCCAGCCTGAGGCAGAACGCCACGGTGCGCAGCGACCAGACTGTGGTCGATGGCCTGTCCGACCAGTTCGTTATCGATGTCGGGCCGGAAGACGACCTGCACTGGAGCCGCGACGGCGTGCAGGAAAGCCAGATGCGCAAGCTGAAGATCGGCCAGATCCCCTTCGAAGGCAGCCTCGACCTGCACGGCATGAGCGTGGAAAAGGCCCGGGAGATCCTCTGGGACTTCCTCGCCGAGGCCACCCGCTTCGAAATTCGCTGCGTGCGCGTCACCCACGGTAAGGCCGTGCGTCTGGACGGCAAGCGGCCAATGATCAAGAGCCACGTCAACACCTGGCTGCGCCAGCACCCGCAAGTCCTCGGTTTTACCTCGTGCCAGGCCCGTCACGGCGGCACGGGCGCGGTGTACGTGATGCTCAAGCGGACCATGCTCGAAGGACGCGACGAGTAACGCCGCACTTGCGGCGGCGCCACAGCCGCCGTACCCTTCGCGTTTGCGAAATACACCACAGGTAGATCCATGTCCCTGGAACAGCATTACACCGCGATCCTTGGCCAACTCGGCGAGGATGTCTCCCGCGAAGGCCTGCTCGACACGCCGAAACGGGCCGCGAAGGCCATGCAGTACCTTTGCCGCGGTTACAACCAAACCCTGGAAGAAGTCACCAACGGCGCACTGTTCAGCTCCGACAACAGCGAAATGGTCCTGGTCAAGGACATCGAGCTGTACTCGCTGTGCGAACACCACCTGCTGCCGTTCATCGGCAAGGCGCATGTCGCCTACATCCCGAGTGGCAAGGTGCTGGGCCTGTCCAAGGTGGCACGGATCGTCGACATGTATGCCCGTCGCCTGCAGATCCAGGAAAACCTCAGCCGCGAAATCGCCGAGGCGGTGCAGCAGGTCACCGGCGCGACCGGCGTGGCCGTGGTCATCGAAGCCAAGCACATGTGCATGATGATGCGCGGTGTGGAGAAGCAGAACTCGTCGATGATCACTTCGGTGATGCTCGGCGCCTTCCGCGACAATGCGGCGACCCGCAGCGAGTTTCTCAGCCTGATCAAGTGAACGGGTGCGTTGTTCGAGCCGACCTTTTCAGGTCGGCTTTTTATTGCGAGGAATCATCATGATCGTCAAAGCCCTGCGGGTCGGCCTCGGCCAAATGATCGTCTTTTTCGACTGGATCAGCCGTCCGGCCAAGCTCAAGCGTGACCCGGCGGCGCAAGCCCGGGTCGAGGAACAGGCACGCGGCCTGACCCTGTACCAGTTCCATGCCTGCCCGTTCTGCGTGAAGACCCGCCGCACCCTGCACCGCCTGAACGTGCCGGTGGCGCTGCGGGATGCGAAGAACAACGAGCAGGACCGTCAGGCGCTGCTCGAAGGCGGCGGCAAGATCAAGGTGCCGTGCCTGCGGATCGAGGAAGATGGCAAGACTACCTGGATGTATGAGTCCAAGGTGATCATCGAGTATCTGGACAAGCGATTCTCGGCGGTGTGAGTACTGGCCTCATCGCTGGCAAGCCAGCTCCCACAGGATCGCGGTGCATGCAATTCCTGTGGGAGCTGGCTTGCCAGCGATAGGGCCAGCAGCTTCAACATCAACCCAGCATGGTTACATGCCGCGGATGCTCCGCCACCCGCGCCAGCCACTCCCTGACCTTCGGATACACCGCCAGGTCGAAGCCGCCCTCATGGGCTACATGGGTGTAGGCATACAACGCCACATCGGCGATCGAGTACTGGTCCCCCACCAGGTACGGCGTCACTTCCAGTTGCCGCTCCATCACTTTCAGCGCCTTGTGCCCGCCCTTGTGCAGCTTGCGGTATTCCTCCAGGCGCTCGTCCGGCAGCCCCAGGTAGAACTGGATAAAACGCGCCACGGCAATGTACGGCTCATGACTGTACTGCTCGAAGAACTGCCATTGCAGGACCTGGGTGCGCAAGCGCGGCTCGCTGGGCAGGAACTCGCTGCCGTCGGCGAGGAAATTGAGAATCGCGTTGGACTCCCACAGGCAGGTGCCATCTTCCAGTTGCAACACCGGTACCTTGCCGTTGGGGTTCATCGCCAGGAATTCCGGGGTCTCCGTCTCTCCCTTGAGAATATCCACCGGCAGCCAGGTGTACGGCAGATCAAGCAGATGCAGCATCAGCTTGATCTTGTAGCAGTTGCCCGACTGGTAATCCCCATAGACCTTGTACATCGTGCCCCTCCCCTCTTTTACGCCAAACGGAATCGCTGACTGTACGGCTAAATGCAACGCTCGCTGTACCGCACTCGCGGGCAGTACGCACGGTAGTCTGAAAAATCTGCTTACACCCGAAGAACAAGGAATTTCCCATGCCCAACGCCACTTCCGCACACCTGCGGCCGCTGGCCGACTCGTCTCCCTCGGCGGTAGTCGCCGGCTTTATCGCCATGCTCACCGGCTACACCAGCTCGCTGGTGCTGATGTTCCAGGCCGGCCAGGCCGCAGGACTCACCAGCGCGCAGATCTCCTCGTGGATCTGGGCCCTGTCCATCGGCATGGCAGTGTGCAGCATCGGCCTGTCATTGCGCTACCGCACACCAGTGACAGTGGCCTGGTCGACCCCCGGCGCGGCGCTGCTGATCACCAGCCTGGGCGGCGTGACCTACGGCGAGGCGATCGGCGCCTATATCACCTGTGCGGTGCTGGTGGTGATCTGCGGCCTGACCGGCAGCTTCGAGCGTCTGGTGCGGCGCATCCCGGCGTCCCTGGCCGCGGCCTTGCTGGCGGGGATCCTGTTCAAGATCGGAAGCGAGATCTTCGTCGCGGCGCAACACCGCACCACGCTGGTGCTGGGGATGTTCTTCAGCTACCTGCTGGTCAAGCGCCTGTCACCGCGCTATTGCGTGCTGGCGGCGCTGCTGGTGGGAACCGGACTGTCCGCCGTGCTCGGGCTGCTGGACTTCAGTCATTTCAAGCTGGAGGTGGCAACCCCGGTGTGGACCACGCCGAGCTTCTCCCTGGCCGCGACCATCAGCATCGGCATCCCGCTGTTCGTCGTGGCGATGACCTCGCAGAACATGCCCGGGGTCGCCGTGCTGCGCGCCGACGGTTACCAGGTGCCGGCCTCGCCGTTGATTTCGGTCACCGGCATCGCTTCGCTGCTGCTGGCGCCGTTCGGCTCCCACGGGGTCAACCTGGCGGCGATCAGCGCGGCCATCTGCACCGGCCCCCACGCCCATGAAGACCCGAACAAGCGCTACACAGCGGCGGTCTGGTGCGGGATCTTCTACGGCATCGCCGGGACCTTCGGCGCCACCCTCGCTGCCCTGTTCGCCGCGCTGCCCAAGGAGCTGGTGCTGTCCATCGCCGCCCTGGCCCTGTTCGGCTCGATCATGAACGGCCTGAGCGTGGCGATGAACGAGGCCAAAGAACGGGAAGCGGCGCTGATCACCTTCATGGTCACCGCCTCCGGTTTCACCCTGTTCTCCATCGGCTCGGCCTTCTGGGGCATCGTCGCCGGGGTGCTGACCCTGCTGATCCTCAACTGGCGCAAAAACGCCTGACAGACGCTTGCGGACTCAGATCCGGAAGTGTCCGACCATTCCCTTCAGCTCCGCCCCCAACTGCGCCAGCTCGATACTCGAGCTGGCGTTGCCGCGCATGGCCATGGCCGACTGATCGGCGCTGCTGCGGATCTGGGTGACACTGCGGCTGATCTCCTCGGCCACCGAGCTCTGCTGCTCGGCTGCGGCGGCGATCTGCTGGTTCATCTGCTGAATCAGCGACACCGCGCTGGCGATGCTGCCGAGGGCGCTTTCGGTCTGCAGGGCATCGGCCACCGCCAGCTTGACCAGCTCGCCGCTGTCCTGGATCTGCGCGACCGAAGCCTGGGCGTTGCTGCGCAGGCTGCTGACCAGGCGTTCGATCTCACCGGTGGATTGCTGGGTACGCTGGGCCAGCGCGCGCACCTCGTCCGCCACCACTGCAAAGCCACGGCCCTGCTCGCCGGCCCGGGCCGCTTCGATAGCGGCATTGAGTGCCAGCAGGTTGGTCTGCTCGGCGACGCTCTTGATCACTTCCAGCACCGAGCCGATGTGCTGGATCTCTGCGCTGAGGCTTTCGATGCTGTGGCTGGCGGAATCCGCCGCACTGGCCAGGCGCTCGATGCGCTGCATGCTCTGGCGCACCACCTGCTGGCCGCTCTCCACCTTGCCGTCTGCCGATTGCGCGGCCTGGGCGGCTTCCTCGGCATCCCGGGCAACACTGTGCACCGTGGCGGTCATCTGCTGCATGGCGGTGGCGACCTGGTCGGTCTCGTCCTTCTGGCTGCTGACCTCGCGGTTGGTCTGCTCGGTCACCGCCGACAGGGTGTGGGCACTGCTGGCCAGCTTGTCGATGCCGGTCTGCAGGCCACTGACGATGCCGCTCAGGCCGCTGCCCATCTGCTGCATGGCCAGCAGCAACTGGCCAACCTCGTCACGGCGGTCGACGACGATCTGCCCGCGCAGATCACCGGCGGCAATTTCCTGGGCCCGGCCGATGACCCGGCGCAGCGGCTGGACGATGGCCCGGGTGATCAGGATGGCCGCCACCACACCGACCAGCAGCGCCGCGAGCGACGACACGAGGATCAGCAGGGCATTGCGCTTCAGCTCGCTCTGCATGCTGGCATCGATCGCCCCGTTGATCTGTTCGACCCGGGTCGTGACCTGGTCGGCGCGCTCCTGCAACTGCTTGCGCAATTGCGCCTCGCGAGCCAGCAGGTCGGTGTATTCACCCAGCTTCTCGCCAAAGCTGGCGATATGGGTGATGACTTCGCCGAGTACGCTCTGGTAGCCGGGATCCTGGATCACCCCCTTGAGCTGATCGGCCAGTTGCGCGGCCTGTTCGGCCTGTTCGATACGGCCCTGGCGCAGGTCTTCGGCGCCCTTGCGGTTCTGCTCCAGGCGCACCCGCGCTTCATCCATGGCCTGCAGCATCAGGCGCGCCACCTGGGCGACCTGGCCGGCCTGCTCGACGAACTCGGCGCCCTTCTGGCCCTGGGAGTCCTTCAAGGTCCAGGTGCCGTCATCCGCCAGCCCGGACTGCAGCACATCGAGGTTGTTGGCTACGCTGGACACCGACCAACTGGCCATGTCCAGGGCCAGCTCCTTGGACTGGGTCAGCTCGACGAACTCATCGAAGGCCTTGCGGTAATCGGCCAGTGCGCTGCCGACATCGCTGCCGCCCAGCTGGGGCAACAGCGCGATCTGGCCTTCCAGCGCTTCCACGCCCTTGCGCAGGGCCTCGGCCTCCTTGGGATCGGAACGCTGGGCGTAACGCTGTTCATGCAGGCGCAAGGCCAGGACACCATTGTTGAACGCGGTGACCTGCTTGAGCCCGTCAAAGCGTTGGCCCAGGCCATACAGCGCAGCGATCCCGATTGCCGCCACCACCGCCGTCAGCAACAGCACGAGGGTGAATCCCAGCCCCAGCTTGCGGGCCATGCCCAGATTGGCAAAACCGCCATTCGTGCCTGACTTCATTGCGCGCTGCCCTCTCCTGCTGCCCTTGGAAAACCCCGGATATCCAGGAACGCAGAGTGGCAACGGCGCCGGGCGCTGCACAAGCCACCCCTGTCGCAATCATGGCAAAAAGCTACGAGGCCGTCGTTTTCAGGATGCTGGAGGTCGCCGCGACGATGCTTGCGCGACAGCCTGGAAAAAGCCCTTGGCGCGGTGATCCCGAGCGTAGGCGACATTGATGCGCAACCAGTCGCTGTCGCGGCCTTGCGGGTCGAAGGCCGAACCCGGCGAGAGCAGCACGCCCTGCTCCTGGGCGATGCGCTGCAGGCCGGCAAAGTCGACACCCGGGTAGCGGGTCCAGACGAACATGCCACCGTAGGGTTCGGCGAAGACTTCCCAGCCGTGGGTTTCGAGCAGGCGCAGGGCACTGGCCATATGCTCGGCCAGACGCAGGCGCAAGCGCTGCACGCTCTTGCGGTAGACCCCGCTGCCGAGCAACTGCGCTACCACCTGTTCGGCAAAACGCGAGGCGCCGATGCCAGTGATCATCTTCACCTCCGCCAGACGTGCGACCAGCGCGGGCTCTGCCACCAGGTAACCGACCCGCAGCGAACTGCTGAGGGTCTTGGAAAAGCTCGCCAGGTAGATAACCCGCTGTTGACTGTCGAGGGTGATCAGGCGGGTCGCCGGGCCTTCCTGGAAATCGGCGTAGATATCGTCCTCGACGATGCGCAGATCGTGCTCACCGGCCAGTTCCAGCAGGCGCTGGGCGGTACGCGGGGTGAGGCTGGTGCCGGTGGGGTTCTGGTACAGGCTGTTGATGAACAGGTAGCGCGGACGGTGTTCGCGCAGCAGCGCAACCATCACCTCGAGATCCGGCCCTTCGGGCGTGCGCGGCACCTCCAGCAGGCGCACACCATGCAGGCGCAGCAGGTTGTAGAGGTTGTAGTAACCGGGGCTTTCCACCAGCACCGCATCGCCGGGCTTGAGCAGGGTGCGCACCAGCAGGTCCAGGGCCTGGCTGGCGCCCTGGGTGGCGAGGATCTGCTCGGGCTGCACCTGGATGCCGATCAGGGCCAGGCGCTTGCGCACCTGCTGGCGCAAGGCGGTCAGCCCCAAGGGCGGGCCATAGCCGAACAGGTCCTGCTCGGCACCGCGACTGACCTGGCGAATCGCCAGGGCGATCTCCTCGCTCTGCCGCCAGTTGCCCGGCAACCAGCCGCAACCCAGGCGCAGCAGGTCTTCCTGCTCGTCGCTGAACAGCCGCCAGCGCCCCTCGGCGCCTTCGTCCCAGGCCGGTTCCTCGGCGAACGGCGCCTGGCCCCTGCGCTCGGCGACGAAAAAACCGACACCGTGGCGGGCTTCCAGCCAGCCCAGCGAGACCAGGCGGTCGTAGGCTTCGATGGCGCAGGACTGGCTGACACCCTGCTCGCGTACTACCTGGCGAATCGACGGCAGTCGCGTACCGGGACGCAGGCGCTGGCTGCTGATCCAGTCGCGCAGGCCGTCAGCCAACTGTTGCACCAGGGGAATGGAACGTTGCCGGTCGAGATTCAGCTGCATGGCGAAAGTGTTCGTCTGTTTTGACCGAACAGTTAATCACAAAAGCCCCGGGGTTGTGCCTTTTCCCTCCGTGGCGCGGCTCGGACAATCGGCGGGCCATCCAAGGAGTTCGTCATGATCAGCCGTCACGCCCCCGCCACCCTGGCCTTCGCCTTGTGCCTGGTGACCTTCGCGGTCAATCTCCAGGCCCCGCTCTACACCGCCTATGCGGCCCTTTCCGGGCAGGGCGCGGCGGCGACGGCGGTGGCCTTTTCCGGGTATGTGATCGGCGTGTTGCCAGTGCTGTTGCTGCTGGGCGGGCTGGCAGACCGGGTCGGGCACAAGCGCCTGATCCTCGCGGCGCTGGCGTTGTCGATGCTGGCCACCCTGCTGATGCTGCTGGCACCCGGCCTGACCCAACTGGCCTTCGCCCGCACCTTGCTGGGTGTCGGTACGGCGTTGGCGTCAGCCACCGGCACCGCCTACATGTGCGAACTGATACAGGACGGCGACGCCCGCGCCGCAGCCAATCGGGTGACTGCAAGCACGTCATTGGGTTTTGGCCTGGGGGCTGCGGTGACCAGCCTGTTCCTGTTGCAGGGCCCGAGCCTGGCGCCGGGGAGCTTTCCCTTGCATTTGGCCCTCGCTGCGTTGGCGTTCGTGGCGGTACTGGGCCTGCCCGATCCGGTACAGCGGCGCAACACCGCCCTGCTGCGCCTGCCGTTTTATCCACAGGGCAGCCTGCCCTACGGCCTGGCGATCCTGCTGGCCTGGGCCTGTGTCGGCCTGGTGATCGCCCTGATGCCGTCGATCCTGGCCCGGCATCAACTGGCCAACTGGTCGGGACTGTCGACCTTCTGCGTGATCAGTTGCGGCCTGCTGTTCCAGCCGCTGGCCCGGCGCATGACCTCGGCGCGCTCGACCTTGCTTGGCCTGCTGGTGCTGCCGTGCAGCTATGCCCTGCTGGCCTGGGGCGCCCACGGCGGGTTGCTCGTGGCGGTACTGCTGGGCGCGATCGGCGCCAGCAGTGCCTGCTACGGGTTTATCTATCTGGGAGGATTGTCAGCGGTGAATGCTTTGGCCGGCTCGGAAAAAACCCGCGCCAGCGCCGGCTTCTTCCTGCTGGCCTACCTGGGCTTCAGCCTGCCGGTGATCTTTACCGGCCTGCTCGCCGACCGCTTCGGCGCCGGCACCGCGCTGGCACTGTTCGGCACCCTGCTGCTGACCGGCTGCGTGCTGGTGGCTGGCGCGCTGGTGCGCGCCAGTCGTAACGCCACGCTCGCCGCGATCAGATAGCCGTCGCCCCACCGTCCACGGCCAGGGCCTGGCCGGTGGTGAACGCGGCACCATCGCTGCACAGGTAAAGCACGGCGGCCGCGATTTCCTCGACCTTGCCGATGCGCCCGACCGGGTGCATCGCTGCGGCGAACTCGGCCTTGCGCGGGTCGGCCTCGTAGGCGCGGCGGAACATATCGGTGTCGATCACCGCCGGACACACCGCGTTGACGCGGATCTGCTTCTTCGCGTATTCGATGGCGGCAGACTTGGTCAGGCCGATCACCGCATGCTTGGAGGCCGCATAGATGCTCATCTTCGGTGCCGCACCCAGGCCGGCCACCGAGGCGGTATTGACGATCGCCCCGCCGCCCTGGGCCAGCAGCAGCGGCAACTGGTACTTCATGCACAGCCACACGCCCTTGACGTTGACGCCCATGATCGCATCGAACTCCGCCTCGCTGCCGTCCGCCAGACGGCCCTGCTCGATCTCGATGCCGGCGTTGTTGAACGCATAATCGAGGCGGCCGAAGGTTTCGATAGTGCGGGCCATCAGGTGCTGCACCTCGGTGTCCCTGGTCACGTTGCACGCCACGAAGATCGCCTCGCCACCCGCCGACCGAATCTCCTCCACCGTGGCTTCGCCACCGGCCACGTCGAGGTCGGCGACCACCACCTTGAGCCCTTCCCGGGCAAATGCGAGGGCCGTGGCCCGGCCGATACCGGCGGCGGCACCGGTGACCAGGGCAACCTGGCCGCTGAACGTCATACTCATCGATAGCTCCTGCAACAGGGGTGAGGACAATGGCCGAGAGTCTAGCCAGGCTACAGGGCGCTTGGGCAGCATCATCAGGACGCCGGTTGGAGCACCATGCGAAGCGATGATTATCTACGCCCTGGTTTATCATCCCGCTGGATAGTCGGATATTCGTGGCTCAGGACGAACTTGCCGAACGGGCAGCGAACGTCTATCACAAGACTTTTGCCCAACCTTCGCGAGGCTTCCATGACTGCCCAGACCAACCGCCGCTTCCTGCTCGCCAAACGCCCGGTGGGCGCCGTGACCCGGGACGATTTCAGCTTCGAACAGGTACCGGTGGGCGAACCCGCCGACGGCCAGATACTGGTGAAAAACCTCTACCTGTCGCTCGACCCGGCCATGCGTGGCTGGATGAACGAAGGCAAGTCCTATATCCCGCCGGTCGGCCTGGGCCAGGTGATGCGCGCGCTGGGCGTCGGCGAAGTGATCGCCTCGCGCAATCCCAAGTTCGCCGTGGGCGACCACGTCAATGGCGCGTTGGGCGTGCAGGACTACTTCCTCGGCGAACCGCAAGGCTTCTATAAGATCGACCCGAAGCTGGTGCCGCTGCCGCGCTATCTCTCCGCGCTAGGCATGACCGGCATGACCGCCTACTTCGCCCTGCTCGAAGTCGGCGCGCCGAAGGAAGGCGAGACCGTGGTGATCTCCGGTGCCGCCGGGGCGGTGGGCAGCATTGCCGGGCAGATCGCGAAGATCAAAGGTTGCCGCGTGGTGGGTATCGCCGGTGGTGCGCAGAAGTGCCAGTACCTGAAGGATGAACTGGGCTTCGACGGGGTCATCGACTACAAGGCCGAGGACGTGCTCGAAGGCCTCAAGCGCGAGTGCCCGAACGGTGTGGACGTGTACTTCGACAACGTCGGCGGCGACATCCTCGATGCCGTGCTCAGCCGCCTGAATTTCAAGGCGCGGGTGGTGATCTGCGGCGCGATCAGCCAGTACAACAACAAGCAGGCGGTGAAGGGGCCAGCCAACTACCTTGCGCTGTTGGTCAACCGCGCGCGCATGGAAGGTTTCGTGGTGATGGACCATGTCGCGCAGTATGGCGCAGCGGGTCAGGAGGTCGCCGGCTGGCTGGCCAGCGGCAAGCTGAAGAGCAAGGAGGATGTGGTCGAGGGGCTGGAGACCTTCCCCGAGACGCTGCTGAAGCTGTTCAGCGGGGAGAACTTCGGCAAGCTGGTGCTGAAGGTCTGAGAACAGCGGGAAGCTTCAAGCTTTAAGCAGCAAGAAAGAGCGGCCGGAGTGATGACCGCTTTTACTTGCCGCTTGCAGCTTATGGCTTATAAATCAACCGCGGATTTCCGCGACCACCGCCGCCAGCGCCTTGGCCGGGTCAGCGGCCTGGCTGATCGGGCGACCGATCACCAGGTAGTCGGAGCCGGCATCCAGCGCCTGGCGCGGAGTAAGGATGCGGCGCTGGTCGTCCTGGGCGCTGCCCGCCGGACGAATGCCCGGGGTCACCAGTTGCAGCGACGGGTGCGCGGCCTTGAGGGCCGGGGCTTCGAGGGCCGAGCAGACAAGGCCGTCCATCCCGGCTTTTTCCGCCAGCGCGGCCAGGCGCAGGACCTGCTCCTGCGGCTCGATGTCCAGGCCGATGCCGGCCAGGTCCTCACGCTCCATGCTGGTCAGCACGGTTACGCCGATCAGCAGCGGCTGCGGACCGCTGCGCTTGGCCAGCTCTTCGCGGCAGGCAGACATCATGCGCAGGCCGCCGGAGCAATGCACGTTGACCATCCACACGCCCATCTCGGCCGCAGCCTTGACCGCCATCGCCGTGGTGTTGGGGATGTCGTGGAATTTCAGGTCGAGGAAGACCTCGAAACCCTTGCTGCACAGGGTTTCGACGATACCGGAAGCGCTGCTGGTGAACAGCTCCTTGCCGACCTTCACCCGGCACAGCGCAGGGTCCAGCTGATCGGCCAGCTTCAGGGCGGCGTCACGGGTGGGAAAATCCAGGGCGACAATCAGGGGCGTCTGGCAGGCGGACATGGGCAGGGTCTCTTGGCAAGTCGAAAACGGCGCGCATTGTAAACGATGCGAAGGCGCAGCGGGGGCCGGTGATCGTGAATCAGGCTTGAATGCCGCAGCCTATAATTGAACCATCTGCGCCAAGTTTTACTCGATATTACAGATACGGACTCATTGCCGTATGAAGGAGAACGTCATGCCCTGGTATGCCTGGTTGATTCTGTTGGTGGCGCTCGGTTCGATCGTCGGTGGCCTGATGATGCTCAGGGACACCGCGAAGAAGCTGCCGTTGACGGACGAGCAGTTGAGAAAGATCCATGAGCGCAATGCGGAGATGGATGCGAAGGAGGCGCGGGATCGTTAGCGACTATCGCTGAAAAGGCCGATCGACAGGATCGGCCTTTCATCTCTGCTGACCTCAGTTCACGGTCAGCTTGTCCCGGTTGCGATCCAGCAAGGCTTTACCGATTCCCTTTATCTCCAGCAGTTCGTCAATCGAGGCAAAGTCACCGTGCTCCTCGCGATAGGCCACGATGGCCTCTGCCTTGCTCTTGCCGATACCGCTCAACTGGCTTTGCAAGGCCATGGCGTCTGCCTTGTTCAGGTCGAGCCTGGCTGACTCGGCTTGCGCAGAAGTCACGCCTGCAGATGCCGGATTGCCTGGCGCCGCATTCAGTGGCAGGGAAAGGATGCCGAACAGGGCGATCAGGAGTGAGGCGAGATAGGTTTTGCGCATGGGTGAAGCTCCTTGGGTTTGAATGACGGTGGCAGCGTTTCCTTGGCCGCCTTTCAAACCTAGTCGTTCACCGTACAGGGTCAAATATGCATTCTTTACCAAATCTGAATGACCCAATTGCAAAAAGGCCGCTCAGCGAGCGGCCTTTTTACTGCTTCGATGTCAGGGCTCAAGACGGCGCTGCTGGTAGATCCAGTCAACAATCTCGTTGTCAGGCGTATAGCCACTCACTGTCTCGCGCAACAACTGGCGCACTGCGGCATAATCATCCTCATGCACCGCTGCCAATAGGCTAGACAGACGCCCCTTGAGGACACCCCACTCGAGGAAGTCTTCGTTGGCGCTCATGATCATGGAGTGTTGGGTAGCCACCACGTTGTCACCGATAAGCAGCTCTTCGTACAGCTTCTCACCAGGACGTAAACCAGTGAACTCTATGGCAATGTCGCCATGGGGGTTCCTTTCCGAACGCACGCTGAGGCCTGACAGGTGAATCATTTTCTCAGCCAGTTCGACAATGCGTACGGGCTCTCCCATATCGAGAACAAACACATCGCCACCCAGCCCCATGGAGCCCGCCTGGATCACCAACTGCGCAGCCTCGGGAATGGTCATGAAGTAGCGAGTGATCTTTGGATGGGTGACGGTCAGTGGACCGCCTCCGGTGATCTGCTTGTGGAAAAGCGGGATCACCGAGCCTGAGGATCCCAGGACGTTACCGAAGCGCACCATGGTGAAGCGGGTCTTGTTCACGTAGGAAACGTTACTATCGTCACCAAACAGGACCGGAGCCTGTTCGCGGCTCAGTGCCTGCAACGTCATCTCGGCCAGACGTTTGGTACTTCCCATCACATTAGTCGGGCGCACAGCTTTGTCCGTAGAGATCAGGACAAAGTTTGCAACACCGGCCTGGAGCGCGGCCTGGGCAGTGTTCAAGGTACCGACCACATTGTTCAACACGCCCTCGGCAATGTTGTGTTCCACCATCGGTACATGCTTGTAAGCTGCCGCGTGGTAAACGGTATCGACGCGCCAGGTTTTCATGACGTCCAGCAGCTGGCCCTGGTTGCGGATACTCCCGAGAATAGGCAGTACCCGTACGGGCAGCGCCTCACGCGCCACTCGCTGTTCCAGCTCGCTGAGGATGCTGTACAGGTTGAACTCGCTGTGTTCAAACAAGAGCAGTGTCGTCGGCTGGAGCGAGAGGATCTGACGGCACAGTTCCGAACCGATCGAGCCTCCTGCTCCCGTGACCAGAACCGTCTGGTCGGATATGCAGCGCTCGAGCAACTCGCACTGGGCCGGAACAGCATCACGACCAAGCAGGTCGGCAATATCGACTTCCTGGATGTCATCGACCTTGACCCGGCCACTGGCCAGGTCCATAACGCTCGGCACACTGCGGACATGGAGCGGGAATCCCTCGAGATAGCCGAGAATCTCACGACGACGACCGCGGGAAGCCGAAGGAATTGCGAGCAGGATCTCCTGCGCGCCGGTGATGTCGATCATTTTCTGAATGCTGGAGGACTTGAATACCTGCAGCCCGGAGATGACGCGATCGGCAATGCCGCTATCATCATCGATGAAAGCGACAGGACGCATCACGCGCCCCATGCGCAGTGCGGCAACCAGCTGGTTGCCTGCGGCCCCTGCGCCATAGACGGCGACCTTGACGAGACCATCGTCCCGACCGACGAAGGGAACATGGCGTGCAGCTGCAAACCAGTCGCCCAGGAAATATTGGCGCATCGCCAGACGCAGCCCGCCTATGGTGACCAGGCTCAACCACCAGTAGTTGAAAATGATCGAGCGCGGAACGATGGCCTGGGTATTCGCACGCCAGAAGATCAAGGCCGCGAGAATCAACGATGACAGACTCACCGCCTTGATGATCGTAATGAGTGCGTCATTGCCAAAATAACGCATTACCGCACGATACATACCGAAGCGAATAAACAAGGGGATAGCGACCAGCGGTGCACTTGCGAACAGCCACAGGTGATCGCGAACCGGGCTCTCCATCTCATCGATACCGAGGCGGACAGCAAATGCGAGCCAGAGAGCAATCCAGATCAATATCACATCAACTGCAATTTGCAGTAATCGTTTCCGTCGACGTGGCAAGCTGAGCAGTCTAGTGCGAACCTTGTCCATAACGCTCTCAAACACCTTACGCTTCTCCTGCTTTTCAAGCCGGCGCCAACTTGGATAGATTGGCACTCTGACATGACTTAATTCTCGAGCGCTACGCTCGTTTCTATCAACGGCGCAATTTAACACAAATCGAAACTAGCGCCCGAAAAAGATCATGCGCTCACTCTGCTGTAATCAGAACAAGGCGGAACGGACGAAGGGGTCCTGAGGTCAGAAATCCGTGTAAGTCAGTATATTGCAGCCAATCATCCCGGCGAGGACAACTCCTCGCCGGGAAATTGGCGCTAGTGCGTCGCGGCCAGCAAAACACTGCGAAGAGCCTGACAAGTCTTGTCAATTTCTTCTTCGGTAAGGGTTGGATGAATTAGAAACATGAGGCTGGTGTCACCCAAGGTCCTGGCGACGGGGAGACGTTTTGCAGGCCTCCAGCCAGTGTCGTCAAAAGCCTTTTCCAGATAGACCTCGGAGCACGATCCGGAGAAGCAAGGAACACCTAACGCATTGATCTCGCTGGCGATACGATCCCGATCCCAGCCTTGGCTCAGAGCTTCTGGCTCTACGAAGACGTAGCATTTGTATGCCGCATGCACGATGTCCGCAGGTACGACAGGCACCCGCAGACCTTGGAGGTCACGGGCAACAGCCCAGATGCGCTGTGCATTGGCGAGACGTGTGGCCTGCCAGGCCGACATCCTGCCGAGCTGGATGCGCCCGATGGCCGCCTGGGTTTCGATCATCCGCCAGTTGGTGCCGAAACTGTCATGAAGCCACCTGAAACCTGGAGGATGCTGCTTGCTATAAACCGACTCCCAGCTCTTCCCGTGGTCCTTATAGGACCACATGGCGGACCACAAGGCTCGGTCGTTGGTTGTAACCATGCCACCTTCACCGCCAGTGGTCATGATCTTGTCCTGACAGAACGACCAGGCGCCGACGTGTCCAATGGAACCCACGGACCGTCCTTTGTATCGCGCACCATGGGCCTGGGCGCAATCCTCGATGACCTTCAGGTCATGCGCGCGGGCGATGTCCATGATCGGATCCATATCGCACGGCCAGCCAGCGAGATGGACACAGATGATGGCACGCGTTCGTTCAGTCATCACTGCACGAATGGACTCAGGAGTAATGTTTTGAGTGGATTCGTCAACATCGGCAAAGACGGGAACAGCACCGGCATTCACGATAGAGGAAACGGAAGCAAGGAATGTTCTCGAGGTAACGATTACTTCGTCACCGGCACCAATGTCCAAGGCTTTCAAAGCCAGGTCAAGTGCAACGGTACCGTTCGCTACAGCAACGGCGTATTCACATTCCGACCATGCCGCAAACTCGGCTTCAAACTGTCGGCATTCCTGCCCTGTCCAGTAATTCACCTTGTTGGACAGAATCACGTCCCGCACCGCGTCAGCTTCTTCTTCGGAAAAAGACGGCCAGGGCGAAAATGGCGTATTTAACATCTTGTTTACCCGTTAACTTATCGCATGAATGACTAGAGTACTTTCCTGCTGCGCACTATAGGGGACGTGCAGGAACACCCACAACGGTAATCCCATCGGCAACGTCGCCGACCACGGCAGCTCCGGCGCCGACGACTACACCCGCACCAATCTTTACCAGTTGGCGAACGCTCGCCCCGATACCAATCCAAGCGTGCTGACCGACCTCCACTCCGCCGGCGAGATTCGCCCCAGGACTCACATGCACGAAATCACCCAGCGAGCAATCGTGATCCACGCTGCTTGAAGTGTTCAATATCACACCACGACCTACAACCGTACTGACGTTGATCACAGCCCCTGCCATTACCACGCTGCCTGTTCCGACCACTGCATGACGACTGACGATGGCATGCGGATGCACCAGCGATATGAGGCGGGCTCCCGCCTCCATCAGCATCTGCATTTTTTCGTGGCGGATCCTGTTGTTGCCTATTCCGACGATCACGCCATCGAACTCGTGGAGTCTCGCGAGCAACGATTCGGTATTGCCGATAATTGGCCAAACGCCATTGAGGGAGCGGGCTGGCCAGGCATCATCAAAGAACGCCAGTTCTTGCCAACCACAACACTCTGCAATGTCAGCAACCACTTTTCCGTGTCCGCTGGCGCCCAGAATAGCCAGGCGACTCACGAGCGGTTACCGGTGAATCTGGACATGGTCGCCTCACCCGCCGCGCTGATCCCATCTCGCTTGACGACTTTCGACGCTGTCATGAACAGTATCCTGATATCCAACATCAAAGAACGATTGTCGACATACCAGACATCCAGCTTGAATTTTTCTTCCCAGCTCAAGGCATTTCTCCCGTTTACCTGAGCCCAGCCCGTCACACCGGGACGCACTTCGTGCCGGCGATACTGTTCAGCGGAGTAGAGCGGCAAATACTCCATAAGCAAAGGGCGCGGCCCCACCAAACTCATGTCGCCCTTCAGTACATTCCACAGCCCGGGTAACTCGTCCAGGCTGGAGGCACGCAGAAAAGAACCAAAAGGCGTCATCCGCTCGGCGTCCGGCAGTGGCGTGCCGTGCTCGTCCACTGCATCACGCATACTTCGAAACTTGATCATTTCGAACGGCTTTCCGTTTTTCCCTGGACGAGTCTGGCGGAACAATACTGGCGAACCGAGGTTCTTTCTTATCTTCCACGCCACAATCGCGATGACTGGGGAAAGGACAAGCAATGCAGCCAGGGAAACGATGATATCGAGAAGACGTTTCATGTCATTTTCAATCCAAGCAGGGGCCCAAAGGCCTTTTTCACGTTCATTTAAGGCGTTTTCGGATGAACGCGACCATTTCGTTCACGATAACATCCTGGGAAAATTCCGAATGCGCTCGCTCATGAGCCTGCCTTGAAAGCCGGGCCCTGAGATGTTCGTCGAAATACATCTTTTTCAGCGCTTCGATCATTTCAGCAAGGTTACCGGGCTCGTGAAAAATGCCGGTCATATCCCGCTGAACGGCGTCGCTGAGTCCATAGATGTGCGACGCTATTGCCGGCAGGCCCACGCCCGCAGCTTGGATAGTGGCAAGACTGAAGCCTTCGCGGTAACTCGGGATGCAGAACACGTCAGCCGCAGCCATATAGCCCTCCGGATCGTAGGTGTAACCTACGCGGTGGACACGCGATTTGAAAGGCTCGAGCATCCGTAGCAAATCGCCCTCGACTCCGTCCTCATCCGGTCCGATGACCAGTAAATGAGCATTTGGCATTTCCCGCGCGACGTCACTGAAAGCACGGCCCAACTCCAATATTCCTTTTACATGGGTCAGACGTGCCATGAACAGGAAGACCACGGCGTCCCCGATAATGCCCAGTTCCTGCCGATATTTTAGCCGCGCGAGGGCATCAGGCTTGAAGCGACTGATATCCACGCCGCTGATAGAGCCTTTGCCCAGCACCGATATTTTCCGCGCATCGACTATCTTGTTGTCGATCAGAAATTGTCGCTGCGAAGGACTATCGGCGAGCACATCAGTGGCGCTCCATGCCAGTACCTTGTCAAGAAACTTGAGACCGGCCCTGACGATGCCTGACTTGGTAAACCAGACCTGGCCAGTAAACATGTGAATTCTATGCGGAACCCTGGCTACAAAGGCCGCAACCATGGAGAGCAGACCGGATTTGGGCATGATCGAGAAAACACAATCGAAGCGCTCTTTGCGAAACATTCGGTAAACTTGCCAGAGCGAAATAACGTCACTCAGAAGGGACACTTTTCTCTGGATAGGCAGCGGGACAAATCTGACGTTCTCGCTAAACAGGTTCTCCATTTCAGAGCGTTCAGCGTTGGCCATCAGCGTAATATCATAATAGCTTGATAGCGCGCGGATATGCTCCAGCATGAAAACGCGCAGGGCTACGGGAACCGTAGCGACTATACAGATCTTCTTCTTGGTCATCCTGCCGGCCTCATCCTTGACTCGATCGTTCGTTCTGTTCACCCGCCAAAATGGCAGGTACGCTCTGCGGAATATCGTGCAAGAACCTGAAATCCAGTCGCTCGCCGATATGACGGCTATCGAAGCCTCCCGTTTTAGTAAGCGCATCGACACGCTCACTGGTCAGCGGCAGGCGGATGCTGGACGGAATCACTCCCAGTAGCAGGCGCAGCAACTTCTCAGGAACGCCAAAGACGGGTTCGGAAACTCCCGCCCACGCAGCGATAGCCTGTATGACCTTCTGTTGCAGGCAATCCGCAGAAAGGATAAATGTTTCTCCGGCAGCGCGAGGGTCACGCCCACAGGCAATCAAGGCGCGCACGACATCATCGACATGGACGTAGGTGAACGTGTTGATCGTCCTGTTGCCTATGTAGAAGAACATTTTCTTCCTGACCATCATGGCAAGCTGAAAGAACGATCGATTGGGCATGCTCGCACCCACGACAATCGACGGCCGTACCAAAGTACAGGTGAACAGCGGTTCACTTTGCGCCAGGGCCAGGACCATCTCATCGGCAATGGTTTTGGTCACTTCATACTCACCAGCAGGCTCTGGTTGGAATGACTCGTCGACAATTGCTCTGTCGCTTTGCTTGCCATAAGCGCCGGTACTGCTGAGTTGAACCCAATGCACGGGTTTGCCGTCGCGTCGGATTCTCCGTTGCACGGCTGCCAGAAGATTTGCCGTTCCCCTGACATGCAACGAATACATGAGCTTGGGGTTCTTGATCTCCCCCGCACAGTGATAAATGACCTCTGCATTCGCGACGAAATCATCCAGCGCGCCAGACGCTTCGGTCAGGTCACCCTTGATCACCGAATCGCCGTCGCCGGCGATTCTCGAGAGTCGAACAACTTTGTCACCGAGAGCGTCAAGCTCATCAGTGAGCAATCGTCCGATAAATCCGCTGGCACCAGTGATAGCTATATTCATGAGAGTCCTCATTAAACCTTGTACTCACAAGCAGGAAGAAAAAACGCTACCTGCCAGGCGAATCGCTATTCGCAGCGACCTGCTGAAGCGCCGATACCTTGAAGAAATAAGCTTTGCGCTGATAAACGATGGTACATGCAATGAGCACACCGACGTAGCTGTACATGCGCAAGCGCATTGCCGTGCCCAGGTTGTCGTTACCGAGCAACCAGATGATCGAGTAGATAATGGAGAAGACCACGATGAAGTCCACAAGGCTGTTGGAAAACCTGCGATTCCTCACCAGATAAAAGAATCCGAGACAGAAGGGCACGCTCTCTAGGGCGAATGCGATTACAGAACTCAGATTCGGATAGAAAAACCCAAAAAGTTGAGACAGCAGACTATTCATGAAGTCAGGTATGAATCGGGAAGCCGAGTCGAATTGAATGCCTAGATTCGTAGCACTCTGTACCTCGTTGAACAGGCTTCGATAGTTAAGCACGGGTCTCAGCGCCCCCGCGGCGAACAGAACATTCAAACCAATCAACATCGGCGCCACATGCCCCATGAGCGAGAACTTCGAAAACCTCACATAACGGAAGCAGAAAAATGCCAGCAAAAACGCGAACCCCAGATACCCACGAAACAAAAATAGTACCACAGCGACAACGACAACCATCAGGCTGCTGCCCAAGAGGCCGGCTGGCGAGCGGCTTTCGGTGAACGCCTTGATTCCGACCAATCCGACCAGAAACAGGAACACCATGAGGACATCGCGATAAATATCCAGCGTGTAATAAAAAAGTGTCGGATAGAAACTGACCACAATTGCCGCGATCACGCAAATCCGATTATTGGCAATTGAGCCACGCAACATGGACAGGCGGGTAACCAGCAGCGGAATGGCTATTACCCCCAACAACATCATTACGAAGCTGACACCCTCTCGTGAGTAAAGTCCCAGGTCATTGAGGGCACGTAAGAAATCCGGCCAGATGCTGGACGTCGGATAATTTGTTCCCCGCGCATAGGAATCGTAATAATCCGCATCGTTTCCGCCTCTAAATAAGCTCTGCGGGTTGAATACGTAGAAGGCAAAAAACATCACCTTGAAAAATACGATGATCGCGAGGAACAAGACGTAGATCACAGGAAGCGGCTCCAGTAATTTAGGTAAGCCTCCGCCACCTTGATCGGGGAGTGGTGCTTCACTACGAACTCGCGCGAGGCAATCGAGCGTTCGCCGATACTCTCGCGCTCATCCAGGATTTTTTCCAGTGCCTGGTCCAGCCCTGCCTGCTCACCCGGCAGGTTGTAGATAGGTGGCAACTCACCGCCGTACAGGATCGAAGACTCGGGCTCCGCGCCACCGGCAACGACTTTTCCTTGAGCCATGGAGTACAGCGCATTCATCGCCAAGCTATAGGAAAACACTTGATCCACTGAGACGTTGACCTTGGACAACAACGCCATGTATTGGTCGAACGGCATATGCCCTTTGATGCAGCACTCTACGTCGTTAGGGTATTTGGACTGCAGGCGGTCAAACGCCTTCTCTACCAGGAAGGTTCCTTTGAATCCTCGGCGATTCAAGCCATGAAAGAACACCAACTTGCCATCGGCTTCGCGGTTCTCGGCAAACGGAATTCTTTCTACCGAAATCGGAATGGGAACAGGCTCGGAAATTTTTTCCTTGTACCCCGCAGCACAAAAGGTGGAGTAATACTCGAACATGATCGGTATTACCCCATCGACACATTGCATATAGTCATGCATCGCCTTAAGGTGAGACTTGCCCCTCATATAATAAGGCTCGTTGCGATCGTATTTTTCGTGCCAAGGGATTGGACTATAGCGCATTGTTTCTTCGGAATACCTTACGAAGAACGGATCATCCCCCGACCCGGAGAGCGTAACCACTTTGTTATGCCGCTTCAGATATTTGGCGAAGAGAAGATTCAGATAAGGCAGGCGCGGAAATACATAAAAATTGATCAGGTGCACCACGTCGTATCCGCGAAACGCCTTCATCTTTAAGAAAGGCAGGATCAATTGACGTGCTTTATAACTGTAGATATTAGAGCCGTATCCAAGGTTGATATCGGCTTCGAATTTCTTCCAGAAATCGCTGGCAGCGGCCAGCGTCACCTCATGCCCCAAGGCGGTGAGCGCACCTTTCAATTCCTTATGCAAGCCACTGTACTCACCAATGAGCAATATCTTCACGCTTTAATACTCCCTGAAGCAATGGATGAAAGGACACCACCTGTCACGTCATTGCTGGACTAAGACTTTTCACCAGCGAATCGTTTATCGTCATCCGCCTTCAAAGAAAACACCTTGTGTCTCTTCAGCACTACGAAAACAAAAATAAAGTACAACAGGTAGTTCATGGCATGGGCCATGGTCGCCCCCACCGCACCGTATTGATCAAACACAACGACCCAGCCATAGAACGACGCACCAAACAACAGTTCACCGATAATATAAGGCTTCCAGAGTGCTCGCGCGGTCATGACGTAGGCCAGTACCCAGCTCAAGACCTTTAGCGTGTCACCTATGATCTGCCAGAAAAAAAGATCTCGCATCTCATAGAATTCAGAACTGAACAGGATGACCACCACCCAGTCTCTCAGCGCATACAGGACGACGCCTATCACGATCGTTGCAGGAACAATGAACTTGTAGCCCAGCAGTACTTCCGACGTCAGTTCGCGAGCAGACTTGATCTCTGAAAATCGCGGCAGGAAATACACACTCAACGTCGTAGTCAGCACCATCAGGTAAGCGGTACTCAGACGCCAACTGGCCTCCCAGTATCCTGCCGCCACCCAACCATGATGCTCTCCAAGGTGGTTACGCACGAGAATCTGCGAGAGCGGCACTACAATCGCCGAGACCAGCGCCATCAAGGTGAACTTGCCCAGATTCAGCGCAGTCGTCTTGTCGATCCGGCCAAATAGAGAAGCGATACGGAACCAGGGCGCTTTGATGCAGAGGAGCAGGGTCACAAAAAACGCGAGAGACTGATAGATGGCCAACGCTACCAATGCGCCATAAAGTCCGAACATCACGGTCATGACCGCAGTCACGAGCAAGGCGAAAACACTGCCTGAAATGTTCGCCAGCACGTAACGGGGAATGTCCTTCTTGCCGTTCAGAATCGCCAGAAGCATGGCGTTCAGGGTAAACAGCAGCAGCGACGCAGCGAACCAGAGAAACACGCCGCCGTAAGCCTCATCCTTGAGGAACCAAGCTGCCAGACTCCGGTTGAACAGCGCGATCAAAAGCCCGACGACGACAGAGCTGGAAAATACGATGGTGCCCGCCGTAGACCAGACCCGGTGCTGCTTTTCTTCATCACCATCGTATTCAGCCGTGTACTTCGTCACGCCAGTATTGATCGCCCCGGAACCAAAGGTGGTGATCATCTGTACGGCATTCTGAAACTGACCCAATGCCGCGTAACCGGCCGGCCCCACGTAGACCGCCAGGATCTTGTTGATACCCAGCAAGGTGAGCAGTTTGAAAAGAACGGCTATGCCGTTTAACAAACTAGTCTTCAGAAATGTCATTTAACACTGGCCACGCTGAAGCTGTTGCAGGCAGCCACGACCTGCTCGGCCTCCTCGCCGGACAGCGTTGGCCCCATGGGCAAGCTGAGCACTTCTTCATGCAGACGCTCGGTCAACGGGAAAGACAGCGTGTTCCACTCCGCATACGCCTGTTGTTTATGTGGCGGAATCGGATAATGGATCAGCGTCTGTACACCGTTGTCCGACAGATGCTTCTGTAGCGCCTCACGATGTTCGCTGCGAATCACGAACAAGTGCCAAGCGTGCTGATGGTAATCAAGCACACTGCCGGCATCGACCACAGGTAGCTTGATCAGCGGATTATCGATGCCTTGCAGATACTGCTGTGCGATTTCCCGGCGACGCTGGGTTTGTTCGTCCAATGACTTCAGCTTGACACTCAACACGGCAGCCTGAAGTTCGTCGAGCCGACTGTTGACACCCTTGAAAAGATTCTTGTACTTCTCATGGGAGCCGTAATTACGCAGTGCCCGCAATGTTTCCGCCAGCTTGGCATCATTGGTGGTGATCGCCCCGCCATCACCCAAGGCTCCCAGGTTCTTCCCCGGATAGAAACTGAAGCCTGAGGCATCACCCCAGTTGCCCGCGCGACGACCGCCGATGGCGGCGCCGTGGGATTGTGCCGAGTCCTCCAGCAACAGCAGATTTTTGCGCTTCGCCAGGCTGCTCAATGCAGGCATGTCTGCCAATTGACCATAGAGATGCACCGCGAGGATAACCCGGGTCTTGTCGGTGATGGCCGCCTCGGCAGCTATTGGACACAGGTTGAAGCTTCCCTCGTTCGGCTCGACCAAAACCGGCACCAGTTGGTTCTGGCTGATTGCCAGAATGCTGGCAATATAGGTATTGGCTGGAACGATCACCTCATCACCTTCGACCAGCAAGCCAAGCTGCTTCCATGCTTGCAGAGTAAGGATCAGTGCGTCGAGCCCGTTGGCGACGCCAATGCAGAACTGCGTACCGCAAAACTCGGCGAATTCGCGCTCAAAGCTTGCGAGCTCCTTGCCGGAGATGTACCAGCCTGAATCAATTACACGAGTGCAGGCTTCAATCATTGCCTCGCGATCGAGTTTGTTAATTGATTTCAAATCGAGGAATTCAACCATGGGATACCATCCTGATAACTTTTCCGGTTTTCCTGGGCAAGGATCAATCGCCAGGGAGCGCGTCGACAAGTGCCCGCACCGGGTACTTGATGAGCGCATGTAGAGGGGACGACGCCAGTTCCTCAGGCACTGCCAACGGCCTGCAGGAACTGCTCGTAACTGCGAATGTAATCGCTCTCATCGTAGTAGTCGTTGGCCAGGACCAGCAGAACGCAGTCCTCGGTAAAATCGTGCATCTCGTGCCAGACCATCTTGCCGACATGCAGCACTTTGGCCGGAGAGTCCAGTATGACCTCCTCCGAACGACGGCCATCATCCATGATCATGCGGCAGCTCCCGGCGACGCAGACTGCCATTTGCTCCAGTTCCTTGTGGGCATGGAAACCGCGTGCGACGCCTGGCTGGGTGCCGGTGAGGTAGTAGACACGTCGGATATCGAACGGAATATTCCTGTTCGCCTCAAGAACGTTCAGGTGACCACGCTCATCGCCGAGAATCTGAACTTCAACAAGATTAATCAGATTCATTTTTCCGCCCCAGCTTCCATCCTGGCAACCTCTGCTTGATAATCATTTACATTCCACACATTCTGCTTCCCTACGCCTTGGGGGCTAATCCGTTCCAATGCTAGCCGCGTCCATTGGATGGCGGGCGCGCCCGAGATATAAGTACAGCCTTGATGGAAGTCATACCGCAATGCGTCTGAAATACGGCGAGCCGTATAGACATTGATGTCATACGGCCACGCCTCAGCATGTTTGAGCTGGCCAGAAAACCAGGCCGTTACCTATAGGCCTGTCGATTTATGGCCGCAGGGATTATACGTATCTAACCCACCGAGCGCATTGTAAAAACGCAGCCCACCAGGGCAAACGCGCACTCACTCGATCCTTACCGTTTCCGCCGGACGCAAGAGCGGGTCCTGAGCCTCCAGCACTCGAGGAGGAGCAGACCTGAGGGAGCGGATTCGCATGTACTGGACCTGATAGCGAGCAAACGCGACCAGAAGCCCCAGCCCCAAGCCCACAATAAGACCTGCGAGTACGATCAAAGCGCGGCGCGGCTTGACCGGACTCTCCGACGGTAGCGCGCGCTGATCGATCGTAACCAGTTGTACCTGACTAAAATCGGTGCTCAAGCTCCGAAGGCGCGCAGCCTCCGCGTGCAAGGGCTGAACGTTGTCGAGGAACAGGTCCTCGCTGTGGCGCGCCTTCAGTCCCTCAACCTCTCGGTTGACCTGCAACATTTGCAGTTCCTTAGCGATTTCCGAGGTTCGCGATGTCACAAAGTCATCGGATTTGCGCGCGCGAAGTGTGGCCAGCTCTGCCTCCAGCGCATCGGTCCCCATAAAATACAGGGGCGCCTGCTGGCTGTTGACCTCAGTCTTGATGACACTACCCGAACCGGGCATCGCCTCCTCGGCCAATGAGGACTGCGTAGCAGGTTTCCTGATACCCAGACTACGAGCAATCGAGATGGCCTCATTCAAAACCGCGACGCGATCAGCGCGCAGCAACTTGAGCTGCACCCTCAACGCACTCAATTCGTCCTGAAGGCGAGCCCTCCTCACGTTATCAGCTTCGGTCAGCGCGGCGATCCTGGCTTCTTTGTCCATCTGATAGCTTGCACGGGCCGCATCGATCTTGCCCTGGATTTCGGCCAGTCGATTCTTGATCAACGCACTGACGTCAGCCGAGATATGCTTGCGCTCAACATCTATTACATAGTCGACGAACTTGTTGAGGATGAAGGCACCCTCCACCCCTTTCGGATAATCAAGGGTCAGACTGACAGCTCGGGCGAAGTCGGCAGCGTCCTTGTCCACATCAAGCGCATCCAAAGCCATGACGCTTCTGTTGAACGCATCAAAGCTCTGCTCGATCGATTGATTCGGGATAATATAAGGGGCAAACAGCTGCTGGTTATCACGGAAGAAGCTCAAACGCATCTCATACGAACCTAGCGAAGAAGCAATCCTCGCCAACGCAGCAGCGGGTGGGAGGGTGTAGACCTCCGACCGGTTAAGTGCATCGAGTTCGTTGATCGGTGCAGACTTCAGGATACTGTGGGCCTGAAAGATGGGTGTGCTGAGCATGGCGTAACCAACGGAGCAAGCCCCGGCCACTAGCATAAACCCTCCAACGATGAGTTTCTGCCTCCAGAGCGACTGGAATAGCGCCCAAAAGTCCAGCTCGTCCCCGGAGGGTCTGTCGGGTACCTCAAAATAGCCGCTCAATGTAATGCCCGCCTTCGAAAAATAGATTATTCGGACACACGCTCCCAAGCAGTAATTTTTCGAAGAAGATCAGGGCCGCCAGAATCCGTCCTTGAACTGTAATCCATGCTTGGGATCCCGTCGCATCCGAGTCCCTGCGGCAGTGTGACATCAATCCCTTGCATTTCAAGACTTGACAAAGCTGGCCAACTATCTATTTTCGGGCGATTTTAAACAGCCATCGACCCAGCGCAACTATCACACCCAAGACACAACCCAACAACAATCCGATCGCCAGAATCAATCCTACCTTTACCCGCACTGGCGTATCGGGAATTTCGATAGGCCCATCCTGGCGGTAGACAGATACATTCTCCGGCGCAACCTCAAAGCTGTTGAACAGACTGTATTTGACCTGCAGGGCGCGCAAACCAGGAATGAATGGATCATCCGACTGACGGCGCTGCAGATTCTCGATTTCGGCTCGCAGGGCACGAGAACCGCGCATATAGGTCAATTGCCCGCCCATATCCGCTGACACTTCTCCCCCCAGACCACCCGACAGGATCGGTGGATTCTCGAGACCAATGCTTTGCGCGATCTTCAAAGCCTCTTGCAACTGGATAACGAGATCCTCGCGAGATCTTTGCCCCCGCTCACGTAATGCCACAATTTGCTGATTCAAATTGCGAGCACGCACTTCCGCTTCACGTGAGGCGTTCTTGATAACTTCCTTCCTGGCAGTATCTTCTGCACTCTGGATGTAAAGGTGAACCCAATCGGAAATGACGGCAGGATCTTCGCCGCGGAGGGTCAACGAATATCCGTCAGGAGACGCCTTTGCATCCCCAGACACTACCAGGCTTTGTGAAAATTCAGAATACAGGCTGTCGAGCGGAGCTTTTCTTTCGGAATCACTCAATGACGGCAGGTAGTAGCGGGTAAAAAAATCACGCCTGAGGGACTCTGCCTGCAAATTGCGCAGAAAAACGTCATAAACATCTTTCACGCTGAAAGGTATCAACTCACTCTCGCGCGTCCGCCCATAGTTCAAGTCGGCAATGCCATTCTGCGTGGGGGGAAGCACAAATACCCTCGCTTCGTAGAGCGTCCGCTCTGAGAAAATATAACCTGCAGCCGCCAGCACCCCCAGGAAGGAAAACACCAAAATAATGATTTTTGAGCGCCACAATACCCAGACAACATCAAGAATATTGGCCTCCTGCTCTGAAAAAACCTTGCTGACGTCATTTTGCATCTATCAACTCATTCCCATCTCGGTTGGCATTTAATTATTATTAGTTATAGATTACTGAAACAAAATACTGATCAAACCCCTGAAAACAGCCAACCTCTACAACAAGCATTAACTGACTGCTATCAATCACGAAAATCAGTCAGACCGCACCCTGCCCTTGCGAAGCCGCAACCCCGCTAGAAAAACAGCGCCACTCAACGCCCCCAAAACAAACGCTAAAAGCACTAGCACTGATACAGGCAACACAGGGGAAGACCAACCAACAATCGCCAGACTGACTGGCTGCTGGTTTTCCAAGGCGAAAATAAAGGCTACAAGACCAACCACCAACGTCAGTACGACCAAGAAAAAACGGCTAAAGTTCCGCACAGGCTACTCCTTCCGTCGCACCATTAGTCATGAACCTCCTCCTCATTCACCCGATCCCGCAACTCCTTCCCCGGCTTGAAATGCGGCACGAACTTGCCATCAAGCTCCACGGACTGCCCGGTCTTCGGGTTACGCCCCACCCTAGGCGCACGATAATGCAGCGAGAAACTGCCAAACCCGCGGATCTCGATACGATCCCCCGTGGCCAGGCATTGGGACATCTGCTCAAGCATGGTCTTGATTGCCAGCTCCACGTCCTTGGACGAGAGCAACCCCTGATGGGTGACAATGCGTTCGATCAGCTCCGACTTCGTCATGTTTTTCCCTTCTGTATCAAGCAGCTAGGTCATTGCCTCCATTGGTTGTAGCACGGCTTGATGAATTTGAACAGTACGCTTCTTGACTTGCACGAAATCCCGAGAGTCGAAAAATGCCGACCCGCCCCGCAAAGCCAGCAGCTACGGGGGCTACGCTTAACCGACTGAAATTTCAGGCATAAAAAAAGGCGACCGAAGTCGCCTTTTTTTGATCAAGCAGAACTTAGTTCTGTTTGGCCTGTGCCGCACGCAGCAGGTCGCCCAGAGTGGCGCCAGTGGCTTCTGGAGCCTTGGCGATGCTCTGCATGACTTCTTTCTCTTCCTCAACGTCTTTCGACTTGATGGAGAGGCTGATATTGCGGGACTTGCGGTCAACGCTGATGATCTTGGCTTCGATCTCTTCGCCTTCCTTCAGGACGTTACGCGCATCTTCAACGCGGTCACGGCTGATTTCGGAAGCTTTCAGAGTGGCTTCGATATCGTCGGCCAGGGTGATGACGGCGCCTTTGGCGTCGACTTCTTTGACGACACCCTTGACGATGGCACCCTTGTCGTTGATGGACACGTAGTTGGAGAACGGATCGTCTTCCAGCTGCTTGATGCCCAGGGAGATGCGCTCGCGCTCCGGGTCAACCGACAGGATGACGGTTTCCAGCTCGTCGCCCTTCTTGAAGCGACGTACGGCTTCTTCGCCGACTTCGTTCCAGGAGATGTCCGACAGGTGAACCAGGCCGTCGATGCCGCCGTCCAGACCAATGAAGATACCGAAATCGGTGATCGACTTGATGGTACCGGAGATCTTGTCGCCCTTGTTGAACTGGCCAGAGAAGTCTTCCCATGGGTTCGACTTGCACTGTTTGATGCCCAGGGAGATACGACGACGCTCTTCGTCGATGTCCAGAACCATGACTTCCACTTCGTCGCCAACCTGAACGACTTTCGACGGGTGGATGTTCTTGTTGGTCCAGTCCATTTCGGAAACGTGCACCAGGCCTTCAACGCCTTCTTCCAGCTCAGCGAAGCAGCCGTAGTCGGTCAGGTTGGTGACGCGCGCCATGACGCGGGTGCTTTCTGGGTAACGAGCCTTGATAGCAACCCATGGGTCTTCGCCCAGTTGCTTCAGACCCAGCGAAACGCGGTTGCGCTCGCGATCGTACTTCAGAACCTTGACATCGATCTCGTCGCCAACGTTGACGATTTCCGATGGGTGCTTGATACGCTTCCAGGCCATGTCGGTGATGTGCAGCAGGCCGTCCACGCCGCCCAGGTCGACAAATGCGCCGTAGTCGGTGAGGTTCTTGACGATACCCTTGACCTGCTGGCCTTCCTGCAGCGATTCCAGCAGAGCTTCGCGCTCGGCGCTGTTTTCGGCTTCCAGGACGCTGCGACGGGAAACGACAACGTTGTTGCGCTTCTGGTCCAGCTTGATGACCTTGAATTCCAGCTCTTTGCCTTCGAGGTGGGTGGTGTCGCGCACTGGGCGGACATCAACCAGGGAGCCCGGCAGGAACGCACGGATACCGTTAACGTCGACAGTGAAGCCGCCTTTAACCTTACCGTTGATAACGCCCTTGACCACTTCTTCGGCGGCGAAAGCTGCTTCCAGAACAATCCAGCACTCGGCGCGCTTGGCTTTTTCACGGGACAGTTTGGTTTCGCCAAAGCCGTCTTCCACCGCGTCCAGCGCAACGTGAACTTCGTCACCGACCTTGATGGTCAGCTCGCCAGCTTCGTTGTAGAACTGCTCGAGCGGGATGACGCCCTCGGATTTCAGACCAGCGTGGACAGTAACCCAGTCACCGTCGATATCGACAACGATACCGGTGATGATCGCACCTGGTTGAAGGTTGAGGGTTTTCAGGCTTTCTTCAAAGAGTTCTGCAAAGCTTTCGCTCATTTTAATTCCTGTAGATTCGGGCGATAAATCCGCCCATCAGCCACACTCCAGACAATGTGGGTTTCGTTCATAGTAAGGGTCGCCTGCAGGACGTTGACTGGTAATCCTGCAGCCTTCCCGGGTCATCCGGTGATGTCGCGCAGGGCGACTTCACTCAGAATGCGTTCCAGCACCTGCTCGATGGACAGCTCCGTGGAATCCAGCTGTATCGCGTCGGCCGCCGGCTTGAGCGGGGCCACCGAGCGCTGGGTATCACGCTCATCGCGTGCACGAATCTCATCCAGCAGACTCGACAGACTAACATCATCGCCTTTCGCCTTCAACTGGAGGTAACGGCGACGTGCTCGCTCCTCCGCGCTGGCGGTCAGGAAAATCTTCAGCGGCGCATCAGGAAACACCACGGTGCCCATGTCCCGGCCATCGGCGATCAGGCCCGGCGCCTCGCGGAACGCACGCTGGCGCTGCAGCAGCGCCTCGCGTACCGCCGGCAGCGCGGCGACCTGGGAGGCACCGGCACCGACCTGCTCGTTGCGGATGTCATTGCTGACATCGTCGCCCTCGAGAATGATGCGCTGCAACTGGCCTTCGTCCGCGGCGAGGAACTGCACGTCCAGATGGGCGGCCAGGGCCTTGAGCAGTTCTTCGTTGGTCAGGTCGACGCCGTGGTTGCCCGCAGCGAACGCCAGCAGGCGATACAAGGCGCCGGAATCCAGCAGGTTCCAGCCCAGGCGACGGGCCAGCAGGCCAGCTACCGTGCCTTTGCCCGAGCCGCTCGGGCCGTCGATGGTGATGACCGGCGCTTGCAGGTTCACGATTTGCCCTCTTCAGCAACGCGGATGCCGACTTCGGCGCACAGGGCGAGGAAGTTCGGGAACGAAGTGGCGACGTTGGCGCAGTCATGGATGCGGATCGGCGCGGTGGCGCGCAGCGAAGCGACGCTGAAGGCCATGGAGATGCGGTGGTCCCCATGACCATGGACTTCGCCACCACCGATCACGCCGCCATCGATGATGATACCGTCGGCAGTCGGCTCGCACTTCACGCCCAGGGCCAGCAGGCCATCGGCCATGACCTGGATACGGTCGGATTCCTTGACCCGCAGCTCTTCGGCGCCGCGCAGCACGGTGCGCCCTTCGGCACAGGCGGCAGCGACGAACAGCACGGGGAATTCATCGATCGCCAGCGGCACCAGGTGCTCGGGGATCTCGATGCCTTTCAGCTTCGCGCCGCGAACACGCAGGTCAGCCACTGGCTCGCCGCCGACTTCACGCTGGTTTTCCAGGGTGATGTCGCCGCCCATCAGGCGCAGGATGTCGATCACGCCGGTACGGGTCGGGTTGATGCCGACGTGCTCCAGCACCAGTTCGGAACCCTCGGCAATCGACGCCGCCACCAGGAAGAAGGCCGCCGAGGAGATATCCGCCGGCACTTCGATATGGGTCGCGGTCAGCTTGCCGCCGGAGACCAGCGAAGCGGTCGGACCGTCGACATTCACTTCGTAGCCGAAGCCACGCAGCATGCGCTCGGTGTGGTCGCGGGTCGGGGCCGGCTCGGTGACGGTGGTCTTGCCTTCGGCGTACAGGCCGGCCAGCAGCAGGCAGGATTTGACCTGGGCACTGGCCATCGGCAGCGTGTAGGTCAGCGCCTTGAGCGCGTGCCCGCCACGAATGGTCATCGGTGGGCGACCCTGCTCGGCGGTTTCGATGACCGCACCCATTTCCCGCAGCGGGTTGGCGACGCGATTCATCGGGCGCTTGGACAACGAGGCGTCGCCGGCCAGCACGGTGTCGAAGCTCTGCGCAGCCAGCAGGCCGGAGAGCAGGCGCATCGAGGTACCGGAATTGCCCAGGTAGATCGGGCCAGGTGGCGGTTTCAGGCCATTGAGGCCGACGCCGTGAATCGTCACGCGACCATGGTGCGGACCTTCGATCACCACACCCATGTCACGGAAGGCCTGCAAGGTCGCCAGGGCGTCTTCGCCCTCGAGGAAGCCTTCGACTTCAGTGGTGCCCTCGGCCAGGGAGCCGAGCATGATCGAACGGTGGGAAATCGACTTGTCGCCAGGAACACGAATGCGTCCGGACAGGCGTCCACCAGGTTGTGCCAGGAAAATCAGGTCGTTGGAGTTCATAGCGTCCACATAGGCCCGGCGGGCCAGGATTTTACTGAAATGCTCGCGGGCAACCCGGGCGCGTGTGAAAACGCCCAACAGCTGGTGCCCATCCCCTGCATCGACCGCATCGCGCAAAGCGTCGAGGTCGCTGCGAAAAGTGTCCAGTGTGCGCAGGACCGCCTCGCGATTGGCGAGAAAAATGTCATGCCACATGACCGGGTCGCTGCCTGCAATCCGCGTGAAATCGCGGAAACCGCCGGCAGCGTAGCGGAAGATATCGAGGTTTTCATTGCGCTTGGCCAAGGAATCGACCAGACCGAACGCCAAGAGATGAGGAAGATGGCTGGTCGCAGCCAGGACTTCGTCGTGACGCTCGACCTGCATATGCTCGACATCCGCGTCCAGCGCACGCCACAGGCGGTCGACCACGGCCAGCGCCTCGGCATCGGTCTCGGCCAGCGGCGTGAGGATCACCTTGTGCCGACGGAACAGCTCGGCATTGGAGGCCTCCACCCCGCTCTGTTCGGAGCCGGCGATCGGGTGACCGGGCACGAAGCGCGCCAGGCGCTCCGGCATGACTGCACGGGCAGCGCGGACCACGTTGCCCTTGGCGCTGCCGACATCGGTCAGCACCGCCTGGCCGAGGTCCATGCTGGCCAGACGGGCCAGCACCTTCTCCATGGCCAGGATCGGCACCGCCAGCTGGATCACGTCGGCACCGACGCAGGCGGCCTCGAGGTCGTCCTCGCAGCGGTCGACCACACCCAGCTCCACCGCCAGCTTGCGCGACTGCGGATCCAGGTCGACGCCGACCACCTCGCGACACAGGCCGCTTTCGCGCACGCCCTTGGCGAAGGAGCCACCGATCAGGCCCAGACCCACGACGACCAGGCGGCCGATCAGCGGACCGCCTTTTTGCGTTTCGACTTCAATCACTGCGCTTGGACCCTGTTCAAAACATCACGCTTCATCACGCCTCAAAGCACCGCTTTCGGGTAGGAACCCAGCACTTTCAGGGCGACCGCTTCCTGGCTGATCTTCTCCAGCACGGCCTTGATCAGCGGATCGCGGTGATGGCCGACGAAATCGATGAAGAAGACGTAGGTCCATTTACCGCTGCGCGACGGACGGGTCTCGATACGGGTCAGGTCGATGCCGTTCTCGTGGAAGGGCACCAGCAGTTCGTGCAGCGCGCCCGGCTTGTTGCTCATGGAGACGATGATCGAGGTCTTGTCGTCGCCGGTCGGCGGGACTTCCTGGTTGCCGATCATCAGGAACCGGGTGGAGTTGTCCGGACGGTCCTCGATCTTCTCGGCCAGGCGGGTCAGGCCGTACAAGCCGGCCGCCATGTCGCCGGCAATGGCCGCGGAGTTCCACTCGCCCTTGACCCGCTTGGCCGCCTCGGCATTGCTCGCCACCGCGACGCGCTCGACGTTCGGGTAGTGCGCGTCCAGCCACTTGCGGCACTGGGCCAGGGACTGGGCGTGGGAATAGATGCGGGTGATGCTGTCGGTCTTGGTGTTCTCGCCCACCAGCAGGTGATGATGGATGCGCAGCTCGACTTCACCACAGATGACCATGTCGTGCTCGAGGAAGCTGTCGAGGGTGTGGTTGACCGCACCCTCGGTGGAGTTTTCCACCGGCACCACGCCGAAGTTGACCGCACCGGCGGCCACTTCGCGGAACACTTCATCGATCGCCGCCATCGGCTTGCTGATCACCGCATGCCCGAAGTGCTTCATCGCCGCAGCCTGGGTGAAGGTACCCTCAGGGCCGAGATAAGCCACTTTCAGCGGCTGCTCCAGCGCCAGGCAAGAAGACATGATTTCGCGGAACAGACGGGCCATTTCCTCGTTGCCGAGGGGCCCCTGGTTGCGCTCCATGACCCGCTTGAGCACCTGCGCCTCGCGCTCGGGCCGGTAGAACACCGGCACCTCGCCTTCGGCCAGGGAACCCATCTTGACCCGCGCCACTTCCTGAGCACAGCGGGCACGGTCGCTGATCAGTTCGAGGATCTTCTCGTCGAGGCTGTCGATGCGTACCCGCAGCGCCTTGAGTTCCTGTTCGGACATCAGGAATGTTCCTTCTCGAATTCGGCCATGTAGCCCACCAGCGCTTCCACGGCCTCCAGGCCCAGGGCGTTGTAGATCGAGGCACGCATGCCGCCGACCGAACGGTGACCCTTGAGGTTGAGCAGGCCGCGGGCGTCGGCACCGGCGAGGAAGGCCTTGTCCAGGCGCTCGTCGGCCAGGCGGAACGGCACGTTCATCCACGAACGGGCGTTGACGCTGATCGGGTTGCTGTAGAAATCGCTCTTGTCGATGAAGCCGTACAACAGCTCTTTCTTGGCCCGGTTGCGCTGCTCCATCGCGGCGACACCGCCCTGCTCCTTCAGCCACTGGAAGACCAGGCCGGACAGGTACCAGGAGTAGGTGGCCGGGGTGTTGTACATCGAGCCGTTGTCGGCGGCGATCTTGTAGTCGAGCATGGTCGGACAGGCGCTGCGGGCACGACCCAGCAGGTCTTCACGGACGATCACCACCACCAGGCCGCTCGGGCCGATGTTCTTCTGCGCACCAGCGTAGATCAGGCCGAACTGCGAGATATCGACCGGACGGGAGAGGATGTCCGAGGACATGTCGACCACCAGCGGAACATCACCGGCTTCCGGTACCCAGTCGAACTGCAGGCCACCGATGGTTTCGTTGGAGGCGTAGTGCAGGTAGGCGGCACCCGGGGTCAGCTTCCACTCGTTCTGACCGGGAATGGCCAGGAAGTCATAGGGCTTGGCCGAGGCGGCGACATTGACGTTGCCGAAGCGACGCGCTTCCTCGATGGCCTTCTTCGACCAGATGCCGGTCTCGATGTAGTCGGCAGTGCCGTTCTCGGGCAGCAGGTTCAGCGGAATCTCGGCGAACTGCTGGCTGGCGCCGCCCTGGAGGAACAGCACCTTGTAGTTCGAGGGGATGGACAGCAGGTCGCGCAGGTCCTGTTCGGCCTGCTCGGCGATGGCCACGTAGTCGTCGCTACGGTGACTCATCTCCATGACGGACAGGCCTTTGCCGTTCCAGTCCAGCATTTCGGCCTGGGCGCGCTGCAGAACAGCGTCCGGGAGCGCGGCAGGGCCTGCGCAGAAGTTAAAGGCTCGTTTGCTCACATCCACTCTCGCTCTGCTCAAGATAACGGCGGAAGCGGGGACCAGCCCCGCTTCCGTATTTCACGCGTTCTACAACTCAGTCCTGTACGGCTTCTTCCTCGCCGGCAGCATCCGCCTGCGGCGCCTCGAGGTTGTCGCCATCTGCCTCGGCATCCAGCAGCTCGTCGTCTTCACCTTCGTCGGAAGGCTCCTGGACCCGCTCCAGGCCAACCAGGGTTTCATCGCTGGCCAGCTTGATCAGGGTCACGCCCTGGGTGTTGCGACCCAGGCTGGAGACTTCGCCGACACGGGTACGCACCAGGGTGCCCTGGTCGGAAATCAGCATGATCTCCTCGCCTTCCTGCACCTGTACCGCACCGACCAGACGGCCGTTGCGCTCGTTGCTGACCATGGCGATCACGCCCTGGCCGCCACGCTTGTACTCGGGGAACTCGGCGATCGCGGTGCGCTTGCCGTAGCCACGCTCGGAGGCGGTGAGGATCTGGCTGCCCTCCTCCGGGATGATCATCGAGATCAGCTTCTGCCCTTCGGCCAGGCGCATGCCGCGGACACCGCGGGCGGTACGGCCCATGGCGCGGACATCGGATTCCTTGAAGCGGGTCACCTTGCCAGCGTCGGAGAACAGCATGACCTCACGCTCGCCATCGGTGATGGAGGCGGAAATCAGGATGTCACCTTCGTCCAGCTCCAGGGCGATCAGGCCGACGCTGCGCTGGCGGCTGAACTGCTCCAGCGGGGTCTTCTTCACGGTACCGTTGGCGGTGGCCATGAAGATGTAGTGACCCTCGGTGTATTCCTCGACCGGCAGCATGGTGGTGATGTGCTCGCCTTCGTCCAGCGGCAGCAGGTTCACCAGCGGACGGCCGCGGGCGGCACGGGACGCTTCGGGTATTTCGTAGGTCTTCAGCCAGTACACCTTGCCCTTGCTGGAGAACAGCAGCAGCGTGGTGTGGCTGTTGGCGACCAGCAGGTGCGAGATGTAGTCCTCGTCCTTGACGCCGGTAGCCGACTTGCCTTTGCCGCCGCGACGCTGGGCCTGGTAGGCGGCCAGCGGCTGGGTCTTGGCGTAGCCGCCGTGGGAAATGGTCACCACGCGGTCTTCTTCCGGAATCATGTCGCCCAGGGTCAGATCAAGGCGCGCATCGATGATCTCGGTGCGGCGCACGTCGCCGTATTCGGCGCGGATCAGTTCCAGCTCTTCGCGGATCACTTCCATCAGGCGCTCGGCGCTGCTGAGGATGCGGATCAGTTCGCCGATCTGGTTGAGGATCTCCTGGTACTCGGCCAGCAGCTTCTCGTGCTCCAGACCGGTCAGGCGGTGCAGGCGCAGGTCGAGGATCGCCTGGGCCTGTTCCGGCGACAGGTAATACTTGCCGTCGCGCAGGCCGTACTGCTCGTCGAGGTTCTCCGGACGGCAGGAGTCGGCACCGGCGCGTTCGACCATCACCTGCACGGCGCTGGATTCCCACGGCGTGCTGGTCAGCGCTTCCTTGGCCTCGGACGGGGTCGGCGAGGCCTTGATCAGGGCGATGACCGGATCGATGTTGGACAGCGCGACCGCCTGGCCTTCAAGGATGTGCCCGCGCTCACGCGCCTTGCGCAGTTCGAACACGGTCCGCCGGGTCACCACTTCGCGGCGGTGACGGACGAAGGCTTCGAGCAGGTCCTTGAGGTTGAGCAGGCGCGGACGACCGTCGATCAGGGCGACGATGTTGATGCCGAACACGCTTTGCAGTTGGGTCTGGGCGTAGAGGTTGTTGAGCACCACCTCCGGCACCTCGCCGCGGCGCAGCTCGATGACCACGCGCATGCCGTCCTTGTCGGACTCGTCGCGCAACTCGGTGATGCCTTCGAGCTTCTTCTCCTTGACCAGCTCGGCGATCTTCTCGATCAGACGCGCCTTGTTCAGCTGGTACGGCAGCTCGGTGACCACGATCTGCTGGCGGCCACCGGCCTTGTCGATGTCCTCGATGGTCGAACGGGCACGCATGTAGATGCGACCACGACCGGTGCGATAGGCCTCGATGATGCCCTGGCGACCGTTGATCAGGCCGGCGGTCGGGAAGTCCGGGCCCGGGATGAACTGCATCAGTTCGTCGACCGTGATCTCGGAGTTGTCGATCAGCGCCAGGCAACCGTCGATGACTTCACCGAGGTTGTGCGGCGGGATGTTGGTCGCCATGCCCACGGCGATACCGCTGGAGCCGTTGACCAGCAGGTTGGGGATACGGGTCGGCATGACCGCCGGGATCTGCTCGGTGCCGTCGTAGTTGGGCACCCAGTCCACGGTTTCCTTGTGCAGGTCGGCCAGCAGCTCGTGGGCCAGCTTGGTCATGCGCACTTCGGTGTAACGCATCGCCGCGGCGTTGTCGCCGTCGACCGAACCGAAGTTGCCCTGGCCGTCGACCAGCAGGTAGCGCAGGGAGAAAGGCTGGGCCATACGCACGATGGTGTCGTAGACCGCAGTGTCGCCGTGAGGGTGGTACTTACCGATGACGTCACCGACCACACGGGCGGATTTCTTGTACGGTTTGTTCCAGTCGTTCCCCAGTTCACTCATCGCATACAGAACGCGGCGATGCACGGGCTTCAAGCCATCACGCGCATCGGGCAGTGCACGCCCGACAATGACGCTCATCGCGTAGTCGAGGTAGGACTGTCTCAGTTCGTCTTCGATATTGACCGGGAGGATTTCTTTGGCCAGTTCGCCCATGAGAAGCCTGATTCCTTTTTCGGGTGAAACTTCGTCACATCCATATGGGACGAACGAAGCTCGCCGCCGCGAAGGGCCTCCTGCGCGGCGACTTACGACAAATCAACGAGTTATGCCATGGATCTGCGTAGTGAAGAACGCCCCGCTGGGCGCTCTTGGAAACCGCCGGATGTTACCACAGTCGCCGGGGGCATGGGAGTATGGCAAAGCGCCGCTTGGCGTGAGGAAAAATGCACCTTGCAGGACCTGATTCTGCGCCTGTTCCGGCCTCATCGCTGCATGGGTATCTACACATCTCTAACGCCTTTGCCTCGGTAGCCAGCCAACAGCTTCATTTGCAAACGCGGCAAGCTCCTGAGGACTGTACTGCTCCAGCGTTTCTGTCATGGCTAACAGCATGTACAGCCCTGCCAATAACGCTGAAGCAGTCACAGGCTGGGATCGTTTCATCTGGCGGCCAGATAATCGCACCAGGAATGTTCGGGTTTGCTCGGCAAACTGACCCTCGGCACGCATCAATCGCCAAGCCACTGCACAGGCCTGACTTGCGATAAGCAGTCGTTTGAACACAGCCTCACCACTTTCCTGCTGCCAGCTTTCCAGCTGTTGCCCACCTTCCTTGAGCAGTTTGAAGTAGGACTCGATTCGCCACCGCCAGTAGTACCAAAGCGCAATCTGCTCAGCACTGGCTTTCCCGCCCACATTGCTCAGCAGATACCAAGTGGCTAAGAGTTCTCCCGATTCGCTCATGACCCGGCTGACAACCAGGCGCGCAGGAAGAGGATCTCCTGGCTGGCGGAGCTTGAATCGTTCTGCCCTGCTTTTGGCAGTTGGTTGGGCTTTTCGGGTCAGCACTACGTCTGTTTCTGCGACCCACTGTATCGCCGGCTTTCCCTTGAAAACGACGTCCCGAGCGGCTCTAAAGGACAGGTCTTCAGCGATGAGCTTCACTGAGCGCGATCGATCCTGGTACTTAGCCGTGGAGTTCATCCTGGCTCGCACCAGCCAAAGATGGTTGCCAGCTTGCAGTTGCCTCAGATGCCCCACCGAGTCTGCTTCTCGATCGACGATATGCACCAAAGGTTTGGCAAAGCCTTGCTGTTCAAGCCATGCAGCACGGTCCACCAACTCGTCCATGTGCTTGCCATGAGCAATGAGTTCATCAGTCCGGGTGCTGAGTATTCCATCCTTGAACGACAGGTTTTGAGCGGGTGTGCAGATGGGTGATCCATCACGATCACTCACCAGCAGGCTGCTTTGCAGTTCGTAACCGACATCGCCCTTATGGGTCATCTGCAGGCGATCAGTCTTGCTGTGGTGGTGCATGAAATTGATACGCGACCAGTCATGCATGACCAGTGCGTACTCATCGCAATCCTCGCTGCATCCCTCATGAGCCAATGCCAGCAAGGGTTTCACCAGATCACTGGGTTTAACCCGGTCGTTTCCCAGAAACCGCCACATGGCCTGTGTTTGCGAAAAGGCCCTGTCGCTACGCGGCAGGGCCTTCATTCCGGCGGCCAAGCCCGCCAGTGCGTTGGTATGTCCCATCACTAACTCGTCGTACCGCTTGATCAGTCGGGCATCGAGCCCGGTCATTTCGAATCCATGCGGTTCTTTTATAGACCATGATGGGAGTTGTGTAGATACCTATGCTCATCGCTGGCAAGCCAGCTCCCACAGGGTTCGCGGCGCACGTACAGACAACAAAGGAATCAGTGCAGGCGCTTGCGGCACATCAGCTGCGCCAGCTTGGCGGTATCCGGGCGCTCCACGATGCCTTTCTCGGTCACGATCACATCGATCAGGTCCGCCGGGGTCACGTCGAACACCGGATTGCAGGCCTCGACCTCGGGCGCGATGCGGGTGCCGGCAATCTCCAGCAACTCATTGCCATCGCGCTCTTCCAGGATGATCTCATCGCCGCTGGGCACTTCCAGGTCGATGGTCGAACTCGGCGCCACCACCATGAAGCGCACACCGTGGTGCATGGCGTTGACCGCCAACTGGTAGGTACCGATCTTGTTGGCCACGTCGCCATTGGCGGCAATCCGATCCGCACCGACCACGACCCAGGTGATGCCCTTGGTCTTCATCAGGTGCGCGGCGGCCGAATCGGCGTTGACCATCACCGGAATGCCCTCGTTGGCCAGCTCCCAGGCGGTCAGCCGGGTGCCTTGCAGCCAGGGCCGGGTCTCGTCGACGTAGACGTGCTCGATCATGCCTTCCAGCCAGGCGGCACGAATTACCCCGAGCGCCGTGCCGAAGCCACCGGTGGCCAGGGCGCCGGTATTGCAGTGGGTCAGCACGGTCTGCTCGCTGCCCTGGTACTTGCGGATCAGCTCCATGCCGAGCTGGGCCATGGTCAGGTTGGCTTCACGATCGCTTTCATGAATTGCCAGGGCTTCGGCCTCCAGCAACTGCGACGGATCGTCGCCCTCCTTCACCCGCTGCAGGCGTTCGCGCATGCGGTTCAGGGCCCAGGACAGATTCACCCCGGTCGGCCGGGCCTCGCTCAGCACGGTGAAATCCGCCTCCAGCGCCTCGCGCCAATCACCGCCCTCGACCAGACGCCGACGCAGCCCCAGCAACAGGCCATAGGCGGCGCTGATGCCGATGGCCGGGGCCCCGCGCACCACCATGGCGCGAATGGCCTCGGCCACCCCGGTGGCATCCTGGTACGCCAGCCAGGTCTCCTCGAACGGCAGGGCGCGCTGGTCGAGCAAGTAAAGGGTGCCATCACGCCACTCGATGGCCCTTACTTTCTCTGCAGCCAGAAGTCGATCGCGCATGCCTCACCCCGTCATTCGGACATCAAAAACCGGCGATTATAACGAGCCCCAAGCGCGGACGCTCGGGTATACTTCGCCACCACCCCATGATCCAGGGAAATCCGCCCCGATGCCCAAGTCCAGCGCCCCTCTCGACCTGCTGCTCCTGCCGACCTGGCTGGTGCCCGTCGAACCGGCCGGGGTGGTCCTGGAAGAGCATGCCCTGGGCGTGCGCGACGGCCAGATCGTGTTTATCGGCCCGCGCAGCGAGACCGGGCGCTTCAGCGCCGCCGAGGTCCGCGAACTGCCCGGCTGCCTGCTCGCCCCCGGCCTGATCAACGCCCACGGCCACGCGGCCATGACCCTGTTCCGCGGCATGGCCGACGACCTGCCGCTGATGACCTGGCTGCAGGAACATATCTGGCCGGCCGAAGGCCGCTGGGTCGACGAGGAGTTCGTCCGCGACGGCACCAACCTGGCCATCGCCGAGCAGCTCAAGGGCGGCATCACCTGCTTCAGCGACATGTATTTCTATCCGAAGATCGCCAGCCAGTGCGTGCACGACAGCGGTATGCGCGCGCAGATCTGCGTCCCACTGCTGGACTTTCCGATCCCCGGCGCGCGCAATTTCGACGAAGCCCTGCACCTGGGCGTCGAGCTGTTCGGCGACCTGCGCCATCATCCGCGTATCCGCATCGCCCTCGGCCCCCACGCGCCGTACACGGTCAACGACGAGAACCTGGAAAAAGTCCGGGTGCTGGCCGACGAGCTGGACGCGCCGATCCAGATGCATATCCACGAGACCGCCAGTGAAGTCCACGATTCCGTGGAGCAGCGCGGCGAGCGCCCGTTGCAGCGCCTGGCGCGCATTGGCCTGCTCGGGCCGAACCTGCAGGCCGTGCATGTGACCCAGGTCAGCGATGAGGACCTGGCATTGCTGGTAGAAAGCAACACCAGTGTGGTGCACTGCCCCGAATCCAATCTCAAGCTGGCCAGCGGCTTCTGCCCGGTGGAGCGCCTGTGGCAGGCCGGGGTGAACGTCGCCGTCGGCACCGATGGCGCCGCCAGCAACAACGACCTCGACCTGCTGGGCGAGACCCGCACCGCCGCCCTGCTGGCGAAAGCCGTGGCTGGCTCGGCCAGCGCCCTGGATGCCCATCGCGCCCTGCGCATGGCCACCCTCAATGGCGCCCGCGCCCTGGGCATGGAAGACGTCACCGGCTCCCTGGAAATCGGCAAGGCTGCCGACCTGGTCGCCTTCGACCTCAGCGGCCTGGCCCAGCAACCGGTCTACGACCCGGTGTCGCAACTGATCTACGCCAGCGGCCGTGACTGCGTGAAGCACGTCTGGGTCGCCGGCAAGGCGCTGCTCGACGAGCGCCGCCTGACCCGCCTGGACGAACAGGCCTTGCATGCCAGCGCCGTGGCCTGGGGCAAGCGTATCGCCGGCCGTACCGAATGACCTGCCGGCAGCCGCGCTGCCGCACCGAATTTTCACCGTTTCAGAGGACTGTTCCATGAGCAACGTCGACCACGCCGAAATCGCCAAGTTCGAGGCCCTGGCCCATCGCTGGTGGGACCGCGAAAGCGAATTCAAGCCGCTGCACGACATCAACCCGCTGCGGGTCAACTGGATCGACGAGCGGGTCAGGCTGGCCGGCAAGAAGGTCCTCGACGTCGGTTGCGGCGGCGGCATCCTCAGCGAGGCCATGGCCCTGCGTGGCGCCACCGTGACCGGTATCGACATGGGCGAGGCGCCGCTGGCGGTGGCCCAGTTGCACCAACTGGAATCCGGAGTGAACGTCGAATACCGGCAGATCACCGCCGAAGCCCTGGCGGAAGAGATGCCCGAGCAGTTCGACGTGGTCACCTGCCTGGAAATGCTCGAGCACGTCCCGGACCCGTCCTCGGTGATCCGCGCCTGCTTCAAGATGGTCAAGCCCGGCGGCCAGGTGTTCTTCTCCACCATCAACCGCAACCCCAAGGCCTACCTGTTCGCCATTATCGGCGCCGAATACATCATGAAGCTGCTGCCCCGCGGCACCCATGATTTCAAGAAATTCATCCGCCCTTCCGAACTCGGCGCCTGGAGCCGTGCGGCAGGCCTGAGCGTCAAGGACATCATCGGTCTGACCTACAACCCGCTGACCAAGCACTACAAGCTGGCCGCCGACGTTGACGTCAACTACATGATCCAGACCCTTCGCGAGGAATGAACATGCGTTTGCGAGCAGTACTTTTCGACATGGACGGCACCCTGCTCGACACGGCGCCGGATTTCATCGCCATCTGCCAGGCCATGCTCGCCGAGCGCGGCCTGCCACCGGTGGCCGACAAGCTGATCCGCGACGTCATCTCCGGCGGTGCCCGGGCGATGGTCGCGGCGACCTTCGGCATGGACCCGGAGACGCCTGAGTTCGAGCCCCTGCGCCTGGAATTCCTCGAGCGCTACCAGCGCGACTGCGCCGTGCACAGCAAGCTGTTCGACGGCATGGAAGAGCTGCTGCAGGACATCGAGCGCGGCAAGCTGCTGTGGGGCGTGGTGACCAACAAGCCGGTGCGCTTCGCCGAACCGATCATGCAGCGCCTGGGCCTGGCCGAGCGTTCGTCGCTGCTGATCTGCCCGGATCACGTGAAGAACAGCAAGCCCGACCCGGAGCCGATGATCCTCGCCTGCAAGACCCTCGGCCTGGACCCGGCCAGCGTCCTGTTCGTCGGCGACGACCTGCGCGACATCGAGTCCGGCCGCGACGCCGGCACCCGCACCGCCGCCGTGCGCTATGGCTATATTCATCCCGAGGACAACCCCAACAACTGGGGCGCGGACGTGGTGGTCGATCACCCCCTGGAACTGCGCAAGGTGCTCGACGGCGCCCTCTGCGGCTGCTGATCACCCGCCCATAGGCCATGCCGCGACGGCGTGGCCTGAAGCCATTTCCTTTTCGAGGCAATTCCCATGTTCGACTATTCCGCCCGTCCAGAACTGCTCAAAGGCCGGGTCATCATGGTCACCGGCGCCGGTCGCGGGATCGGTGCCGCGGCAGCCAAGGCCTTTGCCGCCCATGGCGCCACCGTGCTGTTGCTGGGCAAGACCGAAGCCAACCTGGCAGCGGTGTACGACGAGATCGAGGCCGACGGCCATCCGCAACCCGTGGTCATCCCGTTCAACCTGGAAACCGCCCTGCCCCACCAGTACGACGAGCTGGCGGTGATGGTGGAAAACGCCTTCGGCCGCCTCGACGGCCTGCTGCACAACGCCTCGATCATCGGCCCGCGCACGCCGATCGAGCAACTGAGCGGCGATAATTTCATGCGCGTCATGCACATCAACGTCAACGCCATGTTCATGCTGACCCAGACCCTGCTGCCACTGCTCAAGCTGTCGGAAGATGCCTCGGTGGTGTTCACCTCCAGCAGCGTCGGACGCAAGGGCCGGGCCTACTGGGGTGCCTACGGGGTATCGAAGTTCGCCACCGAGGGCCTGATGCAGACCCTGGCGGACGAACTGGAAGGCGTGGCGCCGGTGCGGGCCAACAGCGTCAACCCGGGTGCGACCCGCACCAGCATGCGGGCCCAGGCGTATCCGGCGGAAAATCCGCAGGACAACCCGCTGCCCGAGGCCATCATGCCGGTCTACCTCTACCTGATGGGCCCGGACAGCACCGGGGTCAACGGTCAGGCGTTCAACGCCCAGTAACGATCAGGCCAGGGCGCCCCGACGACGGACGTCCTGGCCTGCTTCACCGTGTTCCAGCTGCATGCAGCGTTCGAGGAACAGGAACATATAGTCGTAGCTCTTGCAGATCGCCCGCTTCAGCTCGTTCTGCAGGGCCTTGCCCGGGCTGTTGCCGGCCAGGGTGCAGATGATTTCCAGCGCTTCCCACGGGTGGGCATCGTCGTACTGGGCGTGCATCTTCAGCCACTTCATCGCGCGCTTGCGGCCTTCCTCGGGGAAGCCCTGGGCGTAGGTGTCGGTCGAACAGACCACTGCCGACCACTCGCCCACCGCCCCTTCGATCGCATAGTTGGTCGCCGCCATGGCCACCACCAGCGAATCCGCCGTGCAGGTATGCACGCACCAGTCGCTCAGGGCCTGGAGCTCTGCCGGCACGTCCTGCGTCTGCAGGTCCTCCAGGCTCACGCCATGGGCCTCGCACCAGTGCACCCAGTAGTCGGCATGGTTGAGTTCGACACGGATATTGCGCATCAGCCAGCGCCGCGCCATGTCCTCGCCGGGATGGCGGCCATAGACGGTCTTGGTCAGGTTGCGAGCCATGTACACCGAGAATTGCTCGACCACCGGCCAGCCACCCACCAGGTACTGGTGCATGGTCCGGCTGGAAACCTGGCCGTCGCGCAAGCGCTGGTAAAACTCATGTTCCACCACACGGCGCTTGCTGGGGGCGCATTCCTGGATCAGGCGTTGGGCCCAGAGGGGATAACTGCTGGCGTCCATCAATGGACCGGTCCGGGTAAAGGTATCAATCACTGTCAGCTCCTTGTCCTTGTGATTTGGATAGAAGCGTCAGCGCAATGTCCCCGGCGAGCCGAACAGCAAGGGCCTGGCCGCGTCGCGCTGACGCTGCAGGCTGGCGCAGGAGAAGACCTGGGGCCGCTCGATCAGGAAGCCCTGGGCGTAGTCGACACCGATCTCCCGCAAAGCCTGTTCGATCAGCGGCGTCTCGACAAACTCGGCGATGGTGCGCTTACCCATGACGTGGCCGATATGGTTTATCACCTGGACCATCGCCCGGTTAATCGGATCGTCGAGCATATCCTTGACGAAACTTCCGTCGATCTTGAGGAAGTCTACAGGCAAATGTTTCAGATACGCGAACGACGACATCCCGGCGCAAAAATCGTCAAGGGAAAATTTGCAACCCAATCCCTTCAATTCGTTGATAAAACGAATGGCACTGCCAAGATCGGCAATCGCGCTGGTCTCGGTTATTTCGAAACAGATCAATTCAGGCGGGATACCGTGCTCGCAGAACTGCCGGCGCAGGTACTCAAGAAACTTGTCGTCGCCAATGCTGTTGCCCGAGAGGTTGATCGAACACATCGCCAGCGGCGCTTGCGCCCCCTCGTCCAGGCACTGGCGGATGGTGCCGAAGACGCTGTTCACCACCCAGCGATCAAGGGCGGTGATCAGGCCGAAGCGCTCGGCCGCCGGAATGAAACTGTCCGGCAGGATCATGCGGCCGCTTTCATCGTGCAGGCGCAGAAGGATCTCCAGATGCCCGCCATTGCCCTCCTCGGGATGCAGGGCGGCGATTTCCTGTGCGTACAGGCAGAAGCGGTTTTCTTCCAGGGCGATATGCAGGCGCTGGATCCAGGCCATCTCGCCGAAGCGCACCGATAGCTCGGTATCGTCGGCCTGGTACAACTGAACGCGGTTGCGGCCCTTTTCCTTGGCCATGTAGCAGGCCATGTCGGCGGCTCGCAGCGCCGCCTCCAGTGTTTCCGGTGCTTGCGCCAGATGGACCAGGCCAATGCTCACGGTATTCATGAACGGCCGGCCCTTCCACACGAAATGCAGGCTCTGCACCGACTGGCGCAGGTTCTCGGCGATGCGTTCGGCCTGCTCCGGCGGGCAATCGTGCAGCAGCACGCCGAACTCGTCGCCACCCAAGCGCGCCAGCACGTCGCCCTCGCGCAGGGCCGACTGCAAGACCGCGCAGATATGCCGCAGCAGTTCGTCACCGGCGGCATGCCCGCTGGTGTCGTTGACCAGCTTGAACTGGTCGAGATCGAGGAACATCAGCGAATGCCGGCCGCTGTGCCGGGCCAGTTCGTTCAGGGCCTGCTCCAGGCGGTATTCGAATTCGCGCCGGTTGGACAGCCCGGTCAGGGCATCGTGGGTCGCCTGCCAGGACAGGTTGGCGATGTACTGGCGCTCCCGGGTCATGTCGTGCAGCACCAGCACGGTGCCGCTGATGCGTCCCTCGCTGATGATCGGCGCACCGACCAGGGCCACGGCCACGGTACTGCCGTCCAGACGCTGGATCTGCCGGACATGCTCCGAACCGCCGCTCAGCGCACCGTTGAGGATATGTTCGGTGAGGGTCAGGCTGTCCTTCTCGGCGTTGTCGTCGAGCAGGCTGAACAGCGCCGCCAGCGGCAGGCCCTGGGCATGCAGGGCATCCCAATGGGTCAGTTGCTCGGCGGCCGGGTTCATATACAGGATGCAACCGTCGACATCGGTGGTGATCACCCCGTCACCGATGGACGCCAGGGTGATCTGCGCCCGCTCCTTCTCCACCTGCAGGGCGCTGGCGAAGGCCTGGCGCTGGGCCAGCAGCTTGCTCGAGCGTAGCCAGGCCAGGGCGATGAGGAACACTGCAGTAGCAAGGTTGATCAGCAATAGCAGGCGCAAGAGCATGCGCGAGCCTTCGCCCAGGGCATCGCTGAAGGCCCGGGCGGCCGGGGTGACGTTGTCGTTGATCGCGACGATGCGGCGCTTCCACTCCGCCAGGTACCAGGGCGTGGCCTGGTTGGCGCGAATGCCGGCGTGGACTTCCTGAGCCAGGGTGTCCAGCTCCTGGAGGAAACTGTCGCCCACCTGCCAGCGGTCGATGGCCTTCTCCAGGTAGCTGACATGGCGGAAATTCAAGTAGAACCAGATCACGCTGGCCACATCGTCCGGGTGGTTGCCGCCCGCCAGGATGCCCTGGCGCGCGCCTTCCAGGTCCGGCGGGTCCAGATCCAGCGCCAGGCGCAGGCGATGGCTGCCTTCGGGAATGGCAAAGGCCTGCTGGTATTTGCGAAAGTTCTCCTCGTCGCGGGTGTCGACGTAGAGGCTCAGGTAATAGATGGCGTCCTTCTGGCCCTTGGACCAGAGGCTTTCCCCCGCCACATAGGCGCGCATCGCCGACAGCGCGTACAGGCTCATGCTGCCGAGCAGCGCCTGGAACAGCACCACAGCGATAAATGGCCAGATAAGCCCCAGGAGCCTGGGCGTTTCGAGCGTCCGTTTTCCCTTCATGAAGTCCCTTGCGACAGCACCGGTGAGTAGCCTCACTCTGTTCCGATACAGACTAGGCCATTTGCCTTCATGCGGATAAGTGATTTCGCACAATAAACACTCAGCTTTGCTGCAAGTGACCGTACAGCTTGGCGTACAGGCCGCCTTCGGCGATCAGTTGCTGGTGACCGCCATCCTCGGCGACATGCCCACCGTCGAAGACCAGCACGCGATCGGCCTGTTTCACCGCCGACAGGCGGTGGGCGATGATCAGCGTAGTACGGGCGCTGAGGAAGCGCGCCAGGGCATGGTGCAGGTTGTATTCGGTGGCGGCGTCGAGGGCCGAGGTGGCCTCGTCGAGGATCACCACCTTGGGCTTGGCCAGGACCATTCGGGCAATCGCCAGGCGCTGGCGCTGGCCGCCGGACAGACGCACGCCGGAGCGCCCGACCACACTGTCCAGGCCTTGCGGCAAGGCAGCGATGGTCTCGTCGAGCTGGGCGATGGCCAGGGCCTGCCAGCATTCATCGTCCGTGCAGTCGCGGCCCATGGTCAGGTTGGCGCGTACCGTGTCGTTGAACAGCGACGGGTGCTGGAGCACCACCGCAACGTTCTCGCGCAGGGTATCCAGGCCGATTTCCTGCTGGGTCGCGCCACCAAAGCGAATGGTCCCCGCCTGCGCGGTGTACAGGCCGAGCAGCAGTTGCACCAAGGTGCTCTTGCCGCCGCCGCTGGCGCCGACGATGGCGACCTTCTCGCCGGGGGCGATGGACAGGTTCAACTGGTCCAGCACCGGCTCCTCGCCATAGCCGAAGCGCAGGCCGCGGACCTCGATGCCCACCGTGGTCTGGCCTTGGAACGGGTCGGTGCCGCCAGCGAACTGCGGCTCGTCGGCACGGGCCAGCAGCTCGTTGATCCGGCTCAGGGCGCCGCCGGCCGCGTAATAGGCATATTGCAGGTTCAGCAGTTGCTCGACCGGACCGATCATGAACCACAGGTAGCTGAACACCGCGAGCATCTGGCCGATACTCAGGTCGGAGAACAGCACGGTGAGCATGGCCGCGGCGCGGAAGATGTCGATACCGAACTGGAACAGCAGGCCACTGGCTCGCCCGCTGGCGTCGCTCTTCCACTGCGAGGCCACGGCGTAGTTGCGCACTTCCTGGGCGCGCAGGCCCAGGCGCCCGAGGAAATAGCCCTGGCGGTTGCCGGCGCGGATTTCCTGGATGGCGTCGAGGGTTTCGGTCAAGGCCTGGGTGAAGCGCGAGGTGCTGTCGTTCTCCAGCTTCTTCAGGTGCTTGACCCGCTTGCCCAGTTGCACCGTGGCAAAGATCACCAACGGGTTGAACAGCAGGATCAGCAGCGCCAGTTGCCAATGCATCCAGATCAGGATCGCCGCGGTACCGGTCAGGGTCAGCATGGCCACGAGGAAGCGGCTGAGGGTTTCGCCGACGAATTTGTCCAGGGTGTCGAGGTCGGTCACCAGGTGGGTGGTGACGGTACCGCTGCCGAGGCTTTCGTATTCGCTCAGGGAGATGCGCTTGAGCCGCTCGATCAGGCGGATGCGCAGGCGGTAGACGATGTCCTTGGCCAGGCCGGCGAACAGCTTGGCCTGGACCACGTTGAAGATCAGCGCGGTACTGCGCAGCAACAGGGTGACGAAGAGCATCAGGCCGATATAGCCGGCCGCCACCTGCCAATTGCCCGGGAGGAACTGGTTCATCCACTTCAGCGCCGCGTCGCCATGGCCGAGCAGCACTTCGTCCACCAGCAGCGGCAGGAGCAGCGGGATCGGCACGCTGCACAGCGCCGCCAGCACGGCAACGCCATTGGCGATCCACAGGGCTTTCTTGTGGTGCAGCGCCAGGCGGCGGATTTCCGCCCAGCTCAAGCGATCGGCAGACGCCGCCGCAGGCCCGGGTACCGGGTCGGGCGAGCCTGGCAGATCAAGCATAGGCAGCCCGCTCCAGCCAGCGGCCGAGCAGCGGTTCGAGGGACTCCAGCGCCTGGTAGCCATTGGTCAGCAAGGCCAGTTGGCCGTTGCGCTCGGCGAGCAGGGTCGGGAAGCCGGCGATGCCCAGGTCCTGGACCCAGGTGAAATCGGCGGCCGTGGCCGTGCGCTGTTCGCTGCTGGCGAAGGCCGCGGCGAAGCTGGCGCGGTCGAAACCGGCCTGCTCCGCCAGGTTGACCAGGGTCGGCGCCAGGGTGACGTCTTCGGCCCGCTGGTAGAACGCCTGCTGGATCAGCGCCAGCAGGTCCCAGACCTTGCCCTCGTCCAGGCTGCGCGCCGTCACCAGGGCGCGGCAGGCCGGCTCGGTGTCGTAGACAAAGCCGTCGGGCATGGCGCCCTCAAGCTGGAACGGCTGGCCGGTGGCTTCGTTGACCGCTTGCCAGTGCTCGAGGATGTAGCGCCGGGTCGAGGCGTCCAGGGCCGAACTGCCGGTGCGCAGGCCGCCGACCACCAGGCGGGTTTCAATCCCTGCCTGGCGCGCCTGGGCGATCAGGGCCGCAGCCACCGGCGCGAACCCCCAGCACCAGGAGCACATCGGGTCCATCACATAGAGCAGGCGAGCGGTCATGCATCACACCTCGGCTTTGCGGTAGTTGAACCCGATCGGGTGCGGCTGGTTGCGGGCCTTGGCCAGTTCGATCTGCTTCTGCCGGTCGATGGCGCTGCGGCGGGTCTTCTCGCTCAGGCTGTCCCAGCAATGCGGGCAGCTGATGCCTGGCAAGTAGTGCTCCGAGGCCCGGTCCTCGACACTGACCGGATGGCGGCACGCGTGGCACTGGTCGTACTCGCCTTCGCTGAGGTCGTGACGCACGGTGACCCGGTTGTCGAAGACGAAGCAGTCGCCCTGCCACTTGCTCTGGTCCTGAGGCACTTCTTCCAGATATTTCAGGATCCCGCCTTTCAGATGATAGACCTCTTCGAAGCCCTCACCGAGCATATAGCTCGACGCCTTCTCGCAACGGATGCCGCCGGTGCAGAACATGGCGACCTTCTTGTGCCGCGCCGGGTCGAAGTTGGCCTTGATGTACTCGGGGAACTCGCGGAAGGTGGTGGTCTTCGGGTCGATGGCGCCTTCGAAAGTGCCGATGGCCACTTCGTAGTCGTTGCGGGTGTCGATCAGCAGCACTTCCGGGTCGTTGATCAGGGCGTTCCAGTCCTGCGGCTCGACATAGGTGCCGACCGCCTTGTTCGGGTCGACGCCCGGTACGCCCAGGGTGACGATCTCTTTCTTCAGCTTGACCTTGGTCCGGTAGAACGGCTGCTCGTCGCAGTACGACTCCTTGTGGTCGACATCCACCAGGCGCGGGTCGTTGCGCAGCCAGGCGAGCAGGCCGTCGATGCCTTCGCGGGTGGCGGAAACCGTGCCGTTGATGCCTTCCTCGGCCAGCAGCAGGGTGCCTTTGACGCCGTTGGCTTCCATGGCAGCCAGCAGCGGCTCGCGCAGTTCGACGTAGTCTTCGAGGGTGACGAACTTGTACAGCGCCGCCACGACGATCGGTTGGGTCATGCTTGCAACTCTCCAGTGGTCACCCTCGCAAAGGGCGGACCGGGTTTGAAAATACAAATAAAAACGCGCCGACAAGCGGCGCGGGGGCGGATTCTAGCAAATACCGATGGTTAAATCAGTGCTTGCTGCCTCCGGCACAGGTGGGGGAAGCCGGTGCAACACCGACCTTTTCCCATTCCTGCTGGGTGTAGGTATGCAACGCCAGGGCATGGAACTGGCCCATCAGGTCGCCGAGGGTGGCGTAGACCTTCTGGTGCCGCTTAACGCTGTTCAGGCCCTCGAACTGCTCGCTGACCACGACCGCCTTGTAGTGGGTCTCGGTGCCACGACTATGCATATGGCTCTCGTCCAGGACCTGCAGGTGCCGGGGCTCCAGCGCCGACAGGCTCTGTTCGATCTTCTGCTGCATCGACATCGGTGGCTCCGCTTAGGGCTTCTTGGCCGGCGCGGCGGCCTTGCCGGCGTTCGGGTCGAGTTCGTTGGTCATGTCGGCGAGCAGCTTGTTGACCACAGGCACAGCGCTTTCCAGCTTCTGCTGGGTCAGCTGGGCGGACTGCTGGGTCACCACCGGCATTTTCTCCAGGACTTTCTTGCCCAGCGGCGACTGGTAGAAGGCCACCAGGTCTTTCAGTTCCTGCTCGGTGAAGGTGCTGGTGTAGAGCTTGACCATATCCGGCTTCAGCTTGTTCCAGCCGATGGCGTTGTCCAGGGCAGCGTTGGCTTTGGCCTGGTAGCTATCGAGCACGGCTTTCTTCGAGGCAGGCGCCTTGGTCTGCTCGAAGCGCTGGGCGAACATCTGCTGCACCTGCATGTACACCGGCGTACCGAGCTTGTCGGCGTGCGCCAGGGTCAGAAACTTCTCGGCCGCAGCGTCGTGGCTTGGGCCGGCAGCGAATACCTGGCCGCTTGCGCAAACCAGGGCGACGGCCGTGCAAAGGGCGCGGAGACGGGTCATCGGAATTCCTTAAAAGAGTAAGTGAGTGTTTCCAGCGTAGAGCATTCTGCGCCCACGGACGCAGCCGCTCAATAGGACGAGTGGGCTATGGAACCTGCCTGGCGAATCAAGACCTAAACTGTCTGGTCAAACTTGCATCTTGCAAAGGAGTGGGTAGCACATGAGCCGCATCGAAACTGACAGCCTCGGACCGGTCGAAGTTCCTGATCAGGTCTACTGGGGTGCGCAAACGCAGCGTTCGCTGATCAATTTCGCCATCGGCAAGGAACGCATGCCGCTGGCCGTGCTGCATGCCCTGGCCCTGGTGAAGAAGGCGGCGGCGCGGGTCAACGACCGTAATGGCGACCTGCCGGCGAATATCGCCCGGTTGATCGAACAGGCCGCCGACGAAGTGCTCGACGGCGAGCATGACGACCAGTTCCCGCTGGTGGTCTGGCAGACCGGCAGCGGCACCCAGAGCAACATGAACGTCAACGAGGTGATCGCCGGGCGCGCCAACGAGCTGGCCGGCAAGGGCCGCGGCGGCAAGGACCCGGTCCACCCCAACGACCACGTCAACCGCTCGCAGAGCTCCAACGACTGTTTCCCCACTGCCATGCACATCGCTGCCGCCCAGGCGGTGCATGAAAAGCTGCTGCCGGCCATCGCCGAGCTGTCCTCGGGGCTGGCCGAGCTGTCGGCGCGCCACACCCACCTGGTGAAAACCGGACGCACCCATATGATGGACGCCACGCCCATCACTTTCGGTCAGGAAGTGTCGGCCTGGGTCGCCCAGCTGGATTACGCCCAGCGCGCCATCCGCAGCGCCTTGCCGGCAGTCTGCGAACTGGCCCAGGGTGGTACGGCGGTGGGCACCGGGCTGAATGCGCCCCATGGTTTCGCCGAGGCCATCGCCGCCGAGCTGGCAGCGCTGTCCGGCCTGCCGTTCGTCACCGCACCGAACAAGTTCGCCGCCCTCGCCGGCCATGAGCCCCTGACCACCCTGGCCGGCGGTCTGAAAACCCTGGCCGTGGCCGTGATGAAAATCGCCAACGACCTGCGCCTGCTCGGCTCGGGCCCCCGTGCCGGGATCGCCGAAGTACGCCTGCCGGCCAACGAGCCGGGCAGCTCGATCATGCCCGGCAAGGTCAACCCGACCCAGTGCGAGGCCCTGTCGATGCTGGCCTGCCAGGTGCTCGGCAACGACACCGCGATCGGTTTCGCGGCGAGCCAGGGGCATTTGCAGTTGAACGTGTTCAAGCCGGTGATCATCCACAACCTGCTGCAATCCATCGAACTGCTCGCCGACGGCTGCCAGAACTTCCAGCGCCATTGCGTGGCCGGGATCGAGCCGGACGCCCAGCAGATGGCCGCGCACCTGGAGCGCGGGCTGATGCTGGTGACCGCGCTGAACCCGCATATCGGCTACGACAAGGCGGCGGAAATCGCCAAGAAGGCCTACGCCGAAGGCACCACCCTGCGCGAGGCGGCGCTGGTCCTGGGTTATCTCACCGATGCCCAGTTCGACCAGTGGGTACGTCCCGAGCAGATGCTCGAAGCCGGCGGCAAGGGCTGAGTCAGGCGGCCGGGGGCACGCGCCTGGCCTTCCAGCCGGCGCTGATCGACGGCCCCAGGGCGGTCAGCGCCGACCCCGCCACCACCACCAGCGCGCCGAAATAGCCCAGGCCGTTGATCTGCTCGGCGCTGACGTACGCCGGCCACACCCATGCAGCCAGGGCCACGGTCACGAAAGTCACCAGCGGTGTAATCGCCAGGGTCGCGCTGACCCGCGACGCCTCCCAATGCGCCAGCGCTTCGGCGAAGGCGCCGTAGGCCACCAGGGTGTTGAGGCAGCAGGCCAGCAGCATCCAGCCTTGCAGGGCGCTCAGCTGCAGCACTTCCAGCGGCTTGGCCCAGGGTGTCAGGAGCACCGCGCAGAACAGGTAGATCACCATCATCACCTGCTTGGAATTCCACACCGTGAGCAACTGTTTCTGGCCGAGGGCGTAGAACACCCAGACCGAGGACGCCGCGATGATCACCAGTACCCCAGTGGTGTAGGCACCCAGGGAGGTCAGCAGCTCATCCAGGCGCTGGTTGAAGAACAGGCCGAAACCGACCATCAGCAGCGCCAGGCCGATACCCTGGCCGACGGTGAAGGATTCCTTGAACACGAAGACGCTGCCGATCAGCAGCAGCACCGGGCCGATCTGCACCACCAGTTGCGCGGTACCGGCGCTGACCAGGTTCAGGCCGATCAGGTAGAGCACGTAGTTGCCGGTGAGCCCGAGCACGCACACGGCCACCAGCCACTTGCCACGGCGACCCAGGGCGGAGAACGACGGAAGGTTGCGTTGCGCCCCGAGCCAGGCGAACAGCAGCCCGCCTGACACCAGCAGGCGGTACCAGGTGACGCTGACCGGGTCCATCACCTGCAGGACCTGCTTGAGCTTCACCGGCAGGATGCCCCACAGCACGGCGGTCAACAGCGCCAGGAACAGCCCGTAGGCCCAGCGTCCGGAAGAGATATGCATGACGGCCTCGATAGCCCGGGGTGGTGGATGGCGAGAGTCTAGTGCGTAGGAAAGGGATTACAAAAGATCGTGAAGCTCAAAAAGAACCCTGTGGGAGCTGGCTTGCCAGCGATAGGGCCAGATCTGACGACATGTTTGTCAGTGCCGGCCTCATCGCTGGCAAGCCAGCTCCCACAGGGTTTGGTGTCAGCTTCAAGAATTACTTCTTGTGCTTGCGGAACGCCGCCTCCAGCGCTTCATTGATGGTGCGCAGCACCTTCACCCGCGCCCAGCGCTTGTCATTGGCTTCCACCAGGGTCCAGGCGGAAATCTCGGTGCTGGTACGGTCGACCATATCCCCCACCGCCCGCGCATACAGGTCCCATTTGTCGCGGTTGCGCCAGTCTTCCTCGGTGATCTTGAAACGCTTGAACGGAATGTTCTCGCGCTCTTGGAAGCGCTCCAACTGGGTCTGCTGGTCGATGGCCAGCCAGAACTTGACCACCACCACCCCGGCATTGCTGATCTGCTCTTCGAAGTCGTTGATCTCGCCATACGCGCGCATCCAGTCGGCCTGGCTGCAGAAGCCCTCGACCCGCTCCACCAGCACCCGGCCATACCAGGAACGGTCGAACACGGTGAACTTGCCGTAGGCCGGCAGGTGCCGCCAGAAGCGCCACAGGTACGGATGCGCGCGCTCCTCCTCGGTCGGCGCGGCGATCGGCACGATGCTGTACTGGCGCGGGTCCAGCGCCGCCGCCACCCGACGGATCGCCCCGCCCTTGCCCGCCGCGTCATTGCCTTCGAACACCGCCACCAGCGAGTGATGCTTCATGCGCTTGTCGCGCAGCAGCCCGGCGAGCCGCGCCTGCTCGAACACCAGTTGCTCCTGGTAGTCGTGCTTGTCGAGATGAACGCTCAGGTCGAGACTGTCCAGCAGGCTGCGCTCGTCGATGCTTTCGCCCAGCGGCGCAATCGGCGTCGGGTCCTTGAGCGCCTTGGCTTTCAGGGCATTCTGCAGGCCTTCGAGCAGGAGCTTGCCCACGGCCAGGCTGCGATAGTGCGGATCGGCACCTTCGATAATGTGCCACGGCGCATACTCGCGGCTGGTCCGGCGGATCACCCGCTCGCCAAAACGCACGAAACGGTCGTAGGTTTCCGACTGCTGCCAGTCCAGCGGGCTGATGCGCCAGCGGTGCACCGGGTCGTCCTTGAGCGTCTTGAGGCGGGCCTTCATCTGCTTCTTGGACAGGTGGAACCAGAACTTGAAGATCAGCGCGCCTTCATCGCAGAGCATCTGCTCCAGGCGCTCGGAGGCGCTGATCGCCTGGTCCAGCACGGCGTCCTTGAAATGCCCGTGGACCCGGCCCTGGAGCATCTGGCTGTACCAGTTGCCGAAGAACACGCCCATCCGCCCCTTGGCCGGCAGCGCCCGCCAGTAGCGCCAGGCCGGTGGCCGGGCCAGTTCCTCGTCGGTCTGCTGGTCGAAAGTGCGCACTTCGATCAGGCGCGGGTCCATCCATTCGTTCAGCAGCTTGACCGTCTCGCCCTTGCCGGCGCCCTCGATGCCATTGATCAGCACGATGACCGGGAAACGCGCCTGCTGCTTGAGCTCGAACTGGGCTTCGAGCAGGGCTTCGCGCAGGGCGGGGACTTCGGCGTCGTAGGTTTCTTTGTCGATCGAGTGACCGATTTCAGCGGATTCGAACATACCAGGCTCCCTTCATGGATAAGCAAGACTAGCGGATTGCCATTGGTTTTGTCCGGGATCAAACAGCGTTTCACCGATCGGCTAGAATGGCGCATCCGCTGAATCCGAGCCCCTCATGACCGACACCCCTCCTCCGCGCCACGCCCAGATCGACTGGGACGAACTGGGCCGCCCGCATTCGCGGCAGTACGACGACATCTACTTCTCCAAGGACCAGAGCCTGGCGGAAACCAGCCATGTGTTCATCGAACAGAACGACCTGCGCCAGCGCTTCGCCGCCCTGGGTGCCGGCGAATGCTTCGTGATCGGCGAGACCGGCTTCGGCACGGGCCTGAATTTCCTCTATGCCTGGCAACTGTTCGAACAACTGGCCTCGGCCGACGCGCGCCTGCACTTTATCAGCGCCGAAAAATTCCCTCTGACCCGCGACGACCTGCGCCGCGCCCTGGCCCTGTGGCCGGAGATGGCCCGCCAGGGCCAGGCCCTGCTGGCGCAATACGTGGCGGTGCACGAGGGTTACCAGACGTTCCTCTTCGACAACGGCCGGATCAGCCTGACCCTGATGATCGGCGATGCCCGCGAGCAGTTCGAAAAGCTCGACGGGCGCATCGACGCCTGGTTCCTCGACGGCTTCGCCCCGGCGAAGAACCCGGACATGTGGACCCCGGAGCTGTTCGCCCAACTGGGCCGGCTGTCGGTGCCCGGAACCACCCTCGGCACCTTCACCAGCACCGGCTGGGTGCGCCGGGCGCTGATCGCGGTGGGCTTCGGCATGAAGCGGATTCCGGGGATCGGCAAGAAATGGGAAGTGCTGCGCGGGCTGTTCAAGGGCTGGCCCGAAGAACAGCCACTGCCGGCCCCGATCGCGCCCTGGTATCGCCGACCTGCGGCGCTTGAGGGTCCGCGTCACGCCTTGGTGATCGGCGCAGGCCTCGCAGGTTGCAGCAGCGCCGCCAGCCTGGCAGCACGGGGTTGGCAGGTCAGCCTGCTGGAACGCCATGACCAGCCGGCCCGCGAAGCCTCGGGCAATCCTCAGGGCGTGCTCTATCTCAAGCTCTCGGCCCACGGCACTGTGCTGTCGCAACTGATCGTCAGCGGATTCGGGCACACCCGGCGCCTGCTCGAACGCTTGCAAAGGGGTGCCGACTGGGACGACTGCGGCGTGCTGCAACTGGCCTTCGACGCCAAGGAAGACCAGCGCCAGGCACAACTGGCCGGGGCGTTCAGCGATGAGCTGGTGCAACGGCTGGACCGCCAGCAGGCCGAGGCGGTCGCCGGGATCACCCTGCCCAGTGGTGGCCTGTTCTATCCGGAAGGTGGCTGGGTGCATCCGCCGGCGCTGTGTCGCTGGCAGGCACAGCAAGCGAATGTGCGTTTGCTCACTCACCACAATGTGCTGCAACTGCGCCGCGTCGACGGGCTGTGGCAGGCGCTGGAGGGCGAGCGGGTGCTGGCCGAGGCGCCGGTGGTGGTGCTGGCCGGGGCGGCGGAGATTCGCCAGTTCGAGGGATGCGCCGGACTGCCGCTCAAGCGCATTCGTGGACAGATCAGCAAACTGCCGGTGACCGCCGCCAGCCAGGCCCTGCAGACGGTGGTCTGCGCCGACGGTTATGTCGCACCACCCCGGCATGGCGAGCACACCCTGGGGGCCAGTTTCGATTTCCACAGCACCGATACCGTACCGACGGTCGAGGAACATCGCAGCAACCTGGAGCTGCTGCGGGAGATTTCGCCGGACCTGGCTGAACGGCTGGACATAGATCAACTGGATGCGCAGCGCTTGGAAGGACGGGCGGCGTTTCGCTGTACCAGTCCGGATTACCTGCCGCTGGTCGGGCCGCTGGCCGAGGCCGGGGCCTTTGCCGAGACCTATGCGGCGCTGACGAAGAATGCGCGGCAGGTGCCGGATGACCCGTGTCCATGGCTGGAGGGGTTGTTCGTCAACAGCGGGCATGGTTCGCGCGGGCTGATCACTGCGCCGTTGTGCGGCGAGCTGCTGGCCGCCTGGGTCAATGGCGATGCCCTGCCGATGCCACGGGAGATGGCGGAGGCCTGTCACCCGAACCGGTTCATGTTGCGTGAGCTGAAACGCGGCAAGGCTTGAGGGCCTCATCGCTGGCAAGCCAGCTCCCACAGGTTCACCTGTGTTCTTGAGAGCACCGCTGTACCTGTGGGAGCTGGCTTGCCAGCGATGAGGCCCTCAAAAACACCATCATCCCTCAAGACCCTACCCAAGGCTTTATTCCATATCGATCTAAAACTCCCACAACCCCATCCGGTCAGTTTCTGAGTGCCCCTTGTTCGGGCACCTTCCCCAACGGCAAAACCGGTAAGGACTTATGTGCGGATTAGCTGGAGAGTTTCGTTTCACCCCTGTAGCCACCCCTTCGCGCCCGGCGGACCTCGCCGCGGTCGAGCGGATTACCCACCATCTGGCCCCTCGCGGCCCGGATGCCTGGGGCTTCCATAGCCAGGGCCCGATCGCCCTCGGCCATCGTCGCCTGAAGATCATGGACCTGTCCGACGGCTCGGCCCAACCCATGGTCGACCCGAACCTGGGCCTGTCCCTGGCCTTCAACGGCGCCATCTATAACTTCCCGGAACTGCGCGCCGAGCTGGAAAGCCTTGGTTACGTGTTCTACTCCGGTGGCGACACCGAGGTCCTGCTCAAGGGCTACCACGCCTGGGGCGAGCAACTGCTGCCGCGCCTCAATGGCATGTTCGCCCTGGCCATCTGGGAACGCGACAAGCAGCAGCTGTTCCTCGCCCGCGACCGTCTGGGCGTCAAGCCGCTGTACCTCTCACGGACCCACTCACGCCTGCGCTTCGCCTCGACCCTCCCGGCCCTGCTCAAGGGCGGTGATATCGATCCGGTGCTGGACCCGGTGGCCCTCAACCACTACCTGAACTTCCACGCCGTGGTCCCCGCGCCACGCACCCTGCTGGCCAATATCGAGAAACTGCCGCCGGCCACCTGGATGCGCATCGACGCCCAGGGCCGCAGCCAGCAGCAGCAATGGTGGAGCCTGCATTACGGGCCACGCACCGATGAACAGGACCTGACCCTGGAGGACTGGCGCGACCGCGTGCTCGACAGCACCCGCGAAGCCGTGGCCATCCGCCAGCGTGCCGCCGTGGATGTCGGCGTGCTGCTGTCCGGCGGTGTGGACTCCAGCATGCTGGTCGGCCTGCTCCGCGAAGTCGGCGTCGAGGACCTGTCGACCTTCTCCATCGGCTTCGAGGATGCCGGTGGCGAGCGCGGCGACGAGTTCCAGTACTCCGACCTGATCGCCAGGCACTACGGCACCCGCCACCACCAGTTGCGCATCGACGAACGCGAGATCATCACCCAGCTGCCGGCGGCCTTCCGCGCCATGAGCGAGCCGATGGTCAGCCATGACTGCATCGCCTTCTACCTGCTGTCGCGGGAAGTGGCCAAGCATTGCAAGGTAGTGCAGAGCGGCCAGGGCGCCGACGAACTGTTCGCCGGCTATCACTGGTACCCGCAGGTGGACGGCGCCGCCGACCCGGTGGCGGCCTACCGCGCAGCCTTCTGCGACCGCAGCTTCGATGAGTACCGCGACACCGTGCAGCCGTCGTGGCTGGTGGACAGCGACGTGGCCGGCGACTTCGTCCGCCAGCACTTCGCCCAGCCCGGTGCCCGCGACGCCGTGGACAAGGCCCTGCGCCTGGACAGCACGGTGATGCTGGTGGATGACCCGGTCAAGCGCGTCGACAACATGACCATGGCCTGGGGCCTGGAAGCGCGCACGCCGTTCCTCGATTACCGCCTGGTGGAGCTGTCGGCGCGGATTCCGGCGCGCTTCAAGCTGCCGGACGGCGGCAAGCAGGTGCTCAAGGAAGCCGCGCGCATGGTCATCCCCAGCGAGGTGATCGACCGCAAGAAGGGCTACTTCCCGGTGCCCGGCCTCAAGCACCTGCAAGGCGCGACCCTGGACTGGGTACGCGACCTGCTGCTGGACCCGAGCCAGGATCGCGGGCTGTTCAACCCGGCGATGCTCGACCGCCTGCTGAGCGACCCGCATGGCCAGCTCACCCCGCTGCGCGGCTCGAAACTCTGGCAACTGGCGGCCCTGAACCTGTGGCTCAGCGAACAAGGAATCTGACCGATGAAAGCCCACGCAACTGCCTACGGCCAACGCTTGCTGCGCGGCCAGGTGCCGTCCTATGAACGCCTGCAGGCGCGCCTGGCCGGCGAAGGCAGCGAACCGCAGGATGAACCGCGCTCGCTGCATTGCGGCTGGGGTCGCCTGCTGATCGGTCATACCTACGCCGAGCCCGGCCAGTTGGCCGAGGCGCTGCTGGAGGAGCAGCCCGGTGAGCGGGATATCGCTCTCTACGTGGCGGCGCCGCAGCAGGTTCTGGCCCAGGCGCCGCACCAGCTGTTCCTCGACCCGTCCGACACCCTGCGCCTGTGGTTCAGCGACTACCGCCAGGCCAGCCGGGTGTTTCGCGGCTTCCGCATTCGCCGGGCACAAAGCGACGAGGACTGGCAGGCGATCAACACCCTGTACCAGACCCGCGGCATGCTCCCGGTGAAGACCGAGCTGCTGACCCCGCGCCATCTCGGCGGGCCGGTGTACTGGCTGGCCGAGGACGAAGCCACCGGGGCGGTGATCGGCAGCGTGATGGGCCTCAATCACCTCAAGGCCTTCGAGGACCCCGAGGCCGGCAGCAGCCTCTGGTGCCTGGCCGTCGACCCCAACACCACCCGGCCCGGGGTCGGCGAGGTGCTGGTGCGGCATCTGGTGGAGCACTTCATGAGCCGCGGCCTCAACTACCTCGACCTCTCGGTGCTGCACGACAACCGCCAGGCCAAGCGCCTGTACGCCAAGCTCGGCTTCCGCAACCTGCCGACCTTCGCGGTCAAGCGCAAGAACGGCATCAACCAGCCGCTGTTCCTCGGCCCGGGTCCGCAGGACGGGCTCAACCCCTATGCGCGGATCATCGTCGAGGAAGCCTACAAGCGCGGCATCGATGTGCAGGTGGACGACGCCGATGGCGGCCTGTTCACCCTCAACCACGGCGGGCGCCGGGTGCGCTGCCGGGAATCCCTGAGCGACCTGACCACCGCCGTGAGCATGACCCTGTGCCAGGACAAGCGCCTGACCCACCGGGCGCTCGCCAGCGCCGGGCTGAATGTGCCGGCGCAGCAACTGGCGGGCAATGCCGACGACAACCTGGCCTTCCTCGAAGACCACGGTGCGGTGGTGGTCAAGCCGGTGGATGGCGAACAGGGCAATGGCGTGGCGGTCAACCTCACCACCCTGGAGGAAGTCACCCACGCCATCGAGCAGGCCCGGCGCTTCGATAGCCGGGTGCTGCTGGAAAGTTTCCATGAAGGCTATGACCTGCGCATCGTGGTGATCGGCTTCGACGTGGTGGCCGCCGCCATCCGTCACCCGGCGGAAGTGATCGGTGATGGCCAGCACAGCATCGGCCGGCTGATCGAGGCTCACAGCCGCCGGCGCCAGGCCGCGACCGGTGGCGAAAGCCGCATCCCTAAGGACGACGAGACCCTGCGCACGATCCAGGCCGCCGGTTTCGACTACGACAGCATCCTCCCCGCCGGCCAGCGCCTGGCGGTGCGACGCACCGCCAACCTGCATACCGGCGGCTGCCTGGAAGATGTCACCGCGCGCCTGCACCCAACCCTCGCCGACGCGGCGATCCAGGCCGCCCGCGCCCTGGATATCCCGGTGGTCGGCCTCGACCTGATGGTCCGCGCCGCCGACCAGCCGGATTACGTGTTCATCGAGGCCAACGAGCGCGTTGGCCTGGCCAACCATGAACCACAACCCACTGCCGAACGTTTCGTCGACCTGCTGTTCCCCCACAGCCGGGCGACACCCTGAATCAGGAGTGCTCATGACAGCCCCGCTACCCGAACCGGACCTGAAGTATCTGCAAAAAGTCCTTCTGGAAATGCTGGCGATCCCCAGTCCCACCGGCTTTACCGACACCATCGTGCGCTACGTCGCCGAGCGCCTGGAAGAACTGGGCATCCCCTTCGAGCTGACCCGGCGCGGAACCATCCGCGCCACCCTCAAGGGCCGCAAGAATTCCCCCGACCGCGCGGTTTCCGCACACCTCGACACCATCGGCGCCAGCGTCCGCGTGTTGCAGGACAACGGTCGCCTGGGCCTGGCGGCGGTGGGCTGCTGGTCGAGCCGCTTCGCCGAGGGCAGCCGGGTCAGCGTGTTCACCGACAGCGGCGTGCTGCGCGGCAGCGTGTTGCCGCTGATGGCCAGCGGGCACGCCTTCAATACCGCCATCGACCAGATGCCGGTGAGCTGGGAGCACATCGAACTGCGCCTGGACGCCTACTGCGCGACCCGGGCCGATTGCGAGTCGCTGGGGATCAATGTCGGTGACTTCGTCGCCTTCGATCCGCTGCCGGAGTTCACCGAAAGCGGACATATCAGTGCCCGTCACCTCGACGACAAGGCCGGTGTGGCCGCACTGCTGGCGGCGCTCAAGGCGGTGGTGGAAAGCGGGCGCACGCCGGAGATCGACTGTCATCCGCTGTTCACCATCACCGAGGAAACCGGCTCCGGCGCGGCGGGCGCCCTGCCCTGGGATGTCAGCGAGTTCGTCGGCATCGATATCGCTCCGGTCGCGCCGGGACAGCAGTCCAGCGAGCATGCGGTCAGCGTGGCGATGCAGGACTCGTCGGGGCCGTATGACTATCACCTGTCGCGGCATCTGCTGCATCTGGCCAATGAGCACAGCCTGCCGGTGCGGCGCGACCTGTTCCGTTATTACTTCAGCGATGCGCATTCGGCGATTACCGCCGGGCACGATATCCGGACGGCGTTGCTGGCGTTTGGGTGCGATGCGACCCATGGCTATGAGCGGACCCATATCGACAGCCTGGCGGCCTTGAGTCGCTTGCTCGGGGCTTATCTGCTGAGCCCGCCGGTGTTCGCAGCGGATTCGCATCCGGCGGGGAGTTCGCTGGAAAGGTTCAGTCACCAGCTGGAGCATGATGCGCAGATGGAGAGTGATACCCGGGTGCCGACGGTGGATGAGGTGCTCGGTCGGAGAGATTGATGTGATCTTGAGGGCCCTATCGCTGGCAAGCCAGCTCCCACAGGGTCCGAGTCGCTGCAGAACCTGTGGGAGCTGGCTTGCCAGCGATGAGGCCCTCAAGAGCAACAAAGCAGGTAGCATGTGCCATCAATTCAAAGGCAGGCCCCCATGCTCATCCCCTACGACCAACTCGAAGCCGAAACCCTGACCCGCCTGATCGAGGACTTCGTCACCCGCGACGGCACCGACAACGGCGACGATACCCCGCTGGAAACCCGCGTCCTGCGTGTGCGCCAGGCATTGGCCAAGGGGCAGGCGTTCATCCTCTTCGATATGGACAGCCAGCAATGCCAATTGCTGGCCAAGCACGATATCCCCAAGGAACTGTTCGACTGATCAGCCCGCCTTCTGCTTCTGCGCTTCCTCCGCCAGGCGCCGATAGATCTCGGCGCGGTGGATTTCCACGTCGCGCGGCGCACTGATACCGAAGCGCACCGTGCCGCCGTCCACGGAAATCACCTTGAGCTTGATGTCGTTACCGATGTTGATGACCTCGCCAATCTCGCGTCCTATGACCAGCATCGCCAAATCCTCCATATCCGGGTGAATCTGGAGACTGGCTGTCGGCGTAGTCCGCTTCAATGGTCTGGCCGGCAAATAGAGCTGTCCTACAACAGCTAAAGAAACGCCCTACTGAAAATTCCTACAAAATCAGCCTGCGCTCTGTAGCCGCGGGCCCAGCAGGATCACCGTCGCCCCCAGTACGCACAGCGCAGCGCCGAGCCAGTCGCTGGTCAAGGGACGGCCTTTCTCGACGAACGCCAGCCACAACAGCGAGGTGACGATGTAGATCCCGCCGTAGGCGGCATAGGCACGCCCGGCGTAGGCCGCTTCGACGCGGGTCAGGAGCAGGGCGAAGAGGGTCAGGCTGAGCAGCGCCGGGGCGATCCACCAGGCGCTCTTGCCCAGCCGCAGCCACATGTAGAAGGCGTAGCAACCGGCGATCTCGAACACGGCGGCGAAGAAGAACAGCAGGTAATTGACCACAGGTATCCCCGGTACTGGCAAAACGCCGAGGATACCTGATCAGACGCGTCAGGATTGGCTCGGACGGCCCTTGGCGCGCATCTTTTCGGCCATGCTGGCCATCTCGTCGTAGAGCGCCTGCGGGTCATGCTGCTTGAGGTGCCAGGCCATGCGCCCCTGCTCGTGGGGCAGGATCATGAACTGGCCGCGGGCGACCTCCTGGTAGATGTACCCGGCGATATCCGCCGCGCTGATCGGCGAGCTTTCCAGGAGCTTGCCGACCTGGGCCTTCATCGCCGGGGTCGGGCCGCGGAAGGAGTCCAGCAGGTTGGTCTGGAAGAAGGATGGGCAGACCACATGCACATCGACTTCCAGCTGGCGCAGTTCCACCAGCAGGCTTTCCGACAGCGCCACCACCCCGGCCTTGGCCACGTTGTAGTTGCTCATCGCCGGGCCCTGCATCAGCGCGGCCATGGAGGCGATATTGATGATCCGCCCCTTGCTGCGCTCCAGCAGCGGCAGGAAGGCCTTGCAGCCCTTGACCACGCCCATCAGGTTGATTGCGATCTGCCAGTCCCAGTCTTCCAGGGACAGCTCGGCGAAGAAGCCACCGGAGGCGACGCCGGCGTTGTTGACGATCACATCGATGCCGCCGAGGTGCTCCTCGCAGGCCTGGGCCAGGGCGATCAGCTGGCTGTAGTCGCGCACGTCGCAGCGCTGGGTAAAACCGTCGCCGCCGGCTTCGCGAACCAGGGCCAGGGTCTGTTTCAGGCCCTCCTCGTTGACGTCGCTCAATGCCAGTTGCCAGCCCTCGCGCGCCCAGCGCAGGGCGATCTCGCGCCCCAATCCGGAGCCCGCGCCGGTGATCATCATGCGGTTCTGCATAGCGCCTGCCTTGTGTCTTTCGTGATGGTGAGGGGCAGTGTAGCGAAGGGTTTGCGGGGGTCGGAGGGGTATCAACCGGCTGAATAGGCCGACCGCGATCCCTGTAGGAGCTGGCTTGCCTGCGATGGACCGCGCAGCGGGCCCAAGACCATCCTGCACGAGTTCGCTTGTTTCAGTTTTTCTGGATTCCCAGCGCCTGCCCTATCGAATCCATCCAGATCCTCAGGAGTGGCAGGTTTTGGGACCGCTGCGCGGTCCATCGCAGGCAAGCCAGCTCCTACAGACGGCGCATGGCGGGCAAGAAAGTTGATTAAACTTTCCGCGCCCGGCGGGGATCACACTATTAAGCGGACCTGACCAGCAGGTCTGCCCATCCGACCGAAACCAGAGGAATCCGTCATGGGCACAATTCTCATCATCATCCTGATTCTCCTGCTGATCGGTGGTCTGCCGGTCTTCCCGCACTCCAGAAGCTGGGGCTACGGGCCATCCGGGGTCATCGGGACCGTGCTGATCGTGCTGCTGATCCTGCTATTGCTGGGCTACATATGACCCACGACTGAATCGCAGGCAAAAAAAACGGCCCTTCATCGAAGGGCCGTTTTTCATTCAGGGCTCAGTGATCAGTGGGAAACCGCACCACTGGCACCCAGGCCGGTCTGCGAACGGACGAACTGCGGGAAGAACAGCGCACGTTCTTCATCAGCCGCCTTGGACTTGTCGGTGATCGAGAAGAACCAGATACCGACGAAGGCAATGATCATCGAGAACAGCGCCGGGTACTCGTACGGGTAGATCGGCTTCTCGTGGTGCAGGATCTGCACCCAGATGGTCGGGCCGAGGATCATCAGCGCGACCGCACTGATCAGGCCCATCCAACCGCCGATCATGGCGCCACGGGTGGTCAGCTTCTTCCAGTACATCGAGAGCAGCAGTACCGGGAAGTTGCAGCTCGCCGCGATGGAGAACGCCAGGCCGACCATGAAGGCGATGTTCTGGCTTTCGAAGAGAATGCCCAGGCCGATGGCCAGCACGGCCAGGGCGATGGTGGTGATCTTCGAAACGCGGATCTCGTCCTTCTCGTTGGCCTTGCCCTTGCGCCAGACGCTGGCGTACAGGTCGTGGGATACCGCCGAGGCACCGGCCAGGGTCAGGCCGGCAACCACCGCGAGGATGGTGGCGAAGGCCACGGCCGAGATGAAGCCGAGGAACACGCTGCCGCCAACCGCGTCAGCCAGGTGCACCGCTGCCATGTTGTTGCCGCCGATCAGGGCGCCAGCAGCGTCCTTGAAGGCCGGGTTGGTGCTGACCAGCAGGATCGCGCCGAAGCCGATGATGAAGGTCAGGATGTAGAAGTAACCGATGAAGCCGGTGGCGTAGAACACCGATTTACGGGCTTCCTTGGCGTCGCTCACCGTGAAGAAGCGCATCAGGATGTGCGGCAGGCCGGCGGTACCGAACATCAGCGCCAGGCCGAGGGAGAAGGCCGAGATCGGGTCCTTCACCAGGCCGCCAGGGCTCATGATCGCCTCGCCTTTCGGGTGCACGGCAATGGCTTGCGAGAACAGCTGGCTGAAGTCGAAGTTGACGTGCTTCATCACCATCAGCGCCATGAAGCTGGCACCGGAGAGCAGCAGCACCGCCTTGATGATCTGCACCCAGGTGGTTGCCAGCATGCCGCCGAACAGCACGTACATGCACATCAGGATGCCGACCAGGATCACCGCGATGTGGTAGTCGAGACCGAACAGCAGCTGGATCAGCTTGCCGGCGCCGACCATCTGGGCGATCAGGTAGAAGGCCACCACCACCAGCGAACCGGAAGCGGACAGGGTGCGGATTTCCTTCTGGCCGAGGCGATACGAGGCCACGTCGGCGAAGGTGTATTTACCCAGGTTGCGCAGGCGTTCGGCGATCAGGAAGAGAATGATCGGCCAGCCGACGAGGAAACCGATCGAGTAGATCAGGCCATCGTAGCCGGAGGTGAACACCAGGGCGGAAATCCCCAGGAAGGACGCCGCGGACATATAGTCGCCGGCGATCGCCAGGCCGTTCTGGAAGCCGGTGATCTTCCCGCCGGCGGCGTAGTAGTCGGACGCCGAGTTGTTTTTCTTCGAGGCCCAGTAGGTGATGCACAGGGTGGCACCGACGAAGGCGACGAACATCAGGATCGCCGCAATGTTCAGCGGTTGTTTCTGCACTTCGCCGGTGAGGGCGTCAGCGGCCCAGACGGCGGGTGCGAACGCGCCGATGGCCAGGGTTGCCAGTACGCGCGGGATCATTGCTGAGCCTCCTTGAGGATTGCGGCGTTCAGCTCATCGAACTCACCGTTGGCACGACGCACGTAGATGCCGGTGAGAATGAAAGCCGACAGGATCAGGCCGACGCCGAGGGGAATGCCCCAGGTGATCGACGAGTCAGGGCTGATCTTGGCGCCCAGTACTTGCGGGCCGTAGGCAATCAGGAGAATGAAAGCAGAGTAGAGACCGAGCATGATCACCGAGAGAATCCAGGCGAATCGTTCCCGTTTTGACACCAGCTCCTTGAACCGCGGGCTGTTTTGTATCGATAGGTAAATGCTGTCGTTCATTGTTTTTGTCCTCGCAGCACAGATTAGGTAGAACCCGTCACCACTTTATGCTGCCCATGAACGCACTCCAGACGACCTTAGTCTTAGATGTAAAAGTCTTTTGCGAACCAGGTAACAACCTGCGAAGTCCCCACAAACACAAAGGCCGCCCGCCGGAAAACCGGGGGGCGGCCCTGCAAGGCTCAGGCTAGAGGCATCAAGCCATTATTTGGCGGTCCACTCGGCGACGCGCTCAGGATGCTTGGCGACCCAGTCCTTGGCTGCGGCATCGGGCTTTGCGCCCTCTTGAATGGCCAACATGACCTCGCCGATTTCGTCTTTCGACTGCCAGGAGAACTTCTTCAGGAACTCGGCCACTTCCGGCGCCTTGGTCGCCAGTTCCTTGCTGCCGATGCTGTTGACGGTCTCGGCGGCGCCGTACACGCCTTTCGGGTCTTCGAGGAAGCGCAGTTTCCACTTGGCGAACATCCAGTGCGGCACCCAGCCGGTCACCGCGATGGATTGCTGCTTGGCGTAGGCACGGCCCAGTTCGGCGGTCATCGCCGCGCCGGAGCTGGCCTGCAGTTTGTAGCCGGTCAGGTCGTAGTCCTTGATCGCCTGGTCGGTCTTGAGCATCACCCCGGAGCCGGCGTCGATGCCGACGATCTTCTTCTTGAAGCTGTCATCGGTCTTGAGGTCGGCGACCGATTGCGCCTTGACGTATTCCGGCACGATCAGGCCGATTTTGGCGTCCTTGAAGTTCGGGCCGTAGTCGACCACTTCGTCCTTGTTCTTGGCCCAGTACTCGCCGTGGGTGACCGGCAGCCAGGCCGAGAGCATGGCGTCGAGCTTGCCGGTGGCCACGCCCTGCCACATGATCCCGGTCGCCACGGGCATCAGCTTCACGTCATAGCCCAGTTTCTGTTTGATGACCTCGGCCGCCACATGGGTGGTCGCCACACTGTCGGACCAGCCATCGACATAGCCGATGCTCACTTCCTTGGCCATCGCCTGTACGGCGCTCATTGCCAATACCAGGGCGGCACCCGCCCCCAGGAGTCGTCGCATTTTCATCAAAGCTTCCCCTTCACTTCACGGATAGTCACTTCACGGATAGTCAGGCGCCCGACACAGATCGGGCCATGTCTTGTTCTGGTGCAAGGCGCCCCCTTCACGCCTGGATACCACCACAGGGACCGCATCAGCGGAGAACTGATGGCTGCCATCATCAACCCCGGCCCGCCACGATCCTGTTGTGTCAGCGACCTTGAAACACCGAGAAACGACATCAACAGGCCAGTAGCTGGCCGGCCTGCGGGGCCTGTAGGAAAACCCGCCCGAACTTTGCATGCCAAGGAAATATCCCCGGGGTTTTGCAGGTAGTATTGGCGGCTTTGTTTCCTCAGCCGGATCGCTCCATGTCCTCGACTGCCCGCTTTGCGCTGCCGCCCTATCTGTTCGCCTGCCTGCTCGGCCTGCTTGCCCTTGCCGGGCTCTGGTACGGGCTGGGTCGGCCGGTGCTGCTGCCGGATGCCGCCAGCGCCACGCACAAACTGCAGTGCGCTTCCTACACGCCGTTCGACAAGGACCAATCGCCCTTCGACCAGCCCTTCACCCTGCGCCCGGAGCGCATCGATGCCGACCTGGCGCTGTTGTCGAAGCGCTTCGAGTGCATCCGCACCTATTCCATGACCGGGCTCGAAGACATCCCGGTGGTTGCTCGCAAGTACGGCTTGAAGGTGATGCTCGGGGCCTGGGTCAACGGCAACCCGGTGGATACCGACAAGGAAATCCGCGCCCTGATCACCTCGGCCAATGCCAACCCGGACGTGGTCCGCGCGGTGATCGTCGGCAACGAAACCCTGCTGCGCAAGGAAATCACCGGCGACCGCCTGGCCGCGCTGATCGGCCAGGTGAAAAGCCAGGTGCAGGTGCCGGTCACCTACGCGGACGTCTGGGAATTCTGGCTGCAGCACCCGCAGATCGCCCCGGCGGTGGACTTCTTGACCATCCATTTGCTGCCGTACTGGGAGGATGACCCGCGCGGTATCGATGACGCCCTGGCCCACGTCGGCGAGATCCGCCAGGTGTTCGGCAACAGGTTCGCGCCCAAGGACATCCTGATCGGCGAGACCGGTTGGCCCAGCGAAGGCCGCCAGCGGGAAACCGCAGTGCCGAGCCGGGTCAATGAGGCGCGCTTCATTCGTGGTTTCGTGGCCATGGCCGAGGAACATGGCTGGCACTACAACCTGATCGAAGCCTTCGACCAGCCGTGGAAGCGCGCCAGTGAAGGGGCGGTCGGGGGTTACTGGGGGCTGTATGACGCGGATCGCCAGGACAAGGGCGTGCTGGAAGGCCCGGTAAGCAACCTGCCGTTCTGGCCGCAGTGGCTGGTCGCCAGTGGCGTGCTGTTCTTCACCACCCTGCTGCTGGCGGGGCCGGTACGCAATGCGCGCAATGCCCTGGCCTTGCCGCTGCTGGCGGCGGTTGGTGCGGCGAGTATCGGCCTGTGGGGCGAACTGGCGCGGACCAATGCGCGGTTCGTCGGCGAGTGGACCTGGGTGGTGTTGCTGGTGGGCTTGAACCTGATTGTCCTGGCCCATGGCGCACTGGCACTTTCGGCGCGGGATGGCTGGCGCGAGCGGGCGTTCGCCTGGCTGGAAGCGCGGGGGGCCTGGTGGGTGATCGCGGCGGGCTTCGCGGCGGCGGTGAGCATGCTGGCGCTGGTGTTCGATCCACGCTATCGGAGCTTCCCGAGTGCAGCGTTCGTGGTGCCGGCGCTGGTCTATGTGCTGCGGCCGGTTCGGGTGGCGCGGGCCGAGGTGGCGCTATTGACCTTGATCGTGGGCGCGGGGATTGCGCCGCAGTTGTATCGGGAAGGGTTGGTAAGTGAGCAGGCCTGGATCTGGGCGGGGGTCAGTGTGGTGATGACTGCTGCCTTGTGGCGCTGCCTCAGAACTCGATAGTCCTTGAGGGCCTCATCGCTGCGGTGCGGCGGTCCGACAAGCCAGCTCCCACAGTGACCGCGTGCACCGCCGAACCTGTGGGAGCTGGCTTGCCAGCGATGAGGCCCTGAAGTTCAACGCACAGACCGGCGAACCAACCGCAACCCCGCCAGCACCACCGTAAATACCGCAATACTCGCCGTATAGAGCACCAACGCCGGAATCCCCGCCACCAGCGCCAGCACCGCCAGCCACCATCCGGCCTTGCGCGGTACCACGGTCGCCAGCACCGCCAGCCCCAGGCCGATCCACGCCAGGATGCGGAAGTGAATGGTCAGCCCCAGCATCGAACGCACCGAACACTCCCACACCTGCACCTGCGCCGAGCACACCCCGACCCACTGCGGATCCTCCATGAACCCATAGCGCACGCCATAACTGGCGGCCAGCCACGCCGGAATGAACAGCAACAGTGCGATCAACGGCAAACGCTGGGACATCAGCAACTCCAAAGTCAGAAAAAACCGCCGGCCAGCATAATCCCTCGGACCGCAGGCGCAAGGCGAAAGCGCTATCCTGGGCTATTTTTACCCTCAAGATAAATGGAACCAATTGTTGCAACGGCCAAAGCGGGCGCGGCAACATTCTGGGCAACAAAGACAGTGGCACTTGGCAACTTCTTCGGTAACGCAAGTGTCCTAGGCTGCATCGTGCTTTTTGTCTTTTTCCGGGGACCCGTCATGTTTCGACCACTGCGCCTCGCTGCCTTGCTGGGCGGCCTACTACTGTGTGCGGCCGCGTCGGCGGCGGATATCGATGCCGCCACCTATGGCTATCCACTGACCAACCCCTTCGAGGCGACCATCGCCACCACGCCGCCGGACCTGCGTCCCGAGCTGCCCACCGACGATGACATCAGCCAGAGCGACTACACCCTGAACATGCGCCCCGAGCGCGAGTTCAGCCTGCCGGACAACTTCTGGCCGGTGAAGAAACTCACCTACCGCCTGGCCCGCCAGGACCACGAGGCACCGCTGATCTTCCTGATCGCCGGTACCGGTGCGCCGTACAACGCGAGCATCAACGAATACCTCAAGCGCCTGTACTACAAGGCCGGCTATCACGTGGTGCAGTTGTCTTCGCCGACCAGCTACGACTTCATGAGCGCCGCCTCGCGCTTCGCCACGCCGGGCGTCAGCAGCGAGGACGCCGAGGACCTGTACCGGGTCATGCAGGGCGTGCGTGCCCAGCACCCGCGTCTGCCGATCAAGGAGTTCTACCTCAGCGGCTACAGCCTCGGCGCCCTCGACGCGGCCTTCGTTGCCCATCTCGACGAAACCCGGCGCAGCTTCAACTTCAAGCGCGTGCTGCTGCTCAACCCGCCGGTCAACCTGTACACCTCGATCACCAACCTCGACCGCCTGGTGCAAACCGAAGTCAAGGGCGTGACCAGCCACACCACCTTCTATGAACTGGTCCTCGCCAAGCTGACCCGCTACTTCCAGCAAAAGGGCTATATCGACCTCAACGACGCCCTGCTCTACGACTTCCAGCAATCGCGCCAGCACCTGACCAACGAGCAGATGGCCATGCTGATCGGCAGCTCGTTCCGCTTCTCTGCGGCCGATATCGCCTTCACCTCGGACCTGATCAACCGTCGCGGCCTGATCATCCCGCCGAAATTCCCGATCACCGAAAGCAGCAGCCTGACGCCCTTCTTCAAGCGCGCCCTGCAATGCGACTTCGACTGCTACCTGACCGAACAGGTGATCCCTATGTGGCGTGCGCGCACCGACGGCGGCAGCCTGCTGCAACTGATCGACCAGGTCAGCCTCTATGCCCTGCAGGACTACCTGAGCAAATCGCCGAAGATCGCCGTGATGCACAATGCCGACGACCTGATCCTCGGCCCGGGCGATATCGGTTTCCTGCGCAAGACCTTTGGCGACCGGCTGACCCTGTACCCCCACGGCGGCCATTGCGGCAACCTCAATTACCGCGTCAACAGCGACGCCATGCTGGAGTTCTTCCGTGGTTAAACGTCTGCTGATCACCGCCCTGCTGCTCTCTGCCGCCCCGGCCTTCGCCGACGAGCCCGCGCCGACCGCCAGCGTCCTGGATACCGACGGCTTCACCGAGCCGTTGAAGGAACTGAAATTCAACCCGGGCCTGGACCAGCGCGAGTTCGAGCGCGCGACCCTCGATGCCCTGGAGGTCTACGATCCGATGGAATCGTGGAACCGCCGGGTCTACCACTTCAACTACCGCTTCGACCAATGGGTGTTCCTGCCGGTGGTCAATGGCTACCGCTACGTCACCCCGCAGTTCGTGCGCAGCGGCGTAAGCAACTTCTTCAGCAACCTGGGCGATGTGCCGAACCTGCTCAACAGCCTGCTGCAGTTCAAGGGCAAGCGCTCCCTGGACATCACCGCGCGCCTGCTCGTCAACACCACCATCGGCGTGTTCGGCCTGTGGGACCCGGCGACCATGATGGGCGTACCGAAGCAGAACGAGGACTTCGGCCAGACCCTCGGCGTCTGGGGCGTACCGAGCGGGCCGTATGTGGTGCTGCCGATCCTCGGCCCGTCGAACCTGCGCGATACCGGCGGGCTGGTGGTGGACTATGGCGCGGAGAACCAGATCAACTTCCTCAATGTCGCCGAGGTCAGCAGCGATCACCCGGAAATCTGGGTGCTGCGGGCGATCGACAAGCGCTACACCACCAACTTCCGTTATGGGCAGATGAACTCGCCGTTCGAGTATGAGAAGGTGCGGTATGTGTATACGGAGTCGCGCAAGCTTCAAATAGCTGAGTAGTTTTCAAGATCGCAATCGCTGGCAAGCCAGCTCCCACAGGTTCACTACTGCCCTCAAGAGCGGTGGGGTACCTGTGGGAGCTGGCTTGCCAGCGATGAGGCCGGGTCAGCCAACCCAAGAAAACTGCACAACTGCGCGCGCTTGGCCAGCGCATCCCGCCGCCCCAGCTCGATCAGCTCACTGCAATACGCCGCCTCGAACAGCAGATAACTGAGCACCCCCGCCCCGCTGGTCTTGGTCGCCCCCGGCCCACGCAGGAACAGACGCAGCGCCGCCGGCAACTCGCGCCGATGCCGCGCCGCGATCTCGTCCAGCGGCTGGCTGGGCGCGACCACCAGCACCTCCACCGGCGCCAGCCCCAGGCGCTGCGGATGATCCTGCGGCGGCACCAGATGACTGAGATGGTTGAGACGCTGGAGCAACTCCAGGTCGTCTTCCAAGCTGTCAATGAAGGTGCTGTTGAGCAGATGCCCGCCAATCTGCGCCAGGGTCGGCGGCTGTCCGCTGTAGACGCGCGCATGGGGCATGGTGTCCGCCGGACCGCGCGGGTTGCCACTGACCCCCACCACCAAAATCCGGTTGGCCCCGAGGTGCAACGCCGGACTGATCGGCGCCGACTGGCGTACCGCGCCATCACCGTAGTATTCGTGCCCCAGCTTGACCGGGGCGAACAACAGCGGAATCGCCGAACTGGCCAGCAGGTGCTCGATGCTCAGGCGCGTCGGCAGGCCGATGCGCCGATGACGCAACCAGGGATCGATGGCGCCACGCCCTTGATAGAAGGTCACCGCCTGGCCGGACTCGTACCCGAAGGCGGTCACCGCCACCGCGCGCAGATGACGCTGCTCGATGGCCTGGCCGATGCCGCTCAGGTCCAGGTGCTCGGTGAGCAGCCCGCGCAGCGGCGAGCTGTCGAGCAAGGCCACCGGCACCTGGCGGCCAAGCCCCAACAGGCTGTGACCGAAAAAGCGACTGGCTTGGCGTACCACGCCAGGCCAGTCGCTGCGCAACACCTGATGGCTGCGAAAACCCTGCCAGAAACCGGTCAGGCGACGGATCGCCTCGGCGAAATGCAGGGCGCCGCTGGCCAGGGTCACGGCATTGATGGCCCCGGCCGAGGTGCCGACGATCACCGGAAAGGGATTGGCCGCGCCTTGCGGCAGCAGATCGGCGATGCCCGCCAGGACCCCGACCTGATAGGCGGCACGGGCGCCGCCGCCGGAGAGGATCAGGCCGGTGACCGGTTCTGCTGCCATGCATGTGCTCCCTGAGATGACGGATAACAGCTGATTACTTCTTGTACAGCTTTGGCTCTCCCGGCGGCCGCGACTTGAAGCGCCGGTGCGCCCACAGGTACTGCTCGGGGCATTCGCGCAGGGCCTGTTCGATCCACTGGTTGATACGCAGGCAGTCGGCTTCCTCGGTCTCGCCGGGGAAGTCTTCGAGCGGCGGATGAATCACCAGGCGATAGCCACTGCCGTCGGCCAGGCGCTCCTGGGTGAACGGGATGACCCGGGCACGGCCCAGGCGGGCGAACTTGGTGGTGGCGGTGACCGTCGCCGCCTGGATGCCGAACAGCGGCACGAACAGGCTCTGCTTGGCGCCGTAGTCCTGGTCCGGCGCATACCAGATGGCGCGGCCGGCGCGCAGCAGCTTGAGCATGCCGCGCACGTCCTCGCGCTCCACCGCCAGGGAATCGAGGTTGTGACGCTCGCGACCACGACGCTGGACGAAGTCGAACAGGGCATTCTTGTGCTCGCGGTACATGCCGTCGATGGTGTGCTCCTGGCCGAGCAGCGCGGCGCCAATCTCCAGGGTGGTGAAGTGCAAGGCCATCAAGATGGCTCCCTGGCCATCACGCTGCGCGGCCTGCAGATGCTCCAGCCCTTCGATGTGCGCCAGGCGCGCCAAACGGGCCTTTGGCCACCACCAGCTCATGGCCATTTCGAAGAAGGCGATGCCGGTGGAGGCGAAATTTTCCTTGAGCAGACGGGTTCGCTCGACGAGCGGCAATTCCGGGAAACACAGTTCCAGGTTGCGTGCGGCAATCGCCCGGCGCGCGCCGGCCACGCGGTACATCACCGCCCCCAGGGCACGGCCGATCCCCAGCAAAACCGGGTACGGCAGCTGAACGATCAGCCAGAGCAGGCCGAGCCCCAGCCACAGCGGCCAGAAACGCGGGTGCAGGAAGTAAGGACGAAAACGCGGGCGATCCATTCAATATTCCGGAAAGAAAAAGGCCGGGCATTCTACAACGGTTCGGCGCGGGTTGCGGCTAACCGGCGTTCTCGTTATAAGTCTGGGCACTTTTCGCAACAAAGCCGCCTCGACGCAGACCATGAGCCAAAGCCAGACGCCAGACCAAGCCACCGTGTTCCAGCTCAAGGGCAGCATGCTCGCCATCACCGTGCTGGAGCTTGCCCGCAATGACCTCGAAGGTCTCGATCGGCAGTTGGCGGCCAAGGTCGCCCAGGCGCCGAACTTCTTCAGCAACACGCCGCTGGTGCTGGCCCTGGACAAGCTGCCGGCCGGCGAAGGCAGCGTCGACCTGCCGGGCATGATGCGCATCTGTCGCCAGCACGGCCTGCGCACCCTGGCGATCCGCGCCAGTCGCATCGAGGACATCGCCGCCGCCATCGCCATCGACCTGCCGGTGCTGCCGCCCTCCGGCGCCCGCGAGCGGCCGGTGGACCCGGTGGAGATCGAGCCGGTTAAAAAGCCCGAGCCCGCCCCTGCGCCACCGCCGCCTGCGGAGCCAACGGTGCGCCCGACCAAGATCATCACCGCGCCTGTACGCGGCGGCCAACAGATCTATGCTCAGGGAGGCGACCTGGTCGTCGTGTCGGCGGTAAGCCCGGGTGCGGAACTTCTCGCCGATGGCAATATCCATGTGTACGGGCCAATGCGTGGTCGCGCCCTTGCCGGTATCAAGGGCAACACCAGGGCACGGATTTTCTGCCAGCAGATGACCGCCGAACTGGTTTCGATCGCCGGGCAGTACAAGGTCTCCGAAGACCTGCGCCGCGATCCGCTGTGGGGGGCCGGCGTGCAGGTCAGCCTGTCCGGGGACGTGTTGAACATCACCCGCCTTTAACGGATACTGCCGCCATTTTCCGTGCAACTTTAGTCAGTTAGTTGCCGTTTTTGCATTTTGGGACCGCACGTCCTTTTTCATCATTTTTAGGGGTGATACACCTTGGCCAAGATTCTCGTGGTTACTTCCGGCAAGGGTGGTGTGGGCAAGACCACCACCAGTGCCGCCATCGGTACCGGCCTCGCGCTGCGCGGGCACAAGACTGTGATCGTCGACTTCGACGTCGGCCTGCGTAACCTCGACCTGATCATGGGCTGCGAACGCCGCGTGGTGTACGACTTCGTCAACGTGGTCAACAACGAGGCCAACCTGCAGCAGGCCCTGATCAAGGACAAGCGCCTGGAAAACCTGTACGTGCTGGCCGCCAGCCAGACCCGTGACAAGGACGCGCTGACCCAGGAAGGCGTCGAGAAGGTCCTGATGGAACTCAAGGAAACCTTCGACTACGTGGTCTGCGACTCTCCGGCCGGTATCGAGAAGGGCGCGCACCTGGCGATGTACTTCGCCGACGAAGCCATCGTCGTGACCAACCCTGAAGTGTCCTCGGTCCGTGACTCGGACCGCATGCTCGGCCTGCTGGCCAGCAAGTCGCGCCGTGCCGAGCGCAACGAAGACCCGATCAAGGAACACCTGCTGATCACCCGTTACCACCCCGAGCGCGTGAGCAAGGGCGAGATGCTGGGCGTCGAAGACGTCAAGGAAATCCTCTCCGTCGCGCTGCTGGGTGTCATCCCCGAATCCCAGGCCGTGCTCAAGGCCTCCAACCAGGGCGTCCCGGTCATCCTCGACGACCAGAGCGATGCCGGCCAGGCGTACAGCGACACTGTCGACCGCCTGCTGGGCAAAACCGTGGAACACCGGTTCCTCGATGTGCAGAAGAAGGGATTCTTCGAGCGCCTGTTTGGAGGCAATTGACCCATGAACCTTTTTGACTTCTTTCGTGCCAGCAAAAAACAGAGTTCCGCGTCGGTTGCGAAAGAGCGTCTACAGATCATCGTGGCGCACGAGCGCGGACAGCGCACTACCCCCGACTATCTCCCGGCCCTGCAGAAAGAGCTGGTGGAAGTGATCCGCAAGTACGTCAACATCGGCAACGACGACGTGCAGGTAGCGCTGGAGAACCAGGGTAGCTGCTCGATTCTCGAACTCAACATCACCCTGCCCGAACGCACGTAAGCGATCGCGGGTAACCTGCCACGGCGACGGCCGGGTCCGGACTGCAGAGTCCGGGTTCCGGTCGTCGCCGTTGGCGTTTGCAGAGAACACGCAATGCCGTTGTCCAACGTCGAAGTCCTTTACCAGGATGACGCCATCCTGGTGATCAACAAGCCCACCCTGCTGCTCTCCGTGCCCGGCCGGGCCGAAGACAACAAGGACTGCCTGATCACCCGCCTGCAGGAAAACGGCTACCCCGATGCCCTGATCGTGCACCGGCTGGACTGGGAAACCTCGGGGATCATCCTGCTGGCGCGGGATGCCGACAGTCACCGCGAGCTGTCCCGGCAGTTCCACGACCGCGAAACCGAGAAAGCCTACACCGCCCTGTGCTGGGGCCAGCCGGAGCGCGACAGCGGCAGCATCGACCTGCCTTTGCGCTACGACCCGCCAACCAAGCCGCGGCATGTGGTGGATCACGAACAGGGCAAGCATGCCCTGACCTTCTGGCGCATCGTCGAACGCTGCGGCGACCACTGCCGGGTCGAGCTGACCCCGATCACCGGGCGTTCGCACCAGTTGCGCGTGCATATGCTGTCGATCGGGCATCCGCTGCTGGGGGATCGGTTGTACGCCAATCCGGAGGCGCTGGCGGCCCATGAGCGGCTGTGCCTGCATGCCTCGATGCTGAGCTTTACCCACCCGGTGACGGGCGAGCGCCTCAGGTTCGAGTGCCCGGCGCCCTTTTGAGCTACAAGCCGCAAGCTACAAGCTATAAGAGAATGCGCGGTCACCGCCTCTTGCAGCTTGGAGCTTGCAGCTTCAAACTCCCGGCACTGCTGTCTGGAGTGACTTATGCGCGACGCCCTGAACCAAGGCCTGATTGATTTCCTCAAAGCCTCTCCCACCCCCTTCCACGCCACTGCCAGCCTGGCCAAGCGCCTCGAAGCGGCCGGCTACCAGCGCCTGGACGAGCGCGACAGCTGGGCCACGGTGCCCGGCGGTCGCTACTACCTGACCCGCAACGACTCCTCGATCATCGCCATCAAGCTCGGCCGCCATTCGCCGCTGCTCGACGGCATCCGCCTGGTCGGCGCCCACACCGACAGCCCGTGCCTGCGGGTCAAGCCGCAACCCGAGCTGCAACGCCACGGTTTCTGGCAACTGGGCGTGGAAGTCTACGGCGGCGCCCTGCTCGCGCCGTGGTTCGACCGCGACCTGTCCCTGGCCGGCCGCGTCACCTTCCGCCGTGACGGCAAGGTGGAGAGCCAACTGATCGACTTCAAGCTGCCGATCGCGGTGATCCCCAACCTGGCGATCCACCTCAACCGCACCGCCAACGAAGGCTGGGCGATCAACCCGCAGACCGAGCTGCCACCGATCCTGGCCCAGGTCGCCGGCGACGAGCGCGTCGATTTCCGCGCCCTGCTCACCGAGCAACTGGCCCGCGAACACGGCCTCAACGCCGACGTGGTGCTGGATTACGAACTGGGTTTCTACGACACCCAGGACGCCGCCCTGATCGGCCTGCATGGCGAGTTCATCGCCGGTGCCCGCCTCGACAACCTGCTGTCGTGCTACGCCGGCCTGCGCGCCCTGCTGGATGCCGACAGCGACGAAACCTGCGTGCTGGTGTGCAATGACCACGAGGAAGTCGGCTCCTGCTCGGCCTGCGGCGCCGACGGCCCGATGCTCGAACAGACCCTGCGCCGCCTGCTGCCGGATGGCGACGAGTTCGTCCGCACCATCCAGCGCTCGCTGCTGGTCTCGGCCGACAACGCCCACGGCGTGCACCCCAACTACGCCGACAAGCACGACGGCAACCACGGGCCCAAGCTCAACGCCGGCCCGGTGATCAAGGTCAACAACAACCAGCGCTACGCCACCAACAGCGAAACCGCCGGGTTCTTCCGCCACCTGTGCATGGCCGAGGAAGTCCCGGTGCAAAGCTTCGTGGTGCGCAGCGACATGGGTTGCGGCTCGACCATCGGCCCGATCACCGCCAGCAATCTCGGCGTGCGCACCGTCGATATCGGCCTGCCGACCTTCGCCATGCACTCGATCCGCGAGCTGTGCGGCAGCCAGGACCTGGCCCATCTGGTCAAGGTGCTGACCGCGTTCTACCGCAGCCGCGAACTGCCGTAGAACCTGGGCGGGGCGCTCTGCCCCGCCGCTTCCTGCGCGGTTTGTGACACCAGTCAACCTCGCCCTGTCATTTAGCGCCTATGCTCAAGTGAGAATTTTCGCAGTCGGGAGAGGGATCTTGAGCCTGTCAACGTTCCAGTCGATGTTCCTGCCGGTCCTCGCGGGCCTGATTCTGTTGACCATCGGCTTCAACAAGCGGGAAAACAATTCCGGGGTGCTGATGATGTGGCTCGGCATGCTTTCCATACTCGGCATCATGGTCTGGAAGATCCTCGAGAAACTCCACTGACGGATGCTCTACACTGCGCCGATTACCTGTGTTCGAGGTTGATCGCCCAGTGTCCGCCCTTCTGCGTTGTTTCACCCTGCTGCTGTTGCTCTTCGCTGCCCAGACCCAGGCCGCCGGCCTGCCGGGGCTGCTCGGTGGCAGCGCCCCGGCCCAACCCCAGGCCAGCGAGCCGCTGGGCAAGTCCCTCGATGAAGTCATCACCACCCTGGAAAACGACCAGCAGCGTACGCGCCTGCTCAACGACCTGAAGAAGCTGCGCGACAGCACCCGCCAGGCCCAGCCGGAACCGGAGCAGGGGGTGCTCGGCCTGATCGGCGGCACCCTGGCCGAGCTGGAAAAGCAGTTCAGCGGCGACGCCAGCCCGTTCAAGCGCTGGGCCGACGAGATGGAGCTGGCCGGCATCGAACTGGCCGCCCTGCAGGTGCCGGTGCAGCAGTTGCCCGGCCTGCTCTTCGGTTTCATCGCCATCCTCGCCCTGTGGAGCCTGCTGGCCTACGCCCTGAACTGGGTCGGCCACCGCCTGCGCCTGCGCTTCGGCCTGACCGAGGAACTGCCCCAGCATCCGCGCACCTGGGACCTGGTGCGCTTCGCCCTGCGCAAGCTCGGGCCCTGGCTGGTGGCGCTGATCATCACCGTGTACCTGAGCTTCGCCCTGCCCTCGTCCCTGGGCAAATCCATGGCCATGGTCATCGCCTACGCCCTGGTGGTGGGCACGCTGTTCTCGGCCATCTGCGTGATCGCCTTCTCCCTGCTCGACGGCCCGCACCGCCACCGCGCCCTGCATATCCTGCGGCACCAGGCGTTCCGTCCGCTGTGGCTGATCGGCAGCTTCGCCGCCTTCGGCGAGGCGATGAACGACCCGCGCCTGTACCTCGCCCTCGGCACCCACCTGGCCCATGCCCTGGCGACCCTTGCCAATATCCTCGCGGCGCTGTCCACGGCGCTGTTTATCCTGCGTTTCCGCCGGCCCATCGCCCACCTGATCCGCAACCAGCCACTGGCCCATCGCCTGAAGCGCCGGGCCCTGAGCGACACCATCGAGGTGCTGGGCAGCTTCTGGTTCCTGCCGGCGCTGGTGCTGGTGGGCATCTCGCTGTTCGCCACCTTCGTCTCCGCCGGGGATACCAGCACGGCGTTGCGCCAGTCACTGATGTGCACGGTGCTGGTGATCCTGTGCATGGTGATCAACGGCCTGGTACGCCGCCATGCGGTCAGGCAGCAGCAGCGCAACAACCGGCGCCAGGCGGTGTACGCCGAGCGCCTGCGCAGCTTCGCCTACACCCTGGTGCACTTGAGCGTATGGCTGCTGTTCGTCGAGCTGGGCCTGCGGGTCTGGGGCCTCTCGCTGGTCAGCTTCGCCGAGGGCGACGGCCATGAGGTGGCGATCCGCCTGGGCGGCCTGGCCGGCACCCTGATCGCCGCCTGGCTGGTGTGGATCCTCGCCGACACCGCCGTGCATCACGCCCTGACCCGCTCGCGCAAGGGCCTGGCCAATGCCCGGGCGCAGACCATGATGCCGCTGATCCGCAACGTGCTGTTCGTGGCCATCGCCATCATCGCCCTGATCATCGCCCTGGCGAACATGGGCATGAACGTCACCCCGCTGCTCGCCGGTGCCGGTGTCATCGGCCTGGCCATCGGCTTCGGCGCACAGTCGCTGGTGGCCGACCTGATCACCGGGCTGTTCATCATCATCGAGGACTCCCTGGCCATCGACGACTACGTCGATGTCGGCGGCCACCTCGGCACGGTCGAGGGCCTGACCATCCGCACCGTGCGCCTGCGGGACATCGACGGCATCGTCCACACCATTCCGTTCAGCGAGATCAAGAGCATCAAGAACTACTCCCGGGAGTTCGGCTACGCGATCTTCCGCATCGCCATTCCGCACAGCATGAACATCGACCAGGCCATCACCCTGGTCCGCGATGTCGGGCAGAAGATGCGCACCGACCCGTTGCAGCGCCGCAATATCTGGTCGCCGCTGGAGCTGCAGGGGGTGGAGAGTTTCGAGTCCGGCTCGGCGGTGCTGCGGGCGCGCTTCAAGACTGCGCCGATCAAGCAGTGGGAAGTGTCCCGGGCCTTCAACCTGGCGCTCAAGCGCCAGCTCGACGAAGCCGGGCTGGACCTGGCCACGCCGCGGCTCTCAGTGCAGGTGCTGACCACTGCGGGCGGCGCCGCAAGCGAAAGCAGCGGGAAAAGCTAGCCGACGTCGGCACGAATGCGGATCGTATCGTGCCGCCAGTATTCAAGGTCGCAGTCGATCAGGCGCCCGGACTGATCGCTGTTGACCCGGGTGATGTGCAGGCCGGCACTGCCCGGCGACACCTTCAGGGCCGACGCCGCCGCCACGGGCAAGGCGGTCGGCAGTATCTCGAAACACACCCTGCCGTACTGGATACCGTAGTGCTGGCCGTAGATCTCGGTCAGCGACTGGCCGAGGTCGTGTTCAAGGATGCCGGGGAAATACTCGGGGTTCAGGTAGTGCTCGGCATACAGCACCGCGCGCCCGTCGATACGCCGCAGGCGGCAGATCTGGATCACGCTGGACAGCGGCGGCAGCTTCAGCCGCGCACAGATCGCCGCAGCCGCCGGTTGCAACCGCGCCGAGAGCAGTTCGGTGGCTGGGGTGCGCCCCTGGTCCCGCACCATGGCGTGGAAGTGGCTACGCTCGATCAGGTCGTAGGTCAGGCGTTCGGGCGCGACGAACCAGCCACGCCGTTCCTCGCGATAGATCAGGCCCTGGGCCTCCAGTTGCACCAGCGCTTCGCGCAGGGTGATGCGGGTGGTGTCGAAGACTTCGCTGAGCTTGCGTTCAGCCGGCAGCTTGCATCCCGGCGGGAGCAGGCCGTGTTCGATCTGCTCCTGCAGGGCATGGCAGATCGCGGTAACGGCGCGGGGCGGCAGTGCTTGCATCGAGGGCTTCCTGTCTGGACTAGTCCAGCCTCACATTGCGCCCCGCAAAGGTGCGCCGTGTTCAGCCGGAAAAACCCCATGAGCTTAGGCAATGCAGATGAACGCCAGATGACATGGCCGCCCAACGGTTGTCCGCCGTCGCCCTGGAAGCCCCGCCAAACGTGCCTTCAAGGCTGGTCTACGCTGTAAAGCCAAGGTCAGTTGGCGAGCCCCGGCGCCCGTGTGCGACATGAAACTGTCACGCAAGGCGCCTACCTTGGCTCAGGTATTGCTGACCTAGACCAACCGAAACGCAACACGCCCCAACCTCTCATGTTGTGCAAGGCACCCATTAAGGAGCTTCGGATGAAACAGCTTTTCCTGGCCTCTCTGTTAGGCGCGAGCATTGCCCTGTCGCATACCGCCGTGGCCGCAGATACCGACCTCAAGGCACTCGAAGACGCCGCCCGCAAGGAAGGCACCGTCAACAGCGTGGGCATGCCGGATGCCTGGGCGAACTGGAAAGGAACCTGGGAAGACCTGGCGAAGAAATACGGTCTCAAGCACATGGACACCGACATGAGTTCGGCCCAGGAAGTGGCCAAGTTCGACGCCGAGAAGGACAACGCCAGCGCCGATATCGGTGACGTCGGCGCCGCCTTCGGCCCCATCGCCGTGGCCAAGGGCGTGACCCAGCCGTACAAGCCGAGCACTTGGGACCAGGTCCCGGCCTGGGCCAAGGACCAGGACGGTCACTGGGCACTGGCCTATACCGGCACCATCGCCTTCATCATCAACAAGCAACTGGTGAAGGAAGCGGACATGCCGAAAACCTGGCATGACCTGGAAAAGGGCAAGTACAAGGTCGCCATCGGTGACGTCGGCACCGCCGCCCAGGCCGCCAACGGCGTGCTGGCTGCGGCCATCGCCTACAAGGGCGACGAGAAGAACATCGAGCCGGGCCTGCAGCTGTTCACCAAGCTGGCCCAGCAGAAGCGCCTGTCGCTGGCCAACCCGACCATCCAGACCCTGGAGAAGGGCGAAGTGGAAGTCGGCGTGGTCTGGGACTTCAACGGCCTGAGCTACCGCGAGCAGATCGATCCCAAGCGCTTTGAAGTGCTGATCCCGTCCGATGGCTCGGTGATCTCCGGCTACACCACCATCATCAACAAATACGCCAAGCACCCGAACGCGGCCAAGCTGACCCGTGAGTACATCTTCAGCGATGCCGGACAGACCAACCTGGCGATCGGTCACGCCCGTCCGATCCGTGCCGAGCACCTGAAGCTGCCGGCTGAAGTCCAGGCCAAGCTGCTGCCGAACGAGCAGTACCGTGCGGCCCAGCCGATCAAGGATGCGGCGGCGTGGGAGGCGACCTCCAAGGCACTGCCGCAGAAGTGGCAGGAGCAGGTCATCATCGAGATGGAGTGAGGCCCAATCGCTGGCAAGCCAGCTCCCACAGGTTCGGCGGTGCACGCGATCCCTGTGGGAGCTGGCTTGCCAGCGATGCTGCACACACGGTCCCCGGAGCCTCACATGAACCACAAAGTCATCCTGGTCCTGCTCGACGGCCTCAACCACCAGGTCGCGCACCATGCCATGGGCCACCTGCACGCCTACGTCGAAGCCGACCGCGCCGCCCTCTACCGCCTGGAATGCGAACTGCCGGCGCTGTCGCGCCCGCTGTACGAATGCATCCTCACCGGCGTTGCACCAATCGACAGCGGCATCGTGCACAACCAGGTCTCGCGCCTGTCGACCCAGCGCAGCATCTTCCACTACGCCCGCGAAGCCGGCGTGCCCACCGCCGCCGCGGCCTATCACTGGGTCAGCGAGCTGTACAACCGCACGCCCTTCGACCCGGTCCGCGACCGCCATACCCACGCGCCGAAACTGCCGATCCAGCACGGCCTGTTCTACTACGCCGACCACTACCCGGACTCGCACCTGTTCGCCGATGCCGAGTACCTGCGGCGCAAGCATGACCCCGGTTTCCTCCTGATCCACCCGATGAACATCGACGACGCTGGCCACCGCCACGGCCTGGACAGCAGCCAGTACCGCAACAGCGCACGCTCGGCCGACATCCTCCTGGCCGACTACCTGGCCACCTGGCTCGCCGAGGGCTACCAGGTGCTGGTCACCGCCGACCATGGCATGAACAACGACCGCTCGCACAACGGCCTGCTCCCGGAAGAACGGGAAGTGCCGCTGTTCGTCTTCGGCGACGGCTTCAGCCTCGACCCCAATGCCAAGCCCCTGCAAACCGAGCTGTGCGGCAGCATCTGCCAACTGCTGGGCGTGGCCCACGACAAACCGTTCTGCCGGGAGCTGCTCTCGTGAATCCGTTTTCCCGCGGCAAGTGGCTGGCGCTGCTGTGCCTGCTGCCCTTCGCAGTGTTCTTCATCATCTTCCAGATCGCCCCGCTGGCCTGGGTGGCGATCCACAGCCTGCAAGCCGAAAGCGGCTGGGGCCTGGACAATTTCAGCAAGATCTTCGCCTCGAAGTTCTACCGCCAGGCGATCCAGCACAGCCTGGAGATCAGCTTCTGGTCGAGCCTGTTCGGCATCCTCATCGCGGTGCTCGGCAGCTATTCGCTGCAACGGGTCGACTCGCGCCTGCGCGACTTCGTCAACGCCTTCGCCAACATGACCAGCAACTTCTCCGGGGTGCCGCTGGCCTTCGCCTTCATCATCCTCCTGGGCTTCAACGGCGCCCTGACCCTGGCCCTGAAGCAGGCCGGGCTGATCGAGGACTTCAACCTGTACTCCAAGACCGGGTTGATCATCCTCTACACCTACTTCCAGATTCCCCTCGGCGTGCTGCTGCTCTACCCGGCCTTCGACGCCCTGCGCGAAGACTGGCGCGAGTCGGCCGCGCTGCTCGGCGCCGGCCCCTGGCAGTACTGGCGGCATATCGGCCTGCCGGTGCTGACCCCGGCACTGCTGGGCACCTTCGTCATCCTCCTGGCCAACGCCCTCGGCGCCTACGCCACGGTGTATGCCCTGACCACCGGCAACTTCAACGTCCTGCCGATCCGCATCGCCGCCCTGGTGGCCGGTGATATTTCCCTCGATCCGAACCTGGCCAGCGCCCTGGCGATCATCCTGGTCGGACTGATGACCCTGGTGACCCTGGTCCACCAATGGCTGCTGAAGAGGAGCTACCATGTCGCGCGCTGAACCCGGGCGCAGTGCCGCCTACCACCGCGTGGTGGTCTGGGTGCTGTTCCTTATCCTGCTGCTGCCTTTGGCCGGCACCCTGCTCTACTCCATTTCCACCAGCTGGTCGGCGAGCCTGCTGCCCAGCGGGCTGACCTTCAAATGGTACGTGGCGCTGTGGAGCGACCCGCGCTTCCTCGCCGCCTTCGCCCAGTCGCTGCTGGTCTGCGTCGGCGCCCTGGCGCTGTCGGTGCTGCTGATCCTGCCACTGCTGTTCGTGGTGCATTACCACTTCCCCAAGCTCGACGGGCTGATGAACATCCTGATTCTGCTGCCCTTCGCGGTGCCGCCGGTGGTGTCCTCGGTGGGGCTGCTGCAGCTCTACGGTTCGGGGCCGATGGCCATGGTCGGCACGCCGTGGATCCTGATCGGCTGCTACTTCACCGTGGCCCTGCCGTTCATGTACCGGGCGATCACCAACAACCTCCAGGCCATCAACCTGCGCGACCTGATGGACGCCGCCCAACTGCTCGGCGCCAGCACCTGGCAGGCGGCGTTCCTGGTGGTGCTGCCGAACCTGCGCAAGGGCCTGATGGTCGCCCTGCTGCTGTCGTTCTCCTTCCTCTTCGGCGAGTTCGTCTTCGCCAACCTGCTGGTGGGCACCCGTTACGAAACCCTGCAGGTGTACCTGAACAACATGCGCAACAGCAGCGGCCACTTCAACAGTGCCCTGGTGATTTCCTACTTCCTCTTCGTACTGGTGCTGACCTGGGCAGCCAACCGCCTGAACAAGGACAAGACCTGAAATGAGCTTCGTCAGCATCCAGAACCTGGAAAAGACCTACGCCGGCAGCCCGGTGTTCAAGGACATCAACTTCACTATCGCCCGCGGCGAGTTCATCACCCTGCTCGGCCCCTCCGGCTGCGGCAAGTCGACGCTGTTGCGCTGCATCGCCGGCCTGACCCCGGTGGACAGCGGCCAGATCCTCCTCGACGGCACCGACCTGGTGCCCATGAGCCCGCAGAAGCGCGGGATCGGCATGGTGTTCCAGAGCTACGCGCTGTTCCCCAACATGACCGTGGCGCAGAACGTCGCCTTCGGCCTGCGCATGCAGAAGGTCGGCGGCCAGGACAGCCAGGTGCGGGTCGACGAGGCCCTGCGCATGGTGGAACTGCAGGACTTCGCCGCGCGCTACCCGCACCAGCTCTCCGGCGGCCAGTGCCAGCGCGTGGCCCTGGCCCGCTCGCTGGTGACCCGCCCGCGCCTGCTGCTGCTCGACGAGCCTCTGTCGGCGCTTGATGCACGGATCCGCAAGCACCTGCGCGAACAGATCCGCGGCATCCAGCGCGAGCTGGGGCTGACCACGGTGTTCGTCACTCATGACCAGGAAGAAGCGCTGACCCTGTCCGACCGCATCTTCCTGATGAACCAGGGCAAGATCGTCCAGAGCGGTGATGCCGAGACCCTCTACACCGCGCCGGTGGACGCCTTCGCCGCCGGTTTCATCGGCAACTACAACCTGCTCGACGCCGACAGCGCCAGCCGCCTGCTGGAGCGTCCGGTCAGCTGTCGCCTGGCGATCCGCCCGGAAGCCATCGCGCTGAGCCTGGACGGCGTGCTCGACGGCCAGGTGCGCAGCCACAGCCTGCTGGGCAATATCATCCGCTACCGGGTCGAGGCCCGGGGCGTCGAGTTGCTGGTGGATGTGCTCAACCGCTCGTCCGCCGATCTCTATCCGGACGGACAACGGGTATCCTTGTCGATCGATCCAACTGCCCTGCGCGAAGTCGCGTAGGGATGCACGGGAGTTTTGCGTTATGGCTTTAGCGATCTTCGACCTCGACGAAACCCTGATCCACGGCGACTGTGCCTCGCTGTGGAGCGAGCAGATGGCCCGCCTCGGCTGGGTCGACGGCCCGTCCTTCCTGCGCCGCGACCATGAGCTGATGGAGGCCTACGGCAAGGGTCACCTGGCGATGGAAGACTACATGGCCTTCAGCCTGGAGCCGATGGCCGGGCGCACGCCGGAAGAGGTGGAGCATCTGGTGGAACCGTGGGTCGAGGACTTCATCGAGCCGATCATCTTCAGCGATGCCTGCCGGGCAATCGCCGAGCACCGCCGCCTGGGCGACCGGATCCTGGTGATCTCGGCGTCGGGCAATCACCTGGTCGGGCCGATCGCGGCGCGCCTGGGGATCGACGAGTTCCTGGCGATCGATCTCGAGGTGGTCAACGGGGTGTACAGCGGGCGCACTCAGGGTGTGCTGACCTACCGCGAAGGCAAGATCACCCGGTTGCTGGAATGGCTGGATCAGGAGGAAGAAAACCTGGAAGGGGCGAGTTTCTATTCGGACTCGCGCAATGACCTGCCGCTGCTGCTGAAGGTGGACCACCCGCATGTGGTGAATCCGGATCCGGTGCTGCGTGAGCATGCGGAGAAGAATGGCTGGCCGGTTCTGGCCTGGAGCTGATTGGTCGCCCTTGAGGGCCCTATCGCTGGCAAGCCAGCTCCCACAGGTCCGGCGGTGCATGCGGTCACTGGACTGCCCCCGAAAAGTTGGACAGCTTTAGCCAGCGGCCTGAGCCCTGTAATCGACGGGGCTTAGGCCATTTAGCCTCAGCTTGATGCGGTCATGGTTGTAGTAGCGGATGTACTCATCTAGGCCGGTGATCAGCTCTTCGACGCTCTCAAACCGTTTCAAGTAGAAAAACTCCGACTTGAGCGTGCCGAAGAAGCTTTCCATAGCGGCGTTATCCAGGCAATTCCCTTTGCGCGACATGCTCTGCTTTACGCCGCGCTGCTCAAGCTTTTCTCGGTATTGGCGCTGCTGATAATGCCACCCCTGATCAGAGTGAATGACCAGCTTCGGCTCCTTTCCCAAGCTACTCAGGGCTTTTTCCAGCATGTTCCCCACCAGCTCATAGCTGGGCCGGCGAGCGATCTCGTAGGCCACGATCTCACTGTTGTACAGGTCCATCACTGGTGAGAGGTAGAGCTTTTGCTGAGCCACTTTAAACTCGGTTACGTCAGTTACCCACTTCTGATTGGGCCGCTGGGCGATGAAGTTCCGCTCCAGCAGATTCTCGGCAATCCTGCCTACCTCTCCTCGATAGGACCGATATTTTTTAGGCCGCACTACCGCCTGCAAACCTTGGTCTGCCATCAGTCGCTCCACAACCTTCTTGTTCACCAGGACGCCTTGATTCTTGATCGCCAGCGTCACGCGCCGATACCCATAGAGCCCTTTTTCCTTGTGATAGACCTGACTCACTAGTTCTTTCAGATGGGCGTGTTTATCCGGCCTTTGAAGGCTTTTGAGCTGGTAATAGAAGGTGCTGTTCGACAACTCAACCAAGTCCAGCAACGCTGACAGCGGGAACCGGGTTCGGAGTCTGGAAACGATCAGCGTTTTTTCTCTTGCCTTCGCTCCTTCTCCTCTCTCAAAGCCTTCAGCTCCTTTAGGACAGCGTTCTCCATGCGCAGATACTCGAGTTCCGCCATGAGCTGATCTCGTGGCTTCAGCGCGTCGTCGGTATCAGTGGGTTTGAGTGGCTTAATCTTCTTGGACACGTCGGTAGGCTTTTTTCGTTGAGAGGCAGAGGAGGCAAGGTTGCCACTGTAGTACTGGTCCTCCCAAATGCCTATCCGAGAGGACTGGCCCAAGCCAAAATGCGCTGCCGTTTGACGCAGGGAAAGCCGGTGCTCGCGCATGTGCTGCACAACTCTGCGCTTGAAGTCGATGTGGTAGCGCTGACTATGAGGTATGGAACTGATAGTGGAGCGAGCTTTGTAGCTGGCCACCCAGCGCCTCAGCAGGCTGAAATCGATGTTGAAATGCTGGGCTACCTTTCGAAAACCATCACTGCCCTCTAGATAGGCAGTGATGGCTGCCAGCTTGAACTGTTCGGTGTACTTCATAACTCCCCCAAGGGTTGGATTAGTCTCCAATTTCTTGGGGGCAGTCCATCACTGTGGGAGCTGGCTTGCCAGCGATGAGGCCCTCAGAATTCACACAAGGCTTGGATCAACCACCAGCACCAGCTTCCCGGACACCTGGTTCCCCGCCAGTTCCTCGAACGCCGCCTGGGCATCCGCCACCGGATAACTGCCCACCAGTTGCGGCTTCAAGCGCCCTTCGGCAAACAGCGGCCACACCTGCTGGTGCAGGTCGCTGAGCAGGTCGGCCTTGAACTGGTCATCCCGGTTACGCAGGGTCGAGCCGGTCACCTGGATACGCTTGCCCAGCAGCAACGCCATGTCCAGCTCGGCCTTGCGCCCGCCCATCAAACCGATGACCACCCAGCGCCCGTCACGCCCCAGCACCTTCAGGTTCAGCTCGGTGTAGCTGGCCCCGACCGGATCGAGCACCACATCGAACGGCGCGAAATCGTTCAGCGCCTGCAGGTCATCCCCACGAATCACCCCGCCACTGGCCCCCAGGCTTTCGCAATAGGCCAGCCGCTCGGCCGAACCGACACTGACCCAGCACGGGCTGCCAAATGCCTTGCACAGCTGGATCGCCGCCGAGCCCACGCCACTGGCGCCCGCATGCAACAGGACCTTCTCACCCGGACGCAAGCCACCCAGCTGGAACAGGTTGAGCCAGGCCGTGGCATACACCTCCGGCACTGCCGCCGCCTCATGCAGGCTCAGGCCTTCCGGCACCGGCAGGACATGCCGGGCATCTACCACCACTTCCTCGGCCATGCCGCCACCGGCGAGCAGCGCGCAGACCCGGTCGCCCACCTGCCAGGACGAGCCAGCACCCACCTCGGTGATCACCCCGGAGCACTCAAGGCCGAGGTATTCGCTGGCCCCCGGTGGCGGCGGATAGAGCCCGGCACGCTGCAACAGGTCGGCACGGTTGAGGCCAGCGGCGGCAACCCGAATGCGCACTTGACCTACATCGCATGTTGGACTTGTCGCCTCAACCCACTCCACATGTCCTTCAACGCCTTGCAATGCCTTCACAGTGCCTCCATAGTTGATGTCAGACGGGGCCTGGAGCTGCTAGCTCCAGGCTTTTTGCATTCTGCGCCCGGCTCTTTGGAGCCGGCGAATCAAAGACGGCCCACTATGCGTTATCAATTGCCCCTGCGTCGAATCGGCATGAAGCACTTCTTCTCCAGCACCGCCCTCGCCCTGCTGATCGGCCTTGGCAACCTGCCCCTGGCAGACTCTGCACTGGCGGCGGCCAGCACCCCGGCGAACAACAGCTGGGACTCGCTTCACCCCGACCGCGAGCAGGCGATGGCCAGCGTCAATATCGTCGAGCTGCTCAAGCGCCGTCACTACAGCAAGCCACCGCTGGACGACGCGCGCTCGGTGATTATCTACGACAGCTACCTCAAGCTGCTGGACCCGGCGCGCAGCTATTTCCTGGCCAGCGATATCGCCGAGTTCGACAAGTGGAAGACCCAGTTCGACGACTTCCTCAAGAGCGGCAACCTGGAGCCGGGCTTCGATATCTACAAGCGCTACCTGGACCGGGTGAAGTCGCGCCTTGACTTCACCCTGGCCGAGCTGGACAAGGGCGTCGACAAGATCGACTTCACCACCCACGAGACCCTGCTGGTCGACCGCAAGGACGCGCCCTGGATCAAGACCGGGGCCGAGCTCGACGACCTCTGGCGCAAACGCCTGAAGGACGAGGTCCTGCGCCTGAAACTGGCCGGCAAGGAACCCAAGGCGATCCAGGAGCTGCTGGTCAAGCGCTACAAGAACCAGCTGGCGCGCCTGGGGCAGACCCGCTCGGAAGATATCTTCCAGGCCTACATCAACACCTTCGCCCAGTCCTACGACCCGCACACCAACTACCTGTCGCCGGACAACGCGGAAAACTTCGACATCAACATGAGCCTGTCGCTGGAAGGCATCGGTGCGGTCCTGCAAAGCGACAACGACCAGGTCAAGATCGTCCGCCTGGTGCCGGCCGGCCCGGCCGCCAAGACCAAGCAGGTCGCCCCTGCCGACAAGATCATCGGCGTCGCCCAAGGCGACGGCGAAATGGTCGATGTGATCGGCTGGCGCCTGGATGAAGTGGTCAAGAAGATCCGCGGCCCGAAAGGCTCGGTGGTACGCCTCGAAGTGATTCCGGCGAACAACGCACCGAACGACCAGACCAGCAAGATCGTCACCATCACCCGCGAAGCGGTGAAGCTCGAAGAGCAGGCGGCGAAGAAATCCATCCTGCAACTCAAGCAGGACGGACACAGCTACAAGATCGGTATCATCGAACTGCCGGCCTTCTACCAGGACTTCAAGGCCATGAAGGCCGGTGATGCCGAGTACAAGAGCACCACCCGGGACGTGAAGAAGCTGCTTGGCGAACTGAAGCAGGAGAAAGTCGACGGCGTGGTCATCGACCTGCGCAACAACGGCGGCGGTTCGCTGCAGGAAGCCCAGGAGCTGACCAGCCTGTTCATCGACAGCGGCCCCACCGTGCTGATCCGCAGCGGCGATGGCCGCCTGGCCGTGCTCGAGGACCAGAACCCGACCGGCGCCTACTACCGTGGTCCGCTGGCGGTGCTGGTGAACCGCCTGTCCGCCTCGGCTTCGGAGATCTTCGCCGGTGCCATGCAGGACTACCATCGCGCGCTGATCATCGGTGGCCAGACCTTCGGCAAGGGCACCGTGCAGAACCTCGAACCGCTCAACCACGGCGAGCTGAAGGTCACCATGGCCAAGTTCTACCGGGTTTCCGGGCAGAGCACCCAGCACCAGGGCGTACTGCCGGACATCGATTACCCGTCGATCATCGACACCAAGGAAATCGGTGAAAGCGCGCTGCCCGAGGCCATGCCATGGGACACCATCCGTGCCGCGATCAAGCCGGCCAGCGACCCGTTCAAGCCGTTCCTGGCCCAGCTCAAGGAACGTCATGACGTGCGCAGTGCCAAGGATGCCGAATTCGTCTACATCCGCGACCGCCTGGCCCTGACCCAGAAACTGATGAGCGAAAAAACCGTCAGCCTCAACGAGGAAGAACGCCGCGCCCAGCACGCCGATATCGAGAGCCAGCAACTGGCCCTGGAAAACACCCGGCGCAAGGCCAAGGGCGAAGAACCGCTCAAGGAACTGAAGAAGGAAGACGAGGACGCGATTCCTGCCGAGCCGGACGACAGCAAGCCGGAAGACGACGCCTACCTGAGTGAAACCGGGCGTATCCTGCTCGACTACCTGAGCCTGAATTCGTCGGTGGCCAAGCACTGACAGACGCGCTGAACCGATAATGGCGAAATACTATGACCGCGTAGCATTGCGTCATTAAACAGTCATCAAACTGTCGTGAAATAAGGGACCGGGCGTACCAACGCCCAGTCCCTTTTTTTCAGGCAGTTTTCAGGTAGTCACGATATGACCATGACCGAACAGCTCAGCGCATTGAGTTCCATCCTGACTCAAGGCGGCTTGCACAGCCTGTTCCAGCCTATCGTCTGCCTTTCCGAACGGCGCATTCTTGGTTATGAGGCCCTGAGTCGCGGCCCGTCCAACAGCCCCCTGCATTCGCCGATCAACCTGTTCGCCGTGGCCCGCCATGCCGGGCGCCTGACCGAGCTAGAGATCGCCTGCCGGGAGAGCGCCTGCCGGCGCTTCAGCCAGCAAAAGCTCGAAGGCAAGCTGTTCCTCAACGTCTCTCCGGAGTCCCTGCTCGAGCCGCAGTACCAGTCCGGGCTGACCCTCAAGCTGTTGCAGAATCTCGGCATCCCGGCGAGCCAGGTGGTCATCGAACTCACCGAGCAGACCCCGACCGACGATTTCCAGTTGCTCTACAACGCCCTGCACCACTACCGCGACATGGGCTTCTCGATTGCCCTCGACGACCTCGGCGCCGGCTATTCGAGCCTGCGCCTGTGGTCGGAACTGCGTCCGGACTACGTGAAGATCGACCGCCACTTCATCGACGGCATCCATCTGGATGCGGTGAAGCGCGAATTCGTCGGTTCCATCCTGCAGATCGCCAAGGCGTCGCGGGCCAAGGTGGTCGCCGAAGGGATCGAGCTGCCCGAGGAACTGGCGGTACTGACGGAAATGGGCGTGGATCTGGTCCAGGGCTACCTGGTCTGCCGGCCCCAGGAACATCCGCCCAAGGATGTTGCCCTGCTCCTGCCGAGCCCGATGCTGAGCAGCCTGCCGGTGCTGGCCGATGAAGTCTCGGACCTCGGCGCGCTGCTGATCGAACAGACCGCCGTCACCCGCGATACGGCGACGCCGCTGGTGCTGGAAGCCTTCCGCCGCCAGGCCAACCTCAATTCCCTGGCGGTGCTCGACGAACAGCAACGACCTGTTGGCATCGTGCACCGCTACTCGCTTTCCGATGCCCTGCTCAAGCCCTTCGCCACCGAGCTGTTCGCGCGCAAGCCGATCAGCCGGCTGATGAGCGAGGACTTCCTCGCGGTGGAACTGAACCAGTCGCTGCAAAGTGTCAGCCGCCTGCTCACCAGCCGGGCGCGGCAGCGTATCGAGGAAGACTTCATCATTACCGACCAGGGCCGCTATATCGGCCTGGGGCGAGTGATCGACGTGCTCAAGCTGATCACCGAACAAAAGATCCAGCAGGCCCGCTACGCCAACCCGCTGACCCTGTTGCCGGGCAACGTGCCGATCCAGCAATGCCTGGCGCGCCTGCTGCAGCAGAAGCGCCAGGCGGCGATCTGCTACGTGGATATCGACAGCTTCAAGCCGTTCAACGATATCTACGGCTATGCCCGCGGTGACGAGGTGCTGCTGTGCCTGGCGCAATGCCTGAACGAGCGGGTCGACCCGAGCCGGGACTTCGTCGGGCATATCGGTGGCGACGATTTCATGCTGGTGTTGAGTTCACAGGACTGGCAGCAGCGCCTGGATGTATTGCTGGCGGACTTCGAGAAACAGTGCCGGCGCTTCTATCGCAGCGAGCACCTGGAGGCGGGGTGTTTCATTGCCCATAACCGGCTCGGGCAGCGGCAGGAGTTTCCGCTGTTGTCGCTGTCGATCGGGGTGGTGCAACTGCGCCCGGAAACCTGCGCCGAGCTGGATGCGGACCAACTGGCGGATCTGGCCTCGCAGGCCAAGCACCATGCCAAGGAGGTTCAGGGGGCCAGTGTGTATCTGATCGATACTGCGGCAGCCTGAAGGGCCTCATCGCTGGCAAGCCAGCTCCCACAGGGATCGCATAACCTGTGGGAGCTGGCTTGCCAGCGATGAGGCCCTTGAAGTCTCAAGCTTCTTCGGGATAGGCATACTCGAACACCCGCACCACCTCCGACGCATGCCACGACGCCGCCGCCATGCCATCCGACGGCCCGGAAAACCGCCCAAGGCGCTCCACGCACTCGAAGAATCCGGTCCGCGGCAAACGGCTCGCGCCCTGGCTGATCACCAGCGAGCTGCGCAGCGGCTGCTCGGCACGGGCATCGAGCACCGCCAGGTATTCCAGCGCCGCGGTCAGGGTCTGCATCGCCGGGCTCGGCAACTGCAGGCGCTCCAGCAGCGCACGGTAGGTCAGCAGATGACGCTGCCGGCGCGCGACATCCAGCTCGCCGAGCAACCCTTCCCAGTGTTGCCGGCTGATCCGCACCGCGCTCATGACGGATCGCTCCAGCCGGATAATCCCAGTTCCCAGGCCAGGCTGCGGCGAATCGCCGAGTCCGGCACCCGCTCGCCACTTTCGATCATCGCCAGGTACACCGGGCTGATCCCGACCTTGCGCGCCAGTTGGTCGGCAGCAATGCCCTTGGCCTGACGCAACGCGACCAGCTCGCCAAACGCTGGCAGGCTGGCCGCAGTCAAAGGTGCTTCAGTGCTGGCTGGCTCGTCGGGGGACAGCGCCTCCGGTTGCCCCGCCGCCTTGAGTAACGCCTGATATTGATCCCAGGGAACAACCGCGTACTCGGGTTGACCATCTCGGCTAATAACCTGAATAGCCATCACAACCCCCTTGTCGGACTTCTCGCATGTAATCTGTAGGCATAATCGTTATGCCAATAATATTACCAGCCCTCGGGGGAATTGCAGCACGTCGCGCTTGTCAGCTGTGGTTTCGCTCCAGGCGCAAGGCTTCGGGGGTGTCCGGCAAGCGCTCGACCACTCGCAGTTTTTCCGGCGACTGGCGCTGGCGCCAGGCGCGGAAGGCGTCCAGTTCATCGCTCACGGTTTTCAACACCCAGCCAAGCACGGCGATGTCATCGAGAAAGCCGACGCCCAGCAGCCAGTCGGGAATCGCATCCAGCGGGCTGACGAAGTACAGCAGGCCGGCGACGATGGTGACCAGCGCCTTGGGGCTGACCGCCCGGTACTCACCCCGCCACCAGGCCGCGCAGAGGGCCTGCAGCAGACGCACGTCCTCCTTCAGTTGCCCCAGTCGCGGGCCCTTGCGGGCCACCGCGAACAGCAGCGTCGGCAGGCGCCCACGGCTGAGCAGACGCTCGGCGAGCGGCAGGAAGCGGGCGAAATTCCACGGTGCTTTCATGAGACCTCCATCAGCGGTGGCGGGAAGGTTATCCACATTAATTGTGGATAACCTTGTGAACAGAGCTTCATTTCCGGCCCAGGGCTCCCGGCGGGCAAGGGCCGGGGTCGGATCGGGCGTTTTTTACACACTTGTTTCATTGCGCAATCGTTTTGCGGAAGCTTTTGTGAACCTTGTCACAGCTGGCCTGGCGACGCTACTCCCACCCTCCTGCAAAAACGACAACGCCCCAGGGCGGTGAGGCCATGGGGCGTTGGACAACAGCAGCAGCCGAATTACTTGGCGGGTGCAGCGTCGGCAGCAGGGGCGTCAGGAGCGTCGGCCTCCGGAGCTTCCAGCTTGGACATGTCCTTGATCGCCAGCAGTTCCAGGTCGAAGACCAGGACCGAGTTGGCCGGGATCTGCGGGCTCGGGCTCTGGGCGCCGTAGGCCAGGTCAGCCGGGATGAACAGCTTGACCTTCTCGCCCACGTGCATCAGTTGCAGGCCTTCGACCCAGCCCGGGATCACGCCGCTGACCGGCAGGTCGATCGGCGCACCACGCTCGACGGAGCTGTCGAAGACCTTGCCGTCGATCAGCTTGCCTTCGTAGTGAACGGTGACCACATCGGTCGGCTTCGGCTGGGCGCCGTCGGCCTTCTTCACGACTTCGTACTGCAGGCCGGAAGCGGTGGTGACCACACCAGGCTTCTTGCCGTTTTCCTCGAGGAATTTCTTGCCGGCTGCGGCGGATTCTTCGCCCAGCTTGGTCAGGCGCTCTTCAGCGCGCTTCTGCAGGGCGGCGAAGGCTTCGATCAGCTCGTCGTCCTTCAGGCGCTGTTCCTTCTTGCCGATGGCATCTTCGATGCCCTGGGCAACGGCCTTGGAATCGAGGTCGTCCATGCCTTCCTGGGCCAGGCTCTTGCCCATGTTCAGGCCGATACCGTAGGAGGCTTTCTGTGCCGGGGTTTTCAGCTCGACGCTGGTCTGCGAATCGCAACCCGCCAGGACCAGGCTAACCAGGGCAACCGCAGCCGCCAACCGATGCTGTTTCATGCTATTTCCTTGTTCATGCGCCAAAGGGGCAATCGGGGTAAAGCCGCGAGAATATCAGGCGGCCCCGACCAATGGCTACCGGCAATAAGAGCAAGAAAAGCCCCGGAAGTTCAGGACCATGAACAGTTCTTCATGCAGGCAGCCGGCACCGGGCCAGCAGGGGCGACCCGACAGGCGTCAAGGGTAGTCGCCATCCCGGTATTGCGTTGCAACTTCACGCAACACTTCGCATAGCCATTGCGCCGGAAGGGCCGACGGCAAGGCCGCATTGCTGCAGATCCCCACCGAGCCGCCGGGCTCGCTGACGCCCAGGTCCAGCTCGCGCAGTTCGCCGCGATCGAGGTCGACCCGCACCGCATCCCGGGGCGCGACCCAGACGGCGTTGCTCTCCTGCACATAACGTCGGCTCAAGGCCGGGGACAGGGTTTCCAGGCGCTGCAGCGGCTGCTCGATGGCGCACTGCACGAACAGGCTGTCGGCATGCTTGCGGATGGTCGTGCCGGCCAGCGGCAGCACCAGCGGATAGTCGGCGAGGCGCGCGCGCTCCAGCGGGTCGCTGGCCAGCAGCGGATGGCCAGGACGCACCACCAGCGACATGGATTCGCTGTACAGGTGTTCGAACAGCAGGCCCTGGATCTGCGGGCTGTCGGTCATGCGGCCGATCACCAGGTCCAGTTCGCCGACGTGCAACTGGGCAAGCAAGTGGGCGCTGGGGCCGGTGGCAACGCTGACCACCAAGGCCGCGTGGCGCTGGTGCAGACGGCGGATGACTTCCGGCATCAGCAGGCTTTCCACGGTGGACAGCACCCCGACCTTGACCTGCGGCGGCGCGTGTTCCTCGCCGCGCAGGCTGCTCACCCCTTCGCGCAGGGCCTGCACGCAGGGGCCGGCGTAGCGCATGAAGCGCACCCCGGCGGGCGTCAGCTCGACGCCCTGGCGGCCGCGTTCGAAGAGGCGGGTCTGGAGCAGGTCTTCAAGTTCCTTGAGGGTCTTGGAAATCGCCGGCTGGGTGATGGCCACGGCATCGGCGGCCTTGGCGAAACTGCCCTGGCGGGCTATTTCGAGAAAGCACAGGAGATGGCGGAATTTGATACGGGAGTCGAGGTTCATGGGGTGGGAGTGTATCTGTGTCCTGACATTTTTGTGCCGGGTTTGAGGGCCCTATCGCTGGCAAGCCAGCGATAGGAGCAACCCGATTACCTGTCAGGCCCCAATTTCCACCCGCCCCTCATTCACCCGCACCGGCCACACCCGCAACGCCTGCTCGTCATCCTCCAGACAGCGCCCATCGCGCAAGCAGAAATGCTGCTTGTACAACGGCGAAGCCACCACCAGTTCGCCCTTCAGGCTGCCGATCAAGCCACGCCCGATCACATTGGCCCCGGACACCGGGTCATGGTTATCCAGCGCATGCACCTCGGTCTCCGCCCCCGGCACGTAGAATAGCGCCACCTGCGCCCCCTCATGCCAGACCACCACCCCGGAACGGGCCACCAGGTCGGATTCGGCACAGACCGGCGTCCAGGCCACCGGCGTTTTCAACACAGCATTCGACAGGCTCATCAGAGCACCTCCTCGGTGACAGGGATCAGGTGAAGTTCGGCCGCGGCAATCGGCCGGCGCTGGCCGCGTTCGCGGACGAAGTGCACGCCCGGGTCGGCGCGGTGATCGTTGACGAAGGTACGGAAGCGCTTGAGCTTTTCCGGGTCCTTCAGGGCATTGGCCCACTCGCATTCGTAGCGGTCGACCACATGCTGCATCTGCGCTTCCAGTTCGGCGGCAAGCCCGAGACTGTCGTCGAGGATCACCTGCTTGAGGTAGTCCAGGCCGCCTTCCAGGTTCTCGCGCCACACCGAGGTGCGCTGCAGCTTGTCGGCGGTGCGGATGTAGAACATCAGCACGCGGTCGATCAGGCGCACCAGGGTCGCGTCGTCCAGGTCGGTGGCGAACAGCTCGGCGTGGCGCGGACGCATGCCGCCGTTGCCGCAGACATACAGGTTCCAGCCCTTCTCGGTGGCGATCACACCGATGTCCTTGCTCTGCGCCTCGGCGCACTCACGGGTGCAGCCGGACACCGCGAACTTGAGCTTGTGCGGCGAACGCAGGCCCTTGTAGCGGTCTTCCAGGAGCAAGGCCATCTTCACGCTATCCTGCACGCCGTAGCGGCACCAGGTGCTGCCGACGCAGGACTTCACCGTGCGCGTCGACTTGCCGTAGGCATGCCCGGTCTCGAAGCCGGCGGCGATCAGTTCTTCCCAGATCAGCGGCAGCTCGTGCAACTGCGCGCCGAACAGGTCGATGCGCTGGCCGCCGGTGATCTTGGTGTAGAGGTCGTATTTCTTCGCCACCTCGCCGATCACGATCAACTTGTCCGGGGTGATCTCGCCGCCGGGAATCCGCGGTACCACCGAGTAGGTGCCGTTCTTCTGCATGTTGGCCATGAAGGTGTCGTTGGTGTCCTGCAGCGGCACCAGCGCCGGGTCCATGATCGGCTGGTTCCAGCACGAGGCGAGGATCGAGCCGACCGTGGGCTTGCAGATATCGCAGCCCAGATGGCCCTTGCCATGACGGGTCAGCAGTTCGTCGAAATCACGGATGCCTTCGACCCGCACCAGCGCATACAGTTCCTGGCGGGTGTAGGCGAAGTGTTCGCAGAGGCTCTTGTCCACGGCCACGCCGCGCGCCGTCAGTTCATGCTCGAAGACCTGCTTGAGCAAGGCCGCGCAACCGCCGCAGCCGGTGGCCGCCTTGGTGCAGCCCTTGACCGCCGCGAGGTCGCCGCAGCCGCTGTCGATGGCGGCGCAGATCGCGCCCTTGCTGACGTTGTGGCAGGAGCAGATGGTCGCGCTGTCCGGCAGGGCATCGGCGCCCAGGGCCGGGGCGCCGGAAGATTGCGGGAGGATCAGCGCCGACGGATCGGCGGGCACGGCAATGCCGTTCTGCGCATATTGCAGCAGGGTGTCGTAGTAGCTGTTGTCGCCCACCAGTACCGCGCCGATCACCCGCTTGCCGCTGGCATCCAGCACCAGCCGGCGATAGCTGCTGCCGCCCTCGTCGATAAAGCGGTAGCTGCGCGAACCCGGAGTGGCGCCGTGGGCGTCGCCGATGGAACCGACATCGACGCCGAGCAGCTTGAGCTTGGTCGACATATCGGCGCCGGTGAAGGCACTGGACGGCTGCCCGGCCAGGGTTGCCGCCAGGTTGCGCGCCATGCTGTAACCCGGCGCGACCAGGCCGAACACGCTGCCATTCCACGACGCACATTCGCCGATGGCATAGATGTGCGGATCGCTGCTGCGACACGCGTCATCGATCACCACGCCGCCTCGCTGCGCCACCTCCAGGCCGCAGGCACGGGCCAGGGCATCCTGCGGGCGGATCCCGGCGGAGAACACGATCAGGTCGGTCTCAAGGAACTCGCCGCCGTCGAAGTTCATCCGGTAGCGGTACTCCTCGCCGGCGACGATGGCCTGGGTGGCGCGGGACAGGTGCACGCCAACCCCCAGCGCCTCGATTCGCGCCCGCAACGCCGCGCCGCCCTCGCCGTCCAGTTGCACCGGCATCAGGCGCGGGGCGAACTCCACCACATGGGCTTCCAGGCCGAGGGACTTGAGCGCGTTGGCCGCCTCCAGGCCGAGCAGGCCACCGCCGACCACCACGCCGCGTCGGGCGCTGGCAGCGGCGGCGCGGATGCCGTCGAGATCGTCGAGGGTGCGATAGACCAGGCGCGCCACCCCTTCGGAGCCCTGGATCGGCGGCACGAAGGGATAGGAGCCGGTGGCGAGGATCAGATGGTCATAGGCGTAACGGCCGGCGCTGGTCACCACCTCGCGGCGTTCGCGGTCCACTTCCAGCACCGCCTCGCCCAGGTGCAGGGCCACGCCGTGTTCGGCGTACAGGCCGGCTTCACCGAGGGCTAGGGCTTCGGCATCACTGCCGCCAAAGTACTCGGACAGGTGCACCCGGTCATAGGCGCGCTGCCGTTCCTCACCGAACACCCGCACCTCGAAGCGGGCCAGGGCGCCGCGTTCGATCAGTTGCTCGACGCAGTGATGGCCGACCATGCCGTTGCCGACGATTACCAGCTTTTCTCGTTGTTGGATGGACGCGAAGGCGTTCATGCGCGGTTCCTCACGGTGTGGGGCGTGCCCCAAAAAAACACAAAAAAAGGCGCCTGGAGCCGAAGCTCCAGGCGCCTTTGCCTGGTCTTGATCGTTATGGTCCTGAGGGGTGATCGACGTTGACCACCGAGGACGTTGTGAAAAGGTAAAAGCAGGGACTGTGCCAAGTGCTGGCGGGGCGTGATTTCGGGGGATTTCGGGGTTTAGGGGGTGGTTTTCTGAACCATGGTGGTGCGGGAATCACCGTTTTGGAGCATGTTTCCTGATGGTGTGCCTGCTAAGGCGAAAGATCCAGCATGAATACAATATCTATGCATATATGCGCAGTCTTTGCAGGATAAAACCCCTTTGAATAGTGGATGAAATTGAAATCGAGGAGTAGAGTGACCTTGTTATTTTTAGCTGTAGTGGGGGCACCTTATGAAACTCGAAGACCGGATGGTTCGCTCCATCACGCAGCGTGCGGGCTTGGTGGTCTTGCGCTCGGACTTCGCGAGCATGGCCAGTGACTCTCAAATCGGGCGAGTGCTGGCGCGTTTTGTCGCAGAAGGCAGGCTCGTACGCGTGAGCAAAGGCGCATTTGCCAAAACCCGCATCAATAAATTCACAGGCCTGCCAACACCGGCCGGGACTCTGGAGATGATCGCTGCCGAACTGTTCAGCAAGCTCAATATTTGTGTGGAGCCCAGTTCGCTGGTCGCGGAGTACAACAGCGGCAAGTCGACCCAGATTCCAATGGGCGCGACGATCAACACCGGGCGTCGGCGCATCTCGCGGAAGGTCAAGGTAGGGAACAGCACTTTAGCGTATGAAAAAAATTCCAGACGCGCTTCGATCTGATATCGAAGATGCTGCTACTGCGGGGATGTTGGGTGATCTCCCACCAGCAGTGGCTGAGAAGGACCAGCACATCACTGACGCACTTCGCGCTCTAGCTCAAATCGAGATGGTAGATACCGCACGTCAGCGGGATCGTCGTAAAGGGGACCCTGCCCCAGCCTCTATTGATGTAGCTACGCGCCTGGTTTTCGCAGGTGGCACCTGCCTTTCGAAAGCACACGGCCTGATTGAGCGAATGTCCGAAGACATCGATATCAAGGTTGTGCTGGAAGAAGTACCGGAAGGTTATAGCCTGGGAGACAAGGGAAACCGCGGGCGGTTGAAGGATTTGCAGGAAGAAATCGAGCGCCGCTTGGCCTAGATGGGCTTTCAATGTGTCGTTCATGACAACGAAGAAAACCCGATCATGCGGGATAGCCGACGCTATTACTGCCTGCTGGTTTCATACGGTGCGCATTTCCAGGACACCTCCGGTGCACTCCGCCCCCAGCTCAAGCTTGAGCTGATTCACCGTCCTCCGGTGCTGGCTGGCGAGGCACGTGAAATGGGTTACATGCTTGACGACTTCATCCCTCGCGAAGCACCCGAACGCTTCTCGATGACCTGCATCAGCGTAGCGGAGACGCTAGGCGAGAAGGTGTTATCACTGCTGCGTCGCTGCGCCTGGAACTGGGATGGGCATCAACGCGGGACATTCGATACCGCGCTGGTGCGTCACGTTTACGATGTTTGGCGTATCGCCGAAAGCCAGCCCGATGCCATCGAGCCTGCGTGCCAGGTATTCGCTGCGCTGGTCGCCAAGGATGTGGAAGAGTTTCAACGGCAGCATCCTGAATTTGACCAGGATCCCTATGCAGTACTTCGACGTGCCCTGGCCAATGCTGCCACCCACGAAGGACTCAGGGAGAACTTCGAATATCGTCTGAAGCCATTGCTTTACTCAACGGACAAACCGGATTTCCAGACGTGCTACGCCTCGTTCGCTGCGGTGGCAGAACGACTACTCAACCATCCAGCTTGAGGCCGGCCTCAAGCCTCAAGCGGCGAGAAAAAGCGTTCCGCGCCACCGCTTGCGGCTTGAAGCCTGTGACTTGACTCTCAGTAGACATCCCGCAGATACCGCTTGTCCCTCCCCATCTGCGCCACATAAGCACCAGCCTCATCGACACTCATCCCGCCATGCTCCGCCACCACCGCCTTCAACGCCGCATCCACATCTTTCGCCATCCGCGCAGCATCCCCGCACACATAGAAAAACGCCCCCTCCTGCAACCAGCGCCACAACTCCGCGCCCTGCTCCCGCATGCGCTGCTGCACATAGATCTTCTCCTCCTGATCCCGCGAGAACGCCGTGTCCAGCCGGGTCAGCAAGCCGCTTTCGCGCCATGCCATCAGTTCGTCGCGGTAGTAGAAATCACAGGCCTCACGCTGCTCGCCAAAGAACAGCCAGTTGCGCCCCTTGGCCCCGCGCCCTTCCCGCTCCTGGAGAAACCCGCGGAACGGCGCGATCCCGGTGCCCGGACCGATCATGATCACCGGCAGCTCATCGTTCTGCGGCAAACGAAAGCTCGCCGAAGGCTGCGGGAAGATCGCGACCTTCAGGTCCTGCGCGCGATCGGCGAGGAAGCTGGAACACACACCCTTGCGCTGGCCATAACGCACGGTGGACAGGGTCAGGTGCACCTGCGTCGGGTGCCGCTTCGGGCTGGAGCTGATGGAGTACAGGCGCGGCTGCAACGGTTTGAGCAGTGTCAGCCATTCGGCCTGGGACAGCTTCAACGGAAACTCGGCCAGCAGGTCCACCAGTTGCCGGCCCCACAGCCAGTCGTTCAGCGCGGCCTTGTCCGTGGGCAGACCGTCGATTTTCTGCAAGATCTGCGGAGTGATGCGGGTGACATCCAGGTGCTCGGTCAACGCGGTCGCCAGGGGCATCGGTCCTTTACAATCGACCTCGGCACTGCCATCCAGACCGGAGCAACGCAGGAACTCGGCCACCAGCTCCGGACAGTTGCGCGGCCACACCCCAAGCGCATCGCCCGCCTGATAGCTCATGCCGCTGTCGCCCAGATCGAAGACGATTTGCCGGGTTTCCTTGCTCGCCCCCGGTCCATTGAGCAGGCGGTTTTCCAGCAGTCGCGCGGGGAGCGGAGTCTGTTTGCCGAACGCCGGTTTCTCCACCTCGGTCAATGCGACCGGCGCCTGCGCCAGCTTGGCCGTCAACGCCTGCAACCAGCCGGCGAAGGGCTCGTCGAAGTCCGGCTCGCAATCCACCCGCTCCAGCAGGCGCTGGCCACCCAGCTCGGCCATGCGCTGGTCCAGCCTGCGTCCGAATCCACAGAACTGGTCGTAGCTGGAATCGCCCAAAGCCAGCACCGCGTAAGGCCGTTTCGCCCAGTCCCCGGCCTCGCCCTGCAGCGACTGCCAGAACGCCGCGGCGCTGTCCGGTGCTTCGCCATCGCCAAAGGTACTGGTGATCAGCAGCAGGCTCGCCGCCGTGCCGACCTGCGCCGGCTGGGCAGCTTCCATGCACTCCAGTTGCACCGTCAGGCCGGCCTCGCGCAGATGACTGGCGCAGCGTTCGGCCAGGGCCTGGCTGTTGCCGGTCTGCGAGGCCCAGAGCACCAGATGCCGGGGCGTTTCCACCAGCGCCGGCAAGCTGGCCGGCTCGGCGCGCGAATAGACGCCCGCCAGCAACCCATCGATAAACAGCCGCCGCTCCAGCGCCAGCGGCGCACTCGCCGGCAACACCGGTACGCCGTGCGGCTGGGCGGCGCCGAGTCCTTGCAGGAAACCGTGGAGATACTGCTGCTCGCTCTCGGCCAGGGCCATGGCGGGCGGCGCGCCCAGGCCGAGGGCCTTGCGCAGGGTGTCGGTGGGCATCGGCCGGGTCTCCTCGGGGAGGGCAGGGTTCAGTTCAAGGGCATCGATTCGTTCACCGCCAACCCGGGTCAGGGCCACGGCGCAGTGCTTGAAAGCCGGTTGCAGGGAGATCGGGTCCACCGCATCGCTGGTCACGGCGTTGATCGCCAGTTGCTCGCCATACAGGTCGTTCCAGTGGAACGGCGCAAAGCAGTTGCCCGGCATCACCCGGGTATTGATCCGCGCCGGCAACACCGCCTGACCGCGACGCGAGCGGACCTGCACCTGGTCCTTCTCGACAATGCCGAGGACGGCGGCATCGTCCGGATGGATCTCCAGGAACGGACCCGGCTCCAGCTTGTTCAGGCTGGCGACCTTGCCGGTCTTGGTCAGGGTGTGCCACTGGTGCTGGACCCGTCCGGTATTGAGCACCAGCGGGTAGGACTCGTCCGGCAGTTCGGCAGGCGGCAGCCACGGACGGGCGAAGAAGCGCGCCTTGCCGGACGCGGTGGCGAAGGTGATTGCCGGACGCTCGCCGTCGGCGTTTTCCCGCAGGTTCTGGCTCAGGCCGTTGTTGATGTAGCGCAGCGGACTGCGCGCCTCGCTGCGGCCCGGCTCGAAGGGCCATTGCTGTGGACCGCTGCGCAGTTTTGCGTAGTCCAGGCCGCGCAGGTCATAGCCGGTGGCGGGGTTCCAGGCCTCGCGGATTTCATCGAAGACTTCATCGGCACTGGCGTAGCTGAAACCCTCCGCATAGCCCATGGCGCAGGCCACCCGGGCAATGATCTGCCAGTCCGCGAGGCTTTCGCCCGGGGCATCCACGGCCTTGGCGGTCAGGGTCAGGTTGCGCTCGGAATTGATCATCACCCCTTCGGATTCGGCCCACAGCGCAGCCGGCAAGAGGATGTCGGCGTAGCGGTTGGTTTCCGTGTCGAGGAAGGCGTCCTGGCTGATCACCAGCTCCGCCTTGCGCAGCCCGTCGATCACGTTCTGCCGGTTGGAAACGCTGGCCACCGGGTTGCTGCAGATGATCCAGCACGCCTTCACCTGCCCCGCCGCCATCTGCTCGAACAGGCCGATGGTGCCCTCGCCCGCCTCGGCGCGCAGGCTGCCGGCGGGGAGTCTCCAAAGCTTTTCGATGAACTGGCGATCAGCCTCGACCAGCGCCGAACGCTGTCCGGGCAGTCCCGGCCCCATGTAGCCCATTTCCCGTCCGCCCATGGCATTGGGCTGGCCGGTCAGGGAGAAAGGACCGCTGCCCGGGCGGCAGATGGCGCCGGTGGCCAAGTGCAGGTTGCACAGTGCATTGCTGTGCCAGGTACCGTGGATGCTCTGGTTCAGGCCCATGGTCCAGCAGCTCATCCAGTTCTTCGCACCACCGATCAGGGCGGCGGCCTGGCGGATGGCGGCCTCGCTCAAGCCGGTGATGTCTGCGACCCGCGCCGGGGTGTAGTCGGCGAGGAAGGCCGGCAGCTCGTCCCAGCCCTCGGTGTAGCGCTCGATGAAGGCGTTGTCGGTGTGGCCGTTCTCCAGCAGCAGGTGCAGCAGGCCGTTGAGCAGCGCCATGTCGGTGCCGGGACGGACCTGCAGGAACAGATCGGCCTTGTCCGCCGTGGCGCTGCGCCGTGGGTCGACCACGATCAGTTTGGCGCCGGCCTTGAGCCGGTCGAGCAGGCGCAGGAAGAGGATCGGGTGACAGTCGGCCATGTTCGCGCCGATCACGAAGAACACCTCGGCGCGGTCGAAATCCTGGTAGCTGCCCGGCGGCCCGTCGGCGCCCAGGGACAGCTTGTAGCCACTACCGGCACTGGCCATGCACAGGCGCGAATTGGATTCAATATGGCGGCTGCGTATATAGCCCTTCACCAGTTTGTTGGCGAGGTACTGGGCCTCCAGCGACATCTGCCCGGAGACATACAGGGCGAAGGCATCCGCGCCGTGGGTGTCGATGATGTCGCGCAAGCGCCGGGCGGTCTGTTCGATGGCCTTGTCCATCCCCAGGCGTACCGGATCGCGCTGGCGCTGGTCGCGCAGCCAGGCCCACTCCATGCGCCCGGAGTCGCGCAGCGGCTGATGGCAACTCAGGCCCTTGGTGCACAGGCGGCCGAAATTGCTCGGGTGCTGCTTGTCACCGCTGACCTTGGTCACCCTGTTGTTGGTCACGCTCATGACGATGCCGCAACCGACACCGCAATACGGACAGACACTGCGCACCGTCGTGCTGGTCATGGCCCTGACTCCCCTGCCTTACTGCGCAAAAACAAAAAGGCGCCCTGCCGCTCCTGCCTGAAGGATCAGGGGGAGCAGCACGGCGCCTTTGTCGTGAACGGGGCAATCGACGTTGATTGCCTGATACGCAGGTAAAGCAAGGGGCGCGCCAGATTGTTCGCAAGCCGGCACTCAGAGCAACGCGGACCACTGTGGGAGCTGGCTTGCCAGCGATGAGGCCAGCCCGGGCAACGATGTTTTCAGGTCTGGCCCTATCGCTGGCAAGCCAGCTCCTACAGGGTCCGTGGCGAGCACAAACGTCATGACTAGCCCCAAGGACCCGCGTAAACCTGCACCGTCGTGGTGAGGCCCGCACCAAAGCGCGGCAGACGTGGTCGTAGCCTCTAACGTCTGGTTACAATCCGCCCGTCCCGCCTCCGGAGTGCTTCATGGAAGAGATCGAACAGCGCTGGCTCTATGCCCTGTCAGCGCCAATGGCCGCGCTCAACGGCGCGAGCTACACCTCGCCGTACTATTACGACGAAGAACGCAAGATCAACCTGGGCGAGTCGTGGAACGTCGATTCCCGCGAGCAGTTGCTCGATATCGTCAGGCGCATGGCCGACAACGGTCACGCCACCGACCTCAACACCGCTTACTGGCGCTATCAGCGCGCACTGCCCGGCGAGTGGCAGACGCTGCTGGAACAGTTGAGCCTGCGCGAACGAATCCTCCACGACTACGCCGCGCGTACCTTCCTCGACTGCGGCTTCGGCGGCACCCGTTCCTGGGATCTGGGACGGATGGGCTTCCTGCTGCGTTGCGGGCTGCGCAACGAGTGGATCAGCTTCGAGGAAAGCCTCTGGCTGCAAGGCCGCCTGGCGGCACGGGCGCGGCATTACTACGGCAGCTGGTCGTCCTATGTGGCGGGCTATGTGATCGGCCGCGGCCTGTGGGGCTGCTCCGACCTGCCCGATGAGCAGTTCAGCCGGCAACTGGAACGCCAGGGCTCCGAGCACTGGAACCAGCACATCATTGCCAGCCTGAGCAACGACCCCGACTCGCCGCTGATCGACCTGCCCTGGCACCTGGAACTGAACCTGCCGGAACAACCCGACTCCCTCGCCGAAGGTAACTGGTCATGAGTTGCTGGATCCGCCTTGGCATCGAACCGACCAAGGATCAGAACACCATTCGCGGCGCCTACCGCGCGCGCCTGCCGGAACATCACCCGGAAACCGACCCGGAAGGTTTCCAGGCCCTGCGCGAAGCCTATGAAAGTGCCCTGCGCCACGCGCGCGAGGAGCCATCAAGGGAAGAGCCGCCACGGGAAGAGCCAGAGTCCGCAGCCCCACCGGGCATCCTCGACGAATTCCGCGCCCTGCTCGAAGACAGCACCCGGCGCTACGACCCGCCGGCCTGGCAGGCCTTTGTCCGCCAGTTGGACCAATTGCCGCTGGAAACCCTCGAGGACGTCAGTTGGTCGTTGCTGCAAGGCGTGCGCAGTTGCGGGATGATTTCCCGCGAGTGCGTAGGCCTGCTCGCCAAACGCCTGGCCTGGTCCCAGCAACTGCTGCGCCTGGACTTCGACGCGGCGCGGGAGATCGAGGGCTTTCTCGAGCACCTCGAACAACCCGACCCCTTCCCCACCGGGCTGATGGGCCAGTGGTCGGCGATCGCCCAGCAGGAAACCCTGTGGTACCTGAACTCCCTGGAGTACCTGTTCCACCAGCGCCCGCTGTTCGAGTACGCCAGCTTCGCCAACCTGCATACCTGCCTGCCCCTGCCGGCGGACGACAGCCTGGTGCAGCGCCTGATGGTGCAGTTCGCCAAGGCGGAAGTGCCCAGCCAGAGCCTGTACGAGCGCTGCGCCGAACAGCAGGCCGCTGATCCGGACGATATCGACCTGTTGTTCCTCCTGGCCCAGCACGCGACGATCCTGGACCAGGTCCCGGAAGCGCTGGTCAGCTGGACGCGGCTGCATTGGGAGTTCCAGCATCCGCAGGCGCCGCGCCGGCTGATCGAGCTGTGCCACGGCCAGCAACCGCAGTTCGTGCCGCTGCTGGTCCAGGCCTTCGACCGGCAGCAGGACGTCGATGCCTGGCCGCCAGGCCTGGAGGAACAGGGCCAGCTCTTCGGCAGCTTTGCTCAATCCCCGGAGACCTTGTCACGCTGGTACATCGCCAGGCGCACGGAGCTGGATGGCCTGGCTGCCGCCTACGTCGACTGGCGTCTCGATGACAGCACCGAGGTCAATCTGCTGGCCCTGCTGCTGGACGACCATCCGCAGCCACACCTGCAACGCCTTTACCGCTACGCCTGGGGCCTGGCCCGTGGCAACGACGCGCTGCTGCGGGAAATCAGCGAAGCGCCCGACGCTACGGAGCTGTTCGAGGAACTGGTGCTCAAGGCTTTCCGCCGCCAGGCCGCACAGCGCCTGCGCTGGCTGACAGAGGCACCGGTGCCGCTAGCCCTCAGTGGCTATCTGCACAGCGAAGCAAAATACCCGGACTTCCCCCGCGCCCTGGCCAAGGAATTCGGTCCCCTTGCCTGCCGCAACTGGTTGCGGCACATGCGCGCCTACGACCTGCGCGCCCTGCAGCGAGTGTTCGAGCATTTCGCCCCCGGCCAGATGCAACCCGCTCCGTTTGCCCTGGACCACCTGGGACGGTTGGCCAACCGCGACATCGAACTGAGCGCAGCGGACCCTGCCGAGGATCCGTGGACCTGGCACGCACAAGGGCTGTTCATCCTTGCCCTGCTGGAGCAACCCGAGCGCTGGCTGGCCCTGATCACCCCGTCGATGCTGCGCAACCTCGACTACCCGGCCGGGCATCCGTTCGCCCAGACCCGCGACCTGCTCGGCCAATGGCTGGAATCCGGGGCGCCAGTCGAGACGCTGCTGGCTGGCCTGGACCGCGACAACCCGGTACAGGAACTGCTCGCCGACGAACTCTGCACCCTCGACAGCGTCCTGGCAGACGCCCGGCTGCCGCGCCACAACCTCCTGCTCAGAACCTTCGGCAGTGACCCCGAGGCCTTCGGCGGCGATCGCTACAGCATGACCCTGTTCCTCGGCGCGCTGTTCTTCAACCCGCGCTTCAGCGACGAGGATCGCGGCCACGTGCTTGACCGGATGCAGGCCGTGGCCGGCGACGACCCGTGGTGCGAGCAATTCCGCCAGCACCTGCCCAAGCGCGAGATCCAGCGCCCGGCGCGCAAGGCGCTGGAAGGCAAGGATAGCGATACCTTCTACCTGGCCCTGGACGCGCTGGAGAAAATGGCAGCGGTCAACACCGCCTGGCCCGCCTCCCGAGCCCTGGCGACCCTGCAGATGGCCAAGGACGACCCGGCCAACGGCACAGGCCTGCGCCTGGCAGTGACCGCAGTGCTGGGGCTGGCCGAAGCCATGATGGAAGTGAATACCCCGGAAGACTCGGTCGGGGCCTGGCAGTTCTGGAGAATCGACCGGCGCCTGGGCCGGCGCGACTACGGGCTGATGCTGGCGCTCTGGGCCGGGTTCGGCGCCAGCATCCCGTTCATGCCGAACGAGCTGCATGTGCTGGCCGCGATCTTCTGCACCGTCGGCACGCTGGGCACCGGAATCCGCCGCCTGCGCGACCGCGAGCAGCCGATCTGGCTATGGATCGCCCTGGTGATCGTGCCGGTGCTGATCCCGCTGTACCTGCTGGCACTCCTGGTGCTGCCCGGCGACATCCTGCCCAGTCGCTTCGGCAAGCCGGCCAACGGGCAGAACCCGAAAGCCGGCGGTCTGCAGGCGCTGCTGCGCCAGCTGAAACCTAAACGCCGAGCTCGTCCAGCAAGCGTGTTAGAGCCTGGCGACGGCTGGTGATCTCTTCGGCGCGCTGGTTGGCGAGTACCGCATTGAACTCGTCCAGCCAGGCGCCGATACGCTCGCGCTCCTCGCCCAGGCTGTGCATCCAGGCCCGCTCCAGACGGGCCGTGAGGGCTCGGTTGGGCAAGGTGTCGCGGGGGTGGATCTTCAACGCGGCCAGGCGCGCACGGCTGTTGGCCCGGGCTTCCTCGTCGAGGCCAGTGGGGCTGCGGTCAATGCTGTGACTGTGGCGCTCGCCGCTTTCCAGCAGGGTCACGTCCACTTCCAGCAGGCCGTTGATGTCGTAGCTGAAACGCACATCCAGTTCCTGCTGGCGCCCGACCTGGGGCAACTGCACCTCGAAGGCATCGATGAAGATGTTGTCGCGCACCCACGGGCGCTCGCCCTGGTACACCTCGATGCGGATCACCTTCTGCTCGGGGTGGGTGCTGTAGAAGCGCTGCACCTTCGAGGTCGGGATCACCGTATTGCGCTCGATGATCGGCGAGAAGGCGCCGCGCACCTCCTCGCCCCGGGTGGTCGAGATGCCCAGGGTGTAGGGGCAGACGTCGGTCAGGATCAGCTCTTCGATCGCCGCGTCCCGCGCCTTGCAGGCCGCCTGGCTGGCGGCGCCGAGGGCGACGATGGTGTCCGGATCGAGGTGCCGGTACGGCAGGCGCCCGAACAGGGTGGCGACCATCTGCTGCACCGCCGGCATGCGCGTGGCACCGCCTACCAGCACCAGGCTGTCGAGGTCACGCGGGCTCAGGCGGGCATCGCGCAGGGCCTGCTCGATCGGTGCGCGCAGGCGTGCCAGCAGCGGCTCCCAGATCGACTGGGCACGGGCTTCGTCCAGTCGCCATTCACGCACCTCACCCGCACCTTTCCAGCTCAGCGACTGCGGACCCTGGGCCAGGCGGCATTTGAGCTGTTCAAGGGCATCGCACAGGGTGGCCAGGGCCTGGGGCTCGATCTTCGCGATATCGAGCTGCCAGTCCTTCAGGCAGGCTTGCAGCAACGCGGCAGTGAAATCCTCGCCGCCGAGGAAGTTGTCGCCGGTGGAGGCATGCACCTCGATCAGCGGCAGCGAATATTCCAGCACGGTGACGTCGAAGGTGCCGCCACCGAGGTCGAAGATCAGGGTGCGTTCGAACTTCTGCTCGTGCAGGCCGTAGGCCATGGCGGCGGCAGTCGGTTCGTTGATCAGGCGCTGCACCTTGAGGCCGGCCAGTTCGGCGGCGAAGACCGTGCGTTTGCGCTGTTCGTCGCTGAAGTAGGCCGGGACCGAAATCACCGCCTCGTTGACCGGGACGCCGAGAAAGGCTTCGGCATCCTGTTTCAGCGCACCCAGCACCAGGGCCGAGAGCTCTTCCGGGCTGAACGACTGGCCGCCCAGCTCGAAGCGCTTGTCGCTGCCCATGAAGCGCTTGAACGCCGCGGCGCTGCGCTCGGGGTGGGTGGTCAGGCGCGAACGGGCGGCGCGGCCGACCAGGATGCTGCCGTCTTCGTCGACACTGACCACCGAAGGGGTCAGCACATCGCCGAGGGCGTTGGGGATGAGTTGGGCACGGCCTTCCTGCCAGACGGCGATCAGGCTGTTGGTGGTACCGAGGTCAATGCCCAGCAACGGGGCGGAGGGAATACTGGCGTCCTGCATGGTCGATCTCTTGCTCAGAAAAGGTGCTGGCAAGTGGCACCAGCGCGCTGATTTGATTCTGGACGAACGACGAAAACAAAAAAAGCGACCCTAAGGTCGCTTTCTTTGTAACTTCCGGGTGTTCAGTGGGCCCTGGAAGTTGAATATGGCGCAGCGGACGGGACTCGAACCCGCGACCCCCGGCGTGACAGGCCGGTATTCTAACCGACTGAACTACCGCTGCGCTAACACTGAGAAGTGGTGGGTGATGACGGGATCGAACCGCCGACCCTCTGCTTGTAAGGCAGATGCTCTCCCGGCTGAGCTAATCACCCATCGTCTCGGTGTGGCGCGCATTCTACGGAGCACCCCAAGCTCTGTAAAGCACTTTTTGAAAAAATTTTTTCAGGCGATCCAACGACTTAGCGGGCTTGGCCTGGAAGCGTCAGCCGGAGAATAATGCTCCCCTTATATAGAGAGGAGAGATCCGCCCCATGTGGTTCAAAAACCTGCTGAGCTACCGCCTGACCCAGGACATTCCGTTCGATGCCGAAGCACTGGAAGCCGCACTGGCCAGCAAGCCCGCCCGCCCGTGCGCCAGCCAGGAGTTGACCACCTACGGTTTCGTCGCCCCGTTCGGCAAAGGCGAAGACGCGCCCCTGGTGCATGTCAGCGGTGACTTCCTGCTGATTGCCGCGCGCAAGGAAGAGCGCATCCTGCCGGGCAGCGTCGTGCGCGACGCGGTCAAGGAGAAGGTCGAGGAGATCGAGGCCGAGCAGATGCGCAAGGTCTACAAGAAGGAGCGCGACCAGATCAAGGACGAGATCGTCCAGGCCTTCCTGCCTCGTGCGTTCATTCGCCGGGCGATGATCTTCGCCGCCATCGCGCCGAAGCTCGGCCTGATCCTGGTCAACTCGGCCAGCGCCAAGCGTGCCGAAGACCTGCTCTCGACCCTGCGTGAAGTGATGGGCTCGCTGCCGGTACGTCCGGTGACCGTGAAGATCGCCCCGAGCGCCACCATGACCGACTGGGTGAAGAACCAGCAGGCCGCGCCGGACTTCCACGTTCTGCACGAGTGCGAGCTGCGTGATACCCACGAAGATGGCGGCATCGTCCGTTGCAAGCGCCAGGACCTGACCAGCGAAGAGATCCAGATGCACCTGGGCACCGGCAAGCAGGTGACCCAGCTGGCCCTGGCCTGGCAGGACAAGTTGTCCTTCGTGCTCGATGACAAGACGGTGATCAAGCGCCTGAAGTTCGAAGAGCTGCTGCAGGACCAGGCCGAGGAAGATGGCGGCGAGGAAGCGCCGGGCCAACTGGATGCCAGCTTCACCCTGATGATGCTGACCTTCACCGAATTCCTGCCGGCGCTGTTCGAGGCGTTGGGTGGGGAAGAGATTCCGCAGGGGATCTAAAATCCCGAGGACGCTGAATAAACCTGTGGGAGCTGGCTTGCCAGCGATAGCGGCAGTGAATTCACCATCGCAATCGCTGGCAAGCCAGCTCCCACAGGGTTCGATGTGAGCCTTGAAGTTTGCTCCAGGCACCAGAACGGTGCACCATATCGCCCACTGCGAGGACGACCTCGCGACGCAGTGCGTGAACGCCCGGGGACGGCCCCATCACCCTGATGGAGTACCAAGCATGTCCTGGATCATCCTGTTCTGCGCCGGCCTTTTCGAAGTCGGCTGGGCCGTCGGCCTGAAATACACCGACGGCTTCACCCGTCCCCTCCCCACCGTCCTGACCATCGCCGCCATGGCCATCAGCCTGGGCCTGCTCGGCCTGGCCATGAAGGAGTTGCCGCTGGGTACCGCCTATGCCATCTGGACCGGCGTCGGCGCCGTCGGCACGGTAATCGCCGGGGTCATCCTGTTCGGCGAGTCCATGGCCCTGGTACGCCTGGCCAGCGTGGCGCTGATCATTGCCGGTCTGATCGGCCTGAAGGTCAGCGCCAGCTGAATCTAGCGAATCTCGCCGCGTAACGCCCCGACCCGTTCGCGCAACAGCGCCGGCTGCGCTTCCTCGCCAGGAATCGCATCGCCGGCCACCAGGGTTACCCGCGACCAGAAGCGGCGGAAAAAGCCCTTGGCCGGATCGCGACTGAAGAAACTCCCCCACAAGCCCTGCAGCGCCAGCGGAATCACCGGCACCGGGGTGCGCTCGAGGATCAGCCTGACCCCGCCCTTGAACTCGTCGATCTCGCCATCCCCGGTCAGCTTGCCTTCGGGGAAGATGCACACCAGCTCGCCCTCCTCCAGGTACGCGGCAATGCGCTCGAAGGCCTGGTCGAAGGTGGCGCGATCCTCGTTGCGCCCGGCAATCGGAATGGCCCCGGCGGTGCGGAAGATGAAGTTGAGCACCGGCAGGTTGTAGATCTTGTAGTACATGACGAACCGCATCGGCCGGCGCACCGCCCCGGCGATCAGCAGCGCATCGACGAAGGACACGTGGTTGCACACCAGCAACGCCGCGCCCTCGTCGGGGATCCGCTCCAGGTCGCGGTGCTTGACCCGGTACATGGAATGGCTCAGCAGCCAGATCATGAAGCGCATGCTGAATTCCGGGACGATCTTGAAGATGTAGGCATTGACCGCGATGTTCAGCAGCGACACCACCAGGAACAGCTGGGGAATCTCCAGCCCGGCCACGCCCAGCAGCAGCATGGTGAAGATCGCCGAGACCACCATGAACAGGGCATTGAGGATGTTGTTCGCAGCGATCACCCGGGCCCGCTGGTCTTCTGCGGTACGGGCCTGGATCAGGGCATACAGCGGCACGATATAGAAGCCGCCGAACACACCGAGGCCGACGATCGACAGGAGGATCCACCACGCCTTGGTCATTTCCAGCAGCGCCAGCCAGTCATAAGGCGCGGCGGCGGCCGGGATATCCCCGGAGTGCCACCACCAGAGCAGGCCGAACAGGGTCAGGCCGAAGGAACCGAAGGGCACCAGGCCGATTTCCACCTTGCGCCCGCTGAGGCGTTCGCAGAGCAGCGAGCCCAGGGCGATGCCCACGGAGAACAGGGTGAGGATCAGGGTCACCACGGTTTCGTCGCCATGCATCCATAGCTTGGCGTACTCGGGAATCTGGGTCAGGTAGATGGCGCCGACGAACCAGAACCACGAGTTGCCGACGATCGAACGCGACACGGCCGGGGTCTGGCCGAGGCCCAGGCGCAGGGTCGCGGCGGTCTGCGAGAAGATGTTCCATTGCAGCTTGAGTTCCGGCGACGCCGCGGCGGCGCGGGGAATGAAGCGGCTGGCGAGGTAGCCCAGGGCAGCGGTGAGTACGATGCCGCAGGCCACCACCGGGGCGTAGCCCGTGGAGGACATCATCACCCCGGCGGCGATGGTCCCGGCGAGGATCGCCAGGAAGGTGCCCATTTCCACCAGGCCGTTGCCGCCGACCAGTTCTTCTTCACGCAAGGCCTGGGGCAGGATCGAATACTTGACCGGGCCGAACAGCGCCGAGTGGGTGCCCATGGCGAACAGCGCCAGGAGCAGCAGCCACAGCTGGTTGAAGACAAAGCCCACGGCACCGACGGCCATGATCACCACTTCGGCCAGCTTGATGGTGCGGATCAGCGCGTCCTTGGCGTATTTCTCGCCGAACTGCCCGGCCAGGGCCGAGAACAGGAAGAACGGCAGGATGAACAGCAGGGCGCAGAGGTTGACCAGCATCGAGCCGTCGCCGCCGAGACTCAGCTTGTAGAGGATCGCCAGGATCAGCGACTGCTTGTACAGGTTGTCGTTGAAGGCACCCAGGGACTGGGTAATGAAGAAGGGCAGGAAGCGGCGCTTCTTCAGCAAGGCGAACTGCGAGGTGTGGCTCATCGTCCATGTACCTGTTCGGGGCGTTGGTTATTTGAGGCGCCGAAAGCGGGAAAAGCCACACTTTGCCGGATAACCCTTGCTTCTGGCCAATGGGACCGCTTTGCGGTCCTTCGCGGGCAAGCCACGCTCCTACAGATGACAGCGTTCCAAGGTAGGAGCGTGGCTTGCCCGCGAAGGGCCGCAAAGCGGCCCCAAAATCTCAAGCCTGTTTGATGCAGGGAGACACGAACAGCTCCCCGCGCCAGGCCCCGCACAGGGTCCGCCACCCCACCAGCGACCACAACCCCACCAGCGCCAGCACCAGCACCGCGCCCATCCCCTTGAAGAACCCCAGCTCCAGCCACACCCCGAGCTTCAGGGTCGCCAGCGCATACACCCCCAGCGGAAAGGTAAAGCCCCACCAGCCGAGGTTGAACGGCATGCCCTGGTGCACATGCTTGAGGGTGATCAGCAGCGCCGTCAGCAACCACCAGAACCCGCAGCCCCAGAGCACGATCCCGGCAATCAGCCCCAGCCCCCGGGCCGTCTCGCCAAAGCCGTGCAGACCATTGGCGGCAAAGATCGCCGGCGCATCCCCGCCCAGCAGCAACATCCCCAGCGCCCCGGTCCCGATCGGCCCCAGGGCCAGCCAGCTCGACGCCGCCATATGCGCCGGCGGCAACTTATGCAGGGCCATGCGCAGGATCAGGATGGTCAGGATGCTGAACGCCACCGGCAACGACACCGCCCACAGCACATAGCTGGTGACCAGCATCTGCAACTGCCGCGCACTGTCCGCCAGATGCGGCGCCAGCAGGCCACCGCTGGCCGCCGCCACTTCCGCAGCCACCACCGGCAACAGCCACACCGCCGTCATCTGGTCGATGCTGTGCTCCTGGCGGGTGAACATCAGGAAGGGAATCGCCACGCCACACAGCAGGGCCAGCCCCACATCGATCCACCACAGCGCTTCGATCCACGGCAGCAGACCGTCGCCAAACCGCGCCAACCCGAACACCAGCGCACCGTTGAGCAGCGTCGCCAGCCCCATGGGAATGGTGCCGAAGAACATCGAGACCGTGGAGTGGGCGAAGATCCGCCGCGCTTCATGGAAGAACATCAGCCAGCGCGCGCCATACAGGACGCTGAACAGCACGAACAATCCGCTCGCCAGCCACCACAGTGCTTCCGCCACGCCATGCAGCCCCGCAAAAGCCTGGGGCAAGGCCAGCGCCAGCACGCCGGTGCCCATGACCACGGCGAACCAGTTGGGGATGAATTGGCGAATCACCTCCCGCGGGTGGGCCAGCTGATTGAACGGGCGCAAAGGGTGAACGGCGGTCTGGCAAGGCATGATGGTCTGTCTCCTGTCCTCTCATGAGGTGATCACCACGCTACAACCAAAAGGAATATCCATATAACGGTTATTTTCTCTATCTGTTATCGGTTTTACCTATAAACAACCCGGCAAATCCGCCGCGAGGCGTCTGCAATGCCCTTTCCCTGCGACGTCCTGCCACCGCGACTTTGGTCGGCGCTGACGAAGCCCGGGCGGCATGCCAGACTGATTGATCGAGGTGGTTTTTTTCGTTCGGAGTCTTCATGTCGTTGTCCAGCGGGCTGATCGCCGGGGTCGCCCTGGTCTATATGGCCATCATGTTCGCCATTGCCTTCTACGGCGACCGCCGCGGCACGCCCCTGCCACCTCGCCTTCGCGCCTGGGTCTACAGCCTGTCGCTGGCGGTGTACTGCACCAGCTGGACCTTCTTCGGCGCGGTGGGCCAGGCCGCCGAACAGCTCTGGGCCTTCCTGCCCATCTACCTGGGCCCGGTGCTGCTGCTGATCTTCGCGCCCTGGGTGCTGCAGAAGATGGTGCTGATCAGCAAGCAGGAAAACATCACCTCCATCGCCGACTTCATTGCCGCCCGCTACGGCAAATCCCAGACCCTGGCGGTGGTGGTCGCGCTGATCTGCCTGGTCGGCGTGCTGCCCTACATCGCCCTGCAACTCAAGGGCATCGTCCTCGGCGTCAACCTGCTGATCGGCGCCAACGCCGACGCCACCGGCAGCCGGGTGCAGGACACGGCGCTGGTGATCTCGCTGGTCCTGGCGCTGTTCTCCATCGTTTTCGGAACCCGCAGCCTGGACGTGACCGAGCACCACCGCGGCATGGTCCTGGCCATCGCCTTCGAGGCCATCGTCAAGCTGCTGGCCTTCCTCGCCGTCGGCGCTTTCGTGGTATTCAACCTGTATGACGGCTTCGACGACCTGTTCAGCCAGGCCCGGGTCGCCCCGGCACTGGACAGCTACTGGCAGGAAACCATCAACTGGCCGTCGATGATCGTCCAGACCGGCGTGGCGATGATGGCGATCATCTGCCTGCCGCGGCAGTTCCAGGTCACCGTGGTGGAGAACATCGAGCCGCAGGACATGCGCCTGGCGCGCTGGGTGTTCCCGATGTACCTGGTGCTGGCCGCGCTGTTCGTGGTGCCCATCGCCCTGGCCGGGCAGATGCTCCTGCCCGGCTCGGTGATCTCCGACTCCTTCGTGATCAGCCTGCCCCTGGCCGAGGCCCACCCGAGCCTGGCCCTGCTGGCCTTTATCGGCGGCGCCTCGGCGGCCACCGGCATGGTCATCGTCGAGGCGGTGGCGCTGTCGACCATGGTGTCCAACGACATGCTGTTGCCCTGGCTGCTGCGCCGCAACAACGCCGAGCGACCGTTCGAAGCGTTCCGCAGCTGGATGCTGACAGTGCGCCGGGTGACCATCGTGGTCATCCTCCTGCTCGCCTATGTCAGCTACCGCCTGCTCGGCTCCACCGCGAGCCTGGCCACCATCGGCCAGATCGCCTTCGCCGCCGTGACCCAGCTCACACCGGCCATGCTCGGCGCGCTGTACTGGAAGCAGGCCAATCGCCGCGGCGTGTTCGCCGGCCTGGCCACCGGCACCTTCCTATGGTTCTACACCCTGGTCCTGCCGATCGCCGCCCATAGCCTGGGCTGGCCGCTGACCCTGTTCCCCGGCCTGACCTGGCTGGACGGCAATCCGCTGGGCCTGCCGATCACCCCGCTGACCCAGGGCGTGGTGCTGTCCCTGGCCGGCAACTTCACGGTCTTCGCCTGGGTCTCGATCCTGTCCCGCACCCGGGTCACCGAACACTGGCAGGCCGGGCGCTTCATCGGCCAGCAGAGCAGCTCGCGGCCGAGCAACCGTTCGCTGCTGGCGGTGCAGATCGACGACCTGCTGCACCTCGCCGCACGCTTCGTCGGCGAGGAACGTGCACGGCAGAGCTTCATCCGCTTCGCCTACCGCCAGGGCAAGGGCTTCAACCCCAACCAGAACGCCGACGGCGAATGGATCGAGCACACCGAGCGCCTGCTCGCCGGCGTGCTCGGCACCTCGTCGACCCGGGCGGTGGTCAAGGCGGCCATCGAAGGCCGCGACATGCAGCTCGAAGACGTGGTGCGCATCGCCGACGAAGCCTCGGAGGTGCTGCAGTTCAACCGCGCCCTGCTGCAAGGCGCGATCGAGAACATCAGCCAGGGCATCAGCGTGGTCGACCAGTCGCTGCGCCTGGTGGCCTGGAACCGCCGTTACCTGGAGCTGTTCAACTATCCGGACGGGCTGATCAGCGTCGGCCGGCCGATCGCCGATATCATCCGCTACAACGCCGAGCGCGGCCTGTGCGGGCCCGGCGAGGCCCAGGTCCATGTGGCCCGGCGCCTGCACTGGATGCGCCAGGGCCGCGCGCATACTTCCGAGCGCCTGTTCCCCAATGGCCGGGTCATCGAGCTGATCGGCAACCCGATGCCCGGCGGCGGCTTCGTCATGAGCTTCACCGACATCACCCCGTTCCGCGAAGCCGAGCAACTGCTCAAGGACTCCAACGAAAGCCTCGAACAGCGCGTGGCCGAGCGCACCCGTGAACTGTCGCAACTGAACCTGGCGCTGACCGAGGCGAAGAGCCATGCGGAAGCGGCGAACAAGTCCAAGACCCGCTTCCTCGCCGCCGTCAGCCATGACCTGATGCAGCCGCTGAACGCGGCCCGGCTGTTCTCCGCCGCCCTCTCGCACCAGGCCGAAGGCCTGTCGGACGAGGCCCAGCAACTGGTCCGGCACATGGACAGCTCGCTGCGCTCGGCGGAAGAGCTGATCAGCGACCTGCTGGATATATCGCGCCTGGAAAACGGCAAGATCACCCCGGACGCCAAGCCCTTCGCCCTCAGCGAGCTGTTCGACACCCTCGGCGCCGAGTTCAAGGTCCTGGCCCGCGAACAGGGCCTGGACTTCCGCGTGCGCGGCAGCCAGTTGCGGGTGCACAGCGACATGAAGCTGCTGCGACGGATCCTGCAGAACTTCCTGACCAACGCCTTCCGCTACGGCAAGAGCCCGATCCTGCTGGGCGTGCGCCGCAGCCAGGGCCATCTGTGGCTGGAAGTCTGGGACCGCGGCCCGGGCATCGCCGACGACAAGCTGCAAGTGATCTTCGAAGAATTCAAGCGCCTCGACAGCCACCAGACCCGCGCCGAGAAAGGCCTGGGCCTCGGTCTGGCGATCGCCGACGGCCTGTGCAAGGTGCTCGGCCATCCGCTGGAAGTACGCTCATGGAGCGGCAAGGGCACCGTGTTCCGCGTCAGCGTGCCGCTGGCCACGGCCCGCACACCGGAGCCGGTGAAGACCCCGGAACAGGCCGGCCAGCCGCTGGCCGGCCTGCAGGTGCTGTGCGTGGACAACGAGGACAGCATCCTGATCGGCATGAACAGCCTGCTCAGCCGCTGGGGCTGCCAGGTGTCCACCGCACGCAACCGCGAGGAATGCGCAGCGCTGCTCGACCAGGGCCTGCGCCCGCACCTGGCGCTGGTGGACTATCACCTCGACGAGGGCGAGATCGGTACCGAACTGATGGCCTGGCTACGCACGCGCCTGGGCGAGCCGGTGCCAGGGGTGGTGATCAGCGCCGACGGGCATGGCGAGACCATGGCCAAGGTGCATGCCGCCGGCCTCGATTTCCTCAGCAAACCAGTCAAGCCGGCGGCCCTGCGCGCTCTGCTCAATCGCCATCTGAGCCTGGTGCAATAAGCCCGTCGTTGGCCGGGTTGCCCTCCCCGGCCATGGCCCGCTCCAGCAGGTCCCCCGGCAGGCTCTTGCTGGCCCGGGCACCGAGCAGCTTGAGCTGTTCGCTGCGGCTGATCAGGTTGCCACGCCCTTCGCAGAGCTTGTTGCGCGCCGCCGCATAGGCCTTGTCAACCTGCTGCAGGCGGTTGCCCAGCTCGTCCAGGTCCTGGATGAACAGCACGAACTTGTCGTACAGCCACCCCGCCCGCTCGGCGATTTCCCGGGCGTTCTGGCTCTGCCGCTCCTGCTTCCACAGGCTGTCGATGACCCGCAGGGTGGCCAGCAGGGTGGTCGGGCTGACGATCACGATCTGCCGGTCGAAGGCTTCCTGGAACAGACCCGGCTCGGCTTGCAGGGCAGCCGAGAACGCCGCTTCGATAGGTACGAAGAGCAGGACGAAATCCAGGCTGGTGAGGCCGTCGAGGCGGTTGTAGTCCTTGCTCGACAGGCCTTTGACGTGGCTACGCAGGGAGTGCACGTGCTGCTTGAGGGCGGCCTGGGCGACATCGTCCTCGCTGGCCCCAATGAACTGCTGGTAGGCGGTCAGGCTGACCTTGGAGTCCACCACCACCTGCTTGTCGCCGGGCAGCATGATCAGCACGTCGGGCTGGTAACGCTCGCCATCGGCGCTCTTCAGGCTGACCTGGGTCTGGTATTCGCGGCCTTTTTCCAGGCCGGCGTGTTCGAGGACCTTTTCCAGGATCAACTCGCCCCAGTTGCCCTGGGTCTTCTGGCCCTTGAGGGCCTGGGTCAGGTTGGTGGCCTCGTCGCTCAGGCGCAGGTTGAGCTGCTGCAGGCGCTCCAGCTCCTTGCCCAGGGAGAAACGCTCGCGGGCTTCCTGCTGGTAGCTTTCTTCCACGCGCTTTTCGAAGGCCTGGATGCGCTCCTTGAGCGGGTCGAGCAACTGCCCGAGGTGCTGCTGGCTGGTCTGGGCGAAGCGCTGCTCGCGTTCATCGAAGATCTTCGTGGCCATCTCGGCGAACTGGGCGCGCAGTTCGTCCCGCGAGCCTTGAAGGTCGGCGAGGCGCTGCTGGTGGCTGTCCTGCTGCTCGCGCAGTTCGGCCTCGAGGGCGGCGCAGCGGGCGTCGAGACGGCGCAGCTCGGCTTCGCGGGCGCTGCGTTCGAGGTTCCAGGCGTGGGCGGCATCACGGGCGTTGTCGCGGTCGATCTGCAGCAGGTCCAGTTCCCGGGCCTGGGCCGCGAGGCTGGCCTGCTTGGCGCTGTTGGCCTGGCTGAGATCGCTGATTTCGTCGCGGCTGGCGTCCAGTTGCGCCTGCAGGCCTTCCTGGGCGAGCAAGGCACCGCTCAGGCGCTCTTCCTGCAAGGCCAGTTGCGCCTGGCGTTCGCTGTGCTGGCGCTGCCAGCGCACCAGCACCACGGTCGCCGGCACCGCCGCCAGCAACATACCCAGCACCAGGCTGGTCAGATCCATTGCAACCATCGACAGCATGCTCAACCCTCGGAAAAAATCCCGCAGAGCTTATCAGTCGGGCTGCTCAGTCGCGCAGCAATTCCTCCAGCTCTAGCTGGGCACTGGAGTCGCCGGCGCGGGCCGCCTGGCGCAGCAGCTCGTGACCGATGCGACGGTCGCGGGCATTGCCGCACTCGCGGCAGAGCATCTGCCCCAAACGGCTTTGCGCGACCACCACGCCTTCGCGCGCCGGTTGCTTGAGCAGGCGCCCGGCAAAATGCTTGACCTTGGGCTTGTCGCCCAGGCGCGGGCTGTCGAGCAGCCACAGGGCGACCTTCAGCGAAAAGCGCTTGGCTTCGGCGGGGGATTTTGTGGAAGGAGCAGCAGGCGTTGACTCGGTGGATCGACCGCGAAACTTCATAAAAACAGGCAGGATATTTCTTGGGGCGCGCACTCTACCCGATTTTTCCGACGATCGCCCGTGCCATTTCTGAAGTTTTTTCAGAAATTTCTGATCTTTTTTCTTGACCTTTCCGAGGTGATTTTTTAGCCAGTACCACCGCTTCGGAAAATTGTCCGACAGCCTTCGACCTGCTGGCACGCCCGTCCTAGAGCAAGCGCCCGGGACAATCCACAGAAGCTGTGGATAACTCAGTGGACAACCGCCTCCGGCACCCCGCAAACCCCCATGGAATGGGGCCTGCGCTCAAACTGACGATTTTTTCACCAGCTAAAAAAAGTGTTTTTTTTCATTGACTTGTCAGATCGGAGCGGTCAATGGGGGAGCCATGCAGGGCCATGACCGGGTTGTGACAGCAGTCGCCCCAAGTGTGTACAAACGCCCCAAAGCGAGGCGATCAGACGCACCATCGCGGCCATTGGCAATGAGCCATGGGGCTTCCCAGAGACCGGTAAAATGGAGATAATGCTCGGCTCGCCGGATGGAAGATGAAAGTACTTGCCAGCGAGAGCGGAAGCGAGTATCTTCGCCGCCGTTAGTACCAAGCTGAAAGTCAATTCTGGCCAAAGCGGTCCTTGCAGCATTGCCCTACACTCACGGGCTTTCCTGCTGAAACCAGGACCCGCCAACCGAAAAAGCTCACCAGGCACATCCATACCGCCCTGCCGAGCCCTCCAGCAGACTGAACAGGATCCTCACCCAGAGGCGCAGAACCTATTGCCCTGGCGTGTTGCCCGTCTTCCGAAGTACCTACCAGTCAGCCCAAGGCGCCACCATCTATATTGCGCTCATTCACTGGCTGCCCTGTTCCAGGGGTTCTGCCGCACGTCCAAGGGTTTTGCACGAGCAAGCCTTAATACTCGCGTCACTGGAACGTTTGAAATATATACGGCTCAAACTTGCCGTATCTAATGCAGGAACGTCCAAACAATGATGACTCACAACAGCCACACCCAAGCGGCCATCCGCACCCTCTCCCAGGCCTTCGCGCCGCTGAACTGCATCATCCTTGCCTCGCGCAAGAACAGCTTCAGCTTCACCCTGGTCGACGAACACGGCATCGCCCAGCACAGCGAACGCCTGTACCCCGAGCAGTACACCGGTGCCGAGCCGCTGCAGGCGGTGATCGACCGGACCCGTCAGGCGCTCGTCGCCTGATGGAACACTCACTTCAAAGCCCCTCATTCGAGGGGCTTTCGCTATCCGCCCCACCCTCGCGCATCGCCTGAAACGCCCCGCCTTTTTAAGTCCGGTTCGGTATATGGCTTATGCCCTCATGCCGGAAACGATTTAAAAACAGCCCTTTACAGCCGGAATATGACACTACACTTCAACTCAAGCGGACCTGTCCGCTTCCGGCGGGCCTGACCCCGATCCACCCTGCTGCCAAGCACCAGCGACCTGCCGGCCATTTTCCTGTTCGAGGGCATCATGGGTATCGCCGCGAGCGAGTTGAGCCAATACGTGATCCGGCCGACGCTGATCTACCTGGACCGCCATAGCCCCTGCGCCGAAGCCTTGTTGCTCGGGGTAGCGGCCAGCCAGTCGGCCCTTGGCGCGGCCCTTCACGATCGCCGTGGAAACGGCTTGTATCGAATTGGCGCATTGCGTCATCAAGCGGTCTGGGACGACTTTCTTGCCCGCGATCCGGAACTGGCGAGTCTGGTCCGCGGTCTGGCTAGTCAGCATGCTTTTCTCAACGGCCCGCACCTGGAACTGACGGTGAACCTGCGCTACGCCACCGCCATCGCATGGATGCTGATCGAAGAGCAGGCGCCCCGTTTGCCGGAAGCCGACGATCTGCTCGGGCTGGCAAAAATCTGGCGTCAGATTTTCCAGCCGCAAGGCCGGTTGCGCGACTTCACCCGGGCCTGGCAGGCCTGCGTCGCGCCCGTGGAACATCAGGCATGTTAGGAAAACACCTGCAACATCAAACGGATTAAATTGCCAATTCTGGTCGGATTGTCCTACAAAACCGCTCTATCTCCTGCGATACAGGCTATAGCGCGGTCCAGAAAATGTTGGTAATTTGCGCCACGGTGATCCCCTGGAGTTTCTAATAATGAAAAAAGTCACACTCATCAAAAGCACCCTCGCCATTGCCGTTACCCTGGCCTCTTCCAACCTGCTTGCCAGCGGTTTCGCACTCAACGAACAAAGCGTCAGCGGCATGGGCACCGGTTTTGCCGGCCGTTCTTCCTCCGCCGATGATGCCAGCACCGTGTACGGCAACCCTGCCGGCATGTCGCGCCTGAAAAGCGAACAGATTACCGTCGGCGGCGCTGCCGTGATCGCCAAGACCGACATCAAGAATGGCCGTGGCACCTTCGGTGGCAGCAACGACGGTGACATGGTGCCCGTGGTCGGCGTCCCGATGGGCTACTACGTCAAGCCGATCGATGAGCACTGGAGCGTCGGCTTCGGCATGTACGTGCCCTTCGGCCTGGTCACCGATTATGAAACCGGCTTCGCCGGCCGCTACTTCGGCAGCAAGTCGGAAGTCCAGGTGGTCACCTTCCAGCCGACCGTCAGCTACGCCTTCAACGACGTGGTGTCCATCGGTTTCGGCCCGACCATCAACCGCATCGACGGCAGCCTGCAGTCCAACGCCCTGAACGCCGGCTCGCCGGGCCGCAACGATGGCCAGGTGAAGATCTCCGGCGATGACACTGCCGTTGGCTACAACATCGGTATCCTGGTCCAGCCGTCCGAGCACACCCGCATCGGCCTGACCTACCACTCGATGGTCGACTACAAGCTCGAGGGCGATACCAAGATCCAGGGCACCGGCTTCGGTCCGTTCAACGGCGGCAAGTTCGATGCCTCGCTGAACATCAAGACCCCGGAATCCGTGGACCTGTCCGTCACCCACGAACTGGATGACCAGTGGACCCTCTACGCTGGCAGCACCTGGACCCGCTGGAGCCGCCTGGAAGCCATCACCGTCAAGAACGACGGCGTGCCGGCTCCTCTGCGTCCTAACCTGGGTACCATCAGCGAAGAGCAGAACTGGCACGACACCTGGGCCCACGCCATCGGCGCGTCCTACAAGGTCAACAAGGAGTGGGTACTGCGCACCGGCTTCACCGTCGACCAGTCGCCGACCAACAACACCAACCGCTCGCCACGCATCCCGACCGGCGACCGCAAGATCTTCAGCGTGGGTGCTGGCTGGACCCCGACCGAAGCGATGACCATCGACGTGGCTTACTCCTACCTGTGGGAAGAAGACACCAAGGTCAACCTGCGTGACCCGAGCAAAGGTGCCTACAGTGCCAAGTACGAGAACAGTGCACATGGCCTGGGCGCATCCCTGACCTACCGCTTCTGATTTCGCCTCTGGCTGCACGAAAAAACCGCCCTCGCTGGCGGTTTTTTCATTTCAGGTGCGAGCCTTGACCTTCCATTCGTCACCCAGGCTGGCCTTGAGGAACGCCATGAAGGCACAAACCTTGGGGGTCATGGCAAAGCGGTCGGTAACGCAAAGATAGATGTCCATGGGCTCGGTCTGGGCGTAGGCACGGGCACCACCGGCCTCCTCGAACAAGGGCACCAGCTCGCCACGCTCCAGCCAGGGCCGGGCGACAAACTCGGCCAGCCGGGTAATGCCGCCGTCATGCACCGCCATCTGCGCCAGCACGTCGATGTCGTCGCTGATCAATACATCGCCGAACTCGGCATCGAAACGCAGGCCATCACGCACGAAACCCCAGCGCAGGAAGCGCCCGTCCACCGGATAGCGGAACACCAGGCAGCGACGCTGCTTCAACTCTTCGGGACTTTGCGGCCAGCCCTCGCGCGCCAGGTAACCAGGCGAGGCACAGCAGATAAAGGGCACCTGGGCGATATGCCGGGCCAGCAGGCCATCCTCCAGTTGCGGGGTGATACGCAGGCTGACATCCACCCCTTGCCGGGCGTGATCGACCTTTTCGTCACTCGTAAGCAATTCGATTGAAAGACGCGGATAGAGCGCACTGAACTCCGGGATCAGTCGCGCCAGTACATGGCGCCCGAAGGCCGAGGTAGTGGCGATGCACAGGCGCCCTCGCGGCTCGCTGTCGGCTGTGGTGATCGCCAGTTGCGCCTCTTCCAGGTCCCGCTCGATATGCCGGACCTTGTCGTAATACAGGCTGCCGCTGGGCGTCAGCACCATGCTGCGAGTGGTACGCGAGAGCAGGCGCACCTGCAGGTGCGCCTCCAGCCGGGCGATGTTCTGGCTCACCGCCGCCGCACTCAGGCCGAGACTGCGCGCGCCGCCGGCAATGCTGCCGGCCTCGACCACCTTGATGAAGCTCTTGATCAGGCCCAGCAGGTTCACGCGGGAGGTCTCCACAGGATTCGTAAGTTTTCCTTTATAAAGACCTAAGCCCTGCCCGTCTACTTGCCCCGCGGCCCCGTTGCTAACCTGCGCCGACTCACCCAAGCCCCGCAGGAGGTCGCATGGAATCACAGGTCACTACCCGTCCCCGTTCCCGCAAACTTGGCGTACGCGCCACCCCCTACGTATTCGCCTTCTACATGTCGTCGATCATGGCCATGCTGATGTGCTTCGTCATCACCGCAGCCAACAGCGGTATCGGCGAGCAGTACCTGAGCCATGTGCTCAAGGCCTATCAACTGGCCATGCCGGTGGCCTTCGCCTGCGTGCTGGTGGTGCGCCCGATCGTGATCAAGCTGGTAGCGCTGACCGTGCACCCCGGCAAATAGGCGTTCAGGGCTTGGAGGCGATGGCCTTCTCGATGGCTGCACGGAATTCGGGATCATCCGGCTTGGTCAGGCTGGAGAAACTGGCCACCACCTTGCCCTGGCGATCGACCACGTACTTGTAGAAATTCCACTTCGGCGCGGCGCTCTGGCTGGCCAACTCGCGGAACAGCGGAATGGCGCCATCACCGCGCACTTTTTGCGCCTCGGTCATAGTGAAGGTCACGCCGTAGTTGGCGTAGCAGACCTTGGCGGTCTTCTCGCTGTCGGCGTCTTCCTGCTTGAAGTCGTTGGACGGCACACCGAGCATTTCCAGGCCCTTGCCGTGGTACTCCTTGTAGACCGACTCCAGCCCCTCGAACTGTGGGGCAAAACCGCAATAGCTGGCGGTGTTCACCACCACCAGCGGCTTGCCGCCGAACTGCTGGCACAGGTCGATGCTTTCCTTGGCCCGCAACTTGGGCAGATCGCCCTGGAGCAGGGCCGGGCAGCCGTCGGCCAGGGCCAGACCACTGAAGCCGAGGGCCACGGCGGCGATCAACAGGCGTGCTTGCATGACGATTCTCCATTCGTTGTACGAAGGATCAGAGTACGCCTAACACACGCCCATGCCCAACTGCATCAGCGCCAGCCCGCCGCGCTGCCAGCCCCACCAGGCCAGCCCCAGCAAGAGGACGGCCAGGCCCAGACCGATCAGCCAGAAGCGCGCATGGCTCATGCCGCAGCCGCCTGCAGGCGCGCCACCGGACGCTCGCGCACCGGCCAGGTCAAGGCGCCGGCCAGCAGGCTGAGGGCGATGGAGATATGCCAGACCAGATCGTAGTTGCCGGTCTGGTCATACACTACCCCGCCCAACCAGCCACCGAGGAAGGCGCCCAACTGGTGGAGAAGGAAGACGATCCCGCCGAGCATCGACAGGTTGCGCACGCCGAACAGGGTGGCCACGGTGCCATTGGTCAGCGGCACGGTGGACAGCCACAGCAGGCCCATGGCGATACCGAACAGGTAGGCACTGAACTGGGTCACCGGCGCCCACAGGAACAGCACGATCACCACCGCGCGCAGCAGGTACAGGGCGGTCAGCAGGCGCGGCTTGGACATCCGTCCGCCGAGCCAGCCGGCGGTATAGGTACCGACGATATTGAACAGCCCGACCAGGGCCAGCACCGTGGTCCCGGTGGTCGCCGGCAGGTGCTGGTCGACCAGGTAGGCCGGCAGGTGCACGCCGATGAACACCACCTGGAAACCGCAGACGAAGAAGCCCAGGGCCAGCAGCCAGAACCCTCTGTGGGAACAGGCTTCACGCAGGGCTTCGCCGAGGGTCTGCTCATGACCTTGGGCCGGCAGCGGACGGTCCTTGAGCATGCCCACCAGCGGCACGATAAAGGCCACCATCAGCCCCAGCACCAGCAGGGCCAGGGACCAGCCCAGCCAGTTGATCAGGCCGAGGGTGCCGGGGAGCATGGCGAACTGGCCGAAGGAGCCGGCGGCACTGGCGATGCCCATGGCCAGGCTGCGCTTCTCCGGGGCAACCGCACGCCCGACCACGCCAAGGATCACCGAGAACGAAGTGCCGGACAGGCCGATACCGATCAGCAGGCCGGCGCTCAGGGACAGGGTTATCGGCGAATCCGACATGCCCATGAGGACCAGGCCAGCGGCGTAGAGAACGCCACCGATGATCACCACTTTCGCGGCACCAAGCCGGTCCGCCAGGGCCCCGGCAAACGGCTGGGCCAGGCCCCAGACCAGGTTCTGCAGAGCGATGGCGAAGGCGAACACGCCGCGGCCCCAGCCGAATTCGGCGCTCATTGGCGCAAGGAACAGGCCGAAGCCGTGGCGCACGCCCAGCGACAACGCGAGAATCAGGGCCGCGCCCAGCAGCACCCAGCCACTGGTACGCCATACGGATGTCATTGTTTTTCTCTCCTGTTGCGCAAGGTCGTGAAAAAGCTCAGGCCAACTGTTCCAGCAGACGGATCAACTGATCGCGCTGATCCGCACCCAACGTGTCTACCAGGCCCGCCTGGGCCTTTTCCCAGGCCGGTTCGGCAAGGCGCACCCGCTCGGCGCCTTCGGCGGTCAGCAGCACCACGCGATTGCGCAGGTCGCTGCCCTCGGCCAGGGCCACCAGGCCGTCGGCCTCCAGCACCTTGAGGTTGCGCCCCAGGGTGCTGCGCTCCAGGCCCATGGCTTCGGCCAGGGTCGAGATGCTCGGTTTATCCAGGCGTTGCAGATGCCGTAGCAGGGAAAACTGGGCGACATTGATCCCGAAGCCTTCGAGGGCCTCGTCGTAATGCCGGCTCACCCCACGGGCAGCGCGACGCAGATGGGTGCAGATGCAGGTACTGGTCAACATGAATGCGTGTATATACCCGCATCCGGAAGTGACGCAAGAGAAAGTTACGAAATATTGCAAGCCAGGGTCAGGACGACGGCCAGTTCGAGCAGTTCCAGCAGGGCGCCGGCGGTGTCGCCGGTGGTGCCGCCGAGGCGGCGCAGCATGGAGCGGCGCAGGGCGAAGAAGGCCAGGCCAGCGACCAGCAGCGGTAGCCAGCCGCCCAGTAGCAGGCAGCCGAGGGCGCTAACGATCAGGACCCACAGTGCGGTTTGCCGAGGTAGATGATCCTTCAGTGCTTGCCCCAGTCCGCCGGGGCGCACGTAGGGGGTATTGAGGAACAGCGCCAGCATCGCCGCCCGGCCGATCACCGGCGCCAGGATCAGCAAGGCGCCCTGCCCGGCTTCGACCAGCGCCAGCAGGGCGCAGAATTTCAGGAGCAGGACCAGTACCAGGGTGACCACGGCGATGGGTCCGCTGCGCGGGTCCTTCATGATGGTCAGGGTGCGTTCGCGGTCGCCGAAACCGCCGAGCCAGGCATCGGCGCTGTCGGCCAGGCCGTCCAGGTGCAGGCCACCGCCAAGGATGACCCAGGCGCTGAGCAGCAGGGCGGCATGGAGCAGCGGCTGGGTGCCTTGCAGCAGGGAATTCAGGGCCCAGAGCAGGACGCCGAAGAGCAGGCCGACCAGCGGGTAGAACAGCAGGGAGCGGCCGTTCTGCTCAGGGGTTGGCATACCCGGCAGGGTGACGGGCAGGCTGCTGAGAAATTGCAGGGCGATCCAGAATGGCAGCATGGCCGGTCTCTCCAAGACATACATCGATGGTTTGGCTTGCCGCCAACCCTGTGGGAGCTGGCTTGCCAGCGATTAGGCCCGATCTGACAACATCACTGCTCCTGCCGGCCTCATCGCTGGCAAGCCAGCTCCCACAAAGTCAGCGCTGGCCACAGACTCTCCAGCAGACACAAATCCTGTGGGAGCTGGCTTGCCAGCGATTGGGCCCGACCTGACAACATCACTGCTCCTGCCGGCCTCATCGCTGGCAAGCCAGCTCCCACAAAGTCAGCGCTGGCCACAGACTCTCCAGCAGACACAAATCCTGTGGGAGCTGGCTTGCCAGCGATTGGGCCCGACCTGACAACATCACTGCTCCTGCCGGCCTCATCGCTGGCAAGCCAGCTCCCACAGAGTCAGCGCTGACCACAGACTCTCCAGCAGACACAAATCCTGTGGGAGCTGGCTTGCCAGCGATTGGGCCCGACCTGACAACATCACTGCTCCTGCCGGCCTCATCGCTGGCAAGCCAGCTCCCACAGAGTCAGCGCTGACCACAGACTCTCCAGCAGACACAAATCCTGTGGGAGCTGGCTTGCCAGCGATTGGGCCCGACCTGACAACATCCCTGCTCCTGCCGGCCTCATCGCTGGCAAGCCAGCTCCCACAGAGTCAGCGCTGACCACAGACTCTCCAGCAGACACAAATCCTGTGGGAGCTGGCTTGCCAGCGATTGGGCCCGACCTGACAACATCACTGCTCCTGCCGGCCTCATCGCTGGCAAGCCAGCTCCCACAGGGGTTCTTCACAGGGATTCGGATAATTCGTCGCCAGCACCGACACGCAACCGATGCAACGCCCCATGCCCCACCTGCACCTGCAACAACTGCTCCCTCGGCAACCCGCGAGCCCGGGCCAGCAGCAAGCGCATCACACCACCATGGGTCACCAGCAACACCCGCTCGCCAGCATAGGCCGTGTGCAAACGCGCCAGGCTGGCCAGAACGCGCCCGGAGAAGTCGATAACCGGCTCGCCACCCGGCGGCGTGAAGCCATAAGGATCCGCCCAGAACCGCCCCAGCGCCTCCTCATGACCGTCCATCAACTCCAGCGCGCTGCGCCCTTCCCACTCGCCGAAATGCAATTCCTGCATCCCCGGCTCCAGCGTCAGCGGCAACTTCAGCTCCGCCGCCAGACGCTCGGCAAATCGCGCACAACGCTGCAACGGTGAACTGACCAGGCGATCCCATGGCCCGCCGCCTTCCACCGCCGCCTGCATCTGCGCCCAGCCCAGCTCGGTCAGCGCATCGTCGAGACTGCCGCGAAAGCCGCCACCCAGCTCGGTTTCACCATGGCGCAGCAGGTCGAGGATCATGCCGGCCGATCCGCCACCGCCGCTTCGGCGAAGGTCGCCATCTGCCCGTGCAGGTCACAGGCCAGGCGCAGCAGCGGCACCGCCAGCGCCGCACCGCTGCCTTCGCCGAGGCGCAGGCCCAGTTCCAGCAACGGCTCCCCCTCCAGCTCGGCCAGTACCCGACGATGGCCCGGCTCGGCACCCCGATGACCAAAGAACAGCCAGGCCCGGCACGACGGATTCAAGCGCACCGCAACCAGCGCAGCGACCGTGCAGATAAAACCATCCACCAGCACCGCGACACCTTCCTGGGCACAGGCGAGATAGGCGCCCGCGAGTGCGGCGATCTCCAGCCCGCCGACATGCAGCAATGCCTGCCACGGATCACCCGCAATCCCGGCATGGCGCTGCAAGGCCGCCTCGATCACTTCGGCCTTGTGCCGCACCCCCGCCGCATCCAGCCCGGTGCCCGGCCCACTCAGCTCGACCGCCGCGCACCCGAGCAAGGTACAGGCCAGCGCACTGGCCGCCGTGGTATTGCCGATACCCATCTCGCCACCGATAAACAACCGCGCCCCGGCCTGCACCGCTCGCAAGGCACTGTCACGCCCGCCTTGCAAGGCACGCTCGCCCTGCTCCGCCGTCATGGCCGGCCCTTGGGCAAAGTTGGCGGTACCCGGTGCGATGCGCAGGTGACGCACGCCTGGCAGATCGAGGTCGAGATTGATCGTCCCAAGGTCCACCACTTCAAGACGCGCATCCAGTTGACGAGCGAGCACGCTGATCGCCGCGCCACCGCTGACGAAGTTGAGCAGCATCTGCCCGGTCACTTCCTGCGGATACGCAGAGATACCCTCGGCAACCACGCCATGGTCACCGGCGAAGATGCTGATCCATACCTGGTCCAGCGTTGGCTTGAGCTGCCCCTGCAATGCCGCCAGCTCCACCGCCACCTGCTCCAGGCGCCCCAGCGAGCCGGCCGGCTTGGTCAGTTGCTGCTGGCGCGCCAGGGCCTCGGCGCGTACCTGTTCGTCCGGCACGCGGCACGGGTTGAGCCACCAGGCTTGGGTCATGATGGGTTTCCTTTGAGGTAGAGCGGCAGGCCGGCGACGGTGAGGATCACCCGCTGGCAACGTTCGGCGACGGCCTGGTGCAGCCAGCCGGCTTCATCGACATAGCGCCGGGTCAGCTCGCCCATGGGCACGACACCGAGGCCGGTTTCATTGCTGACCAGGAGGATCTCCCCCGGCAATCCGGCCAGGCAGTCGAGCAGCGCATCGCGCTCGGCAGCGAGGCGGGCCGGGTCTTCGAGCATCAGCAGGTTGGTCAGCCACAGGGTCAGGCAGTCCACCAGCAAGCAGCGGTCGGCGGCAGCATTCGCGCGCAGCACCGCGGCCAGGGCCAGCGGTTCCTCGATCAGCGCCCATCCGGCCGGGCGCCGCTCGCGGTGCAGTTGCACCCGGGCATTCATTTCGCCGTCCAGCGGCTCGCTGGTGGCGATATAGGTCACCGCCAGGCCGCTGGCCGTGGCGCGTTGTTCGGCGAGGCGGCTCTTGCCCGAGCGGGCACCGCCGAGAATCAGGTTGAGCATGTCAGTCGAGCCCGCAGAGTTGACGAAGCAGCGCCTGGTCCAGGTGCTTGTCCACCAGGTCGGCCAGGCGCTCGATATCCCGCTCGCGCAGGGCATGGTAGTCGATGCGCTCGACCTGTTTCAGCCCGGCCCAGCGCAGCAGTGCGGCGCAGGAGTCGGGGGATTCGAACAGGCCGTGGAGGTAGGTGGCGAGGATCTGGCCGTCGGCGCTGATGGCGCCGTCGTCGCGACCGTCGGCCAGTTTCACCGCCGGATGCGCCAGGGCGGGACCGCTGGTGACACCGGCATGGATCTCGTAGCCGCTGATCCCGGCCTGCTCCAGGGTCAGGCTGCCGCTGACGTTGCGCAGCTGCTTTTGCGCTTCCAGCACCGTCGAGTAGTCCAGCAGCCCGAGGCCCGCGCTGCTCCCCGCGGGCCCTTCCAGGCCCAGCGGGTCATGCACTTCGCGGCCGAGCATCTGCAAACCGCCGCAGATACCCACCACCTTGCCGCCATAGCGCAGGTGCCGGGCGATCGCCTCTTCCCAGCCGCGCTCGCACAGCTGCGCCAGATCGCCACGCACGCTTTTCGAGCCCGGCAGGATGATCAGGTCGGCCGGCGGGATCGCCTCGCCGGGGCCGATAAATTGCAGGTCCACCTGCGGGTGCAGGCGCAGTGGATCGAAGTCGGTGTGATTGCTGATGCGCGGCAGCACCGGGACGATCACCTTGAGCACCTGCGCGGCCTTGGCGCCCTGGCGGCGGTCGAGGCCATCCTCGGCTTCGAGGTGCAGGTCCATCACATAGGGCAGCACGCCCAGCACCGGCTTGCCGGTGCGTTCTTCCAGCCAGTCGAGACCAGGCTGGAGCAAGGCGATATCGCCACGGAAGCGGTTGATGACGAAGCCCTTGACCCGCGCCTGCTCGCTCGGCGAAAGGAGCTCGAGCGTACCGACCAGGTGGGCGAACACCCCGCCGCGATTGATATCGGCCACCAGGATCACCGGGCAGTCCACCGCCTCGGCAAAGCCCATGTTGGCGATATCGCCGGCGCGCAGGTTGATCTCGGCCGGCGAGCCGGCACCTTCCACCATCACTACCGGATACGCGGCGCTCAGGCGCTGGTGCGAAGCGAGCACCGCCTGCATGGCGATGGCCTTGTAGTCGTGATAGGCCACCGCATTCATGCTGGTGACCGCACGGCCATGGACGATGACCTGGGCGCCGGTATCGCTGTTGGGCTTGAGCAGCACCGGGTTCATGTCGGTGTGGGGTTGGAGGTTGCAGGCCTGGGCCTGCACCGCCTGGGCCCGGCCGATCTCGCCGCCGTCGGCGGTGACCGCGCTGTTCAGCGCCATGTTCTGCGGCTTGAAGGGGACGACGCCGACGCCCTGGCGTTTCAGCCAGCGACACAGCGCGGTGACCAGCGTGCTTTTGCCGGCATCGGAGGTGGTGCCCTGCACCATCAGGGTGGTCATGGCTGTTCCTTGCGGTAGGCGGCCAGCGCGGCGGCCAGGCGTTGCCAGTCGGCTTCGTCCGCCGGCAGGCCGAAGCGCAGGCTGGGCGGTTGATCGAACAGGCGCAGGAGAATGCCGCGCCGGGCCATGAAATCGTGGAGGATCGCGGCCTGGTCATGGCGCAGGTACTGGAACAGGTCGCAGCCGCCGGAAGGCTTCAGACCGGCGGACTCCAGCAAGGCGGCGAGACGGGCGCTGGCGGTGGCGCAACGTTCGGTCTGCAGGCGCTGGCTTTCGCTGTCGGCAAAACTTGCCTGCCCAAGCACGCGGGTCGGTCCGCTGATCGACCAGGGCCCCAGCTCTTCCGCCAGCGCTCGCAACAGCGGCGCTTCCGCCAGCACGAAGCCCAGGCGCACCCCGGCCAGGCCGAAGAACTTGCCGAACGAACGCAGCACGATCAGCCCTTCGCGCTGGCTGAACGCAGCGATGCTATGGACCGGCGTGTTGTCCATGAAGGCTTCGTCCACCAGCAGCCAGCCACCGTGCCGGGCCAGGCGTTCATGCCAGCCGAGCAGGGTTTCCGGGCTGAGCAGCCGTCCGGTTGGATTGTTCGGGTTGACCAGCACCAGCACGTCGAGGCTGTCCAGTTGCGCCTCGACCTGTGCTTCATTGAGTTCCAGAAGACGATGCCCGACACGGCGCCATGCCTCGGCATGCTCGGCATAGCACGGCGACAACACACCGACCTTGCCCAGCGGACGCAGGCGCGGCAGCGCCTGGATCGCCGCCTGGGAACCGGCCACCGGCAGCAACTCTTTTACGCCGTAGTACGCGGCGGCGGCCTGTTCCAGACCGTCGTCGGTCTCCGGCAGGCGCGCCCAGGCACGCAATGGAATCTCGGGAATCGGGAAGGCCCAGGGCGCGATGCCGCTGGACAGGTCCAGCCAGTCCTCGCGGACAATTCCGTAGTGCGCGATCGCCCGCAGCAGGCGGCCACCGTGTTCAAGCATGGAATTCAGCTCCCAGGCACAGCAGCAGCAACCACAGCCACACGCCCTTGCACACCAGTTGCCAGCCGCGCTCGATGGCGCCGGCATCCGCTGGCGGGCCTTCGCCCAGTTGCGGGCGCTCGTGCAGCTCGCCGTGATAGACCGCCGAGCCGCCCAGTTCGACACCCAGGGCACCCGCGCCGGATGCCATCACGGGACCTGCATTCGGGCTGTCCCATTTCGGGCCCTGCTGACGCCAGCACTTCAGCGCCAGGCGGGTATTGCCCAACAGCGCGTAGGTCAGCGCCACCAGGCGCGCCGGGAGGTAGTTGAGCACGTCGTCGATCCGCGCCGCGGCCCAGCCGAAGCGCTCGAAGCGTTCGTTGCGATAACCCCACATGGCATCCAGGGTATTGCTCAGGCGATAGAGCACGACGCCCGGCGCCCCCGCGATGACAAACCAGAACAGCGCGGCGAAGACCGCATCGCTGCCATTCTCCAGTACCGATTCGGTGGCGGCCCGGGCCACGGCCGTCTCATCCAGTTCGGCGGTTTCCCGGCTGACCAGATAGCCGACCCGCTTGCGCGCCTCGTCCAGGTCGCCGCCGCGCAAGGCGTCGGCCACCGGCTGCACATGTTCGCCAAGGCTGCGCAGGCCCAGGGCGCAGTACAGCGCGAGAATCTCCACCAGCCAGCCGATGTAGGGCAGCCAGGACAACGCCGTCGCCAGCAGGGTCAACGGAATCACCGCCAGGAACCAGGCGGTCACCCCATGACTGCGCCAGCCGCGCCCGCCGGAATTGAAGCGCTGTTCCAGGCGCCCGGCAAAACGGCCGAAGGCCACCAGCGGATGCCAGCGCCGCGGCTCGCCCAGCAGCGCATCCAGCGCCACCCCGGCCACGGTCAGCAAGGCCACACTCATTCGGCTTCTCCCCATTGGTTTTCGTAGAGCATGTCGGCCAGCGGCCGTGGCGTGGTCCAGCCTTCCAGCGCGAGCATCGGCGCCGGGTAGAACGCGTGGACCGGGCCGAGACAGAGAATCGCCAGCGGCTTGGCCCCGGCGGGCATGTGCAGCAGATCGGCCAGGGCCTGCGGATCGAACAGCGACACCCAGCCCAGGCCCAGCCCTTCGGCCCGGGCCGCCAGCCAGAGATTCTGGATCGCGCAGGACAACGAGGCCAGGTCCATTTCCGGCAGGGTGCGACGGCCGAAGATATGCACGTCGCGCTTGTCCATCAGCGCCGCCACCAGCACTTCGGCGCAGTCGTTGATGCCTTCGACCTTGAGTTGCATGAATTCGTCGGAACGCTGGCCGAGGGCTTCGGCGGTGCGCTGGCGTTCGTCCTCGACCAGGGCCTGGATACGCTGGCGCAGCTCGCGCCGGGTAATGCGGATAAAGCGCCAGGGCTGCATCAGGCCGACGCTGGGTGCCTGGTGCGCCGCTTCCAGCAGCCGCGCCAGCAGCTCGGGCGCCACCTCGCCGCCGCTGAAGTGGCGCATGTCACGGCGTTCGCCGATGGCGCGGTAGATCGCCGCGCGCTCGGCTTCGCTGTAGGCATGTTCGCTCATGGCGCCAGCAGCGCCGCCATCGCGTCTGGGTTGGACGGGAAATAGAAATGCACGTAGGAGGCGGTCAGGCGGCCGATGCGGTATACCGCTTCCGCGCCACGTCCGCCGTTGGGGCTCACGCCACGGGCGATGGGCTCCAACTCGGTGCTGGTCAGGGAATGGTGGTAGGTGTGGCCGCGCAGGGTGCCTTCCGGCAGTTCGACCGATTGCAGGGCGAGTGCCGCCAGGCGCTTCTGCATGGTCGCTTCGCCCGGCAGCAAGCCGGCCAGTTCGGCGCGTTCCCCGGCGACATCGGTCAGGGCATCGAGCAGGTAGAGCATGCCGCCGCACTCGGCCAGCAACGGTTTGCCGGCCTGGTGATGGGCGCGAATCGCTTCCAGCATCGGCGTATTGGCCGCCAATGCATGGTGATGCAGTTCCGGATAGCCGCCGGGCAGGTACAGGCTGTCGGCGTCTGGCAGTTCCTGGTCGTGGATCGGCGAGAAGAAGCTCAGCTCGGCGCCCATCTCGCGCAGCAGGTCGAGGCTGGCGCCGTAGGTGAAGGCGCAGGCCTCGTCACGGGCCACGGCGATGTGCACGCCTTCCAGCTTGCGCTCGATATGGCGGGGTGCAGGCGGCTCGAAGGCCACTGGCGGCGGCAGGGAGGACTGGCAGCTATCGCCCAGGGCCATGGCCGCAGCGTCGAGACGCAGGTCGAGGTCGGTCAGTTCGCTGGCCTGGACCAGGCCGAGATGGCGGCTTGGCAGTTCGATCCCGGTCTCGCGGGAGAGCCCGCCATACCAGCGCAGCCCCTCGGTCAGGCTGCCTTCCAGCAGTTGTGCGTGGCGCAACGAGCCAACCCGGTTGGCCAGTACGCCGGCAAAGGGCAGGTCCGCCTGGTAGCGCGCCAGCCCCAGGGCCAGGGCGCCGAAGGTCTGGGCCATGGCGGTGCCGTCGATCACCGCCAGCACCGGCACGCCGAAGTGACGGGCCAGGTCGGCGCTGGACGGGGTGCCGTCGAACAGGCCCATCACGCCCTCGATCAGGATCAGGTCGGCCTCGCCGGCCGCTTCCCAGAGCAGGCGACGGCTTTCCTCGACGCCGACCATCCACAGGTCGAGCTGGTACACCGGCGCGCCGCTGGCGCGTTCGAGGATCATCGGGTCGAGAAAGTCCGGGCCGCACTTGAACACACGGACCTTGCGCCCCTGGTTGCGGTGCAGGCGGGCCAGGGCGGCGGTCACGGTGGTCTTGCCCTGGCCGGAGGCCGGCGCGGCGATCAGCACCGCCGGGCAATGCCGGGTGTCGCTCATAGTTCGACGCCCTTCTGGGCACGGATGCCGGCCTGGAAAGCGTGCTTGATCATGCCCATCTCGGTGACGGTGTCGGCCAGTTCGATCATCTCGTCCTTGGCGCCGCGACCGGTGACGATGACATGTTGCATCGGCGGACGGGCCTGGAGGTCGGCGAGGACGGTATCGAGGTCGAGGTAGCCGTGCTTGAGGGCGATGTTCAGCTCGTCGAGGACGACGAAGCCGATGCCCGGGTCGCGCAGCAACTCACGGGAAACCTCCCAGGCGGCTTCGGCAGCGGCGATATCACGCTGGCGGTCCTGGGTTTCCCAGGTGAAGCCCTCGCCCATCACGTGGTAGCGCACTTCCTCGGGGAAGCGGCGGAAGAACAGTTCTTCCCCGGTGGCATTGCGGCCCTTGATGAACTGCACCACGCCGCAGTGCATGCCATGGCCGAGGGCCCGGGCGAGCATGCCGAAGGCCGAACTGCTCTTGCCCTTGCCGTTGCCGCTGAGCACCAGCAGCAGGCCGCATTCGTTGGGGGAATTGGCGATACGCTCGTCGATCACCGCCTTCTTGCGCTGCATGCGCGCCAGGTGGCGTTCGTCACGTTCGGGGGATTCGCTCATCGGGGGTCTCCGCGGGCCACTGTCGCAGGGCGGCGACAGCTGAGGGGATGGGGGCACGGAGGGAAGCGCAGGCACCGGACGCCAGGGCCCGGAGAACCGCGCACCACCCGCCGTGGTGCCGTTGACAGTTTGCAGGCCGGTCTCCGGGCTAACGAGCGGATCGCCGGGCGATCCTGACCGGGCGCCTTCCCGGGTTTCGACACCCAGTGGCCGTGCACAGTCTTGACTCGATTTACCGTTGCGGGGGCAGCGCCGGAATCGCACCGGCTTCCCTGTTTCACCCGGTCGACCTTGCAGTCACGGGGCACCTGAAACAAGTCGCGAAGGTTAGAGGGTTGGGCCCGGAGCGTCAATTGGAGACCGCCGTCACATTGCGGCCAACGGCGCAACTTTCACGTTGTGCCACACTCCAAACGAGTGATATCACATTGACATGATTCAACGCTGTCGCTGTAGCTCGTACAACAATTACGAAGGAGAGCAGCATGCAAGGTCTGATCATCAACAACCCCCGTCTTGAGTTCCTGCGGCCGGCGCTGGAGCGCTGGAGCGAATGCATCGAACGCTTCAACCAGACCCTGGGTGACAACGAGGGTCCGCACTGGCAAGGGGTGCAGGGCAACATCGGAATGCTGTCGGCAGCGCTGTGGCAGGCCGAACTGGTGACCCTGCAGGGTTACCAGAGCAAGAAGCAGCGGGACGAAGGCGAACGGGGCGCGCGCTGCGATCTGTTGATCGCCAGCAAGGATGAATCAGCTTACCTGCATGCCGGGCAGCGCTGGCCGAAGGTCGGACGGCTTGATCTGAGCGGGGCCTTGCAGGAGACGGTGCAGGCGGCGAAGGCCATTGCCTATCCGAGCCAGTTGAAGGTCGCGGCGCTGTTCGCCAGCCCGTGCAAGCTGGGCCAGCATGCCAGCCCGGAAGAGCTGCAGGACCTGGTGGATGATCTGCAGAAGCATACGGCCTGTGCCATTGCCTGGTGTTTTCCGTATGGGTATCGGAAGTTGCATGATGAGGTGGGGCAGTATTATCCCGGGGTTGCGCTGTTGCTGAAGCAGGCGTGAGTTCAGCCGCAAGCTGCAAGTCATAAGCTGCAAGCAAGAGCAGCGGCGCCTTTTCTTGCAGCTTAAGGCTTATAGCTTGAAGCTGACTGAACCTCCCTCGCCCCCGTCACCTCTGACTCTTTAGGACCTATCCCAAGGAGTCAGACCATGCCCACCCTGCGCCTTGCCATCTTGCTGGCCATCACCACCGGCCTGACTGCCTGCGGCGAATCCGCCCGGCTCCAGGTCACCGACGGCAGCGGCCCGTCGCCGCAACTGCCGGAACCGAACAAAACCCTGATCCCCACGGTGAACATCGCCCCCGCCGTCGGCTGGCCCGATGGCGGCAAGCCCAAGGCGGCCCAGGGCACCCAGGTGGTCGCCTTCGCCGGTGGCCTGGATCACCCGCGCTGGCTCTATGTGCTGCCCAATGGCGACGTACTGGTCGCGGAAACCAACGCACCGGAGAAACCCGACGACGGCAAGGGCATCCGTGGCTGGGTGATGAAGAAGGTCATGGCCAAGGCCGGCGCTGGCGTACCTAGCCCCAACCGCATCACCCTGCTGCGCGATGCCGACAAGGATGGCGTGGCGGAAACCCGCACGGTGTTCCTCAAGGACCTCAACTCGCCGTTCGGCATGACCCTGGTCGGCAATGACCTGTATGTGGCCGACACCGATCGCCTGCTGCGCTTCAAGTACCAGGAAGGCGCCACCTCGCTTAATGGCCCGGGCGAGCCGGTCAGCGAGCTGCCGGGAGGGCCGCTGAACCACCACTGGACCAAGAACGTCATCGCCAGCCCCGACGGCAGGAAGCTGTATGTGACCGTCGGCTCCAACAGCAATGTTGCCGAGAACGGCATGGACAAGGAAAAGGAACGGGCGGCGATCTGGGAGGTGGACCCGGCTACCGGGCAGCACCGGATCTTCGCCTCGGGCCTGCGCAATCCCAACGGCCTCGCCTGGGAACCTCACAGCGGGAAGCTGTGGACGGCGGTGAACGAGCGCGACGAGATCGGCAGCGACCTGGTGCCGGACTACATCACCTCGGTGCAGGACGGGGCTTTCTATGGCTGGCCCTACAGCTATTACGGCCAGCATGTGGATGTGCGGGTGGAGCATCAGGATCCGAACCTGGTGGCCCGGGCCATCGCCCCCGATTATGCGGTGGGCCCGCATACCGCCTCGCTGGGCCTGGCCTTCGCCGAAGCCGGGGCGCTGCCGCCGCCGTTCGACCAGGGCGCGTTCATCGGCCAGCACGGCTCGTGGAACCGCAAGCCGCACAGTGGCTACAAGGTGCTGTTCGTGCCGTTCAGTACCGAAGGCAAGCCGGCCGGGAAACCGGTGGATTTGTTGAGCGGGTTCCTGAATGACGATGGCAAGGCGATGGGGCGGCCGGTGGGGGTGGTCACGGACCGCAGAGGCGGGGTGCTGGTGGCGGATGATGTGGGGAATGTGGTTTGGCGGGTGAGCAAGCTTCAGTAATCGAGGTTGTCTGTACTGGCCTCATCGCTGGCAAGCCAGCTCCCACAGGTCCAGCGGTGCACGCGGTCACTGTGGGAGCTGCGGTTCGGCGCTCCGACTTGCCAGCGATGAGGCCATCAGCCCCACCCAAAAGCTAGGGGTTGTGCGCCAGATGCGCCGGCGCCACCAATACCCGCTTGGCATTCAGGTACGACTTCTGCCAGTAATTGTTCGACAGATAATCCAGCCGCACCGTCCCACCGGTCGACGGCGCATGCACGAAGCGCCCTTCCCCGACATAGATGCCAGCATGATTCACCTGGCTCGCACCGTTCGTCGCAAAGAACACCACATCCCCCGACTGCAGCGCATCGCGCTGCACATCCGGGGCACGCATGACGATCATCTCGCGGGTCGAACGGGGCAGGGAAATCCCCGCCGCGTCCCGATAGACGTACCCGATCAGCCCGCTGCAATCGAACCCGGAGTCTGGCGTGTTGCCACCCCAGCGATACGGCGTACCCACAAGCCCGAGCGCGCGGAAAAGCACGTCCTCAGCGGCTGGCGAGTAGGTGATCTGGGCAGGAACATAGGCCGGCTGGACCACCGGAGGCGGGGTCGGAGCATGGCTGGAGCAGGCACCGAGCAGTGCTGCCAGGGACAATACCGCTAAACGCGCCATCATCGTCTTCATCAGAACATCCTGTCTGAAGCTGCCGGCGCGAGGCCGGAAAAGTGGTGAGAAATTAGATTAGACGTTTTCTGTAAACACGCACGGCGACTAGCTTTTCAGCATAGTCGCCGTGTGTCTGACACCGAGGGAATTCGCTTAGTTGCGCGAAAGTGTCTCGGCCGGTGCCGCTGGAGCCAGCGCGAGGGCGCGCTTGGCTTCCATGAAGGTCTTGCTCCAGTAGCGATCGCCCAGGCTGTCGATCCGCACCCCGCCACTGCGGCGGCTGCTGGAGTGGATGAACTGGTTGTCGCCAAGGTAGATACCGGCGTGGCTGACGCGACCTCGGCCGTTGGTGCTGAAGAACAGCAGGTCACCCGGCTTGAGGTTGTTGCGCGAGACCAGCGGCGCATCCACGTTGATCATCTCGCGGGTCGAACGCGGCAGGGTCATGCCGGCTTCCTCGCGGAACAGATAACCGATGAAACCGCTGCAATCGAAGCCCGACTGCTCGGAGGTGCCACCGAAGCGGTAACGGGTACCGATCAGCGACATGCCGCGCTCGAGGATGCTGTCGGCCAGGGCTGGCAGTTGGTAGGACTTGTTGCCGGAGAATTCTTCCAGATCCTGCTCGGTCGCCAGCTCTTCGTCGAAGACCGAAGCGTCAACGGGGGACTGGGTGGCGGACTTGGCAGAAACAGCGAAGTGATCCTGCTGTTGCGGTGCCGGGCTATGAGCTGCGCAGCCGAAAAGCAGTGTCACGAGTGCGAGGGGCACGAGGGGTGCGAAGCGATTCAGCATGGGCACGACCGTGTCTTGAATTTGATGAAGCCGCGACTATGCCTTCTATGGATTCGATTTGCAAATTCAATCGAAAAAAATGTGACTTTTATGTGCGGTAGGTCAAGGACGGGGTTTACCAGCCCAATGTTTCCTTCAGGAAGGGGATGGTGAGCTTACGTTTTTCCTGCAGCGAAGCCTGGTCCAGACGCTCCAGCAGGTCGAACAATGCGCTCATGCTGCGGGTTCCGCGGGTGAGGATGAAGTGCCCGACTTCGTCGGTCATGTGCAGGCCGCGGCGCGAGGCACGCAGTTGCAGGGCGCGCAGCTTGTCTTCGTCGGACAGGGCGCGCATCTGGAAGATCAGCGCCATGGTCAGGCGGGACTTGAGGTCCGGCAGCTTGATCGGCAGTTCGCGGGGCGAGGCGGAGGCGGCCAGGAGCAGGCGCCGGCCGCTGTCACGCAGGCGGTTGAACAGGTGGAACATCGCCTCTTCCCACTCCGGCTTGCCGGCGATGACGTGCAGATCGTCCAGGCACACCAGTTCGTACTGCTCCAGGTAATCCAGCAGTTCGACACCACGATCGAGGAGTTGCGCCAGCGGCAGGTAGACGGCGGGTTCGCCCAGTTGCTCGAAACGCAGGCAGGCCGCCTGCAACAGATGGGTACGCCCTACCCCCTGCTTGCCCCACAGATAGATCAGGCTTTCGGTCCAGCCGGCGTCGGCTTCGCAGAGTCGCTCGACGTAGCCCAATGCTGCGGCGTTGGCACCCGGATAGTAGTTGATGAAGGTGGCGTCATCGCGCAGACGCACACCCAGGGGCAACTGGATCGGTTTCATGCTGGCTGGGCGGTCGTGAGGAACCGCAAAGGGCCCTTGGTAAAAGTTTGCAAAGTCTATACCCGCGCCGTCGGTCGCACAATGAGCGAAGGAAATCAAAGGGTTGGGACAGCTTCAAGCCACAAGCTGCAAGCGACAAGAAAAAGCAGCGGCGACGCGCACTGCTCTTTCTTGCCGCTTGCAGCTTAGGGCTTGCGGCTAAAGATCCGGATCGATCTTCTCGCCATACACGTCCGACCTTTTATAGAAGTCATGCATGTGCCGCAGCAGCACCATGATCACCGCCGCTGCCGGCAAGGCCAGGAGCACGCCGGTAAAGCCGAACAGCTCGCCGCCGGCGAGGATGGCGAAGATCACCGCCACCGGGTGCAGGCCGATCCTGTCGCCCACCAGCAGCGGGGTCAGGACCATGCCCTCCAGCGCCTGGCCGACCATGAACACGGCAACGATGCCCAGCAGCGGGTAGAGGTCGCCGCCAAACTGGAACAGCCCGGCCACCAGCGCCGCGCCGATACCGATGATGAAGCCCATGTACGGCACGATGGCCGCCAGCCCCGCCAGCAGGCCGATCAGCAGACCCAGTTCGAGGCCCACCAGCATCAGCCCGGAGGCGTAGATCACGCCCAACGCCAGCATCACCAGCAACTGCCCGCGAACGAAGGCACCCAGCACCTCGTGGCACTCCCCCGCCAGTTCCACCACCTGCGGTTCTCGCTGGCGTGGCAGCAGGCTGCGCAGCTTGGCCATCATCAGGTCCCAGTCGCGCAGCAAGTAGAAGCCCACCACCGGGATCAGCACCAGGTTGGCCAGCCAGCCGACCAGGGCCAGCCCGGACGCGGTCACCTGGGACAGGACCATGCCGACGATATCGGTGGTCTGGCCCATATGGGCGCTGATGGCCGCCTTGACCTTGTCGAACTTCCAGAAGCCGTCGGCCAGCCCCAGCTTGACCTGGACCCAGGGCAACGCCACGTGCTGCAGCCAGTCGAGCATCTGCGGCGCGACCTCATAGAGGCGCACCAGTTGCTTGGCCAGCATCGGGATCAGCACCAGCAGCATGGCCAGCAGGATCAGGCTGAACAGGGCGAAGACCACCGCCACCCCGGCGGTGCGCGACAGACCCATGCGTTCCAGGCGATCCACCAGCGGATCGCCCAGGTAGGCCAGAAGGATGCCGACCAGGAACGGCGAAAGAATTCCGTGCAGCAAATATAGAAGGAGGCCCAGCGATAGCAGGGCGATCGGCCACATCCAGCGGCGCACGTCGATCATCATGGCTCCTTACCAGCGAAAACGCAGGCCGGTGAACGGCGCCGGCGCAGGCGCCGGTGCTGCAGCTCCAGCTTCGGCCGGCGTTGCAGGTGCCGGTGCCACTGGCGTCGCCGGTGCAGGCTCTGGCGGCAGTTCCTGCAGTTTCGCCAGCCCTAGCTGGGCGCGCAGTTGATCATTGCTGCCGGTAGCCTTCCAGGTCATCACGTCACCCTGAACCAGGGTGACCCGACCGCCGAAGGGTTCCAGCACCCGACCCAGTTCGGCATAGCGCTCCAGGTTCATGCCCTGGACCTGGAACAGCTGCTCGCTGCTGGAGCCCGGCTTGACCACGAAACGCGGCGCCAGGCGCTGGCTGACCGCAAGCATCACGGCATCGGCCAGGGCCGCCTGATCGGCACCTTCCACCTTGCCCTGCTCGCGCTGCTCGCCCAGCCACAGGCGCCAGGTGCCGTTCCACTTGCCATCGGCTTCGCTGGCATGCACCGCCAGCAGGGCATCGGCGCCGTAACGCCCGGACGCAGCCTGCAACGGCGCAGGGTCGGTGCCTTCGAGGTTCTTCGGCGTCGCCACCAGTTGCTCTTCAAGATCCGCCAGCGGCAGGCGCAGCGGCAGGCCACGATGCTGGGCGGCGCGGCGCAGCACCTCGGCATTGCCCTGGCCGTCGCCAACCAGGTTCGAGCCCTCGGTGCTGTCGTTCAACCACCAGCCGAGAATCGCCGGGCGGTTGCTGCCCCACAGCGCCAGGCCGGCCTTGCGCAGGGCGCGCTCGGTGCTGCCCGGGTCGAAGTCCACCAGCAGGGTCTCCGGCGGGCCGGCCTCGGTGCCGAACTGGCTGATGATCTGTTGCGGGTCCTTGCGCAATTCGGCAAGCCCGGGGTTCTGCGGCGCCTTGGGGTCGCCGGTCAGGCGCAGGACCAGGGTGTCCAGCGCCGCCTGGGTGGCCTGGGCGCGGGCGTCGGCGCCCTGCCCGACCGGCTCGCGCACCTGGTACAGCCCGGAGACGCTTTCGGCCTGGGCCGCCACGGCGAACAAGGCCACGCAGCAACCGAACAGATATGAACGCAAAGGCATGAAGAATTCCTGTCCAGATATAGAAAGAAGCGAAGTCCAGCGCCCTCGCCGCAGCGCAAAATACACGCAAGGGGCACTGTTTCACCTCCTATACCTTATACAGGCCGTGACAAGGCAACCAGCCGCCCGCGGCGATTCATGTTTTTTCCTGATATTCCGGCCCTGCCCGTCGGCCTGAGGATGGCCGCTGCCGGGCAACCCTGATAAAATCGCGCGCCTTCGCAGACCACTGACGGTCGGGCAGGCGGATCCAGTTTTCCCCGCAGCCTGGCAGGTCAGGGTCGATTTTCCCGAATCCCTCCCTCCTAAAGGCCTGGATCACATGAGCAAGCAACCCTCCCTTAGCTACAAGGACGCCGGTGTAGACATCGACGCCGGCGAAGCCTTGGTCGAACGCATCAAAGGCGTGGCCAAGCGCACCGCGCGCCCGGAAGTCATGGGCGGCCTGGGCGGCTTTGGCGCCCTCTGTGAAATCCCGGCCGGCTACAAGCAACCGGTCCTGGTCTCCGGCACCGACGGCGTTGGCACCAAGCTGCGCCTGGCGCTGAACCTGAACAAGCACGACTCGATCGGCCAGGACCTGGTCGCCATGTGCGTCAACGACCTGGTGGTCTGCGGCGCCGAGCCGCTGTTCTTCCTCGACTACTACGCCACCGGCAAGCTGAATGTCGACGTGGCCGCCACCGTGGTTACCGGCATCGGCGCCGGCTGCGAACTGGCCGGCTGCTCGCTGGTCGGTGGTGAAACCGCAGAAATGCCAGGCATGTACGAAGGCGAAGACTACGACCTGGCCGGTTTCTGCGTGGGTGTGGTCGAGAAGGCCGAGATCATCGACGGCTCGAAAGTCGCCACCGGTGACGCGCTGATCGCCCTGCCGTCCTCCGGCCCGCACTCCAACGGCTACTCGCTGATCCGCAAGATCATCGAAGTCTCCGGCGCCGACATCGAGCAGGTGCAACTGGACGGCAAGCCGCTGACCGAGCTGCTGATGGCCCCGACCCGCATCTACGTCAAGCCGCTGCTCAAGCTGATCAAGGACACCGGCGCGGTCAAGGCCATGGCCCACATCACCGGCGGCGGCCTGCTGGACAACATCCCGCGCGTCCTGCCAAAAGGCGCCCAGGCGATCGTCGACGTGGCGAGCTGGGAGCGTCCTGCGGTGTTCAACTGGCTGCAGGAGCAAGGCAACGTCGACGAGCACGAAATGCACCGTGTCCTGAACTGCGGCGTCGGCATGGTCATCTGCGTTGCCCAGGACCAGGTCGAAGTGGCCCTGAACACCCTGCGCGAAGCCGGTGAGCAGCCATGGGTCATCGGCCAGATCGGCGTTGCCGCCGAAGGCGCCGCCCAGGTCGAGCTGAAGAACGTCAAGGCGCACTGATGCCCGCAGCGAAGTGTGATGTGGTGGTGTTGCTGTCGGGTTCCGGCAGCAACCTGCAAGCCCTGATCGACAGCGCCCGTGCCGGGGATTCCCCGGTACGGATCCGCGCCGTGATTTCCAACCGCGCCGATGCCTATGGCCTCGAGCGCGCGCGCAATGCCGGCATCGATACCGCCGTGCTCGACCACAAGGGGTTCGATGGCCGCGAAGCCTTCGACCGCGCCCTGATCGAGCAGATCGATGCCTTCTCGCCGCACCTGGTGGTGCTCGCCGGCTTCATGCGTATCCTCAGCGGCGACTTCGTCCGCCACTACGCCGGGCGCCTGCTGAATATCCACCCGTCCCTGCTGCCCAAGTACAAAGGCCTGCACACCCACCAACGGGCGCTGGAGGCCGGCGATGCCGAGCATGGCTGCAGCGTGCACTTCGTCACCGAGGAACTCGATGGCGGGCCGCTGGTCGTACAGGCAATCATTCCGGTGGCTACGGATGACACGCCAGAGACCCTGGCGCAGAGGGTTCACAGCCAGGAACACCAGATCTACCCGCTGGCCGTGAGCTGGTTTGCCGCAGGCCGTTTGCGCCTCGGTGCAAGCGGTGCTCTACTGGATGGCCAGCCACTGGCGGCCAGCGGCCACTTGATTCGACCCTAGGAGATTTTATGCGTCGCGCCCTGCTTCTCGCCCTCGCCGTGCTCGCGCTGCCGCTTCAGGCAGCCGACCTGAAACCGTTCTCGGCCAGCTACACCGCCGACTGGAAGCAACTGCCCATGAGCGGCACTGCCGAACGCAGCCTGGAAAAGAACACCAACGGCACCTGGAGCCTCAACTTCAAGGCATCGATGATGATCGCCAGCCTGACCGAGCAGAGCACCCTGTCGCTGGACAAGGACACCCTGCTGCCGCAGAGCTACCACTTCGAACGGGGTGGCCTGGGCAAGGCGAAGAAAGTCGACCTGGACTTCGACTGGTCGCAGAAGGTCATCACCGGTACCGACCGTGGCGACGCGGTGAAGCTGCCGCTCAACCGTGGCGTTCTGGACAAGTCGACCTACCAACTGGCGCTGCAGCATGACGTGGCGGCGGGCAAGAAGAGCGTGAGCTACCAGGTGGTGGATGGCGACGAGATCGACACCTACGACTTCCGCGTGCTGGGTACCGAGAAGGTCAGCACCCGTACCGGCCAGGTCGATGCGGTCAAGGTCGAGCGCGTGCGTGATCCAAGCCAGAGCAAGCGCATCACCGAGCTGTGGTTCGCCAAGGACTGGGACTACCTGCTGGTGCAACTGCGCCAGGTCGAGACCGATGGCAAGGAATACGTGATCGTGCTGCAGGACGGCACGGTGGATGGCAAGGCGGTCAAGGGTAACTGACTGGCTGGTTGTTCGTTGTATCCGGAAACCCCGCCTTGTGCGGGGTTTTCTTTTGTCTGTGAGGGCCTCATCGCTGGCAAGCCAGCTCCCACAGGTTCCGCGGTGCATGCAATTCCCTGTGGGAGCTGGCTTGCCAGCGATGAGGCCGGTGCAGACAACCATGAAAGATCTTTCATGGCGCTTTTAATTTACTTAGCCAGCTAACAAATTCTATAAAAGAGGCCTGCGACAGAGTGCCGCAGTTAACCGGATTTGGAGTTTGCACATGACTGTCAAAGTAACTGAGCGCGACGAATCGAAACTGTCCCATGAAGGTGTCGCCGCCGGCGTGCGCATCTGGGATGTGCACCAGCAGGGCCAATTGGTCGGCATGTTCCACACTGAACACGAAGCCCACCGCTACCGCATGGAACTGGAAGTCTGGGAAACCCGCCGCAACCCGTCCTGACACCGCCCTCCCCCGCAGAAACGACAAACCCCGCCAAGGCGGGGTTTGTCGTTTCTGCGGAGTCAGATCACCACATCAGGTCATCCGGAATCACGTAGGCCGCGTACGGATCGTCGGCATCCGGCTCTTCCACCTGGGTGTTGAGCAAGAGGATGCGCTGCGGATCGCGCTCCTGGATCTTCACCGCTGCTTCCCGCGGGATGATCTCGTAACCACCGCCATGGGCGACGATGGCCAGCGAGCCGCTGCTCAGCTTGCTGCGCACCAGGGCGTTGACCGGGATGCGCTTGACCTTCTTGTCATCGACGAAGTTGTAGTAGTCCTCGGTGGTCAGCTTGGGCAGGCGCGAGACTTCGATCAGTTGCTTGATCTGCGCGGCACGGGCCTTCTGCTCGGCCTTTTCCTGCTGCTGGCGGTTGAGTTCCTGGTCGCGCGCGGCCTTCTCGGCCATCGCTTCCTTGGCCAGGCGCTGCTGGCTGTCGTCGACTTCGACCTGGCCTTTTTGCTCCAGGCGTTTCTGTTTCTTCTGGTCTTTGTTGACCTGCTTGACCTGCTTCTGGTTGACCAGGCCGGCTTTGAGCAATTGGTCGCGAAGGGAAAGGCTCATCGTGTTCACTCACTTAATGCATCGCGCTCAGCCGCAGCTGGGCAGGTTCTTTTCCTGACGCTTGGCTTCGCCCCAGAGTGCGTCCAAGTCTTCGAGGGTGCAATCTTCAATCGGACGCCCTATGTCGCGCAATGCCTGCTCGATAAAACGGAAGCGGCGTTCGAACTTGGCGTTGGCGCCACGCAGGGCGTTTTCCGGGTCGATCTTCAGGTGCCGGGCCAGGTTGACCGTGGCGAACAGCAGGTCGCCCACTTCATCGGCCAGGGCCACGGCGTCGTTGTCGGCCATGGCTTCCAGCACTTCGTCCAGCTCTTCGCGGACCTTGTCCAGCACCGGCAGCGGGCCCGGCCAGTCGAAACCGACCTGGGCCGTGCGCTTTTGCAGCTTGGCCGCGCGAGACAGGGCCGGCAGCGCCGCCGGGACGTCGTCGAGCAACGAAAGCTGCTCGGGGACGCCTTTCTCGGCACGCTCCTCGGCCTTGATCTCTTCCCAGCGCTGCTTGACCTGGTCTTCGTCCAGACGCGGAGCGTCCAGCGGCGCGTACAGCTCGCCGGTGGGGAATACGTGGGGATGACGACGGATCAGCTTGCGGGTGATGCTGTCGATCACCCCGGCGAATTCGAAGCGGCCCTCTTCCAGCGCCAGCTGGCTGTAATAGACCACCTGGAACAGCAGGTCGCCCAGCTCGCCCTGGAGGTGCTCGAAGTCGCCGCGCTCGATGGCGTCGGCCACCTCGTAGGCTTCCTCGAGGGTATGCGGAACGATGCTCGCGTAGGTCTGTTTCAGGTCCCACGGGCAGCCGTATTGCGGGTCGCGCAAACGGGCCATCAGGTGCAGCAGGTCTTCCAGGGTGTACATCGTGGTCTCTCGCAACAGGCAAGGCCCGCCGTGCTGGCGGGCCTGCTCGGTCAAGGGGTGCGGTTGCGCCGGGTCTCGATGATGTTCGGCAACTGCGAGATACGCCCGAGCAGACGGCCAAGGGCGTCCAGGCCGGGGATCTCGATGGTCAGCGACATCAGCGCGGTGTTGTCTTCCTTGTTCGAGCGGGTGTTCACCGCCAGCACGTTGATCCGCTCGTTGAGCAGGACCTGGGAGACGTCACGCAGCAAGCCCGGACGGTCGTAGGCACGGACCACGATATCCACCGGATAGGTCTGCACCGGCACCGGGCCCCAGCTGACCTGGATGATCCGCTCCGGCTCGCGCCCGGCCAGTTGCAGCACCGAGGCGCAGTCCTGGCGGTGGATGGTCACGCCGCGGCCCTGGGTGATGTAGCCGACGATGGCATCCCCCGGCAGCGGCTGGCAGCAACCGGCCATCTGGGTCAGCAGGTTGCCGACGCCCTGGATCTGGATGTCGCCGCGCTTGCCCGGCTTGTAGCCGGTGGCCTTGCGGGTGATGAGGTCGATTTCCTCGATCCGCTCCGGCTCCACCAGTTGCTGGGCGGCGTTGACCAGGTGCGCCAGGCGCAGGTCGCCGGCACCGAGGGAGGCGAACATGTCCTCGGCGGCGCGCAGGTTGGCCTTTTCCGCCAGGCGCTCGAAGTCCACCTGGGGCAGGCCGAGGCGGTTGAGCTCGCGCTCCAGCAGGGTCTTGCCGGCGGCGACGTTCTGGTCGCGGGCCTGCAGCTTGAACCAGTGGACGATCTTCGCCCGCGCCCGTGAGGTGGTGACGTAGCCGAGGTTGGAGTTCAGCCAGTCGCGGCTCGGGTTGCCGTGCTTGCTGGTGATGATCTCCACCTGCTCGCCGGTCTGCAGGCTGTAGTTGAGCGGCACGATGCGCCCGTTGATCTTGGCGCCCCGGCAGTTGTGGCCGATCTCGGTGTGCACCCGGTAGGCGAAGTCCAGCGGCGTGGCGCCCTTGGGCAGGTCGATGGCGTGGCCGTCGGGGGTGAAGACGTAGACCCGGTCCGGCTCGATATCGACCCGCAACTGTTCGGCCAGGCCGCCGATGTCGCCCAGTTCCTCATGCCACTCCAGAACCTGGCGCAGCCACGAGATCTTCTCTTCGTAGTGGTTGGACCCGGACTTGACGTCGGTGCCCTTGTAGCGCCAGTGGGCGCAGACGCCCAGCTCGGCTTCCTCGTGCATGGCGTGGGTGCGGATCTGCACTTCCAGCACCTTGCCCTCGGGGCCGATCACCGCGGTGTGCAGCGAGCGGTAGCCGTTTTCCTTGGGGTTGGCGATGTAGTCGTCGAACTCCTTGGGAATGTGCCGCCACAGGGTGTGGACGATGCCCAGCGCGGTATAGCAGTCGCGCATTTCCGGGACCAGCACGCGCACCGCGCGCACGTCGTAGATCTGGCTGAATTCCAGGCCCTTGCGCTGCATCTTGCGCCAGATCGAATAGATGTGTTTCGCCCGGCCGCTGATATCGGCCTTGACCCCGGTGGCCAGCAGTTCGTTCTGCAACTGGGCCATGACGTCGTTGATGAAGCGCTCGCGGTCGAGGCGGCGCTCATGCAGGAGCTTGGCGATCTGCTTGTACTGGTCCGGCTCCAGGTAGCGGAAGGACAGGTCCTCCAGCTCCCACTTGATATGGCCGATACCCAGGCGGTGCGCCAGCGGCGCATAGATGTCGAAGACCTCGCGGGCGACGCGGTGGCGCTTCTCGTCGTCGGCGCCCTTCACCGCGCGGATCGCGCAGGTGCGCTCGGCCAGCTTGATCAGGGCCACGCGCACGTCGTCGACCATGGCCACGAGCATCTTGCGCAGGTTCTCGACCTGGGCCTGGGAGCCCAGCACCAGGGAATGGCGCGGGTTGAGGCTGTCGCTGATGGCGGCCATGCGCAGCACGCCGTCGATCAGCTTGGAGACCACCGCGCCGAAGCGCTGGGCGACTTCGGAGAGGGTCGCCTTGCCCTCGCGCACGGCGCGGTAAATGATCGCGGCGACCAGCGAATCCTGGTCGAGCTTGAGGTCCGCGAGGATCTCGGCGATTTCCAGGCCGGCCTGGAAACTCGACGTACCGTCGGCCCAGGAGTGTTTGGCCTGGTTGCCCTTCTTCTCGATTTCCTGGGCGTACTCGCAGGCAATCTTCAGGGCTTCACGGTCCAGCGCTGCATCGACGCTGCATACGTGATCCAGCCATGCTTCGAGATTGATACTGCCGTCGGTGTTGACCGGCTGGTGCACTCTCACCTGTACCATCTTTGTTTACCTTTTCCTGCAGCGCATGCTCGATGCGCCTGATAACTCGGGTGCCGTGCCTATGAACGATGAAGGCACGACACCGGGCGATTAGCGGTGCTAACCCACCTCGAATAACGCCATGGCCTCGACATGTGCTGTCTGCGGGAACATGTCGAGGATCCCGGCCCTTTTTAACCGGTAACCCTGCTTGATCAATTCAAGCGTATCGCGGGCCAGGGTCGCCGGATTGCACGACACATAGACCAGACGCTTGGCACCCAGTGCTGCGATTTTTCTGACGACCTCGTAGGCACCGTCGCGCGGTGGGTCCAAGAGTACCGCAGAAAAGCCTTCAGCCGCCCACTCGGCAACGGCCAGAGGTTGGGATAAATCCGCCTGAAAAAAGCGAACATTATTCAAATTATTGCCAAGGGCATTGGCGGCGGCCCGATCGACCATCACCTGCACCCCTTCCACCGCCACTACCTCGGCGGCTTTCTGCGCCAGCGGCAGGGCGAAATTGCCCAGGCCGCAGAACAGGTCGAGCACGCGCTCGTCATTCTGCGGGGCGAGCCAGTCGAGGGCCTGTTCGATCATCGCCGTATTGACCCCGGCGTTGACCTGGACGAAGTCGCCCGGGCGGTAGGCCAGGGTCAGTTTCCAGGGCTCCAGTTCGAACCCGAGGAACTGATCCGGTTCCACCGCTTCAGGCTCGCCTTCACCTTGCAGCCAGAGCTGCACGCCGGCTTCGGCGCAGAAGGCGTTCAGCTTGCCCAGGTCGGCCTCGCCCAGTGGCGCGGTGTGACGCACCAGCATGGCCAGGGCGGTGCCGCTGAACAGCTCGACGTGCCCGACCACCTGGGGTTTGCCCAGGCTCTGCAACAGCAACGGCAGATGGCGCATCACCGATTGCAAGGGCTGTACCAGCACCGGGCAGTCGTCGATGGCGATGATGTCCTGGCTGGCTTCGGCGCGGAAACCGACGTCCAGCTTCTTCGCCTTCTGGTCCCAGCGCACCGCGATGCGGGCGCGGCGGCGATAACCGAATTCCGGACCGCTCAAGGGCGCGGCCCACTGCTCGGGAGCAACGCCGGCCACCCGCTGCAACTGTTCGGCGAGCAGGCGCTGCTTGAGTTCGAGTTGGTCGGCGTGGGGCAGGTGTTGCAGGTTGCAGCCACCGCAGCGGTCGAAGTGCTTGCAGGGCGCCTCGCGGCGCTGCTCGCTGGCCGTGAAAACCCGCTCCAGGCGCGCCTCGACCACCTTGCCATGGGCATTGAGCACCCGCGCCTCGACCTCTTCGCCACCCAGCGCGCCACTGACGAACCAGGTGCGGCCTTCGAGGAAGGCGATGCCACGACCGTCACCGGCCAGGCGCTCGATGCTCAGGCGCTGCTTCTTGCCCGTCGGCACCTGGGGCGCACGGCTGCCGCCGGCCGGCTGGAAGCGCAGGCCGCCGTTTCGTTTAGCTTTGGACATCAGCGATCCGCGTCGAAAATGCCGGTCGACAGGTAACGGTCGCCACGGTCACAGATGATCGCCACCATCGTGGCGTTTTCCACTTCACGGGACAGGCGCAGCATCGCCGCCACCGCACCACCGGAAGACACACCGCAGAAAATGCCCTCTTCCCGGGCCAGGCGGCGGGTGGTGTCCTCGGCTTCGCTCTGGGCCATGTCGACCACGCGATCGACGCGCTCGGCCTGGAAGATCGACGGCAGGTATTCCTCCGGCCAGCGGCGGATGCCCGGGATGGCCGAACCTTCCATGGGCTGCAGGCCGACGATCTGCACGTTGGGGTTCTGCTCCTTGAGGTAGCGCGAGCAGCCCATGATGGTGCCGGTGGTGCCCATGGAACTGATGAAATGGGTGATGTTGCCGCCGGTCTGGCGCCAGATCTCCGGGCCGGTACTGACGTAGTGGGCCTCGGGGTTGTCGCCGTTGCCGAACTGGTCGAGGACCAGGCCACGGCCTTCGTCACGCAGGCGCTCGGCCAGGTCACGGGCGCCTTCCATGCCCTCTTCCTTGCTGACCAGGATCAGCTCGGCGCCGTAGGCGGTCATTGCCGCCTTGCGTTCGGCACTGGAGTTGTCGGGCATGATCAGGATCATCTTGTAGCCCTTGATCGCCGCCGCCATGGCCAGGGCGATCCCGGTGTTGCCGGAGGTCGCCTCGATCAGGGTGTCGCCTGGCTTGATCTGGCCGCGCAGCTCGGCACGGGTGATCATCGACAGCGCCGGACGGTCCTTGACCGAACCCGCCGGGTTGTTGCCTTCGAGCTTTACCAGGAGCGTATTGCTGGTCTCACCGGCCATGCGCTGCAGGCGAACCAGGGGGGTGTTGCCGACGCAATCGGCGATGGTGGGGTACTGCAAGGTCATGGCGTTTTCGCAATCCAGACTCACGGGGCCGCCTATCATACCGGCAAACCGTCGCGCCCCATATCACGCAATCTGCGGGGCTTATAGCGGATGGCTATAACCCCTTGCCCAGGCCAGCCGGATCGGCTGCGCGCAGATGGAAATTCAGGCGCAGGCCGCGGGCGCCGTTCTGCGCCCAGAGCCGTCCGCCCTGGCGCTGCATGGCATTGCGGGCGATGCTCAAGCCAAGGCCGAAGCCGCCATCACCCGGGCGTGAACCATCGAGACGGGTAAAGGCGGCGAAAATCCGTTCCAGCTCCGCTTCGTCCACCCCGCCCCCCTGGTCCTCCAGCCACAGCAGCCAATACTCGCCCTGGCGCTGGCCACCGAGGCGGATCACGCCGTCGGCGGGTGAATGGCGAATGGCATTGCGCAGGATGTTCTCCAGAGCCTGGGCCAGGCTGTTGAGATGGCCCTGCACCCAGCACTCACCGTCCAGCTCGCAGACCAGTTGCGCCCGCGGCCAGGCGCTTTCGAAGCTGGCGTCCTCGCAGAGCATTTCCCACAGCGCCGGAATCTCGATCGGCTCGCAGGGCAGCGGCGCGCGCTCGGCATCCAGCCAGGCCAGTTGCAGGGCATCCTCGACCAGACGCTGCATGCCCTCCACTTCCTGGCCCAGGCGCTCGCGCAGGCGGGGCAGGTCTTCTTCCGTGTCGCTTGCCACCTGCAGGCGACTCAGCGGTGTGCGCAACTCATGGGACAGGTCGCGCAGCAGTTGCTGCTGCAAGGCCACCGTGCCTTGCAGGCGCTCGGCCATATCGTCGAAGGCGCGGCCCAGCTCGCCGAATTCGTCATGGCGGCTGGTGGTGGTGCTGGCGACCCGTGCGGTCAGACGCTCGGAGCGCCAGGCATTGGCCTGGTCACGCAACTGGTGCAGCGGGCGGATCAGCATGCGGTACAGGCCGACGCAGAACAGCAAGGTCAGCAGGCCGGGGATCAGGCCATTGGTGACCATGCGCCAGAACAGCAGGTTCCAGCGGTCGGGGATCAGCCGGTGCGGCAGCTCGATCACCAGGCTGCCGAGGGACGAATCACCAGGAAACGGCACGCGCATCCACGGCGCCGTGGACGAATGCCGGCTGACCGGACGATCCACGCCGCGCAGGTTGGTCAGGCGCTCGACCTGGCCATCGGTCAGCGGCAGGCTGCCCAGCGGTTGCAGGTCCGGGCCGATCACGCTGATAAAGCCCTGTTCGCGTTCGCGCATGCCGGTCAGCCACAGGTCGACGCCAGCCGTGCCACCGCTTTCCAGGGCCCGTTCGGCCTCGGCGGCGTAGCCTTCGAGCAGCGCCCGCGCCTGGGGGCCGAGGTAGGCGTTGCGCACCTCCATCTGCTTGCCCCAGGACAGGGTCAGGCCGATCAGCAGCAGGCAGAAACCCACCATGAGGATCGCCAGCTTCCAGAACAGCGAATGACGGTTGGGCAACTCACTGGTCCTCGCCGGCGCTCAGGATGTAACCCTGGCCCCACACAGTGCGGACCTGGCGCTCCTGGTAGCCGATGGCCTTGAGCTTGCGGCGGATCTGGCTGACATGCATGTCGAGGCTGCGGTCGTGGCGCGAGTAACCGCGCTGCAGCACATGCTGGTAAAGGAAGGGCTTGCTCAGCACCTCGTCGGGGCTGCGCTGCAGGGTGTCGAGCACCCGGTATTCGCTGGGGGTCAGCCCGGCCCACTGGCCGTCGTGGCAGACGTCACTGGCCTCGTCGTCGAAACGCAGTTCGCTGGCTGGCGCCTTGCTCACCGGCGAATAGCGCCTTTCCAGGTCGACCCGCCGCAGGATCGCTTCGATACGCACGCGCAGCTCGGTCATGCTGAACGGCTTGGGCAGGTAGTCGTCGGCGCCGCGCTGGAAACCGGTGATGCGGTCCGCCTCGGCGCCCAGGGCCGACATCATGATCACCGGCGTGCCACTACGCTCGCGCAACTGCACCAGGGCATCGAGGCCGGTCATGCCCGGCAGCAGGATATCCATCAGGACCACGTCGAAATGCTGCTGGCGCGCCTGGTCCAGGCCGTCCCGACCATTGCGGCACCAGGTCACGAGAAAGCCACTACGCTCCAGTTGCTCGTGCAGGTAGGCACCGAGTACCGGATCGTCCTCGATCGCGAGAATGTTGGGATTGCGGATGACGGCGGGATTCATTGGCGGCTGCTAGCAATTCTCAATCGCGCGATTATTGAGCAATAAATTGCCCCAGGCAACCCGACCCTAGTACAAAGGCCGGTTCGTCATGAAGCGATAAACCAGTGCAATACCTTGAAACACGCGGTAGCTTTCTTCCCATCCAGCGCCGCGCAGACACAGGAGACCGGGCGTGCTGAATCGATTTGGAATCAGGACCCGCGTGCTCCTGCTCGCCGTGGTGCCCGCCGGGGCCATGGCCCTGGTGCTCGGTGGCTATTTCACCTGGCTGCAGCAGAACGAGCTGCAGACCCAGTTGCTCCAGCGCGGCCAGATGATCACCGAAAGCCTGGCACCGCTTGCCGGCCCGGCCCTGGCCCGCAGGGACCGGGCGCAACTGGAGCGGATCGCCGCGCAGAGCCTGGAACAGGCCGATGTGCGGGCCGTGTCCTTCCTCGGACCGGACCGCGGCAGCCTCGCCCATGCCGGACCGAGCATGCTCAACATGCCGCCGGCCGGCGGTGGTACGCAGATGCTCCAGCGCTCGGGCAGCGATGCCACGCGCTACCTGCTGCCGGTGTTCGGCCATCATCGCGACCTTGCCGACGATCCGGTGCCCGACGAAGCCGATCGCCTGCTGGGCTGGGTCGAAATCGAAATTTCCCATAGCGGCACCTTGCTGCGCGGTTATCGCGCGCTGTTCGCGAGCATGCTGCTGATCCTCCTCGGGCTGATGGCCACCACCCTCCTCGCCCTGCGCATGAGCCGGGCGATCAATGGCCCGATCGGGCAGATCAAGCATGCGGTCAGCCAGCTCAAGGACGGCAACCTGGAAGAACGCCTGCCAAACATGGGCAGCTACGAACTGGACGAACTGGCGGCCGGGATCAACCGCATGGCCGAGACCCTGCACAGCGCCCACGAAGAGCTCCAGCACAGTATCGACCAGGCCACCGAGGACGTGCGCCAGAACCTGGAAACCATCGAGATCCAGAACATCGAGCTGGACATGGCGCGCAAGGAGGCGATCGAGGCGAGCCGGATCAAGTCCGAGTTCCTCGCCAACATGAGCCACGAGATTCGCACACCGCTCAACGGCATCGTCGGCTTCACCCACCTGCTGCAGAAAAGCGAGCTGACCCCGCGCCAGCACGACTACCTCGGCACCATCGAGAAATCGGCCGACAGCCTGCTGGGGATCATCAACGAAATCCTCGACTTCTCGAAGATCGAGGCCGGCAAGCTGGTGCTGGAGAGCATTCCGTTCAACCTGCGCGACCTGATCCAGGACACCCTGACCATCCTCGCGCCGCAGGCTCACGCCAAGCAGCTCGAACTGGTCAGCCTGGTGTACCGCGACACACCGCTGTCGCTGATCGGCGACCCGCTGCGCCTGAAGCAGATCCTCACCAACCTGGTGAGCAACGCGATCAAGTTCACCCGCGAGGGCACCATCGTCGCCCGCGCCATGCTCGAGGACGAGCGCGAGGATTCGGTGCAGTTGCGCATCTGCATCCAGGACACCGGGATCGGCCTCTCGGCCCAGGATGTGCGCGCCTTGTTCCAGGCCTTCAGCCAGGCCGACAACTCGCTGTCGCGCCAGGCCGGCGGGACCGGCCTGGGGCTGGTGATTTCCAAGCGCCTGATCGAACAGATGGGCGGCGAGATCGGCGTCGACAGCACCCCGGGCGAAGGCTCGCAGTTCTGGATCAGCCTGAGCCTGCCCCGCGCCCGCGACACCACCGAGGACCAGCCGCTGCCGGCCCTGCACCAACGGCGCACGGCGATCACCGACAACCACGAACTGGCCCGCCAGGCACTGGAGCATCAACTGGAGGATTGCGGCCTGGCGGTGAGCACCTTCGGTTCGCCGGAGCAGTTGCTGACCGCGGTGGAAGCCGCGCACCTGGCCGGACAGCCGTTCGAGCTGGCGGTGCTCGGGGTCAACCTGCATGACATGGCCCCGGAAAGCCTCGGCCAGCTGATCCAGCGCCTGGAGCAGTTCGCCTGCCAGGCCCTGGTGCTCTGCCCGACCACCGAGCAGACCCTCTACCACCCGTTCCTGCCCAATGCCCACGGCCAGCTCTACGCCAAGCCGGCGTGCACGCGCAAGCTGCGTCGCGCCCTGCTCGAACTGGTCCAGCCGCGGCGCAGCCAGGGCGAACTCAAGGCCGTCCCGGGCCAGCGTTTGCCCAAGGTGCTGTGTGTCGACGACAACCCGGCCAACCTGTTGCTGGTGCAGACCCTGCTGGAGGACCTCGGCGCCGAGGTACTGGCGGTGGACAGCGGCAAGGCGGCGCTCAAGGCCGTGCAGCAGGACAGCTTCGACCTGGTCCTGATGGACGTGCAGATGCCGGGCATGGACGGTCGCGAATGCACCGAGCAGATCCGCCGCTGGGAAGCCGGGCATGGTGGCCAGGCGCTGCCCATCGTCGCCCTCACCGCCCATGCCATGGCCAACGAAAAGCGTGCCCTGCTGCATAGCGGCATGGACGACTACCTGACCAAGCCGATCAGCGACCGGCAACTGGCCCAGGTGGTGCAGAAATGGACCGGGCTGACGGTCAAGGTCACCCGCGACGACCGCAGCAGCGCCAACCAGTACGGCAGCAACGAGCTTAAAGTCCTGGACCCGGAGGAAGGCCTGCGCCTGGCCGCCGGCAAACCGGACCTGGCGGCGGACATGCTGGCAATGCTCCTGGCCTCGCTGGAGTCCGACCGCCACGCGATCCGCGCCGCCCGCGATACCGGCGACCGCGCCGCGACCATCGAGCGCGTGCACCGGCTCAATGGCGCCACCCGCTACTGCGGCGTGCCGCAGTTGCGCGCGGCCTGCCAGCGCAGCGAGACCCTGTTGAAGCAGGACGACCCGGAGGCCCAGCAGTCCCTCGACGACCTGGAACGGGCCATCGACCGCCTCACCCACGCGGCGCGCCAGAGCGCCTGACCTGAGGCAAGGCGGGCGCGCGGCGCTCTGGCTACACTGGCGGTTCGACCGTTAGGGAGCTTGAACGATGCGCGTCCTGTTTTTCAGCAGCCAGTCCTATGACCAGAACAGCTTCACCGCTGCCCGCGCGGTGCGCGGCTTGGAGCTGCACTTCCAGCCCGCCCGCCTGAACGAGGACACCGCCGCCCTCGCCGCCGGCCATGAAGTGGTCTGCGCCTTCATCAACGACGACCTGTCGGCGCCGGTGCTGGAGCGCCTGGCCGCTGCCGGCACGCGGCTGATCGCCCTGCGCTCGGCGGGCTACAACCATGTCGACCTGGCGGCGGCGAAGCGCCTGGGCCTGAGCGTGACCCGGGTCCCGGCCTATTCGCCGCATGCCGTGGCGGAACATGCGGTGGCGCTGATCCTGGCCCTGAACCGCCGCCTGCACCGCGCCTACAACCGCACCCGCGAGGGCGACTTCAGCCTGCACGGGCTGACCGGCTTCGACCTGCACGGCAAGACCGTCGGCGTGGTCGGCACCGGGCAGATCGGCCTGGCCTTCGCCCGCATCATGGCCGGCTTCGGCTGCCAGTTGCTGGCCTACGATCCCTACCCCAATCCGCAAGTCGAAGCCCTGGGCGCCCGTTACCTGCCCCTGGACCAGTTGCTGCGCCAGGCCAATATCATCAGCCTGCACTGCCCGCTGACCTCGCAGACCAAACACCTGATCAATATCCACAGCCTTGCCGACCTGCAGCCCGGCGCCATGCTGATCAACACCGGGCGCGGTGCCCTGGTGGACACGCCGGCGCTGATCGAGGCGCTGAAAAGTGGCCACCTCGGCTACCTGGGCCTGGATGTGTACGAGGAAGAAGCGCAGATCTTCTTCGAGGACCGCTCCGACCAGCCTTTGCAGGACGACGTGCTGGCGCGACTGCTGACCTTCCCCAATGTGATCATCACCGCGCACCAGGCCTTCCTGACCCGCGAGGCCCTGGCGGCCATCGCCGAGACCACCCTGGACAACATCGCCCGATGGATGGTCGGCGAGCCGCAGAATCTGGTGGAGGGATAAGGTAGGATACGCGGCAAATTTGGAGGCCCCATGGTCGAACACGATTTCCGCTACACCCTCTTCAACCCGCAACACACCCTGATCGAATGCCGCGCGCTGGCGGCCGGTCGCTACCAGGTCACCGGCAACGGCGGCTCGATCCAGAAAGGCGACGTCCTGCTGGTGACCCTCAAGGGCAGCAAGGACCTGTCGATGCGCCTCAGCGTCGACAGCGTCCGCCACCTGATCAACCCGCGCGGTCAATGGGTCGCCACGGCCAACGGTCCGGTCTTCGGCGAGCTGGCGATCCACCAGTGGAAAGTGCAGTGCAATGCCTGCGACGCCGAGCTCGGATTCGAATTCGCGGTAGACGCCAAGCTGGGCAAGAAAGCCCAGCAGCCGGCGGCAGTGGCGCGGATTGCCGAGCTGGGTTGGGCGACCAAGGGTGAGAAACACCTGTGCCCGAAATGCCGGGAGCAGGCGCAGTGAACAAGCTGTTGATGAGCGGCGCGGTACTGGCGGCCCTGGCGGGCTGCGCGGCCGAGCCGGTGAAGCTGCAGAAGGAACGCAGCTATGTGCTGGAGTGGATCGGCGAACGTCCGCTGATGGACTACAGCCACCTGACCCTGACCCTGGCCGATGATGGCCGGGCCTATGGCAATGCCGGGTGCAACCACTGGTTCGCCCAGTACAGCCTGCAGGGTGACAAGCTCAGCTTTGGTACCGTAGGCAGCACGCGCAAGCTGTGTGCGCCGGCGTTGATGGAGCAGGAAAAGCGCTTCTTGCAGGCGCTGACCCAGGTCGAACGCTGGGATGTTTCGCCGATCGAGCAGGTCAGGTTCTGGCCGGCCGAGGGCAAGCCGCTGCGGTTCTGGCCTGAAGAAGGCTGATCTCCCTTCTCAAGGCCAGCACAAAACCCTGTGGGAGCTGCGGTTCGGCGCCCCGACTTGCCAGCGATGAGGCCGGCACTGACAAAGATGTTGCCAGATCGGGCCCAATCGCTGGCAAGCCAGCTCCCACAGGGGTCATGTGTTGCCTGCCAGAACTGATCAGGCGCCCTTGAGCGCCTTGATCTTCTCCACCAGCCCCGCCTCGGTCTGCTCACCCATCAACTGCTCGCGCACCTTGCCCTTGTCATCGATGATGTAGGTCACCGGCAGCCCCTCGGCACGCGGCAGGTCATAGCGCTCGGCCGGGTCCTGGGCCAGCACGGTGAAGCCGATGCCCATGGTTTCCACCGACTTCTTCAGTTCCTCACCCTGCAACCCGTCGAAGTTCACCCCGACCACGGTCACGCCTTGGGCCTGCCATTCCTTGGCGAAGTGATTCAGTTCCGGGATCTCCACCCGGCACGGGCCGCACCATTCGGCCCAGTAGTTGAGCACCACCCAGCGCCCGTCGAGTTGCTCGGCTTTCACCGTGTTGCCGTTCTGGTCGAGGCCGTAGTCCGCACCGCAACCACCGAGCATCAGGCTCATGCTGATGGCCAGGGCTGCTGCCAAACGCCTTGTCATGGGTCAATCCTTCTTCAAGATTCAGGCAAAATGCCGGTTTGCTGCGGTTAGAATACCCGCCACTCACAGCCGGATGCGACCCTGACATGACCGACCTGACGCTTTACCACAACCCGCGCTGCTCCAAATCCCGTGGCGCGCTTGAGCTGCTCGAAGAGCGCGGCCTCACCCCCACCGTGGTGCGCTACCTGGAAACCCCGCCGGACGCGGCGACCCTCAAGGCCCTGCTCGGCAAGCTGGGTATCGGCGCACGCCAACTGCTGCGCACGGGCGAAGACGAATACAAGAACCTCGACCTGGCCAACCCGGCCCTGAGCGACGAACAGTTGATCGCTGTCATGGCCGAGCATCCCAAGCTGATCGAACGGCCGATCCTGGTGGCCGGCGACAAGGCGGTGATCGGCCGTCCGCCGGAGAACGTGCTGGAGATCCTGCCGTGAGCCAGCCGTACATCCTGATTCTCTATTACAGCCGCCACGGCTCCACCAGCGAAATGGCCCGGCAGATTGCCCGTGGCGTCGAACTGGCCGGCCTGGAAGCGCGCCTGCGCACCGTGCCGGCGATCTCCACCGAATGCGAAGCGGTGGCCCCGTCGATCCCCGAGACCGGCGCCCTGTACGCCACTCTCGACGACCTGCGCAACTGCGCCGGCCTGGCCCTGGGCAGCCCAACCCGCTTCGGCAACATGGCCGCGCCGCTCAAGTACTTCATCGACGGCACCAGCAGCCTGTGGCTGAGCGGCGGCCTGGTGGGCAAGCCGGCGGCGGTGTTCACCTCCACCGCCAGCCTGCATGGCGGCCAGGAATCGACCCTGCTGTCGATGCTGCTGCCGCTGATGCACCACGGCATGCTGATCATGGGCCTGCCCTACAGTGAGTCGGCGCTGATCGAAACCCGTGGCGGTGGCACGCCCTATGGCGCCAGCCACCATGCCGGGGCCGATGGCAAGCGCGACCTGGATGCCGACGAGATCGCCCTGTGCCGGGCACTCGGCCAGCGTCTGGCGAGCACCGCGAAACTGCTGGAGAACGGGCGTGGCTAAAAAGCCGAAGATCCTGCCGCCGATGCAATGGCTGGAACCCCGGGTGCGCCTGACCCGGGCCCTGAGCCTGGCGGCCTTTGCCAGCCTGGTGGTGCTGGTGGTGGTGAATACGCTGTTCTTTACCGACCTGCACGGCGCGCGCAGCTGGGTGATCCTCGGCGTGCAACTGCTGCCGCTGGCGCTGGTGGCGCCGGGGATGATCGGCGGCAGTGCCCGGGCCCATGCGTGGATGTGCTTCGTGCTCAACCTGTACTTCATCACCGGGGTGGAAGCGGCGTTCGACCCGGCGCGGGCGCTGTTTGGCTGGCTGGAGGTGGTGATCAGCCTGACGTTGTTCGTCAGTGCACTGCTGTATATCCGCTGGCGGTTTCAGCTGGATCGCAGGTTGGCAGGGGAAGGATCGGTTTGACTTTAGGGCCTCATCGCTGGCAAGCCAGCTCCCACAGGTTTCGCGGCGCACGCGGTCCCTGTGGGAGCTGGCTTGCCAGCGATAAGGCCCTAAAGAACACCTTCAATGATTGACGGTATGCGCCAGCATCACCGACAACTGGCACAGCGGCCGCCCACTCTCGGCATGCCACTGATTGAAAGCAGCCTGCACCAAGGCCAGGTCCTTCAGACTGGTCGGCTTCTTGTCGATCACTTCCTGGGCAATCAACGCCGCCGTCATGTCATCGGTCGGAATGAACGTATCCTTGCCCACCATCCGCAGGAACCGCGGCGCCGACAACCCGCCCAGCTGATTGCCATGCCTGGCCAGGTACTTCCACAGCCCGGTGATATCGGTCACCGGCCAGTCGGCGATCAGCGCCGCGAAGCTGCCCTTCTCCTTCTGTACATCCAGCACCATCTGCGCATTGCGCGGCACGCTCTTGAGCTTGCCCAGGTGGCGGATCAGGCGGGTGTCCTGCATCAGCCGCTCCAGATGCTCGGCGCCCATCAGCACCACCTTCTCCGGGTCGAAGCCGAAGAACACCTGCTCGAACGCCGGCCACTTGGCGTCCACCAGGCTGTGCTTGAGCCCGGCGCGGAATACGCGCAGGGCCAGGGTCGAAAGGTAGCGGTCATCACTGATCGCGCGCAGTTGCGCCGGGCTCTTCGGCTGCGGCAGGTAGGCCTCCAGCGCGGCCGCGGAGCCGAAGCGGTTCAGGCAGTACTCATGCAGCCACTGGTAGTCGCGCATGGGTCAGATGTTCAGCACGTCGAGGAAACGCGGGGTGGCGTTCTCGTCGATGCGCAGGCTGGTGAAGTCGAACAGGTTGCGGTCGGCCAGTTGCGATGGCACCACGTTCTGCAGGCTGCGGAAGATGCTGTCGGTACGCCCCGGCATCTTGCGCTCCCACTCCACCAGCATGTCCTTGACCACCTGGCGCTGCAGGTTTTCCTGGGAGCCGCAGAGGTTGCACGGGATGATCGGGAATTGCTTCATGTCCGAGTAGGCCTGGATGTCCTTCTCCGAGCAGTAGGCCAGCGGGCGGATCACCACGTTGCGGCCGTCGTCGGCACGCAGTTTCGGCGGCATGGCCTTCATGGTGCCGTTGAAGAACATGTTGAGGAAGAAGGTCTCGACGATGTCGTCGCGATGGTGACCGAGGGCCATCTTGGTCGCGCCGATCTCGTCGGCGAAGGTGTACAGGGTGCCACGGCGCAGGCGCGAGCACAGCGAGCAGGTGGTCTTGCCTTCCGGGACCAGTTCCTTGACCACCGAGTAGGTGTCCTTCTCGACGATGTGGTACTCGATGCCGAGGGTCTTCAGGTAGGCCGGGAGGATCTCCTCGGGGAAGCCGGGCTGCTTCTGGTCCATGTTCACCGCGACGATCTCGAACTTGATCGGCGCCACTTTCTGCAGGTGCAGCAGAACGTCGAGCATGGTGTAGCTGTCCTTGCCGCCGGACAGGCAGACCATGACCTTGTCGCCATCCTCGATCATGTTGTAGTCGGTGATGGCTTCGCCGGCGAGACGGCGCAGGCGTTTTTGCAGCTTGTTCTGATTGACCGAAAGGGTGCCCATGGCGCTTGAATCCGCGAGGTGTGACAAAAGGCGCGTATTTTACGCACAAACCGCCGCGCGACACAGACCCATCCGATAAAGACTGCAAGGAAATGAAGCAGCCCGCTGAGAGCGCGATTTGCTCTAAAAAAGCGGATTTGTGCAGCGAACGCCTTCCTATACTGCGACATAAGACCGCAACAATAGCGGCCTGTCCTGTCCGGCCCGTGCCTTGCGGGCTAGCAAGCGCTCCACTGGGGGGCGATTGGAAACGGCGTAGGAGTGATTGGCATGATCCATCACGTTGTTGGGCTGTTCACCCATCCTGACCAGGAATGGCGGGAAATCCGTGGCGAAGAAGAAACCATCAGCCACATGTACCTCACCCACACCCTGATACTCGCGGCGATCCCCGCCGTATCGGCGTTTATCGGCACCACCCAGGTCGGCTGGGTCATCGGCGAGCGCGCCCCGGTCATGCTGACCATGGACAGCGCCCTGTGGATGACCATCATGTCGTACATTGCCATGCTCGCCGGCGTTGCGGTGATGGGCGCCTTCATCCACTGGATGGCGCGCACCTACGATGCCAACCCGAGCCTGGCGCAGTGCATCGCCTTCGCCACCTACACCGCCACCCCGCTGTTCATCGGCGGCCTTGCGGCGCTGTATCCGCACCTGTGGCTGGGGATGATCGTCGGCACGGCGGCCATCTGCTACACGGTGTACCTGCTGTATGTCGGGCTACCGACCTTCATGAACATCCCGTCGGACGAAGGCTTCCTGTTCTCCAGCTCGGTGCTGGCGGTGGGCCTGGTGGTGCTGGTCGCCATCATGGCCTTTACCGTGATCACCTGGGGACTGGGCGTGGGGCCCGTCTACACCAACTAGAGCACTGCCAGCATAGGGGCAACACCACGGGCCGCCTTCGGGCGGCCCGATTTCGTGTGCAGACCGGGTTTGCGGCATAATCGGCCGCCTCAGGAGTACCGTCACGCATGCCAGAGCTGCTCAGAACCCGCGTCGAAGATTGCTACAAGCAAGCCGAAACCTTTTTCAAACGCCCCTTCCAGCGCCCCGAGGTCAGCTTCAAGCTGCGCGGGCAGAAAGCCGGTGTCGCTCACCTGCACGAGAACCTGCTGCGCTTCAACCTGCAACTGTACCGCGAGAACAGCGAGGACTTCCTGCGCCAGACCGTGGCCCACGAGGTCGCACACCTGGTGGCCCATCAATTGTTCGGTGACCGTATTCAGCCTCATGGCGAGGAATGGCAACTGATCATGCGCGGGGTGTATGAACTGCCGCCGAATCGCTGCCACAACTATGAGGTGCAGCGGCGCACGGTGACCCGGTATATCTACCGGTGCCCATGTGCGGGGAGTGATTTTCCGTTTTCGGCGCAGCGGCATGGGCTGGTGCGCAAGGGGAGGCGGTATTTGTGTCGGCGGTGCCGGCAGACGCTGGTTTTCACCGGGGAAGTGAGGGTGGAATGAGGGCCCTATCGCTGGCAAGCCAGCTCCCACAGGTTTTGTGTGCACCGCGAACCCTGTGGGAGCTGGCTTGCCAGCGATGAGGCCCTGGAGGACAACACAAATGAAAAAGCCCATCCGAAGATGGGCTTTTTTTGCATCACGCGATTCGCTTAGCGAACAGCAGGACCTTCAGCCACGCCCAGGTCGTCGACCGGACGGCTTTCAACCAGCGGCGAACCACCGGAATCCAGTTCCTTGTGCAGCTTGTCTTCGTCCAGTTCCTTGACCCACTTGGCCACGACCACGGTCGCTACGGCGTTGCCGATCAGGTTGGTCAGGGCGCGAGCCTCGGACATGAAGCGGTCGATACCGAGGATCAGGGCCAGGCCGGCAACCGGCAGGTGACCTACGGCCGACAGGGTGGCCGCCAGGACGATGAAGCCCGAACCGGTAACGCCCGCAGCACCTTTGGAGGCAACCAGCAGCACCAGCAGCAGGGTGATCTGGTGGGTGATGTCCATGGTGGTGTCGGTGGCCTGGGCGATGAACACCGCGGCCATGGTCAGGTAGATCGAGGTACCGTCGAGGTTGAACGAGTAGCCGGTCGGGATCACCAGGCCAACCACGGATTTCTTCGCGCCCAGGCGCTCCATCTTGGTCAGCATGCGTGGCAGGGCGGATTCCGAGGAGGAAGTACCCAGCACGATCATCAGTTCTTCACGGATGTAGCGGATCAGTTTCAGGACGCTGAAGCCGTGGGCACGGGCGATACCGCCGAGGATGACCAGGATGAACAGCACGCAGGTGATGTAGAAGCAGGCCATCAGGTAGCCCAGCTGCACCAGCGAACCCACGCCGTACTGGCCGATGGTGAAGGCCATGGCACCGAAGGCACCGATCGGGGCCAGCTTCATGATCATGTTGATGATGTTGAACATGACATGAGCGAAGCGGTCGATCATTTCCAGCAGCGGCTTGCCGTAGGAACCCAGGCGATGCAGGGCGAAGCCGAAGATCACCGAGAACATCAGCACTTGCAGGATGTCGCCGTTGGCGAAGGCACCGACCACGGTGGCCGGGATGATGTTCAACAGGAAGCCGATGGTGGTCTGCTGCGCACCGGCGGCGGCGTAGGCGGCCACGCTGCTGGCGTTCAGGGTGGACACGTCGATGTGCATGCCGGCGCCCGGCTTGACCACGTTGACGACAACCAGGCCGATGATCAGGGCGATGGTGGAGACGATTTCGAAGTAGAGCAGCGCGTAGCCGCCGGTCTTGCCTACCGACTTCATGCTCTGCATGCCGGCGATACCACTCACCACCGTACAGAAGATGATGGGGGCGATGACCATCTTGATCAGTTTGACGAAACCATCACCCAACGGCTTGAGGGCGACACCGGTTTCAGGAAGGTAGTGGCCGAGCAGGATACCGATGGTGATCGCTACCAACACCTGGATATACAGCGATTTGTACAGTGGCTGACGGGCTGTCGTCATGGCTATGTTCCTCAAGGGTACCGGCCGGTCCTTCCCAGGACGCGTGGCACCTGAATCGCGAACCCTCCTGCACTGGAGGGATTTGTTGTGTCGAGCTGCGTGGCAGAACTCTGCGAGGTTCATAGCAAGCCCGATGCCAATTTGCGCTTTCGCGGTGCAGACCCCGTGTTTACGGGGTTTTCTCGCACAATCAGGTGGCACGCTTGAAGATCAGAGTTGGCGGATTTCCGCCCGGGGCGGAATTTCGCCAGCCCAGGTTGGCGGATATCCGCCTACGAAACGCAGGGAATTAGCCGTCAGTCGGCGGTGAAGCGGATGCGGAACGCGGCGCCGCCCAGCGGTGAATCGTCGAGGGTCAGGCGCGCGTCATAGCTGTCGATGATGTCCTTGGCCACCGCCAGGCCGATGCCCTGCCCCGGGTATTGGCGGTCGAGGCGCTCCCCGCGCTGGAGGATGCGCTCGCGCTGGTCAGGCGGCACGCCGGGGCCGTCGTCCTCGATACACAACTCGAGCGCGCCCTCCGTCTCGTGCAGGCTGATGCGCACCTGGCCCAGGCACAGGCGCCAGGCGTTTTCCAGCAGGTTGCCGAGCAATTCCATCAGGGCGCCCCGCTCCATCGGCACCCGGGCATCGTCGGCCAGGTCGAAGGCGACCTCGACCTGCTTGTCGCGATAGACCTTGGCCAGGGTGCCGCACAGGCTCTCCAGCAGCGGCCGCAACTGCACCTGATGGCGCACCAGGCCGCTTTTGCGCAGGCTGGCGCGCTGCAACTGGTAATCGATCTGCTGGCTCATGCGCTCGATCTGGCTTTGCAGGACCCGCGCCTGCTCACGGTCCGCAGGCCGTTGGGCCATGCCTTCGCTGACGCCCTGCAACACCGCCAGCGGGGTTTTCAGGCTATGGGCCAGGTCGCCCAGGGAGTCGCGGTAGCGCCCGCGCTGCTCGCGCTCGCTGCGCAGCAGGCGGTTGAGAGAGCGGGTCAGGCGCAGCAGCTCGCGGGGATGCTCGCCGCTGAGGCCTTCACGGGCGCCGGACTCGATTTCGTCCAGCTCCACGGTCATCCGCCGCAACGAGCGCAGGCCCCAGGTCAGCCCGGCCCAGAGCAGCAGCATCAGGACCAGCAGCGCTGCACCGAAACCGAGATAAAGCTTCTCGCGCAGGCCATTCAGGGTTTCCCGGTATTCGCGCACCGGCTGCAGGGCGACGATGCTGTAGGCCGCATTCTTGCCACCGAGCAGCTTGACCTCGACGTCATAGACGAAGAACTCCTCGCCGTCGTCCTGGCGGATCCGCGCGAACTCGTTGCCGCGCCCGTCATAGCGTGGCTGGTAGTTGATGTTCTCTTTGGCGGTGGCCCGCGAGCGCCAGACCAGCCGGCCATCGCGGTCATAGATGTAGCCGAGCAGGCGGCCGTCGGGCAGGTTGAAGCGCTCGTCCGGCAGCAGCACCGGCATCATCAGGCGGTTGTTTTCCACCCGGGCAGCGGAAATCAGGGTGGTCACGTCCGAGGCCAGGCGCTGTTCGATGGACTCCTGCAGGGCCAGACTGAAGGTTTTCTGCAAGGCCGGCAGCAACGCCAGCATGAACAGCAGCGCCAGCAGCGCCGCCGCCAGCATCAGGCGGACCCGCAGGGAGCGGATCACCGGCAGCGCTCGGTGAACAGGTAGCCGAGGCCGCGCACGGTATCGATCGGCTTGAAGCCGCAGTCACCCTCGAGCTTGCGCCGCAGGCGACCGATCAGCACTTCGATGACATTCGGGTCGCGCTCATCATCATTGGGATAGAGCTGCTCCATCAGCCGCTCCTTGGCCACTACCTGCTGGTGATGGCGCATCAGGTATTCGAGGATGCGGTATTCGTAGGCGGTCAACGCCAGCGGCTGCTCGTCCAGCACCGCCTGCTTGCGGTTCAGGTCCAGGCGCAGAGGGCCGGCGGTGATGGTCGCCTGGGTGAAGCCGCTGGAGCGGCGCAACAGGGCATTCAGGCGGGCTTCCAGCTCTTCGAACTGGAACGGCTTGACCAGATAATCGTCGGCCCCGGCGGCCAGGCCCTCGACCTTGTCCTGCCAGTTGCCACGGGCGGTGAGGATCAGGATCGGGAAGGTCTTGTCGAGGGCGCGCAGGCGGCCGATCAGTTCCAGGCCGCTCATGCCCGGCAGGCCAAGGTCGACGATGGCCAGGTCATGGTTGAACTGTTCGGCCTGGTACAACGCCTCCTCGGCATCGCCCACGGCTTCGACCACATGTCCGCCTTCGCTCAGACGGCTATAGAGGTGGTGGCGCAGCAGCGCTTCATCCTCGACCACCAGCAATTTCATTGGCATCGCTCCTGGGTAGTGCGTGACGCGCAGAATAGCAGCGAACCGGCCCGTTCCTAGGGGCCGGTTCCGGCAACTGTGGCTCAGAATTTGTAGTTGGCCGACAGGTAGGTCTGCGCGCTGCTGGTCAGGCGCAGGGCGCCGAGCTTGCTGTCGCCGCGCTCGCCCAGGTCGGTGCTGGCGTTGCTGCGCAGGTACCGGTAGCCCAGCTCGACCGAGGCATTGTCGGTGACTTGCTGGAGCACGCCGCCCTGCAGGCCGACCGCGTAGCCGATGTCGCTGTCGCGGCTGGCGCCTGGCGAGTCCTGGGTCAGCTTGGTCAGGCCGGCGCTGGCACCGCCGAACAGCTTGGTGGTGCTGCCCACGGGGTAGAACAGGTCGTAGCTGCCGAGGAGGTTTTCCTGACGCAGTTTCAGGCCGTTGTGGGTGCCGGAGACATTGTCGTAGGTGGCGTAGTAGCGACCCTCGTCGTTGATCCGGCCGAGGCGGATGCCCCAGGTGTCGTCCTTGCCGATGATGCCGTCGGTGTTCTGGTTGCCCAGGGCCTGCTCCAGGCCGCTGGACTTGCGGACCTTGTCGCTGGTCTGGCCGTAGGTGAGGCCGGCAAAGGTATCGTCGGCCTGGACGCTCATGCTTGCGCCGAGGACGGTCAGCGCGGCCAGCAGGGTGTTGAGGCTTTTCATGATGATGTTCTCCACGGTGATGCGCGGTTGGGGTCTGGGCGCTAGAGTAGGAACCCGGCCCTGAACCGCGGCTGAACCCCGCCTGAACCTGGGCTGAACGTTTCGCTTCTTCATGATTTCGAGAACAGGAGTACCGATCATGCGTTTGATGCTTGCTGCCGCCCTGCTGGGCGCCGCCGGACTGGCCCAGGCCGCCGTGCAGACCCGAGAGATTCCTTATCAGGATGCCGACGGCAAGCGCCTGGTCGGCTACTACGCCTACGACGACGCGGTGAAGGGCCCGGTGCCGGGCGTGGTGGTGGTGCACGAATGGTGGGGCCTGAACGACTACGCCAAGCGCCGCGCCCGTGATCTCGCGGCCCTGGGCTACAGCGCCCTGGCCATCGATATGTACGGCGACGGCAAGAACACCGAGCACCCGGCGGATGCCATGAGCTTCATGCAGGCGGCGCTCAAGGATCCGGCGGCGGCGGCCAAGCGTTTCGATGCCGGCGTGGCGTTGCTCAAGCTGCAACCGCAGACCGACAAGGAACGGATCGCGGCCATCGGTTACTGCTTCGGCGGCAAGGTGGTGCTGGATGCGGCGCGCCGGGGTGAATCCCTGGCCGGCGTGGCGAGCTTCCATGGTGCGCTGGTCACCAGCACACCGGCGACGCCCGGCAGCGTGAAGACGAAGATCCTGGTGGAGCATGGCGCGGCGGACAGCATGGTCACGCCGCAGCAGGTGCTGGACTTCAAGAAGGAGATGGATGCTGCGGGCGCGACCTATGAGTTCGTCAGTATCCAGGGGGCCAAGCATGGCTTTACCAACCCGGATGCCGATCGCTTGAGCCATGGCGAGCATGGTGGGCCGGATATCGGCTACAACAAGGCGGCGGACGAGAGTTCGTGGGCGGATCTGCAGGCGTTCTTCAAGAAGATCTTCTGACTCCGGGCACACAACAAGACCTGTGGGAGCTGGCTTGCCAGCGATGAGGCCACCAATGACAACATCGGTGTCAGATCGGGCCCTATCGCTGGCAAGCCAGCTCCCACAGGGTTCTATGCCAGCCTATCCAGCCAGCATGGCCCACGGCACAATACCCGCCATGAACCGACTCCCCACCTGCTGCTCCCCGCTCCAGCACCACTGGCCCCTGCCCCGTCCGGTCCCCGGCGCGCAGCTGGTCAGTTGCACCTTCGACCCGGCCGCCCTGCGCGCCGACGATTTCCAGCGCGCCGCCATCGAACAGACACCCGCCCTGCAACGCTCGGTGGCCAAGCGCCAGGCCGAATACCTCGCCGGCCGCGCCTGCGCCCGCGCCGCCCTGCAACACCTGGATGGCCGCCTCTACGTCCCCGCCACCGGCGATGACCGAGCCCCCGTATGGCCAGCCGATATCGCCGGCTCCATCACCCACGGCAAGGGCTGGGCAGCTGCGGTAGTTGCCTACAAGAACGACTGCCAGGGCCTCGGTCTCGATCAGGAAACCCTGCTCGACGACGACCGCGCCGCACGCCTGGCCGGCGAAATCCTCACCGAAGCCGAACTCCAGCGCCTCGACCCGGCTCGCCGCAGCCTGGCCGTGACCCTGACCTTCTCCCTCAAGGAAAGCCTGTTCAAGGCCCTCTACCCGCTGGTGCTCAAGCGCTTCTACTTCGAACACGCCGAAGTGCTGGAATGGTCCGACGACGGCACCGCGCGCCTGCGCCTGCTCACCGACCTGTCGCCAGAGTGGCACCACGGCCGCGAGCTGGAAGGCCAGTTCTGCCTGATGGGCGATCACCTGCTCAGCCTGATCGCGGTCTGAACGCTATTCCCCGCCCGGCCCCTGCTGCTCCCGCGGCCAGCTCAGGCTGAAACAGGCCCCGCCGAGCCGCTGGCTCTGGCCCACCAGCGCCCGGCCGTTGTGCCAGTAGATGATCCGCCGCACGATCGACAGCCCCAGCCCATGCCCGCCGGACGAGCGGGTGCGGCTGTCGTCGAGCCGGGTAAAGGGCGTGAAGATCCGGTCCCAGGCGCTTTCCGGAACCCCGGGGCCATCATCCTCGACATCGATCCGGCAACGCTGCAGGCCCAGTTGATAGCTAAGGGTCACCTGCGACTCGGCATGGCGCATGGCATTGCTCACCAGGTTCTGCAAAGCGCGGTGCAGATAGCGCGGCTCGGCCTCGACCCAGGCGCCCTCGCCGCCGCCCTGGGACACCCCGCGCAACACCTGCACTTCACGGCGCAGCGGCGCCAGCTCGGCAATCACCTGGTCAAGCAGCGCATCCAGGTCGACCCGCTGAAAATGCAGGGCCGGCGCGCCCTGTTCGAGGCGGGCGTACATCAGCATCTCGTCGACCAGCTTGTCGAGGTCCTGGATATCGCTGTCCATCCCGGCCAGGTGCTTGTCCCGGGCCTGTTCGGTGCTGGCACTGGCGATCATCTCCAGGCCGAAGCGCAGGCGCGCCACCGGGGTGCGCAGCTCGTGGGACACGGCCCGGACCAGTTCGCGCTGGATGGTCAGCGAGCGTTGCAGGTGCTCGGCCATGCCATTGAAGGCCTCGGCCAGGCGCCCCACCGAGTCGGCGCCCTCGGCGACCACCCGGGTATCCAGGCTGCCCTGGGCGATCTGGGTGGCGGCCACCTCGACCTGGGACAGGCGCCGCTCCAGTTGGCGCACCAGCAGGTAGACCACCAGGCCGATCAGGCTCAGGCCAAGGGCGGCGATCAGGATCAGCAACTGCGGCGGATAGGGGTTCATCTGGTACAGCGGGCCGATTTCCAGGACCCAGGGCGTGCCGGCGATGCCGGCGAAGACACGGATCGAGTCACCGTCCTTGCCCAGGGCCATCACCGTGTCGCCCTCCTCGACCCGACGGCGCTGATCGTCATCCATATCGGCATCGTTCTGCGCCAGCAGGCGCAGGTCGAAGCCGAAGCCCTTGCTCTCTTTCAGCTCCGCCAGGCGCCGACCCTGCTCGGCCACGGGATACCGCACCAGCTCGTCCACCAGCAGGTAGATGGTGGCCCGGGCCAGTTGCTCGCTGATCTGCTGCACTTCGCCGGTCAGCACCAGGTCACGGTTCTTGAGCTGGGCGACGATCCGCGCCTGATGCGGACCGAGGTGCTCGACCAGCACCTGGCCGCGTTGCAGGCGGGTACGCTGGCCGCCGTCGAGGTGGGCGTCGGTGCTGCTTTGTACATTCAGCGGAATACCCAGCAAGCGCTCCCACAAGGCCAGGGCGCGGGTGCGCTCGACGCCGTTCATCCGCGCCAGGTTGTCGGCCATCAGGGTGAAGGTACCGTGCGCCAGGCGCTCGCGGTACTGCCCGGCGCGCACTTCGTTAAGCAGGTGCAGGCTCAGGGTGCCGAGCACCGCCACCAGTACCAGGACGCCGAGCATGCCGCCATAGATGCGCAGGAAGATCGAGTTCATGCCTTGCTGCCCAGGGCCTCGGCGGCCTCGCGGACGAACAGGTAGCCCTTGCTGCGGATGGTCTTGATCATGCGGGGATGGATCGGGTCGTCACCGATCTTCGGACGGATACGCGAGATGCGCACGTCGATGGAGCGGTCCTGGCCGTCATAGCCGACGCCGCGCAGGGAGGTGAAGATCTCTTCCCGGGAGAGGATGCGTCCGGCATTGCTGATCAGCAGCCAGAGCAGGTCGAACTCGGCGCCGGTGAGCTCGATGCCGGCCTCGTCCAGCCAGGCCTCGCGCAGGGTGTTGTCGACCCGCAGCGGGCCGAACTGCACGCTGCGCACCTCTTCCTCGACCGCTGGCGGCTCGGCCCGGCGCAACAGGGCGTTGATCCGCGCCAGCAGCAGGCGCGGGCGCACCGGCTTGCACACATAGTCGTCGGCGCCCAGATCCAGGCCCTGGACCTGGTCGAGGTCGTCGCTGCGCGCGGTGAGCATGAGGATCGGCCCGGGGTAGCGCTGGCGTACCTTGCGGCAGATGCTCAGGCCGTCTTCGCCGGGGAGCATCAGGTCGAGGATCACCAGGTCCGGCTGTTCATTGATGATGCGCGCCGCAGCCTTGGCGCCATCGCCTTCGACCTCGACGCTGAAGCCGTTGGCCTGGAGGTATTCGCGGGTCAGTTCGGCGAGCCGCTGGTCATCCTCGACGATCAATACCTGACAGCTTCGCTGCTCCACGGCCCCACTCCTGCATCGTTGTTATTGGAATAGTGTCGCCAAAGGGCAACATCGGCCACGGATACTACGTGGCGCCCCGGGTACTGCCAACCGCCCGACCGGGTAAGGCAAATTGCCTGCCAGACGCGGCGGCAAGGCGCGCTTTTTGTGATAGGGTTCGCGCCCGCCAAAATCTCTCAGTCGCCTTTTCCTACATGAAAAAAGGATGACAGGCGGCGCGCTCTTGATAGGACGGGGCCTACAGCCAGTTGTCCCGATTCACACACAATCTACTCACAAGTTATCCACAGATCGTCGCCTTGCAATAGGCCCGATACCGCATTATCTTGTATCTCACGCACAACAAAACACTACATCTTGGGTTTTCATCAAAATCCCAAGCACAAGTCAGGCAGCGAACTCAAGCCCTTCAGCGGCTGTTTTTTTTGCTTGAACTTTAAGTGAATCCAGCAGCCAAACCGCTCCTGCGGAGGCGACCGTTGCAAGCCCTCGGGGGGCCTTGTTCCGGGTATGGATGCAGCAGGCCAGTGCCGCGCATCCGCACAGCAACAGATTTTGGGTTTTCGACCCAGGACTTTTGACTTCGGCCAGGGAGCGGCATGCGAATGCCCCTTTTTCCTGATCCGTCCCGAAGTCGGGTACACGCCCTGCCGCGGCGCGAGTGCTTTCGAGCCACGCCTGCGCCAGGTGCCTGTCGGACCTTTGGATGGAACGGTGGGCGCCCAAAAGGCGCCTGAACAAACATAGAGAACGTGGAGACACCCATGCACACCGACACAACTCGCGAGAACCCGCAGGCCAAGGCGCCGCAGGCCGCCGATTCGACTCAGGATCTGGCAGCGACCGCCCCTGGCCAACTGCGCGTGATCAAGCGTAACGGCACTGTCGTTCCGTACACCGACGACAAGATCACCGTAGCCATCACCAAAGCGTTCCTCGCAGTTGAGGGCGGCACCGCTGCCGCCTCGTCGCGCATCCACGACACCGTCGCGCGTCTGACCGAACAGGTCACCGCCACCTTCAAGCGCCGCATGCCGTCCGGCGGCACCATCCATATCGAAGAAATCCAGGACCAGGTCGAACTGGCCCTGATGCGTGCCGGCGAGCAGAAAGTCGCCCGTGACTACGTGATCTACCGCGAGCAGCGTTCCCGCGAGCGTGCCACCCGTGGCAACAATGGCGACGCCGCCGTGCAGCCGCACCCGAGCATCCGCATCACCCTGGCCGACGGCAGCCTCGCGCCGCTGGACATGAACCGCCTGAACACCATCATCTCCGAGGCCTGCGAAGGCCTGGCCGAAGTCGATGGCGACCTGATCCAGCGCGAAACCCTGAAGAACCTGTACGACGGCGTGGCCATCAAGGACGTCAACACCGCCCTGGTGATGACCGCCCGTACCCTGGTCGAGCGCGAGCCGAACTACTCGTTCGTCACCGCCCGCCTGCTGATGGACACCCTGCGCGCCGAAGCCCTGGGCTTCCTCGAAGTCACCGACAGCGCCACCCACCACGAAATGGCCGACCTGTACGCCAAGGCACTGCCGGCCTACATCGCCAAGGGCGTGGAATTCGAACTGCTCGACCCGGCCCTGGCCGGCTTCGACCTGGACCGCATGGGCCAGGCGATCAACCACGAGCGCGACCAGCAGTTCACCTACCTGGGCCTGCAGACCCTCTACGACCGCTACTTCATCCACAAGGATGGCGTGCGCTTCGAACTGCCGCAGGTGTTCTTCATGCGCGTCGCCATGGGCCTGGCCCTCGGCGAGAAAGACCGTGAAGCCCGTGCGATCGAGTTCTACAACCTGCTGTCGTCCTTCGACTACATGGCCTCGACCCCGACCCTGTTCAACGCCGGTACCCTGCGTCCACAGCTGTCGAGCTGCTACCTGACCACCGTTCCGGACGACCTGTCGGGCATCTACCACGCGATCCACGACAACGCCATGCTGTCGAAATTCGCCGGTGGCCTGGGCAACGACTGGACCCCGGTGCGTGCCCTGGGCTCCTACATCAAGGGCACCAACGGCAAGTCGCAAGGCGTCGTGCCGTTCCTGAAAGTGGTCAACGACACCGCCGTCGCGGTCAACCAGGGCGGCAAGCGCAAGGGCGCGGTCTGCGCCTACCTGGAAACCTGGCACCTCGACATCGAAGAATTCATCGAGCTGCGCAAGAACACCGGTGACGATCGTCGTCGTACCCACGACATGAACACCGCCAACTGGATCCCTGACCTGTTCATGAAGCGCGTCTTCGAAGACGGCAAGTGGACCCTGTTCTCGCCATCGGAAGTGCCGGACCTGCACGACCTGACCGGCAAGGCCTTCGAAGAGCGCTACGAGTACTACGAAGCCCTGACCGAGTACAACAAGATCAAGGTGTTCAAGACCCTCCAGGCCAAGGACCTGTGGCGCAAGATGCTCTCGATGCTGTTCGAGACCGGCCACCCATGGCTGACCTTCAAGGATCCGTGCAACCTGCGCAGCCCGCAGCAGCACGTGGGCGTGGTCCACAGCTCGAACCTGTGCACCGAGATCACCCTGAACACCAACAAGGACGAGATCGCGGTCTGCAACCTGGGCTCGATCAACCTGCCGAACCACATCGTCGACGGCAAGCTCGACCACGCCAAGCTGCAACGCACCGTGCACACCGCCGTGCGCATGCTGGATAACGTGATCGACATCAACTACTACTCCGTGCCGCAGGCGCGCAACTCGAACATGAAGCACCGTCCGGTCGGCCTGGGCATCATGGGCTTCCAGGACGCGCTGTACCTGCAGCACATCGCCTACGGGTCCGACGCCGCCGTCGAGTTCGCCGACCGTTCCATGGAAGCGGTCAGCTACTTCGCCATCCAGGCCTCCTGTGACCTGGCCGACGAGCGCGGTGCCTACGAGACCTTCCAGGGTTCGCTGTGGTCCAAGGGCATCCTGCCGCTGGACTCGCAACAGATCCTGATCGAAGCCCGTGGCGCCAAATACATCGACGTCAACCTGGACGAGACCCTGGACTGGGCACCGGTCCGTGAGCGCGTACAAAAAGGTATCCGTAACTCGAACATCATGGCCATCGCGCCGACCGCGACCATCGCCAACATCACCGGCGTGTCGCAGTCCATCGAGCCGACCTACCAGAACCTGTACGTGAAATCGAACCTGTCCGGCGAATTCACCGTGATCAACCCGTACCTGGTTCGCGACCTCAAGGCCCGCGGCCTGTGGGACTCGGTCATGATCAACGACCTGAAGTACTACGACGGTTCCGTGCAGCAGATCGAGCGTATCCCGCAAGAGCTGAAAGACCTGTACGCCACGGCGTTCGAAGTGGAAACCAAGTGGATCGTCGACGCTGCCAGCCGTCGCCAGAAGTGGATCGACCAGGCGCAGTCGCTGAACCTGTACATCGCCGGCGCTTCGGGCAAGAAGCTCGACGTGACCTACCGCATGGCCTGGTACCGTGGTCTGAAGACCACCTACTACCTCCGTGCCCTGGCCGCGACCAGCACCGAGAAGTCGACCATCACCACCGGCAAGCTCAACGCCGTGTCCAGTGGTGGCGACAGCAGCGCCCCGGTCCAGGCCAAGGCCGCACCGGCCGCAGAACCGGCTCCAGCGCCAGTGCCGAAGGCCTGCGCCATCGACGAGCCGGACTGCGAGGCCTGCCAGTAAGGTGAATCGAGGCGTCCTGCGGGGCGCCTCGTTGCCTGGGCCAGAAACAACAAAACCGAAGCCTGCGCTTCGGCACTCAGATTTTGCGTGCACTGCTGTACCCCGACGCAAGCAACGCAACCAAGATCCACCGGCCATACTTTGAACATGGCCCTCAAGCAGGAGACCCCACCATGCTGAGCTGGGACGAATTCGACAAAGAAGACGGCGAAGCCGTCGCCAAGACCGGCGCTGCCGGCCACTCCGCTGCTGCCGGCATCGACAAGCTGGACAGCGCCGGTGGCGCTGCCGCCCTCGAAGCCCGCGCCGTCACCTCCAACGACTCGGCCGCAGTGATGCGCGCCAAGGCGGCCCTGGACGAACTGGACATCGCCGAAGGCCTGGCCGAGCTGGAAGGCTCCGCTGCCCGTGTCGCGGTTGACGAAAAGCGCATGATCAACTGCCGCGCCGACCTCAACCAACTGGTCCCGTTCAAGTACGACTGGGCCTGGCAGAAGTACCTGGACGGTTGCGCCAACCACTGGATGCCGCAAGAGGTCAACATGACCGCGGACATCGCCCTGTGGAAAAGCCCGGAAGGCCTGACCGACGACGAGCGTCGCATCGTCATGCGCAACCTTGGCTTCTTCTCCACTGCCGACTCCCTGGTTGCCAACAACCTCGCGCTGGCCGTGTACCGCCTGATCACCAACCCCGAGTGCCGCCAGTACATCCTGCGCCAGGCCTTCGAGGAAGCGATCCACACCCACGCCTACCAGTACTGCATCGAATCGCTGGGCATGGATGAAGGCGAGATCTTCAACATGTACCACGAGATCCCGTCGGTCGCGAAAAAGGCCGCCTGGGGCCTGCGCTACACCCGCGCGATCTCCGACCCGGAATTCGACACCGGCACCGTCGAGACCGACAAGGAACTGCTGCGCAACCTGATCGCCTACTACTGCGTCCTGGAAGGCATCTTCTTCTACTGCGGCTTCACCCAGATCCTCTCCATGGGTCGCCGCAACAAGATGACGGGCGTGGCCGAGCAGTTCCAGTACATCCTGCGTGACGAGTCCATGCACCTGAACTTCGGTATCGACGTGATCAACCAGATCAAGATCGAAAACCCGCACCTGTGGGATGCCGAGATGAAGGAAGAAGCCACGCAGATGATCCTGCAGGGCACCCAGCTGGAGATCGAATACGCCCGTGACACCATGCCACGCGGCGTGCTGGGCATGAACGCGGCGATGATGGAGGATTACCTCAAGTTCATCGCCAACCGTCGTCTGTCGCAGATTGGTCTGAAGGAAGAGTATCCGGGGACCACCAACCCGTTCCCTTGGATGAGCGAGATCATGGACTTGAAGAAGGAGAAGAACTTCTTTGAGACTCGGGTGATCGAGTATCAGACGGGTGGGGCGTTGAGCTGGGATTGATTGGCTCGCATCACACTGCTCTATGGAAAAGGCTGCCTTCGGGCAGCCTTTTTTCTTGCTCCAAAAAGTGCTTCAAACGCAAACGCAAACGCAAACGCCAGCTTCCCGAAGCATCATTATGCTACCATCTTATCCTGAATCATTAGGGACGATGACGTATGAAGAAAGCAATTAAAGAGAGAAAGGAAAAACTTTCAATATATTTGATTAAGAAACCAACACCACCTGACAACATACTTCTCAAACTGGAAAATACTCAATCACCCATTGATCTTGAAGTAAAAGATCTTGAGCATGCCAGACTTTATATAAAAAGACCTCCTCCAGATCATTCTCCACCTTGGACACGCCTATTCACCTCGAGGAATGAAGTCCGGGAAAACTGCTTTGGTAACTCATCATCTGTAGGAGCCGTTTTTTTAGCCACTATAAATAGCTATAAATTCATACTCTCCTTTGGCACCGGCCACCACTTAATAAATGAAGAATGCATTGAGCGCGACTTCGGGCTAAAAGTGACCTTGAACTCAGTAGAGCCAGAAAAACTTAGAAGTCTAGATAAAGCAAGTTATGATCACAATCCTTTAAACTACAGGACCCAGAGCACAAGGGAAGTCGACATCTTCGACCTTCACATGAACTCCGAAGTTGAGATGCTATATGCCGTAACGGGCGCTTCATCGGTGAAGTCTTTTGGCAGCCATGTGACCGGGAGGGATGCACTCACAATAATCGTCTCTGCAACTCTAGATTCTCTAAGTGATATTCTCACTGAAGCAATCTTGAGATACGAGCAGAAACTCCCTGAAGCTTTTGAATGGGTAGATAACATTTCTAAGGTACGAGACTCTGACGAAATAGAAATATTAGACATGGAGCTCCAAGAAAAAATCGAGACAAATAATCTTTCAAATATTTGGTTAGGCGAACCAGAAATAGTTGACTGGGAAAATCATATTGGTTATTCATTCGACCTCTACTCACGAACCGAAAGACATGTAGTCCTCAATCTTGATGACCTAACCAACTATCTAGCAAGTAAAAGCCAGCCGCTCAGCATCGAGAGCATTAAACAAACACCTATACACATAAACAACAACGAATACCAAGCTGTTAAAAATTGGCCGGCTTACCGATGCCTCTATGCAGAGGTGGATTACGGAAGTGAGAAATATATATTGAGAAATGGCGTTTGGCATAGAGTAAACCAAAGCTTCATAAGCCGAATCGATCAACAACTTGAGAAAATTCCAAGTTACTGCCATTCCCTCCCCGACTACAATCACGACAGAGAAGAAGAATACAATGACCACCTTGCGTCAGCAGACTCCTCATTCAACTTGCTCGATAAGAAAAATGTTAAATTCGGTGGATCTTATGACAAAATGGAGTTTTGCGACTTAATAAAAAACGGAACAGACCTCATACACGTGAAATACTATCGAAGCTCAAGCACACTAAGCCATCTCTTCTCGCAAGGGTGTGTTTCAGCAGAAGCATTCATTGTAGACCCTTACTTCAGGGAGAAGTTAAATTCAAAGCTACCTGAAAGCATAAAACTTCTGGACCCAGCGGTACGACCAGACCCTAATAGGTACGAAATTGTTTACGCTATCGCAACCACCAAAAACCTTCCCAGCGAGCTTCCATTTTTTTCAAAAGTAACACTAAAAAATGCCATACGAACACTTCACGGATTAAACTATAAAGTTTCTATAGCCGCCATCGCGGTAGACCCGAGAATTTTAATAAAGAAAAAAATAAAACCCAAGCAACCATAAAAATAATTTAATTAAACCCTTAATGAATTCTACTTTTAATACTTGAGCTCTCACACAGTGATGCTCCACTCGCGAAATGAATGGTTCTTCCATCGCTGGTAGACCAATCACGGCTATTACCTGAAAACTTACTTTCTTCGCCCGCTGCGACCACACTCATCCCTCTCTGGCTCAAGCCCTAGGCGTGGTTATGCGTTCGCAAACTCTTTTGGCTGCACCACCGGAATGGCTGAAAAGCCTCAAGAACGCTTATCAGTTCCGAGAACAATGGCTTTTCAAACGTCAGCATGTCCCATTTGTGGCGGTTCCCGGCGGCTGTATACCTGTACTTTTCTTACTGAAACAGTCGGAGACCGCGCGGTTCTAGGCGCTGCGCAATCCAGTGCCTGGCAAAACGATGAGAATCCGGTTGTGTACACAACGAAACGAATTCAACGAATGGCGGCCGAGAAAGGAAGGCGAACTCAGCGGCTGGAGCACGCTAGCGTTCCTCCTAAAGGCTGCCCATGGAAGCTCAAGGAGGAGCTTTTCTCCTGCTCTGAAGTTTCTGAAATTTCCTACATAACTCTGCCTTGACTCCCGAGTCCGCGCCTTCTAATTTGGCTACCGGCGCCTAAGAAACGCCACACACGGCGGTACATCCGCTCCCGACAGATGCGGCTTTTTTTTGCCTGTGGTTTACTGCTGCGCGCGAAAAACTCTGTTATGTCGGGAGTGGACTAATACAAGACCCGCAAGGGGAATACGTCCGGCCTACCGTGTGAGGTTTCTTAACTCCCGACGCCCAGCCCTAAGAAAGCTGTCATCACACGGAGATTTATGGAATGCCTGACACAGCAGATGCTCACAGACCTTTCGCGGACGCAACCTGCTTTCCTATTTGTGCTCCTTTCCCCGGAGGCCAGCCATGACTGATCTCCACGAACCAACGCTCTTCACCCGCCACAACCGCCCTCTCCATACCCTCTGGCTCGAATCCCAGGCCTGGTTCTGCGCCCGCGAACTCGGTCGCCTGATGGGGCGCTTCGTGGATGAGCGCTGTATCGGCCGGCTCGATCCGGATCAGTGGCGTACGCTGAAGCTGCTGCGCTATGGCCGGGAGGTGGAGGCGCTGATGGTCAGTGAGTCCGGGGCCTATACGTTGCTGGCGCATCACTATGTGCCGGAGAACCGGTCGTTGCGACATTGGCTGACCCATGAGGTGGTGGCGGTGTTGCGGGATGGGCAGGAAGCGGCTGGGGATGATGGGCCGAGGTTGGGGCAGATGCGCTGGGGTGGGGCGCGGGTGGTGAGTTTGTTGTACTGGCAGAGCGAGCCTTGGGTGAGGTTGCGGGATATGCCGGTGGTGGTGGATGAGGTGGGGCCTGACCTGCGGGAGACTCGGTGGCGCGGGTGGGTGGGGCGGGTTTTGCGGTTTTGAAGTCAGCTATAGGGTGAGGGCATTGCGCGGTCCCTGTGGGAGCTGGCTTGCCAGCGATTGCGGTAGTGAGCCCACCATCGTAATCGCTGGCAAGCCAGCTCCCACAGGGACCGCGTGCGCCGCATCACCTGTGACAGCCGCCAAAAAGTCATTTCTTAAGAGCTGCTATAGTTAGCCTTAACGTGATTAAGCCATGCTAAAAGAGCTCTTATGATTAGCGTTTTTCCCCTCGCCTGCGCCGACAGGCTAGAGAAAATAGGTCTTTTGGTCAGGACCAGGCGCCTACAAAGGAAAATCCGGCAGAAAGACCTGGCTGCGCAGACTGGGTTGTCGACTGCAACGCTGAGCAAGATCGAATCCGGCGCACCGAATGTCGAGATGCGCAGCTACATGACCGCCCTGTGGCATCTGGGTCTGCTGGACGATGCTTTTCAGGATCCTGGCGTTCCCGTCGTACCTCCACGTGTGACGGAACACCGGGTTCGGCTGCGTAAAGTCTCGGAAAAAGACTTCTGAAAAGTACGACTTGAAGGGGCTAATCGCTGCACACCTCGGTCTGATGGCCGACGCAGTTCAGGTAGGAGCGTGGCTTGCCCGCGAAGGGCCGCAAAGCGGCCCCAAAACCTGCCACGCCGAGCATCTGGGACACTGAGGCCAACCAGGCGCTGAATCCAGAAAACCATTCACTAGCCAGTTCGTGCTGGATGGTTTTGGGGCCGCTGTGCGGCCCTTCGCGGGCAAGCCACGCTCCTACAAGTCCTGCGCAGAGTCGGCATCTGGGCTTGGACGATAGATGTGTAGATACCCATGCTCATCGCTGGCAAGCCAGCTCCCACAGGGTCCGTACCGAACACAAACCCTGTGGCTGACTCGGGTGTTCCAGCCTCACTTCCTGGCATCAATAAACGGCATGGTCCCACCCGGCAGCACGGTGGTCGGCAGCTTGCCGTCCCAGCGTTCGGCCTTGGTCAGTTCGACCAGGTTCTGGTTACTGGCCAGCGCTTTCGCTCGCACTTCGATCGCCGCCGCCTCGGCATTGCCGCGCAGCTCGATCGCCTGGGCTTCAGCCTTGGCCTTGGCCAATGCGGCATCCGCTTGAGCCTGGGCCTGGGTGACGCTGATCTGCGCCTGGATCTTCTCGGTCTCCAGTTGCTGCTCGCGGGTTTTCACCGCGACCTCGGCCTTCATGCGCTCTTCGATGGACTTTTCATAGGCATCGCTGAAGTCGATGTTCTCCACCTGGACGCTGTCGATCACCACCGGGCCGGTGACACTCGCCTTGATCGCCTGGGACATCGCCGCCACCAGCTCACCACGCTTCTGCACCGCATTGACCGCCGTGTACTGGCCGAACACGTTTTCCACCTGGGTCGGCACCTGCCGGGCAATGGCGCGGGACAGCAGGCCGTCGAGGTCGCTGTAACCCTTGTAGACATCCGCCACCTCGCCCGGGGTGACATGCCAGGAGACCGACACCACCAGTTGCGCAGCCTGCTGGTCACGGCTGTAGGCCTGCAGACCTTCCCACTTGGACGCCTGGTTCTGGATGGAGATCTCCTTCACCGTGTCGATGAACGGGATCTTCCAGTGCAGGCCCGGCTCCGCCACTTCGATGAAGGCGCCGTTGCGCAGGACGACCCCGCGCTCCTTTTCGTCCACGGTGTAGAAACTGCCGAGGATTGCAGTGAGCAAGGCCAGGCCCAGAACGACGGAAGCACTGGTCGCAATCCAGCGGCGGTTGGGGTTTTGCATCTTCAGTTCCTTTTGAAGGTAAATCGAATGACCTGTCTATTCCGCGTTGCGCGGCAAGGTCGAGCATGCCACGACACACTAGGGTGCGGGCCTGCTTTCTTGCAGAATCGTGTCGTGCCGCTGATTTCAGCGCTTTACGCAGGCGAACAAACCATTCCCGGAGACGCCATCCCACGGCACCAGCTTCTCGTAGTCATGCTCCAGCACATGCACGTCGAAATACGGCGCCAGCAGCTCCCGCAGCTCATCGAATGTCACCGCCACCATCGGGTGCTCGTCATTCCAGACCTGCGTCTCCCCCGCCAACGTGCGCTCGATGTACAGTCGCAACGCTTGGCGCTCACCCTCCCCCGGATAATTCCAGGCCGAGCGGAAAGTGAAGTGCGCATCATCCAGCATCGCGGTGTGAGACACGAACGAACCATTGTCGATCCGCCTCCGGTCCACGCTGTTGAAACAGAACACCCCACCCTCCTCCAACGCCCCATGCACGCTGGCGATACAGGCCTTGAGCCGTTCAACAGAACCGCTGTAGTGCACCGAATAGAGGAAACAGGTAATCAGGTCCACCGGCTCCGCCACGCTGAAACCGCACATGTCACCCAGCGCGAACTGCGCCTCGGGGCAGCGCAACGCCGCCTTGTCGAGCATCGGCTGATTGATATCCAGCCCAGCGCTTTGGTAACCCGCATCGATGAAGTGGCGGACATGCGGCCCGGTCCCGCAGGCGAGGTCGAGGTGGCGCTGGCCGCCATTGCCGAACAACTGCTGCAGACGATGCACGCAGTGGCTTTGCGCGCGATAGTCGATATCGGCGCACATCAGGTCGTAGTAGCCCGACAGGTCGGTGTAGAGAGCATTGCCGGACATGGGCACCTGGGCATTCAAAGGGGTTCGAGGGGGCGGCATTGTAGCCGGAAGCACGGACGAAAAAAGGCCCGGTGAAGCAGAACTTCACCGGGCCTTGGTTTACCTCAGCACATCACCTCAAGCGAGGTCGAAACGGTCCAGGTTCATGACCTTGGTCCAGGCCGCGACGAAGTCCTTGGCGAACTTCTCCTTGGCGTCGCTGCTGGCATAGACCTCGGCGTAAGCCCGCAGGATCGAGTTGGAACCGAACACCAGGTCGTTGCGGGTCGCGGTGTATTTCACTTCACCGGTCTTGCGGTCACGCCCTTCGAAGACTTCGGTGGTCTCGTCCGCCGCTTTCCAGACAGTGTTCATGTCCAGCAGGTTGACGAAGAAGTCGTTGCTCAGCTCACCGACGCGATCCGTGAACACACCGTGCTGGCTGCCATCGAAGTTGGTGCCCAGTACCCGCAGGCCACCCACCAGCGCAGTCAGTTCCGGCGCGGTCAGGGTCAGCAGTTGCGCACGGTCCACCAGCAGCGATTCGGTGGTCGCGGCGCTGCTGCTTGCACGGTAGTTGCGGAAACCATCGGCCAGCGGTTCGAGGAATTCGAAGGACTCGACGTCGGTCTGGTCCTGACGCGCATCGACACGGCCCGGTGCGAACGGCACTTGGACGCTGACACCCGCCGCCTTCGCCGCCTGCTCGACACCGACCACACCGGCCAGCACGATGACGTCAGCCAGCGAGGCCTTGCCCGATGCCTGCTGCACCGCTTTCAGGCGATCCAGGGTACCGGCAGCGATCTGGTTGACCGCCCAGTCCTTCTGCGGCGCCAGGGCCAGGCGTGCACCGTTGGCGCCACCACGCTTGTCACCGCCGCGGAAGGTCGAGGCCGAAGCCCAGGCCACCGAGACCAGTTCACCCACCGACAGGCCGGCCTGGGCGATCTTCGCCTTGAGGTCGGCGATGTCCGCCGCGCTCGGGTTGTGCACCGCCTTGGGCAGCGGGTCTTGCCAGATCAGTTCTTCACGCGGCACTTCCGGACCGAGGTAGCGAGCCACCGGGCCCATGTCGCGGTGGGTCAGCTTGAACCAGGCACGGGCGAAGGCTTCGCTGAAGGCCTGCGGGTCGTTGAGGAAGCGACGGGAAATCTTCTCGAAGCCCGGGTCGAAGCGCATGGTCAGGTCGGTCACCAGCATGGTCGGCCGGCGCTTTTTCGACGGGTCGAACGGGTCAGGCATGATCTCCGGGGCGTCCAGCGCTTCGAACTGGATGGCACCGGCCGGGCTGCGGGTCTGGGTCCATTCGAACTTGAACAGGTTTTCGAAGAAGTTGTTGCTCCACTGGGTCGGGGTCTGCGACCAGATCACTTCCAGGCCGGAAGTGATGGCGTGGGCGCCGACGCCGCTTTCATAGCCACTGGCCCAACCAAGGCCCTGGGACTCGATACCGCCAGCTTCCGGATCGACACCGACATGGCTGGCCGCAGAGGCGCCGTGGGTCTTGCCGAGGGTGTGACCGCCAGCGATCAGGGCGACGATTTCCTCGTCGTCCATGGCCATGTTGCCGAAGGTGGCGCGAATGGCTGCCGCAGCGGAGGCCGGGTCACCACTGGCGTTCGGGCCTTCGGGGTTCACGTAGATCAGGCCCATTTCGGTGGCCGACAGCGGATTCTTGGCCAGGGTTTCCGGGTTGCGGTGGGTCAGCCAGGCTTTCTCGTCGCCCCAGTTGACGTCGTAGTCCGGTTCCCAGACGTCTTCACGCCCGGCACCGAAGCCGAAGGTGCGGAAGCCCGAGGCCTCCAGGGAGACGTTGCCGGCGAGGATGATCAGGTCGGCCCAGGAGATCTTCTGGCCGTACTTCTGCTTGATCGGCCACAGCAGGCGACGGGCCTTGTCCAGGCTGACGTTGTCCGGCCAGGAGTTCAGCGGCGCGAAGCGTTGCTGGCCACGACCGGCGCCACCACGGCCGTCCACGGTGCGGTAGGTACCGGCGCTGTGCCAGGCCATGCGGATGAACAGGCCGCCGTAGCTGCCCCAGTCAGCCGGCCACCAGTCCTGGGAATCGGTCAGGAGCTTCTTCAGATCGGCTTTGAGCGCGGAGTAGTCGAGCTTCTTGAACTCTTCGCGGTAGTTGAATTGTTCCCCGAGCGGATTCGAACGATCCGAGTGCTGGTTGAGCAGGTCCACACGCAGTTGATTCGGCCACCAGTCGCGGTTGCTGGTACCACTGCCGGATGTGTTGTGGAACGGGCACTTACCTTGGTTCGACATTGCTGCTTTCTCCTTTTTCCTCAGCAGACCGGCCCTGTGCTGCGACCGACGATAGGCAAAGACTAAAACGGCAACCTTTATGGAACAAATTTATGAATATTATGGGATCGATAGCGATTTTCTTCTTTGCACCCGATCCGTAAGTTCCATTGCATCGTGGGAAGTCACGACAGGCGGTAAAGGTTGCGGGAGAAAGTAAAGCAGAGCCCCGGACATTCGGGGCTCGCCAACAGGACGAATACGGCTTAGCCGATACTCACCCCGTGCGCTTCGGCCAGCGGTTTGAGACCGCCGGCAAAGCCCTGGCCGATCGCCTTGAACTTGAACTCGTCGTTGTGCCGGTAGAGCTCGCCGAAGATCATCGCGGTCTCGGTGGAGGCGTCTTCGGACAGGTCGTAGCGGGCGATTTCCTTGCCATCCGCCTTGTTCACCACGCGAATGTAGGCGTTGCTCACCTGGCCGAAGGACTGCTTGCGCGCCTCGGCGTCGTGGATGGTGACGGCGAATACCAGTTTCTTCACTTCGGCCGCCAGCCCGGTGAGCTTGACGTTGACCTGCTCGTCGTCACCTTCGCCCTGGCCGGAGCGGTTGTCGCCCTGATGCTCGACGGAGCCGTCGGCGGAGAGCTTGTTGTTGTAGAAGATGAAGCTGGCGTCGCTCAGGACCTTGCCGCTTTCACCGGTGATGAACACCGACGCGTCGAGGTCGAACTCGGTGCCATCGGTGACGCGCGGGTCCCAGCCGAGGCCAACGATGATTTCGCTCAGGCCAGGTGCTTCCTTGGAGAGGGAGACGTTGCCGCCTTTGGACAGACTTACAGCCATGTTGTGTTTCCTTTATGAGTGCTACTGGGGATTGGCCGGCGACTCTTCCTTCTGCGGGAAGATCACGCTGGCGAGGATGCCAAGGGTCAGGACGACCATGACCACCAGCAGGCTGGTGTTCGGGTCGATGCTGATACCGTGGTGGAAGAGATGGTCCGTGGCGTTGAGGCCGAGCTTGGCGGCAATGAAGAACAGCAAGGCGACCACGGCTTTTTCCAGATGGACCAGGTAGCGCTTCAGCGCTTCGAGCACGAAGTACAGGGTGCGCAGGCCGAGAATGGCGAAGAGCATCGCCGAGTAGACGATCAGCGGCTCGCGGCTGACCGCGATCACCGCCGGTACCGAGTCGAAGGCGAACAGCACATCGGACACCTCCACCACTACCAGACAGAGGAACAGCGGCGTGGCGAACAGACCGCCCTTGGCGGCCAGGGTCATGCCCTGGTGCTCCGGTTTGCGAATCTCTACTTCGAGCGTCTTGCGGCTGACGAAGAAGTTGTTGCCATGGAGCTTCGGCCAGACCGGAAAGAGCTTCCTGGCAAAGCGACAGGCGATGTGGTCGGAGTAGTCCTCCTCCTTGTCGTCGTCACCACCGCTCCTGAGCATCATCACCGCCGTCCAGGCCACGATCAGGGCGAAGAGGATCTCGACCCAGGGCCCGAATGCCAGCAGGCCGGTACCGATGACGACGAACACGCCACGGAACACGATGGCGCCGATGATGCCCCAGTACAGGATGCGGTGGCGCAGGCCGTCGGGGACCTTGAACCAGGCGAAGATCGCCATGAAGACGAACAGGTTGTCGACCGAGAGGACCTTCTCCAGGGCATAGCCGGTAACGAACAGGCTGGCCATCTCGGCACCGTGCTGGACGTAGAGGAAGCCGGCGAAAGCCAGGGAAATGGCCACCCAGAACACCGACCAGAGCGAGGCGCGCAGGAGGGTGATGGGTTTGTCGTTCTGGTGGGTGAGCATGTCCAGCAACAGCGCGGCAAGCGCCAGGCCGACGAAGACCGCCATGGTCAGCGGTGGAAAACCGAGAGTCGTTTCCAAGGTGGGCGTTCCTTACAATTGAAAATCGGCCGGGTCCAGGCCCAGCTCCAGGCAGATCAGGCGGCCAACCGCCTTCTCTTTCGCATCGAAGTCGCCATCGGACGCACCGACGGCGCAGACCACCCGCACCAGCAGGCGCGCCTCGCCGTCCTTGCCCTTGATCCTGCCGATAGCCTTCAGGGCCTCGGCCTGGCCGATCTGGAAGTCGAATTCGAACTTGCCGCAAGCCGCGCTGAACACCCCGATCACCTCGTCGAGGTCGAAGACCTTGAGTTCGGCGGAGCCCTTGATGAAGCCGGTCATCTTCAGCTTCTCTTGCGACTTGATCTCGCCGTCGGCTGCGGACATCAGCGCGCAGCCGTTGGCGACGGCCTCCATGAACGTGCGGTTGCGGTACTTCGCGACTTCGGCCGCCAGGGTTCCACGGGCCTTGGCCGCATTGGTTTTAAGCCATTCGAGCATTCAGGTTTTTCCTCGATGGACGGCACCAGGCAGGTCCCGCCCGGTCACTGTCATTTGGAGCCGGCCGTCCAGCGCATGCCCCAGTCATAAGCACGATCCAGGTCCTTGTGGCCCCGGTGGAAATCGATCCGGCGCGACACCTTCGCCGCGCCATCGATGTTTTCCAGCAGGGCGATCGCGCACATGCCGTGGCGCCCGCCCTCCTCGTTCATGCGCACTTCGATGTCCGGCTGGCCGGGGACGTGGAGCGTCACCACGCCGTCGGTGGCCTTCCAGTCCGGCGCGCCCTCGTAGATGTAGGCGAAGATCAGGATCCGCCGGATCTCGCTCCATTTCTGGCCGTTGATATGCAGCCACTCGCCACCCGCCTGCGAGCCGGTACGGTCATCACCCATCAACTTGATGTAGGGTTCGAAAACCAGGTCGCCGAAGCTGTTACCCAGCGCCTGGACCACACCCTTGTAGCCGTCCCGCAGTTCAAACAGGCAACCCAGGTCGAGGTCGACCGCCGTGCTGCGCTTGCCCAGCAGGCCGCCAAACAGGCCTCCCTTGGCTCTTTCAGCGCCAGGGCTGCGGTTCCAGTCCAGGTTGACGCGGATCTCGCCGAAGCCGGTGGGGGACTTGTCCAGGCTGATGCTGGAGCGGGTCTTGTCGAGGGAGACCTTGCTCAGGCTGACGCTTGCCGTCGGGGCCGGAACTGGAGCTGGCGCCGGGGTCGCGATATCGACACCAAAGTGCCGTGCCAGCGGCTCAAGGCCACCGACAAAGCCCTGCCCGACACAGCGCAGTTTCCAGTGGCCCTGACGGCGGTAAAGCTCACCCAGGATCAATGCACTTTCACTCATCCCCCGGGTCGGGATCTGCGCGTCGATGCCACCGGTCACGCTCAGCGCGAGCGTGGCGAGCTGGTCGAAACAGCCTTTGTTCTCGTGAAAGGTGGCGGTCAGGGCGATCTTTTCTACCTGCGGGTCAAGGCGTTGCAGATCGATATCGAACTGCGCCTTGCCGGCAGCGTTGGCGCCGAGCTGCACGGCACCGCCAAGAATGCTGGGCTGGCCGTAGAAACACATGTCGTCATCACCCCGCACCTTGCCGCTGGCGTCGAGGGCGAAGGCCGAGCAATCGAGGTCGATGCCTGGGCTGAAGTGCACGGCAACCCGCAGTTGCCCGCCCGTCACAGCAACGTTGCCACCTGGGGTCAGCGTGCTCATCCGCGCACCGCCTGGACGGCCAGGCTGACCAGGTCGTCCACGGTCCGGCCAAGGGTGCAGCGGCCAATGGCCGTGAAGATCCAGTCGCTGCCGCTGCGGCTCAGGCTGGCCATGACGACACCGGTATGCGCACCTTTTTCCGCCAGGTCGAAGCGCGCCAGCTCTTGCTGCCCACTCTGGTCGACGACGCGGCAACAGGCATTCTCGACCTTGTCGAAGGTCTGCCCGCGAAAGCTGTTCACGGTGAAGACCAGGTGCTGGACCTTGGAGGGCAGACGTTGCAGGTCGACCTGGATCACCTCGTCGTCGCCGTCACCCTCTCCGGTCAGGTTGTCACCGGAGTGACGGACGGCGCCGTCACGGGAGCTCAACTGGCGGAACCACACCAGATCGACCTGCGCCAGCGCGCTGTCCAGCAGAATGCACGACGCGTCGAGGTCGATGGCCGTGCCGCCGCCCAGCATCCGGGAAAAGAGACCTGTCGGCTTGACCGGGTCCCAGCCCAGCCCGAGGCTGACCGCCGTCAGGCCACTGCCGGCAGTTTTTTCCAGGGAAATGCTCTGGTTCTTGCTAAGGGTGAGTGCCATGTTCAGGCTCCATGTCGGTCATTGTTTTTTGTTGCTTGCCGCACAGGCCGCCGGGCTTGAGCCCATGCCACCTGGCGCGTTCGAGAATGTTGAGTGCCCATTGGCAATGGGTGGCCGGCTCGCACATGGCATCGTTGTGGCGGAACACCGCGGGGGCTGCGTCGGTGGTTATCCGGCGCGCGCTGTCGAGGTCTTCGCGGGACACCCGCAGGGCATCCTGGATAACGCCGATCTGGCTGGGATGGATCGCGGTCTTGCCGACCAGGCCATGGGCCAGGTCCAGTGCCAGTTCGTCTTCAAGCAGGCGAGGTGAGCAGAGCTGCTCGAACACCGGCGCGGTCAGGGCGAAGCCCTGGGCCCCCATCACGCCGGCAAGCATCGGTATCACGTAGCCCAGAGGAGTGCTGTAGAGCGTGGTCGCCGGGTTGCGGCGCAGCCCGAGACATGCCAGCAGGTCGTTGCCACCGATGCGCAAGGCGACGATGCGCTGGGCCAGCGTGCTTTTCAGGGCCAGGCCGAGTTCGACCATCGCCCCCGGTTGGTAGACCTCAGCAGTCTCCAGGGTCGGCATCAGGCACAGCCGCGGATCGCTCACCGCAGCGGCCCAGGCCGGTAGCGACACGAGGGTCAGCTTGGGCACGACGAAACCGTCGACATGCGTCATCAGGGGCCAGTCGTTGAGCTGCGCAGCCATCTGCGCATCGCGCGGACGAACGAACAGCAACGGGCCATGTCCACTGCGGCCACCCCGTGCGTCCAGATCCTGCAGAAGAGTACGCAGGCTGGCCAGGCCATGCTCGACATCACCTGCCGACACGGCGTCCTCAAGGCACACGACCAGCGAGCGCAAGCCAGGAATCCGCAGGCCACGGACCACATCCAGCAGATCGCGGCGGGTGGCCGGCATATACAGGGTCGCACCCAGGGCGAAGGGCGAAATCGTGCTCATCGATTCGCGCTCCGGATCAGGGTCAGTGCGCGGTACGGCCCCAGTTCGGTACCCGTCTCCTCGACTGCCACATCCAGGCTGCGGGCCAGGTGCAGGAGCAACTGAACGTCGGGGTCGCGGCGATCACGCACCAACACCCGCTCGGGGACACGCCGCAAGACGGCCCGGGTCGCCTCGGCGATACCGGGCTTCACCCGGTTCGGGTTGTCGATGCGAAAGCGTTCGGAACAGCTAGATACCACCGTGTCAGCCGCCGCCTGCTGGGCTTCGCGCTGCGCGTGCGTCCAAGGCCGGGCCCGCTGGATGGCACCGAGACCATGGCGCTCCGATTCGATGCGCTCGATGAATGCCCGGGTGACGTCATGTCCACGCAGGTGCTCGTACATCAGGCAGCCATGCAGGCCCCCGGCAGCGGGCCAGATCGAGCGCGACAACAGTCCGGATACCGTGGCCCCGAGCAGGCCGGAAGGAATCACCCAATCCTCGGCCGAAGCCGCCATCCAGGCGCGTCCGCAAGGGTCGGCGAGCACCACCAGGCGCGGCCTGCCGGGGAAGCGCGGATCGCCCGCGAGGCTGCGCTCCAGCTCACCGGCAATCGCGCCCTTCCCGGTCCAGCCGTCGACGAAGACGATATTTTCAGCACCATGCGCCAGGACGATGGCCTCTAGCGCTACCTGGTCGATACCCCGGTCACGGACGATGCTGATGCCGTAGTGATGCACCTCGCGTCCCAGGTCCAGCAATGCCCGGCGCAGCAACACACCCAGGGGCAGGCCGGCGCGGACCAGGGACACCAGGACGATGGCCGGACCAACGCAATCGCGGGCCAGGGCCAACGCCAGCCCCTGGACCTCGGCGGCCATGCGTGCACCATTGCGCGCCAGCGCGCTCACGTACAGCTGCTGGTGCAGCTCACCGGGCGCCAGCTCCTGGCCGATCATTTCCGAATAGTGCTTGCGGTTGGTCTGGATCAGGCGTTCCTTTTCCCGCACATCGGTCGCCGGCAGGCACACCGGGCGCAAGAGCACATGCACATCGTCGCGGGCATAGCTGCCGCTTCCCACGGTGTCCAGGGATGGCATCGCATCAGTCACCGAGAAGGCCCTCCACGGCCTGGGCCAACTGGCTGCGCGCCGGGGTCGCCCAGAAATGACAGAGGTCCATGAAGCCGAGATCGGTGATGCTGTCGCCGATGCCCACGACCGGACGATCGCCGTGGCAGGCCCGGTCGCGACGTAGCCACTCGGCTACCGCCAGGCGCTTGCCCAGGCCCACAGGCAGGAACGCCAGGTTGTTGCCGTTGGCATGAACCTGCAGCCCCTCCACCAGGCCGAGCTCCCGGGCCCGCGCCAGCACCCCGGCAAGCACGCCATCGTCGTTGCCGTTGTGCTTGGTCACCACGTAGTGATGCAGGCCGGCCTCCCCCGCCACCCAGCTACGCAGCGAATGGCCCAGTTTCTCGCCGATGCACAGCAGGGTTTCACTGAGCAACGGCAAGCGCGCCTGTACTGTGTTCAGGGCCTCGCTCATCTGCCCCTGCCAGTCGCTGTCCAGCGAGCCGTCGGCATGCAGCAGGCTCCCGCCGTGGGAGCAGATCGCGCCGTGACGAAATGGCAGTCTGACCCGGCTGCAGGCCTCGCGGCTGCGGGCAGTGACCGGCACGACATCGGCGCAGGACAGCAACCAGCGAACCCACTGGTCCTGTACCGGATTCATGAAACCGTTGGGCTGCCCCTGCACATCCAGGCTGGCGACAATCCGTGGCTCGCCTTCGGGCATCTTGCGGGCGGTCTGGAACAGGGTGTCGTCGAGGTCGACGAATATCAGCGGGCGCTCAGTGACCATCGACGATCACCTCGGCGCCCAGCAACCCGACCAGCTCGGCGGATACCGCCGCGGCAGGCGTTTCGCTGCACAGCAGGACCCGGTCGAACTGACCGGGGCGCACGTTGTAGAGGAAGTTGGGAATCCCCTGGCCATAGTTGTCAGGGAACGACAGCGCATGCCCGATGGCATGCCCCAGGGCGATCGGCGAACGACTGGTCGCGCTGAAATGCACCTCGGCTCCCGCCCGCTCCAGGCGCTCGGCCAGCAGGAAGGGGCGCCAGACGAACTCGCCGGTACCGAGCACCAGGACTTTCTCGCCAGCCTGGACCTGCAGGCCCGGCACCAGGCTGTCGTCGACATGGCGCACGCCCAGGCGCCCCCAGTCGTTGCGCGGGTCGATGGGCCACTCACCCACGGACACCGCAGCGACCTCGGGCATGTCCGGCAAGGCAGCCACCGGATCTTCATGGAAACGGTATGCGCCCTTTACCAGCGAGACGCTGCTCACCCCGCCGCCGATCGCATCGCCAACCGCCCCTGCGGACCAGTCCGTCAGTACGCAGGTGACCACCCGCTCGATCCGTGACAGGCCGGCGCCGACCAGGGCCCGGTGCAGGTTGACGAAGGTCTTGCCGGTGGAGATTTCGTCATCCACCAGGATCAGCGAACGGGCGGACAGTACCGCTTCGCGAAGCCCCGGGTCATCGGGCAGGTGGATCAGGTGGGCGCTGGCGTGGCTGTGCTCCTCCTCGAAACGACAGAGCAGTTCGCCACCCAACGGGTGCCGGGTAGTGACAAGATAGACGCTGTCGCCACGGCGCTTGCTGTAGGCACGGTGCACGCCGGCACCGAGCCCGACGGCAGTTTCCGCCAGGCCCAGGACCAGCACCGGACCGGGCAGGTCGGCGGGAATCCCCGCCGCCAGGCGTTCGAAGCTGGCCGCCATGACTGCGGGCCGTACCGGAACATGCCGACCCAGCACCCGGGAAACGAAGAGGAACGCGCGCCGGGGATTGCGCCGCTCGGCGATGCCGAAAAGGGCGTGCGCCGAGTCCGCGTCGCCATCGACGAAGACCTCCAGCAACCCGCGCTTGAGCCGGGTGCCAAGGGTGGGAGCGACTGCGTTGGTGTCCATACGGCTTCCTGTTGGAGATGACGCACTGGCGGCGTTCATTCGGGCGAACAGGGTAAGCCGTATGCCCTTGGACGGGCCGTAGGACGATTCCGCAAGACAGTGGCGAAAAGGGGATTTTCGTGGGGACCGCCTCCCCGGTAACGGTCCCGGGGATAAACATCGTCCGCCAGGGCAAGGCCGCAACAGGTCATTGCCAGCATTCCCGGCAAGACCATAGAATGCAACCCATTCTCAAATAGCAGTTCCAGCCCTGCCCTATGCCACCACCACCGCATCACGCTCCCGTGCAACAGCTCTACCGCAGCCATCACGCCTGGCTGCTCGGTTGGCTGCAGCGCCGCGTGCAGAACCATTGCGATGCGGCGGACCTGAGCCAGGACACCTTCGTGCGCCTGCTCTGCGCACCACAGCCCGAGCCGCGCTTGCGTGAACCCCGGGCCTACCTGGCGACCATCGCCAGGCGCCTGCTGGCCAACCTCTACCGCCGGCGCTCGCTGGAGCGGGCGTATCTGGAGGCACTGGCAACGCTGCCGGAGGAAGAGGCCCCGAGTGCCGAGCACCATGCGGCGATCCTCGAAGCGCTGAATGCAGTGGAGCAGGTGCTGGCACGTCTTTCGCGCAAGGCCCGCCAGGCCTTCCTGCTGTCGCAGATCGAGGGCCATACCCAAGAGGAAATCGCCGTGCTGATGGCGGTCAATGTGCGCTCGGTGCAGCGCTGGCTGGTGCAGGGCTACGCGGAGTGCATCGTGCTGGCATCGGGTGAATGGGCATGAGCGCTGCGCCCATTTCCCGGGAAATTGCCCACGAGGCCGCGCACTGGTTCCTGCGTCTGCAAGCAGCCGATGCCGACCCGCAGGCACACGCGGACTGCGCCCGCTGGCGAGCCGCGAATAGCGAGCACGAACGCGCCTGGCAACTGGCGAGCCGCTTCAGCAGCCAGGTGCGCTGCATACCGACCGCCATCGGCCGTTCCACCCTGCAACGCCCCGCCAGCCTGGACCGGCGGACCGCGCTCAAGGCCCTGACCTCGTTGGTGGTGCTGGGCGCGCTGGGCCTGACGCTTTCGCGCAGCGGCACCCTCGACACCTTGATGGCCGACGCCAGCACCGGGGTCGGCGAACGCCGGCGCATCAGCCTGCCCGATGGCACTGAACTGCACCTGAATACCGACAGCGCCGTCGATATCCATTTCAACGCGGACATACGCAGCGTGCGACTACGCCGTGGCGAAGTCTTCGTGAAGACCGCCGGCGATCCCCGGCCTTTCCTGCTGACCACCGACCATGGTTCGTTCCGCCCGCTGGGCACGCAGTTCTCGGTGCACCAGCAGGCCGGGAACGAGCTGTTGAAGGTGATCGAAGGCGCGGTAATGGCCACTCCGCGAGAGGCCAGCCACGGCGGGCTGCGCATTGCCGCCGGCGAACAGGCGACCCTGACCGCCCGACAAGTGACGAAGCTGACCACGCCGGTGAAATCGATGGACTGGACCGATGGCGTCCTGCGCGTGGAAAGGATGCGTCTGTCAGATTTCGCCGAGGAACTGAACCGCTACCGCCATGGCTGGATCCGCTGCGCACCGGAGCTGGCGGAGCTGCGGATTTCCGGGGCCTTCCAGTTGGCTGATACGGATGCCGCCCTCGCCGCCCTCGCCCTGGCCTTCCCCGTGCGGGTGCAGTACATGACACGCTATTGGGTCACCCTGGTAGCCGCCTGAAAAAACCGTGTCGGGTTTTTCCGGAGCGGGGTGTCCTCTTCCTGAAACCGTCATTTTTCGCGATCAGGAATCCCCCATGCGCAAGCCCGTTCCGACTTCTTCCCTGTTCCGCCTGGCCCTGCTCGCCCGGGCCATCGCCACACCGCTGCTGACGGGTGGCAGCCTGCTGGCCGCGCCCCTGGCCCTGGCCGAAGGCACCCAGCGCTACGCCATCGCTGCCGGCCCGTTAAGCGAAACCCTGGCTGCCTTCGCCGCCCGCGCCGGAGTCAACCTGCCCCTCGATCCGGCCATGCTCGGCGACCTGCGCAGCCCTGGCCTGCAAGGCGACTGGAGCATCGCCCAGGGCTTCGAGCAATTATTGCGGGGCACCTCGCTGGAGGCCGTACCACAGACGGGCAATACCTGGATCCTGCGCTCGCGCGCCACATCTTCGGCGCTGCAACTGGACGCGACGACCATCTCCGGCCTGCACGGTGTGCAGCACTCGGCCATCGGCCCGTTAACCGGCTACACGGCCTCGCACAGCACGGTCGGGACCAAGACCGACGCCGCCCTTCGCGATATCCCGCAGTCGATCCAGGTGGTGCCGCGCCAGGTCCTGGAGGACCAGCAGGCCAACAGCATGGCCGACGCCCTGAGCAACGTCAGCAGCATCCAGCGCGGCAATACCCATGGCGGCAGCGTCGAAAGCTTTATCGTGCGCGGCTTCCAGGGCACCACCTATGCCATCGACGGGATCCTCACCAACTCCCTGGCGGTGCGCCCGGAGATCCTCACCGACCTGGTCGGCGTCGAGCGCATCGAAGTGCTCAAGGGCCCGGCCTCGGTACTGTACGGGCGAGGCAATCCGGGTGGGCTGATCAATATCGTGACCCGCCGGCCGACGCTGACGGCCGAGGCGCAGGTCAAGCTGCAAGCCGGCTCCTTCGACTATCAGCGCGGCCAAGCCTGGCTCAGCGGCCCGCTGTCCGCAGAGCACGGTCTGGCAGGAAGCCTGGCCATGGCCTACCAGACCGAGGGCAGTTTCCGCGATCATTTTCGTGACAGTCATCGCCGTCACTTCGCCCCTTCCCTGTCCTGGAACCCGGACGACAGCACGCGCCTGGACATGGGCCTGGAATACACCGAGACCGACGCGCCCTACGACCGCGGACTACAAGTGATCGGCGATCGGGTCGATTCACGGCACAAGGTTTTTCTCGAGGAGCCGTGGTCCCACAGCGACAGCGACAAGCGCGCCGCCTGGTTTCGCCTGGAGCACGACCTCAACGACTGGCTGACCCTGCGCCAGATCACCCGCTGGGACGAGTCGAACAAGACCATGCTGAATATCTCCCAGCGCACCTTGCAGGCCGACGGCCGCACCCTGGTGCGGCGCGCTACCGACTTCGACGAAACCGCGCGCTCCCTCAGTGCCCAGTTCGAAGCCGTCGCCCGCTTCGACACGGCCGGGTTGCACCATCAACTGCTGGGTGGCGTGGAAACGGTCAAGGGGCGCCGCGCCGTGACCATGCTGCGGGCCTCCGTGGCCTCCATCGATATCTGGAACCCGGTGTACGGCGCGCAGCCGGGGCCGTTCACCTTCGGCGAGGACTCGCGCTTCGATCAGGAAAGCTACGGCGTGTATCTGCAGGATCAGATCGACCTGACGGAACAGTGGAAGCTGTTGCTCGGCGTGCGCTGGGACCAGGTCACCCAGCGCAACCGCAACTACACCGCCAGTGGCAGCTACAGCGATATCCATATCGATCCGTCGGACACTTCGCCCCGGGCGGGAATTGTCTGGCAGCCCAGTGAGAGATTGGCCCTGTATGCCAGCTACAGCACCTCCTTCGCCCCACAGAATCGCCTGACCCGGGATGGCAGCGTGATCGATCCGGAGACGGGCGAGCAGTACGAGATTGGCGCCAAGTACGAGCTGATTCCTGAGCGGCTGGCGGCCACCCTGTCGGCCTTCGAGATTCGTCGTGAGAACCTGTCCACTACCGATCCGCTGGACAGCAGTTACTCGATCCAGACGGGTGAACAGCGGGTACGCGGGGTGGAGCTGGATGTCAGCGGCGAACTACAGGATGGCTGGAACGTTATCGGAAACATCGCATTGCTGGATGCGAAGCTGGTGAAGGACACCCGGCTGGAGGAAGGCAATCGACTGGAGGGGGTGCCGGTGGTGAGCGGGTCGTTGTGGTCGACCTATCAATTGCAGGAAGGGCCTTGGCGCGGGTTGGGCGCCGGTGCCGGGGTGTTCTTTGCCGGCAAGCGCTATGGCGACCTGGCCAACAGCTACAGCACGGGTGGGTATGCGCGGGTGGACATGAGCCTGTTCTATGACATCAACGAGCACCTGCGGGTGTCGTTGAATGCGCGCAATGTGCTGGATCGGGATTACATCGAGACGATTGCCAGTTCGGGGAATTATGCGGGAGAGCCGGCTTCGGTGGTGGCTTCGATCAGCGCTGGATTCTAAAAAGCCGGGGCTGCTTTGCAGCCCTTCGCGGGCAAGCCACGCTCCTACAGATTATCGCGTACTCCTGTAGGAGCGTGGCTTGCCCGCGATGGACCGCAAAGCGGTCCCCGACGGTGTCTCAGAAATCCACGGTCGCGGATAATTTCACGGTCCGCGGCTCACCCTGGGTCAGGTAGTTGTTCGCCGTCGACGCCGACGCCCAGTACGCCTTGTTCGCCACGTTCTCCACATTGGCGCGCAGGGTGATGTACTTGTCGTCCGCCTTGAAGCCATAGCGGGCGCCGAGATCGACCCGGGTCCAGGCCGGAATGCTCAAGGTATTCGCCGCATTCACGTATTCACCGCCCGTGCGCAGCAAGCGTCCGCTGAGCGCGGCGCCTTGGATACCCGGCACATCCCATTCGCCACCGAGGTTGAACTGGAAGCGCGGGACGCCGGCGGCGCGGTTGCCATCGGTGGCGCCATTGGCCGTGTTCTTCTGCTCGGTGTCCATCCAGGTTGCACCAGCCAGCACCCGCAGGCCCTCCAGCGGCTCGCCGAAGACATTCAGCTCGACGCCCTTGTTGATCTGCTCACCATCGACATTGAAGGTCCCCAGAGCCACACCCGGGGTGTAGCTGGTGGAGTTGTTGGGCTGCTCGATACGGTACACGCCGAGGGTTGCGCCGTAGCTGTCCCAGTCCAGCTTGACCCCGGCCTCGGTCTGCTTGCTGCGCTTGGGCGGGAAGACCTCGCCAGGGTTGGTGACATTGGTCAGCGGCGCGGTCGGGCCCTGGGCCAGGCCTTCGATGCGGTTGGCATAGAACGACACATGCTCCCACGGCTTGAGCACCAGGCCGTAGACCGGAGTGGTGATGGATTCGGAATAGTTGCTGTTGCGCGCCCCGGTGGCGGTGTTCCAGGCATCGACCTCGAGGGTCTGGCGACGCACGCCGAGGGTCAGCAGTACGCGGTCGTCGATAAAGCCGAAGGTGTTGGACAGGGCGACACTCTTGATGCGGTTCTTGCCGACGATACGCGGGTCGTGGATATCACTGCCGAAATAGGTATTGGTCGGACGCGGCACCGGGATCGGGTCGTATAGGTTGCCCACCGGGCGATTGGCCACCAGGATCGCTTCGTACGCCGAACGCTGCTCGCCCCACATGCCGGACAGGCCAAGGTTCATCTGGTGACTGACCGAGCCGGTGTTGAAGCGACCATTGAGGCCGGCGACCGCGCTCTTGTTGTCTTCGTCATGGGGCGGATAGAGAAAGCCCGTACGACCACTGCCGTCGTTGCCCACATACAACGAGGAGTAAACGCCGTTCTCCCGGGTGTGCTTGGCGCCAATGCCGGCGTAGGCCGTCCAGTTGTCGTTGAGGTCGTATTCACCGTTGAGCATGCCGTAGGTGTCTTCCAGCTCCGACCAGCTCCAGTCCTGGGCGTAGTTGTTCTTCGCCGAGGGGGCGTGGGGGACCTTGGTGCCATTGGGGTAGACCACCGCACGACCGTTGTCGATGCGCTGTTTCTGGTAGCCGAAGTCGGTGGACAGGCGCAGGCGCTCGCCGCGGTAGTCGAGGCCGACGGCGATCAGCGAGGTCCGTTTTTTCTCGTCGTCGATGGCGGTCTCCCCACCGCGCTGGGCCAGGTTGATCCGCGCGCCGAAACGGTTGTCCTCGCCGAAGCGCTGGCCGAGATCGAGGTGTCCGCCAGCCTGGGTGTCGCTGGTGTAGTCCAGGGTCACGCTGCGGGTCGGGGTGTCCTCGGCGCGCTTGGGCACCAGGTTGACGCTGCCGCCAATACCGCTGCCCTGTGGGGCTACGCCGTTGATAAAGGCATTGGGGCCCTTGAACAGCTCGACCCGCTCGACCGCCTCGGTATTGATGATCTGCCGGGGCAGAACGCCGTAAAGCCCATTGAAGGAAATGTCGTCGCTCTGCAGCGGCAGGCCGCGGATGGTGAAGACCTGGGAGAAGTTGCCGAAGCCGGCCGACTGGCGCACGGCGGCATCATTGAGCAGGACGTCGCCAACGGTGCGGGCCTGCTGATCGGCGATGGCCTTCGAGGTGTAGCTGACGACGCTGAAGGGCACGTCGTTGATCGAGCGGTTGCCCAGTACACCGAGATGCGCGGTACGGGCCACTTGACCACCGGCATAGGTATCGTCGGCGAAGCCGGTGGAAGCATTGACGTTGGTGGCGTCCAGTTGCAGTACACCGTCGCTGGCGGCCGGAGCCAGGGTATAGCCGTTACTGCCGAGGCTTTGCAGAACGTAGCCGCTGCCCTGCAGCAGTTGTGCGAATCCGCCTTCCACGCTGTAGCTGCCTTGCAGGCCGGCGCTGTGCCGGTCGTTAAGCAGCTTGGCATCGAAGGACAAGGGCACGCCGGACATCACGGCGAACTGGGCCAGGACATCACCCAATGCACCCGGGGCGATGCTGTAGCTGCGAGTGACGCTGTTCTGCTGCGCTTCAGCGGCGGTAACGCTGTAGGCAGGGATCAGGGCCGCCAGGGCGACAGCCAGGCTCAGCGCCTTCATGGCAACACGTGGAGGGCTGATTCGGGAAACGGACTGCAACGGCCTGGACGTCATGCAAAGCTCCTGTCGGCAAAAGGAAAAGTGAGGATTCACTTCCTCACCGAAGGAGCTGGAAAAAGGTATCAGGCCAATCGCGATTTATTTCAGCGCGGCTCGATCGCCACCCAGTAACGGGTCAGGCTGCTGATGCGGATCGGCAGGGTGTCCTGGAGCAGGCGCAGGCTGGCGTCGGTGTCTTTCAGGGGGAAGGCACCGGAGACGGTCATCCCGGCGACCTCGTCGTGGCAACGCAGCACGCCGGAGCGGTAGCGGCCAAGCTCGGAGAGCAGATCGTCCAGGCGCATGTTGCGCGCGAGCAGCATGCCGTGTTCCCAACTGAGGGCGGCGGCGTCCAGGGGCTGCGCCGCGGCAAGCGCTTCGCTGCTGAAGGTGCTTTGTTCCCCCGCGTTGACGATCAGCGACTTGTCAGCGTGGGCCGGGCGCATTTCCACGGCACCTTCGGTGACGACCACCTGACTGTGCTGTCCATCGACCCGGACACTGAAGCGGGTGCCCAGCGCACGTGCAGTGCCGTGGCGGGTTTCGACGATAAAGGAGCGAACCGGGTCCTTGGCCGTAGTGATCAGGATTTCGCCCTCCAGCAGCTTGATCCGCCGCTGCCGGGCATCGAAGACGATGTTCACGGCACTGCCGGTGTTGATCAGCAGCTGCGTGCCATCCGGCAGGACGAGGTTTTTCTGCTCACCAGTGGCGGTGCGCTGGTCGGCACTCCACTGCTGCCAGGGAAGTTCGCGATAGGCCATCCACAATGCAGGTCCTGCCAGCAGGAACAGGCCAAGGCGGTGCAGGGCCTGGCGGCGCCCCATACGCTTGCTGGTGTTCAGGCGCTGGAAGGTCTCGCTGGCAAGACTGCCGGGGACCGCGCGCAGATCACCGAGCAGGGCTTCGGCACGTTGCCAGGCAAGGGCATGTTGCGGGCTGCGGTTGCGCCACAACTGGATGGCACGGTGGTCCGCCTCGGTCGCGGCGCCGGATTGCAATTGCACCAGCCAGTCGGCCGCTTCGCCGAGGATCAGCGGGTCGATGTTGGGACTCATCAGGCGACGCTCAGGCAGGCGATGAAGGCGTCGCGCATATCGCGTTTGACCGTGATCAGCGATACGCCGAGCTGGTCGGCAATCTGCTGATAGGTCAGGCCGTCGATCTGCGAGAGGAGGAAAGTCTGGCGCGTGCGCCCGGGCATTTCGCGCAGCATGGCGTCGATGCGCTGCAGCGCTTCGAGGATCAGCCAGCGGGTTTCCGGCGACGGCACTTCCGCCTCGGGCAAGTGGGCAATGCTTTCCAGGTAGGCGCGTTCGACATCCTGGCGTCGCCAGCGGTCGACCACCAGGCCTTTGGCGATATGGGTCAGCAAGGCCCGGGGCTCGCTGCCGAAGCTGCGCGTCGGTCTGACCAGGAGGCGAATGAACGTATCGTGGGCCAGGTCAGCAGCATCGCAGGTGTTGCCCAGCTTGCGCTGCAGCCAGCCATGCAGCCAACCGTGATGCTCGCAATACAGGGATTCGATATGCGGATGGGAGGCGCGATCAGTCAACGACATAGAGACCACTGGGCGCCGGCTGAAGGGACGGCATTAATGTAAGTAAGAATTGCTATCAATTCTATCTGTGCCGAGGCCGCGCTGGCAATTGCAACAAGATGAGTACAGACCGACGGGACGCGGCATCTCGTCGCCCGGCTGTGAGAAAATGCCCGGCTTTTTTGTTCCGCAGCATGGAGATGTACTGTTTTGGTAATGCATTACTCAACGAATGGCGACAGCGTCGCCTGTGGTCGCGTCGGTAACAGCCTGAGCGTCAGCGCGGTAGAAGCCGAAGTGGATTGCAAATCGTGCCAGCGCTCGCTGGCCAAGGTGGAGGCCGCGCCGGTGAAGAAAGCACCGTCCCTGGCTGAACTGCGCAAGCAGCGCCAGGTGAGTCAGGTACAAGCGAAAGCCGCCGCCTTCTGCTTCAGGGCCAACTGGCGCACCCGCCTGGCCGCCCTTCCCGATCGTTGCCGTCTGCCACGAGGCGTTGCGCCCCAGGCATTCGTATAAATCTCACGGGGCCCTCAAGGCCCCGTGTTTTTTTGCCTTTTTCGGGCCGGAAAAGACAAAACCCCTACCTGCATTCGCAGATAGGGGTTTCGGAATTGAATCTTGACGATGACCTACTCTCACATGGAGAAGCTCCACACTACCATCGGCGATGCATCGTTTCACTGCTGAGTTCGGGATGGGATCAGGTGGTTCCAATGCTCTATGGTCGTCAAGAAATTCTGTGTGCCAAATCGTCTTTCGACGCTTCAGCAAATCGGGTATGTGACATTTGTGGTTTGCACGAACTTTCGGTTCATTGCGTCTTCACCACCACAATTCGGCTTACGCACAAATTGCTTGGGTGTTATATGGTCAAGCCTCACGGGCAATTAGTATTGGTTAGCTCAACGCCTCACAGCGCTTACACACCCAACCTATCAACGTCGTAGTCTTCGACGGCCCTTCAGGGAACTCAAGGTTCCAGTGAGATCTCATCTTGAGGCAAGTTTCCCGCTTAGATGCTTTCAGCGGTTATCTCTTCCGAACATAGCTACCCGGCAATGCCACTGGCGTGACAACCGGAACACCAGAGGTTCGTCCACTCCGGTCCTCTCGTACTAGGAGCAGCCCCTCTCAAATCTCAAACGTCCACGGCAGATAGGGACCGAACTGTCTCACGACGTTCTAAACCCAGCTCGCGTACCACTTTAAATGGCGAACAGCCATACCCTTGGGACCGGCTTCAGCCCCAGGATGTGATGAGCCGACATCGAGGTGCCAAACACCGCCGTCGATATGAACTCTTGGGCGG
>NZ_CM170068.1:3120000-3677500 GCF_057197725.1 Pseudomonas sp. P2S-1
ACGGCGCCCCCCGGAAAAAACGAACACCATGATGGATAACAAACGAGGCAAGGGACTTTCATTCGTCAGGAGGATCCATGCGCCGCGCACCATAGGCATGGGCATCGGCCTGCTCGGTGTCTATGCGGGCATGCTGCCGCTGGACCCGCCGACCTGGGTGTGGATCGCCATGTTCATCAACGGACTGGCCTGGCCGCACATTGCCTATTTCATTGGGATGCGCTCGCGCACGCCCTACCAGACCGAGCAACGCAGCCTGCTGATCGACTCCATGACCGGTGGCTTCTGGGCTGCGGCCATGCAATTCAACCCGCTGCCGAGCATTACCACCCTGTCGATGATGACCATGAACAACGTCGCCGCCGGCGGCCAGCGTCTGTTCCTGCGCGGCATGCTCGCCCAGGTCTGCGGCATGTTGCTGGGCATGGCGCTGTTCGGCCCGGGGCTGCAACTGGTCAGTACCACCCAGCAGGTCTATGCCTGCCTGCCCATGCTCACCCTCTATCCATTGGCCCTGGGCTGGGTCTGCTACCGCCTGGCGATCCAGCTCACCGAACACAAGCGCAGCCTCAGCGCCCTGAGCCGTACCGATAGCCTGACCGGCCTGCTCAACCACGGCTCCTGGAAGGACCTGCTGCAACTCAAGTTCCAGACCTGTCAGCAACAACGGCGCAACGCGGTGATTGCGATCATCGACATCGACCACTTCAAGCGCATCAACGACAGCTACGGCCACGTGGTCGGCGACGCCGTACTGCGTCACCTGAGCAAGGAGCTGAAGATCAACCTGCGCGAAGACGACCTGGCCGGACGCTACGGCGGCGACGAATTCTGCGTGATCCTCCCCGACACCAGCCTGGCCCAGGCCGGACGCATCATGGAGCGCCTGCGCGAGCGGGTCGCCGCCTACCGCGACGAGTCTCTGCCGGAGCTGCGCATCAGCCTGAGCATCGGCCTGGCCTTGTGCCGCAGCGATTTCGACGACCCGGTTGCCTGGCTCAACGAAGCCGACCGGGCCTTGTACAGCGCCAAGAACAATGGCCGCGACCAGGTCAATTTCGCCGACGACGGCAGCGCCAGCGCGAGAGTCGCCTATCCTGAGTGAAGTTCGCCCGCGGGGCAGGCTCGCCGGGCGCCAAGCAACAGGACCGGCACGCTTATGGATAGCACCGCCAGCACCCAATCGCCGAGGTCCCGCCCGCGATTGCACGCCCGCAGGCTGATCACCGGCGTCGTCCTGCTGTTCAGCCTTGCCTGCCTGATCGCCCTCGGCGCCCTGTTCAACATCGCCGTGCAACTGAACGACGGCGCCAGGGAGAAAAGTGCCTTCTATGCCGACAAGGCCCTGCAGCAGCACCTTGAGTCCTCGCGCCAATTCCTCTCCAGCTACGCAGTATGGAACGCCGCCTACGAGCACCTCGATGGCGAGGCCGACAAGCACTGGGCCTATATAGAGAAGAACGTCGGCGAGTCGTTGTATACCGCCAGCGGTTATGAGGGGGTGTTCGTCGTCGATGACCGGCGCACCAAATACGGGCTGTTCAAGGGGCAACCCAGCGACGCACCTATCGCCGCCTATATCGATGCCCCCGTGCAACCCATCATCGACCAGGCCCACACCCTCGCCGTCCAGCGCGGGCAACTGAGCCGCTACGTGCTGTTCAATGGCTGGCCCGCGCTGCTCACCGCCGCCGCGATCCGTCCGGATGACGAGGTGCTCGGAATCGACCCGCAGACCACCTCGGTGATGCTGTTCATCGAGCAGTTGACCCAGCCCAAACTGGACAAGCTGGCCGATGACGCCGGACTCGAAGGCCTGCACATCGCCAAGGCCGGAGGCAGCGCCGTCCAGCTCTCCCTCGACAACCTCGGCTACAGCCTGCAATGGACCCCGCCTCGCCCCGGCGACCAACTGCTCTGGGGTGTCTTGCCGCCCTTGCTCGGCGCCATCCTGCTCCTGGCGTTGCTGATGGCCTGGTTCTTCCGCCATGCCCTGCGCACCTCGCGGGAAATCGACGACAACCTCAGCGACCTGCACGCCAGCAACCTGGCTCTGGAAGCCAGCGAGCAGCGTTTTCGCGCGGTAGCGGAAGCCGCGTCCGACTGGATCTGGGAAACCGACCGACAGCTTCACCTGACCTATCTTTCCCAGCGCTTCGTCGATGTCACCGGCTACAAGATCCACGACTGGCTCGGCCAGCCGCTGAACCTGCTGCTCAGTTGCGACACCACGCCGCTCGGCGCCTGGCTCGACGATCTCGACCCAAGCAGCGGCCAGCAAGCGGCGCACCTGCGCTGCGCTTACCACGACCAGCACAACCTGTTGCGTTTCTGTCGACTGTCGGCGCGCCCCATTCAGGCCAAGGGCCGGCGCGTCGGCTTTCGTGGTACCGCCAGCGATATCACCGACGAAGTCGCCGCCCATGCCCATATCCAGCATTTGTCGATGCACGATGCCTTGACTGGCCTGGCCAACCGCAACAAGTTGTCGCGATTCCTCGAACAGGCCTTGCTCAAGGGCGAGCAGGCCGCGCCCCTGACCCTGATCCTGCTCGACCTGGACAGTTTCAAGCCGATCAACGACTCCCTTGGCCATGCCGCAGGCGACGCGGTTCTGCTGGAGGTGGCCGCACGCCTGCGCGAAACCACCCGCGACGGCGACCTGGTGGCCCGGCTCGGCGGCGACGAGTTCGTCCTGGCCATCGCCAATATGGACAACCGCAAGGAGATCGACCGGTTCTGCGTGCGCCTGATCGACAGCCTGCATCAGCCGATCGCTTACGAAGAGCACAGCCTGCATGTCGGCGCCAGCCTTGGTATCTCCCAGACCCGGCTACAGGGCTACGATGCTGGCGAGCTGATCCGCTGTGCCGATATCGCGCTCTACCAGGCCAAGGCCGAGGGCAAGAACACCTGGCGCTACTTCTCGGCGGAAATGAACCAGCAAATCCAGTATCGCCGGCAACTGGAAAACGACCTGCGGCGGGCAGTGAAGAACCAGGAATTCGTCCTGCACTTCCAGCCCCGCTACCGCCTGCAAAGCCTGGAAATCGTCTCGGTGGAAACCCTGGTACGCTGGCAGCATCCGGTCGAAGGGCTGCTCGGCCCGGACACCTTCATCCCCCTCGCCGAACAGACCGACCTGATCGTCCCCCTGGGGCGCTGGGTGCTGCGCAATGCCTGCGAGATCGCCCGCGACTGGCCCGCGCCGTTGCTGGTGTCGGTCAACCTGTCACCGGCACAGTTTTCCCGCAGCGACGTGGTCGCCGATGTCCGCCAGATCCTCATGGACACCGGTTTCCCGGCGCAACGCCTGGAGCTGGAGATCACCGAGAACGTCATGCTCAACGATATAGAAGGCGCGCTGGGCACCATGAATGCCCTCAAGGAGCTTGGCGTGCGCCTGAACATGGACGATTTCGGCACCGGCTATTCATCTCTCGGCTACCTGCGCACCTACCCCTTCGACAGCATCAAGATCGACAAGCGCTTCGTCGCCGGCCTGAGCAGCGACAGCAACGACCGCGCCGTGGTGCAGGCGATCATCAACCTCGGCAAGGCCATGGGCCTGACGGTGACCGCCGAAGGTGTCGAGACCGAGCAACAGTTGCGCGCCCTGGGCATGGAACAGTGCCATGAGGTCCAGGGCTTCTACCTGAGTCGGCCCCTGGAGCGCGACGATTTCGAAGCCCTGTTGCGTACTCATCGAAGCAGGGATGACCAGACCGGCTGAAGGTCAACCAAGGCGCCGGCGCTGCGCCATGATTTCCGGCAGGTCGCGACGGCGCTGGTAGACCCGCAAGGGCTCGCTGATGTTCAGGCGGTCATCGACATTCTGCTCCAGCAGCACATCGATCAGCTCGCGGCTCAGGGTCATGACCTCGCCCTCGCCGTCCTGCCAGACGAATTCGCTGCTGGGGGTGATGCTGTCGTCGGCCACGTCCATGCCGAACGAGTCTTCGCTGAAGCGCACGATGTGTTTGCCGAGCTTGCGGTGGAACCCGACGAAGCCCTTGAGCTGGTCGGCGGCGGCGCAGATGTCCTGGGAAGTGATGTGCATGTCAAACCTCGCTGAAACACCCGGGTGGATGTCGGTCAAAAGGGATTGGCACGCAAGCGGATGGGCAGACCTCTGGCGGGAATGCTCGAATTCCGAAAGATTACTGGAAATTGCCTACCGCTGGGGCGGAAATTTCTTTGGCGTCGCGGATGCTCGCTACACTAGGAATCCTTGTTGGCGTTTCGGTACCTGTTTTTCCGATGACTAAAGCAGCACTTTCAGATAGCGCTACCATCGGCCGGATCAGCGTGATCCCGGCCATCCTCCAGGTCATCAGCGAGACCACGGGGCTGCGTTTTGCCGCAGTAGCGCGGGTGACCGAAGCGCGCTGGACCGCATTGGCAGTGCTCGATACCTTCGGTTTCGGCGTGCCGGTAGGGGGCGAACTGGATGCCACCACCACGCTGTGCAACGAGATCCGCGCCGCGCAGCAAACCATCGTGATCGACCAGGCCAGCCAGGACGAGGCTTACCGCGACCACCCCACGCCACGCCTGTACAGGTTCGAAAGCTACATCGCCGTGCCGGTGTTTCGCAGCGACGGCAGTTTCTTCGGCACCATCTGCGCGCTCGACCCTCTCCCACGCCAGCTCAAGGGCAGCGCCATCCAGCCGATGATGGAGGCCTTCGCCCGGCTGCTGTCGATCCAGATCGAAAGCGAAGAAAGCGTGCAGCGCACCGAACTCGCGCTGGAAAAGGAACGCGAGATTGCCGGCCTGCGCGAAAAATTCATCGCCGTGCTCGGTCACGACCTGCGCAACCCGCTGTTCGCCATTACCGCCGGCGCCGAGCTGCTCAGCAAGCGCCTGACCGACCCGCGTTCGCGGACCATCGCCGAGCACATCCTCACCTCAGGCCACCGCGCCACCCACCTGGTGCGTGATGTGCTGGACTTCGCCCGCGGTCGCCTCGGCGATGGCATTCCCTTGAACATCCAGCCCTGCCCCGACCTCGATCAGGCCCTGCGGCATGTGGCCGAGGAGCTGCAACGGGTCCACCCGGCCCGGCAGATCGAGTTGGAGATCGGCGATCTGTCGGATATGAACTGCGATCGCGAGCGGATATGCCAGGTGCTTTCCAACCTGATCGCCAACGCCTTGCAGCATGGTGACGAACAGGGGGCGATCCGGATTTCGGCGAAAATCGCCGACGACCAGTTCATTCTCGGCGTGCACAACGGTGGCTCGCCCATCGCCCCGGCGATCATGACGCAGATGTTCGAGCCATTCTCCCATCCCTCCACCGATGCACCACAAGCCGGCCTCGGCCTCGGCCTGTACATCGCCAAGCAGATCGCCCTGGCTCATGGCGGTTACATGGATGTGCAGTCATCGGTGACGGCCGGCACCCTGTTCAGCCTGCATCTGCCCCTGGATCAAGCTGCTGCGCCAGCAAGCCGGCCAGCCAGTCCATGAACAGGCGCACCCGCGGCGGCAGGTAGCGCTGGCGGGCGTAGAGCAGCGAGACCGGCATCGCCTCCGGAACATGTTCCGGCAGAAATGCACGCAAGCGCCCGGCCGCCAGGTAGTCGCGTACGCCGATCCAGGGCGCCTGGATGATGCCCAGCCCTGCCAGCCCGGCGCTTTCATAGGCATCGGTATTGTTCGCGGTGATCGCCCCCGGCATTTCCACGAAGCGCGTCACCTCTCCGTCCTCATACTCGAAGCCGGTGCTGCGGGTGCCGAGGTTCTGCACGTAGTGCACCAGTCGATGGTCTTGCAGATCCGCCAGTGAAGTCGGAGTGCCATAACGTTCGAGATAGGCCGGGCTGGCGCAGTTGACCACCGCCAGCCGACCCAGTGGCCGCGCCACCACGGCCAGGTCGCCCAATCCGCCGATGCGCAGCACGCAATCGAAGCCCTCGCGCAGCAGGTCCACCTGGCGATCGGTGCAACTGACCTCCAGGGTCAGCCCGGGATGGCGGTCCATGAACTCCGGCAAACGCGGAAGGATGATGCGCCGGGCCATGCGAGTCGGCAGATCGACCCGCAGGCAGCCAGTGACATCGGCCGGATCGGCACGAAACATCCCCTCCAGTTCCTCCAGGCGCGACAGCAGCTCTTTACTACGCTCGTACAGTTGCAGGCCGTCCTGGGTCGCCTGCACCCGCCGCGTCGAACGGTTGAACAGGCGCGCGCCCAGCTGGTTTTCCAGGGCGCGGACCTGCTCCGACACGGTCGAACGCGGCAAGCCCAGTTGCTCGGCGGCCAGGGTGAAGCTGGCCAGTTCATTGACCCGGATAAAGGTTCGCAACAGTTCCGGCTTGAGCATGTCGGGGCGCATCCATTGTTCGAATCGTGCGAACAGTATTTCCGAATCCAGCGGATTTATCAGCACAACAGCGACCAATAGACTCTCTTCAACCCATCACCCTCCCCCATCGAGGTAGCGCACATGACCCGCAAGATCGCACTGATTACCGGCGCCAGCCGTGGCCTGGGCAAGAACGCCGCGGAGCATCTGGCCGCCCAGGGCTTCGATATCATCGGCACCTACCACAGCAAGGCCGGCGAGGCGCAAACCCTGGTCTCCACCCTGCAGAACGCCGGGGCCCGCGCCGCCATGCTGCAACTGGATGTAGGCAATAGCGCCAGCTTCGAGGCCTTTGCCAGCGCACTGAAAGACACTTTGAAGAATCACTTCGGCCGCGAGCACCTGGATGTGCTGGTGAACAACGCCGGGATCGGCATCAACGTACCCTTCGCCGAAACCAGCGAGGCGCAGTTCGACCAGTTGCTGAACATCCAGCTCAAGGGCCCGTTCTTCCTGACCCAGCGCCTGCTGCCACTGATCGCCGACCAGGGCCGGATCATCAATATTTCCAGCGGTCTGACGCGGTTCTCGTTGCCCGGCTATGCCGCCTACGCGGCGATGAAAGGGGCGATGGAGGTGCTGACCCGCTACCAGGCCAAGGAGCTTGGACAACGGGGAATCCGCGTGAATATTTTGGCCCCCGGCGCCATCGAGACCGATTTCGGCGGCGGCGTGGTGCGCGACAACCGGGATGTGAATGCGGTGATCGCCGGTAATACCGCACTGGGCCGGGTCGGGCTGCCGGATGATATCGGCGCGGCCATTGCGGTACTGGCCAGCGATGGGGCTGGCTGGGTCAATGGTCAGCGTCTGGAGGTCTCGGGCGGGATGTTCCTTTAAGAGTCGCCGCGTCCCCTGTGTGGGCTTGCCAGCGATGAGGTCGGCCTGAGCAATGATGTTGTCAGGTCTGGCCAAATCGCTGGCAAGCCAGCTCCCACAGGGTTCTGCGGTGTTTGCCAGAGCTATTGTTCTCCAACCTGCACGCTGGCGGTCATGCCGGCGCTCAGGTTGACCCCTTCCGGCACCTTGTCGAGGCTGATCCGCACCGGGATGCGCTGGGCCAGGCGCACCCAGTTGAAGGTCGGCTCGACTTCGGCGAGCAACTGGCTGTCGGGGTTGGCATTACGGTCGGTGATGCCGCGGCTGATGCTCTGTACATGGCCCTGCATCGGCTCGCCGGCGCTCATCAGCCAGATCTTCACCGGCGCACCGACCTTGATCCGCGGCAGTTTGGTTTCCTCGAAGTAGGCCTGGACATAGAAGGTCGAGTCGTCCACCAGGGCCATCACCGGTTGCCCGGCATTGACGTAGTTGCCTTCGGCGAGGCGCAGGTTGGTGATATGCCCGTCGCGCGGCGCCTTGACCTTGCTGCGCTCCAGATTGATCTGCGCGACCTTGGCATCCGCCTGGGCCTGGCGCAGTTCACCACGGGCGACGGCAGCGCCGATCTGGGCGTTCTCGCGCAATTCGGCGCTGATCGCCTGCGGCCCGAGGGCGGCGCGGCGGGACGCTTCGTGCTCACGCAGGCGCAATTGCTGCTGACGGGTGTCGGCGACAGCATTGGCTTTGTCCAGCGCCGCTTCGAAGCGATCGCTGTCGATCGACATCAGCAACTCGCCGGCCTTCACCTCCTGGTTGTCCTTCACCTTCAACTCGCGCACCCAGCCGGACACGTCCGGCGCGACGATGACCACATCGGCGCGGATCTTCGCGTCGCGGGTCCAGGGGGTGAGCATGTAGTACTGCCACAGGCGGGTGCCGGCGAAGATGGCCACGGCCACCAGGCACAGGGTCAGGGCGATACGCACGGTGCTACGCATGGACGAACTCCTCAAAGGTACAGCGTGACCAGGGTCAGCACGCAAACGAACAGGGCGCAGTCGAACAGCGCCTCATGCCAGATCCAGCGGCCCAACGGGGTCAGGCGCAGGACGAAGCGCAGCAGCCCGGTAAGCAGCAGCGCCAGCAACACATAGATCAGAAACGGACTGAGCAGCACCCCGCCCAGTGCCCACTCACGCAAGCCCATGCAGATCCTCCAGGCGGCGGCACCAGCGGCCCCAGCTCTTTTGCAGTTGCAGAACGGCGCCCACCGCCAGGCGCAGCGCATCGCTGGCCGGTTGCTCGCGCAGGGCGGCGATGAAGGTTGCGCTGGCCGCGTCCAGGCGCTGCTCGCGACCCGGGCCGGGGCCTCTCGCCAGTACGTCCTGCAGTTGTTGCAGGTACTCGCGTTCGGCCGGTTCCAGCGGTGCCCGGGCGATGGCCAGGCACATGCGCAGGTGCAGCAGTTCGTCGCCCATGTCGAGGCCGTGCAGGCCGTCGTCCCAACGGCCGCGCTCGTGTTCCGGCAGCGCGGTGTAGTGGCGGGCCAGTTGCAGCAGGCGGTCGGCCATGCGCCCGCCGAACCAGGTTTCCGCACCGCGCAGGTCGCGCCGGGTCAGGCGCACCAGGTCGCTCTGGGTCGCGGCGCGCAGGCGGCGGCCATGCCAGGCGGGGTTGCGCAGCACCAGCAGCTTGAACGCCAGCACCGCCGCGCCGACGCCCATGAGCATGGCCTGACCATTGTTGAGGAAGCTTTCGACACTGAAGGTCATGCTGTTCAGCGGCGAAACCAGGACGATGAAGTGCAGGCAATAGGACGTCGCCGTGGCGCCGATTCGCGGATTGGCCATGCCCAGGGCGCCGAAGAACAGCGGCACGCCCATGCCCAGGCACAGCAGGGCGAAACTGCTCCACTGCGGCAACAGGATCTGCCCGACCAGGAAGGCCACCGGCAACGCCAGGAGGATCCCGCGCAGGAAACTCATGCCGATCTGCGCGCCGTTCTCGCGGCTGGCGAACAGGCTGCAGACCACGCAGGTCAGCACCAGCCCGCCCGGCGCGGCGCCCCAGGCGGTGGCCATCCAGAACGCCGCCATGGCCAGAAAGGCCAGGGCGCTGCGCGCGCCGAACAGCAGGCCCAGAGGGATATCGCGGTGCGCGGCGAGGCTGTCGGGCAGGTCCGGCGGCGCTTTGCCCTCCTCTACCGCACCCAGGGCCTCGGTCGCGGCGGCAGCGTTGTCCAGCAGCAAGGTCATGCGCGCCAGGCAGTAGTGTTCGGCGGCGCTGTCGCGCAGGTGGAGGGCGGCTTGCCAGAGGCGCTCACGCAGCGCTTGCAAGTGTTCGCGGTCGGGATTGGCCAGTGCCGCACGGACTTCGTCCAGCCAGGGTTGCAGGTGTTCAGCCTCGCGGTCGTCCAGTTGTCGCCACTGCCGCCGGACCGAACGGGCGATACGCAGCAGGACCAGGAGCTTCTGGCTCAACCCACGAATCGCCCGGGCGCGCTGGCGACCGAGGCTGCCTTCGAACCAGGCGTGTTCGCGCTGGGAATCCACGGCGACGATGCGGCCGAGGATTTCCACCAGGCTCTTGCGCCCTTCTTCGTCGCCACCGAGGGTCGCGCTGGCCGCCTGCAAACCGCTCTGCCAGGCCTGACGTGCCTGCACGGCCAGTTGCTGTTCTACCCGTAAAGGCCAAAGCAAGGCGCTGCTCAGGGTGGCGCAGATGATGCCCAGGCTGATCTCGGTGCAGCGCGCCACGGCCTGGTCGAAGATCTGCAAGGGATGGGCGATGGCCGGCAGGGCGATGATCGCCACGGTGTAGCCGGCCAGCACGAAGGAGTAGGACCAGGCGCTGCGCAACAGGGTCGAGCAGGCGGTGCACAGGCCGAGCCACAGCGCCAGGCAGATCAGGAACAGCCAGGGGGTCTGGGCGAAGACCGCCATGAACACCACCGACATGATGGTGCCGACCAGGGTCCCGAGCAGGCGCGCCAGGCCCTTCTGCAGGACCATGCCGGAGAGTGGCTGGGCGACGATGAACGCAGTCATCAGGGCCCAGGCCGGTTGCTCCAGGCCCCAGCGCAGCGCCAGCCACAACGCCAGTCCGCCACCGAGCAAGGTCTTGATGGCGAACTGCACAGCTGCTTTGTTGGGGGCGAACAACGCCTGGAGGGTGATGGGCACGGGGGTGGGCCTGAGGGTGGTGGGGTTAACGATAGTCAGTGGATGGGAAAAGAGCCCAGATTATTAGCTAGCTAACTATCATTAGTCCAGCACCTTTTCCAAGGACAACAAAAAACCCTGTGGGAGCTGGCTTGCCAGCGATTTGGCCAGACCTGACAACATCATTGCTCAGGCCGGCCTCATCGCTGGCAAGCCAGCTCCCACAGGCTCTTGTGTTGTCCAGGTAAAAACGTATTGCTGAAAACAACAGGCAAAAAAAAGGGGCGACCGAAGTCGCCCTAAATGCCTTGCGTGCTCGTTGTATCGGGAAGGGTCAGCGGTCTTTGCGCTTTTGCGAGTCCTTCCAGATGAAAAGTCCGAAACCGGCGAAGAAAACAAACATCAATCCGACCGTGACGACGCCAGCGACAACCACATTATCGAAGAACATGTCGGCCTCCATTTGCCTGTGCCTGTCCGATGAGTGAACAGTAGCGAATGTGCCGGGAGGGAAAATTGACCGAGGTCAATGGCGCCCGGAGCGGGCGCCGGAGGCGGGTGCAGGCTTGACCTGCATCAAGATTTTCAGCGCTTGGAGGGTTTGCCCTTGGGCTTTTTCTTCGACTTCTTGGCAGCGCCGATCGGCATGGCCTGCTCGAAGGCCTTGCGCACTTCGTTCAGGCGTTTGTCATTGAGGTCATGAATGCGGCGGGCGCGCTCGGCGCCGAAATCGATCAGGTTGTCGTCTTGGCTCATGGTCGGGCTCGGAAGGCGGACAGCGAAGCGCTCATCATGAAGGCTCGCGCCGCAACTGCAAAGTCTCGCGTCAGACTTCGATATCCACCAGCAACCCCTGGCGGTTCTCGCCGCCCATCAGCGGGGCGACCGGCACGGTGTTGTCGGCATTGAGGTCGTCACCCGGCGTCGGCAGGTAGGGATCGTCGCCCTCCTCCTCATAAGCCGGTTGCCCGCCATGCTGGCCCTGGCGCCGGCGTTGCTCTTCGCGCAACAGCAGCGCGGCCTGTTCCGGATCGCGGTGCTTGAGGTCGATCGCGCCCTCGCTGGAGGCCGGCTGGGTCGGGACCACGGGCTTGATGTCCGGGGTCGGCTTGACCGGGTCCATTTGCTGCGTGATGGGGGCAGCGCTTAGCGGGATCAGTGGTGGCAGCATGGGGTTCAGTCTCCTGTCACCGCTCTATCGGCTCGATATCTCTATGCTTGAGCGTTGGACCGGCCTCTCCGGGCGATGTTGCAGGGCCCGTGAAGCAATCGACGGACGGGGCGGGATGCCCGCATGGCCGGAATCTTTGGTCTGAAAGGCCGCTATCCGTTAAGATAGCCAGCTTTTTCATGGCGGGAGTCAGGCAGTATGGCGCAGCAGTATCAACCGGGACAACGCTGGATCAGCGACAGCGAAGCCGAGCTGGGTCTGGGTACCGTTCTGGCACAGGATGGCCGCTTGTTGACCGTGCTCTACCCGGCGACTGGCGAGACCCGCCAGTACTCCCTGCGCAACGCCCCGCTGACCCGGGTGCGTTTCTCTCCGGGTGACCAGATCACCCATTTCGAGGGCTGGAAACTGACCGTCCGCGAAGTCGAGATGGTCGACGGCGGCCTGCTGGTCTATCACGGCCTCGACGCGCAGAACCAGGCGCGCACCCTGCCGGAAACCCAGCTCTCCAACTTCATCCAGTTCCGCCTGGCCAGCGACCGTCTGTTCGCCGGGCAGATCGACCCGCTGCCGTGGTTCTCCCTGCGCTACAACACCCTGGAGCACACCAGCCGCCAGTTGCAGTCGTCGCTGTGGGGCCTGGGTGGCGTGCGCGCCCAACCGATCGCGCACCAGCTGCATATCGCCCGCGAAGTGGCCGACCGCATCGCGCCACGGGTTCTCCTGGCGGACGAAGTGGGCCTGGGCAAGACCATCGAAGCCGGCCTGGTGATCCATCGCCAACTGCTCTCCGGCCGCGCCAGCCGCGTGCTGATCCTGGTTCCGGAAAACCTCCAGCATCAGTGGCTGGTGGAAATGCGCCGGCGCTTCAACCTGCAGGTGGCCCTGTTCGATGCCGACCGCTTCATCGAAAGCGATGCCAGCAACCCGTTCGAAGACGCCCAGCTTGCCTTGGTCGCGCTGGAATGGCTGGTGGACGACGAGAAGGCCCAGGACGCACTGTTCGCCGCCGGCTGGGACCTGCTGGTAGTCGACGAAGCACATCACCTGGTCTGGCACGAAGAACAGGCCAGCCCTGAATATGCACTGGTCGAACAGCTTGCCGAAGTCATTCCTGGCGTCCTGCTGCTCACCGCCACCCCGGAACAACTGGGCCAGGACAGCCACTTCGCCCGCCTGCGCCTGCTCGACCCGAACCGCTTCCACGACCTGGCCGCCTTCCGCGCCGAGAGCGAGCACTATCGCCCGGTGGCCGAAGCCGTGCAGGAACTGCTCGACAACGGCCGCCTGTCGCCGAAAGCCCACGCCACCATCCAGGGCTTCCTCGGTGCCGAGGGCGAAGCCCTGCTGGCCGCCGTCAACGATGGCGACAGCCAGGCCAGCGCGCGCCTGATCCGCGAACTGCTGGACCGCCACGGCACCGGCCGCGTGCTGTTCCGCAACACCCGCGCCGCCGTGCAGGGCTTCCCGCAGCGTCAACTGCACGCCTATCCCCTGCCCTGCCCGGACCAGTACATGGAACTGCCGGTGGGCGAGCACGCCGACCTCTACCCGGAAGTCAGCTTCCAGGCCCAGGGCGACGTCGACGACGAAAACCGCTGGTGGCGTTTCGACCCGCGGGTCGACTGGCTGATCGATACCCTGAAGATGCTCAAGCGGGTCAAGGTCCTGGTGATCTGCGCCCACGCCGAAACCGCGATGGACCTGGAAGACGCCCTGCGCGTGCGTTCCGGCATCCCGGCCACGGTGTTCCACGAGGGCATGAGCATCCTCGAGCGCGACCGCGCCGCCGCCTACTTCGCCGACGAAGAGTTCGGCGCCCAGGTGCTGATCTGTTCGGAAATCGGCAGTGAAGGCCGCAACTTCCAGTTCGCCCATCACCTGGTGCTGTTCGACCTGCCGGCCCACCCGGACCTGCTGGAACAGCGCATCGGCCGTCTCGACCGGATCGGTCAGAAGCACACCATCGAACTGCACGTACCGCACCTGCAGAACAGCCCGCAGGAACGCCTGTTCCAGTGGTACGACCAGGCCCTCAACGCCTTCCTCGCCACCTGCCCGACCGGCAACGCATTGCAGCACCAGTTCGGCCCGCGCCTGCTGCCGCTGCTGGAAGATACCGATGACGGCCAGTGGAACGCGCTGATCGCCGAGGCCCGTGCCGAGCGCGAGCGTCTCGAGTCCGAGCTGCACAGCGGCCGTGACCGCCTGCTGGAGCTCAACTCCGGCGGTGCCGGCGAAGGCCAGGCGCTGGTGGAAGCGATCCTCGAGCAGGATGACCAGTTCGCCCTGCCGATCTACATGGAAACCCTGTTCGACGCCTTCGGCATCGACAGCGAGGACCACTCGGACAACGCCCTGATCCTCAAGCCGAGCGAGAAGATGCTCGACGCCAGCTTCCCGCTGGGCGACGACGAAGGCGTGACCATCACCTACGACCGCGACCAGGCGCTGTCCCGCGAGGACATGCAGTTCCTGACCTGGGAACACCCGATGGTACAGGGCGGCATGGACCTGGTGCTGAGTGGCTCGATGGGCAACACCGCCGTCGCGCTGATCAAGAACAAAGCGCTCAAGCCGGGCACCGTGCTGCTGGAGCTGCTGTACGTCAGCGAAGTGGTCGCCCCGCGTTCGCTGCAACTGGGCCGCTACCTGCCACCGGCGGCACTGCGTTGCCTGCTGGATGGCAATGGCAACGACCTGGCGCCGCGGGTGTCCTTCGAGACCATCACCGACCAGTTGGAAAGCGTGCCCAAGGCCAGCGCCAACAAGTTTATCCAGGCCCAGCGCGATGTGCTGGCGCCGAAGATCAACGCCGGTGAGGCCAAGGTCATGCCGCGTCACGAAGAGCGTGTGGCCGAGGCGCAACGGCGTCTGGCGGCGGAAACCGATGAAGAGCTGGCGCGGTTGACTGCGCTGCAGGCGGTGAACCCGACGGTGCGTGACAGCGAGATCGTGGCGCTGCGCAAGCTGCGTGAGGATGGCTTGGCGATGCTTGAAAAAGCGGCGCTGCGGCTTGAGGCGATCCGGGTCCTTGTAGCTGGCTGATCGCCGACGGCCAACACAAAACCCTGTGGGAGCTGGCTTGCCAGCGATTACGATGGTGAATTCACTACCGCTATCGCTGCGGTTCGGCGGTCCGACAAGCCAGCTCCCACAGGGTCCGCGTCCGCTCTAGGATGCTTCGGCTGTCTTGCCGACCTGAGCAGCCCCCTCCTCCACCATCCCGTCCTTCATCTTCTGCGCATCCCGGGCAAAGGTCCGCGCTGCGAACAGCAGAAACACCAGGGTCGCCGCCAGGGCCACCGGGATGAGCCCCATGGCGTTGTGCAACCCCACCGCCTTGAACGCCTCGGTCATCTCGACCGTGCCCGCCTCCAGCATCGCCACCTGGGCGTAATGATCCGACAGGGTCCCGACCACCACCGGCCCCAGGCCGCCGCCCAGCAGATACAGCCCGGCAAAGAACAGCGCCATCGCCGTCGCCCGCAGGCGCGGCTGCACCACGTCCTGGATCGCGGTGTAGACGCAGGTGTAGAAGTTGTAGGCAAACAGCCAGCCGATGCCGAACAGGGCGATGAACACGCCGATCTCCACCCGCCCCAGATACAGCGCGGTGCCCGTCCCGACCGTCGCCACCAGCATGCTGAACGCGCCGAACAGCAGGCGCCCGCCCGGCATGCGCTGGTGGATCTTGTCCGCCACCCAGCCGCCCAGGGTCAGGCCGATCAAACCGGTCACCCCAACGATCACCCCGGTAGCCACCGCCGCATTCTGCAACGACAGGGAGAAATAGCGCTGCAGCATCGGCACCATGAACGAGTTGCAGGCATAGGTAGCGAAGTTGTACGCCAGCCCGGCCAGCACCAGCCAGCCGAAGGTCGGAATGCTCAGGACCCGGCGCAGCGGCCGGTCCAACGGTACCTGGGACGAGGCCACCGCCTCCGCCGCACCCCGTGCCGGCTCGCGGATCATGAACATGAAGATCGCCAGCAACAGCCCGGGCACCGCCGCAATGAAGAACGGCGCACGCCAACTGCCGAAATACTGGACCATCGCACCGATGGTGAAGAACGCCAGCAGCAGCCCCAGCGGCAGACCGAGCATGAAGATGCCCATGGCCCGGGCCCGGCGCTCGGCGGGGAACAGGTCACCGATCAGCGAGTTGGCCGCCGGCGCATAACTGGCCTCGCCGATGCCCACGCCCATGCGCACCAGCAGGAACGTCCAGAAACTGCCAACCATGCCGTTGACCGCCGTCAGCCCGCTCCACACGGTCAGGCCCCAGCCCATCACCTTGCTGCGCGACCCGGTATCGGCCAGGCGCCCCAGCGGCAGGCCGGCAATCGCATAGACCAGGGTGAAGGCGGTACCGATCAGGCCGATCTGCATATCGCTCAGGTGCCATTCCAGGCGGATCGGCTCGATCACGATGGCAGGAATGGTGCGGTCGAAGAAATTGAACAGGTTGGCGAGGAACAACAGGAACAGAACGCGCCAGGCATTGGCCGCTTGAGTGGGGCTGTGCATCGGAAGATCCCTCTTTTTATCGTGGTCGGCGCATCGCGCATGCCGGACAAAATCTAGAAGGCCGGGCCCCGTCTGTCTGCGATCATCCATGAGATTGATGGCGGGTAATTGTAACCATTTGCAGCGTTATGCCCCGTAGCGATAAAAACCCCCGCCACACCGCTGAAATCAATCTGCCATCAACGGGTAGAGCACACCATACTCAAAGCCAAAAGAGTCTCCAGGCAGTTTGGGGACGAGTGCAAAGCTCGGCTGAACTGAGAGGCGCGCTATGGAATGGCTGCACATGATGCTTGCCGAGCACCCCGTGGGTCATTTTGCCCTGGCGGCGCGGCACAACCCGTGGCTGATCCTCCTTGCCTACCTGGTGATGTGCGCCGGTAGCTTCGCCACCCTCGATATCATCGAACGCATCGGCGATGCCGAACAGGCCAGCGCCCGGCGCCGCTGGAAACTGCTCGGTGCCTGTTGCCTGGCCTGCAGCGTGTGGGCCATGCACTACATCGGCATGCTGGCCTTCGAGACCGCGCTGGAAGTCCACTACGACATGTTCCTCACCGGCGTGTCGCTGCTGATCATGCTGTTCGCCGCCCTCGGCGCCATGAGCTTTCTCGGCCAGAGCCAGCCAAGCCTGCGCCACTACACCCTGGCCGCCCTGTGCATCGCCGCAGGCGTCGGGATCATGCACTACACCGGCATGGCCGCCATGCGCTCCAATGCGCAACAGCATTACAGCCCGACCCTGGTCCTGGCATCGGTGGTGGTAGCACTGCTCGCCGCCTTGTTGCCGATGCTGATGGCCCGTCATCTGCGCCAGGGCCACGTCGCCCGCCCGCAGCTGTTCAAGTACAGCGCCGCGCTGCTCATGGCGCTGGGCATCATCGCCACCCACTACGCCGGCATGCACGCGCTGACCCTGATTCTGCCTGGCGGCGGCTCGCCGCAGATTCTGGTCACCGACAACAGCCTGCAACTGAGCCTGACCATCGCCGTGATCACCCTGCTGATCAGCGGCAGTTGCATCAGCGCGGCGCTGTCGGACAAGAAGCTGCAAAGCAAGGAACAGGACCTGCGCCGGGTCAACACCCTGCTCAGCCAGCTCGACCAGGCCCGGGTCTCGCTGCAACAGGCGGCGCACTACGATGCCCTGACCAACCTGATCAACCGCCGCGGCTTCAACCAGATTTTCGCCGAGCGCCTGGCCGAGCGTACCCAACTGGGTGGCATGCTCGGGGTGATGTTCCTCGATATCGACCACTTCAAGCGGATCAACGACAGCCTCGGGCACGATGCCGGCGACCAGTTGCTGAAGGCCATCGCCCACCTGATCAGCGCCGCCACCCGCACCCAGGACGTGGTCGCTCGCCTCGGCGGCGACGAATTCTGCATCCTCTTCAACCTCAACAGCGCCGACGAAGCCCGCGGCCTGGCCCAGCGCATCCTCAACAAGGTGCGCGAACCCATCGACCTGGCCGGGCGGCGCATGGTCATGACCACCAGCATCGGCATCAGCCTCTACCCCACCGACGGCAATACCTGCGACGAACTGCTCAAGCACGCGGATCTCGCGCTCTATCAATCCAAGGGCGGCGGACGCAACAAGGCCAACTTCTTCAGCGACAACCTCAAGACCCGGGCCACCCTGGAGCTGCAACTGGAAGAGGAACTGCGCATCGCCCTGCACGAAGACCGCGGCCTGCGCCTGCACTACCAGCCGATCTACGAACTGGCCAGCGGCAAGGTCAGCAAGCTGGAGGCGCTGATCCGCTGGCAGCATCCGCAGCATGGCCTGCTCAGCCCCGACCGCTTTATCGGCATCGCGGAAACCAACGGGCTGATCGCCGACCTCGACCTGTGGGTCATGCGCCGCGCCTGCCACGACCTGGCGCAGTTGAGCCAGCACGGTTTCAGCGAACTGAAGGTGACGGTGAACTGTTCGGCCCTGACCCTGGGCCGCGACGAGCTGGCCAAGGAAGTCGAGGATGCCTTGCACAGCGCCGGGCTGCCGGCCTGGCGCCTGGAGCTGGAAGTCACGGAAAACGCCCTGATGGCCAATATCCATAGCACCATCGAGTTGCTGCGGCGTATTCGCGACCAGGGCGTGTCGCTGTCGATCGACGACTTCGGCACCGGCTATTCATCCCTGGCCTACCTCAAGCGCCTGCCCCTGGACACCCTGAAGATCGATCGCTCGTTCATCCAGGACGTGCCGCACTCACGGGCCGACAACAATATCGTCCAGGCGATCATGGTCATGGCCCACACCCTGCACCTGAAGGTGATCACCGAGGGTGTGGAGACCGAAGAGCAATACCGCTTCCTCCAGCGCCTGAACTGCGACGCCATCCAGGGCTACCTGCTGAGCCGGCCGGTACCGCTGGAGGATCTGCGCGCGGTGCTCGACAACCTCAACCACCGCGAAGAACGCCTCATGGCTTGCTGCGATACAGATCAATCAGCGTCGCTGGATCTTTTTCCAGATAGCCCTGACTGCCGTGCAGGCGCATCAACTGCGCGGCCAGGCCGCTGACGGGAGTCGCCGAGCCCTGCTCGCGGGAGAATTTCACCGCGGTATCGAGGTCCTTGAGCAAAGTTCGCACATGCCACTTCACCGGTTCGAAACGGCTTGCGGCCATCTGCGGGGCGAGGATTTGCAAGGGTTTCGAATCGGCGAAACCGCCGGCCAGGGCTTCGGCGACCAGGCTGGCATCCACGCCTGACTTCTCCGCCAGGGCCACCACTTCGGCGATCACCAGGGCATTGCAGGCCACGATCATCTGATTGCAGGCCTTGGTCACCTGACCTGCACCAACGCCGCCCATATGGGTGACCCGCTGGCCGAGAGAGAGGAGTGCCGGGCGGACCCGCTCAAGATCCTCGGCCTCGCCACCGACCATGATTGCCAGGGTACCCGCCTCCGCCCCCGGGGTGCCGCCGGACACCGGAGTATCCAGCCAGCCCATGCCGGTGTCGGCCTTCAGTTGCGCAGCCATTTCCCGGGTGGCGGTGGGTTCGAGGCTGGAAAAATCCACCAGCAACTGCCCGGCCCGGGCCTTGCCGGCGATACCGCCGACGCCGAACACCACCTCGCGCACCACCGCGGTATCGGCCAGGCACAGCATCACCACGTCGGCGGCCTCGCACAGCTCGCCCGGGGTCTGCACCTGGCGAGCGCCGGCAGCCACCAGCGGCGCGCATTTATCCGGGGAACGGTTCCACACGGTCAGGTCATACCCGGCCGCCAGCAGGCGCCGGCACATGGGCAGGCCCATCAGGCCGATACCGGCGAACCCCAGGGACAAAGGCAGTGAATGGCTCATCTACAGCTCCAGACAGTTAAAGAAGTTGACGGATCGGACGATTCAGAAGGCGGCGCGACAGGAAAACCCCTAGTTTTTATAAGGTAAACCCTGATCGCTTACGCCGGAGACGCACTGATACAGTCGCGAAACTTTCCAGGGATGGCTCAATGATATCGACTGTTGAACAGCCTTCCCCCCAGGCACATGGCGCAAAATGACCTCCAAGAATACTCCTGCCGACGTGATTTCCGAGCTGCTTTCAGCCACGACGCCCACTTCCTACGGGGCCCGCAGCTATTACAGCCAGCCAACCCTGAGCCCGCAGCAATACCTGTACTTCACCGAACCGGACACCCAGCGCATCCTCGACAACCTCGACGGCCTGCGCGACCTGGTGTTCCCGCCGAGCCAGCATGTCGAGGACGACGCCCAGTTGCGCCTCGACCAGCAGTTCCCTTCGGTGTGCCTGATCGGGCTGGGGCGCTGCGGCTCGAACATCGCCCTGGATGTCGCCGAACTGGTCTACAACGCACGGACCTTCTACCTCAACGAATTCAAGAGCGAGGACCGGGTCGGCAACGATCCGTCCTACAACCCGGCGCGCTGGATCCGCAACAACCTGCGTCTGGTCCAGGCCAAAAGCGCCAAGCCGGTGTTCCTGGTGGAACCGCTGGTGATGCTCGGCGACCTGGACAAGGACATCGCCGGGCGCATCCGTTTCTCGCGCAAAGGCGAAAAAAGCGGCTTTTTGCGCGACTACAGCAAGATGAAGATCATGGACCTCTCCGAGGTGCATGCCGGTGGCGCCGGTAACGCGCCGATCCTTGGCCAGTACCTGGCGAAGATCATCCTCAACAAGGAAACCCACCGCTTCTCCAGTGCCGACTGGAAGCTGATCCACTCGTACCTGATCGACTCCTGCGGGATCAAGGCCAACCAGTCGCGGCTGTACTTCTATATCTTCAGCGCCGGCGGCGGTACAGGCTCGGGCATGGCCTCGGAGTTCGGCCTGGCCCAGCAGTACTCGTACATGAACAAGACCTTCGACACCAAGCCGGCCGACGAGCAGGACGGCGAGGCCGGGCATTCGTTCGTCTTCGAACCGATCTTCACCAGCGGCATCTGCGTGCTGCCGAACATCTCCGATCACCGCAGCGAAATGTCCGAGGCCCTGCACATCAACGCCGGGCGCCTGCTGTGCAAGTACCTGTCGGAAGAGTGGGACTTCTCGTACAACTTCGACAGCGAAGACAGCAGCGAAGCCAGCGTGATGGGCCGCATCCGTCCGTGGAACGCGATGATGCTGATCTCCAACGACATCATGCGCTACGCCGAAGCCAGCGATGACGGCAATATCCAGAACATCGACGTCAACGCCATGGAGAAGCACGCCAACCAGTACATCTCCCAGCAGATCTTCAACATCCTCACCGCCCAGGCGGTGACCACCGACTACGACCAGAACTACTTCCGGCGTGCCGGCATCGATATCGGCGAGACCATCCGCCTTGACGCCAACGACCTGTTCATGAGCCTGGCCGGCCCGGTGGCGATCGCCTACGCCGAGTCGGTGGTGCCGGAAACCCCGGGCAGCAGCTCGGAGAAAGGCTTCAAGGTGTTCGAGAAGGAGCCGCCGCGGCTGGATATCGACGACCTGTTCTTCCGCTCCATCGACCTGCCGCACTTCAACAAGGACACCCAGGCCATCGAAGGCATCAGCCTGTTGCCGATCGAATCCAAGCGCTATCGCGCAGCCCTGGAGCAATACCGCAGTTCCGGCTGCGACGCGGCGGCGTTGCATGACCTGCATTTCTTCAAGAACTGCTCGTCGGTGGTATCGATCGTCTCGTTGCCCAAGGACTACAAGCTGTCCTACATGGACCTGAACCGGCTCAAGACCCACCTCAACAGCCTGTTCCCCAACACCACCCTGAAGCGTTATGCCCTGGTGATCGGCGCCTCGGCCAACCTGTCGCTGACCACCCTGATCGCCAAGAGCCCGTGCCTGTCGGATGACTTCCTGACCTTGATCGTGGCCTTTATCAAACGCTGCTTCGCCAAGGCGCCGTACCGCTTCGACGAGACCCTGGACAACGCGATCCTGGAATTCATCATGCAGGAGGAATTCGAGGAAGAACGCATCGACGAGCTGCTCAGCGAATTCGAGAACCCGGCGAAGATCCTCGATACCAACTGGTATGCGATCAAGCCGATGTACGAGAAGAAATATCGCGAGCTGATCAACGACAAGAGCAAGTTCGTGTCGATCAACGATATTCGGCTGTCGCGGGAATGTGTGAAGAAGGCCGTTAAATACTTGCGCGAGATTTACCGGCACCGGATTGGCAAGACCCGGGTTATTTCCCTCAATAGTCATACCGGCAAGGTCGACTACTAAAAAAAGCGCGACGCGGACCCTGTGGGAGCTGGCTTGCCAGCGATGACTATGGTGAATTCACCATCGCAATCGCTGGCAAGCCAGCTCCCACAGGGTCCGCGTCGCGCTTTTATCTTTCAGGCATCCCGCCCGGGAACTGTTACCGCTCCCGACTGGTGCAACGGGCACTGTTACCAACCGTCACCCTGCCTGATCGGCCTCGCGCACCAAGATGGACTCGCTGTGCGTTTTCGCGCACCAAATCCGAGCAACCTCAGGCCGATGGCCGAACCTGAATCACGATAAACGGCTGCACCACCACCGCCCAGATCTCTGGCTCGCGGCTCTGCAGGTCGAGGGCCTGTTCGGCGCTGACCGGCCCGACAGTGCCAGCATCACGCCACTGTGCGAAGGTTTCACTGCGGTTTTCTGCCATTGCCTGTGCGACTTCGATCAGGTCCAGGGAAGGGTCGACCCAAATCAGGTCACCCTTTGCCCAAAAACGCTCCAGGGCTTTCCACTCGATTACCGCAGTCTCGCCGAGCAATTTGGCATAGAGGGTGCTTGGTTCATCAATCATGGGTTTCACCAAAAATAATCAGGCCACTTTGAAAGGCCGCTATTTTTGCAGAAAAACCCAGTTTCAAATAAGTAATTGGTCGACAGGTTCAGCAAAGCCAAACGTTTCCGGGAACTTCCGGAGTCAAATAAGACGCTTTTTTGTAACTTTATGTCGAACAGGCGACACCCTCTGTTTTTGCCTCGGCGGGCCTGCTTTTCAAGCGATCAAGCAGCGCTCTACACTGTACCGGTACAGTTGCCAGGCATTCACCGGGGATGAAACCGGAAAGCGGGCCGCGATACGGCGTAGCCGTACCGGGTCTGTCGGGTCCTCTGCCCTGGCGCAAGGACGATAAAAATTACAACAGAATGAGTGGAGCACTATGAGTAAAGTTTCCAAGCTGTTCGCCGCGATGGTCCTGGCCGGCGTCGCCAGCCATTCCTTCGCCGCCGATACCATCAAGATCGGCATCGCCGGCCCGAAGACCGGCCCGGTGACCCAATATGGTGACATGCAGTTCATCGGTGCCAAGCAAGCCATCAAGGACATCAACGCCGCTGGCGGTGTCGATGGCAAGATGCTCGAAGCCAAGGAATACGACGACGCCTGCGACCCTAAACAGGCCGTGGCAGTCGCCAACAAAGTGGTCAACGACGGCGTCAAGTTCGTCATCGGCCACCTCTGCTCCAGCTCCACCCAGCCAGCGTCCGACATCTACGAAGACGAAGGCGTGATCATGATCACCCCGGCAGCCACCAGCCCGGAAATCACCTCCCGCGGCTACAAGCTGATCTTCCGCACCATCGGCCTGGACAGCGCCCAGGGCCCGGCGGCCGGCAACTACATCGCCGACCACGTCAAGCCGAAGGTCGTCGCGGTCCTGCACGACAAGCAGCAATACGGTGAAGGCATCGCCACCGCAGTCAAGTCGACCCTGGAAGGCAAAGGCACCAAGGTTGCCGTCTTCGAAGGCCTGAACGCCGGTGACAAGGACTTCTCGTCCATCATCCAGAAACTCAAGCAGAACAACGTCGACTTCGTCTACTACGGCGGCTACCACCCGGAGCTGGGCCTGATCCTGCGCCAGGCCAAAGAGAAAGGCCTGAACGCCAAGTTCATGGGTCCGGAAGGCGTCGGCAACGACTCCATCTCGCAGATCGCCCAGAACGCTTCCGAAGGCCTGCTGGTTACCCTGCCGAAGTCGTTCGACGCCGATCCTGAGAACAAGAAGATCGTCGAAGCCATCAAGGCCGACGGCAAGGACCCAAGCGGTCCGTTCGTGTTCCCGGCCTACTCGGCTGTAGAACTGATCGCCCAGGGCATCAAGAAAGCCGGCAGCGAAGACACCGACAAGGTGGCCGCGGCCATCCACGCCGGCACCTTCAAGACTCCGACCGGCGAGCTGTCCTACGACGAAAAAGGCGACCTGAAGGACTTCAAGTTCGTGGTCTACGAATGGCATTTCGGCAAACCGAAAACCGAAGTTTCCCCTCAGTAACACCGTCTGATACATGACCGAAAAGCCCACTGTGCGAGCAGTGGGCTTTGTTTTACGAGGTTCATGGAGCCGTTTCCCGCGATCCGGGATCGGCTTCACCTGAAAATCTTAAAACCGTCACCAGCGGTTCCCTGGCAACGCATGCGCCAAAGTGGCCCCAGACCGCAAGGCCATGCCGGGTGAAAGCCCGCCAGCGAAATGCATATTCAGGTTTTTAGGAGCGCTGTAATGCCTGAGATCTATCACTTCTTCCAACAGCTGGTTAATGGCCTGACCATTGGCAGCACCTATGCCTTGATAGCCATTGGCTACACAATGGTTTACGGCATCATTGGAATGATCAACTTCGCCCACGGCGAGGTGTACATGATTGGTTCCTACGTGGCCTTCATCGTCCTTGCCGGACTGGCCATGATGGGTATCCATTCGCTACCGCTGCTGATGACCGCCGCGTTCATCGCGACGATCGTCGTTACCAGTGCCTACGGCTACAGTATCGAACGGGTCGCCTACCGGCCGTTGCGTAACAGCAACCGCCTGATCCCGCTGATTTCCGCCATCGGCATGTCGATTTTCCTGCAGAACACCGTACTGCTTTCCCAGGATTCCAAGGACAAGTCCATTCCCAACCTGATCCCGGGGAGCATCTCCTTCGGCCCGGGTGGCGCGGAAGAGGTCCTGATCTCCTACATGCAGATCCTGGTCTTCGTGGTCACCCTGATCGCCATGACCGGCCTTACCCTGTTCATCTCCCGCTCGCGTCTGGGCCGGGCCTGCCGGGCCTGCGCCGAAGACATCAAGATGGCCAACCTGCTGGGGATCAACACCAACAACATCATCGCCCTGACCTTCGTCATCGGCGCCGCCCTGGCGGCCGTGGCGGCCGTGCTGCTGAGCATGCAGTACGGCGTGATCAACCCCAACGCCGGCTTCCTGGTGGGCCTGAAGGCCTTCACCGCGGCAGTCCTCGGCGGCATCGGCAGCATTCCGGGCGCCATGCTCGGCGGCCTGGTGCTGGGTGTGGCCGAAGCCTTCGGTGCTGACATCTTCGGCGACCAGTACAAGGACGTCGTGGCGTTCGGCCTGCTGGTACTCGTCCTGTTGTTCCGTCCGACCGGCATCCTCGGCCGTCCGGAGGTTGAGAAAGTATGAACAGACATCTCAAATCGGCGTTCTTCAGCGCCCTGCTGGTCTGGGCCGTGGCCTTCCCGGTACTTGGCCTGAAACTCAGCATCGTCGGCATCAACCTGGAAGTGCACGGCCAGGGTCCCTTCACCCTCGGCGTGATCGCCCTGTGTTCGGTGCTGATGTTCCTGCGCGTGCTGCTGGACAAGCAATGGAGCGCAATGATGCGCTCGCGTCGGGACGGCCCGCTGGTGCCACCCAAGGTCAGCAACTGGCTGACCCTGCCCAAGACCCAGCGCTACATCATCCTCGGCCTGATCGTGGTCGCCCTGGTCTGGCCGTTCTTCGGCTCGCGCGGCGCGGTCGACATCGCCACCCTGATCCTGATCTACGTCCTGCTAGGCCTCGGCCTGAACATCGTGGTCGGCCTGGCGGGCCTGCTCGACCTGGGTTACGTCGGCTTCTACGCCGTCGGTGCGTACAGCTACGCGCTGCTCTCGCACTACTTCGGCCTGAGCTTCTGGATCTGCCTGCCGATCGCCGGCCTGATGGCGGCCACCTTCGGCTTCCTGCTGGGCTTCCCGGTGCTGCGCCTGCGCGGTGACTACCTGGCGATCGTGACCCTCGGTTTCGGTGAGATCATCCGCCTGTTCCTGCGCAACCTGACCGACATCACCGGTGGCCCGAACGGCATCAGCAACATCGAGAAGCCGACCTTCTTCGGCCTGACCTTCGAACGCAAGGCCGCCGAAGGCATGCAGACCTTCCACGAGTTCTTCGGTCTGGAATACAACTCGATCAACAAGGTGATCTTCCTCTACCTGGTGGCCCTGCTCCTCGCCCTGCTGGCGCTGTTCGTCATCAACCGCCTGCTGCGCATGCCGATCGGGCGTGCCTGGGAAGCGCTGCGTGAAGACGAGATCGCCTGCCGTGCGCTGGGCCTGAACCCGACCGTGATCAAGCTCTCGGCGTTCACCCTGGGTGCCTGCTTCGCCGGTTTCGCTGGCAGCTTCTTCGCTGCGCGCCAAGGCCTGGTGACCCCGGAATCCTTCACCTTCATCGAATCGGCGATCATCCTCGCCATCGTCGTGCTCGGCGGCATGGGCTCGCAGTTGGGCGTGATCCTCGCGGCCATCGTGATGATCCTGTTGCCGGAGCTGATGCGTGACTTCAGCGAGTACCGCATGCTGATGTTCGGCGCCCTGATGGTATTGATGATGATCTGGCGTCCGCAGGGCCTGCTGCCTATGCAACGTCCACATATGGAGCTGCGTCGATGAGCCGCGAAATTCTGCAAGTCAGCGGCCTGAGCATGCGCTTCGGCGGCTTGTTGGCGGTCAACGGCGTCGGCCTGACCGTCAAGGAAAAACAGGTGGTCGCCCTGATCGGCCCGAACGGCGCCGGCAAGACCACGGTGTTCAACTGCCTGACCGGCTTCTACAAGCCCAGCGGCGGCACCATCCTCCTCGATGGCCAGCCGATCCAGGGCCTGGCCGGGCACCAGATCGCCCGCAAGGGCGTGGTGCGGACCTTCCAGAACGTGCGCCTGTTCAAGGAAATGACCGCGCTGGAAAACCTGCTGATCGCCCAGCACCGCCACCTCAACACCAACTTCTTCGCCGGTCTGTTCAAGACCCCGGCTTTCCGCCGCAGCGAGAAGGAAGCCATGGAGCGTGCGCAGTACTGGCTGGAGAAGGTCAACCTGACCGAGTTCGCCAACCGTACCGCCGGGACCCTGGCCTACGGCCAGCAACGCCGCCTGGAAATCGCCCGCTGCATGATGACCCAACCGCGGATCATCATGCTCGACGAGCCGGCGGCCGGCCTCAACCCCAAGGAAACCGAGGACCTCAAGGCGCTGATTGCGTACCTGCGCGAATCGCATAACGTCACCGTGCTGCTGATCGAGCACGACATGAAACTGGTCATGAGCATTTCCGACCATATCGTGGTGATCAACCAGGGCACGCCCCTGGCCGACGGCACGCCGGAGCAGATCCGCGACAACCCTGATGTGATCAAAGCCTACCTGGGGGAAGCGTAAATGCTGCAGTTCGAAAACGTTTCCACCTTCTACGGCAAGATCCAGGCGCTGCACTCGGTCAACGTGGAAATCAACCAGGGCGAGATCGTCACCCTGATCGGCGCCAACGGTGCCGGCAAGTCGACCCTGCTGATGACCCTCTGCGGTTCGCCGCAAGCCCACAGCGGCAGCATCCGCTACCTGGGCGAAGAGCTGGTCGGCCAGCCGTCCTCGCACATCATGCGCAAGAGCATCGCCGTGGTCCCGGAGGGCCGCCGCGTGTTCTCGCGCCTGACCGTCGAGGAAAACCTGGCCATGGGCGGCTTCTTCACCGAGAAGGGCGACTACCAGGAGCAACTGGACAAGGTCCTGCAGCTGTTCCCGCGCCTGAAGGAGCGCTACAACCAGCGCGGCGGCACCATGTCCGGCGGCGAGCAGCAGATGCTCGCCATCGGCCGGGCGCTGATGAGCAAACCCAAGCTGCTGCTGCTCGACGAGCCGTCGCTGGGCCTGGCGCCGATCATCATCCAGCAGATCTTCGACATCATCGAACAGCTGCGCCGCGATGGCGTGACTGTGTTCCTGGTGGAGCAGAACGCCAACCAGGCGTTGAAGGTCGCTGACCGGGCCTATGTGCTGGAGAACGGGCATGTGGTGATGCAGGGGACCGGTGAGGCACTGCTGACCGATCCTAAAGTGCGCGACGCTTACCTGGGGGGTTGATCTCCCGGGCCTCATCGCTGGCAAGCCAGCTCCCACACGATCCCTGTGGGAGCTGGCTTGCCAGCGATAGGGCCCTCACCTGCAATACACATTTTCCTGACACAACTTCACTTGTAATCCCCCCTCACCCTGCATACCGTTGAAAACTTTTCAGGCCGAGATCCCGGAGTTTTCCTCGATGCGTATCGCCCCCTCCCTGTTCGTCGCCGCCCTGCTGCCGCTGTTCGCCGGCTGCCAGTTGCTCGCCGACCAGCCGGAAACCAGCGTCTCCACCGCCGGCATGACCCGCCTGCAAGGCGAGCTCAGCGCCGCCAACGGCCAGTTGCTGTTCAAACCCTGCACCGAAAGCCGCCGTTTCGTGGTCCAGGACGCAGGCAATACCGGCCTGCTCCAGGAAGCCGCGACCCTCGCCGCCACCCCGGGGGTGATCTTCGCCGACGTTCGCGGCACCCTCTCCGCCACCAAGAGCAACGGCGCCGACGGCCAGTTCAACGTGCACCAGCTGTACCGCGTCGAGCACTCGGCCGGCGCCTGCAGCGACCCCAACTTCAAGCGCCTGACCCTGCGCGCCTTCGGCCATGAGCCGGACTGGAACCTCAATGTCAGCGGCCAGGGCATGGTCCTGAACCGCCCGGACCAGCCACCCCTGGCCCTGCCCTACCTGGAAGAACAGATGCCCGGCGGCGGTATCAGCGTCAGCAGCGAGGCCAACGGACAGAAAGTCGAACTGTGGCTCGCCCCGCAACGCTGCGTCGACAGCGCTACCGGCGCCGTCAGCCACCTGACCGCACAACTGCGCCTGGATGCCCAGACGATGCAGGGCTGCGGCTATTTCGGCGGTTCGCGCAACGACTGACCACCGGCACACATTCAATCTGCCTGCCCGGCCGGCGAAAGCTTTATACTTGGCGGTTTGTGTAAAGCCGCCGGCCCTCCCATGGCCGGGATACTGGACCCTGTCATGCTACGAATCACCGAACTGAAGCTGCCGCTGGATCATCCCGACGAGGCCCTGCGCGAGGCCATCGTGCAACGCCTGGGCATCGACGACGCCGAGCTGCTCGACTTCTCCATCTTCAAGCGCAGCTACGACGCGCGGAAGAAGAACACCGAACTGCTGTTCATCTACGCCATCGATCTCGATGTCCGTGACGAAGCCGCGGTGCTGGCCAGGTTCGCCGACGACCATAACGTCGGCATCGCCCCGGACGTGAACTACAAGCCGGTGGGCGTGGCGCCGGAAGGCGGCCTGGCCGAGCGGCCGATCGTGGTCGGCTTCGGCCCGTGCGGCATCTTCGCCGGCCTGATCCTGGCCCAGGCGGGCCTGCGCCCGATCGTCCTGGAGCGCGGCAAGGAAGTACGCCAGCGCACCAAGGACACCTGGGGCCTGTGGCGCAAAAGCGTGCTCAACCCCGAGTCCAACGTACAGTTCGGCGAAGGCGGCGCCGGGACCTTCTCCGACGGCAAGCTGTACAGCCAGATCAAGGACCCGAAGCACTACGGCCGCAAGGTCCTGCACGAGTTCGTCAAGGCCGGCGCGCCGGACGAGATCCTCTACGTCAGCAAGCCGCACATCGGTACCTTCCGCCTGACCGGCATGGTCGAGAACATCCGCGAGGAAATCATCGCCCTGGGCGGTGAAGTGCGCTTCGAGCACAAGGTCACCGACCTGCTGATGGAAGACGGCCAGCTCAACGGCGTGGTCCTGCACACGGGCGAAGAGCTGTGTTCGCGCCATGTGGTCCTGGCCCTCGGCCACAGTGCCCGCGACACCTTCCGCATGCTCCACGGCCGTGGCGTGTTCATGGAAGCCAAGCCGTTCTCCATCGGTTTCCGCATCGAGCACCCGCAGTCGCTGATCGACAAGGCGCGCCTGGGCAAGTACGCCGGCCACCCGAAACTCGGGGCCGCCGACTACAAACTTGTGCACCACGCCAAGAACGGTCGCTCGGTGTACAGCTTCTGCATGTGCCCGGGTGGCACCGTGGTTGCCGCCACCAGCGAGCCGGGCCGGGTGGTTACCAACGGCATGAGCCAGTACTCGCGCAACGAGCGCAATGCCAACTCGGGTATCGTCGTCGGTATCACCCCGGAGCAGGATTATCCGGGTGGCCCGCTGGCCGGGATCGAGTTGCAGGAGCGGCTGGAAGAGCTCGCCTATGAACTGGGCGGCAGCAACTACCACGCGCCGGCGCAGCTGGTCGGTGATTTCGTGGCCGGGCGTCCGTCCACCGCCCTGGGCAGCGTAGAACCGTCGTACAAGCCGGGCATCAACCTCGGCGACCTGGCTCCGAGCCTGCCGGACTTCGCCATCGAAGCCCTGCGTGAAGCGATCCCGGCCTTCGACCGGCAGATCAAGGGCTACAGCCTGGCGGATGCGATCCTGACCGGGATCGAGACCCGCACCTCGTCGCCACTGCGGATCACCCGGGACGAGACCTTGCAGAGCCTGAACCTGAAGGGCCTGTTCCCGGCGGGTGAAGGGGCGGGTTATGCCGGGGGGATTCTGTCGGCGGGTGTGGATGGCATCCGCATTGCCGAGGCCGTGGCCCGTAGCATGCTCGGGCTGACCGAGTAAGGCTCTCGGGCCTCATCGCTGGCAAGCCAGCTCCCACAGGTTTTGTGTTGATCACAAGACCTGTGGCCGACGCGGTCACTGTGGGAGCTGGCTTGCCAGCGATAGGGCCTTCAGCTTCAGCAAAGAAACTCAGATCCCTTCGCGCAGTACCGTCTCCGGCAACCCCTCCCCCCGCTCCACACACCCCGCCACCGCCGCAATCAACGGTTCCAGCGCATACCCCTGCTGCCCCAGCCATTCCTCGTCGTAATAAGTCGTCGCATAACGCTCCCCGCTGTCACACAGAATCGCCACGATCGACCCCGACTCCCCCGCCGACTGCATATGCAGCGCCGCCTGCAAGGCTCCGACCAGGTTGGTTCCGCTCGACCCGCCAACCCGCCGCCCCAACCGCTGCGCCAGATAGTGCATGGCCGCCAGGGACAGCGCATCCGGCACCTTGACCATCGCATCGATCACCGCCGGCAGGAACGACGCCTCGACCCGTGGCCGCCCGATCCCTTCGATCCGCGAGCCACAATCCAGGCGCAACGAGCGGTCCCCACTGCGGTAGCAATCGAAGAACACCGAACGCTCGGCATCGGCACACAGCACGCGAGTCGCATGCCGGCGATAACGCACATAGCGGCCCAGCGTCGCAGTAGTCCCGCCGGTACCCGGGCTGGAAATCAACCACGCCGGCTCGGCATGCCGTTCGAAGTGCATCTGGCTGAAGATCGACTCGGCGATATTGTTGTTGGCGCGCCAGTCGGTAGCGCGCTCGGCGTAGGTGAACTGGTCCATGAAGTGCCCGCCGCTTTCCCGGGCCAGGCGCTCGGATTCGGCGTAGATCTGCGTCGGGTCCTGCACCAGGTGCGGCGTGCCGCCATAGAACTCGATCTGTGCGATCTTTTCCCGCGAGGTGGTCGCCGGCATCACCGCGATGAACGGCAAGCCCAGCAAGCGGGCGAAGTACGCCTCGGAGATCGCCGTCGAACCACTGGACGCCTCGATCACCGGCGCACCAGGGCGCAACCAGCCATTGCACAGGGCATAGAGAAACAGCGAGCGGGCCAGCCGGTGCTTGAGGCTGCCGGTGGGATGGCTGGATTCATCCTTGAAGTACAGGTCGATATCCGGAAAGCCCGGCATCGGCAGCGGAATCAGGTGGGTATCGGCGCTGCGCTGGAAATCGGCCTCGATGATGCGGATGGCTTCACGGACCCAGGTGCGGTGATGGTTCATAGGGCGGTTCTCATGCGTCAGGAGCGAAAGGCTGTAGGAACGACTACCGTCCAGTTAGGCAACTTCCTACATCCTTGCCAGAAAAGCCCGATAGCCATGAAAACACTGAAACAGCTTATAACAAAAAAGAATATAGTTTTTATTTTAATGAATAACACAACGGGTTAGGGTGTTCGACCTTTTTCATTCGATGGAGGAGCGACCTTGCCTCTACGTAGCACATTCACCCGGTTCTTCCAGCTCGAAGCCGCCAGCGGCCTGCTGCTGATCGCCGCTGCGGTGCTGGCGCTGATCGTCAACAACTCGCCACTGTCCTGGCTCTACAACGGCCTGCTGGAAGTCCCCGTCGCCGTGCAGATCGGCGCCCTGAGCATCGCCAAGCCGCTGCTGCTGTGGATCAACGACGGCCTGATGGCCCTGTTCTTCCTGCTCATCGGCCTGGAGGTCAAGCGCGAGCTGGTCGAGGGACACCTGTCGAAACCGTCCCAGGTGGTCCTGCCCGGCGCGGCAGCCCTCGGCGGCATGCTGGTGCCGGCGCTGATCTACTGGTTCATGAACCGCGACAACCCCGCGGCCATCGCCGGCTGGGCCATCCCCACCGCCACCGACATTGCCTTCGCCCTCGGCGTGCTGGCCCTGCTCGGCAAGCGCGTGCCGGTGTCGCTCAAGCTGTTCCTGATGACCCTGGCGATCATCGACGACCTCGGCGCGATCATCATCATCGCCCTGTTCTACTCCGGCGCCCTGTCGACCCTCTCGCTGATGCTGGCCGCCGCCTGTATCGCCGCGCTGATCGCGATGAACCGGATGGGCGTGGTCAGACTTGGCCCTTATATGGTGATCGGCCTGATCCTCTGGGTCTGCGTGTTGAAGAGCGGCGTGCACGCCACGCTGGCCGGCGTCACCCTGGCCCTGTGCATTCCGCTGCGCACGCGCAATGCCGAAACCTCGCCGTTGCTCACCCTGGAACACGCCCTGCACCCCTGGGTGGCCTACGGCATCCTGCCGCTGTTCGCCTTCGCCAACGCTGGCGTGTCCCTGGCCGGCGTGACCATGGAAAGCTTCACCCACGCCGTGCCCATGGGCATCGCCGTGGGCCTGCTGGCGGGCAAGACCATCGGCGTGTTCGGCCTGACCTGGATCGCCATCAAGCTCGGCCTGGCGGCGCTGCCGGCTGGCGCCAACTGGGGGCAGGTCCTCGGCGTGGCGATCCTCTGCGGCATCGGCTTTACCATGAGCCTGTTCGTCGGCTCCCTGGCCTTCGTGCCCGGCACCAGCGAGTATGTGGGCATGGACCGCATGGGCATCCTCACCGGCTCGATCCTGGCGGCAATCATTGGCTACACCATCACCGCCCTTTCCAGTCCGAAACAGCCCGCCAGCTGATAATCGGCAGGCAATAAAAAACCCCGAGCGGCGCAAGCCGGTCGGGGTTTTTTATTGCCGCAAGCCTTAATGGCTGACGCGGCTGGTGCCATCGACGGTCATGATGCGCACGCGCTCGCCGACCCGGAAAATCTCGTTTTCCTGAACCTGCTGCACGTAGGCACGCATGCTGCCGTCGTCTTCGCGCACAGTGATTTCCACGCCCTGGGTACGGGTCAGGCCTTCCTCGGCCGCAGAACCCGCCAGACCACCGGCAACCGCACCGATCACCGCCGCGACGATGCTGCCGCGACCGCCACCGATGGCGCTACCGGCCACCCCGCCGACCACCGCACCGGCGCCACCGCCGATTGGCGTCTTGGTGCCTTCGATCTTGACCGGACGCAGGGATTCGATGGTACCCATGCGCACGGTCTGCACGCGCCGCGCCTCGTCACGGGAGTAGGAATCACCGGACAGGTTCGAGGCACAACCGCCCAGCAGCAGCGACATCGTGGTGAACGATGCGACCAGCAACATAGATTTACGCATAGGAATCATCTCCTTAAGACAGGTGCCCATTAGACCTGCGCGGATTGACGACTGTCACGACATGCAACAGATAAAATTGCTTCCATTCAGCTTCAGTACAGGCGGCACTCACGCTGAACCGTCAGACGACTTGCAGGAAAGAATAGACATGGATTACTTCATCATCGCCATCACCACCCTGGCCGGCCTGTATTTCCACGGCTGGCTGTACGTTCGGATCAGACGCTGGACGGACCGTGACCTCGCGCTGTCCTTCGCCGGCAAGGACGAAGGCAAGCGCGCGTTCATGCTGCAAAGGTTGGACGCCGCACGCACGCAAAAGGTCAAAAGGAAGGAACTGGCGGCCTGGCTGGAACGCGAGGCCGCCACTTACGCGAATTAAGGGGCCAGGCGCTCGCGCGTCCAGTCGCCCTGTTCCAGGCGGTAGTTCAGGCGGTCATGCAGGCGGCTGGCGCGGCCCTGCCAGAACTCGATGCGCTCCGGCAGCAGGCGGTAACCGCCCCAATGCTCCGGGCAGTGCGGCTGGGTGTCGCTGAAGCGTTGTTCGGTGGCCTTGAGCAGACCTTCCAGTTCGCCACGATCAGCGATCACCCGGCTCTGCGGCGAGGCCCAGGCGCCCAGGCGGCTGCCCAGCGGGCGGACCTGGAAATACGCGTCGGACTCCTGCGCCGAGACCTTCACCACCCGCCCTTCGATCCGCACCTGACGCTCCAGCGCCGGCCAGAAGAAGGTCATCGCAGCGAACGGATTGGCCAGTAAATGCTGACCCTTGGCGCTCTCGTAGTTGGTGAAGAAGGTGAAACCCTGCTCGTCCAGGCCCTTGAGCAGCAGGACGCGGCAATGCGGCCGGCCGTCGGCATCGACGGTGGCCAGGGTCATGGCGTTGGCTTCCACCGGCGCCTGCTCGGTTTTCACCGCATCGGCGAACCACTGGTGAAACAGGGCGAACGGCTCGGCCGGGGCTTGCGCCTCGGCCAGGCCGTCACGGGTGTAGTCACGGCGCATATCTGCCAGTGTCTGGGTCATCTACAGCGTTCCTTGAGGATCAGTTGGTCTTCGCAGGGCTGTTGTTGGCTGCCACCTTCTTGGCGGCAGGCTCGGCTTTTTTCGCAGCCGGTTTGGCTGGAGCCGCTTTTTTGGTGGCTGCGGCGGCTTTCGCCGGGGCGGCTTTCTTCGCCGTGGTGGCCTTGGCCGGGGCTTTCGCGGCAGCCTTGGCCGCCGGTTTTGCTGCTGGCTTGGCGGCTGCGGCGGCTGGCTTGACGTCCTGCACCGCGACCAGTTCGGCCGGGCTCGGGGTCGGCTGCTGGTACTTGGCAACCAGGGCGACCAGGGTCGCTTGCGGGGTCAGGATCATTTCCACACGACGGTTCAGCGACCGGCCCTGGAGGCTGTCGTTGGCCGCACGCGGAGCGACGGAGCCCATGCCGCGCAGGGTCAGGCGGTCACGCTGCAGGCCGCTGAGGCGGAAGATCGCCGAGACCGAGGCAGCGCGTTCCAGGCTGAGCTTCTGGTTGATGGCGGCGGCACCGCTGCTGTCGGCGTGGCCGAGGATCAGCACGGCGGTTTTCGGATCGGTTTCGATCAGCTTGGCGACCTTGGTGATCGGGCCAAGACTGATCGGCAGGAGCATGGCAGGACGGTCCGGGTTGTAGCCGCTGTCCACCGGCAGGGTCACCACCAGCACGTCTTCACGGCGCTCCAGCTCCAGCTTGCTGTCCTTGATGGCGTCACGCACCCGCGGCTCATAGCTGTCCAGCCAGGCCTGGGTGGCCTTGACGTCGACCTTCGGCACAGCGGCGACCTTGTCGGCAGCCTTGTCGTCGCTGCCGCCGAACGGCCACCACCAACTGCCGCCCTCGGACTTGGCTTCGGCCTTGGCCTCGGACTTGGCGACCTTCTCCTGTACCGCTTCCTTCACTTCCTGGTCAGCCACCTTGTCCGAACCGAATGGCCACCAGCCGTGGCCACTGTCCGCGGTGTCTTTCTGGGGGTTCTGGGCGCAACCGGTGATGGCCAGGCACAGGGCGAGAGCTAAAGTTTTGTGTGAAGACATCAGCGATACACCATGAAAATGAAGGAAAAATAGAAAACAGCTGGTCACAGAATAGCCAACGGAGCCTCCGCGTACAGAGGCACCCGATCAAAGGCAGTCGGCGAGCACCCGCACCAGTTTCTGGGCACGGGGGTCCATCAGGATGTAAGGGCCAAGGGTGTTGGTGACGAAGCCGAAGGCCACATCATGTTCCGGGTCGGCAAAGCCCACCGAGCCGCCGGCCCCCGGATGCCCGAAGGCACGGGCGCCGAGGCCGAAGGTGGCGTTGGCCACCGTGGGCTGGTCGAGCATGCAGCCCAGGCCGAAGCGGGTCTGGGTCAGCAGGGTTCTATCGTCGCCAAGGCTGTGCTCACGGGTCAGTTCGTCGAGCAGTTCCGATTCCAGCAGGCTGCCGTCCAGCAGGCCGGCGTAGAAACCGGCCAGGCTGCGGGCATTGCCGTGGCCATTGGCCGCCGGCTGCTGCATGCGCCGCCACTCGGGCTTGTTGGTGCTGGTGAGAATCGCTGGTGGGTTGGTGAAGGCGCGGGTCGACAGAGCCTGAGGCTCGGTCATGGTGACCTTGAGCAGGCGCTGCGCCGCAGCGTCACCGAGGTTGCCCTTGCCGCGGGCGATGTGGGCGACGCGATGGAATTCGGCATCATCCAGGCCGATATGGAAATCCAGGCCCAGTGGCTTGGCGGTGCGGGCAACGATGGACTCGCCCGGGCCACGGCCATCGGCGCGACGGATCAGTTCGCCGACCAGCCAGCCGTAGGTGATCGCCGCGTAGCCGTGGGCCGTGCCCGGCTCCCACCAGGGTGCGTCGGCGGCCAGGGTATCGACCATGGTTTGCCAGTCGTACAGGGCTTCGGCGGGGAGCAGTTCGCGGATCGCCGGCAGGCCGGCGCGGTGGCTGAGGAGCTGGCGCAGGGTCACCGACTCCTTGCCGGCCTGGGCGAACTCGGGCCAGTAGCGGGCTACCGGGGCATCCAGTTGCAGCTTGCCCTCGCCGACCAGTTGCAGGGCGGTGACGGCGGCGAAGGTCTTGGTGCAGGAGAACAGGTTGGCGATGGTATCGCTGTGCCAGATCTCCTGGCCGTCCTTGTCCGCCGTGCCGGCCCAGAGGTCGACCACCGTCTCGCCGCCGACCTGGATGCACAGGGCGGCGCCGCGTTCCTGGGAATCATCGAAAAGTGCCGCAAAGGCCTCGCGTACTGCCTCGAACTTGAGTTCGAAATGACCCTGGATCTGCACCCGGTGACTCCCCTGCGGCCTGTCTGAAAAGTGGCGTGCATTGTTTCAGCCCGCGAAGGATTTTGGAACAGACGTGGGTCGGACAATGACCACTATTCATGTAGGCAACGCTGAACCCTGTGGGAGCTGGCTTGCCAGCGATAGGGCCAGGCCTGACAACATCTTTGTCATTGCCGGCCTCATCGCTGGCAAGCCAGCTCCCACAGGGGTTGTGTGCTACTTGGCGGGCTCGGCCTCAGGCTTGTGCGCCACACCCACGATCAGCTTCTCGACCTGCAGATTGGCCTTGCGCGCCTGCTCGATAAAGCCCTGGTACGGCACATCGGTAATACCCACCAACCCGAAGTGGCCATTCTCCCCATCCAGCAAACGCCCGCTGGCCGGCTGGTCGAAGAACTGGAACCAGTGCACGCCGACGATCGACGGTTCGTCCAGCGCCGCCTTGAGGAACGCCGCGTAGGCCGGACCACGGTCCTCCTCCCGCGCCACTTCCATCGGCCCCGGCCAGAACGGCCCACGGTCGCGGGAGCCAAAGTGGAACTCGGACACCAGCACCGGCTTGTCCAGCTCGCGCAAACGGGCGAAATCGTAGCCATCCTGCGGCTTGGGCGTGTAGAAGTTGAAGCTCAGCACATCGCAGTACTGGGCACAGGCCGCCACCGCTTCCGGGGTGGTCACGGCAAACCGGCCACCGAGCAGCAGGTGGTTCGGCGCATGCCATTTCAGCGCGTCGGAGATGGTCTTGAAGTAGGCATCGGCAAACGAGCGCTGGAAGTGCTTGAAGTCTTCCTCGATCTCCGGGTGCTCAGGGCTCGGCAACGGCGGCTCGAAGCCCGGGTCTTCCATCAGCTCCCAGGCGGTCAGCTGGATGCCCCAGGCCTTGGACAGGCCTTCCTGGTTACGGTATTTGTCGCGCAGTTGCTTGAGGAAGGCGCGCTTCGCCGGGACGTCGGTGGTCAGGCGCAGGGTGCCGTAGGCCAGGCCGTAGCGGGCTTTCGGATCGTCGCCAGGTGCGGCCCAGGCCAGTTCGTTGTCGGCGAAGTAGCCGATCAGGAACGGATCGTCATGGTGATCCCGGGCGGCGATGGCCACGGCACGCTCGGTGGCCATGGCGAAACGCGGGTCGAACGGGTCGGGCATCGAGCCCCACCAATCCATGCCGGTGCTGATACTGGCGTAGTCGCCGACGATCGCCAGCGGCAAGGTATAAGGCACGCGTTCGGCCTGCTCCAGGCTCGGTTCGCTCCAGTTGCCGAGGGTGTTGAAACCCCAGGCTTGCAGGCGGTCGAGGGTGTGGGTCTGCCAGCGGGCGCTGTCGAGAACGGCCGGCGGGCAGGGCCTGGCTTCCTCGGTCGGTGCCGGGCAGGGCTTGCCGTAGGCCCGCTCGAGGTTGGCAGCGTAGAAGTCGAACCAGCGGCCCTGGTTGAAGTTGCGGCCTTTCGACGAGGCATTGCCGTCGTTGTTGTTGCCTTCACCGTAGAAGGCCGCCAGTGGCGAGTCGGCTTTCGGCAGGTCGCTGAACATGGCTTCGCGGCCGGCGACGTAGGTACGTCCCGGTTCGTCATTGACCGCGTTGACGCCAAGGGAATAGAACGGATGGCCTTCCGGGGTCACCAGATACCAGCGGCCATCGCGCTTCACTGTACGGAAGAAGCCTTTGGCATCGAAGGTCTGCCCGCCGGTCCAGCCGCCAAAGCGGTCCAGCGGCTGCTTCTGGCGCTCGGCGAGCCAGGTCTTGAGCTGTTGCTGTTCTTTGCCGGCCGAGGCCTTGAGTTGCTCATCGCTGCCGACCTTCTCCGGCCAGCGGCCACGGCTGTACTGGCCGTAGCCGTCGATCAGCTGGCTGTACGCCGCCTGTTGCAGGCGTTCTTCGTCCTGCACGTTGATCCGCTCGATCAGCACGCTCTGGGCGACATTGGGCTGGTTCATCGACAGGCTGATGGCAGTGACCTGGCTCAGGTCCAGCTCGCCGCTGCTGCTCGCGACCACCAGGCGCTGGCCTTCGAAGGTCCAGGGCATCGGCGGGCCGGCGCGCATGCCCTGGCTCAGTGGCGAGCTGGCGGTCAACGGGATGACCACGGTCTGCGCCGGGCCGGCGGGCAGATCGATGCGGCTGGTGAGGGTCTTGCCGTCGGCGCTCTGGATCGTCACGTTGAGGGTCAGGGCCCAGTCCATGCCGCTTTGCAGGCGCAGGGTCAGGGTCTTCTGCGCGGACCAGTCCCAGACGCCGGTCTGCGGACTCATGCGCAGGTTGGGACGCTGTACCGGGTTGAACACCACCCGCCGCAGCACCTCGCCTTCGGCCGTCTGCTCCGCGTTGTATTGCGGCAGGCTGGCATCCTCGGTCGCCACGGTGACCACCGAGGTCGGGCGCACGAAGTTGAACAGCGTCTGTTGCGCGGCCAGCAGGGGCTGGCTGAGCAACAGCAGGAGGGCGGTGGGCAGGGTACGGCGCAACATGGGGCTGGAGTTCTCCTTGAGGGCCTTTTCAGGGGCCTTGGTTCCGGTGATAGACAGCGGCAAGTGCAAAAGATTTGTATGAAGGCTGATGGCCTCATCGCTGGCAAGCCAGCTCCCACAGGTTTTGCGGTGCACGCGATCCCTGTGGGAGCTGGCTTGCCAGCGATGAGGCCCTCAAGAACTACGAAATTTCCCGACGGAACGGCGGCAGCGCATTGAGGATAGCCTTCCCGTAGCGCTGGGTGACCACCCGACGATCGAGCAGGGTGATGGTCCCGCGATCCTGCTCGGTACGCAGCAGACGCCCGCAGGCCTGGATCAGCTTCAAGGACGCATCCGGCACGGAGATTTCCATGAACGGATTGCCACCCCGCGCCTCGATCCACTCGGCCAGCGCCGCCTCCACCGGATCATCCGGCACGGCGAAGGGGATCTTGGCGATCACCACGTGCTCGCAGTACGCCCCGGGCAAGTCCACGCCCTCGGCGAAACTGGCCAGGCCGAACAGCACGCTGGACTCGCCGTCATCGACCCGCGCCTTGTGCTTGTTCAAGGTCTCCTGCTTGGACAGGTTGCCCTGGATGAACACCTGCCGGCGCCAGTCACGATCCAGGCCGTCGAACACGTCCTGCATCTGCTTGCGCGAGGAGAACAGCACCAGCGAACCCCGCGAACCTTCCACCAGTTCCGGCAGGTCGCGAATGATCGCGGCGGTATGGGCGGCCGCATCCCGCGGGTCGGCACGCAGGTCGGGAACCCGCAGCACGCCAGCGTCGGTATGGTGGAACGGACTCGGCACCACTGCGGTAACTGCCGCCTTGGGCAGGCCGGAGCGCATGCGGAAGCGGTCGAAGGTGCCCAGCGCGGTCAGGGTCGCGGAGGTCACCAGCGCGCCATGGGCCACGTTCCACAGGTTGCGTCGCAGCATCTCGGCCGCAAGGATCGGGCTGGCATTGACCTCGATGTCGAACAGCGCACCACTTTCCGCCAGGGTCAGCCAGCGCGCCATGGGCGGGCTGTCTTCCGGATCTTCGGCAGTGAACGCGGTCCACAGCTCCCAGTTGCTGCCGGCGCGGGTCACCAGGGTGCCGAACAGCGGGTACCACTCCTCGGCCTGGTGGCTCGGAATGCCGATATTGACCTCGCCGTCCATGCCTTCCTTGAGCAGGTCGGCCAGGCGGGTGAACAGGTCGTTGAGCCGGGCGAAGCCCTTCTTCAGCTCGATGCCGATCTCGCGGATATGCTCCGGGACCACGCCGCCGATAAAGCGATAGCGCGGGCGTTCGCGGCCCTCGGCGTCTTCGCCGGGGCGGAAGTCGGCAACCTGCTCACAGGCGGCGAACATGAATTGCTGGTGGTTCTTGATCTCCCGGGCCAGCTCCGGGACCTGCTCGATGTACTTGCCCAGGTCACCCGGCAACGGGTTCTGCGCCAGCAGCTTGGTCAGGTTCTTCGCGGTCTGCTCCAGCCAGTCGGCGGTGGAACGCAGGCGGCTGTAGTGAGCGAAGTGGCCGATGGCCTTGTCCGGCAGGTGATGGCCTTCGTCGAACACATACATGGTGTCGCGCGGATCCGGCAGCACCGCACCGCCGCCCAGGGCCAGGTCGGCCAGGACCATGTCGTGGTTGGTGACGATCACGTCGACCTTGCCCATGCCTTCACGGGCCTTGTAGAAGGTGCACTGGCCGAAGTTCGGGCAGTGGCGACCGGTGCACTGGCTGTGGTCGGTGGTCACCCGTGCCCAGTCCTGGTCTTCCAGGGCGGTGGGCCAACTGTCGCGGTCGCCATCCCAGCGGTTGCCGGCGAGCTTCTCGATCATGCTGTTGAACAGCTTCTGGCTGGCTTCATCGACCTCGATCTTGAAGCCCTCCTCCTCGAACAGCTGGGCCGTGGCGCTCTGCGCGTGGCCTTCCTGGAGCAGCAGGTCGAGCTTGGACAGGCACAGGTAGCGCCCGCGCCCCTTGGCCAGGGCGAAGCTGAAGTTCAGGCCGCTGTTGCGCATCAGGTCGGGCAGGTCCTTGAAGACGATCTGCTCCTGCAGGGCGACGGTGGCAGTGGCGATCACCAGGCGCTTGCCGGCGGCCTTGGCCGCGGGAATCGAGGCGAGGCTGTAGGCCACGGTCTTGCCAGTACCGGTACCGGCTTCCACCGCGACCACGGCCGGGTCGCCGCTGCGCCGGCCTTCTTCATCGCATTCGATATCGCCAAGGACCTTGGCCACTTCGGCGATCATCAGGCGCTGGCCATAGCGCGGCTTGAGGCTTTTGGCTTCGAGAAAACGCGAGTAGGCGCCCTGAATCTGGGACTTGAGTTCGTTGCTGATCATGGTCTCGGGCGCCAGCAAAAGGCTGGATATATTTTCAGTGTTTCGAATGAGGCGGCTATCATACCCGCCAATTTCCCTTTGCGCTGAATGGAGTGCCCGATGACCGCCTTCGCCCTGCCTTATAGCCTGCATGTCCTGGCCGCCCTGGTCTGGGTCGGCGGCATGTTCTTCGCCTGGATGGTCCTGCGCCCGGCGGCTGCCACGGTGCTCGAAGGCCCGGCCCGCCTGCAATTGTGGCTGGAAGTGTTTTCCCGGTTCTTCCACTGGGTGTGGATCGCGATCCTGTTCCTGGTGGTAAGTGGTGTCGGGATGTTGCATATGCACTTCGGCACCCTCGACACCGCGCCGCGGCATGTGCAGGTGATGATCGGTGGCGGGATCGCCATGTTCGCGCTGTTCATGCGCATCCAGAGCCTGTTGCTGCCGGAGATGCGCAAGGCTGTGGAAGCGGGGGACTGGGCGGCGGGGGCCGGCGTATTGGGGCGGATCCGCAAGATGGTGGGGATCAATCTGCTGTTGGGGATTGCTGTGGTTCTGGTGGCAGCGACCCGGCTTTCGTTCTGACTTTGAGGGCCTCATCGCTGGCAAGCCAGCTCCCACAGGGTCCGCGTGCACCGCTAGACCTGTGGGAGCTGGCTTGCCAGCGATGAGGCCCTGAAGAACAAAGAAGATTCAGAGGCGCTGAACACTCAACTCGCCAGCCGCCCCCGCCATCCCCGGCTGCCCTTCCAGCCCCGGCCGGCCATCGGCCCCGGCTTCGGTGCGATACACCAGGCAGCCCTTGCTCGCCCCGCCCTGCCCGGCCTTGCCCGGTGCACCCGCCTTGCCTGGCGCACCACCTTCAAGCCGGACCTTGATCTGCTCCGCCGGATAATCCGCAGGCAGCGCCAGGCGCACCCGGCCACCGGCCGAACCGTTGTGGCCATCGCCACCGTTGTCACCGTTCGCCCCACGGCTGGCCGAACCCCAGGTGCAGCCTCCGGCCTGGCCATTGCCGCCGTCGAGGCCGGCATAGCCCGGCGCCCCGGTGCCACCCCGGGCGTCGATGGACAGCTGCGGTGCCTGCAACTGCTGCAAACGCAGGTCCAGGTTGCGCCCCGGTTTGGCGGCCCGCTCGTAGGTGCCGGCCATGCCGGTCGCGGTAATCAGGCTGCCTTCGGCCAAATCGGCCCGGGCCACGTCGATACGCAGACCATCCTCGGCCGGTACCACGGAAATCCGCGCATCCCGCCCCAGTTGCAGTTGATTGATCTTCAGTTCCACCAGGCTGGGCGGAAGAATCAATGTCGCCGAATCAGCCACCTCGACACGCTCCAGGTGGACGCTGCTGGCCTTGCCTGCCAGACGCAACACCGTATGCGGCTCCACGCTCAGGGAATCGGCCAGGGCCAACGGGCTGAACATCACGGTCAACAGCAACAGCTTACGCATGCGGTACATCCTTGGGTGGGGCAGGAATGGAAAGGATATGGAAGATGCCCACCAGCAGGATCTGCAACCGGTCGAACCAGCGGTGGCTGCGCTCGCGCAGGCGACCGTTATAGAACAGCACTTCCAGCAGGTGCAAGCCCAGCAAGGCCACGCCCGCCAGGTTGATCAGTTGATGGAAAGGTTTCTCCGCCGGCATCAGCAGATTGGCCAGTACCACCCACCAGAACAGCACGGTCAGGACCTTGAACAGGCCCAGCAGTTTTTTCATCCGTCAGTCTCCTCAAGCCGGGGCGGCCCGGCCGCGGGCAGGCCGCCAGGGTTGCCGGATCAGTTCAGATGCAACTCGACCCGGCGATTCTGCGCCCGCCCTTCGTCGGTTTCGTTGTCGGCCACCGGTTCGCTTTCGCCACGGCCCATGCTGCTGAGCTTCTGCGGCGAAATACCCTTGTTGATCAGATACGTGGCCACGCTGCCAGCACGCCGCTCGGACAGCCCCTGGTTATAGGCATCGGTACCCTTGCTGTCGGTGTGCCCGACGACGCGGATCGTCAACACCTGCGGACTGCTCAGCTTGTCCACCAACCCTTGCAACTGCTGCTGGGCCGCCGGGGTCAGCTCGGCGGAGTCGAAGGCGAACAGCACATTGCCTTGGTCGCTGAGGGTGATGACCTCGGCGACCGGCTCCGGCTCGGCGGCTTTCTGCGAAGGCGGATACTGCGGCAGCGGGCAACCGTTGTTGCCCACCGGCGTGTTGGCCGGCGTGTCCGGGCAGCGGTCGCGGCGGTCGAAGACCCCATCACCGTCCTGGTCGCCATCCTGGGCAAAGCAGATCAACCCGCCAGCGATGGCACCGGCCGCCGCGCCACCACCGGCCCAGGCCGAGCTTTCGATGGCGCCAAGGCCGCCACCGACCAGCCCGCCGAGCAGGCTGCAGATCGGCCAGGTGCGTTGGTTGAGCGGCGAACTGCCGTCGCTGTGGGTTGCACATCCTGAGAGCAGGCCGGCTGCCAGCAACAGCGGGAGCGCGGCCTTGGTAAGTGCGGTCATGGGGAAATGCCTCCTGTGTTACCGGCTATTACCAGCACACAGGAGTAAAGACCGGCCCGTGGCACTTCTCAAGCGAAGGCTCAAGCCACGGGCCGCGAGGCATCAACGCTGGATCTTGATTTCGGTACGACGGTTCATGGCGCGGCCGTCCGCTGTCTTGTTGTCGGCGACCGGCTGGCTTTCACCCGCACCGCTGACGCTGATGAAGTACCCCTGCGGCACGCCGCTTTCCACCAGATAGGCGACTACCGAGCGCGCACGCTTGTCCGAGAGTTTCTGGTTGTAGGCATCGGAGCCGACGCTGTCGGTATGCCCGGTCACGGTCAGGCGCACGCCTTCTTTTTCCGCGCGCAGGCGCTCGGCGATGGTATTGAGGCGCGACTTGTCGGCGGCGGTCAGCTTGTCGGAGTCGAAGGCGAAGTGGACATCGCGGATCACGATGGTTTCCTCTTTCACCACCACCACTTCCTCGACCACAGGTGGCGCAGGCGGTGCCAGCGGGCAGCCCGTGGCATCGACCGGGGTGCCGCGCGGCGTGCCCGGGCACTTGTCGCGGCTGTCCGGCACGCCATCGCCGTCTTCATCGCCGTCGCCATGCGCCCAGCAGTAGGCCGCCGCCATCGAGCCACCCACCAGGGCGCCCCAGCCGGCCCAACTGCTGCTCTCGATAGCGCCCAGGGCGGCACCGCCAACACCACCGACAGCCGCGCATTTCGGCCAGTCGGTCTTTTGCAGACCTGCACAACCAGTCAATACGCTGGTTAGCAGAACCAGAGGTAAAGCTGTGCGAACTATGCTCATCTATTGCTTCTCCATAGGGAAAATGCATTGGGGTACCGCTGCTCTCGGAGTAAAGACCGCCGAAACCATCTCCGCCAGCAATAAGCCATGACGCGAAGGCCTTTGCCCGCTAGGCTTGGCGGATCAAACGAGGATCTTCGATGACCGAGAGCTTTTCTTCGCGCACACCGCAACAGGCCCTGGCGGCGCTGCTGGAACATTACGCACCGCACAGCCTGCTGCTGGTCGGCGCGCGTTTCCCTGCGCTGGACGCCTTTGCCGCAGCACATCCCCAGGCCAGCATCGACGTCGCCCCACCCGGCCCGCTGCCCGCTGACCTGGCCGCCAAGCGCTACGACCTGGCCCTGTTGGTGGACTGCCTGGAACACCTGGAAAAACGTGACGGCCTGCAACTGCTGGGTGGCATCCGCAATCTCAACGCCAGTCGCATCGCCGTGCTGGCGGACAAGAAGGCCAGCGACTGGGGGGATCGGGATTTCTATTCCCTGGCGCTACAGGCCACCGAGCGCTTCCAGCGTGACGAGCAGGTGCTCGACCTGTTCACCTACGACGTGCGCGACTACAAGCAGGTCCCGGACTGGCTGAACGCCAAGTTCTGGGCCAACCCGCAAAACTTCGGCAAGTACTGGTGGTGACACGATGAGCGTTTCGGTTTGTCCCTGCGGCAGCGGCAACCTGCTGGACGCCTGCTGCGGGCATTATCACGCCGGCCATCCGGCCCCCGACGCCCAGGCCCTGATGCGCTCGCGCTACAGCGCCTATGTGCTGGGCCTGGTCGACTACCTGGTGACCACCACCCTGCCGGTGCAGCAGGCCGGACTCGATCGCGCCGCCATCGCCGCGTGGAGCGCGCAAAGCACCTGGCTGGGCCTGGAGGTGGAAGCGGCGGAAGTCTTCGGCGGCCAGCCCGAACACGCCTTCGTCACCTTCACCGCACGCTGGCATGATCTCGACGGCGAACACAGCCACCGCGAGCGTTCGGCCTTCGTGCAGAACCAGGGGCGCTGGTACTTCATCGACCCGACCGTGGGCCTCAAGGCCGGGCGCAATGACGCCTGCCCCTGCGCCAGCGGGCAGAAATTCAAGAAATGCTGCTCCAGCTACGTCGGTAGCTGACCGTGGCGACGCTGGCGCGCCTGCTCCTGTTCGGCCTGTTGCTGAACCTGGGTGGCTGCGCCAGCGGGTTCGATAGCGATTTCCGCGAGCCCGAGGTACACCTGGTGCAGGTGGAAACCGTGCGCGCGCGCCTGCTGCAACAGCACTTCATCCTCCACCTGCGCATCGACAACCCCAACGACAGCACCTTGCAGGTTCGCGGCCTGAGCTATGTAGTGCGCCTCAACGACCTGCTGCTGGCCGAGGGCGACGACGGCCAGTGGCTGCGGGTCGATGCCAACGGCAGCCGGGTGGTCCAGGTCGAGGTGCGCACCAACCTGTGGAAGCACGCCAAGCCGGTGGCGAAGATGCTGCGCCAGCACACGCCCCTGCACTATCGCCTCGAGGGCACCTTGCGCACCGGATTATTCTTCGCCCGCGACCTGCACTTGCGCCGCAGTGGTGAGATAATCCCCGGCGATTTTTTTCCGGAGTAACCCGCAATGAGCCAGCAACCCCACGTTCACGGTCCTGACTGCAACCATGATCACGACCATGACCATCACCACGACCATGGCCACGTGCACGGCCCGCACTGCAACCACGGCCACCAGGAGCCGGTGCGCAACGCCCTGAAGGACGTCGGCCGCAACGACCCTTGCCCGTGCGGCAGCGACAAGAAATTCAAGAAGTGCCACGGCGCCTGAGTTTCTGAATCTGTAACAGCGGTCTGGCTTGTGGTATCCATGACGCCGACCGCTGCGCTAGAGCGCGGCAGACCGACGGCGACATGCTCAATGCCGCCGTTTCCTGACGGAGCGCCTCATGATCGATCTGTATTACTGGACCACCCCCAACGGCCACAAGATCAGCCTGTTCCTTGAGGAGACCGGCCTTCCCTACCGGATCCACCCCATCAATATCGGCAAGGGCGAACAGTTCGCCGCCGACTTCCTGAAGATCGCCCCCAACAACCGCATTCCGGCCATCGTCGACAACGACACGGCGGACGGCCAGCCGCTGTCGCTGTTCGAATCCGGGGCCATCCTGCTGTACCTCGCCGAAAAGACCGGCCAGTTCATCCCGCAAGACCTGCGCGGCCGCCAGGAAGTCCTGCAATGGCTGTTCTGGCAGATGGGCGGCCTTGGCCCGATGGCCGGGCAGAACCACCATTTCAACCGCTTCGCCCCGGAAAAGATCCCCTACGCGATCAAGCGCTACGTCGACGAGACCGCGCGCCTCTATGGCGTGCTGAACAAGCGCCTGGGCGACCGACCGTTCGTCGCCGGGGAGGCCTACAGCATTGCCGATATGGCGATCTATCCGTGGATCGTTTCGCACAAGTGGCAGGAGCAGAATCTTGACGATTTCCCGCACCTGAAGGCCTGGTTCGAGCGTATTCAGGCGCGTCCGGCGACCCAGCGCGCCTACGCCCTGGTCGAGAAGATCAACCCGCCACAGAAATAAGCCCCCGCGGCCGGCGCGCGGCTTTGAAAATAAAGCCCGCGCCCCTCCTTGCACGGCGCTGGCGCGCTCACTAACGTAGCGCCTTTCCAGTTGCCATCCCCTGCAGGAGCTTCGCCATGGCCTCGCCAGCCTTTCCCCTTTCACGTCTGCGCTTCGGCGTCGCTGCGGCCGCGCTCGGCCTGCTGAGCCTCGGCGGTTGCCAGATGGGCAATGTCCGCGACAGCGTGCCGCCCACCGTCGGCGTGCAGCCGCTCAAGGGCCTGGCGAACAACGTGTCGGTGCGGCGCAGCGCCCAGGGCCTGCCGCTGATCGAAAGCAGCTCCTTCCATGACGCCCTGTTCACCCTCGGCTACGTGCACGCCTCGGACCGCATCGGGCAGATGCTAGCCATGCGCCTGCTGGCCCAGGGACGCCTGGCGGAAATGGCCGGCGCCGATGCCCTGGACGCTGACCGCTTCATGCGTGCGGCCAACCTGCGCCAGAGCGCCAACCAGCTCTACGCCGATGCCTCGCCGCGGGTGAAGCGCTTCTTCGAGGTGTATGCCCGGGGCGTCAACGCCTACCTGTTCCGCTACCGCGAGAAACTGCCGGCGCCGATCGCCGGCTATCGCCCGGAATACTGGAAGGCCGAGGATTCGGCGCTGGTCTTTGCCCTGTACAGCTTCAGCCAGTCGGTGAACCTGCAGGAAGAACTGGCGGCCCTGACCCTGGCGCAGAAAGCCGGTGCCGACAAACTCGCCTGGCTGCTGCCGGTCTACCCGGACGAGCCACTGGCCGCAGCCGAGGCCGACAAGCTCAAGGGCCTCAACCTCGCCAGCCAGTTGCCGGGCCTGGCCTCGGTGACGGCGGTCAGCGCGCAACTGGCGGCCTTCAATGTGCTTGGCGGCGGCAACTCGGCCAACTGGGCCATCGCCCCGCAGCGCAGCCGCAGCGGCAAGAGCCTGCTGGCGGCCGACAGCCAGGGCGCCTGGGTGCTGAGCCCGGTGCAGATCCGCACCAGCAAGTACCAGGCGGCCGGCTTCACCCTGCCGGGCCTGCCGTTCGTACTGTCCGGCTTCAACGGTGCGCTGGCCTGGAGCAGCAGCGCGGTGATGGGTGACAACCAGGACCTGTACCTGGAAAAGCTGCGTCGCCAGGGCAGCCAGCTCAGCTATGAAGTGGACGGTCGCTGGCAGCCGGCGCGGGCACGCAACGAAACCTACATCATCAAGGGCCGCAGCCCGCTGCGCGAAGTCGTCTACGAAACCGGCCACGGTGCCTTGCTCACCGGCGCCCAGGGCGGTCTCGGCCTGGCCCTGAAGCTGCCGGATCTCAAGGGCGACAAAAGCCTCGACGCGCTGTTCGACCTGACCCGTGCGCGCAATGTCGAGCGGGCTTCCGAAGCCAGCCGGGAAATCGGCGCGGCGGCGCTGAACATGGTCTTCGCCGATGCCAGCAACATTGGCTGGCAGGTCACCGGGCGTTACCCGAACCGCCGTGAAGGCCTGGGCCTGGTGCCGTCGCCGGGCTGGGAAAGCCGCTACGACTGGGACGCTTACGCCGACCCGATGCTGCACCCCTACGACCAGGACCCGATGCAGGGCTGGCTCGGTACCGCCAACCAGCGCAGCGCGCCCAAGGGCTATGGCATGCAGCTGTCCAGCAGTTGGTCCTACCCCGAGCGCGCCGAACGCCTGGCGCAACTGGCTGGCAACGGCAAGCATGACGGGCGCAGCCTGATCGCCATGCAGAACGACCAGACCACCCTGTTCGCCACCAGGCTCAAGGCCATGTTCGAAGCGCCGGGCATGGCCCAGCCGCTGAAGCAGGCCATCGAGGCGCTGCCAGCGGAGCAGAAGGCCAAGGCCCGCGAGGCCTACACCCGGCTGATGGCGTTCGACGGGCGTCTCAGCCAGACCTCCACCGACGCGGCGATCTACGAGCTGTTCCTGCAGGAAAGCACCAAGGCCACCTTCCTCGACGAGCTGGGTCCGGAATCAGATGCAGCCTGGCAGGCGTTCGTTGCCAATGCGCGGTTCTCGTATTCGGCCCAGGCCGATCACCTGCTGGGGCGTGATGACAGCCCGTTCTGGGATGACCGCAATACGCCGGCGAAGGAAGACAAGCCGGCGATCCTCGCCCGCAGCCTTGCAGCCGCCATCACCGAGGGTGAACGGCAGATGGGCGCGGACCGCCGCAGTTGGCAGTGGGGGCGGTTGCATCAGTACCAGTGGCCGGTGGCGAACCTGTTCGGCATTGGCGACAGCATCGAGCGCCGGGCCCAGGCCACGGGCGGCGACCACAGCACCCTGAACCCGTCGGGCTACGCCTGGGGCCAGGACTTCAAGGCCTCGCTGCCGTCGTCGGTGCGCATGGTGGTGGACTTCGGCCAGGTCGAGCCGTTGCAGTTGCTGACCAGCAGCGGGCAATCGGGGAACCCGGCGAGCCCGCAGTTCAACGGGCTGGACGGCTGGTTCCGCGGGCAATACCAGAGCGTACCGTTGCAGGGGCAGAATTATGAGCGGGTGTATGGCAGCAAGCGGCTGACCCTCGTGCCTGGCAAATGATCTGATGTGCTCTTGAGAGCCCTATCGCTGGCAAGCCAGCTCCCACAGTGTCCGCGGCGCCGCTGAACCTGTGGGAGCTGGCTTGCCAGCGATGAGGCCCTCAAAAACAAAGAACTTCCCAAGCCGGCCACCGCTCTACCGATACAAGCCCTCCACCCCGGCCCTCGCCCATGGACCTTGTCATCGCCCGCCCCGAAGGCCTCTACTGCCCACCCGGCGACTTCTACATCGACCCCTGGCGCCCGGTGGACCGTGCCGTCATCACCCACGGCCACGGTGACCATTCCCGCCCCGGCAACCAGCATTACCTCTGCGCCGAACCCGGTGCCGGCATCCTGCGCAGCCGCCTCGGCGCGGACATCAACCTGCAGACCCTGCCCTACGGCCAGCCACTGCAGCACCACGGCGTCACCCTCAGCTTCCACCCCGCCGGCCATGTCCTCGGCTCGGCCCAGGTCCGCCTCGAATACCAGGGCGAAGTCTGGGTCGCCTCCGGTGACTACAAGGTCGAACCCGACGGCACCTGCGCTCCGTTCGAGCCGGTGCGCTGCCACACCTTCATCACCGAATCCACCTTTGGCCTGCCGATCTATCGCTGGCAACCCCAGGCCGAGATCTTCCAGCAGATCAACGCCTGGTGGCGCGACAACCAGGCCAATGGCAAGGCCAGCGTGCTGTTCTCCTACGCCTTCGGCAAAGCCCAGCGCATCCTCCACGGTATCGATGCCAGCCTCGGCCCGATCCTCGCCCATGGCTCGGTGGAACCGCTGAACCGGGTCTACCGCGAAGCCGGCGTGCGTATTCCGGAAACCCGCTACGCCGGCGATATCCCGCGCAACGACCCACTCCTGCGCCAGGCCCTGATCATCGCCCCGCCCTCCGCTGGCGGCAGCAGCTGGATGCGCCGCTTCGGCGACTACAGCGATGCCTTCGCCAGCGGCTGGATGCGCTTGCGCGGTACGCGGCGGCGTCGGGGTGTGGACCGGGGCTTCGTGCTCTCCGACCACGCCGACTGGCCCGGCCTGCTCTGGGCCATCGAGCAGACCGGCGCCGAGCGGGTGATGGTCACCCACGGCTCGGTCCAGGTGCTGGTGCGCTATCTCAAGGAGCTGGGTCTGGACGCGCGCGGCTTCGTTACCGAATACGGCGAGGAAGATGACACCCCCAGCAGCGAGGGCAACGCATGAAAGCCTTCGCCGAGCTCTACCTGCGTCTCGACGCCACCACGTCCAGCAACGCCAAGCTGCAGGCGCTGCAGGACTACTTCAGCCAGGCTCCCGCCGAGGACGCTGCCTGGGCGGTGTATTTCCTCTCCGGCGGGCGCCCCCGGCAACTGGTGCCCACCCGCCTGCTGCGGGAACTGGCGGTGCGCCTGTCAGGCTTGCCGGAGTGGCTGTTCGAGGAGAGTTACCAGGCCGTGGGCGATCTGGCCGAGACCTTTTCCCTGCTCTTGCCGGAAAGCGAGCACAGCAGCGATGCCGGTCTGGCGTACTGGGTCGAAGAGCAACTGCTGCCCCTGCGCGGCCTTGCCCCTGAAGTCCTGGCCGAGCAGTTGCCGCCGCTGTGGGCGCAACTGGACCGCAACAGCCTGCTGGTGTGCATGAAGCTGATCACCGGCAGCTTCCGTGTCGGCGTGTCGAAGCTCCTGGTGACCCGGGCCCTGGCGCAACTGGCTGACCTGGATGCCAAGCAGGTGGCGCAGCGTCTGGTCGGCTACACCGATCTGCGTCACCGCCCCACGCCCGGCGGCTACCTGGCGCTGATCGCCCCGCCCAGCGCCGAGGAACATGCCCAGCGTGGCGGCCAGCCCTACCCGTTCTTTCTCGCCCATGCCCTGCAACAGCCGCCGGAACAGTTCGACGCCCTGCTGGGCCCGGTCAGCGACTGGCAGGCGGAATGGAAGTGGGACGGGATTCGCGCACAACTGGTCAAGCGTGATGGACAGTTGTGGATCTGGTCGCGGGGTGAGGAATTGGTCACCGAGCGTTTTCCCGAGCTACATGCCTTGGCCGCCGGCCTGCCGGACGGCACGGTACTGGATGGCGAGATCGTGGTGTGGAAGCCCGATACCGAGGGCATCGCCGTGCAACCCTTCGCCGTGTTGCAACAGCGCATCGGGCGCAAGACCCTAGGCAAGAAGCTACTGGCCGATGCTCCGGTGGTCTTGCTGGCCTATGACCTGCTCGAATGGCAGGGCGAGGACTGGCGCAGCCGGCCGCAACGGGAGCGGCGCCAGCAACTGGAACAGGTGGTAAGCGACTACCCGGCTGCGGTGTTGCAACTGTCGCCCGTGCTGGAGGCTGACGACTGGGCGGACCTTGCCCGGCAACGGGAGGCGTCGCGCAGCCTGGGTGTCGAAGGCCTGATGCTCAAGGCCCGGGATGCGCTGTATGGCGTGGGGCGGACCAAGGACATGGGGGTGTGGTGGAAGTGGAAGATCGATCCCTTCACCGTGGATGCAGTGCTGATCTATGCCCAGCGCGGGCATGGGCGGCGGGCCAGCCTGTACAGCGACTACACCTTCGCGGTCTGGGATGCCCCGGCCGGGTCGGCGGAGCGCAGCCTGGTGCCCTTCGCCAAGGCCTATTCCGGGTTGAGCGATGCCGAGATGCGCAGTGTCGACGGGGTGATCCGCAAGACCACCCTGGAGACGTTCGGGCCGGTGCGCAGCGTGACGCCGAGCATGGTGTTCGAGCTGGCGTTCGAGGGGATTGCCCTGTCCAAGCGGCACAAGAGCGGGATTGCCGTGCGTTTTCCCCGCATGCTGCGCTGGCGACAGGACAAGCCCGTGGAGGAAGCGGATGATCTGGCGACGTTGCAGGGGCTGCTCAGCTGATCCAAAAGTTGTGGTGCTACTGATGGCCTCATCGCTGGCAAGCCAGCTCCCACAGGTTCACCGCTGCCCTCCAGAGCGGTGCAGGACCTTGTGGGAGCTGGCTTGCCAGCGATAGGGCCATCAGCATCGACAACAGTCCCTACCTGACCCGCAACCCCCGCATCACCACCAGCGCAAACGCCACGACCACCACCGCCACCACCCCGCTGGTCACCGTCACCCCTTCCCGGAACGCCAGCCCCGCCGCCGGCGCCAGCCCCAGCCCCTCCACTGAATAGGCCGCAGCCAGCGTTGTCGTGGAAACACCCTCAGGCACCACCAGCGACAACCGATACACCGCCGCCACCGCCCCGCCAATCAGGGTCGTCCCCAGCACCACCCCCACCTCGTACGCCGTTTCGCTCACCGACGAGGCACTGCCGACCCGGTCCGCCGGCACGCTGCCCAGCACCAGGTCATTGGACACGCTGGTGATCGCCGCCACGCTGACATTCAGCAGCAGGAAGGCGATGCCCAGGCTCAGCACCGTGGCCTCCACCAGCGCCATCAGCGCAAAGGCCGCCGCCGCCCCCAGCAGGCAGAAGGCGATCAGCCGGTTCGGTGTGACCCGCTGCGCTACCGGCACCACGGCCATCCCGGCGATGATCGCCAGCGCCTGCCCCGGCACCAGGACCAGGCAGGCCGCCAGCGGCGACAGGCCGAACACCAGTTGCAGCAACTGGGTGGCAAAGAAGATGAAGCCGATCAGCAAGCCCAGGCTGACCAGGTTGACCAGGATCGACACGCTGAACGCCGGCCGCCGAAACAGGCGCAGGTCCAGCAGCGGCTGGTCCAGTTGCAGTTGCCGGCGCACGAACAGCATCCCCCAGGCGCCCCCCGCCAGCAGACATAGCACCGCCTGGGCATCGAGGCCGGTGGTAGCGGCATGCTTGAGGCCGAGCATCACCCCGGTCATCGCCGCCAGGCTGAGGAGGATGCTGGCGAAGTCGGTGCGGCCTTCACCGTGGCGCTCGGTTTCCGTGATCGAAGGCGCCAGCAGCAATACCGGCAACAGGAACGGCAAGGCCACCAGGAACACCGACGGCCAGTCGAAGAACTGCAACAGCACCCCGCCGAGCAAAGGCCCCAATGCCGAACCCAGGGTCAGGCAGGTAGCCCAGACCGCCACGGCGATACGCCGCTCGTCACGGTCCTGGAAAGCGCTGCTGATCAGGGCCAGGGTCGCCGGCAGGATCATCGCGCCGAACACCCCTAGCAGCGCCCGCCCGGCAATCAGGTGCCAGGCCTGCTGGGACAGCGCCAGCAACAGCGAGATCACCGCGAAACCGCCGCAACCGATGAACAGTAGCCGCCGATGGCCAAAGCGATCGCCGCTGCTGCCCATGGTCACCAGCAATCCGGCCAGCACCAGCGAGTAGGCATCGATCATCCACAGTTGCGCAGCGGCGGTGGGGTTCAGCGCCGCGGCAATGCGCGGCAGGGCGAAGTTGAGGATGGTGTTATCGATGGTCACCAGCAGGACCGGCAGCATGATCACCAACAACGCCGCCCCCTTGGCGCGATCCCGGATCATCGAGAACAGAGGGCTTGCCGCTTCGTGCATCGTGAATCTCTCCTTGAGACGTGTTCAACAGATTGAAAAGCCGCGTGCAGGTGCGGCTGTGTCCGGCCACACCGGGGCCGAACCAGTGGCGCAGCGCATCGAGCTCGGCGGCGAAGGCCTCCGTCGAGTCCTGGCGGCAAAACTGGTGCAACTGATCGAGGCCGCCGGCGAGGTATTCGCGCTGGCGTGCGCCATGGCGGTTGTGCCGCTGGATATCCCAGTAGGTCTGCGGCGGGTTGTGCAGGATCCGCGCAGCCAGGGCCAGCAGGGTCTGCATCGGCGGCGGCGCCAGTTCGGCGAGCAGCCCGGGGTCGCATTCGCTGCGTTGCAAGGCAGAGGCGAACGCCATGATCGCGGCATGGGGCAGGGTCTGGCACACCGCCATGGTGCGGTCATGGGCTTCCGGCCCCAGGTGCCGCACGCGCATGCCATGCCCGGCGAGCAAGGTGGCGAAACGCGCACCGGCGGCGCCCGGGGTCCGCTCGCACAGCACCACCGGGCGACCGCGGCAATCCAGGGTCGGCGAGAACATCGGGTTGATCCCCAGCGACGGGATCCCCGGCAGGAGCTTCGCAGCCAGCTCCTGGAACGGCTGCTGCACCGAACAGGTGTTGACCAGCAGGCGCAGGGAAGGCATCGCCCGGGCATAACGCTCCAGCACCTGCAAGGCGACCTCCTCGGGCAAGGCCAGGACCAGGGTGGTGGTGGCTTCCAGCAATTCCGGCGCCTGCTCCGGCAACGCCAGGGCATCCATCACCCGCTGGTCGAAGGCGCGCCCGGCGGGCTCGCGGTCGATGATGATCGGCGCATGACCGGCATCGGCCAGCAGGCCGGCGATAAAGCGCCCGACAATGCCGGCACCGCCGACAACCAGATACTTGTCCAAGGCTCACCTCCTGATGCTGTGGAAGGGCACGCTGGCCTTGACCAGCGTTTCGCGCATTTCCTCCGCCGGGTCCGACGCCGCGACGATGGCGCCGCCGATGCCAAAGCTGGCGGTGCCATCCTTGAGCACGGCGGTACGGATGACGATGCTCAGGTCGGTGTAGCCATCCACGCCGACCCAGCCCAGGGCGCCAGAATAGACACCCCGGGCCGAGGATTCGAGACGGTCGATGATCTCCATGGTGCGGCGCTTCGGCGCGCCGGTCATGGAGCCGCCGGGGAAGCATGCGCGGATCGCCGCGAAGGGCGCGACATCGGCGCGCAACTGGCCCTCCACGGTGGAGACCAGTTGGTGCACCGAGCTGTAGCTCTCGATGGCGAAGGCCCGTGGCACCGCCACCGAGCCGGGCACGCAGATGCCGTTGAGGTCATGCCGGACCAGGTCGACGATCATCAGGTTTTCCGCCCGGTCCTTGGCCGAATCCGCCAGCTCCTGGCGCAGCGACTGATCGACCTCGGTGTTGCAGCCCCGCGGCCGGGTGCCCTTGATCGGCCGGGAGAGAATCCGCCCGCCGCAGTCGATGCGCAGGAAGGTCTCGGGCGAGGCGCTGAGAATGGCAAAGTTGCCCGTATCGATGAACGCGCCATAGGGCACCGGGCTGATCGCCCGCATGCGCTGATAGACCTTGAGCGGCTCGTCGGCACAGGCCATGCGCGCACGGTTGGTCAGGCAGATTTCATAGGACTCGCCATCGACGATCTCGCGCAGGCAGCGATCGACCTTTTCCCGGTAGGTCGCGGCGCTGTCGGACAGGCCCAGGGCCGACTCGCACACCGGACCGGGGAAGAACTGCGGGATCCGCGCCCGGCTGGCCTTGCACGGCGGCTGCAAGGTCAGGCGTTCGCCCCACAGGTGGCAAAGCCAGGCCTTGTTGCGCAGGTGGTCGAACACCAACAGGTTCTGCGGCAGGTAGAACAGCGCGTCGGGAAATTCCGAGACATGGACATTGTCGGTACCGGTCAGGGCCTTGAGCTCATAGCCCAGGTAGCCTACCAGGCCGCCGGTAAAGGGAAACGGCGCCTGTGGTCGCTGCGGTTGGCGCAGTTGTGCCATGACCAGCCCCATCAGCTCGAAGAAATCGCCGTTGAGCTGGCTCTGTCCCTCCGGGCCGTGAATGCTCAGGCAGCGGTTTTCCACGTCATAGCCGAACACCAGCGCCGACGCCGGATCGCACGCCCCCATCAGCGAATAACGCGCCTGCCCGCGGTCGGCCAGCTCGCTGTCGAGCCAGAAGGCCGCGCCCTGCCCGGCGAAATGGCTGTCGAAGGCGTCCAGCGGCTCGGGCACCCGGGCCAGCGGCTGAAAATCGAAATCCAGGCGCGGCGGGCCTCCGGCTTCGCGCAAGGCCCGGGCGATATCGGCCTCGCGGCGGTGCGCGCGGCCCTCGCCGACCAGGCGCACGAAGTTGCGCAGGAGCTGGCGGCCATGCTCGGAGTCGATGGACTCGGGATGGAACTGCACGCCCCAGATCGGCCGCTCGCGGTGCGCCAGGCCCATGACCAGGCCGCAGTCGGAACGGGCAGTGACTTCCAGGCAGTCCGGCACCTCGGTGCACACCAGCGAGTGGTAGCGCACCACCTCGAAATCCTGTGCGATCCCGGCGAACAGGTCCTGTCCGCCGTGGCGGATGCGCGTGCGGTAGCCATGCACCGGCTGGGGCGCGTGCTCGACCTTGCCGCCGAAAAAGCAGTTGATGCCCTGGTGCCCGAGGCACACCCCGAGCAAGGGAATCCGCGCCTTTTCCAGCACCTCGCGACAGACCCCGAAATCCGCCGCGCGGGTCGGATGCCCCGGCCCCGGCGACAGTACCACGGCGTCGAAACGCCCCAGGTCGAGCTGCTCGAAGCTGCGGGTATTGGGCAGCACCACCGGTTGCTCGCCGCATACCTCGTAGAGGTACTGGGCAATGTTGTTGGTGAAGGAGTCGAAGTTGTCGACGATCAGCGCGCGCATGCCTCAGCCCTCCTCCGCCGACCCGGCGAGCAGGGCCATGACCCGCAGTTCCTCGTCGCAGGTTTCCTCGATGATCAGTTGGAACAGGCCGTCCAGGTACTCCGGGCGCAACTGCCGCGAACCGGACAGGGCGCGGACCTGGTCGAGGGTCGAGGTCACCCGCGACGGCTGCATCATCGGGATGCCTCGGGCCGACTTGACCTTGGCGATGACCCGGCAGATCGCCATGCGTTCGGCGAGCAGGTCGACCAGCAGTTCGTTGATCTGGTCCAGTTGTTCGCGGTACGGCTGCAACTCGGCGTTCACGGGCATGGCGTGTCCTCCCTCGTTCAGCGCAGGCCGGGGGCCCGGCTGATCTGCAGGTTGAGCTTGCGCGCCAGGCAATCGATCTGCTCCGCGCTGTGCGCCGCCGATACCGCGCAACGCAGCAGCGCGTGGCCGCTTTCAACGATCGGGTAGAACACCGGGAACACCACCAGGCCCGAGGCGCGCAGGGCGCTGGCGGCCAGGGTGCCCTGGCGTTCGTTGTCGAACAGCGCGCCCCGGATCGGCGCTCGCAAGCCGGCATTGAGCAGGGTTTGCTCGACCCGCCCGTCGAGGCGCCGCACGTTGCTCCACAGCGCTTTCTGCAAGGTCAGGATGTCCGAGGACAGGTGAATCTGCGCGGCCGCGACATTGGCCGCCTGCAACGGCAGCGGGATGCTGTGGCCGAACACCAGCGGATTGGCCAGGGCGCGCAATTGCCCGGCATTGGCCCCGGGCTTGAGCACGATAAAACCGCCGGCACCGCCAAAAGCCTTGCTCAGCGAGCCGGCGATCAGGGTGTTGGCCGGCAGGTGATGGCCGAGGTTTTCGAAGGCGTAACCGGCGCCGTAGCAGCCGCTGATGGAGATACCGTGGGCATCGTCGACGTACAGGTAGCCGTTGTAGCGCTGCAGGCGTTCGCTCAGGTCGGCCACCGGCAGCAGGCCGGACATCGAGCCGACCCCGTCGATCAGCATCACCGGGGTCAGGCGCTCGCGCTCGCAGTGCACCAGCGCTTCCTCGAGGCCGTCGCTGTCGGCGCTGTCGACCCGGCGTACCGGACCGAATTGGGCAAGCACCCCGCGCAAGACCTGCATCGAGGCGTGGGCGGTACGGTCCACCAACCACATCACCCCGCGCTCGCGGGTCGGGTAGCCGTCCATGCCGCCACTGCCGAGCAACGGCAGCACGCCCAGGTGGGCGTTGCTGGTGGAGCTGAACACGGTAACGCTGCATCCCCCGTAGATATCGCCGAGCAGTTGCTCTAGCTGGCGCAGGTACAGCGGGCTCATGGCCGCACGGCTGGCGGACAGGTGCACGCCGAATCGCTCCAGGGCCACCTGGGCTGCCAGCACCAGGGCCGGATGATTCTCCAGGCCGAGATAGGAACAGGAAACGAACTCGGTGCAGACGCTGCCATCCACCAGGGTCAGTTGCTTGCCGTTGCGGGCGACCACCTCGAAGCCAGTCAGGCCTTCTGCCGTCGCGCCATCGAGGGCATCGCTGGTGCGCTGGCGGCGGATGTTCATCCAGTTGTCGTCGGTGCCTGCGGGCATCCGTGCATGGTCGTTCATGGCGCTCTCCCTACGGTGAAAACGGAAGGTCCCGTTGCGTCGCTGAAATCGTCGTCCTGACACAGGTGGATCGATTCGAAGCCGTGCCGCTCAAGGGTGGCGGCGACCTTTTCCGACAGGCCCTCGCCGTGCTCGATCAGCAGCGCCCCGCCCGGGCGCAGCATGCCGGCGGCGCAGACGGTGCTGGCGACGACCAGTTCGGCCCCCTGCTTGCGGGCATAGATGGCCCCCGGTGGATGGTGATCGCCCCACTCCGGCAGCAGCTCGGTGCCCGGTGGCACATAAGGCGGATTACTGACCACCACATCGACCCCGCCACGGGCGGCCGCGAGGGTCTCGGGGCGGGTGATGTCGGCCGCCAGCACGCTGACTTCACGCTGGGCATCGAGGCGGCGGATATTGCGCTGCTGGTAGGCCCGGGCGGTGCTGTCGCTGTCGACGCAGACGGTCCGCGCGCCGGTCGCGGCCCAGATCGCCAGGCCGATGGCACCGACACCGGCGCACAGGTCGTAGACCGTGGAGTCGCCGGTCAGGGCCAGGTTGCGCTCGATCCAGCGGACCATGGCCAGGCTCTGCCGGCGTGGCACGAAGGTGCCGCTGCCGACCAGCAGGCGCTGTCCGCCGAAATCGGCGTAGCCGAGGATATGGCCCAGGGGAATCCGTGCGCAGCGTTCGGCGATATCGTCGCGAAAGGCATCCAGGCGCCGGGCATCGAGGGCCCGGTCGGGATTGAAGTGTTTGTCGGTGATGGCCCGCAGATCGCCTTGCGGGTCCCACAGCCCGGCCTCGCTCAACTCGCGCAGGGCCAGGGCCTGATGGTGCTCGAAAGCGCAAAGAATCATGACCAGGCCTCGTAGTAGGCCGCCAGGCGCTCGTACATCGAGCGATACAGCCAGGAGAAGGCCACCAGTTCCGGCGGCGGCGTGAAACGCGGGTGCAGCGAGGTGATCAGGCGCGTGTAGTTTTCGCTCATGCCCTGGTCCAGCAGGGGCATCCAGTAGGGCTTGATGTTCCAGCGGTATTCGTAGCCGGTGGCGAACATCTGCCGCACGGTTTCCGCCACCGTCTCGTCCCGGGGCAGCCCGGCCAGGGGCTCGCGGATCGGGGTGAAGCAGGACAGGTCGAGGCTGTTGTCGAGGCCCTCGATGCGGTCGGCGATCCAGGTCGCCAGCAGCGGCGACTGGTGCAGGCCGTCGCGGTAGGTGCCGGTGACCAGCCACAGGCCGTCGTAGTCACAGGCGCCGATCAGTGGGAAACCGTCGGCCGTGACCGGGCGGTTGCCGACCTGGATATCGATGATCGAGGCGTCATGCAGGTCGAGGTTGAGCTGGTCGACGGCGCAGTCGAGGAGGAACTGCACATCGGAGACCTGGGCATGGCTGCGCGGCTGTTCGGCGAGGATATTGGTCGCGCCGATGTACAGCAGGTCGTCGCCCCGGGGCACGCAGTGCAGGCCGCAGGCGAAGGCGCGATTGGGCGTGCGGATCACCGTTTGTGGTGGCAACTGTCCCGGGCGCAGGCGCAGGAGGATCGATACCCCGTAGCCGGCGAACAGCGGCGGGATATGCCGGCGGATTTCCTCCAGACCGTCGAACAGGTCCAGCGAGTGCACGCCTGCGGCCACCACCACGTGCCGGGCGGGCAGATGGCGACCGTCCTGCAGGGCCACGCCGGTGGCGCTCCAGCCTTCGCTGAGGACTGCACGGGCATTGCAATCGATGATCTCGCCGCCACAACCGAGCAGCGCCGCGTCGAGCTTTTCCAGGAGCAACGGCGCATCGATGGCGTTTTCGTCGGGGATCAGCAGGGCCTGCATCGGCCGCACCAGGTCGTTGGCCTTGATCCACTCCAGCTCGCCGGGGGCCACCGGGGTGTAGAAGGTCTGGTAGTCGCGCAGCGCCTGTTCGATCGCGGCGTAGTTGACGCTGTCGATCTCGGCCATGCCGGCGGAGTTGAGGATTACATGGGTGCCGCAGGCGCTGAGCAAGCCTGCGGCGTTGCCACTGGCCCGGGCCAGGCGTTCGTTCCAGTGGGCCCAGAGCCCCTTGGCCTGGATGTCCATGGCCAGTTTCAGGCGCCCGTATTCACTGGCCAGGAGGCCGCGGGTGACTTCGCCGAAACAGCCGTTCATCGCCCCGGCGGCGCGGGAGGCGGCATTGCGGCGGGCGGTTTCTCCGACCCGGCAGACGCTGAGTCCGCGGCTGGCCAGCTCGAATGCGATGGACGCGCCGACAGCACCGCTGCCGACCACGATGACGTCGTGGATCATGGTTGTCTCCCGCGATTGCGAAACCGAAAAAACAGGACGGCTGGCGCTGTAGGAGTGCAGCGCCAGGAGACAAGCTGCCGGCTTGTCTCGAACCCGTCCGAATGTCCAGGGAGAACAACGCGGACAAAGGGTGGGATTGTCCTTTCGCGTTATTCCACCGCTCGACAGCACGGTGACGACAGTAGGGGGACGGCTGCACAGGGACAACTACCGGAACAGGCAGGTAAATTCGTGTAGGAAACGTCCCGCCCGATGGCGTCCCGACGGGAGACAGCTCACTTTTTCATCGCGTCGAACAGGCGTTTTGCACAGGCGCGCTCGTTTTAAACAAGCGTCTGCATGAGCGGTTGCCGGACGACCAATGGCGACCTCAGATCAGCCCCAATGCGGCCGCCTGCGCTGCCGCCTGGACCCGGTTCGGCGAGTCGAACTTGCGCAGGATGCTCTTGATATGGAAGTTCACCGTGTGCTCGGAGAGGTCGAGGATGGCGGCGATGCCCTTGGAGCATTTGCCGTCGGCGATCCAGCGCAGGATCTCGGTTTCCCGGTCGCTGAGCGGGATGGCAGCGGCGCGGCCTTCGACCCGTTCGAGGTGCTCGTCTAGCAGCTCCAGCAGGCTGCGCAGGTGCAGCTTCAGGGGGAGCAGTTCGGCGGACTTGAGCGGGCCTTTTTGCCGGGCGACGCAGAGCATCTGCCAGCCGCTGTCGCGGCAGCGCTGGGTGAAGGTGGCACCGCTGGCGAAGCCGATGTCGCGCAGGCTGCCGGGGGCGTCGGCCTTGTCGTCCCAGAGCAGCAGGCCGGGGGGCGGAAACTGGTCCTGGTCGGCCAGCCAGGCGGCGGGATAAGTGCCGGTGAACTGCGCGCGGGCCTGGCTGAACGGCACGGCGCGGCGCCGGCCCCAGGCAAAGCGCTGGAAACCCAGGGCACGGGTCAGGCGCGAGGTGTCCTCGAACAGTTCGTCCGGGGTGTGGCAGTCGTCGAAGCGGGCATTGGCTTCGAGCCACCAGTGCATGAAGTCGGGGGTGGGCCTCATTGGCGGGGGTCCTGTCCTTGATGTAGTGCTCTCAAGGGCCTCATCGCTGGCAAGCCAGCTCCCACAGGGATCGCGTGCACCGCAGACCTTGTGGGAGCTGGCTTGCCAGCGATGAGGCCATCAGCAGCACCATAGCACTCAGCCCCCCTGCACCGACAAACAGCCCCCCGCCCCACCCCCAGCGCCAAAACAGGGCACCACCCTTCATCCCCCGAATCCCCCACCCCCCACCCACACAGCACTTTTGGAACGATGGTGCGGAAATTGCTATCACTGTGATGTCGGGCCGCGACCGGTAACGGTGCACGGCCATACCTCATATCCGCCGCTTCACAAGGACTCCACGATGAAAAAAGCATGGCTGACGCTTTCCGCTGTTGCTCTGTGTCTGGCTGCCGGCAGTACCTTCGCCAAGGAATACAAAGAGCTGCGCTTCGGCGTCGATCCTTCCTATGCACCCTTCGAGTCCAAGGCCGCCGATGGTAGCCTGGTGGGCTTCGATATCGACCTGGGCAACGCGATCTGCAAGGAACTCAAGGTCACCTGCAAATGGGTCGAGAGCGATTTCGACGGCATGATCCCGGGCCTGAAGGCCAACAAGTTCGACGGTGTGATCTCGTCAATGACCGTCACTCCGGCCCGGCAGAAGGCCATCGACTTCTCCGAAGAGCTGTTCAGCGGCCCAACCTCGCTGGTCTACAAGAAAGGTTCCGGCCTGAGCGCCGACCCTGCCTCGCTCAAGGGCAAGAGCGTCGGCTACGAGCAAGGCACCATCCAGGAGGCCTACGCCAAGGCCGTGCTGGACAAGGCCGGGGTCAAGACCGTGGCCTACCAGAACCAGGACCAGGTCTACGCCGACCTGCTGTCCGGCCGCCTCGATGCCTCGATCCAGGACATGCTGCAAGCCGAACTGGGCTTCCTCAAGTCCGAAAAAGGCGCCGGCTATGAGGTGAGCCAGCCGGTCGACAGCGAACTGCTGCCGTCCAAGACCGCCATCGGCATCCGCAAAGGTAACACCGAGCTGAAGGAACTCCTGAACAAAGGTATCAAAGCGTTACACGACGACGGCACCTACGCCGAAATCCAGAAGAAACACTTCGGTGAGCTGAACCTCTACAGCGGTAAATAACCGTTGAAACAGTGCCCGCCTCACAAGGGCGGGCATTTTTATTTCTGCCTCGGGGTTCGCCTCCATGCTCGACCAATTCCTCGCCCTGCTCGGGCTTTCCGCTTTCAGCCTGCGGGGCTTCGGCCCGCTGCTCTGGCAAGGCACCCTGATGACCGTGCAACTGGCGTTCATGTCCCTGCTGGTGGCGGTCGCCATCGGCCTGGTCGGCGCCAGCGCCAAGCTCTCGCCGATCCGCATGCTGCGCCTGCCGGCCCAGCTCTACACCACGCTGATCCGCGGCGTGCCGGACCTGGTGCTGATGCTGCTGATCTTCTACAGCCTGCAAACCTGGCTCACCAGCCTCACCGACTACATGGAATGGGAATACATCGAGATCGACCCGTTCGCCGCCGGGGTCATCACCCTCGGTTTCATCTACGGCGCCTATTTCACCGAGACCTTCCGCGGCGCCATCCTTGCCGTCCCCCGGGGCCAGGTGGAAGCCGCCACGGCCTATGGCCTCAAGCGCATGCAGCGCTTTCGCTTCGTGGTCTTCCCGCAGATGATGCGCTTCGCCCTGCCGGGCATCGGGAACAACTGGATGGTCATGCTCAAGGCCACCGCTCTGGTCTCGATCATCGGCCTTGCCGACCTGGTCAAGGCCGCCCAGGACGCTGGCAAGAGCAGCTACCAACTGTTCTTCTTCCTGGTGGTCGCGGCGCTGATCTGCCTGGCCATCACCAGCACCTCGAACCTGGTCCTGCGCTGGCTGGAACGGCGCTATAACGTCGGCACCCGGGAGGCGCTGCGATGATCGAACTGCTCCAGGAATACTGGCGGGCCTTCCTCTACACCGACGGCACGCATATCACCGGGCTGGCGATGACGATGTGGCTGCTTAGCGCCTCGCTGCTGATCGGCTTCCTCGTTTCCATCCCGCTGTCCATCGCCCGGGTCTCGCGCAAGCTCTGGGTGCGCTGGCCGGTGCAGTTCTACACCTACCTGTTCCGCGGCACGCCGCTGTATATCCAGTTGCTGATCTGCTACACCGGGATCTACAGCATCGCCGCAGTGCGCGAGCAACCGCTGCTGGATGCGTTCTTCCGCGATGCGATGAACTGCACCATCCTCGCCTTCGCCCTGAACACCTGCGCCTACACCACGGAGATCTTCGCCGGGGCGATCCGCAGCATGCACCACGGTGAAATCGAGGCGGCCCGCGCCTATGGCCTGCACGGCTGGAAACTCTATGCTTACATCATCATGCCGTCGGCGCTGCGCCGCTCGCTGCCGTTCTACAGCAACGAGGTGATCCTGATGCTGCACTCGACCACGGTGGCCTTTACCGCCACGGTGCCGGATATCCTCAAGGTCGCCCGGGACGCCAACTCGGCGACCTTCATGACCTTCCAGTCGTTCGGCATCGCGGCGCTGATCTACCTGTGCATCACCTTTACCCTGGTCGGCCTGTTCCGCCTCGCCGAACGGCGCTGGCTGGCGTTCCTCGGCCCCGCTCACTAGGACTGACTTGCAATGCACCACAAGACCCATGACCTGCTGGCCCCGGTGCCCGGTATCGCCCGGCAGATCCACAGCTTCCACTTCGGCCCGCGGGCCGGCGGCAAGATCTATATCCAGGCCTCGCTGCATGCCGACGAACTGCCCGGCATGCTGGTGGCCTGGCACCTGAAACAGCGCCTGGCCGACCTCGAAACCCGCGGCCTGCTGCGCAAGGAGATCGTCCTGGTGCCGGTGGCCAATCCGGTGGGCCTGGAGCAGGTGCTGATGGACGTGCCCCTGGGCCGCTACGAGCTGCAGAGCGGCGAGAACTTCAACCGCCGCTTCGTCGACCTCAGCGACCAGATCGGTGACCAGATCGAAGGCCACCTGCGCCAGGACCCGCAGCACAACCTGGCGCTGATCCGCGAGTACCTGCGCCGTGGCCTCGACGCCCACCCGGCCAATACCCCGCTGCAATCCCAGCGCCTGACCCTGCAACGCCTGGCCTGCGACGCCGACATGGTCCTCGACCTGCATTGCGACTTCGAGGCGGTCGAGCACCTCTACACCACGCCGGAAGCCTGGGCCCAGGTCGAACCGCTGTCACGCTACCTCGGGGTGCAGGCCAGCCTGCTGGCCACCGACTCCGGCGGGCAGTCGTTCGACGAGTGCTTCACCCTGGTCTGGTGGCAGTTGCAACAGCGCTTCGGCAAGCAGTTCCCGATCCCCATGGGCAGCTTCTCGGTGACCGTCGAATTGCGCGGCCAGGGCGATGTCAGCCACCCGCTGGCCGAGGCCGACTGCGAGGCGATCATCCAGTACCTGACCCGCTTCGGCGCCATCGAAGGCGAGCCGGCGCCGCTGCCTCCGCTGCTCTACCCGGCCACGCCACTGGCCGCCGTGGAGCCGGTCGCCACGCCGATGGGCGGCCTGCTGGTGTTCCATGTCACTCCAGGCCAGTACCTGGAAGCCGGGCAACTGGTGGCCGAGGTGATCGACCCGCTCAACGACCGGGTCACCCCGGTGCGCAATGTCCAGGCCGGTTTGCTCTATGCCCGCTCACTGCGGCGCATGGCAACCGCCGGGATGGTCATCGCCCATGTCGCCGGCCGCGAGGCCTACCGTAGCGGCTACCTGCTGTCGCCTTGAGGAATTGCGTGTGTACAAACTGACCATCGAAGACCTGCACAAGAGTTACGGCGAGCACAAGGTGCTCAAGGGCGTGTCCCTGAAGGCGAAGACCGGCGACGTGATCAGCCTGATCGGCGCCAGCGGCTCGGGCAAGAGCACCTTCCTGCGCTGCATCAACTTCCTCGAACAGCCCGACGACGGGCGCATGACCCTGGATGGCAAGGACATCCGCATGGTCCACGACCGCCACGGCATGCACGTGGCCGACGCCGACGAGCTGCAACGCCTGCGCACCCGGCTGGCCATGGTGTTCCAGCATTTCAACCTGTGGAGCCACCTCAGCGTGCTGGAAAACATCTGCATGGCCCCGCGCCGGGTGCTGGGGATCAGCAAGCAGGAAGCCGAGGAACGGGCGCGGCGCTACCTGGACAAGGTCGGCCTGGCGCCACGGGTGGCCGAGCAGTATCCGGCCTTCCTCTCCGGCGGCCAGCAACAGCGGGTGGCCATCGCCCGGGCCCTGGCGATGGAGCCGGAAGTGCTGCTGTTCGACGAACCGACCTCGGCCCTCGACCCGGAACTGGTGGGCGAAGTGCTGAAGGTGATCCAGGGCCTGGCCGAGGAAGGCCGGACCATGATCATGGTCACCCACGAAATGGCCTTTGCCCGCCAGGTGTCGAGCCAGGTGATGTTCCTGCACCAGGGGCTGGTGGAGGAGCAAGGTACGCCGGCGGACGTGCTCGGCCAGCCGAAAAGCGAACGCCTGCAACAATTCCTGCGCGGCAATCTGAAATAAAACCAACCCGGGCGGCCGGCGGTCTGTAGAGACACAGCCCTTGCCGAGCCGCCCATGCCCGCCTCTCCCAACCTCGCCGATGCCTGGTTCGCCCCCCGTGGCTGGACGCCGTTCGCCTTCCAGCGTCAGGTCTGGGCGGCGGTGGGGCGTGGCGAATCCGGCCTGCTCCACGCCAGTACCGGCGCAGGCAAGACCTATGCGGTGTGGCTCGCCGCCCTGCGCGCCTTCGCCAGCCAGGGGGCGCAGCCTGCGCCCTTGCAGGTGCTGTGGATCACGCCCATGCGTGCCCTCGCTGCCGATACGGCGAGAGCCTTGCAAGCGCCGGTGGACGACCTGCAACTGCCCTGGACCGTCGGCGTGCGCAGCGGCGACACCAGCAGCGCCGAACGCGCCCGCCAGGCCCGGCGCCTGCCCTCGACCCTGATCACCACTCCGGAAAGCCTGACCCTGCTGCTGACCCGCGCTTCGGCGCACAACGACTTCGCCAGCCTGCGCATGGTGGTGGTCGACGAATGGCACGAGTTGCTCGGCAACAAACGCGGCGTGCAGTTGCAATTGGCCCTGGCGCGCTTGCGCCGGTGGAATCCCGGGCTGGTGGTCTGGGGGCTGTCGGCGACCCTGGGCAATCTCCCTCATGCCCTGGAGGTGCTGCTGCCCGAGGGCGGCCGGCTGATCGAAGGCAAACAGGACAAGAAGCTGCTGGTGGATTGCCTGCTGCCCAGGGCCATCGAGCGCTTCCCCTGGGCCGGGCACATGGGCCTGAGCCAACTGGAGCAGGTCGCCGGCGAGATCGATGCCTGTCACAGCTGCCTGGTCTTCACCAATACCCGGGCCCAGGCCGAGCGCTGGTACCAGGGTTTGCTGGAAATACGCCCGGAGTGGGCCGGGTTGATCGCCCTGCACCATGCTTCGCTGGCCCGCAGTACCCGGGACTGGGTCGAGCGCAGTCTCAAGGACGGCGGGCTGAAGGCCGTGGTCTGTACGTCCAGCCTCGATCTCGGGGTGGATTTCCTGCCGGTGGAGCGGGTGCTGCAGATCGGCTCGGCCAAGGGCGTGGCGCGCCTGATGCAGCGGGCCGGACGCTCCGGACACGCGCCAGGGCGGGCCTCGCGGATCACCCTGGTGCCGACCCATAGCCTGGAGCTGGTGGAAGCGGCGGCAGCGCGTCAGGCCCTGGCAGCCGGGCAGATCGAGGCAAGGCAGTCGCCCCGGCTGTGCCTGGATGTGCTGGTCCAGCATCTGGTCAGCATGGCGTTGGGGGCGGGCTTTCGACCCGAAGAACTGCTGGCGGAAGTCCGCAGCACCTGGGCGTTCCGCGATCTGCGCGACAGCCAGTGGCAATGGACGCTGGATTTCGTCCGGCATGGTGGCAGCTCGCTGACCGCCTACCCCGATTACCAGCGGGTCGAGCCGGGCGAGGATGGCGTCTGGCGGGTGGTCAGCGAACGTCTGGCCCGCCGCCACCGCATGGGCATCGGCACCATCGTCAGCGATGCCAGCATCCAGTTGAAGTTCTGGAGCAAGGGCGGTGGTGGCGCCAACCTGGGCAGCGTCGAGGAGGCCTTTATCGCCCGGCTGCGTCCGGACGATGCTTTCGTTTTCGCCGGCCGGGTGCTGGAACTGGTGCGGGTGGAGAACATGACCGCCTATGTGCGCCGCAGCACCTCGCGCAAAGCCGCGCTGGCGCGCTGGAATGGCGGGCGCATGCCGCTTTCCAGCGAGCTGGCGGACGCCCTGGTGGCGCAACTGGATGCCGCGGCCCACGGGCGCTTCGACGGCCCGGAAATGCGCGCGGTGCGGCCACTGCTGGACGTGCAGGCCGAGTGGTCGGCGTTGCCCACCCAAGCCAGCCTGCTGGCCGAGACCTGGCATTCGCGCCAGGGCTGGCATCTGTTTCTCTATCCGTTCGCCGGGCGCATGGCCAACCTCGGCCTGGCCAGCCTGATCGCCTGGCGGGCCAGCCGGGTGCGGCCGCTGAGCGCATCCATTGCGGTCAACGACTACGGTTTCGAATTGCTGACACCCACGGCGGTGGACTGGGCTGCCCTGCTGCCGGAAGCGCTGAGCCCGGACAACCTTCTGGAGGACGTGCTCGCCAGCCTCAACGCCGGGGAAATGGCCCAACGGCGCTTTCGCGAGATCGCACAGATTTCCGGGCTGGTGTTTGGCGGCTATCCGGCGGCACAAAAAAGTACCCGACAGATCCAGGCCTCCAGCGGATTGTTCTTCGAGGTATTCCGTCGCCATGACGCGGACAATCTGCTGCTGGGCCAGGCCCGGGACGAGGTGCTGCGCGAGGAACTGGAGATCGAGCGCCTGCAGCGCCAGTTGCTGAAGATGAATGCGCTGCGCCTCGACCTGCACGACCTGCGCCGCCCGGGCCCGCTGGCGTTCGCCCTGGTGGTCGAGGGCATGCGCGAGACCCTGAGCACGGAAAAGCTGGCGGACCGCATCGCGCGGATGGTCGCCGATCTGGAACAGGTTGCCGACGGGAGGCCGCGCCGTGCCCGCTCACGTTGAGATCGAACTCTGCGGGGAACGCCTGTGGCTGCTGGCGGACCGCGCCCTGTACTGGCCCGCGCGCAAGGCGTTGCTGGTGGCGGACGTGCATATCGGCAAGGCGGCCAGCTATCGCGCGCTCCACCAGCCAGTGCCGCGCGGCACCACGGCAGCGACCCTGGAGCGGCTGGACAGCCTGCTGGGGGCTTATCCGTGCGAACAGATGATGGTCCTGGGAGATTTCATTCACGCCCGTTCAGGGCGCGCACCGGCGACCCTGGCCTTGCTCACGGCCTGGCGCGAACGTCATGCGGGGGTGCATGTCCGCCTGATTCGCGGCAATCACGACCGCCATGCGGGTGATCCTCCGGCGCAACTGGGTATCGAGGTGCTCGACGAGCCCTGGGTCATGGACCCCTTCGCCCTGCAGCACGAGCCCCAGGTGCATCCGTCACGGCCGGTGCTGGCCGGGCATGTACACCCGGTCTGCGTGCTGCGCGGTCGGGCGCGGCAACGGCTACGCCTGCCGTGCTTCGTGATCGACGAGCAGGTCAGCCTGCTGCCGGCCTTCGGCGAGTTTACCGGGGGCTGGGAGGTGAAGCCTGATGCGCCAGCGCGCCTGTACTTGGCGGGCGACGGCCAGGTCTGGCCGCTGGCGCCCTGAACTCAGGCTACCGGAGCAGGTGGTGGTTCATCGGGAAGGGTGGGTTCACCGGGCTCCATCGGCGGGTTTTCACCCGGCTGAGGCGGTTGCGGAGTGTCCGGATCCGGCTGCCCGGGTACACCACCGGCATGCAGCGGAGGATGGGCCAGCAACGACCACGCCAGCAGCCCGATCTGGTTGGGCTGCAGGATGGCAAGCTTGGCGCTGATGGTGGGGTCCAGTTTCATCGGCTGCTCCTGACGAGAGGTTTCAATCTCTTGGAGTGCCAAACGCCGGGGGAATTCCCCCAGCTCGTCGGATCAGGTGCGCGGCAGGGTGACGCCGCGCTGGCCCTGGTACTTGCCGCCACGATCCTTGTAGGACACTTCGCATTCTTCATCGGATTCGAGGAAGAGCATCTGTGCCACGCCTTCATTGGCGTAGATCTTCGCCGGCAGCGTGGTGGTGTTGGAGAATTCCAGGGTCACGTGACCTTCCCACTCCGGTTCCAGCGGGGTGACGTTGACGATGATGCCGCAACGCGCGTAGGTGCTCTTGCCCAGGCAGATGGTCAGGACGTTGCGCGGAATGCGGAAGTACTCGACGGTACGGGCCAGGGCGAAGGAGTTCGGCGGGATGATGCACACGTCGCTCTTGACGTCGACGAAGCTGCCGGCATCGAAGTTCTTGGGATCGACGGTGGCCGAATTGATGTTGGTGAACACCTTGAATTCGTCGGCGCAGCGCACGTCGTAGCCATAGCTGGAGACACCGAAGGAGATCAGCTTGTCATTGCCGTCGTTGCGCACCTGGCGCTCGACGAACGGTTCGATCATGCCGTGTTCCTGCGCCATGCGGCGAATCCACTTGTCCGATTTGATGCTCATGGCGGGGGTTCCTGAAATAGCGGGGTGAAAAAGGTGACGCGCATCTTACCGGGACGAGCGCCCGCTTCAAAGATTTAGCCTGCATCCATTTGCCGGACGGAGCCCTGCAGGCCACGAACGGCGCCGTCAGTCATGATTTGTGCAAAAGCCCCACGAGACCATTGGCACGTTGGGGAAAAAGGGTTAAGGTGCCGCCACTGTGCTGCACGTTGTCACTGAGAATCTCTACTTGATGCAAGATTTCGATCGCCCATCCATGAATTTTCTGTCTTTTTGCACTCAGTCCCGGCCAGGGCGTTTCCTGAGCCGTTAACTACTTTGTCCAAGGAGACAGACCATGTCCAATCGCCAAACCGGTACCGTTAAGTGGTTCAACGATGAGAAAGGCTTCGGCTTCATCACCCCACAATCCGGTGACGACCTGTTCGTACACTTCAAAGCCATCAAGGCTGACGGCTTCAAGAGCCTGAAAGAAGGCCAACAGGTTTCTTTCATCGCTACCCGCGGTCAGAAAGGCATGCAAGCTGAAGAAGTCGAAGTTATCTAACTTCTGCTGATTCGCTTACATAGCGTTCAAAAAAACCCGCCTCACGGCGGGTTTTTTTATTTCAGGATGACTCCAGCACCGCATTTCGCTGGACTACGCCGCAACCCGCTACAGCAGGTTTATCAAGGACTTAGGCGAGTTCAACATATGCCGGTGCTTTCTGAAACTTGACCCGGCTTCCCTTCTGCTGACTCCTACGAGGCTCCTGGGAATCGGGTCTTTCCGAGGAGTCATCATGGCTAAGACCAAGATCACCAAGTCCGCAGTCGATGCGGCACAACCCCAAGCGCAAGCCATCGAGCTGCGCGACACCCTCGTTCCCGGCTTCCTCTGCAAGATTACGCCGGCAGGTCGCAAGGTGTTCATGCTCCAGTACCGAACGAACGCCGGCGAGCGCCGCAAGCCGGCCTTGGGCCTGTTCGGCGAGCTGACCGTCGAACAGGCCCGCTCGCTGGCGCAGGAATGGCTGGCCCAGGTTCGCCGAGGCGGCGATCCGGCAGCGGACAAGGCCGAGGCACGCCAGGCGCCCAGCGTTGAGGAGTTGTGCAAGAAGTTCATGGAGGACTACTCAAAAAAGCGCAACAAACCCAGCACCCGAGTCGGCTATCAAGGGGTCATCGACCGCTGCATCATCCCGCTGCTGGGCCGCAAGAAAGTTCACGACGTGAAGCGTCCGGACGTTGCCGGGCTGATGGAGAAGCTTTCATACAAGCAGACCGAGGCAAACAAGGCGTTCAGCATCCTGCGTAAGATGTTCAACATGGCGGAGGTGTGGGGCTATCGGCCAGACGGCACCAATCCTTGCCGCCACGTCCCGATGTTCCCTGCCGGCAAGTCCACCCACCTCATCAGCGACGAGGACATGGGCAAGTTGTTCCGGCGGCTCGACATGATCGAAGCCGAAGGGCTTGAAAACTACGTCATCCCGCTGGCGATTCGCCTGCAATTCGAGTTCGCCGCCCGCCGCTCCGAAATCGTCACGCTTGAATGGGAATGGGTCGATCTGGAGCATCGGCGCGTCGTCTGGCCAGACAGCAAGACCGGTGGCATGTCCAAGCCCATGAGCGAGGAAGCCTATCGGCTGCTTTCAACGACACCGAGGCAGGAAGGCAATCCCTATGTGCTGCCGTCGCCAGGCCATCCGGGGCAGCACCTAACCACGGGCGAGTATTACGGTGGCTGGTGCCGCGCTCTCAAGGCAGCGGGGGCGACGCACGTAGGGACGCATGGCATTCGCCATCGCTCTGCGACCGACATTGCCAATTCAGGTATCCCGGTCAAGGTCGGTATGGCGCTGACGGCGCACAAGACTGTCGTGATGTTCATGCGCTATGTCCATACCGAGGACGATCCGGTGCGCGAGGCTGCCGAACTGGTGGCGAAACGGCGCAAGACGATCACCCGTGCCAAGCAACCACCAGTGGAGGCAACAGCATGACCAGCCGCAAGGTATCCGCACCTTCGCCCGCAGCCCCGGTGTTGCTGTTGGGCGACATTCGCGTGCTGATCGATGCGGCGCGGCAGCGCGCCGCATCGGCAGTGAATAGCGAACTGACGATGCTCTACTGGCGCATCGGTCAGCGCATCCACACACAGGTTTTGGAGGGCCGGCGGGCCGACTACGGCGAGGAGGTCGTGCTGACCTTGGCGACGCAGTTGGTGAAGGAGTACGGCAGCAGTTTTTCGATGAAAAACCTGCGCCGAATGGTGCAATTCGCCGCCACGTTCCCCGACGAACAGATTGTCGTATCACTGAAACGACAATTGAGCTGGACTCATTTCATCGCCTTGATTCCGCTAAAAGACCCGCTCCAGCGGGACTACTACGCGCAGATGGCCAGCGCCGAACGCTGGAGCGTGCGGACACTGCGCGAGCGCATCGACTCGATGCTGTACGAGCGTACAGCGCTGTCCAAGAAGCCGGGCGAGACGATCGCGCAGGAACTGGCGACGATGCGCGATGCACAACGTATGTCGCCCGCACTCGTCATGCGCGATCCGTACATTCTCGACTTCCTGGGGCTGCGGGACACTTGGCAGGAAGGCGACTTGGAGGCGGCGATCATCCGTGAAATGGAAGCCTTCTTACTGGAGTTGGGAGCGGGGTTCAGCTTCGTGGCCCGACAGAAGCGAATCCCGATTGACGATGACGATTTCCACCTTGATCTGCTGTTCTACAACCGCAAGCTGCGGCGGTTAGTGGCGGTGGAGTTGAAGGTCGGTGACTTCAAAGCGGCCTATAAAGGGCAGATGGAGCTTTACCTTCGCTGGCTGGACAAGCACGAACGCGAGGCGGAAGAAGCCTCGCCGTTGGGGATCATCCTGTGCACTGGTAAAAAGCGCGAACAGATCGAGCTACTGGAACTGGATAAGTCAGGTATCCACGTTGCCGAATACCTGACGAGCTTGCCTCCACGCGAAATGCTGTCAGAGCGGCTACAGCAAGCAACCGCACGTGCCCGACTGCAAATTGAAAAGCGTGACGACATAGCTAAGAGATGATTTAGATCGCAAGTCGATCAGGCTCAATATGTATGAAACACTCGCGCTGATCGGTGCAGGAATTCCCCCTATCATGATCGATATGGCACTCTGCCGAGCTTTATAAGTCTCTTCTTGTGTGTGGTACTTGACCTGCGGTCAGTACCGCAACGCAACGATTGGCGAAGGCGACTGGCACTGCAAGTGCTCCGAGATGCTGAGCACGCGTCAACCCCACGTATAGCACGCGTTTGGCCTCTGCGTCGGCGCGTGCTTCCCACGACTCGAACAGTGCTTCACTCCGGTTTTCAGGAGCGCGGTTGGGTGGAATCACGACACACACTGCACCGTATTCACGGCCTTTAGCCTCGTGGATCTTGGCACATGCAAGGCCAAGAGCGATTGGCACTTGAAGATGGTTCGACCATTGCGCGCTGGTTGGTCGACGAAAAAAATTGCGCACAGTAACACCAGCCGGCAGCGGAAGGTTCAGTCGTTCTGTCTCCGCATGCACACTGGCTATCCAGGCGAGCCGATCGGCGTCAGTATTTCCGCACTCTTTGGGAAGGCTAATTAGGAAACTCAGCACACATCTTCGATGTGCTCGACGATCTATGCCGAGGCGTTCGGTGGTTCTCAACAAATGCTCGTTTGGTTGCCGTAGCCCCATGAGATCCAGTAGAACCGTCTCCACGACTTGAATCACAGCCTCTCTTGATCTCGCCGTCGCGGCTGGTGACCAGAACTCCGCGACTTTGCGAGCAAGCGACTCGATCCGTGAGGTCCCGTTCGAATCGTGAGGAGCCGTGCCAGCAGCCCGTCGCGCGACCTTGCCCGAATGCGCCAAGATAATCGCGTCCGTTGAATCCAAGCCAAGTTCAGCAACCCGATCAAGGAAAGCCTGACCGATCGTCGCTGTTGGGCCTCGACCACCATATGTCAGAAGCAAAATTGGGTGTTCAATATTCGCTGTTTCGCCGAGAGCCTGGTCCACCTGGCCAGCGTTCCTAAGCGTGGCCGCCAACTGACAGATCGCAGGGCTGCTACGAAAATTGCCCGTTAACCTACGATGCGATTCAACGGGGAACGTTTCCTTAAACCCCTGAATACCTGCAGGATTGCCGTTGCGGAATTCGTAGATCGCCTGGTCAGGGTCACACACAAATGTGACATGCACGCCATGTGCTCTGAGCCACGAAAGAATCTGCAGATCAAGCGGATTGCAATCCTGGCCTTCGTCTACCATAACTTCGTGGAAACGTGCCGCCAGTGCGCGGACTAGCGCTCCGCCATGCACTGGGTCACGAATCAACCGCAGTGTTTGAACGCGGGCATCGCCGGCACTCAAATAGCCTGCCTGTAGCAAGCCACGTCGGCGGAGTGCCGCAGCTTGCTGATATCGAGCTTGATGCTGGCGTACATGATTTTGCAATCCAGCGTGCCCGATCTTTGCTGGATCAATGACATTGGTTTCCGGGTCGAAGAGATCCAGGCTTACCGGATCACCACGAAAGGCGAACTGTCCAGATAAGCGGATCTCGATGCCAAGAGTGTCCCAACTATCGATGATGATTGGTCGCGTCGTGCATGTTGCAGTGCAACTTGGCAGCACCACGAAACGCCTGACGAAAGCATCAAGCGTTCCCATGAAACTAGGATGCTTCAAGAGAGGGTCTAGCCCTGCCTCCTGGCAGCGTTCGCGAAACTCATCGACAGCAGTGTTTGTGAACGAGAGCACAGCCACACCACGGCGTGGTGGCAACGTAGCGGCGATCCTTGCTAGACGAGCAATGATCGTGCGGGTCTTTCCGGCGCCTGGGCAAGCATGAACGAAGGCACCGCCAACGTGTGCGGCGAATGCTTCCTGCTCTTCAGTTAGACCCTGAACGCCAATCATGCTTGTGCAGCGCCACGAATCGCATCTGCGAGATAGGGCGGGACAACAAACGGCTCGCCCGCCGCAATGCGTGAAGCCATGGCCTGGGCCAAATCGCCCTTGCGGGTTTTCTTCGTCTCTATCAGTCTAAGAAACGCATCGGGGCGGTCTTGCACTGGGATTCTCTCGATCCGATCTTCCCAGTCACGCCGTGAGTTGCGATGCAGACGAAGAAACACGCCCTTTAGAAAGGCTTCGTTTCCAGCGCTGAAAACCTCGTGCTCCAACGTGTGTCGATTGGTTAGTACAGTCAGTGCCTGGGGTGCACCATGCGTTGCAGCGAGGTTTTCCAGATCAACCCTCCGATTACCCAACACCGTTGGGTCCGCGTCGGTTATCACAATCAGCCGATCGGCAATGCGTGCATCGCCATGCGGCCGTAGCAGCACCTCTACGTAGGGGCGGAAGTCTACGCCTTCGATCGGCACGATAACCGTGCCCTTGAACCGGAGCCATCCATCGGCATCACCGACGAGAACAAGCTTTTGCGCCAACACGGGCAACAGTAGTGCTTCCGCGATTCCTTCCACTAGGATTGCCCTGTTGCCGAACAGCAGCGCGGAGCGCGTCACATCCAGATAGCGGCTGATCTTATCCAGAGTCTTTGGCTTGAGCCCGATATCAGCAATGGGCACACTGACCGATTCTGATACCGCCACCCCGTTTTGGTCGCGACGACGCGAACGCATGACCACTAGATGCATCGGAGAAACCCATGCTGTTAGGTTCGGCGAATGGGTAGTCACAACGATCTGGATGCGGCCTTCCGGCTTGCCAGGCTCGATGGCGCGACTAGCCGATTGGCGTGCTTGATCCAACAGGAATTCGAGCACCAGCACCTGCAACTGCGGGTGCAGATGTGCTTCGGGTTCTTCAACGAGAAAAATCGTGAGGTCGGCTTCCTTGGCTTTGGCCAATTCGACGACCACCGTTGCCATGTAGAGCAGATTGGAGTAGCCCAGACCAGACGCCCGGATGTCTTCGGGCACTAGACCGGAATCGGCCAGACGAAACCTCAAATCGCGGGCGACATCAAGTAGGGATTCGGCACCAAAGTCCAGAGCTGCTGTTTGCGGACGGACCCCATTGGTCAGCAAACCTAGGGCGGTACCAATCTCCGTGTTCATCGTTGTCAAGATCTCAGGCCGATCATCCGCGCGCCTGACGCCAGCGAGAAAATCTTGTTCTTGATCCTTTGGCAGGAAGTTGCGCAGTAGCGCCATGACCCGTGTACCGCTACCTGTGCCAAGCGCTTGATGCGCATCGCGTAAAGGAGGCAGATAGACATGCCGGATCAGTTCAGAGGAGCCAGCCTCAGGTTCGTTGGCGTCGAAGCGCCCGGCCCAAACAGTGGTCTTGCCACGCGGCGCGCGCTCGGACCGTGCCTCATACCGATAGCCGAAGACGGCTTCGTTCTTGGTGGGATCAGGGACCGCCGAGATCAGCAGTCCTTTCAGTGTGTCGCTGAGGTCTCGGAAAACACCCTCGATCTGAAAGTTCGGGACTGTCGCGTGGCGTCGTACATCTTCATCCTCCGGATACCGCTCCCGGCGTCCGCTCAACGGCAAGGTGAGCAACCGAATCGCATCTACGACGTTTGATTTTCCACCATTGTTCTCACCGACCAAGACCGTCAGATCAGGCCGGAGGCTGACAGTCACATTGTCGCAAGACCGAAATCGCGAAATTTTTATACCGCCCAAATACATCAAGCCTCCCTTGCCGACTCTGAAGTCCATACTAATTTTTAAGTGCTTTTTCTCCCTAGCAGTTGGCGACCAACCGTCATCGGGTCTGTCCTAACTATCCTTTAAACGCTTGAAAACATAACTCGATCGACCTCCCAGTAGTCAAGGAGGCAATAGAGCATGCTACGGAGCTCAGGCGTAGCCGTCGCGTCGGAAGAAAAGTCCCGGCTCATCGCTAATTGTTCGAACTCTTTCGCTACAACGAAGAGCGTTCTGGCGACATCATGCTTTGCAAAAAACTCGCCGAGGACGGCCGTGTTGAGATCGGCCAATTGGCGCTCAATGCTGGATCGGACTTGCCTGGCTGTCGCCGCACCATCGCTGGCGTGCTGCTCGATCAGTCCCATAGAGACATTCAATATCTTTTTGAGACCTGCACTACCTTTCGAGCCATAGGTGAATCCGTCCTTGATGAGCACACCGCGTTCCGATTGCTCATGGAACGAAATCTCCTTCATGCAAAAGTCAACTGCGACCGCAATGAACGAACAAACCATATACAGGCAGCGCAAAGCAACCTCGCGCTGATTGTTTTTCGTTATCGCTTGCTCCGCAAAGAACTTGCCCTGCATAAGCCATTCATTGCAACTGTCAAACGAAAGTGATTTCGCCAGCAAGCTTTTGGAATTAACTATGCGACCACGCCAGTCACCATCCAACTTGCTTAGAGAATATTCATCAATTTTTGAGAAGAATTCTTCGTCGGAAAACCTCAACGCATTGGGGTCATCTGCCTTATCTAGCTTGCTCAGAAAGGTGCCATCGAGAACAAGGATTCCCAAATCTCGACCAAAATCTTTTACTTCCTGACGCTTCTCCGTGGTCGCGACCACCGCGTTGGTGGCTTTGGTCGCAATGCGAAGCCCTTGCACCCAGAATATCCGCTCTATAGCTTGTGGCGTCTTTTTGTTTTTGGCATCCACCAGGGTTATTTCACGTGACACGGATGACGTACGACTGTAGAGCCACAGATCAATATCGGTGATGTCAAAGCCCTCATAGATAAACGGAACTCCTCGCACCACGTAGTAGCCGGCTTTGAGGAAATAGCTTCGCAGCAACTCCTCCATCCGGGGGCCTTTAAGCAAAACTTGCTGTCCCTTGGTCATATGCCTCCTCCTGTGCGAAGGATAGAAAGCATGTCATTGGTGGCCTTCGGGCTTGCCTTGATTTGTGCTCGCCGAACTTTCTCACGATTGTGTTCAGGGCCGTTGAATATGGTGACTGCCGCCGTCGGCAGTGAATTGAGAGAATGTTCGCTGACATCGCCTTGCCTGATGGCCTGCAGTGCAAGTTCACCAACTTCCGTTTTCAGCAACTTCAGCATCGGGCCGCTGCGGCCCTTTTTTGTGCCATGCTTGACTTCGACGACACCCTTTAATTCCAGAACTTTGTAGTCTTGCGCAATGGCATTTACCGGTCCCACGCTTTCACCTCGAACCAGTGCGCTCAGTAGCGCATCAACCATCTGAATCTGCCCCCTGGCATAGCTGCTCTTCGTCATCCCATAGGTCACGGAACTGACAAATGCCTTAGCCAGATCAAATGCGTCATCGACCATTGAGTTGCTGTACTTCGAGAATGCGGATGGCAGCGTCAGGAACCCAGCATCCTCGGTCGAGTTGCTGACAACACTGATATCAAACAACCCAATGGCCGCCACCTTTTTGAAAAGTGGCTCGCCGAGAAGTTGTGTCGCGTAGTCCGTGCTGACGCAGGCACGTTTCTTCAGCGTATCAGTTAACTCATTGAGTTTTGTCTGCTCTGCGGATGAAAGCGAATCGAGGACCGCTTTTATTTTTCGGGTCGTTTCACGACGGAAGAGATTTCCGTTAAATAACAATCTTTGCCCGGCGCCGAGGTCTTCAGCATCCACGAATCCAATTTGTTCAGCATCAGACATCAGGCGCTGAATATCGGGCTTTGCCAGCTTATAAAAGTCGGCCAATTCTGTGGAGACATGGTCGGACAGCACGGGCTCGACGGAAGCCTTCTCCGCAAGCGCAATCGAAGCGACCTCGGATGCGCCAGGCGCGAGGGCATCGAATATATCTGACGTGTGTTGAAGGGTTTTCGCTGTGGTAACGCCAAGAACAGCAACGCCACCGTTCGCGGTGTCGACCAGTTGCTGCTGTTTCAGAACTTCGATGAGTTTTGGAAGCTCGAAAGTCGTATTGATGTTCGCCGCTTGCGCCAGAACGTTCAAGCGATCGTTATTGAGGGTTGCGTGGTTGTTTGACGAGATTGCAGAAAGCAAAATGCCAGCCTTACCCGCGAGAAAGGTCTTATCGTAACCGGCCTGATTCGTTATTCCCTGGAGTTTATTGGTGTGATGAATCAACCATGATCCCTTGGTCTTCTTGTCCATTTATCCCTCCTGTAAGAAAAAATCTTGCTGCTAGCGGAGTGCCGATGGCCTCCAAATCTAGTTGACCTTGTATTTCTAAGTCATCCAAATCGAATTCCGAACAGCCCCCCGTCTTCAGTAGCGTCGGTCAGGCGCTTAGGCAGCACGTAATCGTTAAGGTCGAAGCCTTCAATGGTCTCCTTGAAGGCATCGTCTTCATTCATCGTCACGATGTACTGGAAGCCAAGCTCCTGCGCAATCTCCGAGCCAAGACGCAACGCGCTGATGACCTGGCGTCCATCGACACCGTCAAACAGATGGCTGTCATGAATCAGGAATCCAGGCCCCATTTGACGCTTGGCGCACAGGCGCATGAGCATCATGTCGAAGCAGAAGATCTGCATATTCTTGATGCCCTTGCTACGTTGCCCCTGCATCGGAAACTTGAACATCGGCCCGTTGGATGTTTCGTCCACCGTCATACTGCCGGCCGATTCGTACAAACGCTGCGAAGTCTCCTCAAAGGCGACGATGGCTTCTGCTAGTCGATCCTTCTGCTCTGCGAAGTCACGCCGCAAGCGGATGGTGAGGCGATTGCGCTCGATCTCCAATTCGTTCTTCGTGCCTTCAAGCTGTTCGGCCGCTTCAAAGCGTTGCCGAAGCGATTCCACTTCGGACTCCAGGCGGCCTAGTTCTCCTTGCAGTTTGAGGAACTGTTCCAGCGCACCGTGGCTCTTCAGGATGCCCAGCACTTCGCCACGCCGTTGGTCGAACTGCGCCTTTTTGACATCGCGCAGTTCAATACGCAGCTTTGCAGCTTCGAGTTCACTGGAAAGGTAGTCCTTGCGATTGCGGACAACCGACTCGTGAAAACTCTTCACGTCTTCATAGCGACGCTTCACCAGGCCGGGAAGCACAACGCCCGCTTCTTCATAGACGGCCTGCAAGTCTTCAAGATCAGGAGGAACCTCGGACGCTAGCGCGCTTTCCAGATCCCGGATCGCTGAAAAGTCGATGGTGTTGGCGTTGGCCAACTCATTGAGCTGGCGGGTCAGTGCGGCGCTTTCGACTTCCAACTCACGGTATTCAGGCAGGACATGAAACGTCTCGACTTCTGCATGCAGCTTCTTAAGACGTGCCTCTCGCAGCGTCAGCTCAGTGCGCAAGTCGGCTGCCTTGCCGATGATCGAGCCGAACGCACCATTCCCCGCCGCCTTCTTCAGCTCTTCCAGCGTCTTCTCCCGATCGCGAACAGCCTGCCAATCGCGCGCAATCTGCCAGTCCAATCCGAGCAGGAACATGAGCGCCATTTGCATGTCGCCGGTGCCCTGCATCGTGGCCTGCTTTTCCGGCGTCATGAAGGCGCCACTCGCTTGCCGGCGTGCGAAGTAGGCGAACAGCGAACGGAACGACGGCGGCTTGCTGCCGGCAGCTTCCAGGCTGCTCAAACCAAACATCTGCTCGCCGAGGAATGCGCACCACTCGGTAGCCGAAAACTTGACCTTCGCCGCAGGCGGGGCAGTCACAAAGATTTTTGCTTTGGTGCCACCGCTCCGCTCAACAACGGTGCGCTCCGACTTCAGATCGAAGTCCATGCCGAAGGAGTGTTCAACCAGTTCCTGGGTTCGGAAGATTGATTCAGGACCAGCGTCGGCGCCGAGCAGGAAATGCACAAGCTCTACGAAGCTGGTTTTTCCCGCACGATTGCGTGTCTGCTTGCTGCTTGCACCCTCGGTTTTCTGAGCAAGCAAGACATTCAGACCTGGTTTCAGGTCTTCAAGGCTCTTGAAGCTGGGTAGCGTGCTGAAAAGGTGATGAATCAAGGCGCCCTCCGTGCCACGAGGCCGCTTTCGAGTTCAATTGTCCCCATGGCGTACAGAAGGTCGAGCGCGAGCAAGAACCAGTCATAGGTAATTTTCCGGGGCATTGTGGCTACGCCTGCTTCATGCTTGTTCAGTTCCTCCCACAACGCAGAGACGGTCTTTGGTCGCACAAGGTAGGTCAAAACATGGGCGCCGACGGTCAACAGTGCTCGATCCTGTTGCAGATGCTTGGAGGGCAGAATCATGCAGCCCCCACCGCTTGAGCGTCTTCAAAAATCTCGCATTTGTCGAACAGATATGCCATGACAGCCAGCACTGCCGCCTTATGTGTCGGCGTGGTGTTAGCAGTGCCCCCAGCCCACGTTTCGAGCCGGCCGAATATCTCATCGGGGTGCAGTGCTGGAACTTGGTCTCGCAGCGTCACGTATTCACTTTTGAACGCCTGCGCGATCTGCTCGCCGTAGGTCGGGTTCTTCCAGTTATTGAAGAACTGCGCCACGAGCGTTGACTTCTGCATACCGATCTTCAAAAAGTCGGCGACGGCCTGAGACAGCAGGTTTGCCTCGATCTTGCCGCGCGATACATCTTTCACTTCGCTGGCCGTGGGCACGGGAGTGATGCTGATGTGGGTGAGGACGGCCACCAAGTCGCCAAACCCCAAATTGACATTCGCTTCCATCGTCAGCGATGGGCCGAACCAGGATTCGAGATCCTGCAAGCTCAACTGGCGAAACTTAGCCAGCATCTCCTCATAGCCGCAGTGGCCGATTTTGATCTTTGGGTTGTCCTGCCCAAGTTTCGCCAGCGCTTCGATGATGTGAGGGCCCAAACGGCCATCCTGCGCATTGTGGACAAAGGTCCACTCATCGAAATATTTCTCCCAGTGCTCTTTGGCGCCGTCGAAATCCTCGTTGATCTTCTTGATCGCTTCGACGGCGGTCAATTCATTGGGAGCGTAACTCTGGTAGAGGATGCGCGCCGAGGGCAGATACCCATCATTCTTCCGATCGCCAACATTGCCCCACGGGCGGCATGCCATGAAATCATTGGGATGGGCTTTAGACATCAGCTTCTCGAACAGACGTTGAAAACCGTCCCCTTTGGATTCCAAGAAGGCGATGCGGAAATCCTTTTCGTAATTAAGCTGCTGTAAGCGATCCATGGGTTCAAGCCCGTGATTTAGTGTTTTTAATTATTTTCAGGCGATGCCTCATTGCTTCTTGGTATTCGTCTGCTGCTGCCCCCGGTTCACATCAAAAGGGAGCGCCTTATCAGCCGCAATTCGCGTCAGCAGTATCCGGATGGCATCCGACACGGACAAGCCCATCCCGGCCAGCACGTTTGTGGCTTCCTCTTTGATATGCCCGTCAATCCGGGCGCGAACAACGTCACTGGTTGCCATAACTGCCTCAAGCATTTTGTAGCTACATTGTGCCTCATTTGCGCCTCAATGTCATTTACATATTGACAAGAGAGGTTGGGCGTCCCGGCGTGCCGCCGTTGGGCTCGCGGGCTACGCCCCGCGCCACGTGCCGCGTCGCGGCCATCCGGCTTTGATCCCTGACGCCTACGGCCCTGTGCGCCTGCGCGCTGCCGCCTGCACTCCAGGGGAAAGCCCTACGGGCTATCCCCGCCGCGCTGCGCTTGGCGCCCCCGCAAAGTCCGCCGCCCCAGCTGCGCCGGCGCGGCAATACCGAAGCCGCAAAGGCCGCATGTCCACCATCGAAGATCCACGCTGCATCTTCGCAACTGCATGGGTGTCCCCGGCCAAGAAACATGGCCGGTCGCGCTATCGTGCTTCGCATCGAGTCTCGCTGCGCGAGTCTCGCCCCTGGAGGGCTTCCATCGTTCCCTCGCTCCGCTCGGCTGACGCCTACGGCCCGGCTTCCAGCTCCGGGCCTGCGCGCTTCGCTTGCGTGCGGTACGGCACACAGGGACGGCCGTTGCCATGTCCAGCCGTCTCCCCTGACTTCATCACCTTGTCCGCGACCGTAGCGCGCTCCCGTGTGCCGTCAAGGCGCGCAGGGCCGTGTCCTCGGCTGCGCCTGCGGGCCGCACCAACCCCGCGCTTGTTTCCTTGACAGCCCTCGTCCTCGCGCTCCTTTGGCCGCGGGCGATGAACTCAGGAAAGACGGTGGCAACAGGGCCAACCGGGTTCCTCGTGCCAACCGCACCGAACAGCCGAAAGGCTGGGCTCCGAATCTAGGAATCCGGTGTGCGGTTTGAACAGCAAACCCTTTTCGTCAGGAGAAAGACCATGCAACTCGCATCCCGTTTCGCTTCCCGCTCCCCCTCGCTGCGCAGCGATTACCCGCTGTCCGATGACCAGATTCACCGCGTAGCGCCGTCCATCTTCGCGGGCGCGCCGCATGAGAGCCGTTCGCAGCGGTACGCCTATATCCCCACCGCCGCCGTGCTGGCCGAACTGCGCAAAGAAGGATTCCAGCCCTTCATGGTGACGCAGACCCGCGTGCGCGACGAAGGCAAGCGCGAGCACACCAAACACATGCTGCGCCTGCGCCACGCCAGCCAGATCAACGCCCGAGGCGAAGCCAACGAAATCATCCTGTTGAACTCGCACGATGGCACCAGCAGCTACCAGATGCTGGCCGGAATGTTCCGTTTCGTGTGCAGCAATGGGCTGGTGTGCGGCGATACCGTGGCAGATGTACGCGTGCCCCACAAAGGCGACGTTTCCGGGCATGTCATCGAAGGCGCTTACGAAGTCTTGCGCGGCTTCGACCGGGTGAAGGATTCCCGCGATGCCATGCGCGCGATCACGCTGGACGAAGGCGAAGCCGAAGTGTTCGCCCGTTCCGCGCTGGCCCTCAAGTACGACCTCACCGACAACAAACCCGCGCCCATCACCGAATCGCAAATCCTGATGCCGCGCCGCTTCGACGACCGCCGCCCGGACTTGTGGAGCGTATTCAACCGCACCCAAGAGAACCTGACCAAAGGCGGTTTGCATGGGCGCAGCGCCAACGGACGCCGCCAGCAGACCCGCCCCGTGCAGGGTATTGATTCCGATGTGCGCCTCAATCGCGCCCTCTGGATGCTGGCCGACGGCCTGCGCCAATTGAAAGCCTGATTCCCCTGCGCGGCAGGGGCAGGCAGCAACCCTTGCCGCGTCATTCGCTGCTGCATTCCATCATCGCAAGGATTTTTCACCATGAACGCCATCAACCACACCGAAGCCCAAGCCATCCACGCCACGGCCAGCGCTGTGCCTGCCGTGCTGCTGGAAGCCGCCGACCCGAGCAAAAACCTGATTCTGGTGCCGCTGTCGCGGCTGGTGTCGCGCCCCACGGGCCGCAACGTGCGCAAGACCCCGCGCATGTCGATTCCCGAACTCGCCGCCAGCATCCAGCGTGTCGGCCTACTGCAAAACCTGATCGTCACCGCGACCGCTGGCGGCGAGCGTTACGAAGTCGTGGCCGGAGGCCGTCGCCTTGCCGCCCTCAAGCTGCTGGCGAAGAAGCACCGCATCAGCAAGGAATGCGAGGTGCCTTGCCTGCTGGTGGCCGATGGCACCGCACGCACGGCCAGCCTGACCGAGAACGTGCAGCGCGAAGCCATGCACCCCGCCGACCAGTTCGAGGCATTTGCCGCGCTGGTGGCCGAAGGCCGTAGCATCGAGGATATTGCAGCGGATTTTTCCGTCACGCCGCTGGTGGTGCAGCGCCGCTTGAAACTCGCCAACGTCTCGCCGCGCCTGCTGGCCGACTACCGAGCCGAGGCCGTGAGCCTTGACCAGTTGATGGCCCTTGCCATCACCGACGACCACACCGCGCAGGAAGCCGCGTTCTACGATGCGCCGACATGGCAGCGCAGCCCGCATAACCTGCGCGACCGCCTGACCGAGCGCGAGATTGATGCCCACCGGCATCCGCTGGTGCGCTTCGTTGGGCTGGACACATACGAGGCCGCAGGCGGTGGCACCCGCCGCGATCTGTTCGCGGAAGCCGATAGCGGCGTGTATCTGACCGATACCACGCTGCTGGAACGACTGGCGCAGGACAAGCTGGCCAGCCTTGCCGCCGAGGTGAAGGCCGAAGGCTGGGCATGGGTGGATGCCACCCCCGGCACGACCTATGCCGACTTGCAAGCCTTCCAGCGCGCCCCGAGGCAGCGCCGTAACCCTAACAAACGCGAAGCCCAACGCATCGAGAAGCTGCAAACCAAGATGCAGGTATTGGCCGAGGCCGTGGATGCTGCGCTGGACGCCGACGACGAAGAAAAGGCCGACGCCTTACAAGAGGAAGGCGAACACCTGGGTGAACAGTTGCAGGCGCTGGAAGATGGCTTGCAGGACTACGGGGAAGCCGTCAAGGCTGCCGCCGGTGCCATCGTCACCATCGACCGCAACGGCGAGGCCGTGATTCATCGTGGCCTACTGCGCGAAGCCGAGGCCAAGGCACTGCGCACGCTTGAACGCTTGGGGCAAGGTTTCGGCAGCGAGGGCGAAGCCGGGAACGACGACACAGGCGAGGAAGCCGAAGACGCCCCCAAGCCCGCCGCCATGTCCGACCGGCTGGCGCAGCGCCTGAGCGCGCACCGCACCGCCGTGCTGCAAATCGAAGTCGCCCGGCATCCGCAAGCTGCGCTGGCTGCCGTGGTGCATGGCATGGTGCAGACCGTCTTGCAGGAAAGCCGCTACGGTCTCAACCGTGATTCTCTGCCGCTGGGCGTGAGCCTGAAACTGCAAGACCGGCTGGAAGGCATGGCCCTAGACTGGCCGGAATTGCCCGCCGCCGTGGCGCTGCGCGAACTGCAACAGGTGGCGGGCGAAGCCTTGCCGAAGGACAGCGTCGAACTGTTCGCCGCGCTGCTGGCGAAGCCGCAAGACGAACTGGTCAAGCTGCTGGCCGTGTGCGTGGCTTCCACGGTGGACGTGGTGACGCCTCGCGCCACGCCGCGCCAGCCCGGCGCAGAACTGGCGCAAGCCGTGGGCCTCGACATGACCGCATGGTGGAAGCCGACCGCAGAAGGCTACTTCAAGCACGTTTCCAAGGCCGTGATTCTGGATGCCGTGGGCGCGTTTGCACCGGAATCCGTCACCCGATTGGCGAAGCTCAAGAAGGCCGACATTGCCAGCGAGGCCGAGCGGCTGGCCGATGGCACGGGCTGGATGCCCGCCATCTTCAAGGCCGAAGGCCCGCAGCAGGCAGTGAAGGAAAGCGCACAGGAGGTAAGCCCGGAGCAGGACGCGCCAGAGGATGCCGAGGCAATGGAGGATGAACCTGCCGAGGCGCTGGCCGCTTGACCCGCGCCGAAGGCAAGCGCCCCGGCCTCGACCGGGGCGCTTCGCTGCAAGGAGGAGCCCCAAGACCCGCACCACTACCAGCAGCCCGCGCATGGCGGCGATCTACCCCGCCGGCACGGTACGCGCCCGCCGCTGGCACGGCGATGGCGACGTGCGTGGCTACCGCCCGTCCTCGGGCTGGACGGCCTGCGCCGACCTCACCGACATTCATCCCATCACGGGCCGCGCCTTGCCGCGTGCCGTGTGGTGGCTCATTGAGACGAAGGAATAACCGCGATCAGCACCGCGCCCAGGCCGTTCCGTCTTGGGGCCGGTGGTCAAAAATCCGGGCGCGGCAGTGGCCGCGCCCGGTTCCAAGACCCAAAGCCCCCCCCCAGGCGCCTTCAGTCAGGCGGCGACGGGGATGCCTCGCGGTCCTCCTGCGCTCGGCGCGGAGATCGCCGCTCAGGAAGACGCCGTCTCGGGGACATTAGTGCCCATACCCTCGGGCAGCAACGGCGCGATCTCGGCCAGTTCCCCTGAGCTCAACTGGAAGTCCGCCGCGCCGAGCAGTCCATCGACTTGTGCCGGCCGGCGTGCGCCGACGATGGCGCCGGTTACTGCCGGTTGCCGCAGCACCCAAGCAATTGCGACCGCCGCAGCCGTCAGCCCGTGACGCTCGCCTATGCGGCGGAAACTTTCGACCAGTGCCAGGTTTTGGGTCAGGCGCGGTTCCTGGAAATCTGGACTGCGGGTCTTGCGCCAATCGTCGTCAGGCAGGCCGGAGATGCGCTCGCGCGTCATCGCTCCGGTAAGCAGGCCCGATTGCAGCGTGGAATAGGCGATGACGCCAATACCGGCCTGTCTGCAGAACGGCAGAATATCGGCCTCGACCTCGCGCATCAGCGCCGAGTACGGCGGCTGGAGCGAAGCGATCTGCGTCACCGCTTGCGCACGCTTAAGCTGGGCCACGTCGAAATTTGACACGCCAATGGCGCGGATCTTGCCTTGCTGGCGAGCCTTGGCTAGCACTCCCAACGCGACCTCGATTCCATCATCCGGGCCGCTCGGGGGGAAGGCGGGCCAATGAATTTGGTACAGGTCGATGGTCTCGACCTGCAGGCGGCGCAGGCTGTCCTCAATCTCTCGCGTGAGCGAATCCGGGGTCAACGAGTGCGAAATCTGCCCGGTCGCGCGATCCCAGACCAGGCTGCCTTTAGTGAACACCAGCGGACGGCGTGAGGCCGGCACCCGGTTCAGAAGCTGGCCGACGATTTCCTCGGCGTGGCCCAAGCCGTAGACGGCTGCGGTGTCGATCCAGTTCACACCGCGTTCCACCGCGTATTCCAGCGCGGCTAGGCTTTCGGCGTCGTCCTGCGCGCCCCAGCCAAATTCCCAGCCCGATCCAGCGATGGCCCATGTACCCAGGCCGACTGGGGAAATCGTGAAGTCGGCGCTGCCGAGTGGTTGCTGTTGCATGGTCAAACCTTTCAATCAATGAGAAAGCGTCAGTGTCGCGCGGTAGATAGAAAGTGATAAGGCGTGGTATGTTTGACGAACTACTGAGCCACATTCATGAATATGACGCCTGACTTACATGAGCTGGATGCCTTTGCGGCGGTTGCGAGGCATCGCAGCTTCCGCAAGGCCGCCGCTGAACGCGGTGTGTCCGCCTCGGCCCTGAGCCATGCCCTGCGCGGTCTGGAAGAGCGGCTGGGCGTGCGCCTGCTGCACCGCACCACGCGCAGCGTGACGCCGACTGAGGCGGGCCAGCATTTGCTGGCTCGCCTCGACCCGGCCTTGCGAGAAGTAGCCGACGCGCTGAGGGACGTGACCGCCTTACAGACCGAGCCGACCGGCACGCTGCGCCTGAACGTGCCGCGCCCGGCGGCACGGTTGGTGCTGTCGCCGATACTGGCGGGGTTTGTGGCGAAGTACCCACGTGTGCAAGTGGAAGTCGTGACCGACGATGGTCTGACTGACATCGTGGAGGATGGCTTCGATGCCGGTATCCGCTTCGGCGAGAGCTTGGCAGGAGACATGGTGGCGATGCCGGTCGGGCCGCCGCAGCGTTTTGTATGTGTGGCTGCGCCGTCCTTCCTGGCCGTGGGCGGCGTGCCGCAAACACCGCGCGACTTACCAAGTCACGCCTGCATTGGCCGCCGTTTCCCAAGTGGTCACCGCTACGCCTGGGAGTTCCAAGCTGATGGCGAGGCGCTGTCCATCGAAGTCAACGGCCCGCTGGTGTTCGACGACGACGTGCCGATGATCCAGGCCGCGCGCGATGGCGCAGGTATGGCCTACATCTATGAGGCGATGGTGCGCGAGGACTTGGCCGCAGGCCGGTTGGTGGCGATGCTGGAGGCCTACGCCTCGCCGCCGGGGCGGTTCTTTCTCTACTACTCCGGACGGCGGCACCTGCCTACGGCGCTGCGAGCATTGGTGGAATTCATTCGGGCATGACGGAGCTTGTCGCGCCGTCATGGTCTTCAACTTCGATCTGTCGCGCCCAGTATCGTGGTGCCCGTTGCAATGAAGGGATCATGGGCGGCTACGCCAAAGCTTGCTGCGGCAGGTTGTGAGAAAGCGTGCCGCCCCCGACGCTGGCGGTTCGCGCCTGTACGTCACGAAGGGCAGTTCACCGACACGCCACCCGGCCACCCCTATGGAGCTTCCACACCACGCCTCAAGCCTGTGGCCGCGAGTTGCGGCAGGGGCGCTCTGGCCTTGTAGTCGAGGCTTTGACCTGGCCCGCGTCAGGGCGCAAGCCGGTGCAGCCGTCACGCGGAGATGCCGAGTCGGCCATGTCTCCATTCGGGGGCGGGCGGCCCGTGCGTCCTTGTCTCGTTGTGAATCCTGGCGAGGGAACGGCTGTGCCTTGGGCTTCATGGCCGCAACCTTCCAGCGAAAACAATTTCCCCGCCGCTACGCGGCTTCCTCGCGCGGCAAATTCTTTTCGCTTCCAGGTTCTCCGCTGCGCTTCGACCGCAAGCGGTGCGGCCAGCCCATCCCCCGCCGGCCGGATCACAACAAGGACGCACTGGCGCGACCTTGTTCAACCCGAAAGGAGAAATCATCATGGCCAACATCGGCACCTTCACCGCAGACAAAGACGGCTTCACCGGTCAGCTCCGCACCCTGACCCTCAACGTCAAGATCAAGCTGGTTCCCAACGACCGGGGCGACGCCGAGAGCGCCCCGGACTTCCGCCTCCAGGCAGCAGGCCACGACATCGGCGCGGCGTGGAAGAAGACCAGCGAGGCCGGGCGGGATTACCTGTCAGTGAGCCTCGACGACCCTTCGTTCCCTGCGACGGTCTATGCCCGCCTGATCGAGAGCGAGGACGGCACGCACGACCTGATCTGGTCGCGCAGCAAGCCCAAGGCGGTCTGACGGCCGCCCATCGCGCCCCGCCCCTTGCGGCGGGGCGCGGTGCTGCTGATCGCAGCGCCGCACGCACATGGTTTCGGCGGTTGTCTCCTGCGCCGCATGTTCAGGGCCGGCATCGCATCGGTGATGGTCGAATGGCTCGAAGCCCGTGGCAACAGGCGCAAGATGGCGTGTCGGCGCTAGAGGCACTGCGCGCTCCGCTTGCGGCTATGTCTCGGACGCCGCGATCTGGCTTTCCGTCTCGGCCATCAGCACCGCCGTACTGCAATCGAGTGCGCGGGCGATTTTGAAGATGACCGCCAGCGTGGGCATGTGTTCGCCACGCTCGACCTTACCCATGTGCGAACGCTCGATGCCGGCCAGGTGTGCCAGCGATTCTTGCGCAATCCCTCGCTCCACCCGTAGCGCGCGCACCGCCGCGCCGAAGGCTTGCGCTAGGTCGGCATCGAAGGTGGTAACGCCGGCCGGTCGGCCTGGCTGAACGGATCGCTTCTGCATAGACAGAAGCGTCGAATCGAAGGACAATTAAAACCACGTTATCTTTAACTCATTTGCGAAAAAACGCTGTTCCGTGCTTTTACGGAAATCCGTATCTACGGATTCCAACAGAACCGGGGAATCGCATCCGTGTCTTTCCGGCTTCCTATAATTCCGCTTCTGCGCTTGCGTTCTTCCAAGGATGCGATGGCTTGCGCATCCGTGCTTGCGCACGAAAGCACGGAGACGGTTTGGCGGTTCCGTGCTTCGACGCACAAGCGCATCCGCGCATCCTCGGTTTCGTGGAGGTTCCGGCCATGACCTTGCAACTTGTTACCGCTGACGAACGCGCCCGGCTGCTCGCCCATGGAGCGGCGCTCGCCGCTGGCCAGCACCTCGACCCGCTGCCCGTGGTGCGGCTGTTCACCCCCGACGCGCATGTGACCTGGCTGCTGGTGTCGCTCGACCCTGCGGATGACGACACGGCCTGCGGGCTAATCGACCTCGGTTTCGGGTGCCCTCGCTGGGCACGGTCAAGCTCTCCGACCTGGCCGGCATCGTCGGCCCGCGCAAGCTGCCGGTGCAGCGGGATCGGTATTTCCAGGCGCTGCGCCCGCTGTCGGAGTACGTCCGGCTGGCGCAGGAGAACGGCGCGATCACGGACTGATAAAGGCCCGCGCAGCCCGGCTAGCCGGGGCGCATTGTGACTATTTCGGTCTTACCCAAGACCTGTACGGTCTCAATCGGCATTGATGCACCGAAGCAGTTCCAGCCTGATGCAAACAGTCATGATCTTTGGCGCGGCCTGCGGCACGGTATCCGATGCCGCGCACCATTTCCGAGTTGCGCAGCCGTCGCATTCAGACGATTTCCGCAACACGCCGGAGCCAAACGGTCTTGACACCGACAGTTACAGCCTAACCTTTTTTGATGACGACCTGATGGCGTTTCGATAGCTCCCGCGCGGCGGAATCCGTGGCGACGCACCCCAAGCACAGGGAGGTCTCGCCATGACTGATCGCAGCGCCGAACACTGGTATCCGACAGCGGCCTATCTCTACGTCCTGCACCTGGACGGCCCCGCGCTGGCCTGGGAATACCTGCGCCGAAATCCCGAATACCGGCGCGACTGGCTGCGCCGGCGCCGCCGACCGGATACGGCGCACGCCTGGGGCCTGCGCCTGCTGGAAGATCCCGCCCTGGATGCGCGCGACGCGCATCCAGCGTGGTTCCCCGACCACGATGGCGTGATCCAGCTCTACCCGGACGCCGATTCGCCGCCGGATGCCAATGCTTTCGAGTTCTGGAACGTCCCAGGACGCAAGCACCTGATCCACGATGGCAAGCGCCTGGTTCTGACTGCGCAATGGCCTGGCTGCTGCGTGCAGCTCGCGCTGACGCCGGGCCTGGCCGACGGCATGGCCTACCTCTATGCGATCCGAGCCTGCGCCACGCCCTGCGCACGCTATCGCGCACTCGCGGCTAGGTTGGATGCACTGTCCGCCGCAGCCGGGGCCGCGCCTGCGGCGGCGACCCGCGCGCGGCCCACGCCCGCCGCGCTGCTGGAACTGCATACGCTCCAGGCGCTCGACGCGACCCTGGCGGGTGCGTCCTTGCGCGAGGTGGCCGAAGGGCTGTTCGGCGCCGATGCCGTCGAGGCCGACTGGCACAAGGACAGCGCCTTGCGTGCCCGCGTGCGGCGGCTGGTGCAGCGTGGCGAGGCGTTGATGCGAGGGAACTATCGCAATCTGGCGCAGCTTCCGCCAGTTGCACCGCATTAGGGGGGGACGTTTTGCGCTCCTTGCAATTCGTCCCTTAGCAAGAAGCCCGTCTTTCCTGAAAGTGCCTCTATCCAGCCGCGTGGTGTGGCCGGGCTTGATGGAGGTACTTCCCATGCGACCTGCTCCCTTGCGGCCAGCCGCCGCTGCTGTCGCTGCGCCCGCGCAGCCCCAACGCTACCTGACCAACGACGAAGCCGCCGACTACCTACGCCTGTCGCCGCGCACGCTGGAGAAACAGCGCGTGATCGGTGGCGGGCCGAAGTTCCGCAAGTTCGGCCGCCGCGTCATGTATGCCGTGAGCGACCTCGACGACTGGGCCGATGCGCGCAGCTACGCGGCCACTTCCGACCCGGAATATGCCGAGCGGCATGCGGGCGACTACCGTGACGGCCGCTGATCTCTGGCTCGCCGGTGGCCATCGCCATGTCCAGCCCATCGCTGCCCCTGCGGCAGCGACCAGCGCAGCAACGCGAACAGCTCGACCTGTTCCGCGCGCTGCCGGGCGATATGGCGCCGCGCGACAGCCAGGACTTGATGGCCTTTCCGTTCTTCTCGCTGGCGAAGTCGCGACGCACAGCGCCGATCGACTTCCGCAGCGGCAACATCACCATCAGCGTGGAAGGCACGCAGGAACACGGCATCGCCACAATTTGGGATGCCGACATCCTGATCTGGGCCGCCAGCCAGATCGTGGAAGCCCGCGATGCGGGCATCCCGACCTCGCGGCTGATGCAGGTGCGCCCCTACGAGATCCTGCGCTTCATCGGGCGCGGCACGTCGCTGCGCGACTACCAGCGCCTCAAGGCCGCGCTCGACCGGCTGCAATCGACCACGGTGGCCACGTCCATCCGCGAAACTACGGGAAGGCGATTACATCGCTTCTCGTGGATCAACGAGTGGAAGGAGCTGGCCGATGCCAGCGGCACACCGCTGGGCATCGAGCTGATCCTGCCGGACTGGTTCTATGCAGGCGTGGTGGACGCGGCCCTGGTGCTGACCATCGACCCGATCTATTTCCGGCTGACCGGCGGCATCGAGCGGTGGCTGTACCGCCTCGTGCGCAAGCATGGCGGCCGGCAGGAGCACGGCTGGCAATTCGATTTCCAACACCTGTACCTCAAGTCGGGCAGCGTGGCGCGTTTCTACGACTTCGCCGCCGACCTGCGCGCGCTGGTGGCGCGGCAATCGTTGCCCGGCTACGTCCTGGGCATCGAGCGGATGCCTGGCGAGAAAACCGAGCTTCTGACTTTCCGGCCCGTGCTGCATACGGCACGGGGATAACTGCGGGAAAACCTGTGAATTCACTCGTGCTATCAGGCAACAGTGGACTCGTGCTATCAGGCAACAAATCCTCGTGCTATCAGGCAACAAAATCGGCTGCAAACCCGCGCCATTACTGGGTTTTCGCGCCCCTTAACTTCCCTAACAGTAAATACATAACTTTTAGTAGAAGCGCGCCGTTTCGGTGGACAACCGCCAAACGGCACGGCGACCCCCGTTTTGCAGAGCAGGCAAAGCCCGGTTCTCCAGCAGGGAGGGCCGCGCCATGATCGTCGCCTTGCTCAACCAGAAAGGCGGCGTCGGCAAGACCACGCTCGCTACGCACATCGCCGGCGAGTTGGCGATGCGCGGCCAGCATGTCGTCCTGCTCGATGCCGACCCGCAGGGGTCATCGCTGGACTGGACGCAGCGCAGAAGCCAGCAAGGCTCGCCACGGCTGTTCAGCGCCGTGGGCCTTGCCCGCGAAACGCTGCACCAGGAAGCGCCAGAACTTGCCAGGCGGGCCGATCACGTCATCATCGACGGCCCGCCACGCATCGCGGCACTGGCGCGCTCCGCGCTGCTGGCGGCCGAGCGCGTGCTGATTCCCGTACAGCCCAGTCCCTACGACGTGTGGGCCAGCGCCGAGATGGTGGCGCTGATCCGCGAGGCGCAAGTCTTTCGGCCTGCGCTGCGCGCGGCCTTCGTTATCAATCGGCGCGTCAGCACCACGGTGATCGGGCGCGAAGCGCGGCAATCGCTGGCCGAACAGCCGCTGCCCGCGCTGCGCTCGGAGATCCACCAGCGCATCGTCTTCGCCGACAGCGTGGCCGCTGGCCGGCTTGCACGCGAGACGGCGCCGGACAGCGCCGCCGCGCGCGAAATCACCGCGCTGGTGGACGAACTGCTGCGGTGGCCAGCATGACAGCCAAGCAACCACCACGCGGCAAGCGCGTCGGCATCGGCGCACGTCCGCCCGCGAATCCGCACGCAGAAGCGTGGATTCGCCAGGGCGATGCCGATGCGCTGGGCAAAGGCGACCTCTACAACGCGCGCCTGACCCTGGACATCACGCCCGCCATGCGGGCGCGCATCAAGGTGTCGGCCTTCACGCAAGGCGTGACCGTGGCTGTCCTGCTGCGCGCCCTGCTGGAGCGGGAGTTTCCCCCGGAGAACACACCATGACCGCATCCACTTTGCCTGCCGCGAACGCGGCACCGGCTACGCCGTTGCCTGCGCTTTCGGCACTCGCCGGACAGGCCGGCAACGTGCCGCTGACGCGCGTTTCGCTGGCCTACATCGAGGCCCGTTTCAAGCTCTACCTGCGCTTCGGAGAACCGGCGCGTTCACTCCAGCTCGACCGCTGGCGGCGCTGCGCAGTGTTCCTGCCGGGCGCGATGCTATGCCGCATCCGCTGGCAGGCCAACGATTACGGCACGATCCGATGGCAGCTCATGGTGATGCAAACCGCCACGCCGCTCGATGCTGTGCAGCGCATCCCCGGCGTGCACCCAGGCGCGCGCCTGCTGCTGCACGCAGAAGGCGATGCCAACGTGCGAGCCGTGCTGGAACGCATCGACGCCATCGAAGCGCTGGGCATCGCCGCCATCGACGTGTCGCCCGCGTACTGGCGCACGCTGGGCAACCGTCTGGCGGCTCGCCTTGCGCTGCCCCAATACACCGCTGATCGGCACGCCGCCTGGCTGGCTGGAAGGGCGCTGCCATGACGACCCAATCCACCATCGCGCGCACGCACGAAGCCGCGCCGCATCCTCGCTCGCGCCTGCGCGTTCGCATCGCGCTGGCGGGCTTCGCCGCCGTCGGTCTCGCTGCGCTGGCCTGGGCGGCTTTCGTGTCGCCGCTGCCGCGTCTGACCTACAACCCGTCCGACAGCGTGGCGGTCGGCTGGTATCGCATCGAACCGTTCGACCCGCGCACCGCCTCGCTGCCACGTCCGTTGTCCGTGGACAGCATCGTGCTGGTGCCGCTGCCCGACAGGGCCGCCAAGCTGGCTGCGCAGCGCGGCTACCTGCCGACGCTCGTGCCGCTGCTTAAACGTGTGGGCGCGGTCGCGCCGCAACACGTTTGCATCGTCGCCGGGCAGGTACGCATCGACGGCGTGCCTGCGGCTGTCGCGCTGCCGACCGACAGGCTGGGTCGCCCGCTGCCATCCTGGCAGCAGTGCCGCCGTCTTGCATCTGGCGAACTGTTTCTGTTGAGCGTTACCAATCCGGCGTCGTTCGACAGCCGCTACTTCGGACCGATTGCTACATCCACCGTGATCGGTGTTGCGCATCCGGTCTGGCTGGAGACACGTCCATGATGGCCGCCGATTCGCTGCACGTTCGCGTGCATCTCATCGTGCCATCGGGTATGTCGTTCCGCGGGCCATCACGGTGTCGTCGCGCGTGCAGTGCGTGCGCATTTGCGCAGCACTTCGCACTACATCCAGCACGGCGTTCCCACGTGCAGGCGTCTTGCCTCGAACGCTCCCGGCCTGTGGCCGTGGACTCGTTCGCCGGCGGGCTGGCTGTGGGCAGCGCAGCGCCGCTGGGCCGCCGACGCCCAGAGCGGGAGCGAAGGGCAAAGGCGGAAGGCAAGACAAAAGGACGCGGCACCTGGCCGCGTCGAAAGCCTGTCTGCACATGGGGGTGGCGCGGCACGGTGCGGCTTCGCCGCCGTGCCGCGTTCGGCGCGAGGGTCGCGCCAATGCAGGCATGTCCGCGTGCTTCGCACGCCAGGACACGCCAGAGCTTGCAGGGGGAGAGGCCATGACCGACCGCCGCGACGACGACTTCCGCGTGCGCCCCAGCGCCCCGAAGAACCGGGGCAAGGGTCAGGGGCAGAGCTTCGTTTCCAAGGTGCTCAAGCAGGCCGGCAAGGCCAGCAGCGGCAAGTCGGCGGTGCGCCGTCCTGGGGCGGCTGGCACCGGCCAGCGGCCCGGCTCGCGCCTGGGACGCGGCCACACGGCGGCGCGCTTCGCCGGGGCGAAGCTAACGCCCATGTCGCGGCGCGTGACCATCAAGACGCTGCTGGTCAATCACCAACGGGCCAGCCCGCAATCGCTCGCCAAGCACCTGCGCTACATCGAACGCGACGGCGCGGGCCGCGATGGCGAACCGGGCCGCGCCTATGGTGCGCAGACGGATGAAGCCGACCTGGACGCTTTCAAGGAACGCTGCGCCGACGATCGGCACCATTTCCGCTTCATCGTCTCGCCCGAAGACGGCGCGGAGCTAGACGACCTGCGCACTTACACCCGGCATCTCGTGAACCGCATGGAAGCCGACCTGGGCACGCGGCTCGATTGGGTGGCGGTCGATCACTGGAGCACCGACAACCCGCACACCCACCTGATCGTGCGCGGGCGCGACGACACCGGCAAAGACCTCATCATCGCCGGCGACTACATCGCCCACGGCTTCCGCCACCGGGCCGCCGAGCTGGCGACGGAATGGCTGGGGCCGCGCACCGAACTGGAGATCCAGCAGACCTTGGGCCGCGAGGTGGAGCAAGAGCGGTGGACGAGCCTCGACCGCACGTTGCAACGCGAGGCCGGCGACGATGGCGGGGTGCAGATCGAACGCTTCAACGAACCGGCGCTACAGCGCCAGCGCCTGCTGCTGATCGGCCGCCTGCAACACTTGCAGCGCCTGGGCCTGGCCGACGAGGTGCAGCCCGGCACCTGGGCCGTCCATGCGGACGCGGAGAAGACCTTGCGTGCCCTGGGCGAGCGTGGCGACATCATCCGAGCGATGCAGCGCGCCATGAGCGGGCAGCCGCGCGAACTGGCTGTGTTCGAGCCGGGCGACGACGGCCGTACCATCGTCGGCCGCGTGGCCGCCAGGGGGCTGGCCGACGAGTTGCACGACCGCGGCTATCTGGTCATCGACGGCGTGGATGGCAAGGTCCACTACGTCGCGTTGAACACCCGCGACGAGCTGGCGAACTATCCCACCGGTGCCGTGGTGGAAGTACGCGGTGCCGCCGACGTGCGGGCGGCCGACAAGAACATTGCCGCGTTGGCGAGCGATGGCCTGTACCGCACCGACCATCACCTGGCGATCGAGCAAGGCCGAGCCAAGCCCGGCCGCGACCCGCAGGAAGTCGTCGCGGCCCACGTCCGACGGCTGGAAGTCCTGCGCCGGACCGGCATCGTGGAGCGCGTGGTGGAAGGGCTATGGAAAGTGCCGGACGACCTGGCCGAGCGTGGGCGCCAGTACGATGCGCAGCGGCTGGGCGGCGTGACCGTGGAATTGAAATCGCACCTGCCGATCGAGCGGCAGGCCCGCGTGATCGGCGCCACCTGGCTCGACCAGCAACTGATCGGCGGCGGCCGGGGATTGGGCGACCTGGGCTTTGGTGGCGATGCCAAGCAAGCCTTGCAGCAGCGAGCCGACTTCCTCGAAGAAGAGGGGCTGGCCCAGCGGCGCGGGCAGCGGGTGATTCTTGGCCGGAATCTGCTGGAAACGCTGCGCAATCGGGAGCTGACGCAGGCAGCGAAGGACATTGCCGCCGAGACTGGCCTGGAGCACCGCCCAACGGCGGATGGGCAGCGCGTGGCCGGCATCTACCGGCGCTCCGTCATGCTGGCGAGCGGGCGCTATGCGATGCTCGATGACGGCAAGGGATTCAGCCTGGTGCCGTGGCGGCCGGTGATCGAGCCGCGACTAGGACAGCAGATCGCCGCCACGGTGCGAGGCGGCGGCGTGTCGTGGGAGATCGGGAGGCAACGAGGAATGTCAATCGGCTGATCGAACCGGATTTGGCCGCATGCCTCACCCTCCCACGCTACCTGCCGGTAAGAGCAACATCATGCAGATTGTGGTGGCCTGCTGCGCATACTGCCTCCTGCTTTAGTCCTTCTCACGCGCCTTGAGGCGTCTGCCTGCCTTTCCCGATGGCAACGCTGTGAGGGCATGTCAGCTAATTCCGAAACGTGTTCGCCGGTGAGAAATCACACTGACGAGTTCACGCCCAAGAATGAGAATTTCTTGGCGCGGAAAGCGCATGTTGCATGAATGGAAGGAGTCTTATATGCGTAGAACCATACTCACAATCTGCTGTGCTGTGGGAGCTTTCACAGGTACGGCAATGGCGGGAGAAGCCTATCCGCCATCCGCGAAGGATGAAGGACGCGCGATCACTCGCGCGGAAGTTCTGGCGGATCTGGAAATGTGGAACAGTGCTGGTCTGAACAAATACCCCAGCGCACACGGCTATCCCGAGATCACACAAACCAGCGAGTATCAGAACAGCCTCAGAGAGTATCGTCGCTTGCGCAACGGGCCTGAGTATCAAGCGGCCGTCGAAAACTTGAGGTCAAAAGTCGGGGACAAGTGATCACGGGGCTATTCAAACCTGCCAACTGTCTGCGGCAAAAGGTCAAATAACGCAGACATATCCAGGTCTTGGGCCTGCAACTGCCGCACGCAGCCCACCACGAAATCGTGGTGGGCTGCGTGTCCAGCACTCCCGCTTTCGCCCCCACTCGCGTGATCCGTCTGCCTGTCGGCTTTCCTTAGCGCGCCGTGGTGAGAGGCATGTCAGCGAATGCCTAAACGTGTTCTCCGGTGAGGAATCACACTGAACCATTCGACTTCAAGAAAGAGAATTTTCTTGCGCGGGGAAGTGCATGTTGCACGAGTCTGGTAACGGCATGTCGCCGCGTCTGTGCATGAGCCCAACGTTTCTTGAAGGAGTATGAAGATGAAGACCTCTAACTGTGCCGCTGCCGCTGCCGCTGCCCTTTCTCTGCTCGCCGTGACTGGCGTTCAGGCCGAGGAATACCATGGCGTGCAAGCTCCCGTCTCGGCCCTTAGCCGCGCCGAAGTGCACGAGCAGGCCGTGAGAGCGGCGCATGCCCCCAACCAGAACATACCGGCCGCCGCCATCCCGATGGCGGCTCTGGAAAACGGCCGTGACCGCGCATCAGTGCATGCGGAGGCCGTCGCCGCCGCGCACAACCCCACGCGAAACCTGGGTCGCGGTGCGTTCGTGAACAGCGAAATTCCGAGTCAGTACACGACCGGCAGCCTCGCTAAGCGCCGCGCCAACAGCGCAGGATCACGGTAAGCACCTTCTTACGCGGGCTCGACGCAGCCCGCAGCAAGGCGTTTGGCCTCAATTGAGCCGCCTTCGTCAGTAAGCGCGATGCGCGTAATCTAAAGCGCATGCAGCCGCTGCTCCAATGCGGCAACATCATGGAGCACCAACGCGCGACGTGTGGAGGTGATGAGACCTTGCTTTCGCAGGCGTGCCATTTCCCGGCTGACCTCTTCCCTTGAGGCTGCGATCCGTGCCGCCAATTGAAGATGGCGCGGCGCAGGAGAAAGAACCGAGCGGTTATCCTCGATTCCGGCCTGCCCAGCCAATTCCAGCAAGTAGCTATACAGCCGCCCGGATATTCTGAATGTGCCAAGCTCGACCACGCGGCTAATCAACCGTTCGGTTGTTGCCTGTTGCGCCTCAAGCAGAAACCCTCCTAATACGGTGTCCTCCTTGACCAGCTTCACGAAGTTGGAACGCGTCAAGCACGCAAGCACCGATGGCGCTAGCGCCTGAGCTTGCAGGGAGGCAGCACTGGCGCCGAGCACGCCGACAAATCCGAAATGGCCGCCCTGTGAAAAGTCCGATATGAGTAGCTCACGTCCATTTGGCGATAGCGCTGAAATGCGCATCTGGCCCTGGCAAACAATGAAGAATGTTTCCTGCGATCCACCGGCGGCGGTCTGTCCAGGCTCCAAGTGTTGCCAGGTGCAGAGACTCGCCACCTCGCCGAGTCTCTGATCGTCCATGCCGTCAAAAAGATGGCAATTGCGCAGTCTCCGAATAGAGACTTCCGATTGGATATCTTTGGTCAGAAGCATGGCATTTCGTGGCTTTCAACGTCGTGCCCGGCGCAGTCATTGATCCCACCGACGGAATAGGACACTGGCATTGACGCCGCCGAATCCGAAGCCGTTCGAGAGCGCGTGGTGTATCTCCATTTTTCGCGCGGCCAGTCCAACCAAATCGAGGCCGTCAGCAACCTCGTCGGGATTGATGAGATTCAGCGTGGGCGGAACAATCTGATCCCGAAGGGCCAGCACAGTGAAAATAGCTTCGATCCCTCCCGCCGCCCCAAGCAAATGGCCTGTGCTGGACTTGGTGGAAGTGATGGCAACGCCCGAGTTGGTTCCGAAGACAGACCGAATCGCCGCCAGCTCGCTCTTGTCGCCTACCTGTGTGGAGGTCGCATGGGCATTGATATGCTGCACATCGGCAGGCGAAATGCCCGCCTGCTGCAATGCCTGCTGCATTGAGCGTTGAGCGCCGCTGCCGTCTTCCGGCCCAGCCGTAAGGTGGTAGGCGTCGGCGCTGGTGCCGTAGCCGACCAGTTCCGCCAAGGGACTGGCGCCGCGCTCCAGGGCATGCTCCAGTGATTCGATCACCAACAGGCCGGCTCCTTCGGCCATGACGAAGCCGTCGCGGTCGCGATCGAATGGGCGCGATGCTTCATGGGGACGGTCGTTGAAGCCCGTGGACAACGCGCGTGCCGCCGCGAAACTGCCCAGGCTGACGCGGTGGATTGCCGCTTCGGTTCCACCGCACACCGCGATATCGACTTCGCCACTGCGAATCATCCGCGCCGCATCCCCGATGGCTTGCACTCCGGCGGCGCAGGCCGTCACCGGGGCTCCCAGCGGCCCCTTGAATCCATGCTGGATCGACACATGCCCGGCCGCCATGTTGGCGAGAAAGGACGGGGCGGTGAAGGGCGAGAGCCGGCGCGGCCCCCGGGCGTCGGTCGTGCGCACGGCATCGGCGATGGCGCCAAATCCACCGATACCTGATGCAATGATGGTCGCTGTTCGTTGCTTCTGCTTTTCTTCGGTCGGGTGCCAGCCCGCTTGCGCAAGAGCTTCCTGCGCAGCGACCAGCGCGAACTCGATGAAGCGATCCATCTTCTTGCGCTCTTTGGCCGCAATGAATTGCTCCGGGTCGTAGCCGGACTGAGGATCTTCCATCACGCTCGGCACCTGCCCACCAATGGCGGTGCCGGTGCCATCGGCAAGATCAACAGGCAACACCCGAATGCCGGATTGCCCAGCCAACAGGCGAGTCCATGTGGTCTCGGTGCCGCGTCCCAGCGGCCCAACGGTGCCCATCCCTGTCACCACGATTCGATTTGAATATTGAATGCTCATCGCATCACCGCTCATTTCATCTGTGCGACGCCTCACGACGAGCACTGCTGTGGGTAACTGTCCAACTTGCTATCCGAGTAGCTGCCGTGGCTCCGGCCTGCCTTCAACCAGCGGCTGACACGTCGAAAAGAAAGCAGGTTGTCGTTGCGTGGGCGTACAGCTTGCCTTGCTCATCTTCGATGCGAGCTTCGGCCGTAGCGACACGCCCACCTCCGTGGATCAACCGGCCCGTCGCTCGCAACGGGCCGGTCTTGTGTGAAGCTGGCCGCACGATGTTGATGTTGAGTCCAGCCGTCGTGTAGGAGCGTCCGGCAGGCAGCGTGGTCTGCACCGCGCAGCCAAGCGCGGAGTCCAGCAGCGCGGCAAACCATCCGCCATGCACGCTTCCCAGCGGGTTGTAATGCTGTAGCAGCGGGATGCCCTGAAACACCGCGTACCTCTCGCCAACCTCCAGCAGCGTCATGTTCATGGTTTCATTCATGGGCGGGTACGGCAGTTCGCCGGCCATCATGGCCTCAAGAATCTCGCGCCCGCTTTTGCCGGCGAGCTGCTCCATTCGAGCGAGGCCGGGCATTCCACCGCCATCGCGCATACGCTGCATGGCGTCTGCCTGTTGGCGCTCCCAAAGAGGTGATGCCTGATCGGTTCCCATGACTGTCTCCTATACGGTTTACGAACGATCCATTCCTATGCGCTGTCTGGATTCGCATCCAAGGCATGGGATTTAGCGATGGCGGCAGGCGACGTGTTCACTGGCAGACACAAGGCTGCGGTGAGCAGTGCCAAGCCGATATGGCACAGATAGACGGCATCGAAGTCGGCGCGCTGCAAGCTGGGACTGCCGAGGAACAGGACGGTCAGCGCAACGCCCATGACCGATCCGATCTGTCGTATGGCCTGGTTGACGGCACCGCCCACGGCGTAGTGGTCTGCCGGCAGGCGACTGACGGCCGCGCCCGACAGCGATGGCATCACCATGCCGATGCCGACCCCACTGAGCAACATGCCGGGCAGCCACTGCGTGAGGTAGGCCGGCTCAACGCCCGGCACGAACAGGAACCACAAGGCGCTGATCGCATAGATGAGGCACCCGACCAGCAGCAGCGGACGGTGCCCGTGCCTGCTCGCCACGCGACCCGACAACGCGGCAACCGGCACCACCATCAGCGGCCCGGGCATCATGGCCAGACCGGCCAGTGGCAGCGGGTACTTCCAGATCGCGCTCATGTAGAAGAAGAACGCGAAGAACATCATCGAGAACGCGATGCCGAAGCTCAACGTTGCGAGATTGACGTAGCGGTACGTAGGGTTGCGGAACAAGCGCAAATCCACCAGCGGGGCAGAGGTTGTCCGCGCCCAAGCCACGAATCCGATGATGCAAACTACCCCGATGCCCGCCGCGCCCAGCAACTCATGGCGTGACCAGGCCGGGGACTCGGACTGCACGATCGACAATGCCAGGGCGCCGATGCCGGCGATCAGCAAACACATGCCCACCAGATCCAGTGGGCGCCCCTGGGTCTGTTGCTTCGTCTCCGTCAGCAGTCTTGCTCCGCGCCAGACCGCCAGAATGCCCACGGGCACGTTCAGGTAGAACGCCCACTGCCAACCGAGCGATGCGATCACGAACGAGCCCAGGCTGGGGCCGACAGCCGCAGCGAGACCGCCGACCGCACCCCACAGGCTCACGGCCACCGCGCGCTTGGTGGTCGGGAATGCGGCCAGCACAAGCGAGAGCGATGCGGGCGTGAGCAAGGCAGCCCCGACGGCTTGCAGCACTCTTGCCGCCACCAGCCATTCCACGCTGCCCGACAGGCCGCAGGCAACGGAGGCCGCCACGAACAATGCGACACCTCCGAGGAACACTCTCTTGCGCCCGTGCCTGTCCGCCAATCCGCCGGCCGGAATCAGCATCGCCGCATAGACCACGGTGTACGCATTGAGTACCCAGGACAGGTCTGCCGGCGTGGCTTGCGGAAACCCCGCCCGCAAGGCGCTGAATGCCGCGAACAGCATGGTGCCATCCATGGACACGAGAAACACTGCGACGCTTACCACCCAGAAAACCGGCCAGGGCGAGGCAGCGCCGGGCGGCTTGGCCGGTTCGCTGGGGGCCGACAAGGCGCTGGTGGTGTTGCTGTCCGGGTGGGTCATGAAACTATTCCGTTCGTTGAATGCGATTGATCCCCGGCGCCAAGCCCATCGAGTGACCGCCGCTATGGGATGGCACGGATTGGCTCAGGCCAGCCCGAACGTCTTTCTCAGGCCCTTCTCGACGGGGCCGGCAGGCATGAAGCGGCGCAGCTTGGACAGCAGCGATGCCTCCCCTTTGGGCGTGCGCCGCATCTTCCAGGCTCCCAGCGCCGCATCGACGATCGTGCTGGCCACGCCTTCGGGGTCGGGCGCCTGCTGGACGTTCTTATGGATGGCCTGGGCGACCACGCCGAACTGTTGGCCGTAATCCGGGATCTTGCGCACGGTCTGCGGTGCGTTGAGATCCAGGTTCGTCTTGGTGAACGAGGGTTCGACCAGCGCGACGCGAACCCCAAACTGGCGCACCTCGTGATCCAGGGTTTCCGAGAGCCCTTCCACGGCGTGCTTGGATGCCGAGTAGAGCGCCATGTACGGCGCAGGCAGAAAGCCCAGCACGGAACTCACATTGACGATGCGGCCGGTGCGTTGCGCGCGCATGTGCGGCAGCACCGCCTGAATCGTGCGCAGGAGGCCGAAGAGGTTGGTGTCGAACAATGTCTGAGCTTCGGCAACCGACGTTTCTTCCATGGCGCCGAGCAGGGTCACGCCCGCGCTGTTGACCAGCACGTCGATCCGCGCGGCCTGCCCAATGATGGAGTCGATGCCACGCTGCACCGATGCTTCATCGCGGATATCCATTTCGACGAGCGTCACGCCGGGGATGGCCTGGGCCTTTTCCGGGTTACGCACGGTGCCGAACACGCGGCACCCCTGCGTTGCGAACTTGATGGCGGTGGCGCGTCCGATGCCCGATGACACGCCTGTGATGAGAACGACTTTGGATTTGGACATGGCAGTTCCTTTTCGTGTGATGAGTTGGAGAGAGGCGATCAGCTTCGCGAAGGAACCGGCCTGATCTTGAACCAGATGGAATACATCGCCGGCAGGAACACCAGGGTCAGAATCGTCCCTGCGAGCGTGCCGCCGATCAGCGTGTAGGCCAGCGTTCCCCAAAACACCGAATGGGTCAGCGGGATGAAGGCCAGGATCGCGGCCAGCGCCGTCAGGATCACCGGGCGGGCGCGCTGCACAGTGGCCTCGACGACCGCATGGAATGGGTCGAGACCCTCTTGCTCGTTGTGGTGGATCTGCCCGATCAGGATCAGCGTGTTGCGCATCAGGATGCCCGACAGCGCGATCAGGCCGACCAGTGCGTTGATGCCGAACGGCTGCTGGAATATCAGCAAGGTCGGCACCACGCCGATCAAGCCCAGCGGACTCGTGGCAAACACCATCACCATGGCCGCGATCGAGCGCACCTGAAGAATGATGATGAGCAGCGTGAGCGCGATCATGATCGGGAACAGCGGCGCCATGGCCTTGGTGGCTTTGGCGGACTCTTCGATCGAACCGGCTTCCTCGATGCGATAGCCCGCAGGAAGCGTCTCGACGATGGGCTGCAACTGCTTCAAAACGGCGCTGGAAACGTCCGGCGGTTGCAGGCCCTCGGCAATGTCGCCACGAACCGTGATGGTCGGCGTGCGGTCGCGGCGGCGCAGGACGGGATCTTCCATGCGCACATCGACGGTGCCGACCTGCGACAGCGGAATGCGTTGCCCTGCCGATCCGACCAGCGTGAATCCGGCGATCTTCGCGGGATCGAGGCGGATATCACCGGCCGCGCGGCCGACGACCTGCACCGAGCGAATGTCTTCGCGCACGTCCGTGAGCGGAACCCCACTGAGCAGGAACTGCAACTGCAAGGCGACGGAGCTGGAGGTCAACCCGACGGCCTGGAGCCGGTCTTGATCCAGCGTGAAATGCAAGGTCGGTACACGCTGCCCCCAATCCACATTGACCGTGCGCATCATCGGACTGGCCTGCATCGTGGTCTCGACCCGCGCGGCGATCTCGCGCAGCTTGTCCGGGTTTGGCCCCATGACGCGATAGGCGACAGGGAACGGGGAGTAAGGTCCGAACACGAGCTGCGTCACCCGCACCCGAGCCTCGGAGGCCAGCCCGCCGGCGATCGCCTCGCGCAGTCTGAACTTGAGTGCTTCGCGTTCCTCCTGATCGCCCGTCAGCACCACGATCTTGGCGAACGACGGATCGGGCAGTTCAGGCGACATGGCAAGGTAGAACCGTGGCGCGCCCTGACCAACATAGGCGGTCACGATCTTGGCTTCGTCCTGCTTTGCCAACCAGGCTTCGACCTTCGCCGTCGCCGCGCTGGTCTGCTCGATCGAAGTGCCATACGGCATCTGCACTTCGACCAGCACCTCGGGCCGGTCGGAGGTCGGGAAGAACTGCTTCTTGACCACCCCCATGCCAAGGATAGCGAGCACGAACAGTCCAACCACCGCCCCGGCCACCAGCCACTTGCGCGCGATGACGCGGCCTAGCACCTGCCGGAAGCGGTTGTAGTTGCGCGTGTTGTAGATGGCCTCATGTCCACCTTCCACCTTCTTGAGATCCGGCAGCAGCTTCACCCCGAGGTAGGGCGTGAACGCCACCGCCACCACCCAGGAAGCAATCAGCGCGATGCCGACGATCCAGAACATATTGCTGGTGTATTCGCCCGCTGTCGAACGCGCGAAGCCATTGGGCATGAAGCCGATGGCCGTCACCAGCGTGCCGGAAAGCATGGGCGCCGCCGTGTGGCTCCAGGCATAGGCGGAGGCCTTGATGCGGCTGTAGCCTTCTTCCATCTTCACCACCATCATTTCGATGGCGATGATGGCGTCGTCCACCAGCAGGCCCAGCGCCAGAATCAGCGAGCCGAGCGTGATGCGGTCGAAGTTCTTTCCTGTGGCGGCCATGATGACGAACACGGCCGCCAGCGTCAGCGGCACTGCCGCCGCGACCACGATGCCGACGCGCCATCCCATGCTCAGGAAGCAGACGAGCATCACGACCATCAGGGCGACGAAGAACTTGACCATGAACTCGTCCACCGACGAGCTGATGTTGACGGACTGATCCGTCACCTTGCTCAAGGTCATCCCCAGGGGCAGTTCCGCGTTGATCTTGGTCGTTTCCGCATCAAGCGCCTTGCCAAGATCGAGCCCGTTCCAGCCGTCGCGCATCACGATGCCCAACAGCAGCGCCGCCTCTCCGTTGCTGCGAACCAGAAAGGTGGACGGGTCTTCATAGCCGCGCTCGACGGTCGCCACGTCGGACAGCTTCAACGTGCGTCCCTGCGCGCTGATGGGCGTGTTGCGGATCTTCTCCAACTTGTCGAACGCGCCATCGACGCGCACGAATACCTGCGGCCCCTTCGTCTCGATGGAGCCGGCGGGGGTGAGGACGTTCTGGCTATTGAGTGCTGCGAAAATGTCCTGCGGCGAGACGCCCAACGTGGCCAGACGGTCGTGCGAGAAGGACACGAAGATGCGTTCTGACTGCTCCCCGATGATGTTGACCTTCTTCACGCCCGGAACGTGCAGCAGTTGCTGACGCAACGTCTCCGCGTCGCGCACCAGCAGCCGTTGCGGTTCCCCTTTGGCCTTGAGGGCAAAGAGCGCAAACGTCACGTCCGAATACTCGTCGTTGACCATGGGGCCGATGACGCCGGCAGGCAGCCTTTTGGCTTCGTCCGAGAGCTTCTTGCGGGCCTGGTAGAACTCTTCCTGCACTTGCGCAGGCGGCGCACTGTCGAGCAGCGACACCATCGTGAAGGCCAGGCCGGGGCGCGTGTAGGTTTCCGTGCGGTCGTACCACCGCAGTTCCTGCATGCGCTTTTCCAGTGGTTCGGCGACCTGATCCTGCATTTCCTGCGCCGTCGCCCCAGGCCAGGCCGTGATGACGGTCATCTGCTTGACCGTGAAAGGCGGGTCTTCGGCGCGTCCGAGCTGGAAGAACGCGAGCACGCCTGCGACGGTTATCAGGAAAATCAGGAATACCGTGATGGAGCGTTCGCGTACCGCGAGCGCCGAAAGATTGAAGCGTCCTTCGCTCATGGACGATCTCCCGCAGGCGCAGCCTCGCCCTGGTCTGCGGGCCTGACGGCTTCGCCCTCACGCAGAAGATGCGCGCCCAGCGATACCACCTGCTCGCCGATCTTGAGGTCGCCCGTCACCTGCGCCACGTCGTCCGTCAAGCCGAGCAACTGGACAGGACGCCAGACCACTTTGGCGGGCTTGCCCTCGACCACCCAAACGCCCGGCCCCTTGCCGGGGTCGAACAGTGCGCCGATCGGGACTTGCAGCGATGGTGTGGACGCCGTGCCATCCGGGATTTCGACGGTGACGGTCGCGCCCAGCGGGGCCTGCGCAAGCGCTCCTTCGAGCACATACCTGGCCTCGTAGGTGCGCGTGACGCGATCCGCCGCATCGGAGAGCTGGCGCAGCTTGGCCGACACGGGGGCCGGCCGCTGGCCGTACAGGGTCGCCTTGGCTACCGAGCCGACGGCTGGCCGCAGGGTCTCGGGCAGATGCACGATGGCCTCGCGCTGGCCGGCCCGGGCCAGGCGAACGACTGGCTGGCCGGCACTCACCACCTGGCCCGGCTCGGCCAGCGTCTCGACCACGACGCCATCGGCATCGGCAAGCAGCAGCGCGTAGCTCGACGCATTCCTGGCAACGTCGGCCTGCGCTTCGGCCGCCTTGAGCTGCGCCCGCGCCGAGTCGGCCGCAGCCTTGATTTGATCGTATGCCGACGCCGAGACAGCGCCCTCGGCCACCAGATCGCGGTATCGCGCTTCGTCGTCGGCCGTTTGCTTGGCGCGGGCTTGCGCGGCGGCCACCACCTCTTGCTGGGCGCGTGCCTGCAAGCCCAGGTCGATCGGGTCTATGCGCATGAGGGGCTGGCCGCGCTTGACGGTCTGCCCGGTATCCACCAAGCGCTCCAGCACCTTGCCGGTGACGCGAAAGCCTAGATCGCTTTGAATCCGGGCCGCGACGACGCCCGTGAACGATCGCGATGCGGCGGATGCGCCTTGGACGGCACCGATCCGAACCAGTGGAGCCTCCGTGCGTGGATCGGAGGCGTGATCGTCACCGCATGCCGTGAGGGCAAGCGGCAACAGGCAGATGACATAGGAAGCAAGCTTGCGCCGGAGCATGGGAACCCTTCTTGACGACGAAAAAGTGTTCCCATTTTTATGCCGGTGACTAAATTAGTCAATAGTCACAGCAAGCCGGCTACGGCGCCAGGCTGCGCAAGATCAGGTTGGAGAGCTGGGTCGTAGCCTCGGCGGCATTGTCCAAGTTGTGCTGCAACAACAGTGGATTGATATACGGCCGCATGACCAGATAGATGGCATTGACCGTTTCGTCCAGCGGGGTCTTGCGCTCGAACTCCCCCGACTCGCGGCCATCGCGAACGATCTGCAACACCAGCGCCTTGAGGTGGTCTTCGTATGCCCCAACCGACGGCCAGGACTCGCTGGCCGAGGTCGCGGCTATGTCGTAGAGCTTGCGCTCGTTGAAAAAGAGATCGCTGCCAGCCTCCACGAGCGACCTGAACATCCGGCGCAATCTTTCGGGCGCGGCAGGGACGCCGGCGACGGCCTCATCGACCGTCGCCATGATGGTGCTCAGGCGGTTGGAGCAGATGACTTCGCCAATGGCCTGCTTGGAGTCGAAGAACTTGTAGATGTAAGCCTTGGAGAAGCCGATGGCCTTCGCCAGATCGGAAACGGTCGTTTTTCCATAGCCATAGAGGCCGAAATATTCGGTCGCCGCTTCGACGATCTGATCCCGGACGTCGTGATCCGAGGGCCCCCGAAGCTGGGGCACGGGAGTGGGTGCTTTCGTCATTTCGCCAGCTTACCTCGGGCATCAAAGATTGACAACGAGTGACCGTTTCATATTATAGTCACGACATGCTTTCAGCCCAAGGATCACCATGCCCCTCACTCGCTCTGTTCTTCTTTTGCTGTGCGCCAGTGTGACCGCTGGCTGCGCGGTAGGCCCGGACTACCATCGCCCGGATGCGCCACTGCCGAGCCATTACATCGGCCAGACGGCAGCGCAAGGGGCCGGTACCCCGGCTTCGGAACTGGCGACATGGTGGCAGGGGTTCGACGACCCCTTGCTCACGCGCTTCATCTCGTTGGCGCTTGAGCAGAATCTGGACTTGGCGCAGGCGGCGGCGCGGGTCACCCAGGCTCGCGCCGGACTCGGCGCCGCCAACGCGGCCTTGCTTCCGTCAGGGGTGGTCAGCGGCTCGGCTGCACGCGCCTATCAGTCGGTCGAGACCCCGCTGGGACAGGTGCTGAACGCCGCGCCCGGATACGACAGGTGGGGCAACGCCTACCAAGTGGATCTCGGTGCGAGCTGGGAGGTGGACGTGTTCGGCGGGTTGCGGCGTGGCCGGGTGGCCGCGCTGGCCGACTACGAGGCATCCCAGGCCGGGGCGGTGGCAACCCAGCTCGCGGTGGCGGCACAGACGGCGGATATCTACATCACCATACGGGGCTTGCAGGCCCGCCTCGACATTGCCCAACGGCAGGTCAAGACCCAGCAGGATCTGCTGTCGAAGGTCGGTCTGCTGCATGCGAAGGGGCTGGCTGCCACGTACCAAGTACGGCAGACGGAAGGTGCGCTTGCGCAGGTGCAGGCGAGCATTCCGGTGCTCACGACCGGCCTGGACACGGCGATGAACGCGCTGGATGTGATGCTGGGCGTTCCGCCGGGCACGCATCGAAGCGAACTGGAAACCGCCGCGCCGATTCCCACGACGCCGAAGATCGCCAGCATGGGTTCTCCGGCCGACCTGCTCCAGCGTCGCCCCGACCTCATCGTGGCCGAACGCCGGCTGGTGGCGACGAACGCCAGGATCGGAGAGGCAGTCTCCGAGTATTACCCCAAGTTCTCGTTGAGCGGCTTGCTGGGAAGCGCCACCGCGATTTCGAGCGGCAATCTGTTCACCAGCGGTGCGAGCCAGGCCGCAGGCGTGCTCGGGCTGAGGTGGCGTCTTTTCGACTTCGGCCGCATCAATGCGCAGATCAGCCTCGCGAAAGGGCGGGATGCTGAGGCACTGGCCGCCTATCGCCAGTCCGTTCTACGCGCGACCGAGGATGTTGAGAACGCCTTTTCGGCACTGGTCAACCGAGGGGAACAGGCCGCGACGCTGACACAAGGCGAGGCATCGCTTTCCCAGGCGCGGCAGTCCTCTTTCACGGCATACGAGCGTGGAGCCGCGAGCCTGATTGATGTGCTGCACGCGGATGAATCTCTTTTGAAGGCATCGGACGCAAGGGCTCAGGCGCAGACCGAATCGGCGCGTGCCGCTGTTGCGGCATTCAGGTCGCTCGGAGGCGGCTGGCAACCCCTGTCCTCCGATGCGATGGCGGCCCGCTGATGCGTTAGCAATCCAACGAACTCGCGTCAATGGGCACGCTCAGACGATGCGCTGCGATTCTCAAGGGGAGTGTATGGAATTACGACATCTGCGTTGCTTCGTCGCCGTTGCGGAAGAACTCCACTTCGCCCGTGCAGCGGAAAGGCTGCACATCGAGCAATCGCCCCTGTCTCGCACAATCAAGGAGCTGGAGGAAGACCTGGGGGAACAGTTGTTCATCCGCTCCAGCCGAAGCACGCGCCTGACACGGGTGGGCAAGCTGTTTCTAGAGCATGTGCCGCGCGTGTTCTCTGCCTTGCAGCAGGCGCGCGACAGCGTGAAGGCAGCGGCCAACAGTTTCCACGGACAGTTGCGTATTGCACTGTCCGATGGCATCACGCCGTCACGCTTGCCTGCCTTGCTCGCGCTTTGCCGACAGGAGGAACCCGAGGTCGATATTCGGTTGTTCCAAGTGCCGCTGGCACAGCAGATCAAAGGGCTGCAAGACGACCTGTACGACGTAGGTTTTGCACAGTCGGACGAAGTGGGCGACGGTATCACCGCCGAAGCGGTCTGGAACGATCCGCTGATGGTGGCCGTGCCGGCGCGCCATCATTTGCTCAAGCACAAGCGGATTCCACTGGATGAAGTGCTGCAATTTCCACTGATGCTGTGCGACCCGATGGCCTGCGAAGGCCATGCGCGCCAGGTCGATCGGTTGTTGCGTCATGCCGACCGGGAACCCCTGATCGCCGAGCGCGTCGCCTCGTTCGAGCTGATGATGGTGGTCGTATCAGCCGGCTTCGCCCTGGGCCTGGCCGGTGCGCCACATATCGCGGCAAGCCAGGAATCTGGTGTGGTGGCCCGGCCCCTGGCTGGACGCTCGCCCCTGCTGACGACCTACCTGCTGCGCCCGGAAGGCGAGCCCTTCGGAAACGCTCGCCCGCTTCATCTAACGGGTGCAGGCGATCGACCTGCCCGAAGGCGCGAGGCCCGCGCCGCCACCTGAACCTGATTCCCAGGAGGACACCCCGCCATGAAACGCATTGCCCCATTGCTGTTGATCGCCGCGCTCACCGCCTGCGGCCAATCGGAAACACCCAAGCCAGCCAATGTGCCGACCGTGGACGAACTGGCCGCCGACCCGGCGCGGTTGAAGGAACTGCGCCAGCAATGCAAGACCGACCGCGCGACACTGGGCGACGTGTTGTGCAATCGGGTGGCAGAGGCCACGCGCAAGCGGTTCTATGGCGACGGCAAGACGCCCTACACGCCATCGGAAACGCCACCGAAGTTCTGAAGTCCCGGCGCAGCAAGAATTCGGAGTCCGGCCTACGCTGCGACGCCTTGGAAGCGTATCAGCCGAGCACAAAAACCAGCGCGCGGCGGTGCCCGCCTTGCAGGCGCGGGTGATCGGGCTGTCGCATATCCACGCGCCGCAGGCGCCAGCGGTGGCCGCCGGCCTGAACATCGCCGGCTTCAATGGCGGCATTGCGCTGGGTTCGCTGCTGGGTGGCGCAAGCCTGGAAGCGATGGGGCTGACAAGCACAGCTTGGGTCGGTGCAGTGGCCGTGGGTCTGGGGATCTTGTGGATGCTACGGCAGATGGGTAAGAGCAATGCTGGAAACGTTCAGAAACCAGGATAAAGCGCACCCCGGAGCTTCGTTGGAGTGTCGCGTCAATAGAGAGATATGTTCTATCATGCCAAACGAGATCGAGTTTCCATTAAAGCCTAGCGTCTGCGAACAGGCAGCCCATGATCGACGAAACACGACACATCCAATCCGTCGAACGGGCGATGGCCTTGCTCGAAGCGATCGCACACGCCGGTGGAGAAGCACGGCTGGTGGACCTTGCCGCGCAACTTGGCCTGCACAAAAGCACGCTGCATGGCCTGCTCAATACCTTGGCTGCGATGGGTTATATCTCGCGTCATGGCACCCGCTATGCACTGGGGCTGCGGCTGCGCGAGATCGCCCAGCCGCTCGCCGATGCCGACGCAGCCCTGCGCACGACCTTCGCACCGGCGCTACGCTCATTGGCCGAGCGCAGCGGCGAGACCTGCTATCTCGCGGTGCCCTGCGGTACGCGCGAGTACCTCTACATCGACGCCGTGGAAGGCCATGGCAGCTTGCGCGTGGCCAGCCCGCGTGGACGCCGCGAAGGGCTGACGACATCGGCGATCGGCAAGGTGTTCCTCGCACACGATCTGGAGCTGGTTCGCAGCCTGCGCCGGGGCGGATTGATCCCCGCCCAATTGGAAAGCGAGTTAAAGACCATTGCCGAGCAAGGCTACGCGCTGGACCTGGAGGAAGCCGAACCCGGCCTCAATTGCCTGGCGCTGCCGCTGCGTAGGCAAGGTCGCGTGGTGGCCGCGCTCGGTGCCGCTGGCCCATCCCAGCGTCTGCGCAAGCCGGTGCTGCGACGTATGGCCACCACGGCCATGAGCGATATGTTCGACATTCTCAAACTTTAGTCGCCAATCGACCTAGCCCCCTTCCCGCACCAGTCACTTGCGGGAATCATCGAAGACTCCGTTATCACTCCAAGGAGTTTTCGCATGTTTGAAACTATTTCTCAGCAGGTCATCCAGCGCGCCCAATCGCTCGCTCGCGTGCAAGGTTTTTCGGTCTGCATCAGCGTGGTGGACGACGCCGGGCTGCTGCGCGGTTTCCTGCGTATGGACGAAGCGGTGCCCGGCGCCATCGACGTATCGTTCAAGAAGGCGCGCATGGCGGCACTGTTCCGCTCCGACAGCATCGACATCGGCGCGGCCGCACAGCCTGGCGGTGCGATCTACACGCTGGAAGCGACCAACGGAGGACTGATCAGTTTTGGCGGCGGCATCACGCTGCAAGATGGTCACGGCAAGGTCATCGGTGCGGTAGGCGTGGCCGGTGCCACCGTTGAGGCCGACCAAGATATTGCGCTGAAGGCGGCGGGGCGGGGATGACTCGGCAGGCCGAGCAGGCGCCTGTGCTAGAGGCGCACGTGCTGCACCAGGAAGTCGAGGAACGCGCGCACCCGCAGCGGCAGGTAGCCACCCTGGCCCGTGAACACGGCATGCACTTCCTCGGTGTCACCAGGATTGCAGGCTTCCAGCACCGGCACCAGGCGCCCGGCGGCGATATCCTCGCACGCCTGGAATGCCGCCAGTCGCGCCAGCCCCAAACCGGCCACGGCCAGACGGCGCACGCCTTCGCCATCGCTGGCCTGGGCGTTGCCGGCGGGTACCACGATCTGGTCGGCGCCGTTCCAGCGCAGAGGCCAACCGCTCGCCGTGCGCACGTAGTTCAGGCTGATCAGGTTGTGCCGATGCAGATCTTCCGGCGTGGCCGGCGTGCCATAGCGTGTCAGGTAGTCCGGCGCGCCGACGATGACCATGCGCGTGGCGCCGAGCTTGCGTGCCACCAGACTGGAATCCTTGAGCGGGCCAGCGCGAACGGCCACATCGGTGCGCTGTTCCAGGATGTCGATGACCTCGTCGGTCAACCTGATGTCCAGCGTTACCTCGGGATATTCGGCCAGGAACGTCGGCACCAGTGGCAACAGGAAGTGATGACCGAAGGGGACGTTTGCATTGACCCGAAGCCGGCCGCGCGGTCTGGCTTCGGCACTGGCGCAGCGCTCGGCCTCGTCCAGGTCGGCCAGGATGCGCACGCCGCGCTCGTAGAACGCGCAGCCTTCGGGCGTGAGCTGGAGCTGCCGGGTGGAGCGATTGACCAGCCGCGTGCCCAGGCGCTGTTCGAGCCGTGCGACCAGTTTGCTGACGGCCGACGGCGTCATGCCGCAGGCGCGTGCGGCGGCGGAGAAACCGCCCAGTTCGATGACTCGCACGAACACATCCAGTTCGCCGGAGCGGTTGACATCCAATCGGGCCATCTTCACCTCATCAATGACTTCAGTTCACAACTGATATTCCTAGAGCCAGTCTACTCTAATTCGTTCCTTGAATTCATCATTTGCTCCCCAATAGCTTCTGAATTCAATGATATGAAAACACCAATGCAACCCCGCTCCGCATTCAGTACTGCCGCCATATTGGCATCGGCGCTCACAGCCAGTTCTCTGTCGGCGGCGCCGGTGCTGGCGGCAGATCATGGGCCAGCTCCCCTCTGGGTCGCGAGCTGGCAGGCCAGTCCGCAGCCGGTCTGGGATGCGGATTTCCTGTTCCCTACCCATGTGCCTGCCGAACTGCGCGACCAGACCGTGCGCCAGATCGCTCGCCTCAGCCTGGGCGGGCCGCGGCTGCGCATCGTGCTGTCCAATGCCTACGGCCAGCAGCCGATCAGTGTGGGCCGGGCCACGCTGGCACGTCCCGCTTCGGGTGGCGACGGCGCGGTAGACGGCGATAGTTTGCGCACCGTGACGTTCGCCGGGCAGGAGACCGCCACCATTCTGCCGGGTGCCTCGCTGCTCAGCGACCCGGTGGATCTGCCGCTGCCCGCGCTGGCGCAGGTCGCCGTTAGCGTTTACCTGGCGCAGGCCACGCCGCTGACCACTTTCCATTGGGATGGCCGCCAGACCGGCTGGATCGTGGCGGGAAACCAAACAGCTGCCGCCTCGCTGAGGATCGCCGATCACGACGCGCAGAGCACCACGGCACGCCCGTTGCTGACGGGCATCCAGGTCGAGGCGTCAGCGGGCACGCCTACCGTCGTGGCCGTTGGCGATTCCATCACCGACGGCGCGATGGCCAGCGTGGATACGGATCGTCGCTGGCCGGACTATCTGGCCGAACGGCTGGCCCCGCACGGCGTGGCGGTGGTCAATGCCGGCATCTCAGGCGCGCGCTTGCTGACTGACGGCATGGGCGTCAATGCACTCGCGCGACTGGAGCGCGACGTGCTGGCTCAGCCCGGTGTGCAAAGCGTCATCGTGATGCTCGGCATCAACGACATCGGCTGGCCGGGCACGGCCTTCGCACGCGACGCGCAGCGGCCCACGCTGGAAGCGCTGACGATGGGCTATCGCCAGTTGGTCGAACAGGCCCGCAGCCGGGGCATCCGCGTCATCGGCGCGACCCTCGCGCCGTTCGAGGGAGCGATGCCCGATACCCCGCTGGCCGACTACTACCAGCCCGAGAAGGACGCGCTGCGCCGCAGGGTCAACGACTGGATACGCCACGCCGGCGCGTTCGATGCAGTGATCGACTTCGATGCCGTGCTGCGCGATCCCGCTCATCCAGCTCGCATAGCCGTGGCGTTCGATTCCGGCGACCGGCTGCATCCCGGCGATGCGGGCAACTGGGCAATGGCGCAGGCCGTTGATCTCTCAGCGCTGTTACCAGCGCTGGCCGCCGCGCCCGTGACCATCTCTTCGACCAAGGAACCTTGAACCATGCTGCTCACCCCCTATCGCCTCGGCAGGCTGGAACTGCCCAACCGCCTCGTCATGCCACCGATGACCCGTTCTCGCGCGACTGCCGGCAACGTCGCCACGCCCCTGATGGCAGAGTATTACTCCCAGCGCGCCTCGGCCGGGCTGATCGTCAGTGAAGGCACGCAGATCAGCCAGCAGGGCCAGGGCTATGCATGGACGCCGGGAATTCATACGCCCGAGCAAGTCGCCGGCTGGCGCCTCGTGACCGACGCGGTGCATGCCGCCGGCGGGCGCATCTTCGCCCAACTTTGGCACGTGGGCCGGGTCTCGCACGTCTCGTTGCAGCCGGGCGGCGCGGCGCCGGTGTCGTCTTCACCTCTGGTGGCCGAAGGTGTCACCGTGTTCATCGCACCGTCAGGGCTGGGGGCGGAATCCGGTGCCGGCCAGAAGGTGCAGCACTCGGCGCCCCGTGCGCTGAACGTGGACGAGATCGCCAGCATCGTGCGCGACTATGCGGAGGCTGCGCGCAACGCGCTGGCGGCCGGCTTCGATGGCGTCGAGCTGCATGCGGCCAACGGCTACCTGATCAACCAGTTCATCGATTCGAAGGCCAATACCCGCACGGACAAATACGGCGGTGCGCTGGTCAACCGGCTGCGTTTTCTGCGTGAGGTGTCCGAAGCGGTTGCTGCCGTGACCGGCCCTGAACGCCTGGGCGTGCGCCTGGCGCCACTGACCACTTTGCAGGGTGCGGTGGATGACACGCCCGAGGCCACCTACCTGGGCGCCGCCAAGGTGCTGGATGACATCGGCGTGGGCTACATCCACATCGCCGAGGCTGATTGGGAGGATGCACCCGAGATGCCGGCGGCGTTCAAGGAAGCCCTGCGGCTGATCTATCGCGGCACGCTGATCTACGCCGGCAAGTACAGTCTGGAGCGCGCCGAAGCCGCGTTGCGCAATGGCTGGGCCGACCTGATCGGCTTCGGCCGGCCTTTCATCGCCAACCCGGATCTGCCCGAGCGCCTGCGCCAGGACTTGCCGCTCAATGAGCCCGATGCCAGCCGGTACTTCGGCGGCACGACGGCGGGTTATACCGACTATCCGACGGCAACGGCGGGAGGGAAACCGTGAGCCAGATACATCGCACCCATCCCGGCGTTTGGGCGCTGGCAGTGACGGCGTTCGCCATCGGCGTGGCCGAGTTCATCGTGGTCGGTGTGCTGCCGGCCATCGCCGAGGACTTGGGCGTGCCGTTGGCGCGCGCCGGCGGACTGGTCGGCCTGTACGCGTTGGCGCTGGCGGTGGGCACGCCGGTCGTCGTGCTAGCTCTGGCGCGGCTGCCACGCAAACCGCTGCTGCTGTCGCTGGTGGCGGTGTTCCTCGTCGGCAACATGGTGTCGGCGCTGTCTACCAGCTATGAACTGCTGTTGGCCGGGCGCATTTTGACTGCGGTGGCGCACGGCAGCTTCTTTGCCATCGGTGCTACCGTCGCGGCGCGGCTGGCGTCCGAAGGCCAGGCCAGCCGGGCGATTGCCGCCATGTTCGCCGGGCTGACTCTGGCGATGGTGATCGGCGTACCGCTGGGCAGCCTGATCGGCAATGCTCTGGGCTGGCGGCTGCCGTTTTTCGCCGTGGCGGTCTTGGCCGCATTGGCCTGGCTCGCCACCGCACGCTGGGTGCCTGCGCTTCCCACGCAGGTGGCCGGCCCGGCGCGCACGCAACTGGCGGCGCTGACCAGTCCACCGATTCTGGCGATGATGGCCATCACCGTGCTCGGCTTCGGTGCGAGTTTTCCGGCCTTCACCTTCATTGCGCCGATCTTGACCGGCATCACCGGCTTCTCCACCCACACGGCCAGTCTGCTGCTGGTGGTGTTCGGCGCGGCGACCCTGGTTGGCAATTTGGCCGGCGGGCGCTGGGCCGCCAACCTCGGCTGGCAGGCGGCACTGCGGCGCATGCTAGCTGGCCTGCTGTTGGTGCTGGCGGCGCTGGCGGTGGCGATGCCGTGGCAGTGGGTGATGGTGCCGCTCCTGTTTGTCTGGGGTGTGCTGGCCTTCGGCATGTCGCCGGGCTTCCAGGCCGGCATGCTGGAGACAGCGCAACGCTGGACGCCGCGCGCGGTGGACTTTGCATCGGCGCTGAACATCTCGGCATTCAACCTGGGCATCACCCTGGGCGAGACGCTGGGCAGTGGTCTGGTTGAGCAAGGACAGATGGCGTTGACGCCTTGGGCCGGCGTGGCGCTGGTGCTGCTGGCTCAAGTGCCGCTGTGGTGGCTGGCGCGCCGCAATGCGCGGCCTGCGCTCAACGCCGCACATCAAGGAGGGTGACATGTCGGCTGTCGATTTGATCGTTGTACTGCAGGCATCAGAGGGACGCAGCGAGCAACTGCGCGACACGCTAGAGGCGTTGCGTGAAGCCAGTCTTCAGGAACCAGGGTGCTTGGACTACCGGATTGCCCAAGGGCACCTATCGGCGAACCACTTCTTCCTGCTAGAACGCTGGACCGACGCCGAGGCGCTGTTCCAGCACGAACATACGCCGCACTTCCTGGAGGGCGTGGCACATGTTCAGGCGTGCTGCGAGTTCGTTAATCTTCAGCCGATTTCCTGGCTGCTGGAATAAGGATGCGGCATGGAACTGCGTCATCTCCGCTGTTTCCTGGCCGTCGCTGAAGAACTGCACTTTGCCCGTGCGGCGGAGAAACTGCACATTGAGCAATCGCCGCTATCTCGCGCCATCAAGGAACTGGAAGAAGAACTGGGCGTGGTGCTGTTCGCGCGCACCACACGCAGCACTCGGCTGACCCGTGCGGGCAAGCTGTTCTTTGAGCATGTGCCGCGTGTCTTCTCTGCCTTGCAGCAAGCGCGCGACAGCGTGAGGGGCGCCGCCAACGGCTTCCACAGTCAATTGCGCATTGCCCTGTCCGACGGCATCACGCCCTCGCGTCTGCCGGCCTTGCTAGCGCTGTGCCGGCAGGAGGAACCCGAGGTCGAAATCCGCTTCTTCGAGGTGCCGCTGTCGCAGCAGATTAAAGGGCTGCACGGCGACCTGTACGACGTGGGCTTTGCCCGCGCCGATGAAGTCGGCGATGGTCTCATTGCCGAGCCGGTATGGAGTGATCCGCTGATGGTGGCCGTGCCGGCACGGCATCCCCTGCTAGCCCACAAGCGCATCCCCCTGGAAGAACTGCTGCGCTATCCGCTGGTGCTCTGCGATCCGCAGGCGTGCGAAGGGCATGCGCGGCAGGTTGATCGCGTTCTGCGCCGTGTGGACATGGAACCGCTGGTGGCCGAACGGGTGGCGTCTTGCGACCTGATGATGGCGCTCGTGTCCGCAGGCATCGCATTGGGATTGACGGGCTGCGCGCACATCCTGGCCAGCCAAGAGGCTGGCGTGGTGGCGCGACCACTGACAGGCCGCGCACCGCTGCTGACGACCTACCTGCTGCGCCCGGACGGCGAGCCTTCGGAAATGCTCGCTCGCTTCATCGACCGTGTGCGGGCCATTGAATCACCCGAAGGCAGCAGGCCCACGCCGGGCCTTGATGCCGACACATCGGAGGAACCCGAGCCATGAAGAAGACCATCCCTTTCCTGCTGGTCGCGGCGCTAACCGCCTGCGGTCAATCGAAGACGCCCAAGCAAGCCGACGTGCCGACCGTGGAAGAACTGGCCGCCGACCCGGCACGGCTGAAGGAGCTGCGCCAGCAGTGCAAGACCGATCGCACCAGGCTGGGCGACGTGTTGTGCAACCGAGTCGCTGAGGCCACGCGCAAGCGGTTCTATGGCGATGGCAAGACCCCATACACACCGTCGAAGGAAGCGTCCAAGTTCTGATCGCGGGCGGATTCGCCAACATCTTCCGTTTTCTCGCCATACACGCCGCAATGCGCCTTCGCTTGCGGCGTTTTTCTTTGGCTCGACGCTGTGCGAATTCTTTCTTTTTTCTAGAGCTTTCTCCCGATAACGGTCTTTGACCGGCACAGATCCGGCACTGATCCTCGCGTCATGCGGCACGTCCTTGTGCCGCGTGTGTACGAGGAATCAGCGCAGAGGAAATCGGAGGCCAGTCAATGCAAGCTCAGGGCGTGTTGTTCGGGCAGATCGCCGCCGTCTTCGGCATCGTGATCGCCGGTGTGTGGGGTGCCACGCAATGGACAGCCGCTGCCCTGGGCTACCAACTACGCCTTGGCTCGCCTTGGTTCGACTTCTTCGGCACGCCGGTCTATCACCCTTGGCGGCTGTTCGAGTGGTGGTTCTTCTTCGATGCCTACGCGCCGCACGTCTTCGACATAGGCGGCGCCATTGCGGGCTGCAGTGGCCTGGTCGCCGTAGTGGTTGCCATCGCCATGTCGGTGTGGCGCTCGCGCCAGGCGCGCAAGGTTACGACCTATGGCTCGGCACGCTGGGCCAATACCGCCGACATTCGCAAGGCCGGGCTGACGCAGCCCGCTGGGGTCTTTCTCGGCCAACATGATGGCCACTACCTCCGGCACGAAGGGCCGGAACACGTTCTGACCTTCGCGCCGACGCGCTCCGGCAAGGGCGTGGGCCTGGTGGTACCGACGCTGCTTTCCTGGCCCGCCTCCGCAGTCATCCACGACATCAAAGGCGAGAACTGGCAGATCACAGCCGGCTGGCGCTCGCGTTTCTCGAATTGCCTGCTGTTCAACCCGACCGATGCCAGTTCGGCGGCCTACAACCCGCTGTTGGAAGTGCGGCGCGGCGCGCATGAAGTGCGCGACGTGCAGAACATCGCCGACATCCTGGTCGATCCCGAAGGCGCGCTAGAGAAGCGCAACCACTGGGAGAAGACCAGCCACGCGCTACTGGTCGGCGCGATCCTGCATGTGTTGTATGCAGGCGAAGACAAGACGCTGCGCGGCGTCGCCAACTTCCTGTCCGATCCGGCCAGCCCGTTCGAGCTGACCTTGCACCGGATGATGACGACCAAGCACCTGGGCGATGCCCAGCATCCCGTCGTTGCATCCGCTGCCCGCGAAGTGCTCAACAAGTCGGACAACGAGCGGTCAGGCGTGCTGTCCACCGCCATGTCGTTCCTCGGTCTATACCGTGACCCCACCGTGGCCGCAGTCACGTCACGCTGCGACTGGCGCATCGCCGACCTGATCGCTTCTGAGTATCCGGTGTCGCTGTACCTGGTAGTGCCGCCTTCGGACATCAGCCGCACCAAGCCACTGATTCGGCTGATCCTCAATCAGATCGGGCGACGGCTCACCGAATCGCTCGATGGCTCCGACGGCATCGAGCGCCGCCACAAGCTGCTGCTGATGCTTGATGAGTTCCCGGCGCTGGGGCGGCTGGACTTCTTCGAGACGGCGCTTGCCTTCATGGCGGGCTATGGCATCCGCAGTTTCCTGATCGCGCAGTCGCTCAACCAGATCGACAAGGCGTATGGGCAGAACCATTCGATTCTGGACAACTGCCATGTGCGCGTGACCTTCGCCACGAATGACGAACGCACGGCGAAACGGATCTCCGAAACGCTTGGCACGGCTACCGAACTGCGCGCCCAGCGCAACTATGCCGGACACAGATTGGCCCCGTGGCTCGGGCACCTGATGGTGTCCCGCCAAGAGACGGCACGGCCGCTACTGACGCCCGGCGAAGTGATGCAGCTTCCGCCAGACGAATCAGTGGTGATGGTGTCCAGCGTCGCGCCGATCAGGGCCAAGAAGTTGCGCTACTACGCCGATGCCAATTTCAAGCAGCGGGTGCTGCCGCCGCCTGCGCTAACGGCAGGCCGCTATGCCGATGTGCCGCCTGCACGTCCCGATGACTGGAGCGGTTTGGCGATCCCGGCCGTACCTGCGGCACAGGCCACGGCGTCCGCCGATGACTTGGGTGGCTCCGACGACGGCGGCCCCCGCCGTCAGCCCGAGCTGTCCGAAACCGTCGCCTACGACCCCGAACCGGAATACACGCCCAGCGACTTGGCGCTGCTTGATGACGACGACTTACCGCTGCCGCTTCCCGGCCAGCTCGATCCGGCCATGCAGCGCACGGCACGGCTGGCCTCCCTCGACCCTAACGACGGAATCGACTTATGAGCCAATACCGATTGAACCTGTTCATCCAGCAGGAGCACGCCAAGCGCCTCGATGAACTGGCCGCCAAGAAGGGCGTATCCAAGTCATCCATTGTCGCGGCGGCGCTGGCGTCTTGGCTGTCGCCCGATGCGGGCGACCAACGCGAGGCAGCAATTGCCAAGCGGCTGGATCGCCTGTCGCGGCAGGCCGAGCGCCTGGAGCGTGACCAGAACATCCAGATCGAAACGCTGGCGCTGTTCGTCCGCTACTACCTGACTGTCAGCACGCCGGTGCCGGAGGCCCATCAGGACGCGGCCCGCGCCCAGGGCAAGGCGCGCTTTGAGCAGTTCGTCGAACAGTTGAGCCGCCACCTGCTGCGTGGCCGCAGCCTGGTGCGCGACGTGGTGGAAGATCTGCATCCCGACCCGATGCGGATGGATGACGTAGAGGCACAGGCCTATGAACGTGCTGCGGAGCGGGCCTCATGAGCGCCGTTCCACAAATCCCACCAGAACCGCGCTCATCCGCTGCGGCATCTCAGGATCGCCGCATCCAGATGCTACGCACGGCGATGGGGCCGGTGATCGCTGCTGCCCTGGAAGACCCGGACGTGGTGGAAATCATGCTCAACCCCGACCGCACGCTATGGGTCGATCGGTTGTCGTCGGGCCGTGCACCACTGGGCGTAGAACTTTCCGAGGCCGATGGCGAACGCATCATCCGCCTGGTCGCGGCGCACGTTGGCGCGGAGGTGCATCGCGGCCAGCCGCTGCTGACCGCTGAACTGCCGGAGACAGGCGAGCGCTTCGAGGGCATCTTGCCGCCGGCCGCGCCCGGCCCGGCCTTTGCGCTGCGTAAGCGTGCCGTGAGCATCATCGGTCTGGATCGCTATGTGGCCGACGGCATCCTGACCGCTGGGCAGGCCGAGTTCCTGCGCCATGCCGTGCGCGAGCGACAGAACATTCTGATTGCTGGCGGCACCAGCACCGGCAAGACCACGCTGGCCAATGCCTTGCTGGCCGAGATCGCCGCCACCGGCGACCGCGTGCTGGTGCTCGAAGACACCATCGAACTGCAATGCGTGGCCCGCGACCATGTACCGCTGCGCACCCGTGCGGGCGTGGTGTCGATGCAGGAGCTGGTGCGCGCCACGATGCGCCTGCGCCCGGATCGCGTGATCGTCGGCGAAGTGCGCGGCGGTGAAGCGCTGGATCTGGTGAAGGTCTGGGGCACCGGCCACCCCGGCGGCATCGCCACCATCCATGCCGGCTCGGCCTTGGGCGCACTGCTGCGTTTGGAGCAGCTGATCCTCGAAGTGGCAGTGAATCCGCCCCGCGCCCTGATCGCCGAGGCGGTCAATGTCGTGATCCACATCGCAGGCCGTGGCCGCAAGCGCCACGTTGAAACCATTTCCCGTGTCGTCGGCTTCGACGGTGCGGGCTATCGCCTGGCGGATGCGCTGGAAACACCGTTTCCCGAGCTGCCGCCGGTTCCTCTTGCAGCCGCTGCCGCTGCGCCTTCCTCGATCCCTGAACAACCTGGAGAACTGCCATGACGCACGTTGATGCTTTCCGTCTTTCCGTAAACCCGATTTCTCGCCTGTCCAGCATGGCGCGGCTGCGCCGCCTGACCCGTCCCGCAGGGCAAGGGCTGCTGCTGGCCGCGCTGATGCTGTTGCTGGCGGGCACGGCGCAGGCCGCCGGTTCCTCGATGCCGTGGGAAGGGCCGCTGACCTCCATCCTCGAATCCATCCAGGGGCCAGTCGCCCGGATCGTGGCGGTGATCATCATCATCTCGACGGGGCTTGCGCTGGCGTTCGGTGATACCAGCGGCGGCTTCCGCAAGCTGATCCAGATCGTGTTCGGCCTGTCCATCGCGTTCGCCGCGTCCTCGTTCTTCCTGTCGTTCTTCAGCTTCTCCGGCGGGGCCGTCGTATGAGCACGGCCACCGATCTTCCGGGCTTTGAAGTGCCACTGCATCGCTCGCTGACCGAGCCGATCCTGCTGGGCGGTGCGCCGCGCACCGTGGCGATTGCCAACGGCACGCTGGCCGCCGCTGTTGGGCTGGGCTTGCAACTGTGGATTCCCGGCGCGGTGCTCTGGCTTGTCGGCCATTCGCTGGCGGTCTGGGGTGCGCGTGTCGATCCGCAGTTCATGCAGGTCTTCGCCCGGCACATCAAACACAAGCCGCTGCTGGACGTATAGGGGGATGCCGACATGCTGAACCTTGTCGAATACCGCCAGCGCCCCGCGCTGCTGGCCGACTGGCTGCCCTGGGCCGGGCTGATCGCGCCGGGCGTGGTGCTGAACAAGGATGGTTCGTTCCAGCGCACCGCACGCTTTCGCGGGCCGGATCTGGACAGCGCCACACAAGGCGAGCTGATCGCCACGTCGGCGCGGCTCAACAACGCACTGCGCCGGCTGGGTTCGGGCTGGGCCTTGTTCATCGAAGCCGAGCGCAGGCCGGCGGCGGACTATCCGCACTCCGATTTCCCCGAACCGCTGTCCTGGCTGGTCGATGAAGAACGGCGCGCCACCTTCGAGGAGTCCGGCCACCACTACGAGAGCGCATACCACCTGACACTGACCTATCTGCCGTCGGAGGAATCCCGCGCCCGCGCCGCCAAGCTGCTCTATGAGAACGCGCCGGGTGACGGCGTGGACTGGCAGGGTCGGCTGGAAGCCTTCGTGGCGGAAACGGATCGAGTATTCGACCTGCTCGATGGCGTGATGCCGGAGATTGCCTGGCTCGATGACACTGAAACGCTGACCTACCTGCACGCCACGGTGTCCACGCGGCGGTATCGCGTCGGCGTGCCCGACGTTCCGTTCCACATCGACGCACTGCTGGCCGATGCTTCGCTGGTCGGTGGCCTTGCCCCCATGCTGGGCGACCAGCACCTGCGCGTGGTGTCGGTGCGGGGCTTTCCGACCTCGACCTGGCCGGGGATTCTGGACGACCTCAACCGCCTTGGCTTTGGCTACCGCTGGAGCACGCGCTTTCTGTGCCTGGACAAAGCCGAGGCGGAAAAGGAACTCGGCCGCCTGCGCCGCCAGTGGTTCGCCAAGCGCAAGAATGTCGTCGCGCTGTTGCGTGAAACGATCTTCCAGCAGGAAAGCCCGCTGGTCGATACCGACGCCAACAACAAGGCCGCCGATGCCGATGCCGCCTTGCAGGAGCTGGGCAGCGATCAGGTGTCTTTCGGCTACCTGACGGCCACTGTCACGGTCATGGACGGCGATGCCGCCGTAGCCGATGAAAAGCTGCGCATGGTGGAGCGAGTCATCCAGGGGCGGGGCTTCGTGACTATCCCCGAGACGTTGAACGCGGTGGATGCCTGGCTGTCGTCCATTCCTGGCAATGCCTATGCGAATGTGCGCCAACCCATCGTCTCGACGCTGAACCTGGCGCACATGATGCCGCTGTCCGCCGTGTGGGCCGGCCCGGAGAGGAACGCGCATCTGGATGGCCCGCCGCTGATCGTCACCCGTACCGATGGCGCGACGCCGTTCCGGCTGGTGACACACATCGGCGACGTGGGCCACACGCTGGTCGCCGGGCCGACCGGCATGGGCAAGTCGGTGTTGCTCGCCACGTTGGCGATGCAGTTTCGCCGCTATCCCGGCTCGCGCATCTTCGCCTTCGATATGGGCCGCTCCATGCGCGCCACCATCCTCGGGCTGGGCGGCGAGCATTACGACCTGGGCAACGACGGGGCGATTGCGTTCCAGCCACTGGCACGCATCGACCAGGAGGGCTACCGCACCTGGGCCGCCGAATGGGTGGAAGGCCGTCTGGAACACGAAGGTGTAACCATCGGCCCGGACGAGAAGGCCGCGATCTGGTCGGCACTCGGCAGTCTCGCAGGTGCGCCAGTGGAGCAGCGCACGCTGACGGGCCTGTCGGTGCTGCTGCAATCGAACGCACTGCGCCAGGCGCTTGCGCCGTATGTGCTGGGCGGTGCCCACGGCAAGTTGCTGGACGCCGATGCCGACCGCTTGGGTTCCGGCAGCGTGCAAGGCTTCGAGATGGAAGAACTGATGCACAGCAAGGCGGCGGTGCTGGCCGTGCTGGGCTACCTGTTCGCCCGCTTCGATGAACGCTTTGACGGCGCGCCCACGCTGTTGATTCTCGATGAAGCCTGGCTGTTCCTTGATGACCCAGTGTTCGCCGCCCGCATCCGGCAGTGGCTCAAGACGCTGCGCAAGAAGAACGTCAGCGTTATCTTCGCCACGCAGTCGCTGGCCGACATCAAGGATTCAAGCATTGCCCCGGCGGTGATCGAAAGCTGCGCCAGTCGGATTTTTCTGCCCAACCCGCAGGCCTCCGAGCCGCAGATCCGCACGATCTACGAAGGCTTCGGCCTCAACAGCCGCCAGATCGAGATCGTGGCGACCGCGCAGCCCAAGCGTGACTACTACTACCAATCGCGTCTTGGCAATCGCCTGTTCGACCTCGACCTGGGGCCAGCCACGCTGGCTTTTGCCGGTGCATCCACCCCGCAAGACCAACGCGATATGGATCGCGTGCAGTCGGACGCAGGCACGCCGGGCTTTGCCGGTGCGTGGCTGCGCCATCGCGGCCTGGATTGGGCGGCTGATCTGCTGCCGTCCTCACCTGCGGCGGCATTTTTTCTTTGCCAACCACGATAGGAGAACCTGCCATGAAAACCCGTACTCTTTCTGCAACGCTCGCCGCCGTACTGTCGGTGTCGCTGCTGGCTTCGCAGCCGGCGTCTGCGCTGACGGTGTTTGACCCGTCCAACTTCGTGCAGAACACGCTGACCGCCGTGCGCACGCTGGAGCAGATCAACAACCAGATCAACCAGCTCCAGAACGAAGCGCAGATGCTGATGAACCAGGCGCGCAACCTGGCGAGCCTGCCATTCAACGTGGTCAACCGGCTGCGCAGCAACCTGGACACCACACGCCAACTGATCGCTCAGGCGCAGGGGCTGGCCTACGACGTGCAGCGCATGGATGCCATGTTCTCGCGCCTGTACCCCGAGCAGTACGCCGCTACCGTCAGCGGCGACCAGATGCTGCGCGACGCGCAGGAACGTTGGAAGAACACCTTGAATGGGCTGCATACCGCGATGCGTATGCAGGCGCAGGTGTCGCAGAACCTGACACAAGACGAAAGTGCATTGTCGGATCTGGTGAGTCAGAGCCAGTCGGCCACTGGCGCGCTGCAAGCGATGCAGGCGACCAACCAGCTTCTCGCGCTCCAGGCCAAGCAGTCCATCCAGGCCCAGCAGCTCCAGATCACGCAAGACCGGGCCGCTTCGCTGGAACTGGCGCGGCAGGCGGCGGCCACCGAGCGCGCCCGCGAAGTGCGGCGGCGTTTCCTCGGCACCGGCACGCCGTACACGCCGCAGTCCGTCAACTTCTACAACAACTGACGGGAGGCGGCCATGCGATGCGCTCCCATCTTGCTGGCCGTGCTGCTGACCGCTTGCGGCCAGCAGCCGGCCGAGAACCTGGCCGACGCCCTGGCCGCCGATCCCGTGCGGCTCAAGGCGTTGCGCGAGCAATGCGCGGCCCATCCACAACAAGTCATGCAGGCCGTGGGAGCAGACGCTTGCCGCGTCGCTGCCGAAGCCTTCCGGCGGCGCTTCTTCGCCGGCCAGACCGGGCCGGATGAATACCAGACGCTGGCCGAACTGCCGCCGATTCCGGCGAGCTTCGATGAACCCATTGGAGAGGACACGCCATGAACGACGTGACCATCATCGACCGTTTTCTCGATACGTTCTCGCGCTACATCGACTCTGGTTTCGGGTTGCTGCAAGGTGAAGTGGCGTTTCTCACCGCCACGCTCATCGTCATCGACATGACCATCGCCGGCTTGTATTGGGCCATGAGCCACGCCACCGGCCAGGGCGAGGACGTGATCGCCAAGCTGCTGCGCAAGGTGCTCTACGTCGGTGCCTTCGCCTACATCATCGGCAACTTCAACTGGCTGGCAAGCATCATGTTTCGCTCGTTCGCCGGACTGGGTATCACCGCCACCGGCTCGGCCATCACGATGGAGAACTTTCTTCAACCAGGCCGTCTGGCGAAGACTGGCATCGACGCAGGCGCACCGATTCTGGAGCAGATCGGGGACATGGCGGGGTTCCCCGAGGTGTTCGTGAATCTCGACCCCATCGTGGTGATGTTCATCGCCTGGCTGGTGGTGATCCTGTGTTTCTTCGTGCTGGCGGTGCAGCTTTTCATCACGCTGATCGAGTTCAAGCTGACCACACTTGCGGGCTTCGTGCTGGTGCCATTCGCGCTCTGGAACAAGACTTCGTTTCTCGCCGAAAAGGTGCTCGGCAACGTGGTGTCGTCGGGCATCAAGGTCTTGGTGCTGGCCGTCATCGTTGGCATCGGCTCGGGTCTGTTCGCGGAGTTCCAGGTGCATCCAGATGAGCCTTCCATCGACCACGCCCTTGTCGTGATGCTGGCCTCGCTCGCGCTGCTGGCGCTGGGCATCTTCGGCCCGGGCATCGCCACCGGCCTAGTGTCCGGTGCGCCTCAGCTTGGCGCAGGCGCGATGGCCGGTGCCGCTGTCGGCGCTGTTGGCACGGGTGTTGCCATCGGTGCCGCCGCCACTGGCGTGGGCGGTGCCGTCATGGCAGGCGCACGCATGGCGCCAGCCGCCGCGAAGCTGGCCGGCGCGGGAGCGCGTGCTGCCACGTCGGCGGCGGGTAGCGCACGGTCTGCGTTCCAGGCTGGTTCCGCCGCTGCGGGCGGCGGGGCCAGGGGCGCGGCGGCTGGCCTTGGCAATGTCGCCAAGACCGGCGCACAGGCAGCAGGCCGCCGCGCCACGTCCGGCGCTTCCGCAGCCGAGCAGAAGATGACCAGCTCGTTCCGTGCCGGCTGGAATGGGTCTTCGGACAATTCCAACGCAGGGGCCGCCGCATCCGGTGGCGCTGCCGCCGGTACAGCCACGACCGGCCAATCCGCTACAGACGTTGCCGCCAGCTCGCAGAAGCAAGAGCAGCCCGCCTGGGCCAAGCAGATGCGCCGCCGCCAACAGGCCACCCATGCCGCGACCACTGCTGCCCACACGCTGCGCGGTGGCGACGGCGGCGGCTCCGGGCAAGGCCCGAGCCTGCGCGATTCCGATATCTGACCTCTAAGGAGAACAACCATGCGATTCAAACGACCGCAGGTGCGCTACGCCGATACGCCGCAGCCTGCTACCCCCTATCAAGCCGCCGCCCAGGTGTGGGACGAACGTATCGGCTCCGCCCGTGTGCAGGCGAAGAACTGGCGGCTGATGGCCTTCGGCTGCCTGGCGCTCGCACTGCTGATGGCCGGTGGCCTGGTGTGGCGTTCGGCCCAGTCCATCGTCACGCCCTATGTCATCGAGGTGGATCAGTCCGGCCAGGTGCGTACCGTGGGCGAAGCCGCCACGCCGTACAAGCCGGCTGACGCGCAGATCGCGCACCACTTGGCGCGCTTCGTGACGCTGGTGCGCTCGCTGTCCATCGACCCTATCGTCGTGCGCCAGAACTGGCTCGATGCCTACGACTACACCACCGACCGGGGTGCGGCGGTGCTGAACGATTACGCCGGCAAGAACGATCCGTTCGCCCGTGTCGGCCGCGAGTCGGTGACGGTGCAGATCACCAGCGTGACCCGTGCCAGTGACACGTCGTTCAACGTGCGCTGGACAGAGCAGCGGTATGTCAACGGCGCGCCCGCCGGCACCGAGCGCTGGAACGCCGTGCTTTCCACCGTCTTGCAAACCCCGCGCACCGAACAGCGCCTGCGCAAGAACCCGCTGGGGATCTACGTCAACGGCCTGTCTTGGAGCCGCGAACTGGATTCTTCCGAAGGAGCCAAGCCATGAACCTGCCTTTCCGCTTTTACGCTTTCGTGTTGATGCTCGCAGCCCTGTCGGGCTGCGCCTCCCAAGGCAAGCCGCCGCCGTCCATTTCGCTCGATGAGCCGGTGCAGGCGCAGCCGTTGCCCGAACCGCCCGCGCCGGTGGAAGTCGTCGCCGTCCCCGAGCCGCTGGCGCTGCCTGCGCAGTTGAAGCCGCTGCCGGAGGTCGATACGGCCCCGGCTGCGCCGGAGCCCGCCGACGAGAAGGTGCGCGTTTCCCGCGCCAACGCCGAGGCGCGCATTGCGCCCACGCGCGAGGGCTACGTCAATGCGATTCAGGTGTGGCCCTTCACCGACGGCGCGCTTTATCAGGTCTATGCCTCGCCGGGGCGCGTGACGGTGGTATCGCTCCAAGCGGGCGAGGAACTGGTGACGGTCGCCGCCGGCGATACCGTGCGCTGGATCGTGGGCGACACGTCCAGTGGCAGCGGGGCCGATCTGCGCGTCAATGTGTTGGTGAAGCCCATCCGTTCCGGGATGAAGACCAATCTGGTCATCACCACCAGCCGCCGCAACTATCTGCTGGAGCTGACTTCGACGGAGAAGGCGTGGATGGCATCGGTGTCCTGGGACTACCCGAAAGACCGGATGCTGGCCTTGCAGCGCCAGGCGCAGGCTGCCAGCGCTGCCGCGCCGGTCGATTCCGGCCTGTCACTGGAGAAGATCCGCTTCCGATACGCGGTGTCAGGCAGCAATCCGCCGTGGAAGCCGCTGCGCGCCTTCGATGATGGCGAGAAGGTCTATATCCAGTTTCCGCCGGGCATCTCGCAAGGCGAACTGCCGCCGTTGTTCGTGATCGGCGCGCAAGGAGACGGGCAACTAGTGAACTACCGTTTCCGCTCGCCGTACTACATCGTGGATCGCCTGTTCGGAGCGGCCGAACTGCGCCTGGGCGGCGACAAGGGCGACGTGGTGCGGATCGAGCGCACAGATGGCATTGCGCGGAGGAACTGACCATGAGCCAGGACGACACTCCCGACATCGCCGCGCCGCAGGCGGCGGGCAAGATCACACCGGAGTCGGTGGCGCTACGCGCCCAGCCGCGCCCGGTCACGCGCCTGAACCGACGCACGGTGGCCATCCTCGCTGGCGGCCTGTCAGTCGTCGTGCTCGGTGCGCTGATGTGGTCGCTGCAACCGCAGCGGCGGGGGGCCAACGAGCAGACCGAGCTTTATAACGTCGATCGTGTCTCCAAGTCCGAAGGACTGGATGCGCTGCCGGCGGACTACTCCAAGCTGCCGCGGGCCTTGCCGCCCACGGTGGCCGAACTGGGGCCGCCGCTGCCGGGCGATCTTGGCCCCGCCATCGTCAAGTCGCAGCAGCCCGTGACGGCAACCTACACGGCCCCTGGCCACGACCCCAACGATGCGCTGCGCAAGGAAGCCGAAGCGGCCGCAGCATCGTCCGTGTTCTTCCGCTCAGGTACGCAGAAAGCCGCGCCGGCGGCGCAATCGCAGGTCGCCGCCACACTGGGCTTCGCCGCCAATGCGGCGTTCGACCCGATGGCTGCAGGGCCGGCCTCCACGGCGGCCCAGCCTGCCGACCCGACGGCGGTGCAGAACCGGCAAGACCAGAAAGAGGCATTCCAGAAAGCCGGAAGTACAGAGACCCGTAATTCCGGCAATCTGACTCTGCCGGCCTCGCCGTATCAGGTGATGGCCGGGACGGTCATCGCCGGGGCGCTGGTGACGGGCATCAAGTCGGATTTGCCGGGCGATGTGATCGCCACGGTGACGGAGCCTGTCTATGACACAGCTACCGGGCGCTTTCTGCTGATCCCGAAGGGTTCGCGCATCCTGGGCCGCTACAACAGCCAAGTCAGCTACGGACAAAGCCGCGTGCAGGTGGTGTGGAACCGGATCATCCTGCCCGACACGTCTTCGCTCACGCTCGACAACCTGGTCGGAGCCGACCCGGCCGGCTATGCCGGGCTGGAAGACGACGTGGACTACCACTGGGGCCGCATCTTCGCCGGTGCGGCATTGACCACGCTGTTGGGCGTCGGCGCCGAGCTGGCCGCGCCGGAGAACAGCCAGGACGCCGACCGCATCATCATCGCCGGCCGCGACAGCGCGCAGGACAGCATCAATCAGGTCGGACAGGAGATGACCCGGCGCAACATGAACATCCAGCCGACGCTGACCGAGCGGCCGGGCCTGCCGGTTCGCATCATCGCCAACCGTGACTTGATGCTGCGGCCCTACCAGCCGTTGTTCTTCAACAAAGGGACTTCACGATGACCACGCGCAAGCTGCGGCTCGGGCCGCTACCAAAAACGGAATCCACGAAGCTGACCTTTGCCTGCCCGGCCAGCCTGAAAGCCGACCTCGACCGCTACGCCGCAGTACATGCGCAGGCGTATGGCGAGGCGGTCGATGCAGTGACACTGATCCCGCACATGCTCGAGGCGTTCATGGCTGGGGATCGAGGATTCAAGAGGCGTAACTGATGGCGATCAGGCCATGCCGTCTGGAGACCAGCCTCACGCTCCGGAGACATCTGACCTCGCGCGCCGCCGGTCTTTCGACCAGCAACTGCTTTCATCGGTTGCGTTGACAGCAGTAACTCTATTTCTGAGCCATCGCCTCGAACGCTGCAGGGTATCGGTCGCCCGAGATGTTTTCGGGTGAGAACGTCGCTTCGAGTAGTGCGCATTCCTTTTCGGCCAAATTTAGGCTGGCTGCGGCGACATTCTGCTCTAGATGTTCGAGGCGTTTCGCACCGGGGATCGGAATGATGTCGCTGCCCTGGGCCAGCACCCAAGCTAGGGCGACCTGTGCTGCGCTCACGCCTTTCGCTGCGGCGATTTCTTCGATCACCGTGACCAATCTGCGGTTCGCCTCGACGTGCCCAGGCTGGAAGCGCGGCAGATTGTGGCGAAAATCGCCCGCTTCCAACGTAGCGGTGGCGGGCGCCTTGCCAGTCAGGAAACCACGGCCCAGCGGGCTGAAAGGCACGAAGGAAATGCCCAGTTCGCGGCAGCTATCAAGAACGCCATTGGTTTCTACATCACGCGTCCACAGAGAATATTCGCTCTGTAAGGCGGTGATCGGGTGGATGGCATGAGCCCGGCGCAGGGTATCGGCAGATACTTCGGAAAGACCGATCGCGCGCACCTTGCCCTCGGTTACCAGTTCGGCCATTGCGCCGACACTCTCTTCGATGGGCACCGCCGGATCGACACGGTGCAGATAGTAGAGGTCGATGACGTCTGTATCGAGCCGTTTCAGAGAGGCTTCTGCGACGGCGCGGGCATTTCGAGGGCTGCCATCTGTTCCGGTGATTTCACCGAAATCGCTTCGATCCCGGTTGTAGACGAAACCAAATTTTGTCGCGATGACCACGCGCTCCCGGTAGGGCTTCAGTGCCTTGCCCAGAAGCATTTCATTGCGATAAGGGCCATAAACCTCGGCAGTATCGAAGAAGTTGACCCCAAGTTCGACTGCGCGATGCAAAGTCTGGATCGAACTAGCTTCATCTTGGACACCATAGGCCTGGCTCAGCCCCATGCAGCCCAAGCCGATAGCAGAGACGTCGATTTTCCCTAATTTGCGATGTTCCATAACGTGTTCCTCAGTGAAATTAACCGGAATACGAGCATGGTAGTGCGAGCGACTAGCACTGATAATCCGTGCGAAAGAGATTGTGTTGATCTAAAATTTAGAACAATGGATAGAACGCAGCTTTCCCAACTCGTCGTTTTCGTTGCCGTCGCCAAGACAGGCAGCTTTCGCGCGGCGGCCGATCAACTCGGCATCGCGCCTTCTGCCGTCAGTCACGCTGTCTCCACGTTGGAGGACGCCCTGGGGCTGCGGTTGTTGGCAAGGACCACACGTTCAACACGCCCGACGGAGGAAGGCGAACGCCTTCTGGCGCGAGTCGCTGGTCCCCTCGCCGAGATCGAAACGGGGTTCACGGAAGTCACGGAGGGAGCCGTTGCCCCCTCCGGCCCATTACGGATCACGATGCCGCTCCTCGCCGTTCAGGAAGTCATCATGCGTCGCCTGCCAGCGTTCACCACGCTCTATCCTGCGATAGAACTCGATATTCGCGTTTCGGATACGTTTGAGAACATCGTCGAGAACGGGTGCGACGCCGGGATCAGGCTTGGGGAGAGCCTGGAGGTCGACATGATCGCGGTACGTGCGGGCGGACCACGGCGCGGCATGATTGTCGGTGCCCCCGATTACTTCGCCAGATATCCAAAACCCGTGCACCCCCGCGATCTGGCTGCACACAACTGCATCCGTCGGCGGTTCCAGAGCGGACGTATCTACCGCTGGGAATTGGAGCAGGACGGGCATGCGATCAGCGTTGGGGTAAAGGGCAATGTGATCCTGCCACAGCAGGAATTGATGAGGCAGGCCGCCCTCGACGGAGTTGGACTAGCTTTTCTTTTTGAGGACACCGTTTCGGTCGATGTACAGAAAGGCAAGCTGATCTCCGTAATGGAAGAATGGTGTCCGCCCTTCGATGGTTTTTATATCTACTATCCTTCTCGGCGCCTGATGCGTCCTGCATTGCGGGCCTTTATAGAGTTCTTTCGTTATGGATCGTCTGTGTAACGCGCGATTAGAGGCTCGATTGGGGCGCGGGCTGATTGCGGTATGAAACCTTGCCGCGCTCCCACAAGCCGCTGCACTTCAATTGGGGGCGTCGGGCGTCGGAGGGGCTGCAACTGCAACCAAAGTTCTATATTAAAAGTTCATCTTGCCAAGACGCGTGAAGCATAAATGCTTCATTCGGATTTCTAACGAATTGTATTAGTGGCTGCTAGGCTCACCCCGCTGCTTTGATGAACTGCTGCAGCAAATTTGAGTAGAAACGACGTGATTTGTGACTCATTATCTGGCAGGCATAAAAAGCTCACGACTTCCTCCGGGGATTTTCCAATGAGAGGTATGCGTAAAAACAGATGCTCTAGAAAATTATTGCTTAACGTCGAAAGAACCATTCTTAGCGAAGCCAACATATCGTCACCTCGGTGTGATGCATGTACCAAAACAATGGGCTTTCCAATAACTTCAAAGCGCGAAACCATCCAGTCGATTGCATTCTTGAGGCCGCCGGGAATTGCACGGATGTATTCGGGGCTTGAGATGAGGATGCCATCGTTAGCGGAGACTATTTCTAGGAATTCACGAACTACCAAGGGTGTATTCTCCCCTTCGGCATCAGGCGAAAACACCGGTAATGCATGGAGGTGATAAAAAACTGAGATATCAACACCCAATGGAGCTAGGTTTTTCATGGTTTGCAACAACGCCGTATTCGTTGACGCTTCACGTGAGCTGCCTGAGATAGCCAAAATTTTCACGATGTCCTCTTTGCGCCCGAGCGAATCCAATTCAGCTGCTGGCAGTCGGCTGCGACAGACCTATAACGAAACGAATACTGCGACCAAACCAATCCCACATGCTGGAAGCATTCACGGTCCGGGCGCTTGGGTTCCAGCGTCATTGAGGATAGTCAGACGACGCTCGTCCGGTTTCTAGGCCTTGGCAGGCAGGTGGACAGCGCGATCAGGCCGAGCACCATTACCGCGCCGCAAAGCACGCCAAGGTCGGTGCCGAAGGCCGCGCTGACCCCCATTGCCACCAGCGCGGCGCTGCCGATCTGACAGAACCCTACCAGTCCTGATGCGGTGGCCGCATGCCCGTGCTCACTCGCAATGGCACCAGATACCGCCAGCGACAGCGACGAACCATTGGCGAGACTGACCAGGCACATCGGCAGCACCACAGCGGCCGCGCCATGTAGCCCCAGTGCCACCACGGCCAGGAATGCCGCCCCGCCAAGTACGAAGCACATGATGCCGACAGCGAGGATACGGTCGTAGTGCCAGCGATCAAGCAGCCGCTTGGTCAGCAGGTTGGCGGCGATGATGCCGGCCGTCAGAGGTAGGTACAGCCAGCCGCTTTGCTCCTCACTCAAACCTTGGCGCGAAAAAAGAAACGGCGATTGGGTCAAGTAGACGAACCAAGCGCAATAGATCGCGCAGACCACCAGTGTATAGCGGCGAAAAGTTCGGTCGCGCAGGACATGGCTGAAGCCGGCAAAGGGAGAGGTCCGAGTACGGGCAGCGATGGGGAGCGTTTCCGGTAGCAGCATCATCACCATTAGCAATGCCACGACACCGAACGCGGCGACGAACAGGAAGTCAGACCGCCAGCCGAAAGCCGCAGCCAGATGCCCGCCTATGGCCGGCGCCAAGGCTGGCGACAGCGACACCAGCGGGTAGATCACCGCATAGACCTTGGCAGAGGTGCGCTTGTCGCAGGTGTCGGCAATCAGGGCACGGCCAACGACAAGGCCCGCAGCTGCGCCGACGGCTTCCAGCATTCGCCACGCCAGGAACCCGTTGTAGCTGGCGGAGATAGCACAGCCCACCGAGCCGACGATGTAGAGGGCGATGCCAGCCAGCAGTACGGGCTTGCGGCCATTGCGATCCGACAGTGGCCCGTAGGCTAACTGGGCAATTGCCAGTGCCAGCAGGTAGAACGAGACGGTCTGCGGCATCTGCCAGTCGGCGACGCCAAACTCCGTGGCCATGTTCGGTATGGCGGGCAGATAGACGTCCGACGCAATCAGGCCGAAGGCACTCAGCATGGCGACGGTCAGAATGAACGATAAGCGAGGCATGACAGTTCCCGGCAGCCAGGCGTGCGGGCTGCGCGTTAAAGGTTCAGAAGGGATGAACCCCATGCTAAGGATATGCCTTCCATGTGAAAATGCACAAAATAGCAACCCATGGCTGCATATTTGCAGCATGAGCAATGAGGCAGTGATGAATTGGGACGACGTGCGGATATTTCTGGCAATTCAGCGCGCCGGCACCTTGCGCGGGGCGGCGCAGCAACTGGTCATCGACCAGACTACGGTGAGCCGGCGTCTGACCGGATTGGAGCGGGCGCTGGGCAGTCGGCTGTTCCTGCGCACCACAGGCGGCTTGGTGCTGACCGACACCGGCCTGGAAGTGTTGCGCATGGCCGAGGACATGGAACGCATGGCCGTCTCCTTCGAGCGCCGCGGCGAAGGTGCCGATGCGCGCGTGGCCGGTGAGGTGCGTGTGACCACCACCGACGCGCTGGCGGTGGACTTCGTGGTGCCAGCCATTGAACAACTGCGCGCCAGCCATCCTGAGGTGCGGGTGATTCTGAGCACTACGACGCGGCTGCTCGATCTTGCGCGGCGGGAGGCCGACATTGCTGTACGTACGCTGCGGCCGGAGCAGCCGGATTTGATCGTTCGCCAACTCGGCTGCTGGGAAGTCGGCCTGTACGCTACCCGAGGCTATCTTGCAAAACATGGCGAACCACAGACCGGACAAGGCCTTGCGGATCACGATATTGCGCTTTACCAGCCGGGTGTGACCGGCCGGCAGGACGACACGCTGGCGGGTGAATCCAGGACACATGGTCGCGTGGTTGCTGAACTGGATTCAAGCCTTATGCTCGCGACCTTTGTGCGCGCCGGCCTGGCCATAGGCGAGTTGCCCGAGTACCTGGCCCGGCGCGATCCTGAACTGGTTCGGCTATGGCCGGAGCGCCGTCGGGCCACGCCCTACGAAGCGTGGTTGGTGTTGCACCAGGACTTGGCGCGCACGGCCAGAGTCCGTGTCGTCGTGGAGGCAATCACATCGGCTTTCGCGGATTGAACGTCGGATATGGGCAAGCCACGTCGTTGCGTCAGGGATCGAAAGCTAAGAGGCTACGATACCGAAGCAAGCTGCCATCCGCAGGCAATAGTCCTCGATGCAGTGCGACCCAGCTGTCCTCCGCGACGCTCTTGTGTGGCTCCTAGCTCACAACGCCGCAGTACCGAAAAGTGGCGCGAAGTTCAGCTAACCCCGCGCCCGATATAAGTTTCTGGCCTTCAGAAAACTCTCGAAAATTACTTGACGTCGGCCATTTTTTATGCCTGGGTTTTGTGGTGTGGCTACTGGCCCCATCGCTGGCAAGCCAGCTCCCACAGGGATCGCGTGCACCGCTGAACCTGTGGGAGGCCAGTACAGGCTCAATCGTCGCTGATGGTGATATTCGGCATCGCCGGCGCCGCAGCTTCCTGCAGCACCAACCGCGCCCCCACCGACCGCGCCAGTTCCTGGTAGACCATGGCGATCTGGCTTTCCGGCTCGGCAATCGCCGTCGGCTTGCCGTTATCAGCCTGCTCGCGGATCAGCATCGACAGCGGCAGCGAGGCCAGCAGCTCGACCCCGTACTGCGACGCCAGCTTCTCGCCACCGCCCTCGCCGAACAGATGCTCGGCATGCCCGCAGTTCGAACAGATATGCACGGCCATGTTCTCGACCACGCCCAGCACCGGGATATTCACCTTGCGGAACATCTCCACGCCCTTCTTCGCGTCGAGCAAGGCCAGGTCCTGCGGCGTGGTGACGATCACCGAGCCGGCCACCGGGACCTTCTGCGCCAGGGTCAGCTGGATGTCGCCGGTGCCTGGCGGCATGTCGATCACCAGGTAGTCGAGGTTGTCCCAGGCGGTCTGGGTCACCAGTTGCAGCAGCGCCCCGGAAACCATCGGGCCACGCCAGACCATCGGCGTGTTGTCATCGGTGAGGAAGGCCATGGACATGACTTCCACGCCATGGGCCTTGATCGGCACGAACCACTTCTGCTCCTTGACCTGCGGCCGGGTGCCCTCGGCGATGCCGAACATCACGCCCTGGCTCGGGCCATAGATATCCGCGTCGAGAATGCCCACCCGCGCGCCCTCGCGGGCCAGGGCCAGGGCCAGGTTGGCGGCGGTGGTGGACTTGCCCACGCCGCCCTTGCCGGAGGCCACGGCGATGATGTTCTTCACATTGGCCAGGCCGGGAATCTGCGCCTGGGCCTTGTGCGGCTCGATCACGCAGTCGATGGTCACCTTCGCCGCGCTGACGCCGTCCAGCCCTTCGATGGCGGTTTTCAGCACCTGGGCCCAGCCGTTCTTGAACAGGCCGGCGGCATAGCCCAGTTGCAGCAGCACGCCAACCCGGTCGTCCTCGATGACGATGGCGCGCACGCAGCCGGCGCTGACCGGGTCCTGGTTCAGGTACGGATCGGTGTATTGACGAAGGACGGCTTCAACCGCTGCGCGAGTGACGGCGCTCATGGAGACTCCCGATAAAAGACTGGTCTGGATAGCCCGCTATGCTAACCCGTGTGTCAGCGACGGGACGTCCACGGGGTGAAATATATTTCCCGGCGCTTTATAGTGGCCGATCATCGTTTTCCCCTGAATAGCCGAATTAAGTAGCCGAGCCCCCATGTCCGAGCCACGCCAGATCCTCGTTACCAGTGCCCTGCCCTATGCCAATGGTTCCATCCACCTTGGCCACATGCTCGAGTACATCCAGACCGACATGTGGGTGCGTTTCCAGAAGCACCGTGGCAACCAGTGCATCTACGTCTGCGCTGACGACGCACACGGCTCGGCGATCATGCTGCGCGCGGAAAAGGAAGGCATCACCCCGGAACAACTGATCGACGGCGTACAGAAGGAACATGCCGGCGATTTCGCCGACTTCCTCGTCGATTTCGACAATTTCCATTCGACCCACGCCGAAGAGAACCGCGCGCTGTCCAGCAGCATCTACCTGGCGCTGCGCGATGCCGGCCATATCGCCACCCGTTCGGTGACCCAGTACTTCGACCCGGACAAGAAAATGTTCCTGGCCGACCGCTTCATCAAGGGCACCTGCCCGAAATGCGCGGCCGAAGACCAGTACGGCGACAACTGCGAGAAATGCGGCGCCACCTATGCCCCGACCGAGCTGAAGAACCCGAAGTCGGCGATCTCCGGCGCCACCCCGGTGCTCAAGGATTCCCAGCACTTCTTCTTCAAGCTGCCTGACTTCCAGGCCATGCTCCAGGAATGGACCCGCAGCGGCACCCTGCAGGACGCCGTGGCCAACAAGCTGGCCGAATGGCTGGACTCCGGCCTGCAGGAGTGGGACATCTCCCGCGATGCGCCGTACTTCGGCTTCGAGATCCCGGACGCGCCGGGCAAGTACTTCTACGTCTGGCTGGACGCGCCGATCGGCTACATGGCCAGCTTCAAGAACCTCTGCGCACGCCGCCCGGAACTGGACTTCGACGCCTTCTGGAACAAGGACTCCACGGCCGAGCTGTACCACTTCATCGGCAAGGACATCGTCAACTTCCACGCCCTGTTCTGGCCCGCCATGCTCCAGGGCGCCGGCTACCGCAAGCCGACCGCGATCAACGTGCACGGCTACCTGACCGTCAACGGCCAGAAGATGTCCAAGTCCCGCGGCACCTTCATCAAGGCGCGCACCTACCTGGACCACCTGCCGCCGGAATACCTGCGCTACTACTACGCCTCCAAGCTGGGCCGCGGCGTCGACGACCTCGACCTGAACCTCGAGGACTTCGTGCAGAAGGTCAACTCCGACCTGGTCGGCAAGGTGGTCAACATCGCCAGCCGCTGCGCCGGGTTCATCCATAAAGGCAATGACGGCGTAATGGTCGCCGGCGATGCCGCGCCAGAGCTGACCGAAGCCTTCCGCGCCGCCGCACCGAGCATCGCCGACGCCTACGAGGCCCGCGACTTCTCCCGCGCCATGCGCGAAATCATGGCCCTGGCCGACCGCGCCAACGCCTGGATCGCCGACAAGGCGCCATGGTCGCTGAACAAGCAGGAAGGCAAGCAGGACGAAGTCCAGGCCATCTGCGCCCAGGGCATCAACCTGTTCCGCCAGTTGGTGATCTTCCTCAAGCCTGTGCTGCCGGTGCTGGCGGCGGAGGCCGAAGCCTTCCTCAATGTCGCGCCACTGACTTGGAACGACCACCAGACCCGCCTGGAAAACCACAAGCTGAACCCGTTCAAGGCGCTGATGACGCGGATCGAGATGGCCAAGGTGGAAGCCATGGTCGAAGCCTCCAAGGAAGACCTGGCCGCCAGCCAGGGCGCACCTGCGGCCCCGGCCGGCAATGGCGAGCTGGCCAAGGACCCGCTGTCGCCGGAAATCGAATTCGATGCCTTCGCCGCGGTGGACCTGCGGGTCGCCCTGATCGTCAAGGCCGAAGCCGTGGAGGGTGCCGACAAGCTGCTGCGCCTGACCCTGGATATCGGTGACGAACAGCGCAACGTGTTCTCCGGGATCAAGTCGGCGTATCCGGACCCGGCCAGGCTGGAAGGTCGCCTGACCATGATGATCGCCAACCTGAAGCCACGTAAAATGCGCTTCGGCGTATCCGAGGGCATGGTCATGGCCGCCGGTCCTGGCGGTGAAGAGATCTACCTGCTCAGCCCTGACAGCGGCGCCAAGCCGGGCCAGCGCATCAAGTAACCCCGTCGCCCCGGCCTTACCCGCCGGGGCGTTTTCATTGCATGGTCGGTGCCGGATGCCATGACCGAACTGATCCTCGCCCTGATCGGCGCCGCGCTGGTCAATAACATTGCTTTGCAGCACCTGCTGGCGATCGATCCCCTGCTGCGCCGCGGACCCTGTGGGAGCTGGCTTGCCAGCGATGACGATGGTGGGCTCACCATCGCAATCGCTGCGGTTCGGCGGTCCGACAAGCCAGCTCCCACAGGGTTCGCGTCGCATCTGAGAGTGCATGCATTGGGGCTGGCGACGCTGGTGGCGATGCTGCTGGTCAGCGTGCTTGGCCAGTTGCTCTATCGCTACGCCCTGCAACCTCTGCAACTCGACTACCTGCGTCTGTTCGTTTTCCTTCCGCTGTGCATGCTGAGTCCCGCCCCCATTCTCGCTGGCCTGCAACGCTGGCAGAAAGACTGGCCATTCAGCAACCTTCAGCCCCTTTTGACCGGCAACGCCGCCCTGCTTGGCCTGTGCCTGCAACTGAGCGACGAGCATCAAGGCGTGCTGCACGCCGCCATGGTCGGCCTCGGCAGCGGCCTGGGTTTCTGGCTGGTACTCGCGCTGTTCGACGATCTGCGCCAGCGCAGCCAGCATGAAGATGTTCCCCAGGCCTTTCGCGGTCTCCCCATCGAACTGATGGGCGCCGGGATCATGGCCATCGCGTTTCTTGGCTGCAACGGATTGTTCGCCTCATGAACACCGACCCGCGTCTGCGTCATGCCATGCAACAGGTGCTGCTGGCCTGCCTGCCCGGGGTGCTGGTGCTGTTCTGGGTGTACGGCTGGGGCGTGCTGTTCACTCTTCTGCTCAGCGCAACCGCCGCCTTGCTGACCGAAGCGGCATTGCTGCGCCTGCGCGGGCTTCCTGTGCTGCCTGCATTGAACGATGGCAGCGCGCTGGTCAGCGCCTCCCTGCTGGCGATCGCCCTGCCCGCCTATGCGCCCTGGTGGATACCGGTGATCGCGGCGAGCAGCGCCATCGCCCTGGGCAAGCAGCTGTATGGCGGGGTCGGGCGCAACCCGTTCAATCCGGCGATGCTCGGCTATGCCGTGGTCCTGCTGTCATTCCCGCTGCACATGACCCATTGGCCGGCGCCCCAGGCGCTGGACCTGGGCCATGCTCTCGACGCCGTGTTCGGCCTGGGCGAACAACCGGATGCCTGGGTCCAGGCCACGGTGCTGGACGGCCTGCGGCAGAATCGCAGCCTGACCATCGACGAGCTGTTCGCCAGCCATCCCGGCTTCGGCCAACTGGCCGGACGCGGCAGCGAATGGGCCAGCCTGGGGTTTCTCGTCGGCGGGCTGTTTCTCCTGCAACGCAAGGTGATCAGTTGGCAGGCTCCGGTGGCCATGCTCGGCAGCCTGTTCATGATCAGCCTGCTGTGCTGGAACGGTTCGGGTTCGGACTCCAACGGCTCGCCACTCCTGCACCTGCTGGCCGGCTCGACCTTGCTGAGCGCCTTCTTCATCGTCACCGAGCCGGTCAGCGGGCCGAAAACCCCGTGGGGCCGGCTGGTGTTCGGCGCAATGGTGGGTGTACTGATCTACCTGATCCGCACCTGGGGCAACTACCCCGACGGCGCAGCCTTTGCGGTGCTGCTGATGAACCTCTGCGTGCCAGCGCTGGATCGCTGGGCACAACGTAGGCGTCCGGAGGCGGCATGAACGCACGCGGACTGCTTGTCGTGGGCCTGCTGGCGGTGATCGGCAGCGGCGCCAGCATCGCCTGGCAGCACTACTGCGCGCCGCGGATCGCCGCTGCCGAACAGGATCAACAGGCCCGGGCCTGGCTCGCGGTGTTGCCTGAAGCGAGCTATGACAACCAGCCACTGCAACGACCGGTCGCCCTGCCGGATCCTGACCTGCCCCATAGCCGCATCCAGGCCGGCTACCTTGCTACCTTGCATGGCCAGCCCAGCGCTGTGCTGCTGCTGAGCCGCTTCCCGGGCTACGCCGGGCCGGTCGACCTGCTGATCGCCATCGACCGCGACGGCCGGGTGATCGCCAGCCGCGTGCTGCAACAGCAGGAAACCCCCGGTCTGGGCGCACGCATCGCGGAGCCGGGCAATACCTGGCTGCAAGGCTTCAACGGCCACGGCCAGGGCAACACTGCGCAAAGCGCTTGGGCGCTGAAGCGCGATAATGGCCAGTTCGACCAGTTGGCCGGCGCGAGCATCACCTCCCGCGCCGTGATCCACGCGATCCAGGACGCCTTGCGCTACTTCGACCAGCATGCGCCGCAATGGCTGCAGGAGGCCCCGGCCCATGAATAGATCCTCGTTGGCCGCCCTCAGCCTGGCGCCACTGCTGGGCGCCAGCCAGACGCTATTGCAAGCCACGACCATGGCAGCGCTGAGCATCATGGCAATCGTCGTGCACCGGGCCCTGATGCTGCCGCTGCGCCGGCAACTGGATGCCACCTGCACGGTGATCGCCAGCGTACTGCTCGCCGCCACGGTGGTGACCTGCCAGACCCTGGCCCTGCACGCCTGGGCGCTGGAGCTGCGCCAGGCCCTGGGCATCTATCCGGAATTGATCGCCGTGTCCTGCCTGCTGGTCGAGCAACGTCTCGGCGCGCCCACCCAGTGGCGTCGCCTGGGGCTGCTCCTCGCCGGCTACGGCGCCCTGTTTCTGCTGCTCGGTGCCTGCCGCGAATTGCTCGCCAACGGCTCCCTGCGCCTCGCTAGCCTGGCACCGGGAGCACTGATGCTGCTCGGTGTGCTGCTGGCCCTGATCAAACGAGCCTGTCCGAAACAGGCCGCTCCGACCGTGAAGGAAACCGCTGAAAGATGAATGCCACCAAACGCCTGGAGATTTTTCGCCGGCTGCATGAAGACAATCCCGAACCCAAGACCGAACTGGCCTACGACTCGCCCTTCGAACTGTTGATCGCCGTGATTCTGTCGGCCCAGGCCACTGACGTCGGGGTCAACAAGGCCACGGCGAAACTCTTCCCGGTGGCCAACACCCCGGCGACCATTCATGCCCTGGGTGTGGATGGGTTATCGGAATACATCAAGACCATCGGCCTGTACAACAGCAAGGCGAAGAACGTTATCGAGACCTGCCGCATCCTCGTCGAACAGCATGGCGGCGAGGTGCCGGAAACCCGCGAAGCGCTGGAAGCCCTGCCTGGAGTCGGACGCAAGACCGCCAACGTGGTGCTCAACACCGCCTTCCGCCAATTGACCATGGCGGTGGACACCCATATTTTCCGCGTCAGCAACCGCACCGGCATCGCCCCCGGGAAGAATGTGCTGGACGTGGAAAAGGCCCTGCTCAAGTTCGTGCCCAAGGCCTATTTGCTGGATGCCCATCATTGGCTGATCCTGCACGGGCGCTATGTTTGCCAGGCGCGCAAACCCCGTTGTGGAAGTTGCCGGATCGAGGATTTGTGCGAGTACAAGCACAAGACCTCCGACGATTGAAGAAATAGGGAAATCCAGCCGCTCCGATTGAAAAAATCTTTTTTACCAGTCTCTGGAATATCGATATAAGGGGCGCCAATGGCCCTCTTGGAACGGAGTGACACATGAGCACTGATAAAGAAGACCTGGATATCGACGATGACTCCCCCGCGGCCGAAGAGTTTGTCAGCGACAACACGGCGCAGGCCGCGAAAACCAACCTGAGCAAGCGCCGCACCATCGATAACCTGCTGGAAGAACGCCGTCTGCAAAGGCAATTGGCGGACTACGATTTCGATCTTTGAAGCCTGCCGGACTGAAAAAACAAAAGCCTCCTTTTTATCGGAGGCTTTTTGCGTTATGCAGCAGGATCAGACCAGGCCGTTGCGCTGCGCCAGTTCGATCAGGTCGACGAGAGAGCGGGCATTGAGCTTGAGCAACAGGCGGGTCTTGTAGGTACTGACCGTCTTGTTGCTGAGAAACATGCTGTCGGCGATTTCCTTGTTGGACTTGCCTTTGGCCAGTTGTTGCAGAACCATCATTTCCCGCCCCGACAGACGCCCGACCATATCCGCCTCGCTGGAGCCCCCGAGGTTGGTGCGCACCGAGTGCAGGGCCTGGTTGGGGAAGTAGCTGTAGCCGGACAATACCGCCTTGATGGCGCTGAGCAGCTCGGTGAGGTCCTGTTGCTTGCTGACATAACCGGCGGCCCCCGCCTGCATGCAGCGCATGGAAAAATGCCCGGGCGCCTGGGACGTCAGGACCAGCACCTTGATCACGATGCCGTTGGCCGTCAGCCGCCCGATGACCTCCAGGCCATCGAGCTTGGGAATCCCGATATCGAGGATGACGATGTCCGGCAAATGCTCCCGGGCCAGCTGCAACGCATCCACGCCGTTGTCCGTTTCCCCAATCACTTCATAACCATGCCGGTCCATCAGCATGCGCACGGCCAAGCGAATGACAGGATGGTCATCGACGATCAGCACTTTATTCATGGGCAAGATCCATTCTTAAACTATTCGACTTATTAGAAGCCCGCACAATAGCCCAGTCGGTAGAAGCAATGCATGATCATAACCACACGCATATGCACGCTAGGAAAGGGACTACCCGAATAAAGGAAAGCTCCTACGGATATTTCCTACAGGCCGTTTGTTTGAGAACAACTTCGCGCCTTGTTTGCATTAAAAAAGGCATCTCCGGATGCTAGCCGGAGGCATCGAAAATATCGCTACGAATATCGGCTAATCATTTGCAGGAAATATCCGTAATACCCCCGAAATAAGTCTGAATGCGCCTGCCGCATTCATCGGCAGCGCTTTCCTGCCCTTGGAAATGCTGCTCCAAGCAGAGCCATCGCCCCCTGATAAACCCGTCCATGACGCTGCACACTGCCGGCACCCTTCTTATTTTCCGCCGCCCAGGCACCGCCGCAAGACCGCGAAACAGAGAGCAGGCCCATGAGCAGCCCAGAACCGAAGAGCCCCCTGACCATCATCGCCATCTTCGCCGGGATCATCGAAGCATCGGCGCTGGCCTCGCTGCCGTTTCTCGATGAAAGCAGCCAGGGTATCTACACTTGGTTCCTCGTCGGTTTTCCGCCGTTTCTGACATTGCTGTTCTTCCTCACCCTGAACTTCAACAGCAAGAGTCTCTACGTTCCCGAAGAGTCGAGCAGCGAAAACCATTTCCCGGACAACGAAACGCTGCCACCCGATATGTCGGAGAAAACGTCCCGCCCTCAAACTTCTCCGACACTTGCATTTGCCTTTTCACACAGCCAGGAACATTCCACCGTGGTGATTTCCGGGCCCCGCGCCCAGGCATTGCTGGAAGTTGTCGCGCGCCATGCCCTGCGCAAATCCATCCCCGGAGGCGTGACCCTGCATAACCTGGACCGGGGCACCCGGGTCAGCATCGTTACCGAGGCACCACCCGATGATTGCGTGGCCGCTGGCCAAAAAAAAACCCGGCAATGAATGCCGGGTTTTTTATGCCGAAGCGCCGAATCAGAGCGGCGAACGACCCTTGCCCGCGGCGATGCGCATGCGCAGGGCGTTGAGCTTGATGAAGCCGGCTGCGTCAGCCTGGTTGTACGCACCGCCGTCTTCTTCGAAGGTGGCGATGTTGGCGTCGAACAGCGACTCATCGGACTTGCGGCCGGTGACGATGACGTTGCCCTTGTACAGCTTCAGGCGAACCACGCCGTTCACGTGGGCCTGCGAAGCGTCGATCATCTGTTGCAGCATCAGACGCTCCGGGCTCCACCAGTAGCCGGTGTAGATCAGGCTGGCGTACTTCGGCATCAGCTCATCCTTCAGGTGAGCGACTTCGCGGTCCAGGGTGATCGACTCGATGGCACGGTGAGCCTTGAGCATGATGGTGCCGCCAGGGGTCTCGTAGCAGCCACGGGACTTCATGCCGACGTAACGGTTCTCGACGATGTCCAGACGGCCGATGCCGTTGGCGCCGCCGATGCGGTTCAGTTCTGCGAGGACGGTGGCCGGGCTCATCTCGACGCCGTCGATGGCGACGATGTCACCATTGCGGTAGGTCAGCTCGAGGTAGGTTGCCTGGTCCGGAGCGTTTTCCGGGGCAACGCTCCAGCGCCACATGTCTTCCTCGTGCTCGGTCCAGGTATCTTCCAGGACACCGCCTTCGTAGGAGATGTGCAGCAGGTTGGCGTCCATCGAGTACGGCGACTTCTTCTTGCCGTGGCGCTCGATCGGGATGCCGTGCTTCTCGGCGTAGTCCATCAGCTTCTCGCGGGACAGCAGGTCCCACTCGCGCCATGGGGCAATGACCTTGACGCCCGGCTTCAGCGCGTAGGCGCCCAGCTCGAAGCGCACCTGGTCGTTGCCCTTGCCGGTCGCACCGTGGGAAATGGCGTCGGCGCCGGTCTCGTTGGCGATTTCGATCAGGCGCTTGGCGATCAGCGGACGGGCGATGGAAGTACCCAGCAGGTACTCGCCTTCGTAGACGGTGTTGGCGCGGAACATCGGGAACACGAAGTCTCGGACGAATTCTTCGCGCAGGTCATCGATGTAGATCTCTTTCACGCCCATGGCCTGTGCCTTGGCGCGGGCCGGCTCGACCTCTTCGCCCTGACCCAGGTCGGCGGTGAACGTCACCACTTCACAGTTGTAGGTATCCTGCAGCCACTTGAGAATCACCGAAGTATCAAGGCCGCCGGAATACGCCAGTACGACCTTTTTTACGTCCGCCATGCCATCACTCCACGGGGTTGTACGGAAAACCCCGGATTCTACCGCTCTCGCGCTTGAATTTACAGTGGGGCGACAGCTTGTGACGACAAAGCGACAGGAACTGTCGTGAGCGCGACGGGTGGTCGCACTCAGGACTTCGGTACGGGCTTAGCGGGCTGGGCCTGGGCGGCCGGGGTCACTGGCGCAGCAGGTGCAGCCGGGTTCGCCGATGGCGCCGGAGCAGCCGGAATCACTGGATCAGCCGGTTTTTCCGCCGCTGGCTTCTCGACTGGCGTGACCCGGTCGAGCTGGATGTTCACTCGGCGGTTGCGCGCCCGGTTGCCCGCGGAGTTGTTGGCCGCCAGCGGATAACGCTCGCCATGGAAGCGCACGACAATGTTCTCTTCCGGTACACCGTGGGCCTTGAGGTAGTCCTGCACGGCCAGGGCGCGACGGCGCGACAGGTCGCGGTTGGTCAGGCGGTTGCCGCTGTTGTCGGAGTGGCCGTCCAGCTCGATATGGTTGACCGTCGGGTCGGCCTTGAGGAAATCGAGGATTACGTCGAGGCGTGCGCGGGCGTCGGCGTCCAGGTCGATGCCGTTGCCCGGGAAGCCAATGCGGGCCTGGCGGATCTGGTCGAAGTTCATCGGCAGCAGTTTGGCCGCGCACGCCTGGTAATCGGCGTAGGCCTTGTTGAAGCGCACTGGCAGCAGGTGCACTTCCATGGTCTGCCCGCCTTCGCCGGCGTAGTTGCGCACCACCGTGCTGCGTCCGTCCATCAGGCCATTGATCAGGCGGCTGGCCTGGCCCTGGGAGCTGTTGAACAGCACGCCGCTGCGGGCCATGCGGATCGAACCGAGGTTGATATCGCCACGCCCCGGCTGCCACGGCGCGGCGGCCGCCAGCAAGGTTGCCGAGCCGCTGCCGAGCATGTTGTTGCTCGAACGCAGGCGGAACGTCGCCTGCTCGCCCGCACGGCGCACGAACTCGCCCGTGCCGAAATCGGCAATGGGCTGGATCAGGCGGCACTCGAACTGATCGCCTTCGACCTTCCATTCGATATTTTCCACCCGCGTCTGGAACACCAGGGCGCTGGCCGGAAGGCTGGCAAACAGACTGAGCAGGGCTAGATAACGCTGGCGCACGGGCGGCTCCACTTAAATTCCATCACTTACCAGCAGGCTATCGGACGCCTTCGGCAAAACTTGATAGCGAGTGCTCGGGGAAGGCTTTTCCGGTAGCATTCGCCCAGAGTTCGAACCGCCTGGAAACCCCAATGTCCGATCGCCTGACCCTCCTGCGTCCCGACGACTGGCACATCCATCTTCGTGATGGAGCCGTGCTGCCTCATACCGTCCGGGACGTGGCGCGCACCTTCGCCCGCGCCATCATCATGCCCAACCTGGTCCCGCCGGTGCGCAACGCCGCCGAAGCCGAGGGTTATCGCCAGCGCATCCTCGATGCCCGCCCGACGGGCAGCCCGTTCGAGCCGCTGATGGTCCTGTACCTCACCGACCGCACCCAGCCGGAAGACATCCGCGCAGCCAAGGCCAGCGGATTCGTCTACGCGGCCAAGCTGTACCCGGCCGGCGCGACCACCAACTCGGATTCCGGCGTCACCAGCATCGACAAGATCTTCCCGGCCCTGGAAGCCATGGCCGAAGTCGGCATGCTCCTGCTGGTCCACGGTGAAGTGACCCGCGGCGAGATCGACGTGTTCGACCGCGAGAAGATGTTCATCGACGAGCATCTGCGTCGTCTGGTGGAACGCCTGCCGACCCTGAAGATCGTCTTCGAGCACATCACCACCGCCGAGGCCGCGCAGTTCGTCAAGGAAGCCCCGGCCAACGTCGGCGCGACCATCACCGCCCAGCACCTGCTGTACAACCGCAACCATATGCTGGTCGGCGGCATTCGCCCGCACTTCTATTGCCTGCCGATCCTCAAGCGCAATACCCACCAGGTCGCGCTGCTGGATGCGGCCACCAGCGGCAATGCAAAGTTCTTCCTCGGCACCGACTCGGCGCCCCACGCCCGTCACGCCAAGGAAGCCGCCTGCGGCTGCGCCGGTTGCTACACCGCCTATGCGGCCATCGAGCTGTACGCAGAGGCTTTCGAACAGCGCAACGCCCTGGACAAGCTGGAAGGTTTCGCCAGCCTGCACGGCCCGGCGTTCTACGGCCTGCCGGCGAACACCGACAGCATCACCCTGGTCCGCGAGGACTGGACCGCCCCGGACAGCCTGCCGTTCGGCGACAACACCGTGGTTCCGCTGCGCGCCGGTGAAACACTGCGCTGGCGCCTGCTGGAGGAAAGCAAGTGAGTGATGATCAGTTCGACGACGACCTGGAAGGTTCCGGCGGCGGCGGTGGCTCGCGCCACCCGATGGCTGAGCGCTTCCGCGGCTACCTGCCGGTCGTGGTGGATGTCGAGACCGGTGGCTTCAACAGCGCCACCGACGCACTGCTGGAAATCGCCGCGGTCACCATCGGCATGGACGAAAAGGGTTTCCTGTTCCCGGAACACACCTACTTCTTCCGCGTCGAGCCGTTCGAAGGCGCCAACATCGAACAGGCGGCCCTGGAGTTCACCGGGATCAAGCTCGACCACCCGCTGCGCATGGCGGTGAGTGAGGAAGCGGCGCTGACCGACATCTTCCGTGGCGTGCGCAAGGCGCTGAAGGCCAACGGCTGCAAGCGCGCGATCCTGGTCGGGCACAACAGCAGCTTCGACCTCGGCTTCCTGAATGCTGCCGTGGCGCGCACTGACCTCAAGCGCAACCCGTTCCACCCGTTCTCCAGCTTCGACACCGCCACCCTGGCCGGCCTCGCCTATGGCCAGACCGTGCTGGCGCGGGCCTGCCAGAGCGCCGACATCGACTTCGACGGCCGCGAGGCGCACTCCGCCCGCTACGACACGGAGAAGACGGCCGAGCTGTTCTGCGGCATCGTCAACCGCTGGAAGGAAATGGGCGGCTGGCACGATTTCCACGACTAAGCTGCAAGCTGCAAGCGACAAGAAAAGGCAGATCGCACGCGGTCCCGCTTTTTCTTATAGCTTGAAGCTTAAAGCTTGAAGCAAAAAAACCGGCCTGAATCAGGCCGGTTTTTTTGTGCTTGGCGAAATTACAGCTTGCCAGCGTTCTCGCTCAGGTAGGCAGCTACGCCTTCTGGCGAAGCGGTCATGCCCTTGTCGCCTTTTTTCCAGTTGGCAGGGCAGACTTCGCCGTGCTCTTCGTGGAATTGCAGGGCGTCGACCAGACGCAGCAGCTCGTCCATGTTACGGCCCAGCGGCAGGTCGTTGACGATCTGCGAACGCACGACACCGTTGGTGTCGATCAGGAACGCGCCACGGAAGGCGACGCCGCCTTCGGATTCAACGTCGTAGGCCTTGCAGATCTCGTGGGAGATGTCGGCCGCCAGGGTGTACTTGACCGGGCCGATACCGCCGTTGTTGACCGGGGTGTTGCGCCAGGCGTTGTGGGTGAAGTGCGAGTCGATCGAAACGCCGATGACTTCGACGTTGCGCGCCTGGAACTCAGGAATGCGGTGGTCCAGGGCGATCAGCTCGGACGGGCAGACGAAGGTGAAGTCCAGTGGGTAGAAGAACACCAGGCCGTATTTGCCCTTGATAGCGGAGGCCAGGTTGAAGCTGTCGACGATTTCGCCATTGCCCAGTACAGCGGCGACGGTGAAGTCCGGGGCTTTTTTGCCAACGAGTACGCTCATTCGATATCTCCTGATGGTGTTTGGAAACTGACTACGCAGAAGGCCGCAGCCTTCTGACACGGGTTGAGCATCATACACGGCCCCGGGCGGGACGCCGAGTCATGGCGATCCGACTCTTTTTCCTACCGGCGGTCGCTCTGTTTCGCATGTTCGAGAAAGAGCTTTGACAAGCATTCTCATTACCATTAGGCTTCACTGCATTCGAGCCTAACGCCCAAATGGTTTTCTTCTATGTATGTGTGTCTTTGTGTTGGTGTAACCGACGGACAGATCCGCGATGCGATCTATGAAGGATGCTGTAGCTACAAGGAAGTGCGCGCCGCCACCAATGTGGCAAGCCAGTGTGGCAAATGTGCGTGCGTCGCCAAGCAGGTGGTACGCGAGACCCTGGCCGAAATCCAGATCAGCCAGGCAGCCGCCCTGCCCTACCCGGTGGAATTCACCGCAGCCTGAAAAATAATTTTCCCCTCTTTATAAAGAACCGGACCCTGCGTCCGGTTTTTTTATGCCCGAAATTCAAGCAGTTAGCGTTAAAACGAGGAATAAAAACATTCTTATTCCGATTAAATTTCACTTATTATTCAATAACTTAGGTTTGACAGAGAAAGTTGCCAGGCTCAAACTCCCGCTTATTGGCACATAGACAGGGCGGGACCCCACCATGAAAGGCGACGTAAGCGTCATCCAGCATCTCAACAAGATCCTCGGAAACGAGCTGGTCGCGATCAACCAATACTTCCTGCATGCGCGCATGTACGAAGACTGGGGTCTGGAAAAGCTCGGCAAGCACGAATACAAAGAATCCATCGACGAGATGAAGCACGCTGACAAGCTGATCAAGCGGATTCTCTTCCTCGAAGGCATCCCCAACGTCCAGGACCTGGGCAAGCTGCTGATCGGCGAGCACACCCGCGAAATGCTGGAATGCGACCTGAAGATCGAGCAGAAAGGCCTGATCGACCTGAAAGCCGCGATCGCTCACTGCGAAACCGTCGGCGACTTCGGTAGCCGTGAGATGCTGGAAGACATTCTCGAGTCCGAGGAAGAGCATATCGACTGGCTGGAAACCCAGCTGGGGCTGATCGACAAGGTCGGGCTGGAGAACTATCTGCAATCGCAGATGGGTGAGTGAGGGGCTGCAAGCTTTAAGCTGCAAGCGGCAAGAAAGAGCAGTGGCGCATCGGCCGCTGCTTTTTTTTACCCAGGTTTTGTGTTGTTGCTACTGACCTCATCGCTGGCATGCCAGCTCCCACAGGGTTCGCGTCGCTGCCGAACCCTGTGGGAGCTGGCTTGCCAGCGATGAGGCCCTGAAGCACAACACAGAAATGAAAAAGCCCCGCATTCGCGGGGCTTTTCGATGTTGCCAGGCAATCAGGCTTCGGAAGCCTTGGCCTTGGCGGCTGCGTCCTTGATCAGGGTCTGCAGCTCGCCGTTCTGGAACATCTCGATCATGATGTCGCTACCGCCGACCAGCTCACCGGCGACCCACAGTTGCGGGAAGGTCGGCCAGTTGGCGTATTTCGGCAGGTTGGCGCGGATTTCCGGGTTCTGCAGGATGTCGACGTAAGCGAACTTCTCGCCGCAACCCATCACGGCCTGCGCCGCTTTTGCCGAGAAGCCGCACTGCGGGGCATTCGGCGAGCCTTTCATGTACAGCAGAACGGTGTTGTTGGCGATCTGCTCTTTGATTGTTTCGATGATATCCATGAAGCACCTCGGCTGAACTTTCCGACCTGGTTGTCGGCACGGTGGCGCATTGTATCGGAAAGCCGAGACGCACGCTCGGTCTTGCCGACAATCAAGCAGCAACCACTTCCACCGGCACGCCATTGAGCACCGCATTGCCCGACAACGCGTCGATCAGACGCTCGTCGGTCAGGTCATTGGCACTGGCCCCGCCCTGCGCGCTGGCGATATCCAGCAGCACGCCGGGACGGGCATGACCGAAGCCATGAGGCAGGCTGACCACCCCGGGCATCATGTCGGTACTGGCCAGCACTTCCACCTCGATGGTGCCGACCCGCGACGTCACCCGCACCCGCTGCCCGTCCTGCAACTGGCGCCCGGCCAGGTCCTGCGGGTGCATCAGCAACTGATGCCGCGGCTTGCCTTTGACCAGCCGATGAAAGTTGTGCATCCAGGAATTGTTGCTGCGCACATGGCGGCGGCCGATCAGCAGCAATTGCGCGGCGCTTGGTGGCTGCTGCGCGGCAAAGCGCTGGAGGTCGGCGAGAAGCGCCGCAGGCGCCGCCTGGATGACCTTTTCCTCGGTCCTGAGTCGCGCCGCCAGGTTCGGCTGCAAGGGCCCGAGATCAATGCCGTGAGGGTGCTGATCGAGCGTCTTGAGTGACAGGTCGAACGCCGAGCCTTCGCCATAACGCCCGCCACGCAGCCCCAGGTCGATCATCTTCGCCGGCGGAATCGTGGGCTTCAGCGGCTTGTCGGCGATCCGCGCAAAGGCCTCGGCCAGGCCGACGAAGATCTCCCAGTCATGCAGCGCCCCTTGCGGCTTGGGCAGGATGGCGCGGTTGAAGCGGGTGACATTGCGCACCGCGAAGAGGTTGAAGGTGGTGTCGTAGTGATCGTTCTCCAGCGCCGAGGTGGATGGCAGGATCAGGTCGGCATAGCGGGTGGTCTCGTTGATGTAGAGATCGATGCTGAGCATGAACTCCAGCCCGTCCAGCGCCTGCTCCAGCTGCCGGCCATTGGGCGTCGACAGCACCGGGTTGCCGGCCACGGTGACCAGGGCCCGCACCTGGCCCTCCCCTTCGGTGAGCATTTCCTCGGCCAGGGCCGAGACCGGCAGCTCGCCGCCATACTCCGGCAACCCGGAAACCCGGCTCTGCCAGACATTGAAATGCCCGCCGCTGGTGGTCGCCACCAGGTCCACCGCAGGCTCGGTGCACAGTGCACCGCCAACCCGGTCGAGGTTGCCGCTGACCAGGTTGATCAGTTGCACCAGCCAGTGACAAAGCGTGCCGAACGCCTGGGTCGACACGCCCATGCGCCCATAGCAGACCGCCTTGTCGGCAGCGGCGAAGTCCCGGGCCAACTGGCGGATCAGGCCGGCGTCGATACCACAGAGCAGGCTCATCACTTCCGGGGTGAACGGCTGCAAGGCCGCCCGTACTTCATCCAGGCCGCTGACCGGCAGCGGGCTGGCCCGGGTCAGGCCCTCCTCGAACAAGGTATTGAGCAGACCACAGAGCAGCGCCGCATCGCCGCCCGGACGGACGAACAGATGCTGGTCGGCCATGGCCGCCGTCTCGCTGCGCCGCGGATCGACGACCACCAGCTTGCCGCCACGGGCCTGCAAGGCTTTAAGACGTTTCTCCACATCCGGCACGGTCATGATGCTGCCGTTGGAGGCCAGCGGGTTGCCGCCGAGGATCAGCATGAAGTCGGTGTGGTCGATGTCCGGGATCGGCAGCAGCAGGCCGTGACCGTACATCAGGTAGCTGGTCAGATGATGGGGCAACTGGTCGACCGAGGTGGCGGAAAAACGGTTGCGGGTTTTCAGCAGGCCGAGGAAGTAGTTGCTGTGGGTCATCAGCCCGTAGTTGTGCACGCTGGGATTGCCCTGGTACACCGCCACCGCGTTCTGCCCGTGGCGCTGCTGGATCTCGTGGAGCTTGCGCGCCGCCAGTTCGAAGGCCTCGTCCCAGGCGATCGGCAGCCATTGTTCGCCCACCCGTACGACCGGGCCGCGCAGGCGGTTGGGGTCGTTCTGGATATCCTGCAGGGCCACCGCCTTGGGGCAGATGTGCCCGCGGCTGAAGCTGTCCTGGGGGTCGCCCTTGATCGAGGCGATGCGCGGCGCGCCGCTGTCGTCGGTGTCGAGCTCGAAAGTCAGGCCGCAGATGGCCTCGCACAGGTGACAGGCTCGGTGGTGCACGGTCTTGGTCATGGCCGCCTCTTGTTCTGGATCGGGGGGAGTGCCGTCCCCGACTATGGCCCCGGCTCCGAAGGGCCGCCAGCGATGTTCGCCCGCTGAATTGCCCGCCATCAGCCGGGACGATGGTCCCAGGAGACCGACAAAGCCCCGTCCCTGCGTTGCAAAGTCCTTCCGGGGCAGTGTAAAAAGCTCTCTTGCTCTGGAAAAAGGAGCAGACAGACGGCACGCGTTGTATTCGACCAAGACCGTCGAAGCAGCCCCCACTTGGTAAGACGCGACATTTAATTATAGTATTGCGCCTTCCCCTATTTCGTCGCCCCGTGCGGCTTACGCCGCAGGTCCCCTCCGTGTTTCCGAAAAACCGGTAATGGCTGATCTGCGGTCTGTTGCAAAAAGGTAGTCAATGATGAGCGCTAGGCACTTTCTCTCCCTGATGGATTTCACCGCCGATGAACTGGTCAGTGTGATCCGCCGAGGGATCGAGCTGAAAGACCTGCGTAACCGCGGCGTACTCTTCGAACCCCTGAAAAACCGCGTGCTGGGCATGATCTTCGAGAAATCCTCGACCCGTACCCGGCTGTCCTTCGAAGCCGGCATGATCCAGCTCGGCGGCCAGGCGATCTTCCTCTCCCCGCGTGATACCCAGCTGGGCCGCGGCGAGCCGATCGGCGACTGCGCCATCGTCATGTCGCGCATGCTCGATGCAGTGATGATCCGCACCTTTGCCCACAGCACCCTGACCGAATTCGCCGCCAACTCCCGCGTGCCGGTGATCAACGGCCTGTCCGACGACCTGCACCCATGCCAGTTGCTGGCCGACATGCAGACCTTCCTCGAACACCGCGGCTCGATCCAGGGCAAGACCGTGGCCTGGATCGGCGACGGCAACAACATGTGCAACAGCTATATAGAAGCGGCGATCCAGTTCGACTTCCAGCTGCGTGTCGCCTGCCCGGAAGGCTACGAGCCGGATCCGCGCTTCGTCGCCCAGGCCGGTGACCGCGTGCAGATCGTCCGCGATCCGAAGGAAGCCGTGCGCGGCGCCCACCTGGTGAGCACCGACGTCTGGACCTCCATGGGCCAGGAAGACGAAACCGCCCGCCGCCTGGAGCATTTCGCACCGTATCAGGTGACCCGCGAGCTGCTCGACCTGGCCGCCGCCGACGTGTTGTTCATGCACTGCCTGCCCGCCCACCGTGGCGAGGAAATCAGCATGGACGTACTTGACGACCCGCGTGCCGTTGCCTGGGACCAGGCTGAAAACCGCCTGCACGCCCAGAAGGCACTTCTCGAATTCCTTGTTGAACCGGCCTATCACCACGCATGAGTCAGCCTCTGTTGCTCAACCTGCGCAACCTCGCCTGCGGCTATGGCGAGGCGCGCATCGTCCAGAACCTCAACCTGCACCTGAACGCCGGCGATATCGGCTGTTTGCTGGGCTCCTCGGGTTGCGGCAAGACCACCACCCTGCGCGCCATCGCCGGCTTCGAGCCGGTGCATGGTGGCGAGATCAGCCTCGCAGGCGAAGTCATTTCCAGGGCCGGGTTCACCCTGGCTCCGGAAAAGCGCCGGATCGGCATGGTGTTCCAGGACTACGCCCTGTTCCCGCACCTGACCGTGGCGCAGAACGTCGCCTTCGGCATCGGCAAGCACCCGCGCCAGCAGGACGTGGTCAAGGACATGCTGGAACTGGTCAAGCTCGACGGTCTTGGCGGGCGCTATCCCCATGAACTGTCCGGTGGCCAGCAGCAACGGGTGGCCCTGGCCCGTGCCCTGGCGCCCGAGCCGCAGTTGCTGCTGCTCGACGAGCCGTTCTCCAACCTCGACGTGGAACTGCGCCGGCGCCTCAGCCATGAGGTCCGCGACATCCTCAAGAGCCGCGGCACCAGTGCCATCCTGGTCACCCATGACCAGGAAGAAGCCTTCGCCGTCAGCGACCATGTCGGGGTGTTCAAGGAAGGCCGCCTGGAGCAGTGGGATACGCCATACAACCTGTACCACGAGCCGGCCACGCCGTTCGTGGCGAGCTTCATCGGCCAGGGTTACTTCATTCGCGGCCAGTTGCTCAGCCCGGAAACCGTGCAGACCGAACTGGGTGAGTTGCGTGGTAATCGTGCCTATACCCTGCCGGTGGGTGGTGCGGTGGACGTGCTGCTGCGGCCTGACGATATCGTGCATGCCCCGCAAAGCGCCCTGAACGCGCAGGTCATCGGCAAAAGTTTCCAGGGGGCTTCGACCCTGTATCGCTTGCAACTGGCCACGGGTACTCAGCTGGAAGCGATTTTCCCGAGCCATCTGGATTACCAGATTGGCCAGGATGTGGGGATCTCGGTGGCGGCGGATCACCTGGTGCTGTTTGCGGCATCGGGCAGTGTCGAGGCCAGGCTGCCTGCCGGCGAGAACGGCGTTCGCCGCTACAGTTCCGCTAGTTGACTCGTTCCCTGTGGGAGCTGGCTTGCCAGCGATTTGGCCAGATCTGACAACATCATTGCTCAGGCCGGCCTCATCGCTGGCAAGCCAGCTCCCACAGGGGTTTGTGTGAAGGCTACTTTTTCTACTCTTTGCCGATCGCCGCAAACTTGCCCTGGGTATGCTCCGCCAGCACCCCCGCCGCCAACTCCACTTCCAGCCCCCGCCGCCCGGCACTGACGTGGATGGTCGGAAATGCCTCCGCAGATTTATCGATAAACGTCCTCAGACGTTTCTTCTGACCCAGTGGGCTGATTCCTCCAACCAGGTAGCCGGTTGAACGCTGCGCCGCCGCCGGATCCGCCATCTCGCACTTCTTCGCCCCTGCCGCCTGTGCCAGAGCCTTCAAGTCCAGGGTCCCCACCACCGGCACCACCGCCACCAGCAACTCGCCTTTCTCGGTCGCCGCCAGCAACGTCTTGAACACCTGCTGCGGGTTCAGATTCAGCTTCTCGGCCGCCTCAAGGCCGTAGGACGCGGCTTTCGGGTCGTGTTCATAACTGTGAATGCGATGTTCGGCGCGAACCTTCTTCAACAGATCCAGGGCAGGGGTCATGCAGGGCTCCAACAGCGATGTTCGGTTTCGATTCGCTGGCTACTGTAGGACAAATCCCGACACACAACCATCCGCTTGTAGGACAAGGCCTGGACGACTTGTGGGCCACCAGTCAGTTTATGAATCACGGTTCGCTTTCGACCTTTGACATCAGCGTTTCTTGTCTATATTTTTTCGTTTCTGAATATAGGTGCCCTTATAAAGTGCACCCGCACACCCCGCCTGACCAGAAATGGGGATTTCCGCCGGGCTTTCCGTCGAGCGCTCACTGCGCCTCACAACAACAAGAACCGAGGTATCGAATGACGACTGCTCTACAACAACCGACGTTGTCCAGCCAATGCATGGCGGAATTCTTCGGCACCGCGCTGCTGATCTTCTTCGGCACCGGGTGCGTCGCCGCGCTCAAGGTCGCGGGTGCCAGCTTCGGCCTGTGGGAAATCAGCATCATCTGGGGGATCGGCGTGAGCATGGCGATCTACCTGACCGCCGGGATCTCCGGCGCGCACCTGAACCCGGCCGTGAGCATCGCCCTGTGTCTGTTCGCCGGTTTCGAAAAAGGCAAACTGCCCTTCTATATCCTCGCCCAGGTCGTCGGCGCCTTCTGCGGCGCAGCGCTCGTATACGCGCTGTACAGCAACCTGTTCTTCGATTACGAACAGACCCATGCCATGGTCCGTGGCAGCCAGGCCAGCCTCGAGCTGGCCTCGGTGTTCTCCACCTACCCGCACCCGGCCCTGTCCACCGGCCAGGCCTTCCTCGTCGAAGTGGTGATCACCGCGATCCTCATGGCCGTGATCATGGCCCTGACCGACGACAACAACGGCCTGCCCCGCGGCCCGCTGGCACCGCTGCTGATCGGCCTGCTGATCGCCGTGATCGGCAGCGCCATGGGCCCGCTGACCGGCTTCGCGATGAACCCGGCACGGGATTTCGGGCCCAAGCTGATGACCTTCCTTGCCGGCTGGGGCGAAGTGGCCTTTACCGGCGGTCGTGATATTCCCTACTTCCTCGTTCCGGTGTTCGCGCCGATCATGGGAGCCAGTCTCGGTGCCGCCCTGTACCGCGGCGTGTTCGCCCGCAGCCTGCCCACTGCCGCTGCGGCAACCACCCCGAGCGACGACAACGCTCAAGGCAAGACCCAGGCGTCCTGATCCGTACCGCGATCGGCGAACCCTGACTCCACCCCTATTCACTGCAAGGCCAACGACATGACAGACCTTCAGAACAAGAACTACATCATCGCCCTCGACCAGGGCACGACCAGTTCGCGGGCCATCATCTTCGACCGTGACGCCAACGTGGTCGGCACCTCCCAGCGCGAGTTCGCCCAGCACTACCCGCAGGCCGGCTGGGTCGAGCACGATCCGATGGAAATCTTCGCCACCCAGAGCGCGACCATGGTCGAGGCCCTGGCCCAGGCCGGGATCAGCCATGACCAGGTGGCCGCCATCGGCATCACCAACCAGCGCGAAACCACCGTGGTCTGGGACAAGGAAACCGGGCGCCCGGTGTACAACGCCATCGTCTGGCAGTGCCGGCGCAGCACCGAGATCTGCGAGCAGCTCAAGCGCGACGGCCTGCAGGACTACATTCGCGAAACCACCGGCCTGGTCACCGACCCGTACTTCTCCGGGACCAAGCTGAAGTGGATCCTCGACAACGTCGACGGCGTGCGCGAGCGCGCCGAACGCGGCGAACTGCTGTTCGGCACCGTGGATACCTGGCTGATCTGGAAATTCTCCGGTGGCAAGGTGCATGTCACCGACTACACCAACGCCTCGCGGACCATGCTGTTCAACATTCATACCCTGCAATGGGATGAAAGGATGCTCGAAGTGCTGGGCATCCCGAAGCAGATGCTGCCGCCGGTACGCCCGTCCTCCGAGATCTACGGCCACACCAAGAGCGGTATCGCCATCGCCGGTATCGCCGGCGACCAGCAGGCCGCGCTGTTCGGCCAGATGTGCGTCGAACCGGGCCAGGCCAAGAACACCTACGGCACCGGCTGCTTCCTGCTGATGAACACCGGCGACAAGGCGGTGCAGTCGTCCCACGGCCTGCTCACCACCATCGCCTGCGGCCCCCGCGGCGAAGTGGCCTATGCCCTGGAAGGCGCGGTGTTCAACGGCGGCTCCACCGTGCAGTGGCTGCGTGACGAGTTGAAGATCGTCAACGACGCCCACGACACCGAGTACTTCGCCAGCAAGGTCAAGGACAGCAATGGCGTGTACCTGGTGCCCGCCTTCACCGGCCTCGGCGCGCCGTATTGGGACCCATATGCCCGCGGTGCCCTGTTCGGCCTGACCCGCGGGGTCAAGGTCGATCACATCATCCGCGCCGCCCTGGAGTCCATTGCCTACCAGACCCGCGACGTCCTCGACGCCATGCAGCAGGACTGCGGCCAGCGCCTCAGCGCCCTGCGCGTGGACGGCGGCGCGGTAGCCAACAACTTCCTCATGCAGTTCCAGGCGGACATCCTCGGCACCTGTGTCGAGCGCCCGCAGATGCGCGAAACCACGGCCCTCGGCGCTGCCTACCTGGCGGGCCTGGCCTGCGGTTTCTGGAGCGGCCTGGACGAGCTGCGCGGCAAGGCGCTGATCGAGCGCGAGTTCACCCCGCAACTGGACGAGGCGGCGAAGGAGAAGCTGTACAGCGGCTGGCTCAAGGCGGTCGATCGCACCCGCGATTGGGAACCGCACGAGGAATAACGTTTCAGCACCATGGCGCAGTCTGTTCGATCAGCAACAGACTGCGCTGCATGCCATGCCGAGGCCGCGTTCAGACTGGTCCCCGGCCCCTTCCTCCGGCATCATTGCAGCATTTTTCGGCCGCCCTGAAGGACGCCCATGAATCTGCCTCCCCGCCAACAACAAATTCTCGAACTGGTCCGTGAACGCGGCTACGTCAGTATCGAGGAAATGGCGCAGTTGTTCGTCGTCACCCCGCAAACCATCCGCCGCGATATCAACCAGCTGGCGGAGGTCAACCTGCTGCGCCGCTATCACGGTGGCGCGGCCTACGACTCCAGTATCGAGAACACCGCCTACGCCATGCGCGCCGACCAGATGCGCGACGAGAAGCAGCGCATCGCCGAAGCCGTGGCCCGGCAGATTCCCGATCACGCTTCGCTGTTCATCAATATCGGCACCACCACCGAATCCATCGCCCGCGCCCTGCTCAACCACAACCACCTGAAGATCATCACCAACAACCTGCATGTGGCGTCGATCCTCAGTGCCAAGGACGATTTCGAAGTGCAACTGGCTGGCGGCACCGTGCGCCGCGACGGCGGTGTGGTGGGCCAGGCCAGCGTCGATTTCATCAGCCAGTTCAAGGTCGACTTCGCCCTGGTCGGCATCAGCGGCATCGACGAGGACGGCAGCCTGCTGGACTTCGACTACCAGGAAGTGCGGGTGTCCCAGGCGATCATCGCCAACGCGCGCCAGGTGATCCTGGCCGCCGACTCCAGCAAGTTCGGGCGCAACGCCATGGTGCGCCTGGGTTCGATCAGCCTGATCGACTGCCTGGTGACCGACCAGGCACCGGTCAGCGCCCTGACCCAGTTGCTCAACCAGCACAAGATCCGCCTCGAAGTCGTCTGACCCCGCCTCCCGCCGCCACCGCTCGGGTGGCGGCGTCAATGTTCGAAATTTTTCATTTGTTTGTAACCCGATCAGTATTTTCTATGAAAAGTCACTGGCCGGCGGCTTTTCGTTCGGCTAACATTTTCGAATACGAACATTCATGTTCATAAAAGATATCAAAACGACTTTCGAGAGGCCGTGCCGTGTCCCATTCCAGCGCTCCCATCCTTGCCGAAATCTATGACGTCGCCGTCATTGGTGGCGGCATCAATGGTGTCGGCATTGCCGCCGATGCTGCCGGACGCGGCCTGTCGGTGTTCCTTTGCGAAAAGGACGACCTGGCCAGCCACACCTCCTCGGCCAGCAGCAAGCTGATCCACGGCGGCCTGCGCTATCTCGAACATTACGAATTCCGCCTGGTGCGCGAGGCCCTGGCCGAACGCGAGGTGCTGCTGGCCAAGGCGCCGCATATCGTCAAGCCGATGCGTTTCGTCCTGCCGCACCGCCCGCACCTGCGCCCGGCCTGGATGATCCGTGCCGGCCTGTTCCTCTACGACAATCTCGGCAAGCGCAAGAAACTCGGTGCCTCACGCAGCCTGCGCTTCGGCGACGGCAACCCGCTGAAGGCGGAGATCACCCGCGGTTTCGAATATGCCGACTGCGCCGTGGACGACGCCCGCCTGGTGGTGCTCAACGCCATGGCCGCCCGTGAACGCGGCGCGCACATCCTCACCCGCACCCGCTGCGTCAGCGCCAGCCGCCACGGCAAGCTGTGGAACGTGCAGATCGAGCGCGCCGACGGCAGCCTGCAAAGCATCCAGGCCCGTTCGCTGGTGAATGCCGCCGGCCCGTGGGTGGCGAAGTTCATCAAGGATGACCTGCATCTCGACGCGCCCTACGGCATCCGCCTGATCCAGGGCAGCCACCTGATCGTGCCGAAGTTCTACGAGGGCGAGCACGCCTACATCCTGCAGAACGAGGACCAGCGCATCGTCTTCTGCATCCCCTACCTGGAACGCTTCACCCTGATCGGCACCACCGACCGCGAATACAGCGGCGACCCGGCCCGGGTGCAGATCACCGAGGAAGAAACCGGCTACCTGCTCAAGGTGGTCAACCAGCACTTCAAGCAGCGCCTGAGCCGCGACGACATCCTGCACACCTATTCCGGCGTGCGCCCGCTGTGCAACGACGAGTCGGACAACCCTTCGGCGGTGACCCGCGACTACACCCTGGCGCTGTCCTCCGAGGACGGCCAGGCGCCGCTGCTGTCGGTATTCGGCGGCAAGCTGACCACCTACCGCAAGCTGGCCGAATCGGCCATGGGCGAACTGGCGCCGTGGTTCACCCAGATGACCGGCAGCTGGACCGCGACTGCGCCGCTGCCGGGCGGTGAAGGCATGAGCACGCCACAGGCCCTGTGCGACGAAATCCTCGCGCGTTTCGGCTGGCTGCCGGCGGCGCTGGCCAAGCGCTGGGCGCTGACCTACGGCAGCCGCACCTGGCAGTTGCTGGACGGGGCGAAGGGGCCGGAAGATCTGGGTGAGGCCCTCGGTGGAGGGTTGTTCAGCCGGGAAGTGGATTACCTGTGCCGAGAAGAGTGGGCGGTGTCGGCCGAGGACATCCTGTGGCGCCGGAGCAAGCTGGGGCTGTTCATGAGCGAGGGTGAGCAGCAGAACCTGGTTGGTTATCTGCAGCGCCGGGAATTGAGTCGGGCAGCCTGATTCTTCAGTGCTGCTGAGGGCCCTATCGCTGGCAAGCCAGCTCCCACAGGTACAGCGGTGTTCTCAAGAACAGTGGTGAACCTGTGGGAGCTGGCTTGCCAGCGATAGGGCCCGAAAGAACAACACATGAAACAAGATGTTTACCCAGCGTTCGGTTTCCCGAACGCTATACCCCGCCCCATTCGGCCTACCGGATATCCCGCGCTGTAAAACCCCCGTCAAAAACCTCTGCTACCCCTGTAGGACGGGCTTCGCTGATCGAAATCACGGCCTGGCACGACTCATGCTCTACACTCACAACCCGAATGCGCCGATGTGGAAACGCAGCGGTCGCTGAACGAACGGCCGGCCAACGGCCTCATAAGAAAAACAAACACACCTCGAGGAAAATTCGATGCGTATCGTTCGTCATCTGTTGGGCGCTGCTATCGCGGCCGCCGTGATCTCGTCCCCTGTCATGGCCGAAGAGCTCACCGGCACCCTGAAAAAGATCAAGGACTCGGGCACCATCACCCTGGGCCACCGCGACTCTTCCATTCCGTTTTCCTACCTGGCCGGCAAGCCGGAGCCCGTGGGCTACTCCCATGACATCCAGGTCGCCGTGGTCGAACACCTGAAGAAAGAGCTGAACGCTCCGGACCTCAAGGCCCGCTACAACCTGGTCACCTCCCAGACCCGTATCCCGCTGGTGCAGAACGGCACCGTCGACCTGGAATGCGGCTCCACCACCAACAACGTCGAGCGCCAGCAGCAGGTTGCCTTCTCCGTCGGCATCTTCGAAGTCGGTACCCGCCTGCTGACCAAGGTCAAGGACGGACAACCCACCTACAAGGACTTCCCGGACCTGGCCGGCAAGAACGTGGTGACCACCGCCGGTACCACCTCCGAGCGCCTGCTCAAGGCGATGAACGCCGACAAGCAGATGAAGATGAACGTGATCTCCGCCAAGGACCACGGCGAAGCCTTCAACATGCTGGAAAGCGGCCGCGCCGTGGCCTTCATGATGGACGACGCCCTGCTCGCCGGCGAAATGGCCAAGGCCAAGAAGCCGGCCGACTGGGTCATCACCGGTACTCCGCAGTCCTACGAGATCTACGGCTGCATGGTGCGCAAGGACGACCCGGCCTTCAAGAAAGCCGTGGATGACGCCATCGTCGCCCTGTACAAGTCCGGCGAGATCAACAAGATCTACGACAAGTGGTTCCAGCAGCCAGTACCGCCAAAAGGCCTGAACCTGCAGTTCCCGATGAGCGAAGAACTGAAGAAGCTGATCGAGAATCCGACCGACAAGGCTGCGGACGAAAAGCAGTCCTGATCCACGCCTGATGCCGGACGTGGCTGATCCGAATGCACGAATCAGCCACACGGCCACTCACTAGTGTCTAACCTTTCCCCCGAGGGCGCGCGCGCCCCCGGTGCGGGAAGGTGCCCGTGAAACAACCTATCCGAGGGGAGACCCCGATGAATTACAACTGGGACTGGGGCGTATTCTTCAAGTCCACCGGCGTGGGCGACGAAACCTATCTGGACTGGTACATCACCGGCCTGGGCTGGACCATCGCCATTGCCATCGCCGCCTGGATCATCGCCTTGCTGCTGGGCTCGGTGCTCGGCGTGATGCGCACCGTGCCGAACCGCCTGGTATCGGGCATCGCCACCTGCTACGTGGAACTCTTCCGCAACGTGCCGCTGCTGGTGCAGCTGTTCATCTGGTACTTCCTGGTCCCCGACCTGCTGCCCGAAGGCCTGCAGGAGTGGTTCAAGCAGGACCTCAACCCGACCACCTCGGCACTGATCAGCGTGGTCATCTGCCTCGGCCTGTTCACCGCCGCACGGGTCTGCGAACAGGTGCGCACCGGCATCCAGGCCCTGCCCCGCGGCCAGGAAGCCGCCGCCCGGGCCATGGGCTTCAGCCTGTCGCAGATCTACCGCAACGTCCTGCTGCCCCAGGCCTACCGGATCATCATTCCGCCGCTCACCTCGGAGTTCCTCAACGTCTTCAAGAACTCGTCGGTAGCCTCGCTGATCGGCCTGATGGAACTGCTCGCGCAGACCAAGCAGACCGCCGAGTTCTCCGCCAACCTGTTCGAAGCCTTCACCCTGGCGACGCTGATCTACTTCACCCTGAACATGGGCCTGATGCTGCTCATGCGCATGGTCGAGAAGAAAGTCGCCGTGCCTGGCCTGATTTCCGTGGGAGGTAAATGATGGAACTGGACTTCAGCGAAATCATCCCGGCCCTGCCCGCCCTGTGGGACGGCATGCTGATGACCCTGAAACTGATGGTCATGGGCGTGGTCGGCGGTATCGCCCTGGGCACCCTCCTCGCCCTCATGCGCCTGTCGTCGAGCAAGCTGCTGGCCAACGTGGCCGGTGCCTACGTCAACTACTTTCGCTCGATCCCGCTGCTGCTGGTGATCACCTGGTTCTACCTGGCAGTGCCGTTCGTGCTGCGCTGGATCACCGGCGAAGACACCCCGATCGGGGCGTTCACCTCCTGCGTCGTGGCCTTCATGATGTTCGAGGCGGCCTACTTCTGCGAGATCGTGCGTGCCGGCGTGCAGTCGATCTCCAAGGGCCAGATGGGTGCGGCACAGGCCCTGGGCATGACCTACGGCCAGACCATGCGCCTGATCATCCTGCCCCAGGCGTTCCGCAAGATGACCCCGCTGCTGCTGCAGCAGAGCATCATCCTGTTCCAGGACACCTCGCTGGTGTACACCGTCGGCCTGGTGGACTTCCTCAACTCGGCTCGCGCCAACGGCGACATCATCGGACGCTCCCATGAGTTCCTGCTGTTCGCCGGCGCCGTCTACTTCGTCATCAGCTTCTCCGCTTCCTTCCTGGTCAAGCGTCTGCAGAAAAGGATAACCGTATGATTTCCATCAAGAACGTCAACAAGTGGTACGGCGACTTCCAGGTGCTGACCGACTGCAACACCGAGGTCAAGAAAGGTGAAGTGGTGGTGGTCTGCGGGCCGTCCGGCTCCGGCAAGTCGACCCTGATCAAGTGCGTCAACGCCCTGGAACCCTTCCAGAAGGGCGACATCATCGTCGACGGCACCTCGATCGCCGACCCGAAGACCAACCTGCCCAAGCTGCGCTCCCGGGTCGGCATGGTGTTCCAGCACTTCGAGCTGTTCCCGCACCTGAGCATCACCGAGAACCTGACCATCGCCCAGCGCAAGGTGCTCGGCCGCAGCGAAGCGGAAGCGACCAAGAAGGGCCTGGCCCTGCTCGACCGCGTCGGCCTCTCGGCCCACGCCAAGAAGCACCCCGGCCAGTTGTCCGGCGGCCAGCAGCAGCGCGTGGCGATTGCCCGGGCGCTGTCCATGGACCCGATCGTCATGCTCTTCGACGAGCCGACCTCGGCGCTGGACCCGGAAATGGTCAACGAAGTACTGGACGTGATGGTCGAGCTGGCCCACGAAGGCATGACCATGATGTGCGTGACCCACGAAATGGGCTTTGCGCGCAAGGTCGCCAACCGGGTGATCTTCATGGACAAGGGCAACATCATCGAGGACTGCCAGAAGGATGACTTCTTCGGCGATCCGTCGGGCCGCCACGAGCGCACCCAGCACTTCCTCAGCAAGATCCTGCAGCACTAAGCAAACAGCGCCCCGCACACGCGGGGCGCTGGTCGTTACAAGGCCTCTGTGATGAAATGCGACCCTACGCTTTTTCGCCCAGCCAAGCCTGCCCTTGCCGTGAAACCCCGTCTCATCCGCCAACTGCTGATTCCGCCGCTGATCCTGCTGCTGACGATCGGGCTCGGTGTCGCCGGTTACCTGGTCAGCGAGCACAACGGCATCCGCACCTTGAGCGACAACGGCGAGCGCCAGCTCGAGCTGCACGCGCGCACGGTCGAAAGCGAAATCAGCAAGTACACCTACCTGCCCAGCCTGCTGGAGCTGGAAGACAGCGTGTCGAAGCTGCTCACCGAACCCGACGGCGAACACCGCCAGGCGGTCAACGAATACCTCGAGGGCCTGAACCGCCGCAGCCGCAGCCGGGCGATCTTCGTCCTCGACACCACGGGCCGGGTCCAGGCCACCAGCAACTGGCGCGACGTCGACAGCTTCCTCGGTGAAGACCTGTCGTTCCGTGCCTATTTCCAGGACGCCGTGCGCGGCCAGCCGGGGCGTTTCTACGGTATCGGCAGCACCACCGGCGAACCCGGCTACTTCCTCGCCCACGGTCTGGAAGAACACGGCAAGATCATCGGCGTCGCAGTGATCAAGGTGCGCCTCGAAGCCCTTGAAGAACGCTGGCAGCGCGCGCGCCTGGAAGCCTTCGTCACCGACGAGAACGGCATCATCATCCTGTCCAGCGATCCGGCCCGGCGCCTGAAGTCGGTACGCCCGCTGACCGCGGAAGTGAAAGAACGCCTGGCCCGCAGCCTGCAGTACTACTGGTTCTCCCTCAACGAGCTGCAACCGCTGGCCCGGGAAAAACTCGGCGACGACCAGGAGAAGCTGACCTTCCCGGCGAACGCCCGCCTGGAGGACGGTACCCATGAGGTGTCCTACCTGGCCCAGACCCGCCGTCTTGCCGATACCCCCTGGCACTTCACCCTGCTGACCCCGCTGCAGGACCTGCGCCGCGAATCGATCATCCAGGGCGTACTGGTTGCCATCGCCTTCGCCCTGCTGACCATCCTCGCCATCGCCTGGAACGAGCGGCGCAAGGTGATTGCCACTCGCCTGGCGGCCCGGGAAGCCCTGGAAGAAGCCAACAACCAGCTGGAACGCAAGATCGCCGAACGCACCGCCGACCTGCGCGCCAGCAACGACCGCCTCAAGGCGCAGATCCGCGAACGCCGCCAGGCCGAGGAAACCCTGCGCCATGCCCAGGACGAACTGGTCCAGGCCGGCAAACTGGCGGCCATCGGACAGATGTCCACCAGCATTGCCCACGAGCTGAACCAGCCGCTGGCGGCGCTGCGCACCCTGTCCGGCAATACCGTGCGCTTCCTCCAGCGGGGCTCCCTGGAAATCGCCAGCGCCAACCTGCTGACCATGAACGACCTGATCGACCGCATGGGCCGCATCACCGCCAGCCTGCGCTCCTTCGCCCGGCGCGGCGATGACCGCGGCCAGGCCTCGCTGGCCAAGGCGGTGGACGCCACCCTGCAGGTGCTCGCCGCGCGTATCGAAGGCTGCCACCTGAAGCTGCACAGCCACTACAGCGAGCAACAACTAAAGATCGACCAGACCCGCCTGGAGCAGATCCTCGTCAACCTGATCGGCAACGCCCTCGACGCCATGGCCGCCGTGCCGCTGCCGGAGCTGTGGCTGGAAGGCGAAGTGCAGGACGGCAAATACCGCCTGCGCGTACGCGACAACGGCCACGGCATCGATGACGAGGCGCGCAAGCACCTGTTCGAACCCTTCTTCACCACCAAACCCGGCGAGCACGGCCTGGGCCTCGGCCTGACCCTGTCCGCCAGCCTCGCCGCCGCTGCCGGTGGCAGCCTGAACGTCGAGCACCCCGCCAGCGGCGGCACCGCGTTCGTCCTCAGCCTGCCGCTGCTCCCCGCGCCCACTGAACCCGCCGAGTCCTTATGAACACATCGCCCCTGACCGTTTTGATCGTCGAAGACGACCCGCATGTGCTGCTCGGCTGCCAGCAGGCGCTGGCCCTGGAAGATATCGTCAGCGAAGGCGTGGGCAGCGCCGAACAGGCCCTGGAGCGGATCGGCGATGATTTCGCCGGGATCGTCGTCAGCGACATCCGCCTGCCCGGCATCGATGGCCTGGAACTGCTGACCCGGCTCAAGGCCCGCGACAGCAGCCTGCCGGTGGTGCTGATCACCGGCCATGGCGATATCGACATGGCGGTCGGCGCCATGCGCAACGGCGCCTACGACTTCATGGAAAAGCCCTTCTCGCCGGAGCGCCTGGTCGACGTGGTGCGCCGCGCCCTGGAACAGCGTGGCCTGGCCCGGGAAGTCTTCGCCCTGCGCCGCCAACTGGCCGAGCGCAGCACCCTGGAAGGCCGGATCATCGGACGCTCGCCGGCCATGCAGAACCTGCGCGAGCTGATCGCCAACGTCGCCGACACCTCGGCCAACGTGCTGATCGAAGGCGAGACCGGCACCGGCAAGGAGCTGGTCGCCCGTTGCCTGCACGACTTCAGCCGCCGCCAGGGCCAGCCCTTCGTCGCCCTCAACTGCGGCGGGATGCCGGAGAACCTGTTCGAAAGCGAGATCTTCGGCCACGAGGCCAACGCCTTTACCGGCGCGGGCAAGCGACGCATCGGCAAGATCGAGCACGCCAATGGCGGCACGCTGTTCCTCGACGAGATCGAGACCATGCCGATCAACCTGCAGATCAAATTGCTGCGGGTCCTGCAGGAACGCACCCTGGAGCGCCTCGGTTCGAACCAGAGCATTCCGGTGGATTGCCGGGTGATCGCAGCGACCAAGTCGGACCTGGAAGCCCTGGGCCAGAGTGGCCAGTTCCGCAGCGACCTGTACTACCGGCTCAACGTGGTGACCCTGGAACTGCCGCCGCTGCGCGAGCGCCGCGAAGACATCCTGCAGTTGTTCGAGCACTTCCTCCAGCAATCCTCGCTGCGCTTCGACCGCGAGGCGCCGCAACTGGACAGCCAGACCCTGTCACGTCTGATGAGCCACGACTGGCCGGGCAACGTGCGCGAGCTGCGCAACGTCGCCGAGCGCTTCGCCCTCGGCCTGCCGGCGTTCAAGAAGGCCGGCGCCGCCACCTCGCAGGGGGTGGGTTTCGCCGAGGCGGTGGAAGCCTTCGAGCGCAACCTGCTGAGCGACGCGCTGCAACGCACCGGGGGCAATCTCAGCCAGGCCAGCCAGGAGCTGGGCATGGCCAAGACCACCCTGTTCGACAAAGTCAAAAAGTACGGACTGGGCTGAGGACGAAGCGAATGGACCTGATACTCAAGGCCTGTCTCGGCGCTGCGGTGGTGGTGATCCTCGCCATGCTGGCCAAGACCCGCAACTACTACATCGCCGGGCTGGTGCCGCTGTTTCCCACCTTCGCCCTGATCGCCCACTACATCGTCGGCAAGGGCCGTTCGCTGGACGATCTGAAGACCACCATCGTCTTCGGCATGTGGTCGATCATTCCGTACTTCGTCTATCTCGCCGCGCTGTATTTCCTCGTGGATCGCCTGCGCCTGGAGGCCTCGCTGGCCCTGGCGGCGCTGGCCTGGCTGGTCGCGGCAGGCATTCTCGTCAGCGTTTGGGTGCGCCTGCACTAACGCTGGGCGATATGACGGATATCGTCGGCCCGGTGTGATTGCAGGTACGGCAGCACCGCGGCCAGCAGCGCCGCCTTGAACGGCTCCTGGAAACGATGGGCCAGGCCGGGAATCAGGGCCAGTTGGCTGCCCTGGATATGCGCCGCCAGGTGCACACCATGCATCACCGGCAACAGCGGGTCGGCGGTGCCGTGGACCACCAGGGTCGGCACCCGCAGGCGATTGAGCAGCTCGACCCGACTCGGCTCGGCGAGGATCGCCATGATCTGGCGCTTCACCCCGTCCGGATTGAAGGCGCGGTCATAGGACAGCGCCGCCTGATGCAACAGCACCTGACGATCATCCTTCACCTGCGGGCTGCCCAGCGCGGCCAGCAGGTCGGCCTGCTGCTCGATCGCCACCTCGCGGTTCGGCGCACTGCGCTGGGCCAACTGGCGGATCAGCGCCGGGCTCGGGGCCGGCAGGCCCTGGGCGCCGGAGCTGGACATGATCAGGGTCAGGCTCTCGACCCTGTCAGGCGCCATGGCGGCGACATGCTGGGCGATCATCCCGCCCATGCTCACGCCCAGTACGTGGAAGCGTTCGGCGCCCAGGTAGTGCATCAGTTCCAGGCCGTCCTCGGCCATGTCTTCAAGGGTATAGGGCGCATTCACCGACAAGCCCAGGCGATAGCGCACCAGCTCGTAGGTCAGGCTGGCGTCGGCGGGCGGCTGGTTCCAGTGCGACAGGCCGACATCGCGGTTATCGTAGCGGATCACCCGGAAGCCCTGGTTGCACAACGCCTCGACCACCTCGTCGGGCCAGTGGATCAGTTGCCCGCCCAGGCCCATGACCAGCAGCAGGGCCGGATCGCTGGCGCGGCCGACGCTTTGGTAGGCGAGGCTGACCTGTTGCAGTTGAGCCTGCTGGACCGGCGCGTGCACATCGCAGCGCGGCGCGGCCCACGAAGAACAGGCGCATAACAGCGCCAGAAGAAATAAATAAACCCGCATGGAAGAAACACCGAAAACGAAATCCCCAGTAGAGCGCGAGTGTGATGATGTTTGTGCCAGCGCGCTGCCACAGTTCGGTGACAATTTCATGAACCCTGCCGAGTGGCCTTGTGTTGCCATTGCGGACCCTATCGCTGGCAAGCCAGCTCCCACAGGGAACTGCAGGCGCCGCAAACCCTGTGGGAGCTGGCTTGCCAGCGATAGGGCCGGGAAGAACAACACATAACTACCGCCCTGCCCCTGATGGCTTGCCCTGAAATCCGCCTTTCCCGGCCCACTCTCAAGGACAAGCCCCCATGCTCGACACCCCGGACCACCCCCTGACGGACGTGGTCGATTTCGACCTCACCCGCCACCTCGATAGCCCCCGCCACCTCGACGAAAACCGGTTCCTCGCTGCCACCCGCGCCTTGCAGCAAAGCCGCCAGCGCCTGTTCGAGCTGCTGCGCGACGCCCCGGCCATCGATATCGGGCAAACCCGCGACGAACGCGACCATCAGTGGCAGGCCTGGTGGAACGGCCGCGCGCGCCATACCGGCGTCGCCCGCCACACCGACGCCGCCGGCCATTTTCGCCGGCATTACCAGGCGGCCTGCGCCCTTGCCTTCGCCGAGGGCCGGGTGAACAGCGAACACCTGCCAGACCTGCACCACACCCGCCAGGCCAGCATCCCCCACGGCCGCCTGGCTTCTGGCAGCCAGCGCTCCCTGCCCGGCGCACTGGTGATCGCCGGACACCTGCTCTACCTGCCGGGCCATAGCCCGGCGTTGCAGGCGTTCGACAACCACACGGCGCTGGAGCAATACCTGCTGGACCGCCAGGACCTGCTCGACGGCTGCGTCGGCATCGACCACGAAAACGTTGCCGCGCCGCTGGACAGCGCCTTCAAGCGCCTGCTCGGTGCCGTGCGCATCCGGCGCCTCGACGCCGACACGGCAGAGGCCGCCCTTGCCTTCGATCACTGGCGCAGCAGCACGCCCTTGCTGGCCGAGGCCCCGGCCATCCCCCTGCTCGACGACGAGGCCCCGCGCAGCGCCGACAGCTTCGGCAGCCTCTATCACGACCTGCCCTTCAGCGCCCGGATGGCCAAGGTCGAGCAACAGCTCGCCGCCTTCGAAACCCTGGCCGAGGCCAACGCCGGACAACTGCCGGCCAGCCTGCTCGACACCCTCGATACCCTTGCCGGCACGGAAACCGCCAGCTTCGCCGCCGCCTCGGCCTTGCTCGCCGCAACCGTCCCCGACCGCACCAGCGAGCATTACCAGGCACTGAAACAGGCGCGGATCACCGGCCTGCGCGCGGAGGCGCATATCCAGCAGGCGCTGGGCTTGCTGGACCACCACCACCGCGCCCTGCTCGACGCCGTGCTGCTGGCCCCGCAAGCCGCACAACGCCTGGACCCGGTGATCGCCGCCACGCTCTACCTGCAACGCCACGACCAGCTCGGCGTGCATGAGCTGGAGGGCGTGCTGCTGCTCGGCCACAGCGATGACCAGGGCCAGTTGTCCGCCCCCCAGCCGGTGTTGCTTTGCTGGCCGGGCGCTGGCGGCGGTCTGCAAGGCTTCGCCTCGCGCCAGGCTCTGGAGCGGGAGTTCCTCAAGCTGGCGCCTGGCACCAACAGCCTCGGCGTCCTGCCCCTGGCCGAAGATGCCTTCGACCACAGCCTCGCCCGGCAGCTATCAAAATATGAAGCCGCCCTGCGCGAGTTGCAGGCCATCAGCAGCGGTGCATCTCTTGAAGCGGGCCTGCACGCCTTGCGCGAGGACGCCCTCGACACACTGCGGGTACCGGCCCATGCCGCTCGCGATAGCGCGCGCCAGCATCTGCTCGAACAACAGCGCAGCCTGATCCTCTCCCGCCAGGCCCCGGCCTGGTTGCACCGGCTCGGCGCCAGCGAGCGCCAAGCGTTCAAGGGCCTGATCGAGGACTATCTCGGCGCCGTGCACCGCTCGCGCAGCTACCTGGCCGCCGCCCTGCCGTTGCGCGGCGAATTCGCCCGCCACCAGGTCGCCGGGCGCCTGCGCCAGGCCTTCGACCTGAGCCGCGACGTACAGGTGCAACTCGACCTGCCGGACAGCGTCACCTACGGCCGCGACCCTGTCCCCGGCTCGGGCGCGCCAGGCACGCCGGTCAAGCTGATCACGGTGCCGAGCAGCGCACGCAGTCGCCTGAGCCTCGAGGACCTGGCGCTGCAGAACATCGACCTGTCCATGCAGCAGCGCCTGCACTTCATGCAGGTGCTGGTCAGCGGCGGCGACAGCGCCGGGCAGGCCCGGGTCCTGGCCGGCATCACCCAGGACTGGCTGGGCGCCATGGTCAGCGACCTGGACGTGGCCCAGCGTTATGAGCAGAAAATCCTCGACGCCTTCATGGGCACCGCCAACGAAGCCACCTTCGCCGCCGAGCATCGCGAAGAATGCCTGCTCGACCCGCTGCGCCTGATGTTGCGCATCCAGGGCGAAGCGGCCCTGGGCCAGCAGCGGATCGATGCACAGGGCAAGGCGCTGCTGGATGCCGCCATCGACCAGGGCAACCGCCAGGCCAGCCTCCTGCCGGTGCTCCTGGCCAGCGGCGGCGAGGACACCGAAGGCCACGCCAGCGGGCTTTCCGGTGTCACCCTGATCCACGCTGCCGACACCACCCTGCTCTACCTCCCGGACAGCCCCGACGGCCAGTTCCTGCGCCAGTTCGACAGCCTGGAAAGCGCGCGCAAGGCGCTGTTCCGCCTGTGCTTCGACGCAAGCATGGCCGAGTACCTGGCCGGCCGCGCCCTGGAGGGCGAGGTCGCCGCCCATGTCAGCCGGATCAATGCGGCCTGTGTCCGCCAGTTCGACGGCCTCATCGCCATCGGCCTGGCCTGGCCAACGGGCACCGGACTGGCCGCGCACCTGTGCGACGCGCACAAGGGCCGGTTGATCGTCGCCCACCGCTCCACCTCGCGCTCGCGCCACGACCTGTTCATGGAGCGCTACGCCCTGGAAAGCGGCATGGTCTTCAACTACATCAGGATGGCCCTCGGCGCGGTGCCCTTCGTCGGCACCCTGGTGGCAGCCTTCGATGGCTGGCTGGCGGCCAACCAGGCGGCCGCGGCGTTCCAGCGCGGCGACAGCGGCGAGGCACTGCAACAGCTCGAGTGGGTCTTGATGAGCCTGCTCGACGGCGTGATGGACCTGCTGCCGGGGTTCAGTATCGATCCGGTAGTGCTGCGCCGGATCACCCGCCAGCGCACGTTGAACGGCCTGGCCCGCCTGCCCGCCCGGCGTATCGCCGGGCGCACGGCAGTCCAGCGTTTCAGCGGCTACGAATACGCCGGCGAGCTGTCCCTGGGCGGAATCATCGAGGACAGTGACGGGGTCTACCGGCATGCCAAGGGCGACTTCATCCTCAACCATGGGCGTCTGTACCAGGTGACCTTCGACCCGGCACGGCATACCTGGCGCCTGGCCGGCACCCCGGCGAAGCGCTACCCGCAACCGATCGCCCGCGACGACAGCGGCCACTGGGACACCCATGGCGCGCTCTACGGCGTCAACGTGGTCAGCCCGGTCAGCGGCGGCGGCAACGTCATCGGGGTGATCGCCGACGGCCTCGACCCACTGTGGCCGGCGGTGATCCGCGAGCGCCTGCCGCGCTGGTGGGTCGATCCCGGCCTGCGCCGCCTGCGGGCCCTGCAACACAGCACCGACTACCAGTTGCGCGAACTGCACCGGCTGAACCTGAGCACCGGCGAGGAGCAGCGCCTGTTCAACCGCATGACCGACGATGGCCAGCGCTACCGCCAGGCAGAAAAGCTGGCCAACCAGTACGCCTGGGAGCGGCAGATCGCCGACAAGGTCTACCCCGAACTGGAGGAACTGGCGCAGCTCAGCGCCGGCAACAACCGTACCCGCGCCCGCGACCTGATGAGCCGGGTCGCCTGGCTGCAGGTCAACCGCATGGCCAACGAGCTCAACGGGGTCAAGCGCAGCGCCACGGAAATCCTCGACCAGGTCGACAAGCTGGTCGACCAGACCCGCAACACCCCGGCCACCGACGTCGCCCGCCATCTCGAGATCATGAAGCGGCGCAAGGTCCTGCGGGTCCAGTTGATCGGCAAGCTGCAGGCGGTGGCCAACTACACCCACGCCATCGAGCTGTGGAGCAAGCGCATCACCAACGCCACGCAGAAAGCCAAGGTCGCCGCCGACATCAGCTACGCACGGCGCAACTTCAACCAGGCCACCTGCGACATCCTCAAGGTGCGCAACTACCTGGAAGTGATCAACCGCTACGAAACCGCGACCGACGAATCCTGGTTCTATCTGCAGATTCCGGTGGCCCAGGCGCGGACCGAAGTCGACCGCAGCCTCAACAACCTGTTCCACCTGCCGGAAGTCCGCAGCAGCGGCGACCAGCGCAAGCGCATGCTGGAAGCCTGCATCGACACCTTCGAGCGCTACGGCTACAACCTGCGGGCCTGGTCCACCAGCTACGCACACTGCTTCGACCATGACTTCGTCGAGCCGCTGCTGGAGCACCTGCAATCGATCAGCGAACTGGCCGAGCGCTGGAAACAGAAGATTCCCGAGCCCGCCGCGAAACCGGCCCCGGTGCCCGGACGCGGTCCATCGGTGGCGCGTAAACTGTTCGAGACCGAGGACCACCAGTTCTTCATCGGCATCGAGGAAGATGCCGGCGGACCGCAACGGCGCATCACCATCAACCGGGTCAATGACCGCACCGAGGTTTATGTCCCTGGCAGTGCCGGGCGCTGGCGCCGGCTTGACGAGCCGGGCAGTTCGAAGCCGGGAACACCGGTGGACATCCACCGCCTGCTGCGCGAAGCCCGCGAACGCCTGGACAAGCTGCCGGCCTACCGGGACAAGGTCGACAGCTACGCCCGCAGCGACATGCTGCCGCGCGACCTGGAGCATCTGCTGCTCAGCGAGGCGGGCGAACTGCGGGTCCGCGCCGAGCGTATCGCCGAACAGAACCCCCAGGCCGAGCTGATCGCCACCCTGCGGCACACGGCCGACGAACTGGTCGCCAGCGGACGGACCCTGCGCATCCGCCAGTCACTGGCGAGCAAGACGCCCAACGAGGGCATGCTCGATTACCTGATCGAACACAAGGCCGTGGATATCCGCAAGATCGGCACCCTGGGCAAACTGCCCAAGCGGGTCGAAGGGCAAGCGGATTACCTCCTCGAATACGAGGTCCGCGACCTGACCCGGGGCCAGCCCTACAGCCTGTGGTACGCGCATTTCCACTACCCGTCGCAGACCCCGGGCTTCGAGCGTTTCACCAAGGCCCATCTGAAAACCGCCGAGCAACGCCGCCTCGGCCTGCAATGGCAACTGGCCCAGGGCGAGGGTGCCGAGCGCATCTGGCGCGGTGATATCGGCCGGCCGATGGCGAAAAAGCACTTCGCCGAGCTGTTCCGCCTGCCGGCCTCGCAGTAACCGTTCGGGCAGCGCCGGTCGACAGCCGGCGCTGCATGAGACAAACTCACCGCCATTCCGTTTTCCTCAAAAATTCCTCATGGAGAATGCCGGGTGCTGGAAATCCGCCATCTGAAAACCCTGCACGCCCTGCGCGAAGCCGACAGCCTGGTGGAGGCCGCCGAGCGCCTGCACCTGACCCAATCGGCGCTGTCGCACCAGTTCAAGGAGCTGGAAGAACGCCTGGGCATGCAGTTATTCGTGCGCAAGACCAAGCCGATTCGCTTCACCAGCGCCGGCCTGCGCCTGCTGCAACTGGCCGACGCCACCCTGCCGCTGCTGCGCGGTGCCGAACGGGATATCGCCCGCCTCGCCGGTGGCACCGCCGGGCGCCTGCACATGGCGATCGAATGCCACAGCTGCTTCCAGTGGCTGATGCCGACCATCGACCAGTTCCGCGATGCCTGGCCGGAAGTCGAGCTGGACCTCGCCTCGGGCTTCGCCTTCGCGCCGCTGCCGGCCCTGGCCCGGGGCGACCTCGACCTGGTAGTGACCTCCGACCCGCTGGACCTGGCCGGGATCACCTATGTGCCGCTGTTCACCTACGAGGCCATGCTTGCCGTGGCCAACCAGCACGCGCTGGCCGGCAAGCCCTACGTGGTGCCGGAAGACCTGGCCAGGGAAACCCTGATCACCTACCCGGTGGAGCGTGATCGTCTGGATATCTTCACCCGCTTCCTGGAGCCGGCCGATATCGAACCGGCGCAGGTGCGCACCTCGGAGCTGTCGGTGATGATGATGCAGCTGGTGGCCAGCGGCCGTGGCGTGTGCGGCATGCCGCACTGGGCGCTGCACGAGTACAGCTCGCGGGGCTATGTGAAGGCCAAGCGCCTGGGGGAGAAAGGCCTGTTCGCCACGCTCTATGCGGCGGTGCGCACCGATATGCTCGATGCGCCGTACATGCGCGATTTCCTGCTAACTGCCAAGGACACCTCATTCTCCACGCTCGATGGTGTCAGTGCGGTGAGGTAAAGCTGCAAGCCAAACGCAGATTACTTGCCGCTTGCAGCTTGGCGCTTGAAGCTCCGGATCAAGCCAGCTTGCGCTGCTCCTGCACCAGGCGCAGCGCCAGGGCGGCGAGGACAAAGCCCATCACATAGCGTTGCAGCATCAGCCACAGCGGATAGCGCATGAACCAGGCGGAAATGCCGGCGGCGAACAGCGCGATCAGCAGGTTGACGGTGAAGCTCACGCTGATCTGGGTAAAGCCAAGGATCAGGCTCTGGGCCAGCACCGAGCCGTGCTCCGGGGTGATGAACTGCGGCAGGATCGACAGGTAGAACATCGCCACCTTGGGATTCAGCAGGCTGGTGAGAAAGCCCATCAGCACCAGCTTGCGCGGCGAGTCCGGGACCAGCTCGCGCGGCTCGAAGGGCGAACGGGCACCGGGTTTCACGGCCTGCCAGGCCATCCACAACAGGTAGGCGGCACCGGCCCAGCGCAGGATGTCGTAGCCCAGCGGCACGGCCATGAACAGCGCGGTCAGGCCGATGGCGGCGGCGGTCATATGGATCAGGAAGCCGGCGACCACACCGAGCAACGAGGTCACCCCGGCCATGCGGCCCTGGCAGATGGAGCGGGAGATCAGGTAGATCATGTTCGGTCCCGGGGTCAGGACCATGAGCAGGGCGGCGCCGGTGAACAGCAGCCAGTCGTTGAGGGGGATCATCGAGAGCACTCCTTTGCAGTGGGTTCTTTGTTGTTCTTCAGGGCCTCATCGCTGGCAAGCCAGCTCCCACAGTGTCCGCGGCGCCGCTGAACCTTGTGGGAGCTGGCTTGCCAGCGATGGTGGTTCAGTCACCACGGTATAGAGGCAGGATCAAATCCCGGGTCAACGGCGCCAGCTCCAAGGCCCCGGCACTCACCCCATCCACCCACACCGCCTCTTCAATCTCCGCCGCCGGCACCACCTCGGCACTGGTCTCCACCCGAAACAGCTCGCACACCACCTCGAACCCCGGCTCGTTCGCGGCCGGTGCGCTGAAGTTGCCGAGATAACTGGCCTGCGCCTCATCGATGCGCAACCCCAGCTCCTCGAACAGCTCCCGCGCCAGCGCCTTGACCGGCGCTTCGTCCGCCTCGATCTTGCCCCCCGGCTGCATGAACGCCAGGGTGCCGCGCTTGCGCACCAGCAGGGTCTGCCCACGCGGGTCGATCAACAGGGCGGCAGCGATACGGATGGTCTTGCTCATGACGACGGCTCACAGCGAAAAAAAAGACGGGCAAGGATCCCACGCCCGCGCCACAGCTGACCAGTGGCCTCTTGCAAGCCTTCGCCAAAGGCCGCATAACCAGAGGATGAATCTTCCCGCCCTCGACCATCCGGTACTGGACGCCTTCCACCCGGCCGTCCGCGCCTGGTTCCGCCGCAGCTTCGCCACGGTCACCGCCGCCCAGGCCCGCGCCTGGCCGCTGATCCACGCCGGCCAGTCGCTGCTGGTGGCGGCGCCCACCGGCTCCGGCAAGACCCTCACCGCCTTTCTCGCCGTGCTCGACGAACTGTTCGAACAGGGCCTGGAGCACGACGGCCAGTTGCCGGACGAAACCCGGGTGGTCTACGTCTCGCCGCTCAAGGCGCTGTCCAACGATATCCAGATCAACCTGCAGAACCCGCTGGCCGGGATCAGCGCCGAGCTGGAACGCGCGGGCCTGCCGGTGCCGCGCATCCGCACCGCCGTGCGCACCGGCGACACGCCGCAGAAAGAGCGCACGGCGATGCGCCGGCAAGCGCCGCATATCCTGGTGACCACGCCGGAGTCCCTGTATGTGCTGCTCGGTTCGGAATCCGGGCGCAAGGGCCTGAAGACCGTGCACACGGTGATCGTCGACGAAATCCATGCCATCGCCGGCGACAAGCGCGGCAGCCACCTGAGCCTGACCCTGGAACGCCTCGAAGCGCTGTGCGAGCGCCCGCTGCGGCGCATCGGCCTGTCAGCGACGCAGCGTCCGGTGGAACGGGTGGCGCAGTTCCTGGTCGGCGCCGAGCGCACCTGCGCCATTGTCGATATCGGTCACGCCCGCCAACGCGACCTGGGCATCGAAGTGCCGCCGCAGCCGCTGGGCGCCGTGATGGCCAACGATGTCTGGGACAGCGTCTACGACCGCCTCGCCGTGCTCGCCCGCGAGCACCGCACTACCCTGGTCTTCGTCAACACCCGGCGCCTGGCCGAGCGCCTGGCCCGGCACCTGAGCGATCGCCTCGGCCGCGAGGCCGTGGCCGCGCACCATGGCAGCCTGGCCAAGGAAGCCCGCCTGGACGCCGAGCAACGCCTCAAGCGCGGCGAGTTGCAGGTGCTGGTGGCCACCGCCTCGCTGGAGCTGGGTATCGATATCGGCGACGTGGAACTGGTCTGCCAGATCGCTTCGCCGGGCTCCATCGCCGCCTTCCTGCAAAGGGTCGGGCGTTCCGGACACCAGGTCGAGGGCACGCCCAAGGGCCGCCTGTTCGCCACCAGCCGCGATGACCTGATCGAGTGCGTCGCCCTGCTCGACTGCGTGCGCCGCGGCGAGCTGGACGAGGTGGTGATTCCCCGTGCGCCGCTGGATGTGCTGGCCCAGCAGATCATCGCCGAAGTCAGTTGCCAGCCCTGGCCGGAGCAGGCGCTGCTCGACTGCTTCCGCCGCGCCCAGCCCTACGCCGGGCTCGATGACAAACACTATTTCGCCCTGCTGCGCATGCTCGCCGAGGGCTACAGCGGGCGCCAGGGTGTGCGTGGTGCCTACCTGCATCGTGATGCAGTGAGTGGCGAGCTACGTGGTCGCCGCGGCAGCCAGCTGACCGCCCTGACCAGCGGCGGGACCATCCCCGACAACGCAGACTACGCCGTGCTCCTGGAGCCCCAGGCGCTGACCATCGGCAGCGTCAACGAGGACTTCGCCGTCGAGAGCATCGCCGGGGATATCTTCCAGCTCGGCAATGCCTCGTACCGCATCCTGCGGGTCGAGCCGGGCAAGGTGCGGGTCGAGGATGCCCGGGGCCTGCCACCGAATATCCCGTTCTGGCTCGGTGAAGCGCCGGGGCGCAGCGATGACCTGTCCCGCGCCGTGGCCCGCCTGCAGGCAGAGATCGACCAGCGCCTGCAACACAGCGAGGGTCGCGAACAGCCGCTGCTGGACTGGCTCGCTGCGACCCTCGGACTCGGTCCGGACAGCGCCGAACAGCTGCTGGATTACCTTGGCCGCACCCGCCAGGTCCTGGGCGCCCTGCCGTCCCAGGACACCCTGGTGATGGAGCGTTTCTTCGACGAGTCCGGCGGCACCCAGTTGATCATCCATTCGCCCTTCGGCAGCCGCATCAACCGCGCCTGGGGCCTGGCCCTGCGCAAGCGCTTCTGCCGCACTTTCAACTTCGAATTGCAGGCGGCGGCCAGCGAGGACGCGATCATCCTGTCGCTGTCGGCCGGACACAGCTTTCCCCTGGAAGAAGTCTGGCGCTACCTGCCCAGTGCCAGCGCCGAGCACATCCTGATCCAGGCGGTGCTCGATGCGCCGCTGTTCGGCGTGCGCTGGCGCTGGAACGCCGGGGTCGCCCTGGCCCTGCCGCGCTTTGCCGGCGGCAAGCGCATCGCCCCGCAGATCCAGCGCATGCGCAGCGAAGACCTGACGGCGGCGGTATTCCCGGACCAGTTGGCCTGCCTGGAAAATATCGTCGGCGAGCGCGAGGTGCCGGATCACCCGCTGGTGGAGCAGACCCTAGACGACTGCCTGCACGAAGCCATGGATGCCGAGGGCTGGCTGGCGCTGTTGCGGCGCATCGAAAGCGGCGATATCCGCCTGATCTGCCGCGACCTGCCGGCGCCCTCGCCGCTTGCTGCGGCGATTCTCAATGCCCGGCCCTATGCCTTTCTCGACGATGCGCCGCTGGAAGAACGGCGCACCCAGGCCGTGCTCAACCGGCGCTGGAGCGAGCCGCAGAGTGGCGATGAATTGGGAGCGTTGGACCGCGATGCGATTGCCGCCGTGGCCGCCGAAGCCTGGCCGACGCCGAATCGCAGCGACGAGATGCATGAGGCGCTGATGACCCTGGCGGCCATCAGTGCCGACGAAGTGACGGCCAATCCCGGTTGGGAAGAATGGCTGCAAGCGCTGGCCAAGGCTGGACGTGCCTGTCGGGTCAACGGACTGTGGCTGGCACGGGAGCGGCTGAACCTGCTGCTGGCGGTCTATCCCGGGTCCATTGTCGAACCGCCGCTGGACCTGCTGCCGGGTTTCGATGAGACGATCGACGAAGACAGCGCCGTGCTGGAACTGGTCCGTGCCCGCCTCAGTGGTTTCGGCCCGCTGACGCCGGAGCAGATCGCCGCGCCGCTGCTCCTGCCGCTGTCCGCCGTGAACCAGGCGCTGGCCCGACTCGAAAGCGAAGGCTATGTGTTGCGTGGGCAGTTCCACCCGGACCAGCCGCTGGAGCAATGGTGCGAACGGCATCTGCTGGCGCGCATCCACCGCTACACCATCAAGCGCCTGCGCCGGGAAATAGAGCCGGTCAGCCTTCAGGATTTCATGCGTTTTCTCTTCGACTGGCAGCACCTTTCCAGCGCTGGGCGCCTGCAAGGCAATGCCGCGCTGGGCGAAGTGCTGGAGCAGTTCGAAGGCTACGCCGCTGCTGCCGGGGCCTGGGAAAGCGATCTGCTGCCGGCACGCCTGAGCGACTACAGCCCGCGCTGGCTGGACGAGGCATGCCGTGCCGGCAAGTTCGCCTGGGCCCGCCTCGGGCCCTCGGCCAAGGCGGCGGCCAATACCTTGCGCAGCACGCCACTGGTGCTGCTGCCCCGTAGCCGGCTCGGCTTGTGGCAAGGGCTCGGGCAACCGTTCGCTATCGAAGCGCTGTCGCCTCGTGCGCAGAAGGCTCATACCGCGCTGAGCGAGCATGGCGCGCTGTTCTACGACGAGCTGCGCGACGAGGCCCGGCTGCTGCCCACCGAACTGGAAAACGCCCTGCAGGAGCTGGTCGCCGCCGGGCTGGTCAGCGCCGATAGCTTCGCCGGCTTGCGCGCACTGATCACCCCGGCGAGCAAGCGTCAGGCCCACAGCAGCCGGCGCGGACGCGGGCCGCTGTTCGGCGGCATGGAAGATGCCGGGCGCTGGGCCTTGCTGCGCCGGGGCAGCGTCGACCGCGAGGACAGCCACGAACATATCGCCCGCGTCCTGCTACGCCGCTACGGCGTGGTGTTCTGGCGCCTGCTGGAACGCGAGGCTGACTGGTTGCCGAGCTGGCGGGAATTGCTGCGCACCTTCCATCGTCTTGAAGCACGGGGCGAGATCCGTGGCGGTCGTTTCGTCAGCGGGCTGGCCGGGGAACAGTTCGCCTTGCCGGAAGCCATCGCCGTGTTGCGCGGGGTTCGCCGGCGGCCATTGGATGGCAGCCTGATCGTGGTCAGCGGCAGTGATCCGCTGAATCTCAGTGGCAGTCTTCTGCCAGGCAACAAGGTGCCGGCGCTGGCGGGGAATCGGTTGCTGTATCGGGACGGGATGCCGACAGGGGCGCTGGTGGCAGGGACGGTACAGCTGTGGCCGGAGGTCGATCCGCAAGATGAAAGTTCGCTGCGGGAGCGTCTGATCCGCGGCATCTGACTGGATACAATTCCCCATCCGCTATATGGTTTATGGCTTGCCTGACGTGCCCCACAAGGAAACCGTATGAGCCTGTCACTCCTGAGCCGCTACGCCTTCTTCGTCGCCTGCGTCATCTTCACCCTCGCCTGCCTGCCCTTCCTGCATCACGACTGGCTCTGGCCGTTCGCCCTGACCACCGGGGTGCTGAGCCTGATCGGGCTATTCGACCTGCTGCAGAAACGCCATGCGGTACGGCGCAATTATCCGATCCTCGGCAATATCCGCTACCTGGTCGAGGGCATCCGCCCGGAGATCCGCCAGTACCTGCTGGAGTCCGACAGCGATGCCCTGCCGTTTTCCCGGGCGCAGCGTTCGCTGGTGTATGCCCGCGCAAAGAACGAGCAGTCGGACAAGCCGTTCGGCACCCTGATCGATGTGTACCAGTCCGGTTTCGAGTTCATCGGCCATTCCATGCGTCCGGCGCCGCTGACCGACCCCACCGCATTCCGGGTGATCGTCGGCGGGCCGCAGTGCACGCAACCGTATTCGGCGTCGGTATTCAATATTTCGGCGATGAGCTTCGGCTCGCTGAGCGCCAACGCGATCCGCGCCCTGAACATGGGGGCCAAGCTGGGCAATTTCGCCCATGACACCGGCGAGGGCAGCATCAGCCCCTATCACCGCGAACATGGCGGCGACCTGACCTGGGAGCTGGGCAGCGGCTATTTCGGCTGCCGCACCGCCGACGGCCGCTTCGATCCCGAGCGCTTCGCCGCGCAGGCACAGAACCCGCAGGTGCGCATGATCGAGATCAAGATGAGCCAGGGCGCCAAGCCCGGCCATGGCGGCATCCTGCCCAAGCACAAGGTGACCAAGGAAATCGCCGAGACCCGCGGCATCATGATGGGCGAGGACTGCGTATCGCCGTCACGGCACAGCGCGTTCTCCACGCCGATCGAACTGATGCACTTCATCGCCCAGTTGCGTGAGCTGTCCGGCGGCAAGCCGGTGGGCTTCAAGTTCTGCCTGGGCCATCCGTGGGAGTTCATGGGCATCGCCAAGGCCATGCTGGAGACCGGCATCCTCCCCGACTTCATCGTGGTCGACGGCAAGGAAGGCGGGACCGGCGCGGCGCCGGTGGAGTTCACCGACCATATCGGCGTGCCGCTGCGCGAGGGCCTGCTGTTCGTGCACAACACCCTGGTCGGCCTGAACCTGCGCGACAAGATCAAGCTCGGTGCCAGCGGCAAGATCGTCAGCGCCTTCGATATCGCCAGCGTCCTGGCCATCGGCGCCGACTGGGCCAACTCGGCGCGGGGCTTCATGTTCGCCATCGGCTGCATCCAGTCGCAGAGCTGCCATACCAACAAATGCCCGACCGGCGTCGCCACCCAGGACGGCCTGCGCCAGCGCGCCCTGGTGGTGCCGGACAAGGCCGAGCGGGTGTTCAACTTCCATCGCAATACGCTCAAGGCCCTGGCCGAGATGCTCGCCGCCGCCGGCCTCGATCACCCGTCGCAACTGGAGGCCAAGCACCTGGTGCGGCGCATGTCGGCCACCGAGATCAAGCTGTTCTCCCAGTTGCATGTGTTCCTCAAGCCGGGTGAGCTGCTCAGTGGCGAGATCAGCGGCGAGTTCTACCAGCGCATGTGGCGCATGGCGCGGGCGGACAGCTTCGAGCCGCACAGCGAGGCGGCGGCTTGAGAGACATCCAGTAACATCCCACCGTTGCAATCTCCGCCAAAACTGCCCACCCTCCGCGCCGCCGATCGGTAAAGACCGACGGCGCGGAACCGGGGATCGCTGCCGTCGATCCTCTACTGAAACACCCTGTGCAAGAGCCCTCGCCATGACCAACGCCCGCGACCATCGAATCGACTTCTTCCGGGGCCTGGCGCTGGTCTTCATCTTCTGGGACCACATTCCCGGCAACCCGCTGGCCAACCTGACCGTGCGTAACTTCGGCTTCAGCGATGCGGCGGAGATCTTCGTGTTCCTCGCCGGCTACGCGGCGGTGCTGGCCTACGGCAAGGTGGCGCTGCGCGATGGCTGGGTGGTGGCCTGCGTGCGCATCCTGCGCCGGGCGTGGGTGCTGTACGTGGTGCATATCTTCCTGCTGGTGCTGCTGATGGGCATTGTCTTCGTCGCCAACAACCATGTGGAAACCCGCGACATGATCGAGGAAATGGGCCTCTACTATTTCCTCGGCAACCCGCAGCAGGCACTGGTGGACGAGTTGCTGCTGCGCTTCAAGCCCAACCTGATGGACCCGTTGCCGCTGTACATCCTGCTGCTGCTCGGCCTGCCGCTGGTGCTGCCGTTGCTGATGAGGAAGGCGGAATACGTGGTCGGGGTGTCGGCGGCGCTGTACCTGATGGCGCCGATGTTCCAGTGGAACCTGGCGGCCCAGGAAGGCGGGGTGTGGTTCTTCAATCCGCTGGCCTGGCAGTTGCTGTTCATCCTCGGCGGTGCGGTGGCGATCAACGGGCAGCGCGCGCAGGCGCCGGAGTTGCGGCCATTGCTGCGCCAGCCGTTGTTCGTGGTCTCGGCGGTCTATGTGGTGGTCTGTGCGGCGATCGCCCTGTCGTGGCGCTGGCCCGAGGTGCATGACGCAATGATGCCGAAGGTGCTGGCGGAGTGGTTGTACCCGATCAGCAAGACCAACCTGTCGCCGGCGCGCTTGCTGCATTTCCTCGCCTTGGCGTACTGCACGGCGAAGCTGCTGCCGAGCGGCCCCTGGGTGGAAACCTGGCTGGCGCGGCAGAGCTGCCGGATGGGGCGGTATTCGCTGGAGGTGTTCTGCTTCGGCGTGCTGCTGGCACCGTTGGCGGATATGGGCAATGCGCTGGCGGGTGATCATTGGGCGATGCAGGTACTGACCGCATTGCTGGGGCTTGGGTTGATGATGGGGCTGGCGTTGTGGCTGGACTGGAACAAGCAACTGACCCGAGTCGTGCCAGCCAGGGCGGTGTGAGCCTTTTGGGGCCGCTCTGCGGCCCTTCGCGGGCAAGCCACGCTCCTACTTTGGAACGCGATCTCCTGTAGGAGCGTGGCTTGCCCGCGAAGGACCGCAAAGCGGTCCCCATCAAATCTTCAGCCAGTGATAAATACCCGCCAACCCCAGCAAAAAAACCGGCCCCACATACAGGGCCACGCGCAGATCCCCGAAATACCCCATCACCCCCAGCACCAGCCCGAGAAACCCCAGGGCCAGGTACGAACTCCACGGCCACAGCCACATCGGATAGCCCAGCCGCCCGCGTTCTTCCGGGCTCAACCCGGCACGGAACCTGAGCTGCGCCAGCAGAATCACCGCCCAGGTCCAGATCGCACCAAAAGTGACGATGGCTGTGGCCCAGAGAAACACCTGCTCCGGCACCAGGTAATTGCCCAGCACGCCCAGCAGCAACACGGCAAGCGACAGCAGCAAGGCATTGCGCGGCACCCCGGCTACGGTGGTACGCCCGAACAACGCTGGTGCCTGCCCCTTCTCCGCCAGCGCACAGAGCATCCTCCCGGTACTGAAGATCGCCGCATTGCACGCCGACAACGCTGCGGTGATCACCACGAAATTGATCAACCCCGCCGCCGTGCGGATCCCCAGGCGCTCGAAGGTCAGCACGAACGGGCTGCCACCACTGCCAATGCCGTGCCAGGGATAGATCGACAGGATCACCAGCAACGCGCCGACATAGAACAGCAGCACCCGCCAGAACATCGAGCCGATGGCCCGGGGAATGGTGGTTTCCGGCTGTTTCGTCTCTCCGGCAGCCAGGCCGACCAACTCGGTGCCGAAGTAGGCGAACATCACCAGTTGCAGCGACATCAGCACCCCGCCCCAGCCATTGGGCATGAAGCCGTCATGACGCCAGAGGTTGGCGATCCCCGTGGCCACGCCGTCGTTGCCCAGGCCAAAGGCGATGATGCCAATCCCGCCAAGGATCAGGGCGATGATGGTGACCACCTTGATCAGCGCGAACCAGAACTCGAATTCACCGAAGGCGCGCACCGTCAGCAGGTTGATCGCGCCCATGCTGCCCAGCGCCGCCAGGGCCCAGAGCCAGCGCGCTGTGTCGGGAAACCAGACGCCCATGTAGATGGCCACCGCGCTGATTTCCGCGACGCAGATCACCATCAGGGCGAACCAGTAGTTCCAGCCGGTGAGAAAGCCCGCCAGCGGGCCAAGGTAGTCGTGGGCATAACGGCTGAACGAACCGGCCACGGGGTTATGCACCGCCAGTTCGCCAAGGGCGCGCATGATCACCAGGATCACCAGGCCGCCGGCGAGGTAAGTCAGGAGAATCGCCGGCCCGGCCATTTCGATGGCCTTGGCCGAGCCGAGAAAAAGACCGACGCCGATACAGGCACCGAGGGCGATCAGGCGCACATGGCGCTCGCCCAGTTCGCGCTTCAGGGTGGACATGAGGCAATCCTCGCTGTTCAGGACAGGAACCAGCCCACCACCCTAGTCAGACGAGGCGCGTGCAAACGATCAACCATCAGAACAGGACATTTCCCACCACGTTTTGGGAAATACCCGACGATCACCAACAATTTTTTCCCGCCCCCCGGCCAGCGTCTAAGCTTCAGCCAAAGCAAGAGAAATAACGAAATCAGGCTTAAGACTATGGGCGCACAGTGGCACTCGGATAACGGCAGTAACCTGGCAGCCGCTGAACAATCGGAAGTACCGCCGTCCCCACCGCCACCGCCGCGCCGCTCCCGGTTGCGTTTCCTGTGGTGGCTGATCCTGCTGATCGTGCTGATCACCCTGGGCCTGCTGGCCTACGCGGCGAGCAAGGAAATGCAGACCTCGGCCATCCAGTCCCGGGAGTTCAGCCGCTTTGCCGCGACCCTGAGCTATTCGATGCACAAGGGCCCGAGCGACGCCATGGTCTATCCCGGCGACGGCCCCTTCGACAAACGCCTAGGCTACAGCGCCCTCGGCGAATTCATCCCGCGCCTGTTGAAGCGGGACTACGTGGTGGTGGAACAGACGCGCTTTTCCCCGGCGCTGATGAACTACGTCGATCACGGCTTTTTCGTGCCTTATACCGAGAAAATCCAGAGCGGCCTGAGCATCACCGACTGCAAGGGCAGCGTCCTGTACCAATATCAGTATCCGCAGCACCTGTATCCGGACTTCGCCTCGATCCCGCCGGTGATGGTGCACAGCCTGCTGTTCATCGAGAACCGCGACCTGCTCGACCCCAACGATCCCAAGGGCAATCCGGCGGTGGACTGGCCGCGTTTCGCCAAGGCCGCCTATACCCAGGTCGCCAAGTACCTGGCCCTGCCCGGCCAGTCGGCCGGCGGCAGCACCCTGGCGACCCAGTTGGAAAAATATCGCCATTCACCGGACGGCCTGACCGTCTCCGGCGCCGAGAAGATCCGCCAGATGATCTCCGCCAGCGTGCGCGCCTACCAGGACGGGCCGCAGACCCTGGAAGCGCGCCAGCGCATCGTCCGCGACTACCTCAACAGCGTGCCGCTGTCGGCGGTGCCGGGGCATGGCGAAGTGCATGGCATGGCCGAGGGCCTGCGGGTCTGGTACGGCGCCGACTTCGCCGAGGTCAACCGCCTGCTGGCGTCCACCGCCACCGACCCGGACACCCTTGCCGCCCGCGGCCTGGCCTTGCGCCAGGTGCTCTCGCTGATGATCGCCCAGCGCCGGCCTTCGCACTTCCTGTCCAAGGGCCGCAACGAGCTGGCGACCCTCACCGACAGCCATATCCGCCTGCTCGCGGCCAACAACATCATCGACAAACCGCTGTCTGACGCCGCCCTGGCAAGCAAGGCGATCTACCGCGACTGGGTGGCCCAGCCGACCATCGTGCCGATCGTCACCAACAAGGGCATCAGCGTGGCCCGCAGCCGCCTGTCGAGCATGCTCAACCGGCCGCTGTACGACCTCGACCGCCTCGACCTGTCGGCCACCAGCACCCTGCAATCGGATTTGCAGGAACAGATCAGCCAGTACCTGCGTGACCTCGCCAACCCCGAGTTCGCGGCGAAAATGGGCCTGTTCGGCGAGCGCCTGCTGACCCCCACCAGCACCACCCAGGTACGCTACAGCTTCACCCTGATGGAGCGCACCCCGGACGGTTCGCGGGTGCGGGTGCAGACCGACAGCACCGACCAGCCCTTCGATATCAACGAAGGCAGCAAGCTGGAACTGGGCTCCACCGCCAAGCTGCGGGTGCTGACCAGCTACCTGGAGATCATCTCCGAGCTGCATGACCGCTACGGCAAGATGTCGGTGCCGGAGTTGACGAAGGTCGAGGTCGCCGATGTCGACTTCATCACTCGCTGGTCCATCGACTGGCTGATCCAGAGCAAGGACCGCGATATCAGCGCGATGCTCGACGCTGCCCTGGAACGCAAGTATTCCGCCAGCCCCGGCGAAGCCTTCTTCACCGGCGGCGGCCTGCATGTATTCAACAACTTCCGCAAGGAAGACAACGGGCGCATCCCGACGCTCAAGGACGCCCTGCGCGAGTCGATCAACCTGCCCTTCATCCGCCTGATGCGCGACCTGGTGCGCTACAGCACCTACCAGGCGCCGGGCAACAGCGCGGCATTGCTGAAGGACGATGCCGAACCGCGGCGCCAGGAATACCTGGCCCGTTTCGCCGACCGCGAAGGCACAGATTTCCTGCGCCGCTTCTGGAAAAAGTACCAGCGCAAGACCTCGCAGGAACGCCTGGATACCTTCCTCGATGGCCTGCGGGTCACGCCGATCCGCCTCGCCGCCGTGCATCGCTACCTGTTCCCGGAAGCCGACCAGACCACCTTCAACGCCTTCGTCCGCGCCCATATGAAAAAAGAGGGCGTGGTCGCCAAGCCGGCCGGCGGCAAGAAGGATCCGCTCAGCGACGAGCGCCTGGAAACCCTCTACGCTTCCTACGGCCCGGGCAAGTACGACCTGCCGGACCAGGGCTTTATCGCCAAGTCGCATCCGCTGGACCTGTGGCTGGTCGGCTACCTGCTCAAGCACCCCAGCGCCAGCTTCCAGGAAGCGACGATGGCCAGCCATTTCGAGCGCCAGGAAGTCTACGGCTGGCTGTTCAAGAGCAAGCACAAGGGCGCGCGCGACAGTCGTATCCGCACCCTGGTGGAGGTGGAGGCGTTCCTCGATATCCATCAGCGCTGGAAGCGTGTCGGTTATCCCTTCGATCACCTGGTGCCCTCGCTGGCCACCGCCATCGGCAGCTCCGGCGACCGTCCGGCGGCCCTGGCCGAGCTGATCGGGATCATCCAGAACGATGGCGTACGTTTGCCGGTGTTGCGCATCGATACCCTGCATTTCGCTGCGGGTACGCCTTATGAAGTGAGCCTGGCCGGGGATCCGGATCGTGGCGAGCGGGTGCTCTCCGTGGAGGTGGCCCGGGCGTTGCGCGGCGCGCTGTCGCAGGTGGTGGATGCCGGTACGGCGCGCCGGGTGTCGGGGACCTTCAAGCTGGATGACGGCACCGTGCTGACCATGGGCGGCAAGACCGGGACCGGGGATAACCGGATCGAGAGCTTTGGTGCGGGAGGCCGGCTGATCGGCTCGCGCTCGCTGAACCGCACGGCGACCTTCGTGTTCTATCTCGGCGACAACCACTTCGGCACCCTGACCGCATTCGTACCGGGGCGGGCGGCGGAGTCGTTCAAATTCACCTCGGCGCTGCCGGTGCAGGTGCTCAAGGGCATGGCGCCGATGCTGCTGCCGTATCTCAAGCCGGGCGGCAATACCCAGTGCTCGGTGCCGTTGACGGCGGAGCCTGGGTCGAGTGTTACCCAGGCACATTAATTCTTTGTTGTTCTTGAGGGCCTCATCGCTGGCAAGCCAGCTCCCACAGGGTCATGTGGGAGCTGGCTTGCCAGCGATGAGGCCCTTTGCTTCAACACACCTTTCAGCACCTGGACTTGCAATAAGATATATCTTGAGTAATATCTTAAGACATATCGCAAGCAACCAGGAGCCCCTCCCATGCGCGATCACCCTCACTCCCACCGCGAACCCGAAGGCCTCGAACGCCGTCGCGAGCGCGGCGACCGCGGCCCGCGGGTCTTCGCCCCGGGCGATCTAAAACTGCTGTTGCTGGCCATGCTCGCCGAGCAGCCGTGCCACGGCTACGACCTGATCCGCCAGATCGAATCCCTGTTCGACGGCAACTACAGCCCGAGCCCCGGGGTCATCTATCCGACCCTGACCTTCCTTGAAGAAAGCGAACTGATCACCGGCGAAGTCCATGGCAGCAAGAAGCTTTACCAGGCCACCGAGGCCGGCCGCGAAGCCCTCAAGGAGCAGGCCGTCGCCCTCGACGGCGTGCGCACCCGCATCGAAGTGAGCAAGCGCTCGCTGCGCGGCCACGACCGTCCGCCGGAGATCCACGAAGCCGTGCACAACCTGCGCCATGCCCTGCAGATGCACAGCGGGCGCTGGAACCCACAAGAAATAGAGCGGGTACGCACCCTGCTCAATGAAACCGCGAAAGCCATCGTTGCCGGACCTGTCACCTCCCCTTCCCAGGAGCTTTCCGAATGACTTCGAGCGAAAACACCATCCACCGCGTCATGCACGAGATCAAGCACCGTCAGCTGACGGTACTCAAGGTGGTCGACCTGACCCCGCGCATGCGCCGCATCACCCTCGGCGGCGCGCAACTGCAAGGCTTCATCAGCCTGGGCAGCGACGACCACGTCAAGCTGCTGTTCGCCAACAACCCCGCCGAACAGGCCGCCATGGACGCCCTCGACCTGCCCAAGGAAGGCGTCAAGCCGACCATGCGCGAGTACACCCCGCGGCGCATCGACCTGGTCAACAATGAACTGGACCTGGATTTCGTCCTGCATGGCGACGGCCCTGCCTCGACCTGGGCAGCCCAGGCCAAACCCGGTCACACCCTGAATATCGCCGGGCCACGGGGCTCGCTGGTGGTCCCGGATATCTTCGACAGCTACCTGCTGGTGGGCGATGAAACCGCGATTCCGGCCATCGGCCGGCGCCTCGAAGAACTCTCCGCCGGGCGCAAGGTGCTGGCGGTGATCGAGATCGAGGACGCGCAAGAGCGCCAGCCGCTGCCGAGCAAGGCCGATGTGCATGTGATCTGGGTCGAGCGGCACGCGCAGTCGGTGCTGGAGGTGCTGGCCGGCCTGCAACTGCCGGCCGGCGAACTGTATGCCTGGGTCGCCCTGGAAAAGGCCCTGACCCGCAAGGCCAAGGCGCTGCTGCTGGAGGAGAAAGGCGTCGCCGATGACCGGCTCAAGGCCGCCGCCTACTGGCGCCTCGATCCGCACGACGACGAGTGATAACTGCTGTCAGGGACGCGTCCTGGCCTTGGCCAGGCGTCGGCCCTGCCAGCGGTCCAGGCCGATGACACCCAGCCCGAGCAGCATGAACGCGGCGAACATCACCAGCGCATTGAGCACCACCCGCCCGTAGCCGAGCGCGGCTACGTCGATGAACGGATAGGGATAGAACCCGATTATCTGCCCGCGCAACAGCGCATAGCCGAAATACACCAGCGGATACACCGACCAGGCCAGCACATGGCCAATCCGCAAGGTGCCCTTCTCCACACGCCACCACCAATACAGCGCGAACAGCAGCGGCATCACGTTGTGCAGCAGGTTGTCGGCGATCCATTGCCAGCCTTGCGGCTGCCAGAGATGGCGCAGCAGCAGGTTGTAGGCGATGCCCACGAAGAGAATGCTCGCCAGCACCCCGGACGCCACCCAGGGCGCCTGCCAGAAACGCCGGGCCGCCGACTCGCGGCCGAACGCATCGGAGGTGAGCACGGTGGCGACGAGGATATTGCTGAGCACGGTGAAGAAGCCGAAGAAATTCACCAGCCCGCCCAGCAGGCTGGCGTCGTCCTGCCAGCGGGCGAGCAGGATCAGGTACAGCTGCACCGTCAGGCCGAACCAGCCAAGCACTGCAGCGGCGGCGGTCATCGGTTTACTGCTCGCGCTTGATATCACGCAGCATCTTCAGATACAGGCTTTCCACCTTCTCCCTTGCCCACGGCGTCTTGCGCAGGAAGGTCAGGCTCGACTTGATGCTCGGGTCGCTCTTGAAGCAACGGATATCGATGCGCTGCGCCAGCCCGGGCCATTCGTAGCGGGCCACCAGGGCAGTGAGGATCTGTTCCAGGGTCATGCCATGCAGCGGGTTCTTGTCAGTGGCGGTCATGCCAGTGCTCCAGCCAAACGAAGGTGCGCACCTTAGGTCCCTTTTCACATCAGGGCAAATGCTTCCAGCAGTCTAGTTCGCGGGATGGCCTTCACGGCGGATTGCAATTTGATTTCATTGCAATGTTATAGTGTAACCAAACATAACCTCTGCCAAGGACCCCGCATGCGTTACCTGTCCCTTCCCCTCTCCCCCCTCGCCGTCGCGCTCTGGCTGGCCTCCTCGCCCAGCCAGGCGCTGGAACTCGAGCCCCAGGTGATCACCGCCAACCCGCTGGGCAACGCACAACTGGCGACCCCGAGCAGCGTGCTCGAAGGCGATCGACTGCTGCTGCAACAGAAAGGCAGCCTCGGCGAAACCCTGAATGGCGAGCCAGGCGTGTCGTCCACCTGGTTTGGTCCGGGCGCCAGCCGCCCGATCATTCGCGGCCTGGATGGTGATCGGATTCGTCTCCTGCGCAATGGCGTCGGCGCCCTGGACGCGTCGTCGCTGTCCTACGACCACGCCGTGCCGCTGGACCCGGTGAACGTCGAGCGCGTGGAAATCGTCCGCGGCCCGGCGGCCCTGCTCTATGGCGGCAGCGCCATTGGCGGGGTGGTCAACACCTTCGATAACCGCATCCCGACCGAGGCCATCGAGGGCATCCACGGTGCCGGCGAACTGCGCTACGGCGGCGCCGACACCACCCGCAGCGCGGCGGGCAAGCTGGAAGCCGGCAACGGCCAGTTCGCCCTGCACCTGGACGCCAACAGCCGCCAGTTCAACGACCTGCGCATTCCCGGTTACGCGAAGAGCTCGAAGGTCCGCGATGCCGACGAACCCGGCAGCCGCCATCGCCTGGAAAACAGCGACGGTCGCCAGGACGGCGGCGCCATCGGTGGTTCCTACACCTGGGAGCACGGCTACACCGGCGTGTCCTACAGCCGTTACGACGGCAACTATGGCTCGGTGGCCGAGTCCGGCGTGCGCCTGGCCATGGAACAGGACCACTACGGCTTCGCCTCGGAAATCCGTGATCTGGAAGGGCCGTTCAGTTCGGTGAAGGTCGACCTCGGCTACACCGACTACAAGCACAGCGAGCTGGAGGAAGGCGAGGTCCACACCACCTTCAAGAACAAGGGCTACGAGGCCCGGGTCGAAGCCCGTCACCAGCCGCTGGGGCCGGTGGAAGGGGTGATCGGCGCGCAGGTCAACCGCAACGAATTCTCCGCCCTCGGCGAAGAAGCCTTCGTACCGCAGACCGATACCGACAGCGTCGCCCTGTTCGTCCTCGAACAATGGCAGGCCACCGACCGCCTGGCCCTGAGCCTGGGCGGGCGCCTGGAACACACCAAGGTCGATCCGGACGCGAAAGGCAACGAACGCTTCGCCGAAGCCGACAGTTCCAGCAGCTTCACCGCCGCCAGCCTGTCGTCCGGTGCGGTCTACCAGTTGACGCCGATCTGGTCGCTGGCCGCCAGCCTCGGCTACACCGAGCGCGCGCCGACCTTCTACGAGCTGTACGCCAACGGCGCCCACGTCGCCACCGGGGCCTACGAAGTGGGCGATCCGAACCTGTCGAAGGAAAAGGCGATCTCCGGCGACCTCGCCCTGCGCTTCGACAACGGCACGCACAAGGGCAGCGTGGGCGTGTTCTACAGCCACTTCCGCAACTACATCGGCCTGCTGTCCAGCGGCGAACTGCGCGAAGGGCATGACCATGGCGACGACGATCATGACCACGACCATGATCATGATCATGATCATGACGACGGTGATCTTCCCGAGTACCTGTACAGCGGCGTGCGTGCGCGCTTCTACGGGATCGAGGCACAGGACCGCTGGCAGTTGCTGGAAAACCGCTACGGCAGCTTCGCCCTGGAGCTGTCCGGCGACTACACCCGGGCCAAGAACCTGGATACCGGCGAGGACCTGCCGCGCATTGCGCCGCTGCGCCTGAACAGCGGGCTGGTGTGGAATCTGGATCGCTGGCAGGCGCGGGTCGACGTGCAGCATGCCGCGTCGCAACACCGCAAGCCGGCCAACGAGACCAGCACCGATGGCTACACCACCCTGGGGGCCAGTGTCGGGTATCGGTTCAATGTGGGTGAAAGCGAGTGGCTGGCGTTTGTCCGCGGTGAAAACCTGACTGACCAGACTGTGCGCTATGCCAGCTCGATCCTGCGGGATGTGGCGCCGGCTGCGGGGCGGAGTGTGGAGGTGGGGCTGCGTACGACCTTCTGATCCGGGGCGCCCCCAATCGCTGGCAAGCCAGCTCCCACAGGTTCACCGCTGCCCTCAAGAGCGGTGCAAGACCTTGTGGGAGCTGGCTTGCCAGCGATGAGGCCCTGATGATCACCACAGGATTATTACCAATCCCACAAAACACCCTGACAACCTCCAACCTTTCCAACCCCATCAATCCTCTATATCCTCCCCGCCCCAAGCTGAAACGCTTAATCACCCCGAATTTACCGAAGAATCCTGGCGAACTCCCCCCGCCGGGATATCTGCCGTTTTCTTCAACAATCAAAAGATAGCGCTATCTCATGCCCTGCCACACTGCTTCCCGTCTCCTCGTTGCGCCGCTGTTATGCGCCCTGGCCGCCACCAGCCAGGCCACCCCGATGTTCGACGCCGACTCCCCCTGGATGCTCGGCGACTGGAACGGCACCCGCAGCGACCTGGCCGAACGCGGCTACGATTTCAGCCTCGACTACACCGGCGAGATGGGCAGCAACCTGCACGGCGGCTACGACCATGACCGCACCGCACGCTACAGCGACCAGTTCGCCTTCGGCAGCCATCTGGACCTGGAGAAGATCCTCGGCTGGCACGCCACCGAGTTCCAGCTGACCGTCACCGAGCGTCATGGCAACAACATCAGCAACGACCGCATCAACGACCCGCGGGTCGGCGGCTTCACCTCGGCCCAGGAAGTCTGGGGCCGCGGCCAGACCTGGCGGCTGACGCAACTGTGGATCAAGCAAAAGTACTTCGACGGCGCCCTCGACGTGAAACTCGGCCGCTTCGGCGAAGGCGAGGACTTCAACAGCTTCCCCTGCGACTTCCAGAACCTGGCCTTCTGCGGCTCCCAGGTCGGCAACTGGGTCGGCGACAGCTGGTACAACTGGCCGGTCAGCCAGTGGGCGGCACGGGTGCGCTACAACCTCACGCCCGAGCTCTACGCCCAGGTCGGCGCCTTCGAGCAGAACCCGTCCAACCTGGAGCGCAACAATGGCTTCAAACTCAGCGGCAGCGGCACCCAGGGCGCCATGTTCCCGGTTGAACTGGTCTGGAGCCCGGCAATCAGAGGCCTTAAAGGGGAATATCGGGCGGGCTACTACTACAGTAATGCCAATGCCAAGGATGTTTACCGCGACGACAACGACCAGTCCGCCGCACTGAGCGGCCAGAACTACCGCAGCCGTTCGAGCAAGCACGGTTTCTGGCTGGGGGCACAGCAGCAGGTGACGTCGTTGGCCAGCGATCATTCCCGTGGCCTGAGCGTTTTCGCCAATGCCACGCTGCACGACAAGAAGACCAATGCCATCGACAACTACGTTCAGGCAGGTGTGGTGTACAGGGGGCCGTTCGACGCCAGGGCGCAGGACGATATCGGTTTCGCCGTGGCCCGCGTGCACGTCAACCCCGCCTTCCGCAAGAACGCCCAGGCGCACAACCGCGCCGCCGGCCTCGACGATTTCGACGATCCCGCCTTCCTGCCGGTCCAGGACACCGAATACAGCGCCGAGCTGTATTACGGCATCCACCTGGCCAACTGGCTCACCCTGCGCCCGAACCTGCAGTACATCCGCCATCCGGGCGGGGTACAGGCGGTGGACGATGCGCTGGTCGGCGGTTTGAAGATCCAGAGCCACTTTTAACCGGCCCGCGGGCCTGACGATTTCAACACTGATGGAGAACCTTCAATGAGCGCAGACGGAACCCGCTGGCTACCGAGACTGCTCGGTGTGCTGCTGTTGCTGATGGGCATGGCCCTGGTCGCCGGCGGCATCAAGCTGATGCAACTGGGCGGCTCGCTGTATTACCTGATCGCCGGCATCGGCTTCGCCGTGTCCGGGATCATGCTCCTGGCCCTGCGCAAGCACGCCCTCGGCCTGTACGGCCTGGTGCTGCTGGCCAGCACGGCATGGGCCCTGTGGGAAGTGGGCCTGGACTGGTGGCAACTGGTGCCGCGCCTGTCCCTGTGGTTCGCCCTCGGCGTGGTCCTGCTGCTGCCCTGGGCGCGGCGTCCGCTGCGCGGCCTGGCCGGCCAGCCGGCGCGTATCAACCTGGCGATCCTCGGTGTCGCCGTGATCGCCTCCGGCGCCACCGCCATTGGCAGCCAGTTCACCCACCCGGGCGAGATCAAGGGCGAGCTGGGGCGTGACACCACCACCCTGTTCAACACCGCCCCGGACATGCCTGCCGGCGACTGGCAGGCCTATGGCCGCACCGAGTACGGTGACCGCTATTCGCCACTGCGGCAGATCACCCCGACCAACATCTACCAGTTGGAAGAAGCCTGGCGCATCCGCACCGGCGACATGCCCAGCGCGGATGACCCGGTCGAGCTGACCAACCAGAACACCCCGCTCAAGGTCAACGGCAAGCTCTACGCCTGCACCGCGCACAGCAAGGTGCTGGCCCTGGACCCGGACACCGGCGCGGAAATCTGGCGCTTCGACCCGCAGGTCAAGAGCCCGACCGGCAGCTTCAAGGGCTTCGCCCACATGACCTGCCGCGGCGTCTCTTATTACGACGAGAACAGCTACGTCAACGCCGACGGCAGCCCCGCGCCGAAGATCAGCGAAGCCGGTCAGGCCGTGGCCCGCGCTTGCCCGCGCCGCCTCTACCTGCCGACCGCCGACGCCCGCCTGATCGTGCTCAACGCCGACAACGGCAAGGTCTGCGAAGGCTTCGCCAACCAGGGCACCATCGACCTGACCCAGGGCATCGGCCCGTTCACCGCCGGCGGCTACTACTCCACCTCGCCGGCGGCGATTACCCGCAGCCTGGTGATCATCGGTGGCCACGTCACCGACAACGAATCGACCAACGAGCCGTCCGGCGTGATCCGCGCCTATGACGTGCACGACGGCCACCTGGTGTGGAACTGGGACAGCAACAACCCGGACGACACCAAGCCGCTGGCCCCGGGCAAGACCTACAGCCGCAACTCGGCGAACATGTGGTCGCTGGCCAGCGTCGACGAGAACCTCGGCATGGTCTACCTGCCCCTGGGCAACCAGACCCCGGACCAGTGGGGCGCCGACCGCACCCCAGGCGCGGAGAAATTCAGCGCCGGTATCGTCGCCTTGGATCTGGCCACCGGCAAGGTGCGCTGGAACTACCAGTTCACCCACCACGACCTGTGGGACATGGACGTCGGCAGCCAGCCGACCCTGCTCGACCTGAAGACCGCCGATGGCGTCAAGCCGGCGCTGATCGCCCCGACCAAGCAAGGCAGCCTGTACGTGCTTGATCGTCGCGACGGCACCGCCATCGTGCCGATCCACGAGATCCCGACGCCGCAAGGCGCGGTGCCGGGCGACCACACCTCGCCGACCCAGGCCCGTTCCGACCTCAACCTGCTCGGCCCGGACCTGACCGAACAGGCCATGTGGGGCGCCAGCCCGTTCGACCAGATGCTCTGCCGCATCCAGTTCCGCCAGCTGCGCTACGAAGGCCAGTACACCCCGCCGTCGGAGCAGGGCTCGCTGGTCTATCCGGGTAACGTCGGGGTGTTCAACTGGGGCAGCGTGTCGGTGGATCCGGTGCGCCAATTGCTGTTCACCAGCCCGAACTACATGGCCTTCGTCTCGAAGATGGTGCCGCGTGCCGAGGTGGCCGAGGGCAGCAAGCGCGAGAGCGAGACCAGCGGCGTGCAGCCCAATACCGGTGCGCCGTATGCGGTGACCATGCACCCGTTCATGTCGCCGCTGGGCGTACCCTGCCAGGCCCCGGCCTGGGGCTATGTGGCGGGCATCGACCTGCTCAGCAACAAGGTGGTGTGGAAGCACAAGAACGGCACCAGCCGCGACAGCTCGCCGATCCCGATTGGCCTGCCGATCGGTGTGCCGAGCATGGGCGGCTCGATCGTCACCGCCAGTGGCCTGGGCTTCCTCAGCGGGACCCTGGACCAGTATCTGCGGGCGTATGACGTGAATACCGGCAAGGAACTGTGGAAATCGCGACTGCCGGCGGGTGGGCAGGCGACGCCGATGACCTATACCGGGAAGGACGGGAAGCAGTATGTGTTGGTGACGGCCGGCGGGCATGGCTCCCTGGGGACCAAGATGGGCGACTACATCATCGCTTACAAATTGCCTAACTGATTGCTCTTGAGGGCCTCATCGCTGGCAAGCCAGCTCCCACAGGGATGGACTGCCCCCAAGAAATTGGAGACTAATCCAACCCTTGGGGGAGTTATGAAGTACACCGAACAGTTCAAGCTGGCAGCCATCACTGCCTATCTAGAGGGCAGTGATGGTTTTCGAAAGGTAGCCCAGCATTTCAACATCGATTTCAGCCTGCTGAGGCGCTGGGTGGCCAGCTACAAAGCTCGCTCCACTATCAGTTCCATACCTCATAGTCAGCGCTACCACATCGACTTCAAGCGCAGAGTTGTGCAGCACATGCGCGAGCACCGGCTTTCCCTGCGTCAAACGGCAGCGCATTTTGGCTTGGGCCAGTCCTCTCGGATAGGCATTTGGGAGGACCAGTACTACAGTGGCAACCTTGCCTCCTCTGCCTCTCAACGAAAAAAGCCTACCGACGTGTCCAAGAAGATTAAGCCACTCAAACCCACTGATACCGACGACGCGCTGAAGCCACGAGATCAGCTCATGGCGGAACTCGAGTATCTGCGCATGGAGAACGCTGTCCTAAAGGAGCTGAAGGCTTTGAGAGAGGAGAAGGAGCGAAGGCAAGAGAAAAAACGCTGATCGTTTCCAGACTCCGAACCCGGTTCCCGCTGTCAGCGTTGCTGGACTTGGTTGAGTTGTCGAACAGCACCTTCTATTACCAGCTCAAAAGCCTTCAAAGGCCGGATAAACACGCCCATCTGAAAGAACTAGTGAGTCAGGTCTATCACAAGGAAAAAGGGCTCTATGGGTATCGGCGCGTGACGCTGGCGATCAAGAATCAAGGCGTCCTGGTGAACAAGAAGGTTGTGGAGCGACTGATGGCAGACCAAGGTTTGCAGGCGGTAGTGCGGCCTAAAAAATATCGGTCCTATCGAGGAGAGGTAGGCAGGATTGCCGAGAATCTGCTGGAGCGGAACTTCATCGCCCAGCGGCCCAATCAGAAGTGGGTAACTGACGTAACCGAGTTTAAAGTGGCTCAGCAAAAGCTCTACCTCTCACCAGTGATGGACCTGTACAACAGTGAGATCGTGGCCTACGAGATCGCTCGCCGGCCCAGCTATGAGCTGGTGGGGAACATGCTGGAAAAAGCCCTGAGTAGCTTGGGAAAGGAGCCGAAGCTGGTCATTCACTCTGATCAGGGGTGGCATTATCAGCAGCGCCAATACCGAGAAAAGCTTGAGCAGCGCGGCGTAAAGCAGAGCATGTCGCGCAAAGGGAATTGCCTGGATAACGCCGCTATGGAAAGCTTCTTCGGCACGCTCAAGTCGGAGTTTTTCTACTTGAAACGGTTTGAGAGCGTCGAAGAGCTGATCACCGGCCTAGATGAGTACATCCGCTACTACAACCATGACCGCATCAAGCTGAGGCTAAATGGCCTAAGCCCCGTCGATTACAGGGCTCAGGCCGCTGGCTAAAGCTGTCCAACTTTTCGGGGGCAGTCCAGGGACCGCGTGCACCGCGAAACCTGTGGGAGCTGGCTTGCCAGCGATAGGGCCCTCAAACCCACTGCAAATCTACATGGCAAACGTCCGGGTCCACTCCCGCGCCGTCTTGTCGAACTGCGCCCGCACCCGCTGATACTCCCCGGCCGCCTCCAGATTCAGCGCCCCCCGCGGCTCCGGATCCGCCAGCAGCGCCTGCACGCTCAACAGCACCTTCGACAAGGTCAGCGCCGGGCTCCAGTTCTCGTCGAGCACCTCCAGCCCGATCTCTCCGTTCTCACCGATATTCGGATGCCAGACCCGGGTCTCGAAGGCCAGCTTCAGCGGCTTGAACGGATAGTCCTTGGGAAACTGCACATCGAGAAAAAACACCCCGCCCTCGTAGGGCGTGTTCATCGGCCCCATCATCGTGGCCTTCCAGTGAAACAGGCTTTCGCCTTGGGGCCCTGCCGAGCAATTGGCCGGCGGATCCTTGCTGATGTCCTGCAGTTCCCGCGTGATGCGCTTCAGTGCAGCTTCCATTGGCGACTCCTTTGGCCCGACACGGGCGACAGACGCCAACAGTAGCACTTCGCGATCAACTCTCCGTACATGCACTAAGCTCCTTGTTTCCTGCGGCCTTCCCGACAAAAGCCGTCAGGCATTGAAACCACCCTTCTACCGCCCCATCTAAGCACCATAGTCATTCACGCAGGTGCCCCATGAGCGACCAGCAGGATCTCCCGGAACATCCCGACGAATACGCCGAAGTCGAGCATCTCGACGACACCGACCCGACCGGCCGCACCCTCGCCCTGCCCGGCCAGCAACTGCCGGACAAGGTCTATGTGATCCCGATCCACAACCGCCCGTTCTTCCCCGCGCAGGTGCTGCCGGTGATCGTCAACGAAGAACCCTGGGCGGAAACCCTCGACCTGGTGGCCAAGACCCCGCACCACAGCCTGGCCCTGTTCTTCATGGACGAGCCGCTGCAGGACCACCGGCATTTCGACACCTCGGCGCTGCCGCTGTATGGCACCCTGGTCAAGGTGCACCACGCCAGCCGCGAGAACGGCAAGCTGCAGTTCGTCGCCCAGGGCCTGACGCGGGTGCGCATCCGCACCTGGCTCAAGCACCATCGCCCACCGTACCTGGTGGAAGTCGAATACCCGCACCAGAGCCCCGAGCCCACCGACGAGGTGAAGGCCTACGGCATGGCGCTGATCAATGCGATCAAGGAACTGCTGCCGCTCAACCCGCTGTACAGCGAAGAGCTGAAGAACTACCTCAACCGCTTCAGCCCCAACGACCCGTCGCCGCTGAGCGATTTCGCCGCCGCGCTGACCTCGGCCACCGGCCCGCAACTCCAGGAAGTGCTGGACTGCGTGCCAATCCTCAAGCGCATGGAAAAAGTCCTGCCGATGCTGCGCAAGGAAGTCGAAGTCGCGCGCCTGCAGAACGAGATTTCCGCCGAGGTGAACCGGCAGATCGGCGAGCACCAGCGCGAGTTCTTCCTCAAGGAACAGCTCAAGGTCATCCAGCAGGAGCTGGGCCTGACCAAGGACGACCGCAGCGCCGACCTCGAGCAGTTCAAGCAGCGCCTCGACGGCAAGACCCTGCCCGCCGCCGCGCAGAAGCGCATCGACGAAGAGATGGGCAAGCTGGCGATCCTCGAGACCGGCTCGCCGGAATACGCCGTCACCCGCAACTACCTGGAATGGGCCACCGCCCTGCCCTGGGGCGTGTACGGCGAAGACAAGCTGAGCCTCAAGCACGCGCGCAAGGTCCTCGACCAGCACCATTCCGGGCTGGATGACGTCAAGGACCGCATCCTCGAATTCCTCGCGGTCGGCGCCTACAAGGGCGAGATCAGCGGCTCCATCGTGTTGCTGGTGGGCCCGCCGGGGGTGGGCAAGACCAGTATCGGCAAGTCCATCGCCGAGTCCCTGGGCCGGCCGTTCTACCGCTTCAGCGTCGGCGGCATGCGCGACGAGGCCGAGATCAAGGGCCACCGCCGCACCTACATCGGCGCCCAGCCGGGCAAGCTGGTGCAGGCGCTGAAGGACGTGGAGGTGATGAACCCGGTGATCATGCTCGACGAGATCGACAAGATGGGCCAGAGCTACCAGGGCGACCCGGCCTCGGCGCTGCTGGAAACCCTCGATCCGGAGCAGAACGTCGATTTCCTCGACCACTACCTGGACCTGCGCCTGGACCTGTCCAAGGTGCTGTTCGTGTGTACCGCCAACACCCTCGACTCGATTCCCGGCCCGTTGCTTGATCGGATGGAAGTGATTCGCCTGTCCGGCTACATCACCGAGGAAAAACTGGCGATCGCCAAGCGCCACCTGTGGCCCAAGCAGTTGCAGAAGGCCGGCGTGGCCAAGACCAGCCTGAGCATCAGCGATGCCGCGCTGCGCACGGTGATCGAGGGCTATGCCCGCGAGGCCGGGGTACGCCAGTTGGAGAAACAGTTGGGCAAGCTGGTGCGCAAGGCGGTGGTGCGCTTGCTCGACGAGCCGGACGCGAACATCAAGATCGGCCCCAAGGACCTCGAAGCGGCCCTCGGCATGCCGGTGTTCCGCAGCGAGCAGGTGCTGGCCGGCAAGGGCGTGATCACCGGGCTGGCCTGGACCAGCATGGGTGGCGCCACGTTGCCGATCGAAGCGACGCGGATCCACACCCTGAACCGCGGCTTCAAGCTCACCGGGCAACTGGGTGACGTGATGAAGGAATCAGCGGAAATTGCCTATAGCTACATCAGCTCGCACCTGAAGCAGTTCGGCGGCGATCCGACCTTCTTCAACGAAGCCTTCGTCCACCTGCATGTACCGGAAGGAGCGACGCCGAAGGATGGCCCGAGTGCCGGCGTGACCATGGCCAGCGCGCTGCTGTCGCTGGCCCGGGACCAGGTGCCGAAGAAAGGCGTGGCGATGACCGGCGAAATGACCCTGACCGGGGCGGTCCTGCCGATTGGCGGGGTACGCGAGAAGGTGATCGCGGCGCGGCGGCAGAAGATCTTCGAGCTGATCCTGCCGGAAGCGAACCGGGGTGATTTCCTGGAGTTGCCGGAGTACCTGAAGGACGGGCTGACAGTGCATTTCGCCAAGCGCTTCGGGGATGTGGCAAAGGTCTTGTTCAGCTGAGTTTTTGAGGGCCTCATCGCTGGCAAGCCAGCTCCCACAGGGATCGCATGCACCGCGGACCCTGTGGGAGCTGGCTTGCCAGCGATAGGGCCCTCGAAGTCACCCGATCACTTCGGGTAGAACCCGACAACCCATCCGGTTTAAGCTCCGGAGCCGATACCAAAGCCCATCGCGCTCCGGAGTGCTGCATGACGATCCGCCGTACCGCCCTGCTGTCGGGCCTCACCCTGCTCGCCGCCTGCTCCCACGACACCACCCGCACCGAACCGGTGGTGGTGGAAAAGCAGAGCCAGTGCCCGATCGACCTGAACATCGGCCAGGCCCTGACCCTCACCCTGCCCAGCAACCCCAGCACCGGCTATCGCTGGCAGTTGCAGGACTCCGCGTCAGCGCTACTCGGCGCCCTGGGCCCGGAGGTCTATCGCAGCAACGACAGCGACGGCATGGTCGGCAGCGACGGCCTGTCCACCTGGCGCTTCCGGGCCAAGGCCGCCGGCGAGGGCCATCTGGTCCTGGTCTACCAGCAACCCTGGGCCCCGGAAGAAGCACCAGCGCGCCATCTCGACTGCGTGATCAAGGTGCGTTAGAGCTCTTCGTAGCGCCGCCGTACCGCCAGCAGCCACGTCTCCATTACGCACAGGGCGTCGGCCATGGCCTGCAGTTCGGTCTGCTCGCCAACCGCCTCGACCCGCTCGGTCCAGCCCCGGGTCAAGGTCCCGGCCTGTTCCAGCCACTGGTCACGCACGCCGCCCAGGGCCGCGACCTTGGGCAGTTGCCCCAGTTCGCACTCCAGCGCCGCACGGCGGGCACTCCAGTCACAGACTTCGTCGGTCAGTACCCCGCGCTCGTGCACCTTGCGCGTGCGCAGCCTGATCACCTCGCTCAGCTTGCGCCCTTCGAGCAGCCCGGCCACCTTGTCGACGAAGATCCGCGCCGCCGCGACCAGGTTGTCCGGGTCCACGCCCTTGAGCAGCAGTTTCTGTACCAGGGCGATTTCCGCCTCGGTCGGGATCATGCTCTTGAAGATCCTTTGCACGTCCGGCACCTCGAAGGCGCGGATCACTTCGCTCATGGCATCGATCTGTACCGTGAAGTCGTCGATCCGCGCTTCCTGGTTGGCGATCGAGGCACTCAGCGCGTCGCGCTGTTCGGCGAGCGAGTCGCTGCGCTCATCCACCACAGGAAGCCGGGTCTTGCCCAGCAGCGCCAGGGCCTCGGCGATTTCCTCGCCCTTGGCTTGCAGGCGCTGCCTGTCGCGCAGGGCATCCTGCTCCAGCACCTGGGCCTGCCCGGGATTCTGCGCGAGGACCAGCGCCAGGTCGGCCCATTTGTGGTTGCCGACCAGCACCAGGCCGCTGAGCACCCGTTCGGACAGCAGGCGATCGGTGTCGAGCAGCCGAGTGGACAGGCCGTTCAACTGCTCACGCAGCGACGGCAGCAGGGCCCCGTTGGTGCTGTAGAGCTGCTTGAGAAAATCTTCCTTCAGGTCGTTCATCCGGCTGATATCGGGCAACGACTGGGCGTTCGGCTGGTTCATGAGAAGGTTCCTTCCTTGCTGATCTCGTCCACGGTTTCATTGAAGAGCTTCGACAGTTGCGAAGAGATGTCACGGATGTTCTGCCACGGGCGCAGGACCCGCTCGAAGCGCAGGATGAAGGTCGCCAGTTCGACGTCGGTGCCGATCAGGCCCAGCTCTTCGCCGGACTGTTCGACATACACGCCCAGCATGCTCCAGACATCCTCGAGGTTCTTCGCGGCGGTCTGCACTTCGGTCAGGCGGAATTTCAGGTCGGCGATCTGCAGGGTGGTGGTTTCGAATACCCCGACCATCGGGCTGATCGCCTTGATCTGCTGCACCAGCCATTCGCGCTCGAGGCGCAGGCGCTTGTTGGTCGAACGTGCCGCCTCGGCCTGGGCGCCGTAGATGCCGCCGGTGATCGCCACGCCGATGGGGCCGAAGACCAGCCCGGTGAAGGCCAGGCCGACGAGCTTCTGGTAGGCGATATCCATCTCCTCGATTTCCTTGTCCAGCGGGGCGAGTTGCTGGCGCAGTTCATCGATGACTCTTTCCGGGCTGATGTCCTTGATCTGGCGGGTCAGCGCATCGGTTTCCGGGCGCAACTGACGGACCACGGCATCGGTGAACCATTGCGCGCGGTCCTTGACCGCGGTGATATCCCGGCGCACTTCGGCAATGTCCTCGCTGATGAACTGGAGGTGGTTGCCGAAGCTGGCGACCTGCCGGCGCTCTTCCTCGCCGAGACGCCGATAGGTCACCCCGGCCAGGGCGGCTTCGTCGACCGCATCGCGCACACGGGCCTTGAGCGTGCGATACGCCTCGGTGGTGGCGAGCTTGTCGATCAGTTTCCGGCCATCCTCGATAAAGGACTCGGCGAACAGACCGAGGCGGGTGCCGAGGTCCTTGGTTTCCCGTTCCAGCACGTCCCAGGCGCCGACATGGGTACGCAGGTTGGTGTAGAGCCGGTGCACCTGCTCGGCATCGATGCCGAGCAAGGACAGGTCATGGGCGCCGTTGATCGCCTCGACGCTGTTGGGCAGGCGTAGCACATAGTGGGCGTAGCGCTTGATGCTTCTCAGGTTGTCGGCGGTGAAGATCAGCGCCGGCTGCATGCGGTTGTTGTCGACGCTCCTGGAAATGACGTCGAAATACTGCTTGGGCACGAATTCGGCACGCTGCTGGGCATCGAGGGCCTGCAACGACTCGTTTTCCTTGGTGGTCATGGTCTGGTCCTTGGCAAAAATGGCTGCCCTGTTGCACAAGGCAGGTGGACCACCCTAGGCGCCGCCGGGCCGGGCCGAAGCCGGCGGGGTTCGCCGCACAAGGCGGGAAAGCTCCGGCAAACCCGGGCGAAGCCGGGCATCCGTCCGGCAACGCATAGGCACGGCTTCCCCACTTGGCTAGAATGTCGCCCCGTTTTCGACCATCCCGTGTACAGACCGTGAGCCAAGAACCCGATCGTCTATTCTCCGCCGCGCTGGATCAGGTGCCCGACTTCACCTTCAACGAAGATGTAGTGCGGGTGTTCCCCGACATGATCAAGCGCTCGGTGCCCGGCTACCCGACCATCGTCGAGAACATCGGCGTGCTCGCCGCGCAGTTCGCCCAGCCCGACACCCTGCTCTACGACCTCGGCAGTTCCCTTGGCGCGGTGACCCAGGCCCTGCGTCGGCATGTGCGCAGCGAAGGCTGCCGGGTGCTGGCCGTGGACAACTCGGCGGCCATGGTCGAACGCTGCGCGGAATACCTGAAGGCCCAGGACGCCATGTACCAGGAGCTGCTCCCGGTGCAGGTACTGGAAGCCGATATCACCGCGCTGGAGCTGCAACCGGCCTCGGTGGTGGCGATGAACTTCACCCTGCAGTTCATCGAGCCGGCCGCACGCCTGGCCTTGCTCGGCAAGATCCGCCAGGCCCTGGTGCCGGGCGGCGCGCTGATCCTCTCGGAAAAACTGCGCTTCGAAGACGAAGGCGAGCATGCCCTGCTCACCGACCTGCATATCGCCTTCAAGCGCGCCAACGGCTACAGCGAACTGGAAATCGCCCAGAAACGCAGTGCCATCGAAAACGTGATGAAACCCGACAGCCTCGAAGAACACCGCGCGCGCCTTGAAGCCGCCGGGTTCTCCAAGGTGGTGCCGTGGTTCCAGTGCCTGAACTTCGCCTCCCTGATTGCCCTGCCATGATCGATCTTTCTCCTCTGGTCCGCCGCCTGGCGGGTACTCCTCTGGCCCAATGGTCGCAAGGCCTGCAAGCGCAACTCGATGCCAAGCTGGAAAAAGGCCATGGCGACCTGGAGCGCTGGCAAAGCGCGCTGGATCGGCTGCCGGCGCTGATGCCGACTGAAGTCGACCTGGTTAACGGCCTGCGCCTGGACTTCGCCTGCGATGACGCCACCCGCGAGCAGGCCCGTACCGCGCTGATGGGCCTGTCGCCGTGGCGCAAAGGGCCGTTCGACCTGTTTGGCGTGCATGTGGACACCGAATGGCGTTCGGACTGGAAATGGTCGCGGGTCGCCCCGCACCTCGACCTGCGTGGCAAGCGCGTGCTGGATGTCGGCTGCGGCAATGGCTACTACCAGTGGCGCATGCTCGGCGCCGGTGCCGACAGCGTGATCGGCGTCGACCCCAACTGGCTGTTCTTCTGCCAGTTCCAGGCGGTGCAGCGCTACCTGCCGGACCTGCCGGCCTGGCACCTGCCTTTCGCCCTGGAAGACCTGCCGGCGGCGCTGGAAGGCTTCGACACGGTGTTCTCCATGGGCGTGTTCTATCACCGACGTTCGCCGATCGAGCACTTGCTGGCACTCAAGGACTGCCTGGTCAAGGGCGGCGAACTGGTGCTGGAAACCCTGGTGATCGAGGGTGACGAGAACCAGGTGCTGGTGCCTGAGGATCGCTATGCGCAGATGCGCAACGTCTGGTTCCTGCCGTCGGTACCGGCGCTGGAGCGCTGGCTGCGGCGGGCCGGGTTCAGCGATGTGCGTTGCGTGGATGTGAGCACCACCAGCGTGGAAGAACAGCGCAGCACCGAGTGGATGAAGTACCAGTCGCTGGGGGACTTCCTCGATCCGCAGGATCACAGCCGGACCATCGAAGGCTTGCCGGCGCCTCGGCGAGCGGTACTGGTCGCCCGGAAGTAAGGTTGGCAGTTCCGGCCTCATCGCTGGCAAGCCAGCTCCCACAGGTCCGGCGGTGCACGCGGTCACTGTGGGAGCTGGCTTGCCAGCGATGAGGCCCTGAAGAACACCTAACCCCTAAATGGCTGCAACATTACAAATCCGTAACCTTCCCCCTCTCTGCAACACCCTGTCATACCATACCCCTCCCCTCGCTTGACCCTGAAGCTACTTCAGGCTCGAGAATCGCCGCCTTTCCCCTGCCAGAGCCTGCCATGCGCCTATTGATCATCGAGGACGAAGTCCGCACCGCCGATTACCTGCAACAGGGCCTGAGCGAAAACGGTTATGTGGTGGACTGCGCCCGCACCGGCGCCGACGGGCTGCATCTGGCCCGGCAACAGGCCTACGACCTGGTGATCCTCGACGTCAACCTGCCGGAACTGGACGGCTGGACCGTGCTGCAGCGCCTGCGCGCGCAGTCGGCGACGCGGATCATGATGTTGACCGCCCACGGCCGCCTGTCCGACCGGGTCAAGGGCCTCGACCTGGGGGCCGACGATTACCTGCTCAAGCCCTTCGAATTCCCCGAACTGCTGGCCCGGGTGCGCAGCCTGCTGCGCCGCAGCGAACAACCCTTGCAACCCACCACCCTGAAAGTCGCCGATCTGGAGCTCGACCCCGGCCGCCACCGCGCCTGGCGCAACGGCCAGCGCATCGACCTGACCGCCAAGGAGTTCTCCCTGCTGCACCTGCTGATGCGCCAGAGCGGCGAGGTGCTGTCGCGCACGCAGATCATCTCGCTGGTCTGGGACATGAACTTCGACTGCGACACCAATGTGGTGGAAGTCTCGATCCGCCGCCTGCGGGCGAAGATCGACGATCCCTTCGAGGACAAGCTGATCCACACCCTGCGTGGCGTCGGCTACGTGCTGGAAGCCCGCGAATGAAACCGGCGCGGCTGTCCCTGCGCCTGGGCCTGAGCGTGATCCTGATGGGCGCCGCATTGGTCCTGCTGTTGGCGGCACTGGCGGTGTTCGCCCTCGACCGCGAGCTGGACCAGCGCGCCCGCGACCATCTGGAACGCAAGATGGAGCAGATCGAGCACAGCCTGAATATCGACCTCAAGGTCAGCGACCTCAGCGCCCGCGCCCATCCGCTGCTGGATGTGGTGATGGGCCATGACAACCTCAGCCTCAGCGTGGTCGAGCATAGCGCCCGGCACCCGGCGCGCCTCAGTCTGGGGCCGATACTGGAGGCCCCCGTCGAAGCAATCATCGTGGGACCGCGCCTTGGCTTCAGCGAATGGCGCGACAGCCAGAACAACCAGCTGCTCACCGCCGCCCGCAGCATGCGCCTGCAGGACGGCACGGCGGTGCAGGTATTGCTGACGGTCAACCGCAGCGAAGACCTCGACCTGCTCCACGCCTACCTGCGCTCTACCCTGTACGCCCTGCCTTTGCTGCTGTTGCTGATCGGCGTCTGCGCCTGGCGCCTGGTACAGGGCGGGCTGGCGCCGCTGCGGCGTTTCCGGCGGATTGCCGAGCAAGTGTCGGCCCAGGAACTGAACCATCGCCTGCCGGAAGACGGCCTGCCGCTGGAGCTGCAAACCCTGGCGCGGAGCATCAACGTCATGCTCGATCGCCTGGAAAACGGCGTCGGCCAGCTCGCGCAGTTCTCCGACGATCTCGCCCACGAGTTGCGCACGCCGATCAGCAACCTGATGGGCAAGGCCCAGGTGACCCTGAGCCGCGCACGGCCGCCGGAGGACTACAAGGTCGCGCTGGAGGACAGCATCGAGGAACTGACCCGGCTGACTCGGATCATCACCGACATGCTGTTTCTCGCCCAGGTAGAGCAGCCGTCGACCCGGGTGCCGTTGAATCCGGTGGCGCTGGGCGAGGAGGTGCGACGGGTGGTGGAGTTGTTCGAGCTGAGTGCGCAGAGCAAGGGTATCGAACTGAAGGTGCGCGGCTGGGGCACGGTGCGTGGGGATCGGTTGATGATCCAGCGGGCGCTGTCGAACCTGCTGAGCAATGCCATCCGGCATGGCGCCGAGGGACAAGCGGTGCGGATCGGGATAGAGCCGCAGGAAGCCGGGCTGAGCTGCTGGGTCGAGAATCAGGGACCGGGAATTGCGGCGGAGCACGTACCGCATCTGTTCGAGCGGTTTTACCGGGTGGGCTGCGGTCGTTCGCGGCTGGACGGGGGAACCGGGCTGGGGCTGGCGATCGTCAGGTCGATCATGCAGGTGCACGGCGGACGGGTCGAGGTGATCAGTGCGGTGAATGGGCCGACCCGGTTCAGCCTGGTTTTTCCTGAATGAATTTCAGGGCCCTATCGCTGGCAAGCCAGCTCCCACAGGTTCAGCGGTGCACGCGGTCCCTGTGGGAGCTGGCTTGCCAGCGATGAGGCCCGAAAGATCAACCCCGGCTAGCGGCCAGGATCAGAGCCTTCATTTCCGCCACGGCACCTTTGAAACCAACGAACAAGGCATGCGCCACCAACGCATGCCCGATGTTCAGCTCATTGATCCCCTTGATCGCCGCCACCGCCTCGACATTGTGGTAATGCAGGCCATGCCCGGCATTGACGACCAACCCCTGGCTCAAGCCGAACGCCACACCATCGGCAATGCGCTTCAGCTCATCGGCTTCTTCCGCCGGGGTATGCGCATCGGCATAACGCCCGGTATGCAACTCGATAGCCGGCGCACCCACCCGGCGCGACGCCTCGATCTGCCGCTCGTCGGCATCGATGAACAGCGACACCTCCGAACCCAGCTTCGACAGGCGCTCCACCGCCGCCTTGATCCGCGCTTCCTGCCCCGCCACATCCAGGCCACCCTCGGTGGTCAGCTCCTGACGGGTCTCGGGCACCAGGCAGATATGCGCCGGACGGATGCGCTCGGCGAAAGCCATCATCTCTTCGGTGACACCCATCTCGAAGTTCATCCGCGTCTGCAGCACGTCCTTAAGCACCAGCACGTCGCGCTCCTGGATGTGCCGGCGGTCTTCGCGCAGGTGCACGGTGATGCCGTCGGCACCCGCCTCTTCGGCGTCCAGCGCGGCCTTGACCGGGTCGGGGTATCGGGTGCCACGGGCCTGGCGCAGGGTCGCCACGTGGTCGATGTTGACGCCGAGAAGGATGCGGTTGCTGTGGGTCACGAAGAAGCTCTCCTGAAAGTTGAGCCCGACAGCATACGTCGTGCTCAGCGCTTGCGAAACAGTTCGCGGCTGACCAGCGGACGACCGCCCAGGTGCACCGCCAGCGCCTGGCGCATCAGGCGCTTGGCCGCAGCCAGCGCACCCGGTGCGTCCCAGTCGGCCTCGGCCATGGCCGCCAGGTCGCGGCCGCTGAACAGCCCCGGTTGCAGCAGGTAGACCCGCTCCAGCCCGGCATCCACCAGCAGGCGGTACCAGCCATCCGGCTCCAGGACGTCGCCGTTGACGTCCTGGTCGAGGGCGAAGGCGTAGCCCAGTTCGTCCAGCAGGCGCCATTCGAAACTGCGCAGCAGCGGCTCGAGGGGGCGCCCTTCGGCGAGAGCCTGCAAGGTCGCGGCGTAGTGGGCGAACAAGGCGGGATGCGGGTCTTCGGCCGGCAGCAGGCGGATCAGCAGTTCATTCAGGTAGAGCCCGCTGAACAGCGCATCGCCATTCAGCCAGGCGGCCACGCCGACACTGTCCAGGCGCCCGACGTTCTTCAGCTCGCCGCGCCCGCGCAGCTCGACCTCGAGCGGCAGAAACGGTCGCGCCAGGCTGCCGCCCTTGCCCCGGGCCCGGCGCATGACCGCACGAAAGCGCCCCTGCGGCGTGAGGAAATCCACCAGGGCACTGGTTTCGCGATAGGCACGGTTATGCAGAACGTAGGCCGGCAGGGCCTCTGGCTGTTCCATGATGGCGTTCGCAGGAAAGTCGGCCCGCTACCGGACGGTAGCGGGCCCGGGGGATTACAGGTCGCCGTAGCCCAGGGAACGCAGGGCGCGTTCGTCGTCGGACCAGCCGCCCTTGACCTTGACCCAGAGGTTGAGCATGACCTTGGCGTCGAACAGCACTTCCATATCCTTGCGCGCTTCGGAACCGATGCGCTTGATGCGCTCACCCTTGTCGCCAATGATGATCTTCTTCTGCCCGTCACGTTCGACGAGGATCAACGCATGGATGTGCAGGACGTGGCCCTGCTGCTTGAATTCCTCGATTTCCACGGTGATCTGGTACGGCAGCTCGGCACCGAGCTGGCGCATGATCTTCTCGCGTACCAATTCGGCGGCGAGGAAGCGGCTGCTGCGGTCGGTGATCTGGTCTTCCGGGAAGAAGTGCTCGTTCTCCGGCAGGTGCTTGGCGATCAGCGCTTCGAGGGATTCGAGGTTGTGCCCCTGCTGCGCGGAAATCGGCACGATCTCGGCGTTCGGCAGTTGCTCCTGCAGCCATTGCAGGTGCGGGATCAGGTCGGCTTTCTCTTCGATGCGGTCGGTCTTGTTGATCGCCAGGATCACCGGGCCCTGCACGTACTGCACGCGTTCGAGAACCAGCTGGTCCTCGTCGGTCCAGCGGGTGCGGTCGACCACGAAGATCACCACGTCGACGTCCTTCAACGCCGCCGAGGCGGTCTTGTTCATGTAGCGGTTGAGCGCCTTTTCGTTGCTCTTGTGCATGCCCGGGGTATCGACGTAGATCGCCTGGACATCACCCTCGGTCTTGATCCCGAGCATGTTGTGCCGGGTGGTCTGCGGCTTGCGCGAGGTGATCGCCAGCTTCTGCCCGAGGATATGGTTGAGCAGCGTCGACTTGCCCACGTTGGGACGGCCGACGATGGCGACGTAGCCGCAACGGGTAGTGTTCTGTTCAGTCATTGCCATTCTCCACGCCCAGGGCGATCAGTGCCGAAGCGGCAGCAACCTGCTCGGCGATACGCCGGCTGACACCCTGCCCCCGGCTTTTTTCGGTCAACAGGGTCACTTCGCACTCGACGAAGAACGTCCGGCAGTGCGGCTCGCCCTGGATATCCACCACTTCATAGCGGGGCAGTTCGCAGGCCCGGGACTGCAGGAATTCCTGCAGGCGGGTTTTCGGGTCCTTGTTGGTGTCCACCAGGGTCAGGCTATCGAACTCGCCCGCCAGCCAGGACAGCACGCGCTCGCGGGCGGTCTGCATGTCGGCATCGAGGTAGATGGCACCGATCAGCGCCTCGAGGGCGTCGGCAAGGATCGACTCGCGACGGAAGCCGCCGCTCTTCAACTCGCCGGAACCCAGGCGCAGGTAGTCGCCGAGTTCGAAACCGCGGGCCAGCAGGGCCAGGGTCTCACCCTTCACCAGGCGCGCACGCAGGCGCGACAGCTGGCCTTCGCGGGCTTGCGGGAAGCGCTCGAAGAGGGCTTCGCCGGCGACGAAGTTGAGGATGGCGTCACCGAGGAACTCCAGGCGCTCGTTGTTGCGCCCGGCGTAGCTGCGGTGGGTCAGGGCCAGCAGCATCAGCTCCTGGTTCTTGAAGGTGTAGCCGAGCTTGCGCTCCAGGCGACTCAGGGAAGGGCTCACAGTGACCCCACACGAGGTTCGTGGTGGTTCAGCGGCGACGCCGATGCGCCGGTGCCGTTCGGTTCAGTCCGGCCGGCGGCCGTCGAAATCAAAGCCTTGTTCAAATGCGGATCCTGAAAAACGTTTTGGATTCATTGCTGCTGGCCTGGATGGCTGGGAACCGCGTCCGGTCCCTCGTTACAGCCTATGCCAGAAAAGCATTCGGCGCCGTCCGGGAGGACAGCGCCGTGAAGGTGTTACTTGATCAGCCCGACCCGGGACAGGCTCGGGAAGTGGCTGAGCTTCGGCTCGGGCCAGCTCATCCATACGGCAAAGGCCTTGCCGACGATGTTCTGGTCCGGAACCATGCCCAGCAGCTCCTTGGGAATCGACGGATCGTCCCAGTAGCGGCTGTCGTTCGAGTTGTCGCGGTTGTCGCCCATCATGAAGTAGTGCCCGGCAGGCACGGTCCATTGCTGGTCAGGCGGCATGCGGTAGCGGCTCATCTCCTTGCGGATCAGGTGCTCGGCCTCGCCCAGTTTTTCCTTGTACAGCTCGGCGCTGCCCAGGGTGCCCGGCTCGGTGCCGATCAATTGCTCGGCGACCTGCTGGCCGTTGACGTACAGCCGCTTGTCGCTGGTGTAGCGCACCACGTCGCCCGGCAGGCCGACCACACGCTTGATGTAGTTGACGTTCGGGTCGCTCGGGTAGCGGAACACCATCACATCGCCGCGCTGCGGGTCACCGACCTCGATGACCTTCTTGTCGATCACCGGCAGGCGAATGCCGTAGGAGAACTTGTTGACCAGGATGAAGTCGCCCACTTCCAGGGTCGGCTTCATCGACCCCGAAGGGATCTGGAACGGCTCGACCAGGAACGAGCGCAGCACCAGCACGATGAACAGCACCGGGAAGAACGACTTGCCGTACTCGACCAGCAACGGCTCCTTGTTCAACTGCTCGACCACCGCCACGTCGGGCTGGCTGACGCTGCCCTGGTAGGTGGCGATGGCGGTCCGCCGACGCGGGGCCAGGAACAACAGATCGATCAACGCCAACAGTCCACAGACAAAGACTGCGATGACCAGCAACAGCGGGAAATTTAGTGACATAGGACCTAGCTATCCAACCGGAGCACGGCGAGGAAGGCTTCTTGTGGAATTTCCACGTTGCCCACCTGTTTCATGCGTTTCTTACCAGCCTTCTGTTTCTCCAGCAGCTTGCGCTTACGGCTCACGTCGCCACCGTAACATTTGGCCAGTACGTTCTTTCTGAGCGCCTTGACCGTGGTCCGGGCAACGATCTGGCCGCCAATGGCTGCCTGGATCGCGACATCGAACATCTGCCGAGGAATCAGTTCCTTCATCTTCTCGGTCAACGCGCGACCTTTGTAGTGCGCGTTGTCGCGGTGCACGATCAATGCCAGGGCATCGACCTTGTCGCCGTTGATCAGTACATCGAGCTTGACCAGGTTGGCCGACTGATAACGGTCGAAATGGTAATCCAGCGAAGCATAGCCACGGCTGGTGGATTTGAGGCGGTCGAAGAAGTCGAGGACCACTTCGTTCATCGGCAGGTCGTAGCGCACCTGCACCTGCGAGCCGAGGAACTGCATGTCGCGCTGCACGCCACGCTTCTCGACGCACAGGGTGATGACGTTGCCCAGGTGCTCCTGCGGCACGAGGATGGTCGCGGCGACGATCGGCTCACGGAAGTCTTCGACCGAGGACACGTCCGGCAGTTTCGACGGGTTGTCGACGTAGATGGTTTCGCCGGTCTTGAGCTTGACCTCGAAGATTACGCTCGGTGCGGTGGTGATCAGGTCCAGGTCGTATTCGCGCTCCAGGCGCTCCTGGATGATCTCCATGTGCAGCATGCCGAGGAAGCCGCAACGGAAGCCGAAGCCCAGGGCGTCGGAGCTTTCCGGGGTGTACTGCAGCGACGAGTCGTTCAGGGTCAGTTTCTGCAACGCATCACGAAAATCTTCGAAATCGTCGGAACTGACGGGGAACAGGCCGGCATACACCTGCGGCTGGATCTGTTTGAAACCTGGCAGCACTTCGACTTCGGGGGTCGAGGACAGGGTCAGGGTGTCGCCCACTGGCGCACCGAGAATTTCCTTGATGCTGGCGATGATGAAGCCCACTTCACCGGCCTTGAGGTCGGCGGTGACGGTATGTTTCGGGGTGAATACGCCGACGCTGTCGACCAGGTGCACCTTGCCGGTGGACTTGACCAGGATCTTGTCGCCCTTCTTCACGCGGCCGTGGCGCACGCGAACCAGGGACACGACGCCCAGGTAGTTGTCGAACCAGGAGTCGATGATCAGCGCCTGCAGCGGTGCGTCGATCTCGCCTTCCGGCGCCGGGATGGTCTGCACCAGGCGCTCGAGCACCTCGTCCACGCCCATGCCGCTCTTGGCCGAGCAGGCCACGGCGTCGGTGGCGTCGATGCCGATGATCTTCTCGATCTCGTCCTTGACGCGGTCCGGGTCGGCCTGGGGCAGGTCCATCTTGTTCAGGACCGGCATGACTTCCAGGCCCTGTTCGATGGCGGTGTAGCAGTTGGCGACCGATTGCGCCTCGACGCCCTGGCCGGCATCGACCACCAGCAGCGCACCCTCGCAGGCGGCCAGCGAGCGGCTGACTTCATAGGTGAAGTCGACGTGGCCGGGGGTATCGATGAAGTTCAGCTGGTAGGTTTTGCCGTCGCCTGCCTTGTAGTGCAGGGTGACGCTGTGGGCCTTGATGGTGATCCCGCGCTCGCGCTCGAGGTCCATGGAATCGAGGACCTGCGCCTCCATCTCACGGTCGCTCAGGCCGCCGCACATCTGGATGAACCGGTCAGCCAGGGTCGACTTGCCGTGGTCAATGTGGGCGATGATGGAGAAATTGCGGATATGACTCAAATCACTCACGGATCAACACTCAAAAAGGCCGCGGGCCGGACGCCCGCCGAAAAATAGCCGGGAATTGTACCTGATGCCGAAGGGTTGTGGGAGATTCGTTCGCCGGGGCGGTCTGTTTGTCGAAGCGGCAAGCTTCAAGCTTCAAGCTGCAAGAAACAGCAGTTCGCGGCGTTTCTACAGCTCTTTGCAACCTCGCCCCACATAAAAGCGAAAAGCTGCAAGAAGAAGCGGAGGCAACGCAATCCGCTCTTTCTTGCAGCTTATGGCTTACAGCTTGTGGCTATCTGTTATTCGGCGAGCTTGAAGGTAATGAAGCTCGCACGCCCCTGACGCAGCACGCGCATGGACACCGAACGGTTCTTCGGCAGCTCCTTGGCGATCTCGGTGAACTGCTTGGCCGAGGTGATCGCCTGGTTGTTCAGGTGGCTGATCACATCGCCCGGACGCAGGCCGATCAGCGCCGCCGGACCATCCTGGACGTCCTTGATGACCACGCCGCCCTGCAGTTCGAGGGTTTTCTTCTGCTCGGCGGTCAGGTCCGACACGCTCACGCCCAGACGGTTGCTGCTGCGCTCGACGGCGCCGCCCGGGGTGGTGGTGACTTCCGCGTCTTCATCAGGCAAGGCGCCGATAGTGACGTCGAGGTCCTGGCGCTTGCCGTTGCGGATGATTTCCAGCTTGGCCTTGGCACCATCCTTGAGGCCACCTACCAGATGCGGCAGGTCGGCAGACATGACGATCGGCTGGCCATTCAGGCTGAGGATCACGTCACCCACCTGCAGGCCGCTCTTGGCTGCCGGGCCGTTTTCCAGGACCTGGGCCACCAGGGCACCGGCCGGCTTGTCCAGGCCGAAGGATTCAGCGAGGTCCTTGTTGACCTCCTGGATCACCACGCCCAGCCAGCCGCGGCTGACCTTGCCGTCTTTCTTCAGTTGGTTCGACACATCGATGGCCACATCGATCGGGATGGCGAACGACAGGCCCATGAAGCCGCCGGAACGGGTGAAGATCTGCGAGTTGATACCCACCACTTCGCCGTTCATGTTGAACAGCGGGCCACCGGAGTTGCCCGGGTTGATCGCCACGTCGGTCTGGATGAACGGCACGTAGGTGTCGTTCGGCAGGGTGCGGCCCTTGGCGCTGACGATACCCTTGGTCACCGAGTGGTCGAAGCCAAATGGCGAACCAATGGCCAGTACCCATTCACCCACTTTCAGTTTCGACGAGTCGCCCAGTTTCACGGTCGGCAGGTTCTTGCCCTCGACCTTGAGCAGGGCCACGTCGGTGCGCGGGTCGGTGCCGACCAGCTTGGCCTGCAGCTCGCTGCGGTCCGACAGACGGACGATGATTTCGTCGGCGTCGGCGATCACGTGGTTGTTGGTCAGTACATAGCCGTCATCGGAAATGATGAAGCCCGAGCCCAGCGACTGCGCTTCGCGCTGGCGATCACCGCGCGGCTGGCGTGGCTGTTGCGGGATGCTGCGCTCGAAGAACTCGCGGAACATCGGCGGCAGGCCTTCCAGGTCCGGCATCTGCCCGGTGGCGTACTTGCGCTCCGGCAGCTTCTGCTTGGTACTGATGTTCACCACCGCTGGCGAGGCCTGCTCGACCAGGGTGGTGAAGTCCGGCAGGGCTTCGGCTTGCGCGGTGGCCATCTGGCCGAGCATGAACACGGCGGCAAACAGCGATAGATAGGATTTCAAGCGTGGTATTGACATACGGCTCCCGTCACAACGAGCGTGGTTAAGCAGTAGGGACCTGCCAATGCAAAAGGCCCGGCGGCAACCCGAAGGCTGCGACCAGGCCTGGAACATCGGCATTTCTTGAGGCTGCAACAGCAGGAAAGGCCAGACCCCGGAAGGCCTGACCTATAGAAAAATCTGGATGGATTTGCAAACTTGAAGGCTTACCAATCATGTCAGCGGCTCTGGGACATGCCTTTCATCCTTTGTCATCCTTGGACAGATACAACTCCGGTTGCGTTACTGGCTTGCCTTGGCGTCCTGCGGGCGCATCGACAAGGCCACGTGTTCGGCGGTACCGATGGGGATCTCCCCCACCACCGTCACCATCACTTCGCCCTTCGGCGTCGTCAGTTGCCGCGAAACCGCGACCGTCGGGCCAAGCTGGGTGCGCGTGTCGAAACCGCCACCGCCGTCCAGGGCCTCGAGGAACACCGAGAACCGCGCCAGACCGTCGTCATACATCAGGCTGCTGACGCTGTGCTTGCCGTCGGCATCCTTGCGCACGCTGCTGTTGACCAGTTCGAAGCCCGGCGGCAGCCAATCCGAACGCCAGCCGGCAACCGCCTCGTGGGCCGGTACGGCAGCCTGGGCAACCGGATGGCAATTGGCGCTGGCCTTCAGCTCGGCATCATCAGGCACGTCGCGGGTATCGAGACGGGTGAACTGGAAGCGTTCGAGCAACTGTTCCTTGTCGTTGATCAACAGGGATTTCAGCGGCAAGGCGGTTTCCTTGTCCAGGTGCAGCTCGAAAGCGTAGCGGTGCTGGTCACGCGGACGCAGGGTGACGATCACCACATCGCGCCCGGCTACCCGGGATTGCCCGGCGACACTCAGGTCGTACCAGTTCATCAGTTTCAGAGGATCGAGCACTCGTGCCGACGACTGCGTCGCATTGCCCACTCCGGCCACCAGGGCCCCGCTCACGCACTGGGTCTGGCCATCCACGCGCACGACTTCCTGGGCCGGGCCGTCGAGCTGCAGGAGCCGCTCGCTGACTTTGCCATTCTGGACGCGATGCCAGATATCGTGGGTGGAAAAGCTGCCGTTGCGTTCGTAAACGAAAGTACCCTGGTAACTCTGCTGCTGTTCGGCCCGGGCCAAGCGGTTGAGCCAGTCAGCGGCGTCAGTCGACGAATTGGCGGCGTGGGCCGGCAAGGTCAGACAGCCGCTTAACAGGAGCGGTATGAGAGGTAGCGCGCGCATGATCCTCCTTAGGTGTTCAAGCCCTTAGCGGTTTTCCAGGCTGGCTGCACGAGCGTAGGGCAGCGCGCTTTCAGTACCTTTCACGGCAGCTTCCTGGGCGTGCTGGCGCAGGTAGCCTGGCAGACGCTGGTCTTGCCAGCCGCTCTGGCCTTGCAGAACACCGTTGGCCATCGGGCCTGGAGCCTGCTCGGAGCTTTCGCTGTAGCCGGCCAGGACTGCCGGGCCCTGTACCTGTGGGGTCACCAGGCCTTGGGTAGCCGGTTGCTGGGCAGCCAGTTGCGCACCGGTGATTTCGTCCTGGTTGTACAGGCGAACACCCGCCAGTACGGCCAGGGTGACCGAGGCAGCGACAGCCAGACGGCCTACACTGCGCCATGGTCCGCGAGCGACCTTGACCGGCGTGGCTTCTTCAGCCAGCGCTGCGGAGACTGCCGAGGCGATGTCCAGTTTCGGCATCAGCAGTTCCTTGTGCATCGCTGCACGGGCTACCTGGTAACGCGACCAGGTGGCACGGGTTTCGGGGTCGTCGACGGCACTCAGTACCCGACGCAACTCCAGTTCGTCCGCTTCGTTATCCATCACCGCGGACAGCGATTCCTGCAAAGCTTCACGACTCATGGCGGTTCCTCTCTTGGCTGTCGCCGCTGTCTCAGGTTTCCTGCAACAGAGGCTGCAGGGCTTTGTCTATGGCCTCCCGAGCGCGGAAAATCCGAGAGCGCACGGTACCCACCGGACACTGCATGACGCTGGCAATGTCCTCGTAACTCAGACCATCGAATTCACGTAAAGTTAACGCCGTACGCAAATCTTCTGGCAGCTGCTGGATGGTTCGATGGACGGTGCCTTCGATCTCATCGCGCAACAGCGAGCGTTCGGGGGATTCGAGATCCTTGAGGCCATGATCGCCGTCGTAAAACTCTGCATCCTCAGAACTCACATCGCTGTCCGGTGGCCGCCGACCGCGGGACACCAGATAGTTCTTCGCCGTGTTGATCGCAATCCGGTACAGCCAGGTATAAAACGCGCTGTCACCCCGGAAATTGCCAAGAGCACGGTAGGCCTTGATGAACGCTTCCTGCGCCACATCCTGGGCCTCATGGGTGTCGTGCACGAATCGCACGATCAACCCGAGAATCTTGTGCTGATACTTCAGCACCAACAGATCGAAAGCTCGCCTGTCGCCGCGCTGTACGCGCTCGACCAGCTGCTGATCCTCTTCCTGGGTTAGCATGAACACTCCTCGGTGAACCTGGAGGAGTGTCGCTTTGGCCATCGTTCAGGCTTGCAACCATAGACTCGGGCTTTGTGCAAAAGTTCTCCCCCTCCAGACAAGTTTCCTGCGGCCCTTGATTGGCTCGCACGAAAAACGCAGCGCGGTCCTGGCCGGCTGCGTCATAAAATCAGTCTTCTATACATGAGCAACGGCTGAAACCGGCTGTTGCCTCCCGTCATCACGGCTGCTGACCTACAGGCAACCCTCTATGGATATTCATGATTCCAGGAAAGTTCCCATCGGTTGCAGGCAGTTGAATGTCATGACGTGGAAATCAGGGCACCGGGACTGCTATAAAGGCAGCCCACCCCGATTCACGATAGTTCCACAATGCCATAAACGCTTGACCATTGTGCCGATACCACTGCCCTTATTCCAGTGTCCTACGTGGTCGCTCCGCGCGGAAATTCCAAGACATGAGCCAACAATTACAACATGACGTCCTCGTGATCGGCAGCGGTGCCGCGGGCCTGAGCCTTGCGTTGAACCTGCCCTCGCACCTGCGCATCGCCGTCCTGAGCAAGGGCGACCTGGCCAACGGTTCCACCTTCTGGGCCCAGGGCGGTGTCGCCGCAGTGCTCGACGACACCGATACCGTGCAGTCCCACGTCGAGGACACCCTCAATGCCGGCGGCGGCCTGTGCCATGAAGACGCCGTGCGCTTTACCGTCGAGCACAGCCGCGAGGCGATCCAGTGGCTGATCGACCAGGGCGTGCCCTTTACCCGCGACGAGCACGCCAGCGTAGACGACGGCGGTTTCGAGTTCCACCTGACCCGCGAGGGCGGCCATAGCCACCGGCGCATCATCCATGCTGCCGATGCCACGGGTGCGGCGATCTTCAAGACCCTGCTCGACCAGGCCCGCCAGCGTCCGAACATCGAGCTGCTGGAACAGCGCGTGGCGGTGGACCTGATCACCGAACGCCGCCTCGGTCTCGACGGCGAGCGCTGCCTGGGCGCCTACGTGCTCAACCGCGCCAGTGGCGAAGTAGACACCTTCGGCGCGCGCTTCACGGTGCTGGCGACCGGCGGTGCAGCCAAGGTCTACCTCTATACCAGCAACCCCGACGGTGCCTGCGGCGACGGTATCGCCATGGCCTGGCGCGCCGGCTGCCGGGTCGCCAACCTGGAATTCAACCAGTTCCACCCCACTTGCCTGTATCACCCGCAAGCCAAGAGCTTCCTGATCACCGAAGCCCTGCGCGGCGAAGGCGGCCTGCTCAGGCTGCCCAACGGCGAGCGCTTCATGGAGCGCTTCGACCCGCGCGCCGAACTGGCCCCGCGGGACATCGTGGCCCGGGCCATCGACCATGAAATGAAGCGCCTGGGTGTCGATTGCGTGTACCTGGACATCAGCCACAAGCCGGCGGAGTTCGTCAAAAGCCACTTCCCCACCGTGTACGAACGCTGCCTGACCTTCGGCATCGACATCACCCGCCAGCCGATCCCGGTGGTCCCGGCCGCCCACTACACCTGCGGCGGGGTAATGATCGACCAGGACGGCCGCACCGACGTGCCAGGCCTCTACGCCATCGGCGAAACCAGCTTCACCGGCCTGCACGGCGCCAACCGCATGGCCAGCAACTCGCTGCTGGAATGCTTCGTCTATGGCCGCTCGGCGGCTGCCGACATCGTTGCCCAGCTCGATCAGGTCGAAATGCCCAGGGCCCTGCCCTGCTGGGACGCCAGCCAGGTCACCGATTCGGACGAAGACGTGATCATCGCGCACAACTGGGACGAACTGCGGCGTTTCATGTGGGACTACGTCGGCATCGTGCGCACCAGCAAGCGCCTTCAGCGCGCCGAGCACCGGGTGCGCCTGCTGCTGGACGAGATCGACGAGTTCTACAGCAACTACAAGGTCAGCCGCGACCTGATCGAGCTGCGCAACCTGGCCCAGGTGGCCGAGCTGATGATTCATTCGGCGATGCAGCGCAAGGAGTCCCGTGGCTTGCATTACACGCTGGATTATCCAAGGATGCTACCCGAGGCAATCGACACGATCCTCACCCCACGCCAGACCCCTTGACCACCCCACGTAGGAGCGTGGCTTGCCCGCGAAGGACCGCGCAGCGGTCCCAAAATAGTGGCGACAATGAGATTTTGGGACCGCTAGCGCGGTCCTTCGCGGGCAAGCCACGCTCCTACAGGGGCGCCGCCCACCTTTTCCGACTGAACTTCAAGCGCAGCCGCAGGCGCCGGTGCTGCACCGGCTCCAGCGCGTCATGGCCGATGCACTGGCTGCGGGCGAACCACTGCCCCGCCCGTCGAAACCTCAATATGACCAACCCCGGCAGCGCCATGCTGTCGGGGCGCAGCTGTACCGGGTGCCAGCCACGGGCGGCGCTCCACAACTGCCAGCCAAGGGCATCGCGGCGCAGGCCGGTGATCGCATGGGGGTGAGTCAGGAGAATCTGCCGTGGAATGACCCAGCAGGCATGGCCCAGGCACAGCGCCAGGCCGAAAACGCATAACGGCAGGGGAATCGCCAGCAGGCTCAGGGCCGTGATGGCCAGCGCCAGGCAGGCAAGGTAGAGCGCCAGCAGGACCTTCGAGCCCTGCCAGCGACACTCGAAGCGGTCACTTGGGCTGGACACGGTCCAGAATGATGCGAACCATGCGTTGCAGCTCCGGATCTTCCGACTCGGTGCGCTCCATGAACCAGCCGAACATGTCCTGATCCTCACAGCTCAGCAGACGCACGTACAGCTCGCGGTCCGTCTCGTTCAGGGTCGGGTAGACCTCCTGGGTGAAAGGTACCAGCAGTACGTCCAGCTCCAGCATGCCGCGGCGGCTGTGCCAGAACAGGCGGTTGAGTTCAGTTTGTTCGACCATGGGGCCCTCCTCGGAAAGGCGGCCAGTATACAGAGCGAACCGGCGAAGGGCACACGGCGTTGGTCGAGTGGGCCGTGAGTCTGCTACCTATTTTGCCCATCGCACTCTATGATGGCCGCCAGTCCTGAATTACCTGCGATGAACCATGGCCGATTCCGCTTTTTTCTGCACCCTGTCCCATGAAGGTGTCCTCGCCGTACGCGGTTCCGATGCCGGCAAATTCCTGCAAGGTCAGCTGACCTGCCATCTCGGTTATCTCGACGAACACACCTCCAGCCTCGGCTCGCGCTGCATGCAGAAGGGCCGGATGCAGTCGAGCTTCCGCATCCTGCCGGAAGGCGACGGCTTCCTCCTGGCGATGACCCGCGAACTGCTCGAGCCACAGATGGCCGACCTGAAGAAGTACGCGGTGTTCTCCAAGGCGAAGCTGACCGACGAGAGCGACGCCTGGGTACGCTTCGGCCTGACCGGCGGCGACGCTGCCCTCGCCGCCCTGAACCTCGAAGCCCCTGCCGAAGCCGGCGCCACGGTGCGTCACGACGGCCTGATCGCTGTTCGCGTCTGCGACGACCGCGTCGAACTCTGGGCCCCTGCCGTCCAGGCTGACGCCGTGCGCACCCGACTGGTCGCGCATCTGCCCGAAGGCGAACTGGACGACTGGCTGCTCGGCCAAATCCGTGCCGGTATCGGCCAGGTCATGGAGCAGACCCGCGAGCTGTTCATCCCGCAGATGATCAACCTGCAGGCCGTTGGTGGTGTGAGCTTCAAGAAAGGCTGCTATACCGGGCAGGAAATCGTCGCGCGCATGCAGTACCTGGGCAAGCTCAAGCGTCGCCTGTACCGCCTGGCCCTGGCTGAAGGCGAAATGCCGGCGCCGGGCAGCGAGATCTTCTCGCCGACCCACGCCTCGTCGGTTGGCGAAGTGGTGATCGCCGCCCGTGGCGAGCTGCTGGCCGTGCTGACCGCCGATTCCGTGGAAGACGGCAACCTGCACCTGGGCAGCCTCGAAGGCCCGCGCCTGAGCCTGCTGACCTTGCCTTACGAACTGGACCGCGACCGCGAGATCCAGCGCTGAACCCGCCCTGCCCCGCCGCGTGCCGGCGGGGCCATCCCTGAACGCGGGAGAAAGACACGCATGAACACGCTGGCCAAGATGGTGCAAACGCAGTTGCTGCGCGCCATCGACAACGACGACCTGGTCCTGCCGACCCTGCCCGAGGTTGCCTTGAGCATCCGCGAAGCCGCGGAAGACACCGAGATCAGCGTCGCCGACCTGAGCAAGGTCATCGGCCGCGACGCCGCCCTGGCCGCGCGCCTGATCAAGGTGGTCAACAGTCCGCTGCTGCGGGCGATCACCGAGGTCACCGACCTGCAGACCGCCATTACCCGGCTTGGCGTCAACTACAGCTGCAACCTGGCGATCGGCCTGGTGATTGAGCAGATCTTTCACGCCCGCTCGGAGACCGTTGAACAGAAGATGCGCGAAATCTGGGCGAAAAGCCTGGAAGTGGCGGGCGTCAGTTATGAACTGGCTGCGCGTTATACCGAGTTGAAGGCCGACCAGGCAGCCCTGGCCGGGCTGGTGCACCAGATCGGCGTGCTGCCGATCCTCACCTATGCCGAGGAACACAACGAACTGTTGTCGGACCCGGTGTGCCTGAACCATGTGATCGAGCAGATCCACCCGGTGCTGGGGGACAAGATCCTCAGCGTCTGGGAGTTTCCGGATCAACTGGCCAATCTGCCGGGGGAAGTGCAGGACCTGGACCGGCACTCGGCGCAGGTGGACTACGTCGACATCGTGCAGATTGCCAGGGCATTGTGTGACAACACCGGGCGCGAGCGGCCTGCCACGGTATTGCCGGCCTATCGGCACCTGGCGGTGCCGGCGGCGGGGTTGTTCTCGGAGGATGACCTGCTCGATGCCAGGCTGATGTTCCGGTAAAACTTTTAGGGCCTCATCGCTGGCAAGCCAGCTCCCACAGTGTCCGCGTCGCTGCCGAACCCTGTGGGAGCTGGCTTGCCAGCGATGAGGCCCGCAAGAACACTATTGGACCGGATTGAAACTCACCCGGACCTTCAGCCCAGCCTTCTCGCCATCATGCAGACTGATTTCTGCCAGATGCGCCCGGCAGATCTCGCCAACAATCGCCAGACCCAGCCCGGTGCCCTGCACCCCACGCCGATAGAAGCGTTCGAACACCTTCTCCCGCTCCTCCGGCGGAATCCCCGGCCCGTCATCCTCGACCTCCAGCTCGCACGGCGCGGTGACCCGCAAGATCACATTGCCGCCCTTGGGCGTATGGGCCAGGGCGTTGTCCACCAGGTTGCTCAACAACTCGTTGAGCAAGGTCGGCTCGCCCTTCACCCACACCGGCGCCTCGGCCTCCAGGGCCAGGGCAATCCCCCGGGCATGGGCCAGTGGCGCCATGGCCATGCCCAGTTCCCGGGCCAACTGGCTGAGATCGAGCAGCTCCGCGCCACCCTCGGCCACCGCCCGCGCACCATTTTCCACCCGCGCCAGGGACAGCAACTGGTTGGCCAGGTGGGTCAGTTTGTCAGTGCTCTGCGCGGCATCCTCGAGGGTTTCCCGCCACACCTGCGGCGCCTGCGAACGCAGGCCCAGCTCGACCCGGGCCTTGAGCACCGCCAGCGGCGTGCGCAGCTCGTGGGCGGCATCGGCGATGAACTGGCCCTGGCGCTCGAACTGCCGGCGCAAGCGCTCGGTAAAGTGATTCAAGGCCCGCACCAGCGGCCCCAGCTCATGCTGCACCTCCACCTCCGGCAACGGCCGCAGGTCATCCGGCTGGCGCTCTTCCACCTCGCCGCGCAGCCGCTCCAGCGGACGCAACGCCGCACTGACCGCGAACCACACCAGCAACAATGCACCGAGCGCCAGCATGCCCAGGCGCAGCAGGGTGTCGGCCATCAGGCTGCGGGCCATGCGCACCCGCGCCTCGGTGGTCTCGGCCACGCGGATCTCGGCCATGCCGCTCATGTTCGGGTCGGACATCGCCTTGAGCAGGCTGACCACGCGCACGTCCTGGCCGCGGTAGCTCGCATCGTAGAACCGCGCCAGCGCCGGATAGTCATCGGTGCGCGGCGTGCCGGGAGGTGGGCCGGGAATGTTCTCGTAGCCGGAAACCAGGCGCCGCTGGGTGTCGTTGACCTGGTAGTAGATGCGCCCGACGCTGTCGTAGTCGAAGGTGTCGAGGGCGACGTAGGGCACGTCGGCGCTGAGGGTGCCATCGCGCTGGAACAGGCCGGCGGCGATGGTCCGCGCCGAGGCCAGCAGGGTGCGGTCGTAGGCGGTGTCGGCCGCCTCGCGCCCGTTCCAGTAGGCGCTCAGGCCGCTGGCGATCATCAGCACCACCAGCAGCAGCGCCAGGTTCCACAGCAGGCGCCCGCGCAGGCTGCCGACGTTACGCATCACGGTGCTCGAGCAGGTAGCCGAGGCCGCGGAAGGTGACGATGGCCACCGCATGCCCGTCGAGCTTCTTGCGCAGGCGGTGGACATAGATCTCGATGGCGTCGGCGCTGGCTTCCTCGTCCAGGCCGAACACCTGCGAGGCCAGTTGCTCCTTGCTCATCACCCGGCCGGGACGGGCGATCAGCGCTTCCAGCACCGCCTGCTCGCGGGAAGTCAGGGTCAGCAGTTCGTCATTCAGGGTGAAGCGCCGGGTATCCAGGTCATACACCAACGGCCCGCAGCGCTGCTGGCGCTCGCCCCCGAGCACGCTGCGGCGCAGCAGGGCCTTGACCCGGGCTTCCAGCTCGGTCAGTTCGAACGGCTTGGCCAGGTAATCATCGGCGCCGAGGTTGAGGCCATGGACCCGGTCCTTGACGTCGCTGCGTGCGGTCAGCATCAGCACCGGCACGGTCTTGCCGCGGGCACGCAGGCGCGCCAGCACCTCGAAACCGTCCATCCGCGGCAGGCCCACGTCGAGCACCGCCACCGCGTATTCCTCGCTGGCCAGGGCCAGGTCGGCCGCCACCCCGTCGTGCAGCACATCGACGGTCAAACCCGTGCTTTTCAGGGCCTGGGCCACGCTTTCGGCCAGTTGCAGATGGTCTTCGACGAGCAGCACTCGCATGGGTTTCTCCCGGTCGCGTCGCGTTCAGTGGCGCGGAGTTTACAGAGGAAGCGGCCCCTGTGAAGCCGGCGCAGGAATGAAAGTGAATTGAAAGGTTAGCGAAAGGTTGAGCCCCTAGCATCGCTTCACGGCTTCTTCCGGGAGTCGAAGAACGAACCACAGTGTTCGACCAAATAAGAACAATAAACGGGGTTTATCCAGATGCTGTCAGCACAGCCTCGGGCGTTCGCGCCTATCCGTCGTCCTTTTTCCAGCCGTCACTCCCTCGCCAGCGCCATCGCCCTGTGCAGCGTCGCACCGCTGAGCCAGGCCGCCTTCATCGAAGACAGCAGCGCCACCTTCGAAACCCGCAACATGTACTTCAACCGCGACTTCCGCGATGGCACCAGCGCCCAGCAATCCAAGCGCGACGAGTGGGCCCAGGGCTTCATGCTCAACCTGCAGTCGGGCTACACCGAAGGCACCGTCGGCTTCGGCGTCGATGCCCTGGGCATGCTCGGGGTCAAGCTCGATTCCAGCCCGGACCGCACCGGTACCGGCCTGCTGCCGACCCACGATAACGGCCGCGCCGCCGACGAATATTCCAAGCTTGGCCTGACCGGCAAGGTGAAGATCTCCGCCACCGAGCTGAAGATCGGCACCCTGATCCCCGAACTGCCGACCCTCAAGCCCAACGACGGGCGCATCCTGCCGCAGACCTTCGAGGGCGGCCTGGTGACTTCCAAGGAGATCAAGGGCCTGACCTTCACCGGCGGCCGCCTGGAAAAGGCCAAGGACCGCGATGACACCAACAAGGAAGACATCGCGCTGAACAACAAGAACGGTCGCTTCCTCGGCACCGTCGCCGGCAACCACTTCGACATGGCCGGCCTGGACTACAAGTTCACCGACCGCATCACCGGCAGCTATCACTTCGCCCAGCTCGACGACGTCTACCGCCAGCACTTCGCCGGCCTGACCGCGACCCAGCCATGGGGCCCGGGCACCTTCGGCGCCGACCTGCGCCTGGCCCTCAGCGATGACCAGGGCCAGGCCCGCGGCGGCAAGATCGACAACACCTCGCTCAACGGCATGCTCAGCTACGGCCTCAACGGCCACAAGTTCAGCGCCGCCTACCAGAGCATGTCCGGCGACAGCGCCTTCCCCTATTTGGATGGCTCCGACCCGTACCTGGTCAACTTCGTCCAGATCAACGACTTCGCCGGGGCCGACGAGCGCTCCTGGCAAGTGCGTTATGACTACGACTTCGCCAAACTGGGCGTTCCTGGCCTGACGTTCATGACCCGTTATATCAACGGCGACAACGTCAGCCTGGCGAACGGCAGTGAAGGCAAGGAATGGGAACGCAACACCGAGCTCAAGTACGTGGTGCAGAACGGCACGTTCAAGAACGTGGCTGTCCGCCTGCGCAACGCCACCTACCGCTCCAGCTTCGCCCGCGACGCGGACGAGGTCCGGCTGCTGGTGAGCTACAGCGTCGCCCTGTGGTAATCCGCCTATAACAACTAAAGCTACGGAGACTGAAGATGACCTTTTCACTGCGCCGAATCGCCATTGCCACCGGCTGCCTGCTGTTCGCCGGCCAGGTCCTGGCGGCCGAACCGAAACGCCCTGAATGCATCGCCCCGGCCTCGCCGGGCGGTGGCTTCGACCTGACCTGCAAGCTGGTGCAAAGCGCCCTGGTCAACGAGAAGATCCTGACCAAGCCAATGCGCGTCACCTACATGCCCGGCGGTGTCGGCGCGGTGGCCTACAACGCCGTGGTCGCCCAGCGCCCGGGCGATGCCGGGACCCTGGTGGCCTGGTCCAGCGGCTCGCTGCTGAACCTGGCCCAGGGCAAGTTCGGCCGTTTCGATGAAAACGCCGTGCGCTGGCTGGCGGCGGTCGGCACCAGCTACGGTGCCATCGCAGTGAAAAAGGACTCGCCCTACAAGACCCTCGACGATCTGGTCGCGGCCCTGAAGAAGGATCCGGGCAAGGTGGTGATCGGTTCCGGCGGCACCGTCGGCAGCCAGGACTGGATGCAGACCGCACTGATCGCCAAGGCCGCCGGGATCAACCCGCGCGACCTGCGCTACGTCGCCCTGGAAGGCGGCGGCGAAATCGCCACCGCCCTGCTCGGTGGTCATATCCAGGTCGGCAGTACCGACATTTCCGACTCCATGCCGCATATCCAGAGCGGCGACATGCGCCTGCTCGCGGTGTTCTCCGAGCAGCGCCTGGACGAGCCGGAGATGAAGGACATCCCGACCGCCAAGGAACAGGGCTATGACATTGTCTGGCCGGTAGTGCGCGGTTTCTATGTCGGGCCGAAGGTCAGCGACGAGGACTACCAGTGGTGGAAAGCCTCGTTCGACAAGCTGCTGGCGTCCGAAGACTTCGCCAAGCTGCGTGACCAGCGCGAACTGTTCCCCTTCGCCATGACCGGTGAAGAGCTGGACACCTACGTCAAGAAGCAGGTCGCCGACTACAAGTCGCTGGCCCGGGAATTCGGGTTGATCCAGTAACCGCAATCGCTGGCAAGCCAGCTCCCACAAGGACCGCGCCGCTCGCAAGAACAGTGGTGAACCTGTGGGAGCTGGCTTGCCAGCGATGAGGCCCTCAAGACAGCCAAAATGCCTCCGGCATTGCCTGAAATCACCCTCCCCAAGAGGATTTCTTGATGATCCTGCAACGCATCTTCGCCCTGGCCCTGCTGGCGGTCTGTGCCGCCCTGGCCGTGATGGCCTGGCCCTACCAGGCCGCCTTCTCCTATGAACCGGTGGGCCCGCGCGCCTACCCGCTGCTGATGCTCGGCCTGATGGGCCTGGCCCTGCTCTACCTGGCGTTCCGCCCCACGCCCATCGTGCGTGGCGAGGACGAGCCCGAGCTGGACCGCGAAACCCTGAACAAGATCGGCCTCTGCGTCGCCCTGCTGCTGGTCTTCGCCGCGACCTTCGAAAGCCTCGGCTTCATCATCAGCAGCATTCTCGTCGGTGTGCCCATGGCCCGGCTGTACGGCGGTCGCTGGTCCTCCAGCGCACTGATCGTGGGCCTCATGAGCATTGCCCTTTACGTACTGTTCGACCGGGTAATGGACGTGCCACTGCCCCTCGGCCTGCTCGACGTCCTGGAGAATTGATATGGATACCTTGAGTTACCTGGGCCAGGGCTTCGGCGTGGCCCTCAGCCCGTACAACCTGGTCACCGCCCTCAGCGGCACCCTGATCGGCACCGTGGTCGGCCTGCTCCCGGGCCTGGGCCCGATCAACGGCGTGGCCCTGCTGATCCCGATCGCCTTCGCCCTCGGCCTGCCGCCGGAGTCGGCGCTGATCCTCCTGGCTGCGGTCTATCTCGGCTGCGAATACGGCGGGCGGATCAGCTCGATCCTGCTGAACATCCCGGGCGAAGCTTCCACCGTAATGACCACTCTCGACGGCTACCCGATGGCCCGCCAGGGCCTGGCCGGCGTAGCGCTGTCGCTGTCGGCCTGGAGTTCGTTCATCGGTGCGTTCATTGCCACCTGCGGCATGGTCCTGTTCGCGCCGTTGTTGGCGAAATGGGCAATCGCCTTCGGGCCCGCGGAGTACTTCGTGCTGATGGTCTTCGCCATCGTCGCCCTGGGCGGCATGGCCGGCGACAAGCCATTGAAGACCTTTATCGCGGCCCTGATCGGCCTGTTCCTGTCCAGTGTCGGCATCGACGCCAACAGCGGCGTGTACCGCTTCACCGGTGACAGCGTGCACCTGGCCGACGGCATCCAGTTCGTCGTGCTGGTCCTGGGCCTGTTCTCCATCAGCGAGATCCTCTTGCTCCTGGAAAAGACCCACCACGGCCACGAAGCGGTGAAAGCCACCGGGCGCATGCTGTTCAACCTCAAGGAAGCGGCCTCGGTGTTCGTGGTGAATATCCGTTGCGGCCTGCTCGGCTTCATCATGGGCGTACTGCCCGGCGCCGGCGCGACCCTGGCCAGTGCCGTGGCCTACATGACCGAGAAGCGCCTCGCCGGTGCCAGCGGCAAGTTCGGCAAGGGCGACGCCCGCGGCCTGGCCGCGCCGGAAACCGCGATCGGCGCGTCCTGCTGCGGTGCCCTGGTGCCGATGCTGACCCTCGGCGTTCCGGGTTCCGGCACGACCGCAGTGATGATCGGCGCCCTGACCCTGTACAACATCACCCCCGGCCCGCTGCTGTTCGAACAGCAACCGGACATCGTCTGGGGCCTGATCGCCTCGCTGTTCATCGCCAACATCATGCTGGTGATCCTGAACATCCCGATGATCCGCATCTTCACCCGCATCCTTGCCGTACCGAACTGGGCGCTGGTGCCGGTGATCGCGATCATCACCGCGATCGGCGTCTACGCCGTGCACGCCACCACCTTCGACCTGTTCCTGATGGTCGGCATCGGCATCATGGGCTACATCCTGCGCAAGCTGGACTTCCCGCTGTCGCCGATCCTCCTCGGGTTCATCCTCGGCGGGCTGATGGAGCAGAACCTGCGCCGTGCGCTGTCGATCTCCAACGGTGCCCTGGACATCCTCTGGTCGAGCCCGATCAGCCTCGCGGTCTGGGCGGTCACTGCGCTGATGCTGGCCCTGCCGCTGATCCGCATCTGGCGTCGTCGCGTCCTGCAGCGTCGCGCCCTGGCCAATGTCTGATTCATCCTTCAGGCAATGGTGGGCAACCCCGCTGGTCGGCCTGGCCGGCGGGTTCGCGGCCAGCGCCATCGGCTGGCCGTTGCCGTTCATGGTCGGCTCGCTGCTGGCGATCATCCTGGTGCGCTGCCTGACACCCTGGCAGCTCGCCGAGATTCCCGGCGGACGCAAATGCGGGCAGTGGATCGTCGGCATCGGTATCGGCCTGCATTTCACCCCGCATGTGGCCGAACAGGTCGCCAGCCATTTCGGCCTGATCTTCTTCGGCGCGCTGATCACCAGTCTTTCCAGCGTGGTCGGCGTCTGGCTGCTGCGGCGTACCGGTGAAGATCGCGCGACGGCGTTCTTCTCCAGCATGCCGGGCGGTTCCGGGGAGATGGTCAACCTCGGTGCGCGCAATGGCGCCAACCTCAGCCGCGTGGCAGCGGGCCAGAGCCTGCGGGTGCTGGTGGTGGTGCTGTGCGTGCCGGCGGCGTTCAAATACTTGCTGGGTGAAGGCGTGCCTTTGAGCCATGCCGGAGCGGTGGACTGGGTCTGGCTGGCCGTGGTGTTTCCTCTCGGCGGGCTGGTGGCCTGGGGTTGGCAGCGCTTGAAGCAGCCCAACCCGTGGCTGTTCGGGCCCTTGCTGGTGGCGGGTGTCGCCAGTATCGGCTGGAACCTGCACCTGGGGTTGCCGGACGGCGCCAGCCAGATCGGCCAATGGCTGATCGGCAGTGGCCTGGGTTGTCACTTCAACCGGGCGTTCTTCCGCCGGGCGCCGTCGTTTCTCGCCCGGACCCTGGCGGCAACGGCACTGACCATGGGCATTGCCGCGATCGCCGCCCTGGCGCTGAGTGCGGCGACCCGGCTGGACCTGCGCTCGCTGACCCTGGGCATGATGCCTGGCGGTATTGCCGAGATGAGCCTGACGGCAGAGACGCTGCAACTGTCGGTGCCGCTGGTGACGGCGTTGCAGATGATGCGCCTGCTGTTCGTGCTGTTTCTGGCAGAGCCGTTGTTCAGGCACTGGATGGCGGGGGATGCCGAAAGGCAGGTGTAAATGCTGATGGCCTCATCGCTGGCAAGCCAGCTCCCACAGGTTACGCGATCCCTGTGGGAGCTGGCTTGCCAGCGATGAGGCCCTCAGCAACAACAAGACTTTAAAGGGCAGGCACCTGCCAATCGATCGGCGCCATCCCGTGCTGTTCGAGGAACTTGTTGGTCCGGCTGAAATGCCCGCAGCCCAGGAACCCGCGATACGCCGACAGCGGCGACGGGTGCACCGAGGTCAGCACCAGGTGCTTGCTGGCATCGATCAGCTTGCGCTTGCCCTGCGCATGCGAGCCCCACAACAGGAACACCGAGTTCGGCTGGTGCTCGCTGACCACCTGGATGATCCGGTCGGTGAAGAACTGCCAGCCCTTGTTGGCATGGGACGCGGCGTTGGCGCGCTCCACGGTCATGGTGGTGTTGAGCAGCAGCACACCCTGGTCGGCCCAGGATTGCAGGTAGCCGTGCCGCGGTATCTCGATGTTCAGGTCGCGGTGCAGTTCCTTGTAGATATTCACCAGCGACGGCGGCGTCGGGACCCCCGGCTGCACCGAGAAACACAGGCCGTGGGCCTGGCCCGGGCCGTGGTACGGGTCCTGGCCGAGGATCACCACTTTCACCTGGTCCAGCGGCGTGGAATTCAGGGCATTGAAGATCAGCGGGCCGGGCGGGTAGATCTCCTTGCCGGCGGCCTTCTCCTGGCGCAGGAATTCACGCAGTTCGTGCATGTAGGGCTGGTCGAATTCGGCGCGCAGGGCCTCCTTCCAGCTGGGTTCGAGCTTGATGCGGTCGTCGTCGGTCATGGGGTCATCCGGTGAACAATGGGGCGGACACTAGGAAAGCTCTTCCCTCTTGTCAATCGATCCGACCGGCAACCGCCGCGATCCGGCACAGCGACCATACTTGTCAGCTCCACCCGAGCGAGGTCTTCCATGGCTGTGCAGTTCGAAGTTCTGACCGGTGTCGATGGCGCCCGGCTGGCCATCGCCACCCTGGATGCGCCGGCAAGCCTGAATGCCCTGTCGCTGCCGATGATCGAGCAACTGGGCACGCACCTGCGGGCCTGGGCGCAGGACCCGGCGATCGTCTGCGTGTTGCTGCGCGGCAACGGCAGCAAGGCCTTTTGCGCCGGCGGAGAGGTCCGCCAACTGGTCGAAGCCTGCCGCGCCCACCCCGGCGAAGTTCCACCGCTGGCGGCGACCTTCTTCGCTGCCGAATACCGCCTGGATTATCTGTTGCACCATTATTCCAAGCCACTGCTGTGCTGGGGCCACGGCCATGTGCTGGGTGGCGGCATGGGCCTGTTGCAGGGTGCCGGGGTGCGAATCGTCACGCCATCGAGCCGGCTGGCGATGCCGGAGATCAGCATCGGCTTGTACCCGGATGTCGGGGCGAGCTGGTTTCTCTCGCGCCTGCCCGGACGGCTGGGCCTGTTCCTCGGCCTGACCGGTGCGCCGATCAATGCCCGCGATGCCCTCGACCTGGGGCTTGCCGACCGCTTCATGAAAGAAGACCAGCAGGACCAGTTGATCGACGGCCTGCTGCAACTCAACTGGCAGGAACAGACCACCCTGCAGTTGAACAGTCTGCTCAAGGCCCTGGAGCAGGAGGCTCGCGAACACGTGCCGGCGGCGCAGTGGCTACCGCGCCGGGAACAGATCGACCGGGTGCTGGATGTCAGTGATCCGGCCTGTGCCTGGCGGGCCATCGGGCAGCTCGAACATCAGGCCGATGTGGTCCTGGCCAAGGCGGCGGGAACCTTGCTCAAGGGCTGTCCGTTGACCGCCCATCTGGTCTGGCAGCAACTGCAGCGCGCACGCTACCTGTCCCTGGGCCAGGTGCTGCAGATGGAATATGCGATGAGCCTGAACTGCTGCCGTCACCCGGAATTCAGCGAGGGCGTACGCGCGCGATTGCTGGACAAGGACAACGCGCCACGCTGGCACTGGCCGGATATCGCGCAAGTGCCTGCGGCAGTGGTGGAGGCGCATTTCAGCAAGGTATGGGAAGGAAGACACCCCCTCGCCGATCTGGCGTAGGGGGTGTCCGATTCACTCAGTGATAACGGCCGCGACCGCGGTCGTCCTGGTCACCCTGGTGGTTCTGGCGGTCACGCCAGTCGCCGCGGTTGTCGCGATGGCCGCGGTTGTCACCGCGGTCATGGTCGCGTTCCCAGCCACGGTTCCAGCCGTGGTTGTCGGGACGTCCCGGTCCGCGTGCATCCCAACCGCCACGCGGTGGCGGCGCAGGACGGTAGTAAGGCACCGGCGCCGGACGGTAATAGCGCGGCGCCGGCGTGTAATAGCGTGGCTGCGGCGCAACGTAGTAGCCACGGTTGTAGCCATAGGGATAGGCGGGATACGAGTAACGATCAACGGAATAGACATCGGTTCGATAGTAGCCACCGCCCCCATAAGGCGCGCAGGCGGCAAGCATCAGACCCATTACGGCAAGCAAAGCAAGTCGGCGATACATGGCGGCCTCCTGGACCGCGAAACTGCCACTCCCAGCGGCGCTGGTCGGCGTCGATCGGCAAGCGTTCATCGACACAGAATCTGACAACGAAAAAGACGTGCAGTGCGATTTTCGAAATACTTTGTTGCCATCCTTTAACCCCGAAAATCGTAAAGTTATTTTTCCCCGCGGCCTCTAGAATAGGGAGCATTGGTTTGCCGCCCCCGGGATTGTCATGCCCCTTCGTTCCGCCCTGTTTTCGCAACGGTCCTTGCTGCTGACATTGCTGCTGTTGCTTGGCTGCGGTTTCCTCGCGACTTCGCTGGTGAGCTACTACGCCTCGCGCAGCGCGATCCGTGACGGCATCATCAATACCGAACTGCCGCTGACCTCCGACACCGTCTATTCGGAAATCCAGAAAGACCTGATCCGCCCCATCGTGGTCTCGTCGATGCTGGCGCAGAACACCTTCCTGCGCGACTGGACCCTGGCCGGCGAGCAGGACCCGGCGCAGATGACCCGCTACCTCAGCGAAGTGGAGCGCCAGCAGCGCGCCTACACCGCCTTCTATGTGTCAGAAGCCAGCGGCATCTATTACCAGGCCAAGGGCATCCTCAAGAAGATCGACCCGAGCACCGAGCGCGACCGCTGGTATGCCCGGGTCAAGCAGATGCAGGCGCCCTACGAAATCAACGTCGACATGGACATGGCCAACAAGGACCGCATGACCGTGTTCATCAACTACAAGGTGCTCGACGAGCAGCAGCGCTTCATGGGTGCGGCCGGGGTCGGCCTGACGGTGGATGCGGCAGTCAAGCTGATCGATGCCTACCAGTTGCGCTACAAGCGCTCGGTGTATTTCGTCGATCCGCGCGGGCAGATCGTCCTCACCGGTTCGTCCGGCGGCCCCGACGGCGCCCGCGCCGGCACCACGCTGGAGAGCATCCCGGCGCTGGCCCGGTTGCTGGCCCATATGCCCACGCCAAGCACCGGCAGCCGCGAGTACCAGCGGGATGACCAGGAGCACTTCCTCAATGTGCGTTTCATACCCGAACTGAACTGGTACCTGTTCGTCGAGAAACCGGCCGGCGACAGCCTCGACGGGGTCAAGCAGTCGCTGTACCTGAACCTGGCGATCTGCGCGATCATCTCGGCGGTGGTGCTGGCGATGATCAACGGCATGATCCGCCGCCACCAGGACGGCATCCAGGAACTGGCGACCCTCGACAGCCTGACCCACCTGCACAACCGCCGCGCCTTCGACCTGCTCGCCGCCCAGGCGCTGCTCGATGCCGAGCGCGGCGCCCTGCCGCTGACCGCGTTGCTGATTGACCTCGATCACTTCAAGGAGCTCAACGACACCTACGGCCATCTGGCCGGGGACGAGGTGCTGCGCCAGTTCGCCCGCCTGCTCGAAAGCAGCCTGCGCCAGGCCGATATCCTTTGCCGCTGGGGTGGGGAAGAGTTCGTCGTGCTACTGAAGGACACCGAGGCGAGCCAGGGCCATTGGGTCGCGGAAAAGATCCGCCAGCGCACCGAACTGAGCGAATTCACCTGCGACGACACCCGCCTGTCGCTGACCGCCAGCATCGGCGTGACCGGGCTGAGCGCCAGCGATACCCTGCGCAGCCTGATCGCCCGTGCCGACCAGGCGCTGTACCGCGCCAAGCAGAACGGGCGCAACCGCGTCTGCAGCGAACCCCCGAGCTCCGACCATGCCTGACACCAGCCGCTGCCCCGCCTGTGGCGCCAGCAACCAGTGCACCCTCGCCGACCCGCGCACCGCCGGTCGCGCCTGCTGGTGCTACAGCGTGAGCATCGACCCGGCCGTGCTCGCAGCGCTGCCCGCCGAACTGCGCAATGCTGCCTGCCTGTGCCCGTCCTGTGCGCAGGTCGATGCGCAACTGAAAGCTGCCGACGCTGTGCCGAAGCGGTAGACTGCGCGCCCCTTTTCCGCCTCTTTTTCCGCCATGCGCCTCGACCGCTTCCTGTCCAACCTGCCGTGTTTCAATCGCCAGCAAGTGCGCTTGCTGCTGGTGGAGCGGCGTGTGCGGGTGGATGGCGTGGCGGTCAGCGATGCGCAGCACGAGGTGCGCATCTTCAGCCGCGTCGAAGTGGACGACCAGGTGCTGCAGGAAGGTCGTCCGGCGCGCTACTTCATGCTGCACAAGCCCGCCGGCTGCGTCAGCGCCACCCGCGATCCCGAGCACCGCACGGTTATCGACCTGCTCGACGAGCCGGACAAGGACGACCTGCATATCGCCGGGCGCCTGGATTTCAATACCACCGGGCTGCTGATCCTGACCAACGACGGCCAGTGGTCGCGACGCCTGACCCAGCCCCGGACCAAGCTGCCCAAGGTCTACTACGTGGAGACCGAGCAGCCGATCCTCGAGGAATACGTCGCGCGTTTTCGCGAAGGTTTCTACTTCGCCTTCGAAGACCTCACCACCCAGCCGGCTGAGCTGATTCCGCTCGGCAGCCACAGTGCCAGGCTGAGCATCATCGAGGGCCGTTATCACCAGGTGAAGCGCATGTTCGGCCACTACGACAACAAGGTCGTGCGCCTGCATCGCGAGCGCATGGGGCCGCTGACCCTCGATCCAGAGCTGTCGCCAGGGCAGTACCGGGCCTTGCGCCCGGACGAGATCCTGCCCATCTGAGCGCGCAAACGGTTGGCCTGAAAAAAATCCGCTAATTGCCCGAACGGCACTTGCGGCATCGGCGAACGGCTGCTTGAATCGAATCGTCGGTCTTCATGTGACTCACCAGTCACGTCCGTAGTCCAAGACACCTTTTCGCTGGCGACCCGCACCTCGATGCGCGGGCGTCCAGTGGAATCGCCCGCCTAAGAACAACACCCGTCGACCAGCCTGCAACGGATCGACATGGGCCCCTCGATTCACTTCAAGGCGTATGCCTACCTGTCACATAGAACGTGCAAGCTTGCTTGGACGGATACCCTTTTTTGCGCCAGGAGTCGATGACATGAGGCCAGAAATAGCTGTGCTGGATATACAGGGGCAGTACCGGGTTTACACGGAGTTCTACCGTTCGCAAGAAGCCGAGAAGACGATCATCCTGATCAATGGCTCGCTGGCTACCACCGCATCGTTCGCCCAGGCGGTGCGCAACCTGCATCCACAGTTCAACGTGGTGCTCTACGACCAGCCGTATGCCGGCAAGTCGAAGCCGCACAACCACCACGAGCGGATGCTGACCAAGGAAACCGAGGGGCAAATCCTCCTCGAACTGATCGACCATTTCGCCGCCGACCAGGTCATGTCGTTCTCCTGGGGCGGTGCCTGCACCCTCATGGCCCTGGCCCACAAGCCGCGGCGCATCGAGCGGGCGGTGGTCAGCTCGTTCTCGCCGGTGATCAACGAACCGATGCGCGACTACCTGGAGCGCGGCTCGAAGTACCTCAGCGAGTGCGATCGCTACCAGGTCGGCAACCTGGTCAACGACACCATCGGCAAGTACCTGCCGCCGCTGTTCAAGCGCTTCAATTACCGGCATGTCAGCAGCCTCGACACCCACGAATACGCGCAGATGCACTTCCACATCCACCAGGTGCTCGACCACGACCTGGAGAAGGCGCTCAACGGGGCCAGGGCCATCGACATCCCGGTGCTGTTCGTCAATGGCGAGTGGGACGAATACACCACCATCGCCGATGCGCGGCAGTTCAGCCGGCACGTGCGCAACTCGCAGTTCCGCGAGATCCGCAGCGCCGGGCACTTCCTCGACATGGAAAACAAATCGGCCTGCCGCGACACCCGCGACGTGCTGATGGACTTCCTGAAACCGACGCAGCGTGAACCGCGTGCGCGTTACCAGTACGTGCAGGGCCAGCATGCACTGGCAGTCTGAAGAAAACGGGCGCCTGTAGCCCGGCCAACGGAATCATCGGCCCCAGGCAGAAGGAAGATTCCCGCCCCGGCGCTACAGGTCGCACCACGTTGCAAAGATAAAAGCTTCAAATCGTTTCACGATTCTGGTACAAAGTGGCCCTGCGCGGGTGTCGTATAATGGCATTACTCCAGCTTCCCAAGCTGATAACGAGGGTTCGATTCCCTTCACCCGCTCCAGTATTTTCAAGGCTTCCAGCGGTGCGTGAGCATGACCGCAACCAGTTGGGGGCCGTTTTGGGGGCCGTTTCGTCAGGCCCACCTCTCCTCTGGTTTACCCTCTTTACTCCCCTCTCTCGATGCTGCTGACCCGAATTGCTCGGTGTTCGTGCCGTTGACAGCGTGTGCTCATGCCCACAAACTCTTTCGCGTTGATCGTTCAGAAACGCGCGATCACCTACTGAATCCTTGCCTCACCGCCGTTAAGCAGCGCTACACACAGGAAGTCATATGGCTATCAAAAGCGATACTTTCAGCCGGGTTGAACTCAGCGACAGCGATGCGCAGCGCTTTGTGAAACACGTTCGCGAAGATGCCCCCAACCCCCGTGCCAAAGCATCGTATGCCCGCGGCCGCGCCCTCCTTGGCCAGTTCCTGGCGAATCAAACAACTCCAAGCCGCTGAAACAGCTCGATTTCATGCAGCCTGGCGTTGACTATCTCATCGAAAAACTGGACCTGAAGCACCAAACGAGTCGTTTTTCCCTCGGTGCCGAACTGGATCTCCGACCTCTGAAGTCGTTTCTTCAACAAAACGCTCTCAGCTATCAAAACGCCAATGTTGCGGTTACCTACGTAGCGACCCTGCCTCCAGTAGAGGAAGGCGCTCGTTCGCGCGTGATTGGCTACATCAGCCTGACCTGCAGCGAGATCTATCTAGGCGACAGTTATTCACTCGTGGATTGCGAGCATGCCAATCGTTATCCATCGATGCCCGCGCTCAAGATCGCTCGCCTGGCAAGTCATGCAGATTACGCAGGACACCGTATCGGCCAAACGCTGGTGGATTTCGCGATCGCCTTGGCGGCTGACCATATTGGGCCGAGTGCAGGGTGCCGTTTCCTTGTCACTGACTCCAAGGCGCGTTCAGTGGGGTTCTACAACAAAGCGGGGTTTACGCTGCTGGATACAGAAGAAAATCGGGACAGATCGGAACCAATCATGTTTCTCGATCTGAACCAGCTTGAGCTCGAACCTGCCAATGATGAGGCGCTGGAGGAACAGTTTTTGTCGAACACGCAGGAGAAATAGGTGATGAATCGCAAAGTAGCTGCGAAGCGTAAAAGAATGCTCAAGGACAAACCATTGACGTTCGTAGCCGTGCGAGCGGCTGCACGCTGCGGTGATGCCGCTTTCGACTTTTTTATCGAGAATGGAAAGCTCCCCGTCTCGAAATAACACGGCTCACCGTGAGTGTCGACACCACCCAACCTCCTGCGACAAACGAGCAGAGCTTCCAGTGATTAAAATCCTCCTATAAAACGTCAACTTTTACGAACAGCTAAATCGAACCACTGACAAAAACCGTCGTAAAACTCTCTGAAAACGCCTAAAAAGTCGATAAATCTCCATGAAAGAAAAATAATGTAACGATTTACTTGACGCACCCCACCCCAATCGTTTCTTATTTTTCCCACCTTGCCCTGCGTCCGATACCACCAAGAACAATCAGCGCCGCTCCCCTGACGCCCGCGCGCGTCGTACCTGCACGCTCGTTTTCCCGGTCCGGTCCTTGCCAGTGACACCGGCGCCTCGCCCGCGCCCATTCCAGCTCCAACATAAAAGGTGAACAACATGGAGCCCACCCGTTCGACCCTGTCGTGCCCGCCACAAAACCCTTCCGTGGCCCCGTCCCAGGAGCAACGCGCGCATGCAGCCTGAGCACAGCACCCACGGCAACCTGCAACTTCGCAAGTCCCTGCGCCTGTGGCAGGTGGTGATCATCGGCCTGGCCTATCTCACGCCGATGACCGTGTTCGACACCTTCGGCATCGTCTCCGGCCTCACCTCCGGGCACGTGCCCAGCGCCTACATCCTGGCCCTGCTGGGCATCCTCTTCACCGCCGTGAGCTATGGCGTGCTGGTGCGGCACTTCCCCCAGTCCGGCTCGGCGTACACATACACGCAGAAGGCTATCAACCCGCATGTCGGCTTCCTGGTGGGCTGGTCGTCGCTGCTGGATTACCTGCTGCTGCCGATGGTCAACGCGCTGCTGGCCAAGCTCTACCTGGGCGCGATGTTCCCCGAGGTCCCGGGCTGGATCTGGGTCACCGCGTTCGTCACCCTGATCACCCTGATCAATATCCGCAGCATCAACCTGGTGGCCAACTTCAACGTCCTGTTCGTCGGCGTGCAGCTGGTGATCATGGCGGTGTTCGTCTACCTGTGCCTGCGCGGCCTCGACCAGGGCGAAGGCCAGGGCACGCCGTGGACGCTGATCCCGTTCAGCGATGACAAGACCCAGCTCAGCGCGCTGATGGCCGGGGCGACCATCCTCTGTTTCTCGTTCCTCGGCTTCGACGCGGTCACCACCCTCTCGGAAGAAACCCACCAGCCGGAGAAAGTCATCCCGCGGGCGATCTTCCTCACCGCCCTGATCGGCGGCGCGGTGTTCATCCTGATCTCGTTCTTCATCCAGGCCTATTTCCCGACCATGGAGCGCTTCCAGGACCACGAAGCGGCCCTGCCGGAAATCGCCCTGTACGTCGGCGGCAAGCTGTTCCAGTCGATCTTCATCGCCTGCACGGTGATCAACACCATCGCCTCGGGCCTGGCCTCGCAGACCAGCGTCTCGCGCCTGCTCTACGTGATGGGCCGCGACAAGGTCATCCCCCACGGCCTGTTCGCCCGCCTGCACCCGCGCTACAAGACTCCGGTGCTGAACATCATCGTGGTCGGCTTCATCTCGCTGTCGGCGATCTTCTTCGACCTGGTCACCGCCACCTCGATCATCAACTTCGGCGCGCTGGTGGCGTTCAGCTTCGTCAACCTGTCGGTCATCAACCATTGCTACCTTCGCCAGGGCATGAAGCAGGGCCTGGGCAACAAGCTTAAGCACCTGATCCTGCCGACCATCGGCTTCTGCATCATCGCCCTGCTCTGGCTCGACCTGAACGAGCACTCGCTGCTGTTCGGCGGTGTCTGGGCCCTGGCCGGGGTGATCTACCTGGCGCGGCTGACCAAGTCGTTCCGGGTCGCGCCACCGACCTACATCGCCGAGTGAGACCGCCTGTCGAACACGCCCGCGAGGATCGCGGGCGTGCTTCATGACCGAGAAGGAAAAACCTCATGCTCCCGCGCCGCCTGTCCATCCAGTGGAAGATCATCCTGCTCGCCGGCCTGTGCCTGCTGGCCATCGTTATCGTCCTGGCGGTCACTTCGCTGACCCAGTCACGACGCAGTGCGGCCGAAGTGTTCCAGGCCAATACCGAACTGCTCGAGCACAACGCCCGCCTGCGTCTGCAGGCCCATGGCGAGACCCAGGCCCTGCGCATCCAGCGCTATTTCATGGATGCCTACCAGTACGGCAATGGCTTTGCCCGCTTGGCCCAAGTCCTGCGCGAACGCGGCGCTGGCGACCTGCGCAGCACCCTGGTCAGCCAGGCCCGGGCGGCGCTGGCGGGCAACCGCGACCTGATCGGCCTGTACCTGGTGTTCCAGCCCGACGAGCTTGACCGCCAGGACGCTGCCTTCGTCGGCCAGGCCGAGCAAGGCAGCAACGACAGCGGGCGCTTTTCCCTGTACTGGTCGCGCAATGCCGCCGGCGAACTGGAATCGGAAGCCATGCCCGAGTCCATGCTAGCCGACGCCAGCATCGGCGCCAACGGCTCGCCCTATAACCGCTGGCTGACCTGCCCGCTGGAGACGGCCAAAGCCTGCGTGCTCGACCCGTATTTCGACGAGGTCAACGGCAAGCAGGTATTGATGACCAGCATCGCCCTGCCGCTGCTGGACCAGGGCAAGGTAGTCGGCGTGGTCGGCCTGGATATCGGCCTGGACAACCTGCAACAGCTGGCCCTCGAGGGGCGCAAGGAAGTCTACGAGGGCCAGGGTCAGGTCAGTATCGTCAGCCCCGCCGGCCTGCTGGCCGGGCACAGCGCCGATGCCACGCAGTTGAGCAAGCAGGCGCCAAAGGCCGTGGAAGACGGCCTGATGCGTATCGCCCGGCCCTTCTCGCCGATCCCGGACGCCACACCGTGGCAGGTCTTGCTGGAAGTGCCGCAAAGCGTCCTGCAGGCCCCGGCCATCGCACTCAACCAGCGCCTGGATGCCAGCAACCAGAGCGCCAACCTTACCAACCTGCTGATCGCGCTGGTCACCGCTCTCGCCGGGCTGGTGCTGATCTGGCTGACCGCCCGTGGCGTGACCCGGCCGATCCTGGTGGTAGCCGAGCGCCTGCGCGAGATTGCCAGCGGTGACGGCGACCTGACCCAGCGCCTCGACTATGCCCGCGATGACGAACTGGGCCAGTTGAGCGGCTGGTTCAACCGCTTCCTCGACAAGCTGCAACCGGTGATCGTCCAGGTCAAAGGCTCGCTGCAGGAAGCCCGCGGCACCGCCGACCAGTCCGCCGCCATCGCCAGCCAGACCAGCGGCGGCATGCAGCAACAGCAGCGCGAGATCGAACAGGTGGCCACCGCTGCCAACGAGATGAGCGCCACCGCCCATGATGTCGCCAACAATGCCGCGCAGGCCGCCCACGCTGCACGCGGTGCGGACCAGGCCAGCCGCGAAGGCCTGGAGCTGATCGGCCATACCCGCCAGGCCATCGACCAGCTCGCTGCCGATATGGACCTGGCCATGGAACGGGTCCAGGCCCTGGCCGGGCGCAGCGACCAGATTGGCTCGGTGCTGGAAGTGATCCGCGCCATTGCCGAACAGACCAACCTGCTGGCCCTCAACGCCGCCATCGAGGCAGCCCGGGCCGGCGAGGCCGGGCGCGGTTTTGCCGTGGTGGCCGACGAAGTGCGCAATCTGGCGCAACGTACCCAGGTGTCGGTGGAAGAAATCCGCCAGGTGATCGAAGCTTTGCAGGGCGGCACCCAGGGCGTGGTCGAGGCCATGCACGACGGCCAGCGTCAGGCCCGGGACAGCGTGACGCGCATGGAGCAGGCGGTGCCGGCGCTGCAACGGGTCGGCGAGGCGGTGACGGTGATCAGCGACATGAACCTGCAGATCGCCTCGGCCGCCGAGGAACAGAGCGCCGTGGCCGAGGAGGTCAATCGCAATGTCGCCGGGATTCGCGATGTCACCGAGTCGCTGTCCGGACAGGCTGATGAGTCGGCGCGTATCAGCCAGGCGTTGAATCGCCTGGCCAACCAGCAGCAGGCGCTGATGGAGCAATTCCGGGTCTGACGGCCCGGCCGTGTTTTTTAGGAGGCCCGTGGTGGCAACACGTTTTTTCGATCTGAACGATGAGCAAGGCGTACTGCGTACGTCCATTGCCGTCACCCTGTTCATTGCCGCGATCGGTATCGGTTTCGGCCTGGCTTCGGGGTCGTTCTCGATCGTCTTCGACGGCGTCTACTCGATGGTCGACGCCAGCATGAGCGGGCTGTCGCTGGTGGTGGTGCGGCTGATCACCGCCCACACCCGCAGCGCCCACCTGTCGCGCAAGCTGCGCGAGCGTTTCACCATGGGGTTCTGGCACCTGGAGCCGATGGTGCTGGCGCTGAACGGCATCCTGCTCACCGGGGTGGCGATCTATGCGCTGATCAACGCCGTGCTCAGCCTGCTCGAAGGCGGGCGCGACCTGGAGTTCGGGCTGGCGCTGATCTATGCGGTGCTGACGGTGATCGCCTGCCTGACCATCGCCATCCTCGAGGCCCGGGCCAACCGGCGGATCAACTCGGACTTCGTGCGTATGGACGTCAAGGGCTGGGTGATGTCGGCGAGCATCACGGCGGCGCTGTTGATTGCCTTCTGCGTCGGGATCGCGGTGCAGGATACGGAGTGGGAATGGATCTCGCCGTATATCGACCCGGCGGTGCTGGGGCTGGTGTGCCTGGTGATCATTCCGCTCCCGCTGTCGGTGATCCGCCAGGCCCTGGCGGACATGTTCCTGGTGACCCCGGGGGACCTGAAGCAGCATGTGGACGAGGTGGCGCAGGCGTTCGTCGAGAAGCACGCCATGTTGTCGTACCGGGCTTATGTGGCCAAGGTCGGGAGATCGCGGGAGATCGAGTTGTACTTCATCGTGCCGCGGACCATGGCGGCGCGGAATATCGCCGAGTGGGATGCGTGGCGGGACGAGATTGGCGATGCCATTGGCGGTGAAGGGCCGGATCGCTGGTTGACCGTGGTGTTTACCGGGGATCCTGAGTGGGCTGAGTGATGTATTGATCTTTCGGGCCTCATCGCTGGCAAGCCAGCTCCCACAGGGTTTTGTGTTGACCACAGATTTGTGATCGCCGCGGACACTGTGGGAGCTGGCTTGCCAGCGATAGGGCCCTCAAGAACACCCTCCTTTGGTTGGCCTCCCCCTCCCCAGCGGTTACGATGCTGGCCAAATGCCCAAATCCTCCCGACCTTCTTCATGAAGCGCCGCGTGCCGGGCTTTTGCGCTAGCGTCTGTCAGATACATCAAAAGGACCTGAACATGTTTCTTTCCCGCTGGCTTCCGGGCCTGGCCAACCTCCTGCATTACCGGCGCGAGTGGTTCCGCGCCGACGTGCAGGCCGGCCTGTCGGTAGCCGCCATCCAGATTCCCATCGCCATCGCCTACGCGCAGATCGCCGGCCTGCCGCCGCAGGTCGGCCTGTACGCGTGCATCCTGCCGATGATCGTCTATGCGCTGGTGGGCAGTTCGCGCCAGTTGATGGTCGGCCCCGACGCCGCCACCTGCGCCATGGTCGCCGGGGCCATCGCGCCCCTGGCCATGGGCGACCCCGACCGTCTGCTGCAATTGTCGGTGGTGGTCGCGGTACTGGTCGGCCTGATGCTGATCGCCGCCGGGGTGGCCCGGGCCGGCTTTATCGCCAGCTTCTTCTCGCGGCCGATCCTCATCGGCTACCTCAACGGCATCGGCCTGAGCCTGCTGGCCGGGCAACTGGGCAAGGTGGTCGGGTTCAAGATCGAGGGCAGCGGCTTCATCCTCGCGATGATCAACTTCTTCGACCGTCTCGACGAGATCCGCTGGCTGACCCTGACGATCGGCCTGGCCGCCCTGGCCCTGCTGATCTGGCTGCCGCGACGCTATCCGAAACTGCCGGCGGCGCTGGTGACGGTGGCGGTGTTCACCCTGATCGCCGGGGTCTTCGGCCTCGACAACCACGGCGTCGCGGTGCTCGGCCACGTACCCGGCGGCATGCCGGAACTGGCCTGGCCGCAGACCTCGCTGGAAGAAATGAAGAGCCTGCTGCGCGACGCCCTGGGTATCGCCACCGTGAGCTTCTGCAGCGCCATGCTCACCGCCCGCAGCTTTGCCGCGCGGCACGGTTATGCGATCAACGCCAACCATGAGTTCGTGGCGCTGGGCGTGTCCAACCTGGCGGCCGGGGTGTCCCAGGGCTTCGCCATCAGCGGCGCCGACTCGCGCACCGCGGTCAACGACATGGTCGGCGGCAAGAGCCAGCTGGTGGGCATCGTCGCCGCCCTGGTGATCGCCCTGATCCTGATGTTCTTCACCGCGCCCATGGCCTGGATTCCCCAGGCGGCGCTGGGTGCGGTGCTATTGATGGCCGGCTGGGGGCTGATCGACGTGCAGTCGCTGCGCAAGATCTGGGCGCTGAGCCGCTTCGAACTGTGCCTGTGCGTGCTGACCACCATCGGCGTGCTGGGTGTCGGCGTGCTGCCGGGGATCATCATCGCCGTGACCCTGGCGATCCTGCGCCTGCTCTACAGCATCTACCAGCCCACCGACGCGGTGCTCGGCTGGGCGCCGGGGGTCGAGGGGCAGGTGGACATCAGCCGGCACAAGGACGCCCGCACCGTGCCGGGGCTGGTGGTGTACCGCTTCGACGACGCGATCCTGTTCTTCAATGCCGACTACTTCAAGATGCGCCTGCTGGAGGCGGTGCAGCGGGAAGCCAATGCCAAGGCGGTGCTGTTCGATGCCGAGGCGGTGAGCAGTATCGATGTCAGCGGCATCGCAGCGTTGCGGGAAGTGCGCGATACCTTGAAGGCCCAGGGGATCGAGCTGGGGATCGCCCGGGCACGCGGGGCGTTTCTACGGATGCTGGTGCGCTCGGGGCTGGCGCGGGAGATGGAGAATCATCTGCTGTATGGGTCGGTCAGGGCGGGGATTCGGGCTTATCGGTTGTGGCGCAATCGGGTCAGGAGGGAGGAGGCGGACGCCGGGAAAGCGGCGCCCGTTCCGAATCTTCCTTAGCTCTTGAGGGCCCTATCGCTGGCAAGCCAGCTCCCACAGGTCCAGCGGTGCACGCGATCCCTGTGGGAGCTGGCTTGCCAGCGATGAGGCCCTCAGCCGCGCCGGGGAATCAGCCCCGGTACCGCATGCATCAGCGCATTCACCGCAAACCCGATGAACATCACCCCACACGCCCGGGTAATCCACAGCTCATAGCGCATATACAAGGTGCGCACCTGCCGCGCCCCCACCAGCACGATCAGGATCAGGTACGCCAGCAGCCCACCCAGGAAACTCAGGGCAATCAACGCCGGCAGCATCGACCAGTCCAGCGCTTGCGCCCGACTCGAGAGCAGCGCGGTAAAGGTCGCCACCGCCACCGGATAAGCCTTGGGATTGGTCAGCCCGAATACCACGCCATGCCAGAACGGCTGGCGCACCGCACCCTGCTCCGCGCTATTGCCGGGCTGGCTGCGCAACGCCCGCCAGCCCAGCCAACCCAGGTACAGGCCGCTGATCACGCCAAGAATGTCGAACACCGAGCTGCCGATCTGCCGCGCGCCGATGATCGCCACCAGCGCAGTGCTGCACCACAGCACATCACCCAGCAGGTGACCGCAGAGAAACCCGGCCCCGGCCCGGCGCCCACGGGTCGCGCCGATGCCCAGCACGGCCAGCACGCCAGGCCCGGGGGTGATGCCATAGATAAAGCCGGAAGCGAGCACGGCGAGCAGCAGCGAGAAGGTCATGACGCGGCGTCCGAAATGGATGGAGGCCGCAGTCTACGCCGCCTCCAGGGATGGTTACCAGCCGCCGGCCTTGAGCAGAACCGCTTCATCCTGCGCCGCCGGTCGAGCGTAGTATTTCAGTAGCGCACCCGGCCGGTTGGTGAAGATGCCATCCACGCCCGCCTCACTGACCCGCTTGAAATCCACCGGGTCATCGACGGTGTAGACATGCACCAGCAAACCCTTGTCGTGGGCCATGCGGTTCATCCACGGTTGCGCCAGATCGGCATAGCTTTGCTCGCCGCCTGCGGCCAGTGCGGTGGACGGACCGGTGCCGACGGCGCCCGTGCTCCTGGCGATATCCAGCCAGCGCTCGAACTCGGCGCGGTCCTTCGGCTGTTGACGGGCATACCAGGCGGCCCTGTCCTTCAGGCCGGACTCGGCGAAGGCCTGGCCCGGCGCCGCTTCGACATGGTCCTTGCCCAGCCATAGCAGCAACACCTTCGGCGTCTGCGGCATGGCCTTGTGCAGCAGCGCGAGGCTGCCACGGTCGAAGGTCTGCAACACCACGCGCCCCGGCTTGTCGAGCCAGCCTCGCTTGTCCAGGGCCTTTTGCAGGTCCTGTTCGATCCCGGGGAACTGGTTCGGCACCTTGGTCTCGATATACAGCCCCGGCTGGTGCGCCGGGTTGCCTTCGGCGATATCCATCACTTCGTCCAGGGTCAGGATCTTCAAGCCGGCGAAGGCCGGTCGCGCGCGCTCCGGATAAGCGCGGTTGAACCAACTGCCAGCATCCAGCGATTTCAGCTCGGCCAGGGTGAAAGCACTGACCGGGCTGGCCTTGCGCTCGGGAAAGCGCTCGGCCACGTCACTGGTGCGGCTCAGATCGTCGTCATGCACCACCACCAGCACGCCGTCACTGCTGCGTTGCAGGTCCAGTTCCAGGTAGTCGGCACCCAGATCCCGGGCCAGTTGATAGGCCGGGACGGTGGACTCCGGCGCGTCATGGGAAGCGCCACGGTGGGCGATCACCGCCCGGTACGGGATGCCCTGGGCTTTGGCCAGCGCCGAACTGTCGCTGGCCTGTGCCTGGCTCGCCACACCGAACAGGGCCAGGCCCAGGCAGATGTCCTTCAATCGCATAGGGTGTCTCCTTGTAAAAACCGGCCCGAAGCATAGTCGCCGTCCCGGATGACAACCCGTGTCGTGCTACAGTCGCGCCCTGCCGATTTGCAACAGATTCCTACGAGACACGCCATGACCGCCGACCTAGACGCCTCCCTCGCCTCCTGGCCCGACCTTGCCGCGCGCCATCCGTGCAGCGGCCTGCTGCTGGGCAATGGCGCCAGCCGGGCGATCTGGCGGCCGTTCAGCTACTTCTCGCTGTTCGAGATTGCCCAGCGGGTACGCAACAAGCCGCTGGGGGTGAGCGACCAGGCACTGTTCAAGTCATTGGGCAGCGAGCTGTTCGAGCCGGTGCTCAGCGCCCTCAACACCACGGTGCGGGTCAATGCCGCGCTGGCGATCAGCTCGTCGGCACCGCTGAACCGCTACTATGCGATCAAGGAAGCGCTGATCCACGCCATCCGCAGCGTGCATATCCCGCGCAAGCTGCTGCCTGACCCGGTCCTGGCGGCGCTCAATGCCGAGTTGCGCAACTACCGCAACGTGTTCAGTGGCAACTACGACCTGCTCTGCCATTGGGCAGTGAGTCATGACCCGCAAGGCTTCGAGTCACTGTTCGATGAAGAGGGCCACTTCGATGTCAGCCGCCCGCGTGGCGACGGCACCCGCCTGCACTACCTGCACGGCGGCCTGCACCTGCTGCGCACCGACGACGGCGGCACCCGCCTGCGCGCCGCCAGCGGCAGCCAGTTGCTCGACGGCTTCGCGATCAACACGCCCGGGGATGTGCCGCTGTTCGTCAACGAGTGCACCAGCGAACACAAGCTGAAGGCTATCCGCAGCTCCGACTACCTGACCTGGAGCTACGCCGCCCTGGCCAGCCACAGCGACGGTCTGTGCCTGTTCGGCCATCATCTGGACCGCGCCGACCAGCATCTGCTGCACGCCATCCAGCAGGCCCGCCCGCCTCACCTGGCCATCGCCATCCTGCCGTTGAGCGACGCCGCCATCGTCAGCCAGAAGCAGCATTTCACGCGGATCTTCGAAGAAACACCGGGGATCGTGCTGCATTTCTTCGATGCCACCAGCCACCCTCTGGGCCAGGCGGAACTCAATGTCCCGGCCCCGGCAGCGATCACCCGCCGACGCCGCTGATAGCAAAGCGCCGCTTACCGCCTATAGCAAATAAAAATAATTCTCGATAACATTCGCGACCTTTCTCTCCCGGCTTCTCCTGGAAAGTTCGCATGCAGCGCCCCAAACCCGACCGCTTCGCGCAGGACACCTGTCACGGCTTCTACACCGACATCCTGCATTTCCTGCGCAAGCGCACGGACAACGCCAGCGATGCCGCGGACATGACCCAGGATGTCTTCACCCAGTGGCTGGGCTACCGCGACAAGGCGCGGGTCGAGCAGCCGCGGGCGTTCCTGTTCCAGATGGCACGCAACCTGCTGCGCGATCACTGGCGGCGGCAGAAAGTCCGGCATGAGGTGGTCGATGAACAGGTCGATGCCAAGGAAGACGAACGCGCCAGCGACGCCCCCGATTCCGACCCGCTGGCCGGGGCGCAACGCCTGCAACGCCTGGAGCAACTGAAGATTGTTCTCGCCGAACTCTCGCCGCGCCGCCGCGAAGCCCTTATGCTGCACCGCTTCGAAGGTTTGAGTCAGGCGCAGATCAGTGAACGCATGGGGATTTCCGTCAGCATGGTGGAAAAGCACGTCGCCGCTGCGCTCCTGTACTGCAAACAGCGCCTGGACAGTGACAACGTTGCGGAGCAACCGGAATGACCCTACCTGACAAGGACAGCCGTGCGGTCGACGCCCAGGCGGCGAGCTGGTTCACACGCAACCGCAACGACCGCTCGCGGGCCTCGCGCAAGGCCTTCGCGCAGTGGCTTGAGCAACCCGGCCACGCCCATGCCTACCAGCAGTTCGAACAACTCTGGGACGACCTGGCCGCGCTCAAGGAATTGAACAAGCCGGTCGAACTGCGCCCGCGCAAGACCGCCTACTGGCGGCCGGCCCTGGCGACGGCGGCGGCCTTGGTGTGCGCCCTGCTCGCCGGCAACCTCGGCACCACTGCGGCGCCGATCCAGCGCCAGTTGGCCAGCCAGGATGGCCAGCCCACCAGCGTCACCCTGCCCGATGGCAGCCGTCTGCAGCTCAACGCCAATACCCGGCTGAGCATCGATTTCACTGCCGAGCGCCGCCTGGTGCACCTGGAACAGGGCCAGGTGTATCTCGACGTCGCCCCGGACAAGGAACGGCCACTGTTCGTCGATGCCGGGACTGCGCGGGTGCGGGTGGTGGGCACCGCCTTCGACCTGCGCCGCGGTCAGCGCGAACTGGTGCTGAGCGTATCCCATGGCCTGGTCGCCTTCGAAACGCCGGGGGAGCGGCGCGAGCCGCTGCTGCTTGGGGCGCGGGAACGGGCGGTGTACAACCTTGCCCGTGGCGACCTGAGCCGGCAGACCGTGAGCGATGGCGAGGTGGCGGACTGGCGTGGCGGACATGTGTCGTTCCGCAACCGCGAACTGGCCAGCCTGGTGGACGAGCTGTCGCTGTACCGGCCGGCAGCGGTGTTGCTGGCTGATCCGGCGCTGGCCGGGTACAAGGTCTCGGGCAACCTCGATGTGCATGATCCGGATGCGCTGCTCAATGCGCTGCCGGCACTGTTGCCGGTGAAGACCGTGGCGCTGGCGGACGGGCGGATGCGCATCGAGCGCAAGTAATCTAGCTGGAACACCACAAAACCCTGTGGGAGCTGGCTTGCCAGCGATGAGGCCAGACCTGGCAACATCATTGCCCTTGCCGGCCTCAATCGCTGGCAAGCCAGCTCCCACAGGGTTCTGCATCCAGCCTTTAGAACTTGGTAAGAAATATTTTCATTCGCAGGTGAGGGTTTTCCTCCGCGCCGCGTCTTCCTCCCCGACTGCGCCGTCAACACCGTCTTTTTTTGGCCTTTGGCCGTTCCGGGGGAATTCATGTTTCGAGCTTTCAAGCCGTTGTCAGCCCGCCCATCGCTGCTAGCCTTGTGCCTGGCCCTGAGCCTGCAGGCCCAGGCCGCGCCGGTGCAGCTGCAATTGCCGGCGCAGTCGCTGGCCACCTCGCTGAGCCAGGTGGCGCAACAGGCCCAGGTGCAGTTGCTGTTCGACGAGAGCCTGCTGCGCAACGTTTCCGCGCCAGCCCTCAACGGCCAGTTCAGCGCCGAGGAAGCCATCACCCGCCTGCTCGCCAGCAGCCGCTTCACCCTGGTCAAGGTGGGCAACACCTACGTGGTCCGCGCCAAGGAAAACGAGAGCACGCCGCCCGGCAACGCCAACACCAGCATCCAGCTCGGCGCCATGAGCATCGTCGGCGACGGCCAGCAGGTCACCCCGGCCACCGTCGGCCGCTCGACCCTGAGCCAGCGCGACATCGACCGTGAACAGGCGAACAACGTCCCCTCCCTGCTGGGCACCCTGCCCGGCGTGGAAATGGCCGGCTCCATGATGCCCGGCGGGCAGAAGGTGAACATCTGGGGCATGGGCGACGCCGAGGACATCCAGCTGACCGTCGACGGCGCGACCAAGACCGGCTTCGAGCGCTACCAGCAAGGCACCATGTTCGTCGAGCCGGAGCTGATCAAGAGCATCGAGGTGGAGAAAGGCCCGCACTCGCCTTTCGTCGGCAACGGCGGCCTGGGCGGCAGCGTCAACATGACCACCAAGGATGCCCCGGACCTGCTGCAGGACGGCCGCGACAGCGGCGCCATGCTCAAGTACGGCTACTCCAGCAACGACCATCAGCAGGTCTACAGTTCGGCGCTGTATGGCCGCACCGAGGACCGCCGCATCGACGCCCTGGTCTACCTGACCAAGCGTGACGGCGACGACTTCAAGCTGGCCTCTTCGCAGCCCGACCCGCGCAACCAGTATCCGATCAACCCCAAGCGCCTGCCCGACAGCGCCCAGGACCTGGAAGGCGGGCTGTTCAAGCTGAACGTCCAGCTCACTGACGAGCAATCCCTCGGGCTGTCGTACTCGCGCTCGAACAACCAGCGCATGACCCGCTATTCGTCGACCAACTACTCGACGCCGCCGACCCAGGCCAACATCGACCGGTATGGCTACGACCAGGCCATCCGCCGCTTCCTCGCCCACCGCGAAACCATCGACACCACCTGGTCGGCCAAGTACCGCTTCCAGCCGGTGGACAACCCGCTGGTCAACCTGGAAGTGAAGTACAGCGAGTCCGACGTCGACCAGACCGACGACCGCGGCCCCAACGCGTTCTTCCAGCTCGCTACCGGTGGGCGCAAGATGGACACCGAGTACAAGGACCGCAACTTCGAAGTGCGCAACACTGCGCAATTCGACACCGGCGCGCTCCAGCACTCGCTGACCACCGGCTTCGAGCTGCACCGCCACGCCCGGGAAGTCGACATGTGGATGCCGGGCGCCGCGCAGAACACGGCCGCCTACAACTACGGCCACTTCCAGCCGGCCTTCATGCCCCACGGCAAGGTCGACACCAACAGTGCCTACGTGCAGGACGCGATCACGATCGGCCAGGTGACCATCACCCCGTCGCTGCGCTATGACCATGTGCGCAACCGCGGCGAAGAAAACGATGCACCGTTCTACAACGTCGCCTCCGCCGGCCATGACTACGGCGACAAGACCTACACCGGCTGGTCGCCGCGCCTGTCGCTGTTCTGGCGTGCCACCGACGACACAGCGTTCTTCGCCGACTACTCGAAGACCTGGCGCGCGCCGGTGATCGACGAACAATACGAAGTGCAAAGCGCCGCCAGCACCCGCAGCGCCACCAGCCGCAATCTCGACCCCGAACGCATCACCGCCGTGCGCGTAGGTAACGTCACCGACTTCTCCGGGCTGATGTTCAGCGACGACAACCTGCAGGTACGCACCACCCTGTTCCACAACACGATCAAGGACGAAATCTTCAAGAACCTCGGTGTCGAATGCCAGGCGCAGAACCCGACGGGTGCCAGCATCAGCAAGGCGTGTGGCGACTACCTGATCGGCGTCTATCGCAACCTGGATGGGGTGACCTACAAGGGCTTCGAGATGGAGAGTTTCTACGACTCCACCTACCTGTTCGGCACCTTGTCCTACACCTGGGTGAGCGGCAAGCATGAAGGTGCCTACAACAACCCCTGGGGCCCGGATGTCTGGGCCCGGGACGTGCCGGCGCCGAAATGGGTGGCGCGGCTGGGCGTGAAGATTCCCGACTGGGATGTGGTGGTGGGCTGGAAAGGCCTGTGGGTGCGCCAGACCGATCGCCTGCCCAGCGACAAATACGGCCCCGGCGACCTGGGCAGCGCCCTGGGCGACAGCGCCTGGGACCACCGCGCCAACGACGCCTACAACGTCCAGGGCCTGTTCGCCAGCTGGAAGCCGCAGCAGCCTTACCTGAAAGGAACCGAGGTCAACTTCACCCTGGACAACATGTTCAACCGCGACTACATGCCGATGCTCAGCGACAACAACGTGTACAGCACCGGGCGCAATGCCAAGGTGAGTGTGACGCGGTTCTTCTGACAGCTGCGGGCAAGCCTGACCGGGATTTTGTGAACGACGCAGAACCCTGTGGGCTAGCCAGCGATGAGGCCATCAGCCACACCCAGCACCACCGAGTCTTCTACACTTCCTGAACACCCCGGCACTCGCCGGGGTCTTTCCATCCGCTCCCTGGCAGAGTCGTCCGCCGTCGCCATCGTGCTGATACCGACGGGGCCGATTTGCATCCCCTTTTCCTTCGCACGGGTACGGCGCCCGTGTCTCCAGCCTTCTTTGGGGCTCGTTCACAACCGAGCCAGAGGAGCCTGATATGCATCACGAACTACTGAAACCCGGCCCACGCCTCGCCTCTTGCGTGGACGGCAAGGTCCCGACCCAATCGAAGATCTGGGTTGCCTACGTCGCTGTTGGTCTATACATGCTGGATGTTCCGCCGGTGGGCATCGTCATACCGGTCGAGACGGCGGAGCATCCTTCAATCGGGTATTTTCTCGAAGTCGATAGTTTGGGCCTGCCCGCCGGCACCATGCTGGGAATGCGCTGGACACCCCAGGATGGCAACCAGGTGCACCGGGTCACGCACCGTTTGACTGGCGAGGAAACAAGAAATACCAGACTGCGCCTCGAGGACAGTTGGATCCTGGAGAGCGAAGGCAAAAGCGTGCTGATCGAGCATGAGATGGTCCTGCCGGACGGCACGATTCAAATTGCCGACCCCATCACGATCAAAATTCCCACACGCATCGTTTTCGGTGGGATGACTGTCGGCAATGACCAGCAGCAAGGCGATCTTTTTCTTCCCGACGACTATCCAAACGGCGTCCCTATTCACTATGAGCCCATCGAACACATCCAGGAGTGGCATACCGTTCGGCACATCTGGTCAGTGCTGGGGCATACCGAAGAGGGCACTGTACCGCTCTACAACGAATTGTTTGTACTTCCGGGAAAACCTGGAGCAAGTTATGACTTCCTGATTCCGCCGGAGGCGTACAAGGGCTTCGAAGACTTGCCCTTTATACGGATCGTCATATTCAGCGTGTCGGAGGTACGGCTGGCGCCCGAACCTAACACCTACCACTACTATGGGTACGGCGGGATAACGATGGAGATGATAGAACGGGGGGATTAGCAGCAGGATGGCCGCAGAGGTAACCTCTGCGGCCTTTTTTCACACCGGTATGGTCACCGGCGACGGCGATTGGGCAATCGCCAGCAAGGCCTTGGAAATCCGCATGTCCAGCACGGCGCTGCTGAGCATTTCCCGATGCCGCGCATCGGGCGGGTCGGGGAGGTAGGCGGTGCTGAGGATGGCTTTGGTGAGGTGTTCCACCGCGCGGGTGATGGCTTCTTCATGGGAGAGGCCGGGACCGACGCAGAGGACGGGAGGTGGATCGGGGACGCGTTTCTTCATGGTTAAACTCCCTGGAAATAAACGGGGCTGCCACGATCTGCTGTCAAACGGAGGGTGGCAGCTGTACGTATGGTTGACAGACCGGTCCAGGTGCCCGGCGCGCCCGAAGACGCCCACACGCACAGCTGCCATAAGCACTGGCGTCTGGAAACGGTCTGTCAAAACCGGTCGTCAAAACCGCAACGACCGACGCAGACTAGGCAGCGTTTCCACATGACGCAACCACCAAAAGGGGTCGGGGAGTATGCTTGGGAAATTGCCTACAAGAAAGTCGGAAATCGGTGAAGTTTCCAGCTGATATGCAACAGTTTATGGATGGGTTGTTCATCCGGGCCTCATCGCTGGCTTGCCAGCGATGAGCATGGGTATCTACACATCTCTCGCTCAGGCTCGGAGGCGGGTCAACGCAGAATCTGTAGGAGCGTGGCTTGCCCGCGAAGGGCCGCGCAGCGGCCCCAAAACCATCCAGCACGAGCAGTTGGGGAGCGATTTTCTGGATTCGGCGCCTGCTCGACTTCTGTATTCCAGATGCTCGGCGTGGCAGGTTTTGGGGCCGCTGCGCGGCCCTTCGCGGGCAAGCCACGCTCCTACCAGAATTGCGTCAGCCTTCAGCCCAGGTTGTGTAGATACCCATGCAGCGATGAGGCCAGCAGCCACACCCTCAGATCAATCCATCCGCCCGCAACAACGTCTCCAGGCAGTGCTCCGACACCCCATAGAACGCCTTCAACTCGGCAATCTTCCCCAACAACACCGCCGGATCCCCCGCCTCCTTGCGCTTGGTCGCCAGTATCATCTTGTTCTTGTTGGTGTGCTCCAACGAAATGAACTCGAACACCTTGGTCTCGTACCCACACGCTTCCAGGTACAAGGCCCGCAGGCTGTCGGTGAGCATTTCGGCCTGCTGCCCCAGGTGCAATCCATATTGCAGCATCGGCTTGAGCAACCCCGGGCTGCTCAGTTGCGGGCGGATCTGCTTGTGGCAGCACGGCGAGCACATGATGATCGCGGCACCACAACGGATGCCGGTATGAATCGCGTAGTCGGTGGCGATATCGCAGGCATGCAGGGCGATCATCACGTCGATACTGGCCGGCACCACGCTGCGCACATCACCCTGTTCGAACACCAGCCCCGGATGCTCCAGGTGACTGGCGGCCTTGTTGCACAGCTCGACCATGTCGGCGCGCAGTTCCACACCGGTGACCTGCGCCGGACGCTGCAAGGTGTTGCTCAGGTAGTCGTGGATGGCGAAGGTCAGGTAACCCTTGCCCGAACCGAAATCCGCCACCCGCACCGGCTGTTCGGCCGGCAACGCCACGCTGTTGAAGGCATGGGAAAACACTTCGATGAACTTGTTGATCTGCTTCCACTTGCGCGACATCGCCGGGATCAGCGCCTGCTGCTTGTCGGTGACACCCAGGTCGTGGAGGAACGGGCGGCTCAGTTCCAGGTAGCGTTTCTTCTCGCGGTCATGCTCGCCCGCTGCGACCTGGCGCACCTGCTGCGCGGCGTTGCGGTGGAGCATGGGCTTGCCCTTCTTGCTGAACTCCAACTGCACTTCGTCCGCCAGGCTGAGCAGGTGAGCGTTGCGGAACGACCCTGGCAGCCATTCGCCGATCTGCACCAACGCTTCGTCCAGCGCCAGGTTGCGGGTGATGTCGCGGGTCTTGTAGCGGTAGACGAATTGCAGGCTCGGCGTGCCCTTGACGGTCAGCGGCTTGGCGGTGATGCGCTGCAGGTCGGCTTCGGCGCCAACGTGACGGGCCAGCACCAGCTTGACCAGGGATTGCTGTTGCAGGGCGTCGGCGAGCAGGGCGAGAAACTGCGCGCGGGCATCCGGCGCGGTGGAAGTAGCAGACATGGGAATGGGGTGCCTAGGGTTCAATGCCGGGCATTTTACGTGGATGCCCGGCCAGCGCACAGGTTTTCGATCAGCGCGTCAATTCAGCAGGACCAGGCGGTTGGGCAGTTCGTTGCGCTGGCTGGTGGCCGGTACGTGGGCCTTGAGCAGTTCACCGCAGGCGCCGATGCAGGTGAGGAAACCTTCGAGGGTCTGCCCGCCGCGAACCTGGGCGGTGAAGGTGGCGACGATGGCGTCCCAGACGTGGTTCTCCAGGCGTGCGGCGATGCCGTCGTCCACCAGGATCTCGACGTAGCGCTCGGCCTCGCAGACGAAGATCAGCACCCCGGTGCGGCCGGCAGTGTGGTGCAGGTTCTGTTCGAGGAACTGCCGCCGGGCGAGGTTGGACGCCCGCCACTGGCGAACCCGGCGCGGTACCAGGCGGCTGGTGAACACCGGCAGGCGCAGGATCAGGACCAGCACGATGAAGGTCAGCCATTGGGTGAGCAGCAGGCCGTGGGCGCTGAACCAGCCGGTGAGGTAGTAGAACAACCCCGGTAGCAACAGCGCCAGCAGGCTGGCCCAGACCAGCGGGACATAGGCATAGTCGTCGGCGCTGCGGGCGAGGACGGTGACCAGTTCGGCATCGGTGTCGCGCTCGACCGCGGTGATGGCCTCGGCGACCTGGCGTTGCTGGAATTCGTTGAGTAGTGCCATGGAACTTCCTTTGAACAGTTTCAGCCTCACCACAGAACCCTGTGGGAGCTGGCTTGCCAGCGATGAGGCCAGCAGGGGCAATGATGGTGTCTGTGAGGGCCCTATCGCTGGCAAGCCAGCTCCCACAGGGTTTTCCAGGGTCTGGGAGATAGTGAATTACCAACTACCGGAGGAGCCGCCGCCGCCGAAGCTGCCACCGCCTCCACCAAAGCCGCCGCCACCGCCGCGACCACCTCCCAACCCGCCAAACCCACCACCGAATCCGCCGCCCGGCCCACCCCGTCGGCCGCCGCCGCCGCCGAGGCCCTGAAGATAAAGCACCACCACGACCAGCAATATGAACAAGCCGATCATCCACAACGGCGGCGGCCCGTTATCGCCCTCGGCGGAGCTGACCCGGGACGGCTGCGCCAGCGGATTGCCGCCAAGCACCTGGAGGATCGCCGCACTGCCCTGGACGATCCCCTGGCTCATTTCTCCGCGCTTGAACGCCGGAAGAATGATGCGGTTGATGATCACCGAACTCTGCGCATCGGTGAGCAGCCCTTCCAGGCCATAACCCACCTCGATCCGCACCTTGCGCTGCTGCGGCGCGACGATCAGCAGGGCGCCGTTGTCCTTGCCCTTCTGGCCGATGCCCCAGTGCCGGCCGAGCTGGTAGCCATAATCCTCGATGGGCAGGCCCTGCAGGTCCGGCAGGGTCACCACCACCACCTGCTCGCCCGTGGCCTGTTCATGGGCTTCGAGCATCTGCGTCAGCTGCGCCCGGGTGTGGGCGTCAAGCAGGTTGGCGTCGTCCACCACCCGGCCACTGAGCGGCGGGAAGGTCACCTCGGCACGCACCACCAGCGCTGCCAGCATCAGCGCCAGCAGCATCAGGGCCTTGAACCCGCGCATCAGAATTTCACTTCAGGCGCTTTGTCGGCATTGGCGCTGGTGGCCTCGAAGCTTTCACGCAGCGGCAGGTCGCTGTACATCAGGCTGTGCCAGATGCGCCCGGGGAAAGTGCGGATCTCGGTGTTGTACTTCTGCACCGCCGCGATGAAGTCCTTGCGCGCCACGGCAATGCGGTTTTCCGTGCCTTCGAGCTGGGACTGCAAGGCCAGGAAGTTCTGGTCGGCCTTGAGGTTGGGGTACTGCTCGGCCACCACCATCAGCCGGCTCAAGGCGCCGGTCAGTTGGGTCTGGGCCGCCTGGAACTGCTTGAGCTTTTCCGGATCATCGAGGGTTTTCGCGTCCACCTGGATCGAGGTGGCCTTGGCCCGCGCCTCGATCACCGCCGTAAGGGTGTCCTGCTCATGTCTGGCATAGCCCTTCACGGTCTCCACCAGGTTGGGAATCAGGTCGGCACGCCGCTGGTACTGGTTCTGCACCTGGCCCCAGGCGGCCTTCACTTGCTCGTCGTAGCTGGGAATGTTGTTGATGCCGCAGCCGGCCAGCAGGCTGGCGAGCAGGATCAGCACCCAGTTTTTGCCACGGGTGATTGCAACCATCGTGTGAAGCTCCTTGTTTATCCGTTTGCCGCTGTACTTGAGGCATAATCCGTGACCGCTGCTGGCGTGTACGGGTTCAACCAGCTAAAAACGTGCCCCAGTAGACTACAACAATAGCCGCTCCCCCAATTTCGGCTGGCCGGTACCGCCCGTGAGTACCGGTGTGAGCCACGAGAACAGAATTCATGAAGAAACTGTGTTTGCTGGGCCTGCTCGTCAGCCTGGCCAGTCAGGTCGCCCTGGCCGATACCTCCGCCGCCGCCGCGCACTTGCAGGCGAAGAAGGCCTTCGTCGACAACCTGCTGGGCCAGATGACCCAGGACGAGAAGATCGGCCAGTTGCGCCTGATCTCCATCGGCCCGGAAATGCCCCGGGAGAAGATCCGCGAGGAAATCGCCGCCGGCCGTATCGGCGGTACCTTCAACTCGCGCACCGCCCCGGAGAACCGGCCGATGCAGGACGCCGCCATGCGCAGCCGCCTGAAGATCCCGATGTTCTTCGCCTACGACACCATCCACGGCAACCGCACCATCTTCCCGATCGGCCTGGGCATGGCCTCGTCCTGGGACATGCAGGCCATCGCCAAGGTCGGCCGCACCTCGGCCGTCGAAGCCGCCGCCGATTCCCTGGACATGACCTTCGCGCCCATGGTCGACATCGCCCGTGACCCGCGCTGGGGCCGCACCAGCGAAGGCTTCGGCGAAGACACCTACCTGACCTCGAAGATCGGCAAGGTGATGGTCGAGTCGTTCCAGGGCAAGAGCCCGGCCGAGCACGACAGCATCATGGCCATCGTCAAGCACTTCGCCCTGTACGGCGCGGTGGAAGGCGGGCGCGACTACAACACGGTCGATATGAGCCTGCCGAAGATGTACAACGACTACCTGCCGCCCTACCGCGCGGCCATCGACGCCGGTGCCGGCGGGGTGATGGTGGCGCTGAACTCGATCAACGGCGTGCCGGCCACCTCCAACACCTGGCTGATGAACGACCTGCTGCGCAAGGAGTGGGGCTTCGATGGCGTGACCATCAGCGACCACGGCGCGATCCAGGAACTGATCCGCCACGGCGTGGCCCGCGACGGTCGTGAGGCGGCGAAGCTGGCGATCAAGGCCGGCATCGACATGAGCATGAACGACACCCTGTACGGCGAAGAGCTGCCGGGCCTGCTCAAGTCCGGCGAAGTCAGCCAGGCCGAGCTGGACCAGGCCGTGCGTGAAGTGCTGGGCGCCAAGTACGACATGGGCCTGTTCAAGGATCCGTACGTGCGCATCGGCAAGGCCGCGGACGATGTCCCGGACTACTACGCCGATGCGCGCCTGCACCGCGAGGCCGCCCGCGACGTGGCCCGCCGTGGCCTGGTCCTCCTGGAAAACCGCGCGCAGACCCTGCCGCTGAAGAAGAGCGGGACCATCGCCCTGGTCGGCCCGCTGGCCGATGCGCCGATCGACATGATGGGCAGCTGGGCCGCCGACGGTAAGCCGGTGCATTCGGTGACCGTCCGCGAAGGCCTGCGCCGCGCCATCGGCGACAAGGCGAAGCTGGTCTACGCCAAGGGCTCGAACATCACTGGCGACAAGGCGATGTTCGACTACCTGAACTTCCTCAACTTCGATGCCCCGGAAATCGTCAACGACCCGCGTCCGGCCGCGGTGCTGATCGACGAAGCGGTCAAGGCCGCAGAGGGCGCCGATGTGGTGGTGGCCGTGGTCGGCGAATCCCGTGGCATGTCCCACGAGTCGTCCAGCCGCACCACCCTGGAAATCCCGGCGGTGCAGCGTGATCTGATCAAGGCCCTGAAGGCCACCGGCAAGCCGCTGGTGCTGGTGCTGATGAACGGCCGTCCGCTGTCGATCGGCTGGGAACGCGAGCAGGCCGACGCCATCCTCGAGACCTGGTTCTCCGGCACCGAGGGCGGCAACGCCATCGCCGACGTGCTGTTCGGCGACTACAACCCGTCGGGCAAGCTGCCGATCACCTTCCCGCGCTCCGTCGGCCAGATCCCGATGTACTACAACCATATGCGCATCGGCCGGCCGTTCACCCCGGGCAAGCCGGGCAACTACACCTCGCAGTACTTCGAGGAGCCGAATGGCCCGCTGTACCCGTTCGGCTATGGCCTGAGCTACACCGACTTCTCGGTGTCGCCGCTGACCCTGTCGGGCAAGCCCCTGAAGAAAGGCGCCAGCCTGGAAGCCAGCGTCAAGGTGAAGAACACCGGCAAGCGTGACGGCGAGACCGTGGTCCAGCTGTACGTGCAGGACGTTGCCGCGTCGATGAGCCGGCCGGTCAAGGAACTGAAGAACTTCCAGAAGATCCTGCTCAAGGCGGGTGAAGAACGCACGGTGACCTTCCGCATCAGCGAGGACGACCTGAAGTTCTACAACAGCCAGTTGAAGTACGCCGCCGAAGCGGGCGAGTTCAACGTGCAGGTCGGCCTGGATTCCGAGTCGGTGCAGCAGCAGAGCTTCGAGCTGCTGTAAGCGCCCTGCCCAAGGGGAAGCGCCGCGCGGCCTTCCCCATCGCCCGGATGGCTTCTCCATGTCCCTTTCATTTCGCACCTTGCGCCTGGGCCTGATCGTCCTGGTGATCGCCGCCGGCACCCTGATCGCCGCCGCCTGGGCCCGGCAACATGCCGAGCAGCAGGCAATGATCGAGGACGCCGGACGGGCCAGCCAGCAACTCGGGCTGTACGCCAATTCGCTGCATACCCTGATCGAACGCTACCGCGCCCTGCCGGCGGTGCTGGCCCTCGATCCCGAACTGATCAGCGCCCTGCGCGGCCCGGTCGAAGGGGCGACACAGGACCATCTCAACCGCAAGCTGGAGCGCATCAACGGCGCGGCCAACTCCTCGACCCTGGAACTGCTCGACCGCAGCGGGCTGGCCGTGGCGGCCAGCAACTGGCAGTTGCCGACCACCTATGTCGGGCACAACTACGGTTTTCGCCCGTACTTCAAACAGACCCGCAGCCAGGGCACCGGGCGTTTCTATGCGGTGGGCGTGACCAGCGGGATTCCCGGCTACTTCCTGTCCAGCGCGGTGACCGACGAACAGCAGGGCTTTCTCGGCGCCATGGTGGTCAAGCTGGAGTTTCCCGAACTGGAGCGCGAGTGGCGCCAGGGCAACGATGTGGTGCTGGTCAGCGATTCACGCGGGATCATCTTCATCGCCAACCAGGAGGGCTGGCGCTATCGCAAGCTGAATACCCTGTCGGCCCATGATTTCAACGAGCTGGAGCAGACCCGCCAGTACGACAAGCAGGCCTTGGTCCCCCTGCAACGCCAGGTGCTGGAACGCTTCGACGACAACAGCAACCTGGTCCGCGTCCAGGGCCCGCAAGGCCCGGTGGACTACCTGTGGGAGAGCTTGCCGCTGCTCAGCGACGGCTGGACCCTGCACCTGCTGCGCCAGCCGCAGACCGGCAATGACGGGCGCAATGCAGCGCTGGCCGCGGCGGCGGTGTGGCTGAGCCTGGTGTTCGCCGTGCTCTTCGTCAGCCAGCGTCTGCGCCTGGCCCGCCTGCGCCAGCGCAGCCGCGAAGAATTGAAGCAACTGGTGGAAGAACGCACCCGCGACCTGCGCACCGCCCAGGAAGGCCTGGTGCAATCGACCAAGCTGGCGGCGCTGGGGCAGATGTCCGCTGCCCTCGCCCACGAGCTGAACCAGCCGCTGACCGCCCAGCGCATGCAACTGGCGACCCTGCGCCTGCTGCTGGACCACGACCGCATCGACGACGCGCGCCAGGCCCTGCTGCCGCTGGAACAGATGCTCACGCGCATGGCCTCGCTCACCGGCCACCTGAAGACCTTCGCCCGCAACAGCCCCAGCGGCCTGCGCGAACGGCTGGACCTGGCCACGGTGGTGGACCACGCCCTGCAACTGCTGGATACGCGGATTCGTGCCGAGGGCGTCAGCACCGCGCTTTACCTGGCACGGCCGGCCTGGGTGCGCGGCGATGCCATCCGCCTGGAACAGGTGCTGATCAACCTGCTGCACAACGCCCTCGACGCCATGCTCGACAAGGGCTTCCGCCGCCTGGAAATCCGCATCGACAGCGAGGCCGACGGCTGGCGCCTGAGCGTGCTCGACAGCGGCGGCGGCATCGCCCCGGAGCACCTGGGCAATGTCTTCGACCCGTTCTTCACCACCAAGCCGGTGGGCGAAGGGCTGGGGCTGGGCCTGGCGATTTCCTATGGCATCATCCACGAGGCCGGCAGCCGCCTGGTGGTGGACAACCAGCCGGGCGGTGCGCGGTTCAGCTTTACCCTTCCCCGTGATCCGGAGCCTGTATGTTGAATTCGGTGATTGTCGTCGACGATGAAGCCAGCATCCGCACGGCGGTCGAGCAGTGGCTGGGCCTGTCGGGCTTCCAGGTGCAGCTGTTCAGCCGTGCCGAGGACTGCCTGGCGCAATTGCCGCCGCACTTCCCCGGGGTGATCCTCAGCGATGTGCGCATGCCGGGCATGGATGGCCTGCACCTGCTGGGTGAGCTGCAAGCCCGCGATGCCGACCTGCCGGTGATCCTGCTCACCGGCCACGGCGATGTGCCGATGGCCGTGGAAGCCATGCGCAACGGCGCCTACGACTTCCTGGAAAAGCCCTTCAGCCCGGAAGCCCTGATAGGCAGCCTGCACCGGGCACTGGAGAAGCGCCGGCTGGTCCTGGATAACCGTCGCCTGCATGAACAGGCCGATCTCAAGACCCGCCTCGAAGCCAGCCTGCTCGGCATGACCCAGGGCATGCAGCAGTTGCGTCGCCAGGTGCTGGAGCTGGCGGGGCTGCCGGTGAACGTGCTGATCCGGGGCGAGACCGGCAGCGGCAAGGAGCAGGTCGCCCGCTGCCTGCATGATTTCGGGCCGCGGGCGGACAAACCGTTCGTGGCGCTGAACTGCGCGGCGATTCCCGAGCATCTGTTCGAGGCCGAGCTGTTCGGGCATGAGAGCGGCGCCTTTACCGGGGCCCAGGGCAAGCGCATCGGCAAGCTGGAATACGCCAATGGCGGCACGGTGTTTCTCGATGAGATCGAGAGCATGCCCCTGGCCCAGCAGGCCAAGTTGCTGCGGGTGATCCAGGAGCAGAAGCTGGAGCGACTGGGGGCCAACCAGAGCATCAAGGTTGACCTGCGGATCATTGCCGCGACCAAGCCGGATCTGCTCGAAGAAGCCCGCGCCGGGCGTTTTCGCGAGGACCTGGTGTATCGGCTGAATATTGCCGAGCTGCGCCTGGCGCCGCTGCGCGAGCGGCGCGAGGACATTCCCCTGTTGTTCGAACATTTCGCCCGGCATGCCGCCGAGCGCATCGGGCGCACGGCGCCGCCGTTGAGCATCGCCCAGTTGGGGCAGTTACTGGGGCATGACTGGCCGGGCAACGTACGCGAACTGGCCAATGCGGCAGAACGTCATGCCATGGGCCTGAGCGATCCGGCGGCGCCGCAGGTGGCGGCGGATTCGTCGCTGGCGGCGCAGAGCGAGGCGTTCGAGGCCAACTGCCTGAAGACCTCGCTGCGCCGGCACAAGGGCGAGATCAAGGCGGTGATGGAAGAGCTGCAAATACCGCGGCGGACCCTGAACGAGAAGATGCAGCGGCATGGGTTGGTGCGGGAGGATTTTCTCGACAGGCCCTGAGCGGAATTCCGCTTGCTTCCTACATTTGATAAGCGGAAATCCGCTCACCCTCCCTTCATTGTTGTTGCCTGGGCTGGCCTCATCGCTGGCAAGCCAGCTCCCACAGGATTCTCTGCAAGCCGCGGAATACGGGCCTGACACAGGACCTGTGGGAGCTGGCTTGCCAGCGATTGGGGCCACACCGGTTCCCCTGGCACACCTCCTGCTATAGCCCCCGCAGGCCGCGCTCCACCGCGCCCCCACAAAAACAACATGAAGGTTCCGTCCAATGGATAACACTTCCACCCTGCCTGCCGGGGCGGCCGCTGCCACGGCTGCGCCCAAGACCACCTCCAGTCGCCTCAAGTCGATCTTCAGCGGCTCCGTCGGCAACATGGTCGAGTGGTACGACTGGTACGTCTACGCCGCATTCTCCCTGTACTTCGCCAAGGCCTTCTTCCCCGCCGGCGATACCACCGCACAACTGCTCAACACCGCCGCGATCTTCGCCGTGGGCTTCCTGATGCGCCCGATCGGTGGCTGGCTGATGGGCCTGTACGCCGACCGCAAAGGGCGCAAGGCGGCGTTGATGGCTTCGGTCCTGCTGATGTGCTTCGGTTCCCTGGTCATCGCCCTGACCCCGGGCTATGAAACCATCGGCGTCGCCGCACCGATCCTGCTGGTCATCGCCCGCCTGATGCAGGGCCTGTCGGTGGGTGGCGAATACGGCACCTCGGCCACCTACCTCAGCGAGATGGCGACCAAGGAACGTCGCGGCTTCTTCTCCAGCTTCCAGTACGTGACCCTGATCTCCGGCCAGCTCATCGCCCTCGCCGTGCTGATCGTCCTGCAACAGACCCTGACCACCGAACAGCTCTACGCCTGGGGCTGGCGCGTACCCTTCGTGATCGGCGCGCTGTGCGCGGTGGTTGCGCTGTACCTGCGTCGCGGCATGGAAGAGACCGAGTCCTTCACCAAGAAGGAAAAGCCGAAAGCCAAGGAAAGCCTGATGCGCACCCTGCTGCGCCATCCGAAGGAACTCGCCACCGTGGTCGGCCTGACCATGGGCGGCACCCTGGCCTTCTACACCTACACCACCTACATGCAGAAGTACCTGGTCAACACGGTGGGCATGAGCATCACCGACTCGACCATGATCTCGGCGGCCACCCTGTTCCTGTTCATGTGCTTGCAGCCGGTGATCGGCGCGCTGTCCGACAAGATCGGCCGGCGTCCGATCCTGATCGCCTTCGGTGTGCTCGGCACGATCTTCACCGTCCCGATCCTCTCCACCCTGCACACCGTGCAAAGCTGGTGGGGTGCGTTCTTCCTGATCATGGCGGCGCTGATCATCGTCAGCGGCTACACCTCGATCAACGCCGTGGTGAAGGCCGAGCTGTTCCCTACCGAGATCCGTGCACTGGGCGTGGGCCTGCCGTATGCGCTGACCGTGTCGATCTTCGGCGGTACTGCTGAGTATGTGGCGCTGTGGTTCAAGAGCGCGGGCATGGAAACCGGTTACTACTGGTACGTCACCGCCTGCATCGCCTGCTCGCTGCTGGTGTATGTGTTCATGAAGGACACGCAGAAGCATTCGCGGATTGTGACTGACTGACAGCTGCAAGCCCCAAGCTTCAAGCCACAAGAAAAAGCGGTGCCAACACGGACCGCTTTTTTCTTGCCGCTTGAAGCTTGCAGCTTAAAGCTCGGAAGAAATCAGGATATCCGCGCCACCTCAGCCTGTTGGGTCCGCCGGGCATTGAAGTAATACGCCATCCCCACCATCACCAGCAACACCCCGCCCAGCACCGCCGAAGACCCCACGGTGCCGAAATCCAGCCCGCCTTTTTCATACGGTTTGGTCAGGAAGTCCCCCAGGGTCGCGCCGAACGGCCGGGTCAGGACGAAGGCGATCCAGAACAGCACAACCGGGGAGATCCGGGTCACGTAGCGCGCAATCACCACCAGGCAGATCGCCGAGCCGATCAGCAGCGCACCGCCCGCGAAGCCCAACCCCGAATCGTCCGCCAGGTAGTCGCCCAGGGCCGTGCCGAGGGTGTTGGAGAACAGGATCGCCACCCAGTAGAAGATCTCGCCGCGCCGGCTGCTGATGTGGTTGACGTTGAGGGTGTTGCCGCTCAGGCGCCACAGGGCGAAAGTCAGCGCGAGGATGCCGATCAGGATCGCCGAGCCGGTGGCGTAGCCAAGGCCCAGGGTACGGTCCATGAAGTCGGACATGGTGGTGCCGGCAGTGCTGGTGGAGAGGATCACCAGCCAGTACAGCGCCGGGTGGTATTTGCGCGAGACCAGCTGCGCCAGCAGCGTGGCGAGGAACAGGCTGATCAGGATCACCGAGCTCAGCGCGTAACCGACGTTGAGGGTCATCGACAGCAGGTCACCGGCGGTTTCCCCGAGTGTGGTGGCGCAGATCTTCATGATCCAGAACGCCAGGGTGATGTGCGGGAGTTTATTCATTGTGGGGGTCGCTCCAGGGTCAAGTGCCGCGGAGATTGCGCAGGGAGCGATGAAAAATGCGTGGGTGAAAAATGAAAAATGCGTGGGTGAAAATTCTTTCATTTTTCTACCCGTCGACACCGCCCCTCTGTAGGAGCTGGCTTGCCTGCGATGGACCGCGCAGCGGTCCTGAAACCATCCCGCACGAGCTCCAGCCATACGGCGATTTGAAATTCACTGCGCCTGGTTGAACAGCGCTCTACCGAGGCATGGGGTGGCAGGTTTTGGGACCGCTGCGCGGTCCATCGCAGGCAAGCCAGCTCCTACAGGAGATCTGCGCACGCCAATAAATCGATTTAACTGATCTTTATGGCCGATTTTTTGCGCTTTTTAATCAAATTAATCGGCATAGCATTAAACCCATAGAAACAAGCAACCCAACTCACTACCCCGGAGCAACCACCATGAAAAGCAAACTGATCCTGACCCTGGCCTTCTCTGTACTGACCGCCAACGCCTTTGCCGCCGACGGCTTCGACCGCACCGGCAGCCACAACTTCAGCCACCCGCAAGCCCACGCGGCCGCTGTCGCCGAGGATGGTTTCGATCGCACCGGCGCTGCCAAATTCGTTGAAGACGGCTTCGATCGCACCCACGGCGCCAAATTCGCCGAAGACGGCTTCGATCGCACCCACGGCGCCAAATTCGCCGAAGACGGCTTCGATCGCACCAACGGCGCCAAATTCGCCGCCGACGGTTTCGACCGCACCCAGGCCCATCGCTTCAGCTAAGACCTGAAGCCTCACCTTCCACAGCCCGGCTTCGGCCGGGCTTAATCGTTTTCAGGGCCCGAGACTCTTGGCACACTAGGACCTTCTTCCCGTGTCCCCGCCCACAAGGCCCGCCCGATGTACTACTACGAACCCAGCAAAGGCCACGGCCTGCCCCACGATCCGTTCAACGCCATCGTCGGCCCGCGCCCGATCGGCTGGATCTCCTCCCAGGACGCCGCAGGCAACCTGAACCTCGCGCCCTACAGCTTCTTCAACGCCTTCAACTACATCCCGCCGATCATCGGTTTCAGCAGCGTCGGGCGCAAAGACAGCCTGAACAATATCGAGCAGACCGGCGAGTTCGCCTGGAACCTGGCCACCCGCCCGCTGGCCGAGGCGATGAACCAGAGCTGCGCCGCCGTGGCGCCGGAAGTCGACGAGTTCGCCCTGAGCCACCTGACCCCGGTGGCCTCCCGCGTGATTGCGGTGCCACGGGTGCAGGAGAGCCCGGTGTCGTTCGAGTGCAAGGTGAGCCAGATCATCCAGCTCACGCGCGCCGACCAGGAACCGGTGCCAAGCTGGCTGATCCTGGGCGAGGTGGTGGCGGTACATATCGCCGAGCATCTGCTCAAGGACGGTATCTACGATACCGCCGCCGCCGAGCCGATCCTGCGTGGCGGGGGACCTGCGGATTATTTCGAGCTGGGCAACCTGTTCAAGATGCGCCGCCCGCTCTGAGACCTGTTTACCAGACCAGTTCGGCGTCCGCAGTGACGCCCTGCAGGCGCTCGAGCTCGGCGCTTGCGGCGTCGTCGGCGGCCATGGCGGTCTTGAACACCTGGCCGTCCAGCACCTTGTGGAAGGTCGGCGCGCCCACGGCGCCCAGGCCCTTCACCGCGATTGCGGCGTAGTAGCCACCTTCGGTCGGCACCATCGCCGCGACCGCTTCAAAGCCTACGAATACCCTGCGCGCCATTGTCGTTACATCCGGAAGATTGCGAAAAAGGCCGCCATTCTAGCCGAAGGTGTGCAGATCGAGGCTAGCCAGCACCCGCGCCTGCACCAGTTCGCCAAACAATTGCAGGCTCGGCGAATGGAAGTAGTCGTTCATCGCCGACTGGTCCTGCCAGTGACTGCTGAGCAGCCAGAGCTGGCTGTCGAACGCCGAACGTTGCAGGCTGAAGCCGAGGCAACCCGGGGTGTTGCGGGTCGGCTCGCGAAGTTGTTGCAGGCGCTCGCCCAGCTCGGCGGAACGGCCAGCGCTGGCGCGCACGAAGGAGAGATGGCTGACCGGTTGTGATGTTGTCATGTGCGGTGCTCCTTTAAAGCGGTCAGAGGAAAACTGCCAGGCTGCCAAGATTAGCCAGCCGACCGCCAGCGACGTTAGACGAATGCTGTCGGCAAATTGCCTGATCCTGCACAGCTCCTCCGGCCCTGCCCTGCACACACTGAAAACCGCAGTTCACCCTCCAATCCGCTTCGGGCAAGTGCAATCGCTTCAATTTGGTGACAGCCCGGCATGCACAGCAGGATCGTGCAAGAACCCGACAGCTTTCGGCTAGCGCCAGGACTTGCACAAACCTATGCTGCGAAAATCCTGCAGGAGGAACCTCATCCATGTCATCCGCCGAACCGCTCGACCCCGCCCTCGAAGCCCTGCGCGAGGCCCTTGCCGACCTGGTCCGCCGGCATGGCGATTCGCCGGCGATCACTGGCCTGTTCCTCGTCCGCCACGAAGAAAACATCCGCTCCATGCCGACCCTGGCCAGCCCGGCCCTGTGCATCCTGGCCCAGGGCAGCAAGGCCGTGCACCTGGGCGACGAGCGCTATGTCTACGACCCGCTGCACTACATGGTGGTCTCGGTGGCGATGCCGATCAGCGGCGTGTACCTGGACGCCAGCCCGGAGAACCCGAGCCTGGGCATTCGCCTGGATATCGATCCGGCGGAAATCAATAACCTGATCGCCGATGCCGGGCCCATGGGCGTGCCGGCTGCGTCCGAGCGCGGGCTATTCGTCGAGCGCCTCGACCTGGCGCTGCTCGATGCACTGATTCGGCTGATCCGCCTGCTGGATACACCGAAGGACATCCCGGTGCTGGCACCGTTGATCCGCCGGGAAATCCTCTATCGCCTGCTACGTGGGAAACAGGGCCATCGGCTGTACGAGATCGCCATGGCCAACAGTCAGACCCACCGGGTCTGCCAGGCGATCCAGTGGCTCAACGACTATTACGACAAGCCGCTGCGCATCGAGGATCTGGCGAAAGAGGTGAACCTCAGCGTCTCGGCCCTGCATCACCGCTTCAAGTCGGTCACGTCCATGAGCCCGTTGCAGTATCAGAAACAGCTGCGCCTCCAGGAAGCCCGTCGCTTGATGCTCAACGACGGCCTGGAGGCAGCGGTGGCGGGGTATCGGGTCGGCTATGAAAGCCCGTCGCAGTTCAGCCGCGAATACAGCCGGCTGTATGGCGCGCCCCCGTTGCGGGACATGGCGCGCCTGCGCAACGCGATTTAAGCCAGGACTGTTTCGCTCCAGCGGCGCTGGTCGATCTCGATCAGCGTCGGGCCCTGGCGACCGGCCGCCGCGAGCAGCGCCGCCTTGAGGGCCTCCACCTCATGCACCGCTTCAGCTGCACAACCAAAGCCCTTGGCGATGGTGACGAAGTCCGGCGTGTGGATATCCACGCCCACCGGCTCGATATCGCGGTTGACCATGTAGCGCTTGATCTCTTCGTAGCCCTGGTTGTTCCACAGCAGGACGATCAGCGGCACCCGCGCTTCCACGGCACTGGCCAGTTCCGGCAGGGTGAACTGGATGCCGCCATCACCGATCAGGCATACCGACGGCAGACCGCTGCCCAGCCAGGCGCCCATGGCTGCCGGCAGGGCGTAGCCGAGGGTGCCGTAGCCGGTTGACGCGTTGAACCAGCGGCGCGGGTGATCCAGGTCGAGGGTCAGGTTGCCGGTGTAGACCGGCTGGGTCGAGTCGCCCACCAGCACCGCGTTCGGCAGGGCTTCGAGAATGGTATTGAGGAACAGGGTCTGGGCATTCGCCGCGTCATCCCACTGGGCAGCGAGGGTTTCCCGCAGACGAGCCGCGCGAGCCGGGCCCCAGTCGCCGGCTCGTACCGGCGACGGTTGCTCGGCCAGGGCGTGGAGCAGCGCGTCACAGGCGTAGTTGGCGTCGGCGACCAGGGCCAGCTTCGGCGGGTAGTTGCGCACGGTCTGGTCCGGATCGATGTCGATGCGCAGCAGGGTACCGGGGATTTCGAAACCACCCTTGAAGGTGACGTCGTAGTCGGTCTCGGCCAGCTCGGTGCCGATGGCCAGGATCACGTCGGCCTCGCACACCAGTTCGCGAGTGGCGACCAGGGTCTGGGTCGAGCCGATCAACAGCGGGTGGCTGGACGGCAGCATGCCCTTGGCATTGATGGTCAGCGCGGTGGGTGCCTGGAGGTATTCGGCCAGACGGGTCAACGCGGCGCTGGCGTCGATGGCACCGCCACCGGCGAGGATCAGCGGGCGACGGGCACCGGCGAGCATGGCCGCCATCTTCGCCGCAGTGGCCGGGGCAGCGGCGGCGCGATCGACACGCACTGGCTCGCTGTTCAGCAGGTGACCGGCTTCCTCGACGATCACGTCCAGCGGAATCTCGATATGCACTGGGCGCGGACGGGCGCCGTCGAACACGGCGAAGGCACGGGCCAGGACCTCCGGCAGGTCATCGGCGGACATCAGGGTATGGGAGAAGGCCGCAACGCCGGACACCAGTTGGCTCTGGTTCGGTAGTTCATGCAGCTTGCCGCGCCCGCCACCCAGGGCATTGCGCGACTGCACGCTGGAGATCACCAGCATCGGGATCGAGTCGGCGTAGGCCTGGCCCATGGCGGTGGTGATGTTGGTCATGCCCGGGCCGGTGATGATGAAGCACACGCCGGGTTTGCCCCGGGTGCGCGAGTAACCGTCAGCCATGAAGCCGGCGCCTTGCTCGTGGCGCGGGGTGATATGGCGGATGCTCGACGCCGCAAGGCCGCGATAAAGCTCCACGGTGTGCACGCCGGGAATGCCGAACACATGGTCCACGCCGTAGTTTTCGAGGAGTTTTACCAGCACTTCGCCGCACGTTGCCATGTTCGTTCACCTGTTGTCTTGTCATTGGAACAAGAGCTCATTGGACCGCCGGGCGGCTACCGGCACAAGGCAAAGTTCCTCATACTAGCCATGCACCCAGCTCATGGCTTATCCCGATGAAACGACTTCCGCCCCTGCCCGCCCTGCATACCTTCCTGATTACCGCCCAGTGCTGCAATTTCACCCGTGCCGCCCAGCAGTTGCACCTGACCCAGGGTGCGGTGAGCCGGCAGATCGCCGGGCTGGAAGAGCATCTCGGTTATCCGCTGTTCATCCGCCAGGCCCGGGGCTTGAGCCTGACCCCTGAAGGCCAGGAATGGCTGCCACGGGTGCAGCAGGTGTTCGGCCTGATCGAGGATGGCGTGCAGCAGATCGGTGCACCCCGCGGCACCTTGCAGTTGAAGGCGCCGACCTGCGTCATGCGCTGGCTGCTGCCACGGCTGATGGAGTGGCAGGCGCTGCGCCCGGATGTGCCGGTGGAACTGACCACGACCATCCAGCATGGCGTGGATTTTCGTCGTGAAGGTTTCGACGCGGCGGTGGTGTACGGCGCCGAGCCGGAAGGTGAGGCGCTGAAACTGTTCGATGAGCAACTGACGCCAGTGTGTTCGCCGCAGTTGCTGGCCGGCAAGGCGGCGTTGCGCGAGGTGGCGGATCTGGCCGGGCATATGCTCCTGCATCCGGCCCGGGACGAGCGGGACTGGCGGACCTGGCTGGAGGCGGCCGGAAGCGGGCTGGAGATTCAGGGCCGGCGCCAGCATTTCGAGACGCTGGATATGGCGATGGCCATGGCCTCGCAAGGGACCGGAGTGGCGATCGGGGACTGGGCGTTGATCGGGGATGATCTGGTGACCGGCAGGTTGGTGATGCCGTTTGGGTTGAGGGTGGCTACGGGGAAGGGGTATTACCTGGCGAGGCCCGGGAAGATGGCGGCGCCGGGGTTGGTGGAGCTGGTTGAGTGGTTGGGGGAGCAGGCCAATAGGCGGTGATCTTTCGGGCCTCATCGCTGGCAAGCCAGCTCCCACAGGGTCCGCGTGCACCGCTGAACCTGTGGGAGCTGGCTTGCCAGCGATAGGCCCGAAAGGTCAATCAATAACCCACAGTGAACCGCTGCCGCGAATGCTTCGGCTGCTCAACCTCATCCAGCAAGGCGATCGCATAATCGGCAAAGGTGATCCAGCTCTTGCCATCGGCACCGATCAGCAGATGATCCTTGCCCAGCGTGTACGACCCGGTGCGCGGCCCTTCGACAAATTCAGCCGACGGCGAAAGGAAGGTCCAGTCCAGTTCTTTCTCCTGCTTCAAAGCATCAAGGTAAGCAGCGCCAGCACTGGCCTCGGCCTTGTACGCCTCGGGGAAGTCCGGGCTGTCGATCACCCGCGAGTCGTCCGGCAGCAGCAGGCTGCCCGCACCGCCCACCACCAGCACACGCTGGACCCCGGCCTGCTTGGCCGGGTCCAGCAGGGTCTGCGCCGGAATCCCGGAGAAATGCGCAGCACTCAGGACCACATCGTGCCCCGCCAGAGCCTTGGCCAGCGCAGCGCCATCCTTGATATCCAGCGCCACCGGCGTCACCCCGGCCCGCCCCTGCAACTTCGCCGGATCCCGGGCGATGGCGGTCACGCTGTGCCCACGACGCAGGGCTTCTTCCAGCAACTGGCTGCCAGCACGGCCGGTAGCCCCGATGATTGCGATCTTGCTCATGACAAACCTCCGATAGGAATTGAACGACTCACCATTTCATTTCGCCCTTGTCGACCTTGGCGCCGAGCTCCAGGGAGCTTTCGTCGGCCAGGCCCGGGTAACGCTTTTTCATCGCCGCGATCAGTTCGGCCGAGTTGGCGGCACGGGCACTTTCCTGATCGAAGGCGCGGATGTAGTCAGCAGTAAAGCGCACCGCCGCCAGCGAGCCACTGGCCGTGCCGAGGGTGTGGCCGGGAATCACGGTGGCCGGCTTGAGGTCTTCGATACGCTTCAGGCCCACCAGCCAGTCGGCATGGGACTGCTTGCCCTGGGTGTCGGCCATCCATACATGCTGGTTTTCCGAAACCAGGATCCCGCCGACCACGGCCTTGATCGATGGAATCCAGACGAAGGTGCGGTCCGGCTGCGGGCCGTCGAGGCCGACGATCTGCAAGACCTGGCCTTCGAGGGTCAGGTGGTCGCCTTCCAGCACCTGTGGCAGGACCAGGCGCTGCGGCTGGTCGGCGCCCATCTGCGGGCCCCAGTAGGCGAGCTTGGCGTCCATGGTCTGCTTGATATGCGCGACAGTCGGTGCGGTGGCCACCACCTTCACATCCGGGTATGCCCGCAGCAGGGTGTCGAGGCCGAAGTAGTAGTCCGGATCACCGTGGCTGATATAGATAGTGGTGAGGTGCTTGCCACTGGCCTTGAGCTTGTCGACCAACTGCTGCGCCTGGGCCTTGCCGAACTGGGCATCGACCAGGATGGCATCGTGCTTGCCGCTGACGATCACCGAACTGACCGGGAAGATCGCCTCGGTGCCGGGGTGGTAGGTCGTGAGTTGCAGCGGCGCATTGGCGGCCATGGCGGTGTTGAAGCAGAGCAGTGCGATGAAAGCGAGAAAGAGACGACGCATCGGCTGAATCCTGTGGAAGACGAATGCCCACAGCTTAGTTGCGCGATCCGGCGCAAAAAATGCGATTCTTCAGCATAGTTTGTTTCTGAAACCGGACATATCCATGGACCGTCTTACCGCCATGCGGGTCTTCGTCACCGTTGTCGATCTCGGCAGCCAGTCGGCCGCTGCCGAGCATCTGGACCTGTCGCGCCCGGTGGTGTCGCGTTATCTGGCCGATCTGGAGAACTGGGTCGGCGCCCGCCTGATGCAGCGCACCACGCGCAAGCTGAGCCTGACCGCCGCCGGCAAGGAAACCCTGCCGCGCTGCCGGCAGATGCTGGAACTGGCCGGCGACCTGCAAGCCGCCGTGACCACCCCGGACCAGGCGCCGCGGGGCGAGCTGCGCATCAGCGTGAGTACCTCGTTCGGCCAGGCGCAGTTGCTGGAGGCGATCACCGAGTACGTCCTGCGCTATCCGCAGGTGAAGGTCGACCTGCAGATGCTCGACCGCACCGTCAACCTGGTGGACGAGCGCATCGACCTGGCGATCCGCACCAGCAACGATATCGATCCCAACCTGATCGCCCGGCGCCTGAGCGTCTGCCACTCGGTGATCTGCGCCTCGCCGGCCTACCTGCGCGTGCACCCGACGCCGCAGGTGGTGCAGGACCTGAGCCAGCACAACTGCCTGACCCACTCCTATTTCGGCCATAGCCTCTGGCATTTCGAGGTGGACGGGGAAAGCGTGTCGGTGCCGATCCACGGCAATATCAGCGCCAACGAGGCCCTTACCCTGCAACAGGCGGCCCTGGCTGGCGCCGGCATCGCCATGCTGCCGACCTACCTGGCGCACCGGCCGTTGCGCAGTGGCGAGCTGGTGCGCTTGCTGCCACAGGCCCGGCCCAGGACCCTGAACCTGAATGCCGTGTACACCTCGCGCAAGCACATGCCGGCGACCCTGCGCAGCATGCTGGATTTCCTGGCCGAACGTTTTACCGATCCGCCGGAATGGGATCGCGACCTGCCGTAGGTGGACTAAGCTTGTAGCAGGATGTATCGGTTGCGGGAGGTCAGCATCATGGGTGTCAAATCCAGGAAATGCGCGGTCGTCTTCGCCATCGTTGCGGTCATGGGGCTTTATGCGACAGCTGCCTGGCGGGTCGAGCAGGCAAGGAACCAGCCCTGGTCGGCAGCGAGTTGTTCGCTGGTTCATTGTGTGCCGCATACGGCGACGCTTAGTGCCTTGAGATAAAGGTTGCCTGTACCGGCCCCATCGCTGGCAAGCCAGCTCCCACAGTGTCCGCGGGGCTGCAAGACCCTGTGGGAGCTGGCTTGCCAGCGATGGGGCCCGAAAGAACTCCCCCTCATACAAAGACGCTTAGCAAGCTATCGGTTAAACTCGTTTGAAAAAACATCCGAGCCCCACCGTGACCCTACCCAACGCCCTCCCGCAACCCGCCATCCGCACCGTGCTCGTCGCCCTGATGCTGGCGATTTTCCTCGGTGCCCTCGACCAGACCATCATCGCCGTGTCCATGCCGGCGATCTCCGCGCAGTTCAACGATGTCGGCCTGCTGGCCTGGGTGATCTCCGGCTACATGGTGGCGATGACCGTGGCCACGCCGATCTACGGCAAGCTCGGCGACCTCTATGGCCGCCGCCGGATGATCCTCAGCGGCACGGCGATCTTCACCCTGGCCTCGGTGTTCTGCGCCCTGGCCCAGAACATGGAGCAACTGGTGCTGGCCCGGGTGATCCAGGGCATCGGCGCCGGCGGCATGGTCTCGGTGAGCCAGGCGATCCTCGGCGACCTGGTGCCACCCCGGGAACGCGGGCGCTACCAGGGCTATTTCAGCAGCATGTACGCCGCCGCCAGCGTGATCGGGCCGGTGCTCGGCGGCTTGCTGACCGAATATATGTCGTGGCGTTGGGTGTTCTGGCTGAACCTGCCGCTGGGCCTGGTCGCCTGGTGGGTGACGCGCAACAGCCTGCGCGGCCTGGCCACGCCACAACGGGCGGCGAAGGTGGATTACCCCGGCGCCCTGCTGCTGATCCTCGGCCTGACCAGCCTGCTGCTGGCCATCACCCTGATCGGCCAAGGCCACGCCTGGCACAGCGAATCGGTGCTGGCATTGATGGGCGCGGCGCTGTTCGGCCTGGTCCTGTTCGTCCTTTATGAACGCCGTGCCCCCGAACCGTTGCTGCCGCTGAAGCTGTTCCGCAACCGGGTGGCGGTGCTGTGCTGGTGCGCGATCTTCTTCACCAGCTTCCAGGCCATCTCCCTGACCATGCTGATGCCCCTGCGCTACCAGAGCATCACCGGCGCCGGGGCCGACAGCGCGGCGCTGCACCTGCTGCCACTGGCCATGGGCCTGCCGATCGGTGCCTATTGCGCCGGGCGCCTGACCAACCTGACCGGGCGCTTCAAGCCGCAGATCCTGTTCGGCAGCGTGCTGATGCCGCTGTCGATCATCGGCATGGCCTTCAGCCCGCCCTCCGCCACTTTCCTCAGCGGCTTCTTCATGTTGCTGACCGGTATCGCCGGCGGTACCCAATTCCCGACCTCGCTGGTGGCTGCCCAGAGTTCGGTACAGCCGCAGGACATCGGCGTCGCCACCAGCACCACCAACCTGTTCCGCTCACTCGGCGGCGCGATGGGCGTGGCGCTGATGTCGGCCTTGCTGCTGGCGATGCTGCAGGACGGTGGTTATGCGCTGGCAGGTGAGGCATTGCTGGGCAGTCTGCGGACTGGCGAGGCGAGTCTGCAGGTCCAGGCCGAACTGTCGGTGACCTTCCGCAACCTGCTGTTGGGCAGCGCTTCGATTTCGCTGCTGGGCCTGGCCGCCGCCCTGGCCCTGCCCAACCGCGAACTGCGCGGGCACTGATCAGCGCCGGCGCTGCACCCAGGCCACGGCCAGGCCGCTGAGGCAGATGATGGAGATGCCGACCACGCCGTAGATATCCGGTGCGTGGTCGAAGATCAGGTAGCCGAACATCCCGGCGAAGAGGATCTGTCCATAACTGAACGGAGCCAGCATTGCTGGCGCCGCGTGCTTGAACGCCGAAGTCAGGAGCAGGTGGCCGAGCATGCCGCAGGTGCCCAGACCGACCATGAACAGGCCATGGGTGAAGCTCGGCAGGGTCCAGAAGAACGGCACCAGGGCGGTCATGATCAGGCTGTTGAAGATGCCGGTGAGGAAGTTGCTGGTGGTCGGGCTGTCGGTGGCGCTGAGCTTGCGGGTGAGCAACTGGTAGCAGCCGAAGCAGAAGGCCGAGCCCAGCGGCAGGAGGATCGCCGGGGTGAACAGCGCACCGCCCGGGCGGATCACGATCAGCACGCCGATAAAGCCCGCCGTCACTGCCAGCCATTGCCCCCGCGTGACCCGCTCGCCGAGCAGCGGCACCGACAACGCGGTCACCAGCAAGGGCGCGAGGAAGTTGACCGCCGTGGCCTCGGCCAGCGGGATATAGCGCAACCCGGTGGTAAACAGCAGGCTGGTACCGATCAGGCACAGCGCCCGGGCCAGTTGCAACAGCGGCCTGCGGGTGCGGACGATGGCCGAGAGCCCGGTGCGTGGCACGAAGACCACCAGCATCAGCAAGGTGTGCACCACATAGCGCGCCCATACCACCATGACGATGGCGTAGAACCCCGACAGGTATTTGGACAGGGCGTCGTGGCTGGCAAACAGCAGCACCGCCAGACAGATCAGGGCGATCCCCCGCAGTGGTTGATCGGCGCCTTTCATTGTCGGGGTCTGCGCGGTCATGTCCGGACTCGATGAAGAAAATTTAATTAGCCAGCTAAGTATCCAGATGGACCTGAGCCTACATAATAATGACGCCGGTCTGAGTGTGACTCAGGCCGGCGTCCTACACTACCAATCGAATCTGCAAATACAAAGATTCACAAATGCTCACAAAACCTCAATTGCGCAGGGAGGGGCTCAAGCGCAGCATGTCCAGCCCCGCATCGATCCAGCGCTCGGCATCACCGAGCAGGTCGAAGCTGTCCGGCAGCAGCAGCCAGCGCCGGATCAGACCGTCGATGTAAGCGAACATCGCCAGCGCCGCCCGCTGCGGATCGGTATCCGCCGGCAGTTGCCCGCGATTGATGGCGTTGCTCAGGGTACGGGTGATGCGCTCATGGCAATCGATGGTCGCGGTCTGCCGCTGGACGCGGATCTCGCACATTTCATCGGTGAATTCGCACTTGTGATGAAGAATTTCGTTGATGCGCCGGGTTTTCGGGTCACTGGCCATCTGGCGCATCAGTTGCACCAGCAGTTTGCGCATGCAGCCCAGCGGGTCGGGCTCTTCCTCGCTTTCGCTGGCACGGGCCAGGGCATCCAGCGGCTCCTGCATGCTGTCGAGCAGGGCCTCGACCAGTTCGGCCTTGTTATCGAAATGCCAGTAGATGGCGCCCCGGGTCACCCCGGCCAGCTCGGCGATATCCGCCAGCGTGGTACGGGCGATCCCTCGCTTATAGAAGGCCTTTTCCGCAGCTTCGAGAATCTGGTTACGGGTTTCCTGTGCTTCCTCTTTGGTTCGACGGACCATGGCAGTACAACCTCATCAAGGAGCCGGTCGCCTGCGTCGGGTGACCGGGTTCTGAGCGGCGGCGGCCTGGGTCAGGTCGCCTTCCGGGAGTTCTGGTTTCGCGCCTTGCAGCGTGCTTTTTACAAGGTAGCGGGTATTTACAAACAAGCATGAATGTAAGTATATTCCTTAGCATGCTACTTATCTAGCCGGACCTGTTAATTTTCCTTAATCCGTTTTCCTTTACTCTTGAGCGTCTTCAGCTCTTTCTGACCCGAGGATCTTCATGCAACTCAAGCCAGCTGTTACCGCTCTGGTTTCCGCCGTCGCCCTGGCAACACTGCTCAGCGGCTGTAAAAAGGAAGAGGCGGCGCCCGTGGCGCAGGCTCCTCAGGTCGGCGTCGTGACCCTCCAGCCCCAGGCCTACACCCTCGTTTCCGATCTGCCGGGTCGCACCATCGCGTACCGGGTGGCGGAAGTGCGTCCACAGGTCAACGGCATCATCCTCAAGCGCCTGTTCAAGGAAGGCTCCGAGGTCAAGGAAGGCCAGCAGCTCTATCAGATCGACCCGTCGGTCTATGAAGCGACCTTGGCCAGCGCCCAGGCCAATCTGCAATCGACCCGCTCGCTGTCCGACCGCTACAAGCAACTGGTCAACGAGCAAGCCGTCAGCCGCCAGGAATACGACGACGCCCAGGCCAAACGTTTGCAGGCCGAAGCCACGCTGAAGAGCGCACAGATCGACCTGCGCTACACCAAGGTCCTCGCCCCGATCAGCGGCCGTATCGGCCGTTCCGCGGTCACCGAAGGCGCCTTGGTCAGCAACGGCCAGGCCACCGCCATGGCCACCATCCAGCAGCTCGACCCGATCTACGTCGACGTCACCCAGTCCTCCGCCGAGCTGCTCAAGCTGCGTCGCGAGCTGGAGAGCGGCAAGCTGAAGAAGGTTGGCGACAACGCCGCCGAAGTCAGCCTGAAACTGGAAGATGGCAGCAACTACGCTCAGAAAGGCCGTCTGGAATTCTCGGAAGTGTCGGTCGATGAAACCACCGGTTCCGTCACCCTGCGTGCCGTATTCCCCAACCCTGAGCACAACCTGCTGCCCGGCATGTTCGTCCACGCCCGCCTGAACAACGGCGTCAACGAGACCGCGATCCTCGCCCCGCAACAAGGCGTGACCCGCGACCTCAAGGGCCAGGCCACCGCCCTGGTGGTGAACCAGGACAACAAGGTCGAGCTGCGCCAGCTCAAGGCCAGCCGTACCGTCGGCAACGATTGGCTGATCGAGGAAGGCCTGAATGCCGGTGACCGTCTGATCACCGAAGGCCTGCAGTACGTCAAGCCAGGCGTCGAGGTGAAGGTCAGCGAAGCGACCAACGTCAAGCCTGCCCAGCCAACCCAGGCCAGTGCCGCGAGCGCAGGGGCCAAAGGGGAGTAAACCATGTCGAGATTCTTTATCGATCGCCCGATCTTCGCCTGGGTGATCGCCCTGGTGATCATGCTGGTCGGGGCGTTGTCGATCCTCAAGTTGCCAATCAACCAGTACCCGAGCATCGCCCCGCCGGCGATCGCGATTGCCGTGACCTACCCGGGCGCCTCGGCGCAGACCGTGCAGGACACCGTGGTCCAGGTGATCGAGCAGCAGCTCAACGGTATCGACAACCTGCGCTATGTGTCGTCGGAAAGTAACTCCGACGGCAGCATGACCATTACCGCGACCTTCGAGCAGGGTACCAACCCCGACACCGCCCAGGTCCAGGTGCAGAACAAGCTGAACCTGGCCACCCCGCTGCTGCCGCAAGAAGTGCAGCAGCAGGGTATCCGCGTGACCAAGGCGGTGAAGAACTTCCTGCTGGTAATCGGCCTGGTGTCGGAAGACGGCAGCATGACCAAGGACGACCTGGCCAACTACATCGTCTCCAACATGCAGGACCCGATCTCGCGCACCGCCGGTGTCGGTGACTTCCAGGTCTTCGGTGCCCAGTACGCGATGCGCATCTGGCTCGACCCGGCCAAGCTGAACAAATTCCAGCTGACCCCGGTCGACGTGAAAACCGCGGTTGCCGCGCAGAACGTCCAGGTGTCTTCCGGCCAGCTCGGCGGCCTGCCTGCCCTGCCCGGCCAGCAACTGAACGCTACCATCATCGGCAAGACCCGCCTGCAGACCGCCGAGCAGTTCGAGAAAATCCTGCTCAAGGTCAACCAGGACGGTTCGCAAGTACGCCTGGGTGACGTCGCCCGGGTTGGCCTGGGTGGTGAAAACTACGCGGTCAGTGCCCAGTTCAACGGCAAGCCGGCTTCCGGCCTGGCAGTGAAACTGGCCACCGGCGCCAACGCCCTGGATACCGCCAAGGCCCTGCGCAAGACCATCTCCGACCTGGAGCCGTTCTTCCCGCCTGGCATGAAAGCGGTGTTCCCGTACGACACCACCCCGGTGGTGACCGAGTCCATCAGCGGTGTAATCCACACCCTGATCGAAGCGATCGTCCTGGTGTTCCTGGTGATGTACCTGTTCCTGCAGAACTTCCGCGCCACGGTGATCACCACCATGACCGTGCCGGTGGTGTTGCTGGGTACCTTCGGCATCCTTGCGGCATTCGGCTTCAGCATCAACACCCTGACCATGTTCGGCATGGTCCTGGCCATCGGTCTATTGGTGGACGACGCCATCGTCGTGGTGGAAAACGTCGAGCGGGTGATGTCCGAGGAAGGGCTGTCACCGAAGGAAGCGACCAGGAAATCCATGGGCCAGATCCAGGGTGCCCTGGTCGGTATCGCCCTGGTGCTCTCGGCGGTACTCCTGCCGATGGCCTTCTTCGGCGGCTCCACCGGTGTGATCTACAAACAGTTCTCCATCACCATCGTCTCGGCCATGGCCCTGTCGGTGCTGGTAGCACTGATCTTCACCCCGGCCCTGTGCGCGACCATGCTCAAGCCGCTCAAGCAAGGCGAGCACCACACCGCCAAGCGCGGGTTCTTCGGCTGGTTCAACCGCAACTTCGACCGCAGCGTACAGAGCTACGAGCGCGGCGTCGGCAATATGCTGCGGCACAAGGCCCCGTACCTGCTGGCGTACCTGCTGATCGTGGTCGGCATGATCTGGCTGTTCACCCGCATCCCCACTGCGTTCCTGCCCGAGGAAGACCAGGGCGTACTCTTCGCCCAGGTGCAGACCCCGGCCGGCTCCAGTGCCGAACGCACCCAGGTGGTGGTCGACCAGATGCGCGAGTACCTGCTGGACAAGGAAGCCGACACCGTGGCCTCCGTGTTCACCGTGACCGGCTTCAACTTCGCCGGCCGCGGCCAGAGCTCGGGCATGGCGTTCATCATGCTCAAGCCGTGGGGCGAGCGTTCCGCCGAGAACAGCGTGTTCAACCTGGCAGCGCGGGCCCAGCAGCACTTCTTCAGCTTCCGCGACGCCATGGTGTTCGCCTTCGCCCCGCCTGCGGTACTGGAACTGGGTAACGCCACCGGTTTCGACGTGTTCCTGCAGGACCGTGCCGGCGTCGGCCACAACAAGCTGATGGAAGCGCGCAACCAGTTCCTCGGCCTGGCGGCGCAGAGCAAGATCCTCTCGGCAGTCCGTCCGAACGGCCTGAACGACGAGCCTCAGTACCAGTTGACCGTCGACGACGAGCGCGCCAGTGCCCTGGGCGTGACCATCGCCGATATCAACAACACCCTGTCGATTGCCCTGGGTGCCAGCTACGTCAACGACTTCATCGACCGTGGCCGGGTCAAGAAGGTCTACATCCAGGGCGAAGCCTCGTCGCGGATGAGCCCGGAAGACCTGCAGAAGTGGTACGTGCGCAACGCCGCCGGCGAGATGGTGCCGTTCTCCTCCTTCGCCCATGGCGAGTGGATCTACGGTTCGCCCAAGCTGTCGCGCTACAACGGCGTCGAAGCGGTGGAAATCCTCGGTGCCCCGGCCCCCGGCTACAGTACCGGTGAAGCCATGGCCGAGGTCGAGCGCCTGATCGCGCAACTGCCGTCGGGTATCGGTTACTCCTGGACTGGCCTGTCCTACGAGGAGCGCCTGTCGGGCTCCCAGGCACCGGCGCTGTACGCCCTGTCGCTGCTGATGGTGTTCCTCTGCCTGGCGGCGCTGTATGAAAGCTGGTCGATTCCGATCGCGGTCATGCTGGTGGTACCCCTGGGGATCATCGGTGCGCTGCTGGCCACCAGCCTGCGCGGGCTGTCCAACGACGTGTACTTCCAGGTGGGGCTGTTGACCACGATCGGCCTGGCGGCGAAGAACGCCATCCTGATCGTCGAGTTCGCCAAGGAACTGCACGAGCAGGGGCGCAGCCTGATCGACGCGGCCATCGAGGCCTGCCGCATGCGTCTGCGCCCGATCATCATGACCTCGCTGGCGTTCATCCTCGGCGTGGTACCGTTGGCCATCGCTACCGGCGCGGGCTCGGGCAGCCAGCACGCCATCGGTACCGGGGTGATCGGCGGCATGCTGACCGCGACCATCCTGGCCATCTTCTGGGTACCGCTGTTCTTCGTAAGCGTGTCGTCGTGGTTCGGCAGCAAGAAGCCGGACGAAGACGCCACACCTGAAACTCCACGTTATGAGGCTGGGCAATGACCAAGTCCTTGATGTCCCTGGCGGTGACTGCGTTCATCCTGAGCGGTTGCTCGCTGATCCCCGAGTACAAGACCCCTGAGTCGCCGGTGGCGGCCCAGTGGCCGGCCGGTCCGGCGTACTCGCCGACCGAGTCGGCGCAGGTCGCTGCGGCCGAACAGGGCTGGCGCCAGTTCTTCCATGACCCGGCGCTGCAGCAACTGATCCAGAGCTCGCTGGAAAACAACCGCGACCTGCGTGTCGCGGCGCTGAACATCGACGCCTACCGTGCGCAGTACCGCATCCAGCGTGCCGACCTGTTCCCGGCGGTGACGGCCGACGCCAGCGGTTCGCGCCAGCGGGTTCCGGCGGACATGTCGCAGACCGGCCGCTCCGGTATCACCAGCCAGTACTCGGCCACCGTGGGCGTCAGCGCCTACGAGCTGGACCTGTTCGGCCGGGTGCGCAGCCTCAGCGAGCAGGCCCTGGAAACCTACCTGTCCAGTGAAGAAGCGCGCCGTTCGACGCAGATCGCCCTGGTGGCCAGCGTGGCCAACGCCTGGTTCACCTGGCAGGCCGACCAGGCCCTGCTGAAGCTGACCGAAGAAACCCTGAAGACCTACGAGGAAAGCTTCAAGCTGACCCAGCGCAGCGCCGATGTCGGCGTGTCTTCGGCCCTCGACCTGAGCCAGTCGCGCACCGCCGTCGAAGGCGCGCGGGTCAGGCTGGCGCAGTACCAGCGCCAGGTGGCCCAGGATCTGAACAGCCTGACCCTGCTGGTCGGTGCCGGCCTGCCGGTGAACCTGCCGGCGGCCAAGGCGCTGGACAGCGAACTGCTCTCGGAAATGCCCGCCGGCCTGCCGTCGGACCTGTTGACCCGGCGTCCGGACATCATGGAAGCCGAGCACCTGCTGAAAGCGGCCAACGCCAATATCGGCGCGGCCCGTGCGGCGTTCTTCCCGCGCATCAGCCTGACCGCCAATGCCGGGACCTTGAGCCCGGACATGGACGGCCTGTTCAAGGGTGGTTCGGGGACCTGGCTGTTCCAGCCATCGATCAGCCTGCCGATCTTCAATGCCGGCGCGCTGAAGGCCAGCCTGGATTACTCCAAGATCCAGAAAGACATCAACATCGCCAAGTACGAAAAGACCATCCAGACCGCCTTCCAGGAAGTCTCCGATGGCCTCGCCGCACGCCAGACCTACAACGAACAGTTGCAGGCCCAGCGCGATCTGGTCGCCGCCAACCAGGACTACTACCGCCTGGCCGAGCGTCGCTACCGCATTGGTGTCGACAGCAACCTGGTGTTCCTCGACGCCCAGCGCAACTTGTTCAGTGCCCAGCAGTCGCTGATCACCGACCGGTTGTCGCAGTTGGTCAGTGAAGTGAACCTGTACAAGGCGCTGGGTGGTGGCTGGTATGAAAAGACCGGTGATGCCCAGGCTTCGCGTTGATGCTGTAGCGCTGTGAACAAGAGCCCACCTCCCAGGTGGGCTTTTTTATTGGTGTTCACTTTAGGGCCTCATCGCTGGCAAGCCAGCTCCCACAGGGATCGCGTGCACCGCCGGACCTGTGGGAGCTGGCTTGCCAGCGATGAGGCCCTCGAATCCACAGAAGATTTCCTGAAGAAATAAAACTAACCATTCAGTTAGTGTTCGATTATCGCCCAATACCGCCTGTAACGAATTGATTCACCCCCGCCCCGCACAGCACCATCCTCCCTGCCGCTTGTCCCCAAGCACACCCCAAAAGCACGCAACCCGGCCTGCGCCTCTTTCCAGTCGCAGCGGATGGTTTCGGCTTACATAAAAACAAGAGATACATCGATGAAGAACACTCCGCACAAAGCACGACACCTGCTTCCCGGCTTTATCGCAATGACCTGCGCCCTCCCCGCCATGGCCGCCGAAAGCGGTTTCCTCGAGGACGCCAAGGCCAACCTCAACCTGCGCAACTTCTACATCAACCGCAACTTCGTCGACCCGGCCAACGCCCAGGGCAAGGCCGAAGAGTGGACCCAGAGCTTCATCCTCGACGCCAAATCCGGCTTCACCCAGGGCACCGTCGGCTTCGGCGTGGACGTCCTCGGCCTGTACTCGGTCAAGCTCGATGGCGGCAAGGGCACTGCCGGTACCCACCTGCTGCCGGTGCATGACGACGGCCGCCCGGCCGACGATTTCGGCCGCCTCGGCGTGGCCCTGAAGGCGAAGATCTCCAAGACCGAACTGAAGGTCGGTGAGTGGATGCCGGTCCTGCCGATCCTGCGTTCCGACGACGGTCGCTCGCTGCCGCAGACCTTCCGCGGTGGCCAGGTCACCTCCCAGGAAATCGACGGCCTGACCCTGTACGCCGGCCAGTTCCGCGGCAACAGCCCGCGCAACGACGCGAGCATGGAAGACATGTTCATGAACGGCAAAGGCGCCGCCACCTCGGACCGCTTCAACTTTGCCGGTGGTGAATTCACCTTCAATGAAAAACGCACCCTGATCGGCCTGTGGAACGCTGAGCTGAAGGACATCTACCAGCAGCAATACATCAACCTGGTGCACAGCCAGCCCCTGGGCGACTGGACCCTGGGTGCCAACCTCGGCTACTTCCTCGGCAAGGAAGACGGCGCGGCCCGCGTCGGCGACCTCGACAACCGCACCGCCTCGGCGCTGCTGTCGGCCAAGTACGGCGGCAACACCTTCTATGTCGGCCTGCAGAAAGTCAGCGGCGACGACCAGTGGATGCGGGTCAACGGCACCAGTGGCGGCACCCTGGCCAACGACAGCTACAACTCCAGCTTCGACAACGCCAAGGAACGCTCCTGGCAGGTGCGACACGACTACAACTTCGCCGCCCTCGGCGTGCCCGGCCTGACCCTGATGAACCGCTACATCAAGGGCGACAACGTGCACACCGCCACCGTCGACGACGGCAAGGAATGGGCACGGGAATCGGAACTGGCCTACGTGGTCCAGTCCGGCACCTTGAAGAACCTGTCGATGAAATGGCGCAACTCCACCATGCGCCGTGACTACAGCACCAACGCCTTCGACGAGAACCGCCTGATCATCAGCTACCCGTTCAGCCTTCTCTAAGCCTTGGGGCGGCGGCGGCCCTCTCTCGCCGTCGCCCGTTTTCTTATGCGTTATCGAGCTAACCAGGCAAGAATTCATTCTTTGACGAAATAAGCGTCTGGCTTTACAACACCGGTTTTCGTCGGTGATGCCGGGGGCCGCTGCGCGGCCCTTCGCGGGCAAGCCACGCTCCTACAGGAGTGCGCATCGCTCTTGTAGGAGCGTGGCTTGCCCGCGAAGGACCGCGCAGCGGTCCCATTGGCAACACTGCCCGCCCTGAAACACCGGTACATCAAATGGATCTCCGCCAACTGCGCTATTTCATAGCGCTCAACGACCACCGCAGCTTCGTCCGCGCCGCCGAGGCCATGGGCATCACCCAGCCGGCCTTCAGCCGCAGTATCCAGGGCCTGGAACAGGAATTCGGCTGCATTCTCGTCGACCGCGGCAACAAGGACCTGCGCCCCACCCCCGAAGGCCAGATGGTCCTGCAACATGCCCTGCGCCTGGTCCAGGGCGCCAACCAGCTGAGCCACGACGTGCTGCGCATGACCAAGCTCGATGCGGGCGAACTGCATTTCGGCGCCGGCCCCGCCCCCGCTGCCGACCTTGTGCCCCGCGCCCTCACCCGCTTCCTCAAGGCCCACCCGAAGGTGCAGACCCGCCTGCGCGTGGACAACTGGGAAAACCTCAGCCGCGCGCTGAACCGCGAGGACGTCGAGTTCTTTATCGCCGATATCCGCCATTTCGAGGCCGATCCGAATTTCCAGACCCAGCCGCTGAAACCTCGTCGCGGCCTGTTCTTCTGCCGCCCGGGCCACCCGCTCCTGAAGAAGGACAGCCTGTCGACCAACGACCTGTTCGACTACCCGCTGGCCACCCCGCAGATCCTCCCCGGCGTGCGCAAGCTGCTGGCCAACCTCAGCGGCAAGACCGACTTCTCGCCCCAGGTGCAGACCGAACACCTGCCGACCCTGCTCAAGGTAGTACTCGGCAGCAATGCCATCGGCATCGGCCCGGAAGAAGCCTTCGCCAACGAGATCGCCGCGGGGGAACTGGTGGAACTGCACTGGCGCAACCTGCCGTTGAACCCGGAAAGCCTGAATGCCCGCTGCGGCATCGTCAGCCGCAGCGGCTATCGCCTGTCGCCGGCAGCACGGGCGATGATCGAGACGCTGGTCAGTCTCGATCGCCAGCCGGCAGAGGAAGCCCTAGCCCTTGGCTAGCTGTTCGAGGCGGGCACTGTCGATGATCTCGATTTCGCCATAACTGAGGCGCACGGCGCCTTCCTGCTGCAGGTTCTTGAGGATCTGGTTGGTGGTCTGGCGTGACAGCGACAGCATCAGCGCCAGTTGCTCCTGGGACAGTTGCAGGACCCGCCGCGCACCATCCACCTCGCCATAGCCGGCGGCCATCTGCAGCAGGCGGAACGCCACGCGCGGCGCGGCGCCCATCAGGCTTTGCTGTTCGAGAGCGACGAAGGCCAGGCGCAGCTTGTGGCTCATCAGCAGGGCGAACTCGCGCCAGTAGTGCGGATGTTCATCCAGCAGGCTCTGCAACGTGGCCTGCGGTACGCGCAACAACCGGGTCGCGCCTTCGGCATAGGCATCATGGGTACGCGGCTGGCCGTCGAACAGGCAGATCTCGCCGAACCAGTGCGGCGCCTCGATCAGGGTCAGCAACGCCTCCTTGCCCTCGGCGCTCACGGCCCCGATGCGGATCGCGCCGGATAGCACGGCGTAGATCCCGCAGGGCGCATCGCCGCGCTGGAACAGGCGCTCGCCGGCGGCCAGGCTCACCGGGCGAGCGGCCTCCAGCAGGCTGTCCTGCAAGGCCGGCGAGAGCTGCCTGAACCAATGACCGTGCTGCAGTTGTTCACGCCAGGCGTGGGTTTCGTTCATCCGGGGCCTCGAAAGCGACTCTGTCGGGCACCCGACAGACTGGAACGGATCCGCGGGGCATGCTGGGTCATCCCTGACGGAGGAACAACAATGAAAAACCTCGTTGAACATTTGAGTCAATATGCCAGCTACCACCGTGATCCACGCAACATCGCCACGCACTTCGTGGGGATCCCGATGATCGTCGTGGCGGTGACCGTACTGTTGTCACGGCCGGGCATCGAGCTGGGCTGGTTGTGGCTGTCACCGGCCTTGCTGGTGGCGCTGGCGTCAATGTGGTTCTACCTGCGGCTGAGCCTGAACCTCGGGCTGCTGATGACCGGCCTGTTGGCGTTGTGCCTGTGGGCCGGGAAGGCGCTGGCGCTGCAAAGCACCGGGGTGTGGCTGGGCGCGGGGCTGGGGCTGTTCTTCGTCGGCTGGGTGATCCAGTTTGTCGGCCACTATTACGAAGGGCGCAAGCCGGCGTTCGTCGACGATGTCAGCGGGTTGATCGTCGGGCCGTTGTTCGTGGTGGCGGAGATGGCGTTCATGTTCGGGCTGCTGTCTGAACTGAAGGCAGACATCGAGCGCAATGCGGGGCCGGTTTGTGTTCGGCAGAAAAAAGCGACTGCCTGATATTTCTGTATTTGGCTTGAGGGCCCTATCGCTGGCAAGCCAGCTCCCACAGGTCCGGCGGTGCATGCGGTCACTGTGGGAGCTGGCTTGCCAGCGATGAGGCCCGAGAGGTCAAACCCGGGACTCGACCCCAAGCTCATCCCACACCGACTCAGCCAGGTGGAAGGTGGCATTGGCCGCCGGAATGCCGCAATAGATCGCGCTCTGCATCAGCACTTCCTTGATCTCGTCCCGCGTTACGCCGTTGTTGGCGGCAGCTCGCAGGTGCAGCTTGAGCTCGTCGTTGCGGTTCATGCCGATCAGCATGGCGATGGTGATCAGGCTGCGGGTGTGCCGCGGCAGGCCCGGACGGGTCCAGATATCACCCCAGGCATGGCGGGTGATCATTTCCTGGAATTCGCTGTTGAACTCGGTGAGGTTGCTCAGGCTGCGGTCGACATGGGCATCGCCCAGCACCGCACGGCGAACCTGCATGCCGGCGTCGTAACGTTGTTTCTCATCCACGGATACAGCTCCTCAACGGGCCAGCAGGAAATCGACGACACGACGGGTGAACGGCTCGCCCACCTCGACGTTGGACAGGTGCGCAGCATGGAACTCGGCGTACTCGGCGCCCGCCACATGCTCCTGGATGAACAGCCCGCCCGACGGCGGCGTGACCGCATCGGCAGCGCCCGAGATCACCAGCAGCGGCGCCTTGATTTCACCCAGTTGATCGCGGAAATCGGTATCACGCACGGCGGCGCAGTTGGCGGCGTAGCCCTCGGGCGAAGTGGCGGCGAGCATGTCGGTGATGCGCTTGGCCGACTCGGGATTGGCTTCGGAATACGCCGGGGTGAACCAGCGGGCGATCGAGGCATCGCGCAGGCCGACCATGGCCGCTTCACGATCACGCAGCACGGTTTCGATACGCGGGTTCCACACTTCCGGCGAAGCGATCTTCGCTGCGGTGTTGCACACCACCAGGCGCTCCAGGCGCTCCGGCGCGTTGATACCCAGCCATTGGCCGATCAGGCCGCCCATGGACAGGCCGCAGAAATGCGCCTTGTCGATCTCCAGGGCATCCAGCAGCGAAAGCACGTCGCGGCCCAGTTGCTCGATGCTGTACGGGCCTTCGCTGACCAGCGAATCGCCGTGGCCACGGGTGTCGTAGCGCAGCACGCGAAAGTGCGCGGCAAAGGACGGCACCTGGGTGTCCCACATGTGCAGGTTGGTGCCCAGCGAGTTGGACAGCACCAGTACCGGTGCGCCTTCAGGACCTTCGAGCTGGTAATTCAGTACGCCATCGGCGAGTTGTACGCTTCCCACAGCAGCCTCCTTCAGGCTTTGAATCGTTGATGTTCGGCCACCGCGCGCTCGACCCAGGCCCTGGCCTGGCCAAGGTAGTTGGCCGGGTCGAGCAGGCGGTCGAGTTCTTCAGCGGAGAGTTCCGCGGTCACCTGGGCATCGTCGCCGAGCACGGCACGCAGATGACGTTGTTCAGCCACTGCGCGCTTGCAGCAGGCTTCCAGCAGATGGTGCGCATGGTCGCGGCCCAGGCGCTGGGCGAGGACGATGCTCACCGCCTCGGCCAGCACCAGGCCCTGGGTCAGGTCGAGATTGCGGCGCATGCGCTCGGCATCCACTTCCAGGCCCTCGGCGATGATCCGCGCCTGACGCAGCGCACCGGACACCAGGCAGCAGATCTCCGGCAGGGTTTCCCATTCGGCATGCCACAGCCCTAGGCTGCGCTCGTGCTCCTGCGGCATCGCCGAATACAGGGTGGCGATCAGGCCGGGAACGCGGGTCGCGGCACCGATCAGCACCGCCGCACCCACCGGGTTGCGCTTGTGCGGCATGGTCGAGGAACCGCCCTTGCCCGGCGCCGACGGCTCGAAGACTTCGCCGGCTTCGGTCTGCATCAGCAGGCTGATATCCCGGCCCATCTTGCCCAGGCTGCCGGCGACCAGGCCGAGCACTGCGGCGAACTCGACAAGGCGGTCGCGCTGGGTGTGCCAGGGTTGTTCCGGCAGGCTGAGGTTGAGTTGATCGGCCAGGGCCTCGGCAATCGGCAGGGCCTTGTCACCCAGCGCCGCAAGGGTGCCGGAAGCGCCGCCGAACTGCAGGGTCAGCAGGCGTGGCTTGAGTTCGTTCAGGCGCTGGCGGCTGCGGTCGAGGGCGCCGAGCCAGCCGGCGATCTTCATGCCCAGGGTCACCGGCGTCGCATGCTGCAGCCAGGTGCGCCCGGCCAGCGGGGTGTCGGCATGGGCGCTGGCCTGTTTGGCGAGTACGTCGGTCAGTTGCGCCAGTTCGTCCTCGATCAGGGCCAGGGCGTCGCGCAGTTGCAGGACCAGCCCGGTGTCCATCGCATCCTGGCTGGTGGCGCCGAGGTGCACATAGCGCTCGGCCTCGGCCACGCCGCTGGCGATCACCTTGCCCAGCGCCTTGACCAGCGGGATCGCCGAGTTGCCGGCGGTACCGATGGCTTCGGCCAGGGCGGCGAAATCATAGCGTTCGGCCTGGCAGGCCAGCTCGATCGGCGCCACCACCACCGCCGGGATCACCCCGACTGCCGCTTCGGCACGGGCCAGCGCGGCCTCGAAATCGAGCATGCCCTGGACGCGGCCACGGTCGGAAAAAATCTCGCGCATGTCAGGCGCGGTGAAGTAGGCATCGAACAACTGGTTGCCCGGACGTGGTTGCATGTCAGGTCCTTCAACGAGACGCGCCCCCTTGGTCGGGGGCGCATCGGAGGGTCAATGATCGTGGTGCAGATACGCGGCCTGCTTCGGCAAGCGCAGGCTGAACAGGAAGGCAATCGCCATCATCGCGGTAACGTACCAGTAAAACGCGTTTTCAATATGCGCAGCCTTGAGGCTCAAGGCGACGAACTCCGCCGAGCCACCGAACACCGCGTTGGCCACCGCATAGGCCAGGCCGACACCCAGCGCCCGCACCTGTGGCGGGAACATCTCGGCTTTCACCAGACCGCTGATCGAGGTGTAGAAACTGACGATGGCCAGGGCCAGGGTGATCAGCACGAAGGCCAGGAACGGACTGGTGACGGTCTTCAGCGCCATCAGGATCGGTACGGTGAAGATCGTGCCCAGGGCACCGAACAGCAGCATGGAATTACGCCGGCCGATACGGTCCGAGAGCATGCCGAACAGCGGCTGCATGCACATGTACAGGAACAGCGCGCCGGTCATGATGAAGCTGGCGGTCTTGGCGCTCATCCCGGCAGTGTTCACCAGGTATTTCTGCATGTAGGTGGTGAAGGTGTAGAAGATCAGCGAGCCACCGGCGGTGTAGCCGAGCACAGTGATAAAGGCCGCGGTGTGATTGCGGAACAGCCCGGCGATGCTGCCGGCTTCCTTGTCGTTACGGGTTTCGGCGCTGCTGGTCTCCTCCAGCGAGCGGCGCAGCAGCAGCGAGATCACGGCGGCAATGGCGCCGATCACGAAGGGAATACGCCAGCCCCAGGCACGCAGTTCGTCCTCGGTCAGCAGTTGTTGCAGGATCACCACCACCAGCACCGCCAGCAACTGGCCGCCGATCAGGGTCACGTACTGGAACGAGGCGAAAAAACCGCGCTGGCCGCGCAGGGCCACTTCACTCATGTAGGTCGCGGTGGTGCCGTATTCGCCGCCCACCGACAGGCCCTGGAACAGGCGCGCCACCAGCAGCAAGGCCGGGGCCATCACGCCGATGCTGGCGTAGGTCGGCAGGCAGGCAATCACCAGGGAACCGGCGCACATCATCAGCACCGAGATCATCATCGAATTCTTGCGGCCATGGCGGTCGGCGATGCGGCCGAACAGCCAGCCACCGATCGGGCGCATCAAAAAGCCCGCAGCGAACACGCCGGCGGTATTGAGCAATTGCACCGTAGGGTCGTCGGAGGGGAAGAACGCGGGGGCAAAGTAGATGGCGCAGAAGGCATAGACGTAGAAGTCGAACCATTCGACCAGGTTGCCCGAGGAGGCCCCGACGATGGCGAAGATGCGTTTGCTGCGTTCTTCGCCGGTGTAATAGCTTGAGGTCATGACTGCATACTCCTGGAGGGTCTAACTGAGTCTAGACACACTTGGTAACACCCTCGTTCCGCAAGACAATCACCCCGGACGTTTGGCCTTGCGTGGAGGCCGCCCATCCGGGGTCATTGGTTTTACACGCGCTCGATGGCCAGGGCCAGGCCTTGGCCGACGCCGACGCACATGGTCGCCAGGCCTTTGCGGCCACCGGATTTCTCCAGTTGGTGCAGGGCGGTCAGGATCAGACGCGCGCCGCTCATGCCCAGCGGGTGGCCGAGGGCGATGGCGCCGCCGTTCGGGTTGACCTGCGGTGCGTCATCGGCCAGGCCCAGGCCGCGCAGCACGGCCAGGCCTTGGCTGGCGAAGGCTTCGTTGAGCTCGATCACGTCGAAATCGCTGACCGCCAGCCCCAGACGCTCGGTGAGTTTCAGCACCGCCGGGACCGGGCCGATGCCCATCACCCGTGGCGCCACACCGGCGCTGGCCATGCCCAGGACGCGGGCGCGCGGGGTCAGGCCGTGTTTCTTCACCGCTTCGGCGGACGCAAGGATCATCGCTGCGGCACCGTCGTTGACGCCCGAGGCGTTGCCGGCGGTGACGGTCTTGTCCGGGCCGTTGACCGGTTTCAGCTTGGTCAGGACTTCCAGGGTGGTGTCGGCGCGCGGGTGCTCGTCCTGCTCGACGATGGTCTCGCCCTTCTTGTGGGCGATGCGCACCGGCACGATCTCTTCGGCGAAGAAGCCGGCAGCCTGGGCCGCCGCGGTGCGCTGCTGGCTGCGCAGGGCGAAGGCGTCCTGGTCGGCGCGGGAGACGTTATGGTCGTCGGCGACGTTATCGGCGGTCTGCGGCATGGCGTCCACACCGTATTGCGCCTTCATCAGCGGGTTGACGAAGCGCCAGCCGATGGTGGTGTCTTCCAGTTTCATGTTGCGCGAGTAGGCGCTGTCGGCCTTGCCCATGACGAAGGGGGCACGGGACATGGACTCGACGCCGCCGGCGATGGCCAGCTCCATCTCGCCGCTGGCGATGGCACGGAAGGCGGTGCCTACCGCGTCCATGCCCGAAGCGCAGAGACGGTTGAGGGTCACGCCCGGCACGCTTTCCGGCAGGCCGGCCAGGAGCAGGGCCATGCGCGCGACGTTGCGGTTGTCTTCACCGGCCTGGTTGGCGCAGCCGAGGAAGACTTCGTCGATCTGGTCCCATTGCACGGTCGGGTTGCGTTCGATCAGCGCCTTCAGCGGGACGGCCGCCAGGTCGTCGGCGCGCACGCCGGCCAGGCCACCGCCAAAGCGGCCGATGGGGGTACGAATGGCGTCGCAGATAAATACATCACGCATCAAAGGTTCTCCTAAGGTCCGGCGCTGTGGGCGGGGCGGTATGGAGATGAGAGTACGGCGGGGGTCGGGGCGGTTCAATCCGATAATCGGCATAGAGTTCGATTATCGAACGGATTGTTGTGGAGGATTCGAGGGCCTCATCGCTGGCAAGCCAGCTCCACAGGGATCGCGTAACCTGTGGGAGCTGGCTTGCCAGCGATAGGGCCCTCAAGGGCAATAAAGATCAGCGATCAGGTCGCATCCGCATGGCTGACCACACCCTTGATGATCACCGCCACGGTCGCCAGCCCCGCCGGAATCACCAGCGCCGTCAGCACCTGCTCGAAATTCCAGCCCAGGCCCAGCAGGGTCGCACCCATCCAGGCACCGAGAATCGCACCGAAACGCCCGATCCCGAGCATCCACGACACGCCGGTCGCCCGCCCTTGAGTCGGATAGAACCGCGCCGCCAGCGACGGCATCGCCGATTGCGCGCCGTTCACGCACATCCCGGCGATCAACACCAGGGTTGCCAGCAGGGTGATATTGCCCAGGCTCTGCCCTACCGCGTAGGCGAACACCCCGGCCAGCAGGTAGAAGGTGCCGATGACCTTGTGCGGATTGAAGCGGTCCATGGCCCAGCCCACGCCCACGGCGCTGAGCACGCCACCGAACTGGAACAACGCGCCGATGAAGGCGGCCTGCTCCATGCTCGCGCCACTGTCACGCATCAGGGTCGGCAGCCAGCTGGTCAGCAGGTAGACGATCACCAGGCCCATGAAGTAGGTCAGCCACAGCAGCAGGGTGCCGACGCTGTAGGTCCCGGAGAAGATCACCGCCAGCACGTTGCGGCTCTTCACGGTTTTTTGCTCCGGCACAGTGAAGCTGCTGGCCTGGGCAACGATGTTCGGTTCGATCGGCGCCAGGGTCTTGCGGATCTTGTCGACGCTGCGGTTGCGCACCACCAGGAAACGCGCCGACTCCGGCAGCCAGAACAGCAGCACCACCGCCAGCACCAGCGGCAGCAGGCCGCCGATCAGCAGCAGGCTGTGCCAGCCGTAGGCCGGGATCAGCTTGGCGGAGATGAAGCCACCGCCGGCCATGCCCAGGTTGAAACCACAGAACATGCTGGTCACCAGCAGCGACTTGAGGCGCTCCGGGGTGTATTCGGAGAGCAGCGTGGTGGCGTTGGGCATGCCGGCGCCAAGACCCAGGCCGGTAAGGAAACGCAGCACCAGCAGTTGATCGACATTGGTGCTGTAGGCCGATGCCAGGCTGAAGCCGCCAAACAGCACGACTGCGCCAACCAGCACCACCTTGCGTCCGAAACGGTCAGCCAGCGGGCCGGAACCCAGTGCACCAAAGACCATGCCGATCAGCGCGGCACTCATTACCGGGCCGAGGCTGGCGCGGTCGATTCCCCAATCCTGGGACAACGCCGGGGCGATAAAGCCCATGGCGGCGGTATCCAGGCCATCGAGGAACACGATCAGGAAACAGAGAATCACCACCCGCCACTGATAACGCGACAAGGGTTGGGCATTGATAAAGGACTGGACGTCCAGGGGTGTTCCGATGGCAGCGTGCGGGCTGTTCATTATTGTTATCCGGAAATGTAGGCGAGCAGGCACGCGCGTGCCTGGGCAAAGACGATCTAGTAAAGCGGAAACGAAAGTTCTAGCCAGGACGGCTATGGAAGGATGTGCGGGTCATTGGGCTTTGCCTCTCGCTCATTATTATTGACGGACCGGTCAGGCGATCCTTGCGAGGGACATTAATAAGGGCCGTGACACCGCGCAATTCGATAAACGCATCAGTGTGCGTTTATCGAACAGGTTTGCACGGATTCAGGCGAACAACTGGGTGCTGAGGTCGCGACTGGCGGCGATCATGATCGGCAGGAAACGCTGCTCCAGCTCGCTGCGGCTGACCCGGCCGGCGTGGGTGCTGACGTTGAGCGCGGCAAGCACCTGGCCCGAGGCGTCGTACACCGGCACGGCGATGGAACGCAGGCCCTGCTCCAGCTCCTGGTCGACGATGCACCAGCCCTGCTGGCGCACCACCTGCAGGCATTCGAGCAGCGCCTGCGGGTCGTGGATGGTACGGCTGGTCTTGGCCTGCAGGTCGGCGTGCTCCAGGTATTCGTGGAGCGTGGCGTCGTCCAGCGCCGCCAGCAGAATGCGCCCCATGGACGTGCAATAGGCCGGCAGGCGCCCACCTACCGCCAGGTCCACCGAGATCAGCCGCTGCACCGTGGCCGAGCGAGCGATATAAAGGATGTCGTCGCCCTCCAGGGTGGCCATGTTGCAGGCCTCATGGAGCTGGTCGCTCATGCGGTCCAGGTACGGCTGCGCGGACACCGCCAGCGGCGTCGAGGATAGATAGGCATGGCCCAGGGTCAGCACCTTGGGCAACAGCGAATAGGTACGCCCGTCGGTGGTGGCGTAGCCCAGCTTGATCAGGGTATGCAGGCAGCGCCGCACGGCAGCGCGGGGGATCTCGGTCCGGTGGCTGATCTGGGCGATGGTCAGGTGCCGCTTGCGTTCCTGGAACGCCTGCACCACCGCCAGGCCGCGGGCCAGGGAAGTCATGAAATCCGGATCACCGGTAAACGCCTGGATGCGCTTGGCCGGCGACGCCACGATCGGCGGCGCCAGAGACGCAAACGAGCTGCGCACATTGTCGTTCAATCCAGTTCCCTTGGGGCTTGCTTCATCACTCATGACTCACCTCGGTCACACACTCACGGGGGCGATTATCGAACCAACGACCGATAATCGCAATTGACCAATGACCACAATTGCTTATACCTTTCCTCCGCCCTTGTGGCTTCTTGGAGAGACTGGTCAGGTACCCACCGTAGAAGTCCCGGGTACGGCCTCGCCCACCAGCGAGGCCGTTTTTCTTTCAAGACATAAAACAAGCCACTCTTGCGTACATATATTGATTCGCGGAAAAAGAAGGAAACAAACTCCCTTCTTTTATTGTCCTAGTTCTCGCACGGCGTAATTGGACGTATCCATCTTCACGACGCTTGCTATACTCAAGCACTGATGCCGCCCGCCCGGGCCCCATCAATCCGGATTCCCTGTCTGACTTGCCGAATCCCCGTGCCAGGCGCAACCCTGCACCTGCACAAGACGAAAGTCTGTTGCTGCGACAGCCTTTATCAACTCTGGCCACCGTAGCCGCGTGCGCGTTACGCAACTCCGCACTAACGCCTTCGCGAAAGCCAGCGTAACTTTGATCGACAGGTAGCACTGTGACGAAAGACGAACTGCGCGCAGAACTCGAGCGCCAGGAACAACGCTTCAAGGAAGTCTATGGTGGTGAAGTCACCACGTATGCGGCGCAACCGGAACCGGAACGCAAACCCTGGCGCAAGCGAGCCACGGTGATGGACCAGGTCTTCGCCGAAGAACTGCGCAAGATGGAACAGGAAAAGGACGAGAAGACCGAGGAGCCTTGACCCTCTCGCGACACCCTGATCCGGACCGCCACGGTACCTGTCCACGCAGGTACCCGGCTGCGCCATTACCCATTGAAGATGAAACCGTAATGGTTTCTGACAAATTTCATACGTTTGTTTGAATTTTTTCCGACATCAACAATTCATGTTTTTGTCATCAGATATCCACATTCTTGTGGGTTTTCCCTGCATTTTCCTCCACACCGCCTGTCCGGGCGAGTGAACCCAGGCCGTTTCCAAGGGCTCCACCGGTCAGCAGCCAGTGCATTGATTACGGGGGATTTCTGGCATAATCGCGCCCCCTTATGACCGGGTCAGAAAACCTTCATGATCGAATTATTCAGCGGACTTGATGCGTGGGTACTGGTGAGCCTCCTCCTCGCCTTGACCTTCGTACTCGCCTTCGAGTTCATCAATGGCTTTCATGACACCGCGAACGCGGTAGCGACAGTCATCTATACGAAAGCCATGCCCCCGCAACTGGCGGTGTTCGCCTCGGGTGTCTTCAACTTCCTCGGGGTCCTGCTGGGCGGCGTCGGTGTCGCCTACGCCATCGTCCACCTGTTGCCGGTGGAGCTGCTGATCAATGTGAATACCGGGCACGGCCTGGCCATGGTCTTCTCGCTGCTGGCGGCGGCCATCGCCTGGAACCTGGGCACCTGGTACTTCGGTATCCCGGCCTCCAGCTCGCACACCCTGATCGGTTCGATCCTCGGTGTCGGCCTGGCCAACGCCCTGCTCAATGACATTCCCCTGGGTGACGGGGTGAACTGGCAGAAAGCGATCGATATCGGCATGTCCCTGGTCCTCTCGCCGATGGCCGGGTTCCTGGTGGCCGCCCTGGTATTGCTGGGCCTGAAGTGGTGGCGTCCGCTGTCGAAGATGCACAAGACCCCGGAACAGCGGCGCATGCTCGACGACAAGAAGCACCCGCCGTTCTGGAACCGCCTGGTGCTGGTCATGTCGGCCATGGGCGTGAGCTTCGTGCACGGTTCCAACGACGGCCAGAAAGGTATCGGCCTGATCATGCTGGTGCTGATCGGCATCGTTCCGCAGCAGTTCGTCCTCGACCTGAGCAGTACCACCTACCAGATCGAGCGGACCCGCGACGCGACCCTGCACCTGAGCCAGTTCTACGAGCGCAACCACGAGACCCTGGGTGAGTTCCTGGCCCTGGGCAAGGCGGCCAAGGGCGACCTGCCGGAGCAGTTCAGCTGCAACCCGCACCAGACCGAGCCGACCATCGCCGCGCTGCAGAAATCCCTGGCCGGCGTAGCCGACTACCACTCGCTGAGCCCGGAAACCCGCGTTGAAGTGCGTCGTTACCTGCTCTGCCTGGACGACACCGCGAAGAAAGTCGGCAAGCTGCCGGGCCTGGAAGCCCGCGAGAAGTCCGACCTGGACAAGCTGCGTAAGGACCTGACTGCAACCACTGAATACGCACCGTTCTGGGTAATCCTGGCGGTCGCCCTGGCCCTGGGCCTGGGCACCATGGTTGGCTGGAAGCGTGTGGTCCTGACCATCGGCGAGAAGATCGGCAAGCAGGGCATGACCTATGCCCAGGGCATGTCGGCGCAGATCACTGCGGCGTGCGCCATCGGCATGGCCAACATCTTCAGCCTGCCGGTCTCGACCACTCACGTCCTGTCGTCCGGCGTGGCGGGGACCATGGTCGCCAACCGCAGCGGCCTGCAAGGCGGCACCGTGCGCACCATCCTGCTGGCCTGGGTCCTGACCCTGCCGGCGTCGATGGGCCTGGCGGCCGGGTTGTTCTGGTTGTCGACGCGGTTTGTTGGCTGATTAGAAGAAGGCGCCTCTCCAGGCGCCTTTTTTATTGCTCTTGAGGGCCTCATCGCTGGCAAGCCAGCTCCCACAGGTCCTGCGGTGCATGCGGTCCCTGTGGGAGCTGGCTTGCCAGCGATAGGGCCCTCAAGAACAACACATCACTTCCGCTTGCCACCCAGCAAAGACCCCATCAACCCCCGCACCAACTGCCGCCCAAACTGATTGGCCGCCTGCCGCACCGCCGACTTGATCGCCTGCCCCGCCGCGCTCTGCAGGAAGTCCCCGGCCTTGTCCGCCAGACTGTCCTCGTCCTTCTCCGCCTTGCCCGCCGCTACCGGCGTCTCGCCCTTGCGCGCCATGAGGATTTCATAGGCCGACTCACGGTCGATCGGCTTGTCATAGCGCCCGGCCAGTGGCGATCCGGATACCAGCGCCGCCCGCTCCGCCTCGCTCAACGGCCCGATCTGCGACTGCGGCGGGGCGATCAGCACGCGCTGGACCATTTCCGGCGTACCCTTGTCCTGCAAGGCCCCCACCAGCGCCTCGCCAATGCCCAACTCGGTCAGCACCGCCAGGGTGTCGAACGCCGGGTTGGGCCGGAACCCGTCCGCCACCGCACGCAAGGCCTTCTGCTCCTTGGCGGTAAAGGCCCGCAAACCGTGCTGGACCCGCAAGCCCAACTGGGCCAGCACGTCATCCGGCAGGTCACCGGGCGACTGGGTCACGAAATACACGCCCACACCCTTGGAACGGATCAGCCGCACCACCTGCTCCAGCCGGTCCTGCAACGCCTTGGGCGTGCCGTTGAACAGCAGGTGCGCCTCGTCGAAAAACAGCGCCAGCAATGGCTTGTCCGCATCACCGCGCTCCGGCAACTGTTCGAACAACTCCGCCAGCAACCATAAAAGGAAGGTGGCATAGACCTTGGGCGACTCGTGGATCAAACGGCTGGCATCGAGCAGGTGAATACGTCCGCGCCCGTCCGCCCCCGGCTGTAACAGGTCTTCCAGTTGCAACGCCGGCTCGCCGAACAGCGCCTCCGCGCCCTGCTGCTCCAGGGTCGCCAGGCGCCGCAACAGGGCCTGGCTGGAACCGCTGGTCATCAGCGCGGCATCCTCGCCGAGCACCTGGGGGTTGTCCTTGAGATGCCCGAGCAAGGCCTTGAGGTCCTTGATGTCCAGGAGCAGCAGGCCCTCGCGATCGGCCACCTTGAACGCGGCATACAGCGCCGCCTGCTGGCTATCGTTCAGTTCCAGCAGGTTGCCCAACAACAGCGGGCCCATTTCACTCAGGGTGGTGCGCAATGGATGACCGGATTGCCCGTGGATATCCCATAAGGTCACCGGATACGCCTGGGGCCGATGATTCAGCCAGGGCATCCCGGCAATCCGCTCGGCCACCTTGCCCTGGGGATTGCCCGTCGCGCCAAGACCACAGAGATCGCCTTTCACATCGGCAGCGAACACCGCCACGCCGGCATCGCTGAACACTTCCGCCAGGCGCTGCAGGGTTACGGTCTTGCCGGTGCCGGTGGCACCGGCGATCAGGCCATGGCGGTTGGTCAGGCGCAGGGCCTGGGCAACCGGCTGTCCATCAAGGTCGGCGCCGAGCACGAAGGGGGTGGAGTCCGCCATGTTTTTTCATCCTCCATTTAAAGCTTTTGTGTGAGTCAGCCGATATCAAAGTGTGATTGATCGCTCAAAAAACAGGAAATCCCCGATAAGGATATGGGAACTCTCTCTGATCTCATCAGCGACTCCGTGCGAACCATCCGGATATTCAAGACCTTAGCGGACCCAACACGCCATGAATAAAAATCTCCGTTTCAGCCACAAGATCTTGTTGGCCGCCTCACTGATCGTGATGCTCGCGTTCAGCCTGTTCACTTTGTACAACGACTACTTGCAGCGTAATGCCATCCGGGAAAACCTGGAGAACTATCTCGGCGAGATGGGCGATACCACTGCGACCAATATCAAGAACCTGTTCGACGGCCGCATCCTGCTGGTGGAAAACGCCGTGCAGAACATCGCCAGCGATCCGCAGAACGTTGGCACCGTGCTCGGCCAGAAAGCGGTGACTTCTAGTTTCCTCACCACCTACCTGGGCCATCCGAACGGTGACTTCACCATTCGTCCGCAGATGAAGATGCCTGACGGCTACGATCCGCGCGTTCGCCCCTGGTACAAGGACGGCCTGGCCGCCGGCAAGACCATCCTCACCGAACCCTATATCGACATGAGCACCGGCAAGATGGTGATTTCCATCGTCACCCCGGTATCCCCGCAGGTCGGCGTGGTGGGTGGCGACCTGGCGCTGGACGGCCTGGTGGAAATCATCAACTCGCTGAACTTCGGCGGCATGGGCTACGCCTTCCTGGTCAACGACCAGGGCAAGATCCTCGTTCACCCGAACAAGGACCTGACCATGAAAGCCATGAGCGAGCTGTTCCCGAACAACACCCCGCGCCTGGACAAGAAACCGGTGGAAGTGGAAATGGACGGCAAGCCGACCATCCTCAGCTTCACCCCGGTGAAAGGCCTGCCGTCGGCCAACTGGTACATTGGCCTGGCCGTGGACAAGGACAAAGCCTACGGCATGCTCAGCAAGTTCCGGACCTCGGCGGTGATCGCCACCATCATTGCGGTGGGCTTTATCATTGGCCTGCTGGGCCTGCTGATCAACGTGCTGATGCGTCCGTTGCACACCATGATCCGCGCGATGGAAGGCATCGCCCAGGGTGAAGGCGACCTGACCCGCCGCCTGGACATCCACAACCACGACGAATTCGGCATGCTCGGCAAGGCCTTCAACCACTTTGTCGGACGGATCCACGAATCGATCCGCGAAGTGGCCTCGGCCACCGAGCACGTCAACGAAGTAGCCCTGCGGGTGGTCAGCGCCTCCAACTCGTCGATGGTCAACTCCGACGAGCAGAGCAACCGCACCAACAGCGTCGCCGCTGCGATCAACCAGCTTGGCGCCGCCGCCCAGGAGATCGCCCATAACGCCGCCCAGGCTTCGCAACAGGCCAGCTCGGCGCGGCATCTGGCGGAAGAAGGCCAGCAGGTGGTGGACCGCAGTATCCAGGCGATGAATCGCCTGTCGGACATGATCTCCACCTCCAGCACCCACATCGAGACGCTGAACAGCAAGACCGTGAACATCGGTCAGATCCTCGAAGTGATCACCAGCATTTCCCAGCAGACCAACCTGCTGGCGCTCAACGCCGCCATCGAAGCGGCCCGTGCCGGCGAAGCCGGCCGCGGCTTCGCGGTAGTGGCCGACGAGGTGCGCAACCTGGCCCACCGCACCCAGGAATCGGCGCAGCAAGTGCAGAACATGATCGAGGAGCTGCAGGTGGGTGCCCGCGAGTCCGTGGACACCATGAGCCAAAGCCAGCGCCACAGCCACGACAGCGTGAGCATCGCCAACCAGGCCGGCGAGCGCCTGAGCAGCGTGACCCAGCGCATCGGCGAGATCGACGGCATGAACCAGTCGGTGGCCACCGCCACCGAGGAACAGACCGCCGTGGTCGACTCGATCAACATGGATATCAGCGAAATCAACATGCTCAACCAGGAAGGCGTCGAGAACCTGCAATCGACCCTGCGTGCCTGCGCCGACCTGGAACAGCAGGCCGGTCGCCTGAAGCATCTGGTCGGCAGCTTCCGCATCTGATTCGACCCTCCGTCCGGCGGCGTCCTGCCGCCGGACACCCTCGTAACATTTCGAACAAACTATCCTTCCACAGGGTCAACCCTAAGGCGCGTCACCGTGGCTTTGCAGCCGCCGCGTGACTGTCCGAAAGAAGATCCCGGAGGGATGCTGATCGTGCATATCGCCGACATCACCATGTTCTACGCCCCCGCCAGCGGCGGTGTGCGTACCTATCTTGATGCCAAACACCGCCGCCTGGGCCTGGCCCCGAATGTCCGCCACAGTCTGCTGATTCCCGGGGCGGTTGCACGCCAGCACAACGGAATCCACGAAGTCCCCGCCCCGCCGCTGCCGTTCGGCAACGGCTATCGTTTTCCCCTGCGTCTGGCGCCCTGGTGCAATGTCCTGCACGAACTGCAACCCGACCTGATCGAGGTTGGCGATCCCTACCTGACCGCCTGGGCCGCCCTCGGCGCGCGGCGCCGGCTGGACGTGCCGGTGATCGGCTTCTATCACTCCGATCTGCCGCTGCTGGTCAGCAACCGCATGGGCAACTGGTTCACCCCCAATGTCGAGGCCTATGTCAGCAAGCTCTACGGCAATTTCGACCGCGTCCTGGCGCCCAGCCAGGTGATGGCGCACAAACTGCGCCGGCTCGGCGTCGCCAATGTCCACGTGCAGCGCCTGGGCGTCGATCTCAATACCTTCCACCCCGAACGCCATGACCCGAACCTGCGCGCCGAACTGGGCCTGGCCGACGATACCCGGCTGCTGGTCTTCGCCGGCCGCGGCTCGCGGGAAAAGAACCTGCCGGTGCTGCTCGACTGTATCCAGCGCCTGGGCAAGCCCTGGCATCTGTTGCTGGTGGGCTCGCATATGCCGGTCAATGTGCCGGACAACGTCACGGTGTTCGGCGAGTTTCGCCCGGCCACTGAAGTCGCCCGCCTGCTGGCCAGCGCCGACCTGCTGGTGCATGCCGGCGATCAGGAAACCTTCGGCCTGGTGATCCTCGAAGCCATGGCCAGTGCCACGCCGGTGGTGGCGGTGGCGGCCGGGGCCTTCAGCGAGATCGTCCACCCCGATTGCGGCCAGCTTTGCGCCCCTGGAGACGGCCAGGCCATGGCCAACGCGGTGCGCGAAACCTTCGAGCGCGGCACCGCGACGCTCGGCCAGCAGGCGCGCCAGCATGTCGAGCAGCATTACAGCTGGGACAACGTGGTCAGTGGCCTGCTCGCCCATTACCGCGCGGTGCTCGGCTACAGTGACCTGCCGGTGCGTGCCCATGCCTGAGATCCCTGCCCCCGGCCGCAGTGTGTTGCTGGTCCTGCACGACGTGGCCCCGGAAACCTGGCCGGACTACCAGCCCTTCGTCGAAGCGGTGGACGCCCTTGGCCAGATCCCCATGACCCTGCTGGTGGTCCCGGACTTTCACAAGCGCAACGCCCTGGAACAGGACGCCAGCTTTCGCCGGATAATGGAACGGCGCCTGGTGCGCGGGGGCGAACTGGCCCTGCATGGCTACTTCCATACCGACGACGGCCCGCCACCGCGCTCGCCCGGCGAGTACTTCATGCGCCGCATCTACACCTGGGAAGGCGAGTTCTATGGCCTGAACGAAATCCAGGCGCTGCAACGCCTGGAAGCCGGGGTGGAGCTGTTCCAGCGCCTGGACTGGCCCCTGCGCGGCTTCGTCGCCCCGGCCTGGCTGATGAGCGAGGGCACGCGCCAGGCCCTGCGCCAATTGCCGCTGCACTACACCAGCGATCCGCAGCATCTGTACCGGTTGCCGGACTTCACCCCGGTCGATGCGCCAGGCTTGGTGTGGAGTGCCCGCAGTGCCTGGCGGCGCGGGTTGTCGCGGGCCGTCAGCGCCATGCATGAGCGCCGTATGAGCGATGCCAGCACCATCCGCCTGGGCCTGCATCCGGTGGACATGCGCCACGCCTTTTCGCGCAACTACTGGCTGGACACCCTGCAACGCCTGCTCACTGACGGGCGCATTCCCATGACCAAGATGGCCTGGCTGGCCAGCAGGCCCGCGCCGTGAACCGCATCGGCTGGCTACTGGCGGCGCTGTTGATGGCGGCGCTGGTGCCGGCCCTGCTCGGCGGCGCTGAATTGCTGCCGCGCCTGCGCAGCTTCCCACCCGGGCTGCTGCTGGCCCTGTTCGGCATGATCGTGCTGTGCTGGGTGCTGAACGCGTTACGCCTGCGCCTGTTGCTCGGCAGCCAGGGCGAAAGGATCGGCCGCCTGCGCAGCCTCGGGGTGATCATGGCCACCGAGTTCGCCATCTGCACCACCCCCGGCGGCAGCGGTGGCCCGCTGACCCTGATGGCCCTGCTGTCCCGCGACCGGGTTCGGCCCGCCCACAGCGGCGCCGTGTTCGCCATGGATCAGTTGAATGACCTGCTGTTCTTTCTCGGTGCGGTACTTGGGATAGTCGTCTACACCCTCTTCCACAATCTGGGCCGCAGCCTTGAGGGCATGCTGCTCGGCAGTGCGCTGCTCATGCTTGCGGTGCTGGGGCTGGGAGTGGGTTTGCTGCGCTGGCGGCGCGGGCTGATGCGCTGGAACGGGCGCGTGCTGAAAAGATTGAATGTGCGGGAGTCGACACAACGGCGCTGGGCAAGACGGCTGCTGCATTTCTTTCGGGCGTTCCGGGCGACCTTGCGTCTGCCCCGGCGGGTGCTGGCCCTGGTCTTCCTGCTGACCTGCCTGCATTGGGCCCTGCGCTACAGCGTGCTGTACCTGGTGCTGCTGGGGCTGGGCGGCAATCTGCAATGGATTTCCAGTTTCCTGGTCCAGGTCCTGTCGTTGAGCGCCGGGCAGTTCAGCCTGTTGCCAGGCGGCGCGGGTGCGGCGGAGCTGACCTCGGCGACGCTGCTGACGCCGATGGTCGGCAAATCAACCGCGGCGGCTGCGGTCCTGGTCTGGCGGGTCGTGACGTACTACTTCTACCTGATCGCCGGCGGGCCGGTGTTCCTCTGCCTGCTCGGCCGGCCGCTGCTCGAGCGCCTCGCCGGCTTGCGCCGCTGATTGCGCCTGCCACAGTTCGGCGGCACCGGGAAAATCGGTGCCGTCCTCGCTGTCCAGGGCCTCCGGGTCGTAGCGACTGAGACAGCCCTCGCCCAAGGTGGGCGGGGGATGGGCAGCGCCCCGGTCGAGCGGGTCGCTCATGGCCTCAGTTGAACACCACGGTCTTGTTGCCGTGCACCAGCACGCGGTCTTCCAGGTGATAGCGCAGGCCGCGGGCCAGGACCATCTTCTCGACGTCACGGCCGAAGCGGACCATGTCCTCGATGCTGTCGCTGTGGCTGACGCGCACCACGTCCTGCTCGATGATCGGACCGGCGTCCAGCTCTTCGGTGACGTAGTGGCAGGTCGCGCCGATCAGCTTCACACCGCGCAGCGAGGCCTGGTGGTACGGCTTGGCGCCCACGAACGACGGCAGGAAGCTGTGGTGGATGTTGATGACCTGCTGGGCGTATTCCGCGCACAGCTGTGGCGGCAGGATCTGCATGTAGCGGGCCAGGACGATGACATCGGCACCGTGCTCCTGGACCAGGCGCGAGACTTCGGCGAAGGCCGGCTGCTTGTCCTTCGGGTCGACCGGAACATGGAAGAACGGAATGCCATGCCACTCGACCATGCTGCGCAGGTCGTCGTGGTTGGAGATCACGCAGGGGATGTCGCAGTCCAGCTCGTTGCTGTGCCAGCGGTGCAGCAGGTCGGCCAGGCAGTGGGATTCGCGGCTGGCCATGAGCACGACGCGCTTCTTCTGGTCGGTATCGGTGATCCGCCAGGTCATGGAGAACTCTTCGGCGATCGGCGCGAACGCCTCGCGGAAGGCCTCTATGCCGAACGGCAGGGTATCGGCACGGATCTCGTGACGCATGAAGAACCAACCGCTCAGGTCATCGGAGTGATGGCTCGCTTCGGTGATCCAGCCGTTGTGGGACGCCAGGAAATGACTGACTTTGGCGACAATGCCGACACGGTCGGGACAAGCGATCACCAGCCGATAGGTACGCATGCAGGGGGCTCCAGAACTTCGCAAAGGCGCACATTCTAACGATTGCCCGGCAAAACTACAGTAGTCACGTGACATCCGGCGGCGCCCGTGCCTTTACCCAAGGTCATGCTGTGGATACCCGAGGCCCGCAGTGAAGATTAATTTAGTTGCGAATTTCACCTCCCGGCATTTGTAAAGTGCCAGCGCGACAATCCATCCCGGGAATAAACATTGAAAAGCGTGGCACTCGAATGTTTACTTGGGCAGATTGTCTGACTATTATTGCGGCACTGTTATCCCGAACGCCCAATTACCAAGGAACGCCTCATGTCCCTGATCAACGAATATCGCGCTACCGAAGAAGCCATCAAAGAACTGCAAGCCCGCCTGAAGAATCTGTCCGAAGACAACAAGCTGCAGCAAGAGCTGGAATTCGAAAAGAAGCTGCGTGACCTGATGGGGACCTACGGCAAATCCCTGAAAGACATCATTGCCCTGCTGGACCCGGAAGCCAAACTGAACAAGGCCCCACGCGGCGGCGCAGTTAAAGTCACCGGCACCAAGCGCGCGCGCAAGGTCAAGCAATACAAGAACCCGCACAACGGCGAAATCATCGAAACCAAAGGCGGCAACCACAAGACCCTGAAAGAGTGGAAAGCCAAGTGGGGCGGTGACGTCGTGGAAAGCTGGGCCACCCTGCTCGATTGATTTGCGTCCTTATCAATAAAGAACGCCGGCATTGCCGGCGTTTTTTATTGGGCGCTCTTAACACTGTTTACAGGGCCAGGCGCTGACGTAGTTCGTTGGCATGTGTGCGCCATGCTTCCAGCAAGGCCCGCTGCTCGCCCAGCGCGCCAGCCAGGGCCTCGCCCAGCGCGGTTTCAAAGGCCGCCAGGGTATGCGGGGCCCCCATCGCGGGATCATCAAGACGCTGTTGGCAGAATGTTCTCCATTGCACTTGCTCCGTTTCACTTAGGCTCGCCGGAAAGTTCCTAGCCCTATATCGGAACAATAGTTCTGTCAGACGCGGGTCATCGAACATCCATTGCCCACTTGCCAACTGCTGCGGATCCGCCAGGCGCACCTGCTCGCATAGACGCCGGTCACGATCACCGAAAAAACCGTCATACAGCTGCTGCTCCGGGTCTTCGCTCGCAGCGAACTCCTTGCCTTCATAAATTGGCGCCAATTTATTTTCCCACTGCTCCCGGGCAGCAATCAGCTGTTCACCACGGCGTAGCAATTCGGACATATCGAGGCCCAGACGCTGCTGGTCTTCCTTGCGCACTACAGCCAATGGCGCCACCACCGGGCAACGGTTGATGTGCAACAACTTGAGAGGAACAGGCAATTGTCCGTCAGGCATTTCCTCACGACGCGTGTATAACCGCTGGCGCAATACTTCGGAATCTTCCGTCAACAGCGGCGCAATATCCTGGTGCAGATCACAAACAATCAGCGCGTTGCGATTGGCCGGATGCCAGGCCAATGGCAGTACCACACCGAGATAATTACGTGCCGCCGAAAAGCGTCCGGAAATATGTACCAGGGGCTGCAACAAGCGCACCTGGTCGAGGACTTTGTGTTTGCTGCGCAGCTCGAACAGCCACTCATACAGGCGCGGTTGTTTCTCCCGGATCAGACGGGCCAGGGCGATGGTCGCACGCACGTCGGACAGCGCCTCGTGGGCCTGACCATGGTGGATGCCGTTGGCCGCGCTGAGCAGTTCCAGACGCAGGCTGACCTGGCCAGTCTCGCCCCGCGGCCACTGGATACCCTCGGGACGCAGCGCATAGGCCGTGCGCACCACATCGATCAGGTCCCAGCGGCTGTTGCCGCCCTGCCACTCGCGGGCGTAGGGATCGAAGAAGTTGCGATACAGGCTGTAGCGGGTGACTTCATCGTCGAAACGCAGGGTGTTGTAGCCGGCACTGCAGGTCCCGGGCCGGGCCAGTTCGGCGTGAACCCGGGTCATGAAGTCGGCTTCGGCCAGGCCGTCCCGGGCCAGTTGCGCCGGGGTGATCCCGGTGATCAGGCAAGCGGCTGGGTGCGGCAGGATATCGTCGCTCGGCTGGCAGAACAGATTCACCGGCGCTTCGATCTCGTTGAGGTCCAGATCAGTGCGCACACCAGCGACCTGCAGGGGCCGGTCGCAGCGCGGGTTGATCCCGGTGGTTTCGTAGTCGTGCCAGAAAATGCTGGAGCTCACGGCGATTCATCCTGAAGGGTAAATCGCCGGAGTCTACCTTATGCCGAGGTTGGCAACGGCCGGAAGCTGAAGTAGTTGAGCAAGGCGGCCACCAGTTGGTCGTACTCCCGGGGTGCCTGCAACAGCATGAAACCGGAGTCGTAGAAGCCAGGGCTGGCGTCTTCATGGCACCACAGGCAACTGGCGGTGATGTTGATGCGCTGCCAGGCACCAGCCTTGGCGGGAATGCGCAACTGCAGTTCGAAATCGGGACCGACCAGCAAAGGCAGGGTGCTGATCAGCATGAGGCCGTCTTCCGATGCATTGCCCAGGTAACCGATGGGCTGATCGGTGAAACGGTTGTAGACCTTGAGGAAGTGGGGGAGCAGATGTCGCTCGATTCGGCGCTCGGTATACATGGCAATGGGTCGCATTGGATGACCCTTAGAGCAGGGTCGCGCTAGTGCCGTCTTGTACAGGTGCACGCTCTTTGTACACAGTCTGTCGCAATGAGAGTAGCGCAGACCGGGGCAAGGCTTCCAGCGCAAAATTGCCCCGGCACTCCCTCAGCGCGAGGGCGAAAGCGGCACCGGACGCGGGATCGCCGCCTCGCCTTCGCGATAATGTCCAAGCTGTTCAAGCGTTTGCAGACGCGCCTGGGCACGGTAGGCGTATTCGTTCTGCGGGTACTTCTGGATGATGAATTTGTAGGTTTGCGCCGCATCGACGAACAGCTTCTGGCGCTCCAGGCACTGCCCCCGCAGCAGCGCGGTTTCCGGCCAGATGAACGGTCGTGCGCGGCTGGTGCGATCGACCTGCGACAGTTCCAGGGTGACCTGCTCGCAATCGCCGCGGTCGTAGGCCCGGTAGGCATTGTTCAGGTGGTGGTCCATGGACCAGCGGGTGCAGCCGACGACGCTGGTCGCCAGGGCCAAGACAATCAGGGCTCGCATGGGGATTCTCCTTTCGATAGGCAGTGTATCGGCGCCTGACCGGAATTCTTCAGCCACGAAGCTGCAAGCTGCAAGCTGCAAGCTGCAAGCTGCAAGCTGCAAGCTGCAAGCTGCAAGCTGCAAGCTGCAAGCTGCAAGCTGCAAGCTGCAAGAGAATACGCGATCCGCTTTTACTTGTAGCTTTCGGCTTGTAGCTTGCAGCTCGAAGTCCCCGTTCAAACGCCCGCCTGCCCCCTCCCAAGGTAGTGCAAAGGAACAATGACTACAGCGCTTTTCAGGAGTAGCCTTTCGCTGCGCTTCACTACAGGAGTCTGTGCATGACCATCCGCCGTACCAAAATCGTCGCCACCCTCGGCCCCGCCAGCAATTCACCGGAAGTAATCGAACAACTGATCCTCGCCGGCCTGGATGTCGCCCGCCTGAACTTCTCCCACGGCACCCCGGACGAGCACAAGGCTCGCGCCCGGCTGATCCGTGACATCGCTGCCCGCCACAACCGCCACGTGGCGCTGCTGGGCGATCTGCAGGGTCCGAAGATCCGCATCGCCAAGTTCACCAACAAACGAATCGAACTGAAGGTGGGCGACCGCTTCACCTTCTCCACCGCGCACCCGCTGACTGCCGGTACCCAGGAAATCGTCGGCATCGACTATCCGGACCTGGTGAAGGACTGCGGCGTCGGTGACGAACTGCTGCTCGACGACGGCCGCGTGGTCATGCGCGTCGAAACCGCCACCGCCGACTCGCTGCACTGCGTGGTGCTGATCGGCGGCCCGCTGTCCGACCATAAAGGCATCAACCGCAAGGGTGGCGGCCTGACTGCGCCGGCCCTGACCGAGAAAGACAAGGCCGACATCAAGCTGGCTGCGGAAATGGACCTGGACTACCTGGCCGTGTCCTTCCCGCGCGATGCGTCCGACATGGAATACGCCCGTCGCCTGCGCGACGAAGCCGGCGGTACCGCCTGGCTGGTGGCCAAGATCGAACGTGCCGAAGCCGTGGCTGACGACGAAACCCTCGACGGCCTGATCCGCGCCAGTGACGCGGTGATGGTGGCCCGTGGCGACCTCGGCGTGGAAATCGGCGATGCCGAGCTGGTGGGCATCCAGAAGAAGATCATCCTGCACTCGCGACGCCACAATAAAGCGGTGATCGTCGCGACCCAGATGATGGAATCGATGATCCAGAACCCGATGCCGACCCGTGCCGAAGTGTCCGACGTGTCCAACGCCGTGCTGGACTACACCGACGCCGTCATGCTGTCGGCCGAAAGTGCTGCCGGTGCCTACCCGCTGGAAGCGGTGCAGGCCATGGCGCGGATCTGCCTCGGTGCCGAGAAGCACCCGACCAGCAAGACCTCCAGCCACCGCATGGGCACCCAGTTCAGCCGTTGCGACGAGAGCATCGCCCTGGCGGCCATGTACACCGCCAACCACTTCCCGGGCGTGAAGGCGATCATCGCCCTGACCGAAAGCGGCTACACCCCGCTGATCATGTCGCGGATCCGTTCCTCGATCCCGATCTTCGCCTTCTCCCCGCACCGCGAGACCCAGGCCCGCGTGGCCATGTTCCGCGGCGTCTACACCGTGCCGTTCGACCCGGCGGCGCTGGCCCCGGAACAGGTCAGCCAGGCTGCCGTGGACGAGCTGCTCAAGCGTGGCGTGGTCGAGCAGGGTGACTGGGTCATCCTGACCAAGGGCGACAGCTACCACACCATCGGTGGCACCAATGGCATGAAGATCCTGCATGTCGGTGATCCGCTGGTTTGATGCCTTGCTGTGAATGAAAACGCCCGGCCTTGAGCCGGGCGTTTTTCATTGTTCTTTCGGGCCCTATCGCTGCGGTGCGGCGGTCCGACAAGCCAGCGATAGGGCCTACACATGCCCCACAAAAAGATCGGAATACACCTGATTCCTCGGCACCCCCGCCAAAAAGAGCCGCCGCGAAAACTCCTCCACACTCCCCGGCGCCCCGCACACCAGCGCCACCGTCTGCCGCGACTGCACGCGCAACGCTGCCAGGGCCATGGGCAACCCGGTTGGCGTCACCAGTTCCACCTGCAACTGCGGATGCTGTGCCGCCCTCTCCTTCAATTCCTCGGCCAGATAATGCCCGCCTTCATCCCGCGCCAGGTGCAGCAACCTGATCGGCCCGCGATGCTCCTGGCGCAGCGCCTCGCGCAGGATGCCCCATAACGGCGCCAGGCCCGTCCCGGCCGCCAGCAGCCAGAGCGGCCGCTCCTGCCAGTCCGGGTCGTAATGCAGGCCGCCGGCACGCAACTCGCCGAGCCGCAACTCCGCCCCTTCGACCAGGTGCCGCGCCGGCGTACAGAACGCCCCCGGCTGCCGGCAATCGATATGGAACTCCAGCCACGGGTCCTCACCCGGCACACTGGCCAGGGAATACGGGCGCGCCACGCCCAGGGCATTCCACAACAACAGATGCTGCCCCGCCTGGTAACGCAGGCCGTTCAGCGGTTGCAGGCGCAGGCGCAGCACCTCGCCCAGCCACTCCGCCACGACCACCCGCGCCGGCTGGCCATCGGTCTTCGGATCGAACAACGCCACCCGCAAATCCATCCCCACCCGGCACTGACAGGCCAGGCGCCAGCCCGCCTCGCGCTGCGCCGCGCTCAGGGCCTCGGGCCGGCCATCCTCCGGCTCGCCGTCCACGCAGCGCACCAGACAGGCATGGCAGCTCCCCGCCCTGCAGCTGTAAGGCACACCGCAGCCCGCATCATTAAGGGCATCGAGCAGATTGCTGCCGGGTGCAACGGACCATTGGCGTTCGCCGACCTGCAGTTCAGGCATTGCTGTTCATCTCCCCTGAATATTCATGCGCCAATCTAGGCCTGTTCCGACCCACAGGCCAAGGGAAACAGCAAAAACGATGCCGGGCGATCACCGACCATGGTTGGACCACTGGCGCGTGTACCAAAAGCCCAGCCGCGCTATACTGCCGCGCCTTTTTTGCGCCGGGACATTTTGTCGCGGCGTGTCTGAAAGGTCGTTTCGACACCTCGGCCTGTCCGCGTCGGAATACCTATTGAATGTTCCCGTGTTTAAGAGGAGCGCGCTGCATGACCGTGATCAAGCAAGACGACCTGATTCAGAGCGTCGCCGATGCCCTGCAATTCATTTCGTACTACCACCCCGTCGATTTCATCCAGGCGATGCACGAAGCCTATCTGCGCGAGGAGTCGCCGGCTGCGCGTGATTCGATCGCCCAGATCCTGATCAACTCGCGCATGTGCGCCACCGGCCACCGCCCGATCTGCCAGGACACCGGTATCGTCACCGTGTTCGTCCGCGTCGGCATGGACGTGAGCTGGAACGGCGCGACCATGAGCGTCGACGACATGATCAACGAGGGCGTGCGTCGCGCCTACAACCTGCCGGACAACGTCCTGCGCGCCTCGATCCTGGCCGACCCGGCCGGTGCGCGTAAAAACACCAAGGACAACACCCCGGCAGTCATCCACTACTCCATCGTTCCGGGCAACACCGTGGAAGTGGACGTGGCGGCCAAGGGCGGCGGTTCCGAGAACAAGTCGAAGATGGCCATGCTCAACCCGTCCGACTCGATCGTCGACTGGGTGCTGAAGACCGTTCCGACCATGGGCGCCGGCTGGTGCCCGCCTGGCATGCTCGGCATCGGCATCGGCGGCACTGCCGAGAAAGCCGCGGTGATGGCCAAGGAAGTCCTGATGGAATCCATCGACATCCATGAGCTGAAAGCCCGCGGCCCGCAGAACCGCATCGAGGAACTGCGCCTGGAGCTGTTCGACAAGGTCAACCAGCTGGGTATCGGTGCCCAGGGCCTCGGCGGCCTGACCACCGTGCTCGACGTGAAGATCATGGACTACCCGACCCACGCCGCGTCGCTGCCGGTGTGCATGATCCCGAACTGCGCCGCCACCCGTCACGCCCACTTCGTCCTGGACGGCTCCGGCCCGGCCGAACTGGAAGCGCCGTCGCTGGACGCCTACCCGGAAATCGTCTGGGAAGCCGGCCCGTCGGCCCGCCGTGTCAACCTCGACACCCTGACCCCGGAAGACGTGCAGAGCTGGAAACCGGGCGAGACCATCCTGCTCAACGGCAAGATGCTCACCGGCCGCGACGCTGCGCACAAGCGCATGGTCGAAATGCTCAACCGTGGCGAAGAGCTGCCGGTGGACCTCAAAGGCCGCTTCATCTACTACGTCGGCCCGGTCGACCCGGTACGTGAAGAAGTGGTTGGCCCGGCTGGCCCGACCACCGCGACGCGCATGGACAAGTTCACCCGCCAGATCCTCGAGCAGACCGGTCTGCTGGGCATGATCGGCAAGTCCGAGCGTGGCCCGACCGCGATCGACGCGATCAAGGACAACAAGGCCGTGTACCTGATGGCCGTGGGTGGCGCTGCCTACCTGGTCGCCCAGGCGATCAAGAAATCCCAGGTCCTGGCCTTCGCCGAACTGGGCATGGAAGCGATCTACGAGTTCGAGGTCAAGGACATGCCGGTCACCGTCGCGGTGGACAGCAACGGTGAGTCGGTACACATCACCGGTCCTGCGATCTGGCAGAGCAAGATTGCCGAGAGCCTGGCGGTGGAAGTGAAGTAAAAAGCCACAAGCTTCAAGCGATAAGCTTCAAGTGAAAGGCAAAAAGCGGCGTGGTCTCCACGCCGCTTTTTTATTGGCTCAACGCGCGACGACTTTCAAGGGGACCGGCTCGGTATTGCGGCGCTGGCCCAGGTAACGGATACAACTCACCCGCAGGAACGAGGCGAAGTTCACCACCTCGCCGCGGTACTCCATCACTTCGTCGTACAGCTTGGTAATCAGCTGGTTGGTGGTCATGCCATCGACCTCGGCGATTTCCCGCAGCACATCCCAGAACTGGTTTTCCAGACGCAGTGTGGTCACCACCCCGCGAATGCGCAGCGAGCGGCTGCGGGATTCGTAGAGGATCGGGTCGGCCTTGACGTACAGCTCGCACATGGTCGCTACCTCACAGGGTGATGCGGGTACCCAGCAGGCCAAGGAAGCCCGCCAGCCACGCCGGATGCGCCGGCCAGGCCGGAGCCGTGGCGAGATTGCCCTGGACATGGGCCTGGGTCACCTCGATATCGATATAGCGACCGCCCGCCAGTTTCACTTCCGGCGCGCAGGCCGGGTAAGCGCTGCACTCGCGACCCTCCAGCACGCCGGCTGCCGCCAGCAGTTGCGCGCCATGGCAGACCGCCGCGATCGGCTTGCCGGCCTGGTCGATGGCCTTTACCAGCGCCAGCACCTCTTCGTTCAGGCGCAGGTACTCGGGGGCACGGCCGCCAGGAATGACCAAGGCGTCGTAGTCCTCGGACTTGACCTTGGCAAAATCGAAATTGAGGCCGAAGTTGTGCCCAGGCTTTTCGCTGTAGGTCTGGTCGCCTTCAAAATCGTGGATCGCGGTGCGCACCGACTGCCCCGCGTGCTTGCCCGGACACACCGCATGCACGGTATGACCGACCATCTGCAGGGCCTGGAACGGCACCATCACTTCGTAGTCTTCGACGTAGTCACCCACCAGCATCAGAATCTTCTTGGCCGCCATTTCACGCTCTCCTTCGTGTGCAGGGGAAAAGGTACCCAGACACGTTAGACCTTGCCGGGCGCTTGCGGGTAATAGGCACCTACTACGTACGGCGTCAGTCGCGGCGATCCAGCAGGTTCACCACCAGCCGGTCCAGCCAGCCCCAGATCCGCTGCTGCACCCGCCGCCACAGCGGGCGCGCGCGCCAGTCGTCGAGACTGACTTCGCTGCTCAAGGCGAAATCGCGGACGAAGCTCTCGGTCACCGCCTGATTCAGCCCCGGATCGATGGCCTCGACATTCGCCTCAAGGTTGAAGCGCAAATTCCAGTGATCGAAGTTGCACGAGCCGATACTCACCCATTCATCCACCACCACCATCTTCAGGTGCAGGAAGCACGGCTGGTATTCGAAGATCTTCACCCCGGCACGCAGCAGGCGCGGGTAATAGCGATGACCGGCATAGCGCACCGAGGGATGGTCGGTACGCGGGCCTGTCAGGAGCAGGCGTACATCGACACCCCGCGAGGCAGCCCGGCGCAATGCCCGGCGGACCTTCCAGGTCGGCAGGAAATACGGGGTCGCCAGCCAGATCCGCTGCTTGCCGTTGTTCAGGGCTCGGACCAGGGATTGCAGGATGTCGCGATGCTGGCGGGCGTCGGCATAGGCGACCCGGCCCTGCCCTTCACGGCCAGGCGGCAGGCGCGGCAAACGCGGCAGGCCAAAATGGGTCGGCGGGCGCCAGGCGACCCGCCGGGGGTTGGCCCGCCATTGACGGTCAAAGAGCATCTGCCAGTCCGCCACCAGCGGCCCTTGCATCTGCACCATCACCTCGTGCCATTCACTGCTGTTCTCGCCGGGATGCCAGAACTCGTCGGTGACGCCCGTGCCGCCGACCCAGGCCACATTCTGGTCGACGAGGAGGATCTTGCGATGGTCGCGATACAGGTTGCGCACACCGCGCCGCCAGCGCAGGCGGTTGTACCAGCGCAGCTCGACGCCCGCACCTTGCAAACGCTGACGCAGGCTCAGGGTAAAAGCCAACGAGCCATAGTCATCGAACAGGCAGCGCACCTGCACGCCGCGCTCGGCAGCGCTGACCAGGGCCAGGACCATGGCCTCGGCGCAGGCTCCCGCCTCCACCAGGTACAGCTCCAGATCGACCTGGAACTCGGCCCGGGCGATGGCGGTGAGCATGGCGGGAAAAAACGCCGGTCCGTCGACCAGCAGTTCGAATTGATTGCCGGAACGCCAGGGAAAGACCGGCCCGGCCATGTCAGCGCGCCGTGAAGATCAGCACCGCACCCACCGGCACCGAGAGGTTGATCGATTTGAGCCCGGCCGCCTTGCGCAGGGTCTCCAGGCCCGGGGCCAGGTCGAAATGCTCGGCACGCAGGATCAGCGGCTCCATGGTCACCACCTGGAAACGCCGCTCATCGAGGCGGGTGGCCAGGAGCTGGGCGTTGTAGCTGTGGGTCTTGCCGTGCAGGGTGACGTTCAGCGGCAGGCGCAGTTCGAGCTGGGCGCCATTGGCCAGGTCGTTGATCGGACGCAGGTCGAGCTGGGCGCGGATGCTCGCCTCGGGGAAGCTCTCGACCGCAAACAGGTCCTTGCGCATGCGCTCGTCGCGCAGCGGGATGCCGCTGCTGACCGAATCCATCTCGACCTGCAGGGACGCCGCGCCCTTGCGGTCAACCTTGCCGTGCAGCACCAGGAAGCGGTGCACTTCCGACACATCGCCGTTCTTGCTGGTGATAAAGGAAAGGCGGGATGACTCGTTGTCCAGGTACCAATTGGCCTGGGCTGGGAGGCAGACGAGCGCCAGGGCGGCGAGCAGGAGGCGGAGCGGGCTGAACATTTGAAATCCTGAAACACTTTGGCGCTCAACCTTACCCGCCCGCCCTCACGGCAGCAAGCGACAGCCCTCGCGCGGGCCTTGCCACTGGGCGCTGGCGCTGCGACCGAGGCCGCGGGCATCGACGCGGTGGGCCATGGGGTCGTCACGCAGGTCGCTCAGGGGCAGCCATTGCTTGACGTAGGTTGTGCAGTAAGCGTCGTCGAAGCCCATCACGTAGCGGCACGAGCAGAACTCCTTGGCCGAGTAGGCGCTGAGGATGCCGGGGAAGGCACTCAAGGCCGCGCGCTCCGACCAGCCCCAGATCAGCAGACCCAGAAGCACCAGCAGCAACAGGCGTTTCATGGCTGTTCTCCAGGGATGGCGGCGAGGACCTGGCGCAGCAGGGTGTTGTGCTGGAAGCTGCCGTCGCGGTCGTCGGCGTAACGGACGATCACCAGCTTCTGTTTCGGCAGCACGTAGAGGCCCTGGCCCCAATGGCCGAGGGCGGCGAAGGTGTCGCCAGGGGCGTCCGGCCAGGCCAAGGTGTTGTTCAGCCACCATTGGCCGCCGGGCATCGCTTCGCCGGGTTCGGCGGCGGCCTTGGCGAAGGGCGTTCGGGTGAATTTCACCCAGTCCGCCGGGAGCAGTTGCCGGCCTTGCCAGCGGCCGTCGTCGAGCATCAGTTGGCCGATGCGCGCCAGCTCGCGGGCGGTCATGTAGAGGTAGGACGAACCGACGAAGGTGCCCTGGGCGTCCCGTTCCCAGACCGCTCTTTCGATGCCGAGGGGCTGGAACAGGGCGGCCCAGGGATAATCGGCGTAGCGCTCCGGGCCGACCATCTGGTGCAGGGCGGCGGCGAGGAGATTGCTGTCGCCACTTGAATAGAGGAAACGCTCGCCCGGTGCGGCAGCCACACCATGGGCGGCAGTGAAAGCGGCCATGTCCTTGCGGCCGTTAGTGTAGAGCATGGCGACCACCGAGGACTTCAGCGGGGCGTACTCGTAATCTTCCTGCCAGTCGAGGCCGCTGGCCCAGTGCATCAGGTCCTGGATACGCACCTGGGGGTGGGCCTTCATCGGCGGGTAGAAAGTGGCGACCGGGTCATCCAGCTTGAAGCGGCCTTCGCCGTAGGCAACACCGAGGACGGTGGCCATCACGCTCTTGCTGACGGACCAGGTGAGGTGCGGGGTGTCGGCACCGGTCGGAGCAGTGTAGTGCTCGTAGACGACCTTGCCGTCCTGGATGACCAGCAGGGCGTCGGTGCGGATGCCTTCGCGGGTCTGTTCGTTGCGCGGCGGGAAGGCGTAGGCCTGCAAGGCCGAATCGTCGGCCCAGGCGGGAGTGAGGATGAACAGGAGGAAGGCGATAAGCGCGGTGCGCATGGTCGATACCCGGGTGCGTGATCGGGCAAGGGTAGCCGGGGTTCATGACAGGTGGAGGGTGTTCTTTCGGGCCTCATCGCTGGCAAGCCAGCTCCCACAGGGTCAGCGGTGTACTCGGTCACTGTGGGAGCTGGCTCGCCAGCGATGAGGCCATCAACCACAACTCAGAACCCGGCCTGCCCCCACGCCTTGGCCAACCGCTTGGCCCGCGCCGCACTGGCAATCTCCAGGATCCCCTGGTCACGCATCCACAGATTGGCCCACTTCCCTTCACTCTCGGACAGCGCCTTGTTGATCTCGTCGCGCATCTCACCGAACTGGGCGAACAATCCGCCGAGCAACAGATGACAGGCCGGCGACTCGGGACTCTGCCGGCTGCCTTCCGCACACCCGGCCAGCAGCGCCAGCAAGCGCAACATCAAGCCCTGCGACCAGCCATTGCCACGCCCGATGCCATACAGCCACGCCGTCAGCGCACTCAGCACGTAGAGATCCTCCAGCGTGCGGAAGGGTTTCACATAGGCATCCCAGCCATCCCCCGCCAGCCGCTCGCACAGCGCCTGTTCCAGATGCAGCCGCGCATGCCCCACCTCCGGCATCAGTGGCAACGCTGGCAAGGGATCGAGCCGCACTCCCGGCTCTCCCGGATAGACCACCGCCAGACTGATCTGCGGCGCCTCCCCCGGCGCTTCGCTGCGGGCCGCCACCAGCAGCCAGTCGGCCTCGTGCCCACCGGTGACGAAATCCTTGCTGCCATTCAGGCGCAGGGCTTCCAGGTCCAGGCGCATGTGCATGTCCGCCGGCCGGACGCTGCGTTTCTCGCTGGCACACAACGCGCCGAGGCTCTCTGGCGCGCTAGGCCAGAGCACCCGCAATGCCGCCTGGTATCCGGCCAGGAAGGCCAGCCCCGGCGTGGGCATGGCCTTGCCGCCGAGCACCGCCAACTCGAACGGCGACACCGAACCCAGGCGGTCGAGCAGTGCCGCCCAGGTGTCGTCGAGGTTGCTCAACAGGGGTTGGGATACAGCGTGATCGAGACGTTCCAGCCAGCTCATCGCGGGACTCCTTGGGGCCTGTCATACAAGCATCACCAAACATTCACGGGGGTGACACCCCCCCTACCTAGTCTGAGCTTGCACAACAAAGTCGACCGGCCGCAACCCCATGGCTGGCTTATGGAGACACGCAATGACTCAGATCGCTCGCTCTGGCGACAACAGCACTGAACGCCGTCTGCAAGCCGAACGCCTGGTGGGCCCGGCTGCACTTCGCGAGGCCCAGGCCCTGCGCTTCAGCGTTTTCAGTGGTGAATTCAAGGCCAAGTTGAAAGGCGCCGAACAGGGCCTGGACATGGACGACTACGACGACCACTGCATGCACATCGGCGTGCGCGACCTCAACAGCGGTCGCCTGGTCGCCACCACCCGCCTGCTCGACCACCAGGCCGCCAGCAGCCTGGGCCGCTTCTACAGCGAAGAAGAATTCAGCCTGCATGGCCTGGTCCATCTGCAAGGCCCGATCCTCGAACTCGGCCGTACCTGCGTCGACGCCGCCTACCGCAACGGCGGGACCATCGCCGTGCTGTGGAGCGAGCTGGCCGAGATCCTCAACGAAGGCCAGTACCGCTACCTGATGGGCTGCGCCAGCATCCCGATGCAGGACGGCGGCGTGCAGGCCCACGCGATCATGCAGCGCCTGCGCGAACAGCACCTGTGCACCGAGCACCTGCGCGCCGAACCGAAGAACCCGCTGCCGAACCTGGCCCTGCCAGGCAACGTGGTGGCGCAGATGCCACCGCTGCTCAAGGCCTACATGCGCCTGGGCGCGAAGATCTGCGGCGAGCCTTGCTGGGACGAAGATTTCCAGGTCGCCGACGTGTTCATCCTGCTCAAGCGCGACGAACTGTGCCCGCGCTACGCCCGTCACTTCAAGGCGGCCGTGTGATGCAGCGCCTGCGGGTGTTCGCCCGCATCGCCCGGTTGCTGCTGGTGGTCCTGCTGGGCCTGGGCATGGCCTCGGCGTTCGGCCTGTTCGAGCGCCTGGGCATCAACGCGTCGGCGCAACGCCGGCAGCGCTGGTCGCAGATTTTCATGAAGCGCCTGGTCAATGCCCTGCCGTTCCGGGTCAAGGTCGTCGGCGAGTTGCCCCACCAGCCGATGCTGTGGGTCAGCAACCATGTGTCCTGGACCGACATCCCGGTGCTGGGCATGCTCGCCCCGCTGTCCTTCCTGTCCAAGGCCGAAGTGCGCACCTGGCCGGTGGCCGGCTGGCTGGCGCACAAGGCCGGGACCCTGTTCATCCGTCGTGGCGGTGGCGACAGCCAGTTGTTGCGTCGGCAGATCAGCCAGCACCTGGTGGAGCAATGCCCGCTGCTGATCTTCCCGGAAGGCACCACCACCGATGGCCGCAGCCTGCGCACCTTCCACGGCCGCCTGCTGGCCAGTGCCATCGACAGCGAAGTACCGCTGCAGCCGGTAGCCGTGCGTTACCTGCGGGATGGCAAGCCGGATCCGATTGCGCCGTTCATTGGTGATGATGATCTGCTGTCGCACCTGATGCGCCTGTTCGCCCAGCCTTGTGGCGACGTCGAGGTGCAGTTGCTGGAGCCGATCGCCAGCAAGGGCGAGGAACGTGCGGCCCTGGCGTTCCAGGCGCAGCAGGCGGTGAGCCGGGCGTTGTTCGGCGAAGCGGCGGAAACCTTGCCTCAGCGCCGCGCCAAGGCGGCCTGAGGGTCGGCCAGCGCGGCGGCGGCGAAGGCCTGCAACTCAGGATAGAACTGGCGGAAGTCCTCCAGCAGCAACGGATACAGGGCTTCCACCTCCGCCATCGCCCCGGCCATGCCTTCCGGGCGCGACAGCCGCCGGGCGATGCCGCGGAATACCTGCTCCAGCACCGCGAACTCGCGGTACGACCCCAACCAGTCTCCAGCCGCCATCAACGGCGCGATCTGCGCCAGGCGGCCCGGCAGCGCCGGCTCCCTGTCCAATACCTGATACACCCGCGCGGTGAATTGCGGCAGTGGCTGCGTGGCGTAATCGTGCCAGTGCAGGGCCAGGCAGTGGTCGAAGAACACATCGAGGATGATTCCGGCGAAACGCCGGCGCTCGGTGGGGAAGCGCGCCAGGGAGGCAAGCACCAGGGGGTGGCTGTCGGTGAAGGTGTCGATATGCCGGTGCAAGCGGATCGCCCGCTCCAGAGGCAGGGAGAAACGGCCTTCGAGCGGGCCCTTGACGAAATCGCCGTAGAGGCTGCCGAGCAGTTGCTCGGGCTGGTCGCCGCCGAGATGGAGGTGGGCTAGGTAGTTCATGGGGTGTGAGTCTAAGGCATTTGTAGTGCTTTTGAGGGCCTCATCGCTGGCAAGCCAGCTCCCCCAGGGACCGAGTGCACCGCTGAACCTGTGGGAGCTGGCTTGCCAGCGATAGGGCCCGAAAGAACACCGCATATACCGATTTTTTCTACACCCCAAACCTTTTCATATTTGTATATCGCGAAATACCGATTTACATTTCGCCCCATCGCGATATACCGCTACACCCCTACGAGCCCGACCATGCCCCTTGATCTCGACGAAATAATAAAAGCCCTCGCCCACCCCGTGCGGCGCGACATCCTCGGCTGGCTGAAAGACCCGCAGCATTGCTTCCCCGACCAGTACCACAGCCTCGACAACGGCGTGTGCGCGGGGCAGATCGACCAGCGCTGCGGCTTGTCGCAGTCCACCGTCTCGGCGCACCTGGCCACCCTGCAACGGGCCGGCCTGATCAGCAGCCAGAAGGTCGGGCAGTGGAACTTCTTCAAGCGCAACGAGGACACCATCCAGGCGTTTCTCGCGCAATTGAGCCACGAGCTCTGACAGCAATCCCCATGCTCCGTAATGGCCCCCACAACCCACTGAGGTTTGAGCAATGACGACTCTGTTTGATCCGATCACCCTCGGCGACCTCGAATTGCCGAACCGCATCATCATGGCCCCGCTGACCCGCTGCCGCGCCGACGAGGGCCGGGTGCCCAACGCCCTGATGGCCGAGTACTACGTACAACGCGCCAGCGCCGGGCTGATCCTCAGCGAGGCGACCTCGATCATGCCCATGGGCGTGGGCTACCCGGATACGCCGGGGATCTGGTCCAACGACCAGGTGCGCGGCTGGACCAACGTGACCAAGGCCGTGCATGCCGCCGGCGGGCGGATCTTCCTGCAACTCTGGCACGTGGGCCGCATCTCCCACCCAAGCTACCTGAACGGCGAACTGCCGGTGGCACCCAGCGCGATCCAGCCCAAGGGGCATGTCAGCCTGGTGCGGCCGATCACCGAATACCCGACGCCACGGGCCCTGGAAACGGCCGAGCTGGAAGATATCGTCGACGCCTACCGTACGGCGGCGGAGAACGCCAAGGCCGCCGGTTTCGACGGCGTCGAGGTGCATGCGGCGAACGGTTACCTGATCGACCAGTTCCTGCAAAGCAGCACCAACCAACGCAGCGATGGCTACGGTGGCTCGCTGGAGAACCGTGCGCGGTTCTTGCTGGAAGTCACCGATGCGGTGATCGAGGTGTGGGGCGCCCAGCGGGTCGGCGTGCACCTGGCGCCGCGCGCCGATGCCCATGACATGGGCGATGCGAATCGGGCAGAAACCTTCACCTATGTCGCCCGGGAGCTGGGCAAGCGCGGTATCGCCTTTATCTGCTCGCGGGAAATGGAAGCCGACGACAGCCTCGGGCCGCAGATCAAGGCAGCGTTTGGCGGGCCGTATATCGTCAACGAACGCTTCGACAAGCAGAGCGCCAATGCGGCACTGGCGGCGGGGAATGCGGATGCGGTGGCGTTCGGCGTTCCGTTCATTGCCAACCCGGATCTGCCGGCGCGGCTGGCGGCGGATGCGCCGCTGAATGAGGCGCGGCCGGAGACCTTCCATGGGAAGGGGCCGGTGGGGTATATCGATTATCCGCGGATGTGATGTCGTTCTTCAGGGCCTCATCGCTGGCAAGCCAGCTCCCACAGGGACCGCGTGCACCGCCGAACCTGTGGGAGCTGGCTTGCCAGCGATAGGGCCCTGAAGGTCACTTAGTTCTTGGCATTGATCTGCTGCTGCAGATTCTGCACCTGGCTTTGCAGGGTGTTGATGTTGCGGGTGACCTGACCGCGGAAGGCATCGAATTCCGCCGTCGAGGCGCCACCACCGGCAGCCGCTACGGGACGATTCTCCTGCTCGCTCTTGAGCACGATCAGGTCCTGCTCCAGGCGCTGGGTCGCCGCCGCCTGGTTCTTCAGTTGGGTATCGATCCTGCTGCCATCCACCTTCGCCGCCTTGAGCGCCGCGACCTCATCGGCCACCGACTTGATCTGCCCGTCGATCTTGCCGCCATCCAGTTGCGCCGCCTTCACCGCAGTCAGCTCCTTGGCCACCGCCGCCAGTTGATTCTGCAATTCGGTCTGCAACGCGGCATTGGCCGCCTGCTGCTGGCTGACCTGGGCCATCGCCGTTTCCAGGCGCTTGCCCAGCTCACCAGCCTGCCCTTCCTGCAGCTTGCCCTGCTCGCCCAGGCTGGCCTGCAACTGGCGCACCTGAAGCTTCAGTGCTTCATTCTCGGTGTTGGCCGACGATTCGCTGGCCGAGACCTTGCCGGAAATCACCTGCAACCGCCCCGCCGCCTCCTCGCTGATGCGCGCGAAGCTTTCCTGGGTCGCCACCAGTTGCTGCTCCATCAGCGAGATCTGCTGGAAGCTCCACCAGGCCACGCCGGCCAGGGCGATGAACGAGGCACCCAGCAAGGCCCACAGTGGCCCGACCATCGGCGCCTTGGCCACACGCTTGCGGGCGCTGCGCGGGTGCGCCGCAGGGGCGAACTCATCGTCATCGCGCTCCACCGCCTGAAGGGTGGGCACATCGTCAAAATCGTCTCGAGCATCGTTGCGCATGGGCAGTTTTCAACCACGGTGATAGCAAAATGGGCGCTAGTATAAACCGCTTCGCGGCGCCCTCATCGACCACGATCAGGGGATCGGGTTCAGTGACCGCCCTGCTGGGCCTGCCACCAGGCGCAGAATTCATCCAGCGCAGCCCAGATGCTGACCTGCGGGCGGTAATCCAGGTAATGCCGGGCACGGCTGATATCCAGGCTGAAATCCTTGCTCATCACCTGCACGCCCAGGCGGCTGAGGGTCGGCTGCGGGCGACCCGGCCAAAGCAGGCAGGCGCCTTCATTCAGTGTAGCGGCGGTGTAGGCCAGCCCGACCGAGCGGTAACGGGTGACCTGGGGCAACTGCATGCGGCGCATCACGTAGTTGACCACGTCCCACACCGGCAACGGATGACCGTTGCTGATGTTGTAGGCCATGCCAAGCGCCTCGGGGCCGGCGTTGATCGCGCTGAGCAGTGCCTCGTTGAGGTTCTGCACGCTGGTGAAGTCGACCTTGTTCAGACCGTTGCCGATGATCGCCAGGCGCTTCTTGCGCTGCATCTGCATCAGCCGCGGGAAGATGCTGACATCGCCAGCCCCGGTGACGAAGCGCGGGCGCAGTGCCAGGACTTCCAGGCCGAACTCCTGGGCGCCGAAGACCTTCTGCTCGGCCAGGTGCTTGGTCGCCGCGTAGTGATCGTAGAAACGCCGCGGCACCTGGTCCTCGGTGATGCCGGTGCGCGAGCGGCCATTGAAGTAGATCGACGGCGAGGACAGATGGACCAGGCGCCGCACATGTTCCTTGAGACAGGCTTCGACGACGTTTTCAGTGACCACCACGTTGCCCTGGTAGAAGTCCTGGTAACGCCCCCAGTTGCCCACGGCACCCGCGCAGTGGACCACGGTGTCGATACCCTGGCACAGGCGCCGGGCCACTTCCGGATCGCCGAGGTCGCCCGGGATGAACTGCGCGCCGCGCCGCACCAGGTGCTCGACGCCCTCGGCACGGCGGCCGTTGACCCGCACCTCCAGGCCCTGCTCCAGGGCGAAACGCGCAAAGCGCCCGCCGATGAAGCCGCTTGCGCCGGTGACCAGAATTCCCATGAACATTCCGCCTTACGATTTTTTTCCTGAGGGTGCAGACGCCGCCGGGGCGTCCCACGGCACCAGCCATTGCCCGGCGCTGCGGCGCAGATGGTCGGTGAGCTGGTTGAGCAACTGCCCGCCGCTGCGCCAGTGATGCCAGTACAAGGGCACATCGATGGGGCGATCGGCGACGATCTCGACCAGCCGCCCGCTGGCCAGTTGCTCGCGGGCCTGCAGTTCGGGCACCAGGCCCCAGCCCAGACCGGCCTCGGTCATGCGCAGGAAGCCTTCGGATGAAGGACACAGATGATGCAGGAAACCGTCGCTGATGCCTAATGAAGCCAGGTAGCGATGCTGCAGGAAATCGTCCGGGCCGAAGACGATGGCGGGGGTGCGGGCCAGGCGCTGCGGCTCGACACCGTCGCCGAAATGCCGGGCCATGAAGGCCGGGCTGGCCAGCGCACGATAGCGCATGGCCCCCAGGAGCACGCTGCGCGCCCCGGCCACCGGGCGTTCGCTGGCGCACAGGCAGCCGGCCACTTCGCCGGCGCGCATGCGCTTGAGGCCGACTTCCTGGTCCTCCACCACCAGGTCGAGGAGTACCTGGGTGTCGGCACAGAAGTCCTTGGCCGCCTCGCCCCACCAGGTCGCCAGGCTGTCGGCATTCAGGGCGATGCGCAGGCGTTCGGGCAGGCCTTCCTCGTCGAGGGCCGGGACCTGGCCTTGCAGGTCGCGTTCGAGCAGGCGCACCTGCTGCACGTGGTTAAGCAGGCGCCGGCCGATTTCGGTGGGGGTCGGCGGAGTGGCGCGCACCAGCACCGGCTGGCCAACCCGGGCCTCGAGGAGTTTGATCCGCTGGGAGATGGCCGATTGCGACAGGCCCAGCAGTTGCGCGGCGCGCTCGAAACCGGCCTGTTCGATGACGGCGGCGAGGGCCGAGAGGAGCTTGTAGTCGAACATCAGATTTCCTAATGCGGGATGAGGTTTATTGGTTTTTCTTATATCCGCAAAGTCTGGAGAATTGCTAGTCATTGCGGGCCTCATCGCTGGCAAGCCAGCTCCCACAGGTATTGCATGCACCGCTGACCCTGTGGGAGCTGGCTTGCCAGCGATGAGGCCCCGGAAAGCACTGAAGATCCGGAGTCATCCCCATGTGGCAAAGCTACCTGAACGGCCTCCTCGTCGCCTTCGGCCTGATCATGGCCATCGGCACCCAGAACGCCTTCGTCCTCGCCCAGAGCCTGCGCCGTGAACATCACCTGCCGGTGGCCGCTTTGTGCGTGTTCTGCGACGCCGTGCTGGTCGCCCTCGGCGTGTTCGGCCTGGCCACCGTGCTGGCGCAGAACCCGACCCTGCTCGCCGTCGCCCGCTGGGGTGGCGCCGTGTTCCTGATCTGGTACGGCAGCAAGGCGCTGATGCGCGCCTGCTCCAGCCAGAGCCTGCAACAGGGCGACGGCCAGGGCCTGCGCTCGCGCCGCGCGGTGCTGCTCAGCGCCCTGGCGGTGACCCTGCTCAACCCTCACGTGTACCTCGACACCGTGCTGCTGATCGGCTCCCTCGGCGCCCAGCAAAGCGTGCCCGGCGCCTACGTGGCCGGGGCCGCCAGTGCCTCGCTGCTGTGGTTCTTCACCCTGGCCCTCGGCGCCGCCTGGCTGGCCCCGTGGCTGGCGCGGCCGAGCACCTGGCGCCTGCTCGACCTCATGGTGGCAGTGATGATGTTCGCCGTGGCGGCGCAGCTGATTTTCACCTGACCGGCCGCTCATCCGACCCCGGCAAAGGCTCTGGAACCTCTTGCCCACACACTTGTTGCGTGGTTTAGCCACAGGCCCGGTGCTATGATCCCGAGTCTGCGCCGCAAAGAGTACAAACTCGCCGGCGCATTTTCCGGCCGCCCGTGATCGGCCTTGCGTTCACCGCACCAGACCTGATTAGGAGAATCCAAATGGCTTTTGAATTGCCGCCGCTGCCTTACGCCCACGATGCCCTGCAGCCGCACATTTCCAAGGAAACCCTGGAATACCACCACGACAAGCACCACAACACCTACGTCGTGAACCTGAACAACCTGGTCCCAGGTACCGAATTCGAAGGCAAGACCCTGGAAGAGATCGTCAAGTCCTCTTCGGGTGGCATCTTCAACAACGCCGCCCAGGTCTGGAACCACACCTTCTACTGGAACTGCCTGGCGCCAAACGCCGGTGGCCAGCCAACCGGCGCCCTGGCGGATGCCATCAACGCTGCGTTTGGCTCCTTCGACAAGTTCAAGGAAGAGTTCACCAAGACTTCCGTCGGCACCTTCGGTTCCGGCTGGGGCTGGCTGGTGAAGAAGGCCGACGGTTCCCTGGCCCTGGCCAGCACCATCGGCGCCGGCTGCCCGCTGACCAGCGGCGACACCCCGCTGCTGACCTGCGACGTCTGGGAACACGCCTACTACATCGACTACCGCAACGTCCGTCCGAAATACGTCGAGGCGTTCTGGAACCTGGTCAACTGGAAGTTCGTCGCCGAGCAGTTCGAAGGCAAGACCTTCACTGCCTGAGCCCCGCGCTCCTGAAGAAACCCGGCCTCGGCCGGGTTTTTTCGTTTTATGAGCCGCAAGCTGCAAGCCATAAGCTGCAAGAAAAAGCGCGAGCGATGCGATCTGCCTTTTCTTATGACTTGAGGCTTAAAGCTTGAAGCTCAGAACGCCGCAAACCTTGCCGAGAACCCAAGGCACGCTAACATCAACTCCTTGGAAATCTTTCGTCGTCCGGTACTCAAGTCCCGCGACAGGTCAACCGATACAGTGCTGAAGGTCCGCCGGGCGAGAGGGACCAGGCCACCGGAAAAGGTAAGAGCCCAGACCTTTCCGTGCAAAGGCCGATAGTGGATTGTCATGGTTGATGGCAAAATGATGCCGCGCGCATGGATTAAGGAACTCCCATTGAAGCTGGAATTCAAGAACAGCTTATCGGTCAAGTTGCTCAGGGTTGTCCTGCTTTCGGCGCTGATCGTCGGAGTAGTGCTCAGCTGTGCGCAGATCGTCTTCGATGCCTACAAGACCCGCCAGGCCGTGGCCAGCGATGCGCAGCGCATCCTCGACATGTTCCGCGACCCGTCGACCCAGGCGGTGTACAGCCTCGACCGGGAAATGGGCATGCAGGTCATCGAGGGCCTGTTCCAGGACCAGGCCGTGCGCATGGCCTCCATCGGTCATCCCAATGAAACCATGCTCGCGGAAAAATCCCGCCCGCTGCAGGACAACCAGACCCGCTGGCTGACCGACCTGATCCTCGGCCAGGAACGCTCCTTCACCACCCAACTGGTCGGCCGTGGCCCGTACAGCGAGTACTACGGCGACCTGAGCATCACCCTGGATACCGCCAGCTACGGCCAGAGCTTTATCTTCAGTTCGGTGATCATCTTCATTTCCGGGGTGCTGCGTGCCCTGGCCATGGGCCTGGTGCTGTACCTGGTCTACCACTGGCTGCTGACCAAGCCACTGTCGCGGATCATCGAACACCTTACCCAGATCAATCCGGACCGCCCCAGCGAGCATCAGTTGCCGTTGCTCAAGGGCCACGAAACCAACGAACTGGGGCTGTGGATCAATACCCACAACCAGTTGCTGGCCTCGATCGAGCGCAATACCCATCTGCGCCACGAGGCGGAAAACAGCCTGTTGCGCATGGCCCAGTACGACTTCCTCACCGGCCTGCCCAACCGCCAGCAGTTGCAGCAGCAACTGGACAAGATCCTGGTCGACGCCGGGCGCCTGCAACGACGGGTCGCGGTGATCTGCGTCGGCCTCGACGACTTCAAGGGCATCAACGAACAGTTCAGTTACCAGGCCGGCGATCAGTTGCTGCTGGCCCTGGCCGACCGTCTGCGTGCCCACAGTGGCCGCCTCGGCGCCCTCGCCCGCCTCGGTGGCGATCAGTTCGCCCTGGTCCAGGCCGATATCGAGCAGCCCTACGAAGCCGCCGAACTGGCGCAGAGCATCCTCGACGACCTGGAAGCCCCCTTCGCCCTCGACCTCCAGGAAATCCGCCTGCGCGCCACCATCGGCATCACCCTGTTCCCGGAGGATGGCGACAGCACCGAGAAACTGCTGCAAAAGGCCGAGCAGACCATGACCCTGGCCAAGTCCCGCTCGCGCAACCGCTACCAGTTCTACATCGCCAGCGTCGACAGCGAGATGCGCCGCCGCCGCGAACTGGAAAAGGACCTGCGCGAAGCCTTGTCGCGCAACCAGCTGTACCTGGTCTACCAACCGCAGATCAGCTACCGCGACCAGCGCGTGGTCGGGGTCGAGGCGCTGCTGCGCTGGCAGCATCCGGAACTGGGCATGGTCCCGCCGGACCAGTTCATCCCCCTGGCCGAGCAGAACGGCAATATCGTGGTGATCGGCGAATGGGTGCTCGACCAGGCCTGCCGCCAGTTGCGCGAATGGCACGACCAGGGCTTCACCGAGCTGCGCATGGCGGTCAACCTGTCCACCGTGCAACTGCACCACAGCGAACTGCCGCGAGTGGTCAACAATCTGCTCCAGGTCTACCGCCTGCCGCCACGCAGCCTGGAACTGGAAGTCACCGAGACCGGCCTGATGGAAGACATCAGCACCGCCGCCCAGCACCTGCTGAGCCTGCGCCGCTCCGGCGCGCTGATCGCCATCGACGACTTCGGTACCGGCTACTCGTCCCTGAGCTACCTGAAATCCCTGCCGCTGGACAAGATCAAGATCGACAAGAGCTTCGTCCAGGACCTGCTGGAGGACGACGACGATGCGACCATCGTCCGCGCCATCATCCAGCTCGGCAAAAGCCTCGGCATGCAGGTCATCGCCGAGGGCGTGGAAACCGCGGAACAGGAGGCCTACATCGTTGCCCAGGGCTGCCACGAGGGCCAGGGCTACCACTACAGCAAGCCGCTGCCGGCCCGTGAACTCACGGCCTTCCTCAAGCAGGCGCAGCGTACCCAGGCCTCGATACTCTGAGACGACGTCGTGCTTGTCCGGGTGCGACAGCCCCGGAATATTTGCGTGATGGCCTCTTTACATAAAATGCAAATCTTTCGCATTATGTCGCAGCTTTTTTTCGCGTGCGGCCTTCTGCACGTCTGTTCAACCCTCCGATGCAGGAATTCGCCATGATTCGTATGCCTCTGGCCACCGCCAGTCTGTTGGCCATTGCCATCTCCCTCGCCGGTTGCGGCGAAGGCAAGGACAAGGCCACCGCGCCGCAAGCCCAGGCCCCTGCCGCTGCCGCCACCCCGGCTGCTCCAGCCGCCGCCGGCGCGGTCGACGAGGCTGCTGCCCAGGCCGTGGTCAAGCACTACGCCGAGATCGTCTACGCCGTGTACAGCGACTCGCTGAGCACCGCGAAAACCCTGCAGACCGCCATCGACGCGTTCCTCGCCAATCCGAACGACGACACCCTGAAAGCCGCCAAGGCTGCCTGGGCCGCCTCGCGCGTTCCGTACCTGCAGAGCGAGGCGTTCCGCTTCGGCAACACCATCATCGACGACTGGGAAGGTCAGGTGAACGCCTGGCCGCTGGACGAAGGCCTGATCGACTACGTCGACAAGAGCTACGAGCATGCCCTGGGCAACCCGGCGGCCAGCGCCAACATCATCGCCAACACCGAGATCCAGGTCGGCGAAGACAAGGTCGACGTGAAGGACATCACCCCCGAGAAACTGGCCACCCTGAACGAGCTGGGCGGTTCCGAGGCGAACGTCGCCACCGGCTACCACGCCATCGAGTTCCTGCTCTGGGGCCAGGACCTGAACGGCACCGGCCCGGGCGCCGGCAACCGTCCGGCTTCGGACTACCTGGAAGGCCAGGGCGCTACCGGCGGCCACAACGACCGTCGTCGTGCCTACCTGAAAGCGGTGACCGACCTGCTGGTCAGCGACCTGGAAGAAATGGTCAAGAACTGGGCGCCGAACGTCACCGACAACTATCGCGCCAGCCTGGAGGCCGAGCCGGTTGCCAACGGCCTGCGCAAGATGCTGTTCGGCATGGGCAGCCTGTCGCTGGGTGAACTGGCGGGCGAGCGCATGAAGGTTTCCCTGGAAGCCAACTCGCCGGAAGACGAGCATGACTGCTTCAGCGACAACACCCACTACTCGCACTTCTACGACGCCAAGGGCATCCGCAACGTCTACCTGGGCGAGTACACCCGTGTCGACGGCAGCAAGATGACCGGCCCGAGCCTGTCGTCGCTGGTGGCCAAGGTCGATCCGGCTGCGGACAAGACCCTGCAAGACGATCTGGCCGCTACCGAAGCCAAGATCCAGGTCATCGTCGACCACGCCCTGAAAGGCGAGCACTACGACCAGCTGATCGCTGCCGACAACACCGCCGGCAACCAGATCGTGCGTGACGCCATCGCTTCGCTGGTCAAGCAGACCGGCGCGATCGAACAGGCTGCCGGCAAGCTGGGCATCACCGACCTGAACCCGGATACCGCCGATCACGAATTCTGATTCGGTGCGGGATTAGTCAGAGGCGGCCTTCGGGTCGCCTTTTTTTTGAGCTGCAAGCTTCAAGCTGCAAGTCATAAGAAAAAGCCGCGGCGCCACGGACTGCTCTTTCTTGCAGCTTGAAGCTTGCAGCTCCCCCAACAACGATTTCATCCAGCAAACGCAAATCCCTCTTATTCACTCCGCCCGCTCCTGTTAAGCTTGCGGGCTGTTTTTTCGAACACCGTCCGGGATCGTCCATGCCCTCGCTGCTTCGCCTTTGTCTGCCCCTGCTGCTGGCCTTGCCCCTGGCCGCCTGCGACGAAGCCCCGCGCTTCACCCAGGCCGAGCCGGGTGAAGCCCGTGCCGGTGGCGATACCACGGTGAACCGCGGCGACCGCGGGGCCTACCAGATGCCCTCGGCCAACCTGACCCCGGCCCGGCGCCTGGACTTCAACGTCGGCAACAGCTTCTTCCGCAATCCCTGGGTCATCGCCCCGTCGACCACCACCGCCCGCGACGGCCTCGGCCCGCTGTTCAATACCAACGCCTGCCAGAACTGCCATATCCGCGACGGCCGCGGCCATCCGCCGGAGCCCGGCGACAGCAACGCGGTGTCGATGCTGGTACGCCTGTCGATCCCCAACCAGCCGGAGTACGTCAAGGTCATCGAGCGCCTGGGTATCGTCCCCGAGCCGGTCTACGGCGGTCAGTTGCAGGACATGGCGATCCCCGGTGTGGCCCCGGAAGGCAAGGTGCGGGTCGACTACGAGCCGCAGACCGTGACCTTCAAGGACGGCACCCAGGTCGAACTGCGCAAGCCGAAACTGGACATCACCCAGCTCGGCTATGGCCCGATGCACCCGGACACCCGTTTTTCGGCGCGCATCGCCCCGCCGATGATCGGCCTCGGCCTGCTCGAAGCCATTCCCGAAGAAGCGATCCTGGCCAACGCCGACCCGGACGACCGCAACGGCGACGGCATCCGTGGCCGCCCGAACCGGGTGTGGGACGACGCCAAGGGCGAAACCGTGCTCGGCCGCTTCGGCTGGAAGGCCGGGCAACCCAACCTCAATCAGCAGAACGTCCACGCCCTCTCCGGCGACATGGGCCTGACCACCACCCTGCGGCCCATGGACGATTGCACCCCGGCCCAGGTCGATTGCCTTGCCGCGCCCAACGGCAATGGCACCAATGGCGAACAGGAGGTCAGCGACAACATCCTCCGCCTGATCCTCTACTACACCCGCAACCTGGCCGTGCCGGCACGCAAGGACGTCGACTCGCCGCAGGTCCTGGCGGGGAAGAACCTGTTCTACCAGGCCGGCTGCCAGGGCTGCCACACGCCCACGTTCGTGACCTCGGCCAAGGCCGCCGAGCCGGAACTGGCCAACCAGACCATCTGGCCCTACAGCGACCTGCTCCTGCACGACATGGGCCCGGGCCTGGCCGACCAGCGCAGCGAATTCGCCGCCAGCGGCCAGGACTGGCGCACCCCGCCGCTGTGGGGCATCGGCAAGAACCAGGTGGTCAGCGGCCACACCCAATTCCTTCACGATGGCCGGGCCCGCAACCTGCTCGAAGCCGTGCTCTGGCACGGCGGCGAGGCAGAGGCGGCGCGCCAGCGTGTGTTGTCCTTCGACGCCGGCCAGCGCGACGCGCTGCTGGCCTTCCTGAATTCACTCTGAGAGAGGAACCGGACACATGTTCCGTCCCAAGCTGTTGTTCACCAGCCTCGCCGCCCTTGCCCTGGGCGCCTGCTCGCCGCAAGACCCGCAGGCGGTGACCTCCGCCGCCATCGCCAAGCAGGTGATCATGCCGACCTACAGCCGCTGGGTCGAAGCCGACCGCCAGTTGGCCGTCAGCGCCCTGGCCTATTGCGAAGGCAAGGCCAGCCTGGAAACCGCCCGCGCCGACTACCTGCATGCGCAGAAGGCCTGGGCCGAACTGCAACCGCTGCTGATCGGCCCGCTGGCCGAGGGCAACCGGGCCTGGCAGGTGCAGTTCTGGCCGGACAAGAAGAACCTGGTCGGCCGTCAGGTCGAAGCCCTGGTCGGTGGCGACAAGCCGGTGGACGCAGCCACCGTGGCCAAGTCCAGCGTGGTCGTGCGCGGCCTGTCCGCCTACGAATACATCCTCTTCGACAGCAAGCCGGACGCCGCCAACCCTGAGCAGAAGGCGCGCTACTGTCCGCTGCTGGTGGCCATCGCCGACTACCAGAAGACCATGGCCGAAGACATCCTCAAGGGCTGGAACAGCACCGACGGCATGCTCGCGCAGATGACCAAGTTCCCCAACCAGCGCTACGCCGATTCCCACGAGGCCATCGCCGACTTGCTGCGCGCCCAGGTCACCGCCCTGGACACCCTGAAGAAGAAGCTCGGCACCCCGATGGGCCGCATGAGCAAGGGCATTCCGCAGCCGCTGCAGGCCGAAGCCTGGCGCAGCCAGTCGTCGCTGAAGAGCATCGCCGCCAGCCTGGCCGCTGCCCAGACCGTCTGGGTCGGTGTCGACAACCAGGGCGTGCGTGGCCTGCTGGGCAAGGACCAGAAGGCCCTGGCCGACAAGATCGACGCCGCCTACGCCGACGCGATGCAGAAGCTGGAAAGCACCCCGCGCACCCTCGACGAGTTGCTCCAGGACGAGGCCGGGCGCCAGCAGCTCAACGCCATCTACGACAGCCTGAACGTGGTGCATCGCCTGCACGAAGGCGAGTTGGCCAAGGCGCTGAACATCCAGCTCGGCTTCAATGCCAACGACGGTGACTGATCATGTTGCGACGCCAGGCCCTGAAACTCGGTAGCGTTCTGCTCAGCGCCCTGACCCTGGGCGGCTGGACCCTGCTGCGGCGAAAGGATCAGCCGCCCCTCCTGCTGTCGGCCCGTGATGACGGGGACGGCCAGCATTACGCGGTCGGCTATCGCCTGGACGGCACCCAGGTGTTCGCCACCCGGGTGGCCCAGCGTTGCCACGACATCATCAATCACCCCGAGTTGCCCATCGCCCTGTTCGTCGCCCGTCGCCCGGGCACCGAAAGCTACCTGGTCGACCTGCGCGACGGGCGCTTGCTGCAGACCATCGTGTCGCAACCCGATCGCCACTTCTATGGTCACGCCGTGATCCACAAGAGCGGGGAATGGCTGTACGCCACCGAGAACGACACCACCGACCCGGGACGTGGCGTGCTCGGCGTGTACCGCTTCGAAGACGAGCGCCTGGTACACACGGGCGAAATCTCTACCCATGGCGTCGGCCCGCACCAGGTCAGCTGGCTGCCCGACGGGGAAACCCTGGTGGTGGCCAACGGCGGTATCCGTACCGAAGCGGAAAGCCGGGTGGAAATGAACCTGAACGCCATGGAGCCAAGCCTGGTGCTGATGCACCGCGACGGCAGCCTGATCAGCAAGGAAACCCTCGGTCAGCAGATGAACAGCGTGCGTCACCTGGCCATCGCCAGTGATGGCACCGTGGTCGCCTGCCAGCAGTTCATGGGCGATGCCCACGAAACCGCCGAGTTGCTGGCGATCAAGCGTCCAGGCCAGCCGTTCGAGGCCTTCCCGGTGCCGGAGCACCAGTTGCAATCCATGGCCCAGTACACCGCCAGCGTCGCCGTGCACAGCGAGCTGCGCCTGGTGGCGATGACCGCGCCGCGGGCCAACCGCCTGTTCATCTGGAACCTCGACGACGCCAGCATCCGCCTCGATGCGCCGATGCCGGATTGCGCCGGCGTGGGCGCCGTGGCCGATGGCTTTGTGGTCACCTCCGGGCAGGGCCGCTGCCGTCTGTACGACTGCCGTCAGGAGACGCTGGTCGGCCAGCCGCTGCAACTGCCGTCGGGACTGTGGGACAACCACCTGCACCTCATCTGAAGACTTGTCGCCGGGCGAAGGGCAACGGACTAGACTTCGCCAACATCTATCCAGGGAAATGGACCTATGCTGCGCCGTCGCATGCTGATCATGTTGGGCATCGTGCTGTTGATCGTGTTGATCCTGGGAGGCTACAAGGCCTTCTCGATCTACAAGCAGATCCAGATGTTCACCGCACCGAAACCCGCCCTCGCCGTGGCGGCCACCGAGGCGCGGGAACTCGCCTGGCAAAGCCGCCTGCCGGCGGTGGGCAGCCTCAAGGCGCTGCAAGGCGTCGACCTGAGCCTGGAAACCGATGGCACGGTGACCAAGCTGATGTTCGAATCGGGGCAGAAGGTCAAGCAGGGCCAGCCGTTGCTGGAACTGGACCAGAAAGCCGAGACCGCCCTGCTCGGCACCGCCCAGGCCGATCTCAAGCTGGCGGAAGTGGACTTCGGTCGTGGTAGCCAACTGGTCGGCAGCCAGGCCATCTCCAAGGGCGAATTCGATCGCCTCACCTCGCAGTTCCGCCGTAACAAGGCGGTGGTCGAGCAGCTCAAGGCCTCCCTCGACAAGAAGAGCATCGCCGCTCCGTTCAGCGGCACCATCGGCATCCGCCAGGTGGATGTCGGCGAGTACCTGCCCAGCGGCACGGTGATCGCCACCCTGCAGGATCTCAGCAGCCTGTATGTCGACTTCTCGATCCCGGAACAGAGCCTGCCCAAGGTCGGCATAGGCCAGGAAGCGCTGATCGACGTCGCCGCCTTCCCCGGCCAGACCTTCTCCGCCCGGGTCAGCGCGATCAACCCCAAGGTCGAGGACGCCACCCGCAACGTGCTGGTCCGCGCCACCCTGGCCAACCCCGACGGCAAGCTGCTGCCGGGGATGTTCGCCAACGTCCAGGTGCTGCTGCCCAACCCGCGCAACGAAGTGGTGGTGCCGCAGAGCGCGGTGACCTACACCCTCTACGGCAACTCGGTGTATGTCGCAGTGCCGAAAAAAGCCGAGAACGGCGAGGAGGAGAAAGACGCCCTGATGGCCGAACGCCGCTTCGTCACCACCGGCGAGCACCGTGACGGCCTGGTAGTGGTCAGCAAGGGGCTGAAGGCCGGCGAACAGGTGGTCACCGCCGGGCAGCTCAAGCTGACCCAGGGCGCGCACATCACCGTCAGCCCGGACAAGACCCTCAAGGATCAACCGAACAGCCAGCCTGGCGCCAACTGACAAGGAGGCACCATGGCATTTACCGATCCGTTCATCCGCCGTCCGGTGCTGGCCAGCGTGGTCAGCCTGCTGATCGTCCTGCTCGGCTTCCAGGCCTGGAGCAAGCTGCCGATCCGCCAGTACCCGCAGATGGAAAACGCCCTGATCACGGTGACCACCGCCTACCCCGGGGCGAACGCCGAAACCATCCAGGGCTACATCACCCAGCCGATGCAACAGAGCCTGGCCAGTGCCGAGGGCATCGACTACATGACCTCGGTGAGCCGGCAGAACTTCTCGGTGATCTCGATCTACGCACGTATCGGCGCGGACAGCGACCGGCTGTTCACCGAGTTGCTGGCCAAGGCCAACGAGGTCAAGAACAAACTGCCCCAGGATGCCGAAGACCCGGTGCTGAGCAAGGAGGCCGCCGACGCCTCGGCCCTGATGTACATCAGCTTCTACAGCAGCGAGCTGAGCAACCCGCAGATCACCGACTACCTGTCACGGGTCATCCAGCCGAAGCTGGCGACCCTGCCGGGCATGGCCGAGGCGGAAATCCTCGGCAACCAGCTGTTCGCCATGCGCCTGTGGCTCGACCCGGTGCGCCTGGCCGGCTACGGCCTCAGCGCCAGCGACGTAACCGATGCAGTGCGCCGCTACAACTTCCTCTCCGCCGCCGGCGAGGTGAAGGGCGAGTACGTGGTCACCAGCATCAACGCCAATACCGAACTGAAATCCGCCGAGGCCTTCGCCGCCATCCCGCTGAAGACCAGCGGCAACAGCCGGGTGCTGCTCGGCGACGTGGCGCGGGTCGAGATGGGCGCAGAGAACTACGACACGGTCAGTTCCTTCGATGGCACGCCGTCGGTGTACATCGGCATCAAGGCCACGCCCGGGGCCAACCCGCTGGATGTGATCAAGGAAGTGCGCAAGCTGATGCCGGAGCTGGAGGCGCAGTTGCCGCCCAACCTCAAGGCGTCCATCGCCTATGACGCGACCCTGTTCATCCAGGCCTCCATCGACGAGGTGGTGAAGACCCTGGTCGAGGCGGTGTTGATCGTGATCGTCGTAGTGTTCCTGTTCCTCGGCGCGTTCCGCTCGGTGCTGATCCCGGTGATCACCATCCCGCTGTCGATGATCGGCGTGCTGTTCTTCATGCAGTTGATGGGCTATTCGCTGAACCTGCTGACCCTGCTGGCGATGGTTCTGGCCATCGGCCTGGTGGTGGACGACGCCATCGTCGTGGTGGAGAACATCCACCGGCATATCGAGGAGGGCAAGACGCCGCATGAGGCAGCGCTGGAAGGTGCGCGGGAAATCGCCATGCCGGTGGTCTCGATGACCATCACCCTGGCCGCGGTGTACGCCCCGATCGGCTTCCTCGAGGGGCTGACCGGGGCGCTGTTCAAGGAGTTCGCCCTGACCCTGGCCGGGGCGGTGATCATCTCCGGGATCGTCGCCCTGACCCTGTCGCCGATGATGTGCGCCAAGCTGCTGCGTCACGAGGAAAACCCCAGCGGCTTCGCCCACCGTCTCGACCAGCTCTTCGAACGGCTCAAGCTGCGCTACCGGAAGCTGCTGCACGCCACCCTCGATACCCGTCCGGTGGTGATCGTCTTCGGCGTGATCGTGCTGTGCCTGATTCCGCTGTTCGTCAAGTTCAGCACCTCGGAACTGGCGCCGAACGAGGACCAGGGCATCATCTTCATGATGGCCACCGCGCCGCAGCCGGCCAACCTCGATTACCTGAACGCCTACACCGACGAATTCACCGCGCTGTTCAAGGAGTTCCCGGAGTACTACTCGTCATTCCAGATCAACGGTTTCAACGGCGTGCAATCCGGGATCGGCGGCTTCCTGCTCAAGCCCTGGGGCGACCGCACGCGCACCCAGATGGAGCTGCTGCCGGAGGTGCAGCACAAGCTCGACGGCATCGCCGGCCTGCAGATCTTCGGCTTCAACCTACCGTCGCTGCCGGGCACCGGCGAAGGTCTGCCGTTCGCCTTCGTGATCAACACGCCGAACGACTACGAGTCGCTGCTGGACGTGGCCCAACGGGTCAAGGAACGCGCCGAGAAATCCGGCAAGTTCGCCTTCCTCGATATCGACCTGGCCTTCGACAAGCCGGAAGTGGTGGTGGACATCGACCGGGCCAAGGCGGCGCAGATGGGCGTGTCCATGGATGTGCTCGGCAGCACCCTGGCGACCTTGCTCGGTGAGGCGGAAATCAACCGCTTCACCATCGACGGGCGCAGCTACAAGGTGATCGCCCAGGTCGAGCGGGCTTACCGCGACAACCCCGACTGGCTGAACAACTACTACGTGAAGAACCAGGACGGGCAGATGCTGCCGCTGTCGACCCTGATCACCGTCAGCGACCGCGCCCGTCCACGCCAGCTCAACCAGTTCCAGCAGCTCAACTCGGCGATCATCTCGGGCGTTCCGCTGGTGAGCATGGGCGAAGCCTTGCAGGAGGTGCGCAACATCGCCCAGGAAGAAGCGCCGGCCGGGTTCGCCTTCGACTACGCCAGCGCGGCCAGGCAGTACGTGCAGGAGGGCAGCGCGCTGTGGGTCACGTTTGGCCTGGCCCTGGCGATCATCTTCCTGGTGCTGGCGGCGCAGTTCGAGAGCTTCCGCGACCCGCTGGTGATCCTGGTGACGGTGCCGATGTCGATCTGCGGGGCGCTGATCCCGCTGTTCCTCGGGTTATCGAGCCTGAACATCTACACCCAGGTGGGGCTGGTGACGCTGATCGGGCTGATCAGCAAGCACGGGATCCTTATCGTCGAGTTCGCCAACCAGTTGCGCGAGCACAAGGGGCTGTCGGTACGGGAGGCGATCGAGGAAGCGGCGGCGATCCGCCTGCGGCCGGTGCTGATGACCACGGCAGCGATGGTGTTCGGCATGGTGCCGTTGATCATCGCGACGGGCGCCGGGGCGGTCAGCCGGTTCGATATCGGCACGGTGATCGCCACGGGGATGTCGGTGGGAACGCTGTTTACCCTGTTCGTGCTGCCATGCGTGTATACGTTGCTGGCGAAGAAGGATGAACCGCGTACGGTCGAGCAGACTGTGTAAACAATGAGGGCCTCATCGCCGGCAACGCCGGCGATGAGGCCCTCCTGGTTGAAGCAGCCCTTCAGCCCTGGGCGCGAAGCCCCTGGCTCATACCAAACAGAAACAGCAGCAGATCATGGTCGGGCTGTACCTGGACCTGCGGTTTCGCCGTGCGCGGCAGCGGACAGTGCGTGGAGGCACTGATCACTCCGGGACGCGGCTGCTCCCAGGCGGCCACCGCTGCGGTTGCGGTGGCCAGGGCAGCCAGGAGAAACAAACTTCGAGCTATTTCTAGTTTCATCACTCTAAACCTTTGACTGCGCTGCCAAACGCCGTACGGTAAAAGTAGAGCAGCTTTTCCCAGTCAGCATCGCTGAACGACGAATGGCGGCGCAATTGGCGCAGGTCATTGGCAGCCGCCTTATGCTTGCTGATGCGCCGCCGGCATTTCTCCAGGTCGAGCAATGCAACCTCGGCACGGGCCGCGTCACCTTCGCCCACCACCTTGACGAAGACATGCTTGGCATACAGGCAGCCATGCTGCCAGTGCCCCAGGTGCATGCGCGCGAGGTTGCGCGCCAGGTCTTCAAGGATGCGATCATGCAGGGCTTCGCCGTGGCGCTCGCGGCCACCTGCGGCATACCAGTTGTCGATCTCCTCGAAACCGTCCAGTGCCTCGCTGACCAGCAGCGCCCGCCACTGACGATCGGCATCACGCTCGACCCCGCAGTACACGATATGCGGGACCCGCACCCCCAGTTGTTCGAAACTGTGCAGTGCCTCGTACTCGCGCAACACCGTAGGGCGACCGAAAGGATGCAACAGGCTGCGATAGATGTGCCCGACCTGGCGCTTGGCATAGAGCATGTGGCCCCGCTCGTCGCGCAGGCGCTGCACACCGCTCTCGCCCCCGCGGCGCTGGTTGGGCGCTTCCACCCATTCACCCTGCTGCTGCCAGAAGTGCTTGAATCGGTCAGTACCGGAGGCCCGGCCCGCGTCTGTCACATCCATAGTCTTCAACCCTTTCGCAATACATAAACTCGCCACATGGCGTAGAACGGCAGAAAGTCCATTCGTTCCTGGATGCGGAAACCTGCCGCCTTGAATTCTGCTTCGACCGTAGCCGCTGGTAACACGAAGCGGTTCTGGTAACCCCCGGTTTCGCCCCGGGCAATCCGCTGCGCTTCGAGCTTTTTCCGGCGCCAGGCCTTGAGATTGCCATCGACCCACAGCGACAGAATCACGCTATCACGCGTAACCCTTTGAAATTCTTTTAGAATTTGCATCCTGTGAGGCGCTTCACCGATATGGTGGAACAGGCGCATGCAGAAAATGCTGTCGACGGCGTTATCAGGCAAGTCGATGTCGAACGCAGAAGTCTGCAAGGGGCGTACCCGTTTCACGATATCCGCCGGCTGCGAGCGACAGGCTGTCTCCAGCATGGCGGCTGAGTTGTCGGCGCCGATGATCACGCGGTTGTGCTTTTCCGCCAACATCGGCCAGAAGCGGCCCGCGCCACACGGCAGATCGAGGACCAGGCCGGGGTCGCCTGCCAGGGTCAGTGCACGCCGGGCCAGTTGCTCGTCGCGCTGGTGGGACAGGCGCCGGGCCAGGCTGGCCTGGTGCTTCTCGAAGTACTCCTGGGCGTGCTGGCGGTCGTACTTGTCGGAAAACTCGAGTTTGGTCTGAGTGGACATGGAACATCTCCTGACTTCAATGAGCGCCACGTTACGGGTGGCGACGTTGCCGTCAGGTCATGTCGTTGTGAAAAAAACGTCAGATAAAACCACAGGTTTTACAAAGTATTACACCGGGCGCCGTCAGCCTCAGGCGTCCGGCGCCATCCCCTTGTCGCCCAGGCTGACGTGGAAACGGCAGCCATGGGGTTGGGTTTCGCTGAGCGTGACCACCCAGCCCTGGTCGTCACAGATGCGCTGCACCAGCGACAGGCCAAGCCCCAGCCCCTCCCCGCGCTTCTCCCCTCCGCGCACGAACGGCTGGAACATCGCCTCGCGCTGCTCAACGGGAATGCCCACGCCGCTGTCCTCGACGGTAAAGCTGTCGGCCTCGAGGGTCAGGCGGATAAAGCCTTCATCGGTATAGTGGGCAGCATTGCGCAGCAGATTGCCCATCACCGAATGCAGGAAGGTCGCGTTGTACAGGGTCGGTGACTGCTCGTTGACCACCAGGGTCAGCTTCAGGCCCTTCTGCTCGATGGTGTCGCGCCAAACACCCAGCAGTTCGTCACTCACCTCCTTGAGGGTGGTGCGTGACGCCACGGCGCCTTCATCGCGCTGGGCCCGGGCCAGCATCAGGAAGGTCTTGACCAGTTCCTGCATCTCTTCGGTAGCACGGGCAATGCGCTCCACCTGGGCACGGGCGCGGCCTTCGATACCCGGGTATTCCATCAGCAACTCGCAGGAACTGGCGAGCACCATCAAGGGCGTGCGCAACTCATGACTGACGTCGCTGGTGAACAGACGTTCGCGAGTCAGCGCGTCGCGCAGGCGGCCCAGGGTGGCATCGAAGGCCACCGCCAACTGGCCCACCTCGTCCGCGGCGTAATCCGGCGCCAGCGGCGGGGCCAGGCCGAGCAACTGGTCGCGATGACGAACCTGCCGGGCCAGGCGGATGACCGGTGCCATCACCCGCCGCGCCAGGATCCAGCCGAGGAACACCGCCAGCGCCAGGCTGAGCACGAAGCCCACCACCACCACAGCGAACAGCACCCGCTCGCGTTCTTCGAAATCGCTCTGGTCCTGCAACAGCACATAGCGCCGGCCATCCACCACTTCGACCATGGCGTGGTACGACAGATGCTCGCGGAATACCTCGTGGAAGCCGGGGTTGAGGTGACGCAGATCCGACGGCAAGGCAAAGTCATCGCGCCCGCCGCTGTAGTAGAACAACTGGTCCGGCCGTGGCCGGTGGCTCCACTCGCTGACACTGTCCATCAGCAGCAGGCGTTGCAGATCGCCACCGAGCACCGAGGAAATCAGGCGTTCTTCCACCAGATGCACGGTGGCGACGATCCCGAAGGCGAACGCCCCGGCCACCAGCGCGCTCATCAGGGCAAAGGCGATGATGATCCGCTGGGCGAGGCTCTGCTTAAACTCCATCGCGGCCCTCGGCCAGGCGATAACCGACGCCATGCACGGTGTGCAGCAGCGGTTTGTCGAAGGGCTTGTCGATCACCTGGCGCAACTGGTGAACGTGGCTGCGCAGGCTATCGCTGTCCGGGCAGTCGTCGCCCCACAAGGCGTCTTCCAGCACCTCGCGACGCAGGACATGCGGGCTTTTCTGCATCAGCACGGCGAGCAGCTTGAGGCCGACCGGGTTGAGCTTGAGGTGACGGCCCTGGCGGGTGACTTCGAGGGTATCGAGGTCGTAGCTCAGATCGCCGACCTGCAGGCTGCGGCGTCCGCCGCCCTGGGCCCGGCGCAGCACCGCTTCGATGCGGGCGGCCAGTTCGGACAAGGCGAACGGCTTGAGCAGGTAATCGTCGGCCCCTGAACGGAAACCCTGGAGACGGTCGTCAAGCTGGTCGCGGGCGGTCAGCATGATCACCGGAGTATCGCGGCGGGCGTCCTCGCGCAGGCGCTTGCACAGGGTATAGCCGTCGATTCCGGGCAGCATGATGTCGAGGACGATCAGATCGTAGTGTTCGGTGGCGGCCAGGTGCAGGCCGGACAGTCCATCCTGGGCACAATCCACGGTATAGCCCTTGAGCCCCAGGTAATCGGCCAGGTTGGCCAGGATATCGCGGTTGTCTTCAACCAGTAGAATGCGCATGGCGTCCCTCTTGATGTTCGGCTGATGGCCTTCAGGTGGCGCTCTGAAGCGGCCTGAGTCCTGCTTGCCCGGAACTGCACCGGGCAGGTTAAACGGTTATGTCAATTGGAGCGGCCTGCATCGCTGACTCTCCCGGCTCCATGACATGAGATTTCGCTTGGGGGAAAATCGACGTCCGGCGGGTGTGGGGATCCTCCACCGTGATTCCCCAACGCCGTTGACCCTTCTCGGCACAGTGATATTGCAGCGCTTTGATCCGTCGAGCATAGCGCCGGACGATGGCGTCGTAACGGACATGTGTGTGGACATTGTCGAAAGAGGCGTCGCAAACGGTACGTCCAGCCATAGGGTAGAGAATGGTTGAACAGATCAGGTCGGCGATTTGCAGGCAAGCATGGTTATCGCTGATACCAAATACCGCGACCTCTTCGATCGAGGGATAAGCGTCCCCTCCCCGCCCCAGTTTGTGCTTCTGGGTAAAGATCGAATGAGCCACGTAACGGTTGCGTACCGGGTCCCGAAAGTCGGCAATGATCATGCCCCGAGACTCCTGGTCAATCAGGAAGTGCTGGAAGCGCTTGGCAATGTTCTGCGCGGTGATGGTATAGATGGACCGATCTTCCAGCGCCTGCTTGTACTGCTTCACCCATACCCGGGCTACCAGCTTGATGCCGTGGGCCTTGCAGATGCCCAGGACACCATCGATGAACTTGAAATGGTGCTCCACCAGAGCGTGGTTTGCGGGATGTTTGCGGATGTCGCTGCGCAGGTCCGAACCTTTGATCTCCTTGAGCAGCACATTCAGGGCATGACGCTCTTTCTGGAACAGTCCGGGGTAGAAACGGCGCTTGAGACAGATGAACTCGTCCGTAATCCTGCTGATACGCTGGGCATCTACAAAGAGCCCTGCGACGACCAGCATCGGCTGCTTGTTATCGACACCGCTCAGGATAGGTTGCGAATCACCAGACTCGTCGATATAGCAGATGTGCATCAACGACCCCCGGAAATAGAACAGCCACCTTGAAGGTGGCTGTGGTCTGCTTTCGCAGTATCTTGCGCCGGACTTAACCGACACGAGGTCAACCGTTCGACGGTTGTGGCGGCCATGATGAGCAGGGGCAATCTGCTTGTCAACCCTGGTAACCCTGGCATCCACTGGGCTGCGGTAGTGGATATGTATCCTGTTGTCACCTGACGTTTTTTTCACGACGGATTCACGAACGGCCCATGTGTCGAGGCGGAGAATCGCCGGTCGACTCCATCCCGTCAGGATCGCCCATGCCCGCCATCAACGACTTCCGTCCGTCGCGCCCGCTCAATCCCTGGATTGTACTGGGCATTCCCCTGTTAACCGCTGTGATCCTGATCCTTCTGGAAATGACCGACCTGGACATGATCCTGGCCAACCAGTTCTTCGACCACAGCGCCGGCCAGTTCATCGGTCGGCACAGCTATTTCCTGGAAAACATCCTGCATGACCGGGCCAAGCAGGTGGTGATCGGCTTCAGTGTGCTGGCAATCATCGGCTTTGTAGCCAGCTTTACCCTGCAACGCCTGAAACCGATCCGCCGGGAGCTGGGTTGCCTGGTGCTGAGCCTGGGCCTGGCCACTGCATTCGTTACTCCACTCAAGGCGGTCACCGCAGTCCAGTGTCCGTGGAGCTTGAGCGAGTTCGGTGGCAAGGAAACCTACAGCAAGCTGCTGGAAGCCCGGCCGCAGACCGACAAGCCCGGACGCTGCTGGCCCGGTGGGCACGCGGCTACCGGCTTTACCCTGTTTGCGCTGTTCTTCGTGCTGCGGGATCGGCGTCCGCGCATGGCCAGGGCCGCGCTGGTGTTCGCCTTCGCGCTGGGCACGGTGTTCTCGGTCGGGCGCATGTTGCAAGGCGCGCACTTCTTCTCGCACAACGTGTGGACGGCGGTGTTCTGCTGGCTGATCGGACTGGGGTGCTATTACCTGGTGCTGTATCGCCGGAAGGCGCCGGTGGTGAGTGCCGAAGCCGGTAAAGTAGCCCAGGCTGGATAAGCAACGCGGACCCTGTGGGAGCTGGCTTGCCAGCGATGAGGCCGGCAAGCACAAAAGGGTTGTCAGATCCGGCCAGATCGCTGGCAAGCCAGCTCCCACAGGGTATTGAGCCAGCCCATGACACCTGGGCTTGTCCCCAACAGAACCTCAGCCTGCCACTGAAGCCAAGCCCCACAGGGGACCACTTTGCTTTCCGACAGGCATAAAAAAGCCCCGCATCTAGCGGGGCTCTTTTATGCAGCAGGGTAAGGCTGGATTACATCATGCCGCCCATGCCACCCATGCCGCCCATGTCTGGCATGCCGCCGCCAGCTGGCTTGTCTTCCGGCAGGTCGGCAACCATGGCTTCGGTAGTGATCATCAGACCACCGATCGAAGCAGCAGCTTGCAGAGCCGAACGAGTCACCTTGGCAGGGTCCAGGATGCCCATTTCGATCATGTCGCCGTACTCGCCGGTAGCAGCGTTGTAACCGTAGTTGCCGGAACCGTTCTTGACCTTGTCGACCACTACGCTTGGCTCGTCGCCGGCGTTGGCAACGATCTGGCGCAGTGGCGCTTCGACAGCGCGACGCAGCAGGGCAATACCGACGTTCTGGTCTTCGTTGTCGCCTTTCAGGTCGGCGATCGCTTGCAGCGAACGAACCAGGGCAACACCACCGCCAGGCACCACGCCTTCTTCGACGGCTGCACGGGTAGCGTGCAGGGCGTCTTCAACGCGGGCTTTCTTCTCTTTCATTTCAACTTCGGTGCCGGCACCGACCTTGATCACGGCAACACCGCCAGCCAGCTTGGCCAGACGCTCTTGCAGTTTTTCACGGTCGTAGTCGGAGGAAGTTTCTTCGATCTGGGCACGGATCTGCTTGACGCGTGCTTCGATGTCGGACTCGGCGCCAGCACCGTCGATGATGGTGGTGTTTTCCTTGGACAGGGTCACGCGCTTGGCGTTGCCCAGGTGCTCCAGGGTAGCGGCTTCCAGGCTCAGGCCGATTTCTTCGGAGATCACGGTACCGCCGGTCAGGACGGCGATGTCCTGCAGCATGGCCTTGCGGCGGTCGCCGAAGCCAGGTGCCTTGACCGCAGCAACCTTGACGATGCCGCGCATGTTGTTGACGACCAGAGTCGCCAGCGCTTCACCTTCAACGTCTTCAGCCACGATCAGCAGCGGACGGCCGGACTTGGCAACGGCTTCCAGGACTGGCAGCAGTTCGCGGATGTTGGAGATCTTCTTGTCGACCAGCAGCAGCAGCGGGCCTTCCAGCTCGGCAACCATGGTGTCCGGCTTGTTGACGAAGTAAGGGGACAGGTAACCGCGGTCGAACTGCATGCCTTCTACGACGGACAGTTCGTTTTCCAGGCCCGAGCCTTCTTCGACGGTGATCACGCCTTCTTTACCGACTTTTTCCATGGCTTCGGCAATGATGTCGCCGATGGAGTTGTCGGAGTTGGCGGAGATGGTGCCTACCTGAGCGATTGCCTTGGAGTCGGCGCATGGCTTGGACAGGGCTTTCAGTTCCTTGACGATGGCGATGGTCGCCTTGTCGATGCCGCGCTTCAGGTCCATCGGGTTCATGCCGGCGGCAACCGATTTCAGACCTTCGCTGACGATGGCCTGGGCCAGGACGGTAGCGGTGGTGGTGCCGTCACCGGCTTCGTCGTTGGCCTTGGAGGCAACGTCTTTCAGCAGCTGGGCGCCCATGTTCTCGAAGGCGTCTTTGAGTTCGATCTCTTTGGCGACGGAAACGCCGTCCTTGGTGATGGTCGGAGCGCCGAAGCTCTTGGCCAGGACCACGTTGCGGCCTTTCGGGCCCAGGGTCGCTTTTACCGCGTCAGCCAGTACGTTGACACCAACGAGCATTTTCTTGCGGGCGGAATCGCCGAATTTTACGTCTTTAGCAGCCATGATCGTTTAATCCTTGAATACTTTGGAGTAACGGGAAACCAGCGGAATCAAGCTTCGACAACGGCGAGGATTTCGTTCTCGCTCATTACCAGCAGGTCTTCGCCGTCAACTTTCACAGTGTTGCTGCCCGAGTAAGGGCCGAAAACCACTTTGTCACCCACTTTCACGGCCAGCGCACGCACTTCACCGTTGTCCAGGATGCGACCGGTGCCAACGGCGACGACTTCGCCACGGTTTGGCTTTTCAGCAGCCGAGCCTGGCAGAACGATACCGCCAGCGGTTTTCGATTCTTCTTCGCTGCGGCGGATAACGACGCGGTCATGCAGAGGACGAAGCTTCATTGTCGATCTCTCCTGATTGTGGTTTTCATCGGCCGGTTTCGTTACCGGCGGGTGGATGCTTCCGGCGTTGCCGGTCGTGGCTCGCCAGGCGGGCCACATCTGTTCATGTCTGGTGCGGATGCCCAGAAACCTTGCGGTGACCCATACATAGGGGCGGCCAAGGGGATTACAAGGCTCGCAAATGAATTTTTTTGCAATGAAAGGGCTGGAATGAAAAACGGCCCTCGCAAGGGCCGTTTTTCAGGAGCGGATCCGGATCAGGAATCGCGGTGCTCGTACTCACCTTCGATCACATTCGGCTGCCGTGGATTGCGCCCTTGGGCACCCGGCTGGCTGTTCATGTACTCATCGGCAAACGCCCGCTGGCGCATGGCCTGGGCCTCGGCGCGCTCGCGCAGCTTGCGCCCGAGCAGGCGACGGACGAACGGCAGCAGCAGGAGCAGGCCGAACACATCGCTGATAAAGCCCGGGATCAGCAGCAGGCCGCCACCCAGCGCCAGCATCAGGCCGTGGAACATGTCCTCGGCGGGCATTTCGCCGCGCTGCAGGCTGTCACGGGTACGCAGCGCCGTGGCCAGACCGGCGACCCGCACCACCAGGATACCCAGGGCGGAGCCGGCGAAGATCAGCAGCAGCGCCGGGAAGAAGCCGATGGAGCTGCTCACCTTGAAAAAGACGTACAGCTCCAGGATCGGGAAAGCGAGAAACAACAGTAGAAAAGCACGCATCGAGGTTTCCTCAGCGGAAGACATCTTCCAATAGACCCCAAATGGTAACTTTAGCTCGTAATTTCAAGCCTCAGCTGTTTGCACCTGTGGCCATTTATCAGCGCGGGCCAGCAAAACCAAGGCTTCACGCACTTGTGTCGGCGTGTTGCAAAGCTCCGGAAACGCCAGCCAATACAGTGCCAGACCGATGCGCAGGTGCATGCCTTCGCTGTCGATCCCGGCCAGTTGCGCCGGTACCGCGTCAGGCAAACCGCTGAGTGCGACGTAGTGGGCGATGGCGTTGGCGTGGTCGCTGTTCATGTGTTCGACCATGCTCAGCTCGGCCTTGCCGGCGAACGGATTGGCCAGGGTCAGCTGATCGATCCAGTGGATGGCGCCGAAACCGCCAATGTAGCGGTGGCGCACCGGCTCCAGGACCCAGAAGTCGAAATCGTGGGCGCTGTGGTAATTGCGCGCTTCAGGGAAGTAGCGGTAGTAGCGCTCGGCAGCGGCCTCGATGGCCTCGGCCTGCTCCAGCTTGCGCGCTTCGGCCAGCACGGTCAGGCGACCGACCGCCTGGACATCCTCGGCACCACGCTCGCCTACCAGCAGCGAACACTTCGGGTCCTTCTGCAGGTTGTGGGTGTGCTGGGCGATACGACTGATCAGGATCAGCGGGTTGCCATCAGCGTCCAGGCAGTACGGCACCACGGAGCCGAACGGGAAGCCGGGCATGGATTTGGAATGGGTCGAGAGCACCCCGCGGTACTCTTTCAACAGCAATTCTCGGGCGGGCCTGGCTACGTTGGCACTCACGTCTGCACTCCTGGAAAAACGGACCACCCGGCACGGGCGGCGATAGCGACAAGCTAATCATTATCGTTGCCGATGCCAAGGGGCCCGCTTCCCGGAGCCGTGTTACCAGGTCACGCCGAATCCGGCGGTGTAGCGGGTCTTGTCCAGATCGCTGTCGCGGGTGCCGCTGATGATGTCCTTTTCCGCCTTGAGGTTCAGCGAGGCCCACTCGGTGACCTTGTAGCGCAGACCCAGCTCGGCATCCAGGCTGTAGTCGGCGACATTGCCCAGCGGCTTGCCGACCTCGCCGTTGGTGAAGACCTCGACCGTCTTGCCGATCAGGTAGCGGTTGTAGTTCCACTTCATGCCGACGGAATAGAAGTTGTCCTTGCCGCCATCGGCGTACTCGTAGTCGGTGCGGTTGAGCAGCGAACCGAGGGAGAAGGCGCCCAGTTCGTCATCCCAGAACTGGTAGCCCGGGCCGGTACCGACGGTACGCTGGCGAGCCAGGTCCTCGATATGGTCGCGCTTGTATTCCAGGCGGCCCTGCCAGAACCACTTGTCGGTGATGAAGCGGTCCAGGGCGTACTCGGCGCTCCAGTTGTTGGTGGTGGTGACATCGTCCTTGCTGTCGCGGTTGTATTCGCCTTCAGCGTTGTGCCGCCAGCGACCGTGACGGGCGGTGGTCTTGAAGTCGACGTCGTAGTCGTCGGTGTTGGTCTCGGCGCGCTTGTAGTCCAGGGCCAGGTCGACGTTGCCCTTCCAGACCAGGTCCTCGACCACCGGCTTGGGCTTCATGATCTGCTGGATGCTCGCCAGCTCGACGGTCTTCGGCGCCTCGCCGTTGGCCAGGATCACTTTGCCCGGTTCGGCGGCCTGCAGCGACTTGGCGCGCTCACCGTTGTACTCGTCCTGCTTGACCAGCAGTTCCTGGTCGCTCTCCAGGGTCTTGACCTGCTTCCAGTCCAGCGGAATGGAGCCGCCGTAAGGGGTTTCCAGCAGCAGCTTGCCGCCATCGAACACCTTGATCTTGCCGCTCAGGCGGTCACCGTTCTTCATCCACACGGTATCGGCGAGAGCCGGCGCGCACGCGCCGACCATTGCAAGGCACAACAGGGTTCTAGAATACATAGGCAGCACTGAGTTCAGGTTCGCGAGAAAAAGTCGGGCATTATCCGGATGCCCAGGCCCAGAGCAAGGAAAGACCCACCCAATGCCAATGAGTTCAATTAGCAACCCTTTCTCCGTGTGCACCGCGAAGGGGGAAACACCCGAATGAATGCCGCCTCCGACATGACCCAGGAAAGCGCCGAAGGCCGACGAACGGCGCTGTACCTGGTCATGAACCAGATCCCGCCGGGCAAGGTGGTCAGTTATGGCGAACTGGCCGAAATGGCCGGCCTGGGCCGCGCTGCCCGCTGGGTCGGGCGTACCCTCAGCCAGTTGCCGGCCGACACGCGCCTGCCCTGGCACCGGGTGCTGGGTGCCGGCGGTCGTCTCAGCCTTGAGCAAGGAACGCCTTCGGGCGATGAGCAACGGGCGCGCTTGCGCGCCGAAGGGGTCAGCCTGCGCAATAATCGCGTCGATATGTCGCGCCATGGCTGGCGTCCGATGGATCACACCAGTTAGAGTGCGCGCTTTGTGTTCGTATTCTTGAGGCAGATGTTGGCCCATGCCCCGTAAAACCTGGCGCGCTGCGCTCGCTGCCTATGCCAGCCCGTCGACTGTGGTGCTCCTGCTGCTCGGTTTCGCCGCCGGCCTGCCTTACATGTTGGTGTTCTCGACCCTCTCGGTCTGGTTGCGCGAGGCCGGAGTGGCACGCGAGACCATCGGCTATGCAAGCCTGATCGGCCTGGCCTACGCCTTCAAATGGGTCTGGTCGCCACTGCTCGATCAATGGCGCCTGCCCTTGCTCGGCAAGCTCGGCCGGCGCCGCTCGTGGCTGGTGCTGTCGCAGATCCTGGTGCTTATCGGCCTGGTCGGAATGGGCTTCTGCGATCCGCAGAAGCACTTGTCCTGGCTGATCGCCCTGGCCGTTCTCGTCGCCTTCGCTTCCGCCACCCAGGACATCGCCGTCGACGCCTACCGCCTGGAAATCGCCGACGACCAGCGCCAGGCCGCCCTCGCCGCCAGCTACATGGCCGGCTACCGGGTCGCCGCCCTGCTCGCCACCGCTGGCGCGCTGTTCTTCGCCGAGTGGTTCGGCTCCACCGGTTTCAACTACATGCACAAGGCCTGGACCGGCACCTACGTGCTGTTCGGCCTGATGATGCTTCCGGCAGTGATCACCACCCTGCTGATGCGTGAACCCCCGGTGTCGCTGCGCACCCAGTTGCAGGCCGCGCGCTACGGCTTCAGTCACCAGCTGATCTCGGTGTTCGTACTGATCGTGCTGCTGGTCTCGGTCCCTGCGATGTTCACCCAGTTGTACAACACCGATTTCGCCAGCGTGCTGTTCGACGGCGTCAGCCTGCTCGACCTGCTCCTGGAAGACCGCGCCTTCTTGCGCGCCATCCTCTACACCACCCTGACCTGCCTGTGCCTCTCGGCCATGGGCCGGCGCGGCCTGGCGCCGGTGCTGACGCCGGTCAACGACTTCATCCACCGCTACCGCTGGCAGGCCCTGCTGCTGCTCGGGCTGATCGCCACCTACCGGATGTCCGACACGGTGATGGGCGTGATGGCCAACGTGTTCTACATCGACCAGGGCTTCACCAAGGACCAGATCGCCAGCGTCAGCAAGATCTTCGGCCTGATCATGACCCTGCTCGGCGCCGGCATCGGCGGCTTGCTGATCGTGCGCTTCGGCATCCTGCCGATCCTGTTCATCGGCGGCGCGGCCTCGGCCGCGACCAATATCCTGTTCGTGATGCTGGCCGACATGGGCCCGAACATCCAGATGCTGGTGGTGACCATCTCCCTCGACAACTTCAGCTCGGGCCTGGCCACCTCGGCCTTCGTCGCCTACCTGTCGAGCCTGACCAACCTGAAGTTCTCCGCTACCCAGTACGCCCTGCTCAGCTCGATCATGCTCCTGCTGCCACGCCTGATCGGCGGCTATTCCGGGGTGCTGGTGGAGAAGTTCGGCTACCACGACTTCTTCCTGATCACCGCCCTGCTCGGCGTGCCGACCCTGATCCTGATCGCCCTGCACTGGCATCAGGAAATCCGTCGCGGCAAGGATCCGGACCAGCAGGCGGAACAACCCGCCGCCGCCCCCGCCAGCGAACAGCAGCAGTCCTGATCAGGGCTGCTGTTTCAACACCCCCCGCAACGGCCACAGCGCCAGCACCCCGGCCACGCCCGAAGCCACGGCGAACGCCAGCAGGCTGGCCCCGGCGCCGAACATGGCCATCACCACACCGCCCAGGCCCAGCAGGGCGATGGTGATCATCCCCAGCATGGCCGAGACCAGGCCCTTGCTCTGCTCGCTGCTGAACAGGGTCATGCGGTACAGCACGGCGTTGCCGATACCCAGGCCCAGGGCATAGATCGACAGACCGACCACCAGGCTGGGCACGCTCGGGTAGATCCAGGTTGCCAGCAAAGCCAGCGCCAACCCGGCGAGAAAAGGCCAGAGGGCACCGCGGACCAGTGCGGTCAGCGGATACCGATCGGCGATGCGGTTGATGATCAGGTTGCCGAGGATCAGCCCGCCGAACACCGGCAACTGCCACAGCGCGTATTCCATCTTGCTCAGGCCCTCGTCATGGATCAGCAGTACCGGCGACAGGCCGATCCAGCCGATCAGCGGCAGGCCGATCAGGCCCAACGCGGCGCTGCCGGCGACGAAACGGCGATTGCCGAGCAACTGCGCGTAGCCGGACAGCAGCGGCAGCAGGTGGATCGGCTGGAACGCCAGGCGCGAACCATCACGGCGCTCGACCCCCAGGGTCTCCGGCATGAAGCGGTACAAGGCGAACCAGGCCAGCACGGCAGTGATGCCGAACAGCACGAACAGCCAGCGCCAGGACACCCACTCCAGCAGCAGCGTGCCCACCAACGGCCCGAGCAGCGGCGACAACAGGGCGATATTGGCCAGCAGCGCCATCATCCGCACCGCATCCGCCTCGCTGAAGGCCTCGTTCAGGGCCGGATAGCTGACCGTGACCACGAAGCCCAGGCCGATGCCCTGCAACAGGCGCAGCAGGTTGAACATCTCGATGCCGTCGACCCAGTAGGTCACCAGGCAGGCCACGCAGAAGAACGCGCAGCCGCCGAGCAGCAGCGGGCGCCGGCCATAGCGATCGGCCAGCGGGCCGATCAGCCATTGCAGGAGTACTCCGCCGAGCAGGTAGAGGTTCAGGGCGTGGGGGATGAATTCGGGACTGGCGTCGAGGTCGCTGACCACCTGCGGCATGGCCGGCATGACCACGTCGCTGGCGAGGTAGGTGAGGAGTTCGAACAGGGCCAGGGTCAGGGCGAAGCAGAAGGCTCTGAAGGGAGTGATCTTGATGAGCGGGGTCATGGGTCGGTCGGCAGTTGAAGACTAGACCGGGCTGTATGCCAGAAAACCCTGTCGGACCGATAGCGGGGAGAAGTGAAGAAGTGTAATGCCTTCAGGGCCCTATCGCTGGCAAGCCAGCTCCCACAGGGTTTTGTGGGAGCTGGCTTGCCAGCGATAGGGCCATCAGCAACGACACAGGGCTGACTACTGGGCAGCAGTCTCCTGCACTACACGAATCACGCGCTGCGGAAAGGGAATATCGATCCCCTCGTCCTTCAGCCGGTCACGCGCATGCTCGTTGAGCATGAACATCACGTCCCAGTAATCCGCAGTATTCACCCAGATCCGCAGGGAAACGGTGATGGAACTGTCGCCCAGGGTCGAAACCACCGCCTGCGGCGCCGGATCCTTGTGCACCCGTGGGTCGTTCTTGGCCAGCTCGAGCAGGACGTTGCGGGCCTTCTGCAGGTCGGCCTCGTAGTCGACACCGACGTCGAACACCACCTTGCGGGTCGGCTGGCGGTTGTAGTTGGTAATGATGCCGTTGGACAGGTTGCCGTTGGGCACGATCACCGTCTTGTTGTCGCCGGTGCGCAGCACGGTGTGGAAGATCTGGATGCTGTCCACGGCGCCGCTGACACCCTGCGCCTCGATCCAGTCGCCAAGGCGGAACGGACGGAACAGCAGGATCAGCACACCACCGGCGAAGTTCGCCAGGCTGCCTTGCAGGGCCAGGCCGATGGCCAGGCCGGCGGCACCGATGGCGGCAACGAACGAGGTGGTTTCCACGCCGATCATCGAGGCCACGCTGACGAACAGCAGGATCTTCAGGATGATATTGGCCAGGGTGCTGATAAAGCCTTGCAGCGCGGTGTCGGCGTTGCGCAGGGCCAGCAGCTTGCCCAGTTTCGCGGTGACCTTGTTGATCAGCCACCAGCCGATCGCCAGGGTGATCAGCGCCAGGGCCAGGCGGCTGCCGTATTCCATGATCAACGGAATCCAGGTCTGCGAAGTCCTGACCAGTTGATCGACCTCTGCATTCAAATCCATATGCCCTCCTGATGCGGCAAAAAACAGAAATTAAAGCGCCGCAAACGATTCAGCGACGCCAGGAACCTGGGACGCCGACAAAGCGCCAAGGTTCCTGAAACGCCGTGATCAATCGCGGAAATTGTTGAACTGCAGCGGCATGCCGAACTCATGGCCACGCAGGGCGGCGATGCATTCCTGCAGGTCGTCGCGCTTCTTGCCGGTCACACGGATCTGCTCGCCCTGGATCGCGGCCTGGACCTTGAGCTTGGCGTCCTTGATATGAGCGACGATCTTCTTCGCCAGCTCTTTATCGATACCTTCCTTGAACACCGCTTCCTGCTTCATTTCCTTGCCGGAAGCGTAGGCGTCCTTGATCTCCAGGCACTGGACGTCGATCTTGCGCTTGACCAGGGCCAGACGCAGGATCTCGACCATGGCTTCCAGCTGAAACTCGGCTTCGGCGGTCAGCAGGACGGTCTGGTCCTTTTCCTTGAACTCGAAGCTGCCCTTGCCCTTCAGGTCGTAGCGGCGATCCAGTTCCTTGATGGCGTTTTCCACGGCGTTGGTGACTTCGTGCTTGTCCAGTTCCGATACCACGTCGAACGACGGCATACCTTTTTCTCCAGAAAATAAAAGGTGCGCTGGCACTCCTTGACGGGAGTGCGATGGAGCGCACCGGGTTTGACGGTTAAAATGCCGGCTCATTATAAACGCTTGGGAAACGCTGATGAGCAGCACCTGGCATATTCTCGGCGCCGGCAGCCTCGGCAGCCTCTGGGCCTGTCGCCTGGCCCGCGCCGGCAAACCGGTTCGCCTGATCCTGCGCAGCGCGCAGCGCCTGCAGTCCTATGAGGCGGCGGGCGGCCTGAACCTGGTCGAACAAGGCCAGCCGGCGACCTTTGCCATCCCCGCGGAAACCCTCGACGCAGACACGCCGATCCAGCGCCTGCTGCTGGCCTGCAAGGCCTATGACGCAGAAAAGGCCATCGCCAGCATCGCCCACCGCCTGGCACCGGACGCCGAGCTGATCCTCCTGCAGAACGGCCTCGGCAGCCAGGACGAAGTCGCCGCCCGGGTCCCGCAGGCCCGCTGCATATTCGCTTCCAGCACCGAAGGCGCTTTCCGCGAGCGCGACTGGCAGGTGAACTTCGCCGGCCACGGTTTCAACTGGCTGGGCGATCCTGCCAACCCGCTGGCACCGACCTGGCTCGACGACCTCACCGACGCCGGCATTCCCCATGAATGGACACCGGACATCCTCACCCGCCTGTGGCGCAAGCTGGCCCTGAACTGCGCGATCAACCCGCTGACCGTGCTCTACGATTGCCGCAACGGCGGCCTCGCCGGACATCATTGCGAAGTCGCCACCCTGTGCGCCGAGCTGGCCGGGCTGCTGCAGCGCTGCGGCCAGCCACAAGCGGCGGAAAACCTGGAAACCGAGGTACAACGGGTGATCGAGGCCACCGCCGCGAACTACTCTTCGATGTACCAGGACGTACGCAACGGCCGCCGGACCGAGATCCACTACCTGCTCGGCCACGTCTGCCGCAGCGCGATGCGCCACGGTCAGCCGCTGCCCCATCTGGAACGGCTCTATCGGCGCCTGGTCGAACACCTGGACAGCCACGGATTGCCCAGCGACTGAGGGCAGCGTTACCCTGCCCCTTCACCCACAGGACCACGCCGTCACCATGCCCTTGCGCGAACGCCTGGAAAACCTGCCGGTCGGCCAGAAACTGCTGGCCGCCCTGCTGGTGCTGCTCATCACCATCCTGCTGGTGGCCAACCTGACCTTTATCAGTGCCGCCTACTGGATTTCCCAGGAGGCCATGGCGCCCCAGGCCCTGCAGACCATCGGTCGCCTGGTGTCCAACCCGCAACTGGCGCAGCAGGCCACCGACTCGCCGGAAGCGGCCAACCGCCTGCTCGACGAGCTGGACACCTACACCCCCCTGCGCGCTGCCGCGCTGTACGGCAGCGACGGCAAGCTGCTCGCGGAGCTGCAGCATGGCGAGCCGATCGCCCTGCCCAAGCGCTACCGCAATATCGAAGGCTGGCGCCTCACTGAATTCCGCAGTACCCAACTGGTGCGCCTGCCCCGTACCGGCAGCCCGCCCGGCCATCTGCTGCTGGTGGCCAGCAGCGAACTGCCCACCGCCTTCTACACCGGCACCCTGACGGCCAGCCTCGGCATCCTGGTGTTCAGCGTGCTGCTGTGGATGATCATCGCCCGGCAGATCAAGCGCCTGATCACCCAGCCGATCTACCAGTTGGAACAACTGTCGCGCCAGGTCACCCGGGAGGAGAACTACGCCCTGCGGGCCCGCCCCGGCAACCACGACGAGATCGGCAGCCTGGCGGAAGCGTTCAACACCATGCTGTCGCGCATCGAGGCCCGGGAGCAGCAGCTCAAGCGCGCTCGTGACGAATTCCAGCAGGCCTACGACCAGGCCCAGGGCCTGGCCGAGGAAACCCGCCATACCAACCGCAAGCTGGAACTGGAAGTCCAGGTGCGCGGCAAGATCGAGCGCAAGCTCACCGGCTTCCAGAACTACCTCAACAGCATCATCGACTCCATGCCCTCGGCGCTGATCGCCCTCGACGAACAGCTCTACGTCACCCAGTGGAACCAGGAGGCCAGCAGCCTCTCCGGTACGCCCCTGGACGAAGCGCTGAACCAGCCGATCTTCCTCGCCTTCGAGCCGCTCAAGCCGTTCCTGCCGCAACTCAAGGAAAGCGTCGAGAAGCACCGGGTGGCGAAGATCGAGCGGGTCACCTGGACCCGCGAGGATGACGTGCGCCACTACGCCCTGACCTTCTACCCGCTGATGGGCGGCGGCGGGCGTGGCGTGGTGATCCGTATCGACGACATCACCCAGCGCCTGTCGCTGGAGGAAATGATGGTGCAATCGGAGAAGATGCTTTCGGTGGGCGGCCTCGCGGCGGGCATGGCCCACGAGATCAACAACCCGCTGGGCGCCATCCTGCACAACGTGCAGAACATTCGCCGGCGCCTGTCGCCGGACCTGCCGAAGAACCTCGAGGCCGCCAGCGAGACCGGCATCGACCTGGGCACGGTCAATCACTACCTCGAAGAGCGCCAGGTTCCGCAACTGCTCGACGGCATCCAGCAGGCCGGGGCGCGGGCGGCGAAGATCGTCACCCACATGCTCAGCTTCAGCCGCCGCAGCAACCGGCAGATGGCGCCCTGCGACCTGCCGGCGCTGATCGACCAGGCGGTGGAGATCGCCGGCAACGACTTCGACCTGGCCATCGGCTTCGACTTCAAGGGCCAGGCCATCGTTCGCCAGTTCGACCCGGCGCTCGGCCCGGTGCCGGGCACCGCCAACGAGCTGGAGCAGGTACTGCTCAACCTGCTGAAGAACGCCGCCCAGGCCATCCACCTGCGCGAGGACGACCGCGAGCCCGGGCGTATTACCTTGCGTACCAGACTGAATCCGCCGTGGGCGGAGATCCAGGTCGAGGACAACGGTATCGGCATGCCCGAGGCGATCCGCAAGCGCACCTTCGAGCCGTTCTTCACCACCAAGGAAATCGGCCAGGGCACCGGCCTTGGCTTGTCCGTCTCGTACTTCATCATCACCAACAACCACAAGGGCCAGATGGAAGTGCAATCGAGTCCGGGCCAGGGCACCTGCTTCACCCTGCGCCTGCCCCTGGTTGCCACGCCGCTGCCCGCCACTCGCAAACTGGAGTCATAAGCCATGGGTTTCCGCCTGTCGAAGATCTACACCCGCACCGGCGACAAGGGCGAAACTGGCCTTGGCGACGGGCGTCGGGTGCCCAAGGACCATCCGCGGATCGAAGCGATTGGCGAGGTGGATACGCTGAACAGTCAGTTAGGGTTGTTGCTGGCGGGGTTGGCCGCGGAGGGGCTGGGCGAGCTGACCGACGTATTGGCGCCTTGTCAGCATCGCTTGTTCGACCTGGGTGGCGAACTGGCGATGCCCAGTTACCAGGCGCTGGACAAGGCCGAGATAGAACGGCTGGAGACGGCGATAGACCTATGGAACGAGGAGCTGGGGCCACTGGAGAACTTCATCCTTCCGGGAGGCTCGGCGCTGGTGGCGCAGGCCCATGTGTGCCGGAGCCTGGCACGGAGTGCGGAGCGGCGGTGTCAGCAGTTGAATGCGGTAGAGCCGTTGGAGGGGGTTGGGCTGGCGTATATCAACCGGCTGTCGGATCTACTGTTCGTCGCCGCGCGCTTGATCGCCCGCCGCCAGGGCATCGGCGAAATCCTCTGGCAGGCTGCCGCAAAACCCTGAATAGGAAGCCAGACCCTGACAACATTTTTGCCCTTGCCGGCCTCATCGCTGGCAAGCCAGCTCCCACAGGGTTATCTGCCGGACACAAAAACCATGGCTGACCCAGGACCTTGTGGGAGCTGGCTTGCCAGCGATTGGCCAGGCCTGACAACATCATTGTTCAAGCCAGCTCCCACCGGGGTCAGGCTTCGGGCCAGAACGCCCGGATCCCGGCCACGCCCTGCGCCCCCATCTGCCAGGCCCGCTCACGCTCGTTCGGCCCCACACCACCCAGCAGGAATACCGGCCTGTTGAATCCGTCGATCATCTGCTGTGCCGCTTCCCAGCCCAACGGCTGAGCCTCAGGATGGGTCAGGGTTGCCTGCACCGGCGACAGGGTGACGAAGTCCACGCCCATCTGCTCGGCCAGCGCCAGCTCTTCAAGACTGTGGCAGGACGCCGCCAGCCAGCGATCCTTGGGGAACGGCCGGCCATTGGGCGCGTACTTGCGCAACTGCTCGGCCGTCAGGTGCCAGCCGGCAGACGGGAAGTCCCCCAGCCATTCCAGCGGCCCCTTGAGCATCAACTGCGCCTTGCCGGCACACAAGCCAACCGCGTCCACCGCGACATCACGGTATTTCGGGTCGTACATGTTCGGCGCACGCAGTTGCACCAGCTTGACCCCGCCAGCAATGGCCTTTTGAATCCCGCGCAGCATCTGCGGGGTTTCCAGGTCGTCCGGGGTAATCAGGTACTCGCCCGGCAGACGCGCTGCCGCAACGATCGGCCGGTTGGCCTCGGGGAACTCGTATTGCCCCAGCTCCCGCGGCGAGACCCAGGCCAGTGGCTGGCCCTCGGCCCCATGGGGTTCGCCGGTAAAGGCGCCGACGTCCCAGACATCGAGCAGGATCTGCTTGTCCGGATAGTCATGCTTGATCTTGATCAGTGGCCGCGCTGCGGTCACCTCGATGCCCAGCTCTTCACGCAGTTCGCGGGCCAGGGCTACCTCGACGGCTTCACCGTCCTCGACCTTTCCTCCGGGAAACTCCCAGAGACCGCCCTGATGCTGGGTTTCGCCACGCCGGGCGATGAGAATACGGCCATCCGCGCCACGAATGACGGCGGCGGCGACATGAATCCGTTTCAACTTTGAACTCCGCTGATTGAGAGGATGCCGCCGCCCGGCCAGCCCAGGCGGCGGCGTTCGTTCAGGTGCGGTATTCCGCGTTGATCTTCACGTACTCGTGGGACAGGTCGGTGGTCCAGATGGTCTCGTTGCACTGACCACGGCCCAGCTCGATACGGATGGTGATTTCTTCCTGGGCCATGACGGCGGAGCCCTGCTCTTCCGTGTAGGTAGCGCTGCGGCCGCCCTTGGAGGCGATGCAGACACTGTCCAGGTACACGTCGATCAGGCTGACGTCGAGGTTCGGCACGCCGGCACGACCCACGGCAGCAAGGATGCGGCCCCAGTTCGGGTCGGAGGCGAACAGCGCGGTCTTGATCAGCGGCGAGTGGGCCACGGCGTAACCGACATCCAGGCATTCCTGGTGGCTGCCGCCGCCGTTGACCTGCACGGTGACGAACTTGGTGGCGCCTTCGCCGTCACGGACGATGGCCTGGGCCACTTCCATGCAGACTTCGAACACCGCCTTCTTCAGCGCGTCGAACAGCGGGCCGCTGGCTTCGCTGATCTCGGCCACGTCGGCCTTGCCGGTGGCGATCAGCATGCAGCAGTCGTTGGTCGAGGTGTCGCCGTCGATAGTGATGCGGTTGAACGACTTGTTGGCGCCGTCCAGGATCAGGTCCTTGAGCACCGCCGGAGCGACCTTGGCGTCGGTGGCGATGTAGCCGAGCATGGTGGCCATGTTCGGACGGATCATGCCCGCACCCTTGCTGATGCCGGTGACGGTGATGGTCACGCCTTCATGCTGGAACTGACGGCTGGCACCCTTGGGCAGGGTGTCGGTGGTCATGATGCCGGTGGCGGCTTCGGCCCAGTGGTTCTCGGACAGGTTGTCCAGGGCGGCCTGCAGGGCGCCTTCGATCTTCTCGACCGGCAGCGGCTCGCCGATCACACCGGTGGAGAACGGCAGCACGGCGCTGGCGTCGACGCCGGTCAGCTCGGCCAGTTTGGCGCAGGTGCGCTCGGCGGCAGCCAGGCCCGGGGCGCCGGTACCGGCGTTGGCATTACCGGTGTTGGTCAGCAGGTAGCGGACGGTGCCCTGCACGCGCTGCTTGGCGATGATCACCGGGGCGGCGCAGAAGGCGTTCAGGGTGAACACACCGGCAACGCTGGAGCCTTCGGCACAGCGCATCACCACCACATCCTTGCGCCCCGGGCGCTTGATGCCCGCAGAGGCGATACCGAGTTCGAAACCGGGAACCGGGTGCAACGTTGGCAAAGGACCAAGACCAACAGCCATGAAAGCGCTCCTAGAAAAAATTCACCGCCGGCGATCCGACGGTGCTTGAGATGGAACAACGCCGCGACGGTAGGAACCGGTCGCGGCGCGGTGTTCAGGTTTCAGCGTGTCACGGCTCGATCAGTTGATCTGCCCGTGGCAGTGCTTGAACTTCTTGCCCGAGCCACACCAGCACAGCTCGTTGCGGCCCAGCTTCTGGTCGTTGCGTACCGGCGCGGTGGCGACGGCGACTTCAGCGCCCTCTTCCAGCTGCTCGGCCGCTTCCAGGCCTGGGGCTGCGGCATGCTGGAACTGCATGCGCTGGGCCAGCTCTTCGGCCTCGCGGCGCAGACGGGCTTCTTCCTCGACCGGATCCTCGCGGCGCACCTGGACGTGGGACAGCACGCGGATGGTGTCGCGCTTGATCGACTCCAGCAGTTCCTGGAACAGGGTGAACGACTCGCGCTTGTACTCCTGTTTCGGGTTCTTCTGGGCGTAGCCACGCAGGTGGATACCGTGACGCAGGTGATCCATGGTCGACAGGTGGTCTTTCCACAGGTCGTCGAGGACGCGCAGCAGGATCTGCTTCTCGAAGGTACGCAGGGCCTCGGCGCCGGCGCTGTCTTCCTTCTCGTTGTAGGCCGCAACCAGTTCGGCCATGACCTTCTCGCGCAGGGTCTCTTCGTACAGCTTGTCGTCTTCGTCGAGCCATTGCTGGATCGGCAGTTTCACGCCGAAGTCGCTGGCCAGCGAAGCTTCCAGGCCGGACACGTCCCACTGCTCGGGCAGGGATTGTGGCGGAATGTGCTGGGCGAAGGTGGCGTCCAGGGTCTCCTGGCGGAACTCGGTGATGGTGTCGCCGATGTTCTCGGCGGCCAGCAGGCTGTTGCGCATGTGGTAGATCACCTTGCGCTGCTCGTTGGCCACGTCGTCGAATTCGAGGAGCTGTTTACGGATGTCGAAGTTGCGACCTTCGACCTTGCGCTGCGCCTTCTCGATGGCGTTGGTCACCATGCGGTGCTCGATGGCCTCGCCGGACTGCATGCCCAGGGCCTTCATGAAGTTCTTCACCCGGTCGGAGGCGAAGATGCGCATCAGGCTGTCTTCCAGGGACAGGTAGAAGCGGCTGGAACCCGGGTCACCCTGACGACCGGAACGACCACGCAACTGGTTGTCGATACGGCGCGATTCATGACGCTCGGAGGCGATCACGTGCAGGCCGCCGGACTCGATCACTTGCTGGTGACGCTTCTGCCAGTCGGCCTTGATCTGGGCAATCTGCTCGGGGGTCGGGTTTTCCATGGAAGCCACTTCGACTTCCCAGTTGCCGCCCAGCAGGATGTCGGTACCGCGACCGGCCATGTTGGTGGCGATGGTCAGCGCACCCGGGCGACCGGCCTGGGCGATGATCTCGGCTTCCTTCTCGTGGTACTTGGCGTTAAGGACCTTGTGGTCGATACCTTCCTTCTTGAGCAGATTGGACATGTGCTCGGAGGTTTCGATGGTCGCGGTACCGACCAGGACAGGACGGCCCGAGGCCATGCTTTCCTTGATGTCGGCGATGATCGCGGCGTACTTCTCGTCGGCGGTCAGGTACACCAGGTCGTTGAAGTCCTTCCGGGCCAACGGTTTGTTCGGCGGGATGACCATGACGTTGAGGGCGTAGATCTGGGCGAACTCGAAGGCCTCGGTGTCAGCGGTACCGGTCATGCCGGACAGCTTGTTGTAGAGACGGAAGTAGTTCTGGAAGGTGGTCGAGGCCAGGGTCTGGCTTTCGGCCTGGATATTCAGGTTTTCCTTCGCTTCGATGGCCTGGTGCAGGCCTTCGGACAGACGGCGGCCCGGCATGGTACGGCCGGTGTGCTCGTCGATCAGCAGGACCTGGCCGTCCTGGACGATGTACTCGACGTTGCGATGGAACAGCTTGTGCGCGCGCAGGCCGGCGTAGACGTGGGTCAGCAGGCCCAGGTTGTGTGCGGAGTAGAGGCTCTCGCCCTCGGCCAGCAGGCCGACCTGGGTGAGCATCTCCTCGATGAACTGGTGACCGGCTTCGTTGAGCTCGACCTGGCGGCTCTTCTCGTCGATCTTGTAGTGGCCTTCCTGGGTGACCTGGCCTTCCACTTCCTCGATGTGCTGGGTCAGGCGCGGGATCAGCTTGTTGATCTCGATGTACAGCTTGGAGCTGTCTTCGGCCTGGCCGGAAATGATCAGCGGGGTACGGGCTTCGTCGATCAGGATGGAGTCGACTTCGTCGATCACGGCGAAATTCAGCTCGCGCTGGAATTTCTCTTCCACGCTGAACGCCATGTTGTCGCGCAGGTAGTCGAAGCCGAATTCGTTGTTGGTGCCGTAGGTGATGTCGGCGGCGTAGGCGGCGCGTTTCTCTTCAGGCGGCTGGAACGGGGTGACGACACCGACGCTCAGGCCGAGGAACTCGTACAGCGGACGCATCCAGTTGGCGTCGCGGCGGGCCAGGTAGTCGTTGACCGTGACCACGTGCACGCCCTTGCCGGACAGTGCGTTGAGGTACACACCGAGGGTTGCCACGAGGGTCTTGCCCTCACCGGTGCGCATTTCCGCGATCATGCCTTCATGCAAGGTCATGCCGCCGATCAGCTGCACGTCGAAGTGGCGCATGCCCATGATCCGCTTGCCGGCCTCGCGCGCGACGGCGAAGGCTTCGGGCAGGATCTGGTCGAGGGTCTCGCCTTTGGCCAGGCGCTCTTTGAACTCGGGGGTCTTGGCCCGCAGCTGTTCATCGGAGAGGGCCACCATCTGCTCTTCGAAGGCATTGACGGTCTGCACCGTCTTGAGCATGCGCTTCACTTCACGCTCGTTCTTGCTTCCAAAAAGTTTCTTTAACAAAGGCGCAAACATATCGGCAGGATCTTCCACACGTAGGGATGGAGGGCGGCCCCGTGAGTCGCCCGTGCAGCCCTTATTGGCCGCATGCGAACGAGCATTCTACCCGGAAACGATGGTGAGGAAAGTGGTGGAGTTCCACGATGCTGGCACAGCGCTGTGACGGGGCTTTTTTACAATAAGGGCTTTTTCCCCAACTTCAACCCGCGTGGATCAAGATTCACGTGGATAGTGGCGTTCCAGCCCCTCCCGGGCGATCTGTTAAGATACCGCAATCGACTTTCCAGGTGTCATCATGGCCTACCGCCCCTCCCCTGCTCGCGCCCCCGGCACGCTGTTGCGCGAAGCCCGTCCGCTGAAGGCACTGTTCAACCAGGCGCAACGCCTGGCGCAGTTGCAGCGCCTGGTGGAAAGCCAGTTGCAGCCGGCGGCGCGGGAGCATTGCCATGTGGCGTCGTGGCGCGAGGGCACGCTGACGCTGATCGTCACCGACGGGCACTGGGCGACCCGCCTGCGCTATCAGCAGAAGCGCCTGCAGCGGCAGTTGCAAGCGCTGGATGTGTTCGTGAACCTGAGCCGGATCCTGTTCAAGGTGCAGCCGAGCGCCACTACCGTCCGCCCGCCGAGCCATGTCATCGATATTTCCGACAAGTCGGCAGAGACCATCCAGGCCACCGCGGAGGGGATCAGCGATCCGAACCTGCGGGCGGCGCTGGAGCGGTTGGCGAGTCATCGCAAGAGCAATAAAGACAATGCCTGAGGTGTTGCTGGTGGCCTCATCGCTGGCAAGCCAGCTCCCACAGTGTCCGCGTCGAGCACAAATCTTGTGGCTGGCATAAACCCTGTGGGAGCTGGCTTGCCAGCGATAGGGCCCGACCTGACAACATCATTTCCCAAGCCAGCAGACAGGCATAAAAAAGGCCGCCCGAGGGCGGCCTTCAAAACTAGAGAGAGTATTCGAGCTTATACAGCGGCAACCGGACGCATGTAGGAGATCGGTGCAGTGCTGGCGTCTTCGAACGTCACCACTTCCCACGCATCGGTCTCTTCGATCAGCTTGCGCAGCAGCTGGTTGTTCAGCGCATGACCGGACTTGAAGCCACGGAATTCGCCGATCAGGCTGTTGCCCAGCAGGTACAGGTCGCCGATGGCGTCGAGGATCTTGTGCTTGACGAATTCGTCTTCATAGCGAAGACCGTCTTCGTTCAGGACACCGTCCTTGTCCACCACGATGGCGTTTTCCACGCTCCCGCCCAGGGCGAGGTTGTGCTTGCGCAAGTACTCGATGTCGCTCATGAACCCGAAGGTACGGGCGCGGCTGACTTCCTTCACGAACGAGGTGCTGGAAAAGTCCACGCTGGCACTTTGGGTCCGGTTGCGGAACACCGGGTGGTCGAAATCGATCTCGAAACTCACCTTGAACCCGTCGAAAGGCAGGAAGGTGGCGCGCTTGTCGCCGTCTTCAACAGTCACTTCACGCAGGATGCGGATGAATTTCTTCGGCGCGTCCTGTTCTTCCAGGCCGGCGGATTGAATCAGGAATACGAAGGGGCCTGCGCTGCCGTCCATGATCGGGACTTCGGAGGCAGAGAGCTCGACGTAGGCGTTATCGATGCCCAGGCCAGCCATGGCCGAGAGCAGGTGCTCAACCGTGTCTACCTTGGTATCGCCATTGACCAGCGTGGTCGACATGGTGGTCTCGCCGACGTTTTCCGCACGGGCAGGAATTTGCACCACGGGGTCGAGGTCGGCTCGGCAAAATACGATGCCGGTATCCACAGGCGCGGGTTTCAGGGTCAGGTAAACCTTTTCCCCGGAGTGCAGGCCGACACCTGTGGCACGGATGATATTTTTCAGGGTGCGTTGTTTAATCATGGCATTGGCCGCTTCAGCACAGATTGCGAACTGGTATCAACAAAGGCTGGGGATGATAACAGACCCAACCTTTGCTGAACACCAATCACCCTAATACCCCTGATAAATTCCATCAATCGGCCTGGCGACGCAGGAAGGCCGGGATGTCCAGGTAATCCAGATCGTCCTGCGGGTTGAGCTTGGCCGCTGCCGCTGCACCCGCGTGAGTCTGGTTGCGCATCACGGTCGGACGCTCCAGGTCACGGTAGTTCACCGCTGGCTGCTCGTTGCGCACAGGCGCTGGAGCCGGGGTCGACGCCTGGGCTGCCGCGGATTGCAGGGTGTTGTCGATGACCTTCACAGGCTTCTCGATCTTCGCGCCCAGACCGGTGGCGACCACGGTGACGTGCAGCTCGTCGCGCATGTCCGGATCGATCACGGTACCGACCTTGACCATCGCGTGGTCGGAGGCGAACGCTTCGATGATGCTACCCACGTCGGAGTATTCACCCAGCGACAGGTCCGGACCTGCGGTGATGTTGACCAGGATGCCGCGGGCGCCCTGCAGGTTGACGTCTTCCAGCAGCGGGTTGCGGATCGCCGCCTCGGTGGCTTCGCGAGCACGGTTCGGACCGCTGGCGCAGCCGGTACCCATCATCGCCATACCCATTTCGCTCATCACGGTACGCACGTCGGCGAAGTCGACGTTGATCATGCCCGGACGCTTGATGATATCGGAGATACCGCGAACGGCACCGGCCAGTACATCGTCCGCCTTGGCGAAGGCCGACAGCAGGCTGGCGTCTTTACCGAGGATGGTCAGCAGCTTTTCGTTCGGAATGGTGATCAGCGAGTCGACGCTGTCAGCCAGCGCGCGGATGCCTTCATCGGCGATCTGCATGCGCTTGCGACCTTCGAACGGGAACGGACGGGTCACCACCGCAACGGTGAGGATGCCCATTTCCTTGGCCACTTCGGCAATGATCGGCGCAGCACCGGTACCGGTACCGCCACCCATGCCGGTGGTGATGAAGACCATGTTGGTGCCCTGCAGCACCTCGGCGATACGCTCGCGGTCTTCCAGCGCGGCCTGGCGGCCGATTTCCGGGTTGGCACCCGCGCCCAGGCCCTTGGTCACGCCGGTACCCAGTTGCAGAATGGTGCGCGCACCGATGTTTTTCAGGGCCTGGGCATCCGTGTTGGCGCAGATGAATTCGACGCCTTCGATGCTGCTCTTGACCATGTGGTTGACGGCGTTGCCACCGCCGCCACCGACGCCGATCACTTTGATGACCGGACTTTGCGGGACGTTGTCTACGAGCTCGAACATTTTCCCTCTCCTTTCAGTTCTCTAGTTTTTTGCGCCTGCCACTACTGCTCTTGAAACTTAAAAGTTTCCCTGGACCCAACGCTTGAAGCGCTCAAGCACCGGGGCCTTAGGTTCATCGCCATAGCTGTCGTTTCTGATACCTGGCACTGGCACGCCGTCGGACTGTTTCTGCAGGCCATAGGTCAGCAGGCCAACGCCAGTGGAATAGATCGGGTTGCGAACCACGTCGCTCAGCCCCCGAACGCTGTGTGGTACGCCGAGGCGTACCGGCATATGGAAGATTTCCTCGGCCAGCTCGACCGCGCCTTCCATCTTCGAGGTACCACCGGTCAGGACGATGCCCGCTGGTACCAGGTCCTCGTAGCCGCTGCGACGCAGCTCCGCCTGGATCAAGGTGAACAGTTCGTCGTAGCGCGGCTCGACCACTTCGGCCAGGGCCTGGCGCGACAGCTCGCGCGGCGGACGGTCGCCGACGCTCGGCACCTTGATGGTTTCGCCGGCACCGGCCAGCTTGGCCAGGGCGCAGGCGTAGCGAATCTTGATTTCCTCGGCGTACTGGGTCGGCGTACGCAGGGCCATGGCGATGTCGTTGGTGACCTGGTCGCCGGCGATCGGGATCACCGCGGTGTGACGGATCGCGCCTTCGGTGAAGATGGCGATGTCGGTGGTGCCGCCGCCGATGTCCACCAGGCACACGCCCAGCTCTTTCTCGTCGTCAGTCAGTACCGAGTAGGCCGAGGCCAGTTGCTCGAGGATGATGTCGTCGATTTCCAGGCCGCAGCGACGCACGCACTTCTCGATGTTCTGTGCCGCGTTGACCGCGCAGGTGACCACGTGGACCTTGGCTTCCAGACGCACGCCCGACATGCCCAGAGGCTCGCGCACACCTTCCTGGTTATCGATCACGTAGTCCTGCGGCAGGGTGTGCAGCACGCGCTGGTCGGCCGGAATGGCCACGGCCTGGGCCGCGTCCAGGACCCGCTCCAGGTCCGCAGTGCTGACTTCACGGTCGCGAATCGCAACGATGCCGTGGGAGTTCAGGCTGCGGATGTGGTTGCCGGCCACGCCGACGAAGGCCGAGTGGATCCGGCAGCCGGCCATCAGCTGTGCCTCTTCGACGGCGCGCTGGATCGACTGCACGGTGGACTCGATATTGACCACCACGCCTTTCTTCAACCCGCGCGATGGATGGGTGCCGATACCGACGATCTCCAGGGTGCCGTCGGCGGCGACTTCGCCCACCAGTGCCACCACCTTGGACGTGCCGATATCCAGCCCGACGATCATTTTGCCGCTATGCGCATTTGCCATGGGTCCTGCCTCTCTCTAATTCTTCGCCACGGCGGGTTGGGCCGCGGGCTGTGCAATCGGTTCCCGCCAGCCAACGGCAAGACCGTTGGCGTAACGCAGATCGATGCGGGCGATGTTCGTGATCTGTTCTTTGAGCGTCTTGTTGTAGATGGCAATGAAGCGGCGCATTTTTTCCACCAGATGGTCGCGCCCCAGCAGCAGTTCGATCCCCGGGCCGGCGCTGCCGGCGCCGGTGGTGAGGAACCAGCTGCCCCGCTCGCGCAGCTCCAGGCGTGCGATCGAGAAACCCAAAGGACGCAACATCTGGTTCAGTACCTGATATTGCTGCATCACTTGTTGCTGAGCGCGCTGCGGCCCGAAGAGCTGCGGCAGGTGCTCGTAATTCGCCAGTTCGCGCGGGGTGAAGGCCTGGCCCTGGTTGTTGAGCAAGGCATCCTCGCCCCAGCGCGCCACCGGCAACTGTTCTTCCAGGCGGATCACCACTTCGTCCGGCCACACCCGGCGCACTTCGGCATGGGCGATCCAGGGCATCTGCTCCAGCTCGGTACGCATGCTCGCCAGGTCGACGGTGAAGAAGCTCGCCGCCACATAGGGGGCGATCCGCTGCTGCACCGCCTGCTGGCTGATGTAGCTGAGGTCGCCCTGTACGGCGATCTTGGTGATCGGCCGGTCGGCATAGGGCATCAGCCGCTGCGCGCCCTCGTAGGCACCGAAGCCCGCGACGACCAGCAGGACCGGCCACAGCAGCTTCTTGAAGATGCTGAAGTTCGGCTTGGGCAGGCGCGCCGACAGTGGCTCCTTGGCCACCATTCGGCTGGCACCACGCGGCACCGGCTTGTTACGGCCGGGAGCGGGTGGCTGATGACGTAACATCGCGCCTTGCATGGGCTTAACCTCGCGCCTCGACACTGGCCGCCAGGATCGCCAGCACCAACTGCTGGAAATCGAGGCCGGCCGCACGTGCCGCCATGGGCACCAGGCTATGGTCGGTCATGCCGGGTGCGGTGTTGACTTCAAGCAGCCAGAAACGGCCCTGCTCGTCCTGCATTACATCCACACGGCCCCAGCCAGCGATGCCGATGGCGTCGCAGGCGCGGGCGGTGAGGTCGATCAATTCCTGTTCCTTGGCCGCGTCCAGGCCACACGGGATCCGGTACTGGGTATCGGAAGCCAGGTACTTGGCGTCGTAGTCGTAGAACGAATGCGGGGTGCCCAGGGCGATTGGCGGCAGAACCTGGTCGCGCAGCACCGCAACGGTGAACTCCGGACCTTGAATCCACTGCTCGACCAACACTTGCGAATCGTAGTTGGCGGCGTCTTTCCAGGCCGCGATCAATTCCGCGACGCTGGACACTTTCGCCATACCGATACTGGAACCTTCATGGGCCGGTTTGACGATCAAAGGGAAGCCCAGTTCCGCGCCTGCAGAAATACAGTCGGCTTCGCTGGCCAGCACGGTGTGCAGCGGGGTCGGAATACCCAGGCTCTGCCAGACCTGCTTGGTGCGCAGCTTGTCCATGGCCAGGGCCGAAGCGAGGATGCCGCTGCCGGTGTACGGGATGCCCAGGCACTCCAGCAGGCCCTGCATGCTGCCGTCTTCACCGCCACGGCCGTGGAGGATGATGAAGGCGCGATCGATCTTCTCGTTGAGCAGGCGGGTCAGCAGGTCGTCACCGACATCGATGGCGACCACGTCGACACCCGCGCTCTGCAGCGCGTCGATCACTGCGGCACCGGACTTCAGCGAGACTTCGCGCTCGGCGCTCTTGCCGCCGTAGAGCACGGCGACGCGGCCGAAGTCTTGCGGGGCAATGGTGGAGTGCAGCTTGGCGTAGGCTTCGGCAGTCATTTCGATTTCCCCTGACTGGCAACCGCACCAGCGAACAACGGACTTTTCAACAGTTGTGGCGCGAGGCCGCCGATATCACCGGCGCCCTGGCACAGCAGGATGTCGCCGGCACGCAGCAGCGGCTTGACCAGCGGCGCCAGCTCGATGCCGCGCTCGATGTAGATCGGGTCGAGCTTGCCGCGCTGGCGGATGCTGTGGCACAGCTGGCGGCTGTCGGCGCCCGGGATCGGCTCTTCGCCGGCCGGGTAGACTTCCATCAGCAGCAAGACGTTGGCGTCGCCCAGCACCTGGACGAAATCGTCGTACAGGTCGCGGGTACGGCTGTAGCGGTGCGGCTGGTAGACCATCACCAGGCGGCGCTCCGGCCAGCCCCCGCGGACGGCCTTGATCACTGCGGCGACCTCGGTCGGGTGGTGACCGTAGTCGTCCACCAGCATGACGTTGCCGCCTTCCACCGGCAGTTCGCCGTACACCTGGAAGCGTCGGCCAACCCCCTGGAAGCCCGAGAGCCCCTGGACGATGGCTTCGTCGCTGATGCCTTCGTCGGTGGCAATGGCGATGGTCGCCAGGGCATTGAGCACGTTGTGGTTGCCCGGCATGTTGACCGACACGTCCAGCGGCGCGCGGTCGCGGCGCAGCACGGTGAAGTGGGTCTGCATGCCCGACTGGCGTACGTTGATCGCCCGCACGTCGGCTTCTTCGCTGAAGCCGTAGGTGACTGCCGGGCGCTTGACCAGCGGCAGGATCTCGCGCACCACCGGGTCGTCCAGGCAGACCACGGCCAGGCCGTAGAACGGCAGGTTGTGGAGGAACTCGACGAAGGTTTTCTTCAGCTTGTTGAAGTCGCCTTCGTAGGTCGCCATGTGGTCGGCGTCGATGTTGGTGACCACCGCCACCAGCGGCTGCAGGTGCAGGAAGCTGGCATCGCTTTCATCGGCTTCGGCGATCAGGTAGCGGCTGGTACCGAGTTGGGCATTGGTACCCGCGGCGTTCAGGCGGCCACCGATGACGAAGGTCGGATCCAGGCCACCGGCGGCGAAGACCGAGGCCAGCAGGCTGGTGGTGGTGGTCTTGCCGTGGGTACCGGCGACGGCGATGCCGTGGCGATAGCGCATCAGCTCGGCGAGCATCTCGGCACGCGGCACCACTGGAATGCGGCGCTCAAGCGCGGTGGCGACTTCCGGGTTGGCGGTGTTGATGGCGCTGGAGACCACCAGCACATCGGCGCTGGCGGCGTTCTCGGCACGGTGGCCGATGAAGATTTCCGCGCCGAAGGACTTCAGGCGCTCGGTCACGGCCGAGTCCTTGAGGTCCGAGCCGGACACCTGGTAACCCAGGTTCAGCAGCACTTCGGCAATGCCGCACATGCCCACGCCGCCGATACCGACGAAGTGGATGCGACGGATGCGGCGCATTTCAGGCTGGGGCATGGCTTTCTGGTTCTCAACCATGGGCCACCTCCAGGCAGATATCGACCACGGTGCGGGTTGCAGCAGGTTTGGCCAGGCGGCGTGCCGTGGTGGCCATGGTGTCGAGTTTTTCCGGTTGCATCAGCACCTCGTTCAGGCGTTCAGCGAGCTGCGCTGCGCCAGTTGTCGCTTGCGGCATCAGGAAGGCGGCGCCTTCACGTGCCAGATAATGGGCGTTGTGGGTCTGGTGGTCGTCGATCGCATGGGGCAAGGGCACCAGCATCGACGGCAGTCCGGCGGCCGCCAGCTCGCTGACGGTCAGCGCACCGGCACGGCACACCACCAGGTCGGCCCAGCCATAGGCTTGGGCCATATCCTTGATGAAGGGCTCTACCTGAGCCTCGATCCCTGCTTCGCGATAACGCTCGGCAGTGATCTGGTCATGATGCTTCCCGGCCTGGTGGAACACCTCGGGCCGGATGGCTTCCGGCACCAGGGCCAGGGCCTGGGGCAACAGCTTGTTCAGCGGCTCGGCGCCGAGGCTGCCGCCCAGTACCAGCAGGCGCGCACGGCGTCCGGCCAGGGCTTCGCGCACTGGTTCCAGGAACAGTTCGGCACGCACCGGGTTGCCGGTGGTACGGCGCTTGTCGCTGGCACCAAAGGTCTCCGGGAAGGCTTCGCAGACCCGACCGGCCAGTGGCACCAGCAAGCGGTTGGCAGTACCGGCACGGGCGTTCTGCTCGTGGATCACCACCGGCACGCCGCACAGCTTCGCGGCCACGCCGCCAGGGCCGGTGACGTAGCCACCGAAGCCGACCACGCAGACCGGCTTGACCTGGCGCATGATCCGGCGCGCCTGGAGCACCGCCTTGACCAGGGTGAACGGCGCCTTGAGCAGCGACAGCTTGCTCTTGCCGCGCAGCCCGGTGACGTTGATCAGGTGCAGTTGCAGGCCGGCCTGCGGCACCAGTTCGTTCTCGATGCCGCGTGGCGTGCCCAGCCAGTGCACGGTGAAGCCGCGCGCCTGGAATTCCCGGGCGCAAGCCAGCGCCGGGAACACATGGCCGCCGGTGCCGCCGGCCATGATCAATACGTTCTTGCCGTCAGCGGCCATGATGATTCGGCTCCTCGGCAAAATCGTTTTCGTCGAATTCGTGCTCCTCGCTGCCCAGGTGCGTGCGGCTCTCCCACTCGATGCGCAACAACAAGCCGACGCAGGCACAGCAGATCACCAGCGAGCTGCCCCCGTAGCTGAGGAACGGCAGGGTCAGGCCCTTGGTCGGCAGCAGGCCGACGTTCACCCCGATGTTGATCAGGAACTGGCCGATCCACAGGAAGGCCAGGCCGAAGGCCACGTAGGCGGAGAAGAATTGCTTGGCTTTTTCCGCCCACAGGCCGATGTACAGCGCGCGCACGGTGACGAAGACGAACAGCGCCACGGTCAGCAGCGAACCGATCACCCCCAGCTCTTCGGCAAGCACCGAGAACACGAAGTCGGTGTGGGCCTCCGGCAGGTAGAACTGCTTCTGCACGCTGTTGCCCAGGCCGACGCCGAACCACTCACCACGACCGAAGGCGATCAGCGCCTGGGTCAGCTGGTAGCCGGAACCGAACTGGTCGGCCCAGGGGTCGGTGAAGGTGATCAGACGCGCCATCCGGTACGGCTGGGCCTGGACCAGGACGAACACCGCGCCCACCGCCAGCACCACCATCAGACCGAAGCGGAACAGTCCCACCCCGCCGAGGAACAGCATCGCCGCCGCCGAGCCCATCATCACCACGGTGGCGCCGAAGTCCGGCTCCATCAGCAGCAGGCCGGCCATCGGCAGGAGGACGATGAACGGCTTGAAGAAGCCCATCCAGCTTTCCCGCACTTCCTGCTGGCGGCGCACCAGGTAGCCGGCGAGGTAGACCACCACGAAGACCTTGGCGATCTCCGAGGGCTGGACGTTGAAGAAGCTGAAGCCGATCCAGCGCATCGAGCCATTCACTTCGCGGCCGATCCCCGGGATCAGCACCGCGACCAGCAGGCCGAAGGCACCGATCAGCATCAGGAAGCCCATGCGCTGCCAGGTGGAGAGCGGCACCATCATGGTGACCAGGCAGGCACCCACGCCGAGCCCGACGTACACCAGGTGGCGGTACATGTGGTAGAGCGGATTGCCCGACTGCGCCGCCGCGACTTCCGACGATGCCGAGGTGATCATCACCAGGCCCAGACCGAGCAACGCCAGGCAGCCGACCAGGAACGGGAAGTCCAGGTCGATGCCACGACCGCTGATCAGCGGCGACGGATAGGGCTTGATGGCGCCGAAGATCATGCCAGTTCTCCTGCGGCCTGGGCGAACAGGCGCCCACGCTCTTCGAAGTTCTTGAACATGTCGAGGCTGGCGCAGGCCGGGGACAGCAGCACGGCATCGCCGGGCTCGGCCAGTTCGGCAGATTTGTGCACGGCTTCCTCGAGGGTCCTGACCCGGATCAGCGCCACGCTGTCACCCAGGGCTTCGGCCAGCAGCTCGGCGTCGCGGCCCAGCAGGACCACGGCGCGGCAGTGTTCGGCAACCGGCGCACGCAGGGCGGAGAAGTCCGCACCCTTGCCATCGCCGCCGGCGATCAGCACCAGCTTGCCGTCGATATCGGCACCCAGGCCTTCGATCGCAGCCAGGGCAGCACCGACGTTGGTGGCCTTGGAGTCGTCGTAGTAGTTGACGCCGTTCAGCTCACGCACCCACTGGCAACGGTGGGCCAGGCCACCGAACGCACGCAGGCTTTCCAGCATGGCCTCGAACGGCAGGCCCACGGCATGCCCCAGGGCCAGCGCCGCCAGGGCGTTGGATTGGTTGTGCGCGCCACGGATCTTCAGCTCGCGAACCGGCATCAGGTTCTGGAATTCGAAGGCCAGGTATTTCTCGCCGTCTTCTTCACGCAGGCCGAAGGCCTTGAAGTCAGGCTTGTTCAGGCCGAAGGTCCAGCATGGCTGGTTTTCCACCGGCAGCGGACGGCTCAGGGCGTCCTGACGGTTGACCACGACCTGGCGCGCGCCACGGAAGATCCGGTGCTTGGCCAGGTGGTAGGCCGGCAGGCCGCTGTAGCGGTCCATGTGGTCTTCGCTGACGTTGAGCACGGTGGCCACTTCGGCATTGAGCTGGTCGGTGGTTTCCAGCTGGAAGCTCGACAGCTCCATCACGTACAGCTCGACGTCATCGCTGAGCAGGTCGAGGGCCGGGGTGCCGAGGTTGCCGCCTACCGCCACGCGCTTGCCCGCCGCAGCCGCCATCTCGCCGACCAGGGTGGTCACGGTGCTCTTGGCGTTGGAACCGCTGATGGCGACGATCGGCGCCTTCGCGTGACGCGCGAACAGTTCGATATCACCGGACAGCTTCACGCCACGCGCTGCTGCCTGCTGCAGGGCTGGGGTAGCGAGGGCCAGGCCGGGGCTGACGTACAGCTCGTCGGCGCGGCAGAGGAAGTCCACGTCCAGTTCGCCACAACGCACTTCCACCTGCGGGTAGTCGCGACGCAGGGTCGCCAGCTCCGGCGGGTTCTCGCGCGTGTCGGCGACCGCAAACGCAATGCCCCGGTTCGCCAGGAAGCGAACCAGGGACATGCCGCTCTTGCCGAGGCCGACAACGATGCGGAAGTGGTCAGTTGCGATCAAGGACACGCGTTCTACCTCAGTTTCAGGGTTGCCAGGCCGATCAGCACGAGAATCACGGTGATGATCCAGAAGCGGACGATCACACGCGGCTCGGGCCAGCCCTTGAGTTCAAAGTGGTGATGGATCGGCGCCATGCGGAATACCCGCTTGCCGGTCAGCTTGAACGACGCGACCTGGATGACCACCGAGAGGGTCTCCATGACGAACACGCCGCCCATGATGAACAGGACGATTTCCTGGCGAACGATCACCGCGATGGTGCCCAGCGCGGCGCCCAGTGCCAGGGCACCGACGTCGCCCATGAAGACCTGGGCCGGATAGGTGTTGAACCAGAGGAAACCGAGGCCGGCACCGATCAGCGCGCCGCAGAACACGATCAGCTCGCCTGCGCCCGGGACATACGGGATCAGCAGGTATTCAGCGAATTTCACGTTGCCCGACAGGTAGCAGAAGATGCCCAGGGCACCGCCCACCAGCACGGTCGGGAGGATCGCCAGGCCGTCGAGGCCGTCGGTCAGGTTGACCGCGTTGCTCGAGCCGACGATGACGAAGTAGGTCAGCACCACGAAGCCGACGCCCAGGGGAATGGTGACGTCTTTGAGCATCGGCACGATCAGGGTGGTTTCGACGCTGGTCGGCGCGGTCATATAAAGGAAGATCGCCGCACCCAGGCCGAACACCGACTGCCAGAAGTATTTCCAGCGGCTCGGCAGGCCACGGGAGTTCTTCTCGATCACCTTGCGGTAGTCGTCGACCCAGCCGATGGCGCCGAACAGCAAGGTGACGATCAGCACCACCCAGACATAACGGTTGCTCAGGTCGGCCCAGAGCAGGGTGCTCACGCCGATGGCGGAAAGGATCAGCGCGCCACCCATGGTCGGGGTGCCGGACTTGGACAGGTGCGATTGCGGGCCGTCGTTACGCACGGCCTGGCCGATCTGGCGGATCTGCAGGGTACGGATCATCCATGGGCCCAGCCACAGGGCCAGGGACAGCGCGGTCAGTACGCCCAGGATCCCGCGCAGGGTCAGGTACTGGAAGACCGCGAAGCCCTTGTAGAACTGTTGCAGATACTCGGCCAACAGCAGCAGCATTAATGTTTCTCCCCGCTGGAATCGCACAAGGCCGCCACGACGTTTTCCATCGCAGCGCTACGCGAACCCTTGATCAAAATGGTGGTGTTGATGGCCTGCTCGCCGCGAACGGCGGCGATCAGGTCAGCTTGATTGGTGAAATGGCGGGCATTCTGGCCAAAGGCCTTGACCGCATGGGCCATCATCGGACCTACGGCATACAGCGCGGCAACCTTGCCCCTGGCATAGTCCCCGACCTCGCGGTGGCCCTCTTCGGCCCACTGGCCCAACTCACCGATATCCCCGAGCACCAGGACGGTGCGGCCGGAAAAGCCGGCGAGTATATCAATGGCCGCGCATACCGAGGTGGGGTTTGCGTTGTAGGTATCGTCGATCACCCGGATGCCGCTGGGCGCGACCTGCGCGACGCCGCGGCCCTTGACCGGTTGCACGGTATTCAGGCCTTCGGCGATGCCTTGCAGCGAGACGCCGAAGGTCTGTGCGGCGGCCGCGGCAGCCAGGGCGTTGGCGATATTGTGGGTGCCAAGCAGGTTCAGCTGGATCGCCACCTGGCCTTGCGGCGCATGCAGGACGAAGGACGGGCAACCGCGCTCGTCGTGGGTGATATCGCTGGCGTGGAAATCGGCGGCGCTATTGCTCAGGGCGAAGCTCAGCACGGCATGTTTACCGGCGCGCTGTTTCCATATGCCAAAGGCCTTGTCGTCCAGGTTCAATACCGCGACGCCACCCTCCCCCAGTCCTTCGAGGATCTCGCCCTTGGCTTCGACAATCTTCTCCGGACCACCGAACTCGCCGACATGAGCCGTACCGGCATTGTTGATCAGCACGACATGCGGTTGGGTCAGGCCGACGGTGTAGCGGATCTCGCCGACATGGTTGGCGCCCAGTTCGATCACCGCCGCAGTATGTTGCGGCGCCAGTTCGAGCAGGGTCAGCGGAGCGCCGAGATCGTTGTTCAGGTTGCCACGGGTCATCAGCACCGGGCCCTGGGTCGCGAGGATGCTGGCGAGCATTTCCTTGACCGTGGTCTTGCCGCTGGAACCGGTGATCGCCGCCACCGGGTGCTTGAAGGCGCGACGGTTCAGCGCCCCCAACTGACCCAGGGCCACACGGGCATCGGCCACCAGCAGTTGCGGCAGGCTGGAACCTGGAACCTCACGCTCCACCAGCGCCGCAACGGCGCCCTTGGCCGCTACTTCGTCGAGGTAGTCGTGGCCGTCGAAACGCGGCCCGGTCAATGCGATGAACAGCTGACCCGGCGCGATCTTGCGGCTGTCGATGCTGACGCCGTCGAAACGCGCATCGGCGCCCAGCAGGCGGCCTTGCAGGGTTTCAGTCAACTGGCTCAGGGACAGGGCTTCAAGCATGGGAGGCCTCCCAGACTGCAAGGGCCTTCTCGGCTTCTACAAGATCGGAAAAGTCGTGACGTTCGCCGTTGATTTCCTGGTAGTCCTCGTGGCCTTTGCCGGCCAGGACGATGACGTCGTCGACACCGGCAGCAGCGATGACACGGGCGATCGCCTCGCCACGACCGGCAATGAACTCCACGCTTTCAACCCTGGAGAAGCCGGGGCGAATATCGTCGAAGATGGCCTGAGGATCTTCGGTACGCGGGTTGTCATCGGTGACGACGACGCGATCGGCCAGACGCTCCGCCAGCTCCGCCATCAGCGGACGCTTGCCGCGATCACGGTCACCGCCGCAGCCGAACAGGCAGGTCAGCTGACCACGGGCATGCGGACGCAGGGCTTCGAGAACCTTTTCCAGGGCATCCGGAGTGTGGGCGTAATCGACCACCACCAGCGGCTTGCTGCCACCGCCAAGACGCTGCATGCGGCCGATCGGGCCTTCCAGCTTGGCGGTGACTTTCAGAATTTCATCGAGCGGATGGTCCATCGCCAGCAAGGTGCCGACCGCAGCCAGCATATTGCTCAGGTTGAAGCGACCGAGCAGGCGGCTGCGCAGCATGTGCTCGCCTTGCGGCGTGACCAGCACGGCGCGCACGCCATCGTCGTCGAAGGTGGCTTCGCGGCAATACAGGGTGGCCGACGGATCCTTGAGGCTGTAGCTGATCAGCCGCGACTCGCGCTGCTCGGCCGCCAGTTCGCGACCGAAATCATCATCCAGGTTGACCACCCGGCAACGCAGGTTCGGCCAGGCGAACAGCTTGGCCTTGGCCGCCTTGTAGGCTTCCATGCTGCCGTGATAATCGAGGTGGTCGCGGGACAGGTTGGTCATCACCACGATATCGAAGGCCAGCGCAGCGACCCGGCCCTGCTCCAGGGCGTGGGACGACACTTCCATGGCGACGGCGCGGGCACCGGCCTTTTTCAGGTCGTTGAGGGTGGCCTGCACGGCGAGCGGGTCGGGGGTGGTCAGCCGACCGCTTTGCAGCGCGCCGTAGAAGCCGGTACCCAGGGTGCCGATCAGGCCGCAGTGCTGGCCCAAGAGGTCGAGGGCCTGGGCGACCAGTTGGGTCACGCTGGTCTTGCCGTTGGTACCGGTAACACCCACCAGGTCCAGCAGCCGGCTCGGCTCGCCGTAAAAGCGTCCGGCAATGTCCGAAAGCTGGGCGATCAGGCCTTTCACCGGAATCAGCGGCGCATCGGTGATCGGCAGGACGGTGGCGCCCTGCACTTCATAGGCAACCGCCGCCGCGCCGCGTTTCAGGGCGTCGGCAATATGGTCGCGGCCATCGACCTTGGCGCCTGGCACAGCCAGGAACAGGTCGCCTGGACGCACATTGCGGCTGTCCAGGGTCAGTTCGCGAATCAGCGGATCGCTGCTGGCGTTAGCAAACAGTTTGCTCAGTGGCATCGTCATCAACCGCGCCCTCCTTTGGCGGGCGCAGCATCAGCTTGCTGCGTAGGGGGCAGGTTATCCGGCGGCACGTTCATCAGCCGCAGGGTGCCCGACATGACCTTGCTGAATACGGGGGCAGAAACCAGGCCACCGAAGTAGCCGCCTTTGCTTGGCTCGTCGATCACCACGACGATGGCATAGCGCGGATCGCTCATCGGCCCGAAGCCGGCGAACAGGGAACGGTAGGCGTTTTCGGTGTAGCCCTTGGAGCCGATGGTGGCCTTACGCGCGGTACCCGACTTGCCGGCCACGTGATAGGACGGGACCTGTGCACGGAAGACACCGCGCGGCGCCTCGATCACCTGTTGCAGCATCTGCTGGATGGTCTCTGCGGTTTCCTTCGGCACCACCTGGGTCGATTCCGGGGCCTTGTCCACCTTGAGAATGCTCAGCGGAACCATCTTGCCGTCGTTGGCCAGGGCCGCGTAGGCATGCACCAGTTGCAGCGCAGTCACCGACAAGCCGTAGCCGTAGGACAGCGTCGCGGTCTCGGCCTTGCGCCATTCACGGTGGTTCGGCAGGTTGCCAACGCGCTCGCCCGGGAAACCGAGGCCGGTGTACTGGCCCAGGCCCAGTTGCGACATCACCCGGTAGATCGCCTCGCCGCCGATATCGAAGGCGACCTTGGACATGCCCACGTTACTGGAGTTGATCAGGATGCCGGTCAGGTCGAGGATCGGACCCTCGGTCTTGGACACGTCGCGAATGGTGTAGCGGCCCAGTTGCAGGGTGCCCGGATAGACCTCGACCTTGTCGGTCGGTTTCCAGCGCCCGCTCTGCAACGCGGCACTCATGGACAGCGGCTTGACGGTCGAACCGGGTTCGAAGACGTCGATGATCGCCCGGTTGCGCATCGCGGCCGGGAACATGCTGCGGCGGTTGTTCGGGTTGTAGGTCGGCTGGTTGACCATGGCCAGGACTTCGCCGGTCTTCACATCCATGATCACCAGGCTGCCGGCTTTCGCCTCCTGCTCGGCAATGGCATTGCGCAGCTCGCGGGTGGCCAGGTATTGCAGGCGCAGGTCAATCGACAACGCCAAGGTCTTCCCGGCCTTGGCGTTCTTGGTGACCTGGACATCCTTGATCAAGCGACCACGCCGGTCCTTGATCACCTGGCGCTTGCCGGGCACGCCGGCCAGCCATTCGTCGTAGGCCAGTTCCACACCTTCGCGACCGTGGTCGTCGAGGTCGGTGAAGCCGACCATATGCGCGGCCACATCACCGGCCGGATAGAAACGACGGAATTCCTCGATGCCATAGACACCGGGAACCTTGAGGTCGAGCACCGACTGACCCTGCTCGGGAGTCAGGCCCCGGACCAGGTAGATGAATTCCTTGTTCGCCTGCTGCTCAAGGCGCTCGGCGAGTTGCTTGGGGTTCTGCCCGAGCGCCGTGGCCAATGCCGGCCAGCGCTCCTTGGAGGCCTGCATTTCCTTGGGGTTGGCCCACAGGGTGGTGACCGGGGTACTGACGGCCAGGGGCTCGCCGTTGCGATCGGTGATCAGGCCACGGTGCGCAGGGATCGGAATGTGCCGCATGCTGCGGGCGTCACCCTGGCTTTTCAGGAAATCGCGGTCGACCACTTGCAGATCGATGATCTGCCAGGCAATGGCACCGACCATCAAGGCCAGCAAACCCAGTACGACCCGGAAGCGCCAGGGATAGAGGGCGCCCTCGAGCTTCATCATGGCGCCACCATCCGCACTTCGTCAGCGGCAGGAACGCGCATTTTCAACTGCTCGCTGGCCAGGGCTTCGATGCGGCTGTGGGCCGTCCAGGTGCTTTGCTCGAGAATCAGGCGGCCCCACTCGGCTTGCGCCTTGTCGCGCTCGTTGAGTTCGCCGTACAGGGTGTTCAGCAACTGCCGGTTCCAGTGCGCGCTGTAGGACACCGCGACCGAGGACACGAGCACGCCAACGAACAGCAGAAGCATCAGGAAGCTTCCGCCTGGCAAGGGTTTGGCGTAGAGCCTGCTCACCGAAGCTTCTCCGCCACACGCAAGACGGCGCTGCGCGAACGTGGGTTGGCCTTGAGTTCAGCGTCGGAGGCGAACTGCGCCTTGCCGATCAGCTTGATCTTCGGCTCGAACGGCTTGAACTGCACTGGCAGGTTGCGCGGCAGGTTGTCCTGCTCGCCCTTGGCCAGCTTGCGCATGAAGAGTTTGACGATGCGGTCTTCGAGGGAATGGAAGCTGATCACCGCCAGACGGCCACCGACCTCCAGGGCCTCCAGCGCGGCGTCGAGACCGGCCTCGAGATCGCCCAGTTCATTGTTGACGTGAATGCGCAGCCCCTGGAACGCACGGGTTGCCGGGTTCTTGCCCTTTTCCCACGCAGGGTTGGCGACCTTGAGCACTTCCGCCAGGTCGGCGGTGCGGGTGAACGGCTGCTCTTCGCGACGCAGGACCACGGCACGGGCCATGCGCTTGGCGAAACGCTCTTCGCCGTATTCCTTGAAGACACGGGCGATTTCTTCTTCCGGGGCGGTGGCGACGAACTCGGCCGCGCTGACGCCACGGGATGGATCCATGCGCATGTCCAGCGGACCGTCATTGAGGAAGCTGAAGCCGCGCTCCGGGTCGTCCAGTTGTGGCGAAGACACGCCGAGGTCGAACAGCACGCCGCTGACCTTGCCGGCCAGACCGCGCTCGGCGACTTCCGAACCCAGCTCGGCAAAACTGCGCTGCACAATGACAAAGCGGCCGTCTTCGGCCGCCAGCGCTTGCCCGGTGGCAATCGCTTGAGGATCCTTGTCGAACCCGAGGAGACGACCTCCCGGGCCGAGGTTCTGCAGAATCAGACGACTGTGCCCACCGCGTCCGAAGGTGCCATCCAGATAGCAGCCATCCGCGCGCACCGAAAGAGCCTCGACGGCCTCGTCCAGAAGTACGGTGATGTGGTTAAAGCCGCTATCAATAGTCACAGGATCAAATCACGCAGTTCGTCAGGCATGGCGCCCGGTTGTTGAATGGCTGCCAGATCCGCTGCAGAAACAGCGTTCCAGGCATCCTCGTCCCACAGTTGGAATTTGTTCAGTTGCCCCACCAGCATCGCGCGCTTGTCGAGCTTGGCGTATTCGCGCAGACGCGGCGGAACCAGAAAACGCCCGCTGCCGTCGAGTTCCAGATCTACCGCATTACCGATCAGCAAACGCTGCAGGCGGCGGTTCTCTTCACGTAACGACGGCAAGGCGCGCAATTTCGCTTCGATCAGTTCCCACTCGTCGAGCGGGTACACACATAAGCAGGGATCCACAGCGTCGATCGTCACGATCAGTTGTCCGGAACTGCGCGAATCAAGCTCGTCACGGTACCGGCTCGGCATTGCGAGACGGCCCTTGGCGTCGAGGTTGATTGCGTTTGCTCCGCGAAACACGGCTGCGCTTCCCTAAATGTTAGCTTTTTTGTGTCTGAAAACCCACTTCATGCCACTTTCTGCCACTTGCGCACACTATAGGAATCCGCCCACCGCACCGTCAAGGCGCGCATATAAGGAAAACCCTTACAGATCGGCGATTTAGCGTAACAAGGACAGACAGGAGGGTACTTGGAGGGGTTTTTCGGGAGGAAAAAGCGAATTCACTCAAATGAATAGAGTGCGAAGTTAAAGTGATTTATTAAGAGTAAGATTTTTTTGGTATTACCGAAGCGGCTTCTGCTATCGAATCAGCAGAGGAAAGGAAGGAGGTGGAGAGTCGATCTGTAAGCCGGGTTCTGTCGAGGACAGTCATTCCTCTACGACGGCCATCACTGGACGTCTTTAGCAACCTACCCGGTTCCAACGCGGGCCGCGCCATATGGAACCCTATTTGGTCTTGCTCCGAGTGGGGTTTGCCTAGCCACGAACTGTTACCAGTCGTGCGGTGCGCTCTTACCGCACCTTTTCACCCTTACCGGCACCGAAGTGCTTAGGCGGTTGTTTTCTGTGGCACTTTCCGTAGGCTCGCGCCCCCCAGGCGTTACCTGGCACTCTGCCCTATGGAGCCCGGACTTTCCTCCCCCGATTTTTGCGGAACAAAAACCGGCAGCGACTGTCCAATCGACTCTCCGGCGCAAAGATTAACGGGAGCGGGCTCAGAGAACAAGTGACAAAACAGATAATATCATCGTGACATCATTTGTTTTTTTGTTTATCCAGGGCTACTTGATAGAGAACATTCTTCCGCACACCGGTAATTTCCGCCGCCAATGCTGCCGCACGCTTGAGCGGCATCTCCGCCAGCAATAAATCCAATACGCGCAACACTTCCCCGCTGACCGCCTGCTCATCCTCCGGCGCATTCCACCCCGCCACCAGCACCACACACTCTCCGCGCTGCTGATTGCTGTCGCTCTCGACGAACGCGCGCAATTCCGCCAGAGGCAAGCCTTTAAGGGTTTCGAAGGTCTTGGTCAGCTCCCGGCCCAATACCGCCGGACGCTCGGCACCGAAGATCGCTTCCATATCCTGCAGGCACTCCAGGATCCGGTGCGGTGCTTCATAGAAGATCAGCGTGCGCGGTTCTTCCTTGAGCAGATTCAGGCGCGCCTGGCGCCCGACAGCCTTGGCCGGCAGAAACCCCTCGAAAATGAAACGATCCGACGGCAGTCCTGCCGCCGACAGCGCGGCGATCAGCGCACAGGCCCCCGGCACCGGCACGACATTGATACCGGCCGCCCGCGCCTGGCGCACCAGGTGATAGCCCGGGTCGGAAATCAGTGGCGTCCCCGCATCGGAAATCAGCGCAACGTTATCCCCGGCCAGCAAGCGCGCGATGAAGCGGTTGCCCTCGTCGCGCTCGTTGTGTTCATGGCAGGGCGCCAGTGGCGTGTTGATACCGAAATGCTGCAGCAAACGCACCGAGTGACGGGTGTCCTCGGCCGCGATCAGGGCGACGTCGGCGAGGATCTTCAAGGCCCGGGCACTGATGTCATCCAGGTTGCCGATGGGCGTGGCCACCACATAAAGAGACCCGGCAGAGGGGTTGGAAGCACCTGGAGCATCGGTCACAGCACACACCTGTCATCTGGATGAAAGCCGCCATTGTAGCGTGATAGCGGGTGACAATTCCCCACCGAAAGACCTTTCCAGCGAACTGATACAAAGGATTCACGCCAGCAAGATCGCGCCCCGGCCAGCGCTTGGGTACAATCACAGGTTAATTTGATCGAGTAACAGGACCCGTACATGATCGCATGCCTGCGGCTACTCTCAGCCCTCTGCCTCGCTGCCCTGCTGGCAGCCTGCGCCAGTTCGCCTTCGTCCAGCCTGGGCGAACTGCCACGCACACCAGACGCCAGCATCGAGCAACTGCTCGAACAGGCTGCCAACAGCAAGACACCGGAGAAAGCCGCACTGCTGCGCCTGAGCGCCGCTGACCTGGCCTACCGGCAGAAGGACAACGCGCGCGCCGCACGCATCCTCGAACAGGTCCAGCTGGATACCCTGAAGCCTGCCCAGCAGGTCTTCGCCAGCACCCTCTCCGCCGAACTGGCACTGAGCCGCAACCAGCCAAAAGCCGCGCTGACCGCCCTCAGCCACCCGAGCCTGGCACACCTGAACGAATTGCCGGCCGACCTCCAGGCGCGCACCCGCAGCGCTCATGCCGCCGCCTTCGAAGCCGACGGCCAGACCCTTGCCGCCGCCCAGGAGCGTATCGCCCTGGCGCCGCTGCTCAGTGGCGAGGCTGCCGCAGCCAACAACGATGCCATCTGGAACCTGGTCGCAGCCCTGCCCCCCGAGCAACTGCAGCCCGGTGGCAGCGACACCCTAGGTGGCTGGACCAGCCTGGCCCTGGCGGTGAAAAGCGCCGGCACCCTGGAACAGCAGCAAGCCGCCATCGACACCTGGAAAGCGCAGAACCCGAATCACCCGGCAGCCCTGCAATTGCCGTCGCCCCTGGTGAAGCTGAAAAGCCTGACCAGCCAGCCACTGAACAAGATCGCCCTGCTGCTGCCGCAGGAAGGTCAGTTGGCCGGGGTCGCCCGCGCCCTGCGTGACGGCTTCATGGCTGCTCACTTCCAGGCCCAGCAAGCCGGCCAGAACCCGCCTGCCATCCAGGTCTTCGACAGCTCGCGCCTGACCTCCCTCGACGATTTCTACCGCCAGGCGCAAGCCGCTGGCGTGCAGTTGGTGGTGGGCCCGCTGGAGAAACCGCTGGTCAAGCAACTCGCAGCCTATTCACAACTGCCGATCCCGACCCTTGCCCTGAACTACAGCGATGCCGGCCAGAACACCCCGCCACAGCTGTACCAGTTCGGTCTCGCCGCCGAAGACGAAGCCCGTGAAGTGTCCCGCCGCGCCTACGCCGACGGCAAGCGCCGCGCCGTGGCCCTGGTGCCGAGCGGTGAGTGGGGCGACCGCGTGCTCGCTGCCTTCCGCCAGGACTGGGAAGCCAAGGGCGGCACCTTGCTCGCCGCCGAGCGCATCGCCCAGCCGGTGGCCCTGGCCCAGCAGATCGCTGACCTGTTCCAGTTGCGCCAGAGCGAAGGCCGCGCCAAGAGCCTGCAAAGCACCGTGGGCGGCAATGTCTCGGCGCAGCCATCGCGGCGCCAGGACATCGACTTCATCTTCCTCGCCTCGACCCCGCAGCAGGCCCAGCAGATCAAGCCGACCCTGAACTTCCAGTACGCTGGCGACGTGCCGGTCTACGCCACCTCCAACGTCTATAGCGCCAGTGGTGACGTCAACCAGTACAACGACATGACCGGGATCCTCTTCTGCGAGACCCCATGGCTGCTCGACACCACCAACGGCCTGCGCCAGCAGGTCGTGCGCCAGTGGCCGCAAGCCGCCGGCAGCCTGGGTCGCCTGTATGCCATGGGCGTCGACGCCTACAGCCTGGCGCCGCGCCTGGGCCAACTGAAGACCCTGCCCGACAATCGCATCGAAGGCCTGTCCGGCAGCCTGAGCATGAGCCCGAACCAGCGTATCGAGCGCCAGTTGCCATGGGCCGAGTTCGCCGGTGGCCAGGTCAAGCGCCTGCCTGACACGCCACGCTGAGATGCCCGCACCTTCGCGCCAGGCCGCCGGATTGGCGGCCGAACAACAGGCCCTGGATTATCTCCTGACCCAGGGCCTGGTGCTTCTGGCGCGGAACTGGCGGTGCAAACGCGGCGAGCTTGATCTGGTCATGCTCGACCGCGATACAGTAGTATTCGTCGAAGTTCGCTATCGCCTGCACGCAGGCTTTGGCGGCGCCCTCGGCAGCATCGATGCCCGCAAGCAGGAAAAACTGACGCTCGCCGCGCAGCATTTCCTGATGGAGGAACCACGCTGGGCCAATCACCCCTGCCGCTTCGATGTCATCGCATTACAAGGCAGTGGCCATTCGGGACAACCGCTCGACTGGTTGCAGAATGCCTTCGACAGCTGACCCCGCGCCGACGGACGCACCTTTACCCATTCAATTTTTTGCTCTTTGCTTCGCGGGCTGCACAGACATGTGCCGGGAGCCTTTCAATCCCCGCCCGGCCAGCCCCATTTAAGGTCACACTGATGGACATGCAATCCCGAATTCGCCAGCTTTTCCAGGCCAGCATCAACACCAAGCAACAGGCGATGGAAGTTCTTGCACCCCACATCGAGCAAGCCAGCCAGATCATGGTCAATGCCCTGCTGAACGAGGGCAAGATGCTCGCCTGCGGCAATGGCGGCTCGGCCGGCGATGCCCAGCATTTCTCCTCGGAACTGCTCAACCGCTTCGAGCGCGAACGCCCGAGCTTGCCGGCGATCGCCCTGACCACCGACACTTCAACGATCACCTCGATCGCCAACGACTACAGCTACAACGAAATCTTCTCCAAGCAGATCCGCGCCCTCGGCCAGCCGGGCGACGTCCTGCTGGCGATTTCCACCAGCGGCAACTCGGCGAACATCATCCAGGCGATCCAGGCCGCACATGATCGCGAAATGATTGTCGTAGCATTGACCGGACGCGACGGCGGCGGCATGGCCTCGCTGCTGCTGCCCGAGGATGTCGAGATTCGCGTACCGTCCAATGTCACTGCACGTATCCAGGAAGTCCACCTGCTGGCGATCCACTGCCTCTGCGATCTGATCGACAGCCAATTGTTCGGGAGTGAAGAATGACCCCAAGACGCCTCGGCCTGATGGCCCTGACCCTGTGCCTGAGCCTGAGCGGTTGCAGCTCGGTGATCAACGCCAGCCGCGAAGCTCCGATCGATGACGACCGCGGCACCCGCACCCTGGGCAGCAAGATCGACGACTCGCTGATCGAGACCAAGGTGGCCGTCAACGTGGCCAAGGCCAGCCCTGACCTGGACCAGAACTCGCACATCGTCGTCAGCAGCTTCAACGGCGTTGTCCTGCTGGCCGGCCAGACCCCACGCGCCGACCTGAAGAGCCTCGCCGAGCAGACTGCCGGCCAGGTGCAGAAGGTCAAGAAGGTCCACAACGAACTGCAGGTACTGCAGCCCTCCTCGCTGCTGGCGCGCAACAACGACGCCTGGCTGACCACCAAGATCAAGACCCAGATGCTGGCCGACTCGAGCATCCCCGGCTCGCGGATCAAGGTCATCACCGAGAACGGCATCGTCTACATGCTCGGCCTGCTGACCCAGGCGGAGGCCAACCGCGCCACCAATCTGGTACAGGGCGTCTCCGGCGTGCAGAAGATCGTCAAGCTGTTCGAATACATTGACTGACAGCAAAACGCAGCAACGAAAAAGGCGACCTTCACAGGTCGCCTTTTTTCATTTCACCACTTTCAGGCTTGGCCGCCCAGTCGGGCGCGGCGGCTGCCCGCCATCCGGCGGACCATCGTCATCCGGCTCGACTTCGTCATCCTCGTCGTCTTCGACCATCGGCGGCTCCAGTTCGAAGACCATGCCCTGGCCATTCTCACGGGCATAGATGCCGAGGATGGCGCCGGTCGGCACGTAGAGGCTGTGGGCTACACCACCGAAACGCCCTTCAAAACTCACCGCATCGTTTTCCATCTGCAGACCGCGCACGGCGTTCGGCGAGATATTCAGGACAATCTGACCGTCGCTGGCGAAACCCTGGGGCACCTGCACCGCAGGATACTCGGCATTCACCAGGATATGAGGCGTGCAATCGTTATCCACGATCCACTCGTACAGTGCACGCACCAGGTAGGGGCGACTGGAGTTCATCAACAGCTCCTTAAAGCTTGCGCATTTCTCGTTCAGCAGCGGACAGGCTCGCCTGGAAAGGCTCACGGGCAAACTGTCGCTCCATATAGTCCAGCAGGGGTTTGGCCTGCCGTGGCAATTCGATACCCAGGATCGGCAAACGCCACAGGATGGGTAGTAGACAACAATCCACCAGACTTTGCTCCTCGCTGAGGAAACAGGGCTTGTCGGCGAACAGCGGGGACACTCCGGTCAGGCTCTCGCGCAGCTCCTTCCTGGCCACCGCCCGGGCGGCATCTTTGCCCCGCGGATCGAGGATCTGGTCCACCAGGGAACACCAGTCACGCTGGATGCGATGTACCAGCAGGCGGCTGTTCGCCCGGGCCACCGGATACACCGGCAACAGCGGCGGATGAGGGTAACGCTCGTCGAGGTATTCCATTACCACGGTGGATTCGTACAACGCCAGATCACGGTCGACCAGGGTCGGCAGGCTGCCGTACGGGTTGGCCTCCAGCAACTTGGCCGGCTGGCTGCCGGCAACGACGTCGATGATCTCGACACTGACAGCTTTCTCGGCGAGCACAAGGCGCACCCGGTGAGAATAGTGGTCAGCGGGGTCGGAATAGCAGGCCAACCGATTGGTCATGCCCATAGAGCTCCTCCTCGCATGGAATAGTAAAAGCTATAAACGCAAACGCGCCCTGGGGCCACCTCCGGACTCCGGAGGCGCCCCAGGGCGCGCGTTCAACTACCAGAAATTACTGCGTGATCAGTGCACGTCCTTCCAGTATTCGCGCTTGAGCAGGTAGGCGAATACGAAGAAGAAGGCCAGGTACAGCAGTACATAGGTACCGATGCGTTGGCTTTCCAGCTTGACCGGGTTGGCCGAGTAGGCCAGGAAGGTCACCAGGTTCTTGACCTTCTCGTCGAACTGCTCTTCGTTCAGGGTACCGGATTTCGGCACGATGGTCAGCTGGTCACAGGCTTCGTGGGTCAGCGGAGCACCGGTGAGCGGGTCGAATTGCTTCTTGCCATCGACCACGGTCTGGATCTGCTTGCAGCCCACCACCTGGCGACCTTGCAAGCCGACCAGCACGTTCGGCATGCCGACGTTCGGGAAGATCTTGTTGTTCACGCCCCATGGACGCGCCGGATCCTCATAGAAGCCGCGCAGGTAGCTGTACAGCCAGTCGGTACCCCGAACCCGGGCAACCAGGGTCAGGTCGGGCGGCGCAGCGCCGAACCAGACCTTGGCATCGGCCGGCTGCATGCCGATGTTCATATGGTCGCCAATCTTGGCACCGGTGAACACCAGCTTCTCGAGCATCAGCTCGTGGGGGATCCCCAGGTCATCGGCAACACGCTCGTAACGCTGGAACTTGGCACTGTGGCAACCCATGCAATAGTTGGCAAAGGTACGCGCGCCGTCCTGCATGGCGGCCTTGTCGGTCAGGTCGATATCGACCTTGTCCAGTTCCGGACCGTGCTCGCTGGCGGCGAAGGTCAGGGCAGGCATCACTGCCAGAATCAATACTGCAAATAGCTTTTTCATCAGCCAGTCACCCTTTCCGGAACCGGTTTGGTCTTCTCGAGCCTGGTGTAGAACGGCATCAGAATGAAGTAGGCGAAATACAGGAAGGTACATACCTGCGACAGCAGCGTGCGGCCTGGAGTCGGCGCCAGAACACCGAGCACACCAAGGATCACGAAGGCGATGCAGAACACCAGCAGCCAGATCTTGCTCAGCCAGCCCTTGTAGCGCATCGAGCGCACCGGGCTGCGGTCCAGCCACGGCAGGACGAACAGCACCGCGATCGCCGCACCCATGGCAATAACGCCGAAGAGCTTGTCCGGAACCGCCCGCAGGATTGCGTAGAACGGGGTGAAGTACCAGACCGGGGCGATGTGCTCAGGGGTCTTGAAGGCGTTGGCCTGTTCGAAGTTCGGTTTCTCCAGGAAGTAGCCACCCATTTCCGGGAAGAAGAACACCACGGCGCAGAACACGAAGAGGAAGACCACCACGCCGACGATGTCTTTCACGGTGTAGTACGGGTGGAACGGAATGCCGTCCAGAGGAATGCCGTTCTCGTCCTTTTTCTTCTTGATGTCCACACCATCGGGGTTGTTCGAACCCACTTCGTGCAGCGCCAGGATGTGCAGGACGACCAGGCCGAGGATGACGATCGGCAGGGCGATCACATGCAGGGCGAAGAAGCGGTTCAGGGTGATGCCGGAAATCAGGTAGTCACCACGGATCCACTGGGTCAGGTCATCGCCGATCACCGGGATGGCACCGAACAGCGAGATGATCACCTGGGCACCCCAGTAGGACATCTGGCCCCACGGCAGCAGGTAGCCCATGAAAGCCTCGGCCATCAGCGCCAGGTAGATCAGCATGCCGAACAGCCATACCAGTTCGCGGGGCTTCTGGTAGGAACCGTAGAGCAGGCCGCGGAACATGTGCAGGTAGACGACGATGAAGAACGCCGACGCGCCGGTGGAGTGCAGGTAGCGCAAGATCCAGCCGTACTCGACGTCACGCATGATGTATTCGACCGAGGCGAACGCCTCTTCGGCCGAAGGGGTGAAGCTCATGGTCAGCCAGACACCGGTGACGATCTGGTTGACCAGCACCAGCAGCGCCAGGGAACCGAAGAAGTACAGGAAGTTGAAGTTCTTCGGTGCGTAATATTTGCTCAGGTGGTCTTCCCACATCTTCGTGGCGGGGAAGCGGGCGTCAACCCATTCCATGAACTTGCTCATCACGCTTTCTCCTGATCGACGCCGACGACGATGACGTCATCCGACTCATACGAATGCGGTGGCACCGGCAGATTGAGCGGCGCGGGCTGGGACTTGTAGACGCGGCCGGCGAGGTCGTAGTGGGAGCCGTGGCAGGGGCAGAAATAACCACCCACCCACTTTGGACCCAGGTCGGCTGGAGCGACTTCAGGGCGGAAGGTCGGCGAGCAGCCGAGGTGGGTGCAGAGGCCGACGAGGATCAGGATTTCCGGCTTGATCGAGCGATTGGAGGGATCGACATAGTCAGGCTGGACCGAAGCCTTTGACTCAGGATCGGAGAGATCTCCCACGATCTTCTTCAAATTACCAAGGATCTCCTCGGTACGACGGACGATGAAAACCGGCTGACCGCGCCATTCGGCCACCATCTGCTGCCCAGGTTCGACCTTGGCAATATTGACCTTCACCGGTGCACCAGCTGCCTTCGCCTTCGCACTGGGAAACCATGACCCTACGAACGGGACCGCAGCCCCCACCGCCCCTGCAGCACCCACAACGGATGTGGCTGCAACCAGGAAGCGACGCCGGCCTGCATTGACGCCGTCATTGCTCATTCAGTCCTCTCCCATCAGCTCTGTGGCCTGTTGAAACAGGCATCTACTAGATATTTTCTGAAGCGCTAAAAATTTGCCGCATGGTAAAGAAAAGACCCATGACTGGCAAGGTTATTACCCTGGCCAAAGGCCTGCATCCCACGCAGATCTTGATCTGCGTCTATGCGGCAAGTTGTCACACAAATGGCCGCCCCCCTTTATTCAAGACATAAAAAAAGCCCGGTTCCACTTGGAACCGGGCTTTTTTTGAAACTCTGAGCGAATTAACGCTTCGAGTATTGTGGACGCTTACGCGCTTTACGCAGGCCCACTTTCTTACGCTCGACTTCACGAGCGTCGCGAGTGACGTAGCCAGCACGACGCAGAGCGCCACGCAGAGTCTCGTCGTACTCCATCAGAGCGCGGGTGATACCGTGACGGATCGCACCGGCCTGACCGCTGACACCACCACCGGCAACGGTGACGTAGATGTCGAACTTCTCGACGGTTTCGGTCAGTTCCAGCGGCTGGCGAACGACCATGCGCGCGGTTTCACGACCGAAGAACACGTCCAGAGAACGGTTGTTGATGGAGATGTTGCCAGTGCCCGGACGCAGGAAAACGCGAGCGGTTGCAGTCTTGCGACGGCCAGTGCCGTAATTTTGAGTCGCCGACATAATGAACTATTCCGTTAAATCTTCAGTTCTTGGGGCTGCTGAGCAGTATGAGGGTGAGTAGCGCCCGCATAGACTTTCAGCTTACGGTACATGTCGCGACCCAGCGGGTTCTTCGGCAGCATGCCTTTTACCGCGGTCTCGATCACGCGCTCTGGGGCCTTGGCAATCAGCTTCTCGAAGTTGATTTCCTTGATACCGCCCGGGAAGCCGGAGTGGGAGTAGTACATCTTGTCCGAAGTCTTGGCACCAGTGACACGTACCTGCTCGGCGTTGATGACGACGATGTAGTCGCCGGTGTCAACGTGAGGGGTGTATTCTGGCTTGTGCTTGCCACGCAGACGGCTCGCGATTTCAGTGGCCAGACGACCCAGGGTCTGACCAGCAGCGTCAACGACGAACCAGTCGCGTTTTACTGTTTCCGGTTTAGCAGTAAAAGTTTTCATTCTTTATAAGCCTCAGAGGCCGCCCTGCAAAAAATAGACGGCGAATCTTACTGAATAGTGCTTACTTTGACAAGGTCAAAGGCAGCCGCATACGAACGCTTTCGGGGGCTCGGGTCAGCGCGTTCAATACTCGGCGGGGTTCTTTTTCAGCGGCGGGGCATCACTTCCACCGTAGAAAGAGACGGCGGATTATCCGGATTACCAGAGAAATATCAAGCGGATTTTCCACCTCCCCTGCCCCGACCGCCTGCGGCGTGACCCCGTGCACGCCCGTACCAGGGCCCTGGGACGGGAAGCTGGACACAATCGCCAAAAAATAAGACGATCCAGCCGGTGATTGACCACTCTGACCTATAAGAATAAAGAAAATGATGTTTACCCAACCCAACGTGCCCCTGCGGCGCGTCAGCATCCTCGCGATCGACAAGGTGTTCGCGTCCACCCTGATGCAGGCCAAGGACTTCTTCCACCTGGCCAGCCTGCGCTATGCCAAGCAGTTGGGCCTGAGCCTGCAGCCAATGTTCGAGACGCGCCTGGTCAGCCCCGATGGCGAGCCGGTACGCAGTTTCAGCGATGTGCTGGTCCCGGTCGACAGCGGCCTGGAAGAAGCCGACGTGATCGTCCTGCCGGCGTTCTGGGACGATTTCTCCGCGCTCTGCGAGCGTTACCCCCAGGTCCTGCCTTGGCTGCGCCAGCAGCATGCACGCGGCGCAGTACTCTGCGGTGAGGCCAGCGGGGTGTTCTGGCTGGCCGAGGCCGGCTTGCTGGATGGCAAGGAGGCGACCACCTATTGGCGCTTCTTCAATCAGTTCGCCGAGCGTTTCCCCAAGGTCCAGTTGAACCAGGACAAGCACCTCACCGACGCCGACAACCTGTACTGCGCCGCCGGCACCACCTCGGCCTGCGACCTGTACATCTATCTGATCGAGCGCTTCTGCGGGGCCAACGTCGCCCAGGCAGTGGCCCGCGACATCCTCTACGAAGTGCAGCGCAACTACACCCCGGGGCGCATGGGCTTCGGCGGGCAGAAATTGCACCAGGACGTGATCATCCTGCAGATCCAGCACTGGCTCGAAGAGCATTTCGCCGACAAGTTCCGCTTCGAGGACGTGGCGCGCAACCACGGTATGAGCATCCGCAATTTCATGCGGCGCTTCCAGACCGCCACTGGCGACAAGCCCCTGCATTACCTGCAGCGGCTGCGGATCGAAACGGCGAAGGGATTGCTCTCCGGCACGCGCAAGAGCATCAAGACCATCAGCTACGAAGTCGGCTACGACGATGCCAGCTTCTTCGCACGGCTGTTCCGGCAGCATACGGCGCTGTCGCCGAACCAGTATCGGCAGCAGTTCATGCAGGAAGCCTGAGCCTCGAGCACACATCTCCCTGCCGATAAAAAACCTGTGGGAGCTGGCTTGTCGGACCGCCGAACCGCAGCGATAGCGATGGTGAATTCACCATAGTCATCGCTGGCAAGCCAGCTCCCACAGGGTCGGTGTTGTGCTTTCGAGAGTGGTTAAGGCTTGTGCGCCCGCGCCAGGAATTCGTGGGATTGCATTTCCAGCAGGCGGCTGAGGGTCCGGGCGAATTCGAAGGTCAGGCGTCCACCGGTGTACAGGTCCTTCAGCTCGACCTCGGCGGAGATGATCAGCTTGACGTTGCGGTCATAGAACTCGTCGACCATGTTGATGAAGCGCCGGGCGATATCGTCGGTGGCCACACCCATCTGCTCCACGCCACTCAACAGCACGGCATGGAAGATCTTGCCCAGCTCGATGTAGTCGTTCTGGCTGCGCGGGCCGTCGCACAGCTCGCGGAAGTCGAACCAGGCCACGTCATCACAGGTGCGCAGGGCACGGATCTCGCGGTTCTCGATGATCAGTACATCGTTTTCCACCGCCTGGGTGCATTCCGGGGTCAGCGCACGGAAGCTCTTGCGCAGGCTTTCGTGAGCTTCCTCGTTGAGCGGGAAGTGGAACAGCTCGGCCTGCTCCAGGTGACGCAGGCGATAGTCGACGCCGCTGTCGACGTTGACGATCTCGGTGTTCTGCTTGATCAGGGCGATGGCCGGCAGGAAGCGCGCCCGCTGCAGGCCGTCCTTGTACAGGCCGTCCGGGACGATGTTGGAGGTCGCCACCAGGGTCACACCATTCTTGAACAGCTCTTCCATCAGGGTGCCGAGGATCATCGCGTCGGTGATGTCGGAGACGAAGAATTCATCGAAGCAGATCACCCGCGACTCTTCGGCGAAACGTTTGGCGATCAGGGTCAGCGGGTTCTTCTCACCCTTCAGGCCCTTCATCTCCTCGTGCACACGCTTCATGAAACGGTGGAAGTGCGTGCGCGACTTTTCCTTGAACGGCAGCGCTTCGAAGAAGGTATCGACCAGATAGGTCTTGCCCCGGCCCACCCCGCCCCAGAAATACAGACCTTTTACCGGCGCCTGCTCCTTCTTGCCGAACAGCTTGCCGAACATGCCCGGCTTGTTGTTCTGCGCCGCGATCAGATCGTCGTACAGGCGCTGCAGATGGCGCACCGCAGTTTCCTGCGCCGCATCATGGAAGAAGTCGGGACGTTTCAGATCTGCTTGATATCGTTCTAGGGGCGTCATAATTCGTTAGCAAGGCAACAAAAGCGGGCCGTCACTGTAGCGACGGCCCCGGGTAATGGCAATCAGACTTCCGATAAGCCGTCAGTCCTGTTGAGGTGCCAAGGCGGCACGCAGGGCCTCGATGGCGGCATCGCGAGCAGCGGCGTCGGCGAACTGGGCGCCTTCGGCCACGGCCTCGCCGTCCAGCCACAGGCTGAAGCCCAGGCCTTCGGCGCGCACGTCCAGTTCCTGGCCTTGTTGCAACTGCTTGGTCACCGCACCGGCGGCCTTGCCGTCGGCGAAGTTGCGCGACAGCAGCAGTTGCTCGCCATCGGCCGCCAGCAGGCGGAAGCGGAAGCTGCCGTCTTCATCGCGGAAGCTGACAAAGCGCGCGGCTTTCGCGGCCTTCTTCTTGGTCTCGACCGGCCCCTGGGCGATGGCGCGGAACGAGCGCAGGCCAACGGCCTCGCGCAGTTGCTCGAGGAACGGCGTGGCCACCTTGCGGGCTTTCTGCGCACCGGCCAGCAGGATGTCTTCCAGATCGGCCGGGCGGGCGATCAGTTGCTGGTAGTGCTCGCGGGACTCGCTCAGCTGGCCGTCCAGCAGCTGGAACAGCTTCTGCTTGGCTTCGCCCCAGCCCAGGCCCTGCAACAGTTCGTCGCGGAAGGCGGCGGACTGTTCGCTGGTGGAGAACGCCTGGTACAGGGTGAACAGGTGCGAGTTGTCCGGATCCTTCGCCTCGCCCGGCGCGCGGGAGTCGGTGACGATGCGCGAGATCGCGTCCTTCATGTCCTTGGCGCTGCTGAACAGCGGGATGGTGTTGTCGTAGCTCTTGGACATCTTGCGACCGTCCAGGCCCGGCAGGGTCGCCACGCTCTCTTCGATCACCACTTCCGGCAGGACGAAGAAGTCCTTGCCGTTGCCGAACAGGTGGTTGAAGCGCTGGCCGATATCACGGGCCATTTCCACATGCTGGATCTGGTCGCGACCGACCGGCACCTTGTGCGCGTTGAACATCAGGATGTCCGCGGCCATCAGCACCGGGTAGCTGTACAGGCCCATGGTCACGCCGGCATCCGGGTCTTCACCGTTTTCCAGGTTCTTGTCCACCGAGGCCTTGTAGGCGTGCGCGCGGTTGAGCAGGCCCTTGGCGGCGACACAGGTCAGCAGCCAGGTCAGTTCCGGGATCTCGGGGATGTCGGACTGGCGATAGAAGGTCACCTGCTCCGGGTCCAGGCCACCGGCCAGCCAGGTCGCGGCGATTTCCAGGCGCGAGCGCTGGATGCGCTGCGGGTCATCGCATTTGATCAGGGCGTGGTAGTCGGCGAGGAAATAGAAGGAGTCGGCACCGGGCTGGCGGCTGGCGAGGATCGCCGGGCGAATGGCACCGGCGTAGTTGCCCAGGTGCGGGGTGCCGGTGGTGGTGATGCCGGTGAGGATGCGCGTAGTCATGGGTATTCGCTTATCAGGCTTGGCTCAGTTCGAAAGACGCGGCAGTACCAGATCCTTGAGGTCGGTCAGCTTGCCATGAAAAAAGTGTCCGCATTCTGCCACTTTCAGCAGCTCATGGGGGCGCGGGAACGCGGCGGACCAGTCGTAGACGATCCCGGGCTCGATCACTTCGTCGGCGTCGGGCTGGACGATGGTCAGCGGCACGTTCAGCGGCGCGGCTTGCGCACCGGTCAGGCGCATCACTGCGGGCGCAATCATGAACAGCTGTTTCAGCGCCACGCCCTGCCCTTCGAGCCGTCCACCCAGGGCGGCGGCGACGAAACCGCCGAAGGAGAAGCCGATCAGTGTCAGCGGCAGGTCCGGATGCCGGGCCTGCAACCAGGCGGCAGCCGCCTGGGCATCGTCCACTTCACCACTGCCCAGGTCGTGACTGCCGGCACTGGCGCCGACGCCGCGATAATTGAAGCGCAAAGTGATCAGCCCGGCATCCCGGGCGGTGCGCTGCAGGGTCGACACCACCTTGTTGAGCATGGTCCCGCCCTGCACCGGGTTGGGATGGCAGATCAGCACCAGGCCATGGGCATCGGCAACCTCTTGATACAGGGCTTCCAGTTGGCCGACCGGGCCGTCGATCAGTACGGGGGATTCGCGGGTAAGCAAGGCATTAAACTCCGTGACCCCGGCAAGGGTCGACTCGTCTAGCTGATTGATTCTGTTCTGAGATATTTGCGATGCTTCGCGGTATACAGCGCAGGTCCGAGCCGTTAACGTAAAGCAAAGCCGTTTATAGAGGAAGGACTCGTGGAACTCTCGCTCTTAGTTTGGTTGTTGCCGACCCTGGCCCTGGCAGTGGGTGTCGTCGTTGGTTTCCTGGTAGCCCGCCTTCTGCCCAATGCCGCGCCGAGCAGCACCCAGCGGCAACTGGACGATATCCAGGAGCGCTTCGACAGCTACCAGAATGAAGTGGTCACCCACTTCAACAGCACTGCGGCCCTGGTCAAGAAGCTCACGCAAAGCTACCAGGAAGTGCAGGATCACCTGGCCGATGGCGCCAACCGCCTGGCCCTGGACGACCTGACCCGCCAACGCCTGCTGGCCGCCCTGCACTCCGATGCCGGCCAAGGCCAGCGCGATCGCCTGACCCCGCCACGGGATACCGAAGTGCCGCGGGACTACGCGCCGAAAACGCCGAACAGCCCGGGGATGCTCGATGAGAGCTACGGTCTGAAACGCAACTGAGCCAGAAGCCCCGCTAACCGCGGGGCTTTTTATTGGGCCGGCATTCCCTTACGCGCCCACCGCCATCATCGCCGCTATATTCCGGTGCCCGTCATCCATCGGCAGGAACCCCGGCTGCGCCTGGGGCGCGAAGGCTGCCATCGAATCGATCAGGTGACCGATATCAGGCACTGCGAGCGACGCCAGCAGCGTGGCTCCAGGCGCTTCGGGCGGCGTCGGGTCCGGAGTGGCGGGCGATTGCCCCGCCTGGGCTAAGATGAAGTCGTCACGGGTAGCCTGGACAAGGTCCAGAGCATCCAGGTACAGCAACTCGACAGGCTTGCCGTCGCTCCCCAAGGCGCTGGACTTCACCGAAACCCCATGGATCTGCGCCAGCCCGTTGATGGTTGCCCGCTGCACCTTGGACAGTTCCAGCGCTTCGAAGCTTTCGATACCCGTCTGGCTCAGGTCGATCTTGTCGATACCCTGTCGGAACCCGCGCAAGGCATTCCAGTAGGCTACCTTGCCTTGTTCAGTCAGCACGTCTAAAACAGGGTAGAGAGTCCAGGCCTCATCAGGCAAGCCACTCCTCCGGAATGTTCTACTATGAAATTCCGACGCCGCCACATGGTCTATTTCTGTATTAACCACTCCGCCCTGCAACCTCGAATTCATATCCTGAAGGTAGGAGTCCGCCATGCCACGCATGATCACCTCTACGTCTGTCTTCGAAAGCTGCTTGTCATGTTTAGCGGCAATCGAATGCATATAGCTAGACGCTGCGATACCTGACAAAGATTTTAGCTCGACCACCCCAGCGGCCAACTTTGAGTATCGATCTCCTTTTCCCCCAAGATACTCATACATTGATGCAGGCCCTTCATTTTCAAGCAACCCCCTAGCATGCGCCAGATCAGCATCTGTCAATTTACTCATAATCAACTCCCCACCAGCCCTTCGTTAAGAAAATCTATAGCTGCACGAACAATCTCGCGCCAGCGCCCTAACTTTTCAACTTGAAACTCAACTTCGACAAAAGCCCCTAGCTCCGGTACAAAAAACCTGAAACTACACTCTCCTAATCTTTTCTGAATAGGTAACCATGGGCAATAAGCCACATGTATCACTTCTCCATCTTTCTCACTCCAGTAAAGATCAGCGATGTCTTTTCGGCTCATCGGGCCAAATCCACGGACGTGATAAAGTCCCAAGCTATCAATATATTTAATACTGCGGCGCTGTTCAGGAGTTAGGCCTTCCAGCGTCAGCATCAATAAACGCTGCATGTCTGTGACCGCGTTCGACGCCGGCACTATGTATATGCTCAAGCCTTGGAAATCATATTTAAAACCAGCAGAACCATATGAATTCACGTCAGGTTTCATTTCCGGCCAAGAGGCAATCAACTTAAGCGCCCTCAAATTTGCATCGCACCCGCTCTTATTTTTGTGAAACCCAGGTTCCCACGAGCTCAGACCCTCATACTCCGGCCAGCGAAACACATACTTCCTTGAAAACCTGAGCACATAACCAGAGATCTGCCCACACACATAAGGATCTTGGAAGTAATGAATTGGAGCAGGCCACCTGACGACCTCAACAATATTCCACACACTCAAAGCTCCGAGCAGGACAATCAGCAACAGCGCAAACAACCGCAGAGAATTCCAAAACCACACCATCATCACGAGTGCAGTTTTCAGCAGCAAACCCAGCGCAACATTCATAACTTATCTCTCCCCCAGACTTTCCCGAACATGCCGCTGCAACGGACTCAGGAAATAACTGATCACCTTGCGCCTGTCCGTTATCACTTCGGCCCGCACTGCCATACCTGCAGGCAGAGGAATGCCCCGCTCATTAACCCGAATACGCCGTTGCTCAAGTTTTATCCTGGCGCTATACACCAAGCCGCGCCGCTCATCTTCAATGGCATCGCTGGAAATACTCTGGACAACGTCGAGAATAACTCCGTATTCGACCGCCTATCTTTCAAGAAGTACCCCGCCATACTCCTCATGATCGTTTCTTTATCAGCTATCGATAACTCCTTACCATATTTCTCTGCAGTCAAATCCAGGTAAGCTGACGCTGCGATGCCCGACAATGACTCTCGCTCCACCACACCTATAGCCAACGCTGAATAGCGGTCCCCTTTGGAAATCAAATATTTATACATAGATGCCGGACCTTCAGCCTTGAGCAGAATTTCGGCATGATCAAGATCAAACTCGGTCAATTTACTCATCATTCACTCCCTATCAAACCTTCATTAAGAAAGCCCACAGATGCACGGACAACCTCCTGCCAGCGCGCTATTTTTTCAACTTGAAAATCAATTTTCACGAAAGCGTCAAGCCCCGGATAGAAAAACTCAACCTCACAGGAGTCGCTTCTTTTCTGTATGGGTAACCAGCGGCAAGAGATCATATACATCACTTGCCCATCCTTCTTATTCCAATAGAAGTCCGATACACGTTCTTGCCCAAGGGGGCCAAAGCCCCGAACATGGTAAAGATCCATACTTTCAACATATTCAATAGCGCGTCGCTGCCCAAGAGAAAGGTGTCTAAGTCTGAAGTCCATCAGCCCCTGCATATCCTTCACCACTCTCGACGACGGCTGTATCGATATACTCAATCCTTCATAATCGTATTTAAAACTGGTAGCAAAATAGGCGCTAACATCAGGTTTCATATCTGGCCATGAGGCAATCAGCGTAAGCTCGGTCAGGTTTGCGCCACACCCTTTCTTGTTTTTCGTGAAACCAGGCTCCCACGAACTTTTGCCTTCGTACTCGGCCCAGTATGGAACATACTTATTTGAGAACCTCAGGACATATCCTGAAATTTGGCCGCATACATAGGGATCTGGAAAGTACCGAACGGACTCAGGCGCCTTCACCACTTCGACAACTGTCCGTACACAGCAAGCCCCCACTAGTAAAATAAGAAGAAGCGCGATCAACCTGAGAAAATTCCAAGACCATTTCAGAAGAAAAAATGCAACCTTCACTGTCAAGCCCAGAACCAAATCCATGTCTTATCTTTCCCCCAGACTTTCCCTAACATGCCGCTGCAACGGACTCAGGAAATAACTGATCACCTTGCGCCTGTCCGTTATCACTTCGGCCCGCACCGCCATACCCGCAGACAAAGGAATATCCCGTTCATTAACCCGAATATGCCGCTGCTCAAGTTTCACCCTGGCGCTGTACACCAAGCCCCGCCGCTCATCTTCGATTGCATCACTGGAAATACTCTGGACAACGCCGGGAATAACTCCGTAGCGCGTGAACGTGAATGTCTCGACCTTTATTTCCACCGTCTGCCCGGGAAACACAAAGCCGATATCCTTGTTCTCGAACTGCACTTCGACTTCCACCGGTTGCTCGACCGGGACGATCACCATCAACGTCTGCGCTTCGGTTACCACACCGCCACGGGTATGAATCGCCAATTGCTGTACCGTGCCGTCGACCGGCGAGACCAGCCGCTTCAGGCGATGCCGCTGCTCGGCCTTGCTCAACTCCAAAGTCAGGCCGCCCGCCCGCTTGCTGGCCTCACCGTGCAGATCCAGCATGGCTCGCCGGGTCTGGGCGATGACGCCGGCATGGCGATGGCCGGCGGCTTCCTTCGCCGCCATCAGCTCTTCCACCCGCAGGCGCTGGGTAGCCAACTCGCGCTCCTGGTCGAGGCGCATCTGTTCCTTTTCCAGGTAGCGGTGCTTGGCCATGGCCGACTCCTGCCACAGTTGCCGGTAGTCGGCGGCCAACTGACGGGTGATGACCAGCAGTTGCACCAGCGAATCGACCCGCGCCTCGGCAGAACGGGCTTCGGCACCGCGTTGCTGGATTTCAGCCGTGGCCTGGTCCAGCGCGGCACGCAACTCCTCGTGCTGGCCCAGCAGCCAGCGCTGTGCTGCCTGTTGCTGCTGGGGCGAGGCCTGGGGAATCAGCGCTGCCAGGTGTTCCGGTTCGCGTTGCTGCTCGATGGCCCGGAGCAAGGCCTGGGCCCGGGCCTTGTCGATTTGCGCCGCCAGCAGCTCACCCCCCAGGCGCTCGACCTCGGCGGCGGTGATCCGGTCGTCCAGTTCCACCAGCAAGTCTCCGGCCCGGACCGCTTGTCCATCACTGACGTGGATCGCCCGCACCACCGCACCTTCGCTGGCCTGGATCCGTTTGCTGCGCCCGCTGGGCACCACTTTCCCGGTCGCACTGGCGACCACATCCACCTCGCCGATACAGGCCCAGGCAACGGCCAGCGCCGTGAACAGCAGCAAGCTCCACTGGAGCACGCGCGGCGCGGGATGCACCGGGGTTTCCTGGAGTGCCAGCGCAGCCGGCAGGAATTCCAGTTCGTCCTGCGTCCGGCGCGGCCCGTCCATCACCCGGCGCCGGCGCCAGGCATCGACCCAGGCGTCGCGGTAGCGCTCCAGCAACAGGCGCCAGGCCATCATTCGCCACCGCCTTGCTGCAAGCGGTGCAAGTGGCTGTAGACCCCGTCAGGCTGTTGCAGCAGTTGGTCGTGGCGGCCCTGTTCGACGATCTGCCCGCGCTCCATGACCAGGATCCGGTCGGCATGGCGCACCGCAGAGAGTCGATGAGCAATGATGATCACCGTGCGGTCGCGGCAGATCCGCGCCATGTTCTGCTGGATGATCCGCTCCGACTCGTAGTCGAGGGCGCTGGTGGCTTCGTCGAGGATGAGGATGCGCGGATTGCCCATCAGCGCGCGGGCGATGGCAAGGCGCTGCCGCTGGCCTCCCGACAGCGAAGCACCCTGCTCCCCCACCAGGGTGTCGTAGCCCTCGGGCAATTCCAGGATGAATTCGTGGGCGCCAGCCAGCTTCGCCACCTCGATGATCTCCTCGAGCGGCGCACCGGGGTCAGCCAGGGCGATGTTGGCGCGGACACTGCGGCGGAACAGCATGTTTTCCTGCAGCACGACGCCGATCTGGCGACGCAGGGACGAGACGTCCACGAGGGCCAGGTCCATGCCGTCGAGCAGTACCCGGCCACGCTCGGGCGCATAAAGGCGCTGGACCAGACGGGTCAGGGTGCTCTTGCCCGATCCGGAGCGCCCCACCACGCCGATGACCTCCCCCGGCGCAATCCGTAGGCTGACCCCACGCAAGACCTCGCTGGCGTCGGCGCGATAACGGAAGCTCACCTGGTCAAGTTCGATCTGCCCACCCAGCCTCGGCATTGTGCTGGCGTTGCCGTGATTGGCTTCGGTACGGGTGTTGAAGATGTCCCCCAAGCGCTGGATGGACACCCCGACTTGCTGGAAGCTGCTCCACAGCTGCGCCAGCCGCAGGATCGGCTGCGAAACCCGACCCGCCAGCATGTTGAAGGCGATCAACTGGCCAACGGTCAGCTCGCCTTCGATCACCAGTCGCGCGCCCAGCCACAGGGTGACGACAGTGACCAGTTTGCCGATCAGGCTGGCGCTCTCATGGGCCAGTGCCGACAGGTTCTGGGTCTTGAAGCTGGCCGCGACATAGGCGGCCAGATGATCATCCCAGCGGCGGGTGACCTGCGGCTCCACCGCCATCGACTTGAGGGTGTCGATGCCGGTGATGGTCTCGACCAGGAAGGCCTGGTTTTCCGCGCCGCGGTTGAAGCTCTGCTCCAGACGCGCCCGCAACGGCGGTGTGACCAGCAAGGAAACCAGCACGTAGAACGGCAGCGATAGCACAACGACCAGGGTCAACCAGCCGCTGTAGGCAAACATCACGGCAATGAACACCCCGGAAAACAGCACGTCCAGCACCACCGTGATGCTGTTGCCGGTGAGGAAAGTGCGGATGTTTTCCAGCTCTCTGGCCCGGGCGACCGAATCCCCCACTCTGCGGGCGCGGAAGTACGCTAGCGGCAGGTCCACCAAGTGCTGAAACAACCGCTTGCCCAGCTCCACGTCCATGCGGCACGCGGTATGACCGAAAACGTAGGTTCGCAGCATGCCCAGCAGGCTTTCGAACAGGGTGATCACCAGCAGGCCGATCACGATGACATCCAGCGTGGTCAGCCCCCGATGCACCAGGACCTTGTCCATCACCACCTGAAAAAACAGTGGCGTGAGCAAGGCGAACAGTTGCAGGACAAACGACACCAGCAAAGTCTCACCCAGCAGGCGCCGGTGCCTGACGACAGCAGGGATGAACCAGGACAGGTCGAAGCGCGCCACCGCCCCGGGCAGGTGGGCCCAGGACCGCACCAGAATGACCTCGCCACTCCAGCGCTTGCCTAACGCCTCAAGCGTCGACACCTGCGGGCTTGATAGTCGAGGGTCCTGAAGCAGAACCTGATCGCCATCCACCCGGGCGATGATGAAATACCTGCCCTCCTCGTCCACTGCGATGGCCGGCAACGGCAGATGGCGCAGACGCTCGACAGGGCAATCGGAAACCCGCGCCTTGAGTCCGAGCTGCTTGAACGCCTGGAGGATCAGGCTCGTGCAGAAACGGCCGTTGCCGACCGCGAAGCGATGGAGCAATTGCTCCGGGTTGACCGCCAGGTTGTGGTACCGGGCCAGCATGACCAGGCAGGCCAGGCCGGAGTCGGGCATTTCGCCTTGATGCTGATTGTCTGCCGCCATCCTGAGCGCTCCATGATCCGGGAAATCGTTGTCCCGGAAACTAGGCTCATTCAGCGGTGAGAAAAATCATGCTGCTTCTTCAAATCGCGACAGACAAATCCGTGGAAAAACCGCGTTTTTGTAGGAGGACTACAGTGGAGCGGTAAATCCGTGTGAGAACTATCCTGACGAGAAGGCCCTCAATGCCTGCCGCACATCCCCCAGCAAGTCATCGATATCCTCCAGCCCCACCGAGAACCGCACCAGCCCCTCGGAAATCCCGTAGCGCGCCCGCTCCTCCGGCGTGTAGCTCGAATGGGTCATGCTAGCCGGATGCTGCGCCAGCGACTCGGCATCGCCCAGGCTGACCGCCCGCGAGAACAGTTGCAGCGCATTCATGAAACGCCGCCCGGCAACGATCCCTCCTTTCAGTTCGAACGCCAGCATGCCGCCCGGCAAGGCCATCTGCTTCTTCGCCAGCACATGCTGCGGGAATGACGGCAGCCCGGGGTAATGCAATACCTCGACCTCCGGCTGCTTCCTGAGGAATTCCGCCAGCGCCAGGGCATTGGAACAATGCCGCTCCATGCGCAGGTTAAGGGTCTTCAGCCCGCGCATCAGCAGCGACGCGTCATGGGGCGACAGCACCGCTCCGGTCATGTCCTTCAGGCCCTCCAGACGAATCCGGTCCACCAGGGTCTTCGCGCCAATGACCAGCCCGGCAGTGATATCGCCGTGACCACTGAGGTATTTGGTCGCCGAGTGCACCACCAGGTCGGCACCCAGCTCCAGCGGACGTTGCAGGTAGGGCGTGCAGTAGGTGTTGTCCACCACCAGCGTCGCGCCATGGCGCCGGGCGATCTTCGCCACCCCGGCGATATCCGCCAGGTGCATGTTGGGGTTGGCCGGGGATTCGAAGTAGATCATCCGCGTCGCCGGGGAAATCGCCGCCTCGACGGCCTTCAGATCGGCCATGTCGACGTGCTTGAGCTTGACCCCGAACTCGCCGATGCCGTGGTGCAGAAAAGCGAAGGTGCAGCCGTACAGGGTGCTGCCGAGCAACACTTCATCGCCCGGGCGCAACAGGGTCCACAGCGTAGCGGTAATGGCGCCCATGCCCGATGCCAGGGCCAGGGCCGCCTCGCCACCTTCCAGCGACGCCATACGGTTTTCCAGAAGGGCCAGGGTCGGGTTGGAGATCCGGCTGTAGAAATGCCCGGCTTCTTCACCGGCAAAACAGGCCGCGCCGTACTCGACGGTGGGAAACGCGTAGGTCGCCGTCTGATAGACCGGCGGCACCAGCGCCCCTCGGTGGGCCTGCGGGTCGTAGCCATGGTGAATGGCCCGGGTGGCAAATCCCTGTTGCTTGCTGGAGCCGCTCATGGCGATGCCCTCTTGTTGGATTGCCATAAGCTTATGCCAGTGATGAACTAATATTTTTCCAAATATGACCACCACCACGGGGCTTTCCGGGCATGAAATTCCACGATCCAGCCAAGGCCGGGCAAATCTTGCCCAACGCCCTCGACCGCACCGACCGCGCCCTGCTCGGCGCCTTGCAGGACAACGCGCGCCTGACCATTTCCGAACTGGCCGACAGCGTGGCCCTGACCACCTCGCCGTGCTGGCGGCGGGTCAAGCTGCTGGAGGAAAGCGGGCATATCACCGGCTATCAGGCGATCCTGTCGCCCAAGGCGCTGGGCTTCGGGGTGACGGCGTTCGTCAGCATCATGATGGACTCGCACACCAAGGAGATTGCCCGGGCATTCGAGCAGCGGTTGATGGAGATTCCGGAGATTGTGGCCTGCCATAACATTTCAGGACGTTACGACTTTCTGCTTGAGGTGCTGGCCCGGGATCTGGAGTCGTTCGGGGAGTTCGCCCGGGAAACCTTGCAGTCGCTGCCAGGGGTGAAGGAGATCTACTCGAGTTTTTCGTACAAGGCAGTGAAAGAGAAGCGGGTGATTCCGGTCTCGGAGAAGCACATCTAAATGTTGTGGTGCTCATCCGGGCCTCATCGCTGGCAAGCCAGCTCCCACAGGGTTCAGCGGCGCCGCGGACCCTGTGGGAGCTGGCTTGCCAGCGATGAGGCCATCGAGTCAGAAAACAAAAACCCCGCCGAAGCGGGGTTTTTGTTGTCAGCAATAACGCTTAGATCGCACCACGCGCACGCAGCACATCCAGCACCAGCCTCACACCCTCTTCCACGCTGGTGGATTGGGTGTCGATGACCAGGTCGGCGTTCTGCGGCACATCGTACGGGAAGCTTTCGCCCGGGATGTTGTCGCCACCGGCCGCGTACAGACCTTGCGGGTCACGCTCGCGGCAAGCCAGCGGCGAAGCCTGGACGTAGACGGTGACCAGACGGTCCTTGCCGATCAGCGCCTTGGCCTGCTCGCGGCCTTCGGCATCCGGCGCGACGAACGCCGCCAGGGTGAGCATGCCGGCTTCGTTGAACTGACGCGCCACGTGGGCGGCACGACGCCAGTTCTCGGTGCGACCGGCGCGGTCCTGTGGCAGGCCCTTGTTCAGGTCATGCCGCAGGTTCTGGCCATCCAGCACGTAGACCGCACGGCCCATGTCGAACAGCTTGCGCTCGACGGCATAGGCCAGGGTGCTCTTGCCAGCGCCGGACAGGCCGCTGAACAGCACGGTGGCCGGCTGCTGGCCGAAGCGCAGGGCGCGTTCTTCGGTGGAGACGTGCGCCTGCTTGCCATGCTGGCCGGTGCTGCCATGCGGCAGGACGGGCGGCGCGATGATCATGCCGGCGCCGACGGTGCCGTTGGTCAGGCGGTCGATGACGATGAAGGCGCCGGTGGTGCGGTTGCTGTCGTAACCGTCCAGGGCGATCGCGGTGTCCAGGGCCACCTTGACCCGGCCGATCTCGTTCAGTTGCAGCGCGCTCGCAGCGCCCTGCTCCAGGGTGTTCACATCGACCTTGTGGGTGATGCTGGCAATCGAGCCCGGCACGTAGCTGGTGGCGCGCTTGATGTCGTATTTCTTGCCCGGGAGCATCGGCTCCTCGGACATCCACACCAGCATGGCGTCGAATTGGTCGGTCACCGACGGGACGTTGTCGGCGTGCACCAGCAGGTCGCCACGGGAGATGTCGATCTCGTCTTCCATGGTCAGGGTCACGGCCTGGCCTGGGCCTGCGCTTTCCAGCTCGCCTTCGTAGGTGACGATGGACTTGACGCGGCTGCTCTTGCCCGACGGCAGCACCACCACTTCGTCGCCCTTGTGCACCAGGCCGCTGGCGATGGTGCCGGCGAAGCCGCGGAAGTTCAGGTTCGGACGGTTGACGTACTGCACCGGGAAACGCAGGTCGGTGAAGTTGCGGTCGGCGGCGACTTCGACGGTCTCGAGGATTTCCATCAGCGCAGGGCCGGTGTACCACGGCGAACGCTCGCTGCGGTTGACCACGTTGTCGCCCTTGAGCGCCGACATCGGCACGAAGTGCAGGCTGCTCGGCTTGAGGTTGATACCCTCGGCGAAGGCCAGGTAATCAGCTTTGATCGACTCGAAGACCTGCTCGTCGAAGCCCTTCAGGTCCATCTTGTTGACGGCGACGACGATGTGCTTGATGCCCAGCAGCGAGGCGATGTAGCTGTGCCGACGGGTCTGGGTCTGCACGCCGTAGCGGGCGTCGACGAGGATGATGGCCAGGTCGCAGGTGGACGCGCCGGTGGCCATGTTGCGGGTGTACTGCTCGTGGCCCGGGGTGTCGGCAATGATGAACTTGCGCTTGGCGGTGGAGAAGTAGCGGTAGGCGACATCGATGGTGATGCCCTGCTCGCGCTCGGCCTGCAGGCCGTCGACCAGCAGCGCCAGATCGATCTCTTCGCCGGTGGTGCCGACTTTCTTCGAGTCACGGGTGATGGCCTCGAGGTGGTCCTCGTAGATCATCTTGGAGTCGTGCAGCAGGCGACCGATCAGGGTGCTCTTGCCGTCGTCCACGTTGCCGCAAGTGAGGAAACGCAGCAGTTCTTTACGCTCGTGTTGAGCCAGATAAGCGAGGATGTCTTCGCTGATCAATTCGGATTGGTGCGACATGGAGTAACCCTGAAATTAGAAGTAGCCTTGACGTTTTTTGTCTTCCATCGAGCCTGCGCCATCGTGGTCGATGACACGGCCCTGACGCTCGGACGTACGGGTCAGGAGCATCTCCTGGATGATGTCCGTCAGGGTCTCGGCCTCCGATTCGACGGCACCCGTCAACGGGTAGCAGCCGAGGGTACGGAAACGCACCTTCTTCTTGACGATACGGGCCTTTTCCTCGTCGCTCAGGTGCTCGAGGATGCGATCGTCGTCGATCATGATCAGGGTGCCGTTCTTCTCGATGACTTCACGCTCGGCGGCGAAGTACAGCGGCACGATCGGGATGCCTTCGAGGTAGATGTACTGCCAGATGTCCAGCTCGGTCCAGTTCGACAGCGGGAAGACGCGGATCGACTCGCCCTTGTTGACCTTGCCGTTGTAGACGTTCCACAGCTCCGGACGCTGGTTCTTCGGGTCCCAGCGGTGCTTGCTGTCGCGGAAGGAATACACGCGCTCTTTCGCCCGCGATTTCTCTTCGTCGCGGCGCGCGCCACCGAAGGCGGCGTCGAAGCCGTGCTTGTCCAGCGCCTGTTTGAGGCCCTGGGTCTTCATGATGTCGGTGTGCTTGGAGCTACCGTGGGTGAAGGGGTTGATGCCCTGCGCCACACCTTCCGGGTTGACGTGGGTGATCAGCTCCAGGCCCATTTCCTCAACCATCTTGTCGCGGAAGCGGTACATCTCCTGGAATTTCCACTGGGTGTCGACGTGCATCACAGGAAACGGCAGCTTGCCAGGGAAGAAGGCCTTGCGTGCCAGATGCAGCATCACGGCCGAGTCCTTGCCAATGGAGTACAGCATCACCGGGTTGTCGAACTCGGCGGCCACCTCACGAATGATGTGGATGCTTTCCGCCTCCAGCTGTTTCAAATGCGTCAGTTTGTCGACCATGGCTACTCACGGAAATCGATCTTATGGACGGCCAAGCGGGCCGTGTTCGAGCGGGCCACTCTATCACAGCGCCCGCTTCTATTTAGGAGGGTGGCTAGAACGAAACAATCTATGGATATGCCCGTGCGTTTGGGCTCAGACCGGGTTCGGACAGTCGATGAACAGGTGCTCGAGGGCGAAGCGCCGGGCCAGATAGTCGCCCAGGGCCTGCACGCCATAACGCTCGGTAGCGTGGTGCCCGGCGGCGATGAAGCTGACGCCGTTTTCCCGGGCGCTGTGGTAGGTCTGCTCGGAGGCTTCGCCGCTGATGAACAGGTCGACCCCGGCTTCGATCGCCTGGTCGATGTAGCCCTGGCCACCGCCGGTGCACCAGCCGACCCGACGAATGACCTCCTCGCCTTCCACCAGCAGGGGCTCGCGGCCCATCGCTTCACTGACCCGCCGGGCGAAGTCCCGCGCCGACACCGGTTCGGCCAGCGAGCCGACCAGGCCCACCACCCGCGGATTGTTCGGGTCCAGCGGGCCTTCGACGGTGATATCCAGTTGCCGCGCCAGTTGCACGTTGTTGCCCACTTCCGGGTGCACATCCAGCGGCAGGTGATAGGCCAGCAGGCTGATGTCGTGCTTGAGCAGGGTTTTCAGGCGGCGCTGCTTCATCCCGGTGATGCAAGGGTTCTCGCCCTTCCAGAAATAGCCGTGGTGGACCAGCACCAGGTCGGCCCCCGCCTCCACCGCCGCGTCCAGCAGCGCCTGGCTGGCGGTGACGCCGCTGACGATGCGGGTCACCTGCGGACGGCCCTCGACCTGCAGGCCGTTGGGGCAGTAGTCCTGGATTTTCGCGCTACCGAGATAACGGTCGGCTTCCTCGACCAGGGTAGTCAGGGCAACAGCCATGGAAAGACTCCTCAATTCAGCAGTTCAGCACGGCGCAAGGCCCCGTATAATGCCGGCCATTATGGGCCGTCGACGGTTTCGGGGAAACCGCCGGCAACGACCTGGCGGCATTCGGCCAACTGCATCACGGGCCGAGCGATTTAGCGGTTCCTGCCCGGTCATTGCCGCAGTATCATCGCGCGCTTCAAACACTTCCCCATCGCGTCACCGGCTCGGGCCAACTCCCCAGGATTCGTTCAATGTTCAAGGCTTTGCGTTATTTCGGCTGGCCGCTGTTCACCGGCGTGCTGATCGCCATGCTGGTCATCCAGCGTTTTCCCGAGTGGGTCGGCCTGCCCAGCCAGGACGTCAACCTGCAGCAGGCACCGCAGACCACGGCCGTGGTCCAGGGCCCGGTGTCCTACGCCGACGCCGTGACCCATGCCGCCCCCGCCGTCGCCAACCTGTACACCACCAAGGTGGTCAACAAGGCTGCCCATCCGCTGTTCGAAGACCCGCAGTTCCGCCGCTTCTTCGGCGACAACCTGCCCAAGCAGCGCCGTTGGGAGTCGAGCCTGGGTTCGGCGGTGATCATGAGCCCGGAAGGCTACCTGCTGACCAACAACCACGTGACCTCCGGTGCCGACCAGATCGTGGTGGCGCTGAAGGACGGCCGCGAAACCCTGGCCCGGGTCATCGGCAGCGACCCGGAAACCGACCTCGCGGTACTGAAGATCGACCTGAAGAACCTGCCGGCGATCACCATCGGCCGTTCCGACAGTATCCGCATCGGTGACGTCGCCCTGGCCATCGGCAACCCGTTCGGGGTCGGCCAGACCGTGACCATGGGCATCATCAGTGCCACCGGGCGCAACCAGCTGGGCCTGAACAACTACGAAGACTTCATCCAGACCGACGCGGCGATCAACCCAGGCAACTCCGGCGGGGCGCTGGTGGATGCCAACGGCAACCTGACCGGGATCAACACGGCGATCTTCTCCAAGTCCGGTGGTTCGCAGGGCATCGGCTTCGCCATTCCGACCAAGCTGGCACTGGAGGTGATGAAGTCGATCATCGAGCACGGCCAGGTGATTCGTGGCTGGCTGGGGATCGAGGTGCAGCCGCTGAGCGCGGAACTGGCCGAGTCGTTCGGCATGCAGGGGCGTCCGGGGATCGTTGTGGCGGGGATCTTCCGCGATGGTCCGGCGCAGAAGGCCGGCCTGCAACTGGGGGACGTGATCCTGAGCATCAATGGCGAACCGGCCGGGGATGGTCGGCGCTCGATGAACCAGGTGGCGCGGATCAAGCCGAGCGAGAAGGTGGCCATCGAGGTCATGCGCAATGGCAAGCAGCTGAAGCTGATGGCTGAAGTGGGGCTGCGGCCACCACCGGCGCCGGCGGCTCAGGAAGAAGGGAACTGATCCCAGAGCTTTATTGCTCTTGAGGGCCTCATCGCTGGCAAGCCAGCTCCCACAGGGATCGCATAACCTGTGGGAGCTGGCTTGCCAGCGATGAGGCCCTCAAAAACAACACAAGAATGGCTGACAGACCAGGATCTGCCAGCCACCTCCATCAATGCAGAATCTGACTCAGGAACAGCTTGGTCCGGTCATTCTGCGGCCGGTCGAAGAAGTCATCCGGCGCGGCCTGCTCGACGATCTCTCCCTTGTCCATGAAGATCACCCGGTTCGCCACGGTCCGGGCGAAGCCCATTTCGTGGGTTACGCAGAGCATGGTCATGCCGTCTTCCGCCAGGCTGACCATGGTGTCCAGTACCTCTTTCACCATCTCCGGATCGAGTGCCGAGGTCGGCTCGTCGAACAGCATGATCTTCGGCTTCATGCACAGCGCCCGGGCAATCGCCACGCGCTGCTGCTGACCACCGGACAACTGCCCCGGGAATTTGTGCGCCTGCTCCGGAATCCGTACCCGCTCCAGGTAGTGCATGGCGATTTCCTCGGCCTTGCGCTTGGGCATCTTGCGCACCCACATCGGCGCCAGGGTGCAGTTCTGCAGGATGGTCAGGTGCGGGAACAGGTTGAAGTGCTGGAACACCATGCCGACTTCACGGCGGATCGCTTCGATCTGCTTGAGGTCGTTGGTCAGCTCCACGCCATCCACCACGATACGCCCCTGCTGGTGCTCTTCCAGGCGGTTGAGGCAGCGGATGGTGGTCGACTTGCCCGAGCCGGACGGCCCGCAGAGGACGATACGCTCGCCCTGGCGCACGTTCAGGTTGATGTCCTTGAGTACGTGGAACTGGCCGTACCACTTGTTCACGCCCTGCATCTGGATAATGCCTTCAGGGCCTACAGGCTGTTTGATCGCTTCGCTCATCAAAATCTCTCCTAACGCTTGTGGCCTGTATCCAGCTTGCGCTCCAGATGCATGGAGTAGCGGGACATACCGAAACAGAAAATCCAGAACACCAGGGCCGCGAACACGTAGCCCTCGGTCGCCATGCCCAGCCATTTGGGGTCGGCGGCCGCCTGCTTGACGCTGTTGAGCAGGTCGAACAGGCCGATGATGATCACCAGGCTGGTGTCCTTGAACAGGGCAATGAAGGTGTTGACGATGCCGGGAATCACCAGCTTCAGGGCTTGCGGCAGGATCACCAGGCCCATGGCGCGCCAGTAGCCCAGGCCCATGGCCGCAGCGGCTTCATATTGCCCCTTGGGAATGGCCTGCAGACCACCGCGCACCACCTCGGCGATATAGGCCGACTGGAACAGGATCACCCCGATCATGGCCCGCAGCAGCTTGTCGAAGCTCATGCCTTCCGGCAGGAACAACGGCAGCATCACCGAGGACATGAACAGCACGGTGATCAGCGGAACGCCACGCCAGAACTCGATGAAGGTCACGCAGACCACCTTCACCGCCGGCATTTTCGAGCGCCGCCCGAGTGCCAGGAGGATTCCCAGCGGCAAGGCGCCGACGATGCCAACGGTGGCGATCACCAGGGTCAGCATCAGGCCGCCCCACTGGCTGGTCGGTACGGTGGTCATGCCGAAGTGCCCGCCATGCAGCAGGGTGTAGGCGATGATCGGGTAGGCGACCAGGAAGCACAGGCCGTAGACCGCCTTGCGCGGGAAGCGCGAGATGAACAGCGGCGCCGCGCCGATCACCGCCAGCCAGACCGTCAGGTCCACGCGCCAGTGCAGCTCGGTGGGGTAGTAGCCATACATGAACTGGCCGAAGCGCTGCTGGATGAACACCCAGCAGGCGCCCTCCTTGGTGCAGTCGGCGCGGGTGGTGCCGACCCAGTTGGCGTCGAAGATCGACCACTGCAGCAGCGGCGGCACGATCAGCCAGACCAGGTAGAGGGCGAACAGGGTCAGCAGGGTGTTGAGCCAGCTGGAGAACAGGTTGGCCCGCAGCCAGGCAACGACGCCGACGGTTTTCACCGGTGGCGGCATGTCGGGTTTGAAAACATGGGTACTCATGCGCGTCTCCTTACCGCTCGATCAGCGCAATGCGCTTGTTGTACCAGTTCATCAGCAGGGAAATGCTGATGCTGATGGCCAGGTACACACTCATGGTGATGGCGATCACTTCGATGGCCTGCCCGGTCTGGTTGAGCACGGTGCCGGCGAACAGCGAAACCATTTCCGGGTAGCCGATACCGGCCGCCAGCGAGGAGTTCTTCGCCAGGTTCAGGTATTGGCTGGTCAGCGGCGGAATGATCACCCGCATGGCCTGGGGAATGATCACCTTGCGCAGGGTCGGGCCTTCACGCAGGCCGAGGGAACGGGCGGCTTCGGTCTGGCCGTGGCTCACCGAGCGGATCCCGGAGCGGACGATCTCGGCGATGAACGCCGCGGTGTAGATGGTCAGGGCCAGGGTCAGCGCCAGCAGCTCGGGGATCAGTACCCAGCCGCCAGCGAAGTTGAATCCCTTCAATTCCGGCAGTTCCCAGCTCAGCGGGTTGCCGAACAGCAGCACGCTCAGGCCCGGGATCACCAGCAGCAGGCCGAGGGCGGCCCAGAACTTGTGGAACGGCTCGCCGGTCGCCTCGAAGCGGCGGTTGGCCCAGCGCACCATGAACACCACGGCGGCGATCGCCAGCAACACGGCGACGGCGAACGGCCAGAAGCCTTCGGCAGCCGAGGCGCCGGGCATGTTCAGCCCGCGGTTGCTGATGAAGAAGGTGTCGTTGATGTTGATGCTGCCCCGCGGTCCCGGCAGGGTCAGGAACACCGCGAAGTACCAGAAGAGGATCTGCAAAAGCGGCGGGATGTTGCGGAACGTCTCGACGTAGACGGTGGCCAGCTTGTTGATCATCCAGTTCGGCGACAGCCGCGCCACACCGATGATGAAGCCGAGCAGGGTCGCCAGGATGATGCCGATGAAGGTCACCAGCAGCGTGTTGAGCAAGCCGATGACGAAGACCCGCGCATAGGAATCGGATTCGGTATAGGGAATCAGATGCTGGGCGATGCCGAAGCCGGCGCTGCGCTCGAGAAAGTCGAAGCCCGAGGTGATACCCCGGTGCTGCAGGTTGGTCTGGGTGTTGTGGAACAGATACCAGCCCAGACCGACCACGAAGATGATCGTGAGGATCTGGAACAGCCACGCGCGAACGCGTGGATCGCTAAGGGACAAGCCCCTGGGTGGATTGTGCATGAAATGCCCCGATGGTAAGGAACGAAACAGCCCGCGATGACGGAAGCGTCACCGCGGGCCCGGCCAATCAGCGCACTGGTGGCGCGTACTGGATGCCGCCTTGGTTCCACAGGGCGTTCAGACCGCGATCGATCTGCAGCGGGGTGCTCTTGCCAAGGTTGCGCTCGAACACTTCGCCGTAGTTACCCACTTCCTTGACGATCTTCACTACCCAGTCCTTCGGCAGTTTCAGGTCCTTGCCGTACTCGCCGTCGGCGCCGAGCATACGGGCCACGTCCGGGTTCTTGGTGGACTTGGCTTCGGCCTCGACGTTCTTCGAGGTCACGCCCATTTCCTCGGCGTTGAGCATGGCGAACAGGGTCCACTTGACGATGGCGAACCACTCTTCGTCGCCTTTGCGCACGACAGGGCCCAGCGGTTCCTTGGAGATGGTTTCCGGCAGCACGACGTAGTCGGTCGGCGAAGCCAGCTTGGAGCGTTGTGCGTAGAGCTGCGACTTGTCCGAGGTCAGCACGTCGCAACGACCGGATTCCAGCGACTTGGCGCTTTCATCGGAGGTGTCGAAGGTGATCGGGGTGTATTTCAGGCCATTGGCGCGGAAGTAGTCGGAGACGTTCAGCTCGGTGGTGGTACCGGCCTGGATGCAGATGGTTGCACCGTCCAGTTCCTTGGCGCTGGAAACGCCGAGCTTCTTGTTCACCAGGAAGCCGATGCCGTCGTAGTAGGTGACACCGGCAAAGACCAGGCCCATGCCCGCGTCGCGGGAGCTGGTCCAGGTGGTATTGCGCGACAGCACGTCTACTTCACCGGATTGCAGGGCGGTGAAACGCTCCTTGGCGTTCAGCTGGCTGAACTTGACCTTGGTCGCATCGCCGAACACGGCTGCAGCAACCGCGCGGCAGACATCAGCGTCGATGCCGATGATGGTGCCCTTGGCGTCCGGTACCGAGAAGCCCGGCAGACCGTCACTCACGCCACACTGAACGAAGCCTTTCTTCTGCACCGCATCCAGGGTTGCACCCGCCTGGGCAAAGGAACTCAGGCCCAGCGCTGCGGCAGCCGTCATGACTGCCAGGGTGGACTTCAACATCTTCATTAAAACCTCCAGTTCGCTCTTATTGTGTTGAGCCGGCTTGCACCGCACCCTTATGAGGCGCATCCGACCCGTTTCGGCTTGTTATTGGGTCAATTGGCGCAATTCGCTGTTCTGTGACAGCCTTGGTTTTCCCATGAGAAGGTGTTACCGAGGAAACACGCCGCATCATGTCGAAGGGGGTGTAGCAAAGCGCGTACCACATCGCCCGGCTAAAGCGGTTCAGCCTTTGGCAACTGGCAAAGTTATAGCAATGCGACATCTTTTTTCCCTGTGGCCCTCGCGTGCCTTTTTTTCATGCACCGCATTGAGATCGCGTGCACTACTTCGGAGCAGTCATGACCAAGCCTTTGATTCTCGAACCCCAGAACACCGCCGACGCCTGTGTGATCTGGTTGCACGGCCTGGGCGCCGATCGCTACGACTTCATGCCGGTGGCCGAAGCGTTGCAGGAACACCTGCTCAGTACCCGTTTCGTTATGCCCCAGGCGCCGAGCCGTGCGGTGACGATCAACGGTGGCTATGAAATGCCCAGTTGGTACGACATCAAGGCCATGAGCCCGGCCAGGGCCATCGACGAGGCGCAACTGGAAGAGTCCGCCGAGCAGGTCATCGCCCTGATCGAGGAACAGCGCGCCGCCGGCATCGACCCGACGCGCATCGTTCTCGCCGGTTTCTCCCAGGGCGGTGCCGTGGTGCTGCACACTGCCTATAGAAGGTGGCAAAGTGCCCTCGGCGGGGTACTGGCCCTCTCCACCTACGCCCCGACCTTCCAGCAAGACACCCAGCTCAGCGCCAGCCAGCAGCGCATCCCGGCGCTGTGCCTGCATGGCATGCACGACCCGGTGGTCCTGACCTCCATGGGTCGTACCGCCTTCGAATACCTCAAGCAGTGGGGCGTCAGCGCCAACTGGCAGGAGTACCCGATGGAGCACGAGGTGGTGCAGGACGAAATCCGCGACATCTATCACTGGTTGAGCGAGCGTCTGCGCTGAATGTCGCATTACCTGTAGTTGTCGGATCAATCCACTACGCCGAGCCCGAATCTTGCATTACACTGCCCGGCGTACATTCCTTAACCAATCGATGAGAAGATCGTGCTCAAAGCACTCAAGAAGATGTTCGGCAAAGGCGAGGTTGAGCAACTCGTCGCCGAAAGCGCTGCTCCCGTGATGCAGCCACCTGCCCCGGCACCCGCTCCCGCCCCCACGCCCGTCGCCCCGCGCAAGCCCGAAGCGCCTGCCCGCGCCGAGGTCAAGGAAGCGGCCAAACCTGCCCGCAGCGAGCCTGCACCTGCCGCCAAGCCGCGCCGCGAGCGCAAGCCGAAACCCCAGGCCTCGACCTGGAAGCTGGAAGACTTCGTGGTCGAGCCGCAGGAAGGCAAGACCCGTTTCCACGACTTCAAGCTCTCCCCCGAGCTGATGCACGCCATCCATGACCTCGGTTTCCCGTATTGCACGCCGATCCAGGCCCAGGTGCTGGGTTTCACCCTGCGCGGCCAGGACGCCATCGGCCGGGCCCAGACCGGTACCGGCAAGACTGCGGCCTTCCTGATCTCGATCATCACCCAGTTGCAGCAGACCCCGCCGCCGAAAGAGCGCTACATGGGTGAGCCACGGGCGCTGATCATCGCCCCGACCCGCGAGCTGGTGGTGCAGATCGCCAAGGACGCCGAGCAACTGACCAAGTACACCGGCCTCAACGTGATGACCTTCGTCGGCGGCATGGACTACGACAAGCAGCTCAAGGCCCTCGAAGCCCGCCACTGCGACATCCTGGTCGCCACCCCGGGCCGCCTGCTGGACTTCAACCAGCGCGGTGAGGTGCACCTGGACATGGTCGAGGTGATGGTCCTGGACGAAGCCGACCGCATGCTCGACATGGGTTTCATCCCGCAGGTGCGCCAGATCATTCGCCAGACCCCGCCGAAGAGCGAGCGCCAGACCCTGCTGTTCTCCGCCACCTTCACCGAAGACGTGATGAACCTGGCCAAGCAGTGGACCACCAACCCGGCGATCGTCGAGATCGAGCCGGAGAACGTCGCCAGCGAAACCGTGGAACAGCACGTCTACGCCGTGGCCGGCAGCGACAAGTACAAGTTGCTGTACAACCTGGTCACCGAGAACAAGTGGGAGCGGGTCATCGTCTTCGCCAACCGCAAGGACGAAGTGCGGCGGATCGAAGAGCGACTGGTGCGTGATGGCGTGAATGCCGCACAGTTGTCCGGCGATGTGCCGCAGCACAAGCGCATTCGCACCCTGGAGAACTTCCGCGAAGGCCGGATTACCGTGCTGGTCGCCACCGACGTGGCGGGTCGCGGGATTCACATCGATGGCATCAGCCACGTGATCAACTTCACCCTGCCGGAAGACCCGGACGACTACGTGCACCGTATCGGCCGGACCGGCCGGGCCGGGACCAGTGGGGTGTCGATCAGCTTTGCCGGTGAGGATGATTCCTACCAGTTGCCGGCGATCGAGGAACTGCTGGGGCGCAAGATCAGTTGCGAGATGCCGCCTACGGAGTTGCTCAAGCCGGTGCCGAAGAAGCACGGGTGATTGGAAGGAACGCAGTCTTCGGACTGCGTTTTTTTATGCCTGGGATTTTTTGGTGTTCTTCAGGGCCTCATCGCTGGCAAGCCAGCTCCCACAGGGTCCCTGCACATCTCAAGTCATGTGCAGTACCTGTGGGAGCTGGCTTGCCAGCGATAGGGCCCTGAGCAACAGCACAAATTTCCGACCCTGGGGATGGCAAATTCTTAAACTAAAAGTCCATAATGGAAAAATTAGTTTAAAACCGAACCCCGGGAGTCCCACCGAATGGCCGCGCCTCTAGTCCTCGATCAGCAGCAAGCCCGTCAACTGCTCGCCCAGGTGGATGTCCCCCGGGTGTTGCGCGACCTGTTCCGCGACCTCGCCGCCGGCCAGGCGGTGCAGCCGCCCCAGCAACTGGTGGAATTCCCGTCCGGCCAGGGCGACTTCATCAACTACGGCGGCGTCCTCGCCGAAGACCGGGTCTACGGGGTCAAGACCTCGCCCTACATCGTTCGCGAGCAAGGCGCCCTGGTCACCGCCTGGACCCTGCTGATGTCCATGGACAGCGGCCAGCCCCTGCTGCTCTGCGACGCCGGTGAACTGACCACCGCGCGCACCGCCGCCACCACCGCCGTGGCCGTCGATGCCCTGGCGCCGAGCGACGCCCGCCGCCTGACGATCATCGGCAGCGGCGCCATCGCCCGCGCCCACCTGCACTACATCCGCGAACTGCGCGAATGGCAGGACATCCGCCTGCATTCGCCGTCCCTGCCAGGCAAAAGCGCCGAGCAGCGCAACGCCCTTCTCGCCCTGGACAGCCGCCTCAGCCTGCAAGACGACCTCGACAGCGCCCTGCACGACGCCGACGTCATCCTGCTCTGCACCTCCTCGGCCAAGCCGGTGATCGACCCGGCGCGCCTGGGCAAACCGGCCTTGATCACCTCGATCAGCACCAATGCCGTGCGCGCCCACGAAGTGCCACCGGCCAGCCTGGCGGACATGGACGTCTACTGCGACTACCGCAAGACCACCCCCGGCAGCGCCGGCGAGATGCGCCTGGCTGCCGAGCAGCATGGCTGGAACGAAGCGGCCATCGTCGGCGACCTGCCGGAACTGGTCAGCGGCCACGCCGCCCGTCCCGAGTACAAGCGCCACGCGTTCTTCCGCTCCATCGGCCTCGGCCTGGAAGATATCGCCCTGGCCAATGCCCTCTACCACCTGCAGTGCAACCACTGAGTCGCGGAGACCGTCATGCAACAGGCCGACTACCTCATCATCGGCGCCGGTATCGCCGGCGCGTCCACCGGCTACTGGCTGGCGCACCACGGCAAGGTCGTGCTGCTGGAGCGTGAAACCCTGCCGGGCTACCACTCCACTGGCCGCTCGGCGGCGCTGTACACCGCCGCCTACGGCACCCCGCAGGTGCGTGCCCTGACCCTCGCCAGCCGGGCCTTCTTCGACCAGCCACCGGCCGGTTTCGCCGAGCATCCGCTGCTCACCCCGCGCGGCGAGATGACCGTGGACTTCGAAGGCGATGCCGAGGAACTCCAGCGCCAGTTCGACAGCGCCCGCGCCTGCGTGCCGGAAATGCAGCTGCTCAGTGCCGATGAAGCCTGTGCGCGGATTCCGGTGCTCAAGCGGGAAAAGGTCCACGGCGCCCTGTACGACCCCAGCGCCAGCGACATCGATACCGATGGCCTGCACCAGGGCTACCTGCGCGGGATCCGTCGCCAGCAGGGCGAAATCCATGGCGATTGCGAAGTCCTCGGGCTGACCAAGGACGCGGAAGGCCAGTGGCTGGTCGAAACCTCCCGCGGTCAGTTCCGCGCACCGGTGCTGATCAACGCAGCCGGGGCCTGGGCCGACAGGATCGGTGAGCTGGCGGGTGCGCAAGCGCTGGGCCTGCAACCGAAGCGCCGCGCCGCCTTCATCTTCGAAGGCCCGGCAGACCTCGACACCCATGCCTGGCCAATGCTGGTCAGCCTGGACGAGTCCTTCTACATGAAGCCCGACGCCGGCATGCTCCTCGGCTCGCCGTGCAATGCCGACCCGGTCGAGCCCCATGACGTGCAGCCAGAAGAGCTGGATATCGCCCTGGGCATTTACCAGATCGAGGAAGCCACCAACCTGACGATCCGTCGCCCGTTCCGCACCTGGGCCGGACTGCGCAGCTTCGTCGCCGACGGTGACCTGGTAGCCGGTTTCGATCCGCAGGTGAGCGGCCTGTTCTGGGTCGCCGCGCAAGGTGGCTATGGCATCCAGACCTCGCCGGCCATGGGCCAGGCCAGCGCCGCACTGGTGCGTGGCGAAGACCTGTCCGAAGAACTGCGCAGCTTCGGCCTGAGCGCCGCGCAACTGTCGCCGTCGCGCCTCGGCGGATGACGCCCGCGCCGGATTGCGGCACACTCCCAGCGCCCTGCCTGCAGGGCGCCGACCCCATTGCGGAGCCCGCCCGAATGCCCACCCCCGATCCTTTCCTGCAGAACTACCGGGCGATCGCCGACGCCATCGCCACGCTGTTCTTCCCCCACGCCGAGGTGGTCCTGCACGACCTGCGCACGCAGAAGATCGACTACATCGCCAACAACCTGTCCAAGCGCGAGATCGGCGACGACGCGGCGCTGGAGGACATGTTCGAGGATGGCACCGACGAGACCAATATCGGGCCCTATGAAAAGCTCAACTGGGACGGGCAGAAGATCCGCTCGCTGAGCACGGTGCTGCGTGATCCGGCCGGCCAGCCGCTGGCGGTGCTGTGCATCAACCTGAACATTTCCCTGTTCGAGAACGTCAAGGCGGCGCTGGACCTGTTCCTCTCGCCGAGCAAGCTGATCCCGCAGCCGGATGCGCTGTTCCGCGATGACTGGCAGGAGCGCATCAACACCTTCCTCAACAGCTGGCTGCGCCAGCGTCAACTGAGCCTCAACGTGCTCAGCCGCGACCACAAGCGCGAGCTGGTCCTGGCCCTGTATGCCGAGGGCGCGTTCAAGGGCAAGAGTGCGGCCAACTATGTGGCCAATGTGCTGAACATGGGGCGGGCGACGGTGTACAAGCACCTGAAGGAACTCAAGGCCTGAGAAGCTTCAGGCCCTGAGTTGGGGCGACAGGTCAGTCGCCGTAGATATCGGTCTTGAAGTACTTGGCCTGGATCTTCTGGTACTCACCATTGGCGCGAATCGCATCGATGGCCTTGTTCAGTTCCGCGACCAGCTCGGTATTGCCCTTGCGCACAGCGATACCGGCGCCTTCACCGACGAACTTCGGATCCTTCAGCTCCGGGCCGGCAAACGCGAAGCCCTTGCCCTTGTCGCTGTCGAGGAAACCCAGTTGCAGCGGGATGGTATCGGCGAACACGCCATCGAGGCGGCCGGAGGCCATGTCCATGAAGATCTCTTCGTTGGTGGTGTAGCGCACCACTTCCACGCCTTTGGGCACCAGCACCGCGGTCACATAACGGTCGGTGGTGGTCGCGCGCTGCACGCCGATGCGCTTGCCTTTCAGGGCTTCGTACTGGTCATCGACCTGGGTGCCTTCCTTCATCGCCAGGCGCGCGCCGGTGAAGTAGTACTTGTGGCTGAAGTCCACGGACTTCTTGCGGTCCTCGGTAATGGTGATCGAGGACAGTGCCGCGTCGATCTTCTTCACCTTCAGCGACGGGATCAGGCCGTCGTATTCCTGTTCGGTCCACGTGCACTCGACCTTCATCTCGGCGCACAGGGCGTTGCCGATGTCGTAGTCGAAGCCGGCGATATTGCCGTCCGGGGTCTTGAAGGCGAACGGTGGATAGGCCGCCTCGATGCCGATGCGCAGGGTCTTCTCAGCGGCGAACAGCGGGCTGCTGGCCAGCAGGCCCAGGGCCAGACCGGCGATCAGGTGGGTGGTCTTCATGATGGGGCTCTCTCGCTCGTTGTTGTGTTGGGGGTGACAAGACAGAGGAAAGGAGTCAGGCGCGGGGGCCTGTCGTTGTTTTGTACTTGTTAATCCATACTGGACTTTATCGTATGGAAACACAACAACCACAATTTTCGAGGACAACACAAAACCCTGTGGGAGCTGGCTTGCCAGCGATTGCGATAGTGAATTCACCATCGTCATCGCTGCGGTTCGGCGGTCCGACAAGCCAGCTCCCACAGGGTTTTGCACAGTATTCAGGATTGGTGTCTACCAACGCCCCGCCGCATCGGTATCGCTCTGTTTCCCCTCGACCCAGCGCTCCCCTTCACTGGTCTGTTCCTTCTTCCAGAACGGCGCGCGGGTCTTGAGGTAATCCATGATGAAGTTGCAGGCGTCGAACGCCGCCTGGCGATGGGCACTGGCAACGCCGACGAAAACGATCGGCTCCCCTGGCTCCAGGGCACCGACCCGATGCAGCACCTCGACCTTGAGCAACGGCCAGCGCTGCCCGGCCTCGACCACGATCTTCTCCAGGGCTTTCTCGGTCATCCCCGGATAGTGCTCGAGAAACATCCCGGCCACGTCCAGCCCGTCATTGAAATCGCGGACATACCCGACAAACGCCACCACCGCACCGACCCCGACATTGGCCGCATGCATGGCATTGGTTTCCGCTCCCGGATCGAAGGCCGCGGCCTGCACCCTGACGCTCATCTCAACCTCCGGTAACCGGCGGGAAGAAGGCCACTTCGTCGCCGTCCTCCAGGGCTTCGTCCGGCTTGCACAGGTCCTGGTTGCGCGCGCACATCAGGTTCTGTTCGGCCAGCACGGCATAGGCCTCGCCCTTGCCGAGCAAGGCCTGGCGTACCTCTTCAATACGGGCGAAATCGCCGTCCAGCCGCTCGCCATCACGCCCCAGCACCTCGCGGTAGCGGGCGAAATACACCACGTTGATCTTCATTGCGCATCCGCCTGGTAATGCCCGCTCTTGCCGCCGAGCTTCTCCAGCAGGCGCACGCTCTCGATGGTCATGCCGCGGTCCACCGCCTTGCACATGTCGTAGATGGTCAGCGCTGCGACGCTGGCGGCGGTCAGCGCTTCCATCTCCACCCCGGTCTGCCCGGACAGCTTGCAGCGCGCGACGATATGCACGCAGTCGCTGCCTTCGGCGCTCAGCTCGACCTTCACCCCGGTCAGCATCAGCGGATGGCACAGCGGAATAAGGTCGCTGGTCTTCTTCGCCGCCTGGATGCCGGCGATACGCGCCACGGCGAACACATCACCCTTCGGGTGGGCGCCGTCGACGATCATGCTCAAGGTCTGCGGCAGCATGCGCACCCGCGCTTCGGCCACGGCTTCGCGGAAGGTCACGGCCTTGTCGGTCACGTCGACCATCGCGGCGCGGCCCTGGGAATCGAGATGAGTCAGCACAGAGGGAACTCCTGATCGGGGGCAGTGATTGTAAACCCGGGAGTCAGGATCTGGCAGCGAAAAAAAGCCGGGCGGCACTGGGCCGCCCGGCTTTGTCGTTTTACAGATGGGATTCGGCGTATTCCGCCAGAATCGACCGCGGTACCCCTTGCAGCGTGATATGCACCCCGTTCGGGAAGTCCTTGAAGCGCTCGGTGAGGTAGGTCAGGCCCGAGCTGGTGGCCGACAGGTATGGCGTGTCGATCTGCGCCAGGTTGCCCAGGCAGATCACTTTGGAACCCGAACCGGCACGGGTGATGATGGTTTTCATCTGGTGCGGGGTGAGGTTCTGGCATTCGTCGATGAGGATCAGGCTTTGCTGGAAGCTGCGCCCGCGGATGTAGTTCAGGGATTTGAACTGCAACGGGACCCTTTCGAGAATGTATTCGACACTGCCATGCGTGCTCTCGTCGTCCATGTGCAGGGCTTCGAGGTTGTCGGTGATGGCGCCAAGCCAGGGCTCCATCTTTTCCGCTTCGGTGCCAGGCAGGAAGCCGATTTCCTGGTCCAGGCCCTGCACGCTGCGGGTGGCGATGATACGGCGATAGCGCTTGCTGACCATGGTCTGCTCGATGGCGGCAGCCAGGGCGAGGATGGTCTTGCCGGAACCGGCAGCGCCAGTGAGGTTGACCAGGTGGATATCCGGATCGAGCAAGGCGAACAGCGCCAGGGCCTGATGGATATCCCGCGGCTTGAGGCCCCAGGCTTCCTGGTGCAGCAGCGGCTCCTGGTGCAGGTCGAGGAGCAGCAGCTCGCTGTCCTTGATGCCCTTGATCCAGCCTACGAACCCCTGTTCATCGATGATGAACTCGTTGACGTGGACCGCCGGCAGGTTGTCGATCAGTTGCACCCGGTGCCAGGTGCGCCCGCGCTCCTGGCGGGTCTCGACCTTGGCCACGCGATCCCAGAACGAACCGGTCACCGAGTGATAACCCTTGGACAGCAGGCTGACGTCGTCGACCAACTGGTCGGTGCTGTAGTCCTCGGCCGAGATTCCACAAGCCCGGGCCTTGAGGCGCATGTTGATGTCTTTGGTCACCAGCACCACGTCGCGATCCTTGTGCTTGGCGCGCAAGTCCAGGACCTGGTTGATGATGATGTTGTCGTTGAGATGTTCCGGCAGCAGGCGATTGGGCTCGGCGCGCTCGGTCATGAGGATCGACAGCGATCCCTTCGGACCATTCTTGCCGCGCTGGATGGGCACACCCAGTTCGACATCCGAAGGCGTCGCATCACCCAGGGTCTGGTCGATCAGGCGGATGGCCTGGCGGCATTCGGCGGCGACTGTATGTTTACCGGTCTTGAGCTTGTCGAGTTCCTCCAGCACCGTCATCGGAATGGCGACGTGGTGTTCTTCGAAATTGAGCAGGGCGTTGGGGTCGTGAATCAGGACGTTGGTGTCCAACACATACAGGATTGGCTGGTTGGAAGAAGAAGTGCGTCCTTGGTCATCCATACTCGGTCACCTTATGTGAAAGCTACACGATGCGCTACGGCTGCATCGCAGAGTGACGCCGTCCTTCCCGTATCCGCGTCGTTACGGGCGGGAGGTGCACCTGCATAAGGGGGCCTTTAAAGACGCCACCTGGCTGCAGGATTCGGCCGTCTGATTCCTACATACCGCAAAAACCATTGCAGGAAAAAGCGTTTTTACCGGTTGGTGAAGTTTATTTTTCGCTTTGACGAATAGCCCTTGGCGAGGGGGGAAAGCACGACTACAGTCAGGAGTGGACCTCGTTGAAACCTTTCACCAATCCCTGTCCGATCACTGCCTGACAAAGTCGCGGCAGTCCTCCCAGCCGATCCCGCTCTGCGCTGTCTTGGTCAACAACCACGTCACCACTTCCAGGGCTTTCGGCTGGCTGTCGTTCAGCTGGATCAGCCCGCGACGCCACAACAGCATCAAGGTCAGGGTGCGCTGCGCCGACTGTTCGGCGGTCAATGGGCTGAGGTCCTGGGCGTCGATATCCCACAGGGTGACCTTGAGGTTCTGGCTGGCGAAAAATGCAGGACTGTCGGCCCGGCGCTGGCCATAAGGCGGGCGGAACAAGGGCACGTACTGATCCGGCAGATCACTCTGCGCCCGTGACACGCCGCGAATCACCGAATCCTCCCAATCCTTCCACTGCGCATGGGAACGGTACTGCCAGCCCTGGGTACCGACGCATTGTCCGCGGTACATGTCGCGCAGCGCCTGCATCGGCTGCTTGTCGCGGCGGGTCTGCAGGTTCTGCCCGAGCACGAAGAACAACCCTTCCAGCTTCTGCTTGCGCAGGAAGGTGGTGAGCGCTTCGGTATTGCCGGGGACCATGCTCGGCCCGCCGTCGAAGCTGAACAGGAACAGGCGGTCGTTGAGCCGGTCGCCGGTGACTTCCTGGGGCGAGAAGAATGCCACCTCGCTGGCGGTCTGCGGGAACAGTGCGGCCTTGCGCAGGATCTCGTTGAGGTAGGCGATATGGAACTGCCGGCTCGGTTCGGCCCAGCCGGCATAGAAGGAATCGGCCGCGACGGCGAAGGTGGCAGCGGTGCGGCGCAGGTCGCCAAGGTTCTCCACCGCATAACAGAAGGACGCATCCTGCTCGCAGCTTTGCTGGGCCATGTCGTAATTGCGCCACAACGCGGCCCACAAGCGTTCACGCACCTCGCGGATCACCGGCAGATTGGCCTGGCGCAGTTGCAGGCGGGCGGTCAGGGTCGCGTCGTCGAGGGATTCGGTTTCGCTCAGCACCCGTGCGAAGGAGAGGATCTCGGCCCGCGAGGCGACATCGAAGAGCACCGGGGTATCCAGGGTTTCCGGCCAGAAACTGCGGTCGAACACGGCGATCGGCTGCGGGGCGGCCTGGGCGCCGAAGGCCAGCAGGGCGGTCAGGACAACGAGGGCTTTGCGCACGGTGAACACTCTTCCATGGATCCGCCGGGCACTATAGCAGCGCTGGCCTCTATCGCCGCGATAGCTGGAGAACATCGGCCCCGCCCCGTAGAATCGCCCGACGATTCAAGGAGCCGACCTTATGCTGACGGTGATTTCCCCCGCCAAGACCCTCGACTACGACACCCCGCCGGTGACCTCGCGCTTCACCCTGCCGCAATACCTGGACGACTCCCAGGAACTGATCGTGCAACTGCGCGACCTGTCGCCGGCGCAGATCAGCGAGCTGATGCACCTGTCCGACAAGCTCGCCGGCCTGAATGCCGCACGCTTCGGCAGCTGGACCCCGGACTTCACCCCGGCCAATGCCAAGCAGGCGCTGCTGGCGTTCAAGGGCGACGTCTATACCGGCCTGGATGCCGAAAGCCTGAAGGAAGACGACTTCAGCTACGCCCAGGACCACCTGCGCATGCTCTCCGGCCTGTACGGCCTGCTGCGCCCGCTGGACCTGATGCAACCGTACCGCCTGGAAATGGGCACCAAGCTGGCCAACGCCCGTGGCAAGGACCTGTATGCCTTCTGGGGCACGCGGATCAGCGAATGGCTGAACCAGGCGCTGGCCGAGCAAGGCGACGACCTGTTGCTCAACCTGGCCAGCAACGAGTACTTCAGCGCGGTGAAGCGCAGTGCGTTGAACGCGCGGGTGATCAACACCGAGTTCCGTGACCAGAAGAACGGGCAGTACAAGATCATCAGCTTCTACGCCAAGAAGGCCCGCGGCCTGATGAGCCGCTTCGTGATCCAGGAGCGGATCAACGATCCGCAGCAGCTCAAGCAGTTCGATATACAGGGGTACTACTACAGTGCCGAGCAGTCGAAACCGGACAATCTGGTGTTCCTGCGGGATCATCCAGCCGAGTAAACGCCACCGCCCCCCGGTAGGAGCGTGGCTTGCCCGCGAAGGACCGCGCAGCGGTCCCAAAATCTCATTGCTGCCACCATTTTGGGACCGCTGCGCGGTCCTTCGCGGGCAAGCCACGCTCCTACCGGGATCGCATAAAGCCAACAATTTTTCGCCAACATCCCGGCGCCAAAAAACCACCCTTCTTCCGTTATCGCAAAACGCCATAAGACCGTTCGTAGTTTTTTGACGAAAAATCCTGAAAAAATTTCACGTACTGGCACATAACCATCCCACCCCAAGTTCGCCCCGCATATACAGGGGTGACACTGACAAGTGCTATCAGATTGAAACTATCTGATCTTGTAAAAATATTAAAAAATCTTTCACCAGCCCTGAACGCCCTCAGGAACTTCCCTCCGCAACGCCGCTCATACCACCGGTAACGATTTTCCATTGCAACATGTGAGAAATGACTTACATCAGAAATAATCCATTGTGGAAGTTGTACGGACCTTGTCGAGCAACCGCCCGGAACCCGTCCGGAGCGCGGCTCACGCCCAGGAGAAGACGCACTCAAAATTCGTCCTAGTGGTTGATTTCAAAGGATTTAATCCACTTGAAAGAACAAGCACTGCAGTACTGAAGCAGCGGTATTGCAATAAAGACGGCTAGCGTTTGGGGCATGCCCCGTTTTATGGCCATTGGCTGCCTTATTAGAGTGCACTTATTTAAGCGCTCACAACTTACTTATGCCTGCGTGCAAATCCGCGAACTTTTCGCCGTGGATTCGTACGCCCGAAAAACGGCTGGTAAACCAATCCGGTCCGGTTCTTTGAATGGAATCGGCGTAGCTAACTACATGAGGTGAATGCGATGCGTATCAGCATCTTTGGTTTGGGTTATGTGGGTGCAGTCTGTGCCGGTTGCCTGTCTGCCCGGGGCCATGAGGTCATCGGCGTGGATGTTTCCGCAACCAAGATCGACCTGATCAACCAGGGCAAATCCCCGATTGTCGAACCCGGCCTGGAAACCCTGCTGCAACAGGGCATCGCCAACGGTCGGCTGCGGGGCACCACCGATTTCTCCCAGGCCATCCGCGACAGCGATGTATCGATGATCTGCGTCGGTACCCCAAGCAAGAAAAACGGCGACCTCGGCCTCGAATACATCGAGTCGGTGTGCCGCGAGATCGGCTTCGTCCTCCGCGAGAAAGCCAGCCGCCACACCATCGTGGTGCGCAGCACCGTGCTGCCGGGCACCGTGAAGAACGTGGTGATCCCGATCCTCGAAGACTGCTCGGGCAAGAAGGCCGGCGTCGATTTCGGCGTCGCGGTCAACCCGGAATTCCTCCGTGAAAGCACCGCGATCAAGGACTACGACCAGCCGCCGATGACCGTCATCGGTGAACTGGACAAGGCCAGCGGCGACGTGCTCCAGGCCCTCTACGAAGAACTCGACGCGCCGATCATCCGCAAGGACATCGAAGTCGCCGAGATGATCAAGTACACCTGCAACGTCTGGCACGCGACCAAGGTCACCTTCGCCAACGAGATCGGCAACATCGCCAAGGCGGTCGGCGTCGATGGCCGCGAAGTGATGGACGTGGTCTGCCAGGACAAGGCCCTAAACCTGTCCCAGTACTACATGCGCCCCGGCTTCGCCTTCGGCGGTTCGTGCCTGCCCAAGGACGTGCGCGCCCTCACCTACCGCGCCAGCAGCCTCGACGTGAAGGCACCGCTGCTCGACTCGCTGATGCGCAGCAACGAATCCCAGGTGCAGAACGCCTTCGACATCATCGAAAGCCATGACAAGCGCAAGGTTGCCCTGCTCGGCCTGAGCTTCAAGGCCGGCACCGACGACCTGCGCGAAAGCCCGCTGGTGGAACTGGCCGAGCGCCTGATCGGCAAGGGCTATGAGCTGAACATCTACGACCAGAACGTGGAATACGCCCGGGTCCATGGCGCCAACAAGGACTACATCGAGTCGAAGATCCCCCACGTCTCCTCCCTGCTCAACGCCGATTTCCAGAAGGTCATCGACGGTGCCGAGATCATCGTCCTGGGCAACCGCGACGAGCAGTTCCGCGCCCTGGCCCAGCAGGCGCCCGCCGGCAAGCAGGTGATCGACCTGGTCGGCTTCATGAGCAAGACCACCTGCAGCACCAGCCGTACCGAAGGTATCTGCTGGTAAGCAGGCCGCGCGGGGCCATCCGGCCCCGCGCGCTTATTCGAACGTCCCGTCACCGATACGGATGCTGAACATGCAAAGCCTCAAGCACGGCCTGCTGCAGGCCGCCGGTTGGCTGTTCTACGTGAGCCTGCTCATGCTGATCGCCCTGGCCCTGCCCAACACCCTGTTCGACCCCGATTCCAAGGACTTCCTGTTCCTGATCGGCGCGGTCGGCATCTGGCGCTACTCCATGGGCGCGACCCACTTCGTGCGCGGCATGCTGTTCCTGTATGTGGTTTACCCACGCCTGCGCCGCAAGGTGCAGAAACTCGGCAAGGCGGCCGACCCGTCCCACGTCTACCTGATGGTCACCAGCTTCCGCATCGACGCCCTGACCACCGCCCAGGTCTACAGCTCGGTGATCCGCGAAGCGATCCAGTGCGGCTACCCGACCACCGTGGTCTGCTCGCTGGTGGAGATGTCCGACGAACTGCTGATCAAGAGCCTGTGGGCCAAGTACAACCCGCCGGAACACGTCAGCCTGGACTTCGTGCGCATCGCCGGTACCGGCAAGCGCGATGGCCTGGCCTTCGGTTTCCGCGCCATCTCCCGCCACCTGCCGGACGAAAACGCCGTGGTCGCGGTGATCGACGGCGACACCGTGCTCGGTGAAGGTGTGGTGCGCAAGACCGTCCCCTGGTTCAAGCTGTTCGGCAATGTCGGCGGCCTGACCACCAACGAATTCTGCGAAGTGCGCGGCGGCTACGTGATGAGCGAATGGCACAAGCTGCGCTTCGCCCAGCGCCACATCAACATGTGCTCCATGGCCCTGTCCAAGCGCGTGCTGACCATGACCGGGCGCATGTCGATGTTCCGCGCCACGGTGGTGACCAACCCCGAGTTCATCGCCGACGTCGAGAGCGACTCGCTGTACCACTGGCGCCTCGGCCGCTTCAAGTTCCTTACTGGCGACGACAAATCCAGCTGGTTCAGCCTGATGCGCCTGGGCTACGACACCTTCTACGTGCCCGATGCCGACATCAACACCGTCGAGCACCCGCCGGAAAAGAGCTTCTTCAAGGCCAGCCGCAAGCTGATGTACCGCTGGTACGGCAACAACCTGCGGCAGAACTCCCGCGCCCTCGGCCTGGGGATGCGCCGCCTCGGCCTGTTCACCAGCGTGGTGCTGTTCGACCAGCGCGTCTCGATGTGGACCAGCCTGCTGGGCCTGACCGTGGCCATGATCGCCAGCTTCAAGTTCGGCGCGAAATTCCTCCTCGCCTACCTGCTGTGGATCGGCATCACCCGCCTGATCCTGACCATCATGCTGCTGTGCTCCGGGCACAAGATCGGCCCGGCCTATCCCATGATTCTCTATTACAACCAGATCGTCGGCGCGCTGATGAAGATCTACGTGTTCTTCCGCCTCGACCGCCAGTCCTGGACCCGCCAGCCCACCGCACTCAAACGCGACCTCGCCAGCTTTCAACAATGGTTCAACACCTGGTCCTCCCGGACCATGACCTTCTCGGCGGCCAGCATCTTCGTTGCTGTGCTGTTCGTGGTCGTGTGAGTCGCCGCAACCCTACGGATCCAACAGGAAAACATCGCCATGAATACCGCCGTGAACGTCAATGTCGTGCATGAGTCCGAAACCCAGCGCCAGCATGCCCGGGTCAAGATCCCGGCCAAGCTGCGCTACCTGAACGAGAACCGCGAGACCGTCGAAGTGAAGGTCGACGACCTCTCCGCCGGCGGCCTGAGCTTCCACGCCAAGCAGCCGTTGCCGGTGGGTGAGGTGATGCGCGGGCGCCTGCAGTTCACCGTCGACAACCTCGGCCTGTCGATGGACGTCGAGTTCCAGATCCGCGCCTATAACCCGGCCAACGGCCGAACCGGCGCGCAGTTCCAGAACCTCGAGCAGCGCGACATCGCCACCCTGCGCCACCTGATCACCTCGCACCTGTCCGGCGAGCTGATCAGCATCGGCGACGTGCTCAGCACCCTGCAGCGCGACAACTTCACCAAGGCGCGCAAGCAGAAGAAACACGACGGCGGCCTCAGCCCGCTGGGCCGCCTGCGTGCGGTGACCTTCAGCCTTGGCGTGTTCGTGGTCGGCGTGGCCGCCTTCGGCTTTATCGCCAAGTCGGTGTACGGCGTGTACTTCGTCAGCCATGCCGAAGCCGGCGTGGTCAGCGTGCCAAGCACCCAGGTCACCATGCCTCGCGACGGCACCCTGCAGGCCCTGGTGGAAAACGGCGCCGAGGTGGTCAAGGGTGCGCCGCTGGCCTCGTTCAGCACCAGCATGCTCGACCTGCTCAAGGGACACCTGGATGAGGAGCAACTGGAGCCGGCCAAGGTCGAGGAGCTGTTCGGCAAGCAGATGAGCGGCACCCTGACCAGCCCGTGCGACTGCACCGTGGCCCGCCAGTTGGTGGATGACGGCCAGTACGCGGCCAAGGGCGCGGTGATCTTCCAGTTGATCCCGCGCACCAGCAATCCAACCATCGATGCACGCTTCAGCTACCGCCAGTTCGACGACGTCAAGCCGGGTACCCGGGTCAACTTCCAGATTGCCGGCGACGGTGAAGAACGCACTGGCCGCATCGTCAGCAGCGCCAACCTGAACAACGACGACCTGTCCTCGGATATCCGCGTGCAGATCAAGCCGGATGCACCGCTGCCGAGCCAACTGGTCGGTTTGCCGGCGAGCGTCAACGCCAAGCGCGGCCCGTCCCTGGACTGGCTGATCGACAGCGCCATGGCGCATGGGCTCTGAAGAGGGTTCCTTGATGAACAGTTATTCCGCGGTGACCGCAATCGCTGGCAAGCCAGCTCCCACAGGACCTGAGTCGGACTCGGTATCGTGGGCAGCCTCGAACCCTGTGGGAGCTGGCTTGCCAGCGATGAGGCCATCAGCCACACCCCTGATGTGTGCCCTGGCCCTGGCCATAAGCCTCACCGGCTGCGCCGGCCTCCCCGACCAGCGCCTGGCCAACGAAGCCCTGAAAAACGGCGACACCGCCACCGCCGAGCGCAACTACCGGCAGCTCGCCGACCTCGGCTACAGCGAAGCCCAGGTCGGCCTCGCCGATATCCAGGTGGAAACCGGCGACCCGGCCAAGCTGAAGCAGGCCGAAGCCACCTACCGTGATGCCGCTGCAACTTCGTCCCGCGCCCAGGCCCGCCTCGGCCGCCTGCTCGTCGCCAAGCCCGACAGCAGCGAAGCCGAACGCCACGAAGCCGAGGCCCTGCTCAAGCAGGCTTTCGCCAGCGGCGAAGGCAACACCCTGATCCCCCTGGCGATGCTCTACCTGCAATACCCGCAGAGTTTCCCCAAGGTCAACGCCCAGCAGCAGATCGACCAGTGGCGCGCCGCCGGTTACCCGGAAGCCGGCCTGGCCCAGGTCCTGCTCTATCGCACCCAGAACACCTACGACCAGCACCTGGCCGAGGTCGAACGGATCTGCAAGGCCGCCCTGAACACCACCGATATCTGCTACGTCGAACTGGCCACCGTGTACCAGAAACGCGCCCAGCCGGAACAACAGGCGGCGCTGCTGGACCAGCTGAAAGCGGCCTACAAGCGCGGCACCGTCCCCGCCAGCCGGGTCGACAGCGTGGCCCGCGTGCTCGCCGACCGCAGCCTCGGCCAGACCGACGAAAAAACCGCCCAGGCCCTGCTCGAAGACATCGCCCCGCAGAACCCGGCCTCCTGGGTCAGCCTGGCGCAACTGCTCTACGACTTCCCCGAGCTGGGCGACAGCGACAAGCTGCTGGAATACATCGACAAGGGCCGCGACGCCGAACAGCCCCGCGCCGAGCTGCTGCTGGGTCGCCTCTACTACGAAGGCAAGACCCTCCCGGCCGACGCTAAACAGGCCGAAACCCATCTGCTGGCCGCCGCCGATGCCGGCGAGATCAGCGCCCATTACTACCTCGGCCAGCTCTATCGCCGTGGCTACCTGGGCAATGTCGAGCCGCAGAAAGCGGTCGACCACCTGCTCCAGGCCGCCCGCGGTGGCCAGCTCAGTGCCGACTACGCCCTGGCCCAGCTCTACAGCGAAGGCCATGGCATCCGCCAGAACCCGGTGAATGCCTGGGTCTTCGCCCAGCTGGCCCAGGCCAACCCGAGCGAGCAATCGACCGCCCTGGCCGGCGAGCTGGACAGCCAACTCGATCCGCAACAGAAAGCCGCCGCCCAGCGCCTGCTGGAACAGGAGCGCGCCGCCCGTGGCGCCCTCGGTCCAGGGCCTGGCGCGCTGGCCCTGCAAGCTGTGAAAAGCCCTGAAGAAGAACAAGGTGAGGACGCTTCCCTATGATGCTCAACCCGTGGATGAAAGCCGGTCTCGGCCTGAGTTTCGCGTTGTTCTGGGCGTGCCCGACCCTGGCCGCCGAAACCGCTGAAAAGAACTTCGGCCTGGAGGTGAAGATCACCGGCCAGTCCGAAGACGACCGCGACCTCGGCACCCGCGATGGCGGCGACGTCAACGGCCTCGGTGTCGACCTGCGCCCCTGGGTGTACTTCGAGCGCGGCGACTGGAGCGCCTACGCCATGGGCCAGGCGGTGGCCGCCACCGACATCATCGAGACCGACACCAGCCGCCAGTCCGCCGACGGCAGCGAGATCCAGGATTCCAACAGCTCGAATGACGACCGCGAAGCCAAGAAAAACTACCTGGCGATGCGCGAGTTCTGGGTCGGCTACAAGGGCTTCACCGCCTACCCCGGCGAAGAGCTGCGCTTCGGCCGCCAGCGCCTGCGCAACGACGACGGCATGTGGCGCGACACCAATATCGAAGCGCTGAACTGGACCTTCGACACCACCCTGCTGCGCGCCAACCTGGGCGTGGCCGAACGCTTCAGCGAGTACCGCACCGACCTCACCGAGCTGGCTGCCGAAGACAAGGACCGCCTGCACGTCTACGGCGATATCGCCGCACAGTGGACCCCGGGCCACTGGGTCGGCCTGCGCGCCCACCATACCCATGACGACGGCAAGCTCAAGAGCCCCGGCGAAACCCTCGACGCCCTCGACAAGACCCGCACCGGCGACCTCACCTGGCTGGGCCTGGAAGCCAACAGCGACGCCTACAACTGGCGCAACCAGAACACCCTCAACTACTGGGGCAGCGTGACCTGGCTGACCGGCGACCGCGACACCCTGAGCAGCACCACGGTGGGCAACGACCAGGTGGCGACCGGCAAGCAAAGCGGCGACGTCAACGCCTGGGCCACCGACCTCGGCATCCGCCTGCGCCTCGACCCCAACTGGCAGGTCGGCGCGGCCTATGCCCGGGGCAGCGGCGGCGGTGGCAGCGACGGCTCGAACAATTATGAGCAGACCGGCCTGGAATCCAACCGCTCCAACTGGACCGGCACCCGCTCCCGCGTGCACCGCTTCGGCGAAGCCTTCCGCGGCGAGCTGGGCAACCTGCAGGCGGCCACCCTGTTCACCTCCTGGCAACTGCGCGACGACTACGACGCCAGCCTGATCTACCACAAGTTCTGGCGCGTCGACGGTGACCAGAACCTTGGCGGCAGCGGCATCAACGCAGTGGTCGACGACGGCGGCATCAACCGTCCGCTGGTCCAGGGCGAGAAGGATGTCGGGCAGGAGATGGACCTGGTGGTCACCAAGTACTTCAAGCAGGGCCTGCTGCCGGCAGCCCTGAGCAAATCCATCGACGAACCCTCGGCGCTGGTGCGTTTTCGCGGCGGCGTATTCAAGCCGGGCGACGCCTACGGCAAAGAGGCCGACTCGTACATGCACCGCGCCTTCATCGACGTGGTCTGGCGCTTCTGATGGGCGGAGAGCACTGACATGAACCTTCACGCGAACAGGCTTCACGCCCTGCTGACCGGCGCCCTGCTGCTGGCCGCCGGCGTCGCCCAGGCCAGCAACCCGCAGCCGGCGCCGTCGGTGGCCAAGGAGCTGCAACAGGCCAGGACCTACACCGTCAGCACCGCGCCGGTGGAGCCGCTGCACCTCGACCCGCCGAAGCTGCCGGACCTCTCCGGCTACACCGCCGAGGCCGTGCAGAAGAAGATCGACCGCCGCAAGCCGGGCAAGGTCTCGGTGCGGCGCATGCTCCAGGAAGACGTGCTCAAGGAATTCATCGGCGGCGACAACAAGGGCGCCGAATGGGTGGCCCGCCAGCGCGGCATTCCCCAGGCGATCTTCATCGACGGCGGCCATGTGAACTTCACCGAGCTGGCGAAGAAAGTCCCCGAGCGCTTCCTCCGCCAGACCTCGCCCGGCGTGTACCTGGCCCGCCTGCCGATCGTGGTCGGCCACGGCGCGACCCTGGAGATCGACGGCAAGGTCAAGGAACTGCGCCTGTCCCAGGAAGGCGGCTCGTTCATGGTCAACGACGGCAAGCTGTTCGTCAGCGACACCCGGGTGATCGGCTGGCGCGAGAAGGAAAACGGCCCGGCGACCTTCCGCAAGCCGGATGAATTCCGCCCGTTCCTGCTGTCGTGGGGCGGTACCGAGACCTACATCGTCAACAGCACCATGGCCAACTTCGGCTACGCGAAAAGCAAGTCCTACGGGGTCAGCATCTCGCAGTACACGCCGAACATGGCCAAGCAGATGGGCCGGGCCGAACCCACCGGCTGGATCATCGGTTCGACCTTCAGCGACATGTGGTACGGCTTCTACTGCTACGAGACCAGCGACTTCGTGGTCAAGGACAGCACCTACAGCGACAACATCGTCTACGGCATCGACCCCCACGACCGTTCGCACCGCCTGATCATCGCCGGCAACACGGTCTACGGGACCAAGAAGAAGCACGGGATCATCATTTCCCGCGAGGTCAACGACAGCTGGATCATCAACAACAAGAGCTACGACAACAAGCTCTCCGGCGTGGTGATCGACCGTAACAGCGTCAACAACCTGATCGCCTACAACGAGATCTACCGCAACCACACCGACGGCATCACCCTGTACGAAAGCGGCGACAACCTGATCTGGGGCAACAAGCTGATCAGCAACCGCCGCCACGGCATCCGCGTGCGCAACAGCGTGAACATCCGTCTCTACGAAAACCTCGCCATGGCCAACGGCCTGGTCGGCGTCTACGGCCATATCAAGGACCTCTCCGACACCGACCGCGACATCGCCCTCGACCCCTTCGACACCAAGGTCTCGCTGATCCTGGTCGGCGGCGAGCTGGCGGCCAACGGCAGCGGCCCGCTGTCCATCGACTCGCCGCTGAGCGTGGAGCTGTACCGCGTATCGATGCTGGCGCCGAGCAAGGCCAGCGGTATCAGTTTGTCCGGCGTGCTGGGCGAACGGCAGAACGAGATCCTCGACCTGATGGTGCGCCAGCAGAAGGCCGTGCTGATCGACCCGGTCGAACGACAGACCGAAATGGCCGACTGAGGAAGCCCGAACATGACTCCACATCTGATCAAACTCCTGGGCCTCAGTGCCGCCCTGCTGGCGATCAGCAATGGCGCGCGCGCCGACCAGGTCACGGCGCCGAGCTTCAGCGCCGAACCGTGCTGCCAACTGTGCCCCGAGGCCCACGACGCCAGCCGCTACACCACCCGCTACCAGCAGAACTTCACCACCCTGGTGCAGGCCAAGGGTGACTGGCTGTTCCGTACCAAGGAAGACCTGCGCACCGAGTTCAACACCACCCCCGCCGGCTACAAGCGCCTGCAGCAACTGCATGACGCCTTCAAGGCCCGTGGCGTTGAGTTGGTCGTCGTCTACCAGCCGACCCGCGGCCTGGTGAACCGCAACATGCTTACCCCGGAAGAGAAAGCGAAGTTCGATTACCAGAAGGCCCTGGGCAACTACCAGGCCATGCTCAAGCGCTTCCAGGGCATGGGCTACAACGTGCCCGACCTGTCGCCGCTGACCAACGAGCAACTGGCGGCGGCCGACCAGGGCAAGGATTTCTATTTCCGTGGCGACCAGCACTGGACCCCTTACGGCGCCGAGCGCGCGGCGAAGATCGTCGCCGACACCGTGCACGCCATGCCGGCCTTCGAAGGCATTCCGCGCAAGGAGTTCGAAACGAAGAAATCCGGACGCATGGGCAAGACCGGCACCCTGCACAACGTCGCCGGCCAGCTCTGCGGCACCAGCTACGCCGTGCAGTACATGGATCAGTTCGCCACCGAGCCGAAGGGCTCCAGCGGCGGCAGCGACGACCTCTTCGGTGATTCCGGCAATGCGCAGATCACCCTGGTCGGCACCAGCCACAGTGGCAAGAACTACAACTTCTCCGGCTTCCTCGAACAGTACATCGGCGCCGACGTGCTCAACGTCGCCTTCCCCGGTGGTGGCCTGGAAGGCTCGATGATCCAGTACCTGGGCAGCGAGGAATTCAGGAAGAACCCGCCGAAGATCCTGGTCTGGGAATTCTCCCCGCTGTACCCGCTGAACCAGGAAACCATCTGGCGGCAGATGCTCGCCCTGCTCGACAACGGCTGCGAAGGCAAGCCGGCGCAGATGAGCGCCAGCACCGCGATCAAGCCGGGCAAGAACGAACTGATGGTCAACGGCCGGGATGGCGTGATCAAGGACCTGACCAACCGCAACCACCAGCTCGACATCCGTTTCGAAGACACCTCGGTCAAGGTCATGCAGGCCACCCTCTGGTACCTCAATGGCCGCCATGAGGACATCAAGATCGAGAAGCCGACCACCTCCGACACCGACGGCCGCTTCGCCTTCCAGTTGCGTGAAGACGAGGACTGGGCCAGCCAGACCCTGCTCGCCGTCGAGCTGCAAGGCCCGGAGAACGGCACCCAGAAAGTCCAGGCCACCCTGTGCAAACGCGGCCCTGTCGGCGATGCCCCGCGCAACGCCCAGGCCGGACTGTGAGGACCCCATGAACAGACTCAGCATGCTCGCCAGCGCGGTATTGCTCGGGCTATCCAGCCAGGCGTTCGCCGGGCTGGTGCCGCCCCAGGGCTACTACGCCGGCATCGAGAAACAGAAGACCGGCGACGGCAACTTCCAGTGCGAAGCGGTGCCGACGCCCTACACCGGCAGCCTGCAATTCCGCAGCAAGTACGAGGGCTCGGACTCGGCGCGCTCGACCCTGAACAAGGCGTCCGAGCAGGCCTTCCGCGACTCGACCAAGGACATCACCACCCTGGAGCGCGGGGTGGCCAAGCTGGTCACCCAGTACATGCGCGACGGGCGTCCGGCGCAGCTCGACTGTGCCCTGACCTGGATGGGCAGTTGGGCGCGGGCCGATGCCTTGCTGTCGAAGGACTTCAACCACACCGGCAAGTCCATGCGCAAATGGGCCCTGGGCAGCCTCAGCGGTTCGTGGCTGCGCCTGAAGTTCTCCAACGCGAAGCCCTTGGCGGCGCACCAGGCCCAGGCCGAGGAAATCGAGAAATGGTTCGGCCGCGTGGCCGACCAGGTGGTTGCCGACTGGAGCGATCTGCCGCTGGCGAAGATCAACAACCACAGCTACTGGGCGGCCTGGTCGGTGATGGCGACGGCCGTGGCCACCGACCGCCGCGACCTGTTCGACTGGTCGGTGAAGGAGTACCGCGTCGCCGCCAACCAGGTGGATGACCAGGGCTTCTTGCCGAACGAGCTCAAGCGCAAGCAGCGCGCCCTCGCCTACCACAACTACGCCCTGCCGCCGCTGGCGATGATCGCCAGCTTTGCCCAGGTCAATGGCGTAGACCTGAAGGATGAAAACCACCAGGCCCTGAAGCGCCTGGGCGAGCGGGTGCTGGGTGGGTCGAAGGATCCTTCGGCGTTCAAGGGCAAGAACGGCGAGAAGCAGGATATGGACGACCTCAAGGTCGACAGCAAGTACGCCTGGCTCGAGCCGTGGTGCAGCCTCTACCAGTGCAACGGCGATGTGCAGCAGCGTCGGCACGGGATGCAGCCGTTCAACAGCTTCCGCCTCGGCGGGGATGTGACGCGGGTGTATGACCCGGGGGCCGAGCGCAAATAGGCGGCTTGACACGGCCCCTGTGGGAGCTGGCTTGCCAGCGATGAGGCCCGACTGGACACCTCTGCTGAACCTGCTGGCCCTATCGCTGGCAAGCCAGCTCCCACAGGGACCGCAGCGACACTGATTCATTGGTTTCCCCCAACCGGATGGTTGGGGGGTTTGGGGGGCGCTGTTGCCCCGTAGCTGACCACCAAGGAGAACCCGGATGGTCTTCTCGTCCAACGTGTTCCTGTTCCTGTTCCTGCCGATCTTCCTCGGCCTGTACTACCTGAGCGGGCAACGCTACCGCAACCTGCTCCTGCTGCTGGCCAGCTACCTGTTCTATGCCTGGTGGCGGGTGGACTTCCTCGCCCTGTTCGCCGGGGTCACCCTGTGGAACTACTGGATCGGCCTGAAAGTCGGCGCCGCCGGAGTCCGCACAAAGTCTGCCCAGCGCTGGCTGCTGCTGGGCGTGGCCGTCGACCTGTGCATCCTCGGCTACTTCAAGTACGCCAACTTCGGCGTCGACAGCATCAACGCGATCATGGCCTCGTTCGGCCTGGAGCCGTTCATCCTGACCCACGTGCTGCTGCCGATCGGGATCTCGTTCTACATCTTCGAGTCGATCAGCTACATCATCGACGTGTACCGCGGCGACACCCCGGCGACCCGCAACCTGATCGACTTCGCCGCCTTCGTCGCGATCTTCCCGCACCTGATCGCCGGCCCCGTGCTGCGCTTCAAGGACCTCGCCGACCAGTTCAACCACCGCACCCACACCGTCGACAAGTTCGCCGAGGGCTGCACCCGCTTCATGCAGGGCTTCATCAAGAAGGTCTTCATCGCCGACACCCTGGCGGTGGTCGCCGACCATTGCTTCGCCCTGGAAAATCCCAGCACCGGCGACGCCTGGCTCGGCGCCCTGGCCTACACCGCGCAGCTGTACTTCGACTTCTCCGGCTACAGCGACATGGCCATCGGCCTGGGCCTGATGATGGGCTTCCGCTTCATGGAGAACTTCAAGCAGCCGTACATCAGCCAGTCGATCACCGAGTTCTGGCGGCGCTGGCATATCAGCCTGTCGACCTGGCTGCGCGACTACCTGTACATCACCCTCGGCGGCAACCGCGGCGGCACCTTCGCCACCTACCGCAACCTGTTCCTGACCATGCTCCTGGGCGGCCTGTGGCACGGCGCCAACTTCACCTACATCATCTGGGGCGCCTGGCACGGCATGTGGCTGGCGATCGAGCGGGCCCTGGGCCTGGACACCAACCCGCAGCGCTTCAACCCGGTCAAATGGGCCTTCACCTTCCTGCTGGTGGTGATCGGCTGGGTGATCTTCCGCGCCGAAAACCTGCACGTGGCCGGGCGCATGTACGCCGCCATGTTCAGCCTCGGTGACTGGAACCTCTCGGAGCTCAACCGCGCCAGCCTCACCGGCCTGCAGGTGGCGACCCTGATCCTGGCCTACATCACCCTGGCCTGGTTCGGCCTGCGCGACTTCTATCGCAATGCCAAGCCGACCGCCAAGGCCAGCCCGGTGGTGGTGCACCACGACGGCAGCGTCGGCCTCGACTGGAGCCTGTACGCCACCCGCGTGCTGGTCCTGCTGCTGTTCGTCGCGTCGATCCTCAAGCTCTCCGCGCAGAGCTACTCGCCCTTCCTCTACTTCCAGTTCTGAGCGAGCCGACCATGACCCGATCACTTCGCATCTTCTACTCGCTGCTGTTCCTCGCCCTGCTTTCGGCGCTGGGTATCTGGTCCCTCGGCGGGCTCGCCGGGTTCCACCGCACGGCGCAGATGAGCCTGCTCGACGGCAAGCTGGCCAAGGCCGCCGAGACCCACTACGACGAGCAGTTCCCGCTCAAGCGCATCGGCACCAACCTGTGGGCGGCGCTGGACTTCAAGCTGTTCAACGAAGGCCGTCCCGGCGTGGTGCTGGGCCGTGACCAGTGGCTGTTCAGCGACGAGGAGTTCAAGCCGGCGGCCGACGGCGAGCTGACCCGCAACGAAAACCTGGCCCTGCTCCGCGGCGTGCGCGACACCCTGCGCAAACAGGGCGTGGAACTGGTGCTGGCGATCATCCCGGCCAAGGCCCGGGTGTATCCCGAGTACATCGGCGTGCGCGCCCCGGCCAGCGTCCACCATGATCTGTACAACAGCTTCCACGCCCAGGCGCGCCAGGCCAACATCTTCGCCCCCGACCTGTTCGGCCCGCTGGAAGCGGCCAAGGCTCGCGGCCAGGTGTTTCTGCGTACCGACAGCCACTGGACACCGATGGGCGCCGAAGTCGCCGCCCAGCAACTGGCCGAGGCGGTCTCCCGGCAGACCCTGCTCAACGGCGAGCCGCAGACCTTCATCACCGAAAACCAGCAGCAGGCGCCGTACAAGGGCGACCTGACCAACTTCCTGCCGCTGGACCCGCTGTTCAGCAACCTGCTGCCCAAGCCGGACCAGTTGCAGAAACGCAGCACCCGCGCGGTCGAGGCTGACAACGGCGGCGGCGACGCCCTGTTCGCCGACAAGCAGATCCCCGTGGCCCTGGTCGGCACCAGCTACAGCGCCAACCCCAACTGGAACTTCCTCGGCGCCCTGCAGCAGGCCCTGCACAGCGATGTCGCCAACTACGCCGAGGACGGCCACGGGCCGATCCTGCCGATGCTCAAGTACCTGCAAAGCGATGAGTTCAAGAACAGCCCGCCGCAACTGGTGGTCTGGGAATTCCCCGAGCGTTATCTGCCAATCAAGAACGACCTCAGCGGCTTCGACCCGCAATGGATCGCGCAACTGAAGAAAACCCGCAACTCCGATCAAGAGCTGGCCCTGACGTCCATCCGGACCGAACACTAAGAGGAAATGCACATGCAAACGTCCAAGCACCGTATCGCCAAAGCCTGCGCCCTCGCTGCCGGCCTCACCCTCGCCTCGCTGCAAGCCTGGGCCGGCGGCGACGCCGCACTGTATGGCCCGAGCGCGCCGAAGGGTTCGACCTTCGTGCGGTTGTACAACGCCTCCAGCCAGCCGGTCGCCGCCAGCGTCGGCAACACCCCGATCAACCAGGTCGGGGCCCAGGCCAGCAGCGACTTCAGCTTCATGCCGCAAGGCGACTACAGCGCCAAGGTGGGCAACGCGAGCCTGCCGGTGAAGCTCTCCGCCGACCACTACTACACCCTGGTCAACCACGCCGACGGCAAGCCGCAGCTGGTGGAAGAACCGCCGTTCCGCAACAAGCAGAAATCCCTGGTGCGGGTGCAGAACCTCAGCGACCAGGCCCTGACCCTGAAGACCGCCGACGGCAAGACCGAAGTGGTCAAGCCGGTGGCCGCCGCCGGCCGCGGCGAGCGCGAGATCAACCCGGTCAAGGTCAACCTGGCCTTGTACGAAGGCGACAAGAAAGTCAGCGACCTGAAACCGGTCGCCCTCGAGCGCGGAGAAGCAGCCGTGCTCTACGTCACCGGCTCCGGCAGCAATCTGTCCCCGGTCTGGGTCAAGCGCCCGGTAGCGACCCGTTAATCCACTGCCCAACTTTATATTTCGGAGAGTACAACCATGATTCCAGTCATCCTGTCCGGCGGTAACGGTTCGCGTCTGTGGCCCCTGTCGCGCAAACAGTTCCCCAAGCAGTTCCTCGCCCTTACCGGTGACGACACCCTGTTCCAGCAGACCCTGTCGCGCCTGGTCTTCGAAGGCATGGACGCGCCCATCGTGGTGTGCAACAAGGACCACCGCTTCATCGTCAACGAGCAGCTCGGCAACCTGAGCCTGGAGACCCAGGCCATCCTCATGGAGCCCTTCGGCCGCAACACCGCGCCGGCGGTGGCCCTGAGCGCCATGAAGCTGGTCAACGAAGGCCGCGACGAGCTGATGCTGGTGCTCCCGGCCGACCATGTGATCGACGACCAGAAAGCCCTGCAACGCGCCCTGGCCCTGGCCACCGTGGCGGCCGAGCGCGGCGAGATGGTGCTGTTCGGCATCCCCGCGACCAAGCCCGAAACCGGCTACGGCTATATCCGCTCCAGCCAGGACGCGCTGCTGCCCGAGGGCGTCAGCCGGGTCGCCCAGTTCGTCGAGAAGCCCGATGAAAAACGCGCCCGGGAATTCGTCCAGGCCGGTGGTTACTTCTGGAACAGCGGCATGTTCCTGTTCCGCGCCAGCCGCTTCCTCGAAGAGCTGAAAAAGCACGACCCGGACATCTACGACACCTGCCTGCTGACCCTGGAGCGCAGCCAGGAGGACGGCGACAGCCTGACCATCGACGAAGCCACCTTCGCCTGCTGCCCGGACAACTCCATCGACTACGCGGTGATGGAAAAGACCCAGCGCGCCTGCGTGGTGCCGCTGACCGCCGGCTGGAGCGACGTCGGCTGCTGGTCGTCGCTGTGGGACGTGCACCCCAAGGACGACAACGGCAACGTCACCAAGGGCGACGTGGTGGTGCAGGACAGCCACAACTGCATGATCCATGGCAACGGCAAGCTGGTCTCGGTGATCGGCCTGGAAAACATCGTCGTGGTCGAAACCAAGGACGCCATGATGATCGCCCACAAGGACAAGGTTCAGGGGGTCAAGCAACTGGTCAACACCCTGGATGCCCAGGGCCGCAGCGAGACCCAGACCCACTGCGAGGTGTACCGACCGTGGGGTTCCTACGACTCGGTGGACATGGGTGGGCGTTTCCAGGTCAAGCACATCACGGTCAAGCCCGGCGCCAGCCTCTCGCTGCAGATGCACCACCACCGCGCCGAGCACTGGATCGTGGTCTCCGGCACCGCCGAAGTGACCTGTGACGAGAACGTCTTCCTGCTCACCGAGAACCAGTCCACCTACATCCCGATCGCCTCGATCCACCGCCTGCGCAACCCGGGCAAGATCCCGCTGGAGATCATCGAGGTGCAGTCCGGCAGCTACCTCGGCGAGGACGATATCGAGCGCTTCGAGGATATCTACGGGCGCTCGACGCCGGTGGAGCGTGGGGTTTCGATCAAGACCATTGCGCAGTAAGTTCAAATGCTGTCTCACCAGCCCCGTGACGGGCTGGTGAGACCGTTTCGCCAAGCAAGACTCGCGCTGGTCGTTGAGCGTATTGCCTGGGATGCACCTTGCTTCATGGCAAAACCCATCACGCCCTTGTCGATCCCTTTTTGCACCGCTTTTTTGGTGTCGTGGATCCGTGCGATAAACGCCTTGGCTTCCACTTTGGAAATTTTCGGCGTATCACCACCCAAGATGGATTTCCATTCCAAGTCATCGATAGCTTTGAATCGCACCCAGCTCCTCGAGTCGAAGGCGCTGGTCAAATCGATAGTGGACAAGTTGTACACGGCATTCTTTCGGGTACTGAACGCAGCCTCATGGTCGATCAACTGCACGCCACCCGAATCATCCCATAGCTGATTACCGGAGTTATCGTCAAACTCGTTGATAAGGAAATAGAACAGTCTGTCCCGGGCAGAAGGCGTCCTCTCGCTTCGCCGGGAATCCTTGATGTTCGGTACCATCTGCTGAACCAACGACTTGGCCCGGGCCTTGGCCGGCGGCACGACATGGAAACCGAGTGCCTCGCTGATCTGGTAAGCCAGTTCCTCGCGCTGGGCCCGCTCAGGCGAGTGCATTTTCTTTACGATGAAATCAATGCCTTCAACTTTCGATGATGCCTTGTAGAGGCTATTGTTCAGGCGGTTGTCGAACAGTGTCATTGATTGAAAATCGATGCTCGGAACCTGGGACAGGATCCAATTGTTGATAACCCTGATGTCTCTGGAAGGCTTCCGTCGAGCCGCTGCCTGAGCGCCCAGGTAATTTCCTGCTCGGGCCAAGGCCACGACCTCGCTTGACTCGATCGCTTGAAATGGAAAACCACTATATCCCTCGATGTCTACCCATCCGATCGGCGTATTAAGCACAAACCGGAAGAGGTTCAAACCCTCCACCTCTCCTAGCGGATCCGGATTCAACCAACGCTGCCAGTCGGCCCGGTAATATCGGGCACCGTAGTAATACAGCCCACTCGCATCCCGCTCCTTGCCCGAATACCGTACCGTCTTGTAGCCCGCCTCGACCTCGTTGCGCCCCGCCCACCAGGCGGTGCTGCCGAAGGGATGAAAGACTTCACGACCGAGCAGCGCGGCCTCGCCATCCAGTTCCAGGCAGACGGAGCCGAGATGATCGCCAAGCGCATGACGTACCTGATCCTGCGCCACGCCGGCAGGCCGCCCTTGCAGCCAGTGGAGAATGCGCACACCGCAGGTCCCGGCCTGGACCGTGATGACCTCAAGACGCTCGCTACCGTTGTCATGCCGCTCCAACCCCGGGAGATACCGCACCTCGCGGCTGTGGATTCGCTTCGCGGCTTGCGCTCTGCCGAGCTTGCGTACGCGCCGGCCGGCACCGTCGTAGAGATACCGCTCCCAATCGTCGGAGCCGCCTGCGCGGATCACCGGCCGGACTTCGCGCAGTTCGTTACGCGTGTTCCAAGACAACGTCTGCCCCGGTTGCAGGCACAGCAGATTGCCGTTGGCATCGAAGCCTCTCTCGAAGTCTTCATTGGCCGGCAGGCAGCGATTGGAGTGTCTTGCCGCAACCAGCGTGCGACCGTGGGCCTGGGCGCCGGCATGCACCAGGTGCAGGAGGTTGCCCCCGGCGTCGTATTCATAGCTTTGCCGGTAATTGCTCACCGCTCCGGGATCGAGCAGCGAACCTGGTCCCTTGCTGGCCGCGCCGGCTTCCCAGCCTTTCGCCTCGATCAGTTGGTAAAGGCTGTCGTAGCCGTACTCGCAACGCGGTTCGACCTGCTGATTGGCGAAATGGCGCACCGGCATGGCCCGGTCTTCGATGGACAGCACATTACCTGCCGGGTCGTATTCGTAGTGCAACTCCTGCAGCAGGTCGCCGTTTCTGCGCCGGGCAGCAAGCTGCGACAGGCGGCCATCTTCCTCGCGATAAAGACGTTGCAGGCGCACGCCATTGCCCAGGATTTCCTCTTCCATCTGGCCGAAGGCGTTGTAGCGGGCAGCCACCAGCAGCATGTGCTGGCTACCATCCTTGAGCTGCACCCGCATTTCGCGCAGCTCACCGCACAGGGTCAGGCCGAGCGACTGGCGATTGTCGCTGGCATCCGTCTGTTCCAGCACCTCGCCGAGCGGGCCGTGACAATAGAGAACCGCTGCGGTATCAGACTCCAACAGCAGCTCCCGCTCCGCAATCGGCACCGGCCAGTCCGGCGATTGCGCATCACGGCTGAAACGGCGGACCTCGCTGCGGACCTCACCATTCAGGGCGTAACCCCGCAATTCCCGGGTTCCCGCCGTGTCGTCGTGGCGCAGCAGGCACCCGCAGGCATTCTGCGCAGCGTGCTCAGGGGCGGCATCGGCATAGCCAAGACGCTCGCGACAGGCTCGCGGTTGACCGTTGGCCTGCTCATGCAGCGCAGTGGGCCGCAGCATCGCGTCGTAGTCGAACTCACGGCAAACGCCCTTGCCATCTTCGGCCCGCACCACCTGTCCCGCTTCGCCGAACAGGCTGCAAACAGTTCCCGAGTCCACGCTCTCACGCCATACCACCCGGTCAGACAAGGAATGCACCTGGCCCAGGTTGGCTGGCGTCGCGGCGTCCTGTTCATGCAGCGCCCACAGGCGTGGGTCGCGGCACGCCCGCAGGCGTCCAGCGGCATCGTACTGGCTGCCTTGAATGCGCGGCTGCAACGGATCGGCGGGCGCACGACGACAGTAATTCACCTCGCGCAGCCCCAGGCCGCGGGCATCGCGAACTACCAGGACAGGCGTCAATGCATGGACAGCGAGGGACATGCCGGGAATCCTTGCGCTGGTCTTTGATCGCTGCAACATAACCGCAAACCCGCACTGGCACAGCTGGCAAAAATGACAGGTCGGGCCCTTGCCGCTAGGATCGTGGAGTCGTCTTTCCCGGGGTTTCCACCATGCTCATCGGCATCCTGCTTATCCTCACCTGGCTGATCCTGCTCCTGCGCTACCCGGCCAAGGCGCTGCCGGTCTCGCTGGCGGCGCTGCTCGGGCTGGTCATGGTCGGCGCCTGGGTGGCGTGGCTGGACACCCGTGAGGCCCGCCAGCTGGCCCGCCTTGAACTGCGTCTGGACTACCTGCCGCAGGAATGCCCCGCCGGCCGCCCGCTGCGGGTGCGGATGAACAACGGCAACAGCGCACCGTTGACCGAGTTGCGCTGGCGGGTCGCGGCCTATGCGCCTGGCGACAGCGTCAACCTCGCCGAGAACACCTACGCCGCGCCACGCTACCGCGGCCCCGGCGAACTCCAGGCCGGCGCCGACTGGAGCGACTGCCTGCCGCTGCCACCACTGCGCGCCGGCTATCGCCCGCAAACCCTCGAGTTCCGCGCAGAACATCTGCAAGGAAGCTTTGCGAACTAGCATTTTTGTCAGGTGCGCAAAACCGTATCCGGGTATTCAATCAAGTTCATGAAGGCTCACCACCAAGGAGGTAGCCCATGGACGTCCGTTGCCTGAAAGGACTCGACTCACTGACCCGACTACTGGAAACCGATGAACGCGATACACCCGGCATGATTCTCGTCGGCTCCACCACCTGTCCGCTGAGCCTCGAACTGCAAGCCAACATCCGTGCCCGAGCGCCAGCCCTGCCGCAGTTCGTGTTCTACGAACTCAACATCGACGACTACAGCGCTCCCGGCCAGGACCTCGCCGTCACCCGCCTGCTCAGCGAATGGCAGGCCGACGGTCTGCCCGCGCAGATCCTCTTGCCGAGCAACCGTCCGCCGGTGGCGATCAACAAGACCAGCCTCGGAGAAATCTGCAAGGCGCTGAAGGATCTCTACTGAGTCGGGCGGCATCCCGTATGATCGGTCCTTCCCCCTCATCACGAAGGACCGTCCAGCATGCCTGTCGCCCTGATCACCGGTTGTTCCAGCGGCATTGGCCGCGCCCTTGCCGACACCTTCCGCGATGCCGGCTATACCGTCTGGGCCACGGCACGCAAGGCCGGGGACGTGGAAAAACTCGCCGCCGCCGGGTTCCGCGCCTGGCCGCTGGATGTCAATGACGCCCAGGCCCTGCAACAGCTGGCCGAGGCTGTCGAAGCGGCCCACGGCGGCCTCGACCTGCTGATCAACAACGCCGGCTATGGGGCCATGGGCCCTCTGCTGGATGGCGGGGTCGAGGCCATGCAGCGCCAGTTCGAAACCAATGTCTTCGCCGTCGTCGGGGTAACCCGCGCGCTGTTCCCGGCGCTGCGGCGCAGTCGTGGGCTGGTGGTGAATATCGGCAGTGTCTCGGGGGTGCTGGTCACGCCGTTCGCCGGGGCGTACTGCGCATCGAAGGCGGCGGTGCATGCCTTGAGCGATGCCCTGCGCCTGGAGCTGGCGCCGTTCGGTATTCGCGTGATGGAAGTGCAGCCGGGGGCAATCCAGTCGAGTTTCGCCAGCAATGCCGGGCATGAGGCCGAGCAGGTGCTGACAGCGGAATCGGCCTGGTGGCCGTTGCGCGAGCATGTTCGGGCGAGGGCTCGCGCGTCGCAGGACAGGCCGACGCCGGCCAGCGAGTTTGCCGCGGGGGTACTGGCCGCGGTGGGCAAGTCGCCGGTGCCGGGGCTGGTGAGGTTGGGCAATGGCAGCCGGGCCTTGCCGTTGCTGGCGACCCTGCTGCCTTCGCGGTTGTTGCAGTGGGTGCTGAAGAAGAAGTTCGGACTCAACAGAGCCTTGTGACCTCGAGGGCCTCATCACTGGCAAGCCCTCCACAAAACCCTGTGGGAGCTGGCTTGCCAGCGATAGGGCCCTCAAGCACACCACAAACAATCAGGCAATCGACCGCACCACCCCACCATCCACCCGCATCGCCGCCCCGGTGGTCGCACTGGCCTGCTTCGACGCCAGGTACACCACCAGGTTCGCCACTTCCTCCACCGTCGCCAGACGCTGGATGATCGAGCTGGGCCGGTGCTCGGCGATAAAGCTGGCTTCCAGTTCCGCCGTCGACACGCCCTGGTCCCTGGCCATCTGCCCGAAGAAATCACCCACGCCTTCCGAGCGGGTCGGGCCCGGCAGCACGGCGTTGACCGTCACCCCGGTGCCCGCCAGGGTTTCCGCCAGACCGCGGGACACGGCCAGCAGTGCGGTCTTGGTGGTGCCGTAGTGCACCATCTCGGTGGGGATCTGCAGCGCCGATTCGCTGGACAGGAACAACACCCGCCCCCAGTTGCGTTCCTTCATCCCCGGCGCGTAGTGGCGTGACAGGCGCACTGCACTGAGCACATTGACCTCGAAGAAACGCTGCCACTCATCATCGCTGATCTCGAAGAAGCCCTTGGGTTCGAAGATGCCGAGGTTGTTGACCAGGATATCGGTCTGCGGCACCTGCTCGAACAGTTGGCGGGCGCCTTCGGCAGTGCCGAGGTCAGCGGCCACGCCGATGATGCGGGCGGCCGGGACCTTGTCGCGGACCTGCTTCAGGGCCTGGTCGACCCGAGCCTGGCTGCGACCGTTGAGCACCACCTCGGCACCCGCCTCGGCCAGGCCGATGGCGATGGCCAGGCCAATGCCGGCGGTGGAGCCGCTGACGATGGCGCGCTTGCCGTTGAGGGAGATTTGCATGTGGGCCTCCTGGAGTTAAATCAATCGAAAGAGCAACGCGGTCACTGTGGGAGCTGGCTTGCCAGCGATTGCCATGGTGAATTCACTAATGCAATCGCTGGCAAGCCAGCTCCCACAGGGTTTAGTGGTGCTGGGCCATTTGGGGTGTTTCAGCCAGATCGAACGCCTGCCAGCCGCCCCCCAGCGCCTTGTACAACCCCACCAACGCCTGGGACACCGCCGCCGAGCTGTCGATCCACTGCTCTTCACTGGCCAGCAACGCCCCCTGCACACTCAGCACATTGAGGAAGTCCACCGCCCCCTCGACGTACTGCCGCTGCGCCGTTTCCAGGGCGATGCGGTTCTGCCTGACCGCCTCGGCCAGATGGTCACGACGCAACTGACTGGCGTTGTACAGGCGTAGCACATCGTCGATTTCATGCCAGGCGCCGAGTACCACCTTGCGGTAGTTCAGCGCCGCTTCCTGCTGCTGCGCCTCACGCAGCTCAAGCACACCACTCAAGCGCCCGCCCTCGAAGATCGGCAGGGAAACCTGCGGGCCAATGGCGAAGCGCCGGGCATCCCAGGCGCCGAAATCACTGAGCTGCATGGCCTGGAAACCGAAATTGCCGGACAGGCGGATGCTCGGATAGAAGTCCGCCTTGGCCACGCCGATGCTCGCCGTCGCCGCGTGCAGGCGCGCTTCAGCCTGACGGATATCCGGCCGCCGCTCGGCCAGCTGCGACGGCACGCCAATCGCAAAGCGCTGTTGTGGCGCCGGCAGTTCGGCGCTTTCCAGCAGCTCGCTTTGCAACGTGCGCGGCGGCTCGGCGGCAAGCAGGCCGATGGCATTGATCAGATCGGCCTGACGCGCTTCCAGGGTCGGCAAGCGCGCCTCGATGGAGGCCACCTGGGCACTGGCCTGGGCCACATCGAGACGGGTGGCAACCCCTTGGGCCTGACGGTCATTGGACAGTTTCAGGCTGTGCTGCGCGACCTTGAGGTTGTCGCGGGTCACCGCCAGGCTGTGCTGCACCGCGCGCAGCTGGATATAGTCACCCGCCGTTTCCGCCAGCAGCGCCAGGAGCACGCTACGGCGGTCGTTTTCGGCCACTTCCACCGAAGCGTCGGCCGCTTCGACCTGACGCCGTACCCGACCCCAGAGGTCCAGCTCCCAACCAGCAACCAGATCACCCTGCCACAGGTTGTAGGCCGCCTTGCCCGAATTCCCGGACGGATCGCTCAGCCCTTCAGCGCTGTTGCGCGCCCGGCTGTAGCCACCGCTGACGCCCACCGATGGCGTTTCATCGGCGGCGATGCTGCTGCGCAAGGCGCGGCTCTGCAACAGCCGCGCACTGGCCATGCGCAGGTCGAGGTTGTTGGCTGCGACCTTTTCGATCAGGGCGCTGAGACGGGCATCGTGGAAACTCTCCCACCAGCGCAGTTCCAGCGGCTCGGCAACCGGCTGGCTGGCAGCCGCCTCGCCCTGCAACCCGGCCCACTGCTGCGGCGCCTGGCTGTCCGGGCGCTGGAAATCCGGGCCCAGGGTACAGCCGGCGAGTACCACGCCGAGCAGCAACGGGCTCAAGCGAAACAGGCTGTTCATCGCGCGCTGATCTCCTTGCCGTTGAGGGTGTCACCCTGGGTATCGATCACCGCTTCCACCGACATGCCCACCCGCAGGCGCTCCAGCAGCGGCTGGTCGGCGTCGAAGACGATCTTCACCGGAATGCGCTGGACCACCTTGGTGAAGTTGCCGGTGGCGTTGTCCGGCTTGACGGCAGCGAAGGTCACCCCGGTGGCCGGGGCGATGCTCTGCACGTGGCCGCGCAGGGTTTCGCCGGAGAAGGTATCGACGCTGATGCTCACCGGCTGGCCAGGCTGGACATGGGTAAGCTGGGTTTCCTGGAAGTTGCCGACGACGTAGGCGTGGTTGAGCGGCACCACCGAAAGCAGGCGGGCACCCGGGTTGACGTAGGCACCGACGCGCAATGCACGCTCGCCGACCATGCCGTCCACCGGCGCCAGGATGCGCGTGTAGGACAGGTCCAGGTTGGCCTTCTCCAGTCCGGCTTCGGCACGCTTGAGCTGGCCGTCGGCGCTGGCCACCTGGGCCTGGAGGATATCTACCTGCTTGCGCGTCGCCAGCAGTGCGGCCTGTGCGTTGGCCAGGCGGGCGCGGGCCTGGTCGACCCGGCTGCGCGCCTGCTGGGCGTTCTGCACGGTGCCGGCACCCTGCTCGGCCAGGCGGCTGTAGCGGGTGGTTTCATGATCGGCAAAGGCCGCTTCCGCCTGCGCCGCCTTCACCGCCGCCTCGGCTTGGGCGATCAGCGCGGCCTGGCGCTCGAGGGTCGCGCGAGCATCGGCACTCTGCGCCCGGGCCACCAGCAACTGCGCCTGGGCAGCATCGAGGGCGGCCTGGTAATCGCGGTCATCGAGAGTCGCCAGCAGTTGCCCGGCCTGGACTTGCTGGTTGTCTTCCACCAGCACTTCCTTGATGAAACCGCTCACCTTCGGCGCGACCACGGTGTAGTCGGCGCTGACGTAGGCGTCGTTGGTGCTCTGCCGGTGGTCGTTGCCCAGCAGGTGCGGGGCACCGATGGCAGCGAGGACGGCGATGGCGAGCACCGAGCCGATCAGGATGTTCTTGCGGGTGTTGGTCATGTCGAAAATTCTCGAATTCATCCGGGCTCAGGCCACCGCGCGCGGTGGGTAGACCCGTGTAGGCACGAAAGGAATCAGGCAGATCAGGGCCACGGCAATGCAGGCCATGACCAGGTAGAGGTCGGCCGAAGTCAGTACAAGGGCCTGTTCATGAATGCGCTTGGCCAGGCCCGCGGCGTTGTCGTCGAGCAAGGGGGCGTTGCCCAGGCTGTCGGTGAGGTGGGTGGAGTGGAAATGCCGGCGCAGGGTGCCGAGAGCATCCAGCAGGCCGCCGGCGATCACCGCCGCCAGGCCCTTCACCGTGTTGAACCAGGCCGAGGCGAACGGCCCTTCCTGCGGGCTCATGCCGTTGGTGGAGAGCATCAGCAGCGGCAGCACCGCCATCGGCTGGCCGAACACGTGGAGCAGTTGCAGGACGTAGAAGTTGTCGCGGATCCATTCCGAGGTCAGTTGGGTGCCGCCGAGGCAGGCCAGGGCCAGCAGGCCGAGACCACAGGCCAAAACCCAGCGGCAGTCCACTGCGCGGATGTTGCACAGCGCCGCCACCAGCGGCAGCGAGATCAGTTGCGGCATGGCCACCAACAGCATCAGCGGGCTGGTCTGCGCCGGGCGATAGCCCTGGACCTGAGCCAGGTACGCCGAAGGAATGCTGATCGCCGCCGACAGCACGATCAGCACCCCGGCCAAAGTCACCAGGGCGAAGCTGAGGTTGCGCCGACCCAGCATGCGCAACTGGAAGAACGGCAGCGGCTCGGACCATTCGTTGAACATGAACAGCACCAGCAGCACCAGGCCACCGCCGAGCAGCCAGCAGATCAGCGGCGAGTCGAACCAGCCCCAGCGGTCGCCCAGGCTCAGTCCGAGGACCAGCGAACTGATCGCCGGCAGGCCGAGCAGCACACCGCGCCAGTCCAGTTGGCGGAAGCGTTCCAGGCGCAGCGGGTCCTGGGGCAGGCCCCAGCCGACGCAGAACATCGCTAGCAGCGACGGCACGATGATCTGCCAGAACGACCACTGCCAGCCGACATACTCGGTCCACAGTCCGGCCAACGGCGTCCCGAGGTTGGGGCCGAAGGTGGCGGTCAGGGCGTAGCAGGCCAGGCCGTAGACCTTGATCCCCGGCGGCAGGAAGCGCAGGGCCACGCTCATCAGCATCGGCGGCAACGCCCCGGAAGCCAGACCCTGGACGATGCGCAGCAGCATCAGGCTGTACAGGTCCGGGGCGTAGGGCTGGAGCAGGCCGAGCACGGCGAATACGCCGATGGCCGACAGCGTGAAGCGCCGCAGGGAGAAGGTGGTCGCCAGCCAAGGCGCAAAGGCCATGGCCGACACCGAGGCGGCGGCATACACCGCCACCAGCCAGGCACCCTCGTCGGCGCCGATGCCCATGGCACCGCGGATATCCGCCAGGGAGACCTTGGTCACCATCTCGTTGAGCCCGGCGCAGAGCACCGCCAGCAGCACGCCGAACAACCCGACCACCACCTGCAGGCCGAACGCCGGCTGCGCGGGGGCGGCCGCCTGGGGGGCGACTGGCGCGGCAAGGGGCGCGGACAGGGAAGTCATCAGAAATCTCCAGCAACAAATTGACTGGAGGGAGTTTAAAAACCCCGACTACTGACGAAAACTGACTTATGGGCAGTTTACGATTGCGCCAGACGCAATCCGTGGTTCACGGGTCGACTTCACAGCAGGTTTTCAGGGTCTGGCGCAGCCAGCGGTGGGCCGGATCGTTATGGAAGCGCGGATGCCAGGCCTGCATCACCGTGACCCGCTCCATCGGCAGCGGAATCTCGAAGGAGCGCAGCGGCAGGCCGAGGCGGTGCACGCTGTTGAGGATGTTGGCCGGCATCGGCAGGATCAGGTCCGAAGCCGGCAGGGAGAACATCGCCGAGTGGAAGCTCGGGGTGATCAGCGCTACCCGCCGCTGCACCTTGTAGTTGGCCAGTTCCACATCGATCGGCCCGTTGGCCCGGCCGCGGCGCGACACGCTGATCTGCGGATAGGCGGCGAAGCTCTCCGGTGTGATCTCGCCCTCGAAGATCGGATGATCGCGCCGCGCCAGGCCCACATAGATGGTGTTGAACAGGCTCTGCACCTTGATCTCCGGACCGAGGTCGATGCTCGAACTGATGATCAGGTCGGTGCGCCCGTCGCGCAGCACCGCATCGTCGTCACCGCCGCTTTCCGGGACGAAGCGCAGCACGGTGTTAGGTGCCTGTTCGTGCATGGCACGCAGCAGTTGCGCGCCATAGAGGGCGATAAACAGGTCGTTGGTGCGGATATTGAAGGCCCGGTCGAGGTTGGGCAGGTCCACCTCGTCGCCGCCGCGGAACACTTGCCCGGCCTGCTCCACCAGGACCCGCACCTGCTCCTGCAACGCCAGGGCCCGTGGGGTCGGCACCAGCCCGCGGCCGGCGCGGACCAGGACCGGATCGCCAAGGGCTTCGCGGATCCGGCTCAGGGTCCGGCTCATTGCCGCCGGGCTCAGGTTCATGCGCTGGGCGGCGCCGACCACGCTGCCTTCGTCGAGCAGGGCATCGAGGGCGACGAGCAGGTTCATGTCCGGGAGTTGCATGGCCGGGTTCCCTTTGGCGAATGATGGAAACGCGATCTTAGCAGCTCAGTGGATTGCGCCGGACGCAACGATCCAGTGCACGGCAGGCCATTTATCAGGGCAGGGGAATGCGCCGAGAATGCCTTGTCCTTTTTTCCCCAAGGTATTCGCATGTCCAGTCCGGTCCTGATCGCTATCGATGCTTCTCCTGCCTGCACGGCCCTCCTCGATCTGGCGCGGCGCTACTGCCGCCCTGAGTTGCACCGGCTGCATGTGCTGCTGGCGATCGACAGCACCTTCGCGGTGCATGACCACCCGGCGCCTTATACCCGGGGCGAGCTGGAGGAATATCCGGCGGCGTGTGATGAACAGCAACTGGCGGAGCGGGCAGTGGGTGAAGCGGTGCGGGCGTTGCGCGAGGCCGGGTTCGGTGATTGCACCGGGAGCCTTGTGGCGGGTGGGCCGGTAGAGGTAATCGTCGGTAGGGCGCGAGAGTTGAATGTGGAACTGATCGTCATGGGCCACCGGCACCTGTCGCGGCTGGGACGGTTGCTGGATCCGTCGGTGAGCGGGAAGGTGATCGATCAGGTGGGGTGTCCGGTGCTGGTGGGGGCGACACACCTCGCTTGAATATTTCATGACCACTCGGCCCGAGCCTTGCAACCCTGTGGAACTAGCCATCGAACGCCCAGTCAACCGATGCACTGTCATTGTCAGGTGAGCACCATGCACAAGCCCTTTCAGCAGATCAGCGATGCCTTCTCGGACGAGTACCGGGTCAACCTCAGTATCGAGCGCCTGGACGGCAGCATCATGTTGACCCTGTCCAATGAACAGGGTCGGGTGGTGGCCAAGCGCTTGATCAGCCGTGAACAACGGGATTGCCCGAAACGGCTGGAGCGGTTGATCGACAGCGTCAGGTTCGGGATTGCCATCGAGCAGGGGCATAGCGCGGTGGATATTCTGGCGGCGATGACCGAGAGGCATGGCGGTGGGCGGTGGGGCCTCATCGCGGGTAAACCCGCTCCCACAGGGTCCGCGCAAGCCTGAACGGTCAGCGGCCCTCTTCCACATCCTTGCCATTGGCATCGATCGCCCGGCTCGACGGATAGCGCGACGACGCATAGCGCACCACCAGGATCGAGAACGACAGCAGCAAAATCCCGCCACACAGGTACAGCAGCCCCTCGTCCGGCGCCTTGTGGTGCGATACATCGCCGATCAGCAGGCGGGTCAGCGCGGTGATCGCCACATACAGCAGGAAGCGGATCGGCATGTGGTTGGTCTTGAAGTAGATCCCCACCATCGCGCCCAGTTCGAGGTAGATGAACAGCAGCAGGATATCGTCGACACTGACCCCGCCCTTGCTGATCATGTCCATGAAGGTCGCCACCGCCGCGTAGGCGGTGATCGCACCGATCCCGAACAGGGCCAGGTAGTGGAACGCCTCGACGCACAGGTTGCCCAGCGAGTCGGCAGTGCCGTGCAGGCCCTTGCGCAGTTTTTCAGCCCATTTGATGTTCACGTTGCAGATTCCCTGATACGGCTTGGAAGAGGATGCGGCAGGCATATGACGGCTATGCCTGCATGCAGTAAAAAGGCCAGCGCCCCCGCTTGAGAAGGCGACCGATTGCCGCAAGGCACGCTGCCGCGCCATCAGGTTGCAAAATCTGGGCTATAAAAAGGCCACTATCCAACGCTGGATGATTACTGTATAAATACCCAGTATTCGTATTCAATCAATTTTCGAAAAAGGCGTGAGGTGATGAATGGCCGTCGAAGTGGTGTACCGCAGCAGCCGCGACCTGGAGCGTTTGTTCATGGATAAAGCCGAAGCAGACCGTCACGACAAGATGCTCGAGCTGGCGGAGATGCTGGCCGAAGTCCTGAAGAAAGCCGTGCCGTCCCTGGACGAGCAGCAGCTCGACGATATCGGCATCTACATGGCGAAGAACCGCGATGTGTTCGCCAAGGCCTTCAAGAGCCAGCCGGACGCCCTGTCCGAACTGCTGGAAGCACCGGCCGAGGCGGAATAAGCCTCAGCCGCCGCCGTATACCAGCCGCTCGGCCAGTTGCTCGGCGACCCGCGCCGGCGAGCGTTTTTCCGCCTGGGCGTGGGCAAAGACCTCGGTCAGCCGGCTGGGGATCCGCGCCAGGTGCGCGGTGATGGCGGTGGGCGCGAGCCCTTGATGGATCAGCGCGACGTAGATCAGCCCGCCGGAATTGATGATGTAGTCCGGGGCATACAGAATGCCGCGGTTCTCCAGTTGGTCGGCCACCTGCAGGCTGGTCAGCTGGTTGTTCGCCGAGCCGGCCACCGCCGCGCAGCGCAGTTGCATCACGCTCTGCCCGGTGAGGATCGACCCCAGGCCGCAAGGCGCGAAGATATCGCAGGGCGTGCCCACCATCGCTTCGGCGGCCACCGGCTGGGCGTCGAACTGTTCCATGGCCAGTTGCACCCGGCCCTGGTCGTGGTCGCTGACCAGCAATTCGGCCCCCGCCGCATGCAGTTGTTCGGCCAGGGCATAGCCGACATTCCCCAGCCCCTGCACCGCTACCCGCAAGCCTTCCAGGTTGTCGCTGCCCAGGCGGGCCATGGACGTGGCGCGGATCCCGGCGAACACACCCAAGGCGGAATGCGGCGACGGGTCGCCGGCCTGGGTGGTGCTGGTGACGTGCCGGGTGGATTGGGCGATGCAGTCCATGTCGAGGGTCGAGGTGCCACTGTCGATGGCGGTGATGTAACGACCGTCGAGGGATTCGACGAAGCGCCCGAACGCCTCGAACAGCGCGGCACGGTTTTCCACATGGGGGGTGCGGATGATCACTGCCTTGCCGCCGCCCAACGGTAGTCCGGCCAGGGCGGCCTTGTAGGTCATGCCCTGGGCCAGGCGGATGGCGTCGGTCATGGCGCTGTTGTCGTCCGGGTAGGCCAGGTAGCGACAGCCGCCCAGCGCCGGGCCCAATTGCTCGTTGTGGATCGCGATCACCGCCTTGAGGCCGGTGGCCGGGTCGGTGCACAGGTGCAGCGAACCGGTACGGCTGCTTTGCATGAGAGCGAACATCTGCGGGCCCTCCTGAACAGTGCTGCATCCAGTATAGGTGTCCCCTTCGGGCCTGCCGGAGCACTGGACGAAACGCCGTGCCAGGGCTAAAACAGAAGCTCTTGACGGAGATCGCCATGAACCCACGCCTCGCCTGCCTGGCCTGTCTGGAACGCACGCCCCCGGCCTTGTTCGAGGCCGGTTTGTGGATCGCTGCCGAGCACGATGCCAAGGTCGATCCGGCGCAGGTGATGCGCGAGGTCAGGGACCTGCAGCGTGAGGTCAGCAATGACCTGCCGCTGCTGCCACTGAACGAACTGGCCCAGCCGCTGCTGCGCAAGCTGTGCTCGCTGGGTTTCCAGGAAGACGAATACCACCCGCTGCGGCCCCAGGCTGCCCTGCTCGATCACCTGCTGCAGCGCCGTCGCGGCCAGCCGCTGGCGCTGGCCCTGCTGAGCCTGGAGCTGGCGCGGGGGTTGTCGATTCCGCTAGAGGGGGTGAATTTTCCCGGGCATTTCCTGCTGCGGGTGCCGGGGGCGGATCATCTGCTCGATCCTTGTGGCGGGCGGCGTCTGTATCCGGCGGATTGCCGGGAATTGCTCGGGCGCCAGTTCGGGCCGCAGGTGGCGTTGACGGCGGAGCATCTGAAGACGGCCAGTGCGCGGGAAATGATCCAGCGCCTGTCGCGCAACCTGAGGCAGTTGCATTCGACCCATGGCGACGATATCGCGGCGTTGAAGGATGCCGAGCGGGTGATGGAGCTGGGAGCGCCGCTGGCCAGTGACTACCTGGCCCGGGCCACCCTGTACCAGCACCTGGAGTGCCCGCAGGCCGAGCGCTATGACCTGGAGCATGCGCTGCTGCTGACCGATGATCCGATCCAGCGCTTGCGGTTGACGGAGCGGTTGGGGCATTTGCCCAGTGGGAAAAGATCAGTGCATTGATGTTGTTCTCTCGGGCCTCATCGCTGGCAAGCCAGCTCCCACAGGGTTTATGTTGACCACAGGATTTGTGATCGACGCGGTCACTGTGGGAGCTGGCTTGCCAGCGATAGGGCCCGAGAGAACAACAGGGAACTAGCCTGCAGCCGGCGTATCCGGCTGCCGCGCAGGATGCGCCAGCACGAACGCCGGATGCTCCTCCGCCAGCCCCACCACCCGCAGGATCCGCGGATACCCGCCCAGCTCGATATTGAAGCGCCTGGCCGCATACACCTGCGGAATCAGGTACACATCCGCCAGCCCCGGCTCATCGCCGAAACAGAAGCCCTGGTCACCGATCAACTGCTCCACCGCCTCCAGCCCCTGCCCGATCCAGTGGGCGATCCACTGGTTCACCGCCTCCTCGCCCTGCCCCAGCTCGCGCAGGCGATTCAGCACACTGACATTGTGCAACGGATGGATATCGCAGCCGATCAACGCCGCCACCCCACGCACCCGCGCCCGCTGCACGGGATCGTGGGGCAACAGCGCCGGCTGTGGATACACCTCTTCCAGGTACTCGATGATCGCCGGCGACTGCACCAGCAGTTCGCCGGAATCGGCCTTGAGCGCCGGCACCCGGCCCTGGGGATTGAGCGCGAGGTAATGCTCGTCGCGCTGTTCGCCCTTGAGCAGGTTGACCGGCAGCGACTGGAACTCCAGTTGCTTCAACGCCAGGGCAATCCGCACCCGGTACGACGAGGTGGAGCGGTAATAGGTGAACAGTTCCATGCGTCAGAGACCTCTCAGTTCGCCGCAACGACCTTGCCGCGGCATTCGCCGAAGCCGATGCTGGCCACGCCGTCGCGCGTGGCGCGGGCGCGCAGGATGATTTCGTCGCCGTCCTCGAGGAACTTGCGCACCTCGCCAGACGCCAGTTGCACCGGGTGCTTGCCGCCCTCGGTGATCTCCAGCAGGCTGCCGTACTGACCAGGCTCCGCACCGGACAAGGTGCCGGAACCGAACAGGTCGCCCGGCTGCAGCTGGCAACCGTTGACGCTGTGGTGAGCCACCAGCTGCGCCACGGTCCAGTACATGCTCAGGGTGTTGCTCAGGCCCAGGCGGTGCGCCGGCAGGTTCTGCTCGCGCATGCGCTCGGTGATCAGCAGCACTTCCAGTTCGATATCGAAGGCGCCGCCGGCCTGGTCACGCTTGTCCAGAAGGTACGACAGCGGTTGCGGGTCGCCGTTCGGACGGGCTGGCTGGGCGCAGCGGAAGGGTTCCAGCGCCTCGGCGGTGACTACCCAGGGCGAGATGGTGGAAATGAAGCTCTTCGACAGGAACGGACCCAGCGGCTGGTATTCCCAGGCCTGGATATCCCGCGCCGACCAGTCGTTGAGCAGGCAGAAACCGGCGATATGTTCGGCAGCATCACCGATCGGGATGGCCTGGCCCATGTCGTTGCCCTGGCCGATCCAGATACCCAGCTCCAGCTCGTAGTCCAGGCGCGCGCAGGGGCCGAAGTTCGGCTCGCTCTGCCCGGCCGGCAGGGTCTGGCCTTTCGGCCGGCGTACGTCGGTGCCCGACGGACGGATGGTCGAGGCACGGCCGTGGTAGCCGATCGGCACGTACTTGTAGTTGGGCAGCAGCGGGTTGTCCGGGCGGAACAGCTTGCCGACATTGGTGGCGTGCTGGATGCCGACGTAGAAGTCGGTGTAGTCACCGATCTGCGCCGGTACGTGCAGTACGCAGTCGCTGGCCGGATACAGGGCGCCTTTCAGTGCGGCCTGGTGCTCGCTGCCTTCGCCGAGCAGCGCCAGCAGGCGCTCGCGCAGGGCGACACGGGCACTGCGGCCGAGGGCGAAGAAGGCGTTCAAGGCGCCACCGCGGGTCGCTTCGGCGGCAGCCTTGGCTTCGCCTTCGAACAGGCCGGCAGCCAGCACCGCGTCCAGGTCGAGGATGGCGTCGCCGATGGCCACGCCGCTACGGCGCTCGCCGCCGGCGCGGCTGAAGATGCCCAGCGGCAGGTTCTGCAGCGGGAAGTCGCTATGCCCGTTGGCGTGTTCGACCCAACTGCGGGCAATGGCGGTCTGGTTCATGCTTGTCTCCGGTTCGGGGTGAAGGTGCTCGGCAGCGTGGCCCAGCAACTATCGTAGTCGTTCTGCAACTGTGGGCAGTCCAGGGCATGGCGGGTCGGACGCAGCACCTGGCCGGTCTCGAACATGAAGGCCATGGTGTTATCGATCTTGTTCGGCGCCAGATCGGCGGCGATGGCCTTGGCGCAGGTTTCGGCGTCCGGGCCGTGGGCGCTCATGCAGCCATGCAGCGAGGCGCCGCCGGGCAGGAAGCCTTCGGCCTTGGCGTCGTATTCGCCCTTGATCAGGCCCATGAACTCGTTCATCAGGTTGCGGTGGAACCACGGCGGGCGGAAGGTTTTCTCGGCGACCATCCAGCGCGGCGGGAAGATCACGAAGTCGATATTGGCCATGCCCGGCACGCTGGTCGGCGAGGTCAGTACGGTGAAGATCGACGGGTCGGGGTGGTCGAAGCTGACCGTGCCGATGGTGTTGAAGCGGCGCAGGTCGTACTTGTACGGCACGTTGTTGCCATGCCAGGCGACCACGTCCAGCGGCGAATGCTGCAGCTCGCAGCCCCAGAGTTCGCCGAGGAATTTCTGCACCAGCGACACCGGGCCTTCGTACTCTTCGTAGTGCGCCACCGGGGCGAGGAAGTCACGCGGGTTGGCCAGGCCGTTGCTGCCGATTGGGCCGAGGTCCGGGATGCGCAGCGGCGCGCCGTGGTTCTCGGCGATATAGCCGCGGGCCTCGCCGTCCGGCAGTTCGACGCGGAATTTCATGCCCCGTGGGATGACTGCGATTTCCAGCGGCTCCACCTCCAGCACGCCCAACTCGGTGACCAGGCGCAGGCGCCCCAGCTGCGGCACCAGCAATAGCTCGCCATCGGCGTTGAAGAACACCCGCTCCATGGAGCGGTTGGCGCGATAGATGTGGATGCTGATACCGGCCGGTTTCTCACCCGCCGAGTTGGCGGCCATGGTCACCCAGCCGTCGATGAAATCGGTGGGCTCGCCGGGCATGTCCAGCGGGCTCCAGCGCAGGCGGTTCGGGGTCACCGCGCCCAGCGGACCACCGGCCAGTTGCCGTTCCAGGCGCTCGAACGCCGGATGCAGTGCCGACGGACGGATACGGTACAGCCAGGTGCGCCGCTGTTGGTGGCGGCTCATGGTGAAGGCGGTACCGGAGAGCAGTTCGGCGTACAGGCCGTAAGGGGCTTTTTGCGGGGAGTTCTGGCCGACCGGCAGGGCGCCGGGCAGGGCTTCGCTGGCGAATTCATTGCCGAAACCGCTTTGGTAAGCGAGATCGGACCGGGTGTCGATGTTCATCGAGCCTCCATGGGTGACAGATTGACCGCCCTGTCGCCCATGCAAGAGGGAAGTGCTTCTGTGTTGTTTTAATTCGTAAACGGATTACGCATAACGTAATTTGCTCGCATGAGGACGTCAAGCTATAAAGGCTGCCGTCCTTAGCAAGCTCGCTCCCACAGAGAAAACAGCGCCCATGAGCAAGACCACGTCCAGCGCCGAAAACGGCAAACAGAAGGTTCGTTCGGCGGAGGTCGGTACCGATATCCTCAAGGCACTGGCGGAGCTCTCCCCCGCCACCTCGCTGTCGCGCCTGGCCGAGCACGTGGAGATGCCGGCGAGCAAGGTGCACCGTTACCTGCAGGCGCTGATCGCCAGTGGTTTCGCCGAGCAGGACCCGGCCACCAACCATTACGGCCTCGGTCGCGAAGCATTGCGCGTGGGGCTGGCGGCACTGGGCGGTATGGATGTGCTGAAAGTGGCGGCACTGCCGCTCTCGGAGCTGCGCGACGAATTGAATGAAAGCTGCTTTATCGCGGTGTGGGGCAACCAGGGCGCGACCGTGGTGAATATCGAGCCGGCGGTGCGTGCAGTAACCGTGGTGACCCAGATCGGCTCGGTGCTGCCGCTGCTCAGTTCGTCCACCGGGCTGGTGTTCGGCGCCTACCTGCCGGCGCGGGAAACCGTGGAACTGCGGGACCGCGAGCTGGCGCAGAGCGGGCATGATCTCACGCATTACGAGGCCTTGTTCGCCAGCATCCGCGAACACGGCCTGCACCATGTGCATGGCCTGCTGATGCCGGGCGTCGATGCCCTGTCGGCGCCGGTGTTCAACGCCATGGGCCAGATTGCCGCGGTGATCACCGTAGTCGGCCCGACCTCGATCTTCCACGCCGACGAACAGGGCCCGGCGGCGCAGCGTCTGCTCGCCACCGCCCAGGCCATCAGTTGGCGCTTGGGCTATCAGCCATCAGTGAACTGAATTGGTGCACTGTTGCTAACGATGCAACAGTGAATGTCAGAAAGCGCTATTTTTCCGTGGGTTGCGTCTGACTATCCTTCTCTTGCCCTGACGATCCGGTGTTCGCCAGGGCGCGAAGTTGACGCTTCGGACCCCTTAACGGTCGGTTAATGCTCTCCCCCTAGAGTGCTCTCGATTGTTGTTCCGATGCGTACCCTTCAGTTCTACCGACGTTGATTTTGAAGCTCCTTGATCTGCGTCTTGTTGGCCGCTGCGATTGCAGCGGCCTTTTTTATTGGAGCTGCAAGCCGGAAGCTGCAAGCCATAAGAAAAAGCCAGGTGCCCCGCAGATCCTCTTACAGCTTGGAGCTTGCAGCTCAGTCGCAATGAAACCGGTGCAACAACCGATGCGCCACCGGTGCCAGGATCAACCCGATACTGGCCACGAACACCAGCCCCACATACAACCCATACACCGCAAAGAACAGCTTGCCGCCTGGCGTCTGCGGCAGGTCCACCGGCCCCATTCCGCCCAGCAGCAAAGTGGCATTGAACGCCGCGTCATACCACGCCACCCCCTCCTCGAAGTGCAGGTGCCCGACCACACCAATCAGGATCGAGCCCAGCAGCAGCAACACGGCCCCCAGCGCATGCAGCAGCAGCCGGCTGCGAAACTGTCCGGTAGAGATGACCTCTTCGGTTTTCGATTCATACATGTGCGCACTCCTTGTCGCGATCACGGGCCTGCCAGCTTAGGCCAGATTCGCGATCACCACCGGAATCAGCGCCGGGCGAAGCGTTGCAGGTTGCTCATCATCTGCTGCAGGGCCTCAAGGCTGTCCTTGGGATGCACGGCATGCTCGAAGTCGCCGATGCGCCCCCAACTGGCCGCCACGTCCTCGACACTGAAGCCTTCCTGCGGATCGAAGCCGGCACCCAGGCTGCGCTCCCAGCGCACCTGGCCGATCCAGCCACCGCCGACTTCGTAGAGATTGCCGCTGTCCTGGCATTGCTCGCTACCCAGGTACACCACCAGCGGGCTGATCAGCTCGGGCTTGAGCTGTTCGAACACCTGCGGCGGGATCAGGCCCTCGGTCATGCGCGTGCCGCCGGTCGGGGCGATGGCGTTGACCAGCACGCCGTTCTTGCGCCCTTCCAGGGCCAGGGTGCGCGTGAGGCCGTAGAGGCCGAGCTTGGCCATGCCGTAGTTGGCCTGGCCGAAATTGCCGTAGATGCCCGAGGTGGACGAGGTGAAGATCACCCGCCCCCAGTTCTGCTCGCGCAGGTGCGGCCAGGCGGCGCGGGTGACCTTGTAGGCACCCTCGACATGAACCTTGTAGACCAGCTCCCAGTCAGCGTCTTCCATCTTGTGGAAGGTCTTGTCGCGCAGGATCCCGGCGTTGTTCACCACCACGTCGATGCGGCCGAAGCTGTCCAGGGCCTGCTCGACGATGCGCTGGCCATCGGTCACCGAGTCATGGTTGGCCACCGCTTCACCGCCGGCCTCGCGTATTTCCGCGACCACGCGGTCTGCCGCCGAAGCATTGGCCCCTTCGCCGTGGGTCGAGCCGCCCAGGTCGTTGACCACCACCTTCGCCCCATGCCGGGCGAACAACAGGGCATGGGCCCGGCCGAGGCCGCCACCGGCCCCCGTGACGATCACCACTCTATCTTCCAGGCGCACCGAATCGGTCATGGCTCAACTCCTACTGAACAGGGAACGGAGTGGCCAGTGTCGGCCAGCGCCCGGCCCCGGGCAACGAACCGGGCGGGCGCTGAATGGCAGGTGATAAGTGACGCTGCGGTCAGTTCCAGGCGACTTTCTGCGGAGTCCAGCTCAGCGGTTGATGACGGAAATCCAGGTAGTGGCGCAGCACCTGGGCCGGCGATTCGGTATGCGGGTAGTGGCCGATGCCGTGGAGCAGCACGGTATCGGGCTCGGGGATCAGCTGTTCGTAGCGCTCGACCATGTGCGCGCCAGACAACGGGTCCGCCGCGCCGTTGATGAAACGCAGCGGCAGGCGTGCGTCCTGCAAGGCCCCCACCCAGCGCTGGCGATGGGCCTGACGCTCGACCAGGTACTCCGACAGACGGTGCAGGATGCGATTGCCGCGATTGGCCACGATCAGGCTCCAGCAGTCATCCAGCGCGCTTTCGCTGGGCTGGGTGCCGGGCCCGTAGATCTGCCCGACATTGCGCACCAGGTCGTCGCGATCGAAGATCCGCGCCACCAGCCAGCCCAGGCGGCTGATCAACAGACGCTGGAGCAACAGCGGGCGATGGCACTCGGGAAACAGGCCGGCATTGAGGAATACGCAACTGGCGATATCGACCAGCCCTTCCTGATGGCGGGCCAGCAATTCCTGGGCGACGCTGCCGCCATAGTCATGGGCGAGCACATGCACAGGCTCCTGGATAGCCAGGTGGGCGAGCAACGCCTGCTGCAGATCGGCCTGCTCCAGCAGGCTGTAGCGGTGCTCCGCCGGCTTGGCCGAATCGCCGAAACCGAGCATGTCGCAGGCGATCACCCGGAAACGCTGGGCCAGCGGTTGCCAAAGGTAGTGCCAGTCCCAACTGGCGGTGGGGAATCCGTGAATAAGTAGCAGTGGCTCTCCTTGCCCTGCCGTCCAGTAGCGAATGCTCTGGCCGCGGAACGTGAATCCCAGGCTCCGTGTCCGCCAGACGCACAGAGGTATCTCTGCCAAAGGCATAGCGAGATCTCGGCTGGTGGTTGTTTTAGGTGTTGGTCACGGTCGGCACCTGTCGGTGCTCTGTGGGAGAGCATAGTCAGCCGCTGGCGCGGCGGTAGTCGCCTTGGCAGCCAGCTTGCTGACCTTGCGAGTCACGCGCCGAACGGCTTACAGCAGCATCGTCAGCAGCGGTGCGGCGAAGAGATTGAGCAGGCCGGTCAGGACCATCACCAGCCCCGCCACCGAGCCCTCTTCGCCACCGACTTCCCGCGCCCGGCTGACGCCCGCGCCATGGGCGCCGACGCCGAACAGCGCGCCCCGGGCCAGCGGCGTGCGCAGCGGCAAGTAGCGCAGCAGCACGCCGCCGAACACCGCGCCGAGCACGCCGGTGAACATCACGAACACCGCCGCCAGTTCCGGCACCCCGCCCAGTTGCTCGGCCAGCGGCATGGCAAACGGCGTGGTGATCGACCGCGGCAACAGCGACAGGCTCACCGAACTGTCCAGCGCCAGCAGCCGGGCCAGGGCCCAGGAACTGGCGATGGACGCCGCGCTGCCCATCAGCATGCCCAGGCACAGGGCTTTCCAGTGCCGCGCCAGCAGGCGCCGCTGCTGCCAGATCGGCACGGCGAAGGCCACGGTGACCGGGCCGAGCACCCCCATCAGCCAGTGGGTATCCCGGGAGTATTCGGCGTAGGCGGTGTGCAGCGGTACGGCGATCGCCAGCAACACCGTCGGCACCAGGATCAGCGGCGACAGCAGGTAGCGCCCGGTGCGCCGGTACAGCCAGCGGCTGCCGAGGTAGGCCAGCAGGGTCAGGGCCAGCCAGAACAGCGGCATCGGCTCAAGACTCATGGCGCAGGCTCCGGCGGCAGACCCATTCCACGGTAAAGGCGGTGACCACCATCACCAGCAGGGTGCTGACGGTGATCACCAGAAGGATGCGCCAGCCGTCGTTGCGCATCAGCGCGCCGTAGTCCAGCAGGCTCATCAGCGCCGGGATGAAGAACAGCAGCATTTCCGCCATCAGGATCCCGGCGCCGCGTTGCAGGGCAGTGGGCTTGAGCCAGCCAAAAGCGAACAGCACCAACAGCAGGGCCAGGCCCATTACGCCACCGGGGATCGGCCAGCCGAGCCAGCTCGCCAGTTGCCCGCCGAGCAGGTAAAGCACCAGCAGCACGCCCAGCTCGGCAAGCAGGCGCGCAAGGCATTTCAGGTTCACGAAGGTCATTGAAGGGGTCCTCTGGGGCGCCCAGTGTAAAATTTCGGTCACGCATGCAAAAAGCGAATTGTTAGACTGGACTCCATTCCAAACTGGAATCCAGACCATGGACTTCAAGCAACTGCGCAGTTTCATCGAAGTGGTGCATCGCGGTAGCTTTACCCAGGCCGCGCAGACCCTGCATATCAGCCAGTCGGCGGTGAGCAAGCAGGTTGCCCAGCTGGAACAGGACCTCGGCGTGGTCCTCCTGGAACGCCATGCCTCGCGCCTGCACCTGACGGCGGCCGGCAAGGTGGTGCTGGAACGTGGCGAGGCCATGCAGCATCTGCGCCAGGCCCTGCAGAACGAATTGGACGACCTCAGCCAGCTGGCCCGTGGCGAACTCAGCCTGGGTTTGCCCTTGCTGGGCAGCGATGCGCTGTTCGCCGGCCTGTTTGCCGAATACCGGCGACGCTACCCGAATATCAGCGTGCAGATGCTCGAAGGCGGCAGCCGCACCATCGAGCAGGCGGTGCTCAGCGGCGAGCTGGAACTGGGTGGCAGCCTGACCCCGAGCGATCCGGCGTTCGATTCGCAACCCTTCTGCAACGAGCCGATGGACGCCCTGCTGCCGCTGGATCATCCACTGGCCGGCAAGGCCAGCGTGCACCTGGCGGAACTGGCGGACACCCCCTTCCTGCTCTATCAGCGCAGCTTCGTGCTCAACGACCGTTTGTTGAGTGCCTGCCAGGCCCTGGGCTTTACCCCGAAGGAAGGCGGCCGCAGCGGCCAGGCGGACTTCCTCGCCGCGCTGGTGGCCGCCGGGCAAGGGGTGGTGCTGTTGCCGAGAATCGTGGCCAAGGCGCTGGAACGCCCCGGGGTGGTGCGCCTGGCCCTGAGCGAACCACAGGACCTGCGCTGGGACATCGCCTTTATCTGGCGTCGGGGCGCCTACCTGTCGGCGGCGGCCCGGGCCTGGCTGGAACTGCTGAAGGAATATCCGCAGCCAGCGGAGTGAATCAGCCGCGCAGCTTGCCGGCGAACTCGGCGATCCATGGCTCGGCATCGACCTCCGGGGTCACGGTTTCGCTGGCATCCAGGCGCAGCATCGGCTGGATTTCGTTGACGCCCAGTTCGCCGAACAGCTCACGCAGTTGCTCGCCGCCGCCGCAGTAGGTGTCGCCGTAGCTGGAATCGCCCAGGGCGATCACCGCACCCGGCAGGCCACGCCAGGCGGCGGGCAGGATGTCGCGGATTTCGCTGTACAGCGGCATCAGCCCGTCGGGAAGTTCGCCCATGCCGGTGGTGGAGGTCACGGCCAGGAACGCCTGGGGCTCGAATGCCTGGACGTCGGCGAGGGTGGCCCGGGCGGCGTGCCAGGCTTCGAAACCCTCGGCCTTGAGCAGCGACTGGGCGTGACGGGCGACTTCTTCGGCGGTGCCATAGACCGAACCGGACAGGATGACCACTTTCATGACGGATTCCGTAGTTGAGCAAAAGCGTAGGATACTAGCATCGATGGCTGGCAAAAGGCCTTATCCCTTGGCCGTACATGCACTAGAATCGCGCTCTCAGTCGTCTCCGCCCCGGTTGCCCCGATGATCAACGCCACACTGCTGCAACGCATGATCGATGCCTCCAACGACGGTATCGTGGTCGCCGAACAGGAAGGCGACGAAGACACCATCCTGATCTATGTGAACCCGGCGTTCGAGCGCCTGAGCGGGTACGAGGCCAACGACATCCTCTATCGCGACTGCCGCTTCCTCCAGGGCGACGACCGCGACCAGCCGGCGCGGGCGCGGATCCGCCAGGCCCTGGACAGCCGCCAGCCGTGCCGCGAAGTGCTGCGCAATTACCGCAAGGACGGCAGCGTGTTCTGGAACGAGCTGTCGATCACCCCGGTGTTCAACGAGGCCGATCAACTCACGTATTTCGTCGGCATCCAGAAGGATGTCACCCGCCAGGTCGAAGCCGAACAGCGGGTCGCGGAGCTGGAGCGGGAACTGGCCGACGCCCGGGCGCGAATTCGCGACCTGGAAAACGACCAGCGGTCTTAACAAAGGCACCGATTCGCGGTCCACTCATCACCCCCGGAAACGCGCAGCATCCACGATCATGCAAGCCGATGCCCTTCTGACCCAGGACGAACTGGACTTTATCCAGAGCGTGCACCGCTCGCCCCAGCTCAACCGCCTGGACGCCATCTCCAGCCTGCGCCTCAATGGTCACAGAGACCTGCAGCAGTTGCTCACCCGGCTGGTGGCCAGCGAGCAGGTAACCGTGCAGGCGCAACTGGACAATCAGCAGATGAGTTTTCCGCTGCAGTTGGTGGAAGACGAGTTTCATGCCCTGCACCTGCAACTGGGCGCGCCGAGCATCTATGAGGAGGGTGCGGTGGTCCGGCCGTGGCGGCTGACCCTGGAGCAGCCGGTGATGCTGGAAGACCAGTTGGGCCTGAGCAGCGGCCTGAAAGTCCGGGAGATTTCCTTCAAGGGTGTGCTGCTGGAGCTACCGGAAGGCAGGAAGGCGCCGAAGTCCTTCAGCCTGTGGTTCGCGCCGGATGGCATCGCCCCGATCGCCCTGCGCGGCACCCTGCAACGCATCACCGCCGAGGGCCTGGCGGCCTACAAGCTGAGCCAGCGCCAGCCGGAAGAGATCGAGCGGCTGCGCCAGTACATGCTCCAGCAACACCGCCGGGCACATCCTGAAGTGCACTCAAAACTCTAAAGCACGACGCGGACCTTGTGGGAGCGGGTTCACCCGCGATTACGTCAGTGAATTCACTACCGCTATCGCGGGTAAACCCGCTCCCACAGGGTCCGCGTTGTTCAATCAGGTGTCGAGGTGCCCGTCGAGGCATTGCTGCAAGCGCCGGCGCATCAGGCGCCCTTCCCCGCCCAGACAGACGATCTGCGAACCGACCAGGGCGTCATGGGCCATTTCCGACGCTTCGCCGGCGAACAGCAGCGGGCAGTCCAGGCCCAGGGCCAGCCGCGCCAGGCGCTTGGGCAGGTCAGTCGCCGGAGCATGATTGGAGACCAGCACCAGGGCGTCCGGCGCCACCCGTTCGCAGATCAGGCTGAGCTCCTCCAGCGGTTGCCCTGTCCCCAGCACCGACACCGCGACCTCGCTGCTGCTCAGCAACAGGGCGCAGACCAGCAACTCCAGCTCACGACACTGCTCCGGCAATCCGGCCAGGAGGATGCGCGTGTCCTGTTCTTCCCGGGCAAGTTGCAGACGCTGCCAGGCACGGGCGCGCAGGAACGTATCGAGGAACAGCCAGTCGCTCAGGCGGCCAAAGCCGTCATGGGCGATGCGCAGCTCCTGCCACAGCGGCATGAGGATGTCCTGGAATACCACGCCCAGTGGATAACTGGCGAACACCTGCCCGTAGACCCGCTCCAGCCGCGCTTCGTCGAACCCCTGCACGGCCTGGCGCAGCAGGTGCTGCCAATGCTCGTGGTCCTTGGCCACCTCGGGCTGGGCGACTTCCGGAGGGTGAACATGCGCTGCACGATCACGGGCGAGGATCTTGCCAACCTTGCTCACCGCCACGCCGCGCTCGATCCAGCCAAGGATATGGCGGACCTCGTCGATATCGGCGCGGGAGTACAAGCGATGCCCACTTTCGGTGCGTGTCGGCTGCACCAACCCATAACGGCGCTCCCAGGCGCGCAGGGTCACCGGGTTGATGCCGGTCAGCCGCGCCACTTCACGGATGGGAAACAGTTCCTCGTGGTCCAGGCCGCGTTCGCTGAGTGACGCCGGGGGAAGCTCGATCATCGCCGTGTACGCTATGGGTTGTAGGAAAAAGTCCCGCATTCTAACCCGTCGATCAACGACGGGAGCCAACCGCCCGGTCAACTTCAGAAAAAACTGACACTGACGGGTCACATAATTTACGGAATAATCCTTGCTTGATTTCGGACGCCACCCAACACCCCGGGTGGCATCCAAGGGTCGGGGCTACCCGCCGCGACCCGCTTGCCAGGAGATACACGATGTCTACCCATCCCGTCACCTTGATGGTCGCCCGGCGCGTTGCCGAAGGTCGTTACCAGGACATGATCGCCTGGTTGCACGAAGGCGAGCAGCTCGCCACCGACTTCCCCGGCTACCTCGGCTCCGGCGTACTGGCGCCACCGCCCCAGGGCGATGAATTCCAGATCATCTTCCGCTTCGTCGACGAAAAGACCCTGCACGCCTGGGAGTTCTCCGCCTCGCGCAGCGCCTGGCTGGCCCGCGGCAACGGCCTGTTCCAGCAGCCCACCGAGCAGCGCGTCAGCGGTATCGAAGGCTGGTTTGGCGCCCATGCCGCACAGCGCCCGCCGCGCTGGAAGCAGGCGGTGGCGATCTGGCTGGCGTTCTTTCCGGTGTCGCTGGCCTTCAACCTGCTGTTCGGCCACTGGCTGGCAGAGTTGAGCCTGCTGCCGCGCATCCTCCTCAGCACCCTCGGCCTGACGCCATTGATGGTGTATTTCTTCATTCCCCTGTCGACCCGCTGCCTGGCCGGCTGGTTGAATGCACCTGCGCGGCCATCCCCGACCCGGGAAAACCGCCGGGAATCCCTGGAAAGCCGCTGACCGGCCGGGGGCGGCCAACGCGGGCGAGTTCGGGTATGCTGGCAACTGACCGCGAACCTGAAAAAGTTGATCGTCCCCGCATATGAACAGCCCAATCCTAGTTACCGGTGGCAGCCAGCGAGTCGGGCTGGCGCTGGCCACGCGACTGGCGCAGGCCGGCCACACGGTGGTCAGCGCCAGCCGCAGCAAGATCACCACCCCGGCGCACCCGAACATCATCCCGTTCCAGGCCGACCTGTGCAGCGAACGCGACCGCGAAGCGCTGATCGATCACCTGCGCACGCACTACGACGGCCTGCGCGCCATCGTCCACAACGCCTCGCTGTGGCTGGACGATGACCTCGACAACCTGAACACGATGTTCAAGCTGCACGTCGAGGCGCCCTACCACTTGAACTTGGCCCTGGGCGAGCAACTGCTGAAGCTGGACAAGTCGGACATCATCCATATCTGCGACGAAACCTCGTCCCGCGGCAGCAAGAGCCATATCGGCTACGCCGCGACCAAGGCCGCGCTGCAGAACATGGTGCTGTCGTTCGCCGAGAAGTACGCGCCGTCGGTGCGGGTCAACGGCATCCTCCCGGGGTTGCTGATCCTCAAGGAAGGCGGCGACGAACAGTACCGCCAGCAGACCCTGAAGAAGGCCCTGCTGGAGTTCGAACCCGGCGCCCAGCCGCTGCTCGACGCGGTGCTGTTCCTGCTTGAAAGCCAGTACAGCACCGGCAGCAACGTGGTCATCAACGGTGGCCGCCACCTGAAGAACCGAATCGCCTGATAACGAGAACGCCATGACCCCGCAAGAACAACTCGAACTCGAAGCGGCGGCCTTCCGTCGCCTGGTCGGCCACCTGCGCGAGCGGACCGACGTGCAGAACATCGACCTGATGAACCTTTCCGGCTTCTGCCGCAACTGCCTGTCCAAGTGGTACAAGGCGGCGGCGGACGAACGCCAGATCGAGGTAAGCCTGGATGACGCCCGCGAGGTGGTCTACGGCATGCCTTATGACCAGTGGAAAAGCCAATACCAGAAAGAAGCCAGCGCCGAGCAGCAAGCCGCGTTCGCCAAAGGAAAAACCCATGACTGACCTGATCCAACTGCGTGCCAGCCTGACCAGCGGCGAGCACCTGTTCGCCGACACCCTGGCGTTCGTCGCCGAGCACTATGACTACCAGCAGACTGCCTTCGACAATGGCGGCCTGCTCAGCACTGCCGGGCAGAACGAAGGTTCGTGCAAGACCCTGGGCCTGGCCCTGCTGGAAGGCCTGAGCGACCAGGAAGCACTGCTGGCGTTCGGCGAGCATTACCGCTCGGTAATCGCCACGCCGGAAGGCAGCGACCACGGCAACATCCGCGCCCTCATCGCCCATGGCCTGGCCGGGGTGAAATTCGAGGCTGAGCCGCTCAAGCGCAAGGCTTGAGGCTGGTGATGTAGCTGATGGCCCTATCGCTGGCAAGCCAGCTCCCACAGGTTCAGCGGTGCACGCGAGACCTGTGGGAGCTGGCTTGCCAGCGATGAGGCCCGAAAGAACACCCTCACTCCTCGATCCTTAACCAATCCCAGCGCTCACGATAACTCTCGGCCTTGCGCCGGAACATCTCCGGCTGGTCATTCAGCGGATTGCTGCGCAGCACTCCCTGCTGCAGATCCTCCAGCCCCCAGGTGCTGTACAGCTCGCCGCTGCGCACATCAAGGCCCACGCAAGTCGAACGCACCAGATAGCGATCAATGCCATCGGTCACCTTGCGCAGCGGCGCATAGGGCACGCCGAACTTCTCCTCGTACCACAGATGCACCCGCGCCTGGTTGCGCACCTCGACCTTGTCGGCAAAGTACCCACAGGCCGCGCGGACCCGCTGGATCACCCGGTCTTCGGCCTCCCATGAGAGGTCGTGGTCGAAGTAGATGACGTCATAATCCTTCACCCCCCAGCCCGGCTCGCGCCCGATGCGCAGGTTCCACAGCGCCTGGAACAGGCAGCCGGCGGTGAGCATGCACTGCGGCAACTCCATACCGACCAGGATGTCCATCAGCCGGGTATTGAGCGGGTTCTTCATGGCCATCGCGATCAGGGCCTGGGCAGTGAGCTGACTCATCAGATCGACTCGTCCCGGGCTGGAGGCGGCATCTCCCAGACCGACGGCGGCATATCGAACAGCTTGTCGAAATCGAAGCGCAGGTCTTCATCGCGCAGGCCGATCACCATCACCACCAGCAGCAACAACGCCAGCGCGCCTTCCGGCAGGCTCCAGCGCGGCACCTCGGCATTGCGCCCGCAGCTGCACCACCAGGCCTGGCCGATGCAGAAGGCGGCGATCGCCAGGGCCCAGAGGTAATAGCCCGGAGCGAAGCCGATGACGTCATGGAAGCTGTAGTTGATGTTGTCCGGCAGGCGTTCGATGCCATGGCTCATGGCGGCCAGGTAGAACGCCCAGGCCCCGAGGAACAGCGACAGCCAGCGCAACCGCCGACGCAGCAGCAGGGCGAGACCGAACAGGGGATTGGAGAACCAGCCGAACAGGCCGAAGACCACGCCCCAGGGTCCCTGGAACAGGGCCTGCTGGGCAGTGACCGTATTGCCGCCGCTGAGGTTCACGGCGTCGAGGCACAGGGCCAGGAGGTAGAGGAGAAGGCTGAGGGTGACGTAGAGACGCGCCATGCGGCGACCTTGGTGGAGAGATGAGACCAGGACAATACAGCAATTTGATGGTGTGACTAAGGGCCCCATCGCTGGCAAGCCAGCTCCCACAGGGTTCGCGTAACCTGTGGGAGCTGGCTTGCCAGCGATGAGGCCCTCGAGTCAGGCGCGGATCAGAACTCCATGCTGAAGTTCAGGGTCACCGCGTTGTCGCGGCTCTCTCTGGCCAACTGGCCGGAGTAACCCACGCCCACCTTGCCGGCAGCCCCGACGCTCAGGTCCAGACCGGCCTCGATCACCGCCGCATCCTTGGCGATCGGTACACCGGTGTTGCTGAACCCGGCACCGCCTTCGATGAAGCGCAGATCCGCATCCGGCTTGGTGTCGCCGAAGGCATGTCGCCAGCCGATGCTGCCACGCGGGGTCAGGGTGCTGCCGTTGTCCAGCTTGAACGCCTTGCCAGCACGCAGGCCGACGGTGGAGAACACGTTGTCCTGTTGGGTATCCGCCTCCAGGCGCCCTGCCCCACCTTTCTCGCGGGCCTTGTCACTGTCGTAGTTGACATAGGCCAGGCCGGCGAACGGCTCCAGCGCCACGCCGCCCGCGTCGATGGCATAACCCACTTCGCCGAACACCTGCGCGGTACGCGCCTTGTAGCTGGACTTCAGGCGTTCGTTGTAGCTGCCGGCCTCGACGTAGCGCTTGCTGTCGATGTCGTGCCAGGTGTAGCCGGCGCCCATACGTGCGGCAAAGGCGTCCATCTGGTAGCTCATGTAGGCCGCCAGGTGGTAGCTGTCCACCGAGGCGTCCTGCGGCTTGCCCTTGGCGCTGATGCTGCTGTTGGTGTAACCGGCAGCGATACCGGCACGCACCTGGTCGTTGAGGTGGTTGTCGAAACCGATCAGGAAACCGGACAGGTCACGCTTGACATTGGCCGCGTTGTGGCCGCCGTCGAAATCACCCCAGCCGCCCACGGCACGGATCCAGCCCACCCCTTCGCCACTGCAACCGCGACCGGTGGTCTGCTGGTTGCTGCTTGGCGTGAGGGCACGGCGTGGATCCTGGTCGTCGCTGCAACCGGCATCACGCATACGGTCGTTGACCGCGTCACGGACGTAGCGCGAGTCCTCGATCAGCACGGTCGCGGTGCTGGCGTAGATCTCGCCGGACAGGCTTTCGAAGGCCGCCGCCGCATCGCTCGCAGTGGAGCTGATGATGGTGTTGCGCAAGCTGGCCGGCGCCGAGGCGCTGTCCAGGGCATTCGCCACCGCACGCTGGTTGTCGGTCTGCGCCACGCTGGCGAACGAGGTGCCGTTGCGTGCCACATCCAGGGTCACGTTGTTGGCGCCGTAGTTCAGCGTGGTGTCGAGGAACGTCAGGCTCTCCAGGTTGTTGCTGGCGAAGGTGCCGGTGACGCCACCGGTGGCCGTGACCAGGGTGTACTGGCTGTCGCCGGTGTACGAGCCGAGGTTGACCACGTTCAGCGTGCCGCCAAGGTTCGCCGTGCCGCCTACGTTGAGGTAGTTGGTCAGGCTTGGGGCCAGGCTGATGGCCAGGGTCCCGGCGTTGCTGAAGTTGCCGGCTACAGAGAGGTTGCCGCCATCCAGGCCGGTGACCACGGTGCCGTTGTTGACCAGCGAACCGACGCTGCCGGTGCCGGCCAGGCTGCCATCGCTGCCGACGGTGACCTGGGCGCCGAACACCGTACCCGGGTTGGCCGCGTTGCCGACGGTCACGCTGCCCTGGTCGACACTGAAGGCGCCATTGAAGGGCTGGCTGCCAACGATCAGCAGGTCACCAGTACCTTGCTTGCTGATGGTGCCGGTGCCGCTGAGGATGCCGCTGAACTGCCCATTGGTGCCTTGTGCGAACACCAGGTTGGCGTTGTTGCTGATGCTGCCGCGCAGGCTGGTGGTGTTGCCCATCAGCGTGCCGCCACTGACGGTGGTGCCGCCGGTGTAGGTGTTGGCGCCGGTGAGGTACAGGGTGCCGGCATCCAGTTTCTCGATGCCGCCGGTGCCGACCAGCGGCGCCGAGATGACTGCGGTACCGGTGCCGACGCGGACCGCCGCGAGGTCACCGCTGGCGGAGTTGACCGCCTCCAGCTCGCCACCGGTGCCTGCTTGCACGGTATAGCCATCAGTGAGGAACTGCAGGCCGGTGAAGGACTGCTTGCCGGCCACGGTGACAGTACCGGAATCACCGCCGAACACGGCGAAGGTGTTGTTCCAGGCATTGCTGCCGGTACCGGCGGTGTTGGTCCAGTTGGTGGTGCCGCTGGCCCAGGTGCCGGTGCCGCCGCTGATGGTGCCGTCGCCGGTGGTCTTGCTGCCGTTCCAGAACAGCAGGTCGCTACCCACCACCAGGTTGATCTGGTTGGCGATGGCGGTCTGCAGGGTCAGGTCCGCCAGCGTGGTACCGGTTGGCAGGCTGCCGTAGACCAGGCCGTTGTCGGTGACACTGCCGCCGTAGCTGAACAGCTGGTACACACCCTGGCCGAAGCCACCGGCGTTGCTGATGTTCAGCGTGCCATCCAGAACCAGGTTGCCTGCCACCGAAACCACGGTGGTGGAACCGCCTGGCGCGCCGAGGGCGAAGTTCAGGTTGCTGCCCGAGGACAGGTTGAGGTTGCCCACGCTCAGCGGTGCGGTCGCAGTGCCGGCGTTCAGGTTGGCCCCGTCGGCGATGGTCACGGTACCGCTGTAGGTGCCGCTGCCACCGAGGCTGGCGCCGCTGGCGACCTGCACGTTGGCGCTGGCCAGGGTGCCGTTGTTGACCAGGCTGCCCGAGCTGACCAGGGTGTTGCCGGTGAAGCCACTGTTGCCGGTGAGCAGCAGTTGGCCGGTGCCGGACTTGGTCAGGGTGCCTGCGCCGGTCAGGGCGCCGCTGTAGGTGCCGTCGGCGTTCTGCGCGAAGGTCAGTGCGCCGTTGTTGAGGATGGCGCCCTGCAGGCTGGTGGTATCACCGGTCACGCTACCCGCGTTGATGGTGGTGCCGCCGCTGTAGACATTGGCACCGCTCAGAACCAGGGAACCGTTGCCATTCTTGACCAGACTGCCGGTGCCGCTGATGACGCCACTCAGGGTGGTGTCCTGGCTGCCGGCCAGGGTCAGTTGCGAGGTCAGGTTGAGGGCGTTGGCCAGTTGCAGGGCGCCGGTGCTATCCAGCAGCGAGGCGCCGGTGACGCTGACCGTGCCGCTGCTCAGGGCGCCGTTGTTGCCCAGGGTCACGCTGCCGCCGTTGAGCACGGTGCCGCCGGTGTAGGTGTTGACGCCGTTCAGGGTCAGGTTGGCATTGCCGGCCTTGGTCAGGCTGCCGGCACCGCTGACCACGCCATTCAGGGTCAGGGCGTTGCTGCCAGCGACGGTCAGGCCGCCATTGAGCACGGCATTGTTGGCCAGGGTGACCGCGCTGTTGCTGTCCAGGGTGGTGCCGGCTGCAGCGGTCAGGTCGCCCGTGCCCAGTGCGCCGTCGTTGCCCACCACGAGGGTGCCGCCGTTGAGGACGGTACCGCCGGTGTAGCCATTGGCGCCGTTGAGCACCAGGGTGCCGTTCCCCTCTTTGTTCAGGGTCCCGGTGCCATTGACCGCCAGGCCCAGGGTCCCGGTCACGCCGGTATCGACCCGCAGGATGTCGGCGCTGGTGCCAAGGAGCAGCTCGCCACCGATACCACCGTTGAGGGTGTAGCCGTTGTCCATGAACTGCAGGCCGGTGATGGCGTGCGAGCCGTTGACGGTGATGGTGCCGCCAGTGCCCTGGAACACCGCGAAGGTGTTATTCCAGGCCTGGTTGATGCTGCCGTCGCTGCTGGTCCAGTTGGTGTTGGTGCTATCCCAGACACCGAAGCCACCATCCACGGCGCCGTTGCCCGAAGTCTGGTTGCCGTCCCAGAACAAGACGGTGTCGGTACCACCCACCACCAGGTTGACCTGGTTGCTGACCGAGGTCTGCAACACGACGTTGCTCGGATCGACAGTGCCCGGCAGGGAGTTGATGACCAGGCCGTTGTTGACCAGGTTGCCGGCGTAGTAGGCCAGGCGATAGACACCGCGGCCGAAACCGCCGCCGTCGCTGACATTGAGGTTGCCGCCCAGGGTCAGGTCGCCAGCCACGCTCAGCAGCGAAGGATCGCCCGACAGCGCCACGCCCAGGTTGGTATTGAGGTTGGAGCCGCTGTCCAGCACCAGCGAACCGACATTCAGGGTGTTGCCGGTTTGCAGGTTCAGGTTGCCGCCGTTGGCCACGGTGACGGCGCCGGCGAGGTCGCCGGTACCGGACAGGCCGGTGTTGGCGCCGACGCTGACGGTGTTGCTCGCCAGGCTGCCATCAACCACCAGGTTGCCGCCGCTGACGGTGGTGGCACCGGTGATGGTGTTGGTGCCGGTCAGGGTCAGGGTGGTGTTGCCGACCTTGTTCAGGTTGCCGGTACCGCTCAGTCCACCGTCGAAGGTGCCGCCGGCAACCGCCAGGGTGACGCCGCTGTCGACTTCCACGCCACCGCTGCCCGTCAGGTTGGTCAGCGCCAGGTTGCCGCCCAGGTCGAGGTTGGCACCGCTGCTGACATTGAGCTGCGTCGGGTTGCCCAGGGCGCCGCTGCTGGTGGTTCTCAGGGTACCGGCCAGGACGTTGAAGATACCGGTGAAGGTGTTGGTACCGCCCAGGGTCAGGGTGGCCAGGCCGTTCTTGTCCAGGGTGCCGACGCCGCTGAGTACGCCGTTCAGGGTCAGGTCGCTGTTGCCGGCGATCGCCAGGGTACCGCTGATATCCACATCGTTGCCCAGCACCATGGCGCTGGTGTTGCTCAGCCGCGAGTTGCTGGTAACGCGCAGTTGGCCAGTACCCAGCGCACCCGCATTGCCCAGGGTCAGGTTGCCGCTGTTCAGGGTCAGGCCGCCGCCGAAGCCGTTGACGCCATTCAGGGTCAGGTTGCCCAGACCGTTCTTGATCAGGCTACCGCCGCCGGAAATCGCACCATCCAGCGCCAGGTCGGTCGTGCCGTCGAGGGTCAGGGCGGCGTTCAGCAGCATGTTGTTGGCCAGGCTCATGGCGCTGCTGGTGTCCAGCTCGGACGCACCACTCACGGTCAGGGCGCCGCTGCCCAGCGCGGCGGCATTGCCCAGTTTCAGCTTGCCGGCCGCCAGGTTCGTGCCGCCGGTGAAGGCGTTGACGGCGTTCAGGGTCAGGGTGCTGATGCCTTGCTTGGTCAGGCTGCCGACACCGTTGACCGGACCGTTCAGGGTCAGGTCGTTGTTGCCGACGAGCAGCAGGTTGCCGGCCAGGTTGACGGTGTTGCCCAGGGTCAGCGCGCTGGAGTTGTCCAGCGAGGTGCCGTTGGCAGCGGTCAGGGCGCCAGCGCCCAGTGCTCCGTTGGCGCCCAGGATCAGGCGACCGGCATTCAGGTTGAGACCACCCAGGAAGGTGTTGACGTTGTTCAGGGTCAGGAAGCCGTTGCCGTTCTTGACCAGGCTGCCATTGCCGCCGACCGCGCCGTTGAGGGTCAGGTCGTTGCTGCCGGCCAGATTGAGCGCACCGTTCACGGTAACGTCGTTGACGATCGACACGGCCTGGTTGCTGTCCAGGGTGGTGCCGGCCGCGGTGGTCAGAGCACCTTGGCCCAGGGCGCTGTCATTGCCTAGCACCAGGGTGCCGCCGTTCAGCGCGGTGCCGCCGGTGTAGCTGTTGACGCCGTTGAGCACCAGGGTGCCGACGTCCAGCTTGGTCAGGATGCCGTCGCCTTCCAGGGGCAGGTCGAGGGTGGCGGTGACGCCATTGTCCACCCGCACGGCGAAGTAGGAGCCGTTACGGTTGCTGATGTTCAGCGAGCCGTTGGTCCCGGAGACCAACTGGTAGCCGTCGGTCATGAACTGCATGCCGTTGATGTTCTGCTGGCCGTCCACGGTAACGGTGCCGGTAGCACCCTGGAACACCGCGAACTGGCCCTGCCAGTCGAGGTTGCCGAAGCCGTCGTACTCGGCCCAGTTGGCGGTGGTGTTGTCCCACACGCCGCTGCCGCCTTCGACCAGGCCATTGCTGGTGGTATCGACACCATCCCAGAACTGGATGACCAGGTTCGGGGAGCTCACCATCAGGTTGACCTGGCTATTCGTACCCGTGAGCAGGGTCAGATCGCTGTACGTCACACCCGTGGGCAGGTCGCCGAAGGTCATGCCGTTGTCGATCAGGACGCCGCCGTAATCGAACAGGCGATAGACACCGTTGCCCAGGCCACCGAAGTCGGCGATGTTGAAGGTACCCGCCATGGTCAGGTCGCTGTTCACGTTGAACAGCGCATCAGCGCTGGTGGTCAACGAGCCCAGGTTGAAGTCGACGTTGCTGGCCTGCGAGAGCACCAGGTTGTCGAAGGTCAGCTTCTGGCCGCTGTAGCCCACCAGGGTGGCGCCGTCGGCGATGGTGGTGGTGCCGCCGATGCTACCGCTACCGGTCAGGGTTGCACCGGGGTCGACGTTCAGGCCGCCGCTGCCACTCAGGCTGCCGGTGACTTTCAGGGTACCGGCGCTGACGGTGTTGAGCCCGGTGTTGTCGCTGGTGCCGGTCAGTTCCAGCACCCCGGCGCCGACCTTGTTCAAGCCGCCGCTTTGGGTCACCGTACCGGCGAACACGCCATCGAGGTTGTTGCCACCGACGCTGACATTGCCGTTGGTGATGCGCATGACGCCTTGGCCGGTCAGGCTGCCGATGTTGATATTGCCATCGACGGTCAGCCCGGACCCTGCCGCCAGGCTGGCGGACCTCAGGTCGCCGAGGGCATTGGTAACGACTGCGGTGACGTAACCGGCCAGTACATCGATGTCACCGTTGAAGTTGCCGGCGGAGAGCAGCAGCACTTCGTTGCTGCCGGTCTTGGTCAGGGTGCCGCTGCCATTGAGCGCGCCCGTGAACCGGAGCTCGGCAGGGGTATCCAGGGTCATGTTGCCGTCGACCACGAAGGTGTTGCTGAGGGTGCGAAGCACGGTGTTGCGCACGGTGGTCGCGGTGTTGCCGGCGTTGGCAACCACCGAACCGGTACCGAAGGCGCTGTTGTTGCCGACCACCACAACGCCGCCGTTGAGGGTGGTGCCGTTGTTGTAGGTGTTGGCGCCGGTCAGGGTCAGGGTGCTGGTGCCGGTCTTGATCAGGCTGCCGTTGCCGCTGATGACACTGTTCAGGGTCAGGTTGTTGGCGCCACCGACGGTCAGGCGGCTGTCCGTCTGGATGCCGTTGGTCAGGGCCACGCCGTTGTTGGCTGCCACCAGGGTGGACGAGCCTGCGACGGTCAGGTTGCCGGAACCCAGCGAGCCATTCTGGCCGACGGCCAGGGTACCGGCATTGAGCGTGACGCCGGCGGCGAAGTTGTTGCTGCCGTTCAGGGTCAGGGTACCCGCGCCGTTCTTGATCAGGCTGCCGCCTGCGCCAGTCAGCGCGCCGTTCAGGGTCAGGTCGGAGGTACCGCCGATGACCAGGGTACCGAGCACGCTGAAGTTGTTGGCCAGGGCCACCGCGGTGGAGCTGTCCAGGCCAGCACTGCCGGTGGTGATGTTGCCGGTACCGAAGGCGGTGTTGCTGCCGACGGTGGTGGTGCCACCGAGCAGGAAGGTGTTGCCGGTGTAGGTGTTGTTGCCGGTCAGGAGCAGGTTGCCGATGCCGGTCTTGGCCAGGTTGGCGCTGCCGTCGATCACGCCGTTGAGCGCCAGGCTCTGGGCGCCGGTCAGGGTCAGGGTGCCGAGCAGGTGCACGGCGTTGTTCAGGCTGGCGCTGACGGTGTTGTTGAGCAAGCCGCCCGCTGCGGTCAGGGCGCCGCTGCCCAGGCCGGTGGCCGAGGCCAGAACCAGGACCCCGGCGTTCAGGCGCACGCCACCGCTGAAGGTGTTGTTGCCACCCAGGGTCAGCGTGGCCAGGCCGCTCTTGAGCAGGCTGCCGGTGCCGCTGATGTTGCCATTCAGGGCCAGTGCGTTACTACCGGTATAGGTCAGGGTGTTCGCACCCAGGGCGATGGCGTTGGCAATGGCCACGCCGGTGTTGTTCGCCGCGTCGAGGAAGGTCCCGGCCCCGGTGATGTTCAGCGTGCCACTGCCCAGCGCCGCGTTGTTGCCGACCAGCAGGCTGCCATTGGCCAGGGTGGTGCCACCGCTGTAGCTGTTGGCGCCATTCAGGGTCAGGGTGCCCGCGCCGCCCTTGAGCAGTGCGCCGGTACCGGCCACGTTGCCGTTCAGGGTGATGTCGTTGTTGTCACCGAGGGTCAGCAGCGCACCGAGGTTGATGGTGTTGGCCAGGCTGAAGGTGCTGGTGCCGGCCAGGTTGGAGGCGGCGCCGACATTCAGGGCGCCAGTGCCGATGGCGGCATCGTTGCCGATAGTCAGGGTGCCGCCGTTCAGGTTGGTCGGCCCGGTGTAGGTGTTGACGCCGAGCAGGGTCAGGTTGCCATTGCCGTTCTTGGTCAGGCCGCCTGCGCCGCTGACCAGGCCGGCCAGGGTCAGGTCGGAATTGCCGATCAGGTTGAGGTTACCGCCCAGGTTCAGCGCGTTGACCAGCGACGTCGTGCCGAGGGTGCCCAAGGTCACGCCATCGGCGGTGTTCAGGGCACCGGCGCCCAGCGCGGTGTCGCTGCCGACCACCAGGGTGCCGCCGTTCAGGGTGGTGGCGCCGGTGTTGCCGTTGTTGCCGGTCAGGGTCAGGACACCGGCGCCGTTCTTGGTCAGGCCGCCAGCGCCATCGATGACACCGCTCAGGGTCAGGTTGTTGCTGCCGATGACGTTCAGGCCGCCCAGCAGGGTGATGCCGTTGGCCAGGCTGAGGGCTGCGCTGCTGTCGAGCGCGGTGCCGTCCGCAGCCGTCAGGTGACTGGTGCCCAGCGCGGTGTTGTTGCCGACCACCAGGGTGCCACCGGCGAGGCTGGTAGCGCCCCCGTAGGTATTGGCGCCGTTGAGGGTGAGCGTGCCGGGGCCGGTCTTGTTCAGGCCGCCGGTACCGGCGACCAGGCCGTTCAGGGTCAGGCTGGCGTTGCCTGGCAGGGTCAGGTCGGCGCCGAGGTTGACGGCGTTGCCCAGGGTCACGGCGCCCGAGTTGTTCAGGCTGGAAACGCCGGTGACGTTCAGCGCGCCGCTACCCAGTGCCGCGCCATTGGTGACGGTCAGGCTGCCGGCGGCCAGGGTGGTGCCCCCGGAGTAGGTGTTGAGGCCGCCCAGGGTCAGGTTGCCCAGGCCATTCTTGACCAGGCCACCGGCGCCGCTGACCCCGCCGTTCAAGGCGAGGTCGCTGGTGCCCAGCAGGGTCAGGCTGTTGCCCAGGTCGATAGCGTTGGCCAGGGCCAGCGCCGGAGTGTTGTCCAGGGTGATGCCGGTGCCTGCCACATGCAAGGCGCCCGCGCCGAGGGCGCTGTCGTTGCCCAGGACCAGCGCGCCACTGTTGATGGTGGTACCGCCGATATAGGCGTTGGCGCCATTCAGGGTCAGGGTGCCGGTGCCGTTCTTGACCAGGCTGCCGCCACCGGTGACCAGACCGTTGAGGGTCAGGGCATTGCTGCCGGTCAGGTTGAGGGCGCCGAAGGTGCCGATATTGTTGCCCAGGGTGATGGCGGTGTTGCTGTCCAGGGTGGTGTTGGCCGCAGTGACCAGGGTGCCGTTACCCAATGCCGCGTTGTTGCCGAGCACCAGGGTGCCGCCATTGAGCACGGTGCCGCCGGTGTAGCTGTTGGCGCCGTTGAGCACCAGGGTGCCGCTGTCCACCTTGTTCAGCGTGCCGCTGCCGCTCAGGCCGAGGTTGAGGGTCGCGGTGGCATTCGGATCGACCCGGAAGGTCGCGGTGCCGTTGCCGTTGTTGACCAGTTCCAGGGCGCCAGGACCGTTGAGCACATAGCCGTCCACGGTGAACTGCAGACCGGTGATCGCCTGGGTGCCATTGACGGTGACGCTGCCAGCCGGGGTCTGGAACACCGCGAAGTTGCTGCTCCAGTCACGGTTGCCGGTGCCGTTGACCGTGGTCCAGTTGGTGGTGGTCGCATCCCAGGTGCCGCTGCCGCCCTGGATCACGCCGTCGCTGACGGTGCTGCTGCCATCCCAGAACAGCACGCTGCCGTTGGCGCCGCCGACCAGCAGGTTGACCTGCGCGCCGATCGCGGTCTGCACTTGCAGGTCGCTCGGCTGGACGCTGCCCGGTACGGAGCCGATCACCAGACCGTTGTCGGTCAGGGCCCCGGTGTAGTCGATCAGACGGTAGATACCGGCGCCGAAGCCGCCGATATCGCTGACATTCAGGTTGCCGTCGAGGGTCAGGTTGCCGCCCACGGCGAGCAGCGCATTGCCGCCGGTAGACGGCGAGCCGAGGCCGACGTCGAGGTTCGAGTTGCCATTGAGGGTCAGTGCACCGGTGCTGAGCTTGAAGCCGCTGTTCAGCGCCAGGTGGCCGCCGTCGGCGATGTTCACCGGACCGGCGATGGAGCCGCCGCCGGTCAGGGTCGCGCCGGTATTCACCTGGACTTGGCCGCCGGCCAGGGCGCCGCTGACATTCAGCGTGCCGCCGTTGACCTGGGTGTTGCCGGTGTAGGTGTTGCTACCCGCCAGGGTCAGGCTGCCGCTGCCGGCCTTGACCAGGCTGCCGTTGCCGGAGATCACGCCGTTGAACAGGCTGCTGAGGTTGCTGCCGCCGACGCTCAGGCTGGTGTTGTTGCCCAGGGCGACCGCACCGCCGCCGTTCAGGCCGCCGATGGCGGAACTGGCACCGAGGTTGAGCAGCGCGCCGGTGGCGACGTTGACGCCCGAGGTATTGCCCAGGGAGCCGGTGTTCAGGGTGGTCAGGCTGCCGGAGAGAATGTCCACCGCGCCGCTGAAGGTGTTGGCGCCAGCGAGGATCAGGTCGGCCGCGCCGGTCTTGACCAGGCCGCCGGTCCCGCTGATCACCCCGCCCAGGTTGAGGGCGTTGGTGCCGGCCAGGGTCAGGTCGGCGCCGAGGGCGATGGCATTGCCCAGGGCGAAGGCCGCGCTGTTGTCCAGGGTCGCCGCGCCGGTCACGCTCAGGGCGCCGTTGCCCAGGGCGCTGCCGTTGCCGAGGGTCAGGGTGCCGCCCGCCAGCGTGGTACCGCCGACATAGGTGTTGACGCCGTTCAGGGTCAGGTTGCCCGCACCGCTCTTGGTCAGGCCGGCAGCGCCGTCGATGACGCCATTGAGGGTCAGGTCGCTGTGGCCGGTGAGGTTCAGGCCGGCCCCGAGGGTGATGGCGTTGGCCAGGGCGAACGCCGAGTTGGTGTTCAGGCTCGACGCACCGGTGACGCTCAGGCGACCGCTGCCGATGGCGCCGGCATTGCCGAGGGTCAGGGTACCGGCGCTAAGGGTGGTACCGCCGGTGTAGGTGTTGACCCCGGTGAGGGTCAGGTTGCTCTGCCCATTGGAGGTCAGGCTGCCGGCACCGCTGATCACGCCGCTGAGGGTCTGGTCGGCAGTGCCGCCCATGCTCAGGGCACCGTTCAGGGTGATGTTGTTGCCCAGGTTGATCGCGGTGAGGCTGTCGAGGGTGCCAGGACCGGTTACGGTCACCGCGCCGTTGCCCAGGGCCAGGCTGTTGCCAAGCACCAGGGTGCCGTTGGCCAGGGTGGTGGTGCCGGTGTAGGTGTTGGCGCTGTTCAGGGTGACGGTCGAGGTGCCTTGCTTGGTCAGGCCACCGGTGCCAGTGATCAGGCCGTTCAGCGACAGCGCGGCGCTGCCCCCCAGAACCAGGCCACCGTTCAGGTTGATCAGGTTGTTGAGGCTGGCGGCAGTGGCGGCCTGGAGGATCGCATTGCCGCTGGCATTCAGCGCGCCGAGGCCGAGGGCGGTATTGCTGCCCACGCTCAGGGTGCCGCCGCTGAGGTTGACCGGTCCGGTGAAGGTGTTGTTGCCGGAGAGGGTCAGCTTGGCGCTGCCGGTCTTGGTCAGGCCACCAGCGCCGGCGATGTCGCCGGTCAGGGCCAGGTCGCTGCTGCCCAGCACATTGACGTTGCCGGTGAGCACCACGCTGTTGGCCAGGCTCACGGCCTTGTTGGCGTCCAGCGAAGTGCCAGCGCCAGCCGTCAGGATGCCGCTGCCGAAGGCCGTATTGGAACCTGCCACCAGGGTGCCACCGGACAGGAGGGTGGCGCCGCTGTAGGTGTTGGCGCCGTTCAGGGTGACGGTGCCGGTACCGGTCTTGATCAGGCCGCCGATGCCGTCGAGCAGGCCGTTGAGGGTCAGGTTGGCGCTGCCAGGCAGGGTCAGGTCGGCATTCAGGTGCACGGCGTTGGCGAGACTCTGCGCGCCCGTGGTGGTCAGGCTGGCTGCGCCGCCGACGGTCAGGTCGCCCGCGCCGATGGCGGTGGCGCTGCCGATGTTCAGGGCACCGGCGTTGAGCGTGGTGCCGCCGGCGTAGTTGTTGTTGCCGGACAGGGTCAGGGTGGCGTTGCCGGTCTTGACCAGGCTGCCGGCGCCGGTGATGGCGCCGGTCAGGCCGAGGTTGCCGGTGCCGCCCAGGGACAACGCGCCATTGACGGTGATCGCATTGGCGAGGTTGACCGCACCCGCCGCATCAAGCGCAGTGCCGTCGGCCGCAGTCACGGTGCCCGAACCCAGGGCGCTGTTGGTGCCGACCACGATACGACCGGCGTTGAGTGTGGTATTGCCGGTAAAGCCGGTGTTGGTGCCGTTCAGCAGCAGGTTGCCCGCGCCGTTCTTGATCAGGTTGCCGGTGCCGGTGAGGGTGCCGCTCAGCCCCAGGTTGTTGCTGCCGCCGATGGTCAGGTCGCTGTTGAGGGCGACCTGGTTGGCAAGAATGATCGAGGCACTGCTGTCGAGTATCGAAGCGCCGGCTACGGTCAGGGTGCCAAGGCCCAGGGCAGTGTTGCTGCCCACCACCAGGCCGCCGGCATTGAGCACGACGCCGCCCTGGAAGGTGTTGTTGCCACTCAGGCCCAGGACACTGGCGCCGTTCTTGGTCAGGCTGCCGGTGCCGGTGACCAGGCCGCTCAGGCCGAGGTCGGCACTGCCGCCGATGGCGAGGTTGCCGGCCAGGTTGATCTGGTTGGAGGCATTCGCGCCGGTGGTGGCGTCCAGCACGGTGCCACCGGCGGCATTCAGCACGCTGGTGCCGAGGGCGTTGTTGCTGCCGAGGATCAGGGTGCCAGCATTGAGGTTGGTCTGCCCGGAGTAGTTGCTGCCCACGCCGCTCAGGGTCAGGGCGCTGGCGCCGTTCTTGTTCAGGCCACCGGAGCCGGTGATGTTGCCGGTCAGGGTCAGGGCGTTGTTGCCGGTCAGGTTCAGTTGGCCGGTGACGCTCAGGGCGTTGCCGAGGGTCATCGCGCTGGCGGTGTCGAGGGTAGCGCCACCGGCGGTGCTCAGGGTACCGGTACCGAGCGCGCTGCCATTGCCCAGCAACAGGGTGCCAGCTACCAGCGCGGTGCCGCCGCTGTAGTTGTTGACGCCATTCAGGGTCAGGGTGCCGTTGCCGGACTTGCTCAGGCTGCCGGCGCCGTCGATGACGCCGTTGAGGGTCAGGGCATTGGTACCGCCGACCGGCGTGGCCAGGGCGGAATTCAGGTGGATATTGTTGGCCAGGGTCAGCGGAACGGTACCGGCCAGGGTCGATGCACCGCCGACGGTGATATCGCCGCTGCCGATGGCGCCGGCATTGGTCAGGGCCAGGACACCGCCGAGCAGGGTGGTATCGCTGTAGGTGTTGACGCCGGTCAGGGTCAGGTTGGTCCCGCCGACCTTGACCAGGGTACCGCCGCTGATCAGGCCGCTGAGGGTCAGGTTGGAGGTCCCGCCGACGTTGACGGCACCATTGAGGGTGATGGCATTGCCCAGGTTGATCGACGCGTTGGAGTCCAGGGTGCTGCCGGCTGCGGCAATCAGGGTGCTCTGCCCCAGCGCGTTGGCGTGGCCGACGACCAGGCGACCGGCATTGAGCAGGGTATCGCCGGTGTAGGTGTTGTTGCCGTTGAGGATCAGGTCGGCGGTGCCGTTCTTGACCAGGCCCGCGCCTGGAGCGCCGCTGATGATGCCGTTGATGCCCAGGGCGGAGGTGCCGCCGATGGTCAGGTTGCCGCCGGCACCCAGGGTGACGCCATTGGCGATGGAGACCGCGGTGTTGGCATCAAGAGTGGTGCCGGCGCTGGCGACCAGCAGGTTGTTGGGGTTGCCCAGCGCCGTGGGGGAGCCGAGGATCAGGGTGCCGGCGTTGAGCAGGGTGTTGCCGATGGTGGTGTTGGCCCCGCCCAGTGTCAGGCTCGCCGAGCCGTTCTTGGTCAGGGTGCCGTTGCCGGCGATCTGGCCGTTCAGCGCCAGGTCATTGCTGCCGGCGATGGTCAGGTTGCCGGTAATGTTGATCGCATTGACGGCGAGGGTGCGCGCAGCGTCGCTGTCGAGAACGGTGTTGGCGCCCGCCGCCAGGCTGCCGATACCCAGCGCGGAGTTGCTGCCGATGATCAGCTTGCCGTTGGTCAACTGCACGACCCCGGCGAAGTTGCTGTTGCCGCTCAGTGTCAGGTCGCCGGTTCCGCTCTTGATCACTTGACCGGTGCCGGCGAGCGCACCGCTGAGCGTAGTGGCAGCGGTGTTGGTCAGGGTCAGGGCGCGGGTGCCCAGGTTGATGGCGTTGCCGACGTTGAGGCCGTCGGCCAGCAGGCTGGAGTTGGCGGTCAGGGTCAGTTGGCCGAGGCCCAGGGCGGCATTGTTGGTCAATACCAGGTTGCCGCCGGCGAGAGTCGAGTTGCCGGTGAAGTCGTTGGCGCCGGTCAGGGTCAGGGTGTTGGTGCCGTTCTTGATCAGGCCGCCGCTGCCGGAAATCTTCCCGTTGAGGGTCAGGTTATTGTTGCCGGTCAGGGTCAGGTTGCCGTTTAGCTGGACCAGGTTGGTCAGGGTCTGGGCGCTGGAGGTGTCCAGCTCGCCACCGGCGATCCCCGCGGTGATAGTGCCCGCGCCGGTGGCCCCGGCATTGGCCAGGATCAGCTTGCCGGCGTTGATATTGAGGCCGCCGCCGAAGTTATTGGCGCCACTCAGGGTCAGGTTGGCGGAGCCGGTCTTGGTCAGCGAACCGGTGCCGTTGATCGCACCGCTCAGGTTCAGGGCCGAGGTACTGTTGACGGTCAGGTTGGCGCCGTTGAGCAAGATACCATTGGCGACGGTCATCGCCGAGGTACTGCTCAGGGTACTGGCACCGGTGACGTTCAGGGTGTTGCTGCCGACACCCAGGCCCGAGGCGTTGCCCAGGGACAGGGTACCGGCGGTCAGGGTGGTGCCGCTGGTCAGGGTGTTGTTGCCATTGAGGGTCAGGGTGCCGGTGCCGGTCTTGATCAAGGTGCCGGCGCCGCTCACGACGCCGTTTAGGGTCAGGCCCAGGTCGCTGTCCACCGTCAGGTTGCCCGCGAGGGTGATGTTGCTGCTGACCGTAGAGTTGGTGCCGCTGGCGTTGCCCAGGGAGCCGCCGTTGGACGTGAGCGAGGACACGCCGAGCAGGGCGTTGGAGTCGACGCGCAACCGGCCGCCGTTCAGGTTGACGCTCGGGCTGGTGGTACCGGACTTGAACAACTGGTTGGTCATCGTCCAGGTGCCGCTGGAGACAACGAGGTTGTTGAAGTTAACGTATTGGGTACCGTTGATGGTACCGGTGCCGTTGATGCCGGAGCCGCCACCGATGGCGTTCATCAGGTTCAGGGTGTTGCCGTTGTTGATCAGGCCGCCGTTGACGATGCCAGCTCCGACGTAGGCGATACCGAGGCCACCGAGTACCCCAAGGTCGATCCCGACACCCGCACCGGCGCTGACCAGGGAGCCGGTCACGGCGTTGAAGGTGTTGGCCCCGGATACGCCCGCAGTGCCCGTCCCCAGGTTGATACTCCCGGTGACCGTACCGGCGTTGGTGAAGACGTTACCTGACGTAGAGGCCTGCATGGCCACCCGGCCCGTGATGATGCCCATCGCATTGTTGGTCAGGACGTTACGCGCGCCACCACGGAGCGCGATCACCGGGATGTCCTCGGCGAGGACCGCCGCCCCCAGCAAGGGAGTGCCGCTGATGAGGCCGCTGTTACCGATTGTCGTGGTGCCCCCCGCCCCGTTCTGCACCACCAGACCGACACCGCCGAGATTCAGCAGGTTGGCGCCGAGCAGGGTCGAGGTGCCCATGATCTCGCCAGTGGAAAGGTTATTGACCGTTATCGTGCTACCGGCGGCGTTGGAGAGGCTCAGGCCGGACGCCAGGGAGACCAGGCCCGGGAGCAGCGCGGGATCAATGCGCCCGGCGTTGTTGACGGTGATGCCGGTGCCGGTGAGGGAGATCGCGTTGATCGGGTCAACGACGCCCGTATAGATCTGTGCACCATTCTGCACGTTGACCGTCAGGTTGCTGGTCGAGCTGACCAGGCCGACAGTCACGCCCGTACAGCTAATGGTGGAGCCAACCGTTGAGCACAGCGCCTGTGCCTGTGGGCTGAAGAAACCGGTAGCTACCCCTGCGGCTGCCATGCTGACGGCAAGGGGCAATGGAGCAAAACGAGCGGTAAAGGTCTTCTTGGCGGTTCTTCTGTCCACGAGCGTCTCCTTCGTGGATCAGGCGAATCCGTCTTTGAATGCGTGCCGGCTGACCAGCCGTCCCCCTCAGGAACTACACACACTGCATGTCGAACTGCCTGACCCTGGCGAATACAGGTTCCTTGATGGGGGTGATTTGTAGCCAAAAACTTGGATCCACGCCGGACTATTCGTACACGCGCTTAGTATTAATCCTTTAGTGATAATCCCCGTAAATGCGGGGTGGAACCGAGACGGCATGCGGGCTTGAGCTGACGAACGGCATGGAGTCGAGTGAAATTTCCTTCAGATTTGTCGGACCAGCCAAATTGTTTCTAAATATTACAAAGCTGACCGAACAGATGTTTTCGAGTGTTTGAAAATCCGCGAGGGTGTTATGGGGCAAGACGCGACGTGCGGGTTGAGCCACGCGGCGGGCGTCCACTATAGTGACGGCATGACTACCGAACACGATCTTGATGCCCGCATTGGCGCGCGCATCCGCACCGAGCGGGAAAGCCGCGGCTGGTCCCTCACCGAACTGTCGCAACGCGCCGCGGTTTCCCGCGCGATGATCCACAAGGTCGAGCGTGGCGAAAGCAGCCCCACTGCCAACCTCCTGGGCAAGCTCTCCGGGGCCTTCGGCCTGAGCATCTCCAGCCTGATCGCCCGCGCCGAAACCCGACAGGGCCGCCTGCTCCGCGCAGCGGACCAGAGCGTTTGGGTGGACCCGGAAACCGGCTACCTGCGCCGACATGTCTCGCCGCAGTCCGACCTGCCCGTGGATCTGCTGCAAATTACCCTCCCCGCCGGCAAGCACGTGCCCATGCCCGCCTCCGCCTATGCCTTCCAGCGCCAGTTGATCTGGGTCTTGCAGGGGGAAATGGTGTTCGTCGAGGGCGATGTGCGCCATGCCATGCAAGCCGGCGACTGCCTGGAACTGGGGCCGCCGGTGGATTGCGAATTTCGCAATGACAGTGCTGCGCAGTGCGTGTACGCGATTACCCTGCTGAACTGCCGTTGAGCGGGCTTGCACTGACAGTCCACTATAATGGATTATCTATCCACCATAGTGACAACCGGAGTTTGCCATGCTCATTCGCGACGCCGTTCCCGACGACATTCCCGGCATTACCCTGATCTACAACGACGCGGTCGCCCACTCCACGGCGATCTGGAACGAAACCCTGGTCGACACGGCCAACCGCCTGGCCTGGCTGGCTGATCGGCAAAAGGCCGGGTATCCGGTGCTGGTGGTGGTCGACGCCGCGGACGAAGTGCTGGGCTACGCCTCCTTCGGCGACTGGCGGGCGTGGGACGGGTATCGGCACACCGTCGAACACTCCGTGTATGTACGTGGCGACCAGCGTGGCAAAGGCCTTGGAGAAAAGCTGATGCGCGCCCTGATCGAACGGGCCCGGGCCATTGGCAAGCACGTCATGGTCGCCGGTATCGAGGCCGGCAACCTGGGCTCCATCGGCCTGCATGAAAAGCTCGGCTTCGAGAACGTCGGACACTTGCGGGAAGTGGGGGCCAAGTTCGGCACCTGGCTGGACCTGGTATTCCTGCAGCTCAAGCTCGATCAGCGCGTCGCGCCGGAGTAGGTCATGGGCTGGATCGTTGCGCTGCTGATGGCGGCCGGTGCTGCCCTGGTCATCCAGAACCTGCTGATGGTGCAGATCACCAGTACGGTCTCGACGGTGCTGATCACCTTGCTGGTCAACTCGGCGGTGGGGTTCGTCATTCTGCTCGGTTTGCTACTGGGGCGCTCAGGGCTGGCCGGAATTGGCGAGATGATCGGGGCGCTGCGCTACTGGAGCGTGCTGCCCGGGGTGCTGGGGTCGTTTTTCGTGTTTGCCAGTATCTGCGGGTACCAGCGGCTAGGGGCGGCGGCGACGATTTCGGTGTTGATTGCCAGCCAACTGGTGGTGGGGCTGGGGGTGGATGCGGTGAGGTCGGGTGGGGTTGCGGTGTCTTCCGTGGTGGGGGTGGTGTTGCTGGTGGGTGGGGCCTGGTTGGTGGCTTCGCGGTGAGGCAACAGCGCATAGAACAGTTCTAAAGCAGTACGCGGACCCTGTGGGAGCGGGTCACCCGCGATTACGCCGGTGAACTCACTACTGTAATGGCACGTTCAAGTAGGAGCGTGGCTTGCCCGCGAAGGACCGCTCCAGCGGTCCCAAAACCATCCAGCACGAGTTATGGCTCTTACAGTGCTGTGGATTCACCGCCTGGTTGATCGTATTTATCCAGAGACTCGGCGAGACAGGCTTGGGGACCGCTAGCGCGGTCCTTCGCGGGCAAGCCACGCTCCTACCTGGCCCGCGCCAGTCTTGAACCTGAGATATGTAGATACCTATGCAGTGATAGCAGCACTACCAGACCTCCGGTTGAACGAAACCTGTGAGCGCCACTCCAGATGGCCACAAGCTGGTGGACATGGTCAGTCAGTTGGACCGCCTCACTCCCCTTCCAACCCTCGCCCATCGCGGAGTCCCATGCCCACATCATCGATGAGCGCCTTCACTTGCTCACCTAGATAGTGGGCGGCCCAGACCGGGGCTCCGCCTTCGTCATCCACGCCACCGATAAGAGTCAGGCGGTTGATGCAATCCATCAGGACGGAGGCTTGGGCCAGGGCTTCGGCGCTCGGAACGCCAGGATTTACACGGAACAACGGATCACTGACTGCCGTGCACTTACTGAACGTAACGATACCGGCGGTAGTGTTTACCGGGCTGGAATTCATTTGGGAATTCATGGTGAGCATCGACCTCTTCCTTGGTGAAGGTTCAGAGCCTAGCAAAAACCCGTTTTGGGATAAACCTGTTTCAGGTTTATTAGGTAGGTCGGCTTTTTAACCGGCACACCACGATGAAGACGATTCACACTGCTGCTTATCAACGATTCCTTCTCCTGCTGGTCAACGCACGGAAGGAAGCGGAGCTCACTCAACGGGAGTTGTCGGACCGGCTAGGAAGGCCGCAGTCGTATGTTTCCAAGTTCGAACGTGGGGAACGACGGCTGGATGTGATCGAGTTTCTCGAGGTTGCGAGGAGCCTTGAGGTTGATCCACATAAGATACTCGACGAGATCTACTCGGCTCTCGATTGAAGCGAGCGGCAATAAAGGCCCTGGAAATTTGTCGAGACGTGACGCTCCCGACCGTCAATTTTTATTGACACCCTACCGCCCACCTCAGTATCGTCCCGCCTCCCTCCTTTCCGGCCACCTCCGCCGTGCACCGCCCAGGCGTTAACTCGCGAAGCGGGCATTCAAGGTTGCCGACACTGATGTCCGCTGTTTCCCAGCGGGCCTGATTTCCATATCAAGTGTTCTAAGGATGTCTCCATGATCATTCGTCAGGCTACCAACGCCGACCACCCACTGCTGCTCGACATTTGGCTGCGCTCCGTTCGCGCCACCCACCACTTTCTGCAACCGTCCGATATCGATGCGCTGCTTCCGCAGCTTCGGGATGTCTACCTGCCCGCTGTCGAGTTGTGGGTTGCGGTGGATGAGCAGGATCGCCCGCTGGGCTTTATCGGGCTTAATGAACAACACGTTGAAATGCTCTTTATCGAGCCGGATCTGCGGGGCAAAGGGATCGGGCGCGCGTTGCTCGATCATGCCCGTGGTTCACGCGGTGAGCTGAGTGTCGATGTGAATGAGCAGAACCCGGAGGCAGTGGGGTTCTATCTGCATTACGGGTTTGTCCAGACCGGGCGCTCGCCGCTGGATGGTGAGGGGCGGCCGTTTCCGTTGTTGCATATGAAGTTGGGTGGGTAATTCGGGACGGCCCACTAGACATTATCTCTAGTGGGCCGACGCATTATCTTTAAAATTTTCGTCCAACGTCCCGGAAACGTTGGGCGAAAGCCAATTGCCTGGTAAGCGTTATCTCGAAAGCCGCGTTGCCACAAGTGGAAAACGGCTAGCTTTCATACGCCTCCTTCACTTCAGTTAAAACACGCAGACGTTGCCGGCCAACTCGATACGTCCAAACCGCGCACCAGCATCCAGCGGAGTTATTGCCAGCAGACGGTCAAGGCGTACTTCCTGCTTCCCCTCCTCGCCTAGCAGCACAAGAAACTCCTCCTTGCTCGGCGCCGTGCGCGTATCCAGCGCCCTGGCGACGAAGCCCGGGCCTTCGAGCAGCTCGACCTGCAGGCGGTAGCCGTACATGCAGGCAATCTCTAGAAAGTCGTGCAGATCGCAGTTCAGGGGCTGGTACGTGGTCATGACGCCTTCTCCTAAAAACCTTGCAACGGAATGATGTAGTAGCCCTGCCGGGCAATCGCGGTCGCGACCTCCGGATGGGCCGGTTGGCTGTGACAAAACTGGCAACGGCTCTGTGAAACATCCGCCTCGGCTAAACCGCGGCTGGCAAGCCAGTCGCGGGCATAGCGGGCGGCGAGCGCCTGGTCGTTGCCTTCGATAAGCACGTCGAAGTGCAAGTAGCCCCCTTCGGTCGTGCGCACATGGGTATCGAAGACCTGGACGTTCACGGCCTCCTCCTTACTTCAGGTCGTCGATGGAAGCGCCGAAGTTCAGGTGCAGCACCTGCCCCTCGACCACCAGCGCCGGCACCGACTTGACGCCGGCCTCCTCGGCTTCGGCCACTCGTTGTGGCTGGTCGCCGAGGTGCACGACCTCGACCTTGACCTGGGGATCCAACAGGTTGAGCAGGGTCTGCTCGGCGGAAACGCAAACGGGGCAGCCAGCGTGGTAGAAGCGTGCAGTAGTCATGTCTAATGTCCTTCGATGAGTTGGTATCGAATCGATACTGAATCGAAGACTACTCCAGCATTGCGCTTTGTCAATATGGTTTTTAGTCGATACTATGTTTCGACTGGAGTGATGACATGACCGCGACCACTTTCTACGACCTGCTCGAACGCCTGACCAGCCTCATGCGCATCTGGAACCGCCAGCACCCGCTGCTGGCCGAGTTGCAGCCGATTCAGGTCAGTGCGTTGATTTACCTGTCGCGCTGCAACCGCTACTCGGACACGCCGCTGGCGGTCACCGAATACCTGGGGCTGACCAAGGGCACGGTGTCGCAGTCGCTCAAGGCGCTGGAGGCCAAGGGCCTGATCGAGAAGCGGCAAGACCCGCTGGATCGACGCAGTGTGCATTTGCAACTGACTGCGCCGGCGCGCTCGTTGCTGGAGGCGGTGGCGCCGCCACAGTTCCTGACCACGGCACTGGCGGGGATGGGGGAGCGAGCGCAGGCGTTGGAGGTGTTGTTCGGGGAGCTGTTGCGGCAGATTCAGCGTGAGGAAGATGTGCCGGGGTTTGGGTTGTGCAAGAGTTGTCGGTTTCACCAGCAGCGGGATGGAATGCCGTTTTGTGGTTTGACGCAGGAGCCGTTGAAGGGGAGCGATGTTGAGCTGATTTGTCGGGAGCATGTTGCGATTGAGGCAGCGTGAAACTTCTCTGGCTGCGCTTCGTTCGCGCCGCTCAACACGTACTGCAACCGTGCATCACGGCTTCGTGCAGACCGGTCGGTCCCCCTTGGACGGCCGTTAAAGCCACTGGCCTGCTCGCCGATACCAGGCTACCGACACTGAAGGACGACACTCGATGAAACGCAGTTTTATGCTTCTGGGCCTGTTCGCCGCGCTATCCACGAACGCCATGGCAGCCAGGATAGAAATGGTCGAAGGTATCGATCAGGTAGAAGGCATCATGAACTGCAGCAACCCGGCCTCCGCCAAACAGCTCGCCAAGGCATGGGAACAGGGTGGCTACGAAGCGGCAGACGACTTCGTCGTCGAGCACCGTGACAGTTGCTCATCCATTCCACCACGGGAAAGCCTGACGTACTCGATTGACCTGACTACGGCCAAAGACGGCATTGTCAAATTTGATGGCGACACACTGGAAAACTCTCTGTGGGTGCCAATCAAGGGAATCATGCCGGACCTGTACGCGAAGTTCGGTCAGGAACCTGGGGCCGCGACGGACTTCCTTGAGCTGGAACTGTTTACTCCCGTCGACGGGCTTTACTTGAGCCGTGGCGTCGTGGACCGGCAGATGAACGCCCTGCAGTTTGTTTACCTGCACGGCGGACAGGTGCATATCCTCTGGTACAGCCCGGAGACCAATAAAGTCCTGCTCGTGCAGGAGGCTGGCAACTCCAGCTATGACCCGCAAACCAGGACGCTGGTCATGGACCAACCAGGCACGACTAAGCGGCTGACTTACACCATGACAGGGAACCACGAGCCTCTGCGGTTCAGCACGAACGACAAGCCAGAGCCGGGGAAATTCATGCCCACCACCAGCCTGGACCGGTTCAACAACGGGATGCTGCTGCAGATGTTCCCGGCAACGGTGGAGAATCCCATGGCCAGGAATTTGAGGTTGTTTACATTGATGGCGAATTCGGGGTTGCATCAATAGCGCTTGAGGTAGATACCGACCTGCGCACTCAGTGAAAAAAGGCTCGCACATCAGGCGAGCCTTTTCTTTATGGTGCCGATTCAAGCATTCTGAACGGCCGCACTCCTGTACCTTGGCGATATCCCATGAGCAAGCCCGTTTTTCCCCAGCCATTTGAAGCGCTTGGCTGCTCGCAATGTCGCGACCTCGCGAGCCTGGGTTTCGACATTACGATGGCCTTCCAGCCCATAGTTCATGTTCCTTCAGGCAGGCCGTACGCCTATGAAGCACTGGTTCGTGGTCTGAACGGTCAAAGCGCTGCGGAAGTTCTCGCCCAGGTAACACCCGATAATCTGTACCGCTTCGACCAGGCCTGTCGAGTCAAGGCCATCGAGCAAGCGTCTGCGCTGGGCTTGGGACAGCAGGCAGACTGCAAGTTGAGCATCAACTTCCTGCCCAACGCCGTCTACCGTCCCAGTACCTGTATCCGCGCGACCCTGGAGGCCACACGGACCTTCGACTTCCCGGCCAGTCGGCTCATGTTCGAAGTGACCGAGGGCGAGCGAATCGAAGATACCGAGCACTTGAAAGCCATCTTCAAGGAATACGACCGACAAGGCTTCACCACTGCGATAGACGACTTCGGCTCGGGTTACTCAGGGCTGAATCTCCTTGCAGAATTTCAGCCGGACGTCCTCAAGCTGGACATGGCACTCACTCGGGGAATCAGCCAGGATCCGGTTCGCCAAGCCATCGTTGCCGGTATTGTTCTGGTAGCGGAGCGGTTGGGGATTACCCTTATTGCCGAGGGGATTGAGACGGACCCAGAGTGCCAGGCGTTGGCGGCGTTGGGGGTTGATTTGATGCAAGGGTATTTGTTTGCGCGACCGGAGGTGAATGGGTTGCCTTTGATTGAGCGGCTTGTTTCGTCTTGAACGGCTAGCACGAAATGGGAAAAAACTTTTCCCCGGCCCCTTTCCCATTTCGGTCAATGCAATCTTGGCATTCAGTCTTCTGGCTGGATAACCAGCCGTGCCTCCTCTCGGATTCCTGAATCGATCAGGTAACGCTTACCGCCAATAGTGCAGAATACTAGAAACTCTTTTCGTGAGCAGAACATTTTTGATGTTTCAATGTTTGAAAATAAGGTAGCGCGCAATCTGTCAATGAAAATAATATTGCTTTCGACTCTTCCAATGCTTGGGATGCGGCTCTGGAAACTATCACATTTTTCAGGAGCGTCAGTGCAGAGGATCTCCAGCCACTCAATTTTTTCCAGGTCAATACCAGGTAGCCTCCAGCCATCAATAAAGAGACTTTCATGGTCTTTGGCAAACGAATACTGTGCCAGGTTTATGTCGTTGCCGGGAGCAGACAAGACTTCGAAGCTCTTCGGGTCTGCATTTTTCAGTTTTTCAGAATAGTAATACACCGAAGTGCTATCAATCGCATATTTATCAAATTTAGGCTGCTGCTCCGGTATAGCTGTGGCAAGACTCGAGTCAAGTACCCGAAAATTTTTGCCGTCGGTGCTCGTCAGCCACAGTTTTCGCTCTGCACGAGTATGGTGAAACTGCAACTCACTGGGTAAATAGCAGACCGGGTTGAAGATCTGCCCGAGTGCACCTACTCCGACTCCACTGCACGGACTACTTCGACTAGTTGAGGTTGAAAACCAGTAAGCGCGACTTTCCGTAATTTGATAACCCACTTGGCTCGCGGAGTCATCGATTTTATTGGCGGGACAGTTTTGCCTCCTGTCTGGGTTTCTGTTACTAGCGATAGCCTCTTCCATGCTTACCTCGAACCAAATTTCTTGGCAACTGAATGTTTCAAATGCGTAGGAAAATATAGGAAGACAGAGAGCGTAAAGGAGCAGAATAGCGCAGCTTATGGGGTGCTTGCCCAAGCTCCGCTTAGGAGTCTTGGCTTCAACAAAAGTTGATAATTTGGAAAATAAGGTGCGTGATGAAATTTTCATTGAGATATGATTTTTATGCGCAAGGTGTATCAAGTATACGTTGACAGCAACTAGTACGCAGCGACGAAGATCAATAATTCTTGATTGAAACGAAACCGAATATTTCCCCTCACCTCTTGGATGTGTGCCAGGCTATTTTATTTGTATTAATTAATGTCCGCCGGGTGGTCAAGTATTGCTGGATTCGTTGCTTGAGCTTTGCACAGGAGGAAATGGGATACAGATTTAACGCTAAGTTAGTAAAAAGGCCCGCATCAACCAATGCGGGCCTTTCTTCATTTCTGGTGCCGGAGACAGGAATCGAAAAATACGCCTACAGCCAAGATATTTCGTGGCAATGACGAATCCAAATCGGAACTCATATCCCTAAACGTATCCCTAAAAAAATATCTACTGCCTGGGACCTCATCATCATACGGGGACGCGGTTGGAGGCCGGCTCTGCAACTAGTGGGGGCTGACTTTTTTGATTTTTCGCGTGGCTTTGTGTTTACGCTCCAGCCCCCTTCTGCCTCGTATTAAATCTGGGTACCACCAACCAACGCCTCATCAATCGGCTTCTGCCAGGGAAGCGCCGGCAGATAGGGTTGTTCTGGCGTGGGGACCGAGGCTCCCACTAAATATTCAACCAGACTCTGTAGCGTCTTTGAGGCTGCAGGTGCATCAGCTAGTCCGCTGGTTAAGGCTGCAACTACCACGAGTGAGCCGATAATACTTTGCCACTTCGGAAACTTAGACAAAGCCTGCGCCTTAATCTCGCGCAAGTAAGCAATTGCCAACAGCTTCGTCTCTTCGGTCAAGCATTCCGAACCGCTTAATTCGTCCAAAGCCTTATCAATCAAATCAACTACAACTTGCCCCTGTATCTTTGAAGGCTTAAATATACCATCGTCCGACTCCTCCCGATAACGAAGTACCTCCTCTGCCAATTTCAGACTCGATATTAGCTTGTCACAATTAATTATTATACGCTCAAGAGATATGCTTTCTTCACCAAAAACTCTTTTGGTTTCTGACGATGAAAAAAATCGCATTCCCGCCAAAGCTCTTAAAAAGCTTGTGTATTTCGGCCTGCGCGACATTTGCAACTTTAAATTTATTAGCGACACCTGCTCGACAAGACTGGACTCCCGTTCAAGATGGTCCAGCTGCAAATATATCTCCCCATCAATACTTGCAATATTTCGCTTCATTGAATAGAACAGTTCAGGAAACTCATCCATCGCCACCACGGCACTATCGAAACCTTCAATACTTCTGGTTACGTACAATCCTTCATACGCAATCGCCTCCTCCATAGAGGCAACTTCAATAAGAAACTTCCTGATCAGCTTTGCGGAGTTTCCCAAACTATAGGGCGCTATCCAGTCCAATTTTTATTTTCCCGAAATATATCTATCGAGCCATTAACACCCAATCCAGATGCTGTGCTACTTATACACTTATCCGAACCGAGCCTTATCTTCTTTACACTTTATGGATCAAGCAAGCATCCGTGACAGTTGAAATTACCTGCTTCCCATTTCTCTGTCCATCAGATGTATGCATGAAAGCACCCAGCTAACCTACCCGTTCGCTCAAAGCATGCTGGTTCCTTGCCCGAACTGATGTCATGCGGGACCGAGGCCCCGGCCCGTTTGCTGTTGCGGGTCGGTCGATGATGGTGAGGCCCTCCCAAGGGCAGAGGTCATTCGCAAAGAGAATGAATAATTGGGATAGCTCCCATATAGGTGTGTTCACTCGGTTCACCTGTTCACTAAGCTGAGCGGCCTGCCGCTAACGAAGCCTCGCGGGTTCCCAGCCCCGTATCTTGCCTGATCTCCCAGGGTCCCCACGCGATTTCTGAAGGAGGAACAAAGCATGCCTCGACCGCTGAAGGCGCTGTTAGATGGAGGGCGTGGGATCTCTAGCAGAGTAGGACCTTGAAGCTGTGTAACAGGTGTAAAGCGTGTAACGAAATAAAGCAACCCATTGATTAATATAGGTAATTATTCAGTTGCACCACGGGCAATACACATCTATCTAGCAGTGTGACAACGGAAGCGGTGTAACCTCGGCTGCCCGCTTGCGACGCCAGGCTGCACTTGACAGAAGGCAGCCAATGACCCGAGCAGCCCTCCATAAAAGGCAGCTTTGGGGCGAGAGAAGCTGTAGACATCAACCTCTAATGAAGAGGCCTTGTTGGGCCTCCAAATACTTGAACTTGGTACTGGGAAACGGCCTCAAGTAACGACTCCGCCAGCAGTCTCAGGTGCTCGGTCTCATCGGATGGGCGCCCCGCAGCTTTGGCTTCGTGGTACCTTCGTAATGCCTCAATGGCCTGCTGCATAAGTGGCTCACCCGCCTCTATCTTTTCCCGTAAGTCGTCCATGCTGTCCTCCGGTTTGCCCACAGGAGTATAGGACGCATAGCAGACCACTCCGTTAGGTACCCGTCATGTAGGACAGCTAACGGCCAAAAGCGGTCACTACATCTCCTTTACGAAACAAGGGAGTTTCAGTCACGGGTATCGAGTACACAGGGCGCCACAAATCCTTTTCCTACAACTCCTAGCTGCATTGGCAAAGCAAGCAGTGACTATTCACTGCTTGCACGATTGGGTGATGATTGCTTTCCAACGAAACCCAGAGGGACTGGGCTGATTCTCCATGGCGGTCATATGATCGAACCTCAGGAATAAATTCAACTATTCCAGATCATTAAGCGATTAATTATTGCCATCATTTCTGTAGATAGCTCCGGTCTAAATGATAAGTTTTCCTTGGAGAAGGTCTCGCTGAATTTTACCGCCTTATGATGTTTATCTGTGAATTCAGCAGCCTGGGAAAGATTGTTATTTTTTAGATAGTCCTGAACGTACTCATACTCACCGATTTGAGGCAAGCTAGACTTTTCATAAACCGATTCAAAACATTCCTTTGGAATATAATTTTCAATTTCTCGGCATCGGGTAACCCATACATACCCACGGTCGCTAGCAACGCTTGAAAGAAGCTCTGTTACCCTGTTCTTCAACTTTCCATTCTTATTTCTTCTATCGCTATCACATGCAAATATAAAATTTCTATTTATTTTTACGGCGCTAACCGCTTCCTGCAAATCCGCTTCTGGAGTACTAGCATCTATGTGGGCCAGCACACTACCGCCATAGTAAATAAATTGATAGTGATGTCCTTCCTTGTAAGCCCCCTCACCCCACAACTCAATAAACTTATTTAAATAAATTCTATCTGACGGCCCCTCTACCCAGATGATGCCATTTGCCTGGAGTATGTCACTGGCTTTGGCACCTAGATCGTCTAGGACGGAATAACCGCGATTTAAGTCATCCAAAATAAATCCAAGAACCTCGCCATTCTGCTTTTTCACATGGAGAATTTGCGCATCATCTTCACCATGAAAAAGGTCAATTGCGACCTGCGAATGCGTTGTCAAAAAAATATGACATTTTTTCGATTTTGCGTAATCCAGTAAGAATGAAAACAAATTTCTTTGCAACGAAGGATGTAAGTTATTTTCCAACTCCTCGAATGAGAAAATATAATTTGGGATGTCTTTGCTCTCAAAGTCCGGGCGCACCAAGAGATTAAGTAATGTTAATATAACGGTCTTCAGTCCGCTGCCTGATGCCGAAAGTGGAACAAGGCCCTTCCCTTCCTCGCCAAGATAAATTTCCCATGTATTACTATCGGAATGATGCTGAACTACTATCTCTGAAAATACAGCATCAGGCGTGAAAATCACATTTAACGCCGTAAGTAATCTGACCTGAATCAAGTCCCTGTCAAGATGTGAATTATTTATATAGCTCTGAATAATATTTGTAGCTCCCTCGCCATTGCTTTTCAGTGTAAACTCACGTGTATATTGTTCCTTAACAAGATCCCTGTCTGCATCAAGCTGAATATGTCGAAAGCTCCTATGTTTACTTGCTGCTACAGCACGGCTAATCCGCAAAATTTCACCACGTAACAAACTTGCTTCGTACCCCTCAACCCTGAGGACTTCTACATCTCTTCCCAACTCCCTCCATATAACACGCTTACCTATAAAATTCTGACCATGCCCCCGCCAGTGATTATTAGGTAGGTCCCCTCCCGTCATATTGTGACTAAAATGTGGCTGCAATTCGGCCTCGGTTAATGTTTCTCCAAACTCGATGCTTTTCCCTATTTCATTTTCGACTCCGCGCTCCCTAAACATATGATCCACGGCGGCAATAAGGCTTGACTTGCCTATATTATTTTTGCCAACAATCACATTTACTGGCTTGATCGCCAAAAAGCCAGCTCCTTTCTGTTTAAAACCTCTATAATCCCGAACCCAAAAACTAGTATTAATAGTCAAGATCTACCTAGCCTATGTTTAAAATTAAAGTGACAGTACGGAAACATCTATCAGGATACTGTCGCGCAATAAATGACTGCTCTCGGCCGTTTGTGACTCGCCGCAAACGGCTGGTATTGGCCGTTGGCAGCCTCGGATCAGCGCTCCAGGAAGATGATAGCCTTCTGCCGTAAAATCATGCATCTTTGACCATCATCTCCAAGGATTACCGAAGTGAGCAGTACGCGATTCGTAGGGAATGCTAAAGAGCTGAAAAGCGGCCCGAACGACAAGGCAGACTGCATCGTGATCACCGATCGTAAGCTTGCTTTGGCGGTACGTGTGATCAAGTCCGTGACGTACACGAAACTTGCATTGATAGCAGGCGGAGCAGGGGTAGCCGCGGCCAGCTTCTGGAACCCGGTGGGAGCTATTTCTGGTGGTGTTGCCGGAGCCAGCGGTCTGGTGGCCTTCGGAGCTGCTGCGGGTGCGTAGGTGCTACCGGTATCACTGGCGGCGCAGCTGCGATTGCCGTTGCTGCGATTGCCACCGTCGGCGTGCTTGGGCTGGCGGCAATGGTCATGCGTAAGGACTACGCGCTTTCGATCGATGGCGGCGCCAATGGCAATGTCATCACCACTGGCGACAAGCCCAATGTGAATGGAAAGTTCTCATTCAAGATGACCCTGAAACGCAACGGCAGCAACTGAAGGGCAGGAGGGAGGCTGCCTTGTGAGGCGCCCGCTTCCGACCCAAAGCAGCCCGTTGGCGGGAGCAACTCACGGACAACAGCGGACCATCCGCCTGTATATAAAACTGGAGCTTCCATCTCATGCTGAGCGCCACTCAAAATTTTGGGAGACGTCGAATCCTTTCTCCAGCTCGGTGCTAGCGGCCAATTGCATCGGGTTCGGTGGAAAGCAAGACGCCTCGCCGATTACAAACGAGGTCGCCCCTCCAGACCTTGAGCATCACACCCCTAAAGCCTTACGGTTGCCAATACTGACTCTACCGTTGCGTCGCGCAGGCGCCCCCTTTGCATCGGATGCTACCCAGCTATGAAGAAAGACCTTCCGCTCATCGACTCAGACCAACCTCTATCGAAGTCCCACGCTCTTGATCATGACAAGCTCCAGCGACGGGGCTTCGCTGAAGCTGCAATGAAGGCCCTGCAGAGGGTATCGTCCACGGCCGGATTCGTCATATCAATTGAAGGACCGTGGGGGAGTGGGAAGTCATCAGTGCTCGCAATGATGGAGCAGCTGATTGTCCAGGATGAACGCAAGCCCCCGATCATCGCTAACTTCAATCCCTGGTTGGTCGGTGATCGCGATGCACTCCTTCGCCAGTTCCTGAATGCCATCGCGTCAGCAATCAACGTTCAGGATCATGCAGGGAAAGCTCAAAAAGCATCCACAGCACTGCTCAACTACGCCACCGTCTTTGATCTCGTGAAGTGGGTTCCAGGCGCAGAGCCGTGGGCCTCACTTGTTAAGGGAGTAATGGAAGCAGGAGGGAAAGTTGTCGGCGGAATTGCTGAAGAAAAAATTCAGGGCATTGAAGGACAGAAAGATAGGCTTGAGAAGGCTCTGCGAAAGCTGGACAAGAAGATCTACGTGTTTATTGATGACGTGGATCGACTGTTCCCGACTGAAGTTTTTGAAATGGTTCGAATCATCAAGGCAGTGGGCCAATTACCCAATGTCGGTTACGTGGTGGCCTGGGACCCAGACTATATCTGTCGTGCCCTGAAAGCCGCGACAGTCCCGCAGGCAGCCAACTACCTCGACAAAATTGTCCAGGTTCGCCTTCCTATTCCCGCTATCTCTGCGCATGCTCGTCTCCAGCTTCTGAACGGTGCTTTGGCGGCGCTTCCAGAGGACATGACGGCGGATTACTTCGAGAAGCAGGAAGGCCGCCTTCAAACCCTTTACTTCTCTGGCCTCCGCGAATTACTAGAACACCCGCGCGATGTGACACGAGTGATGAACACCTTAAGTGTCATAGAACCGGGGCTACGTGGTGAGATTGTTCTTGCCGACATTCTAGGTTTGGCTTGCCTGATGGTCCGAGCGCCTAGTGTTTATAGCGTTCTACGGAAGGACCCTGACTTTTTCACTGCAAGGAGCCCCTCCATTAGAGGGGGGGCGGACGCTAAAGAGCGGGAAAATGACTATCGAAGGAAGGCGAACCGCCTCTTTTCTCAGTGCTCGAATCCGGATGCAGTTCGTAAGCTCGTACATCATCTTTTCCCTGCAGTAGCGGAGGCTAGCGGCAGTTTTGGATTTTCCCGCTCGATCGATATCGAGGGTCATTTAGCCGCACCGAGCCGTCTAAACATTGCACTAAGCATGGCGATTGGAACCACAGATGTGAGTCTGGTGGATGCCAGACAATATATTGTTCAGCCGCATTTACGCGGAAACATTGAGGCAAAACTGTCGAGAGAGAACTGCTTAGGTTTCCTCGAACTATTAGGTGACATTGCAGAATCAACCACGCCAGAAGAGGTTGCCGATCTGAATGACCTCTGTTTAGCTATTGGCCGGCTCTTAGATAAACCACCGTTCTCGCTTTCGATCGATTCGCGTGGCTTCTTCACAGTTTCAGCTGATGCGCTTGCGATGTCGGCCATCGAAAGTCTCATCACCAATTCCGGCCAAGATGCCAATGAGATTGCCCACTCGATCACTGCAGATCCAGACTCTCTATCTATGGCCGCTCTCGTCTTGAGTCGAGGACTCTTCGCTCCCAAAGAGGACCATGAGCTGGTATGCAATCCTCAAGCGCAAAATACGGTAGCTGAAGCATTCGCTAAGAACGCAATCAGCTCAGCGGAGGATGGCTCGCTCTGGTCTAGATATGATCCGTCTCGAGTTCTATGGACGATCATGCGAGCGGCCCCCGAATCAGCAAAGAAAATGTTCTCAGCACTCAAGCGACAAGACCCGACACTTGATGAGTTCGCACTGCACTTTTTGAAGCATGCCTTCAGCTCCAATGGCGGTCAAAGCTACTGCCTCCCCGATGATCCAGCGGTCACGAATCTGGTTAGACCCCAGACACTCCTCGCACATGCTCAGATACGCCTTGCAGATAAGGATGTTGAGTATCCAGTGCGTGCGGCATGGAGATCGGTGGTAGAGAAGAAACCGCTATACGGTAATGGCTCTGATGGACGAATGTGATCGATCGCTAATGCTACTACAGCCGATGCGTTCCGCTCGTTCTTGGGGACGTTATCATGCAAAGGCAGGCTTGCTCGGATTTAGGAGTGTCCGCTCCTGGTCGTTTGCTGTCTTCAGCAGATGGCTGCTTTGGGTCGAAAGCGGACGGTCGCGACAGACCGCTCCGACACCAGGTCGGGATACGGTATGAAAAAAGAGGGCGCTGCGCCCTCTTTTTTCTGTGGCTATGTCACTATCAAGTTCACGTCTTCTGCAAAGAAATCAGACGATTATCGATGTGCTTCACTGCTGCGTTCATGACATCTATCGACTTCCTTTCAACGAGCGTGAGTCTTTGATGATTATCCTTGATTAGCTTCACCAGGCCCCGCAGGTAAAGCCTTCGCTCTGTTAGCGCGTCGCGAACAGAGGGTGAGTTTTCTGTTAATCCAAACATGGTCCTTTCTCTTATGCGTTCCAAACGCATTGCAGCCTGCTGATGCAGACTGCTCGCTTCCTATTGAGGCTAGGGCTCAATCAAGGCCCCCCGCCGTGGCGTCAGCCTGACTTTCTGCATCGTTTTCCAACCCGATGATCTGTTGAGGTCCGAATTGCCTGGCCCCAACCATCAAGCTGCTCTGATTCCATTGGCGATACAGATCCATGCGACTCGGGATCCTGAAATCATGGAAGGCCATTTGCTCTCGCCCCAGGTACTGCATGCCGGCGTACAGCTTACCCCCGAGATCGATCAGCGCCTGGGCTGCCGCATCCCACTCCTCCTCCAGCCGCTCGGTGGCCAGCGATACCGCATTACGTTCGAGCTTTGAATACTCTCGGTCAGCCTCCTCGATATGCTCATCCACGACCTGAATCTCTCGCTCTAGTGCGGTGACGATCAGGCCATGACGGCGTTCATCCTCTTGGGCAGTTTCTAGAGCTTTGGCCGCTTTCTGAGCGGCAGTCGAGGCAGCTTTTTCTCCGTCGATATCCCCCCAGGCTACCGCTTGAGCATAGCTTCGAGCCGCTTCCTCCTCAGCAGCGCGGGCCTCTGAGGTTTGCTTAGTCGTCTGGGCCTTCACCTCTTCGAGGCGAGTGGTCAGCACTTTGCGCTTCTCCAACAGTTCGGACTTATCCGCCGCCCAGGAACGCAGGTGTTCGTGATAGTCGGCCATCAGGCTTGGGGTATTTTGTTTGCGCTGGTGCCAGTTGAGATCACGGTCGATTATTTCAATCCTGTGCTGAAGGCTACTGATACGGCCCAAGCTGATATTCAGGTCCGTTTCGATGCTGCCTCTTTCTCCCGAATGCTCTGTTGCAGGCTCGCGTAGCAGAGCTTCATGCCTCGCTACGTCCTCCTGGTGCTGCTGAATTTCAGATTCAAGGCTTGCGCGTTCTACAGATAATGCGTCGAAAGTTCTCATAGGGTTTCCTTAAAGTCGTTGGGGTTGGATGGCTGGCGAGGCCGGAAGCGCCCGGCTAGATCTCGTCGTGATGAGCTGCCGTTAAGCCGCTTCCGTTTCCGCCAATGCCACCTCTGCCCCTGGCTCGCTCAAGACCACATAGCAGCGCTGCACACCCATGCCAGGAAGGCGTACCGAGCTAGACGCTTTTCCGTCTTTACCTGGCTGCAGTACCCCCCGCAGGACAAGCTCCCGATTGACGGCGGTGAGGTTAAAACCTCCAAACACTTCAAAGCGCCAGGCCTCGGGCAGCACGTAATAGGTGATGGTGGTATGCAGGTTGTCGCCTACACCGTGCTCCATGGTTTTTCGGAAGCCCAGTCGATCAATGGTTCGCGGTCCGTGCTCATCGATCTTGGCGGCGGTGGATTCCCAGCGTGTGAACCGACTCTCGCCGAAGCGCTCGATCACCTGGCGCAATCGAGTCATGATCGCTTCGCCTTCCAGGTTGCCTGCGCCGCCACGCTCCGCCAGCCATCCATGCAGACAAACCCGGGCTGCGGTCGTGGCCGTTCCATCCGGCCAGCCCGTCACACCAAAGGCGGTTGCCAGCTCTCCCGCCGCTGCTGCCAAGGCAAAACGCAACGCCGCCCGCTGGGCCTGGCCGCTGGCCGTGGCAGGAAGGTTCTGGGCAATGAACTGCTCCACGGTACGCCGCACGATCACCGACCACCGCAGCATGTCGCCAGGCTCACTCAGAGCCCTCAGAAAGGAAGTGAGCGGCGTGCCGTAATACTTGGCTACCCGCGCCTTGAGGGCGTCAGAGAGCGCAGCGGCATCCTCAAATCCGTTCAGCGCATCGAACATGCCGAGGCCCTTGCTCGCGTCTGCCGGCACGGCAAGCATCCGCACTTCCATACCGGCCTTGAGATCCTTGTTGGCCTCGGCCATGTGCTGCGCCAATGTCTTCTCGCCGGTCGAGAGGAACAGCAGACGCCACTCCTGCACCTGCCGGCCCGCTTGACCTCGATCATTGGCCCTGGCCTTACCGGTCCCGTTGCCGAGCATGTACACCGTCTCACCGATGATGCGGGCATCGCACATGCCGATTTCATCCAGTACCAGGAGTCCATCCGAATGCGCGGCGGCGATGGACTCCAAGGCGTTATCCGTCGACCGCCACGAACGCACCAGGCGGGGACCGCCGTAGACGGACGCGGCCACCTGCAGGTGTGTGGTCTTGCCGCCCGAACTATCGCCGTAGAAGTGGAAGCCGCCGGATTCATGGCCCAACAGGTTCAACAAAGGCCCCGCAAAGGCGACGCTGACGACAAATGCCAAACGGTGGTTGCCTATGCACAGCGCGCCGATCTGCTGTTGCCACTGCTCCAGGGAACCGGCCTCGCTGATGGGCGGCAGTTGCGCCCCAGCCTCGTAGAAGTACAGATGCTCGTCGTTTGATCCGATCTGCTGCTCTGGTAGGAGAAAGGCATTACCGTGCCAGCCCAGGCGCGTAACCAGTCGGGCTCGCTGCGCACTATCGAACCCACCCAGATAGCTCTGGAGGTCGTTTCGGGCATTGCGTCCGGAGCGGCTCCCGGCAAGTCGTAACCCCATATCCACCAGAGGGCCTAACACGTCCTTGCCGAAGTCCCCGGTCATGGTCCGCGCCGGAATGTTCCAGCGTTTTTTCACGCCGTCCGGGTCGTCGAACTCGACCAGCAAGCCCCAGTTGTGGCCCTTCTCATCGCGAGTTCGGGCAATGATTTCCAAGGGCGAACACACCGGACGCGCCTCGCCATCATCGCCGGCGTAGAAGACCCCATCGGGAGTCAGCCGAAAGCCCCCAGGCATCAGGTCGTTCTTTGATTTTACAGGCCGTTTGGCCACTGGCTTTGCCGGTGCAGGCTCTTCAGGTTTCTTGCCGGTCGCGGACGAAAGAAGTTCGCCAGTTCGCAGCAGCTCCGCGAGGTGGTCAGCGGTCCAGCCTTTCGCCAGTGCATCGGCAGCGTCATCGCCGTCTTCCCACTTACCGCCTTTGGCAAATGCGGGCTTTCCGCTTTTGCTGGTGGGCTTACGCTTGAACACCTCAAGCGTCAGTCGCTGGACTGATTTCGCCCCGAGCTCAAGCAACTTCGACTCGACGGCATCCATGCAAGCTTTTCCGCTGGCGTCGTTGTCCGGCCAGAGCAACACGTCGCGCTCCTTGAGTGGAGACAGGTCCGCCTTATGCCAAGAGTTCGAGCCATTCGGCCAGCAGGTCCCCACGTGCTCTGGCATCAACTCAGCCGCAGCGTCAGCAGCCTTTTCACCTTCGCACAGGACTACCGGTGCATCGGCTCGCTGGGCCAGCTCATTCAATCGCAGCAGTGGGCGTGGCTCGGATAGCCCTTGCCAACGCCACTGAGTGGCTTGACCGTCAGACCGGTTACACCAGGTCAACGGTGCAAACACTTTTCTCGGCTTGCCGTCCTCATCCGGTCCGAGATCGAAGCGATACAGGACCATGAGAGGTTCACCCTGGGCATCCCGGTAGATCCATACCTTGGATGGCGCGCCGTGCTGCCGATGTTTGGCCGGACACTTGCTCATGGCCTCGGCAGGGATCGGCTGAACAGCGATCCAGTCAGGTGCCTTACTTTTGGCAGGCGAGCTCTTGCCTTGGGTTGTGCCGGCAGAAACTCCAAGCAGGTCCGCCAGCTTGTTGCAGGCTTCAACGTCAGTGCCCCCATCGAGGTAGCGCACCAGGTCAATAAGGTCCCCGCCTTTGTCACCGGTGGCGAAGTCCGCCCAGGTGCCCTTGCTCAAACTCACCTTGAGCGAGCCCGCGTGCTTGTCGGTACGGGTTGGGTTGGGAGCGGTGTATTCCTTGCCGCCATCGACACGCTTGCCGTGTGGCAGCCAGTGCTCCAGCACACGATCGATGTTCTGCAGAGCGGCGCTTTTCACGTCAGCGAAGCTTGGTCGTTTTTGAGTGCTGCCAGTGCGCTGGGTCATGGCTCTGCCCTCGCTGCAAACATTGAGTCGCTCACGTCATCAAGGAGGGCCTTGGCCATCTGGCCGAGGTAGAAGGCGGGCCAACTGAAGCGCTCGCTGCCATCGTTCAGGGCGGCCTCGAGGGTCAGTTGATTTGCGTAAAACTGCAGAAGGGAAACCGTTTCGAGAGCATCAGAGATAGACGCTCCGGCGTTCACTCGAAACAGGCGCTCCCCATTTGGGCTTTCAAGGAAAGATGCCCGGCCCAGCGTAGTTGGAGCGGTCATTGGGCACCGCCTTTCTGCTCAACAGGAACAGAGGTCGCATCACCATGAAGCGCAAGTGTTTTGATCAGACCCAGGGTGCCACGAACATCCCAAATGATTGATGCGATGACATCGCCGGAGAGGCTGGGTTGATCACTCTCGAAGTGGTACTCAAGCAAGGTCAGCACGGAGTCAGCGCGGTTGATCGCGCAGGTGATCGCATCGATAGGTATGCCGGGTTCGGCTTGATTACCGACGGTGAGCAATTGCTCAGGCAGGTCGGATCCGTGGAGAGTGCTCATAGGACACCCCCGGTGGTTTCCAGGGCGCGAGCTTTTGCCATATGGGCGTTGTAGCGGGAGAGGCGTGTAGCGAGGCTGGAGTTGGCGTGTAGAGCGGCGAGAGCCATTGCACGGTGTGCAGCGGCGCGAATTTTGGACGGACTGAGGGCGTGCATACGGTGAGACTCCTTGATTTGAGGAGCTACCACCAACCGTCGCCAAACGATTAAGGGTGGTAGCTGTGCGCGGGTTGGCGAACCGGGAATCAAGGAAACCGGCAGACCCGAAGGTCTCCCACGCACAGCCACCATAAACAGGACGTGCGGGCACAAAAAAAGCGCCAGCAATCGTAATGGGGGCGCTTGTGCGCCTTGAATTCATCGGGTCGCCAAACCCGGTCGCTGAATTTGCAGCGACCGGATGAGAGTAACTGTGCTCTTCTGAAAGCGCAACCGTAACGAGGGCTTGCGGATTGATCCGAAGCGAAATAGATTGAGCGTGCATACAGATTCACCCAAACGCCCCTGGTAGCCGCCGGGGGCGTTTTCATTTGGAGGGAAAGCTGGGAGGGTCAGTTGCCGGACTCCGGCGGGTGAGGCTCGCCTTTCAGCCAGGCATAGATCCGTGCGTCTTCACGACAACGGCGCCGGTACTCTTCTGCGAGCCATGTCTCTCGATCCGCCACGCACTCTGCGACGAAGGTTTCCAGGTCGGCCTTTTCCCGTCCAAATGCGTGGCTCTTTTCACTGGTGGCTCGCTCCGCTTCCAGGTCTTTCGCTACCCATGTGTCCCAGACTTCTGGGTCGTTGGAGTAGGTGCAACTTTCATCGACGAACCAGTAGGTGACCCACTCGGCTGTCTGGCTCGGCGTCAACGCCAAGCACCGCTGTTTCTCCATGGCAAACGGGCCGTCGCCGTGAATGGTGGAGAACTCGCGACGAATGCCGTGCTTGCGCACGAAGTCGGGCATTTCCCATGGGTTCGCACGGAGCGGAATGGTCAGCCCGTCTGGATTGAAAAAGAACGCCTCTTGGGTTTGGCCGTTCCAGCTCACACCGGCAATGATCCGGTGACGCCAGTTGATTTCGTCCTTCTTGTACAAACAGAACGCTGCGCCATACGGATCGTGGAATGGGCCGGCGAAATGGTGGCGGCGCACGCTCATACAGCCACCCGATCACGCGCCTGAATTCGGCTGCGCGTCCATGCTTGAACTTCGGAAAGAACCCAGGCTACTGGGGCACCCCGGGCGTTGCTGTTGCTCAGCTTAACGGGCAGCGGAAAGCCACTCTCGGCCTGCTGCATCAGCTTGTAGATCGTGGGGCGGGCCAACCCTACGATGGCCATCACTTCAGTGATGCGTATCAGAGTGGTCTGTGGGTCGCGCCCAGAATGGAGGGAGGTTGCTGCGGAGAAAGTGGTCATAGTCGTACCTATATCTACAGAGACAGGTACAGACTAAAAACTCAAAAACGAATCAACACGGTCCGCTCTTTTTTCTTTTTTTCCTAGGGCCGTACTCTCCCAGCTCTCTGAGATTTTCCCTAATCGTGTCCCGCGTTCCGATCCCCACTATACCGACCAGCCTGGACAGCAGTGCCTTAGGTTCAATTTCAGGGTAGGACTTCTTGATACGCTCAACGGCTGCCCGGGTGAGCTCCCGCTTCTTCGCCTTTCCATCTTGAGTGGCGGTACCTGGCCGACTGTTCCCCTTGCCAGCCAAGCGAGCCCTCTCGGAGCTTTTCACGGTGTAGATTTTGTCGATCATCGTCGGAAAAAAGCTACCTGGCTGAAGCGTCCCAGAGCGGAGCGCGACTTCAGACTGGCGATGAAGGTCAGCAAGCATCAAAACCTTTTCCGATTCAGCCACCCATTGAGCAAAGGCCTCTCTCACCTCCGCTTCCCTGCCCGGTTGGGTAAGACGTTGGCGCTCAACCATGGTTTGGAAAAACGCGGGATCATTCAGCCTTAGGTATTCGGCTAAGTCAGGGTCGATGTCGTACACATTGAGCTCAACATTCCCCAGCCAATCAGTCAGCAACTGAACAGCGTCCAGTGCTTGTGCGAAGGCATAGCTCGCCGCCATTCGAGAGCTAGGAATAGCTTCAACTTGACCTAGCACCTCACGCACTACATCTGGCAGCGAAAACGACTGGGCATAACACAATCGCTCGTAAATGAGATCTCGCTGGCTGAACGTCTCATGGATTACCCGCCTTGCCTGACTGGAATACCCCAGGCCGTCTTCGAGCCAATATGAAGCTGCCTCGTTTATCACATCGAATGCCTGGCGAAAGTGCCCACGAAACTCAGGGAAAAGCGCAGCTTCCGCTACAGCATCCTCCATGATCTGGATCTCATCGAGCAGGCTACTGATATCAGTATTCGCAAGCTCGAACGTGAATTGCTCCACCTCATTTGCGGACCAGATCACACCCCACGCCCCCTTGATCGAAAAATGAGCCTGCGCGGTAGATGATCGCTAAGCTGCCGACAGGCAACGGTGGTGCGAAACACCATACAGCGTTGATACACCTGCTTGTCCGCGTGGGCCAGCGACGTGTTACCAGTCCGGAGGCTAGGATTTTCAACTATTCCATCAGCACCGAAACACCAGTTACACATGAAACACCCCAACTGGTGGCTACGATCCGCGAGCACTGATGACCGTGACGCATCGCTTGCTCTCGATGCCTCATGCGTTTCTTGAAGTCTCAAATGCCGCTCGCTACAGCATCTCGATGGGCAAAGTCGTACGGGGTGATCGCTTCCACCCGATTGGCGTCCAAATAATCTGCCCACCACTGCACCATGAGCCTTCGCTCCTGAATGTGTTCTGCTTTGTGGATATACGCTGCGCGCACCGTGTTTCGCTCCTGATGGCTCATCTGTCGTTCGACGGCGTCTTTACTCCACAGCCCAGACTCAACCAGTGCTGAACAAGCCATTGTCCTGAAACCGTGGCCGCACACCTCTGACTTCGTGTCATACCCCATGCGTCGCAGGGCCTTATTGACGGTGTTTTCGCTCATGGGTTTCCAGTGATGGTGGTCACCTGCAAATACCAAGTCGAATCGGCCGGTGAGATCGCGGATTCGTTCCAGGACATTCACTGATTGGCGACTGAGCGGTACCAAGTGTGGCGTGCTCATCTTCGAACCGCGATGGGAGTTTTTTACTCCCTCGATAGGCGCTCGCTCACCAGGGATTTCCCACATCAACCTCTCCATGTCGATCTCTCTCCAGCGAGCGAACCGGAGCTCACTGGAGCGGATAAACACCAGCAAGGTCAGTTGTACAGCGAGCTTAGTCAGGCCCCGCCCGCTGTCGGCATCTATCCGCTGGAGAAACTCAGGTAAGCGGTCAAATGGTAAAGCAGGCCGGTGCGCTGTTTTGCGGGTAGCCGTGGCTCCTTGCAGATCGATCGCTGGGTTGAAATCTAGATGGCCATGCTGAACCGCCATGCGGAGGATGCCTGTCATGTACTGGCGCAGGCGTGCAGCCGTATCCAGGGTATCCCGCTTTTCTGCCGCTTTGAGAGGGACAAGTAGATCCCGTGTTTTCAGCTCCGCGACCGGACGATCACCGAGAGTGGGCAACAGATGGGATTCAATACGTCGCCAAACGGTGGAGGAATGACCAGGTGTCCACTTACGAGCGCAGGCCGCGTGCCATTCCTGTGCAAGCAAACGGAAGGTATTCGCCCGGGCATTGACCGCTTCCTGTTTGTCCAAGCGTGCCTGCTCGATGGGGTCTTTCCCAGCAGCAAGAAGCTCAAGCGCCTGAGCGCGTCGCTCCCTGGCCGCTTTCAAGCCGAGCGCCGGATAGTTGCCAAAGGTAGCTAAACCATCACGGCCATCAGGTTTGGTGTACTTCATACGCCAGGTCTTGACCCCTGACGGCTTCACCAGCAGGTAGAGGCCTTTGCCATCGAACAGCTTGTAATCCTTATCCCGAGGCTTGGCCGCATCGCATTTGGGATCGGTGAGAGGCACCACTGTGCGTGCCATAGGGATACGTTTCCTTGTCGAACCGAGATATCCCTAACCATATCCCTAAATCGTGTAGATGCCCAGAGACAAAACGAGACAGATAGAAACAGCAAAGCCCGCACTAGGCGGGCTTTTCTGGGTGTTTCGTAGACAGTCATAGACTTCTGGAAACTGGTCTCTGGTGCCGGAGACAGGAATCGAACCTGCGACCTTCGCGTTACGAGTGCGCTGCTCTACCGACTGAGCTACACCGGCGGTGGCAGCAACGCTACCACTGCCGCGCGGGTTACGCAATTCACTGTTTCCTAACGACTATTGAGCCGTGCCGGTACACCCCTTCGGCGCGAGGTCTTCGCTGGCGTCGGTGCTGCACGCCCAGCCAGTGGCGGAGCGGGTCAGGGTGAGGACCTTGCCCAGCACCGGCGCCGGGGCGTCGAGCAGGGCGCAGGCGATGCTGCCGGTGCCGTTGGCCGCTGTGCCCGCAGCGGTGATGGTGCAGTGGGCCGTGCGTTCCTGCCCGCCAAGCTGGGTCGGGCCGGTGATGTCCTGGCCCTGGCTGAGACGCACTTCGAAGGCGGTCTTCAGCGCGCTGATCTCGGCCAGGCCAGCCGTGGCCTTGGTCCGCGCCTGGTGGTCGGTGTAGAACGGCATGGCAATGGTCATCAGCAGGCCGATGATGGCAATCACGATCATCAGTTCGATCAATGTAATACCGCGTTGCATCCTCATGGACGTATTCCCCATCTCAAATCCGTCAATCATTTCGACCGGTCAGGCCGACAAGCGCGCCAGTAGGCCCGAACCGACATCTTTTGTCACCTCGCTGAACACGGCCGCCCGGCGTGGCTCGTCTACTCTAGTGCGGGCCGGGTAACGCTGCCGGCTGGAGCTGTAACGGAAATTGTGTTTGGCCAATTGCAACAAGGACGTGGCACTACATGAAAACCAGAACCTACAGCTGGCAGGGGGTCGACCGTAACGGCACCCGGGTCAGCGGCCGCAGCGACGGGCAGAGCCCGGCGCTGGTCAAGGCCATGCTGCGCAAACGCGGGATCCATACCACCCGCATCCGCCATTCGCGACGGCTGGCCGCCTTGTATTGGTCACGGGAGATCAATGCCGCGCAATTGACCCAGCTCAGCCGCCATCTGGCCACGCTGTTCCAGGCCGGTATTCCCCTGCTGCACGGCCTCGATATCATCGCCGACGGCAGCCGTCACCCACGCATGATCAACCTGCTGGCCGCACTCAAGCGCGATATCGCCGCGGGCAATAGCCTGGCCGAGTCGCTGCGCAAGCATCCGCGCTATTTCGACACGCTTTACTGCAACCTGGTGGAGGTGGGCGAGACGTCCGGGCGCCTGGATACCCTGCTTGACCAACTGGCTACCTACCAGGAGAAACGCGCCGCCCTGCGCTCGCGCATGCGCAAGGCGATGCTGTATCCGTTGCTGGTGCTGATGGTCGGGCTGGGGGTGTCCAGCCTGCTGCTGTTGCAGGTGGTGCCCCAGTTCGAGGTGCTGTTCGCCGGCATGGGCGCGGAGCTGCCAACCTTCACGCGGATGGTCATCGGTCTCGCCGGCTGGCTTTCCAGCCATCTGCTGGCGTTGAGCCTGGCGGTGGGACTCTCGGCCGTTGGTGTGCGCCAGCTGTTTCGCCATCACCAGCGCTTTCATTTACGGGTGCTGGGTATGGCCCACCGCCTGCCGTTGGTGGGCACGCTGCTGCGGCATGCGGCCATGGCCCGCTTTGCCCGCACCCTGCACACCTGCTTCGCGGCCGGGATTCCGCTGATGGACGCCCTCGTGCCGGTGGCCAGGGCCAGCGGCAACGCATTGTATGAGCAGGCTATCGGCCGGCTGCGCCATGATCTCGGCAATGGCCTGTCGCTGAGCACGGCGATGCGCGCCAGCCCTTTGTTCCCCAACCTGTGCGTGCAGATGTGCAGTATCGGCGAGACATCCAGCACCCTCGACGATATGCTCGACCGCATTGCCAACCATCATGAACAGTCCATCGACCAATTGATGGAAAGCCTGACCAGCCTGTTCGAGCCGGTGATCGTGCTGGTGCTCGGCCTGCTGGTCGGCAGCCTGGTGATTGCCATGTACCTGCCGATCTTCCAATTGGGCGATGTGATCTGAGATGAGCCTGTGGGACCTGTTCGTCAACCAGCCGTCGATCTACCTGGGCAGCGCCCTGCTGCTGGGGTTGATCGTCGGCAGTTTCCTCAATGTGCTGGTGCATCGCTTGCCGCTGATGATGGAGCGCCGCTGGCAGGCGGAAGCCCGTGATGCACTGGGGCTGGCGGAAGCTCCCGCAGGAGAGCGCTTCGACCTGCTGCTGCCCGCCTCCCATTGTCCGCATTGCCAGCATCGGATCCGCGCCTGGGAAAACATCCCGGTGCTGAGCTACCTGCTGCTGCGCGGTCGCTGTTCCGCCTGCAAGACCCGCATCAGCCCGCGCTACCCGCTGGTGGAACTGCTCAGCGCCGGGCTGACCCTGTTGGCCGCCTGGCATTTCGGGGTCAGCATCAGCGCGGCGGCCTTCATGCTGTTGAGCTGGGGGCTGCTGGCCCTGAGCCTGATCGATCTCGAGCACCAGTTACTGCACGACGCCCTGGTGTTGCCGCTGTTGTGGCTGGGCCTGATCGTCAATGCCTTCGGCCTGTTCGTGCCACTGGAGCAGGCGCTCTGGGGCGCAGTCGGGGGTTATCTGGTGCTGTGGTCGGTGTATTGGTTGTTTCGCCTGGTCACCGGCAAGGAAGGCATGGGCTATGGCGATTTCAAGTTGCTGGCAATGCTCGGTGCCTGGGGTGGCTGGCAGATCCTGCCGTTTATCCTGCTGTTCAGCTCGCTGCTGGGGGCGGTGGTCGGCCTGATCCTGCTAAGGGTGAAGGGCCGCGAAACCAGCACGCCAATTCCCTTCGGTCCCTATCTGGCACTGACGGGGTGGATCGCGCTGCTCTGGGGTGGTCAAATAACCACTTCCTATCTGCATTTCGCTGGATCCTGATGACAACACCCGCTTTCACCCCCTGGATTCTCGGCCTCACCGGAGGCATCGGCAGCGGCAAGAGCGCGGCCGCGCAACGTTTCGTCGAACTGGGCGTGCACCTGGTGGACGCCGACCAGGCCGCACGCTGGGTGGTCGAACCCGGTCGCCCGGCCCTGGCCAGCATCGTCGAGCGCTTCGGCCCGGGTATGCTGCTGGAAGACGGCCAACTCGATCGCGCCGCCCTGCGCCAGGTGATCTTCGCCGATCCCGAGCAGCGCCGCTGGGTCGAGGCCCTGCTCCACCCGTTGATCGGCCAGGAAATCTTCAGCTACCTGGCCAAGGCCGAATCGCCTTATGCGGTATTCGTTTCCCCCTTGATGATCGAGTCGGGACAATACAAACGCACCGACCGCCTGCTGGTGATAGACGCCCCGCAGGAGCTGCAGGTCCAGCGCACCCTGCTGCGCGACCAGACCAGCCCGGAACAGGTCCAGGCCATCCTCAAGGCCCAGGCCAACCGCGAGGAGCGCTTGCGCCACGCCGACGACATCCTGGTCAATGACCGCGATATCGCCTGGCTGCATTCGGAGGTCGACCGCCTGCACAACTTCTACCTGACTTTACGAGGAGGCCGCGAATGAGCCAGCCCGTCACCGTTGATTGCCCGACCTGCGGCGCCCCTGTCGAATGGAGCAGCGCCAGCACCTACCGGCCGTTCTGCTCCGATCGCTGCAAACTGATCGACCTCGGCGCCTGGGCCGCCGAAGAGCACAAGATTCCGGTGGCACCGGACGCCGAGGATGAACTGTTCTCCGGCGAGCTGATGCCTCGCGACCATCACTGAGGTTCGTCGTCCTTCCATGGGGCCTGCAGATAGCGGGTCCTGTTGAAGGTCTCCAGCCATTCCGGGCGGAATACCACCAGCGCACTGATCACCATGCCGTTGATAAAGGCCTCGGGGAACATGATCAGCCACAGGTAGCCGATAAAATCCTCCAGCCATTCCGGCATCGCGAAACGTCCGTCCAGCCATAGCACGCCAAGACTCGCCAGCAGGCACAGCAGTGCCGACAACGCGGCGGCGAAGAATCCCGAGCAGAAGATGTAGACGAACAGATTGCGCGGCTGCGCGCGCTCGACCAGGATCGCGCAGCATTCGGTGACCAGCACCGGCACACCGATCAGCAGCACGCCGTTGACGCCCATGGCCGCAAGGTCCTGGCGGCCGAGGGCAACCAGTCCCAGCTGGGCGATAAAGGCGCCGAGTACCGCCAGCGGCCAGTCCAGCAGCAGCGTGACCGCGGTCAGGCCGATAAAGTGGTAGGACACACCGGTATCGAAGTCCCTGCGCACCAGCCACAACGCGAACAGCGCGAACACCGTGCCGAACAGCAGATGCTGGCGCCGGCTGTCGGTGAACAGCTCGACCCAGCGCGTGCGCGCCACCGCCCACAGCAGCAGGGGCACGAAGGCCAGCCAGCCGAGGGTCAGGCTCAGGTCCGAAAGCAGTTGCGCGGCGATCACGGCAGGCAGCCCTTGTTCACGGGGAATCCTCGAAGTCTACACCCGCGTCGCCCTCCTGCCCTGCGCTGGAGCAGGCAAACCCGACCAGAATCAGCCACTTGCTCCGCGCAACCGGGCGATTGGGCGCTAAGCTTGTTCCCATGGACGACTCAGACTACCTGCGCCTGCTGACCCTTCAGGCCGAACAAGCCAATGCGTTCCTGTCCAACGCGCGCAAATGGGAGCGCGAGCGTTGGGTCTGCCAGCGCCTGCTGCAAGGCTTGAACATTCCCTACCGTAGCGAGGACTTCACCCCCGCCGGGCAAGAGCCGCCGGATGTTTTGTTCCGCGATGCAGCGTTCGAGGTGTTTTTCGTCCTGGATGAAGGGCGGCGCTTGAACGACGAATGGCGCGAGGAGTTGCAGCGGCGGCGCAGTGCGTTTTCCCTGGCGCAGCTGGTGCGCCGCGAAGCCCGGCCACGACGGATCGGCGCACCGGAGCTATTGCAGCGCCTGGCGCCGACCTTGCGCAAGAAGGCGCACAACTACCGCGAACGCGGGCTGGACCTGGGCGAGCTGGATATCATCGCCTTCACCGCGCTGAAGCGCGAGACGCTGGACCTGAACAGCCACTTTCCGGCGCCGACCGAGTATTTGCGCCAGGGCTGGCGGTCGTTGTCCCTGGTGGGGCCGACCTTTGCCCGGGTGATCTTTGCCCATCCGGATGCACCGGATTTCCTGAGGAGCAATCTGGGGCGCAGCATCGTATTCGATGTCGGTATCAGCCTTTAGGGCCTCATCGCTGGCAAGCCAGCTCCCACAGGGACCGCGGCGCATATGCCGGCAATGAAGCCCTGAGAAACCTGCCAAATCCCTCCTCCTGCAAAAGCAGGATTGGCAGAAACCCATCAGCGGTGATACAAAGCGCAATCATTCCGCTCCCGAGCAGTTGCCGGCAGGTACGCCAGTGGCAAACGGCTACAGTGAACACTGTAGCTTTCCCACAGTCACAAGCGTCTACCTTGCCGAGGCCCACATGACCAGCCGCCTGAACCCCGAAGACCAGCGACGTGTCGATCAGTACCTGCAAGCCCCCCATCATCAAGTCGAGCGCAAGCCTTTCCGGCCGTGGCTGCTCCTTGCCCTGGTGGTTGGCGTGACCATAGGTCTGGGTGTGTTGAGCCGCCTCCTGAGTCTGTTGGTGCTATGAGCTGCCTCGCGCTCGCCCACGCCGCCCGCCCCTTGCGGCCGGATACTCAGGCCCCGAATTCGAATTCCGTAAACCTTATGAGATATCTCCATGACTCACCGCATCGTGATTGTCGGCGGCGGCGCCGGCGGCCTGGAACTGGCGACCCGCCTGGGCAAGACCCTGGGTAAGAAAGGCAGCGCCGAGATCACCCTGGTCGACGCCAACCTGACCCATATCTGGAAACCCCTGCTGCACGAAGTGGCCGCCGGCTCGCTGAACTCCTCGGAAGACGAACTGAACTACGTGGCCCAGGCCAAGTGGAATCACTTCCAGTTCCAGCTCGGCCGCATGAGCGGCCTGGACCGCGCCACCCAGCAGATCCAGCTGGCCGCCACCCTCGACGAGGACGGCCGCGAGCTGCTGCCTGCGCGTACCCTGGCCTATGACACCCTGGTGATCGCCGTCGGCAGCAACACCAACGACTTCGGCACCCTGGGCGCGGCGCAGCATTGCCTGTTCCTCGATACCCGCAAGCAGGCCGAGCGCTTCCACCAGCAACTGCTCAACCACTACCTGCGCGCCCATGCCGGCGACCAGGCCAAGGAAAAGATCAGCGTCGCCATCGTCGGCGCCGGTGCCACCGGGGTCGAACTGGCCGCAGAGCTGCACCACGCTGCCCATGAACTGGCGGCCTATGGCCTGGACCGGATCAAGCCGGAAGACATGCACATCACCCTCATCGAGGCCGGCCCGCGGGTGCTGCCAGCGCTGCCGGAACGCATCAGCGTGCCGGTGCACAAGACCCTGGAGAAACTCGGGGTGAAGGTCATGACCAACGCAGCGGTCAGCGAAGTTACCGCCGACAGCCTGAAGACCAGCAGTGGCGATGTGATCGAGGCGAGCCTGAAAGTGTGGGCCGCCGGGATCCGCGCACCGGCCTTCCTCAAGGACATCGACGGCCTGGAAACCAACCGGATCAACCAGTTGGTAGTGCGTCCTACGCTGCAAACCACCCTGGACGACAATATCTTCGCCTTCGGTGACTGCGCCGCCTGTCCGCAGCCGGGCAGCGACCGCAATGTGCCGCCACGGGCCCAGGCCGCACACCAGCAGGCCTCGCTGCTGGCGAAAAGCCTGAAGGCCCGCCTGGAAGGCAAACCGCTGGGCACCTACGCCTACCGCGATTATGGCTCGCTGGTATCGCTGTCGCGTTTCTCGGCGGTCGGCAACCTGATGGGCAACCTGACCGGTAGCGTCATGCTGGAAGGCTGGCTGGCGCGGATGTTCTACGTGTCGCTGTACCGCATGCACCAGATGGCGCTGTATGGCACCTTCCGTACGCTGATGCTGATGATCGGCAGCCGAATCGGGCGTGGGACCGAGCCGCGGTTGAAGCTGCACTGATGGTGGCGGGGCAGCCAGCCTTGGGTTGACTGACCGGGCCTCATCGCTGGCAAGCCAGCTCCCACAGGTATCGCGTGCGCCACGAACCTGTGGTAGCTGGCTTGCCAGCGATGAGGCCGGAAGGGACAAAGAAAAGACCGGGCCCATCAGGGCCCGGTTTTTTTCGCTCAGTGATGCGCGCTGTGGGCATCGCCTCCCTTGCCATCCAGGGAGATCCGCACGTTCTGCATCATGCCCTGGTCCTCGTGATCGAGGATGTGGCAATGCAGGACGAACTCACCGATATAGCGCTGGTAACGGGTCTTCACGTAGACGGTGTAGTACTTGCCGTCGGCGTTCATCGGTTTGACGAACAGCGTGTCCTTCCACTCGCCCTTGAGGCCCGCATACTGGCTATCACCGTCGGTGTCCTTCGCCCCCGGCTCACTGAGATCGGTGACGCCGTCCGGGGCGATGATCTTCTCGATCTGGAACGGGTTGACGTGGATGTGGAACGGATGCCCCGCCAGCGCCGATTGCAGCACCCAGCGCTGGGAATCACCGAGCTTCAACTCACGCGGGATCTGCGCCGGATCGTAGGGCTCGGCGTCGTCTGCTGTAGTACCAATGGCAAACTTGGTGTTTGCACCCTCGCCGGTGATGTTGAACACCAGGTGTTGCTCTTCGCTGACCAGCTCCTTGTCGTCGATCGCGCGGTGCGGCACGAACTTGCTCAGCGACAGGTCCTTCTGCAGATCGGCGACCACCTGGTCGCGCACCTCGCCCTGGGGCATGTTGACCTTGGCAGCAGCGACCAGCGTGTCGCGAATGTAGTCCTTGTTGCTGTTGTTATCGCCCTGCACGTCGACGAAGCCAAGCAACTGATGCTCGCTTTGCTCCTGGGTCACTTCGGCCGTGGCCGGACCGGCACGGTCGATCACGCAGTAATCGCCCTTCTCCGGGAAGGCTATCAACAGGTCGTTGCGGTAGCCCGGCTGCAGGGTGAGCTGCTGCTTCTGCTGGGCCTTGGCGAAGGTCAGGCCGTCGGCGGCGATCACCTGGTATGGCACGGCTTCACCCGTGCAGTTCTGCGCGATGAACGCCGGCGCATCGGCCGCCGAGACGCCCGCCTGGCTCAGCTTGATGGCACTGTCCTTGAGCTTGACGAACTGCAGGTTCACCGTGTCCCGCACCCCGGCATGCACCAGGCGCCAGCGCTGGACGTCACGGGTATTGGCCGCGAAGCGCGGCTGCACCAGGCCGTTGACGCTGGTAAAACGACCGGAGGCTTCCCAGGTCCCGAATCCGAATTGATCGTAGGACTCGACCACGCCGATTTCCCCCTCGGCACAGCTCCAATCGACTTCCATGACCGGCTTGCCGTCCTTCATCACCGGCTGGCCGTCTTTCATCTTCTGCTTCTTCTTGATCGGCCCCTTGCCGTTGTCGCCGACACAGGCATAGGGGATCTGCTGCAGCACCAGCAGGCGTTCGACGAAGTCCTGGCCCTTGATCGGCTTGAGCAGGGTATCGATATCACCGTTGGAGTCCTTGGTCGGCAAGCGGTCGCCACGAATGACCAGGGCACCGGCCATGCCGCTGCCCACTTGCAAGGCCGTCGAGCCGTGCAGGTGCGGGTGATACCAGAAGGTGCCGGCCGGGTGGTCGGACGGAATGTTGTATTCGTACTGGAATTTCTGCTGCGGATTGATTTTCAGCAGGACGTTGTCGCTATTGCCCGTCGGGCTGACCCACAGTCCATGGGAATGCAGGTTGGTGCCGTTGAAGCAATGCGGCGTATTCATCGGCACTTTCGCACCGGGAAGGCAGCTCGGGTCCGCAGGCAGGCGGTTGTCCAGGTTAATGCGAATGGTGTCGCCCGGCGTGACGTCGATGGTCGGCGCCACGAACGGCGCCTTGGGATCCACACCGGTGCCGTGATAACTACGCAGGTAAACGGGCACGTCGCGCTTGGTGCCTGGATCGCGAATGGTGTTGTGGGTGTATTCGATCGTCAGGTCCAGCAGCCGCTCATGACCCGCGTGCGGGTTGAGCACTGCGCTGGCTGGAGCCTTCGCCTTCATCAGCAGGGTGCCGCGTGCTTCCTCAAGGGTCGGCGCGACCTGCTGGATCGAAGGCGGGTTGCTGAAACCCAGGGGCTGCTGATCGGCCTGGGCCGCCGTGGCGGCACACATCAGTGCCAGCGCGCTCAGGCCGAATGGCCGGGCGTGCCTGTTTGGGTGAAGTCCTGTCATGCCGGGTGCTCCTGCAGCGTTTCGTCGAGAAAAGACAAACGGGCATGGACCAGGCTCCCCCGCCTGCCACGACCGCCGTAGGCGCAGGGGAAAACGCGAACCTGGGTTCGAGCCGAGAAATAATGGCTTGGTGCTATCCCTGCGCCGCCAACCCTAGTGAAAACGGGGGCAGAAGCGCAACAGGAAAAGATCTCGGCGCAAACGAAAAAGGGCACCCTTGCGGGTGCCCTTTTTCTGAATATGGTCGGGGTAAGGGGATTCGAACTCCTGACATCCTGCTCCCAAAGCAGGCGCGCTACCGGACTGCGCTATACCCCGGTAAAAAAAAGGCACCGGTTAAGGCGCCTTTTTTACGACTGGGCGCTAATGGCGTTCCAGTCTTTTAAGATTCGATTCCAGCGAACCGGATTCGAAAATGGTGGGTCGTGTAGGATTCGAACCTACGACCAATTGGTTAAAAGCCAACTGCTCTACCAACTGAGCTAACGACCCAAAAATGGTCGGGGTAAGGGGATTCGAACTCCTGACATCCTGCTCCCAAAGCAGGCGCGCTACCGGACTGCGCTATACCCCGGCTTGAAATTTGGCTCCGCGACCTGGACTCGAACCAGGGACCCAATGATTAACAGTCATTTGCTCTACCGACTGAGCTATCGCGGAACTATCAATTTCAATACATCTACTGCAATTTCGAACGCTGTATCACTACCGCTTCGAACCCTTCGACCTTGTGCATCGCTGCGTTCATGTCTCTGAGGCGCGTCATTCTACAACCTTCAAAACCTTTGTCAACCCCCAATTTGCATTCAACTTACTGATTTGCAACTTGTTTTCAGATTTCCAAAAACTGCTGGAAAACCGGGATGACTTACAGCGGGGCGCACTTTACAAGCACTCGAAAGAAAATGCAAAGAAAAAAGGCCCCGAATTTCGAGGCCTTTCTTCAACCCCCGGAAAATCAGGCGAAAACGATCTCCTCGCCGTCCACTTTCGCCGTGATCGAAGCCCCCGGCAGGAAGCTGCCCGCCAGGATCAGCTGGGCCAGCGGGTTCTCGATCCAGCGCTGGATCGCCCGTTTCAGCGGCCGTGCACCGTAGACCGGGTCGTAACCGACGGCGATCAGCTTGTCCAACGCCTCGGGGCTCAGCTCCAGGCTCAGCTCGCGCTCGGCCAGGCGGCTGCGCAGGCGGCCGAGCTGGATCTGCGTGATACCGGCGATCTGGTCGCGGCCCAGTGGCTCGAACACCACCACTTCGTCGATCCGGTTGATGAACTCCGGCCGGAAGTGCGAACCCACCGCGTCCATGACCGCAGCGCGCTGCGCCTCACGGTCGCCGACCAGGTCCTGGATCTGCGCCGAACCGAGGTTCGAGGTCATGACGATCACGGTATTGCGGAAGTCCACCGTACGTCCGTGGCTGTCGGTCAGACGGCCATCCTCCAGAACCTGCAGCAGCACGTTGAACACATCCGGGTGGGCCTTCTCCACTTCGTCCAGCAGCACCACCGAGTAGGGTTTGCGCCGCACGGCTTCGGTCAGGTAGCCGCCTTCTTCATAACCCACGTAGCCTGGCGGTGCACCGATCAGGCGAGCCACGGAATGTTTCTCCATGAACTCGGACATGTCGATGCGCACCATGGCCTCCTCGGTATCGAAGAGGAACTCCGCCAGCGCCTTGCACAGCTCGGTCTTGCCGACGCCGGTCGGGCCGAGGAAGAGGAACGAGCCACTCGGACGGTTCGGGTCCGACAGCCCGGCGCGGGAACGCCGTACCGCGTTGGCCACCGCCACCACGGCTTCGTCCTGGCCGATCACCCGCTCATGCAGCAGGCTTTCCATCTTCAGCAGTTTTTCCCGCTCGCCTTCGAGCATCTTCGACACCGGAATACCGGTCCACTTGGAGACCACCTCGGCAATTTCTTCCTCGGTGACCTTGTTGCGCAGCAACTGGTTTTCCGCCTTGCCGTGCTGGTCGACCATCTGCAGGCTGCGCTCCAGGTCCGGGATCACCCCGTACTGCAGCTCGGCCATGCGGCTCAGGTCGCCTTTGCGCCGGGCCGTTTCCAGCTCCTGGCGCGATTGCTCGATCTTCTGCTGGATCTGCGCCGAGCCCTGCACTTCGGCCTTCTCGGAGGTCCAGACCTCTTCCAGGTCGGCGTATTCACGCTCCAGACGGGCGATTTCCTCGGTCAGCTTCTCCAAGCGCTTGATCGCAGCCTCGTCGTCTTCCTTCTTCAGGGCCTGGGATTCGACCTTGAGCTGGATCAGACGGCGTTCCAGGCGGTCCAGCACTTCCGGCTTGGAGTCGATCTCCATGCGGATGCGGCTGGCCGCTTCGTCGATCAGGTCGATGGCCTTGTCTGGCAACTGACGATCGGTGATGTAGCGGTGGCTGAGCTTGGCCGCCGCGATGATCGCACCGTCGGTGATCGCCACCTTGTGGTGCACTTCGTAGCGCTCTTTCAGGCCGCGGAGGATGGCGATGGTGTCTTCCTCGCTCGGCTCTTCCACCAGCACCTTCTGGAAGCGCCGCTCCAAAGCCGCGTCCTTCTCGATGTACTGGCGGTACTCGTTCAGCGTGGTGGCACCGACGCAATGCAACTCGCCACGGGCCAGGGCCGGCTTGAGCATGTTGCCCGCATCCATGGAGCCCTCGCCCTTGCCCGCGCCGACCATGGTGTGCAGTTCGTCGATGAACAGGATGATCTGGCCTTCCTGCTTGGACAGCTCATTGAGCAGCGCTTTCAGGCGCTCCTCGAACTCGCCACGGAACTTGGCGCCAGCGATCAGCGCGCCCATGTCCAGGGACAGCAGGCGCTTGCCTTTCAGGCCATCCGGCACCTCGCCATTGATGATGCGCTGGGCCAGGCCCTCGGCGATGGCGGTTTTACCGACGCCGGGCTCACCGATCAGCACCGGGTTGTTCTTGGTGCGGCGCTGCAGGACCTGGATGGTCCGGCGGATTTCATCGTCACGGCCGATCACCGGATCGAGCTTGCCGTCTTCGGCGCGCTTGGTCAGGTCGACGGTGTATTTGTCGAGAGCCTGACGGGATTCCTCGGCGTTCGGGTCATTTACCGCTTCGCCGCCGCGCAGGTTGCTGATGGCATTTTCCAGGGCTTTCTTGGTCACGCCCTGGCCCAGCAGCAACTTGCCGAGCTTGCTGTTTTCGTCCATGGCGGCGAGCAGCACCAGCTCGCTGGAAATGAACTGGTCGCCCTTCTGCTGGGCCAGGCGGTCGGCCTGGTTGAGCAGGCGCGCCAGGTCCTGGGACATGTTCACGTCGCCGGTGGGGTTCTGGATTTTCGGCAGTTGGTCGAGCTCTTTGCTCAACGCGCTGCGCAGGCCATTGACGTCGAAGCCGACCTGCATCAGCAGCGGCTTGATCGAGCCGCCCTGCTGGTCGATCAGGGCCTGCAACAGGTGTACGGGCTCGATGGCCGGATGATCCATGCCAACGGCCAGGGATTGGGAGTCGGATAACGCCAGCTGCAACTTGCTGGTCAAACGGTCTATACGCATAAGTTACCTTCCTATAAAGGGCAGGCCGGAGCGATGGACACACCTGATGAAGAAAAGCCTGCCTGAGATACCCATCTAGATAGGGATCATTCTGGAAGATTCAAGCGTAGACGGCTTGATGCAGGTCAGCGGGCGTCGAGCCAGATGAGGGAGGCGAAGCGGCCGGTGGTGGAGGCACGGCGGTAGGAGAAGAAGCGCGGATCGGTGACGGTGCAGTAACCGCCACCGTAGACGGCCGTGACACCGCGGGCAGCCAGGCGGATGCGCGCCAGCTTGTAGATGTCGGCCATGAACTTGCCCGGCTGTGCGCCTGGAACAAAGGCCTCATCGGCTTGCGGATGGATGGCGATAAAGGCTTCGCGCACTTCGGCGCCGACTTCGAAGGCTTGCGGGCCGATGGCCGGGCCAAGCCAGACGAGAATCTCGGCAGGATCGCTATCGAGGGTGTCCAGGGCGGCTTCCAGCACGCCACCCGCCAGACCGCGCCAACCGGCGTGGGCGGCGGCTACGCGAGTCCCGGCACGATCACAGAACAGGGCCGGTAGGCAGTCGGCAGTCATCACCGTGCAGGCGATGCCAGGGGTATCGGTCCAGCTGGCGTCGGCTTCGTCGATTACCTGCGGGTTGGCGTAGGCCACCGCCAGGCCATGGACCTGCTTGAGCCATGCCGCGTCAGCGCGGCACTCGTCGGTGAGGCGCTTGCGATTCTCGGCCACCGCAGCCGACGCATCGCCGACATGGTCACCGAGATTGAAGGTGTCATAGGGAGGCAGACTGACCCCGCCCGCCCGCGTCGTGACGCAGGCACGGACCCCGGCTGGCGCAGGCCAGTCCGGAATCAGCAGGCTGGGGGTCAGGTCGCTCATCCGATGAAGGCCTCGCGGTCCTGCTTGAGCAGCGACAGCAGCCAGACGAAATCATCCGGCAGCGGCGATTCCCACTTCATGCGTTTGCCCGTCTCCGGATGTTCCAGCTCCAGGAAGCGCGCGTGCAGGGCCTGGCGCGGGAAGGTCTTGACCGCCTCGACCATGGTCGGGCTGGCAGCCGGTGGAATACGGAAACGACCGCCATACACTGGATCGCCGACCAACGGGAAGTTGACGTGGGCCATGTGCACGCGAATCTGGTGGGTCCGCCCGGTTTCCAGCTTGACCCGCACGTGGGTGTGGGAACGGAAGCGCTCCAGCACGCGATAGTGGCTGACCGCCGGCTTGCCGCCTTCGGTCACCGCCATGCGCTGGCGCTGGCCGCCGTGACGGCCGATCGGGGCGTTGATCTTGCCACCCGCCGTGACCACGCCGACCACGATGCATTCATAGATGCGGCTGACGCTGCGGCTTTGCAGCTGGGTCACCAGGCTGGTCTGCGCCTCGAGGGTCTTGGCCACCACCATCAGACCGGTGGTGTCCTTGTCGAGGCGGTGCACGATACCCGCGCGCGGCACGTTGATGATGCCGGGCACATGGTGCAGCAGGGCATTGAGCAAGGTGCCGTCGGCATGACCGGCAGCCGGGTGGACCACCAGGCCCGCAGGCTTGTTGATCACCAGGATCTGCTCGTCTTCGTAGACGATATCCAGCTCGATATCCTGGGCTACCCACTCGCCCTGGGCTTCCTGTTCGGCTTCCAGCGCCAGCACGGAGCCGCCGTGAACGATGTCACGGGGCCGCATGACGTTGCCGTCGACGGTCAGGAGGCCGTCCTTGATCCAGGCGGAAAGGCGCGAGCGCGAGTGCTCGGCGAACAATTGGGCGGCGACCTGGTCGAGGCGTTGCCCGCCCATTTCGGACGGCACCTCTGCGCTAAGTTGAATGATCTCGGACATGCTCTGACAAGGCGACGGCACAGCCTTTGGTTTCGGCTGCGCGCTTGTGGTTAAATACGGCGTCTTTTGCCCCGGGTGCTCCGCGGGGTGCTCATCATAACAGGACGGCCGTGCCCAAGACAGCGGCCGTCATAGGGACGCAAGCCGCCATGCAAGTGAAACACCTGCTGCTGATCGCCATCCTCGGACTCACCGCTGCTTGTTCTTCGAAGGAAGTCGTCGACGAAAACCTGAGCGAAGCCGAGCTGTACCAGCAGGCGCAGGCCGACCTGGACAACCACAGCTACACCAGCGCCACTTCCAAGCTGAAGGCCCTGGAATCCCGCTATCCGTTCGGTCGCTATGCCGACCAGGCGCAGCTGGAGCTGATCTACGCGAACTACAAGAACGCCGAGCCGGAGGCCGCCAAGTCCGCCGCCGAGCGTTTCATTCGCCTGCACCCGCAGCACCCGAACGTCGACTACGCCTACTACCTGAAGGGCCTGACCTCCTTCGACCAGGACCGCGGCCTGCTGGCGCGCTTCCTGCCGCTGGACATGACCAAGCGTGACCCGGGCGCCGCCCGCGACTCCTACAACGAGTTCGCCCAGCTGACCAGCCGCTTCCCGAACAGCCGCTACGCGCCGGACGCCAAGCAGCGCATGATCTACCTGCGCAACCTGCTGGCCTCCTACGAGATCCACGTTGCCGACTACTACCTGACCCGTCAGGCCTATGTCGCCGCTGCCAACCGTGGCCGCTACGTGGTGGAGAACTTCCAGGAAACCCCATCGGTCGGCGACGGCCTGGCGGTGATGACCGAGGCCTACCAGCGCCTGCACCTGGACGACCTGGCCGCTACCAGCCTGGAAACCCTGAAGCTGAACTACCCTGACCACCCGAGCCTGGTCGACGGCCAGTTCGTGCCGCGCCAGGAAGAAGCCGACAACCGTTCCTGGCTGTCCAAGGCCACCCTGGGCCTGATCAACACTGCCACGCCGCTGCCGCCGGGCGAGACCCGCGCCAACCAGGACGTGATCAAGCAGTACGAAGACGCCAAGGAAGCGATTCCGGAAGACCTGCTGCCAAAAGACGGCGATGCCGTTCAGGAAGAGAATCACGAGGCAGAAGGCAACAACAACGACCGCTCCTGGTTCAGCTACATGACCTTCGGCGTGTTTGACTGATCGCAAAGAAATACAAAAAGGGAAGCTTGGGCTTCCCTTTTTATTGGCCGCGACCAACGGCTCTTCTACACTGCCGCATCTTCACTGAATAAGCTGGACACCATGGTTCGCCTACTTTTCTGGATCGCCGTGATCGCTGCCGCCTTCTGGCTGTGGCGCAAGTTCAAGGTCGGCAATAACGCCTCCTCCTCGACCCCGCCTCAGGAAACCACCCTGAAGATGGTGCGTTGCGCCCATTGCGGCGTACACCTGCCGAATGACCGCGCCCTGCACCGCGGCAACGAGTGGTATTGCAGCACCGCTCACCTTGAACAAGGCCCCAGCGACAAGCGCTGAGGCCCTTCGGCTCAGATCACCTGCAAGCGTCCGGCCGGCGCGTAAGGCGCCGGGTCGATGATCGGCTCGTGCCCGCCGATCAGGTCGCTGAACAGTTGGCAGGAAGCAGGCGCCAGCACCAGGCCATTGCGGTAATGCCCGCAGTTCAGCCACAGCCCGTCGCAACCTGGAACCCGACCGATATAGGGCACGCCCTCAGGCGACCCCGGCCGCAACCCGGCCCAGTGCCCGACCAGCTCGGCATCGGCCAGCGCCGGTACCAGGTCGATGGCGGAAGCGCGCAGGCTTTCCAGTGCTTCGTCAGTCGGAGTCTTGTCGTAGCCGGCGTGTTCCAGGGTGCTTCCCACCAGGATATGACCATCGCGACGCGGAATCGCATAGCGTCCCTTGGCCAGGACCATGCTCGGCAGGAAATCCTCGGCGCACTTGAACAGGATCATCTGCCCCTTCACCGGCTCCACCGGTAGTTCGAAGCCCAGCGGGCGCAGCAGATCGCCGCTCCAGGCGCCAGCGGTCAGCACCACTTCATCAGCGGTGATGGCGCCTTCGGCCGTTTCCACACCCGCGATACGCTCGCCTTCGCGGATAAAGCCGGTGATCGCGCAATGCTCGTTCAGGGTGACGTTCGGCAGCGCCTGCAACGCCGCCTTGAGCGACTTGAGCAGTCGCGGATTGCGCACGTTGGCCACGCCAGCCATGTACACCGCACTCTCGAAGCCCGGGCCCAGCACCGGCACCGCGGCGTAGGCCTCGGAGACCGCGACCTTGCTCAACGGGCGCCCTTCCCTTGCGGCCCAGGCCAGCGCCTCGGCTTCATCGTCCAGATCCAGCCAGTACAGGCCGGTTACATGCACCTGCGGATCGATGCCGGTACTGGCATGCAGACGCTCGCCGAGCTGTGGATAAAAGTCCTGGGACCAGTGCGCCAGCGCAGTGACCGCCGGGCTGTAGCGCCATGGGTAAAGCGGCGAGACGATGCCACCGCCGGCCCAGGAGGATTCGCCGCCCAGTTCGCCCTTGTCGCAGACGATCACCCGATCGACCTGCGCGGCCAGATTGAACGCCGTCAGCAGGCCAATCACACCGCCACCCACAATCACCACTTGCTTGCTCATCTGTAGATCCAGTACCCGAAGTGAACCGCGACGCCACGCAGGCGCCATGAATGCCTTCAACCCTCCCAGCAGCCCTTGCCGGCATCCGCGTCGCTGCCGGGATTGGCGCGCACGCCACGGTGATCGAGTTCGAAATCGCCGCAGGCGTCGAAGGCCATGGGGCCACCCGGGCGCCGGGTGGCGCTCAGCAGGTAGCTGTCGGCTTCGCGCCGGGCATGCAGGCGGTAATGGGCGTTTCCGTCCGGCAGCGGGACAATCGACCCGTCAGTGTCGAGATAGCGGCCGGTGCGGGAATGGTGCTGCTCCAGGTGCTGCGCGCTTTCGTACAGGATCCCGGCTATTTCCGTGCGCGCGCCCTTGCGGACCATTTCGCTGTAGCTGGGGTAGGCAATGCCCGCCAGCATGCCCACCAGCGCGAGGACAATCAACACTTCGATCAGGCTCAGGCCATTCTGCGTGCGCTGCATCAAGACTCCCGTGGATGTTGGCGCCAGAGGATGCGGCGGGCGGGGCCGTGGTCGGGCGAGAGTGGCCAGGCCACGACGCTTTCCAGGGTGATCCGGGCCTGGCGCTCTTCGGCGATGGCGGTGATGCGGAACAGGGTGGCGGGGAGGTCTGCCGGCATGTGCGCGGCCTGGTCGGTCTGGCCGAGGTGTTCAATGAGGTAGCGGCCTGTGCCGAGCTGTTGCCAGCCGGATGGTGGCGTTGCGGGGAGGCGGGCTTCGGCTGTCGACAGGAGGTTTTCTGCGGCTTCGAAGGCCTGGAGCGAGGCCAGGTGGTTGCTGGCCATGCGGGTTTGCTGGGTGCTGGACTGGATGGCGAAAAGGCCGAGGATGCCCAACAGGACCAATAGAATCATGACCAGTGCCAGTACTGCGCCCCGCTGCATTTTTCTTGCCTGGCGCGGACCTGTGGGAGCTGGCTTGCCAGCGATAGCGGTGGTGAATTCACTATTGCAATCGCTGCGGTTCGGCGGTCCGACAAGCCAGCTCCCACAGGGTCCGTGTCGCTTTTGATTATTGGCCATTGCGCAGGACCACGGTGAGTTCATAGGTCTGCGGGCGGACCCGCTGCCCGGGATCCTCCAGCGTCAAGCTGAGCAGCATCCGATCATCATCCCGACGAACACCGAATCGCCCTATATTGTCGACCAGCACCGCACTACTGCCCCCACCGCCGAGCAATAGGCTACGACCGTCGAGTCGATAGATTTGCTGACGGATGGGCACCGCGAACTGGCCAGGGCCGGCGATTGCACGGCCTTTCAAAACGGTGGCACTGGCCAGACAATCAGTCACCAGCGTCCAGTCGGGAGCGCCAGCCAGCTCGCCCCATTCGGCTGCGACCAGCGTCAGGCTGCCCAGTCCACCATCGCTCGCCTGCTCAAGCCGCATCGCCTGCGCGAACAGCCGCGCCGTGTCCGCATCAGGAAAGCTCATCGCCTCCCGACGCAAACAACCAAACATGCCAGCCATGCGAATATCCCCGGCCATCCGGTGCAGCACCAGGCGCGCATCCTCCTGCAGCCGCGCCGCTGCCTCCTGCACTTTCCAACTGTGCAAGGCCCCGATGAACACCCGGCTGCCACCGAGTATCAGCAGCAACCCCAGGCTCATGGCAAGCAACACCTCGATCAGGCTGAACCCCGCCACCGATCTCATTGTGATATCCCCAGCTCGATGGACCGCAGCCCTCCCCCACCGCGCTCATCGCGCCAGCTCACCAGCACGCCATTTCCACGAAATACGCCGCGCCCGGACGCGCCAGCGAAGGCCTCGACCTGACGCTGCAGTTCGGCCTGATCACGCCCGTCGACACCCCGCGCCGAGCGCGCCCGCTCCAGCATCCCGTGAGCGATGACCGCCCCCTGGCTGACCATACGCGCACTGTCTGTCCCTTGCACCGAGCGCAGTTGCAGCCCCGCCGCCCCCAGCAGCCCAAGCGCCAGCACCACCTGCGCCACCATCACCTCGATCAGGGTCAATCCCCGCTGCTTCCTTGCCATCACCCGCCTCCTGCGAACTTTCCCCGGCACACTGCCAACCCGGCTGACTCGACACCACCCGCCCCGACGCCGGACCCTAAGCGAAGCACTTCCAGGGAGGAATGCACGATGAAGCAACAGGGCGTAACACTGATGCAGATGCTGTTTGCGGTTGGCCTGCTGGCCCTTCTGACGCAACTGGGAATATCGTCCTACAGCAAGATGAGCCACGACCTGCAACAGCAGGCCATCGCCGAGAGCCTCGCCCAAGCCCTGCGCGCCACGCGCAGCGAGGCCTTGCTGCGCAACCAGGTGGTCATGCTGCATGCATTGGAGGGTGATTGGAGCAACGGCTGGCAGATACGCCTGGAGCAGGGTCCGGAGCAGTTGTTACGGGAGTATTCGGCGAGGGGCGGTGTCAGGGTGATCGGCAATCAACCGGTCGCGCAGTGGGTGCGCTTCAGCGGCTTGGGCGTTCCGCTGCGTGAGGGCGGCGCTTTCCAGGCCGGGACCCTGCTGGTCTGCGGGGCGCCCGGACAGGAAAGCCTGTATCAGGTGCGCCTGTCGGCCAGCGGCCGGGTCAGGCTGCAGCATGCGCCGCCCGACCAGCCGCTGTGCGACGGCGACATCAGCTGACGGTACGGACCCGCAGTTCCTTGGGCATGGAGAAGGTGACATTCTCCTCGCGACCATCCAGCTCCTCCGCGCCGCTGGCACCCCAGTCGCGCAGTTGCTGGATCACGCCACGTACCAGGACTTCCGGGGCCGAGGCGCCGGCAGTGATGCCGACGCGCGCGACGCCATCGAACCAGGCGCGCTGCAGATCCTCGGCACCATCGATCAGGTAGGCCGGGGTGGACATGCGCTCAGCCAGTTCGCGCAGGCGGTTGGAGTTGGAGCTGTTCGGGCTGCCGACCACCAGGACCACGTCGCACTCGTCGGCCAGTTGCTTGACCGCATCCTGACGGTTCTGGGTGGCGTAGCAGATGTCGTCCTTGCGCGGCCCACCGATACTCGGGAAACGGGTACGCAGGGCATCGATCACGCGGCTGGTGTCATCCATCGACAGCGTGGTCTGGGTCACGAACGCCAGTTTCTCGGGGTTACGCACCTCGAGTTTGGCGACATCGTCCTCGTCTTCGACCAGGTAGATCGAGCCGCCATTGCTGTCGTCGTACTGACCCATGGTGCCTTCGACTTCCGGGTGCCCGGCGTGGCCGATCAGGATGCATTCCTTGCCGTCGCGGCTGTAGCGGGCGACTTCGATGTGTACCTTGGTCACCAGCGGACAGGTGGCGTCGAACACCTTCAGGCCGCGGCCTGCCGCCTCCTGGCGCACGGCCTGGGAAACGCCATGGGCACTGAAGATGACGATGACGTCGTCCGGCACCTGATCCAGCTCTTCGACGAAGATGGCGCCGCGGGCGCGCAGGTCTTCGACGACGAACTTGTTGTGCACCACTTCGTGGCGCACATAGATCGGCGGCCCGAAGACCTCCAGCGCCCGGTTGACGATTTCGATCGCCCGGTCCACGCCGGCGCAGAAGCCACGAGGGTTGGCGAGTTTGATCTGCATGAGGAACTCCCGGCTCAGAGAGCCTTCACTTCAAGGATTTCCACCTCGAAGGTCAGGGTCTTGCCAGCCAGTGGATGGTTGAAGTCGACGGTCACCTGGGCGTCGTCGAAGGCTTTCACCACACCTGGCAGCTCGGCATTGGCGGCATCGTTGAAGATGACCAGCAGGCCTTCGGACAGCTCCATGTCCTGGAACTGCGAACGCGGCATGACCTGCACGTTCTGCGGGTTGGGCTGGCCGAAGGCATTCTCCGGGGCCACGGTGACGTTGCGCTTGTCACCGGCCTTGAAACCGAAGATCGCCGCTTCGAAACCGGGCAGCAGGTTGCCGTCGCCGACCTTGAAGACCGCCGGAGCCTTGTCGAAGGTGCTGTCGACGGTATCGCCGTTTTCCAGATGCAGGGCGAAGTGCAGGGTGACTTCGGTGTTCTGGCCGATACGGATGTCACTCATGGACAGGTTCTCCGGACTTTTTGCTCTTGAACATATCCAGCGCCAGCATCACCGCACCAACGGTAATGGCGCTGTCGGCCAGGTTGAAGGCCGGGAAGTACCAGCGGTTCTGCCAGTGCACGAGGATGAAGTCGATCACATGGCCGAGGGCGACCCGGTCGTACAGGTTGCCCAGGGCACCACCGAGGACCAGGGACAGGGCGATCGCCAGCCAGGTTTCGTCACGCCCCAGGCGCTTGAGCCAGACTACCAGCACCGCGCTGACCACCACGGCGATCAGGGCGAACAGCCAGCGCTGCCAGCCGGAGCTGTCGGCCAGGAAGCTGAACGCCGCGCCGGTGTTGTAGGCCAGGGTCCAGCTGAAGTAGTCGGGAATGACTACGATCTGCTGGTACATGCTCAGCGAGTTTTCGAAATGGAACTTGCTGGCCTGGTCGAGGACCAGGACCAGCACGCTCAGCCAGAGCCAGGCGAGGCGGCCGAACCGCCCCGCAGACGCATTAGGCATAGTGGCGCACCTCGCCGTTGCCGCTGATGTTGTCAACGCAACGACCGCAGATTTCCGGGTGCTCCGGGTTGACCCCGACATCCGGACGGAAGTGCCAGCAACGACCGCACTTCACGTAGCCGGACTTGACCACCTTCAACTTGAGGCCGGCGACTTCGGTAACCACCGCATCGGCAGGCGCTTCGACGAACGGCGCGACGCTGGCGGCGGAGGTGATCAACACGAAGCGCAGCTCGTTGCCCAGCTTGGTCAGGTCGTTGCCCAGGGCCTCGTCGGCGAACAGGGTCACTTCGGCCTGCAGGTTGCCACCGATGGCCTTGGCCGCACGCTGGTTCTCCAGTTCCTTGTTGACCGCGGTCTTCACCGCCATCACGCGATCCCAGTAGGCGCGATCCAGCTCGGTGCCTTCCGGCAGCTCGGTCAGGCCCTGGTACCAGGTGTTGAGCATCACCGATTCGTTGCGCTCGCCAGGCAGGTACTGCCACAGCTCGTCCGCGGTGAACGACAGGATCGGCGCGATCCAGCGCACCAGCGCTTCGGCGATGTGGTACAGCGCGGTCTGGCAGGAGCGGCGGGCGACGCTGTTGGCGCCGGTGGTGTACTGGCGGTCCTTGATGATGTCGAGGTAGAAGCCACCCAGCTCCTGCACGCAGAAGTTGTGGATCTTCGAGTAGACGTTCCAGAAGCGGTATTCGCCGTAGTGCTCTTCCAGCTCGCGCTGCAGCAGCAGGGTACGGTCGACGGCCCAGCGGTCCAGGGCCAGCATGTCTTCGGCCGGCAGCAGGTCGCGGGCCGGATCGAAGCCGGACAGGTTGGAAAGCAGGAAGCGCGCGGTGTTGCGGATGCGGCGATAGGCATCGGCGCTGCGCTGGAGGATCTGGTCGGAAACGGCCATCTCGCCCGAGTAGTCGGTGGCGGAAACCCACAGGCGCATGATGTCGGCACCCAGGGTGTCGTTGACCTTCTGCGGCTCGATAGTGTTGCCCAGCGACTTGGACATCTTGCGGCCGTTTTCGTCGACGGTGAAGCCGTGGGTCAGCAGCTCGCGATACGGCGCGTGGTTGTCGATGGCGCAACCGGTCAGCAGCGACGAGTGGAACCAGCCGCGGTGCTGGTCGGAGCCTTCCAGGTACAGGTCGGCGCGCGGGCCGGTCTCGTGGCCGATGTTGTGCGAGCCACGCAGCACGTGCCAGTGGGTGGTGCCGGAGTCGAACCAGACGTCGAGGGTGTCGGCGATCTTGTCGTACTGGCCGGCTTCGTCACCGAGCAGTTCGGCGGCGTCCATCTTGAACCAGGCTTCGATGCCTTCCTGTTCGACACGCTTGGCCACTTCTTCCATCAGCTCGACGGTGCGCGGGTGCAGCTCGCCGGTCTGCTTGTGCAGGAAGAACGGGATCGGTACGCCCCAGTTGCGCTGGCGCGAGATGCACCAGTCGGGACGGTTGGCGATCATCGAGTGCAGGCGCGCCTGGCCCCAGGCCGGGACGAACTTGGTGTCCTCGATGGCTTTCAGGGCGCGTTCACGCAGGGTGTCGCCGTTGTTCGGTTGCTTGTCCATGCCGACGAACCACTGCGCGGTGGCGCGGTAGATCAGCGGGGTCTTGTGGCGCCAGCAGTGCATGTAGCTGTGGCTGATGGTCTCGGTGAACATCAGCGCGCCGACTTCGGCCAGCTTCTCGACGATGTGCGGGTTGGCTTTCCAGATGAACTGGCCGCCGAAGAACTCCAGGGAGTCGACATAGACACCGTTGCTCTGCACCGGGGTCAGGATATCGTCGTTGACCATGCCGTAGCGCTTGCAGGTGACGAAGTCGTCCTCGCCGTAAGCCGGGGCGGAGTGAACCACGCCGGTACCGGCGCCCAGCTCGACGTACTCGGCCAGGTAGATGGGCGACAGGCGGTCGTACAGCGGGTGACGGAAGTTGATCAGCTCCAGGGCCGAACCCGGCGCGGTGGCAATCACCGAGCCTTCCAGGGAGAAGCGCTTGAGGCATGACTCGACCAGCTCTTCGGCGAGGATCAGCAGCTTGTCGCCGACGTCGACCAGGGCGTAGGTGAATTCCGGATGGATGTTCAGCGCCTGGTTGGCCGGGATGGTCCACGGGGTGGTGGTCCAGATCACGATGGAAGCTGGTTTTGCCAGGCTGGCCAGGCCGAAGGCGCTGGCCAGCTTGTCTTCATCGACGGCCTTGAAGGCGACGTCGATGGTCTGGGATTTCTTGTCGGCGTACTCGACTTCCGCTTCGGCCAGGGCCGAACCGCAATCGAAGCACCAGTTGACCGGTTTCAGGCCCTTGAATACGAAGCCGTGCTTGACCATTTCGGCCAGGGCACGGATTTCACCCGCCTCGTTGGCGAAGTCCATGGTCTTGTACGGGTTGTCCCAGTCACCCAGCACGCCCAGGCGGATGAACTCGGCCTTCTGGCCTTCGATCTGCTCGGCGGCGTAGGCACGGCACAGTTCGCGGGTCTTGTCCGCGGTCAGGTTCTTGCCGTGGGTGACCTCGACCTTGTGCTCGATCGGCAGGCCGTGGCAGTCCCAGCCCGGAACATAAGGCGCGTCGAAGCCCGACAGGGTCTTCGAGCGGATGATCATGTCCTTGAGGATCTTGTTGAGCGCGTGACCGATGTGAATCTTGCCGTTGGCATAGGGAGGACCGTCGTGCAGGACGAACTTCGGACGATCCTTGCCAATCTCACGCAGTTTCCGGTACAGGCCAATACTGTCCCAGCGCTGCAGGATCTGCGGTTCGCGCTGTGGCAGGCCGGCCTTCATCGGGAAGGCGGTGTCCGGAAGGTTTAGCGTGGCTTTATAGTCGGTCATTTCAGGCTCTTGGTTAGCGGTTGAGCGTGCCAATGGGCACGAGCGGCGGCGATATCCGCGTCGATCGCCGACTTGAGCGCCTCCAGGGAGGCGAAGCGCTGCTCTTCGCGCAGCTTGTGGTGGAATTCCACCGTCAGGCGCCGGCCATACAGATCACCGGCGAAATCCAGCAAATGCACTTCCAGGTGGGCGCTGCCGTCGCCGGCAACGGTCGGGCGCACGCCGATATTGGCGACCCCGGGCCACACCTTGCCGTCTATTTCAGCGCTGACCAGGTAGACCCCGGTCAGCGGCACGCGACGGCGCTTGAGTTGTACGTTGGCGGTGGGCGTACCCAACTGCCGTGCGAGCTTCTGGCCATGCAGGACCCGCCCGCGAATACGGAACGGCCGGCCCAGCAGGCGCTCGGCCAGGGCGAAGTCCGCCGCGGCCAGGGCATCGCGGACCTGGGTGCTGCTGACCCGCAGGCCATCCAGCTCCACCGTCTGCGCCGCTTCGACGCTGAAGCCGTGGCGCTGGCCGGCGTCCTGCAGGAAAGCGAAGTCGCCCAGGCGGTCGCAGCCGAAGCGGAAGTCGTCACCGACCTCGAGGTGCTTCACGCCGAGGCCGTCGACCAGGATGGTCTCGACGAACGCGTCGGCACTGAGCTTGCTCAGGCGCTGGTTGAAGGCCAGGCACAGGACCCGGTCGACACCTTCGGCGGCCAGCAGGGCGACCTTGTCGCGCAGGCGGGCCAGGCGGGCCGGGGCGGTGTCCGGGGCGAAGTACTCACGCGGCTGTGGTTCGAAAATCACCACGCAGCTGGGTACGCCCAGCTCCACCGCGCGCTCACGCAAACGGGCCAGGATAGCCTGGTGACCGCGGTGAACACCGTCGAAGTTGCCGATAGTAGCAACGCAGCCCCGATGCCGGGGGCGAAGGTTTTGAAGGCCTCGAACCAGCTGCATAACGCGCTTCTTGCTCATAAAGTGGTCGATTATAACCATACCCGGGCGCTGACGACAGGCAGCAGCGCGTTGCCAGGACGCCGATTTCGCGAAACCGACGCCTGACCCGCGCCGTCCGTCAGTGCAGCGCCTTGCGGGCGAAGTCCCGGGGGCGGAAGCCGAACAGGAACAGGCTGCCGAAATAGGTCACCACGCCCGCAGCGATCAGGGCGCCAAGGCGCAGGAAGCGCATCAGCATCTCCCCTTCTGCCCAGGGCGGCATGAAATGCATGCCGACCAGCAGTACGGCGGACATCAGCAACACCGCGATCACCAGCTTGACCAGGAAACCGGTCCAGCCCGGCTGCGGCTCGAACAGGCGCTGCTGGCGCAGTTTCCAGTACAGCAGGCCCGCGTTGAGGCACGCACCGACGCTGATCGCCAGGGCCAGCCCGGCGTGCTGCAACGGGCCGATGAACACCAGGTTGAGCAGTTGCGTGGAGACCAGGGTAAAGAGCGCGATCTTCACGGGAGTACGGATGTTCTGCTGGGCATAGAAGCCGGGCGCCAGGACCTTGATCATGATGATGCCGAGCAGGCCGACCGAATAGGCGATCAGCGCGCGCTGGGTCATCTGCGCATCGAAGGCGCTGAACTTGCCGTACTGGAACAGGGCGACGGTCAGCGGCTCGGCGAGGATCGCCAGGGCCAGGGAGCATGGCAGCACCAGCAGGAAGCACAGGCGCAGGCCCCAGTCGAGGATCTGCGAGTACTGCTGGCGGTCCTTGTTGGCGTAGGTCTTGGCCAGGGTCGGCAGGAGGATGGTGCCCAGGGCCACGCCAAGGACGCCGGACGGCAGCTCCATCAGGCGGTCGGCGTAGTACATCCAGGAGACCGAGCCGGCCACCAGGAACGAGGCGAAGATGGTGTTGATGATCAGCGAGATCTGGCTGACCGAGACCCCGAGGATCGCCGGAAGCATCTGTTTCATCACGCGCCAGACACCGGTGTCGCGCAGGTTCAGGCGCGGCAGCACGAGCATGCCGATCCTTTTCAGGTGCGGCAGCTGATAAAGAAGCTGCAACACGCCGCCGGCCAGCACCGCCCAGCCCAGGGCCATCACCGGTGGATCGAAGTACGGCGTGAGGAACAGCGCGAAGAAGATCATCGCGACGTTGAGCAGGGTCGGCACGAAGGCCGGGACCGAGAAGCGGTTCCAGGTATTGAGGATCGCGCCGGCCAGGGATGACAGCGAGATCAGCAATATATAAGGAAAGGTCACACGCAGCAGGTCGGTGGTCAGCTGGAATTTTTCCGGACTGTCGACGAAGCCCGGCGCAGTGGCCCAGACGATCCACGGGGCCGCCAGTATGCCGAGCGCAGTCACCACCGCCAGGGCCAGGGTCAGCAGGCCGGATACGTAGGCGATGAAGGTGCGGGTCGCTTCCTCGCCTTGCTGGGTCTTGTACTCGGCCAGGATCGGCACGAAAGCCTGGGAGAAGGCGCCCTCGGCGAAGATCCGGCGCAGCAGGTTGGGCAGCTTGAAGGCGATGAAGAAGGCGTCGGTGGCCACGCCGGCGCCGAAGATACGGGCCAGGATGGTGTCACGGACGAAGCCCAGCACCCGCGAGACCATGGTGATCGAGCTGACCGCAGCCAGGGATTTGAGGAGATTCATCGAAAGTTTTTCACGCCGTTGGATGAAGTGCAGGCCGAACGTCATTCGGATGTGCAATAATGCGCGCCGCGCAAAACAGGCAGCGCAAAAGCTCCCGAGTTTACAGGTCGTGCACCAGAAGGGAATCATCCCGATGGAGAATGACCACCGAGCGGTTACCCGTTCGTGGCCTTGACAAGCAGTCAACTCATCGGCATGATTCGCGGCCTATTTTGTTTGCTATTTACCAAGTCTTTCGAGGAGCTCGACGGTGGCCAACTCACCTTCCGCCAAAAAACGTGCAAAACAGGCTGAGAAGCGTCGCAGCCACAACGCCAGCCTGCGTTCCATGGTTCGTACCTACATCAAGAATGTAGTTAAAGCCATCGACGCAAAAGACGCCGAAAAAGCGCAAGCTGCTTACATCCTGGCTGTACCTGTAATCGACCGTATGGCCGACAAGGGTATCATCCACAAGAACAAGGCTGCTCGCCATAAAGGCCGTCTGAATGGCCACATCAAGGCGCTGAAAGCTGCTGCCTAAGCGACAAGCTTGTTAAAAAACCGACCTCAGGGTCGGTTTTTTATTGCCTGGGATTTGAGCTCCAAGCTTCAAGCCGCAAGTCATAAGTAAAAGCTGGCCAGCACCGCGCCCGCTCCTACTTATGACTTGCAGCTTAAAGCTTGTAGCTTTACTTACCGATCGGAATCTTCGGCGCCCATTGCAGCCAGTCTTCTTCCGCCTTCTCGAACAAGGCGAAGGTCTGCTGCGGCAAGGCCGGCTTGCCCATCTGCTCGCCTTCAGGCGTGGCGAAGGCGATACCGCCCTGGATCATGGTTTCCAGGGACTCGGTGCGGATGGTCGCCCCCTTGATCAAACCGAACTCGAAGCCGAAGCCGCTGGTGTTCCAGAAACGGCTGCCGCCACGCACCAGGGGAACGTAACGCGGCTCGATCAGGATATGGATCAGCACGCGGTCAGCCGTCTGCCCCAACTCGAAACCTGTCACCTTGCCCACGGGAATCTCCCGGTAGGTCACCGGCACACCCGGCTTGATCGACCCGCGCCTTGGCGCACTCAAGACCAGGGCCAGCCCCTGCGGCGCTCCGATGACCTCCGGCGCCTCGGGCAATGCCGTGAACTCGCGCTGCGACCCCTTGTTCTGTGCTGCCGGCTGGACTTCGAGGTACTGTCCGGTGATCAGGGTGCCAAGGTTCTCCGTCTTGACGATCCCCAGCGCCGGCTTGACCACCCAGAACTGCGTGCCCACCCGCGCAATACGTTCAGGCACCTCGGTGATCCGCGCCTTGAGCAGCACGGATTGCAGGTCCGCGCTCAGATCGACCGCCTCGACCTTGCCAACATCCAGGCCCTTGAAGCGAATCGGCGTGCCCACCTTCAGGCCATCGGCATCCGCCACCTTGATGGTGACTGGAATACCCGAAAGGTTGGCGGCCTCCTGGCTTTCATTCAGGCGGAAGGTAGGAATCTTCCGTTTAAGCGGTACGTTCGGCTTGGGCGTATCGAAGGAAATACCGCCGGCCATCAGGCTTTGCAGCGACTCGCTCTTGATCTGGATACCCGACAGGCCACCGGTCAGGGTGATACCGCTGGCATTCCAGAAGCGCGTCGAGCCATTGACCAGGTTGGCGTACTCCGGCTCGATATGGACGCCGATCAGCAGGCGTTTCTCGTGCTTGCGCGAGAACTGGTAGCTCTGCACGGTACCGACCTTGACCTGGCGGTAGAGGACCGGGCTTCCGACCTCCAGCGAACCCAGGTTCTCGCTGAACAGCACCAGGTGCAGACCCGGCGCCTTCAGGTCGAGGGGTGGTGCCTTGGCCCGGGCTTCGAACTCGCGCTGCGGCGCGGCGCCCTTGTCGCCTGGGCGCACGGCAATGTAGTTACCCTTCACCAACGCTTCCAGGCCAGTGATGCCCGCGAGGGAAATCGACGGCTTGACCACCCAGAACTGGGTGCCCTGCACCAGGTAATCCTCGGCCAGCGGGTCGAGGGTCAGTTCGGCCATTGCGCTATTCAGATCGGATTCGACCTTCAGGGTTTTCAGGGTACCGACCTGGATGCCCTTGTACATCACCGGGGTACGGCCTTCCTGCAGGCCTTCGAAGTCGCTCAGCTTGACCTTTACCCGGATACCAGCCTGGGCCGCGTCGAAGTCCTCGTACAGACGGAACGGCAGGCTCGGGTCCGTGGGCGGGCTGTCCTTGCGGTGCTCAGGCGTGGCGAAGGCGATACCGCCGGCGACGATGCTGGCCAGCGACTCGCTGCGGATCTTCACCCCGGACAGGCTGGCATCGACGCTCACACCACTGGCATTCCAGAAACGCGTGTGCTTGCGCACCAGGGAGGCGTAGGCAGGCTCGATGAAGACCTTGATCTCCACCGTGCCCTGGTCTTCAGCAAGGCGATAACTCTTCACCCGGCCGACCTGGATCTGCTTGTAGAACACCGGACTGTCGCGATTGAGCGAACCCAGGCGGTCCGCCTTGAGCGTCAGGTGCAGACCCGGCTCGCTGTCGGACAGCGGCGGCGCCTCCGGCAAGGCGACGAAGTTCTTGGTCGGCTCGCCATCACCCGGACTGACGGCAATATAGTTGCCGGAGACCAGCGTCTCCAGACCCGTGATACCCGCCAGCGTGACACTGGGCTTGACCAGCCAGAAGCGCGTATTGGTCCGCAGATGGGGCTCGGCGGCAGCATTCATCTCGATGGTGGCGACCACCCCGGCATCGCTGCCCTTGGCATCCAGTACCAGGCTTTTGACCTTGCCGACCGGCATGCCCTTGTAGACCACCTCGGTCTTGTTGGCGACGATACCGTCGCCGCTCTTGAAGCGAACCTCGATGTTCACCCCCGAATCCCGGTAAGCCTGCCAGCCAAGCCAGCCGCCGATCAGCAGGGCGATCAAAGGCAAAATCCAGATGGCCGACCAGTTCGAGGCTGGCCGGGTTCTAGCCGTAGGCAAATCGTCACTCATGGTCGTCGTCCGACTCCGTGTTATCCCAGATCAGTCGGGGATCGAAAGTTACTGCTGCAAACATCGTCAGTATCACCACACTGGCAAAGGCAACAGCCCCCAGGTTGGCTTCGACGCTGGCGATGCGCCCGAAATTCACTACTGCCACTAGAATGGCGATGACGAAGATATCCAGCATCGACCAACGCCCGATGAACTCGATGAAACGGTACATCAGGATGCGCTGGCGAGCGGACAAGGGTTGATGGCGCTGTACCGAATAAAGCAGCAGGGCAATACCGACCAATTTGAAGGTCGGCACCAGGATACTGGCAATGAACACCACCGCGGCGATCGGCAGCATGCCGTGCTTCATCAGGGTGATCACGCCGGACATGATGGTGTCCGGACTGCCCTGGCCCAAGGTACTGACGGTCATGATCGGCAGGACATTGGCCGGGATATAGAGAATCGCCGCGGTCAGCAGCAACGCCCAGGTACGCACCAGGCTGTTGGGGCGCCGCGCATGCACGATCGCGCCGCAGCGTGTGCAGACCTGCGAACGAGCATCCGGCTCCTGATGATTGAGCTGGTGGCATTCGCAACAAATAAGGATTCCGGCATCAATCGCCCGCATGCAGGTCTTCTCCCGACAAAGCCACCCAGATCTGGTGTGGCGACATCACTATTTCCAGCCAGACCTGAACCAGCAAAAGACTGATAAAACACGCCAGGCCCAGGCCAAGGCTTAGTTCGGCCAGGTCCACCAGCTTGACGATCGCCACCAGCACACCCATGAAGTACACCTCGAGCATGCCCCAGTCGCGCAGGTGGTGATAAATGCGATAGAGCAGCAATCCGTAGCTTCTTCCGATGTTCCAGCGAATGCTGAGCAACACGGCAAGCTGGCACAGCAACTTGAGTAGCGGTATCGCCATGCTGCAGAGAAACACCACCACGGCGATACCACGCATGCCAGAGTCATACAGACCAAGCACACCGCTCCACACGGTGTCATCCGCATTCTGCCCCAATAGATGGAGCTGCATGATTGGCAGGAAGTTCGCCGGGACGTACAGCATTAAAGCAGCCAGGACGAGCGCCAGGCTACGATCGACGACATTGTGCCTGTGGGCATACAGCTCATAGCCACAACGGGGGCAGTGGGCCTTTTCGTCGCGCTTGAGCACCGGTTTGCGCATCAGCAGGTCGCACTCGTGACAGGCCACCAGTTCGTCCAGCGGCAGATTCGCGAGGGGCCGGGAGTCGGCAGGATCGGACATAGGAAAATTCTGAATGACGGCGTCGGGGTCTATTCTAGTGCGCCCGTTCCGATTTGTGGGGAGGATAGAAAGACAAAACCCCTACCTGCATACGCAGATAGGGGTTTCGGAATTGAATCTTGACGATGACCTACTCTCACATGGAGAAGCTCCACACTACCATCGGCGATGCATCGTTTCACTGCTGAGTTCGGGATGGGATCAGGTGGTTCCAATGCTCTATGGTCGTCAAGAAATTCTGTGTGCCAAATCGTCTTTCGACGCTTCAGCAAATCGGGTATGTGACATTTGTGGTTTGCACGAACTTTCGGTTCATTGCGTCTTCACCACCACAATTCGGCTTACGCGCAAATTGCTTGGGTGTTATATGGTCAAGCCTCACGGGCAATTAGTATTGGTTAGCTCAACGCCTCACAGCGCTTACACACCCAACCTATCAACGTCGTAGTCTTCGACGGCCCTTCAGGGAACTCAAGGTTCCAGTGAGATCTCATCTTGAGGCAAGTTTCCCGCTTAGATGCTTTCAGCGGTTATCTCTTCCGAACATAGCTACCCGGCAATGCCACTGGCGTGACAACCGGAACACCAGAGGTTCGTCCACTCCGGTCCTCTCGTACTAGGAGCAGCCCCTCTCAAATCTCAAACGTCCACGGCAGATAGGGACCGAACTGTCTCACGACGTTCTAAACCCAGCTCGCGTACCACTTTAAATGGCGAACAGCCATACCCTTGGGACCGGCTTCAGCCCCAGGATGTGATGAGCCGACATCGAGGTGCCAAACACCGCCGTCGATATGAACTCTTGGGCGGTATCAGCCTGTTATCCCCGGAGTACCTTTTATCCGTTGAGCGATGGCCCTTCCATACAGAACCACCGGATCACTAAGACCTACTTTCGTACCTGCTCGACGTGTCTGTCTCGCAGTCAAGCGCGCTTTTGCCTTTATACTCTACGACCGATTTCCGACCGGTCTGAGCGCACCTTCGTACTCCTCCGTTACTCTTTAGGAGGAGACCGCCCCAGTCAAACTACCCACCATACACTGTCCTCGATCCGGATAACGGACCTGAGTTAGAACCTCAAAGTTGCCAGGGTGGTATTTCAAGGATGGCTCCACGCGAACTGGCGTCCACGCTTCAAAGCCTCCCACCTATCCTACACAAGCAAATTCAAAGTCCAGTGCAAAGCTATAGTAAAGGTTCACGGGGTCTTTCCGTCTAGCCGCGGATACACTGCATCTTCACAGCGATTTCAATTTCACTGAGTCTCGGGTGGAGACAGCGCCGCCATCGTTACGCCATTCGTGCAGGTCGGAACTTACCCGACAAGGAATTTCGCTACCTTAGGACCGTTATAGTTACGGCCGCCGTTTACCGGGGCTTCGATCAAGAGCTTCGCGTTAGCTAACCCCATCAATTAACCTTCCGGCACCGGGCAGGCGTCACACCCTATACGTCCACTTTCGTGTTTGCAGAGTGCTGTGTTTTTAATAAACAGTCGCAGCGGCCTGGTATCTTCGACCGGCATGGGCTTACGGAGCAAGTCCTTCACCCTCGCCGGCGCACCTTCTCCCGAAGTTACGGTGCCATTTTGCCTAGTTCCTTCACCCGAGTTCTCTCAAGCGCCTTGGTATTCTCTACCCAACCACCTGTGTCGGTTTGGGGTACGGTTCCCGGTTATCTGAAGCTTAGAAGCTTTTCTTGGAAGCATGGCATCAACCACTTCGTCGCCTAAAGGCAACTCGTCATCAGCTCTCGGCCTTGAAATCCCGGATTTACCTAAGATCCCAGCCTACCACCTTAAACTTGGACAACCAACGCCAAGCTGGCCTAGCCTTCTCCGTCCCTCCATCGCAATAACCGGAAGTACAGGAATATTAACCTGTTTTCCATCGACTACGCTTTTCAGCCTCGCCTTAGGGACCGACTAACCCTGCGTCGATTAACGTTGCGCAGGAAACCTTGGTCTTTCGGCGTGGGAGTTTTTCACTCCCATTGTCGTTACTCATGTCAGCATTCGCACTTCTGATACCTCCAGCAAGCTTCTCAACTCACCTTCACAGGCTTACAGAACGCTCCTCTACCGCATCACCTAAGTGATACCCGTAGCTTCGGTGCATGGTTTGAGCCCCGTTACATCTTCCGCGCAGGCCGACTCGACTAGTGAGCTATTACGCTTTCTTTAAAGGGTGGCTGCTTCTAAGCCAACCTCCTAGCTGTCTAAGCCTTCCCACATCGTTTCCCACTTAACCATGACTTTGGGACCTTAGCTGACGGTCTGGGTTGTTTCCCTTTTCACGACGGACGTTAGCACCCGCCGTGTGTCTCCCATGCTCGGCACTTCCAGGTATTCGGAGTTTGCATCGGTTTGGTAAGTCGGGATGACCCCCTAGCCGAAACAGTGCTCTACCCCCTGGAGTGATACATGAGGCGCTACCTAAATAGCTTTCGAGGAGAACCAGCTATCTCCGAGCTTGATTAGCCTTTCACTCCGATCCACAGGTCATCCGCTAACTTTTCAACGGTAGTCGGTTCGGTCCTCCAGTCAGTGTTACCTAACCTTCAACCTGCCCATGGATAGATCGCCCGGTTTCGGGTCTATACCCAGCGACTAAACGCCCTATTAAGACTCGCTTTCGCTACGCCTCCCCTATTCGGTTAAGCTCGCCACTGAATATAAGTCGCTGACCCATTATACAAAAGGTACGCAGTCACCTAACAAAGTAGGCTCCCACTGCTTGTACGCATACGGTTTCAGGTTCTATTTCACTCCCCTCTCCGGGGTTCTTTTCGCCTTTCCCTCACGGTACTGGTTCACTATCGGTCAGTCAGTAGTATTTAGCCTTGGAGGATGGTCCCCCCATATTCAGACAAAGTTTCTCGTGCTCCGTCCTACTCGATTTCATTGACAAGAGATTTTCGTGTACGGGGCTATCACCCACTATGGCGGCACTTTCCAGAGCCTTCCACTAATCTCAAATCAACTTAAGGGCTAGTCCCCGTTCGCTCGCCACTACTAAGGGAATCTCGGTTGATTTCTTTTCCTCAGGGTACTTAGATGTTTCAGTTCCCCTGGTTCGCCTCTTGCACCTATGTATTCAGTGCAAGATACTCAGCTTGTGCTGAGTGGGTTCCCCCATTCAGAGATCTCTGGATCACAGTCTGTTTGCCGACTCCCCAAAGCTTATCGCAGGCTACCACGTCTTTCATCGCCTCTGACTGCCAAGGCATCCACCGTATGCGCTTCTTCACTTGACCATATAACCCCAAGCAATCTGGTTATACTGTGAAGACGACATTCGCCGAAAATTCATGACAAAAACTCACAAATTTTACCTTAGCCTGAATCAACACCAGTGAAAGTGTCGTTCAGTCTATTTCTATCACATACCCAAATTTTTAAAGAACGGACCAGTCAACAAAGACTAGAAATCAACATTCGATGCGAATGCTCATTTCTAAGCTTTAATCAGGCGTTTCAAGCAGATTATGGTGGAGCCAAGCGGGATCGAACCGCTGACCTCCTGCGTGCAAGGCAGGCGCTCTCCCAGCTGAGCTATGGCCCCAGACTGAGGCTAACGTGTAACTTAATTGGTGGGTCTGGGCAGATTCGAACTGCCGACCTCACCCTTA
>NZ_CM170068.1:3680000-5300000 GCF_057197725.1 Pseudomonas sp. P2S-1
TATGCACTCAGGTGCAAGGCTATATAAGCAAAGCACCACAACCCCAACTGGCGGCGGACCACGATCCAGCCGGCCCAGCCGGTCATGCGCTGCAACGGCGTCATGCCCAGGGTGATCAGCAGGAAGATCAGCCCGCCCAGCCCCAGGCGATCGACCAGCACCTTGCCCGGGTCCGGCCCCAGGGCAAAGATCCAGGCCTGGTACAGCCACAGCAACGGCCAGACCGCCGCCAGGATAAAGATGCACAGGCGAAACAGGGGATAACGCATCAATAGTTCTTCCGCAGATCAAGACCGGTATACAACGAAGCCACCTCATCGGCATAGCCATTGAACATCTGCGTCTCGCGCACATTGGGGCTGAACAGCCCGCTGGGCAGACGCCGCTCTCGCGCCTGGGTCCAGCGCGGGTGATCCACGGTCGGATTGACGTTGGCATAGAAGCCATACTCGTCCGGAGCGATCTTCTCCCAGGTGGTCCGCGGCTGCTCGCTGACCAGGCTGATCCGCACGATCGACTTCACGCTCTTGAAGCCATACTTCCACGGCACCACGAGACGCAGCGGCGCGCCGTTCTGGTTCGGCAACTCACGCCCGTACATGCCCACCGCAAGAATCGCCAGCGGATTCATCGCCTCGTCCAGGCGCAGCCCCTCTACATAAGGCCAGTCGATCAGGGCGAAACCCGAGCGCTGTCCGGGCATATGCTTGGGATCCTGCAGCGTCTCGAAGCGGATGTACTTCGCCTTGGACGTAGGCTCGACCGCCTTGAGCAGCGCCGACAGCGGAAAGCCCAGCCAGGGAATGACCATCGACCATGCCTCCACGCAGCGCAGGCGATAGATCCGCTCCTCCAACTGATACGGCTTCATGAAGTCTTCCAGGGCGTAACGCCCCGGCTTGCCCACTTCACCGTCGATGACCACGGTCCAGGGCGAGGTCGGCAGGCTGCCGGCGTTTTCCGCCGGATCGCCCTTGTCGGTACCGAACTCATAGAAGTTGTTGTAGTGGGTCGCGTCCTTGAACGGGGTGATCGCCTCGCCCTGCACGGTCACCGCCTGCCAGCGAACCCCGGGCAGTTTCTCGGTGAACCAGGCTGGCGGCGAACCCGCCTCCACATCGGCATAACGCGATGCATCGGCCGCCCGCGCCCACGATGGCAGCCCGGCAACGGCCAGACCGGCCATGGAGGCACCCAACAGGGAACGACGGGAAAGGTAAAGCGACTCGGGCGTGACCTCCGACTCGGAACAGTCGGAGGCCCGGGGGAACTTGATCAGCATGATGACTCCGCAGAACCGCTGGACAGATGCAGCAGTAGACTACGGAGTCCTGAAAATATTGCAGCCCTACTCGACGTTTTTGCGCCGGCGCATACGCAACAGATATTGCGCAGGACCAGAGGCCGCATAGGCAAGGAACACCAGCAGCAGGATGCGCGGCGGGTCGCTGAAGACCACAGCGAACACCAGGACCACGGCGAGGATCGCCACGAATGGCACGCGGCCCTTCAGGTCCAGCTCCTTGAAGCTGTTGTACTTGATGTTGCTGACCATCAGCATGCCCGCACCGGCCACCAGCAACGCCACCAGGAACGACAGCTTCGAGCCCTGGATGCCGAAGTCGCTGAAGGCCCACACGGTACCGGCCACCACGCCCGCCGCAGCCGGACTGGCCAGGCCAATGAAGTAGCGCTTGTCGGCCTTGCCGACCTGGGTATTGAAGCGTGCCAGGCGCAGCGCCGCACCGGCGACATAGATGAAGGCCACCATCCAGCCGACCTTGCCCATGTCACCCAGCGCCCAGCCGAAGGCCAGCAAGGCCGGAGCCACGCCGAAGGCGACCATGTCGGACAGCGAGTCATACTCGGCACCGAAGGCACTCTGAGTATTGGTCATGCGCGCAACGCGACCATCCAGCCCATCGAGGACCATGGCCACGAAAATGGCGATCGCGGCAAAGGCGAAATACTTGCTCGCCTCCTTCGGATCACCGGCACTCAAGGCGCTTTGGGCGCTCATCGAGTTGATGATGGAGTAGAAACCGGCGAACAGGTTCGCGGTGGTGAACAGGTTAGGCAGCAGATAGATGCCGCGGTGACGGACTTTGCGTCCTTCGGCGTCATGTCCTTCTTCGACATGCTCATCGATCGGTAGCAGGCTTTCGGCGTCAGAGGCCTTGTTCGGCTCTTCGGGACGTTCGCTCATTGAGATTACCTTGCAACGGTTTGGAAAGTTTTGACAAAGGTTTGCGGCAAGGGTTCGCCGACAAACGGATGGAAAGCTTATACCAGAACCTGACCCCGGAAATGAAAAAACGCGGCCGAAGCCGCGTTTTCATTGCATCAAGAACAATCAGTTCTTGGCCTTGTCGACGATCTTGTTCGCCGAGATCCAAGGCATCATCGAGCGCAGTTGCTCGCCGATGATTTCGATGCCGTGAGCGGCGTTGTTACGGCGCTTGGCGGTCATCGATGGGTAGTTGGTAGCACCTTCGGAGATGAACATCTTCGCGTACTCGCCGTCCTGGATGCGCTTCAGAGCGTTGCGCATGGCCTTGCGGGATTCTTCGTTGATGACTTCCGGACCGGTGACGTACTCACCGTACTCGGCGTTGTTGGAGATCGAGTAGTTCATGTTGGCGATGCCGCCTTCGTACATGAGGTCAACGATCAGCTTCAGCTCGTGCAGGCACTCGAAGTAGGCCATTTCCGGCGCGTAGCCCGCTTCGACCAGGGTTTCGAAACCGGCTTTGACCAGCTCGACGGTACCGCCACACAGAACGGCCTGCTCACCGAACAGGTCGGTTTCGGTTTCGTCCTTGAAGGTGGTTTCGATGATGCCGGTACGGCCGCCACCAACGCCAGCGGCGTAGGACAGGGCGACGTTCTTGGCATTGCCCGAAGCGTCCTGGTAGATAGCGATCAGGTCAGGAATACCGCCGCCCTTGACGAACTCGGAACGAACGGTGTGGCCTGGAGCCTTCGGCGCGATCATGATCACGTCCAGGTCGGCGCGAGGAACGACCTGGTTGTAGTGGATCGAGAAGCCGTGGGAGAAGGCCAGGGTAGCGCCCTTCTTGATGTTCGGCTCGATTTCGTTCTTGTACAGGGTGCCCTGGAATTCGTCCGGGGTCAGGATCATGACCAGGTCGGCAGCAGCGACGGCGGTAGCGACGTCAGCGACTTTCAGGCCGTGGGCTTCAGCCTTGGCAACGGTAGCCGAACCTTTACGCAGACCGACGGTGACATCCACACCGGAGTCCTTCAGGTTGCACGCTTGAGCGTGGCCTTGGGAGCCGTAACCGATGATGGCAACTTTCTTGCCCTGGATGATCGACAGATCGCAGTCTTTATCGTAGAAAACTTTCATGAAATACCCCTGTTATCTCGGCCTTGTTCAGGCCATTCGCTAATTTTGTAGAAGTTAGATGCTCAGCACTTTGTCGCCACGGGCAATCCCGGTGACACCGCTACGCACGGTTTCCAGGATGGACGCAGTGCCGATAGCCTGAATGAAGCTGTCGAGCTTGTCGCTGGTGCCGCTCAGCTGCACGGTGTACACGCTGGCGCTGACGTCGACGATCTGCCCACGGAAGATATCGGTGGTGCGCTTGATCTCGGCACGCTGGGCGCCAGTGGCCTTGACCTTGACCAGCATCAGTTCGCGCTCGATGTGAGCACTTTCCGACAGGTCGACCAGCTTGACCACCTCAACCAGTTTGTTCAGGTTCTTGGTGATCTGCTCGATCACCTCATCGTGACCGACCGTGGTCAGCGTCAGACGCGACAGGGTCGGGTCTTCGGTCGGCGCTACGGTCAGGCTTTCGATGTTGTAGTTGCGTTGCGAGAACAAGCCGACGACGCGGGACAGGGCACCGGGTTCGTTTTCCAACAGCAGGGAAATAATGTGCCGCATATCAGGTCCGCTCCGTCTTGCTCAGCCACATGTCGCGCATCGAACCATCCTTGATCTGCATCGGATAGACGTGCTCGCTGTTGTCGACCTGGATGTCGATGAACACCAGGCGATCCTTGAGGGCGAAGGCTTCTTCGAGCTTGGGCTTGAGGTCTTTCAGGCTGGTGATGCGGATACCCACATGACCATAGGCCTCGGCCAGCTTGACGAAATCAGGCAGCGACTCCATGTAGGAATGCGAGTGACGGCTGTTGTAGGCCATGTCCTGCCACTGGCGAACCATGCCCAGTACACCGTTGTTCAGGTTGACGATCTTCACCGGCAGGTCGTACTGCAGGCAGGTCGACAGCTCCTGGATGTTCATCTGGATGCTGCCCTCGCCGGTAACGCAGGCTACATCAGCCTCCGGGAAGTTCAGCTTGACGCCCATGGCCGCCGGGAAACCGAAGCCCATGGTGCCCAGGCCACCGGAGTTGATCCAGCGGTTCGGCTTGTTGAAGCGGTAGTACTGCGCCGCGAACATCTGGTGCTGGCCAACGTCGGAGGTGACGAAAGCGTCGCCCTTGGTGACTTCGCACAGGGTCTCGATCACGGTCTGTGGCTTGATGACACTGCCGTCGCCCTTGTCGTAAGGGAACAGGCCGCGGTCGCCACGCCATTCTTCGATCTGCTTCCACCAGGCATCCATCGCCGCCTTCTCAGGCTTTTCACCGATCTCGCGAACCGCAGCGAGCATTTCGGTGAGAACGCTTTCGACCGGACCGACGATCGGGACGTCGGCCTTGATCATCTTGGAGATGGACGCCGGGTCGATGTCGATGTGGATGATCTTGGCGCTCGGGCAGAACTTGGCCGGGCCGTTGACCACGCGGTCGTCGAAACGCGCGCCGACAGCGAGGATAACATCGGCATGGTGCATCGCCAGGTTGGCGGTGTAGCTGCCGTGCATGCCCAGCATGCCGATGAACTGGCGGTCGGTACCCGGATAGCCACCGAGGCCCATCAGGGTGTTGGTGACCGGGACGTTCAGCAGTTGTGCCAGCTCGGTCAGCGGCTCGGCGCCACCACCGAGGATCACGCCGCCACCGGCGTAGATGATCGGGCGCTTGGCCGCGAGGATCATCTCGGCAGCCTTGCGGATCTGGCCGGAGTGACCACGGACGGCCGGGCTGTAGGAGCGCAGCTTGACCTTCTTCGGATAGACGTACTCGAACTTTTCAGCCGGGTTGGTCATGTCCTTCGGAATGTCCACGACCACAGGGCCCGGACGACCGGACTGGGCGAGGTAGAAGGCTTTTTTCAGGACTTCGGGGATTTCCGAGGCGTGCTTGATCATGAAGCTGTGCTTCACGATCGGCCGGGAAATGCCGATCATGTCGGTTTCCTGGAAGGCATCGGTGCCGACCATGGTGCTTGGCACCTGACCGGACAGGATGACCATCGGGATGGAGTCCATGTACGCGGTGGCAATGCCGGTGATGGCATTGGTCGCGCCCGGACCGGAGGTCACCAGTACCACGCCGGCCTTGCCGGTGGCACGGGCATAACCGTCCGCCATATGGGTAGCGGCCTGCTCGTGGCGAACCAGGATGTGGTGCACTTCCGGTTCTTTGAACAGGGCATCGTAAACATGAAGGAGAGCACCGCCAGGGTACCCATAGATGTGCTTAACGCCTTCGTCACGCAAGAAGCGGACGACCATTTCAGCGCCGGATAAAAGCTCCACGTTGTTCACCTCTAAAACGCCAGAATACCGTTCGCTCCGGAACGGGTCTTAATAGGTTTACTGCCAAGCAGAGCATGAGCGACGAAAATGCCACTACGTCAGCACTGACTGAGCAAGTATTGGGAGCGCCCCAAAGTGTTGCGGGGTTTTCCCACCCAGCGCGAGGTAACGCGTTGCGGGGTGTAACAGGTCGGCGCGGGTGTGCGCCTCATGATCTGCTTAGCGGGTCTGCTTCTGGCAGTCCCCCTACAGCGGACTTCGGATTGTTGTGATTCGAACTGCGCAAGTCAAGTGACTTCACCGTTTAAATTCCGCCGCAGGGCCTTTGCCAGCCGGGCGGAAACGTTTGCCCTGCCCTTGCCGAGGCCCAGCCACAACGAAACGGGGCCGCAAAAGCGGCCCCGGTCGATAAACGGCAAGCAAATCAGGCAGATGGACTAATCAATTGGTCGAACTCGGCCAGCAGCCGGCGCAACTCGCGACTTTCCTCCGGACGATCCACATACACCGTCTCGGCCATGACCAGGATGCCCGAGGCATTGGGCAATGCCAGGCCGTGCTCGAGGATCTGCTTCATGCGCGGCAGGAAGATCCATTGCAGCCATTGATCGAAGCCCATTGTGTCGACGGCGAAAGGCACGGTGCTGGCCAGCGCCTCGGCACTCGGCGCCTCGTCGCTCCACCAGCCCTGGACATGCAGTTCGCGCTCGATCAGCAGCAGGTGATCGGCGATATCGAGAATACGCTGGTCCATCACAGGGTCGCCTGGGCTTTCTGCCGGGCCTGAGCGGCACCCGCAGCGTCGCCCTGCTTGTCGCGGGCCTGGGCGATGATGTTCCACAGCCCGGCCTGCAGGTCAGGTCGGCCGTTCGCATAGGTCAGCGCACGACGCGCCAGTTGCTCGGATTGCGCGGCGTCACCCTGGGCCAGGCGCACCTGGGCCAGGCGGTAAAGCACTTGCGGCTCACGCGGGGCGATGCGCTGGGCACGCTCCAGGCTCGACGAAGCACCGTTGTAGTCGCCACTGCCCTGCTGTTGCTGGGCGGTGGTCAATAGCGCGAGTACCGGACCGTCCAGTTGCTCGTCAGCCGACAGGCCGCCCGAACTGGTGTTGGCCCGCGGAATGCCGGTCGGTGCCGACGGCATCGTGTAGGTGCTGCTGTTTCCTTGCGGGGTGTACGGCTGCGACGTCGACGGCCCCGGGACGATTGGCCCGGTGCTGATACCGGACGGTGCGGTAGACGCCGGGAAGGTCTGGATCGGTGCGGCTCCGCTGCCTTGCGGGATCATCACGGTCACGCCGCTGTCCTGCGGTACGGATTGCGCCTGGCTGGTGCCATTGCGCACTGCCGCGGTATTGCCACGATTGGCCTGCACACGCTCGCTGTTGGAGACCCGGGTACCCGAGTCCACCACCGGGATCGAACCACGCTGCACGGTGGCGCAGCCGTTGAGCAATGCCAGCGCCGTCAGGGCTGGAAACCACCATTTTTTCACGTCAGGTCCTCTTGGCTATCGCCGATCAATTCATCCAGCCCTTGACCCAGTCCATGACTGAATCGGCCGGGGTCTGTTCGCCACCGCAGGCCGTGCCCGCGACCGGCTCGCTTCCGCGAATATAAGGCATCTGCACCGCACCCGGGCAGCTCGCATCGGAGCCTTGGCCAGTGTGCGGATCGACCCAGGCCTGCACCACGTTGTCCGGTTGCGGCATGTCCAGCGGCAGCGGGTCGGCCTTGCGCATGAAGCTGGTCCAGACCTGCAGGGCACCGGTGGCACCGGTAAAGGGCGTCTTGCCGTTGTCGTCACGACCGAGCCAGACCACCGCCAGCAGGTCCTGGCTGAAGCCGGCGAACCAGCTGTCGCGGGAATCGTTACTGGTACCGGTCTTGCCCGCCAGGTTCAGCGAGCTCGGCAGCACGCTGTACACCGAACGGCCAGTACCTTCGCGCATCACGCGCTGCATGGCGTTCTGTACCAGGTAGATGGAGCCCGGGTCGAAGCGCTGCTGGATCTGGAACGGGTAACGCTTGAGCGGCTCGCCCTCGGCGGTCAGCACGCTGCGGATACCGCGCATCGGCGTATTGAAACCACCGTTGGCCAGGGTCTGGTACATGGTCGCGACCTGCATCGGCGACATGCCGCCGGCGCCCAGGAGCATCGCCGGGAATGCCGGCCAGTCGACCTCGACACCGAGACGGCCAATGGTTTTGAGCACATTCGGCACACCCAGTTCCAGGCCCAGCTTGGCCGTCGACAGGTTGTAGGAGTTGGCCAGGCCCTGGTACAGGTAGATGGTGCCGTGGGCCCGGCGGTCGTAGTTCTGCGGTTTCCACACCTGGCCGTCGGCGCCCTTGACCGAGAATGGCTCGTCCTGGACCCAACTGGTGAGGGTGTACTGGCTCGGTTTCTCCAGCGCGGTCAGGTACACCGCCGGCTTGACCAGCGAGCCGATCGGCCGCACCGCGTCGATGGCCCGGTTGAAGCCGGCAAAACCGGCCTGGCGACTGCCGATCAGGGCCTGGACCTCACCGGTTTCCGGGTTGGTCACGACCATTGCTGCTTCGACTTCATCCGAGCCCTTGCGCCCGGCAAGGCGCTTGAAGGTGTCGGCCATGGACGACTCTGCCTTCATCTGCAGGATCGGGTCGAAGCTGGTGAAGATGCGCAGGCCTTCTTCGGTCAGGTCTTCGTCGCGGTAATCCTGGCGCAGCTGACGCTTGACCAGGTCGAGGAAGCCGGGGAACGAGCTGTCGGCCAGGCTGCCGCGCTTGGTCACGCCCAGCGGCATTTTCTTCGCCGCTTCCACCGCTTCCGGGGTCGCCACGCCCTGCTCGGCTAGCAGGTCGAGCACCAGGTTACGGCGCTGGATGGCACGCTCCGGATAACGCCGCGGGTTGTAGTAGGACGGTCCCTTGACCATGCCCACCAGCAAGGCCACCTGGTGCAGCTTCAGTTCCGACAGCGGCTGGCTGAAGAAGAACTGGCTGGCCAGGCCGAAGCCGTGCACCGCGCGCTGGCCGTCCTGACCGATGAACACTTCGTTCAGGTAGGCCTCGAGGATTTCCTTCTTGTCGTAATGCATCTCCAGCAGCACCGCCATCATGGCTTCGGTGAGCTTGCGGCTGAGGCTGCGCTCGTTGGTCAGGAAGAAGTTCTTCACCAACTGCTGGGTCAGGGTACTGCCGCCCTGGCGCATGGCGCCGGACGAGGTGTTGACCCAGACGGCACGGGCGATGGACTTGGGCGACACACCAAAGTGGTGATAGAAGTCGCGGTCTTCCACGGCCACCAGGGTTTCCAGCAGGTATGGCGGCACCTGGTCGAGCTTGATCAGGATGCGGTCTTCGAGGTTCTTCGGATACAGGCCGCCGATCAGCAGCGGCTCCAGGCGCACCACCGCCAGCTTGGCGTTGTTGGCGGCGCTGAGGCCGGCCACGTAATCGCCGGAGAAGCGCACACTGACCTTCTGCGCCGGCTCCATGCCTTCATAGAACTGGAAGCCGCGGGTGTTCAGGTCCACGGTATTGCCGCTCACCGCCGCCGCGCCCGGACCATTGGCCACGCTTTCGCGGCGATAGCCGAGGGCATCGAGCTCGACGAGGAAGTCTTCCTTGCTCAGCTTCTGGCCGACGAACAGCTCCAGCGGCCGGGCATACACCTTGGCCGGGATGGTCCAGCGCTTGCCGGAGAATTTCTCCTGGACGACCGCATCGAGGTAGACGGCGAAACCGGCCAGCACTACAAGGCCGACCAGGCTGAGCTTGATGACCCAGCCGAGCCAGGCGCGAGAGCGGCCGGACGCTTGTTTTTTGGGGGTACGGGAAGATCGGGTACGTGTCATGGGCGCGGATTATACGCACTTTATCGTTCATCGACAGACGCCCCCCGGCGGTTTCCAGACGGCATGCTTGCCGCCATAATGGCCGATTAGAATCCCATTTGCCCCGGAAGGACCGCCCGTGAGCCAAGCCCTGATCACAGCCCTGCAGAACCCCGCCCTGTACCCGCATCCTGTGAAGGATTTCCGGGTTATCGAGACGCATATTTCCTGGGTCGTGCTCACTGGCGACTACGCCTACAAGGTCAAGAAACCGATGAATTTCGGCTTCCTCGACTTCACCGAGCTGGCCGATCGTGAACACTTCTGTAACGAAGAACTGCGCCTGAACACGCGCCTGACCGACGACCTGTACCTGGAAGTCCTGCCGATCACCGGCAGCGCCGAAGCGCCACAACTGGGTGGTGAAGGCGAGGCCATCGAGTTCGCCCTGAAGATGCGCCAGTTCCCCCAGGAGCAGATGCTCAGCACCCTGCAGGCCAACGGCGAACTGACCGCCGCGCATATCGACCAGATGGCGAAACAGATCGCCGACTTCCATCTGCAGGCGCCACGCGTCGCCGTCGAGCACCCGCTGGGCACTCCTGAAAGCGTGATGGCCCCGGTGGAGCAGAACTTCGAGCAGATCCGCCCGTTCCTCCCCGACAAGGCCGACCTGCAACAGCTCGACGCCCTGCAGGCCTGGGCCCGCAGCAGCTTCGACCGCCTGCACCCGCTGCTCGAAGCGCGCAAGGCCGAGGGCTTCATCCGTGAATGCCATGGCGATATCCACCTGGGCAATGCCACCGTCATCGACGGCAAAGTGGTGATCTTCGACTGCATCGAGTTCAACGAGCCGTTCCGCCTGACCGACGTCTACGCCGATACCGCCTTCCTGGCCATGGACCTGGAAGACCGCGGCCTGAAATGCCTGGCCCGACGCTTCATCAGCCAGTACCTGGAACTGACCGGTGACTACGCTGGCCTGGAACTGCTGAACTTCTACAAGGCCTACCGTGCCCTGGTCCGGGCCAAGGTCGCGCTGTTCAGCATGCCGGCCGATGCCGACGGCGTGCAGCGCGCCACTACCCTGCGCCAGTACCGCAACTACGCCAACCTGGCGGAAAGCTACAGCGCCATCCCTTCGCGCCTGCTGGCGATCACCCATGGTGTTTCCGCCGTGGGCAAGAGCCATGTGGCGATGCGCCTGGTCGAGGCCCTCGGTGCCATCCGCCTGCGTTCGGACGTGGAGCGCAAGCGCCTGTTTGGCGAGCAGACCAGCGACGCGGCCGGCGAACTGCAAGCCGGTATCTATAGCAACGACGCCAGCCAGACCACCTACGAGCGCCTGCACCAGTTGGCCGCGGTGATCCTGCGCGCCGGCTTCCCGGTGGTGATCGACGCCACCTACCTGAAGCAGCCACAGCGCCAGGCTGCGGCCGAAGTCGCCAGCGAAACCGGCGTGCCGTTCCTGATCCTCGATTGCAACGCGCCGGATGCGGTGATCGCCAGCTGGCTGGCCCAACGCCAGGCAGACCGCAACGATCCGTCCGACGCCACCCTGGAAGTGATCGCCGCGCAACAGGCCAGCCGTGACGCCCTGGACGCCGACGAGCAACTGCACAGCAAGCGCGTGGAAACCAACGAGAGCAACAGCCTGGACAAGCTGATCGAACAGATCCGCCAGCGCCTGCCGGGCCTGTAAGCCCCTGGAGGCGTGAAGCAGTCCACACTTCACGCCTCTGCTCCTGCCTGCGGAGCCAGTGACACTATAATGCCAGTATCCGGCCACCTCCCTCCGGCCGATCACGAGGCGCTCACCATGAATCAGCCACGGCTACTGGACAGTTCGCTGTTTGCATTGATTCGCAACGAGGACATCGCGGGCTTCAACCGCGAGAAACCCAAGGACGCCAGCATCGATTTCCGGGGTGGAGACTTCCGCGGCCTCGACCTGCGCGACCTCGACCCCGCCGGCGTCGATTTCCGCGATGCCTACTTCCGCGCCGCCGACCTGCGCGGCCTCGACCTGCGCGATGTGCCGCTGGAAGGTGCGAGCCTGGCCCATGCGCAAATCTCCGGGACCTACTTCCCTGCCGAACTGAGCGCCGACGAAATTCTCATGTCGGTGAAATTCGGTACCCGCATGCGCTATCGCACGCGCTAAAGCCTTCCACAGGATCAGCCTCAACGTCCGCGCAAAGCGGTATTCCCAACGGCACTGGCAAAAGGCCGCGTTATTGCCAAGTGCCGCTACACTGCTGATTGATATTCCACGACTTCCTCCACAAGACCCGTTCAGCCGGCGCAAGGAGGCTAGATGAACGATGAACTCCAGCACCTGAAGAATCTTGGCAAGACCTCGGCGCAGTGGTTGCACGCGGTAGGCATCCACAGCGCATCGGACCTGCGCCGCCTTGGCGCGGTGGATGCCTATCGGGCAGTACGCACGCGGGGATTCCGGGCATCGAAGGTGCTGCTGTACGCCATTGAAGGCGCGTTGCTGGATGTGCACTGGAACGATATCCCCGCCGAACGCAAGGAAGCGCTGAACCAGCAACTCGATGCGACGAGCCTGCGGAAAAAAAATTGAAAATAACTGGATTGGCCGGTTGACTTCGAAATGAGAATCGTTATGATTATCACAACTGGTCGCGAGACTGGTTGGATAAGCTGAAAGCCCCTGGTTCGGACTCTCAGATTATCTCCTCATCAGGCTAATCACGGTTATTGACCCGGCACTTTGCCGGGTCTTTTTTTGCCTGCTCGAAAATTGGTGTTGGCAGTACCGGCCTCATCGCTGGCAAGCCAGCTCCCACAGGTCTTGCGTGCACCGCGAACCCTGTGGGAGCTGGCTTGCCAGCGATGAGGCCAGAATGAACAGCACAAAACTCAGCGTAGATCGGCGCAGTAATCCTTCTTCGGCAGCGCCGCCGTGTACCAGACGAAATCAGCCATCTGCGGGCCAACCTCCTCCCCAACCTGCGCCAGCATCAACACCAACGTCCCCAGCTCCGCCCCCAGGTCCGCCAGGTGCACCGGCGCGCCGACATCCTTGCGCACGTGATACCCACCCGCCAGCAGCAGGCTCGGGGCCGGCGCGGCCAGCATGCGCTCGGCCATGCGCCGGTCACGCTGCTGTTGCACGGCAAGCATCGACGGCAACTGGCTTTCCGGGAGCATGCCGCAGTGGCCGCTGCGCACTTCTTCCATCAACACCTCGCGCACCGCTGACGCAGTGGATCGAACCCCCGTCAGCTCCGGCGGATTGCGATAGATGGCCGACATTTCCCCACGATCCAGATTCGCCGCCAGCACCGGGTAGCCCTCGGCAAAGGCGTCACGAATGATCGGCGCATAGAATTTCCAGTCCCAGCCTTGCTGCCAGTCGATGGCCTTGGCCAGGTCCGTGGGCAGGGGATTCTGTTGCCGCACCAGGTCCACCTTGACCTGCTGCACCGGCTCGAGCATTTCCAGGAGCACGCTGCCCTGCGCTCGCTGCTGGTTCAGCGCCTGGAGCAGCCAGCGTTGCAGGGCATGATGGTCAGGATTGTCGTGCTGCTCGCCAACCAGCACCCGCGGTGCCGCAGCCAGGCGCTGGACCAGTTGCTCCGGCGTCAGCACCTTGCCACTGGCCGTCTCGCGAATCAGCCCCAGGTCGGCATGTTCGCGGCCTTCCGGGCTCTGCCATGCCGGCAGCGGCGGCAAGGCGGGGGGCGTGGCCGTGGACTGACACCCCGCCAGCCCCCAGGCCAGCAGGAAGACGAGGCCAAACGCGCGGGACCGGGACATGTACGACTCCTATCGGGCAATGATGAGCGGATGCCCCCGCTCGGGATGACGCTGCACCAGCACATCGAGGCCGAACACCGCCTTCAGCGCCGCCGGTTGCAGCACGGTATCCGGCACGTCGAGAGCATAGGGCTGGCCGTCTTCCAGCAGCAGGATGCGATCACAATAGCGTGCGGCCAGGTTCAGGTCGTGCAGGATCACCAACACCGCCGCGCCGCGATCGGCGAAACCGCGCACCGCCTGCAGGGTGGTGTGCTGGTGCAGCGGGTCAAGGGCCGAGGTCGGCTCGTCGAGCAACAACGTCCGCCCCTCCTCGCCCGGCCATAGCTGCGCCAGCACCCGGGCCAGATGCACCCGCTGGCGCTCGCCGCCGGACAATGCCAGGTAACTGCGATCGGCCAGATGCAGGGCATCCGCCGCTTGCAGTGCCTCGGTCACGATCTCGCGGTCGCGGGCCTGCCCGGTGCGATGGGGTAAACGCCCCATCCCCACGACTTCCTCGACACGGAACGCAAAGCCGAGGCTCGACACCTGCGGCAAAACTGCCAGGCGCTGTGCCCGCTCCGGCCCCGCCCAGTCGGTCAATGGCCGGTCATGCAGCAGGACACGCCCCCGATGCGGCGTCAGCTCGCCACACAGGGCTCCGAGCAGTGTGCTTTTCCCCGCCCCGTTGGGGCCGAGCACACCGAGCACCTGCCCCGGCGCGACATCGAGGCTGATACCGTCGAGCACGCTCTTGTGCCCGCGAATGACCTGCAGATCCCGGACCTGGAGCATCAGGCGCGCCCCCGCAATAGCAGATAGAGAAAGAACGGCGCACCGATGAACGCGGTGACGATACCGATAGGCAGTTCTGCCGGCGCCAGCGCCAGGCGGGCGATCAGGTCGGCGAACAGCAGCAGCGAGGCGCCGGCCAGCAACGAGGCAGGCAGCAGCACGCGATGGTCAGGCCCGGCCAGCAGGCGCACCAGATGCGGTACTACCAGGCCGATAAAGCCGATCAACCCGGCCGCCGCCACCGCAGCGCCGACACCCAGGGCCGTGCAGAACACCAGCTCGCGCTTGAGTTTTTCCACCTCGAAGCCCAAGTGGCGCGCTTCTGACTCACCCAGCAACAGGGCATTCAGGGCTTCGGCCCGACGTGGCAGCCAGAGCGCGACACCGGTCGCCACCAGCACCAGCGGCCAGAGGCGCTGGTAACTGGCGCCATTGAGGCTACCGAGGTTCCAGAAGGTCAGAGTGCGCAAGGTGGCGTCGTCCGCCAGGTAGGTGAACAGGCCGACCGCCGAACTGGCCAGTGCAGTCAGGGCGATACCGGCCAGCAACATGGTCGCGACGCTGGTCTGCCCGTCCTTGCGGCCAAGCCGGTAGACCAGCGCGGTCACGCCCAGACCGCCGAGAAACGCGAACAACGACAGCAGATAAGGTGCGAACACCTCCGGCACGCCGCCAATCCAGGTGCTGCCGACAATAGCGATCGCCGCCCCCAGTGCCGCACCGCTGGACACCCCGACCAGCCCCGGGTCCGCCAGCGGATTGCGAAACAGTCCCTGCATCGCAACCCCGGCCAGCGCCAGTACAGCGCCTACCGCCAGACCAAGCAAGGTCCGCGGCAGGCGGATCTGCCCGAGGATCAGTTCCGCCTGCTCCAGCCCCTCGCCATTCACCGGCATGCCCATCAAACGCAGGCCAGCGCGCAAGGTATCCAGCAACGGCAGGCTGACCGGCCCGAGGGCCAGCGACAGCCACACCGCCAGCAGGCACAACAGACTCAGGGCAATAAACAGCGTGCGGGGCGTTACCAGTCGGGTCATGGGGCGAGTTGGGCCTTGGCCGCTGGATAGAACGCCTGTGCCAGCGTTTGCAGGCTGGCTGGCAGGCGCGGACCGAGGCCGCCGACCAGCAAGGTCGGATCAAGATCGACCAGGCGTTTCAGGCGTACCGCACGGGACGCGGCCAATGCCGGGTTTTCCTTGATCAGCGCCTGCAACGCCGCATCGCCAGTCAGGGCGCGGTCGGAGAACACCACCACTTGCGGATTCAGCGCAGCCAGGGTTTCCGTGGAGAAGTTCTTGTAGCCTTCGTTGGTCGCAAGGTTGCGCCCGCCAGCCTGCTCGATCAGCCAGTCACCGGCGGTGCCCTTGCCCGCGATCATCGGCTTGGCCCCCGCATGGCCGACCAGCAGGATCACCCCCGGTGCCTCTTCGGAAGCCTGCACCGCCTTGATCTTCGCCTGCAGCCCGCCGAGTTGCTGGCGGTAGGCGACGAAGCGCTGCTCGGCCTGCTCCGGCTTGCCCAGCAGCTCGCCCAGATGCTTGAGGTTGCCATGCACGGCGTCCAGATCGGCCTGGCTGGAGAACAGCTCGACCCGCACCCCGGCGCCACGAACCTGCGCCAGCACCGGCGGCGGGCCCATTTCCTCGGTGCCCACCAGCACATCCGGACGCAGGCTCAGCACGCCCTCGGCGGAGAGCATGCGCTGATAGCCGATGCTCGGCAGCGCCTTCAGGGTTTCAGGATGCTGGCTGGTGGTATCGACACCGACCAGGCGGGGCTCTGCGCCGAGCTCGACGATCCATTCGCTCAGCGCACCACCGGCGCTGACCCAGCGCTGCGGCAGTTGCTCCGCCTGGGCCGGGTTGAACACAAGCCCGATACAAAGGGCAACCAGGCTGGCACATCGGCGCATAACGAAGCTTCCTGTTCAGGGTGTTAGGAGGGGGATGACGGACAGGGTATAAAGACGCCCGACGCGGCCCGAGTCGGTAATTTGATAATTATTTGCATTTGAGCGTCAAGCCGACCTCACCTGTCACGGAGTTTCCCATGCACCTTCTATGCACGTCTGCCGAACTGGGCGAAGGCCAGAGCCGTGGCTTCAGGCACGCCGGCATTGAGTTGCTGGGCGTGCGCCGCCAGGGCCAGGTCTTTCTGTACCGCAACCGCTGCCCACACCGTGGCATCCCGCTGAACTGGCAGCCGAACGACTTTCTCGACAGCAGCACCAGCCTGATCGCCTGCGCCCATCATGGCGCGCTGTTCCTGGTCGAGACCGGCGAATGCGTTGCCGGCCCCTGCGAGGGCGAACTGCTGGAAGCCCTGGACTGCCACGAGGACAGCCAGGGCATCTGGCTCAGGGATTGAGGAGCACCGGCAAGGGCCGGTCGATCCGTACCCCGTGTTCGTCCAGCGCTACACCGTAGGCCAGGACCTCGACGCCGTCGAGCACCGCCGCACGCAAGGCCATGGCATAGCCCGGGTCGATTTCCTCGGCCGGGCGCACCGCCTCGATACCGGTCAGGTTCACGCAATACAGCTGCACCGCCCGCACGCCTTGGCGAGCCAGGGCCGCCAACTCGCGCAGGTGCTTGGCGCCGCGCTGGGTCACCGCATCCGGAAAGGCTGCCGTGGTGGTGCCATCGAAGCCAAGGGTCACGCTTTTCACTTCGACGTAGGCCAGGCCGCTGTCGTAGGTCAGCTGGAAGTCGATCCGGCTTTTCTCTTCGCCGTAGGGCACCTCCCTGCGCAGCGCCGTGAAGCCGGCCAACTCGCTGATCAGCCCGGCACGCAGCGCTTCTTCGACGATGGCGTTGGCGCGCCCGGTATTCACACAGGCCAAACGGCCCTGCGGGGTTTCACTGATCTCCCAGGTACCCGGTAACTTGCGCTTGGGATCGCTGGAACGGCTGAACCAGACCTGACCACCCTCCTTCATGCAATTGAGCATCGAGCCGGTATTCGGGCAGTGGATGGTCAGCAGCTCGCCGCTGGGCGTTTCGATATCGGCGAGGAAGCGCTTGTAGCGTTTCAGCAGGCGCGCTTGCTCGAGCAACGGGGCAAATTCCATCAGCCTTGCCAGCTCCGCAAGCCACGGGCAATCCGCTCCACCGCTTCCTGCAGGCGCGGCAGGCTCTGGGTGTAGGCGAAACGTACATGGTGATGGGCCTGGTGGCGGCCGAAATCGATGCCCGGAGTAAAGGCAATATGTTCGGTTTCCAGGAAGTGCCGGCAGAAGGCGAAGGCGTCACCACCGAACGTGCTGATATCGGCGTAAAGATAGAAGGCGCCCTGCGGCTCGACGCTGATGCCAAAGCCCAGCTCGCGCAAGGCAGGCAGGAGGAAATCGCGACGACGGGCAAATTCGGCACGGCGCTCCTCGAGGATTTCGATGGTACGCGGCTCGAAGCAGGCCAGCGCCGCATGCTGGGCCATGCTCGGGGCACTGATATAGAGGTTCTGCGCCAGCTTCTCCAGTTCAGGGACGGCCGCCGGTGGCGCGACCATCCAGCCAAGGCGCCAGCCGGTCATGCCGAAATATTTTGAGAAACTATTAAGAATGAACGCCTGGTCGTCGACTTCCAGGGCGCTTGGCGCATCCAGGCCGTAGGTCAGGCCGTGGTAGATCTCGTCCACCACCAGGTGGCCGTTGTGCGCCCGGGTTGCCCGGGACAGGCCGGCCAGCGCCTCACGGTCGAGCACGGTGCCGGTCGGGTTGGCCGGCGAGGCCACCAGGGCGCCGACGGTATCGTGGTCCCAGTAGCGCTCCACCAGGTCGGCGTTGAGCTGGTAGTTGACCTCCGGCCCCACCGGCACCAGCTGTGCGCCACCTTCGACCAAGCGCAGGAAATGCCGGTTGCACGGATACCCCGGGTCGGCCAGCAGCCAGTGCTTGCCTGGGTCCACCAGCAGGCTGCTGGTCAGCAGCAGCGCGCCGGAACCGCCCGGGGTGATGAGAATGCGCTGGGGATCGATGTTCAGCCCGTAGCGCTGCTCATAGAACCCGGAGATCGCCTCACGCAGCGCCGGCAGCCCCCGGGCCGCGGTGTAGCGGGTATGCCCGGCGGCCAGCGCGGCCTGGCCGGCTTCGACGATGGGCGCGGCGGTGGTGAAATCCGGCTCGCCGATTTCCAGGTGGATGACGTCGTTGCCGGCGGCCTGCAACTCATTGGCCCGCGCCAGCAACGCCATCACATGAAAGGGTTCGATGGCGCGACTGCGCGCACTGTAGGACTGAGCCATTGGCCTTCTCTCAATCAGGACTAGACTGATGATTCTAACCGCGCGTTGCGGTGAACGTATGGATAAACCCCGCTGTCCTACCGGAGATAACCGGGAGTAGCGCACCCCGATCCTATCTGGTAAGTTCGGCGGCTCGCAGTCGCAGGGCCGGCGGTCGCCGGATACGGAAACATGCCTGCGCATTGGATCAGATGAGTGAGAGGCGGTCTATTCATGTCCACCGTAGAAAAGCAAAAAGCCGGTCATTCCATGTACGGTATCGACCCTTACGCGGAGACCAAAGGCGAGGAGTACATGGGCGCGCCCATGAAGGCTCACTTCACCAAGCTGCTCGACGCTTGGAAACGGGACCTGATGCTGAGTGTCGACCGCACCGTGGACCACATGAAGGACGAAGCCGCCAACTTCCCCGACCCGGCCGACCGTGCCAGCCAGGAAGAAGAGTTTGCCCTGGAACTGCGCAACCGCGACCGAGAGCGCAAGCTGATCAAGAAGATCGACAAGACCCTGCAGAAAATCCAGGACGATGACTACGGCTGGTGCGAGCAGTGCGGCATCGAGATCGGCCTGCGCCGCCTGGAAGCCCGTCCCACCGCGGACCTGTGCTTCGACTGCAAGGAACTCGCCGAGAAAAAGGAAAAGCAGGTCGGCAAAGGCTGATCCTGACTCCTGCAGAACGGGGCGCATCATGCGCCCCGTTTCATTTATATAGCCTGCACAGATCATGACCGACTCCCGCTACATCGGGCGCTTCGCCCCCACCCCCAGCGGTTTCCTGCATTTCGGCTCGCTGGTCGCGGCCCTCGCCTCCTGGCTCGATGCCCGCGCCGTCGGCGGCCAATGGCTGCTGCGCATGGAAGACATCGACCCGCCCCGGGAAGCCCCCGGCGCGCAGAAGGCGATCCTCGACACCCTGGAAAGCTACGGCCTGGAATGGGACGGCGAGGTGGTCTACCAGCATGACCGCCATCAGGCCTACGCCGAAGTCATCGACCGCCTGTTCCGCCAGGGCCTGGCCTACGCCTGCACCTGCTCGCGCAAACAACTGGAAGGCTATAACGGCATCTACCCAGGGCTGTGCCGCAATCTCGGTCACAGCCAGGAAGACGCGGCGATTCGCATCCGCGTGCCGGAACTGACCTACAGCTTCACCGACCGCGTCCAGGGGCATTTCCAGCAGCATCTGGGCAAGGACGTCGGCGACTTCATCATCCGCCGCCGCGACGGCCTCTACGCCTACCAACTGGCCGTGGTGCTGGATGACGCCTGGCAAGGCGTGACCGACATCGTGCGCGGCGCCGACCTGCTGGACAACACCCCGCGCCAGCTCTACCTCCAGGAGTTGCTGGGCCTGTCGCAACCGCGCTACCTGCACGTGCCGTTGATCATCCAGCCGGACGGGCACAAGCTGGGCAAGACCTACCGCTCGGCGCCACTCCCGGCCGAGCAGGCTTCGCCGCTGATCCTGCGGGCCCTGCGCGCCCTGGGCCAGGCCACCGATGCCGCGATGGCCGAGGCCCGCCCCGCCGAAGTCCTGGCCCATGCTGCCCGGCAGTGGGATGCGCAAGCGATTCCGCGCAGCCTGACCTTGCCCGAAGCGGATCTGCGCTAAGTGTTTGCCGGGTAGCGGAAAGGCCAATAGATTCAAACCCTTGGGCCAGATTCGCCTGCCCGTTTGCAGGCGCCCGCCCTTCCGTTACCATCACCCGCGTTTTGCGCCAATAATAAATCCAGTCCGCAGCGCACAATTCCATCGAGGCCAGCATGTACATCTATCGTTTGGTCCTGCTTCTGGTCGTGGGGATCTACCTGTTCTCCCCGGCCATCATGGACTGGTGGATCGAGCCGACCGGTGCCTGGTATCGCCCTTACCTGCTCTGGCTGATCCTGATCGTCGTGACCTTTATCCTGCAGAGCCAACGTGATGCCGATGAGCTTTAGCCTGACCCAGATGATCCTGATCAGCGCCGCCTACCTGATGGTGCTGTTCGGCGTGGCCTGGATCAGCGAACGCGGCATGATCCCCCGGGCGATCATCCGTCATCCCCTGACCTACACGTTGTCGCTCGGCGTCTATGCCAGCGCCTGGGCCTTCTATGGCACGGTCGGCCTGGCGTACCAGTACGGCTACGGTTTCCTCGCCTGTTACCTCGGGGTTTCCGGGGCCTTCCTGCTGGCGCCGGTGCTGCTCTACCCGATCCTCAAGATCACCCGCACCTACCAGCTCTCGTCGCTGGCCGACCTGATCGCCTTCCGCTTCCGCAGCACCTGGGCCGGGGCGCTGACCACGGTGTTCATGCTGATCGGCGTACTGCCGTTGCTGGCCCTGCAGATCCAGGCGGTGGCCGACTCCATCAGCATCCTCACCGGCGAACCGGTGAAGAGCCGGGTGGCCCTGGCCTTCTGCGCGATGATCACGCTGTTCACCATTTTCTTCGGTTCCCGGCATATCGCCACCCGCGAGAAGCATGAAGGCCTGGTGTTCGCCATCGCCTTCGAGTCGGTGGTCAAGCTGCTCGCCCTGGGCGGGATCGGCGTGTATGCGCTGTACGGCGTATTCGGCGGGCCGCACCAGCTGGAAGTCTGGCTGCTGCAGAACCAGACCGCCCTCGCCGCCCTGCACACACCGTTGCAGGAAGGACCATGGCGCACCCTGCTGCTGGTGTTCTTCGCCTCGGCCATCGTCATGCCGCACATGTATCACATGGCCTTTACCGAGAACCTCAACCCGCGCTCGCTGGTCAGCGCCAGCTGGGGCCTGCCGCTGTTCCTGCTGCTGATGAGCCTGGCGGTGCCATTGATCCTGTGGGCCGGCCTCAAGCTCGGCGCCAGCACCAATCCGGAATACTTCACCCTCGGCCTGGGCCTCGCCGCCAACAGCCAGGGCCTGGCCCTGCTCGCCTATATCGGCGGGCTATCGGCGGCCAGCGGGCTGATCATCGTGACGACCCTGGCGCTGTCGGGGATGGCCCTCAACCACCTGGTGCTGCCGCTCTACCAGCCTCCGGCCGAGGGCAATATCTACCGCTGGCTGAAATGGACCCGCCGCGCCCTGATCGTCGCGATCATCGCCGCCGGCTTCGGCTTCTACCTGCTGCTCGGCGCGCAACAGGACCTGGCCAACCTCGGTATCGTTGCCTTTGTCGCCACCCTGCAGTTCCTCCCCGGCGTACTCTCGGTGCTTTACTGGCCGACCGCCAACCGGCGCGGCTTCATCGCCGGACTGCTGGCCGGGATCACCGTGTGGATGGTGACCATGCTGCTGCCGCTGGTGGGCAACCTGCAGGGCTTCTATATCCCGCTGCTGAACATGATCTACGTGCTCGACGACACCAGTTGGCACATGGCGGCAATCGCCTCGCTGGCGGCCAACGTGCTGTTGTTCACCCTGATTTCGCTGTTCACCAATGCCAGTTCCGAGGAGGTCGGCGCCGCCGAAGCCTGTGCCGTGGACAATGTGCGCCGCCCGCAGCGCCGCGAGCTATACGCCGCCTCACCACAGGAATTCGCCACGCAACTGGCCAAGCCGCTGGGCGCCAAGGCAGCGCAGAAGGAAGTCGAGCAGGCGCTGCGCGATCTCTACCTGCCCTTCGATGAGCGCCGCCCCTACGCTCTGCGCCGCCTGCGCGACCGGATCGAGGCCAACCTCTCCGGCCTGATGGGCCCGAGCGTGGCCCAGGACATGGTGGAAACCTTCCTGCCCTACAAGTCCGGCAGCGAGAACTACGTCACCGAGGACATCCACTTCATCGAAAGCCGCCTCGAGGACTATCACTCGCGCCTCACCGGCCTGGCCGCCGAACTCGACGCCCTGCGCCGCTACCACCGCCAGACCCTGCAGGAACTGCCGATGGGCGTCTGTTCCCTGGCCAAGGACCAGGAGATCCTGATGTGGAACAAGGCGATGGAAGAGCTCACCGGGATCCCCGCCAAGCGCGTGGTCGGTTCGCGCCTGAGCACCATCGTCGAACCGTGGCGCGGGCTGCTCCTGGGCTTCATCAACGTGCCCGACGAACACTTGCACAAGCAGCGCCTGGCGCTCGACGGCCAGACCCGCTGGCTGAACCTGCACAAAGCGGCCATCGACGAGCCGCTGGCCCCGGGTAACAGTGGCCTGGTGCTGCTGGTGGAAGACCTCACCGAAACCCAGATGCTCGAAGACAAGCTGGTGCACTCCGAACGCCTGGCCAGCATCGGTCGCCTGGCCGCCGGGGTCGCCCATGAGATCGGCAACCCGGTGACCGGTATCGCCTGCCTGGCGCAGAACCTGCGCGAGGAGCGCGAGGACGACGGCGAGATCACCGAACTGAGCAGCCAGATTCTCGAACAGACCAAGCGTATCTCGCGCATCGTCCAGTCGCTGATGAGCTTCGCCCACGCCGGCAGCCACCAGCACAGCGACGAACCGGTGTGCCTGGCGGAAGTCGCACAGGACGCCATCGGCCTGCTGGCCCTGAACCGACGCAATTTCGAAGTGCAGTTCTTCAACCTGTGCGACCCGGAGCATTGGGTCGAGGGCGACCCGCAGCGTCTCGCACAAGTGCTGATCAACCTGCTCTCCAACGCCCGCGACGCCTCCCCGCCCGGTGCGGCGGTGCGGGTGCGCAGCGAGGCCAGCGAACATACCGTGGACCTGATCGTCGAGGACGAAGGCAGCGGCATTCCGAAAAACATCATGGACCGTCTGTTCGAACCCTTCTTCACCACCAAGGATCCGGGCGAGGGAACCGGGCTGGGGCTCGCTCTGGTCTATTCCATCGTGGAAGAGCATTATGGACAAATCACCATCGACAGCCCGGCCGATACCAAGAGCCAACGTGGCACGCGCATCCGTGTGACCTTGCCACGACATGTCGAAGCGACGTCCGCTGTGAACTGAGACCGTCGAGAGAATTGAATCAATGCCTCATATTCTGATCGTCGAAGACGAAACCATCATCCGTTCCGCCCTGCGCCGCCTGCTGGAGCGTAACCAGTACCAGGTCAGCGAGGCCGGATCGGTCCAGGAAGCCCAGGAGCGATTCAGCATCGCCACCTTCGACCTGATCGTCAGCGACCTGCGCCTGCCCGGCGCGCCCGGCACCGAGCTGATCAAGCTGGGCCAGGGCACGCCGGTACTGATCATGACCAGCTACGCCAGCCTGCGTTCGGCGGTCGACTCGATGAAGATGGGCGCGGTGGACTACATCGCCAAGCCGTTCGACCATGACGAGATGCTTCAGGCCGTCGCGCGCATCCTGCGCGACCGGCAGAACGCCCCGGCAGTGCCGGCGGAGCGCAGCAACGGCAAGGCGCCAGCCGCCGACAAGGCTGCGGGCACGGCCAATGCCAACGGCGAAATCGGCATCATCGGCTCCTGCCCCCCCATGCAGGACCTGTACAGCAAGATCCGCAAGGTCGCGCCTACCGACTCCAACGTCCTGATCCAGGGCGAGTCGGGCACCGGCAAGGAGCTGGTGGCGCGCGCCCTGCATAACCTTTCCCGTCGGGCCAAGGCGCCGATGATCTCGGTGAACTGCGCGGCGATCCCGGAAACCCTGATCGAGTCCGAACTGTTCGGCCACGAGAAAGGCGCGTTCACCGGCGCCAGCGCCGGGCGTGCCGGCCTGGTGGAGGCTGCGGACGGCGGCACGCTGTTCCTCGACGAGATCGGCGAACTGCCGCTTGAAGCCCAGGCCCGCCTGCTGCGCGTGCTGCAGGAAGGCGAGATCCGCCGGGTCGGTTCGGTACAGTCGCAGAAAGTCGATGTGCGCCTGATCGCCGCGACCCACCGCGACCTGAAGAACCTGGCCAAGGTCGGCCAGTTCCGTGAAGACCTGTATTACCGCCTGCACGTCATCGCGCTCAAGCTGCCGGCCCTGCGCGAGCGCGGTGCCGACGTCAACGAGATCGCCAACGCCTTCCTCGCCCGCCAGGCCGCACGCATCGGGCGCAACGACCTGAAGTTCGCCCACGATGCCGAACAAGCGATCCGCCACTATTCGTGGCCGGGTAACGTGCGTGAACTGGAAAACGCCGTGGAGCGGGCGGTGATTCTCTGCGAGAGCCCGGACATTTCCGCGGATCTGCTGGGCATCGATATCGAACTGGGCGACCTGGAAGACGACGAAACCTTCGACAGCCTGCCGGTCATCGCCAGCCAGGCCAACGCTGCCAGCCACGAGCCCACCGAGGACCTGTCGCTGGAAGACTACTTCCAGCACTTCGTCCTCGAGCACCAGGACCACATGACCGAGACCGAGCTGGCCCGCAAGCTGGGTGTCAGCCGCAAGTGCCTGTGGGAACGGCGCCAGCGCCTGGGCATTCCACGGCGCAAGAGTGGAGCCACCAGCGAGAGCTGAGCAGGAGGGTGCGACACGGTGTCACCCTCATTCGGGTAACACCGCGTTTCGGCCAAAAACTGTTACCTCTGCGCGACGTCGTAACAGAAACCGGGGCTTACGGTAACGAAACCCCGGTTTTTTTACGCCCTGAAATCACCCCCGAATCGCGCTAACCCCTTGTTTTACTGGGCTTTGCAAAAGTTGGCACGGCACCTGCTATATGTTCGGTACAAGAACAATAACAAGCACGGCAAAACACAATAAAAATAAGACGAATCGGCTCACGCACAATAAGAACAAGACGGCGGAGGCGCAGCTAACTGATTCTTTTGGAGAGGTGTTGTGTTTGGGGCTTGCCCCACAACCAGGCAGAGAACAACAAAAACTGCACTCAAGCAGAGCCTGAACTGGTTGGATCGAATGATCATCGCAATACAGCGGCCAAAGCAATCCGTTTGCTCTTGTACTCCCGATTAGGGAGACAGTCCACGGGCCCCAGGGCATTCAGTGGATCAGGGCACTCAACAAAAACAAAAAGCCCGACCCAAAAACAATAAGAGCACGCAACTACTTCTTGGGGAGCTTCGGCTCCCCTTGTAGTTTCCGCCTTTCGGAAAACCCGTCTTCCCCTGCCCTTGCAGCCCGTTTCTCGGGTGCCTACACCCTTTTCCGACTAAATGCTAGAATCCGTGCCCATCATGCGGCCATTCTTCGTTTCTGGCCGAAAATTCCTTCAAACAGTGCATCCCATGCTGAAGAAGCTGTTCCAGTCTTTCCGTCCCCCGGCGCGCGTCCAGCACCACAAGCGCACCACGCCCGAGGTGATCACTCATTCGCAGCACTCGCTGCAGCGCCATCAATTCAGCCGCCATGCGGTGAATATCGTCGAGCGCCTGCAAGGCGCCGGTTACCAGGCCTACCTGGTCGGTGGCTGCGTGCGCGACCTGCTGCTGGGCATCACGCCCAAGGACTTCGATGTCGCCACCAGTGCCACGCCGGAGCAGATCCGCGCGGAGTTCCGCAATGCGCGAATCATCGGCCGGCGCTTCAAGCTGGTCCACGTGCATTTCGGCCGCGAGATCATCGAAGTCGCGACCTTCCGTGCCAATCATCCAGATGACGAAGAGGAAAACAGTCACCAGTCGTCCCGCAACGAAAGCGGACGGATCCTGCGTGACAACGTCTACGGCACCCTGGAAGACGACGCCCAGCGCCGCGATTTCACGATCAACGCCCTGTACTACGATCCGGTCAGCGAGCGCATCCTCGACTACGCCAACGGCGTGCACGACGTGCGCAACCGCCTGATCCGCCTGATCGGCGATCCGACCCAGCGTTACCAGGAAGACCCGGTGCGCATGCTGCGGGCCGTGCGCTTCGCCGCCAAGCTCAACTTCGGGATCGAGAAGCACACCGTGCTGCCGATCCGCGAGCTGGCGCCGATGCTGCGGGAAATCCCGGCGGCGCGCTTGTTCGAGGAGTCGCTGAAGCTGTTCCTGTCCGGGCATGCCGCCGACACCTTCGAGATGCTGGTCGACCTGCAACTGTTCGATCCGCTGTTCCCGGCCAGTGCCGAGGCCCTCGAAGAGCAGCCGACCTACACCCACACCCTGATCAGCAACGCGCTGATCAACACTGACCTGCGGGTGCGCCAGGGCAAGCCGGTCACTCCGGCGTTCCTCTTCGCCGCCCTGCTCTGGCCAGCCTTGCCGGCGCGCGCCCTGCACCTGCAGAGCCGCGGCATGCCGCCGATCCCGGCGATGAACGAAGCGGCCCACCAGCTGATCTTCGAACAGTGCCAGCGCATTGCCATTCCGAAGCGCTTCACCCTGCCGATCCGCGAGATCTGGGACATGCAGGAACGCCTGCCACGGCGTAGCGGCAAACGCGCCGACCTGCTCCTCGACAACCCGCGTTTCCGTGCCGGCTACGACTTCCTCCTGCTGCGCGAAAGCGCCGGCGAGGACACCGATGACCTCGGCCAGTGGTGGACCGACTACCAGGAATGCAACGAAAGCGAGCGCCGCGACATGATCCGCGACCTTGGTGGTCGTGACGAAGGCACCGGTGCCGGCCCGCGCAAACGCAAGCGCAGCCCGAGCAAGCGCCGGCGTGCCGACGGTGGCGCTGGCGAATGAGCCAGCGCGCCTACATCGGCCTGGGCAGCAACCTGGCCAACCCGGACGCACAACTGCGCAGCGCCCTCGAGGCGCTGGCGCAGTTGCCGGGGACGCAGTTGGCCGGTGTATCGTCGTTCTATGCCAGTGACTCGCTGTCTCCCGGCCAGCCACGCTATACCAACGCGGTGGCCGCGCTGGATACCGATCTCGAGCCACTCGACCTGCTCGATGCCCTGCAAGGCATCGAGGCTGACCAGGGTCGCGAGCGCAAGGAACGCTGGGGGCCGCGGACGCTTGATCTGGATATCCTGCTTTATGCCGATCAGGTGATTGACGAGCCGCGTCTGAAAGTCCCGCATTACCACATGCATGCCCGTCCGTTCGTGCTGTATCCCCTTGCTGAACTGGTGCCGGAAGACTTCCGTCTGGCGGACCAGCGCCCTCTCGCAGAACTGCTGGCAGCCTGCCCGTTCGTCGGCCTCGAACGCCTGTAGCCGGGCGTTCCCCCAGCGGTAACGCCCGTAACAGTTCCGACGTAACAATGCGGTAACACGGTAATTGACTTCCCCCCGCGCGCTCACGACTATAGGCGTCCCGTGGCACGACCGTGCCGTCTACAAAGGCCGGGAACGGATTGACCCCAAACACCACACTCGATGATGTGCCGTTCCAGTGGTTTTCACAGCGCCTGAACGAGGATCGCTTTTCATGCCAGACGTAACCCTGACCACCCTGCAGGCCCTCAAGGCCAAGGGGGAAAAAATCGCCATGCTGACCTGCTACGACGCGACCTTCGCCCAGGCCGCCGCCCGTGCCGGCGTCGAGATCCTGCTGGTTGGCGACTCCCTGGGGATGGTCCTGCAGGGCCACGACAGCACCCTGCCGGTGACCAATGCCGACATGGCCTACCACGTCGCCAGCGTCAAGCGCGGCAACGAAGGCGCGCTGATCCTCGCCGACCTGCCGTTCATGGCCTACGCCACCCCCGAGCAGGCCTTCGCCAACTGCGCCGAGCTGATGCGCGCCGGTGCGCACATGGTCAAGCTCGAAGGCGCGGCCTGGCTCGGCGAGACCGTGCGCCAGCTGGCCGACCGCGGTGTGCCGGTGTGCATGCACCTGGGCCTGACCCCGCAAGCGGTGAATATCCTCGGTGGCTACAAGGTCCAGGGTCGTCAGGAAAACCAGGCCCGGCAGATGCGCGCCGACGCCATCGCCCTGGAACAGGCCGGCGCCGCCATGCTCCTGCTGGAATGCGTGCCGAGCGAGCTGGCTGCGGAAATCACCCAGGCGGTGAGCATCCCGGTGATCGGCATCGGCGCCGGCAGCGCCACCGACGGCCAGGTCCTGGTCATGCACGATATGCTCGGCCTGTCCCTGAGCGGCCGCGCACCGAAGTTCGTGAAGAACTTCATGGCGGGCCAGCCGGATATCCAGAGCGCCTTCCAGGCCTACGTCCAGGCGGTCAAGGACGTCAGTTTCCCAGGCAGCGAACACGGGTTCAGCGCATGAACACCGTCAAGACCGTCCTCGAACTGCGCGCCGCCGTCGCCCGTGCCCGCGGCGAAGGCAAGCGCATCGCCTTCGTGCCGACCATGGGCAACCTGCACAGCGGTCACGCCGCATTGGTGACCAAGGCGGCCCAGCGCGCCGACTTCGTGGTCGCCAGCATCTTCGTCAACCCGCTGCAGTTCGGGCCCAGCGAAGACCTCGACAAGTACCCGCGAACCCTCGCCGCCGACCAGGAAAAACTCCTCGAAGCCGGCTGCAACCTGCTGTTCGCCCCGACCGTCGAAGAGATGTACCCGGACGGCATGGGCGTGCAGACCCGGGTCAGCGTCCCGCAGCTCTCCGAAGGCCTCTGCGGCGCCAGCCGTCCCGGGCACTTCGAAGGCGTAGCGACCGTGGTCAGCAAGCTGTTCAACATGGTCCAGCCGGATATCGCGGTGTTCGGCCAAAAGGATTTCCAGCAACTGGCGGTGATCCGCGCCATGGTTCGCGACCTGAACATGCCGATCCAGATCATCGGCGAGCCGACGGTACGCGCCGAGGACGGCCTGGCCCTGTCGTCGCGCAATGGCTACCTGGATGCCGAGCAGCGGGCTACCGCACCCGTGGTCTATCGCACCCTGAGCACACTGGCCGATGGCATCCGCCAGGGCCGCCGCGACTTCCCGGCGCTGATCGCCGAGGGCCAGCAGACGCTGGTCGCCGCCGGCCTCAAGCCCGACTACCTGGAAGTCCGCCAGGCACTCAACCTGCGCCCGGCCCTGGATACCGACCGCGATCTGGTGATCCTGGTCGCCGCCTACCTCGGCCCGACCCGCCTGATCGATAACCTGCACCTCGATCTCGACGCCGGCTAAGCTCTCGGGATGCCCCGGACCAACCCGCCCGGGGCGCAGGTTGTAGCGAAATGACATATCTCAATGGCTTTTACCGGCCCGCCGCGAAATAATCCGCGACGGGCCGGTAACGGCTACACGTTCTCCGTGTCCAAGGCAGTCAAGCAATCAAGGAACCCTGCAGCGATGGCGTATTACCGTACTCCTCATGATGTCACCGCTCTGCCAGCCTGGCAGGCACTCCAGCAACACCGCGAAGCCATGCAGGATTTCAGCATGCGCGAGGCTTTCAATGCCGACCCGCAGCGCTTCAACCAGTTTTCCCTGAGCAGTTGCGGCCTGTTCCTCGACTACTCGAAAAACCTGATCAATGCCGAAACCCGCGACAAGCTGGTCGGCCTAGCCAATGACGTCGGCCTGAAAGACGCGATCCAGGCGCTGTTCGCCGGCGAAATCGTCAACGCCTCCGAAGGCCGCCCGGCGCTGCACACCGCCCTGCGCCGGCCGGTGGGCGACAAACTCAGCGTCAATGGCGTCAACGTGATGCCGGACGTCCACAAGGTGCTCAACCAGGTCACCGAGCTGGTCGGCAAGATCCATGACGGGCTGTGGCGCGGCTACAGCGAGAAGCCGATCACCGACGTGGTCAACATCGGTATCGGCGGCTCCTTCCTCGGTCCGGAGCTGGTTTCCGAGGCCCTGCTGCCCTACGCCCAGCGCGGCGTGCGCTGCCATTACCTGGCGAACATCGACGGCAGCGAGTTCCATGAGCTGTCGGCCAAGCTGCGTGCCGAAACCACACTGTTCATCGTTTCCTCGAAATCCTTCAACACCCTGGAAACCCTGAAGAACGCCCAGGCCGCCCGCGCCTGGTACCTGGCCCAGGGTGGCTCGGAAGCCGAGCTGTACCGTCATTTCATCGCCGTTTCCAGCAACAAGGCGGCCGCCGTCGCCTTCGGCATCCGCGAAGAGAACATCTTCCCGATGTGGGACTGGGTCGGCGGGCGTTATTCGCTGTGGTCGGCCATCGGTTTGCCGATCGCCCTGGCCATCGGCACCGCCAACTTCAAGGAACTGCTGTCCGGTGCCTACACAATGGACCAGCATTTCCAGACCGCCCCGTTCGAGCAGAACATGCCGGTATTGCTGGCCCTGCTCGGCGTCTGGTACGGCAATTTCTGGGGCGCGCAAAGCCACGCGATCCTGCCGTACGACCATTACCTGCGCAACATCACCAAGCACCTGCAACAGCTGGACATGGAGTCCAACGGCAAGCACGTGCGCCAGGACGGCACGCCGGTCAACCATGACACCGGTCCGGTGATCTGGGGCGGCGTCGGCTGCAATGGCCAGCACGCCTATCACCAGTTGCTGCACCAGGGCACCCAACTGATCCCGGCCGACTTCATCGTCCCGGTGGTGAGCTTCAACCCGGTCGCCGACCATCACCAGTGGCTGTACGCCAACTGCCTGTCGCAGAGCCAGGCGCTGATGCTCGGCAAGACCCGCGCCGAGGCCGAAGCCGAGCTGCGCGACAAGGGCATGAGCGAAGCCGACGTGCAGAAGCTGGCACCGCACAAGGTGATCCCGGGCAACCGCCCGAGCAACACCCTGGTGGTCGAGCGCATCAGCCCGCGGCGTCTCGGCGCGCTGGTGGCGATGTACGAGCACAAGGTCTTCGTGCAGAGCGTGGTCTGGGGCATCAACGCCTTCGACCAGTGGGGCGTGGAACTGGGCAAGGAGCTCGGCAAGGGCGTCTACCAGCGTCTGACCGGCGGCATCGAAGAGCCGGCCGAAGACGCCTCGACCCAGGGCCTGATCAACTACTTCCGCGGCCGTCACCGCGGTTGACCCCCGGTCGCTGCCCCCGGGCATGGCCGGGGGCAGCGGCTACACTGTCCTGACCCCGGCTGCCTTCGAAAGGCTTCCTTGCGTCTTCGCTGAAGGCAACGCCGTCCCATAACAACAGGACAGGTCGTGCCCATGTTCGATATCAGTCAATTCCCCCAAGCCGATGCCGTCAGCCGTGCCGCCGAACTGAGCCAGGGCGACTACGATCGCCTTTACCGCCAATCCATCGAACAACCCGAGCAATTCTGGACCGAACAGGCGCGCCGCCTGGACTGGATCAGTCCGTGGAGCGTGATACAGGATTGCGATATCCGCAGCGGCAAGGCCATCTGGTTCAAGAACGCCAGGCTCAACGTCAGCTACAACTGCCTCGACCGTCACCTGGAACAGCGCGGCGACCAGCCGGCGTTCATCTGGGAAGGCGACGATCCCGCCCGCTCCGCCACCCTCACCTACCGCCAGGTGCACCAGCAGGTCTGCCGCCTGGCCAATGTGCTCAAGCAGCGCGGGGTGACGAAAGGCGACCGGGTGTGCATCTACATGCCGATGATCCCGGAAGCGGCCTTCGCCATGCTCGCCTGCGCGCGGATTGGCGCAATCCACTCCGTCGTATTCGGCGGCTTCTCTCCTGACGCCCTGCGCGACCGTATCCTCGACGCTGACTGCCGCACCGTGATCACTGCCGACGAAGGCGTGCGCGGTGGCAAGACCATCGCCCTCAAGCAGAACGTCGACAAGGCCCTGGCCAGTTGCCCGAATGTCGGCAGCGTGGTGGTGGTGCGGCGAACCGGCGGCGCGGTGGAGTGGAACGATGGGCGGGACCTCTGGTACCACGAAGCCACGGCCCAGGCCAGCGATGACTGCCCGCCGGAGCCGATGGACGCCGAGGACCCGCTGTTCATCCTCTACACCTCCGGCAGCACCGGCAAACCCAAGGGCGTGCTGCACACCACTGCCGGTTACCTGCTGCAGGCGGCGATGACCTTCAAGGTGGTGTTCGATTACCGCGACGGCGAGGTGTTCTGGTGCAGTGCCGATGTCGGCTGGGTCACCGGGCACAGTTACATCGTCTACGGCCCGCTGGCCAATGGCGCCACCAGCCTGATGTTCGAAGGCGTGCCGAACTACCCGGACGCCTCGCGCTTCTGGCAGGTGGTGGACAAGCACCAGGTGAATATCTTCTATACCGCGCCCACCGCCCTGCGTGCCCTGATGCGTGAAGGCGAGGGGCCGCTGAACAGTACCTCGCGCAAGAGCCTGCGCTTGCTCGGCAGTGTTGGCGAGCCGATCAACCCGGAAGCCTGGGAGTGGTATTTCAATGCGGTGGGCGAGCAGCGCTGCCCCATCGTCGATACCTGGTGGCAGACCGAAACCGGCGGGATCATGCTCACCCCATTGATCAGCAACCGGCATATCAAGCCCGGCTGCGCGACGCGGCCGATGTTCGGTGTGCAGCCGGTCCTGCTGGACGAAAAAGGCCAGTTGATCGAGGGCCCCGGCGCCGGCTTGCTGGCGATCAAGGCCAGTTGGCCGGCACAGATCCGCAGTGTGTACGGCGATCATCAGCGAATGATCGACACCTATTTCAAACCCTTTCCCGGATATTACTTCACCGGTGACGGCGCCCGTCGCGACGAACAGGGCGACCTGTGGATAACCGGGCGGATCGACGACGTGATCAATGTGTCCGGGCACCGCATCGGCACTGCCGAGGTCGAGAGCGCGCTGGTGCTGCATGACAGCATCGCCGAGGCGGCGGTAGTGGGTTATCCCCATGACCTCAAGGGCCAGGGGATCTATGCCTTTGTCACACCGATGAACGGGGTCGAGCCGGACGAGGCGTTGAAGAAGGAACTGCTGGCCCTGGTGAGCAAGGAGATCGGCAGTTTTGCCAAGCCTGAGCTGATCCAGTGGGCACCGGCGCTGCCCAAGACCCGCTCGGGGAAGATCATGCGGCGGATCCTGCGCAAGATTGCCTGCAACGAGCTGGAGAACCTGGGGGATACCTCGACGCTGGCGGATCCCGGCGTTGTTCAAGGGCTGATCGATAAGCGCTTGAATACCTGATATACCGGCTACTTTTGGGACCGCAAAGCGGTCCCAGTGACCTGAGCCCAAAGGTATTCATGGAAGCCCTACGCCGCCGCATCGAAACCCAGCTTCTCAGCCTCACCGGCCTGTCCCTCGGCCAGCTCGACCTGGAAAACCCCAAGGGCGACCCCGGCCTGTTCGGCCCTCGCAGCCTCAGTTGGCAGGTGCACGGCGACTTCTCCAGCATGCTGGTCGGCGGCATCAGCGCCCTGCTCCTGCAAATGCTCCACCCGCTGGCCCTGGCCGGGGTCTGGGACCACTCCAATTTCCGCGAAGACATGCTTGGCCGCCTGCGCCGTACCAGCCAGTTCATTTCCGGCACCACCTTCGGCGCCACCCGGGATGCCGAGTGGCTGATCGAAAGGGTCAGGGCCATCCACCTGCAGGTAGTCGGCCACGCCGCCGACGGCACGCCCTACGCCGCCAGCGATCCCGACCTGCTGACCTGGGTGCATGTCGCCGAAGTACGCAGCTTCCTCGCGGCGCACCTGCGTTACCGCAATCCCCACATGACCGATGCGGCGCAGGACCTCTACTACAGCGAGATCGCCCTGATCGCCGAGCGGCTTGGCGCGCGGGATGTACCGCGGTCGCGGCAGGAAGTGGCGGATTATCTGCGCAGGGTGCGGCCGCAACTGGTTTGCGATGAGCGCAGCCGGGAGGTGGTGCGGGTGCTGCTGGACGCCCCGGCGCCGAGCCGGATCGCCCGGCCGGTGGGGCGCCTGATGATGCAGGCGGGGATCGGGCTGCTACCGGAGTGGGCCGGTGACATGTTGGGGTTGAGGTTGGGGCCGGTGAAGCAAGGGGTGGTCGATCTGGGCATGAATACGGTGGTCGGGCCGGTGTTGCGCTGGGCGATGCGCGATGGCTCGGTGCATCGGGCGCGGCGGCGGATGGGTCTGCAGTGACTTTGATGGCCTCATCGCTGGCAAGCCAGCTCCCACAGGGTTTTGTGTTGACCACAGGGTTTATGTTCGACGCGAACACTGTGGGAGCTGGCTTGCCAGCGATGAGGCCATGAGCATCACCACACTGCCCCGACCTGCCCATCTGTGCGACTATGCGCGAGCCCACCGCAGACTCAACGTCAAATCGAACAATACAGAGGACTAGAGCATGCAAGATGTCGTAATCGTTGCCGCCACCCGCACCGCGGTCGGCAGCTTCCAGGGCGCGCTGGCGAACATTCCCGCGGTCGATCTCGGCGCCGCCGTGATCCGCCGGTTGCTGGCCCAGACCGGCCTGGACGGCGCGCAGGTCGACGAAGTCATCCTCGGCCAGGTACTGACCGCCGGCGCCGGCCAGAACCCCGCCCGCCAGGCTGCGATCAAGGCCGGCCTGCCCCACGCCGTGCCCGCCATGACCCTGAACAAGGTCTGCGGCTCCGGCCTCAAGGCCCTGCACCTGGCCACCCAGGCGATCCGCTGCGGCGACGCCGACGTCATCATCGCCGGCGGCCAGGAGAACATGAGCCTGGCCAACTACGTCATGCCCGGCGCCCGTACCGGCCTGCGCATGGGCCACGCCAGCCTGATCGACAGCATGATCAGCGACGGCCTCTGGGATGCCTTCAACGACTACCACATGGGCATCACCGCCGAGAACCTGGTGGAGAAATACGGCATCAGCCGCGCAGAACAGGACGCTTTCGCCGCTGCCTCCCAGCAGAAAGCCGCCGCTGCCATCGAGGGCGGGCGCTTCGTCGATGAAATCACCCCGATCCTGATTCCGCAGCGCAAGGGCGATCCTGTCGCCTTCGCTACCGATGAACAACCCCGCGCCGGCACCACCGCCGAGTCCTTGGGCAAGCTCAAGCCGGCGTTCAAGAAGGACGGCAGCGTCACCGCCGGCAACGCCTCCTCGCTCAACGACGGCGCCGCCGCCGTGCTGCTGATGAGCGCGGCCAAGGCCGAGCAACTGAAACTGCCGGTATTGGCACGGATCAAGGCCTACGCCAACGCTGGTGTCGATCCGGCGATCATGGGCATCGGCCCGGTCGGCGCCACCCGTCGCTGCCTGGAAAAAGCCGGCTGGACCCTCGACCAGCTCGACCTGATCGAAGCCAACGAAGCCTTCGCCGCCCAGGCCCTGTCGGTAGGCAAGGAGCTGCAGTGGGACGCCTCGAAGGTCAACGTCAATGGCGGTGCCATCGCCATCGGCCACCCGATCGGCGCTTCCGGCTGCCGCGTACTGGTGACCCTGCTGCATGAAATGATCAAGCGCGATGCGAAGAAGGGTCTCGCCACCCTGTGCATCGGCGGCGGTCAGGGCGTGGCCCTGGCGATCGAGCGCTGATCGATACGGGAGGAGCCAGCCTGGCTCCTCCCTGCTACACCAACTGGTAAACTGCACGCCCGCAACCAAGGCCACGTGCATGTCCTCCTTGAATCAGGCGCTGCGCGCCGCCCTCGACCACCGTCAATCCCTGCTCGCCGAACTGCATGCCCAGGGCACCGATTGCTATCGCCTGTTCCATGGCAGCCAGGAAGGCGCGCCCGGCCTCACCGCCGACCGCTATGGCCCGCAGTTGCTGGTGCAGAGCTTTCACCAGGCAGTAGAGCGGGATGATCTGCTGGACCTGCACGCGACCATCGAAGGGTTTCTCGGCCTGCCGCTGCACCTGGTCTACAACGACCGTTCCCGTGGCAACAGCCGGGTCGACCGGCATGACGCGGTGTACCAGGCCAGCGACGAGGCCCTGGTGGATATGATCGGGCACGAGTGGGGCCTGAACTACCGGGTACGTGGGCGCCATGCCGGTCAGGATCCACTGCTGTTCCTCGACCTGCGCAATGCCCGCGGCTGGGTCAAGCAGCACAGTGCCGGCAAAAGTGTGCTGAACCTGTTCGCCTACACCTGCGGCGTCGGCCTTGCTGCGGCGGCAGGTGGTGCGCGGGAGGTGTGCAACCTCGACTTCGCCGAGGGCAACCTGGCCGTCGGCCGCGAGAACGGTGCGCTCAATCCACAACTGCCCACCATGCAATTCGTCCAGTCCGACTACTTCCCGGCGATCCGCCAACTGGCCGGCCTGCCGATCAGCCAGCGCCGCGGGCAGAAGCTGCCGTCCTATCCGCGCCTGCAAGGGCGCCAGTACGACCTGGTGTTCCTCGACCCGCCGGCCTGGGCCAAGAGCGCCTTCGGCACCGTCGATCTGCTGCGCGACTACCAGAGCCTGCTCAAGCCGGCGCTGCTGGCCACGGCCGAGGACGGCGTGCTGATCTGCAACAACAACCTGGCCAAGGTCGATATGGACGACTGGCGCGAACTGGTCCTGCGCTGCGCGGAAAAAGCCGGGCGCCCGGTGCGCGAATGGCAGGTGATCTCTCCGGCTGCCGACTTCCCTTCCCAGGACGGCCGACCGCCGCTGAAAACCCTGGTCCTGCACCTCAAGTAAAACGGCCTGGCGAGGCTGTCGGAGCGCTCCGACAGCCTTCGGAACTCCATTTACCTGCCATACTCTAAGCGTCCCGCTCTTCACGCAGATGCCGCACATGCCCAAAGGATTGAAACGCGCCCTCGGCGCTTTGCTGGTTGCCCTGGCCCTGTACAGCCTTCTCGGCTTTTTCATCCTTCCTGGCGTTGCCCTTCGAATTGCCAATCAGCAACTGGCACAGTACGCCAGCGTGCCCGCGCATCTGCAACGCATCGAACTCAACCCGTTCAGCCTGGAACTGACCCTGTGGGGCCTGCAGATCGGCGAGCCCGGCAAGGAACAGATCGGCTTCGAGAAGCTCTACGCCAACCTGCAGGTGGACAGCCTGTGGACCAAGGCCCTGCACCTGGAGCAGGTCGAACTGGTCAAGCCGCGCACTGAAGTGCTGTTCGCCAAGGATGGCCAGCTCAACCTGGCCAACCTGTTCACGCTGCCGCCCAGCGAGCCCAAGCCCGAAGAACCGGCCAGCGATCCTTTCCCCCTGCGCATCGACAGCATCAAGCTGGCCGGTGGCTATGTGCATTTCGAAGACGCCCGCCCCAGCGAACCGATCGAGTTCCTCTACGACGACATGAACCTGGAGCTGAAGAAACTCAGCACCCTGCCCGACGACAACACCGACATGACCCTCCTGGCCACCGGCCCCCACGGCGGGCAGATCGACTGGAAAGGCACCTTCAGCCTGTCGCCGATCGCTTCCAAGGGCTCGCTGAAGGTCAGCGACGCCAAGATGAAGGCTTTCTGGCCCTACGTCCGTGACGCCGTGCCGCTGGTGCTGGAGGACGGCACCTACAACCTGCAAAGCGACTACACCTTCAGCCTCGGCAAGCAGACCGAGCTGTTGCTGGAAAACACTGCGCTGAGCGTTTCCGCCTTCGCCATCAAGGCACCGGATGGCCGACCGCTGGTGCGCCTGGCCAAGCTGGATGTCAGCGAGACGTCCATCGACCTGGCCAAGCAATTGGTCACCGTCGGCAAGGTCCGCAGCGAACAGCTGGAAACCTGGGCTGCAGTGGAGGCCGACGGGCAACTGGACTGGCAAAAGCTGTTCGCCAGCCAGCCGCCCAAGGCCACGGAAAAGCAGAAGGCCGAACCCGCTACTGCCGAGCCCACGCCGAAAGAACAGGCCGTGGAAAGCAAGCCATGGCAAGTGCTGCTGAAACACACCCAGGTCCGTAACTATCAGGTGCACCTGGCCGACCGTACCCAGAAGGAGCCGGTCACCCTGGATGTCGGTCCGTTGAACGCCGACCTGCAGAACTTCGACAGCCTGAACAAATCGCCCTTCACCCTCAAACTGGACAGCGGTATCGGCAAGCAGGGCAAGCTGCAGGCCTCCGGCGAGGTCAACCTGGCCCCGGTCAAGGCGAAGCTGAAGGTCAGCACCCAGGATATCGACCTGCGGGTCGCCCAGGCCTATATCAGCCCGTTCATCCGCCTCGAACTGCGCAGCGGCATGCTCGGCAGTGACCTCGACGTCGATCTGCAAAGCACCGAGCCGCTGGCTTTCAGCATCGCCGGCAAGGCCCGGGTCAACCAGTTGCATACCCTCGACACCATCAAGGACCGGGACTTCGTCAAATGGCAGCAGCTCGACCTGAGCGGTATCGACTACCGCCACGGCGACGCGCTGAGCATTGCCCGGGTCGATCTGCAACAGCCTTACGCGCGCTTCATGATCAACGAGGACCGCACCACCAACGTCGATGACCTGCTGATCCCCCAGCCCGCCGACAAGAGCGCCAAGCCCCAGGCCAAGGCCGCTGCCAGCAGTGAGAAGCCCATGGGCATTCGCATCGGCCAGATCAACATCAACGACGGCTCGGCCAACTTCGCCGACTTCAGCCTGACGCCGAACTTCGCCACCGCCGTGCAGCAGCTCAACGGCCAGATCGGCACCATCGACAACCGTCAGCCGATTCCGGCCAAGGTCGATGTGAAGGGCAAGGTCGACCGCTACGCGCCAGTGACCATCAAGGGCGCGCTCAACCCGTTCAACCCGCTGGCCAGCCTGGATATCGCCACCAGCTTCAAGCGCGTCGAGCTGACCACCCTGACCCCCTATTCCGGCAAGTTCGCCGGTTATCGCATCCGCAAGGGCCGGCTCAATCTCGACCTGCATTACCTGATCACCAACGGCCAGCTCAAGGCCGAGAACAAGGTGGTGGTGGAGCAGCTGCAACTGGGCGAGAAAGTCGACAGCCCGGATGCCGTGGACCTGCCGGTGCGCCTGGCGATCGCCCTGCTCAAGGACACCGAGGGCAAGATCTCCATCGAGCTGCCGGTCACGGGTGACCTCAACAACCCGCAGTTCAGCGTCATGCCGATCGTCTGGCAGACCCTGCGCAACCTGGTGCTGCGTGCGGTACAGGCGCCGTTCAAGATGATCGGAGGCCTGATTGCCGGCGGTGGCTCCGAGGACCTTGGCACCGTCGCCTTCGCCCCCGGCTCCAGCGACCTCACTGCGGACGCGCAAGGCTCCCTCGACAAGCTCGCCGCCGCCTTGGCAAAACGCCCGACCCTGCGCCTGGAAATCGAAGGCACCAGCGCCCAGAGCAGCGACGGCCCGCTGATTGCCGGGCAACGGCTGGAACGGGAATACCAGAGCACCTACTACAAGATGCTTCAGCGCCGCGGCGACAAGGTGCCGGCGCAGGCCTCCCTGCTGCAGGTGCCGGAAGACGACAAGCCGGCCATGCTCGAAGGCATCTATCGCACTCGCCTGAAGCAGCAGCCGCCGAAAGAGTGGGAACAACTCGATACCAAGCAGCGCATCGGCAATATGCGCGACGCGGTGCTCAAGACCTGGGCGGAAAGCAGCGTGCTGCTACGCCAACTGGGCCAGGCCAGGGCCAGCAGCATCAAGGATTACCTGGTGGACAAGGGCAAGCTGGAGGACGATCGCGTCTACTTCATCGATGCCACCCTCGGCCAGGCCGAGTCCGATGGCCGGGTCATCACCCCGATGCACCTCGACGCCGAGTAATGTCCTGACCGTAAAAAGATGAGCCCCGGCACATGGCCGGGGCTCGGGGCGCCCAAATCCGTTTGGGCTGTCGCATGAACCGTCAGGGTCAGCGAGCGGAACAATCCTTAGTTGGTTTTCAGGCCATCAGCCGATACGGCCTGGACGCCTTTGATTTTCTTGGCGATGGCAACGGCCATGTCTTTCTGCGACTCGCTCACGGCTACGTCGGAGGACAGGGATACCACGCCCTTGTTGGTCTCGACCTTGATGTCGGTACCTGGAATGCCTTTCTCGGTGACCAGGTCCGCTTTGACCTTGGTGGTGATCCAGGTGTCGGAAGTGGCTTCCTTGGCTTTGGTCACTTCACCGGCTGCGAGCATCATCGGAGCCTGGGTGGACTGTTGAGCGAAGGCGACGTTGCCCAGAGTCATGGTCAGGGCAGCAGCGGTGGCAGCAGCGATAGCGAACTTCTTCATACGAGACACTCCTGTTTTTCGAAAGGTCCTGCGCCGACATGTCCTGGCGGCAGGTGTACTTGGGTTATTGCAGGGGCTGTGCCAGTTTTTCACCCAAATAAAATCCTTTAAAAACAGTAGCTTACGAATTCATGTGATTTGCAGGATCGTGCAATTTGCAAAGTGGGCTGCCGTTTCGCTTGCAAGATGCAAGTTGTTCGAAAGCGCGCCGCGCAACCTGTGGGAGCTGGCTTGCCAGCGATAGCGGTAGTGAATTCACCGACGCCATCGCTGGCAAGCCAGCTCCCACAGGGTCGGTGCAAGCTTTCAGACTGCATAAAAAAAGGGCCCCGAAGGACCCTTTCTTTCAGCTCAAGTCGCGAGGACTCAGACGCCCGATGCCTTGGCAGCAGCAACGTCCTTGATCGACAGCTTGATACGGCCGCGGTTGTCCACGTCCAGTACCAGTACTTCGACTTCCTGGCCTTCCTTCAGCACGTCAGTGACTTTCTCGACGCGAGCATCGCTGAGCATCGAGATGTGCACCAGACCGTCCTTGCCCGGCAGGATGTTGACGAACGCGCCGAAGTCGACGATGCGCTCTACCTTGCCGACGTAGATCTTGCCGATCTCGGCCTCGGCGGTGATGCTCAGTACGCGCTGGCGAGCAGCTTCAGCGGCGTCCTTGGTTTCACCGAAGATCTTGATCGAGCCGTCGTCTTCGATATCGATCGAAGCCTTGGTTTCTTCGCAGATGGCACGGATGGTCGCGCCGCCTTTACCGATGACGTCACGGATCTTGTCGGTGTCGATCTTCATGGCGATCATGGTCGGAGCGTTTTCCGACAGTTCGCTACGGGACTGACCGATGATCTGGTTCATCTGGCCGAGGATGTTCAGGCGCGCTTCCAGGGCCTGGCCCAGGGCGATTTCCATGATCTCTTCGGTGATGCCGTTGATCTTGATGTCCATCTGCAGCGCGGTAACGCCCTTGGCAGTACCGGCCACCTTGAAGTCCATGTCGCCCAGGTGGTCTTCGTCACCCAGGATGTCGGTCAGGATGGCGAACTTCTCGCCTTCCTTGACCAGACCCATGGCGATACCGGCAACCGGCGCCTTCATCGGTACACCGGCGTCCATCAGGGCCAGGGAAGCACCGCAGACCGAAGCCATGGAGCTGGAACCGTTGGATTCGGTGATTTCCGATACGACGCGGATGGTGTACGGGAATTCGTCAGCGGCCGGCAGCATGGCCTGGACCGAACGACGGGCCAGACGGCCGTGACCGATTTCGCGACGGCCAGCACCGCCCATGCGACCACACTCGCCCACCGAGAACGGAGGGAAGTTGTAGTGCAGCATGAAGGGGTCTTTCTTCTCGCCTTCCAAGGTGTCCAGCAACTGTGCGTCACGGGCAGTACCCAGGGTCGCAACGACTAGGGCCTGGGTCTCGCCACGGGTGAACAGTGCGGAACCGTGGGTCTTCGGCAGGACACCGACTTCGATGTTCAGCGGGCGAACGGTCTTGGTGTCGCGGCCGTCGATACGTGGCTTGCCGTTGACGATGTTTTCGCGAACGGTGCGGTATTCGATCTCGCCGAAGATGTCCTTCACTTCACCAGCGCTTGGCTGGCCTTCTTCGCCGGAGAACTTGGCAACCGCCTGGTCGCGCAGCTCGCCCAGGCGAGCGTAGCGGTCGGCCTTGACGGTGATGGTGTAGCCCTGGGAAACGGCTTCGCCGAATTCAGCGCGAACGGCGTTCAGCAGTTCGGTGTTGGCAACCGCTGGTTTCCAGTCCCAGGTCGGCTTGGCAGCTTCGGCGGCGAATTCCTTGACGGCCTGGATCACGGCCTGGAATTCGTCGTGGGCGAACAGCACGGCGCCCAGCATCTGGTCTTCGGTCAGCTCTTTGGCTTCCGATTCAACCATCAGTACGGCGTCGGAAGTACCGGCCACGACCATGTCCAGGCTGGAGGCAGCCAGTTGCTCGTAGGTCGGGTTCAGCAGGTAGCCGGTGCTTTCATGGAACGCAACGCGGGCGGCGCCGATCGGGCCTTCGAACGGAATGCCGGAGACAGCCAGGGCAGCCGAGGTACCGATCATCGCAGCGATGTCCGGATCGGTCTTCTTGCTGGTGGAAACGACGGTGCAGACAACCTGCACTTCATTCATGAAGCCTTCCGGGAACAGCGGACGGATCGGACGGTCGATCAGGCGCGAGGTCAGGGTCTCTTTCTCGGAAGGACGGCCTTCACGCTTGAAGAAGCCGCCAGGGATCTTGCCGGCAGCGTAGGTCTTTTCCTGGTAGTGGACGGACAGCGGGAAGAAACCCTTGCCCGGATCAGCCTGCTTGGCACCGACGACGGTGACCAGCACGGTGACATCATTGTCGACGGTGACCAGAACGGCACCGGACGCCTGACGGGCGATACGGCCCGTTTCGAGGGTTACGGTCGATTGACCGAACTGGAATTTCTTGATTACCGGGTTCACGGTTTCCTACCTTCTCTTCAGTTGCACTTGGGGGAACTGGTTTCTTGCGAATTCTTGGGCAGCACGGGGAATCGGCCCCATCGACCGTCCAGATAAAACTAGAGGTTGGAAGCCTGCCCCGCCATCGCGCAAAGCGCTCCGGCGAAACAGCCAACCAACCTCTCGGATACGCGGGGTGCGTTCGCCTGCCGAGGAACCGAAGCCCCCGGCTGACGACCGCAGCACGCCGCGCACACCACTGGTCGGGCCGCTATTAGCGACGCAGACCCAGACGACCGATCAGGGCGCTGTAACGGGTGGTGTCTTTGCCCTTCAGGTAGTCCAGCAGCTTGCGACGCTGGTTAACCATGCGGATCAGACCACGACGGGAGTGGTGGTCTTTGCCATTGGCCTTGAAGTGGCCTTGCAGCTTGTTGATGTTGGCGGTCAGCAGGGCAACCTGCACTTCCGGGCTACCGGTGTCGCCGGCGGCTTGCTGATAGTCGGCAACGATCTGGGCTTTTTCTTCAACGCTGAGTGCCATTTGGCTTTCTCCAATAAACGGAAACCCGAGGGCTTCCAACAGGCCAGGGACAAACCCTGTATTAAAAAATGAGATGTGACCGTGCCTGTTGACAGCCACCCTCGTCTCCACCAATACCGGGCCGGAGCCCTGCACTGACGGTTTCGGTCATTCCGACCGAATCAGTCGACGCGGCGCGATGCGCCCGTCTTCGCTCACTTCACCGATTCCGATGAAACGACCGTTGTGATCCTGAACGCGGACCATGCCGAATTTCGGCGCGTCCGGCGAACGTACCGGCTGACCATGCAGCCAGTAGAAAGCACTGTGCTCGGAGAACTGCAGCAGGGGCCAGTCCTGCAGACCGCTGTCGGACGGCATCAGGAAGCGGTCGATCGCTTCGTTGCCACCTTCGGCGTGTGCTGCCTCGAGTTCCTCGAGGGTCACGGTCTGGGCCAGCTCGAACGGTCCGGCCTGGGTCCGGCGCAGTTCTGCGACATAAGCGCCACAGCCCAGAACCTCGCCGATATCCTCGACCAGGGTGCGGATGTAGGTGCCTTTGCTGCAACCGACCGACAGGCGAACCCGGGTGCCTTCGCACTCCAGCAGTTCCAGGCGGGTAATAGTAACAGAACGCGCTTCACGCTCCACTACTTCCCCTGCACGGGCCAGTTTGTACAGCGGCTGGCCATCACGCTTGAGGGCCGAGTACATCGGCGGTATCTGGCTGATTTCACCACGGAATTGTGGCAGAACCGCTTCAATGTCCGCGCGACCAACGGTCACGTCGCGGGTGCGCAGGACTTCGCCTTCGGCATCCGCGGTGCTGGTGGTCTGGCCCAACTGCATGACCGTCTCGTAGCCCTTGTCGGAATCGAGCAGGTACTGGGAGAACTTGGTGGCTTCGCCGAAGCACAACGGCAGCACGCCACTGGCCAGCGGGTCGAGGCTGCCGGTGTGCCCGGCCTTCTCGGCATTAAGCAGCCAGCGGACTTTCTGCAGCGCGGCGTTGGAGGTGAACCCCAGCGGCTTGTCGAGCAGGATGATGCCGCTGACGTTACGGCGGATGCGTTTGACCTGGGCCACCGGTTACTCCTTGTCGCTGTCCGGAGCGTCGGCGCTCTGGTGCAGGCTGTCCTCGGCAACGGCACGCTCGATCAGGGCCGACAGGTGGGCACCGCGGCTGACGCTCTCGTCGTAGTGGAAATGCAGTTGCGGCACGCTGCGCAGCTTCATTTCGCGGCCCAGCTGCATGCGCAGGAAACCGGCGGCAGCGTTCAGGACCTTGAGGCTTTGCTGGATCGCATCGTCGCCTTCCTGGCCCATGACGGTGATGAACACCTTGGCATGGCCAACATCGCGGCTGACGTCGACGGCGGTGATGGTCACCAGGCCGACACGCGGGTCTTTCACTTCACGACGGATCAGCTGGGCCAGCTCGCGCTGCATCTGATCGCCGATGCGTTGGGTACGGCTATATTCTTTTGCCATGTCTTGCTACCTGTAACTAAAGCGGCAAACGCCCGGCCAGGCATAAAGCCTGACCGGGCGTTGCGTTCAGAGCCTCCAGCGGGGCCTTGCGGCCACCTGCCTGGCGCTTCCAAGCTCGCGCATCAGAGCGTACGAGCCACCTGGACTTTCTCGAAGACCTCGATCTTGTCGCCGATCTTGACGTCGTTGTAGCTCTTGACGCCAATACCGCACTCCATGCCGTTACGGACTTCGGAGGCATCGTCCTTGAAGCGACGCAGCGATTCCAGCTCGCCTTCGAAGATAACCACGTCTTCGCGCAGTACGCGGATCGGGCGGTTACGGTAGACCGTACCTTCCACGACCATGCAACCGGCGATGGCGCCGAACTTCGGCGAACGGAACACGTCACGCACTTCGGCGACACCCAGGATGTTCTCGCGAACATCGCTGCCGAGCATGCCGGTCAGGGCCTTCTTGACGTCTTCGATGATGTCGTAGATCACGTTGTAGTAACGCATATCCAGACCTTCCTGCTCGACGATCTTCCGTGCACCGGCGTCGGCACGCACGTTGAAGCCGAACAGGACCGCATTCGAAGCCAGCGCCAGGTTGGCGTCGCTCTCGGTGATACCACCGACACCGCCGGCGACCACGCGAACCTGTACTTCGTCGTTGCCCAGGCCACCGAGGGAGCCTTGCAGAGCCTCGAGAGAACCACGAACGTCGGCCTTGAGGACGATGTTGAGGGTCTTCTTCTCTTCCTGGCCCATGCTTTCGAAGATGTTTTCCAGCTTGCCGGCATGTGCGCGAGCCAGTTTGACTTCGCGGAACTTGCCTTGACGGAACAGGGCGACTTCACGGGCTTTCTTCTCGTCAGCCACAACGCTCAGTTCGTCACCGGCATCCGGAGTGCCGTCCAGGCCGAGGATCTCGACCGGGATCGACGGACCGGCTTCCTTAACAGGCTTGCCGTTTTCGTCGAGCATGGCGCGGACGCGGCCGTAGTTGGAACCGCAGAGGACCATGTCGCCCTGACGCAGGGTACCGTCCTGAACCAGCACGGTAGCGACCGGGCCGCGGCCCTTGTCCAGACGCGATTCGACCACGACACCACGACCCGGAGCGGTAGGCATTGCCTTGAGCTCGAGGATCTCGGCCTGCAGCAGAACGGCTTCGAGCAGTTCGTCGACACCGGTACCCATCTTCGCCGAAACCTTGACGAACGGAGTGTCGCCACCCCAGTCCTCGGAGGTCACGCCGTGGACCGACAGTTCGTTGCGGATGCGATCGAGGTCGGCACCCGGCTTGTCGATCTTGTTCACCGCAACCACCAGCGGTACGCCGGCAGCCTTGGCGTGCTGGACGGCTTCGACGGTCTGCGGCATCACGCCGTCGTCCGCCGCAACCACCAGGATCACGATGTCGGTGGCCTTGGCACCACGGGCACGCATGGCGGTAAACGCGGCGTGGCCCGGGGTGTCGAGGAAGGTGACCATGCCGCGGTCGGTTTCCACGTGGTAGGCACCGATGTGCTGGGTGATACCACCGGCCTCGCCAGCAGCAACCTTGGCACGACGGATGTAGTCGAGCAGCGAGGTCTTGCCGTGGTCGACGTGGCCCATGACGGTCACGACCGGCGCACGGGAAACGCTCTCGCCTTCGAACTTCAGCGATTCGGCCAGGGAATCTTCCAGGGCGGTGTCGCTGATCAGGGTGACCTTGTGACCCAGCTCTTCGGCGACCAGTTGAGCGGTCTCCTGGTCGAGCACCTGGTTGATGGTCACCGGAGTGCCCAGCTTGAACATGAACTTGACGACTTCAGCGGCCTTGACCGACATCTGTTGCGCCAGTTCGGAAACGGTAATGGTCTCGCCGATGGTCACGTCGCGGATAACCGGACCGGTCGGGTTCTGGAAACCATGGGCGTTGCGCTTCTTCGGCTTGGCCTTGCCGCGACCGCCACGACGGAAGCCATCGCTTTCCTCGTCAGTGGTACGTGGGGCAGCCCGTGGGGTCGGAGCTTTCTCTTTCTCCTTGACCTTGACCGAAACGCGCGGCGCTTCGTTGCGACGCTCGCCACCGCGACGGTCGTCGTCACGGGCACGGTCGTTGCGACGGGCATCGTCTTTCTTGCGATCGGCAGCCGGAGCCGGAGCAGCAGCAGGCTCTACGGCAGCCGGGGCAGGCGCCGGAGCAGCTGGCTGGGCCGCCGAAGCAGGTGCCGCAGCCTTCTCGACAGCGGCCTGACGACGCGCTTCTTCGTCGGCACGCTGGCGCGCTTCGGCTTCGGACTTCTCGCGGGCAGCGTTTTCTACCGCGCGGCGCTCTTCCAGCTCACGCTTCTGCTCGGCCTGGATTTCTTCCGGGCTGCGCTGAACGAAAACCTTCTTCTTGCGTACTTCTACGCTGATGCTCTTGCTGCCGGCAACACGCAGGGTGCTGGTGGTCTTGCGCTGCAAGGTAATCTTGCGCGGCTCTTCCACTTTCGCCTTGTGGCTGCTTTTCAAATGGGTCAGCAGAGCCTGCTTTTCACTATCGCTCACCAGCTGACCGGCGTCGGTGTGCGGCAGACCTGCCTCACGCATCTGCTGCAGCAGGCGCTCTACCGGTGCAGCGACCTCTTGGGCCAATTCTTTCACCGTGACTTGCGTCATGCACTTCTCTCCTCAGGCCAGCCTGCTTACTCGAACCAATGCGCTCGGGCGGCCATGATCAACTTGCCGGCACGCTCTTCGTCGATGCCGTCGATGTCGAGCAGGTCATCAATCGACTGCTCGGCCAGGTCTTCGCGGTTAACCACGCCGCGCACCGCCAGTTCCGCTGCCAGGTCGTCGTCCATGCCCTCGAGGGAGAGCAGGTCTTCGGCCGGGTGGGCGTCTGCCAGTTTTTCCTCGGTAGCGATGGCTTTGGTCAACAGGCGGTCCTTGGCCCGAGCGCGAAGCTCGTTGACGATTTCCTCGTCGAAGCCATCGATGTTGAGCATTTCTTCCAGCGGTACGTAGGCAATTTCTTCGAGGCTGGTAAAGCCCTCGTCGACCAGCACCTGGGCCAGTTCTTCGTCGACTTCCAGCTCTTCGATGAAGTTGCGCAGGATGTCGCCGGTTTCGGCTTGCTGCTTGGCCTGGATGTCCGATTCGGTCATCACGTTGAGGGTCCAGCCGGTCAGTTGGCTCGCCAGGCGAACGTTCTGACCACCACGACCGATGGCCTGGGCCAGGTTGTCGGCCGCTACGGCGATGTCCATCGCGTGGGCATCTTCGTCAACGATGATCGCGGCCACTTCGGCCGGCGACATGGCGTTGATGACGAACTGCGCCGGGTTGTCGTCCCACAGGACGATGTCGACACGCTCGCCACCCAGTTCGCCGGAAACGGCCTGGACGCGCGAACCGCGCATGCCGATGCAGGCGCCCTGCGGGTCGATACGCTTGTCCTTGGAACGGACGGCGATCTTGGCGCGGGAACCCGGGTCACGGGACGCGGCCATCACTTCGATCAGGCCTTCGGCGATTTCCGGCACTTCGATGCGGAACAGTTCGATCAGCATCTGTGGCGCAGTACGCGACAGGATCAGTTGCGGACCGCGGTTCTCGGTGCGGATCTCCTTGAGCAGCGCGCGAACGCGCACGCCGACACGGAAGGTCTCGCGGGAGATGATGTCTTCGCGAGCCAGCAGCGCTTCGGCGTTGTTACCCAGGTCAACGATGACGTTGTCGCGGGTGACTTTCTTCACGGTGCCGGAGATGATCTCGCCCAGACGTTCGCGGTAAGCGTCGACCACCTGTGCGCGCTCGGCTTCGCGAACCTTCTGCACGATGACTTGCTTGGCAGTCTGGGCAGCGATGCGACCGAACTCGATGGACTCGATCTTCTCTTCGATGATCTCGCCAGCGACCGCGCCCGGCTTCCTGGCCTGGGCCTGGTCCACGGCCAGCTCGATCGCCGGGTCATCCAGGTCTTCGTCCTCGACCACGGTCCAGCGGCGGAAGGTCTCGTAGTTACCGGTGTGGCGGTTGATTTCCACACGCAGGTCCACTTCGTCTTCAAAACGTTTTTTGGTTGCAGTGGCCAGGGCCACTTCCAGCGCTTCGAAAATCACGCCCGCCGGTACACCCTTTTCATTGGATACCGACTCAACAACCAGCAGTACTTCTTTGCTCATCGTACGCCTCGCCTTTCGCAAGCCATTGGAACCGCGTCAACCGCGGCTCCGGCATGTCTCAGTCAAAACTGGGAATAATGTTGGCCTTGTCGATCGAGTCGATCGGCAGCAGGAACTCGTGATTGTCCACCTGGACCACGACGTCCTGCTCCTCCACACCACGGATCAGGCCCTGAAAGTTACGACGACCTTCGAAGGGCGTACGCAGCTTGATCTTCACTTGTTCACCGGCATGCGAAGCGAACTGTTCAAGGGTGAACAGTGGGCGGTCCATGCCAGGGGAGGAGACTTCCAGGGTGTATTCGGTGCTGATGGGATCTTCAACGTCCAGAATACCGCTGACCTGGCGACTGACGACTTCGCAGTCATCCACCAGGATGCCGTCCTCTTTGTCGATATAGATACGCAGTACCGAATGCTTGCCCTGGGAAATGAACTCGATCCCCCAGCATTGATAGCCAAGCGCTTCGACTACCGGGGCCAACAAGGCCTGCAACTGTTCTAGCTTGCTCGACACCTGAACCCCCTCGTGCATGCTGTGCAAATAAAAAATGGGCAAGCGCCCATCGTGAAATGCGCCGTGGAATATGGCGCCTGAGAACTGTTTAGCTAACAAAAAGCCCCTGAAAAGGGGCTCCGCTAAAACTGGTTGCGGGGGCTGGATTTGAACCAACGACCTTCGGGTTATGAGCCCGACGAGCTACCAGACTGCTCCACCCCGCGACAAAGCTGGGGCGAAAGTATACGACCGAACCCTGGGAGGGTCAATCAACCTCCACCTGCAAGAAAGCCCGCTGACGCGGGCTCCCATGCTTCAATTGGTACCGAGAAGGGGACTCGAACCCCTACACCCTATGGGCACAACCACCTCAAGGTTGCGTGTCTACCAATTCCACCACCTCGGCAATACTACTTTTGAAACCCGTTACTTCTGCTCTGGAGCTTGAGGAACATCGCTGTTGTTACCAGCTTCGTTCTTCTGTTGTTGCTGCCCCTGGAGCACCGGTACATCATCTGTTGCCGGTTTGGTTTGCTGCACTTCCAACACTGCTGGATCTGGCAACCCTACTTGAGTCAGCTGGTGAGCTTTCTCCTTAGCAAAGTATCCTAACCCAAGAGCAGTTAAGAAGAAAGAGGCAGCTAGTATAGCAGTAAACTTACTCAGAAAGGTAGCAGAACCTTGGCTTCCGAACACAGTATTTGAAGCACCTGCGCCGAAAGATGCACCCGCTTCCGCACCTTTACCCTGTTGCAGCAGAACCAGCACTACCAAACCCAGTGCGCCCAACAGATGAAGAACGACAATAACTGTTTCCAGCATTTTTCAGTTTCCTGCGGCGCGACAAATTGCACCGAATTCGTCTGCGTTCAGGGAAGCCCCACCAATCAGGCCCCCATCGATATCCGGCATGCCGAACAGCTCAGCCGCATTGGCCGCCTTCACGCTGCCGCCGTATAGAAGAGGCACATTCTGCGCAACTTCTGGATCCTTCGCCGCCAACTGCTCGCGAATGGCTTTATGCACATCCTGCGCTTGTTGCGGAGTGGCCGTAAGGCCGGTGCCGATGGCCCATACAGGCTCATAAGCGATAATCGCATCTGCAAAGGCAGATATACCCAGTTGGTCGATGATGCCGTCCAACTGACGCCCTACTACTTCGAGCGTTTTGTTCGCTTCGCGCTCTTCGAGGGTTTCCCCTACACAGAACACAGGCTTCAAGCCACAGGACTGTGCCGCTGCAAACTTCTGGATCAAGGTCGAGTCTTGCTCGCCCAAAATCTGACGTCGCTCCGAGTGACCGATCAACACCAGCTTGCAACCGGCATCGACCAACTGACTCGCTGCCACCTCTCCGGTCAGAGCCCCTTGCTGAGGCTCCACCGCGGAGTTCTGTGCACCCACCGCGATCGACTTGCCTTCAAGGCCGTCGATCACCTGGTTGATGAACAGACTCGGTGGGAACACCGCGACATCAACCCCGCTCGGCAGGACCTGATTGCTCAAGCCCTTGATCAGCTCAGCGACGCTGGCGCGGGTACCGTGCATTTTCCAGTTACCAGCTACCATTGGGCGACGCATGCTTTACCTCGTGGGTCAAAGTGGGCGCAGATGTTACCCAACCAATTCATGGCTGGCAAGCGCAATTCAAACGCAAACTTCACTTACCAGTTTTGCCAGGGCTTCGGCGTGGCCGCGGACCTGGGTTTCGTCGTCGCCTTCGACCATCACACGCACCAGAGGCTCTGTTCCGGACTTGCGCAGCAACACGCGACCACGCCCGGCCATTTCCTCGGTGACGCGCTCGCACGCCGCCTTCACGTCAGGGTGCTCCAGCGGATCGACCTTGCTCGCACCGAAACGCACGTTGATCAACACCTGCGGGCATTTGCGCACGGCCTGGCGGGCTTGCGCCAGGGTCTCGCCGCGGCGCTTGAGGGCCATCAGCACCTGCAACGCGGCAATGATCGCATCACCGGTGGTGGTGTGACTGCAGCACACGACATGCCCGGAGTTCTCGCCACCGATGATCCAGTCGCGCTCCAGCAGCTCGGCCATCACGTAGCGGTCACCGACCTTGGCACGCACGAAGGGAATATCCAGGTCCTTCAGCGCCAGCTCCAGGCCCAGGTTGCTCATCAGGGTCCCGACTACGCCGCCTTGCAGCTTGTTGCGGTCCTGCAGGTCGCGCGCAATGATGAACAGCAACTCGTCACCATCAACGATGGCGCCGGTGTGGTCAACCATCAGCACGCGGTCACCGTCACCGTCGAAGGCGATACCGAGGTCGGCATGCCCGACCAGCACCGCCGCCTGCAGCGACTCGATATGGGTCGAACCGCAGTTTTCGTTGATGTTGAGGCCGTCCGGCTGGTTGGCCAGCACTGTCACCTCGGCACCCAGCTCACGGAACACGCTCGGGGCAACCTTGTAGGTCGCACCATGGGCGCAGTCGATGGCCAGCTTGAGACCGGAGAAATCGGTGCTGCTCGGTACGCTGCTCTTGCAGAACTCGATGTAGCGGCCGGCCGCGTCGTTGATCCGCGAGACCTTGCCCAGCTTGCTGGACTCGACCACGGTCATCGGCTGATCGAGCAACTCCTCGATCATCAGTTCGACTTCATCCGGCAGCTTGGTGCCCTGTCCGGAGAAGAACTTGATGCCGTTGTCGTCGTGCGGGTTGTGCGAGGCACTGATCACGATACCGGCTTCGGCGTGGAAGGTCCGGGTCAGGTAGGCGATGGCCGGGGTCGGCATCGGCCCCAGCAGCAGGACGTCCGCACCGGCGGCGGACAGACCGGCCTCCAGCGCCGACTCGAACATGTACCCGGAAATGCGCGTGTCCTTGCCCACCAGCACCCGGCAGTTGCCCTGCTTGCGGAAGGCCATGCCCGCCGCCCAGCCGAGCTTGAGCATGAAATCAGGGGTGATCGGGTACTCCCCGACACGACCGCGAATGCCGTCGGTACCAAAATATTTTCTGCTCATAAATGCTCCATCACTCTTTATTCGGCGTTCTGTACAGCGGCGATCATCCGTACGACATCGACGGTTTCAGCGACATCATGAACACGCAGGATGCTCGCCCCTTTGGTCATCGCCAAGGCAGCCAGCGCCAGGCTGCCGTACATCCGCTCGTTGACTGGCCGATTCAAGGTCAGGCCTATCATGCTCTTGCGTGAAACACCCACCAGCAGCGGGCGCCCCAGGCGCTGCAAGCTGTCCATATGTTTGAACAGGCTGAGATTATGCTCCAGGTTCTTGGCAAAGCCGAAACCCGGATCAAGAATTATGCGTTCCGCCTCGATACCCACCGCCGCGCAAGCCGCCATGCGCGCTTCGAGATAGCGGCCGACCTCGGCAGTCACATCCTCGTAGTGCGGGTCGTCCTGCATGTTTCCGGGCTCGCCGCGCATGTGCATCAGGCACACCGGCAAGCCGGTCGCCGCGGCGGCATCCAGGGCGCCATCGCGTGACAGCGAGCGGACATCGTTGATCAGCCCCGCCCCCAGCCGCGCCGACTCGCGAATGACCGCCGGCGTGGAGGTGTCCACGGAGATCACCACATCCAGTTCGCGATTCAGCGCTTCGACGATGGGTGCAACGCGCTCCAGTTCCTCGAGCGCCGTCACCACCCGCGCACCAGGGCGGGTGGACTCGCCCCCGACATCGATCAGCGTGGCACCGGCCGCGACCATTTCCGCGGCATGCCGCAACGCCGCATCCCGCTGCGTGAAACGGCCGCCATCGGAGAAGGAATCCGGGGTGATATTGAGGATACCCATGACATGGGCACGGGAAAGGTCAAGAACCCGGTTGCCGCAAGGCAACCGGGTTGGGTACTGCTGTGAAGTCATGTCAGCCCTTAGTGTTGCGCAGCCGGACCACCGATCGGGGATTCAGGACGGTCACCCTGCGAAGCAGTGGTGCCCGAGGTGCCAGAATCGTTATCCCAGTCACGCGGCTCGCGCGGAGTACGACCTGCCATGATGTCGTCGATCTGGTCGGCGTCAATGGTTTCGTACTTCATCAGTGCATCGGCCATGGCGTCGAGCTTGTCACGGTTGTCCGTGAGGATCTGCTTGGCGGTGGCATAGCACTGGTCGATGATGCTGCGCACTTCGGAATCAATCAGCTTGGCGGTTTCACCAGACACGTTGGTGTGCTGGCCACCCGAGCCACGACCCAGGAACACCTCGCCTTCTTCCTCGGCGTACATCAGCGGGCCGAGTTTTTCCGACAGACCCCACTTGGTCACCATGTTCCGGGCGATCTGACTGGCACGCATGATGTCGTTGGAGGCACCGGTGGTCACGCCATCGAAGCCCAGGGTCATTTCCTCGGCGATGCGGCCGCCGTACAGCGAGCAGATCTGGCTGATCAGCGCACGCTTGGACAGGCTGTAGCGGTCTTCTTCCGGCAGGAACATGGTCACACCCAGCGCACGACCGCGCGGGATGATGGAAACCTTGTAGACCGGATCGTGCTCGGGAACGATGCGCCCGACGATGGCGTGACCCGCCTCGTGGTAGGCAGTGTTCTGCTTCTCTTTTTCCGACATGACCATGGTCTTGCGCTCGGCGCCCATCATGATCTTGTCCTTGGCCAGCTCGAACTCCTTCATCTCGACCACGCGCTTGCCGCCACGTGCCGCGAAGAGGGAAGCCTCGTTGACCAGGTTGGCCAGGTCGGCACCGGAGAAGCCAGGAGTACCACGGGCAATCACCGCCGGATTGACGTTCTCGCCGATCGGCACCTTGCGCATGTGCACTTTCAGGATCTGCTCGCGACCACGGATGTCCGGCAGGCCGACCACCACCTGGCGGTCGAAGCGACCGGGACGCAGCAGCGCCGGGTCAAGCACGTCAGGACGGTTGGTGGCGGCGATGACGATGATGCCATCGTTCATTTCGAAGCCGTCCATCTCGACCAGCAACTGGTTGAGGGTCTGCTCGCGCTCGTCATGACCGCCGCCCATGCCGGCGCCACGATGGCGACCCACGGCGTCGATCTCGTCGATGAAGATGATGCACGGTGCATGCTTCTTGGCCTGCTCGAACATGTCGCGCACACGGCTGGCGCCGACACCGACGAACATTTCCACGAAGTCCGAACCGGAAATGGTGAAGAACGGCACCTTGGCCTCACCTGCGATGGCCTTGGCCAGCAGGGTCTTACCGGTACCAGGCGGGCCGACCATCAGCACGCCACGGGGGATACGACCGCCTAGGCGCTGGAATTTGCCCGGATCACGCAGGAACTCGACCAGCTCGCCGACTTCTTCCTTGGCTTCGTCGCAGCCAGCGACGTCGGCCAGGGTAGTCTTGACCTGGTCTTCCGACAGCAGGCGCGCCTTGCTCTTGCCGAAGCTCATCGGGCCGCCTTTACCGCCGGCACCGCCCTGCATCTGGCGCATGAAGAACATGAACACGGCGATGATCACCAGGATCGGGAAGCTCGCGACCAGCAACTGGGTCCAGATGCTCTGCTGCTCTGGCTGACGACCCTCGATCACCACGTGGTTGTCGACCAGGTCGCCGATCAGGCCGTTGTCCTGGATCGCCGGACGGATGGTCTTGAAGGTATCGCCGTCGCTGCGCTTGCCGGTAATGACAGCACCGTCGACCGTGACGCGCTCGACCTTGCCATCCTTGACTTGCTGGATGAAGTCGGAATAGTTGAGGGTCTGCGGCTCATTCGGGCTGGAGAAGTTGTTCATCACCGTCACCAGGACGGCCGCGATGATCAACCACAGGATCAAATTCTTTGCCATATCGTTCAATTCGCTACCCTCTGAAGCAGGTTTAGGCGCAACCGTGCCTCGCATGATAATCAGCGGCTTAACTTACTACATTACCTACAACGGCTGTTGGCGCCGTCTGTAACCCTTTGTGAATTCAGACTACACGATATTCATCCACATCAGGCAGGCCCACCGATTGGAAAAACCTATCGGAAGGCCCGAAAGCTGCCGCGCTGACGCCTTATTCGCCGCGATACCCTCTCGCCAACAGATACTGCTCGCGTGAACGGTCACGTGAAGACGACGGCTTGCGCATCTGGACCTTCTCGAATTTCTGACGAACGTCCTTCAGATAAACGTCGAAACCTTCACCCTGGAAGATCTTGATCAGAAAATCCCCACCCGGGCGTAGGACCCGGCTGGCCAGATCAAGGGCCAACTCACACAGGAACATCGCCCGTGGCATATCGACGGCAGGCGTACCACTCATATTGGGGGCCATATCGGAAATCACAAGGTCCACTTGCGAATTACCTACGGCCTCGAGAATCTGCGCGAGCACGTCGTCGCGGGTGAAGTCACCCTGAATGAAGGTGACGTCGGGAATGCTGTCCATTTCCAGGATGTCGGAGGCGATCAGCCGGCCTTGCCCGCCGATCAACCGACTGGTGACCTGGGACCAGCCACCTGGCGCCGCGCCGAGGTCGATCACGCTCATGCCCGGACGGATCAAGCGGTCCTTTTCCTGGATCTCCAGCAGTTTGTAGCTCGCGCGCGAGCGATAGCCATCCTTCTGCGCCTGTTTGACGAAAGGATCGTTGAAATGCTCTCTCAGCCAGTTATGGCTGCTCTTGGAACGCTGCGCCACTGGGCACCTCGATGATTAAGCGTCGTGATTAACTGGGCGGAGCCACGGGCCCTCGGGTAAAATGGCCGCCATTTTTACAGAATCCAGACGAAAGGGTCAGATTATGCCGCTCAATAACGAGCAGAAGAAACAGTACAAATCCATTGGTCACGACCTGAAACCGGTCCTGATCGTGGCAGGCAATGGCTTGACCGAAGGTGTCCTCGGCGAACTGGAACGTGCCCTTGTAGATCATGAACTGATCAAGGTGCAGGTCAAGCTCGAAGACCGGGAAGAACGTCGCGCCGTCATGGACGAGCTGGCCAAGGTCGGCCGTGCCGAGCAGGTACAGATCATCGGCAAGATGGTCCTGCTGTACCGCCGCAACCCGCAGCCGAACAAGCAGCTGTCCAATATCCACCGTTACAAGTGACGGTGGCTCCAGCCAGTGGCGCGTTTCAACGCGCCCTGGTCGGAACGGGCTGGGCCACCAGCGCGATACCGCTGAAACCCAGTACGACGAAGCAGAACACCTGCCAGCGCTCCCCAGCGGAAACGCCGTAACGCAATGTGTAGTAACCAATGCATGCGGTAAAACCGACCAGCAGCAACTTGCCGCTGAACAGCTTTCCGAATGCCGCCACACCCCTCAGGCGCAGCAGCACCGCCATTTGGGTCAACAACCCAAGCGCCGCCACGCCGATCAACCAGCGGTCGATCTGCACGGAGATATCCTGCACCAGCAGAGGCGCCAGACTGCTGACCTTCAATGCCGGCACCAGCCCGACATGAAACACCCACAAGCCACCGACCCAGAACACCTGGGCCAGTTGCCAGAGGATGGCCTCGACGGGAAGCCCGCCAAGGCTGTCGTCAGATGTGCTTGACTTCGACAATCTCGTACTCGACCGTGCCGCTCGGGGTTTTCACCACGACCGCATCACCTTCTTCCTTGCCGATGATGGCACGGGCGATGGGCGCGCTCGCAGAGAGCTTGCCCTTCTTGATGTCGGCCTCGTCCTCGCCAACGATCTGGTAGGTCACCTGATCGCCGGTTTCGGTGTTTTCCAGATCCACGGTGGTACCGAAGATCACCTTGCCGGTGTGGGCGATGGTGGTGACGTCGATCACCACCGAGTTCTGCAGACGGCCTTCGATATCGCGGATCCGCGCCTCGACCATGCCCTGCTCTTCACGAGCGGCGTGGTATTCGGCATTTTCCTTGAGGTCGCCCAGCTCCCGCGCTTCACCGATCGCCTGGCTCAGGCGCGGGCGCTCGGTCTTGCTGAGGAAGGTCAGCTCGTCTTCCAGGGCGCGAGCGCCCTGGACGGTCATCGGGTACTTGGTAATGCTCATGCTTTGAGTCCTGCATGCAGATCCTGCAAGCGGCGAACGGTTTTTTCAGGACCGAACTTCAGCGCTTCGCAGATAGCTTCACCGGCCGCAATGGTGGTGGTGCAGTAGATCTTGTGCTGCAACGCATTGCGGCGAATCGAGTAGGAATCGGCGATCGACTGGCGACCTTCGGTGGTGTTGATGATCAGCGACACTTCGTCGTTCTTGATCATGTCGACCACGTGCGGACGACCTTCGGTCACCTTGTTCACGCGACGCACTTTCAGGCCAGCCGCTTCGATGATCTTGGCGGTACCGGCCGTTGCGACCACTTCGAAGCCCAGGGCGATCAGGTCGCGGGCAACGCCAGCCACTTGTGGCTTGTCGTCGTCACGCACGCTGATGAACGCGGTACCGCCGGTCGGCAGCACTTCGCTGGCACCCATCTGGGCCTTGGCGAAGGCTTCACCGAAGCTGTCGCCCACACCCATGACTTCGCCGGTGGATTTCATCTCAGGGCCGAGGATCGGGTCAACCCCTGGGAACTTGGCGAACGGGAACACCGCTTCCTTGACGCTGTAGAAGTTAGGAATGATTTCCTTGGTGAAGCCCAGCTCTTTCAGGGTCTTGCCGGCCATGACACGGGCCGCGATCATCGCCAGCGAGGTGCCGATGCACTTCGATACGAACGGTACGGTACGCGAAGCGCGCGGGTTGACTTCGATCACGTAGATCTTGTCGCCCTGCAGGGCCAGCTGCACGTTCATCAGGCCGACGACGCCCAGCTCCAGGGCCATCTTCTTGACCTGCTCGCGGACTTCGTCCTGCACGTGGGCAGGCAGCGAGTACGGTGGCAGGGAGCACGCGGAGTCACCGGAGTGAACACCGGCCTGCTCGATGTGCTGCATGATCGCGCCGATCACCACGTCGGTGCCGTCGCAGACCGCATCCACGTCCATCTCGATGGCGCAGTTGAGGAAGTGGTCGAGCAGCACCGGGCTGTCGTTGGAGACCTGGACCGCTTCGCGCAGGTAGCGCTTCAGCTCGTCCAGCTCGTAGACGATTTCCATGGCGCGGCCGCCCAGTACGTAGGACGGACGAACCACCAGCGGGTAGCCGATGCTGCCAGCGGCACGAATGGCTTCGTCTTCGCTGCGCACTGTCGCGTTTGGCGGCTGCAGCAGGTTCAGGCGCTGGACCATCTGCTGGAAGCGCTCACGGTCTTCGGCGCGGTCGATGGCGTCAGGGCTGGTACCGATGATCGGTACGCCGGCTTCTTCCAGGGCGCGGGCCAGTTTCAGCGGGGTCTGGCCGCCGTAGTGGACGATGACGCCCTTCGGCTTCTCGACGCGCACCACTTCCAGCACGTCTTCCAGGGTCAGCGGCTCGAAGTACAGGCGGTCGGAGGTGTCGTAGTCGGTGGAGACGGTTTCCGGGTTGCAGTTGACCATGATGGTCTCGTAACCGTCTTCACGCAGGGCCAGTGCGGCGTGTACGCAGCAGTAGTCGAACTCGATACCCTGGCCGATACGGTTAGGACCGCCACCCAGGATCATGATCTTGTCGCGAGTCGACGGGTTGGCCTCGCACTCTTCCTCGTAGGTCGAGTACAGGTAGGCGGTGTCGGTGGCGAACTCGGCGGCGCAGGTGTCGACGCGCTTGTACACCGGGAACACTTCCAGCTTGTGGCGGTGACGACGCAGGTTCTTGTCGGTGATGCCCAGCAGCTTGGCCAGACGCTGGTCGGAGAAGCCCTTGCGCTTCAGGTTCAGCATCAGTTGCTTGTCGATGGCGGCCAGGCCCAGGGTCTTGACCTTCTCTTCTTCCTTGATCAGGTCTTCGATCTGAATCAGGAACCAATGGTCGATGCTGGTCAGGGCGAAGATTTCGTCGCGGGTCATGCCGGCACGGAAGGCGTCAGCCACGTACCAGATACGCTCGGCGCCCGGCACGGTCAGCTCGCGCTTGAGGATGCTCGGGGTTTCCGGGTTGGCCAGGTCGACTTTCGGGTCGAGGCCGCAAACGCCGACTTCCAGGCCGCGCAGGGCTTTCTGCAGGGATTCCTGGAAGGTACGGCCGATGGCCATGACTTCACCCACGGACTTCATCTGGGTGGTCAGACGGGCGTCGGCTTTCGGGAATTTCTCGAAGGCGAAGCGTGGCAGCTTGGTAACGACGTAGTCGATCGACGGCTCGAAGGACGCCGGGGTGCGACCGCCGGTGATGTCGTTCTGCAGCTCGTCGAGGGTGTAGCCGACCGCCAGCTTGGCGGCGATCTTGGCGATCGGGAAGCCGGTGGCTTTCGACGCCAGGGCGGACGAACGGGATACCCGCGGGTTCATCTCGATCACGACCATGCGGCCGGTGTCCGGGCAGATACCGAACTGCACGTTGGAACCGCCGGTCTCGACACCGATTTCACGCAGCACCGCCAGCGAGGCGTTGCGCATGATCTGGTATTCCTTGTCGGTCAGGGTCTGTGCCGGAGCAACGGTGATCGAGTCACCGGTGTGCACGCCCATCGGGTCGAAGTTCTCGATGGAGCAGACGATGATGCAGTTGTCCTTTTTGTCGCGGACCACTTCCATCTCGTACTCTTTCCAGCCGATCAGGGATTCGTCGATCAGCAGTTCCTTGGTCGGCGACAGGTCCAGACCACGGGCGCAGATTTCTTCGAACTCTTCACGGTTGTAGGCGATACCGCCACCGGTGCCGCCCATGGTGAAGGACGGACGGATGATGCACGGGAAGCCCAGCTTCTCGAGGACCGCATTGGCCTCGTCCATGCTGTGGGCAATACCGGAGCGCGGGCACTCCAGGCCGATGGCCTTCATCGCCTTGTCGAAGCGCGAGCGGTCTTCGGCCTTGTCGATGGTGTCGGCGTTGGCGCCGATCATTTCCACGCCGAATTTTTCCAGGACGCCTTCGCGCTCCAGGTCCAGGGCGCAGTTCAGTGCGGTCTGGCCACCCATGGTCGGCAGCAGGGCGTCCGGGCGCTCCTTCTCGATGATCTTGGCCACGGACTGCCACTTGATCGGCTCGATGTAGGTGGCGTCGGCCATGGCCGGGTCGGTCATGATGGTGGCCGGGTTGGAGTTCACCAGGATGACGCGGAAACCTTCCTCGCGCAGGGCCTTGCAAGCCTGGGCGCCGGAATAGTCGAATTCGCAGGCCTGGCCGATCACGATCGGGCCAGCGCCGAGAATCAGGATGCTTTTAATGTCTGTACGTTTTGGCATGGTTGTCACTCAAATCCGCAGGTCAGTCGGCAAGCCGTCTTGAACAATCTTGGTCAGGCGCTGCTGGACCGGTCGCGACCGGTCCAGGGCCTTCTCGCAGGGATGCTTAGCGGCGCTTGGCCATGGCATCGATGAAACGATCGAACAGTGGCGCGACGTCGGTCGGGCCAGGGCTGGCTTCAGGGTGCCCCTGGAAGCTGAACGCGCTCTTGTCGGTACGCTCGATACCCTGCAGGGTACCGTCGAACAGCGACTTGTGGATGGCGCGGACGTTGTTTGGCAGCGTGGCCTCATCGACCGCGAAACCGTGGTTCTGGCTGGTGATCATCACCACGCCGGTGTCCAGGTCCTGGACCGGGTGGTTGGCACCGTGGTGACCATGACCCATTTTCACGGTCTTGGCGCCGGAAGCCAGGGCCAGCAGCTGGTGACCGAGGCAAATACCGAAGACCGGGATCTCGGTTTCGAGGATCTCCTTGATCGCCAGGATGGCGTAGTCGCAAGGCTCCGGATCGCCAGGGCCGTTGGACAGGAACACGCCATCAGGATTGAGGGCGAGCACTTCGCTGGCAGGGGTCTGTGCTGGCACCACGGTCAGACGGCAGCCGCGGGCGACCAGCATGCGCAGGATGTTCAGCTTCACGCCGTAGTCGTAGGCAACCACATGGTACGGCAGGTCGGCGGCTTCGATGGTCGGGTGGCTGTCGGTTTTCAGCTCCCAGACACTGGAGCGCCACTCGTAGGCGGTCTTGGTGCTGACCACCTTGGCCAGGTCCATGCCCTTCAGGCCCGGGAAACCACGGGCAGCGGCGATGGCGGCTTCTTCGCTGATGTTGTCGCCGGCCAGGATGCAGCCGTTCTGCGCACCCTTCTCACGCAGGATGCGGGTCAGGCGGCGGGTATCGATACCGGCGATCGCCACGACATTGTTGGCCTTGAGGTAGTCGCTCAGGGACAGGGTGTTACGCCAGTTGCTGGCAATCAGCGGCAGGTCGCGGATGACCAGGCCGGCCGACCAGACGCGGTCGGACTCGGCGTCCTCGGCGGTGGTGCCGGTGTTGCCGATGTGCGGGTAAGTCAGGGTAACGATCTGTTGCGAGTACGATGGGTCAGTCAGGATTTCCTGATAGCCGGTCATTGCGGTGTTGAACACCACCTCACCAACGGTCTGACCGTCGGCTCCAATGGCTTCACCGCGAAAAATGCTGCCATCGGCAAGGGCGAGTATGGCTGGCTTAGTCAAGAAGACCTCCCGTAAATCAAGCCTGAAGGGGCGATCGCAGGTTGCAAAAAAGCGGAATGACGTATAGACACGTCACCCCGCTTTCTTCGTCGAATTATCTGCGCGCTTTTAGTGGACACACTAAAGCTGTAGCTTACAGAAAAACGCTTTTTTGGTCTACCACTGATGTGTCTGAAAGACGCAGGAATGCGACAGGGCGCATCGGAGAGGGCCGCGACAGCGGATCGACCCTGAAAGGCCGACCCGCTCCCGGGTAAAGCGAATGGCGGATCAGTGCAGCTCGAGCACGTCCTGCATGTCGTACAGGTCAGCCTCGCGGCCGTCCAGCCACATGGCGGCACGCACCGCGCCCTTGGCGAAGGTCATGCGGCTCGAAGCCTTGTGGGTGATCTCGACGCGCTCGCCTTCGGCAGCGAACAGCACGGTGTGATCACCAACCACATCGCCGGCACGCACGGTGGCGAAACCGATGGTCTGGCGATCGCGGGCGCCGGTCTGGCCTTCGCGACCATACACCGCCACTTCCTTCAGATCACGACCCAGGGCCTGGGCAACCACTTCACCCATGCGCAGCGCAGTACCGGACGGCGCATCGACCTTGTGACGGTGGTGAGCCTCGATGATCTCGATGTCCACTTCGTCAGCCAGCACGCGGGCGGCCGTATCGAGCAGCTTCAGGCAAAGGTTGACGCCAACGCTGAAGTTGGCGGCGAAGACGATCGGAATCTCCTTGCCCGCCTCGACCAGCAGCTGTTTTTCCTCGGCACTGAAACCGGTGGTACCGATGACCATGGCCTTGCCTGCCTTGCGGCAGAACGCCAGGTTCTTCAGGGTCACCGAAGGATGGGTGAAGTCGATCAGCACGTCGAACTCTTCCACCACCTTGGCCAGGTCGTCCGAGATCGGTACGCCGATCCGGCCCAGCGCCGCCAGCTCACCGGCGTCGGCGCCGACCAGCGTGCTGTCCGGACGATCCACCGCTGCCGTCAGGCCTGCGCCCGGGGCTTGCTGGATCGCTTCGACCAGGGTCTTGCCCATGCGCCCTGCCGCGCCCATTACCGCAATACGTCGCATGCGTCATTCCTTCCTTACAGATCGCCGAAGAAGCGTTTTACACCTTCGAACCAGCCACTGGCCTTGGGCGAATGGGAGCTGTCGCCTTCCAGGGAAGCACGCAGCTCTTCGAGCAGCTCGCGCTGGCGACGACTCAGGTTGACCGGGGTCTCGACCGCCACACGACACATCAGGTCGCCAGCACCGCCGCCACGTACAGGGGCAACACCCTTGCCGCGCAGACGGAACTGCTTGCCGGTCTGGGTGCCTTCCGGAATCTTCAGCTTGACCCGACCATCGAGGGTCGGCACTTCCAGCTCGCCACCCAGGGCGGCATCGGTGTAGCTGATCGGTACTTCGCAGTACAGGTGCTTGCCGTCACGCTGGAAGATCGGGTGTTCGCGAACGTTGATCACCACGTACAGGTCGCCGGTCGGGCCACCCTGGGTGCCAGCTTCGCCTTCGCCGGAGAGGCGGATGCGGTCGCCGGTGTCGACGCCAGCCGGCACTTTCACCGACAGGGTCTTGTACTCTTCGACGCGGCCTTCGCCGTGGCAGGAATCGCACGGGTCGGTGATGATCTTGCCCTGGCCATGGCAGCGCGGGCAGGTCTGCTGCACCGAGAAAAAGCCTTGCTGCATGCGCACCTGACCGATACCACCACAGGTCGGGCAGGTTGCAGGCGACGAGCCTTTCTTCGCGCCCGAACCGTCGCACGGCTTGCAGTTGACCAGCGTCGGCACACGGATGTTGACCGTGGTACCGCGCACCGCCTCTTCCAGGTTCAGTTCCAGGGTGTAGCGCAGGTCACTGCCGCGCTGGGCGCCGCCGCGGGAGCCGCCACGACCACCACCGAAGAAATCACTGAAGACATCGCCAAAGATGTCGGAGAAGTTGGCGCCACCGAAACCGGCACCGCCGCCACCCATGCTCGGGTCGACGCCGGCATGGCCGTACTGGTCGTACGCCGTGCGCTTGCTGGCATCGGAAAGGACTTCGTAGGCCTCGTTGGCCTCCTTGAACAGTTCTTCCGACTCTTTGCTGTCGGGATTACGGTCCGGGTGGTGCTTCATCGCCAGGCGACGGTAGGCCTTCTTCAGATCGGCCTCGCTCGCGCCCCGCTCGACTCCCAGAACCTCGTAATAGTCACGCTTTGCCATGGTTCTTTGCACTCTTGAGGACGTTCGGCAAACCTCTGCGCATCAGCGCTGTGCCGTCAGCACCGGCATCAAGACCAGTGCTGGAAAAAATTCGGGTATTCCAGACACGCCAACGCGGGAGCAAGCCCCCGCGCGGCGACATCCTACCAGTCAACGTCAAACATCAGTCAACCGGCCGACAACGAACAGCAATTACTTGTTGTCTTTGACTTCTTCGAACTCGGCATCGACGACGTCGTCGTGCTTGGCGTCGTCAGCCTGCTGGGCCTGGGCACCAGCTTCCGGCTTCTCGGCCTGTTCGGCGTACATCTTCTGGGCAACCGGCGCGGAGACTTTCGACAGCTCCTCGACCTTGGCGTCGATGGCAGCCTTGTCGTCGCCTTTGACAGCGGCTTCCAGGGCAACCACGGCAGCTTCGATCGCGGTCTTCTCTTCGGCGGTTACCTTGTCACCGGCGTCGGCGACCATCTTGCGAGTCGAGTGGACCAGCGCGTCACCCTGGTTGCGGGCAGCGGCCAGCTCTTCGAACTTGCGGTCTTCCTCGGCGTTGACTTCAGCGTCACGCACCATCTGCTGGATTTCTTCCTCGGACAGACCGGAGTTGGCCTTGATCACGATGGACTGCTGCTTGCCAGTGGCCTTGTCCTTCGCGCCGACATGCAGGATGCCGTTGGCGTCGATGTCGAAGGTCACTTCGATCTGTGGAACGCCACGTGGTGCTGGCGGAATCTCGGCCAGGTCGAACTTGCCCAGGGACTTGTTCTGACCGGCTTGCTTGCGCTCGCCCTGCAGCACGTGAATGGTCACGGCGCTCTGGTTGTCGTCGGCAGTCGAGAACACCTGCGACTTCTTGGTCGGGATGGTGGTGTTCTTCTCGATCAGCGCGGTCATCACGCCGCCCATGGTTTCGATACCCAGGGTCAGCGGGCTGACGTCGAGCAGCAGGACGTCCTTGACGTCACCGGCCAGAACGGCGCCCTGAATGGCAGCACCCATGGCAACAGCTTCGTCAGGGTTGACGTCCTTGCGCGCTTCCTTGCCGAAGAACTCGCTGACGGTCTTCTGCACCAGCGGCATACGGGTCTGGCCACCGACCAGGATCACGTCGTCGATCTTGCTGACGTCGATACCGGCGTCTTTCAGGGCGATGCGGCAAGGCTCGATGGTGCGCTGAACCAGGTCTTCGACCAGCGACTCCAGCTTGGCGCGGGAGATCTTCACGTTCAGGTGCTTCGGACCGGTCGCATCGGCAGTGATGTACGGCAGGTTGACGTCGGTCTGCTGGCTGGAGGACAGCTCGATCTTGGCTTTTTCAGCGGCTTCTTTCAGACGCTGCATGGCCAGAGGGTCGCCCTTCAGGTTCATGCCGGTTTCTTTCTTGAATTCGTCGACGAGGTAGTCGATCAGACGAATGTCGAAGTCTTCACCACCGAGGAAGGTGTCACCGTTGGTTGCCAGTACTTCGAACTGGTGCTCGCCATCGACTTCGGCGATCTCGATCACGGACACGTCGAAGGTACCGCCACCCAGGTCATACACGATGACGGTGTGGTCGCCCTTGGCCTTGTCCATGCCGTAGGCCAGTGCGGCCGCGGTCGGTTCGTTGATGATGCGCTTGACGTCCAGACCGGCGATACGACCGGCGTCCTTGGTAGCCTGGCGCTGGCTGTCGTTGAAGTACGCAGGTACGGTGATGACCGCTTCGGTCACTGCCTCGCCGAGGTAGTCTTCGGCGGTTTTCTTCATCTTCTTCAGGACTTCGGCGCTGATTTGCGGCGGAGCCATTTTCTGGCCGTTGACTTCGACCCAGGCGTCGTTGTTGTCAGCCTTGACGATCTTGTACGGAACCATCTGGATGTCTTTCTGCACCACTTCTTCTTCGAAGCGACGGCCGATCAGACGTTTTACCGCGTACAGGGTGTTGTGCGGGTTGGTGACGGCCTGGCGCTTGGCCGACTGGCCAACCAGGATTTCGCCGTCGTTGGCGTAAGCGATGATCGACGGCGTGGTGCGAGCGCCTTCGGCGTTCTCGATCACCTTGACGTTGCCGTTTTCCAGAATGGAGACGCAGGAGTTGGTGGTCCCCAGGTCGATACCGATGATTTTGCCCATGTTAACTCTCCCGAAACTTTGGATTTGGTTGCCGCAGCGGTGGTTGCCTACTGCGGTAGCACTTAAACGCTTGACACCTAGATGGGGGCCATCCGGCTAATTTCAAGCCTTCTCGTCGATGGAAGGCGAAACCGGTGCCGGAGCCTTGCTGACCACGACCATGGCCGGGCGCAGCAGGCGGCCGTTGAGCTGATAGCCCTTCTGGAACACCTTGAGCACGCTGTTCGGCTCGACGTCGGCGCTTTCCTGCATGGCCATCGCCTGGTGCTGCTCGGCGTTGAAGGGTTCGCCGTGCGGATCGATGGCTTCGAGGTTGTAGCGCTTGAGGGTGTCCTCGAACATCTTCAGGGTCAGCTCGATGCCTTCGCGCATCGGACGGATGTTTTCGTCATCCGGATTGGACAGCTCCAGGCCGCGCTCCAGGCTGTCGAGGATCGGAAGAAGATCGCCCGCGAACTTCTCCAGGGCAAATTTGTGCGCCTTTTCCACATCCTGCTCGGCGCGGCGGCGTACGTTCTGCAGGTCGGCAGCGGTGCGCAGGGCCTGGTCCTGGGCGGCGGCAACCTGCTCTTCGAGCAGTTGCACGCGGGCAACCAGATCCTCGGAACCCGCTTCGGCGGCTTTGTCTGCGTTCGGATTCAGTTCGTCCAGCTTCTGCTCATCAGCCATGAAATCTCTCCTCTCAATGTCGTCGGCGAGCTCGACTCGCGCATCTGCCGGCCTATATGGGGTCGCAAAAAGCAGCTTCAAGGGTGATTGAACATCAATGTGCGGCGCACATAACTGTCCGCGATCAAAAACCGCCCCGGGCGAGCGAATCGGACTAAGGCGGGGCATTGCCAGCATTTTCAAAAACACTGTATAAATAACCAGACCTTTTGATTCTGGGAGTCGCCCGCATGCTGGTGCACCTGTCCATCCACAACTACGCCATCGTCGAACACCTCGACCTTGAACTCGCCCGCGGCATGAGCGTCATCACCGGCGAAACCGGGGCCGGCAAGTCGATCATGCTCGACGCCCTGGGCCTGACCCTGGGCGATCGCGCCGACAGCGGCGTGGTGCGCCCCGGCGCGGACAAGGCCGACATCCTCGCCACCTTCGACCTGGTGGACATCCCCGAGGCCCGCACCTGGCTGGCGGAGCGCGACCTGGACAGCGACGGCCCGTGCATCCTGCGCCGGGTGATCACCGCCGAGGGCCGCAGCCGAGGCTATATCAACGGCACGCCCTGCCCCCTCGGCGACCTCAAGGCGCTGGGCGAGCTGCTGATCGACATCCATAGCCAGCACGAGCACCAGTCACTGCTGAAGACCGACACCCACCGCCGCCTGCTCGACGAATACGCCGGCGCCACCGACCTGGCCCGCCAGGTCCAGCTGGCCGCGCAGCGCTGGCGGCAGACCCATACCGAGCTGGAACGCCTGCGCAATTCCGGCGATGAACAGCGCGCCCGCCACCAGTTGCTCAGCTACCAGCTGGAGGAACTGGACAACCTCGGCCTCGGCGAGAACGAACTGGAACAACTGGAACAGGAACACAAGAACCTGACCAATGCCGAAGCCCTGTTCGGCATCTGCCGCCAGGTCATCGACCATTGCAGCGAAAGCGACTCGGGCAACGTGCTCAGCGCCCTGACCGTCAGTGTCAATCGCCTGACCGCCGTGCAGAATGCGCCGCGCGCACTGGGCGAGGCGGTCAACCTGATCGCCAGCGCACAGATCCAGGTGGAAGAGGCGGTCGGCGAACTCAACCGCTTCCTCGACAACTTCGATGCCGACCCGATGCGCCTGCAACAGCTCGAGGAGCGCCTCGACACCCTCTATACCCTGGCGCGCAAGCACCGCATCCACCCCACCGGCCTGCTCGACCTGCAGCAGCGCCTGGGCGAGGAACTGGAAAGCCTGAACGCCAACGATGAGTCGATCGAGCGCCTGGAAGACGAACTGAAAGCCTACGCCCGCCACTATCACGAGAAGGCCGGCGAACTCAGCAGCCTGCGCCAGCGCGCCTCGACCCAGCTGTCGGCCGCAGTGGAGCAGGAAATTCAGCGCCTGGGCATGCCGGGCGGACGCTTCCGCATCGAACTGCGGCCCGGCAATGGCGAAGACCTACACCCCCACGGACTGGAACAGGTGGAACTGCTGGTCAGCGCCAACCCGGGACAACCGCTCAAGGGGCTGGCGAAAGTCGCCTCGGGCGGCGAGCTGTCACGGATCAGCCTGGCGATCCAGGTGATCACCGCGCAGACCTCGCGGATTCCGACCCTGGTCTTCGACGAAGTGGACGTGGGCATCGGCGGCCCGACTGCGGAAATCGTCGGCCAGTTGCTGCGGCGCCTGGGCGAACGCGGTCAGGTACTGACCGTGACCCACCTGCCGCAGGTGGCGGCGCAAGGTCATCACCACCTGTTCGTGCACAAGGTGCGCGACAGCGATGCCACCCACACCGCCGTCGCCAGCCTGGGCAAACGCGAGCGGGTCGAGGAAGTGGCGCGGATGCTGGGCGGCATCGACCTGACCAAGGAATCTCTGGCCCACGCGAAGAAGATGGTCGTCACCAGCAAAAGCTGAGATCCAGAACCAAAGAAGGCGACCCGCGGATCGCCTTCTTTGTTTATGCAGCAAGCGCGAACGCTTACTTCTTCTTGCGTACGTACAGCACCAGATTGTGGTCGACCAGCTCGTAACCGTGCTGGGCAACGATTTCCTTCTGGCGTTTCTCGATTTCAGGATCGAAGAACTCGATCACCTCACCGGAATCCACGTTGACCATATGGTCGTGGTGGCCGCCGTCGGCCAGCTCGAATACCGCGTGGCCGCCGTCGAAGTTGTGACGCACGACCAGGCCGGCAGCCTCGAACTGGGTCAGGACACGGTAGACCGTGGCCAGGCCGACATCTTCTCCAGCTTCCATCAATGCCTTGTAGACATCTTCAGCGCTCATGTGGCGCTGCTCGGTGGAGTCGAGCATCTGTAGGATCTTGACTCGAGGCAGGGTCACCTTGAGACCGGCTTTGCGCAGTTCGCTATTTTCAACCATGGTCAGCTTTCTCGCCGATGCTGCTTCGCAGCTTCTCTGAATACGGGTATGATCGGGGTTTACGTTGTCCAGCCAAGATAGTGGAAGTCGCCCACCGATGCAAAACACCAAGCTCTTGCTAACCAGCCTCACCCTCGTGGGACTGCTCGCACTCGCCGGTTGCTCGTTCCCCGGGGTTTACAAAATCGACATCCAGCAGGGCAATGTCGTAACGCAGGACATGATAGACCAATTGCGCCCTGGAATGACCCGTCGCCAAGTACGGTTTATCATGGGCAACCCGCTGATCCAGGATACCTTCCACACCAATCGCTGGGATTACCTGTACAGCCTGCAGCCTGGCGGCGGTGAGCGCCAACAGGAGCGCATCAGCATTTTCTTCAATGAAAATGACCAACTGGCCAGCCTGTCCGGCGACTTCATGCCTGGCGTGAGCCGTGACCAGGAAATCCTTGGTAACGAAAGCAGCACCACGGTCAGCCAGCCAGGCGAGCAACAGGCCCAGCCGGCGAAAGCAGAGAAGCCTGCACGCCCGGGTTCGCTGGAAGAGAAGATCCAGCGCGACGTCGATACCATCGAAGTCATGCCGGTCCCGGCTCCGCCGCCCCTGCAAACCGAGTAATCACGGCGCGCACAAAAAAGCCCGAACAGCAGTTCGGGCTTTTTTATGGCTGCCGGAAAATCAGCCGTAAAGCTGCTTGGCCCGCTGGCAGAACGCATCGACCAGGGTATTCGCCGCCTGGTTGAACAGCGGCCCCAGGGTCGCCTTGACCAACGCGCCGGAATATTCGAACGACAGGTCCAGGCTGATCTTGCAGGCCTTCTCGCCCAACGGCTTGAACACCCACAGGCCATGCAACTGACTGAACGGACCCTCTTCCAGGTTCATTTCGATGGACTGCCCCGGCACCAGCACATTACGCGTTACAAAATGCTGGCTGAGACCGCCCTTGGCCACTTCGACCTTGGCGCGCATGGCCGTGTCACTGGACTCCAGCACAGTGGAGCCCGAGCACCAGGGCAGGAATTTCGGGTAGCTCGCAACGTCATTGACCAGATCGTAGAGTGCCTGAGCGGGATAAGGCAGCAGGGCCGACCGTTGAATATGGGTAGTCATCCAGGCGTCAGTTCCAAACGTGAACAAGAAGAATGCGCCGCATTGTCCGGGATTCACTCCGTCGCCTCAAGCTCGCCACTCCCCCGTAGCCGCCGACGCGGCGACTCCCTATAATGCCGCCCCTATGGCCAAACAAAAGAAACATCCGACAGGGACCATCGCGCAGAACAAGAAAGCGCGACACGATTACTTCATCGAACACAAATTCGAGGCCGGACTGGTCCTGTCCGGTTGGGAAGTAAAAAGCCTGCGTGCCGGCAAGGCGCACCTCGTGGACAGCTACGTGCTGCTCAAGGACGGTGAAGCCTGGCTGATGGGCAGCCACATCACCCCGCTGACGACCGCCAGTACCCACGTCATCGCCGACCCGACCCGTACCCGCAAGCTGCTGCTCAATCGCCGCGAGCTGGAGCGTCTGTACGTGGGCGTGCAGCAGAAGGGCTACACCTGCGTCGCGCTGTCCATGTACTGGAGCAAGCACCTGATCAAGTGCGAGATTGCTTTGGGCAAGGGCAAGAAGGAATACGACAAGCGCGATACCGAGCGCGAACGGGATTCCAATCGCGAGCTGCAGCGTGCGGTGCGCAACAAGGGGCGGGAAGACTAGTTCTTCGGCGCCTCTGGTGGCCTCATCGCTGGCAAGCCAGCTCCCACAGTGACCGCGTGCGCCGCCAAACCTGTGGGAGCTGGCTTGCCAGCGATAGGGCCCTCAGCAACAACACAAGATCAGCGACCCTTGCGCCGCTCCGCCCGCGCCACCCTCTGCACTTCCTGCCGCACCTCTTCCAGCACCTCCTGCACATACAGAATGTGCCGGCTCGACACTTCCCGCGCATCCTGCGCCCGCCCTTCGACGATCGCCAGGTACAGGTCCCGGTGCTGACTGATCAGCATGTCGCGGGTCTCAGTACGCTGCTTGTACATGCCACCAATGTTGGTCACCACGTTGCGCTTGAGCAGGTCGAACAAGCCACGAATGGTATGCAGCAACACCGCATTGTGGCTGGCCTCGGCAATCGCCAGGTGGAAGCGCGCATCGGCCGCGCCCTCCTCGGCCCGGGTCACTTCGTCATTGCGGGTGTAGCAATCCTGCAAGGCATCGAACGCCGCCTTGAGCCGCTCCCGATCCACATCGGTCGCGCGCATCGCCGCGTAGTAGGCGCATGACGCCTCCAGGGTATGACGAAACTCCAGCAGGTCGCGCTGGGCCTCGGGATTGCTTTCGAGCAGTTGCAGCAAAGGATCACTGAAAGTCGTGCCCAGCGACTCCGCCACATAGTTGCCGCCACCCTGGCGACTGACCAGCATGCCCTTGGCCACCAGCTTCTGGATCGCCTCGCGCAACGACGGACGCGAAACGCCGAACTGTTCAGCCAGCACCCGCTCGGCCGGCAAGCGTTCGCCAGCGGTCAGGGTGCCCTCAAGAATCATTCCCTCCAGCCGCTCGACGATATCGTCGGACAAACGGCGCTGGCGGACCTGGTCGAAAACCATCACATGCTCTCCACAATCCCGAGTCAGTTCGGGGCGCCTATTCTGGCCTATCCCGCCCCGCGCCACACCCATCAGTTGGCAACTTTCCTTACCACTCAGTCAGGCCTTTCGTCGGCCCTGCGACCAAAGTTTCACGCGGACAAATTGACACACCCACAGCGAGGCTTTTAACCTAGCGCCTCGCCATTGTAAATTGGTCTTACCAATTAACCAATGCCAGCGCCTTACCAAAAACAATTAGGGGCCATCCCACATGCAAACCTGGCAACAACTCTATAGTCCGCTTGGTAGTCTTGGCCTGTCCGCCCTGGCGGCGGTCATTCCAATCGTGTTCTTCTTCCTGGCGCTGGCCGTGTTCCGCATGAAGGGACACATCGCGGGCAGCATCACCCTGGGCCTGTCGATCCTGGTGGCGATCTTCGCTTTCCAGATGCCTGCCGACATGGCTTTCGCCGCCGCCGGTTACGGTTTTGCCTATGGTCTGTGGCCGATTGCCTGGATCATCGTCGCCGCGGTGTTCCTCTACAAACTGACGGTCAAGAGCGGCCAGTTCGAAGTGATCCGCAGCTCGGTGCTGTCGATCACCGATGACCAGCGCCTGCAGGTCCTGCTGATCGGCTTCTGCTTCGGTGCCTTCCTCGAAGGTGCGGCCGGCTTCGGTGCGCCGGTGGCCATCACCGCCGCGCTGCTCGTCGGCCTCGGCTTCAATCCGCTGTACGCCGCCGGCCTGTGCCTGATCGCCAACACCGCACCGGTGGCCTTCGGCGCCCTGGGCATCCCGATCATCGTGGCCGGCCAGGTCACCGGCATCGACGCCTTCCATATCGGCGCCATGACCGGTCGCCAACTGCCACTGCTGTCGCTGTTCGTGCCGTTCTGGCTGGTGTTCATGATGGACGGCCTGAAAGGCGTAAAGGAGACCTGGCCTGCCGCCCTGGTCGCCGGCCTGAGCTTCGCCGTCACCCAGTACTTCACCTCGAACTTCATCGGCCCGGAACTGCCGGACATCACCTCGGCCCTGGCTTCGCTGATCGCCCTGACCCTGTTCCTCAAGGTCTGGCAGCCGAAGAAATCCTTCAGCACCGTGACCGCCGGTGTCGGCGCCGACGTGGTCAAGGGCGGCGCCCAGCCCACGCCTTACAGCCTCGGCGAGATCTTCAAGGCCTGGTCGCCGTTCCTGATCCTCACCGTGCTGGTCACCATCTGGACCCTGAAGCCGTTCAAGGCGGCCTTCGCCAGCGGCGGCGCGATGTACAACTTTGTCTTCAACTTCGCCATCCCGCACCTTGATCAACTGGTGATCAAGACCGCGCCGATCGTCGCCAACCCGACGCCGATCCCGGCAGTGTTCAAGCTCGACCCGATCTCCGCCACCGGCACCGCGATCTTCCTCTCCGCGCTGATCTCGATGATCGTCCTGAAGATCAACTTCAAAACTGGTCTGACCACTTTGAAAGAGACCTTCTACGAGCTGCGCTGGCCGATCCTGTCCATCGGCATGGTCCTGGCCTTCGCCTTCGTCACCAACTATTCGGGCATGTCCTCGACCATGGCCCTGGTCCTGGCCGGCACGGGCGCCGCGTTCCCGTTCTTCTCGCCGTTCCTCGGCTGGCTGGGCGTGTTCCTGACCGGTTCGGACACCTCGTCCAACGCCCTGTTCAGCTCGCTGCAGGCCACCACCGCGCACCAGATTGGCGTCAACGACACCCTGCTGGTCGCGGCCAACACCAGCGGCGGCGTGACCGGCAAGATGATTTCGCCACAGTCCATCGCCGTGGCCTGCGCGGCCACCGGCCTGGTCGGCAAGGAATCGGACCTGTTCCGCTTCACCCTCAAGCACAGCCTGTTCTTTGCCACCATCGTCGGCCTGATCACCCTGATCCAGGCCTACTGGTTGACCGGCATGCTGGTTCACTAAAGTGACAGGGGCCGGGCGCGCTTCCGACGCGCCCGGCAGTTGCCTTCTCACACACCTGGTTGCGAGATCCCATGATCATTTCTGCCTCCACCGACTACCGTGCCGCGGCCCAGCGCAAGCTGCCGCCGTTCCTGTTCCATTACGCCGACGGTGGCGCCTACGCCGAATACACCCTGCGCCATAACGTCGAGGACCTGGCGAGCATCGCCCTGCGTCAGCGCGTGCTGAAAAACATGTCGGAACTGAGCCTGCAGACCCGGCTCTTCGACGAAACCCTGAACATGCCCGTGGTCCTCGCCCCGGTCGGACTGACCGGCATGTATGCCCGTCGTGGTGAAGTCCAGGCGGCACGTGCGGCGGCGTCGAAAGGCATTCCCTTCACCATGTCCACCGTCTCGGTGTGCCCGATCGAAGAAGTCGCCCCGGCGATCGACCGGCCGATGTGGTTCCAGCTCTATGTCCTGAAAGACCGCGGCTTCATGCGCAACGCGCTGGAGCGGGCCAAGGCTGCCGGCGTGAAAACCCTGGTGTTCACCGTCGACATGCCCGTCCCCGGCGCCCGCTACCGTGACGCCCACTCCGGCATGAGCGGGGCGAACGCACCGCTGCGGCGCGTCTGGCAGGCTATGACCCATCCGCAATGGGCCCTGGATGTCGGCCTGCTGGGCCGCCCGCATGACCTCGGCAACATTTCCAAATACCGTGGCAACCCCACCGGCCTGGCCGACTACATCGGCTGGCTCGGCGCCAACTTCGACCCGTCCATCTCCTGGAAAGACCTGGAGTGGATCCGCGAGTTCTGGGACGGCCCGATGATCATCAAGGGCATCCTCGATGCCGATGACGCCCGCGACGCGGTGAAATTCGGCGCCGACGGCATCGTCGTATCCAACCACGGCGGGCGCCAGCTCGACGGCGTGCTGTCCAGCGCCCGCGCCCTGCCGGCCATCGCCGACGCGGTGAAGGGTGATATCAGGATCCTCGCCGACTCCGGCATCCGCAGCGGCCTCGACGTGGTGCGCATGATCGCCCTCGGCGCCGACACCGTGATGATCGGCCGCGCCTTCCTCTATGCACTGGCAACCCACGGCGAAGCCGGGGTGAAGAACCTGCTGGACTTGTTCGAGAAGGAAATGCGCGTGGCCATGGTGCTGACTGGCGCCAAGTCGATCAGCGAGATCACCCGCGACTCGCTGGTCCGCGAACTGGGCGCCTGACCGCGCGCCCGCACTTCCTACCGCCTGATTGACCGGGGCACGCGGCGCGCCAGACGCCGTGGCTCCGCGAGGAGTTTGCATGAGCCTGCCCGCCGCGTTCCTCCGCGATGCCGAGCGCCTGATTCCCGCCGACCGCCGTTTCGACGACCCGACCTCGACCCTGGCCTTCGGCACCGACGCCAGCTTCTACCGGCTGATTCCCAAGCTGGTGGTGCGGGTCGAATCCGAAGACGAAGTGGTCGGCCTGGTCCAGCTGGCCCAGCGCGACCGCGTGCCGGTGACCTTCCGCGCCGCCGGCACCAGCCTGTCCGGCCAGGCCATCAGCGACTCGGTGCTGATCGTCCTCGGCGATAACTGGAACGGCCGCGAAATCCGCGGCCAGGGTGAACAGATCCGCCTGCAGCCCGGGGTCATCGGCGCCCAGGCCAACGCCTGGCTGGCGCCGTTCGGGCGCAAGATCGGCCCCGATCCAGCCTCGATCAACGCCTGCAAGATCGGCGGCATCGTCGCCAACAACGCCAGCGGCATGTGCTGCGGTACCGCGCAGAACACCTATCACACCCTCGCCGGCCTGCGCCTGGTGCTGGCTGATGGCACCCGCCTGGACAGCGAGGACCCTGCGAGCGTCGCCGCCTTCGAAAACAGCCACGCCGACCTGCTCGAAGAGCTGGCCTTTCTCGGTCGCGAAACCCGCGCCAATACAGCGCTGGCTGATCGCATCCGGCACAAGTATCGACTGAAGAACACCACCGGCCTGTCGCTCAATGCCCTGGTGGACTACGACCAGCCGCTCGATATCCTGCAACACCTGCTGGTTGGCTCCGAAGGCACCCTCGGCTTTATCAGCGCCGTGACCTACGACACCGTACCCGACCACCCGCACAAGGCTTCGGCGCTGATCGTCTTCCCCACCGTGGAAAGCTGCTGCCGTGCGGTGACCGTGCTCAAGCAGCAACCGGTGTCCGCCGTTGAACTGCTCGACCGTCGCAGCATGCGCTCGGTGCAGGACAAGCCGGGCATGCCGGCATGGGTGAAAGGCCTGTCGGAGAATGCCTGCGCCCTGCTTATCGAATCCCGCGCCGCCAGTCAGACGCTGCTGCATGAGCAGCTGGCGCAGATCATGGCCTCCATCGCCGATTTCCCGCTGGAGCAGAAGGTCGATTTCAGCGAAGACCCGGCGGTGTACAACCTGCTGTGGAAAATTCGCAAGGACACCTTCCCCGCCGTCGGTGCGGTGCGTCAGACCGGGACCACGGTGATCATCGAAGACGTCACCTTCCCCGTCGAACAACTGGCCGAAGGCGTCAACCGCCTGATCCAGCTGTTCGACAAGCACCGCTACGACGAAGCGATCATTTTCGGCCACGCACTGGAAGGCAACCTGCATTTCGTCTTCACCCAGGGCTTCAACAGCGCCACGGAAGTCGCGCGCTACCAGGCCTTCATGGAGGACGTGGCGCAACTGGTGGCCGTGGAGTTCGGTGGTTCGCTCAAGGCCGAGCACGGCACCGGGCGCAACATGGCGCCCTTCGTGGAGCTGGAATGGGGCCGCGATGCCTACGAGCTGATGTGGAAGCTCAAACGCCTGCTTGATCCCAACGGCATCCTCAACCCGGACGTGGTCCTCAGCGAAGACCCGGATATCCATCTGAAGAATCTGAAACCCTTGCCGGCCGCCGACGAGATCGTCGACAAGTGCATCGAATGCGGTTTCTGCGAGCCGGTCTGCCCGTCCAAGGGGCTGACCCTGAGCCCGCGCCAGCGCATCGTCATGTGGCGGGATATCCAGGCCAGGAAACGCGCCGGTGAAGACACCTCGGCACTGGAGCGCGATTACCAGTACCAGGGCATCGATACCTGTGCGGCCACTGGATTGTGCGCTCAGCGTTGCCCGGTTGGGATCAATACCGGCGAACTGGTGAAAAAGCTGCGTGGAAAAGCCGCACATCACGGCAAGACCGCGGACTGGCTGGCGGAGAATTTCCATACGGCTCTCAGTGGTGCCCGCCTGACCCTGCGTGTCGCCAACGGTGCCCGCCGCCTGCTGGGCGCCCCGCGTCTCGCCCGCATCAGTCATTCGTTGAGCAAGGCGAGCAAGGGCCGTCTGCCGCAGTGGACGCCAGCCATGCCGCAGCCACTGAAGTCACCGCAGGTCAGCATCACCAGCAATGATGCCCGGCTGCGGGTGGTCTATCTGGCCGCCTGTGTCTCGCGGGTCATGGGTCCGGCGGCCAGTGACAAGGAGCAGACCTCGCTGCTGGACAAGACCCGGGGGTTGCTGGAGAAAGCCGGCTATCAGGTGGTCTTCCCGGACAACCAGGACAGCCTCTGCTGTGGTCAGCCGTTCGCTTCCAAAGGCTATGCCGAGCAAGCCGAGCACAAGCGCCAGGAAATGCTCGGCGCCCTGCTCCACGCCAGCCGCGGCGGGCTCGATCCGATCTACTGCGACACCAGCCCGTGCACCCTGCGCCTGGTCCAGGACCTCGCCGAAACCCGCCTGGACATGTATGACCCGGTACGCTTCATCCGCACCCACTTGCTCGACAAGCTGGAGTTCACCCCGCAGGACGCGCCGGTGGCGGTGCATGTCACCTGCAGCACCCAGCACCTTGGCGAGAGCCAGGCGCTGATCGACCTGGCGCGGCTGTGCAGCAAGCAGGTGGTGATTCCGGAGGGCATCCACTGCTGTGGTTTCGCCGGCGACAAGGGCTTCACCACCCCGGAACTCAACAGCCACTCGCTGCGCAGCCTGAAGGATGCGGTGCAGTACTGCGAGGAAGGGATTTCCACCAGTCGGACCTGTGAGATCGGTCTGTCGAGTCATTCAGGCATTGACTACCACGGGCTGGTCTATCTCGTGGACCGGGTCACCCGTCCGCGCGCCATCTGACGGGTGCTAGTAACCGGCTGGAGCAACAAGCCAGCCGGTCGTTACATTCCTGTGAACTCCTTCAAGGGCGGTGCAGTCCACCCCACAAGGCCCAATTCCCGAGGCCTTCAAAGCCAAGGAGATTCACATGAAGCGTACTGCGATTACCGGACTGTTCATGACCGCCGCGTTGCTTGCCTCCCCTGTGTTTGCGGCAGATGACCTGTGTACCGCCAACCTGCAGAAGATCGACGATCAGTTGGCCAGCCTCGGCGCCACGTCGGAAGACCTGGTCAAATCCGTCAAGGAACAGGCCGATGATGCGCGGGCCGCGAAGACTGCCGGCAACGACAAGGACTGCATCGCCCTCACCACCAAGGCCCTGCAGGACCTGCAGAACACCACCAAGGGTGGCGGCAGCGAGTGAGGCAGAGCGTCCGGGCGATGGCACACGTCGCCCGGATCGCGTATACTCCGCCTTACGCGCTTGAGAAAGCGTCAGCTTAGAGCAGTAAAAATGGGGCCGATTAGGATTCGACGCCGGTGATGAAACTCTAGGTGCATGCCGAGTTGGTAACAGAACTCGTAAATCCACTGTTGCAACTTTCTATAGTTGCCAATGACGAAACCTTCGAGGGTTACGCTCTCGCTGCGTAAGCAGCCGAGCCCGCCCTTCTGGTAGCTTCGGCTCCAGCAATCATCAGGGGATGCCTGTAAACCCGAAATGATTGTCATACAGAACAGGATCGCCGTGCAGTACGTTGTGGACGAAGCGGCTAAAACTTACACAACTCGTCCAAAGCACCCTGCCCGTCGGGCGGCTGCGGATTAACTCAATAGACACGGCTAAGCATGTAGTACCGACAGCGGAGTACTGGCGGACGGGGGTTCAAATCCCCCCGGTTCCACCAAACACGCAAGACAGAAAGGCCCTTTGGCGACATTCGCCAAAGGGCTTTTTTTGTTGCCTGGGTTTCATATCCTCTGCGAAGCCCTGCTCCCAAGTCTTGCTTCCCCTAGGCCCCGCGGCCCACCTAGACATCGTATAACTATCTAAATAATTAACTGAAACCGCATACGCCCGGCCTGAATTCACGCAAATTGTGTTGTACGACGACACACAACATGCCATCCTTTCCTGGAAACATTTTGTCTCACTTCGCCATGCCAGCACCGAGACAAGCACCGCACCTCTAAAAATAACGCCAGGTGAACCATGAAAATAAAAGGCATCCGTTGGTGGATGGTCAGCCTTGTCACGGCTGGACTCGTCGTCAACTACCTCGCTCGCAACACCCTGTCGGTGGCCGCACCGACCCTGATGACCGACCTCTCCATCTCCACCGCCGAATACGCCAAGATCGTCGCCGCCTGGCAGTTCTGCTATGCGCTGATGCAGCCGATCGCCGGCTGGCTGATCGACTTCATCGGCACCAAGCTCGGCTTCGCCGTGTTCGCCCTGGCCTGGTCTGCGGCCTGTGCCGGCGCGGCGCTAGCGAGCGGCTGGCAGAGCATGGCGTTCATGCGCGGACTGTTGGGGATGACCGAAGCCGCCGGCCTGCCCGCCGGGGTCAAGGCAACCACCGAGTGGTTCCCGGCCAAGGAACGGTCGGTGGCGATCGGCTGGTTCAATATCGGCTCGTCGTTCGGCGCCCTGCTCGCGCCGCCATTGGTGGTCTGGGCGATCCTGCACAGTGGCTGGCAACTGGCGTTCGTGCTGGTCGGCGTCGCGGGGATCATCTGGACCCTGCTGTGGATGCTGCTCTACAAGCACCCACGGGATCAGAAACGCCTGAGCGATGAAGAGCGCGACTACATCCTTTCCGGCCAGGAAGCCCACTTCAAGCAGGAGAAACGCGAGAAAGGCGCCTGGAAGAAGATCTTCAAGACCCGCAACTTCTACGCCATCGCCTCGGCGCGGATTCTCTCGGAGCCGGCCTGGCAGACCTTCAATGCCTGGATCCCGCTGTACCTGATGACCGAGCGCCATATGAACATCAAGGAAATCGCGATGTTCGCCTGGCTGCCGTTCCTCGCCGCGGATATCGGCTGCGTGCTCGGCGGCTACCTGAGCCCGTTCTTCCATCGCTACTTCAAAGTGTCGCTGTTCACCTCGCGCAAGATGGTCCTGGTGTTCGGCGCCAGTTGCATGATCGGCCCGGCGTGCATCGGCCTGGTGGAAAGCCCCTACACCGCGATCCTGCTCCTGTGCATCGGCGGCTTCGCCCACCAGACCCTGTCCGGCGCGCTGTACTCGATCACCTCGGACTCCTTCACCCGTGACCAGGTCGCGACCGCTACCGGCATGGGCGGGATGTGCGGGTACCTCGGGGCGACGGTGTTCACCCTGGCCTTCGGTGTGCTGGTGACGCAGATCGGCTACAGCCCGCTGTTCGTGGTGCTGGCGGCGTTCGATGTGATTGCTGCGCTGTTGGTGTGGAAGGTGGCTAAGGAAGTGACTTCGGTGCCTGCTCCAAGTCCGATAGCTTCAACCGGGGGTAACCAGGCGATTGCCTGATCCCGCAAAAGACAAGGGCCGCACTTGCGGCCCTTTTTTATTGGGTGGACCTACTACCGCAATCGCTGGCAAGCCAGCTCCCACAGGATCCTCCGCCAGCCCTCGATTCCGGACACGACGCGGTCACTGTGGGAGCTGGCTTGCCAGCGATTGCTGTGGTCAATTCACTACAGCAGCCCGAGTCAAGCTGGCAGATACTGCAACCTGAACCCCAGACTCGCCTCCTCCCCCTGCTCCAGCAATCGCAACCCCGGTCGCCCCGGCAGATGGTGGGCATTGACCGGATGGCTCACCGGCTCGACACAGAAGAACGGCTTGTCCTGCGGGCAAAACAACAGGAAGTAATCCGCCCCCGTAGCCCGGCATTCCAGCCGATACCCCGGCTGCTCGATCACACACTCCCCAGCCCAGCCACTGAACGCATGATCCACCTGCCGCACCGGCAATCCGGCCAGCTCGGCGAAACGCCAGTCCTCGGGAATTTCCCCCTCGAACCAGGGCAAGCGTCCCTCCTCCCCCAGCCACACACTCTGCGCCGGTGCCAGCAACCGGGTCCCCGGATGCCGAGGAAAATACGGATGCAGCCCCAGTCCATACCAGTTGGCCTGCTCATCCAGATGGGTCACGTGCAGATCCAGGTTCAGACACCCTTCGTGCAGATGCACATCCAGGGTCGCCTGATAGGCAAACGGCCATTCGCTGTCGAGGGTCAGCCTGATCCGCCGCTCGCTGTGATGATCCACCTGCCAGGCCTGTTGCCAGGCGCTGCCGTGGATCGGATAGGGATCATGATCGGTATTCGGCGCCAGCACCTGCCAGCCATCGGGCCGTTCGAAACCGCCCTCGGCGATACGATTGGACCAAGGCAGCAACGGATAGCAACCCAAACGGCGCGGCGTACCGGCAGCCTTCGCTTCTTCATCGGCCGGGCGCAGCAGCGCTTCCCCGGTCGCCTTCACGTCCCAGTTGACCAGGCTCGCGCCCAGTTCGGGGGCAATGCTCAGGCGGGTCAGGCGGTCTTGCAGGTACAACTCGGTCAAGGCCATCGAGGGCTCCTGTGGATAAAGGGCTCAGCCGCTCTTGCGCCAGGTCAGCAGGACGATGCCGCCCACCACCACTGCGCCGCCGAGCAACTGCAGGCCACCCAGGTGCTGGTCGAGCAAGGCCCAGCCCAGCAGCATGGTGGCGATCGGTTCGATATTCATCACCGGCGCGTTCTGCGCCATGTTCAACCGCGGCACGCAGACGAACAGCAAGGTGAAGGCGATGCCGTAGAGCACCACCAGGCTCGCCAGCGCCAGCCAGCCGCCGCCCGTGCTCGGTGCCGACAACCCGCTGGGCATCACCCCGCTCATCCCGGCGAGCAACATGCTGGAAAAGACGATCAGCAAGGTCAGCAGGCTGCGTACCGGCCCACGCATGGCGGCCAGCTTGTTGTCGGTTATCCACAGCGCGCAGGCAAAGGCACAGGCCGCGCCGAACGCCAGGCTGACACCGAGGGTCCAGTGCGGATTGGCCTCGCCGCTGTCAGCCAGGCGCGCCGGCACATCCAGCGCCAGGACCAGACCACAGAGAATCAGGCCCATGAACAGCACGCTGCGCCCCGTCGGACGCGGCCCACCCAGGGCCCAGCCCAACAGCGCGAGCAACATCGGAAAGGTATTACCCACCAGCAAGGCAAGGGCCACGGGAATCCGCGCCACTGCCGAATACAAACACAGGCTCTGGGTCGCGATCAGCAAGCCCAGCAGCAGTTGCCAACGCAACGTCCCGGCCGGCAAGCCCAGCGGTTGACGCTGCCAAATCAGTAATCCGGCGAGCACCAGCAAGGTGATGCCGGATCGACAAAGAATCGCCAGCAACACCCCGGTCCCGTCATCGAAAGCGAAGCGCGCGGCGATATGGTTGCCGGCGAAGGAACAGGCCAGCAGCGCCAATAGCGCGATCGCCAGCTTGCGCGGAAACAGCGCAGGTGCAGCGGAAGAAACAGCCATGTGCGAAATCCATATGCGAAAAAAAAGGCGGGCCAGTACCGGCCCGCCCCAAATGACCGCTTACAGCACCACGCTGGGCAGCCAGAGAGAGATTGCAGGGATGTAGGTCACCGCCATCAGCACCATGAACAGCGCCAGGTAGAACGGCAGTAGCGCCTTGACCGTGGACTCGATCGAGACCTTGCCGATGGCCGAGCCGACGAACAGCACCGCACCTACCGGCGGTGTGATCAAGCCAATGCCGAGGTTGACCAGCATGATCATGCCGAAGTGCACCGGATCGACACCGATGCCGTTGATCACCGGCAGCAGGATCGGCGTCAGGATCAGGATCAGCGGCGCCATGTCCATCACCGTGCCCAGCAGCAGCAACATGAAGTTGATGCACATCAGGATCACGTAGCGGTTATCCGACAGGGTCAGGAACGCCGTGGTGATCTTCGACGGGATCTGCATCAGGGTCATGACATAGCCGAAGCTCGCCGCGAAGCCGATCAGGATCATCACGATGGAGATGGTCCGCACCGTGCGGTGCATCAGCTTGGGCAGGTCGCGCCACTTGTAGTCGCGGTAGATGAACATGGTCACGAAGAACGACCAGACCACCGCCACCGCCGCCGATTCGGTCGCGGTGAATACGCCGGAGAGAATGCCGCCGAGGATGATGACCATGGCCATCAGGCCCCAGAGTGCCTCGCCGGCGATCTTCAGCGCCTGGCGCAGCGGGATCACCTCGCCCTTGGGGTAGTTGCGCTTCTTCGCGAAGATCAGGCACAGACCCATCATCACCGCGCTGAGCAGCAGCCCGGGCATAACCCCGGCCATGAACAGCGAGGCAATCGACACCGTACCGCCTGCCGCCAGCGAGTAGAGCACCGAGTTGTGGCTGGGCGGCGTCAGCAGCGCCTGCACCGAGCCACTGACGGTCACCGCCGTGGAGAACTCCCGCGGGTAGCCCTTGCGTTCCATCTCGGGAATCAGCACCGAACCCACCGAAGCGGTGTCAGCTACCGACGAACCGGAGATGGCGCCGAAGAAGGTCGAGGCCATGATATTGACCAGCGACAGCCCGCCACGGACGAAGCCCACCAGCACCCCGGCGAACGCCACCAGCCTGCGTGACATGCCGCCCTCGGCCATGATCGCGCCGGCCAGGACGAAGAACGGAATCGCCAGCAGGGAGAATTTGTTAACCCCGCTGGCGACCTGGATCATCATCGCCTGCAGCGGGATGTCGATCCACCAGGCGCCGATCAGCGCCGCCAGGCCCAGGGCGTAGGCCACCGGCATGCCGATTAGGATCAGCAGGATGAAGCTGCCCAACAGAATGAAGGCATCCATTTATGCAGCTCCTTCGCTTTCTTCGACCAGGTCGAAGCGCACCGCGCGGCGGTGGCTCTGGTCACCCAGCATGAGTTTTTCCAGTACGAAGCTCAGGGTCAGCACGCCACCGAGCGGGATCGGCGCATAGGTCATGCCCACCCGAATGCTCGGCAGGGTAGCCAGGTACTGGTTCCAGGTGGTGACGCACAGCTTGAAGCCGTACCAGGTCATGAACAGGCAGACGAGGATCATCAACACCTGCACGAAAATGCCGACCAGACGGCGAACGGCCGGGTCCAGGCGGTCGGTGACCATGGCCACCGCCATATGCGCGCCGGCCCGGTAGCTGGCGGCGGCGCCGACGAAGGTGAACAGCACCATCAGCAGGATCGACACCGGCTCCGGCCAACTGGAGCCGGTACCCAGCACGTAGCGGGCGAAGATGCCCCAGGGAATGATCAGCGACATGGTCAGGATCGACAGACCGGCAATCCAGATGCAGGCGCGGTACAGCACGTCGTTCAGGCGCAGGAAGAACGATTTCATAGGCATCACCAAAGCGGCCGTGCAGCAGCGGCTGCACGACCAGGGTCGATGTGGAAGGGGTTACTCGACGGCGTCGATACGCTTCATCAGGTCGGCGTATTGCGCGCCGTATTTCTCGCGTACCGAAGCGGTGGCGTCGTAGAAGGGCTTCTTGTCGACGACGATGAACTCGACGCCGGCTGCCTTGAGCTTCTCTTCGCTAGCAGCAGACTTGGCGTCCCACAGCGCGCGCTCTTCGAACTGCGCCTCGCGGGCGACCTTCTTCACCAGCGCCTGCTGGTCCGGGGTCAGCTTGTTCCAGGTGGTCTTCGACATCACCACCGGCTCCGGCAGGATCAAGTGGCTGGTCTGGGTGAAGTACTTGGCACTCTGGAAGTGGTTGTGCTCGAGCAGGGTCGGCGGGTTGTTTTCAGCACCGTCGATCACGCCGGTCTGCAGGGCGCTGAAGATCTCGCCGGTGTCCATGGCGATGCCGTTGCCGCCCATGGCGTTCATCATGTCGAGGAACAGCGGGTTGCCCTGCACGCGGATCTTCATGCCCTTGAGGTCTTCCAGCGAGCGCACCGGCTTCTTGGTGTAGAGGCTGCGGGTGCCGCCATCCATCCAGGCCAGGGCGACCAGGTTGAATTCGGAATTGGTGATCTTGTCGAGGATTTCCTGGCCGATCTCGCCATCGATGACCTTGCGCATATGGTCATGGTCGCGGAACACGAACGGCATGTTGAACACGTTCACGTCCGGCACTACCGGCCCGACGATACCCAGGCTGACCCGGGCCATCTGCACGGCGCCGATCTGCGCCTGTTCGATCACTTCCTTCTCGGAACCCAGTACGCCACCGGCGAACATCTTGAAGGTGATTTCGCCCTTGGTGGCTTCTTCGAGTTTCTTGCCCATGTTCTGCTCGGCGACCACGGTCGGGTACCCGGCCGGGTGCACGTCGGCGAACTTGATGTCCAGCGCGAAGGCGGACGCGGAGAAGGCGAAAGGAAGCGCGGCCAGAAGCAGCTTGCGTTTGAAGGTCATGGTGAAGCTCCGTGTTTTGTTGTTATCCGGTTTGGCTTGTATGACGGCAGGTTGTGCTGTGTAGCGATCAGTAGCGCGCGGCGGGTTCCTCCAGGCCTTTGGTGCCGGGGTTGAGGGCGAACACACCACCAGCCAGCGGCTGGTCGGCGAGGTCGACACCCGCCGGGCGGATCGAGGTGACGAACAGGGTGTCGAGGTTGGCGCCACCGAAGGCGCACATCGCCGGCTTTTTCACCGGCACTTCCAGCGAGCGGTCGAGGCGACCGTCCGGGGTAAAACGGTGGATCAGCCCGGCATCGTTGCCGCAGATCCAGTAGCAGCCGTCCTGGTCGATGGCGGCGCCATCGGGGCGGCCGGGATACGCGTGCATATCGACGAAGACCCGCTGGTTGCGCGGCGTGCCGGTATCGATGTCGTAGTCGAAGACCCAGACGGTCTGCACGCTCGGGTGCGAGTCCGAGAGGTACATGCGCCTGCCGTCCGGGCTGAAGGCCAGGCCGTTGGGCACCAGCATGCTGTCGAGCTGGCGGTGCAGGCGGCCCTCCCCGTCGTGCCGGTACAGCGCGCCGACCGGAATGCCTTGCTGCATGTCCATCAGCATGGTGCCGGCCCAGAAGCGGCCCTGGCGGTCGCAGCGCCCGTCGTTGAAGCGCATGCCCTCGCGGGCATGCTCGACCGGGCTGAGCAGGCGACTGTCGAGGCGGCCATCAGCGGTGGCGGTCACCTGGAAGATGCCGCTCTCCATCCCGGCCACCCACCCATCGCCATTGCGGGCGATGCAGGCGAGCATTTCGTCGCCCTGCCAGACCTGGTGCGCGCCGTCCGCGGCGCTCCAGCGATGCAGTTGCCGGGCAGGAATATCAGCCCAGTACAGGGCCTGCTCGCCGGCGTGCCACACCGGGCTCTCACCGGTGCCGTTGCGGGCGTCGACGATCAGTTCGCAGTTCATGGGCCGTGCCTCCTGGCGCGTGGGGTCAGTTGAACGGGCCGGCCGCCACGAAGGCGCCGCCCTGGTAGACCATCGAAGGGTCGTCGGCAGCCGGTGCCGGCTGGGCTTCGACCTGGGCGCGGAACACCTCGGAGGTGTCTTTCGGCTCATAGCCCAGATGCTCGGCGTAGCGGTTGTCCCACCACACGGTGCGGTTGTCGGAGGCGCCGTAGACGATGGTGTGGCCGACGTCCGGCGTGGTCAGGCCGCGCTGGATCAACTGGGTCAGGTCGTCGTAGCTCAGCCAGGTGCAGAGCATGCGCGGGTTCTGTGGCTGGTCGAAGGACGAGCCGATGCGGATGCTGACGGTCTCGATGCCGTAGCGGTCGAAGTAGAAACTGGCGACGTCTTCGCCGTAGCACTTGGACAGGCCGTAGTAGCTGTCCGGACGACGCGGGGAACGGGCGTCGATGCGCTCGTCCTGGCGGTAGAAACCGATGGTGTGGTTGGAGCTGGCGAAGATCACCCGCTTCACCCCGTGCTTGCGCGCCGCCTCGTAGATGTGGAACACGCCGCAGATATTCGGGCCGAGGATGTCTTCGAAGGAATGCTCGGTGGACACGCCGCCGAAATGGATGATGGCGTCGACGCCTTCGACCAGGGCATGCACGGCGGCCTTGTCGGCGAGGTCGCAGGTCACCACCTCTTCATGGGAGCCCGCGGCAGGTGCCATGGGGCTGATATCGGACAGGCGCAGTACCTCGGTGAAGCCTTGCAGGCGTTCGCGGAGGATCTTGCCCAGGCCGCCTGCGGCTCCGGTGAGCAGCAGGCGATTGAAGGGAGTGGTGGTCATGGCCGGCCCCGAATTGTCGTGAATTGTTGTAGGTTGTCGTATGACTTTTGTCGATTATCGACAGCGATTCCGCTGCCTGTCAACGCCTGGTTGCGGGGGTCACCCTGTGACCCCCGGGTCGATCACAGCAGCGACAGCGGATAGTTGAAGATCAGGCGGTTCTCGTCGAACTCGTTGTTGCTGTAGTCGCGACGGATACTCGAGTTGCGCCAGCGGATGCTGAGGTTCTTGAAGGTCCCGCTCTGGATCACGTAGGCCAGTTCCGATTCGCGGACCCATTCCTTACCGTCGGTGATGTTGCCGGTATGCACATCCTGGCCGCTGATGTAGCGGTTCATCAGGGTCAGGCCGGGCACGCCGACACCGGCGAAGTTGAAGTCATGGCGAACCTGCCAGGAGCGTTCTTCCGAGTTGTCGAAGCTGGAGTTGTAGCTGTCGTTGGCCAGGGTGCCGCCGCTGGTGCCGTTGACCCGCATCCAGGTGTTGCCGTCGACGCGCTGCAGGCCGAGCCAGAAGGTGTTGCTGCCGTACTTGGCGGAGAACATGCCGGAGTAGGTCTTGTTGTCCAGCTTGCCGGCGCGGGCGGCGCCGTCGTCGTCGCCGTGGAAGTAGCCGAGGTTGGCGCCGAGGGTCCAGTCACCCAGCGGCTGCATGTGGCTGACCTGCAGGTACTGTTGCTCGTAGACGTCTTTCAGCACGGCGTTCCACAGGCCGAACAGGGTGCGGTCCTGGTTGAACTTGTACTCACCGCCGACGAAGTTGAAGCGGTCCGACACCCCGCTGCCGTAGCTCATGTCTTCCATGCTCGCGTCGTTGCGCGGGCTGTTGCCGCGGAACTGGCCGCCGTAGAGGGTCAGACCGGCGATCTCGTTGGAGGTCACCTGGCCGCCGCGGAAGGTTTGCGGCAGAGAGCGGCCGTCGTCGGAGCGGAGGATCGGCAATACCGGCATCCACTCGCCGACCTTCAGTTCGGTCTTGGAAATCCGCATCTTCCCGGCCACTGCCAGGCGCCCGTAATCGTCGGCCGGGCGACCGTCGTCATGCCGCGGCAACAGCGCCGTGCCGTAGGTGCCGCCACCGCCATCGAGCTTCACCGACCACAGCCCCAGCACATCCGCACCAAAGCCCACGGTGCCCTCGGTAAAGCCCGAGCGGGCGTCGAGGATGAAGCTCTGGGTCCACTCCTCGGCCTTGCTCTGCGGGTTGCTCGGGTTGGTGAAATTGCGGTTGATGTAGAAGTTGCGCAGGCCGAGGGTGGCCTTGGAATCATCGATGAAGCCGGCGGCGCTGCTGGTCATCGGCAGGCTGGCGAGCAGGCCGGTGCCGAGCAGGGTGAAAGGAAGGGTGTGGCGGATTTTCATTATTGTTGTGCTCCCTGAGGGTGTGGCAGTCCGTCCACCGGGCGCGCGTCGGCGACCTGCGGTGTGGGCGGGTGGCTTGGGGTGGAACCTGGAATTCGCGGGGGTCAGATGCCCACGGCGGTACACGGCGAGCCAAAGGGGCTGGCCGGGGAAATCGGGAGATGGGGGACGCGCGGATGGAGCGAAGGTGATGTCGACATGGGCAGGTTCACTGTTTTTAGTTTTTGTTGTGTGTTGTCGTACAACGTAACGAATTATTAGCAAGGGTGGGTGGGGGTGTCAACGGTTTGGGTGCGCTGGATTTATTCAGGTTCGTCGATGTACGGGGGCTGCGTTTCGGTCGATGGCTCTAGCTCGGGGATTCTTAAGATGGCCAAGACATACGATGACGAGCAGAAGGTTGCTTACACTCGCCCCCTGTAGGAGCTGGCTTGCCTGCGATGGACCGCACAGCGGTCCCAAATCTATCCAGCACGAGCTGCTGTCAGGCGACATTCCAGATTCGGCGCCTGCCCTAGGTTAATTACACAGAAACCCGGCGTGGCAGGTTTTGGGACCACTAGCGCGGTCCATCGCAGGCAAGCCAGCTCCTACAGGGTATGCGGTGATTTGGAGTCAGGAATCCTGCTCACCAATCCGGTACTCGAACCAGATCCGGTGCGTACCATCGCTTTCGACGCTGATCCCGCCCGTTCCCGCGATTCCCGCCAGTTCCCCTGTCCCACTGCCTTCAACAATGCTGAAGAACTCGTTCGCCCGGTCACTGCCGCTGGTGGAGGCTGAGTGCAGGAAGTTGAAGGTGCCGGTCTTGCCGTTAACGCTGCCTTCAAAGCTTTCCATGGCGACATAGCTGCCCTTGCCCAGGGCACGGTCGAAGGCAGCGGTAAACAGGGTGGAGGAGTGACCTTGGATCTCGCCGCTGTAGTGTTTCTCCATGGTGATCACGGAGACCGGAAGAGCCGTGGCGATGGCAGGAACCGGAGTCAGTTCGGCGGGTTTGAAATCCTTGGCGGAAAAGGTAGCGCTGGCCTTCACTGGCAGTCGTCCATTGGTGTTTGCGGATGCACTGTGTAACACGGACAGGGCGGCCGACACGAACCTTGTGGGAGCTGGCTTGCCAGCGATTTGGCCCGGCGGGACAACATCATTGCCTGAGCCGGCCTCATCGCTGGCAAGCCAGCTCCCACAGGGTTTTAGCGGCGCCCTTGGGTCAACCTGATGCCTGCCACTGCGCGACCCCCTTTAACATCGATTCGACCAACGCCTGCGAAGCTTCCAGGCTGTGCTGGGTTGCCCAGAGCATCCCGGCCAGGTAGTTGTCCTTGACCGTGTCACAGGCCTGGAGATTGGTTTCGAAGGCAGTGCGCAAGAGTACGGTGAGGTGGACCAAGGCCTCTTCAACATCGGCTCCGGCACAGACGGCGAACAACGGGGGATGGTGACCGTCGCACGAGGCAAACGGGGTGTGGACGGTGATGGGGCGGGACGGTGATACGGGTGGATCGGGGACGATCTTCTTCATGACATTCCACCTTGCGGATGAGGCTGTCACGGGATCGCTGTCAAACGAACGGGTGGCAGCTGTACGCGGGTTGACAGACCGAGGCAAGGTATCCCGGCGCGCACGAAGGCGCCCCACGTACAGCCACCATGACACAACAACCACGGCGCACGCGCTGTGGCAGGCGAATCCGGCACTGAATGGAACCTTACACACGGCCTGTCAAACCGGTCGCTGGAATCAGCGACGGAGGCAAGACTAGGCAGCACTTCCTCAGTACGCAATGGCTGAAAAGCCGCGGAAGTATGCTTGGGAAGTTGCCTACATGAAAGCCGGAGATAGCCGAAGTTTCGTAGCTTTATATGGCAAGACACGGACCCTGTGGGAGCTGGCTTGCCAGCGATAGCGTCAGACCAGACACCATCTTCGTCAGTGCCGGCCAAATCGCTGGCAAGCCAGCTCCCACAGGGATATGCGGTGCGCCATCATCAGGCTGTAACCACCCTCTCCTATCCTGCTTTTCCCCAGAATCCCCTCGAAGACCAACAATGAATCTGGACCCAGCCAGCCCCCGCCAGTCCTTCATGATCCGCTCCGACAACATGAGCACCGACGATTTCGGCGCGTTGTTCACGCGCATGTTCGGCAACCTCTACGCCGGCATGCCGCGCCCTGATCGCCAGGTGGCCATCGCCGGCGTCTACGGTCGCTACGACGGTGTGAGCTTTCGCAACCTGAGCTTTCGCGGCGACCTGCTGACCGGCCTGCCCGACGCCGAGGACGAGATCACCTTCGTCTTCCCCACCGCCGGACGCATCGTCTTCAGCCATTCCAGCGAGATCATCGGCACTCCACAGATCGGCCTCGCCGTGGAAAAGACCTCGGTGAAATCGGTGAGCTTCATCGACGGCCACTCCCAATACGGCATGTCGATCCGCCGCTCGGTATTCGCCCGCCGCCTCTCTCTCCTGCTGGGCAAACCGATCCTCCAGCCGATCCGCTTCCGTCCCATGGTGGACCTGGCCTCGAACGCCTTCCAGGGCATCAAGGCCATCGTTGGCATGGCCACCGGCAACGAATTCGACCAGTTGATGACCGCCAGCTCGCTGATGCCCAGCCGCCTGCAGGAAATGCTGGTGGATTCGGTACTGGAAATTTGGCCGCACAACTACAGCGAAGCGCTGAAGTGCCCACAGAAGCTGATCGCGCCGCGCCATGTGAAACAGGCCATGGACTACATCCAGGCCCACCCCGACGCCCTGGTCAGCGGCAGCGAACTGGCCGAGCTGAGCAATATCAGTCTGCGTGCCCTGCAGGACGGCTTCCGCCGCTTCGTGGGAACCTCGATCGTGTCCTATCAGCGCCAGGTGCGTTTGCAACGGGCGTATGAGGCGCTGAAGCAGGACGCTTCCCGCTCCGTCAGCGAAATCTCCCTGGCCCTGGGTTTCAGCAATGTCGGCCGCTTCTGCCAGTACTTCCAGAGTGCCTACGGGATCAGCCCGGCGGATCTGCGCAACGGATCTTGAGCTACAAGCCGCAAGCTTCAAGCAGCAAGAAAGAGCAGTCCGCGTCGCCGCTGCTCTCTCTTGCCGCTTGCAACTTGCAGCTTAGAGCTCGTCAAAACTGATAGCTGGCCTTCAGGCTCCCGCTGACGCCATGACTGCCGCCACCCGCGATCACCCCAAGGTCAGCCCCCACGCTGAAGTCCCCCTGGCTCGCCATCAGGTTGAAGCCACCACTGAACTGGTCACGGCTGTCGAACGCTGCACGCTGCTCGACATCCAGCCCCAGCAGATGGCCCTGGCTATCGACTTCGTGATTGCCCAGCGCATGCTCGTAGCCCGCTTCGAGGCCCGGCGTCAGTTGCCAGCCGGCGCCCAGTTCGTGCGGTGCGAAGGTGGCCTTCACATGGGCGAAGGCACTGCGCCGGGTTTCCTTCAGGCCATCCACCTGCAAGGCCAGCTCGCTGCCCTTCTCCTGGAAGCCATCGAGGTCCACCCGGCTGACCCGCACACCCAGGCTCGGCTCGACCGTGACACCCGACATTGGCATCCGGTAGCCCAACGCCAGGCTCGCGCCCGCCAGGGTGCCCTCGGTATCGCCCTTGGCCGCGCCGAGACCGCCGCCCAGTTCGCGCTTGCTGTCGTAGTCCAGCCAGCCGCCACTCAGCCCGGCTTCGAGGAAGAGCCCACGGTCCAGCGAGTCGAAGGCGAAGCGCGCACCGGTCTTGATGAAGGTCAGGTCCGTATCCACATCACCACCCGCCGCCCCGACGCTGCCACGGCTGTAGCCGAAGCCGGCATGGGCACTGATCTGCTCGGAGAAGCGCTGGGTGAGACCGACCATCATGCCCTGGGTGTGTTCGTTACTGCTCGCGGCACGGGAGGAACCATCGGTGCCCTGGTACCCGGCCAGCGCCGTGGTCCACAGCCGGTACTGGCCGATCTTCAGGTCGGTGCCGCTGGCATAGGGCGCGGCCGCCTTGTCCAGCAGCGCGCCCTGGCGCAGCAGGTAACTCGCCGCGTCGGCATGCACCTGCCCGCCCACGGTCGCTTCGACGCCGCCGAGGCTGCCCGCATCGATGGCCGACTGCAGGTAGTAGTTGTAGGCCGTGTAGTCCCCGGACAGGCTGCTGTTCTGCAACTGCGACAGCAGTTGCGCCCCCGCCGCCGCGTTGCCCAGCAGGTCGGCAGCCCCCGGCAGGCTGTTGTAGAAGACCATCTTCCCGCGCAGTACGTAGATGGTTTCCTGGGACAGTCCCAGACCTTCCTTCAGGTAGTTGTCCATGCTGCCGTACTCGGCGGTCACCTCGTCGAGGCCGGCTTGCAGGTAGCTGGCCTGCACACCCAGCAACGGCGCGTAGATCGCCGCCATGCTCGCCGGCATCATCGCCAGGGTCGCAGCGACGCGGGCGGCGGTGTAGTCGTTGGTGGCCAGGTAGTTTTCCATGATGGTGGCGCTGTCCACTCCGGCGATGCTCAGCAGCACGGCGGCGGTCCAGCCGGTGCGGTCCTTGCCGGCGGTGCAGTGGAACAACGCAGCGCCATCCGCCGCAGCCAGTTCGTTGAACAGCACGGCGAACTGGCCGCGCATGCCGCTATCGCTGACGAAGGCGCGGTTGGTTTCCTCCATCATCGCTACGGCCTGGGCTGCGCTGGTAAAGGAAATGTTGGTGACGTTGGAACCGGAGGTGGTGCTGCCGATGATGTCGATGTTCTGGTAGACCGCGCCGGTCGGCAGGGTGTCCGGGGTCGAGGCGATTTCGCTCGGGGTGCGCAGGTCGTAGACGTTGGAGATGCCCAGGGTGTTGAGGGTGGCCAGGTCCGACGCGGTCGGGGTCAGGGCGTTGGAGCGATAGAACACACCCGAGCGCATAGTCCCGTCATTGGCCGTGGTGTAGGCCGTGTCGGTCCCGGCGATATCACGGAAGTTGTCCATGCCGGTCAGGCGCGGGGTGTCGAGCTCGTAGGTCTCGGCGGCATGGGCGGCGATGGACAGGCTGAGGGCAGACAGGGAAAACAGGACACGGAGCAGCACGGCGTAGCCTCTTTGAGCGAAGTGAGGCGGCTACTATCGTCAGGGCTATGTGACTGAATATTACAAAAAGCCGGCCTGGGAAAATGCCGGCGCAATCTGTCCGTGTGCTGCGTTTTCTGTCCGTATGGCCTAGCTGAACCGGGAGATCAGCCAGTCCTTCAGACGCAGGAAGTCCGGGTCGTCGGCAAGTTCTTCGCGGAAGATCAGGCAATGCCGGTTTTGCGCCAGGACCAGCTCATCGCTGACCGGCCGCACCAGGCGCCCTTCCTCGATCAGGTCGCGGACCAGATGATCCCAGCCCAGCGCCAGCCCCTGCCCGTCCAGGGCCATCTGCATCAGCAGGACGAAATCATTGCTGCTGAAACGCTTTGTCGCGTCGACCAGCGGCACCTGTTGTCCATGGGAATGCAACGCGAACCACACGTCCCAGTCGACCTGCTCCGACAGCTGCGCGCGGCCATAGGGATTGACGTCCAGCAGCACGCCGCGACGAATGCCTTCCAGGGTGTTCGACTCGGGATGGGCCTGCAGATAGCCCGGCGAACACACCGGGTAGACGACTTCGTGGAACAGCGGCATCTGCAGATAGCCGGGCCGCGAATCGAAGATCCGGGTGATGAAGATATCCGGCTCGATCCCCGGCTCGATTGTCAGGAAATGCTGGGTGGTGACCACGTTCAGGTCGATATCGGGGTTGGCGCCGAAGAAGTCCTGCAGGCGCCGCGCCAGCCACAACCCGGAAAAGGCCGGCGAGCAGCACAGGGTCAGGCTGCGCTTGTCGTTCTTGTCGCGGCGGATCCGCTCGGTGGCCTGGAAGATGTTGAGCAAGGACAACTGCGCCGCATCGAACAGCGTCGCGCCCGCTGCCGTGAGGGAAACCTCGCGCCCGGTGCGGTTGAACAGTTCGGTGCCGAGGTACAGCTCCAGGTCGCGGATCTGCCGGCTGATCGCCGCCTGGGTCACGCACAGCGACTCGGCAGCCCGGGTGAAATTGCGGTACTTGGCGGCCGCAACAAACGAGCGCACGGCCTTGAACGACGGCATGGCGATCAGCGATTGATCTGGCGGAGCGTTTTTAGCCATAACAAAAACTGCCTGCTTTCCCGGAAAAAAAGTCGATTCAGGACGACAACGCCCAAGCCCTACACTCTATCCCACGATGCGGACGGATGCGTCTGTCATACAAAACCTATAACGAGGAGGCGACATGCCTTATCCCTCCGGCCGTGCCGCCTTCGGCGCCGGCGTCCGTGCCTTGCTGCCCCTCACCCCTGGTGTCATCCCCTTCGGCCTGGTCACCGGGGTCATGGCGATCAAGATGGGCATGAGCCCGACCATGGCCATTGGCATGACCCTGCTGTTCTATTCCGGCTCGGCGCAGATGGTTGCCCTGCAACTGATCCACAGCGGCGTACTGCCGGTGGCGATCGTCGCCACGGCGCTGATCATCAACCTGCGCTTCATCATGTACAGCGCTTCGCTGGCGCCGCATCTGCACCAACTGCCGCGTCGCTGGACCTGGCCGCTGTCGTACATGCTTTCCGACCAGTCCTACGCGCTTTGCGCTTTGCGGCTGTCGTCCGGCGAGCTGGGGCGCTATGGCTATCACTACTACGCCGGCACGGCGGTGGCCATGTGGCTGGCGTGGAACCTGTCGGTGGTCGCTGGCGTATTCGTCGGTGGGAGCATTCCGGAAAGCTGGTCGCTGGGCTTTACCATTCCGCTGTCGTTCCTGGCCTTGCTGGTGCCGGGGATCCGCAGCATCCCGGCGCTGGTCGCGGCCATCGTCGGTGGCGGGATTGCCGTGGCGGCGGTGGACCTGCCCTACAACCTTGGGTTGGTGACGGCGTCGATCGGCGGGGTGATTGCCGGGGTGACGGCGGAAAGCCTGCGCAGGAAATCGTCGGAAGCGGACTATCAGCCGGAAGGAGAACGCCAATGAGCGATCTGGCCTTGTGGGGACTGTTCCTGGTGGTGGGAATGGGGACCTTTGCCTTGCGCCTGTCCTTCGTCGAGCTGTATGGCAACCTGCGGGTGCCGCCGCTGGTGAGCCGGGCCCTGGCCTACGTGCCGGCCAGCGTACTGGCGGCGCTGGTGCTGCCGGCGGTGGTGTATCCGGAAGGGCATGGGGATTTCGTGCTGGGCAATCCGCAGATCCCGGCGGCGGTGCTGGCGGCGCTGGTGGCCTGGAAAACCCGCAATACCGTGCTGACCCTGGCTGTCGGGATGGGGGCTTTGTGGGGACTGAAAATGCTCATGCACTGAAGGGCCTCATCGCTGGCAAGCCAGCTCCCACAGGTTCACCAGCGTTCTCGAGAGCACCGCTGTACCTGTGGGAGCTGGCTTGCCAGCGATAGGGCCCTCAGCGGCACCGCACCAGTTTGATGCCCCCACCCGCCCCAAAACCAACCACTCCCCCTTTCCTGCCCACCTCACAACCACCTTCCGACAGCCCCCAACCCCTTTACCCCGGCCCTTCCCGTAATAATCTGACCACTTGGCCATGTTTTTGCTTTGCAAGCTGCTCAACACACTGATCCCCGAGCAGTCCCATGTCCGAATCCCCCCTGCGTCTGGAGCTACGCGCCATTACCAAGCGCTACCCCGGCACCCTGGCCAACGACCGCATCGACCTGCGTATCGCCGCCGGTGAAATCCATGCCCTGCTCGGCGAGAACGGCGCGGGCAAGAGCACCCTGATGAAGATCATCTACGGCGTCACCGCCCCCGATTCCGGCCAGGTGCTGTGGGAAGGCCAACCCGTGCAGGTGCGCGATCCGGCCCAGGCCCGCGGGCTGGGAGTGGGCATGGTGTTCCAGCATTTCTCCCTGTTCGAGACCCTGACCGTGGCGGAAAACATCGCCCTGGCCCTGGGCCGCGATGCCGGCACACCGAAGCAGCTCGCCCCGCGCATCCGCGAAGTCTCCCAGCGCTATGGCATGGGCCTGGAACCGGAACGCCTGGTACACAGCCTGTCCATCGGCGAGCGCCAGCGGGTCGAGATCGTTCGCTGCCTGATGCAGGACATCAAGCTGCTGATCCTCGACGAACCCACCTCGGTGCTGACCCCACAGGAAGTCGACGAGCTGTTCGTCACCCTGCGCGCCCTGGCCGCCGAGGGCTGCTCGATCCTGTTCATCAGCCACAAGCTCAACGAAGTCCGCGCCCTCTGCCACAGCGCCACGGTGCTGCGTAGCGGGCGGGTGTCCGGCGATTGCGTGCCGGCCGAGTGCAGTGACCTGCAACTGGCCCGGCTGATGGTCGGCGACGCCGAGGGCCTGGAGGCCAGCTACCCGAAAAGCGCCGGCGGCCTGCCGCGCCTGCGGGTGGACGACCTGACCTGGCGCAACAAGGACCCCTTCGGTACTTCCTTCGAACACCTGCGCCTCGAAGTGCGCAGCGGCGAGATCGTCGGCATCGCCGGGGTCGCCGGCAACGGCCAGGACGAACTGCTGGCCCTGCTCAGCGGCGAAACCCGCCTGCCGTCCGGCGAGCGCGAACGCATCACCCTCGACAACCAGCCCATGGCCAACCTCTACCCGGATGCCCGCCGCGCCCTGGGCCTGGCCTTCGTGCCCGCCGAACGCCTCGGCCACGGCGCCGTGCCGGACATGAGCCTGGCCGACAACGCCCTGCTCACCGCCTTCCAGCAAGGCCTGGTCAGCCGCGGCCTGATCCGCTCGGGCAAGGTCCTGGAGCTGGCCGAACAGATCATCCAGCGCTTTTCGGTCAAGACCCCGGATGCGCAGACCAGCGCCCGCAGCCTGTCCGGCGGCAACCTGCAGAAGTTCATCCTCGGCCGAGAGATCCTGCAGAGCCCGAAGCTGCTGGTCGCCGCCCACCCGACCTGGGGCGTCGACGTCGGTGCCGCCGCGGCGATCCACCGCGCGCTGATCGCCCTGCGCGATGCCGGCGCGGCGATCCTGGTGATTTCCGAGGACCTCGACGAACTGTTCCAGATCAGCGACCGCATCGGCGCCCTGTGCAGCGGGCGCCTGTCCCCGCTCAAGGCCACCGCCGAAACCCATACCGTGGAGGTCGGCGGCTGGATGGCCGGCCAGTTCGATACCGCGCAAGACGCCGCCTGACGAGAGCCCGCCATGTTGTTATCCCTCGAACCCCGTACCCGGCAATCCCGCGCCATGCTCCTGCTGTCGCCCGTGCTCGCCGGCCTGCTGACCCTGGTCAGCGGGGCGATCCTGTTCAGCGTCCTCGGACATGACCCGCTGCAGACCTTCCACACCCTGCTGATCGAACCGGTCAGCGACCTCTACGGCGTCTCCGAACTGCTGCTCAAGGCCCTGCCGATCCTGCTCTGCGCCCTCGGCCTGGCCGTGGCCTACCAGGCGCGGATCTGGAACATCGGCGCCGAGGGCCAGTTGCTGATGGGCGCCCTGGCCGGCAGTGCCCTGGCGATCCAGATCATCGACTGGGACAGCCGCTGGGCGCTGCTCTGGGTGCTGCTCGCCGGGACCCTCGCCGGTGCCTTGTGGGGCGCGCTCGCGGCATGGCTGCGCACGCACTTCAACGCCAATGAAATCCTCACCACCATCATGCTCAACTACATCGCCCTGAACCTGCTGCTGTTCTTCGTCCACGGCCCGCTCAAGGACCCGGACGGCTTCAGCTTCCCGCAGTCGGCGATGTTCGGCGATGCCAGCCGCCTGCCGGCGCTGTTCGAGGATGGCCGGGTGCATATCGGCCTGTACTTCGTCCTGCTCGCCCTGGTGGCGGTGTGGGTGCTGCTGCACAAGAGCTTCCTCGGCTTCCAGATCAAGGTGCTCGGCCTCGACCAGCGCGCCGCCGGCTTCGTCGGTTTCCGCGAGAAGCGCCTGGTCTGGCTGGCGCTGCTGATCAGTGGTGGCCTGGCCGGGCTGGCCGGGGTCAGCGAGGTCAGCGGGCCGATCGGCCAACTGGTGCCGCAGGTGTCGCCGGGCTACGGCTACGCGGCGATCACCGTGGCCTTCCTCGGTCGCCTCAACCCCCTCGGCATCCTCGTCGCCGGCCTGCTGATGGCCCTGCTCTACCTCGGCGGCGAGAACGCGCAGATGAGCCTCAACCTGCCGCAGTCCCTGACCGGGCTGTTCCAGGGAATGATGCTGTTCTACCTGCTCGCCTGCGACGTGCTGATCCTCTACCGGCCGCGGCTGAAACTGAAGCGGCGCCAACCTGCGGCGCTGGCCGAACCGGCGAATGCCTGACCCCGACTGACCCTTTCGTTTACCCGCCGCCGGTGGCGCGCGGGCTGAGGCTTCGACTATGGATCTCGATCTGCTTGGCAACATCCTCTACGCCATGGTGCGCTGCGGCACCCCGCTGCTGCTGGTCGCCCTGGGCGAGCTGGTCTGCGAAAAGAGCGGCGTACTCAACCTCGGCCAGGAGGGCATGATGCTGTTCGGCGCGGTGGTGGGCTTCATCGCCGCCTTCGCCACCGGCAACCTCTGGCTCGGGGTGCTGATGGCCTGCCTGGCCGGCATGCTCCTGTCCTCGCTGTTTGCCCTGGTGGCCCTGGGTTGCCAGGCCAACCAGGTGGCGACCGGGCTGGCCCTGACCATCTTCGGCGTGGGGCTGTCGTCCTTCGTCGGCTCCGCCTGGGTCGGCAAGCCGCTGACCGGTTTCGAGCCGGTGGCGATTCCGCTGCTGTCCGAGCTGCCGATCGTGGGCCACATGCTGTTCAACCAGGATGTGCTGGTCTACCTGTCCTTCGTGCTCTTCGCGGTGATCGCCTGGGTGCTGCTGAAAAGCCGGACCGGGCTGATTCTCCAGGCGGTCGGGGAAAACCCGGATGCGGCCAGTGCCATGGGGTTGCCGGTGCTGCGGGTACGGACCCTGGCGGTGCTGTTCGGCGGCGCCATGGCCGGGTTGGCGGGGGGTTACCTGTCGCTGGCCTACACCCCGATGTGGGCGGAAAACATGACCGCCGGGCGTGGCTGGATCGCTCTCGCGCTGGTGGTGTTCGCCAGTTGGCGGGTGTTCCGCGTGCTGCTCGGCGCGTACCTGTTTGGCCTTGCCAGCATCCTGCACCTGGTGGCCCAGGGTATCGGCGTGAGCTTCCCGGCCAACCTGCTGGCGATGCTGCCGTATGTCGCGACGATCCTGGTGCTGGTGGTGCTGTCGCGGGATGCGATCAAGACCCGGTTGTATGCGCCGGTTTCGTTGGGGCAACCCTGGAAAGTTGGGCGGTGCTGCTGATGGCCCTATCGCTGGCAAGCCAGCTCCCACAGGTTGCACGATCCCTGTGGGAGCTGGCTTGCCAGCGATGAGGCCATCAGCAGCACTGCACTACTCAAGGGCACTCCCCCCTCTGGTGCACCACCCCAATCACCCCAAACCCCCTGCAACCCCCGAAACAGCATTTTTTGCCCACCTGGTCAGCTTTTTGCACTACCCAGAAAAGCCCGACACGGCCATTAGAAAAGACCCACAGGAGCCCACCCCCGATGCAACAGAAAAAAACCAAGAACCTGCTGCGCACCCTGGCCGCCGCCATCGGCCTCAGCACCGCCCTGTCCGCTTCCGCCGCCGACCCGCTGAAGGTCGGCTTCGTCTACATCGGCCCGATCGGCGACCACGGCTGGACCTACCAGCACGAGCAGGGCCGCCAGGCGCTGATCAAGCAGTTCGGCGACAAGGTCGACACCAGCTTCGTCGAGAACGTGCCGGAAGGCGCCGACGCCGAGCGGGTCATCCGCAACATGGCCAAGGGCGGCTATGACCTGGTCTTCGCCACCTCCTTCGGCTACATGAACCCCACCGCCAAGGTGGCCAAGCAGTTCCCGAAAGTCACCTTCGAGCACGCCACCGGCTACAAGCAGGACAAGAACCTCGGCACCTACCTGGCCACTTCCTACGAAGGCCGCTACGTCGGCGGCTACCTCGCGGCGAAGATGACCAAGACCAGGAAGATCGGCTACGTCGCCTCCTTCCCGATCCCGGAAGTGCTGCGCGACATCAACGCCATCCAGCTGGCGCTGGACAAGTACAACCCCGGCACCGAGATCAAGGTGGTGTGGGTCAACTCCTGGTTCGACCCGGGCAAGGAAGCCGACGCCGCCAACGCCCTGATCGACCAGGGCGTCGACGTGCTGTTCCAGCACACCGACAGCCCGGCCCCGATCCAGACCGCCGAGCGCCGCGGCGTCTACGCCGTGGGCTACGCCTCGGACATGGCCCACTTCGGCCCGAAAGCCGTACTGACCTCCATCGTCAACAACTGGGGCCCGCACTACATCAAGAGCACCCAGGCGGTCATGGACGGGACCTGGAAGTCCCAGGACTACTGGGGCGGCCTGGCCGAAGGCACCGTCGAACTGCCGATCAGCGACCTGGTCCCGGCCGACGTGAAAAGCGGCGCCGAGCAGATCATCGCGAGCATCAAGGACGGTTCGTTCCACCCCTTCACCGGGCCGATCCTCGACCAGGCCGGTGCGGTCAAGATTCCTGAAGGCAAGGTGGCGACCAACGCCGAGCTCGCCGGCATGAACTACTACGTCAAGGGCATCACCGCGCAACTGCCGAAGTGACCGCCGGGCGGGAGCGCCAGGCGCTCCCGCCGTCTTCCTGGAGCCATTCATGAACACCCTGCCGATCATCGACATCGCGCCGCTGTACCAGAACGATCCCGCCGCCCGCCAGGCCGTGGCCAAACAGATCGACGCCGCCTGCCGCCACTGGGGCTTCTACTACATCAAGGGCCACCCGATCCCGGCGTCGCGCATCGCCGCGCTCAAGGCCATCGCCGAGGACTTCTTCGCCCGCCCGGCCGAGGAAAAGCTGCGCATCGATATCACCCAAAGCGCACACCACCGCGGCTATGGCGCCATCGCCACCGAGCAGCTCGACCCGAGCCGGCCGAGCGACCTGAAGGAGACCTTCGACATGGGTTTCCACATGGACGCGGAGCACCCCGACGTGCTCGCGGAAAAGCCGTTGCGCGGGCCCAACCGCCACCCGGACATGCCCGGCTGGGAGGCGCTGCTGCAACAGCATTACGAGGATATGCACCAGCTGTCCCTGACCCTGTTGCGGGCCATGGCCGACGCCCTGGGTATCGAGGAGGATTTCTTCGACCAGCGTTTCGCCGAGCCGATCAGCGTGTTCCGCATGATCCACTACCCGCCGCGCCAGACCGCCAGCAGCGCCGACCAGCAAGGCGCCGGCGCGCATACCGACTATGGCTGCGTGACCTTGCTGTACCAGGACAATGCCGGCGGCCTGCAGGTGCAGAGCCTCGATGGCGCGTGGATCGACGCACCGCCCATCGAGGGCACCTATGTGGTCAACATCGGCGACATGATGGCGCGCTGGAGCAACGATCGTTACAAGTCCACGCCGCACCGGGTGATCAGCCCGCTGGGGGTCGATCGCTACTCCATGCCGTTCTTCGCCGAGCCGCACCCGGACACCGAGATCAGCTGCCTGCCGAACTGCTCCGGCAGCGACAACCCGGCGAAATACCCGGCCGTCTCGTGTAGCGCCTACATGCTCTCGCGCTTCGCCGACACCTACGCCTATCGCCGTGAAGAGGCCAAGGCCTGAATTCCCCGACTGCCAAACAACACACGTCTAAAAAATAGAAAACCAGGAGCTCCGGATGAAACTCACCACCCCTTCCCTATTGCTGGCGGGCGGCTTGCTCGCGTCTGGCCAGGCGCTGGCCGGCGACCTGTTGCTGTGGCAGGACAACAGCCTCACCTACCTCAACGGCATCGACTTCAAGATCGACCCGCCGAAGCAGCAGACCGTCACCTTCGAGCATGCCAGCGGCTGGAGTTTTGGCGACCTGTTCATCTTCGTCGACGGCATCAAGTACAACACCGAGGCCACCAATGGCGCGGGCGACGGCCACAGCTTCTACGGCGAGATCAGCCCGCGCCTGTCGTTCGGCAAGATCAGCGGCACCGACCTGTCGTTCGGTCCGATCAAGGATGTGCTGCTGGCGGCCACCTACGAGTTCGGCGAGGACGATGTCGAGGCCTACCTGATCGGCCCGGCGGTGGACCTGAACATTCCCGGCTTCGACTACTTCCAGCTCAACACCTACCTGCGCACCCCGGATGGCAAGCGTGACGGCAAGAACGTCTGGCAGATCACCCCGGTGTGGAGCTACACCGTGCCGGTGGGCAACTCCAACGTGGTGATCGACGGCTTCATCGACTGGGTGGTGGACAACGACAAGAGCTACCACGCCAACTTCCACTTCAACCCGCAGATCAAGTACGACCTGGCCAAGGCCATGGGCTGGGGCGAGAAGTTCTATGTGGGGGTGGAATATGACTACTGGAGCGACAAGTACGGGATCAGCGACAAGAGCTACCTGGGTGAGGAAATCCTTGGTGGGACCAACCAGAGTGCGATCAGCCTGTTGGTGAAAGCGCACTTCTGACGGTCACCGCTGAACCTGTGGGAGCTGGCTTGCCAGCGATGAGGCCGGCAAGGGCAATGATGTTGTCAGGCCCGGCCAAATCGCTGGCAAGCCAGCTCCCACAGGGTTTAGTGGCAAGCCTAAGTGAGTGGCATCCCTACCCACTTGCGCAGGAACTCATCCAGACGCGCCACATCACCCGCCGGAGACCTCGGCGCACTCCCCGCCTCCGCCCGCTCCAGCTCAGCCTCCACCAGCGCCTGCAACACCGCCCGCGGCGGCCCGCTTTCGGCTTCGCCAGAGCGCCGCTTGAGCCTAAGCAATTCCTCGATCGCTGCCCGCTGCACCGGATCATCCAGCGTCGCGTCGAGCAACGCCTCGAACACCATCGGCGGCCGTCCCAGCCCCTGGTCTATCCAGCGCACCGCGCAAAGAGGCCGCAGCGCGTAGAAGTACTTCTTGTAACGGACCTCATCGCCCAACAGGTACGTGCGGTAGTTCTTCTTCATCATCGCCAGGTAATGCGCCCGCACCGCCGCCGGCGAATAGAACGCCTCCGCCAGCTCACGCAACCCCGCCACAGCCTCAGCGTCCTGCCGATACACCAACGGCGAATCCAGCCACTCCAGCAGCGTCGGGTTGGACTTGCGCACCAGCCGCAAGGCCTTGCGCAGCTCCCAGCCACACAGGTCCAGTTCGTCGGTCAGCGGCCGCTCCAGCACGTCCCGCGGCTCTTCCACCCGCAGGTACCATTCCGGCCGGTGAACGTAGACGAAGCGCACATCGAAGTCGCTGTCCGGCGAAGCAAAACCCCAGGCGCGACTGCCCGATTCACAGGCGAACAACACCTTGACCTGATGCTCGCGCTCGACCCGTTCCAGTTCCTCCAGCACCCGCTCGCGCATGGCGGCAGGCAGTGGATGGCGTTCATCCATGCTCATCACGATTCTCCCTTCTCTAACCCTTCACACACACCACCTGGCGCAGCGTGTGCACCACTTCCACCAGCTCGCGCTGCGCCCGCATCACCGCGTCGATGTCCTTGTAGGCCATCGGGATCTCGTCGATCACGTCCTTGTCCTTGCGGCATTCCACATGGGCGGTGGCGCGCTGCTGGTCGGCGACGCTGAACTGCTTCTTCGCCTCGGTGCGGCTCATGAGCCGACCGGCACCGTGACTGCAGGAGCAGAACGACTCCTCGTTGCCCAACCCGCGGACGATGAAACTCTTCGCCCCCATCGACCCGGGAATGATCCCCAACTGGCCCTTCTGCGCCGACACCGCGCCCTTGCGGGTGACCAGGATGTCCTCGCCGAAATGCCGCTCCTTCTGCACATAGTTGTGATGGCAGTTGACCGCTTCAAGGCTGGCCTCGAACGGCTTGCGGATCACCGTGCGGGTCGCCGCGATCACCGCGCTCATCATCAGTTCGCGGTTTTGCCGGGCGAAGTCCTGGGCCCAGCCCACCGCTTCCACGTAGTCGTCATAGTACCGGCTGCCTTCCTCGAAATAGGCCAGCTTGCGGTCCGGCAGGTTGGCAATGTGCTGACGCATATCGGCCTGGGCCAGTTCGATGAACAGGCTGCCGATGGCATTGCCGACGCCACGCGAGCCGCTGTGCAGCATGAACCAGACCCGGTCCGCTTCATCCAGGCAGACCTCGACGAAATGGTTGCCGGTGCCGAGGGTCCCCAGGTGCACGCGGTTGTTGGTCTTCTCCAGCTTCGGGTACTTGTCGGTGATCGCCTTGAAGCGCCCCGCCAGCGTTGCCCAGACCTGGTCGGCCTGGCCCGGCACGTCCTGCCAGGCACCGCGGTCGTTACGGCCATGGGTCTTGCCATGGGGCACGGCCTTTTCGATGGCGCTGCGCAGGCCGAACAGGTTGTCCGGCAGGTCCGCCGCCACCAGCGAGGTGCGCGCCGCGAGCATGCCGCAGCCGATATCCACGCCGACCGCCGCCGGGATGATCGCGCCCTGGGTCGGGATCACGCTGCCGATGGTCGAGCCCATGCCCAGGTGCACATCCGGCATCACCGCCAGGTGCTTGAAGATGAACGGCATGCGTGCCGTGTTCAGCAGTTGCTCGCGGGCGCCCGGGTCCAGCGGTACGCCGTCGATCCAGGCCTTGACCGGCTTGCCGCCGGCCACTTCCAGCACTGTGTAGCTTGTGTCTTTCATGATCGTGTTCCGTGATTGCGAAGCCGGCTCAGGCCGGCTTCAGCGATACCAATCCATTCAATACCTGGTCGAGGCCGCCGAACACCGAGATCCGGTCGATCCGCTCGGCCACCCGCTCCAGGGTTTCCAGTTCCTTCAGGCGCAGGGCGACGGGGTTTTCTTCCATCACCTTGGCCGTGTTGAGCAGCGAGCGGGTCGCCGAGGTTTCCTCGCGACGACGGATCACGTTGGCCTGGGCCGATTTCTCCGCTTCCACCACCTGGGCCAGCAGGGTCTTCATCTCGCCGGGCAGGATGATGTCCCGTACACCCAGGCTGCTGACCTGGATGCCGCTACCCGGCAGACGCTCGTCGAGGTATGCCGTCACCGCTTCATCGATCAACTGCTTGTTCTCCAGCAATTCATCGAGGGTGCGGGTGCCGACCGCTGCGCGCAAACCGAACTGCAGCTCGCGGTACAGATGCTCTTGCGGCTTGCTCAATTGCGCGAAGGCAGTCAATACATCGCTGTAGCGCCAGCTGGCGACCAGGTTCAGGCGCAGGCTCACCTTGTCGCGGGTGAGGATTTCCTGGCCGCCGACTTCCAGGGCCTGGATCCGCATATCGACGGTTTCCACCGTCACCTGGCGGTTGAAGCGCAGGAAGCCGTATTGCCCGGCCGGCAGCAATTCCACCACCACGCCGTCCACTTTCAGCAGGCCGACCTGGTAGGCCGGTACCTGCACCATCAGCACCGCGTCGAGCCCGGCGATACCACGACCGCGCTGGGCCGGCTGGTTGAGCCGTGCCACCAGCGCCGGGTCGAGGCGATAACGCTCGCTGAAATCGAGGCGTTCGAGGCGCTGCTCGATCTGGCCTTTCCAGTACAGGCGGCGGATGCCGGGTGCCATGATCTCAACCAGTTGGCCGTCCTCGTAACGCAGCCCGACTTCATCGCTGCCGACGTCCATGCTGGTGAAGTATTGCTCCACCAGCGCCGGCTCGGATTGGCGCAGATAACCCGCCAGGCGGTGCTCGAACAGGGGCCGGTCGAGGCTGAAGGTTTCCACGCTCAGGCGATTGTGCAGGTCGAAATGGCGATGGGTGCCCGGTTCCAGAATGGCGACGAAGTCCCCTTCCGAATAGAGCAGGCCACGTTCGTTCTTCTTCACGGTAAAGCGCTTGAGCATTTTCATATTCTGTCTTCCTTTTTCGTTTGTCCTTGGTGCCGGTGGTCGCCGACCCGCCGGGTAGCGCGGATGAAGCCGGGGAGAGACGACGCGTCCGGACCTCCTGGCCCCGTGGCCGCACCCTGCGGCCGACGTTCGTCTTGTCCCCTGCCCGATCCGCGTACCGGGCGGGCCGGCGGTGGCGATCGGGATGCAGGTTGCACATCCATCACGCCCCACCGGCGGGTACTGCTATCAATGTGGAACTGCCTTAACAGGGCAGTGTTCGAGCGGGATTCGAACCCGCGCCAAGTCATCCGGGATGACCGCTCTACCTGACTGAGCTATCGAACGTTTTGCGAGCAGGATTCGAACCTGCGACGGATCACCACGGGGTGATTGCTCTACCGGACTGAGCTATCGCAAACGTGACCTCGTTGATCCGCGGCGGCATGCACGATACCGACACCTTGTGAGGCGGGCTCGGGCACCGGCGGGGTAACAACCCCAGCCCGTGGGCCGTGGAGCGATGGTCGAAGGGGATATAGCGAGGGACGTGCCAGGTTTGCCAAATCAATCTGAATAAACGATCAACCTATTGATTTATATGAGATTTAAATTTCAAGCCGCGCAGTTGAGGCATTTCCAGGCTGCTTGCGAACTCGATCGAACGTATATTTACATATCGCTATTTATCTTTATGGATAAGCCATGCAAGCAAGGAAAACAGTCGCCTTCGGATTTCTCGGCAGCACCCTCGACCGGGTAGGCAAGGGCGCGGCGCGCTGGCAGCACTGGCGGCCCAGCGTTGGCCTGTGCCAGCAGCCGGACCTGCGCATCGACCGCCTGGAGCTGATCCATGGCCTGGATGCCCGGGACCTGGGCCTGGCCAAGCGTATCGCCGAGGATGTGCAGTCCATCTCGCCCCACACCGAAGTGCGCCTGCAGCCGATGGCATTGCGCAACCCCTGGGATTTCGAGGAGGTCTACGGCGCCCTGCACGATTTCGTCAGCGGCTACCCGCTGGATACCGAGCACGAGGACTACCTGGTGCATATCACCACCGGGACCCACGTCGCGCAGATCTGCTGGTTTCTCCTGACCGAGGCGCGCTACCTGCCGGCGCGGCTGGTGCAGACCCAGCCGCTGCGCAGGCGCGAGGAGTCGAAGCACCCCGAGGGCAAGGCCAACCTGATCGACCTCGACCTGTCGCGCTACGACCGCATCGCCTCGCGCTTTCGCCGTGAGCACGAGGAGAGCCTGGCCTTCCTCAAGTCCGGCATCGCCACGCGCAATGCCGCGTTCAACCGCTCTATCGAGCAGATCGAGCGGGTTGCCGGGCGCTCCAGGGCGCCGATGCTGCTGATCGGTCCGACCGGGGCCGGCAAGTCGTTCCTGGCCCGGCGCATCTACGAACTCAAGCGCGCGCGGCATCAGTTCCAGGGGCGTTTCGTCGAAGTGAACTGCGCCACCCTGCGCGGCGACGGCGCCATGTCGGCGCTGTTCGGGCATGTCAAAGGTGCCTTCACTGGTGCGCAGAATGCCCGTGAGGGTCTGCTGCGGGCGGCGGACGGCGGGATGCTGTTTCTCGACGAGATCGGCGAGCTGGGGGCGGATGAGCAAGCGATGTTGCTCAAGGCCATCGAGGAGAAGCGCTTCTTCCCGCTCGGCTCGGATCGCGAGGTCAGCAGTGACTTCCAGTTGATTGCCGGCACCCACCGCGACCTGCGCGAGCGGGTGGCCGACGGGCTGTTCCGCGAAGACCTGTATGCCCGGATCAACCTGTGGACCTTCGAGCTGCCCGGGCTGGCGGGGCGGCGCGAGGATATCGAGCCGAACCTGGATTTCGAGTTGCAGCGGCATGCCCAGGAGCAGGGGCGGTTGGTGCGCTTCAATCTGGAGGCACGACGCAAGTACCTGGCGTTCGCGCACTCGGCTGAAGCGCGCTGGGCGGGGAATTTCCGGGAGCTGTCGGCTTCGATCACGCGGATGGCGACGTTGGCGGACAGTGGGCGGATCGATGAGGATCTGGTGGAGGAAGAGATTGCCAGGTTACGCCGGGCCTGGGGGGCGGCGCCACAGGCCGAACCGCTGCGCGAACTGCTGGGGGATGGGTTCGAAGAGCTGGACCTGTTTGACCGGGTGCAATTGCAGGCGGTGATTGAGGTGTGCCGGCAGGCGCGCAATCTGTCGGAGGCGGGGCGGCAGTTGTTCGCGGTATCGCGGCAGGCGAAGCAGACGCCGAATGATGCGGATCGCTTGCGCAAGTATCTGGCGCGGTTTGATTTGGTGTGGGATCAGATCAAGAATTGAAGCCTCACTGCGAACCCTGTGGGAGCTGGCTTGCCAGCGATGAGGCCAGCAGGAGCAATGATGTCGTCAGGCCCGGCCAAATCGCTGGCAAGCCAGCTCCCACAGGGTTCGCGGTCAGCTTCGGAATAGTGTCAGCACTGCTGACATTTTCTCAAAGCGGCAACGCCCGCCCCTGAATCACCTGCTTCATCACCAATGTCGAACTCAACCGCTGCACATTCGGCAGCCTGGCCAGATGCTCGTCATACAGCTGCTGGAACGCCGGCAGATCACGGGTGACGATACGCAGCATGTAGTCCGGATCCCCAAACAGCCGCTGCGCTTCCAGTATCTGCGGAATCTCCGGCAACGCCGCCTCGAACGCCTGCACCGCCTGCTGATGCCCTTCCCGCAAGGTCACGAAGACGATCGCCGCGAAATTCAGCCCCAGCTCCGTAGGCGACAGGTACGCCCGATATCCCTGGATCACTCCCGACTCTTCCATCGCCCGAACCCGGCGATGACAGGGCGAGAGACTAAGGCCGACCCGCTCGGCCAGTTCAGTCAGCGATTGCCGGCCATCGCGCTGCAGCTCGGCAAGAATCTTTCGATCAATACGGTCCATCTGGAAGGATCTTCCACACTAGGGGCGAACCCGCAGGATATACGAAAGATAATCCCCGCGACGCTTGCGTAGTCTTCTGAGGACATCTTCAGCGCAGTTCCGGGGAGTTCCATATGACTGTCAGTGTCCTGGCCGCCTTCTGGGCGGTGTCGTTTCTGTTCGTGATTACCCCCGGCGTGGACTGGGCCTATGTGATTTCCGCAGGCATCCGCGGTCGCTGGGTGGTGCCGGCGGTGGCGGGACTGTTGTCGGGACATCTGCTGGCAACGCTGATCGTCGCCGCCGGCGCCGGGGCGCTGCTGGCCAGCAATCCGGCAGCACTGTCGGTGATGACCATGGTCGGCGCGACGTACCTGCTGTGGATGGGCGTGAACATGCTGTGGAAGCCGTCCACGCCCTCGGCCGGCGAGGAAAAGGCCGAGTCGTGGTCGCGCTGGGTGCTGCGCGGGTTCTGCGTGAGCGGGTTGAATCCGAAGGTGTTCCTGCTGTTCCTGGCGCTGCTGCCACAGTTCACCGACCCGCTGTCGAACTGGCCGGTGGCGACCCAGATCATCGCCCTCGGCCTGCTCCACCTGGTGAGCTGCGGGATCATCTACCTGCTGGTCGGCTACAGCGCCCGCAGCGTGCTGCAGACCCGGCCAGCGGCGGCGCGCAACGTCAGCCGCCTGTCCGGGGTGGCGATGATTGCCATCGCCGCCGTGCTGCTGGGCGAGCGCCTGCTCGCCTGATTCAGCCCTCTTTGGACAGGGGCACACCGGGACGGGATTTCGGTCCATTGATACCCCATACCAGCAGCCCGACCACCGGCACGAACACCACGAAAATGATCCACATCATCTTGCCTTCAGCCCGCGCCGGGCTGCCGATGATGCGCTTGATGGCCCAGACCTCCAGCACTGCCAGCAGCACCGCCAGGGCGATCCACAAATGTCCGTGTTCCATAGGCTGTCTCCCGTTTGGATGTTTCCATTAGGCGAGCCAGAGGCGTTGGGGTTCATTCGGATTACCCGGGAAAAGGCCTCGAAACATTGGATCCAAATTTGTCAACAAATAGAAATGTAAATTATTTGTAATTGTGAAAATTTCGTAATTAAATCGCGCCCAGATTTCAAAAGGGAACGATTCTCATGTACAAAAACAAGCTGTCTGCCTTGCCTCACCGTCGCTTCCTCGTCTCTGCCATCGGCATGGCCGTTGCCTCTTCCGGCACGGTCGCGCTGGCCGAGCAGAAACCGCCGCTCGAACTGGACAGCCTGAACGTCCAGGCCACCCAGGACCAGGGTTCGCGTACCGAACAATCCGCTTCGGCGAAATACGCCAAGCCGCTGGTGGATGTTCCGCAGACCATCACCGTGGTCCCGCCCAAGCTGATCGCCGAGCAGCAGGCCCTGAGCCTGCGCCAGGTGCTGTCGAACGTTTCCGGGATCACCTTCAATGCAGGCGAAGGCGGCGGCGGTTCGGGCGACAGCATCAACATCCGCGGCTTCTCGGCCAACAGCAACATCCAGATCGACGGCCTGCGCGACAGCGCCCAGACCACCCGCAGCGACACCTTCAATATCGAGCAGGTCGAGGTCATCAAGGGCCCCAACTCGGTGTTCGGCGGCGCCGGCACCACCGGTGGCAGCATCAACGTGATCAGCAAGCAGCCACGGGACCAGGCCTTTACTCGTCTCGGCGGCAGCGTCGGCACCGACAGCTACTACCGCATGACCCTGGACAGCAACCAGCCGCTGGAAGGCGTCGGCCATGACAGCGCGTTCCGCATCAACCTGATGGGCCATCAGAACGACGTCGCCGGCCGCGACGAGATCGACCGCGAACGCTGGGGCATCGCCCCGTCCCTGCGCCTGGGCCTGAGCGAAGACACGCGCCTGACCCTCAGCGTCTTCCACCAGGAAGACGACAACCTGCCGGACTACGGCGTCCCGGCCCTGGACGGCAAGAAGCTGGCCGGTGTCGACCGCGAGAGCTATTTCGGCTGGAAGAACCTGGACAAGGAAGAGATCGAGCAAAGCGCGTTCACCGCCAACCTCGAACACGATTTCAACGACAACCTGCGCCTGCAGAACCTCACCCGCTACAGCCAGGTGGCCAGGGATACCGTGGTCTCGGCGTCCCACGTCAACACCGTCGGCGTACCACGCGGCCGCTACCTGCCGGCCGGCCCGCAGGCCTATGGCCGCGACGCGACCACGGAAATGTGGATCAACCAGACCAACCTGATCGGCAACTTCGACCTGCTGGGCATGCGCCACGACCTGGTCACCGGGGCAGAGATTTCCCGCGAAACCCTCGATCTGAAGACCTACAACCACGGCCTCGGCACCGCGCTCTACCCAAGCACCGGCTACGACCTGGGCAACCCGCCCGGCCACTGGAACGGCCCGGCCCCCAAGACCGTCAGCGGCTACACCGAGACCGAGCTGACCAACAAGGCGCTGTACGTCTTCGACACCATCGCCCTGCATGAACAGTGGGACCTCAACCTCGGCCTGCGCTACGACCGTTTCGAAGGCGAAGCCCACGGCTACTCGGCGACCAAGGTGCGCACCTCGACCTTCGAGTCCAACGACGACAAGCTCAGCGGCCGCGCCGGCCTGGTCTACAAGCCGGCGGAGAATGGGCGCATCTACCTGGCCTGGGGCAACTCCTTCAACCCGTCGGCGGAGAGCCTGGCCTCCAGCGGCGGCGGCTTGAGCGCGACCACCGAGAGCCTGGAGCCGGAGAAGAACGAAACCTGGGAACTGGGCACCAAGTGGGAACTGCTGGACAAGCGCCTGGAACTGGACGCGGCGATCTTCCGGGTGACCAAGGACAACGCCCGGGAGACCATGGCCGACGGCTCCACCCAACTGGCCGGCAAGCAGCGCGTGCAAGGTGTGGAAGTCGGCGTGACCGGGCATATCTCCGAGCAATGGGATGTGTTCGCCAACTACACCTTCCTCGACAGCGAAACCCTCAAGGCCGCCGACACCGCCGCCGGCATCGCCCGCGAAGGCCAGGCCCTGGGCAACACGCCGCCGCGCTCGCTGAACCTGTGGACCACCTACGAGCTGCCGGCCGGCTGGACCCTGGGCTATGGCGCGCGCTATGTCAGCGAACGCAATGTCAGTTCCAGCACCACCGCCAAGCTGCCGGACTACTGGGTGCACAACGCGATGGTGGCGTACCGGGTCAACGAGAACCTGGACCTGCAACTGAACGTGAACAACCTGTTCGACAAGGACTACGTCGAGCGCGTGCGCCAGCAGAACGGTACGGCGGCGCGGTCGTCGGCGATCGAGTACGGGGATGCGCGCTCGGCGATCCTGTCGGCGACCTACGCGTTCTGATCGAGGGCCTCATCGCCGGCATTGCCGGCGATGGGGGCTTAGAAGCTCAGGCAGATCTTGCCGAAGTGCTGGTTGCTTTCCTGGTAACGGAACGCCTCGACGATCTGCTCCAGCTCGAACGCCTTGTCGATCACCGGCCGCAGCCCATTGGCATCGATCGCCCGGATCATCGCCTGCTGCTGCGCCCGGCTGCCCACCAGCACACCCTGCAAGCGGATCTGCCGCACCAGCGCCTGGACCAGCGGCAACTGCCCGGCGACACCGGTCAGGATGCCGATCAGCGACACATGCCCGCCAATCCGCGCGGCAATCATCGACTGCTCCAGCGTCGCCGGACCACCCACCTCGATCACATGATCCACACCGCGATTGTCGGTGAGGGCGCGCACCTTCCCGCCCCAGTCCGGCGTGCTGCGGTAGTTGATCACCTCGTCGGCACCGAGGGTCTTCAGGCGCTCCAGCTTCTCGTCGCTGGACGAGGTGGCGATCACCGTGGCGCCCGCGGCCTTGGCGAATTGCAGGGCGAAGATCGAGACGCCGCCGGTGCCCTGCACCAGCACGGTATCGCCGGGCTTGAGCGAATCATCGGCCATCAACGCACGCCAGGCGGTAAGGCCGGCAGTGGTCAGGGTCGAGGCTTCGGCATGGCTGTAGCCCTTCGGCGCAAGGGTGAAGGAGGTGGCGCGGGCGGTTACCAGTTCCCGGGCATAACCGTCGATGCCATCGCCCGGCACCGTGGCAAAGCCTTCCACCAGCGGCTCGCCATCGAGCCAGTCGGGGAAGAAGGTGCTGACCACCGAGTCGCCCACGGCAAACTCGCTGACACCCTCGCCCACCGCGATCACCTCGCCGGCCCCGTCGGCCATGGGGATCCGCGGCGCGCTCGGGCCCCACATGCCGCTGACCACGGCGAAGTCGTGGTAGTTGAGGGAGTTGGCGTGCAGGCGCACGGTGATTTCGCCCGCTACGGGGGCCGCGGCCTCGGCAGTGCCCAGGCCGACCTTGTCGTAGCCGCCGCCGGGTTGAACGTAAATGGCTTTGCTCATGGGTTCTCCTGGGAGTGAGTGATGGTCTCTCGGGCCCTATCGCTGCGGTGCGGCGGTCCGACAAGCCAGCTCCCACAAGGGCGGTGCACGCGGTCCCTGTGGGAGCTGGCTTGCCAGCGATGAGGCCCGAAAGACCTCGGAAAATCTCAGTGTCCGAGCAGGACCTGCAACGCCCGGCAGTCCGCCGCGTGCCAGTCCGTCAGCTCCGGCCATGGGTTGTCCGGCAGGTTCACCAGCACCGTCCGCGTCCCCGCCGCCCGGCCACAATCCAGATCGAAACGATAGTCGCCAACCATCACCATGTCAGCCGGCTGCACACCCCAAGCCTCTGCCAGCTTCAGCAATCCTCCCGGATGCGGCTTGGGCGGCGCTTCATCGCGCCCCAGCACGCTGTCCACCGGGAAGCAGTCCGTCACGCCGATGGCCTCCAGCGTCACATGGGCCAGCTCCCGCGCATTGCGGGTCAGAATGCCCAACTGATAGCCACGCCCGGCCAGTTCCCGCACCAGCTCCACCGCGCCCTCGGCAGGTTTCGAAGCAATCGCCAGATCGCGCTCGTGCTCCAGCAGCCAGGCATGCTTGGCCTGCGCTTCCTCAGCCGGCAAGGCGGCAAGGTGCGTGAGGATGTCGTCCTCCGGCGGAATGCCCAGCGCTTCGCGGATCGCGGCGAAGTCATGCACGGCCACGGTCAGGGTGCCGTCCATGTCGAACACCCAGTGGCGAATGTCCTTGAGGCTCATGCCCAGTCCTTGCGGTGACGGATCAGGCCTTCCTGGCAGGACGACGCCACCAGTTGCCCGGCGCGGTTGAAGATGCTGCCACGGGAGAAACCACGGGCATTGCCCGCCCACGGGCTGTCCATCGCGTACAACAGCCATTCGTCCGCTCGCAGGTTGCCGTGGAACCACAGGGCGTGGTCGAGGCTGGCGATCTGCATGTCCTTGTGCCAGACCGACTTGCCGTGGGGCATCAGCGAGGTGGTCAGCAGGCCGAAATCGGAGGCATAGGCGAGCATGTATTTATGCAGCGCCTGGGAGTCCGGCAGGGTGCCGTCGGCGCGGAACCAGGCGTATTTCACCGGGTCGCCGGGCTTGGGATTGAACGGGTCCTTCTCGGTGACCGGACGCACTTCGATAGGCTTGGCGCACAGCAGCTTGTCGCGGATATGCTCCGGCAGCTTGTCGGCCATGGACTGCGCCAGCTCGACTTCCGACGGCAGGTTCTCCGGGCCGACCACATCGGGCATCTGCCCCTGGTGCTCGAAGCCTTCCTCGTCGTACTGGAACGAGGCGCTGCAGGTGAAGATCGGGTTGCCCTTCTGGATCGCCGTCACCCGCCGGGTACTGAAGCTCCCGCCGTCACGCACGCGGTCGACCGAGTAGACCACCGGCATGGTCGCGTCGCCCGGACGCAGGAAGTAGCCATGCAGGGAGTGCACATGGCGCGCCTCCTCGACCGTCTGGCTCGCCGCCGAGAGCGACTGGCCGAGCACCTGGCCACCGTAGAGCTGGCGGAAACCCAGGTCCTGGCTACGGCCGCGGAAGAGGTTTTCCTCGATCGCTTCCAGACTCAACAGATCGACCAGATCGTCCAACACATGGCTCATTCGAGATTCTCCAAAGCAAGGCCCAGGCGGCAAATGATACAGGGTTTGTCATTACTGGCCCGTATGTTCGCTGATTCAGCCGCGCAGGGTGGCCTGCCAATGGGCGCGGTCGATGCGGTACAGCACATGGGGACGCAGGGGGTGACCGGGTTCCAGTTTCGGGTGCTCGAAATCGCCGGCAGGGTCGGCCTGCATGCCGATGGCCTGCATGACCTTCTGCGAGGCGAGGTTGTCGCGGGTGGTGAAGGACACCACTTCCTGCAGCCCCAACCGGGCGAAGGCGCAGCGCAGGCTGGTCCAGGCCGCCTCGCTGGCAAAGCCCAGGCCCCAGTGGCGACGGGCCAGGCGCCAGCCGATTTCCACCGCCGGGGTGAAGTCGGCGTCGAAGCCGACGTTGAGCAGGCCGGTCATGCCGATAAAGGCCCCGGTGTCCTTGCGCTCCAGCGCCCACAGGCCATAGCCGTATTCGGCGAAATGCCCGCGGATGCGGCCGATCAGCGCCGCGCTCTCCAGCCGGCTCAGGGGCGCGGGGAAGTAACGCATCACCTGCGGATCGGCACACAGCGCGGCGAACTCCTTGAGGTCGTCGTCCTGCCATTGGCGCAGCACCAGGCGCGCGCTTTCCAGCTCGAGAATCTGCGTCATCGATGGCTCCAGGGTCCGTGGCCTCGCAGTCTACAGCGTAGGCAGGCAATGCTGGCTACGCCCGGCCATCATCGGGCAAGATCACCCGGTGCCCACCGCCGGACCCGCCATGCGCCTGCCCCTTGTTTACCACGATGACTACAGCCCGGAATTCCCCGAAGGCCACCGCTTTCCCATGGACAAGTTCCGCCTGCTGCACGATCACCTGATCGCCAGCGGCCTGACCACCGACGCCGAGCTGCATCGTCCGGAAATCTGCCCCAACGACATCCTTGCCCTGGCCCACGACCGCGCCTATATCGAGCGCTACATGAACGGCGAGCTGTCCCGCGAGGACCAGCGCCGCCTCGGCCTGCCCTGGAGCGAGGCCCTGGCCCGGCGTACCGTGCGCGCGGTGGGCGGTTCGCTGCTGGCCGCCGAACTGGCGTTGCAACACGGCATCGCCTGCCATCTGGCCGGCGGCACCCACCACGCCCATTACGACCACCCGGCGGGCTTCTGCATCTTCAACGACCTGGCGGTGATCAGCCATTACCTGCTGGAAGCCGGGCGGGTGCACCGGGTGCTGATCTTCGATTGCGACGTGCACCAGGGCGACGGCACGGCGCGGATTCTCGAACACACCGCGGATGCGATCACCGTGTCCCTGCACTGCGAACAGAACTTCCCCGTGCGCAAGGCCCGCAGCGACTGGGACATCCCCCTGCACCGGGGCATGGGCGACGCCGAATACCTGAAGATCGTCGACGACGCCCTGAACTACCTGCTGCCGCTGTACCAGCCGGACCTGGTGCTCTACGACGCCGGCGTCGATGTGCACAAGGACGACGCCCTCGGCTACCTGCAACTCACCGACGAAGGGATCGCCGCCCGTGATACCTGCGTACTGCGCCATTGCCTGGGCCGGGATATCCCGGTGGTCGGGGTGATCGGCGGCGGCTACAGCAAGGACCGCGAAGCCCTGGCCCGGCGCCACGGCATCCTCCATCACAGCGCGCAGCGGGTGCTGGATTACCCACAATGACTGTGGAACCGCTTGTGGATAACCTGCGGGAAAGCCCTTCCGGCCCCGTGAAACCGGGGCTGCGCGGCGATTGATCGTTTTTTGTACAGTGCCCTGCCCGCCCTGCCTCGGGTAGAATGCGCGGCTCACTTATCCCCAGCCTGCCGCCGCCATGACCGATTCCCGCACCACCGCCCCTGCCCACGTCGCCATTATCGGAGGCGGCCCCGCCGGCCTGATGGCGGCTGAAGTCCTTGCCCTGGCCGGGATCCGGGTCGATCTGTACGACGCCATGCCCTCGGTGGGGCGCAAGTTCCTGCTGGCCGGGGTCGGCGGGATGAACATCACCCACTCCGAACCGTACCCGGCGTTTGTCTCGCGGTATGCCGAGCGCAGCGGGGAGATCGGCGCGCTGTTGCAGGGTTTCGATGCCGATGCCTTGCGCGAATGGATTCATGGCCTGGGGATAACGACCTTCGTCGGCACTTCGGGGCGGGTGTTCCCCACGGACATGAAGGCGGCGCCGTTGTTGCGTGCCTGGCTCAAGCGGTTGCGCGATGCCGGGGTAGTTATCCACACCCGGCATCGCTGGCTTGGCTGGAATGACGAAGGTGCGCTGCGGATTGGTTATCCACAGGGAGAACTGGCGATCAAGCCCGATGCCACGATCCTCGCTCTTGGCGGTGGAAGCTGGGCGCGCCTGGGCTCGGATGGTGCCTGGCTGCCGTGGCTGGCCGAGCGGGCTGTGGATATCGCGCCGTTGCAGGCGGCCAACAGTGGGTTCGAGGTGGAGGCCTGGAGTGAGCTGCTCAAGCAGAAGTTCGCCGGGGCGCCGTTGAAGAACATCGCCTTGAGCCTGCCGGGTCAGGCGCCGCGCTTGGGCGAGTTCGTCCTGACCGAAGGCGGCGTGGAAGGCAGCCTGGTGTACGCCTGGTCGGCGCAGATTCGCGAAACCATCAACCGCGAAGGCCAGGCCACGCTGCTGCTGGACCTGCTGCCGAACAAGGCTGTGGACAAGATTGCGGCGGCGTTGAGCAAGCCGCGTGGGTCGCGGTCGATGGCCAAGCATCTTCAGGGACAGTTGGGGCTCGACGGGGTGAAGGCTTCGTTGTTGCGCGAGCTGACCGGGGCGCAGGTGTTTGCCGATCCGCAGAAGCTGGCAGCGGCGATCAAGGCCCTGCCCATCGTGCTGGTGCGGGCGCGGCCGCTGGATGAGGCGATCAGTACGGCGGGCGGGGTGCGCTTCGAGGCGCTGGATGAGGGGTTGCTGCTGAAGCAGGTGCCGGGGGTGTTCTGTGCCGGGGAGATGCTGGATTGGGAGGCGCCTACCGGGGGGTATTTGCTGACGGCTTGCTTTGCCAGTGGCAAGAGGGCCGGGTTGGCGGTGCTGGAGTGGCTTGGCCGAGACTGATGGGTTGCCTTCACTGGCCCTATCGCTGGCAAGCCAGCTCCCACAGGTTCACCACTGGCTTCAAGAGCGCCGCGGTACCTGTGGGAGCTGGCTTGCCAGCGATGAGGCCAGTACAGGCAACAGAAGACCTCAGGGCTTACGCTTTTTCGGCCCGGTATTGAACGACGGCACCTTGCGCACCGCCTTCGCCGGCACTGGCGCGTCACCACTGTCGGTCCAGCGCCCCAGGCTGCCCTTGGCCCCGGTCACCTTGGGCTTCTTCGGTTTCTTCGGCTTCTTCAGGATCTGCCCGCTGGCATCCGTCACCGGCACCCGGTGATCCGGCTCGAAGCCTGGCTCGTCGTGACGCGGCAGAGTCTTGCGGGTCAGGGTCTCGATCGCCGACAACAGTTGCACCTCGTCGGCACACACCAGCGAGATCGCTTCCCCGGTATTCCCCGCCCGGCCCGTTCGGCCGATCCGGTGGATATAGTCCTCAGCCACGATCGGCAAATCGAAGTTCACCACCAGCGGCAGATCATCGATATCCAGCCCCCGCGCCGCCACATCGGTGGCCACCAGAATCTGCACTTCCCGCGCCTTGAAGCTGTCCAGCGCACGCTGGCGGGTCGCCTGCGGGCGGTCGCCGTGGATGCCGTCGGCATTGATGCCCAGGCCCACCAGGCGCTCGACCAACTGGTCCACACCGTTGCGGGTCTTGGCGAACACCAGCACCTGGCTCCAGCGCTGCTTGCGCAGGAGATGGCAGAACAGCTCGGCCTTGCGCTTTTTATCCACAGTGACGATCCACTGCTTCACCGAACTCGCCGCGACATTGCGCGGGCTGACTTCGACGCTCAGCGGATCGGCGAGCATCTGCCCGGCCATCAGGCGGATCTCGTCGGAGAAGGTGGCGGAGAACAGCAGGGTCTGGCGCTTCACCGGCAGGGCGGCGTAGATCGAGCGCAGTTCCTCGGCGAAACCGAGGTCGAGCATGCGGTCGGCCTCGTCCAGCACCAGGGCCTGGAGCTGGTTGAACTTGACCGCGTTCTGGCGGAACAGGTCGAGCAGGCGGCCGGGGGTCGCCACCAACAGGTCGATGCCTTTGCGCAGCTTCATCATCTGCGGGTTGATGCTGACCCCGCCGTACACCGCGTAGGTGCGCAGCGGCAGGTGCTCGGCGTATTCGCGGATGTTCTCGTGGACCTGCTCGGCCAGCTCGCGGGTCGGCACCAGCACCAGGGCGCGCACCGAGTTGCTGGCAACCTGGGCGCCTTCGAGGGTCAGGCGCTGCAGCAGCGGCAGGGCGAAACCGGCGGTCTTGCCGGTGCCGGTCTGGGCCGCGGCCATCAGGTCGCGGCCGGCCAGCACGGCGGGGATCGCCTGGGCCTGGACCGGCGTCGGGGTGTTGTAGTTGAGGCCGTCGAGGGCGCGCAGCAGCGGTTCGATCAGGCCGAGTTTGGCGAATGTCATGGAAATACCGTCAGGGGCTTCGTGCAATGGCGCGAAGTCTACCCTGTTCGGCCCCGCTTCACCGAGTCCCGGTCATCTCGCCTTCGACCACCGGCACCTGCGGCGCCTTGCGCCACTGCGGAATGCCGATCAGCACCACTGCACCGATGATCACCGCCATGGCCAGGCACTCCTCGGCGCCGATCTCTTCACCGGCGAACAGGATCCCAAGCATCACGGCTACCGCCGGGTTGACGTAGGCATAGCTGGTGGCTGCCGCAGGGCGCACATGCTTGAGCAGGTACATGTAGGCGCTGAAGGCGATGATCGAACCGAACACCACCAGGTAGGCCAGCGCGCCCCAGCCCGCGGCGGTGGGCATCTGGGTCAGGCGTTCGCCGCTGAAGAAGCTGCCGGCCAGCAGGACCAAGCCGCCCACCAGCATTTCCGCGGCACTGGCCATCGGCCCCTGGGGCAGCGGCAGGCTCTTGCTCCACACCGAGCCGAAGGCCCAGGAAGCCGCAGCGAACAGGATCAGCGCCGCACCCATGGGGCTGGCCTGCAGGTTGGAGCCGAGGTTGAGCAGGCCGATACCGGCCAGGCCCATGAAGATCCCGGCCCATTCCAGACGGGTATTGCGATGGCCCCAGAACAGGCCGAACAGCAAGGTGAACAGCGGCACGGTCGCCACCGCCAGCGCCGCGACGCCCGAGGCGACCCCGGCATGCTCGGCCACGGTCACGCCACCGTTACCGCAACTGAGCAGGAGAAAGCCGATCGCCCCCGCCGCCTTCCATTGCTGCCAGGTCGGCGCCGGCACCCCGCGCCAGCGCAGGAAGCCGTACATCAGGCCGCCGGCGATGATGAAGCGGAATCCGGCCATCAGCATCGGCGGCCAGGACTCCACGCCGATACGGATGGCCAGGTAGGTAGACCCCCAGACCAGATACAACGCGAGAAAGGCACCGATCAACATCCAGGTAGAACGACGGGAGGCAGGCATGGGAGGCTCGTATTCGAGTAGTTGTGGCGCTATTTTAAAAAGCTTCACGGGTAAAATTAAGTTTCAAAAAACGCTTATCGAGCACCTGGACTTTCGAAAAAACGGATCTACCAGGCCTTTTCCTTCTTTTTCACAAGACGACCATGGACAAGTACGACCGCATGCTGCTCGCCGCCCTTCTCGACAACGGCCGCGCCTCCTTCGCCCAGCTCGCGCGCACGGTCAACCTGTCCGCGCCGGCGGTGGCGGAACGGGTGGCGAAGCTGGAATCCAGCGGGGTGATCACCGGCTACCAGGCCAAGGTCGACATGAGCAAGATCGGCCTGCCGATCCAGTGCGTGATCGAGTTGCGCCTGGCCAGTCACGGCAACCAGCAGGCCTACGAAGCCCTGACGCAGATTCCCCAGCTCACCGAATGCCATCGGGTCACCGGTGATCCGTGCGTGATCATGCAGGCGGCGGTGGGCTCGATGCCGGAGCTGGAAGAGCTGATCAACCGGGTGGCGCAGTTCGGCTTCAGCAAGACCTCGATCATCCTCTCCAGCGCCGTGGAGCGGCGGGTGCCCCTGGCGCAGTTGGAGAAGAAGACTTAACGGTACTTGATCAGGGTTTCGCGGATTTTCGCGGCGGGGACTTTCTGCAGGCGGCAGAGGAAGGAATGCGACAGTTCCTGGATGCCGTGGGTCTGACGCAGCTCGCCGACCAGGTGTTGCAGGAGGTTGGCGGCCATCTCGGCATCGGCCATCGCCCGGTGCGCGGTGCCGGTGTCCGGCAGGCCGGCCCAGCGGGTCAGGGTGCCGAGCTTGTGGTTCGGCGCCGCCGGCAGCAGGCGCCGCGACAGCAGCAGGGAACAGGCAAAGGACTGGCTGCGGTTGCGGCCGATGCGGCTCAGTTCGTAGTCCCAGAACTTCTGGTCGAAGGCGGCGTTGTGCGCCAGCAGCGGCGTGGTGCCGACAAACTCGGCGACTTCGTTCATCACCCGCTCCACCGGCGGCGCGCTGCGCAGCATGGCAGTGGTGATCCCGGTCAGCCCGGCGACGAAGGCCGGCACCGGCACGCCGGCGTTCATCAGGCTCTGGTAGCGCTCGACGATGCGGCCCTGCTCCAGCATCACCACCGCCACCTCGGTGGCGCGGCAACCGGCGCCGGGCGTGATGCCGGTGGTTTCAAAGTCGATAACAGCGATACGTTCCACGAAAAAACCTCAGTGTTTGAGCAGCAGCGCGCCTTCGATGGGCACATAGCGGGAAGCGGCGCGGATCAGCGAATGCGCGGTCAGGCCGGGGACGCCATAGGCCACGGCCTCGACGCCATGGCGCTGGATCACCCGTTCCAGGAGCAGGTCGAAATCTCCGTCGCCGGAAGCCAGGACCACCTGGTCGACCCGGGGGGCGGCGTCGACCACGTCGAGGGTGATGCCCACGTCCCAGTCGCCCTTGGCGGAGCCGTCGGCACGCTGGATATAGGGCTTGAGCTTCACGGTGAACCCGAGGTTGCGCAGGATCTGCTGGAACTGCTGCTGCTTGGCGTCGCCACGGTCGATGGCGTAGGCGAAGGCTTCGACGATCTCGCCGTCACGGCTCACATCGGCCCAGAACGCGGCGTAGTTGAAATGGCAGCCATAGGCCTGGCGCACGGTGTAGTAGAGGTTCTGGACATCGACGAACAGCGCGATTTTCTTCACTAAACCCCTCCTTCGAGACCGGGCCTTGGGTGGCAAAGGGAGGGAGTATGACATGCCGGGAGGCTTGCAGTGGATTCGAGGGCCTAATCGCTGGCAAGCCAGCTCCCACAGTGACCGCATGCACCGCCGGACCTGTGGGAGCTGGCTTGCCAGCGATGAGGCCCTCAAGAGCAACGAAGATCCTCAGACGTAATCATCGTCCGAGAAGAACCCGCCACCATCATCGCCATAACTGCTGCTGTCATCCGCTACATACCGCTGGCTGTCATCATTCCAGCCGCCACCCTGGTCATTGACCTGGGCCGGCTCTTCCTTGATGACCTCGACGATCTCCTCCGGCTGCGAGTTGTGATGGAACAGGCTGCTGATCCCCTGCGCCAGCATCACGCCACCGGCGACACCGGCTGCGGTCTGCAATGCCCCCCCAAGGAAGCTGCTGGCGCCACTGCGCGCGGGTGCGGCTTGCTGCGCAGGTGGAGCTCCCCAGTTGGACTGCGGCGCCACACCCGGACCATCGCGCCAGCCGCCACTGCTCGAAGGCGCAGGCGCAGGAGCAGGTGCCGCCGCCGGCCGTGGACTGGACGACCCGAAGATGCTCGACAGGAACCCGCCGCTGCCTTGTTGCTGCGGCGCCGGTGCGGCGGCCTTGGCCTGCGCCAACTCCGCCTGCAACTGGCGATTCTGTTCGTCCATGCGCTTGAGCGCCGCTTCCTGGACCAGGATCGCCTGGGCCATGTAGTAAGGAGCCGCCGCATGCTGCTGAACAAGCCCGGCGATATGCGCCTGGGCCTGGGCGTCGCGCGGGGCGCCTTCGGCCTCGGCCTGGCGCAGCCTGGTGAACAGGCCTTCGATCAGGGTTTGCTCTTCGTGGTTCATGACGCGACCTCTCTGGATTACCGGTTGCAGTGAAGATTGGGACAAGCATGGCGCTTTCAAGCATCCCAGCCCATGAAACTTTGTTCAGGTTCTGCCCCTGAGCTAAAGTGACGCCTGCTTTGGACTTCGAAATCGACCCATGAATCCGCTCACCGTTCTGCGCGACTCCCTGTACTTCTTCCGCCGCCACCTGGTCAGCATCGCCGGGCTGTGCCTGCCGCTGGTGATCCTCGAGGCGCTGGCCGTCCAGTTGCTCTACGGCCAACTGGGCAAGGATGCCTCGATGGGCTACGGCCTGCTGGTCGGCCTGCTGTTCTATCCGCTGTACAGCGCCGCGCTGATCCTCTACCTCGACGCCCGCAGCGACGGCCACGAACCGCTCAAGCGCAACCTGCTGGCCCGCGCCCTGCAGCTCTGGCCGTCGTTCGCCCTGCTGGTGGCGCTCAGTTCGCTGCTGATCATGTTCGGCATCTCGCTGTTCATCCTCCCGGGCATCTGGGTGATGACCAACCTGGTGTTCGCCGAATACCTGCTGGTGCTGCGCGGCATGGCGCCGATCGCGGCCATGCGCGAGAGCTTCCAGATGGTCCGCGGCAACTTCTGGCACATCCTCATCTGCATGCTCGGGGTGATGGCGCCGCTGTGGCTGATCAGCGGCATCACCCTGGGGCTGCTGCCCGAGGAGGTGAACCCGGTCCTGGAACTGCTGGTCAGTGTGTTCAACAGCTTCCTGCAACTGTTCAGCACCGTGGTCCTGTTCCGCCTGTACATGCTGGTCAGCGAGGCGCCAGCGGCACGTTCCTGAACACGGCGGCTATGCTCAACCGTCTACCCTGACCCGTGCGAGCCCGATGACCCGACTACTGCGCAATGTTTTGCTGTCCTTGCTGCTGATCGCCATCCTGCTCTGGCTGCTGGCCTCCCAGGCCGGTTGGCGGCCGGAGCCACTGGAAGACCTGCCGGTCGCCTGCACCGGCCCCGGCACCCCACTGGTGCCGGGCCAGCCGTTGAAGGTGATGACCTGGAACGTGCAGTACCTGGCGGGCAAGCGCTATGTGTTCTGGTACGACGAAGCCCGTGGCGACGACACCCGCCCCACCGATGAAGACCTCGCCTTCAACCTCGATGAAGTCGCCCGGGTGATCCGTGCCGAGCAGCCGGACCTGGTCCTGCTCCAGGAGCTGGACAACAACGCCAAGGCCAGCGACTACCAGGACCAGCTCGCCCTCCTCCGCGAACGCCTCGCCGACCTCTATCCCTGTGCCGTCCAGGCCTACGACTGGAAGGCCGAGTTCGTGCCGGATACGCATATCGCCGGGAGTGTCGGGCGGACGCTGGCAACCCTCAGTCGTTATCCGATCCAGCGGGCGCAGCGGGTGCAGTTGCCGCTGGCATCGGACAATATCCTGAACCGCTTGCTCAAGCCACAGCCGGCGGTGCTGGTCAGTTATCTGCAGATGGGTGAAGGGCAACTGGCGGTGATGAATACCCGGCTGGGCAAGCAGGAAGCGGGCAGCGATGTGCAACTGCGGCAGGTGCAGGCGCTGGAGAAGATGGTCGATCAGTTCGAACGCCAGGGCACGCCATGGCTGTTGGGCGGGGATTTCAACCTGTTGCCGCTGGGGCAGTACCGAAGGTTGAAGCCGGAGCAGCAGCCGTTGTATTCGGCTGATAGCGAGTTGCACCTGTTGTGGGACAAGTACCCGATGATTCCGGCGAATGCCGAGGCGACGGGGGCGGATCGGGCGAACTGGCTGACGCACTTCCCGAATGATCCCGCGCTGGAGGGGCCGGACCGGACGCTGGATTATCTGTTCCACAGTCCCAAGCTGCGGCGGGTGGAGGCCGAGGTGTTGCAGCAGGATACCCTGGAGATCTCGGATCATTTGCCGGTGAGTGCCCGGCTTTTGTTGCCTGTTGCTCCTCAATCCTGATCCATGTTTTTCAGGGTTCTTTCGGGCCCTATCGCTGGCAAGCCAGCTCCCACAGGTCCGGCGGTGCACGCGGTCCCTGTGGGAGCTGGCTTGCCAGCGATGAGGCCAGAAAGAGCAACCTCACAATCGGATCAGTACTGCTGCCCCGGCACCCAACTGGTCCCCGCCAGCGGTACCCGGGCCATCGCCGCCGCTTCCACGGTCAGCGCCACCAGGTCTTCCGGATCGAGGTTGTGCAGGTGCGACTTGCCGCACGCCCGGGCCATGGTCTGCGCTTCCAGCACCAGCACCCGCAGGTAGTTGGCCAGGCGACGCCCCGCCTCCACCGGATCGAGACGCTTGGACAGCTCCGGATCCTGGGTGGTGATACCCGCCGGGTCACGACCGTTCTGCCAGTCATCGTAGAAGCCCGCCGCCGAACCGATCTTCTTCAGTTCGTCATCCAGGCGCGGATGGTTGTCGCCCAGCGCCACCAGTGCCGCCGTACCGATCGCCACCGCGTCAGCACCGAGGGCCATGGCCTTGGCCACGTCCGCACCGTTGCGGATACCACCGGACACGATCAGCTGGACCTTGCGGTGCATGCCCATCTCCTGCAGCGCCTGCACGGCTTGCGGAATGGCCGGCAGGATCGGGATCCCCACGTGTTCGATAAACACTTCCTGGGTCGCCGCCGTACCACCTTGCATGCCATCGAGCACAATCACATCGGCCCCGGCCTTCACCGCCAGCTTGACGTCGTAGTACGGGCGGCTGGCACCGATCTTCACGTAGATCGGCTTTTCCCAGTCAGTGATCTCGCGCAGTTCGGCAATCTTGATCGCCAGGTCGTCCGGGCCGGTCCAGTCCGGGTGACGGCAGGCGCTGCGCTGGTCGACACCGATCGGCAGGGTGCGCATGCCGGCCACGCGCTCGGTGACCTTCATGCCCAGCAGCATGCCGCCGCCGCCCGGCTTGGCGCCCTGGCCGAGGACGATCTCGATGGCGTCGGCCTTGCGCAGGTCATCCGGGTTCATGCCGTAGCGCGACGGCAGGTATTGGTAGACCAGGTGCTGCGACTGCCCACGCTCTTCCGGGGTCATGCCGCCGTCGCCGGTGGTGGTGCTGGTGCCGGCGATGCTGGCGCCGCGGCCGAGGGCTTCCTTGGCGTTGGCCGACAGCGCGCCGAAGCTCATGCCGGCGATGGTCACCGGAATCTTCAGGTGGATCGGCTTCTTGGCGAAGCGGGTGCCGAGGACCACGTCGGTACCGCATTTCTCGCGGTAGCCTTCCAGCGGATAGCGCGACACCGAGGCGCCGAGCAGCAGCAGGTCGTCGAAGTGCGGCAGCTTGCGCTTGGTGCCGCCGCCACGGATGTCATAGATGCCGGTTTCGGCGGCGCGCTGGATTTCCTGGATGGTCAGGCGATCGAAGGTGGCCGATTCGCGCAGCACGGGAGTGTTCTTTTCGCTCATGGGAATGTCCTCGACGCGGATCAGTACGCGGATGCGTTATCGACTTTGAAGTTGTACAGCTGGCGTGCCGAGCCGTAGCGCTTGAAGCTCGCCGGGTCTTCCGGGAAGCCGGCGCGATTGAGCAGCTCGGCCAGTTCGGCCAGGTGCTCGGCGCGCATTTCCTTCTCGATGCAGTCCGAACCCAGCGACTTGACCTCGCCCTTCACGTAGATGCGGGTCTCGTACAGCGAGTCGCCGAGGGCGTCGCCCGCATCGCCGCACACCACCAGGCGACCGGCCTGGGCCATGAAGCAGCTCATATGGCCGATGCTGCCGCCGACCACGATGTCGACACCCTTCATGGAGATCCCGCAGCGGGCGCCGGCATCGCCTTCGATCACCAGCAAGCCGCCATGGGCAGTGGCGCCGGCCGCCTGGGAGGCGCTGCCTTTGACCCGCACCGAGCCGGACATCATGTTTTCCGCCACGCCCACGCCGACGTTGCCGTGCACGGTGATGCTGGCCTTCTGGTTCATCCCGGCGCAGTAGTAGCCGGCATGCCCCTCGATATCGATGCTGACGGCCTGGTTCAGGCCCACCGCCAGGTTGTGCTTGCCGTCCGGGTGGGTGACCACCCACTCGCGGTCCTGCACGTCGCCGTGCAGGGTCTGGTTCAGTTCACGCACCGAGGCGCTGGACAGGTCGATGGTTTTCATATGAATGCTCCTCAGGCACGTTCCCAGATGTACATGGTGGCGGGTTCGGGTTCCCACACTTTGGCTTTGTCGATGCCCGGCAGGCTGGCCAGGGCCTGGTACTCGGAGGCCATGGCGACGTAGTCGTCGGTTTCGGCGAGGATCGCCGGCTTGCAGGCGATCGGGTCGCGGATCACGGCAAAGCCGTTGCGGGTGCCGATGGCGAAGGTGAAGAAGCCGTCGAGGTCTTCCAGGGACTTGTCCAGGGCCTCTTTCAGCGAGTCGCCCTGGCGCAGGCGCCAGGTCAGGTAGCCGGCGGCAACTTCGGTGTCGTTGTCGGTCTCGAAGGTGATGCCTTCGCGCTTGAGTTCCTGGCGCAGGCGGAAGTGGTTGGACAGCGAGCCGTTGTGCACCAGGCACAGGTCGGCGCCGGTGGAGAACGGGTGGCTGCCTTCCATGGTCACGGCGCTTTCGGTGGCCATGCGGGTGTGGCCGATGATGTGGCTGCCCTTCATGCCGGCCAGGCCGAAGCGCTCGGAGATTTCCCGCGGCAGGCCCATGCCCTTGAGGATCTCGATGCTCTGGCCGGCGCTCATGATGCGCACGTCCGGGGCCAGCTCGGCGAGGGCTGCACGGACCGGCTCTTCGGCGCTGTGGGCCTTGAGCACGGCGGCGCTGGCATTCTGGAACCAGTCGAGGGAGCAGCCGAGGCGGCCTTCCAGTTCGCCCATCAGTTTTTTCCAGTCGTAGCCGATGTCGCCGGCCTGCAGGGTCAGCTTGACCCAGCCGTCGGCCACTTCATCGCCGTAGATGGCGAAGCCGGCGCTGTCCGGGCCGCGATCGGTCATGGCTTCGAGCATGGGTTCGAACAGTTTGCCGAGCTGGCCTTCGAGCTCGGGCTTCTTCAGGTACAGACCTACGATTCCGCACATAGAACAGAGCCTCACTGTATTCAGCAGCAAGCTTTAAGCGGCAAGCTGCAAGTTGTCCGTGTTGAACGGGGATTGGGTTGTTTGCCGCGAACTGCTCTTGCTTGCAGCTTGCGGCTTGAAACTTGTGGCTCAAAAGAACTCGGTGTAGCGCTGGATCTCCCAGTCGGAGACATGCCGGCTGTACTCCACCCATTCCATGCGTTTCTGGCGGATGAACTCGTCGACGATCTCGGCCCCCAGCACCTCGCGGAACAGCGGGTTGGCGGCCAGGGCGTCGGTGGCTTCCTTGAGCGACTGCGGCAGGGTCTTGATGCCGCGGGCGGCGATCTCTTCGAGGCTGAGGTTGTAGAGGTTCTCGTTGCAGACGAAGTCCGGTTCCAGCTGGCGCTCGATGCCGTCGAGGCCGGCAGCGATGATCGCGGCGGTGACCAGGTACGGGTTGCAGCCGGCATCCGGCAGGCGGAATTCGAGGCGACCATACGGCACGCGGACCATGGCCGAGCGGTTGTTGGAACCGAAGGCGACGAAGGCCGGGGCCCAGGTCGAGCCGGACAGCGAACGGCCGACGACCAGGCGCTTGTAGGAGTTCACGGTCGGCGCGGCGAAGGCGCACAGGGCCGGGCCGTGGGCCAGCAGGCCGGCGGCGAAGTGGTAGGCCAGCTTCGACAGGCCCATGCCACTCGGGTCGCTGGCATCGTGGAAGAGGTTCTTGTTGCTGGCGCTGGCGATCGACAGGTGGAAGTGCATGCCGTTGCCGGCGCGCTTCGGATCGGGCTTGGGCATGAACGAGCAGATCATGCCCATGTCGTTGGCGATCTCGCCGGCGGCCATGCGGAAGAAGGTGAAGCGGTCGGCCGACTCCAGGGCGTCGCTGTAGGTGTAGTTGATCTCGAACTGGCCGTTGGCGTCCTCGTGGTCGATCTGGTAGATGTCGAAGCCCACTGGCTGCAGGGCTTCGGTCAGGCGCTCGAGGAATTCGCGGGAGCGGGACAGGCCCTTGTAGTCGTAGCAGGGCTTGTCGAGGTTGTCGGAGGCGTCGACCAGTTGCAGCTTGCCCCCGGCATCGCGACGGAACAGGCTGAATTCGGGTTCCAGGCCGGTGTTGAGGGTCCAGCCCTTGTCTTTCAGGCGCTCGACCTGCTGTTGCAGGACGTAGCGGGTGTCATACGGCCATGGCTCGCCATTGACGTGGCCGATGCAGACGATGCGGCCGTAGCCAGGCTGCCAGGGCACCGGAATCAGGGTGGAGAGATCGCCACGGGCCATGAAGTCCGGGCCGTGGGGTTCCATGCCCATGCCGCAGATGGCGAAACCGGCAAAGCCGGCGCCATCCTCGGCGACCGCCTTGAGGCCGGTGACCGGGACGGATTTGGTCTTCGCGGCGCCATGGATATCGACGAACTGGGCCAGCACGTACTTGATGCCGTGCTGTTCGATGATGCGCTGCGTTTCAACTGGCAACATGGGTCTTCACTCCTGAAAAAGGGCAAGGCGGTCGATAAGGCAGGAGAACAAGGTTTCTAAGCAGGTCAGGTACGGCTGATTCCATCAAGGAAATTTAGTTTCCTGAGAGGAATGCAAGGCGCTTGCCAGTTTTGAAGACACAACAGGAAATGGCCCCGGCGTTGCACCGGCCTGCTGTTTATATGGGAAACTCTCTTTCATCCGAGGAAAGTCCCGGCCTTCGCCTGATCGCGGCCGGGATGTTTTGCACTTTCTCAGTGCGAAATTAATTTTCCTGAACCGAAAACAAGCAGGATTGACCGACCGTGACCACCGAGACCCCACCCCGCCTGCGCCTGGAGCAATACCTGGGCATGCAGATTCGCCGCGAGCGCCAGGCCCAGGAACTGAAACTGGCGGATGTGGCACGCATCGCCGGGATCAGCCAGGGCATGTTGAGCAAGATCGAGAACGCCCAGGTCTCCACCAGCCTGGATATCCTCAGCCGCTTGTGCGACGTGCTGGGCATGCCCATGTCCAAGCTGTTCAGCCAGTACGACCAGCCCGATGGCAGTGCGATCCTGGTCAAGGCTGGCGAGGGGATGGAGGTGGTGCGGCGCGGGACCGAGAAGGGACATACCTATCAACTGCTCAACCACACCCGCGGGCCGAAGAAGAACTTCGAGGCGTACATGGTGAGCATGGATGATGCGAGCGAGGAGTTTCCGACCTTCGCTCATCCGGGGACCGAGTTCCTGCATTTGCTGGAGGGCGAGTTGGTGTACCGGCATGGCAACCAGCTGTATCACATGCAGGCCGGGGACAGCCTGACCTTCGACGGGGATGTGCCCCATGGGCCGGAGAAGCTGGTGCAGGTGCCGATCAAGTTGTTGTCGATCATGAACTATGGGAATGACTGAACTTCTCTAGTGCCCTTCAGGGCCTCATCGCTGGCAAGCCAGCTCCCACAGGTTCAGCGGTGCATGCAATCCCTGTGGGAGCTGGCTTGCCAGCGATGAGGCCCTAAACCCCACCACAAAAATCCCCTGCCTTTCAGTTTCCTCCCAAGATAAAAATTTTCCCCACAGGCTAGACCTGCACCTTCCTTTCGCCTATAAAAGCGAAAAAGGAATATTTTATTCCCACCAATAAATAATTTTCACCGACAAAACCTCGCTTCACCGCTGAAATTTCCGCCTTGCGACCGCTGCCGCCACTTCATCCGAGGACCCGAAATGCATCACGCCACCAGCCACTACATCCTCAAGATCAGCTGTCCGGCCACCTCCGGCATCGTCGCGGCAGTCACTACCTACCTGGCGGAAAAAGGTTGCTACATCAGCGAGATGTCGCAGTTCGACGACGACACCAGCGGGCGCTTCTTCATGCGTGCGGTGTTCCGTTTCAACGACAACTACCAAGGCGACATCGACGAAGTCGAGCAAGGCTTCGACAGCGTGGCCCAGCGCCTCGACATGGACTGGAGCCTGCACGGCAGCACCCAGCCGATGCGCGTGCTGCTGATGGTCAGCAAGTACGATCACTGCCTGGCCGACCTGCTCTACCGCCACCACAAGGGCGAGATGGACATGCAGATCACCGCCATCGTCTCCAACCACCTCGACCTGCGGCCCATGGCCGAGCGCGAGGGCATCCGCTTCATCTACCTGCCCGTGACCAAGGACACCAAGTCGCAACAGGAAGCCGCCCTGCTGCAGATCGTCGAGGAAACCGGCACCGAACTGGTGGTCCTCGCCCGCTACATGCAGATCCTTTCCGATGACCTTTGCAAACAGCTTGCCGGCCGCGCCATCAATATCCACCACTCGTTCCTCCCCGGCTTCAAGGGCGCCAAGCCGTACCACCAGGCCTACGCCCGCGGCGTCAAGCTGATCGGCGCCACCGCCCACTACGTCACCTCCGACCTCGACGAAGGCCCGATCATCGAGCAGGAAGTGCAGCGCGTGGACCACGCCTACCTCGCCGACGACCTGGTGTCGGTCGGCCGCGATACCGAAACCGTGGCCCTGTCCAAGGCGGTGAAATACCACCTCGAGCACCGGGTATTCCTCAATGGCGACCGTACGGTGATCTTCCGGTGAATACTCCAGCCCCCATCAAGTTGATCGACGGCAAGGCCGCCGCCGCCCGCGTGATCGCGGAAGTGAAGACCCAGGTCGAAGACATGAAGGCCAAGGGCATCGCCCCGGCACTGACGGTGATCCTCGTCGGCCAGGACCCGGCCAGCCAGGTCTACGTGCGCAACAAGGTACTGCGCGCCGAGGAATGCGGCATTCGCTCCGAGGAACACCGGCTGCCGGCGGACACCAGCGAGGCCACCCTGCTCGCCCTGATCGGCGAACTGAACGCCGACGCCAGCGTCCATGGCATCCTCGTGCAACTGCCTTTGCCGGCCCATATCGATGAAACCCGCGTGCTCCAGGCCATCGACCCGCGCAAGGACGTCGACGGCTTCCACGCCGAGAACGTCGGCGGCCTCAGCCAGGGCCGCGACGTGCTCACCCCCTGCACCCCCGCCGGCTGCATGCGCCTGCTGGAAGACAGCATCCGCGACCTCAGCGGCAAGCACGCGGTGGTGATCGGCCGCTCGAACATCGTCGGCAAGCCCATGGCCGCCCTGCTGCTCAAGGCCCATTGCACGGTGACCGTGGTCCACTCGCGCAGCGCCAACCTGAAGGAACTGTGCCGCCAGGCGGATATCGTCGTCGCCGCCGTCGGCCGCCCGCGCCTGGTGGACGCCGACTGGCTCAAGCCCGGCGCGGTGGTGATCGATGTCGGCATCAACCGCATCACCGAGGGCGAGCGCTCGCGGCTGGTGGGTGACGTCGACTTCGACAGCGCCCTGCCCAAGGTCGCGGCCATTACCCCGGTACCCGGTGGCGTCGGCCCGATGACCATCGCCTTCCTGATGAAAAACACCCTGACCGCCGCACGCCTGCAGCAGGAGGCCCCATGCCCTTCAATCTCCTGAAATACGGCCTGAGTTCCGAGTACCCGGCGGAGGTCGACCTGCCGCCGCCGACCGAGCTGAAGTCTTCCTACGACGTGGTGATCATCGGCGCCGGCGGCCATGGCCTGGCCATCGCCTACTACCTGTCGAAGTACCACGGCATCACCAACGTCGCGGTGCTGGAGAAGTCCTACCTGGGTGGCGGCAACACCGCGCGCAACACCGCAGTGATCCGCTCCAACTACCTGACCAGCGAAGGCGTGCGCTTCTATATCGAGTCGGTGCGGATGTTCCAGGAGCTGTCCAACGAGTTCGACTTCAACATCATGTATTCCGAACGCGGCCAGCTGACCCTGGCCCACACCGACGCCACGGTGCGCGCCTTCCGCCAGCGTGCGGAAGTGAACAAGCATTTCGGCGGACGCACCGAGATGATCGACCGCCAGCAGATCCGCGAACTGGTGCCGAGCCTGAACCTCGACCCGGGCCATATCCCGGTGCTCGCCGGCCTCTGGCATATCGACGGCGCCACCGCCCGCCACGACGCCGTGGCCTGGGGCTACGCCAAGCAGGCGGCCAAGCGCGGGGTGGAAATCCACCAGCTCACCGAGGTCCAGGACCTGGTCATCGAGAACGGCCGCATCACCGCGGTGAAGACCAATCGCGGCACGGTGAAATGCGGTTGCGCGGTGCAGGCCATCGCCGGCGCCAGCTCGCTGATGCTGAAGAAAGCCGGGATCCGCGCACCGATCCACACCTACCCGTTGCAGGCCATGGTCACCCAGCCGTTCAAGCCGTTCCTCGATCCGCTGGTCAGTTCCTCCGCCCTGCACTGCTACGTGCAGCAGACCAGCCGCGGCGAGATCGTCTTCGGCGGCGGCTCCGACCCGTACCCGCTGTACAACACCCGTTCGACCCTGGACCTCAAGGAAAGCCTGCTGGCCCACGCCATCGAGATGTTCCCGTTCATGGCCAATGCCAAGCTGATGCGCCAGTGGGCCGGGATCACCGACATGACCCCGGACTACAGCCCGATCATGGGCCTGTCGCCGGTGAAAAATTACTACCTCGACGCCGGCTGGGGCACCTGGGGCTTCAAGGCCACGCCGATCTGCGGCAAGACCATGGCCGAGCTGGTCGCCAGCGGCGGCCGCGTGCCGGAGCTGATCAAGCCGTTCGCCCTGGAGCGCTTCAGCACCTTCCAGCAGGTCAACGAAATGGGCGCCACTGCGGCCAGCCACTAAGGGGAATGCCATGAAGATCATGAATTGCCCGCTCAACGGGCCGAGAAACATCAGCGAGTTCACCTACGGCGGCGAGTTCAAGGTGATGCCCGACCCGGCCACCTGCAGCGACGCCGAGTGGGCCGACTACGTGTTCAACAGCGACAACGAGGCCGGGGTGGTGCGCGAGTGGTGGATGCACAACGCCTCCAGCTACTGGTTCCTCGCCGAACGGCACACGGTCACCGACCAGATCATCCGCACCTTCGACGCGAAGGACGTGTTCAACCAGCGGGTCGAGTTCACGGCCCATGAGGAGGGTGTCGCATGAGCCGCCTGGCCGCCCCGATGGGCCTGCTGATCGACCGCGATCAGCCCCTGCGTTTCAGTTTCGACGGCACCGACTACCAGGGCTTCGCCGGCGACAGCATCGCCAGCGCCCTGCTCGCCAATGGCCGCTGGCTGCTGTCGCGCTCGTTCAAGTACCACCGCCCCCGTGGCCCGCTGACCATGGCCGGGCAGGATGCCAATACCCTGGTGCAACTGCCGGACGAGCCCAATGTGCTGGCCGACGCCCAGGGGCTGGCGGCCGGGATGACCGTCACCGGGCAGAACTTCAACGGCTCGCTGGACAGCGACCGCGACGCCTACCTCGGCAAGTTCTCGCGCTTCATGCCGGTGGGCTTCTACTACCGCTCGTTCTTCAAGCCCAAGGGCATGTGGAAGATCTGGGAGCCGCTGATTCGCAAGAAGGCGGGTCTTGGAGTGCTGGATCTGAACTTCAAGCCGCAGTACTACGACAAGGCTTATCTTTTTGTTGATGTGGCTGTGATCGGTGCGGGGCCGGCAGGTTTGAGCGCTGCGCTCACCGCCGCCAATGCCGGCGCGCGGGTGCTGCTGATCGAACAGCAGGCGGTGCTCGGCGGCTCGCTGACCTACGCCCGCTTCGACGCCGAAGGCCAGCGCGCCGATGCCCTGCGCCGCGAGTTGCTGAGTGCCGTGCAAGGCCACGCCAATATCCAGGTGCTGACCCAGGCCACCTGCAACGCCTGGTTCACCGACAACTACCTGCCGGTGATCCAGGGCAAGCGCATGTACAAGGTGCGGGCCAAACAATGCATCGTCGCCGCCGGGTCCTTCGACCAGCCGGTGGTGTTCCGCAACAACGACCTGCCGGGCGTGATGCTCGCCAGCGCCGCGCAACGCCTGATGAAGCTGTATGCGGTGAAGCCGGGCAAATGCGGCGTGGTGCTGACCGGCAACGATGACGGCTACCTCGCCGCGCTCGACCTGGCGGACCAGGGCGTGCAGGTCGTCGCGCTGGTGGACATGCGTGTGCAGCCCGCCGATGTGGCGCTGAAAGTGGCGCTGGAGAAGCGCGGGATTCCGGTGCACCTGGGCAGCACGGTGTACGAGGCGCAGCACGAGAAAGGCATGCGTCATGTCAGCGGCGTGGAAATTCGCCGCATCACCGCCCAAGGCCAGGTGGCCGAGCAGGGGCTGAGCCTGGCGTGCGACCTGCTGTGCATGTCGGCGGGCTATATGCCGGTCTATCAGTTGCTGTGCCAGGCCGGCGGCAAGCTGGCGTATGACGAACAGCGTGCGGAGTTCGCCATCAGCGGTCTGCCGGACGGACTGACAGTCGCCGGCTCGGTGAATGGTCGTCATCAACTGGACAACGTGCTGCTGGATGGCAGCCGGGTTGCCGCTGCCGCCGTGCAGGCGCTGGGTCTGGAGCCGGGCGTGGGCGCTGCCGAGTTCGCCGGCGAGGCGCGGGTCAACTTCGAATGGCCGATCTTCGCCCACCCGAAAGGCAAGGACTTCGTCGACTTCGACGAGGACCTGCAGGTGCGCGATATCGTCAACGCCACCCGCCATGGCTATCGCGATGTACAACTGGTCAAGCGCTTCTCCACCGTGGGCATGGGCCCGTCCCAAGGTCGTCATTCGGCGCTGCCGACGGCCCGGCTGGTGGCCCAGGCGACCAAGCGCAGCATCAGCGAGACCGGGGTGACCACGGCGCGGCCGCCGTTCGAGGCGGAGAAACTGGCGCATGTCGCCGGACGTGCCTTCGATCCGTATCGCCATACCGCCATGCACAGCCGCCATGTGGCTGCGGGTGCCAAGCTGATGCCTGCCGGTATCTGGCAGCGCCCCGCCTACTACGGCAAGCCGGGTGAGCGCGAGCGCTGCATGCAGGAGGAAGTGCGCCATGTGCGGGAGAAGGTCGGCCTGATCGACGTCTCCACCCTGGGCGGCCTCGACGTACGCGGCCCGGATGCCGCCGAACTGCTGGAGCGCATGTACACCATGCCGTTCAAGAAGCAGCCGGTGGGCCGGACCCGCTATGGCCTGATGACCAACGAGCATGGCGTGGTGATCGACGATGGCGTGATCGCCCGTCTGTCCGAGCGGCATTTCTACGTGACCGCCACCACCAGCGGCGTCGATCGCATCTACCAGCAGATGCTCAAGTGGAACGCACAATGGCGCCTGGATGTGGATATCGCCAACGTCACTGCGGCGCTGGCGGCGGTGAACGTGGCCGGCCCGTTGTCGCGCAAGGTGATGGAGAAGATCTGCAGCGATGTGGACCTGTCGGCGGAAGGCTTCCCTTATCTCGGCGTGCGGACCGGCAGCGTTTCGGGGATTCCGGCGCGCTTGATGCGTGTCGGTTTCGTCGGTGAGCTGGGCTATGAAATCCACGTGCCGGCCCGTCACGGCGGCAAGCTCTGGGATGTGCTGATGGAGGCCGGGGCCGAGTTCGGGATTCGTCCGTTCGGCGTGGAAAGCCAGCGCTTGCTGCGCCTGGAAAAAGGCCACGTGATCATCAGCCAGGACACCGATGGCATGACCCATCCGGGAGAGATCGACATGCAGTGGGCGATCGGCCGGAAGAAGCCGTTCTTCGTCGGCAAGCGCTCCATCGAGATCCTCGAGCGCCAGCCGCTCAAGCGCAAGCTGGTCGGCTTCAGCCTACCCAAGGGCAGTGCGCAGCCGCTGGAAGGCCACCTGGTGCTGAGCGGTGCGGATATCAGCGGCAACGTCACCTCCTGCGAATACTCCGCGACCCTCGGGCAGATCATTGGCTTGGCCTATGCCGGTGCCGATCAGGCGGAGCCTGGGATGCGCATTCCGATCCGCGTGGAGGGTGGTGAAATCGTCCAGGCCACCGTGGTGAAACTGCCGTTCTTCGATCCCGACAACCAGCGCCAGGAGCTCTGAGCCATGACCAGTCTCAATCCTATCGAGCGCTGCGCGCTCATCGACCTGACCGATCTGCCACGGGTGGGTTTCCGTGGCGTGGATGCCGCCGGGTGGCTGACGGCGCGAGGGTACTCGCTGCCATCGGCGGCCAATCAGGCTGTGGCCTGTGACGATGGAACCCTGGTGGCGCGGTTGTCGCAGACCGAGTATTTCCTGCTGGGCAGCCTGGCGGACCGGGGGCAGCGGATTGCCGCCGAAGAGGCTGGCTGGGTGTTGGGCGAGGAGCGCAATTACCTGCTGCCGCGCCAGGACAGCCATGCCTGGTTGCAGTTGTCCGGGAAACATGTGGCCGAGGTGATGGCGAAGATCTGCGGCGTGGACCTGCGCGCCGAGGCGTTCCCGGTGGGGAGCGTGGCGCAGACTTCGGTGGCGCGGTTGAACGTGATCGTGATCAATGCCGGGAGTGCGGAGCTGGCCAGGTTCTATCTGCTGTGTGATCGGGCTTCGGTAGCGTATTTCCAGGGTGCGGTGCTGGATGCCATGGGGGAGTTTGGTGGGGTGCCGGTGGACCTGGAGAACTTGCTCAGCTGATGTGTTGTTGAGCCCCCACAGGTTCGGCGGTACACGCGGATCCTGTGGGAGCTGGCTTGCCAGCGATGAGGCCCGCCCAGTCACCACAGGACTTCAACCATGACTGTAATAGAACCCATGGACTACCGAGTCCCCGCCCTCCAGCGCGGCCTCACCATCCTCGGCATGTTCAACGCCCGCCAGCGCAGCCTGAGTATGCAGGACATGGCCGAGCGCCTTGCAATCAGCCCCTCCGCCGTCTACCGCATCGTCCAGACGCTGGTGGACATGGGCTACCTGCGCAAGGCCGGGCGCAGCGATTTCGAGCTGGGCAGCCGGGTCATCTCCGACGGCTTCGCCTACCTCGCCAGCCGCGACATCGTCGAGGTGGCGATGCCCTATCTCAATGACCTGCGGGACCGGACTTCACTGTCGTGTCACCTGAGCATTCGCGAGCAGACCGACAGTCTCTACGTCTACCGCGCCTTCGCGCCGCAGCGGCTGACCGTCAATATTCCCATCGGCACGCGCCTGCCCTGCCATGGCACGGCCTTGGGCCGGGTGTTGCTGACGGGTTTGACCGAGGGCGCGTTGAGCCAGCTGTACCAGCATGTGCGGCTGGATGATTACCCGCCCCCGGCACCGCGCACCTTGCCGGAGTTGCAGCAATTGATTGCCGAGGACCGGGCACGGGGCTGGGTGCTGCATCGGTCGGATTACTCGACCGCGATCGCTGCCGGGATTCGCGATCACAGTGGGGCGATCACGGCGGCGATCAACCTGTCGGGGCCGGATGCGGTGATGGATACGGCGGTGGCGCAGGAGGCGTTTCTGCACGCGTTGCTGGGGGCGAGTCGGGAGATATCGGCGGCCTTGGGGTTTCGGGATTGAGGCGGAGGCTGGCGCAACAATCTGCCTCAATCTCCGACTAACTCGTAGGCAATTTCCCAAGCACACTTTTCCGGCTTTTCAGCCGTTGCGCTGTGGGGGAAGGGTTGCCTAGTCTTGGCGGGTCATTGATTTCCAGTGACCGGTTTTGACAGACCGTGCAAGTTGATTTCCTACCCGTACATAGCGGCAGACAGCCACTAGCGGGTTCCCACACTTGCCAGTCGGACATCATGAAGAAAAAAGACCTCGCCCTCCCCGACCTCACCACCACCTACACCGAATTCTGCTTTTGCGATGAAGGCGAAACCGCGCTGTTCGCCGTGCGTGATGGTGTGGAGATGAAGCATGCGCTCGAACAGCTCATGTCCCTCCTGCGCCTGGCTCATGAAAACAACTTTCAGGCCAGCGAGATCGCAGAGGGGCGGCTGGCGAAGATGGTGCTGGCGACGCAGCATGGTCTGGAAGCTTCGAAAGCTATCGTTGCGTCGCTCTTGAAGAGCATCGAACGGCAGGCGGTTTCGGGGTGATGCTGATGGCCCTATCGCTGGCAAGCCAGCTCCCACAGGGTCACTGCATGCCTTGAGTCATGTGCAGTACCTGTGGGAGCTGGCTTGCCAGCGATAGGGGCCGAGAGAACAACATCGAAACCAGCCATATGGCACCCCGGCAATCACCCCTTGCACCACTGCAATGTTCTTTCCCCCCTCACCCCGCTAGCCTAGGCCGCACACACGGACCCACCGGCAGGTATCGCCACCTCACCCGTTCGCGATTCACGCGTGCAGCCCTATAAAAAGTACAAAGGGACATCCATGACCAAGCAGCACTCCACGACAGCGGCCGCTGGCGATGATCAACTTCGCCGCGTGCTCGGCCTTCCGGCGCTGGTTTTCTTCGGGCTCGTCTACATGGTCCCGCTGACCATCTTCACCACCTACGGCATAGTCACCGAGACCACCGGTGGCCGCACCGCCGGGGCCTACCTGGTGACCCTGGCAGCGATGCTGTTCACCGCCGCGTCCTACGGGATCATGGTCAAGCGCTTCCCGGTGGCCGGCTCGGCCTATTCCTACACCAATATCGCCTTCGGCCCGAATGTCGGCTTCCTCGCCGGCTGGTCGCTGCTGCTGGATTACCTGTTCATCCCGATGATCAATTACCTGCTGATCGGGCTGTTCCTGAACATCGCCTTCCCCGCCGTGCCCGCCTGGGTCTTCGTGCTGGTGTGCATCGCCCTGGTGACCGTGCTCAACGTGATGGGCATCCGCTCGGTGGCCAAGGCCAGCAACCTGATCGTCGGGGCGCAGGTGATCTTTATCGTGTTGTTCATCGCGCTGTCTTGCCATTCGCTGGGCAACGGCCCGGTGGACTGGCTGGCGCCGCTGGTCGGCGATGGCAGCAAGCCGGGCTTCGATCCGTTGATGGCCGGCGCCGCCGTGCTGTGCCTGTCGTTCCTCGGTTTCGATGCGGTCTCCACCCTCGCCGAGGAAACCCGCGACGCGCGCCGTGACGTACCGCGGGCGATCATGCTGACCACCCTGGTCGCCGGAGCCCTGTTCACCCTGCTCGCCTACCTCAGCCAGCTGGCGATCCCGGGCAGCCATTTCGACAATGCCGACGCAGCCGCCAATGAAGTGATGCTGCAGATCGGCGGCCAGTTCCTCGCCAACTTCTTCACCGCCGCCTATGTCGCCGGCAGCCTGGGTTCGGCGCTGGCGTCGCAGGCTGCGGTATCGCGGATCATCTACAGCATGGGCCGCGACCGGCTGCTGCCGGAGCGCTTCTTCGGCACCCTGTCGGCGCGCTTCGGCACGCCGGTGAATGCCACCCTGCTGGTCTCTGCGGTTTCGCTGATCGCCCTGGTGATCAGCCTGGAAACCCTGGCCTCGCTGATCAGCTTCGGCGCGCTGGTGGCCTTCTCGGCGGTGAACATGGCGGTGCTGCGCACCCACCTGCTGGCCAAGGGGCGACCGAAGAACCTGCTGCTCCATGGCGTGGTGCCAATGGTGGGCCTGGCGTTGACCCTGTGGCTGTGGACCAGCCTGTCGAGCCTGACCCTGACCATCGGGCTGATCTGGTTCGCTATCGGTATCGCCTATCTGCTGGTGCTGACGGGTGGCTTCCGGCGTAACGTGAAAGTTGCCGACTTCTCCGAAGCCGGCTGAACCTCAGGTCCCGCGCGGCTTGGCCCGCGCGGTGGCTTCCGCTACCAGCGGATCATCCGGCCAGTAATGCTTCGGATACCGCCCCTTCAAATCCTTCTTCACCTCCGCATAAGTACTGCGCCAGAAGTTCGCCAGATCCTGCGTCACCTGCACCGGCCGCCGTGCCGGCGACAGCAGGTGCAACAGGACCTTCTGCCGACCCTGAGCGATACGCGGCGTATCCGCCAGCCCGAACAGCTCCTGCATGCGCACCGCCAGCACCGGCGGGTGCTCGCTGTAATCCACACGGATATTCGATCCCGACGGCACGCCGATATGCACCGGCGCCCATTCGTCCAGGCGCTGCGGCAGCGGCCAGGGCAGCAGGTTGCGCAGGATCGAGGAGAGATCGAGGTTGGCGAAGTGGCTGAGGCGTGTGACCTTGCCCAGGTAGGGTTGCAGCCAGTCGGGCAGGGTCGCCAGCAGGGCATCGTCGCTCAAGTCGGGCCATTCGCTGTCGCCGCCGTTGGCGAGATCAAGCTGACGCAGCAAGGCGACCCGCGCCTGCCACTGGCGCAGCTCCGGGGTCCACGGCAACAGCGCCAGCCCCTTGCGCCGGACCAGGTCGAGCAAGGCGCGGGCCCGGGCGTCGTCGTCCAGGCCGGTCAGCGGTTCGCGGCTGAGGACCAGTTCACCCACCTTGCGCTGGCGCTCGGCACGCAGGACATTTTCCTTTTCATCCCATTCAAGCTGCTCGACCACGCTGACCTGCTCGGCCAGCACCTCGTCGAACAACCCGGGATCGAGTTCGGCGGCGAGGTAGATTCGCTCCTCGCGCTGCCCCTGGCGGCTACCCAGGTCAGCCACCACCAGCCACGGTTCCTTCATCAGCGCATCGACCTCGCCAAACTGCGCGGCACGGCCGTTGGCCAGACGATATTCAGCACCACCGGCACGCCGCTGCTGGGCGACACGGTCGGGATAGGCCAGCGCCAGCAAGGCGCCGAGCCAGCGCGGATGCTCCGGATCGGCCACCGCCGCACCGGGCTTGCCCCGCAGATAACCACGGTACTGCCGCGCCAGTTGCCGGGCGCGCTGCACGCCGCCCTGGCTGCCGCGATTGGCCCGGGTCTCGCCGCTGAGCAGGCTCAGACGACTGTGCAAATCAGCACCCGCACCGCGCAGGATGTCACGCTCACCAAGCAAGGCGGCGACATCGCAAGCCATGGCGGTCAGACCAAGATCCTGGCCGCGCAACAGCAGGTGGGCGATACGCGGATGAGCCGGCAGCTCGGCCATCGCCTGTCCGTGGCTGGTGAGACGGTCATCGCTCAGGGCTCCCAAGCGACGCAACAGATCCTGCGCCTGGGCATAGGCCGCAGTTGGCGGCACATCCAGCCAGCTCAGTTGCTCAGGCGTCACACCCCAGCGATTCAACTGCAGGGCCAGCCCGGACAGATCGGCCTGGATGATTTCAGCGGTGCCATAAGCGGCGAGCTGCTCATGCTGCGCCTCGGACCACAGCCGGTAGCACACGCCCGGCTCCAGGCGCCCCGCCCGGCCGGCGCGCTGGGTGGCACTGGCGCGGGAAATCCGCTGGGTGTCGAGCCGGGTCATGCCGCTGCCCGGATCGAAACGCGGCACCCGCGCCAGCCCGGCGTCGATCACCACGCGCACGCCGTCGATGGTCAGGCTGGTCTCGGCGATATTGGTCGCCAGCACCACCTTGCGCGTGCCGACCGGCGCCGGCTCGATGGCGGCGCGCTGGGCGGACAGGTCGAGCTCGCCATGCAACGGGCAGAGCAGGATATCCGGGCGCTCGCCGAGGGCGTCCTGCAACGATTGATGCACCCGGCGAATCTCCGCCTGACCGGGCAGGAACACCAGCAGGCTGCCGCTTTCCTCGTCCAGCGCCTGCAACACGGTGTCGGTGACACGCGGCTCGATGTACTCGCCCGGCTGGAACGGTCGGCCCCAGCGCATCTGCACCGGGAACATGCGGCCCTGGCTGCTGATCACCGGAGCATCGTCGAGCAGCGCCGACAGGCGCTCGCCTTCGAGGGTGGCGGACATCAACAGGATCTTCAGCGGAGGTTCGTCGCGCAGCAGTTCGCGGCCATTGAGGCTGAGGGCCAGGGCGAGGTCGGCGTCGAGGCTGCGTTCGTGGAACTCGTCGAAGATCAGCAGGCCGACGCCGTCCAGCGCCGGATCATCCTGCAAGCGACGGGTGAGGATGCCTTCGGTGACCACCTCGATCCGCGTCCGCGGGCCGACCTTGCTGTCCAGGCGGATGCGGTAACCCACGGTTTCCCCGACCTTTTCCCCCAACACGCTGGCCAGTCGCTCGGCGGCGGCGCGGGCGGCGAGGCGGCGGGGTTCGAGCATGAGGATCGTCTGCCCGGCCAGCCACGGCTCGTGCAACAGCGCCAGCGGCACACGGGTGGTCTTGCCCGCGCCGGGCGGTGCTTCGAGCACGGCTTCGTGACGCGCCGCCAGGGCTTCGCGCAACGATGGCAGTACGGCATCAATCGGTAAGGAAATCATGGTAGCCCTCTAACAGAGGGGCGAGTATAACGGCGAACCCGGCCTGCCCTATCATGGTCTTATCCTCTGAAGCCGGCCTTTTGCCGGTATCGTTGCGGCTATCCTTGCGGAGATTTTCAATGCGTATTCCTTCCCGTGTCACTGGCGGCATCCTGGTCGCAACCCTGCTGACCCAGCTCACGGCCTGCGGCACCCTGTTCTATCCGGATCGTCGCGGCCAGATCGAAGGCAAGGTCGACCCGGTGATCGTCGCCCTCGACGCCGTCGGCATCCTCTTCTATGTCATTCCCGGGCTGATTGCCTTCGGTATCGACTTCGCCACCGGCGCGATCTACCTGCCGGGCGGCAGCACCGCGCAGGTGTCGCCGGAAAAACTCAACGAAGCCATCGGCGCCGACGGCAAGGTGGACAACAGCCGCCTGCAGGCCATCCTCGAAAGCGAACTGGGCCAGAACCTGCCGCTGAACGACCCGCGCCTGGTCCAGCACAAGGGCAGCCTGCAGCAACTGGCGATGTACGGCCTGGTGCCTGCTGCCTGACATGACGGCCACTTCCAGCGAACACGCGCGCCTGCTGCGCCTCGCCACCCGGGCCTCGCTCGCGGTGGCGTGCATCCTGATCGTCAGCAAGGCGATCGCCTGGTGGTTGAGCGGCTCGGTCAGTTTGCTGGCCGGGCTGACCGACTCGCTGCTGGATGGCGCGGCGTCGCTGCTCAATCTGCTGGCGGTGCGCTATGCGTTGCGGCCGGCGGATGAGGATCACCGTTACGGACATGGAAAGGCCGAGTCGCTGGCGGGGATGGCGCAGGCGTTGTTCATCGGGGTGAGCGCGGTGTTGATCGCGTTCCAGGCCTATGAGCGTTTGCAGGATCCGCAGCCCTTGGGCAATACCGGGCTTGGCGTGGCGGTGATGGTGTTGTCGCTGGTGCTGACCGTGGCGCTGCTGATGGTGCAGGGCCGGGTGATCCGCGAGACCGGGTCGACGGCGGTACGGGCCGACTCGCTGCACTACCGCTCGGACCTGTTGCTGAACGCCAGCATCCTGGTGGCGCTGTTGTTGGCAGCCTATGGCTGGCCGCAACTGGATGCGTTCTTCGGGCTGGGGATCGCGGTATACATCTTCTGGAGTGCGCTGACCATCGCCCGGGAGAGCTTTGCCACCTTGATGGATGAAGAGTTGCCGGCGGAGGTCAGCGAGCGGATGCTGGCGCTGGTTTGTGCGGTGCCCGGGGTGGTCGGGGCGCATGACCTGCGCACGCGGGTTTCGGGGAACCGGTGGTTCGTGCAGGTGCATCTGGAGTTGCCGGGGGAACTGCCGCTGACCAGGGCGCATGCGTTGTGTGTGGAGGCTTCGGCGGCGATCAGTCGGGAGTATCCGCGGGCTGAAGTGCTGGTGCATGCAGATCCGGTTTAGTGGGTGTTCTTTAGGGCCTCATCGCTGGCAAGCCAGCTCCCACAGGGTACAGCGTGCGCCGCGAAACCTGTGGGAGCTGGCTTGCCAGCGATAGGGCCCTCGAACACACAGCAAGTCTTCAGTTGACGCTATACCCGCGCCCAGCCAGGCAAGCGCCCATCGCCCGGCGATAGGTATCCGCCACCTGCGCCGGCGGCGCCTGGTTGGCATAGGATGGATCGAAACCACTCTGGTCCACCGCCCAGCGATGGCACTGGTAGCGATCCTGCTCCTGCTGCTGTGGCGACTGCCCCTGCATCGGGTAGGCGATCACGTCATACCCGCTACCCTGTTGCACCGGTACCGGCTGCTGCACCTGCGGCGGGTTCACCACCACATATTCCTGGCTGGCCTGCTGATACTGGTAATAGGTATCCGCCACCAGGAAGAACAGCGCCCCGCCAATCCACATCTCCCGCGCATAGTCCGGCAGGTAGCTCACCCGCACGCCATACGGCGGCGTCACCACCACGTAGCCCGAGCCATGCGGGCGATACCAGTAGCCGCCCGAGTAGAAGTAGTCCTGCCCACGATACGGCACTTTCCAATAACGATCCGGGAAGCGGTCGATGGCATGCCCCGGCCGGTACTGCGGCCCAGGGCCCCAGCCATTGCCATGCCCGCTCGGCCGCCCTGCCCAGTTCGGCTGTTGGCCACGCGGGCCGGTCTGCCAGTGCTGGTTGCCGTCGTTGCGCCGGGGGATGTCCTGGTAATAGCCCTGACGCGGCTCCTGGGTCTGCCAGACTTCTCCGGGCTTGGACTGCAGGGGCGAGCCGCCCGGACGCTGCTCACGCTGATCTCGCTGTTCGCCACGACCACGGTCATCGCCGCGATGGTCATAGTCGCCCTCGGCGAATACATTCAGGCTCACGCACAGCAGGCCGATGGCTGCCAGTGGCCAGATACGCGATGTCATGCTGTTCCTCTACCCACGTGGGATTAATCTCACGGCCACTCTAGCAGGGGCGCTCCGGCTCGGCAGGTGAAATATGGGAGCTGTAAGCCACAAGCTTCAAGCTGCAAGAAAAAGCAGTCCGCGCCGCCGCAGCCTTTTCTTATCGCTTGCGGCTTATAGCTTGCAGCTCCAATAAAAAAGGGCGACCCATGGGCCGCCCTTCGAGAAACTTGTCCTGGCTCGACGCTTGTGACGCCGGCTCACCTCACACCTGTCTTGTGGACCGTGTGTAGCTCGGGGGCCGAGCACAACCCTGTGGGATTGCTGGCCGCGACCCTCCTGATTGGGGAGGTCGCCGTGGACATGTGTCCGAGCAGTGATTCTGGAAACAATGATAGGGAAAGCGTGCAGGCACAGGATTGCGAAGATTGCGGATATAAACACCACTTGCGCAATTTTTCGCTAAATATTAATAATTACCAGCAATCCATCCATAAAAGGCCTGATCCATGAGCAAGCTGGACCGCTACGACCTGAGCATCCTCGCCGAATTGCAGCGCGATGCGCGCATCTCCAACCAGGAACTGGCCGAGCGCATCGGGTTGTCGCCATCGCCCTGCTCGCGGCGGGTCAAGCAACTGGAAGACGACGGCTTCATCTCCCGCCAGGTCGCCCTGCTCGACCGCAAGAAGCTTGGCCTGAGCCTGACCGCCTACGTGCTGATCGGCATGGACCGGCACACCCCCGAGCGCTTCGAGACCTTCGAGGCGGCGATCCGCAACCTGCCCCAGGTGCTGGAATGCAGCCTGGTGACCGGGATGGACGCCGACTACCAGCTCAAGGTGGTGGTGCCGGACATGGATCACTACCAGAAACTGCTGCTCGGCCACCTGACCCGCATCGAGGGTGTCACCAGTGTTCGCTCGAGTTTTGTCCTGAATCAGGTTTTGGCCTCGACCGAGCTGCCATTGACCCACCTGCGATAGGCGTATAATCCGGCGCTTCACGCTGCCGGAGAGAATCGATGGATCCTGTGTTGTTCGAAGAGTGGATGATGACCATCCTCGTCACCGTCCTGATTGGTTTCATGGGCTTCATCGTCTATGACCTGGCGAAGAAATCCAAGGCCGGCAAGTTCGGCACGTTCATCCTGTTTTTCGTGCTCGGGCTGGGCATCCTTGCCTTCATCATCAAGAGCGTGGTGATCACCTGGATCGAGCTCAACCAGTAAGCCTCAACGCTTCGCGGGCACTTCCTTCCACTGGCCAGGCTCGAGCCCGTCCAGCGTCCAGTCGCCGATCCTGACCCGCACCAGGCGCAGGGTCGGCAGACCCACCGCCGCCGTCATCCGACGCACCTGGCGATTGCGACCTTCCTTGATGATCAATTCCAGCCAACTGGTCGGCACGCTCTTGCGAAAGCGCACCGGCGGATTGCGCGGCCACAGCTGCGGCTCATCCAACTGACGGGCCTGGGCCGGCAGGGTCGGGCCGTCGTTCAGCTCGACGCCATCGCGCAGGCGCTGGATCTGCTCTGCCGTCGGCTCACCTTCCACCTGTACCCAATAGGTCTTCGGCAGCTTGTGCTTCGGGTCGGCGATGCGCGCCTGCAACTGGCCATCGTTGGTCAGCAGCAGCAGGCCCTCGCTGTCGCGGTCGAGGCGTCCGGCGGGATAGACACCGGGCACCGCGATGAAATCCTTGAGGGTCGCCCGCCCCTCGCCGTCGCTGAACTGGGTCAGCACGTCGAAGGGCTTGTTGAACAGGATCAACCGCGGCTCGGCCGGCGGCGCCTTGGGCGGGCGTCGCGGACCGGCGGGTTTGGCCGCGGGGCGGCGCGGCGTGTTGCGTGGGGGTAGCGGCATGAAACCTCAGCGGAACGGCGGCTCGTCGAAACTGCGCAGTTTACGCGAGTGCAGCGAGTTGAGTTCGGTGCGCAGCAGGTCGAGGGCGGCGATGCCGATCTTCAAATGCTGGCTGACCGCACGGTTGTAGAAGGCGTTGGCCGCCCCCGGCAACTTGATCTCGCTGTGCAGCGGTTTGTCCGAGACGCACAGCAGCGTGCCGTACGGCACCCGCAGGCGATAACCCTGGGCGGCGATGGTGCCGCTTTCCATGTCCACCGCCACGGCGCGGGACAGGTTGATCAGCGGTCGTTCCTCGGCCCAGCGCAGTTCCCAGTTGCGGTCGTCGTAGGTCAGCACGGTGCCGGTGCGCAGGCGCTTTTTCAGCTCGTCGCCACGCTCGCCGGTGACCTGCGCCGCCGCCTCCTGCAAGGCCAGCTGGACTTCGGCCAGGGCCGGGATCGGGATGTTCGGCGGCACCACGCGGTCCAGAATGCCGTCACGGCGCATATAGGCGTGGGCCAGCACGTAGTCGCCGATGGTCTGCGACTGCCGCAGGCCGCCGCAGTGGCCGATCATCAGCCAGCAGTGCGGACGCAGCACCGCCAGGTGGTCGGTGATGTTCTTGGCGTTGGACGGACCGACGCCGATATTGACCAGGGTGATGCCGTCGCCATCGGCGGCGATCAGGTGGTAGGCCGGCATCTGGTAGCGGTGCCAGACCACCCCGGCGACCAGGGCCTGGGCCTCGCCGTTGTCCATGGCCTTTTCGATGATCACGTTGCCCGGCAGGACCATGCGCACGAAACGCGGGTCGTCACGCAGGCGCTCCAGGCCATGGCTGATGAACTGGTCGACATAGCGGTGGTAGTTGGTCAGCAGGATCCACGGCTGCACATGGCGCCAGTCGCTGCCGGTGTAATGGACGATGCGACGCAGGGAGAAATCCACCCGTGCAGCGTCGAACAGCGCCAGCGGCAGGGTTTCGGCGCGGCCCCAGTCGTACAGGCCGTCGGCGATGCCGTCGGTGGCGGCGGACAGGTCGGTGCTGGGGAAAACCCGCGCCAGCGCGGCAGCGGTGATGCCGGTGCCGGCCAGTTCATCGCCCTGCTCGACCACGTAGGGGTAAGGAATGTTCTGCTCGCTGACACCGACTTCGACCTTGACAGTGAAGTCCTTCATCAACGGCCGCAACTGCTCCAGCAGGTAGCCTCGGAAGGCCGCCGGGTGGGTCACGGTGACGCTGTAGGTGCCCGGCAGCTGGACCTTGGCGTAGGCCCGGGTGGTCGCGGGCACTTCACCATGGCAGTGGTAGGTCAGGCGCAGCTCGGGGTAGCGGAACAGCGAACGCTCGTCGGCGTCCGGCTCGGTGCGGTCCTTCAGGTAGCGCTTGAGCGCCTGGCTCAGGGCCTCGGTGGCAGTCTGGTGCAGGGACGCCAGACGATCGACGGCTTGCTCGGCGGTTTCTACGACAACGAAGGCTTCATCAAAACGGCTCACGGGTTACTTCCTGTCTGACATGCAGGTTTCCATCTTGCCTACATCCTGTTGCAAAGGCACGCACGTTCATTGCGGCCAGTTCGGCGTCGAGCGCTGGACCAGGGCGGCGACGTCGATGCCCCGCGGCAAGGTGCCGTAGACCCTCCCGCCCTGGCCCAAGCGGCTGGCGATAAAGGCGTCGCTGACCGTGGCATTGCCCGCCTCCAGCAACAGCTTGGCCTGCAGGCCGACGGCGATGTCCTCGGTGAGCTGGCGGGCGCGGTACTGGATATCACTGGTATCGCTGAACGCAGTCTTGAGATTGGCGATATGGGCCGCCAGCCGGCGGTCGCCATGGCCATCGCCCAGTTCGATAAACAGGCTGTCGAGCACGCCCGGCTCCTTGGACAGGGCGCGCAGCACATCCAGGCATTGCACATTGCCGGAGCCTTCCCAGGTGGAGTTGACCGGCGCTTCGCGGTAGAGCCGCGGCAGGATGCTGTCCTCGACATAGCCGGCGCCGCCCATGCACTCGGCGGCCTCGTTGATCATGGCCGGGGCGCGCTTGCAGATCCAGTACTTGCCCACCGCCGTCACCAGCCGCGAGAAATGCGCCTGTTGCGGATCGTCGAGATGGTCCAGGGCCTGACCCATGCGCAGGCTCAAAGCCAGCGCCGCCTCGCTTTCCAGGGCCAGGTCGGCGATGACGTTCTGCATCAATGGCTGGTCTGCCAGCACCCGGCCGCCGACCTGGCGGTGGGCGCAGTGGTGCGCGGCCTGGGTCAGGGCCTGGCGCATCAGGGCACTGGAGCCGACCATGCAGTCGAAACGGGTCATGGCGACCATCTCGATGATGGTCGGTACGCCGCGCCCCTCCTCGCCGATCATCCAGGCCAGGGCGCCCCGGAACTCCACTTCGCTGGAGGCGTTGGACCAGTTGCCGAGCTTGTTCTTCAGGCGCTGGATATAGAACTGGTTGCGCTGGTCGTCCGGGCGATGGCGCGGCAGAAGAAAGCAGCTCAGGCCCTTGTCGGTCTGGGCCAACGTGAGGAAGGCGTCGCACATCGGCGCCGAGCAGAACCACTTGTGGCCGACCAGTTCATAGGCCTGGCCCGAACCCGGCGCGCCCACCGGATAAGCCCGGGTTGTGTTGGCACGGACATCGGTGCCGCCCTGCTTCTCGGTCATGGCCATGCCGATGGTCACCCCGGCCTTGTGCCGGTCGCCGACATTGCGCGGGTCGTATTCGGTGGCGAGGACCCTGGGCAGCCAGTATTCCGCCAGTTCGGGTTGCAGCTTCAGCGCAGGTACGGCGGCGAAGGTCATGGTCAACGGACAGCCGCTGCCGGCTTCGGCCTGGCTGTGCAGGTAGGTCATGCAGGCCCGGGCGACATGGGCGCCGTCACGGGGGTCGGTCCAGGGCAGCGACGGCAGGCCGTGCTCGATGGCCGTGCGCATCAGTTGGTGATAGGCCGGGTGGAATTCCACCAGGTCGATACGGTGACCGAAGCGGTCATGGCTGGCGAACTGCGGCTTGTTCTGGTTCGCGAGAAAACCCGCCTCCATCAGTGGCCCGCCGGCCAGGGCCCCGTAGGCATCGATCCGCGACTCGGCCCAACCGGCTCCGAACCTGCGGCCCCACTCCTGCAGTGGCAGGTCGAGGCGGTAGAGGTTGGCGCCATCGAGGGACGGCGGCTGGTTGGTGACGTCATGGGTTTCAGCGTACTGATGCAGGTTCATCCGGGGCTCCTGATAGGACGTATCTGAAAAACCCAGTGAATCACGCCTCGAACCCGGCACAAAGTGACAAAAACGCCTAACGCGGCGCGATATATCCGCCGTCCAGCGGTATGGGTATCTACACACCTTTTGAACTGAGAAGCCCCGGCAGTAGATCGCGTCAGGGCTGACAGGTGCTTGCCACGACTTCTCTAGCGCTCTTGAGATCGAGCGCCGCCCGCGCGGCGCATCGCTGGCAAGCCAGCTCCCACATTTGTTGCAACGTACCTATGCCTGTGAGGCCATAGTTGACCGCCTTGTTTGTACGACGCTATGTCGCGTCGAGCTCAACAGCCTCCCCACTATGTATCGCCGAGCCGCCAAAGGCTGGCAGCGGAGATCTCACAGGCCATGGCGCGTTGCAACAAATGTGGGAGCTGGCTTGCCAGCGATGCGCCGCGCGGGCGGCGCTCGATCTTGAGGGCGCTGAAGATCTACCGGCATGCGCCTAGTGGCCATAACGCGGTTCTCTGACAAGCACCTCGCAGCCACCACTATTCAGAAACGATGTGTACCTACCCATGCTCCAGCGGCACCGCCACGGCCAGGGCGATGCTCAGCTCGAAGCTGCTGCCCTGGCCCGGCACCGAGTTGTGGCTCAGGCGCGCGCCCATCAGTTCGGCGAGCTTGCGGCAGATCGACAGGCCGATGCCGAGACCGCCGTATTCCCGGCTCATCGAGCCATCGACCTGGAAGAAACGCTGGTACAGCAAGGAATCGTCGAGGGCGACGAAGCCGATCCCGCTGTCGCGCACGGTGAAGGTCAGGGCCAGCAAGTGCTGGCTGAGCGTGCCGCGCACCTGCAGGTTGACCCCGCCGCGATGGGTGAACTTGATGGCGTTGTCCAGCAGGTAGCCCAGGCACAGGGCCAGCTTGTGGCGGTCGCCAAGCAGGCGGTCGGCCAGGTCGTCGGCGACGTCCAGGTGCAGCAGCAGGTCCTTGTCCATGGCTGGCGAGATAAAACGCGTGCGCAGTTCCTGGACCAGTCCGCGCAGGCTGAACGACTCGACCCGGGCCTGCAGATGACCGGCCTGGAGTTCGCTGAGGATGAGGATGCCGTCGATCATGCGCAGCATGTTCTGCGCCGCGATACTGGCGGTGTGCTGGTACTGACCCAGCTCGGCGCCCATCGGTTGGGTCTGCATCAGCTCCAGCGAACCGATCACGCCGTTCATCGGCGTGCGCAGCTCGTGGGTGACGGTAGCAAGGAACTGGTCCTTGAGCTGGTTGCTGTGGGCCAGTTGGCGGTTGAGCAATTCCAGCTTCTGCCCCGTTTCGCGCAGGACCGCAGCCTTGTCCTCGCGCATGGCGTTGATCCGGTCGGCCAGGGCCAGGGACAGCAGGCAGACCTCCAGCGCCGCGCCGATCTGGCTGGCGTACATGGTCAGGAACACATTGGGCAGATGGCCGAGGACCATCAGCGTGTTGACCAGGCCACCGAGCAAAAACGCCGACCAGGCGATGATGAAGTAGCGCGCCACCCGCAGCCCGCGCCACCAGGCGAACAGCCCGGCGGCGAAGATGCACAGGGTGAAAGCCAGGGCCAGCAGGGTCGCGAGGCGCAGGGCCAGGCCGTAGCTGGAGGCCAGCGACATCAGCATAACCAGCGCCGAACACAGCACCAGCCCTTGCAGAAGCCGGTCGAAGGCCCGGCCATGGCTGGCCAGGCGCAGGAAGCTGCGGGCGAACTGGCAACCGAACAGTCCCGCCGCACCGATGAACAGCGGTGTCGAGGCATTCGCCCACCACGGGCTATCGGGCCAGAAATAGGCCACTGCAGCGCCGTTGACCGAGAGCTGGTAGAGGCCGAACGAAGCGATATAGAGGATGTACCACAGGTAACTGATATCGCGGACGCTGACATAGATGAACAGGTTGTAAACCAGCATCCCCAGCAGCACGCCGTAGATCAGCCCGAGCACATAGATCTTCGCCGGCAACGCTTCGATATAGGCCTGGGTCGACCACAAGCTCAGCGGCGCCTGCACCGAGCCTTCGCTCTGCAGGCGCAGGTAGGCGGTCAGCTCCTGGTCCGGCGCCATCGGCAGTTCGAAAACATAACTGGCCTGCTCGATCTGTCGACTGGCGTAGGGCAAGGCATCGCCAGTGCGCTGGACCAGGCGGTAGTGGCCCGTCGCATCGGGCAGATAGAGTTCGAGATGATCCAGCGGCGGATAGGCCAGTTCCAGCAGCCAGGTACGTGGCGCGGCCTTGGGCATGGCGATGTAGCGCAGGTCGACCTTGAGCCAGAACGCGGAACTCGAGTACCCGGCGTTGAGCACATCGGCATGATGGGGTTTGAAGGAAGCGGCGAAGGCAGGCGAACTGACCTGTTCGATGGAGGCGCTGCCATCAACGTCCTCGAAGACCTGCATGACGCGGCCCAGGGGCAGGTTTCGGGTCGAGTCGTCGAAGTCGACGGCCCCGGCCAGCAAGGGCAGCCAGCCCAGTAGAACGATCAGCAGATAGCGCATACAGCCCCAGCGTGGCCTGTACGGTCGCGTCGTGATGCCCCAGTCCTTGTGAGACGACGAGATCCGGCAGAGCCTGATGTCATTTTCAAAGCACTCTAGCATAGCGGCTTCGCACCACCGCCGGCGAGGCTAATATGCCTTTGACGGCTCTGGAACGGCACTTTCAGCGCATACAAGAACAATTCTTGACCAATCGACCAGAAAACTCCCAAGCGACGGCCATCCCGGCAAAAGCGTTTGGTGGTAAGCTCGCGCACCTATGACTATCTACAGCTCCCGCCCCGTTGTCCTCTGTCTCTCCGGCCACGACCCCAGTGGCGGCGCCGGCCTGCAGGCAGATATCGAAGCCCTGATCGCGCAAGGCTGTCACGCCGCTCCCGCCGTGACCGCCCTGACCGTGCAGGATACCGTCAATGTCCAGGACTTCCGCGTGCTCGACCGCGAATGGGTACTGGCCCAGGCCAATATCGTCCTCGCCGACTCCGACGTCGCGGCGGTCAAGCTGGGCATGCTCGGTTCGCTGGAAATGGTCGATACCGTGGTCGAACTGCTGACGGCCCACCCGCACCTGCCGATGGTCTGCGACCCGGTGCTGCGCGCCGGTGGTGGCGGTCGCCTGGGCAAGGACGAAGTCGGCTACGCCATGCGCGAACGCCTGCTGCCCTTGGCCACGATCGCCACGCCGAACCTGCCGGAGGCGCGCATCCTCGCCGAACTGCCGGAAGGCAGCGCCGATGAATGCGCAGAGAAGCTGCTGCCGTATGTCGAGCACCTGCTGATCACCGGCGGCCACGGCGACGAGACCGAGATCCACAACCGCCTGTACAGCCGCGACGGCCAGCGTCATACCTGGACCTGCCAGCGCCTGCCGGGCAGCTACCATGGTTCCGGCTGCACCCTGGCCAGCGCCCTGGCCGGTCGCCTGGCCCTCGGCGAGCAACTGCACAGCGCCGTGCGCAGCGCCCTGGACTACACCTGGCGGACCCTGCGCGACGCCGAACAACTGGGCAAGGGCCAATACGTGCCCCGTCGCCTGCCCCTGGATTTCTGCTCCTGAAGCAGGTTTTTTCGCTGTGAGGCGCCTGTAATGAAGCTACGCGGTCTGTATGCGATCACCGACAGCCAACTGCTGGCCGGACGTTTTCTTCCTTATGTCGAAGCCGCGCTGGAAGGCGGGGTGACCCTGCTGCAGTACCGCGACAAGAGCGACAACCAGGCCCAGCGCCTGCGCGAGGCCGAGGCCCTGCGCGATCTGTGCGAGCGCTACAAGACCCGCCTGATCATCAACGACGACGCCGAACTGGCCGCACGCCTGGGCGTCGGCCTGCACCTGGGGCAGACCGACGGTCCGCTGACCCCGGCGCGCACCTTGCTGGGCAAGGACGCGATCATCGGCTCCACCTGTCACGCACAACTAGAGCTGGCCGAGCAGGCCAGCCAGGAAGGCGCCAGCTATGTCGCCTTCGGACGCTTCTTCAATTCGCTGACCAAACCCGGTGCCCCCGCCTGCGACCTCGCCCTGATCGGCCAGGCCAAGGCGCGGGTCAAGCTGCCGGTGGCGGTGATCGGCGGCATCACCCTGGACAACGCCACGCCGCTGGTCGAGCACGGTGCCGACCTGCTGGCGGTGATCCACGGGTTGTTCGGTGCCGACAGCACGCAAGAAGTGACACGCCGCGCCCGTGCCTTCAACGCCCTTTTCTCCAGTCTCTGATTTACGAGGAACTCCCATGTCCCGTTCCGAAAGCCTGTTCGCCAGCGCCCAGAAACACATTCCCGGCGGTGTGAACTCGCCGGTCCGCGCCTTCCGCAGCGTCGGCGGCACCCCGCTGTTCTTCAAGCATGCCGAAGGTGCCTACGTCACCGACGAAGATGACAAGCGCTATGTCGACTACGTCGGCTCCTGGGGTCCGATGATCCTCGGCCACAGCCACCCGGACGTGCTGGAATCGGTGCGCAAGCAACTGGCCCACGGCCTGTCCTACGGCGCTCCGACCGCCATGGAAACCGAGATGGCCGACCTGGTCTGCTCGCTGGTGCCGTCGATGGAAATGGTGCGCATGGTCAGCTCCGGCACCGAGGCGACCATGAGCGCCATCCGCCTGGCCCGTGGCTTCACCGGTCGCGACAGCATCATCAAGTTCGAAGGCTGCTACCACGGCCACTCCGACAGCCTGCTGGTGAAAGCCGGCTCCGGCCTGCTGACCCAGGGCGTACCGAGCTCTGCCGGCGTGCCGGCGGACTTCGCCAAGCACACCCTGACCCTGCCGTTCAACGACATCGACGCGGTCGCCGAGATGCTCGGCAATGTCGGCAAGGACGTGGCCTGCATCATCGTCGAGCCGGTGGCCGGCAACATGAACTGCGTCCCGCCGGCGCCGGGCTTCCTCGAAGGCCTGCGCAGCCTGTGCGACCAGCACGGCGTGGTGCTGATCTTCGACGAAGTGATGACCGGTTTCCGCGTCGCCCTCGGCGGCGCCCAGGCGCACTACGGCGTGACCCCGGACCTGTCGACCTTCGGCAAGATCGTCGGCGGCGGCATGCCGGTCGGCTGCTTCGGCGGCAAGCGCCACATCATGGAGCAGATCGCCCCGCTGGGCCCGGTCTACCAGGCCGGCACCCTGTCCGGCAACCCGCTGGCCATGGCCGCCGGCCTGACCACCCTGAAGCTGATCAGCCGCCCGGGCTTCCACGACGAACTGAGCGCCTTCACCAGCCGCCTGCTGGATGGCCTGCAACAGCGCGCCGATGCGGCGGGCGTACCGTTCGTCACCACGCAAGCCGGTGGCATGTTCGGCCTGTACTTCACCGGTGCCGACGATATCGTGACCTTCGATGACGTGATGGGCAGCGACGTCGAGCGCTTCAAGCGCTTCTTCCACCTGATGCTGGAAGGCGGCGTGTACCTGGCGCCAAGTGCCTTCGAAGCCGGCTTCACCTCGATCGCCCACGGCGAGACCGAGCTGAAGATCACCCTGGATGCCGCCGAGCGGGCATTTGCCGCCCTGAAATAAGGCGTTCGGGAAAAAGGCAGGGGCGTCAGGCAGGTAAGCCTTTCGCCCCTGTTTTGTAAGAAAGCCCCACAGCCTTATGACGGAATTGCGCCTCATTGGCAGAAATTCTGGTAAAGACTTTGTAAGGTGGGCGCTGCTTAACCCATAATGTGCCACCAGACACACTTTGGCCGCAGCTTTGCAGAGGTAAGTCGATCACCATGAACCGCGCCGGCCGCGCCCTCGCCCTGGGCTGCCTGTTGCTACTTCAGCCCCTGCTGGCCATTGCGGCAGGCGGTAACTCGTTGCTGATCCCCACCACGGGCCGCTGCACCCTCAACACGTCCCCCGAAGAGCTCGCCGACGCCGTGAACCGCTGCAAGCAGGTCGCGCAGTCCGGTGATGCGCAGGCGCAATACGAGCTGGGCGCGTTCTATTTCGATGGCAAGAACACTCCCCGCGATCTGAACCAGGCGCTGAGCTACTTCGAACAGGCCTCGCTGCAGGGCCATGCCGATGCGCAATACAAGCTGGGGATGATGTTCGCCCGCGGCGAAGGCGTGGCGGCCAACAACGTGCAGGCCTATATCCTGCTGAAGATGGCGGCGGTCAACGGCGCCGAGGATGCGCTGGACGAGGCCGACGAAGTGTCGGCGCGGATGCAGCGCGACGAGCTGGAAAACGCCACCCAGGTGCTGGGCCAGATCTTCCGCAAATACCTGCTGGAGCTGCAGTCCGCCGACGGACGCACGCCCTTCTCGCCGCTTCCCTGAGCCTGCTTATCTTTCCGGCATCGGCATCGGGAAGGGCATGACATTGCCCGTGCCCTTGGCCTCGCTGATCTTCGGCGTGCCCAGGCGCTCCACCTCGTCGATGCGCACGATGGAATGCATCGGCACGAAGCTGCGGGTCACCCCTTCGAACTGCGCCTTGAGCTTTTCTTCGCTTGGATCGACCACCACCTGGGTGCGCTCGCCGAAAACGAACTCCTCGATTTCCAGGAAGCCCCACAGATCGCTCTGGTAGATCTGCTTGGCGTACATCTCGAACACCTGGCCCTGGTTGAGGAAGATCACTTTGTAGATGGGGGCTTCGCGCTTGGTCATGTTCGGCAGGGAGAATGGCAGTCAAAAAGGTCGCGAATCATAGCACAGGGGCCTTGGCCGGCTGGCAGTTGCTTGCCTTGACGGCATAACCGAATCGTCAACTTCCACTGCGACAATGCCCGGGCGGATCGACAGCCTGCCCCGCCATTCGCGCCCTGGCACCCCATTGATCGTTTCAGCGCTTTCGCGGCCAGGCAGTCGAGGTTATTCTTGAAACCATATTCCTTGCCCAAGGGCGGCTTAAAACAACCTTGAACGCACCCATCGAACCCCATCGTTTCATGCTCGAGCCTTTCGAAGCTCACCGTTTCGCCAATCTGTGCGGCCAGTTCGACGAGCACCTGCGCCTGATCGAGCAACGCCTGGCCATCGAGATCCGCAACCGCGGCAACCAGTTCGAACTGATCGGCGAGCCCCGGGTCACCTCCACCGCCGAGCAGCTGCTGCGCCGTCTCTATCGCGAGACCAAGGCCACCGAGCTGTCGCCGGAAATGGTCCATCTCTACCTGCAGGAATCCTCCGTCGAAGCGCTGGAAAACCCGGCGGTCAACGAAGTCAGCGTATCGCTGCGCACGCGCAAGGGCGTCATTCGTCCGCGCGGCCTCAACCAGCAGCGCTACGTCAAGGAAGTCCTCAACAACGACATCAACTTCGGCATCGGCCCCGCCGGTACCGGCAAGACCTACCTGGCCGTGGCCTGCGCCGTCGATGCGCTGGAACGCGAGCAAGTGCGGCGCATCCTGCTGGTGCGCCCGGCGGTCGAGGCGGGCGAAAAGCTCGGCTTCCTGCCCGGCGACCTGGCGCAGAAGATCGACCCGTACCTGCGTCCGCTGTACGACGCACTGTATGAAATGCTCGGCTTCGAACACGTGGCCAAGCTGATCGAGCGCCAGGTGATCGAGATCGCCCCGCTGGCCTACATGCGCGGCCGCACCCTGAACAACAGCTTCATCATCCTCGACGAAAGCCAGAACACCACGGTCGAGCAGATGAAGATGTTCCTGACCCGCATCGGTTTCGGCTCCACCGCCGTGATCACCGGCGACATCACCCAGGTCGACCTGCCGCGTGGCACCAAGTCCGGCCTGGCCCATGTCATCCAGGTGCTCAAGGACGTGCCGGGCATCAGCTTCACCCACTTCCAGCCGAAGGACGTGGTGCGCCACCCACTGGTACAGCGCATCGTCGAAGCCTACGAGCGTTTCGACGACCAGCAGGCCGAAGGCAACCCACGCAATGCTTGAACTGGACCTGCAGATCGCGACCGAAGCGGCCGCGCCCGACGAAGCCCTGTTCCGCCGCTGGTGCGAACTGGCCCTGCGCCAGCGCACGGCGGATTCGGAAATGACCATCCGTCTGGTGGATGAAGCCGAAGGCCGCGAGCTGAATCACACCTACCGGCACAAGGACTACGCCACCAACGTCCTGTCCTTCCCCGCCGACGTACCTGACGACATGCTCGATATCCCGCTGCTGGGCGATCTGGTGATCTGCGTCGCGGTGGTCGAGCGCGAGGCCGCCGAGCAAGGCAAATCCCTCGAGGCCCACTGGGCGCACCTGGTCATCCACGGCTGCCTGCACCTGCTGGGCTACGACCACATCGACGACGATGAGGCCGAGGAAATGGAAGCGCTGGAACGAACGTTGCTTGCCGAACTGGGTCATCCGGACCCTTACGCCGACGACGAAGACGACACCCCACACACTGAAAACAGCAAGGATCACGAGTAACCGCCATGAGCGAAGATCGATCGAGCAACGGGCAGAAGTCATGGCTTGGCAAGCTGACCCAGGCTTTTGCCCATGAGCCGAAAAACCGCCAGGAGCTCCTTGAGCTGCTGCGCGAAGCCCACCAGAACAAGCTGCTCGACAGCGAAGCCCTGACCATCGTCGAAGGCGCCATCCAGGTCGCCGACCTGCAGGTCCGCGACATCATGGTGCCGCGCTCGCAGATGATCAGCATCAAGGCCTCGCAGTCGCCGCGGGAGTTCCTGCCGGCGATCATCGACGCCGCGCACTCGCGCTATCCGGTGATCGGCGAAAGCCATGACGATGTCCTCGGCGTGCTGCTGGCCAAGGACCTGTTGCCGTTGATCCTCAAGGAGAACGGCGACAGCTTCAATATCAAGGACCTGCTCCGCCCGGCCACCTTCGTGCCCGAGTCCAAGCGCCTCAACGTGCTGCTGCGCGAATTCCGCGCCAACCACAACCACATGGCCATCGTCATCGACGAATACGGCGGCGTGGCGGGGCTGGTGACCATCGAGGATGTGCTGGAGCAGATCGTCGGCGATATCGAGGACGAGCACGACGTCGAGGAAGACAGCTACATCAAGCCGCTGCCCAGCGGTGACTTCCTGGTCAAGGCACTGACGCCGATCGAGAACTTCAACGAGTTCTTCGACAGCGAGTTCTCCGACGACGAGTTCGACACCGTTGGCGGCCTGGTCATGAGCGCCTTCGGGCACCTGCCCAAGCGCAATGAAACCACTGAAATCGGGCCTTACCGCTTCCGTATCCTCAACGCCGACAGCCGCCGGATACACTTGCTGCGCCTGACACCCGTCACCCGTTAAGGACAACCATGCGCTGGATCACCCGCCCCGGCTGGCCCGGTAACCTGCTGGCCGTGGCGGCCGGCGCCCTGACCACTCCGGCCCTGGCCCCGTTCGACCTCTGGCCTCTGGCCCTGGTCGCCCTGGGCCTGTTCTACCTCGGCCTGCGCGAGCTGAGCCCGCGCCAGGCACTCTGGCGCGGCTGGCACTACGGCTTCGGCCTGTTCGCCGCCGGCACCTGGTGGATCTACGTCAGCATCCACGACTACGGCGGCGCCTCGGCGTTGCTGGCCGGTGGCTTGATGCTGGCCTTCTTCGCCGCCATCGCCTGGTTTTTCGCCCTGCCCGCCTGGGTCTGGGCGCGCTGGCTGCGGCGCAACGAAGCACCGCTGGCTGACGCCCTCGGCTTTGCCGCCTTGTGGCTGGGCCAGGAAGCCTTCCGTGGCTGGTTCCTCACCGGGTTCCCCTGGCTCTACGCTGGCTACAGCCAGCTCGACGGCCCCCTGGCCGGCCTTGCGCCGCTGGGTGGCATGTGGCTGATCTCCTTCACCCTGGCCCTGACCGCTGCGCTGCTGTGCAACCTGCATCGCCTGCGCCAGCGCAAGGCATTCCTGGCTGCCGGCATCGCGCTGCTGATCGGTCCATGGGCCGTCGGCCTCGCACTGAAAGGCCACGCCTGGACCGTGCCGTCCGGCGAGCCGCTGCGGGTCGCGGCGATCCAGGGCAATATCGAACAAAGCCTGAAGTGGGAACCGGATCAGTTGCGTCATCAACTGGAGCTGTACCGCGACATGAGCTTCACCAGCAAGCCGGCGGACCTGATCGTCTGGCCGGAAACGGCGGTGCCGGTGTTCAAGGACAGCGTCCAGGGCTACCTGGACATGATGAGCGGCTTTGCCGGCGACCGGCATTCGGCGCTGATCACCGGGGTACCGGTACGTCTGTTCGAGCATGGGCAACGCCGTTACTTCAACGGCATCACCGCCATGGGTGAAGGCGACGGTACCTACCTCAAGCAGAAACTGGTGCCGTTCGGCGAATACGTACCGCTGCAGGACCTGCTACGCGGCGTGATCGAGTTCTTCGACCTGCCGATGTCCGACTTCGCCCGCGGCCCGGCCGACCAGGCGCTGCTGCAGGCCAAGGGCTACCAGTTGGCACCGTTCATCTGCTACGAAGTGGTCTATCCGGAGCTGGCCGCCAGCCTGGCGGCGCGCAGCGACATTCTGCTGACCATCAGCAACGACACCTGGTTCGGCAAGTCCATCGGCCCGCTGCAGCACCTGCAGATGGCACAGATGCGTGCGCTGGAGGCCGGACGCTGGATGATCCGCGCGACCAACAACGGGGTGACCGGGTTGATCGACCCGTTTGGCCGGGTGACGGCGCAGATTCCGCAGTTCGAGCGGGGGATTCTCTATGGTGACGTGGTGCCGATGCAGCAGTTGACGCCGTATCTGCAATGGCGTTCGTGGCCGCTGATCATCCTGTGCACCTTGCTGCTGGGCTGGGCGCTGGTTACCAGCCGGATCGCCAAGACCGTCTGATTTGGAGTGTTGCTAATGGCCTCATCGCCGGCAACGCCGGCTCCCACAGGTATTGCGTGCGCCGCAGAACCCTGTGGGAGCTGGCTTGCCAGCGATGAGGCCATCAAAAACAACTCAATAGAACAGCCGATAACCGATCAACCCGGCCACCTCATTGAACAGCTGGCCGTTCTGCCACACCGCCTTGCTATCCGGCACCCAGCCGCCGAACGGCCGTCCGTTGTCGACCCCCATGAACCCCACCGGCGCCCCCACCACGTCGAAGCCGGCCCGCTGGAAACTCCACACCGAGCGCTGCATATGCCAGGCCTGGGTCACCACCACCACCCGCCTGACGCCTTGTGGCAGAAGGATCGCCGCGCTCAGTTCGGCGTTTTCCCAGGTGGTGCGGCTCTCCTCTTCCAGCCAACGCACTGGCACTCCGAAATCGCGCTGCAACGAGTCCGCCATCAACCGCGCCTCGCTCGGCGGCGAGCCGTAGTGCAGACCACCGCTCGTCAATAGCGGCAGCCCCGAAGCCTTGGCCAACTGCGCCGCATAGCGCATGCGCTCCAGGACCACGCCGGTCGGCTGGTCCTGCCCGCCCCAGGCCGGATCACCGCGCTCACGCCCCGCCCCCAGGACAACGATCGCATCTGCCCGCCCGGCCAACCCCGCCCACTCGCTCACCGCCAGGGGCGGCACGGTCTCGATTCGTCCGGCCAGATGCTGCATCACCACCGGCAGGCTCATCAGCCACAACCCGCCCAGCCCGCCGATAAAGCACACGCGCGCCGTGCGCGGCCACGATGTGCGCAACCACCAGGCCACGAGCAGCAAAAGCAGCAGCACACCTGGCGGCATCAACCATTGCTTGATGAAAAAGCGAAGCGGCATTGGGCATCTCCCTGAAAGTGCCGCAAGCCTAATGAAAAACGGCGCCTGGCAAAACCAGGCGCCGGTCAGAGACGAGAATCCCGCGTGGCGCACTCCATCCTGCGCCGTTGATATCCCGAACGATTATTTGCAGTTCAGCGTTCTGGACTTGAGTGCTGTGGCGGAACGTTTCCGGTCCTTGAGCCAGATGACCCGGCCCGGGGTGGGCGTTTCTACCGGGGGTAAAGCGACGGAAATCTTCTGGCCCCGCGCCGGAGCGGCTTCCAGCCAGGCCTTGATGACGTCGAACTCGGCACGGCTGAGGCCGCGCAACTCAAGCTCGGCGGGCATTTCATCGCGCAATCGCAGCGAGGTGCGGGCCGTGTCCAGGGCCAGTCCCAGGCGGTCGATCAGGCGTTCGTAGACTTCCGGTTTCGGTGCATGTTGCTGCGACTCTCCCATCCGTTCACCTCATTGAAGATAAAATTCATCTCCCCCACGAATGAGCTTAGCGTCACCCGGGAAACCGGCCGGACGCCGCGACCAACGGCCCGCGGCGGCGCCTGGCGATGCAATCAGGGTTTCCCACGACCATTGGGGGTCATGTATGCTACGGCGTTTCTTGACACCGGATTGCCGGGCGAAAACGGTCAGCGACCAGCCTGGATAAGGTCTCCCATTTCTCAGCGCAAAGTAGCCATGCACGAACACTATCAGCCCCGCGAAATCGAAGCCGCCGCCCAGTCCTACTGGGACGAGCACAAGTCTTTTGAAGTCAGTGAACAGCCAGGCAAGGACACCTACTACTGCCTGTCGATGTTCCCGTACCCGAGCGGCAAGCTACACATGGGCCACGTGCGCAACTACACCATCGGCGACGTGATCGCGCGCTACCAGCGCATGCTCGGCAAGAACGTCCTGCAGCCGATGGGCTGGGACGCCTTCGGCATGCCGGCAGAAAACGCCGCGATGAAGAACAACGTCGCGCCGGCCAAGTGGACCTACGAGAACATCGCCTACATGAAAGCCCAGCTGAAAAGCCTGGGCCTGGCGATCGACTGGTCCCGCGAGGTCACCACCTGCAAGCCGGACTACTACCGCTGGGAACAATGGCTGTTCACCCGCCTGTTCGAAAAAGGCGTGATCTACCGCAAGAACGGTACCGTGAACTGGGACCCGGCCGACCAGACCGTGCTGGCCAACGAGCAGGTCATCGACGGCCGTGGCTGGCGTTCGGGCGCGCTGATCGAGAAGCGCGAAATCCCGATGTACTACTTCAAGATCACCGACTACGCCGACGAGCTGCTGGAAAGCCTCGACGAGCTGCCGGGCTGGCCCGAGCAGGTCAAGACCATGCAGCGCAACTGGATCGGCAAGTCCCGCGGCATGGAAGTGCAGTTCCCTTATGACGAGGCCAGCATCGGCCAGTCCGGCGCACTGAAAGTCTTCACCACCCGTCCGGACACCCTGATGGGCGCCACCTACGTCGCCGTTGCCGCCGAGCACCCGCTGGCCACCCTGGCCGCCCAGGGCAACCCGGCGCTGCAAGCCTTCATCGACGAGTGCAAGAGCGGCAGCGTGGCCGAAGCCGACATCGCCACCCAGGAGAAGAAAGGCGTTGCCACTTCCCTGATGGTCCGCCACCCGCTGACCGGCGAGAAACTGCCGGTATGGGTCGCCAACTACGTGCTGATGCACTACGGCGACGGTGCGGTCATGGCCGTTCCGGCCCACGACGAGCGTGACTTCGAGTTCGCCAGCAAGTACCAGTTGCCGATCAAGGCCGTGGTCCGCACCAGCGCCGGCGACGAAGTCGGTACTGAGTGGCAGGCCGCGTACGGCGAGCATGGCCAACTGATCAACTCCGGCGAATTCGACGGCCTGGACTTCGCCGGCGCCTTCGACGCCATCGAAGCCGCGCTGATCAGCAAGGAACTGGGCAAATCCCGTACCCAGTTCCGCCTGCGCGACTGGGGCATCAGCCGCCAGCGCTACTGGGGCTGCCCGATCCCGATCATCCACTGCCCGTCCTGCGGCGATGTGCCGGTGCCGGAAGACCAGTTGCCGGTCACCCTGCCGGAGAACGTGGTGCCGGACGGCGCCGGTTCGCCACTGGCGCGGATGCCCGAGTTCTACGAGTGCACCTGCCCGAAATGCGGTACTGCGGCCAAGCGCGAAACCGACACCATGGACACCTTCGTCGAGTCGTCCTGGTACTTCGCCCGCTACGCCTCGCCGAACTACGAGGGTGGCCTGGTGGATCCGAAAGCCGCCAACCACTGGCTGCCGGTCGACCAGTACATCGGCGGTATCGAACACGCCATCCTGCACCTGCTCTACGCGCGCTTCTTCCACAAGCTGATGCGTGACGAAGGCCTGGTCAGCTCGAACGAGCCGTTCAAGAACCTGCTGACCCAGGGCATGGTGGTCGCTGAGACCTACTACCGCGTCGCGGCCAACGGCGGCAAGGACTGGTTCAACCCGGCCGACGTCGAGATCGAGCGTGATGCCAAGGCCAAGATCATCGGCGCCCGCCTGAAGACCGACGGCCTGCCGGTGGAAATCGGTGGCACCGAGAAGATGTCCAAGTCGAAGAACAACGGCGTCGACCCGCAGGCCATGATCGATGCCTACGGCGCCGACACCTGCCGCCTGTTCATGATGTTCGCCTCGCCGCCCGACATGAGCCTGGAATGGTCCGACTCCGGTGTCGAGGGTGCGAGCCGCTTCCTGCGCCGTGTCTGGCGCCTGGCCCAGGCCCATGTGGCCCAGGGCTTGCCGGCCAAGGCTGATTTCTCGGCGCTGGACGACGCACAGAAAGCCGTACGTCGCGCCACGCACCTGGCGATCCGTCAGGCCAGCATCGATGTCGGTCAGCACCACAAGTTCAACACCGCCATCGCCCAGGTGATGACCCTGATGAACGTGCTGGAAAAAGCCTCGCAAACCAGCGAACTGGATCGCGCCCTGATCCAGGAAGGCCTGGAAGCCGTGACCCTGATCCTCGCCCCGATCACCCCGCACATCAGCCACGGCCTGTGGCAGAGCCTGGGTCACCAGGGTGCGGCGATCGATGCCGGCTGGCCGAGCGTCGACGACAGCGCGCTGGTACAGGACAGCATCCAGCTGGTCATCCAGGTCAACGGCAAGCTCCGTGGCCAGATCGACATGCCGGCCGGTGCCAGCCGCGAGGAAGTAGAAGCCGCCGCGCGCAGCAACGAGAACGTGCTGCGCTTCACCGAAGGCCTGAGCATCCGCAAGGTCATCGTGGTTCCCGGCAAGCTGGTCAACATCGTCGCCAACTGACAGGATCGGGCGCCTTGCGGGGCGCCCGTACAGATATCCCCAAAGGTTTCCAGGGAGCAACAAGATGATCAAACGCAATCTGCTGGTGATGGGCCTGGCCGTAATGCTCAGCGCCTGCGGTTTCCACCTGCGCGGTACCGATAGCAACGAGCTGGCGATCAAGGAGCTCGAAGTCAGCGCGCGCAACGCTTACGGCGAGACGGTCACCCAACTGCGCGACGTTCTGAAGAACAGCGGCGTCAACGTCCATAGCGGCGCACCGTACAGGCTGGTTCTGACCAACGAGGCCGAAACCCAGCGTGCAGCCAGTTATGCCGGCAGCGGCCGTTCGGTGGAGTACGAACTGCAAACCCAATTGAGCTACGACATCCAGGGCCGCAACAACACCGTCCTGCTGAGCGACAAGCTCGAAGTGCAGAAGGTCTACCTGTATGACGGCAACAACATCACAGGCTCCGGCCAGGAGTCCGGACAGATTCGCAAGGAAATGCGCCGCGAGCTGGTACAACGGATGATCCTGCGCCTGCAGCAACTGACGCCTGCCCAACTGGATGAACTGCAAGCCAAGGCTGACGACCGCGCCAAAGCCGAAGCGGCGGCACTGGAAGCCGCCCAACGTGCCCAGGATGCCCAGCCACAGCAATCGCCGCTGGAAATTCCGGCCAACTGAGAGCGGACGGGGCGCTTCGGCGCCCCGACTTCTTTATGAAACTTGCCCCCGCCCAACTCAACAAACACCTGCAAGGCGCCCTTGCCCCGGTCTACGTGGTCAGCGGCGACGATCCGCTGCTGTGCCAGGAAGCCGCCGATTCCATTCGCCTGGCCGCGCGCCAGCAAGGCTTCGACGAGCGCCAGGTATTCAGCGCCGACGCCAACTTCGACTGGGGCACCCTGCTCCAGGCCGGTGCCAGCCTTTCCTTGTTCGCCCAGAAACGCGTGCTGGAGCTGCGCCTGCCCTCCGGCAAGCCCGGCGATAAAGGCGCCGCAGCGCTGATCGAATATTGCTCGCGCCCCGCTGACGACACCCTGCTGCTGGTCAGCCTGCCCAAGCTTGATGGCAGCGCGCAGAAAACCAAGTGGGGCAAGGCGCTGATCGATGGCCAGCAGGTCCAGTTCATCCAGATCTGGCCCGTGGATACCCAGCAACTGCCGCAATGGATCAACCAGCGCCTGGCCCAGGCCGGGCTCTCTGCGCAACGCGACGCTGTAGAGCTGATCGCGGCGCGGGTCGAGGGCAACCTGCTGGCGGCCGCCCAGGAAATCGAAAAGCTCAAGCTGCTGGCCGACGGCAACACCATCACCGTGGAAACCGTGCAGGGTGCCGTGGCGGACAGCGCGCGCTTCGATGTCTTCGGCCTGGTAGACGCCGTGCTCAATGGCGAAGCGGCCCATGCCCTGCGTATGCTCGAGGGCCTGCGCGGCGAAGGCGTCGAGCCACCGGTGATCCTTTGGGCCCTGGCCCGGGAGCTGCGGGTGCTGACCGGCCTGGCCCAGCAATTCAGCCAGGGCGTGCCACTGGACAAGGCCTTCAGCCAGGCCAAGCCACCGGTGTGGGACAAACGCCGCCCGCTGATGAGCAAGGCCCTGCAGCGCCATTCGGCGCAACGCTGGGGCCAGTTGCTGTTCGACGCCCAGCGCATCGATGCGCAGATCAAGGGCCAGGCCCAGGGGTCGCCATGGACCAGCCTGACCCGCCTGTCGCTGCTGATGGCCGGCCAGCGCCTGGCGTTGCCGGCGGAGTGAGGGACCGACGGTCTTGCAGTGGACGCACAGCAGTCCTATAGTGCGCGCGAATCCACCCAGGCAGGATCCCCGCCATGAGCAAAAAACCGGCAAAGTCCCGGCCCAACAAGGCCAAATCCATCGTCGCCCAGCCCCTGTTCCGTTGCCGTCAGGAACGAGCGGAAAAGGGCAAAGGCAGCTACCGCCGCGAAGCCTTCCAATCGAGAGATTGGGAGGCTTCTTCCTTTATGGCTGCATGAAAAGGCAGGAAAACCGCAGGCATGATATGGTCGTCACCTGACCCGTATTACCTGGATTAGTGCATGCCTTTCCGCCTTCCCCGCCGTCGGCAATTCCGCCAGTTGAGCGCCGCTTCCAGCCTCGTCCTGCTCGTTGCCTGCGCCGAACACCCTACCGCCGCCGATGCCCTGCCCATCGCGCCGGTGCAGCCAGCGCCAGTCCTCACCCAGGCCACCCCGGCCGCCGATATCGAAATCCTGCCGCAGCAGACCTTCGCCCAATGGCAGGCCAACTTCCGTCAGCAAGCCCTGCAGGCCGGTGTCTCGGCCAGCCTGTTCGACCGCGTGTTCGCCGGCATCACTCCGGACATGGATGTGATCAAGGCCGACCGCAGCCAGCCTGAATTTACCCGGCCAGTCTGGGAATACCTCGAGGGCGCCCTGTCGCCGGTGCGTGTGCGCAATGGCAAAGCCCTGCTGGCTCAAAACAGCGAGTTGCTGGGGCGTATCGAACAGCGCTATGGCGTTGAACGGGACGTACTGGTGTCGGTGTGGGGCATGGAAAGCAACTTCGGCCAGTTCCAGGGCAACAAGTCGGTGATCCGCTCCCTGGCGACCCTGGCCTATGAAGGCCGCCGCCCCGTGTTTGCCCAGGAGCAGTTGCTGGCCGCGCTGAAGATCCTGCAGAACGGCGACATCGCTCCCGAGGCCATGCGTGGCTCCTGGGCCGGCGCGATGGGCCAGACCCAGTTCATTCCCACCACCTACGACACGCATGCGGTGGACTTCGATGGCGATGGCCGCCGCGATATCTGGAACAGCTCAGCCGACGCCCTCGCCTCCACTGCCCATTACCTGCAGAGTTCGGGCTGGAAGCGTGGCGAGCCGTGGGGCTTCGAGGTCACCGTGCCGAGCGGCTTCGACTACTGGATCGCCGATGGCGCGCAGCGCAAGACCGTTGCCGAATGGCTGCGCCTGGGCGTGCAACTGCCGGCGGGTGCCCGTGTCCCGGCCGGCAGCGAACAACTTTCCGCTGCCCTGCTGTTGCCCGCGGGCTACCGTGGCCCGGCGTTCCTGGTGCTGGACAACTTCCGCGCCATTCTCAAGTACAACAACTCGTCAGCCTACGCCCTGGCGGTCAGCCTGCTGAGCGAGCGCTTCGAGGGCTCGGGCTTCATTCGTGGTGCCTGGCCCAAGGATGACCTGCCGCTGAGCCGCAGCGAGCGGATCGAGCTGCAGGAGCTGCTCAATGCCAGCGGGCACGAGGCGGGGAATGCAGACGGGATCATTGGCGCCAATACCCGCAAGGCGATTCGCAATGCCCAGCAGCAGCGGGGCTGGCCGGCGGATGGATATCCGACCCATAAGCTGCTGGATAGCCTCAAGACTCGCTGAGCTCTCCCGGGCCCTATCGCTGGCAAGCCAGCTCCCACAAGGATTGCGTGCACCGCGGTCCCTGTGGGAGCTGGCTTGCCAGCGATGAGGCCCGAACAGACAACAAAAAGCCCCCGGACCTTCACAGGTACGGGGGCTTTTTCATGGCCGCGCGATCAGAGCTTGATCTTGGCCTCGTGCGCCTGCTGGTCAGCATGGTACGAGGAACGTACCAGCGGGCCGGAAGCGACGTTCTTGAAGCCCATCTTGTAGCCTTCCTCGGCGAACCAGGCGAAGGTGTCCGGGTGCACGAAACGCTGCACCGGCAGGTGGCTGCGCGATGGTTGCAGGTACTGGCCGAGGGTCAGCATGTCGATGTTGTGCTCGCGCATGCGCTGCATCACCTCGATCACTTCCTCGTCGGTCTCGCCCAGGCCCAGCATCAGGCCGGACTTGGTCGGTACGTGCGGCACCAGCTCCTTGAACTTCTCCAGCAGGGTCAGCGACCACTGGTAGTCCGAACCCGGACGCGCGGCCTTGTAAAGGCGCGGTACGGTTTCCAGGTTGTGGTTGAACACATCCGGCGGCTCCTGGGCAGTGATGGCCAGGGCCACGTCCATGCGGCCACGGTAGTCCGGCACCAGGGTTTCCAGTTGGACGCCCGGGGACAGCGCACGGATCTCGCGGATGCAGTCGGCAAAGTGCTGGGCACCGCCGTCACGCAGGTCGTCGCGGTCCACCGAGGTGATCACCACGTACTTCAGGCGCAGGTCGGCGATGGCGACCGCCAGGTTCTTCGGCTCGTCGACGTCCAGGGGCTTCGGACGCCCGTGGCCGACGTCGCAGAACGGGCAGCGACGGGTGCAGATGTCGCCCATGATCATGAAGGTCGCGGTACCGCCGGAGAAGCACTCGCCCAGGTTCGGGCAGGAGGCCTCTTCGCAGACGCTGTGCAGCTTGTGCTTGCGCAGCAGTTGCTTGATCCGGTCGACTTCCGGGGAAACCGGGATGCGCACGCGGATCCAGTCAGGCTTCTTCGGCAGTTCTTCGGTAGGAATGATCTTCACCGGGATGCGCGCAACCTTTTCGGCGCCACGCAGCTTCACACCGGCTTCAACCTTCGGCCGGGGGGCCGGGGTGGCGGTGCTTTGCACCGGCTCTTGCACAATAGTCATATTCAGTCGATTCCGCCCGCAAGGGTCGTCTGCTCAGCATAATCGAGGTGCTTGACCAGCTGTCCGCGCAGCCTTGCCCTTACCTCGGGGAGTTCGATAGGCCCGGCCTGGTCGCGCAGCTGGGTCATGGCCAGCCCCGCATACCCGCAGGGGTTGATTCGGAGAAAAGGCGCAAGGTCCATGTCCACGTTCAGGGCCAGGCCATGAAAGGAACAGCCGTTGCGAATCCGCAGGCCGAGGGAAGCGATCTTCGCCCCGTCGACGTAAACGCCCGGCGCATCGGGCTTGGCTGCCGCTTGCACACCATAACTGGCGAGCAGCTCGATCAGGCAATGCTCCATGCGCGTGACCAGGTCGCGCACGCCGAAACCGAGACGGCGCACATCCAGCAGCAGGTAGGCGACCAACTGGCCGGGGCCATGATAGGTCACCTGGCCGCCGCGGTCGGTCTGCACCACCGGGATGTCCCCCGGCACCAGCAGGTGCTCGGCCTTGCCGGCCTGGCCCTGGGTGAATACCGGAGGGTGCTCCACCAGCCAGATCTCGTCGCCGTGGCCGGGCTTGCGCTCGGCAGTGAAGCGACGCATGGCTTCCAGGACCGGTTCGTACGGCAGCAGCCCGAGCTCGCGAAAGCCGATGCTCGAGGACATCACAGCACCATGTGCACGAAACCGGTCGCGCGCAGGGCGCTGTTGATATCGCGCAATTGGTCTTCGCTGGTGGCTTCGATATGCAGTTGCACCGTGGTGTACTTGCCGGTGCTGCTCTGGCGCTCGGCCAGGGTCTTCAGATCGACCTTGGCATGCTTGCTCAGGATCTCGATCACGGTGTCCTTGAAATTGACCACGGTATCGCCGATCACCTTGATGGCGTAGTCCGGGCAGGGAAACTCGATTTTTGGCGACTTGACGTCAGCTTCGCTCATGGCAGTAACGGCCTCGTAAGCCGTGGCAGCAACAACGCCCCTGCGGGATGGCAGGGGCGTGGCAGGTCACGATATCAGTTGAACAAACCGTAGAAGAACAGGCGGATGCTATCCCACACCCGACGGAAGAAACCACCTTCCTCGACCGCGTCCAGCGCGATCAGATCGGCGCTGTGAACCACGCTGTCATCCAGTTTGACTTCCACTTTACCGATCACGTCACCTTTGGCGATCGGCGCCATCAGTTGCGGGTTCATGGTCATGCTGGCAGCCAGTTTCTTCAATTGGCCTTTAGGCAAAGTCATGGTCAGGTCTTCGGCCAGACCGGCCTTGACCTGGCTGGTGGTGCCTTTCCAGACCGGCGCCTGGGCCAGTTCGGTGCCCTTCTGGTAGAAGGTCTGGGTTTCGAAGAAGCGGAAGCCGTAGGTCAGCAGCTTCTGGGTCTCGGCAGCGCGGGACTGCTCGCTGTTGGTACCGAAGACCACGGCGATCAGGCGCATGCCGTCACGTACGGCGGAGGACACCATGCAGTAGCCGGCTTCCTCGGTGTGGCCGGTTTTCAGACCGTCGACGGTCTTGTCGCGCCACAGCAGCAGGTTGCGGTTCGGCTGCTTGATGTTGTTCCAGAAGAACTCCTTCTGCGAGTAGATCGCGTAGTGCGCCGGGTCTTCGTGGATGATCGCGCGGGCCAGCAGGGCCATGTCGTGCGCCGAGGAGTAGTGCTCGGGGTTCGGCAGGCCGGTCGGGTTCATGAAGTGGCTGTTGCTCATGCCCAGGTCGGTGGCAGTCTTGTTCATCATGTCGGCGAAGGCGTCTTCGCTGCCGGCGATGTGCTCGGAGATCGCCACGCTGGCGTCGTTGCCGGACTGGATGATGATGCCGTGCAGCAGGTCGCTGACGCTGACCTGGGTGCCGACCTTGATGAACATCCGCGAACCGCCGGTACGCCAGGCGTTTTCACTGACGGTCACCGGGTCGTTCTCGCCGATCTGGCCGCGACGGATCTCCAGGGTGGCGATGTAGGCGGTCATCAGCTTGGTCAGGCTCGCCGGAGGCAGGCGCTGGTCGCCATTGTTCTCGACCAGGATGTTGCCGCTGGAGGCTTCCATGAGCACGTAGGACTTGGCTGCCAGTTGCGGCGGCGACGGCATCATCTGCTCGGCGGCGAAGGCGGCCGGGGCGATCAGCAGCGGAACAAGCAGGCAAAGGCGTTTAGCAAAGGTGGTGATGTTCATCCGTCTCTCGAAATCGCTAATGGGCTCATGCCCCAAAGGGGCAAAACGTTAAAAAGGGCTGCGGCAAAGGGTCGCGCCCTGGAGCAAAACCGCCATTGTACATGGCTGTTCGCCCCCGCTACATGACAAACCGACCAGTCCCCCGGGTCAGTCCGCCGTCACTACCTTGGCCTGTCCAAGATTGGCCAGTCTTACGCTGTCCTGGGTCTGCTGGACCTCGCCCTGGCTGCGGATCGGGCCCAGACGCACGCGGTGCAGGGTCTGCTGGTTGCGCACGATGGAACTGATGAACACCGGCGCGCTGACCATGCCGCTCAACTTGGAGCGTAGCAACTCGGCGGCGTCCGGGTTGGCGAATGCACCGACCTGCAGGTAGGTACCACCATTGGCCGGGAGGCTGTTGCTGGCCACCTGCACCGGAACCACGGCGGCAGCGTGCTGCTGCGGCGGTGGCGTCCATTGCTCGACAGCGCCGGTGTTGGCCGGGATCGAGGTGGTCTGGGCGACCTGCGGTTCAGCCAGCACCATCGGCGCCTGGCGACCACGCTGGGCCCACCACTGCTGCGGGTCGATACCCTCGACGCGGACCCGGGCGGTGCCGGTTTCGGCATAACCGAGCTTCTTCGCCGCGGCGTAGGACAGGTCGATGATGCGGTCGGAATAGAATGGACCACGGTCGTTGACCCGCAGGATCACGCTGCGCCGGTTGTCCAGGTTGGTCACCTTGACGTAGGCCGGCAGCGGCAGGGTCTTGTGCGCCGCGCTCATGCCGTAGAGGTCATAGACCTCGCCGTTGGCGGTGTTCTGCCCGTGGAACTTGGTGCCGTACCAGGACGCGGTGCCCTCGGCCACGTAGTTGCGCGAGTCCGGGATCGGGTAGTAGGTCTTGCCCAGCACCGTGTACGGGTTGGCCTTGTAGTTGCCGGTGTGCACGGTCGGGGTGGCGTCGGGGATCTTCGACACGTCGACGTCCCACCACGGCGCGCCATCCTTGTGCGCCCGGTTGATGTCCAGGCCGGGCTGGGAGCGGATGGTGTTGCCGCTGTTGCTTTGCGTCGGACGACTGGACGTGCAGCTGACCAGCAGCGCACCAACGGCGATGCAGCCCAGCAGCTTGAGGGATGTTGCGGAGAACAGTTCGCGCATTACCGGGCGCCCCTTGCCTGAACCAGCAGGTCTGAAAGTTGATGTACCGCCATGGCGTACATCACGCTGCGGTTATAGCGAGTGATCGCGTAGAAGTTCTTCAGGCCGAGCCAGTATTCGGGGCCATTATCGCCTTCGAGCCGGAAAGCGGTGACCGGCAGATCATCGCGCAGCGCATCATGACTCGACCAGCCCAGTGCCCGCAACTCCCCCACGGTCTTGACCGGCTCGATGCCCGGGCTGAGGCCCTCATCGACCCGCTCGCCACGCACCATGGCGCGGCTTACCACCGGCTCGCCGGCGACCCAGCCGTGGCGCTTGAAGTAGCTGGCGACGCTGCCGATGGCATCGTCCGGGTTGTTCCAGATATTGATATGGCCGTCGCCGTCAAAGTCCACGGCATAGGCGCGGAAGCTGCTCGGCATGAACTGCGGCAGGCCCATGGCGCCGGCGTAGGAGCCTTTCAGGGTCAGCGGATCGACCTGCTCCTCGCGGGACAGCAGCAGGTATTCGCGCAGCTCCTTGCGGAAGAACGGCGCCCGCGGCGGGTAATCGAAGGCCAGGGTCGACAGCGCGTCGATCACCCGGTAGTTGCCGGTATTGCGGCCAAAGAAGGTCTCGACACCGATGATCGACACGATCACCTGGGCCGGCACCCCGTATTCCTGCTCGGCACGGGCCAGGACGGCCTCGTGCTGGCGCCAGAAGTCCACGCCACGGGCGACCCGGGCGTCGGTGAGGAACATCGGGCGATATTCCTTCCACGGCTTGACCCGCTCCGCCGGGCGCGAGATGGCGTCGAGGATCGCCTGCTTGCGCTGCGCCTCGCGGAACACGCCCATGAGCTGTTCGCCGGCAAAGCCGTAGTCGCGGGTCATCTCCCCGACGAATTCGGCCACCTGCGGCGAGCCGTCGTAGTCGCCGGCACTGGCCTGCTGGGCCCCGCCGAACAGACCCAGGAATCCCGCCAGGGGAACGTAACGGGCCATCCAGCCCCGTACTGCTTGCATCGAGAAATTCACCTTGTTCAAACCTGCGCGATCCATTTGCGGTGGGTGTGGATCGACATAAGAACGCCAAACGCTGACAGCAGCGTCACCAGCGAAGTTCCGCCATAGCTAATGAAGGGCAGCGGAACCCCCACCACGGGCAGCAAACCGCTGACCATACCGATATTGACGAAGACGTAGACGAAGAAGGTCATGGTCAGGCTGCCAGCCAGCAGCTTGCCGAACAGGGTCTGGGCCTGGGCGGTAATCACTAGCCCGCGACCGATCAACAGCAGGTAGATCAGCAACAGCGCGCAGATGCCCACCAGGCCGAACTCCTCGCCCATGACCGCGATGATGAAGTCGGTGTGGCTTTCCGGGAGGAAGTCCAGGTGCGACTGGGTGCCCAGTAGCCAGCCCTTGCCGAACACCCCGCCGGAACCGATCGCGGCCTTGGACTGGATGATGTTCCAGCCGGTGCCCAGCGGATCGCTTTCCGGGTCGAGGAAGGTCAGCACGCGCTGCTTCTGGTAGTCGTGCATGACGAAGAACCACATGGCCACGGCCACCGGTACCGCCGCCGTGACCACGCTGATGATCCAGCGCCAGCGCAGGCCGCCCATGAACAGCACGAAGGCGCCGGAAGCGAGGATCAGCAAGGCCGTGCCCAGGTCCGGCTGGCGGACGATGAGGATGAAGGGGATGCCGATCAGGATCAGGCTGATCAACACATGCTTCAGGTGCGGCGGCAGGGTGCGCTTGGACAGGTACCAGGCGATGGTCGCCGGCATGATGATCTTGAGGAATTCCGAGGGCTGGAAGCGGATTACCCCGGGAATGTTGATCCAGCGCGTGGCGCCCATGGCGTTGTGGCCCATGACGTCCACCACCACCAGCAGCAGCACCCCGACCACGTAGGCCAGCGGTACCCAGCGCGCCATGAAGCGCGGCTCCAGCTGGGCAATGATGAACATCGAGACCAGGCCGATGCCGAAGGACGAAGCCTGCTTGAGCAGCAGGTCCCAGTTCTTGCCACTGGCCGAGTACAGGACGAACAGGCTGCCGGCCGCGAGGGTCAGCAGCAGGACCAGCAACGGCCCGTCGATGTGGATGCGCTGCAGGAAGCTGGCGCGGCGGCGCATCACGTCCTCGCTGGAGAGCATGCGGTCGAAATTACTCTTCACAGGGCCGATTCCTGGGCAACGGAGCCGCTAGGGGCGTATTCGGGTTTGAGCTGGCCGCTTTCATTCAGCAGCCAGGCGTCCATCACCTGGCGCAGGACCGGGGCGGCGACGCCGGAGCCGGACTCGCCGTTCTCGACCATTACCGAAATCACGATCTTCGGATCCTCGGCCGGGGCGAAGCCGACGAACAGGGCGTGGTCGCGATGGCGCTCCTGGACCTTGCTGCGGTCGTACTTCTCGCCCTGCTTGATGGCCACGACCTGGGCCGTACCACTCTTGCCGGCGATGCGGTATTGCGCGCCGATGGCGGCCTTGCGCGCGGTCCCCCGGGCGCCGTGCATCACCTGCTCCATGCCATGGGTGACGCGGTTCCAGTCGGCCTTGTCGCGCAGGACGATGTCTTCCATCGGGTTCGGGTCCACCGGCGGCTGGCCCTCGATGCTCTTGGCCAGGTGCGGACGGTTCCACTTGCCCTTGCTGGCGATCAGCGCCGTGGCCTGGGCCAGTTGCAGCGGGGTGGCCTGCATGTAGCCCTGGCCGATCCCGAGGATCAGGGTCTCGCCGGGGAACCAGGCCTGGCGCCGGGTGGCGCGCTTCCACTCGCGGGACGGCATCAGCCCCGGCGATTCCTCGAACATGTCGAGGGCGACCTTCTGCCCGATGCCGAAGCGGTTCATGTAGCTGGACAGCTTGTCGATGCCCATCTTGTGCGCAAGATCGTAGAAATAGGTGTCGTTGGAACGCATGATCGCCGTGTCGAGGTCGACCCAGCCGTCACCGGTGCGGTTCCAGTTGCGGTACTTGTGATCGTAGTTGGGCAACTGGTAGTAGCCCGGGTCGAACACCCGGGTGGACGGGGTCACGGCCCCGGAATCCAGGCCGGCGATGGCCACCGCCGGCTTGATGGTCGAACCCGGCGGGTACAGGCCGCGCAGCACGCGGTTGAACAGCGGCCGGTCGATGGAATCGCGCAGTTCGGCATAGGCCTTGAAGCTGATGCCGGTGACGAACAGGTTCGGGTCGAAGCTCGGCTGGCTGACCATCGCCAGGACCTCGCCGGTACGCGGATCGAGGGCGACGATGGCGCCACGACGACCACCCAGGGCCTGCTCGGCCGCTTCCTGCAGCTTGATGTCGAGGCTCAGGACAATGTCCTTGCCGGGAATCGGGTCGGTGCGCTTGAGCACCCGCAGCACCCGGCCGCGGGCGTTGGTCTCGACTTCCTCGTAGCCCACCTGGCCGTGCAGCTCGGGCTCGTAGAAACGCTCGATGCCGGTCTTGCCGATATGGTGGGTGCCGCTGTAGTTGACCGGGTCGAGGGTCTTCAGCTCTTTCTCGTTGATCCGTCCGACATAGCCGACCGAGTGAGCGAAATGCGCGCCCTGTGGATAATGCCGTACCAGTTGCGCCACCACTTCCACGCCGGGCAGGCGGAACTGGTTAACGGCGATCCGGGCGATCTGCTCTTCGTTCAGCTCGAACAGGATCGGCACCGGCTCGAACGGCCGGCGCCCCTGCTTCATACGCTTTTCGAACAGCGCGCGATCATCCGGGGTCAGTTCCAGCACCTCGACGATCACATCGAGCACCTGCTGCCAGTCGCCGGAGCGCTCGCGGGTCATGCTCAGGCTGAAGCTCGGCCGGTTGTCGGCGATGATCACGCCATTGCGGTCGAAGATCAGCCCGCGGGTCGGCGGGATCGGCTGCACGTGCACCCGATTGTTCTCCGACAGCGTGGAGTGATAGTCGTACTGGATTACCTGCAGGTAGTACAGGCGGGCGATCAGCACACAAACCAGCAGCAGGATCGCCACCGCACCGACCACGACGCGGCTACGCACCAGACGGGCGTCTTTCTCGTGGTCCTTGAGGCGGATCGGCTGCGACATTGAAGAGGCTTACGGCTTATTTGTGATAAGGGTGCCCGGACAGAACCGTCCAGGCGCGATAAATCTGTTCGCCGATCAGAATCCGTACCAGGGGGTGCGGCAGGGTCAGCGGCGACAGCGACCAGCGCTGCTCGCTGCGCGCACAGACCTCCGGCGCCAGCCCTTCCGGGCCGCCGACCATGAGGTTGACGGTGCGCGAGTCGAGGCGCCAGCGGTCCAGTTCGACCGCCAGTTGCTCGGTACTCCACGGCTTGCCATGGACCTCGAGGGTAACGATCCGTTCCCCGGGCTGGACCTTGGCCAGCATGGCCTCGCCCTCCTGACGGATCAGGCGGGCGACGTCGGCGTTCTTGCCCCGGGTGTTGAGCGGGATTTCCACCAGTTCCAGGGACAGCTCCGACGGCAGGCGCTTGGCATATTCATGCCAGCCTTCCTCGACCCACTTGGGCATGCGCGAGCCGACCGCGATCAATCGCAGACGCACGACGCTACCTCAGTCCTGGTCTTTGTTGAGCTTGGTGAAGTGCTCATGGGTGTTTTCCGGGCTGTGGTGCTTGCCATCGGCGGCACGGCTCTGCTCGGCACCCAGCCACAGGCGCTCCAGGTCGTAGAACTGGCGGGCAGCGGCGGTCATCATGTGCACGATGACGTCGTTCAGGTCGAGCAGGACCCAGTCGCTGTCGCCCTTGCCTTCTTCGCCCAGGGGCATCACGCCCTTCTGCTTGACGATCTCGCGGACCTTCTCGGCCATCGCGTTGATCTGCCGGTTGGAGGTACCGGTGGCGATGATCATGTAGTCGGTCAGGCTGTGCTTGGCGCGCACGTCGATAACCTGGATGTCCTGGGCCTTGACTTCTTCCAGGGCCAGTTTGGCCAGCTGGACCAGCTCTTCGCCGGTGATTTTCTGCTTGGTCATATAAAACTCGTTTCAACTCATTGAAAGCGGCGCCCGTGGGCGCCTGCCGTTCTACGCACGGTAAAGCCCGTGCGTCTCGATATAGGCCAGTACTGCGTCCGGCACCAGGAACCTCACCGACTTGCCGCTGGCCAGCTGCTGTCGGATCTGCGTGGCGGACACCGAAAGCGGTGTCTGCCAGACGAACGAAATGTTCCCCGCCGGGCCGGACATGGCGGTGGGATCGCTCTCGGAGCGCGCAGCCAGCAGGTTGCGCAGCTCGTCTGGGGGTTCTACGTCGGCATCCGGGCGTTGCAGGACCAGGATGTGACAGTGTTTCAACAGCTCTTCCCAGCGATGCCAGCCAGGCAGGCCGCAAAAGGCATCCCAGCCCATCAGCAGGAAAAGCTGGTCGCTGGCGCCCAGTTCGGCGCGCAGCGACTCCAGGGTGTCGATGGTGTACGACGGCTTGTTTCGCGACAGCTCGCGGTCATCCACGCTCAGCCGCTCGACGCCCGCTACCGCACAACGCACCATCGCCAGGCGATCCTGCGCCGCCACCTGCGGGGTATCGCGGTGTGGCGGGCGGGCGTTGGGCAGCAGACGCAGCTCGTCCAGCTCCATGAACTCGGCTACTTCCAGCGCGCTGCGCAAGTGGCCGATGTGCACCGGGTCGAACGTGCCGCCAAGGATGCCGATCCGCCGGATCGCCGGGGCCTTGCTCAACGGATCAGGACTCCTGGCCGCGCAGCTGGCCGTCGCCGACGACCACGTATTTCTCGCAGGTCAGGCCTTCCAGGCCGACCGGGCCGCGGGCATGCAGCTTGTCGGTGGAAATGCCGATTTCCGCGCCCAGACCGTACTCGAAGCCATCGGCGAAGCAGGTCGGGGTGTTGATCATCACCGAGGCCGAGTCCACTTCGGCAACGAAACGCCGGGCCAGGCCCTGGTGTTCGGTGACGATGGAGTCGGTGTGGTGCGAACCGTAGTGGTTGATGTGCTCGATTGCCGCGTCGACGCCGTCGACGATGCGGATCGACAGGATCGCCGCCAGGTACTCGGTGTGCCAGTCTTCCTCGGTGGCCGGGTTGGCTTCGATGACCATGCGGGTGCGTTCGCAGCCGCGCAGTTCGACGCCTTTTTCCCGGAATTCACGGGCCATTTCCGGCAGGAACTCGGCAGCGACGCTCGAATCCACCAGCAGGGTTTCCATGGCGCCGCAGATGCCGTAGCGGTAGGTCTTGGCGTTGAAGGCGATGCGCCGGGCCTTGTCCAGCTCGGCGTGCTCGCCGACGTAGACGTGGCAGATGCCGTCCAGGTGCTTGATCACCGGAACCCGGGCATCACGGCTGATGCGCTCGATCAGGCCCTTGCCGCCGCGCGGAACGATGACGTCGACGAATTCCGGCATAGTGATCAGCGCACCCACGGCTTCGCGGTCGGTGACTTCCACCACCTGGACCACTGCCGCCGGCAGGCCGGCCTCGGCCAGGCCGCGCTGGATGCAGGCGGCGATGGCGCGATTGGAATGGATGGCCTCGGAGCCGCCACGCAGGATGGTGGCGTTGCCCGACTTGAGGCACAGGCTCGCGGCGTCGATGGTCACGTTCGGCCGCGACTCGTAGATGATCCCGATCACGCCAAGCGGCACGCGCATCTTGCCGACCTGGATGCCCGACGGCCGATAACTCATGTCGCGGATCGCACCCACCGGGTCCGGCAGGCTGGCGACCTGGCGCAGACCGACGATCATGCCGTCGATGCGTGCCGGGGTCAGGGCCAGGCGATCGAGCATGGCCGGCTCGAGGCCGTTGGCCCGGCCGGCGGCCAGATCCAGCTCGTTGGCTGCGGACAGTTCGGCGCGAGCGGCGTCCAGGGCGTTGGCGGCAGCGTGCAGCGCGCGGTTCTTCTGCGCGGTGCTGGCACGGCCGATGACGCGGGACGCCTCGCGGGCGGCGCGACCCAGGCGGGTCATGTAGTCAAGAACGGACTCAGTCATGGGGCTCAGTGTCTTGGCGGAGGGGAAAATCGGACGAGTATAACTGTCATGGGGTTGTACGCCCAGCGGTGACAGTCGGATGGTAGGGGGCGAGTCACAGATTTCCGCCCCCACAACCATCCCCTGTGGGAGCTGGCTTGCCAGCAATGAGGCCGACATGAGCAATGATGTTGCCCGATCTGGCCAAATCGCTGGCAAGCCAGCTCCCACAGGGTTCTCCGTCGCCTGGGATAACGCGTTCTTCGTTCAGCTTGAGTAAAGGAAGAAATTGCTATCATCCCGGCTTCCGTTCCCCATTCCAGAGCCACGATGCCGCACCCCGCCCCCCTGCCCGACAGCTTCTTCGACCGCGACGCCCAGGTCCTGGCCAAGGCCCTGCTGGGCAAGATCATCCGCCATCGCCAGGGCCCGTACTGGCTTTCCGCGCGGATCATCGAGACCGAGGCCTATTACCTCGACGAAAAAGGCAGCCACGCCTCCCTCGGCTACACCGAGAAACGCAAGGCGCTGTTCCTGGATGGCGGGCATATCTACATGTACTACGCCCGCGGCGGCGATTCGCTGAACTTCAGCGCCCAGGGCGCGGGTAACGCAGTGCTGATCAAGTCCGGCTTCCCCTGGGTGGATGCGGTCTCCGACAGCAATGCCTTGGCACAAATGCAGCTCAACAACCCCGACGCCAGCGGCGGCCTCCGCCCGCCCGAGCGCCTGTGCGCCGGCCAGACCCTGCTGTGCAAGGCCATGGGGCTGAAAGTGCCGAACTGGGACGCCAAGCGCTTCGATCCGGAGCAACTGTTCGTCGAAGACTGCGGAATCATCCCGCAACACATAATCCAGACCAGCCGGCTGGGCATTCCCCAAGGCCGCGACGAACATCTGCCGCTGCGTTTCGTCGATGCCGAATACGCTCGGTACTGCACACGGAACCCGCTGCGTCGCGGCCAAGTCGAAGGCCGCGACTTCTTCTTTCTGACACAAGGAAACTGAAACGATGGGCCCATGGCTCGACAGCCTCACCGGCTGGCTGACGATGAACCCGCAATGGCTGGGTCTGGCGATATTCCTGGTGGCCTTCGTGGAGTGCCTGGCGATCGCCGGGATCATCGTGCCCGGCACCGTCTTGCTGTTCGCCGTAGCCGTGCTGGCCGGCAGCGGCGCCCTGTCGCTGCATGAAACCCTGCTGCTGGGTTATTTCGGCGGACTGCTGGGGGATGCGGTGTCCTACACCCTGGGCCGACGCTTCCACCAGAACATCCGGCGCCTGCCCCTGTTGCGCCATCATCCGGAGTGGATCGGCAGCGCGGAAACCTATTTCCAGCGCTATGGCATCGCCAGCCTGCTGGTCGGCCGCTTCATCGGGCCGCTGCGGCCGATGCTGCCAATGGTCGCGGGGATGTTCGATATGCCGCTGCCGCGCTTTATCGCGGTCAGCCTGATTGCCGCTGCCGGTTGGTCGCTGGCCTACCTGCTGCCCGGCTGGGCCACCGGCGCGGCCATGCGCCTGCCGCTGCCGGAAGGTTTCTGGCCGCAGGCCGGGGTGGTTGCTGCTGGCCTGGCCATCCTGGTCGGGGTAAGCATCAACAGTTCACTGCGCGCCCAGCCCCGCGGCACCCGCCTGATCGCGGCGGTCAGCCTGGTGATGCTGGCGACGATCTTCTTCGGCTGGCCCTACCTGACCCACCTCGATCAGGGCCTGATGACGCTGGTCCAGGAACATCGCAGCGATTACCTGAACAGCATCATGGTGCTGATCACCCGCCTCGGCGATTTCCACACCCAGTTCACCGTCGCCGCCGTGCTGGTTGCCCTGCTCCTGCTGACCCGGCAATGGCGCCCGGCGTTCTTCGCCGCCGCGACCCTGGGCGGCACGGCAATCTGCAACGCCGGCCTTAAATGGTTCTTCGCCCGCGCCCGCCCGGAAGTGCTGAGCGACCCGCTGACCAGCTACAGCATGCCCAGCGGCCACAGCTCGGCCTCCTTCGCCTTCTTCCTGACCCTCGCGGTACTGGCCGGGCGCAGCCAACCGCCGCGCATGCGCCTGACCTGGCTCCTGCTGGGCTGCCTGCCGGCGCTGTCGATCGCGATGTCGCGGGTCTATCTCGGCGTGCACTGGCCGACCGATATCCTCGCCGGTGGCCTGCTGGCCTGCTGCGTATGCGCCTTGAGCCTGACCGTGATCCAGTATCGCGAGCCGCTGAATGCCCTGTCGCTGCGGGTGTGGTGGCTGATCCTGCCGGCCTGCGTCGGCGTGCTGGCATTCTTTGCCCTGCACGCCTTGCCGAATGCCTTGCAGCGCTACTCGTACTGAGGATCAGGCAAAGAGCTCGCCCTGAATGCGGTCCAGCAGCGACTGGATCGCTACCAGTTTCTGGGTGGGGGAGTCGATGGCCAGCAGCTTGAGCTTGTCCTGGTCATCGAAGGGCAGCAGATAGGCCAACTGATTGGCCAGGGCCTGCTTGCCGGTGACCTGGCTGGCCATGTCCAGGCCCGAGACCATCGGGTGTTCGGCCAGGGCCAGCAGCAGCGCCAGCAGGTCATCGTCTTCTTCATCGAGCGGCTGGTCGGTCTGCTCGTCGAGCCAGCGCACCTCGGCCACCAGCAGGTTGTCCTTGCGCACTTCGAAGTCGTCGACCATGAAGCGCCGCTCGCCCTTCACCCGAATCCCCAGCAGGCCGTTGTCCTGCTGCTGGAAATCCTCGATCAGCGCCTGGCAGCCGATCCCGGCGAAGGACTCCGGCGCCCGGCCGACCTGCTCGCCTTCAAGGATGCACACCACGCCAAAGCCGCCGCCCTGCTTCATGCAGCGACCGATCATGTCCAGGTAACGCGCCTCGAAAATCTGCAAATCCAGGTTACAGCCGGGGAACAGCACGGTATTCAGGGTAAACAGGGGCAAACTCATTGCAGCTCCTCAGGCAACCAGGCTGACCGCCAGCGGCAGGAACACCGCGGTGGCCACGCCCATCAGGCTCATGGCCAGGGCTGCGAAAGCCCCGCACTCTTCACTTTCCTGCAAGGCCACCGACGTCCCCACCGCGTGGGCGGTCAGGCCCAGGGCCATGCCCCGGGCCTCGGGGCTGCGCACGCCAAGGCGGGTCAGCAGCGCCGGGCCGAAGATCGCCCCGATCACCCCGGTGATCAGCACGAACACCGCCGCCAGGGCCGCCACGCCGCCGATCTGCTCGGCCACCAGCATGGCGATGGGCGAGGTCACCGATTTCGGCGCCAGGGTCATCAGGATCATGTGCTCGGCACCGAACCACCAGCCCAGCAGCAGGCAGATGCCGGTGGCGAACACGCCTCCGACTACCAGCGTAGTAAAGGTCGGCCAGAACAGTTGGCGAATACGCCGCAGGTTGAGGTAGAGCGGGACCGCCAGGGCCACCGTGGCCGGGCCGAGGAGAATGTTCATGATCTCCGTGCTCTTGCGGTACTCGGCGTAGGTCAGGCCGCAACTCAGCAGCACGCCGACCACCACCAGCATGGAAACCAGCACCGGCTGGAGGAAGATCCAGCGGGTTTTCTCGTAGGCGGCGATGACGATCTGGTACGCCGCCAGGGTAATGCCGATGCCGAACAGCGGATGATGGATCACCGCCTGGGTCGCGCCATGCCAGTCGAGCATCACGAACGTCCCCCGGAATGCTTGCTGCGGTTGATCATCTTCTGCATCAGCACGCCGCAGAAGGCCATGGCCAGGATCAGCGACAGTACCAGCGCGCCGGCGATTGCCCAGAAATCGGCGACGATATCCGCGGCATAGACCATCACTCCCACGGCCGGCGGCACCAACAGCAACGGCAGGTAGCGCAGCAGGCTGGACGACGCCTCGCTCAGCGGCGCCCCGACCTCACCGCGCACCATGAGGAATATCAGCAACAGCACCAGGCCAATGATCGGCCCCGGCAAAATGGGCACCAGCAGGTGATTGATCGCCGTCCCCAGCAACTGGAACAGCACGAGCCACGTCAAACCGCGCAACAACATCGCATACCTCCCTCGAACCTGGCGGCCATTATAAGCACGCTATCGACCCGCCTATAACTCGACATTCGCCCGGGGCATGGGCACTTGACCCGGCCATCATCGCGTGCTGATCTTAGGCGTTCGAATCGTTGTCGGTCACAAATCATTCAAGGACAGTCAGGAGAGTCGCGATGCCCTATGTACCCGTTGCAGAGCTGTCGCAGTACGTTGGTAAGGAACTGGGACGTTCCGAATGGCTGAAGATCGATCAAGAGCGGATCAACCTGTTCGCCGAGGCCACCGGGGACTTCCAGTTCATCCATGTGGACCCGGCCAAGGCGGCAAAAACGCCATTTGGCAGCACCATCGCCCATGGTTTTCTCAGCCTGTCGCTGATTCCCAAGCTGATGGAAGACATCCTGGTCCTGCCTGAAGGGCTGAAGATGGTGGTGAACTATGGCCTGGACAGCGTGCGTTTCATCCAGCCGGTGAAAGTGGATTCGCGGGTGCGCCTGGCGGTCAGCCTGACCGACGTCACCGAGAAGAAACCCGGCCAGTGGCTGCTCAAGGCGACCGTCGCCCTGGAAATCGAAGGCGAAGAAAAACCGGCGTACATCGCCGAACCGCTCTCCCTCGCCTTCGTCTGAACCCCGCCTGCCGAAACGGCCCACGGGCCGTTTCACCCTCACCCGGCTTCTGCGGCATACTCGGGGCCTGAACCGTCCGGACCCCGCCATGCGCCCTATCGTTCCATTTGCCTTGATGCTCCTGCTCGCTGCCTGCGGTGACGGGGAATCGCTGTCGCCACCCGATGCCCGCCTGCCCGACGGCGGCCGCTACCGGGGCGAGGTGGTGGACGGCCTGCTGCAGGGCGAAGGGCGCATCGACTACCCCAATGGCAGTTGGTACGCCGGGCATTTCAGCAATGGCCAGTGGGACGGCCAGGGTGAATGGCACGGCAGCAATGGAGAGGTCTATATCGGGCAGTTCCAGCAGGGGCTGTTCCAGGGCCAGGGCAAGCTGACCACCGCCACCAGCAGCTACACCGGCGGCTTCAAGCTGGGTCGGCGCGATGGCGAAGGCACCTTGCATGACGGCGCCCAACGCTACAGCGGGCAGTTCAAGGACGACCAGTACAACGGCGCCGGCAAGCTGGTACTCGCCGATGGCAGCCAGTACCAAGGCCAGTTCGCCAAGGGCAAGCCCCATGGCGAAGGCGTACGCAGCGACACCAGCGGCAACCAGTTCAGCGGGCGCTTCGTCGAGGGCGAGCTGAACGGCACCGGAACCTTCAGCAGCGCCGAGGGCGATCAGTACATCGGCGAGTTCAAGGCCAATCACCTGGAAGGTCGCGGCCGTTACGAGAACGTCGACGGCGATGTGTGGATCGGCGAATTCAAGGATGGCTCGCTGAGCGGGCCTGGCGAGCTGTTCGGCGTGGATGGCAGCCATTACAAGGGTGGCTTCCGTGACTGGCGCTTCGCCGGCAAGGGTCGCCTGCAACTGGCAGATGGCAGCGTCTATACCGGCGGGTTCGAGAACGATGCGTACCAGGGCACCGGGCGCCTGGTCCTGCCGGACGGCAAGGTCGAGGGTGGGCACTGGATCAACGGCCTGCGGGTCCGAGACGAGAAGGGACACCTGCTGCCCGACCCGCTGGAGCAGGCGCTGCTGAACCAGGGCGCGCTGCTGGAGCGGGAACTGGCCAAGGTTCCTGCCTCCAGCGGATCCATCGACCTGTACAGCCTGACCCTGGCCGGCGACGGCAACCAGAGCGTGTTCATGCGCGAAGCCGACTATGTCAGCGACATGCTCAAGACCCGGTTCGGGGCGGTCGGCCAGATCACCTTGGTCAACCACCGCGACCACCTGGCCGACCGCGTCATGGCCACCCGCGAGAACCTCGCCCGCTCGGCCCGGCGCCTGGCCGAGCGCAGCGGCCCGGACGACCTGGTGTTCATCTACCTGACTACCCACGGCAGCCACGAACACGAACTGGTGCTGGACCAACCGCGCCTGCAACTGGCCGACCTGCCGGCCGACGAACTGGCTGCCGCCCTCGCACCGCTCAAGGAACGCGACAAGGTGATTGTCATCTCCGCGTGCTATTCCGGTGGCTATATCGAACCGCTCAAGGACGAGCGCACCCTGATCATGACCGCCTCGCGGGCCGACCGGGTCTCGTTCGGCTGCTCGGAAGAGGCGGACTTCACCTATTTCGGCGACGCCCTGTTCGCCCAGGCGCTGAACCAGACCGACGATCTGCTGCAAGCCTTCGAACTTGCCAAGGCCCATGTGGCCCAACGGGAACAGGCCGAGGATTTCGAGGCATCCGAACCGCAGATCTGGGCCCCGAAAGGCGTACTGGCACATTGGCAAAAATTGCGCCAGCAACAAGCCCGCAAGGCCCTGCAAAGTACTGCGACGGCTGAGGAAAAAAGCCCCGCCAGCCACTAAGCTGGAGTTGTACCAAGGGAGAAACATCATGTACCTGACGCCGCAGCATATCCTGCTTGCCGGAGCTACCGGCCTTACCGGTGAACACCTGCTGGATCGCCTGCTCAGCGAGCCGACCATCAGCCGTGTGCTCGCGCCCACTCGCCGGCCGCTGGCCGAGCATCCGCATCTGGAGAACCCGGTGGGGGATCCGGCGGTGTTCCTGCCGCAACTGAGCGGCCGGGTAGATATCGCCTTCTGCTGCCTGGGCACCACGATCAAGCAGGCCGGCTCGGAAAATGCCTTCCGGGCGGTGGACCTGGACATGGTGGTGGCCTTCAGCAAACGTGCCCGGGAGATGGGGGCGCGGCATTTGCTGGTGGTGAGTGCGATTGGCGCCGACGCGAAATCGTCGATCTTCTACAACCGGGTCAAGGGCGAGATGGAAGAAGCCTTGAAGGCCCAGGACTGGCCGCAACTGACCATCGCCCGGCCGTCGTTGCTGCTGGGGGAACGTAGCGAGCCGCGGTTGGCGGAGAAGGTGGCCGGCGGGTTGTCACGCTTGATTCCGGGCAAGTACCACGGGATCGAGGCTTGCCAACTGGCCAGGGCGCTGTGGCGGCTGGCGCTGGAAGAGCAGGATGGGATTAGGGTGGTGGAGTCCGATGAACTCCGCAAATTGGGGAAATGATCCAATGGCCTCATCGCTGGCAAGCCAGCTCCCACAGGGACCGCGTGCGCCGCAGAATGAGCTGGCTTGCCAGCGATGAGGCCCTAGAGTCCACCCGAAGCCTGGAATCCCACACCCAGCACCGTCAACACCGACAACGGCAACAACACCGTATCCAGCACCATGCTCCCCGGCAGGTCCAGCCCCGGATACTTCGGCGCTTCTGCCCCAAAGCGATCCGCCGCACAACACCCGCCCTGCATCGCATACAGGTCCAGCCGTGTCCCGGAATACACCACCGGCGCGCCGGGCATGGCGGCATCCAGTGTGCGCACCGTGGCGCAGCCGGTAGCGCAGAGCACCACCAGCAGCGCGAACACCAGCGACTTCACTCCTCGCCACCGAAGTGATGCTCACCCCAGCGCGGCAGCATGTCCTGGGGGATGTTCAGCAGGTTGAGGATCCGCGCCACGACGAAGTCCACCAGGTCATCGATGGTCTGTGGCTGGTGATAGAAGCCCGGCGCCGCCGGCAGGATCACCGCGCCCATCTGCGACAGCTTGAGCATGTTCTCCAGGTGAATGGTGGAGAACGGCGCCTCACGCGGCACCAGGATCAACTGGCGACGCTCCTTGAGGGTAACGTCTGCCGCCCGCTCGATCAGGTTGTTGCAGGCGCCGGTGGCAATCGCCGACAGCGTGCCGGTGGAACAAGGCACCACCACCATCGCCGCCGGGGCGCCGGAGCCCGAGGCCACCGGCGACATCCAGTCTTCCTTGCCATACACCCGGATCTGCCCGGCAGCCGCGCCGGTGTACTCGGTGAGGAAGGCCTGCATGGCCTGGGGCTTGGCCGGCAGGATCACGTCGGTTTCGGTGGACATCACCAGTTGCGCCGCCTTGGAGATCAGGAAGTGCACCTCACGGTCCTCGCGCACCAGGCAATCCAGCAGGCGCAGGCCGTACTGCGCCCCGGAGGCGCCGGTCATGGCCAGGGTGATGCGTTCCGGCCCGCTCATCCGCGCAGCGCCTCGGCCAGCTTGCCATGCAGGCCGCCGAAGCCACCGTTGCTCATGATCACCACCTGGGTGCCGGCCCGGGCCTGGCCCTTGACCCGCTCGATGATGGCCTCAAGGCTGTCCGCCACCACGGCTGGCACCGCGCACTGCGCGGCAGTGCCCGCCAGGTCCCAGCCGAGGTTCGGCGGCGCGTACCAGATCACCTGGTCGGCATCCTTGACGCTTTCCGGCAGGCCGTCGCGGTGGGCGCCGAGCTTCATGGAGTTGGAGCGGGGTTCGATCACCGCAATCACCGGGGCATCGCCAACCCGCTTGCGCAGGCCGTCGAGGGTGGTGGCGATGGCGGTCGGGTGGTGGGCGAAGTCGTCATAGATGGTGATGCCGTTGACTTCGGCGACCTTCTCCATGCGCCGCTTGACGCTCTTGAACGCGCTCAGCGCATCGATACCCATGGACGGGACGACACCGACATGCCGTGCCGCCGCCAGGGTGGCCAGGGCGTTGGCGACGTTGTGCTGGCCGGTCAGTTCCCACTCGACCACGCCCTGCACTTCGCCGTCGAAACTGACTTCGAAGCGCGAGCCATCATCGCTGAGCAGGCGCACCTGCCATTGACCGCCGGCACCGGTGGTCTGCACCGGGGTCCAGCAGCCCATGTCGATCACGCGCTTGATCGCCGGCTCGGTGGTCGGGTGAATGACCAGGCCTTCGCTCGGGATGGTCCGCACCAGATGGTGGAACTGTCGCTCGATCGCCGCCAGGTCCGGGAAGATATCCGCGTGATCGAACTCGAGGTTATTCAGGATCGCGGTACGCGGGCGGTAGTGTACGAATTTCGAGCGCTTGTCGAAGAAGGCGCTGTCGTATTCGTCGGCCTCGACCACGAAGAACGGCGTTCCTCCAATACGTGCCGAGACCGAGAAGTTCTGCGGTACGCCGCCGATCAGGAAGCCCGGGCTCATCCCGGCGTGCTCCAGGACCCAGGCCAGCATGCTGCTGGTGGTGGTCTTGCCATGGGTGCCGGCGACCGCCAGGACCCAGCGCCCCTGCAGCACATGGTCGGCCAGCCACTGTGGGCCGGAGACGTAGGGCAGGCCCTTGTTCAGCACATGTTCCACCGCCGGGTTGCCTCGCGACAGGGCGTTGCCGATCACCACCAGGTCGGGAGCCGGGTCCAGTTGCGCCGGGTCATAGCCTTGGGTCAGGGCGATGCCCTGGGCTTCGAGCTGGGTGCTCATCGGTGGATAGACGTTGGCATCGGAGCCGGTGACATGGTGGCCGAGCTCCTTGGCCAGTACCGCCAGCGAGCCCATGAAAGTGCCACAGATACCAAGAATATGAATGTGCATGGTCAACCTCGGAAAACGTGCAGGCAGGGTAGCCCAGAGGGGGAAAAATCTCACCCGGTGTTTGCATCAGGCTCCCTTGGACAAGCCATGCTTGCGCAGTTTCCGATACAGGGTGTTACGACTTATGCCGAGCTGCGCCGCGACCTGGGTCATGTGCCAGCGTTTCTCCTCCAGGACCGCCAGAAGTGTCTGACGCTCCGCGTCGTCCAAGGGGTGCTCGGCTGCTGGCTGAACCGTAGCCACAGGCGCATTGCGCACCAGCGCTGGCAGATCCTGCACGCCGATCCAGCCGTCCTCGCACAGCGCTACCAAGGTCCGCAGCACATTGCGCAATTGCCGCACGTTGCCCGGCCAGGCGAAGTCCAACAACAGGCGACGAGCAGCCGGGTCGAGCTGCACCACCTGCCGCCCCGCCTCCTCGGCCAGAATGAAGTCGAGCAACTGCGCCTTGTCACTGCGCTCGCGCAACGCCGGCAGGGCGACTTCCAGGCCATTGAGCCGATAATAGAGATCTTCGCGGAAGCTGCCGTCCGCCACCCGCTCCAGGAGGTTGCGGTGCGTGGCACTGATGACCCGCACATCGACGTCCTGCGCTTCGCCACCGATCGGCACCACCTGGCGCTCTTCCAGCACCCGCAGCAAACGGGTCTGCAACGCCAGCGGCATATCGCCGATTTCGTCCAGCAACAAGGTGCCACCATCCGCCTGCTGCAGCTTGCCGCGCATGCCTTCCTTGCGCGCGCCGGTAAAACTGCCGCCGCGATAACCGAACAGTTCGCTTTCGATCAGGCTTTCCGGAATCGACGCACAGTTGAGCGCGACAAAGGGCTTGCTCGCCCGTTGGCTGGCCTGGTGCACGGCCTTGGCGAAAGCCTCCTTGCCGGAGCCGGTCTCGCCATTGAGCAGCAACGGCACATCCCGCTCGAACACCCGCAGGGCGCGGCGGAAATCGTTTTGCAGGGCCGGATCGAGCAGGCAGATCTGCGCCGGCCTCGCCGGGGCGACCACCGGCTGGGGCAACGCCCGCGCCTGCTGCCCGCGCACGCTGGCGAACAGCTGGCGACCGTCGCGGGTACGCAGCGGCCAGCTGGCACTGGCCAGCGCCGTGGCGCGACCGAGCAGCTCATCCAGGCGACAATCGAAGAACATGTCCACCGGCTGTCCCAGCAACCCGCCACGCAGATTGCCCAGCAGGTTCAGGGCGCTCTGGTTCACCGCGCAGATCCGCCCTTCCCCGTCGAACGCCAGCAACCCTTCGCTGAACAGCCCGACCGACTCGGCCTGCAGGTGGAAACGCAGTAACCAGTGGTTCTCGAAACAACGCAGGAAATAGCAGCTCTCGATCATCTTCGCCGAGAGGTTGACCAGCGCCATGGTGTGGAACTGGCTCTGCCGCGAAGCATCGGCCCGCGCCGACGACACGTCGAGCACCGCCAGCAGGTCGCCATGGGGATCGAACACCGGACTCGCCGAGCAGGTCAGCCCGGTATGGCGGCCACGGAAGTGCTCGTCCTGGTGGATGGTCAGGGCCTGGCGCTCGACCAGGCAGGTGCCGATGCCGTTGGTGCCTTCCCGCGCCTCGCTCCAGTCAGCGCCCAGCCACAGCCCGGCGCGCTCGAAGATGCGCCGCTCGCTGGGCGCGGTGACGCAATTGAGGATGACCCCGCGGGCATCGGTCAGCAGCACCGCATGACCGGCGCCGGAGAGTTGCTGGTGCAGGCTGTTCATCTCGCCATCGGCGATCTGCAGCACCTGGTGCAGGCGGTCGCGGCTTTCCAGGACGCGCTCGTGCTCGAGCACCGTCGGCGCCACCGCCAGGGCCGGGTCGAGGTGGTAGTCCTCCAGGCAGCGCAGCCAGGAGCGGGCGATCGACGGGTCGCTGCCAGGGCCCTGCACACCACCCTTGCCCTGCGTCACCGTCAGCACTTGCCGGGCATGCCGGCTGAGATGATTACCCTGCACTTTTTATTGTTCTCCGCGGGTGAGAGAAAACCAGCATCCTCCAGGCGCCAACGCATTGCAATGCCGGCTTGACCGTCGGGTCACGGGCTGTACCGCCAGCGATACAAAGTGTCACCCAGGCTGTACCGCTTCCCTCACAAAGCGTCGCTCAACCTCCGGGAAAACTGCGCCAAATCATTGATCCAGCGCCCTCGCGAGGCGCTGGCCCGACCTTTGCTCTACGCTCCATATCCTCCCCAACAAAACACATAAGCCAGGAGAGACACCATGCGTTACGCACATCCGGGTACCGAAGGCGCAAAGATTTCGTTCAAGAGTCGCTACGGTAACTTCATCAATGGCGAGTTCGTGGCTCCGGTCAAAGGCGAGTACTTCACCAACACCTCGCCGGTGAACGGCCAGCCGATCGCCGAATTCCCCCGTTCCACTGCCGAAGACATCGACAAAGCCCTGGATGCCGCCCATGCCGCTGCCGACGCTTGGGGCCGGACTTCCGTCCAGGACCGCTCCAACGTGCTGCTGAAGATCGCCGACCGCATCGAGCAGAACCTCGAGATCCTGGCGATCACCGAAACCTGGGACAACGGCAAGGCCATCCGCGAAACCCTCAACGCCGACATCCCGCTGGCGGTGGATCACTTCCGCTACTTCGCCGGCTGCATCCGCGCCCAGGAAGGCGGCGCCGCCGAGATCAACGAAGGCACCGTGGCCTATCACATCCATGAGCCGCTGGGCGTGGTCGGGCAAATCATCCCGTGGAACTTCCCGATCCTCATGGCCGCGTGGAAACTCGCCCCGGCCCTGGCCGCCGGCAACTGCGTGGTCCTCAAACCCGCCGAGCAGACCCCGCTGGGCATCACCGTGCTGGTGGAACTGATCGGTGACCTGCTGCCGCCGGGCGTGCTGAACATCGTGCAAGGCTATGGCCGCGAAGCCGGTGAAGCCCTGGCCACCAGCAAGCGCATCGCCAAGATCGCCTTCACCGGCTCGACCCCGGTGGGCTCGCACATCATGAAATGCGCGGCCGAGAACATCATCCCGTCCACCGTGGAGCTGGGCGGCAAGTCGCCGAACATCTACTTCGAAGACGTGATGCAGGCTGAACCGTCGTTCATCGAGAAAGCCGCCGAGGGCCTGGTCCTGGCCTTCTTCAACCAGGGCGAGGTGTGCACCTGCCCGTCCCGCGCGCTGGTGCAGGAGTCCATCTATCCGCAGTTCATGGAAGTGGTGATGGAGAAGGTCAAGAAGATCAAGCGCGGCGACCCGCTGGACACCGACACCATGGTCGGCGCCCAGGCTTCGCAGCAGCAGTTCGACAAAATCCTGTCCTACCTGGAGATCGCCGAGAAGGAAGGCGCCCAACTGCTGACCGGCGGCAAGGTGGAAAAACTCGAAGGCAGCCTGGCCACCGGCTATTACATCCAGCCGACCCTGCTCAAGGGCAACAACCGCATGCGTGTATTCCAGGAAGAAATCTTCGGCCCGGTGGTCAGCGTCACCACCTTCAAGGACGAATCCGAAGCCCTGGCGATCGCCAACGACACCGAGTTCGGCCTGGGTGCCGGCGTGTGGACCCGGGATATCAACCGCGCCTATCGCATGGGCCGCGGGATCAAGGCCGGTCGCGTGTGGACCAACTGCTACCACCTGTACCCGGCCCATGCCGCGTTCGGTGGCTACAAGAAGTCCGGTGTCGGGCGTGAGACGCACAAGATGATGCTCGACCACTACCAGCAGACCAAGAACCTGCTGGTGAGCTACGACATCAATCCGCTCGGGTTCTTCTAAACCCCAATCGCTGGCAAGCCAGCTCCCACAAGGACCGCGTACACCGCGAACCCTGTGGGAGCTGGCTTGCCAGCGATGAATACAACGCGGTCCCACAGACAAAATCCAGGGCCAACCGCTCTGGCCCGCTTCCTGCAGCACGCTCACCACTCAAAAAAAGACAACAGGTGACTCCCCATGCCAAGCGATCATTCCGCCGGATCCCCGGCAGGTTCTTCCGTAGATTTCGAAAAGGTCGGTTCCGACTATTTCCAGCAACGTGAATTGAAAAAAGGCGCCGCCGGCTGGGTCCTGCTGGTCGGCCTCGGCGTCGCCTACGTGATTTCCGGCGACTACGCCGGCTGGAACTTCGGCCTGGCCCAGGGCGGCTGGGGCGGGATGTTCCTCGCCACCCTGCTGATGGCCACCATGTACCTGTGCATGTGCTTCTCCCTGGCCGAACTGTCCTCGATGATCCCCACTGCCGGCGGCGGCTACGGCTTCGCCCGCAGCGCCTTCGGGCCCTGGGGCGGCTTCCTCACCGGCACGGCGATCCTGATCGAATACGCCATCGCCCCGGCCGCCATCGCGGTGTTCATCGGCGCCTATTGCGAGTCGCTGTTCGGCATCGGCGGCTGGATGATCTACTTGGCCTTCTACATCATCTTCATCGGCATCCATATCTTCGGGGTCGGTGAGGCGCTGAAGCTGATGTTCATCATCACCGCCGTCGCCGCCATCGCCCTGGCCGTGTTCCTGCTGGCGATGGTGCCGCACTTCGATGCCAAGAACCTCTTTGATATCGCCCCTACCCAGGCAGCGGGCGCCAGCAGCTTCCTGCCGTTCGGTTATGTCGGCGTGTGGGCGGCGATTCCCTATGCGATCTGGTTCTTCCTCGCCGTCGAAGGCGTGCCGCTGGCCGCCGAGGAAACCAAGAACCCCAAGCGCGACCTGCCCCGCGGCCTGATCGGCGCCATGCTGGTGCTGCTCAGCTTCGCCCTGCTGATCCTGGTGATCGGCCCCGGCGGTGCCGGCGCCGAAGCCCTGAAAAGCTCCGGCAACCCGCTGGTGGAAGCCCTGTCCAAAGCCTACGGCGGTTCCACCTGGATGGGCGGCTTCGTCAACCTGGTCGGCCTGGCCGGCCTGATCGCCAGCTTCTTCTCGATCATCTACGCCTATTCCCGGCAGATCTTCGCCTTGTCCCGCGCTGGCTACCTGCCCCGCGCCCTGTCGCAGACCAACAAGAGCAAGGCGCCGGTGCTGGCCCTGATCATCCCCGGGATCATCGGTTTCGCCCTGTCGCTGACCGGCCAGGGTGACCTGCTGATCCTGGTGGCAGTGTTCGGCGCTACGCTGTCCTATGTGCTGATGATGGCCGCGCACATCACCCTGCGCATCAAACGCCCCAAAATGGAGCGTCCGTATCGCACCCCGGGCGGCATCCTGACTTCGGGCGTGGCCCTGGTGCTGGCGTGCATCGCCGTGGTGGCGGGCTTCCTGGTGGATCCGCGGGTGGTGATCGGCGCCGCGATCATTTATGGCGTCCTGATTGCTTACTTCGCCCTGTACAGCCGCCACCACCTGGTCGCCGGTACGCCGGAAGAAGAGTTCGCCGCGATCCAGAAGGCCGAAGAAGCCTTGCACTGACCGAAATACCGCGCCGCCGGTCGCACGGCGGCGCTCTGGAGATTGCACATGGCAAGTTTCGTACACACGGTCGGCCAGCAGACCTTCCGTTTCGACAGCCTCAAGGAAGTGATGGCCAAGGCCAGCCCGGCCCGCTCCGGCGACTTTCTCGCCGGGGTCGCCGCGAGCAACGACGGTGAACGGGTCGCGGCACAGATGGCCCTGGCCGATATCCCCCTCAGCCATTTCCTCAACGAAGCGCTGATTCCCTACGAAGACGACGAAGTCACCCGGCTGATCATCGACACCCACGACAAGCAGGCCTTCGCCCCGGTCAGCCACCTGACCGTCGGCGGCCTGCGCGACTGGCTGCTCAGCGATCATGCCGACGAAACCAGCCTGCGCGCCCTCGCGCCGGGCCTGACCCCGGAAATGGCCGCGGCGGTGTCGAAGATCATGCGCGTGCAGGACCTGGTCCTGGTGGCGCAGAAGATCCGCGTGGTCACGCGTTTTCGCGGGACCATGGGCCTGCGCGGGCGCCTGTCGACCCGCCTGCAGCCTAATCACCCCACCGACGAACCCGCCGGGATCGCCGCGAGCATCCTCGACGGCCTGCTCTACGGCAACGGCGACGCCATGATCGGCATCAACCCGGCCACCGACAGCATCGCCTCGATCTGCGCGCTCCTGGAAATGCTCGATGCCATCATCCAGCGCTACGACATCCCCACCCAGGCCTGCGTGCTGACCCACGTCACCACCTCCATCGAGGCGATCAACCGCGGCGTGCCGCTGGACCTGGTGTTCCAGTCCATCGCCGGGACCGAGGCGGCCAACGCCAGTTTCGGGATCAATCTGAATGTGCTGAAGGAAGGGTATGACGCCGGGCTCAGCCTCAACCGCGGCACCCTCGGCCAGAACCTGATGTATTTCGAGACCGGCCAGGGCAGCGCCCTGTCGGCCAACGCCAACTTCGGCGTCGACCAGCAGACCTGCGAAACCCGCGCCTATGCCGTGGCCCGGCATTTCAAGCCGTTCCTGGTGAACACCGTGGTCGGCTTCATCGGCCCGGAGTATCTGTACAACGGCAAGCAGATCATCCGCGCCGGCCTTGAGGACCACTTCTGCGGCAAGCTGCTCGGCGTGCCCATGGGTTGCGACATCTGCTACACCAACCACGCCGAAGCCGACCAGGACGACATGGACACCCTGCTGACCCTGCTCGGGGTGGCCGGGATCAACTTCATCATGGGCATCCCCGGCTCCGACGACATCATGCTCAACTACCAGACCACCTCCTTCCACGACGCCCTCTATGCCCGCCAGACCCTGGGCCTGAAGCCGGGGCCGGAGTTCGAGGCGTGGCTGGCGCGTACCGGCATCTTCACCCAGGCCGACGGCCGCGTGCGCTTCGGCGACAACCTGCCGCCGGCCTTCCGCCAGGCGTTGGCACAACTGGGATAAGCGAGGGATTCATGGACAAGCAAGCGACGCCCACCGATAACCCCTGGCTGGAACTGCGCCGCCTGACCCCGGCGCGGATCGCCCTGGGGCGCACCGGCACCAGCCTGCCGACCCAGGCCCAGCTGGATTTCCAGTTTGCCCACGCCCAGGCCCGCGACGCGGTGCACCTGCCGTTCGACCACGCGAATTTGCGCCAGCAACTGCAGGAACGCGGGCGCGACAGCCTGCTGCTGCGCAGCGCGGCGCAGGATCGTCATCACTATCTGCAACGCCCCGACCTGGGCCGGCGCCTGCACGAGGACTCCGCCGAACAGCTGCGCGAACATGCGCGGAGCAACCCGGGCGGTGTCGACCTGGCCATCGTGGTCGCCGACGGCCTGTCGGCGCTGGCCGTGCATCGCCACACCCTGCCGTTTCTCACCCGACTGGAAGAACAGATCGCCGCCGACGGCTGGTCCACCGCGCCGGTCATGCTGGTGGAGCAAGGCCGGGTCGCGGTCGCGGACGAGATCGGCGAACTGCTCGGCGCACGGATGACCGTGATCCTGATCGGCGAACGCCCCGGCCTCAGTTCACCGGACAGCCTCGGCCTGTATTTCACCTGGAACCCGAAAGTCGGCCTGACCGACGCCTACCGCAACTGCATCTCCAACGTCCGCCTCGAAGGCCTGAGCTACGGCATGGCCGCGCACCGCCTGGTGTACCTGATGCGCGAAGCCTGCCGGCGGCAGTTGTCCGGGGTGAACCTGAAGGACGAAGCCCAGGTCCAGACACTGGAAACGGAAACCAATACGCAACAAAACGGAAACTTCCTACTTGGAAAGTCCTGAATGACGGCTACTTTGTCGTCGATTGCGCTTTTTTTCCGCTTTAGGCAGCATCTGGGGCGACGGCTGCCCGAGATTCGCCGCCATTCCCTACGAAACACGAGGCCTGCTTATGCGAATCATCAAAGCAACCCTTGAGCACCTGGACCTGCTCGCCCCGCTGTTCGTCAAATACCGCGAGTTCTACGGCGAACTGCCTTACCCGGATACCTCCCGCGCCTTCCTGCAAAAGCGCCTGGAACGTGGTGAATCGATCATCTACCTGGCCATGCCGGACGATGACGACAGCAAGCTGATGGGGTTCTGCCAGTTGTACCCGAGCTTTTCCTCGCTGTCGTTGAAGCGGGTGTGGATCCTCAACGACATCTACGTCGCCGAGGATTCCCGGCGCATGCTGGTGGCCGACCACCTGATGCGCGAAGCCAAGCGCATGGCCAAGGACACCAACGCGGTGCGCATGCGGGTGTCGACCAGCAGCGACAACGAGGTGGCGATGCGCACCTACGAGTCCATCGGCTTCCGCGAGGACACCGAGTTCAAGAACTACGTGTTGCCGATCAACTGAACGCTGGCTAGAGAACAACACAAAACCCTGTGGGAGCTGGCTTGCCAGCGATAGGGCCGGCAAGGGCAATGAGGTTGTCAGATCGGGCCTCATCGCTGGCAAGCCAGCTCCCACAGGGATCTGTGCAAGCCGGCCATCTCCGCACATTCAGCTACAAACTGCGTAAGCAGAATCCCTCCATGGCCGTATAATGCCTTCCCTCAGCCTGTGTGAATCTTTACCCAAGACTGTGGGTAAACCCTCACGCCCCACACTGCCAGCCATCGCACGCCCGTGAATCCGGGTTCTGAACAAGGTGCTGTACATGGATTTCAACCCGCTGGACCTCATTCTGCATCTCGACATGTACCTCGACATGCTGGTCAACAACTACGGTCCCTGGATCTACGCGATCCTGTTCATGGTGATCTTCTGTGAAACCGGCCTGGTGGTGATGCCCTTCCTGCCGGGCGATTCCCTGCTGTTCATCGCCGGCGCCGTGGCGGCGGGCGGCGGCATGGACCCGCTGCTGCTCGGCGGCCTGCTGATGCTCGCGGCGATCCTCGGCGACAGTACCAACTACGTGATCGGACGAACGGCCGGCGAACGCCTGTTCCGCAATCCCAACTCGAAGATCTTCCGCCGCGACTACCTGGAACAGACCCACACCTTCTACGAGCGCCATGGCGGCAAGACCGTGACCCTGGCGCGCTTCCTGCCGATCCTGCGGACCTTCGCGCCGTTCGTCGCCGGTATCGCCAAAATGTCCTACCCGCGCTTCTTCGGCTTCAGCGTGGCCGGCACCATCCTCTGGGTCGGTGGCCTGGTGACCCTCGGCTACTTCTTCGGCAACGTGCCGTTCATCAAGCAAAACCTGTCGCTGATGATCGTGGCGATCATCTTCCTGTCGCTGGTCCCGGTGATCATCGGCGTGGTCCGTGGCCGCATGGGCCGCGGCGAGGCCAAGGCGCACTGACCGGCGATCATGTGGAGCTTCAGCGCCTGGCGTCGGCGTCGAACCCTCGAACGCCATCCGGTCGATCCACAGTTGTGGCAGCAGGTGCGCGAGCGCCTGCCGATCCTCGACGGCATCAGCGACGCCGAAGACCGCTGGCTGCGCGACGCCTGCATCCTGTTTCTCAGCGACAAGCACCTGACCTGCCTGCCCGGGGTCGAGCTGGATGACGGCGAGCGCCTGTTCCTCGCCGCCCAGGCGCAACTGCCCTTGCTGCACCTGGGCGCGCTGAACTGGTACCAGGGCTTCCACGAACTGATCCTCTACCCCGACGACTTCGTCAGCCCGCAGCGCCACCGCGACAGCAGCGGCATCGAGCACGAGTGGGACGCCGAGCATAGCGGCGAAGCCTGGCAACAGGGCCCGGTGATCCTCGCCTGGCCCGGCGTGCAGGGCAGTGGCGGCTGGGAAGGCTACAACCTGGTGATCCACGAACTGGCGCACAAGCTCGACATGCTCAACGGCGACGCCAACGGCCTGCCGCCGCTGCACAACGACATGCGCGTCAGCGACTGGGCCACGGCCATGCAGCAGGCCTACGACGACCTCAACGCCCAGCTCGACCGCAACCCCGACGCCGAGACCGCCATCGACCCCTACGCGGCGGAAAACCCGGCGGAATTCTTCGCCGTCACCAGTGAATACTTCTTCAGCGCCCCCGACCTCCTGGTGCAGGCCTACCCCGAGGTCTACGCGCAGTTGCGCAGCTTCTACCGCCAGGATCCCCTGGCCCGCCTGGAACAGCTGCAGGCCACGCATCCTGGATACAAAGAAGCCACGGAGTGAATCGGTCAAGCATCGGGGCGGGCGTGGCAAGGGCTTTCGAATGTGCCTATAATCGCGGCCAATTTTTGGTCAAACACGGGGGCAACGCCCAATGAGCTACAGCAAGATCCCGGCGGGCAAAGACCTGCCGAACGACATCTACGTCGCCATCGAGATCCCGGCCAACCACGCGCCGATCAAATACGAGATCGACAAGGACAGCGACTGCCTGTTCGTCGACCGTTTCATGGCCACCCCGATGTTCTACCCGGCCAACTACGGCTTCATCCCGAACACCCTGGCTGACGACGGCGATCCCCTGGACGTGCTGGTCGTTACCCCGTACCCGGTCGCTCCAGGCTCGGTGATCCGCGCCCGTCCGGTCGGCGTGCTGAACATGACCGACGACGGCGGCGGCGACGCCAAGATCATCGCCGTACCGCACGACAAGCTGTCGCAGCTGTACGTCGACGTGAAGGAATACACCGACCTGCCAGCCCTGCTGCTGGAGCAGATCAAGCACTTCTTCGAGAACTACAAGGATCTCGAGAAAGGCAAATGGGTCAAGATCGATGGCTGGGGCAACGCTGACGCAGCCCGCGCCGAAATCAGCAAGTCGGTCGCTGCCTATAAAGGCTGAGCCCGACCGCTGTGAAAAAGCCCCGCATTCGCGGGGCTTTTTTATGGGCGCACGGTTCGAATCCATCCAAACACATGCAGTTCAGAGAAAATACAGAAACTTCCTACAAAAATGTCGGCAAATGCTGTAATCACCTTGCCAACGACCTACCGACGTCTCTCAACTTAATGTTTATAGGAAGGACGGTCCCGGACCTCTAGTATTCACGCCCATGAATACATCCGGTGATCGACTGAAGGTCCTGCTGAGCGAGTGCAACCTGAGTGCTTCGGATTTTGCCGCGCAACGCAAGATAACGCCCCAGCATATAAACAACTGGTTTCACCGTGGCGTGCCCCAGGCCCGTCTCGAGGAAATTGCCGAGCTCCTGTGTGTGCGGGTCAAATGGCTGCGCACGGGTGAAGGCCCCAAGCACATCTCGCCACTGCCGCGGGTCAACCGCAGCCGTGGCGGCCAGGTGCGCAGCGAGCCGCCCGATCACAGTGCCCTCAGTTGCCACGATGAACACGACGTGCGGCTGCCCTTCCATACCCTGCGTGCGCGCCAGCTCGAAGCCATCCCGCAACGCTGCCTGCATCTACCGCGCCACGCCCTTGACCGCCTCGGCGTCGACCCGTCCCAGGCCATCGCCCTGAGCATGCCCGACTACAACATGACGCCGCTGATCCCCTATGGTGCCCCGCTGGCCGTCGACCGCGGCCTGACCCGGGTGGTCGACGGCGAGCTGTACGCCGTGCTCCACGATGGTCAATTGCGCATCAACAGCCTGAGCAAACGCAGCAACGGCGCGCTGCGCCTGCACAGCCACGACAGCGAGGCGTTTCCCTGCGAGAACTACCGGCTCGGGCAATCCCGCGGTCATCAGCTGGAAGTGCTGGGCTGGGTGTTCTGGTGGGCCCAGTACCGCAGCGAACGGCCGGACTGAAGCGATCTGGTGCATTTTTTGCTGGGCATTGCGAGTCGTTCCCAGTATGCTGTGCGCCACCTTGGTCCTGAGTGCCGTTTGCACGTCACGGACCGGGCGGAGCCTCACACAGTCCCCGCCCATACGACACACCCGCTGTGTCGTCCAACGATTTGAAGGCGGTTGCGGCTTGCCAAAAGCCAGCCAAGACTGTCCCCGAGAAGCCGGCCACAAGCCGGCTTTTTAATGCCCTCCAGCTTTGTCAGCCCCCTGTCCTTCAGCCGCCGGTCATGCGATCGCGAGCTTGCCTACTCTCTGCAAATCCACATGCTGGCGCGCAACCCACAGGTCATACGCGTCCTGCAGGGCCAACCAGCTTTCCGGCGAACGACCGAGCGCTACCGACAGCCTCAGCGCCATTTCAGGGGTAACACGGCTGGTGCCCTTCAAGACGCGGCTCAGGGTCGAGGGCGCGACGCCCAGCTTCTCCGCCAGCTCACGACCGCTGATACCGTTCGGCTCCAGATAGATATCGGTGATGAATTCACCTGGATGGGGAGGGTTATGCATGTTCATCAGTGGTAGTCCTCATAGTCCAGAACATAAGCGTTTCCGTCACGAAACTCGAACGTCAGCCGCCAGTTGCCGTTCACCATGATCGACCAGCGCCCTCGCATTTCCCCTTTGAGGGAATGCAGGCGAAAGCCTGGAATATCCATATCGTCTATCGCCCTCGCAGTATCAAGGGCAGCCAATTGCAACCTCAAGCGCCTGGCATGAGCAGGCTGGACGCCAGCGGTGCTTCCCGTCTCGTAGAGCTTGCGCAGCCCTTTGTGCCGAAATGATTTGATCATTACGCAAACGTAGCATGTTGCGCAACACGCAACAATAAATGACATATCTGGTAATCCAATGCAAGCGGACCATGCGCCCAAGGCCTCTGGAGTCCAGACCTCTCATGCCGCCACCCGCCTCACCCCCGTCAGCGCCAGGAACGAATTCAACTGGCCATGCGGCGCCCGGTACACCCCCAGCGCATTCAGGTATTTCACACTGATCGCCGCCAGTTCCCAGGCCATTGGCTCGTCATCGATGACGAAGGCCTGTTCCGAGACGAACAGGTCCAGCCCGGTGAGATCCCCCAGGGCCTTGAGCGGTGCGGATTTTTCCCGGTGCCCCGGCAGCAGCGTTTCGTTGCTCCAGGCCCAGCGCCAGGTATTGGCATTGCCGGCATGGCTGCCGATGAAGATCACGTCCGCCTCGCACACCTTGCGATCGTCGGCGTCGTACATTTCCAGAAGCCCGATCGTCTGGTCGAACGACCATCGGGTGTAACTGCCGAATCGATGTTCGGCTTGAAGCAGACTTTGTTTTTCCTTCAGTTCATCCACTGCGGACCGCAGGAAGCAGTCGAAGTTGTCGTTAGTCATGAGAAGTCCTGAACGCTACGGTTGGCGTGGCCAGAACGATCAAGACTAGACGCAAATGGCTGGCCGCTGGTCGGACAACTTCTGCGTCATGACCACTTACGTCATCGCTATATAGTTTTATATATTTCGACTTCAGGTTTCGCCGCGTACGCCGTGCGCCGGACCATCCTCGACGCCGCCAGCCAGGCCTTCGCCGAAAAGGGCTACGCCGCAACCAAGATCGCCACCATCGCCGGGATGGCCGGACTGCCCAGATCCAACGTGCACTACTACTTCAAGTCCAAGGAGAACAATGCCGCGCACCTGATGCTGCGCGGCCTGATGCCCTCAGTCCCGCGCGGATGATGGCAGCAGTTCCAGCACGCGGTCGCGACCGCCTTCGGCCACCAGGTAGGTGCCACGGTCGGTCGGCACGATGGACTGCGGTGCCTTGAGGAACGACAGCACGGTACTCTGCCGGCCCTGTGGATCCACCAGCAACAGGCGGGCACGGTGGGTCGAGTCTTCACTTATCCACAGGCCGCGGTGGTCGCACATCAGGTAGGTCGGCTGGTTGAGGCCGCTGAGAATCACCGGATCGCTGTGGTCTTCGGTCAACTGGCGGACCACGCCGGCTTCCTTTTCGCTGTAGAGCAGACGACCGTCGCTGCAGCGGGTGATCGACTCGGTTTCCGTCAGGCCATCACGCAGCACGGTCAGCGAAGCGTCGCTCCAGCGGTAGCGCATCAGCCGGCCATCGCCCTTGCGGTCCTCGATGGCATACAGATCCTCGCCATCGTTCCACAGGCCCTGGACGTTGATGCCGGTGAACAACGGCGTGACCTGGCCATCCTTGAGCAGGCTGACCGGAGCCTCGCCCTCCTCCTGGCTGAACACCCAGCCGCCTTGCGCGGCGGTCATGCCATCAGGCTTGGACAGGTTGCCGACCAGGGTTTCCCGCTGGCCGTCAGGCTGGATCCGCACGATGCTGCCGCTGCTGCCGCGCAGCTCCTGGCTGACCATCAGCGAGCCATCGGGCAAGGGCGCCAGGGACGCCGCCTTGGGCACGGCGCGGTAGGCCACCTGGTAGCTCCAGTCGCCGGCCGCCTGCACCGGATAAAAGCTCTGCCAAGCAAAGAAGCCCAGCGCAGCGAGGATCAATGCGGCCAAGGCCAGCAGGAGCTGACGCACTAACGAGAAGCTTCGAGTCATGGATCAAACCGCCGTCAGGTGTTCATAGAGAATGGTCGCGCCCACCAGCATCAGCACCACGCCACCGACGATCTCGGCACGCTTGCCGACCACGGCGCCAAGCACACGACCGAGCATCACGCCAAGGGTGACCATCACGCAGGTGGCCATGCCGATGGCCGCCGCCGCGACCAGGATATTCACGTTGACGAAGGCCAGCCCCACGCCCACCGCCATGGCATCGATGCTGGTGGCGAACGCGGTCACGGCGAGGATGAAGAAGGAGTGCTGGCTGGCTTTTTCTTCGGTTTCGTCTTCGTGCTTCAGACCGTTGTAAATCATATGCAGGCCAAGTGCCAGCAATAGACCGAAGGCGATCCAGTGGTCCCAGTTTTCCACGTACTGCACCGCGACCTGGCCGATGCCCCAGCCGACGATGGGGGTCATGGCTTCGATCACGCCGAAGATCAGGCCGGTGCGCAGGGCTTCGCTGAAACGCGGTTTATGCAGGCTCGAACCTTTGCCGATAGCGGCTGCGAAGGCATCGGTGGACATCGCCATGGCGAGGAAGAAAAGGGAAATCGGGTTCACGGTTTCTATCCAGTCGGGCTATGAGTCAACGACGCAACCACACGCCCGACTTCAGGCATGGATGCATCGTTGGTCTCGCCAACCAGAAGGTGTTCACGCCACGGCTGCTGCCGAGAATGTTGACGCGAACGCTCCTGACCGAGGGTCAGGAACAGGCTACTCCCCAACAAGGGTGGCCAATATAGTGGCCCGGATGTGAAAAAAACATCAACCGAAAAAGGCTTTTCCTACGCCTCGCGTCTGTTCAGCCAACGGAAAACAGGTTCGGCCATCAGGATCACCACCAGCAGGCGCAGGGTCTGCATGGCGGTGACCAGGGGCACGGCGAGCTTGAGGGTTTCGGCGGTCAGGCTCATTTCGGCGATGCCGCCGAGCATCATGCCGAGGGTCAGGGACTGGAAGTCGATGCCGGTCAGGGCGCCCAGGCCCAGGGCGCAGAGGAAGGCCACCGCGCCCATCAGCAGGGTTGCCATCAGGCTGCGGGCAATAAAGCGCGGGGCGCCCTTGAAGAAAGAGCGGTCGAAGTAGCAGCCGAGGCTGCTGCCGATCAGCAACTGGGCGACCTGGCTGGCGCCGTCGGGCAGGCCGAGGTGCAGGTCGAGCACCGAGCAGAAGCCGGCACTGACGAACAGCGGACCGAACAGCCAGGGGTTGGGCTTGCGCAGGCGTTGCAAGGCCCAGGCGGCGGCACCGCCGAGCGCGGCGATCAGCGCCAGCCATTGCCAGTCCACGGCCCCGGCGTTGTGGCCGGCGTGGCTGGGGCTGCCCATCAGGAACTTGAACAGTGCCGGCACCGTGAGTACCACCAGGATCACCCGCAGGGTCTGCGCCGCCGCGACCCGATGCAGCACTGCGCCGTTGCGCAGGCCGAGGTTGACCATTTCCGCCGAGCCACCGGGCATCGAGGAGAAGAAGGCGGTGGCGTTGTCCTCACCGCCGTGGCGCATCCACCAGACGGCGATGGCGCCGGCAGCGGTGGTGACCAGGGCACCGGCGAGGATCACCACGAAGTTGGCGGCGATCTGCTCGATGACGTAGGCGTTGAAGTGGAAACCGATGCCAATGCCGACGATCCACTGGCCGCTCTTGCGCCCGCCCGGGACAGCGGGGACATGCCAGTGGAAGGTGCAGCGGACGAACGCGACGGCGACCAGGGCGCCGACCATCCAGGGCAAGGGCCAGTGAACCCAGGTGGCCAGCAGGCCGCCCACGCAGCCGATCAGCAGGGTGGCGAGGTAGAGCACGGGGCGGGTCTCGGAAGGACAAGAACCGCAGGGTAGAGGGATTTGGACTGAGTTAGAACTGGTGGATGGGCAAGGCTGGGTTCTTGGTTGGAGAACTCTGCTGCCTGTACTGGCCCTATCGCTGGCAAGCCAGCTCCCACAGAGATCACCTCAGGCCTGAGACCTGCGCTGTACCTGTGGGAGCTGGCTTGCCAGCGATAGGGCCCTCAAGAAAACATCAGAGGTTCTGATCGAGGAACGTCACCACAGTCCCCATGCACGCCACCCGCTCTTCCACATGCGGCATATGGCTGGAGTTCTCGAACAGCGCCCAGCGAATCCCCGGGATCAGGTCCAGGTACGGCTTGACCACCAGCGGCGTGGCCTCGTCATAACGCCCGGAAATCAACAGGCTTGGCACATTGATCCGCGGCAGGCGGTCGACGATGGTCCAGTCCTTGGTGTTGCCGATTACATGGAATTCGTTCGGCCCGGTCATGGCGTGATACACGGTCGGGTCGGCATCGACCTGGGCGAAGGTCCGCGCCACTTCGTCCGGCCACGGGTTGAGACGGCAGACGTGACGGTCGTAGAAGACCCGGGTCGCGGCGATATAGTCGGCGGCGGTGAAATCGCCTGCTGCTTCATGGCGCAGCAGGGTGTCCTGCACCTCCTGCGGCAGTTCCTCGCGCAGGCGGTTGGCTTCCTTGACCCAGGTGCGCATGTCCGCCGGCGAGTTGGCGATCACCAGGCAACGCAGCCCGGCCGGACGCCGCACCGCATGCTCGCTGGCGAGCATGCCACCCCAGGACTGGCCCAGCAGCGCGTAGCGCTCGCGGATGCCCAGATGGTCGAGCAGGTTGTCCAGCTCTTCGAGGAACAGGTTCACCGTCCAGAACGACGGCGGCATGTCCGGCAAATGGGTCGAGCGCCCATTGCCCAACTGGTCATAGTGGATGACCGGATAGCCACCGGCCGCAACGTCCTTGTAGGCATCGACGTAGTCATGGGTACAACCCGGGCCGCCATGCAGGATGACCAGCGGGGTGCGCCCGCACTCCAGGTCTCCGGTGATGCGGTACCAGGTTTGATGACTACCGAAAGGGGCAAAGCCTTCACGCGATTTGATGAGTTCCATTTCATCCGGCTCCGTGCGAATCGTAGGACACACCATAGCCGCCCCGGCGTTCAGGCATAACTAGAGAATTCTCTAGGTTTTCGCGAAATGTCCGGTATCAGTCGTCCAAAAGCCGGTAATGCACGGCACGGGCTACCGCTTGCACGCGATTTTTCGCACCCAGCTTGTGCATGGCCGAGGTCAGGTGCAGGGAAATGGTCGCCAGGGAGCGGTTCAGTTGTTCGGCGATCTGCGCAGCGGTGAGGCCCTCGGCCGCCCAGCACAGGCATTCGCGCTCGCGTCGGGTGAGGCGGATGACCTTGGGCGAACATTCCTTGTCGAGCAGCGGATAGGCGGCTTCCTGCAGGGCATGGGCGATCAGGCTGAAGTCGGCGAGGTGCTCGCGGGCGTCCTCGAGGTCGCTCCTGCTGGCCTGCGGGCGCAAGCCGGTAAGGGTGGCGAAACCGCCGCGCGGCAGATGGATCGGGACGGTCACACCGCACGCCAGTTGGACATCCTGCAGGTAACCAACCACCGGCGCATGGCGGCTGTCGATGAAGCGCTGGAGGATGGTGTCGCCCTTGGGCTGGTAGGACCAGACGAACGGGGAAATGGAGGTCACCGCGAGATGCTGCACCGGGTCGATCTGGTAGTAGCCTTCGGCGCACCACAGGTCTTTCCAGTCTTCGGGGGTGTTGCGCACCCGCAGGATCGCCGGGGTGATGAGCTCGCCGACATGGTCGAGCGGGACGGGGCTGTAGTCGTACACCAGGGCTTCGAAGCCCAGGTCCGCCGCGACGTCGGCGACGCTGTCCATCTGCTCGTCCAGGCTCCTGCCAGACAACAGACGATGATCGAGATCAGCCAGTTTGGCCTGCATTCCTTGCACTCCTGCGTGTATACCCCTGTTGGATTTCCATCTTGAAGTCCGGCAAGTAGAATGCCACGGCCTGGCGCGGGACTGCCACCACAAACCTATAGGAAATACTAGCTTGTGGGCGCCGTCGTCTCCTGCGCAGGGTATAGCTCCAGCCATTGCCAACCAGGAGAGTAGCGATGTGGCGTGAGATGCAACCTGACCAGCAGTTCGGCGTGACGGTCGATGGCCACGATCTCGTGGTGTACAGCTACGGCGAAGGCGACGAGGTGCTGCTGCTCCTCAACGGCGGCCCAGGGCTGCCCTGCGACTACCTGCGTGAAGCCCATTCGTGGCTCAAGGACAAGGGTTTGCGCGTGGTCACCTTCGACCAGCTGGGTACCGGCCAGTCCGCCCGCCCCGATGACCCGACGCTGTGGAACATCACCCGCTACGTCGCCGAAGTGGAAAGCGTGCGCCAGGCCCTCGACCTCGGCCAGGTCCACCTGCTCGGCCATTCCTGGGGTGGCTGGCTGGCGATCGAATACGCCGTCCATCATCCCGAGGCACTCAAGAGCCTGATCCTGGAAAACACCGTCGGCGACATCCCGCACCTGTCCAGCGAACTGGAACGCCTGCGCGGCGCCCTCGGCAGCGAGACCGTGGCGATGATGCAGCGCTTCGAAGCCATGGGGCAGCTCGACCACCCGCAATACCAGGCCGCGATCACCCTGCTCAACTACCGCCATGTGTGCCGCCTCGACGAATGGCCGGCGCCGGTGCAGCGTTCCCTCGGCGACTGGAACATGGGCCCGTACACCGCGATGCAGGGGCCCAACGAGTTCCTCTACATCGGCAACCTCAAGGACTGGAACCGCCTCAAGGAAATGGGCGACTTCCGCATGCCGGTGCTGATCACCACCGGCCAGCACGACGAACTTACCCCGGCCTGCGCCATGCGCATGAAGCTGGCCCTCAAGGAGGCCGAGCTGCATGTGTTCCCCAACAGCAGTCATATGCCGTTCTACGAAGAGCCCGAGGCCTACTCCGCGGTGCTGCTGGACTTTCTCCAGCGTCACCGGGGCTGACCGATGAACCTGGCGCGCTACCGCTTCGTCCTCACCCGCCCGCTGCAATTGCTGCCGGTATTGCTGGGCATCAGCCTCATCACCTTCGTGCTGGTGCGCTCGATCCCCGGCGACCCGGCGCGGGTGCTGCTGGGCGCGCGCAGCACGCCGGATGCGATCCAGAAGATCCGCGCCCAGTTCGGCCTCGACGAGCCGATCTGGGTGCAGTACCTGTATTTCCTGAAGAACCTGCTCAACGGCGACCTCGGCCAGTCCCTGCTGTACCGGGTCGATGCGTTGAAACTCATCGCCACGCGGATCGAGCCGACCCTGATGCTGGTGTTCGGCAGCGTGCTCCTGGCCCTGCTGATCGCCGTGCCGCTGGCGACGATCGCCGCACGCAGCAAGGGCGGCTGGGCCGATAACCTGATCCGCCTCTTCACCACCGCCGGCCTCGGCCTGCCGGCGTTCTGGCTGGGGCTGATGCTGATCCTGCTGTTCAGCGTGCACTGGGGCCTGTTCCCGGTGTCCGGCTACGGCCGCGAATGGCCGGACAAGCTGCACCATCTGGTGCTGCCCTGCCTGACCATCGCCCTGGCGCTGTCGGCGGTGCTGGTGCGCAACCTGCGGGCGAGCATGCTGGTGGAGATGCAGTCCGACCAGGTCACCGCCGCCCGCGCCCGCGGCCTCTCGGAAAACGCGGTGTTCCGCCGCCATGTGCTGCCCAACTCGATGGTGCCGACGGTCAACCTGCTGGCCGTGAACATCGGCTGGCTGATCAGCGGCACCGTGGTCATCGAGAGCCTGTTCTCCCTGCCCGGCATCGGCCAGTTGCTGGTCCGCGGGATCTTCACCCGCGACTACATGGTGGTGCAGGGCGTGGCCATGGTCATGGCCTGCGCCACGGTGGCGGTGAATTTCATCGCCGATATCGTCACCACGGCCATCGACCCGCGAGTGAAGATCCAATGAGCAGCCCCGCCGTCGTTGTGCCGACCCGCTGGCGCCTGCGCTGGAACCTGGGTGATGGCCGGCTGACCCTGTATGTCGGCCTGGCCATCGTCCTCGGCTGGGGCCTGCTCGCCCTTCTCGCCCCATGGGTCGCGCCCTATGACCCGCTGCTGCAGAACGGCGACCTGCGCCTGGCCGCACCGAGCCTGGCGCACCCCTTCGGCACCGACAACTTCGGCCGCGACATCCTCTCGCGGGTGATCTGGGGCGCACGCATCGACCTGCAGATGGCCCTGGTCGGGGTGATTTTCCCGTTCCTCCTCGGCACCTGCATCGGCGCGATCTCCGGCTATATCGGCGGGCGCCTGGACGCGGTGTGCATGCGCCTGATCGATATCGTCCTGGCCTTTCCCTTCCTGGTCCTGATGCTGGCGATCATGGCCATCCTCGGCCCGGGGCTGGGCAGTTTCTATATCGCCATGGCCCTCGTCGGCTGGGTCTCCTATGCGCGGCTGATCCGCTCGCAGATCCTCATCCTCAAGGAAAGCGACTTCGCCCTGGCGGCGAAGAGCCTCGGTTTCAGCCACCGGCGCATCCTTTTCGGGCACCTGATGCCCAATGCGCTGTTCAGTTCGGTGGTGTTCTGCATGTCCGACGCGGTGCTGGTGCTGCTCAACGGCGCGGCGGTCAGCTACCTGGGCCTCGGCGTGCAGCCACCCACCGCCGAGTGGGGCACGATGGTTGCAGAAGGCCAGAGCTTCATTACCAGCGCCTGGTGGATCTGCACCTTCCCGGGCCTCGCCGTGGTGACCCTGGCGATGGGCTTCAGCCTGCTTGCCGACGGTGTCGCCGAACGCCTGGGAGACCGTTCATGAACACGCCGCTGTTGCAGGTCGAGGACCTCAGCGTGATCGCCCGCATAGAGCAGCGCGATATCGCCGTGGTCGATCGCCTGTCGTTCAGCCTTGGCGAAGGCGAGATCCTCGGTTTGGTCGGCGAATCCGGCTCGGGCAAGACCATGGCCTGCCGCGCCCTCATGCGCCTGTTGCCCTCGCCGAAACTGCGCCTCGAAGGCACCGCGGTGCGCCTGGGCGGCACCGACCTGTTGACGCTGGACGATGCCGGCATGCGCCGCATGCGTGGCCGCCAGTTGGGCATGATCTTCCAGAACCCCAGCAGCCACCTCGACCCGCTGATGCGCATCGGCGAGCAGATCGCCGAGGGCATCCGCCTGCACCAGGGCGCCTCGCGCCGGGAAGCGCGGGCCGAAGCCATCGAGGTGCTGCGCCAGGTCGGTATTCCCGACCCGCAGTCCCGGGTGGACAACTACCCCCACGAATTCTCCGGCGGCATGCGCCAGCGGGCGATGATCGCCGTGGCCCTGGGCTGCAACCCGAAAGTGCTGATCGCCGACGAGCCGACCACCGCGCTGGACGTCACGGTGCAGGCACAGATCCTCCGCCTGCTCCTGGACCTGCGCGACCGTCGCGGGCTGTCGATGATCCTGATCAGCCACGACCTCGGCGTGGTCGCCCAGACCTGCGACAGCATCGCGGTGATGTACGCCGGGCGCCTGTGCGAACACGGCAGCAAGACCGGGATCCTGTCGCGCCCGCAGCACCCCTACAGCGCCGGCCTGCTCGCCTGCCACCCGGCGGCGCACAGCGGCCAGCGCCTGATGAACACCATCGGCGGACAACCTCCACTGCTCGGCGACATGCCCACCGGCTGCCGCTTCGGCCCGCGCTGCACCCAGGCCTCGCCGGTGTGCCGCGAGCACCTGCCGGAACTGCGGGAAACCTCACCTGGCCATCGCCTGGCCTGCCATACGCCGCTGCTGGCCGGAGTCGCCTCATGACCACGCTGTTGCAGGTCAAGGACCTGCAGGTGCAATTCCCCGCCGCCGGCAGCGGCCTGTTCAGCCTGCGTTCGCGCAAGGTCAGCGCGGTGAATGGCGCTTCGCTGCAACTGGCCGCCGGGGAAACCCTCGGCCTGGTGGGCGAATCCGGCTGCGGCAAGAGCACCCTGGCCCGGGCCATCCTGCACCTGAACCCGGTGGCCGGCGGGCAGATCCTCTTCGACGGCATCGACATGGCCCAGGGCAGCCAGGCCGATATCGCCCGCCTGCGCCACGAAACCGCGATGATCTTCCAGGACCCGTACACCGCACTGAACCCGCGCCAGCCCATCGGCGACATCATCGCCGAGGTGCTGCGGGTGCAGCGCAAGGTGCCCGAGGCACAGGTGCCGGCGCGGGTCGCCGAGTTGCTGACCCTGGTCGGCCTGCGCCCGGAACTGGCCGAGCGCAAGCCGCGCTCCCTGAGTGGCGGCCAGTGCCAGCGGGTCGGCATCGCCCGCGCCCTGGCCGTGGAACCGCGGCTGATCATCGCCGACGAATGCGTCGCCGCCCTCGATGTGTCGATCCAGGGCCAGATCATCAACCTGCTGCTGGAACTGCGCGAGCGCATGAACCTCGCCCTGCTGTTCATCACCCACGACCTGACCGTGGTGCGCCGCCTGTGCGACCGGGTGGCGGTGATGTACCTCGGGCGGATCGTCGAGGAAGGCCCCGTGCAGGAGGTCTTCGATTCGCCGCGCCATCCCTACACCGCCGCGCTGATCCAGTCCATCGCCGATATCGACCCGGCCCGCCGCCTGCCCGAGCAGCCGCTGCCGGGCGAGCCACCGAGCCCGCTGCACCTGCCGGCCGGCTGCGCCTTTCACCCCCGTTGCCGCCATGCGCTGCCGGCTTGCCGGGACAGCGCACCACCGACTCATTCCCTGGGCGCACGGCAATACGCCTGCGTCCATACGGAGCCGTTGTTCTGACATAACGACAATTCATCAAATGGAGCTTGAGCATGAAACCCGGAGCATTGAAGTTACTCACCGCCGCCCTGCTGGCCGCCAGCGCCCTGACCAGCGGCATCGCCCACGCCGCCGGGGTACTGACCATCGGCTGCCGTGAGGAAACCACCACCTTCGACCCGATCAAGAGTGCCCAGAACCGCGACAGCTGGGTCTTCGCCAACGTCTACGACGTGCTGGTCCGCGTGGACAACAGCGGCACCCAGCTGGTCCCGGGCCTGGCGGAAAGCTGGAAGGTGTCCGACGACGGCCTGACCTACACCTTCAAGATGCGCAATGCCAAGTTCTCCGACGGCTCGCCGATCACCGCCGAGGATGCCGCCTTCTCGCTGCTGCGCATCCGCGACAACCCCGGTTCGCTGTGGGCCGACTCCTACAAGATCATCGACACCGCCAAGGCGGCCGACGCCCACACCCTGGTCGTGACCCTGCACAGCAAGTCGGTGCCGTTCCTCGCCCTGCTCGGCACCGCCAATATCTCGATCCTGTCGAAGCAGGCGATGGAAAAACTCGGCGAGGAAGAATATGCGCAGAACCCGGTGGTGTCCGGGGCCTTCAAGGTCAAGGAATGGCTGCGTGGCGACCGCGTGATCCTGGAGAAAAACCCGGCGTTCTGGCAGGCCGACAAGGTCAGCCTGGATGGCGTCGAGTGGATCTCCATCCCGGATGACCGCACGCGCATGATGAAGGTCCAGGCCGGCGAGCTGGACTCGGCGATCTTCGTGCCGTTCACCCAGGTGGACGAGTTGCAGAAGGACAAGCAGGTCACCATCCATATCGACCCGTCGACCCGCGAAGACCATCTGCTGATCAACCACTCCAAGGGCCTGCTGGGCAAACAGGAAGTGCGCGAGGCCATCGACCTGGCGATCGACAAGAAGGCCCTGGTCAGCACCGTCACCTTCGGCCATGGCGAAGTCGCCTACTCGTACATTCCCAAGGGCGCGCTGTACCACAACGCCGACAACCTGCAACGCCCGTATGACCCGGCCAAGGCTCGCGAACTGCTGAAGAAGGCCGGTGCCGAAGGGCTCAAGGTCAACTACGTGGTCAACGCCGGCAACGAGGCCGACGAACAGATCGCCGTGCTGGTGCAGAAGCAGCTGGCGGACGTCGGCATCACCGCCAACCTGCAGAAGGTCGACCCGACCCAGAGCTGGCAGATGCTGGTGGACGGCGACTACGACCTGTCGGTGATGTACTGGACCAACGACGTGCTCGACCCGGACCAGAAGACCACCTTCGTCCTCGGCCATGACGCCAACCAGAACTACATGACCCGCTACCAGAACGACGAGGTCAAGCAACTGGTGGCTGCGGCGCGGATCGAGACCGACCCGGTCAAGCGTGGGCAGATGTACCAGGAGTTGCAGAAACTGGCCAAGCACGATGTGAACTGGATCGACCTGTATTACAGCCCGTACATCAACATCTCGCGCAGCAATATCCAGAACTTCCTGCAGAACCCGCTGGGGCGCTTCACGCTGGAAGAGACGGTGAAGCTGGCGGATGGGGTCAAGACCGCGCAGAACTGAGTCGCCTTCGGGGACCGCTTTGCGGCCCAATCGCTGGCAAGCCAGCTCCCACAGGTCCGGCGGTGCACACGGACCCTGTGGGAGCTGGCTTGCCAGCGATTGAGGCCACCACCGTCCTGAAGACTTACCTCAACCCCATCTGCCCCCGCAAAAACCCATACAACCCCGTCGCACTCTTGCGATACCCCTCCGCCGTCAGGTGAATCAGATCCCCCCGCGCCAGCCCTTGCGCCTGCCAGCGCTCGATCGAGCACTCGCCCCCCATGAAGCCCTGCCAATCCCAGAACAGCGCCCCGACCTTCTTCGCCTCTTCCCGCTGACTGGCGACGATCCCCGCCAACGCCTGCGGTACCCGCGCCGCACAGCCCTGCGCGCCGCGCTGGCGAATCGAGTCCGGCGGCCCGACCAGCACGATCACCGCCCGTGGCAACTGCCGGCGCAGCTCGCCCAGGGTCTGCGCCAGTTGCTCGCGATACTGCGCCGGGTCGAAGCGCGGATCGAAGGCTTCATTGGTGCCGTAGGCCAGCAGCACCATGTCCGGACGCAAGCCCTTCAGGCTGTCCTGCCAGCCCGCCTGCCACTTGTTCATCACCGCCAGTTGCGCGCCGTTGATCCCCAGCGCGGACAAGGTCACCCCGGCATTCTTCTGCCCCTGGACCCACCAGCCGCCCAGTGCCAGCCCGGCCGGTGCTTCCACCGACAGCTCCAACGGCAGCCGGGCATTGTTCAACAGCGGGCTGAAACGCCACTCGCCGCCCGTCGCCGCCAGCATCACCCGGCGATCCGGGTTCTGTTCGTCACGGGCATGCAGGCCACTGTGCTGCTGCGCCTGGTACAGCGCCGAGACCCGGTAGCGCTGCTCATCCGGCTGACGCGCGTCGATGCGCACACTGGCCTTGTCTACCTGCGGCAAGGCCAGGTAGCCCCCCAACGGGAACTGCTCGCTCTGCTGGTTGCGCGCCGAGACCAGTTTCCACTGCGACTCGGCCGCCTTGAGCACGACCTGCTCGTAACGCGTGCCTGGCACCGGCATGGCCGAGACCAGACCGATGCCACCGTCGCCGTAATCCTTCTGGAACAAACGGCGCAACTCACCGCTGAACAGGTCGGCGGCAGTATGCGAATCACCGAACTGGACGATGTTCACCGGCGCCCGCGCCGCCACGCGCAGCTTGCTTGCGAGCAGGCCCAGGTTGCCATCGCGGCTCAGGGCTGCGGCCGGGCCGCTGGCGAGCAGACCGCCCAGCAATACGAAAAAAAGCACTCGACGCATCTCAATGCCCCGTCACGGTAGGGCCGGGGAAGGCGATCAGCGCCAGCACCTGGTTGGCGATCAGCTTCTGCCCGGGAATGGTGAAATGGATGCCATCGTCGGCCCGGGTGCGCAGTTGCCCGCCCTGGCCGTTGTGAACGGTAGTGGAAAATTCGTCGCCCTTGTAACCGAGCACAACGTTGGCCGACACGTAATGCTGGCCATGCCGCTGCGCCTGCTCGCGGTACAGCCCGCTGAGATAGGCCATGGCGGTGGACAACCGCGCCTGCTGCATGTTCGGCGGCCCGACCCAGATCACTTGCACGCCGCGGGCATGGGCCTGGTCGAGAATCGCATCGATGCGCTGGCGATAGCTCAGCTCCCAGGCCGGGGTGCGGAAACGCAGGAACGGCTTGCCCTTGCCCTGGGGCATATCCCACGGGTCGTTGGGGCCGAGGAAGACCACCATCAGGCGAATGCGCGGACGCTCGCCCAGGGTCTTCGCCACCGTCTGCGGCCAGTTGAAAAAGCCCGGGTAGGCCAGCCCGGTGCTCTGCCGGCTGAGGTTGATGCTGCGAATGCCGTAGCGCTTGAGCAGGGTATTGGACAGGTGCGGCGCCACGCCCTGCATCATCGAATCGCCGACCAGGAAGACTTCGTCGCCGCTGTTCAGGGTGACCCGCGGCGACACCGGGATGGCCGGCAGCACCGGCGCCGGCCTGGCCACCGCAACCGCCGCGGGCGCCGGTGGCTGCCTGGCGGGTGCAGGTTTGGCCGGCGCAGCATCGAGTGTCACCGTCACCACCGGGATATTCGGCGGCAGCTCCACCACCGCAGGGGGCGGCGCAGGCTCAGGCTCGGCAGCGGCCACGAGCGGCTGCCCGTCGAGGCTGTCGAAGAAGCGCTCACGGGCATCCACCAGGGCCTGATTGAGGTGTCCACCCAGGCGCCACCCGGGACTTTCGCCCAGCAACGGCAATTCGCACGTCTGGTGATAGCGCTGCTGGCAGTACAGGCTCAGGGATTGCTGGTTGAGCCAGCCCAGCAACACCGCGCAGAACAGCAGCGCGTAAAGCACCCGCAATGCTCCGAGTTGCGTGCGCAGCAACTGGCGATTGTCAGAAACCGGCATAGATGAACCCCGGCACACCGGACGGCGCGGCAAAGATCACCACCGCCAGGAACAGCGCGAACGGCAGCGGGTAGAACTGCCACGGCAAGCGGGTGGTCGCCGCGAAGCCCCCGCGCAACAGCGCCACGCTCTGTGGATAAATCCCCAGCGCAACGACGCACGCCAGCAACAGCACACCACTGTCGCCGAACAGATCGGCGGCTGACAGCCCGCCCAGCATGTCCAGCGCGCCCTCCAGGCTGGTGCTGCGGAAGAAGATCCAGGCGAAGGCCACGTAATGGAAGGTCAGCACCCGGCCCAGCCACGCACTGCCCGACCAGCCCAGCCGCGCATACAGCTTGTACAGCGCCAGTCCGAGCCCGTGCAGCGCGCCCCAGATCAGGAAGTTCACGCTCGCCCCGTGCCACAGCCCGGAGACCAGCATCGCCACGAACATGGACAGCGTCGCCAGCCAGGCGCCATGACGGTTACCACCCAGCGGGATATACACGTAGTCGCGGATGAAGGTGGACAGGCTGATATGCCAGCGGCTCCAGAACTCGCGCAGGTTGCGCGCGACATAGGGCACATCGAAGTTCGGCGGCAGGCGAAAGCCCAGCAGCAGGGCGATGCCGGTGACCAGGTGGGTGTAGCCGCTGAAGTTGAAATAGATCTGCAGGCTGTAGCCGTAGACCGCGAGAAGGATCTGCGCCGGGCTGAAGTTGCCCGGCGTCTCGAACACCGGATCGACCCAGGCGCCGCCCAGCCAGCCGCTGAGCAGGAACACCTTGACCAGCGCCAGCCCGATCAGGCCCAGCGCCCGCTGCGGTTCCAGCACCTGGCGCAGGCGCGTGGTGCGGATCTGCGGCAGCATCTCCCCGGCGCGATTGACCGGCCCGGCGACCAGGCTGGGGAAGAACGCCAGGTACAGGGCCAGGTCCAGCGGCGGTACCGGGTCCAGCTCGCGGCGGTTGATCGACACCACGTAGCTGACCGAGTGGAAGGCGTAGAAGGAAAAACCGATCGGCACCAGCAGTTGCAGGACCGGCAACGACAGCTTCAGCCCGAGCCCCGCCAGCGCCGCCTGGGCAGCGGCGACGAACAGTTCCTGGTACTTGAACAGGTAGAAACCGCCCAGCACCAGCGCCAGCAGGGCCAGGTTGGCGAACCAGCGCCCTGGCCAGCGTGCCGCCAGCAGGCCGAGCAGGTACACCAGCAGGGTGTAGCCGAACAGCACGTACAGGGCGAAGGGGCTGAAGCTCGCCACCAGCCCGTAGCTGCCTGCCAGCAACAGGGTGTTCTGCAGCCGGGTGCTCCAGCACAGGCTCCAGTACAGGACGAAGAAGAGGATGAAGCACAGGCCGGATTCGATGGAAAGAAGGCTCACAACCGGGTCCATGGATGAGACGTGAGGAAAGGAATGCCCCCGGACGCTGAGCGGGCGAGATTATGGCAGAGCGCCATAACTGCTCACAACGCGGGCACGGGAATGCGACCGAAGAAACTGCCGCTGATTTGCCCCGGGTGCCCTGCTCTGCTAGTGTCGCGCCGTTCCGAACCGCCACCGAGACAGACGCCATGGCCCGAAAAAAAGCCGCCATCGATTTCGAGCAATCCCTCGCTGACCTGCAAGCCCTGGTCGAGCGCCTGGAGAACGGCGAGCTGTCGCTGGAAGACTCGCTGACCGCCTTCGAGCAAGGTATCCGCCTGACCCGCGACTGCCAGGGCGCCCTGACCCAGGCCGAGCAGAAGGTGCAGATCCTCCTGGAGCGCGACGGCGAACTGGCCGCCGAGCCCTTCGACGCGGAACAGGCCGAATGATCCGCGCCTACCAGACCGCTTGCCAGGCCCGGGTCGACGCCGCCCTGGAGCCGCTGTTCCAGGCCCCCTCGGTGGAACTCACCCGGCTTTACGAGGCCATGCGCTACAGCGTGATGAACGGCGGCAAGCGCGTCCGTCCGCTGCTCGCCTATGCCGCCTGCGAAGCCCTCGGCGGCGCGGCCGAACAGGCCAATGGCGCGGCCTGCGCGGTGGAGCTGATCCACGCCTATTCCCTGGTGCATGACGACCTGCCGGCGATGGACGACGACGACCTGCGTCGCGGCCAGCCGACCACCCACAAGGCCTTCGACGAAGCCTGCGCGATCCTCGCCGGCGACGGCTTGCAGAGCCTGGCCTTCAGCGCCCTGCTCGACCCGTCCCTGAGCCGGCAGAGCGACGCCACCCGCCTGGCCATGGTGCAGACCCTGGCCAAGGCTGCTGGCCCCGCCGGCATGGTCGGCGGCCAGGCCATCGACCTGGGTTCGGTGGGCCTCAAGCTGGACCAGACCGCCCTTGAATTCATGCACCGGCACAAGACCGGCGCGCTGATCGAAGCCAGCGTGCGCCTTGGCGCCCTGGCCAGCGAACGCGCTGGCGAAGCCGAACTCAAGGCCCTGCAACAGTACGCCCAGGCCATCGGCCTGGCGTTCCAGGTGCAGGACGACATCCTCGACGTGGAAAGCGATACCGAGACCCTGGGCAAGCGCCAGGGCGCCGATATTGCCCGCGACAAGCCGACCTACCCGGCGCTGCTCGGCCTGGAAGCGGCCAAGGCCTATGCCCTTGAGTTGCGCGACCAGGCGATCGAGGCCGTGCGGCCGTTTGACGCAGCCGCCGAACCGCTGCGGGCGCTGGCTCGCTACATCGTCGAACGCCGCAACTAAAAGCCCCATACCCGCTCTTGTAGGAGCGTGGCTTGCCCGCGATGGACCGCGCAGCGGTCCCAAAATGGTGTGGTCACTAAGATCCTGGGACCGCTATGCGGTCCTTCGCGGGCAAGCCACGCTCCTACAGTGAACGGCGCCGATTCCCATCGAATGTGCAGTCTCTCCCCAATGGGGTAAACTGCCGCGTCTTCAAACCTATAACGACTCGCCTGATGCCCACGACGTTTCAAGAGATCCCCCGCGAACGCCCGGTCACGCCGCTCCTGGACCGTGCCGCCACGCCCGCCGGCCTGCGGCGTCTGGCCGAAGCCGACCTGGAGAACCTGGCTGACGAACTGCGCCAGGAACTGCTCTACAGCGTCGGCCAGACCGGCGGCCACTTCGGTGCCGGCCTGGGCGTCATCGAGCTGACCATCGCCCTGCACTACGTCTTCGACACCCCCGACGACCGTCTGGTGTGGGACGTCGGGCACCAGGCCTATCCGCACAAGATCCTCACCGGTCGCCGCGAGCGCATGAACACCCTGCGCCAGAAAGACGGCCTGGCCGCCTTCCCGCGGCGCAGCGAGAGCGAGTACGACACCTTCGGCGTCGGCCACTCCAGCACCTCGATCAGCGCCGCCCTGGGCATGGCCATCGCCGCCCGCCTGCGCAACGAGGCGCGCAAGTCCATCGCGGTAATCGGCGACGGCGCCCTGACCGCCGGCATGGCCTTCGAGGCGTTGAACCACGCCCAGGAAGTCAACGCCGACATGCTGGTGATCCTCAACGACAACGACATGTCGATCTCGCGCAACGTCGGCGGGCTGTCCAACTACCTGGCCAAGATCCTCTCCAGCCGCACTTACGCGAGCATGCGCGAGGGCAGCAAGAAGGTCCTCTCGCGCCTGCCCGGCGCCTGGGAAATCGCCCGCCGCACCGAGGAATACGCCAAGGGCATGCTGGTCCCCGGCACCCTGTTCGAAGAGCTGGGCTGGAACTACATCGGCCCGATCGACGGCCACGACCTGCCGACCCTGATCGCCACCCTGCGCAACATGCGCGACCTCAAGGGCCCGCAGTTCCTGCATGTGGTGACCAAGAAGGGCAAGGGCTTCGCCCCGGCCGAAGTCGACCCGATCGGCTACCACGCGATCACCAAGCTGGAACCGCTCGACGCCCCGGCCGCCGCCCCCAAGAAAGCCGGCGGACCGAAGTACTCCGCGGTGTTCGGCCAGTGGCTGTGCGACATGGCCGCCGCCGACGAGCGCCTGGTGGGCATCACCCCGGCGATGAAGGAAGGCTCCGACCTGGTGGCCTTCAGCGAACGTTATCCACAGCGCTACTTCGACGTGGCGATCGCCGAACAGCATGCGGTGACCCTGGCGGCGGGCATGGCCTGCGAAGGCTCCAAGCCGGTGGTGGCGATCTACTCGACCTTCCTCCAGCGCGCCTACGACCAGTTGATCCATGACGTCGCGGTGCAGAACCTCGACGTGCTGTTCGCCATCGACCGCGCCGGCCTGGTGGGCGAAGACGGCCCGACCCACGCCGGCAGCTTCGACCTGTCGTACCTGCGCTGCATCCCCGGCATGCTGGTGATGACCCCGAGCGACGAGAACGAACTGCGCCGCATGCTCAGCACCGGCCATCTGTACGACGGCCCGGCCGCCGTGCGCTACCCGCGGGGCAGCGGCCCGAACGCGCCCATCGAGGACAGCCTGGAACCGCTGGAAATCGGTAAAGGTGTTGTTCGCCGCCAGGGCAGCAAGGTCGCCCTGCTGGTGTTCGGCGTGCAACTGGCCGAAGCGCTGAAAGTGGCCGGGACGCTGGACGCGACCGTGGTCGACATGCGCTTCGTCAAGCCGCTGGACGAGGCGCTGGTGCTGGAGCTGGCGGGCAGCCACGAGCTGCTGGTGACCCTCGAAGAGAACGCCATCATGGGCGGCGCCGGTGCGGCGGTGGGTGAGTTCCTGGCTCGCGAAGCCGTGCTCAAGCCCTTGCTGCACCTGGGGTTGCCGGACGTTTATGTCGAGCACGCCAAGCCGGCGCAGATGCTGGCCGAGTGCGGGCTGGATGCTGCGGGGATCGAGGCTTCGGTGCGCAAGCGCATGGATCTCCTGGGCCTCTAAGGGCCTCATCGCTGGCAAGCCAGCTCCCACAGGTTCAGCACATACCTCAAGACTTGTGCAGAACCTGTGGGAGCTGGCTTGCCAGCGATTGCAATGGACCTATCAATGAAACTCCTCCGCCTGACCTCTATCTTTCTCTTTCTTCCGACCCCCTTGTTGGCCGCCCCCATCGACCGCGACAGCGCCCTGAAGCTCCCCGACGTAGTCATCAGCGCCAACCGCCAGGTCGAAGACCGCAGCCAGTCCAGCGCCGCCACCACGGTCTTCACCCGCGACGATATCGAGCGCCTGCAAGCCAGCAGCGTCAGCGACCTGCTGATCCGCGTCCCCGGGGTGCAAGTTGCCCGCACAGGTGGTCGCGGCAGCCTGCCGGGCATCTTCATCCGCGGCACCAAATCGGCCCAGAGCCTGGTACTGGTGGACGGCCAGCGCATCGCCAATACCTCGTCCGGCGACAGCGGCCTGCAATACCTGAACATCGAGCAGATCGAACGGGTGGAAGTGCTGCGCGGCTCGCGCTCGGCGATCTACGGCAGCGATGCCATGGGCGGAGTGATCCAGATCTTCACCCGACGCGGTGTCGAGCAAGGCCTGCAGGCCCGACTGCGCCTGGCTGCCGGCAACCACAAAACCTTCGAACGCAGCCTCGGCCTGTCCGGCGGCGACGGCCGCACCCGCTTCAGCCTCGGCGCCAGCCTGGATGAAAGTGCCGGCATCGACGACACACGCCAGTCGTACCCCAGCGACCAGGACCACGACGCCTCGCGCAACCGCTCGCTGAGCCTGAACCTGTCGCACCAGCTGAGCGATGACCTGGAAATCGGCGCCAGCCTGCTGGACAGCCGCGGCCGCCGCGAATTCGACAACCCCTACGGGCTGTACGTCGAAGAGACCGGACAACTCCTGCCCCAGGCGCCCTACACCGACTTCGCGGTGAGCAGCGTCAGCACCCACATCGCCGCGCAACTCACTGAGCAATGGCACTCACGCCTGGAACTGGGCCACAGCGAAAACCGCGACCGCAGCCGCGACAAGCTGAGCGACGCCGAGGATGTCTACAACACCTACCGCGATTCGCTGAGCTGGCAGAACGACGTCGATCTCGACGAGCAGCACAGCCTGCTGCTCGGCGGCGATGCCTGGATAGACCGCCTGCGCGCCAGAACCGATTTCAGCGAGGACAGGCGCTGGAACCGCGCGGTGTTCGTCCAGCATCGTTACCAGGGCGAGCACTTCTCCACCGAACTGGGCCTGCGCCGCGACCGCAACCAGCAGTTTGGCGGGCAGAACACCTGGAGCGGCAGCCTGACCTTGCCGTTGAACGCGGACAACGACCTGCTGCTGTCCTACAGCGAAGGCTTCCGCGCACCGACCTTCAACGACTTGTATTACCCCTTCGCCGCCAACCCGGACCTCAAGCCCGAGCATTCGAAAAGCTACGAGCTGCAATGGCGCAGCCAACTGAGTACCGACAGCCGCCTGGAAACCTCGCTGTACCGCACCGACCTGCGCGACGCCATCGTCTTCCGCGACACGGCGCCGTACAACGTCAGCAAGGCACGGATCATCGGTTTCGAAACGACCCTGACCCAGGACTGGTGGGGCTGGCAGAGCCAATTGGGCGTGGCGCTGATGGACCCGCGTGACCTGGACAACGGCCATACCCTTGAGCGCCGGGCCCGGCGGACCCTGAGCCTGGACCTGGACCGGCAATTCGACCGGTTTGGAATGGGTGCCTCGTGGCAGGCAGTCAGCAGCAGCTACGCCGATGCGGCCAACCAGCGCTCCCTCGGCGGCTACGGCCTGCTCGGCGCCCGCGCCAGCTGGACGCTGACCCCGGACGTGCGCCTGGACCTGAAAGCCGAGAACCTGCTGGACAAGAACTACGCCCGCAGCCAGTACAACTACGCCGGCAACTTCTACGGCTATCGCGAGGAAGGCCGTACCTGGCTGCTGGCGATCAGTTGGACGCCGGACCTTTAGCCAGGGCCTCGCAGAGTTTCGCAGTGGCCTCGAGCATCTGCCCGCTGGGGCGTTCGAGGCCCTTGTCCGGCACCCGCAGCAACCGACCGTCACGCACTGCACTGACCTGCCGCCAGGGCTTCCAGGCATCCAGCTGCGCCTGATCGCCTGCCACGATCACCTGCGGATCCCGCTGCAGGACGCTTTCGATGCTCACCTGAGGCGCCGGCAATTCCAGGTCCTCGAACAGGTTGCGTGCCCCACAGACCTTCAACGCATCACTGATGATCTGCCCACCACCGACGGTGTACAGCGGCTTGTCCCAGACCTGATAGAACACCCGCAACGGCTGCTCGCGGTGATAACGCGTGCGCAGCTCGGCGAGCCGCGCACGCAGTTGATCCGCATAGCGCGCTCCGGCCTCGGCACGCCCAAGGCGCTCGCCGATAGAGGCAATCTGGGTGATCAGGCTGTCGAGGTCACGGGGTTCGGCACTGACCAGTGCAATCCCCAAGTGCTCAAGCTGCGCACGCTGGGCAGGGGGCACGCTGGCGGGCCAGAGCAGGATCAGGTCGGGCTTGAGGCTGAGCAGGCGCTCCAGGTCGAGCTGGCCATAGCGCCCCACGGACGGCAGTTGCGCCAGTTCAAGCGGGCGCTCGCCGCCATCGAGTACGCCCACCAGCAGGTCGCTGGCCTGCAGTTCAACGACGATTTCCGACAGCGAAGGCGCCAGGCTGACCACCCGTGGCGCGGCCGCCAGCGAGCCGGCGCAGGCCAGCAGCCCCAGCAGGAGCCAACGGCGCATCAGGCCAACTGACGGGGAAGACGGTAGAGGTAGAGGATGACCACGCTGGAGATCGCCAGGAGGATCTGCGGCACCGCCTCCAGCCCGACGAACACCGACAGCGCGGCGACCCAGGCCGGCAGGCAGGCTAACAGCATGCCCAGGCGACGCACCCGCGCCAGCTCGATCCAGGCAGCCGGCTCGGCCTCGCTGTCGAGGGCCTTGCCGGTGGCGATCAACGCGTGCTTGTACGGACCGAAACGCGGCAGGGTGAGGAACATCGAGGCGACGCCACCGATGAACATCGGCATGGCCAGGATCGGGATGATCGGCTCCATGCCGCCGAAGGCCCAGGCGAACACGATCAGCGGCGCCAGCGCCACGGCCAGGTATTGCCACCAGGCCAGGGTCAGGCGGGTCCGTACCTGGCTGCGGGTCACGCGCGACCGGCCTCGCCCTGGTGCTCGTTGCCCATCATGTGGCCGAGCTTGCCGGCCTTGGTGGCCAGGTAGTGCTTGTTGTGCGGGTTGTGCCCGGTGTGCAGCGGCACGCGCTCGGCGACGACGATGCCCATGTCGGTCAGGGCCTTGACCTTGCGCGGGTTGTTGGTCATCAGGCGCAGCGCGGTCACGCCAAGATGCTCCAGCATCGGCCGGCACATGGCGTAGTCACGCTGGTCGGCGGCGAAGCCCAGGCGCTCGTTGGCCTCGACCGTGTCGGCACCGCCATCCTGCAGCTCGTATGCGCGGATCTTGTTCAGCAGGCCAATGCCACGGCCTTCCTGGCGCAGATAGAGGAGTACGCCACGCCCTTCCCGGGCAATGGCTTGCAGGGCTGCTTCGAGCTGCGAACCGCAATCGCACCGCTGGCTGAACAGGGCATCGCCCGTCAGGCACTCGGAATGCAGGCGACCCAGCACCGGCTGGCCGTCGGCGACATCACCGAGGCTGAGCACGACGTGCTCGCGGCCGGTGGCTTCGTCGAGAAAACCGTGCATGGTGAAAGTCGCGAAAGGAGTAGGCAGCTTGGAAGCGGCAACGAAAACGACGGGCACCTTGTGCTCCTGATATGCATGAAAATTGACGTGGGCCGATTGTAACAGCAGCTTGCCGCACCTGCTTATGCTGAATTACTGGGGCAAAAGATCGAAAAGTTCGATGCTGACCGGCCTATTTAAAGGGCTTACCGAACGGATAAGGCTGCTTCCAGCGCTCGAAAATCGGCTTCAGCGCGCCACTGGGCACCAGCACGTCCATACGTTTGTCGAACAGGTCGCGCAGCGCCTTGCCCTCCGGCGTGTTGCCAAATGCCAGATACAAAGGCAGTTCCGCCACATGGGTGCTGCGGAATTTCTCCGGATGCTGGGCCTGGGCCCGGACGTAGTTCACTTCGGTCTCGGCATCGATATAGAAATCGACCCGCTCGCGCTCGAGCATCGGCAAAATGCCGTCGCGGCGCTGCACTTCGCGGTAGTAGCCGACGTTCGGCAGGTAGTTCTGGTAGTCGTAGCCACGTACCCAGGACAGGCGGTACTGGCCGATAGTGTCCTTGGTCGGCAGCGGCTTGCTGACCAGCCCCAGGGCATAGATATGGTCGGAGTCGAAATTCCAGCGCGGGTAGAGGTTGTCGGAATGCTCTTCGTGATAGGAACCGACCCAGGCATCCGCCTCACCCCGTTTGACCAGGCCGATGGCGCGGGTGTACGGCGCCGTCAGCGGCCGTACCTTGACCCCCGCCGGCTCGAAGACCATGCGCAGTACATCCCAACCGACACCCGTGCCGTCGGCATTGGTGTAGTCCTGCCAGGCCTCGCTGGCCAGGCGCACCTCGGCCGGCAGGTCATCAGCCCGCACGACACCCAGCATCCCGGCCAGCATGGCTACCAGCAACAGCCACTTGCGCATCACCCAACTCCCTTTAAATCAGACTCCATACCAGCACTTGCATGGCCAGCCAGGCGAACACGCCGGCCAGCACATCGTCGAGCATGATGCCCACGCCGCCATGCACATGCCGGTCGACCCAGCGGATCGGCCACGGCTTGAGGATGTCGAAGAAGCGGAACATCAGGAACCCGGCCAGCAGCCACATCCAGCCCTCCGGCACCAGCCAGAGGGTGATCCACATGCCGACCATCTCGTCCCAGACGATGCCTTCGTGGTCGTGCACCTTGAGGTCGTCGGCGACCTTGCCGCACAGCCAGAAGCCGAACAGCATGGTCAGGCCGAGCATCAGCCAGTAGCCCCAGTCGGGCAGCATCTGCCACAGCGGCACGAACGGCAGCGCCACCAGCGAACCCCAGGTACCCGGGGCCTTGGGCAAGGTGCCGGAGCCGAAGCCGAAGGCGAGGAAATGCCAGGGGTTGCGCCAGACCGAAGGCGGAACGTTTTCCGCTGGCACCTGGTTGGGGTGGTCGGTCACGGTGTCTCCCTAAAGTGTTGATAGCCGCGCACGGCGGGGGTGATATCGCGGCCTTCGGCATCCTGCAGGCGAACGCCGCTGCCGGCCTCGACCCGCCCCACCACATGCACCGGCCAGCCGTCGGCCAGCAAGCCGTCCAGCTCGGCAGGCGGCAGGGTAAAGGCGATCACGTAGTCGTCGCCACCGGTCAGCGCCGCCTGGCGCGCGCCGTCCACACCGAGGAAGCCGGTCAGCGCGGCACTCAGCGGCAGGCGCTCCAGCTCCAGGCGCAAGGCGACGGCAGACGCCAGGGCGATATGCCCGCAGTCGGCCAGCAGGCCATCGGAGATATCCAGGGCCGCCGTGGCCTTGCCGCGCAGGGCCTGACCGAGGGCGATCTGTGGCGAGGGCGACCAATAGTGGGACAGCAGCGGCTCGCTCAGGGTTGCATCGGCCTGACGTTCGCCCAGCACCAGCGGCAAGGCGCCAGCGGCATTGCCCAGCTCGCCACCGACACAGACCAGGTCACCGACCTGCGCACCGCCGCGGGTCAGCGCCTGTCCGGCGGGCACGCGACCGAACACGGTCATGGTCAGGCTCAGGGGGCCGCGGGTGGTGTCGCCGCCGACCAGGGTCAGGCCGCATTGCCGGGCCATCTGGCTCAGGCCGCGGGCATAGTCGCGCAGCCAGTCCGGATCGGTCTCGGCAAGGGTCAGGGCGAGGGTGAAGGCCAGGGGCGTGGCGCCCATGGCAGCCAGGTCGCTGGCCGCTACCGCCAGCGAGCGCTGGCCGAGCAGGAAAGGATCGCTGACGGCGGGGAAATGCACCCCGGCCACCAGCGTATCGGTGGAGATCGCCAGCTGTTCGCCGGGCGCCGGCGCCAGCAGTGCGCAATCGTCACCGATGCCCAGGGCAATGCCTTCGCCGCCCTGCGCACAAGGCGCGGCGGCGAAGTACTGGCGGATCAGCTCGAACTCACCCATGGACAGGCAGCGCCGGGATCAGCGCTTGAACGCCTTCACTTCGGCTTCGCGAAGCACGGGTGCCAGCTTGTCGAGCACACCGTTGACGAACTTGTGGCCATCGGTGGAACCGAAGACCTTGGCCAGCTCGATACCCTCGTTGATCACCACGCGGTACGGCACGTCCTGACGCGCCAGCAGCTCCCAGGCCGACAGACGCAGCACGGACAGCTCGACCGGGTCGAGTTCTTCCAGGGCCATGTCCAGGCAAGGTACGAGGGCCTTGTCGATTTCGCCCTTCTTCGCCGGGACCCCGTGGAGGATCTCGCGGAAGTAGGCGCCATCGACATCGCTGAAATCGTTGTCGACCCGGAACTGCGCTTCGATCTCGTTCAGCGAATGCTGAGCCATGTGCCACTGGTACAGCGCCTGGGTCGCGAGCTTGCGGGCTTCGCGACGCTTGGCGCTTTTCGAGGGCTTGCCCGCATCGGCGGGTTTCGGATCGCGCGGGTTGAAACGATCGCTTTCGTCGCTAATCACTTGGCCTCCAGCTGCGCCAGCAGACTGACCATTTCCAGGGCGGACAGGGCAGCTTCGGCGCCCTTGTTGCCGGCCTTGGTGCCGGAACGCTCGATGGCCTGTTCGATGGAATCGACGGTCAGGACACCGAAGGAGACCGGCAGACCGAACTCCATGGACACCTGGGCCAGGCCCTTGGTGCATTCGCCCGCAACGTATTCGAAGTGTGGGGTACCACCACGGATCACCGCGCCCAGGGCGATGATCGCGGCGTATTCACCCTGTTGGGCGACTTTCTGTGCAACCAGCGGAATTTCGAAGGCGCCAGGGGCACGGATGATGGTGATGTCGCTTTCGTTCACGCCATGACGAACCAGGGCGTCAACGGCACCGCTCACCAGGCTTTCGACGACGAAGCTGTTGAAGCGGCCAACCACCAAAGCGTAGCGACCTTTGGGGGCAATGAAGGTACCTTCGATGGTCTTCAGGGACATTGCGGGATTCTCATCTTAAAGAGCCAGGCCGCAACAACGCGGCCTGTGGGAGTTTTGGTCACGAACGGGCAACGGTCAAACACCGTCGGGTCATTCGGAGGGCACGTATTCTACAACTTCCAGATCGAATCCGGATATCGCATTGAACTTCATCGGCGAACTCATCAGGCGCATCTTGCGCACTCCGAGGTCACGCAGGATCTGCGAACCGGCACCGACGGTGCTGTAGGTGGTCGGTGCCTTGGTCGGCGCATCGCCCGCGCTTTCGCGGATATGCGCCAGCAGCACGTCGCCGTCCAGCGGGTGACCGAGCAGCAGCACCACGCCACTGCCGGCCTCGGCCACGGCGGCCATGGCCGCACGCAGGCTCCAGCGGCCCGGCTGCTTGACCAGCAGCAGGTCGCGCAGCGGATCCATGTTGTGCACACGCACCAGGGTCGGCTCTTCGGCGCAGATCTTGCCCAGGGTCAGGGCCATGTGCACGTCGCCTTCCACCGCGTCACGGTAGGTGACCAGGTTGAATTCGCCCAGCTCGCTCTCGATTGGCTGCTCGGAAATCCGCTGGATGGTGCGCTCGTGGATCATGCGGTAGTGGATCAGGTCGGCGATAGTGCCGATCTTGATGCCGTGTTCGGCGGCGAAGACTTCCAGTTCAGGGCGACGGGACATGGTGCCGTCGTCGTTCATCACTTCGCAGATCACCCCGCTTGGCTCGAAACCGGCCATGCGCGCCAGGTCGCAGGCGGCTTCGGTGTGGCCGGCGCGGGCCAGGGTGCCACCCGGCTGGGCCATCAGCGGGAAGATGTGGCCGGGGCTGACGATGTCCTCGGCCTTGGCGTCCTTCGCTGCAGCAGCCTGCACGGTACGGGCGCGGTCGGCGGCGGAGATGCCGGTGGTCACGCCTTCGGCGGCCTCGATCGACACGGTGAACTTGGTGCCGAAGCCGGAACCGTTGCGCGGCGCCATCAGCGGCAGCTTCAGGGTTTCGCAGCGCTCGCGGGTCATCGGCATGCAGATCAGGCCGCGGGCGTGCTTGGCCATGAAGTTGATGTGTTCCGGCAGGCAGCACTCGGCTGCCATGATGATGTCGCCTTCGTTCTCGCGGTCTTCGTCATCCATCAGGATGACCATTTTGCCCTGGCGGATGTCTTCGACCAGTTCTTCGATGGTGTTGAGCGCCACGCGGCACCCCCTTCTCAATTCAGGATTTCAGGTAGCCGTTGGCGGCCAGGAAGCTTTCGGTAATACCGCTGCCTTTGCTCGGCTCGGCGGCTTTGTCACCCAGGAGCAGGCGCTCCAGGTAACGGGCCAGCAGGTCGACCTCGAGGTTGATCCGACGACCCGGGCGGTAGTCGGCCATGATGGTTTCGGCCAGGGTGTGCGGGACGATGGTCAGCTCGAATTCCGCGCCATCGACGTCATTGACCGTCAGGCTGGTGCCGTCGACGGTGATCGAGCCCTTGTGGGCGATGTACTTGGCCAGTTCCTTCGGTGCGCGCACGCGGAACTGGATGGCGCGGGCGTTATCGGCGCGGGAGACGATCTCGCCGACACCGTCGACGTGGCCGCTGACCAGGTGACCGCCAAGACGGCTGCTCGGGGTCAGGGCCTTTTCCAGGTTGACCCGGCTGCCGGCCTTGAGGTCGGAGAAGGCGGTGCAGTCCAGGGTTTCCCGGCTGACGTCGGCCCAGAAGCCGTCGCCTGGCAGTTCCACCGCGGTCAGGCAGACGCCGTTGACCGCAATGCTGTCGCCGAGCTTCACGTCGCTCAGGTCGAGCTTGGCGGTTTCGACATAGACCCGCACGTCGCCGCCCTTGGGCGTGATGTTACGGATGCTGCCGATGGATTCGATGATGCCGGTGAACATGGGGTCCTCCTCGGAGACCTGGGGCCGCGTCGGGCGCAAGCCGCGAATTATACGCCTGGGGCGGGCGCGGGGATGGCAATGACTCGCCAGTCATCGCCAACGGCGCGCATTTCAATGATTTTCAGGGCCGGTGCCTCGCTCATGCGGGCCAGCGGCCAGTCGAGCAGCGGGCGCGCCTCGGAGCCGAGGAACTTGCCGGCAATGAAAAGTTGGTATTCGTCGACCAGGCCGAGCCGGGCGAAAGCGCCGGCGAGACCGGGGCCGGCTTCCACCAGCACGTCGTTGGTACCGCGACGGGCCAGCTCTACCAGCAACTGGCGCAGATCGACCTGGCCGTTTTCGCCAGGGACGCGCAGCAGTTCATGGCCGGCAGCGGCGTAGCGTGGATCGTCTGCGCCAGCGCTGACCACCAGGGCCGGGCCGGCCTGGAAGAACGGCGCGTCCAGCGGCAGGCGCAGGCGGCCGTCGATCAGCACGCGCAGCGGTGGGCGACCCAGGGCCAGGGCGGTGGTTTCTGCATCCAGGCCCAGCTCCTCGCCGCGCACGGTCATCCGTGCCTGGTCGGCGATCACGCTGGCGGCGCTGGTCAGCACCACGCTGGAGCGGGCACGCAGGCGCTGCACGGCGGAGCGTGCGGCAGGGCCGGTGATCCACTGGCTTTCGCCGCTGGCCATGGCGGTGCGCCCGTCCAGGCTCATCGCCAGCTTGACCCGGATAAACGGCAGGCCGAGCTCCATACGCTTGAGGAAACCGGGATTGAGCGCCCGGGCCTCGCCTTCGAGGACACCGCTGGCGACTTCGATCCCGGCGTCAGCCAAGCGCTTGAGGCCATTGCCGGCGACTTGCGGATTGGGATCCTGCATCGCCGCGACCACACGCCCGACCCCGGCCTTGACCAGCGCTTCGGCGCAGGGCGGCGTGCGCCCGTGGTGGCTACAGGGTTCGAGGGTGACGTAGGCGCAAGCGCCACGGGCCAGCTCACCGGCCTCGCGCAGGGCGTGGACTTCGGCGTGGGGCTCGCCAGCGCGCACATGCCAGCCTTCGCCGACGATGCGCCCGTCACGAACGATGACGCAGCCCACCCGCGGGTTCGGATGAGTGGAATACACGCCCTTGCGCGCCAGCTCCAGCGCACGGGCCATGTAGTGAGCGTCGAGCACGGCGCGTTCTGTGGACATGTTCACTCTTCGGAAGGCTCGCGGGCCAGGCGGTCGATCTCTTCGCGGAACTCGTCGAGGTCCTGGAAGCGCCGGTACACGGAGGCAAAACGGATATAGGCGACTTCATCGAGCTTGCGCAGCTCGTTCATCACCAGCTCGCCGACCACCAGCGACTTGACCTCGCGCTCGCCCTTGGCCCGCAGCTTGTGCTTGATATGGGCCAGGGCCGCTTCCAGGCGCTCGACGCTGACCGGGCGCTTTTCCAGCGCGCGCTGCATGCCGGCACGCAGTTTCTCTTCGTCGAAGGGTTGGCGGGTGCCGTCCTGCTTGATCAGGCGCGGCAGGACCAGTTCGGCGGTCTCGAAGGTGGTGAAACGCTCGCCGCAGGCCACGCATTCGCGGCGACGGCGCACTTGCTCGCCCTCGGCGACCAGTCGCGAGTCGATGACTTTGGTGTCGTTGGCACCGCAGAAGGGACAGTGCATGGTGGCAGGCAACAAAAAAAGGGAGGGCCATGGTAGCGCATCCGACTGGCAAGACAAGCCAAAGGGGTTACCATCCAGTGAGGAAATACGCCCCCTAAGGAATTCATCCATGTCGTTTCGAGCGCTCGCCGTGCTCGGTTTCGCCACCCTGCTGGCCGCCTGCAGCAGCGAAACCCCCAAGCCCGTTCCACCCCAGGCCCCGGCCCAGCCGGTCGCCAAGCATGTTCACGTACCCGCGCCACTGCCCGCCTACCAGCGTGAATTGAGCGGCAGCTTCACCAATATTCCCCGCGGTGCCGAGGTCGAGGTCGCCCTGCTGGTGATCGACGAACGCGGCCGCCCGCAGCGCCTGCTGGCCAGCGACACCTACGATGGCACCGGCCAGGCCCTGCCGTTCCAGCTGCGCTTCAACCCGGAAGTGTTCCCGGCCGGTGGCCGCGTGGAACTGCGCGCCCGCGCCAGCCAGTCCGGGCAACTGATCCTGCACCTCAGGCCGGTCAGCGTTTCCCGCGCTGAAACCCAGGCCATCGGCCCGCTGCAACTGGAAAAGGCGCCATAAATGGCGCCAGTGCAACTGCAGGCGGCCTTGAGCGAGCTGCTGGGGGATGCGCGACTGGTCGCCAGCGAGCTGCCGGACTGCCCGCTGAAACTCTGGCTGATCGACGCCGACAACATGGACCGCGCCTTCAGCCCCGAGGAGACCCGGCGGATCCTTGAAGAACCGCCCTACTGGAGCTTCTGCTGGGCCAGCGGCCTGGCCATGGCCCGCTATCTGGCGGAGCGACCGGAATGGGTGGCGGGCAAGCGGGTCCTGGATTTCGGCGCCGGCTCCGGGATCGCCGGCATTGCCGCGGCGAAAGCCGGGGCGCTGGAAGTGGTGGCCTGCGATCTCGATCCACTGGCACTCGAGTCCTGCCGGGCGAATGCCGCGCTCAATGGCGTGGAGCTCAACTACTCCTGCGACTTCTTCGCCGAGGACGACCGTTTCGACCTGATCCTGGTCGCCGACGTGCTCTACGACCGCGCCAACCTGCCGCTGCTCGACCAGTTCCTCAGCCGGGGACAACAGGCCCTGGTGGCCGACTCGCGGGTGCGCGACTTCCGTCACCCGCTCTACCGCCAGCTCGACACCCTGCACGCCCTGACCCTGCCGGACCTGGCCGAGCCCCACGAGTTTCGCCAGGTGAGCCTGTACCACGCCAGTCGCGGGGCCTTATAGTGGCGCCATACATGCGTTCGCGAGAGTCGAGATGAGTCAGGAATCGCCGTACATTTTCGATACCACCGTTGCCAACTTCGATCAGGTGGTGGTCGCCAACTCCCACCACAAGCCGGTGCTGGTGGACTTCTGGGCCGACTGGTGCGCGCCGTGCAAGGCGCTGATGCCGATGCTGGCGAAGATCACCGAGGAGTACCAGGGCGAGCTGCTGCTGGCCAAGGTCAACTGCGATGTCGAGCAGGACATCGTCGCCCGCTTCGGTATCCGCAGCCTGCCGACCGTGGTGCTGTTCAAGGATGGCCAGCCGGTGGACGGGTTTGCCGGGGCGCAGCCGGAATCGGCGGTGCGCGCCATGCTCGAACCCCATGTGCAGATGCCGGCGCCAGCCGCGGCCGATCCGCTGGAACTGGCCCAGGCACTGTTCAATGACGGGCGCTACAGCGAGGCGGAAGCCACGCTCAAGCAGTTGCTGTCGGAAGACAATACCAACGCAGGAGCGCTGATTCTCTACGCCCGCTGCCTGGCCGAGCGTGGCGAGCTGGTGGAAGCGCAGACCGTGCTGGATGCGGTGAAGAGTGATGAGCACAAGGCGGCGCTGGCGGGGGCGAAAGCCCAGCTGACCTTCCTGCGCCAGGCCAAGGACCTGCCGGAAGTGGCCGATCTGAAAACCCGTCTGGCGCAGAATGCCGAGGATGATGAAGCGGCTTACCAGTTGACCATCCAGCAGTTGTCGCGCCAGCAGTACGAGGCGGCGCTGGAAGGCTTGCTGAAGCTGTTCAAGCGCAATCGCGGGTATGAAGGCGGGTTGCCACACAAGACCTTGCTGCAGGTGTTCGAGTTGCTGGGTAACGACCACCCGTTGGTGGGGACCTACCGGCGCAAGTTGTTCGCTGCTCTCTACTGAGTCAGTTCCGACCCTATCGCTGGCAAGCCAGCTCCCACAGGGATCGCGTGCACCGCCGAACCTGTGGGAGCTGGCTTGCCAGCGATGAGGCCCGCAAGAACACCTAGCCGATCCAGTGGTACACCGGCGCATCCGCCCCGCTTTCCACCTTCACCTCGGCACTGTGCCGCAGCCGCACCAGCAGCCGCTTGCCCGCCGCCGTGCTCCCGGCCAGCCCTTCGAGCAACTCCAGCAACGCCGGCCCTTCCATCTCCCCCGCCTTGCGCAGCAACTCCTTCGCCGCCAGCCACAGGGTGTCATCCGGCCGTGCCTGTACCGTCGGCGCGACACTGCTGACCGGCGTCGCAGCCTCACCCACCCGCGCCAGACCGGCCCACTCTTCCGGCCCCAGCTCGATGGTCAAATCCACCGGCCATTCGCCGATATGTCCTCGAATTCGCACCTTGCACCCTCCACTGTCAGACCGACCATGCTCCCACGCCGGTCGGCGATCGCCAAGGGACACTGGCACGCCACCTGAATTTCGTTATAACATTTCAAAACCTTTCCAACGCCCTCCCCGGAGTTCCGCCCATGCGTCGCCTGCTGCTTGCCTTGCCTTTCGCTCTGCTGCCCCTGGCCCTCACCGCCCACGCGCATGACGACCACGATCATGATCACGCCCACGGTGCACTCGGCGCTCACGAACACGGTGTCGCCCACCTGAACGCCGTGCTCGATGGCAATACCCTGGAGCTGGAACTGGAAAGCCCGGCGATGAACCTGGTGGGCTTCGAGCACGCCGCCCAGAGCGATGCCGACAAGGCCAAGGTCGCGGCCGTGCGCGCCCAGCTGGAACAGCCGCTGAAGCTGTTCGGCCTGACCGCCGCCGCCGGCTGCAAGGACAGCGATCAGGAGCTGGAAAGCCCGCTGTTCGGCGATGCCCCGAGCAAGGATGACGACGGCGATGCTGATGAGCACGAGCATGGCCACAGCGATATCCACGCCCACTACCGCTTCGAATGCGCCAAGCCGGATGCGCTGAAGGCCCTGGACCTGGCCCCGCTGTTCAAGACCTACCCTTCGACCCAGAAGATCCAGGTCCAGTTGATCGGCCCGAATGGCCAGAAAGGTGTCGAAGCCGCCCCGGCAAACGCTACGATCAACTTCTAAGCCACCTTTCCAGTGAAGCGCCCGGGGCAACCCGGGCGTTGATTTATGAGCCAGGCACTGATTGAACTGACCGACCTGGGCTTCGCCTGGCCGGGACATCCGCCCCTGCTGGACATCCCCGCGCTGCGCCTCGAAGCCGGCGAATCGCTGTTTCTCAAGGGCCCCAGCGGCAGCGGCAAGACCACCCTGCTGGGCCTGCTCGGCGGCGTGCAGAAGGCCGACCGCGGCAGCATCCGCCTGCTCGGCCAGGACCTTGGCGAGCTGAGCCAGAGCGCCCGCGACCGTTTCCGCGTTGACCACACCGGCTACATCTTCCAGCAGTTCAACCTGCTGCCGTTTCTCTCGGTACGGGAAAACGTCGAGCTGCCCTGCCACTTCTCCAAGGCCCGCGCCGAACGCGCCGCGCAGCGCCATGGCAGCGTCAGCGAAGCCGCGACCGTGCTGCTCGCGCACCTCGGCCTGAAAGACCCGGACCTGCTCGCCCGCCGCGCCGACAGCCTGTCCATCGGCCAGCAACAACGGGTCGCCGCCGCCCGCGCGCTGATAGGCCAGCCGGAACTGGTGATCGCCGACGAACCTACCTCGGCCCTCGACGCCGACACCCGCGAAGCCTTTATCCGCCTGCTGTTCGCCGAATGCCGCGACGCCGGCTCCAGCCTGCTGTTCGTCAGCCATGACCAGAGCCTGGCGCCTCTGTTCGATCGTCAGCTGTCCCTTGCCGAACTCAACCGCGCGGCCCGTCCTGCCAGCGAAACGGAGGTCTGATGTACCTGCTCCGCCTTGCCCTGGCCAGCCTGGCCAACCGCCGTTTCACTGCGTTCCTCACCGCCTTCGCCATCGCCCTGTCGGTGTGCCTGCTGCTGGCCGTGGAGCGGGTGCGGACCGAAGCCCGCGCCAGCTTCGCCAGCACCATCAGCGGTACCGACCTGATCGTCGGCGCCCGCTCCGGCTCGGTGAACCTGCTGCTGTATTCGGTGTTCCGCATCGGCAACGCCACCAACAACATCCGCTGGGACAGCTTCGAGCACTACGCCAACGACCGCCGGGTGAAATGGGCGATCCCGATTTCCCTCGGCGACTCCCACCGCGGCTACCGGGTGATGGGCACCACGGCCGCGTATTTCGAGCACTACCAGTACGGTCGCCGGCAGAACCTGGAACTGAGCCAGGGCCGTGCCTTCGCCACCGATCCGTTCGAGGTGGTGCTGGGGGCCGAGGTCGCCGAGGCGCTGCACTACAAGCTCGGCGACAAGCTGGTACTGGCACACGGTGTCGCCGCCATCAGCCTGGTCAAGCATGACGACAAGCCGTTCACCGTGGTTGGCGTGCTCAAGCGCACTGGCACCCCGGTGGACCGCACCCTGCACATCAGCCTCGGCGGCATGGAAGCCATCCACATCGACTGGCACAACGGCGTGCCGGCCCGGGGCAACGGCCGCATCAGCGCCGACGAAGCGCGCAACATGGACCTGACGCCGACGGCGATCACCGCCTTCATGCTCGGCCTCAACAACAAGATCGCGACCTTCTCCCTGCAACGGGAGATCAACGAATTCCGCAACGAACCGCTGCTCGCCATCCTGCCCGGGGTCGCCCTGCAGGAACTGTGGAGCCTGATGGGCACGGCGGAACAGGCGCTGTTCGTGGTCTCGCTGTTCGTGGTACTGACCGGCCTGATCGGCATGCTCACGGCGATCCTCACCAGCCTCAACGAGCGCCGCCGCGAGATGGCCATCCTGCGTTCGGTGGGGGCACGCCCGTGGCATGTCGGCGGATTGCTGGTGCTGGAGGCCTTCACCCTGGCCTTGGTCGGGATCGGCGCGGGGCTGGGCCTGCTTTACGTTGGCATCGCCGCAGCCCAGGGTTACGTGCAAGCCAACTATGGGTTATACCTGCCGCTGGCCTTGCCGAGCGCGCATGAATGGACGCTGCTGGGGATCATCCTCGGCGCTGCGCTGCTGATGGGCAGCATTCCCGCCTGGCGGGCCTATCGACAGTCGCTGGCCGATGGCCTGTCCATTCATCTGTGAGTATCCGTGCAATGCGCCGTGCCCTGCTGTTGCTGTGTTTCCTGGTCCTGCCCGCCTGGGCAGGCGAGCCGCGGACCCTGGAATGGCCGCAACTGATTCCCGCCGGTGCGCCGGTGATCGAGCCGCAGATGACACCGCTGCACAACCTCTCGCAGCTTTCCAACCTGGCTGACGCCCTGGCTGCCGAAGCGGCGCCGGCGGCGCACCAGCAGGTGCCGGACGCACCGGTGGTCAAGGAGCTGGACGGCCAGCAGGTCAAGCTGCCGGGCTATATCGTGCCGCTGGAAGTGGGCGAGGACGGACGCACCACGGAGTTTCTCCTGGTGCCCTACTACGGCGCCTGCATCCATGTGCCGCCACCGCCGTCGAACCAGATCGTGCATGTGGTCAGCGAAATCGGCATCAAGGTCGAGGAGCTGTACCAGCCGTACTGGATCGAGGGGCCGATGCGTGTCCAGTCGTCGTCCAGCGAGCTGGCCGACGCCGGTTACCAGATGGAAGCCGAGAAAATCTACGCCTACGAACTACAATGAATGGCCGCGCCGGGACGCCTTCGCTTTCATTGAGCTGAATCAAAGTCCGCCCCGTGGCAGCTCCTTAACATTGGAACCATCGAATCCAAATGTCCCCTGGGAGCTTCCATGAACAAGTCTTTGCTCGGCGCCTCGCTGATTGCCCTCGCGCTCGCAGCGCCTGCCGTCCACGCCCACCAGGCCGGTGATTTCATCGTCCGTGCCGGCGCAGCCACCGCTTCCCCGAACGAAGACAGCGGCAACCTGAAACTCGACGGCGTCAAGGTCGGCGGCACCAAGGCGACCCTGGACAGCGACACCCAACTGGGCCTGGCCTTCGCCTACATGGTCACCGACCATGTCGGTATCGAACTGCTGGCGGCCACGCCGTTCCAGCACGAGGTCGCCGTGAAAGGCCTGGGCGCAGGCCTCGATGGCAAGCTGGCCGATATCAAGCACCTGCCACCAACCCTGTCGGTCCAGTACTACCCGATGGACGCCGGCTCGAAATTCCAGCCTTACGTCGGTATCGGTATCAACTACACCCTGTTCTTCGATGAAGACCTGAGCAGCGAGCGCAAGGCCCAGGGCTTCAGCGACATGAAGCTGAAGAACTCCGTCGGCCTGGCCGGCCAGGTGGGGCTGGACTACATGCTCACCGACAACCTGCTGTTCAACGCCGCGGTCTGGTATGCCGATATCGACACCGAAGCCAGCATCGACGGCCCGAGCGCCCTGGGCGTGGGCAAGACCAAGGTGGATGTGGATGTCGATCCTTGGGTCTACATGGTGGGTATCGGTTACAAGTTCTAAAGACAAAAAGGGCCGCACAAGCGGCCCTTTTTTGTGGTGTCCTTCAGGGACTCATCACTGCGGTGCACGCGATCCCTGTGGGAGCTGGCTTGCCAGCGATGAGGCCCTCAGCGGCCCAGCAGTCGGCTCAGACCCACCGCCAATGGCGTGACCTCAGGCAGCCCAAAACGCGCCAGCAACCGCCCGTTGTCCGCCCGCGAGTGACGAATATCACCACTGCGCGCCGCCCCGTAGCTCACCTCCGGCAAGCTCCCCAGCACACCGCGCAGCGCTTCCAGCAACTGGTTCAGCGAAGTCGCCTGGTTCAGCCCGATATTCACCGCGCCTTCCTCGACCTGCGGCATTTCCAGCGCCTGCCGCATCACCGCGACCAGGTCAGCGACATAGAGAAAGTCCCGGGTCTGCTCGCCGTCGCCGAACACCTTGATCGGCGTACCGTTCAGCGCACGCTCGCAGAAGATGCTGATCACCCCGGAGTACGGCGAGGATGGATCCTGGCGTGGGCCGAAGATGTTGAAGAAGCGGAACACCACCGGCTCCAGACCATGCTGGCGGCGGTAGAAATCCAGGTACTGCTCGCTGGCCAGCTTGTCCGAGGCGTAGGGGGTCAGCGGCGCCTTGGTGGTGTCTTCGCTGATCGACTCACCTTCCCCGTTGTTGCCATACACGGCCGCGCTGGACGCGAACAGCACGCGTTTGATCCCCGCCAGGCGCATGGCCTCGCAGACATTCAAGGTGCCGATGAAATTGCTCTGGTGAGTCTTCACCGGATCGTCCACCGAAGCCTGTACCGAAGCGACTGCGGCCAGGTGCACTACGGCGCTGCAACCCTCGACGGCGCGGGCGACGAGGGCGGCATCGGCGACATCACCTTCGATCAGTTGCAGCTTCGGGTGGTCCAGTTGCAGGTTGGCCGGCTTGCCGGTCGACAGGTCGTCGAGCACGCGCACGGCGTAGCCTTTTTCCAGCAGGGCGTCACACAGATGGGAACCGATGAAACCAGCGCCACCGGTGATCAGAATGGGGGCATCAGCCATGACGATAGAAACGGTCCAGTAGGGTCGGCAGGCCGGAGCGCCAGGCGCGCGGCTTGATGCCGAAGGTGTGAAGGATCTTTTTGCAGGCCAGCACCGCGTGCTGCGGCTCCTCGAAAGCATCCGGGCGCGCGGCGTGAGCCTGGGCGGTGGGTGCCTCGACCGCCAGCTGGCGCAACTGCGAGGCCTCGCCGAGGATCGCCTGGCCCAGCGCCAGCGGCGTGGTCGCCTCGTTGCCGGCGTAGTGGTAGGTGCCCCAGAGCGGCGCGGCGCAGTCCAGTTGCTTGAGCACCGAGAGGATCACCCGGGCGGCATCGTCCACCGGGGTCGGATTGCCCCGGCGGTCATCGGCCAGCAGCAGTTCCTGGGCGGTTTCGGCGCGGGTCAGGAAACGCCCGAGAACACCGTCGAGGCTGTCGTCGAGGACCCAGCCGAAGCGCAGCAGCACATGCTGCGGGCAGGTGGCGCGCACGCTCTGTTCGATGCGCCACAGCGCCTGGCCACGCAGGCCCAGAGGCACCGGTTCGTCCTTCTCGCTGTAGGCCGTGGCCCGCGAGCCGTCGAACACGCGGTAGCTGGATGGCTGGACGAGGATGATGTTGTGGTGCTGGCATAACTCGGCAAGACGCTCCACCGAGCGTTCCTGGGAGGCCAGGCGCTGTTCGCTGACCGACTCGGCCTGGAACCAGTCGAAGTAGTAGGCCAGGTTGACCAAGGCATCCGGACGGGTGTCGTCGAGCAACTGGGTCAGGCTCGCGGCGTCCCAGCCCTGCTCGGGCGGACGCGGCGCAAGAAAACCGATGTCCTCCTCCGCACCGAGACGAATCAGCGCTTGCCCAAGGGCATTTCCACCACCCAACAGCATCAGGCGCATTCGCATAGGTTCAGCAGGTCCGCTCAGGTTGATTGAAAAGGCAAGCACGTAGTTTGCGGTTTCCGCCCGGGGAAGTCCAACCCACCCCGATCCACAGGATGTTTAAAGACTCAGGTCAAGCGAGGGTGTTTCCCACACTCTCAAATAGGAATCAGCTTACATCGGCAAAAGAACCAACTGACTTCGGCAACCGAAAAAACCACCTTCAATATCTACATGCCGGCTACCTGTTGTGCCGTCAGGTGCCATTGCGGGGCAAGGAGGCCCCGATCCCCCCACTTGCTAAGGAAGGTTGCCCATGAAGGACCGCGACGTCGCCACCCTGACCCTCGATAACGACCAGCTCGATCAACTGCACAAGGCCAGCCTTGATCTCGCCCGCCATGGCGGCCCGCAACTGCCTGGCGCCGCACTCAAGGCGCGCTTGTGGGCACGCCTGCTGGAGACCAGCCTGCGACCGGCGCAACAAGCCACCGTGAACCTGTTCGCCGATGGCAAGCTTGCCGCCCTGCTGTTCTCTCGCCTGCGCGCACCCAAGGATGATCCGCTACCGGAACGACTGCCGGACCTGGCGCGCCTGGAGCGGGACTTCACCTGCCTGTACCTGGGCTCGCGCAACCAGGTGCTGCTGGAACTGGTGCGCCATTGCGCCTTCGCGTTCGATATCGACAACGACGGCAAGCACCTGCGCCTGGTCGGTAACTTCAAAGGGGGCGGGCGCCAGCCACGCCATGATGAAAACCGCCGAGCCCCGGTAGAGCTCAGCTCCCACGCCGGCCTGCGCCTTGGCCCGCATACCGAGGCGCCCTACCACTGCTCGGTGGTCGCCCATGACGGCCATTCCCCGGCGCCTTCGGCCCTGGTCCTCAGCGCGCGCTGGAACCCGGCGGACGAACCGACCCGCATCGTCCCGCTGCGCAGCGTGATCGAAGGCCTCGGCAGCCTCGATGTGCTGGCCCTGAGCTCGCGCTCGTTCGATTTCACCCGCAGCGAATGCTTCGTCGATGGGCGCGGCGCAGGCGGCACGGCGACCTCGATCATCGATTTCGATGAACAGGGCGGCTTCAGCGTGCGCTACAACGCCTATCGCTTTTCCCTCAACGACCACGCCAGCGACGCCGCCGCCCGCGCCTTCGACGCCTTCCAGGAGCGCCTGGCGCAGACCCGCCCGGTGGATTTCGTACTACAGCCGGACACCGTGCTGCTGGTCAATAATACCCGCGCCCTGCATGGCCGCGAACTGCTGAGTGACAACCGTCGCCTGCTGATCCGGCTGTTCGGCTATTCGCGTTTCGCCCGTCCGCTGATCCTCACGGAAGACCCGCTGCTGGTGCGCGGTTGATAGCCCTGGAGTAATGATTCAATGCTGGAAGTCGATTTACCCCTGTTGCTCGTCCTTGCCGCCGTTGCGCTGCTGGCCGGGTTCTTCGATGCCATCGCCGGCGGCGGCGGCCTGATCACCCTGCCGGTGCTGTTCATCGCCGGGCTCGATCCGCTGGCGGCACTGGCCACCAACAAGTTCCAGGCCGCCAGCGCCACGGCCTCGGCAACCTGGGCCTTTGCCCGGCGCGGCATGCTGGACTGGAGCAGCGGCCTGCCCATGGCCGTGATGGCCTTCGTCGGCGGCGCCCTCGGGGCGCTGTCGGTCAGCCTGGTGCCTCACGACCTGCTGCAGGCCGGGGTGCCGGTGCTGCTGGTGCTGGTGGCCGGCTACTTCGCCTTCAGCCCGCGGATGGACGACAGCACACTGCGCCAGCCGCGCATATCCCCGGCCCTGTTCTGCCTGCTCGTGGCGCCATTGCTGGGTTTCTACGACGGCGTGTTCGGGCCGGGCGTAGGCTCGTTCCTGATGCTGGCCTTCATGCTGCTGCTCGGCCACGGCATGCTCCGGGCAGTCGGCAACAGCAAGCTGCTCAATGCCGCCTGCAACCTGGGCGCGCTGCTGGTCTTCGCCGCCAGCGGCAAGCTGCTGTGGTCGCTGGCCCTGGTCATGGCCGTGAGCGCCATACTCGGCGCACAACTCGGCGCGCGCTGCGCGGTGCATTTCGGGCCGCGGCTGGTACGGCCACTGGTGGTCTGCGTGTGCACGGTGATGGCCACCAAGCTGCTGCTGGATGCCAGCAACCCGCTGGTGGAATGGGTGGCCGACGAATGGCCCTGAGGCTTATTCGATCTCGAACAGCCCGTTGCGTATTGGCCCCGCCGTCAGGCGCTCGCGAACATCGTCGTCGATGCGCGGATCGTCCGGCCGATACAGCTTCACCTGGCGATAGGCATTGATGCGGTTGATCTCCGGGCCGAGGTATTCCCAGACCACCCGGGTGCACGCCGGGGTACGCCGGTCGCCACTGGAAACCCCGGTCTTGAGCCCGTTGAGCCGGGTGATGCGGCTTTTGAAACTGGGGATCAGCACGGTCTGGCTCATCTCGTTGACGGTCAGCGACTCGTAGTCCATGAGGAACACCCGGTCCTGCAACTGGAACGCCGCACCCAGGTAGCGGCAACGCACCCAGTCCTCCGCCTGCACGTCGGTGCTGCTGGAACGTTCCTGACGCTCCTGGCGCTCGAACAGGTAGTTGCCGTTGTCTTCGTAGAGGTGCACCAGCGACAGCAGGATGCTGCCCGGTACCGACATGCAGTTGGAATATTCGAAGTAGTAGCCGCAGTAGCGCGACAGGTTGCCGGCGTGCTCGCGCAGAGGGCGCAACAGCTCCAGCAGCGGATCGTTCTGCACCGGGCTGGCGACCGCATTGCCCCGTGCGCCGATCAGCCGGGCGAACTGTTCCGGCGGCAGGCCCAGCTCATAATCCTCGACCCCGAAGAAATCACCGATGCGCTTGAGGTTGTAGGCCGTCGGCTGGCTCTGCCCGCTCAAATACTTGTTGAACTGCGCCCGGTTGATCGAGAGCTGGCGGCAAACCTCGGAGATAGAGCGGTAGTGGCTGCAGGCCAACTTGAGGTTGATGCCGAGGTTTTCACTCATGGGGACAGATCCGGTTGATGCGACAGGCGCCAGTTTAGCATCAGGTCGCACCAAAACAGAGCAACTGGCGAAATTGTAACCACAGTTGTCATGTTCAAACATGCGCGCCATGGACCTGGTGCTTGCGCGCCAGCCTATCTGTCTTTCATGCAAAGAATAAGAATCCGAGGTCACTTCCATGCTTGAAGCGCTCAACGATTTCCTTTCGGGGAAACTCCTCATCGTGCTCATCGTCGGACTGGGTAGCTATTTCACCATCCGCTCCCGTTTCGTCCAGTTCCGCCATTTCGGCCACATGTTCGGTGTATTCAAGGAATCGTTGCGCGGCCAGGCTGGCCAGCTGAGCTCTTTCCAGGCGCTGATGCTGAGCCTGGCCGGTCGTGTCGGTGCGGGTAACATCGCCGGTGTCGGTATCGCCGTGACCCTGGGTGGTCCGGGTGCCGTGTTCTGGATGTGGGTCACCGCGCTGGTCGGCATGTCCAGCAGCTTCTTCGAATGTACCCTGGCCCAGGTCTACAAGCGCGCCGATGGCGATGGCCTGTACCGTGGTGGTCCGGCCTACTACATCCAGCACGGCCTGAAGCTCAAGGGCATGGCAGTGGTGTTCTCCCTGCTGCTGCTGGTCACCTACGGCTTCGCCTTCAACGGCCTGCAGTCGTACACCGTGACCCACTCGCTGCAGAACGCCTTCGGCTTCGCCCCGAACCACACCGGTATCGCCCTGGCGGTCCTGCTGGCGATCGTCTTCGTCGGCGGCATCAAGCGTATCGCCGCGGTGTCCGACCTGCTGGTTCCGGTCAAGACCCTGGCCTACATCGGCGTCACCCTGTACGTGATCGGCACCCAGATCGAACACGTGCCGGCCATGCTGGAAACCATCTTCAAGAGCGCCTTCGGCCTGGATCCGGCCTTCGCCGGCCTGCTGGGCAGCGCCATCGTGATGGGCGTGAAGCGCGGCGTGTTCGCCAACGAAGCCGGCCTGGGCAGTGCGCCTAACGTCGCCGCCGTCGCCGCCGTGAAGCACCCGGGCGCTCAGGGCGTGGTCCAGGCGTTCAGCGTGTTCCTCGACACCTTCGTCATCTGCACCTGCACCGCACTGCTGATCCTGCTGTCGGGCTTCTACACCCCGGGCTTCGAAGGTGACGGCATCGTCCTGACCCAGAACTCCCTGGCGGCGGTCGTCGGTGACTGGGGCCGGATCTTCGTCAGCGTCGCCCTGTCGCTGTTCGTCTTCACCTGCATCCTCTACAACTACTACCTGGGCGAAAACAGCCTGCAGTTCCTGACCCGCAACCGCATGGTGCTGATGGGCTACCGCGCGCTGGTGCTGGCCCTGATCGTCTGGGGTTCGGTACAGAACCTGGGTACCGTGTTCGCCTTCGCCGACATCACCATGACCTGCCTGGCCTTCGTCAACCTGATCGCCCTGGCCATGCTGTTCAAGATCGGCCTGCGGGTGATGCGCGACTACGACGAGCAACGCAAGGCTGGCATCTCGCAGCCAGTGTTCGACTCGGCCAAGTTCTCCGACCTGGACCTGGACCGTGCCGCCTGGCCGGAAGGTGCCAAGGCTGAAGCCGCCGACGCTACCGTAGCGGGCGCCGCGCAAACCCAGCGCTAAGTTCTCCCGCGCTTCGCTCCAGAAAGAGAGCCGCCCCTTCGCGGGCGGCTTTTTTTTGCCCGTTTTTTCTGTTTTTGCTTTGGAAATACCCTAATGCGCGCAGTCAAGAATCTCCTCGTCCTCTATACCGGCGGCACCATCGGCATGCTGCAAACGTCCCAGGGCCTGGCCCCGGCGGGCGGCTTCGACGCGCGCATGCGTGCCTGGCTGGACGCTCACCCCGAAGCGCCGCGCCCTGACTGGCGGCTGCAGGAGATGGCGCCGTTGCTCGACAGCGCCAATATGCAGCAGGCCAACTGGCTGGCGATGCGCGATGCGATCGTCGAGGCGGTGAAGCAGGATGGGCATGACGGCGTATTGCTGCTGCATGGCACCGACACCCTGGCCTACAGCGCGGCGGCATTGTCGTTCCTGCTGCTCGGGCTGGACGTGCCGGTGGTGCTGACCGGCTCGATGTTGCCGGCCGGCGCGCCGGACAGCGATGCCTGGGACAACCTGGCTGGCGCCCTGGCGGTGTTCAGTCAAGGCGTTGAGGATGGCGTGCAACTGTTCTTCGCCGGCAAGCTGATGTCCGGGGTTCGCGCCAGCAAGCTGCGTAGCGAGGCGTTCGATGCGTTTGCTGCCCTGCCTCGTCATCGTGAAGGCGAACACGCGGCCGAACTGCCGGCAGTGTTGAGCTACTGCCAACCGCGTACGCCGGTAAACCTGGCGGTGCTGCCGGTGTATCCGGGGATACAAGCCGCTCATGTACGGGCGCTGTTGGAGACCGGGGTGAAGGGGCTGCTGCTGGAGTGCTATGGCAGCGGGACCGGGCCTTCGGATGACGATGCGCTGCTGGACGTGCTGCGTGATGCAGGACAGCGTGGTGTGCTGGTGGCGGCGATCAGCCAGTGTGCGGAAGGTAGCGTGGTGTTCGATATCTATGAGGCGGGAAGCCGGCTGCGGGATACCGGGCTGGTGTCCGGCGGCGGGATGACTCGAGAAGCGGCGCTGGGCAAAATGTTCGGGTTGCTGGGGGCCGGACTGGACCTGGCGACGGCGCGGCATTGGTTCGGGCTGGATATGTGTGGGGAGCGGGCGTAGCGCCTGGCTTGAGGGCCTCATCGCTGGCAAGCCAGCTCCCACAGGTCCAGCGGTGCACACGGACCCTGTGGGAGCTGGCTTGCCAGCGATGAGGCCCTGAAAGACAAAGCAGTTTCCAGGCTGGAATGAAGAAGGCCCAGTCTCCTCAGGAGACTGGGCCTTTCCATTTACTGGCTCGGCAGTAGCAAATCAGAACGGAATATCGTCATCGAAGCTGTCGAAGTCCGGAGCCGGCTGCGGCGCTGGCTGCTGAGGCGCCGGACGCTGTGGAGCCTGTTGCGGACGCTGGGCCTGCTGGCGGGGTGCCTGCTGTGGCGCCTGGTTGTAGTTGTCACGCGGTGCGCCGCCATCCTGGTTCTGTGGACGGCCGCCGAGCAGCTGCATGGTGCCCTGCATGTCGACGATGATTTCGGTGGTGTAGCGCTTGATGCCGTCCTTTTCCCACTCGCGGGTCTGCAGCTTGCCCTCGATATAGACCTGGGAACCCTTGCGCAGGTACTCGCCAGCGATCTCGGCAACCTTGCCGAACATCGAGACGCGGTGCCATTCGGTGCGCTCGACCTTCTGGCCGGTCTGCTTGTCGGTCCACTGCTCGCTGGTGGCCAGGCTCAGGTTGGTGACAGCGTTGCCGTTCGGCAGGTAGCGAACTTCAGGATCCTGGCCACAGGTGCCGACCAAAATGACTTTGTTAACCCCACGGGCCATAACGTTCTCCTAGGCTTCACTCGCCGCCGACGCCGGATTGACCAGGCGTTCAAGGGTCGAGCGATCCAAAATTTGTGTATCAAGTTTGATGTAGATGGCAGCTTCATCCGCTACCACCACTGCGTCGGTCACACCCGGCACGGCCTTCAGGCGTTCGGACAAGCCCGCTTCGCGCAGCGCCTCGGGCGACAACGGCATGCGCAGGCTTGTGACATAAGGTGGTTCGTTCATGGTAACAGCAACCACGAGCCAGATCGCGCACAAAGCAGCGCATCCGAGGAACACCGTGGTCAGGCCACCATGCTGGAACATCCAGCCACCGAGAATCCCGCCCAGCGCCGCCCCGAGGAACTGGCTGGTGGAATACACCCCCATCGCCGTGCCCTTGCCGCCGGCGGGCGACACCTTGCTGATCAACGACGGCAACGACGCTTCCAGCAGGTTGAAGGCGGTGAAGAAGATGACGGTACCAATCACCAGTGCCGACAGGCTGTTCCCCAGCTCCCAGAAGAACAGCTCCGTGAGCAGCAGGACACTGACCGCGCCCAGAAGGACACGTTTCATCTTGCGCTTTTTTTCACCATAGATAATGAACGGAATCATTGCGAAGAATGAAATCAGCAGCGCCGTCAGGTACACCCACCAGTGCTCTTCCTTGGGCAGCCCGCCCCGTTCGACGAACGCCAGTGGCAGGGCGACGAAGCTGGCCATGAGGATGGCGTGGAGGACGAAGATGCCCACGTCCAGGCGAAGCAGGTCCGGATGGCGCAAGGTCGGCCCCAGGGCCTGCTTGGCCACGCCGGACTCGCGATGATGGAACTGGGTGTTGGAAGCCGGCACCACGAAAACGATCAGCGCGATGCCCACCAAAGCCATGCCCGCCGTTGCCAGGAACAGCCCCGAAAGACCGAAGGTCCGGGTCAGCAATGGCCCCACCACCATCGCCACGGCGAACGACAGGCCAATACTCATGCCGATCATCGCCATGGCCTTGGTCCGGTGCTGCTCGCGGGTCAGGTCCGACAACAGCGCCATTACGGCCGCGGAAATAGCCCCGGCACCCTGCAGGATGCGTCCGGCGATCACGCCCCAGATCGAGTCGGCCTGCGCCGCCAGCACGCTCCCCAGCGCGAAGATCACCAGGCCCAGATAGATGACCGGTCGGCGGCCGATACGGTCGGAGATGATCCCGAACGGAATCTGCAACACCGCCTGGGTCAGGCCATAGGCACCAATGGCCAGGCCGATCAGCGCCGGCGTGGCACCGGCCAGGTCCATGCCATAGGTCGCCAGGACCGGCAGGACCATGAACATGCCCAGCATACGGAAGGCGAACACCAGGGCCAGGCCGCCTGCGGCGCGGGTTTCGCTGCCGCTCATGCGTTCGCTGTGGGGATCGTGCATGGATATACCTCGTGTGAACCGGCGGCGATTCTACCAGTCCCATCGGTTAACGGCATCTACGCGACGCTTTGCCGCGTACTGGCCCTGCCCCGTATACTTCTGCGTTTATGCCCGCCAAGCGAGGCCGTAGTGGACAAGATCCTGATTCGTGGGGCCCGTACCCACAACCTGAAGAACATCGACCTGACCCTGCCACGCGACAAGCTGATCGTGATCACCGGCCTGTCCGGTTCCGGCAAGTCCTCCCTGGCGTTCGACACCCTGTATGCCGAGGGTCAGCGCCGTTACGTGGAATCGCTGTCGGCCTATGCCCGGCAGTTCCTGTCGATGATGGAAAAGCCCGACGTCGACACCATCGAGGGTCTGTCGCCGGCGATTTCCATCGAACAGAAATCCACCTCGCACAACCCGCGCTCCACCGTCGGCACCATCACCGAGATCTACGACTACCTGCGCCTGCTCTACGCTCGCGTGGGTACGCCGCGCTGCCCGGATCACGACATCCCGCTGGAGGCGCAGACCGTCAGCCAGATGGTCGACCTGGTCCTGGCCCAGCCCGAAGGCAGCAAGTTGATGCTGTTGGCACCGGTGGTGCGCGAGCGCAAGGGCGAACACCTGGCGATCTTCGAGGAACTGCGTGCCCAGGGCTTCGTGCGGGCCCGGGTCAACGGCAAGCTGTTCGAGCTGGACGAGCTGCCCAAGCTCGACAAGCAGAAGAAACACAGCATCGATGTGGTGGTGGACCGTTTCAAGGTCCGCGCCGATCTGCAGCAGCGTCTGGCCGAGTCCTTCGAGACCGCGCTGAACCTGGCTGACGGTATCGCCCTGGTCGCGCCGATGGATGACGAAAGCGGCGAGGAGATGATCTTCTCCGCACGCTTCGCCTGCCCGATCTGCGGCCATGCGATCAGCGAGCTGGAGCCCAAGCTGTTTTCCTTCAACAACCCGGCCGGCGCCTGTCCGACCTGCGATGGCCTGGGGGTGAAGCAGTTCTTCGACGTCAAACGCCTGGTCAACGGCGAGTTGACCCTGGCCGAGGGCGCGATCCGCGGCTGGGACCGGCGCAACGTCTATTACTTCCAGATGCTCGGCTCGCTGGCCGCGCATTTCGGCTTCAGCCTGGAGATGCCGTTCGGCGAACTGCCGGCAGACCAGCAGAAGACCATCCTGCATGGCAGCGGCAACCAGAACGTCGACTTCAAGTACCTCAATGACCGCGGCGATATCGTCAAGCGCTCGCACCCGTTCGAGGGCATCGTGCCGAACCTGGAGCGGCGCTATCGCGAGACCGAGTCCGCCACTGTGCGCGAAGAGCTGACCAAGTTCCTCAGCACCCAGCCATGCCCGGACTGCCGTGGTACACGCCTGCGTCGCGAAGCGCGGCATGTATGGGTGGGCGAGAAGACCCTGCCGGCCGTCACCGGCCTGCCGATCGGCGAAGCCAGCGACTACTTCGGCGGGCTGAAACTGACCGGGCGCCGCGGGGAAATCGCCGACAAGATTCTCAAGGAAATCTGCGAGCGTCTTCAGTTCCTGGTGAACGTCGGCCTCGACTACCTGACCCTCGACCGTAGCGCCGATACCCTGTCCGGTGGCGAAGCCCAGCGCATCCGCCTGGCCAGCCAGATCGGCGCCGGTCTGGTCGGGGTGATGTACATCCTCGACGAACCCTCCATCGGCCTGCACCAGCGTGACAACGACCGTCTGCTGGCGACCCTCAACCACCTGCGCGATATCGGCAACACGGTGATCGTGGTGGAGCATGACGAGGACGCCATCCGCCTGGCCGACTATGTGGTGGATATCGGCCCGGGCGCCGGTGTGCATGGCGGGCAGATCGTCGCTGAAGGGACTCCGGACGAGGTCATGGCCCATCCTGACTCGGTGACCGGCATGTACCTGTCCGGGCGCAAGAAGATCGTCGTGCCGGCCAAGCGCACGCCACGCAACAAGAAGCTGTCGATCAAGCTCAAGGGCGCGCGGGGCAACAACCTGCAGAACGTCAATCTGGAGATCCCGATCGGCCTGCTGACTTGCGTGACCGGGGTTTCCGGATCGGGCAAATCGACCCTGATCAACAACACCCTGTTCCCGCTGGCGGCCACCGCGCTGAACGGTGCCTCGACCCTCGAGGCCGCCGCTCACGACAGCTGTGACGGCCTGCAGCACCTGGACAAGGTGGTGGACATCGACCAGAGCCCGATCGGGCGTACGCCGCGCTCCAACCCGGCGACCTACACCGGGCTGTTCACGCCGATCCGCGAGCTGTTCTCCGGTGTCCCCGAGTCCCGTTCTCGCGGCTATGGTCCGGGGCGCTTCTCCTTCAACGTCAAGGGCGGCCGCTGCGAGGCGTGCCAGGGCGACGGCCTGATCAAGGTGGAGATGCACTTCCTGCCGGACATCTACGTGCCCTGCGACGTGTGCAAGAGCAAGCGCTACAACCGCGAAACCCTGGAGATCAAGTACAAGGGCAAGAACATCCACGAGGTCCTGGAAATGACCATCGAGGATGCCCGGGCGTTCTTCGACGCGGTGCCGGCACTGGCGCGCAAGCTGCAGACGCTGATGGACGTCGGGCTGTCCTATATCAAGCTGGGGCAGTCGGCGACCACCCTGTCCGGTGGCGAGGCGCAGCGGGTCAAGCTGTCCCGCGAGCTGTCCAAGCGCGATACCGGCAAGACCCTGTATATCCTCGACGAGCCGACTACCGGCCTGCACTTCGCGGATATCCAGCAACTGCTGGACGTGCTGCACCGCCTGCGCGACCACGGCAATACCGTGGTGGTGATCGAGCACAACCTGGACGTGATCAAGACCGCCGACTGGCTGGTCGACCTGGGACCCGAGGGTGGCTCCAAGGGCGGCCAGATCATCGCCTGTGGCACGCCTGAAGAACTGGCGAAGATGGAGCAGTCCCACACCGGGCATTACCTCAAGCCGTTGCTGGAACGCGACCGCGCCTGAGATCAGCGCCCATGAAAAAGCCCCTGTCGTGTTGAGCGACAGGGGCTTTTCTTTTGCCTGGCGGCGGGAAATTACATCTGCGATTGCAGGTAGTTTTCCAGGCCGAGGGATTTGATCAGGCCTTGCTGCTTTTCCAGCCAGTAGGTGTGATCTTCCTCGGTGTCAGCCAACTGCACACGCAGGATGTCGCGGCTGATGTAGTCCTTGTGCAGCTCGCACAGCTCGATGCCTTTGCACAGCGCAGCACGGACCTTGTATTCCAGGCGCAGGTCAGCGGCGATCATGTCCGGCACGCTGGTGCCGACGTCGAGGTCGTCCGGGCGCATGCGTGGAGTGCCTTCGAGCATGAGGATGCGGCGCATCAGGGCATCGGCGTGTTGCGCCTCTTCTTCCATCTCGTGGTTGATACGCTCGTAGAGCTTGCTGAAGCCCCAGTCCTCGTACATGCGCGAGTGGATGAAATACTGATCACGTGCCGCCAGTTCGCCCGTCAGCAACGTGTTGAGGTAGTCGATTACGTCCGGGTGACCTTGCATCGTCCCGCATCTCCCTGTTTGAAAGTCCATAGTTTGAACCAGGATGACCGGGAGGTCACTGGGTTTTGCGCAGAAAAGCGCAAAAAAGCCGGTGAACAGTAGTGATTTTCATTGAAAAACCCCCCAAATGAGGTGAGTTCTTCTTATCATTTCGACTCTGGCGCAAGAGTGTTTTTCATTCTCGAAACGCCAGAAACAAAAAACCGGGCACTAGGCCCGGTTTCTTGTAGAAGACTGCTCGTCTTACTCAGCGGCTTCTACCGAGCCACCGACTGGACGATCAACCAGCTCGACGTACGCCATAGGTGCGTTATCGCCAGCGCGGAAGCCGCACTTGAGGATACGCAGGTAGCCGCCCTGACGGGTGGCATAGCGCTTGCCCAGATCGTTGAACAGCTTACCAACGGCTTCTTTCGAACGGGTACGGTCGAAAGCCAGACGACGGTTTGCAACGCTGTCTTCTTTAGCCAGGGTGATCAGCGGCTCGGCAACGCGACGCAGTTCCTTGGCTTTTGGCAGGGTGGTCTTGATCAGCTCGTGCTCGATCAGCGACACCGCCATGTTTTGGAACATGGCTTTGCGGTGAGAGCTGGTACGGCTCAGGTGACGTCCACTTTTACGATGACGCATGATTCATTCCTTACCAAACACTACGTTCGGTGATTACGACGATCAGGCAGTCGCCTTGTCGTCTTTCTTAAGACTTGCAGGCGGCCAGTTGTCGAGGCGCATGCCGAGGGACAGACCACGGGAAGCCAGAACGTCCTTGATTTCAGTCAGGGACTTCTTGCCGAGGTTTGGAGTTTTCAACAGCTCTACTTCGGTGCGCTGAATCAGATCGCCGATGTAGTAGATGTTCTCCGCCTTCAGGCAGTTGGCCGAACGTACGGTCAGTTCCAGATCGTCAACTGGGCGAAGCAGGATCGGATCGATCTCGTCTTCCTGCTCCACTACCACGGGCTCGCTGTCACCTTTGAGGTCGACGAATGCAGCCAGCTGCTGTTGCAGGATGGTTGCAGCACGACGGATGGCCTCTTCAGGATCCAGGGTACCGTTGGTTTCCAGATCGATAACCAGCTTGTCCAGGTTGGTACGCTGTTCGACACGGGCGTTTTCCACCACGTATGCGATACGGCGAACCGGGCTGAACGAAGAGTCGAGCTGCAAGCGACCGATGCTGCGGCTTTCGTCTTCATCGCTCTGACGCGAATCGGCCGGTTCATAACCACGACCACGAGCTACGGTGAGCTTCATGTTCAGGGCGCCATTCGACGCCAGGTTAGCGATTACGTGATCGGGATTAACGATCTCGACATCATGATCCAGCTGAATATCGGCAGCGGTAACCACCCCCGAACCCTTCTTCGACAAGGTCAGCGTAACTTCGTCACGACCGTGCAGTTTGATAGCCAGGCCTTTCAGGTTCAACAGGATTTCAATGACGTCTTCCTGTACACCTTCGATCGCGGAGTACTCATGGAGTACGCCATCGATCTCGGCCTCGACTACTGCACAGCCAGGCATGGAGGACAACAGGATGCGGCGCAGCGCGTTGCCCAGGGTATGGCCGAAACCACGCTCGAGAGGCTCGAGCGTGATTTTAGCGCGGGTTGGACTGACGACCTGCACATCGATGTGGCGGGGCGTCAGGAACTCATTTACCGAAATCTGCATGGATGCACCTATTTTCTAGCCCTTACTTGGAGTAGAGCTCGACAATCAGGTTTTCGTTGATGTCGGCAGACAGGTCGCTGCGAGCAGGAACGTTCTTGAAAACGCCCGACTTCTTGGCAGCGTCCACGTCAACCCACTCAACGCGGCCACGCTGAGCACACAGTTCAAGGGCTTGAACAATGCGCAGCTGGTTCAGCGATTTCTCGCGAACTGCGACCACGTCACCCGGACGAACTTGGTAGGACGGAACGTTTACAGTCTTGCCGTTGATGCTGATCGCTTTGTGCGAAACCAGCTGACGGGATTCAGCGCGGGTAGCACCGAAGCCCATACGATAAACAACGTTATCCAGACGGCATTCGAGCAGTTGCAGCAGGTTCTCGCCAGTAGCGCCTTTCTTGGCCGCCGCTTGCTTGTAGTAACCGCTGAATTGACGCTCGAGAACACCGTAGATACGACGTACTTTTTGCTTCTCGCGCAGCTGGGTGCCGTAGTCGGACTGACGGCCACGGCGCTGGCCGTGGATACCTGGGGCTGCTTCGATGTTGCACTTCGATTCCAGAGCGCGAACGCCGCTCTTCAGGAACAGATCGGTGCCTTCACGACGAGACAGTTTGCATTTTGGACCAATGTAACGTGCCATTTATCTGTCTCCTGATTACACGCGACGCTTCTTCGGCGGACGGCACCCGTTATGCGGGATTGGCGTCACGTCGGTGATGCTGGCGATCTTGTAGCCGCAGCCGTTCAGTGCACGAACAGCGGACTCACGACCTGGACCTGGACCCTTGACGTTGACGTCGAGGTTTTTCAGGCCGTATTCCAGCGCAGCTTGACCAGCACGTTCAGCAGCTACCTGAGCAGCGAACGGGGTCGATTTGCGGGAACCACGGAAACCCGAACCGCCGGAGGTAGCCCAGGACAGAGCGTTACCTTGACGATCGGTGATGGTCACGATGGTGTTGTTGAAAGACGCATGGATGTGGGCGATGCCATCAACCACTGTCTTTTTGACTTTCTTACGAGGACGAGCAGCAGGTTTTGCCATGTCTAAATTCCTGTCGATTCGCTGGTGCGATTACTTGCGGATCGGCTTACGCGGACCCTTACGGGTACGTGCATTGGTCTTGGTACGCTGACCGCGTACTGGCAGACCCCGACGATGGCGCAGACCGCGGTAGCAGCCCAGGTCCATCAAACGCTTGATTTTCATGTTGATGTCACGACGCAGGTCACCTTCGGTGGTGACCTTCGCGACTTCGCCACGCAGCTGTTCAATCTGCTCGTCGCTCAGATCCTTGATCTTAGCGGCTGGGTTTACACCAGCATCCGCACAGATTTTCTGTGCAGTAGTGCGACCGACACCATAGATGTAGGTCAGCGAGATAACAGTATGCTTGTTATCTGGAATGTTAACGCCTGCAATACGGGCCATTCAGTGGGACTCCAATTGACAGCTACCTACGCCCCGGAAGCCAAGAAATAGGGCGCGAGATAATATCGCTGTAGAAACAATTAATCAACCCAGCAGCACACTAGCTGCTGGGTTTGAAGCACAGATCACACTCAGCCTTGGCGCTGCTTGTGACGCGGTTCCGCGCTGCAAATTACTCGAACGACACCTTCGCGGCGAATAATCTTGCAGTTACGGCACAGTTTTTTAACCGATGCACGAACTTTCATCACCAACTCCTCGAACCTTAGGGGTTTCAGCGCAGCAGACTGCTGCCACCGTAGCCTTTCAGGTTGGCTTTCTTCATCAGGGATTCGTACTGGTGCGAAACGAGGTGCGATTGTACTTGGGACATGAAGTCCATCACAACCACTACCACAATCAGCAACGAGGTCCCGCCAAGGTAGAACGGAACGTTTGCAGCCACGACCAGGAACTGGGGCAGCAGGCAGACGGCCGTCATATAAAGAGCACCGAACATGGTCAGACGAGTCAGAACGCCATCAATGTAGCGCGCCGACTGCTCACCAGGACGGATACCCGGAATAAAGGCACCGGACTTCTTAAGGTTTTCCGCTACGTCCTTCGGATTGAACATCAGAGCTGTGTAGAAGAAGCAGAAGAAAACGATCCCTGCACTAAACAGCAAAATGTTCAACGGCTGACCAGGAGCGATCGACTGCGCGACATCCTGCAACCAGCCCAAACCTTCGGACTGGCCGAACCAGGAACCCAGCGAAGCCGGAAACAGCAGAATGCTGCTTGCGAAAATGGCTGGAATGACGCCAGCCATGTTCACTTTAAGCGGCAAGTGGCTCGTCTGCGCAGCGAAGACCTTGCGGCCCTGCTGACGCTTGGCGTAGTGAACAGCAATACGACGCTGACCACGCTCGATGAACACCACGAAACCGATAATCGCTACTGCGAGCAGACCGATAGCGACCAGGGCGAAAATGTTGATATCGCCTGTGCGTGCAGACTCGAAAGACTGCCCGATTGCTCTCGGAAGACCGGCAACGATACCTGCGAAGATAAGCATCGAGATACCGTTGCCCACACCGCGCTCCGTAATCTGCTCACCCAGCCACATCATGAACATTGCGCCGGCCACGAAGGTGGACACCGCAACGAAATGGAAGCCGAAGCCTGCAGAGAACGCCACGCCCTGACCGGCCAGACCAATGGACATGCCAGTGGCCTGGACCAACGCCAGGATAACGGTGAGGTAGCGGGTGTACTGGCTGATCTTGCGACGGCCAGATTCACCTTCCTTCTTCAACTGCTCCAGCTGTGGGCTGACCGCGGTCATGAGCTGCATGATGATCGACGCCGAAATGTACGGCATGATCCCCAGTGCAAATACGCTCATGCGCTCCAGCGCACCGCCGGAAAACATGTTGAACAAGCTAAGAATGGTCCCCTCATTCTGTCGAAACAGTTCCGCCAGCCGGTCCGGGTTAACACCTGGAACTGGGATATGCGCACCAATCCGATAGACGATGATCGCCAGGAAAAGAAAACGCAGACGAGCCCAAAGTTCAGACATCCCGCCTTTGCCGAGCGAAGAGAGAGCACCTTGCTTAGCCATTTATTCCTCGAACTTGCCGCCAGCTGCTTCGATAGCCGCACGCGCACCCTTGGTGGCTGCGATGCCCTTGATGGTGACCGCGCGAGTAACTTCGCCGGACAGCATGATTTTCACACGCTGTACGTTTTGGTTAATCACGTTGGCGTCCTTCAGGGACTGAACGGTGATCACGTCGCCTTCCACCTTGGCCAGTTCGGACAGACGCACTTCTGCGCGGTCCATGGCTTTCAGGGAAACGAAGCCGAACTTCGGCAGACGACGGTGCAGCGGCTGTTGACCGCCTTCAAAGCCAGGAGCGATGGTGCCACCGGAGCGGGAGGTCTGACCTTTGTGGCCGCGGCCACCGGTCTTGCCCAAACCACTACCGATACCACGACCCGGACGATGCTTCTCGCGACGGGAACCCGGCGCTGGACTCAGATCATTGAGTTTCATCGATTAACCCTCGACGCGCAGCATGTAGTAAGCCTTGTTGATCATCCCGCGGTTCTCGGGAGTATCCTGGACTTCTACAGTGTGACCGATGCGACGCAGACCCAGACCTTTAACGCACAGTTTGTGGTTAGGCAGGCGGCCGGCGGTGCTTTTGATCAGCGTTACTTTAACGGTAGCCATGATCAGAGGATCTCCTCAACGCTCTTGCCGCGTTTGGCAGCAATGGACTCAGGAGATTGCATAGCCTTCAGACCCTTGAAGGTGGCGTGAACCACGTTGACAGGGTTGGTCGAGCCGTAGCACTTGGCCAGGACGTTCTGAACGCCAGCAACTTCCAGGACGGCACGCATTGCGCCACCGGCGATGATACCGGTACCTTCCGAAGCAGGCTGCATGTAGACCTTCGACGCGCCATGGGCGGACTTGGTGGCGTACTGCAGAGTAGTGCCGTTCAAGTCAACCTGAATCATGTTGCGGCGAGCGGCTTCCATGGCTTTCTGGATCGCAGCTGGTACTTCGCGCGATTTGCCACGGCCAAAGCCAACACGACCCTTGCCATCACCTACCACGGTCAGCGCGGTGAAGGTGAAGATACGGCCGCCTTTTACGGTCTTGGCAACGCGGTTAACTTGAACCAGCTTCTCGATGTAGCCTTCGTCGCGCTTTTGATCGTTATTTGCCATAACTTAGAACTCCAGCCCGCCTTCACGAGCAGCATCAGCCAGCGCTTTCACGCGGCCATGGTACTTGAAGCCGGAACGGTCAAAGGCAACTTGAGATACACCGGCGGCTTTCGCACGCTCAGCTACCAGCTTGCCAACCTTAGTGGCCGCGTCGATGTTGCCGGTGGCGCCATCACGCAGTTCTTTGTCCAAAGTCGAGGCGCTGGCCAGGACTTTGCTGCCGTCGGCCGAGATGACCTGGGCGTAGATGTGCTGCGAGGAGCGGAACACGCACAGACGCACGACTTCGAGTTCGTGCATTTTCAGGCGTGCTTTGCGAGCGCGACGCAGACGAGTAACTTTTTTGTCGGTCATTTGCTATGCCCTACTTCTTCTTGGCTTCTTTACGACGGACTACTTCGTCCGCGTAACGCACACCCTTGCCTTTGTACGGCTCTGGTGGACGGAAGTCGCGGATTTCAGCGGCCACCTGACCTACCAGCTGCTTGTCGATACCCTTGATCAGGATGTCGGTCTGGCTAGGAGTTTCAGCGGTGATACCGGCTGGCAGTTCGTAATCCACTGGATGCGAGAAGCCGAGCGCCAGGTTCAGCACGTTGCCTTTGGCTTGTGCTTTGTAACCAACACCGACCAGCTGGAGCTTGCGCTCGAAGCCTTGGCTTACGCCCTGGACCATGTTGTTTACCAGGGCACGGGTGGTACCGGCCATAGCGCGGGTTTGTTGATCGCCGTTGCGAGCAGCGAAACGCAGCTCACCAGCTTCTTCGATCACTTCTACGGACGAGTGAACATTCAGTTCGAGAGTGCCCTTGGCACCCTTCACCGAAAGCTGCTGGCCGGCGAATTTTACTTCGACACCGGATGGCAGCTTAACGGGGTTCTTAGCGACGCGAGACATGCTTATCCCCCCTTAGAACACTGTGCAGAGAACTTCGCCGCCAACACCGGCAGCACGCGCAGCACGATCAGTCATCACACCTTTGTTGGTGGAGACGATAGACACGCCCAGACCGCCACGTACTTTCGGCAGATCTTCGACGGACTTGTACTGGCGCAGACCAGGACGGCTTACGCGCTTGACTTCCTCGATGACCGGACGGCCTTCGAAGTATTTCAGCTCGATGGAGAGCGATGGCTTGGCATCGGCGGTTACAGCGTAACCAGCGATGTAACCTTCGTCCTTCAGAACTTTGGCGACCGCAACCTTCAGAGTCGAAGAAGGCATGCTTACGACGGACTTTTCAGCCATCTGGGCATTACGGATGCGAGTTAGCATGTCCGCTAACGGGTCCTGCATACTCATGGGCTAGACGCTCCTGATACACAAATTAATTAGCCTCTCGGCTACTACTGTCACCTGAATCTGCACGGGCAAAACCCGGGCTCAGGTGAGCCGGTCATTCTAGACACATCCCTGAAACGAAACAAGCCCCATAAGGGGCTTGTTTCGATGCAAGATCACCGGTGGTCGGAAGATCGCTCCCCCGCCACCAGGACGCTGCCGGTACGTCTTACCAGCTGGCCTTGACCAGACCTGGAACGTCACCGCGCATTGCTGCTTCACGCAGCTTGTTACGGCCGAGGCCGAACTTGCGGTAAACGCCGTGTGGACGACCGGTGAGGCGGCAACGGTTACGCAGGCGCGAGGCGCTGGCGTCACGTGGTTGCTTCTGCAGAGCTACGACAGCAGCAAAACGCTCTTCTGGACTTGCGTTCAGATCAACGATGGTTGCTTTCAGCTCAGCACGCTTCTTGGCGTATTTAGCGACCGTGAGCTGACGCTTCAGCTCGCGGTTTTTCATGCTCTTCTTGGCCATTTTCCTACTCCAATCAGTTGCGGAACGGGAATTTGAAAGCACGCAGCAGGGCGCGACCTTCGTCATCCGTACGAGCAGTGGTGGTCAGGGTAATGTCCAGACCGCGGAGAGCATCGATCTTGTCGTAGTCGATTTCCGGGAAGATGATCTGCTCTTTCACGCCCATGCTGTAGTTGCCACGGCCATCGAAGGACTTGGCATTCAGGCCGCGGAAGTCGCGAACCCGAGGCAGGGAGATCGCCAGCAGGCGGTCCAGGAACTCGTACATACGGTCACGGCGCAGGGTGACTTTGACGCCGATCGGCCAGCCTTCGCGGACTTTGAAGCCAGCGATGGATTTCCGGGCGAAGGTCACAACAGCTTTCTGGCCGGTGATCTTTTCCAGGTCGGCAACAGCGTGCTCGATGACTTTTTTGTCGCCGATCGCTTCGCCCAGACCCATGTTCAGGGTGATCTTGGTAACGCGCGGAACTTCCATCACGTTCGCCAGCTTAAGTTCTTCCTTAAGCTTGGGAGCGATTTCCTTCCGATAAATCTCTTTCAGTCGTGCCATGGTCTTCTACCTAGCAGTGTTCAAGCATCAACCGCTTTTTGGGTCGACTTGAAGACACGAATTTTTTTGCCGTCTTCTACTTTGAAACCAACGCGGTCAGCCTTGTTGGTTTCGCCGTTGAAAATGGCGACGTTGGAAGCGTGCAGTGGCGCTTCTTTCTCGACGATACCGCCTTGTACGCCCGACATCGGGTTAGGCTTGGTATGACGCTTCACCAGGTTGATCCCACCAACGACCAGACGGTCGTCAGCGAGCACCTTCAGCACCTTACCGCGCTTACCTTTGTCTTTGCCGGCGATCACGATGATCTCGTCGTCACGACGAATCTTTTGCATGTCGGATCTCCTTACAGCACTTCTGGGGCGAGCGAGACGATCTTCATGAACTTCTCGGTACGAAGTTCACGGGTCACTGGCCCAAAGATACGGGTGCCGATCGGCTCTTGCTTGTTGTTCAGCAGAACAGCAGCGTTGCCATCAAAGCGGATGATGGAGCCGTCAGCACGACGGACGCCATGGCGAGTACGGACCACAACAGCGGTCATTACCTGGCCTTTCTTCACTTTACCGCGCGGAATTGCTTCCTTGACGGTTACTTTGATGATGTCACCGATACCGGCGTAACGACGGTGCGAACCGCCGAGAACCTTGATGCACATGACGCGACGAGCGCCGCTGTTATCGGCCACATCGAGCATGGATTGAGTCTGAATCATAAAATATCTCCGACCCCTAGCCCTTAGACTTCAACAGCGCGTTCGAGAACTTCAACCAGTGCCCAGGACTTGGTCTTGGCCAGCGGACGGGTTTCACGGATGGAAACCTTGTCGCCGATTTTGCATTGGTTGGCTTCGTCGTGCGCGTGCAGCTTAGTCGAACGCTTAACGTATTTACCGTAGATCGGGTGCTTTACGCGACGCTCGATCAGTACGGTGATGGTCTTGTCCATCTTGTCGCTGACGACACGGCCAGTCAGCGTACGGACGGTTTTTTCAGCTTCAGCCATGATCACTTACCTGCCTGCTGGTTGAGCACAGTTTTCACGCGAGCGATGTCACGCTTAACTTGCGAGAGCAGGTGCGACTGCCCCAACTGGCCAGTTGCTTTCTGCATACGCAGATTGAACTGGTCGCGCAGCAAGCCGAGCAGTTGCTCGTTCAGTTGCTGTGCTGATTGTTCACGAAGTTCATTCGCTTTCATCACATCACCGTCCGCTTAACAAAGGAGGTGGCGAGAGGCAGCTTTGCAGCAGCCAGGGCAAAAGCCTCACGCGCCAGCTCTTCAGAAACACCCTCGATCTCGTACAGGACTTTGCCTGGCTGGATCTGGGCAACCCAGTACTCCACGGAACCTTTACCTTTACCCATCCGCACTTCGAGAGGCTTCTTGGTAACCGGCTTGTCCGGGAACACACGGATCCAGATTTTGCCGCCACGTTTTACGTGACGGGTCAGCGCACGACGCGCGGACTCAATCTGACGGGCGGTGAGACGACCGCGGGCAACAGCTTTCAGGGCGAATTCGCCGAAGCTGACCTTGCTACCGCGCAGTGCCAGACCACGGTTGTGGCCAGTCATCTGCTTGCGGAATTTTGTACGCTTTGGTTGCAACATTTGGCGTACCCCTTACTTAGCAGCTTTTTTACGAGGCGCTGGTGCTTGTGGTTTCAGTTCTTCTTGGCGACCACCAATTACTTCGCCTTTGAAGATCCAAACCTTGACACCGATCACACCGTAGGTGGTGTGAGCTTCGTAGGTGGCATAGTCGATATCGGCACGCAGGGTGTGCAGCGGCACACGACCTTCGCGATACCATTCAGTACGTGCGATTTCAGCACCGCCGAGACGACCGCTCACTTGGATCTTGATGCCTTTGGCACCAATGCGCATGGCGTTCTGTACGGCGCGCTTCATGGCGCGACGGAACATCACACGACGCTCCAGCTGCTGAGCTACGCTCTGAGCAACCAGCATACCGTCGAGCTCCGGCTTGCGGATCTCTTCGATATTGATGTGCACAGGCACACCCATTTGCTTGGTCAGGTCCTGACGCAGTTTCTCAACATCTTCACCTTTCTTCCCGATAACGATACCTGGACGAGCGGTGTGGATGGTGATGCGTGCAGTTTGAGCCGGACGATGGATATCGATACGGCTAACGGACGCGCTTTTTAGTTTGTCTTGGAGGTACTCACGCGTTTTCAGATCCTTCAACAGGTAATCTGCGTAAGTAGCACCGTCTGCATACCAGACGGAGGTGTGCTCCTTGACGATTCCCAGGCGAATGCCAGTGGGATGTACTTTCTGACCCATCTGATCGACTCCGTTACTTGTCCGCAACCTTGACAGTGATATGGCAAGACCGCTTGACGATGCGATCAGCGCGGCCTTTGGCACGCGGCATGATGCGCTTCAGCGAACGCCCTTCGTTGACGAAAACGGTGGAGACCTTCAGGTCATCAACGTCTGCGCCTTCGTTATGCTCGGCGTTGGCTACGGCCGACTCGAGGACTTTCTTCATGATTTCAGCAGCTTTTTTGCTGCTGAAAGCCAACAGGTTGAGCGCTTCGCCCACCTTCTTCCCGCGGATCTGGTCGGCGACCAAGCGGGCTTTCTGGGCGGAGATGCGAGCGCCCGACAACTTAGCGGCTACTTCCATTTCCTTACCCCTTAACGCTTGGCTTTCTTGTCAGCCACGTGCCCGCGGTAGGTGCGGGTACCGGCGAACTCGCCCAGTTTATGGCCGACCATGTCTTCGTTCACGAGAACTGGGACGTGTTGACGACCGTTGTGTACCGCGATGGTCAGACCGACCATTTGTGGCAGGATCATCGAACGGCGCGACCAGGTCTTAACTGGTTTGCGATCGTTCTTTTCCGCCGCCACTTCGATCTTCTTCAGTAGGTGAAGATCAATAAAAGGACCTTTTTTCAGAGAACGTGGCACTGTCGTATCCCTCTATTTACTTGCGACGACGGACGATCATATTGTCGGTACGCTTATTACCACGAGTCTTCGCACCCTTGGTTGGGAAGCCCCATGGCGATACCGGATGACGACCACCGGAGGTACGACCTTCACCACCACCATGCGGGTGGTCAACCGGGTTCATGGCAACACCACGAACGGTTGGGCGAACGCCACGCCAGCGTTTGGCACCAGCTTTACCCAGCGAACGCAGGCTGTGCTCGGAGTTCGAGACTTCGCCCAGGGTCGCACGGCACTCAGCCAGTACTTTACGCATTTCACCAGAGCGCAGACGCAGGGTCACGTAGACACCTTCGCGAGCGATCAGCTGAGCCGAAGCACCAGCGGAACGAGCGATCTGTGCACCTTTGCCCGGCTTCAGTTCGATGCCGTGAATGGTGCTACCTACTGGGATGTTGCGCAGCTGCAGGGAGTTGCCTGGCTTGATTGGAGCCAGAGCACCTGCGATCAGCTGGTCGCCAGCGCTCACGCCTTTAGGCGCGATGATGTAGCGACGCTCGCCGTCTGCGTAGCACAGCAGGGCAATGTGAGCAGTACGGTTCGGGTCGTATTCGATACGCTCGACAGTGGCGGCGATGCCGTCCTTGTCGTTGCGACGGAAGTCGACCAAACGGTAGTGCTGCTTGTGACCACCACCCACGTGACGGGTAGTGATACGACCATTGTTGTTACGACCACCAGACTTCGATTTTTTCTCGATCAGCGGTGCGTGAGGAGCGCCTTTGTGCAGCTCCTGGTTGACCACCTTGACCACAAAACGGCGGCCAGGGGAAGTCGGTTTGCATTTAACGATTGCCATGATGCACCCCTTCCTTACTCAGCACTGCTGCTGAAATCGAGATCTTGGCCTGGCTGAAGGGAGATGATCGCCTTCTTCCAGTCATTGCGCTTGCCCAGGCCACGAGCGGTGCGTTTGGTCTTACCCAGAACATTCAGGGTAGTAACGCTTTCCACTTTGACGCTGAACAGGCTTTCAACGGCCTTCTTGATTTCCAGCTTGGTTGCATCGGTAGCAACCTTGAAAACGAACTGGCCTTTCTTGTCAGCCAGAACCGTAGCCTTCTCGGAAACGTGCGGGCCAAGTAGAACTTTGAATACGCGTTCCTGGTTCATCCCAGCAGCTCCTCGAATTTCTTCACTGCCGAAACAGTGATCAACACTTTTTCGTAGGCGATCAGGCTGACTGGGTCGGAACCCTGGACGTCACGTACGTCGACGTGCGGCAGGTTGCGAGCGGCCAGGTACAGGTTCTGGTCAACAGCGTCCGAAACGATCAGAACGTCGTTCAGACCCATGCCGTTCAGCTTGTTCAGCAGATCTTTGGTTTTTGGCGCTTCGACAGCGAAGTCCTGAACCACGACCAGACGGTCGCTACGCACCAGCTCGGAGAGGATCGAACGCAGTGCTGCGCGATACATCTTCTTGTTGAGCTTCTGCGAGTGATCTTGAGGACGAGCTGCGAAGGTTACACCACCGCCACGCCAGATCGGACCACGAGTGGTACCAGCACGAGCACGGCCAGTACCCTTCTGACGCCATGGGCGCTTACCGCCACCAGCCACGTCGGAACGGGTCTTTTGCTGCTTGGTGCCCTGACGACCGCCAGCCATGTAGGCTACGACTGCCTGGTGAACCAGAGTCTCGTTGAATTCGCCACCGAAGGTCAGTTCGGAAACTTCGATCGCCTGAGCGTCATTTACATTAAGTTGCATGTCAGTTTCCCCTTACCCGCGAGCCTTGACAGCCGGACGCACAACAACATCACCGCCAGTAGCGCCAGGAACGGCACCCTTGACCAGCAACAGATTGCGTTCAGCGTCGACGCGCACTACTTCCAGGGACTGAACGGTCACGCGCTCGGCGCCCATGTGACCGGACATTTTCTTGCCCTTGAATACACGACCAGGAGTCTGGCACTGGCCGATAGAGCCCGGGACGCGGTGGGAAACGGAGTTACCGTGGGTATTGTCTTGACCGCGGAAGTTCCAGCGCTTGATGGTACCGGCAAAGCCTTTACCTTTGGACTGACCGGTAACGTCTACCAGTTGGCCCGCAGCGAAGAGTTCAGCATTGATCGAGTCGCCAGCCTGGAACTCGCCTTCTTCAAGACGGAATTCCCAGACACCGCGACCAGCGGCAACGTTCGCTTTAGCGAAATGACCTGCCTGAGCGGCAGTCACGCGCGAAGCACGACGCTCACCAACAGTGACTTGCACTGCACGGTAGCCATCGGTTTCTTCAGTTTTGAACTGGGTGACACGATTCGGTTCGATCTCGATGACCGTGACCGGAATGGAGACACCTTCTTCGGTGAAAATGCGGGTCATACCGCACTTACGACCGATTACACCAATAGTCATGTTGTAAACCTCATGAGTGTACGGGGCTTTCACCCGCTATGGCCGCCCATTTCAGAGCGTTACACGACTAAGACCCGAGTCTTAGCCGAGGCTGATCTGCACTTCCACACCTGCCGCAAGATCAAGCTTCATAAGAGCATCAACGGTTTTATCCGTTGGCTGGACGATGTCCAGAACGCGCTTATGAGTACGGATCTCGTACTGGTCACGCGCGTCTTTGTTGACGTGCGGGGAGACCAGAACGGTGAACCGCTCTTTACGGGTAGGCAGTGGAATTGGACCACGCACCTGAGCACCAGTACGTTTCGCGGTTTCCACGATTTCCTGGGTAGATTGGTCGATCAGGCGATGGTCGAATGCCTTCAACCTGATACGGATTTGCTGATTTTGCATTGGATTTCAGACTCCAGGCTGCTATTCCCACCGGGCGCACTACGCCCGTTAAAAGGAGGCGTGATTCTATAGACGCCCATATTGGGTGTCAACCCAATAAAAAAGCCCCCGCTGAGCGGGGGCTTCTTCAAGCGATCGATATTACTCGATGACTTTGGCTACGACGCCGGCGCCGACGGTACGACCGCCTTCACGGATGGCGAAACGCAGACCGTCTTCCATAGCGATGGTCTTGATCAGAGTGACAGTCATCTGGATATTGTCACCTGGCATTACCATTTCTACGCCTTCCGGCAGTTCGCAGTTACCGGTCACGTCAGTGGTACGGAAGTAGAACTGTGGACGGTAGCCTTTGAAGAACGGAGTGTGACGACCGCCTTCTTCCTTGCTCAGAACGTAGACTTCTGCGATGAACTTGGTGTGCGGCTTGACCGAACCTGGCTTGGCCAGAACCTGACCACGCTCAACGTCGTCACGCTTGGTGCCACGCAGCAGAACGCCGCAGTTCTCGCCAGCACGGCCTTCGTCCAGCAGCTTGCGGAACATTTCAACGCCGGTGCAGGTGGTCTTGACGGTGTCGCGCAGACCAACGATCTCGACTTCTTCCTGGATGCGAACGATGCCACGCTCTACACGACCGGTAACAACGGTACCGCGGCCGGAGATCGAGAACACGTCTTCGATTGGCATCAGGAACGGCTTGTCGATAGCACGCTCTGGCTCTGGGATGTAGCTGTCCAGAGTTTCAACCAGCTTCTTGACAGCGCTGGTGCCCATTTCGTTGTCGTCCTGGCCGTTCAGAGCCATCAGAGCCGAACCGATGATGATTGGAGTGTCATCACCTGGGAAGTCGTAGGTGCTCAGCAGGTCGCGAACTTCCATCTCGACCAGTTCCAGCAGCTCAGCGTCGTCAACCATGTCAGCCTTGTTCAGGAAGACAACGATGTACGGTACGCCAACCTGACGGGACAGCAGGATGTGCTCACGGGTTTGTGGCATCGGACCATCGGCGGCCGAGCAAACCAGGATCGCGCCGTCCATCTGGGCAGCACCGGTGATCATGTTCTTGACGTAGTCGGCGTGGCCTGGGCAGTCAACGTGCGCGTAGTGACGAATCAGCGAGTCGTACTCTACGTGAGCAGTGTTGATGGTGATACCACGAGCCTTCTCTTCTGGAGCCGAGTCGATCTTGTCGAAGTCGACTTTAGCCGAACCGAAAACTTCGGAGCAGACGCGGGTCAGAGCTGCGGTCAGAGTGGTTTTACCGTGGTCAACGTGACCGATGGTGCCAACGTTGACGTGCGGTTTGTTACGTTCGAATTTTTCTTTAGCCACGACAGTGAACCTCTTGCCTAAAGGGCTGGATTAGCCTTGTTTTTTAACGAGTGCTTCGACGATGTTCGACGGAGCTTCGGAGTACTTGGAGAATTCCATGGAGTAGCTAGCGCGACCCTGAGACATGGAACGAACGTCGGTTGCATAACCGAACATCTCTCCCAGCGGAACTTCAGCACGGATAACCTTGCCGGAAACCGAGTCTTCCATACCCTGGATCAGACCACGACGACGGTTCAGGTCACCCATCACGTCACCCATGTAGTCTTCTGGGGTTACCACTTCAACCTTCATGATCGGCTCAAGCACAACACCGCCGCCCTTCTGGGCCAGCTGCTTGGTCGCCATGGAGGCCGCTACCTTGAACGCCATCTCGTTGGAGTCGACGTCGTGGTAGGAACCATCAAACACGGTTGCCTTCAGGCCGATCAGCGGATAGCCGGCGACAACGCCGTTCTTCATCTGCTCTTCGATACCTTTCTGGATCGCCGGGATGTATTCCTTAGGAACCACACCACCTACAACCTCGTTGACGAACTCCAGGCCTTCAGTGATGTTGCCCTTCTCGTCCACAGCAGGCTGCGAGAAGCGGATCCAGCAGTGACCGAACTGACCACGACCACCGGACTGACGAACGAACTTGCCTTCGATCTCGACGTTGTCCTTGGTGATCTTCTCACGGTAGGAAACCTGTGGCTTGCCGATGTTGGCCTCGACGTTGAACTCGCGCTTCATGCGGTCAACGAGGATGTCCAGGTGCAGCTCACCCATACCGGAGATGATGGTCTGACCGGTTTCTTCATCGGTCTTGACGCGGAACGACGGGTCTTCCTGAGCCAGCTTGCCCAGTGCGATACCCATCTTTTCCTGGTCCTGCTTGGTTTTCGGCTCAACGGCAACCGAAATTACAGGCTCAGGGAAGTCCATGCGCTCGAGGATGACCGGCTTGTCTGCGTCACACAGGGTGTCACCGGTGGTGACGTCCTTCATGCCGATCAGAGCAGCGATGTCGCCTGCGCGAACTTCTTTGATCTCTTCACGCTGGTTGGCGTGCATCTGCACCATACGACCAACGCGCTCTTTCTTGCCCTTGACCGAGTTGATCACGGAGTCGCCCGAGCTCAGGAAGCCCGAGTAGACGCGCACGAAAGTCAGAGTACCAACGAACGGGTCGGTGGCAATCTTGAACGCCAGAGCCGAGAACGGCTCGTCGTCGCTGGCGTGACGCTCGATTTTCGGAGCGTTTTCGTCTTCGACGTTGTCCGGGTGGATACCCTGGATTGCAGGGATCTCGGTCGGAGCAGGCAGGAAGTCGATAACGGCGTCGAGAACCAGAGGAACACCCTTGTTCTTGAAGGACGAGCCGCAGACAGCCGGAACGATCTCGCTGGCCAGGGTGCGCGCGCGCAGGCCAGCCTTGATTTCTTCGACGGTCAGCTCACCTTCTTCAAGGTACTTGTTCATCAGCTCTTCGGTGGCTTCGGCAGCGGCTTCAACCATGTTGGCGCGCCATTCTTCAGCCAGCTCGAGCATATCGGCAGGAATTTCTTCCTCGCGATAGGTGGTGCCCTTGTCGTCGTCGTTCCAGTAGATCGCCTTCATCTTGATGAGGTCGACCTGACCCTGGAAGTTCTCTTCCGAGCCGATTGCCAGCTGAACAGGAACCGGGGTGTGACCCAGGCGGTTCTTGATCTGACCGACAACGCGCAGGAAGTTGGCACCGGCACGGTCCATCTTGTTCACGTAGACAACACGTGGAACGCCGTATTTGTTGGCCTGACGCCATACGGTTTCGGACTGAGGCTCGACACCGGAGGTACCGCAGAACACAACGACCGCGCCGTCGAGTACACGCAGCGAACGCTCTACTTCAATGGTGAAGTCAACGTGGCCGGGGGTATCGATGACGTTTACGCGGTAGTTGTCGTACTGACCACGGGAACCTTTCCAGAAGGTAGTCACAGCAGCGGAGGTAATGGTGATACCGCGCTCTTGCTCCTGCACCATCCAGTCGGTGGTCGCGGCGCCGTCGTGCACCTCGCCCATCTTGTGGCTCAGACCTGTGTAGAACAGGATCCGCTCGGTAGTGGTGGTCTTGCCCGCGTCAACGTGGGCACAGATACCAATGTTACGGTAGCGGTTAATTGCTGTAGTACGAGCCATAAAGCCCTCGCAAGAATGTTGATGCTTGAATTAGAAGCGGTAGTGCGAGAAAGCCTTGTTGGCCTCGGCCATACGGTGCACGTCTTCACGCTTCTTGACTGCAGCACCTTTGCCTTCAGCGGCATCCAGCAGTTCGCCAGCCAGGCGCAGCGCCATGGACTTCTCGCCGCGCTTGCGGGCGAAGTCTACCAGCCAGCGCATTGCCAGCGCGTTACGACGGGATGGACGCACTTCAACAGGAACCTGGTAAGTAGCACCGCCAACACGGCGCGACTTTACTTCGACCAGCGGAGCGATGGCGTCGAGAGCTTTCTCGAAGATTTCCAGGGGATCGCTGTTCTTGCGTGCTTTAACGGTATCCAGAGCGCCGTAGACGATACGCTCGGCTACTGCTTTCTTGCCGCTTTCCATCACGTGGTTCATGAACTTGGCGAGGATCTGGCTTCCGTACTTCGGATCGTCCAGGATCTCACGCTTGGCTGCTACACGACGTCTTGGCATTGATAAGCCCTCAAACGGTCTTCAGGTTAGCCCGGGACATCCAACTCAGGGAGTTCGCGCCCGACCTTACTCTTATCGACTCAATAAAATGAATGAACTACTGCAAACGGCCGATTACTTCGGACGCTTGGTACCGTACTTCGAACGACCTTGGTTACGACCTTTGACGCCGGAGGTATCCAGGGAGCCGCGAACGGTGTGGTAACGAACACCTGGCAAGTCTTTTACACGGCCGCCACGAATCAGGACGACGCTGTGCTCTTGCAGGTTGTGGCCTTCACCGCCGATGTACGAGGAAACCTCGAAACCGTTGGTCAGACGCACACGGCATACTTTACGCAGTGCCGAGTTAGGTTTTTTCGGCGTAGTGGTGTACACGCGGGTGCACACGCCACGACGTTGCGGGCAGTTCTGCAGCGCAGGAACGTCGGATTTCTCGACGATACGCTTACGCGGCTGACGTACCAGCTGGTTGATAGTTGCCATCTACTAGCTCCACTGTTGTCTTGCGACGCTATTGTCTTGCAAGAAAAGCAAAAATCGGCAGGACGGAGCCCTACCGAATTTAGGGGTACAAGAGTCTAAAGAGGATCTTGCCCACAGTCAAGACGAGGCCCCGGCTCGCCCCCTCCGGTCATCGGCGACAAATCATGTCGCCGAGTTTCAGAGAAGACTTGCCGGGGCCCCACCCTTTCTTCAGTTACCGCTGGAGTTCAGCGCTTCGGTCAGTGCGGCTTCCACCTCACTGGCACTTACGCGCAGCGGCTTGTCGGCATCACGGCGACGCTTGCGCTCGCTGTGGTAGGCCAGACCGGTACCAGCCGGGATCAGACGACCCACGACCACGTTTTCCTTCAGGCCGCGCAGGTAGTCGCGCTTGCCGGTTACCGCCGCTTCGGTCAGAACACGGGTGGTCTCCTGGAAGGAGGCCGCCGAGATGAACGACTCGGTGGACAGCGAGGCCTTGGTGATACCAAGCAGAACGCGCGAGAACTTCGACACGAACTTGTCTTCGGTCGCCAGACGCTCGTTTTCGACCAGCACCTGGGTCAGTTCCATCTGGTCGCCCTTGATGAAGCTGGAGTCGCCGGACTCGGTGATCTCAACTTTACGCAGCATCTGACGCAGGATGGTCTCGATGTGCTTGTCGTTGATCTTCACGCCTTGCAGACGGTAAACGTCCTGGATCTCGTTGACGATGTACTTGGCCAGGGCGCTGACACCCAGCAGGCGCAGAATGTCGTGCGGATCGCTCGGACCGTCGGAGATAACTTCGCCGCGGTTCACTTGCTCGCCTTCGAAGACGTTCAGGTGACGCCACTTCGGAATCAGCTCCTCGTACGGATCGGTACCGTCGTTCGGGGTGATGACCAGACGACGCTTGCCCTTGGTCTCTTTACCGAAGGCGATGGTGCCGCTGACTTCCGCCAGGATCGACGCTTCTTTCGGACGACGTGCTTCGAACAGGTCGGCAACGCGTGGCAGACCACCGGTGATGTCACGGGTCTTCGACGTTTCTTGCGGGATACGCGCGATAACGTCACCGACACCGATCTGCGCACCGTCGGCAACACCGACCAGGGCGTTCGCCGGCAGGAAGTACTGGGCCGGTACGTCGGTACCTGGCAGCAGCAGATCCTTGCCATTGGCGTCGACCATCTTGATTGCAGGACGGATTTCCTTGCCTGCAGCCGGACGGTCTTTGACGTCCAGTACTTCGATGTTGGTCAGACCGGTCAGTTCGTCGGTCTGGCGCTTGATGGTGATGCCTTCTTCCATGCCCACGAAGGTCACGGTACCTTTCATTTCGGTAACGATCGGGTGGGTGTGCGGGTCCCACTTGGCGACGATCGCGCCAGCTTCGACCTTCTCACCTTCCTTCACGGAAATGACCGCACCGTAAGGCAGCTTGTAGCGCTCGCGCTCACGACCGAATTCGTCGGCAATGGCCAGCTCGCCGGAACGCGATACCGCGACCAGGTTGCCGTCGGCACGCTCTACCTGCTTGAGGTTATGCAGACGCACCATACCGCCGTTCTTCACCTGGACGCTGTCGGCAGCCGAGGTCCGGCTTGCAGCACCACCGATGTGGAACGTACGCATGGTCAGCTGGGTACCAGGCTCACCGATGGACTGGGCAGCGATAACGCCGACCGCTTCACCGATGTTGACCTGATGACCGCGCGCCAGGTCACGACCGTAGCACTTGGCACAGATGCCGTAGCGGGTTTCGCAGCTGATCGGCGAACGCACGATCACTTCGTCGATGCTGTTCAGCTCGATGAACTCGACCCACTTCTCGTCGACCAGGGTACCGGCCGGAACGATGACGTCGTCGGTGCCAGGCTTGAACACGTCACGGGCGATTACACGACCCAGAACACGCTCACCCAGTGGCTCTACAACGTCGCCGCCTTCGATGTGCGGGGTCATCAGCAGGCCTTGCTCGGTACCGCAGTCGATCTCGGTCACGACCAGGTCTTGTGCAACGTCTACCAGACGACGGGTCAGGTAACCGGAGTTCGCGGTTTTCAGCGCGGTATCCGCCAGACCTTTACGAGCACCGTGAGTCGAGATGAAGTACTGGAGTACGCTCAGACCTTCACGGAAGTTCGCGGTGATCGGCGTCTCGATGATGGAGCCGTCCGGCTTCGCCATCAGACCACGCATACCGGCCAGCTGACGAATCTGGGCAGCCGAACCCCGGGCACCGGAGTCAGCCATCATGTACATCGAGTTGAAGGACTCTTGCTCGACTTCGTTGCCTTCGCGGTCGATGACCTTCTCTTTCGAGAGGTTGGCCATCATCGCCTTGGAGACTTCGTCGTTCGCCTTCGACCACAAGTCGATGACCTTGTTGTACTTCTCGCCCTGGGTTACCAGGCCGGAGGCGTACTGGCTCTCGATTTCCTTCACTTCGTCGGTAGCGGTACCGATGATGCGGGCTTTCTCGTCCGGGATAACGAAGTCGTTAACGCCGATCGAAACGCCGGAAATGGTCGAGTAGGCAAAACCGGTGTACATCAGCTGGTCAGCGAAGATAACGGTCTCTTTCAGGCCAACCACGCGGTAGCACTGGTTGATCAGCTTGGAGATCGCCTTCTTCTTCATCGGCTGGTTGACCACGTCGTACGACAGACCTGGCGGTACAACCTGGAACAGCAGCGCACGGCCGACAGTGGTGTCGACGATACGGGTGTTCTTGACGCTGCCGCCATCACGGTCGTTCACGGTTTCGTTGATACGAACCTTGATCTTCGCGTGCAGGGCAGCTTCGCCGGCGCGGAATACGCGGTCGACTTCCTGCAGGTCGGCGAACACGCGACCTTCGCCCTTGGCGTTGATGGCCTCACGGGTCATGTAGTACAGACCCAGTACCACGTCCTGCGACGGAACGATGATCGGCTCACCGTTGGCTGGCGACAGGATGTTGTTGGTCGACATCATCAGCGCGCGCGCTTCGAGCTGGGCTTCCAGCGTCAGCGGCACGTGCACGGCCATCTGGTCACCGTCGAAGTCGGCGTTGTACGCGGCGCAGACCAGCGGGTGCAGCTGGATAGCCTTACCTTCGATCAGAACCGGTTCAAAGGCCTGGATACCCAGACGGTGAAGGGTCGGTGCACGGTTGAGCAGTACGGGGTGTTCGCGAATCACTTCGGCGAGAACGTCCCAGACCTCTGGCAGCTCGCGCTCGACCATCTTCTTGGCGGCCTTGATGGTGGTCGCCAGACCACGCATTTCCAGCTTGCCGAAAATGAACGGCTTGAACAGCTCGAGAGCCATTTTCTTCGGCAGACCGCACTGGTGCAGACGCAGGGTCGGACCTACGGTAATTACCGAACGGCCGGAGTAGTCAACACGCTTACCGAGAAGGTTCTGACGGAAACGACCCTGTTTACCCTTGATCATGTCGGCCAGGGATTTCAGAGGACGCTTGTTCGAACCGGTGATTGCACGACCGCGGCGACCGTTGTCGAGCAGGGCGTCGACCGCTTCCTGCAGCATGCGCTTTTCGTTGCGCACGATGATGTCCGGCGCGGACAGGTCGAGCAGGCGCTTCAGACGGTTGTTACGGTTGATCACCCGACGATACAGGTCGTTCAGGTCGGAAGTCGCGAAGCGACCGCCATCCAGCGGAACCAGAGGACGCAGGTCTGGCGGCAGAACCGGCAGAACGGTCAGGACCATCCACTCAGGCAGGTTGCCCGAGCCCTGGAAGGCCTCCATCAGTTTCAGACGCTTGGACAGCTTCTTGATCTTGGTTTCCGAGTTGGTCTGCGGGATTTCCTCGCGCAGGCGGCCAATCTCGTGCTCCAGGTCGATAGCGTGCAGCAGCTCGCGGACAGCCTCGGCACCCATGCGGGCGTCGAAGTCGTCACCGAACTCTTCCAGCGCTTCGAAGTACTGCTCGTCGTTCAGCAGCTGGCCTTTTTCCAGGGTGGTCATGCCCGGGTCGATAACGACGTAGCTCTCGAAGTAGAGAACGCGCTCGATATCACGCAGGGTCATGTCCATCAGCAGGCCGATACGGGACGGCAGGGACTTCAGGAACCAGATGTGGGCAACCGGCGAAGCCAGCTCGATGTGCGCCATGCGCTCACGACGAACCTTGGCCAGGGCGACTTCAACGCCGCACTTCTCGCAGATCACGCCACGGTGCTTCAGGCGCTTGTACTTGCCGCACAGGCACTCGTAGTCCTTGACTGGGCCAAAGATCTTGGCGCAGAACAGGCCGTCACGCTCAGGCTTGAACGTACGGTAGTTGATGGTTTCCGGCTTTTTAACTTCACCGAACGACCACGAACGGATCATCTCAGGCGAGGCCAGTCCGATACGGATGGCGTCGAACTCTTCGACTTGACCCTGGTTTTTCAGCAAATTCAGTAGGTCTTTCAAGGCCTTTCCTCCTGGCGGAGCAGGGAGCGCGCCGTTAGGCCGCGCTCCCGATTCGCGTCACGTGTTATTCGGTTTCCAGATCGATATCGATACCGAGCGAACGGATCTCTTTGATCAACACGTTGAAGGACTCGGGCATGCCCGGCTCCATACGGTGATCGCCGTCCACGATGTTCTTGTACATCTTGGTCCGACCGTTCACGTCGTCCGACTTCACTGTGAGCATTTCCTGCAGGGTGTATGCCGCGCCGTATGCTTCCAGCGCCCACACTTCCATCTCCCCGAAACGCTGACCACCGAACTGCGCCTTACCACCCAGCGGCTGCTGGGTAACCAGGCTGTAGGAACCAGTGGAACGGGCGTGCATCTTGTCGTCCACCAAGTGGTTCAGCTTGAGCATGTACATGTAACCAACGGTCACAGGACGCTCGAACTTGTTGCCGGTGCGGCCGTCGAACAGCACCATCTGGCCGCTCTCTGGCATGTCGGCCAGTTTCAGCATGGCCTTGATTTCACGTTCCTTGGCACCGTCGAAGACCGGGGTAGCCATAGGCACGCCCTTCTTCAGGTTGTGCGACAGGGTCAGGATCTCTTCGTCGGTGAACGACTCGAGATCTTCCTGAACGCCACCGATCTCGTTGTAGACCTCGGTCAGGAACTTGCGCAGCTCAGCGGCCTTGCGCTGCTCTTCGAGCATGCGGTTGATCTTCTCGCCCAGGCCCTTGGCCGCGAGGCCCAGGTGGGTTTCGAGGATCTGACCGACGTTCATACGCGAAGGTACGCCCAACGGGTTGAGGACCACGTCGACCGGAGTACCGTTGGCGTCGTGCGGCATGTCTTCCACAGGCATGATCACCGAGACCACACCCTTGTTACCGTGACGACCGGCCATCTTGTCACCCGGCTGGATGCGACGGCGGATCGCCAGGTAGACCTTGACGATCTTCAGTACGCCTGGAGCCAGGTCATCGCCTTGCTGCAGCTTGCGCTTCTTGTCTTCGAACTTGTCGTCCAGCAGACGGCGGCGGTCGACGATGTACTGCTGAGCCTTTTCCAGCTGCTCGTTCAGTGCATCTTCGGCCATGCGCAGTTTGAACCACTGGCCGTGCTCCAGGCCGTCCAGGACTTCGTCGCTGATCACGGTGCCTTTCTTCAGGCCCGCGCCGCCATCGACAACCTGGCCGTTCAGAGCGGAACGCAGACGCTCGAAGGTCGCGCCTTCGACGATGCGGAACTCTTCGTTGAGGTCCTTGCGGATCTCGTCCAGCTGCATCTTCTCGATGGACAGCGCGCGGCTGTCGCGCTCGACGCCATCACGGGTGAAGACCTGTACGTCGATGACGGTACCCTTGGTGCCGGTCGGCACACGCAGGGAGGTGTCCTTAACGTCGCTGGCCTTCTCGCCGAAGATCGCGCGCAGCAGTTTTTCTTCCGGAGTCAGCTGGGTTTCGCCTTTTGGCGTGACCTTGCCGACCAGGATGTCGCCGGCGCCGACTTCGGCACCCACGTAGACGATACCGGCTTCGTCCAGCTTGTTCAGCGCAGCCTCACCCACGTTAGGGATGTCCGCGGTGATTTCTTCTGGGCCGAGCTTGGTATCACGGGCCACACAGGTCAGTTCCTGGATGTGGATCGTGGTGAAGCGATCTTCCTGGACCACACGCTCGGACAGGCAGATGGAGTCTTCGAAGTTGAAGCCGTTCCACGCCATGAACGCGATGCGCATGTTCTGACCCAGAGCCAGCTCACCCATGTCGGTGGACGGGCCGTCGGCCATGATGTCGCCACGCTGGACCATGTCACCCTTGTTCACCAGCGGACGCTGGTTGATGCAGGTGTTCTGGTTCGAGCGGGTGTATTTGGTCAGGTTGTAGATGTCGACACCGGCTTCGCCGGTTTCGACTTCGTCATCGGCTACGCGAACGACGATACGGCTGGCATCGACGGAGTCGATCACACCACCGCGGCGAGCAACCACGCAGACACCGGAGTCGCGGGCAACGTTGCGCTCCATGCCGGTACCTACCAGCGGCTTGTCGGCGCGCAGGGTCGGTACAGCCTGACGCTGCATGTTGGAACCCATCAACGCACGGTTGGCGTCGTCGTGCTCGAGGAACGGAATCAGCGACGCTGCAACCGAAACAACCTGCTTCGGCGAAACGTCCATCAGGGTCACGTCTTCAGGTGCCTTGACGGTGAATTCGTTCAGGTGACGAACAGCTACCAGCTCGTCGATCAGTTGCTTCTTCTCGTTCATTGCGGCCGAAGCCTGTGCAATGACGTGATCCGCTTCTTCGATCGCCGACAGGAACACGATGTCGTCGGTGACCACACCCTCTTTCACCACGCGGTACGGGCTTTCCAGGAAGCCGTACTGGTTGGTGCGGGCGTAGGCCGCCAGGGAGTTGATCAGACCGATGTTCGGACCTTCAGGGGTCTCGATCGGGCAGACGCGACCGTAGTGGGTCGGGTGTACGTCACGGACTTCGAAGCCGGCGCGCTCACGGGTCAGACCACCTGGGCCGAGTGCGGAGACACGACGCTTGTGGGTGATCTCGGAGAGCGGGTTGTTCTGGTCCATGAACTGCGAGAGCTGGCTGGAACCAAAGAACTCCTTCACCGCCGCCGCGACCGGCTTGGCGTTGATCAGGTCCTGCGGCATCAGGCCTTCGCTTTCGGCCATCGACAGACGTTCCTTGACCGCGCGCTCTACACGCACCAGGCCAACGCGGAACTGGTTCTCGGCCATCTCGCCGACGCAACGGACGCGACGGTTACCCAGGTGGTCGATGTCGTCGACGATGCCTTTGCCGTTACGGATGTCGACCAGGGTCTTGAGAACCTCGACGATATCTTCCTTGCTCAGCACGCCCGAACCTTCGATCTCGGTACGACCGATACGACGGTTGAACTTCATGCGGCCAACGGCGGACAGGTCGTAGCGCTCGGCACTGAAGAACAGGTTGTTGAACAGGGTCTCGGCAGCATCCTTGGTTGGCGGCTCGCCAGGACGCATCATGCGATAGATCTCGACCAGCGCTTCCAGTTGGTTGCTGGTGGAGTCGATCTTCAGAGTATCCGAGATGAACGGACCGCAATCGATGTCGTTGGTGTACAGGGTCTCGATGCGGACGACCTGAGCCTTGGCGATCTTGATCAGCAGCTCGGTGGTCAGCTCGGTGTTGCATTCAGCCAGGATTTCGCCGGTAGCCGGGTGCACGATCGCTTTCGCGGTGGTGCGGCCCAGGACGTATTCCATTGGAACGTCCAGTTGCTTGACGCCAGCTTTCTCGATCTGGTTGATGTGACGCGCAGTGATACGACGACCCTGCTCGACGATGACCTTGCCGGTCTCGTCCTGGATGTCCATCACGGCCACTTCACCACGCAGGCGCTGAGGCACCAGCTCCAGGCTCAGCTTCTCGCCGGAAACGTGGAATACGTTGGTGGTGTAGAAGGTGTTGAGCACTTCTTCGGTGCTGTAGCCCAGCGCGCGCAGCAGTACCGAGGCCGGCAGTTTGCGGCGACGGTCGATACGCACGAAGACGCAGTCCTTCGGGTCGAACTCGAAGTCCAGCCAGGAACCACGGTAAGGAATGATACGTGCCGAGTACAGCAGTTTGCCGGAGCTGTGGGTCTTGCCACGGTCGTGGTCGAAGAACACACCCGGCGAGCGGTGCAACTGGGAAACGATCACACGCTCGGTACCGTTGATTACGAAGGTACCGTTCTCAGTCATCAGGGGAATTTCACCCATGTAGACTTCTTGCTCTTTGATGTCCTTGATCGCTTTATTCGACGATTCTTTGTCGAAAATGATCAGGCGCACTTTCACCCGCAGCGGAACGGCAAAGGTCACGCCACGCAGTACACATTCTTTGACATCGAACGCCGGCTCGCCCAGACGATAGCCAACGTACTCCAGGGCAGCATTGCCGGAGTAGCTGATGATCGGGAAAACCGACTTGAAGGCCGCATGCAGGCCGACGTCGCGGAACTGATCCTTGGTCGCTCCCGCTTGCAGGAATTCACGATAAGAATCCAGCTGGATGGCCAGGAGGTAAGGCACATCCATGACGTCCGGCAACTTGCTAAAGTCCTTGCGGATACGTTTTTTCTCAGTGTATGAGTAAGCCATCAGCGTTCCCCAGCTTGGTCACCTGCTTGTTTGGCTCCTCCCGGCGGGAGCAACCAGAAAATCGTGCAAACCCCATGGTTTGCGCCACCGTTCGTGGTGGGTGATGCCCGTTATCGGCGCCAACCCGGTTGACTGCCAATAACGGAAAAAGGCCGGTGGCAATAGCCACCAGCCTCAGCCTTTTGCTTAACGCTCGGGCTGGAGTCGCAAGGTCGAAATTACTTGACTTCGACTTGTGCGCCTGCTTCTTCCAGCTTCTTCTTCGCGTCTTCAGCGGCTTCTTTCGAAACGCCTTCCAGCAGGGTTTGAGGAGCGCCGTCGACTTTCTCTTTGGCTTCTTTCAGACCCAGACCGGTCATTTCACGAACAGCCTTGATCACGTTGACTTTCTTGTCGCCAGCGGCGGTCAGAACAACGTTGAACTCGGTTTGTTCTTCAACAACGGCAGCGGCAGCAGCTGGGCCAGCAGCGGCAACAGCAGCGGTAACGCCGAAGGTTTCTTCCATTGCTTTGATCAGCTCAACAATTTCCAGAACGGTTTTCTGGCCGATTGCTTCGATGATTTGCTCGTTAGTCAGAGACATGACTTAAATCCTGTATTGGGGTGACAGCCTACGCAGCCATCAAATTAAACATATGAGTGGAAAGAGGTTCTCGCGCCTTAGGCAGCGGTAGCTTCTTTCTGGTCGCGAATGGCTGCCAGGGTGCGAGCCAGCTTGCTGGTGGCGCCTTGGATAACGCTCATCAGCTTCGCGATGGCCTCGTCGCGGGTCGGCAGGGTAGCCAACACGTCGATCTGGTTCGCTGCAATGAACTTGCCGTCAAACGCAGCTGCCTTGATCTCGAACTTGTCCTGACCCTTGGCGAACTCTTTGAACAGACGGGCAGCAGCGCCCGGGTGCTCGTTGGAGAAAGCGATCAGGGTCGGGCCGGTGAAGGCGTCGTTGAGGACACTGAATTCAGTGTCAGCAACAGCGCGCTTGAGCAGGGTGTTACGTACGACACGTACGTAAACGCCAGCTTCACGAGCCTCTTTACGGAGTCCGGTCATTGCGCCTACAGTCACACCACGGGCATCAGCCACGACAGCGGACAGAGCGACTTTGGCAGCCTCGTTGACTTCAGCGACGATGGCCTTCTTGTCTTCGAGTTTAATTGCCACGGGTTTACTCCTGGTTTCTACCGTTTCATCTGGCCGAAGCCGGATGTCGTTTTGGTGTCTGATTCGATAACGAATCGGGAGCACCATCTGCGTAGGCTTTAAGGTTTAAGGCTTGCGCCGCCTACGGTCTTGGATAGCCCCCGCCAGGCAGGGACCCCAATTTTTCAACGTCGGGCCGATCGCTCGACCCAGCGTTTTCTTAAGCGTTCAGCGAGCTCTGGTCGATGACCAGACCTGGGCCCATGGTGGTGCTCAGGGTAACGCGCTTGACGTAGATACCTTTCGAGGAAGCTGGCTTGATACGCTTCAGGTCAGCGATCAGGGCTTCAACGTTTTCCTTCAGCTTGCCGGCTTCGAAGCCAACCTTGCCAACGGAAGTGTGAATGATACCGTTTTTGTCGGTGCGATAACGAACCTGACCAGCCTTGGCGTTCTTCACGGCAGTGGCTACGTCTGGAGTTACGGTACCGACTTTCGGGTTAGGCATCAGGCCGCGAGGACCCAGAACCTGACCCAGTTGACCTACAACGCGCATGGCATCCGGGGAAGCGATGACGACGTCATAGTTCAGGTCGCCGCCTTTCATTTCGGCAGCCAGATCGTCCATACCTACGCGGTCAGCGCCGGCAGCCAGAGCGGCTTCAGCAGCTGGACCCTGGGTGAAGACGGCAACACGTACGGTCTTGCCAGTGCCGTGTGGCAGCACGGTAGCGCTACGAACGACCTGGTCGGATTTACGTGGGTCAACGCCGAGGTTGACGGCAACGTCGAAGGACTCGGTGAACTTCACGGCGGACAGTTCAGCCAGCAGGGCAGCTGCGTCTTCGAAGTTGTAGACTTTGCCAGCTTCTACTTTAGAAGCGATGGCCTTTTGGCGCTTGGTCAGCTTAGCCATTACACACCCTCCACGTTGAGGCCCATGCTGCGAGCAGAACCGGCGATGGTACGCACGGCTGCATCCAGGTCAGCAGCGGTCAGATCGGCAGTCTTGGTCTTGGCGATCTCTTCCAGCTGAGCACGGGTCACAGTACCGACTTTAACGGTGTTCGGACGGGCCGAACCGCTGGTCAGGCCGGCGGCCTTCTTCAGCAGAACCGAAGCAGGGGTGCTTTTGGTCTCAAAGGTGAAGCTGCGGTCACTGTAGACAGTGATGATCACAGGAGTCGGCAGACCTGGCTCTTGACCCTGGGTACGGGCGTTGAAGGCCTTGCAGAATTCCATGATGTTCACACCGTGTTGACCCAGTGCTGGACCAACGGGTGGGCTTGGGTTGGCCTGGCCGGCCTTTACTTGCAGCTTGATGTAAGCCTGAATCTTCTTAGCCATGAGCTACTCCAATATCGGGTACGAACGCCAGAAAGGCTCCCCGGTTTGCTTGCGTTTTATCCCGGTGACGAAAAAACCCCGCAGCGCAGGGCTGCGGGGTATGGGATGCTTCGCTCAACTAGACCTTTTCGACCTGGCTGAACTCGAGCTCTACCGGAGTAGAGCGACCGAAAATGAGCACTGCAACCTGCAGGCGGCTCTTCTCGTAGTTGACCTCTTCGACGGAACCGTTGAAATCAGCGAACGGACCATCGATAACACGAACCACTTCACCTGGCTCGAACAGGGTCTTCGGCTTAGGCTTGTCGCTGCCGTCCGCCACACGACGCAGAATGGCTTCAGCCTCTTTGTCGGTGATCGGGGCCGGCTTGTCAGCAGTACCGCCAATGAAGCCCATTACACGAGGGGTATCCTTGACCAAGTGCCAAGTCCCTTCGTTCATGTCCATCTGAACCAGCACATAGCCTGGGAAGAACTTGCGTTCGCTTTTGCGCTTCTGGCCATTACGCATTTCAACCACTTCTTCAGTGGGAACCAGAATTTCGCCGAAGCCGTCTTCCATGCCTGCCAGCTTCACGCGCTCGATCAGCGAGCGCATTACATGCTTCTCGTAACCCGAGTACGCATGTACAACATACCAACGCTTAGCCACAGGACACCCTTAGCCAACAATCAAGGAAATCAACCAGCCGAGCAGGGAATCAAGACCCCACAACAGCAGCGCCATGACCAGCACCACAACCACAACGATCAACGTGGTCTGGGTAGTCTCCTGGCGGGTTGGCCACACGACCTTACGGATCTCGGTGCGAGCTTCCTTAGCCAGCGCAAAGAACGACTTGCCCTTTACTGTCTGCAGCGCGATGAACGCAGCGGCAGCAGCAAGAACGAGCAAGGCGATTACGCGGTACAGGATCGGCGACGCAGAGTAGTACTGGTTACCGACAACCCCGACAACAACCAAGGCAACAACAGCAAGCCACTTGAGCAGATCGAAGCGAGAGTCTTGGGCTTCAGACTTGGAAGTCATATGGTGGGTCCTGTGAAAAGAAAGCCAGATACACGAGAGAATCTGGCAGGTCAGGAGGGAATCGAACCCCCAACCTACGGTTTTGGAGACCGTCGCTCTGCCAATTGAGCTACTGACCTAAAAGCTTAATCAGGCCGCCCACTATAGCGGCCCGATAGAGATAAATCAACTACTTATTCGATGACTTTGGCTACGACGCCGGCGCCGACGGTACGACCGCCTTCACGGATGGCGAAACGCAGACCGTCTTCCATAGCGATGGTCTTGATCAGAGTGACAGTCATCTGGATGTTGTCACCTGGCATTACCATTTCTACGCCTTCCGGCAGTTCGCAGTTACCGGTCACGTCAGTGGTACGGAAGTAGAACTGTGGACGGTAGCCTTTGAAGAACGGAGTGTGACGACCGCCTTCTTCCTTGCTCAGAACGTAGACTTCTGCGATGAACTTGGTGTGCGGCTTGACCGAACCTGGCTTGGCCAGAACCTGACCACGCTCAACGTCGTCACGCTTGGTGCCACGCAGCAGAACGCCGCAGTTCTCGCCAGCACGGCCTTCGTCCAGCAGCTTGCGGAACATTTCAACGCCAGTGCAGGTGGTCTTGACGGTGTCGCGCAGACCAACGATCTCGACTTCTTCCTGGATGCGAACGATGCCACGCTCTACACGACCGGTAACAACGGTACCGCGGCCGGAGATCGAGAACACGTCTTCGATTGGCATCAGGAACGGCTTGTCGATAGCACGCTCTGGCTCTGGGATGTAGCTGTCCAGAGTTTCAACCAGCTTCTTGACAGCGCTGGTGCCCATTTCGTTGTCGTCCTGGCCGTTCAGAGCCATCAGAGCCGAACCGATGATGATTGGAGTGTCATCACCTGGGAAGTCGTAGGTGCTCAGCAGGTCGCGAACTTCCATCTCGACCAGTTCCAGCAGCTCAGCGTCGTCAACCATGTCAGCCTTGTTCAGGAAGACAACGATGTACGGTACACCAACCTGACGGGACAGCAGGATGTGCTCACGGGTTTGTGGCATCGGACCATCGGCGGCCGAGCAAACCAGGATCGCGCCGTCCATCTGGGCAGCACCGGTGATCATGTTCTTGACGTAGTCGGCGTGGCCTGGGCAGTCAACGTGCGCGTAGTGACGAATCAGCGAGTCGTACTCTACGTGAGCAGTGTTGATGGTGATACCACGAGCCTTCTCTTCTGGAGCCGAGTCGATCTTGTCGAAGTCGACCTTTGCAGAACCGAAAACCTCGGAGCAGACGCGAGTCAGCGCTGCAGTCAACGTAGTTTTGCCATGGTCCACGTGACCAATGGTGCCGACGTTAACGTGCGGCTTGTTACGTTCAAACTTTTCCTTAGCCATCGATACTATCCTCCAACAGAAGAATTAAGCTGCGATACCAACCATTAAAACAAAGGCGGATATTTTCATATCCGCCTTGTTAGATGGAGCTCTTGAGCGGATTTGAACCGCTGACCTCACCCTTACCAAGGGTGTGCTCTACCAACTGAGCTACAAGAGCGAAACACATTTTGCAACAGCAGCAAACTTGGAGCGGGTAGCGGGAATCGAACCCGCATCATCAGCTTGGAAGGCTGAGGTTCTACCACTAAACTATACCCGCGGAGCTAGCTGCTCTCGCTAAACTGGTGGAGGGGGAAGGATTCGAACCTTCGAAGTCGTAGACGTCAGATTTACAGTCTGATCCCTTTGGCCGCTCGGGAACCCCTCCTGAGCTGTGGTCGGCATTTTGTATCCTTGCCGTCCGACTGTCAAGCTTTTTCTCTTTAAAATCTTGAGGTTAGCTACTTTGACAGTCACTTCGCAGTTCCACCACCGAGTGGTTATCCCTGTGAAGCGGGCGCCATTCTATGCAAACTATTCGACGGTTGCAATACCCTCGCACTGCATTATTTTACTCTTTAAGTCATTGAAATCACGGGAAAGACTCTCGACCAGGGTTTCGTCCAGCAAATGCCGGCTTTCCGGGCGGACCTGCAGCCACCAGCCAGGACTATCCATCAGCTTGCCGACCACCTTCCTGGAAGACACATCCAGGGTCACCAGGCGCTGACGCAATGATTCAAGCACCTCGGGGGTTGCAAGGCCGCCGAGATAAAGACAGCCCTTCTCCGACTGCGCCTCACTCAGCAACTGGATATCCTGCTGGCTGCCTTTGTACGACGACAGCGAAACGACCTCCTTGGCCTTGAGCGGTGCCTCCTGTTGATGCCAGACGTAATAGAAGACATTCAGCACCAGCAGCAGAAGAAACAACCAACGCATATTCACCTCAGTCCAATGGACAAGCGATGGCAAGCCCAACGAATACCAGATCGGGAACGGCACGAGCCGATGGCACCACCTGGCTCACCAAGGCTGCGTCGCCCCCGGTAATGAACAAGGTGAAGTCCTCACCCCAAAGCGCTCGCGCCTGTTCGACCTGGGTCAGCACAAAACCCTGCAACATCAGCGTGCAACCCCGTTCCACCGCCTCTACAGTCGCACGCCCGGGTGCGAGACTCGACAGAGCTTGCTCGGCAGACAGGTCATCGTAGCGAATTCTCCGTGTGTGCGTACGAAGCTGGTTGCGCATCAGCGGCATTCCCGGACAGATGAAGCCGCCCAGGTGCTCTCCGCTCGCACTTACGAAGTCGGATGTCACCGCTGTGCCGAGATCAATGACCACGCAGGCCGATTTCACCAGGTGATACCCACCCAGCAATGCCAGCCAGCGATCCAGACCCAGGCGCTCGTAACTTTCGTAGCCATTGCGAACGCCGGCCAGCTCCTGCGCGGGCCCGGCCTTCTTTACCTCAAGAGCGAAAGCGCTCTGCAGCGCCACTACCAGGGCGCTGGTTTCGTCCTCGGTACGTACGCTTACCAGCCGGCAGAATCGGGGAGCCAAGCCTTCCCGTTCAACGGCCGAAAGCAACGCCTTGTCCGAGTCGACCACACCGCCGGCCATGACGACTTTGTCCGAACGCCGGATGATGCGCCACTTGATAAAACTGTTTCCGCAATCGAGCTCAAGAATCATCACGCAACCTCAAGCTGAGCTCACCACCGCTGAAGCTCTTTTCAGTGCCACCCACATCAAGACGCAACGCCCCCTGGCGATCAACCCCCAATACCACCCCATCGATACTGCTGGAACCGGCTATAAGGGACACGCGACGCCCTTGCCAGAGGTGGGCTTCTTCCCACTCGGCCTGCAGGGCAGAGAAACCGCCCTGATGATGCCGAGCCAGGTATGTCCGCAGGTTGTCACCCAAGAGCGCGGCCAGATGATTCCGATCGACCATCTGGCCATTCTCAAGACGCAGCGAGGTCCACGCCTGATCAATGTCAGCGCTCTGCATATTCACGTTGATACCAATACCGAGAACGACATGACAGACATCCGCAGGATCCCCCACCAGCTCCAGTAGAATCCCTGCCACCTTGCGGTTATCCACAAGCACATCGTTTGGCCACTTGAGGCCAGCCGAAGCAACGCCTAGAGAACGCAGAGCCTGCCGCACCGCGAGGCCAACGACCAGGCTAAGCCCCTCAAGCTGGCGCATCCCGCCTTCCACCCGCAAAAGCAGGCTGTAATACAGATTCTGTGCAAACGGGCTCGACCAGGCCCGACCCCGACGGCCACGGCCAGCGCTCTGCCGCTCGGCCATCACCACGAATGGCGCAGCCTGGCCAGCAGCGACAAGGCGCAGAGCCTCGGCATTAGTCGAGTCGATTTCATCGTAAACCAGCGCCGGCCATGGTTCTTTCCCGGCCAGGGAAGCGATCTGTTCCGCATCGAGCAGCAGCAAAGGCTCGGCCAGCCGGTAGCCCCGGCCACGCACCTTGTACACGGCCAGATTCAACTCTGACTCAAGGAGCTGCAATTGCTTCCAGACCGCGCTGCGACTTACCCCAAGCACTGCACCCAGAGCCTCGCCAGAATGAAATCGACCATCCTTGAGGAGCGTTAACAACTTCAGCATGCCAATCTCGATACACAATGAGGCAGGCATGATAGCCACGCCCGTGGTGATTGCATAGAAAACAGAGGGCTGAACGCTGGAGATTTGCCGAAGATCGAACATATTTTCGACCGAAAAGACAAAACCCCTACCTGCATTCGCAGATAGGGGTTTCGGAATTGAATCTTGACGATGACCTACTCTCACATGGAGAAGCTCCACACTACCATCGGCGATGCATCGTTTCACTGCTGAGTTCGGGATGGGATCAGGTGGTTCCAATGCTCTATGGTCGTCAAGAAATTCTGTGTGCCAAATCGTCTTTCGACGCTTCAGCAAATCGGGTATGTGACATTTGTGGTTTGCACGAACTTTCGGTTCATTGCGTCTTCACCACCACAATTCGGCTTACGCACAAATTGCTTGGGTGTTATATGGTCAAGCCTCACGGGCAATTAGTATTGGTTAGCTCAACGCCTCACAGCGCTTACACACCCAACCTATCAACGTCGTAGTCTTCGACGGCCCTTCAGGGAACTCAAGGTTCCAGTGAGATCTCATCTTGAGGCAAGTTTCCCGCTTAGATGCTTTCAGCGGTTATCTCTTCCGAACATAGCTACCCGGCAATGCCACTGGCGTGACAACCGGAACACCAGAGGTTCGTCCACTCCGGTCCTCTCGTACTAGGAGCAGCCCCTCTCAAATCTCAAACGTCCACGGCAGATAGGGACCGAACTGTCTCACGACGTTCTAAACCCAGCTCGCGTACCACTTTAAATGGCGAACAGCCATACCCTTGGGACCGGCTTCAGCCCCAGGATGTGATGAGCCGACATCGAGGTGCCAAACACCGCCGTCGATATGAACTCTTGGGCGGTATCAGCCTGTTATCCCCGGAGTACCTTTTATCCGTTGAGCGATGGCCCTTCCATACAGAACCACCGGATCACTAAGACCTACTTTCGTACCTGCTCGACGTGTCTGTCTCGCAGTCAAGCGCGCTTTTGCCTTTATACTCTACGACCGATTTCCGACCGGTCTGAGCGCACCTTCGTACTCCTCCGTTACTCTTTAGGAGGAGACCGCCCCAGTCAAACTACCCACCATACACTGTCCTCGATCCGGATAACGGACCTGAGTTAGAACCTCAAAGTTGCCAGGGTGGTATTTCAAGGATGGCTCCACGCGAACTGGCGTCCACGCTTCAAAGCCTCCCACCTATCCTACACAAGCAAATTCAAAGTCCAGTGCAAAGCTATAGTAAAGGTTCACGGGGTCTTTCCGTCTAGCCGCGGATACACTGCATCTTCACAGCGATTTCAATTTCACTGAGTCTCGGGTGGAGACAGCGCCGCCATCGTTACGCCATTCGTGCAGGTCGGAACTTACCCGACAAGGAATTTCGCTACCTTAGGACCGTTATAGTTACGGCCGCCGTTTACCGGGGCTTCGATCAAGAGCTTCGCGTTAGCTAACCCCATCAATTAACCTTCCGGCACCGGGCAGGCGTCACACCCTATACGTCCACTTTCGTGTTTGCAGAGTGCTGTGTTTTTAATAAACAGTCGCAGCGGCCTGGTATCTTCGACCGGCATGGGCTTACGGAGCAAGTCCTTCACCCTCGCCGGCGCACCTTCTCCCGAAGTTACGGTGCCATTTTGCCTAGTTCCTTCACCCGAGTTCTCTCAAGCGCCTTGGTATTCTCTACCCAACCACCTGTGTCGGTTTGGGGTACGGTTCCCGGTTATCTGAAGCTTAGAAGCTTTTCTTGGAAGCATGGCATCAACCACTTCGTCGCCTAAAGGCAACTCGTCATCAGCTCTCGGCCTTGAAATCCCGGATTTACCTAAGATCCCAGCCTACCACCTTAAACTTGGACAACCAACGCCAAGCTGGCCTAGCCTTCTCCGTCCCTCCATCGCAATAACCGGAAGTACAGGAATATTAACCTGTTTTCCATCGACTACGCTTTTCAGCCTCGCCTTAGGGACCGACTAACCCTGCGTCGATTAACGTTGCGCAGGAAACCTTGGTCTTTCGGCGTGGGAGTTTTTCACTCCCATTGTCGTTACTCATGTCAGCATTCGCACTTCTGATACCTCCAGCAAGCTTCTCAACTCACCTTCACAGGCTTACAGAACGCTCCTCTACCGCATCACCTAAGTGATACCCGTAGCTTCGGTGCATGGTTTGAGCCCCGTTACATCTTCCGCGCAGGCCGACTCGACTAGTGAGCTATTACGCTTTCTTTAAAGGGTGGCTGCTTCTAAGCCAACCTCCTAGCTGTCTAAGCCTTCCCACATCGTTTCCCACTTAACCATGACTTTGGGACCTTAGCTGACGGTCTGGGTTGTTTCCCTTTTCACGACGGACGTTAGCACCCGCCGTGTGTCTCCCATGCTCGGCACTTCCAGGTATTCGGAGTTTGCATCGGTTTGGTAAGTCGGGATGACCCCCTAGCCGAAACAGTGCTCTACCCCCTGGAGTGATACATGAGGCGCTACCTAAATAGCTTTCGAGGAGAACCAGCTATCTCCGAGCTTGATTAGCCTTTCACTCCGATCCACAGGTCATCCGCTAACTTTTCAACGGTAGTCGGTTCGGTCCTCCAGTCAGTGTTACCTAACCTTCAACCTGCCCATGGATAGATCGCCCGGTTTCGGGTCTATACCCAGCGACTAAACGCCCTATTAAGACTCGCTTTCGCTACGCCTCCCCTATTCGGTTAAGCTCGCCACTGAATATAAGTCGCTGACCCATTATACAAAAGGTACGCAGTCACCTAACAAAGTAGGCTCCCACTGCTTGTACGCATACGGTTTCAGGTTCTATTTCACTCCCCTCTCCGGGGTTCTTTTCGCCTTTCCCTCACGGTACTGGTTCACTATCGGTCAGTCAGTAGTATTTAGCCTTGGAGGATGGTCCCCCCATATTCAGACAAAGTTTCTCGTGCTCCGTCCTACTCGATTTCATTGACAAGAGATTTTCGTGTACGGGGCTATCACCCACTATGGCGGCACTTTCCAGAGCCTTCCACTAATCTCAAATCAACTTAAGGGCTAGTCCCCGTTCGCTCGCCACTACTAAGGGAATCTCGGTTGATTTCTTTTCCTCAGGGTACTTAGATGTTTCAGTTCCCCTGGTTCGCCTCTTGCACCTATGTATTCAGTGCAAGATACTCAGCTTGTGCTGAGTGGGTTCCCCCATTCAGAGATCTCTGGATCACAGTCTGTTTGCCGACTCCCCAAAGCTTATCGCAGGCTACCACGTCTTTCATCGCCTCTGACTGCCAAGGCATCCACCGTATGCGCTTCTTCACTTGACCATATAACCCCAAGCAATCTGGTTATACTGTGAAGACGACATTCGCCGAAAATTCATGACAAAAACTCACAAATTTTACCTTAGCCTGAATCAACACCAGTGAAAGTGTCGTTCAGTCTATTTCTATCACATACCCAAATTTTTAAAGAACGGACCAGTCAACAAAGACTAGAAATCAACATTCGATGCGAATGCTCATTTCTAAGCTTTAATCAGGCGTTTCAAGCAGATTATGGTGGAGCCAAGCGGGATCGAACCGCTGACCTCCTGCGTGCAAGGCAGGCGCTCTCCCAGCTGAGCTATGGCCCCAGACTGAGGCTAACGTGTAACTTAATTGGTGGGTCTGGGCAGATTCGAACTGCCGACCTCACCCTTATCAGGGGTGCGCTCTAACCAACTGAGCTACAGACCCAATAAGCTGCTTTTCCGTCTTCTTCAATGAATCAAGCAATTCGTGTGGGAGCTCATGATACGGCTGATGTCGTCGATTAAGGAGGTGATCCAGCCGCAGGTTCCCCTACGGCTACCTTGTTACGACTTCACCCCAGTCATGAATCACACCGTGGTAACCGTCCTCCCGAAGGTTAGACTAGCTACTTCTGGTGCAACCCACTCCCATGGTGTGACGGGCGGTGTGTACAAGGCCCGGGAACGTATTCACCGCGACATTCTGATTCGCGATTACTAGCGATTCCGACTTCACGCAGTCGAGTTGCAGACTGCGATCCGGACTACGATCGGTTTTGTGAGATTAGCTCCACCTCGCGGCTTGGCAACCCTCTGTACCGACCATTGTAGCACGTGTGTAGCCCAGGCCGTAAGGGCCATGATGACTTGACGTCATCCCCACCTTCCTCCGGTTTGTCACCGGCAGTCTCCTTAGAGTGCCCACCATAACGTGCTGGTAACTAAGGACAAGGGTTGCGCTCGTTACGGGACTTAACCCAACATCTCACGACACGAGCTGACGACAGCCATGCAGCACCTGTGTCAGAGTTCCCGAAGGCACCAATCCATCTCTGGAAAGTTCTCTGCATGTCAAGGCCTGGTAAGGTTCTTCGCGTTGCTTCGAATTAAACCACATGCTCCACCGCTTGTGCGGGCCCCCGTCAATTCATTTGAGTTTTAACCTTGCGGCCGTACTCCCCAGGCGGTCAACTTAATGCGTTAGCTGCGCCACTAAAATCTCAAGGATTCCAACGGCTAGTTGACATCGTTTACGGCGTGGACTACCAGGGTATCTAATCCTGTTTGCTCCCCACGCTTTCGCACCTCAGTGTCAGTATGAGCCCAGGTGGTCGCCTTCGCCACTGGTGTTCCTTCCTATATCTACGCATTTCACCGCTACACAGGAAATTCCACCACCCTCTGCCCTACTCTAGCTCGCCAGTTTTGGATGCAGTTCCCAGGTTGAGCCCGGGGCTTTCACATTCAACTTAACGAACCACCTACGCGCGCTTTACGCCCAGTAATTCCGATTAACGCTTGCACCCTCTGTATTACCGCGGCTGCTGGCACAGAGTTAGCCGGTGCTTATTCTGTCGGTAACGTCAAAACAGCAAGGTATTCGCTTACTGCCCTTCCTCCCAACTTAAAGTGCTTTACAATCCGAAGACCTTCTTCACACACGCGGCATGGCTGGATCAGGCTTTCGCCCATTGTCCAATATTCCCCACTGCTGCCTCCCGTAGGAGTCTGGACCGTGTCTCAGTTCCAGTGTGACTGATCATCCTCTCAGACCAGTTACGGATCGTAGCCTTGGTGAGCCATTACCTCACCAACTAGCTAATCCGACCTAGGCTCATCTGATAGCGCAAGGCCCGAAGGTCCCCTGCTTTCTCCCGTAGGACGTATGCGGTATTAGCGTTCCTTTCGAAACGTTGTCCCCCACTACCAGGCAGATTCCTAGGCATTACTCACCCGTCCGCCGCTAACTCGAAGAGCAAGCTCTTCTCATCCGCTCGACTTGCATGTGTTAGGCCTGCCGCCAGCGTTCAATCTGAGCCATGATCAAACTCTTCAGTTCAATACTGCTTGGGTTTTGAGAAAACCCTAAACTTGGCTCAGCAATCTCAAAATGAACTATTTCGATTTCTCGCATAGTCACTTGTGATGCTGATAATCTTTCTGACTATCAGTCCATTATCACAAGCACCCACACGAATTGCTTGATTCAGTTGTTAAAGAGCGGTGGTTGAAGTCTTTCGCTTCAACCGAGGCGCGCATTCTACGCTTTCCTCAGAGTCTGTCAAGCGTTTATTTTGAAGTTTTTCAGATGCTCTTGTAAAAAAGCCTTTCAACTTCAACCACTTGACTCGCTGCTATCTCTCGTTAGCGGGAGGCGAATTCTACAGCGTTACAACCTGCTGTCAACCACCTTTTTCAACCGCTTTCGGAGAAGACCGAAACACTTCCTACACTCTCCAGAACATCTAACTCATTGAATCTCAAGGAGTTTTCCGTTCCGACTGCGCCGGAAGTGGGGCGAATTATAGAGAGATAAAACGGGGCGTCAAGGGCTGATTTGAAACTTTTTCAAAACAGCCCTGAAACACGCCTGAAACAGCACTGACACCTATATAAGGAAAAGGCTTCCTTATTCAGCCTTCAGGGTGATCCGCGCAAAGGCCTTCTTGCCTGCCTGGCAGACGTGAGTCTTGCCAATAGCGAAGACGAAGCCACGATCGACAACTTCGCCGTCGACGCGAACACCACCGGACGCCAGCAGGTCACGCGCCGCTGCGGAGTTCTTCACCAGGCCCGCCTTGTTCAGCACCGCCGAGATCGGCATGTCTTCCGCGGCAACCACCTCGACCTCTGGCAGGTCTTCCGGCAGCTCGCCTTCCTTCATACGGTTACCGGCCGCACGGTGCGCATTGGCCGCTGCGTCTTCACCATGGAAGCGAGCAACGATCTCCTCGGCCAGCTTGATCTTGATGTCGCGGGGGTTGGCACCGGCAGCCACCTCGGCGCGGAAGCCATCGATCTCTTCCATGGAGCGGAAGCTGAGCAGCTCGAAGTAACGCCACATCAGCGTGTCAGGAATCGACACCAGCTTGCTGTACATCACACCCGGTGCTTCTTGGATGCCGACGTAGTTGCCCAGGGACTTGGACATCTTCTTCACGCCATCCAGGCCTTCCAGCAGCGGCATGGTCACGATGTTCTGCGCTTCCTGGCCATAGCTGCGCTGCAGCTCGCGCCCCATCAGCAGGTTGAACTTCTGGTCGGTACCGCCCAGCTCGACATCCGCCTTCAGCGCCACCGAGTCGTAGCCCTGCACCAGCGGGTAGAGGAACTCGTGGATGGCGATCGGCTGGTTGGTGGTGTAGCGCTTGTCGAAGTCATCACGCTCGAGCATGCGCGCCACGGTGTACTGCGACGCCAGGCGAATGAAGTCGGCCGGGGTCAGCTTGTCCATCCAGGTGGAGTTGAAAGCGACCTCGGTCTTGGCCGGGTCGAGAATCTTGAAGACCTGCTGTTTATAGGTCTCGGCGTTATCCAGCACCTGCTCGCGGGTCAGCGGCGGACGAGTCGCGCTCTTGCCGCTCGGGTCGCCGATCATGCCGGTGAAGTCACCGATCAGGAAGATCACCTGGTGCCCCAGATCCTGGAACTGACGCAGCTTGTTGATCAGCACCGTGTGCCCCAGGTGCAGGTCAGGCGCGGTCGGATCGAAACCCGCCTTGATGCGCAGCGGCTGGCCACGCTTGAGTTTCTCGACCAGTTCGGACTCGACCAGTACCTCTTCCGCACCACGCTTGATCAGCGCTAGCTGCTCTTCAACCGACTTCATACACAGACCCGCAGGCTCAGATTCAAAGGGCCCCAACCATACAAGATCAGCCATCAATTACAAGATCCGGGGCCGGATGTGACCCATGACCGGGTTGATGACGTCTGCGCGCTTGCTTTGAAGGGGATTTGGTTATATTTTATACAGTTATTTCATCTTCATCATGTCATTCATCTTTTCCTTTTCATCCTTTTCAAAGTTATTTCATCCATGACCAACGAACCGACTAAAGCGCCTCCGCTTTATCCGAAGAGCCACCTGTTGGCCGCGAGCGGCATTGCCGCCCTCCTCAGCCTGGCCTTGCTGGTATTCCCTTCCAGCGAAGTAGAAGCCAAACGAACCACCCTCAACCTCGAACTGGAAACCCCGGCCGAGCAGCTCAAGGCCGAACCGGAACAGCCACTGGCAGCAGAAGAAAACACTGCTTCGCCATTCGCCCAGATCGACAACGCCGAACCTCAGTCCGAGGGCACTGCCAAGACCGAACCTGCCGAGAAGGCAGCCGAAGTCGCCGAAGCCGAGCCGGCCAAGCAGCCCGGTCATCGCGAAGTGGTAGTTGCCAAGGGCGATACCCTGTCCACCCTCTTCGCCAAGCTCGGCCTGCCCGCCAGTGCCGTGCACGAAGTACTGGCCAGTAACAAGCAGGCCAAACAGTTCAGCCAGTTGAAGAACGGCCAGGTACTGCAGATCGAACTGGACAAGGACGGCCAACTGGCCAGCCTGCACAGCAAGGTCAGCGACCTGGAGACCATCCGCCTGACCAAGGCCGCCAGCGGCTACGCCTTCAACCGCGAAGTGACCAAGCCAGTCACCCGCTCCGCCTACGTGCACGGCGTGATCAAGAGTTCGCTGTCGGCCTCGGCCCAGCGCGCCGGCATGTCCCACAGCATGACCATGGACATGGCCAATATCTTCGGCTACGACATCGACTTCGCCCAGGACATCCGCCAGGGTGACGAATTCGACGTGATCTACGAGCAGAAGATGGTCGACGGCAAGGTGGTCGGCACCGGCAATATCCTCTCGGCACGCTTCACCAACCGCGGCAAGACCTACAGCGCGGTGCGCTACACCAACAAGGCCGGCAGCACCAGCTACTACACCGCCGACGGCAACAGCATGCGCAAGGCGTTCATCCGTACCCCGGTGGACTTCGCCCGCATCAGCTCGCGCTTCTCCGCCGGCCGCAAGCACCCGATCCTGAACAAGATCCGCGCACACAAGGGCGTGGACTACGCGGCACCACGCGGTACGCCGATCAAGGCCGCCGGTGACGGCAAGGTCCTGCTCGCCGGACGTCGCGGTGGCTACGGCAACACCGTGATCATCCAGCACGGCAGCACCTACCAGACCCTCTACGGGCACATGCAGGGCTTCGCCAAGGGCGTGAAGACCGGCAGCACCGTCAAGCAAGGCCAGGTCATCGGCTATATCGGTACCACCGGCCTGTCCACCGGCCCGCACCTGCACTACGAGTTCCAGGTCAACGGTGTGCACGTCGACCCGCTGGGCCAGAAACTGCCAATGGCCGATCCGATCGCCAAGGCCGAACGCCAGCGCTTCATGCAGCTCAGCCAGCCACTGGTTGCGCGCATGGACCAGGAAAAGGCCACCATGCTGGCCTCGAACAAGCGCTGACCCATGGCCCTTTACCTGGGTGTGATGTCCGGTACCAGCCTCGATGGGCTGGACATCGCCTTGATCGACAACGAGCCGCGAGTCTCTCTACTCGCTTCCCACTACATTCCCATGCCCGAAGCGCTGCGCCTGGCCATGCTCGGCCTGTGCGCCAGCGGTCCGGACGAGATCGCCCGGGCCGCCCTGGCGGAAGCCGAATGGGTTCGCCTCGCGGCGCAGGGTATCCAGCAGTTGCTCGACACCCAGGGCCTTCGCCCTGAACACATCCGCGCCATCGGCAGCCACGGCCAGACCATCCGCCACGAACCCACTCGCGGCTTCACCGTGCAGATTGGCAACCCGGCCCTGCTTGCCGAGCTGACGGGCATTACCGTGGTCGGTGATTTCCGCCGTCGCGATGTCGCTGCGGGTGGCCAGGGCGCACCGCTGGTGCCGGCCTTCCATGACGCGCTGTTCAACGCCGAGGGCGAGCGCCTCGCCGTGCTTAACGTCGGCGGATTCAGCAATCTCAGCCTGATCGAGCAGGACAAGCCGGTCGCCGGCTTCGACTGCGGCCCGGGCAACGTGCTGCTGGATGCATGGATCAATGAGAAGCAGGGCCGCGGCTACGATGCCAATGGCGCCTGGGCCGCCAGCGGCAAGGTGCTGCCGACGCTGCTGGGCAGTCTGCTCAGCGATCCGTTCTTCGCCGGCACCGGCCCCAAGAGCACCGGGCGCGAACTGTTCAACCTGCCCTGGCTGCAGCATCACCTGAGCACCCAGCCGGCCTGCGCCGACGAGGATGTCCAGGCCACCCTGCTGGAACTGACCGCCCTGAGTATCGTCGACTCGCTGAAGAAGGCCCAGGAAGACACACAGGTTCTGCTGGTCTGCGGCGGTGGCGCCCACAACGGCACGTTGATGGCGCGACTGGCCAGCCTGCTGCCCGGCGCACGGGTCAGCAGCACCATGGCGCTTGGCGTCGATCCGGACTGGGTCGAAGCCATGGCCTTCGCCTGGTTGGCACACTGCTGCCTCGAAGGCATCGCCGGCAATCGCCCCAGCGTCACCGGCGCCCGCGGCCTGCGGGTGCTGGGCGCCATCTACCCGGCATAAACCGCAGAAAGCAGAACGCCGCGCATAAGCGCGGCGTTTTGTTTAAAGCCCTTTCTCGAGAAAGGTGTGACGAATCAGATCGAGAACGAGGAACCGCAACCACAAGTGGTCGTGGCATTCGGGTTCTTGATCACGAAACGCGAACCTTCCAGGCCTTCCTGGTAATCCACTTCGGCTCCTGCCAGGTACTGGTAGCTCATCGGATCGACCACCAGGGCGACGCCTTCGCGTTCGACGATGGTGTCGTCTTCCGCGATGTCTTCATCGAAGGTGAAGCCGTACTGGAAGCCCGAGCAGCCACCGCCCGTCACGAAAACCCGCAACTTCAGGCGATCATTGCCCTCTTCGTCAACCAGGGTCTTCACCTTGTGCGCGGCGTTGTGCGTGAACTGCAGGGCCGAAGGGGTGAAGGATTCGACGCTCATGCTGAATATCTCCCGGCGCTATACCGCCATCGTGCGTGATGGCGCGCATTATCCGCTTCCCCGAGAAAATCGGTCAACTATAGAAGCGGTATCAGGCTACAAGCGGAAAGTATAAGTCCCGCTTGCAGCCTGACAGGCCGGTGCTTACGGCAGCAGGCCGGCGTGGGACAGGCCCAGGCGCTCGTCCAGGCCGAAGAGGATGTTGAGGTTCTGTACCGCCTGGCCGGACGCGCCCTTCACCAGGTTGTCGATAACCGACAGCACCACCACCAGATCACCGCCCTGTGGACGGTGCACGGCGATACGGCAGACGTTGGCACCACGCACGCTGCGGGTTTCCGGGTGACTACCAGCCGGCATAACGTCCACGAACGGCTCGTTGGCATAGCGCTTCTCGAACAGCGCCTGCAGGTCGACCGAGGTGTCGGCGACGGTCGCGTACAGCGTCGAGTGGATGCCACGGATCATCGGGGTCAGGTGCGGCACGAAGGTCAGGCCGACGTCGCCACCGGCGGCGCGGCGCAGGCCCTGGCGGATTTCCGGCAGGTGACGGTGACCTTTGACGGCATAGGCCTTCATGCTCTCGCCCGCTTCGCAGAACAGCGAACCGACGCTGGCACCACGGCCGGCACCGCTGACGCCGGACTTGCAGTCGGCGATCAGGCGCGAGTTATCGGCGATACCCGCTTCCAGCAGCGGCAGGAAGCCCAGCTGGGTGGCAGTCGGGTAGCAACCCGGCACGGCGATCAGGCGCGCCTGGCGGATCTGCTCGCGATTGACTTCCGGCAGGCCGTAGACCGCGTCCTTCAGCAGCTCGGGAGCGCCGTGCGGCTGGCCGTACCACTTGGCCCACTCATCGGCGTCCTGCAGGCGGAAGTCGGCGGACAGGTCGATGACCTTGGTGCCGGCAGCCAGCAACTCGCCGGCCAGGGCGTGGGCAACGCCGTGCGGGGTGGCGAAGAACACCACGTCGCAGGCGGCCAGGGTCTTGGTGTCCGGCACGCTGAAGGCGAGGTTGTCGTAGTGGCCTCGCAGGTTCGGGTACATGTCGGCTACAGGCAGGCCCGCTTCCGAGCGCGAAGTGATGACTGCGACTTCAGCCTGAGGATGCTGTGCCAGCAGACGCAGCAACTCGACACCGGTGTAACCCGTGCCGCCAACGATACCGACCTTGACCATTAACTGCCCCCTATCAACGAACCGACTGGAAAACCAGTGATGATAGGGGCCTGTGGTTACAGCTACAACCGTTGAGATGACGGTGGCGGCGCCTAACCACTACTATCTGACGACCGTGAACCGCCAAGGACTAAAAACATGCTGTATCTCTGGATCAAAGCCCTGCATATCGTCAGCGTTGTCTGCTGGTTTGCCGGCCTCTTCTACCTCCCGCGCCTGTTCGTCTATCACGCCGCCAGCGAGGACCAGATCAGCCGCGACCGCTTCGTGATCATGGAGCGCAAGCTGTACCGCTTCATCATGGGCCCGGCGATGATCGCCGCGTTCGTCTTCGGTATCTGGATGCTCTACCTGACCCCCGGCTGGCTGAGCCAGGGCTGGCTGCACGCCAAGCTGACCCTGGTCTTCCTGCTCACCGGCTACCATCACATGTGCGGCGCCAACGTGAAACGCTTCGCCCGCGGCGAGAACAACCGCAGCCATACCTACTTCCGCTGGTTCAACGAAGTGCCGGTGCTGTTCCTGCTGCTCATCGTAATTCTGGTGGTGGTCAAACCGTTCTGATCGTAAACCCGTCAACGCGAGAATCCGTCATGTCATTGCCCGAACTGCTTGAACGACGCTTGCGCCTGCCCGTGGTGGCAGCGCCGATGTTCCTGATCTCGAACCCGCAACTGGTCCTGGCCTGTTGCCGCAATGGCGTGATGGGCAGTTTCCCCGCGCTGAACCAGCGTGACACCGCAGGCTTCAAGGCCTGGCTGGAGGAAATCGAGGCAGGCCTGGCCGATCTGGCCAATCCTGCGCCCTATGCGGTGAACCTGATCGTTCACCAGAGCAATCCACGCCTCCAGGCCGACCTGGCGGTCTGCATCGAGCACAAGGTACCGGTGGTGATCACCAGCCTCGGCGCGGTGAAGGAAGTGGTGGACGCCGTGCACAGCTACGGTGGCCTGGTGTTCCATGATGTCACCACCCGCCGGCATGCCGAGAAAGCTGCCCAGGCCGGGGTCGATGGTCTGATCGCGGTAGCAGCCGGCGCCGGCGGCCACGCCGGGACCTGGAGCCCGTTCGCCCTGGTCGCCGAGATCCGCCAGTTCTTCGACAAGACCCTACTCCTCGCCGGCTGCCTCAACCGCGGCCATGAGATTGTCGCCGCGCAACTGCTCGGCGCCGACCTCGCCTATCTCGGCACCCATTTCATCGCCAGCCTGGAAAGCCAGGCTGCCCCCGAATACAAGACCATGCTGCTGGAGGCCAAGGCAGCCGATATCGTCCATACCCCGGTAGTCTCCGGCGTTCCCGCCAGCTTCATGCGCCAGAGTCTGGAAAAGGCCGGCTACGACCTGGCCAGCCTGGCGAAGGGCGGCGAGATCCAGCTCAAGCCGATCCACGAGGAAGCCAAGGCCTGGAAAACCGTGTGGTCGGCCGGCCAGGGCGTGGGCGCCATCGACCAGCAATTGCCGGTGGAGCAACTGATCGCACGCCTCGACGCGGAATACCGCGAGGCCCTGAAAAAAGCCGGCCAACTGGGCAGCCACTGGCCCCGCTAACCAGTAGACTAGGCGCCCTTTCGAACGCCCCCGCCATTGGAGACGCGCATGACCCGTTACGCCATGATCACCGGTGCCTCCAGCGGTCTGGGCCTGGCACTGGCCGAAGCATTGGCACGGCGGGGGCGCAACCTGATCCTGGTGGCACGCCAGCGCGAAATGCTGGAGCCGGTCGCCATCGAACTGACCCAGCGCTTCGGCGTGGAAGTCCTGTTCCGCGCCTGTGACCTCGGCGAGCCGCTGCGCCTGTCGGGCTTCCTGCTGGAACTGGAAGAAGGCGAGCGGCAGATCGACCTGCTGGTGAACTGCGCAGGGATCCGCTCCTACGGACACTTCCTCGCCCAGGAGTGGGGCGACGAGCAGGACCTTATCGAAGTCAACATCCTCGCCCTCACCCGGCTCTGCCATGCTCTGGGCAATGCCATGGCGGTGCAGGGCGGCGGGCAGATCCTCAATGTCGCCTCGCTGGCCGCCTTCGCACCGGGCCCGTGGATGAGCAGCTATGCCGCGAGCAAGGCCTACGTCCTGCATTTCTCCGAAGGCCTGCGCGAAGAACTCAAGCAGACCGGCATCAAGGTCTCGGTACTCTGCCCTGGCCCGGTGCGCTCGGCCAACCGGCGCATCCCGCGCCTGGAAAAGGGCAAGCGCTGCCTGAGCCCGGAAGAAGTCGCGCTCTATACGGTCCGCGCCCTGGACCGCAACAGGGCGATCATCATCCCCGGCCGGCGCAACCGCTGGCTGGCCCGCGCGCCGCGCCTGCTGACCCGCTGGATCAGCCGCAAGCTGGCCGGCGCCATCAACCGCGCCTACTGCCCGCGCTGAATCGAATCGCCACTGGGCGGCGGCGTGCCGGCTGAGTACACTCAGGCCCGACCACCACCATGGAGCAAGCGTTGTGGAGACTATTTTCACCAAGATCATCAACCGGGAAATCCCGGCGAAGATCATCTACGAAGACGACCAGGTTCTGGCGTTCCACGATATCGCCCCCCAGGCACCGGTACATTTCCTGGTCATCCCGAAAAAACCGATCCGCACCCTCAACGACCTCGCCGAGGAAGACAAGGGCCTGGCCGGACATATCCTGTTCACCGCCCAGCGCCTGGCCAAGGAACTGGGTTGCGAGGACGGCTTCCGCGTCGTGATGAACTGCAACGAGCTGGGCGGCCAGACCGTGTACCACATCCATATGCACGTGCTCGGGCAGCGTCAGATGAACTGGCCACCGGGCTGATCCAGCGCAAGCCCTGTCACGGGGTTTGAGTTAAACTGTCGGGCACATTCTTGCGGAGGTGCCCGATGGCTACCGAACGTCAATACTCGCCGCTCGACCGCTTGTTGCTGCAGGCCGACACCGCCATGCGCACCTTGCTGCCCTTCAGTGGCCAGCCTACCCGTCCTTCCCCTGCGATCATCCAGCCCGAAGCCGAGCTCGACGACAAGCAGACCCGCCATATCGCCGGCCTGATGCGTATCAACCACACCGGTGAAGTCTGCGCCCAGGCGCTCTATCAAGGTCAGGCCCTGACCGCCAAGCTGCCGGAAGTGCGCAAGGCGATGGAACAGGCCGCCGATGAAGAGATCGACCATCTGGTCTGGTGCGAACAGCGCATCCGCCAGCTGGGCAGTTCGCCAAGCGTGCTGAATCCGCTGTTCTACGGCATGTCCTTCGGGATCGGCGCGGTGGCTGGGCTGATCAGCGACAAGGTCAGCCTGGGCTTCGTCGCCGCCACCGAGCATCAGGTGTGCAAGCACTTGGACGAACACCTGGAGCAGATCCCGCCAGAGGACGAAAAATCCCGGGCGATCCTCGAGCAGATGCGCATCGACGAAGAGCATCACGCCGACATGGCCCTGGAGGCTGGCGGCTTCCGCTTCCCGGCGCCGGTCAAGTTCGGCATGAGCCTGATGGCGAAGGTCATGACCAAAAGTACCTACCGCATCTGACCTGCCATGACCGGGCGCTTCGAAGCCAGGGACCTGGCCCGCGCAGTTGACGCGGGCCTGCTGACTGCCGAGCAGGAACAGGCGCTCCTTCAGTTTTTGCGCGAGCAACCGGCACAGCGCCCGAGCTTCCAGCTTGCCCATGTCGCTTTCTACCTCGGCGCCTTGCTGATCATGGGCGCCATGGGCTGGCTGCTCAGCGAAGCCTGGATGCGGATCGGCGACACCGCGTTGCTGGTGGTCGCCCTCGCTTACATCACCCTGCTGACCTTCGCCGGCCTGGCCATGCAGCGCCGTGGCCAGCTGATTCCGGGCGGCGTGCTCGCCGCAGTGGCGGTGAGCATCGTGCCATTGGCGGTGTTCGCCCTCGAGCGCCTGACCGGCCTCTGGCCGCTGGACGACAGCCAGGGCGACTACCACGACTATTACCGCTACGTGCAGGGCGGCTGGTTGTTGATGGAAGTGGCGACGGTCTGCGCCGGCCTGCTGATGCTGCGCCTGATTCCCTTCCCGTTCATCGTCATGCCGATCGCCGTGGCGCTGTGGTTCATGTCCATGGACCTGAGCGAGTGGTTCCACGGCGACACCTTCACCTGGGAGCAACGCCAGGAGGTCTCGTTGTGGTTCGGGCTGGGGCTGTTGCTGGTGGTCCTGCTGATCGACGGCCGTACCCGCGAGGACTATGCGTTCTGGGGTTATCTGGCCGGACTGCTGGCGTTCTGGGGCGGGCTGACCTCGATGAACAGCGACAGCGAACTGGGCAAGGCCCTGTACTGCCTGATCAACGTCGGCCTGATGCTGGTGGCGGTGTTGCTGCGCCGACCGATGTTCATGGTCTTCGGTGCGCTGGGTGTGGCGGCCTATCTCGGCTACCTGTCATACGAGGTGTTCGCCGAGTCGCTGCTGTTCCCGGTGGTTCTGAGCCTGATCGGCCTGGCGGTGATCGGCCTCGGCCTGCTCTACCAGAAACACCGTGAACACCTCAGCGACCGACTGCGCGCCGCACTGCCGGCCAGCCTGACGGACTGGCTGCCGGCACTACGGCGCTGAGGGATCAGCCGAGCTCGACGATCTCGTAGTCGTGGGTGATTTCCACACCGGCACGGCCCAGCATGATCGAGGCCGAGCAGTACTTCTCCGCCGACAGTTCGACCGCCCGCTTGACCTGGGCTTCCTTCAGGCCACGACCCTTGACCACGAAGTGCAGGTGGATCTTGGTGAACACCTTCGGATCTTCGTTGGCGCGCTCGGCTTCAAGGAAGGCCTCGCAGCTTTCAACGGCCTGACGGGATTTGCGCAGGATGCTGACCACGTCGAAGTTGCTGCAGCCACCCAGGCCCAGCAAGAGCATTTCCATCGGGCGAACACCCAGGTTGCGGCCACCGGCCTCGGGCGGGCCGTCCATCACCACGACGTGGCCGCTACCCGACTCACCCAGGAACATCGCCTCGCCGGCCCACTGAATACGCGCCTTCATAACCGGTTTCCCCTCGCTAGAAAAAATGGCTGCCAGCTTAGTCCCTACGGGCGAAAGCGAAAAGGCTTAAGCGCTTGAGTAAATATGCCGATAACCCTGCATCGTCTGATAAACTGACGCCAATTTGATGGCGTTTTGCACCCATCCCAAAACTATAAATACTCACGGACCGCGTATTTCGGGGCTTAACCATGGTTGCCGCAACACTTCCAGCCAAGATCAAGAACGTCGACAAGCTGCTCGCGCATTGCCAGCGCCGCCGCTTCCCGGCCAAGAGCAACATTCTCAGTGCCGGCGATACCGCCGAAACCCTGTCGTTCATCGTCAAGGGCTCGGTGACCATCCTGATCGAAGGCGACGATGGTCGGGAAATGATCATCGCCTACCTCAACAGCGGCGATTTCTTCGGTGAACTCGGACTCTTTGAGCCTGCCGGCAAGGAACAGCAGCGCAGCGCCTGGGTGCGGGCGAAGAGCGAATGTGAAGTGGCGGAAATCAGCTACGAGAAATTCCGCGAACTGGCACGCCAGGACCAGGACATTCTCTATGCCCTCGGCAGCCAGATGGCCCAGCGCCTGCGCAACACCACACGCAAGGTCGGCGACCTAGCCTTCTTCGACGTGACTGGCCGGGTGGCCCGCTGCCTGCTGGAGCTGTGCAAGCAGCCGGACGCCATGACCCACCCGGACGGCATGCAGATCAAGATCACCCGTCAGGAAATCGGGCGTATCGTCGGTTGTTCGCGGGAGATGGTCGGTCGCGTTCTCAAGGACCTCGAAGAACGCAACCTGGTGCACGTAAAGGGCAAGACCATGGTGGTCTTCGGCACCCGTTAATCCTTCGGAATGGCCTCGATGGTCCGGGCGTAGGCCTGGGCCAGACGCTCCAGCAGCGGTGCCTCGGGCACCACCTCGTGCAGCGCGATATGGCTGTCGGCCAGGCAGCGCTGCTCCAGTTCGCAGCATTCATTGAAACGGTTGACTGCCGCGACCATCGACTCGCGCTCGTTATCCAGCAGCAGCGCGCCATGCACCAATACCACCGGACGCTTGCCACCCAGGCCTTGGCGCCAGCGCTGGGCGGTGCCGACCAGTTTGCGTCCATTGAGATTGACGTTGTAGCGGCCGTCGCAGAAGGCGCCTTCGATTTCGCCTACCGAGGCCATTCCACCCCATTCCTTCAGTACATCGCACAAGGGCAGGCACAGGCGCTCGTAGGCGTTTTCGATACGGCTGTGGTCGCCTTCGCTGCGAGGGGCGACGTAGACCAGAGCGATGTTGATCACTGCCGGGGATTGCGGGACGGGCTCGCCGCCGGTTTCGCGCAACAGGATTGGCCAGCCGCCGATCGCCAGTTCGCCACAGGCGGCTTCGAAGCCTTCCAGGCGACTCATGCGGCGGGGCATTACCAACGCCCGGTCGGTGGGGCGCCAGAACAGCAGGCCATGTTCCTGTTCGCCCTTGCACACGGCCGCCAGCAGATCCTGCTCGGCATGCAGGCCGGCTTCGACGGTGACGGCTACGGGTTGTTCGCTCATGTGGTTTCCCTTTCTGATGGCCTCATCGCTGGCAAGCCAGCTCCCACAGGTACGGTGCATGCAGTACCTGTGGGAGCTGGCTTGCCAGCGATGAGGCCGGAACAGACAACATCATTGTCCAGCCTGAAATAAAAAAGCCGGCAAACGCCGGCTTCGAATCGATCAGTCGGGCACGCCCCCGGGGAAGAACAGGCGCTGCAGCTCCACACCCGGCTCCTCGGCACGCATGAACGCTTCGCCAACGAGGAAAGAATAGACCTCGTTGATCTCCATCAGCTCGACATCCGCCCGATTGAGGATGCCGCTCTCGGTGATTGCCAGGCGATCGCGAGGAATGCGTGGCAGCAGATCGAGGGTGGTCTCCAGGCTGACTTCGAAGGTGTGCAGGTTGCGGTTGTTGACCCCGACCAGCGGCGTATCAAGGGTCTTCAGCGCACGCTCCAGCTCGTCGCCGTCATGCACTTCCACCAATACGTCGAGACCGACGCTCTTGGCAGTGGCCGCCAGCTCGGCCATCTTCACGTCGTCCAGGGCGGAGACGATCAGCAGCACGCAGTCGGCGCCCAGGGCACGGGCTTCGACGATCTGGTACGGATCGATCATGAAGTCCTTGCGGATCACCGGCAGTTTCACCGCCGCGCGGGCCTGTTGCAGGTAGGCATCCGCGCCCTGGAAGTAATCGACGTCGGTCAGCACAGACAGGCAGGTCGCCCCGCCCTTTTCGTAGCTGACGGCAATTTCCGCCGGCACGAAGTTCTCGCGGATCACGCCCTTGCTCGGCGACGCCTTCTTGATCTCGGCAATCACCGCCGGCTGCTTGCGCCTGGCCTGCTCGATCAGCGCATTGGCAAAGCCACGCGGCGCATCGGCGGCAGCCGCCAGGCGCTCCAGCTCGGCAAGGCTGACCCGGGCGCTGCGCTCGGCGACTTCCTCGACCTTGCGGGCAAGGATCTTTTCCAGAACCGTCGGAACACTCATCCTTCATTCTCCAGCTTGAATACCGCAGTAAAGGCGCCCAGCTCTTCCATCTTTTCCCGAGCAAGGCCGGTGTGCAACGCGTCATGGGCCAGCTCGACACCTTGCTTGAGGCTCATGGCCAGGTCCGCCGCGTAGAGCGCAGCACCCGCATTGAGGACGATCATCTCGGCCGCCTTCTGCCCGTTCTCGGTCTTGCGCCGGCCGATGGCATCGCGGATCAGCGCCAGCGATTCCTCCGGACCGTTGACTGCCAGGCCATGCAGGCTCTGGCTCTTCATGCCGAGGTCTTCCGGCTCGACCCAGTACTCGGTGATCTCGCCGTTCTTCAGTTCGGCAACGAAGGTCGGCGCGGCGAGACTGAATTCGTCCAGGCCATCCTTCGAATGCACCACCAGCACATGCTTGCTGCCCAGGCGCTGCAGCACTTCCGCCAACGGACGGCACAGGGCCTGGGTGAACACGCCGACGACCTGGTGCTTTACACCAGCCGGATTCGTAAGCGGGCCGAGCATGTTGAACAGGGTCCGCAGACCCAGGTCGCGGCGCGGGCCGGCAGCGTATTTCATGGCGCGGTGGTGGGTCTGGGCGAACATGAAGCCGATGCCCACGCTGTCGATGCAGCGGGCAACCTGGACCGGCGTCAGGTTCAGGTAGATGCCGGCCGCTTCCAAAAGGTCGGCACTGCCACTCTTGCCGGATACCGCGCGGTTGCCATGCTTGGCCACGGTGCAGCCAGCCGCCGCGACGACGAAGGCCGAGCCAGTGGAGACGTTGAAGATATTGGCGCCGTCGCCGCCGGTGCCGACGATGTCGACCACGCCGTCGAGGGTATTGAGTTCGACCTTGTCCGCCAGCTCACGCATGACCGACACCGCACCGGTGATCTCGTCGATGCTCTCGCTCTTCATGCGCATGCCCATCAGGAAGGCGCCGATCTGCGCCTCCGTGCACTGACCGGTCATGATCTCGCGCATCACGTCGCGCATTTCCTCGGTGGACAGGTCCAGGTGGCCGACGATCCGGCCCAGGGCAGTCTTGATATCCATGCTCAGTCCTTAACGGCGGCCGCCGGTCTGCTTGAGGAAGTTGGCGAACAGCGCGTGGCCCTGCTCGGTGAGGATCGACTCGGGGTGGAACTGTACACCTTCGATGTTCAGGGTCTTGTGACGCAGGCCCATGATTTCGTCGACGGAACCGTCCTCGAAGGCGGTCCAGGCGGTCATTTCCAGGCAATCCGGCAGGGTTTCGCGCTTGACCACCAGGGAGTGGTAGCGGGTCACGGTCAGCGGATTGTTGAGGCCGGCGAACACGCCCTTGTCTTCGTGGACGACCGGGCTGGTCTTGCCGTGCATCACCTGGCGGGCACGCACGACGTCACCGCCGAAGGCCTGGCCAATGGACTGGTGGCCCAGGCACACGCCGAGGATCGGCAGCTTGCCGGCGAAATGGTGAATGGCAGCGATGGACACGCCGGCTTCGGTCGGGGTGCACGGGCCCGGGGAGACGACAATGCGCTCCGGCTGCAGGGCTTCGATCTGTTCGATGGTCAGTTCGTCGTTGCGAATGACCTTGACCTCTGCACCCAGCTCGCCGAAGTACTGGACGACGTTGTAGGTGAAGGAATCGTAGTTGTCGATCATCAGTAACATCTGGGCTCAACCTCTTGAATACTGACTTTGAATGGTCGCCTTCCCGACTGCTGACAGGCAGTTCCACCCCCCGCCAGTCGTTTCGAACTGTTGCAGAGGTATGTGGAAACGTTTCAGAAAGGCAAAAAACAACGGGCCGGAAAACCGGCAGGAGATAAAGTCAGGCGCGCCAACGCCAACGGGCGTGGGCCTTGATAACGCGCATCAAGAGTTTGCTGACGATCAACACGGGGTAGGTCTCGTTCATACGTTTCGGCACAGTAGCTTACGGAAACAATCACTGCAATATGGGCAGGTCAGTAAGCGATGGATTTGCTACCTTCAATCGGCGCAATGCCCAAAAACAACGACAAGAAGGACTCTTGCGATGAGAAAACGCCGTTATCTACGTCAATCGGCCGCGTGCCTGCTGGCTATCGCCTGCTCCAGTGCCATGGCTGCTCCCTCGCCCTACTCCACCATGATCGTCTTCGGCGACAGCCTCGCTGACGCCGGGCAGTTCCCCGACCCGACCACCCCCGGATCAAGCCAGCGCTACACCAACCGCAACGCGGATGGCAGCTTCGCCCCGGTGTCCTCGATGATTCTCGGTGGCTACCTGGGCGTTCCCGCGGACCAGTTGAACGCCTCCACTTCGGCAGTGAATGCCGCGCTCGGAATCCCTGATGGCAACAACTGGGCGACCGGGGGCTACCGGACCGACCAGGTCTTCGAATCCATCACCGGTGAGTCTCTGGTGGTGATCCCACCCGGCAATCCCGGTGCTGGCACCGTGCTGCGCAAGCGCCCGGGTTACCTGGCCGGCGGGCGCATGGCCGACCCGAACGCGCTCTACTACCTCACCGGGGGCGGCAACGATTTTCTCCAGGGACTGGTGACCTCACCTGCCGCCGCCGCAACCTCGGCCACCCAGCTGGCCGCCAGCGCCCAGGCCCTGCAACAGGCCGGTGCGCGCTACATCATGGTCTGGCTGCTGCCCGACCTCGGCCTGACCCCGGCGCTCAATGGCACGCCGCTGCAAGGTCCGAGCTCGCAGCTCAGCGCGGTCTTCAACCAGACCCTGGTCAGCCAGCTGGCGCAGATCGATGCCGAAATCATTCCGCTGAACATTCCCCTGCTGTTCAACGAAGCGCTGGCAGCGCCGACCCAGTTCGGCCTGGCCGCCGACCAGAACCTGCTGCAGACCTGCTACAGCGGCAACGGCTGCACGCAAAACCCGGTGTATGGCGCCAACGGCACCAACCCGGACGCCAGCAAGCTGCTGTTCAACGACTCGGTGCACCCGACCATCGCCGGCCAGCGGATGATCGCCGACTACGGCTATTCCATCCTCTCCGCACCGTGGGAACTGACCCTGTTGCCGGAAATGGCCTACGGCACCCTGAACGCCCACCAAAGCGAACTGCGCAACCAGTGGCAGGCCGACTGGCAAGCCGTCGGGCAATGGCAGGCGATTGTCGCGGCCAGCGGCCAGAATCTGGATTTCGACAGCCAGAGCGGCTCGGCCAGCGCCGACGGCCACGGCTACAGCCTGACGGTGGGCGGCAGCTATCGTCTTGACGAGAACTGGCGTGTCGGTATCGCCGGCGGCTTCTACCGGCAGAAGCTGGAAGCCGGCCTGCAGGACTCCGACTACCGCCTGAACAGCTACCTCGCCACCCTCTTCGCCCAGTTCAACCACGGCCGCTGGTGGGCCGACGCCGCGCTGACTGGCGGCAAGCTCGACTATGACGACCTGCAGCGCACCTTCGCCCTCGGGCCGAACGACCGCAGCGAGAAAGGCGACACCGATGGCGACCTGGTCGCCGTATCCGCGCGTCTTGGCTTCGACCTGGCGGAACCGGGCAGCCCGTGGCATCTGTCGCCATTTGTCAGCGCCGATTACGCACGGATCAGGGTGGATGGCTACAGCGAGGAAGGCTCACGCGCCACGGCGCTGACCTTCGATGACCAGACGCGTGATTCGCGGCGACTGGGCCTGGGTCTGCAGGGGAAATTCCAGGTGACGCCAGCGACGCTTGCGTTCGGCGAGGTGGCCAAGGAGCACGAGTTCGAGGATGACCGGCAGGACCTGACCCTGCATCTCAACAGCCTGCCGGGGAATGAGTTCACCCTGACCGGGTATACGCCGCATAGCAGCCTGACACGGATGAGTGTGGGGGTCAGCCATGAGCTGGCGCCGGGACTGGCATTGCGCGGGAGCTACAACCGGGTCACCAGTGACGAGCTGACCCAGCAGGGGGTCAATCTGGCCTTGAGCCTGGAGTTCTAGGCTGAAGAGGCCATGTTGTAGCTGATGGCCTCATCGCTGGCAAGCCAGCTCCCACAGGGTTCAGCGGCGTCGCGAACACTGTGGGAGCTGGCTTGCCAGCGATCAGGGCCAACACTTATTTCTGTGGGGTCTGCTCAGCCAGCGCCACTGCCCGGAACATGGCCCGGCGCTTGTTGATGGTTTCTTCCCACTCCAGCGCCGGCACCGAGTCGGCGACAATGCCGCCACCGGCCTGCACATGCAGCTCGCCGTCCTTGATCACCGCGGTACGGATGGCAATCGCGGTGTCCATGTTGCCGTTCCAGGCGAAGTAACCCACCGCCCCACCGTAGACCCCACGCTTGACCGGCTCGAGCTCGTCGATGATCTCCATCGCGCGAATCTTCGGCGCACCCGACAGGGTGCCCGCCGGCAGGATGGCGCGCAGGGCGTCCATCGCGGTCAGGCCGCTCTTCAGTTGCCCGGTGACGTTGGAAACGATGTGCATGACGTTGGAATAACGCTCGATCACCATCTTCTCGGTGAGCTTCACCGAGCCCACTTCCGAGACCCGACCGGTGTCGTTGCGGCCCAGGTCGATCAGCATCAGGTGCTCGGCGATCTCTTTCTCGTCCGACAGCAGGTCTTCTTCCAGCGCCCGGTCGGCTTCCTCGGTAGCACCACGCGGCCGGGTACCGGCGATCGGCCTTACGGTGACCAGGTTGTCCTCGACCCGCACCAGCACTTCCGGCGAACTGCCCACCACGTGGAAGTCACCGAAGTTGAAGAAGTACATGTACGGCGTCGGATTGAAGCAGCGCAGGGCACGGTACAGGTCGATCGGCGCCGCCTTGAAGTCGATGGACATGCGCTGCGACGGGACCACCTGCATGCAGTCACCAGCAAGGATGTACTCCTTGATGGTGTCGACCGCGCGCTCGTAGTCCGCCTGGGTGAAACTGGAGCGGAACGCCGGCTCGGCGGCCTGCAGGCCGGTGAAGTCGAGACCGCGGCGCGGGGTGATCGGCTGGCGCAGTTGCTCCAGCAGGTCCTGCAGGCGGGCCTGGCCTTGCTCGTAGGCATTGTCCTGCGCCGGGTCGGCGAGAACGATGGCGTGCATCTTGCCGGCCAGGTTGTCGAACACCACCACGGCGTCGGACACCATCAGCAGGATATCCGGCACGCCCAGCGGATCCGGGTTCGGGCACTTGCCGAGGCGCTTCTCGACGTAGCGCACGCAGTCGTAGCCGAAGTAACCGACCAGGCCACCGTTGAAGCGCGGCAGACCGGCGATGGTCGGCACCTTGTAGCGCTCCTTGAAGGTCTCGACGAAGGCCAGCGGGTCTTCCACGTCATGGCACTCGGTCTCGACGCCGTCGACGGTGATCCGTACCTGATGATCATGCACCCGCAGCACGGTGCGGCATGGCAGGCCGATGATCGAGTAACGCCCCCACTTCTCGCCGCCCTGCACGGACTCGAGCAGGTAGGAGTTGGGCTGGTCGGCCAGTTTCAGGTAGATCGACAGCGGCGTGTCGAAGTCGGCCAGGGTTTCGCAGGCCAGGGGAATGCGGTTGTAGCCTTCAGCGGCCAGGCGCAGGAATTCTTCGCGGGTCATGATTGCCTCGTGGCAGTAGGGCAAGAAAGAACAAATGGCAAACGTGCCGGATCGGAGCCGGCCGGAGAGAAGTCAGGCGCGCCAACGCCAACGGGCCAGGGCCTTGATGACTTTCATCCAGAGTTTGCCAGGTGCTACCACGATGGAATCTCTACCGGGGGGAAGGTTGAAGGGCTCAACGTTAGCTCAGTGGCTGCACCGAAGCAACCGGGAGCAAGGCGCGCAGGTCGTCGATCACCAGCGCCGGGGATTCCTCGCTGATCGGCCGGCCGTGGTTGTAGCCGTAGGTCAGGCCCACGCACTTCACCCCCGCCGCCTTCGCCGCCTGCACATCGCTGCGGGAGTCGCCGACGAACAGTGCTTCGTCCGGCTGCACGCCGGCCATCTGCATCACATGCAGCAGCGCCGCCGGATCCGGTTTCTTCTGCGGCAGGGTGTCGCCACCGATGATCCAGCGGAAATACGGGCCGATCTGCATCTGGTCCAGCAACGGGCCGACGAAACGCTCCGGCTTGTTGGTGATCAGGGCCATTTCCACGTCCTGCTCCTGCAGCCAGCGCAGAGTGTCACGCACGCCCGGGTAGATCACGGTCAGGTCGTGACTCTCGGCATAGGCGCGCATGAAGATGTCCAGGCCGTGCTCGGCTTCCCGGTCGTCCACCGCCGAATGCTCGATGCCACCGGCCAGGGCCCGGCGCACCAGCACCGGGGCACCGTTGCCGACCCACTGGCGCACCGCGGCGACACCCGCGGGCGGGCGATCCATTTCGAGCAGCATGCGGTCCACTGCCGCCGCCAGGTCCGGGACCGAATCGATCAGGGTGCCGTCCAGGTCGAACATCACCAACCGGGGCAGACGCTGCGGGAAAAGCTGCTCGAAACCGCTCATGGGCGGGCCAGGGCCAGTTCGGCGCGCATCTGGTCGATGACGGCCTTGTAGTCCGGGGCGTTGAAGATCGCCGAGCCGGCTACGAAGGTGTCGGCGCCAGCGGCGGCGATCTCGCGGATGTTCTGCACGTTCACGCCGCCGTCGATTTCCAGGCGGATATCACGACCGCTGGCATCGATCAGGGCGCGGGCCTCACGCAGCTTGTCGAGGGTGCCGGGGATGAACTTCTGCCCGCCGAAGCCCGGGTTGACGCTCATCAGCAGGACCATGTCGACCTTGTCCATCACGTACTTCAGAGCGTCCAGGCTGGTGGCCGGGTTGAACACCAGGCCGGCCTTGCAGCCGCCGTCGCGGATCAGTTGCAGGGAGCGGTCGATGTGCTGGGAGGCTTCCGGGTGGAAGGTGATGTAGGTTGCGCCGGCTTCGATGAAGTCGCCGATGATGCGGTCGACCGGGCTGACCATCAGGTGCACGTCGATCGGCGCGGTCACGCCGTACTTGCGCAGGGCCGAGCAGACCATCGGGCCGATGGTCAGGTTGGGCACGTAATGGTTGTCCATCACGTCGAAGTGGACGATATCGGCGCCAGCGGCGAGCACGGCATCCACGTCCGGGCCCAGGCGGGCGAAATCGGCGGAAAGGATCGAGGGGGCAATAGCGAAGGGCTGCATGGCGCACCTTTTGGGCGAATTCACGGTGGCGCGCATTGTACATCAGGGAAAAGCAGATGATGGATGAATGGAGATCTCCTGAGCACTGCAAAACCCTGTGGGAGCTGGCTTGCCAGCGATTGGGCCGGCAATGACAAAGATGTTGTCAGGTCGGGCCAAATCGCTGGCAAGCCAGCTCCCACAGGGGCCAGTCAAGCTCAAGAAGGCTGCTGAGTCCGCAGTTTTTCGCTGCGCCCGCGCAGCCATTCCAGGGTCAGCAACAACACCACCGAAAAGGCGATCAGCAAGGTCGCGGCCGCCGCAATGGTCGGGCTGAGGTTCTCGCGAATCCCGCTGAACATCTGCCGTGGCAGGGTCGCTTGCTCGGGGCCAGCAAGGAACAGCGTCACCACCACCTCGTCGAACGAGGTCGCAAAGGCGAACAGCGCTCCCGAAATCACCCCCGGCGCAATCAGCGGCAGGGTCACCCGGCGGAAGGTGGTAATCGGCGAAGCGCCCAGGCTCGCCGCTGCCCGCACCAGGTTGTGGTTGAAGCCCTGCAAGGTCGCCGACACCGTGATGATCACGAATGGCACGCCCAGCACCGCATGCACCAGGATCAGCGAGATGAAGCTGTTGCCCAGCCCCAGCGGGGCGAAGAACAGGTAGCTGGCCACACCGATGATCACCACCGGCACCACCATCGGCGAAATCACCAGGGCCATGACCAGCGACTTGCCGGGGAAGTCCCCGCGGGTCAGGCCGATCGAGGCCAGGGTGCCGAAGACCATCGCCAGTACCGTGGCCGCCGGGGCGACGATGATGCTGTTCTTCAGGGCGCGCATCCACTCATCGGAGGCGAAGAAGTTGTGGTACCACTGCAGCGAGAAGCCCTGCAGCGGGTAGACCAGGAAGCTGCCGGAGTTGAACGACAGCGGGATGATCACCAGCACCGGCAACACCAGGAACAGCAGGATCAGCCCGCAGAGAATGCGCAAGCTGTAGAACCAGACCCGCTCGACGGGCGACATGTACGGACTCAGCATGACTTCGCTCCTCAGCTCAGACGCAGGCGGCTGGAGCCGACCAGCCAGCTATAGATCAGGTACAGCAGCACGGTGGCCAGCAGCAGCAGGCCGCCGAGCGCGGTCGCCATGCCCCAGTTGATGCTGGTGTTGGTGTAGAAGGCCACGAAGTAGCTGACCATCTGGTCGTTCGGGCTGCCGAGCAGCGCCGGGGTGATGTAGTAACCGATGGCCATGATGAACACCAGCAGGCACCCGGCGCCCACGCCGGCGTAGGTCTGCGGGAAGTACACGCGCCAGAAGCTGGTGAACGGATGGCAGCCCAGGGAGATCGCCGCCCGCATGTAGGTCGGCGAGATGCCCTTCATCACGCTGTAGATCGGCAGGATCATGAACGGCAGCAGAATGTGGACCATGGAGATGTACACGCCGGTGCGGTTGAACACCAGCTCCAGCGGCTTGTCGATGATGCCGATGGCCATCAGCGCGCTGTTGATCAGGCCGCCGGACTGCAGGAGCACGATCCACGCCGCCACCCGCACCAGGATCGAGGTCCAGAACGGCAGCAGCACGAGGATCATCAGCAGGTTGCTCTGCCGGGTCGGCAGGTTGGCCAGCAGGTACGCCAGCGGGTAGGCCAGCGCCAGGCAGATGGCGGTGATGACGAAGCCCATCCACAGGGTACGGGTGAAGATATCCAGGTAGATGGCCTGGTCCGGGGTGGCCTGGGCGACTTCACCCAGATCGTCGATACGGTGGTCCAGGGCCGCCAGCAGGTAGAACGGGGTCACGCTGCTGGTGTTGCGGCGGATTGCCTGCCAGTAGGCCGGGTCGCCCCAGCGCTCGTCCAGTTCCTGCAGCGCTTCTTTATAGGACGCCGGCTCGGTCTTGAACGGCAGGGCCCGGGCGGTTTTCGCCAGCAGGCTGCGGTAGCCGGCCAGTTCCATGTTGAGACGCTTGGACAGGTCGCCCAGGGTCTGGTTCTTGCGCGATTCGGCGAGGTCTTCGCTCAGCGCCTTGTAAACGGGCTCGCCCGGCAGGCTCTTGCCATCCCACTCGGCCACGGCGACCACGGTGCGCGGCAGGCCGCTGACCACCTCGGGGTTGCCCACGCTCTTGTACAGCAGCGCGGCGATCGGCACGAGAAACACCAGCAGCAGGAACAGCGCCAGCGGCGCGATCAACGCCTGCGCCTTGAAGCGGTTGACCCGCTCGGCACGCGCCAGGCGCTGCTTGAGGGTTGGACCTGCGCCTTCTTTGAGGGGCACTGCGATGGCCATAGCGAACTCCGGAAATCTTGGAAAACGGGGAGCGCCGGCTTGCCACCGGCGCTCCATCGGGACGACTTACTTGGCCGCCCAGGCGTTGAAACGTTGTTCCAGCTGTTCGCTGTTGTCAGCCCAGAAGGCCACGTCGATCTGCACCTGGTTGGCGATGTTTTCCGGGGTGGTCGGCATGTCTTTCTTGATCTCGTCGGACAGCAGCGCGACCGCCTTGGAGTTGGCCGGGCCGTAGGCGATGTTTTCCGAGTAGATCTTCTGCTGCTCAGGCTGTACCGAGTAGGCGATGAACTTCTTGGCCTCTTCGGTATTCTTCGCGCCCTTCGGAATGGCCCAGGCGTCGAAGTCGTAGATGCCGCCGTTCCACACTACTTTCAGGTTGCTTTCTTTCTGCACCGCGGCGATCCGGCCGTTGTAGGCCGAGCTCATCACCACGTCACCGGAAGCGAGGTACTGCGGCGGCTGGGCGCCGGCTTCCCACCACTGGATGTTCGGCTTCAGCTCGTCGAGCTTCTTGAAGGCGCGGTCCTGGCCGTCCTTGGTGGCGAGCACCTTGTAGACGTCTTTCGGCGCAACGCCGTCAGCCATCAGGGCGAACTCCAGGGTGTACTTGGCACCTTTGCGCAGGCCGCGCTTGCCCGGGAAGTTCTTGGTGTCCCAGAAGTCTTTCCAACTGGTCGGCGCGGTCTTCAGCTTGTCGGCGTTGTAGGCCATAACCGTGGACCATACGAAGAAGCCTACGCCGCAGGGCTGGATGGCGCCCGGAACGTAGTCGGACTCGTTGCCGAACAGTGCAGGATCCAGCTCTTCGAACATGCCTTCGTCGCAGCCGCGCGCCAGCTCCGGCGACTCGACCTCTACCAGGTTCCAGGACACGCTCTTGGTGTCGACCATGGCTTTGACCTTGGCCATTTCACCGTTGTATTCGCCCGCGACGATCTTGCCCTTGCCCGCCTTTTCCCATGGCTCGTAGAACGCCTTGACCTGCGCCGCCTTGTTGGCGCCGCCGAAGGAAATCACGGTGAGATCGCTTGCCGCCATTGCGTGGGTCGCAGTGCACAGACCCAATGCCAGCGCGGTCAACTTCAAGTGTTTGAGCATTCTTATTCTCTCCACAGTGCAGGGTGTTGGTTAGCAAACCTCAGTGGGCTTCCAGGATAGGATCGAGGGCGCGTGCGTGCTCGACCTCCCAGCCCAGCGGTACCACGTCGCCCACGGCCAGGGCCGGGTCGAGTTCGGCGATCGGCTGCTTCACGAAGAAGTCGGCCTTGCCGCAGACCTCCAGACGGACCCGCACGTGGTCGCCCAGATAGATGAATTCGGCCACGCGGCCGGAGAAGCGGTTGACGCAACTTTCGCTGTGGCCGTTCAGGCGCACGCGCTCCGGACGCACCGACAGGGTCACCGGCTCGCCCGGCTGGCCGACGTTGACCGCCAGGGCCTCGACCTTCTCGCCACGGGCCAGGGCCACCAGGCAGCGCTCGCCGTCGCTGCTGAGCAGGCGGCCGTTGATGCGGTTGTTCTCGCCGATGAAGTTGGCGACGAAGGTGTTCTTCGGCTCTTCGTAGAGGGTGCGCGGATCGGCGATCTGCTGGATCTCGCCCTGGTGGAACACCGCCACGCGGTCGGACATGGTCAGCGCTTCGCCCTGGTCGTGGGTCACGTAGACCACGGTGACGCCCAGGCGCTGGTGCAGGTGCTTGATCTCCATCTGCATGTGTTCGCGCAGTTGCTTGTCGAGGGCGCCGAGGGGTTCGTCCATCAGGACCAGTTGCGGCTCGAACACCAGCGCCCGGGCCAGGGCCACACGCTGCTGCTGGCCGCCGGAGAGCTGGCCGGGGTAACGCTGGGCGAAGGCATCCAGCTGGACCATGTTCAGCACGCGCTTGACCCGCTCGCTGATGTCGGTCTTGCTCAGGTTGCGCACGCTGAGGGGGAAGGCCAGGTTCTCGGCCACGGTCATGTGCGGGAACAGCGCGTAGTTCTGGAACACCATGCCGATGTCGCGCTTGTGCGGCGGCACGTTGTTGATCGAACGACCGGCCAGCTTGATCTCGCCGGCGGTCGGCGTCTCGAAGCCGGCCAGCATCATCAGGCTGGTGGTCTTGCCCGAGCCGGAAGGGCCGAGCAGGGTAAGAAACTCGCCCTTGCGGATGTCCAGGTTGAGGTCTTTGACGATCAGCGACTCGCCGTCGTAGCTCTTCTGCACACCACGGAAGCTGACCAGGATCTCGCCGGACGCAGCGTTCGAACTGACCTCACTCATACCTGCACCTTTTTGTTGGATGACTGCTGTGATCCAAGCGTAGGGAAAGGTCGGGGCGGCGCAAATCGGGGGTGCTGAGAGATTGATATCAGCCGGGTGGAAGGGTGGTTGTAGGGATTGCCCTACAAAGATGACGGGTTTAGATATGCCTTGAGGACCTCATCGCTGGCAAGCCAGCTCCCACAGTGTCCGCGGCGCCGCCGAACCTTGTGGGAGCTGGCTTGCCAGCGATGAGGCCGGCACAAACGACATCACTCTTTCAGAGGTCGCTTTCAGAACACTCAGAGCAGCTTGTGCTCCATCGCATACTTCACCAGTTCCGCCAGCGACGTGACATTCAGCTTCTGCATCAGCCGCGCCTTGTGGGTACTGATGGTCTTGTTGCTCAGCGCCAGTTGCTGGGCGATGTCGTTGACGTTGGCGCCCTGGGCCAGGCGCTCGAACACCGAGAACTCGCGCTCCGACAGCAGCGAATGCAGCGGCCGGGTATCGGTCAGCCCCACCTCGAAGACCATGCGGTCGGCCAACTCCGGATCGATATAGCGCCCGCCCCCGGCTACCCGGCGAATCGCCGTCAGCAGCAATGCCGGATCACTGTCCTTGGTCGCATAACCCGCAGCCCCGACCTTCAGGGCCCGGGCCGCCATCTGCGCCTCGTCGTGCATCGACAGCACCAGGATCGCCGGCGGCGCATTCAGCGCGCGGATCCGCGGAATCGCCTCCAGGCCATTGACCCCGGGCATGGAGATATCCAGCAACACCACCTCGCATGGTGTATGCCGCAGCGCTTCGAGCAACTGCTCGCCGTTGCCCGCCTCGCCCACCACCTGCATGTCCTTGGCCAGGCCGATCAACTGCTTGATGCCCTCGCGCACGATGGTGTGGTCTTCGGCCACCAATACTCGAATCACTGCCCCGCTCCTGTTTCAGTCCAGAGGAATACGCACGCTCAGGCTGGTGCCCTCGCCCGCTTCACTTTCCAGATGCATCTCGCCGCCCAGCATCAGCACCCGTTCCCGCATGCCGACCAGCCCAAAGGAACTTGGCCGACTGTCACCTACGACGAATCCCACGCCGTCATCGCTGACCGAAAGACACAGCATAGGTCCCTCCAGCGTCAGGTTGATCTCCACCGTATGCGCGTGGGCATGGCGCATGACGTTGGTCAACACCTCCTGCAACACCCGGAACAGCCCGGTGGCCTTGGCATCGCTCAACGGCGGCAGATGCTCGGGCACCTGCACCAGGCAAGGGATCTGCGTCCGCGCTTCGAAACGCCGGGCCTGCCATTCGATCGCCGAGGCAATGCCGGCATCGAGAATCGGCGGCCGCAGCGCCGTGGCCACATCGCGCACCAGTTGGAAGAGCTGGGCGATCAGGCGTTTCATGCTGGCCAGACGCTCATTCAGCCCCGGGTCGAGATCGGCGTAGGCCAGTTCGCACATGGAAGTTTCCAGCTTCAGCACGGTCAACATCTGACCCAGTTCGTCGTGCACTTCCCGGGCAATCCGCGCCTTTTCCTCTTCCCGCACGCTTTCCAGATGGGCTGCAAGGTCGCGCAGATGCTCGCGGGAGCTTTCCAGTTCCAGCTCGACCTGCTTGCTCTGGGTGATGTCCCAGACGATGCCGTCCCACACCACCCGACCATTGCTCAGGGTACGTGCGCTGGCCTTGATATCGGCCCAGCGCTGCTCGCCTTGACGGGTGAGGATGCGCCCCTGCCACGACCAGTCGCTGTCCGTGGCCAGGGCCTGGTCCTGGACCCGGTGATAGTCGGCGCGGTCATCGGCATGCACCAGGTTGCGCAGGCCCATTTGCGGGTGCTGGATTTCCGTCGGCGCGTAGCCGACCAAAGCCTCGCTGCCTTCGCTGATATAGGGGAACTCCAGTTCGTCGATCCCCGGGTCGCGCTCCAGGCGGAATACCAGGCCGGGGACGTTGGCGGCAATCCCCTTGAGCCGCGCTTCGCTCTCCCGCTGGGCGGCCTGGGCGCGACGGCGCTCGCTGACGTCGGTGAGGTAGACCACCAAGTACTCGGCATCGCGAAAGCGCAGGAAACTCAGGGACACATCCACCGGCAGGAACGCGCCATCAGCCCGCAGCCATTGGGTCTCGAAGCGCTGCGCCGACTCGTCGCTGGCCCGCGCACGCTTCCACAGGTCGAGCCAGCGATCCATATGCAACTGCGGCTCGAAGTCGATCAGCGGCCGCTCCACCACCGCACCCGGCTCGTAGCCCAGCATGGCTTCGGCAGCGTGGTTGGCGTAGCGCACATGGCTGTCCCAGTGCACCCAGAGGATGCCCACGGTGCTCTGGTCGAGGGAAAACTGACTGAGGCGCAGCGCTTCTTCGCGCCCGAGGCGCTCGGCAAGGTCTTCCCGCGCCGCCAGCAGGTTGTGTTCGAGGAAGCTCTGCTGACGGCGCTGCCATATAATGATCGCCACGCCGCTGAAGAACAGCGCGGCAAACAGCAGCGCGAGGTTCTGCCAGAACCCGGGGGATTCGCTCAGGCGCGGATACTTCGGTTGCAACCAGCGGTTGTGCAATTCCTCCAGGTCCCGTGCCGGGATCGCCTGCAGGCCGCGCTCGAGGACATCGGCGAGCAGCGGCCAGTCGCGCCGCGACGCCACCCGTAGCAGTTGCGGGAAACCGATATCACCCACCACCGCCAACTCACTGAACTCGCTCTCGCGGGATAAACGGCTGAGCTGCGCCTCGTCCACCACCGCATAGCGCGCCTGGTCGCTGACCACCAGTTGCAGGGCCTGGCGGTCGCCGGGAACGCCTTGCAGATTGAGGTTGGAATAGGTTGCGCGCAGGTGATCGGCCACGGAACTGGGCATGCGCACGGCGACACGCTCGAGCTCGCCGATTTTCTCCACGTCCACCGCCACTGCGCCGTTGCGCTGGCCGACGATCAGCTGCGGGACGCGCATGTAGGGGTCGCTGAACAGCCACAGACGCAGGCCGGCGGGAGTCTGGGTCAGGCCCGGGGCCAGATCGATCTCGCCACCGGCCAGGGCATGCTCGAGTTCGCCCTGGTCGGCGAAGTTGCGCCAGGTCAGGTCCAGGCCAAGGTTGCGTGCCAGCAGGTTCATCAGCTCGACGTTGACCCCGGACAACTGCTGCAGGCGCCGGTCGAACTGGGCGAACGGCGCCTGCAGGACCATGCCGACACGCAGGCTGCGATGCTGCTCCAGCCACTCCCGTTGCGCCGGGTCGAGTTGCACCGGGGAAGGCGCCGGAGCGGCCCAGGCGATCAAGGGCAGGAACAAACAGCCGATAACCCACAGACGGCGCAAACCAATCATCTTGAATCTCGTCATATAGAAGGATGGCCACCCGGCGTGGCCGTCCCGGACAAATACCTTTAGGCTGCCGGTATATTTCTGGCCAGGATCGATCAATGTTCTCACTTTATCGCACGACGCTTCCTGCGTTATGCCTGACCTTGATACTACCTTGCAGCGTCCATGCCGAGGATGGCAAAACGCCAGAAAGCAAAGCGGACGCCGCGGTACAACGCCCTGCCCTGGTCGAGCGCACTCAGGAGGACGCCCTGGCCCTGGAGCGTCAGGTGCCCAAGGAAGAACAACAGAACCTGCAAGCCGGCAGCGACGGCTTCCTCGCCTTGTGGAAGCCGGCCAACAACCCGACACCCCAGGGCGTGCTGGTTATCCTTGCCGGTGCCGGGGAAACCGCCGACTGGCCGAAGACCGTCGGCCCGCTGCGGCGCAAGTTCCCGGATGCGGACTGGGGCACCCTGAGCCTGGCCCTGCCCGACCTGCTGACCGACAGCCCGGTGGCGCGCAGCGAAAGCCCGGCCCCGGCGCCCAAGGCCGAAGACACCAGCAAGGCGGCGCCGGCCAAGGACACCCCAGCCGACGCCAACGCCAATATCGCCCAGGCCACGGCGCCGGAGACTGACACCGAAACCAGCGAAAGCGCACCGGCCGACGCGAGCAGCGACAACACCGACGCCGAGCGTATCTTCGCCCGCCTCGATGCCGCCGTGGCCTATGCCCAGCAGCAGAATGCGCGCAGCGTGGTCGTCCTCGGCAGCGGTACCGGTGCCTATTGGGCTGCACGCTACATGAGCGAACGTCAGCCGGCGCAGGTGCAGAAACTGGTGATGGTCTCGGCGCAGACGCCGATCAAGGCCGAGCACAGCCTGGACAGCCTGACCCCGACCCTGAAAGTGCCGACCGCCGACTTCTACTACAACGATCAGGGCGCGGCCCGACAGGCAGCGCAGCAACGTCTGCAAGCCAGCAAGCGCCTGAAGGACAGCAACTACCGGCAGGTCGCCCTGACCGCGATGCCCGGCAACCGCTCTGCGGAGCAGGAGCAGTTGTTCAGGCGGATTCGCGGCTGGCTGAGTCCGAGCGAGGTTGATTAGAAGTCGCGGCGCTTGCGAATGATCGCGTAGGCCTGATGCAGTTCCCGGGTGCGTTCGGTCGCCTCGCGTACCCTGGCCGGACTGGCGCCGCTGCCCTGCAGTTTGTCCGGATGATGACGGCTGACCAGGCGACGATAGGCCTGCTTGATCTCGCCCTGTTCGGTATCGGGGCCGACACCCAGCAGGCGCAAGGCTTCGGCATAGCTGCCCGTTCCATCCAGTGCCGGCTTGCGCGGCTCGTAGTCACCGGCCAGGGCCTGGACCTTGGCTGCTGACCAGCCCAATTGCCGACCCCATTGCAACAACAACTCGCGCTCGTCACGCCCGGCGCGGCCATCGGCCCAGGCCATTCGGCAGCATGCTCGCAGTACACCTTCGGCGGCATTGGGCTGCGCCTTCAGCCGTTGCAGGTGCCCCTCGACCTTCTCCCGTCCGACCTTGCCCAGGTTGAACGCGGCAATCGCCCGCTTGCGCGCATCATCGTCCATTTCCAGGCGCTGCATTTCCTGACGGGCCTGCTGGATATGACCTTCCACCACCCGGCCATCGCTCTTGGCCATGCGCCCGAGCAGGACGAACAGCACCTCGTCATCGCGCAGGACCGGACGACCACCGAGCCTTTCCCGCAGGTGCGCCCAACTGTGCAACTGCAAACGGCGGTCCATCGCCTGCCCGAGCAGGGCTCCCAACAGCGCGCCAGGAATGCTGGCGACGGCGAAGCCGGCTCCGGCGCCTATCACTGTGCTCGGCCACAACATGTCAGCGGTGCTCGGCGAGCAGGCGCTCGACTTCGGCAAGACGCTCCAGGGTGCCCACGTCCACCCAGTGGCCGCGGAAATGCTCGCCACTGACCCGACCTTGGGCCATAGCAGCGCGCAGCAGCGGCGCCAGCTTGAAGGCACCGGCCTGGCAGCCGTCGAACAATGCCGGATCCAGCACGGAGATGCCGCTGAAGGTCAGGGTATCGTCGGCGCCGCCACCATCCTCGACCAGCCCTCCGGCCAGGCGGAAGTCGCCAGCACCGTGATGGCCGGGGTTATCCACCAGCACCAGATGGGCCAGCCCTTGCAACGGCTGGCGCAGGCCGGCGAAGTCGTAGTCGGTCCAGATATCGCCATTGACCAGCAGGAACGGTTCGTCCCCCAGCAGCGGTAGCGCCTTGAAGATCCCGCCGCCGGTTTCCAGCGGCTCGCCTTCGGCGGAGAAACGGATGCCCAGGCCGAAGCGCGAGCCGTCACCGAGATGATCCTCGATCTGCTGGCCGAGCCAGGCGTGATTGATCACGACCTCCGTGAAGCCAGCCGCGGCCAGGGCCCGCAGGTGGTACTCGATCAGCGGCACGCCGGCGACCGGCACCAGCGGCTTCGGTGTATGCAGGGTCAGCGGGCGCATGCGCTCGCCCTTGCCGGCGGCGAGGATCATCGCCTTCATGGACGCACTCCCAGGCTGGCGATCAGCTCGCCCAGTTCGGCCAGTTCCGGCCGACGGGAAATCACTTCATCTATATAGGCAAAGAAACGCGGCACGTCCGCCAGGTAGCGAGGCTTGCCGTCGCGGTGGCAGATACGGGCGAAGATACCAATGACCTTGAGGTGACGCTGCACCCCCATCAGGTCACTGGCGCGGTGGAAGTCCTCGAAGTCAGGCTGCACCGGGATACCCGCGGCACGCGCGCGCTCCCAGTAATCCCGCAGCCAGCCGGCGACCCGCGCCTGCGGCCAGCTGAGGAACGCGTCCTTGAACAGGCAGGTAATGTCGTAGGTGACCGGGCCATACACCGCGTCCTGGAAATCCAGCACGCCCGGATTCGGCACGCTGCGCATCAGGTTGCGCGGCATGTAGTCGCGGTGCACCAGCAACGTGGGCTGGGCCAGGGCGCTATCGATCAGCAGGGTGCTGGCCCGTTGCCAGAGGGCGGCCTGGTGTTCATCGAAGGTCTTGCCCAGTTCACGACCGACGTACCACTCGGGGAACAGCTCGACCTCGCGACGCAGCAGGGCCACGTCATAGCTCGGCAGGGGCGCGTCCATCGGCAGGCGCTGGAAGGCCAGCAAGGCATCGATGGCATCGTTGAACAGGGCGTCGGCGTTATCGGCGTCGATCACATCGAGGTAGGTCTGGTTGCCCAGGTCACTCAGCAGCAGGAAACCGCGCTCGAGATCCTCGGCGTGGATCACCGGCACATTGACCCCGGCGCTGGCCAGCAGGCGCGCCATATCGACGAAGGGCCGGCAGTTTTCCTGGGGTGGCGGCGCATCCATGATGATGAAGCTGCGGCCATCGGCCTGCCAGCGGAAGTAGCGGCGGAAACTGGCATCGCTGCTCGCGGCGGTCAGGCTGCCTGCGGGAACCGCTCCCCAGCCCTGGACTCGAAACAGGTTCGCCAGTTGCTCATCGAGCCAGACGGTCAGGTGTTGCAGGCGTACATCGTGATCGGGCATTGCAAGGGTCTCCGAGGGCCCCGGGTACTGGCCAGGCGCGGCGAGAACGGGCAAGGATGCGGAGTTTACTGGTTGTAAATGCGCATTCCGAGCCCGTTTTCGATGCGGCATGTGCAAGCGGGATGCATTTCTTACAGAGCCTAGCCGTCAAGCGGGGCATGCTTTATCATCCAGCATCTTTTTCAGACCATCGAGAGGCGTGCGGCCCCACACGCGGGCAGATGGCACGCAGGAAGCCCGGACTAATAAGATGGCATTGAAATCCCCCGCGTTTCGTAAAAAATTCCCGCTGCTGGTTACCGGCAGCCTGCTGGCATTGCAGCCTCTGGCGACCTCTTATGTCGTCGCGGCCGAGCAGTTCGACTGCCAGGTTTCCGCTTCCGGCGGATGGGACTGCAAGCCCAAGACCAGCGCCGCCCAGTTGCCGCCTCGCCCTGTGCATGACGGTGCTGCGGTCAGTTCGGCCAATGCTGGCCCGGGACAGTCCGCTGATGACGGCGCCGTCGAGGACCGCGGTCCCAAGCCTGTTCTGGTCACCGAATCCAAGGGCCGTGGTCTGAAATCCCGCAGCGCCGACTACAGCCACCTGGACTGGGTACCGCGCGAGAAACTGACTGCCGCCCAACTGGCCGAGACCGGCCCGTACTGCTCCGGTGCCTACATCGAGCCGATTCGCCCGGGCATGAACGACAGCACGCCGAAGGACGAGTCGCCGACCTTCCTCGGTGCCAAGGTTTCCCGCTACCAGCAGGAACAGCAGATCGCCACCCTCGCCGGTGACGTGGTCATGCGCCAGGGCAGCATGCAGGCCGAGGCCGACGAAGCCAACCTCTACCAGGCCGAGAACCGCGGCGAGCTGACCGGCAACGTGAAGATCCGCGACAACGGCTCGCTGGTCGTCGGCGACCGTGCCGAGATCCAGCTGGATACCGGCGAAGCCCAGGTCGACAACGCCGAATACGTGATGCACAAGTCGCGCATTCGCGGTAACGCCCTGTACGCCAAGCGTTCCGAGAACGCCATCATCCGCCTGAAGGATGGTACCTACACCACCTGTGAGCCGAACAGCAACGCCTGGCAGCTCAAGGGCAACAACATCACCCTGAACCCGGCCACCGGTTTCGGTACCGCGACCAACGTCACCCTGCGGGTCAAGGATATTCCGGTGCTCTACACACCGTATATCTACTTCCCGATCGACGACCGTCGCCAGTCCGGCTTCCTGCCGCCGTCTTTCAGCACCAGCAGCGATACCGGCTTCATGCTGGTCACGCCGTACTACTTCAACCTCGCGCCGAACTACGACGCCACGCTGTATCCACGCTACATGGCCAAGCGCGGCCTGTTGATGGAAGGCGAGTTCCGTTACCTGACGCCGAGCAGCGAAGGGCAGTTCGGTGGTGCCTGGTTGAATGACGAAGACGACGATCGCAAGAAGCAGACCGACTACACCGACAAGCGCTGGATGGTCAACTGGCAGCACAAGGGCGGTCTTGATTCGCGCCTGATGACCGAGATCGACTACACCGACATCAGCGACCCGTTCTACTTCCAGGACCTGGAAACCGACCAGATCGGTGTCGAAAATCGCGATTACCTGAACCAGCGCGCCGCCATGACCTATCGTGGCGACAGCTACACCGCGCAACTGGCTGTCCACGCCTATGAAATGGCTTCGATTTCCAATATCACGCCTTACGACAGGCTGCCACAGCTGATCCTCACCGGCATGCTGCCTTATCATCCAGGCGGCCTTGAGTTCAGCTATGAAGCCGACGCGACCCGCTTTGAGCGAGATCTGCAAGACGGTGTGGTGCTGGACAAAGACGGCGTTCCGGATCCAGCCACCGGCGGCAGACGCCTCGATGACAACGTTCTCGGCATTGCCCGAGCAAACGGTACCCGTCTGAACGCGGCACCGAAGATCAGCCTGCCGCTGTCCAATACCTACGGCTATCTGACCCCATCCCTCAAGTACGTTACCACCCAGTACGATCTTGATCTGGACGGCAAGGGCAAAAGCGACATCGCCGGCTACACCGCCGATCAGTTGCGGGTCAATGGCGACTACAAGAGCAGCCAGAACCGCAACATCCCGGTTGTCAGCGTCGACAGCGGCCTGTACTTCGACCGCGATACCCAGTGGTTCGGCAAGAACTACCGCCAGACCCTCGAACCACGCCTGTACTACCTCTATGTACCGTACAAGGATCAGGCGGATATCCCGATCTTCGACTCAGGCGAGACCTCGTTCAACTACGCCTCGCTGTTCCGCGACAACCGCTTCGTCGGCGGCGACCGCATCGGCGACGAGAACAAGCTCTCGCTGGGCGTGACCAACCGCTGGATCGAGGAAAACGGCTTCGAACGCCAGCGCTTCAGCATTGGCCAGGCCCTTTACTTCAAAGACCGCAAGGTTCAGTTGCCAGGCATCGACTGGAAAGACCGCGACGACGCTCAGGCCGATGTTTCGCCATATGCGCTGGAGTACGAGTACCGCTTCAACCGCGACTGGCGCTTCAATTCCGACTTCAACTGGGATCCGGACAGCCGCAGTACCCGCTCGGGTAGCGCAATGTTCCACTTCCAACCGGAAGACAATGTCAACAAGATCGTCAACCTTGGCTATCGCTACCGCAACGATATGGTTCGCTACGACAACATCACCGGCAAATGGTCGGTCGGTGGTGGCGACTACGGAACCCCTGGCCAGCCGGGCTACGTAAAGGACTACTACAAGATCCAGCAACATGACTTCTCGGTCATGTGGCCGATCGTCCCACAATGGACCGCGATTGCCCGCTGGCAGCACGACTACAACCGCAACCGTACCCTCGAAGCGATGGGCGGTTTCGAATATGACAACTGCTGCTGGAAGCTGCGCCTGGTCAACCGCTATTGGGTTGATTACGACGAATACAGCCAGGCCGCTCCGGAAAACGAAAAAGGCGACCACGGTGTCTTCCTGCAGATCGTGCTGAAAGGCCTCGGTGGCGTGGTTGGCAACAAGGTCGAGACGTTCCTCGACAAAGGCATTCAAGGTTACCGTGCACGTGAAGACCAAGCTTATTGATTGTCTGCGCCCGCTGATGCTGGGCGCTGTATTGCTGAGCAGCACCGCCCACGCGGCGGTGCAGACCCTGGACAAGATCGTCGCCATCGTCGACAACGACGTGGTCATGCAGAGCCAGCTGGACCAGCGTGTCCATGAGGTGCAGCAGACCATCGCCAAGCGTGGCGGCGCAGTGCCACCGGCCAGCGTTCTGGACCAGCAGGTACTGGAACGCCTGATCGTCGAAAACCTGCAACTGCAGATCGGCGAACGCTCCGGCATCCGCATCACCGACGAAGAACTGAACCAGGCCATCGGCACCATCGCCCAGCGCAACAACATGAGCCTGGAGCAGTTCCGTGCTGCCCTGGCCCATGACGGCCTGTCCTTCAATGACGCTCGCGAGCAGGTTCGTCGCGAGATGATCATCAGCCGCGTGCGTCAGCGTCGTGTTGCCGAGCGCATTCAGGTTTCCGAGCAGGAAGTGAAAAACTTCCTCGCTTCCGACCTGGGCAAGATGCAGCTGTCGGAAGAGTTCCGCCTGGCCAACATCCTGATCCCGACCCCGGAAAGCGCCAGCTCCACGGCTATCCAGGCCGCGGCTCAGCAGGCTGGCCAGGTCTACCAGCAGCTCAAGCAAGGCGCCGACTTCGCCCAGTTGGCCATCGCCCGCTCCGCCAGCGAAACCGCACTGGAAGGCGGCGAGATGGGCTGGCGCAAGGCGGCCCAGTTGCCACCTCCGTTTGACCGCATGCTGAGCACCATGGCGGTGGGCGATGTCACCGAGCCGGTACGTACCCCGGGCGGCTTCATCATCCTCAAGCTGCAGGAGAAACGCGGCGGCCAGACCCAACTGCGTGACGAAGTGCATGTTCGCCATATCCTGATCAAGCCAAGCGAGATCCGCAGCGAGGCCGAGACCAAGATCCTCGCGCAACGCCTGTACGACCGCATCCAGGCCGGCGAAGACTTCGCCGAACTGGCGAAGAGCTTCTCGGAAGACCCGGGTTCCGCCCTCAACGGCGGCGACCTGAACTGGGTCGACCCGAACAACCTGGTTCCGGAATTCCGCGAAGTCATGGCCAACGCTCCACAAGGCCAGGTGTCCAAGCCCTTCCAGACCCAATACGGCTGGCACGTCCTGGAAGTCCTTGGCCGCCGCGCCACCGACAGCACCGCCCAGGCTCGCGAGCAACAAGCGATGACCGTACTGCGCAACCGCAAGTACGATGAAGAACTGCAAACCTGGCTGCGTCAGATCCGCGACGAAGCCTACGTTGAAATCAAGCTTCCTGGCGCCGAACAGGCCGCCCAGTGAAACCGCAGCGCTTCGCCCTCACCCCCGGCGAACCCGCAGGCATAGGTCCCGACCTGTGCCTGCTGCTCGCCTCGCAAGCCCAGCCTCATCCCCTGATCGCCATTACCAGCCGTGACCTGCTCGCCGAGCGGGCCACGCAGCTGGGCGTGGCCGTCGAGCTGCTCCCCGTCAGCCCCGATGCCCTCCCCGACCAGCCGGCCAAGGCCGGCAGCCTGTATGTCTGGGACACACCGCTGGCCAATCCGGCAGTGGCGGGCACCCTGGACAAGGCCAATGCCGCCTTCGTCCTGGAAACCCTGACCCGCGCCGGACAAGGCTGCCTCGACGGGCACTTTGCCGGCATGATCACCGCCCCGGTACACAAGGGCGTGATCAACGAGAGCGGCATTCCGTTCTCCGGACACACCGAATTCCTCGCCGAGCTGACCCACACCGCCCAGGTGGTGATGATGCTCGCCACCCGCGGCCTGCGCGTGGCCCTGGTCACCACCCACCTGCCCCTGCGCGACGTGGCCGATGCCATCACCGTCGAACGCCTGGAGCGGGTCACGCGGATCCTGCATGCCGACCTGCAACAGAAATTCGGCATCGCCCGGCCGCGCATCCTGGTCTGCGGCCTGAACCCGCACGCCGGTGAAGGTGGTCACCTGGGCCGCGAGGAAATCGACATCATCGAGCCGACGCTGGAACGTCTGCGCACCGAAGGCATGGACCTGCGTGGCCCGCTGCCGGCCGACACCCTGTTTACCCCCAAATATCTGGAGCACTGCGACGCAGTGCTGGCGATGTACCACGACCAGGGCCTGCCCGTGCTCAAGTTCAAGGGCTTTGGCGCGGCGCTCAATGTCACCCTCGGCCTGCCGATCATCCGCACCTCGGTGGATCACGGCACCGCCCTGGACCTGGCCGGCACCGGCAAGGTCGACACCGGCAGCCTGCAGGTCGCCCTGGAAACCGCCTACCAGATGGCCGAGACCCGACTATGACCGAGCAATACCAACACCGGGCGCGCAAGCGCTTCGGCCAGAACTTCCTGCACGACGCTGGCGTGATCGACCGCATCCTGCGGGCCATCAACGCCAAGGCCGGCGAGCACATCCTCGAAATCGGCCCGGGCCAGGGCGCCCTGACCGAAGGTGTACTGGGCAGCGGCGCGCAACTGGATGTGGTCGAGCTGGACAAGGACCTGGTACCGATCCTCAACCAGCAGTTCGCCAGCCGTGATAATTTCCGCCTGCACCAGGGCGATGCGCTGAAGTTCGACTTCACCACCCTGGGTGCCGCCCCGCGCTCGCTGCGGGTGGTGGGCAACCTGCCGTACAACATCTCCACGCCGCTGATTTTCCACCTGCTGGACAACGCCCAACTGATCCGCGACATGCACTTCATGCTGCAGAAGGAAGTGGTCGAGCGCCTGGCCGCAGGCCCTGGCGGTGGTGATTGGGGCCGCCTGTCGATCATGGTCCAGTATCACTGCCGCGTGGAACACCTGTTCAACGTCGGCCCCGGCGCGTTCAACCCGCCACCGAAGGTGGATTCGGCCATCGTGCGCCTGGTGCCTCATGAAACCCTGCCGTTCCCGGCCAAGGATCATCGCCTGCTCGAGCGCATCGTCCGCGAAGCGTTCAACCAGCGCCGCAAGACCCTGCGCAACACCCTGAAGGCCCTGCTCAGCAGCGACGCCATCGAGGCTGCCGGTGTGGACGGCAGCCTGCGCCCCGAGCAACTCGACCTGGCCGCCTTCGTCCGCCTCGCGGACAAGCTGGCCGAACAGTCCGCCGCCAAGTGATTCACCGCCCGGCCGGCCTCGTCGCGAGGCTGGCCGGTTGCCACGCCCATGGCCTAGACTGACCCTCCATCGCCGCATCCGTTCGTCTTGAAGGCTCCCCGCATGTCCGATCCCCTGTACCAGGTCGACGTCAGCGTCGTCACCCGCTTCCTCCCGGAACAGTCGCAACCCGAAGCGAACCGCTTCGCCTTTGCCTACACCATCACCGTGAGCAACAACGGCAGCGTCGCCGCCAAGCTGATGTCCCGTCACTGGCTGATCACCGACGGCAATGGCAAGGTCGAAGAAGTCCGAGGCGACGGCGTCGTCGGTGAACAACCACTGATTGCACCGGGTCAAAGCCATACCTACAGCAGCGGCGCAGTGATCGCCACCAAGGTTGGCACCATGCAAGGCAGTTACCAGATGTTTGCCCAGGACGGTAAACGCTTCGACGCCGTGATCGCGCCGTTCCGCCTCGCCATGCCCGGGGCCCTGCACTGATGGCAACCTATGCCGTCGGCGACCTCCAGGGCTGCCTCGAACCGCTCAAGTGCCTGCTTGAGCGGGTCAGGTTCGATCCGGCCATCGACCGCCTGTGGCTGGTCGGAGACCTGGTCAACCGCGGGCCGCAGTCTCTAGAAACCCTGCGTTACCTCTACGCCATGCGCGACTCGCTGGTCTGCGTGCTGGGCAACCACGACCTGCACCTGCTGGCGGTCTGGCACAACATCGAGCGCCTGAAGAAAAGCGACACCCTGCGCGAGATCGTCGAGGCGCCGGACGCGGCGGACCTGCTCGACTGGCTGCGGCGGCAGAAGCTGCTGCATTTCGACGAGACCCGCGGCACCGTGCTGGTCCACGCCGGCATCCCGCCGCAATGGACCCTGGGCAAGGCCCTGGAGCTGGCGTCGGAGGTCGAGGACGCGCTGCGCGACGATCTGCGCATCAAGCAGTACCTCGACGGCATGTACGGCAATGACCCGGGCAAATGGAACAAGGACCTCACCGGCGTCCCCCGCCTGCGGGTGATCACCAACTATTTCACGCGCATGCGCTTCTGCACCGCCGAGGGCAAGCTCGACCTCAAGGGCAAGGAAGGCGCCGACACCGCGCCGCCCGGCTACAAGCCCTGGTTTGCGCACAAAGAGCGGCGCTCGCGGCACGTGAAGATCATCTTCGGTCACTGGGCCGCCCTCGAGGGCCGCTGTAGCGCACCCGGCGTATTCGCCCTCGACACCGGCTGCGTCTGGGGTGGTGCCATGACCCTGATGAACGTCGACAGCGGCGAGCTGCACCGCTGCGAGTGCAAGGCCAAGGACGACGACCCGTCCCTGCCCTCCCCATCGGCTACAAACGGCTAGAATGGCCCGTCATCGTTGAAGGAAACCGCCCCATGAGCGAATTCAAACGCATCCCTCCGGAACAGGCCCAGGCCCTGCGCGAACAAGGTGCGGTCGTGGTCGATATTCGCGACCCGCAGAGCTATGCAAACGGTCACATCGCCGGCTCCAGCCATCTGGACAACCATTCGGTGGCCGACTTCATCCGCAATGCCGACCTCGACGCCCCTACCGTGGTGGTCTGCTATCACGGCAATTCCAGCCAGAGCGCGGCGGCCTACCTGGTCAGCCAAGGCTTCTCCGACGTGTATAGCCTCGACGGCGGCTTCGAGCTGTGGCGCGGCACCTTCCCGGCGGAAACCGCCCAGGGAAACCCCGAATAATTTTTTTCCAGCCCCGCAGCCCGCGTCCCGCGCGGGCTAGCGCCTGACCGGACGAACGGTCATGGCGAACTTATCCGCCCTCCGCCCTTGACCTCCCCGAGAACCAACTATCCTTAAGCCCAGGCCATCCAAAAAAGGGGAGAGCCGGTACACCGGCGTGCGGGTCATCGGTAGCGATTTCGGGTGTTCTGGGGGGTATACAGCAGTCGTTCAACGCGATTGCATGCCAGCATCAGCTGACTGATCCGGCGTCGGCCTCACGTATCGAGCGAGGTGACGTCATGAGTATTTTTAGCCACTTCCAACAACGCTTCGAGTCCACCCGCCAGGAGGAGCTCTCGCTACAGGAGTACCTGGAGCTCTGCAAGAACGACCGCAGCGCCTATGCTTCGGCGGCCGAGCGCCTGCTCATGGCAATCGGCGAGCCGGAACTGGTCGACACCTCCAGCAACTCCAGGCTGTCGCGAATCTTCTCCAACAAGGTGATCCGCCGCTATCCGGCCTTTGCCGACTTCCATGGCATGGAAGAGTGCATCGACCAGATCGTCTCCTACTTCCGCCATGCCGCCCAAGGCCTGGAAGAGAAGAAACAGATCCTCTATCTGCTCGGCCCGGTGGGTGGCGGTAAGTCGTCCCTGGCGGAAAAACTGAAGCAGCTGATGGAAAAAGTGCCCTTCTACGCGATCAAGGGCTCGCCGGTGTTCGAGTCGCCCCTGGGGCTGTTCAACGCCGCCGAAGACGGCGCCATCCTCGAGGAAGACTTCGGCATTCCACGGCGCTACCTGAACACCATCATGTCGCCCTGGGCGACCAAGCGCCTGGCCGAGTTCGGCGGCGACATCAGCCAGTTCAAGGTGGTCAAGCTGTACCCGTCGATCCTCAACCAGATCGCCGTGGCCAAGACCGAACCGGGCGACGAGAACAACCAGGACATCTCGGCCCTCGTCGGCAAGGTGGATATCCGCAAGCTGGAGGAATTCCCGCAGAACGACGCGGACGCCTACAGCTACTCGGGCGCGCTGTGCCGGGCCAACCAGGGCCTGATGGAGTTCGTCGAGATGTTCAAGGCGCCGATCAAGGTCCTGCACCCGTTGCTCACCGCCACCCAGGAAGGCAACTACAACAGTACCGAAGGCCTGGGCGCGATCCCCTACTCCGGCATCCTGCTGGCCCACTCCAACGAATCGGAATGGCACAGCTTCCGCAACAACAAGAACAACGAGGCCTTCATCGACCGGATCTACATCGTCAAGGTGCCGTACTGCCTGCGCGTCAGCGACGAGATCAAGATCTACGACAAGCTGCTGTTCAACAGCTCCCTGGCCAAGGCCCATTGCGCACCTGACACCCTGAAGATGCTGGCCCAGTTCACCGTGCTCTCGCGCCTGAAAGAGCCGGAGAACTCCAACATCTACTCGAAGATGCGCGTGTACGACGGAGAGAACCTCAAGGACACCGATCCGAAGGCCAAGTCGATCCAGGAATACCGCGATTCCGCCGGCGTCGACGAGGGCATGAACGGCCTGTCCACCCGCTTCGCGTTCAAGATCCTGTCCAAGGTCTTCAACTTCGACCCGCATGAAGTGGCGGCCAACCCGGTCCACCTGCTCTATGTGCTGGAACAGCAGATCGAGCAGGAACAGTTCCCGGCCGAGGTGCGCGAGCGCTACCTGCGCTACCTGAAGGAATACCTGGCACCACGCTATATCGAGTTCATCGGCAAGGAAATCCAGACTGCCTACCTCGAGTCCTACAGCGAATACGGCCAGAACATCTTCGACCGCTACGTGCTGTACGCCGACTTCTGGATCCAGGACCAGGAATACCGCGACCCGGAAACCGGCGAGATCCTCAACCGCATCGCCCTCAACGAAGAACTGGAGAAGATCGAGAAACCGGCCGGTATCAGCAATCCGAAGGATTTCCGCAACGAGATCGTCAACTTCGTTCTGCGCGCCCGGGCCAACAACAACGGCAAGAATCCCACCTGGCTCAGCTACGAGAAGCTGCGGGTGGTCATCGAGAAGAAAATGTTCTCCAACACCGAGGACCTGCTGCCGGTCATCAGCTTCAACGCCAAGGCCAGCAAGGAAGACCAACAGAAGCACAACGACTTCGTTACGCGCATGGTGGAACGCGGCTACACCGACAAACAGGTTCGCCTGCTTTCGGAATGGTACCTGCGGGTCAGAAAGTCCCAGTAGCAGCTGCAAGCTGTAAGCCACAAGCCGTAAGCCATCCGCGGTGTGTACAGACACACCGCACGGCCAACGGCTGTGGCGAATGCTCTTTCTTGCAGCTTGTAGCTTGAAGCTTGCAGCTGTTTCCCAGCTACCGGAGGGCCCATGAGCTACGTCATCGACCGACGCCTGAACGGCAAGAACAAGAGCACGGTCAACCGCCAGCGCTTCCTGCGGCGTTACCGTGACCACATCAAGAAAGCCGTCGAGGAAGCCGTGAGTCGCCGCTCCATCACCGACATGGAGCACGGCGAACAGATCAGCATCCCCGGCCGCGATATCGACGAACCCGTGCTGCACCATGGCCGTGGCGGCAAGCAGACCGTCGTCCACCCGGGCAACAAGGAATTCACCGCCGGCGAACATATCGCCCGGCCGCAAGGCGGCAGCGGGGGCGGCGCAGGCCGCGGCAAGGCGGGCAACTCCGGCGAAGGCATGGACGAGTTCGTCTTCCAGATCACCCAGGAAGAATTCCTCGAGTTCATGTTCGAGGACCTCGAACTGCCCAACCTGGTCAAGCGCCACCTGACCGGCACCGACACCTTCAAGACCGTCCGCGCGGGTATCAGCAACGAGGGCAACCCGTCCCGGATCAACATCATCCGCACCCTGCGCTCGGCCCATGCGCGGCGTATCGCCCTGTCCGGCAGCAGCCGCGCCAAACTGCGCGAGGCAAAAGAGGAACTGGCGCGGCTGAAACGGGAAGAACCGGACAACTTCGGCGATATCCAGGAAATCGAGGCGGAAATCGAGCGCCTGAGCGCACGCATTCACCGCATCCCGTTCCTCGATACCTTCGACCTCAAGTACAACCTGCTGGTCAAGCATCCCAATCCCAGCTCCAAGGCGGTGATGTTCTGCCTGATGGACGTCTCCGGCTCCATGACCCAGGCTACCAAGGACATCGCCAAGCGCTTCTTCATCCTCCTGTACCTGTTCCTCAAGCGGAATTACGAACGCATCGAAGTGGTCTTCATCCGCCACCACACCAGCGCCCGCGAAGTGGACGAGGAAGAGTTCTTCTACTCCCGGGAAACCGGCGGCACCATCGTCTCCAGCGCCCTGAAACTGATGCAGGAGGTCATGGCCGAGCGCTATCCCGCCAACGAGTGGAACATCTATGCCGCCCAGGCCTCGGACGGCGACAACTGGAACGACGACTCGCCGATCTGCCGCGAGATCCTCAGCAAGCAGATCATGCCGTTCGTCCAGTACTACACTTACGTCGAGATCACCCCCCGCGAACATCAGGCATTGTGGTTCGAATACGAACGCATCGGCGAAGCCTTCCCCGATACGTTCGCCCAGCAGCAGCTGGTGTCGGCCGGCGATATCTACCCGGTCTTCCGTGAACTCTTCCAGCGCAGGTTAGTGACATGACCGCCAGAGAGCAGAAACGCCAACCCCTTTCCACCGGGTCCGAGTGGACGTTCGAGCTCATCCAGGCCTATGACCGCGAGATCAGCCGCCTGGCCGAGCGCTACGCCCTGGATACCTATCCCAACCAGATCGAAGTGATCACCGCCGAGCAGATGATGGACGCCTACGCCTCGGTGGGCATGCCGCTGGGCTATCACCACTGGTCCTACGGCAAGCACTTCCTCAGCACCGAAAAGTCCTACAGCCGCGGTCAGATGGGCCTGGCCTACGAGATCGTGATCAACTCCGACCCGTGCATCGCCTACCTGATGGAAGAGAACACCATCTGCATGCAGGCGCTGGTGGTGGCTCACGCCTGCTACGGGCACAACAGCTTCTTCAAGGGCAACTACCTGTTCCGCACCTGGACCGATGCCAGTTCTATCATCGATTACCTGGTGTTCGCCAAGCAGTACATCACCCAGTGCGAGGAACGCCACGGCATCGACGCTGTGGAGGACCTGCTCGACTCCTGCCATGCCCTGATGAACTACGGTGTCGATCGCTACAAACGGCCCTACCCCATCTCCGCCGAGGAAGAGCGCCGGCGGCAGAAGGACCGGGAAGAGCACCTGCAGAAGCAGATCAACGATCTGTGGCGAACCATCCCGAAAAGCGCGGACAAGGCCAGCGAAAAGGACACCGCGCGCTTCCCTGCCGAGCCACAGGAAAACATCCTCTACTTCATCGAGAAGCATGCCCCGCTGCTGGAGCCCTGGCAGCGCGAGATCGTGCGCATCGTGCGCAAGATCGCCCAGTACTTCTATCCTCAGCGCCAGACCCAGGTGATGAACGAAGGCTGGGCCACCTTCTGGCACTACACCCTGATGAACGACCTGTACGACGAAGGTCTGGTCACCGACGGTTTCATCCTGGAGTTTCTCCAGTCCCACACCAGCGTGGTGTTCCAGCCGGGCTTCGACAGCCCTTACTACAGCGGCATCAACCCCTATGCCCTGGGGTTCGCCATGTACACCGACATCCGCCGCATGTGCGAGCACCCCACGGAGGAAGATCGCCGCTGGTTCCCGGAAATCGCCGGCAGCGACTGGCTGTCCGCCGTGAAGTTCGCCATGAGCAGCTTCAAGGATGAGAGCTTCATCCTGCAGTACCTGTCACCCAAGGTGATCCGCGACCTGAAGCTGTTCAGCATCATGGACGATGACCAGCGCGACGACCTGCTGGTCCCGGCCATCCACGACGAAAGCGGCTACCGGGTGATCCGCGAAACCCTCGCGGCGCAGTACAACCTCGGCAACCGCGAGCCCAACGTACAGATTTGGAGCATCGACCGGCGCGGCGACCGCTCCCTCACCCTTCGCCACCAGCAGCATGACCGCAAGCCGCTGGGCGACTCCACCGAGGAAGTGCTCAAGCACCTGCACCGCCTGTGGGGCTTCGATATCCATCTGGAAACCCTGCAGGGCGACCAGATCATGAAGACCCACCACGTCCCCCCAAAGGGTGAACACGGCGACGGCGATCATGGCCGTCTCGACCTCGCCGTGGTGCACCTGTAACACCGACCGCCTCCGGGATGTCACACGGGTTATCCTGTGGGGCATCTACGGAGGTTTTTAATGCAGATCTACAAAGTCGGCGGCGCCGTGCGCGACCGCCTGCTCGGCAGGCCGGTCACCGATAACGACTGGGTGGTGGTCGGTGCCACTGCGCAGCAGATGCTGGCCCTGGGGTATCGCCCGGTAGGCACGGATTTCCCGGTATTCCTGCACCCGGACAGCGGCGAGGAGTACGCCCTGGCCCGCACCGAACGCAAAAGCGGCGTCGGCTACGGCGGCTTCACCTTCCACGCCAGCCCCGAGGTCACCCTCGAAGAGGACCTGATCCGCCGGGACCTGACCATCAATGCCATGGCCGAGGACGATCATGGCAATCTGACCGATCCTTATCATGGCAAACAGGACCTGGATAACCGCCTGTTGCGCCACGTTTCCCCGGCATTCGCCGAAGATCCCCTGCGCGTGCTGCGGGTCGCCCGCTTTGCCGCGCGCTTTGCCGGGTTGGGCTTCAGCGTCGCCCCTGAAACCCTCGAACTGATGCGCCAGCTCAGCGATTCAGGCGAACTTCAGGCCCTGACGCCGGAGCGTAGCTGGAAGGAAATTTCCCGGGCGCTGATGGAAGATCACCCGCAGGTGTTCATCCAGGTCCTGCGCGATTGTGGCGCGCTGCAACAGCTGATGCCGGAAGTGGACGCCCTGTTCGGGGTTCCGCAGCCACCGGCCCATCATCCGGAAATCGATACCGGCGCCCATACGCTGGCCGTCCTGGAACAGTCGGCGAAGCATGCGCAGCCGCTGACGGTGCGCTGGGCCTGCCTGCTGCATGACCTGGGCAAGGGCACCACGCCTGAAGCCGAGTGGCCACGGCACATCGCCCATGAGCATCGCGGGCTGAAGCTGATCGACAAGGTCAACAAACGCTTCAAGGTCCCGCGTGAATGCCAGGAGCTGGCGTTGCTGGTGGGCGAATACCACACCCATGGACACCGGGCGCTGGAATTGAAGCCCTCGACCCTGCTGGAGCTGCTGCAACGCTTCGACGTGTACCGACGGCCGCAGCGCTTCGAGGAATTCATCGTGGCGTGCGAGATGGATGCCCGGGGGCGGCTGGGGCTGGAAGATCGCCAGTATCCGCAGGCGGATTACCTGCGCGGCGCGGCGGAGGCGGCGAGGAAGGTGGCGGTGCAGCCGCTGGTTGAACAGGGCTACACCGGGCAGGCGCTGGGCGAGGCGCTGAAAAAGGCTCGCCTGAATGCGCTGAAGGCCTACAAGGAAAGCGCTGCAGGCTGACTTGTGCTGGCCTTGACGGCCTCATCGCTGGCAAGCCAGCTCCCACAGGGTCCGCGGCGCCTGCGATGAGGCCTCAGGTATTGGAATTTGTCAGTTGCCGCTCATGCCAGAGAAAAGGCACTGCAGCCAGCACCTGATCGATCTGCGCCTCATCCCACAACTGCGCCATGGTCTTGCCCGCGCCCGGATGCAGCAACTGCGGCGCGATCAACGACAGCGGCCAGAGCACGAAGGCATTCTTGAGGATTTCGGCGCGAGGCAGGACCAGCCCGTCGAAGTTGCCATGCAGGTCGCCGTACATCAGCACGTCGATATCCAGCGGCAACCCCTTGCGCTCCGGGGCATAGCGGCCGTTGTCGGCTTCGATGAACTTCAGTCGGCGATCCAGTTCGATCAGCGGCAGGTCGGTCAGGCCGGTAACCACCAGATTGAAGAACGGACCGCTCTTGATCCCCACCGCCTGGCTCTCGAAGACCGGCGAGCACTCCATCTGCTGGAGGAAGCCGGCCAGCGCATCGAGGCCGGCAGTCAGGTGCCGCTCACGCTCGACATTGCTGCCGAGGCCCAGGTAAACCCGTGTCAGAGGCATCCGCGCTCGATCTCCACGCCGACGCCACCGGTAGCCGCAGGCACCGCGCCAGGCTTGGTCAGCTTCAGGCTCAGCCAGGGAATATTGAATTCCTCCATCAGCACCTGCGCCAGGCGTTCGGCGAAGGTTTCCACCAACTGGAACTGCGCCTGCTCGGCAAAGGCCTGGATACGCGCGGACACGCTGGCATAGTCCAGCGCCAGGGTCAGGTCGTCACCCGCCGCTGCCGGGCGATTGTCCCAGGCAAACCGCAGGTCCAGACGCAGGCACTGGCGAATGCCACGCTCCCAGTCGTAGGCGCCGATCACGGTGTCGACTTCCAGCCCTTCGATGAACACTCTGTCCAAGCACTTCTCTCCACAGCACGACAAGGGCGCCTTGCGCCGTTAGAATCAGGGGCGTCCTTGCCCGGAATAGTTAGCATGTTTTGGTTACTGGCGATGTTCGCCTACCTGCTCGGCTCTCTGTCCTTCGCCATCGTCCTCAGCCGCCTGAACGGCAGCCCAGACCCGCGCATGAGCGGCTCGGGCAATGCCGGCGCCACCAATATGCTGCGCCTGGCGGGGCGGAAACTGGCGATCCTGACCCTGCTCGGCGACCTGTGCAAGGGCCTGATGCCGGTACTGCTCGCCCAACTGGCTGGTCTGGACCAGCAACAACAGGCTTGGATCGGCCTGTGCGCGGTACTCGGCCATCTGTTTCCGCTGTACTTCCGCTTCCGCGGCGGCAAGGGCGTCGCCACTGCCGCCGGCGTGCTGCTCGGCCTGTATCCGCCGGCCGCTCTGCTCGCCGTCATCAGTTGGCTGCTGACCTTCTACCTCACCCGCACCAGCTCGCTGGCGGCACTGATCGCCACGCCCCTGACCCTGCCATTGCTGGCCTGGCGCGAGCCGGAAGCCCTGGTGCCCATGGCCCTGCTGACCCTGCTCATCGTCTGGCGTCACCGCGGCAACCTGCGCGATCTGTTCGCCGGACGCGAGCGACATTTCTAGATCGCCTGCAAGGTTTCCATCGGCCAGCGTGCCTGCACGCTGATCGCCAGGGTTTCCTGCTGGCCGGCGGCAAGCCGCTGGCAACCGGCGTAGGCGATCATCGCGCCGTTGTCGGTGCAGAATTGCGGACGGGCGTAGAAGACATTGCCCTTGAGCCCGGCGGTCATTTCCTCCAGCGAAACCCGTAACGCCTTGTTCGCACTCACGCCACCGGCGATCACCAGACGGTTCAGACCGGTCTGCTTGAGGGCACGGCGGCACTTGATGGTGAGAGTCTCCACGACTGCCTGCTGGAAGGCCAGCGAGATGTCGCAACGAGTCTGTTCGCCGTCGTCCCCAGCCCTTTGGCACTGCTGCCAGGTGTTCAGGGCGAAGGTTTTCAGGCCGCTGAAGCTGAAATCCAGGCCCGGGCGATCGGTCATCGGCCGCGGGAAGACGAAGCGGCCCGGCACACCCTGGGTGGCCAGGCGGGCAATTTCCGGACCGCCGGGGTAATTCAGGCCGATCAGCTTGGCGGTCTTGTCGAAGGCTTCGCCGGCGGCGTCGTCCAGCGACTCGCCGAGCAGCTCGTAGCGCCCGATGCCATCGACGCGAACCAGTTGCGTGTGACCACCGGAAACCAGCAAGGCGACGAACGGAAACTCCGGTGGCTGCTCCTCGAGCATTGGCGCCAGCAGGTGACCTTCCATATGATGCACGCCCAGCGCCGGGATGCCCCAGGCAAAGGCCAGGGCCTGGGCGCAGGACGCCCCGACCAGCAGCGCCCCGACCAGGCCGGGACCGGCGGTGTAGGCGATGGCATCGATATCGGTGGCGACGCAGTCGGCCTCGGTCAGGACCTGGCGGATCAGCGGCAGCATGCGCTTGACGTGATCGCGGGAGGCGAGCTCCGGCACTACGCCGCCGTAGACGCGGTGCAGGTCGATCTGGCTGAACAGCGCGTCGGCCAGCAGGCCGCGCTCGCTGTCGTAGAGGGCGACGCCGGTTTCATCGCAGGATGTTTCCAATCCCAGTACTAGCATGGGTTCTTGCCTTGTTGAGGCTGAATTCGAAGGCGCGCATGATAGTCCTCGCTCCCCATGCCGACCAGCGGTTTTCGATCAGAGGCTTTGCATTCCGGCTGGGTAAGGGTTAACATCCGCAACCCTTAAAAACCGACGTACTCCAGTGCACATTTTCTGCCACGAGTTCGTTGACCCCGGTAATGAATGAAGGTAGCTCTGGATGCCAGCCGTCAAAGTTAAAGAGAACGAACCCTTCGACGTAGCTCTGCGTCGTTTCAAGCGCTCCTGCGAAAAAGCCGGTGTACTGGCTGAAGTTCGTAGCCGCGAATTTTACGAGAAGCCGACTTCCGAGCGTAAGCGCAAAGCAGCTGCTGCTGTTAAGCGTCACGCCAAGAAAGTTCAGCGCGAACAGCGCCGCGCCGTTCGTCTGTACTAATACAGACGTTCGTCGCAAGCTTCTGCCTCGCCCGGCCCAAAGCCGGGCTGCCGGCAGTTGATTGAGCTGTTCACTCCAGCCACGACACCTGTCGTATCGCCGGAGACGCCCAGACTGGTTCCCAGGCCGGGCAGCCTGCCCCAATCGTCAGAACTGGCTTTATCGCCAGCCGTGCACGTCACACTGACGGGCCCTCACGGGTTATCGACGAGCACATCTTCTTTTCCGTTTTCTTGCGTCTGCCATTCGACCTGGTTTCGAATGCACCGTCGTTCCCGCAGCATTAGCGATAGACTTGATTATCGCCTGATGACGAGAGAGCCATGGCCGGGCTGATTCCCCAGAGTTTCATTGACGACCTTCTCAACCGCACCGACATCGTCGACGTGGTGAGTTCGCGCGTGCAACTGAAAAAGGCCGGCAAGAACCTCACCGCCTGCTGCCCGTTCCACAAGGAAAAGACCCCGTCGTTCAGCGTCAGCCCGGACAAGCAGTTCTACTACTGCTTCGGTTGCGGCGCTGGCGGCAACGCCCTCGGCTTCATCATGGACCACGACAACCTGGACTTTCCCCAGGCGGTCGAGGAACTGGCGAAAGCCGCCGGCATGGAAATCCCCCGGGAAGAAAGCGGGCGCGGACACAAGCCACGCCAGCCGGTGGATTCACCGCTCTACCCGCTGCTCACCGCCGCTGCCGAGTTCTATCGCCAGGCCCTGAAGAGCCACCCGACCCGCAAGGCTGCGGTGGAATATCTCAAGGGCCGCGGCCTGTCCGGCGAGATCGCCCGCGACTTCGGCCTCGGCTTCGCCCCGCCGGGCTGGGACAACCTGTTCAAGCACCTGAGCAGCGACAACCTGCAGCAGAAAGCCATGATCGACGCCGGCCTGCTGATCGAGAACGCCGAGAGCGGCAAACGCTACGACCGCTTCCGCGACCGGGTGATGTTCCCGATCCGCGACAGCCGCGGCCGGGTCATCGCCTTTGGTGGGCGGGTACTGGGCGACGACAAGCCCAAGTACCTCAACTCCCCGGAAACCCCGGTGTTCCACAAGGGCCAGGAGCTGTACGGGCTGTACGAGGCGCGCAAGTTCAACCGCAACCTCGACGAAATCATCGTCGTCGAAGGCTACATGGACGTCATCGCCCTGGCCCAGCAAGGCCTGCGCAACGCGGTGGCGACCCTGGGCACGGCGACCAGCGAGGAGCACCTCAAGCGCCTGTTCCGCGTAGTGCCCAGCGTGCTGTTCTGCTTCGACGGCGACCAGGCCGGCCGCAACGCCGCCTGGCGCGCGCTGGAAGCCACGCTGTCGAGCCTGCAGGACGGGCGCAAGGCGCGCTTCCTGTTCCTGCCCGAAGGTGAAGACCCGGACACCCTGGTCCGCGCCGAAGGCACCGACGCCTTCCGCGCCCGGATCAACCAGCATGCGCAGCCGCTGGCCGATTATTTCTTCCAGCAGCTGACCGAGGAAGCCGACCCGCGCTCGCTCGAGGGCAAGGCCCATATGGCCACCCTTGCCGCGCCGCTGATCGACAAGGTACCAGGCGCCAATTTGCGTGCGCTGATGCGCAATCGCCTGAAGGAAATCACCGGCCTGGACAACCAGCAGGTCGAGCAGCTTGCGCAGAGCGCGCCGCGGGAAACCCCGCCGCCGGCCTATGACCCGGGCATCGACTACGATGCTATCCCCGACTACAGCCCGGACTACAGCGACTTCCACCACGCCGAGCATTTCCAGGCGCAGCCACAACAACAGTGGACACCCAACCAGGGCGGCGGGCAGAAGAAGAAATGGGACGGCAAGCCGTGGGACAAGAAGGGCGGGAAGGGCAAGCCCTGGGACCGCAACGGCCAGCAACAGAATCATCCGCCGCGCACGCCGACCTCGGTCGAGCCGCCGACGCTCAGCGCCCTGCGCACCCTGCTCCACCACCCGGCGCTGGCGCGCAAGGTCGAGGACGCCAGCCACATTGCCGACGAAGAACACGTCTACGCGCAGTTGCTGGTGGCACTGCTGGAAGCGCTGCAAAAGAATCCTGAGCTACGCTCACTACAGCTGATCGCGCGCTGGCACGGCACCGAACAAGGGCGCCTGCTGCGGGCACTGGCGGAAAAGGAATGGTTGATCGATGCCGACAACCTTGAACAACAGTTTTTCGACACTATAACTAGCTTGTCCGCTCGCCAACGCGAGCGCAGCCTGGAACATCTGCTCCGGAAAGCACGTCAAAGCGAATTGAGCGCAGAGGAAAAAAATCAGCTGCGCGACCTCCTGAGTCGCAATGTTCCCGCACAAACCCCGACCTCAACTGGCGCGTGAGGTCCATGCTCGGGTATAATCCTCGGCTTGTTTTTTGCCCGCCAAGACCTTCAGTGGATAGGGTGTTATGTCCGGAAAAGCGCAACAGCAGTCTCGCATCAAAGAGTTGATCACCCGCGGTCGTGAGCAGGGCTACCTGACTTACGCGGAGGTCAACGACCACCTGCCGGAGGATATTTCAGATCCGGAACAGGTGGAAGACATCATCCGCATGATCAACGACATGGGGATCAACGTATTCGAGAGTGCTCCGGATGCGGATGCCCTTTTGTTGGCCGAAGCCGACACCGACGAAGCCGCGGCCGAAGAAGCCGCTGCTGCGCTGGCGGCTGTGGAAACCGACATCGGTCGCACCACCGACCCGGTGCGCATGTACATGCGCGAAATGGGTACCGTCGAACTCCTGACCCGTGAAGGCGAAATCGAAATCGCCAAGCGGATCGAGGAAGGTATCCGTGAAGTGATGAGCGCTATCGCCCACTTCCCCGGCACCGTCGAATACATCCTCGGCGAATACGATCGCGTCACCGCGGAAGGCGGCCGTCTGTCGGACGTCCTCAGCGGCTATATCGATCCTGACGACAGCATCGCGGCGCCGTCCGAGATGCCACCTCCCGTCGACAAGGCCGCTGCGGCCGAAGAGAGCGACGACGAGGACGAGGAAAAGGACGAGAACAGCGACGAAGAGGAAGAGACCGAGAGCGGTCCCGATCCTGAAGTCGCCCGCCAGCGTTTCGGCGCCGTTGCCGAGCAGCTGGAAGCCACCGTCAAGATCCTCAAGAAGCATGGTCGCGGCAGCAAGCAAGGCGTTGCCGAGCTGCTGGCCCTGGCCGAGCTGTTCATGCCGATCAAGCTGGTACCGAAGCAATTCGAAGTGCTGGTCGAGCGCGTTCGTGGTGCCCTGGACCGCCTGCGTGCCCAGGAACGCGCGATCATGCAGCTGTGCGTCCGTGACGCCCGCATGCCGCGTGCCGACTTCCTGCGTCTGTTCCCGAGCAACGAAGTCGACATGACCTGGAGCGGCGACCTCTCCAAGCGCAGCACCAAATGGGCCGAAGCCCTGGGCCGCCTGGACGCCGACATCGTGCGTTGCCAGCAGAAGCTGGTCGACCTCGAGGCCGAGACCGGCCTGACCATCGCCGAGATCAAGGACATCAACCGTCGCATGTCGATCGGTGAAGCCAAGGCTCGTCGTGCCAAGAAGGAAATGGTCGAGGCCAACCTGCGTCTGGTGATCTCGATCGCCAAGAAGTACACCAACCGCGGCCTGCAATTCCTCGACCTGATCCAGGAAGGCAACATCGGCCTGATGAAGGCGGTGGACAAGTTCGAATACCGTCGCGGCTACAAGTTCTCGACCTACGCCACCTGGTGGATTCGCCAGGCGATCACCCGTTCGATCGCCGACCAGGCACGCACCATCCGTATCCCGGTGCACATGATCGAGACGATCAACAAGCTCAACCGTATTTCCCGGCAGATGCTCCAGGAAATGGGTCGCGAACCGACCCCGGAAGAGCTGGGTGAGCGCATGGAAATGCCTGAGGACAAGATCCGCAAGGTACTGAAGATCGCCAAAGAGCCGATCTCCATGGAAACCCCGATCGGTGACGATGAAGACTCGCATCTGGGCGACTTCATCGAGGACTCGACCATGCAGTCGCCAATCGATGTGGCCACTGTCGAAAGCCTCAAGGAAGCCACCCGTGACGTGCTCTCGGGCCTGACCGCACGCGAAGCCAAGGTGCTGCGCATGCGTTTCGGTATCGACATGAACACCGATCACACCCTCGAAGAAGTCGGCAAGCAGTTCGACGTGACCCGCGAGCGGATCCGTCAGATCGAAGCCAAGGCGCTGCGCAAGCTGCGTCACCCGACGCGAAGCGAGCATCTGCGCTCCTTCCTCGACGAGTAACAAGACGAACCCCGGCCACCGCCGGGGTTTTTCTTTTGGGCGACGAACAGCGGTCCGTCGTCCGCGTACTGAAGGCAAAATGCCCGTCTACACTCGAATCTATCCATTCGTTCGACGAGGCCGCTATGCCGAGATTGCCGGCCCTTCTGCTGTCGCTCCTGGCCCTCTGGAGCACTGCGGCCGGCGCCTTGACCCTGACCGATGAAGAGCAGGCCTGGCTCGATGCCCATCCCAGCCTGCGCCTCGGCATTGACGCTTCGTGGCTACCCTTCGAATACCGGGACCAGGAAGGCCGCTACCAGGGACTGGCCGCCGACTACATCGCCGTGATCCGCGAGCGCCTGGGGATCAACTTCACCCTGGGCGCGCCGGCGAACTGGACTCAGGTCCTCGAACAGTCCCGCAACGGACAGATCGACCTGATGCCCGGGATCATGTCGACGCCCGAACGCCAGGATTACCTGTCGTTCACCCGCCCCTACCTGGATTTCCCCATCGTCATCCTTGCCCACGAAGGCGGGCCGCACCCCAACGCACTCAAGGACCTGTACGGCCTGAAGATCGCCGTGGTGGAAAACTACGCACCCCATGAACTGCTGCGCGCCCACTACCCGGATCTCAATCTGGTGGCCATGCCCAATGTCAGTTCAGCCTTGCAAGCGCTGGCCACCGATGAGGTCGATGCGGTGGTCGGCGACCTTGCCTCCAGCGTCTGGGCCCTGCGCGAACTCAAGCTGGAAGGCCTCTACGTCAGCGGCGAAACGCCTTATCGCTATCAACTGGCCATGGGCACGCCGCGGGAGAACAAGATCCTGGTCGGCATCCTCGACAAGGTGCTGGCAGACATGACGCCCGAAGAAGTTGCCGGCATCCAGGAGCGCTGGGTCGGCAAAGTGCTCGAGCAACGTCCGCTGTGGCGTGACCTGCTGCTCTACGGTCTGCCGGGAGTGCTGTTCCTGGTCGCGATCCTGGCGGCGGTGATTCGCGTCAATCGCCGCCTCAGCTCGGAAATTTCCCGACGCATCGCCCTCGAGCAGGAACTGCGCAGCAGCGAGTACCACTATCGCGGGCTGGTCGAGAGCCTGTCGGCGATTGCCTGGGAAGCCGATGCCAACGACTTCACCTACAACTACGTCTCGCCCCACGCCGAGGACCTGCTCGGCTATCCGCTGAGCGACTGGCTCACCCCCGGCTTCTGGCGCTCGATCCTGCACCCCGAGGACGCGCTGTGGGCCCAGGCCTACTGCGACGCAGAAAGCGCCGCCGGCCGCGATCACAGCCTGGATTACCGGGTGATCCGTGCAGACGGCCGGACCCTGTGGATCCGCGACATCGTCAGTCTTATCGAACATGGCCACAAACCGGTGATGCGCGGCCTGATGATCGATATCAGCGAAGCCAAGCACACCGAGCAGGCCCTGCGCCTGTCGGAACAGAAGTTCGCCTCGGTGTTCCATCAATGCCCGGACATCCTGGTGATCGCCCGCCTCAGCGACGGCTGCCTGCTGGAAATCAACGAAACCTTCGAGGAGCAGATCGGCCTCACCCCTGCCCAGGTCGTCGGCCGCACCGCTACCGAACTGAATATCTGGGGCGTCGAGGGCATCGGCCCGAGCCTGCTGCAGCGCCTGCAACGGGGTAGCGTGCGCAATCTGGAAATGACCTTCCGGCGCAGCAATGGCCAGTTGTTCACCGGGCTGATCTCGGCGGAATCCTTCGACCTGGAGAGCACGCCGGCACTGGTGGTGGCGGTACGCGATATCAGCCAGCTCAAGGAAACCCAGGAACAGTTGCAGATTTCCGAAGAGAAATTCGCCAAGGCCTTCCACGCCTCTCCAGACGGCATGTTGCTGTCGCGGCAGAGCGACGGCATGCTGCTGGAGGTGAATGAAGGCTTCTGCCGCCTGACCGGGTTCGACATGCAGACATCCCTCGACCGCACGGCTATCGACCTGGGCATCTGGGTCGACCTCAACGAACGCCGGGAGATGCTCGAGCTGCTGAAAAAGGACGGTTTCGTGCGTGACTACAGCTGCAACCTGCGCCGTTCCGATGGCGAGGTCCGGCTCTGCGAACTGTCGTCCCGCCCCCTGCCTATCGGCGGCACCGATTGCATGCTGACCATCGCCCGCGACATCACCGACCGCCACCAGATGCAGGAAAAGCTGCAACTGGCCGCGACTGTCTTCGAAAACACCGCCGAAGGCGTGCTGATCACCGATACCGACCAGCGCATCAGCGCGGTCAACCGCGCCTTCAGCGAAATCACCGGCTACAGCGAAGGTGAAACCCTCGGTCGCACACCGCGCCTGCTCGCCTCCGGCCAGCATGACAGCGCGTTCTATGCGGCCATGTGGCACCAGCTCAGCGCAGATGGCCATTGGCAAGGAGAGATTCTCAACCGGCGCAAGAACGGGGAGCTCTACCCTGCCTGGCTGACCATCAGCGCCGTGCGCAATCCCGAGCTGGGCACCACCCATTTCGTCGCGGTGTTCGCCGATATCTCCAGCCTCAAGCACGCCCAGGCCAAGCTCGACTATCAGGCCCACCATGACCCGCTCACCGGCCTGCCCAATCGCACCCTGTTCGAAAACCGCCTGCTGGCCGCGCTGAGTTGTCCACAGGCATCGAGCCGCCAGGGTGCGGTGCTGTTCCTCGACCTGGACCGCTTCAAGCACATCAACGACAGTCTCGGCCATCCGGTCGGCGACCTGCTGCTCAAGGCCATCGCCCACCGCCTGAAGGAACAGGTCCGCGATATCGACACCGTGGCCCGCCTGGGTGGCGACGAATTCATCATCCTCCTACCCGGCCTGCACCAGGCCAGCGACGCCGAGCATATCGCGCAAAAGGTGCTGGCCTGCTTCAACGCACCGTTCCAGGCTGGCGACCACGAGTTCTTTTCCAGTGCCAGCATCGGCATCAGCCTCTATCCGCAGGACGGCACCGACGTCGCCTCGCTGATCCGCAACGCCGACGCGGCCATGTACCGCTCCAAGGCCAAGGGACGCAACCGGGTCGAAGCCTACACCCGCGACCTCACGGCCCAGGCCAGCGAACGCATCGCCCTCGAACACGAACTGCGCCGGGCCATCGAGCGCAACGAACTGAGCCTGTACTTCCAGCCCAAGCTGAGCCTCAAGACCCAGCGTCTGGTCGGTGCCGAAGCGCTGATCCGCTGGACCAACCCGACCTTTGGCGACGTCCCGCCCGAGCGCTTCATTCCGCTGGCGGAAGAGAACGGCATGATCCTGCAACTCGGTGACTGGGTGCTGGAGCACGCCTGTCGGCAGATGCAGGCCTGGAAGCGCCAGTACCAGGCCTTCGGCCCGCTCTCGGTCAACCTCGCCGGCGCCCAGTTGCGCCAGCCGGGACTGGTACGGCGCATCGAACAACTGCTCAAGAGCTACCAGCTCAAGGCAGGCGAGTTGCAACTGGAAATTACCGAAAACTTCATCATGAGCCAGGCCGAGGAAGGCCTGGCCATCCTGCATCAGCTCAAGCGTCTGGGTGTGCAACTGGCGATCGACGACTTCGGCACCGGCTACTCGTCCCTGAGTTACCTCAAGCGCCTGCCGCTGGACATCCTCAAGATCGACCAATCCTTCATCCGCGGCCTGCCTGACGACCCCAACGACGCCGCCATCGCCCGCGCCATCATCGCCCTCGGCCGCAGCCTGCAGCTCACGGTGATTGCCGAGGGCGTGGAAACCCAGGCGCAGCAGCAATTCCTCACCCGGGAGGGCTGCGAACAGATCCAGGGCTACATCGTCAGCCTGCCGTTGCCGGCCAACGCCTTCGCCGAGTCGTTCCTGCGCATAGTACTTTCCGATCTTTCGGATGGCACTGCCTGGAATCCCTCGATATAATCCGCGACCACTGGGGCCTATAGCTCAGTTGGTTAGAGCAGAGGACTCATAATCCTTTGGTCCACGGTTCGAGTCCGTGTGGGCCCACCAGATACGACGAAGCCGCGCGAATGCGCGGCTTTTTTATGCGTATAAGAAAAGCCAGACCAATCCTACCGACCAATCAGATGCAGTAGTGTCGGGTGCATGACCTGCTCAATTCAGATGTGATCTAGAAATGAGCAAACTGAAAGCAACGAAGAGCGGCAAGGCCGGTAAACACAAAGATCAAGACATCTTTTCGACCGTGTTCATGCGTGGTTTGCGTATGAAGGCGACTACCGACCCCAAGTACTGCGGAAGCCCAATGGCGAGGTCTCAAACCCATTCCTCGTAGACAAGGTTATGCACACGGCCAAATTCGCGCACATTGTTTGTCACAAGGGTGCAGCCGATGGCGATTGCATGCCCCGCAATGGCGGTGTCATTAGGGCCAATAGGCGTCCCTGCGCGAGTCAAGGTCTCCATCACTTGAACGGTCGCATCGACCGCCCGCTGATCCCACGGCAGCACCGCATCCAGCCGCTTTATAAATTCGTCGACCAGCATCTTGTGCTTGGGCGAGGCCTTCTTGCCGATCTGCCCATAGCGCATTTCTGCATATGTGATGGCGGATACAACAATACGGTTTCCCCGTATGACCTCTGCAACCAGACGCTTGATCACCGCTTCCGGATGCTCGCGCATGATGAATGAGCAGATGCAGGTGTCGAGCATGTAGGTGGTCACTGGTTGAACCTGCCTTCATCACCGACCACTGAGACACGCTCTTGCAGAAAGTCCTCGTCAGCTTTCGGCAACTCGGAAAAAGAACCCCAGGATGGCCGGACAGGACGCAGTGTGATTACATCACCTTCGCGTGAAATCTCGAGCTCTCCGACGCCCTCGTAAGCCATGTCGGCAGGCAATCGAACGGCCTGGTTCTTGCCGTTTTTAAAAATAGAGACCGTGCGCATGGGTGGCACCTCCAGCATATGTTAAGCATAGGCAAAATATAGGCTTCTCTATTGATGCATTCAAGCCTCCCTCATCCCATCCTTTTTCTTTACCCTTTTCCCCACTCCGCCCATGTGATCGTACAACTCCATCAGCTATGATGACGGTTATTTTTCAACATGAATGACATAGGCATGACAGAGCAGCAGGTACAGGTGCGAGGCCGGCGCAAGCCGCGTAGCCTGGCCCAGGAACTGGTCGCGGTGCTGACCGAGCGGATTCGCAGCGGGCAATTGAAGCGCGGCGACAAGCTTCCCACCGAGTCGCAGATCATGGCCGAGGAAGGCGTGAGCCGGACGGTGGTACGAGAAGCCATCTCCCGCTTGCAGGCCTCCGGCCAGGTGGAAACCCGCCACGGCATCGGCACGTTCGTGCTCGACCAGCCCGCCGGCGGCAGCTTCCGCATCGATCCGGCCACCATCGTGACCCTGCGCGAGGTGCTGTCGGTGCTGGAGCTGCGTATCGCCCTGGAAGTCGAGTCGGCCGGCCTGGCCGCGCAACGGCGCAGTGACGAGGCCCTCACCGGGATGCGCGCGGCCCTGGACGAGCTGAATGAAGGCGTGTCCCATGCCTCCGATGCCGTGTCCGCGGATTTCCAGTTCCATCTGCAGATCGCCCAGGCCAGCGGCAATCACTACTTCGCCGACATCATCAATCACCTGGGCACCAGCATCATCCCGCGCACGCGGCTGAACTCGGCGCGCCTGGCCCATGATGACCAGCCTCACTACATGAGTCGGCTCAGCCACGAGCATGAGGCGATCTACGAGGCCATCGCCCGCCGCGACAGCGAAGGCGCGAAAATGGCCATGCGCATGCACCTGAGCAATAGCCGCGAGCGGCTGCGCCAGGCCCATGAAGATGCCGAACAGCAGCAGAACCAGAGCGCCTGAAATTAAAAGGCCCCGCAATCGCGGGGCCTTTTCATTGCAGCGGGATGATCAGGCGATCACGCCGTCATTCCACTGGCCATTGACCAGGCGACGCAGCCCCAGCGGGTTGCCATCACGCAGGGCTTCCGGCAGCAGTGACTGCGGGTAGTTCTGGTAGCACACCGGACGCAGGAAGCGGTCGATGGCCAAGGTGCCCACTGAAGTACCACGGGCATCGGAGGTCGCCGGGTACGGACCGCCGTGAACCATGGCGTCGCAGACTTCCACGCCGGTCGGGTAGCCGTTGATCAGGATACGACCGACCTTCTCTTCCAGCAGTGGCACCAGCCAGGCGTAGGCTTCGAAATCTTCCGCCTCGCCGATCAGGGTGGCGGTCAGTTGGCCGCGCAGGCCCAGCAGCGCGCTGCGCAGTTGCTCGTTGCCGGCCACTTCGACAGCAACGGTGGTCGGACCGAAGACTTCTTCCTGCAGCAGCGGATCGGATTCCACCAGCAGGCTGGCGTCGGCCTTGAACAGTTGGGCACGCGCCTGGCTGCCTTCCTGCGGCTGGCCGGCGAGATGCTTGATGCCCGCATGCGCCTGCAGATGCTCCAGGCCGCCGACATAGCTGCGCAGGCCGCCGGCATTGAGCATGGTCTGCCCGGCCTGCTGGTCCAGGTGCCCGCCCAGTTCGCTGAGCAGTTTGCTGAATTCAGGCGATTGCAGGCCGATCACCAGGCCCGGGTTGGTGCAGAACTGACCGCAGCCCATGACCACCGAACCCGCCAGTTCACGGGCAATGGCTTCGCCACGCTTGGCCAGCGCGCCCGGCAGGATGATCACCGGGTTGATGCTCGACATCTCGGCGAACACCGGGATTGGCTGCGGACGCTCTGCGGCCATGCGGCACAGGGCGTCGCCACCTTTCAGCGAGCCGGTGAAGCCGACCGCCTGGATCGCCGGGTGCTTGACCAGCCACTCGCCGACGCCGCCACCGAAGACCATGTTGAACACGCCCTTCGGCATACCGGTGCGCTCGGCGGCACGCTGGATGGCGCAGCCAACCAGGTCGGCGGTGGCCATGTGGCCGCTGTGGGCCTTGAACACGACCGGGCAGCCGGCAGCCAGGGCCGCAGCGGTATCGCCACCGGCGGTGGAGAAGGCCAGCGGGAAGTTGCTTGCGCCGAATACTGCGACCGGACCGACGCCGATGCGCATTTGGCGGATGTCCACGCGCGGCAGCGGTTGACGCTCTGGCAGGGCCAGGTCGATGCGCGCACCGAGGAAGTCACCACGACGCAGGACCTGGGCGAACAGGCGCATCTGCCCGCTGGTACGACCGCGCTCACCCTGGATACGGGCAGCCGGCAATGCGGTTTCGCGGCAGACGATGGCGACGAAGGCGTCGTCCAGTTCATCCAGCTCGGCGGCGATGGCCTCGAGGAATTCGGCACGACGGGCCGGGGACAGTTGGCGGAATTCGGCGAAGGCGGCTGCGGCAGCCTGGGCAGCCTGGTCGACTTCGCTTTCGGTGGCCTGGGCAAAGCTGTAAGGCAGGGCTTCGCCGGTAGTGGCGTCGAGGCTTTGCAGACGTTGCGAGCCGGCGGCGCTGCGCTGGCCGGCGATGAAGTTGTGGCCGAGGATCTCTGGCATTTCGGGGCTCCTGTGGACAAAGGGTGAGTCAGTGGGAGCTGTATTGCCTGGAACATGGCAATCGCTGGCAAGCCAGCTCCCACAGGGACTTGAGGTGCTCTTGAGTCAGGTGATCGGGGCTGGGTTGAACAGGGTGATGTCGTTGTGCAGCTTGTGCTGCTCGGCCCAGGTCTGCTTGCGGCCGCTGGCGACATCCAGGTAGTAGTGGAACAGCTCCCAGCCCAGCTCTTCGATGCTCGAACGGCCGGTAGCGATGCGCCCGGCGTCGATATCGATCAGGTCGGGCCAGCGCTGGGCCAGTTCGGTACGGGTGCAGACCTTGACCACCGGGGCCATGGCCAGGCCATACGGCGTGCCGCGACCGGTGGTGAACACGTGCAGGTTCATCCCGGCCGCCAGTTGCAGGGTGCCGCAGACGAAGTCGCTGGCCGGCGTGGCGCAGAAGATCAGGCCCTTGCGGTTGACCCGCTCGCCAGGCCCGACCACGCCCTGGATGGCGCCGCTGCCGGACTTGACGATGGAACCGAGGGACTTCTCGACGATGTTCGACAGCCCGCCCTTCTTGTTGCCCGGCGTGGTGTTGGCACTGCGGTCGGCTTCGCCGCTTTGCAGGTAGCGGTCGTACCAGTCCATCTCGCGCACCAGCGCGTCGGCGACTTCCGGGGTTTCGGCGCGGGAAGTGAGCATGTAGATGGCATCGCGCACCTCGGTGACTTCCGAGAACAGCACGGTGGCCCCGGCACGCACCAGCAGGTCGGCGGCATAGCCCAGGGCCGGGTTGGCGGTGATGCCGGAGAAGGCATCGCTACCGCCGCACTGCATGCCGAGGATCAGCTCGCTGGCCGGCACCGTTTCGCGCTGGCGCTGGTTCAGCTTGATCAGGCGCGCTTCGGCCAGGGCCATGATCTGCTCGATCATTTCCACGAAACCGAGGCTGGCGTCCTGCAGGCGGTACAGCCAAGGCTCGCTGAGGTCCACCGACGGGTCGTTGTCGTGCATCACCTGGCCGGCCTGGAGCTTCTCGCAACCCAGGCTGATCACCAGCGCTTCACCGCCGAGGTTGGGGTTGCGCGCCAGGTTGCGCACGGTGCGGATCGGGATATAGGCGTCACGGGCGTTGATCGCCACGCCGCAGCCATAGCTGTGGGTCAGGGCAACCACGTCGTCGACGTTGGGATACTTGGGCAGCAGTTCGTCGCGAATGCGCTTGACCGCATGATCGAGCACGCCGGTCACGCACTGCACGGTGGTAGTGATGCCGAGGATATTGCGCGTACCGACGGTGCCGTCGGCGTTGCGATAACCCTCGAAGGTGAAGCCGTCCAGCGGCGGCAGGGCCTCCGGCACCGCATCGCAGCGTGGCAGGCTGTCCAGCTCCGGCGCGGCCGGCATGGCCAGCTGGGTTTCCTTGACCCAACTGCCCTGGACCAGGTCTTCCAGGGCGTAGCCGATGATCTGTCCATAGCGGCGCACGGGCTCGCCCTTGGCGATGGTCACTACCGCCACTTTGTGGCTCTGCGGTACGCCTTCGACCAGGGTCAGGCCATCGGCGAAGCGGGCACCCTCGCCCAGACCGCCGTCATTGACCACCACCACGACGTTATCGTCGTCGTGCAGGCGTACATAGCGAGGCGAGTCGGAAGTTTCGATCAACTGCATGATGGTGCCCTTCTTGTTATTTCCCAGGCTTTGTTCATCCGCGAACGCCCGGCCATAAGGCCGGGCGCTGCGTGACTTTCTTAGTTCGACGACTCGGCCAGTTTGCCCGATGGCGTCGTTGCTGCTTCATCCTTCGGGACATCGCGCAGCTCGATACGCTTGATCGGGCCGACGATCACCAGGTAGCTGAACACCGCCACCAGGGCGTTGGCGCCCACGTACACCAGGGCCCATTTGAACGAGCCGGTGGCGCTGATGATGTAGCCGATGATGATCGGCGTGGTGATCGAAGCGATGTTGCCGAAGGTGTTGAACATACCGCCCGACAGGCCGGCGATCTGCTTCGGCGAGGTGTCCGAGACCACCGCCCAGCCCAGCGCGCCGAGGCCTTTGCCGAAGAACGCCAGGGCCATGATACCGACCACCATCCACTCGGCATCCACGTAGTTGCAGATGACCATGGAGGTCGAGAGCAGCAGGCCGATGACGATCGGCGCCTTGCGGGCGAAGGTCAGGGAGTTGCCGCGACGCAGCAGATGATCGGAGATCACCCCGCCCAGCACGCCACCGACGAAGCCGCAGATGGCCGGCAAGGAGGCGATGATGCCCGCCTTGAGGATCGACATGCCGCGCTCCTGCACCAGGTACACCGGGAACCAGGTGAGGAAGAAGTAGGTGATGGCGTTGATGCAGTACTGGCCGAGGTAGACGCCGAGCATCATGCGGCTGGACAGCAACTGCTTGATGTAGCCCCACTTCGGACCGCTGGCGCCAGCCGCCTTGGGCTTGTCCATGTCGACCAGGCCACCGTTCTTCTCGATGTGCTCCAGTTCCTGGGCACCGATCATCGGGTGTTCCTTGGGGTTGTAGACGACCTTCAGCCAGATCCCGGCGAAGACGATACCCATGGCACCCATGACGATGAACACGTGCTCCCAGCCCCAGGCGTGGACGATCCAGCCCATCAGCGGAGCGAACAGCACGGTGGCGAAGTATTGCGCGGAGTTGAAGATCGCCGAGGCGGTACCGCGTTCGGCGGTCGGGAACCAGGCGGCGACGATACGTGCGTTACCCGGGAACGACGGAGCTTCGGCGAAGCCCACCAGGAAGCGCAGCATGAACAGGGCGATGATCGCGTTGGCTACCGGCATGTAGCCGACGAAGCCTTGCAGCACGGTGAACAGCGACCAGGTGAAGATACTGAAGGCGTAGACCTTCTTGGAGCCGAAACGGTCGAGCAGCCAACCGCCAGGAATCTGTCCGAGCACATAGGCCCAGCCGAACGCCGAGAAGATATAACCGAGGGTGACAGCATCGATGCCGAGGTCCTTCTGCAGGCTCGAGCCAGCAATGGAGATGGTTGCACGGTCGGCGTAGTTGATCGTGGTCACCAGGAACAGCATGAACAGGATCAGGTAGCGGACGCGCGTCTTTTTAGTCGCATGCATCGGAAGTTACTCCCACTAATTATTCTTGTGCGGGCTCTTGAATTGTAAGCCGGAGCGGGGTGTTCCCGCTCCGGTGTGCGGCTTTTGGCAGGCCGCGGGGTCAGGCTTATTGCGGACCCATCTTGTCCATCAGTGCAGCGAGCATCTCGACTTCTTCAGGGGTCAGGTCGGTCAGCGGGGTACGCACCGGGCCTGCGTCATAGCCAGCGATCTTGGCGCCGGCCTTGACGATGCTGACGGCGTAGCCGGCCTTGCGGTTGCGCAGTTCCAGGTACGGCAGGAAGAAATCGTCGATCAGCTTGCCAACGGTGGCGTGGTCGTCACGGGCGATGGCGTTGTAGAAGTCCATCGCGGTCTTCGGCACGAAGTTGAACACGGCGGACGAGTAGACCGGCACGCCCAGGGCCTTGTAGGCAGCAGCATAAACCTCGGCGGTCGGCAGACCGCCCAGGTAGCTGAAGCGATCGCCCAGGCGGCGACGGATGGACACCATCAGTTCGATGTCGCCCAGGCCGTCCTTGTAACCGATCAGGTTCGGGCAACGCTCGGCCAGACGCTCCAGCTGCACGGCGTTCAGGCGGCAGACGTTGCGGTTGTAGACCACCACACCGATCTTCACCGATTTGCACACGGCTTCGACGTGGGCGGCAACGCCGTCCTGGCTGGCTTCGGTCAGGTAGTGCGGCAGCAGCAGCAGGCCCTTGGCGCCCAGGCGCTCGGCTTCCTGTGCGTATTCGATGGCCTGGCGGGTCGAGCCACCAACACCAGCGAGAATCGGCACGGTACGTTCGCAGGTGTCGACCGCAGTCTTGATCACCTGGCTGTATTCGCTGGCAGCCAGCGAGAAGAATTCACCGGTGCCGCCAGCAGCGAACAGGGCGGTGGCGCCGTACGGGGCGAGCCATTCCAGGCGTTTGATGTAACCGGCCTGATGGAAGTCGCCCTGGGCATTGAAGTCGGTGACAGGGAAAGACAGCAAGCCATGGGAGAGGACGGTGCGCAGTTCTTGTGGAGTCATTGTTGTAGGCATCCTGTGGCGCTTGGGTGATGAAGGTAAATGCTTCGAAGTGGATGTAGGTTATCGTACAAGTTGTACGATGACTAGCCCCTTGATCGGGGTAAATCAGCCAGTCGTCCGATCACAATCGACCGTTCATCCCCTTTTCCGGGCAAAAAATGCCCTCTCCAACCCCCGCCGCACTCAAGAAGGCCGCGGCTTTGCCGATAGACGGGCATCGTTATCGTACAACTATAAGAACTGCCCTTAAAAGGACCGCTGCCCATGAACCTGCGCCACCTGACCATCGCCCGCCGTGCCGGCCTGGGCTTCACCCTTATTTCCCTGCTGGTCGCCCTGCTTGGCGGCTTCGCCGTGGTGCAGATGCAGGCCATCCGCCAAAGCGAAGTGGCGGTCGAGACCAACTGGGTGCCGAGCCTGCGGGTGATCAGCGATACCCGCGAGATCATGCTGCGCATCCGCACCATCTCCCTGCGCATGGCCCTCGACCCGGACCCGGCCAACACCGCCACCTACCAGGGCCAGATGGACGTGCGCCTGAAGGACCTGGACAGCAAGCTGGCGGTGCTCGACGCCTTTATCGACACCCCTGAGGAAAAGACCCTGGCGCAGGCCTTCCGCAGCAGCCTGGCGGAATACCGCAACGGCCTCGACCGCTCCTTCGAACTGGCCCGGCAGAAAGACCTCGCCGGCCTGAACAAGCTGTTGCTGGTGGACATGAAGCAGGTGGTGGACAACTCGGGCAAGGCCCTGGCCGACTTCAGCGATCTGTACGCCAAGCAGATCGATGCCGAAGGCAAGGCCGCCGAAGCCCAGTACGACCGCTCGTTGCAGATCATCATCATCTTCGTGGTGATCGCCGCACTGGCCACCATCGCCCTGGCCCTGTGGCTGACCCGCGGCATCGTCCGTCCGCTGGAGCGCGCCGTGCGTACCGCCGAGCATGTCGCCGAGGGTGACCTGACCCAGCAGATCCACGTGGAGGGCAATGACGAAGTGACCCGCCTGCAACGTGCCCTGCAACAGATGCAAAGCAACCTGCGCTCGGCCATGCGCCATATCAGCGACTCCGCCACCCAGCTGGCCTCCGCCGCCACCGAGCTGAACTCGGTCACCGAAGACAGCTACCGCGGCCTGCACCAGCAGAATGCCGAGATCGAACAGGCCGCCACTGCCGTCAACGAGATGACTTCGGCGGTGGAAGAAGTGGCGCGCAACGCCGCCTCCACCTGCGACGCCTCCACCCAGACCAGCGACTCCGCCCGCGCCGGGCAGACCCGGGTCATGGAAACCGTGCAATCGATCCAGACCCTGACCCACGATGTGCAAGGCACTGCCGGCCTGGTGCGCAACCTGGTGGACCAGTCCCAGGACATCGGCAAGGTCCTCGACGTGATCCGCGCCATCGCCGAGCAGACCAACCTGCTGGCCCTCAACGCCGCCATCGAGGCCGCCCGCGCCGGCGAGTCCGGGCGCGGTTTCGCCGTGGTCGCCGACGAGGTCCGCGCCCTCGCCCACCGCACCCAGCAATCCACCCTGGAAATCGACGGCATGGTCACCGCGATCCGCAGCGGTTCGTCCAAGGCCCTGGAGTCGATGCTGGGCAGTTGCGAGCGCGCCGAGTCCACCCTGGAAATGGCCCGTGGTGCCGGCGACTCGCTGGTGCAGATCACCGACTCGGTCAGCCAGATTTCCGACCGCAACCTGGTGATCGCCAGCGCCGCCGAAGAGCAGGCCCAGGTGGCCCGCGAGGTGGACCGCAACATCGTCAATATCCGCGACCTGTCCAGCGAGTCGACCCAGGGCGCCAACCAGATCAGCGCGTCGAGCAACGAGCTGTCGCGGCTGGCCGAAGACCTCAACCAGGTCGTCGCGCGCTTCCGGATCTGATCAAATAGCCGTCCTTACACCAGGGACGGCGAGCATGGACACCTTCACCCTGATGCGCTCCTTTCGGCGCATCGTCGAACTGGGCGGCCTGGGCAAGGCGGCGGAAGACCTCGATCTTTCCGCCGCCGGCCTGAGCAAGCAACTGCGCACGCTGGAAGACCACCTCGGCACCGTGCTGCTGCAACGCACCACCCGCCGCCAGAGCCTGACCGCCAGCGGTCAGGCCTATTACGAACGCTGCTGCGAGCTGCTCGACCAGCTCGACCAGCTGGAGCGCTCGGTGCACCAGGCAGCGCAGCGCATCAGCGGCAAGCTGCGGGTCAATGCGCCGCTGTCCTTCGCCTTGAGCACCCTGGCGCCGGTGCTGGCCGGGTTTCTCGAAGCACATCCCGGAGTGGAGCTGGACCTGGTGATGGAGGATCGCCTGGTCGAGGCGGTCAGCCAGGGCTTCGATGTTTCGATCCGTCTCGCACCGGGGCTGGCCGATTCTTCGCTGGTCGCCAAACGCCTGGGCTCGCTGCGCCAGGTTCTGTGCGCCGCTCCCGGCTATCTGCAACGGCACGGGCAGCCTGCCGGCCCCGACGATCTGAGCGGGCATGCGCAACTGCACTACAGCCTCAGCCAGCAAGCCGGCGCTGCGCCGGAGCAGGCCCCAAGGGTGACGGTCAACAACAGCCTGATGCTGCGCGAGCTGCTGATCGCCGGACTGGGCATCGGCTGGCTGCCCTCCTTCCTGGCCGATGGCCCATTGGCCGACGGGCGCCTGCTGCGGGTGTTCCCCGAGCAGCAGGACAGCGCCCGCCAGGTCTACGCCGTCTACCCCAGCAGCCGCCATTTGCTGCCACGGGTGCGAGCCTTCGTCGACTACCTGGCCGAGCACCTGCCCGCCGCCATGGGTAGCGATTATCAACCCTGAGCGAAATATCCCTGCACCGCCGGCACCTTAATCCGGCCGGGCATCGCCCCTAGACTGGCTGCACTTCGTCGGGCCCGACGCAGCCTCAACCCTTCCGCCCCGCCCTGTTGCCGTGGCCGCCGCTGGCGTGCCAGGGAACCGTCGCGTCGGGGCACTGGCGAAACAGGAACGACGCTCATGAACACCCCACTGCTTGCCACCCTGCTGGCCCTGGCCCTGACCAGTGCCGTCCATGCAAATGAGGCGCCGAAAGTCGGCACCAGCCCCTGGGGCCCGGACGACGAGATCGGCCGGCTCAACCTGATCACCGACAAATCCCGCACGGCGGTAATGGCGCGGGTCGACGCAACGAAGGTCTACGACCTCGCCACCGAGTACTACATCGGCATGCCCAGCTGGCAAGCCGCAGGCGATCCCCACTACCAGTTCTGGATGACCCACACCCCGCGCGGCACCGTGGTCGACGACCCGCTCGGCGTCGGTCACGAAATGAACGCCCTGCGCAGCTACACCGGCACTGCGTTCTCCATGTACGGCCACACCGGCACGCACATCGACGCGCTCAACCACTTCGGCATCGACGGCAAGATCTGGAACAACTTCAGCGCCGACGAGCACCTCGGCGACCGCGGCTGGAAAAAGACCGGCGTGGAAAAATTCCCGCCATTGGTCGCCCGTGGCGTGCTGATCGATGTCGCGGCTGCCAGGGGCGTGGACATGCTGCCGGACGATTACCGCATCACCCGCAGCGATCTGCAGGACGCCCTCAAGCGCCAGGGCACCGAGCTGCAGCGCGGCGATATCGTGCTCATCCGTACCGGCCGGATGAAGCTCTACGATCAGCCTCAGGCCTATATGCGCCAGTCACCGGGCATGGGCCTGGACGCCGCGCGCTACCTGGTGGAGGAAGGCAAGGCGATGATCCTCGGCGCCGACAATCTCAGCTTCGAGGCTTTCCCTTCGGAGGTCGCCGATGATTATGTACCGCTGCACACCTACCTGCTGGCGCAGAAAGGCGTGCCGATCATGGAACTGGTGGCGCTGGACGACCTGGCCCGGGACAAGGTCTACGAGTTCGCCTTTATCGGCGGTCCGCTGAAAATCCGGGGCGGCGACTCGGCGCCGCTGCGTCCACTGGCCATGCCACTGCGCTAGAGACGGGCGGCCCAGGCACCTGGCGTGGTGCCGTACTGACGCTGAAACAAGGCAATGAACGCCGACACCGAGTCATAGCCCAGCTCGTTGGCCACCGCGGTGACGCTGCCACCCTGCTCCAGCATCGGCAGCGCCGCCAGCAGGCGCAGGCGTTGGCGCCAGGTCTGGAAGGGCATCTGCGTCTGCGCCTGGAACAGCCGCGCCAGGGTCCGGCGCGAGGCACCGACCAGTTGCGCCCAGTCCTCGATGCTGCGGTTGTCTTCAGGGGTCATCTGCAAGGCATCGGTGATCCGCCGCAGGCGCGGGTCGCTGGGCAGCGGCAGGCTGAAGGGCGCCTCCGGCAACTCGCGGATCTCGTCCACCAGCACCTGCAGCAGCCGCGCCTGCGGGCTGTGCTCCGGATAGTCGTTGCCGAAGCCGCTGGCCTTGCCGATCAGCTCGCGCACCAGCGGCGTCACCTGCACCACGCAGCACTCACGCCGGTAACCGTTGAGCACCGCATCGCTCAGGTACAGGCTGCGAAAAGCCAGGGTGCGCTCGCTGTACACCGTGTGGCGCAGGCCGGCGGGAATCCACATGCCGCATTGCGGCGGCAGGAGGAAATTGTGCTGCTCGGTCAGCACCTGCATGCTCCCGGCGCCCGCGTAGGTGAACTGCACCCAGTCATGGCTGTGCATGTCGATCCGGTACCCCGCCGGGATATCGAACATGCGCCCGTGCACCGGCCGCTCCAGTTGCTCCGGCACGGGCGGCACGAAGTCTTGTCCCATCTGCTGCATTGATCGTCCCCTTTGCTCAAGTGAGCCACTGATGCCGATGTTAGCCTGCGCCGCGTCTGGTTGAACAACAGGAGTTTCATCAATGAGCACGCAGATCCAGCAAGGCCGCCTGAGCATCCCCGTCATCCGCCAGCGCAAGGGCGCCGGCAGCCTGGTGGCGCTGACCGCCTACAGCCTGCCGATGGCACGCTGGGTCGATGCCCATGCCGACGTGATCATCGTCGGCGACTCGGTGGGCATGGTGCTGTACGGCATGCCCAGTACCCTGGGCGTCACCCTCGAGATGATGATTGCCCACGGCCAGGCGGTGATGCGCGGCGCACAGCGCGCCTGCGTGGTGGTGGACCTGCCGTTCGGGACCTACCAGGCCTCGCTGGAGCAGGCCTTCATGAATGCCGCGAAGGTGCTGCGCGAGACGGGCGCCCAGGGCGTCAAGCTGGAAGGCGGCGAGGAGATGGCCGGGACCGTGGCCTATCTGGTCAAGCGCGGGATTCCGGTGATGGCCCATGTCGGGCTGATGCCGCAGCAGGTCAATGCGCTGGGCGGGTTCAAGGCCCAGGGGCGGGATGAGCAAAGCGCGGCGCGGGTTCGCCGTGATGCCCTGGCGATGCAGGCGGCGGGGGCGTTCTCCATCGTCCTCGAAGGCATTGCCGAGCCGCTGGCCCGGGCACTGAGCGAGGAGCTGGAGATTCCCACCATTGGTATCGGTGCTTCACCGGCTTGTGACGGCCAGGTGCTGGTGACCGAGGACTTGCTGGGGCTGTTCGGCGAATACCAGCCGCGCTTCGTCAAGCGTTACGCCGAGCTGGGCAGGGTGATCGACCAGGCGCTGGGCGAGTATGCCCGGGAGGTGCGTGGCGGGCAGTTCCCCGGGCTGGAGCACTGCTTCAAGGCGGCGGGTTGAGTACACTGGGGCGGTCTTCGCCTTGCCCTTGAGAAGCCCATGTCCGACAGCCGCACCCTCGCCCTCGACGAAATCGACCGCCAGTTGATCGCCGCCCTGCAGATCAACGCCCGCGAAAGCGTCGCCACCCTCGCCCGACAACTGGGCATCGCCCGTACCACGGTGACCTCGCGGATTGCCCGGCTGGAGAAGAGCAAGGTCATCAGTGGTTATGGCGTGCGGCTCGGGCAGCGGGTGATCGATGGCGGGTTGCAGGCCTATGTGGGTATTACCGTGCAGCCCCGGGCCGGGCGCGAGATCGTGCGGCGACTGAGTGCAATGGGGCAGGTGCAGCAGCTGTGTGCAGTGAGCGGGGAATTCGACTATGTGGCCTGGCTGAGAAGTGATTCGCCGGAGCAACTGGATCAGTTGCTGGACCAGATCGGCAGCCTGGAGGGGGTGGAGAAGACCACCACTTCCATCATTCTCAGCAGCAAGGTCGATCGCGGCCAGCCTGTTTGATCGGTGGTGTCCTCAATCGCTGGCAAGCCAGCTCCCACAGGGACCGCGTGCACCGCTGAACCTGTGGGAGCTGGCTTGCCAGCGATGAGGCCATAAGAATCACCATAGTTGTCACTATGAAAACCACGATCGTCATATCAACCAATAAACCCACAAAACGACAACACTCTGCATCTTAATAACGAACACCCACCTCCCTAAAATTGACCCCCAGGCATTTCCTATACTCAGGCTCCCCAGCCCCCCTGGCAGGTCACCTCCATGAACAAGAACAACCGCCACCCCGCCGACGGCAAGAAGCCCGTCACCATCTTCGGCCCCGACTTCCCCTTCGCCTTCGATGACTGGATCGAGCACCCCGCCGGCCTGGGCAGCATTCCCGCCGCCCGCCATGGCGAGGAAGTGGCGATCGTCGGTGCCGGGATCGCCGGCCTGGTGGCGGCCTACGAGCTGATGAAGCTGGGCCTCAAGCCGGTCGTCTACGAGGCCTCGAAGATGGGCGGACGCCTGCGCTCGCAAGCCTTCGCCGGCACCGAGGGCATCGTCGCCGAGCTGGGCGGCATGCGCTTCCCGGTGTCCTCCACCGCCTTCTACCACTACGTCGACAAGCTCGGCCTGGAGACCAGGCCCTTCCCCAACCCGCTGACCCCGGCGTCCGGCAGCACGGTGATCGACCTCGAAGGCCAGACCCATTACGCGGAAAAACTCGCCGACCTGCCCGCCCTGTTCCAGGAAGTCGCCGATGCCTGGGCCGATGCCCTCGAGGACGGGGCACGCTTCGGTGATATCCAGCAGGCCATCCGCGACCGCGATGTGCCGCGTCTGAAAGAACTGTGGAACACCCTGGTGCCGCTGTGGGACGACCGCACCTTCTACGACTTCGTCGCCACCTCGAAAGCCTTCGCCAAACTCAGCTTCCTGCACCGCGAAGTGTTCGGCCAGGTCGGCTTCGGCACCGGTGGCTGGGACTCGGACTTCCCCAACTCGATGCTGGAAATCTTCCGCGTGGTGATGACCAACTGCGACGACCACCAGCATCTGATCGTCGGCGGTGTCGAGCAGGTACCGCTGGGCATCTGGAAACACATACCGCAGCGCTGCGCCCACTGGCCGGCCGGCACCAGCCTGGCCTCGCTGCACCGTGGCGCGCCGCGCCCCGGGGTCAAGCGCATCGCCCGCAACGAAGACGGCAGCCTGGCGGTCACCGACAACTGGGGCGACACGCGCCACTACGCCGCCGTGCTGACCACCTGCCAGAGCTGGCTGCTGACCACCCAGATCGAGTGCGAGGAATCGCTGTTCTCGCAGAAGATGTGGATGGCCCTGGACCGCACCCGCTACATGCAGTCGTCGAAGACCTTCGTCATGGTCGACCGGCCGTTCTGGAAGGACAAGGACCCGGAAACCGGCCGCGACCTGATGAGCATGACCCTCACCGACCGCCTGACCCGCGGCACCTACCTGTTCGACAACGGCGACGACAAGCCGGGGGTGATCTGCCTGTCCTATTCGTGGATGAGCGACGCCCTGAAGATGCTCCCGCACCCGGTGGAAAAGCGCGTCAAGCTGGCCCTCGACGCGCTGAAGAAGATCTACCCGAAGGTGGATATCGCCGGGCATATCATCGGCGATCCGATCACCGTGTCCTGGGAAGCCGACCCGTATTTCCTCGGCGCCTTCAAGGGCGCCCTGCCCGGCCACTACCGCTACAACCAGCGCATGTACGCGCACTTCATGCAGCAGGACATGCCCGCTGAACAGCGCGGCATGTTCATCGCCGGCGACGATGTGTCGTGGACCCCGGCCTGGGTCGAAGGCGCGGTACAGACCTCGCTGAACGCGGTTTGGGGCATCATGAACCACTTTGGCGGTCATACCCACGCCGACAACCCCGGCCCGGGCGATGTGTTCGACCAGATCGGCCCGATCGCCCTCGCCGACTGACAGGAGATTGCCCATGCGTATCGCCCTCTACCAGGGCTCGCCGCAGCCGCTGGATATCCGCGGCAACCTGGAACGCCTGGAAGAGCAGGCGCAGTTCGCCGCCGTCCAGGGCGCCGGATTGCTGGTCTGCCCGGAGATGTACCTTAGCGGCTACAACATTGGCCGCGAGGAAGTCGTGCGCCTGGCCGAGCCTGCGGACGGGCCGGCGGCCCGCGCCGTGGCCAGCATCGCCCGGGGCAATGGCATCGCCATCGTCTACGGCTACCCGGAGCGCGGCGAGGACGAGCGGATCTACAACAGCGTGCAGTTGATCGACGCCCGCGGTAAGCGCCTCGCCAACTACCGCAAGACCCACCTGTTCGGCGAACTCGACCGGGCCATGTTCAGCCCCGGCGGCAACCACTTCCCGGTAGTGGAACTGAATGGCTGGAAGGTCGGCATGCTGATCTGCTACGACATCGAGTTCCCGGAAAACGCCCGGCGCCTGGCCTGCGACGGCGCCGAGCTGATCCTGGTGCCGACGGCGAACATGGAGCCGTTCGACTTCATCTGCCAGGTCACGGTGCGCAGCCGTGCCCACGAGAACCAGTGCTACCTGGTCTATGCCAACTACTGCGGTGCCGAAGGCGAGATCGAGTATTGCGGGCACAGCAGCATCATCGGCCCGGACGGCAGCATCCTGGCCATGGGTGGACGCGACAAGGTCCTGCTCCTGGCGGATATCGACCTGCAGAAGGTCGCGGACGGTCGCGCCAGCACCCCGTATCTGCAGGACCTGCGCGCCGAGCTGCACAGCGCGCCACGGGACTGATTTATCCGCTAGCATGACGGCTTGCGCGTTTCGGAGCCGTCATGTCCAGCACTCTCCAGCACCTTGTCCTGAGCAACGGCCTGCGGGTCAGGCTGCGGCATGCGCCGCACCTGAAACGCGGCGCGGCGCTGCTGCGGGTCGAGGCCGGGAGCCATGACGCGCCGCTGGCTTATCCCGGGCTGGCGCACTTTCTTGAGCACCTGTTGTTTCTCGGCACCGAACGTTTCCCCGTGGAAGACGGGTTGATGCGCTTCGTCCAGGGCCAGGGCGGGCAGCTCAATGCGAGCACCCGCGAGCGGCATACCGATTTCTTTTTCGAAGTACCGCTGACGGCCATGGCCGGTGCGCTGGAGCGGCTGTGCGAGATGCTCGCGCAGCCCGTGCTGACGCTGGAACGCCAGGAGGCCGAGCGCGAGGTGATCCAGGCCGAGTGGGTGGCCTGGTCGGGCAATGCCGAGGCGCAGCGGCAGTACGCACTGTTGCGCAGCGTGTCCGCGCACCATCCGCTGGCCGGGTTTCATGCAGGGAACCGGGCGTCGTTGCCGGTACATGACGAAGCCTTCCAGCAAGCGCTGGCAGGCTTCCATCAGGGCTTTTATCACGCCGGGCAGATGATCCTGACCCTGAGCGGACCGCAGCCGCTGGAAGTGCTGGCGCGCCAGTTCGGCGCGTTGTTCGCGGCGGGTTCGAAGGTACGGCAGGCCGCTGCGCCGCCACTGCTCGACGGGCCGCTGCAACCCCAGCAGATCGAAGGTCAGCTGGACCTGTTGCTCGCCCACGAAGATCTGCCCGACAACGCCTCTTTCGATTACCTCGCCACCTGGATCGCCGACAGCCGTCCCGGCGGTCTGGTGCATGAGCTGCGCGAGCGTGGCTGGCTGGAGGACTTCAGGTTCACGCCGCTTTATCAGTTCGCCGGGCAAGCGCTGCTGCAGGTGAACGCGAAGCTGACTGAAACGGCGGACAGGAGCGAAGCAGAACGCCTGGTCCGCGACTGGCTGGTGTTCTTCGGCAATGCCGATCACCGCGACCTGCTGCTGGAATACGATCGTCTGCAAGCCTGTCGCTCACTTGGAGCGCTGGAACTGGCAAGGCGGGAAGATGGCGTGCCGCTGATCCCCGAATATCCAGGCGTCAGCCGCCACTCATGGAAACTGCCGGAAGCCGAGCCTCTGCTTGCCGCAGGAGTGCCCGATCTCGAAACGACAGCCGTGCCGACCGGCTTGATCGTCAGCCCTGTCCTTCCCGCATCGCGCAATTACGCGACGCTGTATCTGCGCTGGCCGACGGGCGATGCGCTCAAGCCCCTGATCGAACGCGCCAACCGGGCGGGTGTGGAACTCAGCGGAACCCATTGGCAACTGCGCTGCGCCGGAGCCCCGGCGCCGGTGCTCGCGGTGATCGAGCAGGCCCTGGCGATCCTGGAAAACCCGCCGCCGGCCAGCCGCAGTCACGAGCCGCCGTTGATCCCGATCCGCCAACTGATGCAACGACTGCCGCATGTCCTCGCCGCCGACGGCCAACCTGGGTGGAGCGCACTGGCGACAGGCTTTGACGCCCGGTCGCAGAATGCCCTGAACCACCTGCTCGGCCGTCTCCAGGATACGCCGCAAAAACCCATGCCTCCCCACCCCTTGCCTGCACAATGGCAACCGTTCGGCGAACCCGGCGACGAACACGCCCTGCTCCTGTTCGCCCCGGTCGCCGACGAAGCCTCGGGTCGCCTGCTCGCCCACCTGATCCAGGGCCCGTTCTACCAGCGCCTGCGCAGCGAACTGCAACTGGGCTACGCGGTGTTCAGCACCTTCCGTCAGATTCACGGCCATAGCGGCCTGATGTTCGGCGTGCAATCGCCTGGCGCCAGCCATGGGGAAATCCTCGGTCATCTGCGCGACTTCCTCGCCCGTCCCGTCGTGCTTGTCGAAGCGACCCGCGACGCCCTCGCCGCCCAGTTCCACGAGCCGGTCATGCCCAATGCGGACCTCACCGAGTGGCTCTGGCAAGCGCATCTGGCCGGCAATGACCACGCCGATCCGCAAGCACTCGCAGCGACAATCCAGCAACTCCAGCAGCCCGATATCGACCGCGTCCGGGCCGATCTGGCCAGCGAAAACCACTGGCTGATCCTCGCCAACGGTCCCGATCCGCGCTGATTCTTACCGTCCAGGTAAAACACCTTTCACGCTTAATTAACCATCCAGTACAAAATATCTTGTAGGATTCTCCCATCCCGGCGAGCTGAAACCTTCATTCCCGGGCATGGACTAAATGAGTAGCTGTCCCTCACCTGACCTATCCGGAAGGAGTAATCCCATGTGGACCAAACCTGCATACACTGACCTGCGTATCGGCTTTGAAGTGACCATGTACTTCGCGAATCGCTGAGTCCTTTCGCAGTACGACGCCTCGGCCAGCCGGGGCGTTTTCATTTTCGGACGGGGCGGGAGCCAGCCATGTACATCCAGATTCTAGGATCCGCCGCCGGCGGCGGATTCCCGCAGTGGAACTGCAACTGCGCCAACTGCAAGGGCTACCGCGACGGCAGCCTGCGCGCCACGGCCCGCACCCAGTCGTCCATCGCCCTGTCCGACGACGGCGAACACTGGATCCTGTGCAACGCCTCGCCGGACATCCGCGCCCAACTGCAAGGCTTCGCCCCGATGCAACCGGCCCGGGCCCTGCGCGATACCGGCATCGACGCGATCATCCTGCTCGACAGCCAGATCGACCACACCACCGGCCTGCTCAGCCTGCGCGAAGGCTGCCCGCACCAGGTCTGGTGCACCGACATGGTCCACCAGGACCTGACCACCGGCTTCCCCCTGTTCAACATGCTCGAACACTGGAACGGCGGCCTGATCTGGAACCGCATCGAACTGGACACCAGCTTCACCATCGACGCCTGCCCCAACCTGCGCTTCAGCCCCTTCCCGCTGCGCAGCGCCGCGCCGCCCTACTCCTCGCACCGCTTCGACCCGCACCCGGGCGACAACCTCGGGCTGATGGTCGAGGACCTGCGCACCGGCGGCAAACTGTTCTACGCCCCCGGCCTGGGCAAGGTCGACGCCAGCCTGCTGCAACGCATGCACGACGCCGATGTGCTGCTGGTCGACGGCACCCTGTGGGACGACGATGAAATGCAGCGCCGCGGCGTCGGCACCCGTACAGGCACGGAGATGGGCCACCTGCCACAGAACGGCCCCGGCGGCATGCTCGAAGTGCTCGAAGCCTTCCCCGCACAGCGCAAGGTGCTTATCCACATCAACAACACCAACCCGATTCTCGACGAGGACTCGGCCGAACGTGCCGAGCTGGACCGCCGTGGCGTGGAAGTCGCCTTCGACGGCATGAGCCTCACCCTCTAGGAACTGCCGCCATGAGCCAACCGCTGTCCCCCGCCGAGTTCGAACAGGCGCTGCGCGCCAAGGGCGCCTACTACCACATCCACCACCCCTACCACGTGGCGATGTATGAAGGCCGCGCGACCCGCGAGCAGATCCAGGGCTGGGTCGCCAACCGGTTCTATTACCAGGTCAACATCCCGATGAAGGACGCGGCGATCCTCGCCAACTGCCCGGACCGGGAGGTGCGCCGCGAGTGGATCCAGCGCCTGCTCGACCACGACGGCGCCCCTGGCGAGGACGGCGGCATCGAGGCCTGGCTGCGCCTCGGCCAGGCGGTCGGCCTGGACCCGGACCAGTTGCGCAGCCAGGAACTGGTGCTGCCCGGCGTGCGCTTCGCCGTGGACGCCTACGTCAACTTCGCCCGCCGCGCCTGCTGGCAGGAAGCGGCCAGCAGCTCGCTGACCGAGCTGTTCGCCCCGCAGATCCACCAGTCGCGCCTGGACACCTGGCCGCAGCACTACCCGTGGATCGACCCGGCCGGCTACACCTACTTCCGCACCCGCCTGAGCCAGGCGCGGCGCGATGTCGAGCACGGCCTGAGCATCACCCTGCAGCACTACACCACTGCGGAAGGCCAGCAGCGTATGCTGGAAATCCTGCAGTTCAAGCTGGACATCCTGTGGAGCATGCTCGATGCCATGAGCATGGCCTACGAACTCGATCGCCCGCCCTACCACAGCGTCACCAGCGAGCGGGTCTGGCACAAGGGGATCGCGCTATGAGCTTCGACCGTCACCTGACCCCGCGCTGGCGCCCCGGCTACCGCTTCCAGTACGAACCGGCGCAGAAGGCCCATGTCCTGCTCTACCCCGAGGGCATGATCAAGCTCAACGAGAGCGCGGCGTTGATCGGCGAACTGATCGACGGCGAGCGCGACGTGGCGGCGATCATCGCCCTGCTCGACGAAAAATTCCCTGGCGTGCCCGAGCTTCCCGAAGACATCGAGCAATTCATGGAGGTGGCCCGTGCCGAACACTGGATCATCCTTGAGTGAGCAACCCGGCAAGCCCGAAGTCGGCCTGCCGCTGTGGCTGCTGGCCGAGCTGACCTACCGCTGCCCGCTGCAATGCCCGTACTGCTCCAACCCGCTGGACTTCGCCGAGCAGGGCAAGGAACTGACGACCGAGCAGTGGTTCAAGGTGATGGCCGAAGCGCGGGAAATGGGCGCGGCGCAACTGGGCTTTTCCGGCGGCGAGCCGCTGGTGCGCCAGGACCTCGCCGAGCTGATCGGCGAAGGCCGGCGCCTGGGCTACTACACCAACCTGATCACCTCCGGCATCGGCCTCACCGAGGAAAAGATCGCCACGTTCAAAAAGGCCGGACTGGACCATATACAGATCAGCTTCCAGGCCAGCGACGAGCAGGTGAACAACCTGCTGGCCGGCTCGAAGAAGGCCTTCGCGCAGAAGCTGGAGATGGCCAGGGCGGTGAAGGCCCACGGTTACCCGATGGTGCTCAACTTCGTCACCCACCGGCACAACATCGACCGCATCGACCGAATCATCGAGCTATGCATCGCCCTCGAAGCCGACTTCGTCGAGCTCGCCACCTGCCAGTTCTACGGCTGGGCGCACCTCAACCGCCTCGGCTTGCTGCCGACCCGGGCCCAACTGGAGCGCGCCGAGCGCATCACCAACGAATACCGCGAACGGCTCAAGGCCGAAGGCAACCCGTGCAAGCTCATCTTCGTCACCCCGGACTACTATGAAGAACGGCCCAAGGCCTGCATGAACGGCTGGGGCAGCGTGTTCCTCACGGTCACCCCGGACGGCACCGCCCTGCCCTGCCACGGCGCGCGGCAGTTGCCGGTGCAGTTCCCCAACGTGCGCGAACACAGCATGCAGCACATCTGGTACGACTCCTTCGGCTTCAACCGCTTCCGGGGGTACGACTGGATGCCCGAACCCTGCCGCTCCTGCGACGAAAAGGAGCGGGATTTCGGCGGCTGCCGCTGCCAGGCGTTCATGCTCACCGGCGATGCCAGCAAAGCCGATCCGGTCTGTGCCAAATCGGCGGACCACGGCCTCATCCTCGCCGCCAGGGAGGAGGCCGAGACCGCCACCCTGACCATCAAGGAGATGACTTTCCGCAATGAGCGCACCTCACGACTTATCGCCCGCGGCTGAGCGCTTCAGCGCCGACCAGGCCGTCGCGGCCGGCACCGACTTCGCCGAACTGAAGGCCGGCCGTCATGGCCTGTTCTGGAACGAATTCCGCCCCCGTGACGGCGCCTGCCGGATCTGGCACTGGCGCGAGGGCCAGGCCCGCTGCCTGACGCCGGACGGCTTCAGTGCGCGCAGCCGGGTCTATGAATACGGCGGGCGTTCGTTCTGCCTGGGCGACGATGACGTGATCTTCGTCAACGAGGCGGACCAGCAACTGTATCGCCAGGCGCTGGACGGCGGGCAGCCGGTCGCCATGACCCAGGGTGAGCGGCGCTATGGCGATCTGCTCTGGGCCGACGGCCGGGTGCTGGCCGTCGAGGAAAGCGGCACGGAACACCGGCTGGTGGCGATCAGCGACAGCGGGCGCGAGATACTCGCCGAAGGCGCAGACTTCTATGCCTCGCCGACCCTGAGCGACGATGGCCGGCGCCTGGCCTGGATCGAATGGAGCCGGCCCGATCAGCCGTGGACTGCGACGCGCCTGTATCTGCGCGAAGGCGACGGTGAAACCCGTTGCGTCGCCGGAGACCAAGGCCCGGCGCAATCCCTGCAACAGCCGCGTTTCGACCGTGAAGGCCGGCTGTATTGCCTCTCCGACCTCAACGGTTTCTGGCAGCCCTGGGGCGAATCCGCGCAAGGCTGGCAGGCGCTGCCGAGCTGCGCTGCCGATCACGCTGCCGCGCCGTGGCAACTGGGCGCCAGCACCTGGCTGCCGCTGGACGGCGGCTACCTCGCCACCTGGTTCGAACAGGGTTTCTCGCGCCTCGGTCTGCGCCAGCGCGACGGCGCGCTGACCGCGATCGACAGCGAATACAGCCGCTTGCGTTGCCTTGATCTGGATAACGACTTCATCTACGCCGTCGCTGCCTCGCCGGTGCACCCGGCAGCGGTGATCGCCATCGACCGTCGCGATCATTCAGTGCAGGTGCTGGCCGGTGGCGTGCAGCCCCTGCCGGCTGAGCGGGTCAGCAAGCCGCGCGGTTTCACCTACCCCAGTGGCGATGGCGAAGCTCATGGCTTCTTCTATCCGGCGATGAACGGCAAGAAGCCTGCGCCGCTGGTGGTGTTCGTCCATGGCGGGCCGACCTCGGCCTGTTACCCGGTGCTCGACCCGCGCATCCAGTACTGGGCCCAGCGCGGCTTTGCCGTGGCTGACCTCAACTATCGCGGCAGCAGCGGCTATGGCCGGGCCTATCGCCAGGCGCTGCACCTGCGCTGGGGCGAAGTGGATGTGGAGGATGCCTGCGCGGCGGTGTTGTACCTGGCAGGTGAAGGGCTGATCGATCCATACCAGGCGTTTATCCGTGGCGGCAGTGCCGGCGGCTATACCACGCTCTGCGCGCTGGCCTTCGAGGATGTGTTCCGTGGTGGCGCCAGCCTGTACGGCGTCAGCGACCCGCTGGCCCTGACCCGGACCACGCACAAGTTCGAAGGGGATTATCTGGACTGGCTGATCGGCGATCCGCAGCGGGATATCGAGCGTTATCGCGAGCGCACGCCGCTACTGCATGCCGGGAATATCCGCGTGCCGGTGATCTTCTTCCAGGGCGAGCTGGATGCGGTGGTGGTGCCGGAGCAGACGCGCTCGATGCTGAAGGCGTTGAAGGACAAGGGGATCGAGGCAGAAGGGCATTTCTATCCGACCGAGCGGCATGGGTTCAGGACGGCGGCGAACCTGGCGCATGCGCTGGAGGAGGAATGGAAGTTCTACAGCAGGATTCTCGACCAGCCTTGAGGGCCCTATCGCTGGCAAGCCAGCTCCCACAGGGTCCGTGTGGGAGCTGGCTTGCCAGCGATGAGGCCCTGAAGATCACCGCTTGGCGATGATATACACCGCATGCACGATCCCCGGGATATACCCCAGCAGGGTCAGCAGGATATTCAGCCAGAACGCCCCGCCAAAGCCGACCTGCAGGAACACCCCCAGCGGAGGCAGGAGAATGGCGAAGATGATACGAATCAGGTCCATGGAAAGGCTCCCTAAGTAGTGTCCTCATTCTGACTCCAGCACAACTCCGACGTTCCGCTTGTTTCCCACGCACAAAAAAACGCCCCGGACCAAAAACAACAGGCCCAGGGCGACGCGCAGGAACGCGAGACGGTTCTTTGAATTCGTTTACGAGCGGCGGCTGAGCTGCGCGGTATTCACCCGGGCAAAGGCGCGGGCCAGGCGCAGGAGCATTTCGTCGATATTGCCGTGGCTGACGGTCAGCGCCGGCGAGAAGCGCAGCACGTTGGCTTGCGGCGCATTGAGCAACAGCCCTTCCTGGCGCGCCGCCCTGACCACTTCCGCCGCCAGCGGCTCCTGCAGCTCCAGCCCCCAGAGCAGCCCCTGCCCGCGCACTTCGCCCAGGCCATAACGCCCAGCCAGCCGGCTCAGGCCATCGCGCAGATGACGCCCGGCCGCACCGACCTGATCGAGGAAACCGTGTTCCAGCACGGTTTCCAGCACCGCCAGCCCGGCAGCGCTCATCAAGGCATTGCCGTGATGGCTGCCTTCCAGCTCGCCGGCCTCGGCACAGCACGCCGTACCACGGGCCAGCAACGCCGCCACCGGCACTCCACCGCCCAGGCCCTTGCCGAGGGTGAGGATATCGGCGCGCACACCGTAGGTTTCCTCGGCCAGCAGCGCGCCGCAGCGGCCCATGCCGGTCTGCACCTCGTCGAGGATCAGCAGGATGCCCAGCTCGCGACACAGGCGCTCGACACCTTTGAGGTAATGCCGGGTCGCCGGGATCACCCCGGCTTCGCCCTGGATCGGCTCGAGCATGATCGCCACGGTGCGCGAGTCCACCGCCGCATGCAGCGCGGCAAGGTCGTTGAACGGCACCTTGCTGAAGCCCGGCAGCCCCGGTTCACAGCGGTTGCACGGCAGCGGGTCGGATGCCGCCAGGGTGCCAAGGCTGCGCCCGTGGCTGCCCTGGCTGGCGGTGATGATGTGGTAGGCGCCATTGCGATGCAGTTGGCCCCACTTGCGCGCCAGCTTGATCGCGCCTTCACAGGCTTCCGCGCCGCTGTTGAGCAGATAGGCCTGGTCGCTGCCGGTGCTCTGGCAGAGCAGGTTGACCAGCTTCAGGTGACCGCTATTGTGAAACCCGGCCCCGGAGTTGATCAGCGCCAGAGCTTGCCCACTCAGCGCCTGGACCAGCGCCTTCGGACTGTGCCCGAGGCTGTTGACCGCATTGCCCTGGGTGAAGTCGAGGTACGCGCGGCCGTCGCTGTCCCACAGCCAGGAACCCTGGCCCCGCACGAAGACCTGCTCGGCCAGTTGCTTGCTCGGCATCAGGCACTCCCGCGACAGCGGATCGACGGCCTCGCTCGGCAGTGGCGCCACCTCGACCACCGGGGCGGTCTGGCGGCGCAGATTGAACAGGTTCATGCACGCAACCCTTCCAGTGGCAGGCCGAGCAGGCGGGCGCTCCAGTCTTCGACACGACCGGTGCGCAAGCGCTTGATCGCGATATCGCGCCAGCGTGACGACAGGGCCGGACAATCCACCAGTTTCTTCAAGCCTGCATGCTCCAGGGGTTCACGGTAAAAAGCGTGCAGCGCCCAGTCGACGGTTAGCCCCGGGTAGCTGCGCTGTATCAGTTCGAAAGGCTCGTCGGCACAGACGAAGCCAGGTTTCAGGACCCGGTAGAACCAGCCGCAACGCCCGCTGTCCTGGGCTTCCTGCGGCAGGTCCGGCAGCCCCCAGCGATGGCTCAGGCGATAGCACGGCGAGCGCGGCTGGCTGATCTGCAACAGCGCACCACCCCAGCGGAACAGGTCGCCGAGGCACACGTCGTGCTCATCGAGGCCATGGGTCGAGAGGTTTTCGCCGAACGCCGGCGCCTGCCAGGCGATCTGTGGGTAACGTTTCCGCCACCAGGCGTAGTGCTCGGCCGGATAGTGGTGCAGGGCCCGCTCGGGGCCGGTATGGAAACGTGGGTCGCCGTGTTCATCGCTTCCCAGCCCCTGCGGCCATAACCAGAGCCGCCTTGCAACCTCTTCCTTGTCGATATCGGTCATGAGTCCATAACCGAGATTTTTAGCCTTGCCTATGTAAACGCCATCCACATGTACGCTGTTCATTGCGCCCTCTGGGCCTGTAAACCTTGTGAATACGGGCGTAGAGTAGGCTTCCGCCGGCCTTGCGGCCATTTCGTTTTTCGAGCATTTTCGATAAGTAAACCTTATGGATTTCCGCCAACTGCGATATTTCGTCGCGGTGTATGAAGAAGGCCATGTCGGCCGCGCCGCCGAACGCCTGTCGCTGTCCCAGCCGGCGCTGTCGCAGCAGATCCGCCAGCTCGAGCACAGCCTCGATGTCAGCCTGTTCGAACGGGGCAACAAGCGCCTGCTGCCGACCCTGGCCGCGCACACCCTGTACAACCACGCCCTGCCCCTGCTCGACGGCATGCAGCGCGCCCGCGACGCCCTGCGCAACTTCCGCGGCCAGGCCCTGCGCACCCTGGCCATCGGCGTGCTGCAAACGGTGCGGCCGAGCCTGGTGCCCCAGTTGCTCGACCGGGTGCGCAAGGCGCAGCCGCACCTGGTGGTGCAGATCTATGAACTGTCGGGGCTGGAGATCGAACGGCGCCTGCTCAACGGCAGCCTGGACATCGGCATCAGCTACCTGCCGCCCCGCCAGCCGGGGCTGCACGGGCTGCTGCTGTACGAGGACGAGCTGCAGGTGGTGATCCCGAAAACCCACCCGCTGCGCGAATTCAAGAAGGTCTCGCTGAAACAGGCGGCGGAATTGCCGATGATCCTCCTCGGCGAGGAATTCCAGGTGCGGCAAATCTGGCAGGGCCAGTTGGCCAACCTCGGGCGGCGCCCGCAGGTACAGGCCGAGATGAACAATATGGGCGGGATTCTCGACAGCCTGCCGCAGACCTCGCTGGCCACGGTGCTGCCAGGCCGGGCGCAGGAAGCTTCCGAAGACCAGGAGTTGCTGTGGAAGCCGCTGAGCGAGCCGCGGGTGCCGCTCAAGGTCGGCTTGGTGTTCCGCGATGCGCAGCGCCAGCAGGCGTCGGTGGAGTTGCTGCGGACCCTGCTGGAGGAAGAGATCGACCCGCGGCAGATGGGCGTGTCGCCGCTGGATGTGCTCGGGTAGAGAAATCGCAGGCAAAAGAAAACCCCGCCGAAGCGAGGTTTTCCCAGACTGTTTCCCTTTGACTTCCCTTTCTTCCCACCGTCCCGGGCAGGCTTCCTTCGTTCCGTCCTTGTGATGTACTGTGCGCGTCCTGCGCTTCGTCCATGGAAAGAAGATTAACTTCGGATCCAATATGAGAGAAGACGCCAAACGTCACCACGTCATGTAAGCAAATGCTTACATGACGCAATTACCTCAGAACTGCTCGGCCTCCAGCAGGTACAGCGACTCGCTGCCAGCCTTGACCGAGGCGCACAGCGACTGCAGACGCGGCAGCAGGCGCGCGAAATAGAAACGCGCGGTGCCCAGCTTGCTGGCGTAGAAGTCTTCCTCGCCCTGCTTGGCCAGCGCCGTGCGCGCCATCAGCGCCCACATGTAGGCGTAGGCCACATAGCCAAAGGCGTGCAGGTACTCGACCGACGCCGCGCCGATCTCGTTCGGGTTGCCCTTGGCCCGGTCCAGGACCCAGGCGGTCAGGGAATCCAGGTCGTCCAGCGCAGTATTCAGCGGTTTGACGAACTCGCCCAGCTCGCTGCCGGCGGTGCCAGTGAAATGGCGGATCTCGTCGGCGAACAGCTTGTAGAAGGCGCCGCCACTACCGACGATCTTGCGCCCCATCAGGTCCAGGGCCTGGATGCCGTTGGTGCCTTCGTAGATCTGGGTGATGCGCACATCACGCACCAACTGCTCCTGGCCCCACTCGCGGATATAGCCGTGGCCGCCGAAGACCTGCTGGCCATGCACCGCCGTCTCCAGCCCGAGGTCGGTGAGAAAGGCCTTGGCCACCGGGGTCAGCAGGGCGACCAGGTCTTCCCCGCGCTTGCGGGTGGTGGCGTCTTCGCTGTACTTGGCGGTGTCCAGCTGCATGGCAACGTAGGTGGAGAAGGCGCGACCGCCCTCGTTGAGGGCCTTCATGGTCAGCAGCATGCGACGCACGTCCGGGTGGACGATGATCGGGTCGGCGACCTTGTCCTTGGCTTGCGGGCCGGTCGGGGAACGGCTCTGCAGGCGGTCACGGGCGTATTCGATGGCGTTCTGGTAGGAACGCTCGGCCGAGGCCAAGCCCTGGATACCGACGCCCAGGCGCTCGTAGTTCATCATGGTGAACATCGCCGCCAGGCCCTTGTTCGGCTCGCCGACGATATAGCCCACGGCTTCGTCGAAGTTCATCACGCAGGTGGCCGAGGCCTGGATGCCCATCTTGTGCTCGATCGAGCCGCAGGTGGCCGGGTTGCGTTCGCCCAGGCTGCCGTCGGCGTTGACCAGGAACTTCGGCACCAGGAACAGGGAAATGCCCTTCGGCCCGGCCGGCGCGTCCGGCAGCTTGGCCAGCACCAGGTGGATGATGTTCTCGGTGAGGTCGTGTTCACCGCCGGTGATGAAGATCTTGGTCCCGCTGACCTTGTAGCTGCCGTCCGCCTGCGGCTCGGCGCGGGTGCGGATGATGCCCAGGTCGGTGCCGGCATGGGGCTCGGTCAGGCACATGGAGCCGGCCCAGACTCCGGCGTACATGTTCGGCAGGTACTTTTCCTTGAGCTCTTCGCTGGCGTGGGCATTGATCGACAGGCAGGCGCCGGCGGTCAGCATCGGGTACAGGCCGAAGGCCAGGCTCGACGAGTTGACCATTTCCTCGACCTGGGCCGAGATCACCTTGGGCATGCCCATGCCGCCGTACACCGGGTCGCCACCGACGCCGACCCAGCCGCCTTCGGCGTAGGTGCGGTAGGCATCGATGAAACCGGCCGGGGTGCGCACGTTGCCGTTGTCCCAGTGGCAGCCTTCTTCATCGGCGGCGCGGCTGAGCGGGGCGATGGTCTTGCTGGTGACCTTGCCGGCCTCTTCCAGCACGGCCAGGGCGGTCTCTTCGTCTACCGCGTCGGCCAGTCCGGGCAGGGCTGCCCACAGTTTCGAGACTTCGAACACTTCGTTGAGAACGAAGCGCATATCGCGCAGCGGCGCTTTGTAGTCAGCCATGGCAACCTCTCACACCTTGAGTCGTGGACAGTCCCGCAAGGAACCGGTACTAAGGTTTCGGAGTGTAACTGAACAACTTTTGCGACACATAGGGTCATCTAGAGACCGGCAAGTCAGTTTCGGTCACGCCACGCGCAATGCGCCTCGCCGCTCCTTCTGCCCATGGGCCATCACGCAGTTACGCCCCGCTCCCTTGGCCGCGTACAGCGCCTGGTCCGCGGCCTTGAGCACTTCCTCGGGGGTGCGGTGTTCGGGCTGGCGTTCGCAGACACCGATACTCACGGTCACCGACACGCTTCCGCCCCCCGCCGTTCCGCGACGCTGGCGACCTTGCTGGTCGTCCTGCGGGCGGTTCTCCTGGTTGCGCAGCTGAATAGCGTAGTTGGCAATCATCTCGCGCACCGCCTCGAGGTGCGGAATGCACTCTTCCAGGGTCTTGCCGGCGAACACCAGGCAGAACTCCTCGCCGCCGTAGCGGTAGGCGCGGCCGCCGCCGGTGACCTTGGACAGCTTGCTCGCCACCAGGCGCAGGACCTGGTCGCCGACGTCGTGGCCATGGGTATCGTTGAATTTCTTGAAGTGGTCGACGTCGGTCATCGCCAGCACGTAGTTGCGCCCCAGGCGCTGCATGCGCTCGTTCAGCGCGCGGCGGCCCGGCAGGCCGGTGAGCTCGTCGCGGAAGGCCATCTGGTAGGCCTCGTGGGAGACCGACGCGGCGATCATCAGCATCACCTGGCTGCACATGATGTTCAGGGTGAAGGGCAGGATGAAGGTCTGCGGCAGCATCCAGAAGATGCCGATCAAGCCGATGACCTGCGCCGCATGCAGCGGCCGCGGCTCGCGCAGGTACTGCACCACCAGCACCACGAAGGCCAGGAAGAACACCGGGTAGGACATCTGGATCAGGCTCATCCACTGGCCATGCAGCGACGGCCAGCGGATCTCCGCCAGCCAGCTCAGCAGGGCCTGCGGGTAGCTCTGCTCCAGGCCCAGGGCGACACTGCCGACGGCGAGCAGCACGGCGAAGCGCGCAACCATGTCCTGGAACAGGTGGGTGCGTTCCTGCCAGGCACCGAACAGGGCGAACAGCATCGGCAGCAGCAGGCACACCAGGTGGAACACCACCGCCGCATCCTCGCGCACGCGGCCGTGGTCGCGGTAGAAGTCGGTCTGGGTGTCCAGCAGGTAGTAGGCGATGTACACGGTTATCATCAGGAACAGCTCGCGCTGGCGCCGATACACCGCACAGTAGGCGCCGCCCAGCAGCAGGACCAGGGTCGGCAGGACGTTGAACAGCGAAGTGAAGAACACCGACAGGTCGCGGACATAGGCGGCCGCAAGCCCGGACAGCAGCAGGAAGGCCCCGGGGAGGAAATGACTCAGGCGTACAGCGGACAAACGAAACAAGAGAACTCTCCGATCCAGCAGATCGATAATGTCATTGTGCCTTCACTTTATCGGCAATGCACATGAATAGATAAATATTTGGCGTCAATTTATTTAACGGCAGCAAGGGGCTGGAGCTTGAAGCTCATTTGCTGGATCAATTTGCAGAGGTGTGTTGTCTGTACTGGCCTCATCGCTGGCAAGCCAGCGATGAGGCCCGAAAGGTTTTCACAAGGCCAAAAAAAACGCCTGCCGGTGAGGGCAGGCGTTTTTCTTGAAGCGAGTAGATCAGTACGACAGGCCGAAATGCTCTTCGTCCATCGCCATCAGGTTGTTCGCACCCGACAGCATGGTCGCGACATGGGTACGGGTACGCGGCAGGATGCGCTGGAAGTAGAAGCGCGCAGTCTGCAACTTGGCGGTGTAGAAGGCTTCCTCGGTGGTGCCGGCAGCCAGCTTCTCGGCGGCCAGGCGGGCGATGTCGGCCCAGAAGTACGCCAGGCAGGCATAGCCGGAGTACATCAGGTAGTCCACCGAAGCAGCACCCACTTCCTCGCGGTCCTTCATGGCGGCCATACCGACCTTCATGGTCAGTTCGCCCCACTCCTTGTTCAGCGCAGCCAGTGGCTCGACGAATTCCTTGACGGCGTCGTTGCCTTCCTGGGCCTGGCAGAACTTGTGCACGATCTTGGTGAAGCCCTTCAGCGCCTCGCCCTGGGTCATCAGGACCTTGCGACCCAGCAGGTCGAGGGCCTGGATGCCGGTGGTGCCTTCGTACAGCATGGAGATGCGGCTATCGCGCACGTTCTGCTCCATGCCCCACTCGGCGATGAAGCCGTGGCCACCGTAGATCTGCACGCCGTGGTTGGCCGATTCGAAGCCGACTTCGGTCATGAACGCCTTGGCGATCGGGGTCATGAAGGCCAGCAGTGCGTCGGCCTTCTTCTTCTCTTCTTCGTCCTGGCTGTACTTGACGATGTCCACCTGCTTGGCGGTGAAGTAGACCATCGCGCGGTTACCCTCGGCGAAGGCCTTCATGGTCAGCAGCATGCGGCGCACGTCCGGGTGGACGATGATCGGGTCGGCTGCCTTGTCCGGTGCTTTCGGGCCGGTCAGGGAGCGCATTTGCAGGCGGTCGCGGGCGTATTTCAGCCCCCCCTGGAAACCGACTTCGGCGTGGGCCAGGCCTTGCAGCGCGGTCCCCAGGCGAGCGGTGTTCATGAAGGTGAACATGCAGTTCAGGCCTTTGTTGGCCGGGCCGATCAGGAAGCCGGTGGCGGCGTCGAAGTTCATCACGCAAGTGGCGTTACCGTGGATGCCCATCTTGTGTTCCAGGGAACCACAGGTCACGGCGTTGCGCTCGCCCACGCCGCCTTCGGCGTTGGGCAGGAACTTCGGCACGATGAACAGGGAAATGCCCTTGGTGCCAGCCGGTGCGTCCGGCAGGCGGGCCAGGACGATATGGACGATGTTGTCGGCCATGTCGTGTTCACCGGCCGAGATGAAGATCTTGGTGCCGGTGACTTTGTAGGAACCGTCGGCCTGAGGCTCGGCCTTGGTGCGCAGCATGCCCAGGTCGGTACCGCAGTGTGGCTCGGTCAGGCACATGGTGCCGGTCCATTCGCCGGTGACCAGCTTGCTCAGGTAGGTGTGCTGCTGCTCGGCGGTACCGTGGGCGGACAGGGTGTTCATCGCGCCATGGGACAGGCCCGGGTACATGCCCCAGGACCAGTTGGACTCGCCGACCATTTCGCTGATCGCCAGGCCCAGCGACTCAGGCAGACCCTGGCCACCGTGCTCGACGTCATGGGCCAGGCTCGGCCAGCCGCCTTCGACGAACTGCTTGTAGGCTTCCTTGAAGCCGGTCGGGGTCTTCACGCCGGATTCGCTCCAGGTGCAGCCTTCCAGGTCACCAACGCGGTTCAGCGGGGCCAGTACCTGTTCACAGAACTTCGCGCCTTCTTCAAGAATGGCGTCGACCATGTCCGGCGTGGCGTCCTGGCAACCCGGCAGGCTTTGATAGTGCGCTTCATAGCCGAGCAGTTCATCACGGACGAAACGAATATCACGCAAGGGGGCTTTGTATTCAGGCATAGCGATGAACCTCTGCTGATGAACCTTGTTAGGAGAGAGACCACACCGACCAGCTCTAGGCGGCTTTCGGTCAAACGATTGTTTGAAACATACGTTTACGCCTATATCTTGTCAACACCCCGCCAACGGCACTTTTGCCATCGTCCAGACGAACTACAAGCGTAGGAAAACTCCGAGAGACGCGCAGCCGAACGCCCGGCACAACGGCCAAGGCGCTGATGAATAAAGGCTAGCGGGAAAAGATGAAGCCTGAGGCGTTGTGCCTCAGGCGTAGGTGTCGATCAGCGTGCCGAGCATTTCGTCCGATGCTTTGGCCACTTTGACACCGAGTTCGACCTGGTGCTTGCCCAAGGCCTGTTCGACGGTGGCGGTGGCCATGTCCATCTGCTGGCTGCGATCGACGGAACGCAGGCGCTCGGCCTGGAAGTCGCTGGATTGACTGGTGGCGGCGCGCTCTACGGTGTTGTTGGCGATTTGGCTGGCGGCCTGGTCGACCCGCTGCTGCCCGGCCTGAATGGCGCCCAGGCCGGCATAGAATGCGGAACTGCCCGAGATTTCCATTTCAAAACTCCAGTAAAGAGAGTGGCAATACAGTGGCCTATTGAAGCAGAGATGGGCAGAGATTGCCGTTGAAAAACACTAATGGGGTTGGGGGTTGCGATAGAGAGGAACTAGCAGACTGACACAAAACCCTGTGGGAGCTGGCTTGCCAGCGATGAGGCCGGCTTGAGCAATGATGCTGTCAGGCCTGGCCCAATCGCTGGCAAGCCAGCTCCCACAGGGTCCGTTGTCAGTCCAGGAGATCGATCTGCAGATGCTCCGCCACCGCCTCCGCCGAGGCGATCTTCAGCTTCGGCACCCGCCCCAGGCACGGCGCCGGCAAGCGCTCGGCCAGGCTGGCCAGATTCTCCTCGAGCCGCGACGTGCGCGGATCGATGATATTCGCCACCCACCCCGCCAGTTGCAAACCATCCCGGGCAATCGCTTCGGCGCTGAGCAACGCATGGTTGATGCACCCCAGCCGCACGCCCACCACCAGGATCACCGGCAGTTTCAGCGCCATCGCCAGGTCCGACAGGTTGGCAACATGGGACAACGGCACCCGCCAGCCCCCGGCGCCTTCGATCAAGGTGAAATCCGCGCCCTGCGCCAATACTTCGCGCATCGGCCCGAGCAGGCCCGGCACGCTCAGCTCGACACCAGCCTCCCGCGCCGCCAGATGGGGAGCGATGGCCGGCTCGAAGGCAAAAGGGTTGATCCGCTCATAAGGCAGCTTCAGCGTGCTCTGCGCCATCAACGCCAGGGCGTCACTGTTGCGCAGCCCCTTGGGCGTGACTTCGCATCCCGAAGCCACCGGCTTGGCACCCAGGGTGCTCAATCCGGCCAGTTGCGCCGCCTGCAGCAGGCCGGCGGCGATGGTGGTCTTGCCCACGTCGGTGTCGGTGCCGGCGATGAAATAGGCCGCGCTCATCTCACTCCCCTTCTGTCAGCGGCTTGCGCAAGACCCCATAGACCACCTGGTAGGTGGCCGGCAGGCCCTGCGGCTGGCGAAACTGCTCGTAAGCCTGCAGCAATCCTTGCATCCGCGCCCGTCCGGTGAGCCCGGCGGGACGGCCGGGATTGAGGTTGTGCGCGCCCAGGGCCTTGAGCTCATGGGTCAGACTGCGCACATCAGGGTAGTGCAACACATGGGGTTGTGCATGCAGGTCGAGTACATCCAGACCGCTTTCTGCACACAACCGCTGGTAGTCCTCGAAACGCCGGAAGCGGTTCACATGCACCATGCCATCCACCGCCTCCCAGCTCGCCCGCAACTCATGCAGGGTGCCGACGCACAGGCTGGAGAAGGCCAGCACGCCACCGGGCTGCAGCACCCGCCGCGCCTCGGCGAGTACCTCACGGAAATTCGCGCACCATTGCACGGCGAGGCTGGAAAACATCAGCCCGGCGCAGGCCTCGCGCAGGGGCAGGCGTTCGGCATCACCGGCAACGTGGTAATCCGCACCACCGGCAGCGCGGGCATGGCGCAGCATGCCCTCGGCGATATCCACCGCCACGCCCAGCCCGTCCGCATAACGCCCTTGCAGGGCCCGGCTGAAATGCCCGGTGCCGCTGCCGAGATCGACCCAGCAATGCGGCGCCAGCCCCGGCGGCAGCTGCTCCAGCAGATGACCACCCACCGCCCGCTGCAATTCGGCAACGCTGTCATAGCTGGCGGCGGCACGGGAAAAGGACGCGGCCACCTGGCGCTTGTCGGGCAAGGCGCCGGGCAGGCCGGGTCGGGATAGATCAGTCATCGCCACTCTCATGCAGGAAGGTCTTGATATTGGCCGCCAGCTCTTGCGGGTATTCGAGGATGAACGCGTGGGAAGCGCCCTCGACCAGGCCCACCTCGACATCCGGCAGCCATTCGCTGAGGGCCCGGGCGGCCTCGGCCGGGACCAGTTCGTCGGAGCCGGCGAACAGGTGCAGTTGCGGCCCGCCATAAGCCTGCAACGCCGCCCGGGTATCCAGGCGGCCGAGCACTTCCAGGCCCTTCACCAGCAGCACCGGGTCGGTATCCGGCACGCCGACGCCCAGTTGCCGCAGCAGGCTGCGCGGCTCCTGCGCGCCTTCGCTGCACAGCGACTTGAAGCGCTTGAGGGTAACGGCGGTATGGCTGCGGCAGCCATCGACGAAGGTTTCGAAGGTGTCCGGTGGCATGCCGTCCGGCCAGTCCGGACGGGCGACGAAGCTGAGGTTGCTGGCGAAGGTCAGCAGCCCGCAACAGTGATCGCCACGCCGCGCCGCCAGCTCGGCAGCGAGCATGCCGCCCAGCGACCAGCCCCCCAGCCAGGTGTCCTTCGGCAGGCGCCGGTCCAGCTCGTCGAGCCAGGCCTGCGGGTCGTCGCTGACCAGGTTTGGCAGGGCCGCCAGCTCGACCCGGAGTCCGGCATCCTGTGCCCTCAAACTTGCCGCCAGCGGTTCCAGCGCGGCGCTGCCCAGGCCCCAGCCCGGCAGAAGAATCAGATGATTACGCATCGACAGGCTCCAACAGCGGATAACACTCGGCCAATGCATTCAACAATAGCTGGACCTGCGCGGCGCTGTGGGCGGCGGTCAGGGTCACCCGCAGGCGGGCGCTGCCGGCGGGCACGGTGGGCGGACGGATGGCGGTCACCAGCAGCCCGCGTTCGCGCAACATCCGCGACAGCTGCATCGCCCGTCCGGCATCGCCGATCAGGATCGGCTGGATCGGCGTGAAGCTGTCCATCAGTTCCAGGCCCAGCGCCTCGGCGCCGCCACGGAACTGGGCGATCAGCGCGGCCAGGTGCTCGCGGCGCCAGTGCTCGTCGCGCAGCAGGGTCAGGCTTTTCAGGGTCGCGCAGGCCAGCGCCGGGGGCTGGCTGGTGGTGTAGATATAAGGACGGGCGAACTGCACCAGGCTTTCGATCAGGTCCTCGCTGCCGGCGACGAAGGCACCGGCGGTGCCGAAGGCCTTGCCGAGGGTGCCGACCAGCACCGGCAGTTCTTCAAGACCCAGGCCGAAGTGCTCGGCCACACCCCCGCCATGCCGGCCAAGGGTGCCGAAGCCATGGGCATCGTCGACCATCAGCCAGGCGCCCTTGGCCCGGGCACGATTGACCAGTGCCGGCAGCTCGGCGATATCGCCGTCCATGCTGAACACGCCGTCGGTGACTACCAGGGTGTTGCCCTCGGCCTTGTCCAGGCGCTTGTCGAGGCTGTCGGCGTCGTTGTGCAGGTAACGGTTGAACCGCGCGCCGCTGAGCAGGCCGGCATCCAGCAGCGAGGCATGGTTGAGGCGGTCCTGCAGGACGGTATCACCCTGCCCCACCAGCGCGGTAACCACGCCGAGGTTGGCCATGTAGCCGGTGGTGAACAGCAGCGCACGCGGGCGCCCAGTGAACTCGGCCAGGGCTTCTTCCAGTTCGTGATGCGGGGTGCTGTGACCCACCACCAGATGCGACGCGCCACCGCCCACGCCCCAGCGCTCGGCGCCGGCACGCCAGGCGGCGATCACCTCGGGATGATTGGCCAGGCCCAGGTAATCGTTGCTGCAGAAGGCCAGCAGCGGCTGCCCGTCCACCACCACCTGCGGGCCTTGCGGGCTCTGCAGCAGCGGGCGCTGGCGGTACAGGTCAGCGGCACGCCTCTGCTCGAGGCGCGCACGAAGATCGAAGCTCATGGCAACCTCAGGCGGACGCGGCGTCGTAGAACAGCTCGCTGCTCTTCTGCTCGATCAGTGCCTGCTCGATGGCCGCCTGGTGCACTTCGTCGGCATGCTCTTCGCGGGCTTCGGGCTTGATGCCGAGGCGGGCGAACAACTGCATGTCCTTGTCGGCCTGGGGGTTGGCGGTGGTCAGCAGTTTCTCGCCGTAGAAGATCGAGTTGGCCCCGGCCATGAAGGCCAGCGCCTGCATCTGCTCGTTCATCTGCTCGCGCCCGGCGGACAGGCGCACATGGGACTGCGGCATGAGGATCCGCGCCACCGCCAGCATGCGGATGAAGTCGAACGGATCGACGTCCTCGGCGTTTTCCAGCGGCGTGCCGGCAACCTTCACCAGCATGTTGATCGGTACCGACTCCGGGTGCTCGGGCAGGTTGGCCAGCTGGATCAGCAGGCCGGCGCGGTCGTCCAGCGACTCGCCCATGCCGAGGATGCCGCCGGAGCAGATCTTCATCCCCGCGTCACGCACATAGGCCAGGGTCTGCAGGCGCTCGCTGTAGGTGCGGGTGGTGATGATGCTGCCGTAGAACTCCGGCGAGGTGTCGAGGTTGTGGTTGTAGTAGTCCAGGCCGGCTTCGGCCAGGGCCTGGGTCTGCTCCTGGTCGAGGCGGCCGAGGGTCATGCAGGTTTCCAGGCCCATGGCCTTGACCCCTTTGACCATCTCCAGCACGTAGGGCATGTCCTTGGCCGACGGGTGCTTCCACGCCGCGCCCATGCAGAAACGGGTGGAGCCGATGGCCTTGGCCCGGGCGGCTTCCTCCAGGACCTTCTGCACTTCCATCAGTTTCTGCTTGTCCAGGCCGGTGTTGTAGTGACCGGACTGCGGACAATATTTGCAATCTTCCGGGCAGGCGCCGGTCTTGATCGACAGCAGGGTCGAGACCTGGACGCGGTTGGGGTCGAAATGCGCACGGTGCACAGTCTGCGCCTGGAACAGCAGGTCGTTGAACGGCTGCTGGAACAGGGCTTTGACTTCGGCCAGGGACCAGTCGTGACGAAGCGTTGCAGTTGTGCTGGCGCTCATGGGCGTTTCCTTGTTTAGGCTTGTACTGGCGCGGGGGTCGGATCGCCCGCCAGCGCATCACGGATAGCCCGCATAGTTAAGGAAGGCCAATGCGCTGTCAACCTTGCAAGAAAACACAGGTTTACATCTGTACAAATAATAACCATGCCTGTTTGTTGTGCGATGAGCCCGCCGAACAGGTCCATCCGATCTGCTCGTCCTGTGAAAACGAATTGCCCTGGCTGGATGAACGTTGCCGGATCTGCGCCCTGCCCTTGCCGCTCGACGACCTGCTCTGTGGCCAGTGCGCGCGGCAGCGCCCCGCCTTTCGTCGGGTCGAGGCGCCGTGGCACTACGGTTTTCCGCTGGACGCCCTGATCACCCGCTTCAAGCACCAGCGCCAGTGGCCACTGGGCCGGCTGATGGCGCAGATGCTCGGTAACTGGCTGGCGCACCGGTTCGCCGACGGGCTGCCGCGCCCGGCGCTGCTGCTGCCCGTGCCCATGGCCAGCCGGCGCTTGCGCCAGCGCGGCTACAACCAGGCGGCGATGCTCGCTGGATGGATCGCCGCGCAACTGGCGATCCCCTGCGACACCGAGCTGCTGACGCGCCCCCTCGACACCACCGCGCAACAGGAACTCGACGCCCGCGCACGTAAGCGCAACCTCCGGAATGCCTTCGCCCTCACCCGTCCCGAGGCCATCGAGGGCGTGCATGTGGCGCTGGTGGACGACGTGCTGACCACCGGTGCCACCGCCCAGGCCCTGGCCCGGTTGCTGCGCGATGCCGGCGCGGCGCGGGTGGATGTCTACTGCCTGGCGCGCACCCCGCGACCCGGCAGTGCTTGACTTGGCGCGGTGGGGCGGGCAATTTCCTGCCGATCATCGTCAGCTTTCGTACCGACCCCATGCCCTTGCCTACGCCCCTGTCCCAGCACATCGTCCGTCGTCCGCAACGCATCGCCCTGTTGCAGCACATTGATGAGCAAGGCTCCATCACCCGTGCCGCGAAAGCCGCGGGCATGAGCTACAAGGCCGCCTGGGATGCGATCGACGAACTCAACAACCTCGCCGCGCGGCCGCTGGTGGAACGAAGCACCGGCGGGCGTGGCGGTGGCGGCGCCCGTCTGTCGGATGAAGGCCGCCGGGTGCTGCGCCTTTACCAGCGCCTGCAGATCCTTCAGGCGCAGATCCTCGAAGAAGCCGAGGACAGCAGCGACCTCGACCTGCTCGGCCGCCTGATGCTGCGCACCAGCGCGCGCAATCAGCTGCACGGGCGGGTCAGCGCGATCCACCCGCAGGGGCGCAACGACACCATCGAACTGACCCTGGCCGGCGACCTGCGCATCGAAGCGCAGATCACCCACGACAGCACCCACCGCCTGGAGCTGGAGCCCGGCACTGCCGTGGTCGCCTTGATCAAGGCCGGCTGGCTGGAGCTGGCGACCCGCGATGCCCCGGTACCACCGGGGACCAACAGCCTGGAAGCGACGATCGATGAATTGCAGGACGATCCCCAGGGCTCCAGCGAGCTGCGCTTGAGCCTGGGCAGCGGGCAGATCCTGTGCGCCTTCGCCGAGCCGGAATGGCTGCGTAGCCATGACCTTGCCGTCGGAAGTGTCGTACAGGTTCGATTCCTTCCGACCTACGTTCTTCTCGGAACACCCGTCTGAAATCGGCCACAAAACTGTCATAGGGCCTGATTAAGGTGACTGCCACAAACCGCAGGAAGCCTGTCATGAACCTATTAGAAGAAAACCAGCCGACCGATCTCGAGCAGATTATCGGCCTGAGCCGTCGCCGTTTCATCGGTGCCGGCGCCTTGTGTGGAGCGGCGCTGTTTCTCGGTGGCAACCTGCTGAGCCGCAGCGTGCTGGCCGATAGCGTGAGTGCCGCTTCCGGCAGCCCGTTGCTCGGTTTCAGCGCAATTCCCTCGTCCACCGCCGATGGCATCAGCCTGCCGCCGGGCTACAAGGCCTCGGTGCTGATCAGCTGGGGCCAGCCCCTGCATGCCGACTCGCCGGCCTTCGACCCGTCCGGCAAGGGCACGGCCAAGGCCCAGGAAGTGCAGTTCGGCGACAACAACGACGGCATGAGCCTGTTCCCCTTCCCGGGTGACGAAAACCGCGCACTCATGGCGATCAACAACGAATACACCAACTACCGCTACCTGTTCGACCACGGCGGCCAGCCGGCCAATGCCGAAGACGTGCACAAGGCCCAGGCCTCGGAAGGCGTGTCGGTGATCGAAGTGCAGCGCAAGAACGGCCAGTGGCAGTTCGTCCAGGGCTCCAAATACAACCGCCGCATCCACGGCAACACGCCGATCCGCCTGAGCGGCCCGGCGGCGGGTGATGCCTGGCTGCGTACTGCGGCCGACAACAGCGCGACCAAGGTCCTCGGCACCTTCCAGAACTGCGCCAACGGCAAGACCCCGTGGGGCACCTACCTGACCTGCGAAGAGAACTTCACCGACTGCTTCGGCAGCAGCGATCCGCAGCAGGCCTTCGACGCCGGGCAGAAGCGCTACGGTGCTTCGGTGGCGGGCAAGGAAGTCGGCTGGCACCTGCACGATCCGCGTTTTGACCTGGCGAAGAACCCCAACGAACTGAACCGCCATGGCTGGGTGGTGGAGATCGACCCGTTCGATCCGAAGTCCACCCCGGTCAAGCGCACCGCCCTCGGCCGCTTCAAGCACGAGAACGCCGCCCTCGGCGAGACCCGTGACGGCCGCGCCGTGGTGTACATGGGCGACGACGAGCGTGGCGAGTTCATCTATAAGTTCATCAGCCGCGAGCGCATCGACCACAAGAACCCTACCGCCAACCGCAACCTGCTGGACCACGGCACCCTGTACGTGGCGCGCTTCGACGATGGCGACGGCAACCCGAACCATCCGAAAGGCAAGGGCCAGTGGCTGGAACTGACCCATGGCAAGAACGGCCTGAATGCGGCGGCCGGCTTCGCCAACCAGGCCCAGGTGCTGATCCACGCACGTCTCGCTGCGAGCCTGCTGAAGGCCACGCGCATGGACCGGCCGGAATGGATCGTGGTGAGCCCGAAGGACGGGCAGATCTATTGCACCCTGACCAACAACGTCAAGCGTGGTGAGGAAGGCCAGCCGGTCGGTGGGCCGAACCCCCGGGAGAAGAACGTCTACGGGCAGATCCTGCGCTGGCGCGAGACGGGTGATGATCATGGTTCGATGGAATTCGACTGGGACCTGTTCGTCGTCGCCGGCAATCCCGAGGTGCACCCGGGTGCAGCGAAAGGCGGCTCGGACAATGTCACCGCGCAGAACATGTTCAACAGCCCCGATGGTCTGGGCTTCGACCCGGATGGCCGGCTGTGGATCCTCACGGACGGCGACTACAGCAATGCCGGGGACTTCGCTGGCATGGGCAATAACCAGATGTTGTGTGCCGACCCGGCGACCGGGGAAATCCGCCGCTTCATGGTCGGTCCGGTGGCCTGCGAAGTGACCGGGATTGCCTTTGCGCCGGACCAGAAGACCTTGTTCGTGGGGATCCAGCACCCGGGTGAAACCGGCGGTTCGACCTTCCCCGAGCATTTGCCGAATGGCAAGCCGCGGTCGTCGGTGATGGCGATTACCCGCGAGGATGGCGGCATTATCGGCGCCTGACACAAAAGTACCGGTTAACACAAAACCCTGTGGGAGCTGGCTTGCCAGCGATGAGGCCGGCATGAGCGATGAGGTTGCCCGATCTGGCCAAATCGCTGGCAAGCCAGCTCCCACAAGGTTCTGTGAAAGCCTTCAGAATTGGACCTCTCCAGGAAACACCCCCTGAGTTACCATGCCGGAATCGATGCGGCCTCTTTACGCCGCACAGCCGGAGTCGCGCATGTCCCACCCCTTCGATACCCTCACCCCCGATCTGGTCCTGGACGCCATCGAAAGCCAGGACCTGCTCAGCGATGCCCGGGTCCTGGCGCTGAACAGCTACGAGAACCGCGTCTACCAGGTCGGCATCGAAGACGCCGAACCGGTGATCGCCAAGTTCTACCGCCCCGACCGCTGGAGCGATGCCGCGATCCTCGAGGAACACGCCTTCACCGCCGAACTGGCCGACTGCGAAGTGCCGGTGGTCGCCCCGCTGCTGCACAACGGCAAGACCCTGTTCGAACACGCCGGCTTCCGCTTCGCCCTGTTCCCCCGGCGTGGCGGTCGAGCACCGGAGCCCGGCAACCTCGACCAGCTCTACCGCCTCGGCCAACTGCTCGGCCGCCTGCACGCCGTCGGCGCCAGCCGCCCGTTCGCCGAGCGCGAGAGCCTCGCTGTGGATAACTTCGGCCACGCTTCCCTGGCCACCCTGCTGGAAGGTGACTACGTCCCGAAAAGCCTGCTGCCCGCCTTCGAATCCGTGGCCCGCGACCTGCTCAAGCGCATCGAGGCGATCTACGCCCGCACCCCGCACAAACAGATCCGCCTGCACGGCGATTGCCACCCCGGCAACCTGATGTGCCGCGACGAGGTGTTCCATATCGTCGACCTCGACGACTGCCGCATGGGCCCCGCCGTCCAGGATCTGTGGATGATGCTCGCCGGCAGCCGCGAGGAACGCCTCGGCCAGCTCGCCGAACTGATGGACGGCTACAACGAGTTCCACGATTTCGACCCGCGTGAACTGGCCCTGATCGAGCCCCTGCGCGGCCTGCGCCTGCTGCACTACAGCGCCTGGCTGGCACGGCGCTGGGACGACCCGGCCTTCCCGCGCAGCTTCCCTTGGTTCGGCCAGGAGCGCTATTGGGGCGACCAGATCCTCGCACTGCGCGAACAATGCGCGGCGCTGGACGAAGAACCCCTCAAATTGTTCTAAAAGCGGCACGACGTCTGTCTACAATAGCCGCGCATTTAGCTAGCTAAGCAAGGATCATCATGACTGCCGCCAACCCGCGCCGCGGGTACATTCTCGGCCTGACCGCCTACATTATCTGGGGCCTGTTCCCCATCTACTTCAAGCTGCTGCAAAGCGTCCCGGCGGTGGAGATCATCGTCCACCGGGTGCTCTGGTCGGCGCTGTTCGGCGCAGCGTTGCTGCTGGTGTGGAAACACCCCGGCTGGTGGCGTGAACTGCGTGACAACCCGCGGCGCCTGGCAATCCTCGCCCTGAGCGGCTCGCTGATCGCCTTCAACTGGCTGACCTACGTCTGGGCGGTGAACAACGGGCGCATGCTCGAAGCCAGCCTCGGCTACTACATCAACCCGCTGATCAACGTGCTGCTGGGCATGCTCCTGCTCGGCGAGCGCCTGCGCCGCCTGCAATGGATCGCGGTGGGGATGGCGGCACTGGGCGTGGCCCAGCAGGTCTGGCAAGTCGGCAGCCTGCCGTGGGTGTCGCTGGCCCTGGCGCTGAGCTTCGGCTTCTACGGGCTGATCCGCAAACAGGCGCCTGTAGCGGCCCTGCCCGGTCTTGTAGTGGAAACCTGGATGCTGGTGCCGATCGCCATCGGCTGGCTGCTGCTCAACCCCATGGCCAACAGCGCTCAACCCGAGTTCTACAGCACCAGCCAGGCCCTGTGGCTGATGGCGGCAGGCCCGGTGACCCTGGTGCCGCTGGTCAGCTTCAACGCCGCCGCGCGCCACCTGCCCTACACCACCCTGGGCTTCCTGCAGTACCTGGCGCCGACCTTGGTGCTGCTGCAGGCAGTGCTGTTGTTCGGTGAGCATCTGTCGAGCAGCACCCTGGTAGCGTTCATGTTCATCTGGGCCGGCCTGGCCCTGTACAGCGTCGATGCCTGGCTGACCCTGCGCAAACGCGCCTGATCATAAAATGATCAAACCGCTACAGGCCACGTAATCCGTGGCCTGTAGCAACCTCTCCCAAGGTTATCCACACCCTCATCCCCGTGCTTTGTGCACAAGACCCTGATTTCTGGCGATTTTTTGCTCAATCTCCGGGGAGTCTTGATCCACACGGCCTGCACGGCTGAGCCCCCAGCTTATCCACAGGGCGATCCCCGTGAAACCGGGATAAGTGGATTGGGGATAACTACTCTTCAGGACGCAGTTCCAGATCGACCATCAGGTCGTCGGCCAGCTCTTCGAGACGGGCTTGCAGGTTGTCCAGCGACAGGGTCAGCGGCACCGCGAGCAAGGCATCGGCATGGAACAGCGGCTCGCTGCTCATCGGGGCCGGGCGCACATCGGTGCTCAAACGCTCGACATTGACCCCCTGCTCCGCCAATAGTCGAGTGATGTCGCGGACGATTCCCGGTCTATCATTGCCCACCAGGCTCATGGCAATCGGCTTCCACGAGCAGGACGGTTCGATCCCGCTTTCCGCGATCAGTACGCGGATGCCGCGCTCGCCCAAGGCCTGCAGGGCCTCGACCAGTTCATCATGGGACTCGGCCGGCACCGCGATACGCAGGATCCCGGCGAACTGCCCGGCCATCCGCGACATGCGGCTCTCCAGCCAGTTGCCGTTATGCTCGGCGATGGTTTGGGCGATACGCTCGACCTGGCCTGCCTTGTCGGCGGCAATGACGGTGAGGACAAGATGGTTCACGCGGACGACCCTCTGCTGGAATACCCGTGGAAACGCCCGTGGCAGCAGGACGTCGGGAAAGTATAGGCAAGGCGCGGCAACCTGCCGCAGGTCAACGGAAAAACGAATCGTGTACTGTTTTAAGATTTATCTGGAACAATCCACTCGTTTTTTGCGAACATATGCCCTCCCAGCGTGACCCTATGCGACCAAACGGTCGCAGAACGACGTATTTAGTCTGATTTTCACATGCGCAGCGCATCATGTAGTATGCCGCAGCGTGGACTACAAAACGTTCCGATCGATGTCTGCCAAGCGCCTGTGAAAATGCGCAACCGCCCACCGGCTTGTCTGGCGGGCCGCATCCAGTCGTCCGCAAGGGCCGCTTGTGGTGCCGTGTTTAGAGAAGCGCGCAAGGCATAAATAGAAAGCGATATAGCTGAGCAGAGTGAGGCAAGCAATGACTGAACACGTTCAAGTCGGTGGCCTTCAGGTCGCCAAAGTCCTGTTCGACTTCGTGAACAACGAAGCCATTCCCGGTACCGGCGTCAGCGCCGAGAAGTTCTGGGCAGGCGCGGAAAAGATCATCAACGACCTCGCTCCAAAGAACAAAGCCCTGCTGAGCAAACGCGACACCCTGCAAGCGCAGATCGATGCCTGGCACCAGGCGCGCAAAGGCCAGGCCCATGACGCCGCGGCCTACAAGACTTTCCTCCAGGAAATTGGTTACCTGCTGCCAGAAGCCGCGGATTTCCAGGTGTCCACCCAGAACGTCGATGAAGAAATCGCCGTGATGGCCGGCCCGCAGCTGGTCGTTCCGGTCATGAACGCCCGCTTTGCCCTGAACGCCTCCAACGCCCGCTGGGGCTCGCTGTACGACGCGCTGTACGGCACCGATGCCATCAGCGAGGAAGGCGGCGCCGAGAAGGGCAAGGGCTACAACAAGGTCCGCGGCGACAAGGTCATCGCCTTCGCCCGCGCCTTCCTCGACGAATCCGCACCACTGGCTGCCGGTTCCCACGTCGACGCCACCCGCTACAGCATCGACGGCGGCAAGCTGGTGGTTGCCCTCAAGGGCGGCAGCAACAGCGGCCTGCGTGACGACGCGCAACTGATCGGCTTCCAGGGCCAGGCTTCCGAGCCGACCGGCATCCTGCTCAAGCACAACGACCTGCACTTCGAAATCCAGATCGACCCGACCACTCCGGTCGGCCAGACCGACGCCGCCGGCGTGAAGGACATCCTGGTCGAAGCTGCCCTGACTACCATCATGGACTGCGAAGACTCGGTCGCTGCCGTGGACGCCGACGACAAGGTCATCGTCTACCGCAACTGGCTGGGCCTGATGAAGGGCGACCTGGCGGAAAGCGTGAGCAAGAACGGCCAGACCTTCACCCGCACCATGAACCCGGACCGCGAGTACACCACGCCGGCCGGTGGCAGCGTCACCCTGCACGGTCGTTCGCTGCTGTTCGTGCGCAACGTCGGTCACCTGATGACCATCGACGCGATCCTCGACAAGGACGGCAACGAAGTCCCTGAAGGCATCCTCGACGGCCTGGTCACCAACCTGGCGGCGATGCACAACCTCAACGGCAACACCACCCGCAAGAACACCCGCAAGGGTTCGGTGTACATCGTCAAGCCGAAGATGCACGGTCCGGAAGAAGCGGCGTTCACCAACGAGCTGTTCGGCCGTATCGAAGACATGCTCGGCCTGCCGCACAACACCCTGAAAGTCGGGATCATGGACGAGGAGCGCCGTACCACGGTCAACCTCAAGGCGTGCATCAAGGCGGCCAGCGAGCGCGTGGTGTTCATCAACACCGGCTTCCTCGACCGTACCGGCGACGAGATCCACACCTCCATGGAAGCCGGCGCGATGGTGCGCAAGGGTGCCATGAAGGCGCAGAAATGGATCGGTGCCTACGAGAATTCCAACGTCGATATCGGCCTGGCGACCGGTCTGCAAGGCCGCGCCCAGATCGGTAAAGGCATGTGGGCCATGCCGGACCTGATGGCCGACATGCTGGAACAGAAGATCGCCCATCCGCTGGCCGGTGCCAACACTGCGTGGGTCCCGTCGCCGACCGCCGCGGCCCTGCACGTGCTGCACTACCACAAGGTCAACGTGAAGGAGCGCCAGGCCGAACTGGCCAAGCGCGCCCCGGCTTCGGTGGACGACATCCTGACCATCCCGCTGGCGCCGGACACCAACTGGTCCGCCGACGAGATCCGCAACGAGCTGGACAACAATGCCCAGGGCATCCTTGGCTACGTGGTGCGCTGGATCGACCAGGGCGTGGGTTGCTCGAAGGTGCCGGACATCAACGATGTCGGCCTGATGGAAGACCGTGCCACCCTGCGTATCTCCGCCCAGCTGCTGGCCAACTGGCTGCGTCATGGCGTGGTGAGCGAGGCACAGATCCTGGAAAGCCTGAAGCGCATGGCGCCGGTGGTGGACAAGCAGAACGCCAACGACGCGCTGTATCGCCCGATGGCGCCGGACTTCGACAGCAACATCGCCTTCCAGGCGGCGGTCGAACTGGTGGTCGAAGGTGCCAAGCAACCGAACGGGTATACCGAGCCGGTGCTGCACCGTCGTCGTCGCGAGTACAAGGCGCGTAACGGCCTGTAAATGATGGGCCGGCCAGACATCGATGGTGTCTGGTCTGGCCTCATCGCTGGCAAGCCAGCTCCCACAGGTTTAGCGGTGTTCGCGATCCCTGTGGGAGCTGGCTTGCCAGCGATAGGGCCCTCAACAGCAACACACTTCTATCAGCTGATCCCCAACTCCCGCCGCACCAACTCCATCAATTTCCCCACCTCGATCGGCTTCAGCAGGAAATCCACCACACTCAGGTGCATGGCGGTAATCGCATCCTGCACGCCGGCATCGCCGGAAATGATGATGATCGGCAGCTCCGCCCGCTCCGACTCGCGCACCTTGCCAATCAGCTCCAGGCCATCGAACGGCCCCATCCGCAAATCCGTGATCAACAACCCGATACTCCGGTCGTGCAGGATCCTCTGCAAGGCCTCGCGCGCATCGGTCAGGGCAAAACTCTCGATCCCCTCGGCCTCGAGGTACTGCGCCAGCAGGTCGCTGGCGTCCTCATCGTCATCGACCACCAGCACTTTCTGCGGTCGCGCGGGCGGTGCGGTCAATTCCGCAAGCGCCTCGCGCTCGGCATCGCTCAATAAATCGTCGTGGTCAGGCATGGGCATCTCATTGTTTCGAGCACGCAAAGGCTCTGTAATCAAGTTCAGACCGCAATCAAAGCGCTTGCAACCTGCATTTCGTCGGCGCCCTAGACTTACGTCCAATGGGCACCTGCTGGCGGTCAGCCGACCATGGAAGCAATAACAACAATTCGGTTTCGCTACACGAGACCCCGAGACGGTGCCGCTGATGAGCAAAATGGACGCGTTCGACCAGGCCGGTAAAACCGCTGTCATGCAGAACATCCAGGGGACCATGCAGTTCCTGCAACGTTTCCCGCCGTTCAACCAGATGGAGAACGCCCACCTGGCGTACCTGGTGGAACAATGCCAGCTGCGCTTCCATGCCGCCGGCGAGAGCATCATCAAACCTGCCGACGGCCCCGTCGAGCACTTCTACATCGTCAAGCAGGGCCGCGTGGTCGGCGAGCGCACCCATGTGGTCAAGGGCGGTACCGAAACCACCTTCGAAATCACCCGCGGCGAATGCTTCCCGTTGGCCGCCCTGCTGGGCGAACGCGCCACCCGCACCGAACATATCGCCGGCGAAGACACCTTCTGCCTGCAGTTGAACAAAGCGGCATTCATCCGTCTGTTCGCCATTTCCGACGTGTTTCGAGATTTTTCCCTACGTGGGGTGAGCAGCCTGCTCGACCAGGTCAACCAGCAGGTCCAGCGCCGCGCCGTGGAGACCCTCGGCAACCAGTATTCGCTCAATACCCGCCTCGGCGAACTGGCCATGCGCCATCCGGTGGTCTGCACCCCGGCCACCAGCCTGCGCGAAGCGGTGCGGATGATGGACGAGACCCAGGTCGGCAGCATCGTGATCGTCGACGAGCAGCGTTTCCCGGTGGGCATCTTCACCCTGCGCGACCTGCGCCAGGTGGTGGCCCGCGCCGAGACCGACTTCGACTCGGCAGTCTCCGGCCATATGACCGCCTCGCCCTTCTACCTCACGCCCCAGGCCAGCGCCTTCGATGCGGCCATCGCCATGACCGAGCGACATATCGCTCACGTCTGCCTGGTGGAGGACCGGCGCCTGTGTGGCGTGGTCTCCGAGCGCGACCTGTTTTCCCTGCAACGGGTCGACCTGGTCCACCTGGCCCGCACCATCCGCAGCGCACCGCGCCTGGAAAGCCTGGTGGGCCTGCGCGGCGAGATCGGCCAACTGGTGGAACGCATGCTCGCCCACGGCGCGTCCTCGACCCAGATCACCCATATCATCACCCTGCTCAACGACCACACCGTGTGCCGGGTGATCGAACTGGCCCTGGAAGAAAAGGGCGACCCGGGCGTGCCGTTTACCTGGCTGTGCTTCGGCAGCGAAGGCCGCCGCGAGCAGACCCTGCACACCGACCAGGACAACGGCATCCTCTTCGAGGCCAAGGATGCGGTGGAGGCCGCCGAGATCCGCGGCCGCCTGCTGCCCCTCGCCCAGTACATCAACCAGAACCTGGCGCAATGCGGCTTCAGCCTGTGCAAGGGCAATATCATGGCCGGCAACCCGGAGCTGTGCCTGTCGCGCAGCGAATGGGCGCGGCGCTTCTCGGCCTTTATCCGCGAGGCGACCCCGGAAAACCTGCTGGCCTCCAGCATCTACTTCGACCTGCGGGTGGTCTGGGGCGATGACCGCGGCTGCGAGCAACTGCGCCACGGCATCCTCGAACAGGTCGCCGACAACCGCCTGTTCCAGCGCATGATGGCCGACAACGCACTGCGCCAGAAACCACCGGTGGGGCGCTTCCGCGAGTTCGTCCTGACCCGCGCCGGCAACGACAAGGCCGCCACTCTCGACCTCAAGGTCCAGGGCCTGACGCCCTTCGTCGATGGCGCGCGCCTGCTGGCCCTGGCCAACGGCATCAGCGCCAACAACACCCTGGAGCGCCTGCGCCAGTTGGTGGAGAAGGAGGTGATCGACGCGCTGGACGGCGGCGCCTTCGAGGAGGCCTACCATTTCATCCAGCAGACCCGCATGCAGCAGCACCAGATCCAGACCCGGCAGAACCTGCCCTACTCCAACCGCGTCGACCCGGACGACCTCAACGACCTCGACCGGCGCATCCTGCGTGAATCCCTGCGTCAGGCCCAGCGCCTGCAAAGCAGCCTGGCCCTGCGGTATCAACTATGAGTCTGTTTGCCTGGCTGCGTCCCAGCCAACCCACCCTTGAAGACGAGCAGCGCCAGCGCCTGGAGCGACTGGCCGCCGCCCCGGCACTCGGCGACCTGAGTCTGCGCCAGCAGCGCTGGGTGGTGCTGGACCTGGAAACCAGCGGCCTCAACGTCAACCGCGACCAGGTGCTGTCGATCGGTGCCGTGGTGATCGAGGACGGCGCCATCGACTTTAGCCAGCAGTTCGAACGCACCCTGCACCGCCACGATCACAAGCTCGCCCCCAGTGTGCTGATCCACGGCCTGGCCCCCAGCGCCATCGCCGCTGGCTGTGATCCGGTGGAAGCGCTGCTGGACCTCATGGACTTTATCGGCGACAGCCCGCTGCTGGCCTTCCACGCCGGTTTCGACCAGCGCATGCTCGGCCGCGCGCTCAAGGACAGCCTCGGCTACAAGCTTCAGCACCCGTTCATGGACGTCGCCGAACTGGCGCCGCTGCTCAACCCCGACGTGGTGATGCGCGATGCCGGGCTCGACGACTGGGTCGCCCATTTCGGCCTGCAGGTCGAGGAGCGCCACAACGCCAGCGCCGATGCCCAGGTCACGGCCGAGATCGCCCTGATCCTGTTCAGCCAGGCCCGGCGCCAGCTACTCGACAGCCCGGCGCAGCTTGAACAACGCCTGAAAGGCTGGCGACGCAAGCGCCAGCAGCATCACGGCTTGTAATATCTTTCCCGGACTAACGAACGAGCAATCCGATGAGCGTTAATTGCACAGTGCCACAGGCTCTGACACAATCGCGAATAATTCTCGTTAGTTAACACTTTCTTTTTCCGGGGAACGCCTTGTCGTCCGTACCTAGCCCTCACAGCGAGCTGGTTGGCGCACTGTACCGCGACCATCGCAGCTGGCTGCTTGCCTGGCTGCGCCGCAACCTCGCCAGCAGCGAACGCGCCGAAGACCTGAGCCAGGACACCTTCGTGCGCCTGCTCGGCCGCGACGAGCTGCCGGCACCGCGTCAGCCGCGGGCGTTCCTCCTGGCCGTGGCCAAGGGCCTGCTGTTCGACCACTTCCGCCGCACCGCGCTGGAACAGGCCTACCTGGAAGAACTGCTGCTGATTCCGGAGGCCGAGCATCCCTCGCCGGAAGCCCTGCACCTGATCCTCGAAGACCTCAAGGCCATTGATCGCCTGCTCGGCAAACTGTCGAGCAAGGCCCGCGCGGCCTTCCTGCACAACCGCCTGGACGGCATGAGCCACGCCGAGATCGCCGACAAACTCGGTGTGTCGGTACCGCGGGTGCGCCAGTACCTGGCCCAGGGCCTGCGCCAGTGCTACATCGCCCTGTACGGCGAGCCGACATGACGCGGATGAACAACGCCCCCGTCTCGGCCGGGGTGCTCGATGCCGCGATCAACTGGCAATTGTGCTTCGACACGGGCAGTGGCAACGCCCAGGAACGCGCCGAGTTCGAGCGCTGGCACGCCGCGAGCGAAGAACACGCCCGTGCCTGGCGGCAACTGGGCATGCTCGACCAGCGCTTTGCCGCAGCCGCCGGGCCAGCACGCAAGGCCCTGCAACAATCCCGCGTCAGTCTGCGCCAGCGTGTGCGCAAGCTCGGCGGCGGGCTGGCCAGCATCGTGGTGCTGGGTGGCCTGCTCAGTTGGGTCAATGTGCACCAGCCGCTGGGCTACTGGCTCGCCGACCAGCGCACCGGCACTGGGGAAACCCGCAGCCTGCGCCTGGACGACGGCACCCTGATCAGCCTCAACACCCATTCCGCAGTGGATATCCGCTTCAGTGCCAAGGAACGCCTGATCGTCCTGCATGACGGCGAGATCTCCATCGAGACCGGGCACAAGGACAACGACCAGCGACCATTCGTGGTGGTCACCGACGACGGCCGCATGCGTGCGCTGGGCACGCGCTTCCTGGTGCGCCTGGAAGACCAGGGCACGCGCCTGAGCGTGCTGCAGTCGGCGGTGGCGGCCAAGCCGCAGGACAGCGGTGACGAGCAGGTGCTGCAGGAAGGCCAGCAGGTGTTGATGAGCCACGACCGCCTGGGCCGGATCGACAAGCTCGGGGTCGGCGCCGATGCCTGGACCCGCGGCATGCTGGTGGTGGACAACGTGCGGCTGGCGGAGCTGGTCGCGGAACTGGGCCGCTATCGCCCGGGCTACCTGGGGGTTGCGCCGGAAGTGGCGGACCTGCGGATTACCGGGAGCTTCCCGTTGCATGACACCGACCTGGCGTTGAAGTCGCTGCTGCCGACCTTGCCAGTGCAGGTGCAGCAGCGCACCCAGTGGTGGGTGACCGTGGTGGCTCGCGCAGAGAAATAAGTATTGGCCCTACTGGCCTCATCGCTGGCAAGCCAGCTCCCACAGGGTCCTGCAGCGACTCGGACCCTGTGGGAGCTGGCTTGCCAGCGATAGGGCCCTCAAAAGCACCACCGGAATCTAAATCGAAAATATTTTCACTAACCCCTATCACTTTCGGAATCTCGTTCGGCATGGAGGCTACTTAGCACAAAAATTCCCGTCGAGGACCCGCATGACCCGCTCAATCAAAAGCCTCCTGCGCCCCAGCCTGCTGGCCGTGGCCATCGCCATCGCGACCCCGCTGGTCGCCGCCGAGCAGACTTCGCGCACCTACAACCTGCCAGCAGCCCCGCTGGCCAGCACCCTGAACCAGATCGCCAGCCAGGCGGGTATCGCCCTGGCGCTGGATCCGGCGTTGGCCAGTGGCAAGACCTCGGCACCAGTGAAAGGCGAGTACAGCGGCGTGAGCGCGTTGCAGCAGGCCCTGCGTGGCACCGGCCTGCAACTGCAACAGAGCAGCGAAGGAACCTACACCCTGTCGGCGGTCGAAGAAGGCGTCCTGGCCCTGCCCAGCACCGATATCAATGCTACTGTCGCCAGCGTCGACGGCAGTGCTGCTGCCGGCTATCGCACCGAAAACGTGAAGAACGTCGGCGCGCTCGGCGGCATGAAACTGCAGGACACCCCCTATTCCATGAGCGTGGTGTCCCAGGAGTTCCTCAAGAACACCCAAACCACCAGCCTCGACGACGTCTTCAAGCGCAACCCCGCCACCCAGTTGTACGGCCCGCGTGCCGCCGGTTACGCCAGCGCCGTGGCGATCCGCGGTTTCAGCGGCTCGGGCAACATGAACATCGCCAATGACGGCCTGCGCTTCAGCAACGGCGCCGATGCCGGCAACTTCATCGAAGACACCGAGCAGCTGGAAATCATCACCGGCCTCACCGGCTTTCTCTACGGTCCGGGTACGCCGGGCGGCTTGGTCAACTACGTGCTCAAGCGCCCGACCTACGAGCGCTACAACAGCGTCACCCTGGGTAATGCCGGCGGCGAGAACTACTACCTGCACGGCGACTTCGGCGGCAAGATCGACGACGCCGGTGTCTTCGCCTATCGCCTCAACGTCCTGACCCAGGACGGCGAGACCGCGATCGACCTGCAAAAGCACCGTCGCCAGATGATCAGCGCGGCGCTGGACTGGAACGTCAACGACGACCTGCAAATCCAGTTCGATGCCTCCCACCGCAAGAACCAGGTACGCGGCCTGAGTAGCTACTGGTACGTGTTCCCGGGCGCCGAGCGGCCTGACGCCTCCTCGCTGAAGAACGACAAGATGTACAGCCAGAAGTGGTCCTTCTCCGACAACGAGACCGACAAGGCCGGCGTGCGCGCCAACTGGCGCCTGAACGACACCTTCACCCTGCGCGCGGCCTTCGCTGCCCAGCAGTACACCGATGAGTTCACCTACACCGGCCCGACCATCAACAGCACGGGCTTCTACAGCCAGCCGATCTATGCCTTCGCACCGATCGAAAGCGAAGAGAAGTCCGGCTCGCTGTTCCTCGACTCGGTCTTCGCGACCGGTCCGCTGGGGCATAAGCTGACCCTGGGCTACCAGGGCAACACCACCCGGGTGAAACAATACGAAGACCATATTCCGTATCCGGGCCCGCAATACACCTCCCCGGTGGGCACCCTGCCACTGGACCAGCGGCCACAGGTCGACAAGCCTTCCTGGTCCATCGGTCACGGTGACCAGCGCCTGGCCAACAGTGCGGAAACCAACAACTTCCTGATCGGCGACGTCATCACCTTCAACGAACAATGGTCGACCATCCTTGGTGTGACCCATACCCAGATCAAGAGCTACACCAACGAGTTCGTCTACGCCAAGGCCTTCGGCACCCCGGAGACCGAGACCAAGTACAACAAGAGCAAGACTTCGCCAAACATCTCGCTGATCTACAAGCCAGTCCCCTGGCTGACCACCTACGCCACCTATATCGAAGGCCTGCAGGCCGGCGGCGTGGCACCGAGCGACGCGATCAACGCCGGCCAGGCATTGGCACCGCAGATCAGCGAGCAGTACGAGATCGGTGCCAAGGCGACCGTGGGCGAGACCCTGTTCACCCTGGCGTTCTTCAATATCGACAAACCGAACAACTACAAGAACAGCGCAGGTCTCTATACCCAGGATGGCCGCCAGGAAAACAACGGCATGGAGTTCAGCGTGACCGGCAAGGTCGTGCCTGAGCTGACCGTGGTCGGCGGTATCACCCTGCTCGATCCGAAGGTCAAGAAAACCGCGATCACCGCCAACGAAGGCAATGCGCCGACCAACGTCGCCAAGCAACTGGCCAAGGTCTATGCCGAGTACGACGTGGACGCGATCCCGGGCTTTGCCCTGACCGGTGGCGCCTACTACACCGGCAAGCAGTACGCCGATGAAGCCAACCACGAAAGCCTGCCGTCGTTCACCACCTTCGATGCCGGTGCGCGCTACAAGATGCATGTGTCGGACAACGACGTGACCTTCCGCGTCAACGTTGCCAACCTGGCGAACAAGGAATACTGGCTGAACAGCTTCTACCTGGGCGATCCACGGACCGTGCAGTTCTCGGCGCAGCTGGAGTTCTAAGCAAGCCCATTGGGGCCGCCTTGCGGCCCTTCGCGAGCAAGCTCGCTCCCACACCAGAGAGCGGGCTGGCCGTAAAACAGGCATCAGACCTGTCCGGCCCATCACCTGACGGTTAGCCAAACCATGCAAGCCAAGACCATTCGTCGCTGGTCCGCGATCCACACCTGGACCAGCCTCATCAGCACCCTGTTCCTGCTGCTCCTGGCAGTAACAGGGCTGCCCCTGATCTTCCACCACGAGATCGACCACCTGCTGGGCGATGCGCCCGAGCTGCAGGTGATGCCTGCCGACACACCGAAGCTGGACCTCCAGCAGCTTGTCCTGAAGGCCGAGGCCCACCGCCCGGGCGAAGTCATGCAGTACTTCGGCTGGGACGAGGACGACAGCAACGGCGTGGTGGCGATCATGGCCGCGACCGCCGGCACCGAGCCGAACTCGTCGCACACCTTCATGCTCGACGCCCGTACCGGCGAGGCGGTGGAGATGCCGTCGGCCAACGGCGGCTTCATGATGCTCATGCTGCGCCTGCACGTGGACATGTTCGCCGGGTTGCCGGGCAAGCTGCTGCTGGCATTCATGGGCGTGCTGTTCGTGGTGGCGATCATTTCCGGCGTGGTGCTCTATGCGCCGTTCATGCGCCGCCTGGACTTCGCCACGGTGCGCCACGGGAAATCCCGGCGCACGCGCTGGCTCGACCTGCACAACCTGATCGGCATCGTCACCCTGACCTGGGCGCTGGTGGTGGGGGTGACCGGGGTGATCAGCGCGCTGTCCGATCTGGTCATCGCCGCCTGGCGCAATGACAGCCTGACGGCGATGGTCGCACCGTATCGCGATGCCCCGCCGCTGACCCAGCTGGCCCCGGTCAGCCGGGTGCTGGATATCGCGGCCGAGGCGGCGCCGGGGATGGAGCCGGACTTCATCGCCTTCCCTGGGACGCGCTTCTCCAGCGAGCACCACTATGCGGTGTTCATGAAAGGCAGCACGCACCTGACCTCGCACCTGCTGACGCCGGTGCTGATCGACGCCAGCAACCTGAAGGTCACTGCCGTCGGTGAGCGCCCTTGGTACATGGATGCCATGGGTCTCTCGGGACCGCTGCATTTCGGCGACTACGGTGGCCGGCCGATGCAGATCCTCTGGGCGGCGCTGGATGTGCTGACCATCGTCGTGCTGGGTAGCGGGTTGTATCTGTGGTGGGTACGCAGACGGACGGAGGCGGGCCGATGAACTGGAAAGTGTTCGGCATGCCGCTGCTGATCGGTGTGCTCGGGGCGGCGGGGCTGTTTGCCGCGCTGCTTGGGGATGGCTGGTGGGATGCGCTGTCCTGGGTCGGGCTGGGGTTGCCGGCGTGGTACGGGTTCAGGGGTTTCTTCAGGTAGATCGGTGGTGACCCCAATCGCTGGCAAGCCAGCTCCCACAGGGTCCGCGGTGCATGCGATCCCTGTGGGAGCTGGCTTGCCAGCGATGAGGCCCTAAAGAACACCAACAGTCCGCCCCCCGGGAACATTCCCCCAAAATCCCGATCCAACCCTCGTTTTCCCTGCCTTTCCCGGCTGACGAGGTCCCTCCCCATGAAACGCTTCGCCCTGGTCTCCCTCCTGGCCCTGGCCACCACCCCGGTATTCGCCTTCAACCTGAACGATGCAGCGAACGCCATCTCCACCATGCAAGGCCAGCAGAACAAGGCCCCGGTCCAGGCTCCCGAAGGCTCGGCCAACCTGCTCAACACCCTGGGCAGCGAATTGAAAATCACCCCCGAACAAGCCATCGGCGGCACCGGCGCCCTCATGGGCCTGGCGCGCAACCAACTGAGCGGCAGCGACTACGAACAATTGACCAAGGCCGTCCCGGGCCTGGACATGCTCTCCGGCGACAACGCCCTCGGCGGGCTGGCGGGATTGGGTGATCTGCTCGGCAAGAGCGGCGAGAGCTCTGCCCTGAGCAATGCCCTGGGCGGCAATGTGAAGAACGGCACCGACCTGAACAACGCCTTCAGCGCCCTGGGCATGGATACCGGGATGATCGGCCAGTTCGCCCCGCTGATCCTTCAGTACCTCGGCCAGCAGGGCGTGGCCGGGTCGTTGTTGCAGAGCCTGTCCGGCATCTGGGGCAGCGGCACGGCAGCACCGCTGGCCCCTAAAGCGCATTCATCGGTTTAATTCGGCCCGCAGGCGCTCGATGCGCGCGTCCTTGTCGTGCCACAGCTGGTTGACCCAGGCCTGCACGGCCTGGCGCGTTGCCGGGTCGGTTTCGTAGTCACCGGCCCACAGCGCCGGGTCCAGCTCGCGCACTTCGATATCGACGATCACCCGCGGAATCGAACCACTGACCAGGTCCCAGAAGCCCGGGGCCTTGTCGCCCGGGTAGACGATGGTCACGTCCAGCAGCGCATCCAGCTGTTCACCCAGCGCCGCCAGTACGAACGCCACACCACCGGCCTTGGGCTTGAGCAGGTGCTTGTACGGCGACTGCTGCGCCGCGCGCTTGGCTTCGGTGAAGCGGGTGCCTTCCAGGTAGTTGACCACGGTCACCGACTGGCGCTTGAACAGCTCGCAGGCGGCCTTGGTGATTTCCAGGTCCTGGCCCTTGAGGTGCGGGTTCTTGTCGAGGAAGGCCTTGCTGTAGCGCTTCATGAACGGGTAATCCAGCGCCCACCAGGCCAGGCCCAGCAACGGCACCCAGATCAGCTCCTTCTTGAGGAAGAACTTGAAGAACGGGATCTTGCGGTTGAGCACCTGGATCAGCGCCGGGATATCCACCCAGGTCTGGTGGTTGCTGACCGCCAGATAAGAGGTGTCGAGACGCAGGTTGGCATTGCCGCGCACTTCCCAGACCGTGGGAATGCACAGGGAGAAGATCAGCTTGTCGACCTCGGCCCAGGTCTCGGCGAACCACATGACCATCCACGAGGCGCGATCGCGGTTACGCCCGGACAAGACCAGCTTGAGCAAGGCGAAGACCATCAGCGGCCCGATGAAGAACAGGGTGTTGAGCAACAGCAACAGGGTGACGAAACTGCCGGTGAGCAGGCGACGCATAAGTCCACTCTTATTGTGGGAAAACAGTCGGCCATTTTAAGCAGCCGGCCGAGGAACACCAAACCTCACGGGCATACGGTCACAGACAAATGTTTCACATTGTGTTGTTTACTGTCTGTTGCCGAACCAGAAGCCCAACGGCAGTCTAAGCACTGTCCCGACTCCAGGAAGCTTTCCATTGAAACCACTACTTGCCCTGCTCGGCCTGCTGTCCCTGCCCGTGATGGCTGCCGAGCCCGATCTTTATGGCCGCTACGAGTACATCGGCGTCGCCGATATCGGCCAGACCTTCAAGGCCAAGATGGACACCGGCGCCCTCACTGCCTCGCTGTCGGCGAAGAACATCGAGCAGTTCACCCGTGACGGCGAGGACTGGGTGCGCTTCCGCCTGGCCACCAAGGACGCCGACAACAAGGTCTACGAACACAAGCTTGCGCGCATGAGCAAGATCAAGAACCGCGCCGACGAAGAGGACGAGGAAGGCGCCGACCTCGCCCACCGCCCGGTCATCGACCTGGAACTGTGCCTGGGCGACGTCAAGCGTACCGTCGAGGTCAACCTCACCGACCGCAGCAGCTTCAACTACCCGCTGCTGATCGGCGCCAAGGCCCTGCGCGAGTTCAATGCCGCCGTGAATCCGGCTCGCCGCTTCACTGCCGGCAAGCCCGGCTGCTGACCCGGAAGCTGCAAGCTTCAAGCGATAAGCGGCAAGCAAAGGCAGATCGCTTTACACTTGCAGCTTTCCACTTGCCGCTTGCAGCTGCCCAATGCCCCATATCCTCATCGTTGAAGACGAAGCCGCCATCGCCGACACCCTGGTCTTCGCCCTGCAAGGCGACGGCCACACCACCGAGTGGGTGAGCCTTGGCCTGCTCGCCCTGGAACGCCAGCGCCAGCAGCCGGCGGACCTGGTGATCCTGGATATCGGCCTGCCGGATATCAGCGGTTTCGAGACCTGCCGGCAGCTGCGGCGCTTCAGCGAGGTGCCGGTGATGTTCCTCAGCGCCCGCGACGGCGAGATCGACCGGGTGGTGGGCCTGGAGATCGGTGCCGACGACTACGTGGTCAAGCCGTTCAGCCCGCGTGAAGTCAGCGCCCGGGTGCGCGCCATCCTCAAGCGCATGGCGCCACAGGCCAGTGCACCGGCCCCGGCCAATACACCGTTCAATCTCGACACCCTGCGCATGCAGATCCATTACCGCGAGCAGTTGCTCAACCTGACCCGCCATGAATTCCGCCTGCTGCAATGCCTGCTGGAGCAACCGGAGCGGGTGTTCAGCCGCGAGCAGTTGCTGGACGCGGTAGGCGTGGCCGCCGACGTCGGCTACGAGCGGACCATCGACAGCCATATCAAGAGCCTGCGCGCCAAGCTGCGCGGGGTCGCCGCCGACGCCGAGCCGATCCAGACCCACCGTGGCCTGGGCTACAGCTACAACCCGGCACACGCCTGATGCGCCTGGGTATCCGCATCTTCCTGGTGTACTTCCTGTTCGTCGGGCTGACCGCGTATTTCGTCCTCAATACCGTGCGCGAGCAGGTCCGCCCGGCAGTGCGCCAGTCCACCGAGGAAACCCTGGTGGACACCGCCAACCTGCTGGCAGAGATCCTCCGCGACCAGGTCAAGGCCGGGACCCTCGGCCAGAGCGAGTTACCGGAGCTGCTCAAGGCCTACGGCCAGCGCCGACCCAATGCGGATATCTGGGGCTTGCCCAAGACCGAGGTCAATCACCGTATTTATGTCACCGACGCGAAAGGCATCGTCCTGCTCGACTCGACCGGCGAGGCGGTGGGCCAGGACTATTCGCGCTGGAACGACGTCTACCTGACCCTGCGCGGCCAGTACGGCGCACGCTCGACCCGTAGCGACCCCAACGACCCCGACTCCTCGGTGATGCACGTAGCGGCGCCGATCCGCGATGGCGAGACGCTGATCGGCGTGGTCACCGTGGCCAAGCCCAACCTGTCGCTCAAGCCCTATATCGACCGCTCGGAAAAGCGCCTGATCACCCTGGGCATCGGCCTGATCGTGCTCGGCCTGCTGGTGGGTGCAGCGCTGTCGTGGTGGCTGGCGCGCTCGCTGCGCCGCCTGACCCATTACGCCCAGGCGGTCAGCGAGGGCGAACGGGTCGCTCTGCCGCACTATCGCGGCGGCGAGCTGGCGATGCTGGCCGGCGCAGTGGAACGCATGCGCACCCAACTGGAAGGCAAGGACTACGTCGAACGCTACGTGCACACCCTGACCCATGAACTGAAAAGCCCGCTGGCGGCGATCCGTGGCGCCAGCGAGCTGTTGCAAGGGCCGATGAGCGAAGAGCAGCGGCAACGCTTCGCGGGCAATATCGAAAGCGAAAGCGCGCGCATGCAGCAATTGATCGAGCGCCTGCTGGGCCTGGCCCAGGTCGAGCAGCGCCAGGGCCTGGAAGACCAGCAGCAGGTCGCCATAGCGGCGATGGTCGATGAGCTGCTGATGGCCCGCGGCGCCCGTATCGAGAGCGCTGGTTTGCAGGTGCGCCAGCGTATCCCGGCCGTGGCGCGGCTCTATTGCGAGCCGTTCCTGATCCGCCAGGCCATCGGCAACCTGCTGGAAAACGCCCTCGACTTCACCCCGCCCGGGGGCCTGCTGGTGTTCGAGCTGGAGCAGGACGCGGAGCGCGTGGCCCTGAGCCTGTACAACCAGGGCGAAGCGATCCCCGACTATGCCCTGCCCCGCCTCAGCGAGCGCTTCTACTCCCTGCCGCGCCCGGCTACAGGGCGCAAGAGCACCGGCCTGGGCCTGAACTTCGTCGAGGAAGTGCTGCACCTGCATGGTGGTTCGCTGGAAATCGCCAACGTCGAGGATGGCGTGCGCGTGCGGCTGTGGCTGCCCGCCAGCCGTCTTGGCTGAATCTCTCCACACAAGCTCCATATACGCTCCCGAAAGCCTCCACACAGCACCCTCAGACTGGGCTCCTTCTCAAGCGGAGCCCTTTGCATGAACAAGTCACTGAGCCTGAAACTCGGCACCATCGCCTTGCTGGTGGTGGTGCTGCTGATCCCGCTGCTGATGATCAGCGGCCTGATCGATGAACGCCAATCCCTGCGCGACAGCGTGGTCGAGGACATCGCCCAGAGCTCCAGCCACGCCCAACAGATCAGCGGGCCGCTGCTGGTGGTGCCGTACAGCAAGTACGAGCGGGTGTGGAAGGTCCAGGACGGCAAGAGCTTCCAGGAAACCCAGATCGTCAAAAGCTACCTGGCGTTCCTGCCGGACAGCTTCGTCCTCGACGGCACCGCCAGCACCGAACTGCGCTCCCGGGGCATCTACGAGGCGCGGCTGTTCCACGCCCAGAGCCGGATCAGCGGGCAGTTCAAGGTGCCGGCCAACTGGGGCATCACCAGCGACCTCGACGACTACCGCTTCGACACCCCGTTCATCGCCGTGGGCATCAGCGATATCCGCGGCATCCAGAACGGCCTGCAACTGCAGATCGACGACCGTACCCTGGACTTCGCCGCCGGCAGCAAGCTCGACTGGCTGGGCGGTGGCGTGCATGCACTGATCGACAACCTCGACAGCAAGGCCGAGATGCGCCTGGACTATGCCTTCGACCTCAACCTGCAAGGCACCGGGCAACTGCATGTGCTGCCGGTGGGCCGCAGCAGCAGCGTGACCCTGGCCGCCAACTGGCCGCACCCGAGCTTTATCGGCAACTACCTGCCCAACAGCCGCGAGATCGATGCGACGGGCTTCAAGGCGAAATGGCAGACCTCGTTCTTCTCCACCAACCTGGAAGAGGCGCTGAACCGCTGCGTCAGCCTGCAGAACTGCAAGGGCTTCGAAAGCCGGGCGTTTGGCGTGAGCTTCGTCGATCCGGTGGACCAGTACCTGAAGAGCGAACGGGCGATCAAATATGCGCTGCTGTTCATTGCCCTGACCTTTGCCGGATTCTTCCTCTTCGAGGTGCTGCGCAACCTCAGCGTGCACCCGATCCAGTACGCCCTGGTGGGCGCGGCCCTGGCGCTGTTCTACCTGTTGTTGCTGTCGTTGTCGGAGCACATCGGGTTTGGGCTGGCGTATCTGTTGTCGGCGGGCGGTTGCGTGCTGTTGATCGGGTTCTACCTGTGCAATGTGCTGCACAGCAGTGTGCGCGGGTTTGGTTTTGCCGCTGGTTTGGCAGTGCTGTATGCGCTGCTCTACGGGCTGTTGAGTGCCGAGGATTACGCGCTGCTGATGGGGGCCTTGCTGCTGTTCGCGCTGCTTGGGGTGTTCATGATGCTGACGCGGCGGCTGGACTGGTACCGGGCCGGGCAGGTGCGGGTATGAGCGGGCTCAGGGAAGACCGGGAGTTTGGGGAGGGATTGATGAAGGGGATCAGAGTGTTGTGGAGAGCAGAGGTTCTTGTGGGGGCTGATAGTCAGTCATCGCTGGCAAGCCAGCTCCCACAGGTCCCGAGTACACCGCAGAACCCTGTGGGAGCTGGCTTGCCAGCGATAGGGCCCTCAAGTCAGGCCGGGACGGTAGCCTTCATCGAGGCCCGCTGACTGGCCTCGGCATACCACCCCGCCAGCTTCGGCTGCCGCTCGCGCCAGCCGAAGTCCGGCATGCGCAGGTCGATATAGCCCAGCGCACAGGCCACACCGATCGAAGCCACATCGAACGCCGAGGCAATCTCGGCGTAGTGGTTGTCCTCCAGGTCCGCCAGCCCCCGGCGGATCTTCTCCGACTGTGCCTCGACCCACTGGTCCCAGCGCTTGTCTTCCGGCCGCAGGAAGGTCTCGTAGCGGGTCAGCACCGCCGCATCCATGATCGCGTCCGCCAGCGACGCCAGGGTCAGCCGCCGCCAGCGCGCCGAACCCTCGCGAGGGATCAGCGGGTTGCCGACATGCTGCTGGTCGAGGTAGTCGACGATGACCCGGCTGTCATGCAACACGCTGCCGTCTTCCAGGCGCAGGGCCGGGATCTTGCCCGACGGATTGCCCTGGTTGAGGTCGGCGTCCGGGCTGACCGGGGTGATATTGACCGGCTGCACCTTGACCCGATCCACCTGGCCGGTCTCGTGCAGCACCACCATCACCTTGCGCACGAACGGCGACAGCGGCGAATGGAACAGCGTCATGTTCGACATGGCAGCTCCTCAGTTGCCTTGCAGGCTCGGTGGCAGGCAGACACCGGTACCGCCGATGCCGCAATAGCCATCCGGATTCTTCGCCAGGTACTGCTGGTGATAGGCCTCGGCGAAGTACACGGTCGGCGCCTGTTCGATCTCGGTAGTGATCTCGCCGTAGCCGGCCTTGGTCAGCTCATCCTGGTATTGCGCACGGCTGGCTTCAGCTTCTTCCAGTTGCTGTGGCGAGGTGCAGTAGATCACCGAGCGGTACTGGGTGCCGATGTCGTTGCCCTGGCGCATGCCCTGGGTCGGGTTGTGCAGTTCCCAGAACATCGACAGCAGTTCGCGGTAGCTGACCTTGTCCTTGTCGAACACCACCAGTACCACTTCGGTGTGGCCGGTCAGGCCGGAGCAGACTTCTTCGTAGGTCGGGTTCGGGGTGAAGCCACCGGCATAGCCGACCACGGTGCTGACCACGCCTTCACGCTGCCAGAAGCGCCGCTCGGCGCCCCAGAAGCAGCCCAGGCCGAAGATGGCGAAGTCCACGGCGCTTTCGAAGAACGGGCCGAGCAGCGGGGTTTCAGTGAAGACGAAGTGTTTTTCCGGCAGGGCCATCGGCGTTTCACGGCCCGGCAGGGCCTGTTCCGCGGTAGGCAGGACGTTTTTATTCACGAGGATTTCCGAACGCAAGACCATGAACCCATTCCTCTTGTCAGGTAGGCGGGCAGCGCCGCAGCGCTGCCCTCACTGGGATAGACCGGTAGTGTGCCCGAGTGTTGCGCGGCTGTCAGGCCGTTGGTCCACGGGGATAACGGCGCAGCTTGTCGACCAGTTCGTCACCCGGGATCGGCTTGTCGAACAGGTAGCCCTGCCCCACGTCGCAGCGGTGCCGGCGCAGGAACGCCAGTTGCTCCGCCGTCTCGATGCCCTCTGCGACCACCTTGAGCTTGAGGTTGTGGGCCATGGCCACCACCGCCGAGGTGATCTCCATGTCGTCCTGGCTGTCGGGGATGTCGTTGATGAAGCTGCGGTCGATCTTGATGATGTCGATCGGGAATTTCTTCAGGTAGCTCAACGACGAGTAGCCGGTGCCGAAGTCGTCCATGGCCAGGGTCAGGCCGAGCTGCTTGAGCTGGTCGAGCTGGCGCCGGGTGTCTTCGGTGGCTTCCAGCAGCAGGCCCTCGGTCAGTTCCAGTTCCAGCAGGTGCGGCGGCAGCGCCTCTTCCTGGAGGATATTGGCGATGGAGGCGACCAGGTCCGGGTCGGAGAACTGCTTGGGCGACAGGTTGATCGCCACCTGCAGGTTGCCCATGCCTTCGGCCGCCAGTTCCTGGCTCATGCGGCAGGCCTGGCGCGCCACCCATTTGCCGATGGGGATGATCAGGCCGGTTTCCTCGGCGACGCTGATGAACTGGTCCGGGCGGATCATGCCCTTTTCCGGATGGTTCCAGCGCAGCAGCGCTTCCAGGCCGAGCAGGCGCCCGGTGCGCAGGCACAGCTTGGGCTGGTAGAACACCTGCAGCTCGTTTTGCGCCAGGGCGCGGCGCAGGTTGTTCTCGACGAACAGCTTGTAGCTGGCCTCGGCGTTCAGCACCTCGGTGAACACCTGGACCTGATGCTTGCCGCTGGCCTTGGCCTTGTGCAGGGCGAGGCCGGCGTTCTTCATCAGGGTCTGCGGGTCGCTGCCATGCAGCGGCGCGCAGGCCAGGCCCACGGAGCCGGTGACGTTGATCAACTGGTTGTCGACGAACATCGGTTTGTCGAGGGTGTTGAGCAACTGCTGGGCGGTCTGCTGGCCGCTTTCCATATCGGTGTTGTCCAGCAGCACGGCGAATTCGTTACTGGCGAAGCGCGCCAGGCTACCGCCCGGGCTGAGGCTGTTGCGCAGGCGCCGGGCCAGGCTGACCAGCAGCTTGTCGCCGGTCTGGTGGCCGAGGCTGTCGTTGATCCGCTTGAAGTTGTCGATATCCACCAGCAGCAGGCAGATCGGCGTATCGCTGTCGCGGGCGAAGCGCTCGTCGAGGTTGCGGATGAACGCCGGGCGATTGCCCAGGCCGGTCAGGTTGTCGGTGTAGGCCAGGCGCTCGATACGCTGCTGGGCCAGCTTGCTCTGGGTGATGTCCTCGTAGATGCCGATGTAGTGAGTCAGCTCGCGGTTGTCGCCGTACACCTTGGAAATCGACAGCTGGCCCCAGTAGGGCTCGAGGTTCTTGCGCCGGCTCTTGAATTCACCCTGCCAGCTGTTGCCCATGGCCAGGCTGGACTCGTCGAACAGCAGTTCGCTGAGGTTTTCCAGGGCCGACAGCTCCGATAGCCGATGGCCCTGGACCTCTTCCGAGCTGTACTGGGTGATCTCGGTGAAGCTCGGGTTGACGTATTCCACCACGCCGTCGCAATTGACCAGCAGGAAGGCGTTGGCGCTCTGCTCCACCGCCCGCTGGAACAGGTGCAGGGCACTGGTCGCGGCGCGGCGGTTGTGGTTGTTGATAACCTGGGCGAACTGGTCGGCCAGCTCACCGGCAAAGGCGATCTCGTCGCTCTGCCAGGCCCGCGGGCTGCCGCCGTGTTCCAGGCAAAGTACGCCGACCACCTGGCCGTCGATACGGATACTGGCATCGAGCATGGCGATCACATCACGCGGGCGCAGGCTCTCGGTGATGTCGCGGGTGCGCGGGTCATGGCTGGCGTTGTGCGCGTCGATGGCCCGGCTGGTGTGCAGGGCTTCAAGGTAATCCGGGAACAGGCCGGCGTCGATCGGCTTGGGTGTGCGGTACTCGCGGGTTTCGCGATAGAACGCAGAGATCGGCTCCAGGCGCTGGCCTTCCAGGTACCAGAGGCTCGCGCACTCGATCTTGTAGATATCGCAGGCACTGCGGGTGATCAGTTCGGCGGCTTCCTGCAGGGAATTGCCGGCGCTGTAGCGATGCCGCGCCAGGTGCAGGATCAGCTCCTGCTGGGCGCGGACCCGCTCCAGGTGTTCGAGTTGTTCCTGCTGCGCCTGCTGGTTCAGCTTGAGGGCAATCTGCAGGCGATTGTTGCGGGTTTCCAGGTCGTCGGCGCTGAGCTCGGGGCTGACGCCTTCCTGGTCGTCGAGGACCAGCAGGTAGCCGCGCAGCAACTGGCGGTTGTGCTGCTTGTAGGCCTCGCCCAGCTCCAGCAGGTACATGGGGCCGTGGCCGGTGTGCAGGGTGTAGCGGCTGACGTAATGGCTGCTATGGGCCAGTTGCGCCTGGATGCTGTCATGCAGCTTGTAGCGGGCCTCGGGCTCCATCAGGCTCGCATAGGGCGAGCCGACCAGGGCGCAGAGTTCTACCGCCGGCAAGCCGAATTGACGTTCGCAGCCCGGATCGAGATAGAGCATGGCCCAGCTCGCTTCGTTCAGCCGCTCGAAGCGCAACATGCCGAGCCGCGAAGGCACCGGCAACTGCGTCACTACCTCGGCCGCCGGACGGCTGGCGGCATCGGTTTGGCTCTTCATGGAAAGCTCGCTCGAATAAGACTGATGGCACGGGCGTTGGCACTTTGCTATGCACGTTCGGGCAAGGTTGCATCATGCGTTGGAGGCTGACAAGCACCAAGGTTGGCGCGTGTTTGATCTATGTCGGCCTGGCGGGGGATTTCTTCAGTTCTGGAGGTGCAATACGTCCCCTGTGGGAGCTGGCTTGCCAGCGATAGCTATGGTGAATTCACTACAGCAATCGCTGGCAAGCCAGCTCCCACAGGGGACGGTGTCGGCTTTTAAAAGGCAAAAAAAAGCCCCGCCAAACGACGGGGTTGAGGTACGAGCGTGGCAGCTCGAAAAGGGTGCAAGCCTGTGTCCCCCGACAGAGGGACACAGGCTGGACAGCAGTTACAGCAGCAAGGTGCGGATGTCGCCCAGCACGTCGCCCAGACGCTTGGTGAAGCGGGCAGCGGCGGCGCCGTTGATCACGCGGTGATCGTAGGACAGCGACAGCGGCAGCATCAGCTTCGGCTGGAAGGCTTTACCGTCCCAGACTGGCTGGATGGTGGCCTTGGAAACACCGAGGATCGCCACTTCCGGCGCGTTGACGATCGGCGTGAAGCCGGTGCCGCCAATGTGACCGAGGCTGGAGATGGTGAAGCAGGCACCCTGCATCTCGTCGGCCGAGAGCTTCTTGGTCCGGGCTTTTTCAGCCAGGGCCGCGGCTTCGGCAGCGAGTTGCAGCAGGCTCTTCTGATCGACGTTCTTGATCACCGGGACCAGCAGACCATCCGGGGTGTCCACGGCGAAACCGACGTTGACGTATTTCTTGCGGATGATCGCCTTGCCGCTCGGGGCCAGCGAACTGTTGAAGTCCGGCAGTTCCTTGAGCAGGTGGGCACAGGCTTTCAGCAGCAGCGGCAGCACGGTCAGCTTGACGCCGGCTTTCTCGGCGACGGCTTTCTGCGAGACGCGGAAGGCTTCCAGCTCGGTGATGTCCGCCGAGTCGAATTGAGTCACGTGCGGCACGTTCAGCCAGCTGCGGTGCAGGTTGGCAGCACCGACCTGCATCAGGCGGGTCAGGGCCACTTCTTCCACTTCACCGAACTTGCTGAAGTCGACGGCCGGGATCGGCGGGATGCCCGCGCCACCGGTAGCGCCGCCAGCGGCAGGTGCTTCCTTGGCCTTCTGCATCATGGCCTTGACGTAGACCTGCACGTCTTCCTTCAGCACACGACCGTGCGGGCCGGTCGGCGACACCGCGCTCAGCTCGACGCCGAATTCGCGGGCCAGCTGACGCACGGCCGGGCCGGCGTGAACCTTGGCACCGCTTGGTGCAGGCGCAGCGGCCGGAGCGGCAGCAGCTGGAGCCGGAGCAGCAGCGGCTGGTGCCGGGGCAGCAGCAGGTGCGGCAGCCGGAGCCGGTGCAGCAGCGGCAGGCGCTGGAGCAGCAGCAGGCGCGCTGCCTGCGACTTTCAGTTTCAGGATCAGGTCACCGGTGCCGACTTCGTCGTCCAGTTTCGCGATCACGGCTTCGACCACGCCAGCAGCAGGCGACGGGATCTCCATGGAAGCCTTGTCGGACTCCAGGGTGATCAGCGACTGGTCGGCTTCGACGGTGTCGCCGACCTTGACCAGCACTTCGATGATCTTGGCCTTGCCCGACGAACCGATATCCGGCACGTGGATGTCTTGCACGGCAGCAGCGGCCGGGGCAGCAGGTGCTGCCGCCGGAGCTGGCGCAGCGGCAGCCGGTGCGGCGGCAGGCGCGGCAGCGGCAGGAGCGGCGGCAGGTGCCTCGGGCGCCGCGGCAGCGGCACCCTCGACTTCCAGTTCCAGCAGTTCGTCGCCTTCTTTCAGGCGGTCGCCCAGCTTGACCTTCAGCGACTTGATCACGCCGGCCTTGGGAGCCGGGATCTCCATGGAGGCCTTGTCGGACTCCAGGGTCAGCAGGCTCTGGTCTGCTTCGATACGGTCACCGACCTTGACGAACAGCTCGATGATTTCACCTTCACCGCTGCCGATGTCAGGTACGCGAATGAGTTCGCTCACTTAAAAATACTCCTCAGCAGTCCAGTGGGTTGCGCTTGTCCGGGTCGATGCCGAACTTGACGATGGCGTCAGCCACCACCTTCGGTTCGATCTCGCCACGGTCAGCCAGGGCTTCCAGGGCAGCCAGCACCACGAAGTGACGGTCGACTTCGAAGAAGTGACGCAGCTTCTTGCGGCTGTCGCTGCGACCGAAGCCATCGGTACCCAGGACCTTGAACTCTTTGCTCGGTACCCACTGGCGAATCTGCTCGGCGAACAGCTTCATGTAGTCGGTGGAGGCGATGACCGGGCCCTTACGGCCAGCCAGGCACTCTTCGACGTAGGTGACCTGAGGTTTCTGACCCGGCTTCAGGCGGTTGCTGCGCTCTACGGCCAGGCCGTCGCGACGCAGTTCGTTGAAGCTGGTGACGGACCAGACGTCGGCGCCGACGTTGTACTCGTCGCGCAGGATCTTCGCCGCTTCGCGGACTTCGCGCAGGATGGTGCCCGAGCCCAGCAGTTGTACGTGATGCGCCGCGTCGCGGGTGTCTTCTTCGAGCAGGTACATGCCCTTGATGATGCCTTCCTCGGCGCCGGCCGGGATGGCTGGCTGGGTGTAGGCTTCGTTCATCACGGTGATGTAGTAGAAGACGTCCTGTTGCTCTTCGGTCATCTTCTTCATGCCGTCCTGGATGATCACCGCCAGCTCGTAGCCGTAGGTCGGATCATAGGTGCGGCAGTTCGGGATGGTCGCCGCCAGCATGTGGCTGTGACCGTCTTCGTGCTGCAGGCCTTCACCGTTCAGGGTGGTACGGCCGGCGGTACCGCCGATCAGGAAGCCGCGGGTACGGCTGTCGCCGGCCGCCCAGGCCAGGTCGCCGATACGCTGGAAACCGAACATCGAGTAGAAGATGTAGAACGGCAGCATCGGCTGGTTGTGGTTCGAGTACGAAGTACCGGCCGCGATGAACGACGACATGGCGCCGGCTTCGTTGATGCCTTCCTCGAGGATCTGACCTTTCTTGTCCTCGCGGTAGAACATCACCTGGTCCTTGTCGACCGGCTCGTAGAGCTGGCCCACGGACGAGTAGATGCCCAGCTGGCGGAACATGCCTTCCATACCGAAGGTACGGGCTTCGTCCGGGATGATCGGCACGATGCGCTGGCCGATTTCCTTGTCCTTGACCAGTTGCGCGAGGATCCGCACGAAGGCCATGGTGGTGGAGATTTCGCGGTCGCCCGAGCCGTCCAGGATCGCCTTCAGGGTTTCCAGTGGCGGAGTCGGGATGCTGATCGACTTGACGCGACGCTGCGGTACGAAACCGCCCAGTGCGGCGCGACGCTCGGCCAGGTAACGGGCTTCGGCGCTGCCTTCTTCAGGTTTGAAGAACGGCAGGTTTTCCAGCTCTTCGTCCTTGACCGGGATGTCGAAGCGGTCACGGAAGTGACGCAGGCTGTCGACGTCGACCTTCTTGGTGTTGTGCGCGGTGTTCTTGGCTTCGCCAGCACCGGTGCCGTAGCCCTTGATGGTCTTGGCCAGGATGACGGTCGGCTGCTCTTTGTGGTTGACCGCCTGGTGGTAGGCCGCATAGACCTTGTACGGGTCGTGGCCGCCACGGTTGAGCTTCCAGATCTCGTCGTCGGACAGGTCGGCGACCATGGCCTTGAGTTCTGGAGTGTTGAAGAAGTGCTCACGGACGAACGCGCCGTCCTTGGCCTTGTAGTTCTGGTACTCGCCGTCGATGACTTCGTCCATGCGGCGCTGCAGGATACCGTCGGTGTCCTTGGCCAGCAGTGGGTCCCAGAAGCGGCCCCAGACGACCTTGTTGACGTTCCAGCCACCGCCACGGAACACGCCTTCGAGTTCCTGGATGATCTTGCCGTTGCCGCGAACCGGGCCGTCGAGGCGCTGCAGGTTGCAGTTGATGACGAAGATCAGGTTGTCCAGCTTCTCGCGGCCGGCCAGGGCGATCGCGCCCAGGGATTCCGGCTCGTCGCACTCACCGTCGCCCATGAAGCACCAGACTTTCTGCTTGCCGGCAGGGATGTAGCCGCGGGCTTCCAGGTACTTCATGAAGCGCGCCTGGTAGATCGCCTGGATCGGACCCAGACCCATGGAAACGGTCGGGAACTGCCAGAAATCAGGCATCAGCCATGGGTGCGGGTAGGACGACAGACCGTTGCCATCGACTTCCTGGCGGAAGTTGTTCATCTGGTCTTCGCTGATGCGGCCTTCCATGAAGGCGCGGGCGTAGACGCCTGGAGAAGCGTGGCCCTGGAAGAAGATCAGGTCGCCGCCATGCTCGTCGGTAGGAGCTTGGAAGAAGTAGTTGAAGCCGATGTCGTACAGGGTGGCGCTGGAAGCGAACGAGGAGATGTGGCCACCCAGGTCCGAATCCTTCAGGTTGGTGCGCATGACCATCGCCAGGGCGTTCCAGCGAACCAGCGAGCGAATGCGGCGTTCCATGAACAGGTCGCCAGGCATGCGTGCTTCGTGGGTTACCGGAATGGTGTTGCGGTACGGCGTGGTGATTGCGTACGGCAGCTGCGAACCACTACGGGTGGCCAGCTCGCCCATACGGGTCATCAGGTAGTGAGCGCGGTCTTCGCCTTCTTTGTCGAGGACCGACTCCAGGGCGTCCAGCCATTCCTGGGTTTCGACGGGATCGAGGTCTTGCATGGCTTGCTCCAGGGCGGAAAGGCTTCCAGAATCGGTTGCCTGAAGTTTGCGACTGGCCTTTTGGGCAGACGACATGAATTCTTGGATTACCGAGGGTGGTCTCGGCGGCGTGTAGTTTTACTACAAATCGATCCGCCTTTACACGCCTTCGACTGAAAAAAGCAGTAGTAAAACTACATCAGACCCATCGCAGCCGTGCTATCGGCTTGTGGGATAAAACGATACCGGTGATTAAAAACCGGTTGAGAAAAGGCTTGCCGTGATGTTTTCTGCCAAGAAAGACGCAATTGCCGCTATTTTCAACTTTTGTACGACAGTCCAACCCGGGCCGCGCCTTGGCGCTGTAGCCACCGCCTGCTTTTTCCCGCCGATCAAGGATAGACCATGAGCCTGCCTTCGCTGGTCGCACTGCCAGATACTCTCCAACACCTGACCAGCAGCAACGAACAGTCGCTGCGCAGCGCCGTGGCCACCCATGACGGGCTGAGCCTGGACAGTTGGACCGCCGAACGCTGGGCCGGGTTCGCCCGGGTTGCCGCTGCGAGTGAATTCGTCCTCGAACAGAGCGTGCGCGATCCGGCCATGCTCCTCGGCCTGGTCGACAGCGGCGAGCTGGACCGCCGCTACGCCCCCGGCGAGCTGTGTGCGCAACTGGCCGCCGCCGCCCAGGCCGCGACCACCGAAGACGAACTGGCGCGCAACCTGCGCCGCCAGCGCACCCGCCATCAGGTACGGATCATCTGGCGCGACCTAACCCGCCAGGCCGACCTGGTGGAAACCTGCCGCGACCTTTCCGACATGGCCGACGCTGCCATAGACCAGGCCTACCAATGGCTGTACCCGCGCCATTGCCAGCAGTTCGGCACGCCGATCGGCAACCGCAGCGGCCTGCCACAACAGATGGTGGTGCTGGGCATGGGCAAGCTCGGCGCGGTGGAACTGAACCTTTCGTCGGATATCGACCTGATCTTCGCCTTTCCCGAAGGCGGCGAGACCGAAGGCGTGAAGCGCTCGCTGGACAACCAGGAGTTCTTCACCCGCCTCGGCCAGCGCCTGATCAAGGCCCTGGACCCGATCACCGTCGACGGCTTCGTGTTCCGCGTCGACATGCGCCTGCGCCCCTACGGCTCGTCCGGCGCCCTGACCCTGAGCTTCAACGCTCTGGAGCAGTACTACCAGGACCAGGGCCGCGACTGGGAACGCTACGCCATGATCAAGGCCCGGGTGGTCGCCGGCGACCAGGCGGCCGGCAGCCAGTTGCAGGAAATGCTCCGGCCCTTCGTCTACCGCCGCTACCTGGACTTCTCGGCGATCGAAGCGCTGCGCACCATGAAGCAGCTGATCCAGCAGGAAGTCCGGCGCAAAGGCATGTCGGAGAACATCAAGCTCGGTGCCGGCGGCATCCGCGAGGTGGAGTTCATCGCCCAGGCCTTCCAGTTGATCCATGGCGGCCGTGACCTGAGCCTGCAACAACGCCCGCTGCTCAAGGTGCTGGCGACCCTCGAAGGCCAGGGCTACCTGCCCGCTGCGGTGGTCGAGGAACTGCGCGAAGGCTATCTGTTCCTGCGCTACACCGAACACGCCATCCAGGCCATCGCAGACCGCCAGACCCAGATGCTCCCGGACGGCGACCTCGACCGTGCGCGCATCGCCTTCATGCTCGGCTTCCCCGACTGGGCGGCATTCCACGCCCAGCTGATGCACTGGCGCGGGCGGATCGACTGGCACTTCCGCCAGGTCATCTCCGACCCGGACGATGAAGACGGCGAAGGCGAAGTGGTGGTCGGCGGCGAATGGCTGCCACTCTGGGAAGAAGCCCAGGACGAGGAAGCTGCCTGTCGCCAGCTCGACGACGCCGGTTTCCGCGACGCCGCCCGGGCCCTGAAGTTGCTCGCCGGGCTGCGTTCCAGCCCCAACCTGCGTTCCATGCAACGCCTCAGCCGCGAACGCCTGGACTCCTTCATCCCGCGCCTGCTGGCCCAGGCCGTCGAGCACGACGACCCGGACCTGGTCCTGGAACGGGTGCTGCCTTTAGTAGAAGCCGTGGCCCGCCGCTCGGCCTACCTGGTGCTGCTCACGGAAAACCCCGGCGCCCTGCGCCGCCTGCTGACCCTGTGCGCCGCCAGCCCGTGGATCGCCGAGCAGATCGCCCGCTTCCCGCTGCTGCTCGACGAACTGCTCAACGAAGGCCGCCTGTTCAGCCCGCCCAAGGCGCCGGAACTGGCCGCCGAACTGCGCGAGCGCCTGACCCGCATCCCCGAGGATGACCTCGAACAACAGATGGAGGCCCTGCGGCACTTCAAGCTGGCCCACAGCCTGCGGGTCGCCGCCTCGGAAATCGCCGGGCACCTGCCGCTGATGAAAGTCAGCGACTACCTGACCTGGCTGGCCGAAGCCATCCTCAACCAGGTACTGGCCCTGGCCTGGCGCCAGACCGTCGCCCGCCATGGCCGGCCGCAGCGCAGCGACGGCAGCCCGTGCGACCCGGGCTTCATCATCGTCGGCTACGGCAAGATGGGCGGCCTGGAGCTGGGCCACGGCTCGGACCTTGACCTGGTGTTCATCCACGACGGCGATCCCCAGGCCGAAACCGACGGTGCCAAGCCGATCGACAGCGCGCAGTTCTTCACCCGCCTGGGCCAGCGCATCATCCACCTGCTGACCACCCAGACCGCTTCCGGCCAGCTCTACGACGTGGACATGCGCCTGCGACCTTCCGGCGCTTCCGGGCTGCTGGTCAGTTCGGTCGGCGCCTTCGAGCGCTACCAGCAAAACGAAGCCTGGACCTGGGAACATCAGGCCCTGGTCCGCGCCCGGGTGCTGGTGGGCTGCCCGCAGGTCGGCGCGGCCTTCGAGGACGTGCGTGCCCGGGTCCTGGGCAAGCAGCGCGACCTGGCCGTGCTGCGCACCGAAGTCAGCGAGATGCGCGCCAAGATGCGCGACAACCTCGGCACCAAATCCACCGCCGCCGGCACCGCCGCCAACGCCTACGACAGCGGCGTTCCCTTCGATATCAAGCAGGATGCCGGTGGTATCGTCGATATTGAATTTATGGTGCAATACGCCGCGCTCGCCTGGTCCCACAGCCATCCGGCGCTGCTGCGCTACACCGACAACATCCGCATCCTCGAAGGTCTCGAGGAAGCCGGGCTGGTTCCGGCCAGTGATGCGGTGCTGCTGCGCGAGGTGTACAAGGCGTTCCGCTCCGCCGCTCACCGCCAGGCCCTGCAAAAGCAGGCCGGGGTGATCGATGCCGGGCAGTTCGTCAGCGAACGCCAGGAAGTGCGGCGGATCTGGAGCGAACTGGGACTGAGCTGAAACGTGATCGGGACCCGGCGGCAGGAAGCCCGCCTACACTGAGCGTCGTGGACTGCTGGTTGTCACCGAGCCTGAATATAAAGAAGGGAGGCCAGTGCTGTTGCAAGACAGGCTGCAGCCTCCCTGATCGTTTCTGGATAAAGCATGAGAATTTTGATAATCGGGCCCAGCTGGGTGGGCGACATGGTAATGGCGCAGACGCTGTTCCAGGTCCTGAAGCAGCGTCACGCCGATTGCGTGATCGACGTGCTGGCCCCCGAATGGAGCCGGCCGATCCTCGAACGCATGCCGGAGGTCCGCCAGGCCTTGAGCTTCCCGCTCGGCCACGGCGTGCTCGACCTGGCCACGCGGCGGCGCATCGGCAAATCCCTGGTCGGCCAGTACGACCAGGCGATCCTCCTGCCCAACTCGCTGAAGTCGGCCCTGGTGCCGTTCTTCGCGAAAATCCCCAAGCGCACCGGCTGGCGCGGCGAATTCCGCTACGGCCTGCTCAACGACGTGCGCCGCCTGGATAAAGAGCGCTACCCGCTGATGATCGAGCGCTTCATGGCCCTCGCCTATCCCGCCGGCAGCGACCTGCCGCAGCCTTATCCACGCCCGAACCTGCAGATCGAAGCCGCCAGCCGCGAGGCCGCCCTGGCCAAATTCGGCCTGGAGCTGGACCGCCCGGTCCTGGCCCTGTGCCCCGGCGCCGAGTTCGGCGAGGCAAAGAAATGGCCGGCCGAGCACTACGCCAAGGTCGCCGAGGCGAAGATCCGCGAAGGCTGGCAGGTCTGGCTGTTCGGCTCGAAGAACGACCACCCGGTCGGCGAACAGATCCGCGACCGCCTGATCCCGGGTTTCCGTGAAGAATCCTTCAACCTCGCCGGCGAAACCTCGCTGGCCGAGGCCATCGACCTGCTGTCCTGCGCCGATGCCGTGGTCTCCAACGACTCCGGACTGATGCATGTGGCCGCCGCCCTGAACCGTCCGCTGGTGGCGGTCTACGGCTCCACTTCGCCGGGCTTCACCCCGCCGCTGGCCGACCAGGTCGAAGTGGTGCGCCTGGGCCTGGAATGCAGCCCGTGCTTCGACCGCACCTGCCGCTACGGCCACTACAACTGCCTGCGCCAGCTCGAACCGGGCGCGGTCAACGACGCCCTGCAACGGCTGAACGGGCCGACGCTGGTCGATATCAGCCCAGAGGTCGACTAAGTGCGGGTTCTGCTGATCAAGACCACGTCCCTGGGCGACGTGATCCACGCCCTGCCGGCCCTGACCGACGCGGCCCACGCCATCCCCGGGATCAAGTTCGACTGGGTGGTGGAAGAAGGCTTCGCCGAGATTCCCACCTGGCACCCGGCGGTGGACCAGGTGATCCCGGTGGCCATCCGCCGCTGGCGCAAGAATCTCTGGCAGACCTTCAAGAACGGCGAATGGCGCCAGTTCAAGAAGCGCGTACGCGAGCGCAAGTACGACCTGGTGATCGACGCCCAGGGCCTGGTCAAGAGCGCCTGGCTGACCCGCTACGTGAAGAAGACCCCGGTGGCCGGCCTCGACCGCTACTCGGCCCGCGAAGGCTTCTCCAGCCGTTTCTATGACCGCCGCCTGTCGGTCGCCAAGGGCCAGCACGCGGTGGAACGCATCCGCCAGCTGTTCGCCCTGGCCCTGGGCTACGACATTCCCGAGGGCATCGGCCACTACGGCCTGGACCGCAGCCGCCTTGAAGAAGTCGGCGTGGCCCCTTATGTAGTGTTCCTGCATGGCACCACCTGGGACACCAAGCACTGGCCCGAGCTGTACTGGCGCCAGCTGGCCGAACGCCTCGGCCGCGCCGGCCTGCATGTGTGCCTGCCGTGGGGCAACCCGACGGAAAAGGCCCGTGCCGAGCGCATTGCCCAGGGGCTGAAGAACGCCCGGGTGCTACCCAAACTCAACCTGGCCGGCGTGGCCAGGGTACTGGCTTCGGCCAAGGCCTGCGTCGCGGTGGATACCGGGCTCGGCCACCTGGCGGCAGCGCTGGACGTACCCACCCTCTCCCTGTTCGGCCCGACCAACCCGGGCCTGACCGGGGCCTATGGCGCGGTCCAGGTGCACATCGCCAGCGACTTCCCTTGCGCGCCCTGCCTGCGCAAGAAGTGCAATTACAAACCGAGCGTCGAGGAACTGCGCCGGTTCGATCTCAAACGTGAGTGGCCACTGTGCTTCACTCGCCTGAATCCCGAACGGGTAGCGCGCCAGTTGGGCGAGCTGCTGCGGGCCGAGGATGTTCGTTGATGCAACTGGCTTTCGTGCTCTACAAGTATTTCCCCTTCGGTGGCCTGCAGCGTGACTTCATGCGCATCGCCCTGGAGTGCCAGCGCCGCGGGCACCAGATCCGTGTCTACACCCTGATCTGGGAAGGCGACGTGCCGCCCGGCTTCGAGGTGCTGGTGGCGCCGGTCAAGGCGCTGTTCAACCATCGCCGCAATGAAAAACTCAGCGCCTGGATGGAAGCGGACCTGGCCAAGCGCCCGGTGGACCGCCTGATCGGCTTCAACAAGATGCCGGGTCTGGACGTCTACTACGCCGCCGACGGCTGCTTCGAAGACAAGGCCCAGACCCTGCGCGGCGGCCTGTACCGTCGCTGGGGCCGCTACCGGCACTTCGCCGAGTACGAGCGCGCGGTGTTCGACCGCGAGGCGAAGACCGAGATCCTGATGATCTCCGAAGTGCAACAGCCGCTGTTCATCAAGCACTACGGCACCCAGGAAGAACGCTTCCACCTGCTGCCACCGGGCATCTCCCAGGACCGCCGCGCCCCGGCCAACGCTGCCGAGATCCGCGCCGGGTTCCGCCGCGAATTCAAGCTGGGCGACGACGACCTGCTGCTGGTACAGATCGGCTCCGGGTTCAAGACCAAGGGCACCGACCGCAGCCTCAAGGCCCTCGCCGCCCTGCCCTCGGCCCTGCGCAAGCGCACCCGGCTGATGGTCATCGGCCAGGACGATCCCAAGGTCTTCCAGTTGCAGGCCACCACCCTCGGCCTGGGTGACCAGGTGCAGTTCCTCAAGGGGCGCAGCGATATCCCGCGCTTCCTGCTGGGTGCCGACCTGCTGATCCACCCGGCCTACAACGAAAACACCGGTACCGTGCTGCTGGAGGCGCTGGTCGCTGGCCTGCCGGTACTGGTCACCGCGGTGTGCGGCTACGCCCACTACATCGCCGAGGCCGACAGCGGCCTGGTGCTGGACGAGCCCTTCGAGCAGGAACAGCTCAACCGCTACCTGCAACGCATGCTCGAAGATCCCGCCGCCCGCGCCAGCTGGGGCCAGAACGGCCTGGCCTTCGCCGAAACCGCCGATCTGTACAGCATGCCGGAGCATGCCGCCGACGTGATCCTCGGTCAGGAGCGCCCATGAAACTGATACTCAAGGAGCCGTTCAAGCGGCTCTGGGCCGGACGCGACCCTTTCGAAGGCGTCGAGGCCCTGCAGGGCGAGGTCTACCGCGAGCTGGAAGGCCGTCGCACACTGCGCACCGAAGTCGCCGGCGAAGGCTTCTTCGTCAAGATCCACCGTGGCATCGGCTGGGGCGAGATCTTCAAGAACCTGTTCAGCGCCAAGCTGCCGGTGCTCGGTGCCGGCCAGGAATGGACCGCCATCCAGCGCCTGCATGAAGTCGGCGTGCCGACCATGACCGCCGTGGCCTTCGGCGAGCGTGGCAGCAACCCGGCGACCCAGCACTCGTTCATCGTCACCGAGGAGCTGGCGCCGACCATCAGCCTGGAAGACTTCAGCCTCGACTGGGTCAAGCAGCCGCCCGAGCCACGCCTCAAGCGCGCGCTGATCGCCGAAGTGGCGAAGATGACCGGCGGCATGCACCGCGCCGGGGTCAACCACCGCGACTGCTATATCTGCCACTTCCTGCTGCACACCGACCGTCCGGTGTCGGCGGACGATTTCCGCCTGTCGGTGATCGACCTGCACCGCGCCCAGACCCGTGACAAGATTTCCCGGCGCTGGCGCGACAAGGACCTGGCCGCCCTGTATTTCTCGGCGCTGGACATCGGCCTGACCCGGCGCGACAAGCTGCGCTTCCTGCGCGGCTACTTCCAGCAGCCACTGCGGCAGATCCTCGCCGAACACGCCAGCCTGCTGCGCTGGCTCGACGGCAAGGCGCAAAAGCTCTACGAGCGCAAGCAACGGTATGGGGACGCGCTCTGATGGCGGGTTGGACACTGGAGCCGAAATACGCGGCCCTGGCAGAGGATTTCGGCAGTATCGACGCGGTCTTCGCCCTCGAGGGCGAACGCCTGACCCGTGATCCGCTGAGCGAAGTGGTGCGCGTCGAGCGTGACGGCGTCAATTACTACGTCAAACGCTACACCGGCGCCGGCAAGCACCTGCGCCGCTACCTCGGGCGCCCGCGGATCAAGGCCGAATGGCAGAACCTCAAGCAGTTCGCCAAATGGCAGATCCCCACCGCCGAAGTGGTCGCCTGCGGCCTGGAGCGCAACGGCCTGAGCTTCGGCCGCGGTGCGATGATCACCCGCGAGCTGCCGCGCACCGAAGACCTCAACGTCATGGCCGAGCGCAACGACCCGCGCCTCCAGGACCGCCAGTGGGTCGACAGCGTCAGCCGCCAACTGGCCCGGCACACCCGGGTCATGCATGACCACCACTTCACCCATAACGACCTGAAGTGGCGCAATCTCCTGGTGGACGACGCAGGCACGCTATTCTTCATCGATTGCCCGACCGGCGACTTTTGGTGGGGCTTCATGTTGCGTTACCGCATCACCAAGGACCTGGCGTGCCTGGACAAAGTGGCCAAGTATCACCTGTCGGCCACCCAGCGCCTGCGCTTCTACCTGCAATACCGCCAGCGCGAACGCCTTAACGCGTCGGACAAGAAGCGCATCCGCCATATCGTGAAGTTTTTCGAGGGACGTGAATGAGTGATTTTGTCGCCAGTGCCGATGTGGCGCTGCTCGAACGCCATGGTTTGAACGGCTTCGACCAGCTCTGGGCACTGCAACTGGACGCGGTGGACGAGCCCAACACCGGGCGCGGTGGCTGGAGCAGCGTGTTCCGCCTGGAGCTGGAGGGCAAGGGTTTCTACCTCAAGCGCCAAAGCGACTACCTGACCCACACCCTGCACGCCCCCTTCGGCGAGCCGACCTTCGCCCGCGAGTTCCGCAATATCAGCCGCTACCAGAAGCTGCAAATCCCGGCCTTGCAGGCGGTGTACTACGGCGAGCGCAAGGTCGAGGGCCAGCGCCGCGCGATCCTCATGACCCGTGCCCTGGACGAGTGGAGCGACCTCGACCTGCTGCTCGGCCAGTGGCCGGAGCTTGACGATGGCCAGCGCCACGGCATCCTCCGTGCCTGCGGCCAGTTGGCCCGGACCCTGCACACGTCCGGTCAGGTGCATGGCTGCTTCTATCCCAAGCACATTTTCCTGCGCGAGCGCGGCGACGGCTGGCACGCGCAACTGATCGACCTGGAAAAGACCCGGCCGCTGCTGTTCGGCCAGCGTGACCGCCTCAAGGACCTGGAGCCGCTGCTGCGCCGCGCCCCGGTCTGGCAGGAGGCCGATGTGCGCCTGCTGCTGGCGGCCTACCTGGAACAACCGGCGGACAGCGCGCTGGTCAACACCTGGCTGGAACGCCTGGTGCGTCGTCGTCGCCACAAAGGATCCCGCTGATGCGCTTGTCTGAACTCAAGGATGCCGGCCGTACCCCGCAACTGCCCCTGAGCATCACCCTGGCCGATGCCGCTGGCAGTGCCGAGCTGCAACTGCTCAGCCTGCTGCGGGTGCTGCCGGGGCAGCGCTATGTCGGTGCCGGTGTCTGGCGCGGCAAGCCGGTGCTGGCCAAGCTGCTGGTCGGTGGCAACGCCGCCCGGCACTTCCAGCGCGAACTGGCCGGGGTGCGCCTGCTGGCGGACAACGGCGTGACCACCCCGCTGCTGCTGGCCGACGGCCTGAAGGAAGGCGAAGGCGGCTGGCTGCTGTTCGAGTTCCTCGAAGGCTCATGCAGCCTGGGTGCTGCCTGGGCCGAGGTCGAAGGCCAGGCGCCGCTCAGCGACGAGCAGAGCCTGATTCTCGGCGAAGCCCTGGCCGCCGTGGCCGGATTGCACGCCAAGGGCCTGTGGCAGGACGACCTGCACCTGGACAACCTGCTGCGCCACAACGGCCAACTGTTCGTCATCGACGGTGGCGGGATCAAGGCCGAAACCCCGGGTCAGCCGCTGTCGCGCCAGCAGGTGCTGCAGAACCTCGGCGTGCTCTTCGCCCAGTTGCCCAAGCGCCTGGAGCCCTTTATCGAGGAACTGCTGGTGCACTACCTGCTGGCCAACAGCGAGCATGCCCTGCCGCTGGAAGCCTTGCAGAAGCAGATCGACAAGGTGCGTCACTGGCGCCTGAAGGACTACCTGGACAAGGCCGGCCGCGACTGCACGCTGTTTGCCGTGGAGCGCGGTGCATCCGGCCTGCGCGCCATCCCGCGCACGGAAGTGGCGGCGATGCTGCCGGTGCTGGAGCAGGCCGATGCGCTGATCGACCAGGGTCACCTGTACAAGACCGGCGGCGCCGCCAGTGTGGCGCGGGTCGAGTGCCAGGGCCGGCCGCTGGTGATCAAGCGCTACAACATCAAGAACACCGCCCACTGGTTCAAGCGCTTCTGGCGCCCGAGCCGGGCCTGGCATTCGTGGATCGAAGGGCATCGCCTGGCGTTTCTCGGTTTTGCCACGCCCAAACCGCTGGCGGTGCTGGAAACCCGAACCCTGGGGCTGCGGGGCAAGGCGTACCTGGTAACCGAGTTGCTGGAAGGGCCGGACCTGATGGCGGCCTTTGCGCCTTATGTCGAAAGCGGTGACGTGCCGGAAGAACAACTGGCGGCGTTGCAGCACCTGCTGGCCCAGCTGATCCACGAGCGCATCAGTCATGGTGACCTGAAGGCCTACAACCTGTTCTGGCAGGACGGGCAATGGGCGCTGATCGATCTGGATGCCATGAGCCAGCATGCGACCCAGATGAGCTTTGCGCCGGCCTTTGCCAAGGACCGGGCGCGGTTGCTGAGGAACTGGCCGGTGGAGAGTGCGTTGTACAAGCGGCTGGACGAGTGCCTGCCAAAGGTTGATTGAGCTCTAAGCCTTAAGCTACAAGCGGCAAGAGAAAAGCAGCGGTGAGGCTGGCTGCTTTTTCTTGCCGCTTGAAGCTTAGAGCTTGAAGCTGCCGTCAGGCCGCACTGAACATCTTGTGCGGATCGATCACGAATTTCTTCGGCACACCGGCATCGAACTCGCCGTAGCCTTCCGGCGCCTGGTCCAGGCTGATCACCTGCACACCGACCACTTCGGCAATGTTGATGCGGTCCCACATGATCGCCTGCATCAGCGCGCGGTTGTACTTCATCACCGGGGTCTGGCCGGTGTGGAAGCTGTGGGACTTGGCCCAGCCCAGGCCGAAGCGGATGCTCAGGGCACCGATCTTCGCCGCGGCATCCACCGCACCCGGGTCCTCGGTCACGTACAGGCCCGGGATACCGATCTTGCCGGCCACGCGGGTGACCTGCATCAGCGAGTTGAGCACGGTGGCCGGCGCCTCGTGCTTGGCACCTTCGTGGCCGTGGCCACGGGCCTCGAAGCCAACGGCGTCGACCGCGCAATCCACTTCCGGCTCACCGAGGATGTCGATGATCTGCTCGTGCAGCGGCGTGTCCTTGGACAGGTCGACCACTTCAAAGCCCTGGGCCTTGGCATGGGCCAGGCGCGCCGGGTTGAGGTCACCGACGATGACGCAGGCCGCACCCAGCAGGCGCGCCGAGGCAGCGGCGGCCAGACCGACAGGGCCGGCACCGGCCACATACACGGTGCTGCCCGGGCCAACGCCAGCTGTCACGGCGCCGTGGTAACCGGTCGGCAGGATGTCGGACAGGCAGGTCAGGTCGCGGATCTTCTCCATGGCCTTGTCGCGGTCCGGCAGTTTCAGCAGGTTGAAGTCGGCGTACGGCACCAGCACGTATTCGGCCTGGCCACCGGTCCAGTCGCCCATGTCGACATAGCCGTAGGCGCCACCGGCACGGGCCGGGTTGACGGTCAGGCAGACGCCGGTGTGCATTTCCTTGCAGGAGCGGCAGCGGCCGCAGGCGACGTTGAAGGGTACGGAGACCAGGTCGCCGATCTTCAGGTGCTCGACGTCACTGCCCTTCTCGACCACCTGGCCGGTGATTTCATGACCCAGGACCAGGCCGACCTGGGCGGTGGTACGACCGCGCACCATGTGCTGGTCGGAGCCGCAGATGTTGGTGGAGACCACCTTGAGGATTACCCCGTGCTCGATCTTGCGACCGCGCGGGTCCTGCATCTTCGGATAATCGATCTTCTGTACTTCGACCTTTCCGGAGCCGAGATACACCACTCCACGATTGCCAGACATGCTTTTACCTCGCTTGATTTGTAGTTATGCAGCGTTGGTTGCAGCGCCACCGTCCATGGGCGGCATGTGTTACTGGAATGGGGGAATTGTGGGCCTGCCTGCCGTGATTGCAGTGACCAGATGCGACAGCCAGTTATCTACCGGCGGCAGGTTTTTTGTCGGTTTCAGAAATGCAAATCGCTGGCAAGCCAGCTCCCACAGGTACCCCACCGTCCTTGAGGGCAACGGTGAACCTGTGGGAGCTGGCTTGCCAGCGATGAGGCCAGTCAGAGCACTACAGTGCGATTGGCGTTAAGAAACACCCGGCGCTCAATGTGATACCCAACCGCCCGCGCCAGGGTCAGGCACTCGATATCCCGTCCCTTGGCGATCAGATCCTCGGGATAGTGGCTGTGGTCCACCACCTCCACCCCCTGGGCGATGATCGGGCCTTCGTCGAGGTCGTTGTTGATGTAGTGCGCCGTGGCGCCGACCATCTTCACGCCCTTGTTGTAGGCCTGGTGATACGGCTTGGCGCCCTTGAAGCCGGGCAGCAGCGAGTGATGGATATTGATCGCCCAGCCGTCCAGCCGGCGGCACAGCTCGGGCGACAGCACCTGCATGTAGCGGGCAAGGATCACCAGCTCGGCACCGGACTCCTCGATCACCTGCAGGACCTTACGCTCCTGCCCGGGCTTGTCGTGGGGGTCCAGCGGGAAGTGGTAATACGGAATATGGTGCCACTCGGCCAACGGCTTGAGGTCCGGGTGGTTGGAGACCACCGCCACCACATCCATGCCCAACTGGCCGATGCGCTGGCGATAAAGCAGGTCGTTGAGGCAGTGATCAGCCTTGGAGACCATGATCACCACCTTCGGCCGGTGGTTCGGCGCGGTCAGCTCGAAGTTCATGCCGAAAGCCTCGCCGCGCTCGGCGAGACCGCCGCGGAAGGCATGTTCATCGAAGTCCTCTGGCTGACGGAACTCGACGCGGATGAAGAAGCGCCCGGACAGCCGGTCATCGAACGAGTGGTGCTCGGTGACATAGCAACGCTGCTCGTAGAGGAAGCGGGTGACCGCGTCCACGGTACCGAGCAGGCTTGGGCAGTCGGCGGTGAGGATCCAGGTGTCCGGGGCACGGCTCATGCTGATACTCCTGCTCAGGCTTCGATGGCCAGGCCGTATTCGGCCGAGGCGTCCTGCAGCCACAGCCACCAGTAGTCGGAGAAGCTGCGGCGGATCAGCAGTTCCCAGGTTTCCTCGCCTGTGCGGCGGATCACCAGTTGCGACTTGGCGAACACGGTGCCGACGGCCTTGCCGACCGGGAAGTTGTTCGGGTGCACGTCGTAGCTGGTGGATTTCATCAGCACGTCACGCACGTTCGGACCGTCCAGCACCAGCAGGGTCTGCCCGCCGCTGACGTTGACCACCTGGATGTGCTGGCCTTGCAGGGCGTCGCGCAGGGCGTTCTCCACTGCGACTTCCTGGCCGCCAGGCACGATCAGCAGCCACTCGTCCGGGCCGAGCCATTGCAGGGACATGTCGCCGTTGGCGACCACGGTCAGGGCCACGGGCAGTTCCAGACCGATGGCCTTGAACACGCCGCTGGCGAAGGCCGGGTCGTGGCCGTCACCGCGAATGGTCAGGTGACCGAGGAATTTCTTTTCGCGCAGCGTCACACCCGGGTTCTTGCGGCCCTTGCCGACCAGGCTGGACAGGTCGGCGTGGTGCAGCGGCGATTCGGCCTTGGCGTCGGAGCCAGGGCGTTGTTCGTAGACGTTGATGGCGCTCATCTTTTTTATACCTGCCTTGAATTCTGTTGGACCTGTGTCGCTTTCGAGGGCCTCATCGCTGGCAAGCCAGCTCCCACAGGTACTGCATGCACCGGACCCTGTGGGAGCTGGCTTGCCAGCGATGAGGCCATCACAGCCCCCACAGGAACTCCGTCAAACGTTCTGCCGCTCACCCTTCGGATCGAAGAACACCGAAGAGCAGATCTCCGCCTCGATCACGCTGCCATCCGCCTGCGGCGAGTAGACACGCTCGCCCATGCGCTTGAGGCCGCCCTTGACCACACCCATGGCGAAGGAATAGCCCAGGGAGTTGGCGGCGTAGCTGGAGGTGACGTGGCCAACCATGTCCATCGGGATCGGCTGCTTCGGATCGAACACCAGTTGCGCACCTTCCGGCAGCCACTTGTTCGGGTCGACCGGCTTCAGGCCCACCAGTTGCTTGCGGTTGTCACGCACGCAGTCCTCGCGGTTCATGCCACGCAGGCCGATCCACGAGAACGGCTTGTTGCGGCCAACGCACCAGCTCATGTTGAGGTCGTCCGGGGTCATCGAGCCGTCGGTGTCCTGGCCGACGATGATGAAGCCCTTCTCCGCCCGCAGAACGTGCATGGTCTCGGTGCCATACGGGGTCAGGTTGTACTTCTTGCCAGCCTCGACGATCTTCTCCAGCACGCCCATGGCGTAGTTGGCCTGGATGTTCACTTCGTACGACAGCTCGCCGGTGAACGAGATGCGGAACACCCGCGCCGGCACGCCGCCGACCAGGCCTTCCTTCCAGCTCATGAACGGGAAGGCGTCCTTGTCCAGGTCGATGTCGCTGACCTCGGCGAGCAGCTTGCGGCTGTTCGGGCCGGACAGGGTCAGGGTCGCCCAGTGGTCGGTGACCGAGGTGAAGTACACCTTCAGGTCCGGCCATTCGGTCTGCTGGTAGATCTCCAGCCACTGCAGGACGCGGGCCGCGCCGCCGGTGGTGGTGGTCATGATGAAGTGGTTGTCGCCGACGCAGGCGGTCACGCCGTCGTCGAAGACCATGCCGTCTTCCTTGCACATCAGGCCGTAGCGGGCCTTGCCCACGTCGAGCTTGGTCCAGGCGTTGGTGTAGATGCGGTTGAGGAACTCCCGGGCATCCGGACCCTGGATGTCGATCTTGCCCAGGGTCGAGGCATCCAGCAGGCCCACGCTGTCGCGCACGGCCTTGCATTCACGGGCCACGGCTGCGTGGATGTCTTCACCACCGCGCGGGAAGTACCACGGACGTTTCCACTGGCCGACATCTTCGAACTCGGCGCCGTTCTTCACATGCCAGGCATGCAGGGCAGTGAAGCGCACCGGCTCGAACAGGTGGCCGCAGTGACGCCCGGCAACCGCGCCGAAGGTGATCGGCGTGTAGTTCGGGCGGAACATGGTGGTGCCCATTTCCGGAATGGTGATGCCCATGGAACGGGCAGCGATCGCCAGGCCGTTGATGTTGCCGAGCTTGCCCTGGTCGGTGCCGAAGCCCAGCGCGGTGTAGCGCTTGACGTGCTCGACCGACTCGAACCCTTCGCGGGTCGCCAGTTCGATGGCGGCGGCGGTGACGTCGTTCTGCTGGTCGACGAACTGCTTCGGCGCCCGGGCGGTGTTCTTGTCGTGAGGGACCTGGAACAGCGCGACGGTAGCTTCTTCATGACGTGCCAGGGTTTTCGGCACGGTCACGGCCGGGGCCTTGAAGCCGGCTTCGCTGGCTGCCAATGCGCCACCAGCAAAGCCGTCGGCGAGGGTGTCGCCGAGGGCAAAGACGCCGTTGATACCACCGACGCACACGCGTTTCTGCGGCGCATCGCCCGGCACGAAGCCGAGGATGTCTTCACGCCAGACCGGCTTGCCGCCCAGGTGCGAGGCCAGGTGGACCACCGGGCTGTAGCCGCCGGAGCTGCCGATCAGGTCGCAGTCCAGCCACTCGCCGGGGCTGGTGACCTTGTGTGCTTTCACGTCAATGGCAGCGACCCGGGCACCGGTCACGCGCTTGCTGCCACGGGACTCGACCACGGAACTGGAGGTGAGGATGCGGATGCCCTTGGCACGCGCTTCTTCCACCAGCGAACCGCGCGGGTTGTGGCGGGCGTCGGCGATGGCGACCACTTGCAGGCCGGCGTCGTGCCAGTCGAGGGCCACGCGATAGGCGTGGTCGTTGTTGGTCGACAGCACCAGCTTGCGGCCCGGGGCCACGCCGTAGCGGCGGATGTACACGGAGAGGGCACCGGCCAGCATGTTGCCCGGCACGTCGTTGTTGGCGTAGACCAGCGGACGCTCGTGGGCGCCGGTGGCCAGCACCACGCGCTTGGCGCGGACGCGGTGCATGCGCTGGCGGACCTGGCCGATCGGCGCGCGGTCACCGAGGTGGTCGGTCAGGCGCTCGTGAATGGTCAGGAAGTTGTGGTCGTGGTAGCCGTTGACCGTGGAACGCGACAGCAGGATGACTTCCGGCAGGCCCTTGAGTTCGTTGATCGCGGCGGAAACCCACTCGGCGGCCGGCTTGCCATCGAGGCTTTCGCGGCTGTCGAGCAGGCTGCCACCGAACTCTTCCTGTTCGTCGGCGAGGATCACCCGCGCACCGCTGCGGCCGGCGGCCAGGGCGGCGGCGATACCGGCAGGGCCGGCGCCGACCACCAGCACGTCGCAGTGGTGGTTCATGTAGTCGTAGGTGTCAGGGTCGTTCTGCAGCGGCGCACGGCCAAGCCCGGCGGCCTTACGGATGTACTTCTCGTAGGTCATCCAGAACGACTGCGGGTACATGAACGTCTTGTAGTAGAAGCCCGGCGGCATCATCTTGCCGCCGACCTTGCCGATGATGCCCATGACGTCGTTGTTGACGCTCGGCCAGCCGTTGGTGCTGGTGGCAACCAGGCCGGCGTACAGCGCCTGCTGGGTGGCGCGCACGTTGGGGATCTGCGTGGCTTCGCTGGCGCCGATCTGCAGGATGGCGTTCGGTTCCTCGGCACCGGCGGCGATGATGCCGCGTGGGCGCGAGTACTTGAAGCTGCGCCCGACGATATCGACGCCGTTGGCCAGCAGCGCGGCGGCCAGGGTGTCACCGGCGTAGCCCTGGTAGGTCTGGCCGTTGAAGGTGAAGTTCAGGACCTTGCTGCGGTCGATGCGACCACCGCTGGAAAGACGATAAACCTGGCTCATACCTTTTCTCCCTGGCCGTTGGCGACCAACTGCGGGGCGCTGCTCTTGCCTGTGACCTGCGGCTTGGCGCCGATCTTGTAGGTTTCCAGGATCTCGTAGGTCACGGTGTCGCGGGTGGCGTTGAAGTACTGGCGGCAACCGGCGGCGTGGATCCACAGTTCGTGGTGCAGGCCGCGCGGGTTGTCGCGGAAGAACATGTAGTCGCCCCACTGCTCGTCGGTGCAGGTGTTCGGGTCCAGCGGACGCGGAATGTGCGCCTGGCCGGACGAGTGGAACTCTTCCTCGGACCGCAGTTCGCCGCAGTGTGGACAGAAGATGTGCAGCATGATGGTTTCTCCTGTTAGTGGGCGACGGCGGCTGCGCCGTGTTCGTCGATCAGGGCGCCGTTGTGGAAACGGTCGATGGAAAACGGTTTGGCCAGCGGGTGCATCTCGCCCTTCGCCAGGCTGGCGGCGAAGACGTTGCCCGAGCCCGGGGTGGCCTTGAAGCCGCCGGTACCCCAGCCGCAGTTGAAGAACATGTTCTTCACCGGGGTCTTGGAGATGATCGGGCAGGCGTCCGGGCTGGTGTCGACGATGCCGCCCCACTGGCGGTTCATGCGCACGCGGGAGAGGATCGGGAACATTTCCACGATGGCCTGCAGGGTGTGCTCGATCACCGGGTACGACCCGCGCTGGCCGTAGCCGACCCAGCCGTCGATACCGGCGCCGATCACCAGGTCGCCCTTGTCGGACTGGCTGATGTAGCCGTGCACGGCGTTGGACATGATCACGCTGTCGATGATCGGTTTGATCGGCTCGGACACCAGTGCCTGCAGCGGGTGGGATTCCAGCGGCAGGCGGAAGCCGGCGAGGCGCGCCATGTGCCCGGAGTTACCGGCGGTGACCACGCCGACGCGCTTGGCGCCGATGAAGCCCTTGTTGGTTTCGACGCCGATCACGGTGTTGTTTTCCTTGCGGAAGCCGATCACCTCGGTCTGCTGGATCAGGTCGACGCCCAGGGCGTCGGCGGCACGGGCGAAGCCCCAGGCCACGGCATCGTGACGGGCCACGCCGCCGCGACGCTGCACGGTGGCGCCGATGATCGGGTAGCGGGTGTTCTTCGAGCAGTCCAGGTACGGGATTTCGTCCGCCACCTGTTTGGCGTTGAGCAGTTCGCCGTCCACGCCGTTGAGGCGGTTGGCGTTGACCCGGCGCTCGGAGTCACGCATGTCCTGCAGGGTGTGGCACAGGTTGTAGACGCCGCGCTGGGAGAACATCACGTTGTAGTTGATGTCCTGGGACAGGCCTTCCCACAGCTTCATGGCGTGTTCGTACAGGTGCGCCGATTCGTCCCACAGGTAGTTGGAACGCACGATGGTGGTGTTGCGCGCGGTGTTGCCGCCGCCCAGCCAGCCCTTCTCGATCACCGCGACGTTGGTGATGCCGTGTTCCTTGGCCAGGTAGTAGGCCGTGGCCAGGCCGTGGCCGCCACCGCCGACGATGACCACGTCGTAGACCTTCTTCGGCATTGGCGTGCGCCACATGCGCTGCCAGTTCTCGTGGTGGCTGAGGGAGTGCTTGAAGAGGCCGAAGCCCGAATAGCGTTGCATAGTCTGTTGCTCCACTCAGCGGTAAACCGGGAAGTCCGCACACAGTGCCGACACGTTGCGCGCCACATCGGCTTCCACATCGGCGTCGCCGAGGTTGTCGAGGATGTCGCAGATCCAGCCGGCCAGGGCCACGCACTGGGCGACCTTGAAGCCGCGGGTGGTGACGGCCGGGGTGCCGATGCGCAGGCCCGAGGTCACGAAAGGCGACTGCGGGTCGTTCGGCACGGCGTTCTTGTTGACGGTGATGTGGGCACGGCCCAGGGCGGCGTCGGCATCCTTACCGGTCAGGCCCTGACGGATCAGGCTGACCAGGAACAGGTGGTTGTCGGTGCCGCCGGACACTACATCGTAGCCACGATCGATGAACACGCCAGCCATGGCCTGGGCGTTCTCGATGACTTGTTGCTGGTAGGCCTTGAAGCCAGGCTCCAGGGCTTCCTTGAAGCACACGGCCTTGGCCGCGATCACGTGCATCAGCGGGCCGCCTTGGGCGCCGGGGAAGACCGCGGCGTTGAGCTTCTTCTCGATTTCTTCGTTGGCCTTGGCCAGGATCAGGCCGCCACGCGGACCGCGCAGGGTCTTGTGGGTGGTGGTGGTGACCACGTCGGCGTAGGGCAGCGGGTTCGGGTACAGGCCGGCGGCGACCAGGCCGGCGACGTGGGCCATGTCGACGAACAGCAGGGCACCGACCTTGTCGGCGATCTGGCGGAAGCGCGGGAAGTCGAGGGTCTTGGAGTAGGCGGAGAAGCCGGCGACGATCATCTTCGGCTTGTGCTCGACGGCCAGGCGCTCGACTTCGTCGTAGTCGATCAGGCCGGTGTCGGTGTTGATGCCATATTGGACGGCGTTGTACAGCTTGCCGGAGGAAGACACCTTGGCGCCGTGGGTCAGGTGACCGCCGTGGGCCAGGCTCATGCCCAGGATGGTGTCGCCGGCTTGCAGCAGGGCCAGGTAGACCGCGCCGTTGGCGGACGAACCGGAGTGTGGCTGGACGTTGGCGTAGTCGGCGCCGAACAGCTGCTTGGCGCGCTCGATGGCCAGGGCCTCGACTTTGTCCACATGCTCGCAGCCACCGTAGTAGCGCTTGCCCGGATAGCCTTCGGCGTACTTGTTGGTCAGGCCGCTGCCCTGGGCCTGCATCACGCGCTTGCTGGTGTAGTTCTCCGAGGCGATCAGTTCGATGTGATCTTCCTGACGTTGTTCTTCGGCGTTCATGGCCGCCAGCAGTGCATCGTCGTAACCCTGGATCTGGTCTTGCTTGCTGAACATCGCATTTCTCCCGGCAGCGGTGGGGCTCTTATTAAGTGGAACCCGTGTCATTGACGGGTGTCCTTTGCAGCGATGGTATGGCCGGGACGGCCCTGCCAGATGCCTGCGCACGCCACGCAAAGGTGCGTTTACGACATTGTTTTGTCTTGTTTGCGATAGTCGCTCTTTCGGGCCTCATCGCTGGCAAGCCAGCTCCCACAGGTGCTTTGTCATGCCCAGGTTCTGTGGCCAGCACAAAACCCTGTGGGAGCTGGCTTGCCAGCGATGAGGCCCCTGAAAACGACATCAAATCCAGGTTGTATAGGCAACCTCACAGGCCATGCTTTAGAGTGCTCCCCTGCCTTGCTAACAGGACCCGAGCCATGACAGAACAAAGCCAGCAATTCGCCAGCGACAACTACTCCGGTATCTGCCCGGAAGCCTGGGCCGCCATGGAAAAGGCCAACCAGGGTCACGAACGCGCCTATGGCGACGACCAGTGGACGGCCCGCGCCGCCGACCATTTCCGCCAGCTGTTCGAGACCGACTGCGAAGTGTTCTTCGCCTTCAACGGCACTGCGGCCAACTCCCTGGCCCTGTCGTCCCTGTGCCAGAGCTACCACAGCGTGATCTGCTCCGAGACCGCCCACGTCGAGACCGACGAATGCGGCGCGCCGGAATTCTTCTCCAACGGCTCCAAGCTGCTGACTGCGCGCAGCGAGAACGGCAAGCTGACCCCGGCCTCGATCCGCGAAGTGGCGCTCAAGCGCCAGGACATCCACTACCCCAAGCCGCGGGTGGTAACCATCACCCAGGCCACCGAAGTCGGCAGCGTCTATCGCCCGGAAGAACTCAAGGCGATCAGCCAGACCTGCAAGGAACTGGGCCTTAACCTGCACATGGACGGCGCCCGCTTCAGCAACGCCTGCGCCTTCCTCGGCTGCACGCCGGCGGAGCTGACCTGGAAAGCCGGGATCGACGTGCTGTGCTTCGGCGGGACCAAGAACGGCATGGCGGTGGGTGAAGCGATCCTGTTCTTCAACCGCAAGCTGGCGGAAGACTTCGACTACCGCTGCAAGCAGGCCGGGCAACTGGCGTCGAAGATGCGCTTCCTGTCGGCGCCGTGGGTCGGGCTGCTGGAGAACGGCGCGTGGCTGCGTCATGGGCAGCATGCCAACCATTGCGCGCAGTTGCTGAGCGGGCTGGTGGCGGATGTGCCGGGGGTCGAGCTGATGTTCCCGGTGGAGGCCAACGGGGTGTTCCTGCAGATGCCGGAAGCGGCGCTGGAACAGTTGCGTAATAAAGGCTGGCGGTTCTATACCTTCATTGGCAGTGGCGGGGCGCGGTTCATGTGTTCCTGGGATACCGAGGAGGCTCGGGTCAGGGAGCTGGCGGCGGATATCCGCGCTGTGATGGGGGCCTGAGGGCCTCATCGCTGGCAACGCCAGCTCCCACAAGGTTCGGCGGTGTACGCGATACCTGTGGGAGCCGGCGTTGCCGGCGATGGGTCCAGCGCAGATCTAGAGCCGGAAACCTCCCATCTGCCTGGCCAGATCATCCGCCAACCGCTGCAACGCCTCGCAATCCTGCCGACACGCCTGCACCTCCGCCGCATTCTGCCGAGCCAGCTCGGAAATCCCCTGCACATTGCGGTTGATCTCCTCGGTCACCGCCGACTGCTCCTCGGTCGCCGTAGCCACCTGCAGGTTCATGTCGCTGATGCGCTCGACCTGCCCGGTAATGGTGGTCAGTGATTCGCCGGTCAACTGACTGGACTCCACCCCCGTCCCCGTCGCCGCCTGTCCGGCATGCATCGAATCCACCGCCGTACCCGTGCCCTGCTTCAGGCGCTGGATCATCTGCTGGATCTCACCGGTGGAAATCTGCGTGCGCTGCGCCAGGGTCCGTACTTCATCCGCGACCACGGCAAAGCCGCGGCCCATCTCCCCGGCCCGCGCCGCTTCGATCGCGGCGTTCAGCGCCAGCAGGTTGGTCTGCTCGGAAATGCTGCGGATCACCGCCAGCACCTTGTCGATCGAGGCCACTTCCTCGGCCAGTTGGCTGACCGCCTCGGCTGCCGTGCCGATCTCGCCGGACATGCCTTCGATATGGGCAATCGAGCGCTGCACCACGTTACGCGCCTGCAAGGCTTCGTTGCGCGCGGTCTGCGAAGCATGCGCGGCTTCGCCCGCATTCTGGGCAATCTCCTGCACGGTCAGCCCCATCTGGTGCACGGCGGTAGCGACCATCTCGGTCATTTCCTGCTGCTGCGATGAGCGATCAGCGGTGCTGACCACCACATGGATGACCTGCCCCACCGCCTTGCGCAGTTGCTCGCTGGTGCGCAGCACTTCGCCGATCAGGTTGCGCTGGCTGTCGAGGAAGCGGTTGAAGCCCCGGGCCAGGTCGCCCAGTTCGTCGCGGCGGCCTTCATCGAGGCGGTGGCTGAGGTCGCCGCCGCCGTCACCGATAGCACTCAAGGCCGCAGTGACCTGGCGCAGCGGACGCACGATGCCCCGCGCCAGCAGCACCACCAGCAGCAACGAGAGCAGGGCCACGGCGGCGCCGGTCAGGCTGGTCAGCCACACGGTTTCCTTCACCTGCGCATAGATCTGCGCTTCCGGCACTTCCGCCACCAGCCGCCAGTTGACGTCGCGCAGCGGCAGGCTCAGGGCCAGCCAGGTTTCGCCATCACGCTCGAAGCGCACATTCTCGAAGCCCTCGTGGTTGAGCAGGATGGTCTGCGCCGCCGCCTCGCCGATCTGCTCGGCCAGTTGCCGCTTGCCGCCGTGTTCAGTCTGCGGATGGACCTGGATCAGCCCATCGTTGCGCACCAGCATCACCCGCCCGCGCTCGCCGAAGCTGAAGTTGTGGATCAGTTCGGACATCTCGGTCATGCGCAGGCCCAGCCCGCCGACACCCACCAGCTTGCCGTCCTTCTCCACCCGGTAGTCGATGAACAGCGCCAGCTCGCCGGTGCTGGTGTCGGTATCGATGTTGAGCATGCGCGGGTCGCCGCTGTCGACGAAGCCGTAGAACCACTTGTCCACAGGATTGCTGCGGCTGAGGGTACGATCCAGACCCTTCTCGTTGTAGTAGTGGTTGCTCAGGGTCGAGGCGTACACCGAGGTGAAGGCCTTGTTGTTCCTGCGCATGGTCTCCAGGTACTCGACCACCGCCGGAGCCTGGGCCGGGTCTTCGCCGGCGGCCAGCCAGTCGCGCAGCATGGGGTTGTAGGCGATATCGGCAGCGGCCACCAGCGGCCGCGTGAGCATGCGGTCGATGTCGTTACGAATCGCCTCAATGCTGGCCGGCAGCGCCGTGTCCACCAGGTAACGCTCGGTCAGGCGATTGACCGCCACGGAATAGACCCCGACCACGATCAGAATGCTCACCAGCAGGGCTGCGCCCATGCTTGCAATCAATTGCCATTGGATACTGCGCCGCCAGAAGTGCATGGGTGTCCCTCGAGGAAATAAAAACCTGTACTGCAAATGACAGGCCAATTGTATACAACATAGGTATACGATATTTCCAGACGGGCACCCCAATATCCCTGACAAAAAGTAGGGTCGGTGAGAAAAAGTCGGGGATCACTCAGAACCTGTGGGAGCTGGCTTGCCAGCGATGAGGCCGGTACAGCCCCCACAAGCAGTGGGAAATCAGGCGTTTTCGATCGCCTGGGAAATTGCTTCGACCGTGGCGCTGACTTGCTCTTGATAACGGTCGAGGGTCTGCTGGTGCGCCTGCTGCAGCGCGATCTGCTGCGAACACAGGTTCAGGGCCGCGAGAACCAGCAATTTGTCGCCGATCAGCGAAGGGTAGCTGCGCTTGGTGTCGGCCAGGGACGCCTTGAGCATCCGCACCGCTTCAGCCAGCACCTTCTCCTGACCCTCCGGGGCCTTGATCGAATAGTCGTTGCCCATGATCGAGACGACATTGATCGACTGCCCGGTCTCGTTCATGCGCTAACGGTACCGCTGGCACGCTCGATCAGGGCCTGGATACGGGCGTTGGTGGCACCGTATTTCTCTTCCTGTTCCATCAGGCTCAGTTGCAGGCTTTCGTTCTCGTCCTTGGCCTGGGCCAGTTCGTTGTCCAGTTGCGCATTGCGCTCGGCCAGTTGCTGATTCTTCTGCAGCAGTTCGCCGACCAGTTGTTCCAGTTGACTCAGGGTGTTGTCCAGCATGGTGACCATCTCCAGGGAGGGGTAAATCGGGGGCGCACACGATAAAGAAAACGTGCCCGACCCGCCAGAAATATCGGGGCCAGAGCCCCGCGCTGGTGCACATTGACCTGACATGGGTCACTCAGTTCCGCCCTTCGGTCGGAGAAAAGTCGATCAACGGCCCAGGATTTTGTCCGACAAACACTCAAGTCCGCCTGCCTATGACCGATAGGCAATGCAGCACTAATAACTTGCGCATGGATCGCGTTCCTTTCTGAGCCGGATACGACCCATGTCCCTACGCAATATGAATATCGCCCCGCGTGCACTGCTGGGGTTCGCCTTGATCGGTGCGCTGATGCTGGCCCTGGGCGTCTTCGCCCTGACCCAGATGAGCAAGATCCGTGATGCCGGCGAGTCCATCGAGCAGGTCACGGTGCCAAGCATCAAGGCCCTCGACCAGATCAACCTGCTGACCCTGCGCCTGCGTACCCTGTCCTACCGCCTGATGATCAATCGCGAGCCGGACGTGGTGCAGAACAGCTACACCCAGTTGAACGAGCGTAACGCGCAGATCGATGTGGCGCGCAAGGTCTACGAACCGCTGATCGCCGCCGATGAAGAACGGGCACTGTACAACCAGTTCGTCCAGGTCCTCGGCCAGTACCGCCAGCAGGAGGCGCGCCTGGTCCAGCTGTCCCAGGCCAATGACCTGCCGGCGATCCGCGAGATGATCAACCGTGACCTGCTGCAGACCATGGACCAGATCACCAGCGCCATGGACAAACTGGTCAAGATCAACACCGAGCAGACCCGCGACATCAACCTGGCCGCCGCCGACCAGTACTCCACCGCCTTTACCCTGGTCATCATCCTGCTGGTGGCGGCCACGGTGCTGACCTTCCTCTGCGCCATCGTCCTGACCCGCAGCATCGTCAAGCCGATGAACGAGGTGCTCGGTGTGGCCGAGCAGATCGCCAGCGGCAACCTGACCCACAGCATCCGCCCGGAAGGCAACGACGAAGCCACCCGCCTGCAACAGGCCATCGCCACCATGCAGGAGCAACTGCGCGACACCCTGCAGCAGATCTCCGGCTCCGCCACCCAGCTGGCTTCGGCTGCCGAGGAACTGAACAGCGTCACTGACGAAAGTGCCCGTGGCCTGCAGCAGCAGAACAACGAAATCCAGCAGGCGGCCACGGCGGTCACCGAGATGACCAGCGCGGTGGAAGAAGTCGCGCGCAACGCGGTCAGCACCTCCGAAGCCTCCGCCGAAGCCACCCGCTCGGCCACTGACGGCCGCGACCTGGTGCTGGAGACCGTCAGCGCCATCGAACGCATGAGCACCGATGTGCAGAGCACGTCCGTGCTGGTCGGCAACCTGGCCGAGCAGTCGCGGGATATCGGCAAGGTGCTGGACGTAATCCGTGGTCTGGCCGACCAGACCAACCTGCTGGCCCTCAACGCGGCGATCGAAGCGGCGCGGGCCGGCGAGGCCGGGCGTGGTTTCGCCGTGGTGGCGGATGAAGTGCGGGCCCTGGCGCACCGCACCCAGCAGTCCACCCAGGAAATCGAGCGCATGGTCAGCAGCATCCAGGGCGGCACGGAACAGGCGGTCAGTTCGATGCGCAATAGCACCGAGCGCGCCGAATCGACCCTGAATATCGCCCGGGGTGCCGGCAGTGCGCTGGATACCATCACCGGGGCGGTGGCGCAGATCAACGAACGCAACCTGGTGATCGCCAGCGCCGCCGAAGAGCAGGCCCAGGTCGCGCGGGAAGTGGACCGCAACCTGGTGAATATCAATGACCTGTCGGTGCAGTCGGCGACCGGTGCTCATCAGACCAGTGCGGCCAGTGCCGAGCTGTCGCGGCTGGCGGTGGACCTGAATAACCTGGTGGGGCGGTTCAGGGTCTGAGACCTGCTTCGTCTGTCAGGGCCCTATCGCTGGCAAGCCAGCTCCCACAGGTCCAGCGGTGCACGCGGTCACTGTGGGAGCTGGCTTGCCAGCGATAGGGCCATAAATATCGACAGTGATATCAGGAATTCACCACACCATCCGGCATCCCTGAAGCCCCACCTACACCCCCACAAAACCAATTCCTACAAATCCTCGGAAAATCCCCAGGAAACCCCTGATTCCCCGGTAATCCCCCGCCTTTTCCCCTGCACGTTTTGAATCATTTCCCTCCGGTAAACCTCCCCGGCTTCCCCTACCCTCGCGCCCTCGAAACTCCCTTGAGGCCGCCATGTCCGCCCCGCCCCGCCAGAGCGCCGCGTTCTGGTTCACCAGCAATTTCCTGCCCGGTCCGCTTGCCATCGGCTTCGTCGGTCCGTTGCAAGGCCTAGGCTTCTGGCTATCACTGCTGGCGATCATCCCCGGCGTCTTGCTCGGCAGCCTGGTCGCCCGGCGCCAGCCCGCGTTCCTCGGCACAGCCCTGTTGCTGCCCCTGGCCCTGATCCTGCACACGCTGCATCTGCAAATCCTCACGCGCATGGCCCTCCACCTGCTGCCCGGGTCGCCCGGTCACTGGCTGGCGCTGGCGTTGCTGCTGAGCGCGGTGCTGGCGCTGCTCGGCCCGCCCTTGCTGCATCGCGCCCAAGTGCTGCTGGCACCACTGCTGGCGCTGGTCCTGGGCCTGCTGGGTTTCGCCGCGCCGCTGTTGCTGGAGGCCGATACCGCGCCGCGTCAGGCGGACTTCTCCTGGTCGGCCTTCGTCGCCCTGGCGCTGCTCGCCGCACTCTGGCAAAGCCTCCTGCCCGCCCTGGTCAGCCAGGGGCCGGCGCACTACCTGGGCCTGAGCCTGCCGGCCCTCGGCCTGATGAGCCTCGGCGCGCTGATGGCTTCGGCCATTCCGGCGGTGGACACCGTGCTCAGCCTGCGCCTGCTGGGCGAGCGCTTCATCCCGGGGCTGGGCAACCTCACCCTGGCATTGCTGGCGCTGGCCATGCTCGGTTCGATGGCGACCCAGGGCCGTGCACTGTTCACCGCCCTCGCCACCCGGCCCAGAAAGACCAAAGCCCGCGTGCTGCTGCTCGCGGGCTTCGTGATGTCGCTGCTGGTGACCTGGGTCCCGATGTACTGATCCTCAGTATTCGATGCGCACATCCCCTTTCGGCACGCTGCAGCAGGACAGGATGTAACCCTCGGCGACATCCTCGTCGGTGATCCCGCCGTTGTGCTCCATCTCCACCTCACCGCCCAGCTTGAGCACCTTGCAGGTGCCGCAGATGCCCATGCCGCAGGCCTTGGGAATCATCAGGCCGACTTTCGCGGCGGCGGCATGAACCGTCTCGCCGGGTGCGATGCGGCTGCTCTTGCCGGTAGCAGTGAATTCCACCAGGTGCATGTCGCCGACGGTGATCTCTTCCGCCGCTTCCGCTGCCTGCTCGGCGTGCTCCACCGCATCGGCCTTGGCCTCTGGCGGGGTCGCGCCGAAGGATTCCTCGTGGTAGCGGCTCATGTCGTAGCCGGCGCCTTCGAGCAGGCGCTTGACCGCGGTCATGTACGGGGTCGGGCCGCAGCAGAAGATCTCGCGCTCCATGAAGTCCGGCGCCATCAGCTCCAGCAGCTTGTGGTTCAGGTAGCCGCGATAGCCGGCCCAGGGCTCGCCGAGGCCATGCTTTTCGCAAATGATGTGCAGGCTGAAATTGGGGATCCGCGAAGCCATGTGCTCCAGCTCGCGGTGGTAGATGATGTCCTTCGGCGAGCGCGCACTGTGCACGAAGACCATGTCGACATTGCCGTTGGTGTCGTAGAACCAGCGGGCCATGGACATCACCGGGGTGATGCCGACGCCGCCGCTCAGGTACAGCGCCTTCGGGCTGGGGAAGTCGATGGCGTTGAACAGCCCCACCGGCCCGTGCACCGCCAGTTCCTGGCCTTCGTGCAGGGTGTCGTGCAGGTAGTTGGAGACCTTGCCGCCCGGCACGCGCTTGATGGTCACGGAGAAGCTGTAGGGCACCGATGGCGAACTGGAGATGGTGTACGAGCGCATCACCGGCTGGCCTTCGATTTCCAGCTCCAGGGTGACGAACTGGCCCGGCTTGAAGAAGAACATGATCGGCTGGTCGGCCATGAAGCAGAAGGTGCGCACGTCCCAGGTTTCCTGGATGACTTTCACGCAGCGCACGACATGGCGACCGTTGGCCCAGGTCTGGGTGGTTACCGGATTCAGAAAGGTATTGGACATTGTTATTCGCTCCACGGCCAACGGCGGCTTGATGGACACGATAATGCTCGGGGAACGACCGCCTCACTTACCCATTCACGACATCGGCGTGCTTATCGCGACCAGCCCCTGACGGCAAGGGCTGGGAGGTCGGAAACGGATTCGATCATGTCGCCCATGGATACGGTTCGTGTCGCCGGCAATCGCACACTCCGTCGCAAATGATCCCTGCACAAATGCCTTGCGACGCATAACAACGATTAGCCACTTTCGCCGGCCCCTTGAGGCCATGAGGACACGCACGATGGACGTCACCACCCTGAGCCTGGACGATCCGCTGGAACCAGCACGCAAGGCCACCGCCGAAATGCTGCAGACCCGCGAGCGCACCTATTCGCTGCCGCAACCCTTCTACACCGACGAGCGTCTGTTCCAGATCGACATGCAGGAGATCTTCCATAAGGAATGGCTGATCGCCGGCATGACCTGCGAGATCCCGGCCAAGGGCAACTTCCTCACCCTGGAAATCGGCAAGAACCCGATCATGGTGGTGCGCGGGGCCGAGGGCCAGGTGCATGCCTTCCACAACGTCTGCCGCCACCGCGGCTCGCGCCTGTGCACCAGCGACAAGGGCAAGGTGGCCAAGCTGGTCTGCCCGTACCACCAGTGGACCTACGAGCTGGACGGTCGCCTGCTGTTCGCCGGCACCGAGATGGGTGCCGACTTCGACATGAAGCAATACGGGCTGAAACCGGTGCACTGCAAGGTCGCCGGCGGCTACATCTTCATCAGCCTGGCGCAGAACCCGCCGGCCATCGACGAGTTCCTCGCCACCCTGGCGCACTACATGGAACCGTACGACATGGAGAACACCAAGGTGGCCGTGCAGACCACCCTGATGGAGAAGGCCAACTGGAAGCTGGTCCTGGAAAACAACCGCGAGTGCTACCACTGCAGCGGTTCGCACCCGGAGCTGCTCAACACCCTGCTGGAGTGGGACGACACCAACGACCCGCGCGCGACCCAGTCGTTCAAGGACCACGTCGCCGCCTCCGCCGCCGCCTGGGAAGCCGAGAAGATCCCGTACCTGCACAAGAGCCACGGCCTGCGTAACCGCATCGTGCGCATGCCACTGCTCAAGGGCACCGTGTCCATGACCATGGACGGCAAGCAGGCCTGCAACAAGCTGATGGGGCGGATCCAGAACCCCGACCTCGGCTCGATGCGCATCCTCCATCTGCCGCACTCGTGGAACCACTGCATGGGCGATCACATGATCGTCTTCACCGTGTGGCCGATCAGTGCCCAGGAAACCAAGGTCACCACCAAATGGCTGGTGCACAAGGATGCCGTCGAAGGCGTGGACTACGACCCGCAGCGCATGCGCGAAGTGTGGGACGCCACCAACGACCAGGACCGTCGCCTGGCCGAGGAAAACCAGCGTGGCATCAACTCCACCGCGTACCAGCCAGGCCCGTACTCGAAAACCTACGAGTTCGGCGTGGTCAACTTCATCGACTGGTACAGCCAGCGCGTGCTGAACAACCTGGGGGCGGAGCCGGCGCCTTATCTGAAGGATGTTTCGGTGTAACCAGGTCGCTCCGCGGCAAGCGCCGGGCCCAAGCGGGCCCGGCTCGGCTACTGCCGAATCGAGGACCGCGACTGCCGTGTCCATGCTCAGCATCCATACCGAGGTGTTGCATTGCTGGATGTCCCTGTAGGTGAATGTGTAGCCACCACGCTAATCCAGTCGTCGGCACAGCGAAACTGACAGAAATGCCAGGTCAGCGGTGCGCTGCATCCAGACTACGCATCAAGCCTCAATCTGCGCCGGCGTGGCAAAGGTTGCCGGGCAATCGCGTCAAAGCGATTATTCCTGTATCGCGCCAGCTGCATATCCCGCGGCGCATCAGGGGCTTGCCGCGGGAATTGCTGCGCGCGGATTTCCCGATCGGTCATCGGCAGCCAGCTCGGCCTGCGCTGTTCGGCCATCTGGATTTTTTTTCGTCCATGGACGAACTGGCCCAGGGTGCGCCAGTGGGGGGAAGTGAAGTTTTTCGATGGCGCGAGGCCCACCATCAGTTTGCCCCCGACCAGCGAAGCGATCGTGGTGTACATGCTGATTTCCGCAAGGTCCTTCACTGCGGATGCCTGCGGGTCGTTGATACTCAGCACGGTGACGGCGCCTCCGATGGCCGTTCCCAGCATTCCGACCACGACGGAAGCGCCATCCAGCCCGCCCAGGGGCCCGCTGAGCGCTGGCGCCATCGACGCCCACCGATCCAGCCGGGAGCCAAGGGGAGCCCGGCGGGCCAACGGAGGAAGGATGAAGGCCAGGAGGCCATAGGCGATGGATAAACCAACGATCGACAGGCTCGCCTTGTGGATAGCCTCTGCTTTTTGCCCAGTCGGATCCAGCTGGTTGACCGGGTCGCCCCGGCAATAGGCGTAGGGGTTCAAGCCTCCCGCGCCGAACGGGCTCAACCGGTCCGGGCAGTGAAAGCGCTTCAGCAACGGGCTATAGACACGGTGGCCATTGCCCAGGTGATACCACCCCTCGGCTTCCAGGTGGTGGCTGTTGAAGCCAGGTCTTGAGAAAGGCCTGTTCATCAATACTCGGTCGCGAAGAAGCGCGAGCTATGCTTGCGCTGCCCACGAATATTGCGGTTGATGTTCGGTAACTCTCCAATTACCGAACCTCGACTGCTGGTCGACGCAACGCTGACTATCGATCCCGAGCGTGGCGGACCCGACACATGCGAAGGAATGCTGGAAATCGGAGAAGCCGACTGCTCACGCAGCGGCGGCGTCGGTGACCGCTGAACCGGGTTGGCGGGAGGCGTGCTCGCGGGCGGCGTGACCGAGCGGAGCGGAACGGGTGTCGGGGGTGGGGAAACCGGCGGCACATACGTGACGTTCGACTCCCTGTACATCTTGTCACGCATCGCCTGAATGCGTTCGTTGAAGCGATCCTGCCGGTCCACCCTCCGCGCGAGCCAGACGCGCGTCGCGGCCGAGATGGTCGACAATGAGGTGCCTAGCCAGTTGAGGTACCTGCCCTCGGGATTGCCCAGCAGTTGCTCGACGGAACCATACATGCCGATCAGGGAACCACTGAAGCTGATATAGGTAGCCGTCAGCGGTGCGCGTTTTTGCATGGCTGGCGCCGTGCTGCGCAGTGCGAAGGCCGCTAGGCTGAACAGCATCATGTTCAGCCCCAGCGACAGCAGGGGAGTGATCTTTTCTTCCCAGCGTCCGGTCGGATCCACGGCGTTCACCGGGTCACCGGAGCAGTAGGCATAGGGATTGAGCCCGCCACGCTCGAAGGGACTCCAGCGGTCCGGGCTGTGGAAACGCAACAGGGCCGGGTTGTAGGCGCGATAACCATTGCCTGGCAGATAGCACCCCCAAGGCTCGAGAGCCTGGCCGTTAAAGGCGACGCGGGTGACACCAGGCGCTGTTCGATCAGTCCGGACGGTGGGCAAAGTCGGCATGCTGAACCTCAAGCAGGTAGTCCCCTCGGGCCAACCTTACGCCTTGATCCGGCACGAGCACTACTGGCAGTTCTATCAGGTAGCCGGGGCGCCCGTTACAGCTGTGCGTTTTTTGAACAAACCCGACGAGCCCCCGCAGTTGCGAAGCAAAACCAGCTTGGCAAACATTTTATCCACAGCTCGACCCACAGCTATTGTGGGCAACCCCTGCAGTAACGCGCCATGGCTGCACGCCGGCTGCACAGAAATAAACTGATCATTTTTTGGTCACTTCGCTATAGGCCTTTGAAAACCTGACCTCCAGCGGTCAGCGAACACCTTATCCACAAATGGGCCAACAGACTTTGTGTGAAACTTTTCAGGTTGCGGCTTGCGCTGTGGATAAGCTCGCAAACCTTCGATTTTTCTGGATTATAGGACAACCGATCGTAGTTTTCGGGTAAATTGGATATTTTTTGATCAGAAAAGATAACTAGTTGATTTTAATGAGTTTATTTTTAAACCAAACAGTTTATCCACAGAGCAGCCAACAAGGATTGTGAGCAACTCCTTTCGCTCAAGCCCGATCTACAGCGCGCACAATCGGAATTGAGCTGTACGATTTATGACCAGAAGCACGAAAGCCTTGCAGAGCAAGGCTTCCAGAGGGTGACCAACATTTTATCCACAGAACCGCCAACAGACTTTGTGCACAACGCTCAGCGCAGCACACCTTCTTCCACCAGCAGTTTGAGAATCGCCTCTGCGCCCGCCTGTGGACTGACATCCTTGAACACCTGGCCACCGCCACCACTGGCCTTGGCCGTAGCCGCCTTCATACGGTCGGCGCCGCTCTTCGCCTTGATCACCTTGAGCCGCTTGGGCCGAGGCTTGGCCGGTAGCAGCTCGGCGCTGTCGAACAGTTCGTCGTCGACGATTTCCACCTCGTGAGGCGCCAGCACACCACGCCGGGCCGGACCGAAAGCGCTCTGGCGAGGCTTCGGCGCGGCGTTATCCACAGAGGCGAGAAACGGCAGGCGCACCTTCAGCCGCCTGCGCTGCCCGCGTGGCAAGGCTTGCAGCACCTGCGCAGTGCCATTGTCGATGGATTCCACCTCGGCCAGCCCTACCACCAACGGCCAGCCCAAGCGTTCGGCCAGCAGGTACGGGAGCATCCCCGAACCTTCACCGGTTTCCGCCTGGCTGCCGGTCAGCACCAGTTGCGCTCCGGCATCGCGCAGATAATCCCCCAGCGGGCCGAGCACATCGGCCCCCGTCGGTTGTTCCAGCACCTCCAGCTTTGCCAGGCCCATGCCCAGGTAGGCGCGCAGGGCTTCTTCGTGAGGGTCGCCGGCGTGCAGCACCTGCAGGCTGTCGCCGGCCAGTTGCAGGCCCAGCTCGACGGCGCGGGCGTCCTGTTCGGCGCGGCGGCTGCGTCCCGAGGTGGGGTGGGCGCCGACCGATACCAGGCTGATGATCTTCGTGTTCATGAGGTTGCCCTGCCCTTATGCCGCGTCGCGCCGGGCGCCGTTGCGGAAGTTGTCCACAGCCTCGATCAAGGCCTGGAGGATCGCCGCGCTGTCGCCGATCACCGAGAGATCGGCACGCTTGATCATGTCGCAGCCCGGATCCATGTTGATCGCCACCACCTTGTCGCAGGCGCCGATGCCTTGCAGGTGCTGGATCGCCCCGGAGATACCCACGGCCACGTAGACCCGTGCGGTAACCCAGGTACCCGTCGCACCGACCTGGCGGTTGCGCGGCATGAAGCCGTCGTCCACAGCCACCCGCGAGGCGCCTTCGGTAGCGCCGAGGGCCACGGTGGCGCGGTGGAACAGCGCCCAGTCCTTGACCCCGTTGCCGCCGGAGACAATGAACTCGGCTTCGGCCATGGCAATGGCCGCCGGGTCCACGGCCACCGGGCCAAGGTCCTCGATGCGCGACAGGCTGCGCGCCACGCCTGTGGACAACTCCACCGGCAAGGCTTCGTGACGGGTTTCGCTGACCGGGTCGGCGCATTCGGCAGCCGCCAGGATCAGCCGTGGCAGATTGCGTACCAGGTCCTGCTGGCCGGCGCCGGCACGGCCGCTGGAGAGCCCGTCCTTGACCTGCCAGACCCGCGTCGCCGGGCGTTCGCCCAGGGCTGCGGCAAAGCGCCGGCCCAGTTCGCCACCACCGGTGCGACTGTCCGGCAGCAACCAATGCCGGGGAGAAAACTGGTTATCCACAGCCCGCAGGCCCTGTACCCGTTGCTCCGGTGCATAACCCTGGAACTGCTCGCCGTCGATGACCAGCAAGCGGTCGACGCCGTTGCCGGTGAAGTTGCTTTCCTTGTGCTCGCCGAACACCACGGCGAGTACCGCACCGTCGCTGCCGGCCAGGCTGTGGGCCAGGCCGAGCAGGTCACGATCGTGGCTGCTCAGGCGGCCGCCGACCATGTCCGGGGCCACCGCGATATAGAACGCCGGCGCCGTGACCTGATGCAGCGGCAGCTGCACCTCGGCCGCCGCGCTGCGCTTGCCGCTGCCGCCGCCCTGCTGGGCGCCGCTGCGGTCGATGCGCTTGACGCCATTGGGGCCGATAAAGCCGACCGCATGGGGATTCTTGCGGATGACGCCATTGGGCCCCATCCAGCTGTCCTGCTTGACCTGCATGGCCGCGTGCAGCGGGTGCAGGCGGTTGCGCGCGATCCATTCGGCACGCGGGTCGCGGCGGATAATTTCGCTCATCAGTGCACCTCCGCAGGTTCACGTTTGCTCACCGCCGGTTTGCTCGGCGCGGCACTTTCCACCAAGGCGTCGGCCACCAGTTCGGCAAGGTCCTTGATCAGCGGACGGGGTTCGACCACGCCTTCGAGCATCGCCGTGCACTGTGGACAACCTACCGCCACCACCTCGGCGCCGGTCTCGCGGATGTCTTCCATGCGCATGTCGGGAATCCGCTGCTTGCCCGGGATGTCGGTGATCGGCGCACCGCCGCCACCACCGCAGCAACGGGAGCGGAAGCCGGAGCGTTCCATCTCCTTGACCTCGATGCCGAGGGCACGCAGCACCTGGCGCGGTGCCTCGTATTCGCCGTTGTAGCGGCCCAGGTAGCAGGGATCGTGATAGGTCACGCTGCCGCCCTTGTGGGCATCGAGGCTCAGCTTGCCGGCGTCCAGCAGTTCGGCGATGTAGGTGCTGTGGTGCTGCACCAGGTACTCGCCGCCGAAGGCGCCGTATTCGTTCTTCAGCACATGGAAGCTGTGCGGGTCGCAGGTGACGATGCGCTGGAAGCGGTACTTCGCGAGGGTCTGGATATTGCGCCTGGCCAGGGTCTGGAAGGTGGCTTCGTCACCCAGGCGCCGGGCCACGTCGCCGCTGTCGCGTTCTTCCAGGCCGAGCACGGCGAAGTCCACGCCCGAGGCCTTCAGCACCTTGACGAAGGCGCGCAGGGTGCGCTGGTTGCGCATGTCGAAGGCACCGTCGCCGACCCAGAACAGCACTTCGGTGGACTTCACCTCCGAGAGCAGGCTGAGGTTCAGGTCTGCCGCCCAGTTCATCCGCCCGCCGGGATTGAAGCCGCCCGGGTTGTCGGTGGCGATCAGGTTGTCCAGGACTTCCGCGCCCTTGTTCGGCGTGGCGCCCTTTTCCAGGGTCAGGTGGCGGCGCATGTCGACGATGGCATCGACGTGCTCGATCATCATCGGGCACTCCTCGACGCAAGCCCGGCAGGTGGTGCAGGACCACAGGGTCTCGGCGTCCACCAGGCCGTTGACGATCGGCTGGTGCGGATGGCCGCCGTGCTCGCCGATCGGCTTCCCCGGGTACGGGCTACCGGCAAACTGCGCGTCGGTGCCACCGGCCAGGCCGATGACCATGTCCTGGATCAGCTTCTTCGGGTTCAGCGGCTGGCCGGCGGCGAAGGCCGGGCACATGGCCTCGCACTTGCCGCACTGCACGCAGGCATCGAAGCCGAGCAACTGGTTCCAGGTGAAATCCTTGGGTTTTTCCACGCCCAGGGGCGCGCTGCGGTCTTCCAGGTCCAGCGGCTTGAGGCCGGTGGAACGGCCGCCGCCGAAGCGTTCGGCGCGGCGGTGCCAGGCCAGGTGCAGGGCACCGGCGAAGGCGTGTTTCATCGGGCCGCCCCAGGTCATGCCGAGGAACAGCTCGGACACGCCCCACAGCACGCCCAACCCCAGCAGGCCGACCAGCAACCAGCCGCCGAAGCCTTCGGGGAGGATGCCGGCCACTGGCAGGGTGGCGATGAAGAACGTGGTGGAGAACACCAGCAGGCTTTTCGGCAGGCGCATCCACGGGCCTTTCGACAGGCGCGACGGCGGGTCGAGGCGGCGCTTGAAGACGAACAGGGCGCCGCAGAACATCAGGACCGTGGCGGCCAGCAGGGCGTAGCCAAGGATCTTGCTGTGCAGCCCGAAGCCGTGGACGACGATGGCCAGGACGGCGGAGAGCACGAAGCCGCCGGCGGTGGCCACGTGGGTTTTCGACATGTACTTGTCGCGTTCCACCACATGGTGGAGATCGACCAGGTAGCGCCGCGGCATGGCCAGCAGGCCGGCCAGCAGGTTGACCGGCGAAGGCCGGCCCTGGCGCCACATCCGCACGCGCCGCACGGCGCCGAGCACGGCCAGGCCGAGGGCAGCGAACAGCAGGACGGGGAGGATAACGTTCAGCATGGGAAGCTCCCACTCGGGTTGGAGTTGGCACGGACCCTGTGGGAGCTGGCTTGCCAGCGATTGCAATGGTGAATTCACTACCGCTATCGCTGGCAAGCCAGCTCCCACAGGGTCCGTGCCGCTCTCTCGATCAAGGTCCGATCAGAAGTCCTTGCACAGGCGCAAGGCGTCGTAGATCGCCGCATGGGTATTGCGCTGCGCCACGCAGTCGCCGATGCGGTACAGCAGGTAACCGTCGCCGGCCTGGCCGAGGATCGGCTGCGGCTGGATGGCGAACAGCGCCTCCACATCGATCTGGCCCTTGTTGCGCGAGCCGTCCTTGAGCGCGTAGTACAGCGCCTCGTCAGGCCGCACGCCGTTCTCGATCACCACCTGGTCGACCACCCGTTCTTCCTTGGCCCCGGTGTATTCGTTCTCCAGCACCGCCACCAGCTTGTCGCCCTCGCGGTAGACCTTTTCCAGCATCAGGTCGCCGGTCATGATCACTTCCTTGGGGTACATGCTGCGGTAGTAGGTGGGGAACGAGGTCCCGCCGATCGCGACGCCCGGCTTGATGTCGTCGGTGACGATCTCCACCTGGCTGCCCTTGTCGGCGATGAAGTCGGCCACCGACATGCCGGTGAATTCGCAGATGGTGTCGTAGACCAGCACGTTCTTGCCCGGCGCAACCTTGCCGTCGAGCACGTCCCAACTGCTGACCACCAGCCCTTCGGCAGCGCCCCAGTGTTCGTTCTGCTCCATGAACGGGTGACCGCCCACCGCCAGCACGACGATGTCCGGACGCAGGTCCATGATGGTGTCGGCATCCGCCGCAGTGCCCAGGCGCAGGTCGACCTTCAGGCGCGCCAGTTCCAGTTGGTACCAGCGGGTGATACCGGCGATCTGGTCGCGTTGCGGGGCCTTGGCGGCGATGGTGATCTGCCCGCCGATCTGCTCCTTCTTCTCGAACAGGGTGACATCGTGACCGCGCTCGGCAGCGACACGTGCCGCTTCCATGCCGGCCGGGCCGGCACCGACGATCACCACCTTGCGTTTCGCCCCGGTGGACTTCTCGATGATGTGCGGCACGCCCATGTATTCACGGGAGGTCGCGGCGTTCTGGATGCACAGCACATCCAGGCCCTGGTACTGGCGGTCGATGCAGTAGTTGGCACCGACGCACTGCTTGATCTGGTCGATCTGGCCCATCTTGATCTTGGCGATCAGGTGCGGGTCGGCGATGTGCGCGCGGGTCATGCCGACCATGTCGACATAGCCGCCTTCGAGGATGCGCGTGGCCTGGTTCGGGTCCTTGATGTTCTGCGCGTGCAGGACCGGGGCCTTGACCACTTCCTTGATGCCCGCCGCCAGGTGCAGGAACGGCTCCGGCGGGTAGCTCATGTTGGGGATCACGTTGGCCAGGGTGTTGTGGGTGTCGCAACCCGAGCCGATCACGCCGAAGAAGTCGACCATGCCGGTGGCATCGTAGTACTTGGCGATTTCCTTCATGTCCTCGTGGCTGAGGCCATCGGGGTGGAATTCGTCACCGCAGATGCGCATGCCGACGCAGAAGTCCGGGCCGACCTCGGCACGCACCGCCTTGAGCACTTCCAGGCCGAACTTCATGCGGCCTTCGAAGCTGCCGCCCCATTCGTCGGTACGCTTGTTGACCCGCGGGCTCCAGAACTGGTCGATCATGTGCTGGTGCACGGCCGACAGTTCGACGCCGTCCAGGCCGCCTTCCTTCGCCCGGCGTGCCGCCTGGGCATAGTTGCCGATCACCCGCCAGATCTCTTCCGGCTCGATGGTCTTGCAGGTAGCGCGGTGCACCGGTTCACGGATGCCGGACGGCGACATCAGGGTCGGCCAGTTGAAGCCGTCCCAGCGCGAACGCCGGCCCATGTGGGTAATCTGGATCATGATCTTGGCGCCGTGCTTGTGCATGGCGTCGGCCAGATTCTGGAAGTGCGGAATGATGCGGTCGGTGGACAGGTTGACCGACGACCACCACTCCTGCGGGCTGTCGATGGCGACCACGGAAGAACCACCGCAGATGGCCAGGCCGATGCCGCCCTTGGCCTTCTCTTCGTAGTACTTCACATAGCGCTCGGTGGTCATGCCGCCGTCGGTGGCATAGACCTCGGCGTGCGCGGTACTCAGCACGCGGTTGCGGATGGTCAGTTTGCCGATCTGGATCGGCTGGAACATAGCTTCGAACGCCATGGCGCGGGCTCCTCGACTTACAGCGGCTTGACGATGAACAGGCCGTCGTCGTGGCCTTCTTCGGAACCGCCGTAGACCTGCTCGGCGACCGTACGGATCTTGCTGCCGCGGGCGGCGAGGATCTGGTCCATGGCCCCGGCGAACCAGCCGGTGAACATGTAGTCGACCTTGCGCCCGACCTTGCCGTAGACGTAGACGAACGCGGAATGCTCGAGCTTGACGCTGGCGGTGCCTTTATCCAGGTCGATGTCCTGGATCTTGAACAGGCCCCAGCCGCGCTGGGACAGACGCTTCATGTAGTGCTCGAACACCGCCACGCCTTCCAGGCCGTGGCATTCGGCTTCCTTCTCGCACCAGTGCCAGGCGGACTTGTAGCCGGCCTTGTAGAGGATCTCGGCATAGGCGTCGGCGCCCAGCACTTCCTCGATGCCCATGTGGTTGTTGACGAAGAAATGCCGCGGTACGTACAGCATCGGCAGGGCGTCGCTGGTCCAGACACCGGTCTCGCTGTCGACTTCGATTGGCAATTGCGGGGCGATCTTGGCCATGGAAACTCAACTCCAGAAATTTTTGTTTGGCTGCCCCCGCCTGATGCGGGGGTTGGATAGAGAGGCTTCGGAGGCTTATTCGCCCCAGACATCCTTGAGAACGTTGACCCAGTTCTCACCCATGATCTTCCTGACCACGCGCTCGGAATGGCCGCGCTTGAGCAGGGTTTCGGTGAGGTTGGGGAACTCGCCCACGGTGCGGATGCCCAGCGGGTTGATGATCTTGCCGAAGTTGGTCAGGCGACGGGCGTAACCCTTGTCGTGGGTCAGGTACTCGAAGAAGTCCTGGCCGTGGCCTTGGGTGAAGTCGGTGCCGATGCCGATGGCGTCTTCACCGACGATGTTCATGGTGTACTCGATGGCCTCGGCGTAGTCGTCGATGGTCGAGTCGATGCCCTTGGCCAGGAACGGCGCGAACATGGTCACGCCGACGAAACCGCCGTGGTCGGCGATGAACTTCAGTTCCTCGTCGGACTTGTTGCGCGGGTGTTCCTTGAGGCCGGACGGCAGGCAGTGGGAGTAGCAGACCGGCTTCTTCGATTCGAGGATGACTTCCTCGCTGGTCTTGGAGCCGACGTGGGACAGGTCGCACATGATGCCGACGCGGTTCATCTCGGCGACGATCTCGCGACCGAAGCCCGACAGCCCGCCATCACGCTCGTAGCAGCCGGTACCCACCAGGTTCTGGGTGTTGTAGCACATCTGCACGATGCCCACGCCGAGCTGCTTGAACACGTCGACATAGGCGATCTGGTCTTCGAAGGCATGGGCGTTCTGGAAGCCGAAGAGGATGCCGGTCTTGCCCAGTTCCTTGGCCTTGCGGATATCGGCGGTGGTGCGTACCGGCATGACCAGGTCGCTGTTGTCGCGGATCAGCTTCTGGCTGGCGGCGATCTGGTCCACCGTGGCCTTGAAGCCCTCCCAGACCGACACCGTGCAGTTGGCCGCGGTCAGGCCGCCCTTGCGCATGTCCTCGAACAGTTCGCGGTTCCACTTGGCGATGATCAGACCGTCGATAACGATGCTGTCGGCGTGAAGTTCGGCTGGGCTCATCAGGCTGTCCCCTTTATTGGCAATCCCGCGCCGAATCGTCTGCCGGCGCTATTGGGGGTCAGCATATGCCTCGGGTGATTGTCGTCCCGATGCAAAAACGACAGGGGAATTGCCGAAAGCGTCAAAGGGCGACAAAGGGTGACGGGAACCGTCGGGGAAGGCCCTCCGCCTGCCATGGATCGGGCATTTCGCTAGCTTCGGCGGTTCCTCAACGAAAGGAGTCACCCGATGAACAACCTGACCGATCGGCTGGAATTCATTGCCGCCCTGGAAATCCCCGACACTGCGCCCCGCCTGCTGCGGCAAAACCCGCCCGACCAGCCTGATAATCCCGGCCCGTCGGCCGACAGCGCGGTGGTCGCCGGCGACAGCCTGCTGTCCTTCGTCGCCGGCCTGAGCCGCCAGGCCCGTGAGGATGTGCTCAACAGCACGCTGCTGATGCAACTGGCGGCGAACAAGCGCTTCGACAAGGCGATCCAGCGCGAGGAGTGGTTCAACTTCTACGGAGACGGCCTGGGCAAGCTGGGCTGGACCCTGTCGCATAACGAACTGCTGCGTTTTCACCCCAGCCAGCAGTCCTTCAGCATGAACGACGTGATCATCGACATCATCGAAGGGGTGGCCGGTGGCAGCACGTTCAGCCCGATCGCCCGGCGCACCCTGGAATCGCTGCGCAAGCAGCCGCATGCCCTGGAGCTGTTCATGAACCACAGCAACAGCGGGAATGTAGGCACGTTCCAGATCCTGCCCTGCTCGCAGAATGGCGCGGGTGACGTGACCATGCTGATGAATTGCGTGCAACTGATCCGCAATGTCAGCAGCAACAGCTTCCTGTTCATCAACTTCCAGAACAACGATGTGCGCATCTTCCGCTCATCGCAGACGGCAGTGCTGAATGTGCAGGCGTATGGGCAGGTGAGGAATGCGGTGATCGAGAAGCTGGGGAGGAATGCCAGCCAGTTCGTGGCCAACCTGAATCTCTGACTGTCCTCCAGGGCCCTATCGCTGGCAAGCCAGCTCCCACAGGTTCTGCGGTGCACGCGGTCCCTGTGGGAGCTGGCTTGCCAGCGATGAGGCCATGAGCAGCAACCACTATGCGGGTACTGCCTCCCCTTCCAGCATCACCGTCCGCTCGAACAACCCCGCCAACACCCCCTGGTGCGTCACCGCCACCACCGTGCACCCCGGCAACTCCCGCTTGAGCATCTTCAACAAACCCCGCGCACTCTCGTCATCCAGCTGATTGGTCGCCTCGTCCAGGTACAGCGTCTGCGGCCGGTACAACAAGGCCCGGGCCAGGCTGATGCGCTGCTGTTCACCGCCACTCAGGGCCCGCTGCCATTCGCAGCTTTCGTCCAGCCGCCCGGCCAGCGCGGCCAGCCCGACCTTGTCCAGCGCGCCTACCAGCCGCGCATCGTTCGGCAGCCCGGTGTCCGGATACGCCAGCAATTCCCGCAACGACATCCGCGCCAGGTACGGCTGCTGCGGCAACAACAGGCTGCGCCCCGGCGGCAACTGCCACTGCCCGCTGCAGTATGGCCACAAGCCCTGCAAGGTCCGCAGCAAGGTCGACTTGCCCAGCCCGCTGCGCCCGTCGAGGCGCACCCACTGCCCCGGCAACACCCGCACATCCAGCCCGTCCAGCAGCACGCTGCCATCCGGCCGGCACACCGCCAGACCCTCGGTGCACAGGCACGGCCCCGCCGGCGCCTCGCGGACCTGCTGGCGACTGGCGGCAATCGCCCGCTCGAACTGCTCCAGGCGCTGCAACGCCGCGCTCCAGCGCACCAGCTTGGGATACAGCTTGATAAACCAGCTCAACGAGCCCTGTACCGCCGTGAACGCACTGCGGATCTGCATCAGCCCACCGAGGGTGATGGTCTTCGCCAGGAACAGCGGCAAGGCGGCGAACACCGGGATGATCAGGCTGACCCGCTCGAAGGCCACGGTAAACAGGCTCAGGTTGCGCTCGCGGCCCATCAGTTGCCGCCAGTTGTCGGCAATCGCCTGGAAACGCTCGGACAACTGCCGCCGCTCCACCGCCTCGCCGCGGTACAGGGCGATCTGCTCGGCATGGTCGCGCTTGCGCAGCAGGCTGGCGCGGAAGTCCGCCTCGCGGTGCTCGCGCTCGTAGTTGAGGTCGTGCAGCGGCTTGCCGACCCAGTGGGTAATCAGGCTACCCAGCAAGGTGTAGACCAGCACCAGCCAGACCAGGTAACCGTCGATGCTGAACGTCGTGCCGAACACAGTGAAGGTCTGGGTCCCGGACAGCTCCCAGAGGATCACCACGAAGGCGCCGACCTGGGCCAGGTTGATCACGAACGACGCCACCAGTTCGATGCTCAGGTCGACCATCATGTCCACGTCCTGGGCGATGCGCTGGTCCGGGTTGTCCGGCTCGTCGCCCAGGCCCAGGCGATAGAAGGCCTGGTCGCCGAGCCAGTCGGCAGTCAGGCGCTCGGTCATCGACTGGCGCCAGCGCATCACCAGGCCCTTGCGCAGCCAGTCGAGGTAGACGTAGATCAGCACGTAGGCGCCGATATACAGCGAGTACTGGCCCATCAGCGCATACAGCGCATCGGTGTCGAAGGCGCCGAGGGTGTCGTAGAAGGTCTTGCTCCAGGCGTTGATCCACACGTTGATCTGCACCACCAGCAAGCCCATGCCGATCACCCCGCCGAGCATGACCCAGGCCAGCCACTGCCGGCGGCTGGCCCAGAACGGCCGGGACAGGCGCCAGAAGGCACGCAGGGCGTTCACAGGGCCTGGTCCCGGGCGGCCGGGGTCGGCAGCAGGCGCAGCTGGACCTGGTTGGCGCGGGGGAACAATTGCCCGGCCATGGCTTTCAATGCACCGGCATTCAGGCCTTCAGGCAGTTGCGCCTGGCTGCTCAGGTAGCGCGGGTCGCCCCAGTGCCGCTCGCTCAGAACCAGGCGGCGCTGCTGGGTCGCCGGATCTTCCCGGCGTTTGCTTTCCTGGCGCGCCAGCTCCGCCCGCTCGCCCTTGACCCACTCGGCACTGACCGCACCCGGCAACTGGCTCAAGGTGTCCTGGGCCAGCGCCCAGAGTTCATCGACCCGGGCCGGGTCGCAGGTGAAGCTCAGGCGGCTTTCGATACGGCCGGTGTCGGGGTTCAGTTCGCTGTCGAACTTCAGTCGATAGACACCCGCCGCTTCGCCACGCAGGCGCTGCTTGAGCTGCAGGCTGGCGAGGTCACGCAAGGCCGCGACCCGCGCTGCCGCCTGCGGGCTCCAGGGTTGTTCGCTGAAACTGGTGGCCTGGAACACCGCGCGGGGCTCCAGGGCGATGGCCAGGGATTCGCTGCGTTGACCCGGTTGCTGCAAAGCAGCGTTGTTCTTCAGGGCCTCGCCCCGAGGGATGTTCGCCAGCCGGGCGAGCACCGCTTCCTCAAGGACCTTCGGCTCGATGTCGGCCATCAGGTAATAGGTCACGGGCGCAGCAGACAAACGCTGCCAGTCGGCATCCAGCGCCGTCGCATCGAGCGCCTGCAAGGCCTTGGCATCCGGCGTCTGCCAACTGTCGCTGCCGTACATCAGCCGGCGCATCGTCGAGGTTTCCCGCTCGCGTACATCATCCGGACGGCTTTGCAGGCGCTTGAGCAGGTCGTCCTGCGTTTCGCTGAAGGCGGCCGGGTCGATACGGGTATCGGTCTGGCTCAGGCGGTAGCTTTGCAGCAGGTCGGCGAGGGCGCCCTCCCCCGGCGTGACGCTCAGGTTCAGTTGCAGACGCTGGGGTTTCTGGTCGACGCCCAACGTGACTTTCTGCGCCTTGCGCCAGGCTTCGAGCGCCTCGGCGGAAACACCCACCGGCGGACTCTGGGTGGCCAGTTGCGTCGCCATCTGGGTTCGCCACAGCGGACGATCGGCCAGGTTATAGCCGGCCGTCGAATCGGCCTGCAGCGACCAGCGCCCGCCCTCGGCATTGGCGCGCAGCCAGACCAGACGGTCGCCATTGCCCAGCATCCAGTGCTCGACCTTTTCCTTGGCGAAGGTCTGGCGCCTGACGATGCTGCCCGGAGCAGGCAGTGCCGGCATGACCAGCTCGGCCACCGGCTTGCTCGTGGTTGCCTCGGCTTTCTGCTTCGGTGCAGCCAGCGACGAATGGGCGATGGAGCCCTGCAACTGCTCCACCTCGGCCACCGTCGGCAGCTCCAGCGGCGTCACACCCGGTGCGCTGACCTGCAACACCCGGTCGCCGCTGCCCAGCCAGCGCCACAGCCGCTGGTTCAGGTCATCCCGCCCGATACTGCCGAGCACTTCCAGATAGCGCTGCGCCGCCGCATGCCTGGCCACCACCGGCTTGTCCTGCACGGCGGCGTTGTTCAGTTGCTCGACCCATTGCTGGAAGTCCCGCGAACCGTCCTTGGCCAGGGTCTTCTCGCCCAGGTCCTGGATCACTCCGCGCTCGTGCAGCAGTTCGGCCTCGGTGAAGCCGTGCTGGCGCAGACGCTCGATCTCGCTGAGCAACTGCTGCAGCGCCTTGCGATGTTGCTGCCCCTCGACCCCGGCGGCGATGCCAAGCACCGTGGAATGCTCGCCGATCAGGGTTTTCTGCGCGGTCAGGCTGCGTACGCCCTCCACCGGCAGTTGCCGACGCAGGCTGCTGGTCAGGGCGGACAGGGCCATGCGGTCGATCAGCCGCTCGCGCATGGCGGCGCGGGTGGTGCCGCGGCTGTCCGGCTCGTGCAGGCGGAACAGCAGCGCCACCTGGTTGCTGCCGGACTGGGCGTCCTGCAGGCGGAAGACTTTCAGCCTGTCATCCAGCGGCAGCTCGCGCTGTTCACGGCTCGGCACGGTGGCTGCCGGCACTTTCGAGAATGCCTGGTCGATCTGCTTCGCCAGGGCGGCCGGTTCGAAATCGCCCACCACCGACAGGACCATGTTGTTCGGCACATACCAGCGCTGCTGGTAGCGCTTGAGTGCCTCGACACTGGCCTTGCGGATCGCGCCTTCGTTGCCGATGGTGCGGTGCGCCGGGTAGTTCGAACCAGCACGCTGGGAGGCGATGCGCTGCTCGTTCATGCGCTGGGCCACGCCGAGGCCGCCGCGCCACTCCTCGATCACCACCGGGCGCTCGCGCTCCAGGTCGGCAGCGTCGTAGTCCATGGCGAACACCAGGTCAGACAAGGCCTCCAGCGCTTGCGGCGCCTGCTTCACCCCGGACGGCGGGCTGAGCAGGTACTGGGTGCGGTCGTAGCTGGTCACCGCGTTGAAATGCCGGCCCTGGACCCAGCCCAGCCCGGTCATGCGCTGGCGCAGGTCGGCGCTATCGCCGCCGTGGCTGTAGAAGGTCAGGTGCTCCACCAGGTGGGCGACGCCGACCTGATCGGCCTCCTCGTCCACCGACCCGGCCTGCACCGTCAGGCGCAGGTCGAGGCGGTTGGCCTGGCTGGCGTCGCGCACCAGGCGGTATTCCAGGCCGTTGGGCAAGGTGCCACGCACCACAGCGGCATCCCAGGGCAGCGCCGTGTCGGGCGCCTGGGTCGTGGCGCAGGCGCCGAGCAGCAACGGACCGAGCAGGCCCGCAAGGATCTTGTTCATCAGGTTCATTCCACGGTGAGGAAAGTCAGAAGCGGTAGCCGACCTCGAGCCAGTACTGGCGGCCGATCTCGTAGGTGGTCTTGGCGGTGGAACCGCTGGAGACGATTTCGTTGACCTCGTCGGTGAGGTTGGTCACGTCCACGGCGACGAACAGGGCCTGGTCTTTCGCGGTAGGAATCTCCCATTTCACCCGCATGTCCCAGGTCGGCGCGCCATCGACCCTGGCCGTGTCGTAGACATCCAGCGACTCGCCATCGACCTCCTCGGTCCTGCCGGTATCGATGATCTGCTCGTAGGCGCCACGCAGGCGGAAGAAGTTGCTGACCGTGAGGTTCCACTCGGGAATCTCGGTGATGGTGCTCAGGCGCACGGTCCAGGGCCGGTTGTAATCGTTGGGTGGCAGCTCGGTGAAGTTCACCCGCTTGCCGTCGTAGATCACGTCGGCGTCGTTCAGCTCTTCGAGGCTGATCGAACTTTCGTAGGTGCCGTAGGCGTCCTCTGAGTGGGACCAGTCCAGCACCAGTTGCAGGCTGGTGTAGCTGTTGAGGAAGCGGATCGGCTCAAGCGGCGTGACGGTCAGGCTGACGTTGTCGCTCTTGCTCGACCCCTCGTTGGTGTATTGGGTGTACAGCGACTCGTAGCCGTCCAGCGGATCCTGCGCCAGGACCCGGCGGTTGGCCTTGACGATCTTGTCGTGCCCGTCACGGTGCACGTACTTGAGGCTGAAATCGGTGTTCAGCCAGCGTTGGTCGAGCCCCACTGTCCATTCGTCGTCGTAGGGGATATCGAGGCCGGCGAAGCGGGTAGAGATCTTGTTGGTCGAGCCCTTCCATTCGCCGGTCTGGGTAGTGCGGCTGTAGAAGGTGTTGAAGGCCTGGCGGCCATCGTTGAGGCGGTACTTGAACAGGTTGCGCCCGTAGTAGCGGTTGGCGCCGAAGACCAGCACGGTGCTGCGGTCGCCGAAGAGGTCGTAGTCGCCGGCGAAGCGTGGCGACACGGTTTTCTTGTCCATGTAGTCGTCGCCTTCGAAGCGCACGCCGGGGCGCAGGCCGAGCTTGTCGATCTGCATGGCATCCTGGGCGAACACGGCCCAGGCGGTTTCGTTGACCTCGAGCTTGCCGGCACCGTACTCGGTGCGCTGGTACGCCCATTGCCGGGTGTTGCCGTCGAAGAGCGGGCTGACGGAGCACCAGGGGTCGTTGTTGGCGCAGGTCGCGACCGTGTCCCTCTTGAAGCCGCTCACGCCCTGGCCGGTGCTCTCACGCTCCCACGTGGCATCGGTACGACGCAGCTCGAGGCCGGTGGTTACAGCGTGCATGGCCCCGGCGAAGGGGAATGCCAGCCAGTCGACCTTGAGGTCGTAGTCCATGGTTTTCTGGGTCTGGTCGAGGTTGCCGAAGGAGCCCTCGCCGCTGCGCGAGTTGGCGTTTTCCAGCTTGCCCCAGTTCTTCGCCTCCGAGTAATACCAGGCGATGGTGTCGCTGGCATTGCCGGTGCGCGAGCTGTACAGGTCGTTGTAGGCCAGGGTGTGGGTCCAGCGCGCGCTGTCGCCCTCCCAGGTCGCCTTGATCGCACCCTGCTTGCCGCCGTTGATATTGGTGAAGCCGGAATTCAGGTAGTTCTCGCGGAACAGGCGGTTTTCCTGCGGGGCACTGAGCAGGGTGAAGTCCAGGCTGAGACGGTCGTTGACCGTCCAGTAGGTCTTGAGCATGTAGTTGTCGAGCTGCCGGGTCTGGTCTTCCTGGCTGTCGTTGTTCGGGCTGACGTAGCCGTCCTTGTACAGGTTCATGGGCATGGTCGAGCGGCGTTGGGAGAAACTGAAGATCGCGCCGAAGTCCTCGTTCAGGTGCCCTTCGAGGGTGCCGCGCAGCGTGGTTTTCTCGAACTCGGGGGTGTACTGCTCGTTGCTGGCGTTGTCGAAGCTGTCCTGGTCGCCGCTGGTGATGTGGTATTTGGTCCACTCCGAGCGGCTGATGCCGTAGGAAATCTTGCCGTGGAAGTCCTGGGTCGGCCGGCGGGTGATGGAGTCGATCACGCCACCGTTGAAGCCGCCATATTCGGCCGGCACGTTGCTGTCGTAGACCTTCACTTCTTCCAGCAGGTCGGCGTCCAGGGCGATGCCGTAGGAGCGGCTCGGCGCCGCGTCGAACAGGCGCGCCTCGCCGTAGCCGTGAGCACCGGGATCAAGGTCGTTGTTGATCGAGATCCCGTCGATCATGAAGTTGTTCTGCCAGAACTTGGCGCCGTTGATGCTGATATCCGCCGGGTCGATTTCACCCGGGTTGTTCGAGCTTTGCTGCGAACCGCTGAACTGCACGGCGGGGTGCATCTGCAACAGCTTGGTGATATCGCCGTTGGCGCCGGGGAAGTTCTGCACGGCCTTGTGGTTGATCACCGCGGCGCCCTGGTAGCTGTTTTCCTCGGTGTTGCCGAGGACCAGGGTTTCATGCAGTTCCAGCTGGCCATTGGCGGCTTCGGCCAGCAGGCGGAAGCTCAGCACCCCATCGTTGTAGTCCCAGGTGATGCCGCTGCCGGCCAGCAGCATCGACAGCGCGCCGAGGCTGTCCATCTGGCCCTGCACCGGGTTGGACTGATGATCGCGCAGCCACTGCGCATCCACCGTCACCTGCAGGCCGCTCTGCTGGCCGAAGGCGACCAGTGCGCTGGACAGGCGCTGGGCTGGGATATCGAAACGGTGGACCTGGTTCGGCAACTTGGTCGCCACCTCATCGGCCTGCGCCAAGGGCACCTGCGCCCCCAGGCAAGCCAGGCCCAACAAGCCACCGCACGCAGCGCGTTTCAACGACAACCAAGCGCCCCGGCCTTGCGGCACCGGGCAAAACACCTGAGACATACACCGCTCCCCGACCCGGGAAATCCCCGGAAAAAATTAATACGAATCGATCTCATTGCTGCGCGCGGAGCAAAAGACGGGGTAGCGCGGGGGATTTTCAGAAAAAAGTTGAAAAAGTTTTTTGGGAGGGAGTTTTTGTGGTGTTGCTGATGGCCTCATCGCTGGCAAGCCAGCTCCCACAGGGATCGCGTGCACCACTAAACCTGTGGGAGCTGGCTTGCCAGCGATGAGGCCCGAAAGAGGGAATGAAGAAGTTTCAGCGCAGCACGATCACCCAAGGCCCATAAGCCTCGACCTTGCCGCCATGAGGCTGCAGCACCGCACGCAACGCCGCCTGCGGCTTGCGCAGGTCATACACGCCGGTCACCCGCTTGCGCCCCAGTTCGTCGTTGCGCAGCACCACCAGCCCGGGCGTGTAGCGACTCAACTGGGCTACCACCTCGCTGACCGGCATGTCATCGGCGATCACCTGGCCCTTGCGCCAGGCCGCGGTCTGCTCCGGAGAGAAGGTATCCACCCGGGCCTGCCCCTCGTGATAGTCCAGCCGGTCCCCAGGCTTCAACCGCGCCGCCAGCGCCTTCGCCGCGCGCCAGTCATCGACCTTCACCGAACCTTCCTGCACCGCCACGCGCATCTGCCCCGCGCCGACATCGACGTTGAAGGCCGTCCCGGTCACCGTGACCTCCAGCGCCTCGGCCCGCACATGGAACGGCTTGCTCTTGTCCGGCGTGACCTTGAAGAACGCCTGCCCGCGCAGCAGCTTCACATCGCGGCGATCCCCGGCGTACTCCACGGCGATCGCCGTATCGCTGTCCATCTGCACCAGGCTGCCATCGGCCAGGGTGACGTCGCGGGTTTCGCCGCTGCCGGTGCGGTAGTCCGCCTGCATGCGCAGGCTGAGAGACGGCGCCAGGGCGATCATCAGGCAGGCAGCAATTGCCCCGCCGACCCAATACCGCCGCCGCTTCGGCCGTACCGGCAGGCTCACCACAGGCGCCAGCACCGGCTCCACCGGCCATTGCGCCTGGGTGCTCGGCGCCAGGTGCGCACTCAGTTGCCAGACCCGCTCGGCCTTGCGATAGGCCTTGGCATTGGCCTCGTCGGCGGCGCACCATTGCTCCATCCCGGCGCGCAGTTGCGCATCGCCGGGGGCCGCCTGCAGGCGCAGGAACCAGTCCAGGGCCTGGTCGCGGCGCCGGGTGGCGCTGTCCGCTGACGTCATGTCCGGCATATCTCCAAAGGCAGAAAAGGTCGGCAAGGGTCGCACAAGCGTCCCGTCTACCGCAAAAGACGCGGCAGACAGCGATTTTTCCAGCTCATCGTCACGGCGCTCAGTCATCGTCCGGCTCCAGGCGTTCCAGGCAATGACGCAGGGCGTCGTGCACCAGTTGGTGGACCAGGCTGGTGGAGATATCCAGGTGGCTCGCCACCTGCTGCAGGGTAAAGCCGCCAAGCCGGTGCATCTCGAAGGCCAGGCGCGTGCGTTCGGGCAGTTCTTCAAGCGCCCGGCTGATTGCCGCCAACTCGTTCTGGCTACTGACCTCGCGTTCCGGCGAAGCGCTGCTGGACGGCAGCTCGGCGAGCATCTCGTCGCCCCCGGGCTGGGCCTTTTCCGTGGCGTGGCGGCGGGTCAGGTCGAGGGCCAGGTTGCGCACGATGCGGTACAGGTAGCTGGCCGGATGGCGGATCGCCGCGCCCTCATCCTGGCGGCTGAAGCGCAGCCAGGCCTCCTGCACCACATCCTCGGCCCGCGCCCGGCAGCCGACGATGGGCGCCGCATAATCCAGCAGCGCCGCGCGATGAGCGAGGTAGAGCTCCAGCTTGTCGTCCGCCACGATTCGGCTGCCTGTCGAAGAAGTCGCCCGGAGGCATGGGCGGGCGATGTTACCGGCAGTCGATAATCATTATCAATAACAACCATCAAAACCTTCATCTATGCTCCCTGTTCTTTGCCTTGGCAAAGAGCGAGAATCCCAGCCCATATCCCCGTCCACTGTTTCCTTGGGAGACGACTTTGATGAAATCGATGGTCTTGCTGATGCTGGCGACCCTGGCGGTTGGCGCCCATGCCGCCGAAGAAGAAAGCACCCCGTGCGACAACGTGGAAACCGACCAGCAGAACTACGAATGCGCCCGTTACAGCCGCACCGCGTCCGAGCGCGAGCTGGACGCCGCCTTCGCCGACCTGCAGGACCGCATCAAGGAGCAATACGCCGGCAAGGCTGCGAAAATCGCCGAACTGAGCAAGCGCCTCAACGAAGCCGAAGCGGTGTGGAAACAGCTGCGTGACGCCGACTGCAAGGTCGAGACCTACGACATCCCGGCGGGCAAGGCCTTCGATGCCGCGCAGAACACCTGCATCGCCCAGCGCAACGACGACCGCTCCGAATACCTGCAATCCCTCGGCCTGCCGACTTCCGACTGAGACTTTCATGATTACGTGCGGTATCGAACTCAAGGGCAGCGAAGCCCTGCTGGCCCTGGCCAGCCTGGACGCCGGGCAACCGGTGCATGTGGCGACGGCGATCAAGAAGATCGGCATCGAGGATGATGAGGATGCCGGGCAGGTCCGCGAGTTTTTGGCTCGGGTTCAGGCGTTTGTCAGCGAGCAAGGCGTCACGCAGGTGGCGATCAAGAAGCGCAGCAAGAAAGGCGACTTCGCCGGTGGGCCGGTGACGTTCAAGCTGGAAGGGCTGCTGCAGTTGCTGCAAGGGTGTGAGGTGCTGCTGGTGTCGCCGCAAACGATTACGGCGCAGGGGAAGAAGCATGACTTCACGCCGCCGGCGGGGTTGAACAAGTATCAGCATGAGGCTTGGAAGAGTGCTTGTGCGGGGATGCTTAAAATCTAACCATGGCAATGTGACACTGAAAAACATCAGCGTTTGCAAGGATGCTAAATGAAAGACAACTTCACTACGCGTAATCACTACGTGCCTCAGTGGTATCAAAGGCGATTTTTCGAAAGTAAAGACCAGACAACATTCAATTACTTGGACCTTGACCCCGGAATAATAATCCACAACAAAAACTATAGTAGCCCACGAAAAGAATTACACAGCTACGGCACAGGCAGATCATTCAAACAAGACCACCTTTACACCACATACTTAGGAAGCGAAGCATCTGACCTAATAGAAAAAGTGTTCTTCGGAAACATAGATAAAAAAGGCGAGATAGCACTACCATTATTCAGCAACCTATCACATTCCCGCAAAACAGCAGACCACTTCCTAGACTTCTCAAGATATTTATGCGCCCAGCTCTTTCGAACACCAAAAATGCTGGAAATCTTCTCAAAAACATCCAATAGAAATTTTAATCTTAGCGCGATGCTTATGGCTCGAGAGCTATTTCTTTACAACTGGACCTCCAGCATCTGGGAAATAATCTCCTGCGAAAGAACCGATACAAAGTTCATTCTGTCGGATGCACCAGTCACAACTTACAATCGAAAAGTTTACCCGGCGAGCAAAGAGTCCGCAGTTGCGGGACAGGCAGTAATTGGTAGAGTTGGCACTAGAACCTTATTTCCTCTCGGGCTTGATAAGTGCCTGATAATTACGCCAGCAGAGATGATAATGAAACCGAAAGGCGATCCACTACGAATGGAGGACCACAATAATTATTACAAAAACACCACGTTCAACCTCGGAAACATAATATATGGCCGCCAAATCAGCGAAAATGAAGTTATAGCTATAAATTACATACTAAAGAAACAATCAAAAAAATTTATTGCTTCCACGAGGCTTGAATGGCTCTACCCAGAAAAGAATATGGCCTCTACAGATTGGAGTCGTCTGGGTGGCGAATTTTTCCTACAACCCGACCCTAGGTCAGTGAACCCCTATGAGCTTGTGCGACTGACCACGCAACCACCTGCTATTACTCGGACGGTGAGCTCGCGAAAATGGAGAAACAGAGCGCACAACCTGGCCAAAAGCTTTCAGGATTCAGTATTGAGATGGCACATACTTGAGACAGGCACACAGCCACGCACTCCAGAAGAAATAGTTACATCATACAGAAATCTCAATCCTGATAACTTCATACGCATCACTTACGAATCCAACATGATCGAAGAGCTGAAAAAGTGGAAAAATCCTTACTACAAACTCTTTAACCACTAGACCTAACCAACCTTAACTTTGCGATCCTCCCGCGGACACCGCTGAAACCGCGCCCGATAACTCCGGGTGAAATACGAAGGTGAGTCAAAGCCACAGGCGATGCTCACCTCCAGCACACTCATCTCGGTCTGGCGCAGCAGTTGCCGCGCCTTGTCCAGGCGCAGGCGCAGGTAGAAGCCGCTGGGAGTGTCGTTAAGGTACAGCCGGAACAGCCGCTCCAACTGCCGCCGGCTGACCTGCACCGACTCAGCCAGATCGAGGGTGTTCAGCGGCGTTTCCGTATTACGCTCCATGGCGCCGATCACCTGCACCAGCTTGCCGTTGCTGATGCCGTAGCGCGAGGCGATCTGCATGCGCTGGTGGTCCTGGCGCGGGCGGATACGGCCGAGCACGAACTGCTCGGAAACCTGGATCGCCAGCTCGGGACCATGGGCCTGGCCGATCAGGTCGAGCATCAGGTCGATGGATGCGGTACCGCCCGCCGAGGTGATGCGGCGGCGGTCCACTTCGAACAGTTCCTGGGTGGCATCCAGCCGCGGATAGCGCTCCTTGAATGCCTCCAGCGCCTCCCAGTGCAAAGTCACCCGGTGCCCCTCGAGCAATCCCGCTTCAGCCAGCAGCAGCGTGCCGGTATCGATCCCGCCCAATACCACCCCTTCGTGATCCAGCTTGCGCAGCCAGTGCGCCAGCCCTTGGCTGTAACTGTGCAGCGGCTCGAACCCTGCCACCACCAGCAACGTCGCGCCCTTGCCCAGCGGCTCCAGCGGGCCATCGGCGTTGACCGACATGCCGTTGCTCGCCAGCACCGCCCCGCCATCCAGGCTCAGCACCCGCCAGCGGTACAGCCCGGGGCGAAAGCGGTTGGCCACCCGCAGGGGTTCCAGCGCCGAGATGAAGCCGAGGGCGGAGAAACCGGGCAACAGCAGAAAGTGGAATTCCTGGGGCATGGCGCCGTCTCGCTGAACGGGGAATCAGGGTTAATACTCCGCAGGTCGCCACTGTGCAAGAGCTGGTCGCCAGAGTGCGATTTCACCGGACCATCCCCGCGTAACTTGAGCACCACGGCTCGCAGAAGCCGCCCCCCTATAACAATTAGAACTGCCGTTGGAGGAGCCACCATGCAATCGATCAGTCGTTCGCTCTTGATGCTTGTCGGTACCGCAATCCTCAGCACCAACGTGATGGCCGCCGAACCGGCCGCCTGCAAGAACGTGCGCCTGGGCGTCGTCAACTGGACCGATGTGATGGCCACCAGCGCCATGACCCAGGTCCTGCTCGACGGCCTCGGCTACCAGACCAAACAGACCAGCGCCTCGCAGCAGATCATCTTCGCCGGCATCCGTGACCAGCGCCTGGACATGTTCCTCGGCTACTGGAACCCGATCATGACCCAGACCATCACCCCCTTCGTCGATGCCGGCCAGGTCAAGGTCCTCGACGCCCCGAGCCTGAACGACGCCCGTGCGACCCTCGCCGTGCCCAAGTACCTGGCTGACAAGGGCCTGAAGACCTTCGCCGATATCCACAAGTTCGAGAAGGAACTGGGCGGCAAGATCTACGGCATCGAGCCGGGCTCCGGGGCCAATACCCAGATCAAGGCGATGATCGCCAAGAACCAGTTCGGCCTGGGCAAGTTCCAGCTGGTGGAGTCCAGCGAGGCCGGCATGCTTGCCGCCGTCGATCGCGCCGTACGGCGCAAGGAAGCGGTGGTGTTCTTCGGCTGGGCGCCGCACCCGATGAACGTCAATGTCGATATGGAATACCTCAGCGGCAGCGAGGACGCCCTCGGCCCGGACGAAGGCCGTGCCACGGTATGGACGGTGACCGCGCCGGACTACGCCAGCCGTTGCCCGAACGTCAGCCGGCTGCTGACCAACCTGACCTTCAGCGCCGAGGACGAGAGCCGCATGATGCAACCGCTGCTGGATCACAAGGACGCGGCGGAATCGGCGCGCCAGTGGCTCAAGGACCATCCCGAGGACAAGGCGCGCTGGCTCGAAGGCGTGACCACCTTCGATGGCAAGCCGGCAGCGGACAACCTCAAGCTCACCGCCAACTGATCCACCGCTATCGCTGCGGTGCGGCGATCCGACAAGCCAGCTCCCACAGGGGACTGTGTGCACCGGACCTGTGGGAGCTGGCTTGCCAGCGATGAGGCCCTCCCAGACAACCAAAGAACTCGCGGACACCCCGTGCCGCGCAGCCCCGACACGCCTGAAGGAAACCGCAATGAACCACGACGTCATCATCACCTGCGCCCTCACCGGCGCCGGCGACACCGCCAGCAAGAGCCACTTCGTCCCGGTCACCCCCAAGCAGATCGCCGCCGCCGCCGTGGAAGCGGCCAAGGCCGGCGCCACCGTGGTCCACTGCCATGTCCGTGACCCGGAAACCGGCCGTTTCAGCCGCGACGTCAACCTGTACCGCGAAGTGATGGAGCGCATCCGCGAATCCGACACCGACGTGATCGTCAACCTCACCGCCGGCATGGGCGGCGACCTGGAGATCGGCCCGGGCGAGATGCCCATGGAATTCGGCGCCGGCACCGACCTGATCGGCCCGCTGGAACGCCTGGTCCATGTCGAGGCCCTGCTCCCGGAAATCTGCACCCTGGACTGCGGCACCCTCAACTTCGGCGACGGCAACAGCATTTACGTCTCCACCCCGACCCAGTTGCGCGCCGGCGCCAAGCGCATCACCGAGCTGGGGGTGAAGGCCGAGCTGGAGATCTTCGACACCGGCCACCTGTGGTTCGCCAAGCAGATGATCAAGGAAGGCCTGCTCGACGACCCGCTGTTCCAGCTGTGCCTGGGCATCCCGTGGGGCGCCCCGGCGGACACCGCGACCATGAAGGCCATGGTCGACAACCTGCCGGCCAACGTGACCTGGGCCGGCTTCGGCATCGGTCGCATGCAGATGCCGATGGCGGCGCAAGCGGTGCTGCTCGGCGGCAACGTGCGGGTCGGCCTGGAAGACAACCTGTGGCTGGAGAAAGGCGTGCTGGCGAGCAATGGCCAACTGGTGGAACGCGCCGCCGAAATCCTCCATCGCCTTGGCGCCCGGGTCCTGAGCCCTGCCGAAGGCCGCGCAAAAATGAACCTGACCCGTCGCTGATCTTTTCCAGGAGTCCTTCATGAGCTTCATTACCGATATCAAGACCTTCGCCGCCCTGGGCAGCGGCGTGATCGGCAGCGGCTGGGTCGCCCGCGCCCTGGCCAACGGCCTCGACGTGGTGGCCTGGGACCCGGCGCCCGGCGCCGAGGAAGCCCTGCGCAAGCGCATCGCCAATGCCTGGTCGGCCCTGGAGAAACAGGGCCTCAAGCCCGGCGCGTCGCAATCGCGCCTGCGCTTCGTCGCCACCATCGAGGAATGCGTACGGGAGGCCGATTTCATCCAGGAGAGCGCGCCGGAGCGGCTGGAGCTGAAGCTTGATCTGCACGGCAAGATCAGTGCGGCAGCCAAGCCGAATGCGCTGATCGGCTCGAGTACTTCGGGGCTGTTGCCGAGCGAGTTCTACGAGTCGTCGAAGCATCCGGAGCGCTGCATCGTCGGCCACCCATTCAACCCGGTGTACCTGCTGCCGCTGGTGGAAATCGTCGGCGGGCGCAACACCGCGCCGGAGGCCATCGAGGCGGCGAAACAGGTCTACTCGTCCCTGGGCATGCAGCCGCTGCATGTGCGCAAGGAAGTCCCCGGATTCATCGCCGACCGCCTGCTCGAAGCGCTGTGGCGCGAGGCCCTGCACCTGGTCAATGACGGCGTGGCGACCACGGGCGAGATCGACGACGCGATCCGCTTTGGCGCTGGTCTGCGCTGGTCGTTCATGGGCACCTTCCTGACCTACACCCTGGCCGGTGGCGATGCCGGCATGCGCCACTTCATGGCCCAGTTCGGCCCGGCCCTGCAACTGCCCTGGACCTACCTGCCGGCACCGGAGCTGACCGAGGAACTGATCGACGCGGTGGTCGACGGCACCAGCGAACAGCGTGGCGAACGCAGCATCGCCTCGCTGGAGCGCTATCGTGATGACTGCCTGCTGGCGGTGCTGGACGCGGTGAAAACCACCAAGGCCCGCCATGGCCTGAACTTCAGCGACTGAACGGAGAATCGCGATGCCTGCGCTGACCACCTACCGGACCCCGGTGCTGCCGGACTGGGTCGACTACAACGGGCATCTGCGCGATGCCTTCTACCTGCTGATCTTCAGCTACGCCACCGACGCGTTCATGGAATGCATCGGGCTGGACGGCGACAACCGCGAGGCCACCGGGCATTCGCTGTTTACCCTGGAGTGTCATCTGAACTACCTGCATGAGGTGAAGCTGGGGACCGAGGTTACGGTACACACCCAGGTGATCGGGCATGACCGCAAGCGCGTGCACCTGTATCACAGCCTGTATCGGGAGGGATTCGGCGAGGCCCTGGCGGCGAGTGAGCAAATGCTGTTGCATGTGGACCTGGCGGGGCCGAAGTCGGCGCCGTTCGAGGGGCAGGTGCTGGAGCGGTTGCAGGGGATCGTGGCGGAGCAGGAGGATTCACCGATGCCGGAATTTGTCGGACGGGTGATCGGCTTGCCGAAATAGTTGCTTTTGCGGGCCTCATCGCTGGCAAGCCAGCTCCCACAGGGTTATGCGTCGCTTTTTCGATGGACAAAAACTGCCCCGGCAAGCCGTGAAGCAGCCGGGGCAAAGAGCGAGCAACCTACCTGCGCCAGAAGGGTGGTGACCAAACCGCCCTCGACCTGTGCATGGGCCCAGTGTGCACACTCCCGTCCCGCTCGATTTTGCCGAAAACGACCTGTTCATAGGTAAAGCGGCCATCGCGACAATCTGTCCTTGCCCGCTCTGCCGGGCGCTTCCAGAATCGGACCACGACTTCTAAATGCCACAAGGACTACAGCCATGATGCATGCGGACTTGATTGATCAGGAAGACCTGGTAGGCCACCTGCGCGCCCTGGGCTTCGAGACGCCCTCGGGGGTCAGCGCGGAGCAGGCCTGCGAGCATGCGGTACGCGGCTTGAGCGCGCCGCAGGCGAAGGCGCTGAAGGGCATGGTGGAGCAGATGTATACCGGGCGAGCGACCATCCTGCCGGCGGTGCGGCAGGCGATCGAGAAGCAGTTGTTGCCGGCACTGGCCGAGTTCAAAGCCACTCATCAGTGACCTCAAGGGCCCTATCGCTGGCAAGCCAGCTCCCACAGGTTACGCGGTGCCTGTGGGAGCTGGCTTGCCAGCGATGAGGCCCTCACATTCACTACAAGGCTGTGATCACAGCCTCACACTGGCAAACGTCGACTCGTTCCGCGCCTGGCTCAACGCCGTCATCGGCCCCGCCATCGGCGACAGCACCAGCGCCTGCGGAATCGGCATCATCGCCACCTGCTGCGCGGTATTCGAACCCACACGCTCATCCCGCGGCGGAATGCCGAAGTACTCGCGGTAGCACTTGGAGAAGTGCGGCGTGGAGACGAAACCACACACCGACGCCACTTCGATGATCGACATCGGCGTCTGCTTGAGCAACTGCCGCGCCCGGATCAGGCGCAGCTTCAGGTAATAGCGCGACGGCGAACAATGCAGGTACTTCTGAAACAGCCGCTCCAGCTGTCGACGCGACACCGAGACATACACCGCCAGCTCGTCCAGGTCGATCGGCTCTTCCAGGTTGGCTTCCATCAGCGCGACGATTTCCTGCAGCTTCGGCTGGTTGGTGCCGAGCATGTGCTTGAGCGGCACGCGCTGGTGATCCTGCTCGTTGCGGATACGCTCGTAGACGAACATTTCCGAGATCGCCGCCGACAGCTCGCGGCCATGATCACGGCTGATCAGGTGCAGCATCATGTCCAGCGGCGCAGTGCCACCGGAGCTGGTGAAGCGGTTACGGTCGAGGGTGAACAGGCGGGTGCTCATGCTCACCCCCGGGAAGGCTTCCTGCATGGCCGCCAGGCATTCCCAGTGGACGCTGCAATCGAAGCCGTCGAGCAGCCCGGCGCAAGCCAGCGCCCAACTGCCGGTGCACACCGCGCCAAGGCGGCGCGATTGACGGGCCTGGCTCTGCAGCCAGGTCACATGTTCACGGGTCACGGTGCGCTGGATACCGACGCCACCGCAGACGATCACGGTGTCCATCGGTGGCGCCTTGTGCATCGCCGCATCCGGGGTGATCTGCAACCCGTCACTGGCCCAGACCTGCCCGCCATCCACGCTGAGGGTGTGCCAGCGGTACAGCTCGCGGCCGGACAGCTGGTTGGCCATGCGCAGGGGTTCTACCGCAGAGGCGAGGGAGATAAGGGTAAAGTTGTCCAGCAGCAGGAAGCCGATGGTTTGAGGTGTGCGGGTCTGGGACTGGGTCCCGGAGTTGTACGACGTCATCGCGATCTCTCCTCACACAAAGCAGGTTGCGCCCCAGGCGGTGGGCTCGTTGTTGTTATGGTCCCTGTCGACTCGATTGCAGGGCATGGCTGTTCCTCTCGCAAATGCCGTGCCTGAAATTGAATGGCTATTCAATAAATCCTGAAAGCGACCTCGCGACATGTCTAAAAAGCGGCTTTTATTGACATGAAATCTGCGCGCAAAGGCGCGGGCCAAAGCATGTCGGAATGTTTCGTGGGCAGTTCGGTAGCACCCGGTTACGGGATGCCCAGAAACGACACCCCAGAGTGTCACCCCTAGTTGTGTGGGAAATGGTGACAGGGGTCGTAAGAAGCGTCTGAACCCACGCGCCAAAAGGCGGCGTGGGCTCGAGAAGATGAGCGAAAAAGGCGCAGCGCAGTCAGCACTCGATGGCGCTGACGGCCAGGCCGCCGCGGGAGGTTTCCTTGTACTTGTCGTGCATGTCGGCCCCGGTATCGCGCATGGTGCGGATCACCCGGTCCAGGGAGATGAAGTGCTCGCCGTCACCGCGCAGGGCCATCTGCGCGGCGTTGATCGCCTTGACCGCAGCGATGGCGTTGCGCTCGATGCACGGCACCTGGACCAGGCCGCCAACGGGGTCGCAAGTCAGCCCGAGGTTGTGCTCCAGGCCGATTTCCGCGGCGTTCTCCAGTTGTTCCGGCGTGGCCCCGAGCACTTCCGCCAGCCCTGCCGCCGCCATGGCGCAGGCCGATCCGACCTCGCCCTGGCAGCCCACCTCGGCGCCGGAGATGGACGCGTTCTTCTTGCACAGGATGCCCACCGCCGCCGCGCCGAGGAAGAAGTCGACCACGCAGGCTTCGCTGACCTCGTCGCTGAAGCGCATGTAGTAGTGCAGCACCGCCGGGATGATCCCCGCCGCGCCGTTGGTGGGCGCAGTAACCATGCGCCCGCCGGCGGCGTTTTCCTCGTTGACCGCCAGGGCGTAGAGGTTGACCCACTCCATGGCGCTCAGGGTCGAGCCGATCACATTGGGCTTGCCCAGCTCCTGCAGGCTGCGGTGCAACTTGGCCGCCCGGCGCTTCACATTGAGCCCGCCGGGCAGCGTGCCTTCGTATTTCAGGCCGTTCTCCACGCAATCCTGCATGGCCCGCCAGAGCTTCATCAGGCCGGCGCGAATCTCGGCTTCACTGCGCCAGACCTTCTCGTTCGCCAGCATCAATTGCGACACGCGCATGTCGTTTTGTTTGCACAGCTCCAGCAGTTCGGCGGCGCTGTTGAAATCGTAGGGCAACACGGTCTTGTCGCTGTCCAGCACACCGCTGGCGGCCTGGGCCGCATCGACAACAAAGCCGCCACCGACCGAGTAATAGGTGTCGCTGTGCAGCTCGCCTTCGGCATGCTCGGCGACCAGGGTCATGGCGTTGGGATGGTAGGGCAGGTTCTCGTCCAACAGGCGCATGTCGCGGCTCCAGACGAACTCGATGGGCAGCTTGTTATCCAGCTTCAAGGTGTCTGTTTCGCGCAGTTCAGCGATGCGCTGGCCGATGGTGGACGGGTCGATCGAATCCGGCCATTCGCCCATCAGGCCCATGATCACGGCGTTGTCGCTACCGTGGCCAACGCCGGTGGCGGACAGCGAGCCATACAGGCGCACTTCGACGCGTTTCACCCGCTCCAGCTCGCCGCGATCACGCAGGCCCTGGACGAACAAGGCCGCGGCGCGCATGGGCCCGACGGTATGGGAACTGGACGGGCCGACGCCGATCTTGAACAGGTCGAACACACTGATGGCCATGGCCACGAACCTCCTGGTTGGGCAGGTGCGCGCCCCCCGGTTACGGGAGCCACAGCTGCTACGCTGACTGGGCGGCAATCCGCCGATTCCGCGCATCATCCGGCTTTTGGCTGTGCCCCTGACGTCTGCAACCGACCCACTCTTGTCCAGCAACGCCGCCCCTGGGCGGCGGCCGAAAAGCGCCGTTTTTCACGTCGCGGCGGGGCTGAACGGAGGTTTCACCGGGCCGAATAATCCATAAACGACCTCACTCGCACTGGATGCGACCCTGCCTGTACTGGTTACGACCCACCCTGTAGGCGTTTGTTTTTTGCTGGTAGATGATCGTTATCGACTCGATTGCACGGCACTCGTCCGCTGTCGCCAGGCAGCCGGCCCGACCGATGCACTAATAAAGCACGGCGGTCCCGTGGGACACCCGACAAAAACACTCAGGAGTCCGTAAATGAAAGGTTCACCCTCGCTGTTATTGGCCGCGTTACTGAGCATTCCGGCGCTGGCCCAGGCCGCAGAGCCTGAACAATGTCACACGGTCAACTTTTCCGATGTCGGCTGGACCGACATCACCGTCACCACCGCGGTGACCAGCGCAGTCCTCGAATCCCTCGGCTACAAGACCCGCACCACCATGATCTCCGTCCCGGTGACCTACAAGTCGCTGGCCGACGGCAAGAACATGGACGTGTTCCTCGGCAACTGGATGCCGACCATGGAGAACGACATCAAGCAGTACCGCGATGCCGGCACCGTGGAAACCGTGCGCGCCAACCTGGAAAACGCCAAGTACACCCTCGCCGTCCCCGAAGCCCTGTATGACAAGGGCCTGAAGGACTTCGCCGATATCGCCAAATTCAAGAAGGAGCTTGACGGCAAGATCTACGGTATCGAGCCCGGCAACGACGGCAACCGCACCATCCAGAGCATGATCGACAAGAACGCCTTCGGCCTGAAGGACGCCGGCTTCAAGGTGGTCGAGTCGAGCGAGGCCGGCATGCTGTCGCAGGTCGACCGCGCGGCGCGGCGCGGCACCGATGTGGTGTTCCTGGGCTGGGAACCGCATCCGATGAACAAGCGCTTCAAGATGAAGTACCTGAGCGGCGGCGACGACTTCTTCGGCCCCGATTACGGCAAGGCCACCGTACTGACCAATACCCGCAAGGGGTATGTGCAGGAATGCGCCAACGTTGGCCAACTGCTGAAAAACCTGTCCTTCACCCTGGACATGGAAAGCAGCCTGATGGGCAACGTGCTCGACGACAAGATGAAACCCGACGCCGCGGCGAAAGCCTGGCTGAAGAACAACCCGCAGGTGCTCGACACCTGGCTGGCCGGTGTCACCACCGTGGACGGCAAGCCCGGCCTGGAAGCCGCCAAGGCCAAACTCACGCAGTAAGCACGTCCCCGCGACGGCCATGACCGTCGCGGGGAGTTTCCGAATCCTTGCAGGTGGACGCTCGCTATCATGCTGATCGATCAAAAAATACCCTTGGGCCAGCACATCGCGGCCTTCGTTGAATGGCTGACGCAACACGGGGCCAATTACTTCGATGCCTTTGCCGCAGCGCTGGAATGGATGATCCACGGTGTGACCGGGGCCCTGACCTGGTTCAACCCCTTCGTCCTCATCGGGCTGATCGCGGTAGGCGCGCACCTGATCCAGCGCAAGTGGGCGCTGACCGCCTTCTGCGTGGCCTCGTTCCTGCTGATCCTCAACCTGGGGTACTGGCAGGAAACCATGGAAACCCTGGCCCAGGTGCTGTTCGCCACCCTGGTCTGCGTGGCCATCGGCGTGCCGCTGGGCATCGTCGCCGCGCACAAGCCGATGTTCTACACCGCCATGCGCCCGGTCCTCGACCTGATGCAGACGGTCCCCACCTTCGTCTACCTGATCCCGACCCTGACCCTGTTCGGGCTGGGCGTGGTCCCCGGGCTGATCTCCACGGTGGTGTTCGCCATCGCCGCGCCGATCCGCCTCACCTACCTGGGCATCTGCGACGTACCCCAGGAACTGCTCGACGCCGGCAAGGCCTTTGGCTGCTCGCGCCGGCAACTGCTGTCCCGTATCGAACTGCCCCATGCGATGCCAAGCATCGCGGCCGGTGTCACCCAGTGCATCATGCTGTCGTTGTCGATGGTGGTGATCGCCGCACTGGTGGGTGCCGATGGCCTGGGCAAACCCGTGGTCAACGCACTGAACACTGCCGATATCGCCCTGGGCTTCGAAGCCGGGCTGGCGATCGTCCTCCTGGCAATCATGCTCGACCGTATCTGCAAACAACCCGATGTAAAGGTAAGGGGTGAGGCATGAGCATCATTCGCTTCGAAGACGTAGACGTCATCTTCTCCAATCGACCGCGTGAGGCCCTCAGCCTGCTTGACCAGGGCCTTTCGCGGGAGCAGATCCTGAAGAAAACCGGGCTGGTGGTCGGCGTGGAAAAGGCCAACCTGGATATCAACAAGGGCGAGATCTGCGTGCTGATGGGCCTGTCCGGCTCGGGCAAGTCGAGCCTGCTGCGCTGCATCAACGGCCTCAACACCGTGAGCCGCGGCAAGCTGTTCGTCGAGCATGAAGGCGCGCATATCGATATCGCCCACTGCACCCCGGCGGAACTGAAGATGATGCGCACCCAGCGCATCGCCATGGTGTTCCAGAAATTCGCCCTGATGCCCTGGCTGACGGTGCGCGAGAACATCAGCTTCGGCCTGGAAATGCAAGGTCGTCCGGAAAAGGAACGGCGCAAGCTGGTCGACGAGAAGCTGGAGCTGGTGGGCCTGACCCAGTGGCGCAACAAGAAGCCGGACGAACTCTCCGGCGGCATGCAGCAGCGCGTCGGCCTGGCCCGCGCCCTGGCCATGGACGCCGATATCCTGCTGATGGACGAACCTTTCTCGGCCCTCGACCCGCTGATTCGCCAGGGCCTGCAGGACGAGTTGCTGGAACTGCAACGCAAGCTGAGCAAGACCATCGTCTTCGTCAGCCACGACCTCGATGAAGCGCTGAAGCTGGGTAGCCGCATCGCCATCATGAAGGACGGCAAGATCATCCAGTACAGCAAGCCGGAAGAGATCGTGCTCAACCCGGCGGACGACTATGTGCGGACCTTCGTGGCCCACACCAACCCGCTCAATGTCCTCTGTGGTCGCAGCCTGATGCGCACCCTGGACCAGTGCAAGCGGGTCAACGGCTCGGTGTGCATCGACCCGGGCGGCGACTCCTGGCTCGACCTGAACGACGGCGTGATCAAGGGCGCGCGCCAGGGCGCCAATGGCCTCGACCTGCAGAACTGGGCGCCGGGGGATTCGGTGGATGCCCTGGGACGCAAGCCGACCCTGGTGCATGCCAATATCGGCATGCGCGAGGCGTTGCAGATCCGTTACCAGACCGGCAACAAGCTGGTGCTGCAGGATGACAACAAGGTGGTCGGGATTCTTGGGGACAGCGAGCTGTACCACGCGCTGCTGGGCAAAAATCACGGCTAAACAGGCGATCACGCTCTTAGTAGGAGCGTGGCTTGCCCGCGAAGGACCGCGCAAGCGGTCCCAAAATCTCGATGGCTGCACCTATTTTGGGAGCGCTTCGCACTCCTTCGCGGGCAAGCCACGCTCCTACAGACGGGCGGTGTGATTCATTAATCCATCTATCCTCAATCGCGTGCCCCCACCCAGGACAACCCGCACGCGATGAACACACCCACCTCCCGGCGCCTCGACCTGCGCTTCCTGATGCTGGCCTTCGCCATCTTCTCCGCGCTCGCCACCCTGGCCAACAGCCTGGCGGTGGCCTACGGCGTGCAACGGGATGCCCTGATCCACGCCACCCTGGAAGCCAACCACGCCTACGCGGCCAAGGTCGCCTCCAGCATCGGCGCCTTTATCAAGTCGGCCCATGCTCACCTCGGCTACAGCGCCCTGCAACTGGCCGAAGACTTCGACAACCCGCGCCTGCTCCACACCGAGGCCAAGCGCCTGCAAGCCCAGGACGAAGACTTCAACACCGTGGTCATCACCGATGCCGGCGGCAAGGTCCTGCATAGCCATCCGGACGACCTGCTGACCCTCGGCAGCAACCTTGACTCCGAAGAAATGCAGCGCGCCGTGGAGCAGCGCCGCCCGCTGATCAGCCACGCCTACACCTCCGCCACCGGCAACCTGATGGTATTCGTCTCGCAACCGGTATTCGCCGCCGACGGCAGCTTTCTGGGGGTGGTCGGCGGCGCCGTGTATATCCGCAAGGACAGCGCCCTGAGCACGGTGGTCTCGAATCACTTCCACCACGACGGCACCTTTGCCTTCGTCGCCGACAGGAACCGCCGCCTGCTCCACCACCCCGACAACGCACGTATCGGTGAAGTGCTCAAGACCAGCGCCACGGTGGACGCCGCCCTGCGCGGCGAAACCGGCAGCATGGCGGTGGACAACTACAAGGGCGTACCGATGCTGGCCGGCTATGCCCCGGTGGAAAACGCCGATTGGGCCGTTGTCGCCCAGCAGCCCCGGGCCATCGCCCTGGCCACCCTGGGCAAGCTGATGCAGTCGATGTTCCTCGACCTGCTGCCCGCCAGCATCGTCGGCTTGCTGCTCCTGTGGATCGGCGCGCGCTGGATCACCCGGCCGCTGCAGCAACTGGCGGACAACGCCACCCATCTGTCGCAACCACAGACCATCGATGAGCTGGGGCGGATCAAGGCCTGGTACAAGGAGCCGGCGGCCATTCGCCAGGCGCTGATCGCCAGCGTGCAGTTGCTGCACCGCAAGATCGGCCGGCTCAGCGAGGAAGCCCAGAGCGACCCGATGACCGGCCTGGCCAACCGCCGGGCGATGACCGCGGCCCTGGAACTGCTCGACCAGACCCAGCGACCGTATTCGGCACTGGCCCTGGATATCGATTTCTTCAAGCGGGTCAACGACACCTACGGCCATGATGCCGGCGATGTAGCGCTGAAGCAGGTGGCGGCGATCATTGCAGGACAGTCGCGTTCCGGCGATTTGGCCTGTCGTGCGGGCGGTGAGGAGTTCGTGCTGTTGCTGCCGGATACCAGCCTTGCCGAGGCGGGGATCATCGCCGAGCGTATTCGGGCGCAACTGGAAGCCAGCGTCGTGCCTGGTGTCGGGTCTATCACCCTGTCGATTGGCGTCGCCTGTCGCAGCGCGCAACGGGACAATGCCTCCGATGTGCTCAAGCACGCCGACGACAACCTCTACCGAGCCAAGGAAAGCGGGCGTAACCGGGTGGTCAGCTAGCCAGCCCCGCCAGGGCTTGCCGTGCCACCTCGCGGCCCTGGCGCAGTACATCCTCCTTCCACTGCGGCTCATCGACGTAGAACGCATCGCGCAGTTGCTGCTTGATCTTGCGCCGCTGCGCCGCACCGGCCTGGGGATTGTTGTGCAGCCACTGCTCGGCGCGCAGGGCATCGAGCACCTGCTCACCGGGCAGGGTGCCGTATTCCAGGGTCAGGCCGGTGAATTCCGCCGGGGCACATTCCTCGATGGCGCTGTAGACCATCAGCCCGGTCAGCGGCACCGACACCGACTGGCCATCCTGCGACGAACGCACCACCTCGCCCCACCAGCGCCGCGCCCGCGCCAGCATCGGCGAGTCGCCAGGCCCCGAGTAGATCCGCTCGCCGTGGCCCTTGGGCCCCAGCCCGGTGTGAATATCCAGCCACACCAGATGCTCGCAGGCACTGCCATGCCGGCGGAGGATTTCCCGCACCGTGCAGTTGCTCCAGGTCGGCGCGGTGCCCGTGTAGAACAGCCCGTCCGGGTGGCTGAACTGCCCGCCGGAAATGGCCTTTTGCAGGTGCTTGCGACCGCGCCTGACCAATCCGGACACCAGGCGCAGGCGGTTGCCCAGCGACGGCGGCCAGCGCTTGGGGATCATCACCGGGTGCAGGTCGGCGTAGTCGGGGTTGGGCTCGCGAGGCTGGTCGAAATCGCGGAAGTTGCGGTTCAGGTCGACGTTTTCGTGGGTCCAGCGGCGCAGCCAGGAGAAACCGTACGGGTTGGCCGCGTGCAGGTAGACCACGGCGCAACCGGATTCACGGGCCTGGCGCTGGAAGTCCTGGTCCTGCAGCAGGTCGATCTGCACGCCAGACCCGCAAAAGCCCTCGACGCCGTGGCAGCCGCTGGTGATCAGCAGCACATGCCTGGCGTCGGCCGGGCCGCTGCGGGCTACGTCGATGGCCAGTTGCTCGCCCTCGCTACCGGGTAGCGGGTGCAGGTAGGACTCGACGGCAAGGTCGAGACCGGCGCAGGCCTCGAGGAATTTCTGTCGGGCCTGGGCGTAGCTCTGGGAGAAACAGTCAGCGGAGGTCATCGCGGCTCCTGGGGCTTTTCGCGGGATGAGTCTGGCCCGCAGGCCGGCGCACGAAGGCCGGCCCGCAAGCGGGAAAGGGTTCAGGGAAAGGTCGGGATCAGTTCGGCTGGAGCAGCGTCTGCACCTGGGGTTCGACCACCTGCAATTGCTCGCGGGTGCGCTGCGGCTTCACCAGCCAGAAGGCCAGCAGGGTGGAGACGAGAATCGCCGCACCGATCAAGGCCAGGGACAGCTCGAAGCCGCGGGCGATGTCATCGCCCTGCCCCGCCACCATCTGCCCCACCAGCCAGGGCGCGAGCATGCCGGCGCTGGTCAGGCCGCCAATATGGATCGACAGCATCGAGCCGCGCCTGGCATCCGGGGCGATAAAGGCGACGATGGTGTTGGCGAAGGTCGGCAGCACATTGATCAACACCGCGCCGCTGGCGTACAGCGCCAGGGTGGCGAGCAGATGACCGTGGGCCTGGGCCAAGGCGACGAAGGCCAGCCCGGCACCCAGGCAGCAGGCCAGCGGCAAGGCCACCATCGCCCGCTGCACCGAAGCGCCCCGGGCCAGCGCGCGCTGGGACAGGGCCGAGACCAGCAGGTTGCAGAGGATCACCGCCAGGGTCACCGACATCACCGTGTAGCCCGACTGCATCGGCGTCATGCCCAGGCCCTTTTGCAGGTACAGCGGCACCCAACTGTAGATCAGCGCATTGGGCAGGTAGCCGACGAAGCCGATCAGGGTAATACCGAGGAAAGTGCGGTTCAGCAGCAGGCGCCGGTAACCCGGCAGCGGCCCGCTCACGGTGTTCTGCGCCGCATCGACATGGCTGCCCTCGCGCCCGAACGCCAGCCACAGCAGCATCCACACCAGGCCCAGCGCCGCCAGCCCGGCATAGGCCAGGCGCCAGCCGACCTGGGCAATCAGGAACGGCAGGCTGACCGCCGCGAAGATCGCCCCAAGCATGATCGACACCTGGATCAGCGAGGCTGGCATCACCCGCTCGGTCGGGCCGAACCACTTGAAGCAGGCATGCTGGGTCACTGCCGTGCCCGGCCCGGTGCCGGCACCGAGCATCAGGCGGCTGGCGACCAGGGCCATGAAGCTGCTGCTGACCGCGACCAGCAGCTGCGAAACCATCCACACCAGCGACATGCCGACCAGGATCCAGCGGCTCGGGAAGCGGTTGGCGAGGAAGCCCACGGCAACCCCGGAAATCGAATAGAGAAAGAAGAACGCACTGCCGATAAAGCCGAACTCGGCCGGGGTCAGTTTCAGCTCGTCGATGATCTGCGCGCCGGCGAAGGCGAAGATGCTCTTGTCCAGCACGCTGATGACCATCACGCTCATCAGCAGCACCAGCACCAGGTTACGTCGGGAGAACAGCATGCACGGGTTCCTCCATTGGTCAGGCGGGCAGGATGCCGCAGGCGCCGGGCGGTGGATAATCATCTATCGGCATGCTTATCAGGGTTGGTTATCGAGGGGCGAGCGCAGGGTGCTCGGGTGTTTGAAGGCGTAGAGGATGTCGTCGACCATGATCTGGGTTTCCCGGGTCATCAGCTCCGGCGGGCGGCAGACCAGGGAGATATCGGTGCCCGGCACCCGTTCGGCGATCGACAGCATGTCGAGGTTGCCGGAGACCACCGGCAGGTCGAACACCCGCCGCGACCAGGAACTCACCGCATCGGTGGTGGCCGCCAGTTCCGCGTAGAGCACCACCGAGGCGCATACCAGCACGCGCCGGGGCGGCGTCACCCCGCATTCCTCGAACATGCGCCCGGCCAGGGAGCTTTCCAGGGTGTCGGGCAGCAGCCATTCGAGGTCGAGCAATTCGGCCAGGGATTTGGCTTTCGACAGCGGATGGCCCTTGCGCACAGCCAGGGTGGTGGGCTGGGCATACAGTTCGTGCCACTCGAAGCCTTCGACACTGCGTGACGGCGGGTGCGAGGTCAGGGCCAGGTCCAGCAGGCCCTCGCGCAAGCCTTCGAGCAGCTTGGCCGGGCGCAGTTCGTGGATCTGCAACTGCACCTTGGGGTAGCGCTTGCGGTAACTGAGGATGCAGGCGGCGAACTGCTGGCTGGGGGTGACCGGCGACACGCCGATGGTTACCCGGCCATCCATGGTGCCCTTGAGGGTTTCGATCTCGTCCCGGGCGCGGCGCACTTCCTCCACCACCAGGCGGGCCCGGCGTACCAGGTGCTCGCCGTAGGAGGTGGCGGTGATGCCGCGGTTGGAACGCACCAGCAGTGGCACCCCGAGTTCCGACTCCAGTTCCTTGATGCTTTTCGACAGGGCCGGCTGGGAAATATGCAGCAGGCGCGAGGCCTCCTGGATGCTGCCACTTTCGCAAATGGCGACGATGGCACGCAGTTGATGCAACTTCATAGGCATTCACCAACAACGGAAAAGGGCCGCAATAGACCAAGGATCGCGGCGGAAAGCCAGTCCCGCCGCGATCACCGGTCGTCCTAGCGGATCCCGGTCGCGCGCAAGGCGTTCGGGGTGAAGTCCTTGCTCGAGGCGTTCTGCGAGAAGTCGTAGCTGTCCTTCTTCTCCTCGTTACGCAGCCCCGACACGGTGTAGCGCCCGCTGAGCACGTCGTAGTGGGTCTCGGCGGTCAGCCAGGGGAACTGCTGGTCGTAGAAGAACCGCGCATGGCCCTCGGAGACCCGCCACAGGTTGCCGCGCCCGTCATAGGCGTCAGCCTCGGCGATCTGCCAGCTGTCCTCGTCGATATACAGGTCGCGCTTGCTGTAGATATGCCGGCTGCCGGGCTTCAGGGTGGCGACCACATGCCAGACCCGGTGCAGTTCGTAGCGGGTGTGGTCGGGGTTGAGGTGGCCCGGGCGGATGATGTCGTCGTACTTGAGCGTCGGCGAATCCAGGGCGTAGCTGTTGTAGGGGATGTAGAGCTCCTTCTTGCCCACCAGTTGCCAGTCGTAGCGGTCCGGCGCGCCGTTGAACATGTCGAAGTCGTCGTAGGTGCGCATGCCTTCGGCGCCGGGGCTGTCGTAGCCCACCTGCGGCGCCCGCCGCACGCGGCGCTGGCCGGCGTTGTACATCCAGGCCATGCGCGGCTCGGCGACCTGGTCGAGGGTTTCCAGGACCAGCATCACGCTGCCCGCCCGGCGCGGCGGCGAAAGGATCTCCTGGCGGAAGTAGAACAGGATGTTCTGCATCTTCTGCGCATCGTAGTCCTTCAGGCCGAAGGGGAAGGCGAACTGCTCCTTCATCATGCTGACGGTGTAGGCGCCGTTGTCCTGCGGGTTCATCTGCGCGGTGTTGCGCAGGATCGACACGCCGCGGTAGCGGGTTATGTGGTTCCAGATCACCTCCAGGCCGCTCTGCGGGATCGGGAACGGGATGGCCATGTTGAAATCCTTCAACCCGTTGCCGCCCTCGGCCAAGGTGGTACGAGTAGCGTTGTCGCGCACCGCCTCGAACACCTTCGGCGGCAGGGTCACGCTGCGGTGCGTGGTGTACACCGGGATGCGGTAGGTCTCGGGGAAGCGCTTGAACATCGCCAACTGCCCCGGGGTCAGGCGCGCCTGGTACTGCGCGACGTTCTGCGCGGTGATGACGAACAGCGGTTTTTCATTGGCATAGGGGTTGGGGATAAAACCACCGGCATCCACCGCGCCGGTGCTGGCGGGCAGGCCGCCGCTCCAGGCCGGGATGCTGCCGTCGGCATTGCCGGCTTTCTCGGCACCGATGGGGGTCAGGTCCTTGCCCAGGCGGGCGGCGTCCTGCTCGGACACCGCCGCCATCACCTGGCTGGCCAGCAGGCCCAGGGCCAGGCAGCTACTGCGGATCAATGCGTTGCGAATCATGCTCTGCTCCAGAAACAGGGGGCGTCAGAAGCTCACGCCGAGGCTGACGGCGAGGAAGTCGCGGTCGGTGTTGGTGTTGAAGTCGCCGCCGAAGTAGTCGGTGTAGCTGACGCTCAGGTTGTAGCGGCTCAGGTACTCGGCATCGAGACCGACGCTCACCGACTTGTCGCCTTCGTTGAAGGTCGGGCCGTAGCCCTCGACGTCATGGGCGAAGGACAGGTTCGGGCGCAGTACCACGCCGCCGATCAGGTCGGCATATTCCAGCCCGGCGCGCAGGCGGTAGCCCCAGGAGTTGGCGGTGTAGAAGCCCTTGCTGGTGCATTGGTCGGGGTTGGCCGAGTTGGCGGTCCGGGTGCACAGGGCGTTGCCGGAGATCCCGCCGAGCAGCGGCGCGGTGCCGGCATTGGCCAGCTCGCCATTGCCATAGACGCTGCTGCGACCGAAGCGCAGGCCGGAGCCGTCGGTGGGGCCGAGGTCGGCGATATGGCTGAAGCCGACTTCGCCGACCAGGGTCAGGCGGTCGGCGCCGATGAAGGTCAACTGGTCGATGGTGCGGGTGAAGGTGACCTGGGCCTGGGTGAACGGCTTGCGCACGTAGCCGTTGATCTGCGAGCCGTAGACCGAGCTGGCGAAGCCGCTGTCGAAGATCGGCAGGCCGGCGTTGACCAGCGGGTTGGTCGCCGCGGCGCCGAGGGTCGCAGCCGCCGACACGTCGCTGGCATTGAGCGACATCGGCATGTTCGGCCGGTAGCTGATTTCCCCGGCCACCGCCGTGGCGCCCATCGTGGTGCTGAAGCTCAGGCCGTAGAGGCGAATATCTTCCGGGTATTCCAGGTAGTAACGGGCGCTGCTGACCCCGCCACGCCCGGCCAGGCCACCGACCGGATCGACCAGCGCCCCGCGCCCCACCGTCCAGGTGCTGGTCGGGGTCCGGCTGTGGTAGTTCATGGCATAGAAGCCGAACTCGGTGTCGTTCAGCTCCGGCACCATCCAGCGCAGGGCCACGCCGAACTGGCCGCTGTTGCGTGCGTCCTTGTCGGACAGGCGCGGCACGTAGCCATAGCCGCCGAGCTTGCCGGTGCCGTCGATGTCACGGTCGAAGTCGCTGCCATTGATCGCCATGTTGATATCGCAGCCCTTGGCCGCCACATCGCTGCTGAAGAAGGTGCCGCAGTTGTCGGCGACGCTCTTCTCCCATTTCAGCTGGTAGAAGGCCTCGACTGAAACGTTGTCGGTCAGGCCCTGGTTGAAATACAGCATGCTCACCGGGATCAGCGCTTCCTTGACCTCGGAGCCGGGCCGGCGCAGGGCCGAGACGTCCACCGGGTTGATGCTGTTGATGCCGTTCTGGATAAAGCTGCTTTCCCCCCAGCTCACCACCTGGCGCCCGGCGCGCACGGTGCCGGGCAGGTCGCTGATGCTGTAGTTGTGGTAGACGAAGGCGTCCAGCAGTTGCACACCCGAGGATTTAGCGGCGTTGTCGGTGTGGCTGTCGTCGATATCGTAGAGCGGGCGGTGTTCGTCCTTGAGCTCGAAGTCGTACCAGTACTTGCCGCGCAGGAACACGCCGCTGTCGCCGTACTTCAGCTCCAGGTCGTGGATGCCCTTGAAGATCTTCGAGAAGGTCTCGCCCTTCTTGAAGTTCAGGCGGCCGTCGTCGGAGGTCTGGGTGGAGGCGGTGCCGCCGTTGCGACTGCCGATGAAGGCGCGGTCCGGGCTGGCCATGGCCCAGCTGGCGCCGATGGACAGGGTCGAATCGAAGCGACCCTCGATTTCCCCGAGGTTGAACGTGGCGGCCTGGGCGCTTGCGGCGCCGAGTGCCAGGCTCACGGCCAAGGGCACTGCACGAGGCCGCAAGACGGCGATGGTGTTTGTTGTTCTTTTCATGGTGCTCTGCGCCTTGAACTGCTGTTCATGTGAAAGCCATCCCTCGAACGCCGCGTTGCCGGGCGCCGGGCGGGATGCATGGTAAGCAGCGAGTCACAGCCCCGGCCTCTGAAAAAAAGTGATGCCCATAGCCAAATGCGCAGGTGACGCCGGGCCGATAACCACCGGCTATGGGGATGCAGCGGATTCAGTACGGGACGCGGCCGGGCTTGGCCTAGAGTCGGCGAAAAACCACCGAGATCCGCCCATGAAGATTGCCCTGACCGGCGACAGCATCCTGCAGCGCCGCCTGCACAGCCGCGCCGACCAGACCCTGTGCCCGCTGTTCGACCTGATCCGCGCCGCAGATGTCAGCTTCACCAACCTGGAAGTGCTGCCCAACGACTTCGCCGGCGACCCGGCGCTGGAAAGCGGCGGCTCGCATTTCGGCGCGCCGGCCTGGGTGCTGGACGAGCTGGTGGACGGTGGTTTCGACCTGTTTTCCACCGCCAACAACCACAGCCTCGACTACGGCATCAGCGGTCTGCAGGCGGCCCATGAGCAGCTGCGCCAACGCGAGCTGCTGTTCGCCGGGACCGGGCGCAACCTGGAAGAGGCGCGGCGCCCGGTGTACTGCACCAAGCCTGCCGGGACCGTGGCCTTGCTGGCCTGCAGCTCCACCTACGGCAAGGGCCAGGAAGCCAGCGACCAGAGCCGCGACATGCCCGGGCGGCCGGGGCTCAACCCGCTGGGCTACGATACCCTGCACGAGGTGAACACCGAGCAGATGGAGCAGGTACGCCGGCTGATCGCCGACCTGGGCCTGGACAAGCTGTATCAGGGCGCCGTGGACCTGGGCTTTGCCCATCCCCTGCCCGACCCGTCGCTGCAGGTATTCGGGCCCTTCACCCCGCTGCTGTTCCGCGAAGGCGCGCGCACCCGCCTGCGGACGCTGGCGCGGAAGAAGGATGTGGACGGGATCCTGCGCTGGGTCGAGGAAGCGCGGCTGACCTCGGATATCGTCATGGTCAGCCTGCATGCCCACGAGCTGGGCTACAACGAGCAGGGCGAATGGGATCTGGAAGCGCCGGCCGAGTTCATCCAGCCGGTGGCGCGCCGGCTGATCGATGCCGGGGTGGATATCGTGGTCGGGCATGGCCCGCACCTGCTGCGCGGGATGGAGCTGTACCAGGGCAAGCCGATCTTCTACAGCCTGGGCAATTTCATCGGGCAGAACGAGCTGGTGGAGCGCTTGCCGGTGGACAGTTATGACCAGTTCCGGGTGGATCGGCAGCAGACGCCGTCGAAGGTGTTCCTGCAGAGGACGGGGAATGGCAGCCGGAGTTTTCCGGCGGATGCGCGGTTCTGGGAGACGGTGGTGCCGGTGTGTACGTTCGAGGGGCGGACGCTGACCGGGATCGAGTTGCATCCGGTGAGCCTGGGGCTGGGGGAAGCGATTCATCGCCGGGGGCGGCCGCGGTTGGCGGAGGGGGAGCAGGCGACGGGGATTCTGGAGCGGTTTGCGGCGTTGTCCCGTGGCTATGAAACCCGCCTGGAGATTCAGGGAGGCATAGCACGCGTACGGCTCTGAAAGATTTTCTGGATTCACTGGCCCTATCGCTGGCAAGCTCCCACAGGATTTGCGGTGCACGCGGTCCCTGTGGGAGCTGGCTTGCCAGCGATAGGGCCAGCAGCAACAACCCAAAAAGAAAGGGCCTGAACAGGCCCTTTCTTCACATCAGCTGTAAACCCGACCCAACAACTGCCGGTGGCTCTCGAACTGATCCAGCACATCCCGGGTGATCTGGTCCGGGGTGAAGCCCATCAGGTCGTACTCCTGGCTACCGTTGTGCAGGTACACCTCGGCACGGTAGAAGCGCTGGCGAACCTCGCTTTCACCCTCCACCGGCGCCTCGCTCGGCGCAGCCAGGTAGCCATCCAGGCTGACTTCATAGACGAACGGATTACCCTCTTCCATCTCGATGCGCAGGCCCATCGCCGAGCGCGACTGGCCGAGACGGGTCTGCACTTCCAGGCCCATGGCCTGCAACTGCGCCGCCGCTTCCTTCAGCGCCGGGCTGACCTGCTTGTCCATGAACCGCTGGACGATCGACTGGGTCGGCTGCAGGTCCAGCTGGCTCAGGCGCTCGCTGAAACCACGACGGCCACGGGCGGCCAGTTCAGCCTGCTCCTGCTCGACCTGGCTGTCCTGCTTCATGGCCTTGTACAGCCCGAACATGAACACCACCAGCACCACCGAGAACGGCAGGCCGGCCAGCACCACCATGGTCTGCATCGCCTCGAAGTTCCCGGCGAAGAGCAAGCCGACGGTGACCAGGGTGATGATCGCGGACCAGAGGATACGCAGCCAGTGCGGCGCGTCTTCATCGACGCTGCCGCCCTTGCACGAGAGGTTGGCCATCATCACCGCGCCGGAGTCGGCCGGGGTGAGGAACAGCACGAAGCCGACGAAGATCGCCACGCCGACCACGATCTTCGCCGCCGGGAAGTGCTCCAGCAGTTGGTAGATCGACATCGACGGCTGTTCCAGCGCGGTGCGGCCCAGTTCCACGGCGCCGTGGTTCATCACCAGGTCCAGGGCGGTGTTGCCGAAGATCGACAGCCAGGCCAGGGTGAAGCCCAGCGGGATCAGCAGCACGCCGGCAACCAGTTCGCTGACGGTGCGGCCACGGGAGATCCGTGCGATGAACATGCCGACGAACGGGCCCCAGGAGATCCACCAGGCCCAGTAGAACAGGGTCCACAGGCCCAGCCAGCGCTCGGACTTGGCGCCGTCGCCTTCGTAGACGTAGAGGTCGAAGGTCTTCAGTACCGCGCCGTTCAGGTAATCACCGATGTTCTGCACGAAGCCGTTGAGCAGGTGCAGGGTCGGGCCGTTGAGCAGGACGAACAGCAGCAGGCCGCTGAACAGGATGATGTTCAGGTTGGACAGGCGGCGGATGCCGTTTTCCACACCCGATACCGCCGCGATGGTGGCCACGGTGCTCATCACCAGGATCACGATCAGCAGGTTGGTGTTGTTGTGCTCCATGCCGAACAGGTATTCCAGGCCGGACGAGACCTGCATCGAGCCGATGCCGAGGTTGGTCACCAGGCCCAGCAGGGTCACGAACATGCCGAAGATGTCCACCGTATGACCGGCGGCACCCTTGACCCAGCGCTCGCCCAGCAGCGGGTACAGCGCCGAGCGCAGGGCCAGCGGCTGGTTGTGGCGGTAGGCGAAGTAGGCCACGGCGAGCCCGACCAGGGCGTAGATCGCCCAGCCGTGCAGGCCCCAGTGGAGGAAGGTCAGTTGCAGGCCTTCGCGGGCCGATTGCAGGCTGGCCGGCGCGCCTTCAGGCGGGTTGAAGTAATGGTCCAGCGGCTCGGAGGCGCCGAAGTACAGCAGCGAGATACCGATGCCCGAGGAAAACAGCATGCCGGCCCAGGCGCCGTAGCTGAAGTCCGGCTTGTCGTCCTTGCCGCCGAGCTTGAGCTTGCCGTAGCGGGAGAAGGCGATGGCGATGACGAACAGCAGGTAGCCGCCGATCACCAGCATGTAGTACCAGCCGAAGCTGCGCGATAACCAGGCCTGGGCCTGGCTCAGCACATGACCAGCGGTTTCAGGGGCAGCGATCAGCAAGGCGGTCAAGCAGAGGATCAGCAGCGTCGAGGTGAAAAACACCACGCTGTTGACCCGGACCCTCTCGGCGGGGGTCTTGATCAGGGAGGCAGAACTCATTGCACGGATGCTCCAAGGCGGTGCGTAGGAAAAAGGGACAACGACCCGTCACCCGGGCAATTGGTGCAATAGCCCCATCGCCTCAGGTGATATAAAAGCACCTTGAAAAACCGTGATCCCAATACGAATGCGCTGAAAACCTGCTGCAAAACCCCGGCTCGAGGGTTGCGCCTCCTGGCTTGCACGGCCTGGGGCACAGCGGTCCAACGGTGCGTCTGTGCGCGTGAAACACCTTGTTTTGCGGGGGTACACGTCTTTTCGGGGGTGCCAATTCGTGACTTCTGACCGGCCCGAAACCCTGTCAATGGTACGAATTGTCGCAGAGCTTATTCTTTGTTGATTGAACGTTCAATCAAAACAAAATAGACTGGCCTTCGCCGAGTCAGCCGCTTGTCGTCTGCTCGCAGGCCTGAGGAGATTTGCCAGATGCCCAAGGTCGGTATGCAACCCATTCGCCGCCAGCAGTTGATCGAAGCCACGTTGACGGCTATCGACCAGGTCGGCATGGGTGATGCCAGCATTGCGCTGATCGCCCGTTTGGCCGGTGTGTCGAATGGCATCATCAGTCACTACTTTCGGGACAAGAACGGCCTGATCGCAGCGACCATGCAGCACTTGATGACGGTATTGAGCGAGGGCGTCGCCGCCCGTCGCCAGGCACTCACGGACAACAGCCCGCGCGCCCACCTGCAGGTGATCATCGAAGGCAACTTCGACGCCAGCCAGGTCAACGGCCCGGCAATGAAAACCTGGCTGGCCTTCTGGGCCACCAGCATGCACCAGCCGTCCTTGCACAGGTTGCAGCGGATCAACGATCACCGCCTGTATTCCAACCTGTGCTGCCAGTTCCGCCGGGTGCTGCCGCTGCCTGAAGCACGCAGCGCAGCCCGTGGCCTGGCAGCGTTGATCGACGGTTTGTGGCTGCGCGGGGCGCTGTCGGGAGACAGCTTCGACACCCAACAGGCGCAGCAGATCGCTTACGAATACATGGATCTACAACTGGCGAAACAGACGAGCCCGGACACCCAGACCCAGGCCTCTGAAACCCCGCGCAAAGCCTCCCGCACACCTTCGGGAGCAACCGCCGGCTAGCCAATCACATTGCACTTGCGAGGACACTATGGCCCGTTTCGAAACGCAAAAACTCTACATTGATGGTGGTTATGTCGACGCTGGCAGCGATGCCACCTTCGAAGCCATCAACCCGGCCAACGGCGAAGTCCTCGCCCACGTGCAACGTGCTACCCAGGCCGACGTCGAACGCGCCGTGGAAAGCGCCGAGCGCGGCCAGAAAGTCTGGGCTGCGATGACCGCCATGCAGCGTTCGCGCATCCTGCGTCGCGCCGTCGACATCCTGCGCGAGCGCAACGACGAGCTGGCCGCCCTGGAAACCCTGGACACCGGCAAGTCCTACTCGGAAACCCGCTACGTCGACGTCGTCACCGGCGCCGACGTGCTGGAATACTATGCCGGCCTGGTCCCGGCCATCGAAGGCGAGCAGATCCCCCTGCGCGATTCCTCCTTCGTCTACACCCGCCGCGAGCCGCTGGGCGTCACCGTCGGCATCGGCGCGTGGAACTACCCGATCCAGATCGCCCTGTGGAAATCCGCCCCGGCCCTGGCCGCCGGCAACGCGATGATCTTCAAGCCGAGCGAAGTCACCTCGCTGACCACCCTGAAACTGGCCGAGATCTACACCGAAGCCGGCCTGCCGGACGGCGTGTTCAACGTCCTGACCGGCAGCGGCCGTGAAGTCGGCACCTGGCTGACCGAGCACCCGCGCATCGAGAAAGTTTCCTTCACCGGCGGCACCACCACCGGCAAGAAGGTCATGGCCAGCGCCTCCAGCTCCTCGCTGAAGGAAGTGACCATGGAACTGGGCGGCAAGTCGCCGCTGATCATCTGCGAAGACGCCGACCTCGATCGCGCCGCCGACATCGCGATGATGGCCAACTTCTACAGCTCCGGCCAGGTCTGCACCAACGGCACCCGCGTGTTCGTTCCTGCGTCGATGAAGGCGGCTTTCGAAGCCAAGATCGTCGAACGTGTCGCGCGGATCCGCGTCGGCAATCCGGAAGACGAAAACACCAACTTCGGCCCGCTGGTCAGCTTCCCGCACATGGAAAGCGTCCTGTCGTACATCGCCAAGGGCAAGGAAGAAGGTGCCCGCGTCCTGTGTGGCGGCGAGCGCCTGACCGAGGGTGAATTCGCCAAGGGCGCCTTCGTTGCGCCGACCGTGTTCACCGACTGCCGCGACGACATGACCATCGTCAAGGAAGAGATCTTCGGCCCGGTGATGAGCATCCTCAGCTACGAAACCGAAGAAGAAGTGATCCGTCGCGCCAACGACACCGAGTACGGCCTGGCCGCCGGTGTCTGCACCAACGACATCAGCCGCGCGCACCGCATCATCCACCAGCTGGAAGCCGGCATCTGCTGGATCAACGCCTGGGGCGAGTCGCCGGCGGAAATGCCGGTCGGTGGCTACAAGCAGTCCGGCGTCGGCCGCGAGAACGGCGTCAGCTCGCTGGCCCAGTACACCCGCATCAAGTCGGTCCAGGTCGAGCTGGGCAACTACACGTCGGTCTTCTGACCGACAGCTCCAAGCATCAAGCTTCAAGCTGCAAGAAAGAGCCGGTCGGCGTAACGCCACCGGCCCTTGCAGGACACCTCCAATCACGCAAGCGCCGCTCAACTGCTTTTCTTGCAGCTTGTAGCTTGAAGCTTGCCGCTCAATGGGAGATCCCCCATGGAATTCGATTACATCATCGTCGGTGCCGGCTCGGCCGGTAACACCCTGGCCACCCGCCTGACCGAAGACGAAGGCGTCACCGTCCTGCTGCTGGAAGCCGGCGGCCCGGACTACCGCGCCGACTTCCGCACCCAGATGCCCGCCGCCCTGGCCTTCCCGCTGCAGGGTCGCCGCTACAACTGGGCCTACGAGACCGATCCGGAGCCGCACATGGACGGCCGCCGCATGGAATGCGGTCGCGGCAAGGGCCTCGGTGGCTCCTCGCTGATCAACGGCATGTGCTACATCCGCGGCAACGCCCTGGACTTCGACGGCTGGGCCAAGCTGCCCGGCCTGGAAGACTGGACCTACCTCGACTGCCTGCCGTATTTCCGCAAGGCGGAAACCCGTGACATCGGCCCCAACGACTACCACGGCGGCGACGGTCCGGTCAGCGTGGCCACGCCCAAAGCCGGCAACAACCCACTGTTCCACGCCATGGTCGAAGCCGGCGTGCAGGCCGGTTACCCGCGCACCGAAGACCTCAACGGCTACCAGCAGGAAGGCTTCGGTCCGATGGACCGCAGCGTGACCAAGAACGGCCGTCGCTCCAGCACCGCCCGCGGCTACCTGGACACCGCCAAGAAGCGCCCGACCCTGACCATCGTCACCCACGCCCTGACTGACCGCGTGCTGTTCGAAGGCAAGCGCGCCGTCGGCGTGACCTACCTGGTCGGCTCCGGCGAAGAGCGCGTGGAAGCCCGTGCGCGCAAGGAAGTCATCGTCTGCAGCGGCGCCATCGCCTCGCCGCAGCTGCTACAACGTTCCGGCGTCGGCTCCCGCGAGTTGCTGGACAGCCTGAACATTCCGGTGGTGCACGAACTGCCGGGCGTCGGCGAAAACCTGCAGGACCACCTCGAGCTGTACCTGCAATACGCCTGCACCCAGCCAGTGTCGCTGTACCCGTCGCTGCTGTGGTGGAACCAGCCGGCGATCGGTGCCGAATGGCTGTTCAACGGCACCGGCATCGGCGCCAGCAACCAGTTCGAGGCCGGTGGTTTCATCCGCACCCGTCCGGAATTCGAATGGCCGAACATCCAGTACCACTTCCTGCCGGTAGCGATTAACTACAACGGCTCCAATGGCGTGAAGGAGCATGGCTTCCAGGCGCACATGGGTTCGATGCGTTCGCCGAGCCGCGGTCGCGTTCACGCGAAATCCCGCGACCCGCGCCAGCACCCGAGCATCCTGTTCAACTACATGGCCACCGAGCAGGACTGGCAGGAATTCCGCGACGGCATTCGCCTGACCCGCGAAATCATGGCCCAGCCGGCACTGGACGCCTACCGCGGCCGCGAGATCAGCCCGGGCGAGCATGTGCAGACGGACGAAGAGCTGGACAAGTTCATCCGTGAGCACGCCGAAACCGCATTCCACCCGTCCTGCTCGTGCAAGATGGGTGAAGACGACATGGCGGTGGTCGACGGCCAGGGCCGTGTGCACGGGATGGAAGGCCTGCGGGTGGTCGATGCCTCGATCATGCCGATCATCATCACCGGCAACCTGAATGCCACGACGATCATGATCGCCGAGAAAATCGCGGACAAGATCCGTAATCGCCAGCCGTTGCCGCGCAGTACTGCCAAGTACTATGTGGCGGATGGGGCGCCGGTCAAAGGCAAGGCCATGCGCGAAGTGAAGCAGGCCTGATGCATTGATGGGGTCTGCACCGGCCTCATCGCTGGCAAGCCAGCTCCCACAGGTATTGCGTGCACCGCTGACCCTGTGGGAGCTGGCTTGCCAGCGATAGGGCCAGCACAGGCAACACATGAAAAGGCACCTGACCCAGGTGCCTTTTCTACATCTGCGGAAACGCTTTACAGCCCGCCAATTCATCAGGTTAGAATCGGTTGGCACGCGACCTGCTTATGCAAGAGCAAGCACGGTCCTCTTTTTCCCGCGATGTCCCCCGGAGTACTGCCTTTGGATGCGAGCACCATCAACAGCCTGTTCCTCATCGGCGCATTGCTGGTAGGGGCAAGTATCCTGGTCAGCTCGCTGTCTTCGCGTCTGGGCATCCCGATTCTCGTCATCATCCTCGCCGTCGGCATGGTCGCCGGGGTCGATGGGGGCGGCATCATCTTCAACAACTATCCCGTCGCCTACCTGGTCGGCAACCTCGCCCTCGCCGTGATCCTCCTCGACGGCGGTCTGCGCACGCGGGTCGCGAGCTTCCGCGTGGCGCTGTGGCCGGCGCTGTCGCTGGCAACCGTGGGCGTACTGATCACCACGGGCCTGACCGGCATGGCCGCCGCCTGGCTGTTCGACCTGAACCTGATGCAGGGCCTGCTGATCGGCGCCATCGTCGGCTCCACCGACGCCGCCGCAGTCTTCTCCCTGCTCGGCGGCAAAGGCCTGAACGAGCGGGTCACCGCCAGCCTGGAAATCGAATCCGGCAGCAACGACCCGATGGCCGTATTCCTCACCGTGACCCTGATCGACATGATCGCCAGCGGCCAGACCGGCCTGCACTGGAGCCTGCTCCTGCACCTGGTGCGCGAGTTCGGCATCGGCGGCCTGCTTGGCCTGGGTGGCGGCTGGCTGATGCTGCAACTGGTCAACCGCATGAACCTGGCCGGCGGTCTGTACCCGATCCTGGTGATCGCCGGCGGCCTGGTCACCTTCGCCCTGACCAACGCCCTGCACGGCAGCGGCTTCCTCGCCGTGTACCTGTTCGGCCTGGTCCTGGGCAACCGCCCGATCCGCAGCCGCCACGGTATCCTGCACATGCTCGACGGCATGGCCTGGCTGGCGCAGATCGGCATGTTCCTGGTCCTCGGCCTGCTGGTCACCCCGCACGACCTGCTGCCGATCGCCCTGCCGGCCCTGGCCCTGGCGCTGTGGATGATCCTCTTCGCCCGGCCGCTGTCGGTGCTGGTCGGTCTGCTGCCGTTCAAGGCCTTCCACGGCCGGGAAAAAGCCTTTATCTCCTGGGTCGGCCTGCGCGGTGCGGTACCGATCATTCTCGCCGTGTTCCCGCTGATGGCCGGCCTGCCCCAGGCCCAGCTGTACTTCAACCTGGCGTTCTTCATCGTGCTGGTCTCGCTGCTGGTGCAGGGCACCAGCCTGCCGTGGGTCGCCCGGCTGCTGAAAGTGACGGTACCGCCGGACCCGGCGCCGATCTCCCGTTCCGCCCTGGAAGTGCATGTCACCAGCGAGTGGGAGCTGTTCGTCTATCGCCTCGGCGCCGAGAAATGGTGCATCGGCGCCGCCCTGCGCGAGCTGAAAATGCCCGAGGGCACCCGTATCGCCGCCCTGTTCCGTGGCCAGCAACTGCTCCATCCGTCGGGTAGTACGGTGCTGGAAGTGGGCGATCTGCTCTGCGTGATCGGCCACGAACACAACCTCTCGGCCCTCGGCAAGCTGTTCAGCCAGGCCCCGCAACGCGGCCTGGACCTGCGCTTCTTCGGCGACTTCGTCCTCGAAGGTGACGCAGAACTGGGGGCCGTAGCCGCGTTGTACGGCCTGCAGCTCGACGGCCAGGACCCGCATATGCCGCTGGCGCGCTTCATCCAGCAGAAGGTGGGCGGTGCGCCGGTGGTCGGCGACCAGATCGAGTGGAACAACACCACCTGGACCGTTGCGCTGATGGACGGGAACAAGATCCAGAAAGTGGGGATCAAATTCCCCGAAGGAAGCCGCCCCGGCCCGGGTCTGTTCCTCTAAACTCCAATTTCCAGTCTGGTTGTACGAATTTTCTGCCTATGTCCCTGCGCACTGTTATCGGCGCGGCCCTGCTCGGGCTGTGCCTGTCGTTCACCTCCGCCTTCGCCGCGGAGCCGCCCAGTACCGAGAGCGTCCAGCAAAGCCTGGACAAGATCGCCGACCGCAAATTGCCGGAAGCCGACCAGAAGGCCCTGCAACAGGTGCTGGAGCAGACCCTCGGGTTCCTCGACAGCCGCGACGACTACAGCAAGCGCCTGGCCGCGCTCAAGCAGCAGCTCACCGACGCGCCCCGGCTGACCGCCGAGAGCCAGCGTGAACTGGCCCGCCTGTCCGCCACCAAGCCGGTGCCGGTGGCCCAGCGCTATGCCAGCCAGACAGTGCCGCAGCTGGAAACCTTGCTCTCCGAACGCACCACCGAGCAGGGCGAGTTGCAGAAATCCCTGTCCGAAGCCAATAGCCTGATCATCAACTCGCAGACCCGGCCCGAGCGCGCCCAGTCCGAGATCAGCCTCAACCAGACCCGCAGCCAGCAGATCAACACCACCCTCAAGCTCGGCAAGGACGGCAGCAAGAGCCTGTCCGCCGACCAGCGCAACCAGCTCAACGCCGAACTGGCCTCGCTCAACGCCCTGACCCTGCTGCGCCGCCAGGAACTGGCCGGCAACAGCCTGCTGCAGGACCTCGGCAACGCCCAGCACGACCTGCTGATGGAGCGCGCCGCACGCCTGGAACAGGAAATCCAGGACCTGCAGACCCTGATCAACGAAAAGCGCCTGGCCCAGTCGCAAAAGACCGTTACCGAACAGTCCCTCGAAGCCCAGAAGGCCGGCGGCAGCACCCTGCTCGCCACCGAAAGCGCGGCCAACCTCAAGCTCTCCGACTACCTGCTGCGCAGCACCGACCGCCTCAACGAAGTCACCCAGCAAAACCTCAAGGCCAAGCAGCAACTGGACAGCCTGACCCAGGCCGACCAGGCCCTGGACGAGCAGATCAACGTGCTCAAGGGCAGCCTGCTGCTGTCGAAGATCCTCTACAAGCAGAAACAGGCCCTGCCGCACCTGAAGCTGGACCGCGACCTGGCCGACCAGATCGCCGATATCCGCCTGTACCAGTTCGAGGTCAATCAGCAGCGCGAGCAGATCAGCAGCCCGAGCCAGTACGTCGACAAGCTCCTGGAAAACCAGAGCGCCGACCAGAACACCCCGGAACTGCGCAAGGCCCTGCTGGAAGTGGCGATCACCCGGGTCGACCTGCTGGAGCGCCTGAACCGCGAGCTCAGCGCGGTGCTCAACGAATCCATCACCCTGCAACTGAACCAGAAGCAACTGGTCAGCACCGCCCTGAACCTGCGTGCAACCCTCGACGAGCAGATGTTCTGGATCCCCAGCAACAAGCCGCTGGACGTTGAATGGCTGCGTACCCTGCCCGAACGTTTCCAGAAGCAGGTCACCAGCCTGCCCTGGGGCTCGGGCATCGCCGAACTGGCCGACGGCCTGCTGGAGCGACCGCTGCTGTTCCTGCCGCTGCTGCTGATGATCGGCGGCCTGCTGTGGCGGCGGAACGCCCTGTATGAACAGTTGCGCAAGGTGCATGGCGATGTCGGCCACTTCAAGCGCGACAGCCAGTGGCACACGCCCCAGGCGATCCTGATCAATATCCTCCTTGCCCTGCCCCTGGCCTTGCTTCTGGCCCTGTGCAGCTACGCCCTGCAGATCGACGCCCGCGGACAGAACGCCAACCTCGGCGCCGCGCTCTGGCAGATTGCCCAGGCCTGGCTGGTGTTCTACACCGCTTATCGGGTCCTGGCACCCGGCGGTGTGGCCGAGTTGCATTTCCGCTGGCAGAAACCGCAGGTCGAGTTCCTCCGGCGCTGGATCCGCCGTCTTGGCGCGGTGGTCCTGGCCCTGGTCGGCGTGGTTGCGGTGGCCGAACTGCAGCCGTCGGCGCTGGCCGATGACGTGCTCGGCATCGGCGTGGTCCTGACCTGCTATGCCCTGATGGCCTGGCTGCTCAGTCGCCTGCTATTGAGCAGCCCGACCCACCGCAATACCTCGCTGTTCCGCAAGGTGGTCGGCGTGGCCTTCACCGCCCTGCCCATCGCCCTGTTCGTCGCGGTGTGCTTCGGCTACTACTACACGGCGCTGAAACTCACCGACCGGCTGATCGACACCCTGTACCTGCTGATGTTCTGGCTGGTGATCGAGGCCACCTTCGTCCGCGGCCTGTCCGTGGCCGCCCGGCGCCTGGCCTACCAGCGCGCCCTGGCCAAGCGCCAGGCGACCAAGGAAGGCCTGGACGGCGAAGTGCCGGTGGAAGAGCCGACCCTGGACATCGAACAGGTCAACCAGCAGTCCCTGCGCCTGATCCGCCTGGCCTTGCTCGGCGGTTTTCTGGTCGCTCTGTACTGGGTCTGGTCGGACCTGATCAGCGTGTTCTCCTACCTGAACAACTTCACCCTGTACGAGTACACCAGCGGCACCGGCGCCACCGCGAGCATGGTGCCGATCAGCCTCGGCGACCTGCTCGGCGCGCTGGTCATCGTCGGCATCACCCTGGCCCTGGCGCGCAACCTGCCGGGCCTGCTGGAAGTGCTGGTGCTGTCGAAGCTGGACCTGGCCCAGGGCAGCGCCTATGCCACCACCACGTTGCTGTCCTATGTGATCGTCGGCGTCGGCTTCGTCTCCACCCTGTCCACCCTTGGGGTCAGCTGGGACAAGCTGCAATGGCTGGTGGCAGCGCTGTCGGTCGGCCTCGGTTTCGGCATGCAGGAGATCTTCGCCAACTTCATCTCCGGGATCATGATCCTGTTCGAGCGCCCGGTACGGATCGGCGACACCATCACCATCGGCAACCTGTCGGGCACGGTGAGCAAGATCCGCATCCGTGCCACCACCATCACCGACTTCGACCGCAAGGACATCATCGTCCCGAACAAGACCTTCATCACCGGCCAGTTGATCAACTGGTCGCTGACCGACACGGTCACCCGGGTCACCCTGAAGCTCGGCATCGACTACGGCTCGGACCTGGACCTGGTACGCGACCTGCTGCTCCAGGGCGCCCGGGAAAATCCACGGGTGCTCAAGGACCCGGAGCCGATCGTGTACTTCCTCAACTTCGGCGAAAGCTCGCTGGACCACGAGCTGCGCATGCACGTGCGCGACCTCGGCGACCGCAACCCGACGCTGGATGAGTTGAACCGCTTCATCAACCGCGAGTTCAAGAAGCACAACATCAAGATTTCCGTGCGTCAGGTCGAGGTGTTCCTGATGGATACTTCGGGCACCAAGCAGCAGCTGATCCCGATGGAAGACGCCGTTCAGCCCAAACCCGACGACACGACCAAGCCGTAAGGAGTCGCCCGTGAAAGGCCTCGACGAACTGACCTTCGACAACCGCTTCGCCCGCCTGGGCGATGCATTCTCCACCCAGGTGCTGCCGGAGCCGATCGATGATCCGCAGCTGGTGGTGGTCAGCGAGGCAGCCATGGCCCTGCTCGACCTGGAGCCGACCGAAGCGCAATCGCCGGTGTTCGCCGAGCTGTTTGGCGGGCACAAGCTGTGGGAGGAAGCCGACCCACGGGCGATGGTCTATTCCGGACACCAGTTCGGTTCATACAACCCGCGGCTTGGCGATGGTCGCGGGCTGCTGCTGGGCGAAGTGCAGAACGATGCCGGCGAGCATTGGGACCTGCACCTCAAGGGTGCCGGCCAGACGCCTTACTCGCGGATGGGTGATGGTCGTGCCGTTCTACGCTCGTCGATCCGCGAGTTCCTTGCTTCCGAAGCCCTGCATGCCCTGGGCATCCCCAGTAGCCGGGCGCTGTGCGTGATCGGCTCGAGCACGCCGGTCTGGCGCGAAACCAAGGAAAGCGCGGCCATGGTCCTGCGCCTGGCGCCGAGCCATATCCGCTTCGGGCATTTCGAGTACTTCTACTACACCCGCCAGCCGGAGCAGCAGCGCGCGCTGGCCGAGCATGTGCTGGACCTGCACTACCCGGAATGCAAGGCGGCGGACGAGCCGTACCTGGCGATGTTCCGCACCATCGTCGAGCGCAATGCCGAGCTGATTGGCAAATGGCAGGCCTATGGCTTCTGCCATGGGGTGATGAACACCGACAACATGTCGATCCTCGGCATCACCTTCGACTTCGGGCCGTTTGCCTTCCTCGATGACTTCGATGCCGGGTTCATCTGCAACCACTCCGATGACCAGGGGCGCTACAGCTACAGCAACCAGGTGCCGATCGCGCACTGGAACCTGAGTGCGCTGGCCCAGGCGTTGACGCCGTTCATCAGTGTCGAGGCGTTGCAGGAAGCGCTGGGGTTGTTCCTGCCATTGTACGAGGCGCACTACCTCGACCTGATGCGCCGCCGGCTGGGCCTGACCACGGCGGAGGGCGGCGACAAGGTGCTGATCCAGCGCCTGCTCAGCCTGATGCAGCCGGGGGCGGTGGATTACAACCTGTTCTTCCGCAGGCTGGGCGACCAGGCGGTGGAGCAGGCGTTGCGGGTGGTAAGGGATGATTTCGTCGACCTGGCCGGGTTCGACACATGGTCGGAAGACTATCTGGCGCGGGGCCGGCGTGAGCCGGGCAATGCGGACGGGCGGCGGGAGCGGATGCACGGGGTGAACCCGCTGTACGTGCTGCGCAACTACCTGGCGCAGCGGGCCATCGAAGCGGCGCAGGGCGGGGACTTCTCCGAGGTGCGGCGCCTGCATGAAGTGCTGACCCGGCCGTTCGAAGAGCAGGCGGGGATGGAAGGTTATGCCGAGCGGCCGCCGGAGTGGGGGAAGCATCTGGAGATCAGTTGTTCTTCCTGAGACGGTTTGGCGGTGCACACGGACCCTGTGGGAGCTGGCTTGCCAGCGATGAGGCCAGAAAGAACACCACACAATCACTGGTACTCAGTGGGGCTTGAGATCTTCTTTCTGACCTGACTGATGCAGTGCCCTGCTGGGCCTCATCGCTGGCAAGCCAGCTCCCACAGGGTTCCTCGCCAGCCTTGGGCCCTGCGGCTCTACTCTAGACCGGCACAGTCACCGGTGACTCCGACATGGCAACCGTCAGCAAAGCTTTGGAGATTTTCATCTCCAGCAGAGCATGGCTGAGATTTGCCTGATATCGGGCTTCGAATGGATCAGGTATGGAGGATGCGGCGGTAATCGCCTTGCTCAGATGTTCTGCGGCTCGGCGGACCGATTCCTCATGGGAAAGGCCGGGGCCGACGCAGAGGACTGGCGGCGGATCAGGAACGCGCTTTTTCATGGTTACTCCGTATCAGGTGGAGCCGCCACGGTTCTGCTGTCAAACAAAAGGGTGGCAGCTGTACGCGGGTTGACAGACCAGGGATACGGAGAACCCGGCGCACCAATAGGTGCCCACGCGCACAGCTGCCGAAAACCAGCTGTGCACCGTATCTGTCCGGCCTGTCAAAGCCGGTCGTTGAGGTCAACGACTGCCGAAGACTAGGGGAGCGGCTTCCTTCGGTGCAACAGCTCAAAGGGCCTGGAAGTATGGTTGGGAAGTTGCCTACAAGAAAGTCGGAAATCGAGGAAGTTAGCTGATTGTATTTGACATTTTTGTGCAGGACTTTGGGTCAATCAGTGCTCTTTCTGGCCCCATCGCTGGCAAGCCAGCTCCCACAGGGTCAGCACAATCTTCAAGGGCGGCGCAGTACCTGTGGGAGCTGGCTTGCCAGCGATGAGGCCGCAAGACCATTGAAAACGCCGGATCCCACCGCCACATACCCAGCAACACCCGCCCCCGGACCCAATCCCCATGACCGACCCACTCCTGATCCCCTGCCCCCACTGCAACGGCCTCAACCGCCTCCCCGCCGAGCGCCTCGGCGACACGCCGAAATGCGGCCGCTGCAAGCAACCCGTCCTGCTGGACCAACCCTTCGAGCTGAAGCAAGCCAACTACGCCAGCCAGATCAAGGGCGACCTGCCCCTGCTGATCGACGTGTGGGCCGACTGGTGCGGGCCGTGCAAGTCCTTCGCGCCGACCTTCGAGCAGGCCGCACGGCAACTGGCCGGGCGCTGCCGGCTGGCGAAACTGGACAGTGAAGCCAACCGCGAACTGGCTGGCCAATTGAATATCCGCTCCATCCCCAGCCTGATCCTGTTCAGGAACGGCCGGGAAGTCGCACGCCAGAGCGGCGCATTTCCACTCCAGCAGTTGCTGGAGTGGCTGCGGACCCAAGGGATCTAGGCGTTCTCTTCGAGCAACGAGTGCAAATCGACGAACTGCTGGGTCAGCTTGTGCTTCGGTTCCAGGTGAATCAGCGGCAGGCACGCCTGGTGTGATTCACGCATCTTCACCGAGCTGTTGAGGTATACCGGCAACACCGGCAAGCCCTCGGCCACCAGCTCGTCGAGCATCTGCTGCGGCAGGCTGGCCCGGGGCTGGAACTGGTTGACCACGATGCCTTCGACCTGCAGGTCCTCGTTGTGGTCTTCCTTGAGGTCTTCGATTTCCGTGAGCAGGCCATACAGCGCCTGACGCGAGAAGCTGTCGCAGTCGAAGGGAATCAACACGCGATCCGCCGCGATCAACGCCGATACCGCATAGAAGTTCAGCGCAGGCGGCGTATCCAGGTAGATCCGCTCGTAGTCCTCGCTCAATTCATCGAGCAACTTCCGCAACTTGTTGATCTTGTGCTTGGCCTCCAGCTTCGGCTGCAGGTCGGCCAGCTCCGCCGTGGCGGTGACCACATGCAGGTTGTCGAACGGCGTTTCGTAGATATCCACCTTGTTCTTCTTGGCGAACGGCCCCGACGACAGGCTCTGCTTGAAGAAGTCGGCAATCCCCATGGGGATCTCCTCGCCGGTCAGGCCGGTGAGGTAGTGGGTGGAGTTGCCCTGGGCATCCAGGTCGATCAACAGGGTCCGATAGCCTTCATTGGCACTCACCGCCGCGAGATTGCAGGCGATGCTGGACTTGCCGACGCCCCCTTTCTGATTGAACACCACGCGCCGCATGGAAAGACCTCCGTGTATCAAAGAATGACCGAGTATGTGTTCAGCCCGCCGGATTGACCAGCACTGAAAGGCTCAAGATCCGGCAAAGGCGACCGACAACAGGTGCAGGCCGTTTGTCGGGAAATCCCGGCCCGGCGAAATGCGCGGGGCCATTCGAGGTCAGTTACTGGCGCTCGGTTCCGTAATCAATGGCAATACTTTGTTTACGACGCCCCCCCTGCACCGGGATAATGCCCGTTACTCGGCGATTTCGCCCGCAGGCCGTAGCTCCGAGTCCCCTCGGAATGGAAGTCCCTCAGGGCGAGATACATCTTGATCACATTCAATATCCGTCAGTGGCGCGCTTGGGCGCCCGGCCTCCAGTCGGCTGCGCAATGGCGCGCGTGGAGTCTCGGCGAGCGCTCGATCGATGCAGGCGAAGACTCGCCGGATGTCTCGTTCCTGCCCGCCATGCAACGCCGCCGCCTCAGCCGCCTGGCGCGCATGGCCTTTGCCGTGGGCTGGCCGCTGGCCGAAGGTCTTGAGCACCTGCCGCTGGTGTTCGTCTCGCGGCATGGCGAAACCCCGCGCACCTTCGAAATTCTCAGCGACCTCGCCGCTGCCCAGCCCCTGTCCCCGACCCAGTTCAGCCTGTCCGTGCATAACGCGGTGATCGGCCTGTGGTCGATCCTGCGTGGCGAAACGGCGGAAATGACGGCGATCGCCGGCGAAGGCGACGGCTTCGAGCAGGCCGTGGTGGAAGCCGCCGGCCTGCTCCACGACGGTGCCCCGGCGGTGCTGCTCATCGTTGCCGAGGAGCGCCCGCCCGCCGCCTACAGCCCGTGGATCACCGACGTCCCCTGCGACTACGCCCTCGGCCTGCTGCTGACCCCCGGCGATCAATGGAGCCTGTCCCTGGATGGCGACAGGCAAGCGCCCGCCGGCGAACCCCACGCCCTGAGCTGGCTGCGCAGCCTGCTCGACGAACGGTCGACCTGTACCCACACCCTGAAGGACCGCACATGGAACTGGCAACGCAAGGCCTGAGCCGCTCGCGCCGCGACGCCTGGCCCTGGCGTCTGCTGGCCACCGCCCTGAGCTTCCTGCTGTTCGGGCTCGGTGGCCTGCTCCTGCGCCTGCTGTTCTTCCCCCTGCTGGCCTGCCTGCCGGGCGACAGCCTGCGCCACCGGCAACGGGCGCGGCACACCATCAGCTGGCTGTTCTGGCGCTTCATCCGCTTCATGGCCGCCTGCGGCGTGCTCACCTATGAAGTGGAAGGCGCCGAGCGCCTGGGCCGCCCGGGGCAGATGATCATCGCCAACCACCCGTCGCTCATCGACGTGGTGTTCCTGATCGGCCTGGTGCGCCAGAGCAACTGCGTGGTCAAGCAGAGCCTGTTCGCCAACCCCTTCACCCGCGGCCCGGTGAGTTCGGCGCAGTACATCAGCAACGACGGCAGCATGGACATGCTCGACGCCGCCGTGGACAGCCTGCGAAGCGGCCAGACCCTGGTGATCTTCCCCGAAGGCACCCGCACCGCCCCGGGCAAGGCCCCCTCTTTCCACCGCGGCGCAGCGGCCATCGCCCTGCGCGGCGCACGGGTGATCACCCCAGTGACCATCACGGTCAACCCGACCACCCTGACCAAATGCGAACCCTGGTACCGCATCCCCGACCGCCGCGTGCACTTCACCTTGCGGGTCGGCAACGACATCGACCCCCAGGCGTTCGCCAGCCAGGGCCCTGCCCCGCAGGCCTCGCGCAAACTCAACGATCACTTGCACCAGTACTTCATCAAGGAGCTCGCAGCAGATGAGCAATCCCCAACTCAACCATGACATCAAGGACCTGATCATCGAGGCCCTGGGCCTGGAAGACATCAGCGCGGACGATATCGGCGACGAGCAGACCCTGTTCGGCGAAGGCCTGGGCCTCGACTCGGTGGACGCCCTCGAACTCGGCCTGGCGATCCAGAAGCGCTACGGCATCAAGATCGACGCCGACGCCAAGGACACCCGCTCGCACTTCTCCAACGTGGCGAGCCTCGCCGCCTTCGTCACTGCCAAACAGGCCGCCTGAGACACGTACCATGCAAACCCGTGAAGACATCTTCAACACCCTGCGCGATGCCCTGGTCGAGCTGTTCGAACTGGACGCCGAGCGCGTCACCCTCGACGCCAACCTCTATGAAGACCTGGAAATCGACAGCATCGACGCCGTCGACCTGATCGACCACATCAAGCGCCAGACCGGCAAGAAAATCGCTGCCGATGAATTCAAGGCCGTGCGCACCGTCAATGATGTGGTCGAAGCGGTCTTCCGCCTGGTCAACACCGCGGCATGAAACGCCTGATCGGGCTCGGGCTGGTGGTAGCCGGCCTGGGTTACCCGTTCGCGGTGCACTTCGGCATGGCCCACTTCGCCCCCTGGCAGTTCGGCTTGCTGCTGGGCGGCCTGTGGCTGGCCCGTGCCCTGACCCAACCGCACAACCCCGGCGGACGCTGGATGGCCCTGGTGGCCCTCGCCTTCTGCGCCCTGCTGGCCCTGGTCGACGACCCGGCCCTGCTGCGCTGGTACCCGGTGCTGATCAGCGCCTTCATGCTGGCCCTGTTCGGCGCCAGCCTGAAATTCGGCATGCCGGTGGCCGAGCGCCTGGCGCGGCTGAGCGATCCGGATCTGCCAGAGAAAGCCGTGCGCTATACGCGGCGGGTGACCCAGGTGTGGTGCGGCTTCTTCCTGGTCAACGGCCTGATCGCCGCCGCCCTGACCCTGTGGGCGCCACTGGCCTGGTGGACCCTTTACAACGGCCTGATCGCCTACGGCGTGATGGGCCTGCTGTTCGCCATCGAATGGCTGGTTAGACAACGCGTACGAGGACGCTCATGAAATGGATCAACCTTGAGCAGATGCTGTGGCCGACCGAAGGCGCACGCCGGGTCAGCCACGCCCCGGCGCTGGATCATCGGCAGCTTGGCGAGCAAGCCCTGCAACTGGCAGCCGGCTTGCAGGCGCGGGGCGTGCAGCGCCTGGCGATCTACCTCGAAGACGCCGCCGAACTGGCCGTGGCCCTGCTCGGCGCCTGGCGTGCCGGGGTCGAGGTGCTGCTGCCCGCCGACCTGCAAGCCCAGACCCGCCAGCGCTGGGACGCCGAAGTCGACCTGTGGCTGAGCGAGCAGGACCAGCGCCCCGCCGAGCTGTTCGCCGCAGCCCTGGCCCCGGCCGACCTGGACCTCGACGCCTGCCGCCTGAGCCTGTGCACCTCCGGCTCCACCGGCGCGCCCAAGCGCATCGACAAGTGCCTGCGCCAGCTGGCCAACGAGGTCAGCAACCTCGAAGCCCTGTGGGGTGAAGCGCTGGGCGAAGCCTGCATCATCGGCAGCGTCGCCACCCAGCATATCTACGGCCTGCTGTTCCGCGTGCTCTGGCCGCTGTGCGCCGGGCGCAGCTTCGTCCGCCGCCAGTTGCCGTTCCCCGAGGACCTGCAGCGCGCCAGCCGCGAGCATCCGGCCTTCGCCTGGGTCGCCAGCCCGGCGCTGCTCAAGCGCATGGGCGACAACCTCGACTGGCCGGCCCTGAGCCAGGTCAGCCGGGTGTTTTCCTCCGGCGGCGAACTGCCCGCCGAGGCTGCCCGCGAGTTGCACCAGCGCCTCGGCCAGTGGCCGACGGAGATCCTCGGCAGCTCGGAAACCGGCGGCATCGCCTGGCGCCAAGGGGAAAACCTGTGGCAGCCCTTCGCCGGGATCCGCCTGAGCCAGAACGACGACGGTGCCCTGTGCATCGAGTCGCCGTACCTGCCTGCCGGGCATATCGAGGAAAGCGCCGACGCGGTGAGCTTCGATGCCAACGGGCACTTCCGCCTGCTCGGGCGCCTCGACCGCATCGTCAAGCTGGAAGAAAAGCGCATCGCCCTGCCGATGCTGGAGCAAGCGCTGCTGCAACACTCCTGGGTCGAGGACGCCCGCCTCGGGGTGATCCACGGCAACCGCGCCTCCATCGGTGCCCTGCTGCAACTCAGCGGCAAGGGCCTGCACGCCCTGCGCAACCAGGGCCGCCGCGCCGTGACCGAAACCCTGCGCAGCCACCTTGCCGGACACTGCGAAGCCCTGGCCCTGCCCCGCCGCTGGCGCCTGCTGCGGCAACTGCCGTACACCGCGCAAGGCAAGCTGCCGCAATCGCTGGTGGATACCCTGCTGATGGCGCCACGCCCGCAAGGCCCGGACGTGCTCGGCGAGGAACAGGTGGACGGCGAGCTTAAGGTGAACATCGCCATTTCCGCCGACCTCGCCTACTTCAATGGCCACTTCCCCAAGACCCCGGTATTGCCCGGCGTGGTCCAGGTGGACTGGGCCATCGCCCTTGGCCAGCCGCTGCTCGACCAGCCACGGCGCTTCGCCGGCATGGAAGTGCTGAAGTTCCAGCAACTGGTGCGCCCCGGTGACCCGTTGCTGCTGACCCTGCGTTTCGACGTCGAGCGCGGCAAGCTGTACTTCGCCTACAGCTGCGACGGCGTGCCCTGCTCCAGCGGCCGCATCCTCCTGGAGGTCGCGCAATGAACAGGCCTTGCGCGGTGATCCCGGTGTACAACCACGAACTGGCGGTGCCTGCGGTGGTCGCCGACCTGCGCGCCGCCGGCCTGCCCTGCGTGCTGGTGGACGACGCCAGCAGCCCGGCCTGCGCGGCAGTGCTGCGCCAGTTGGCGGAGCAGCCGGATACCTATCTGGTGCAGCTCCCGGTCAACCAGGGCAAGGGCGGCGCGGTCATGGCCGGCCTGCGCGAAGCCGCGCGATTGGGCTTCAGTCACGCCCTGCAGGTGGACGCCGACGGCCAGCATGACCTGGCCGATGTCAGCCGCTTCCTCGAGCTGTCCCGCGCCCACCCCGAGGCGCTGATCTGCGGTTATCCACAGTACGACGCCAGCGTGCCCAAGGGCCGCCTCTATGCGCGCTACCTGACCCACGTGTGGGTGTGGATCAACAGCCTGTCGCTGAAGATTCCCGATTCCATGTGCGGCTTCCGCGTCTATCCGCTGCCGCCGGTGCTGGCCCTGATCAACAGCGTGGCCCTCGGCAAGCGCATGGACTTCGACCCCGAGGTGCTGGTGCGCCTGTCGTGGCGCAACCAGCCGATGCGCTGGCTGCCGACCAGGGTGCACTACCCGCAGGACGGCCTTTCGCATTTCCGCCTGTTCCACGACAACGCGCTGATCTCGAAGATGCACACCAAGCTGTTCTTCGGCATGTTGCTGCGTGCCCCGGCGATCCTCTGGCGGCGGCTGACGGCATGAGCGACCGGGAACAACACTGGGCCGCCCACGAGGAGCGCGGCAGCTTCCTGCTGATGAAGCTCACCGCCTTCGGCGTCAGGCTGCTCGGGCGCCGGCTGCTGAGCCCGGTGCTGTACGGCATCGTCCTGTACTTCTTCCTCTTCGGCCGCCGTGCCCGCGAAGCGGCTCGCACCTACCAGCACAACCTCGCCGAGTGGAGCGGCCAGCCCGCGCTGCGCCCCACCACCGGCCGGGTGTTCGGCCAGTTCATGGCCTTCGCCGATGCCCTGCTGGACAAGCTCGACGTGTGGAACGGCCGGCTCGGCCTGGAGCAGATCGAGATCAACGACCCCGGCCAGTTGCATAGCCAACTGCGCGCCGAACGCGGGCAGATGCTGGTGGGCGCGCACCTGGGCAACCTCGAGGTGTGCCGGGCCCTGGCCGAGATGGGCCAGCAGGTGACCATGAACGTGCTGGTCCACACCCGCCACGCCGAGCGTTTCAACCGCCTGCTGGGCGAGGCCGGTGCAACGAATCTGCGCCTGATCCAGGTCAGCGAGCTGGACCCGGCGACCATGCTCCAGCTCAGCCAGCGCCTGGAGCGCGGCGAGTGGCTGGCGATCGCCGGCGACCGCGTGCCGCTGCACGGCGGGCGCACCGTGACCGTGGACTTCCTCGGCCACCCGGCAAAGTTTCCCCAGGGCCCGTGGCTGCTGGCCGGCCTGCTCAAGTGCCCGGTCAACCTGCTGTTCTGCCTCAAGCAGCAGGGCCGCTACCACATCACCCTCGAACCCTTCGCCGCCGCCGTGGAATGGCGCCGCAGCCAGCGCGACCAGGTGATCGCCGAGCATGCCGCGCGCTATGCCGAACGCCTCGGCCATTACTGCCTGCAAGCCCCGCAGCAATGGTTCAACTTCTACCCTTTCTGGAAGACCGATGACGATGCAACCGCGTGAGTCCGTAACCTTTGGCGAGTCGCCGCTTTCGATCGAAGCCATCCACGCCCTGGCCCACGGCCAGGCTGAAAGCCGTCTGCAGGACGATGCCGGGTACCGCGCGCGCATCGCCCGCGGCGCGCAGTTCCTCGACACCCTGCTGGACAAGGAAGGGGTGATCTACGGGGTGACCACCGGCTACGGCGATTCCTGCGTGGTGGCGGTACCGCTGGAGCATGTGGAAGCGCTGCCCAGGCACCTGTTCACCTTCCACGGCTGCGGCCTCGGCCGGACCTTCGATGCGCCGTCCACCCGCGCCCTGCTGGCGGCGCGCTTGCAGTCGCTGTGCCACGGGGTGTCCGGGGTACGGGTCGAGCTGCTGGAGCGCCTGCACGCCTTCATCACCCACGACATCCTGCCGGTGGTCCCGGAAGAAGGCTCGGTGGGCGCCAGCGGTGACCTGACGCCGCTGTCCTACGTAGCCGCAACCCTGTCCGGCGAGCGCGAAGTGGTCTATCGCGGCGAACGCCGCCTGTCCGCCGACGTGCACCGCGAGCTGGGCTGGGAACCGCTGGTGCTGCGGCCGAAGGAAGCCCTGGCACTGATGAACGGCACCGCGGTGATGACCGGCCTGGCCTGCCTGGCCTGGACCCGCGCCGACTACCTGCTCAAGCTCGCCACCCGTATCACCGCGCTCAACGTGGTCGCCCTGCAAGGCAACCCGGAACACTTCGACGAACGCCTGTTCGCCGCCAAGCCGCACCCGGGCCAGACCCAGGTCGCCGCGTGGCTGCGCCAGGACCTGGCGATCGACGCCCCGACCGCGCCCCTGCACCGCCTGCAGGACCGCTACTCGCTGCGCTGCGCGCCGCATGTGCTGGGCGTGCTGGCCGACAGCCTGGGCTGGCTGCGCGGCTTTATCGAGACCGAGCTGAACAGCGCCAACGACAACCCGATCATCGACGGCGACGCCGAGCGCGTCCTGCATGGCGGGCACTTCTATGGCGGGCATATCGCCTTCGCCATGGACAGCCTGAAGAACCTGGTGGCCAACGTCGCCGACCTGCTCGACCGCCAGCTCGCCCTGCTGGTGGACGTGCGCTACAACCACGGCCTGCCGAGCAACCTGTCCGGCGCCCCGGCCGACCGCGCGATGATCAACCACGGCTTCAAGGCCGTGCAGATCGGCGCCAGCGCCTGGACCGCCGAGGCCCTGAAAAACACCATGCCAGCGAGCGTGTTCTCGCGTTCCACCGAGTGCCACAACCAGGACAAGGTGAGCATGGGCACCATCGCCGCCCGCGATGCCCTGCGCGTGCTGGAACTGACCGAACAGGTCGCCGCCGCCACCCTGCTGGCCGCCAACCAGGGCGTCTGGCTGCGCAGCCGCGAGGCCGATGCCCGTCCGCTGCCACCGGCACTGGACCAGATGCACCGCGCCCTGCTCGACGACTTCGCCCCGGTCATCGAAGACCGCGCCCTGGAAAGCGACCTGCGCCACTGCCTGCACCGCATCGCCCAGCAACACTGGAGGCTCCATGCGTAGTCAGGGCGTTCTCCACGTCGATACCGAAGTGCTGGTGCCGTTCTTCGACGTCGACAGCATGCTGGTGGTCTGGCACGGGCACTACGTGAAATACCTTGAAGTGGCGCGCTGCGCCCTGCTCGACCACCTCGGCCACAACTACGTGCAGATGCAGGAGTCCGGCTACGCCTGGCCGGTGATCGACCTGCAACTGCGCTACATGCGCGGCGCCACCTTCGGCCAGCGCCTGATCGTGCGGGCCAGCCTGGTGGAGTGGGAGAACCGCCTGAAGATCAACTACCTGATCAGCGACGCGGTCACCGGCGAGCGCATGACCCGCGGCAGCTCGGTGCAGGTGGCGGTGCATATCGCCAGCCGCGAGATGCAGCTGGCCTCGCCACAGGTGATGCTCGACGCGGTACAGAAGGTGCTGGCATGAGCCGCTTGCTGCTGTCCCTCGGCCTGCTGCTGTGCTGCGGCCTGGCCCATGCCTTCGGCCTCGAAGACCTGCGCAAGCAACTGAGCGAGCCGGAGGTGATCAAGGGCCCGTTCATCCAGGAAAAGCACCTGCGCGCCCTGCCCCAGCCGCTGGTCAGCAACGGCCAGTTCGTCCTGGCTCGCGACCACGGCCTGCTGTGGCTGCTGCAAACCCCGCTGAAGCAGGACTACCGCCTCAATGCCACGGGCATCGCCCGCCGTGACGCCTCCGGCTGGCAGGTGATCCCGACCCGCACCGCCGGCACCGAGCAGAACAAGCTGTTCTTCGCCGTGCTGCAAGGCGACAGCAGCGGCCTGGAGCGTGACTTCGAGCTGGCCCTGCAAGGCGACGCCGAGGACTGGCAACTGCGCCTGACCCCGCGTTCGCTGGTGCTCAAGCAGATCTTCACCGGCATCAATATCCATGGCGGCCAGTTCGTCGACCGCATCGAGCTGCTGGAGACCCAGGGCGACAGCACCGTGCTGCGCATGCCGTCGAGCGTGAGCACGAAAATGACCGACGCGGAGCGCCACGATCTTGTCGACTGAGCGCCTGCTGCCGCGTCTGTTCCTGCTGTTGCTGGTCGGGGTCATGGCCCTGGCCGGCTGGCAGTGGACGCGCGGCTCGGCGCTGTCGGCGGACCTGATGACCCTGGTCCCCGGCGCCACCGAGGACCCGCTGGTCAAGCGCGCCGAGCAGCGCATGCAGGAACCGCTGAACCGGGAAATGCTGGTGCTGGTCGGGCATGCCGAGCGCGATAAGGCCATCGCCCTGGCCGGGCAACTGGGCAAGGAATGGCAGGCCAGCGGGCTGTTCGAAAAGGTCCAGTGGAGCCTGCAAACCGACCTCCAGGCGGTGCGCGAACAATTGCTGCAAGGCCGCCTGGCGATGTTGGCGAAAGCCGACCGCGACAGCCTGATCGACCACCCCGACGCCTTTATCCAGCAGCGCCTGCAAAGCCTGTTCGATCCGTTCGCCGGCTTCAGCCTGGTGTCCAGCCAGGACGACTGGCTGGGCCTGACCGGGCGCATCCAGAACAGCCAGCCACGCCCGGCCGCCGTGGAGCTGGATACCGCCAGCGGCGCGCTGTTCGCCAAAGCCGACGATCAATACTGGGTGCTGCTGCGCGCCCGCACCGAGGGCAATGCCTTCGATATGAAGCTGCCGGTGCGGGTCGCCGAGCTGTTGCAGCAGTCCCGTGCCGAAGCCGCGCCGCAGGGCGGGCAACTGCTCGCCGCCAGCGGCCTGCTCTACGCCGCCGACGGCCAGCGCCAGGCGACCCGGGAAATGACCTGGATCGGTGGCGGCGCGACCCTCGGCATCCTGCTCCTGCTGTTCCTCGCCTTCCGCAAGTTCCGCGTGCTGCTGGCTTTCGTGCCGGTGCTGGTGGGCATGCTGTTCGGCGCCACCGCCTGCATCGCCCTGTTCGGCCAGATGCATGTGATGACCCTGGTGCTGGGCTCCAGCCTGATCGGCGTGGCGGTGGACTACCCGCTGCACTTCCTCTCGAAAAGCTGGAGCCTGCGCCCGTGGAACACCTGGCAGGCGGTGCGCAAGACCCTGCCCGGCCTGAGCCTGAGCCTGGCCACCAGTTGCATCGGCTACCTGGCCCTGGGCTTCACGCCATTCCCGGCCCTGACCCAGATCGCCGCGTTCTCCGCCGCCGGGCTGATCGGTGCCTACCTGAGTTCGGTGTGCCTGCTGCCGGCGCTGCTGAAGAACATCGACCTGCAACCGGCGCACTGGCCGCTGCGCATCGCCGAAACCCTGGTCGAGCTGCGCCTGCGCTTGCTGCGCCGGGTGCCGACGCCGGTGCTGACCGTGCTGCTCCTGGCCTTCTGTGCCGGCGGTCTGTGGCACCTGGAAAACCGCAACGATATCCGCCAGTGGGTCGGCAGCTCGCCGGTGCTGCTGGATGAAGCGAAGGCAGTCGCGCGGATCACCGGTTACCAGCCCACCAGCCAGTTCTACCTGGTGCGGGCGACTGATGAGACCCAACTGCTGGAGCGTCTCGCCAGCCTCGGGCAACGGCTTGATGCCCAGGTCGCCAACGGCCATCTCAAGGGCTATATGGCGCTGAACCAGTTGCTCGCCAGCAGTGCCGATCAGGCCCGCCTGCGCGCAGCGCTGGACGCCTTGCCGCAACACTGGCAGCCGCTGCTGGCGACCGGCGTACCGGAAGAAACGCTACAAGCCGAACTGACCCGCCTGCGCGCCCTGCCGACCCTCGATATCGACCAGGTCCTGGCCGGTCCGCTGGGCGAAGCCTGGCGCGCGCTATGGCTGGGCAAGGACGGCGACGGCGTGGCCGCCGTGGTCAGCCTGCAGGGCGCGAGCGATCCCGCTGTGCTGCGTCAACAAAGTGAAGGACTGGACGGTGTACAACTGGTGGACCGCCTCGGTGAGCTGAACCGGCTGTTCGCCGCGACCCAGGTCAGTGCGGCGGAATTGAAGCTGCTGTCCTGCGTGCTGATCGTGGTCCTGCTGGTACTCCCCTTCGGTTTCGGCGCCGCCGCGCGCATCGTCGCCCTGCCCCTGCTGGCAGCGCTGTGCAGCCTGGCGAGCCTGGGCTGGCTGGGGCAACCGCTGACCCTGTTCAGCCTGTTCGGCCTGCTGCTGGTGACGGCGATCAGCGTCGACTACGCGATCCTGATGCACGAGCAGATCGGCGGCGCGGCGGTGAGCCTGCTCGGCACCTTGCTGGCGGCGACCACCACCTGGCTGTCGTTCGGCCTGCTGGCCGCTTCGAGCACCCCGGCCGTCAGCAACTTCGGCCTCGCCGTCAGCCTCGGCCTGGCCTTCAGCTTTGCCCTGGCCCCCTGGGCCGCACCCCGCCACACGGAGAAGTCGGCATGAGTGTCGTGCTGTTCTGGGGCCTGGCCCTGTCGTTGTTCCTGATTGCCGGCGAGATCGGCCGGCGCCTGGGCCTGATCAGTATCGTCAGCCACCTGCTGCTGGCGACCCTCGGCCTGCCGCTGCTGATGCTGTTCTGGGTCGAGCCGCACTGGCAACTCAGCGGCGCCGCGCTGATCGCGCCGTCCTGGCTGAAGACCCTGTACGGCCTGAGCTTCGCCCTGTTGCTGGGGCATATCCTCTCCGATGTGGTGGACCTCAAGCTCGACCGCCAGAGCCTGAAGATTGCCCTGCCCAGCTTCCTCGTGCCCTTCGCCTGCGGGCTGGCCTGCGGTTTCCTGTTGCTGCCGGACCAGCCGTGTCTGACGGCCCTGGCGCTGGGCCTGGTGTTCGCCATCACCGCCGTGCCGGTGCTCTACCTGTACCTGCGCAATATCAACTACCCGCCCGCCGCGACCCGCCGGCTGATGCAGGTGGCGATCGGCATCGACCTGCTGTGCTGGCTGCTGTTCGGCCTGGGCAAGGGCAGCCTCGAGCCGATGAGCCTGGCCTGGCCGCTGCTGGCCGCCTGCGCGCCGCTGCCGATGTACCTGCTGGGCCTGCGCCGGCCGTGGATATTCGGCCTGACCTTCCTCGCCTTGCTGTTCGTCGCCGAGCACTACAAGCTCAATGCGCTGATCTTCGGCATCGGCTACATGGCCTGCCTGGCCTGGCTCAAGCTGCCACTGCGCCTGCCGCTCTCGGCCGCCTGGATCAAGCGCCTGCAACACGGCGTGGCGATCCCGCTGATCATCACCTTCGGCATCGTCCAGATCGATTTCGGCCATCTGCTGCAGAACCTCGATGGGCTGCAACTGGGCGCGCTGATCGTGCTGCCGATCCTTAGCAAGATGGCTGGCAACTGGCTGGGCCTGCGCTGGGCCACGCTGTCCTTCCCCGGCGCCAGCCGCTGGCGGGAAAACCTGCTGCTGAACATTCGCGGCCTGAGCGAAATCGTCTTCCTCAACCTGCTGCTGCAACAGCACCTGATCAGCCCGGCGCTGTACTTCGCCCTGATGCTGATGAGCCTGATTGCCACCCTGATGCCCGCCATCGCCGGGCTGCACCGTCTTCCAGTTCTCAACGTTTCAACGGCAAGGAGGCCCCATGCCTGATACCGAAGTGCAACACCGCCAGGTCCTGATCATCGGTGCCGGCCCGTCCGGCGCCATCGCCGCCGCCCTGCTCAAGCGCAAGGGCCACGATGTGCTGATCATCGAGCGCCAGCTTTTCCCGCGCTTCTCCATCGGCGAGAGCCTGCTGTCGCACTGCATCGACTTCGTCGAGGAAGCCGGCATGCTGCCCGCCCTCGAAGCGACGGGCTTCCAGTACAAGAACGGCGCGGCCTTCGCCTGGGGCGAGGAATACAGCGCCTTCGACTTCGGCAAGACCTTCAGCAACGGTCGCCCAAGCACCTTCCAGGTCCAGCGTGCGCGCTTCGACAAGCTGCTGGCCGATGAGGCCGCCGCCCAGGGCGTGGAAATCCGCTATGAAGAAGAAATCTTCGCCGCCGACTTCGAGCGCGAGCGCCCGCAGCTGAGCGTACGACGCAAGGACGGCAGCGAGTACCAGGTGGAGGCGCAATTCGTCCTCGATGCCAGCGGCTACGGTCGCGTGCTGCCGCGCCTGCTGGACCTGGAAGCGCCCTCGAGCTTCCCGGTGCGCCAGGCGGTGTTCACCCATATCGAGGACCGCATCGACCATCCGGACTTCGACCGCAACAAGATCCTCATCACCACCCACCCGGAGCACCGGGATATCTGGTTCTGGACCATCCCGTTCAGCGATGGCCGTTGCTCCCTGGGCGTGGTCGCCGCTGCCGAACACTATGCCGACGCTCCACAGGACCTGGATGCCTGCCTGAAAAGCTTCGTCGAGCAGACCCCGAGCCTGTCCAAGGTGCTGGCCAATGCGCTCTGGGATACCCCGGCGCGGACCATCGGCGGCTACTCGGCCAACGTGAAAACCCTGCACGGCCCGGGCTTCGCCCTGCTGGGCAACGCAGCGGAATTCCTCGACCCGGTGTTCTCCTCGGGCGTGACCATCGCCATGCGTTCGTCGAGCATGGCCGCCGCCGTGCTGGACCGCCAGCTCAAGGGTGAAAGCGTGGACTGGGAAAGCGAGTTCGCCACCCCGCTCAAACGCGGCGTCGACACCTTCCGCGCCTATGTCGAGGGCTGGTACAACGGCAGCTTCCAGGACGTGATCTATCACCCCGATGCTTCCGACGAGATCCGCGCCATGATCAGCTCGATCCTCGCCGGCTACGCCTGGGACGAGCGCAATCCTTTCGTCAGCGAGCCCAAGCGGCGCCTGCGCATGCTCGCCGAGATCTGCGCGAGGGCAGAGGCATGAGTGAACAGCGCTTCTTCAGCGACACCTATGTCGAGGAGACGAAGTTCGGCTTCTGGTTCCTGCGCAGCCATACCTGGCAGCACCACGTATTGCGTGTGGCGATCAACGACCTGCGCCGCCTGTTCGACGGCGAGCCGCCGCAGGCGCCGGTGGTGCTGGATGTCGGTTGCGGCCAGGGGCGTTCGTTCAAGCACCTGCAGCAGGTGTTCAAGCCGGGCAGGCTGCTCGGCACCGACGCCGACCCGCACAGCCTCGAGCTGAGCGGCGCCGAGGCGGTGAACCTGGGCCTGAAGGTGGAACTGAAGGGCAGCGACTGCGCCAACCTGCAATTCCCCGACGCCAGCATCGATATGCTGTTCTGTCACCAGACCTTCCACCACCTGGTAGAACAGGAACAGGCCCTGGCCGAGTTCTGGCGGGTGCTCAAGCCGGGCGGCTACCTGCTGTTCGCCGAGTCCACCGAAGCCTATATCGACACCTGGGTGATCCGCTGGCTGTTCCGTCATCCGATGCATGTGCAGAAGAGTGCGGAAGGCTATCTGCAAATGCTCCGCGAGCAGGGCTTCGAGTTCGGCGAGCAGAACGTCTCCTACCCGTACCTGTGGTGGAGCCGTTCCAGCGACTTCGGCCTGCTCGAACGCTTCGGCCTGCGCAAGCCGCCACCGCCGGGCCAGCGTGAGGAAACCCTGGTCAACGTGGTGGCGCGCAAGCCCCTGGACGCCGCATGAAACGCCTGTTGTTGCTGGTCACCTGCCTGATCCTCGCTGCCTGCGCGGCGCGTCCGCCGCTGCCGGAGCAACTGCCGCCGCTAAAGCTGCCGATGACCCTGCATGTGCAGCGCGAACAGGCCGAGCAGCGCCAGGACTGGCTGCTGGTGATCCAGCGCGAGGACCAGCGCCTGCGTTGGTCGATGATGGACCTGCTGGGCATTCCCCAGGCCCGCCAGTTGCTGGATAACGGCGAATGGCAGGCCGACGGCCTGCTACCGCCCAACCCGGCGGCCCGTGAACTGTTCGCCGCCCTGCTCTTCGCCCTGACCCCGGCCGAGCGCCTTGCGGCGCTGTATCCGGCGGCGCGGCAGCAGGATAATCAGCGCTGGCTGGGCGAGCGCTGGCATGTCAGCTACCGACAGCCCGACGACTTCACCTTGAATCTGCAGCAAGGCCTGCGTTATCTAGTCACCCCCCTGCCCGGCGAGAACGCTCCATGACCGCTTATCTCAACGCCCTGGGCCTGGTCTGCGCCCTTGGACGCGATCAGGCCGAAGTCGCCCGCGGCCTGTTTGCCGGCGACTGCTCCGGCATGGTCGAGGCCGACGGCTGGGTGCCGGCCAAGCGCGTAGTGGTCGGAGCCGTGGCCGGCGAACTGAGCCCGCTGCCGGGCGAGAGTCGCAACAACCAGTTGCTGCATGAGGCCGCGCTGCAGATCGAGACGCCGCTGCGTGCTGCCATCGAGCGCTTTGGCCCGCAGCGGGTCGGCGTGGTCCTCGGCACCAGCACCTCGGGCATCGAGGAAGCCAGCCAGGGCATCGCCGAATACCTGCGCGAGGGCCGGTTCCCGCCGTCTTACGAATACGCCCAGCAGGAACTCAGCGCCCCGGCGGTCTACCTGGCCAACTGGCTGCAACTCAGTGGCCCGGCCTATGTGATTTCCACCGCCTGCACCTCCGGCGCCCGTGCACTATTGAGCGCCCGGCGCCTGCTCGACCTTGGCCTGTGCGATGCGGTGATCTGCGGCGGCGTGGACAGCCTGTGCAAGCTGACCCTCAACGGCTTCACCGCCCTCGAAGCCATGAGCGACGAGCGCTGCAATCCGTTCTCGGTCAACCGCAGCGGGATCAATATCGGCGAGGGCGCGGCACTGTTCCTGATGACCCGCGAAGCCAATGCCGAGGGCCGCAGCATTGCCCTGCTCGGCGCCGGCGCCAGTTCCGACGCCCACCATATTTCCGCCCCGGAGCCCGGCGGCAAGGGCGCCCTGGCGGCCATGCAGAAGGCCCTGGACAGCGCCGGCCTGCAGCCTGCGCAGATCGATTACCTGAACCTCCACGGCACCGCCACCCGGCACAACGACGCCATGGAGAGCCTGGCGGTCAACGCCCTGTTCGGCGCCGGCCTGGCCTGTTCGTCGAGCAAGGCAATGACCGGCCACACGCTAGGTGCCGCCGGAGCCCTGGAAGCAGCGTTCTGCTGGCTGAGCCTGGCCCACGGCCAACTGCCCCCGCACCTGTGGGACGGCCAGCAGGACCCCGAACTCGCCCCTTTGAACCTGATCGGCCCCGGCCAGCGCCTGGGCGCCGACGGCCCGCACCATCTGATGAGCAATTCGTTCGCCTTCGGTGGCAACAACATCAGCCTGATTCTCGGAGACACCCCATGATTGCCTGGCCACTGGCCGAACTCCTGCCCCACGCGGGCGACATGATCCTGATCGACGGGATCGAGTCGTTCGACGAGGAGCAGATCCACGCCCACCTGACCGTGCGCCCCGGCGGCCTGTTCAACCGCGAGGACGGCAGCCTGCCGGCCTGGGTCGGCATCGAGCTGATGGCCCAGACCGTGGCCGCCTATGCCGGCTGCCGTGCGCGCCAGCAGGGCAAGCCAGTGGAGCTGGGTTTCCTGCTCGGCACCCGCAAGTTCGAATGCGATGTCGAGCATTTCCCCGCAGGCGCGCAACTGCGCATCCATGCCCTGCGCTCGCTGGAAGACGAGAACGGCATGGGAGTGTTCGAGTGCCACCTGCACGGTCCGGGGCTGTACGCCACGGCCCGCCTGAATGTTTTCCGTCCGCCGCAGGCCGCCCAGTACCTGGCCGAAGCGGGCGACGAGGAGTCCCGACATGAGTGAGACCATCCTGGTCACCGGTTCCAGCCGTGGCATCGGCCGGGCCATCGCCCTGCGCCTGGCCCGCGCCGGTTTCGACCTGGTGCTGCATTGCCGCAGCGGCCGCGCCGAAGCCGATGCGGTCGCCGAGGAAGTACGTGGCCTGGGCCGGCAGGTTCGGGTCCTGCAGTTCGACGTGGCCGACCGCGCCGCCTGCGCGGCGATCCTGACTGACGACGTGGAAACCCACGGCGCCTACTACGGCGTGGTGTGCAACGCCGGTCTGACCCGCGACGGCGCCTTCCCGGCCCTGACCGAGGACGACTGGGACCAGGTGCTGCGCACCAACCTCGACGGCTTCTACAATGTCCTGCACCCGGTGATGATGCCGATGATCCGCCGCCGCGCGCCGGGGCGCATCGTTTGCATCACCTCGGTCTCGGGGCTGATCGGCAATCGCGGCCAGGTCAACTACAGCGCCTCCAAGGCCGGGGTGATCGGCGCCGCCAAGGCCCTGGCCATCGAGTTGGGCAAACGCAAGATCACGGTCAACTGCGTGGCTCCCGGGCTGATCGACACCGCCATGCTCGACGAGCACGTGCCGGTGGAAGAACTGCTGAAAATGATCCCGGCCCAGCGCATGGGCACCCCGGAAGAAGTCGCCGGCGCGGTGAACTTCCTGATGTCCGCCGAGGCCTCCTACATCACCCGCCAGGTCCTGGCCGTCAACGGAGGCCTGTGCTGATGAAGCGTGTGGTCGTCACCGGCATGGCCGGTATCACGTCACTGGGCAGCGACTGGGCAACCATCTCCGCCAACTTCGCCGCCAACCGCAGCGGGATCCGCTACATGGACGAGTGGAACCGCTTCGAGGAGCTGAACACCCGCCTGGCCGGCCCCGTGGATGATTTCGCCGTGCCGTCGAGCTGGACCCGCAAGCAGTTGCGCAGCATGGGCCGGGTGTCGCGGCTGGCCGTGGCCGCGTCGCAGAACGCCTTGCTCGATGCCGGGCTGCTCGACGACCCGTCGATCCGCGACGGGCGCATGGGCGTGGCCTGCGGCTCGTCCACCGGCAGCACCGACGAGATCAAGGCCTTCGGCAACATGCTGCTGAACTCGGTGGCCGAAGGGCTCAACGCCAACTCCTACGTGCGCATGATGCCGCACACCACGGCCGCCAATATCAGCATCTTCTTCGGCCTGACCGGGCGCCTGATCCCCACCTCCAGCGCCTGCACCAGCGGCAGCCAGGGCATCGGCTACGCCTACGAAGCGATCAAGTTCGGTCGCCTGCCGATGATGCTCGCCGGTGGCGCCGAGGAACTGTGCCCGACCGAGGCCATGGTGTTCGACGCGCTGTACGCCACCAGCCTGAAGAACGACACCCCGCAGCAGACCCCGAGCCCGTATGACAGCGGCCGCGACGGCCTGGTGATCGGCGAAGGCGCCGGCATGCTGGTGCTCGAAGAACTGGAACACGCCCTGGCCCGCGGCGCCCGTATCCATGCCGAGATCGTCGGTTTCGGCAGCAACGCCGACGGCCAGCACACCACCCGTCCCGAGCAGGCGACCATGCGCCGGGCGATGGAGCTGGCCCTGGAAGACGCCAGCCTGGCGCCGGACGCCATCGGCTACGTCAACGGCCACGGCACCGCCACCGAGCAGGGCGACATCGCCGAGACCCTGGCCACCAGCGCCCTGTTCGGCGCGCGGATGCCAATCAGCTCACAGAAAAGCTTCCTCGGTCATACCCTGGGCGCTTGCGGCGCGCTGGAGGCGTGGTTCAGCATTGAAATGATGAACAGCGACCGCTACGTGCACACCCTCAACCTGGACAACATCGACCCGCGCTGTGGCGAACTGGACTACCTTTGCGGTGAGTTCCGCAGCCTCAGCAACCAATACGTCATGAGCAACAACTTCGCCTTCGGCGGGGTCAACACGTCGTTGATCTTCCGCCGCTGGAACTGAACAGACTGGAGAGAAAGGAATGTCTTCAATGATTCGCGCGGCCCTGCTGGGCCTGGTGCTGGCCTTCGTCGCCGGCTGTACCTCGAAGCCGGTGATGGTGCCCAAGGAGTTGCTGGTGGTCGGCCACTCCTACTCCGACGTGGAGATCCAGGAGGCGATCGTCAAGGCCGCCGCCCAGCGCGGCTGGACCGTGCGCCGCGTCACCCCGGGCCTGGTCCAGGCCGACATCACGGTGCGCAATACCTTCTTCGCGGCAGTGGACATCCACTACAGCCTGAGCAACTTCCGCATCGATTACCGCGACAGCCGCAACCTCGACTACAACGACGGCAAGATCCACCGCAACTACAACCGCTGGGTCTACAACCTCGACAAAAGCATCATGCGGGAACTCAAACGCACCGAATCCGATCGGATGGTGCAGCGTGCCCTCAACGAACATCGCTCCAACAGTTACTAATCAAGGAAAGACACCATGCGCTTGAAAACCTGGACCGCCACCACCGCCCTGCTGCTGTGCGCCCTGCCTGGCATCAGCCAGGCGCGGGATACCGCGCTGTACCTGCCGTTCAACAAGGTCGTGGATCAGATGACTGCGGAGAAGAAGCTCGACGGCTCGGTGAAGTTCTACCTGGCGGGTGTGCAGCCGCGCGGCAAGGTCAAGGTGATCAGCCCGAATGCGACCACCAACAAGAAGACCAACGCCTTCAACAAGACCGACGAAGTGGCATGCGAATGGGCCCTGCAATCGGCCCTGCTGACCATGCAGGACGCGGCGAAGAAGGTCGGCGCCAACGCCGTGACCAATATCGCCAGCTACTACAAGAAGAACGAGCGCAAGGACGCCAGCACCTACGAGTGCCACGCCGGCGCCGTGATTGCCGGTGTGGCGCTGAAGGGCGACCTGTCCAAGGTCGACTGATCCCGTTCAGCGGGTACGCGTGAGCAGCTCGACGAAGGCCCTGGCCATCGCCGAGCGTTGCTCGCGCCGCTGCACCAGCCACACCGCGGTGACCGCATCGGCATCCAACAGGGTGCGGTAGACCACGCCATCGATACGCATGCGCTGGAACGACGCCGGCAGCACCGACACCCCCAATCCCGCCGACACCAGGCCGATGATGGTCATCACCTCCGCCGCCTCCTGGGCGAAATGCGGGGTGAACCCGGCTTGCCGCGCCAGGCTCAGCAACTGCGCATGCAGGCCGCTGCCGTAGCTGCGCGGGAAAAACACGAAGGGCTCGTTGGCCAGGGCCTTGAGTTCCAGGCCCTTTTCCGACCCCTCGACCAGCGGGTGATCGGCGTTCAGCACCGCCACCAGCGGCTCGCGGAACAGCTCGGTGGCCACCAGCGATTCCGGTAACGCCAGCGGCCGCATCAGGCCGACCTCGATGCTTTCATCCAGCAATGCATCGGCCACGTCACGGCTGCTCATTTCCTTGAGGTTCAGGTGCACCGCCGGGAAGCGCTGGCGGAAACTGTAGATGGCCTTGGGAATGCTCGAGTTGAACGGCGCCGAGGAGGTGAAGCCGATCTTCATCTCGCCCAGTTCGCCCAGTTGTGCGCGGCGGGCGACATCGGCGGCCTTGTCGACCTGGGCCAGGACCTGGCGCGCCTCTTCGAGAAACAGGCGTCCCGCTTCGCTGAGTGCCACCCGTCGGTTGGTCCGCTCGAACAGGCGCGCGCCCAGCTCCTGCTCCAGGGCCTGGATCTGCTGGCTCAGCGGCGGCTGGGAGATGCCCAGGGCCTGCGCGGCCCGGCCGAAATGCAGCTCTTCGGCGACAGCGATGAAGTACCGCAGGTGGCGCAATTCCATGGACGCTCCAATAGGTCGCAAAACCTCTTAAACAGGTCGAACAATATATTGGAAATGATCATTAGCCAGCTATATGCTTTTTTCAGTCGCCCCTACAGGCCGCACCCCGCCGAGGCTCCCCGTGAAAACTGCTGTAGCGCCCCACGCCCACGACCTTCCCCCTGAACCGGTGGCCGACGTCGCCGCCGCCCTGACTGAAACCTGGATCGAAAAAGGCACCCCGGCCTTCATGCGCACGGTGCTGGCCCTGTTCTGCGGTGGTTTCGCCACTTTCGCCCTGCTCTACTGCGTGCAGCCGATGATGCCGCTGCTGTCCCGGGACTTTTCCATCAATGCGGCGCAGAGCAGCCTGGTGCTTTCGGTATCCACTGGCCTGTTGGCATTTGGCTTGCTGATCACCGGACCGATCTCCGACCGCATCGGGCGCAAGCCGGTGATGGTTTTCGCCTTGTTCTGCGCGGCCTTGAGCACCCTCGCCAGTGCCCTGATGCCGACCTGGGAAGGCGTGCTGGCGATGCGCGCGCTGGTGGGCCTGTCGCTTAGCGGGCTGGCCGCGGTAGCCATGACGTATCTGAGTGAAGAGATTCATCCACAGCACATCGGCCTGGCGATGGGGCTGTATATCGGTGGCAATGCCATTGGCGGGATGAGCGGGCGGCTGATTGCCGGGGTGTTGATCGACTTCGTCAGCTGGCACACGGCGATGCTGGTGATCGGTGGCCTGGCCCTGCTCGCCGCGGCGCTGTTCTGGAAGGTGCTGCCGGAGTCGCGCAACTTCCGTGCGCGCTCGATGAACCCGCGCAGCCTGCTGGACGGTTTTGTCCTGCACTTCCGTGATGCCGGGCTGCCGTGGCTGTTCCTTGAAGCCTTCCTGCTGATGGGCGCGTTCGTCACCCTGTTCAACTACATCGGCTACCGCTTGCTGGCCGAGCCGTATCACATGAGCCAGGCGCTGGTCGGGCTGCTGTCGATCGTTTATCTGTCGGGCATCTACAGCTCGGCGCAAATCGGCGCGCTGGCCGACAAGCTGGGCCGGCGCCAGGTGTTCTGGGGCACCATCCTGCTGATGTTCAGCGGCATGTTGCTGACGTTGTTCAGTGCGGTACCGCTGATCATCGTCGGCATGCTGGTGTTCACCTTCGGCTTCTTCGGCGCGCACTCGGTGGCCAGCAGCTGGATCGGGCGCCGGGCGTTGAAGGCCAAGGGGCAGGCTTCTTCGCTGTACCTGTTCAGTTACTACGCGGGATCGAGCGTGGCGGGGACCGCGGGCGGGGTGGCGTGGCATTACGCGGGGTGGAACGGGATCGGGGTGTTTATCGGGAGTTTGCTGGTGGTGGCGTTGGGGGTTGCGTTGTACCTCAGCAAACTGCCACCAAAAGTGGCGTAGACACAGAACCCTGTGGGAGCTGGCTTGCCAGCGATTTGGCCCGGCCTGACAACCTCTTTGTCATTGCCGACCTCATCGCTGGCAAGCCAGCTCCCACAGGTGGTGTGCAAGCCTTGAGGGTGGGGATCAGTTCACGATCTCGACGATATCCACATCCACTTCCCGCGACATCAGGTGCTTCTCCACCTCACCGGTCAGTTTGACCCTGGTCTTGTCGTTGAACGCCACCGGCGGCAGGTCTTCGTTGTCGATCTCGACGGTGATGGTGCCGGTGTTGTCCTTGAACTCGTACTTGTCGTCGTTGTTGACCTTCTTGATCACGTAGCCGGTCAGCACTACCGGGGTGTCGTCAGCGGCATCGTTGGCTGCGGCCACGGTAGTGACGCTCTGCGCGCCCGGGCCGGTGTAGCCGGTGCCGGCCGCCAGGGCGGCGGTGCTGAACAGAGGGGCGAGGATAAGGGCGAGATAGCGGGTTTTCATGGTGCTGATTCCTTGGCAGGTTTTGATGGAATCAGAGTACCGGGGCAGGCTGAATTGAAGCTTAAACCTGGTATTTCTGTCAGTTGTGCCTGAATCGAAGCGCATGGCTTGATGATTTCTCCTTCACGAGGACATCGACATGCTCACACACGCCCTGCGCTATTTCTGCGTGCTGGTCGCGCTGTTCCTGCTTATCTCCTGCACCATCAGCCCTGATGACCCAGGGCGCAGCGTGGTCCTGCGCCTGCAGCAGCGCTTCGACGATACCCGGCCGGAGTGCGCCGATGGCAGCGCGGCGATCAACTGCAACGGCGTCATCATCCGCGCCATCCGTGATTCGTCCAACCCGGCGTTCTGGAACCCCAGTCCGGAGAATGTCGAGCGCAAGGGCGTGTCCTTTTCCTATATCCGTAAGGATGTGGGCAATGAACGACTGGCGGGCGATGCCGGGTTGATCATGGCCCCGCTGGGGGAACCGAGCGGGCAGCCGCTCACGGTGAGGTGCGTATTTCCGCTGAATGCGGCGACTGACAGTCGTATCGAAAGTTGTGGCACGGAGCAGTTTCCGCTGCCTTGCCATCTCAGTGGGGTAGTGGATATTCCGAGCTGGCAGGCGCACTTTGCCGAGTACACAGGAACCAAAGCCTGCTACTTCGAGCCCACGGCGCGGTGGTTCCAGTTCAGTATCGACGTGCGCCAGCACTTCCCGCATCCAGTGCATCGTACCCTGTGGAATGAGGTGGTGATTGCACCGTGGCCGGAGAACATCCCCGACAAACTGCCTTTGGAGGCGCTGTATTACAGCGGCGAAGGCCTGGAAAGGGCAAGGCAGATGCAGGACAGCTTCATGGCCGCGACCGGGAAATTCATTCCCATCGTCAGGATCGATCTGACCAGGACGCCGGTGTTCTATTACGAGCCGAAGGATCAAAGGGTGCAGCCAAACTAACTGGCGACGCCTAAACCTGTGGGAGCTGGCTTGCCAGCGATTACGATGGTGGGCTCACTACCACAATCGCTGGCAAGCCAGCTCCCACAGTGGACCGGGTTGCCCTGTCAGCCGTGATACTGGGCTGAAAGCTCATGCACCGCGTTGATGAACACGCCTGCATGCTCCGGATCCACCTCAGGGGTGATGCCATGACCCAGGTTGAATACATGGCCGCTGCCCTTGCCGTAGCTGGCGAGAATGCGCGCCACCTCGGCACGGATGGCTTCCGGCTTGGCGTACAGCACGGTCGGGTCCATGTTGCCCTGCAGCGCGACCTTGTCACCGACACGACGGCGGGCGTCGCTGATTTCGCAGGTCCAGTCCAGGCCCAGCGCATCGGCGCCGGCTTCGGCGATGCTTTCCAGCCACAGGCCGCCGTTCTTGGTGAAGAGGATCACCGGCACCTTGCGCCCTTCGTGCTCGCGGATCAGGCCGCTGACGATCTTGCGCATGTAGGCCAGGGAGAACTCCTGGTACGCCGCCGCCGAGAGGTTGCCGCCCCAGGTGTCGAAGATCTGCACGGCTTGCGCGCCAGCGAGGATCTGCCCGTTGAGGTAGCTGGTAACCGACTGCGCCAGCTTGTCCAGCAACAGGTGCATGGCCTGCGGGTTGTCGTAGAGCATGGCCTTGGTCTTGCGGAAGTCTTTCGACGAGCCGCCTTCGACCATGTAGGTGGCCAGGGTCCAGGGGCTGCCGGAGAAGCCGATCAGCGGTACACGGCCATTCAGTTCGCGACGGATGGTGCTGACCGCGTCCATGACGTAACCGAGGTCCTTCTGCGGATCAGGGATCGGCAGTGCCTCGATGTCGGCCAGGGTGCTGACCACTTTCTTGAAGCGCGGGCCTTCGCCGGTCTCGAAGTACAGGCCCTGGCCCATGGCGTCGGGGATGGTGAGGATGTCGGAGAAGAGGATCGCGGCGTCCAGCGGGTAGCGGTCCAGCGGCTGCAGGGTCACTTCGCAGGCAAATTGCGGGTTCATGCACAGGCTCATGAAATCCCCGGCCTTGGCACGGCTGGCGCGGTACTCAGGGAGATAACGGCCGGCCTGGCGCATCATCCACACCGGGGTGACGTCTACAGGTTGCTTGAGCAGCGCACGGAGGAAACGATCATTCTTCAAGGCAGTCATGTCGGCATCCGGAAAAAAAGTGCGGGCATTTTCTCAGACGGGCAAAGAAAAGGCACGGTACTAACCGTGCCTTTTCTCTATCGGGTGCCGTGGGTCAATAGTTTTCTCTGTTGAGAAATCAGACGCCCAGGTAGTCCAGGATCCCTTCCGCCGCGTTGCGGCCTTCGAAGATCGCGGTCACCACCAGGTCGGAACCGCGGACCATGTCGCCACCGGCGAAGATCTTCGGGTTGCTGGTCTGGTGCTTGAACGTGCCTTGCTCCGGGGCGACGACGCGGCCCTGGCTGTCCGTCTGGATATCGAACTGCTCGAACCATGGCGCCGGGCTCGGACGGAAACCGAAGGCGATGACCACGGCATCGGCCGGGATGATCTCTTCGGAGCCCGGGATCGGCTCGGGGCTGCGACGGCCACGGGCATCCGGTTCGCCGAGACGGGTCTCGACCACCTTCACGCCTTCGACCTTGTCTTCACCGATGATGGCGATCGGCTGGCGGTTGTAGAGGAACTTCACGCCCTCTTCCTTGGCGTTCTTCACCTCTTTGCGCGAGCCCGGCATGTTCGCCTCGTCACGACGGTAGGCGCAGGTCACGGCCTTGGCGCCCTGGCGGATCGAGGTGCGGTTGCAGTCCATCGCGGTGTCGCCACCGCCGAGCACCACGACCTTCTTGCCCTTCATGTCGACGAAGTCTTCCGGCGACTTTTCGAAGCCCAGGTTGCGGTTGACGTTGGCGATCAGGAAGTCCAGGGCGTCGTGCACGCCCGGCAGGTCTTCACCGGGGAAGCCGCCCTTCATGTAGGTGTAGGTGCCCATGCCCATGAATACGGCATCGTATTCGGCGAGCAGTTGTTCCATGGTCACGTCCTTGCCCACCTCGGTGTTGAGGCGGAACTCGATGCCCATGCCGCTGAAGACTTCGCGACGATTGCTCAGCACGGTCTTTTCCAGCTTGAACTCGGGGATGCCGAAGGTCAGCAGGCCACCGATTTCCGGGTTCTTGTCGAACACCACCGGGGTCACGCCACCGCGCACCAGGACGTCGGCACAGCCAAGGCCGGCAGGGCCGGCGCCGATGATGGCGACGCGCTTGCCGGTCGGCTTGACCTTGGACATGTCCGGACGCCAGCCCATGGCGAAGGCGGTGTCGGTGATGTACTTCTCCACCGAACCGATGGTCACGGCGCCGAAGCCGTCGTTCAAGGTGCAGGCGCCCTCGCAGAGGCGGTCCTGCGGGCACACGCGGCCGCAGACTTCCGGCAGGGTGTTGGTCTGGTGCGACAGCTCTGCTGCCGCGAGGATGTTGCCTTCGGAGACCAGCTTCAGCCAGTTGGGGATGAAGTTGTGGACCGGGCACTTCCATTCGCAGTACGGGTTGCCGCAACCCAGGCAACGGTGGGCCTGCTCGGCCGACTGCTGGGGCTTGAAGGGCTCGTAGATTTCCACGAACTCTTTCTTGCGCTGGCGCAGCAGCTTCTTCTTCGGATCCTTGCGCCCGACTTCGATGAACTGGAAGTCATTACTCAGACGTTCAGCCATTTTTCAAAACCTCTATACAGCAGCTGCAAGCTATAAGCTGCAAGCCGCAAGTCGATCACTAATGCCCGGCAAACCTCGTACTGCTTCACTTGCAGCTTGAGGCTTGCCACTTGCAGCTGCTTTATTGCGGGTTGGCCCGGGTGCTGGAGAGCAGGTTCTTCAGGTTCGCCGCCTTCGGCTTGACCAGCCAGAAACGACGGACGTAGTCGTCCAGGTTTTCCCAGAGCTCGCGGCCCCATGCACTACCGGTTTCTTCGACGTACTCGGTCAGCACGCGGTGCAGATGGCTGCGGTAAGCCTCCATCGCCTCGCCGGTGATCCGCTGGATTTCCACCAGTTCATGGTTCAGCTTGTCGACAAAGCTGTTGTCCATGTCCAGCACGTAGGCGAAACCGCCGGTCATGCCAGAGCCGAAGTTGTAGCCGGTCTTGCCCAGGACGCAGACAAAACCACCGGTCATGTATTCGCAGCAGTGATCGCCAGTGCCTTCGACGATGGCGTGGGCACCGGAGTTGCGCACCGCGAAACGCTCGCCCGCGGTACCGGCGGCGAACAGCTTGCCGCCAGTGGCGCCGTACAGGCAGGTGTTACCGACAATGGCGCTGTCCTGGGTGGCAAACGGGCTGCCGGCTGGCGGCACGATGGTCAGCTTGCCACCGGTCATGCCCTTGCCGACGTAGTCGTTGGCGTCGCCTTCCAGGTGCATGTTCAGACCACCGGCGTTCCACACGCCGAAGCTCTGGCCAGCAGTGCCCTTGAAGCGGAAGGTGATCGGCGCCTTGGCCATGCCCTGGTTGCCGTGCAGGCGGGCGATTTCCCCGGAGATCCGTGCGCCGATGGAACGGTCGCAGTTGCAGATATCCAGCTCGAACTCGCCGCCGCTCTGGTCGCGAATGGCTGGCAGCGCCATCTCGACCATCTTCTCGGCCAGGGTGCCCTTGTCGAAGGGCGGGTTGCGGTCGACCTCGCAGAACTGCGGTTTGTCGGCCGGCACGTGGGCGCTGCCCAGCAGCGGGCTGAGGTCGAGGTGTTTCTGCTTCTCGGTTTCACCCGGGAGCATTTCCAGCAGGTCGGTACGCCCGATCAGCTCACCGAGGCTGCGCACGCCCAGCCTGGCCAGCCATTCACGGGTTTCCTCGGCGATGTAGGTGAAGAAGTTCACCACCATGTCGACGGTACCGATGTAGTGGTCCTTGCGCAGCTTGTCGTTCTGGGTGGCTACGCCGGTGGCGCAGTTGTTCAGGTGGCAGATGCGCAGGTATTTGCAGCCCAGGGCGATCATCGGCGCGGTGCCGAAGCCGAAGCTTTCGGCGCCGAGGATGGCCGCCTTGATCACGTCGAGGCCGGTTTTCAGGCCGCCGTCGGTCTGTACCCGGACCTTGCCGCGCAGGTCGTTGCCGCGCAGGGTCTGGTGGGTCTCGGCCAGGCCCAGTTCCCACGGGGCGCCGGCGTACTTGATCGAGGTCAGCGGCGAAGCACCGGTACCGCCGTCATAACCGGAGATGGTGATGAGGTCGGCATAGGCCTTGGCCACACCGGCGGCGATGGTGCCGACACCGGCTTCCGCCACCAGCTTGACCGAAACCAGCGCCTGCGGGTTGACCTGCTTGAGGTCGAAGATCAGTTGCGAGAGGTCTTCGATCGAGTAGATGTCGTGGTGCGGCGGAGGCGAGATCAGGGTCACGCCCGGCACGGCATAGCGCAGCTTGGCGATCAGGCCGTTGACCTTGCCGCCTGGCAGCTGGCCGCCTTCGCCCGGCTTGGCACCCTGGGCCACCTTGATCTGCAGCACTTCGGCGTTGACCAGGTACTCGGGGGTGACACCGAAACGACCGGTGGCGACCTGCTTGATTTTCGAACTGCGGATAGTGCCGTAGCGCGATGGATCTTCGCCGCCCTCACCGGAGTTGGAGCGCGCGCCCAGGCGGTTCATCGCCTCGGCCAGGGCTTCGTGGGCTTCCGGCGACAGTGCGCCGAGGGAGATACCGGCGGAGTCGAAGCGCTGCAGGATGGCTTCCAGCGGTTCGATCTCGCTGAGGTCCAGGGCCTGGTCGGCGGTCTTGACCTTGAGCAGGTCGCGGATCATCGACACCGGACGGTTGTCCACCAGCGCGGTGTATTCCTTGAACTTGGCGTAGTCGCCCTGCTGCACGGCAGCTTGCAGGGTGTTGACCACGTCAGGGTTGTAAGCGTGGTATTCGCCACCGTGGACGAACTTCAGCAGGCCGCCCTGCTGGATCGGCTTGCGCGCGCTCCAGGCTTCGGCAGCGAGCAGTTTCTGCTCGTTCTCGATGTCGACGAAGCGTGCACCTTTCAGACGGCTCGGAACGCCACGGAAGCTCAGGTTGACCACTTCCTCGGACAGGCCGACCGCTTCGAACAGTTGCGCGCCGCGGTACGAGCCAATGGTGGAGATGCCCATCTTCGACAGGATCTTCAGCAGGCCCTTGGAGATGCCCTTGCGGTAGTACTTGAAGACTTCGTCCAGGTCGCCCAGCACTTCGCCGGTGCGGATCAGGTCGGCCAGCACTTCATAGGCCAGGTACGGGTAGACGGCGGACGCACCGAAACCGAGCAGCACGGCGAAGTGATGCGGGTCACGGGCGGTCGCGGTTTCCACGAGGATGTTGCTGTCGCAGCGCAGGCCCTTTTCGGTCAGGCGGTGGTGTACCGCGCCGACGGCCAGGGAGGCGTGGGCCGGCAGCTTGCCCGGAGCGATATGACGGTCGCTCAGCACCAGCTGGGTCTTGCCCGCGCGCACGGCTTCCTCGGCCTGGTCGGCGATGCTCAGCACCGCGGCTTCCAGGCCCAGGCTTTCGTCGTAGTTGAGGTCGATCACGTGACGCTCGAAGCCTTCGCGCTCGAGGTTCATCAGCGAACGCCACTTGGCTGGCGAGATCACCGGCGAGCTGAGGATCACCCGGGAAGCGTGCTCCGGGGATTCCTGGAAGATGTTGCGCTCGGCACCGAGGCAGATCTCCAGCGACATGACGATGGCTTCGCGCAGCGGGTCGATCGGCGGGTTGGTCACCTGGGCGAACTGCTGGCGGAAGTAGTCGTAGGTCGAACGCACGCGCTGCGACAGGATCGCCATCGGCGTGTCGTCGCCCATCGAGCCGACCGCTTCCTGGCCCTGCTCGCCGAGCGGACGCAGCACTTGGTCACGCTCTTCGAAGGTGACCTGGAACATCTTCATGTACTGCTTGAGCTGGTCGGCGTCGTAGCTGGCCACGCCCTGGTCGTCGCTAAGGTCGGCCTGGATGCGCAGGGCATTCTGGCGCAGCCAGCGCTTGTACGGGTGGCGCGACTTCAGGCGATCGTCGATGGCATTGGTATCGAGGATCTGGCCGGTCTCGGTGTCGACCGCGAAGATCTGGCCAGGACCGACACGGCCCTTGGCGATCACGTCTTCCGGCTTGTAGTTCCACACGCCGATTTCCGAGGCCAGGGTGATGTAGCCATTCTTGGTGGTGACCCAGCGCGCCGGGCGCAGGCCGTTGCGGTCGAGCAGGCAGACCGCGTGGCGACCTTCGGTCATCACCACGCCGGCCGGGCCGTCCCACGGCTCCATGTGCATGGAGTTGTATTCGTAGAAGGCGCGCAGGTCCGCGTCCATGGTCTCGACGTTCTGCCACGCTGGCGGGATGATCATCCGCACGCCGCGGAACAGGTCGATGCCACCGGTGACCATGAGTTCGAGCATGTTATCCATCGAGGACGAGTCGGAACCCACGCGGTTGACCAGCGGGCCGAGCTCTTCCAGGTCCGGAATCAGTTCGTTGGCGAACTTGGTGCGACGGGCCTGGGCCCAGTTGCGGTTACCGGTGATGGTGTTGATCTCGCCGTTGTGGGCGAGGAAGCGGAACGGCTGCGCCAGCGGCCATTTCGGCAGGGTGTTGGTGGAGAAGCGCTGGTGGAACACGCAGATCGCGGTCTGCAGGCGCTCGTCACCGAGGTCCGGATAGAAGGCGGCGAGGTCCGCCGGCATCATCAGGCCCTTATAGATGATGGTCTTGTGCGAGAAGCTGCAGATGTAGTGGTCGCTGTCTTCGGCGTTGGCCACCGAGGAGCGACGACGGGCGCTGAACAGCTTGATGGCGAATTCCTGATCGCTCAGGCCTTCACCGCCGATGAACACCTGCTCGATCTGCGGCAGGCGCTCCAGGGCCAGGCGGCCGAGGACGCTGGTGTCGATCGGCACCTGGCGCCAGCCGACCAGTTGCAGGCCGGCGGCGAGGATTTCGCGATTCATGTTTTCGCGAGCGGCTTCGGCCTTGGCGGCGTTCTGGTTGAAGAACACCATGCCCACGGCGTACTGCTTGGGCAATTCAGTGCCGAAGGTCTCCTGGGCGATGGCGCGCAGGAACTGGTCGGGCTTCTGCATCAGCAGGCCGCAACCGTCACCGGTCTTGCCGTCGGCGTTGATCCCACCACGGTGGGTCATGCAGGTCAGGGCTTCGATAGCCGTTTGCAAAAGGTGGTGGCTGGGTTCGCCCGTCATGTGGGCGATCAGACCGAATCCACAGTTGTCCTTGAATTCTTCGGGATGGTACAGACCTGTTTTCATAGACACTTTCTCACCAGGTTCGCCTCTCACAAAGGCAAATCTTTTTAATTCAACCACTTACCATCCACGCCGAACGGACGTCAGCTTTGCGGGGGGCAATACGGGTGCCATTGTTGCACGGCGACAGTGAATCCCACAAATTTGATGACGAATCATCGAAAATCCATGTCGCATTTTTGAATGTTTTTAAGCGAGCGCCGTGGTAACGGCTTGGCTTGAGTCTGAAGCGTTTCAGCCTGGACTGCAAGAAGGGCTTGTGGCCGGCAGTCTGGGACAGAAAAGCCTGCCGTGCATATGCACAGCAGGCTGCCTGTGGAATCAGAGGTTGATCAGGCGGCGGGGTAGGTGCCGCCCGGATCAGGCTATTAATTAGCGCGTCGCAGCGAGCTCTTGTTGGACGCTTGCGACAGTGCGAGGCCAAGGTTTACCAGCCTGGACCTTGGCTGGCAAGGCTTTGATGGCATTCAGTGCTGCATCACGGCTGGAGAAGCTGCCGTAGGTGATGACATACAGCGGCTTGCCCTGCAGGTTTTTCTTGAAGTAGCGATAGTCGCCACCCTGGGCTTTCACGTAGGCCTGGGCGGTGGCTTCCGAGCTGGTGCCGAGGATCTGCACTACGTAGTTGCCCGGGGCCTGGGAGCCGTACCAGCCGCTGCCAGCGCCGCCGGCTGCCGGTTTGGCTGCTGGTTTTTCCGCTGGCTTGGCGGCAGGAGCAGCAGGCGCGGCAGGCTTGGCCACGGCTACTTCAGCGGGCTTCGGTGCAGGTGCAACCGGCTTGCTGGCGGCAGGCTGGTGAACCGGTGCAACCGGTTGTGCCGAGGCGATGGTCTGGGACGGCTGGATCGGCTGCGCCGGCGTCGGTGCCGGGCCGGCCACGGCGCCATCAGGCGGCGCGGTGGTGGTCACGGTTGGCGGTTGCAGCGCGGTATTGCCGGCCGGACCACCTTCCTCACCTTCGTTCATGCCGGTGGATTCCGCCAGCGGACCGCGCATCACCGGCTGGGACTGACCCACCAGCGGCAGCGGCATCGGCTGCGACGAGCCGGCGAATTCGATCGCCGGGCCGCCATTGTTGTTCGGTTGGGCGTTGCTTGGCTGACCCTGGCCCAGCGGCAGTTGCGCCTGCTCGGCAGGTGCGCTGGTCTTGGGCTGGTCGCCTTTCTTCGGCATCAGCACGGCAGCGCCGACGGCGACGAGTACCACGGCAGACAGTGCCAGCACATGTTTCTTCGGCATAGTGAACCCCACTGATGGTCGCTTCGCCGTCGAGCGGCTGGCGATCATGGCTTCGATCAAGGTATCGCGGGCGACCTGGTTGATATTGCCAGGCCAGCCTTCGGAGTTTTGCTGGATATCGGCGATCTGCTCGGCCGTGAACACCTCGATACCGCGACCTGCGCCTTCCAGACGCTGCTCCAGGTATTCCCGGGTCTCGTCTTCGCTGTAGGGCTGCAACTCGATGACATGGAAGCGCTCGTCTTCGATCTCCAGCGCATCCAGGCTGGTGATTAGCGAAGGCTCGCCGAACAGGAACACATGGGGACGACCCTCAGCGGTGCCCGCCGCCAGTTCCAGCAACGCTTGGAGCGCCGATTCGCCAAGTTGTTCCGCATCGTCCACCAGCAAGTAGACTTCCTGGCCGGTCAGGCCGAGCTGCACGACCTGGGACAGGATCGGCTGGACCTCGGCCTTGGCCACGTTCAGCGACTGCGCCACCTGGGCCAGCACGCTCGCCGCGTCGCTGGCGCCACGGGCGGAAATCACCACGCTCTGCACCGACTGCTTGTTGGTGCTGGCGACCAGGGCCTGGCGCAGCAGGGTCTTGCCGCTGCCTTGCGGGCCGGTCACCACCAGCAACAGCTGGCTGTAGCGGGCGAGGTGGTGCAGTTGCCCCAGGACCGGCTTGCGCTGGGCGGGGAAGAACTTGAACCCCGGAACGCGCGCGGCGAAGGGGTCGTGGTTCAGCTGGTAGTGGCCGAGAAAGGCCTCGTCGGCATGCAAACTAGTCATCGGGCTCTCATCGACCTCAAAGCTGGGCCACGATGGCAGGGTAGTCCGCTGCCAGCGTGGCCTGAAGAATCTCTTGCGGGTAGTCATCCGTGACCACGGCCTCGCCCAGCTTGCTCAGCAGGACCAGGCGCAGACGACCATCGAGTACTTTCTTGTCCACCGACATGTGCTGCATGAACTGCGCCGGGGTCATGTCCTGTGGCGGCACCACCGGCAGGCCGGCACGCTGCATCAGGCGAATGCCACGGTCGCGGTCCTGCTGGCTGATCCAGCCCAGGCGCATGGACATTTCCAGGGCCATGACCGTACCGGCCGCCACCGCTTCGCCGTGAAGCCACACACCATAGCCCATCTGGGTTTCGATCGCGTGGCCGAAGGTGTGGCCAAGGTTCAGCGTAGCGCGCACCCCGGACTCGCGTTCGTCAGCGCCGACCACGGCAGCCTTGGCCGCGCAGGAGCGACGGATGGCTTCGGTCAGCGCTGCGCCATCGAGGTTGCGCAGGGCATCGACGTTGTCTTCCAGCCAGCCGAGGAACGGCTCGTCGCAGATCAGGCCGTACTTGATCACTTCGGCCAGGCCGGCAGACAGCTCGCGCGGCGGCAGGGTGCGCAGGCTGGCAGTATCGATCAGCACCGCGTTGGGCTGATAGAAGGCGCCGACCATGTTCTTGCCCAGCGGGTGGTTGATGCCGGTCTTGCCGCCCACCGAGGAATCGACCTGGGACAACAGGGTGGTCGGCACCTGGATGAAGTCGACGCCGCGCTGGTAGCAAGCGGCGGCGAAGCCGGCCATATCGCCGATCACCCCGCCGCCGAGGGCGACGACCGTGGTGCGGCGATCATGCCGTGCAGTGAGCAGGGCATCGAAGATCAGTTGCAGGGTTTCCCAGTTCTTGTAGGACTCGCCGTCCGGCAGGACCACCGGCAGCACCTTGTAGGCACCCAGGGTCTGGCTGAGGCGCTCCAGATACAGCGGCGCGACGGTCTCGTTGGAAACGATGGCGACCTGCCGGCCGGCAATATGCGGCGCCAGCAGTTCAGGTTGGTCCAGCAGCCCTTCACCGATGTAGATCGGGTAGCTGCGTTCGCCCAGGTCGACCTTAAGTGTCTGCATGTATCCCCACAAAGAACGAAGACGCGGACTGGAAGTCCCGGTCCGCGTGATAACAAAGTGCCCTGTCAGAGCATGACTGGTCGCCGAGGATAATCATGCGTCAGCGGGGCGGCAACTTCTGCAAGCGCTCGAGAATATCCAGCACCACCATGCGCGGTGGCCGTTCGTCGGTTTCCACCACCAGGTCGGCGATCTCCCGGTACAGCGGATCACGCAGCGCCAGCAGGTTGCGCAGGGTTTCCTCGGGATTGGCGGTACGCAGCAAGGGGCGATTGCGGTCACGGGCGGTACGCCCGACCTGCTGCTCCACCGAAGCATGCAGGTAGATGACGCGGCCGCCATCATGCAGCGCCTTGCGGTTGGCATCGCGCATTACCGCGCCGCCACCGGTGGCCAGGACCACCCCGTCGGCCGCGCACAGCTCGGCGATCATGGCCTGCTCGCGATCGCGAAAGCCCGGCTCGCCTTCCTTGTCGAAGATCCACGGGATATTGGCGCCCGTGCGCAATTCAATTTCCTTGTCGGAATCCTTGAAAGGCAGGCGCAGTTCTTTGGCAAGCAGGCGGCCGATGGTGCTTTTGCCAGCACCCATCGGCCCAACAAGTATCAAATTTCGCACAGAATCAATGACTCACAGCAATCGCCTGGTCATTCATGATACGCGGAGTCAGGAAGACCAACAGCTCGGATTTTCTTTCTTGGACGGTGGAGCGACGAAACAGCCGCCCAACATACGGCACATCGCCGAAAAATGGCACCTTATCCACCACATTGTTTTTGCTGGTGGAGTAAACGCCGCCAATCACGATGGTCTGGCCGTCGCCCACGCGTACCCGGGCGTTGACCTCGTTCTTGCGGATCGGCGGTACGGTGCCCTGGAGATTGAGGTAGTCCGGTTCGTCCTTGGTCACCTTGACCTGCATGCTCACCTCGCCACCGGGCATGATCTGCGGAGTGACCTCCAGCGACAGCGAGGCCTCGCGGAAGGTGATGGATGTCGTGCCATTGGCCCCCGATTCCTGGTACGGCACCTCGGAGCCCTTGAGGATCCGCGCGGTTTCCTTGTCGGCGGTGAGCACCTTGGGCTGGGAGATGATCTCGCCGTTGCCGGACTTCTCCATGGCACTCAGTTCCAGGTCGAGCAGGCCGCTGTCGCCGATCAGGCCGAAACCGATTCCTGACGTTGCACGCTCGATCCCCAGGTCGACGAAGGTCGATGAGCCCGCCTCGCCAATCCCCGGAATGACGCGGCCACCCGCAGAACCGCCCCAGCGCACACCCAGGCCGCGCTCGTAATCGACATTGGCCTCGACGATCCGCGCCTCGATCAGCACCTGGCGTACCGGCACGTCCAGTTGCCCGAGCAAGCGGCGCAAGGTGTCGAGACGCTGTGGTTGCTGGCTGGTGATCAGGGTATTGGTGCGTTCATCGACGCTGATCGGGCCCCAGGGGTCCTCCTCCGGACCAGCGTCGAGCAGGGGCACGAGCAGGCTGGCAAGGTCCGCAGCCCGGGCATGGCTGACCTGCAGCAGTGCCTGCTCCCTGGGCCCGTAGGCCGGGCGCCCGCTGTTCTCCAGTTCCCCGAGCGGCGCCACCAGCAGGACATTACCCTCCAGGCGTTTGCCCAGCCCCTTGCTGCGCAATACCGTATCCAGCGCCTGCTCCCAAGGAACCTCGTGCAAGCGCAGGGTGATATTGCCGCGCACCTCGTCGCTGACCACCAGGTTGACCCCGACGAAGTCCGCCAGCACCTGCAGCACGGCGCGGACTTCGACATCCTGGAAGTTCAGCGACAGTGGCTTGCCGGGATCGGCCAGGGCCACGGGTGATAGCAGCATCAGGTACAACAGCCATGATCTGAACGTCCTGTTCATATTCTTCCTCCAATCAAACACCCTGACGCCCCCCCTGTAGGAGCGTGGCTTGCCCGCGAAGGACCGCACAGCGGTCCCAAATTCTCGCAGTCAGCACCATTTTTGGGAGCGCTTCGCACTCCTTCGCGGGCAAGCCACGCTCCTACAGAGCCAAGCGCCATCAGCTTTTGGAGAGCATCAGCACCCGCGCTATCCCTGTCGCGACGCCCTGAAGCTCCACCCGCCCCTCCTCTATTGCTACCACCTGGCCCGAGCCGATGCGGTCGCCTTCTCGCAGCAAATGCACCTCCGCCCCAAGACGAACCAGCGCCGCCTGCCCCTTCGGGTCCCGCAGATAACCCACCATCCGCGCCTGATCCAGGGACACTTCAGCCACGGTCGAGGCAAACGGCTCGAACGGGTTGTGCACCTGCGAAGAGGGCGCCACGGCCGTTACCGCAACCGCACCCGACTGAAGCGCCCGGTAAGCCTGCAGCCGCAACCCCAGGCGCAATACCCCGGGCGAGGCCTCGTCCGTCGCGACCAGGTGCAACTCATGCAACGTCACCAGCTTCTCCAAGCCACCCAGCCCCGCGAGAAAGCGCTTCAAGGCCCGGTACTCACCCGCCACCTGCACCTTGATCGGCAGCTCCACATGATGCTGCCGCGATTCAGGCTCCAGCACCGAGACCTGCTCGAACGACAATCCCGCCCCCAACTGACCAAGACTCTGCAACAGGCTCGCCAGTCCATCCTCGTCGAACAGCTCGCCCTGCCGGCGCAGCAGATCGGCCTCCAGCCGTGCGAGATGCGCCTGGTGAACCGCCTGCGAATCCACCTGGGCCGAACGCTCCTGCCATTGCCGTTGCAGTTCGTCATGCCGGCCCTCCTCCACGGCGATCGAGCCAAGCACCTCGCGACAGTGCAAGCCGAAGACCAGCCCCGGCACCAGCAAAAAGCACGCGCCCAGCAGCATGACCTTCGCCCACCAGGGCCAGCGCAGCAGCGCACGCCAGTCCAGGGCCGGATCGAGCAGCGCAAGGCTCATGACGACTCCAGGCTGACCAGAAGCCGAAAGCGCTCGCCCGTCGGAGAAGAAACCAGCTCCTGCAGATCCGCCGCCCCCAGGCCAGGTGACTGCCCGAGGTTGCGCAGCAACTGTGCGACATCACTGCCGCTGCGAGCCAGACCGGACAAGCGCAACTCTCCTTCGCTCAGTTGCAGCTCGCTCAGGCGAGCGCCCGGCGGGACGATGTCCATTAAGCGAAAAAGCAGGTCACCACCAACGCCTTGCTGCCGCACCATCCCCTGCAGCTCCGTCCATTGCGCCTGCAGGACCTCGCCCCGCTCACGAAGCAGCGCAACCTGCGCAAGCCCCTCGCTCAGCCCGGCAATGCGCTCACTCAGCCGGGCATTGGCCTCCAGCTGGCGCTCCAGGCGCTGACTGACCAATGCAACCCCCAGCAGCGACAGCAGTGTCCCCGCCAGCAGACTGGCGAGCAGCAGCCCCTGCCAGCGGCGGATCGCCCGCTGCCGACGCCATTCCCGCCACGGCAGCAGGTTGATTCCGGCCATCAGTTGTAGCCCCGCAGGGCCAGGCCATAGGCGACCCCCAGCAACGGTGCGGCCTGCTCCAGCACATCGTCATCACGCTGCGGCAACAGCAGCCCCGCCAATGGATCGAAGGTCCGGGTGGTAATCCCCAGATGCCACTGCAACTGTTCGGCAAGCCCTTCCCAACCCGCTTGCGCACCCGCCAGCCAGAGCCGGTCCGGCATCGCGCCGGGCTCGCGCAACAGGCACAGGTCGACGAACTCCACCAGGCTTTCCAGGCGCGGCTCCATCGGCACACGACGCTCACTGAACAGCAGCCCGCCATCCACGCGGAAACCATGAAACACCCAGGCATCCGCTTCCAGCAGCAGCACCGCCGACACCCCCGGCGCCTGGCGAGCCAGCACCCGCTGCCAGGCATGGCTGTCGATATCGACGATCCGTGCCCGCAGCCCCGCCAGGTCCATGACCCGCTCCAGGCTGTCCAGCCATTCCTGGCGACAGGCGGTGAAGGCCACGTTGAGCATCCCTGGCGTGCCGGGCACCACCCGGTAATCCAGCGCCGCCTCCTCCACCGAGAAGGGAATGAACTGTTCGGCCTCGTCGCGCAACCGCTCGTCGATTTCCTCGTCGTCCAGCCCCGATGGCATGGCCACCGCATGCTGGATGACCGCCGCAGAAGGCACTGCCAGCACCGCCTCGCGGACGCTGGTGCCGCTGCGTTGCCGGGCCCGGCCGATCGCCTCGGCCACCACCTCGTGGGCCACCACCCGGCCGTCCGCCAGGGCACCCGGCGGCAGCGGCTCGATCCCCCAGCCGCGCAAGGCCAGCCCGCGTGGGCGGCGCTCCAGTTGCAGCAACCTGACGGCGCCAGAGGCAATTTCCAGCCCCAGCAGTGAACCGCTATCCCGATCTGTGCGTCCAAACATCCTGTTTTCCTCGTTCAGCCTTGAAAAAAGGCAGCAAGCCGCCGTCCTGGCGAGGGCGGCAACAGCGCCACCTTGACACCCGGTGCAAATCACGCGTGGAAGTGAAAATTGCTTATAATGCGCAGCGTTTTCCGGCCCGCCGGGCCCTGCGCTCAACCCAAAACTCCAACTGGACACCCCAAAGCCTTGATACGCCTGCTGAAGTTCTTCTGGTGGTCTTTCGTCGCGGTCATCTGCGCAGCCGTTCTCGGTCTGAGCGGCGCGTTTCTGTATCTTAGTCCCAGCCTCCCGTCGGTGGAGTCGCTGCGAAGCATCCAGTTGCAGATACCCCTGAGGGTCTACAGCAGTGACGGCAAGCTGATCGCCGAGTTCGGCGAAATGCGGCGGTCTCCAATCCGTTTTGCGGATATTCCCCCACACTTCATTCAGGCATTGCTGTCAGCCGAGGACGACAATTTCCTCAATCACTACGGCGTCGACCCGAGCAGCCTGATGCGCGCGGCCACGCAACTGCTCAAGTCCGGGCATATCCAGACCGGCGGCAGCACCATCACCATGCAGGTGGCGAAGAACTTCTTCCTGACCAGCGAGCGCAGCTTCTCGCGCAAGACCAACGAGATCCTCCTCGCCTTGCAGATCGAGCGCGAACTGACCAAGGACGAGATCCTCGAGCTGTACGTCAACAAGATCTACCTGGGTAACCGCGCCTACGGCATCGAAGCGGCGGCGCAGGTGTACTACGGCAAGTCGATCCGCGACATCAGCCTGGCGCAGATGGCCATGATCGCCGGCCTGCCCAAGGCGCCGTCGCGCTTCAACCCGCTGGCCAACCCGGCCCGGGCCAAGGAGCGTCGCGACTGGATCCTCGGGCGCATGTACAAGCTGGGCAAGATCGACGAGACCAGCTACCAGGCCGCCCTCGCCGAGCCGCTGAACGCCAGCTACCACGTGCCGACGCCGGAAGTGAATGCGCCGTACATCGCCGAGATGGCCCGCGCCGAGATGGTCGGCCGCTATGGCAGCGATGCCTACACCGAAGGCTTCCGCGTGACCACGACGGTGCCGAGCAACCTGCAGGAAATGGCCAACAAGGCCGTCCTCGACGGCCTTACCGAATACGACCAGCGCCACGGCTACCGCGGCCCTGAATCGCGCCTGCCGGGCAAGACCCGCGCCGCCTGGGTGCAGGAACTGGCCAAGCAGCGCACCCTCGGCGGCCTCGAGCCGGCGATCGTCACCCAGGTCGAGAAAACCGGCCTGCGCGTGCTGACCCGCAACGGTGAAGAGGCCACCGTGGCCTGGGACACCATGAAGTGGGCGCGTCCGTTCCTCAACACCAACAGCCAGGGCCGCGCGCCGCAACAGGCCGGTGATGTGGCCCAGGTCGGCGACCTGATCCGCGTTCGTCGCAAGGATGACGGCAGCCTGGCCTTCAGCCAGGTACCGGGCGCCCAAAGCGCACTGGTCACCCTGGACCCGAGCAACGGCGCGATCCGGGCCCTGGTCGGTGGCTTCTCCTTCGAGCAGAGCAACTACAACCGCGCCACCCAGGCCAAGCGCCAGCCGGGCTCGAGCTTCAAGCCGTTCGTCTACAGCGCGGCGCTGGATAACGGCTACACCGCCGCCAGCCTGGTCAACGATGCACCGATCGTGTTCGTCGACGAGTACCTGGACAAGGTCTGGCGGCCGAAGAACGACACCAACACCTTCCTCGGCCCGATCCGCATGCGCGAGGCGCTGTACAAGTCGCGCAACCTGGTGTCGATCCGCCTGCTGCAGAGCATGGGCGTGGACAGCACCATCGACTACATCGCCAGGTTTGGCTTCAACAAGCAGGACCTGCCGCGCAACCTGTCCCTGGCCCTGGGCACCGCGACCCTGACGCCGATGGAGATCGCCACCGGCTGGAGCGCCTTTGCCAACGGCGGCTACAAGATCAGCCCGTACCTGATCGAGCGTATCGAGAGCCGTAACGGCGAGACCCTGTTCACCGCCAACCCGGCGCGTACGCCGTCGGGTCACGAGGACCAGGGCGGGATCGCCGCGCCGCAGGTGCAGCCGATCACTACCGATACCCAGCAGACGGCCCCGGCCATGCCACAGGCGCCGGTGATTGCCGAGCAGATCATCGACGGCCGCACCAGCTACATCCTCACCAGCATGCTGGAGGACGTGATCAAGCGCGGTACCGGGCGCCGGGCCATGGCCCTGGGCCGCAACGACCTGGCAGGCAAGACCGGCACCACCAACGAGTCCAAGGACGCCTGGTTCTCCGGCTACAACGCCGACTACGTGACCACCGTCTGGACCGGCTTCGACCAGCCGGAGACCCTGGGCCGCCGTGAGTACGGCGGTACCGTGTCGCTGCCGACCTGGATGAACTTCATGGGCCAGGCCCTGAAGGACAAGCCGGAGCACCGCCTGCCCGAGCCGGAAGGCATCCTCAGCCTGCGCGTCGACCCGGTCAGTGGCCGCGCGGCGACGCCGAGCACGCCGAATGCCTACTTCGAGCTGTTCAAGGCCGAAGACACGCCGCCGTCGGTGAACGAGATGGGCAATGGTGCCGCGCCTGGCAGTCCGCTGCCGGCGGATGAGGCGGCGCCGATGGATCTTTTCTGATCTTGAGCCACAAGCTGTAAGCCTCAAGCGGCAAGAAAAAGCAGTACGCGTCCGCTGCCTTTCTCTTACAGCTTGAAGCTTAAAGCTTGCAGCTAAAAAAAAGCCCCGGCTCGCAAGAGCCGGGGCTTTTTGTTGTTACTTCAGCGGATCAACCGTTGAACACTTCGTCCACGCTGTTCAGCGGGTAGTGCTTCGGATACGGCAGGGTCGCTACGCCGGATTCGATGGCGGCCTTGGCCACGGCATCGGAAACGACGTTCAGCAGGCGTGGGTCCAGTGGCTTCGGAATGATGTAGCCACGGCCGAATTCCAGGGCCTGGACGTTGTACGCGTCGCAGACTTCCTTCGGCACTGGCAGCTTGGCCAGGTCCTTCAGGGCGTTGGCGGCAGCGATCTTCATCTCTTCGTTGATGCGCTTGGCGCGAACGTCCAGGGCACCACGGAAGATGAACGGGAAGCCCAGAACGTTGTTGACCTGGTTCGGGTAGTCGGAACGACCGGTAGCCATGATCACGTCGTCGCGGGTAGCGTGCGCCAGTTCCGGGGAGATTTCCGGATCCGGGTTGGAGCAGGCGAAGACGATCGGGTTGGCCGCCATCGACTTCAGGCCTTCAGGGCTCAGCAGGTTCGGGCCGGACAGACCGACGAACACGTCAGCGCCTTCCAGGGCATCGGCCAGGGTGCGCTTGTCGGTCGCGTGGGCGAAGACCGCCTTGTACTGGTTCAGGTCGTCACGGCCAGCGTGGATCACGCCGGTACGGTCGATCATGAAGATGTTTTCAACCTTGGCACCCATGCTCACCAGCAGTTTCATGCAGGAGATGGCGGCGGCGCCGGCGCCCAGGCAGACGATCTTGGCGTCGCCGAGGGTTTTGCCAGCGATTTCCAGGGCGTTGATCATGCCGGCAGCGGTCACGATCGCGGTGCCGTGCTGGTCATCGTGGAATACCGGGATGTCGCACTGTTCGATCAGGGCGCGCTCGATCTCGAAGCACTCAGGTGCCTTGATGTCTTCCAGGTTGATGCCACCGAAGGTGATGGAGATGCGCTTGACGGTGTCGATGAAGGCTTGCGGGCTTTCCGAGTCGACTTCGATGTCGAACACGTCGATGCCGGCGAAACGCTTGAACAGAACACCCTTGCCTTCCATGACCGGCTTCGAAGCCAGTGGGCCGAGGTTACCCAGGCCAAGAATGGCGGTACCGTCGGAGATCACCGCGACCAGGTTGCCCTTGCCGGTGTATTGGTATGCCAGCTCAGGATCGCGGCCGATTTCACGCACGGGTTCGGCGACGCCAGGGCTGTAGGCCAGCGCCAGGTCGCGTGCGGTTGCGGTCGGTTTGGTGAGCTCGACGCTCAGTTTCCCCGGACGAGGCTGAGCATGATATTCGAGAGCGGCAGTTTTCAGATCTGACATGGTGGGCATTCCGCTTGTTTACTGTTCTGACGGACCGCCGAGGATACGCAAAGAGCAATGGGCCGACAAGACTGGCCGGTCACTTGTGTCAAGGCCTTTAACCTACGACTTTCAGCCAAGACCCGCGTAGTTCAAGGCTTTCAGTGTGTACAATCGGCATGAAAAAATGTTCACAATTTCTCAGCGATTGACCTTCTCCAGCATGCTCGCGTCGATCAGGACCGGCAACCAGCGTTGGTCGCCTGGTTTTGGGGCGGATCTGCGGGAACGATCCAGCACCGGGCCACGGCCGGCGGACGCCGACGAGCGGTAGCCGGCAAATCGCGCCCATAAAAAAAGCGCCCACGAAGGGGCGCTTTCTTCAGCAACGTGGGTAACCCCACGCGCAGTCTTACTTCTTGGCGCCGAACATGCCGAAGCGGTCTGCGAACTTCTGTACGCGGCCGCCGGTGTCCAGGACTTTCTGCTTGCCGGTGTAGAACGGGTGGCACTCAGAGCAAACGTCGATCGGCAGTGGCTTGGCCAGAGTCGAACGGGTTTCGAATTTGTTGCCGCAGCTGCAAGTCACTGCAACCACTTCGTAAGTCGGATGAATATCTGCTTTCATGGTGCTTTCCTCGACTGCGTGCCGCCACCCAACACCATTGTTGAATACCGCACGTAATTAGGCGGCGAATAATACCAGAGGCTGCCGTCAGTGCAAGATGTCGCTCGCACCGACTGTCGTCTGCTAGGCTCGCCGGCACCTGGAACCTTCCCTACAGAGAAAACTGCGCGTGTCCGACGTCATCCTTCGCCTTGCCCTGCCTTCGCCCCTGCGCAGGCTGTTCGACTACAGGGCCACGGCGAGCATGGCCCGCCAGGCGCTGACCCCGGGCATGCGCGTGCGCGTGCCGTTCGGGCGCCGGGAGATGATCGGCATCCTCGTGGAAGTCGCCGAACACAGCGAGGTGCCCGCCGACAAGCTGAAACCGGCGATCGCCCTGCTCGACCCGGTGTCGCCGCTGCCCCCGGCGCTGTTCAAGCTGTGCCTGTGGACTGCCCAGTATTACCAGCACAGCCTCGGCGACACCCTGAGCTGGGCGCTGCCGGTGCTGCTGCGCCAGGGCGAGCCGGCCGAGGCGCGGCAGGAGCGCTTCTGGCAGGTGGCGCCGAACGCGCGCGCCGACGATCCGCGCATCGCCCGCGCGCCACGCCAGCGCGAAGCCCTGCACACCCTGGCGCAACATCCCCACGGTGTCGCCCATGGCCTGCTGAGCAAGCTCGGCCTGAGCAAGGACAGCCTCGACCTGCTGCTGGCCAAGGAGCTGGTCCAGGTGGAAGTCCGCCGCCATGCCCCGCAGGCACGCCACGAACACTGGCTGGCCCAGCCGGAACTGCCGCTGAACGACGAACAGCGCGCCGCCTTCCATGCCGTGCGCGCCGGTTTCGGGGCCTTCCACGCCTTCCTGCTGGCCGGCGTGACCGGCAGCGGCAAGACCGAGGTCTACCTGCAACTGATCCGCGAGACCCTCGAAGCCGGCAAGCAGGCGCTGATCCTGATCCCCGAGATCAACCTCGGCCCGCAGACCCTGGCGCGCTTCGAACAGCGCTTCAACGCGCGCATCGCCCTGCTGCACTCCGCCGTCAATGATCGCGAACGCCTCGACGCCTGGCTCGCCGCCCGTGATGGCGAGGCCGATATCATCATCGGCACCCGCTCGGCGCTGTTCACGCCGATGAAAAACCCGGGCCTGATCATCATCGACGAGGAGCACGACGGCTCCTATAAACAGCAGGAAGGCCTGCGTTACCACGCCCGCGACCTGGCCCTGGTGCGGGCACGGCAAGAGAACATCCCGATCCTGCTGGGCTCGGCCACGCCGTCCCTGGAAAGCCTGCACAACGCCCATTCCGGCCGCTACGGCCTGCTGCGCCTGAACCACCGCGCCGGCGGCGCCCAGGCCCCGCGCTTCCTGCGCCTGGACGTGAAGAGCCGGCCTCTGGACAGCGGCATCAGCGGCCCGATGCAGCAGGCCATCGGCCAGACCCTCGCCGCCGGCCAGCAGGTGCTGGTGTTCCTCAACCGCCGCGGCTTCGCCCCGACCCTGCTGTGCCACGATTGCGGCTGGCTGTCCGAGTGCCCGCGCTGCGATGCGCGGATGACCGTGCACCAGCGCTCCGGCGAGCTGCGCTGCCACCATTGCGGTTATGACGAGCGCGTGCCGCGCCAGTGCCCGCAGTGCAACCATGTCGACCTGCGCCCGGTCGGCGCCGGTACCGAGCGCGCCGAGGAACGCCTGAGCATCCTCTTCCCGGACTATCCGGTGCTGCGGGTCGATCGCGACAGCACCTCGCGCAAGGACGCGATGAACCAGCTGTTCGCCACCATCCAGCGCGGCCAGCCGTGCATCCTGGTGGGCACGCAGATGCTCGCCAAGGGGCATCACTTCCCGCGGGTGACCCTGGTGTCCATCCTCGACGCCGATGGCGGGCTGTTCTCCGGCGACTTCCGCGCCAGCGAGCGCATGGCGCAGTTGATCGTCCAGGTCGCCGGCCGCGCCGGACGGGCCGAGGAGCCGGGCAAGGTGATCATCCAGACCCACCTGGCCGACCATCCTTTATTGGTCCAGCTCACCGAGCAGGGCTATTTCGCCTTCGCCGAACAGGCCTTGAGCGAGCGCCGCGCCGCCGGCCTGCCGCCCTTCGCCCACCTCGCCCTGCTGCGCGCCGAAGCGCACAAGCCGGGGCAGGCGGAAAGTTTTCTCGACGAAGCCTGTTCCGCCGCCGAACGATTGCTCGCCGAGCAGGGTCTGCATGGCATCGAATTGCTCGGTCCGGTGCCGGCGCCGATGGAACGCCGTGCCGGCCGCTTCCGTGCCCAGCTACTCTTGCAGGCCAACGCCCGGGCGCCGTTGCACCGGTTGATCGCCGCCTGGCTGCTAGTGTTGGAGAGCCTGCCGAGCGGTCGCCAGGTGCGCTGGTCGATCGACGTGGACCCCGTGGACCTGTACTGACCCCGGCCCCAAAAGGTTGGCAACCCGTGTCCGGCAACGGATAATGCCCAGTTTTTCCACCTGCGCCTCGAAGCGCCACCGCGCTTGCGGTCGAAAGAGAATCCCATGAAAGACACCATTCGCCAGCTCATCCAGCAAGCCCTGACCCAACTCACCGCCGACGGTGTGCTGCCTGAAGGGCTGGCGCCGGCGATCCAGGTGGAGAACGCCCGGGACAAGACCCACGGTGATTTCGCCAGCAACATCGCCATGATGCTGGCCAAGCCGGCCGGCCTGAAGCCCCGTGACCTGGCCGAGAAGATCATTGCCGCGCTGCCGGCCGACCCGCAGGTGAGCAAGGTCGAGATCGCCGGCCCCGGCTTCCTCAACTTCTTCCAGAACACCCAGGCCCTGGCCTCGCGCCTGGACGCCGCCCTGGCCGACGCCAAGCTCGGCGTGCACAAGGCTGGCGCCGCGCAGAAGGTAGTGGTCGACCTGTCCGCGCCGAACCTGGCCAAGGAAATGCACGTCGGCCACCTGCGCTCGACCATCATCGGTGACGCCGTGGCGCGAGTCCTGGAATTCCTCGGCGACGACGTGATCCGCCAGAACCACGTCGGCGACTGGGGCACCCAGTTCGGCATGCTGATGGCCTACCTGCAGGAAAACCCCATCACCAGCGACGAGCTGTCGGACCTGGAAAACTTCTACCGTGCCGCGAAGAAGCGCTTCGACGAGTCCGAAGAGTTCGCCGACCGCGCCCGTGGCCTGGTGGTCAAGCTGCAGGCCGGCGACGCCGAGTGCCTGGCGCTGTGGACCCGCTTCAAGGACATCTCCCTGTCCCACTGCCAGAAGACCTACGAACTGCTCAACGTCAAGCTGACCATGGCCGACGTCATGGGCGAGAGCGCCTACAACGACGACCTGGCCAACGTGGTCAGCGACCTCAAGGCCAAGGGCCTGCTGGTCGAGAGCAACGGCGCCCAGTGTGTGTTCCTCGAGGAATTCAAGAACGCCGAGGGCGAGCCGCTGCCGGTGATCGTGCAGAAGGCCGACGGCGGCTACCTGTACGCCACCACCGACCTGGCCGCCGTGCGCTACCGCAGCAACGTGCTGCACGCCGACCGCGCCCTGTACTTCGTCGACCAGCGCCAGGCCCTGCACTTCCAGCAGGTGTTCGAGGTGGCCCGCCGCGCCGGCTTCATCAGCCACCCGATGCAGACCGAGCACATGGGCTTCGGCACCATGAACGGCGCCGACGGCCGTCCGTTCAAGACCCGTGACGGCGGCACCGTGAAGCTGATCGACCTGCTCAACGAAGCCAAGGAACGCGCCTACACCCTGGTCAAGGAAAAGAACCCGGAACTGCCGGAAGATGAACTGCGCGCCATCGCCAAAGTGGTCGGCATCGACGCGGTGAAATACGCCGACCTGTCCAAGCACCGCACCAGCGACTACAGCTTCAATTTCGACCTGATGCTGAACTTCGAAGGCAACACCGCGCCTTACCTGCTCTACGCCTACACCCGCGTCGCCGGCGTGTTCCGCAAGCTGGGCAAGGACTTCAGCGAAGTCGACGGCCACATCGTGCTGCAGGCCCAGCAGGAACAGGACCTGGCCGCGCGCCTGGCGCAGTTCGCCGAGATCCTCAACAACGTCGCCGAGAAAGGCACCCCGCACATCCTGTGCAGCTACCTGTACGACGTTGCCGGCCTGTTCTCCAGCTTCTACGAGAACTGCCCGATCCTCGCCGCGGAGACCCCGGAACAGCAGCAAAGCCGCCTGCGGCTGGCTGCCCTGACCGGCCGCACCCTGAAACAGGGCCTGGAACTGCTGGGCCTGGAAACCCTGGAGCGCATGTAAGTTGGCTGCCAAGAAAAAACCTGCTCCCAAGCGCGGCGCCAGCCGCAACCAGCCTGCGGCCAAGGCGCCGATCCCAGGCTGGATGTGGCTGGCCGCCGGCCTGACCATCGGCGCCTTCATCGTCTTCCTGATGAAGCTGGAACCGGGTCGGGATGATGTGAAGCGCGAGAAGCCGGAGCAGCAGAAGGCCGAGAAGATCGCCGAAGCCAACAAGACCCCGCCCAGCCCGCAGGCCCCCGTGAAGCCGAAGTACGACTTCTACACCCTGCTGCCGGAATCGGAAGTCATCGTGCCACCGGAAGCCGTGCCGGAGAAAACCCCGCCGGTCCCCGCGCAGCCTCCGGTGACCCCGGCGGAAGCGGCGAAGATCGACACGGCCCGCGCCCAGGCCGCGCTCAACGGCGAGGTGCCGCCGCCCGCGCCGCCGGTGATCAAACCGGCAGCCACCACGCAGTTCTATCTGCAGGCGGGTTCGTTCCGCAAACAGGCGGACGCGGACAAGGTCCGGGCGCAGATCATCCTGCTCGGGCAGTCGGTGCAGGTGGAATCCGGCACGGTGAAGGAAGAAACCTGGTACCGCGTGCTGGTCGGCCCGTTCAGCAACCGCGAACAGCTGACCGTGGCACAGAAGCAACTGGCCGGCAGCGGCTTCAACAACCTGCTGTTGCAGCAACGCCAGACCCGCCAGTAACTCCCGCCGCAAACGAAAAGGCCCTGATGCGAATCAGGGCCTTTTTGCTTAGTAGCGCTCTTGCGCGTTCTTCATCGAGATCTGCGTGTTCAGCGTCCAGAAGTCGTACAGCACGCCGATCAGGAACAGACCGCCAGTGAACAGGTAGATCACCCCGGTGATCCACTTGCCCATGAACATCCGGTGCACCCCGAACACGCCGAGGAAGGTCAGCAGCAGCCAGGTGACGCTGTAGTTGACCGGGCCGGCGTGGAAGCGCAGGTCGGCTTCGCGGTCCATCGCCGGGATCAGGAACAGGTCGATGATCCAGCCGATGCCCAGCAGGCCCAGGGTGAAGAACCAGATGGTGCCGGTGACCGGCTTGCCGTAATAAAAGCGATGCGCCCCCAGAAATCCGAAGATCCATAACAGGTAACCGATGACCTTGCTGTGGGTATCGGGGCGTCCTGCGTTTTGATAACCGTTCATTCATAGCCTCTGCGGGTTAGGAAAAAAATATCTAAAAATCGTGTGACTTTTTTGGAACTTACCGACGTGTGACAGTTCCGAGACGACCAGCGGATCAGAAATTGACCAAAAAGCTGTTATAAAGTTGCCCGCCAACACACACAAGAGCCTTGCCTAATGCGTCTATTTTTCAAGACATGGCTGACTATTTGCCTATTATTGCCCCTGGCCGCCCACGCCACCAACCGTGAGCAACGTCTTCCCAACGGCTTTGTCGGTTACACCGCGAGTTCCACGGCGGTTCGCTCGAACAAGAGCAGTATCAACAAGTCCCGTTCCAACCATCGCATCAGCAACGCCGCCGCCAAGCAGGTGGTCGCACAGATGCCCGCCAGCCAGAGCAGCGATGTGCTCAGCCGCGCCGTCAACCAGCTGGGCACACCCTATCGCTGGGGCGGCAGCACGCCGGGCAAGGGTTTTGACTGCAGCGGGCTGGTGAAATACGCCTTCAACGATATCGATGAAGTCGACCTGCCGCGCACCTCCAGTGCCATGGCCAGTGGCGACCACGGGGTGAAAGTGGATCGCAAGGACCTCAAGCCCGGCGACCTGCTGTTCTTCAATATCCGTAGCCGCCGGGTCAACCATGTGGCGATCTACCTCGGTAACGACCGCTTCATTCATGCCCCGCGTACCGGCAAGAATGTGACCATCGATACGCTGAACAAGCCGTACTGGAAGAAGCATTACGTGGTCGCCAAGCGCGTGTTGCCGCAGCAGCAACAGCAGCTTCGCCTGGCCAAGCGCTGATCCAGAATTTTTATTGAGGCTGATGGCCCTATCGCTGGCAAGCCAGCTCCCACAGGTTCGGTGCATGCAGTACCTGTGATAGCTGGCTTGCCGGCGATAGGGCCATCAGCAGCACCCCGCCACCCGGCCTAGTGCCATAAAGCCGCGACAAGCGGGTAGAATGCCCCGGACCCAGAAGCTGCCGGCATCGAACCCATGTCCACCCTCGCAGACAACCTCTCCACCCTCGCCGCCCGCATCCAGGCCGCCGCCACGGCTGCCGGGCGCAATCCGGCGGACATCCAGCTGCTGGCCGTGAGCAAGACCAAGCCCGCCAGCGCCGTACGCGAAGCCTTCGCCGCCGGCGTGCGCGATGTCGGCGAGAACTATCTCCAGGAAGCCCTGGGCAAACAGACGGAATTGACCGACCTGCCCTTGACCTGGCACTTCATCGGCCCCATTCAGTCGAACAAGACTCGCGCCATTGCCGAGCACTTCGACTGGGTACATTCGGTGGATCGACTGAAAATCGCACAACGCCTTTCCGAACAGCGCCCGGACCATCTGGCGCCGCTGAACCTGTGCCTGCAGGTCAACGTCAGCGGCGAGGCCAGCAAGTCCGGCTGCACCCCGGAAGAGCTGCCAGCCCTGGCCCAGGCCATCGCCGCCCTGCCGAAGGTGCGCCTGCGCGGCCTGATGGCGATCCCCGAGCCCACCGACGATCGCGCCGCCCAGGATGCCGCCTTCGCTCGCGTTCGCGAGCTGCAGGACAGCCTGGGCCTCGGCCTCGACACCCTCTCCATGGGCATGAGCCACGACCTGGAAAGCGCCATCGCCCAGGGCGCGACCTGGGTCCGCATCGGCACCGCGCTGTTCGGCGCCCGCGACTACGGCCAGGCCTGACCCATGCTTTTTCCCTTACACCCTCTCAAGGACCTGACATGAGCAAGACTCGTATTGCCTTTATCGGCGCCGGCAACATGGCCGCCAGCCTGATCGGCGGCCTGCGCGCCCAGGGCCTGGAAGCCGCGCAGATCCGCGCCAGCGACCCGGGCGCCGAGCAACGGGCGAAGATCCATGCCGAACACGGCATCGACCTGTTCGAAAGCAACGCCGAGGCCATCGAAGGCGCCGACGTGGTGGTGCTGTCGGTCAAGCCGCAGGCGATGAAAGCCGTATGCGAAGCCCTCAAGCCGAACCTCAAGCCCGGGCAACTGGTGGTGTCCATCGCCGCCGGCATCACCTGCGCCAGCATGAACGCCTGGCTCGGCGCCCAGCCGATCGTGCGCTGCATGCCCAACACCCCGTCCCTGTTGCGCCAGGGCGTCAGCGGCCTGTACGCCACCGCCGAAGTCAGCGCCGAACAGCGCCAGCAGGCCGAGCAACTGCTGTCGGCCGTGGGCATCGCCCTGTGGCTCGACAGCGAAGCCCAGCTGGACGCCGTCACCGCCGTCTCCGGCAGCGGTCCGGCCTACTTCTTCCTGCTGATCGAGGCCATGACTGCGGCCGGCGAGAAGCTGGGCCTGTCCCGCGAGGTCGCCTCGAAGCTGACCCTGCAAACCGCCCTCGGCGCCGCCCATATGGCCGTATCCAGCGATGTCGACGCTGCCGAGCTGCGCCGCCGCGTGACCTCGCCGAACGGTACCACCGAGGCGGCGATCAAATCCTTCCAGGCTGACGGTTTCGAGGCCCTGGTCGAAAAAGCACTGGGCGCCGCCGCGCACCGCTCGGCCGAAATGGCCGAACAACTGGGCAAATAAGGAGCCTTACATGATCGGATTGAGTTCTGCCGCCGTCTTCATCCTGCAGACCCTGGGCAGCCTGTACCTGCTGGTGATCATGCTGCGCTTCATCCTGCAGCTGGTCCGTGCCGACTTCTACAACCCGCTGAGCCAGTTCGCCGTGCGCGCCACCCAGCCGCTGCTCAAGCCGATGCGCCGGATCATCCCCAGCGTGTTCGGCCTGGACATGTCTTCGCTGGTGCTGGCAATCATCGTGCAGATGCTGCTGATGGGCGTGATCCTGGTGCTGCTCTACGGCACCGCCGGCAACCCGCTGAGCCTGCTGATCTGGTCGCTGATCGGCCTGGCTGCGCTGTTCCTAAACATCTTCTTCTATGCGCTGATCATCAGCGTGATCCTCTCCTGGGTCGCGCCGGGCAGCCATAACCCGGGTGCCCAGCTGATCAACCAGATCTGCGACCCGTTCCTCGCGCCGTTCCGCCGTATCCTGCCGAACCTGGGCGGCCTGGATATCTCGCCGATCCTCGCGTTCATGGCGCTGAAGCTGATCGACATGCTGGTGATCAACAACCTGGCGCTGATGACCGGGATGCCGGAAGTGCTGCGTCGTCTGATCTGATTTCATCGCTGTTGCTGATGGCCTCATCGCTGGCAAGCCAGCTCCCACAGGTACTGCATGCACCGAACCTGTGGGAGCTGGCTTGTCGGATCGCCGCACCGCAGCGATGGGCTCACCACGATTCACCTTGGCACATTGCTTGCCGCTCCCCCCGGTGGTCTTTAGACTGACGCGTCATTCACGCGTGAGCAGGGTCGATGTCCACTGTCCTTCCCGAAGATTCCGTCGGTCTGGTTACACCGCAAATTGCCCGGTTCGATGAACCGCTGGCCCTCGCCTGTGGCCGTTCGCTGGCCACCTACGAGCTGATCTACGAAACCTACGGCACGCTCAACAGCACTGCCAGCAACGCCGTGCTCATCTGCCACGCGCTGTCCGGCCATCATCACGCCGCCGGCTACCACAAGGCCGAAGACCGCAAGCCGGGCTGGTGGGACAGCTGCATCGGCCCGGGCAAGCCGATCGATACCAACCGCTTCTTCGTGGTCAGCCTGAACAACCTCGGCGGCTGCAACGGCAGCACCGGCCCGAGCAGCGTCAACCCAGCCACCGGCAAGCCCTACGGCGCGGATTTCCCGGTACTGACCGTGGAAGACTGGGTGCACAGCCAGGCGCGCCTGGCCGATCGCCTGGGCATCCAGCAATGGGCCGCCATCGTCGGCGGCAGCCTCGGCGGCATGCAGGCCCTGCAATGGACCATCACCTACCCGGATCGCGTGCGCCACTGCGTGGACATCGCCTCGGCACCCCGCCTGTCGGCGCAGAACATCGCCTTCAACGAAGTCGCCCGCCAGGCCATCCTCACCGACCCGGAGTTCCATGGCGGCTCGTTCCAGGACCAGGGCGTGATCCCCAAGCGCGGGCTGATGCTGGCGCGCATGGTCGGGCACATCACCTACCTGTCCGACGACTCCATGGGCGAGAAATTCGGCCGCGAGCTGAAGAGCGACAAACTCAACTACGACTTCCACAGCGTCGAGTTCCAGGTGGAAAGCTACCTGCGCTACCAGGGCGAGGAGTTTTCCGGGCGTTTCGACGCCAATACCTACCTTCTGATGACCAAGGCGCTGGACTACTTCGACCCGGCTGCCCGCCACGGCGGCGACCTGGCGGCGAGCCTGGCCCACGTGACCGCCGACTACTGCGTGATGTCCTTCACCACCGACTGGCGCTTCTCCCCGGCCCGCTCGCGGGAAATCGTCGATGCGCTGATCGCCGCACGCAAGAACGTCTGCTACCTGGAGATCGACTCGCCGTACGGCCACGACGCCTTCCTGATCCCGACCCAGCGCTACATCCAGGGCTTCACCAACTACATGAAACGCATTGCCTGCTGAGGACCCCATGAGAGCCGATTTGGAAATCATCCAGGACTGGATCCCCGCCGGCAGCCGCGTCCTCGACCTGGGGTGCGGTAACGGCGAGCTGCTGGCGTCGCTGCGCGATACCAAGCAGGTCACCGGCTATGGCCTGGAGATCGACGCCGACAACATCGCCGAGTGCGTGGCCAAGGGCGTCAACGTCATCGAGCAGGACCTCGACAAGGGCCTGGGCAACTTCGCCAGCAACAGCTTCGACGTGGTGGTCATGACCCAGGCCCTGCAGGCCGTGGAGTACCCGGACCGCATTCTCGACGAGATGCTGCGGGTCGGTCGCCAGTGCATCATCACCTTCCCCAACTTCGGTCACTGGCGCTGCCGCTGGTACCTGGCGACCAAGGGTCGCATGCCGGTGTCGGACTTCATGCCGTATACCTGGTACAACACGCCGAACATCCACTTCTGCACCTTCGAGGACTTCGAGGCCCTGTGCAGCGAACGCCGCGCCCAGGTGCTGAACCGCCTGGCGGTGGACAATCGTCACCGCAACGGCTGGGGTGGTCGCCTGTGGCCTAATCTTCTAGGTGAGATCGGTATCTATCGTGTCAGCAGCCCCGGCCTGCAGGAGCACAAGGTCGCGGTATAACCGTCGTTGAAATCGGAGGATAGGATCATGCGTCGTCTAGCCCTGTTGTTGATCAGCCTGTGCCTGGCCGTGCCGGCACTGGCGGCCGATGCCGCGAAACCGGAGCGCAAGGAAGTCTTCGGTGACGTGACCGTGCATTACAGCGTGTTCAACTCCACCTTTGTGCAGCCCGCCACGGCCCAGGCCGCCGGGCTGATCCGCAGCAAGAACCAGGGCGTGATCAACGTCACCGTGCTCAAGGGCGGCAAGCCTGCGGTGGCCAACGTCAGCGGCAGCGTCAGCGACCTGACCAGCCGCAAGAGCGCCCTGACCTTCAAGCAGGTCACCGACCAGGGCGCCATCTACTACCTGGCGCAGTTCCCGATCGAACAGGAAGAAAGCCGCACCTTCGCGATCAAGGTCGGCTCCGGTGACACCAGCAACGACTTCAGCTTCACTCAAACCGTATTCCCGGGCGAATGATGAAAATCCAGCAACTCGTATTGGCCAGCCACAACGCCGGCAAACTCAAAGAACTGCAGGCCATGCTCGGTGACACCGTGCAACTGCGTTCCATCGGTGAATTCAGCAGCGTCGAGCCGGAAGAGACCGGCCTGTCGTTCGTCGAGAACGCCATCCTCAAGGCGCGCAATGCCGCGCGCATTTCCGGCCTGCCGGCACTGGCCGACGACTCGGGCCTGGCCGTGGATTTCCTCGGCGGTGCGCCGGGCATCTATTCCGCGCGCTATGCCGACGGCAAGGGCGACGCGGCGAACAACGCCAAGCTGCTCGACGCGCTGAAGGACGTGCCGGAAGCCGAGCGCGGTGCGCAGTTCGTCTGCGTCCTGGCCCTGGTGCGGCACGCCGATGACCCGCTGCCGATCCTCTGCGAAGGCCTGTGGCACGGGCGCATCCTCACCGCCGCCAGCGGCGAGCACGGCTTTGGCTACGACCCGCTGTTCTGGGTGCCGGAAACCAACTGCTCCAGCGCCGACCTGGCACCTGCCGACAAGAACCAATTGAGTCACCGCGCCCGTGCAATGAGCCTGCTGCGTAAACGTCTGGGCCTGGCATGACCGAAAAATCGCCAGCCCAGCCACTGCACGCGGACGAGGCAGGTTTCACCACTCAAGCACCACGGGCGGCACTGCCGCAGCTACCGCCCCTGGCGCTGTACATCCATATCCCGTGGTGCGTGCGCAAATGCCCGTACTGCGACTTCAACTCCCACACCGCCAGCGCCAACCTGCCTGAAGAGGACTACGTCGACGCGCTGCTGGCCGATCTGGACCAGGAGCTGCCAGCCGTCTACGGCCGGCCGATCAGCAGCATCTTCTTCGGTGGCGGTACGCCGAGCCTGTTCAGCGCCAAGGCCCTGGGCCGGCTGCTGGCCGGGGTCGAGCAGCGGATTCCGTTCGCCAGCGATATCGAGATCACCCTGGAAGCCAACCCCGGGACCTTCGAACAGGAGAAGTTCAAGGCCTACCGCCAGCTGGGGATCAACCGCCTGTCCATCGGCATCCAGAGCTTCCAGCAGAGCAAGCTGGAGGCCCTCGGTCGTATCCACAACGGTGACGAAGCGATTCGCGCGGCGGACATGGCGCGCAATGCCGGGTTCGACAACTTCAACCTAGACCTGATGCATGGCCTGCCGGACCAGAGCCTGGAAGAGGCTCTGGCCGACCTGCAACAGGCCATCGACCTGAAGCCGACGCACCTGTCCTGGTACCAGCTGACCCTGGAACCGAACACGGTGTTCTGGAACCAGCCGCCGGAACTGCCGGAGGACGACATCCTCTGGGATATCCAGGAAGCCGGCCAGGCACTGATGGCCCGCCACGGCTATCGCCAGTACGAGATTTCCGCCTACGCTCAGCCGGGCAAGGCTGCGCGACATAATTTGAATTACTGGAGTTTCGGCGATTTCATCGGTATCGGCGCCGGTGCCCACGGCAAGCTCAGCCACCCGGACGGACGCATCCTGCGCACCTGGAAGACTCGCCTGCCGAAGGACTACCTGAACCCGGCGAAGGCCTTCAAGGCGGGGGAAAAGCTGCTGCCGCTGGACGAGCTGCCGTTCGAATTCCTGATGAATGCGTTGCGCCTGACCGAGGGCGTGGAAGCTACGCTCTTCAGCGAACGTACCGGGCTGCCGATGGAACAGTTGAAGGAAGCCCGTCGCGAGGCCGAACAAAAGGGCCTTTTGCAAGTCGAACCGACGCGGCTGGTCGCCACGCCACGTGGCCAGCTGTTCCTCAATGACCTGTTGCAGTACTTCTTGACCTAAGGAAAGCGCATGGACCTGGTACTCGACCTGCTCTCGACCGTCTCCCGCTGGAGCCGCAGCAACCTGTCGGAGATTTCCCTGGCATTGGTGGGCTGCCTGCTGGTGCTGTTCGGCACCGACATCAAGGCCTGGGTCGAAGGCCGCCTGGGCAACTTGGCTGGCGCATTGCGCGTGCCGTTCATGGCACTGCTGGTGCTGATCGGCAGCGGCGCTGCGCTGATCTATGCCACCCCGTGGGTGGTGAAGGGATTGAGCCAGTTCAACAACTATGCGCTGGCTCCGGTGTTGCTGGTGGTGCTGGTGTTGATCGGTGTAGTGGCCGATCGGCGGGGGTAATAGTTGAGGGCCTCATCGCTGGCAAGCCAGCTCCCACAGGTACTGCATACACCGTACCTGTGGGAGCTGGCTTGCCAGCGATGAGGCCCTCAGAAGCGCTGCATCAATCAGCCAGCTTCTCGAACTTCAAATCCCACACCCCATGCCCCAAGCGCTCACCCCGGCGCTCGAACTTGGTGATCGGCCGCTCTTGCGGCCGCGGCACATAGGCCCCGTCCGCCGCCTGGTTGCGATAACCCGGCGCCACCGCCATCACTTCCAGCATGTACTCGGCATAAGGCTCCCAATCGGTAGCCATATGGAACACACCGCCAACCTTCAGCTTGCGCCGCACCAGCTCGGCGAACTCCGGCTGGACGATACGGCGCTTGTGGTGACGGCTCTTGTGCCATGGATCCGGGAAGAACAGCATCAGGCGATCGAGGCTGTTGTCCGCGACACAGCGGTTCAGCACTTCGATGGCATCGCAGTCATACACCCGCAGGTTCTTCAGGCCCTGGGTCAGCACGCCGTTAAGCAGCGCACCGACACCCGGACGGTGCACTTCGACACCGATGAAGTCCTGCTCCGGCGCAGCCGCCGCCATCTCCAGCAGGGAGTGGCCCATGCCGAAGCCGATTTCCAGGGTGCGCGGCGCCGAACGACCGAACACCTGGTCGTAGTCCACCGGGCTGTCGGCCAGCTTCAGGATGAACAGCGGGCCACCCTGGTCCAGGCCGCGTTGCTGGCCTTCGGTCATGCGCCCGGCGCGCATCACGAAACTCTTGATGCGGCGGTGCTGGCGCTCTTCGCCTTCTTCGGTGACAGGCGTTTCTTGCGATTCGGTCATCTGGGACTCTTACTTGATCAGGCCATCCAGCGGCGACGAGGCGCTGGCATAGAGTTTTTTCGGCATGCGGCCGGCGAGGTAGGCCATGCGACCGGCGATGATCGCGTGCTTCATGGCCTCAGCCATCATGATCGGCTGCTGGGCGTGGGCGATGGCCGAGTTCATCAGCACCGCTTCGCAACCCAGCTCCATGGCGATGGTGGCGTCGGACGCGGTACCGACACCGGCATCCACCAGCACCGGGACCTTGGCTTCCTCGAGGATGATCTGCAGGTTGTACGGGTTGCAGATCCCCAGGCCGGTGCCGATCAGGCCGGCCAGCGGCATGACCGCGATGCAGCCGGCTTCGGCCAGCTGGCGGGCGATGATCGGGTCATCGCTGGTGTAGACCATCACGTCGAAACCGTCCTTGACCAGCACTTCGGCGGCCTTGAGGGTTTCGATCACGTTGGGGAACAGGGTCTTCTGGTCGGCCAGCACTTCCAGCTTGACCAGGTTGTGGCCATCCAGCAGCTCGCGGGCCAGGCGGCAGGTGCGCACGGCTTCGACGGCGTCATAGCAGCCGGCGGTGTTCGGCAGGATGGTGTAGCGGTCTGGCGGCAGTACGTCGAGCAGGTTCGGCTCGCCCGGGTTCTGGCCGATATTGGTCCGGCGCACGGCGACGGTGACGATCTCGGCGCCCGAGGCCTCGATGGCCAGGCGGGTTTCTTCCATGTCGCGGTACTTGCCGGTACCGACCAGCAGGCGCGACTGGAAGGTACGACCGGCCAGGGTGAAGGGCTTGTCGCTACGAACGTTGCTCATCGTTGATCCTCTTGTAGGGGGAGGGACTTGCCGGTGGTCGCGGGCTGGTGACTAGCCGCCGCCGATGGCGTGGACCACCTCGACCTGGTCGCCCTCGTTGAGGGCGGTGCTGTCGTGCTGGCTGCGCGGCACGATGTCCAGGTTCAGTTCGACCGCCACCCGGCGCCCGGTCAGGTCGAGCCGACCGAGCAGGGCCGCGACGCTTTCGCCGTCGGGCAATTCGTAAGGTTCACCGTTCAGTTGAATGCGCATGCGCACGGCCGCCATTGTTTTCAGGGGCCCGCATTCTAGCGCCGATCCGCGCTTGAACCCAAGGGCGGTCGACACCATTCGTCACGATTTTCGACCCGCGAGTCAGCTCAGCCGCCAGGCCGTCAGGCCCAGGCACAGCCAGCCGCCGAGGAAGGCCAGGCCGCCGATCGGGGTGATGATGCCGAGCTTGCCGATGCCGCTCAGGGTGAGGATGTACAGGCTGCCGGAGAACAGCAGGATGCCGAGAATGAACAGGCTCCCGGCCCAGGTGGTCAGGCGGCCCGGCAGGTGCACGCTGAGGATGGCCACGCCGAACAGGGCCAGGGCGTGGATCAGCTGGTAGGTGACGCCGGTGTGGAAGATCGCCAGGTATTCGGCGCTGAGGCGGGCTTTCAGGCCATGCGCGGCGAAGGCACCGAGGGCGACACCGGTGAAGCCGAAGAAGGCCGCGAGCAAGAGGAAGCTGCGAAGCATGCGAAGAACTCCAAGGAGACACGGGTCTGTATAATGGCCCGCTCATCCGCCGCGGCCAAGCCATCATCATGCTGTCACTCGTTCTCCGCCGCCTTTATCGTGCCGCGCTCTGGTTCGCCGCTGGCAGCGTCGTGCTGGTGCTGATCTTCCGTTTCGTGCCGCCGCCGGGCACGGCGTTGATGGTCGAGCGCAAGATCGAGTCGTGGATCGATGGCGAGCCTATCGACCTGCAACGGGACTGGGAGCCGTGGGAGAAGATCTCCGATGATCTCAAGGTGGCGGTGATCGCCGGCGAGGACCAGAAGTTCGCCAGCCACTATGGTTTCGACTTCACCGCCATCCAGGCTGCGCTGGCGCATAACGAGCGCGGCGGGACCATCCGTGGCGCCAGCACCCTGAGCCAGCAGGTGGCGAAGAACCAGTTTCTCTGGTCCGGCCGCAGTTGGCTGCGCAAGGGGCTGGAGGTGTGGTTTACCGGGCTGATCGAGCTGCTCTGGTCGAAGGAGCGGATTCTCGAGGTGTATCTGAACAGTGCCGAGTGGGATGAAGGGGTGTTTGGCGCACAGGCGGCGGCGCGGCATCACTTTGGGGTGAATGCCAGTCAGCTGACCCGGCAGCAGGCGAGTCTGCTGGCGGCGGTGTTGCCCAATCCGAGGAACTGGAGTGCCAGTCGGCCGAGCAGCTATGTAGCGCGGCGGGCCGGGTGGATTCGGCAGCAGATGAGCCAGTTGGGTGGGGATAGTTATCTGGAGCAGCTCAACACTTCAAGATGAACCAACTCGTGCCCTGTAGGAGCGTGGCTTGCCCGCGAAGGACCGCACAGCGGTCCCAAAAATAGTGGTGACACCGAGAATTTGGGACTGCTGCGCAGTCCTTCGCGGGCAAGCCACGCTCCTACAGGGATAGCGGAAATTGCAGGCAACAAAAAACCCGACCTTGCGAGTCGGGTTTTTATTATCTACCGGAGCCTCAAGCAGCGATCAGGGCCTTCACCTTGTTCATCGCATTCTTCTCCAGCTGGCGGATACGCTCCGCCGAAACGCTGTACTTGGCCGCCAGGTCATGCAGGGTGGCCTTTTCCTCGGCCAGCCAGCGCTGGTAGAGGATGTCGCGGCTGCGCTCGTCCAGGCCCTGCAAGGCAACGTGCAGGTTGTTCGACGAACTGTCGCTCCAATCGGCATCTTCCAGTTGGCGAGCCGGGTCGTAGCGATGGTCTTCCAGGTAGTTGGCCGGCGACTGGAAGGCACTGTCGTCGTCCGCCTCGGAGGCCGGGTCGAAGGCCATGTCCTGGCCGGTCAGGCGACTTTCCATCTCGCGGACTTCCCGCGGCTCCACACCCAGGCTTTCAGCGACGCGATGCACTTCGTCGTTGTTCAGCCAGGCCAGACGTTTCTTCTGGCTGCGCAGGTTGAAGAACAGCTTGCGCTGGGCCTTGGTGGTCGCAACCTTGACGATGCGCCAGTTGCGCAGGATGAACTCGTGGATCTCGGCCTTGATCCAGTGCACCGCGAAGGACACCAGGCGCACGCCCATTTCCGGGTTGAAGCGCTTGACCGCCTTCATCAGGCCAACGTTGCCTTCCTGGATCAGGTCGGCCTGGGCCAGCCCGTAGCCGGCGTAGCTACGAGCGATATGTACGACGAAACGCAGGTGCGCGAGCACCATCTGCCGAGCGGACTCAAGGTTCTGCTCATAGTAGAGACTCTCGGCCAGTTCACGCTCCTGCTCGGCGGTCAGCAATGGAATGCTGTTCACCGTGTGCACGTAGGCCTCGAGGTTTGCACCAGGGACCAGGGCGTAAGCAGGTTGCAACGAAGTGGTCATACGAAAAAACCTCCGACTCACTGAACTCGTGCCCGTAGGCACTGCCAACATTGACCGGGAACCGCGAGACAAGTTCCCTAAATACCCTAATAGTCAATACCAGCAAAAAGACACTATCGTGGCGCCAGCTCACTCAGGTGACGGGCCACCGCGATCCATGCACCGATATACCCTAACAACACTGCCCCAAGCAAGAGCGACAGACCATCGGCAGAGGGCACCCCGGCCAGGGCGAAATCGCTGCCATACAGTCCCGACAGGTCGACAACCGCGTCATTCAGCCAGTTCAGCCCGAATGCCAGCACGCCCCAGGACAGGATCCCCGCCCCCAGACCGTACAGCGCCCCCATATAAAGGAAGGGGCGGCGCACATAGCTGTCGGTACCACCGACCAGCTTGATCACTTCGATTTCCGTGCGCCGGTTCTCGATATGCAAACGGATGGTATTGCCGATCACCAGCAGCAGCGCCGAGACCAGCAGCACGGTCAGGCCGAAGACGAACCGGTCACCCAGCTTGAGAATCGCCGCCAGGCGCTCGACCCAGACCAGGTCGAGCTGGGCCAGTTCGACATGCGGCAGTTCCGCCAGGCGCTGGCGCAGGGCGTCCAGGGCCGGCTTGTCGACCTCGTCCGGGGTTACCACCACCACGCCCGGCAGCGGGTTTTCCGGCAGTTCGCGCAGGGCGTCGCCGAGGCCGGACTGTTTCTGGAACTCGGTCAAGGCCTGTTCACGGCTGACGTACTCGGCGTCGGCCACACCCGGCAGACCCTTGATCTGGTCGCGCAGGGCTTCACCCTCGCGCACGCTGGAATCCAGCTTGAGGTACAGGGAAATCTGCGCCGCCCGCTGCCACGAACCGCCAAGACGCTCGACGTTGCTCAGGATCAGCGACAGCCCCATGGGCAGGCTCAACGCCACCGCCATCACCAGGCAGGTGAAGAAGCTGCCGATCGGCTGCTTGCCGAGGCGGCGCAGGCTGTCCATCAGGCTGGAACGATGGCTTTCCAGCCAGGCGTGCAGCAGGGTACGGAAGTCCGGACCGTCGTCCTCGTCCCGTTCCTTCTTTTTCTTCGGTTGTGGATCGGCCGGCTTCGGCGCCACCCGTTCGGATACTTTCGGACTGCGTGTCGCACTCATTGCCCGGCCTCCCCATCGCCGATCAGGCGGCCGCGCTGCAGCGTCAGCATGCGGTGACGCATGCGCGCGATCAGGGCCAGGTCGTGGCTGGCGATCAGCACGCTGGTACCCAGGCGGTTGATATCTTCGAAAACACCCATGATCTCCGCGGCCAGGCGCGGGTCGAGGTTACCGGTGGGTTCATCCGCCAGCAGCAGGGCCGGACGGTGAACGATGGCGCGGGCGATGCCGACGCGCTGCTGCTGGCCGGTGGACAGGTCGCCGGGGAACAGCTCGGCCTTGTCCGACAGGGCCACGCGCTCCAGCGCCGAATCGACCCGCTTGGCGATCTCGACCTTGGACAGGCCGAGGATCTGCAGCGGCAGGGCGACGTTGTTGAACACGGTGCGGTCGAACAGCAACTGGTGGTTCTGGAACACCACGCCGATCTGCCGGCGCAGGAAGGGAATCTGCGCATTGCTGATCTGGCCCAGGTCCTGCCCGGCCAGCAGCAGCTTGCCGCTGGTCGGACGCTCCATCGCCAGCAGCAGGCGCAACAGGGTGCTCTTGCCGGCGCCGGAGTGACCGGTCACGAACAGAAACTCGCCCCGCCGTACCCGAAAACTCAACTCATGCAGGCCAACGTGACCATTCGGATAGCGCTTGGCGACCTGTTCGAATCGAATCATGGATGCTCCTGCTCGGCAAACAGCGCTTTAACGAAGGGTTCTGCCTCGAACGGACGCAGATCGTCGATCCCTTCCCCTACGCCAATATAGCGAATGGGCAGGCCGAACTGCTTGGCCAGGGCGAAGATCACCCCGCCCTTGGCGGTGCCGTCCAGCTTGGTCAGGGCCAGGCCGGTGAGCTCGACGCTCTGGTTGAAGTGCTTGGCCTGGTTGATGGCGTTCTGGCCGGTACCGGCGTCGAGGACCAGCAGGACCTCGTGCGGCGCGTCGGCATCGAGCTTGCCGATGACCCGACGGACCTTCTTCAGCTCTTCCATCAGGTTGTCCTTGGTGTGCAGGCGACCGGCGGTGTCGGCGATCAGCACGTCGACGTTACGGGCCTTGGCAGCCTGCACCGCGTCGAAGATCACCGAGGCCGAGTCGGCACCGGTGTGCTGGGCGATGACCGGGATATGGTTGCGCTCGCCCCACACCTGCAACTGCTCCACCGCCGCAGCGCGGAAGGTGTCGCCGGCCGCCAGCATGACCTTCTTGCCTTCGAGCTGGAGCTTCTTGGCCAGCTTGCCGATGGTGGTGGTCTTGCCCGCGCCGTTGACGCCGACCACGAGGATCACGAAGGGTTTGTTCTGCGATTCGATGCGCAGCGGCTGTTCGACCGGCTTGAGCACCGCAGCCAGCTCGGCCTGCAGCGATTTGTACAGGGCGTCGGCATCGGCCAATTGCTTGCGCGCGACCTTCTGGGTCAGGTTCTGCACGATCAGGGTGGTGGCTTCGACACCGACGTCGGCGGTCAGCAGGCGGGTTTCGATTTCGTCGAGCAGGTCGTCGTCGATGGCCTTCTTGCCGAGGAACAGGCTGGCCATGCCCTCGCCGATGCTCGCGCTGGTCTTCGACAGGCCTTGCTTGAGGCGGGCGAAGAAGCCGGTCTTGGCTTCTTCAACCGGCGCAGGGGCAGGTGCTGGAACAGGCGCCGCGATGACCGGCTCGGGCTCGGCCACGACCACCGGGGCAACCACGGCTGCAGGTGGCGGAGTCACGACAGGAGCCGGTTCCGGCTCTGGCTGGGCAACTGCAGCGGGCAGTTCAGGAATCGGCGGCGGAGGTGTCGGCTCCAGGTCCGGCACCAGGGCCACGGGCTCTTCCGGCACCGGCAGGACCAGGCTGGATTCCGGCACAGGCGGCGGTGCAACGGGCGTCTCGACCACCACCGGCGCTACAGGCTCGGGAGCGACCACCGGCGCAGCAACCACCGGCGCCTCCGCGATCACTGCCGGAGCAGCTTCGGGAGCGTCTGGGACTGGGGTTTCAGGCTGTTCCACAACAGGTTGCTGGGGCTTCTTGCGCAGCCAGCCGAACAGGCCTTTCTTTTCACCGGGGGCGCCCGGCGTTTTTTTGTCGTCGTTGGAACCAAACATGGAAGACGGCTATCTCAGGGTGGCGATGCGCCAGTGCGGCGCCTCAGAATTCTTTTGTAACGCAGAACAGACTCCTTTCAAGCCGGCTTGTTCGTGCGCGTCGTCTATTTTGTCGGGGGAGCCTTTGCGGCGACATCCTCGACAGGCATGGTCGCCAGGCAACCGGATCAGTATCCTAGCACCTCCTAGCCCGCCGACGCTAAGGCCAAGCGGGCAGCCCAACAGGTTGAATCATTGATGAATGCTCTAGCCCGCCGTGCCGCCGGCCTGCTGCTCGGCACGATCTGCATGCCCCTCGCGGCCTTCGCCGCCGACCCGCAACCCACCCATGAATTCATCCTCGACAACGGCCTCAAGGTGGTCGTGCGCGAAGACCATCGCGCCCCGGTGGTGGTTTCCCAGGTCTGGTACAAGGTTGGCTCCAGCTACGAAACCCCGGGCCAGACCGGCCTGTCCCACGCCCTCGAGCACATGATGTTCAAGGGCAGCGAGAAGCTTGGCCCCGGCGAAGCCTCGCGCATCCTGCGCGACCTCGGCGCCGAGGAAAACGCCTTCACCAGCGATGACTACACCGCCTATTACCAGGTGCTGGCCCGGGATCGCCTGAACGTCGCCCTGGAACTGGAAGCCGACCGCATGGCCAGCCTGCGCCTGCCGGCCGACGAGTTCAGCCGCGAGATCGAGGTGATCAAGGAAGAACGCCGCCTGCGCACCGACGACAATCCCGGGGCCAAGGCCTTCGAGCTGTTCAAGGCCATGGCCTACCCGGCCAGCGGCTACCACACCCCGACCATCGGCTGGATGGCCGACCTGCAGCGCATGAAGGTCGAGGAACTGCGCCACTGGTACGAATCCTGGTACGCGCCGAACAACGCCACCCTGGTGGTGGTCGGCGACGTGACCGTGGATGAGGTGCGCAAGCTGGCCGAGCGCTGGTTCGCCAAGATCCCGAAACGCAGCCTGCCGCCGAGCAAGCTGCCGCTGGAACTGGCCGAGCCCGGCCTGCGCCAGCTCACCGTGCATGTCCGTACCCAGTTGCCGAGCCTGATCTTCGGCTTCAACGTGCCGGGCCTGGCCACCGCCAGGAACCCCCGTGAAGTGCACGCCCTGCGCCTGATCTCGGCCCTGCTCGACGGTGGCTACAGCGCCCGCATGGCCAGCCGCCTGGAGCGCGGCGAGGAACTGGTGGCCGGTGCGTCCAGCCGCTACGACCCGTTCGCCCGCGGCGACAGCCTGTTCGTTCTTTCGGCCACGCCGAACACCCAGAAGAAAAAGACCCTGGCCGACGTGGAAGCCGGTATCTGGAAACTTCTGGATGAACTGAAGACCACCCCGCCAAGCGCCGAGGAACTGGAACGCGTGCGCGCCCAGGTCATCGCCGGCCTGGTCTACGACCGCGACTCCATCAGCAGCCAGGCCACCACCATCGGCCAGCTGGAGACCGTCGGCCTGTCGTGGAAGCTGATCGACAACGAACTGGACGAGCTGAAGAGCGTGACCCCGGCGGATATCCAGGCCGCCGCCCGCACCTACTTCACCCGTGAACGCCTCAGCGTTGCCCATGTACTGCCCGAGGAGCCGGCGAAATGATCCAGCCGACCACCCGCTTGTTCGCCGCCACCGCCCTGGCTTTCGCCTTGATCGGCCCGGTGCACGCCGCCGACACCAAGCCCGCCAACACCCTGCAATCCGTGGCGGAGCTGGAAGGCAAGGCGCCGCCGACCCACCGCACCCTGAACATCCAGACCTGGAACACCGCCGAAGGCGCCCGCGTGCTCTTCGTCGAGGCCCACGAGCTGCCGATGTTCGACCTGCGCCTGACCTTCGCCGCCGGCAGCAGCCATGACGACAACCTGCCGGGCGTGGCCGCACTGACCAACGCCATGCTCAACGAAGGCGTGGCCGGCAAGGACGTCAACGCCATCGCCCAGGGCTTCGAAGGCCTGGGTGCGGACTTCGGCAACGGTGCCTATCGCGACATGGCGGTGGCCTCGCTGCGCAGCCTGAGCGTGGCCGACAAGCGCGAGCCGGCCCTGAAGCTGTTCGCCGAAGTCGTGGGCAAGCCGACCTTCCCTGCCGACGCCCTGGCGCGGATCAAGAACCAGATTCTCGCCGGCTTCGAGTACCAGAAGCAGAACCCCGGCAAGCTGGCCAGCCTGCAACTGTTCGAGCGTCTGTACGGCAAGCACCCGTACGGTCACCCGGCTGACGGCACTGCCGAGAGCATCCCGCCGATCACCATCGACCAGTTGCGCGCCTTCCACGCCAAGGCCTACGCCGCCGGCAACACGGTGATCGCCCTGGTCGGCGACCTCAGCCGCAAGGACGCCGAAGCCATCGCCGCCCAGGTCTCCGCCGCCCTGCCGAAAGGCCCGGCGCTGGCCAAGGTCGAGCAGCCTGTGGAGCCGAAGGCCGGTCCAAGCCATATCGACTTCCCGTCCAAGCAGACCCACCTGCTGCTGGCGCAACTGGGCATCGACCGCAACGATCCTGACTACGCCGCACTGTCCCTGGGCAACCAGATCCTCGGCGGCGGTGCGTTTGGCACCCGGCTGATGAGCGAAGTCCGCGAGAAACGCGGCCTGACCTACGGTGTCTACTCCACCTTCGTGCCGATGCAGGCGCGCGGGCCGTTCATGATCAACCTGCAGACCCGTGCCGAGCTGAGCGAAGGCACCCTGAAGCTGGTCCAGGACCTGCTGCGCGACTACCTGAAGACCGGTCCGACCCAGCAAGAGCTGGACGACGCCAAGCGCGAGCTGGCCGGCAGCTTCCCGCTGTCCAATGCCAGCAACGCAAGTATCGTCGGGCAACTGGGGGCCATCGGCTTCTATAATCTGCCGCTGACCTACCTTGAAGACTACATGCGCCAATCCCAGGAACTGACCGTCGAGCAGGTCCGGGATGCGCTGAATCGCCACCTGTCCGCGGACAAGATGGTGATCGTTACCGCAGGGCCGAACGTGCCGCAGCAGCCGCTGCCACCGCCCCTCGCCAAACCCGCCGAGCAGCCGCTCGGCGTACCGGAGCATTAATGGCCAGTCCATCCAAGCCGCAAACGGGCCAAGGCCAGTTGCGCATCATCGCCGGCGAATGGCGCAGCCGTCGCCTGAGCTTCCCCCACGCCCCCGGCCTGCGCCCGACGCCGGACCGGGTGCGGGAAACCCTGTTCAACTGGATCGCCCCGTACATCGAAGGGGCCAAGGTGCTGGATGCCTTCACCGGCAGCGGCGCGCTGTACCTGGAAGCCCTGTCCCGCGGGGCCGGCGATTCGGTGGCCGTGGACAGCAACGCCGTGGCCATCTCCAGCCTGCGCAACAACCTCGAAGTGCTGCGCTGCCCGCGTGGCAAGGTGGTGCAGAGTGACGTGCTGCGTTACCTGCAAGGTGAAGCCAAGCAGCAATTCGACGTGGTCTTTCTCGACCCACCCTTCCATCAGGACCTGGTTCCGCAAGCCTGCGAGCTCCTGGAAAACGGTGGCTGGCTGGCCGATCACGCGTGGATCTACATCGAAAGCGAGACGGCCCCGTCGTCGCTGAACCTGCCGGGTAGCTGGCGCCTGCACCGGGAAAAGAAAGCCGGCCAGGTGCATTACGCACTGTGGGAACGCGGCTGATCGTCATCTGTCCGTCATACGGCGCGGCAGCGGCTGCAACCAGCACGTACACTGGTTGACAGAGCTGCCGCGTTTTTCCGAGTGAAGCCATGATGTCCACAGCCTTCAAGCCCGCAACGGGCCTGCGCAATCCACACCTGCAAACCCTCTGGGGCCCCCTTTGGCGCAAATCGGTACCGCTGGATCACCAGCGCGAACGCCTGTGGCTGTCTGACGGTGATTTTCTCGACCTGGACTGGGGCGGCCCGCATCGCGCTGATGCGCCGCTGGTCCTGGTGCTGCACGGGCTGACCGGCTCGTCGTCGTCCCATTACGTCCTCGGTTTGCAGCACACCCTGCAGGCCCGGGGCTGGGCCAGTGTGGCGGTGAACTGGCGCGGCTGCTCCGGCGAGCCGAACCTTTTGCCGCGCAGCTACCACTCCGGTGCCAGCGAGGATCTGGCGGAAGTGATCGCCCATCTGCGCGCCCAGCGCCCGTCCGCGCCGCTGTACGCCGTGGGTTACTCGCTGGGCGGCAACGTACTGCTCAAGCACCTGGGCGAAGCCGGCTCGGCCAGCCAGTTGCAGGGCGCCGTGGCGGTGTCGGTGCCGTTTCGCCTGGACCAGTGCGCCGACCGTATCGGCCTCGGCTTTTCCCGGGTCTACCAGCGGCATTTCATCCGCGAAATGATCAGCTACGTGAAGACCAAGGAGCGCGACTTCCTCCATCGCGGCCATCACGAAGGCCTGGAAACCCTGGCCCGCCTCGGGCCGCTGACCAATATGCGCACCTTCTGGGACTTCGACGGCCGCATCACCGCGCCGCTCAACGGCTTCGACGATGCCCACGACTATTACAAGCGCTCGTCCAGCCGCTATTACCTGGGCGAGAACCGCACCCCGACCCTGATCATCCAGTCCAGCGACGACCCCTTCGTGTTCCGCCACAGCCTGCCCGAAGCCGGCGAACTGGCGAGCACGACCACCCTGGAGCTGCACGCCCACGGTGGTCATGTCGGGTTCATCGAAGGCAGCCTGCGCCAGCCGGGGTACTACCTGGAACGGCGGATTCCCGAGTGGCTGGCGCGGCAGGGGTGATCAGTCGCCGGTGGCGACCTGGCGCTGCGGGTCGGTGATCCATTCGCTCCAGGAGCCGGCGTACAGCGGCGCCAGCGGGTAGCCGGCGAGGCTCAGGGCGAACAGATTGTGACAGGCAGTGACGCCGGAGCCGCAGTAGGCCACCAGTTCTTCCGGCTTGCGCTCACCCAGCAGGGCGGCGAAACGTGCCTTGAGCTTGTCCGCCGGAAGGAAATGCCCGTCGGCCCCGAGGTTTTCCGTGAAAGCCGCGCACTGCGCACCGGGGATATGCCCGGCCACCGGATCGATCGGTTCCACTTCGCCACGGAAGCGCGGCAAGGCGCGGGCGTCGAGCAGGGTCAGGGCCGGGTCGCCCAGGCGCTCGCGCAGTTGCTGGGCGCTGACCAGCAGTTTCGGGTCCGGCTTGCCCGTGAAGTTGCCTTCGCGGCGCTCCGCCGGGTCCAGGCTCAGCGGCAGGCCCGCCGCATGCCAGGCCTTGAGGCCGCCATCGAGGATCGACACGCCGCTGCGCTTGCCGAGCCAGGCCAGCAACCACCAGGCACGGGCGGCAAAGGCACCGGGGCCGTCGTCGTACAGCACCACGTCGCTGTCATTGTTGATGCCCCACTGCTGGAAGCGTTCGATCAGCCGCCCCGGCTGCGGCAGCGGATGGCGCCCGGTCACGCCCTTGACCACCGGCCCGCTGAGGTCGCGCTCCAGATCGGCGAAGTGCGCCCCGGCAATATGCCCCTCGGCGTAGCTGCGCTGACCGTAGTCAACGTCCTCCAGGGCGAAACGACAATCGAGAATCACCAGCTTCGGATCGCCGAGGCGTTCCGCCAGTTGCCGGGGTGCAATCAGTTGCGCGAGGGGCATGACAGTCTCCATATCGATTGAAAGGGCACGTTACTGCTCCAGCGCCTGCTGCAGCGGTACGTAGAATTCTTTGCAGAGCGCGTCCACCGCGGCGCGTGCCGCCGGGGTGACGTAGCCGAGTTCCAGCACCAGTACCTGGTAGACACCACGCTTGATGGCTTCTTCACTCAGGTGGGCGGAATTTTCCCGGGTGGTGCAGAGAAAGCGCACCCAGGAGGTCAGGATGATCCAGGTGTTGAGGGTCAGCGACTCGAGCTGCACGGCATTCATCTCGAGGATATCGGCGGCAACGAAGCCCTCGTAGATGGCTTGGCCCTGCAACAGGCAGCGCTGGGAGAAGCGCCGGTAGCGGTCGGCGAGGTCCTTGTCGCTGTCGAGCAGGTGTTCCAGGTCGCGGTGCAGGAAGCGGTAGTTCCACATCGCCGCGAGGATCGCCTTCAGGTAGAAGCGCTTGTCCTCGACCGTGGCCAGGCGGCCCTTGGGCGGGTGCAGGAAGCTTTCGACCTGTTCCTCGTACTGGCTGAACAGCTCGGCGATGATTTCCTGCTTATTGGCGAAGTGGTAGTACAGGTTGCCCGGCGAAATCTCCATGTGCGCAGCGATATGGTTGGTGCTGACGCTGCGCTCGCCCTGCTGGTTGAACAGCTCCAGGCTGTTTTGCACGATGCGCTCGCGGGTCTTGATACGCGGGGCCATGAGTCGGTTCCGGATTCATGAGCTTGAAATGATTGGTTGATCTTACGGTGTCGGTCGGTGGGTTGCATCCATGGGATCTGTGGGGAATTCACCGCGAACCCTGTGGGAGCTGGCTTGCCAGCGATGAGGCCCTCAAGCCCCATACAAAATCAGGATTAGAGTATATGCTCTAGCCCAAACAACAAATCACGGAGGTCCCGATGTCCCAACTGGACTGGCTCGACACCCTGTTCGCCGACCAACGCACCGCCTTCGCCCGCCTGCCCATGCCGCCCCTGGCCCAGCGCCGGCAATGGCTCAAGGCCCTGCGCCAGGCCCTGATCGCCCGCCAGGACGAACTGATCGCCGCCATCGACCAGGATTTCAACGGCCGCAGCGCCGACGAAACCCGCCTCGCCGAACTGATGCCCAGCGTCCTCGGCCTGGCCCACGCGGAAAAACACCTCGCCCGCTGGATGAAACCCAGGCGCCGCGCCGTCGGCCTGGCCTTCCAGCCCGCCAGCGCCCGGGTCCAGTACCAGCCGCTGGGCGTGGTCGGGGTCATCGTGCCGTGGAACTACCCGCTGTTCCTCGCCATCGGCCCGCTGACCGGTGCCCTCGCCGCCGGCAACCGGGTGATGCTCAAGCTCAGCGAAGCCACCCCGGCCACCGGCCTGGTGCTCAAGTCGCTGCTGGAATCGGTGTTCCCCACGGACATGGTCTGCGTGGTCCTCGGTGAGGCCGACGTGGGCGAGGCTTTCTCCCACCTGCCCTTCGACCACCTGCTGTTCACCGGTGCCACCAGCATCGGGCGCAAGGTGATGAGCGCCGCCGCCGACAATCTCACCCCGGTCACCCTGGAACTGGGCGGCAAGTCCCCGGCCATCGTCTCGAAAACCGTGCCCCTGGCCGACGCTGCCGAACGCATCGCCTTCGGCAAGACCCTCAATGCCGGGCAGACCTGCGTCGCCCCCGACTACGTGCTGGTCCCCCGCGAGCGCATCCCCGGCTTTATCGACGCCTACCGCGACGCCGTGCGGCGCTTTTATCCACAGGTCACCGGCAACCCGGACTACACCGCGATCATCAGCCCGCGCCATCTGGCCCGGCTCAACGGCTACCTCGAGGACGCCCGCCGCCAGGGCGCGCGGGTCACCAGCCTGTACCCGGACGAAACCCCGCCGGACCGCCGCCTGCCGCCGCTGGTCCTGGAAAACGTCAGCGACGCCATGCAGGTGATGCAGGACGAGATCTTCGGCCCGCTGCTGCCGGTAGTGCCCTACGACCAGATCGACGAGGCCATTGCCTACGTCAACCAGCGTCCGCGTCCGCTGGCCCTGTACTACTTCGGCTACGAACGCGGCGAGCAACGCCTGGTGCTGGACCACACCCATTCCGGCGGCGCCTGCCTCAATGACACCCTGCTGCATGTGGCCCAGGACGACCTGCCCTTCGGCGGCGTCGGCCCGTCCGGCATGGGGCATTACCACGGGTTCGAGGGCTTCCAGACCTTCAGCCAGGCCAAGGGCGTGCTGGCCAAGCAGCGTCTGAACCTGGCGCGGCTGATCTACCCGCCCTACGGCAAGCGCCTGCAACAACTGGTGTACCGCTTCTTCATCCGCTGATCGCTGCATAACAGGCCAAGAACAATGACAATACGCCTGCCCGAAGTCGCCGCGCTGAACCGTCGCGGCCTGCTCAAGTTCAGTCTTGGCGCCACGCTGTTTCTCGGCGGCGCCAGCCTGGTCGGTTGCGCCGCCGAAACCCCGGCCAACGGCTTTCGCATCCTGCGCAACGACGACCTGCCCATGCTGCGGGCGGTGACGCCTGTGGTGCTGCAAGGCACCCAGGCGCCGCTCGACAAGGTCCTCGCCCGTCTCGACGAAGCCCTGGCCAGCCTCTCCCCGGAAATGCTCAAGCTGACCCGGCAACTGTTCGACGTGCTCGCCCTGCCCTTTACCCGCGGTCCGCTGACCGGGGTCTGGGGCTCATGGCAGCAAGCGTCGCCGCAGCGCATCGAAGCCTTCCTCCTGCGCTGGCAGGACAGCTCGCTGAACCTGCTGCGCCAGGGCTACAGCTCGCTGCTGCAACTGTTGCTGATGGCCTGGTACAGCCTGCCCGAGTCCTGGGGCGCCTGCGGTTATCCCGGCCCACCGAAGATCTGAACAAGAGCCCGACCATGCCTGTACCCGATCTGTTTCGCGACGGCCTCGCCCGTGGCTGGAAAGCCCGTGACGCCTCGACCCTGGACCAGGACCTGAACCTGGAAACCGATATCGCCATCATCGGCAGCGGCGCCGGCGGCGCCACCAGCGCGGAAATCCTCAGCGCCGCCGGCTATCGCGTGCTGCTGATCGAGGAAGGCCCGCTGAAGACCAGCAGCGACTTCAGGATGCTGGAGAACGAAGCCTACGCCAGCCTCTACCAGGAAGGCATCGGCCGCCTGAGCAAGGACGGCGCGATCACCATCCTCCAGGGCCGCGCCGTCGGTGGCACCACCCTGATCAACTGGACCTCCAGCTTCCGCACCCCGGAGCCGACCCTGCGCCACTGGGCCCGTGAACACGGGGTCGAAGGCCATGGCGTGGATGATCTCGCGCCCTGGTTCGAACGCATGGAACAGCGCCTCGGCATCACGCCCTGGCAGATGCCGCCCAACGCCAACAACGACGTGCTGCGCCGGGGCTGCTCGGCGCTGGGGCTGGACTGGAAGGTGATCCCGCGCAATGTCCGCGGCTGCTGGAACCTCGGCTACTGCGGCATGGGTTGCCCGGTGAATGCCAAGCAGTCGATGCTGGTGACCAGCATCCCGGCGGCGCTGGAGCACGGTGGGGAACTGCTCTACCTGACCCGGGCCGAACGCCTGGAACATGACGGAGAACGAATCACCGCGCTGGAATGCGTGGCGATGGACAAGCACTGCGTGGCGACCACCGGCCGTCGCATACGCGTCCGCGCCAGGCACTACGTGCTCGCTGGCGGCGGCATCAACAGCCCGGCGCTGCTCCTGCGTTCCAAGGCACCGGACCCGCACCGCCATCTGGGCAAACGTACCTTCCTGCATCTGGTCAACTTCAGCGCAGCGCGCTTCGCCGAGCCGGTAAACCCGTTCTACGGTGCGCCGCAGTCGATCTACAGCGACCATTTCCAGTGGCGCAACGGCGTCGACGGGCCCATGGGCTACAAGCTGGAAGTCCCGCCGCTGCACCCGGCCCTGGCTTCCACCCTGCTCGGCGGCTTCGGTGAGGACAACGCCCTGCGCATGGCCGACCTGCCGCACACCCATGTGATGCTGGCCCTGCTGCGCGACGGTTTTCACCCGCAGAGCGTGGGCGGCAGCGTGGAATTGCGCGGCGATGGCTCGCCGGTGCTGGATTACCCGGTGTCGCCTTACGCCTGGGACGGGGTGCGCCGGGCCTTCCACAGCATGGCGCAGATCCAGTTCGCCGCAGGTGCTCAAACCGTGCTGCCGCTGCATACCGCCAGTCGGCCCGCAGGCAACCTCGCCGAAGCCAAGGCAATGATCGACGGCTTGAACCTGGAACTCTTCCTCACCCGCCTCGGCAGCGCCCACGTCATGGGCGGCTGCGCCATGGGCAAAGCCCCGGAGCAGAGCGTCTGCGACAGCCTGGGCCGGCACCACCAGCTGGAAAACCTGTCGATCCACGACGGTTCGCTGTTCCCCACCAGCATCGGCGCCAACCCGCAATTGTCGGTCTATGCCATCACCGCGCGGCTCAGCCAGTTGCTGGGCGAACGCCTTGGAAACGCCTCGGGCGGCCTTGTCCATAGTGCCTTTGGCCGGTGATGGCGACTTGGCCCGGGCGTATCGGCTGCGCTACCATCCGAGTCCCTAACGCACTCCTGCCAGGACGACGCGATGAACCGAGTGTTGTACCCGGGTACTTTCGACCCTATTACCAAGGGCCATGGCGATCTGGTCGAACGCGCCTCGCGTCTGTTCGACCACGTGATCATCGCGGTCGCCGCCAGCCCCAAGAAGAATCCGCTGTTCCCCCTGGAACAACGGGTCGAACTGGCGCGTGAAGTGACCAAGCACCTGCCCAACGTCGAAGTCCTCGGCTTCTCCTCGTTGCTGGCGCACTTCGCCAAGGAGCAGCAGGCCAATGTGTTCCTGCGCGGCCTGCGCGCGGTGTCGGACTTCGAGTACGAGTTCCAGCTGGCGAACATGAACCGGCAACTGGCGCCCGACGTCGAGAGCCTGTTCCTCACCCCGTCGGAACGTTATTCGTTCATCTCCTCGACCCTGGTCCGCGAGATCGCGGCACTGGGCGGCGATATCACCAAGTTCGTCCACCCGGCGGTGGCCGACGCGCTGACCGAGCGTTTCAAGAAGTAATCTCATCTGGCCAGGAAAACCGGCGCCCGCGTGCAACATGGGCGCTAATACGGCACAATTGCGCCCATTGGTTTTCAATTGCCCGGGCCTGAAACCCTGGCCGGAGTCCCCATGTCCCTGATCATCACCGACGATTGCATCAACTGCGACGTCTGCGAACCCGAGTGCCCGAACGCCGCCATCTCCCAAGGCGAAGAGATCTACGTGATCGACCCGAACCTGTGCACCCAGTGCGTCGGCCACTACGACGAACCGCAGTGCCAGCAGGTCTGCCCGGTCGACTGCATCCCCCTGGATGAAGCCCATCCGGAAACCGAAGACGAGCTGATGGCCAAGTACCGCCGTATCACCGGCAAGGCCTGATGACCGGCGTCGCCGCGCTTCGCTCCCTGCTCCTTGGCGCCGGCCTGGCGCTGTGCAGCCTCACGGCCCTGGCCGATGGCCCGGGGCGTGCGGCGCTGGCGACACCTCATCCTGCAGCGACCGCTGCGGCGCGGGAAATCCTCGAGCAAGGCGGTAATGCCTTCGACGCGGCGATTGCCGTGAGCGCTGCGCTGGCCGTGGTCGAGCCTTATGGTTCGGGGCTTGGCGGCGGTGGTTTCTTCCTGCTGCGCCAGCCCGGCAGCCCGACCGCCTATCGCTTTATCGATGCCCGCGAACGTGCGCCCGGCAGGGCTACGGCAGACATGTATCTGAAAGACGGCAAGGAGCAGCCGGGCCTGTCGATCAATAGTCCGCTGGCGGCTGCCATTCCCGGCTTGCCGGCGGCGCTGGATGAGCTGGCGGCGCGCTACGGCAAACTGCCGCTGAAGAACACCCTGGCCCCGGCGATTCGCCTGGCCAACCAGGGCTTTGCCGTTGACCGTATCTATCGCGACCGGGCGCAAATGCGCCAGGGCGCCATGCGCGACGATGCGGAAACCGCCCGACTGTTTCTCGACAACGGGAAAGTGCCTGAGCCGGGAACGCTGATTCGTCAGCCGGAACTGGCGGTGACCCTGCAACAGTTGGCCGAGCATGGCCGCGATGGCTTCTATCGAGGGCCGGTGGCGGCGAAGCTGGTCCAGGAAGTGAATGCCTCGGGCGGGATCTGGAGCCAGAAGGATCTGGCCGATTACCACGTCGTCGAACGCGAACCACTGCGTTATCGCCTGGCCGGCCAGCGCGAGCTGATCAGCGCCCCGCCGCCGTCCGCCGGTGGTGTCGCCATCGCCCAGAGCCTGGCGATGCTGCAACGCCTGCCGTGGCAGAGCGCGGACAAGGTCCAGCGCGCCCACTATGTGCTGGAAGTGCTGCGCCGGGCCTACCGTGATCGCGGGCTGCTGGGCGATCCGGACCATGTGGATAACCCCATCCCGCAACTGCTCTCGCGCCAGCACCTGACCGCCCTGGCGAACAGCATCGATGTGCATGACGCCACACCCAGTTCGAGCCTGCCGCCTTCGCCACCCTGGCGCGAAGGCGACCACACCACCCATTTCGCGGTGATCGATGCCGAGGGCAATGCGGTGGCGGCGACCTTGTCGGTCAACCTGCCATTTGGCGCGGCCTTTACCCCGGTCGGGACCGGGGTGGTGCTGAACAACGAGATGGACGATTTCGCCGCCGATCCCCAGGGCAGCAACAGCTATGGGCTGGCGGGCAGCCAGGCCAATGCGGTGGCCGCGGGCAAGCGGCCGTTGTCGAGCATGAGTCCGAGCTTTATCGAGAGTCCGGCGGAGTTCGCGGCCTTTGGTACGCCGGGGGGCAGCCGGATTCCGAGCATGGTGCTGCTGTCGATGCTGGAGTATCTGGATGGGCGGCCGGTGAGTAGCTGGCCGGCGGTGCCGCGGTATCACCACCAGTATCTGCCGGATGTGGTGGAGCATGAGCCGGGGGCGTTCAGTGCGGCCGAGATGGAAGCGCTGCGGGCCCGGGGGTATAACCTGAAAGATGTGGGGCGCAGTTACGGGAACCAGCAGGTGCTGTTCTGGGACAAGCAGGGTGGGCGGCTGGAGTCGGCCAGTGATCCCCGAGGTGTTGGTAGTTCAGAGGTGCTGAAGCCCTGATTTTTGGGGTGTTCTTACTGGCCCTATCGCTGGCAAGCCAGCTCCCACAGGGATCGCGTGCACCGCTGGACCTGTGGGAGCTGGCTTGCCAGCGATGAGGCCATCAAATCCAGCACAAAACCCTATTTCTGGCACCGCGGACAAAACACACTGGCCCGCTGCCCCAGCTTCACTTCCCGCAACGTCGAAGCACAGACTTTGCACGGCTCCCCCGCCCGTCCATAAACGAACAACTCCTGCTGGAAATACCCCGGCTGCCCGTCGCCGCCGATAAAGTCGCGCAAGGTGGTCCCGCCACGCTCGATCGCCGCCGCGAGGATCCGCTTGATCTCGATGGTCAGCCGCAGATACCGCGCCCTGGAAATGCTCCCCGCCTCCCGGCGCGGATCGATCCCCGCCGCGAACAGCGCTTCGGTCGCATAGATATTGCCCACGCCCACCACCACCGCGTTATCCATGATGAACGGCTTGACCGCCATCGCCCGCCCGCGGGACATCTGGAACAGCCGCTCACCTTCGAACAGGTCGGTCAACGGCTCCGGCCCGAGTTTCACCAGCAACTCATGCTCCAGCGGCGCATGGCTCCAGAGCATCGCGCCGAAGCGTCGCGGATCGGTGTAGCGCAGCGCCAGGCCGGACTCCAGCTCGATATCCACATGCTCGTGCCTGGCCGCCGGCAACCCGACTTCCACCAGGCGCAGGTTGCCGGACATGCCCAGGTGGCTGATCAGCGTCCCCACCTCGGCATTCAGCAACAGGTACTTGGCCCGCCGCTCCACGGAGACGAAGCGCTGCCCGGACAGGCGCACATCGAGATCCTCCGGGATCGGCCAGCGCAGGCGCCGGTCGCGGACGATCACGCGGCTGACGCGCTGGCCTTCGAGATAGGGCGCGATACCGCGACGGGTGGTTTCGACTTCAGGTAATTCCGGCATGGATCAGTGGCTACCCAATTCCTGGATGGTTTGCTTGAGGTTGTCGAAGTCGTATTCCGACAGGCCGATATAGTCCAGCACCAGGTGCCCGACGCTGTTCCATTCGTGGTCGACGTTCTGGTTGCCCAGCACCCGGTACGAGGCGCAGATGTGCTCGGCCATCTTCAGGATCGCCAGCAGGTTCTTCAGCGGCACGCTGCGTGGCGACTCATCGCTGAACACCGCCAGGGCGTTGTGGTGGTTGGCGATGGCGTTGCTCACATGCTCGGGCAGGCGCCATGACCTGGCGGTGTAGTAGCCGACCACCGCATGGTTGGTGTTGAACACCTGGTTCTCGGTGTCGACCACGCGCTGGCGGTCGCCGGCACTGGCGTAGGCGTCTTCCAGCACGCTCATGTAGTCAGGGAAGCGCTTGAGCATCAGCGGTACGCCGCAATCGTGGAACAGCCCCAGGGCGTAGGCCTCGTCCACCGCCTGGGAGCCGATGCGCTTGGCCAGGGTCAGGCAGGTCATGGCCACGTCCTGGGCGGTGTCCCAGAAGCGGTTGAGGGTGACGATGGTTTCGTCGCTCATCTCGCCCTTGATCGACTGCGCGTTGATCAGGTTGATGATCGAACGGCTGCCCAGCAGGTTCACTGCGCGCTGGATCGAGGCGATCTTGTTGCTCAGGCCGTAATGCGGCGAATTGACGATCTTCAGCAACGCACCGGACAGCCCCGGGTCCTGGGAGATCAGCTTGGCGATCACCTCCAGGTCTGGATCGGGCATGTACTGCTCCATCTGCAGATCCACCATGATCTGCGGCTGGGGCGGCACGCTGATGCCTTGCAGGGCGTGCTGGATCTGTTCGGCGGTGAGTTCCTGGATCATAAGTTCGCACTCGGGGCTGAGGGGCGATTCTAACCTGATCACTCGGCCAAGTGACGGCCACTCGCCATGCAATTTGTCGCGGCGACGGGCGCCAGGCCGGGCCGGCGCGGTATACTCCCGCTCTTTTTTCCGGAGCGACGTCATGTCCCTGCCCAGCCTTCGTCTCAAAGCCAATGCCGACCGCCGTTTGCGCGCCGGCCACCTGTGGGTCTACAGCAACGAGATCGACGTCGCCGCCACCCCGCTGCACGGCTTCAAGGCCGGCGACCAGGCGCTGCTGGAAACCGCGGGGGGCAAACCCTTGGGCATCGTCGGCCTGAGCCCGAACAACCTGATCTGCGCCCGCCTGCTGTCCCGCGACATCAAGCTGTCGCTGGACAAATCCCTGCTGGTGCACCGCCTCAACGTCGCCCTGTCGCTGCGCGAGCGTCTGTTCGACAAGCCGTTCTACCGCCTGGTCTACGGTGATTCCGACCTGCTGCCGGGCCTGGTGGTCGACCGTTTCGGCGACATCCTTGTGGTCCAGCTGGCCTCGCCGACCATGGAGCGTCAGCGCGACGACGTCCTGGCTGCGCTGATCCAGGTGCTCAAGCCGAGCGGCATCCTGTTCAAGAACGACTCCTCGGCCCGTGATGCCGAAGGCCTGGAGCGTTATGTCGAGACCGTCTACGGCGAAGTGCCGGAGTGGGTTGCGCTGGAAGAGAACGGCGTCAGGTTCGAAGCCCCGGTGATGGAAGGCCAGAAGACTGGCTGGTTCTATGACCACCGCATGAACCGCGCGCGCCTGGCGCCGTACGTCAAGGGCAAGCGTGTGCTCGACCTGTTCAGCTACATCGGTGGCTGGGGCGTGCAGGCCGGTGCCTTTGGCGCCAGCGAAGTGTTCTGCGTCGATGCCTCGGGCTTCGCCCTGGATGGCGTCGAGCGCAACGCTGCGCTGAACGGTTTCGCGGAAAAGGTCACCTGCGTGGAAGGCGACGTCTTCGCCGCCCTGCGTGAACTCAAGGCTGCGGAAGAGCGTTTCGACGTGATCATTGCCGACCCGCCCGCGTTCATCAAACGCAAGAAGGACCTGAAGAACGGCGAGGCCGCCTACCGCCGCCTGAACGAGCAGGCCATGCGCATGCTCAGCAAGGATGGCATCCTGGTCAGCGCGTCGTGCTCGATGCACCTGCCGGAAGATGATCTGCAGAACATCCTGCTGACCAGTGCCCGTCACCTGGACCGGAATATCCAGTTCCTCGAGCGTGGCGGTCAGGGGCCGGACCATCCGGTGCATCCGGCGATTCCGGAGACTCGCTATATCAAGAGCATTACTTGCCGGTTGTTGCCTAACAGCTGATAAGCGCTTGAATGAAAAATCCCGGCCTGGTGCCGGGATTTTTTGTTTGGGGCTGGGCCTTGATGCCGGTAATCGACTGACAACTGTGCCGGAAATGTCCTGTCCGATATCCAGCGATTCGTGGGAAGACTGCCGACTAGCGTGGAAAGGTTGCCCCAATGACCTGTTTCCGGAGTCTCCATGCATCATGCTGTCATCGCATTCCTGCTTCTGCTGACGCTCCTTGGCGCCTTTCCTCTGGATGTCATCCTTCCTTCTTTTCCCGCGATCAGTGCCCATATGGCCGTGGATACCGCCCAGGTCGCCTTGTCGGTCAGTCTGTTCGCCCTCATGGTCGCGATAGCGCAACTGATCGTCGGGCCACTTTCAGACCAGGTGGGGCGCCGTCGCCTGTTGTTGGCGGGATTGGCGCTGTCCATCGCTGGCGCGATCGGCTGCACGCTGACCGCGGATTACCCGAGTTTCCTGGCGTTCCGCATGCTGCAAGCACTGGGATGTGGCTGCTTCGTGCTGTCGCAAGCGCTGATTCAGGACCTGTTCAGTGCCCGGCAGAGGAATGGCTTGAGGATTCTGCTCACCACAGCCAGCGGGCTGTTCATCTCGATATCGCCGCTGCTGGGGAGCGGGTTGCAGAGCAGCTTCGGTTGGCAGGCCAGCTTTGTCACCTTCGGGGTGCTGGCGGGGATGGTCTGGGTGATGTGCCTGTCGATGCTGCCCAAGGACCACCGACCAATGGGCATTCGAACAGGTCTGATCGAGGCCTACGGTCCGTTGCTCCGCGACCGTTCGTTTCTCCGCCTGGGCGCACTCGCCTCCGTGGCCTTTTCCTGCCATTTCGCATTCATCGTGATTTCGCCACTGATGTTCATGGAGCGGCTTGGGTTGTCGCCGGAGCGTTTCGGGGAGTTCTTTCTGCTTTTCGGTCTGGCTTACCTGGCCGCCGGGCTGTTGGCGCAAAGGCTGGACAAGTACCTGAGGCCGTTGCAGCAGATTGGGCTGGGGCTTGTGTTGATAGCGCTGGCGGGAGCGATGCTGGTTTTCCAATGGCAGGAACTGACGCCCTTGCGGTTTCTGGTTCCGGTGATTGTGGGAACAACAGGTACGACGCTGGTTCGTCCGGCGGCGACCAGCTGTGCGCTGGCGTTGCATCCAGACCGGGCTGGGGCGGCAGCGGCGCTGCTCAGTACGCTGGTGTTTGCGGCGGGGGCGCTTGCCAGTGCCGCAATTACCTTGTTCAGCGAGCAATTACCCCGAAGTCTGGGCGCTGGCTTCCTGATTCTCGCCGCTGCCGGAGCACTCCTCCTAGCGCCCCAATTTCTCCATCGCCGCATCGGCAAGGAAGGATGAACGGCTCTTCACATTGTGATCGCGGACATAGCGGTCAATCCGTTGGATCACAAAACCCGGCAAGGTGACATTGACCTTCTCGGTCTTACCCAGATAAGGAGTGATATCGATTTCCAGCATTCCCCAACCCATTCCGGCGAAGTCAGGATTGCTCCGGTGAACGGCAGTTCTGGTGGGCATGGGGATGGGCTCACCGTTGCCAGCGATCTCTTCGAGCATGATGTGAGCGACTTCGATTGCGGCAGCGTAGGCTTCCTCGAAGTTGTCGCCAGCGGTGACTGCTCCGGGGATGTCGGGGATCTGGATTCCGGTGGCGGTGTTGTCGTAGCCCCATTCGATGCAGATTGGGTAGTGCATGGTCGGCTCCTGGCTTTTGGCGCGAGGGAGTTGACCTTATCCCCGGCTCCTCGGGAGAGCCTTGAGAAAGATGTGTCTGGAGTTATCCACACACCGAGCGAAAGGACGTCGCGGACCCTGTGGGAGCTGGCTTGCCAGCGATTGCGATAGTGAATTCACCACAGTCATCGCTGGCAAGCCAGCTCCCACAGGGTCGGTGTACATCTGAACAGACGCGTTACAGACCACCCAGCATCGATTTCACCACCCGCCGATGCAGCGGCAGGATCAGGCGCATATACACCCGCCCCAGCAAATTATGCGGCTCGACGATGGAGGTCAGGCTGAGCTGGTTGTTCGGGTCGAGATGCACCGAGATCAGCACATCCAGGTGACTGTCCTTCAGCGACAACACCAGCTCCCGGTCCGTCACCGCGGCAATCTGGAAGAAATCCAGCTGCTCCCCCACCCGCGGGGTCTTCTGCTCGCGCAGGTTGAAACCAGCCACCGGCTTGAGCCCGAACGGGCGCACCATCAGGTCGCGAATCCGCAAGGCACGGTTGATCCAGCCCGGCACCGCGCGACTCATGCGCTGGTAGGCATCGAGGGCGGTGAGGCTCTGTTCCGGGGTGACGCGGCGGGCGAAACAGTCGAAGAACCAGGCCGTGGTAGAGAGCATGCGCAGCACGCTGCTGGCGGGCACATCGGCTGGGTGGACCATATTTCCTCCGTGAAAAAGGTCGTCAGGATGACGAAGGCGCCCACGGTAGCGCTCTAGCTCGCGGAAAGCGAGCCCGTCGGCAAAATCGTGAGCACGCGAACCAACTGTCCATTGCGCCGTTCCTTCCGCTCGCCAGCGGTGTAGAATCGGCCTATTCATCGCCAGTCATCCCCCGGCGGGTTTATGAGCTCTGGCCAAGCGTGCGGCGATCCCGCGACGTCTTTGGCCTCATCCGTACCAGCGGCCACCTGCCTTCCGGTACCAAGGACAAGAGAAGCTCACTCCCCTTTCTGTTACCTGATGAGCCGCCAGGAGTGCTTCATGCCTGATTATCGTTCCAAAACGTCCACCCACGGCCGCAACATGGCCGGTGCCCGCGCGCTGTGGCGCGCCACCGGTATGAAGGACGAGGATTTCAAGAAGCCGATCATCGCCATCGCCAACTCCTTCACCCAGTTCGTCCCGGGCCACGTGCACCTGAAGGACCTGGGCCAGCTGGTCGCCCGCGAAGTCGAACGCGCCGGCGGCGTGGCCAAGGAGTTCAACACCATCGCGGTGGATGACGGCATCGCCATGGGTCACGACGGCATGCTCTATTCGCTGCCAAGCCGCGAGATCATCGCCGACTCCGTCGAGTACATGGTCAACGCCCACTGCGCCGACGCCATCGTCTGCATCTCCAACTGCGACAAGATCACCCCCGGCATGCTGATGGCCGCCCTGCGCCTGAACATCCCGGTGATCTTCGTGTCCGGCGGCCCGATGGAAGCCGGCAAGACCAAGCTGGCCAGCCACGGCCTGGACCTGGTCGACGCCATGGTCATCGCCGCCGACTCCACCGCCAGCGACGAGAAAGTCGCCGAGTACGAGCGCAGCGCCTGCCCGACCTGCGGTTCCTGCTCCGGCATGTTCACCGCCAACTCGATGAACTGCCTGACCGAAGCCCTGGGCCTTTCCCTGCCGGGCAACGGTTCGACCCTGGCGACCCACTCCGACCGCGAGCAGTTGTTCCTCACCGCCGGCCGTACCATCGTCGAGCTGTGCAAGCGCTACTACGGCGAGAACGACGACAGCGTGCTGCCGCGCAGCATCGCCAGCTTCAAGGCGTTCGAGAACGCCATGACCCTGGACATCGCCATGGGCGGTTCGACCAACACCATCCTGCACCTGCTGGCCGCCGCCCAGGAAGCCGAGCTGGCCTTCGACCTGCGCGACATCGATCGCCTGTCGCGCAAGGTGCCGCAGCTGTGCAAGGTGGCGCCGAACATCCAGAAGTACCACATGGAAGACGTCCACCGTGCCGGCGGCATCATCAGCATCCTCGGTTCGCTGGCCCGTGGCGGCCTGCTGCACACCGACGTGCCGACCGTGCACTCGGCGAGCCTGGAAGAAGCCATCGCCAAGTGGGACATCACCCAGACCGACGACGAAGCGGTGCACCACTTCTTCAAGGCAGGCCCGGCCGGTATCCCGACCCAGACCGCCTTCAGCCAGTCGACCCGCTGGGACACCCTGGACGACGACCGTGAAAACGGCTGCATCCGCAGTGTCGAGCACGCTTACTCGCAAGAGGGCGGCCTGGCCGTGCTGTACGGCAACATCGCCCTCGACGGCTGCGTGGTGAAGACCGCCGGTGTCGACGAGTCGATCCATGTGTTCGAAGGCAACGCGAAGATCTTCGAGTCGCAGGACAGCGCCGTGCGCGGCATCCTCGCCGACGAAGTGAAGGAAGGCGATATCGTCATCATTCGCTACGAAGGTCCGAAAGGCGGCCCGGGCATGCAGGAAATGCTGTACCCGACCTCGTACCTGAAGTCCAAGGGCCTGGGTAAAGCCTGTGCCCTGCTGACCGACGGCCGCTTCTCCGGCGGCACCTCGGGCCTGTCCATCGGCCACGCTTCGCCGGAAGCCGCTGCCGGCGGTGCCATCGGCCTGGTGCAGGACGGCGACAAGGTGCTGATCGACATCCCGAACCGGGCGATCAACCTGCTGGTCAGCGATGAAGAACTGGCGGCACGTCGCATCGTGCAGGACCAGAAGGGCTGGAAACCGGTGGAACAGCGTCCGCGCAAGGTGACCACCGCGCTGAAGGCCTATGCCCTGCTGGCGACCAGTGCCGACAAGGGTGCCGTGCGTAACAAGGCGCTGCTTGACGGGCTGTGAGTGGTAGATGAGCAATGAAAAACCGGCGCCTTGAGCGCCGGTTTTTTTATGGGCCATTGGGACCGCTTTGCGGTCCTTCGCGGGCAAGCCACGCTCCTACAGAAGACCGAGTACCCCGTAGGAGCGTGGCTTGCCCGCGAAGGCCTGCGCAGCAGGCCCAAAATCACTCAGTAACTGGCCCGCACGGTGAAGGTGAAATTGCGCGGCTCGCCATAGAAGTTCGAGCCCCACGGGCTATCCACGCGCTCGTAGTACTTGCGGTCGAACAGGTTGTTGCCGGTCAGCTTCAGCGAGACGTTCTTGTTCACCTTGTAGCCGATCTGCGCCGACGTCGTCGCATAGCCGCCCTGCTCGAAGTCGACGTTGCGACGGTAATAAGTGGCACTCACCGCCCGCACACCGCCGCCAACACTGAAGTCCTGCAGTGGTCCATCGCTGAACTGGTAGTCGGTCCACAGGTTGAAGTTGTGCTTCGGCGTGATGGTGCTGTAGGTGCTGCCATCCTCCGCGCCGTTCAGCGAGCGGGTCATGGTGTAGGCATAACCGGTCACCACGCTCCAGTTGTCGGTCAGGTTGCCGCTCAGCTCGGTTTCCCAGCCCTGGCTGCGCACCTTGCCCTGGGCCCGGTAGTACTGCCCGCCAGACACCAGTTCAGCACGGTTTTCATCGTAGATGCGGAACATCGCCAGGCTGCCGTTCAGGCGCCCGTCGAGGAATTCACGCTTCAGGCCCAGTTCGTACTGCTCGCCCTCACGCGGGGCAATGACGCTGCCGCTGGCGTCGATATCGGTCTGCGGCTTGAACACCTTGGTGTAGCTGGCATAGGCCGACAGCTCCGGGGTCAGCTTGTAGACCAGCGCGCCATAAGGGATGAACTTGCGGTTGATATCGGTCTCGGTTTCGCCGAACTGGTTGAAATAGGCGTTGGCGTTCTTGCCCTCGCTTTCGAACCAGGTCACCCGGCTGCCGAGGATCACGTCCAGTTCGTCAGTGGCGGCGATCTTCGCCCGCCCATAGATGCCGTACTGCCGGGAAGTGGACCAGGTGCCGTTGTCCATGGCGAACTCGCGCTTGGGAATGTCGATGCTGCCCGGATCGAACACATTGATCGGGAAGTACTCGCCACCGCCGTAGGTGAAGTCCTTGTTCAGGTGCTGGTACTCGGCGCCCGCGGTGAATTCGTGGGTGCGCCCGAAGGCTTCCACCGGCAGGGTGACGAAGCTGTCCAGGCCCAGGCTCTTGATATGGGTGTAGTAGGAATACGCCACCGCCCAGCTGTCGCCGGTAGCCGGGTCCACCGCATCGTCGGACCAGGTGAAGTTGCGCGTCGGCGTCTCCGCATCGCGGTAGGTCAGCGAGGTCTTGAACTGGCCACCGTTGTCCAGGGCATGGTCAACCTCGGCGAAACCTTCCCAGACACGCTCGTCCAGCTCGTTCCACTTGGCGTCGACGAAGGTCGAGCGGCTGACGTCGAGCAGCTTGCCGTCGGCATAGGCCGGCAGGCCGAACGCCGGGGTCGAACGGTTCTTCTGGTAGGTGCCGCCCAGGGACAGGGTGGTGGACGGGGTGATGTCGTATTCCAGGCGGCCATAGATCGTCGGCCGCTCGTTCTGCGCGTAATCGACCCAGGACTGGTTGTCTTCATAGGCGGTGACGAAACGCCCGCGCAGGCTGCCGTCGGCATTCAGCGGACCGGTGACGTCGATGCTGGAGTGATAGTTGTCCCACGAGCCCACCGAGAACTCGCCATTCAGGCCGAAGGTGCCGAGGGCCCGCTTGCGCACCACGTTGATGGTCCCGCCGGGTTCGCCGGAGCCCTGGTACAGGCCGCTCGGGCCGCGCAGCACTTCGACGCGGTCGTAGATCGCCAGGTCGAAGCTGGTGGCCAGGTCGCCCTGGCCGGTGGCTTGCGAAACACCGTCGACCTGCACCTGATCGACCAGGAAGCCGCGCATGTACACGTCGTTCAGGCTGGAACCGGAGTTGTAGGACTTGATGGTGACCCCGGTCACCTGGCGCATGGCGTCCTGCAGGTTGTTCATGTTCTGGTCGTTCATGCGCTGGCGGGTGACCACCGAGACCGATTGCGGGATGTCCTTGAGCTTCTGCTCGCCCTTGCCGATGGTCACCGCGCCGGTGGTGTAGGAATGGCTGTTCTCGGTGGTGGCGCCGAGCAGGTCGGAGTTGATCCGGGTGGCACCGAGTTGCAGGGCTTCGTCACCGCTGACGCGCTTTTCCAGGGTCACGCTGTCGCCATCGATATAGCTGGCGGACAGCCCGGTGCCCGCCAGCAGCCGGCCGAGTGCCTCGCCCTGTGGATAACTGCCACTCAGGCCCGGCGAGCGCAGACCCTGGGTGACTTCCGAGGTGACCAGCACCTGCACCCGGGTCACCGCGCTGAAGGCCGCCAGCGCACCATCGAGGGATTGCGCCGGGATATCGAAGCGATAAACCTCGGCCCGGGCTTCGCTGGCGGCCAGGGCCGGCAGGGTGAAGGTCCCGCAGCCCATGGCGATGGCCAGGCCGAGCAGGGTCGGCAGGTGGCGCCGGGTGGTGGTGTGTGGCATCGGTGAAGCTCCCCCAAATCGTCGAAGTCGTTGAGCGGCGCCGCACTATCTGAGAGTGCTTGCTATTCGCGCCTACGAGTTCAAGGACGACGGGATTTGGGGAAACCCTGAAACTTTTTGAAAATTCTCTTCAGCCTTCGCGCAGCACCCGCAGATAGGGGGTGTACTGCTCGGCGCTGAGGCCGAGGGTGTGCTTGAGGGCCTTGAGCACGGCGTCGGGCTTGTCGATTTCGAACACGCCGGAGACCTTGCGCTGACGCAGGGCTTCGCCGAGGACCAGGGTCTGGCCCGGCCAGTAGCGGTTCAGTTCGTCCACCACCTCGGCCAGCGGCTGCTGGCGGAACACCAGCTGGCGCTGGCGCCAGGCGAACTCGGCGGCGCCGTCGAAGGGGCTGACCGCGCCCAGCCGGTCGTCGCGGTAATCGACGCCGCGCCCCGGCTCCAGCAGCACGCTCGCGTCACCGCCAGCACTGACCTGGACCCTGCCTTGGGCCACCCGCACCCGGGTCAGGTCGCCTTGGCGGGAGACACTGAAACGGGTGCCGACCACCTTGACCCAGCCGTCACCGGAGCGGATCACGAAGGGCCGCGCCGCATCGGCGCTGACCTCGAACCAGGCTTCGCCGCGCAGCAGTTGCACGCGGCGCTCGTTCGGGCCGAGATCGAGACTGATGGCGGTATCGGTATTCAGCTCGACCTTCGAACCATCGGCCAGGTCCAGGCTACGCGCCTCGCCGGTCGCAGTGGCGTAATCGGCGCGCCAGCGATCCGGCCAGGGTGTAGCGAAGGTGAACAGTCCCACCGCCAGCAGCACCGCCGCCGCACTGGCCCAGACCCGCAGCTTCGGCCTGCGCCAGCGCGCGCGATCGGCCTCACGCACTTGCCGGGCCGGCTCGCGCAGGGCGCCGAGCAGCGCCAGCACTTCATCCCAGGCCTGCGCCTGGGCCGGGCCAAGCGCCAGCCAGGCGGTGAAATCCTCGCGCTCCCGGGCCGTCACGTCCTCGGCCTGCAGGCGGTAGTACCAGCCACTGGCCTCGTCGAACAGCGTATCGGCATCGGGGATGTCGGGGTGGGTCATGCGGGTATCCATGGCGACGGCAGGCTCGATCATCGGGCCTCCGGCGTGTCGTTGAGCAGGCGGGCCTTGATGTAGGCCCGGCAGTCCACCAGGGCGCGGCGCAGTTGGTACTCGACGCTGCGCGGAGTGATCTGCAGGCGTTCGCCGATCTCCCGGTAGGACAATTCGTCGACATGATAGAGCAGGAAGATGTGCCGGGTCGCCTCGGGCAGGGCTTCGATGGCGGCCTGCATCAAGCGTTGTTCCTGCTGGTTGGCGAGTTGTTCCTCGGCGCCGGGGGCGCTGCACGGCAGGTCTTCGCTGGGCTCGCCGGCGTCCAGGCGTTCGCGGCGGATCACCTGGCGCTGGTGATCGCGGACCAGGTTGCTGGCGATGGTGAAGAGAAAGGCCGGCAGGTTGTCGATCTTCTTGTCGGCGGGCAGCCGCGCCAGACGCAGGAAGGATTCCTGGGTCAGGTCCGCAGCCACCTGGCTATTGCCGGTGCGCCGCGCGACAAAGGCTTCCAGTGCTTTCTTCTGCTCGGCGAACAAGCGGGCGATCTGCGTATTCCACGAAGACACGGGCACTTCCTGGCGGGGTCTCAAGAGGTGCGCACGCTAGCAGAAGATAAGAGTTATTCGCAATTGGTATTGTTTTTTGTTGCCCTTGAGGGCCTCATCGCTGGCAAGTCGGGGCGCCGAACCGCAGCTCCCACAGGTTTCGCGGTGCACCCGGTCCCTGTGGGAGCTGGCTTGCCAGCGATGAGGCCCCTGAGAACTACTGGATTTCTTCCGGCGTCACCACCACCCAATTCTTGTCCGCCGTCACCGGCAACCCTTCCTTGGCCTGGGCCGCCGCGTTCTTGGCAATCATCCCGTTGAGCTTGTCCATGTACTTGGCCTTGCGGTTTATCCACAGGTGGATCCCGCCCTTGGACACGTCGACACCGTGGAACAGCATGTAGCCATCACTGTCCGGCGTATCCCCGCCCACCAGCACCGGTTTCTTCCATTCATCGATATAAGTGAGGATCGCCGCCTGCTTGCCGGCCATCCAGGTCGCCGGGGTCCACAGGTACGGGGTCAGTTCCAGGCCCAGGTTGGCCGCCGGGTCATAATGCCCGGCGCTGATCTGCTTGCGCGCGGTAGTCAGGGCGCCGCTGCTGCGGTCCTTGAGCAGCAGGCTGACGCCAATGACGTTCTGCGGCTTGACGTTGTAGCCGTACTTCGGATCGGAGGCGACCATGCGCACCAGCTCTTCCGAGGCGGCGGTCATCACATAGACCTCGATGCCGTTCTCCATCAGCTTGTTGTACAGCTCGGTCTGCCCGGTGAAGACCCTGGGCGGGTTGACCTCAATGGTCTTGACCTGGTCCCCCTCGAAATAGGTGCTCGGCACCGGTTTGCCCGAGGCCATCAACTCGTCGACGTAGCCCTTCAGTTCCTTGAGGGTGAAGCCGGAAAACACCTGCGCCACCCACGGGTAGCAGACCATGTCGTCGACTTCGCAGAGGCGATAGTAGTAGCTGAACAGGCTTTCCTTGTGCTCGGCGGTGTCCTTGAACGGCATCAGCTTGAGCGACGGGTCGAGCTTGTCGCGGGTCAGCACGCCCTTGTTCTCCAGGAAGGGCAGCAGGGATTCCTCGAGGTCGAAGCGGTAGCTGGTGTTGTCCATGTCGAATACCGCGTAGTTACCCTTGTGGGCATTGGCGGCGATCATCGTGTCGAGCTGCTTCGCGGCCTCGGCGGGCCAGTGCTTGAGTTCCACGGCCTGGGCTTGCCAGCTCAACAGCAGGGCGAGTCCGGCAGCGAGGCATTTCGGGGCGAACGTCATGGGCGGTTCTCCTGGAAGATGAACGTCCCACCCTAAGCACTCGGCCCCGGCCGCTCGGCTCTGACAGCGACGCCGACAAGCCCTGCAAACGGCAACCACATACCTGAAAGCGACCCGCGTTTATTCCAGAAACGACATGGCTAATTCCATAACGATATAAAGTCGTTTGTTTTCAGACTGTTAGCATTTTCGTTTCAGCAACCGCCCGCAGAGGCGGTGTGCGTCGTTTTCTTCTGGAGCTTCAATGAACCTGCCGCTGTTTCTTAACCTGCTGGTGTTCCTGGCGTTGCTGCTGGGCCTGGCCAAACTCAACTCGGGCTGGAGCCTGGCGAAGAAGGTGCTGGTCGGCCTGGTCCTCGGCGTGCTGTTCGGCCTGGCCCTGCACACGATCTACGGCGCCGGCACCCCGATCCTGAAAGCCACCATCGGCTGGCTGGACCTGGTCGGCATCGGCTATGTGCAGCTGTTGCAGATGATCGTCATGCCGCTGATCTTCGTCTCGATCCTTTCCGCCGTGGCGCGCCTGCACAATGCCTCGTCGCTGGGGCGGATCAGCGTGCTGACCATCGGCACCCTGCTGTTCACCACGGCCATCGCCGCGCTGATCGGCATCGTCCTGACCAACCTGTTCGGCCTCAGCGCCGAAGGCCTGGTCGCCGGTACCCAGGAAACCGCGCGGCTGGCGACGATCCAGAGCGACTACGCCGGCAAGGTCGCCGACCTGAACATCCCGCAACTGCTGCTCTCGTTCCTGCCGAGCAACCCGGTGGGCGACCTGGCCCGGGCCAAGCCGACCTCGATCATCAGCGTGGTGATCTTCGCCGCCTTCCTTGGCGTCGCCGCCCTGCAACTGCTCAAGGACGATGCCGAGAAGGGCAACCGCGCCCTCGCGGCCATCGACACCCTGCAAGCCTGGGTCACCCGCCTGGTGCGCCTGGTGATGAAGCTCACGCCGTATGGCGTACTGGCGCTGATGACCAAGGTGGTCGCCAGTTCCAACCTCGACGACATCATCAAGCTGGGCAGTTTCGTGGTGGTGTCCTATATCGGCCTGGCGCTGATGTTCGGCGTGCATGGCGTGCTGCTGGGGCTGGCCGGGGTCAACCCGCTGCGCTTCGCACGCAAGGTCTGGCCGGTGCTGACCTTCGCCTTCACCAGCCGCTCCAGTGCGGCGAGCATTCCGCTGAGCATCGAGGCGCAGACCCGGCGTCTGGGTGTACCGCAGGCGATCGCCAGCTTTGCCGCGTCGTTCGGTGCGACCATCGGGCAGAACGGCTGTGCCGGGCTGTATCCGGCGATGCTGGCGGTGATGGTTGCGCCGGCGGTGGGGATCGACCCGCTGGATCCGCTGTGGATCGCCACGCTGGTGGCGGTGGTGACCCTGAGTTCGGCCGGGGTGGCCGGAGTGGGTGGCGGAGCGACCTTCGCGGCGCTGATCGTGCTGCCGGCCATGGGCTTGCCGGTGGAACTGGTGGCGCTGCTGATCTCGGTGGAGCCGCTGATCGATATGGGCCGCACGGCGCTGAATGTCAGTGGGGCGATGACGGCGGGGACCATTACCAGCCAGATGCTGGGGCAGACCGACAAGGCTGTTTTAGCTGGGGATGAGCAGGTTCAGCTGAGTCATTCGTAGGCCTCGAGGGCCTCATCGCTGGCAAGCCAGCTCCCACAGGGTCCGTGTGGGAGCTGGCTTGCCAGCGATAGGGCCCTAGACCGGTTCCCAAACCTCAAAGTGGTAAACCGGCTTCCCTTCCTCCACCGGCCCCTGCTGGCTCGACACCTTCTTCCAGACGCCCTCGTCCACCTCGGGGAACCACGCATCCCCTTCCGGGCTCATCTCCACCCGGGTCAGATACAACCGATCCACCAGCCCCTTCTCCAGCCCCTGCGCATACAACTGCGCGCCGCCGATCAGCATCAGCTCGTCGACGCCCTGCTCCCGCGCCCACGCATCGGCGCGGACAATCGCCTCTTCCAGCGAAGCAAACACCTCGGCGCCTTCCAGTTGCAACCCCGGCTGGCGACTGACCACCAGGTTCAACCGCCCCGGCAGCGGCCGCCCCAGGGAATCCCAGGTCTTGCGCCCCATGATGATCGGCTTGCCCAGGGTGGTGGCCTTGAAGTACTTGAAGTCCCCCGGCAGGTGCCAGGGCATGCGGTTGTCGAGGCCGATGACGCGGTTCTCGGCGAGAGCCACGATCAGGCTGAGGGGGAGTGATGTATTCATGCCGGCGAGGATAGCAAAGGACGCCTGGGTTATGCTTCCCCGGTGAATGGTTCAAGGAAGCTGTACGTGACTGGACTGACCGATCTGGACAAACGCTGGCTGACCGAAGCGGTACGCCTGCGCGAAGAACATACCGGCCCCCTCGACGACCAGGAAGCCAACCGCCGCGCCCGCCAGGCAGGCGGCGACCTGGCCCAGCGCATCGAGACCCGCGCCCTGTGGCTGGCTGAACGCGATGGCCTGCGCCAGGCGCTGGAGCACTACAAGCGCGGCGCGCGCCTGGCCTTGCTGGCGCTGCTGGTGCTGGCCGTGGTCAGCGGCAGCGGGCTGGCCTTCGCCGCCCTCGGCGACGGGCAGCGCCCGGTCAATGTGTTCTGGGCCCTGGGCAGCCTGCTCGGGCTCAACCTGCTGTTGCTGCTGGGCTGGGCTGCCGGGTTTTTCCTGGCCGGCGAGCAAGGTGCGAGCCTCGGACGCCTATGGCTGTGGCTCAGCGAAAAGCTTGCCCGCGATGCCAAGGCCGCCCACCTCGCCCCTGCCTTGCTGGTCCTGCTGCAACGCCAGCGCCTGACCCGCTGGCTGCTCGGTGCGCTGGTGCATGGTTTGTGGTTGCTGGCGCTGGGCAGCGCGCTGGTACTGATGCTGATGCTGCTTTCAACCAGGCGCTACGGCTTCGTCTGGGAAACCACCCTGCTTCAACCCGACACCTTCGTCAGCCTGACCCAGGCCCTCGGCGCCCTGCCGGCACTGCTCGGTTTCAGCACACCGGACGTGGCGATGATCCGCGCCAGCGGCGACAGCCTGCCGGCCCTGGACCTCAGCCGCCAGGCCTGGGCCGGCTGGCTGTTGGGTGTGCTGGTGGTCTACGGCATCCTCCCGCGCCTGATCCTCGCCGCCCTGTGCCAATGGCGCTGGCGCCAGGGCTGTGCGCGGCTGGCGCTGGACCTCAAGCTGCCCGGCTACAGCAGCCTGCGCGAAGCGCTGATGCCGAGCAGCGAACGCCTCGGCGTCAACGATGCCGCCCCCGAGCACCTGCCGCAGATCCAGCGCAGCCAGGACGATGTGCAGCACGAAGGCGCGCTGCTGGTCGGCCTGGAGCTGGACGATCAGCGTCCCTGGCCGCCCGCCCTGCCGGCCTCGGTCACCGATGCCGGTGTGCTCGACAGCCGCGAATCCCGCCGCCGTCTGCTCGACCAGCTCAGCCATTTCCCGCCAGCCCGCCTGGCGATTGCCTGCGACCCGCGCCGCTCGCCGGATCGTGGCAGCCTCGCGCTGCTCGCCGAACTGGCCCGCAGCGCTGCTGCCACGCGGATCTGGCTGATGCAACCACCTCAGGGCCAGGCCCTGGACGCCGAACGCCTTGGCGACTGGCACCAGGCGCTGGACCAACTGGGCCTGCCTCACGCCGACACCTCACCGCTGAACTGGCTGGAGCATGGACATGACTGATGCCCTGAAACTCGCCGTGGTCGGCCATACCAATGTCGGCAAGACTTCGCTGCTGCGCACCCTGACCCGGGATGTGGGTTTCGGCGAGGTGTCCCATCGTCCGAGCACCACCCGGCATGTCGAGGGCGCGCGGTTGTCGGTGGACGGTCAGCCGCTGCTGGAGCTGTACGACACTCCCGGACTGGAAGATGCCATCGCCCTGCTCGACTACCTCGAACGCCTGGAGCGGCCGGGCGAGCGGCTCGATGGACCGGCACGGCTGGAGCGTTTTCTGCAGAGTGCCGAGGCACGCCAGCGCTTCGAACAGGAAGCCAAAGTGCTGCGCCAGTTGATGGCCAGCGATGCCGGGCTGTATGTGATCGATGCCCGCGAGCCGGTGCTGGCCAAGTACCGCGACGAGCTGGAAGTCCTTGCCGGTTGCGGCAAGCCGCTGTTGCCGGTGCTCAACTTCGTCGCCAGCAGCGGCCACCGCGAGCCGGACTGGCGCGAAGCCCTGGCCCGCCTCGGCCTGCATGCGCTGGTACGTTTCGACAGCGTGGCGCCGCCGGAAGATGGCGAGCGGCGGCTGTATGAAAGCCTCGCCCTGATGCTGGAAAACGCCCGCCCGGCGTTGCAGCGGCTGATCGATGACCAGCAGGCGCAGCGGCAGGTTCGCCAGCACAGCGGCAAGCGCCTGATCGCCGAACTGCTGGTGGATTGCGCGGCGGCACGGCGCAGCGTGGTGGCGAAGCCGGAGGCAGAAGCGGCCGCCATCGCCGAACTGCGCGATGCCATCCGCCAGCGGGAGCAGCGTTGTGTCGAGGCGCTGCTCAAGCTCTATGCGTTTCGCCGTGAGGATGCCAATGCCGGGGACCTGCCGTTGCTCGACGGGCGCTGGGGCGATGACCTGTTCAATCCGGAAACCCTCAAGCTGCTGGGCATTCGCCTGGGTGGCGGGGCCATGGCCGGGGCGGCGGCGGGTGCCGGGATCGATCTGGCAGTGGGCGGGCTGACCCTCGGTGTCGCCGCACTGGCCGGGGCGATTGCCGGTGGTGCGCTGGGGACGGCGCGCAGCTATGGCTCGCGCTTGCTCGGCAAGTTGAAGGGGCAGCAGGAACTGACGGTGGATGATGCGGTGCTGCGGTTGCTGGCAATGCGGCAGCGGCAGTTGTTGCAGGCGCTGGATAGCCGGGGGCATGCGGCGGTGAACCGGATCAGGCTGGACATGCCGCCGGATCAGGCCTGGCGGGAAGGCAAGCTGCCGGCGGCCTTGAGCAAGGCGCGGGCGCATCCGCAGTGGTCTTCGCTGAATCCGGGGGCCAGGTTGAGCCAGGCCGAAAGGCTGGAGCAGATCGAGGGGCTGGTGCTGGAGATCTAGGTTGTTCTTTCGGGCCTCATCGCTGGCAAGCCAGCTCCCACAGGGTCCAGCGGTGCACGCGAGACCTGTAGCACTCAAGTCCACCCAAGAAATGCAACTGTCAAGATCCAGCGGTGCACGCGATACCTGTGGGAGCTGGCTTGCCAGCGATGAGGCCCGGAAGCTCACCGAACAGCTCAGGTCAGTAACGCCAAAGCCTTGGCCCTGAGCACCCCAAGATCCATCACCGGCACCCACTCCAGCTTCGCTTCCTCATCCCACACCCGCATGCGCAAACTCACCGCACACAACGGGTCCCGTTCAAAGGCATCGGCTTCCTCCTCGCTCATCATCCCGCCCTGATACGCCAGGGTCCGCCGGCTCGCCTCGCTCAACCGCTGCAGATACCCCGGCTGGCGCAGCACCAGATAACGCTTGGCCTCGACGTGGTACTCCACCAGCTTCGCCATGCGCTCGCCAAATCCGCAGCGGCGCAGGCATTCGGCGCCGACGCGCTCGTGACTGACCACGCCATACCCGCCCATATCCGCCCCCTCGCACAGGTGCCCGATATCGTGGAAGAACGCCGCCAGCACCACTTCATCGTCGTAGCCCTCGGCCAAGGCCAGCCCGGCCGCCTGGGACATGTGCTCCAACTGGGACACCGGCTCACCGATGTAATCCTCGTCGCCATGCCGCTCATAGAGGGCGAACAGCCCGTCCACCACCTGCTCCGGCGTGCTCACAGGGCTTCACCCAGCAATCGCGCCACATGCCGCTCGGCCAGTGCCGGCCCGACGCTCATGCCGACGCCGGTGTGCATCAGCGCAGCGCTGATCCCGTCCGTCACCGGCAGCAACGAGAACGGTCCCGGCCCACCGGAGCCATACACGCCCTGCCAGCGCTCGACCACCTCGATACGCCCGCCAAGGGTGTGCTCGGCCAGTTCGATCATCCAATTGTCCACTTGCTCGGCATTGAACGGCGAGGCATCGCTGCCATAGCTGTGGGAGTCGCCGATGATCAGTTCGCCATGAGGCGTCGGGCTGATCAGCAGGTGAATGCCGTGCTCCAGCAGATGCGGGCTGCTGGCTTCGACCCGTTCGCGCAGCGGCACAGCTTCCGGCAGGTCGGCGTAGGCGCCGTAGTGCAGGCAACTCAAGCCGGTGAGCAGGGAGTGTTGCAGGCCCAGTTCGAAGCGCGGACGGGCGCGAAGCATTTGCAGGCGGCAGACCTGGGGCTGCAACGCGGCGATCGGCTCGGCGAGCAGGGTCTGGTAGTCGTGGCCGGAGCAGACCACGATCTGCTTGCCGCTGAAACTGCCAGCCGTGGTGTCGAGGCGACCCGGTTCGATGCCGCGCACCAGGGTGGAGAAGTGGAACTCCACGCCCATTTGCTCGCGCAGCCAGGTGATCAGGCTGGGCAGGGCTTCGCGGGAGAACACCTGCTGGTCGTCGAGGCCATGCAGGGCGGCGCGGTGATGGCTGAAACGGCCGTTGTAGAGGGCGCGCAGTTCATCGCCTTCGAGCAGGCGCGCGGGGTAGCCGTGCTCCACCGCGCGGGAAGTGCAGAAGGCTTCCAGCAGGTCGCGCTCCAGGTCGTTGCGGGCCAGCAGCAGCGAGCCGTTGCGCTTGATGGAGAAGCCGGCGGTTTCGGCCCAGTGCGCCCATAGCGGGCGACTGGCGCGGGCGAGGTCGAGCATGATGCCCGGCGGCTGGCCGCTGATCAGGGCCTGGCCGAAGTTGCGCACCGAGGCGCCCAGCGGCGTGGCACTGCGTTCGAAGACCTTGACCCGCAGGCCACGGCGGGCAGCGGCATAGGCGTGGGAGAGGCCGAGGATGCCGGCGCCGACAATCAGGAAATCGGTCATTTCTGGTCCTGGTGTATGCAGGTTCAAAGAGCATCGCTGGCAAGCCAGCTCCCACAGGGTCCGAGCGGGAGCTGGCTTGCCAGCGATGAAGCCAATGAAGATCTACTGCTGCGCGACTTTCTCGGACTTGCCGTCATACCGCTTGCGCCACTCGCTGAGGATCTCGTCGCGATTCTTCGAGGCCCAGGCAAAGTCGTTCTTGATCAGGCGCTGCTCGTAATCCGCCGGCAGCTCGGTCTGCGGCTTGGCGATCCCCGGCTGGGCCAGCACGGCGAAGTTTTCCTTGTACAGCTCCATCGCCGCCGGGCTGGCGGAGAAGTCGGCCAGGCGCTTGGCCGCCTCTTCATGCTGGGTGCCCTTCATCACCGCAGTGGCCTCGATCTCCCAGCCCAGGCCTTCCTTCGGCAGGACGATGTCCAGCGGCGCGCCCTGGCGCTTGAGCTGCACGGCCGGGTATTCGAAGGAGATACCAATCGGGAATTCCCCCGCCGCCGCCAGCTTGCACGGCTTGGAACCGGAGTGGACGTACTGGCCGATGTTCTGGTGCAGGGCATCCATGTAGGCCCAGCCCTGCGGCTCGCCAAAGGTCTGCAGCCAGGCGCTGACATCGAGGAAGCCGGTGCCGGACGAGGCCGGGTTCGGCATGACGATCTTGCCCTTGTATTCAGGCTTGGTCAGGTCCTGCCAGCTCACCGGCTTGGTCAGGCCCTGCTTCTCGGCTTCGACAGTGTTGAAGCAGATGGTCGCGGCCCACACGTCCATGCCGACCCAGGCAGGCGGGTTGGCGGCGTCGCGGTAGTTCGCGCCGATCTTGCCCAGGTCCTTCGGCGCGTAGGTCTGCAGCATGCCCTGCTGGTCGAGGATCGCCAGGCTGGAAGCCGCCAGGCCCCAGACCGCGTCGGCCTGCGGGCGGTCCTTCTCGGCCAGCAGCTTGGCGGTGATGATCCCGGTGGAGTCACGCACCCACTTGATCTCGATGTCCGGGTTGGCCTTTTCGAACGCCTGCTTGTAGCTCTTGAGCTGTTCGGCTTCCAGTGCGGTGTAGACCGTCAGCGAGGTCTGCGCGGCGCTGGCCTGCAGGCTGAACGCAGAGAGGACGGCAGCGGCAAGGGCGAGTGGCTTGAACATGATGCGGTTCCTTTGAAGGGACGTTGGTCAGGTTGGGTGGCGCGATCAAGGCCTAAGCGCGCGTTGGCGCCAGGCCTGGGAGCGTTTCAGCAGGCCGTTGGAGGCCCAGGCCAGCAGCAGCGAGACGCCGGCACTGGTGAACAGGATCAGGGTCGACATGGCCGCGGCGCCGCCAACATTGCCGGCGTCGTCCATGTTCAGCACGGCGACGGCGGCGAGGATGGTGTCGGGGCTGTAGAGGAAGATCGCCGCCGACACCGTGGTCATCGCCGAGACGAACAGGTAGCGGATGATGTCCAGCAGCGCCGGCAGGCAGATCGGCACGGTGACCCGCAGGAAGTGCCGGTACAGCGGCGCCTTGAGCGACAGCGCGGCCGCCTCGAACTCGCCGTCGAGCTGGCGCAGGGCGGTGGTCGCGGTCATCTGCGCGGTGGTCAGGTAGTGGGCGATGGTGCAGATCACCAGCAGCGCCATGCTCCCGTAGAACACGTGCAGCGGGTTGCCCGGCAGGTTGAAGAAGAAGACGTAGCCCAGGCCCAGCACCAGCCCCGGTACCGCCATCGGCACGAAGCTGAGCAGACGCAGGACCAGGTTGAGGCTGCGCTGGCTGCGGGTCTTTTCCATCAGGTAGGCGCCGCTGAAGATCGCCACGCTGCCGATCAGCGCGGTGCCCAAGGCCATGGTCAGGCTGTTGCGGTAGGCCAGCCAGCCGCCGCCGGCGGTTTCGTCGAACTGGTAGTGCTTGAGCGACAGCGACAGGTTGTATGGCCAGAATTTCACCAGCGACGAGTACACCGCCATGCCCACCACCAGCAGGAGGATGGCGCAGACCAGCACAACCACGGCGAGGAACCAGGCATCACGCTGCCGCGAAACTGCCGGTTCAAAGACCTGGGCCCGCCCGCTCATGGCCTCGCCCTGGCGCCGGCGCAGCCAGGCATCGACGCCGAAGCTGAGCAGCGCCGGGAGCAGCAGGACCATGCCGATCAGCGCACCGCGACCGAACTGCTGCTGGCCGACCACCGCCTTGTAGGCTTCCAGCGCCAGCACCTGGTAGTCGCCGCCCACCACCACCGGCACGCCGAAGTCGGTGATGGTCAGGGTGAACACCAGGCAGAAGGCGGCGAACACGGCCTGGCGGGTGGCCGGCCAGGTGATGCTGTGGAAGGCGCGCCAGGGGCCCGCGCCCATGCTTGACGCGGCGTCGAACAGCCGGGCATCGGCCAGGGACAAGGCGGACAGCAGGATCATCAGGGCATGGGGGAAGGTGTAGATCGCCTCGCCCAGGACGATGCCCCAGAAGCCATAGATGTTGTCGCTGAGCAGCCCGCGCAGCAGCCCCTGGTTGCCGAACAGATAGACCAGGGCAATGGCCGGCAGCATCGACGGCGCCAGCAGCGGCAGCAGGGAAATCCCGCGCCAGAGGCGCTTGCCGGGGATCAGCGTGCGCTGTAGGGCGTAGGCGAACAGGTAGGCCAAGGGCACGACGATGGCGGCGACGCTGAGCGAGACCTTGAGGCTGTTGCCCAGCAGCCAGTGGAAGTTGGCGCTGGCGAACAGTTCACGGGCCGCGACCAGGCCACCACCCTGCCCGGCTTCGCTGCTGAAGCCGCGCCAGAAGATGGCCAGCAACGGCAGCAGTACCGAGACCACAAGGAACATCAGCAGCAGCCATTTGCCGCCGACCACGAACAAGCGGTCACCCAGGGCAACGCCGGACCGCGGTTTTGCCTTCGCCTGGGCGATCGGCAGGGTGAGGGGAGCGCCCATTTCAGGCAAAGACCTGCAGGCTGCGCGGCGGCAGGGCCACCCAGATGTCCTGCGAACCCAGGCGCGGCATGGCTTCCGGGGCGACTTCGGCGAGCAGGGCGTGGCCCGGCAGTTGATGCAGTTCGAAGCTCATGCGGCAGCGGTTGCCGAGGAAGGTGATTTCCCGCAGACGCGCCGGGAACAGGTTTTCCTCGTGGACGATCGGGTTGATGGTGATCGCCTCGGGACGGCAGAACAGCCGGCCACTGCCGCTGGCCTTGGCGCCCGGGGCCAGGCGCAGGTTGAGGTCGCCGACCTGGGCATGACTGTCGCTGCAACGCTGGAACGGCAGCCAGTTGCCCTGGCCGATGAACTCGGCGACGAACGGCGTGGCCGGGCGGTCGTAGATTTCCTGGGCGGTGGCGTACTGCTCGACCTGGCCGTTGTTCATCACGGCGATGCGGTCGGCCATCAGCATGGCTTCGTCCTGATTGTGGGTAACCATCAGGGTGGTGATGCCCAGTTGGCGCTGGAGCTGGCGCAGCTCGGTGCACAGATGGTCACGGACCCGGGCGTCGAGGGCCGACATGGGTTCGTCGAGCAGCAGCAGGGACGGCGCCGGGGCCAGGGCGCGGGCCAGGGCGACGCGTTGCTGCTGGCCGCCGGAGAGCTGGCCGGGGTATTTCTTTTCGCTGCCGGTCAGGCCGACCAGTTCCAGCATCTGCCCGACGCGCTGGCGCACCTCGTTGCGGCCGCTGCCGGCCAGGCCGTAGGCGATATTGGCTTCGACGGTGAGGTTGGGGAACAGCGCGTAGGACTGGAACAGGATCCCGTAGTCACGGGCTTGCGGCGGCAGGGTGGAGATATCTCGGCCGCCGATCATCAGCTCGCCGCAGTCCTGGCGTTCGAGGCCGGCGATGCAGCGCAGCAAGGTGGTCTTGCCGCAGCCGGACGGGCCGAGCAGGCAGACCAGCTCGCCGGCGGCGACGTCGAGGGATACATCCTGCAGGGCGGTGAAGGCCCCGAAGCGTTTGTTGATGCCGCGAACGCGCAACTGGGCGCCGGGTTGTGCAAGCGTGTTGTTCATGACAGGACCTCACCGAACGAATGAGGGTCATGCTAGGTACGCTTTGCGAAGGTTCCGTGGCGTTGGGGCAAAAGCTGCCGATAGTGGTATTGGCAGATTTTTGTTGGTGCTCTTGAGGGCCTCATCGCTGGCAAGCCAGCTCCCACAGGTTCAGCGGCGCCGCGGACACTGTGGGAGCTGGCTTGCCAGCGATAGGGCCCTCGAGTCAGGAATCAATGGCCGACATTTCCTGGGCCAACCCCAAAAAAGCAGCCGGCAACCGCGCCTGACGCCTTTCCTTCAGGCAATACAGATACTCATGCATCACCGGTGCCCCCTCCAGGCTGAGCACCCGCAGTTCCGGGTTATGCGGCACTTCATGCCGGGCAATGATGCTGATCCCGATATTCCTCAGCACCGCCTCGCGAATCGACTCGCGACTGCCGATCTCCAGCAGCGCCCCGACCTTCACCCCGGCCTCTTCAAGCATCTGCTCGGTCAGCTTGCGGGTCGTCGAGCCCTGCTCGCGCATCAGCAGGCAATGCCCGGCCAGCGCCGCCAGCGGCACCGACTCCCGCGAGGCCAATGGATGGCTGCGATGCACCGCCACCACCAGTGGATCGGTACCCAATATCCGCCGTATCAGCCGATTGTCTTCCAGCAACTGCGACGACGCCGCCACATCCACCCGGTATTCCTCCAGCAACTCCAGGACCTGCTGCGAGTTGCCGATCTCCACCGAGACCTCCACCTGCGGCAGGCGCTCACGGAAGATCTTCACCAGATCGAGGATGTAGTACGGCGCAGTCGCCGCCACCCGCAGCGTGCCCTGTTGCTGGCCGCTGTTGCGCAGGAAGAACTCGATATCGGCTTCCTTCTGCAGCAGGTCGCGCACCATCGGCAGCAGCCGTGCGCCCTCCTCGCTCAGGGCCAGACGCCGGCCACCGCGGTAGAACAGCTCGACGCCGTAATGGCTTTCCAGGTTGCGGATCTGCGTGGTGACGGTGGGCTGGCTGAGCCCGAGCTTCTTTGCCGCAAGGGTGATGCTGCCCAGGCGGGCCACCCGGTAGAACGCCTTCAGCTCGGAACTCAGCATAAATCCTCTTACTTTCTCAGCAGGCGCAGGCCGTTGAAGACCACCAGCAGGCTGACGCCCATATCGGCGAACACCGCCATCCACATGGTCGCCATGCCGGCAAAAGTGATCGCCAGGAAGATCGCCTTGATACCCAGGGCAAGAACGATGTTCTGCACCAGTATCGCCGCGCTTTGCCGCGAGAGCCTGACGAAGGCCGGGATTTTCCGCAAGTCGTCGTCCATCAGGGCGACGTCGGCGGTCTCGATGGCGGTGTCGGTGCCGGCGGCGGCCATGGCGAAACCGATCTCGGCGCGGGCCAGGGCCGGGGCGTCGTTGATGCCGTCGCCGACCATGCCGACCCGGTGGCCCTTGGCATACAGGTCCTCGATGGCCGCCAGCTTGTCAGCTGGGAGCAGGTTGCCGCGGGCTTCGTCGATACCCACCTGGGCAGCGATGGCATCGGCGGTGTGCGGGTTGTCGCCGGTGAGCATGACGGTACGGATACCCAGTTGGTGCAGCTCGGCAATGGCTTCGCGGCTGGTCTGCTTGACCGTGTCGGCCACGGCGAACAGGGCCAGCGGGCCGGAGCCGTCGAGGAGCAGGACCACGGTCTTGCCCTGGCGCTCCAGCACGTCCAGCCTGGCTTCCAGCTCCGTCGAGCACAGGCCCAGTTCTTCCACCAGGCGGTGGTTGCCGAGGTGGTAGAGCACACCGTCCACTTCACCGCTGACACCACGACCCATCAGGGCCTGGAAGTTGCCTACCTCTTCTCGGGCCAGGCCGTCTTCCTCACCTTTACGGGCAATGGCCATGGATACCGGGTGGTCGGAGCGGCCACCAAGGCTGGCGGCAATACGCTGGGCACGCTCGGCGAATAGTGGGTCGAGGACCTGGACGTCGGTCTGCACCGGCTTGCCGTGGGTCAGGGTGCCGGTCTTGTCGAGGGCGATGAAGTCCAGCTTGCGCCCGCCTTCCAGGTACACGCCGCCCTTGATCAGGATGCCCTTGCGTGCGGCGGCGGCGAGGCCGCTGACGATGGTCACCGGGGTGGAAATCACCAGGGCGCAGGGGCAGGCCACTACCAGCAGGACCAGGGCGCGGTAGATCCAGTCGAACCAGGCCCCGGCCATGAACAGCGGCGGAATCACGGCCACGGCGAGGGCGAAGGCGAAGACTGCCGGGGTGTAGATTTTCGAGAATTGATCGACGAAGCGCTGGGTCGGCGCCCTCGCACCCTGGGCCTCTTCGACGGCGCGGATGATACGCGCCAGGGTCGACTCGCCGGCAGCGGCAGTCACCCGGAACTCCAGGGCGCCGGACTGGTTGATGGTGCCAGCGAAGACCTTGTCACCCGGGCCTTTTTCCACAGGCAGGCTTTCGCCGGTGATGGGCGCCTGGTCGATGCTCGACTGGCCGCTGACCACCTCGCCATCCAGCCCGACTCGCTCGCCGGGACGCAGCCGCACCAAAGAGCCAAGCGGCACCTTGGCGACTTCCATCTCCAGCCACTGGCCGTCGGCCTGCTGCACCGTGGCCATGTCGGGGCTCAACTGCATCAGCCCGCCGATGGCGTTGCGCGCACGGTCCAGGGACCGGGCCTCGATCACCTCGGCGAGGGTGAACAGCACCATCACCATGGCCGCTTCCGGCCACTGGCCGATCAGCACGGCGCCGGTCACGGCGATGCTCATCAGCGCGTTGATGTTGAGGTTGCGGTTCTTCAGAGCGATCCAGCCCTTCTTGTAGGTGCCCAGGCCGCAGCCGAGGATCGCCGCCAGGGCCAGGGCCGCCACCATCCACTCCGGCGCAGCAGCGGTGAAATGTACGATTTCCGCCGCCAGTGCAGCCACGCCGGACAACGCCAGTGGCCACCAGGACTTCTTCACCGGGGCCGGCTTGGCTTCGGCAGCCTCGTCGGTCAGCGGCTCGGCCTTCATGCCCAGCGAAGCGATGGCCTGCTCGATGCCCTGGGTATCGCCATGGGTGTGGCGCACGCCGAGGATGCGGTTGATCAGGTTGAATTCCAGTTGCTCGACGCCGTCCAGCTTGCCCAGTTTGTTCTGGATCAGGGTCTGCTCGGTCGGGCAGTCCATGGCCTCGATGCGGAAGCGGCTGAGGCGGGCGTCGGCGCTGGCCTTTTCGCTCAGTTGCACCAGCGCCGGGGCTTCGGCGGCGGAACAGCAACTATGGGCATGCGCATGATCATGCGACTTATGGTCGTGATCGTGGTGCTTATGTTCGTGATCGTGGGTGACAGGCTGGTTCATGGGGTTCATCCCTAAATGTCCTGTTGCCAAGTGAACACCCTGTAGCCACTATAGGGTCAAGCAACCTGTCGAGGTATTTGCAGATGAAGATCGGCGAACTGGCCAAGGCCACCGATTGCGCGGTGGAGACCATCCGTTACTACGAGCGGGAAAACCTGCTGCCGGAACCGGCGCGCAGCGAGGGCAATTACCGGGTCTACACCCAGGCCCATGTCGAGCGGCTGACCTTCATCCGCAACTGCCGAACGCTGGACATGACGCTGGAGGAGATTCGCAGCCTGCTACGGCTAAGGGACAGCCCGCAGGACCAGTGTGAAAGCGTCAATGCGCTGGTCGACGAACATATCGAGCACGTACAGGCGCGGATCGACGGGCTGGTGGCGCTGCAGGAGCAATTGGTGGAGTTGCGCAGAAGATGCCGCGCCGAGGGCGAGCATTGCGCGATTCTGGAGAGACTGGAAGTGAATGGGGCGGTTTCGGTGCCGGAGGGAGAACACTCCCATGTCGGTAGAAGTCACGGCCATTAAGACTCGCCGCTAACCCTGTGGGAGCTGGCTTGCCAGCGATGAGGCCATCATGAGCAATGATGTTGTCTGATCTGGCCAAATCGCTGGCAAGCCAGCTCCCACAGGGATTGTGTGTACTGCTAGAGCCGGTTTAAACCGCCATCGGCGCCGTCATCGGCGCATGGTGCTCATACCCTTCCAGGCTGAAGTCACTCGGCTCGATCTTCTCCAGCCACTCCGGCTCGTACTTGCCGGTCTTGGCAAACTCCGGCACCCGGTCCGAAATCACCAGCTTCGGCGCTTCCAGCGGTTCGCGCTTGAGCTGCTCGTTGAGCATGTCCAGGTGGTTTTCATACACATGGGCATCGCCGATGAAGTAGGTGAACCAGCGCGGCGTGTAGCCGGTCAGGCGACCGATCAGCGACAGCAGCGCAGCGCCTTCGGTGAGGTTGAACGGTGTGCCCAGGCCCAGGTCGTTGGAGCGGATGTAGAGCGTCAGGGAGATCTCTTTGGTCTGGGTGTTCGGGTGGAACTGGTACAGCAGGTGGCACGGCGGCAGGGCCATTTCGTCCAGCTGCGCGCAGTTCCAGCCGTGGAACAGGATGCGCCGGCTGTTGGGGTCGTTGATGATGGTGTCGACACACTGGCGGATCTGGTCGATGGCCTTGTACAGCACGACAAAGGCTTCACCGTCTTCTTCGGACTCGGCGATCTTCACGAAACCACTGTTCTGCGCCAACTCGATGGCCGCCGGGTTGCTCAGCGGGATGCGCTTGTAGGCAGGCCATTGGCGCCATTGCACGCCATAGATCTCGCCGAGGTCGTCATGCCCCTGGCGGAACGGGTTGGCCAGCCATTGGGCGTTTTCGTTGGCGTTCTGGTCCCAGACCTTGCAGCCCAGCTCGCGGAATTCGCCGGCGTTCTTCACGCCACGGAGGAAGCCGACCATCTCGCCGATGGCCGATTTGAACGCCAGCTTGCGCGTGGTGATGGCCGGGAAGCCCTTCTGCAGGTCGAAACGCAGCATGGCGCCCGGCAGGGCGATGGTGCGCACGCCGGTGCGGTTTTCCTGAAGGGTGCCGTTCTCGATAACGTCGCGGACCAGGTCCAGATACTGTTTCATAGCGTTCCTGTAACGAAGACGGCAGGGGGATCGCCCCTGCCGTGGAAAATCAGACCGCGGGTTTGACCGTCGGCTTGCGATTATAGGCCCACCAGATCAAGGCGAGACCGCCGACGATCATCGGGACGCAGAGAATCTGACCCATGGTCAGCCAGCCCCAGGCCAGGTAGCCCAACTGGGCGTCCGGCACGCGAACGAATTCGACGATGAAGCGGAAGATCCCGTAGAACAGCGCGAACATGCCAGACACCGCCATGGTCGGCCGCGGCTTGCGCGAGTACAGCCAGAGGATCAGGAACAGCGCGACGCCTTCCAGGGCGAACTGGTACAGCTGCGACGGGTGACGCGGCAGTTGCGCCGGGTCGCTGAACGGCGGGAAGACCATGGCCCATGGCACGTCGGTTGCCTTGCCCCACAGTTCGGCGTTGATGAAGTTGCCGATCCGCCCGGCCCCCAGGCCGATCGGTACCATCGGCGCGACGAAGTCCATCAGCTCGAAGAAGGTCTTGTTGTTGCGCTTGCCAAACCACAGCGCGGCGAGCATCACGCCGATGAAGCCGCCATGGAACGACATGCCGCCCTTCCACACTTCGAAGATCAGGGTCGGCTGGGCCAGGTAGGCGCTGAGGTCATAGAACAGCACGTAGCCGAGCCGTCCGCCGACGATCACACCCATGGACAGCCAGAACACCAGGTCCGAGAGCTTTTCCTTGGTCCATGTCGGATCGAAGCGGTTGAGCCGGCTCGACGCCAGCAGCCAGGCGCCACCGATACCGACCAGGTACATCAGGCCATACCAATGGATTTTCAGCGGCCCGATGGCCAGTGCCACGGGATCGATCTGCGGGTAAGGCAGCATGGTGACTCCTCTCGTTAAAGCAAAAAGCTCAGGCCGACACAGAACAGCAGCGCGGCGAACAGGCGTTTGAGCAGGCGCGGCGACAATTTGTGCGCCAGGCGTGCGCCGAAACGGGCAAAAAACATGCTGGTGACAGCAATGCCGATCAGTGCCGGCAGGTAGACGAAGCCGAGACTATGGGGCGGCAGGTGCTCTTCGTGCCAGCCCAGCAGCATGAAACTCAAGGCGCTGACCAAAGCGATCGGCAGGCCGCAGGCCGACGAGGTCGCCACCGCCTGCTGCATCGGCAGGCTGCGCCAGGTCAGGAACGGCACGGTCAGCGAGCCGCCACCGATGCCGAAGATCGCCGAAGCCCAGCCTACCACGCTGCCCGCCAGGGTCAGGCCGACCTTGCCGGGCACGCCGCGGCTGGCCTTGGGCTTGAGGTCCAGGGTCATCTGCACGGCGACCAGCAGGGCGAACACGCCGATGATCTTCTGCAGCAACGGACCCTGGATCAGCGAGGCGGTCTTGGAGCCGATGACGGCGCCGATCAGGATACCCAGGGTCATCCAGGCGAAGATCGGCCACTGCACCGCGCCCTTGCGATGGTGCTCGCTGATGGCGTTGATCGAGGTGAAGACGATGGTCGCCAGCGAGGTGCCGACGGCCAGGTGGGTCAGCACGGAAGCGTCGAAGCCCTGCAGGGTGAAGCTGAACACCAGCACCGGCACGATGATGATCCCGCCACCGACGCCGAACAGCCCGGCCAGCACGCCCGCGCAGGCGCCCAGTAGCAGGTAGAGCACGAATTCCATTGTCGCCCCCGGAAAATTCAGTCCGGCATGGTAACGGAAGCCGGGCACTTGCCTCCACTAAAGGCGGATGAAGACCTTGTCAGGACCGTCTGAGGTAGAGTGAGGCACCACCGACAAGAGAATGGGACACACGATGTGCCTGATCGTTTTCGCCTGGCAGCCGGGGCATGCCCGGCCGCTGATCGTCGCGGCCAACCGTGACGAGTTCTATGCCCGACCGACCCAGGCCCTGGCCGCTTGGGACGAGGTGCCTGGTGTGCATGCCGGGCGCGACCTGGAAGCCGGCGGTACCTGGCTGGGCGTGGGGCCGCAGGGGCGGTTCGCGGCGCTGACCAATATTCGCGATCCGGGGCAGGCGCTGGGCGCCAGGTCGCGGGGCGAGCTGGTGGCGGGGTATCTGCGCGGGGAGCTGTCGGTCGAGGCCTATCTGCAGAAGGTGGCTGGCGAGGCGGGGCTTTATTCGGGGTTCAACCTGCTGGTCGGGGATGCCGCGCAGTTGGGGTATCTGCATGCGGGTGGTGCGCCGAGGATGCTGGAGGCCGGGGTGTATGGGCTATCGAATGCGGCGCTGGATACGCCATGGCCGAAGCTGGTGAAGGCGCGGGAAGGGTTGCGGGAGCGGCTGGATGATCCGCAACTGGAAGACCTGTTCGAACTGCTGGGGGATGGCCGGCAGGCGGCGGATGGGGAGCTGCCCAGTACCGGGGTCGGGTTGGCGACCGAGCGGTTGCTCTCCAGTGTGTTCATTGCCAGCCAGAATTATGGGACTCGGGCGAGTACGGTGCTGGTGGTTGAGGCAGATGGGCGGCGCAGGCTGGTGGAAAGGAGTTTTGGGCCGTTTGGGGGGCATCTGGGCGAAGTCGAATTGATGCTGTGAAGCTGAGGGCCTCATCGCTGGCAAGCCAGCTCCCACAGGTTCAGCGGTGCACGCGGTCCTTGTGGGAGCTGGCTTGCCAGCGATGAGGCCCTGGAGAGCGACAGAAATCAGTGCGGATTGATCATCCGCGACAGCCCCAGGTTCTTCAGGGCCAGGTGCAAGGTGCTGTGGATAACCTGCGGGTTATCGATCTCCATCACCTGCGCCAGCATCTCCTTGGATTTGCCCATGCTGATCTGGCGCAGCATCCACTTGACCTTCGGCAGGTTGGTGGCGTTCATCGACAGGCTGTCGAAGCCCATGGCCATCAACAGCACCGCCGCCGCCGGGTCGCCGGCCATTTCGCCGCAGATACTCACCGGCTTGCCTTCGGCATGGGCCGCCGTCACGACGTGCTGCAAGGCCTGGAGCACCGCCGGGTGCAGGTAGTCGTAGAGGTCGGCGACCCGCGGGTTGTTGCGGTCCACCGCCAGCAGGTACTGGGTCAGGTCGTTGGAACCGACCGAGAGGAAGTCCACCTGGCGCGCCAATTCCTTGGTCTGGTACACGGCGGCAGGAATCTCCACCATCACCCCCACCGGCGGCATCGGCACGTCGGTGCCTTCGTCACGCACTTCGCCCCAGGCACGGTGGATCAGGTGCAAAGCCTCTTCCAGCTCGTGAATCCCGGAGATCATCGGCAGCAGGATGCGCAGGTTGTTCAGGCCTTCGCTGGCCTTGAGCATGGCGCGGGTCTGTACCAGGAAGATTTCCGGGTGGTCGAGGGTGACGCGGATGCCGCGCCAGCCGAGGAACGGGTTGTCTTCCTTGATCGGGAAGTACGAGAGCGCCTTGTCGCCACCGATATCCAGGCTGCGCATGGTCACCGGCAGCGGATGGAAGGCCGCCAGCTGTTCGCGGTAGATCGCCAGCTGTTCCTTCTCGCTGGGGAAGCGCTGGTTGATCATGAACGGCACTTCGGTGCGGTACAGGCCAACGCCCTCGGCGCCACGCTGCTGCGCCCGCGCCACGTCGGCGAGCAGGCCGGTGTTGACCCACAGCGGCATGCGGTGGCCGTCGGTGGTTTCGCACGGCAGTTCGCGCAGGGCATCGAGGCCCTGGGCCAGCTGGCGCTCCTCCTCGACCACATCGGCGTATTGCTTGCGCAGCACCTCGCTGGGGTTGGTGTAGACGTCGCCCTTGTAGCCGTCGACGATCATCTGGATGCCGTCGACCTTGGAATACGGCAGGTCGACCAGGCCCATCACCGTGGGAATGCCCATGGCCCGGGCGAGGATCGCCACGTGGGAGTTGCCCGAACCCAGTACCGAGATCAGGCCCGCCAGCTTGCCTTCCGGCACTTCGCCGAGCATCGCCGGGGTCAGTTCTTCACTGACGAGGATGGTGTTGTCCGGGTAGACCAACGAAAGCTGGCGGGCTTCCTGGAGGTAGGCCAGCAGGCGCCGGCCGAGGTCCTTCACGTCCGAAGCCCGTTCGCGCAGGTAGGCGTCGTCCATCAGCTCGAAGCGGTTGACGTGCTCGCCGACCACCTGGCGCAGGGCACCCTGGGCCCACTGGCCGGTCTTGATGACCTCGACCACTTCGCCGCCCAGGGCCGCGTCGTCGAGCATCATCAGGTAGACGTCGAACAACGCCCGTTCCTCCGGCCGCAGCTGGGTCGCCAGCTTGGCCGACAGGGTGCGCATGTCGCTGCGCACGCCCTCGAGGGCGTTGTTGAAGAGTTTGAGTTCAGCGTCGATGTCGGTGACGGTCTTGTCCGGCACCACATCGAGATCGGCCGGCGGCAGCATGACCACCGCGGTACCCACGGCAGCGCCCGGCGAACCCGGCACACCAACGAACTTGGCTTCCTGGATACCCTTGCCCTGGCGGCCCAGGCCGCGGATCGAGCCGGTGGCCTCGGCGTGGGCGATAACCCCGGCGAGCTGCGCGCTCATGGTGACCAGGAAGGCTTCCTCGCCCTCGTCGAACTGGCGCCGCTCCTTTTGCTGGATGACCAGGACCCCGACCACGCGACGGTGGTGGATGATCGGCGCACCGAGGAAGGAGGCGAAACGCTCCTCGCCGGTCTCGGCAAAGTAGCGGTAGCGCGGGTGGTCGGCGGCGTTTTCCAGGTTAAGCGGTTCTTCCCGCGTGCCGACCAGGCCCACCAGGCCCTCGTTCGGCGCCATGCTGACCTTGCCGATGGAGCGCTTGTTCAGGCCTTCGGTGGCCATCAGGACGAAACGGTTGGTTTCCGGGTCGAGCAGGTAGACCGAGCAGACCTGGCTGCCCATGGCCTCTTTGACGCGCAAGACAATGATCCCCAACGCCGTCTTGAGATCCTTGGCGGAGTTAACTTCCTGGACGATCTTGCGCAGCGTATTGAGCATGGCTCGGGGTCGAACTCCGTCGTCAGTCGCGCGCCAGCAGGCGCGGGGCAAGCTCTTTGAGCGCGCGGCGGTACACTTCGCGCTTGAATGTCACCACCTGGCCCAGCGGATACCAATAGCTGACCCAGCGCCAGCCATCGAACTCCGGTTTGCCGGTGAGATCCATCCGCACCCGCTGCTCGTTGGAAACCAGCCGCAGCAGGAACCACTTCTGTTTCTGGCCGATGCACAGCGGTTGGCTGTGGGTACGGACCAGACGTTGGGGTAAACGATAACGCAACCAGCCACGGGTGCAGGCAAGTATTTCCACGTCCTGACGCTCAAGGCCTACTTCTTCATTCAACTCGCGGTACAGAGCATCTTCCGGTGTTTCATCGGGGTTGATTCCCCCTTGTGGAAACTGCCAGGCATCCTGGTTGATTCGCCGGGCCCATAGCACCTGCCCAAGATCATTCGTCAGAATGATCCCGACATTGGGGCGAAAACCATCGGGGTCGATCACGGCAGCAACCTCGCAAACGCATGTCGCCGCATTGTTCCACAAAGCCTGCAAGGCCAGCAACGCGCCCGCCATACCTTATGTGCAGCGTTGTGAAAAGTCCGTATTCTGTGGGACTTTTCAGATGTTATGCGAGTGACTCTTTAATGCGCCTGGCTTTATTCGATCTGGACAACACCCTCCTCGGCGGCGACAGCGACCACGCGTGGGGCGATTACCTGTGCGCCCGCGGCATTCTCGACCCGGTGGAGTACCAGAACCGCAACGACGCCTTCTACCAGGACTACCTGGCCGGCAAGCTGGACCTGCAGGCCTACCTGAACTTCAGCCTGGAGATCCTGGCCACCACCGAGATGGCCCAGCTCGACGAATGGCATGGCGACTTCATGCGTGACTGCGTCGAACCGATCATCCTGCCCAAGGCCCTGGCCCTGCTGAAGAAGCACCGCGATGCTGGCGACAAGCTGGTGATCATCACCGCCACCAACCGCTTCATCACCGGGCCGATCGCCAAACGCCTGGAGGTTGAAACCCTGCTGGCCACCGAGTGCGAGCTGGTCGACGGCCGCTACACCGGGCGCAGCATCGACGTGCCGTGCTTCCGCGAAGGCAAGGTGACCCGCCTGAACCGCTGGCTGGAAGAGAACAAGCTGAATCTTGAAGGCAGCTACTTCTACAGCGACTCGATGAACGATCTGCCGCTGCTGGAGCAGGTGGACAACCCGGTGGCGGTCGATCCCGACCCGAACCTGCGCGCCGAAGCCGAGAAGCGCGGCTGGCCGGTGATCAGCCTGCGCGATTGAGACGAAGCGTCAGACCGGCTTGGCGCCCATCAGGCCGGCGATGGCGATGAAACACAGGCCGCTGAACAGCGCCAGGGCCAGGGTGAACTGCAGTTTGCCCGCGCCCGGCGCGGTTCGCAGGCGGTTGACCCGGGCCAGCAACCAGAACCAGGCCAGCGCGCCGACGGTATACAGCAGGCTCGAGCCCAGCACCCAGGTCTGCCCCAGCGGCCAGCCCACCAGGTGGACCAGCCACCAGCCGGTGAACGGCATGCTCACCAGGCAGATCCCCATCAATAGCCAGAGAAAGCCCTGCGGACGCGCCAGCAGTCGCCCGTAGACCGCCGCATCGCCCGCATGCCGGGCCCTCCAGGTCCAGACCGCCAGGCCCAGCGCACTGCCGAGCAGCAGCACGGTGGCCAGCACATGGGCGGTTTTCAGGGCGGTCAGTGGTTCCATGGCGGCGATTTCCTCGGGGCGTTGCTCAAAGCGTAGCCCCTCAGCCGAGGAACAGCCGGTACGCCGGGTTATCGGTCTCGTCCCAGTATGGATAGCCGATCTTCGCCAAGGCCCCGGGCACCAGGTGGCGCTCGTCTTCCGGCACCTGCAGGCCGGCCACCACGCGACCATCCGCCGCGCCATGGTTGCGGTAGTGGAACATCGAGATGTTCCAGCGCCCGCCCAGCTTGTTGAGGAAGTTGAACAGCGCCCCCGGCCGCTCCGGGAACTCGAAGCGCAGGACCAGTTCGTCGCTGACCCCCGCCGCATGGCCGCCGACCATATGGCGGATATGCAGCTTGGCCAGTTCGTTATCGGTCAGGTCGGTGACCGGGAAGCCCTTTTCCGTCAGTTGCTCGATCAGCGCACTGCGCGGGTCGTTGTCCGGGTGGGTCTGCACGCCGACGAAGATGTGCGCTTCGCTGCCGCTGTGGTAGCGGTAGTTGAATTCGGTGATCTGGCGCTTGCCGATGGCCTCGCAGAACGCCTTGAAGCTGCCCGGCTGCTCGGGAATGGTCACCGCGATGATGGCTTCGCGGCCCTCGCCCAGCTCGGCGCGCTCGGCGACATGGCGCAGGCGGTCGAAGTTGACGTTGGCGCCGGAGTCGATGGCCACCAGGGTCTGCCCGCTCAGGCCGTGCTGTTCCACGTATTTCTTGATCCCGGCGACGCCCAGGGCGCCGGCTGGTTCGGTGATCGAACGGGTATCGTCGTAGATGTCCTTGATCGCCGCGCAGATCTCGTCGGTGCTGACGGTGATCACCTCATCGACGTGGACCTTGCAGATATCGAAGGTGTGCTGGCCGATCTGCGCCACGGCCACGCCGTCGGCGAACAGCCCGACCTGCGGCAGGATCACCCGCTCGCCGGCGGCCATGGCGGCCTGCAGGCAGTTGGAGTCGTCAGGCTCGACGCCGATGATCCTGATCTCGGGGCGCAGGTATTTGACGTAGGCCGCGATGCCGGCGATCAGCCCGCCGCCGCCGACCGGCACGAAGATCGCGTCCAGGCGGCCCGGGTGCTGGCGCAGGATCTCCATGGCCACGGTGCCCTGGCCGGCGATGGTGTGCGGGTCGTCATAGGGGTGGACATAGACGAAGCCCTTTTCCTCGACCAGTTTCAGCGAGTAGGCCAGCGCTTCCGGGAAGGAGTCACCGTGCAGGACCACCTTGCCGCCCCGGGAACGCACGCCCTCGACCTTGATCTCCGGGGTGGTGCGCGGCATCACGATGGTTGCCTTCACGCCCATTTCCCGCGCCGCCAGGGCCAGGCCCTGGGCATGGTTGCCGGCCGACGCGGTGACCACGCCACGTGCACGTTCTTCCTCGCTCAACTGCGCCAGCTTGTTGTAGGCGCCGCGGATCTTGAAGGAGAACACCGGCTGCAGGTCCTCGCGCTTGAGCAGGATCTGGTTGCCCAGGCGCTTGCTCAGCTGGTTGGCGGCTTGCAGGGGGGTTTCCACGGCGACGTCATAAACGCGCGAGGTGAGGATCTTCTTGACGTACTGTTCGAGCATCGGGAGGGCATCACGGGCGGCTGGACGGGGGATCGGAGTCTACCGCAGCGCCTTGTCGGGCGACCACAGCAAGTCAGGGGTTTTAGCCGCTATAATGCCCGGCTTCACGATACTCCCCCGCTTCGGAGCCCGCATGACCCAGGACCAACTCAAACAGGCCGTCGCCCAGGCCGCTGTCGATTTCATCCTGCCGAGCCTGGATGCCAAGAGCATCATCGGCGTCGGCACCGGCTCGACCGCCAACTGCTTCATCGACGCCCTGGCCCAGCACAAGACCGCCTTCGACGGCGCCGTGGCCAGCTCCGAAGCCACTGCCGCGCGCCTCAAGGGCCATGGCATCCCGGTCTATGAGCTGAACACCGTCAGCGAGCTGGAGTTCTATGTCGACGGCGCCGACGAGAGCGACGAGCACCTGAACCTGATCAAGGGCGGCGGCGCGGCCCTGACCCGCGAGAAGATCGTCGCGGCAGTAGCCAAGACTTTCATCTGCATCGCCGACGCCAGCAAGCTGGTGCCGGTACTGGGCGCGTTCCCGCTGCCGGTGGAAGTGATCCCGATGGCCCGCAGCCATGTGGCACGCCAACTGGTAAAGCTGGGTGGCGATCCGGTGTACCGCGAGGGTGTGGTGACCGATAACGGCAACATCATCATCGACGTGCACAACCTGCAGATCACCAACCCGGTGGAGCTGGAAGCGCAGATCAATGCGATCGTCGGCGTGGTCACCAATGGCCTGTTCGCGGCGCGTCCGGCGGATTTGCTGCTGCTGGGGACCAGTGAAGGCGTGAAGACCCTCAAGGCCTGAAGATCTTCGCTGTAGCTGCTGGCCTCATCGCTGGCAAGTCAGCTCCCACAGGGACCGCATGCACCGCGAACCCTGTGGGAGCTGGCTTGCCAGCGATGAGGCCCGTGGCTTAATCAACAACCTTCCTGAATACATAGAACAGGTTCGGCTCACTCACCAGATACAGTGTCCCGTCCCCGTCCATGGCGATCCCCTCCGCCTGCGGCACGCTCTGCTTCAAGCCCTGGAACCCCTTGCGCAGTGACAGGCTACCCACCGGCCGCCCCTGCACATCCAGCTCCAGCACCAGCTTCGACTCGTCCGACAAGGCCAGCAGATGCCCGCTGCGCTCGTCGAACTGCAAGCTCGACAGATCCCGCACGAACAACCGCGAATCACGCTTCTGATCCTGCACCACATGCACCGCGAACGGCTGCTGCGGGTTGTCATGGGGGAAACCATGCACCTCGTAGATCAGCATCGGATCACGTTCCTTGGCCACGAACAGGCGCTTGCCCTGCTGGTCCCAGGCCAGCCCCTCGAAGCCCTTGTTACCGTTGAGCCCGATACCCAGGGTCAGTTGCTCGGCATCCTTGGCATCGAGAAACGGCGTGTCCGCCGTCAGCCGCACCCGGATCAGACGCTGCTGACGCTCATCGGTGATCACATAACTGTCGCGCCCGACATACTCCACCGCCTCAGGGTCGCCGAACCCGGTCAGCGGCACGCGACGCAGGATGCGGCCGTCCAGCGACAGCTCGATCAGCTCCGGATTCTGGTTGGTCACGGTAAACAGGCTGTTGCGGTCAGGGTCGTAGGTCAGGGCCGACAGGTCGTCGGTCAGGCCATCGATGACCCTGGCCTCGATCACCACGCGATAGCGATCCAGCCCGATGCTCTGCTCGGCCGGTTGCATCCAGGTTTTCAGGTTGAACCAGCCGCGCTCGTACAGGCGGTAATGCTGCCCGGCATAGGCCAGGACGGCCAGCAAGGCAGCAAGCAGGAAAAGCAGGAAGAAACGCAGGCGCATCGGCAAGGACTCAGGCAGGAAACGGAACGGCCTGAATCTCACCATAGCCAGCTGAAATGAAGCTTAATGCCACTATCGGAAAAAAATCTTCCGGTCATTCCTTGCGAAAGCGATAGAACAGGTCCGGCTCGCTGACCATGTACAGGGTGCCCGCTTCATCCATGGCCACGCCTTCGGCGCGAGGGATGCGTTTCTCCAGGCCATTGAAGCCGCCGAGCAGGGTCATGAAGCTGACCTGCTCGCCCTTCCCGTCCAGCTCCAGAAGCATGTTGGAGTCCGCCGACAGCACCAGCAGATGCCCGGTACGCGGGTCGACGCCAAGGCCGGACAGGTTGCGCAGGTCGAGGTCGTCGTTGGCCAGCTCCTGCTTGGTCCCGGTCAGCGCCGAACGACCGTCGGTACGCCAGGTGAACAGCTTCGGCGGACGCTCTTCACCGAGGATCAGGCGCTGCTGCGCAGGGTCCCAGGCAATCCCTTCGAAACCCTTGTTCTGGTTATCCGAAGGACCGAGGTCGTATTGCGGGAAGTCCTTGATATTCAGCTCGGTCGTGGCGGCATCGAGGCTGACCAGGGTCAGGCTGTGCTGACGCTCGTCGGTAATCGCCAGGCGGCCATCCGCCAGCACCGCGACGCCCTCCGGGTTGGCCCAGCCATGCAGCGGCATCTTGCGCAGCACGTCGCCGTCGAGGTTCAGCTCGACCAGGAAGGGATTCTTGCCCATCACCGCGAACAGGGTTTTACGCTGCGGGTCGTAGGACAGGTCGGAGGCTTCATCGTCCTCCATGCCAGGCAGCACCTTGGCATCGATATCGACCTGGTAGTCCGGCAACCAGACGCTGGCCTTCTGCGCCACCTGGCTCTCGAAACGCTCCTGCAGCCACAGCAGGCCGCGGTCATCCCAATGCATGGCGATGGCCACGCCGTAGCCGATCACGGCGGCCGTCACCAACCAGGTGGACCAGCGCAGGGCGAGGGGGCGTTTGCGCGCAGGCGACAAGGGGTCGCCAGAAGTCAGGGTGGCCATCGGGGAATTCCTGTTGTTGTGTGCCGCTGACGATCACCGCAGCAAGACCGGATGGGAATTATCCAGATGATTTGTGAAAAAAACGGTAAAAGTCGACGAAGGGCGTCGACAAAGGGGCAGCCATTGCGGCTGCCCCTTTTTGGGTCAGAGCACCTTGCCCTCGAAGCGGCTCGCGCCCGGCAGTTCCAGCACCAGCTCATCGCCCGGGTTCAGCGGGCCGACACCCACCGGCGTGCCGGTCAGGATCACATCGCCCGCCTGCAGGGAGAACTGCGAGGCCATGTGCTGGATCATCGGCACGATCGGGTTGAGCATCAGCGCACTGCTGCCGTCCTGGCGCACTTCACCATTGATGGTCAGGCGAATGCCGATGTCGGCCAGGTCTTCGAAGGTGCTGCCGACCACGAACGGCGGCAGGACGCAGGCGCCGTCGAAGCACTTGGCGCGTTCCCACGGCAGACCCTTGTCCTTGAGCTGGGACTGCAGGTCACGCAGGGTCAGGTCCAGGGCCGGAGCGAAACCGGAAATGGCGTCCAGTACTTCTTCCTCGGACGGCTTCGGCGACAGGGACTTGCCCAGCAGCACGGCAATTTCCGCCTCGTAGTGCACCGAGCCACGCTCGGCGGGGATGGCGAAACCGCCTTCCAGTGGCACCACGCAACTGCCCGGCTTGATGAACAGCAGGGGCTCGGTGGGGATCGGGTTGTCCAGTTCCTTGGCGTGTTCGGCGTAGTTGCGCCCGATGCACACCACTTTGCCCAGCGGGAAGTGGATGCGCGTTCCGTCTACGTATTGGTGCTGATAGCTCATGGCCGACTCCTGGAGCACTGGTTGAATCCGTGGCGGTGGGTCACTCGGGGGCGAAGATCTTGCCCGGGTTCATGATCCCGTTGGGGTCGAACACCGCCTTGACTGCTTTCATATAGAGAATTTCCGCCGGGGAGCGGCTGTATTCAAGGTAATCGCGCTTGGTCATGCCCACCCCGTGTTCGGCGGAAATCGAACCGTTGTACTTCTCGACCACCTCGAACACCTGCTTGTTGACCACGGCGCACTTGGCGAAGAACTCGTCCTTGCCCATGTCATCCGGCTTGAGGATGTTCAGGTGCAGGTTGCCATCACCGATGTGGCCGTACCAGACCACGATGAAATCCGGGTAGCTGTTGCTGACGATCACGTCGATATCGCGCAGGAAGTCCGGGACCCTGGCCACGGTCACGGAGATATCGTTCTTGTACGGGGTCCAGTGGGAAATGGTTTCCGACAGGTATTCGCGCAATTTCCACAGGTTGCGCAACTGCTGCTCGCTCTGGCTCATCACCCCGTCCAGCACCCAGCCCTGCTCCACGCAATGCTCGAACAGCGCCAGCGCGTCGTTGGCGACGTCCTCGGTGGTGGCTTCGAATTCCAGCAGGGCGTAGAACGGGCAGTCCGTGGCGAACGGCGCCGGCACGTCGCCGCGGTCGAGGATCTTGGCCAAGCCCTTGTCGGAGAAGAACTCGAAGGCGGTCAGGTCCAGCTTGCTCTGGAAGGCGTGCAGCACCGGCATGATCGAGTCGAAATCGGGGGTGCCGAGCACCATCGCGGTGAGGTTCTTCGGGGCACGATCGAGGCGCATGGTGGCTTCGACGACAAAGCCCAGGGTGCCTTCGGCGCCGATGAACAGCTGGCGCAGGTCGTAGCCAGTGGCGTTCTTGATCAGGTCCTTGTTCAGCTCAAGCAGCTCGCCCTTGCCGGTGACCACCTTGAGGCCGGCCACCCAGTTGCGGGTCATGCCGTAGCGAATGACCTTGATACCGCCGGCATTGGTGCCGATATTGCCGCCGATCTGGCTGGAACCGGACGAAGCGAAGTCCACCGGGTAATACAGGCCCTGCTCTTCGGCGAACGCCTGCAGTTGCGCGGTAATCACCCCCGGCTGGCAGACCACGGTACGGTCGAAGGGGCTGAAATCGAGGATGCGGTTCATATAGTCGAAGGACACCACCACCTCGCCATGGGCCGCGACGGCGGCGGCGGACAGACCGGTGCGGCCGCCCGAGGGCACCAGGGCGACCTTGTGCCGGTTGGCCCAGAGGACGATGGCCTGGACCTGCTCGATGCTCTTGGGGAAGACGATGGCCGACGGCGCGGGCGGGAAGTGCCTGGTCCAGTCCTTGCCATACGCTTCAAGGGAAGGGGCATCGGTCAGGACCTTGCCGGGCTCGACAAGGGTCATCAGTTCAGCAAGCAGAACGGGATCGATCATCGGGGGAACTCTCGAACTATTCATGGTCACCCTGAGCACACTTCACGTGCCGGGGATGGTCTGAGCGCGGCGCCGGTATGCTAGCATACGCCCCCCGCTGATCGTGCTCCCCGCCGATTCTGCGACGGCTTCACTTCCCTGCCATTTTTCTCCGGGACACAGGTTTACGCAGATGAGCAAGACTTCTCTCGATAAGAGCAAGATCAAGTTCCTTCTTCTCGAAGGGGTCCACCAGAACGCCGTGGACGTCCTCAAGGCCGCCGGGTACACCAACATCGAGTACCTCACCGGTTCCCTGCCGGAAGCCGAGCTGAAGGAAAAGATCGCCGATGCCCACTTCATCGGTATTCGCTCCCGCACCCAACTGACTGAAGAAATCTTCGATTGCGCCAAGAAACTGGTCGCTGTCGGCTGCTTCTGCATCGGTACCAACCAGGTTGACCTGGACGCGGCCCGCGAGCGCGGCATCGCCGTGTTCAACGCGCCGTACTCCAACACCCGCTCCGTTGCCGAGCTGGTGCTGGCCGAGGCCATCCTGCTGCTGCGCGGCATCCCGGAGAAAAATGCGTCCTGTCACCGTGGTGGCTGGATCAAGAGCGCGGCCAACTCCTTCGAGATCCGCGGCAAGAAGCTGGGCATCGTTGGCTACGGCTCGATCGGCACCCAACTGTCGGTCCTGGCCGAAAGCCTGGGCATGCAGGTGTTCTTCTTCGACCCGTTGACCAAGCTGCCGCTGGGCAACGCCACCCAGGTCACCAGCCTGCACGAACTGCTGGGCCTGGCCGACATCGTCTCGCTGCACGTGCCTGAGCTGCCATCCACCCAGTGGATGATCGGCGAGAAGGAAATCCGCGCGATGAAGAAGGGCTCGATCCTGATCAACGCCGCCCGCGGTACCGTGGTCGAGCTGGATCACCTGGCTGCCGCGATCCGTGACAAGCACCTGATCGGCGCGGCCATCGACGTGTTCCCGGTCGAGCCGCGGTCCAACGACGAAGAGTTCGAAAGCCCGCTGCGTGGCCTGGACAACGTGATCCTGACCCCGCACATCGGTGGTTCCACCGCCGAAGCCCAGGCCAACATCGGCCTGGAAGTGGCCGAGAAGCTGGTCAAGTACAGCGACAACGGTACTTCGGTGTCGTCGGTCAACTTCCCGGAAGTGGCCCTGCCGGCCCACCCTGGCAAGCACCGCCTGCTGCACATCCACGAAAACATCCCGGGCGTGCTCAGCGAGATCAACAAGGTCTTCGCCGAGAACGGCATCAACATCTCCGGTCAGTTCCTGCAGACCAACGAGAAAGTCGGTTACGTGGTGATCGACGTCGACGCCGAGTACTCGGACCTGGCGCAAGAGAAACTGCAACAGGTCAAGGGCACCATCCGTTCCCGCGTCCTGTTCTGATCTCTTCCTGCTGTTGAAAAGGGAGGCCCTGGTGGCCTCCCTTTTTATTTGCCGTTGAAAACATGAGGTTGCATTATTCCCACGGAAATATTTCAACTAGGGTTAAACATCCGGGGAAGGATGCGGTCACAAGGGGCTCTTGACCGGGGCCATGCCAGAAGCCACGGCGTGTTTAATTGCCAATGAGAAGAAAAGGGGCTCAGATGCGTTTCATTACCGGGGCACTATTAGCCACCAGCCTGCTCAGCCCGTGGGCACACGCGGACATTTTCGACGATATCGTCGACCGCAATGAATTGCGAATTGCCATTGAAGCCAAAACGCCACCTTTCAACTTTCGTGATACTGCCGGGCAACTGAGCGGATTCGAAGTGGAATTGGGGCAACTGCTCGCCAAAGAGCTGGACGTCAATGCCGACTTTATCGTGGTGGACTCCAGCGAACTTCTGCCGGGCGTGGAAAGTGGCAAATACGATGTGGCGATTAATCAGATTGCCACTACCGCAGAGTTGAAAGAACACCTGGATTTCAGCAATCCCTACAGTTACACCGTCGCCCAGTTGATCGTGCGCCAGGAAGAAAAGCGCCCCCTGCACAACCTCGAATCCTTCAAGGGACACAGCCTTGGCGTGGTCCAGGGCAGTTCGTTCGCCGCCCAGGCGCAGAATGTCGAGGGCGTGGACCTGCACAGCTACCAGGATGCGATCCAGCCGATCAAGGAAGTGGCCGATGAGCAGATCGATGGTGCGGTGAGTGACCGGCTGCTGATTCCCTATGCGATCAAGGAGAGCAACCTGCCGGTGACCGAGGGGGCGACGGTGGGGCCGGTGCTGAAGCTGGCGATTCCGTTCCAGAAGGGCAACCCGGCGTTCCAGAGTGCGCTGGACAATGCGCTGCAGCGGGTCAAGGATGATGGCCGGTTGAGTGCGTTGTCGAAGAAGTGGTTCGGGGTGGATGCCAGCGAGCCGCCCAAGCAGTAGATCTTCAGCGCTGCTGATGGCCTCATCGCTGGCAAGCCAGCTCCCACAGGGTCAGCACAGGCCTTGAGACTTGTGCAGTACCTGTGGGAGCTGGCTTGCCAGCGATGAGGCCCTGAAAGTCACAGCAGATCCAAGGCCCGAGCGGCTTCTTCCAGCTCCAGCTCACTGAACACCAGCACCCCCTCCCGCCGCAGCAAGGCACTGGTCACTCCCTCACCGGCAATCTTGTTGCCACTGAAGGTCCCGTCATACACCAGCCGGTTGCCACACGACGGACTCCCCGCCTTCAACACCGCCACCCGGATCCCATTCCGCCGCACCAATTCCAGCGCCAGCCGCGCCCCGGCGAGAAACTCGGCGCTGACATCCTCCCCGAGTACCGTCACCACCTGCGCTTCGCCGTCCAGCACCGCCCCGCCCTGCCCACCGGGGATCTCCGCCGGCGGCCTTGGCGTCGGCAGCCCGCCCGCCACCTCCGGACACAACGGCACCACTCGCCCCTGCTTCTGCCAGGTCTGCAGCAGATCGGGATGCCCGCTGGCACGCCCGTCGTAACGCACCGGCTGGCCCAGCAGGCAGGCGCTCACCAGCACCCGCGGCAGGTCAGAAGGGGTCGTTGCCACGACGGCGGAACCAGCCAGTGACGGAAAGACGCTCGCGATGCGCCATCAACACTTCATGGGGCAGGTCGGCGGACATGAACACGATCAGGCTGCCGCCCACCGGCGGGATATCCCGCTCGCTGCCGTCGGCCAGATAGATGCGCAGCTCGCCGCCATCCTGCGAGCCCCATTCCTCATTGAGATAGATGATCGCCGACACAGTGCGCCGGTCATCATCCCGGAAGCGGTCGAGGTGCTTGCGATAGAAAGTGCCCGCCGGGTACTGGGCGAAATGGCACTCGAAGTCCTCCAGCCCGAGGTAGAAGTCGCGGTTCAGCGCTTCACGCAGGACGTCCATCAGCGCCAGGTACTGGTCACAGGCCTCGGACTGACCCGGTTCGAGCCAGAGGATATGGTCGCCACGAATGCCTTCGCGGACTTCCTGGCCCTGACCCCGCCCCACCGCCGCCGGCGCCAGCTCGCCTTGTGCGGCGCGCTGCCGGCACTCGGCCGCCAGGGCCCGGGTCAGGGTGTCGGGTAGGAAGATGTCCTGGCGCGACCAGCCCTGGCTGGCGAGGTCGTCGACAATACTGAGAATCTGCGGATGTTCGGAGGATATGTGCATGGCGCGCATGGTAACGGGCCGTTGGGCAAACCGACAGCGCCACTTGGTCGCATCGATTCACGGGCGTCTCGACAAAGCCCCGCAAGGCCACGGACAATAGCGGCCTGCCGACAGGAGTCCTGAATGCGCCGTTTGTTTTTTCTGCTGTTGATGATCTGCACCACGCCTGTCTGGGCAGACTCCCTCGATCAGCTGTACAAGGTCGCCGGCTGGCCTGATCAGCGCGCCCACTTCTCCGATGCCATCGCCGCCGCCCAGCAGCGCTACCAGAAAAGCCTGCCGCCCGCGGTGTTCCAGGCATTGGTGGACAACAGCAACCAGCGTTTCGAGGCCAAGGCCGTGGACCGCCGCGCCGAAGCCCAGCTGCGCGCCAACCTGAAAGACCCCAATCCCGCACTGACCTTCTTCCAGTCTCCGCTGGGGCGCAAGGTGGTGGCCGCCGAACTGCTCGCCACCCGCCGCGACCAGTTGGCCAAGAACGCCAAGGGCCTGCCGAAGATGCAGGCCAGCGACAGCCGCCTGCTGATCATCGGCCACCTGGCCCAGGCCCTGCCGGCCCGCGAGGCCGGTGCCGAAGTCAGCCTGGCGATCGCCGGCGTCGCCGCCGACAGCCTCAGCCAGATGATTCCCGGCCTGTTCGGCGGCGGTCAGGCCCAGGGCATGCTGGACGGGCAGCGCCAGCGCCTGATGCAGCAGATCGGCGAAGACCTGAACAACACCCTGCTCTACGTCTACCGCGACCTGTCCGATGCCGAGCTGGACGAGTTCGCCACCTTCGCCGAGTCCACCGAAGGGCAGGCCTACTACAAGGCCGCCGTGGCCGCGATCCGCGCCGGCCTCGCCGTCGGGCAGAACACCTCCGACCTGAAGTGATCAGCCCAGGCGCTGCTCGATGAACTCGAAGTAGCGCCGGCGAATCTCCGGCAGTTCGTTGGCCAGGTGGTGCCGGGCTTCGGGCAGCATCAGGATGCTCGGCGCATCGAACTTGTCCTTGAGCACTTCGAGGTTGTAGCGCCAGTCCACCGTCATGTCCTCCTCCCCCTGCACGATCAGCGGCCGGCGCGCACTGCCCGGCGCCGCCTCGATGCGCCGTACCCATTCGAGCAATGCACCGACCCAGGCGGTGGGCAGCCGACGCGGCTGCAAGGGGTCGGCGAGGAGGAACGGCAGGAACGTCGGGTCGTTGCTGTTCTCGCTGAAGCGCCGGGCGATGCCGTTGACGAAGGGTTTCAGCAAGAAATAGCTGAGCTTCGACCAGCCCCAGGCCCGTGGCCGGACCAGCGGCGAGAGCAGGATCACCTCACCGCTGACCGGGCTGTTTTCGCCCTTGTGCAGCAGGTGATCGACGGCGATGGCGCCACCGGTGCTCTGTCCACAGAGATGCCAGGGCTGCGGTAGCTGGAGAGCGGCGGCCTGACGGAACAACTCATCCAGCACCTGCTGGTACACGGCGAAATCATCGATGCTGGCCCGCTCGCCGCTGGACAGGCCATGGCCCGGCAGGTCGCAGGAGATCACCGCAAACTGCTGTTGCAGGGCCCAATCGATCACATGGCGGTACAGGCCCATGTGATCGTAGAAGCCATGCAGCAGCACCAGGGTCGCCACCGGCTGCTCGGGTAGCCAGGCCTGGCTGACCACTTCGAACCCGGCGCAGGAGAAGCGTCCCAGCCAGCTCGTCGCGCAAGGCACCCGGTCCAGGCCATAGAAACGCTGGTAGGCCTGGCCTTCGACCGACAACGGCTGACGCGCTGCCAGGGGAGGCAGGCTGGCACGCAGGGAATCGGCTTGGAACGAGGCGGACATGTAAGGCTTCCGGAAAGGCGAGAAAGGATTGATCTGCGATATTCATCTGTCGGCGGGGGCATGGCAAGCTGGCCCCCTTTAATTTGCCGGTATTGCCCATGTCGGGGAAAACACTGCTCGCCGCCCTCGCCCTCGTCCTTTGTGCCGCCGGACTGTGGCTGGCCTACGACAACTTCCAGAGCCGCTACCTGCGCCCGTTCGACAACCAGACCGCGCTGTTCGCCGGCGACCATCTGCGCCTGCCGCCCGAACTCGCAGGCCCCGGCCCGATCCGCCTGGTGCATTTCTGGGACCCGGCCTGCCCGTGCAATGTCGGCAACCAGCAGCACCTGGGCGAGCTGATCGAGCACTACGGGCCGCAGGGCGTGGCCTTCCATGTGGTGCAGAAGCCGGGCACCCACGGGCAGCTTCCCGCCAACCTGGGCGCACTGAAGCCCATCACCAACCTGCCCGGCGCCGAGCACCTGCCGGCCAGCCCGGCCGTGGCGATCTGGGACCAGGACGGCAACCTGGCGTACTTCGGGCCGTACAGCGAAGGGGCCACCTGCAATGCCGGCAACAGCTTTATCGAGCCGATCCTGCAGGCGCTGACCGAGGGCCGGCCGGTGAAAGTGACACAGACGATGGCGGTGGGCTGTTACTGCCCCTGGACTGATTAACAACGCGGACCTTGTGGGAGCTGGCTTGCCAGCGATTGCGGTGGAGAACTCACTATCGTAATCGCTGGCAAGCCAGCTCCCACAGGGTACGCGTCCCCCCTTCTACTGCGCTCGAGCAGGATTGCCCATCACCGTCGCCCCCGCCGGCACATCCCGGGTCACCACGCTACCGGCACCAATGATCGCGTCATCCCCCACCGCTACCCCCGGCAGGATGATCGCCCCACCACCAATCCACACATTCCTGCCGATCTTCACCGGCTTCCCGCTCTCCAGCCCACTGCGCCTGACCACCGGGTCCCGCGGATGATCCGCCCCGTAGATCTGCACCGCCGGCCCGATCTGGCAGTCGTCGCCGATGCTCACGCTGCAAATGTCGAGAATCACGCAGTTGAAGTTGATGAACACATTGGCGCCAATCTCGATGTTGTAGCCGTAGTCGCAATAGAACGGCGGCCGGATGACCGTGCCGGCCCCGACCCTGGCGAAATGCTCCACCAACATCCCATGCCGCTGCTCGTTGAGCAGGTCGGCCGAGTCGTTGTAGCGCTGCATCCAGTGCTTGTTGGCGATCTGTTCGGCCTGCAACTCGGGGCAGGTGGCGCGATACAGCTGTCCGCTCAGCATCTTGTGTTTTTCACTGATGTCCATTGGCCCTCACTCCTGGCTGATCTCTCGGCTGGCAAAGTCTATCCTCTGTCCGATCATGACCGACTCGCTGGCTGAAAGATCCCCAAGGAGCTTCGATGAAACGCCGCCTTACCCTTCTCGCCGTTGCCATTGCCGTCGCGGCAGCCGGTGCCGGCTATCTGTATGTGCAAGGCAAGCAGCCGCAACGCGACGGCGAGATCGCCCTGGCGAAGCTCCAGGCACCGGTCAGCGTGCGCTACGACGAGCGCGGCGTGCCGCATATCCAGGCGCAGAACGAGAGCGACCTGTACCGCGCCCTCGGCTACGTGCAGGCCCAGGACCGTCTGTTCCAGATGGAGATCACCCGGCGCCTGGCCAAGGGCGAACTGGCCGAGGTGCTGGGGTCGAAGATGGTCGCTACCGACACCCTGTTCCGCAGCCTGCGCATCGGCGAACAGGCGCAGGTGATGGTCGACCGGCAGGACAAGCAATCACCCGCCTGGAAAGCCCTGCAAGCCTACCTCGAAGGCGTGAATGCCTGGCAGGACACACATCCGCGCCCCATGGAGTTCGACGTGCTGGGCATCACCCCGCGCCCGTTCACGGCCCAGGACACCCTGAGCATCGCCGGCTTCATGGCCTACAGCTTTGCCGCCGCGTTCCGCACCGAACCGCTGCTGACCTTCGTCCGCGACCATCTCGGCAGCCAGTACCTGAAGGCCTTCGACCTGGACTGGCACCCCGACGGCGTCCTGCAACACCCCACCGCCCTGGCTGATGCCGACTGGAAGTCCCTCGGCCAACTGGCCCAGGTCAGCCAGCAAGCCTTCGCCGAGGCCGGCCTGCCGCAGTTCGAGGGCAGCAACGCCTGGGCGGTCAGCGGCAGCCGCACCCGTAGCGGCAAGCCGTTGCTGGCCGGCGACCCGCATATCCGTTTCTCGGTCCCGGCCGTGTGGTACGAGGCCGAGCTGTCGGCGCCGGGCTTCCATCTGTATGGCTATCACCAGGCGCTCAACCCCTTCGCCTCCCTCGGGCACAACCGCGAGTTCGGCTGGAGCCTGACCATGTTCCAGAACGACGATGTCGACCTGATCGCCGAGAAGGTCAATCCAGACAACGCCGGGCAGGTGATGGTCCACGGCCAGTGGCAGGACCTGGTCCGCAGCGAGCAGCAGATCAAGGTCAAGGGCGAGCCGACCCAGACCATCACCCTGCTGCGCTCGCCCCATGGCCCGATCGTCAACAAGGTCCTCGGCGAAGACGCCGGGCCGACACCGGTGGCCATGTGGTGGGCCTTCCTCGAAAGCGCCAACCCGATCCTCGACGGTTTCTACGAGATCAACCGCGCCAGCACCCTGGAGGCCATGCGCAGCGCCGTGCAGAAGGTCCAGGCACCGGGGCTGAACTTCGTCTGGGCCAATGCCCGTGGCGATATCGGCTGGTGGGCGGCGGCGGCCTTGCCGATCCGTCCGGACGGGGTCAACCCGGCCTTTATCCTCGACGGCAGCAGCGGCGACGCGGACAAGTCCGGGTTCTACCCGTTCAGCGTCAACCCGCAGTCGGAGAACCCGGCCAGCGGCTACATCGTCTCGGCCAACTTCCAGCCGCTATCGCCCACCGGCGTGCCGATCCCCGGCTACTACAACCTGCCGGACCGCGGCCGCGAGCTGGACCGGCAACTGGCGAACGACCAGGTCAAATGGGACCTGCAGAACAGCCAGGCGCTGCAACTGGGCACCAGCACCGACTACGGCCCGCGGACCCTTGGCCCGCTGTTGCCGGTGCTGCGCCAGGTGGTGCAGGACGCCCAGGGCCGCGAGTTGGTGGAACAACTGGCCGCATGGCGCGGCGATTATCCGCTGGATTCGGTCAGTGCCACCCTGTTCAACCAGTTCCTCTACGAACTGGCCTACGCAGCGATGCATGACGAACTGGGCGATGCCTGGTTCCAGGCAATGATCTCGACCCGGGTGATCGACGATGCCCTGCCGCGCCTGGCTGCCGATGCTGATTCACCCTGGTGGGACACCCAGGGCAGCAGCGAGCGCGGCAGCCGCACGGCGGTGGTCAAGCAGGCATGGGACAAGACCCTCGCACATCTGGGCGAAACCTTCGGCAAGGATCCGGCAGGCTGGCAGTGGGGCAAGGCGCATACCCTGACCCACGGGCATCCGCTGGGCATGCAGAAGCCGTTGGACAGGCTGTTCAATGTCGGGCCGTTCGCGGCGCCGGGGACCCATGAGGTGCCGAACAACCTGTCGGCGAAGATCGGGCCGGCGCCCTGGCCGGTGACCTATGGGCCGTCGACCCGGCGCCTGATCGATTTCGCCGATGCCGGGACGGCACTGAGCATCAACCCGGTCGGGCAGAGCGGGGTGTTGTTCGATCGGCATTATGGGGATCAGGCGAAGCCCTACATTGAAGGGCAGTACCAGAGGGCCTGGTTGGGGTTGGCGGGGGAGACCGAGGGGACTTTGAGACTGGTGCCAGGCAAATAGATTTGCTTTGGGTTTGAGGACCCTATCGCTGGCAAGCCAGCTCCCACAGGGTTCGCGGTGCACGCGGTCCTTGTGGGAGCTGGCTTGCCAGCGATGAGGCCCTCAAGGCCTCAGATCAGGCCTGAGCCGGACGCCGCGCTTCAGGCTGCTTCCAGCCATCCACCGCCGCTTCCTCGATCGCCTGCTGGATAGCGCGCTTGCGGCGCTCTTCCGCACGGCGGCTGAAGTACCAGACGAAGAAGGTCGCCAGCGAGACCGCCAGCAGGATCAGGCTGGCCACGGCGTTGATCTCCGGCTTCACGCCGAGACGCACCGCAGAGAACACTTCCATCGGCAAGGTGGTTGAACCCGGACCCGACACGAAGCTCGCCAGCACCAGGTCGTCCAGCGACAGGGCGAAGGACATCATGCCGCCCGCTGCCAGCGACGGCGCGATCATCGGGATGGTGATCAGGAAGAACACCTTCCACGGCCGTGCACCCAGGTCCATGGCCGCCTCTTCGATGGACAGGTCCAGCTCGCGCAGACGGGCCGACACCACTACCGCCACATACGCAGCACAGAAGGTGGTGTGGGCGATCCAGATGGTGACGATGCCACGCTCCTGCGGCCAGCCGATCATCTGCGCCATGGCCACGAACAGCAGCAACAGCGACAGACCGGTGATCACCTCGGGCATAACCAGCGGTGCGGTGACCAGGCCACCGAACAGGGTACGGCCCTTGAAGCGGGTGACCCGGGTCAGCACGAACGCTGCCAGGGTACCCAGCGCCACGGCGGCGATCGCGGTGTAGCAGGCGATCTCCAGCGAACGCATCACCGAACCCATCAGCTGGGTGTTGTCGAGCAGGCCCGTGTACCACTTGATCGACCAGCCGCCCCAGACCGTCACCAGCTTGGAGGCGTTGAACGAGTAGATCACCAGGATCAGCATCGGCAGGTAGATGAACAGCAGGCCGACTACCAGCATTACATTGGAAAATCCGACGCGCTTCATGCCCGGCCCTCCATCTCTTTCGCCTGGCTGCGGTTGAACAGCAGGATCGGCACGATCAGGATCGCCAGCATCACTACCGCCAGGGCCGAGGCCACCGGCCAGTCACGGTTGTTGAAGAATTCCTGCCAGAGGACCTTGCCGATCATCAGGGTCTCGGGACCGCCCAGCAGCTCAGGAATCACGAACTCGCCCACCACCGGGATGAACACCAGCATGCAGCCGGCGATGATGCCGTTCTTCGACAGCGGCACGGTGATTTTCCAGAAGCTGTTGAAGCGGCTCGAACCCAGGTCGGACGCGGCTTCCAGCAGGCTCTGGTCGTGTTTTACCAGGTTGGCGAACAGCGGCAGGATCATGAACGGCAGGTACGAATAGACCACGCCGATATACACCGCCAGGTTGGTGTTGAGGATCTGCAGCGGCTGGTCGATCACGCCCAGCCATTGCAGGAAGGCGTTGAGCAGGCCGTTGTTGCTGAGGATGCCCATCCAGGCATAGACGCGGATCAGGATCGCGGTCCAGGTCGGCATCATGATCAGCAGCAGCAGGACGGTCTGGATGTCCTTGCGTGCGTTGGCGATGGCATAGGCCATCGGGTAGCCGATCAGCAGGCACAGCAGGGTGCTGAAGAAGGCCATCTTCAACGAGCCCAGATAGGCCGAGATATACAGCTCGTCCTCGGTCAACAGGCCGTAGTTGGCCAGGTTGAGCACGACCTGGATCTTGTCCTCGACGTAGCTGTAGATCTCGGTGTACGGCGGGATCGCCACGTCCGCTTCAGCAAAGCTGATCTTCAGGACGATGAAGAACGGCAGCATGAAGAACAGGAACAGCCACAGGAACGGGATCCCGATGACGACGTGGCGTCCCTCGGGCGTTACGCGGTTGAGCGCTCGCTTGAGCTTGCGCATGTTCATGAGCGCAGTACCACGCCGCTGTCGTCTTCCCACCAGACGTAAACTTCATCGCCCCAGGTCGGACGCGAGCCCTGGCGTTCGGCGTTGGCGACGAAGGACTGGACGATCTTGCCGCTCGGCAGCTCGACGTAGAACACCGAATGGCCGCCCAGGTAGGCGATGTCGTGGACCTTGCCGCGCGACCAGTTGTACTCGAAGGCCGGCTGCTGGGTGGTGATCAGGAGTTTTTCCGGACGCAGCGCGTAGGTGATCGACTTGTCTTCCACCGAGGTGGTCACGCCGTGGCCAACGTAGATGTTGCGCTCAAGCTCCGGGCTTGCGATCAGCGCGTGGCCTTCGGCGTCATCGACGACCTGGCCGTCGAACAGGTTGACGTTGCCGATGAACTCGCAGACCAGGCGGCTGGTCGGGGTCTCGTAGATGTCGATCGGGCTGCCGATCTGGGCGATCCAGCCGAGGTGCATGATGGCGATGCGCTGGGCCATGGTCATGGCCTCTTCCTGGTCGTGGGTCACCATCACGCAGGTCACACCGACCCGCTCGATGATTTCCACCAGTTCCAGCTGCATCTGCGAACGCAGTTTCTTGTCCAGCGCACCCATCGGCTCGTCGAGCAGCAGCAGCTTCGGCCGCTTGGCCAGCGAGCGGGCCAGGGCCACGCGCTGGCGCTGACCGCCGGAGAGCTGGTGCGGCTTGCGCTTGGCGTACTGGGTCATGTGCACCAGCTTGAGCATCTCGGCCACGCGGGCGTCGATCTCAGCCTTGGGCATCTTGTCCTGCTGCAGGCCGAAGGCGATGTTCTGCGCCACGGTCATGTGCGGGAACAGCGCGTAGGACTGGAACATCATGTTGATCGGCCGCTCGTAGGGCGGCATGTCGGTGATGTCGACGCCATCGAGGAAAATGCGTCCTTCGGTGGGACGTTCGAAACCGGCCAGCATGCGCAGCAGGGTCGATTTACCCGAGCCGGAGCCGCCGAGCAGGGCGAAGATCTCGCCCTTCTTGATTTCGAGGGAGACATCGTCCACCGCGACGGTTTCGTCGAACTTCTTCGTGACCCGATCGATCTTGACCAGCACCTGCTTGGGTTGCTGATCGCCTTCGAGGGCTTTCTTATAGGCGCCGGAGGCAACTGCCATTTTGTGAAACTCCCAACAGAATGTTCTGCACCCGCCCCTGCCGTGGCGGGTCCGGATTTATTATTTGCCCGTCTTGACCTTGGTCCAGATACGGGTCATCAAACGCTGCACTTTGGGCGGCAACTCGGAATTGACGTAAAGCTTGTCGACCACTTCCTGCGGTGGGTAGACCGCTGGATCTTTCCGGACATCCTGGTCCATCAGCTCGCCAGCCTTGGGGTTCGGGTTGGCGTAACCAACGTAATCGCTGACCTGGGCGATCACCTCGGGTTCAAGCAGATAGTTGATGAAGGCATGGGCCTCTTTGACGTTCTGGGAATCCTTGGGGATCGCCAGCATGTCGAACCAGAGGTTGCCGCCTTCCTTGGGAATCACATACGCCACGTCCACACCCTTGCCCGCCTCTTCGGCACGGGCCTTGGCCTGGAAGACATCGCCGGAGAAGCCGGCGGCCACGCAGATGTCGCCGTTGGCCAGGTCGGAGATGTACTTGGAGGAGTGGAAGTAGGTCACGTAGGGGCGAATGGCGAGGAGCTTTTCCTCGGCCTTCTTGTAGTCCTTGGGGTCCTGGCTGTTGGGATCGAGGCCCAGGTAGTTGAGCATCGCCGGGAGCATTTCGTCCGCCGAGTCGAGGAAGGCGACCCCGCAGCTGGACAGCTTCTTGAGGTTCTCGGGCTCGAACAGGGTGGCCCAGGAATCGATCTTGTCGGTGCCGAGCGCGGCCTTGACCTTCTCGACGTTGTAGCCGATGCCGTTGGTGCCCCAGAGGTACGGCACGGCGTACTGGTTGCCCGGGTCGTTGCGCTCGAGGCGCTTGAGCAGGGCCGGGTCGAGGTTGTTCCAGTTCGGCAACTGGGCACGGTCGAGCTTCTGGAACGCGCCCGCCTTGATCTGCTTGCCGAGGAAATGGTTGGACGGCACCACCACGTCATAGCCGGTGCGACCGGCCAGGAGCTTGCCTTCCAGGGTTTCGTTGGAGTCGAAGACGTCGTACTTCGGCTTGATGCCGGTTTTCGCTTCGAAGTCCGCGAGGGTGGTCTGGCCGATGTAGTCCGACCAGTTATAGATGTGCACCGTGGGCGCCGCTTGGACGCTGCATGCCAGCGTCAGACCCGCTCCGGCCATGACGGCCTGGCGAAATACGGAAATAGACAAGTGGGAGGTCCTCTACATTTAGTGCCCGTGTGGCGAGCGGCAAACGTGATTGCCGGATCACCGAACCGGCGCGCAACTTACCTGCGATACACCCATCCAGCAAAAAAAATTTCTGTTACAGCCGTCAAGGACGCGGCTTGCGCCGCGCCCCCGGGCTCAGGTCGGCTTATTTGCCCGACTTGATCTTGGTCCAGCTGCGGGTGATCAGACGCAGGGTCTGAGGATCCTGGTCGCTGATGGCGTACAGCTGCTTCTTCACCGCGTCCGACGGGTAGATGCTCGGGTCACTGGTGATATCCTTGTCCACCAGCGGGGTGGCCGCCTTGTTGCCGTTCGGGAAGCGTACGGCGTTGGTGATCTCGGCCATGATTTCCGGCTGTTGCAGGAAGTTCATCCACTGGTAGGCGGCTTCGACGTTCTCGGCATCCTTCGGAATGGCGACCATGTCGTAGAAGGTGCCGGCGCCTTCCTTCGGAATCACGTAGTCCAGCTTGACCTTGTCGCCGGCTTCATGGGCGCGGGCCTTGGACTGCTCCAGATCACCCGAGTAGCCCACGGCCACGCAGATGTTGCCGTTGGCCAGGTCCGAGATGTACTTGGAGGAGTGGAAGTAGGTGACCGACGGACGAATGCTCAGGAACAGCTGTTCGGCGGCCTGCAGGTCCTTCTTGTCCTTGCTTGCGGTCGGCTTGCCCAGGTAGTGCAGCGCGGCCGGGATCATTTCGGTCGGCGCATCGAGGAAGCTCACGCCGCAGCTCTTGAGCTTGGCGATGTTTTCCGGCTTGAACACCACGTCCCACGAATCGATCTTGTCGATACCCAGCGCGGCCTTGACCTTCTCCGGGTTGTAGCCGATGCCGATGCTGCCCCACATGTAGGGGAAGGCGTATTTGTTGCCCGGGTCGCTGGCGTCGCCGACGGCCTTGAGCAGGTCTTCGTCGAGGTTTTTCCAGTTGGTCAGCTTGGACTTGTCCAGCTCCTGGTAAACGCCGGCCTTGATCTGCTTGGCCAGGAAGTTGTTCGACGGGACCACCACGTCGTAACCGGATTTGCCGGCCAGCAGCTTGGCTTCGAGGGTCTCGTTGCTGTCGAATACGTCGTAGACGACCTTGATGCCGGTCTGCTTTTCGAATTTGGCCACGGTATCCGGGGCGATGTAGTCGGACCAGTTGTAGACGTGGAGGACCTTGTCATCCGCCTGCACGGTACCGACCAGCATCCCGAGGGACACGGCCAACAGCGTCTTGCCCATTTTATTCATGCGTTAATGCTCCAGAATTTTTATAAAGCCATCTGTTCCGCGGCCTGCCCTGTCGGCGCCAGGGAGCGACTGGAAACAGGCGCTAGTCTGGCAAGATCCAAGGCGTCCTTTCAACGCCTTGGCATGCCGCAAAGCCACCATGCCAGCCTAGCAGCTCGTCAGCCCAGTGCTTCCAGGGTCAAATCCAGACATTTGCGGGCTTTTTCAATCAGTTCGTCGATCTCGTCACGGCTGATCACCAGCGGCGGGGCAATGATCATGGTGTCGCCCACGGCGCGCATGATCAGGCCGTTGTCGAAGCAGAACTGCCGGCAGATCATGCCGACGGCCTTGCCTTCGTAACGGCTGCGGGTCGCCTTGTCCTTGACCAGCTCGATCGCGCCGAGCATGCCCAGGCCGCGCACTTCGCCCACCAGCGGGTGGTCGTTCAGCTCGCGCAGACGTTTCTGCAAATAGGGTGCCGTTTCCCCGTGAACACGCTCGACGATCTTCTCGTCGCGCAGGATCCGCAGGTTTTCCAGGCCCACCGCCGCGGCCACCGGGTGCCCGGAGTAGGTGAAGCCGTGGTTGAAGTCGCCGCCTTCGCTGACCACCTTGGCCACTTCGTCACGGACGATCACGCCGCCCATGGGGATGTAGCCGGAGGTCAGACCCTTGGCGATGGTCATCAGGTCGGGCTTGAGGTCGTAGTAGTCGGAGCCGAACCACTCGCCGGTACGGCCGAAGCCACAGATCACTTCGTCGGCGACGAAGAGGATGTCGTAGCGGGCAAGGATTTCCTTGATCTTCGGCCAGTAGCTGTCCGGCGGGATGATCACGCCGCCGGCGCCCTGGATCGGCTCGGCGATGAAAGCCGCGACATTGTCGACGCCCAGCTCGAGAATCTTCTTCTCCAGTTGCTCGGCGGCCCAGATGCCGAATTCTTCCGGAGACTTGTCACCGCCCTCGCCGAACCAGTACGGCTGCGGGATATGGACGATGCCCGGGATCGGCAGGTCGCCCTGCTCGTGCATGCCGGACATGCCGCCCAGGCTGGCACCGGCCACGGTGGAGCCGTGGTAGCCGTTGACGCGACCGATGATCACCTTCTTCTGCGGCTTGCCTTTCAGCGCCCAGTAATGACGCACCAGGCGCAGCACGGTGTCGTTGCCTTCGGAGCCGGAACCGGTGAAGAACACATGGCTCATGCCGGCCGGGGCCACCTCGGAGATGGCCTTGGCCAGCTCCAGCGCCGGCGGGTGAGCGGTCTGGAAGAACAGGTTGTAGTACGGCAGCTCGCGCATCTGCTTGCTGGCCGCCTCGGCCAGTTCTTCGCGCCCGTAGCCGACCGCTACGCACCACAGCCCGGCCATGCCATCGAGGATCTTGTTGCCCTCGCTGTCCCACAGGTGCACGCCCTGGGCCTTGGTGATGATCCGCGGGCCCTTTTCCTGCAACTGTTTATAGTCGCTGAACGGCGCCAGGTGATGATCACGACTCAGGTCCTGCCACTCGCGGGTTTGCGGGTTCTTGACGCTCATGTGCTTCTCCGATTTCTGGCGGCCGCGCTCCTGCGGCCCCGGGGGTTAATCAGACCGCGAACAGCAGGAACTCGCGTTCCCAGGAGCTGATCACGCGCTTGTAGTTTTCATGCTCGGCGCGTTTGGTCGCGACGTAGCCGGCGATGAATTTCTTGCCCAGGTAGGCTTCCAGCGCCCGGCAGTTTTCCATGCGCTCCAGGGCGTCCTCGATGGTCAGCGGCAGGCGCAGGTTGCGCCGCTCGTAGCCACGGCCCTGGACCGGCGCACTGGCGTTCACCCCTTCGACCATGCCGATGTAGCCGCACAGCAGGCTGGCGGCGATGGCCAGGTAAGGGTTGGCATCGGCGCCGGGCAGGCGGTTTTCCACGCGACGGTTCTGCGGGCCGGCATCCGGGACGCGCAGGCCGACGGTGCGGTTTTCCTCGCCCCATTCCACGTTGACCGGCGCCGAGGTGTCGGGCAGGAAGCGGCGGAACGAGTTGACGTTGGGGGCGAACAGCGGCAGCACTTCGGGGATGAATTTCTGCAGGCCACCGATGTGATAGAGGAACAGCTCGCTCATGCTGCCGTCTTCGTTGGAGAAGATGTTCTTCCCGGTGTTCACGTCGATGATGCTCTGGTGCAGGTGCATGGCGCTGCCCGGCTCACCGGTCATGGGCTTGGCCATGAAGGTGGCGGCGACGTTGTGCTTGAGCGCGGCCTCGCGCATGGTGCGCTTGAACACCAGGATCTGGTCGGCCAGGGACAGGGCGTTGCCGTGACGGAAGTTGATCTCCATCTGGGCGGTGCCGTCCTCGTGGATCAGCGTGTCGAGGTCGAGGTTCTGCAGTTCGCACCAGTCGTAGACGTCTTCGAACAGCGGGTCGAATTCGTTGGCAGCTTCGATGGAGAAGGACTGGCGGCCGGTTTCCGGGCGGCCGGAGCGGCCGATCGGCGGTTGCAGGGGGAAGTCCGGGTCTTCGCAACGCTTGGTCAGGTAGAACTCCATTTCCGGCGCCACGATCGGCTGCCAGCCCTTGTCGGCATAGAGTTTCAGGACTTTCTTCAGCACGTTGCGCGGCGACAGCTCGACCGGGTTGCCCTTCTTGTCGTAGGTGTCGTGGATGACCTGGGCGGTCGGCTCTATGGCCCATGGCACGAGGAACACGGCGTTCTCGTCGGGGCGGCAGATCATGTCGATGTCGGCCGGGTCGAGCAGCTGGTAATAGATGTCGTCATCGACGTAGTCGCCGGTCACGGTCTGCAACAAAACGCTTTCGGGCAGGCGCATGCCCTTTTCCGCGATGAACTTGTTGGTCGGCGAGATCTTGCCCCGGGTGATACCGGTCAGGTCGCTGATCAGACATTCGACTTCGGTGATCTTGTGCTCTTTCAGCCAATCGGTGAGCTGGTCGAGATTGCTGCTACTCATACATACCTCGGGAGGTAAATGCCTGGACTGTGGTCGAAACGCCTTTGGCAGGCCGTTTCAAGCATTCTGGATGCCCCGCTGGCCCAAAGCAAAAGGCGCGCAGGGAGAATGCATCGCCGGCATCCATCGGGATGCGGGGGAGGCGACTATAGTCATGAATGGCAGTACGAGAGGGTGAATCTTTCGGGAACACGTCGCCTTGGCCGTCAACTATTTTGGCCGGCGCCAGCGCCTCCGTCATGGAGTGCTCGCAGCTCGCGGAAAGGGCGGACAGGCCTGCCCACGCTGGGCAGCCGCTATCGCCGATGATCGGCAGGCGTAACATGTAACCCCCGGTATTATTGATGTTATGGGTTGCGACCGAGCTTAGCCTTGTTCATTTTTTTACACAACACCCCCGTAAAAAATAAAACACGGCTTTCACGTTTCTGTCATTGGGCGACCAAAGCAGGCCTTGTGGACGCCCCCAATTGCAGCAAAAATGCCGCAAAGGCGCCCTTTTAGGGCATCATGGCGCTTGCTTGACTTCACTCCGGCTTTCCGATTGACTGGGGTTGCAAGCCCCAATTGATTGATATTTTTAACAACAAAGGTGTTGCATCATGTCGGTACCCCCGCGTGCCGTTCAGCTTAACGAAGCGAACGCGTTCCTTAAGGAACATCCTGAGGTTCTCTACGTTGACCTTCTGATTGCAGATATGAATGGTGTGGTGCGCGGCAAGCGCATCGAGCGCACCAGCCTCCACAAGGTTTACGAGAAGGGCATCAACCTGCCTGCCTCCCTCTTCGCATTGGATATCAACGGCTCCACCGTCGAGAGCACCGGCCTGGGCCTGGACATCGGCGACGCCGACCGGATCTGCTATCCAATCCCTGGCACCCTGTCCAACGAACCCTGGCAGAAGCGCCCGACCGCGCAACTGCTGATGACCATGCACGAACTCGAAGGCGAGCCCTTCTTCGCCGACCCGCGGGAAGTCCTGCGCCAGGTGGTGAGCAAGTTCGACGACCTCGGCCTGACCATCTGCGCCGCATTCGAACTGGAGTTCTACCTGATCGACCAGGAGAACGTGAACGGCCGTCCGCAGCCTCCACGCTCGCCGATCTCCGGCAAACGCCCGCAATCGACCCAGGTCTACCTGATCGACGACCTCGACGAATACGTCGACTGCCTCCAGGACATCCTCGAGGGTGCGAAGGAACAAGGCATTCCGGCCGACGCCATCGTCAAGGAAAGCGCCCCGGCGCAGTTCGAGGTCAACCTGCACCATGTCGCCGACCCGCTGAAGGCCTGTGACTACGCGGTGCTCCTGAAACGCCTGATCAAGAACATCGCCTACGACCATGAGATGGACACCACCTTCATGGCCAAGCCGTACCCAGGCCAGGCGGGTAATGGTCTGCACGTCCATATCTCGGTGCTGGACAAGGATGGCAAGAACATCTTCACCAGTGAGGATCCCGAGCAGAACGCCGCGCTGCGTCACGCGATCGGCGGTGTGCTCGAGACCCTGCCCGCGTCCATGGCGTTCCTCTGCCCGAACGTCAACTCGTACCGTCGTTTCGGTGCGCAGTTCTATGTGCCGAATGCGCCGAGCTGGGGCCTGGACAACCGCACCGTGGCCCTGCGCGTGCCGACCGGCAGCGCCGATGCCGTGCGCATCGAGCACCGCGTGGCCGGTGCCGACGCCAACCCGTACCTGCTGATGGCTGCGGTACTGGCGGGCGTGCACCATGGCCTCACCAACAAGATCGAGCCGAGCACCCCGGTCGAAGGCAACGCCTACGAACAGGTCGAGCAAAGCCTGCCGAACAACCTGCGCGATGCCCTGCGCGAGCTGGACGACAGCGAGATCCTCAACAAGTACATCGATCCGAAGTACATCGACATCTTCGTCGCGTGCAAGGAGAGTGAACTGGAGGAGTTCGAGCACTCGATCTCGGACCTTGAGTACAACTGGTATCTGCATACCGTGTAACTGAAAACGCCGCCTGATATAGGCGGCGTTTCTTATGGCCTCATCGCTGGCAAGCCAGCTCCCACAGTGTCCGCGGCGCCGCTGAACCTGTGGGAGCTGGCTTGCCAGCGATGAGGCCCTAAAGCCTTACAACGCTTTTTCGAAGATCTTCGAGTTACGCTGGTAGTTGTACAGCGAAGCCCTTGCCGCCGGCAGCCTCTCTACGCCGCTCGGCACAAATCCCCGCTCCCTGAACCAATGCGCCGTCCGGGTCGTCAGCACGAACAGCGTCTTCAAGCCCAACGCCCGCGCCCGCTCCTCGATCCGTTCCAGCAAATCATCCCCGCGCCCGCCATGGCGGTACTCCGGATTCACCGCCAGACACGCCAGCTCACCCGCATCGGAATCGGCAATCGGATACAGCGCCGCACAGGCGATGATATTGCTCTCGCGCTCCACCACGCTGAACTGCTCGATCTCGCGCTCCAGTACCTCGCGGGAGCGACGTACCAGGATGCCCTGCTCTTCCAGCGGGCTGATCAGCTCCAGCAAGCCACCGACATCCTCGATCGCCGCCTCGCGCACCACCTCGAACTGCTCCTGGGCGACCAGCGTACCGCCACCGCCCCGGGTGAACAGTTCGTTGAGCAGTGCGCCGTTTTCCACATAACTGACGATATGACTACGCGCCACGCCGCCCCGGCAGGCCTCTGCCGCGGCATCCAGCAACTCGCCCTGGTAATCGCTACCGAGGCGCTCCAGGTGCGGCGCCACCTGTTGCGGACGAATCTCCTTCACCAGCTTGCCCGAAGCATCCAGCAAGCCCGGCTCGGCGCCGAACAGCAGCAGCTTGTCCGCGCCCAGTTCAATGGCCGCGCGGGTAGCGACGTCTTCGCAAGCAAGGTTGAAGATCTCGCCGGTCGGCGAATAACCCAGCGGCGACAGCAGGACGATCGAACGCTCGTCCAGCAGGCGCCCGATACCCTTGCGGTCGACCCGACGCACTTCACCGGTGTGGTGATAGTCGACGCCTTCAACAACGCCGATCGGCCGTGCAGTGACGAGGTTGCCCGAGGCCACCCGCAGGCGAGCGCCCTGCATCGGCGAGGCGGCCATATCCATCGACAAGCGCGCCTCGATGGCGATGCGCAATTGCCCGACGGCATCGATCACGCACTCCAGGGTCGCCGCATCGGTGATGCGCAAGCCATGGTGATAATGGGCGCTCAGACCGCGAGCGGTCAGGCGGCTTTCGATCTGTGGACGGGAACCATGCACCAGCACGAGGCGCACCCCGAGGCTGTGCAGCAGCACCAGATCGTGGACGATATTGCCGAAGTTGGGGTGTTCGACCCCGTCTCCCGGGAGCATGACCACGAAGGTGCAGTCCCGGTGGGCATTGATATAGGGAGAAGCATGACGCAGCCAGTTGACGTATTCGGGCATGACCTGAGCCTGTAGAAAGTGAATCAAGAACGGAACGGCACACAGCGCTCGAGCTTTATCGTCGCAGCAGGCAAGACGTCACACGCGTTCTCCTCTGGAATGAAGGGGTTGGACTCAACGGACAATCGCCGAGTCGAGGCAGTAATGCTGGATCAGTTCACGCAACAGACGCACTGTAGGCTCCAGGCGTGACAGTTCAAGGTACTCGCCGGGCTGGTGGGCGCAGGCGATATCGCCGGGGCCAAGGACCAGGGTCTCGCAGCCCAGGCGCTGAAGATAAGGCGCTTCGGTGCCGAAGGCTACCGCTTCGGCCACATGACCGGTAAGACGTTCGGCCAGTTGCACCAGTTCCGCATCGGCGCGTTGCTCGAACGGCGGCACCTCGGGGAACAGCGGTGCATAGTCGATCTTCACCTGGTGCTGCTCGGCCAGCGGCGCCAGCTTGCTGCGGATCGCCGCGCGCAGCACCTGCGGGTCCATGCCCGGCAGCGGCCGCAGGTCGAACTCCAGGGCGCACTGGCCGCAGATCCGGTTGGGGTTGTCGCCACCGTGGATGCAGCCGAAGTTCATGGTCGGCTGCGGCACGCTGAACTGGGCATTGTTGTACTCGCGCTGCCATTGCTTGCGCAGGTCCATCAGCGCGCCCATCACCTCGTGCATGGCGTCCATCGCGCTATGTCCCAGGGACGGGTCCGACGAATGGCCGCTGCGCCCGAGAATGTCGACGCGCTCCATCATCACGCCCTTGTGCATGCGGATCGGCTTCAGCCCGGTAGGCTCGCCGATCACCGCGGCGCGGCCCAGCGGCCTGCCGGCCTCGGCCAGGGCGCGAGCCCCGGACATCGAGCTCTCCTCGTCGCAGGTCGCCAGGATCAGCAGCGGCTGCTTGAACGGCTGGTCGAGCAACGGCCGCACCGCCTCGATGATCAACGGGAAGAAGCCCTTCATGTCGCACACGCCCAGGCCGACCCAACGGTCGCCGACCTCGCTGAGCTTCAGCGGGTCGGTTTTCCACAGTTGCGGGTCATACGGCACGGTGTCGCTGTGCCCGGCCAGCACCAGGCCGCCGGGGCCGCTGCCGAAGCTGGCGAGCAGGTTGAACTTGCCCGGGGTGATTTCCTGGATCTCGCAGGAGAAACCCAGGTCGCCGAGCCAGCTGGCGAGCTGGTCGATCACCGCGCGGTTGGACTGGTCCAGGTCCGGCTGGGTACAACTGACCGAAGGCGCGGCGATCAACGCGGCGAACTGGTCCTTGAGCGATGGCAACGGCATGCGCGTTCTCCTGGAAACGAGCCCCATCATAGGGCCATCGGGCTGCATGAATAAACCGTGGACTGCCGAGTCCTGTACACTGCACGGCCAAGACGTACCCCGCCCTTCCAGCCTGGTTACCCGGCAATGAATAAAGAAACCGAAATCAAACTGCGGATCAGCCGCGAGACCCTCGCCGCCTTGCGCGAGCATCCGCTGCTGAAAAAGCGCAACAAGTCCGGCTGGCAGCAGCGCGAACTGCTCAACCAGTACTTCGACACCCCGGAACGCGATCTGTCCGCCGCCAAGGTCGCCCTGCGCCTGCGCCGTGACGGCGACGTGGTGATCCAGACCCTGAAGACCCGCGGCAACAGCGTCGCCGGTCTGTCCGAGCGCAACGAGTTCCAGTGGGAGCTGCCCAAGGCCAAGCTGGACCTGAAGAAGCTCGACGACACCTGCTGGCCCGAGGCCCTGGCCGAGCTGGACAAGAAGACCATCAAGCCGCTGTTCACCACCGATTTCGTGCGCGAGTTCGCCGATATCGCCTGGGGCCGCGGCAAGTCCAAGGTGGTTATCGAAGCCGCCCTGGACCTCGGCACCGTCAGCGCCGGCAAGCAGAAGGAAGAAATCTGCGAGCTGGAGCTTGAGCTGCGCGAAGGCGAGCCGGAAGCCCTGCTGGAACTGGCCGCCGAGCTGGCCGCAAGCCTGCCGCTGTTCCCTTGCGACATCAGCAAGGCCGAGCGCGGCTACCGCCTGCTCGACCCGAGCAGCTACCACGTCAACCTGCCGGCCCCCGAGCTGGACCCGGAAATGTCGCTGGACGACGCCTTCTCGGCGATCGCCTGGCACCTGCTGGCCAGCAGCCAGCGCCTGGCCGAGCAATACCAGCACACCGGCCACTGGCGCCTGCTGCAGGACTGGGTGCAATGCCTGGGCGAACTGCGTGCCCTGGCCAGCAGCCTCGGCCAGGCCGCACCACGGGCCACCACCCGTGAGCTGCGCGCTCGCCTCGACGCCCTGCTGGAAGACTGGCGCACCCTGGTGCTGGCCGGCAACGACGACGAAGACATCCGCCGCGCCGCCCCCGAGCAGTTCGCCGAAGAACTGCTGGACCCGCGCTGGGGCCAGTTCTCCCTGGACACCTCGCGCTGGTTGCTCGCCCGTGGCTGGACCGCCGAACGCAACAAGCGCGGTGAACGCCAGGGCGCGGCCGCACTGGCCAACTGGCTGACCGTGGAGCTGGGCGATGAAGCCAAGGCCCTGCAACTGCCGCTGTACCAGCAGCAGCCGGAAGACCTCGCTGAACAGCTGCCGCGTATCGAGCGCCTGCTGGGCTGGCTGCACTACGGTCGCAGCGTGCTGCTGGAAGCGCCGGAGCTGGACCGTCTGTACGGCGAACTGATCAAGCTGCAACAACTGGCCAACCAGCCGATCAGCGACGAAGTCCTCGACGCCCGCGTCCAGCAAGCCTTTGCCGTGGCCCAGAGCCGTGGCTGGAAACACCTGGCGCGCAAGTAAGCCGTGCCACTGCGGACGGGCGTCACGGCCCGTCCGCCTCCCTCCTCAGCGCAACACCGGCAGGCTGGTCGTGGACTTGATCTCCGACAGCGCCACGGTCGAGTTGACCTCCTGGATCCCCGGCACCATCGACAGCTTCTCGAAGAAGAAGCGCTCGTAGGCCTCGATATCCGGGGTGACGATGCGCAGCAGGAAGTCCACCGCCCCCATCAGCACATAGCACTCCAGCACTTCCGGAAAACCGCGGATCGCCTCGGTGAACTCGGCGAAGTTGGAACGCCCGTGGGCGTTGAGCTTCACCTCGGCGAAGATCTGCGTGTTGAGGCCGATCTTCTTGCGGTCCAGCAGGGTCACCTGGCCGCGAATCACCCCTTCGTCCTTCAGCCGCTGGATCCTGCGCCAGCACGGCGATTGCGACAGTCCCACCTTCTCGGCGATCTGCGCGCTGGACAGCGAAGCATCCTCCTGCAGCAGGGCCAGAATGCGGCGATCATAGGCGTCCAGCTCGCTAGGCATGATTATTTCTCCAATCGCCGATTCGCGACTTAAACAATTCGAAAAAAAGCTGTAGCGGCCAATGATAGGTAAAAAATCTCCGCTTCGCCGTGCAAAGATTCCTTCACTGCTTTTGGAGGATTCCCATGACCGCTCTCGAACGCCCTGACCACTTCGCCGCTGTGCGCTTGCACGATGCCGACCTCATCGGCGGCGAAAGCAACAAGGTGCGCTATCACTATGAACTGCAGGTCGAGCCGGAATCCGACAGCCTCTGCCGCATCCTCAACCTGTTCGCCCTGCAATGTCTGCTGCCTCAGGGCGTGCAGATGCAGCAGCAAGCCGACCTGCTGCGGGTGGACATCGCCATCGATGGTTTGAGCTGGCATCGCGCCCAACTGATCGCGGAAAAGATGCGCAACCTGATCTGTGTCTGCGAGGTGGTGCTGCGTACCGCGCTGCTCAATGGCGACGACCGGGGAAAGATCCAGCAACGCTTCTGACCCTGCGGGCGGGCGGAGCGCGGCTAGCCTTGGCAATTTCCATTGCAAAGGACGTCGCCAATGGACCGCCCTCTCGAGCTTATCCCGCTGCTGGACCGCCTGATCGCCCAGCGCCTTGTCCCTGCTGACTGCCGCCAGCGCTTCAAACATGAGACGCCGGGCGAACACCCGCTCGAGAGCATCGCCAACCAGCATCTTGAAGACCTGCGCCACCCCGGTCGACGCCTTGACCTCGACAGCCTGTGCCAGTGGCTGGCACAGCAGGCCGGCCAAGCCTTCCTGCGCCTCGATCCGCTGGGCATCGACCTGCCCGGCATGACCGGGCTGATGTCCGCCGCATTCGCCCGCCGTCACGGCATCCTGGCCGTGGCGCACAGCGCCGACAGCGTCACCGTCGCCAGTGCCGAACCGTGGGTCTGTTCCTGGGAAGCCGACCTGACCCGGGCACTCAAGCGCCGGGTGGTGCGCGTTGTCGCCAGCCCGTTGCGGATTCGCCAGATCAGCCAGGACTTCTTCCGCCTCGCCCGCTCGGTCAGTGATGCCAGCCAGCTTGAAGCCACGGCCCCGGCCAGTGGCAACCTGGAGCAGCTACTGGAGCTGGGCGACGACCAGCCGGATGCGGATGACGCGCATATCGTCAGCATCGTCGACTGGCTGCTGCAATACGCCTTCGAGCAGCGCGCCAGCGATATCCACCTGGAACCGCGCCGTGAGCAGGGCCGGTTGCGCCTGCGCATCGACGGCGTGCTGCACGATGCCTATCCGTTTCCACCGGCGGTGACCCTGGCCATCACCAGCCGCCTGAAAAACCTCGGGCGGATGAATGTCGCGGAAAAACGTCGCCCGCAGGACGGGCGGATCAAGACCCGCTCACCGGCCGGCGATGAAGTCGAACTGCGCCTGTCGACCCTGCCGACCACCTTTGGCGAAAAGCTCGTCATGCGCATCTTCGACCCGCAGTTGCTGCGTCAGGGCAGCCAGGCCCTGGGCTTCGACGGCGCCGAACAGGAACGCTGGCAACGCCTGCTGCGCCGGCCCAATGGCATCATTCTGGTCACCGGGCCGACCGGCTCGGGCAAGACCAGCACCCTGTACAGCGCGCTGAAGCAACTGGCGACCTCCGAGGTCAACGTCTGCACCCTCGAGGACCCGATCGAAATGGTCGAGCCCGCGTTCAACCAGACCCAGGTGCAGCCGGGCATCGGCCTGGACTTCGCCAGCGGCGTGCGTGCGCTGCTGCGCCAGGACCCGGACATCATCATGGTCGGCGAGATCCGCGACCTGGAGACGGCGCAGGTGGCGATCCAGGCGGCGCTGACCGGGCATCTGGTGCTGTCCACGCTGCATACCAACGATGCCTGTTCGGCAATCGGACGCTTGCTGGAATTGGGGGTTGCGCATTATTTGATCAAGGCGACGCTGGTGGGGGTGCTGGCGCAGCGCTTGGTGCGAACTTTATGCGTGGCCTGCAAGACCTCGGCAGGGGCCGTCGGCTGCCGGGAATGCCGGCAGACCGGTTATCACGGGCGGACCGGGGTGTACGAGGTGCTGGAGCTGAACGAGCGGCTTGGCAGGTTGATCGGACCGGAGTGCGATGTACAGGCATTGAGGAAGCTGGCGCGCAGCGAGGGGATGGACGGGCTGCGGGAGAATGGATTGAGGAAGATTGCGGCGGGGGTGACGACTCAAGAGGAGATCAATCTGATCTCATGTAGTGCTGCTGATGGCCTCATCGCTGGCAAGCCAGCTCCCACAGGTCCTGAGGTGCACCCGGTCCTCGTGGGAGCTGGCTTGCCAGCGATGAGGCCCTGAAGAACAACAACACTCTCAGCGGTAATCCTCGACCGGCACACAGGCACAGAACAGATTCCTGTCCCCATACACATTGTCCACCCGGTTCACCGCCGGCCAGTACTTGTGCGCCCGGGCATGGGCGCTCGGCGCCACCGCCTGCTCCAGGCTGTAGGGCCTGTCCCAGACGCCGAGCACATCCGCCAGGGTATGCGGCGCGCGCTTGAGCGGGTTGTCCTCCGCCGGCCAGTGGCCATTCTGCACCTCGCCAATTTCCGCACGAATGCTCAACATCGCCTCGACGAAGCGATCCAGCTCGGCCTTTGGCTCGCTTTCGGTCGGCTCGACCATCAAGGTCCCCGGCACCGGGAACGACATGGTCGGGGCATGGAAGCCATAGTCCATCAGGCGCTTGGCCACGTCCTCCTCGCTGATCCCGGTCTGCGCCTTGAGCGGCCGCAGGTCGAGGATGCATTCGTGGGCCACCCGTTCGTTACGTCCGCGATACAGCACCGGAAACGCCCCGCCCAGGCGCTCGGCCAGGTAGTTGGCAGACAGGATCGCCACCTCGCTGGCATCTGCCAGTTGCGGCCCCATCATGGCGATGTACATCCAGCTGATCGGCAGGATGCTCGCACTGCCCCAGGGCGCGGCGCTGACCGCAGTGTTCTGCGGATCCGGCCCCGGCACCGAGATCACCGGGTGACTGGCCACGAATGGCGCCAGGTGCGCACGCACACCGATCGGCCCCATGCCCGGCCCGCCGCCGCCATGGGGAATGCAGAAGGTCTTGTGCAGGTTCATGTGCGAGACATCGGCGCCGATATCCGCCGGCCGCGCCAGCCCGACCTGGGCATTGAGGTTGGCGCCATCCATGTAGACCTGGCCGCCATGCCTGTGGATAACCTCGCAGATCTCGCTGATGCCCTCCTCGTACACGCCGTGGGTCGACGGATAGGTCGCCATCAGGCACGACAGCCGCTCACCTGCCTCCTGCGCCTTGAGCTTGAGGTCTTCCAGGTCGACGTTGCCGGCGTTGTCGCAGGCCACGATCACCACCTGCATCCCGGCCATCTGCGCCGACGCCGGGTTGGTGCCGTGGGCCGAAGCCGGGATCAGGCAGATATCCCGCTGCCCCTGCTTGCGGCTGCGGTGGTACTTGCTGATCGCCAGCAGCCCGGCGTATTCGCCCTGGGCGCCGGAGTTGGGCTGCATGCAGATGGCATCGAAGCCGGTGATCGCGCACAGCCAGCGTTCCAGCTCGTCGATCATGGCCTTGTAGCCGGTCGCCTGCTCCACCGGCACGAAGGGGTGCAGTTCGGCGAAACCGGGCCAGGTGATGGGGATCATCTCGCTGCTGGCGTTGAGCTTCATGGTGCAGGAGCCCAGCGGGATCATCGACTGGTTGAGGGCCAGGTCCTTGTTTTCCAGTTGCTTGAGGTAGCGCAGCATCTCGGTTTCGCTGTGGTGCAGGTTGAACACCGGGTGGGTCAGGTACGCCGAGCGGCGCAGCAGTTCATCGGGGATGCCGGCGGGCAGGTCTTCGGCGTCCAGTTCGGCGATTTTCAGCCCATGATCGACGCCGAGGAAGATATCGAACAGGCGCAGCACGGTGCTTTCATCGCAGGTTTCGTCGAGCGCAACGCCCAGATGGCCGCGACCGAGGATGCGCAGGTTGATCCGCGCGGCCTCGGCGCTCTGGATGATTGCCGTCTGGCTGCCACCGACCTCCAGGGTCAGGGTGTCGAAGAAGTGCTGGTTGAGGCGTTTGACGCCGTTGCGCTCCAGTCCGGCGGCAAGGATGGTGGTCAGCCGGTGCACCCGCTGGGCAATGCGGCGCAACCCGTCCGGGCCGTGATAGACCGCATAGAAGCCGGCGATATTGGCGAGCAGGACCTGGGCGGTGCAGATGTTCGAGTTGGCCTTCTCGCGGCGGATATGCTGCTCGCGGGTCTGCAGGGCCATACGCAGCGCCAGGCTGCCACGGGCGTCCTTGGATACGCCGATGATGCGTCCGGGCATGGCCCGCTTGAACTCGTCGCGGCAGGCGAAATACGCCGCGTGCGGTCCGCCGTAGCCCATGGGTACGCCAAAACGCTGCGACGAGCCCAGCACCACATCGGCGCCCTGCTCGCCCGGCGGGGTCAGCAGCACCAGGCTCAGGAGGTCGGCGGCGACACAGGCGATGGCCTGCTGGCTGTGCAGGTGCTGGATGGCGGGGCGCAGGTCATGCACGCCGCCGTGGGTATTGGGGTAGTGCAGCAGCGCACCGAACACCTCGTGCTGGTCGAGGTTGGTCAGCGCGTCGATCACCAGCTCGAAGCCGAAGCCTTCGGCACGGGTCTGCAGCACCGACAGGGTCTGCGGATGGCAGTGCTCGTCGGCGAAGAAGCGGTTGCTGCGCGACTTGCTCACCCGCTTGGCCAGGGCCATGGCTTCGCCGGCAGCGGTGGCTTCGTCGAGCAGCGAGGCGTTGGCCAGGTCCAGGCCCGTCAGGTCGATGATCATCTGCTGGTAGTTCAGCAGCGCCTCCAGCCGGCCTTGGGCGATTTCCGGCTGATAAGGCGTGTAGGCGGTGTACCAGCCAGGATTTTCCAGGACATTACGCAGGATGACCGTCGGCGTGAGGGTCGCGTGGTAGCCCATGCCGATCAGGCTGGTCCAGCGCTGGTTCTGCTCGGCATAACCCCGCAGGCGCTCCAGCGCAGCCTGTTCATCCAGGGCTGAGGGCAGGTCCAGAGGGCGGTTGAAGCGGATGCCGGGCGGCACGGTCTGTTCGATCAGCTCGGTACGGCTGGCGACGCCAAGCACCTCGAGCATGGCTTGCTGCTCGGCGGCATCGGGGCCGAGGTGGCGGCGCAGGAACGGATTGGGGTCGTGCAGTTGGCTCAGGGACGGCAACAAGGACATGGCAGCTCTCTCTTCCTAGACCAAGCCCCGATGGGTGTCGGGGCCATTAGAGTCTAGGAAGGGATTGCCGATCGTGCGGGAAAAACTGCGGGTGGCTTACTCGCCGATGGCCTTGGCGTATTCCTCGGCGCTCATCAGCTTGTCCAGGTCGGCCGTGTTCGATGGCTTCAGCTTGAAGAACCAGGACTCGTAGACTTCTTCGTTGACCAGCTCGGGGCTGTCGCGCACGTCGTCATTGACGGCAATGACTTCGCCGCCGACCGGCGAGTAGATATCCGAGGCCGCCTTGACCGACTCGACCACGCCGGACGCATCGCCTGCGCCGAAGACGGTGCCGACTTCAGGCAGTTCGACGAAGACCACGTCACCCAGGGCTTGCTGGGCATGGTCACTGATACCGACGGTCACGGTGCCATCGGCTTCCAGACGGGCCCACTCGTGGCTTTCGGCGTAACGCAGGTCGGCAGGGATTTGGCTCATAAGTTGTTCCTCAACAGGTTCAGCGGTCGGCCCGCCGGAATTAATTTAGATCAGGATTCGGCCATGGCGAACGAAGGTCGGCTTGACCACCCTCACCGGATACCATTTGCCACGGATTTCCACTTCAGCCCGGTCGGCGGTCGCTATCGGGAGGCGTGCCAGAGCGATTGCCTTGCTCAGCGTAGGCGAGAAACTACCACTGGTGATCTCCCCTTCGCCAATTTCCGCAACGCGAACCACCTGGTGCGCGCGTAGTACCCCACGCTCCTCCAGGACCAGTCCGACGAGTTTCAGGGAAACGCCCCGGGCTTTCTCGGCTTCCAGCGCGGCGCGCCCGATAAAGTCGCGTTCGGCGGGCTCCCAGGCAACGCTCCAGGCCAGGTTGGAGGTCAGCGGCGAGTGACTTTCGTCCATATCGTTGCCGTACAGGTTCATGCCGGCTTCGAGACGCAGGGTATCGCGGGCGCCGAGACCACTCGGGGCAATGCCGGCACCGACCAGATCGTTGAAGAACGCCGGGGCCTGCAAGGCAGGCAGGATGATTTCCAGGCCGTCTTCACCGGTGTAGCCGGTGCGGGCGATGAACCAGTCGCCTTCGAAGTGACCTTCGAATGGCTTGAGATCACGGATCAGCGCGGCACGGGAGGCGCTGAGCAGCTCGGCGACCTTCTCCCGCGCCTGCGGGCCCTGGATGGCGAGGATCGCCAGCTCCGGACGCTCGCGGAACTGCACTTCGAAACCGCTGCGGCGGGCTTCGAGCCAGGCCAGGTCCTTGTCGCGGGTGGCGGCGTTGACCACCAGGCGATAGCCGTCATCGAGGCGATAGACGATCAGGTCGTCGATCACCCCACCGTCATCGTTGAGCAGGGGGCTGTAGAGGGCCTTGCCGGGCGCATCGAGGCGCGCGACGTCGTTGGCCAGCAGATGGCGCAGCCAGTCGCCGGCATCGGTACCGGCGATGTCGATCACGGTCATGTGCGACACGTCGAACACTCCGCAGTCGCGGCGCACCTGATGGTGCTCCTCGACTTGCGAGCCGTAATGCAGGGGCATATCCCAACCGCCAAAATCGACCATCTTGGCGCCAAGCGCCAGGTGCAGGTCATACAGAGGCGTACGCTGTCCCATGGGTTTCTCCTTCCGGGCGTGGCGAAGCTACGGCTGAGGGCAGCGTTCCGGCTACCCGGTCGTGGACCGGCCGCAGCGAATGCCGCGCATTGTATCCGCAAGGAGGCCGGGTGGCATCCGTCAGTGACTCTGACCCGGATGACGAGCCGAGCGCCGTATCAAACCGATGACCGGCAGCAGGCCGACCAGCACCAGGGTCAGGGCCGGCAGCGAGGCCCGCGCCCACTCGCCTTCACTGGTCATCTCGAACACCCGCACCGCCAGCGTGTCCCAGCCGAACGGACGCATCAGCAGGGTCGCCGGCATTTCCTTGAGCACATCGACGAACACCAGCAACGCGGCGCTCAGGGCACCGGGCACCAGCAAGGGGAGATACACCTTGAAAAACAATCCCGGCCCACTGACACCCATACTGCGTGCCGCTTCCGGCAGCGAAGGACGAATGCGCCCCAGGCTGTTTTCCAGCGGCCCGTAGGCCACCGCGATGAAGCGCACCAGGTAGGCCAGCAGCAGGGCCGAGAGGCTGCCCAGCAGCAATGGCTTGCCAGCCCCGCCGAGCCAGCCGGAGAGCGGGATCACCAGTTCACGGTCGAGGTAGCTGAAGGCGAGCATGATCGCCACGGCCAGCACCGAGCCGGGCAGCGCGTAGCCAAGGTTGGCCAGGCTGACCCCGGCACGGATCGCCGGGGCCGAGGACTGACGGCGGGCAAAGGCCAGCGCCAGGGCGACGCAGACGGTGATCAGCGCCGCTGCGGCGCCGAGGTAGAGGGTGTGCAGGATCAGCGCGGTATAGCGCTCGTCGAGATCGAAGCGGCCACGCAGCCAGAACCACGCCAGCAGTTGCAGCATCGGTACGACAAAGGCGCAGGCGAACACCAGCAGGCACCAGCCACTGGCAGCGGCGGCCTTGATCCCGCGCAGGTGGTACAGCGCCTTGCCCCGCGGCCGCTCGTTGCTGCTGCGCACCGCACCCCGGGCCCGGCGCTCGCCGTAGAGCACCAGCATCACCGCCAGCAGCAGCAGGCTGGCCAGTTGCGCGGCGCTGGAAAGGCTGAAGAAGCCGTACCAGGTTTTGTAGATGGCGGTAGTGAAGGTATCGAAGTTAAAGACCGAGACGGCACCGAAGTCCGCCAGGGTTTCCATCAGCGCCAGGGCCAGGCCGGCGAGGATCGCCGGTCGCGCCATGGGCAGGCCGACCCGCCAGAACGCCTGCAACGGCGATTGCCCGAGGACCCGCGCCGCCTCCATCAGGCCCTTGCCCTGGGCCAGGAAGGCATTGCGCGCCAGCAGGTAGACGTAGGGGTAGAACACCAGCACCAGGACGATGATCACCCCGCCGGTGGAGCGCACCCGCGGCAGGCGCATCGGCCCGAACCATTCGCGCAGCAGGGTCTGTACCGGGCCGGAGAAGTCCAGCAGGCCGACGAAGACGAAGGCCAGCACATAGGCGGGAATGGCGAAGGGCAGCATCAATGCCCAGTCCAGCCAGCGGCGCCCGGGGAATTCGCAGAGGCTGGTGAGCCAGGCGAGGCTGACGCCCAGCACGGTGACGCCAATGCCGACGCCCACCACCAGGGTCAGGGTGTTGCCCAGCAGGCGGCTCATCTGGGTATCGAGCAGGTGCGACCAGATCTGCAGGTCGATGCTCTGCCAGGACAGCACGAGCACGCTCAGGGGCAGCATCACCAGCGCAGCGATGGCGAAGACCAGGGGGTACCAGCGGCGTTGGGTGGGGCGGGACAAGGGGCGGGATCTCAGGGATGTGGTGTTTTTCAGGGCCTCATCGCTGGCAAGCCAGCTCCCACAGGGACCGCGTGCACCGCGAAACCTGTGGGAGCTGGCTTGCCAGCGATGAGGCCCTCAAGGACCCAGCAAGAATAAGGGCTGAACCTCAGTTCCAGCCAGCCCGGTCCATCAAGCGAATCGCTTCAGCCTGGCGCTTGCCCGCCACTTCCACCGGCAGGTCGTCAGCCTTGAAGCTGCCCCAGGCCGCCACTTCCTCGGACGGAGCGACTTTCGGGTTGGCCGGGAATTCCTGGTTGATGCCGGCGAACATCTTCTGCGCTTCCTCGCCGGTCATCCACTCCACCAGCGCCTTGGCCGCTTCCGGGTGCGGTGCATGCTTGGTCAGGCCAATACCGGACAGGTTGACGTGCACGCCACGGTCACCCTGGTTGGGCCAGAACAGCTTGACCGGCAGTTTCGGGTCGGCCTGGTGCAGGCGACCGTAGTAGTAGGTATTCACGATGCCGACGTCGCACTGCCCGGCAGCGATGGCGTTGATCACCGCGTTGTCATCGGAGAACACATCGGTGGACAGGTTGTTGACCCAGCCCTTGACCAGCTCTTCGGTCTTGGCCTCGCCATGGGTCTCGATCATGGTGGCGGTCAGCGACTGGTTATAGACCTTCTTCGCCGTGCGCAGGCACAGGCGGCCTTCCCATTGCTTGTCGGCCAGCGCCTCGTAGGTGGTCAGTTCGCCCGGCTTGACCCGCTCGGTGGAGTAGACGATGGTCCGCGCACGCAGGCTCAGGCCGGTCCAGTCATGGGAGGACGCACGGTATTTTTGCGGAATGTTGGCATCGATCACCGGCGACTTGATCGGCTGCAGGATGCCCATCTGTTCAGCCTGCCAGAGGTTGCCGGCATCGACGGTGAGCAGCAGGTCGGCCACGCCGTTCTCGCCTTCGGCCTTGATCCGCTGCATCAGCGGGGCCTCCTTGTCGGTGATGAACTTGATCTTCACCCCGGTCTTGGCGGTGTAGGCGTCGAAGACCGGCTTGATCAGCTCGTCGATACGCGAGGAATACACCACCACTTCATCCGCCGCATGGGCAGCCCCGCCAAACAGGGTGAGGGTCAGGGCGGCCAGCAGGTGCTTGCGTGACGACATCGGTAACGCTCCTCGGTATCGGAATGAGGCGCAAATGGTAGTTAATGTCATTTGCCATCACAAACCGAACGCGACACCGAGGAGTTACCAGATGTTGCGGCGACCTCAGGCTTTCGCCAGCTCCGGCAGATCGCCGCTCAGACCCAGGGCCTGACGGACGAACAGGGCCTTGGCTTCAGGCATCTGCTCGACCCATTTCAGGCCGCTGTTGCGCAGCCAGCGCAGCGGCAGCGGATCAGCCTGGAACAGGCGCTCGAAGCCTTCCATGGCCGCCATCAGCGCCAGGTTGTGCGGCATGCGCCGGCGCTCGAAACGGCTCAGCACGCGCACATCGGCCAGGCGCTCGCCGCGCTCATACGCGCTTTGCAACACTTCAGCCAGCACCGCGGCATCGAGGAAGCCCAGGTTGACCCCCTGCCCGGCCAGCGGGTGGATGGTGTGGGCAGCGTCGCCGATCAGCGCCAGGCCTTCGGCGACATAGCGCTTGGCATGACGCTGGCGCAGCGGCACGCACAGGCGTGGGTCGGCATGCAGCACCGAACCCAGGCGGCCTTCGAAGGCGCGCTCCAGCTCGGAGCAGAACTCGCCGTCCGGCAGGGCCATCAGGCGTTCGGACTGTTCCGGGGTGGTCGACCAGACGATCGAACACCAGTCCTGCTTGCCGTCACGGGCCAGCGGCAGGAAGGCCAGCGGACCCTCGTCGGTGAAGCGCTGCCAGGCCGTCATCTGGTGCGGTTTGGCGCATTGCACGCTGGTGACGATGGCGTGGTGCAGGTAATCCCATTCGCGGGTTTCGCAGCCGGTCAGGCGGCGCACGGCGGAGTTGGCACCATCGGCGGCGATCACCAGTGGCGCACGCAGGTTGCGGCCGTCGGAAAGGGTCAGCAGCCATTCGTCGCCGGAACGACGCATGCGCTCCAGGCGGGCGTTGGGCAGCAGGCCGATCTCGCTGTCGTGCAGGCGCTCCAGCAGACCATCCTGGACCACCCGGTTCTCGACGATATGCCCGAGCACCTCGGCATGCACGCTGGCCGCCGAGAAGTGGATCTGCCCGGTGCCGCTGCCGTCCCACACATGCATATCGGAATACGGGCTCAGGCGTCGTTCGGCGATGCCCTGCCAGGCCCCGAGGCGCTCGAGAATCCGCTGGCTGGCCGCCGACAGGGCGCTGACCCGCGGCTCGAACGGTGCTTCGTCATCGAAGCGCTGCACCGACAGCGGGCTGCCATCGATCAGGAGGATTTCCAGGCCACTGTGCTGCAAGGCCAGGGCCAGGGCGCTGCCGACCATACCGGCACCGACAATCAACAGATCCGCGCGCATGTCCATGCTTCAAGCCTGTTCCACGTAGAAGAAAGAAGGGGTCATGCCTTGCCCTGGAGATCAGGGCGGGTGCCCAGGCCCATGGCCTGGCGGGCGAACCAGCGCTTGGCCGGCGGCAGCAGGTCGAGACCGAGCAGGCCGAGGTTGCGGCCGGTGGCGACCAGCGGCTGGGCAGTGCCGAACAGCCGGGTGACCTTGTCGGAGAAGCCGACGGTCAGTTCCTGGTCCAGGCGCTGGCGTTCGCGGTAGGCATCCAGGGTGGCGAAATCGCCCGGGGTGTCCGGGCCGGCGAGCAAGCCGTCGGCCAGCGACTGCACATCGCGCAGCGACAGGTTGAAGCCCTGCCCGGCAATCGGGTGCAGGCTGTGGGCGGCGTTGCCGAGCACCACCAGGTGCGGGCGCACCTGCTCCTGGGCTTCCACCAGCGACAGCGGATACAGATGCCGCGCACCGACCTGGCGCAAGGCACCGAGGCGGTAGCCAAAGACACCCTGCAATTCGTCGAGGAAGCTGCGCTCGTCCAGCTCGGCCAGACGTTTCGCGTCCATTCCGGCACGGGTCCAGACCAGCGCGCAGCGGTTTTCCGGCAGCGGCAGCAGGGCCATCGGGCCGTCATCGGTGAAGCGTTCGAAAGCCTGGCCACAATGGGCCTCGCCCGGGGTGATATTGGCGATCAGCGCGCTCTGGTGATACGGGCGCTGATTGACATGGATACCCAATTGCTCACGCAGGCCGGAGCGACCGCCATCGGCCAGTACGGCCAGATCACATTCGACCTGGGTTTCATCGTTCAGGGTCAGGCGATAACCGTCACCGAGGGGCTGCATCGCGGTGACTTCCGCCGGGCAGCGCCAGCTCACCACTTCGGCGTCGAGCCCTTGCCACAGGCATTGCCCGAGCCAGGCGTTCTCTACCACATAGCCCAGGGCCGGCACGCCTTCCTCGATGGCATCGAGACGGGTCGCGCCGAAGCGCCCGCGATCGGACACCTGGATCTGCCGGATTGGTTCGGCACGCCGGCTGATGCCCTGCCACAGGCCCAGGCGCTCGTAGATCTGCCGGGTACCGAAGGACAGCGCCGAGGATCGTGCATCGTAGCTGGGCTGGAAACTGTCGCCGGGAGCGAAGGGCTCGATCAGCAGGATCTTCCAGCCCCGGGCCCGGGCGCCGGCCTGCAGGGCCAGGGCAAGACTGGCGCCAACCAGACCGCCGCCGATGATGGCGAGATTGACCCGGCTCATGCGACCTGGCTTCTTGCGGCAGCCATCAGGGCTTCGATTTCAGCGACCGTCTTCGGTACGCCAGTGGTCAGGATTTCACAGCCGCTCTTGGTTACCACTACGTCATCCTCGATCCGTACACCAATGCCGCGCCATTTCTTCGCGACGTTCTGGTTGTCTGCGGCAATGTAGATACCCGGCTCAACCGTCAGGGCCATGCCCGGCTCGAGCACGCGCCATTGACCGCCGACCTTGTACTCGCCGACATCATGCACATCCATGCCCAGCCAGTGTCCGGCGCGGTGCATGTAGAAGGCCCGGTAGGCCTCGGTTTCGATCAGTTCATCGACCGCGCCCTTGAGCAGGCCCAGCGTCACCAGGCCCTCGGTGATCACCCGGACCGTAGCCTCGTGGGCCTGGTTCCAGTGCTTGCCGGGGGCGATCTCGGCGAAGGCCGCTTCCTGGGAGGCGAGCACCAGCTCGTAGATCGCCTTCTGCTCCGCCGAGAACACGCCGTTGACCGGGAAGGTGCGGGTGATGTCGCTGGCGTAGCAGTCGATCTCGCAGCCAGCGTCGATCAGCACCAGGTCGCCGTCCTTCAGCGGCGCGTCGTTCTCCTGGTAGTGCAGGATGCAACCATTGCGCCCGGCGGCGACGATGGAGCCGTAGGCCGGCATCTTCGCCCCGCCCTTGCGGAACTCGTAGTCCAGCTCGGCTTCCAGGCTGTATTCGTAAAGGCCGGCGCGGCTGGCCTGCATGGCCCGCACGTGGGCCCGGGCGGAAATCGCCGCGGCCTCGCGCATCACCTTCACTTCCGCCGCCGATTTATACAGGCGCATGTCGTGCAGCAGATGATCCAGGGCAACGAATTCGTTCGGCGGTTGCGCGCCCAGGCGGGCCTTGGAACGGATCACGTTGATCCACTCCATCAGCCGGCGGTCGAACTCGGCATTGCTGCCCATGGCCGAGTAGACCCGGTCGCGGCCTTCGATCAGGCCAGGGAGGATGTCGTCGATATCGCTGATGGGGAAGGCGTCGTCGGCACCGAAGTCGCGGATCGCGCCTTCCTGGCCGGCGCGCAGGCCGTCCCATTGCTCGCGCTCGGGGTTGCGCTCGCGGCAGAACAGCACGTATTCGCCATGCTCGCGGCCGGGGATCAGGGCGATCACCGCCTCGGGCTCGGGGAAGCCGCTGAGGTACTGGAAGTCGCTGTCCTGGCGATAGAGGTACTCGACGTCACGGTTGCGAATGGCAACCGCGGCCGCCGGCAGGATGGCGATGCTGTTGGGTTCCATCTGCGCCATCAGCGCCTTGCGGCGCCGGGCGTATTCCGCTTTCGGGATATGGGTGACTGCCACGGGGAACCCCTGTTCGGCCTCAGTGCAAGGAAGGTTTGGCAGCGGCGGCGACCGGCTTGGCCAGCTCCGTGTAGAGCAGCAGCGGCGCCACGCGCAGATATTCCATCACTTCCATATAGTCGCTTTCGCCGTCTTCGGATTCTTCCAGGGCGTCCTGGACTTGCGAAATAGCGGTGAGGTCCTGCAGAACCTCCTTGGCTTCGTCGCTCAGGTCCTTGCCGCCGGCATTCAGGCCGAAACCGGCGAGGAAGCCCTGGCACCACTGGCCCAGGGCGCCTGCGCGCTCGCTCAGCGGCTGCTCGTCACCGGGCAGGAGCAGGACGATGGTGATGTCTTCGCCGGTCAGTTCGCCCTTGACCATCTCCTGGAGACCGATCAAAGCGTTGCGAACGTTGTCTACCGGTTCGCTTTCCAGCAGGTGGGCCGCGTCGGCCAGCCAGCTGTCGGCATCGAAACCGGCGCCGGCACAGCTGCGCCCGAGCAGCAAGCCATGCAGTTCAGCAGGGGAAACAGGGTGGCCATTGCTGTTGAGCAGGGTAGCGAAAGCGGTGTACGGCGATTGGGTATTGGACATGGCAACTAGGCGCCAGACGGCGCAATGACTAGAATGAAGGCCTTGTATCCTAGCACCGGCAGGCGCGCCAAGACCATCTGGGCGGGCAATTCGGCCGGTGGCGGACGCGGGATACGGAGCAGTCACGGTACGACGAATCGAGTGGCGAGCAATGCAAGAAGACGAGCTGCAAACGCTGAAGAGCCGCCTCGAACTGCTGATTGAGCGGGTCGAGCAACTAAAACGGCAAAACGCACTCCTATCCGTGCAGGAGAAGTCCTGGCGCGAGGAGCGCGCCCACCTCATCGAAAAAAACGAAATCGCGCGGCAGAAAGTCGAATCGATGATTTCGCGGCTCAAGGCCCTGGAGCAAGACTCATGAGTTCACCGAACAACGTCACCGTGCAGATCCTCGACAAAGAGTATTCGATCATCTGCCCGCAGGAAGAGCGCACCAACCTGATCAGCGCCGCCCGCTACCTCGACGGCAAGATGCGCGAGATCCGCAGCAGCGGCAAGGTCATCGGCGCCGACCGCATCGCCGTGATGGCCGCCTTGAACATCACTCACGACCTGCTGCACAAACAGGACGAACGCCCCGACGCGCAGAACGGCGGCGCCACCCGCGAGCAGGTGCGCGACCTGCTGGACCGCGTGGATCAAGCCCTGGCCGACGACGCGGATACAAAAAGCAACTAAGTTTCTGTATACTCCGCCCACTCCCTGGAGTGCTTGCCAGTCGGTCATGTCCCTGAGCCGATACGCACAACCACGGGGGTTGCACGTGGGGCCGGTGTGCATGTCCGCTTGACGGAAAGCCTTAACGCCTCCTGCAATCTCCACCTTGAACTTTCGGGTTCAAGGGCTACACCGACAGCGGTTCGTCGGGGAGCCTGCTTTCTTTGCCTGCGCATCTTTTTCCCCCGCGCAGGCATACCTTGGGATCGCCCGTGCCATGACCGACACCGCGTCGCTGACCCGCCCCCAACTCCGCCGCCTGCTTCGCAATGCCCGCCGCGCCCTGACGCCGGCCGAGCAACGTCGTGCCGCGCGCGGCCTGTACCGGCAACTGGCCCAGCATCCGCTGTTCCGCCGGGCCCGGCATATCGCCCTGTACCTGCCCAACGACAGCGAGATCGACCCGCGCCTGCTGCTGCGCGAAGCCCAGCGTCGCGGCAAGTTCACCTACCTGCCGGTGCTGCATGCCTGGCCGCGGACCAAGATGGCCTTCCAGCGTTTCGAGCACGGGGAAAAGCTGCGGCCCAACCGCTTCCGCATTCCCGAGCCGAGCATCAGCCTGGCGCGGCAACGGAAGATCTGGGCGCTGGACCTGATCCTGCTGCCACTGGTGGGGTTCGATGAATTGGGCGGTCGCCTCGGGATGGGCGGTGGCTTCTATGATCGCAGCCTGGCCTATCAGGGCCGGCGCAAGGCGTGGAAAAAACCCTTGCTGCTGGGGCTGGCGCACGAATGCCAGAAGGTGGAGCGCCTGGCACAGGCCAGTTGGGACGTTCCGCTGCAGGGAACGGTGTCGGACAAAAGCTGGTATCTGGCGCGCTGAATCAGCGCTGCAACTGGGCCTGGGCTTGCGCGGGAACGACCGGCATCTGGTACGCCGCTTCAGCCTTGCGCTCCCAGAGACTCTGGGCATAACCGGTGGTGACCACGCCAAGACCGAACACGAAAACAAGTACCCAGAACAGATCCGGTTTGCGATTCATCGATTGCCCCCCTCAGGCAAACTCATCACGATGTCCGCAGCGGTTCTTGTTATAGGCCGTGCAGCAGCGTCAAGCTGGAAAAAAATTTGGCGCATTTTCCGACAACATTGGTCTGCAAGCAAACCTTGACGTCAACCAGTCGTCGGTTTGATGCAACAGGTTGTTTCAGAGCAACAAGGAGCTGAACCCATGGCCTACTGGCTGATGAAATCCGAACCCGACGAGCTTTCCATCGAGGATCTTGCCCGCCTCGGCGAGGCGCGCTGGGATGGCGTGCGCAATTACCAGGCACGCAATTTCATGCGGTCGATGGCGGTCGGCGACCAGTTCTTCTTCTATCACTCCAGTTGCCCGGAACCGGGGATCGCCGGCATCGCCCGGATCAGCGCCGCCGCCTACCCGGACCCCACCGCCCTGGACCCGCAAAGCCATTACCACGACCCCAAGGCCAGCGCCGAGAAGAACCCCTGGAGCGCGGTGGACGTGGCCCATGTGGAAACCTTCCGCAAGGTCCTCGGCCTTGGCTACCTGAAGCAGCAGGCCGCGCTGGACGAGATGCCGCTGGTGCAAAAAGGCAGCCGGCTATCGGTGATGCCGGTCACCGCCGAGCAGTGGGCGGCGATCCTGCAACTGCGTTGACGCCGTGATCACTGGACGATCAGGTTGTTGAACAGCAGGTCTTCGACGACCGGGCGGCCTTCTTCGTTTTCCAGCACCTGCTGGACCTGCTTGAGGGCTTCCTGGCGCAGCTTTTCCTTGGCGTCGACGTTGCTCATGGCCTCCAGGGTCTGCTGGGTGAACAGCGCCACCAGCTGGTTGCGGATCAGCGGCTCGTGGTGCTTGACCGCGGCGGCATCGGCGTCGCCGGTGACCTTCAGGGCCACGTCGGCCTTGTACACCCGCAGGCGGGGGCCGCTGTCGAGGGCGTAGTTGCCGACGAAGGGCGGGGTCAGGCTGATGTAGGACACCTTGGGTGCCGCGCCTTCCTTCTCTTCCTCGGCCATCGCCGCTGCCGGCAGCATCAGTGCCAGTACCACCAGGATCCACGCTTTCACGAATTCGCTCCTCGAAACAATTGGTCGCCAGCATACCCAGCGCGCCGTGCAAACCCAAGTCCGTGCTCGTTTATATCGGCCTATTCAGGCCGGGCCATGCTCGTTGACCCCGCCCCTCGCCTACCTACACTTATCGGCCACCCCTCGCAAAGGAATAGCCCCGATGAAAGCCTTGTTGTGCAAAGCCCATGGTCCGGCCCGCGATCTGGTGCTGGAAGAGGTCGCAAGTCCTGCGCCGAAGAAGAACGAGATCCTCCTGGACGTGCATGCGGCCAGCGTCAACTTCCCCGACACCCTGATCATCGAAGGCAAGTACCAGTTCCAGCCACCGCTGCCGTTTTCGCCGGGTGGCGAGGCAGCGGGCGTGGTCAGCGTAGCCGGTGAGAGCGCCGGGGCCTTCAAGGCCGGCGACCGGGTGATGGCCCTGACCGGCTGGGGCAGCTTTGCCGAACAGGTGGCGGTGCCGGCCTACAACGTGATGCCGATCCCCGAGGGCATGGACTTCGAGACCGCCTCGGCCTTCGGCATGACCTACGGCACCTCGATGCATGCGCTGCGCCAGCGTGGCCAGTTGCAGCCGGGGGAAACCTTGCTGGTGCTGGGCGCCTCGGGTGGTGTCGGGCTGGCGGCGGTGGAGATCGGCAAGGCCATGGGCGCGCGGGTGATCGCGGCGGCCAGCAGTGCGCAGAAGCTGGAAACGGCCAGGGCGGCCGGCGCGGACGAGCTGATCGACTACAGCCAGTCCAGTTTGAAGGACGAGATCAAGCGCCTGACCGGCGGCAAGGGCGTCGATGTGATCTACGACCCGGTGGGCGGCGACCTGTTCGACCAGGCCGTGCGCGGGCTGGCGTGGAACGGGCGGTTGCTGGTGGTGGGCTTTGCCAGCGGGCGGATTCCCGAGCTGCCGGTGAACCTGGTGCTGCTCAAGGGCGGCGCGGTGCTAGGGGTGTTCTGGGGTTCGTTCGCCCAGCGCCAGCCGGCGGACAATGCGGCGAACTTCAAGCAGCTGTTTGCCTGGTTTGCCGAGGGGAAACTGAAGCCGTTGGTGTCGAGGACTTATCCACTGGCGGAGGCTGGGGAAGCGATCGAGCAGTTGGCTAGCCGGAAGGCGGTGGGCAAGTTGGTGGTGAAAGTGAGGTAAGCCTCAAGGGCCTCATCGCTGGCAAGCCAGCTCCCACAGTGACCGCGTGCACCGCGGAACCTGTGGGAGCTGGCTTGCCAGCGATAGGGCCCTCGACAACACCATCAATTCCCCTGCTGGGAATGACAGCGCCGATACCGCGCCTCCAGGTTCCGGTCCGGCATCGCATGGCTGCGCAACGCCTCCAAGGTCTGCTCCACATACTCCCGGGTGGTGCCATAACGCCCCTTGGCGCTGGCGAGGATATGGGTCAGCAGGTTGTCCGGCAGGTTCCCCGCATAGCACGGCAGATGCCGCTCCAGCACGAAACCCAGGGCCTGGACCTTGCTGCCATCCTCCAGCCGGCAATTCAGCCAGTGCGGCCGGTAGGCCGGATACGGCATCTCCCGCTGCCACAACGCCAGCAACGAGTCCTGCAGCTTTTCTTCCGGCAGCTTGTAGGCAAAGCCGCTGCACGAACCACCCCGGTCCAGCCCGAACACCAGCCCCGGACATTCCGGCGTGCCGCGATGCTCATGGGACCAGAGATACAAACCACGGTGATAGCCATGCACCCGGCCACGCCGGCGCTCGGTCGACTGGCACTCCGGTCGCCAGATCAGCGAGCCGTAGGCAAACAGCCAGACCGGCCCGCCATGATGCAGGGCCATGGTTCTTTCGACCGATTCAACAAGTTGCTCCCGAGACAATTGCTGTCCGAAATCAACTACCGGGGGATAAGCCAATGGAAAAGGTGCAGGTACCGACATAGCCGCCGCCAAAAATCCTCGTGAAATACCGAAGTACCTCACTATAAAGCCAACACTCTCGTTGAACACTTACCGTACGGCAGATCGCGGTGCGTTAACAAGCCCCGTTGCGCTCAAAGCCCGTGAATCCGGGCATTTCGGAATATTCGACTGTATTTCTGCAAGTGTAGCGATACTTTTTCATGGCGTGTGCAACAATCAAGGGCAGACGCCCCTTATAAACTTTACTTGCACAGTTGGTTATTTGAATCGGGCGCGTCATTGCAACGCGCCTTATTACCGAAGTTACCCCCGTGGGGCATAAGCGAATACATCCGCACGCATCTGGTGCGCATCCATGCCCGCTTCGACCAGGGCATCAAGGGTGGCATAGACCATGTTCGGCGAACCGCTGGCGTAGACGTGGACCGGCGACAGGTCCTCGATATCCTCGCAGACCGCCTCGTGCAGCAGGCCGCAGCGCCCGGCCCAGCCGCACTGGTCGCTGACCACCTGGTGCAGGAACAGGTTGGGCAACTGCTGCCACTGCGCCCATTCCTCGATCTCGTAGAAATCCTCGGGCCGACGCACACCCCAGTACAGGTGCACCGGATGCTGGAAACCACGCACCCGGCAGTGTTCGATCAGGCTGTGCATCTGCGCCATGCCGGTGCCGGCGGCGATCAGCACCAGCGGGCCATCCGGCAGCTCGGCCAGGTGGGTATCGCCGAACGGCATCTCGAGCCGGGCCATGCCATTGCGCTGCAACTGGGCGATCAGGTCCAGCGCGCTTTTCTCGCGAGCCAGTACATGCAGCTCCAGGTCGCGGCCACGATGGGGCGCCGAGGCCAGGGAGAAGGCAGCCTTGTCGCCGCCCTCACGCTCGATCAGCACGTATTGCCCGGCGTGATAGCGCGGCGCCTTGCCGGCCGGGGCGCGCAGGCGCACGCGCCAGACATCGCCGCCCACCGGGCTGCAATCGCTCAGCTGGCAGGCCAGCTTGCGCACCGGCAGCTCGCCGAGGGCCAAGACGCCGTCCCAGAGCAGCACGCAGTCTTCCAGCGGCTCGGCGATACAGGTGAACAGCTCACCGTGATCACGCACTTCACCGTTCTGGCGCACGCTGCCTTCCACCAGCAAGGCGGCGCAGACGTGGCAGTTGCCGTTGCGGCAGCTCTGCGGGCAGTCATAACCCAGGCGTTGCGCCGCTTCCAGAATCCTCTCGCCGGGGTTGAGGGTCATCACGGCCCCGGACGGCTGCAAGGTTACCTGCATCAATCTATTCCCAACTGGTTCCACAACTCATCGATCCGCTTGGTCACGGCTTCGTCCTTGACGATGACACGGCCCCACTCGCGGGTGGTTTCCCCCGGCCACTTGTTGGTGGCGTCCAGGCCCATCTTCGAGCCGAGGCCCGAGACCGGCGAGGCGAAGTCGAGGTAGTCGATCGGCGTGTTCTCGATCATCACCGTGTCGCGCTTGGGGTCCATGCGCGTGGTGATGGCCCAGATCACGTCGTTCCAGTCCCGCGCGTTGACATCGTCGTCGGTGACGATAACGAACTTGGTGTACATGAACTGTCGCAGGAACGACCAGACCCCCAGCATTACGCGCTTGGCGTGGCCCGGGTACTGCTTCTTCATGGTCACCACCGCCATGCGGTACGAGCAGCCTTCCGGCGGCAGGTAGAAGTCGGTGATCTCGGGGAACTGCTTCTGCAGGATCGGCACGAACACTTCGTTCAGCGCCACGCCGAGGATTGCCGGCTCATCCGGCGGCCGGCCGGTGTAGGTGCTGTGATAGATCGGCTTGGTGCGATGGGTGATGCGCTCGATGGTGAACACCGGGAAGCTGTCGACTTCGTTGTAGTAGCCGGTGTGGTCGCCATACGGGCCTTCCGGCGCGGTTTCGCCCGGATGGATCACGCCTTCGAGGATGATCTCGGCAGTGGCCGGGACCTGCAGGTCGCTGCCGCGGCACTTCACCAGCTCGGTGCGGTTGCCCCGCAGCAGGCCGGCGAAGGCGTATTCGGAAAGGGTATCGGGGACCGGGGTCACGGCACCGAGGATGGTAGCCGGGTCGGCACCCAGGGCCACGGCCACCGGGAACGGCTTGCCCGGGTTCTTCTCGCACCATTCGCGGTAGTCGAGGGCGCCGCCGCGGTGGCTCAGCCAGCGCATGATCACCTTGTTGCGGCCGATCACCTGCTGGCGGTAGATGCCGAGGTTCTGGCGCTCCTTGTTCGGCCCGCGGGTAACCGTCAGGCCCCAGGTGATCAGCGGCGCGACGTCGCCCGGCCAGCAGTGCTGGATCGGCAGCATGCCCAGGTCGACGTCGTCGCCTTCGATGACCACTTCATGGCAAGGCGCGTCCTTGACCACCTTCGGCGCCATGGACACGACCTTCTTGAAGATCGGCAGTTTCGACCAGGCGTCCTTCAGGCCCTTCGGCGGCTCCGGCTCCTTGAGGAACGCCAGCAGCTTGCCGATCTCGCGCAATTCGCTGACCGATTCGGCGCCCATGCCCATGGCCACCCGCTCCGGGGTGCCGAACAGGTTGCCCAGCACCGGGATGTCGTAGCCGGTGGGACGCTCGAACAACAGTGCCGGCCCCTTGGCCCGCAGCGTGCGGTCGCAGACTTCAGTCATTTCCAGGACCGGCGAAATGGGGACCTGGATGCGCTTGAGTTCAGAGCGCTGCTCCAGGCCACGGATAAAGTCGCGCAAATCGCGATACTGCATGCGTGAGCCTCGTATTGGCCGTATCGGTCGGGGTGGGCAGTGTAACGTCGATCCGGGCCGGTCAGAATAGTGTTTATGACAGATAGCAAAAAGCCGGGTTTCCCCGGCTCTTGCGTACAGCGAGTGCTTACTTGCGCTTCATCGACAGGAAGAACTCGTCGTTGGTCTTGGTCTGCTTGAGCTTGTCGACCAGGAACTCGATGGCGGCGATCTCGTCCATCGGGTGCAGCAGCTTGCGCAGGATCCACATGCGCTGCAGCTCGTCGTCGGCGGTCAGCAGCTCTTCGCGACGGGTACCCGAACGGTTGATGTTGATGGCCGGGAACACACGCTTCTCGGCGATGCGACGGTCCAGGGGCAGTTCCATGTTGCCGGTACCCTTGAACTCTTCGTAGATCACTTCGTCCATCTTCGAGCCGGTTTCGACCAGCGCGGTGGCGATGATGGTCAGCGAACCGCCTTCCTCGATGTTACGCGCGGCACCGAAGAAGCGCTTCGGCTTCTCCAGGGCGTGGGCGTCGACACCACCGGTCAGGACCTTGCCGGAGCTCGGGATCACGGTGTTGTAGGCGCGGGCCAGGCGGGTGATGGAGTCGAGCAGGATGACCACGTCCTTCTTGTGCTCGACCAGGCGCTTGGCCTTCTCGATGACCATCTCGGCCACTTGCACGTGACGGGTCGGCGGCTCGTCGAAGGTCGAGGCGACCACTTCGCCGCGCACGGTGCGCTGCATCTCGGTCACTTCTTCCGGGCGCTCGTCGATCAGCAGGACGATCAGGTGGCACTCGGGGTTGTTACGGGTGATGTTCGCCGCGATGTTCTGCAGCATGATGGTCTTGCCCGCTTTCGGCGGGGCGACGATCAGGCCGCGCTGGCCCTTGCCGATCGGAGCGCACAGGTCGATCACGCGACCGGTGAGGTCTTCGGTGGAACCGTTGCCGGCTTCCATCTTCAGGCGCACGTTGGGGAACAGCGGCGTCAGGTTTTCGAACAGGATCTTGTTCTTCGCGTTTTCCGGACGGTCGAAGTTGATGGTGTCGACCTTCAGCAGTGCGAAGTAACGCTCGCCCTCTTTCGGCGGCCGGATCTTGCCGACGATGGTGTCGCCGGTGCGCAGGTTGAAACGACGGATCTGGCTGGGCGAGACGTAGATGTCGTCAGGGCCGGCCAGGTAGGAGGAGTCCGCCGAACGCAGGAAGCCGAAACCGTCCTGGAGAATCTCCAGCACGCCGTCACCGGAGATTTCCTCGCCGCTTTTCGCGTGCTTCTTCAGCAGGGAGAAAATCACATCCTGCTTGCGCGAACGGGCCATATTTTCTATGCCCATCTGTTCGGCCATTTCGAGCAGATCGGTAATCGGCTTTTGCTTGAGTTCAGTCAGGTTCATAAGGGGAATGGAGTAATCATGTAGGAAGGGAGAGATTAAGCATCTGGCTTAATGAAGCCGCGCCGCGGGAGGCGAATGATCGCGTACTGATTCGAATTGGAATGCGGCGACGGGCGTGCAGGGGGCACTGGAGAATCAGTGCGAGGCCGAATGTAACACCTGCTTTTTCTGGCGTCTAGTCACCAGAAAGAGAAAAGCCCCGACAAATGCGGGGCTTTTTCGAGGCTCAGATATGAGCGTCGAGGAAGGCTGCCAGCTGGGACTTGGACAGTGCGCCGACCTTGGTCGCCTCGACGTTGCCGTTCTTGAACAGCATCAGGGTCGGGATACCACGAACGCCGTGCTTGGACGGGGTGTCGGGGTTTTCGTCGATGTTCAGCTTGGCGACGGTCAGCTTGCCTTCGTAGGTCGAAGCGATGTCGTCCAGCACTGGAGCGATCATTTTGCAAGGACCACACCATTCAGCCCAGTAGTCCACCAGTACAGGGCCTTGGGCCTGCAGCACTTCGGCCTCGAAAGTGGCGTCGGTGACGTATTTGATCAGGTCGCTCATGGAAATCTCCAGGTTCGGAAGCTAAAAAACGTCGCCCATCATAGCGGCACGGTCTGTCCACAGGAAGCCGAAACCGATTGAGTCTAACTATGATAGTTGATGAATTACCGAATCAGCTGTCACACAAAAGACACATTTCCTACGCGAAACTGCGCCACATCAAGCCCTGGCTTGCCGCGCGTTGGCGTAAGACGACTATCGTGGCAGGATTGCCAGGTTAACGACCGAGAAGCCATTACCATGCCCCATTCCTCCGCCAAGAACCTTTCCCTGATCGCCGCCATCGACCTGGGCTCCAACAGTTTCCATATGGTTGTAGCCAAGGCCCATCACAGCGAGATCCGCATCCTCGAGCGCAACGGAGAGAAGGTCCAACTGGCGGCCGGCATCAACGAAGAACGCCAGCTCAGCGAAGAGTCCATGCAGCGCGGCCTCGACTGCCTGAAGCGTTTCTCCCAACTGATCAACGGCATGCCTCCGGGCTCGGTGCGCATCGTCGGCACCAACGCCCTGCGCGAAGCGCGCAACCGCGGCGAATTCATCCGCCGCGCCGAAGAAATCCTCGGCCACCCGGTGGAAGTGATCTCCGGCCGTGAGGAAGCCCGCCTCATTTACCTGGGGGTTTCCCATACCCTCGCCGACACCCCGGGCAAGCGCCTGGTCGCCGACATCGGCGGCGGCAGTACCGAATTCATCATCGGCCAGCGCTTCGAGCCGCTGCTGCGCGAAAGCCTGCAGATGGGCTGTGTGAGCTTCACCCAGCGCTATTTCCGCGACGGCAAGATCACCCCGGCGCGCTATGCCCAGGCCTACACCGCCGCGCGCCTGGAACTGATGAGCATCGAGAGCGCCCTGCACCGCCTGGGCTGGGACGAAGCCATCGGCTCCTCCGGCACCATCCGCGCCATCGGCTCGGCGATCAAGGCCGCCGGCCTGGGCAGCGGCGAGGTCAACGCCGAGGGCCTGGCCTGGCTCAAGCGCAAGCTGTTCAAGCTGGGCGAAACCGACAAGATCGACTTCGACGGGGTCAAGCCGGACCGCCGGACGATCTTCCCGGCCGGCCTGGCGATTCTCGAAGCGATTTTCGACGCCCTCGAACTGCAACGCATGGACCACTGCGACGGCGCCCTGCGCGAAGGCGTGCTCTACGACCTGCTCGGCCGCCATCACCACGAGGATGTGCGCGAACGCACCCTCACCTCGCTGATGGAGCGCTATCACGTCGACCAGGGCCAGGCCGCGCGGGTCGAGCGCAAGGCGTTGCATGCCTTCGACCAGGTGGCCAAGGCATGGGATCTTGAAGAAGGAATCTGGCGCGAACTGCTGGGCTGGGCGGCCAAGGTGCATGAAGTGGGGCTGGACATCGCCCACTATCACTACCACAAGCACGGCGCCTACCTGATCGAACACTCCGACCTGGCCGGCTTCTCCCGCGAAGACCAGCAAATGCTGGCCCTGCTGGTGCGTGGCCACCGCCGCAACATTCCCAAGGACAAGTTCGCCGAGTTCGGCGACGAAGGCACCAAGCTGATCCGCCTGTGCGTGCTGCTGCGCTTCGCCATCCTGTTCCACCACATCCGTGGTACCCAGCAGATGCCAACGGTCAAGCTGCACGCCAGTGACGACAGCTTGAACGTGGCCTTCCCCGATGGCTGGCTGCAGGAGAACCAGCTGACCCAGGCCGACTTCGACCAGGAAGCCGAGTGGCTGGCCCGGGTCGGTTTCGTCCTCAGCGTACGCTGAGGATCGGGTTGCTCAGGCGCTCCAGCAGGGTTGCCTGGGCACTGCGCGGGTTCTGGTTGCCGGTCGGCGAGCTGCGCACGTAGCGGCCGTCCGATTGCAGGATCCACGAATGGGTATTGTCGGTCAGATACCCTTCCAGCTCCTTCTTCACCCGCAGCAGCAATTTCTTGCCTTCCACCGGGAAGCAGGTCTCGACGCGCTTGTCGAGGTTGCGCTCCATCCAGTCGGCACTGGACAGGAAGATCTGCTCGTCACCGCCATTGAGGAAGTAGAACACCCGGGTGTGCTCGAGGAAGCGGCCGATGATCGAGCGCACGTGGATGTTGTGCGAGACCCCGGCGATGCCCGGACGCAGGCAGCACATGCCACGCACCACCAGATCGATGCGCACGCCGGACTGGCTGGCCTTGTACAGCGCGCGGATGATCTTCGGATCGGTCAGCGAGTTGAATTTGGCAATGATGTGCGCCGGCTTGCCTTCCACGGCGAACTGGGTTTCCCGGGCGATCATGTCGAGCATGCCTTTCTTCAGGGTGAAAGGCGCGTGCAGCAGCTTCTTCATGCGCAGGGTCTTGCCCATGCCGATCAACTGGCTGAACAGCTTGCCGACGTCCTCGCACAGGGCGTCGTCGGAGGTCAGCAGGCTGTAGTCGGTGTACAGGCGGGCGTTGCCGGCGTGGTAGTTGCCGGTACCCAGGTGCGCGTAGCGCACGATCTCGCCGGCTTCGCGCCGCAGGATCAGCATCATCTTGGCGTGGGTCTTGAAGCCGACCACACCGTAGATCACCACGGCGCCGGCAGCCTGCAGGCGGCTGGCCATCTGCAGGTTGGACTCTTCGTCGAAACGCGCCCGCAGTTCGATGACCGCAGTCACTTCCTTGCCGTTACGCGCGGCATCCACCAGCGCATCGACGATTTCCGAGTTGGCGCCGCTGCGGTACAGGGTCTGGCGTACGGCCAGGACATGCGGGTCCTTGGCGGCCTGGCGCAGCATGTCCACCACCGGGGTGAAGGACTCGAACGGGTGCATCAGCAGGATGTCCTGCTTGCCCACCACGCTGAAGATGTTGTCGCTGTTCTGCAGCAGCTTGGGAATCGCTGGCGTGAACGGCGTGTATTGCAGTTCCGGGTGGCTGTCCAGGCCGGTGATGCTGAACAGGCGGGTCAGGTTGACCGGACCATTGACCTGGTACAGCTCGCTTTCGCTCAGGCTGAACTGCTTGAGCAGGTAGTCGGACAGGTGTTTCGGGCAGGTGTCGGCGACTTCCAGGCGCACCGCGTCACCGTAGCGACGGGAGAACAGCTCGCCGCGCAGGGCGCGGGCCAGGTCTTCCACGTCTTCGGAGTCCAGTGCCAGGTCGGCGTTGCGGGTCAGGCGGAACTGGTAGCAGCCCTTGACCTTCATGCCCTGGAACAGGTCGTCGGCGTGCGCATGGATCATCGACGAGAGGAATACATAGTTGTCGCCAGGGCCACCGACTTCTTCCGGCACGCGGATGATCCGCGGCAGCAGGCGTGGCGCCGGGATGATCGCCAGGCCGGAATCGCGACCGAAGGCATCGATACCCTCCAGCTCGACGATGAAGTTCAGGCTTTTGTTCACCAGCAGCGGGAACGGGTGGGTCGGGTCGAGACCGATCGGGGTGATGATCGGCGCGATCTCGTCGCGGAAGAAGCGACGCACCCAGGTCTTCAGCTTGGTGGTCCAGTGACGGCGGCGGATGAAGCGGATCTGGTGTTTTTCCAGCTCCGGCAGCAGCACGTCGTTGAGGATCGCGTACTGGCGCTGCACTTCGCCGTGCACCAGGTCGCTGATGCGGGCCAGCGCCTGGTGCGGCTGCAGGCCGTCGGCGCCGGCCTGTTCACGGGCGAAGGTGATTTGCTTTTTCAGGCCCGCAACACGAATTTCGAAGAACTCGTCCAGGTTGCTGGAGAAGATCAGCAGGAATTTCAGCCGCTCCAGCAAGGGGTAGGACTCATCCAGCGCCTGTTCCAGTACGCGGATGTTGAATTGCAGCTGGGACAGCTCGCGGTGGATGTAGAGGCTGGTGTCATCCAGGCCCGGGATCGCCACGGCCGGCGTCGGCGCGACGGCCGGCGTTTCCGCAGTGACCACCGGAACCGCAGCGGGCTCCGCCGGGGTTTCCAGCATCGGCTCGGGTACGGCCGCCTCTTCGTTCACGTCCTTGATGTCCTTAACCGCAGCTTCGATCAGTGCTTCGTTATTCATATTGCGTTCCTGAAGGGCGTTACTGCCCTCTCATCAATTGTGCGGCGCGCACAGCGAAATACGTGAGAATGCCGTCGGCACCCGCCCGCTTGAAAGCGGTGAGCGATTCGAGAATGACACCTTCGGAGAGCCAGCCATTCTGGATCGCCGCCATGTGCATCGCGTATTCGCCGCTGACCTGGTAAACGAAGGTCGGCACCTTGAACTCGTCCTTGACCCGCTGAAGGATATCCAGATACGGCATGCCTGGCTTGACCATGACCATATCGGCGCCTTCGGAGAGGTCGGCCGCCACTTCATGCAGCGCCTCGTTGGTATTGGCCGGATCCATCTGGTAGGAGGCCTTGTTGGCCTTGCCCAGATTGAGCGCCGAACCGACCGCATCGCGGAACGGACCATAATAGGCGCTGGCGTACTTGGCCGAGTAGGCCATGATGCGGACATTCACATGACCGGCCAGTTCCAGGGCCTCGCGGATCGCCTGGATACGGCCGTCCATCATGTCGGACGGTGCGACCACCTGGGCGCCGGCCTCGGCGTGGGACAGGGCCTGGCGGACCAGGGCGTCGACGGTGATGTCGTTCTGGACGTAGCCCTCTTCATCGAGGATGCCGTCCTGACCGTGGGTGGTGAAAGGGTCGAGGGCGACGTCGGTGATCACCCCCAGCTCCGGGAAGCGCGCACGCAGGGCGCGGGTAGCGCGCTGGGCAATGCCTTCCGGGTTCCAGGCTTCGGCGCCATCGAGGGATTTCTTCTCGGTCGGGGTGACCGGGAACAGGGCCAGGGCCGGAATACCCAGCTCGACCCAGCCTGCCGCCGCTTCCAGCAGCAGATCGATGCTCAGGCGCTCGACGCCCGGCATGGACGCGACTTCCTCGCGACGGTTTTCACCCTCGAGGACGAATACCGGAAGAATCAGGTCGTCGACCGTCAGGACATTCTCGCGAACCAGGCGACGGGAAAAATCGTCGCGGCGGTTGCGACGCAGGCGGGTACCAGGGAACAGGCGATTGGCAGGGGTAAAGCTCACGGCAGACTCCTGAGCCCGCACGAACAGGCGGGCGCGACAGTTATAAGCGGCCATTATGACGCTTGTGTGACAGGCTGGTGTAAGACTGCGACCTACAGACGCAGTCATTGTCCCCTGTAGGAATTGTTCACGTCGAGACACATTTGGACACTTTCCCGAAAGGCCATGAAGGGGTAGGCTGCGCGTTCATTTCGCCAGCATCCAGAAAATGCTCCAACAATTCCTGCAAGATTTTGGCTACTTTGCCCTTTTTCTAGGTACGTTCTTTGAAGGCGAGACCATCCTGGTGCTTGCCGGATTCCTGGCGTTCCGCGGATACATGGATATCAACCTGGTGGTGCTGGTGGCCTTCTTCGGCAGCTACGCCGGCGACCAGCTCTGGTACTTCATGGGGCGTCGTCACGGGCGCAAATTGCTCGCGCGCAAGCCGCGCTGGCAACTGATGGGCGACCGCGCACTGGAGCATGTGCGCCGCCATCCGGACATCTGGGTCCTGAGTTTCCGCTTCGTCTATGGCCTGCGCACCGTGATGCCGGTGGCCATCGGCCTGTCCGGCTACCCACCGCGCCGTTATCTGCTGCTCAACGGCATAGGCGCGGCGATCTGGGCCCTGGCCCTGGGCGCTGCCGCCTACCACTTCGGCGCCATCCTCGAAGGCCTGCTGGGCAACGTGAAGAAGTACGAGCTATGGGTGCTCGGCGGTCTGCTGGTGCTCGGCGCCCTGCTGTGGCTGCGCCGGCGTTTCAAGGCCGCGCGCATCGCCAAACAGGAAGCGCAGGCCCATCAGGCTGAGCAGGCTGTAGCCAAGCAGAGCGACACCTCCCAGGACAGTGACCGGCCCTAAGCCGGCCCACCCCGCCAAGGCGAAGGCTGGCACATTCAGCGCCAGCCGCCACAGTTCCAGTTTCAGCGCCCAGGGCCGGTTCTCCAGCGCCGCCCCCAGCACGAACAGCCCGAACCCCATCACCAGCGCGCCCAGCAGCAAGGCCGACAGCGGCAAATGCGGCCCGGCGTTCATCAGGTAGCTGCCCAGCGCCACGTACACGGTGAACTGCAGCAGCACATACACCTGCCGTGGCATGGCGAGGGGCACTTCGAATTTCTGGAAGTTCGCCAGATCCTGCCTGGCCTGTGGATAACGTTGCGCCACATCCTCCGGGCGCCAGCCAGTAGGCATGAACCAGATCCGCAGCTTGTCCTGCCAGCGTGAAGCGCGCCGCGCATCGCTCCACAGCTGGGCATAGAACTGCAGGTTGGCCCACAGCGGATTCCAGCTCGCCAGCGGCGTGGTCACCCCGAAGATCACCGGCTCGGCGTCGTCTTCGGGCTGGAAGGTGCCGAACAGGCGGTCCCAGAGAATGAACACACCGCCATAGTTGCGATCCAAATACAAAGGATTCTGCGCATGGTGGACGCGATGATTGGATGGCGTGACGAAGATCCATTCGTACCAGCCCAGCTTCGGGATGTGCCGGGTGTGCACCCAGAACTGGTACAGCAGGTTCAGCGCGCCGACGCTGACGAACACCAGCAGCGGCACACCGAGCACGGCCAGCGGCAGGTAGAAGATCCACGACAGCAGGAAGCCGGTGCTGGTCTGGCGCAGGGCGGTGGACAGGTTGTAGTCCTCGCTCTGGTGATGCACCGAATGGGCGGCCCAGAGGATGTTGCGCTCGTGCCCGAAGCGGTGCAGCCAGTAGTAGCAAAAGTCATAGGCGACGAAGGCCAGCACCCACACCCACCAGGCCTCGGCCGGCAAGCGGAACAGCGCCAGGTGTTCCATGGCTACGGCATAGGTCACCAGCCCCACGCCCTTGGTGAGCAAACCGAAGGTGGTGGACAACACCCCCGCACTCAGGCTGTTCACGGTGTCGGCCAGTCGGTAATTACGCTGCCCGCGCCAGCGATCGGCCAGCAGTTCCACCGCGATCAATACGAAGAAAAACGGCACGGCGAGCAGGATGAAGTCCATGGCAGGTCCATTTTCAGGCGATGGATCAAGATTAGGCCTACGATCCAGTAATCCCTATGGCGACAACTGCCAAATTAGACGACATTTAGCGCCTTGAAACGGGAGTAGGAAGCATGACCAAAAAAGTTGCTGTGATTCTGTCGGGCTGCGGCGTCTACGACGGCGCGGAAATCCACGAAAGCGTGATCACCCTGCTGCGCCTCGACCAGCGTGGCGCCCAGGTGCAATGCTTCGCGCCGAACATCGCGCAGATGCATGTGATCAACCACCTGACCAGCGAAGAAATGCCCGAGACGCGCAACGTGCTGGTCGAGTCGGCGCGGATTGCCCGCGGCAATGTCAAGGACCTGGGTGAAGCGGATGTCGACGACTTCGACGCGCTGATCGTGCCTGGCGGCTTTGGCGCGGCGAAAAACCTCTCCAGCTTCGCCGTCGACGGCCCGGGCTGCAGCGTGCAGCCCGACGTGCTGGCGTTGGCCGAAGCCTTTGCCGAGGCGGGCAAGCCGGTCGGGCTGATATGCATTTCCCCGGCGCTGGCGGCGAAGATCTACGGACCGGGCGTGGTCTGCACCATCGGCAACGATGCCGACACCAGCGCGGCCATCGTCAAGATGGGCGGCACCCATGAAGAATGCGATGTGCATGACATCGTCGAAGATACCCAGCGCAAGCTGGTCAGCACCCCGGCGTACATGCTGGCGCAGTCGATCAGTGATGCGGCGAGCGGGATCTACAAGCTGGTTGACCGGGTGCTCGAGTTGACCCACGAAGGCGAGTAAGCCTCCAGGGCCTCATCGCTGGCAAGCCAGCTCCCACAGTGACCGCGTGCACCGCTGAACCTGTGGGAGCTGGCTTGCCAGCGATAGGGCCCTCAAGACCAACCCATCAACCGGGGAACTGCCTCACCAGCCGGGTCAGAATCCGGTCCAGCGAATTGGCGAACGCCTGCTTCTCCTTCTCCCCATAAGGCGCCTGTCCTCCCCCGACCTGCCCCTGCTCGCGCAGATCGGTAAACAGGTTGCGCACCGCCAGCCGCTCGCCCATGTTGCGCTCATCGAACTCGCGTCCGCGCGGATCCAGCGCCGCCACGCCGTTCTTCACCAGGCGGTCGGCCAACGGCACATCGCTGCAGATCACCAGCTCACCCGGCACCGCATGCTCCACCAGATAATCATCGGCAGCATCCGGCCCACTGGGCACCACGATCAGCTTCACCAGGGCGAACGGCGGCTTGGCCTGGGGCCCGCCGGCCACCATCACCACTTCGAACTGACGCTTGAGGGCGAACTTGACTACCTGATCCCTGGCCAGCTTCGGACAGGCATCGGCATCGATCCAGACACGCATGAGGAAGTTATCCACAACTTGAAACGGGCGGGCAGTATCGCCGCTCGCCCGCCCCGCTTCAAATCAGGACGCCGCCACCCGACGCGAGGCCAGCCAGCTGCGCCCGTACAGGACAATGACAGCGAGCAAGGCAACGGCCTGGGCCGACAGCGAATACAGGTCGGCATGGATGCCCAGCCATTCGAAATCGAAGAACGGTACCGGATGGGTACCGAAGACCCCGGCCTCCTGCAACGCCTTGACCCCGTGACCGGCGAACACCACCGACAGCGCGCAGAGCAGCGCGGCGTTGATGCTGAAGAACAGCGCCAGCGGCAGCTTGGCCGAACCGCGCAGGATCACCCAGGCCAGGCCCACCAGCAGCACCAGCGCCGTGGCGCCACCGGCCAGCACCGCCTGGTGACCCGCCGGGCCAGCCTGGAGCCACAGGGTTTCGTAGAACAGGATCACTTCGAACAGCTCGCGATACACCGAGAAGAACGCCAGCACGGCAAAGCCGAAACGACCGCCACCGCCCACCAGGCTGCTCTTGATGTAGTCCTGCCAGGCGGCAGCATGCCGGCGGTCGTGCATCCAGACCCCGAGCCACAGCACCATGACGCTGGCGAACAACGCCGTACTGCCTTCCAGCAATTCGCGCTGGGCACCGCCGACATCGATCACATAGGCCGCCACCGCCCAGGTAGCAAATCCGGCGACCAGCGCCAGGCTCCAGCCGATATTGACGCTACGCACCGCCGCCTGTTGCCCGGTGTTGCGCAGGAAGGCGAGGATCGCCGCCAGTACCAGGATCGCCTCCAGGCCTTCGCGCAGCAGGATCAGCAGGCCGGAAATGAAGCTCAGCGACCAGCTCAGGCCATCGCCACCAAGCAGCCCTGCGCAGTCCTTGAGCTTGGCCTTGGCGATCTCCAGCCTGGCCTTGACCTGCTCCAGCGGCAGGCCGTCCTGCAGCGACTGCCGGTAGGCCATCAGGGCTTTCTCGGTGTCCTTGCGCAGGTTGCTGTCGACGTTGTCCAGCGAGCTTTCCACCAGCTCGAAACCTTCCAGGTAGGCGGCTACCGACAGGTCGTAGGCCTGTTCGTGGTCGCCGCTCTGGTAGGCCGCAAGGCTCTGGTCGAGGGTGTTGGCGGTGTAGTCGAGCAGTTGCCCCGGCCCGCGCTTGACCTGCGGCGGCTGGGCGCGCTGGGCACGGAAGGTCTGTACGGCATCGGGGCCTTGGGCAGCCTGGACTTCGGCCGGGGTCTGGCGGGCCAGGTCGCCGAGGCTGAACGGCTTGTCGCTGGCCGCCTTGGCCGGATCAGCGGTGAAGCTGGCGATATAGGTCGCCAGGTCCCAACGCTGGCGCTCGTCCAACTGGTCGGCGAAGGACGGCATATCGGTGCCTTCGATGCCCAGGCCGAGGGTGTTGTAGATGTCGTAAAGGCTCAGATGATCGAGCCGCGCGGTATCGCGCAGGTTCGCCGGGGCCGGCTCCAGACCGACACCCGCCGGGCCGTCGCCGGCACCGGTGTCGCCGTGGCAGACCGAGCAATGCTGGGCATACAGCGGTGCACCACGGCTCGGGTCGGGGGTGATCAGCGGCGCCAGCGCCACCTCATAGGCCAGCGCCAGTTCGGCACCCAGTTGCCGGGCCTGACGGGCAACACCCGGACCGTCCTGACGCTCGCTGATGGCCTGGCGCAGCGCGGTTACGCCCTCTTCCAGCGCCTTGCGCTGCGGGCGCTCCGGCAGATCGGCCAGCAGCCCTTGCAGGGTGCCGACGAATTCCAGTTGCTCACGGTACTCGGATTCGTCGATGACCTTGCCAGCCTCGACGGTCGGCGGGTAGTCGGCGCCGATGTAATCCAGCAGGTGCAGGGCTTTCGCCGCCCCCTCGACAGGTTCGGCCAGTGCCATGGCACTGCCAAGGGCCAGCACCGGCCAAAGCAGCCAGGCAATCAAGCGGGAGCGGGAAATCATGGGGCCAGTCTCGGAGGTCAACGACGGAGCGAATATTGTTCACCGGCGTCCTGGCAGGCTCAAGGCGAATCGTAAAAATTAGCAACAATTTCATCAATTGCCACTTTCATCCCCCCGGCAGTTACCGTTCGTCCGGTACTTGGGGGATAATGGCACGGATAGTGGCACTTACCCGCTGTAACAAACAGCGCCCCTGTCTCCCAGGGAAATGGCGCCTAATACGCCGCGCCTTTCAATATAGCCATTCGAAATCAACGCGAAGCACATAAGAACATTTCGGACTTAATGATCCGAAAAACGACTCTGCCAATTACTCAGGGAAAATGTAATGAAGTCCCGCGCTCTGACGCTTGCCACGCTCTTCGTGGCCACCCAGTTGACCGGCTGCGCCGTGTTTCGCAGCTACGACAGCGAACTCAAGGAAACCAACCAGCACCTGACGGCCGGCAATGTCGACGCCGCCCTCGCCGTGCTGGAAAAGAACAACAAGAGCGAGGACAAGGACCTGCTCTACTGGTTCGAGAAAGGCGAACTGCTGCGCTCCAAGGGCGACCTGGCCGGCAGCCAGAACGCCTGGCACGAAGCCGACGGCATGGTGTTCAAGTGGGAGGAGTCGGTCAAACTCGACACCGACAAGTACCTGAGCCAGTTCGGCAGCTACCTGGTCAACGACAAGGTCCGCCGTTACGAGGGCTACGACTACGAAAAGGTCATGCTGACCACGCAGATGGCCCTTAACCTGCTGGCCCGGAATGACTTCGACGGCGCCCGCACCGAGATCAAGAAGACCCACGAGCGCGAGGCGCTGATCGCCGAGCTGCGCGACAAGGAATACCTCAAGCGCGAAGAGCAGGCCGAACAGCAAGGGATCAGGACCGCGTACAAGGATCTCAAGGGCTACCCGGTCGCCAGCCTAGACGCCCCCGAGGTCATCAGCCTGAAGAACAGCTACCAGAGCGCCTTCAGCCACTACCTCTCCGGCTATGTCTACGAGGCCCTGGGCGAACAGGGCCTGGCCGCGCCGGGCTATCGCAAGGCCGCCGAGCTGCTGCCGAACACGCCGCTGCTCGAACAGGCGCTGCTCGACCTCGACAAGGCCCCCGGCAAGAGCGATGACCAGCACAAGGACAGCGACGTCCTGATCGTGGTGCAAAGCGGCCTGGCGCCGGCCCGCGACTCGATGAGCTTCGCCCTGCCGCTGATCGTCCAGGGCAACCTGGTGCTGACCCCGCTGTCGTTCCCGGTGATTCGCGAAGACACCTCCACCGCGCCGGTCGGCCAGGTCAGCCTGGACGACAAGCCCCTGGGCCTTACCGCCCTCAACAGCACCTCCGCCATGTCGCGCCGCGCCCTGCGCGACGACATGCCGGGCATCATCCTGCGCAGCACGGTACGGGCAGCCACCCGAGTCGTGGCGCAGAAAAAGCTCAACGAGACCAACCCCATGGCCGGCCTGGTGCTCGGTCTTGCGGCCGCCATCACCGAAGGCGCCGACACCCGCACCTGGCGCACCCTGCCCAACGAAACCCTGGTCACCCGTGTACGCCTGAGCCAGGGCGAGCACCGCCTGAGCCTGGGCAGCGGCAAAGTCGCGGTCACCATCGACCGGCCGTATCAGGTCGTCGCCCTGCGCGTGATCGGCAACCAGCTGTTCAGCGCCGGCCAGGCCGTGCACCCCGTCATTCCTCCTGCGTCGGCAGCGGCCGTCGCCAGCCTCAAGTAACCGAAGGATTCGCCATGCGTTTCAAGCTTTCCGTCGCCCTCGCCGCCGCCTTGCTGGCCGGCTGTGCCACACCACCGCCACCTGCACCCGGTAGCGCTGCCAGCAAGGTCGCGGTCATGGGCAAGCTGAAGAACATCGAGACCGGCCCGATGCGGGTCGCCCGCGAGAACGGCTTCCTCACCGTCAAGGTGGCGCTGAACAACACCAGCGGCAGCAACAAGACCCTGTTCTACCGCTTCGCCTGGCTGGGCAACGACGGTTTCCCGGTCGCGGATGAAGAGAGCTGGAAAACCGTGACCCTGTACGGCGCGCAATCCACCGTACTGCCGGCCATTGCCCCGGTGCCGCAAGCCACCGATTTCCGCCTCGAAGTCCAGTCCCAGTAATTTTCCCAGGAGTTTTCCATGAAGTTCGTCCAGGTTTCCCTGCTCGCCGCCGTCGTTGCCCTCGCCAGCGGCTGCTCCACACCGTCCCCGGTGCTGGGCAGCAAGAACATCAGCTACGGCGATACCAAGGCCGTCGAACTGGTAACCAACGAGTTCGGTTCCACCGACCTGCAGATGATCGCCGAAAGCATGACCCGCTCCCTGGCCCAGTCCGGCGTGCTGCAGGGCCGCCCGGTGGTGCAGGTGTATGACGTGAAGAACAAGACCAGCGAGTACATCGATACCCGCGAGATCACCACCTCGATCAAGACCCAGCTGATGAAGTCCGGCAGCGCCCGCTTCGCCAGCGACAACAACCAGATGGACAGCCAGGTCGACCAGCTCAAGCTGCAGAACCAGAGCGGCCTGTACAAGAAGAGCACCATCGCCAGGACCGGCAACATGATTGCCGCCAAGTACCGCCTGGAAGGCTCGATCAGCTCCATCGTCAAGCGCAGCAGCGACTACAAGGACGTCTTCTACAAATTCAGCCTGCAACTGGTCGACGTCGAAAGCGGCCTGGCCGAATGGATGGACGAAAAAGAAATCCGCAAGACCACGGAGCGATAAGCAATGCGTGCATGGATGGGAATTCTCGGCCTGGCCTGCGCCTTCGGCGTGCAGGCAGCGCCGAAGGTGGCGGTGACCGATCTGGCCTACCAGGAGCGGGTGGAGCAGTACATCCACATCGTTTCGGCGCAGAACAGTTCGTCGGCGAGCCTGTATCACGCCAACAGCTCGTCCAACTACAACGAGTTCGAGAGCAGCGAGAGCTACATCGAGCAGACCGAACTGCGCAAGTTCAGCGGTGACATCAAGGGCGAGATCCTCAAGTCCGGGATGTTCCAGCTGGTCCAGGGCACGCCGTACATCACCGGCAGCAAGACCGACGTCTACGACATCATCAAGCGCATCAAGGCCGGCGACTTCAAGGGCGCCGACTATGTGCTGTTCGGCACCTTGTCGGATGTCGACTTCCAGCGCGACATCAACGCCCTGGACCACACCAACAGCTACTCGGCGGTGCTGGGCCTGAGCCTGGTGGCTGACTTCAGCCTGATCAACACCCGCACCTACGAGATCACCTCGGCGTTCACCGCCCTGGGTGAAGGACAGGACACCAAGCTGGTGGGTTCGCGGGATATCAAGGTCAGCCTGAACCGGCCGAGAGTGGTGCGGGAAGTGTCGAAGGCGCTGGGCGAGGATGTGGCCCGGCAGATGGCGGAGCAGCTGGGTGGGCGGGTGCCGGGGATGGAAGGTCGCCCGGTGCAGCGCAATAATCTGCCGCCGGATGAGCCGGCGAAGATCCTGCGTTGAATTCACTGGCCTCATCGCTGGCTTGCCAGCGATAGGGCCGGTACTACCTCAGACCGGCGCCCGGCGAATGGTGGCCAGCAAGGTCGCCGCCCCCAGGAACAACCCGGCAAAGGTCCGGTTCATCCGCCGCTGCTGTTTCGGCGTACGCAGCAGGCGCAGCACCTTCGACGCCAGCCCGGTGTAACCCGCCATCACCAGCAGGTCCACGCTGATCATGGTCACGGTGATCATCACGTACTGCGGCAACAGCGCCTCATGCGGGTTGATGAACTGCGGCAGCACCGCGAGCATGAACACCAGCGCCTTGGGGTTGCTGACGTTGACCAGGAACCCGCGGAACACCAGGCTCAACGGCTTGCCGATCGGCCGTACCGCCGACTCGTCTGAGAGGTCCGCCGGCAGCGCCCGCCATTGCTTGACCGCGAGGTAGATCAGGTAAGCCACGCCAAACCACTTGATCACCTGGAACGCCGTCGCCGAAGCCGCCAGCACCGCACCCACACCAGCCGCAATAATGGCGATCTGCAGGATCAGGCCCAGTTGCAGGCCCAGGGCATTCCAGTAGCCACGCCAGAAGCCATATTGCAAACCGCAGGACATCGAGGCGATGGCCCCGGCGCCCGGCGACAGACTGATTACCCAACAGGCGGCAAAAAAGGCCAACCACGTTTCCAGCGACATCTCACACCTCGGCCACAAAATCGGTTCAAGGGCTCAACGCTAATCCGCCTGCAAGAAAATCACCACAAAAGTTTTCAGTGGCCGATCACTTGCCGAGGGACTTGTCCTCGCCCACCAGTGGCAGCCCATCGCTACCCCGCCAGCGGCGTACGGACTTCTGGAAGAACTGGCTGTTCGGCACCTGCACCAGCGCACCGCCAGTCTCGGGCATTTCCACCAGGGTGGTGAACAGCAGGTTGATGGCCGTGACCCGGCCCTTGATACCGGGTTTGTCGGTGGTATCGACCAGTTCCACCACATCACCGATGCGGAAAGGGCCGACGGTGAAGATCAGCACCGCACAGAGCAGGTTGGACAGCACGCTCCAGATGGCGAAGAACGCCACGGCAGCCACGGCGACGAAGCCTGACAAGGCCGTCCACAGCACGGTAGCGGAAACCCCCAGGCGCTCCAGCACGAAGATCAGCGCGCTGCCCATGATCAGCCAGCGCAGGCCACCGCGCAGCGGCATCATCAGTTGTGGCGGCAGCGGGTAGCGCTCGCCCAGGGTCTTGAGGCTGCGCGCCACCAGACGCTGCAGAACGAACGCCACCACCAGGATCAGCAGGATCTGCAGGCCCATCCAGAACGGCCCGAGCCATTCCACCGGAATCATCTGCCGCAACGCTTCCATCAGGACAGTGCCTCCAGCTCCGCCTGCATGGTCTCCAGCACTTCCAGCGCTTCCATCCAGGCTTCTTCCAGTTCGGCTTCGCGGGTTTTCAGCTGGGCCTGACGGGCCAGCAGGTCGCGCAGTTCATCCTTGCGCGCCGCTTCGTAGACACCGCTGTCGCCGAGGCTGGCCTCGACCTTGGCGAGGTCACCGTGCAGCTTGCTCAACTCGGCTTCCAGCTTGTCGGCCTGGCGCTTGTGTGGCGCCAGTTGCTGACGCAGCGCGGCGGCGGCCTGGCGCTGGGCCTTCTTGTCGGTCTTGTCCGGGTTGACCGGGGCGTTGCTCACCGGCGCATTGCGCTGGCGATAGTCGACCAGCCAGCGGGCGTAGTCGTCGAGGTCGCCATCGAACTCGCTGACCTTGCCGTCGGCGACCAGGAGGAATTCGTCGGTGGTGCTCTTGAGCAGGTGACGATCGTGGGACACCACCACCACGGCGCCGCTGAATTCCTGCAGGGCCATGGTCAGCGCCAGGCGCATTTCCAGGTCCAGGTGGTTGGTCGGTTCGTCGAGCAGCAGCAGGTTCGGCCGCTCCCAGGCGATCAGCGCCAGGGCCAGGCGGGCTTTCTCGCCGCCAGAGAAATTCAGCACCGGCTCGTCGCAACGGTCGCCACGGAAGTCGAAGCCGCCGAGGAAGTCGCGCAAGGTCTGCTCGCGCTCGCTCGGCGCCAGGCGTTGCAGGTGCAGGAGCGGGCTGGCCTTGCTGTCCAGCGAATCGAGCTGGTGCTGGGCAAAGTAGCCGACCGAGGTGTTCTCGCCACGGACCAGACGCCCGGCCAGCGGTTGCAGCTCGCCGGAGAGGTTCTTGATCAGGGTCGATTTACCCGCGCCATTGGGGCCGAGCAGGCCGATCCGGGCACCCGGCACCAATTGCAGCTTGACCTTCTCCAGCACGGTTTTCTCGCCATAGCCCAGGCGGGCTTCGGACAGGTCGAGCAACGGGCTGGAGATCTTCTGCGATTCGCGGAAGACGAAGTCGAACGGCGAATCGACATGGGCGGCGGTCAGCTCTTCCATGCGTTCCAGGGCCTTGATCCGGCTCTGCGCCTGACGGGCCTTGGTGGCCTGGGCCTTGAAACGGGCGATGTACTTTTCCATGTGCGCGCGCTGGGCCTGTTGCTTCTCGTAGGCCTGTTGCTGCTGCGCCAGGCGCTCGGCCCGGGCCCGCTCGAAGGCGGTGTAGCCGCCGCGGTAGAGGGTCAGCTTGCACTGTTCGACATGGGCGACGTGATCGACCACGGCATCGAGGAAGTCACGGTCGTGGGAAATCAGCAGCAGCGTGCCCGGGTAGCCCTTGAGCCAGTCTTCCAGCCAGAGGATCGCGTCGAGATCGAGGTGGTTGGTCGGTTCGTCGAGCAGCAGCAGGTCGGACGGGCACATCAGGGCCTGGGCCAGGTTCAGGCGCATCCGCCAGCCCCCGGAGAAGTCGCCGACACGGCGGTCCATCTGCTCATTGGTGAAGCCAAGGCCGGCCAGCAATTTGCGCGCACGGGCGTCGGCGGTGTAGCCGTCGGCGCTGTCGAGCTCGACATGCAGACGCGCCAGCGCCGCGTTGTCGTGGGCGGCTTCGGCGGCGGCAAGCTCGTCCTGGACCTTGCGCAGGCGGATATCACCGTCGAGCACATAGTCCACCGCCAGGCGATCGAGGGTGTCGACCTCCTGGCGCATATGGGCGATACGCCAGTCGCCAGGCAGCTGGCAGTCACCCGAATCCGGGGTGAGCTCGCCGCGCAGCAAGGCGAACAGGCTGGATTTGCCGGCGCCATTGGCACCGATCAGGCCGGCTTTCTGGCCGGCGTGCAGGGTCAGTTCCGCGCCGTCTAGCAGGCGTTGCGGACCACGCTGTAAAGTGAGGTTCGAAAGTCTGATCATAATGGCGGCGGAGTCTACCAGCTTCGCTGGCAACTGGCGCGAGCAGGAATATGCACACCGACCTGTGGGATTTCGCCATCGGGCTCTATGCCCGTCCCGGCGTGGAAACAGCCTGCCTGGAATTGCAGGCACTGGGTGCCGACGTCTGCCTGATGTTGTGCGGCGCCTGGCTGGAGCAGCGGCACGTGGAGATCAGCGACGAGCGTGTCGAGCGGCTGCGGCAATTGGCCGGGCCTTGGCAAATCGATGTGGTTCAACCCTTGCGCGCACTACGACAGCAATGGCGTGGGGACGCGCTGAAGGATCCGCAACTGGCGGCCTTGCGTGAGCGCTTGAAAGCACTTGAACTGGATGCGGAACGCGTGCAACTGCAACGCTTGCAAGACGCTTGTGCTGGCTGGCCGAGCGGAGCCGAAGCCCCGCCGGAAAGCTGGCTGACCCGGCTGGCGCCGGCAGCCTCCCGCGATCACGACGCGCTGCAGGTGCTGCGCGTCGCGACGGGAACGACTCAGGAAGCCGAAGACGGCGTCTGAGTGTTTGGGGTAGCGGCAGGGGTTGCCGCTGGCGCTGGCGAAGCAGCAGGCGCCGGTGCCGCTGTAGCAGGCGCAGCCGGGGTGGCTGGCTTGGCCGCAGCGGGCTTGGCGGCGGCTGGTTTGGCCGCTGGCTTGGCTGCTGCAGGTTTGGCGGCAGGTTTCGCAGCGGCTGGTTTGGCTGGTGCCTTGGCCGCAGCAGGCTTGGCTGCTGGTTTGGCGGCAACTGGCTTGGCGGCTGGTTTGGCGGCGGCAGGCTTGGCAGCTGGTTTCGCAGCAGCAGGCTTGGCGGCCGGTTTCGCAGCTACGGGCTTGGCAGCAGCGGGTTTCGCAGCAGCTTTGGCTGGCGCTTTCGCAGCGGCAGCGGCGCTGGTCGGCTTGGCCGCAGCTGGTTTGGCTGCTGGTTTGGCGGCGGCGGGTTTAGCAGCTACTGGCTTGGCAGCGGGTTTGGCTGGAGCCTTGGCAGCAGCGGTTTTCGCGGCGGGTTTGGCGGCAGCCGCTTTAGCAGCAGGCTTGGCAGCTACCGGCTTGGCGGCTGGCTTGGCTGGAGCCTTGGCAGCCGCGGTTTTTGCGGCCGGTTTGGCGGCAGCGGCTTTGGCCGCTGGCTTGGCAGCAGCAGGTTTCGCAGCGGCCTTGGCTGGCGCCTTGGCAGCAGCAACCTTGGCAGCTGGCTTGGCCGGCGCCTTGGCGGCAGCAGGCTTGGCGGCCGGTTTAGCGGCTGCCTTGGCAGCAGCAGGTTTAGCCGGAGTACGAGAAGACAGGGCCTTGGCTGCAGCTTCACGAACCTTGCCGACACCCTGGGCAATCTTCAGGCTTTCCTGGGCATCTTTTTTCAGTTGCGCAATATAAGTACGGGTCTGGGTCTGACGCTCTTTCAGCGAATCGAGCAGTGCTTCCAGTTCGCCAACTGCGCCTTTTGCCTTGTCCTGTGCCTTGGCTTTACCAGTGGCCGCAACGTCCTGAAGTTTCAGACGGGACTTGTGCAGTTTTTCCTGAGCCTTGCCACGTTGTTTCTCCAACTTGGCGAGCAGTTTTTCCGCATCGGCCAGCGCTTGCGAGCAGGCATTTTCCAAATGCTCGAGCAGGCTGCCCGAGAGTTGTTGCAGCAGGTGCAACGGCGTGTTGACTGGCTTCTTGTTGGCCGACATGGCTTTCCTCCTGGCTGACGAAATTGCGGCTCATACTAGACCTGTGCTGCTATCGCCGCTAGGGCATGTTGACAGTAAAGAAGTCGCCGCGTTGCATGCCTGGGCAAAGTTGTTGAAGCTGCCGCTCCGGGCAAGTGTAGATGCTGTGTTACAGATTGCAGACAATTAACTAACTTGCCTCCGCGAACGGGCATAATCAACACCGCTGCAACTCTTCTTTGTCATCTTCGGAGCCAGGCCGTGCCGCGCTATTTGCTGCTGTCATTATTCTTCCTGCTGCCCCCGGCCCATGCGGAACAAAGCGCATCGCCCTCGGATCACGACCTCGCCTACAGCCTCGGTGCCAGCCTGGGCGAACGCCTGCGTGCAGAGGTTCCGGGGCTGCAACTCCAGGCCTTGCTCGAAGGGCTGCAACAGGCCTACCAGAACAAGCCGCTCGCCCTGTCCCAGGAGCGCATCGACGCGGTCCTCGCCCAGCATGACCAGCAGGCCAATGACGCTGCCGCGCAGTCCCATGTCGAACAGGCCCTGGCCGCCGAGCGCCGTTTCATCGCCAACGAGCGAGGCCGCGCAGGCGTGCGTGAGTTGAGCGATGGCGTGCTGATGACAGCCCTCCAGCAAGGCACGGGCGCCAGGCCTAAAGCGGGCGGCAAGGTGAAGGTGAAATATGTCGGAAGATTGCCGGACGGCACGGTGTTCGACCAGAACGACCAGCCCCAGTGGTTCAACCTGGACAGCGTGATCGCGGGTTGGCAGGCAGCACTGCCGGAGATGGCGGCGGGTTCGAAGTACCGCCTGGTGATCCCGTCGGAGCAGGCCTATGGCGCCGATGGCGCGGGTGACCTGATCGCGCCCTACACGCCCCTGGTATTCGAGATCGAACTGCTCGACGTTGCCGACTGAGCAATCGGCAACGTTTCAGCACAGGAAGTCAGACGGTCGCTGGCGCTTCTTCCTTATGGGCGGTATGCAGCACTTCGATAAGGCAGTCTTCCAGCTCGAAACGCTCGCGCAGCTGGCCACCCAGCTTTTGCAATGACTCGGCAAAGTGGCCGTTGTCGTTGCACTTGCCCTCGCTGCACTTGTCGTTGAACGACAGGGCAATCTCGGTACTGACATCGATACGCGGGTTGATCTGCTCCGCCAGTTCCAGGCCCCGGTTGTCACCGAACGCCTTGGCTTCGCTGATCAGTTGTTCGCAGATTTCGAAATGCCAGGCCGATACGTAATCGACGAGAATTTCGCAGAAGCGGCCATTGAGTGACTTGTCGGCAAATGCCGGTTTGGCATCGCGCAATTCGCGGAACGCAGTAACCAGCTCCTCTCGCTCCAGCAGCCAGCGGTCAATGAGCTTGTGAACCCCACCCCAGCGTTCCTGAGCATTCTGACAACTATCTAACATGGCGGTCTCATCCCTTAAGGGTCGTGCCCCCTGCGCCCCGGTATCGCAAGTCGCGATAGAAAAGGAACAACGGCAGAACGGCATTGAGCAGCAGTGTTTTCGGTATGCGTGCAGGGGAGATTATTCCCGCACGCCCTTGGCTTCAAGGTACGCAGGCGACTAGTTTCATACAAGTGTTTAATCCTGCGACCCATCGCCGCCGGTCGTTTGAAACGGCGACCAGCCCTTTCATGACCCCGGCGAGTCGGCCAGGTTCAGCCGGTGTTTGGGAAGCAGGCGCAGCAGCACTGCCAGTGCTAGTGCGACAAAGGCCAGCAGGCTCCATTCCGGGACGCTGAGACTGAAGAAGCTCCAGGTGATCGGCACGCACTCGGCCGAGCCCAGCACCAGCCCATGAAGCCATTCAAGCACGGTGCCGTGCTCGAGCAGGTAGGCCAGGTTTTGCTCGCAGGGTATCTCGGGAACAGGAAACAGCCCTTGGAGCCAGACATGCCGCGCCGCCAGCGCGCTGCCGAGCAGCGACAGCCCCAGGCACAGGCACAGCCAGCGCCGTGCCGCAGTGGGCCCGGGCATGTGCAGCATCGCGCCCAGGCAGGTCAGCGAGAATGCCGCCAGCAGGAAACGTTGCCCCTGGCACAACGGGCACGCCGCCAGGCCCAGGCCGAACTCGAGGTAGAACGAGCCGGACAGCACCAGGAAGGACGCCAGGAAAGCCGGGAAGAAAAAGGAGCGCAGACAGGCCAAAGGCATGGCAGGACCAGGGCAGAAAAGACATTTGGCAACGGTAGAGGAAAGCGCTTGGTTGTTTCAAGAAGCAACCAACCGGACAAGTCTCTGATTTTTATTGGAAAATTCGCCTAACTTGGTAGGAAAAATCCACAAATCAACCAGGAACCCTCTACTAGAGCCCTTCAGGGGCTGACCCTTGCGGTCAGCCCCTGATGCCGGGTCAGGCGCGAACCGGGTCCGGCAACGGCAGGGCCAGCAGGCGCTCGTCGAGCAGGCCAAGGCCCTCCTGGAACAGCGCGTTGCTGCGCTCGTTCTCGCCAAGGCCGGCCAGCAGGCGAGCCAGCTCGGCGCAGGCTTCGGGGTTGCGCTGCAGGCGCAAGCTGCTTTCGAGATAATCGCGGGCCTTGCCCCAGAGCCGATTCTGCAGGCTCAGACGGCCCAGGGTCAGGAGCAGGCTCGGGTCGTCGGCGTGGGTCTTGAGCCAGCCTTCGGCGGTCTGCAGCTGCTTCGCCGGATCGCTGCCGCGCACCAGTCCGTAGAGGCGCGCGAGATGACTCTCGTATTCACGCTTGAGGGCAGTGCGAAGAATTTCCTCCGCTTCGTTTTCCGCACCCAGTTGACGCAGCTGCTCGGCATAGGCCAGGACCAGTTGCGGCTCCTGGCGCTGGGCGTTGGTCAACTGCTGCCAGGCACGCTCCAGCGACTGGCGCGCGGCCTGGCCGTCGTCTTCGCGCTGCACCGCCAGGGACAGGTTCTGCCCCCAGGCACGACGCTCCAGCTCGGCCAGCTCCTTGCCCGAGAGCACCTTGTCCTTGCGCAGCTCCGGCATCAGGCGGATCAGCGCCGACCAGTCGCCACGTTGCTGATACAGGCGCTGCAGTTGACGCAGCACCTGGGCATTGTGCGGATGGCGTTCGTGCATGGCTTGCAGGGTTTCCAGCGCGGCATCCGTGTCGCCGCGATCCACCTGCAACTGCGCGTGGGTCAGGGCGATCGCCAGCTCGGCCTGGGGCTGCCGCTCCAGGGCGCGCTCCAGCAGGTTGTCGCTGTCTTCGGTGCGGCCCAGCTCGTTAGCCGCACGTGCAGCACCGAGGTAGTACAGCAGCGGCTGACGCTCGGCCTCGGCGGCGCGATGCAGATGGCGCTGGGCACTGGCCCAGCGCCCTTCGGCCAGGTCCAGCTGGCCCTGCTCGATGGCCAGGCGGGTGCGCCGGCTGCGGTTGCGCCGCGACCAGGGGTTGACCACGCCGGTGGAGGTCAGCACCAGGCCGATCAGCAGCTTGAGCAGCCACAGGACCAGAACCACTGCAACGATCAAGGCCAGGGTTGCCCACAGGCTCGATTCGTAGCGGAAGCTGTCATAGGCGATCAGCACGTAGCCACTGTGTTTGGCCACGGCGATACCCAGCAGGGTGGCGACGATGATCGCCACGACCGCGAGGATATAGGCGCGTTTCATGGCGTCGCCTCCCCGGCTTTCTCACCTGGCTGGCGCAGGATGGCTTCCTCGGCAGGCAAGTGCCGGCGCTCAAGATAGGCCTGCACGGCGGTCAGGCTTTCGGCCAGGTCCGGAGTGACCACGGTCACCGGCTCCTTCACCAGGGCATTGAGTTGCTCCAGCATCAGGCGGCTCTGCTCGTTGTCCTTGTTGAAGTTGCCCAGTAGCACGCTGCGGGCTTCGTCCAGCGCCTGGCCGTAGACCTTGGCTTCACCGTTGAGCGCCGCCCACTGCGCCTGCTCCAGCGCCAGGCTCAGAGCCAGGCGCACCTGCGCCAGGGCCTGGCCGGCAAGCAGCGGACGAATGTTTTCATCGGCATTGAAGTTGATGCGGAAGTAGCGCGAGATCTCCGCCCACCACTGCGACCAGCGACTGGCACCGTCGCCGTCCGAGGTCAGGCCGAACAGGACCTCGCCATCGTTCTTGAATTCCGGCGCCAGCACATTGAGCTGCACCACCTGCTCGCGCAGCGCGGCGAGCTTGAGGAACAGACCGGTGCGGTCAGGCTGCTGCACGCTGTTCAGCGCGGCAAGGCTGCGGGCCAGTTGCTCCCGGGCGGCGAAAGACGCCGGATCGCTCTGCTCGCGCAGGATCTGGTCGGCGCCTTCGACCAGGGCGCGGGCGCTGGCGATGTCCTGCAACGCGGAGAGACGCAGGCTGGCCAGACGCAACAGGTGCTCGGCCTCGGCGAGGCGCCAGTCCTTGCGGCTGGCGCCGAGGACGGTTTCCAGACGCTGGCTCAGCCGTTGCTGATCGCCCTGCAACTGCGCTACCAGACGGCGGCGGTCTTCCAGCTCGCTGGCCGGCGGCAGGCTGCCCAGCTGGGCCGAGAGCTGCTGCTCGCGGGCCTGCAAGGCTTCGCTCTGCTGGTTGAGTTGGCGGACCTGCTCGACCTGGTCCTGGTTGACCTGCTGCAGGTGCCGCACCTGCCACAGCCCCCAGCCACCCGCCGCGACACCGGCGGCGCCAAGCAGCAGGGCGAGGATCGCCAGACCGTTACCGGAACGCCCGGAAGACGCGGGTGCGGGAGTCGCCGGAGCCTCGGACGTCGTTTGCTGTTCTTCGTTAGGCAAGGCTGTTTCGCTCACGTATCCATCCTTTGTTTTCAGGCGCGTCGCCTCAGCTTAGCGCCTCAGGAAGCGGGCGCAGGGGTTTCCTGCAACGCCGCCAGCAAAGCCGTGGCACTCGCGCCACGACAATCCACCACATTCTGCGCGCCGGCCTCGCGGGCGATCTGCGCCACCCGCGGGCTCGGCACGAACAAGGGCAGCCGCGCCACGCGCGGCCAATCCTGCGCAGCCAGGGTGCGCAAGTGTTCGAAGCCCTGCCCACTGCTGACCACCAGGCCGTTCAGGCGTTCCGCTTCGATGCGTTGCACCAGGGCCTGGGCAGGGTAGTCGGGGAGGCTGCGACGGTACAGCGGCAGATAGTCGACACGCGCACCGAGTGCCGTCAACTGGTCCGCCAGCAGCTCGCGCCCCTCCTCGCCGCGCATGATCAGCACCCTCGGTACCTCCGAGGTCAGGGCCGCCTGCAATTCAGGGAGGCGCAGCAGTGCTTCGCTGTCGTCGCCGCTCTCCGGAAAATGCACGGTCAGGCCCTGCTCCTGGAGCACGGCGGCGGTCGCCGCGCCCACGGTGAACCAGGCCAGCGACGGTAGCGCGGGCCAGTGTTCGGCACAGAGCTCCAGGCCCAGCCGGGCCGCCGGCTTGCTGACCACGATAACCGCCCGGTAGCGATCGAGATTGCGCACCAGCGCCCATTGCATCTCCGAAACCGCCAGTGGCTCGATCTCCAGCAAAGGCATGCAACTGCCGTACACACCGGCGTCACCGAGGGCGGCGGCGAGGGCCGCGCAGTCCTCGGCCGGCCGGGTCAGCAGCAGCCGCCAGGCGGTCACGGGTGACCGGCCTCGCCATAGACCGCCTTGAGGATTTCGCCGGCGCCCTGGGCCAGCAGCGCTTCGGCCACCTGCACACCGAGGGTTTCGGCAGCGCCACGCGGAGCGCGGGCTTCGGCATTGAGCAACGCGCCACCGGCCGGTTCACCGACCAGGCCACGCAGCCACAGCTGGTCGCCTTCGAGCACGGCGTAGCAGGCAATCGGCACCTGACAGCCACCGTTGAGGTGTTTGTTCAGTGCACGTTCGGCGCTGACGCGGTCGGCGGTATCGACATGGTGCAGAGGCGCCAGCAGCGCGTGGATTTCGCTGTCGGCACTGCGGCATTCGATGCCCACCGCACCCTGGCCGCCAGCCGGCAGGCTGTCGTCGACGCTGATGGTGTCGGTGATGCGGTCTTCGAAGCCGAGGCGGATCAGGCCGGCGGCGGCGAGGATGATGGCGTCGTACTCGCCGGCATCCAGCTTGGCCAGGCGGGTGTTGACGTTGCCGCGCAGGAAGCGGATCTGCAGGTCCGGACGGCGGGCCAGCAACTGGGCCTGGCGGCGCAGGCTGGAGGTGCCGACGATGCTGCCGGCCGGCAGGGCATCGAGGCTGGAATAGGTATTGGAGACGAAGGCGTCGCGCGGGTCTTCACGTTCGCAGATGCAGAACAGGCCCAGGCCTTCGGGGAAGTCCATCGGCACGTCCTTCATGGAGTGCACCGCGATATCGGCTTCCTGCTCGAGCAGCGCGGTTTCCAGCTCCTTGACGAACAGACCCTTGCCACCGATCTTCGACAGCGGCGAATCGAGCAGCTTGTCGCCGCGGCTGACCATCGGCACCAGGGTCACGATCAGGCCCGGGTGGGCCTGTTCCAGACGGGCTTTGACATATTCGGCCTGCCACAGGGCAAGGGCGCTTTTGCGGGTGGCAATGCGGATTTCGCGAGTGGACATGGAACGATCCGTACGAGAGTGATTCGCCGGATGATAACAGCTAGATCAAAGTCTCTTGCAGATCCATGTCAGCTAAAGAAAAGACCATCCCTGGTCGCGATCCCGTCCATCCCCGCCCTAAAGCTGCTGCATCATTTTGCGTACGCCGGCCACATGCCGGCGGCTGACGATCAACGCGTCGCCGTTCAAACCCTTGAGGAACAGCTGGAAGTGCCCGAGGGGCGTACGTTGCAGGCGCTCGATGCGCTCGCGGGCCACCAGGGCATTGCGGTGGATGCGCACGAAACGCTCGCCGAACTCGTCTTCCAGGGCCTTGAGCGGCTCGTCCAGGAGGACTTCGCCATGCTCGTGGCGCAGGGTCACGTACTTGTGGTCGGCGATGAAGTAGATCACCTGGTCCAGGGGGATCAGCTCGATGCCCTTGCGGGTGCGCGCACTGATATGGCTGCGCGGGGCGCTGCCGCTTTCCGCACCCGGACGGGTCAGGGCCGCCAGTTGCGTGCGGTTGGGGCGCTCGGCCTTGCGCAGGGCGGCGTGCAGGTCTTCGCCCTGCACCGGCTTGAGTACGTAGCCCAGGGTGCTGTCCTTGAACGCATCGAGGGTGAATTCGTCTTCGCTGGTGCAGAACACCACCGCAGGCGGGGCTTCGCGCTCGCACAGGCGGGCAGCGACCTGCAGGCCGTCCATGCCGGGCATGCGGATATCGAGCAGGACAATGTCGGGTTTGTGGCTTTCGATCAGCGCCAGAGCCTCTTCGCCGTTGGTGGCGCTGGGCTCCAGCACGGTATAGCCCTCCAGATCGCCGAGCAGGCGGCTCAGGCGTTCGCGGGCTTGGGGTTCGTCATCAACGATCAGGACATTCATATTGCGCTGGATTCCTGCGTGAGTCTCGCACAAGGCAAACGTGGACAATCACGGTGACAGGCCGTCACGGCGACCCACGCTCAGACTCGCACGATGGCTAAAGATTCACTGGTCGACAGCAAACAATGCCGATCCTCTGTCCAACTGTAGACGGTTGCCGCAACACTGCCGTTCAATCGCTAAATATCCCCTGCAAGCGCGACATAAACCCGCATTTGTGCCGACCGCCGAGCCCCGTCGGGCCTGGCAACCCTGTTATCATCCGCACACTTTTTTCCCGTTCACGCCTTCAACGAGCGAATCCATGAGCACTGACAAGACCAACCAGTCCTGGGGCGGCCGCTTCAGTGAGCCCGTCGACGCCTTCGTCGCCCGCTTCACCGCCTCCGTCACCTTCGACCAGCGCCTGTACCGCCACGACATCATGGGTTCGATCGCCCACGCCACCATGCTGGCGAAGGTCGGCGTGCTCACCGACGCCGAGCGCGACAGCATCATCGACGGCCTGAAGACCATCCAGGGCGAGATCGAGGCCGGCAACTTCGACTGGCGTGTCGACCTCGAAGACGTGCACATGAACATCGAGGCACGCCTGACCGACCGCATCGGCATCACCGGCAAGAAGCTGCACACCGGGCGCAGCCGCAACGACCAGGTCGCCACCGACATCCGCCTGTGGCTGCGTGACGAGATCGACCTGATCCTCGCCGAGATCACCCGCCTGCAGAAGGGCCTGCTGGAACAGGCCGAGCGCGAGGCGGAAACCGTCATGCCCGGCTTCACCCACCTGCAGACCGCCCAGCCAGTAACCTTCGGCCACCACCTGCTGGCCTGGTTCGAAATGCTCAGCCGCGACTACGAGCGCCTGGTCGACTGCCGCAAGCGCACCAATCGCATGCCACTGGGCAGCGCGGCGCTGGCCGGCACCACCTACCCGATCGACCGCGAACTGACTTGCCAGCTGCTGGGCTTCGAAGCCGTGGCCGGCAACTCGCTGGACGGCGTTTCCGACCGTGACTTCGCCATCGAATTCTGCGCTGCCGCCAGCGTCGCGATGATGCACCTGTCGCGCTTCTCCGAAGAGCTGGTGCTGTGGACCAGCGCGCAGTTCCAGTTCATCGACCTGCCTGACCGGTTCTGCACCGGCAGCTCGATCATGCCGCAGAAGAAGAACCCGGACGTCCCGGAGCTGGTGCGTGGCAAGACCGGCCGCGTGTTCGGCGCCCTGACCGGCCTGCTGACCCTGATGAAAGGCCAGCCGCTGGCCTACAACAAGGACAACCAGGAAGACAAGGAACCGCTGTTCGACGCCGCCGACACCCTGCGCGACTCGCTGCGTGCCTTTGCCGACATGATCCCGGCGATCAAGCCACGTCATGCAATCATGCGTGAAGCGGCGCTGCGCGGTTTCTCCACCGCGACCGACCTGGCCGACTACCTGGTACGTCGTGGCCTGCCGTTCCGTGATTGCCACGAGATCGTTGGCCATGCCGTGAAATATGGCGTGGACACCGGCAAGGACCTGGCCGAGATGAGCCTGGAAGAACTGCGTCAGTTCAGCGACCAGATCGAGCAGGACGTGTTTGCCGTGCTGACCCTGGAAGGTTCGGTGAATGCGCGTAACCACATTGGTGGTACCGCGCCGGCGCAGGTGCGTGCTGCGGTAGCTCGCGGCAAGACCCTGCTGGCCAGCCGCTAAGCACACTGGCCCCTGTGGGAGCTGGCTTGCCAGCGATAGCAATGGTGAATTCACTACAGCAATCGCTGGCAAGCCAGCTCCCACAGGTTCTGTGTCAGGCCTTCGACTTTCCTTACTGCTGACTACGCGCCTTCACCACTTTCTCCAGGAAGGTCGGGAACTGCGCGGCCTTCGCCTCATTGATCGCCACCACATGCGGGTTCTGCCCGATCAGCTCCAGCAGCGCCACGGCCTGCGGGAAGTCTTCCAGCACGTCCACGCCCTGCACCTTCTTGCCCACGGCCCGGGCCAGATCGACGCTGAAGAAGAAATACAGGTCCGCCACGGTAAAGCTGTCACCCGCCACGTAAGGGGCGAACACGCCATTGCGCTTCAGGGTCGCCAGACCCGCCAGCAACTCCGGCCAGGCCTTGGCCTTGAGCTGTTCTGGCACTTCCGCGCCAAAGAACGACTGCGGGTAGAACACCCGGGCAGTCAGCTCGATGTACAGCTCGATTTCCTTGACCAGCTCCCAGACCTTGGCCCGGGCGAACGGATCGGCCGGCAGCAGCGGCTTGCCGCCCTGGGTCTGCTCGATGTAGTCGAGGATGATGTCGGTCTCGCTGAGGTAGCCGTGCTCGGTTTCCAGCACCGGCACCTTGCCCCGCGGGCTGATCTTCAGCGAATCCGGGACCTGGCCACCGAAGAACAGCACTTCCTCGAACGGCAGGCCTTTTTCCAGCAGCGCCAGTTTGACCATGTTGTAGTAGTTGCTGACCGCGAATCCATGAAGCTTGAGCATGTGGAACAGCCTCCAGGCCGAAAGGGGTTGGCCGGGCTGTTATAGCCGCAATGCCCGGCGACTGACCAGCATCATGCGGGCGACAGATAGCCCGGCATTGCCGACAAGGCCGTGGCACACTGGCGGCATTGTCCCAAGGAGCGCGCCATGAGCGACCACGATATCGACCACGACGACGAAGAAGCCTTCGCCGAATCGACCCTGACCCAGGCCATCGAGAACCAGATCGAAAGCGGCGAGCCGCCAGCGGCCAAGGCGGCCTTCAACAAGCTGACCCTGGTGGGCTACGAGCGCGAAGATATCCTCAACCTGATGGCCCACGTGCTGGCGGTCGAGATCGACGCCATGCTCGACGAAGACCGTGCCTTCGACACCGAATGGTACGAAACCGCGTTGCGCGCCCTGCCCGAATTGCCCCCCGAGAAGGAATAAGGCAAACCAAGGCGAGGCGACTACACTGCAAGACCAGGCATCCGCAGAGGTGCCACCTCTCCTTTTCTTGAAGTCGGAGTATCTATGTCGTTCACCCCCGAGTTGGTTGCCGAACTGGAAATTCTCGCGCTGTTCAATCTGGACAGCACTCAGGAAGGACTCAAAGTCCATGCCACCGCCGCACCACAGACCATTGCCGCGGCAAAACGCCTCTATGAAAAGAAACTGATCGACCAGCCCGATGGCGGCTACCTGACCCAGCTCGGCCATGACGCCGCCGAAGCGGCCCAGCAACTGCTGACCATCCTGAACGTCGCCGAACCCGCCTGATTCCGCTGCAAACCTGCAAGTTCGCAGCCCTGCGCTGCGGACTTGCCACGACAGATTCGGCGGCGCCGACAGGCGGTGCTGTAAATTTGGCGTCAAAAATCAAATTGCGCTTATCGCTTCGCTGCGACTGCGGCTAAACTCGCCCGTGCCCTTACGACGGCTGGTTTGAGCTTGCGATGAATCTTCCTCACGAAATCCGCCCTGATCTCGACCAGGGCATCGACCGCAAGGTCCTCGGCCAGCTGCGCAAGCGCTTCCTGGATCTCAACCATGGCCGCATGGCCCGGGCCATGGAAGGGCTGTCCAGCCGCCAGCAACAGGTGCTGACCCTGTTGCCGCTGTTTTTCCACGTCAATCATCCGCTGCTGCCCGGCTATGTCTCCGGCACTACTCCGGCGGGCGTCTCCGCCTACGAGCCAAGCCCGCTGGCCCTGGCCGAAGCCCAGCGCCTGACCCGGTCGTTCTCCTACAAGGCCAAGCGCGGCGAGCAGGTGCAGCCGATCCACGGTTTGTTCCTGATGGGCAGCCTGGGCACCCTGGCCCAGGCGGAACAGAGCGACATGGATATCTGGGTCTGTCATGCCGCCGACCTGGGCGAAGCGGCGGTGGCCGAGCTGCGCCGCAAATGCCAGTTGCTGGAGGCCTGGGCCGCCAGCCAGGGCGCCGAAGCGCATTTCTTCCTGATCGAACCGGGCCAGTTCGTCCGCGGCGAGCGCGACAGCCGCCTCAGCTCCGACGACTGCGGCACCACCCAGCACTACCTGCTGCTCGACGAGTTCTACCGCACCGCGATCTGGCTGGCGGGGCGCACCCCGCTGTGGTGGCTGGTGCCGGTGTACGAGGAAGGCAACTACACGCGGTACGCCGAGACCCTGGTGTCCAAGCGCTTCGTGCGTGCCGACGAGGTGCTGGACCTGGGCAACCTGTCGCATATCCCGCCCGGGGAATTCGTCGGCGCCGGGCTCTGGCAGCTGTTCAAGGGCATCGAGTCGCCCTACAAGTCGGTGCTCAAGCTGCTGCTGACCGAGGTCTACGCCAGCGAGCACCCGGACGTGCGCTGCCTGAGCCTGCACTTCAAGCAGGCGGTGTTCGCCAACGTCCTCGATATCGACGAGCTGGACCCGTACATGATGGTCTACCGGCGGATCGAGCAGTACCTGCAACGGCGCAACGAGACCCAGCGCCTGGAGCTGGTACGACGCAGCCTGTACCTCAAGGTCAACCGCAAGATCAGCCAGTTGGCCCGGCAGAAACCCAACTGGCAAAGCGAATTGCTGGAGCGCCTGGCCCACGAATGGGGCTGGGACGAGCGCCAGTTGGCCCTGCTCGACAGCCGCAGCCAATGGAAGGTCCGCCAGGTGGCGGCCGAGCGCCGGGTGCTGGTGGCCGAGCTGAACCACAGTTATCGCTTCCTCGACCAGTTCGCGCGCAATCTCGGCGCCACCGCGCGGATCGACCAGCGCGACCTGAATATCCTTGGCCGCCGCCTCTACGCCGCCTTCGAGCGCCGCGCCGGCAAGGTCGAATTCGTCAACCCGGGGGTGGCCCCGGACCTCGCCGAAGACACCCTGACCCTGGTCAACTCGCCGGACCGCAAGGAGCCGGGCCAGACCCACTGGGGCTTGTACAACGGCAACCTGGGCGTGCACGAGTGGGAGCACTTCACCCCGATCAAGCGCAGCCGCGACCTGCTCGACCTGCTGGCCTGGGCGCATCGCAACGGGGTGATCGACAGCGCCACGCGCCTGGCCCTGCACCCGGGCGGCAGCGACCTGAGCGAGTACGAGCTGTTCAACCTGATCGGCAGCCTGCAGCAGAGCGTGATGCTGCCGCTGAACACCGTCAGCGACGCGCGCCTGCTGCGCCCGAGCGTAGCCGACGAGGTGCTGTTGCTGGTCAACGTTGGCGTTGACCCGCTGCGCCATCACCGCGACCTGAACATCCTGATGACCACCGAGCGCACCGACTCGCTGAGTTATGCCGGGGTCCGCGAAAATCTGGTGCTGACCCTCGACCAGGTCACCCTCAACAGCTGGAACGAAGTGCAGGTGCTGCGCTACGACGGCGAACACGCCCTGCTGCGTTGCCTGCGCGACTTCCTCAACAGCCTCGACCACGCCAGCGACGCGCCGCACCGGCCGAAACTGCGCGTGCGCAGCTTCTGCCACAACCGCGCCCTGGCCATCGCGCAACGGGTCGAGGAGGTGTTCATCACCGCACAGGCCCTGTTCGACCAGGGCCTGAACTACCGCTATTTGATCCAGGTGCAGCAGCACACCCATGTGCTGGAGCTGTTCAGCGACGGGGTCAATCTGGTGTCGGTGGACAACCAGGCGGCGCTGCTGGCGTACCTGGGCCAAGAGCGCAGCAGCTACAGCCCGCTGGCGCTGGATGGCAACGTGCTGGAAGACCACGACCTGGCGCTGGTCCTGCCACAGGGGCAGCCACAGTGCGTGCAGGTGTTCTACCGGGTGCAGGACAACTGGGCGGATGTCTACGTGCTCGATGAGTACAACGCGCTCTGGCAACAGCGCCTGCCCTACCATGACGAAAGCAGCCTGCTCCTGCCGTTGCAGCGTTTCCTGCAATCGGTGGTGTTCCGCCGCAATGCGCGGCTGCCGATGGACGAGCAGCAGGCCCATCCGCTGGACACCCTGTATTACCGGATTCTCCCATCGGGCAGCGGTCGCGCCCGCCAGGTCGAGCCCTGGCAGGCGCCGGAGCTGGCCTTCGACCTGCCTTACTACGAGGTCCAGGCGATCATCCAGGCGGCAGCGGACAGCGCCATGCATGTCACGCTGTACTGCAACCAGAAGGAGTTTTCCGAGCTGGATCACGGCGACCAGCTGTATGCCGTGGTCGCCCGCGAAATCATCGAGCAGCGCCGGGATGCCCAGCGCTATCGCTGCTACATCACCGACCTGGACCTGTCCGACCTGCTCGCCGACGGCCAGGGCTCGAGCATTCTCTACCTGCGCTACAAGCAGGAGCTGGAGCGCCTGCTCAACCAGGCCCTGGCGGCGGTCTGATCAGAGGTCGAAGTCGCCTGCCGCTTCGGGCTGGTATTCGACTTCCAGCAGCTTGAGCTTCAGGGTCTTGCCGCCGGGCGCCGGCCAGTCGATCTGCTCGCCCACCGACAGGCCGAGCAGCGCGCAGCCGATCGGCGCGAGGATCGACACATTGCCTTCCTTGCCGGCGTCCTGCGGGTAGACCAGGGTCAGGTGATAGTCCTTGCCGCTGGCTTCCTCGCGGCAATGCACGCGGGAATTCATGGTCACCACCCCGGCAGGGACTTCCTCGTGCCCCACCACCTGCGCGGCACGGTCCAGCTCGCCCTGCAGGGCCAGCACGCCCGGCGTGCTCTCGTCGAGGCTGTCGAGCAGGCGTTCCAGACGCTGTACGTCCAGGCGAGTGAGGGTCAGGGAAGGTTTGGTGCTCATGATCCGTTCAGACTCCTTTTGGCAGATCGCATAAAGCAAAACCCCGCCCAAGGGCGGGGTTTTCGAATGTTCGGCAGATGGCCGTTGTGAGGCTGACACTACCACAGCCGGGTAATTTCTCAAGGCCCCATCGCTGGCAAGCCAGCTCCCACAGGGATTGCATGCACCGCGGTCCTTGTGGGAGCCGGCGTTGCCGGCGATGAGGCCAGCAGGAGCAGCAAAAACCTCAGGAGCCGGTCGCAGCCAGCCGCCGCACACCGGCCTCGGCACAAATCTCCCGCCGCCGCTGGTCATCCGCCGAGCGCCACTCGCGAATATGCTCCACATGACGGAAACAGCCGATGCATACCCGCGCCTCATCCAGGCGACAGGTGCTGATGCACGGCGACTTCACCGCCGGGCTGACATTGCTGTACAGCGGCTTGGCCGGTCGAACCTCGCTCATCTCAGATCTCTTCGAAATCGAGCTTTTCGCCAGCCCGCTCCCAGACGATGCGCTCGAGCATCTCGCCCAGCAGCTCCTCGGTCTTCTCGCAGGTCCACTTGCCGCTTTCTTCGTCGTAGTCGAAGTGGAAACCACCGGAACGGTCGGCCAGCCACAGCTGGCGCAGCGGCTCCTGGCGGCTGAAGATCAACTGGGCGCCGTTGTCGAACTTGATGGTCAGCACACCGGCCGAGTTTTCCATGTCCAGGTCCAGGTCGCTCTCATCGAACAGGTCTTCCAGTGCCTGTTGGGTCGCGTCTACCAGATCGTGAAAACGCGCTTCGCTCAAACTCATTGCAGGAACCTCGAAAAATGTCTGCTCAACACGCAAGCCGGGCAAGATACGAGCGCCGCGCCGCGAATGCAAAGACAAACGCCGCGTCCCGCCCGTGCCGCCCGACGGCTGGCCGGCTACATAGGCAAGGCGCCGGACGCTCGGTATACTCCGGCGCAATACTGCTTAAATCAAAGGATTTCGCCATGAAGCGCCTGATTTCCTCCCTCGCGGCGCTCGTCGCGGTTGCCTGCCTTGTCTCCGCCTGCGGCCAGAAAGGCCCGTTGTACCTTCCTGATGACAGCAAGGACGGCAAGAAGTCGCAATCGCACCAGCACCAGTAAGGGATTCCGATGGACGCTTTCAACTACCGCGACGGTGAGCTGTTCGCGGAAGGTGTAGGCCTGTCGGCGCTCGCCGAACGTTTCGGCACCCCGACCTACGTGTACTCCCGCGCCCATATCGAGGCCCAGTACCGTAGCTACACCGATGCCCTGCAAGGCACCTCGCACCTGGTCTGCTTCGCGGTCAAGGCCAACTCCAACCTGGGCGTGCTCAACGTCCTGGCGCGTCTCGGCGCGGGCTTCGACATCGTTTCCGGCGGCGAGCTGGAACGCGTGCTGGCCGCCGGTGGCCGTGCCGATCGCGTGGTCTTCTCCGGCGTCGGCAAGACCCGCGCCGACATGCGCCGCGCCCTGGAAGTCGGCGTGCACTGCTTCAACGTCGAGTCCAGCGAAGAGCTGGAACGCCTGCAGCAAGTGGCCGCGGAAATGGGCGTGCGCGCTCCGGTGTCGCTGCGGGTCAACCCGGACGTCGATGCCGGCACCCACCCGTACATCTCCACCGGCCTGAAAGAGAACAAGTTCGGCATCGCCATCGCCGATGCCGAAGAGGTCTACGTTCGCGCCGCACAGCTACCGAACCTGGAGATCGTCGGGGTCGACTGCCATATCGGTTCGCAACTGACCTCGCTGGAGCCCTTCCTCGACGCCCTCGACCGCATCCTGATGCTGGTCGACCGTCTCGGCGATTGCGGCATCCTGCTCAATCACCTGGATCTGGGCGGCGGCCTCGGCGTGCGCTACCGCGATGAAGTCCCGCCCCTGGCCGGCGACTACATCAAGGCCGTGCGCGAGCGCCTGGGCGACCGCGATCTGGCCCTGGTCTTCGAACCGGGCCGGCACATCGTGGCCAACGCCGGCGTGCTGCTGACCCGCGTGGAATACCTCAAGCACACCGAGCACAAGGATTTCGCCATCGTCGACGCGGCGATGAACGACCTGATCCGCCCGGCCCTGTACCAGGCCTGGATGGACGTCAGCGCGGTACAGCCACGCGAAGGCGAGCTGCGCAACTACGACGTGGTCGGGCCGATCTGCGAGACCGGCGACTTCCTCGCCAAGGACCGCACCCTGAACCTGGCCGAAGGCGACCTGCTGGCCGTTCGCTCTGCGGGCGCCTATGGTTTCGTCATGAGCTCCAACTACAACACCCGTGGCCGCTGCGCCGAAGTGCTGGTCGATGGCGACCAGGCCTTCGAAGTGCGCCGCCGCGAGACCGTAGCCGAGCTGTTCGCCGGCGAAAGCCTGCTGCCGGAGTGACACGATGCTTTTGCGCTTTACCAAGATGCACGGCCTGGGCAACGACTTCATGGTCCTCGACCTGGTCAGCCAGCACGCGCACATCCTGCCCAAGCACGCCAAGCAGTGGGGCGACCGCCACACCGGCGTGGGCTTCGACCAGCTGCTGATCGTCGAGGCACCGAGCAATCCGGAAGTGGACTTCCGCTACCGCATCTTCAATGCCGACGGCTCCGAAGTGGAACAGTGCGGCAACGGTGCACGCTGCTTCGCCCGCTTCGTCCTCGACAAACGCCTGACCGCGAAGAAGCGCATCCGCGTGGAAACCAAGGGCGGGATCATCGAGCTCGACGTGCGCAACGACGGGCAGATCAGCGTCGACATGGGCCCGCCACGCCTGGTCCCGGCGGAAATCCCGTTCCAGGCACCGGCCCAGGCCCTGAGCTATCCGCTGGAAGTCGGCGGGCAGACCGTCGAGCTGGCCGCCGTGTCCATGGGCAACCCCCACGCCGTGCTGCGGGTGGACGACGTCAACAATGCCCCGGTGCATGACCTCGGCCCGCAGATCGAACACCACCCGCGCTTCCCGCAGCGGGTCAACGTCGGTTTCCTCCAGGTCATCGACCGTCATCGCGCCCAGTTGCGCGTCTGGGAACGCGGCGCCGGGGAAACCCAGGCCTGCGGTACCGGTGCCTGCGCCGCTGCGGTGGCCGCCATCAGCCAGGGCTGGATGGATTCGCCGCTGCTTATCGACCTGCCCGGCGGACGCCTGTCCATCGAGTGGGGCGGCCCGGGCAAGCCGGTGATGATGACCGGCCCGGCCGTCCGGGTCTACGAAGGACAGGTTCGTCTATGAGTGAGTGCCAGCCATGACCGATCAGCCCCAGGCGCCAGCCGCGGAACCCAGCGAAATCCTCGCGGAGGGCTCCACGCCCGACGTCGGGGCCGAGGCCGTGGCCGCTTACCTGCGCGCCCATCCCACCTTCTTTGCCGAGCATGATGACCTCCTGCTCGAGCAACTGATTCCCCACCAGCGTGGCGACAGCGTGTCGCTGGTGGAGCGCCAGTTGAAGCTGCTGCGCGACCGCAACATCGAAATGCGCCACCGCCTCTCCCACCTGATGGATGTCGCCCGCGACAACGACCGGCTGTTCGAGAAGACCCGCCGCCTGATCCTCGACCTGCTCGACGCCGACAACCTGGAAACCGTGGTCATGGCCGTGGAAGACCGTCTGCGCCAGGACTTCCAGGTGCCCTTCGTCAGCCTCATCCTGTTTGGCGAGAACGCCGCGCCGGTCGGCCGCTGGGTGCCCACCAGCGAAGCGCAGCAGGCCATCGGCGGGCTGCTGTGCGGCGGCAAGACCGTCAGCGGCAACCTGCGCGAGCATGAGCTGGACTTCCTGTTCGGCGAGGCACAGCGCAAGGAAGTCGGTTCCAGCGCCGTGGCGGCCCTGGAAAACCAGGGACTGCATGGCGTGCTGGCAATCGGCAGCCGCGACCCGCATCACTACAAGAGCACCGTCGGCACCCTGTTCCTCGGCTATATCGCCGAAGTACTCGGCCGCGTCGTGCCGCGCCTGACCCAGACCCTGCGCCCGGTGCGCTGAATGGAACGCCAGCTGGAGGCGTTCTGCACCCATCTGCGCAGCGAGCGGCAGATGTCGGAGCACACCCAGTTGGCCTACCGGCGCGATCTCGACAGCGTCCTGGCCTTTTGCGGGACGGTGGGGATCACCGACTGGAAAGCTCTGCAGATCCAGCATCTGCGCCAGTTCATCGCCCGCCGCCACCATCAGGGGCAATCCTCGCGCAGCCTGGCCCGCCTGCTCTCGGCGGTGCGGGGCTTCTATCGCTACCTCAACCGCGAAGGCATTTGCGATCACGATCCGGCCAACGGCCTTGCCGCGCCCAAGGGCGAGCGACGCCTGCCGCGAACGCTGGACACCGACCGCGCCCTGCAACTGCTCGAAGGCGGCGTCGAAGACGACTTTCTCGCCCACCGCGACCAGGCGATTCTCGAACTGTTCTATTCCTCAGGCCTGCGCCTCTCCGAGCTGACCAGCCTCGACCTGGAACAGCTCGACCTGCCCGCCGGGCTGGTGCAGGTCCATGGCAAGGGCAGCAAGACCCGCGTCCTGCCCGTCGGACGCAAGGCCCGTGAGGCACTGGAACAGTGGCTGGCCCTGCGCGCGCTGAGCAACCCGCAGGACGGCGCCGTGTTCGTCAGCCAGCAGGGCCGGCGCCTGGGGCCGCGCGCCATTCAGCTGCGGGTGAAGGCCGCTGGCGAGCGCGAGCTTGGCCAGAACCTGCACCCGCACATGCTCCGGCACTCTTTCGCCAGCCATCTGCTGGAGTCGTCGCAGGACCTGCGTGCCGTGCAGGAGATGCTCGGCCACGCCGATATCAAGACCACCCAGATCTACACCCACCTCGATTTCCAGCACCTTGCCGCGGTCTACGACAGCGCGCATCCTCGGGCCAAACGCAGTAAAGGCGACGACTCATGAGTATTCAGCTGATCACCTTCGACCTCGACGACACCCTGTGGGACACCGCCCCGGTGATTGTCAGTGCCGAGGCCGTCCTGCGCGACTGGCTGGCGGCCAATGCGCCAAGCCTTGGCGGGGTGCCGGTGGAGCACCTGTACGCCATTCGCGAGCGTGTGGTGCAGGCCGAGCCTGGCCTCAAGCACCGCATCAGCGCTCTGCGCCGCCGCGTGCTGTTCCATGCGCTGGAAGAGGTGGGTTACAGCGAGCAGAAGGCCCGTGAGCTGGCCAACGAAGGGTTTGAAGTGTTCCTGCATGCCCGCCACCAGATCGAGATCTTCCCCGAGGTGCAGCCAGTGCTGGAGCTGCTGCGCCGGCACTACACCCTGGGCGTGGTCACCAATGGCAATGCCGATGTGCGGCGGCTGGGGCTGGCGGATTACTTCAGATTCGCGCTCTGTGCCGAGGACCTGGGGATTGGCAAGCCGGACCCGGCGCCGTTCCTCGAGGCTCTGCGCCAGGGTGAGGTCGAAGCGGGGGCTGCGGTGCATATCGGTGATCATCCGGGCGACGATATCGCTGGCGCCCAGCGTGCGGGCTTGCGCGCGGTGTGGTTCAACCCGCAGGGCAAGGCATGGGAGGCGGATGGCCGGCCGGATGCGGAGATCCAGCGGCTGTCGCAACTGCCAGACGTCCTCGCCCGCTGGCGCTGACCTCTCCATCAGCCTTTGCACAAACCCTGTGGGAGCTGGCTTGCCAGCGATAGCTATGGTGAATTCACTACAGCAATCGCTGCGGTTCGGCGGTCCGACAAGCCAGCTCCCACAGGGACGGTGTTGTCCGCTCCATTAGGCCAGGCACAAAAAAGCCCGCTGATTGATGGCGGGCTTTTCGTTACGACGGCCTCAGATAGGACGGCTGCCGTATTTGTTGTCGGGCTTCTTGGGCGGATCGGCAACCACGTTGGCTTCCACTTCCTGCACCTTGCCACCACGGGCCAGGAAATCTTCCATGGCCTTGGCGAGCGCATCGCGCTCCTTCTGCTTGGCTTCCATGCTCGGCATCTCGTCTACCGAGACCGCTGCCTTGGATTTGCCCTTGGCCGCAGGGGCCGGGCTGTCGTCGCCAGCGTCTTCGGCACCGTCGTCCGCCGCCGCTTCGAGGCCTTCATCGCCCTCGTCTTCGTCGCCTACTTCGAGGTCGTCATTTTCCAGATCATCGTCGCTCATGTTCTACCTCATGACTTGCGAAAAGCAGATTAGTTATAGACCAGTTGCCGTAGAGGTTTACGACTGCTGGAGAAAGATACGAACAGCGCCCGCCGCTCTCGCTGGCGAACGCCGTGCAGGCCCTTCAGAGCCTGACCAAATAAAGAGCTGCCGGTTCAAAGCCCCGGTTTCGTCCCCGCCGAGCGGCTCGCTCACCAGCAAGCCTAGCAAAGGGCCATGAAGTGTGTGAACAGGCCATCATCACTCCACGGCGCGCATTCTAGCGTGCCGGATGAAAAAGCAAAGTGCCTAAAACGCGCCAGGGACTGTAAGTTTTCCGCCGACAATCCGAGCGTCATTCCATCAGGAATGAACCTGCCGCGAAAAACCGTTTGCGCGCCGCCACCGAGGCAAATTCGAGGCGAAAAAATGCCCGGCAAGCCGGGCAAGTTTTTTTCGCGGCGGGTTACAGGTTGTAGCCGCGCTCGTTGTGTTGAGCCAGGTCGAGGCCGACCGACTCTTCTTCTTCGTTGACACGCAGGCCCATCACCACATCCAGCACTTTCAGGATCACGTAGGTGACGATGCCGGTGTAGATCACGGTGAAGCCGACGCCCTTGGCCTGGATCCAGACTTGCGCGGCGATGTCGGTCACGGTGCCGAAGCCACCCAGGGCCGGTGCAGCGAACACACCGGTGAGGATCGCGCCGACGATACCGCCGACACCGTGCACGCCGAAGGCGTCCAGGGAGTCGTCATAACCCAGTTTGCGTTTCAGGCTGGTGGCGCAGAAGAAGCAGACCACGCCGGACACCAGGCCGATCACCAGGCCGCCCATAGGGCCAGCGGTGCCGGCAGCCGGAGTGATGGCAACCAGACCGGCAACCACACCCGAAGCGATGCCCAGGGCGCTTGGTTTGCCGTGGGTGATCCACTCGGCGAACATCCAGCCCAGCGCGGCGGCGGCAGTGGCGACCTGGGTCACCAGCATGGCCATGCCGGCGGTGCCGTTGGCGGCAGCGGCGGAGCCTGCGTTGAAGCCGAACCAGCCGATCCACAGCATGGCGGCGCCCATCAGGGTGTAGCCAAGGTTGTGCGGCGCCATCGGAGTGGTCGGGAAGCCTTTACGCTTGCCGAGCACGATGCAGGCTACCAGGCCGGCGATACCGGCGTTGATGTGCACCACGGTGCCGCCAGCGAAGTCGAGCACGCCCCAGTCCCACATCAGGCCGCCGTTGCCGGACCAGACCATGTGCGCGATCGGTGCATAGACCAGGGTGAACCAGATGGCCATGAACACCAGCATCGCGGAGAACTTCATGCGCTCGGCGAAGGCACCGACGATCAGCGCCGGGGTGATGATGGCGAAGGTCATCTGGAAGACCACGAAGACCGCTTCAGGGAAGGCCGCCGTCAGGCTTTCCGGAGTCACGCCGGCGAGGAATGCCTTGGACAGGCCGCCAACGAAGGAATTGAAGTTGGTGACGCCCTGCTCCATACCGGTGGTATCGAAGGCCAGGCTGTAACCGAAGATGACCCACAGCACGCTGATCAGGCCGGTGATGGCAAAGCACTGCATCATCACCGACAGCACGTTCTTCGAACGCACCATGCCGCCGTAGAACAGGGCAAGGCCGGGGATGGTCATGAACAGAACAAGGGCAGTGGCAGTCAGCATCCAGGCGGTGTCGCCGGAATTGAGCGCGGGAGCCGCAGTGGCCGCAGCGGATTCCTCGGCCAGCGCGACGGCTGGCATTACGAGGGACAATAGGGCTCCTAGCCCTGCGAATTTACGCAGAGTCATGTTGTATTCTCCTGGGGCGTTGGGTTTGGGGCGGCTTTTGTTAGATCGCGTCGGTATCGGTTTCGCCGGTACGGATGCGGATAGCCTGTTCCAGATTCACCACGAAAATCTTGCCGTCACCGATCTTGCCGGTGTTGGCGGCCTTGGTGATGGCCTCGATGACCCGATCCAGATCCTTGTCGTCGATGGCGACGTCGATCTTGACCTTGGGCAGGAAGTCGACCACGTACTCCGCGCCGCGATACAGCTCGGTGTGACCCTTCTGCCGACCGAAGCCTTTGACTTCAGTGACAGTGATGCCCTGCACGCCGATTTCGGACAGCGACTCGCGCACATCGTCCAGTTTGAACGGCTTGATGATGGCAGTGACTAGCTTCATGAAACTCTCTCCCGAATAGGTGGACTTGCCCCAGGAAAACAAACCCGACTCAAGTCTAAGCGCAGTGCCTGGGCTTTGTAACGTTTCCTCAGCCTTTAATCCGTGAGGCTGACTGGCGAAACCAGCACCAGACAAAACTTCGTGTCTTCGCTCCGCCTGAGCACTGCCTCGTCCTGGGACTGCATCAGTGCATGGGTCACGATGGTCTTAGCAGAAACAATGCCATGTCCGGGAAAGCGCCGATTTACAACGACTTGCGCGCAATACGCCGTCTTGGCCAGTCGCCAGTAGGCAAAACGGCGCACTAGAACGGTGCGCACCTGTGTCGCGGGATGTTCAAAAAGTGTGCAACGGAAGGCGGTGAAAGGCCCGTGCTACACTGCCGGCCCTCTTTCCGAAACAGGAGCGCCCCCATGCTTGCGCCCAAAGCCTTTCTCGATGCCCTGAGCGACCAGGCCTCGCGCCTGTTCAGCAACGACCCCGGACAACCGCGCAGCGAGCTGGAAAGCCAGTTCAAGGCGCTGCTGCAAAGTGGCTTCAGCAAGCTCGACCTGGTCAGCCGTGAAGAATTCGACAGCCAGATGGTCGTCCTGGCCCGCACCCGCGCTCGTCTTGAAGCGCTGGAAGCCAAGGTCGAAGAACTCGAAACCCGCCTGAACCCCATCGCCAGCGAGTGATGCCTCCCGGTTGCCGACCAGCGCGCCTGCGCTGGTCCTGCGGCCAACTCCTCTCCCCTTCCTGATCCCGTCCCCGGCCTTCGCTCGCCTGTCGCTTGCATAGGGGGTAGGGGTATGCCATTCTCCGGCCCATTCGATAGGTAGGGGGGGTATACCCGTGTCGCACACCCATGTGAAAAAGGACGCGCTGCTCAAGCGCGTGAAGCGCATCGCCGGTCAATTGCAGGCGGTGGAAAAGGCCCTGGAAGAAGGCGCCGACTGCGGCAAGACCCTGCACCTGGTGGCCGCCACCCGCGGCGCCATGAACGGGTTACTGGAAGAGATCATCGAGGACCATGCCCGCGAGCACGTCGCCAATCCCGAGTTGAGCGATGAAGAGCGGGCACAGGGCATGGAAGAACTACTCGAAGCCATCCGGCGCTACTCCAAGTGAGGGATCACCATGAACCAGCACGCGCACGATCATCAGTTCCTCGGCTCCGCCCATGACCAGAACGCCCGCCGTACCTTATGGGTGGTGATTCTCACGCTGGTGATGATGGTGGCCGAGATCGCCGCCGGTTATATCACCGGATCCATGGCCTTGCTGGCCGATGGTTTCCATATGGCGACCCATGCCGGTGCACTGGGTATCGCGGCGGCGGCCTATGCCTATGCGCGGCGGCATGCGGGGAGTTCGCGGTACAGCTTCGGCACGGGCAAGGTGGGGGACCTGGGTGGGTTCGCTTCGGCGCTGATCCTCGGCATCGTTGCCTTGAGTGTGGGTGTCGAGTCGACGATTCGGCTGTTCCAGCCGGGTGACGTGCAGTTCGACATGGCGATCTTCATTGCCGTGATCGGGTTGGTGGTGAATATCGTCAGTGCGCTGCTGCTGGGGCATGGGCACGGTCATGACCACCATCATCATGATGAGCATGGGCACGAGCATCATCATCACCACGACAACAACCTGCGTTCGGCGTACCTGCATGTGATTGCCGATGCGCTGACCTCAGTGCTGGCGATTGCTGCCTTGCTGGCCGGGCGGTTCCTGGGCTGGGTGTGGCTGGATCCGGTGATGGGGATTGTCGGTGCGCTGGTGATTGCGCGCTGGTCGTGGAGCTTGATGAAGGTCACGGCGGGGGTGCTGCTGGATCAGACGGACGAGCATGTCGCCGAGGAGATTCGCGAGCTGGTGGAGAAGCCCGGGGATGCGCGGATTACTGATCTGCATGTCTGGCGGGTGGGGCCGGAGGCGCATGCGGCGATTGTCAGTGTGGTGGGGAAGGCTGGGGTGGATCTGGCGAGTATTCGGCAGCGGTTGGTGCCGGTGCATGAGGTGCGGCATTTGACGGTTGAGGTGCAGGTGGGGTGAGGGCGGTGTCGGGAATTGCATCGTATAGAAGGCATTTTGCGGCAAAGGCCGGGAAATGACTCCTATACGATGCATTTTCAGGCTGCACAACATCCATTGATGTAGCGCGAACCCTGTGGGAGCGGGTTTACCCGCGATTGCGATGGTGAATTCACTACCGCAATCGCGGCGGTTCGGCGCTCCGATGAACCCGCTCCCACAGGGTTCAAGTCGTGCTTTAGAACTGTTCTTTACGCGATACCGCAGCCGGAAAGGCTGGGGCCCCACAGGACCTGAGTAAGTCTCGACCCCGTGCTCAGAACAACCTGAGACTGAAAGCATCGCCGGAGGTGCTTGAGGATGCCCTCCGAATAGCCTCGTACTGGGCCCTGGTTAACGGGCCGTCGTCTGGCTCGTACTTCGGCAGCCAACGATTCGCAAGCTCCCGTAAAGCCCGATGCACCAGCTCATCGCGGCTCATCCCGGTTATCGCCATCAACCTCTCGAAAGTCGCAACATCCAATGTTGAAGGCGTATCTTGCTGTGGCATACGAAGCAGCAGGCAATGGTTTTCTTCATCAGGCATGGACAGCACCTTGATCGACAGATGAGGGAGGGCTGATGAGATCCTAGTAAAACCGAGTCAGCGTTCTACTCATCAAGATTTCAAACCATTTCCTGAAAGCCCCTTCTCGCTGGTCTCTATTTCCCCCGTAACAAGCCGAAGCACTCTCCTTAATTCACCCTCCGAACCCACCACTATCCTTGCAAAACCGCACGACGCGGCCCCGCATCGATCATGGAGTGTTCATGTCCCTCGCCATCGTCCACAGCCGCGCCCAGGTGGGGGTGCTGGCGCCGCCCGTTCTTATCGAAGCCCATCTCGCCAACGGTCTGCCGACCCTGACCCTGGTCGGGTTGCCCGAGGCCACGGTCAAGGAAAGCAAGGACCGGGTGCGCAGTGCGATCGTCAATTCGCGGCTGGAGTTTCCCCAGCGGCGGATCACCCTCAACCTCGCGCCTGCGGATCTGCCTAAGGACGGCGGGCGTTTCGATCTGGCGATTGCGCTGGGTTTGTTGGCAGCCAATGGGCAGTTCACCCAGGCAGCGCTGGACAAGGTGGAGTGTCTCGGCGAGCTGGCGTTGTCCGGGGCGGTGCGGCCGGTGCAAGGTGTGCTGCCCGCCGCGCTCGCCGCCAGGGATGCGGGGCGGGCGTTGGTGGTGCCGAAGGCGAATGCCGAGGAGGCCTGTATGGCCTCGGGGCTGGAGGTGTATGCGGCGGACAATCTGCTGGAGCTGGTCGGGCATTTCAGCGGGCAGCAGCCGTTGATGCCGTATCAGCCCAATGGGTTGTTGCTCAATCCCCGGCCTTATCCGGATCTGAGCGAGGTGCAGGGGCAGTTGGCGGCGAAGCGGGCGCTGCTGGTGGCTGCGGCGGGGGCGCATAACCTGTTGTTCAGCGGGCCGCCGGGGACTGGAAAAACTTTGCTCGCCAGTCGCCTGCCCGGCTTGTTGCCGCCGCTGGATGAACGCGAGGCACTGGAAGTTGCGGCGATCCAGTCGGTAGCGAGCCCGAAGCCGCTGGATTGCTGGCCGCAAAGACCGTTCAGACATCCCCATCATTCGGCCTCCGGACCTGCCTTGGTCGGTGGCGGGTCACGTCCGACACCCGGCGAAATCACCTTGGCCCACCACGGCGTCCTGTTTCTCGATGAACTACCCGAGTTCGAACGTCGCGTGCTGGAGGTGCTCCGCGAACCACTGGAATCAGGAGAAATTGTGGTCGCCCGGGCCAAGGACCGAGTGCGGTTTCCAGCACGCTTCCAGCTCGTTGCAGCAATGAACCCCTGCCCCTGTGGATATCTCGGCGACCCCACCGGCCGCTGCCGCTGCAGCAGCGAACTGGTGCAGCGCTATCGCAACAAGCTATCCGGCCCGTTACTGGACCGGATCGACCTGCATCTCACCGTCGCCCGTGAAGCCACGGCACTCTCCCCCACCAGCGAAGACGGCCCCGACAGCGCCACCGTCGCCCGCCAGGTCGCCATCACCCGTGAGCGCCAGCAGCAGCGCCAAGGCTGTGCCAATGCCTTCCTCGACCTGCCCGGTTTGCGCCGACATTGCAGGTTATCCACAGAGGACGAGAAATGGCTGGAACATGCCTGCGAGCGCCTGACCCTGTCGCTGCGGGCGGCGCATCGCTTGCTCAAGGTGGCGCGGACGTTGGCGGATCTGGAAGAGGTCGAGGATATCCGGCGGGAGCATCTGGCGGAGGCGTTGCAGTATCGGCCGGCGGGGCAAGAGTAAGCAGAGCAATCAGACCGTGGAAGGCGGAACCCAGTCCTCAACCCTCAAGCCCGGCACGCGGTCGAATTCGCGGCGATTGTTGGATACGACGATCAGACCTTGGGAGCGGGCATGTCCGGCAATCATCTGATCATAAGGGCCAATCGGATTGCCAAGCCGAGCAAGCTCTGCGCGCAACTGCCCAGTGTGGGCAGCTGCTTCATGGTCGTATTTGAGCACCTCCAGACGAGCCGCAAATCCTTCGACGTCAGCAAGATTGCGCTCGGGATTCGCGGACTTCTCGGCTCCATATACCAACTCCATCAAGGTCACGGTGCTTATGCACATCTGTCCATGATGGCGCTTGAAGATTTCCCGAACCTCAGAGGGACGGTTCTTGATAGTGAAGATGCAGATGTTGGTATCGAGCATGAACTTGAGCATCAAAACGCCTCCCGCTCCTGGTCTTCGGGTTGCTCACGTTCTGCCATGAAATCTGCGGTGACGCCCTCGCTCTCAAACCAACTATCCCAGGATTCGCCAGCCGGCGTGATGATCCTGGTACGTCCGAGGGCTACAACATCGACGCGCTTCACATCCTCTGGAAGAGCGACAGCCTTGGGCAGCCTTATGGCTTGGCTGCGATTACTCTGAAAAACTGCACCTTGTTCCATAGATCACCTCAAGGGATATATAAAGCGTATATCCCATAGTAGACGCCATTTGGGATATGTCAACGGGATATGTCACCACTACTCCCCACCGCCTCTGCCACTGCAAACAAGCCCCGCCAACACCGAGTCCACCAACGCCTTGGCCATTTCCGCTTGCTGGGCGATACCAATCACCAGGGCATGATCGTTGGCAGTGAGGTGCGAAGCGGCATCGCAAGCAGACGCGCGCAAGCAATTGAGCAACAGACAGGCGTGGACCAGCGCATCTTCAGCACAGAGTTCCTCACTGACGTTGAACATGCACTTGCCATTGAAATCGTGGGGGCCAAAAGATATGCCGCGGGTTTTGAAACGGGAAAAGTCGAAGGGCGGTGGATCGGGGACGGGCTTCTTCATAGCGCAACTCCTATTGCAGTTGAGCTGACACCGATACGCTGCGAAACGGAGGGTGGCAGCTGTACGTGGGTTCGCAGACCGGGCAATAGGAACCGGCGCACCCGAAGGTGCCCCACGCACAGCCGCCATTGAAGAGACGCCTCTCAAAAGAGGGCGAAACTGATGACAAGCTGCGTCTATTGCTTCGAGCTGCGACACCCGATCACTGCAACATGAAGGTCTGAGCCTGGGTTCGCAACAGAGCAACAGGCCGCGCAGTATGATTCAGAAGCGTCTGACAGAAAACGGCCACAAACCATTGTGAAATCTGTTGTTTCGAATGACATTTGAGATCGCATCGCTGGCAAGCCAGCTCCCACAGGGACTGCATGCACCGTACCTGTGGGAGCTGGCTTGCCAGCGATGAGGCCATCAGCCACACCATACCCATCCAAGGCCCAACTCCCGAGAACCCCATGCCCTACCCCCTCCTGCTCGGCGCCTTCCTCCTGCTTCTCGACCTGCTCCTCTGGCGCTCAATCCCCGTGGAACGCCGCAACTGGCGCACCGCCGCCCGGGTCGTGGCCTTCCTGCTGTTCACCGGGGTGCTCCTGAGCGCCGGCATCAGCCCGCTGCAACCCCCGCCCTGGCCCGAGGACCTGGCCCGCAACCTGGTCGCCACGGTGCTGGAAATCACCTGGTGGCTGTTCGCCGCGCGCACGCTGACCGTGGTCATCGGCCTGCTCCTGATCGCCCGCAGCGGCCACACCGGCCGCTTGCTCCAGGACGTGCTGGGCGCCGTGATCTTCCTGGTCGCCATCGTCGCCGCAGCCGCCTACGTGATGCAGCTTCCGGTCAAAGGTCTGCTGGCGACCTCCGGGGTGATGGCCATCGTGATCGGCCTGGCCTTGCAGAGCACCTTGAGCGATGTGTTCTCCGGTATCGTCCTGAACACCACCCGCCCCTACCAGATCGATGACTGGATCAGCATCGACGGCACCGAGGGCAAGGTGATCGATATCGACTGGCGCGCCACCCGCCTGCTGACCGGCAACGGCAGCATGGCGGTGATCCCCAATTCGGTGGCGGCCAAGGCCAAGCTGCTCAATTTCAGCCGGCCCAACGATGTGCATGGGGTGTCCATCAGCGTGGTGGTGCCGGCCAGCGTGCGCCCGCGCAAGGTGCTCGATGCACTGGAGAAGACCCTGCAAGGCAGCAGCGCCCTGCTCGCCGTGCCCAAGCCCAAGGCGACGATCAAGACCTCGACCCTGGAGTCGGTGGAGTACGAGGCCAGCGGCTTCGTCGCGGCGATGGACCAGAAGACCAGCGTGCGCAACCAGATGTTCGACCTGGCCCACCGTCACCTGGTCGCCGCCGGGGTGATCTGGAACCCGGAAAACGATACCCGCCCCTGGAGCCGCCAGCGCAGCCTGCTGGAGGACGTGCGCATCTTCCGCGCCCTGAGCAGCGAGGAGAAGGACAGCCTGAGCCAGCGCATGATCGCCGTGGAGTACCCGGCCGACCAGGTGATCCTCGGGGTCGACGAGGCCTCCGATCATGTATTGGTGATCGGCACCGGCGTGGTGTCGGCGGCGGTCCACGATGGCGAGAAACTGCTGGAGGCCGGGCGCATGGGGCCGGGTGAGGTGCTCGGCGTCGAGGGTTTGCTGGACGACGCCATGTCAGCCGCGGAATTCCGCACCCTGACCAGTTGCCTGCTCTATCGCATCGACAAGGCCGAGGTGAAGCAGTGCCTGGAACAGCGCCATGAAGTGAAGGATGCCCTGGGCAAGCTCCAGAGCGTCCGCCAGCAGAACAGCCAGTCGCTGCTGCTGCAGAAACCCGCCGCGATCAAGAAAGGCGGCTTCCTGCACTGGCTGCAGCGTAAACCTTAAAGGCATCGATATCTGAACGACGCCGTGCTCGTAGGAGCGTGGCTTGCCCGCGAAGGACCGCGCAGCGGTCCCAAATTCTCATTGTTGCCACCATTTCTGGGAGCGCTTCGCACTCCTTCGCGGGCAAGCCACGCTCCTACCTGAACCGCGCCAGCCTTTAAAGCACCACCCGCAGGCACTGGCCGGCGTGATACAGCGAGAACCCGGTTTCATAGAAACCGGTGCGCAACCCGGGCACCGCCACCGGTTTCATCGGCGAGAACGGTATCGGCAGCGTCGCCGGGTCGTCCTGCATCAGGAACCGGGCAAACGCCTTGCCGATCACCGTGCCGGTGGTGTTGCCACGGCCGTTGTAGCCGGTGACAGCGACAATGCCCGGCGCCGGCTCGAACAGGCGCATGAGGTGGTCCGGGGTGAAGTCGATGCAGCCGGTCCAGTGCATTTCCCATTCGACCTTGCCCAGCGCCGGGAAGTAGTGCCCCGCGATGCGGTCGGCCCAGCTGCGGATGAACCATGAGGGCTTGTTGTCGACCCGGCCGAGGCTGCCCAGCAACAGGCGGCCCTGGTCGTCGCGGCGGATGCTGCTGAGAACGGTGCGGGTGTCCCAGGAACCCTGGCCGTGCTTGAGCACATTGTCGGCGGCGGTGCCGTGCAGCGGTACCGAGGCGACCTGGTAGTAGTAGCCGCGGAAGAAGTGCTTTTGCAGGTCGGTCCAGTCGCCTTCGGTGTAGGCGCCGGTGGAGATGACCACCTTTTCGGCCTCGACCACGGCCTGCGCGGTCTTCACCTGCCAGCCCTTGTTGCCGTTGCGCTCCAGGCCCTGCACCGGGGAGCGCGGGTGGATGCGTCCGCCAAGGCGTTCGACGGCCTCGGCCAGGCCACGGGTGTAGGCCATGGGGTTGAGGGTGCCGGCGCGGCGGTCGAGCAGCGCGGCGGAGATCTGGCGGGTGCCGCAGTAGTCTTCGCAACGGGCGCCGGTGAGCAGTTCGACGTCGGCGCCGCGGCGGGTCCATTGTTCGTGGCGGGCCTCGAGGTCAGCGACCCCGGTGGCGTTGTGCGCCATGTGCAGGGTGCCTTCGTTGCGCGCCTGGCAGTCGATGCCAAGGCGCTGGATCAGCGCGAAGACTTCCGCCGGGGCCTCGCCCAGGACCTTGTTCAGGCGGCTGCCCTGCTGCTGGCCGAGGGTGGCCTCGACATCGTCGGGGCGGATCCAGGTGCCGGCATTGACCAGCCCGACGTTGCGGCCGGAGCCGCCGTGGCCGATGTCACGAGCTTCGAGGAGGACCACCGATTTGCCCTGTTCGAGCAGGTGCAGGGCGGCGGAAAGACCGGTGATGCCGCCGCCGATGATGCAGACATCGGCGACGGCGTCAGTGGTGAGCGCCGAGGCGGGGGCCGGGGGCGGGGTGATGTGTTCCCACAAGCATTGTTGACGCAGGTCGACCATAGGTGGGCTCCCCGGAGCAGGTATTGATCTTGTTATTTCTGAACCTGAAAAAGCATCGCTGGCAAGCCAGCTCCCACAGGGACCGTGGCGGCCCAGCAGGAGTGTGCTTGCTTGCGAATCAGTCGAACACGATGCCCTGGGCCAGCGGCAACTCCCGCGAGTAGTTCACGGTATTGGTCTGCCGGCGCATATACGCCTTCCAGCTATCCGACCCGGACTCACGCCCGCCACCCGTTTCCTTCTCGCCCCCAAAGGCCCCGCCAATCTCCGCGCCACTGGTGCCGATATTGACGTTGGCGATCCCGCAGTCACTGCCCGCCGCACTCTGGAAACGCTCGGCCTCGCGCAGGTCGGTGGTGAAGATGCACGAGGACAGGCCTTGCGGCACTTCGTTGTTCAGGCGCAGCGCTTCGTCGAAATCATCGTAGGCCATCACATAGAGGATCGGCGCGAAGGTCTCGTGGCGCACCACCTCGGTCTGGCCAGGCATTTCGACGATGGCCGGAGCAACGTAGTAGGCATCCGGATACTGGTCAGCCAACTGACGCTCGCCACCGAACACCTGGCCACCCTCGTCACGGGCACGGGCCAGCGCGTCCTGCATTGACAGGAACGACGCCTTGTCGATCAGCGGACCGACCAGGTTGCCCTCGCGCGGATCACCAATGCGCACCTTGCCGTAGGCGGATTTGACCCGCGCCACTACTTCATCCTTCACCGAGCGATGCACGATCACCCGACGCAACGTGGTGCAACGCTGCCCGGCCGTACCGACGGCGCTGAACAGCACGGCACGCACGGCGAGGTCGAGATCGGCACTCGGGGCGAGGATCATGGCGTTGTTGCCGCCCAGTTCGAGGATGCTGCGACCGAAGCGCGCCGCCACACGCGGCCCGACTTCACGGCCCATGCGGGTGCTGCCGGTAGCGCTGACCAGCGGCACGCGCGGATCATCCACCAGCGCCTGGCCGGCATCACGATCGCCGATGATCACCTGGCTCAAGCCCGCAGGCGCCTCGCCGAATTTCGCCAGGGCCTTTTCGAACAGCGCCTGGCAGGCCAGGGCCGTCAGCGGCGTCTTTTCGGAAGGTTTCCACACCACGGCATTGCCGCAGACCAGCGCCAGCGTGGTGTTCCACGCCCACACCGCGACCGGGAAGTTGAAAGCGCTGATCACGCCGACCACGCCCAGCGGATGCCAGCTTTCGCGCATATGGTGGCCAGGGCGTTCGGAAGCGATGGTCAGGCCGTAGAGTTGACGCGACAGGCCAACGGCGAAGTCGCAGATATCGATCATTTCCTGCACTTCACCCAGGCCTTCCTGGGTGATCTTGCCGGCTTCCACCGAGACCAGCTCACCCAGCTCCGCCTTGTATTCACGCAGCACTTCACCGAACAGGCGCACCAGCTCGCCGCGACGCGGCGCCGGCACGTTGCGCCAGGCTTCGAAGGCCTGCTGCGCCTGGGCGATCTTCGCGCCCACGGCTGCGGCCGGCTCCAGCTGCACCGAAGCGATCACGCTGCCGTCGATTGGGGTGTGAACGGGATGGTTGCCCTTGGTGTAGGCACTGGCCGGGACACCCAGGCGGTCAAGCAGTCCATCAACCATTTTGTTCTCCTGCAAGGCGGTGAAAGGTTGTAATCGTTGGTGGGGATCAGTATTAATCCGATCACTCTGGCGCAACAAACGACCTTTATTCCGCACATCATTCCGTCAGGTAATGATCCTGGAGCTCCGCAATGTCCAAACGCCTGGTGCCGTCGATGGCCGCCCTGCAATGTTTCGAAGCCGCCGCCCGGCACCTGAGCTTCACCCGCGCCGCCGAGGAACTGCACCTGACCCAGAGCGCAGTGAGCAAGCAGGTGGCGCAACTGGAGGAGATGCTCCGCCATCACCTGTTCCTGCGCATCCGCCGGCGTCTGCAACTCACCCCCGCCGGCGCGCTGTACCTGGCCGAGGTGAACAAGATCCTCACCCAGGTGGACATGTCCAGCCGCTACATCATGTCCTACGGCGAGCAGACCGAAGTGCTCAAGGTCGCCACCCAGCCCAGCTTCGGCGTGCGCTGGCTGATCCCGCACCTGAAGGGCTTCGGCAAGCGTTATCCGAATATCCACCTGGATATCCGCAACGAGATGGAGCCGTTCTCCCTGCTGCAGGCCAAGGCCGATGTGGTGTTCTTCTATGGCCAGGGCACATGGCCCGGGGCGACCTGCATCGAGCTGTTCGGCGAAGAGGTATTGCCAGTGTGTGCGCCTGACCTGCTGCAAGGGCGCAGCCTGACCGACGCCAGCGAATTGTCCGACTTCGTCCTGCTGCAAAGCACGACGCGTCCGGAAGCCTGGCACGAATGGTTCCTCGAACAGGGCCTGCACTCGCCCAACAGCTATCACGGCCCGCGCTTCGACACCTTCCATATGTGCCTGAGTGCGGCCCAGGCCGGTTGCGGCGTGGCGCTGGTGCCGGGTTACCTGGCCGAGGCCGATATTGCCGAGGGCAAGCTGGTGGTGCCCTGGGCGCACCGCATGCGCAGCAACGGCGCGCATTTCCTGGCGTTCTCCGAACATGCCGCCGAGGTGCCCAAGGTGCGCTGCCTGGTGGACTGGATCGCCGAACAGGTCGCCGCGGAAAAGTCCTGAATTTACGGAATGACTGCTCGACTTTTTTTCGCTTGAAGTCAGTCAGCATTCCTCGCTTTCATGTATGCGTGCCCGACCACTCACCAGGAAGCCCGCGATGCCCGCAGAAGATTTCGTCAGCCCGGACCTTATCCGCGCGCGGTTTTCCGCCGCCATGTCGTTGATGTACAAGCAGGAAGTCCCGCTCTACGGCACGCTGCTGGCGCTGGTGAGCGAGGTCAACCGGCAGGTGATGGCGATGCGCCCGGAGGTGGCCGAGGCGCTGCGCTGGACCGGTGAGGTGGAACGCCTGGACCAGGAACGCCACGGCGCCATCCGCGTCGGCACGGCGGCGGAGCTGGCGACCATCGGTCGACTGTTCGCGGTGATGGGCATGCAGCCGGTGGGCTACTACGACCTGAGCTCCGCCGGGGTGCCGGTGCATTCCACGGCGTTTCGTCCGGTGCATGAGCAGGCGCTGCATATCAGCCCGTTCCGGGTCTTCACCTCGTTGCTGCGCCTGGAGCTGATCGATGATCCGGACCTGCGCGAGCTGGCCCGGTCGATCCTGGACAAGCGTCAGATCTTCACGCCGCGTGCCTTGCAGTTGATCGAACAAAGCGAGCAGGAGGGCGGCCTGAACGACGCCGATGCCCAGGCGTTCGTCGACGAAGCGCTGCACACCTTCCGTTGGCACCATGAAGCCACGGTGACGGCGCAGGAGTACCAGCAACTGCACGACCAGCATCGTCTGATCGCCGATGTGGTGGCGTTCAAGGGCCCGCATATCAACCACCTGACCCCGCGCACCCTGGATATCGATGCGATCCAGCTAGGGATGCCGGCCCACGGGATTCCGCCAAAGGCAGTGATCGAGGGGCCGCCGACGCGGCGCCATCCGATCCTGTTGCGCCAGACCAGCTTCAAGGCGTTGCAGGAGTCGATTGCCTTCCGTGATGCGCAGGGCAGCCATACGGCGCGCTTTGGCGAGATCGAACAGCGTGGGGCGGCGCTGACGCCGAAGGGGCGGCTGCTTTATGACCAACTGCTCGATGCCACCCGTGATGCGCTGGGCGGGGTGCCTGCGGAGAGTAACGCCGACCGCTACATGAGCCTGCTGGCCGAGACGTTCCGGGCGTTTCCGGATGATCTGCGGCAGATGCGCGAGCAGGGGCTGGCGTACTTCCGGTACTTCCCGACGGAGAAGGGGCTGGCGGCGAAAGAGCAGCCCGAGACGCTGGAAGGGCTGATCGAAGCGGGGCATGTCCACTTCGAGGCGCTGGTGTACGAGGATTTTCTGCCGGTCAGTGCGGCGGGGATTTTCCAGTCCAACCTGGGGGATGACGGTCAGGCGGAGTATGGCAGCAATGCCAATAGGGAGGCGTTCGAGCAGGCGTTGGGGATGGTGGTGCAGGATGAGTTGGCGTTGTATGCCGAGAGTGAAAAGCGCTCTATCGAGGCCTGCATCAAAGCCCTGAAACGGCTTGAGTAATGAGGTTGTCAGGTCTGGCCTAATCGCTGGCAAGCCAGCTCCCACAGGGATCACCTCAGGCCTGAGCCTTGCAGAGAACCTGTGGGAGCTGGCTTGCCAGCGATGAGGCCAGCATGAACAAAGAAACTTAGTGGCGAACGCGGAAGCGGTCCACCTCCTGCCGCAACTGCCCCGCCAACCCTTCCAGTTGACGCGCCGTGGTCGCCAGATCGTTCGCCACTTCCCGCTGATCATGGTTGGTCGTGGCAATGCTCTGCAGGTTGCTGCTCAGCACCGTCGCCGTCGCACTCTGCTCCTGGGTCGCGGTGGTGATCACCGCGAACTGCTCCCCGGCACTGCGGCTCTGCTCGTCGATGCGCGCCAGCGCCTCGGCGACCCGGGCGTTGCGCTCCAGCCCCTCGCGCATCAGGCGGTTACCTTGCTCCATGGTGCTGATGGCATGCCCGGTCTGCTGCTGCACGCTGTCGATCATCGAGGAGATTTCATCAGTGGCCTGGCGGGTACGCGCCGCCAGGTGCCGAACCTCGTCGGCGACCACGGCAAACCCACGCCCCTGCTCCCCGGCCCGCGCCGCTTCGATGGCGGCATTGAGCGCCAGCAGGTTGGTCTGCTCGGCAATCGAGGTGATGGTGCCGACGATGCCGCCGATGTCCTGGGAGCGGGCACCCAGAATGTCGATGACCTTGGCGGTGTCGCCCAAGGCTTCGGCAATCTGCTGCAGCGAGGTCGAGGCTTCGTCCATCGACGCCCGCCCGATCCGCGTCTGCTGGGCATTGTCCCGGGCCATGCGCTCGGTGCTGCCCATGCTGTCGGCGATATTCGCCGAGGTGGCGCTGAACTCTTCCACCGCGCCGGCCATGCTGGTGATCTCACCGGATTGCCGGTCCATGCCATCGCAGGCACCCGCCGAGAGATCGGCCAGGGCATGGGCACGCTGGCCGACTTGCTGCGACGCCTCGCGGATACGCACAACCATGTTCGCCAGCGCTTCGCCCATATGGTTGAAGCTGGCGGCCAACTGGCCGATCTCGTCCTGGCTGGTGACCTGCAGACGCACATCCAGGTCACCCGCGCCCAGCGCTTCGGCCTGATGCACCAGGTCGCTCAGCGGCCGCAGCTTGCGCCGCAACAGCCAGAGCGTGGCGCCCACCGCGAGCAGCATCGCCAGCAGGCTGCCAATCGCCAGGCGGGTACCGACGCTCCAGGTCACCGCGCGGATTTCTGCTTCCGGCATGCTCGCCAGCACGGTCCAAGGGCCGCCGGCGAACGGCATGGCGACGCTGTAGAGATCTTCCACGCCGTCATTCCAGAAGCGCCCTTCACCCGGCTTGCCGACGAAGCCGGCCGCCTCGCTGGCGGCCTTTGCCAGGTCGGTCACGCCCGCCGGCGGCACCAGCCAGCGGCCTTGCTCGTCGAGCAGGGCCAGGGAGCCGGTCTGGCCGATGCGGAAGCGCTTGAGGTTGTCGAACTGGTTCTTCTGCGCGTCGGTGTAGTCGAAGCCGACGAAGAGAATGGCGATGACCTGCCCGCCAGCATCACGCACCGGGGTGTACTGGGTCATGTAGAAGCGGTCGAACAGCAAGGCGCGCCCGACGTAGGACTGGCCGCTCATGATCCGCCCGTAGGCCGGGCTCTGCCGGTCGAGCAAGGTGCCGATGGCGCGGCTGCCATCCTGCTTGGTCAGCGAGGTGCTGATGCGCACGAAGTCGTCGCCGCTGCGCACGAAGATCGTGGCGACGCCGGCGGTCATCTGACGGAATTCATCGACTTCGCTGAAATCGTTGTTCAGCGCCTGGCCGTCGAGGAACAACCCGGGAGCAGCGATGCCGGCCACGGGAATGGACGTTCCCGCCTGCACGGTCAAACCGCTGAAGCGCTTTTCGAACAACCCGGCGAGGCGCTGGGTACTGTCCTTCAGGGAGTCGTGGAAAGTCCCGAGCTGGTCAGCCAGCAGCCGGGCTTCACTGGTCAGGTGCTCCTGGCGGGTGATCAGGTTGGCGTGGTCGAGGGAGCGCAGGGCGAACAGGGTACTGCCGGTGATGACAACAGCCAGCACGGCGGCAAGCGCAAGGCCAAGCTGCGAGGCAATCCGGGCGCGGGGTCGAGACATGAAAACTCCTGGCGAAGTAAGGCCGGGATCATCCTGATCGCGGGGGCACGATGGGCGGGTCGGACGGGCCTCATTCCGGGCCCTTGCCTGCTAATTCGGCTTGGCGCGGGATTACTTGAGCGCAGGGCGCGGTTATTTCACGCGCAAACGTTCATTCGCCGCTGTTGGTAGCATTTGCCCGCAGCATTTCCACATCTGGCAGCTGCATCGCCCGTGCCTCACCTTGCAGGAAGTCGCTGAGCCGACGCAGGCGCTCGCCACCGGGACGGGTGCGTGGCCAGACCAGATAGTAGTCCAGCCCGCTGGCCACCGCCGCCGGCCAGGGCAGACTCAGCCGGCCCTGGGCGACATCCTCGGCGACCATCAGCAAATCGCCCATGGACACGCCATAGCCGCGGGCGGCAGCGATCATGCCCAGCTCCAGGGTGTCGAACACCTGGCCGCCCTTGAGCGAAACGGCTTCGGTGAGGCCCATGCGTGCCAGCCAGGTGCGCCAGTCGCGCTTGTCCGGGGTCGGGTGGAGCAATTCGCACGCGGCAAGTTTTTCCACATCCCAGGGACCGTCCTTGAGCAACTCCGGCGCGCCCACCGGCACCAGCCATTCGGAGAACAGGCAGCTCACCTCCCAGTCCGGCGGGAAGTGCCCGTCGCCCAGCAGTACGGCGCAGTCGAAGGGTTCCTGGTTGAAGTCGACATGGTCCACGTCCATCCAGGCGCTGGTCAGTTGCACCTCGTTGCCCGGCTGCAGATGGCGAAAGCGGCTGAGCCGGGCCAGCAGCCAGCGCATGGTCAGGGTCGAAGGCGCCTTCATGCGCAGCACGCCCTCTTCGCTGCGCAGGGTGCTGCAGGCCCGCTCCAGGGCGCCGAAGCCTTCGCGTACGCCGGGCAGCAGCAGGCGCGCCGCCTCGCTCAGTTGCAGGCTGCGACCGTTGCGGATGAACAGGCGGCAGGCGAAATGCTCCTCGAGGGTGCGGATATGCCGGCTCACCGCGCTCTGGGTGATGTTCAACTCATCCGCGGCACGGGTGAACGAGCTGTGCCGCGCCGCAGCCTCGAAGGCGCGCAGGGCGTACAGCGGGGGAAGACGACTGGACATGAAGGACCTCCGTAAGGACGCATCTTCGCATGAGTTTTAATCATGCCAATGATCGCTTTTATCCTTTTGTGCGCAACCGCGCAAAGGTCGAGAATTGGCGGCTTGTCACTTCATTTTTCGAGGAATCCGACCATGCAGGCGGCGCCAACCCATGAACTCAAGGCACTGTTGCGGCTGGCGGGGCCGCTGATTGCCTCGCAGTTGGCGCATATGCTGATGCTGCTCACCGACACCCTGATGATGGCCAGGATCAGCCCCGAGGCCCTGGCCGGCGGCGGCCTGGGTGCGGCGAGCTATTCGTTCGTGTCCATCTTCTGCCTCGGGGTGATCGCCGCGGTCGGTACCCTGGTCGCCATCCGTCATGGCGCCGGCGACACCGAAGGCGCCACCCGCCTGACCCAGGCCGGGCTGTGGCTGGGCTGGGTGATGGCGGTGGTGGCGGCGCTGGTGCTGTGGAACCTCGGGCCGGTATTGCTGCTGCTCGGGCAGACACCCGGCAACGTCGAGAACGCCGGGCACTTCCTGCTGTTGCTGCCCTTCGCCCTGCCCGGCTACCTGACCTTCATGGCCCTGCGCGGTTTTACCAGTGCGCTGGGGCGCTCGTCGCCGGTGATGGTCATCAGCCTGGTGGGGACGGTGGTCAACTTCCTGCTCAATTACGCGCTGATCGAGGGCATGTTCGGCCTGCCGAAGCTGGGGCTGGTGGGTATCGGCCTGGTGACGGCGGTCGTCGCCAACTGCATGGCGGTGGCCCTGGCCTTGTATATCCGCCAGCACCCGGCCTATGCGCCCTACCCGATCCGCAGGAACCTGTCGCGGCCATCGATGCCGGCGCTGCGCGAGTTGTGGCGCCTGGGCCTGCCGATTGGCGGGACCTACACCGTGGAAGTCGGCCTGTTCGCCTTCGCCGCGCTGTGCATGGGGACCATGGGCAGTACCGAACTGGGCGCGCACCAGATCGCCCTGCAGATCGTCTCGACGGCGTTCATGATCCCGGCGGGGTTGTCCTATGCGGTGACCATGCGCGTCGGCCTGCACTACGGCGCCGACCGGCTGCTGGCGGCGCGGCATGCCGGGCGGGTCGGGATCGGCTTTGGCGCGGCGGTGATGCTCGGGTTCTCGGTGTTGTTCTGGCTGAAGCCGGAGGCGCTGGTGGGGTTGTTCCTCGACCTGGAGGATCCGGCGTTTGCCGGGGTGGTGAAGCTGGCGGTGAGCCTGTTGATGGTGGCGGCGTGGTTCGAGCTGTTCGACGGAATCCAGACGGTGGCCATGGGCTCGATTCGCGGGCTGAAGGATGCCAAGACCACCTTCCTGGTGGGGCTGTGCTGTTACTGGCTGATCGGGGCGCCGGCGGCGTGGGTGATGGCGTTTCCGCTGGGGATGGGGGCGGTCGGCGTGTGGTGGGGGCTGGCGTTGGGGCTGGCGTTTGCGGCGGTGGGGCTGACGCTGGCGTTCGAGTGGCGGATGAAGCGGATGATTGGTGGGGTTGGACTGGGGGTGCCGGTTCGGTCCTGAGATGTGCTTTGTTCTTTAGGGCCCTATCGCTGGCAAGCCAGCTCCCACAGGTCCAGCGGTGCACCCGGTCCCTGTGGGAGCTGGCTTGCCAGCGATGAGGCCCGGGAGGTTTACAAAGCAACCGGCCTTTGCGAGGCATTCAGCAGCAGGAACTCCACCAGCGGCTCGATCGCCAGCGGCTTGCTGATAAGGAAGCCCTGGATCTGGTCACAGCCAAAGCTGCGCAACAGGTCCAGTTGCTCCTCGGTCTCCACCCCTTCCGCCACCACTTCCAGATGAAGGTTGTGCGCCAGGTTGATCATCGCGTGCACCAGCTTGCGGTTCTCTTCCCGCGTTTCCATGCCGCCGACAAAGCTGCGGTCGACCTTGAGCAAGGTGATCGGCAGGCTGTTGAGGTGGACGAAGGACGAGAAGCCGGTACCAAAGTCATCCAGCGAGAAACGCACGCCCAGGCGCCCGAGGGCGTCCATGGTCTGCTTGACCAGGTCGTTGCGGCGCATCACCGCCGTTTCGGTCAGTTCGAACTCCAGCCAGCGGGCATCGACACCATGCTGGACGATCAAGCGGCTGAGGGTCGCCAGTAACTGGCTGTCCTGGAACTGGCGGAACGACAGGTTTACCGCCATGTGCAACGGCGCCAGGCCGCGCTCCCGGAGAATCTGCATGTCGCGCAAGGCCCGGGAGATCACCCAGTAACCCAGGGGCACGATCAGCCCGCTCTGCTCGGCCAGCGGCACGAACTCGCTGGGCGGCAGCAGGCCGCGTTCGGCATGGCGCCAGCGCACCAGGGCTTCGAGGCCGACGATACGGCCCTCCTCCAGGTCCAGGCGCGGCTGGTAGTGCAGTTCCAGTTCGTCGCGGCGCAGGGCGCGGCGCAGCTCGCCTTCGAGGTCGGCCAGGCTGCGGGCGTTGCGGTTAATCCGCTCATCGAAGATGTGATAGGTGCAGCCGTGCACGCCCTTGGCCTGCTGCATGGCGATATGCGCGTGCCACATCAGCGGGTCGGCACCGGCCTGGGCACGGGCATGGGCGACACCCAGGCTGCACCCGACCAGCAGGCTTTCGCCGTCGATCCAGTAGGGTTCGGCCAGGGCTTCGACGATCCGCTCGGCCACGCGCTCGGCGCGCTGCGGTTCGCGGCGGGTGTCGATCAGCAGGGCGAACTCGTCGCTGCCCAGGCGGGCCACGCGGTCACCGGCTTCCAGCTGGCTCTTGAGCCGGCCGACCACTTGCAGGATCAAGCGGTCGCCACCCTGGTGACCAAGGGCGTCGTTGGCATGGCGGAAGTTGTCGAGGTCGAGGTGGCCGAGGGCAACGCCGCGGCCTTCGTTCTCGGCCAGGCGCGCGGTCAGCAGGGTCTGGAAGCCCTGGCGGTTGGCGATGCCGGTGAGCGGATCTTCCTCGGCCAGGCGCTGCAGGGTGGCTTCCAGCACACCGCGCTCGCGCACGTGGCGCAGGCAGCGGCGCAGGGTGTCGCTGCCCAGTTGGCCACGCACCAGCCAGTCACTGACCCCCGGCGGCGCCTTGGCCGGCTCGGCGTCGAGCAGCAGCACCATGGGCAGGTCGCAACGCCCCGGCGCCGGCTGGCGGCCCGGTGTGGTCAGGACCACCGCGTTACGGTCGCGGGCGAACAGGCTGTCCACCGACTCCCAGGTCGGCGCCGTCAGCAATACCGCAGTGCCCGCCAGCGGCAACAGAGACTCGCCGAGGGCAACCGCCCACTCGGACTCTTCAGCCAGCAGGAGCAAACGCAACGGTTCGGCAGGCGTAGACAAGCTCTCTCCTTAGTTAGCAGTACGCGGACGCAGACAGGGTAACGGGCGAATCATTGGCGACAACGACGTCAATGTAAATGATTTTCACTTTTATCAACCGCCCTGCCCCGGGGAAATCCATCCAGACGGGGGTGCATCCTGATGGAAAGTAGCAGAGCCGGCAAATTTAGATATTGTGCTGCGTCACACTGTCAGACGGTCGCGCCATGACGGCGAAGCCCTGTTAAACTGCGCGGCTATTTTTCAGCCACCCCCGGTTTCCGTCATGTCCCGACTCAATCCCCGGCAGCAAGAAGCCGTGAACTACGTCGGCGGCCCGCTCCTGGTACTCGCCGGCGCAGGCTCCGGCAAGACCAGCGTGATCACCCGCAAGATCGCCCACCTGATCCAGAACTGCGGGATCCGCGCCCAGTACATCGTGGCCATGACCTTTACCAACAAGGCCGCGCGGGAGATGAAGGAGCGGGTCGGCACCCTGCTGCGCAAGGGCGAGGGGCGCGGCCTGACGGTGTCCACCTTCCACAACCTCGGTCTCAACATCATCCGCAAGGAACACGTGCGCCTGGGCTACAAGCCCGGCTTCTCGATCTTCGACGAGACCGACGTGAAGGCGCTGATGACCGACATCATGCAGAAGGAATACTCCGGGGACGACGGCGTAGACGAGATCAAGAACATGATCGGCGCCTGGAAGAACGACCTGATCCTGCCCCCCGAGGCCCTGGAAAAGGCGCGCAACCCCAAGGAGCAGACCGCGGCCATCGTCTATTCCCACTACCAGCGCACGCTCAAGGCGTTCAACGCGGTGGACTTCGACGACCTGATCCTGCTGCCGGTGAAGTTGTTCGAGGACAACCCGGACATCCTGGAAAAGTGGCAGAACCGCGTGCGCTACCTGCTGGTGGACGAATACCAGGACACCAACGCCAGCCAGTACCTGCTGGTGAAGATGCTGATCGGCACGCGCAACCAGTTCACCGTGGTCGGCGACGATGACCAGTCGATCTACGCCTGGCGCGGCGCGCGTCCGGAAAACCTGATGCTGCTCAAAGACGACTACCCGTCGTTGAAGGTGGTGATGCTGGAGCAGAACTACCGCTCCACCAGCCGCATCCTGCGCTGCGCCAACGTGCTGATCTCGAACAACCCCCACGCCTTCGAGAAGCAGTTGTGGAGCGAAATGGGCCACGGCGACGAGATCCGCGTGATCCGCTGCAAGAACGAGGAAGCCGAGGCCGAGCGGGTGGCCATGGAGATCCTCAGCCTGCACCTGCGCACCGACCGGCCCTACAGCGATTTCGCCATCCTCTATCGCGGCAACTACCAGGCCAAGCTGATCGAGCTGAAATTGCAGCACCACCAGGTGCCGTATCGCCTGTCCGGCGGCAACAGCTTCTTCGGCCGCCAGGAAGTGAAGGACCTGATGGCCTACTTCCGCCTGCTGGTGAACCCGGACGACGACAACGCCTACCTGCGGGTGATCAACGTACCGCGTCGGGAAATCGGCTCGACCACCCTGGAAAAGCTCGGCAACTACGCCACCGAGCGCAAGATCTCGATGTACGCCGCCAGCGAGGAGCTGGGCCTGCGCGAGCATCTGGACAGCCGCTTCACCGACCGCCTGCACCGCTTCAAGACCTGGATGGACAAGGTTCGCGAGCAGGTGGCCCTGGAAGATCCGATCGCCGCGCTGCGCAGCATGGTGATGGACATCGATTACGAAAACTGGATTCGCAGCAACAGCTCCAGCGACAAGGCCGCGGACTTCCGCATGGGCAACGTCTGGTTCCTCATCGACGCGCTGAAAAGCACGCTGGAGAAGGACGAGGACGGCGACATGACCATCGAGGACGCCATCGGCAAGCTGGTGCTGCGCGATATGCTGGAGCGCCAGCAGGAAGAGGAAGACGGCGCCGAGGGCGTGCAGATGATGACCCTGCATGCCTCCAAGGGCCTGGAATTCCCCTACGTGTTCATCATGGGCATGGAGGAGGAGATCCTTCCGCACCGCTCCAGCATCGAAGCCGACACCATCGAGGAAGAGCGCCGCCTGGCGTACGTCGGCATTACCCGTGCGCGCCAGACCCTGGCCTTCACCTTCGCCGCCAAGCGCAAGCAGTACGGCGAGATCATCGATTGTTCGCCGAGCCGCTTCCTGGATGAGCTGCCCGACGACGATCTGGCCTGGGAAGGCCTGGACGACGCACCGGTAGAGGTCAAGGCGGCACGCGGCAATACGGCACTTGCCGATATCCGCGCCATGCTCAAACGGTAGATAATCAACCCCTTCAATCGCCCTGGCCCATGCCGGGGCCTTTTGCTTACATCCGAGGAAACACCCGTGGAAGCACTGCACCAGAAGATTCGCGAAGAAGGCATCGTGCTTTCCGATCAGGTCCTGAAAGTCGATGCGTTTCTCAACCACCAGATCGACCCGGCGCTGATGGCCCTGATCGGCGACGAATTCGCCCGTCTGTTCGCCGATTCCGGCGTGACCAAGATCGTCACCATCGAAGCCTCGGGCATCGCCCCGGCGGTGATGACCGGCCTGAAGCTGGGCGTTCCGGTGATTTTCGCGCGCAAGCACCAGTCCCTGACCCTGACGGAAAACCTGCTGACCGCGTCGGTGTATTCCTTCACCAAGCAGACCGAGAACACCGTGGCCATCTCGCCGCGTCACCTGAACAGCAGCGACCGCGTGCTGGTGATCGACGACTTCCTGGCCAACGGCAAGGCGTCCCAGGCGCTGATCTCGATCATCAAGCAGGCCGGTGCCACCGTTGCCGGTTTGGGTATCGTCATCGAGAAGTCGTTCCAGGGCGGCCGTGCCGAGCTGGACAGCCAGGGTTATCGCGTTGAATCGCTGGCCCGGGTGAAATCGCTGGAAGGCGGCCAGGTCACCTTCCTCTGACCGAGCCGGCTCCGGCCCGGATGTGAAAAGCCCGCCGCCACATCACTGTGGCGGCGGGCTTTTTCATGTCTGCAAGTTTTGTGGTGCCTGTGAGGGCCCTATCGCAGGCAAGCCAGCTCCCACAGGGACCGGGTGCGCCGCTGGACCTGTGGGAGCTGGCTTGCCAGCGATGAGGCCCTCAACGTTCGCGCAAGGCCTCGGCCCGGGCGCGGATGATCGGCTTGAGCAGGTAGCTCAACACACTCTTCTTGCCGGTGATGATATCCACCGACGCCACCATCCCCGGGATGATCAGCAGCGGTTTCTCGTCAGTCCCCAGGTGACTGCGCTCGGTACGCAGCTTGATCAGGTAGAAGGTGTTGCCCTCTTCATCGGTGATGGTGTCCGCACCGATCTGCTCCAGCTTGGCCTTGAGCCCGCCATAGATGGTGAAGTCATACGCCGTGAACTTGACCATGGCTTCCTGGCCCGGGTGCAGGAAGGCAATGTCCTGCGGCCGGATCCGCGCTTCCACCAGCAAGGTGTCGTCCAGTGGGACGATCTCCACCAGGTCGCTGCCCGGCTGGATCACGCCACCAATGGTGTTGACCAGCACCTGCTTGACGATCCCCCGCACCGGCGAGGTGACCAGGGTCCGGCTGACCCGGTCTTCCAAGGCCTTGCCTGTGGCTTCGGTCTTGTTCAGGTCGGTACGGGCTTCGTTGAGCTGGGTCAGGGCATCGCTGCGGAACTTGCCGCGAGTCTCGTCGATCTTGCGCTCGACTTCCTTGACCGCCGACTCCGCCCGCGGGATCGCCAGGGTGGTGGCGTCGAGCTGGCCACGGTTTTCCACTTCGGCACGCTTGAGGCGCAGCACTTCCACCGGGGACACCGCACCCTGTGCTACCAGCGGCTCCGACATGCCGATTTCCTGACGCAGCAGGTTCAGGCTGTTGCGGTACTGGGCTTGCTTGGAGCCGAACTCGCGCAGTTCCTGCTGCCGCTGTACCAGTTGCTCCTGGAGACCGCCGATTTCATCCTGCAACTGCTGACGACGGCTGTTGTACAGGGATTCTTCGTTGGCCGCCTGGCTCGGTGCCGCCTTGCGCAACTCGGCGTCGATGTTCAGCGGCCGGTCCTCGACCTCGGCACTCAGGCGTTCGACCCGCAGGGCCAGGCCCACGCGGTCGGCCTCGGTTTCGCCAACGTTGGAGACGAAGCGGGTGGCATCCAGGCGCAGCAGCGGCGCGCCGGCTTCGACCACTTCACCTTCACGGGCGAAGATCTCGGAGACGATACCGCCCTCCAGGTTCTGGATCTTCTGCAGCTTGGACGACGGAATCGCCTTGCCGTCGCCCCGGGTAACTTCGTCGAGTACCGCGAAGTTGGCCCAGAGCACCAGGAACAGGAAGAAGCAGATGATGCCCCAGATGGTCAGCCGCACGATGCGCGGGGCGTCTTCCACCAGCGCCTTGTTGACCTCCGGCAGCGGCTCGCCGCCGAAGGATTGCGAACCCTTGAAATAGCCGCGCAGGGTGTCCTTGAAGCATCCCACTCCAGACTTAAGCAACACTGATCTGCCCCTTCTTCAGTGCATCCATGACAGCAGCTTTAGGGCCATCGGCAACGATCTGGCCGCGATCGACCACTATCAGGCGGTCGACCAGGGTCAGCAACGAGGCACGGTGGGTCACCAGCAACACGGTCTTGTTCTCGATCACCGCCTGCAAGCGCTGCTTGAGGCGCTCTTCACCGGTGTTGTCCATGGCCGCGGTAGGCTCGTCGAGCAGGAGAATCTGCGGGTTGAGCAACAGCGCGCGGGCCAGGGCGACGTTCTGCCGCTGGCCGCCGGACAGGTTCTGGCCACGTTCGCCGACCTGCAGTTCATAACCTTGCGGGTGCAGGCGGGCAAATTCGTGGACACCCGCCAGCTCGGCGGCCTGCAGGACCATTTCGTCCTCGACGTAACGGGCGCCGCTGACCAGGTTGTCACGCAGAGTGCCGGCCAGCAGCTGGATATCCTGGGGCACATAGCCGAGGTTGTGGCGCAGTTCGCTGACGTCGATCTGGCGAATGTCCACGCCATCGATCAGCAGCGAACCGGCGTCGGCCTCGTACAGGCCCACGATCAGCTTGGCCAGGGAGCTCTTGCCCGAGCCGCTGCGGCCGATGATGCCGACCTTCTCGCCGGGACGGATGGCCAGGCTGATGTTCTTCAATGCCGGGTTCTGCTGGTTCGGGTAGGTGAAGTCGACACCACGGAATTCCACGGCGCCCTGCAACACGCGGCGGCTCAGCGGACGCTCCTCGAAGTTGCGCTCCTGCGGCAGCTCCATCATCTGGTCGGTGGAGACCATGGTCACCTTGGCCTGCTGGTAGCGGGTCAGCAGGCCGGCCAGCTGGCCCAGTGGCGCGAGGGCGCGGCCGCTGAGCATGTAGCAGGCGATCAGGCCGCCCATGCTGAGGTTGCCGGCCATGATCTGGTACACGCCGAAGCAGATCAGGGTAACGCCGGCCATCTGCTGGATCAGCAGGGTGATGTTCATCGCCAGGCCGGAAAGCACCTTGACCCGCAGTTCCAGGCGGCTGAGGGTGCCGATGGTCTGCTCCCACATGTACTGGCGTTCGCTTTCGGCGTTGTTGACCTTGACCGCGTCGAGGCCGGCGAGGGTTTCGATCAGGCTCGACTGGCGCTCGGAGGCCAGGGCCATGGTCCGTTCGAGGGTCGCGGTCAGCGGTTTCTGCAAGGCATAGCCGATACCCAGGGCCAGCGGGAAGGCCACCACCGGAATCCACACCAGGTGCCCGCCGATGATACCGATCACCATCAGGATCAGCAGGGTGAACGGCAGGTCGATCAGGCTGGCCAGGGTCAGCGAGGCAAGGAAATCACGCAGCCCCTGGAACTCATGGATGTTCTGGGCAAAGCTGCCGACCCGCGCCGGGCGGTACTTCATCGACATGCCGACGATGCGCTCGAACAGCGTGGCGGAAATGATCAGGTCGGTCTTTTTCCCCGCCAGATCGAGGCAAAGGCTGCGCAAGCCCTTGAGGATCAGGTCGAAGACATAGGCCCCGGTGATGCCAATGGCCAGCACCCACAGGGTCGAAGTGGCCTGGTTCGGCACCACGCGGTCGTAGACGTTCATCACGAACAGCGGCGCGGCCATGGCGATAACGTTGATGATCAGGCTGGCGGCGATGGCGTCGGCATACAGCCAGCGCGAACGCTTGAGGGTATCGCGGAACCAGGAACGGGCACGCGGGATCAGGTTACCGTGGTTGACGTCGAACTTGTGCTGCGGCTGGGCGAAGAACACCCGCCCGGTGTAGTCCGCTTCCAGCGCCTCGCGGCTGACATGCACCTCGCCGCCATCGCTCTCGCTGAGCAGCAAGCGCGCAGTGTTGTCATTCTCCCAACCCAGCAGCACCGTGCTGCGCCCACCCTTGAGCAGGAGCATGGTGGGCATGGCGATCGAGGGGATGTGCTCCAGCTTGCGCTGCAAGAGACGCCCTTGCAGCCCGGCCCGCGCCGCCGCCCGTGACAGCAGCTCGGGGCTCAGGCGCTGGGCCGGCAGTGGCAGGCCGGTGGTGAGCATGGCGCGGCTGGCCGGCTTCTGGTGCAACACGCAAAGCGACAGCAGGCTGTCCAGCAGCGGGTCATCGTGCAGGCTTCGCGGGTCATGGGTGAGGTTTCTGCTGACAAATGAATCCACGCGGACTTCCTTGCTGGCTTGAAGGACTATTTGGCTATCAGTTCAGCCCGGGCAGGTTCACCCTCGGCTTGAGCTCGTTCTGTACGACCGTGGCCATCGGTGCCACGACACCCTGGCTCTTGAGCAGTTGACCAATGGTCGCCTTGATCCGGTACTGAGTAAACAGCTGCACGCTCTTCACTTCGGCCAGGCGCCGCTGCGCGGTGAACAGTTCGTTCTCGCTGTCGAGCAGGTCGAGCAGCGAGCGCTCGCCCAGGCTGAACTGGCTCTGGTAGGCCGAGCGTACCTTGGTGCTGTGATCGACATATTGCTGGGCGATCGGTACCTGCGCATCGGCGTTCTGCATAGCATTCCACGCCAAGCCTAACTCCTCGTTGAGCTGACGCAAGGCATTGTTGCGAATATCCAGGGCCTGGCTGGCCTGATAGGCCTTGGACTCCAGGTCGGCCTTGTCGCTGCCGCCGTCGTACAGGTTGAAGGTCATGCGCACCATGGCCTGCCACTCGTTGTTGTGCCCGTTGACGCCGTCGACGTCGTTGTTCGCACTGCGTTCCAGCTCGGCGTCGAAGCGCGGGTAGAACCGTGATTTCGCCGTGTCGTACTGCTTGTCCGCTGCGGCGATGTCGGATTCCGCCGAGCGCAGGGCCGGGTTGCTTTCGACCATTTGCTGGCGGGCTTCATTCAGGGTCGCGGGCAGCAGATCGATGAAAGGGGCGGGGGCGCTCAGTTCATCGGGCAGTTGACCAACGACACTCAGGTAATTGGTTTGTGCGTCGGCGAGGTTGGTTTGTTCCGTCAGCAGGTTGTTTTTCGCCGAGGCCAGACGGGCTTCGGCCTGGTCCATGTCGGCCATGCGCCCGACACCGCGGGAGGTGCGTAGCTGGATCTGGTCGAAGATGCGCTCGTGGCTGCGCAGGTTGTCCTCGGCCAGGCGCACCATGTCGCGACGCGTCAACACTTCGATGTAGACCCTGGCGGTTTCCAGGGCGGTGCGCTCGGACGTGTTAAGCAGGGCATACGCCCGGGCATTGGCGGTGGCTTGTTGACGCCCCACTTCGTTTGGCGTCGCAAAACCGTCGAACACCATCTGTCGCAAGCGCAGGCTGGATTCGCCACGGTTCAGGGTTTGCGAGTTGCCCCCGCCGACGCGGGTACTCGGGCTGTCGGTGTTTTCCCGGCCGTAGCCGGCCAGTACATCGACCTTGGGCAGGTAGCCGCCTTGAGCGATCCGAACCTGCTTGTCGGCGGCCAGACGACCGTTGATCCCCGCCTGGACTTCCGGGTGCGCTTCAAGCGCCTGTTGCATGGCGTGCGGCAAGGTTTGTGCAGTGCTGAAGGAGGCGAACAAAGCGAGGGGCAAGGCAGTGAATACGGTGCGACGCATTTCGTTTTTCTTCCCTAGGGACAGCGTGTCCCACATCAGAGCAAAACATGGCAAAGCGCCAAAAACTGGCTATAACGGATGCCGCGTGTCGGAAATTTCCGAGTGAGAACCCCGTCACAGATCAAGGGCTCTTCACCTGGTGAAATATCAATGTGACATTAATGGGCCGATTGTTTAGGATGGCGACGCGAGGGTCAATAGTTTGACTCAAAGAAATAAAACTTCTCGCACAAGCCATTAAATTGACATAAACATTTTTACCAGCGTCTTGCGAAACATTCCAAGCAGATAGCGGCAAACACCAGCCCGATCGCGTATGGAAGCCACATTGAACGGTTAGTTCGGAGAGTCTCATGAGCAGTGTTGTCGCCATCGTCAAGCGTGTTATTGGCCAAGTGGTCGCTGTTTCCCAGGAAGGGGTCCAACGTGTCCTGATCGAAGGCGATCGCCTGTTTGCTGGCGACCAGGTTTTGACGGGGCAGGCGGGTGCCGTGACCCTCGAACTGACCGACGGTCGTACCATCGACCTGGGTCGCGAGACGCAGTGGAGCGCCGACGCTCCTGCGTCCAGTACCGACCTGGAAGAGGCCACCGCTCAGGCCGCGCCTTCTGTAGAAGAGCTGCAACAAGCCATCGCCGCCGGTGCCGACCCGACCAAGGACCTCGAAGCGACCGCTGCGGGCCCGCAGTCCGAAGGCAGCGGTGCGCCAGGTGGCGGGCATAGCGTGGTGATGCTTGAGGAAGTGGCCGGGGTGGTGGCGCCGGTGATTGGGTATCAGACGGAAGGGCTGAACTTCGGGGCGACTCTGGATAGTCAGTTTACGGGCGCGACGAATACTACGGCTCTTGCTGAAACCAACAACCAGCGAGTCTACTTTTCTCTCAGTGGCGACGGCGCTGCCTATGCAGGTGAAACGTTCAAGTACTCGATCGACGTGACCTATCCGGTACAAGGTTCACCGCTTGTTGTCTCGCTCTCCAACGGTTTAAGTATCACGATTCCAGTCGGAAGTTCCTATGCAGAAATAGAGGTTCCCGTCCCAGCAGAATTCATAAAGGATGTTTATGGTCCATTTTATATTGGAAGCATCAGCACATCCATTATAGGCGTGAGTGGTGGCAACTTCACAAACCTCACATTCAATACCGCTCCCCATGTAGTAACTATTGCCGACCGAATTGATCAAACATCGGGTATTTTGAGCGCTGACAGTACCATTATAGAGGGCACTCCCGCCACCTATACCGTAACACTAACCAATCCGACACAAACGCCGATGAGTGTCACATTAAGCAATGGGTTAGTGATCAATATCGCGGCGGGACAGTCCACTGGCAGCGCATCGATTACCTCTACCGTGAATGATGTTTACAAAGGTACCCAGAGCCTCACTGTCAGTGTTACGTCCTTCACCGGCGGCAACTTTGAGCGCTTCGGGTTTACTACCAACACAGTAAAAACAACGGTAGTAGATAGTATCGACACCACTCCCGTTACTCTGCAGGCATCTCCAAGCGGATTTGAAAACGGTATTGTTAGCTATACTGCTACCGTCACTTCACCGGTAACCGGCACACCTGTGATCGTCACGCTGTCCAACGGGGAAGTCATTACCATTCCTGTTGGAAGCACCAGCAATACCATCCTGCTCAACATCCCGAATGATGTATATAGCAACACATCTATCAATGTAGCTATTACCTCCGCAACAGGGGGTAATTTCGAAAATCTTGTGGCAGATAAAACCGTCGCCACAACAGTCGTCATCGACACTTCCCAAGATGCCACTATCGTCGAGCTTGCCGCAGACGCCAGCGTCGCCGAGAACGGCGTGATCACATACACCGCAAGCGTCTCCTCCCCGGTCACCGTCGCTCCGGTCGTGGTCACACTGTCCAACGGACAGACCATCATCATTCCGGTCGGAAGTACCAGCGGAACAGTCCAATTCACCGCACCCAATGACGTCTACAAGGGTGCTACGCCTATCGTCGAAATGATCACCGCTGTTTCCGGCGGCAACTTCGAAGAGCTTCTACCCACCCCATCGCCAGTTCTGACCACGGTCACCGACTCCGTCGACACCACCACCGTCAGCCTCGGCGCCAGCACCAGCGTGGCCGAGAGTGGCGTGATCACCTACACCGCCAGCGTCACCTCGCCGGTCACCGGCGCGCCGGTTGTGGTCACTCTGTCCACCGGGCAGAGCATCACCATTCCGGTCGGCAGCACCAGCGGCACCGTGCAGTTCACTGCGCCGAACGACGTCTATAACGGCGCCAACCCGGTCAGCACCACCATCACCAACGTGAGCGGCGGCAACTTCGAAAGCCTGGTGGCCAACCCGACCCCGGCCGTGACCACCGTCACCGACTCCATCGACACCACCACCGTCACCCTCGGCGCCAGCCCAAGCGTTGCCGAGAACGGTGTAATTACCTACACCGCCAGCGTCACCTCGCCGGTCACCGGCGCGCCGGTCATCGTCAGCCTGTCCAATGGCCAGACCATCACCATCCCGGTCGGCGGCACCAGCGGTACCGTGCAGTTCACTGCACCGAACGACGTGTACAACGGCGCAGCGCCGATCAGCACCACCATCGCAGGCGTGGGCGGCGGCAACTTCGAGAACCTGGTGGCCAGCCCGGCACCGGCCGTGACCACCGTCACCGACACCACCGACACCACCACCGTCAGCCTCGGCGCGACGGCGAGCGTCGCCGAGAACGGCGTGATCACCTACACCGCCAGCGTCACCTCGCCGGTGACCGGCACCCCGGTGGTGGTCACCCTGTCCACTGGCCAGACCATTACCATCCCGGTCGGCAGCACCAGCGGCAGCGTGCAGTTCACCGCGCCGAACGATGTCTACAACGGCGCCACGCCGGTCAGCACCACCATCACCAACGTGAGCGGCGGCAACTTCGAGAGCCTGGTGGCCAACCCGGCCGCGGCCGTGACCACCGTCACTGACAGCGTCGACACCACCACCGTGACCCTGAGCGCCACCCCGAGCGTGCTCGAAGGCGGCGTGGTGACCTACACCGCCTCCGTCGGTGCCCCGGTGACCGGCGCCCCGGTGATCGTCAACCTGGCCAACGGCCAGAGCATCACCATTGCGGTCGGCCAGAGCTCCGGCTCGGTCAACTTCACCGCCCCGGACAACGTGCTCGCCACCAACGCGCCACTGAGCAACAGCATCACCAGCGTCAGCGGCGGCAACTACGAAAGTCTGGTCGCCGGCACCGGCACGACCACCACCACGGTCACCGATGACCCTGCGCGCCTGGACACCACCAACCTGACCCTGAGCGCCACCGGCTCCGTCACCGAAGGCGGGCAGATCGTCTACACCGCCACCCTGAGCAATCCGGCCGGCACCGAGATGAAGATCAGCCTGAGCAATGGTGAAACCATCACCATTGCCCAGGGCCAGACCCAGGGCACCGTGACCTTCGCCGCTCCGGCGAACACCGTTTATGTCGATGCGGGCAATGTCAGCGTCACCGTGACCGGCACCACCGGCGGCGATTTCGAGAAGCTGGCGGTCAATCCGGCCGCGGCGGTGACCGCGATCACCGACAGCATCGATACCTCGACTGTCACCCTGACTGCCACCCCGAGCGTGACCGAAGGTGGCGTGGTGACCTACACCGCGACGGTCACTTCGCCGGTTACCGGTACTCCGCTGGTCATCAGCCTGGCCAATGGTCAGTCGATCACCATTCCGGTCAACAGCTCCAGCGGTTCGGTGGACTTCATCGCGCCGAACAACGTGCTGAATACCAACGCACCGTTGACCAACAGCATCACCGGCGTCACGGGCGGCAACTACGAGAAGCTGGACACTGCCGGCGCGCCGACCACGGCGGTCAATGACGATCCGGCTCGCCTGGATACCACCGGCCTGACCCTGTCGGCCACCGGCACCGTTCAGGAAGGCGGCAACATCGTCTATACCGCGCGCCTGAGCAATCCGACCGGTACCGAGATGAAGATCACCCTGAGCAACGGGGAAGTGATCACTATCGGGAAAGGTCTGTCCGAAGGTAGCGTGACCTTCGCAGCCCCGGCCAACACCGTGTATGTGGATGCCGGCAACGTCAGCGTAACCATCACCGGCACCACCGGTGGTGATTTCGAGCATCTGGAAGTCAGCCCGACTGCTGCGGTTACTGCCGTCACTGATTCGGTCGATACCTCGACCGTGACCCTGACTGCGACCGCCAGCGCTGTCGAAGGCGGCGTGGTGACTTACACCGCGTCCGTGACCTCGCCGGTCACCGGCACTCCGTTGGTCATCAGCCTGGCAAACGGCCAGTCAATCACCATTCCGGTCAACTCTTCGAGCGGTTCGGTCGATTTCATCGCGCCGAACAACGTGCTGAACACCAACACCCCGCTGACCAACAGCATCACCGGGGTGACCGGTGGCAACTACGAGAAACTGGATACCGCCGGTGCTCCGACCACTGTCGTGACCGATGATCCGGCTCGCCTGGACACCACTGGCCTGACCCTGTCGGCGACCGGTACCGTCCAGGAAGGCGGCGACATCATCTACACCGCCCGCCTGACCAACCCGGCCGGCACCGAGATGAAGATCACCCTGAGCAACGGGGAAGTGATCACTATCGGGAAAGGTCTGTCCGAAGGCAGCGTGACCTTCGCAGCGCCTGCCAACACTGTCTATGTGGACGCTGGCAACGTCAGCGTCACTATTACCGGTACTACCGGTGGTGATTTCGAACACCTCGAAGTCAGCCCGACTGCTGCAGTTACCGCTGTGACCGACAGCCTCGACACTTCGACTGTCACGCTGACGGCCACCGCCAGTGCCGTCGAAGGCGGCGTCGTTACCTACACCGCTTCGGTCACTGCGCCTGTCACTGGCACTCCTCTGGTCATCAGTCTGGCCAATGGTCAGTCGATCACCATTCCGGTCAATTCTTCGAGCGGTTCGGTCGATTTCATCGCGCCGAACAACGTGCTGAACACCAACACCCCGCTGACCAACAGCATCACCGGGGTGACCGGTGGCAACTACGAGAAGCTGGATACCGCGGGCACGCCGACCACCGTCGTGAACGATGATCCGGCTCGCCTGGACACTACCGGCCTGACCCTGTCCGCCACTGGCACCGTCCAGGAAGGCGGCGATATCGTCTACACCGCCCGCCTGACCAACCCGGCCGGCACCGAGATGAAGATCACGCTGAGCAACGGCGAGGTCATCACTATCGGTAAAGGCCTGAGTGAAGGCAGCGTGACCTTCGCCGCCCCGGCGAACACCGTCTATGTGGATGCCGGCAACGTCAGCGTGACCATCACCGGCACCACTGGCGGCGACTTCGAGCACCTCGAAGTCAGCCCGACTGCAGCTGTGACTGCGATCACCGACTCGGTCGACACCAGCACCGTGACCCTGACCGCTACGGCCAGTGCTGTTGAAGGTGGCATTGTCACCTACACCGCGTCCGTGACTGCCCCTGTAACCGGCACCCCGCTGGTCATCAGCCTGGCCAACGGTCAGTCGATCACCATTCCGGTCAACAGCTCCAGCGGCTCGGTGGACTTCATTGCCCCGAACAACGTGCTCAACACCAACACGCCGTTGACCAACAGCATCACCGGTGTGACCGGCGGTAACTACGAGAAACTGGACACCGCGGGTGCTCCAACCACCGTTGTGACCGACGATCCTGCACGTCTGGACACTACCGGCCTGACCCTGTCCGCCACCGGTACCGTCCAGGAAGGCGGCAACATCATCTACACCGCCCAACTGACCAATCCGGCTGGTACCGAGATGAAGATCACCCTCAGCAACGGGGAAGTGATCACCATCGGCAAAGGTCTGTCCTTAGGCTCCGTGACCTTCGCGGCGCCTGCCAACACCGTCTATGTAGACGCTGGCAGTGTCAGCGTTACCGTCACCGGCACTACCGGTGGTGACTTCGAGCACCTTGAAGTCAGCCCGAGTGCGGCTGTGACCCTCATCACTGACAGCGTCGATACTTCGACTGTCACACTGACCGCGACGGCCAGCGCTGTCGAAGGTGGCGTCGTCACCTACACCGCGTCCGTGACCTCGCCGGTCACCGGCACTCCGCTGGTCATCAGCCTCGCAAACGGCCAGTCGATCACCATTCCGGTCAACAGCTCGAGCGGTTCGGTCGACTTCATCGCGCCGAACAACGTACTGAACACCAACACCCCGCTGACCAACAGCATCACCGGTGTGACTGGCGGCAACTACGAGAAGCTGGATACCGCCGGCACTCCAACTACCGTCGTGAACGATGATCCAGCCCGCCTGGACACCACCGGCCTGACCCTGTCGGCGACCGGCACCGTCCAGGAAGGCGGCGATATCGTCTACACCGCACGCCTGACCAACCCGGCCGGCACCGAGATGAAGATCACGCTGAGCAACGGCGAGGTCATCACTATCGGCAAGGGCCTTTCCGAAGGATCCGTGACCTTCGCAGCCCCAGCGAACACCGTGTATGTCGACGCGGGCAATGTCAGCGTGACCATCACCGGCACGACCGGTGGTGACTTCGAACACCTCGAAGTCAGCCCGACTGCGGCCGTCACGGCTGTAACCGATTCGCTCGACACCAGTACCGTGACCCTGACCGCTACGGCCAGCGCTGTTGAAGGTGGCGTCGTCACCTACACCGCTTCGGTCACTGCGCCTGTGACTGGCACTCCTCTGGTCATCAGCCTGGCCAACGGCCAGTCGATCACCATTCCGGTCAATAGCTCCAGCGGCTCGGTGGACTTCATCGCACCGAACAACGTGTTGAACACCAATACCCCGCTGACCAACAGCATCACCGGCGTGACTGGCGGCAATTACGAAAAACTGGACACCGCTGGTGCTCCGACCACCGTCGTGACCGATGATCCGGCTCGCCTCGATACGACTGGCTTGACGTTGAGCGCGACCGGCACCGTCCAGGAAGGCGGCGACATCATCTACACCGCGCGCCTGACCAACCCGGCCGGCACCGAGATGAAGATCACCCTCAGCAACGGGGAAGTGATCACTATCGGCAAAGGTCTGTCTGAAGGCTCGGTTACCTTCGCGGCACCTGCAAACACCGTCTATGTCGATGCTGGCAATGTCAGCGTGACCATTACCGGCACCACTGGCGGTGACTTCGAACACCTCGAAGTCAGCCCGACGGCTGCCGTGACTGCGGTAACCGACTCGGTCGATACGTCGACCGTCACGCTGACCGCGACCGCCAGCGCTGTTGAAGGTGGCATCGTCACCTACACCGCTTCGGTCACCTCGCCAGTCACCGGCACTCCGCTGGTTATCAGCCTTGCAAACGGCCAGTCGATCACCATTCCGGTCAACAGCTCGAGCGGTTCGGTCGATTTCATCGCGCCTAACAACGTGCTGAACACCAACACGCCGCTGACCAACAGCATTACCGGCGTCACCGGCGGCAACTACGAGAAACTGGATACTGCGGGCACGCCGACCACCGTCGTGAACGACGATCCGGCTCGCCTGGACACCACTGGCCTGACCCTGTCCGCGACGGGCACCGTTCAGGAAGGCGGCGACATCATCTACACCGCTCGCCTGACCAACCCGGCTGGCACCGAGATGAAGGTCACCCTCAGCAACGGTGAGGTCATCACTATCGGGAAAGGCCTGTCCGAAGGATCCGTGACCTTCGCGGCGCCTGCGAACACTGTCTATGTGGATGCTGGCAACGTCAGCGTCACTATCACTGGTACTACCGGTGGTGATTTCGAACACCTCGAAGTCAGCCCGACTGCCGCCGTGACGGCGATCACCGATTCGATCGACACCAGTACCGTGACCCTGACCGCTACGGCCAGCGCGGTTGAAGGCGGCGTGGTGACCTACACCGCTTCCGTGACCTCTCCGGTTACCGGTACTCCATTGGTGATCAGCCTGGCCAACGGCCAAAGCATCACCATCCCGGTCAACAGCTCCAGCGGTTCGGTCGATTTCATCGCCCCGAACAACGTGCTGAACACCAACACGCCGCTGACCAACAGCATCACCGGGGTCACCGGCGGCAACTACGAAAAACTGGATACCGCCGGCACGCCAACTACCGTTGTGAACGACGATCCAGCGCGCCTCGACACCACCGGTCTGACCCTGTCGGCCACTGGCACCGTCCAGGAAGGCGGCGACATCATCTACACCGCCCGCCTGACCAACCCGGCCGGCACCGAGATGAAGATCACGCTGAGCAACGGCGAAGTGATCACCATCGGCAAAGGTCTTTCGGAAGGCAGCGTGACTTTCGCGGCGCCGGCCAACACCGTCTACGTCGATGCAGGCAATATCAGTGTGACCATCACCGGTACCACTGGCGGTGATTTCGAGCACCTGGAAGTCAGCCCGACTGCGGCCGTTACGGCGATCACCGACTCGATCGATACCAGCACCGTAACGCTGACCGCGACTGCCAGCGCTGTAGAAGGTGGCGTGGTGACGTACACCGCGTCCGTGACCTCCCCGGTTACCGGCACCCCATTGGTGATCAGCCTGGCCAACGGCCAAAGCATCACCATTCCGGTCAACAGCTCGAGCGGCTCGGTGGACTTCATCGCGCCTAACAACGTGTTGAACACCAACACGCCGCTGACCAACAGCATCACCGGCGTCACCGGCGGCAACTACGAGAAGCTGGATACCGCGGGTGCTCCGACCACCGTGGTCACCGATGACCCAGCCCGCCTGGACACCACCGGCCTGACCCTCAGCGCCACCGGCACCGTCCAGGAAGGCGGCGACATCATCTACACCGCTCGCCTGACCAACCCGACCGGCACCGAGATGAAGATCACCCTGAGCAATGGGGAAGTGATCACTATCGGGAAAGGTCTGTCTGAAGGTTCTGTGACCTTCGCGGCACCGGCCAACACCGTCTACGTCGATGCGGGCAATGTCAGTGTGACCATCACCGGCACCACCGGCGGTGATTTCGAGCACCTGGAGGTCAGCCCGACTGCGGCCGTCACTGCGATCACCGATTCGATCGATACCAGCACCGTAACGCTGACCGCGACTGCCAGCGCTATCGAAGGCGGTGTGGTCACCTACACGGCCTCCGTGACCTCTCCGGTTACCGGTACTCCATTGGTCATCAGCCTGGCCAACGGCCAGTCGATCACCATTCCGGTCAATTCTTCGAGCGGTTCGGTGGACTTCATCGCCCCGAACAACGTGTTGAACACCAACACGCCGCTGACTAACAGCATTACCGGTGTCACCGGTGGCAACTACGAGAAGCTGGATACCGCGGGCACGCCGACCACCGTCGTGAACGATGATCCGGCTCGCCTGGACACCACCGGCCTGACCCTGTCCGCCACTGGCACCGTCCAGGAAGGCGGCGATATCGTCTATACCGCGCGTCTGACCAACCCTGCCGGCACCGAGATGAAGATCACCCTGAGCAACGGGGAAGTCATCACCATCGGGAAAGGTCTGTCTGAAGGTTCCGTGACCTTCGCAGCGCCTGCCAACACCGTGTATGTGGATGCTGGAAACGTCAGCGTCACCATCACCGGCACCACTGGTGGCGATTTCGAGCACCTGGAAGTCAGCCCGACTGCGGCGGTTACCGCCATTACCGATTCGGTCGATACCTCGACCGTCACGCTGACGGCGACCGCCAGCGCTGTCGAAGGCGGCGTAGTGACTTACACGGCGTCCGTGACTGCACCTGTAACCGGCACCCCGCTGGTCATCAGCCTGGCCAACGGTCAGTCGATCACCATCCCGGTCAACAGCTCCAGCGGTTCGGTGGACTTCATCGCGCCTAACAACGTGCTGAATACCAACACCCCGTTGACCAACAGCATTACGGGTGTAACCGGTGGCAACTACGAAAAACTGGATACCGCCGGTGCTCCGACTACCGTCGTGACCGATGATCCAGCGCGCCTGGACACTACCGGCCTGACCCTCAGCGCCACTGGCACCGTCCAGGAAGGCGGCGACATCGTGTACACCGCCCGCCTGACCAACCCGGCTGGCACCGAGATGAAGATCACGCTGAGCAACGGCGAGGTCATCACTATCGGCAAAGGTCTGTCCGAAGGCTCCGTGACCTTTGCCGCCCCAGCGAACACTGTGTATGTCGACGCGGGCAACGTCAGCGTGACCATCACTGGCACCATTGGCGGCGACTTCGAGCACCTCGAAGTCAGCCCGACCGCAGCCGTAACCGCCATCACCGACAGCATCGACACCTCGACTGTCACGCTGACCGCGACGGCCAGTGCTGTTGAAGGTGGCATCGTCACTTACACCGCTTCGGTCACCTCGCCGGTCACGGGCACCCCGCTGGTCATCAGCTTGGCCAACGGCCAGTCGATCACTATTCCGGTCAATTCTTCGAGCGGCTCGGTCGATTTCATCGCGCCGAACAACGTGTTGAACACCAACACGCCACTGACCAACAGCATCACCGGCGTCACGGGTGGCAACTACGAAAAACTCGACACCGCTGGTGCTCCGACTACCGTCGTGAACGACGACCCGGCTCGCCTGGACACCACCGGCCTGACCTTGTCCGCGACCGGTACCGTCCAGGAAGGCGGCGACATCATCTATACCGCCCGCCTGACCAACCCGGCCGGCACCGAAATGAAGATCACCCTGAGCAACGGGGAAGTGATCACTATCGGAAAAGGTCTGTCTGAAGGCTCCGTGACCTTTGCGGCACCGGCCAACACCGTCTACGTCGATGCCGGTAATGTCAGCGTCACCATCACCGGCACTACCGGTGGTGATTTCGAGCACCTCGAAGTCAGTCCGACTGCCGCCGTGACTGCGATCACCGACTCGATCGACACCAGCACCGTGACCCTGACCGCGACTGCCAGCGCTGTAGAAGGTGGCGTCGTCACTTACACCGCGTCCGTCACTTCGCCTGTGACCGGTACCCCGCTGGTGATCAGCCTCGCCAACGGCCAAAGCATCACTATCCCGGTCAACAGTTCCAGCGGTTCGGTGGACTTCATTGCCCCGAACAACGTGTTGAACACCAACACGCCGCTGACCAACAGCATCACCGGCGTAACCGGCGGCAACTACGAAAAACTCGACACCGCTGGCACCCCGACCACCGTCGTGAACGACGATCCGGCTCGCCTGGACACCACTGGCCTGACCCTGTCCGCCACTGGCACCGTCCAGGAAGGCGGCGATATCGTCTACACCGCCCGCCTGACCAACCCGGCTGGCACCGAAATGAAGATCACGCTGAGCAACGGCGAGGTCATCACTATCGGTAAAGGCCTGAGTGAAGGCAGCGTGACCTTCGCCGCCCCGGCGAACACCGTCTATGTGGATGCCGGCAACGTCAGCGTGACCATCACCGGCACCACTGGCGGCGACTTCGAGCACCTCGAAGTCAGCCCGACTGCTGCGGTTACCGCCATCACCGACAGTGTCGATACCTCGACCGTGACCCTGACTGCGACCGCCAGCGCTGTCGAAGGCGGCGTGGTGACTTACACCGCGTCCGTGACCTCGCCGGTCACTGGCACTCCTCTGGTCATCAGTCTGGCCAATGGTCAGTCGATCACCATCCCGGTCAACAGCTCCAGCGGTTCGGTGGACTTCATCGCGCCTAACAACGTGCTGAACACCAACACGCCGCTGACCAACAGCATTACCGGGGTTACCGGTGGCAACTACGAGAAACTGGATACCGCCGGTGCTCCGACTACCGTCGTGACCGATGATCCAGCACGTCTGGACACCACTGGCCTGACCCTCAGCGCCACCGGCACCGTCCAGGAAGGCGGCGACATCATCTACACCGCTCGCCTGACCAATCCAGCCGGCACCGAGATGAAGATCACCCTGAGCAACGGGGAAGTGATCACTATCGGCAAAGGTCTGTCCGAAGGTAGCGTGACCTTCGCAGCGCCTGCCAACACCGTTTACGTGGATGCGGGGAATGTCAGCGTCACTATCACCGGTACTACCGGTGGTGACTTCGAACACCTGGAAGTCAGCCCGACTGCAGCTGTGACTGCGATCACCGACTCGGTCGACACCAGCACCGTGACCCTGACCGCTACGGCCAGTGCTGTTGAAGGTGGCATTGTCACCTACACCGCGTCCGTGACTGCACCTGTAACCGGCACCCCGCTGGTCATCAGCCTGGCCAACGGTCAGTCGATCACCATCCCGGTCAACAGCTCCAGCGGTTCGGTGGACTTCATCGCCCCTAACAACATGCTGAATATCAACACACCGCTGACCAACAGCATCACCGGTGTGACTGGCGGCAACTACGAAAAACTGGACACCGCCGGTACTCCGACCACCGTCGTGAACGATGATCCAGCCCGCCTGGACACCACTGGTCTCACCCTGTCGGCCACCGGTACCGTTCAGGAGGGCGGCGACATCGTCTACACCGCCCGCCTGACCAATCCGGCCGGCACCGAGATGAAGATCACCCTCAGTAACGGGGAAGTGATCACCATCGGCAAAGGTCTGTCCGAAGGTTCCGTGACCTTCGCGGCGCCTGCCGACACCGTTTATGTGGATGCCGGCAATATCAGCGTGACCATCACCGGCACTACCGGTGGTGACTTCGAACACCTGGAGGTCAGCCCGACTGCGGCCGTAACCGCCATCACTGACAGTGTCGATACCTCGACTGTCACGCTGACGGCGACCGCAAGCGCTGTCGAAGGCGGCGTGGTGACCTACACCGCGTCCGTCACCGCTCCGGTCACCGGCACCCCACTGGTCATCAGCCTGGCGAATGGTCAGTCGATCACCATTCCGGTCAATTCTTCGAGCGGCTCGGTCGATTTCATCGCCCCGAACAACGTGCTGAATACCAACACACCGCTGACCAACAGCATCACCGGTGTGACTGGCGGCAACTACGAAAAACTGGACACCGCCGGTACTCCGACCACCGTCGTGAACGATGATCCGGCTCGCTTGGACACTACTGGCCTGACCCTGTCCGCGACAGGCACCGTTCAGGAAGGCGGCGACATTATCTACACCGCCCGCCTGACCAACCCGGCCGGCACCGAAATGAAGATCACCCTGAGCAACGGGGAAGTGATCACTATCGGGAAAGGTCTGTCTGAAGGCTCCGTGACCTTTGCGGCACCGGCCAACACCGTCTACGTCGATGCCGGTAATGTCAGCGTCACCATCACCGGCAATACCGGTGGTGATTTCGAGCATCTTGAAGTCAGCCCGACTGCGGCAGTGACTGCAATCACCGACAGCATCGACACCTCGACTGTCACGCTGACGGCGACCGCCAGTGCCGTTGAAGGTGGTGTTGTCACCTACACCGCTTCCGTGACCTCTCCGGTTACCGGTACGCCATTGGTCATCAGCCTGGCCAACGGTCAGTCGATCACCATTCCGGTCAACTCTTCGAGCGGCTCGGTCGACTTCATCGCTCCGAACAACGCCCTCAACACCAACGCCCCGCTGACCAACAGCATCACCGGCGTCACGGGTGGCAACTACGAAAAACTGGACACCGCCGGCACCCCGACCACCGTCGTGAACGACGACCCGGCTCGCCTGGACACCACTGGCCTGACCCTGTCCGCGACCGGCACCGTCCAGGAAGGCGGCGATATCGTCTACACCGCACGCCTGACCAACCCGGCTGGCACCGAAATGAAGATCACGCTGAGCAACGGCGAGGTCATCACTATCGGCAAAGGCCTTTCCGAAGGCTCCGTGACCTTCGCGGCCCCGGCCAACACTGTTTACGTCGATGCCGGCAACGTCAGCGTCACCATCACCGGCACCACCGGTGGTGACTTCGAACACCTCGAAGTCAGCCCGACTGCAGCTGTGACTGCGATCACCGATTCGGTCGACACCAGCACCGTGACCCTGACCGCGACGGCCAGTGCTGTTGAAGGTGGCATCGTCACCTACACCGCGTCCGTAACCTCCCCGGTTACCGGTACTCCGTTGGTCATCAGCCTGGCCAACGGCCAGTCGATCACCATTCCGGTCAATAGCTCCAGCGGCTCGGTGGACTTCATTGCCCCGAACAACGTGCTCAACACCAACACGCCGCTGACCAACAGCATCACCGGCGTAACCGGCGGCAATTACGAAAAACTCGACACTGCTGGCACCCCGACCACCGTCGTGAACGACGACCCGGCTCGCCTGGACACCACTGGCCTGACCCTGTCCGCGACGGGCACCGTTCAGGAAGGCGGCGACATCATCTACACCGCCCGCCTGACCAACCCGGCTGGCACCGAAATGAAGATCACGCTGAGCAACGGCGAGGTCATCACCATCGGTAAGGGTCTGTCTGAAGGCTCCGTGACCTTCGCCGCCCCAGCGAACACCGTGTATGTAGATGCTGGCAATGTCAGCGTCACCATCACCGGCACCACTGGCGGCGACTTCGAGCACCTCGAAGTCAGCCCGACTGCTGCGGTTACCGCCATCACCGACAGCGTCGATACCTCGACCGTCACCCTGACGGCGACCGCAAGCGCTGTCGAAGGTGGCATCGTCACCTACACCGCGTCCGTCACCGCTCCGGTCACCGGCACCCCGCTGGTAATCAGCCTGGCCAACGGTCAAAGCATCACCATCCCGGTCAACAGCTCCAGTGGTTCGGTGGACTTCATCGCCCCGAACAACGTGCTGAATACCAATACGCCGCTGACCAATAGCATCACCGGCGTCACGGGTGGCAACTACGAAAAACTGGACACCGCCGGCACGCCGACCACTGTCGTGAACGACGACCCGGCTCGCCTGGACACCACTGGCCTGACCCTGTCCGCGACGGGCACCGTTCAGGAAGGCGGCGACATCATCTACACCGCTCGCCTGACCAACCCGGCCGGCACCGAGATGAAGATCACGCTGAGCAACGGCGAGGTCATCACTATCGGTAAGGGTCTGAGTGAAGGCAGCGTGACCTTCGCAGCTCCGGCGAACACCGTTTATGTGGATGCTGGCAACGTCAGCGTCACCATCACCGGCACCACCGGCGGCGACTTCGAGCACCTGGAAGTCAGCCCGACTGCAGCCGTAACCGCCATCACCGACAGCGTCGATACCTCGACCGTCACCCTGACGGCGACCGCAAGCGCTGTCGAAGGTGGCATCGTCACCTACACCGCGTCCGTCACCGCTCCGGTCACCGGCACTGCGCTGGTCATCAGCCTGGCCAACGGCCAGTCGATCACCATCCCGGTCAACAGCTCCAGCGGTTCCGTGGACTTCATCGCGCCTAACAACGTGCTGAACACCAACACCCCGCTGACCAACAGCATCACCGGCGTAACCGGCGGCAACTACGAAAAACTGGATACCGCGGGTGCTCCGACCACCGTGGTCACCGACGACCCAGCCCGCCTGGACACCACCGGCCTGACCCTCAGCGCCACCGGCACCGTCCAGGAAGGCGGCGACATCATCTACACCGCGCGCCTGACCAACCCGGCCGGCACCGAGATGAAGATCACCCTGAGCAACGGGGAAGTGATCACAATCGGCAAGGGCCTGTCCGAAGGCAGCGTGACCTTCCCGGCCCCGGCGAACACCGTGTATGTCGACGCCGGTAACGTCAGCGTGACCATCACCGGCACCACCGGCGGCGACTTCGAGCACCTCGAGGTCAGCCCGACTGCAGCCGTGACTGCCGTCACCGACTCGCTCGACACCTCGACCGTGACCCTGACCGCATCCGGCAGTGCCCTGGAAGGCGGCGTGGTGACCTACACCGCGTCCGTCACCTCGCCAGTGACCGGCACTGCGCTGGTCATCACCCTGGCCAACGGCCAGTCGATCACCATCCCGGTCAACGCTTCCAGCGGTTCGGTGGACTTCACCGCACCAAACAACGTCTACGGCACCAACCCGGCGCTGACCAACAGCATCACCGGTGTGACCGGCGGCAACTTCGAGAAGCTGGTCACCGATGGCACGCCATCGACCGTCATCAACGACAACCCGGCCAACCTCGACACCACCGGCGTCAGCCTTATCGCCACCGGCACCGTGCAGGAAGGCGGGCAGATCACCTATACCGCCAAGCTGACCAACCCGGCCGGCAGCGAGATGACCATCAACCTGAGCAACGGGTCGAGCATCACCATCGGCAAGGGCTTGAGCGAAGGCTTCGTCACCGTCGACGCGCCGAAAAACAGCGTCTACGTGGATGCCACCAACGTCAGCGCGACCATCACCGGCACCACCGGTGGTGACTTCGAGAAGCTGGCGGTCAGTCCGACTCCGGCGGTCACCGCAGTCACCGACACCGTCGACACCTCGACCGTGACCCTGACCGCGACCCCGAGCGTGACCGAAGGCGGCGTAGTGACCTACACCGCCACCGTCAGCTCGCCGGTCACCGTGGCTCCACTGGTCGTGACCCTGGCCAACGGCCAGAGCATCACCATCGAGGTCAACGCCACCAGCGGCTCGGTCAACTACACCGCGCCGAACAACGTCTATGCCACCAACGTGCCGCTGACCAACAGCATCACCGACGTGAGCGGCGGCAACTTCGAGAAGATCGTTGCTATCGGCAACACGACCACTGCGGTCAACGACAACCCGTCGAACCTGGACACCACCAACGTCACCCTGACCGCCACCAACTCGGTGGACGAAGGTGGCCAGATCACCTACACCGCCAAGGTCAGCAACCCGACCGGCAGCGAGATGACGATCAGCCTGAGCAACGGCTCGACCATCACCATCGCCAAAGGCCTGAGCGAAGGCACCGTCACCGTCGATGCGCCGAAGAACAGCGTGTACGTCGACGCGACCAACGTCAGCGCCAGCATTACCGGCGTCAACGGCGGTGATTTCGAGAAGGTGAATGTCAACGCGACCCCGGCGGTCACGGCGATCACCGATACCCTCGACACCTCGACCGTGACCCTGACGGCGACCCCGAGTGCAGTGGAAGGCGGCGTCGTCACCTACACCGCCACCGTAACCTCGCCAGTGACCGTCGCTCCGCTGGTCATCAGCCTGGCCAACGGCCAATCGATCACCATCGCGGTCAACGCAACCAGCGGTTCGGTGGACTTCACCGCGCCGAACAACGTCTACAACACCAACTCGGCGCTGACCAACAGCATCACCGGCGTCACCGGTGGCAACTACGAGAAGCTGGTCACCGCCGGTGCTCCGACCACCGTGGTCAATGACAACCCGAACAACCTCGACACCACCGGCGTATCGCTCACCGCGACCGGCACTGTCCAGGAAGGCGGGCAGATCACCTACACCGCCAAGCTGACCAATCCGGCGGGCAGCGAAATGACCATCAACCTGAGCAACGGGTCGAGCATCACCATTGCCAAGGGCCTGAGCGAAGGCTTCGTCACCGTCGACGCGCCGAAAAACAGCGTGTACGTGGATGCGACCAACGTCAGCGCGACCATCACCGGCACTACCGGTGGTGATTTCGAGAAAGTGGCGGTCAGCCCGACCCCGGCGGTGACTGCAGTCACCGACACCGTCGACACCTCGACCGTGACCCTGACCGCCACCCCGAGCGTGACCGAAGGCGGCGTGGTGACCTACACCGCTACCGTCAGCTCGCCAGTGACCGTCGCGCCGCTGGTCATCAGCCTGGCCAACGGCCAGCAGATCACCATCGCCGTGAACGCCACCAGCGGCTCGGTCGACTACACCGCGCCGAACAACGTCTACTCCAGCAATGCGCCGCTGACCAATAGCATCACCGACGTGAGCGGCGGCAACTTCGAGAAGATCGTTGCCGTGGGTAATACCACCACCGCCGTCAACGACAACCCGTCGAACCTGGACACCACCAACGTCACCCTCACCGCGACCAGCTCGGTGGACGAAGGCGGTCAGATCACCTACACCGCGAAGGTCAGCAACCCGACCGATACCGCGATGACGGTGAACCTGAGCAACGGTTCGAGCATCACCATCGCCAAGGGCCAGAGCGAAGGCTTCGTCACCGTCGACGCACCGAAAAACAGCGTGTACGTGGACGCGACCAACATCAGCGCCAGCATCACCGGCACCACCGGCGGCGGCTTCGAGAAGGTGAATGTCAACGCGACCCCGGCGGTCACCGCGATCACCGACACGATCGATACCTCGACCGTGACCCTGACCGCGACTCCGAGCGCTGTGGAAGGTGGTGTGGTGACCTACACCGCGACTGTCACTTCGCCAGTGACTGTCGCGCCGCTGGTGATCAGCCTGGCCAACGGCCAGAGCATCACCATCGCGGTCAACGCTACCAGCGGTTCGGTGGACTTCACTGCACCGAACAACGTCTACAACACCAACTCGGCGCTGACCAACAGCATCACCGGTGTGACCGGTGGCAACTACGAGAAGCTGGTCACTGCGGGTGCTCCGACCACCGTGGTCAATGACAACCCGAACAACCTGGATACCACCGGCGTTTCGCTCACCGCGACCGGCACCGTCCAGGAAGGCGGGCAGATCACCTACACCGCCAAGCTGACCAACCCGGCTGGCAGCGCAATGACCATCAACCTGAGCAACGGGTCGAGCATCACCATTGCCAAGGGCCAGAGCGAAGGCTTCGTCACCGTCGATGCGCCGAAGAACAGCGTCTACGTCGATGCCACCAACGTCAGTGCGACCATTACTGGCACCACTGGCGGCGACTTCGAGAAACTGGCGATCAGTTCGACCCCGGCGATCACCGCCGTGACCGACACCATCGACACTTCGACCGTAACCCTGACGGCGACCCCGAGCGTGACCGAAGGCGGCGTAGTGACCTACACCGCCACCGTCAGCTCGCCGGTCACTGTTGCGCCACTGGTCATCAGCCTGGCCAACGGCCAACAGATCACCATCGCTGTGAATGCCACCAGCGGCTCGGTCAACTACACCGCGCCGAACAACGTCTACTCCAGCAACCCGTCGCTGACCAACAGCATCACCGACGTAAGCGGCGGCAACTTCGAGAAGATCGTTGCCGTGGGCAACACCACCACGGTCGTCAACGACAACCCGTCGAACCTCGACACCACCAACGTCACCCTCACCGCGACCAGCTCGGTGGACGAAGGCGGTCAGATCACCTACACCGCGAAGGTCAGCAACCCGACCGATACCGCGATGACGGTGAACCTGAGCAACGGTTCGAGCATCACCATCGCCAAGGGCCAGAGCGAAGGCTTCGTCACCGTCGATGCGCCGAGAAACAGCGTGTACGTAGACGCGACCAACGTCAGCGCCAGCATCACCGGCACTACCGGCGGCGGCTTCGAGAAGGTCAACGTCAATGCGACGCCTGCCGTGACTGCGATCACCGACACGGTCGATACCTCGACCGTGACCCTGACCGCTTCGCCAAGCGCCGTGGAAGGGGGTGTGGTGACCTACACCGCGACCGTGACCTCGCCGGTTACCGTAGCGCCACTGGTCATCAGCCTGGCCAACGGCCAGTCGATCACCATCGCGGTGAACGCCACCAGCGGTTCGGTCAACTTCACCGCACCGAACAACGTCTACAACACCAACTCGGCGCTGACCAACAGCATCACCGGTGTGACGGGCGGCAACTACGAGAAGCTGGTCACCGCCGGCAATCCGTCCACGGTCATCAACGACAACCCGAACAACCTCGACACCACCGGGGTCAGCCTGACCGCCACCGGCACCGTCCAGGAAGGCGGCCAGATCACCTACACCGCGAAACTGACCAACCCGGCCGGTACCGCGATGACCGTGAGCCTGAGCAACGGTTCGACCATCACCATCGCCAAGGGTCAGAGCGAAGGCTTCGTCACCGTCGACGCACCGAAGAACAGCGTCTACGTCGACGCCACCAACGTCACTGCCAGCATCACCGGCACCACCGGCGGCGACTTCGAGAAGCTGGCGATCAGTTCGACCCCGGCGATCACCGCCGTGACCGACACCATCGACACCTCGACCGTCACCCTGACCGCGACCCCAAGCGTGATCGAAGGCGGCGTGGTGACCTACACCGCGACCGTCACCTCGCCGGTCACCGTAGCGCCATTGGTCATCAGCCTGGCCAACGGTCAGCAGATCACCATCGCGGTCAATGCCACCAGCGGTTCGGTGGACTTCACCGCGCCGAACAACGTCTACGCCACCAACGCGCCGCTGACCAACAGCATCACCGGCATGAGCGGCGGCAACTACGAGAAGCTGGTGTCCACCGGCACCACGACCACCGTGGTCAACGACAACCCGTCGAGCCTGGACACCACCAACGTCACCCTCACCGCCACCAACTCGGTGGATGAAGGCGGCCAGATCGTCTACACCGCGAAACTCAGCAATCAGGCTGGCAGCACCATGACCGTGAGCCTGAGCAACGGCTCGACCATCACCATCGCCAAGGGCCTGAGCGAAGGCACCGTCAGCGTCGACGCGCCGAAGAACAGCGTCTACGTCGATGCCACCAGCGTCAGCGCCAGCATCACCGGCACCACCGGCGGCGATTTCGAGAAGGTCAACATCAGCACCACCCCGGCGATCACCTCGATCACCGACACCATCGACACCTCGACCGTGACCCTGACCGCGACCCCGAGCGTGACCGAAGGCGGCGTGGTCACCTACACCGCCACCGTGACTTCGCCGGTCACCGTTGCACCGCTGGTCATCAGCCTGGCCAACGGCCAGTCGATCACCATCGCGGTCAACGCCACCAGCGGCTCGGTGAACTTCACCGCACCGAACAACGTGTACGCCAGCAACCCGGCTCTGACCAACAGCATCACCGGCGTGACCGGCGGCAACTACGAGAAGCTGGTGACGGCGGGCACGACCACCACCGTGGTCAACGACAACCCGAACAACCTCGACACCACCGGCGTCAGCCTCACCGCGACCGGCACCGTCCAGGAAGGCGGACAGATCACCTACGTCGCCAAGCTGACCAACCCGGCCGGCAGCGCGATGACCGTAACCCTGTCCAACGGCTCGACCATCAACATCGCCAAGGGCCTGAGCGAAGGCTCGGTGACCGTCGATGCGCCGAAGAACAGCGTCTACGTCGATGCCACCAACGTCAGCGCGACCATCACCGGCACCACTGGCGGTGACTTCGAGAAGCTGGCGATCAGCTCAACGCCTGCGGTAACGGCGGTGACCGACACCATCGATACGTCGACCGTGACCCTGACCGCGACCCCAAGCGTGATCGAAGGCGGCGTGGTGACCTACACCGCCACCGTGACCTCGCCGGTCACCGTTGCCCCGCTGGTCATCAGCCTGGCCAACGGCCAACAGATCACCATCGCGGTCAATGCCACCAGCGGCACCGTGACCTATGTCGCGCCGAACAACGTGTACAGCACCAACACGCCGCTGACCAACAGCATCACCGGCATGACCGGCGGCAACTACGAGAAACTGGTGAGCACCGGCAACACCACCACCGTGGTCAACGACAACCCGTCGAACCTGGACACCACCAACGTCACCCTGACCGCGACCAACACCGTGCAGGAAGGCGGCCAGATCACCTACACCGCGAAGCTGTCCAACCCGGCCGGCACCGCGATGACCGTGACCCTGAGCAACGGTTCGACCATCAATATCGCCAAGGGCCTGAGCGAAGGCTCGGTGACCATCGATGCGCCGAAAAACAGCGTGTACGTCGATGCCACCAACGTCAGCGCGACCATCACCGCCACCACCGGCGGCGATTTCGAGAAGGTCAACGTCAGCTCGGCCGCGGCCGTGACCTCGGTCACCGACACCATCGACACTTCGACCGTGACCCTGACCGCCACGCCAAGCGTGGTCGAAGGCGGCGTGGTGACCTACACCGCGACCGTCAGCTCGCCAGTGACCCTGGCGCCGCTGGTCATCAGCCTGGCCAACGGCCAGCAGATCACCATCGCCGTCAACGCCACCAGCGGCTCGGTCAACTACACCGCGCCGAACAACGTCTACACCGCCAACCCGGCGCTGACCAACAGCATCACCGGGGTCAGCGGCGGCAACTTCGAGAAACTGGAAACCTCCGGCACCACCAGCACCACGGTTACCGACGGCCCGATCGACACCACCACCGTCAGCCTGAGCGCCACCAGCTCGGTGCAGGAAGGCGGGCAGATCACCTATACCGCGACCCTGACCAACCCGGCCGCATCGGCGGTGACCGTGACCCTGTCCAACGGTGCGACCATCACCATCGGCAAGGACCAGCTGTCCAACAGCATCACCGTGCCAGCGCCGGCGGACACCCCGTACATCGATGCCACCAACATCAGCGCGAAGATCACCGGTGCCACTGGCGGCGGCTTCGAGAACCTGGCCTACAGCACCACCCCAGCGGTTACCCAGGTCACCGACACCAATACGCCGACCACCATCAGCATCACCGGCAGCACCCTGGTGGCCGAAGGCGCGACCGGCACCTACACCCTCAACCTGAGCAACCCGTCGCAGTCGGCGGTCACCGTCAAGCTGAGCTACTCCGGCACCGCCACCAACGGTTCGGACTACACCGGCGTGACCACCGTGACCATCCCGTCCGGGGCGAGCAAGGTCGACTTCACCATCCCGACCATCAAGGACCTGGTCACCGAGGGCACCGAGCAGTTCACCGTCAAGATCGACTCGGCCACCGGTGGCAACTTCGAGAGCGTGGTGGTCAGCCCGACCCTGGGCAGCGTGACCACCTCGATCTTCGAGCCGGCACCGGTGCTGGACCTGGACGCCAACAACTCCAGCGGCGCGACCGGCGCGGACTACCAGGTGACCTTCACCGAAGGCCAGCCGGGCACCGGCGTGTCCATCGGCGACGTGGACCTGAGCATCACCGACTACGACAGCACCCTGATGACCGGTGCCACCGTGACCCTGACCAACCGCATGGCCGGTGACGCCCTGAACCTGGGCAACAGCGTCGGCGGCATCACCATCAATGCGGTGAACACCAACGACAAGATCGTCCTGACCCTGTCCGGCCCCGGCACCATCGCCGACTACGTCGCACGCCTGAAGAACATCACCTTCATCAACACCAGCGATGACCCGAGCAGCACGCCGCGGATCATCACCGTGACGGTCACCGACGGGGTCAACACCTCGAACGTCGCCACCACCACGGTCAACGTGGTGCCGGTGAACGATGCGCCGACCGCCGCCGGTGGCGAGATCACCGGGACCGAGGACACCGACCTGGCCCTGACCTGGGCCAGCCTCAACATCAGCGACCTGGACAACCTGCCGAGCGCACTGGGTATCACCATCACCCAGCTACCGACCCTGGGCAGCCTGCAGTACAAGGACGGCAGCACCTGGAAGACCCTGACCGCCGCCGATGTCGGCAAGGTCTTCAGCAAGGCCGATATCGATGCGGGCAACCTGAAGTTCGTGCCGCTGGCCAACCAGTCGGGCATCAGCGCCAACGGCGGCACCGGCGTGGGCAACCAGCAGGCGGACTACGCGCAGATCAAGTTCAAGCCGTACGACGGCAAGGACATGGGCAACGAAGCCACGCTGAAGGTCGATATCACTCCGGTCGCCGACAAGCCGACGCTGAGCATCGCCAGCAACGCCGTGGCTTCCATCGGCCTGACCAAGGAAATCTGGACCGGCCTGTCGGGCCTGGGCACCGACGGTAACGGCGCCAATGCCGCGACCCTCAAGTCGGTCATCGACGCTGCGGCCGGCAGGGCGAACTCCACCGCCATCGCCACCAACGTGGCCTCGACCGGCGATGTCGCCGCAGGCACTGCCTCGAAGACCTCCGGCCTGATGTACATGGAAGCCGGCAGCACCTACAAATTCACCGGAGTCGGCGACGACAGCCTGGCGGTGGTCGTAGGCGGCAAGGACGTGGCCAGCACCACCTGGGGCGCCGGTGGCCAGCTCAACGGCACCTTCACCCCGGTCAAGAGCGGCTACTACACCGTCGAGATCTACCACTACAACCAGGCGGGCCCGGGCAGCTACGACGTCAACGTCTCGGTCAACGGCGGCGCCACCATCGACGTCAGCCAGGTCGGCACCGCGCTGTACCCGACCGTGGCGGCCCTGGCGGCAGCCGGCGTGACCGTGTCCGACCTGCACGGCACCAACGGCAAGGGCTACTACGACGGCTACAAGCTCAACGAAGGCGGCGAGAACGGCACGGTCAAGCTGGCCGCGATCACTACCGCGCTGACCGATACCGACGGCTCGGAAACCCTGGCGGTCAAGCTGGGCGGCATCCCGGCGGGCTCGGTGATCAGCGATGGCGCCGGTCACAGCGTCACCGTCGGCGCCGGCCTGGTGGACGTCACCGGCTGGACCCTGAACTCGCTGACCATCAAGCCACCGGCGTACTACTCCGGGACCTTCAACGTGTCGGTCAGCTCGATCTCCACCGAGAGCATCAACGGCAGCACCGCCACCACCCCGGGCAGCATCAAGGTCACCGTGTACGGCGACACCTATGCCGTGGCGACCAACGCCACTGCCGACAGCGACACCTGGACCGGTACCGACGGCAACGACATCATCGCCGCCGACATCAACGGCCTGCACGTGGTCGCCGGGCAGAACTACAACCTGGCGTTCATCGTCGACACCTCGGGCAGTATGAAAGACTCGGTGGACGCGGCGCAGAAGGCCCTGCAATCGGTCTTCACCACCCTGTCCAACAGCGTCCAGGGCGCCAGCTCGGGTACGGTGAACATTCTCCTGGTGGACTTCGCCACCCAGGTGAAATCCACCGTGGCGGTCAACCTGGCCGACAGCGGCGCCCTGCAGACCCTGAAAAACGCCCTGACCGCGATGACGGCCAACGGCGGTACCAACTACGAGGACGCGTTCAAGACCACGGCCAACTGGTTCCAGAACCTGAAGGACGCCGGGGTTACCGGTGACAACCAGACCTTCTTCATCACTGACGGCCAACCGACCTACTACCAAACTGGCGAACGCACCAACCCGACGCTGATCACCTACGTGGGCAGCAAGCCGAACCTGACGATGGATAGCTATCTGACGTCGATCAATTACAAACTGGGCCAGGTGGTCAACGTCAACCTGGACAGCAGCAACCGCCTGACTATCGACAGCAGCGGCAACCTGAACCTGTACAAGTACGGCAGCTATTACTCGTCGCTCAGCGGTACGCTGCATGCCCAAGGCGACGGGACTTATGAGCTGTCTAGCCTGGCGGGCCAAGGAAGCTATGCCGATTCGGACACCACCAGTAACTCCAAGAGCGCGTTTGCGGTGCTCAAGGCTCTGTCCCCGAATATCGAGGCCATCGGCATCGGTGGTGATATCAATACCAACGACCTGAAGCCCTACGACTCCGACGGCAAGCCGCAGACCAACATCGACGCCAGCAACCTGGCCGATGCCATCCTCGGCCATACCGAGGCGACCCTGCCGGGCAACGACACGGTCAACGCCGGCGACGGCAATGACATCGTGTTCGGCGACCTGATCATGTTCCCGTCCGTGGCGGGCAACGGAGTGGAGGCGCTGCAAAGCTACGTCGCCAAGCAGACCGGCCTGGATGCCAGCGCGATCGACAGCAAGGCCATGCACCAGTACGTCACCGAGCACATCAGCGAGTTCGACATCTCCCGTACCAGCGACGGTGACGACAAGCTCTATGGTGGCGACGGCAATGACATTCTCTTCGGCCAGGGCGGTAACGATTACCTCGATGGCGGCAAGGGCAATGACATCCTGCTCGGCGGTACCGGCAACGACACCCTGCTGGGTGGCGAAGGCAACGACCTGCTGTTCGGCGGCAAGGGCAACGACACCATGACCGGGGGCGCGGGTGCCGACACCTTCATCTGGCGTGCGGGCGATACCGGCAACGACATCATCAAGGACTTCAAGCCGGCCGAAGGTGACCGTCTCGACCTGAGCGACCTGCTCCAGGGCGAGAAGGGCACCACCATCGACAACTACCTGAAGATCACCACGGTGAACGGCGAGTCGACCCTGCAGGTCAGTAGCGAAGGCAAGCTCAACGCTACCGGCGGTATCGCCAATGCCGACGTGACGATCAAGCTGGAAGGGGTGAACTGGTCCAATACCTCGATCAACTCGTTGATCAGCGGTGCGGACCCGACCATCAAGATCGACCACAACAACAGCTGATGCGCTGATCGGTGCCAACCCTTGCGGGGGTTGGTGCCAACAGCTGTTTTTGCCTGATCGGTCACGGCGCCGCATACTCGTGCGTCGCTTTCCTTCCTTATTGACCTAAGCTGCTGACGATGGATTCAAAGACACGAGGTAAAACCATGTTCTACGTGCAACGCGATGCGGCTGGCCAGTTACTTCGGGTCGAAGCGGCTGCCTTTGCCGAGGCCACGGAAATGCTCCCGGCCGATCACGCCGAGGTCCAGGAGTGGTTCGCTGACGATGTGGTGGAGAACAGCCTCAAGCAGCTCAAGCAGAGCGACCTGGACATGATCCGGGTGCTGGAGGACCTGATCGATGTGCTGACCACCAAGGGCGTGATCAGCATCACCGACCTGCCGCCGGGCGCCCAGGCCAAGCTGCTCAACCGCAATACGGCACGGGCGGCGCTTGGCGGGTTGAACAACCTGATCGACGAAGACGAGCATGGCGGGTTGATCTGACTCAACGCGATCCCTGTGGGAGCTGGCTTGCCAGCGATTGCGTCAGTCCGGACAACATCGCTGTCATTGCCGGCCTCATCGCTGGCAAGCCAGCTCCCACAGGTTCCGAGCCGACCATAAGATTTGTGTTCAGCGCCAAGGCGCCGGTTCGCCCACCAGGCGGCCCTGCACGCCCTGGATCTCCATCTCCCGCAGTACCTGCAATTCCCCTTCGGTTTCCACGCGCTCGGCGATCAGCGGCAGGTCGATGCTGTGGGCTGCACGCTGCACGGCCTCGATGAAGATGCGCTTGTGCTGCTCCTCGTCGATGGCACGGATGTAGCTGCCGTCGATTTTCAGGTAGGCCAGGCCCAGGTGCGCCAGGTTGCCGATCATGCTGAAGCGCCCACCAAAGTGCTGCAGGCTGAGGCTGAACCCCAAGCCGCGCAGGCGTCGGGTCAGCTGTTCCAGCACCGCCTGTTCCGGCAACTGCTCTTCGGCGATTTCCAGCGTCAGGCGCGGCCCGAGGCTGGCATGCTGGCCCAGCAGGTCGAAGACCTTCTGCAGGCTGGCCGGATTGGCCACGGTGGTCGCCGAGAGGTTCAGCGCCAGCGATTGGTCATGCCCGTGCATCTGCTTGAGCACCTTCTCCAGCATCACCAGGTCAAGGCGGGTGGCCCAGCCGAAACGCTCCAGCGCCGGCAGGAAGCGCCCGGCGGCAATGGCTTCGCCACGCTCGTCGATCAGGCGCGAGAGCACCTTGTAGTGCAGCACGCGGTCGAGGTGGTTGCTGTCCACCACCGGCTGGAAGAACAGCTCGAAACGGCCCTGGGCAAGCGCTTCGTCCAGCAGCGTATGCCATTGTCGGTGGGTGTCGCTGGCCTGGGTCGCAGAACCCTGCTCCAGGCACACCCAGGACGGCTCGGGCTGGCTCTGGGCCCGGGCCAGGGCCTCGTCGGCCAGTTGCAGCAGGGCCTTGGGCTCATCACCCGGGCTGAACGGCGCCAGGCCAATGCAGGCAGACGGGGTGACATCGGAAATACCGCGCAAACCAGCGTCCAGGGTCTCTGCCAGGCGAATCGCATCGTCGTGGCTCAGCCCCGGCGCGAGCACAGCGAATTCGCCACCGCGGCTACGGGTGATCAGATTGTTGGTTTCCGGGAAGCCGGCACAGATGCCCTTCAACTGCTGGCCGACCGCCTGCAACAGCTGGTCGGTACGCTGGCCGCCGAGGCGCTGGTTGAGGCCAGCCAGGTCCTGCACTCGCAACAGCAGCAGATAGCCGTCACGGGCTTCTTCCAGATTGCTGACCCGGGCATTCAGCTGCATCTCGAAGTAACGCCGGTTGGCCAGGCCGGTGAGGCTGTCCTGGTACGACTCGACCCGCAGCTTCTCGCTGCGCTCGGCCTGCTCCTGGTACAGCGCCTTGAGCTTCTCGACCATCTGGTTCATGGCCTGCACCACCCGGCGCAGCTCCGGAGTGCGCGGCAGGTCCGGCAGGCTAAGGAATTCACGACGAGCGATGGCGTGGGACTGCTCGACCATGTAGTCCAGCGGCCGCAACTGGCGGCGCAGCAACAGCGCCCCGGCGATCGCACTGAGGGCACCGCACAGCAGCAGCCAGCCGAGGCTGCCAAGGGCGCTCTGCCACAGCTTGGCGAGGGCGAACATCGGGTGGCTGACCACCTCGACCCGCGCCGCCTGCTGCCAGCCGCGCATGACGATGGCGTCACCGCCCGCCGCCTCCAGGCCGATCAGTTGGATGAACCACTGCGGCACGCCCATCGGATCGGGGTCGGCATGGCGCTCCACCAGCACCGCATTGGAGCCGAGGTCGACCACGCGGATGCTCGCGTAATAGCCACTGTCGAAGATCGAGCTGACCATCAGCTCGACCATCGCCGGGTCATCCAGGTTCGGCGTCAGCGACAGCGCCAGCGCCGTGGCGGCGTCCTGGGCGTGGGAGCGCAGCTGGTTGACGTACTGACTGCGCGAGCTTTCCAGGCTGACCATGAAGCTGCCACTGAAGGCGATCACCAGGAACAGGCAGATGGCGAGCAGCAATTGTTTGAACAGTGACATCGGAGCTCCTCAGTAGACCGGCTCGGCAGGGAATCCCTCCGCCTGCATCTTTTTCAACAGATCCTGCCAACGCGACAGGCGCTTGGTATCGCCGACTTTCTTGTTGCCCGCCGCGCCGGTCAGCCACAGGCCCTCGCCGTTGAAGGCGTAGACCGGCAGCAGGTCGGGACGCTGGCTGGCCGGCTTGATGGCATCCATCAGGCTGTCGAGGACCAAAGGCATGGCGTCAGGGCTGGAATAGTAGGTCAGGACCATGTGCGCGCGGTTCTGGCGCAGGGCCTTGACGTAGGTGATGCGCAATTTGTCGGCAGGAACGCCGAGTCGACGCAGGCTGAAGTACTTGGCGATGGCGTAGTCCTCGCAGTCACCGGCGCCCTTGAGCAGCGACTGGATCGGCGTCGCCCAGTAATCGACTTCGTGCCACAGGTCGATGTCTTCCTCATAGCGCAACTGACGGTTGAAGAACTGGTTGACCACCTGCAGCTTCTCGGCCTCGCCGAGCTGCTTCTGCGTCGCCAGCAGTTGCTGCCAGGCGTCGATACGCTGCTGGCCGGCGCCGAGCGGGCCATAGAGGGCCGCGGCCTTGCGGCTGATCTGGGAGAAATCCCAGTCCGCGCGAAGCCCGCCCAGCAGCGCCAGGCCAAGCAGCAGGGCGAGCCCCGCCCGGCGCATGGTCAGATAAATGGCCCAACGTATCGCCAAGGCAGACTGTCCGCGAAATCCCTGGAAACGGCGATGGTGCCGCCAGATCAGGGAAAAAACAATGGCGCAGGACAATCATGGCGCCATCACTCTTTCCGGCGTCCGACAATCGGTTGACGCCCGGACCGGCGAGACACTTTCAATCACTCTAAAGTTCATTCAGGATTAGCCCCCGATTCAGCCGCAGGCCTTTGCCCACGTGAAGCGAACCGCTTCTGCCAGCGCCTTGGGCCCTCCCGGTTTGACAACAAACGTACCCCTCACTAGCGTGATTGGATCCAATCTCGCTCCAAATGCAGGACAACACCAGCGTGGCCGGAAAAACCAAACTCCTGAGCAGCATCCTGGGTGACGAACAGGTGCCCGCGCACCTGGCCCGCAGCGTGATCGAAGAGCGTTTGCGCAGCGCCATCCTCGATGGTCGCCTGGCGCCCGGGATGGCCATCCGCCAACAGGAGCTGGCAACGCTGTTCGGGGTCAGCCGCATGCCGGTCCGGGAGGCGCTGCGCCAGTTGGAGGCGCAAGGGCTGCTGAGCGTTGTCGCGCACAAGGGCGCTGTAGTTGCGCCATTGATCGGCGAGGACGCGGTGGATACCTACGAGCTGCGCACGCTGCTGGAAACCGAGGCCCTGCGCCAGTCGATCCCCTTGCTCGACGCCGAGGACATCGCCCAGGCCCGCGGCTATATCGCGCAACTGGAAAACGAAACCCGGCATGCCGAGATCGGCCGCCTGAACCGGCTGTTCCACATGAGCCTGTACAGCAAGGCGCACAACAAGAAGCTGCTGCGCCTGATCGACAACGAGTTGCTGCAGGAGGAACGCTTCCTGCGTTTCCACCTGTCGTCCATGGGCCTGGGCAAGCTGACCCAGGACGATCACAACGGGCTGGTCGATGCCGCCAGTGACAAGGCGATCGACGAGGCAGTGGCGGTACTGCATCGTCATCTCGACAAGGGCATGCGGACCATCCGTGACTACCTGGACAAGACCGGCAAGTAACTGCCCCCGCTTCCTTTCCCCTCCCGAGCCCGGTTTTGCCCAGGCCCTGAAAAGACAAAACCCCTGTCTGCAAGGCAGACAGGGGTTTCGGAATGAATCTTGACGATGACCTACTCTCACATGGAGAAGCTCCACACTACCATCGGCGATGCATCGTTTCACTGCTGAGTTCGGGATGGGATCAGGTGGTTCCAACGCTCTATGTTCGTCAAGAAATTCTGTGTGCCGATCCGTCGTCAGGCGACAGCTCAGCGAAATCTTGGTACTTCTACTAAAAGACAAAACCCCTACCTGCATTCGCAGATAGGGGTTTCGGAATTGAATCTTGACGATGACCTACTCTCACATGGAGAAGCTCCACACTACCATCGGCGATGCATCGTTTCACTGCTGAGTTCGGGATGGGATCAGGTGGTTCCAATGCTCTATGGTCGTCAAGAAATTCTGTGTGCCAAATCGTCTTTCGACGCTTCAGCAAATCGGGTATGTGATATTTGTGGTTTGCACGAACTTTCGGTTCATTGCGTCTTCACCACCACAATTCGGCTTACGCGCAAATTGCTTGGGTGTTATATGGTCAAGCCTCACGGGCAATTAGTATTGGTTAGCTCAACGCCTCACAGCGCTTACACACCCAACCTATCAACGTCGTAGTCTTCGACGGCCCTTCAGGGAACTCAAGGTTCCAGTGAGATCTCATCTTGAGGCAAGTTTCCCGCTTAGATGCTTTCAGCGGTTATCTCTTCCGAACATAGCTACCCGGCAATGCCACTGGCGTGACAACCGGAACACCAGAGGTTCGTCCACTCCGGTCCTCTCGTACTAGGAGCAGCCCCTCTCAAATCTCAAACGTCCACGGCAGATAGGGACCGAACTGTCTCACGACGTTCTAAACCCAGCTCGCGTACCACTTTAAATGGCGAACAGCCATACCCTTGGGACCGGCTTCAGCCCCAGGATGTGATGAGCCGACATCGAGGTGCCAAACACCGCCGTCGATATGAACTCTTGGGCGGTATCAGCCTGTTATCCCCGGAGTACCTTTTATCCGTTGAGCGATGGCCCTTCCATACAGAACCACCGGATCACTAAGACCTACTTTCGTACCTGCTCGACGTGTCTGTCTCGCAGTCAAGCGCGCTTTTGCCTTTATACTCTACGACCGATTTCCGACCGGTCTGAGCGCACCTTCGTACTCCTCCGTTACTCTTTAGGAGGAGACCGCCCCAGTCAAACTACCCACCATACACTGTCCTCGATCCGGATAACGGACCTGAGTTAGAACCTCAAAGTTGCCAGGGTGGTATTTCAAGGATGGCTCCACGCGAACTGGCGTCCACGCTTCAAAGCCTCCCACCTATCCTACACAAGCAAATTCAAAGTCCAGTGCAAAGCTATAGTAAAGGTTCACGGGGTCTTTCCGTCTAGCCGCGGATACACTGCATCTTCACAGCGATTTCAATTTCACTGAGTCTCGGGTGGAGACAGCGCCGCCATCGTTACGCCATTCGTGCAGGTCGGAACTTACCCGACAAGGAATTTCGCTACCTTAGGACCGTTATAGTTACGGCCGCCGTTTACCGGGGCTTCGATCAAGAGCTTCGCGTTAGCTAACCCCATCAATTAACCTTCCGGCACCGGGCAGGCGTCACACCCTATACGTCCACTTTCGTGTTTGCAGAGTGCTGTGTTTTTAATAAACAGTCGCAGCGGCCTGGTATCTTCGACCGGCATGGGCTTACGGAGCAAGTCCTTCACCCTCGCCGGCGCACCTTCTCCCGAAGTTACGGTGCCATTTTGCCTAGTTCCTTCACCCGAGTTCTCTCAAGCGCCTTGGTATTCTCTACCCAACCACCTGTGTCGGTTTGGGGTACGGTTCCCGGTTATCTGAAGCTTAGAAGCTTTTCTTGGAAGCATGGCATCAACCACTTCGTCGCCTAAAGGCAACTCGTCATCAGCTCTCGGCCTTGAAATCCCGGATTTACCTAAGATCCCAGCCTACCACCTTAAACTTGGACAACCAACGCCAAGCTGGCCTAGCCTTCTCCGTCCCTCCATCGCAATAACCGGAAGTACAGGAATATTAACCTGTTTTCCATCGACTACGCTTTTCAGCCTCGCCTTAGGGACCGACTAACCCTGCGTCGATTAACGTTGCGCAGGAAACCTTGGTCTTTCGGCGTGGGAGTTTTTCACTCCCATTGTCGTTACTCATGTCAGCATTCGCACTTCTGATACCTCCAGCAAGCTTCTCAACTCACCTTCACAGGCTTACAGAACGCTCCTCTACCGCATCACCTAAGTGATACCCGTAGCTTCGGTGCATGGTTTGAGCCCCGTTACATCTTCCGCGCAGGCCGACTCGACTAGTGAGCTATTACGCTTTCTTTAAAGGGTGGCTGCTTCTAAGCCAACCTCCTAGCTGTCTAAGCCTTCCCACATCGTTTCCCACTTAACCATGACTTTGGGACCTTAGCTGACGGTCTGGGTTGTTTCCCTTTTCACGACGGACGTTAGCACCCGCCGTGTGTCTCCCATGCTCGGCACTTCCAGGTATTCGGAGTTTGCATCGGTTTGGTAAGTCGGGATGACCCCCTAGCCGAAACAGTGCTCTACCCCCTGGAGTGATACATGAGGCGCTACCTAAATAGCTTTCGAGGAGAACCAGCTATCTCCGAGCTTGATTAGCCTTTCACTCCGATCCACAGGTCATCCGCTAACTTTTCAACGGTAGTCGGTTCGGTCCTCCAGTCAGTGTTACCTAACCTTCAACCTGCCCATGGATAGATCGCCCGGTTTCGGGTCTATACCCAGCGACTAAACGCCCTATTAAGACTCGCTTTCGCTACGCCTCCCCTATTCGGTTAAGCTCGCCACTGAATATAAGTCGCTGACCCATTATACAAAAGGTACGCAGTCACCTAACAAAGTAGGCTCCCACTGCTTGTACGCATACGGTTTCAGGTTCTATTTCACTCCCCTCTCCGGGGTTCTTTTCGCCTTTCCCTCACGGTACTGGTTCACTATCGGTCAGTCAGTAGTATTTAGCCTTGGAGGATGGTCCCCCCATATTCAGACAAAGTTTCTCGTGCTCCGTCCTACTCGATTTCATTGACAAGAGATTTTCGTGTACGGGGCTATCACCCACTATGGCGGCACTTTCCAGAGCCTTCCACTAATCTCAAATCAACTTAAGGGCTAGTCCCCGTTCGCTCGCCACTACTAAGGGAATCTCGGTTGATTTCTTTTCCTCAGGGTACTTAGATGTTTCAGTTCCCCTGGTTCGCCTCTTGCACCTATGTATTCAGTGCAAGATACTCAGCTTGTGCTGAGTGGGTTCCCCCATTCAGAGATCTCTGGATCACAGTCTGTTTGCCGACTCCCCAAAGCTTATCGCAGGCTACCACGTCTTTCATCGCCTCTGACTGCCAAGGCATCCACCGTATGCGCTTCTTCACTTGACCATATAACCCCAAGCAATCTGGTTATACTGTGAAGACGACATTCGCCGAAAATTCATGACAAAAACTCACAAATTTTACCTTAGCCTGAATCAACACCAGTGAAAGTGTCGTTCAGTCTATTTCTATCACATACCCAAATTTTTAAAGAACGGACCAGTCAACAAAGACTAGAAATCAACATTCGATGCGAATGCTCATTTCTAAGCTTTAATCAGGAGTTTCAAGCAGATTATGGTGGAGCCAAGCGGGATCGAACCGCTGACCTCCTGCGTGCAAGGCAGGCGCTCTCCCAGCTGAGCTATGGCCCCAGACTGAGGCTAACGTGTAACTTAATTGGTGGGTCTGGGCAGATTCGAACTGCCGACCTCACCCTTATCAGGGGTGCGCTCTAACCAACTGAGCTACAGACCCAATAAGCTGCTTTCCGTCTTCTTCAATGAATCAAGCAATTCGTGTGGGAGCTCATGATACGGCTGATGTCGTCGATTAAGGAGGTGATCCAGCCGCAGGTTCCCCTACGGCTACCTTGTTACGACTTCACCCCAGTCATGAATCACACCGTGGTAACCGTCCTCCCGAAGGTTAGACTAGCTACTTCTGGTGCAACCCACTCCCATGGTGTGACGGGCGGTGTGTACAAGGCCCGGGAACGTATTCACCGCGACATTCTGATTCGCGATTACTAGCGATTCCGACTTCACGCAGTCGAGTTGCAGACTGCGATCCGGACTACGATCGGTTTTGTGAGATTAGCTCCACCTCGCGGCTTGGCAACCCTCTGTACCGACCATTGTAGCACGTGTGTAGCCCAGGCCGTAAGGGCCATGATGACTTGACGTCATCCCCACCTTCCTCCGGTTTGTCACCGGCAGTCTCCTTAGAGTGCCCACCATAACGTGCTGGTAACTAAGGACAAGGGTTGCGCTCGTTACGGGACTTAACCCAACATCTCACGACACGAGCTGACGACAGCCATGCAGCACCTGTGTCAGAGTTCCCGAAGGCACCAATCCATCTCTGGAAAGTTCTCTGCATGTCAAGGCCTGGTAAGGTTCTTCGCGTTGCTTCGAATTAAACCACATGCTCCACCGCTTGTGCGGGCCCCCGTCAATTCATTTGAGTTTTAACCTTGCGGCCGTACTCCCCAGGCGGTCAACTTAATGCGTTAGCTGCGCCACTAAAATCTCAAGGATTCCAACGGCTAGTTGACATCGTTTACGGCGTGGACTACCAGGGTATCTAATCCTGTTTGCTCCCCACGCTTTCGCACCTCAGTGTCAGTATGAGCCCAGGTGGTCGCCTTCGCCACTGGTGTTCCTTCCTATATCTACGCATTTCACCGCTACACAGGAAATTCCACCACCCTCTGCCCTACTCTAGCTCGCCAGTTTTGGATGCAGTTCCCAGGTTGAGCCCGGGGCTTTCACATTCAACTTAACGAACCACCTACGCGCGCTTTACGCCCAGTAATTCCGATTAACGCTTGCACCCTCTGTATTACCGCGGCTGCTGGCACAGAGTTAGCCGGTGCTTATTCTGTCGGTAACGTCAAAACAGCAAGGTATTCGCTTACTGCCCTTCCTCCCAACTTAAAGTGCTTTACAATCCGAAGACCTTCTTCACACACGCGGCATGGCTGGATCAGGCTTTCGCCCATTGTCCAATATTCCCCACTGCTGCCTCCCGTAGGAGTCTGGACCGTGTCTCAGTTCCAGTGTGACTGATCATCCTCTCAGACCAGTTACGGATCGTCGCCTTGGTGAGCCATTACCTCACCAACTAGCTAATCCGACCTAGGCTCATCTGATAGCGCAAGGCCCGAAGGTCCCCTGCTTTCTCCCGTAGGACGTATGCGGTATTAGCGTTCCTTTCGAAACGTTGTCCCCCACTACCAGGCAGATTCCTAGGCATTACTCACCCGTCCGCCGCTAACTCGAAGAGCAAGCTCTTCTCATCCGCTCGACTTGCATGTGTTAGGCCTGCCGCCAGCGTTCAATCTGAGCCATGATCAAACTCTTCAGTTCAATACTGCTTGGGTTTTGAGAAAACCCTAAACTTGGCTCAGCAATCTCAAAATGAACTATTTCGATTTCTCGTATAGTCACTTGTGATGCTGATAATCTTTCTGACTATCAGTCCATTATCACAAGCACCCACACGAATTGCTTGATTCAGTTGTTAAAGAGCGGTGGTTGAAGTCTTTCGCCTCAACCGAGGCGCGCATTCTACGCTTTCCTCAGAGTCTGTCAAGCGTTTATTTTGAAGTCTTTCAGAATTTCTCTTTGAACTTCAACCACTTGACTCGCTGCGATCTCTCGTTAGCGGGAGGCGAATTCTACAGCGTTACAACCTGCTGTCAACCACCTTTTTCAACCGCTTTCGGAGAAGACCGAAACACTTCCTACACTCTCCAGAACATCTAACTCGTTGAATCTCAAGGAGTTTTCCGTTCCGACTGCGCCGGAAGTGGGGCGAATTATAGAGAAACCAAATGGGGCGTCAAGCATTAATTTGAAATTGATTCAAATCAGTCCTGACGCCCCCTTTTGCCTCTATATATAGAGGCCGGCGCTCAAAGCACACCAGCCTCACGCAGTTGCTGGATAGCCTCGGCCTCAAGGCCCAGGACCCCAGCCAGGATCTGCTCGGTATGCTCGCCCAGCAGCGGCGGCGCATTGCGGTACTCCACCGGCGTTTGCGAAAGCCGGATCGGACTGGCCACCTGCGGAACGGTCCCGGCCAGCGGATGGGGTATATCGATAGCCAGCCCGCGGGCCTGCACCTGCGGATCGGCAAACATCTGCGCCAGATCATTGATCGGCCCACAAGGCACGCCCGCCAGCTCCAGCTGACTGACCCACTCGGCCGTGGTCTTGAACACCGTGGCCTGGCGAATCAGCGGAATCAGCTCGGCCCGGTTGGCCACCCGCAGCTTGTTGGTGGCGAACCGCGGATCGTCTGCCCACTGCGGCTGACCGGCCACCTCGGCAAACTTGCGGAATTGCCCATCGTTACCCACGGTCAGGATGAAATCTCCATCCGCAGTAGGAAAGTCCTGATAAGGCACGATGTTCGGATGCGCATTCCCCAGCCGACGCGGCGGTGTACCGGTGGTGAGGTAGTTCATCGCCTGGTTGGCCAGGCACGCCACCTGCACATCCAGCAAGGCCATGTCGATATGCTGCCCGCCGCCCTGCTGCTCGCTATGGGCGAGGGCGGCGAGGATCGCCACCGTCGAATACAGCCCGGTCAGGATATCCGTCAGCGCCACCCCGACCTTCACCGGCCCGGCACCGTCCTCACCTTCAGGGCGCCCGGTCAGGCTCATCAGACCGCCCAGCCCCTGGATCATGAAGTCATACCCGGCGCGCTTGGCATAAGGACCGGTCTGACCGAAACCGGTAATGGAGCAATAGATCAGGTTCGGATTGATCTGACGGAGGCTTTCGTAGTCCAGCCCATAGGCAGCCAGGCCACCCACCTTGAAGTTCTCGATGACCACATCGGACTTCGCCGCCAGCTCACGCACCAGCTTCTGACCCTCGGCCTGGGTGAAGTCGATGGTCACCGACCGCTTGTTGCGGTTGGCCGACAGGTAGTAAGCCGCCTCGCTGGTGTTCTCGCCGCTGCTGTCTTTAAGGAAGGGCGGCCCCCAGGCGCGGGTATCGTCCCCGCTGCCTGGCCGCTCGACCTTGATGACCTCAGCCCCCAGATCCGCAAGGATCTGACCGGACCAGGGCCCGGCCAGTACCCGCGACAGATCCAGGACCCGCAGATGAGAAAGCGCGCCCATGGACTGTCTCCTTATTAATAGAAGGCCTGGATGCCGGTCTGCGCACGACCGAGGATCAGCGCATGCACGTCGTGGGTGCCTTCGTAGGTGTTGACCACCTCGAGGTTGACCAGGTGACGGGCTACGCCGAACTCGTCGGAGATGCCGTTGCCACCCAGCATGTCCCGGGCCAGGCGCGCGATGTCCAGGGCCTTGCCGCAAGAGTTGCGTTTCATGATCGAAGTGATCTCCACCGCTGCCGTGCCTTCGTCCTTCATCCGCCCCAGGCGCAGGCAGCCCTGCAGGCCCAGGGTGATCTCGGTCTGCATGTCGGCCAGCTTCTTCTGGATCAGCTGGTTCGCCGCCAGCGGGCGACCGAATTGCTGACGGTCCAGGGTGTATTGGCGTGCGGTGTGCCAGCAGGCTTCGGCGGCGCCCAGGGCCCCCCAGGAGATGCCATAGCGCGCCGAGTTCAGGCAGGTGAACGGACCTTTCAGGCCACGCACATCCGGGAAGATGTTCTCTTCCGGCACGAAGACGTTGTCCATGACGATCTCGCCGGTGATCGACGCCCGCAGGCCGACCTTGCCGTGGATCGCCGGAGCGCTCAGGCCCTGCCAGCCTTTCTCCAGCACGAAGCCGCGGATATCGCCGGCATCGTCCTTGGCCCAGACCACGAAGACATCGGCGATCGGGCTGTTGGTGATCCACATCTTGGCGCCGCTCAGGCGGTAGCCGCCATCCACTTTCTTCGCACGGGTGATCATCGAGCCCGGGTCGGAACCATGGTTAGGCTCGGTCAGACCGAAGCAGCCGATCCACTCGCCGCTGGCCAGCTTCGGCAGGTACTTCTGTTTCTGTGCCTCGGTACCGAATTCATTGATCGGCACCATCACCAGCGAGGACTGCACGCTCATCATCGAGCGGTAGCCGGAGTCGATACGCTCCACTTCACGGGCGATCAGGCCGTAGCACACGTAGTTCAGACCGCTGCCGCCGTACTGCTCGGGGATGGTCGCGCCCAGCAGGCCGACTTCACCCATTTCGCGGAAGATCGCAGGATCGGTCTGTTCATGACGGAAGGCTTCCAGCACACGGGGTGCCAGCTTGTCCTGGGCGAAGCTGTAGGCGCTGTCACGCACCATGCGCTCCTCTTCGGTGAGCTGCTGATCCAGGAGCAGCGGGTCGATCCAGTTGAAGCTTGCTTTGCCGGCCATGTGGGAGTCCTCGAAGTAGGAAAGGAATGATTTTTGTCGTGCATTGATCCTAGGCCCGAACGGGCAGGGCGACAAACGAGGATTCCGCAACCTCTTGTGCTAATTTCTCACTTCGTAATGGTGTCGAAGGCCATTTCATAGCCTGATTAGTGAGGTTGACGTATATGCGGCGCAAGATCCCCAGCACCACGGCCCTGGTCTGCTTCGAGGCCGCAGCGCGCCACGAGAGCTTTACCAAGGCGGCGCAGGAACTGTCGCTGACCCAGGGCGCCGTCTGTCGGCAGATCGGCGGGCTGGAGGAGTTTCTCAATGTCGAGCTGTTCCGCCGCTCGCGCCGCGGGGTGAAGCTCACCGAAGCCGGCCTGTCCTACAGCCGCCGGGTGGCGACCCAGCTCGATGCCGTGGAACGCGACACCCTGTCGGTCATGGGCCAGCAGGGCGCCAATGTGATCGAACTGGCGGTGGTGCCCACCTTCGGCACCCAGTGGCTGCTGCCGCGCCTGAAGGATTTCCAGCAACGCCACCCGGAGGTCACGGTCAACCTGACCAACCGCACCCGTCCCTTCCTGTTCGCCGACACCAGCTTCGATGCCGCCATCTACTTCGGGGACGCTGACTGGTCCGGCACGCAATCCCACAGGTTGATGGGGGAAAATCCGGTCCCGGTGTGCAGTCCGTCGCTTTTGGGCAAGCACGGCAAGCTCGACCCGCAGATCATTGCCCAGCTCCCCCTGCTGCAACAGACCACTCGGCCCTATGCCTGGCGCCAGTGGTTCAACAGCCTGGAGATGAACGTCGCCAGGGACATGACAGGCCCGCGCTATGAACTATTCTCGATGTTGGCCCAGGCGGCTATGCACGACATGGGCGTCGCACTGATCCCGCCGTTCCTGATCCAGCGCGAACTGGAGGAGGGCAGGCTGGTAATCGCCAACTCCCACGGGCTGTCCAGCATCAAGGCGTATTACCTGATGATCCCGGAAAGAAAGGTCGAATCGGCCTCCCTGCGCGCTTTCCGCGATTGGCTGGTGACCGAGGCACAGCGCTATGCCGCGGCGCACAAGGACCAAAGGGACTAGCTGACCCGGTAGTCAATTAAATTGAACACCTACAGATATAAGGAAATGTCGCAGTTGCGACAACTGTTTTGGTCGCTCGAAAAAAGCCCTACAACCCCAGTGTTTACGGGGCTTTAACCCTCAAAAACGACCTATTTCGTCCTCTCCACGAAAATTGTCAGAAAATTTTTAAAAATTCTCCTAATGTCGCTAAAGCCCGTGCTTGGCGGGCTTGAGCCTGTCCGTTGCGACATGTGGTCACAGGGTGACTTGTAGTTTCGATAAAGTTTCCATTCAGAACCCATTGAAGCGATCCGGGATCGCTTGCAAAATGCCGCGCCCCGCCTCTTTCAGGCGGGATCGTGCTGATCGGCCGCCCCAGACGCACCATCCGTAGTGCGCTGGTTCAACAACAAAGATCACGCAGGAGAAATGACGTGCACATTGGTGTTCCTCTCGAAACGCAGACGGGCGAAACACGGGTCGCTGCCACTCCCGAAACCATCAAGAAACTGGTGGGCCAGGGTCATCAGGTCACTGTCGAGCGCGGAGCCGGCGTCAATGCCAGCATTCCGGACAGTGCCTACGAGGCAGTCGGGGCCGTACTTGGAAGCGCCGCCGATGCGTTTGGCGCGCAACTGGTCCTCAAGGTCGTAGCGCCCAACGACAGCGAACTGGGCCAGATCAAGAGCGGTGCGGTGCTTGCCGGCATGCTCAATCCGTTCAACAACGAGCTCATCGCCAAGATGGCCGAACGCGGCATCACCGCCTTCGCCCTCGAAGCCGCGCCGCGCACTTCCCGGGCCCAGAGCCTGGACGTGCTGTCCTCGCAGGCCAACATTGCCGGTTACAAGGCGGTGTTGCTGGCTGCTCACCACTATCCACGCTTCATGCCGATGCTGATGACTGCCGCCGGTACGGTGAAAGCCGCCCGCGTGCTGATTCTCGGTGCCGGTGTGGCCGGCCTGCAGGCCATCGCCACGGCCAAGCGCCTGGGTGCGGTGATCGAGGCATCGGACGTGCGCCCGGCGGTGAAGGAGCAGATCGAGTCCCTCGGTGCCAAGTTCATCGATGTGCCGTACGAGACCGACGAGGAGCGCGACTGCGCCGTGGGCGTCGGCGGTTATGCCCGGCCCATGCCGGCCAGCTGGATGCAACGCCAGGCCCAGGCCGTGCATGAGCGCGCCAAACAGGCCGATATCGTCATCACCACCGCGCTGATCCCGGGCCGCAAGGCACCGACCCTGCTCAGCGCGGAGACCGTGGCGCAGATGAAGCCCGGCTCGGTGGTCATCGACCTCGCCGCGGCCCAGGGCGGCAACTGCCCACTGACCGTCGCCGACCAGGTCGTCATCGAGAACGGCGTGACCATCGTCGGCCCGACCAACCTGCCGGCCCAGGTCGGCGCGGACGCCTCGGCGCTGTACGCCCGCAACCTGCTGGACTTCATGAAGCTGCTGTTCGACAAGGACGGCGCGCTGACGATCAACCTCGAAGACGACATCGTCGCCGCGTGCCTGATGTGCCGCGACGGCCAGGTCATCCGCAAGAACGGATAAGGAGCAGGGCAATGGAAGACATGCTGATTTCCCACGGCGTCTATAACCTGATCATCTTCGTGCTGGCGATCTATGTCGGCTACCACGTGGTCTGGAACGTCACGCCTGCGCTGCACACCCCGCTGATGGCGGTGACCAACGCCATTTCCGCGATCGTCATCGTCGGCGCCATGCTCGCCGCCGCCCTGACCGTCACCCCGCTGGGCAAGGTCATGGGCACCCTCGCGGTGGCCCTGGCGGCGGTCAACGTGTTCGGTGGATTCCTCGTCACCCGGCGCATGCTGGAGATGTTCAAGAAGAAGGCCGCGAAGGCTGAGGGGCAGAAGTAAAGATGAGCATGAACCTGGTAACACTTCTCTACCTGGTGGCGTCGGTCTGCTTCATCCAGGCCCTGAAAGGCCTGTCGCACCCGACCACCTCCCGTCGCGGCAACCTGTTCGGCATGCTCGGCATGGCCCTGGCGGTGTTCACCACCGTCGGCCTGATCTACAAGCTGGGCGCCGAGCTGGCCACTGATGGCATCGCCTATGTGCTGGTCGGCCTGCTGGTCGGTGGTAGCGCCGGGGCGATCATGGCCAAGCGCGTGGAAATGACCAAGATGCCGGAGCTGGTGGCGTTCATGCACAGCATGATCGGCCTGGCTGCGGTGTTCATCGCCATTGCCGCCGTGGTCGAACCGCAGTCCCTGGGTATCGTCAGCGCCATCAGCGACCCGATCCCGACCGGCAACCGCCTGGAGCTGTTCCTCGGCGCAGCCATCGGTGCGGTCACCTTCTCCGGTTCGGTGATCGCCTTCGGCAAGCTCTCCGGCAAGTACAAGTTCCGCCTGTTCCAGGGCGCACCGGTACAGTTCGCCGGGCAGCACAAGCTGAACCTGGTGCTGGGCCTGGCCACCATCGGCCTCGGCCTGGTGTTCACCTTCACCGGCAACTACACCGCCTTCGCCGTGATGCTGGCCCTGGCCTTCGTCATGGGCGTGCTGATCATCATCCCGATCGGCGGCGCCGACATGCCGGTGGTGGTGTCGATGCTCAACAGTTACTCGGGCTGGGCGGCGGCCGGTATCGGCTTCTCGCTGAACAACTCGATGCTGATCATCGCCGGCTCGCTGGTGGGCTCGTCCGGTGCCATCCTCTCGTACATCATGTGCAAGGCGATGAACCGTTCCTTCTTCAATGTAATCCTCGGCGGATTCGGCGGTGCGGCGGATGCCGGCGGCCCGGCGGGAGCACAGGAAGCGCGCCCGGTGAAGTCCGGCTCCGCCGACGACGCCACCTTCCTGCTGAGCAACGCCGACACCGTGATCATCGTGCCCGGCTACGGCCTGGCGGTGGCCCGTGCCCAGCACGCGCTGAAGGAACTGACCGAGAAGCTGACCCACGCTGGCGTGACCGTGAAGTACGCGATCCACCCGGTGGCCGGTCGCATGCCCGGACATATGAACGTACTCCTGGCGGAAGCCGAAGTGCCGTATGACCAGGTGTTCGAGATGGAGGACATCAACTCCGAGTTCGGCCAGGCCGACGTGGTCCTGGTGCTGGGCGCCAACGACGTGGTCAACCCGGCGGCGAAGAACGATCCGAAGTCGCCGATCGCCGGCATGCCGATCCTCGAGGCCTTCAAGGCCAAGACCATCATCGTCAACAAGCGCTCGATGGCCAGCGGCTATGCCGGCCTGGACAACGAACTGTTCTACCTCGACAAGACCATGATGGTCTTCGGCGATGCCAAGAAGGTCATCGAGGACATGGTCAAGGCCGTCGAATAACCACCTTTTCCCGCTGTGACAAAAAGCCCCGGTTCGGCAACGACCGGGGCTTTTTCATGCCCGGCCTGCCGACGGAAGGCTCTATTTCAGGGCTTCACCTACGACCTTGGTCGTGGGACGAGTCTTTGGGAAAGCAATAGACTGCGCTCCTGGTTTCAATACCCGAGATAACAATCCATGTACCGTGATCGTATTCGCTTGTCCTCGCTGCACAGTAAAGTCATGAGCGCCGCCGATGCCGCCGGCCTGATCGAGGACGGCATGACCGTCGGCATGAGCGGTTTCACCCGTGCCGGTGAAGCCAAGGCCGTTCCCCACGCACTGGCCGAGCGCGCCAAACAGTCGCCGCTGAAGATCAGCCTGATGACCGGCGCCAGCCTGGGCAACGACCTCGACAAGGAACTGACCGAAGCCGGCGTCCTGGCGCGGCGCATGCCGTTCCAGGTGGACAGCACCCTGCGCAAGGCGATCAACGACGGCAAGGTGATGTTCATCGACCAGCACCTGTCGGAAACCGTCGAGCAACTGCGCAACCAGCAGCTCAAGCTGCCGGACATCGCGGTCATCGAGGCGGTGGCGATCACTGAACAAGGCCATATCGTGCCGACCACCTCGGTCGGCAACTCGGCGAGCTTCGCCATCTTCGCCAAGCAGGTGATCATCGAGATCAACATGGCGCACAACGCCAACCTCGAAGGCCTGCACGACATCTATATCCCGACCTACCGTCCGACCCGTACGCCGATCCCGCTGGTGAAGGTCGACGACCGCATCGGCAGCACCGCAATCCCGATCGACCCGGCGAAAATCGTCGGCATCGTCATCACCGAGCAGGCCGACTCGCCGTCCACCGTGACGCCGCCGGACGAAGAAACCCAGGGCATCGCCAACCACCTGATCAACTTCCTTAAAGAGGAAGTGGCGGCAGGGCGCATGACCAACAAGCTCGGCCCGCTGCAGGCCGGCATCGGCAACATCGCCAACGCAGTGATGTGCGGCCTGATCGAGTCGCCGTTCGAAGAGCTGACCATGTACTCCGAAGTGCTGCAGGACTCGACCTTCGACCTGATCGACGCCGGCAAGCTGAGCTTCGCCTCGGGCAGCTCGATCACCCTGTCGAGCCGGCGCAATGCCGACGTGTTCGGCAACCTCGAGCGCTACAAGGACAAGCTGGTGCTGCGCCCGCAGGAAATCTCCAACCACCCTGAAGTGGTGCGCCGCCTGGGCATCATCGGCATCAACACCGCGCTGGAGTTCGACCTGTACGGCAACGTCAACTCCACCCACGTCTGCGGCACGCGGATGATGAACGGCATCGGCGGCTCGGGCGACTTCGCTCGCAACGCGCACCTGGCCATCTTCGTCACCAAGTCGATCGCCAAGGGCGGCGCGATTTCCAGCGTGGTGCCGATGGTCAGCCACGTCGACCACACCGAGCACGATGTGGACATCCTCGTCACCGAGCAGGGCCTGGCCGACCTGCGCGGCCTGGCACCGCGCGAGCGGGCCCGGGCGATCATCGACAACTGTGTGCACCCGAGCTACCGCGACGCGCTGAATGACTACTTCACCCGCGCCTGCGAACGTGGTGGTCACACCCCGCATATCCTGCGAGAAGCCCTCGTCTGGCATGAAAACCTGGAAGAAACCGGGCGCATGCTGGCCGTTTAACCCGCGAAAACTGTTCAGTCGACAAGGTGCAATGCCTGTCGACTGAGCAGTTCGTTGAACTGACTTGCAAAAACTGTACTACTGTACCGCTCAAAATCCCCTGTTTTCTCGCCACCCACTCCCCCAAAACAGTAAAAATGCACCATTAGTGCGCACACCGGTACAGTTGCGTGCATTTCGAGTGCAACAGTGCCTATAAACAGTTAACTGGACCATCACAATGCAGGCGAACTGTATCTACTGTTATGGACGACAGAGGAGGATCATTGGCATCAGTTAAATCACTATCTAATCCCGCCATAAGCGGAAGGAAGCACATCATGGAACGTACCCTCAGTTCCGGTCTGGTTTTCGAAAGCAACGCCCAACAATCCAAAGCTGCCCTGCCACTGCGCCTGCTGGCCAACCTGGTCCTCTGGCAACGTCGCATCTCCAGCCGCCATCAACTGGCTCGCCTGGACGCTCGCCTGCTGGCTGACGCCGGTATCAGCGAAGCACAGCGTTACGAAGAGCTGAGCAAGCCTTTCTGGCGTTGATGCAAGGCCCGCCGGCCATGGCCGGCACCGAATTCCGAAAACCCGTCGCAGGTGACTGCGACGGGTTTTTTTCATTCTGAAATCCGCGGAATAGAGCGCTTCCGTGCACACCGGTACAGTTTCTGAAAAATCTAAATCGACCTTAACAGTTGAACTAAACGCCGTTTCGCCTGTTACGTGTTACGCTTTTTTTCACACGCGTCGACGCAAGGCGTAGCGCAGGCAACCGAGCGCGCGTCTGACACTTTGATAGACCCAAGTCCTACTTCAGGAGATCGACCATGATCCGTACCCGTCTGCTGGGCGCCGCCCTGTTCCTGGCCCTGGCTTCTACTGCCCACGCCACCAGCTTTGTCGTGACCACCGATTCCCTGGTCGGCGCCTTGAAGGCCACTTCCGACGCCACCTCCGACGTGACCTCGTCGTTCCGCGACGACAAGGTGGTGCGCGCCGCCCGTGACGACGCCGCCAGCTTCGTCGCCAGCAACGGTGATATCCGTGGCGTGAAACTGGAAAGCGCCTTTGCCCATATCCGCCAGCAAGCGCCGACCCTGCAGGCCAGCGACGCGCAACTGGCCCAGGCGATCCTCGCGCTGTAAGCCGGACACACCAGGCAACACCCTGCAAAACAGCCGGGCCAACCGCTCTGGTCCGGGCTGTTGGCATGGGATAGCCTTGGACACCTTGTGTTTCCAAGGGGCATTTCTTTCCCATGCGTTATCTGTTTTTGCTGATTGCACTGTTCGGGCCCGTCACCGCCCAGGCCTTCGACATGACCACCGCCGCCAGCGTCATCGGCGGCTACGCCACCAGCCAGGTGACCAGCGCACCCTTCGATCGCAAATGGGTGCAGGTCGCCCGCGATGATGCCGCAGCCTATGTCGCCAGCGATGGCCAGGTTCGCGGTGCGCAGCTGGAATCGGTCATTCGCCGGCTGCGCCAGGAACACCCCGAACTTCATGCCGGCGACCTTGAACTGGCGCAGGCAATTCTCGTCCAATGAACACCCCTGTTTCCCCGGAGAAGTTCCATGCGTAACCCGCTGATCGCCGCCACCCTCGGCTTCCTCCTGCTGGCCGATGTGGCCCAGGCCCACACCCTGGTGGCTACCAGCAATATCATCGTCCGCGCCTTTGGCCGTTCGATCGATTTCACCTCGGACACCACCACTTCGATCCGCGACTCCAAGGTGGTACGCGAAGCCCGTGACGACGCCGCCAGCTTCGTCGCCAGCAACGGCGATATCCGTGGCGCGCAACTGGAAGCCGCCTTCGACACCCTGCGCCAGCGCGTCCCCGAAGCGCGTGACGCCAGCGACCAGGTTCTGGCCGAAGCCATCCTCGCGCTGTGAAATCCCTCCGTGCCTGGCTGTTGGGCGGCGCACTGGCGCTGCTCGGCAGCCCCGCCCTGGCCGACCTGCAACTGCGGTTGCAAGACGACGGCCTGAGCGCGGCCCAGCACCAGGCGACCCAGGCACTGCTCGACGGAGCCCTGCAAAAGCTTCCCCCCAGCTTCAAGACCCGACTGGACCGCACGGTCACCGTCAGTTGGGACGCACGCATGCCGGAAGATGCCTACGGCCAGGCTTCGCTGGTCTCGACCCTGGCCCTGAACCGGCACCTGCTGCCGAGCCTCACCGACGGCAGCGCCGCCACCACGCAGACCGGTCGCCCCCACGGCACGGTGCGCGAGGAGCTGCTGGCCACCGTCCTGCATGAACTGACCCATATCTACGACCGCGCCCGCCTGTGGGCAGCGGACCAGCGTCGGCTGATCGTCCAGTGTCGGCGCCAGCTCGACAGCCAGGGCAAGGTCGGCCTGCGTGACGAATGCCGTGGCCAGCCGGAAAGGCGCTTCACCCTCAGCGATGATCCACGCCTGCTCGACCTGGCCGGCTGGCCGCAGTACGTCGGCCGGCGCGGCGAACGCGAACAGCAGAACCATCAGGACGTACGCTCCCCGGACAGCTACGAGCTGAGCAGCCCCAAGGAATTCATCGCGGTCAACATGGAGTACTTCCTCCTCGACCCGAGCTACGCCTGCCGCCGCCCGGCGCTGCACGCCTACCTGAGCAAGCACTTCGGCTGGGCACCGGCGCATCCGCCCTGCTCGCCGGAATTGCCCTACCTCAACGCCGGAAACGACTTCGCCAAGCAGCCCCTGGGCTATATCGACCCGGAGCGCGTCTACTCGGTGGATTACCTGCTGGCCGAAGCCAACCAGAACTGGGTCAGCCGTTGGGGCCACAGCATGCTGCGCCTGGTGATCTGCGCCCCGGGCCGGCCGCGTGGGCCGGATTGCCGGCTGGACCTGGACCAGCACCTGGTGCTGTCCTATCGCGCCTTCGTCAACGATGTGCAGCTGTCCAGTTGGGGCGGGCTGGTCGGCTCCTATCCGTCACGGCTGTTCGTCCTGCCCCTGGGCCAGGTCATCGACGAGTACACCAAGACCGAGCTGCGCAGCCTGTCCTCGGTGCCGCTCAAGCTGTCCCGCGAGGAGCTGGAAAACCTGGTGCGCCAAGCCCTGGAGATGCACTGGAGCTATGACGGCAACTACTACTTCCTGTCCAACAACTGCGCGGTGGAGACCCTCAAGGTGCTGCGCAGCGGTACCGCCAACCCGCAGCTGACCAGCCTCGACAACATCATGCCCAACGGCCTGCTGGAAGTGCTGCAGGGCCGTGGCCTGGCCGATACCAGCGTGCTCGATGATCCCCGCGAGGCGCTGCGCCTGGGTTATCGCTTCGACTCCTACCGCGACCGCTTCGATGCGATGTTCAAGATCCTCAAGCAGCAGTTGCCGATCCCCCAGACCACCGTCGAAGCCTGGCTGGAGCAGGACGCCGAACAGCGCCGTACCTGGTTCGAGCGTGCCGACCTGCGCACCAGCGCCGCCATGCTCCTACTCGAACAGGCGGCCCTGCGCCGGCAGTTGCTGCTGGCCCAGGACGAGGTCAAGCAGCGTTACCTGAGCGGGCGCTCGACAAATGACCAGCGGGTCGACAAGGCCAACCAGACCTTGCAGCAGATCCTCGCCAACAGCGGCTTCCTCAGCAAACCGGCGGAATTGCTGGGGCAGGGCGGCTACGGCTTGCCCCAGGCGCAGGAGCGCGAGCAGTTGCTGGAGAGCAGCCGCGAGCGCCAGGCGCAGCTGCAGACCCTGAGCGTCGACCTCGACAAGGAAGCCCGGGCGCTGCTCGGCCCCGAGCGCGACAAGGAAATCCGCGCCGTGGAAGCCAACACCCGGCTGATCGGCGACCACCTGCGTGCCCTGCACAAGGCCTCAGGGGGGCTTGAGCTGCCCTGAGTCAGATCGACTCGTGTTCTTCACCGGGCAATTGTTCGTCCAGGTGCAGCCAGGGCAGGCGGCTGACCGTCCAGATATGACGGTCGGGGCGCACCGCAGCCGGGTCATCGAGGGTGGTGATGGTGATATCGATGGTTTCCGGGCTCAGATCAGTGGTCAACGCCAGATGGGCGCCACAGCGACTGCAGAAATAACGCACACAACTGGCGGATGAGTCGTAGCGCTGCGGGGTGCCGGTCAGCCACTGGAAGGCGGAGCAGGGCACCGTGGCCCAGGTGATCAGCAGCCCGCCCGAGACCTTGCGGCAGATCGAGCAATGGCAGTGGGCGATGTCGGTCAGCGGGCTGTCGACCCGGTAGCGCAGGGCGCCGCAATGGCAGCCGCCTTCTTGGTGTTGGCTCATCTCGGTGGGCACTCCTTCGCGGGATTCAGTGATTTTTGTCGTGTCTCTGATGGCCTCATCGCTGGCAAGCCAGCTCCCACAGGTTTCGCGGTGCACGCGGCCCTGAGGTGAAAATGAAGCTTTCAGCATCGAAAGCTGGCTGAAAGCTTAGGCCCTTAGCATCGCCTCACCACCGGCAAAGCGACCGGCGCGCCAGGGCATCCGAATTTAGAAAAGGAGCCCGGCCTACTCAACAAGAACAATGGTGATTCCGATGTCTTTCCGTACCGTCCTGCGCCCGCAATTCCCCCCGCTACTCCAGCCCCAGCGCCCAACCCGCTGATCCGTCCGTCTCGTCCCGTCCCGACGCACCTACGCCTGGAGTACTCCCCATGCTGACCTTCCTCGGCTTCGCCATGGTCATCACCTTCATGTACCTGATCATGACCAAGCGCCTGTCGGCCTTGATCGCGCTGATCCTGGTACCGATCCTGTTCGCCCTGTTCGGCGGTTTTTCCAGCAAGATCGGCCCAATGATGCTGGAAGGCATCAGCAAGCTGGCGCCAACCGGCGTGATGCTGATGTTCGCCATCCTGTACTTCGCCCTGATGATCGACTCCGGCCTGTTCGACCCGGCCGTGCGCAAGATCCTCAAGCTGGTCAAGGGCGACCCGCTGAAAGTCTCGGTCGGCACCGCCGTGCTGGCCCTGGTCGTCTCCCTCGACGGCGACGGCGCCACCACCTACATGATCTGCTGCGCCGCCATGCTGCCGCTGTACAGCCGCCTGGGCATGAGCCCGCGGATCATGGCCGGCCTGATCATCCTCGCCGGCGGGGTGATGAACATGACGCCCTGGGGCGGCCCGACCGCCCGCGCCGCCAGTGCCCTGCACGTCGACCCGTCGGATATCTTCGTGCCGATGATCCCGGCCATGCTCGCCGGCGTTGTGGCCATCCTCGCCATCGCCTACATGTACGGCAAGCGCGAACGCGCCCGTCTCGGCGAACTGCACCTGCCGGGTGACGAAATCGACCACAGCGAAATCACCGTGTCCCAGTTCCCGGATGCCCGTCGTCCGAAACTGCTGTGGTTCAACGGCGCCCTGACCGCCGTCCTGATGGTCGCGCTGATCGCCGGCCTGCTGCCGCTGCCGGTGCTGTTCATGATCGCCTTCAGTATCGCGATGATCGTCAACTACCCGTGCCTGCAACAGCAGAAGGACCGTATCGCCGCCCACGCCGGCAGCGTCCTGGCGGTCACCGGCCTGATCTTCGCCGCCGGTATCTTCACCGGCATCCTGTCGGGCACCGGCATGGTCGAAGCCATGTCGAAAAGCCTGCTGGCAGTGATCCCGGATGCCCTGGGCCCGTACCTGGCGGTGATCACCGCGATCGTGAGCATGCCGTTCACCTTCTTCATGTCCAACGACGCCTTCTACTACGGCGTACTGCCCGTGCTGTCGGAAGCCGCCAGCCATTACGGCATCTCGCCGGTGGAAATGGCCCGCGCCTCGATCGTCGGGCAGCCGGTGCACCTGCTCAGCCCGCTGGTGCCGTCCACCTACCTGCTGGTGGCCCTGGCCGGTATCGAATTCGGCGATCACCAGCGCTTCACGCTGAAGTGGGCGGTGCTAGTCTGCCTGTGCATAATGTTCGCCGCGCTGCTGATGGGAATTTTCCCGCTGTTCAGTAGCCTCTAAGTAAACGGATTCAACCAACCCGCTGCGCGCCCCGACGACAAAACGGGGCGCGCAGCGTCTTACGCTCGAAGGAACAAACATGGAATGGCTGACCAGCCCGGAAATCTGGGTTGCCTTTTTCACCCTGACCGCACTCGAAATCGTGCTCGGGATCGACAACATCATCATGATCTCGATCCTGGTCAGCCGCATGCCCAAGCACATGCAGCAACGTACCCGGATCTTCGGCCTGGCCCTGGCCATGGTCACGCGGATCTTGCTGCTGCTCTCCATCACCTGGGTCATGCGCCTGACCGACACCCTGTTCGAGGTGTTCGGCCAGGACATTTCCGGGCGCGACCTGATCCTGTTCTTCGGCGGCCTGTTCCTGCTGTGGAAAAGCTCCCAGGAGATCTACCACGGCCTCGAAGGCGAGGACGAAAGTGCCGACGAGCCGGCTTCCGGCAAGGGCGGCAAGTTCCTCTTCACCATCATCCAGATCGCCATCATCGACATCGTGTTCTCCCTGGACTCGGTGATCACCGCGGTCGGCATGGTCTCCCATGTACCGGTGATGATCGCCGCGATCATCGTCGCCGTGCTGGTGATGATGCTCTGCGCCAAGGCCATCAGCGACTTCATCGACAAGCACCCGTCGCTGAAGATGCTCGCCCTGTCGTTCCTGATCGTGGTCGGTACCGTGCTGATCGCCGAAGCCTTCGACGTGCATGTGCCGAAGGGCTACGTGTACTTCGCCATGGCCTTCTCCCTGGCCGTGGAAGCGATCAACATCCGCATGCGCACCGCCATGGCGAAGAAGCGCAACGAGGAACCGGGCGAGCCGGTGAAACTTCGCAAGGACATCCCGGGTCAGTAATACTGGCCAGTCGCTGAATCAAGGCCCCTTTCGGGGCCTTTTTTCATTCAAGGCCGTGGGAAAAACCGCTGGCGCCATGGCTATCAGCGGGCTAAAGCTTAAAGGGAGCACTGGAAACAACCGCCGTCTTTCACGGCCAGGCTCCGAGCGTCATTCATTCGCCCCCATGGGGCACCGCAAAACAGGGGGCCCAGCATGCTGACCCTGCTCAATCTGTTGTCAGCCGTCGCCCTGCTGATCTGGGGCACACATATCGTCCGGACCGGGATCCTGCGGGTCTACGGCTCCAACCTGCGCCGGGTCATCAGCCAGAACATGGCACGACGACCGCTGGCGTTCATCGCCGGGATCCTGGTCACGGCCATGGTGCAGAGCAGCAACGCCACGGCGATGCTGGTGACCTCGTTCGTCGGCCAGGGCCTGATGGCCCTGACCCCCGCTCTGGCGATCATGCTCGGCGCCGACGTCGGTACCGCGCTGATGGCCCGGGTGCTGACCTTCGACCTGTCGTGGCTGTCGCCGCTGCTGATCTTCCTCGGGGTGATCTTCTTCCTCTCGCGCAAGCAGACCCGCGCCGGCCAGCTCGGCCGCGTGGGGATCGGCCTGGGCCTGATCATCCTCGCCCTGCAACTGATCGTCGAAGCCGCCACGCCGATCACCACGGCCCAGGGCGTGAAGGTGCTGTTCGCCTCGCTGACCGGCGATATCCTCCTCGATGCGCTGATCGGCGCGCTGTTCGCCATGGTCTCCTACTCCAGCCTGGCCGCCGTACTGCTCACCGCAACCCTGGCCGGCGCCGGGGTGATCGGCCTGCCGGTGGCGATCGGCCTGGTGATCGGTGCCAACATCGGCAGCGGCCTGCTGGCCTTCATCAGCACCAGCATGCAGAACACCGCCGGGCGCCAGGTGGCCCTGGGCAGCCTGCTGTACAAGCTGATCGGCCTGCTGATCACCATTCCGCTGCTGCATCCCCTGGTCGACTGGATGGACAGCCTGAACTTCCGCCCGCAGGAACTGGTGATCGGCTTCCACCTGCTCTACAACAGCCTGCGCTGCCTGACCCTGCTGCCTACGGTCACCGTGATGGCCAAGGTCTGCACCTGGCTGATGCCGGACCGCCCGCAAGCCAACGGCCACGTCACCCAGCGCCACCTCGACCCGGCCGCCCTGGCCACCCCGAGCCTGGCCCTGGCCAACGCCGTGCGCGAAACCCTGCGGCTCGGCGACCTGGTCGACAGCATGCTGGAAGCGATGAACGGCGTGCTGCGCGGCACCAGGACCACGGTCTCCCAGGAGATGCGCAGCCTCAGCGACGATATCGATGCCCTGTACAACGCGATCAAGCTGTACCTGGCGCAGATGCCCCGGGAAGACCTCAGCGAGCAGGACAGCCAGCGCTGGGCGGAGATCATCGAGCTGGCGCTGAACCTGAAGATGGCCAGCGACCTGATCGAACGCATGCTGCGCAAGATCCAGCAGCAGAAGACCTCGCAACGCCGCGAGTTCTCCGAGGTCGGCCTGGAGGAACTGACCGGCCTGCACGCCCAGCTCCTGGCCAACCTGCGCCTGGGCCTTTCGGTATTCCTCAGCGCCGACCCGGAAAGCGCGCGCCAGTTGCTGCGCGAGAAACGCCGCTTCCGCGCCCAGGAGCGACGCCTGGCCCATGCCCATGTCAGCCGCCTGCAACGCAAGGTGGTACAAAGCATCGAGACCAGCGCCCTGCACCTGGAGCTGATCGCCGATATGAAAAGATTGAATTCATTGTTCTGTAGCAGTGCCTATGTGGTACTCGGGGGGAACGATACTGGCGGTCTGATGATCGACAGCGTGACGGACGAAAGCCCATCGTCCTGACCCCAAACCGCATTGACCCGGTTCAAGGAAGTTCTGCATGCGTTGCCTGATACTCGTCTGCCTGTTGCTGGGCTGTGCCCCCGGCTTTGCCCTCGATCGCAACCAGGTCGAGGGCTACCTGCTGCCCAACGGGCTGCAGGTGCTGCTCAAGTCCGGCTACGAGCGGGATCATGTGTCGATCCGCCTGGTGGTGGGCATCGGCCTGGATGACTTCCCCTGCGAGCAGAAAGAACTGCCGCACCTGCTCGAGCACCTGCTGTTCAGCGGCATCGACGACAGCGGCGAGGGCGGCCTGGAAAAGCGCATGCAGGCCCTTGGCGGCGAATGGAACGCCTACACCAGCAACACCGACACCACCTTCGTCATCGAGGCCCCGGCGCGCAACCAGCGCAAGGTTCTCGACCTGCTGCTGGCGATCCTCCAGCGTACCCAGCTCGACGAGGACGACCTGGCCCAGTCCAGGCGCATCATCGAACGCGAGGACGGTGGGCATTATTCGCGCCTGCAACGCTTCCTCGACCGCCAGGACATCGGCCAGCGCGCCAGTAGCCAGCTGGCGGTGGAGCTGGGGCTGAAATGCGCCGAGCGTTCGGATCTCGACAGCATGACCCTGAAGCAGGTGGAGGAGGTCCGCAAAGGCTGGTACGTGCCGAACAACATGAGCCTGATCATCGTCGGCGGACTCGACCGGGTGCTGCCGGCCTACCTGGAACGGGCCTGGGGCGAATTGGAGCCGGTGGAGCCGGCGGAGCGCCGGGCACTGGACGGCGTCACCCGCCAGGCCGAGGCCAACCGCACTCTGACCCACGGGCTGCTGGGCAACAGCGCGCGGCTGAGCTGGCTGTTTCTCGAGCCGGTGCTGGGCGACGAGCACGACGAAACCCTGGAACTGCTGCAACGCTACCTGGACTGGGCGCTGTACGAAGAGCTGCGGCTCAAGCACGGGCTGTCCTACGGGCCGTGGAGCCAGCGCGAGAGCTTCGGCGACAGCGGCCTGCTCAGCCTGAATGCCGATCTGGAACGGGATCAGGTGGAAGAGGCCGAGGAAGTGATCGCCGACATGCTCAAGCGCCTGCGCAAGGACGGGCTGGACCCGGCGACCTTCGAGCGGGTCAAGGCGGCGGCGATTGCCCGGGAAGCCTGGACGACCCAGGGCAATAGCGCGCTGGCGGATTATTACTGGGGAGCGTTGAACGGCTATGCCGATGGCAAGTTCGTCGACCCGGCCGGGCGCTTGCGGGGGGTGAGCCTGGAGGAGACGAACCAGGCGATGCGCGAGGTGTTCAAGGAAGCCGGGTGGGTGAGGGTGGAGAAGCCGTTGCTTGGCTATGACGAATTGTTCTGGATGGGGGTGTTGGGGGTTGTGTTGGTCGTGGTTGGGGCAGGGATCTGGTATCGGCGGCGGTCTTGAGGGCCCTATCGCTGGCAAGCCAGCTCCCACAGGTCCGGCGGTGCACGCGGTCCCTGTGGGAGCTGGCTTGCCAGCGATGAGGCCCGAACAGACGAAAACCAAGGTATCCTTGTAACCGTATTTTTCAGTCTCAGCGAACACCCCCAAAATGCCAATCTACATCCAGCGCCTCATCGAGCTGATCAAGCGCTATCCCGGGGTCATCGCACTCGGTGGTTTCATTTCCGGTATCGGCAGTTTCATCCTGGTCGACCGCCAGGAAAGCCTGGCCAGCTGGGTTGCCATCCTGATGCTGGTGAGCTGGGTCTGGCTGATGCTGGAAAACACCTTCACCGAACTCTTCGCCCGCACCTTCAAGCGCGAGATCCCCCAGCCGCTGCTGCGCTACGCGACGCAGATGATCCACCAGGAAAGCCTGTTCTTCGTCCTGCCATTCTTCTTCGTCACCACCACCTGGAACAGCGGCCAACTGATCTTCACCGGCCTGCTCGGCGCCGCCGGCCTGGTCTCGATCATCGACCCGCTCTACTACAAGTGGGTCGCCCCGCGGCGCTGGCTGTTCCTCGCCCTGCATACCCTGACCCTGTTCGCGGCGATGCTCACGGCGCTGCCGATCATCCTCCATCTGACCACCGCCGAGAGCTTCAAGCTGGCCCTGGGCGTAGCCATGCTGCTGTCGTTCCCGAGCCTGGCCAGCAGCTTCCCGGTCAACAACGCCAACCGCGCCATCGCCCTGGTGCTGGTGACCCTGGCCATCGGCGGCGCCGGCTGGATGCTGCGCTCCTGGGTGCCGCCGGCGACCCTGTGGATGACCGAAGTGGCGATCAGCGCCGACGTGCGCGACCGCACCCCGAGCGAAAGCCTCAAGGAAGTGAAGGCCAGCCAGATCCGCAGCACCGGGCTCTACGCCTACACCGCGATCAAGGCGCCGCGCGGGCTGAACGAGCGGATCTATCACGTCTGGCAGCTCAACGGCAAAGAGGTCGACCGCATCGCCCTGAATATCAATGGCGGGCGCAAGGAAGGCTACCGCGCCTGGACCCACAAGCAGGTGTTCCCGGCCAATCCGGTGGGGCGCTGGCAGGTAAGGGTGCTGACCGAGGATGGCCAGGTGATTGGTGTGCTGCGGTTCCGGGTTGTGGACGACAGTCAAGCACCCGCCACATAGTGGCGCTATGCTGTCCGGCGCACCTAGGGATAGACCGGAGCCCATGACCAGCCTTCCAAGCCCCGCCAGCGCCATCCTCGACACCGGCCAGAGTCCGGCCTGCCTGCGCCTGAGCGGCGATTGGACCCTGGCCCACTACGCCACTCTCAAGCACGCCATCACCGCGCTCAACGGCCAGTACGACCAGACCACCCGCATCGAGATGGACCAGCTCGGCAAGCTCGATACCGCCGGTGCCTCGCTGCTGGTGGAGCTGCTGGGCCCGGCCCGGGTGGCCCAGCTGGACCAGTGCAACGCCCTGCCCGAAGCCAGCCGCCATCTGCTGCGCAGCGTGCAGGCCTCGCTGACCGAGTTCTGCATTCCGCCGCGGGTTCCGCAAGTCCCGGTGCTGACCCAGTTGATGGCGCGCATCGGCTGCGCCGTGGACACCCTCTGGCAGGACTCGCGCCAGCTCCTCGGCTTTATCGGCCTGATCGTTGCCACCCTGGCCCGCCGCGCCTTCCAGCCCCGGCGCTGGCGCATGACCTCGGTGGTCGCACATATCGAACAGACCGGCCTCGACGCCGCGCCCATCGTCGCCCTGCTGACCTTCCTGGTCGGCGCGGTGGTGGCGTTCCTCGGCGCCACGGTGCTGGCGAGCTTCGGCGCGAGCATCTTTACCGTCGACCTGGTGGCCTTCTCCTTCCTCCGTGAATTCGGCGTGCTGCTGACCGCCATCCTCATGGCCGGCCGCACCGCCAGTGCCTTTACCGCACAGATCGGCTCGATGAAGGCCAATGAAGAGGTAGACGCGATCCGCACCCTCGGCCTCGATCCGGTGGAGCTGCTGGTGATCCCGCGGGTCCTGGCCCTGCTGATTTCCTTGCCGCTGCTGACCTTCCTCGCGATGATCTGCGGCATCCTCGGCGGCGGCGTGGTCTGCGCGCTGTCGCTGGATATCTCGCCGGCGATGTTCCTGTCCCTGCTGGAAGACGATATCGGCGTGCAGCACTTCCTCGTCGGCCTGGCAAAAGCCCCGTTCTTCGCCTTCCTGATCGCCGCCATCGGCTGCCTGGAGGGCTTCAAGGTCAGCGGTAGCGCCGAATCGGTGGGCGCCCACACTACCTCGGCGGTGGTCCAGTCGATCTTCGTGGTGATCATGCTCGACGCCGTGGCCGCACTGTTCTTCATGGAGATGGGCTGGTGAGCCGGACAGACGACCGTGAGGCGGTCATCCAGGTGCGCGGGATGTGCAACCGTTTCGGCCCGCAGAGCGTGCACGAACAACTCGACCTCGACCTGTACCGCGGCGAGATCCTTTCGGTGGTCGGCGGCTCGGGCAGCGGCAAGTCGGTGCTGCTGCGCAGCATCATCGGCCTGCGCCGGCCCAACGAGGGCACGGTGAAGGTCTTCGGCGAGGACCTGCTCGACGCCAACCCCACCGAACGCTCGCTGATCGAACGACGCTTCGGCGTACTGTTCCAGAAGGGCGCACTGTTTTCTTCGCTGACCGTGACCGAGAACGTCGCCCTGCCGCTGATCGAGCATGCCGGCCTGAGCCGCGACGACGCCGAGCATCTGGCAGGCGTCAAGCTGGCGCTGGCCGGCCTGCCGCAGACCGCAGCCGACAAGTACCCGGCCTCGCTGTCCGGCGGCATGATCAAGCGCGCCGCCCTGGCCCGCGCCCTGGCCCTGGACCCGGACATCCTGTTCCTCGACGAACCCACCGCCGGCCTCGACCCCATCGGCGCCGCCGCCTTCGACCAGCTGATCCTGACCCTGCGCGACGCCCTGGGCCTGAGCGTGTTCCTGATCACCCACGACCTCGACACCCTCTACACCATCAGCGACCGGGTTGCGGTGCTGGCGCAGAAGAAGGTCCTGGTGGCCGCCCCCATCGATGAAGTGGCCGAGTACGACGAGCCGTGGATTCACGAATATTTCCATGGCCCGCGTGGCCGTGCGGCGCTCGATGCCGCTGCAGCGCTGAAGGAGAAGTGAGATGGAGCCCCGTGCGCACCATGTAATGATCGGTATGGTCACCGTGCTGGTGGTGGTCGCCGCCATGCTGTTCGGCCTGTGGCTGGCCAAGGCCAGCGTCGATGCGACCTTCAAGGACTACGAGGTGGTCTTCAACGAGGCGGTCACCGGCCTGTCCAAGGGCAGCGCCGTTCAGTACAGCGGGATCAAGGTGGGCGATGTGATGAGCCTGCGCCTCGACCCCGAAGACCCGCGCCGCGTACTGGCGCATATCCGCCTCAACGCCGATACGCCGATCAAGCAGGACACCCAGGCCAAGCTGACCCTGACCGGCGTCACCGGCACCTCGCTGATCCAGCTCAGCGGCGGCACCCCGGGCAGCCCGCCGCTGGTGGGCAAGGGCGGCAAGCTGCCAGTGATCATCGCCTCGCCATCGCCCATCGCCCGTCTGCTGAACAACAGCAGCGACCTGGTGACCAACATCAACCTGCTGCTGCACAACGCCAACCGGCTGTTCTCCGAAGACAACGTCAACCGCCTGGGCGCGACCCTGCAGAACCTGGAGCAGACCACCGGCGCCGTGGCCGCCCAGCGCGAAGACATCAGCCAGGCGATCAAGCAGCTGTCCAGCCTCGGCCAGCAGGCCGGTACCGCTTTGGAACAGACCGGCGAACTGATGCGCAACGCCAACCAGCTGCTTGGCAGCCGCGGCCCCGACATCGCGAAAAGCGCCGACCAGGCCATGCAGTCCCTGGCGCAAAGCACCGCGACCCTCAACGCCCTGCTGGAAAGCAACCGCGACGCCATCGACAGCGGTGCCCAGGGCTTCCGTGACCTGTCCCCGGCGATCCGCGAGCTGCGTGACACCCTCAATTCCCTCAAGGCCATTTCCCGCCGCCTTGAAGCCAACCCCAGCGGCTACCTGCTTGGCCGTGACCAAAGCAAGGAGTTCGAGCCATGAGACTCGCCAGCCGTCTGTCCCTGGCCCTGCTGATCAGCCTGAGCGGCGCCTGCTCGATCCTGCCCAAGGCGGAGAACGCCGAGGTCTATCGCCTGCCGGCGCATACCGCCGCGTCCAGTGCGGCGCCGGTGAGCTGGTCGCTGCGGGTGAACAAGCCGATCACCAGCGATGCCCTGGACATGCCACGCATCGCCGTGGTGCCCCAGGGTGACATGATCAGCACCTACAAGGGTGCACGCTGGACCGACCCGGCCCCGGCGCTGCTGCGCAACCGCATCCTCGACGCCTTCCAGCGCGACGGCCGGGTGCCGCGCCTGAGCGCCGACGACAGCAACCTGCAATCGGATTTCGAGCTGGTGGGCGAGTTGCAGGCGTTCCAGAGCGAATACACGGCGCAGGGTGTCGAGGCATTGATTCGCCTGGATGCGCGGCTGGTGGACGGGCGCACCCAGCGCATCCTGGTCAGCCGGCGCTTCGAGGTGCGTCAGGTGCTAGGGGACAAGAACGTGCCGACGGTGGTCGCCGGCCTTGGCCAGGTGACGGACAAGGCCATGGCGCAACTGCTGGACTGGACCGTGGCCCAGGCCAGCCAGCATCAGCCGAAGAACCAGTAGCACACCGCGATGGCGCCCAGCACCCCGGCCAGTTCGGCGAGCAGGGCGCAGCCCACGGCATGCCGGGTGCGCTGGATGCCGACGGCGCCAAAGTACACCGCCAGCACGTAGAAGGTGGTTTCCGTGCTGCCCTGCACGGTGGCCGCGACCAGTGCCGGGAAGCTGTCCACGCCGTGGGTCTGCATGGTCTCGATGAGCATGGCCCGCGCCGCGCTGCCGGAGAACGGCTTGACCATGGCGGTGGGCAAGGCATCGACGAAGCGGGTGTCCCAGCCCAGCCACTCCACTGTATGGCGGATGCCTTCCAGGCCGAATTCCAGGGCTCCGGAGGCACGCAGCACGCCGACCGCGCAGAGCATGGCGACCAGGTACGGCAGCAGGTTCTTCGCCACATCGAAGCCTTCCTTCGCCCCCTCGACGAAGGTTTCGTACACCTTTACCTTCCTCAGCGCACCGATCAGCAGGAACAGGATGATCAGGCCGAACAGGGTCAGGTTGCCGAGGATCGACGACAGGCTGGCCAGGGCGGTGGCCGACAGCCCGGCAAGAATCGCCATGAAACCGCCGAGCAGCAGCGCACCGGGAATCAGGTAGGCAAGTACCACCGGGTCCCACAGGCGCAGGCGCTGGACGATGGCCACCGAGAACAGGCCGACCAGGGTCGAGCAACTGGTGGCCAGCAGGATCGGCAGGAACACCAGGGTCGGGTCCATCGCCCCTTGCTGGGCGCGATACATGAAGATGGTGACTGGCAGCAGGGTCAGGGACGAGGCGTTGAGCACCAGGAAGAGGATCTGCGCGTTGCTCGCCGTTGTCGGGCTCGGGTTCAGTTCCTGCAAGGCGCGCATGGCCTTGAGGCCGATCGGGGTGGCAGCGTTGTCCAGGCCCAGGCCGTTGGCGGCGAAGTTCAGGGTGATCAGGCCGAGGGCCGGGTGGCCAGGCGGGACTTCCGGCATCAGGCGACGGAACAGCGGGCCCAGGACCTTGGCCAGCCATTCGACGATCCCGGCCTGCTCGGCGATCTTCAGGAAGCCCAGCCACAGGGTCAGGGTGCCGAACAGCAGGACCATCACTTCTACCGAAAGCTTGGCCATGGCAAAGATGCTTTCGACCATTGCCGCGAAGATCCCGGCATTACCGCCTATCAGCCATTGCCCCAGCGCCGAGATGGCCGCCACCACGAAGAAACCAAGCCAAAGGCCGTTGAGCATCCGAACGAACTCCCGTCAAAGATGGGCTGAATGATAGCGGAAGCAGGAAGGCCCTGGCACGACAAGGTAGGAGCGTGGCTTGCCCGCGAAGGAGTGCGAAGCGCTCCCAAAAGTGGTGCTGACAGTGAGATTTTGGGACCGCTTGCGCGCTCCTTCGCGGGCAAGCCACGCTCCTACAGGCGTTGCGGCGGCTGGATGTGAAAAAGCCCCGACGATGCGGGGCTTCTTCATTCAGCGCGGTACAGGCCTCAGGAATTGAGGGCCTTGCCCGCCACCGCCGCTTCCTTGCTGCGCCAGTGCGGCAGGGAGTTCCAGTATTTCTGGCCTTTCTCAGCGTCGTACATGCCTTCCCAACGGGCGATGACCAGGACCGCCAGGGCGTTGCCGATCACGTTCAGGGCAGTACGCGCCATGTCCATGATGCGGTCGACACCGGCGATAAATGCCAGGCCTTCCAGCGGAATACCCACGCTGCCCAGGGTCGCCAGCAGCACCACGAACGACACGCCCGGCACACCGGCGATACCTTTCGAAGTAACCATCAGGGTCAGCACCAGCAGCAGTTGCTGGCTGATCGACAGGTCGATGCCGTACAGCTGGGCAATGAAGATCGCCGCGATGCTCTGGTACAGGGTCGAACCGTCGAGGTTGAACGAGTAGCCGGTCGGGACCACGAAGCTGCAGATGGCCTTCGGCGCACCATAGGCTTCCATCTTCTCGATCACCCGCGGCAGCACGGTCTCGGAGCTGGCGGTGGAGTAGGCCAGGACCAGTTCGTCCTTGAAGATGCGCATCAGCTTGATGATCGAGAAGCCGAACAGGCGCGCCACCAGGCCCAGGACCATGAAGGCGAAGAAGGCGATGGCGAAGTACACCAGTAGCACCAGCTTGGCCAGCGGCAGCAGCGAGGCGAAGCCGAAGTTGGCGACGGTCACGGCGATCAGGGCGAATACGCCGATCGGGGCGTAGTTCATGATCATGTGGGTGACCTTGAACATGGCTTCGGAAACGCCCTGGAAGGTCTTCACCAGCGGGTCGCGAATCTCGGCGTTGAGGCTCGACAGGCCCAGGCCGAACAGCACCGAGAAGAAGATGATCGGCAGCATTTCACCGCGCATCAGCGCCGCGAAGATGTTCGACGGGATCAGGTTGAGGATGGTCTCGATGAACGCGTGCTCATGCTGCACCTCGGCCGCGGTGGCCTGGTACTTGGAGATGTCCACGGTGCCCAGGGTGCTCATGTCGATGCCGGCGCCCGGGTGGAACAGGTTGGCCAGGACCAGGCCGACGACGATGGCGATGGTGGTCACCACCTCGAAGTAGATGATCGTCTTGAGGCCGATACTGCCAAGTTTCTTCGCGTCGCCAACCCCGGCGATACCCACGATCAGCGACGAAATCACGATCGGGATGACGATCATCTTGATCAGGCGAATGAAGATGTCACCGGCAGGCTGCAGCACGTTGCTGATCCACCATGCCTTTTCTGCACTGAAGTGATTCAGCAAGGCGCCGATGGCGATACCCAGGACAAGACCGATGAGGATCTGCCAGGCGAGGCTTAGTTTTGCCTTCTTCATGTCATTACCTTTTTCTTCAAGTGGACACGGGCATTGCGCTGTAACCGGCATTCCAGAGCGGCTGATAGCCTCCCAGGAAACTTCTTCGGCAACAGTCAAGGGCACCGCAGAAGGTCGTCGCCAGTGAACGCGAACGGTCTCTGGCTGGCGAAAAAAGGCGCAACTATTCAGGCGGGAGGGGGCCAGGTCTAATGCCGGAAACGAGTACCCTATGCCGAATCGGCATGAGTTTTTGCGCGAAAAACGGGCGTCGGAAGGGCTTTTGCGCAGGGTGTTCGGAATCCCGAATACGACCGATCCGCCATATTTCGGCAGATTCACAGGATGTTTAATCCACAGAAGCTATCGGTGTTCGACAATCCGAATGGGCAGAAAAGCACCCGGATGGTGTAGGAAAATTGACGAAAATATTTTGGTGGACAGACGAGCGGGTGGCAGATTTGTCATCTATCGGAAAGAAACGGGGGAAGGGTGCTGCCGGGACAGTCCGGCCAGGGTGCCCCGTTTCCAGGACACCCCGACAGACCCGCTCCCGGCAATTGCTTTCCTGACCCGGCCCTGTGCGGAGGTACTCCTTGTACCCCTAGGCGGCTCCGATACTGCATCGATCAGAGCTGCCCGGCCCCCTGGTCATGCACCTACCCTCCTCGGGTGGGCGCAACATAGAAGCCTGAACGGGAGAAAGGTTCAGCTTCTGTCAGAGTACCGATGCGCCCGGCGGCGCCTCAGTACCAATTCGGATCACGCTTGAGCTGTTCCTTGAGCATGGCCTGCATGCCTTCATCCGGGTCACCAAGCCAGCGGTAATCGGCGTGGCGGGTCGGTGACTTGTCGCCCGGCAGTCCTTCGGGCACCTCGACCAGCATTGCGTAGGCTTTTTCCTTGTCCCAACGGAAAGCCACGATCAGCCGCTTGTTCAGGCACTTGCCAGCACTCTCGCAGAGCGGACCGACCAGGTACTTGTCACCGTCTTCCTCGACGGCGGACATCTGCTGCTCGGACACCCCGCTCAGGTTGAGCACCCACTCGGGCAGTCGCTCCTGCTTTTCGACCACGTCCTGCCAGGTTTCCCGATACTCGGGGTCCGAGCCGAGTACATCGGTGACCCGGACCTGGCCGTCATTGGCCGCCATTGCCGCCGAACCGCCGGCCAACAACAGGCCGGCGACCAGGGCGTTGCGTATCACGCCTTTCATTGCCTCAGCCTCGACCGCGACGACCAAAGAAGAAGGAAGCCACGAACAGCACCAGGAAGACTATGAAGAGAATCTTCGCGATACCGGTAGCGGCGCCGGCGATACCACCGAAGCCCAGCACGGCAGCGACAATGGCGATGATCAGGAAGGTAATGGCCCAACTCAACATGGTGATTCTCCTTCTGTTTTGGAAACGTTCACGCTACGCCTGCGGTCAGAACACCCAGCGCTGGGTCGGCGCCTGGGTCGAATCATCGACACTGGCGGCCGGCAGCACTTGCGAGCGCATGATCGGAGCGGTTTGCAACGGGGCGGCGCGGCTTTCATGGATGCGCACCACCTGCACAGCGAGTTGGCGTTCGACCTTGCTGGCCTGCCAGGCGTGATAGACCTGACCGGCAACCAGGGTCAGCAGCAACGCCAGCACAAGAAACAGCGCCTGACGCAAATGATGTGGCGATATAAGCACCAGGGCGGCGGAAGTGCGTTTCATGTGCCGGGCTCCTCTTGCTGCAATGTTGTTATGACCTGGGAGAGATATTGCAGCCTGCATGCCAGCTTTTTGAGATTGAATTTTTCCTTTTAAATCAATAGCTTACGATTATCCTGAAACGCACCGGGAGAGCATCCTGCACGACGCCCCCTGCGACAGTCGTGCGTTTTGCATGAACGAGTGACGGTTTTTCAGCGTCAAAAAGCCCGACAGGCGGTCGAAAACCGCGAGCTAGCATCAGAGGTAGGGATGAATCAGAATAATCCATGCAACTTGCACGATTTTTCCGACACTAACCAAGATAATTCCCAAGGAGCGTAGGAAATGGAGTCAGCCCCCGAGCCTCAAGGCCGCATTCTGCTGGTGGACGACGAGTCCGCCATCTTGCGTACCTTCCGTTATTGCCTGGAGGACGAGGGCTATACCGTGGCCACCGCCAATAGCGCGGCCCAGGCCGAGACCCTGTTGCAGCGCCAGGTCTTCGACCTGTGCTTCCTCGACCTGCGCCTGGGCGAGGACAACGGCCTCGACGTGCTCGCGCAGATGCGCATCCTCGCGCCGTGGATGCGCGTAGTGATCGTCACCGCCCACTCGGCCGTCGATACTGCGGTGGACGCGATCCAGGCCGGCGCCGCCGATTACCTGGTCAAGCCGTGCAGCCCGGACCAGTTGCGCCTGGCCACCGCCAAGCAGCTGGAAGTGCGCCAGCTCTCGGCACGCCTGGAAGCCCTCGAAGGCGAAGTGCGCAAGCCCAAGGACGGTCTGGATTCCCACAGCCCGGCCATGATGGTGGTGCTGGAAACCGCACGGCAGGTGGCGACCACCGACGCCAACATTCTTATCCTCGGCGAGTCCGGTACCGGTAAAGGCGAACTGGCCCGGGCCATCCACGGCTGGAGCAAGCGTGCACGCAAGGCCTGCGTGACCATCAACTGCCCGTCGCTGACCGCCGAACTGATGGAAAGCGAGCTCTTCGGCCACAGCCGCGGCGCCTTCACCGGGGCCAGCGAAAGCACCCTGGGCCGGGTCAACCAGGCCGACGGCGGCACGCTGTTCCTCGACGAGATCGGCGACTTCCCGCTGACCCTGCAACCCAAGCTGCTGCGCTTTATCCAGGACAAGGAATACGAGCGGGTCGGCGACCCGGTGACGCGCCGCGCCGACGTGCGCATCCTCGCCGCCACCAACCTCAACCTCGAGGACATGGTCCGCGAAGGCCGCTTCCGTGAAGACCTGCTCTATCGCCTCAACGTCATCACCCTGCACCTGCCGCCGCTGCGCGAACGCAGCGAGGACATCCTGACCCTGGCCGAGCGTTTCCTCGCACGCTTCGTCAAGGAATACTCGCGCCCGGCCCGGGCCTTCAGCGACGAGGCCCGTGCGGCCCTGCTCAACTACCGCTGGCCGGGCAACATCCGCGAGCTGCGCAACGTGATCGAACGGGCCAGCATCATCTGCGCCCAGGAGAAGGTCGAGATCAGCCACCTGGGCATGGCCGAGCAACCGGCCAGCAACGCTCCGCGGATCGGCGCGGCGCTGAGCCTGGACGAGCTGGAACGGGCGCATATCGGCGCGGTGCTGGCCACCAGCGACACCCTCGACCAGGCCGCCAAGACCCTCGGCATCGATGCCTCGACCCTGTACCGCAAGCGCAAGCAGTACAACCTATGAGATGGGCGATGAAGCTGCGGACACGGCTGTTTCTCAGCATCTCCGCGCTGATCACCGTGGCCCTGCTGGGCCTGCTGCTGAGCCTGGTCAGCGTTCAGCAGATGGCCAGCTCGCAGCAGGCGATGATCCGCAACAACACCTTCGTCCTCGACATGGGCCTGCGCCTGCGGCAAAACCTCAGCGAGCAGTTGACCCAGATCCTCGATGACAGCAACGACCCGCGGGTGCTGGAGGAGCTGCAGGCGCAGTTTCAGCAGTTGCTCGATGACGGCATGCAGCACGAGAAGGCATTCGACGAAACCGAACAGGACTTCGCCAAGGCCAATGCCGAGTACCAGAACTTCCTCCAGCAACTCAAGGCCGCCGCCTCGCCGTCCCGCAGCCTGAGCGTCGACGAGCCGCTGGGCCAGGCCTTCAGCGTGCTGCGCACGACCCTGATCGAGTACCACAAGCAGGCGGTGGAGCAGATCCGCGATGCCGAGAAGATCTCCCGGGACCGCGCGGTATTGATGTCTGGCGTGCTCGGCCTGGTCGCCCTGGCGGTACTCGCCCTCGGCTTTCTCACCGCCCATGGCATCGCCCGGCGCTTCGGCCAGCCCATCGAAGCGCTGGCCAGTGCCGCCGACCAGGTCGGGCTGGGCAATTTCGACGTGACCCTGCCGGTGACCTCGGCCCTGGAAATCAACCAGTTGACCAAGCGCTTCGGCCTGATGGCCGAGGCCCTGCGCGAGCACCAGGCAACCAACGTCGACGAACTGCTGGCCGGTCAGCAGCGCTTGCAGGCGGTGCTCGACAGTATCGACGACGGCCTGCTGATCATCGACCGCCAGGGCCACCTGGAACACCTCAACCCGGTAGCCCAGCGCCAGTTGGGCTGGGACGACTCCCGCGTCGGCAGCCGCCTGGGCGAGGCCTTGCAGCGCCCCGAGCTGGACCAGCAACTGCACCTGATCCTGCGCGGCGGCAGCCTGGAGCGGGTGCCGGAAGACCTGCACCTGGAGATCGACAAGGAAAACCGCGTCCTGACCTACAGCCTGACCCCGGTGGTCCGCGCGGACGGGCAGATCCTAGGCGCGGTCATGGTGCTCCACGACGTCACCGAGCAACGGGCCTTCGAGCGGGTCCGCAGCGAGTTCGTCCTGCGCGCCTCCCACGAGCTGCGCACGCCGGTCACCGGCATGCACATGGCCTTCGGCCTGCTCAAGGAGCGGCTCAAGTTCCCGGAGGACAGCCGCGAAGGTGACCTGTTCGAGACCATCGGCGAGGAAATGCAGCGCCTCACCCAACTGATCAACGACCTGCTGAACTTCTCCCGGTACCAGAGCGGCCAGCAGAAGCTTGAACGCAGTGTCTGCGCCCTCGATGACCTGCTGGAACGTGCCCGTGACCGCCATGCCCAGGCCGCCGGCGCCAAGCAGATCGAGCTGCAACTGGAACTGGACTCGCCCTTGCCGCGGATTCAGGCGGATATCAGCCAGCTCGATCGGGTCATGGACAACCTGCTGGACAACGCCATTCGCCATACCCCCAAGGGCGGAAACATCCGCCTTCAGGCCCGTCGCCACGGTGAGCGGGTGATCGTCAGCGTCGAAGACAGCGGCGAGGGCATCGCCTACAGCCAGCAGGGAAGGATCTTCGAGCCGTTCGTCCAGGTCGGACGCAAAAAGGGCGGCGCCGGCCTCGGCCTGGCCCTGTGCAAGGAGATCGTGCAACTGCACGGCGGGCGCATGGGCGTGTATTCACGGCCGGAGCACGGCACCCAGTTCTATATGGCGTTGCCGGTCTGATCAGGCTTCGTCGTCGATCCGCCGTGGCCCGAGACGCCGGCCACGGGTGATCAGCTCGGCGAACTGCCGCGCATTCAGCGGGTGGGCGAACAGCCAGCCCTGGCCGTAATTGACCCCTTCGCTATTGAGCAACTGGGCCTGGTCCTCGTATTCGATGCCCTCGGCGATCACCCGCAGTTGCAGGGCGTGGGCCATGCGGATGATATGCGGGGCCACGCCGCTGCTGGCGGCGTCATGGCCAAGGGCATCGATAAAGGCCTTGTCGATCTTCAGGCAGTCCACCGGCAGGGTCTGCAGATAGGCGAGGCTGCAATAGCCGGTGCCGAAATCGTCGATCAGCACCTGATGGCCCACTGCCCGCAGCGCCTGGAGATTGTCCCGGGCCACTACCACGTCGATCAGTCCGCGCTCGGTCACCTCGAAGGCGATCTGGCTGGCCGCCACATGGTGGATCGCCAGCAGGCGCGCCGCGACCCGGCCAATGCGCGGCACCATCACATCGCAAGCCGCCAGGTTGACCGAGATGTACAGCTGCGGATTGGCCCGCAACAACTGGCCGAGCTGCTCGAACACCCGTTGCAGGACGAAATCGGTGATCTGGCGGATCTGCCCGGTGTTTTCCGCCAACGGGATGAACAGCTCCGGGCTGGTCAGGGTGCCGTCCGGGCGGCGCCAGCGCACCAGGGCTTCGGCGCCGACACAGCGACGGCTGGCCAGTTCGAAGATCGGCTGGTAGAGCACCTGCAATTCGTTACGGCGCAGCGCGCCCTGCAGTTCCGAGCTCATCGAGCGGCTTTGCTGCACCAGTTGCAGTACCGCCCAACCGATGCACCAGGCCAGCAGCAGGCTGCCGGGGAACAGCAGCCACAACGCGCCGCTCATCTTCAGTTGCTGGCTGGTACGCGGGGCGATCAGGACGAGCTGGTAGTCCGGGGATTTGGTCGGCATGCGGTAGATCAGGCGGTCGGGCAGTTCGACCAGAGCCTTTTTCGACTCGGGTGGCCAATGGCGGCTGGCCGGTGGCCAGTGCTGCACCGGCCCCAGCACCGGGACCGCACGGGAGCCCTGGTCGAGCACCACCAGCAGGCTGCCACCGGCGGGCAGGTCGACCACATCGGTCAGGTGTCCACGGGAGGTAGAGACCCGGAAAGGCCCGCGGCCGAGGATCAGGGCAGCGCGGTTATCGTCGGGCTCGGTGCTGGTGTTCAGCCAGTAGCTGTAGGTGGGGCCGCGGATATCCGGGGGTGGCAGGGACTCGAAGGTACGATCGCCGAGGCGGCTGGAGCAGATCTGCTGATCGTCGATATAGGCCGCCTCGAAGACGAAGCGGTTGTTGAAGGCGACTTGTTGCAGGGCGGAATACATTTCGAAACTGCAGCCACGGACGGGCTGCAACTGGAGCTGGTCGACGCTTTGTCGGAGCTGGCCGAAGATCTGCTCCAGGCGCTCCAGGAAGCGCTCACCGCGGGCGTTCATCTGTTCGCTTTCGTTGACCTGCACCTGGTGCATGGCCAGGCCCAGGCTGCCCAATAAAAGCAAAAAGGCGCTTGCCGAGGCTGCCAGCGAGGCCAGGAGCCAGGGTCGATATAACAGGCCGCGTAACAGCTGGAGGGCAGGCGCCATCTGGAATATCCCGTTGCATACCAGAGGTATAGCAATTCCACGGGAGATCGGCCTGGCCGTTTGGCGGGGTTTTGACGCGACGCGTACCCCAGTAGGCGACACCGCCCCCTGTGGGAGCTGGCTTGCCAGCGATTGCGTCAGTCCGGGCAACATCGCTGTCATTGCCGGCCTCATCGCTGGCAAGCCAGCTCCCACAGGGGGTTGTGGTGATCGGGCTAGCGCTGGTTATTGAGGACCTGCAGCATCGCCGCCGTCTGCGCATCCGGCTGGCCGTCGAAGCGCTGCGGGCGGAAGCGCATCTGGAAGGCGGCGATGACGTGACGGGTGGCAACGTCATACACGCCCGTCTGCTCGATCGCATAGCCAAACCGCGCCAGCTGCTGCTGGTACCAGGTGATGCTCGGCGGATTCACCGCGAAGCGCGCCTGCTGCTGCGCCACCGCCTGGGCATTCGGCCAGATTCCAAGGCCTTCGTCGGCCAGGCGCTTCCACGGGAACAACGGCCCCGGATCCAGCTTGCGCAGCGGCGCGATGTCGCTGTGCCCGATGATGTGCCGCGGCTGGATGTTGTTGCGCTTGGCGATGTCCTTGAGCAACAGGATCAGCGACTGCACCTGCGCCTCGCTGTACGGGTGCCAGACTCGTCCTGTCGGGGTATCGGTGAAGCCCGGATTGACGATTTCGATGCCGATCGACGTGGAGTTGAGCCAGGTCCGGCCTTCCCACTGGCTTTCACCGGCATGCCAGGCGCGGCGGCTCTCGTCGACCAATTGGTAGACGGTGCCGTCGCGGTCATCGCCGATCAGGTAATGGCTGCTGACCTCGCCATGGGTCAGCAAGGCCAGCGAGCGCTCCAGCGAAGCATTGGTGTAGTGCAGGATGACGAACTGGACGCGGCTGTCCTGGTTCGCCGAGACATGACTGTGGTCGATACGCAGTTGCGGACCACTGGTACAACCGGCGAGTACAGCCAGCAGCAGGGCGGAGAAAAACGTTTTCATGAAAAAGGGGCGACGCCTGGGAAGTCTGTAATGCAATAGCATAACGTACCTCAGGAAGGGCCACTCACCCCACTTGCAAGCAATTGCGTCCGAGGTGCTTGGCCCGGTACAGGGCTTCGTCGGCGCGCTTGAGCACGGTATCGCTGCGTTCGCCGTCGCGAAACGCGGTGATGCCCACCGACAGGGTGATGGTGACCCGCTCGCCCTTGAAGTGGAACGGACAGGCTTCCACCGCCGCGCGCAGGCTCTCCGCCAACTGTAGACCACCCGCCATCGGCGTCTGCGGCACCAGCAGCACAAATTCCTCGCCACCGAAGCGGGCGATGAAGTCCCGGGCGCGCAGGCGCTTGCGCAGTTCGTTGGCGACGATCTTCAGAACCTTGTCGCCGGCCAGGTGGCCATAGTTGTCATTGATACGCTTGAAGTGATCGAGATCGAGAATCGCCATCAGCAGGTGGCCGCCCTTTTCCTGCCAGTCGGCGACTTCCAGGTCCAGACGCTCGGACCAGGCGGCACGGTTGGGCAGGCCGGTGAGCGGATCGACCAAGGCTTTCTGGCGCTGGACCTCCAGGTGTTCGCGGTAGCCCTGGGCTTCCTGCTCCATATGCGCGACCCGCTCGGACAGGCCCTTGAGGCGGCTGGCCATTTCCTCTTCACGCTTGTCGCGCTGCTGCTGGTGCTCGTCCATGGTGCCGAGCAGGCCTTCGAGACGGCCTTCCAGCACATGCTTGAGGCTGTCCAGGTCGGCCGCGCCCTGCACGCTGCTGTGCAGGCCGTCGACCTGCTCGCGCAACTGGCTGTTCAGGTCGCGCTCGGCAGACTGATTGTCGGCGTGCCCTTCGCTGGCCTCATGCAGATGGCTCTGGAACGATTCCAGGCGCTCGTTGAGCTGTTGCAGGTAGGCTTCGAACTCGTGCTGCCCACTGTCGGTGATCGCCAGCATCAGCACGGCAAGATCATCGAGTATGGGCAGCAGCTCGTACCAGTTCAGCCCGTGTTCCAGGCGTTCGCGCATCGACTCGGCCTGGGGACGGTGTCGCTCCGGCAGGGCCAGGTCGTTGAGCAGGCCAAGCAGGGTGTGCTCGATATGGGTGGCCACCGAACTGTAGGTGGGCTCGGTGCCGTCGGGGAGGGCGTAGAGCATCTGTTCGGCGGTCAGTTCGACCACAGGCTCTTCTACCTGAGGTTCGGGTTCGGGTTCGGGTTCGGGTTCGACCATGACCGGCTCTGGCGCGAGGGCCGGCTCCGCAGTTTCGGTCTCCACAGGCTCGACGGCTTGCGACTCGGTTGCCGGCGGCAGCGACACTTGCGGCTCAGGTGCAGTTTCGACCTCCTGCACGGGCGCTTCTGACTTGGCCGCGATGATTGCAGGCGTGGGCGAAGACGGCCGCAGTTCGTCGATATCGGCAATCGGCGCGACTTCGACCCTTGCTGCGGTGGGCGCTTCGACCGCCTGGACCGTGGCGTCGTTGGTTTCGGCCGGCGCGTCCCGACCGCCGAACAGGCGCTGCAGCAAGCCGGGCTTGTTGTGCTCCTCGGGATGGGTCAAGGCGCCCAGCGCCTCGCCCTGCAGCTTGCTCAGCTCGCTCAGCAGCAATGGCACTTCCCGCGACTGCCCGGCGCGGGCCTCGACCTGCTTGCCAAGCTTCTTCAGCGGGCGACGGACATCACTCGGCAGGGACAACGCCTGCAACTGGTTGACCAGCGACGTGAGTGCCGTGGTCACCTGGGTCACGCGCGTGGCGCGGCGCTGCTCGGAGTCGAGCACGGCTTTTTCCAGGCGCGGGATCAGGCCGGCGAGCCCGGCGTCCATGTTGTCGCTGCGGATGACGTCGCGCATTTCCTTCATGCACTCGTCCACCACCCGATCGCTGCCTTCGGCCGCCAGGGTACTGCGCACGAGACCGCGACGCAGAAGGTCGAGACGGGCGTCCCAGCGGCGCTCCAGCTTTTCCTGCTGCTCGATGCTCTTGAGGTACTTCTCTTTCCAGCGTTCCGCTTCGTCGCTCATGCCCGGGGTCCACGATCAGGGGGACTAACGCAAAGCGGGGAGCGTATCCACAGTCAGGGCGTCAGGCAAACGAATCTCAACCGCGACGGGCAAATGATCGGAAATCGGCTGGGAAAGCACTTCGACCTTTTCCAGGGTCAGGCTCGGGCTGAGCAGAATGTGATCAAGGCAGCGTTGCGGACGCCAGCTGGGGAAGGTGGCTTCGACCTGCGGCGCGATCAGGCCGAGGTCACGCAGGGGGGAGTGTTGCAGGAGGTCGGTGGCATGGGTGTTCATGTCACCCATCAGCACCTGATGGCGATAGCCGCCGATCAGCTCGCGGATATAGGCGAGCTGGCGGGCGCGGGTCTTGGAACCCAGGGCCAGGTGCATCATCACCACCACCAGGGCGTCTTCGCCATCGCCGAAACGCACCAGGATCGCCCCGCGCCCGGCCGGACCGGGCAGCGGATGATCTTCGAGCAGTTGCGGCTTTAGCCGGCTGAGCACACCGTTGCTGTGCTGGGCGAAACGCCCGAGGTTGCGGTTGAGCTGCTGGTACCAGTAGGGAAAGGCACCGAGGTGGGCGAGATGCTCGACCTGGTTGACGTAGCCCGAGCGCAGGCTGCCGCCATCGGCCTCCTGCAGGGCGACCAGGTCGAAATCGTTGAGCAGCGCGCCGATCTTCTGCAGGTTGCCGGCACGCCCCACATGCGGCAGCAGGTGCTGCCAGCTGCGGGTCACGTAGTGACGGTAGCGCTCGGTGCTGATACCGACCTGGATGTTGAAGCTGAGCAGGCGCAGACGACCGTCCCGGGGGAGGTTGTTGTCGTCCACATGCACCTCGTTGACCCGAGGATCACAGAGGCCGACAACCCGCTCGCTTCTCCAGCGCGCCATGATCATCGCCGCTTACTTCGCGGCGCGCTCCTTGGCGATCAGTTGGTCGGCCACGTTCAGCACGCCTTCCGGACCACCGGCGCTGCCCAGGTCGAAGCGGTACTTGCCGTTGACCACCATGCTCGGTACGCCGGTGATCTCGTACTTCTTCGCCAGTTCCTTGGCCTGGTTGACCTGGCCCTTGATCGCGAAGGAGTTGAAGGTGGCGAGGAACTTGTCCTTGTCGACGCCCTGGGTGGCCAGGAAGTCAGCCATGTCCTGCGGGTCGGTCAGGCGCTTCTTCTGGTTCTGGATGGCATCGAAGACCGCGGCGTGGACCTTGTGCTCGACGCCCATGGCTTCGAGGGTCAGGAACATCTGGCCGTGGGCATCCCATGGGCCGCCGAACATGGCCGGGACGCGCTTGAAGTTGACGTCGGCCGGCAGCTTGTCGATCCACGGGTTGATGGTCGGTTCGAAGTGGTAGCAGTGCGGGCAGCCGTACCAGAACAGCTCGACGACTTCGACCTTGCCCGGTACGGACACCGGTACCGGGTTGCTCAGCTCGATGTATTCCTTGCCGGCGACCGGCTCCGCGGCCTGGGCAGTCATACCGAAAACGCTGGCAGCCACCAGCGCGGCGCTGAGAATCAGATTACGCATGCTTTGCTCCTGTGCAGTCTTTGAGTCGCCTTGCAACGACGTGTCTTTCTGACAGGCCAAGGCGGGTCCGAGTTCGTAAGTGTAACGGCAGAAGAATGAAAAAAGGGTGGCCGAAGCCACCCTTTTCATGTTCGGCACGCGCCATTAACGCAGCGTTAACGTTGTGCCGTGCGGATCAGTGCAGGCCCTGGATGTAGCTGGCCAGCGCCTGGATCTCGTGGTTGCTGAGTTTGGAGGCGATGGTACGCATGGTGGTAGCGTCGCCGTCATTGGTACGGTCGCCTTCGCGGAAGTCGGTCAGCTGCTTGGTGATGTACTGGGCGTGCTGGCCGCCCAGGTGCGGGAAGCCGGCGGCGGCAAGGCCAGCGCCATTCGGCGAGTGGCAACCGGTGCAGGCGGGCAGGCCTTTTTCCAGGTTACCGCCGTTGAACAGGGCGCGGCCCTGTTCGACCAGTTTCGGATCGGCGGCGCCGACGCTGCCTTTCTGGCTGGCGAAGTACGCGGCGATATCGGCCAGGTCCTGGTCGCCGAGATTGGTCAGCAGGCCGGTCATTTCCAGGACCGTGCGCTTGCCGTCCTTGATGTCGTGGAGCTGCTTGGTCAGGTATCGCTCACCCTGGCCGGCAAGTTTCGGGAAGTTCGGTGCGACGCTGTTGCCATCCGGGCTGTGACACGCCCCGCAAACAGCGGCTTTTGCCTGACCGGCAGCAGCATCGCCAACGATAGGGCCAGCGGCATTGGCGCCGCCTGTAACGCCAAGGGTCAACAGCAGACTCACGATCAGTTTGTTCATCAGCTAATCCAACTACGGCTAAGGGTGAAAGAGTTATGTATCGGGCCTACTGGCTCATCCACTCGATGATTGCCTGGTAGTCCTCGGCACTGCAGTCCATGCACAATCCACGCGGTGGCATAGCCTTGAAACCCTGGGTTACATGCCCGGTCAATATCTCCATCCCCTGCGCCAGCCTTGGCTCCCAGGCTGCACGGTCACCCTTTTTCGGGGCCTGTGGCAGCTGCCCGGCGTGACAGGCCGCACACGTGCGGTTGTACAACGCCTCGGGATCCTGTGTAGCCTGAGCGCTGGTAAACGGTATCAATACACCGATTGCAAGCAGCCATTTCGTCATTAAACGACCCTTCAGGGCTGGGGACTCATTGCGTTCTAGTGCGCAACCTTTAAAGTCTGAGCCCCCGTGCACATCCTCCTACGCTGGGATAATGCGCACACAAAATATAGGGCATTATATACTCCCGTTGCCGAAACGGAAACGACACACCCTGCCGCACCCACCCCGGGCAACGCTCACTTCGGACATCCCATGCAAGTCAAAAACCCCATCCTCGGACTTTGCCAGACGGCAAAATTCGCCATCAGCGCCGCCAAGGTCGAACAGTGTCCGCCTGACGCGGGCTACGAAGTCGCCTTCGCCGGGCGTTCCAACGCCGGCAAGTCCAGCGCCCTCAATACCCTGACCCACGCCAGCCTGGCGCGTACCTCGAAAACCCCGGGCCGCACCCAGTTGTTGAACTTCTTCAGTCTGGATGACGATCGGCGTTTGGTCGACCTGCCGGGCTACGGATATGCAAAGGTGCCGATTCCGCTCAAGCAGCACTGGCAGCGACACCTGGAGGCCTACCTGGGCAGCCGCGAGGCCTTGAAGGGTTTGATCCTGATGATGGACGTGCGCCATCCGATGACCGACTTCGACAAGATGATGCTCGACTGGTCCAAGGCCAGCGGCATGCCGATGCACATCTTGCTGACCAAGGCCGACAAGCTGACCTTCGGCGCAGCGAAGAACACCCTGCTCAAGGTGCAATCGGAGATCCGCAAGGGTTGGGGCGACAGCATCACCATCCAGCTGTTCTCGGCGCCCAAGCGCCAGGGCCTGGAAGAAGCCTACGCGGTGCTCGCGCGCTGGCTGGAACTGGCTGACAAGCCTGCGGAATAAGGCCCCGGGAGGGCCTGCCCGGCAAATTCCGGGCAAAAAAAACCCCGGACTTCGTATGGGGAGGGGGAAGTTCGGGGTTCAAGTTCCGAACCGCTAGGGCGGGGTCCGGATATCTGCCAACACTTAACACAACATAGGAGCATTGAAGGGCTTCACCAGCCATTCAGTAACTCTGAGTGTCGGTTCACCGGATTAGTTCCGGGCGTGTAGAAACTATTTGCGATAAACAGGAAATGTCTTAATACCCGACCTAAACAGTCGGGCATTGTCCGCGACCTTATGTCGCGGACGTTCCCCTCATGTTCAGTGCGCTTCGTCCCAGTTCGCGCCAACTCCCACGTCCACCACCAGGGGAACCTCCAGTTGCGCGGCGTTGCTCATGTGCGGGCGAATTTCTTCGCGGACCTGGTCGATCAGGTCCTCGCGAACCTCCAGCACCAGTTCGTCGTGTACCTGGAGAATCACCCGGGCATCGAGCCCGGAGCTTTCCAGCCAGTTGTCCACCGCCACCATGGCGCGCTTGATGATGTCGGCCGCAGTGCCCTGCATCGGCGCGTTGATCGCCGTACGCTCGGCACCGGCACGTTCCATCGGGCGGCTGGAGTTGATTGCCGGCAGGTACAGACGGCGACCGAACAGGGTTTCCACGAAGCCTTGCTCGGCCGCCAGCTTGCGGGTGCTTTCCATGTACTGGCGCACACCCGGGTAGCGGGCGAAGTAGGCATCGATATAGGCCTTGGCCTGCTTGGTCTCGACGCCGATATCCTTGCCGAGTTTCTTCGCACCCATGCCATAGATCAGACCGAAGTTGATCGCCTTGGCGCTGCGCCGCTGGTCGGATGTCACCTGATCGAGGGCCACGTTGAACACTTCGGCGGCGGTGGCGGTGTGCACGTCGAGGCCATTGCGGAAGGCATTCATCAGGCCTTCGTCACCGGACAGGTGGGCCATGATGCGCAGTTCGATCTGCGAGTAGTCCGCCGCCAGCAGCTTGTAGCCGGGCGGTGCGATGAACGCCTGGCGAATGCGCCGGCCTTCGGCGGTACGGGCCGGAATGTTCTGCAGGTTCGGGTCACTGGAGGAAAGGCGCCCGGTGGCCGCGATCGCCTGGCCATACGAGGTATGGATACGCTGGGTGCGCGGATTGATCTGCTCCGGCAGACGGTCGGTGTAGGTGCTCTTCAGCTTGCTCAGGGAGCGGTACTGCATCAATACCCGCGGCAGCGGATAGCCTTCTTCGGCCAGTTCATCCAGCACTTCCTCGGCGGTGGACGGCTGGCCCTTGGCGGTCTTTTTCAGGACCGGCAGGCCGAACTTGTCGTAGAGGATCGCGCCCAACTGACGCGGCGAACCCAGGTTGAACGGCTCGCCCGCCAGCTCGATGGCCTCTTGCTCCAGCTTCGCCATCTTGTCGCCCAGTTCCTGGCTCTGCAGCTTGAGCAGCTCCGGGTCGACCAGCGCGCCCTGGCGCTCGATCCGCGCCAGCACCGGGACCAGCGGCATCTCGATATCGGTCAGCACGCTGGCCAGGGTCGGGATCGCCTGGAGTTGCGCGAACAGCGCCTGGTGCAGGCGCAGGGTCACGTCGGCGTCTTCGGCGGCATAGGGGCCGGCCTTGTCCAGGTGGATCTTGTCGAAGGTCACCTGCTTGGCGCCCTTGCCGGCGATGTCCTCGAACTTCACGGTGCTGTAGTCCAGGTACAGCTTCGCCAGGCTGTCCATGTCGTGGCGGGTCGCCGTGGAGTTGAGCACGTAGGATTCGAGCATGGTGTCGAAGGCGATGCCGCGCACGGTGATGCCGTTGGCCGGGTCGCCGTCGATGGCGCAGTTGGCCAGGATGTTCATGTCGAACTTGGCGTGCTGGCCGACCTTGAGCTTGGCCGGGTCTTCCAGCAGCGGCTTGAGCGCCCGCAGTACCGCGTTGCGGTCGAGCTGAGCCGGTGCGTCCGGGTAGCTGTGGGTCAGCGGGACATAGGCGCCTTCATGGGCCTTCACCGCGAAGGACACGCCCACCAATTGCGCCTGCTGCGCGTCGATGCCGGTGGTTTCGGTATCGAAGGCGAACAGCGGGGCATCCTTGAGCTTCTGCAGCCAGCGGTCGAAGTCGGCCTGTTCGAGGATGGTCTCGTACTGCGGTTCGACCTCTACTTCCACCTCGGCAACCGCCACGGCGTCCTCGCTGACCACCGCTACAGCCACGTCCACCTTGGCGACCGGGGCCGGCTGAGTGGCACGACGGGCCTCGCGCTCCAGCTCGTCGATCCAGCCCTTGAACTCCAGCAGGGTGTAGATCTCCATCAGCTTGTCGCGGTCCGGCTCGCGCAGGTGCAGGTCGTCCAGGCCCACGTCCAGTTCGACATCGCACTTGATGGTCGCCAACTGGTAGGAGAGGAAGGCCATTTCCTTGCTCTCCAGCAGCTTGGCCGGCAGGGTCTTGGCGCCGCGGATGGGGAAGGTCGGGACCAGGTCGAGGTTCTCGTACAGCTCCTTGAGGCCGCCATTCACGCCGATCAGCAGGCCGACGGCGGTTTTCTCACCAACGCCTTTGACGCCGGGGATGTTGTCGGCGGTATCGCCCATCAGCGCCAGCAGGTCAATGATCTGTTCCGGAGCGACACCGAATTTCCCTTTTACGCCTTCGATATCCAGCACGGTTCCGGTCATGGTGTTGACCAGCGTAACGTGCTCGTCCACCAGTTGCGCCATGTCCTTGTCCCCGGTGGACACCACCACGGGACGGGCCGCTGCCGCGCTACTGCGGGCCAGGGTGCCGATCACGTCGTCAGCCTCGACCCCGTCGACGCACAGCAGCGGGAAGCCCAGGGCGCGCACGGCGGCGTGCAGCGGCTCGATCTGCACGCGCATGTCGTCGGGCATGCTCGGGCGGTTGGCCTTGTAGTCGGCGAACATTTCGTCGCGGAAAGTGCCGCCCTTGGCGTCGAAGACCACCGCGAAGGGGCTTTCCGGGTACTGCTTGCGCAGGCTCCTGAGCATGTTCAGCACACCCTTGACCGCACCGGACGGCATGCCCTTGGAGGTGGTCAGCGGCGGCAGCGCGTGGAAGGCACGGTAGAGGTACGAAGAACCGTCCACCAGGACGAGGGGGGTTTGGCTCATGAGCGGAATCAACCTTTTCGACGGGCCCGGCGCTAGAATGTCCGGAACATTGACGACAAAGGGACAAGGTTATCATGGGTACATTCAATCGCCTGTTGTTGCTCGGTCTTCTGGTCGGCACACCGGTCGCGGCCTTGGCCGCAGACGAAGCGCCCTCGGCCGAGCCGGAAGTAACCATTCGCACGGAAGGTGACAAAACCATTCAGGAATACCGTCAGAACGGCTTCCTGTACGCGATCAAGGTCACACCGAAGGGCGGCAAGCCGTACTTCCTGGTGCGTGCCGACGGTAGCGACGCCAACTTCATCCGGTCCGACCAGCCCGACATGCTGATTCCCTCCTGGAAAATCTTCGAGTGGTAACGCGGACCCTTAACATCCACCCGGCACGTCGCGACGGCGTGCCTGACTGAGCAGTTTTTGACCATGTCTGTCTTCACCCCCCTGACCCGGCCGCAGCTGGAAACCTTCCTGGCCCCCTATGGACTGGGCCGCCTGCTGGACTTCCAGGGCATCGCCGCCGGTACCGAGAACAGCAACTTCTTCATCAGCCTCGAACAGGGGGAGTTCGTGCTGACGCTGGTGGAACGCGGCCCGATCCAGGACCTGCCGTTCTTCGTCGAACTGCTCGAAGTCCTGCACCAGGCCGACCTGCCGGTGCCCTACGCCCTGCCGGCCACCGACGGCGTGGCCCTGCGCGAGCTGGCTGGCAAGCCGGCGCTGCTGCAGCCGCGCCTGGCCGGCAAGCACATCAAGGCGCCGAATGCCCAGCATTGCGTACAGGTCGCCGAGTTCATGGCCCACCTGCACCTGGCGACCCGCGAACACACGCTGGAACGCAAGACCGACCGTGGCCTGGACTGGATGCTGGAGGCGGGCAACGAGCTGATGCCGCGCCTGAATGCCGGACAGCAGGCACTGCTCAAGGGCAGCCTGGACGAGATCGGCGCCCATCATGCACGGATCATGGCGCTGCCACGGGCCAACGTGCATGCCGACCTGTTCCGCGACAACGCGATGTTCGAAGGCACGCACCTGACCGGCGTGATCGACTTCTACAACGCCTGTTCGGGGCCGATGCTGTATGACCTGGCGATCAGCCTGAACGACTGGTGCTGTGACGAGGCGGGGGCGATCGACCTGCCGCGGGCGCGGGCATTCCTCGGCGCCTATGCGGCGCTGCGGCCGTTCACGGCGGCGGAGGCCGAGGTCTGGCCGGTGATGCTGCGGGTGGCGTGCGTGCGGTTCTGGCTGTCGCGGTTGATCGCGGCGGAGTCGTTCGCGGGGATGGATGTGATGATTCACGATCCGGCGGAGTTCGAGGTGCGCTTGAAGGCGCGGCAGGATGTGAGCCTGGCATTGCCGTTTGCCCTTTAAGAGCATCGCTGGCAAGCCAGCTCCCACAGGGACCGCGTGCGCCGCGAAACCTGTGGGAGCTGGCTTGCCAGCGATGAAGGCGCTACAGGCTTTCCAGACACCCCGCCAACCCATTCCCCAGGTTGGTCAGCAACGTCTCATACCCTTTGGCATCCACCGCCAGCGTCCCACCGAGCGCATCCAGCTCCGCCAGCTTCACCGGCAGCCCTGCCGTCAACGTCTCCGCCAGACGCGGCCGCAACGGCGGCTCACTGAACACACAAGTCTTGCCCACTTCCTGCAGACGCTTGCGCATCGCCGCCACATGCTGCGCGCCCGGCTGCACTTCCTGGGCGACGCTGAACACGCCGGTATGCTTCACGCCATAAGCCGACTCGAAGTAGTCGAACGCCTCGTGGAACACGAAGAACGGCTTGTCCCCCACGCCCGCCAGGCGCTGCTTCAGGCGTTGATCCAGCCCGTCCAGGCGCTGCTCAAAGCCCTTCAGGTTGCTCTGGTAGCGCGCCGCATTGGCCGGGTCCGCTGCACTCAGGTCCGCCGCCATGCGCGCGGCGATCACCCGGGCATTGACCGTCGACAGCCACAGGTGGGCATCGAGGGTGCCGGGACGGTGATCATGATCGTGCTCGTCCGGGTCATCCGCGTGTTCTTCGTGGGAGTGACTGTCCTCGCCGAAGTGACGCAGGCTCATGCCCGGCAGCCCTTGCACCGCCACGGTCGGTTTGCTGCGGCTATTCAGCACGCGGGGCAGGAAGCCTTCCATGTCCGGCCCGATCCAATACAGCAGATCGACCTCCGCCACCCGCCGCACATCCGACGGACGCAGCGCGTAATGGTGCGGCGAAGCGCCCGGCGGCAGCAGCACTTCCGGCTTGCCGACGCCGTCCTGGACGGCCGCGGCGATGAGTTGCAGCGGCTGGATGCTGGTCAGCACGCGGACCTCGGCCTGGGCTGGGGCCAGCACGACGAGCGTTGAGGCAAAAGCGACAAAAAGGGCAAATAATCGGGACACGATGAGCGCTCATTGATGCAAAGACAGGTAACATAATAACGTCTCTCACCAAAACCGTCGCCGCCCATGCCCAATACTCCGCTGGCCAACCGCCCACACGATCACTCCCATTGCGTCCACACCGCCCTGGCCGAGGCCGATGCCCTGTGTGCCCGTCAGGGGCTGCGTCTGACCGCCCTGCGCCGACGCGTGCTGGAGCTGGTCTGGCAGAGCCACAAGCCGCTGGGTGCCTACGACATCCTCGGCGTGCTCAGCGAGCAGGACGGCCGTCGTGCCGCGCCGCCAACCGTCTATCGGGCGCTGGATTTCCTCCTGGAAAACAGCCTGGTGCACCGCATCGCCTCGCTCAACGCCTTCATCGGCTGCAACCACCCGGAACACGCGCACCAGGGCCAGTTCCTGATCTGCCGCGAGTGTCATGTGGCGATCGAGCTGGAACAGCCGGCGATCAGCAACGCCATCGTCGCCAGCGCCAAGGATGTCGGGTTCAGCGTCGAATCGCAGACCGTCGAAGTGGTCGGCATCTGCGCCAGTTGCCGGAGCGCCTGATGAGCAACGCCTTGATCCGCCTGCAACAGGTGGGAGTGACCATCGGCGGGCAGAGCATCCTCGACAGCATCGACCTGACCGTCGAACCGGGCCAGATCGTCACCCTGATCGGCCCCAACGGCGCCGGCAAGACCACCCTGGTACGCGCCGTTCTCGGCCTGCTCAAGCCGGGCAGCGGCAGCGTCTGGCGCAAGCCGAAGCTGCGTATCGGCTACATGCCGCAGAAGCTCCAGGTGGACGCGACCCTGCCGCTGTCGGTGCTGCGCTTCCTGCGCCTGGTCCCCGGTGTTGACCGCGCCGCTGCCCTGTCGGCCCTGGAAGAAGTCGGCGCCGAACAGGTGATCGACAGCCCGATCCAGACCATCTCCGGCGGCGAAATGCAGCGCGTGCTACTGGCTCGCGCCCTGCTGCGCGAGCCCGAGCTGCTGGTGCTGGATGAACCGGTGCAGGGCGTCGACGTCGCCGGCCAGGCCGAGCTGTACAGCCTGATCACCCGCCTGCGCGACCGCCACCAGTGCGGCGTGCTGATGGTCTCCCACGACCTGCACCTGGTCATGAGCACCACCGACCAGGTGGTCTGCCTCAACCGTCACGTCTGCTGTTCCGGGCACCCGGAGCAGGTCAGCGGCGACCCGGCCTTCGTCGAGCTGTTCGGCAACAACGCGCCGAGCCTGGCGATCTACCACCACCATCACGACCACAGCCACGACCTGCATGGCTCGGTGGTCGCCCCGCATGTGCACGGAGAAAACTGCAAGCATGGCTGATTTCCTGCTTTACGCCCTGCTCGCAGGCCTGGCCCTGGCCGTGGTCGCCGGCCCTCTCGGCTCCTTCGTGGTCTGGCGGCGCATGGCCTATTTCGGCGACACCCTGTCCCACGCCGCCCTGCTCGGCGTGGCCATGGGCTTCATGCTCGATATCAGCCCGGCGCTGGCGGTGACCGTCGGCTGCCTGTTGCTGGCGCTGCTCCTGGTCACCCTGCAACAGCGCCAGCCGCTGGCCTCGGACACCCTGCTCGGCATCCTCGCCCCCAGCACCCTGTCCCTCGGCCTGGTGGCGCTGAGCTTCATGCACGACGTGCGCATCGACCTGATGAGCTACCTGTTCGGCGACCTGCTGGCGATCAGCCCCGGCGACCTGGCCTGGATCCTCGGCGGCAGCGCGGCGGTGCTGGTGCTGATGGTCGTGCTGTGGCGGCCGTTGCTGGCGGTGACCGTGCACGAGGAGCTGGCCCGGGTCGAAGGTCTGCCCGTCGCTGGCCTGCGCCTGGCGCTGATGCTGCTGATCGCCATCGTCATTGCCGTGGCCATGAAGATCGTCGGCGTGCTGCTGATCACCTCGCTGCTGATCATCCCCGCTGCGGCCGCGCAAAGACATGCGCGCTCTCCGGAACAAATGGCCCTCGGCGCCAGTCTTATCGGGGTCGTCGCGGTCTGTGGCGGCCTGGCCATGTCCTGGTTCAAGGACACCCCTGCGGGCCCCTCGATCGTGGTCTGTGCCGCGGTGCTATTCTTGTTGAGTCTGGCCCTGCCCCGGCGCTGACCGGCATAGCGGGCGCCGCCTGCGCGGCGGCGTCCACCCTCGAGACCCCGCGAGCGCCAGCGAAGGAATGATGTTCCCGCCCACGGACTGGGTGTAGACTTGCTCGTTTTTCGCGCAAATAGAGAGTCGTAGGAATGAAGCCGTTCGCCTCCCGTTATCTGCTCCTTGCCGCGTTTTCCCTGATTCTGACCGCCTGCGCCAGCAAGCCGGTCGAGAGCACTGCCGTGCCCGCCGAAGCGGATGCCTGGCAGCAATTGCAGCAGAACATCGCCAGCAATGAGCTGGCCACCGCCGAGGACCAGCTGGCCACGTTGCAGGCGCAAGCGCCGGACGACAGCCGCCTCGAGCAGTACCAGCGGCAACTGGCCGAGGCCTATCTACAACGCAGCCAGATCGTCCTGCAGAAGGGTGATGTGAACGCTGCGGCCACCGCCCTGGCCCGCGCCCGGGCGCTGATGCCCAAGGCACCGGCGTTGACCGGCGGTGTGAATGGTGCGATTGCCCAGGCCCGCAAGGCCGAGCTGGACCGTGCCGAAGCGGCGCTGAAAGCGGCAGAAGCCAAGCCGAAGGCCAAGGTCATCGACCCGACGGCGCCGAGCACGGTGATTGCCCTGGAGATTGGTGATATCGGCAAGTTGCGTCGTCAGCTCGACGATATCGCCGACGATGTCGTCAATTACCAGTGTGATGTGGTGTTCCAGGTGCCGCGCAAGGCCGACTATCCGTGGCTGTCGACCTTGCTGGGCAAGCGGGTTGGCAAGCGTGATCCGGCGTTCGACCTGCAGCAGCGTAGTGAGATTCACCGTAGCCAGCCGGCCCAGGTGGTACTGACACCGAAGCGCACTGATAGCTGATGTGGTGTTGCTGATGGCCCTATCGCTCGCAAGCCAGCTCCCACAGGTTTCGCGGCGCACGCGGTCCCTGTGGGAGCTGGCTTGCCAGCGATGAGGCCATATCAGGCTGGAACAGCTTTAGCGGCAGCCTCCCGCTCCCACACCCGATGCTTGCCAATGGCCTGGGTAAACGCCTTGATCACCTTGGCATCATTCCCCACCAGCAACCCGCTGTCCGCCTTGAGGTTCAGGCTGTCGAACCAGGCTTTCGCCTCGGCATGCCCGGCCACCGGCTTGAGATGCTTGTAGGCTTCCAGGATAAAGTGCACCGCTACGCCATCGCCCTTCAGCGCCTCGACACCCTTGCCTCCCGCCACCCACACCGCATCGAACGCCACCGACGGCAGCCCCTCCATCGACGCATCCACCGCCAGGGTCTTGCCATCCGCCGTCTTCACCGGCGCCGACGTCGGCCCCAGCACCTTGATCTGCACGCTCTCCGCTTCCAGCGCCTTGACCAGCTTGTCCGCCAGCGCCCCATCCACACCATCGGCCACCAGCAGCGCCACCTTGCGCCCCTTGATGCTCTCACCGAGGTGATTCATCTGGCTCAACGCCGGCGAAGCCTTCAACGACAGCTTCGGCACGTCCACCGTCCCGGCCTTCGGCGCCGGCAGCCCCAGCTTCGCAGCCACTTTCGCCGCCAGTTCCAGGTCGATATTGGCGAGGATCTCGTTCACCTGCCGCGCCCGGATGTGCTCGCGCTCGACCTTGCCCAGCTCGAAGCTGTAGGCGTTGACGATATGCTCCTGCTCGCTCGGGCTCATGCTGTGGAAGAACAGCCGGGCCTGGGAGAAGTGATCGCCGAAGGACTCGCTGCGCTGGCGGATCTTGTGCGCGTCGATGCGCTCCTGGTACGACTCGAAACCGCCATCCTGCGCAGCCGGCGGCGTCTCTTTCGGCCAGCCGCCATCGATGGAGTTGGGTTCATAGGCCGCGCGGCCCTTGTCGATGGTGACCCGGTGCATGGCGTCACGCTGACCGTTGTGGTTCGGCGCCAGCGGGCGGTTGATCGGGATCTCGTGGAAGTTCGGCCCGCCAAGACGGCTGATCTGCGTATCGGTGTACGAGAACAAGCGCCCCTGCAACAGCGGGTCATTGGTGAAGTCGATACCCGGCACGATATGCCCCGGACAGAAGGCCACCTGCTCGGTCTCGGCGAAGAAGTTGTCCGGGTTGCGGTTGAGCACCATCTTGCCCAGCGGCGTCACCGGCACCAGTTCCTCGGGGATGATCTTGGTCGGGTCGAGCAGGTCGAAGTCGAACTTGTGCTCGTCGGCCTCTGGGACGATCTGCACGCCCAGCTCCCATTCCGGGTAGTTGCCGGTCTCGATGGCCTCCCAGAGATCACGACGGTGATAGTCGGTGTCCTTGCCGGCGAGCTTCTGCGCTTCGTCCCAAAGCAGCGAAAGCACGCCCTGTTTCGGCTTCCAGTGGAACTTGACGAAGCTGGCCACGCCCTCGGCATTGATCAGGCGGAAGGTGTGCACGCCGAAGCCTTCCATGGTCCGCAGGCTTTTCGGGATGGCCCGGTCCGACATGGCCCAGATCACCATGTGCGCCGACTCCGGTACCAGCGAGACGAAGTCCCAGAAGGTATCGTGGGCACTGCCGCCGGTGGGTATTTCGTTATGCGGCTCCGGTTTCACCGCATGCACGAAGTCGGGGAACTTGATCGCATCCTGGATGAAGAACACCGGCATGTTGTTGCCGACCAGGTCGAAGTTGCCCTCGTCGGTGAAGAACTTCACGGCAAAACCGCGCACGTCGCGCACCGTATCGCCGGAACCACGGGGGCCCTGCACGGTGGAGAAACGCACGAACACCGGGGTGATCTTCTCCGGGTCCTGGAGGAACCCGGCCTTGGTCAGCTCGGCATGCTTGCCGTAGGACTGGAAGTAGCCGTGGGCCCCGGTCCCCCGGGCATGCACGATGCGCTCCGGGATCCGCTCATGGTCAAAATGCGTGATCTTCTCACGCATGATGAAGTCTTCCAGCAGCGACGGGCCGCGCGGGCCGGCTTTCAGGCTGTTCTGGTTATCGGCGATCTTCACGCCCTGATTGGTTCGCAGCGCCTGCCCGGTGGCGTCGCTGCGCACGGTTTCCAGGCTTTGCAGCTTGGCATTGGTGTTGGCGCGATCCGGGGTGTCGGTTCCGGCAAGCTGGCTTTCCCGTGGCGCTTCTTTCTTGCTAGGCATGGCTGGCGGTCCTCATCAGTTGCATCGCAGTGACGCCCTTGGCGGGCTGTTTTGCTAGTGACTGGACGGGCTTGGCCGACGTTCCATCGGATTGACCACTGATCGCGTTATGCCTGCAAGACTGGACGGTTACGAAATAAATGCTAAGAACCTCTAAACGAACAGGCTAAAATGCGCGACCGGCTAACCGCTGACCCCCTTCCCATGCGCCCCACAAGGTTCGCTACGTGATCGAGTTCCAACAAGTCCACAAGACCTACCGCGTCGCCGGTAGGGACATTCCCGCGCTGCACCCCACGAGCCTGAGCATCGAAAACGGCCAGGTGTTCGGCCTGATCGGCCACTCCGGTGCCGGCAAAAGCACCCTGCTGCGCCTGATCAACCGCCTGGAAGCCCCGAGCGGCGGCAAGATCATCGTCGACGGCGAAGACGTCACCGCCTTCGATGCCAACCAGCTGCGCGGCTTCCGCCAGCAGGTCGGGATGATCTTCCAGCACTTCAACCTGCTCGCCTCCAAGACCGTCGCCGACAACGTCGGCCTGCCGCTGACCCTGGCCGGCCAGTTGTCGCGCAAGGAAATCGACGCCCGCGTCGCCGAGCTGCTGCAGCGCGTCGGCCTGGCCGAGCATGCGAAGAAGTACCCGGCACAGCTCTCCGGCGGCCAGAAGCAGCGCGTCGGCATCGCCCGCGCCCTGTCGACCCGGCCGAAGATCCTGCTGTGCGACGAGGCCACCAGCGCCCTCGACCCGCAGACCACCGCCTCGGTCCTGCAACTGCTGGCGGAGATCAACCGCGAGCTAAAGCTGACCATCGTGCTCATCACCCATGAAATGGACGTGATCCGCCGGGTCTGCGACCGCGTGGCGGTGATGGACGCCGGGCAGATCGTCGAGCAGGGCCCGGTGGCCGAGGTGTTCCTGCACCCGCAGCACCCGACCACCAAGCGCTTCGTCCAGGAAGACGAGCAGATCGACGAAGCCGGACAGCGCGACGACTTCGCCCATGTGCCGGGCCGGATCATCCGCCTGACCTTCCAGGGCGACGCCACCTACGCACCGCTGCTGGGCACCGTGGCCCGCGAGACGGGCGTGGACTACAGCATCCTGGCCGGCCGCATCGACCGCATCAAGGACACCCCATACGGGCAATTGACCCTGGCCGTCACCGGCGGCGACATGGAAGCGGCTTTCGCCCGCTTCACCGCAGCTGACGTTCATATGGAGGTATTGCGCTGATGGACGCCCTGAATTTCTTCGCCAACGTGGACTGGTCCGAGATCTGGCTGGCCACCGGCGACACCTTCATCATGCTCTTCGGCTCGCTGTTCTTCACCGTGCTGCTGGGCCTGCCCCTGGGTGTGTTCCTGTTCCTCTTCGGCCCGCGGCAGATGTTCGAGCAGAAGGGCGTCTATGCCCTGCTGTCGCTGATCGTCAACATCCTGCGCTCGCTGCCGTTCATCATCCTGCTGATCGTGATGATCCCGATCACCGTGCTGATCACCGGCACCTCGCTGGGTGTCGAAGGCGCCATCCCGCCGCTGGTGGTCGGGGCCACGCCGTTCTTCGCACGCCTGGTGGAAACCGCCCTGCGTGAAGTGGACCGCGGCATCATCGAAGCGACCCAGTCCATGGGCGCCAGCACCCGCCAGATCATCATGAACGCCCTGCTGCCGGAAGCGCGGCCGGGCATCTTCGCCGCCATCACCGTCACCGCCATCACCCTGGTGTCCTACACCGCCATGGCCGGCGTGGTCGGCGCGGGCGGGCTCGGCGACCTGGCGATCCGCTTCGGCTACCAGCGTTTCCAGACCGACGTGATGATCGTCACCGTGGTCCTGCTGCTGATCCTGGTTCAAGTTCTGCAGAGCGTTGGCGACAAACTGGTCGTACATTTTTCCCGTAAATAAAGGGTCGGCGTGACCGACACACCGGGGGCCGAGCCGGCTCCCTCAAGGAGTGATGCAATGAAAAAGCTGTTCGCTGCCGTCGCCGCCTTCGCGGCCCTCTCCACCGCCGCCAACGCGTCGGAAACCCTCAGCGTCGCCGCCACTGCGGTGCCGCACGCGGAGATCCTCGAATTCGTCAAGCCGACCCTGGCCAAGGAAGGCGTGGACCTGAAAGTGAAGGTCTTCACCGACTACATCCAGCCGAACGTACAGGTCGCGGAAGGCCGCCTGGACGCCAACTTCTTCCAGCACCAGCCGTACCTGGATGAGTTCAACAAGGGCAAGGGCACCAACCTGGTCAGCGTTGCCGGCGTGCACCTGGAGCCGCTGGGTGCGTACTCCAGCAAGTACAAGAAGCTGGACGAGATCCCGCCGGGCGCCAACGTGGTGATCCCGAACGACGCCACCAACGGCGGTCGTGCCTTGCTGCTGCTGCAGAAGGCTGGCCTGATCAAGCTGAAGGACGCCGCGAACATCCTGTCGACGCCGAAGGACATCGCCGAGAACCCGAAAAACCTGAAAATCCGCGAACTGGAAGCCGCCACCCTGCCGCGCGTGCTGACCCAGGTCGACCTGGCGCTGATCAACACCAACTACGCGCTGGAAGCCAAGCTGAACCTGGAGAAAGACGCCCTGGTCATCGAAGGCAGCGACTCGCCTTACGTGAACATCCTGGTGGCCCGTCCGAACAACAAGGACGCCGAGGCCATCAAGAAGCTGGTCGGTGCCCTGCACTCGCCTGAGGTAAAGCAGTTCATCCTCGAGAAGTACAAGGGCGCGGTGATTCCGGCGTTCTGATAGTTCTCTATCGCTCTTGAGGGCCTCATCGCTGGCAAGCCAGCTCCCACAGGTATCGCGTGCACCGCTGGACCTGTGGGAGCTGGCTTGCCAGCGATAGGGCCCTCAAATCCCCCGCCTCAATCCCGCTTCACCAACCCCGGCAATTGCGCCACCAGCTTCTGGTTGTTGAACGGCGCCCGAATGAACCCCCGCTGAGCCCCGTCCGGTCCGATCAGGGCCAGGTTGCCGCTGTGATCCACGGTGTACCCCGGCTTGCTGGTATCCGCCGGAATGAACGGAATGCTCAAAGCATTGGCGAGCTTCTGCGTCGCTTCCAGCGAGCCGGTCAGGCCGCGGAAATCCTTGTCGAAATAACCCAGGTACTGCTTGAGCTGGGCCGGCGTGTCGCGGTTCGGGTCGACGCTGACCAGCACCACCTGCAGGCGCTCCACCGCCTCTTTCGGCAGCTCGCTCTTCACCTGGCGCAACTGCGCCAGGGTCGTCGGGCAGATGTCCGGGCAGAAGGTGTAGCCGAAGAACACCAGCGACCACTTGCCCTTCAACTGATCGACCCGCACCGGCTGGCCGTTCTCGTCGTTCATTTCCAGGTCGGGCACCGTACGGCTCGACGGCAGGAGGATGATCCCGGCATCGATCAGCTCGGCCGGGTTGCCCTGGCTGCGGCCCTGGAGCACCTTGTTGATGGTAAGCCCGAGAATCAATGCGACCAGGGCGACGAGGATAAAGACGGTTTTCTGGGTTCGAGTCATAGATTCAACAACAGGTAATGGTCTACAAGCAGCGCGATAAAGAGCAGGAACAGGTACCAGACAGAGTACTTGAAGGTCTTGATCGCAGCGTGCGGCCGAACGCCACGGTACAACACCCAGGCCCACTGCAGGAAGCGCAGCCCCAGGAGCAGCGCACAGGCGAGGTAGAGCGGCCCACTCATATGAATGGCGAACGGCAGCAGGCTCACCGCCAGCAGCACGCAGGTGTAGAGCAGGATATGCACCTTGGTGTAGTGCTCGCCGTGGGTCACCGGCAGCATGGGGATATCCGCCTTGGCGTACTCGGCCTTGCGGTGGATGGCCAAGGCCCAGAAATGCGGCGGGGTCCAGGCGAAGATGATCAGCACCAGCAACAGTGGTTCGGCGCTCAGGTGCCCGCTGACCGCCACCCAGCCGAGCAGGGGCGGCGCTGCACCGGCAAGACCACCGATCACGATGTTCTGCGGCGTCGCCCGCTTGAGAAAACCGGTGTAGACCACCGCATAGCCCAGCAGCGAGGCCAGGGTCAGCCAGGCGGTCAGGGGGTTGGTGAAGGTCAGCAGCAGCACCATGCCGAGCACCGCCAGCAACAGCGCGAACAGCAGCGCCGGCACCGGTGCGACCCGGCCCTCGGCCAGCGGCCGCTTGTGGGTGCGGGCCATCAATGCATCGATGCGCCGGTCCACCACATGGTTGACCGCCGCCGCCGCCCCGGCACACAGGCCGATGCCGAGGTTGCCGAACAGCAGCACCGTCCACGGCACGCCCGCCCGGGTAGCGAGGAACATGCCGACCAGCGAGGTGATCAGCATCAGCACCACCACCTTGGGCTTGGTCAGTTCCAGGTAATCGCGCCAGCCGGCGCGGGCCTGGCTTTCGCTCAGAAGCGCTGCCATGGATTGTCTCCGAGATAGTGGAAGTCACCGGCCAGGCGCATCGGCGTAAGGCGCCAGCCGGGGCTGACCCGGCGCGCCCGCGGCTGCATGGCCAGGCGGGTGCGGTAGTTGACCAGGACCATGGTCAGCAGCAACCCGGCACCGCCGGCGTTGTGTGCCACGGCCACGGCCAGCGGCAGATGGAACAGCACGTTGCTGATGCCCAGCCCGACTTGCAGCAGCAGCGCCGCAACCACCAGTTTCGCCAGCCGCCGCAACCCGACCCGGTGCAGTTGCCAGGCCAGGGCCAGCAGCACGCAGGTCACCAGCAGCGCGCCGAGGCGGTGGGTGATATGGATGGCGGTGCGCGCCTCGCTGTCGAGCTGGCCGCCGAGGTAGTTGGGGCCGATATGCTGGGTCAGGTGGAAGCCGTTGGCGAAGTCCGCCTGCGGCCACCATTCACCGTGGCAGGTGGGCAGGTCGATGCAGGCCACCGCCGCGTAGTTGGCGCTGACCCAGCCGCCGAGGGCGATCTGCCCGATCACCAGCATCAGCGCCACCGCCGCCAGCCGACGCACCCTGCGCGGCAGGCCGGGCAGCGGCATATAGGCCCGGGATAAGCGCAGGCTGAGCAGGAACAGCAGGCTCAAGGTGGCGAACCCGCCCAACAGATGGGCCGTGACCACCTGCGGCCAGAGCTGCAAGGTCACCGTCCACATGCCGAAGGCCGCCTGCACGAACACCACGCCGAGCACGATCAACGGCAAGCGATACGGCTGGCCCTCCCGTCCATGCCGACGCAGCGCCTGCACCGCGAGCATGGCGATCACCAGGCCCAGGGTCCCGGCGAAGTAGCGGTGGACCATCTCGTTGCGACCCTTGTGCGCTTCGACCGGCGAATCGGGGAAATGCAGCTCGGCATGGGCCAGCTGCGCCTCCGTCTTGGGCACGCTGATAAAGCCGTAGCAACCGGGCCAGTCGGGGCAGCCGAGGCCGGCGTGGGTCAGGCGGGTATAGGCACCGAGCAGCACCACCAGCAGCGCCAGGCCGGTGGCGAAGACGGCGAGGCGATATCCGGGACGGGTCATGGCGGGCTCCTAGCCGATATTGGAGAGTTTGAGCAGATGGCGCAGGTCGTTGAGCACATCCTTGCCCTTGACCTTGGCGTCATAGCGCAGCACCAGATTGCCGTGGGGGTCGACGATCCACAGCTGCGCCTCGCTGCGGTTCGGCGCCACCGCGCCATAGCGGGTGGCGTCCAGTGGGTAGCGCTGGAGCTGCGGGTATTCGCTTTCGAGTTTCGCCAGGTAGTCACCACTCACCGGCTCGACACTGGCCAGGGCGTGACTGGCGCGACTGGCATCACGACCCAGGCCGATATTGATCTGCCGGGCCAGGTAGACCAGTTGCTGGCAGTCGACAGTGCAATCCTTCGGCGCACTGACCAGCAATTGCCAGCGCTCGGCCGGCGCCTGCACGCCAAGGTCGGCCAGGCCCACGCCGTTGCCGAGCATCTCGCCGTGGTAACTGCGGCCCTCCGGCACCCAGAACTGCAACTTGTACATGCCGGTGGCCAGCAGCATCGGCCCGATCACCACCAGCAGGATCAGGATCAGTTGCAGGCGGCCCTTGGCGCGACTCCTGGGTGGCTTGCCTTCAGACATGTCGAGTGGACCCGTGGCGACGCCCATGAGGTTTCTCCTTTTTATTGTGTCGATGCCAACCGAAGTAGAGGTAAAGCGCGATCAGGGCCGTGGCCAGGGCAAACCACTGCACGGCGTAGCCCAGGTGTTTTTCCGGGCCCAGGGGCACCAGCGGCCAGTCCACACGGTAGCTGGCCGGGCCCGGCTCCAGGCGCAGTTCGTGGGCGTAGCCGTCGCGGGCCAGTTGTTCCCACAGGTGCCCGGGCTCGGCGGTGTTGAGCAGGCGCGGGAAGTCGCCGGACGGCGCGTCGGCGCGCAACAGGAAGCTGGCCCCCGGGGCGATATAGACCCAGGCCGTCAGGTCGAGGGGCTGGGCCGGGGTGTCGAAGCTCGCCGGCACGCGCCGGTCCGGCCACGGCAGCCAGCCGCGATTGACCAGCCACCAGTGCCCGCTGGCCTCGTCGAGGAAGGGTTGCAGCAGCTCGACGCCGGCCTGGCCGTCGCGCATGCGGCTGTCGAGGAGGATGCTGTGCTGGTCGTCGAAATGGCCGTGCAGGTGCACGCGGCGGTAGGCTGGATCAGCCGGGTCATCCAGCAGTTGTCCGGCCGGCAGCGGCGCCTCGATCTCGCGCTCGGCATACACATTCAGCAGCGCGCGCTTCTGGTCGGCGCGACCGAGCTGCCAGAAGCCCAGGCCGACCAGCACCGGCAGCAGCGCCAGCACCACCAGGGTCGGCACCAGGCCGGGGCGGAAAGGTCTCATCGGGCCCCCGCGAGGGCTGTCGCTATACTCGAATGCATCACGTCCCCCGGAGATGTCGCCATGCTCAAAGCCGCGATCGTTGTGATGTTGCTGGCTACCGTCGCCAGTCTGTTCAGCGGCCTGGTGTTCCTGGTCAAGGACGATGAGCACTCCACCCGCCTGCTCAAGGCCCTGACCGTTCGTGTCTGCCTGGCCGCCGTGACCCTGGGCCTGATCACCTGGGGTTTCGTCAGCGGCCAGCTGGTGTCGCACGCGCCCTGGTAAGCCCTCCCGTCACAGCACGTAGACGAAGATGAACAGCCCCACCCAGACCACATCGACGAAGTGCCAGTACCAGCTGGCCGCCTCGAAGCCGAAGTGTTTCTCCGAGTTGAAGTGGCCCTTCAGGACCCGCATCAGCATCACGAAGAGAATCAGGGTGCCCATGGTCACGTGGGCACCGTGGAAGCCCGTGAGCATGAAGAAGGTCGCGCCGTAGATCCCCGAGCCGAGGGTCAGGCCGAGCTGGGTGTAGGCCTCGTGGTACTCGTAGGCCTGCAGGATGAGGAAGGCGATGCCCAGGACCACGGTCAGCGCCAGCCAGAATTTCAGCGGGCCACGATGGTCCTTGCGCAGCGCATGGTGGGCGATGGTGATGGTCACGCTGGAGCTGACCAGGAGGATGGTATTGATCAGCGGCAGGTGCCACGGATCGATCACTTCCTTGGGCGGCGGGAACAGCTTCGGATCCGGCGTGTGCAGCAGCGGCCAGGTGAATTCGAAGTTGGGCCAGAGCATGTGGGCCACGCCTTTCGCCCCTTCACCACCGAGCCAGGGTCCGGCCAGGTGGCGCACATAGAACAGCGCACCGAAGAAGGCGATGAAGAACATCACCTCGGAGAAGATGAACCACGACATGCCCCAGCGGAACGAGCGGTCCATCTGCGGGCTGTACAGGCCGGCATGGCTTTCCTTGATCACCGCGCCGAACCAGCCGAACAGCATGTAGGCGAGGAACAGCGCGCCGACGAAGAAGATCAGCGGCCCATGGGTATCGCGCCCGGCTTTCATGTCGTTGAACCAGGTGGCGAGGCCGAACACCGTGATGAACATGCCGATGGTGGCAATGATCGGCCACTTGCTTTGCGCCGGGACGTAGTAGTGATCGTGAGAGGCCATGAATTGTTCTCCTTATCGGGCGCTCTGCGGGTTCGGGTGGGTCACCTGGGCGACCGGCGGCTGGCGAGCGGTGATATCGAACAGCGTGTAGGCAAGGGTCAGGTGTTTCACATCCTTGGGCAGGTCGCGGTCGACGATGAAACGCACCGGCATTTCGATGCGCTCACCCGGCTGCAGCACCTGCTGGCTGAAGCAGAAGCATTCGGTCTTGTGGAAATACGCCGCCGCCTCGGCCGGGGAAATGCTCGGGATGGCCTGGGCGGTCATGGGTTTGTCGGTGGGGTTGTGGGCGACGAAGATCATCTGGTTCACCGCCCCCGGGTTGACGTCGATCTGGTCGGCGGTGGAGTAGAAGTCCCAGACCATGTCGATGGCATTGGTGGAGAGGAACTGCACCTTCACCGAACGCCCCGGATCCACCACCTGGCTGCCCTCGTACTGGCCGCCGGTCTTGCCGTTGATGCCGAACGCCCGGCACATCACGTCGTAGATCGGCACCAGGGCGAAGCCGAAGGCGAACATCACCACCGCCAGCATCAGCAGGCGGGTGACCAGGCGCTTGATCGAGATGCCCTCGCTCATGACCGCGGCCCTCCTTTATTTCACTTCCGGTGGTGTCTGGAAGGTGTGGTAGGGCGCCGGCGACGGAATCGTCCACTCCAGGCCATCGGCGCCATCCCACGGCTTGGCCGGCGCCGGCTCGCCGCCACGGATGCACTTGATGACGATGAACAGGAACAGCAGTTGGGTGGTGCCAAACATGAAGGCGCCGACCGAGCTGATCATGTTGAAGTCGGCGAACTGCAGGTTGTAGTCGGGAATCCGCCGCGGCATGCCGGCCAGGCCGACGAAGTGCATCGGGAAGAAGGCCAGGTTCATGCCGACGAACGACAGCCAGAAATGCAGCTTGCCGAGGGTTTCGTCGTACATGTGCCCGGTCCACTTGGGCAGCCAGTAGTAGGCCGAGGCGAAGATACCGAAGATCGCCCCGGGCACCAGCACGTAGTGGAAGTGGGCGACCACGAAGTAGGTGTCGTGGTACTGGAAGTCCGCCGGGGCGATGGCCAGCATCAGCCCGGAGAAGCCGCCGATGGTGAACAGGATGACGAAGGCGATCGCGAACAGCATCGGTGTCTCGAAGGTCAGCGAGCCTTCCCACATGGTGCTCACCCAGTTGAACACCTTCACCCCGGTGGGCACGGCGATCAGCATGGTGGCGTACATGAAGAACAGCTCGCCCACCACCGGGATGCCGACCACGAACATGTGGTGGGCCCAGACGATGAACGACAGGAAGGCGATCGCCCCGGTGGCGTAGACCATCGAGGTGTAGCCGAACAGCGGCTTGCGCGAGAACGCCGGGATGATCGAGCTGACCGCGCCGAAGGCCGGCAGGATCATGATGTACACCTCGGGGTGCCCGAAGAACCAGAACACATGCTGGAACAGCACCGGGTCACCGCCACCGGCGGCGCTGAAGAAACTGGTGCCGAAGTGGATATCCATCAGCATCATGGTCACCACCCCGGCCAGCACCGGCATCACCGCGATCAGCAGGAACGCGGTGATCAGCCAGGTCCAGACGAACAGCGGCATCTTCATCAGGGTCATGCCGGGGGCGCGCAGGTTGAGGATGGTGGCGATCACGTTGATCGCCCCCATGATCGAGCTGATACCCATCAGGTGGATGGCGAAGATGAAGAAGGTCACGCTTTCCGGCGCGTAGGTGGTGGAGAGCGGCGCGTAGAAGGTCCAGCCGAAGTTCGGCCCGCCGCCGGGCATGAACAGGGTCGAGACCAGCAGGCCGAAGGCCGCCGGCAGCAGCCAGAAGCTGAAGTTGTTCATCCGCGGCAGGGCCATGTCCGGCGCGCCGATCATCAGCGGGATCATCCAGTTGGCCAGGCCGACGAAGGCCGGCATCACCGCGCCGAAGACCATCACCAGGCCGTGCATGGTGGTCATCTGGTTGAAGAATGCCGGCTCGACGATCTGCAGGCCGGGCTGGAACAGCTCGGCGCGGATCACCATGGCGAAGGAGCCGCCCAGCAGGAAGGCGCAGAAGGCGAACCACAGGTACATCGAGCCGATGTCCTTGTGGTTGGTCGTCAGCACCCAGCGCATCAGGCCCTTGGCCGGGCCGTGGGCGTGGTCATGCCCGGCATGACCGTGGTCGTCGATCACTGTGCTCATGTCCTGTCTCCTCGGCTCATTTGCTTTCCGCCTGTTTGATCGCCAGCACGTCTTTCGGCGTGACCATGTCGCCCTTGTTGTTGCCCCAGGCGTTGCGTTCGTAGGTGACGACGGCGGCCAGATCGACTTCCGAGAGTTGCTTGCCGAACGCCGCCATGGCGGTGCCGGGCTTGCCGTGGAACACCAGGTTCAAGTGATCTTCCTTGGGGCCGGTGGCGATCTTCGAGCCCTTGAGCGCCGGGAACATCGGCGGCAGGCCCTGGCCTTCGGCCTGGTGACAGGCGACGCAGGTGGTGTGGTAGACCTTGTCACCGCGCTCGACCAGTTCCTGCAGGGTCCATTCCTTGCTGGTCAGCTCTTTCAGCTTGGCCGCCTCGGCCTTGCGCTCGCCGAGCCAGGCCTCGTAGTCCTCCTTGGACTTGACCTCGACCACCACCGGCATGAAGCCGTGGTCCTTGCCGCACAGCTCGGTGCACTGGCCGCGGTAGATGCCGGGCTTCTCGACCCGGGTCCAGGCCTCGTTGACGAAGCCGGGAATGGCGTCGCGCTTGACCGCGAAGGCCGGCACCCACCAGGAGTGGATGACGTCGGCGGCGGTAACCAGGAAGCGCACCTTGGCGCCCACCGGCAACACCAGCGGCTGGTCGACTTCGAGGAGATAGTGTTCGTCCTTGGGTGCCTTGCCGTGGATCTGCTCGGCGGGCGTTGCCAGGTTGCTGAAGAACTCGACGTCCTGGCCCAGGTACTTGTAGTGCCATTTCCACTGGTAGCCGGTGACCTGGATATCCACGTCCGACTCGCTGGCGTCGTAGATGTCGATCAGGGTCTTGGTCGCCGGAATGGCCATGGCCACCAGGATCAGGAAGGGCACCACGGTCCACATGATTTCCACCCAGGTGTGCTCGTGGAAATGCGCGGGCTGCTGCCCGGTGGAGCGACGGTGGATGATCATCGACCAGAACATCGCGCCGAATACCACGAGGCCGATCACCACGCAGATCCAGAAGATGGTCATGTGCAGGTCGAACACGGCGTTGCTGACTTCGGTTGCCCCCGGGGCCATGTTCACGGTCCAGGCGGCGTGCGCCGGAGCGAACAACGACCACAGCAGCAGCCCCATCCAGACATGTGGATGTCGCTTCATTGCGGGTTCCCCTTATCGTTCTTGTTATCCCGGAGGCGGGGCCTACGGCAGGGGGCACGGCGTCAAGACTGCGGACTTCGACGGCGGCCCCCCGCTGCACTGCAGGCGGGGCCTCATCAGCCAGATTTCACTCAAACCGGAGTATAGACAGGGGTCGAAAGCGCGCAACGACGCGGCGGAAAAGGGCTGTTGAGCCTTGGGCGATCAGCGCGAAACGCTGTAAGACATTGACTTATAAGGGTGATGGCACAGTGATATAACGCAAGCAGGCAAAACGGCATAAGCGTTATGAGAAATAGGTCTTAACCGATAACAAAATAGGACTAATTTAGTGGTTTCCGTTTTGTCACTGGCTGTCCCTGGAGTTGTCATGAACATTGCCGCATTGCGCGAGCAGATCACCCAAGCACAAGAACACGAGGCCCAAACCGGCCAACTCAAAAATCAACTTGCAGTGCAATTGCCCCACCTTCACCCGCTGATCCAACTGCCCGAGCAGGACGCCCAGGGTGCGTTGAACCGTTTCGTCAACGCTTACATCGACCAGGTACCCGAGCTGCTGGAAGCCGCCAATACCGTTGCCCGCGAAGCCGGAATCGAATCGCAGATCAAACCGGTGCTGAAAATCGCCGAAGCGTATTTCATCGCCCCGCCGCAGATCATGACTGGCCATGTCGGCCTGGACAGCCTGCTGGATGAAGCCTACCTGGCGCATCGCCTGGTGGAAGAAGTCAACGACCTGTACATCAAGCATTTCCAGCAACCGCTGATCCCCGTGGACACCACGGTTGCCAACCTGATTGCCCATCAACTCATCGGCGAGGCATTCGCCAACCAGCTGGATGAAGTGGTGCATCACTCGCTGGACAACATGCTCGACGACGAGAGCTTCGCCCTGGAATCGGTGGAAGCCTATCGCGAGAAACTGAGCAGCCCTGAAACAGGCGCGGCGTGGAAACGCTGGCCTTGCCTGTCCCGGCAGTTGGGGGTGGGGTTGGAGCTGGGTCAACAACAACCCGCCTGATATTTCTTTGTCGAGGCTGATGGCCTCATCGCTGGCAAGCCAGCTCCCACAGGGATCGCGTGCACCGCCGAACCTGTGGGAGCTGGCTTGCCAGCGATAGGGCCAGCAAGGCCTTACCAGTTGTAACTGACCGTTCCCAATACCGTCCGCTCTTCACCCCAGTAGCAACGCCCGGCATTGTTGCAACCGGCCACATACTCCTGGTCGAACAGGTTGCGTGCGTTCACTTCCGCCGACCAATGCGCGTTCAGTTGATAGCCAACGGTTGCATCCACCAGGGTCACGTCCCCGGTATCCAGCTTGCCGTACAGCGACGGGCTGGTGTACGCGAAGGTGCTGTCGAAGTGACGCACACCTGCGCCCAGCTTCAGCCCTTTCAACTGTCCATCCAGGAAGCGATAGGTGCCCCACACCGACGCCTGGTTGCGCGGCACGCCGGTCACCTGATGGTCTTCCAGCAACGACCCGGCCACGTCCTTGGTCACCCGCGAATCCGTGTAGGTGTAGGCCGCCGTCACGTTGATGTTCTCGGTGACATCGCTGTTCAGCTCCAGCTCGACACCCTTGGCCCGGCTGCGCCCGATATTGCGGTAGTCGCCGGTGGCGCTGTCGTAAAGCGAATCATCCTTCTTGCGCAGGTCGTAGACCGAGGCGCTGATCAGGGTGTTCCAGCCCTTCGGCTCGTACTTCACACCGACTTCGTACTGCTCGCTGAGGGTCGGGTCCAGAGGGCCGGATGCGCTCGACACCTGTTGGGTCGGGTTGTACGCGGTGGAGTAGCTGACGTAAGGCGAAACGCCGTTGTCGAACTGGTACATCAGGCCGGTCTGCCAGGTGAACTGGCCATCCCAGTAGTCCAGGTCCGCTGCGGCATTGAGCGTGCCGCGACGGTTGCGGAACGAGCTGTTGACCCGGTCATAGCGCCCGCCCAGCAGCATCACCCAGTTGTCCAGACGGGTCTGGATCTGGCTGTAGACGCCATACATGGTCTGCTCCAGCAACGCATCCTGAACCCGCGTCGAGGTCACCGGATCACCGGTGTACACCGGGTTGAACACGTTCACCGTGCCGCCGAAGCCGGCATTCCAGTCCTGGTTGAACGAGGTGCGGTCGAGGCTGGCGCCGACCAGCAGGGTGTTTTCCAGCGCGCCAACGTTGAAGTGCCCTTCGACCTGGTTGTCCAGCGAGTAGGCGATGGACTTGTTGTAGCGGTCATAGGCGGTGTTGTTCACCGTGGTGCCGAAGCCGCCGTTGTTCAGGCTGCCCGGCCAGATTTCCTGGCGGTCGATGCGCGACTGCATGTAGCGCGAGTTCTGCCGGTACTGCCAGTCGTCGTTGAACTGGTGGTGGAATTCATAGCCGAGGGTCCAGACCTCACGCTCGAAGTTGTCCCAGTCCGGATTGCCCAGCAGCGCGTGCTTGCTGATCTTGCCGTTGGGGTTGTGCAGCAGGGTGCCGGCAGCCGGGTAGCCCAGCTCCATCAAGGTGCGGTCACGCTGGTAGGTGGCGAGCAGGGTCAGGTCGTTCTGCTCGTCGAAGTTCAGGGTCAGGGACGGTGCGATGTAGATCCGGTCATCCGGCTGATGATCGACCTGGGTCCCCGACTTGCGTCCGAGCATTACCAGGCGGCCCAGCACATTGCCGTTGTCCGTCAGCGGCCCGGATACGTCGATGCCCAACTGGCGCCGCTCGTTGGAGCCGTAGCTCAGCTGCACCTCGCCACGGGACTCGGCCGTCGGCCGCTTGCTGACCATGTTGACCACGCCACCCGGGGCGTTCTCGCCGTAGAGGATCGAGGTCGGGCCGCGGAACACTTCGATGCGTTCCAGGCCGTAGGGCTCGCTGGTGGTGTCATAGCGGTTGCCCTGCACCCGCAGGCCGTCGCGCAACAGGCCGTAGCCGTAGTCGGTGGCGTTGAAACCACGGATGAAGAACAGGTCGCCCGCACCGCCGTCACCCGCCGCGAACGGCGGCGCGAAGATGCCCGGCACGTAGCCGAGGACTTCGGTCAGGCTCTGGGATTGCTGGTCCTCCATGCGCTGGCGGGTGACCACCGAGACCGAGCGCGGGGTGTCGGCCAGCGCAGTGCTGGTCTTGCTCGCCGTCGCCGAGTGGGTGGCGCGGTAGCCCTTGTCGTCCTGGCCGTAGCTGTCGGCCAGGCCCTGGGCGTTGATCGAGGTGGCGTCCAGTTGCACCGAGCCACCTTGCGGCGCCGGCTGCAGCACGTAGCCACCGGCCCCCTGCGGCACGGCCACCAGCCCCGAGCCGCCGAGCAACAGCAGCAGCGCCTGCTCGACGCTGTAGTCACCGTCCAGCCCGGCGCTGCGCTTGCCGGCCGCCAGGCTGTCGCTGCCGGCCAGATAGATCCCGGCCTGGCTGCTGAAATCGTTGAGCACGGCGCTCAGGCTGCCGGCCGCGACATGGAAGGTCTGCACCCGGGTGCTGGCCTGGGCAGCCTGGACGGCGGCGGGCAGCAGGGCCAGTGGAGCGAAGGTGAGGAAGGTCATCGGCACGAGGGCCAACACGCAGGAGCGGGGCGACGACATGGCAGTCCCTGTTGTGTTCATGGGGTCAATGAGAGGGTTCTGCGGTTGAACCGGATGACGCGCAAAAAGGGGAACCGCCCACCGAAAAATAGTTTCAGGCGGGCTCGACCGTCACCCACCAGTCGGTCATACGCTTGACCCGGATCGGCAGCGCCGCCTCCAGCAAGCGCAGGGCGTGGTCGGTGTCATCGAGGGGGAAGGTGCCCATCACCGCGAGGCTGGCCAGTTCCGGATGTACACCGAGATGACCCGGGCGGTAGCGACCCAGTGCATCGATCAGGTCGGCCAGGGGCATGGCTTCGGCAGTCAGCCGGTTGCGGATCCACGACTCGCCTGCCACCTGGGCGGGCGCCGCAGGCGAAACAGCCAAGGCCGTGAAGTCGATCCGCTGGCCCGCCTCGATCAACGCGCGGGCGCCGGTGCGGGTGAAAAGCTCGACCTGGCCCTGGTAGACGTTCATCCAGGCATGGCCTTCGGCATAGCGCAGGGCCACGCGCACCGGCGTCGCCGCCATCTGCAACAGGCCGGCGCCGGTTTCCAGGAGCAAGGGGCGGCGGTCCTGCACCGTCGAGTGCAGCAGCACCTCGCCGAAGCGCAGGTCGAGCAGGCGCTGGCGGGCATCGAAGCGGGTATCCAGGGCCGTCTGCGCCCCCAGCCAAAGGGTGCTGCCGTCGGCCAGGGCAACCTTGCGGTTCTCGCCGGTGCCGGTGTGCAGGTCGGCGGTCCAGCCATTGCGCGACGCGGCCTGCCAGCCGCCGAAACCGGCCGTCGAGCCCAGCGCCAGGACCAGCATGGATTTCACCGTCTGCCGCCGGCCCACGCGCGCCGGGCCGCGCTCGCGCAGTACCCGGCCCGCCCGCTCGCCTTCGCTGCGCAGCGGCGCGAAGCGCTCGCCGACCCGTTCCATGTAGCGCCAGGCGGCCTGGTGTTCGGCGTGCTGATCGAACCAGCTCTGCCATTGTTCGCGAACGCCGTTCTGGTCGCCTTCTTCCAGCAACCGCACGTACCACTGGGCGGCGTGTTCAAGGCTGGCGTGGCTGAGTTTTTCCTGGGCTGCGCGCATCGCCTTACTCCACCAGCACGCCGTCGAGCTCGGCTTCGAGCACGGCGCAATGGAGGAAGGCCTGGGCCATGTATTTCTTGACCATGCGCTCGCTGACTTCCAGCCGCTCGGCGATCACCCCGTAGGTGATGCCCTCGACCTGGGCCAGGAGAAACGCCTCGCGGACCTTGGCCGGCAGGCGCATGAGCATGGCGTCCACCTCGACCAGGGTTTCGATCACCAGGGCGGTGTGCTCGGCCGATGGCTGCAACGCCTCGGGCTGCAACGCCAGGCTTTCGCGCCAGGCCTTTTCCAGCCGGGTATGGCGCCAATGATCGATGCACAGGCCCTTGGCGATGGTCGCAAGGTACGAGCGCTCGCCGGTCTGGCTGTCGAACGCCACCGGCCGGCGTAGCACGCGCAGGAAGGTGTCATGCAGAAGGTCCGCGGCATCCCAGCCATTGCCCAGGCGGCGACGCAGGAACGTCAGCAGCCACGGGGAGTGTCGAACGTAGAGAGTCTGGGCAGGGGAAGGCATGAAAGGTCCGCGCAGGAGACGATGCAAATGGTATTGATTCTTGATAATAGGTGAGTGATGGCACCGCCTGCAATGCGCGTGAAGAGCAGGGCGGTGCCATTGGTCGTCAGAACGGGGTCAGGTTCCCAGCCCTGCGGTAGTCCGCACGCGGCCTTCGACCCGGCGTTTCAGGCGGCGCGACTCGATCACCAGCCGCGATCCATTACCCGCATTGGCCCGGCCCCAGTCTTCCAGCAGCTCAAGGCAGGCATGGTCGATATAGCTCAGGTTGGCCAGCGGCACATGCAGGGTGGTGCCCGCTGGAATGCCGTCCAGCGCCTGGGTCAGGGCCGGAACCTTGAGGAAGGTCGCCGCGCCGCTCAGGCGCAGTTCCATATGGCCCTTGCGCTCCAGGCTGCTGACGCTGATCTTCAGCCGTGCGGCCTTCAGCGCCAGCTTCACCAGGGTCAGGGCGAAGCCCAGCAACACACCGGTCAGCAGGTCGGTGAAGACGATGGCCAGCGCCGTCGCTGCGTAGACGAACATCGGCATGCGGCCATAGCGACCCAACCCGCGGAAGGCCTTCAGGTCCACCAGCTTGACCCCGGTGAACACGAGCACACCCGCCAGGCTCGCCACCGGAATCTGCTGCAGCAAGCTGCCCAGCAGGACCACGAAGGCCAGCAGCCAGGCACCGTGGAAGATCGCCGACATCCGCGTGATCGCACCGGCCTGGACGTTGGCCGAACTGCGCACGATCACTCCGGTCATCGGCAAGGCGCCGAGCACGCCGCAGATCATGTTGCCCACGCCCTGCGCCGAGAGTTCGCGGTCGAAGTCCGAGCGCTGGCCGCTGTGCATGCGGTCCACTGCGGCCGCCGACAGCAAGGTTTCGGCACTGGCGATAAAGGCCAGGGCGAAAGCGGCAACCAGCAGGGCCGGATCGGCCAGGGCCATCAGGTCAGCGGGGCGCAGCCAGTCGATGGCTTCCGTCAGGTTGGCCGGTACTTCGACGCGGTTTACCGACAGATCGAGGCCAATACTCAGCAAGGTCATCGCACTGACACCGAGCAAGGCACCGGGCACGAAGCGCAGGGTTTTCGGCTTGACGCGTTCCCAGCCCCACATCACCGCGATGGTCCCAAGCCCGAGCGCACCGGCCTGCCAACCGTTGCCGGCCGACTCGATCGGCAGTGCCTCGCCGACCACGGCCGGGAAGCCGATCAGGTTCTCCAGCCCCGAGGGCAACGGCGCGCTGTCGAACATCACATGCACCTGGGACAGCACGATCAGCACGCCGATACCGGCAAGCATCCCGTATACCACCGCCGGCGCCGTGACCCGGAACCAGCAGCCGAGGCGAAAGCGTCCGGCGAGCAATTGCAGCAAGCCCGCCAGCAGCAGGATCGGCCCGAGCATGGCCATGCCATGGGTGCGCACCAGTTCGAAGACCAATACCGCCAGGCCCGCCGCCGGGCCGCTGACCTGCAACGGCGAACCGGCCAGCCAGCCCACCAGCAGACCGCCGACGATCCCGGTGATCAGGCCCTTGGCCGGCGGCATGCCGGAGGCGATGGCGATCCCCATGCACAGTGGCAGGGCCACCAGGAACACCACCACCGAAGCCAGCAAGTCCCGCGGCAGGGCCGCTTTGAAGTGCGTCATGTTCATCCTGTTCTCCTTTTTCAGGCCATTCCTCTGGCCACTCTTTTACGCAGGCGTCGGGGCGCCGCCCGAATCGCGGGCAGCCGGAAACCGCCGACGCTGCGGCAAGGCATCAAAACGTTTTCAAAGGCAGCCGACGCCCGTCCACAGCGCCGCGGGCAGCGGGCTGTGGTGGGTTGCGTCAGCGATTGTCAGGTGTTGCGGACAGGCTCAGTAACGGCCTTTCGGGGTAGCGCTTGGAATCGGCTCGCCGCGGGTCAGCGGCAGGAAGGCGTCGCTTTCGGCGTCGTAGGCGGAGATTTCGCTGGTTTCGATGTTGTAGATCCAGCCATGGATATACAACTGGCCAGCCGCCAGGCGCGAGGCCACCGACGGGTGGGTGCGCAGGTGATGGAGCTGGGCGATCACGTTCTCGCGGGTCAGGACCTGCATGCTCTCGTGCTCGGTGCCGCACTGGCAGTTGTCCTCGACCACGGTGCGCGCCACTTCGGCGTGGCGCAACCAGGCCTTGACCGTCGGCATCTTCTCCAGCGACTGCGGGTTGAGTACCGCACGCATCGCGCCGCAATCGGAGTGACCGCAGATGATGATGTGGTGCACGCCCAGGGCCATGACCGCGTACTCGATCGCCGTCGACACGCCACCGTTCATCTGCCCGTAGGGCGGCACCACGTTGCCCACGTTGCGGGTCACGAAAAGGTCGCCGGGCGAGCTCTGGGTAATCAGTTCGGGAACGATCCGCGAATCGGCGCAGGTAATGAACATGGCCCGCGGCTTCTGCGCGGTAGCGAGCTTCTTGAACAGCTCTTCCTGTTCAGGGAAGACTTCGTGATGGAAACGCAGAAAGCCATCGACGATATGTTTCAGGGCGCCATCGGCAGTCTCGGCTTCAGGAGTAGCCGGGCCGGTCGGAGAGGGTTCCTTGTTCGACATGATGCATCCTCTTTGACGGGTTCGTAGGTAAGTCCATTTTACCGGTTTAAAGATCAGACAGGCTTACGTCACTTGGATTACAGATGTAGTCAACAAATCACATTTCTGGCCGTCTGAATTCTTACGCTACGTGGCGAAACTTAACTCAAACTGAATTCGGAAGGCTCTAGAACGGGCGTTCCAGAAGCTTTTGGCGGGTTTTCCATAGTATCAAAAAAACATCAATCGCCAATGGCCATTATTGTTTTTACAACAAAGACAGCTGACCGCCCGGCGGACAGAAGGCCGAGCAATCCAGCGAATAACCACTCCTGCGGTTCAGTCCGAAGCGGCGAATGGCCTTGTCGAACCGTTGCGCCAGCAAGTCGGCAAATACGCCTTCACCGCGCATGCGCGTGCCGAAACGGCTGTCGTAGAGCTCACCACCGCGGCTCTGACGGACCAGGCTGAGCACATGGGCGGCGCGTTGCGGATAATGATCCTGCAGCCACTGCTCGAACAGCGGCGCCACTTCCAGCGGCAGGCGCAGCAGCATATAGGCCGCGCTCAAGGCGCCGGCTTCGCTGGCCGCTTCGAGCAAGCGTTCCATCTCGCTGTCGTTGATGGCCGGGATCATCGGCGAGCACAGCACCCCCACCGGAATCCCCGCCTCGCGCATCACCCGGATCGCCCGCAAGCGGGCCTTGGGTGCGGCGGCGCGCGGTTCGAGGGTGCGTTTCAGTTCGTCGTCGAGGGTGGTCAGGCTGATCATCACCGACACCAGGCGCTGCTTCGCCAGCTCGCTGAGCAGGTCGAGGTCGCGCAGGATCAGCGAGCCCTTGGTGACGATGGTCACTGGATGGCGGTAGCGCAGCAGCACCTCCAGCAGGCGCCGGGTCAGTTGCTGCTCGCGTTCGATCGGCTGGTAGGGATCGGTGTTGGAGCCCAGGTTGATAGGCGCACACACGTAGCCGGGCTTGGACAGTTGCTGCTCCAGCACGGCGGCAGCGTTGGTCTTGGCGATCAGCCGGGTTTCGAAATCCAGGCCGGGAGACAGGTCCCAGTAGGCGTGGCTCGGTCGCGCATAGCAGTAGATGCAGCCGTGCTCGCAGCCGCGGTAGGGATTGATGGAGCGGTCGAAGGGCAGGTCCGGCGAGGTGTTGCGGGTGATGATGGTTTTCGCGGTTTCGATGCGGATCTCGGTGCCCTGAGTCATGGGCACTTCCTGGTACCAGCCGTCGTCCTCGACCACGGAGCGGTTGGGGGCGAAGCGATTGTGCGGGTTGTGGGCAGTACCGCGACCGCGGACCGGAGAGACCATGACGAAAAACCTCGATACTGTGTTTTTATACAGTATCGAGGTTTTAGTCTGGCGTCCACGCCTTCTATCGCGACGCGGAACCCTGTGGGAGCTGGCTTGCCAGCGATGAGGCCGGCATGAACAAGGATGTTGTCTGTTCCGGCCAAATCGCTGGCAAGCCAGCTCCCACAGGATTTGTGCAAAGGCACAGCCCTGTGGAAGACCGTGCGACTACTCCGAAGGCTTCTTCAACTTCGGATTCGGGAAGAACTGCACCGTCTGCACCGCAGGCTTCGGCGCTTTCAGTGCATCCTGGTTGACCCGCGTGCCCAGCTCCTTCGGCACCGACAAGCCCTGCTCGTTGAGGGTGTCAGTGAAGCCGCAGGCCACGCACTCGCGATGCGGCGTGCCATCCACGCTCCACATCTTCAACTTGTCCGGCTCGCTACACGCCGGGCAGACCGCCCCGGCGATAAAGCGTTTCTTGGTCGTGGTCATGCCGCCAAGTCCTCGCTCAGGCCGCTGTGGCGCAGCAGGGCGTCGATGGACGGCTCGCGACCACGGAAGTCGACGAACAGCAGCATCGGTTCCTGCGAACCACCACGGGCCAGGATCGCTTCACGGAAGGCCCGGCCGGTCTCGGCGTTGAGTACACCTTCTTCCTCGAAGCGCGAGAAGGCGTCGGCGGACAGCACTTCAGCCCACTTGTAGCTGTAGTAACCGGCCGCGTAACCACCGGCGAAGATATGCGCAAAGCTGTTGGGGAAGCGGTTGTACGCCGGCGGACGCATGACCGATACCTCGTCACGCACGCCTTCGAGCACTTCCAGCACGCTGCGGCCGTCGCCGTGGCGGGCATGCAGTTCGAAGTCGAACAGCGAGAACTCCAGTTGGCGGACCATCATCAGGCCGGACTGGAAGTTCTTCGCCGCCAGCATTTTCTCCAGCAGGTCCTGGGGCAGCGGTTCGCCGCTTTCGTAGTGACCGGAGATCAGCGCCAGGCCTTCCGGCTCCCAGCACCAGTTCTCCATGAACTGACTCGGCAGCTCGACCGCATCCCAGGCCACGCCGTTGATGCCGGACACGCCCGCATGCTCGATGCGGGTCAGCAGGTGGTGCAGGCCATGACCGAATTCGTGGAACAGGGTGGTCACTTCATCGTGGGTCAGCAGCGCCGGCTTGCCGGGTGCGGCCGGGGTGAAGTTGCACACCAGGTTGGCCACCGGGCTCTGCAGCTCGCCCTCGGCGGTGCGGCGACGGTCGCGGGCGCCATCCATCCAGGCACCGCCACGCTTGTTGGCGCGGGCATAGAGGTCGAAGAAGAAGCGCCCGACATGCTGGCCGTTTTCCTTGATCTCGAACAGACGCACGTCCGGGTGCCAGGTGTCGAAGCCCTTCTGCTCGGCGATCTCGATGCCGTACAGGCGCTGGACGATGGCGAACAGGCCGGACAGCACCTTGTCGATCGGGAAGTAGGCGCGGAGGATTTCCTGGGAGACGCTGTAGCGCTGTTCGCGCAGCTTCTCGCCGTAGAAACCGCTGTCCCAGCTTTGCAGGTCGGCGCAGCCTTGCTCGGCGGCGTAGGCCTTGAGCTGGGCCAGGTCCTGGGCGGCGTAGGGTTTGCTGCGCTGCGCCAGGTTGCGCAGGAAGCCCAGCACCTGGTCGCTGGATTCGGCCATCTTGGTCGCCAGGCTCAGCTCGGCGAAGTTGGCGAAGCCGAGCAGCCCGGCCAGTTCCTGACGCAGGTCGAGGATGTCGTGCATCACTGGGCCGTTGTCGAACTGGCCGGCATTCGGGCCCTGGTCGGAGGCACGGGTGCAGTACGCGGCGTAGACCTCTTCGCGCAGGGCGCGGTCGGTGGCGTAGGTCATCACCGCGTAGTAGCTGGGGAATTCCAGGCTGATCAGCCAGCCGTCGAGGCCCTTGGCCTGGGCGGCGGCGGCCATTTGTGCCTTGGCCGAGTCGGTCAGGCCGGCGAGGGCGGCTTCATCGGTGACGTGCTTGGTCCAGGCCTGGGTGGCGTCGAGCAACTGGTTGGAGAAGCGGCTGCCCAGCTCGGACAGCTTGCTCTGCACCTCGGCGTAGCGCTTCTGCTGCTCCGGCGGCAGGTCGATACCCGACAGGCGGAAGTCACGCAGGGCGTGTTCGAGGATGGTTTTCTGCGCTACGTCGAAGCCGGCGGCTTCAGGGCTGGCGGCCAGCGCCTCGTAGGCCTGGAACAGCTCGCGGTTCTGCCCCAGTTCGGTGGAATAGGCGCTCAGGGCCGGCAGGCAGGCCTCGTAGGCTTCGCGCAGTTCGGCGCTGTTGCACACGGCGTTGAGGTGGCTGACGGGGCTCCAGGCCGCGCCGAGGCGGTCGTTGAGCTCGTCCATCGCCAGCACCAGGCCGGCCCAGGTCGGGTTGCTGGCCTGGGTCTTGAGAATCTCGGCAATGGCATTGCGGTTGTCGGCCAGGATCTGTTCAATCGCCGGCAGCACGTGCTCGGCACGGATCGCCGAGAAGGGCGGCAGGTCATAGGACTGCAGAAGCGGGTTGTTCGCACTCACGGTTAGACACCTTGGCAGAAGAAACACCGGGCCATCTTAATTACAATCGCCGTCGCCCGCAGCTAATTAGGGCTAGAGAGGTTTCCTATTCATGGCTATTCGCACCTACCAGCAGCACACGCCCCGGCTCGGTGAACGCGCCTTCGTCGACCGCAGCGCGGTGGTCATCGGCGATGTCGAGATCGGCGACGACAGCTCGGTCTGGCCGCTGACGGTGATCCGCGGCGACATGCACCGCATCCGCATCGGCGCGCGCACCAGCGTGCAGGACGCCAGCGTGCTGCACATCACCCACGCCGGGCCGTTCAACCCCGACGGCTTCCCGCTGCTGATCGGCGACGACGTGACCATCGGCCACAAGGTCATGCTCCACGGCTGCACCCTCGGCAACCGCATCCTGGTGGGCATGGGCAGCACCATCATGGATGGCGCCATCGTCGAGGACGAAGTGATCATCGGTGCCGGCAGCCTGGTGCCGCCGGGCAAGCGCCTGGAAAGCGGTTTCCTCTACGTCGGCAGCCCGGTGAAGCAGGCGCGGCCGCTGACCGACAAGGAACGCGCGTTCTTCCCCTACAGCGCCGCCAACTACGTGCGCCTCAAGGACCAGCACCTCGCCGAAGGCTACGACCAGCCCGAGTGACGTCCCCCATTTCCAGCGAGACCGACATGCACCAGCAGAACATCCTCTTCGACCTCGACGGCACCCTGACCGACCCGCGCGAAGGCATCACCCGTTCCATCCAGTTCGCCCTGGCCAAGCTCGGCATCGACGAGCCCGACCTGACCCGCCTCGAGCACTTCATCGGCCCGCCGCTGCTGCAGGCGTTCATGCAGTTCTACAGCTTCGACGAGGCGAAAGCCTGGGAGGCGGTGAATTTCTACCGTGAACGTTTCAAGGTCACCGGGCTGTACGAGAACCGCGTGTTCGACGGCGTTGGCGAACTGCTGGGCGAACTGCAAGGGCAGGGCCGCACCCTGTATATCGCCACCTCCAAACCCTGGGTGTTTGCCCGGGAGATCGCCCGGCATTTCGACTTTGCCAAGCACTTCAAGGTGATCTACGGCAGCGAGCTGGATGGGACGCGGACCAACAAGGTCGAGCTGATCGGGCACCTGCTGGCGGAAGAGGGACTGGATCCGGCGCAGACCCTGATGATCGGTGATCGCAAGCATGACCTGATCGGCGCGCGCAGCAACGGGCTGGAAGCAGTTGCGGTGGGGTATGGGTTTGGTAGCCGGGAAGAGTTGGTGGCGGAGCAGCCGGCGTATCACTTCAAGACGCTGGCGCAGATGCACACAGCATTCACGGCCAGCCGCTGAACCTGTAGGAGCGTGGCTTGCCCGCGAAGGACCGCGCAGCGGTCCCAAAAATTGTGTTGTCGCCACAAATCTGGGACCGCTGCCGCGGTCCTTCGCGGGCAAGCCACGCTCCTACCGGGATAGCGCTGATTTGAGGATTTTTTGTCGGTCAGCAAACGGCAACGACCCCGCCTCCTCCACCCGCCGATAAAACTGCTCCCAATCCCCACCCACCTCGGCAAACAACCCGGCAAACGCCGGCACCCACTGGTCATACAGCCCGAACGGCAGCAGCTTGGCGTTATTCATCGGCCCATTGATCCACCCATCGAAACGCCCGACCCTGCCCCATTCGCCGTCCCGCAACTGCCGATACTCCACGCGCAAGCGCTCGAACTCCGCCTGCTTCGCCGCGCGCATCGCCGTCGCCTCCAGCGACTGCGCATACAGTTTCCTGAGCCGCTCACGACACGCCAGCACCAGCGCCACGAATTGGTCGCGCTGCTTGCCGCCGTCCACCACCGGCGCCGGCAGCCCCCGCGCCGCCCGCCATTGCCGGGTGCCTTCCTGCTCGACGAAGGTGGCGAAGGATTCGTTGAACGCGGTGTCGTCCTTCACATAGAAACGCTGGTGCGCCAGCTCATGGAAAATCACCGTGGCCAGACGCTCGTCGCCCCAACTGACCATGGAATTGAGGATCGGGTCATCGAACCAGCCCAGGGTCGAATAGGCCTCGACCCCGCCGATATACACATCCTGCCCGTCGAGTTTCTGCAACGCCGCCGCACCGCGCGCGCCCGACTGGCTGTAATAGCCGCGATAGGCCACGCAGCCGGCGACGGGGAAGCAGTGGGTAACAGGCTCGAGGGAAAACTCCGGCGTGGCGAACACATTCCACACCACGTAGGGCCGGCCGATATCGGCATACACCCGGTAACTGCGGTTGTCCGGCAATTTCAGGTGCTCGCTGGCAAACACCCGGGCCTGCTGCGAACGCTGCAAATGCTGGCGCAACGCAGGATCGGTGGCGGGATTGGCAATGACTTCAGGCACCGGCTCCCGGGCCCGCAACAGTTGCCATTGCCCGCTGGCGAGCTGGCTGTAATAGCCGAGGCTGCTGCAACCGTTCAGCAGGCCAAGCGCCAGGACGGGAACAAATACCCGAAAAACGCGGTCGAGTGCCCCGGAGCTTGAGCGCAGCAGAAGAAGAATTCGAATCATGCGTGGGGTGGTCTCGCTCAAGTCCGTATCGCTTCAAGACTATCCTGCCCGCCCGGAGTTTTGCCATGCGTACGATGCTCGCCGCCAGCACCCTGCTGGCGCTCGCCGGTTGTGCCGGCCTGCCCGATCCGGACCCGTCCCAGGCCTGGGTCGATCTTGCTCCCGGTCACGACCAGACCCTGCACGCTGTCGAAGTGGACGACCGTGCCTGGGATGACAAACGCTATTTCCAGGTCTCCCCGGGCAATCACCAGCTCACTGTGCGTTATCTGTTCGCCGTGGCTCCGACCAATATCGGCCCGGTCAGCGAACCGCTGTGGCGCGATTGCCAGCTCAACCTGAAATTCAACGACTTCAGCGCCGGCCAGCGTTATCGCCTGGAGACCGGCACCATCGGCTTCCGGCCTTGGGCCAAGCTGTATGACGAACAGAGCAAGGTGGTCGGACGCGGCCTGCCGGCGGGTTGTCAGCGCACCTGAGGGCGCTATGCTTGTGCTTTATATCGCTCGCCTGCGGAGACCATCATGCGACAGCCAGCGATGTTGCTCGCCTTCAGCACCCTCGGCGCCTGCGCCACGCCCATGCCGCCGGTCGACCAGAACCAGGCCTGGGTCGATTTCTACACCATCACGCCCGGCAAGCTGGTCATGGCTGAACGCCTGGATGGCAAGCGGCTCACCGACGGCCGCTTCTTCCAGGTCACGCCGGGCAAGCACGAGCTGGTGGTGCGCTTCGACTACGAGATCAACACCGGGGTCTTCACCACCGACCCGACCGAACGCACCTGCTACCTGACCGTCGAATACGACGGGTTCCAGGCCGGCCAGCGCTATCGCCTGGAGGCCCGCGCCGTGGCCATGCAGCCCAACGCCCGGCTGTACAACGCCGAGCGCCAGGTGCTGGCAGAGGAACGGTTGATCCACTGCGTACCGTGAATCAGTTGCCGTTGCGCTGGTAGACGATCTTCCTGGTGCCGTTTTCGCAGCTGCCCACGACCATGTTCTGGTCGTGGACTTCGCTGTTGGGCACGATCTCCAGGGTGTAGGAGGTCACGCCCCGCGCCTGGATCTTGGCCTCGATTTCCGCTTTCAGTTCCTCGCACGGCTTGACCGCGGCGGAAGCATTGGCGGCCAGCAGCGACGCCAGTACAGCGATTGCAATACGGATCATGAGCAGTTTCCTCGTGGCAAAAAACGTCAGCCAACTCCTGTTGGACCGGCGCAGCATGCCACGGTTCTGCTATCAGGACTGCAAGGTCGCATCCAGGCTGATCTTCGCGTTGAGCACCTTGGACACCGGGCAACCGGCCTTGGCCTTGTTCGCCAGCTCCTGGAACTGCTCATTGCTGGCGCCGGGGACCTTGGCCTTGAGGATCAGGTGCACGGCAGTGATGGCAAAGCCATCAGGTTGCTTGTCCAGGGTCACTTCGGCGGTGGTATCGATGTTGTCGGGCTTCAGGCCGGCCTCGCCGAGGATCATCGACAGGGCCATGGAGAAGCAGCCGGCGTGGGCGGCGCCGATCAGCTCTTCCGGGTTGCTCCCCGGCGTGCCTTCGAACCGCGTATTGAAACCGTAGGGGATCTGCTTGAGCGCGCCGCTTTCGGTGGAAATGGTGCCCTTGCCATCCTTCAGGCCACCTTGCCAGTGAGCCGATGCCGTCTTTTTCATGATGCCTCCTGGGGTTGTCGGCGCGGTCGGCGCCGTTCCTGAATTCAGAGGCCTGGCCCCCGGGCAAGTTCAGCCCGTTTGGCCACTCGGGGATTGATTCCCCGGCAAGTGCCCCCACAGAAGCAACAAAGGCCGTCTGTTCCGGCGGCTTCCGTTTGCCCTGGAGACCCCATGAAGCGACTCGCGGATATCAAGATTTCCACCCTCGACCTGGTGCCGGTGCGCCAGGACGGCGGCCCGGCGCAGGCCCTGCGCAACTCCCTGGACCTGGCGCAACACGTTGAACGCTTTGGCTATCACCGCTTCTGGGTGGCCGAGCACCACAACATGGATGGCATCGCCAGTTCGGCGACGTCCGTGCTGCTCGGCTACCTGGCCGGCGGTACCTCGAGCATCCGCCTCGGCTCCGGCGGGGTGATGCTGCCCAACCATGCGCCGCTGGTGATCGCCGAGCAGTTCGGCACCCTCGCCAGCCTGTATCCGGGCCGGATCGAGCTGGGCCTGGGCCGCGCCCCCGGCTCCGACCAGATGACCGCCCGCGCCCTGCGCCGCGAGCGCTCCGGCAGCGCCGATGATTTTCCGGACGATGTGCTGGAACTGATGCGCTACCTCGGCCCGCGCACCCCTGATCAAAAAGTGATCGCCGTGCCGGGGCACGACACCAACGTGCCGATCTGGCTGCTCGGCTCCAGCCTGTTCAGTGCCCAACTGGCCGGCCAGCTGGGCTTGCCCTACGCCTTCGCCTCGCACTTCGCGCCGCGCTACATGCATGAAGCGATTCGCGTCTACCGCAATCACTTCCAGCCGTCGGCGGTGCTCGATGAGCCTTACGTGATGCTCGGTGTGCCGATGGTGGTGGCGGATACCGACGAGCAGGCCGACTACCTGGCGACCTCGGTGTACCAGCGCATCCTCGCCCTGATGCGCGGCCAGAGCCTGATGCAGAAACCGCCGGTGCCGACCATGAACGGCCTGTGGCTGCCTCATGAGCGGGATGCGGTGGGGGATTTCCTCGGCCTGGCGATGATCGGCAGTCCGCAGAAGGTGAAGGCCAAGCTGGAGGTGCTGCTGGAGCAGACCGGGGCGGATGAGCTGATCTTTACCTCGGACCTGTATGAACATGCGGACCGGGTGCGCTCGTATGAGTTGATGGCCCAGACTGTGCTCGGCAGTTAGGCACCAATCGCTGGCAAGCCAGCTCCCACAGGTTCAGCGGCGCCGCGGACACTGTGGGAGCTGGCTTGCCAGCGATTAGGCCCTGAAAATCACCCGCGCTTGTAGACGATTTCCTTGGTCCCGGCCTCACAGGACCCAACCACATGACCGCCCCCGGCGCCCTTCGCCACCACCTCGAGCGAATAATGCTGAACCCCCTTGGCATCCAGCTTCGCCGCGATCTCGCTCTTCAGCTCTTCACACGGCTTGCCCGCCGCCATCGCCGTACCGGCCAACCCCATCAACGCTACTGCCAGCATCATCTTCTTCATTGATCGCTCTCCTTGTTGGACCAAAACGACAAAGGCCCCGGTCCCCCCGGAGCCCTGCCTATCAAACCTGCTCTTCATTTCAACTGTTGGCGATGCGGAACCCGACTTTCAGGGTTACCTGGAAATGCGCCGCCTTGTTGTCGCGGATATGCCCGCGGGTGTCCACCACTTCGAACCATTCCAGATGCTTGATGCTCTTGCCGGCTTCGGCCAGGGCATTGTTGATCGCATCCTCGATGCTGGTGGGGGACGAGCCGACAAGCTCGATCTTCTTGTAGGTGTGATGATCGGACATTCGCTGTTCTCCTTCGGAAGGTGCGGGGATAGAGCCTAGCAGCGCCGGGCCGTTTTACCTCTGAGCCGACGCCACAGCGAAACGTTCGATCGCACTTTCCAGAGCCGGTGCAGTCGGAACCTACACACCTCACTCAACCCTGAAGGAGACACACCATGGCCAATAGCTCGCTACGCAAAGCCGCGCTGCAAAGCATGGAAGCGGAAATCGAAAGCCTGCTCAAATCTCTGGAAAGCCTGAAAGACGATGCGTCGGACGAGTCGCGCAAGACCCTCAAAGCCCTGCGCAGCAACGCCGAGAACGCCCTGCGTCATTCCCGCAGCCTGCTTGGCGACGCTTATGAAGAGGTGAAGACCAAGACCCGCGAGACCGGCATCGCCACCCGCGACTACGCCCAGGAACACCCCTGGACCACCGCCGGTGTGGCCGTCGGCGCCCTGGGCCTGCTGGCCGCCTACCTGCTGTGCAAGCGCGGCGATTGATCGCCCTGTTGCGCCAGTTCTGCGCGCAACCAGCCTGCCAGTTGCTCAGCGCGCCCGTCCGCGGCGCGTCGCGGCACCCACAGCACCAGTGACGCCTGGGTCTGGCTGAACCCCCACGGGGCAGCCAGGCGCCCGGCGCGCAGGTCGTCGGCGACCAGCGGTTGCGGCGCGATCGCCACACCCAAGCCCGCCATCGCCGCCTCCAGCAAGTAATACAGATGCTCGAACCCCTGACCGTAGCGCAATGCGCCGGGGTCCAGGTCGTGCTGGCGCGCCCAGTCCGGCCAGGCCTGCGGACGTGAGGTGGTGTGCAACAGGGTTTCTTCGCGCAGGGCGTCGGCCGGCGCCTGGCGCAGGCGTTCGAAGCCCGGGAAATGCGGGCTGAGCACCGGACCGACGGACTCTCGCGCCAGCTCGTAGACCTGCATATCCGCCGGCCACGGCGGTTCGGCGAACACCAGCAGCGCGTCCAGGCCCGGCCGACGCGGGTCGAGATCGCCTTCGCCGGCCGACAGGTGCAAGCGCAGGTCCGGCAGATCAGCCTTCAAACGCCCGAGGCGGGGAATGAACCAGCGCGCCAGCAGACTCCCCGAACAACCCAGGACGAACGGCGCATCGGCCCCGCTCTGGCTCAGCTCGGCGCAGACCACCCGCAGCCGCTCGAATGCCTCGCCGCTGACCTCGCGAAGCCGTAACCCGGCATCTGTGAGTTTGATGCCGCGCCCGTCCTTGACGAACAGGCTCACCCCGAGATGGCTCTCCAGCGCCTTCAACTGACGACTGACAGCCCCGTGGGTCACATGCAGTTGCTCCGCCGCCTGGCTGACGCTGCCGAGACGGGCGGTGACTTCGAACGCCCTGAGGGCATTCAGTGGTGGCAGTTCCCTGGACATGACGTGTGAGTTTTCCTGACAGGTTGCGGCGATCTTATCGGTTTTCAGCGGCGCCTGTCGTGGTTAGAGTAGGACCATTGTCAGCCAAATCCTTCCCTACGGAGCGACCCATGACCCAGACCAACCTTCGCAGCGGCCCCGACGCCAACGGCCTGTTCGGCGCCTTCGGCGGCCGCTACGTGGCGGAAACCCTGATGCCGCTGGTCCTCGACCTGGCCCGCGAATACGAAGCGGCCAAGGCCGACCCGGAATTCCTCGAGCAACTGGCCTACTTCCAGCGCGACTACATCGGCCGCCCGAACCCGCTGTACTTCGCCGAACGCCTGACCGAGCACCTCGGCGGCGCGAAGATCTTCTTCAAGCGTGAAGAGCTGAACCACACCGGCGCGCACAAGGTGAACAACTGCATCGGCCAGGTCCTGCTGGCCAAGCGCATGGGCAAGAAGCGCCTGATCGCCGAAACCGGCGCCGGCATGCACGGCGTGGCCACCGCCACCGTCGCCGCACGTTTCGGCCTGCCGTGCGTGATCTACATGGGCGCCACCGACATCGAGCGCCAGCAGGCCAACGTGTTCCGCATGAAGCTGCTGGGCGCCGAGATCGTCCCGGTCACCGCCGGCACCGGCACCCTGAAGGACGCGATGAACGAAGCCCTGCGCGACTGGGTGACCAACGTCGACGACACCTTCTACCTGATCGGCACCGTGGCCGGTCCGCACCCGTACCCGGCGATGGTCCGTGACTTCCAGTCGATCATCGGCAAGGAAACCCGCGCCCAGCTGCACGAGAAGGAAGGTCGCCTGCCGGACAGCCTGATCGCCTGCGTCGGCGGCGGCTCCAACGCCATGGGCCTGTTCCACGACTTCCTCGATGATGCCAGCGTGCAGATCATCGGCGTCGAAGCCGGCGGTCACGGCGTCGATACCGACAAGCACGCGGCCAGCCTCAACGGCGGCGTACCGGGCGTGCTGCACGGCAACCGCACCTACCTGCTGCAGGACGCCGACGGCCAGATCACCGACGCCCACTCGATTTCCGCCGGCCTCGACTACCCGGGCATCGGCCCAGAGCACTCGTGGTTGCATGAGATCAAGCGCGTTGACTACGTCAGCATCACCGACGACGAAGCCCTCGACGCGTTCCACGCCTGCTGCCGCCTGGAAGGCATCATCCCCGCACTGGAGAGCTCGCACGCCCTGGCCGAAGCCATCAAGCGCGCGCCGACCCTGCCCAAGGACCACCTGATGGTGATCTGCCTGTCCGGCCGTGGCGACAAAGACATGCAAACCGTAATGAGCCATATGGCCGCGCAGGAGAAGCAGGCATGAGCCGTCTCGAACAACGTTTTTCCGAGCTGAAGCAGGAAGGCCGTGCGGCCCTGGTGACCTTCGTCACCGCTGGCGACCCGGGTTACGACGCTTCGCTGAAGATCCTCAAGGGCCTGCCGGCGGCGGGTGCCGACGTGATCGAACTGGGCATGCCGTTCACCGACCCGATGGCCGATGGCGTGGCCATCCAGCTGGCGACCCTGCGCGCCCTGGACGCCGGCCAGACCCTGGCCAAGACCCTGCAGATGGTTCGAGAATTCCGGGTCGACAACCAGACCACGCCGATCGTGCTGATGGGCTACTACAACCCGATCCACCGCTTTGGCGTCGCCGAGTTCGTGGCCCAGGCCAATGAAGCCGGTGTCGATGGCCTGATCATCGTCGACCTGCCGCCGGAGCACGACGCCGAGCTGGCGACTCCGGCCCAGGCCGCGGGTATCGACTTCATTCGCCTGACCACCCCGACTACTGACGATGCGCGTCTGCCGCGGGTACTGGAGCGCAGTTCCGGGTTCGTCTACTACGTGTCGGTTGCCGGCGTGACCGGTGCCGGTTCGGCGACCACCGAGCATGTGACCGAGGCGGTGGCGCGGCTGCGTCGGCATACCGATCTGCCGATCAGTGTTGGTTTCGGGATTCGTACCCCGGAGCAGGCTGCGGCGATCGCCCGGCTGGCAGATGGTGTGGTAGTGGGTTCGGCGCTGGTGGACAAGATAGCTACCGCTGCCAGCCCGGAGCAGGCTGTGGATAACGTCCTGGCGCTGTGTTCGGCCCTGGCTGAAGGCGTGCGCGGCGCGCGCAAATCTTAAGGCCTTTCCGCTGAACCTGTGGGAGCTGGCTTGCCAGCGATGACGTTGGTGAATTCACCATCGCAATCGCTGGCAAGCCAGCTCCCACAGGGTTATGCACAGGCCCGAAGAATGAAGGTCACTCGAAGATCGACAGATCCAGCGGCCTGATCCCCCCCATCCAGATCGCATGATCCCGGTGGTCCGCCAGCTCATCCCCGGTCAGCGGATGCAGGAACACCACCAACCCCTTCCGATACAGCGCCAGCCACGGCAACACCACCCCGATCAACTCCGGCGCGAACGCCAACTGGCAGCTCCAGTCCGGATGCGGCCCCACCGGCTGCCGGTGCATGCGGCCCATGGTCACCGGAAACAGCTGCGCCGTCTCCTCGCACAGTTCCCGCGCCTGCTCGAAGGTGCTGGCGTCGTAATAAACATGGGCGTGATAGCCCTTGATCCTTTCCACACTCACTCCTGAATCACGCAAATCGACCGACCCGGACTATACCGGTAGCCGCGATTGTTCTTCACCCAGCCATTCGACGAATCGCTCGACCAGCGTACTACGCCTTTTACGCAAAGGACGTACTACGTAGTATCCGTTTTCAGAACGAATCGACGCATCCAGCGGACGGCGCAGCAAACCCTGATCGAGCAGGGCATCGACCAGGTAGCGCCAGCCGATCGCCACGCCCTGGCCGCCGATCGCGGCCTGGATCAGCAGGGTGTAGTTGTCGAAACGCAGGTGCCCGGGGTTGGGCGGGCCGGGCAATTCCAGCTCGCGGAACACCCCATTCCAGTCGAACCAGCGGCTCGCCGACTCGCCGCGCAGGTGCAGCAAAGGCAGTTTCAGCAGCGCGTCGGGCGCCAGCGGCAGGGCCTTTCCGTCCAGCAAACGCGGGCTGCAGACCGGAAAAACCTCCTCGTCGAACAGCCAGGTGCTCTCGCCCTGGCGAAAGCGCCCGTCACCGAACAGCACCGCCACATCGATATCCGGGCGCAGCATGGCGTGGCTGCGCTCGCTGGTGACCAGGCTCACGTCAACGTGCGGGTTGGCCTGGTGGAAACGCTGCAAACGGGGCATCAGCCAGTACGCGGCAAAGGCGAAGTCGGTGGCCACCCGCAGCACTTCATGCTGGTCACGGCCCACCACCTGGGCCACACCTTCATCGATAGTGAGCATGCCCATGTGTACTTGCTCGTACAGCAGTACACCGGCCTCGGTCAGCTCTATTCCGCGGTAGATCCGGTCGAACAGGCGGGCGCCCAACTGTTCTTCCAGGCGCTTGATCTGCTGGCTCACCGCCGGCTGGGTGGTCCCCAGTTCGACGGCCGCCGCCGTGAAGCTGCGCAACCGCGCTGCCACCTCGAACACCCGCAATACATCCAGCGACATCCCGCCCAGGCCTTCAAACATAAGCTCAGCTAATCCTAGTCATTGCCCGGCATGGGCTTTACCCAAGTTATGCACAGCTTCACTCTGGATTCCAGCTGCTTCCCATAACGCCTGACGATGGAATGCCGTGACCTTATGAACGCCAAGAACATTCTTTTCATCATGGCCGACCAGATGGCCGCGCCACTGCTGCCGATCTACGCGCCATCGCCGATCAAGATGCCGAACCTCAGCCGCCTGGCCGCCGAGGGCGTGGTCTTCGACTCGGCCTACTGCAACAGCCCGCTGTGCGCGCCGTCGCGCTTCACCCTGGTCAGTGGCCAGTTGCCGAGCAAGATCGGCGCCTACGACAACGCCGCCGATTTCCCCGCTGATATCCCTACCTACGCCCACTACCTGCGCCGCCTCGGCTACCGCACGGCGCTGTCGGGCAAGATGCATTTCTGCGGTCCGGACCAGCTGCACGGCTACGAGGAGCGCCTGACCAGCGACATCTACCCCGCGGACTACGGCTGGGCGGTGAACTGGGACGCCCCGGACGAGCGCCCGAGCTGGTACCACAACATGTCCTCGGTGCTGCAGGCCGGGCCCTGCGTGCGCACCAACCAGCTGGATTTCGACGAAGAGGTGGTGTTCAAGGCGCAGCAGTACCTGTACGACCACGTCCGTGAGGGCGGTGAGCGGCCGTTCTGCCTCACCGTGTCCATGACCCACCCGCACGACCCGTACACCATTCCCAAGGCGTTCTGGGACCTCTACAGCGATGACGCCATCCCCATGCCCCACGTGCCGTTCAGCCAGGACGAGCTGGACCCGCACTCGCAGCGTCTGCTCAAGGTCTACGACCTGTGGGACAAGCCGCTGCCCGTGGACAAGATCCGCGACGCCCGCCGCGCCTATTTCGGTGCCTGCAGCTACATCGACGCCAATATCGGCAAGCTGCTGGCGACCCTCGAGGAAACCGGCCTGGCGCAAGACACCCTGATCGTCTTCTCCGGCGACCACGGCGACATGCTTGGCGAGCGCGGGCTCTGGTACAAAATGCACTGGTTCGAGATGTCCGCCCGGGTGCCGCTGCTGGTGCATGCGCCGGGGCAGTTCGCGCCGGGCCGGGTCGAGGCCAGCGTGTCCACCTGCGATCTGTTGCCTACGCTGGTCGAGCTGGCCGGAGGCCGGGTGGAAGGCGACCTGCCGCTGGATGGCCGCTCGCTGCTCGGTCACCTGAAAGGCGAGGGCGGTCACGACGAAGTGATTGGCGAGTACATGGCCGAGGGCACCATCAGCCCGCTGATGATGATCCGCCGCGGACCGTGGAAATTCATCTACAGCGAGGACGACCCCTGCCTGCTCTACAACCTCGACAGCGACCCGCGCGAGCTCGACAACCTGGCCGCCCATCCGCAGCATGCCGAACGGGTCGTGGACTTCCTCAAGGAAGCCCGCCAGCGCTGGAACATCCCGCAATTGCGCGAGCAAGTCCTGGCCAGCCAGCGGCGGCGGCGCTTCGTCGCCGGCGCGCTGTCCACCGGCACCCTGAAGAGCTGGGACCACCAGCCCATGGTCGATGCCAGCCAGCAGTACATGCGCAACCACATCGATCTCGACGATCTCGAACGCAAGGCACGTTATCCACAACCAGGCCATTAATTATGCGAGGACGGAGCATGAAAGGGTTATCCACAAGCGTTATCGCGGTTGTCTGTACCCTCACTGTCGGTGCCGTGCAGGCCGACGACAGCAAGTGCGACACGGTGAAGATGGCCGACCCGGGCTGGAGCGATATCGCCGCCACCAATGCGGTGGCCCGCGTGCTGCTGGAAGGCGCGGGCTACCAGGTCAAGGTCGACGCCCTGGCGGTACCGATCATCTACGGCGGCCTCAAGGACGGCCTGGTGGACGCCTTCCTCGGCAACTGGATGCCGGCGCAGCAGGGCTTCCACGACAAGTTCGTCGCCAGCGGCGAGGTCACCCAGCTGGCGCGCAACCTCGAAGGCACCGAGTTCACCCTGGCCGTACCGGAGTACGTCTGGCAATCCGGGGTCAAGGACTTCGCCGACCTGCAGAAGCGTGCCGGCGAGTTCGACAAAAAGCTCTACGGCATCGGCTCCGGCGCCCCGGCCAACCTCTCGCTGCAATCGATCATCGACAAGAACGAATTCAACCTTGGCGGCTGGAAGCTGGTGGAATCCAGCGAGCAGGCGATGCTGGCCCAGGTGCAGCGGGCGGTGAAGCGCGAGAAGCCGATCGTCTTCCTCGGCTGGACGCCGCACCCGATGAACGTGCAGTTGAAGATGCGCTACCTCACCGGCGGCGAGAAATGGTTCGGCAGCAGCGGCAGCGTCTACACCCTGACCCGCAAAGGTTATGCACAGGCCTGCCCCAATCCGGCAAAGCTGCTGGCGAACCTGACCTTCAGCCTGGAGATGGAGAACACCATCATGGCCAATGTCGTGGATAACAAGGTCAGCAATGAAGAGGCGGCGAAGGCGTGGATCCGGGCCAATCCTGCCGTGCTTGAGGGATGGTTGCAGGGGGTGAAGACCCGTGAGGGTGGGGATGCGCTGGCGGCGGTGCAGGCGAAGCTTTGAACGCTTGCTAGTTCAGTTATCAACTGTGCACAACTGATATTTCTGTCAGTTGTGCATGGTCGCGCATGAGATTAGCGTTGAGGTTACAGGGCGGTTATTTTGAGTTCGCTCTTCTTTATCAGAGTGCCCAAGCAGGCAGAGGCAATAAGCTAGAAGATTCAGGAGAGACATAATGAACATGATGAGAGGATCATCTTTTGCGGCTTTTTTCATAATGTCACTTGGCATCAATACCGACTCATATGCCTACGACCCCACCAATATGCCGGTTAACTGCTTTCCTTCTTCCTATCATTATCAAAATTATTTATATCTCCGAGACAGCTACTTGGAAAGTCCGGACACCCGAGGCGCTGAGCTTCGCGAGGCCCTGCTGATGATTCCACCAATAAAAATTAATGTAAAACAGACCCAGCAGTCCTCTGGTAGCCCGATAACCTTTGATGCAAGTGGTTCCACCGTACCGAGCAATGAAGCAGAGTACCAGTGGGGCTCGTATGAAGCTTTCTCAGATAGCGCGACAAAGACAATGCCAGGCGGAACCCCTGGTAGCTACAGCAATATAGTTTTAACGGTCAGAGACAAACGCTGTGATATGCAGGACTCGACGCGAATCACCGTTACCAGCAAGTAGTCCCTCTCATCGCTGGAGCTGAGCAAATACCCCAGCTCCAACGCTGTCGCAAAAAGCCACGAAAACACTCCGATTTCCGACTTTCTTGTAGGCAATTTCCCAAGCATACTCCGGCGGCCTTTCAGTTGTTGCGTACGGGGGAAACCGTGCCTAGTCTTGGCCGGTCGCTGCCAACTCAGCGACCGGTTTTGACAGACCGCCCTGAATCCCCCTGTAGCCGCAGCTGCTTATGGCAGCTGTGCGTGTGGGCACCTCAGGGTGCGCCGAGGCTCCAGGGGTCCTTGGTCTGTCAACCCATGCACAGCTGCCACCCTCCCGTTTGACAGCGGTGATGGCAGCTCCCGTCCTTACCCTTGGAGATTGTCATGACGAAATGCGTACCCGATCCACCGCTCTCCCTCTGCATCAACCCCGGCCTGACCCACGACGAAGCGGTCACCAAGGCCATTGAGCACCTGAAGAAATCCATCGAAGCCGCCGCCGGCGTGCCTGAGCCGCCTGAAGAGCGGCATCGAACCATGCTGACCAACGCCCGGCTGGACATGAGGATCGCCAAGGCGTTGCTCGTGGTCGCCGTGAGCCGCTCGACGGTGAGCGTGCCGGTTTAAGGCATCGCAAAAACCCTGTGGGAGTTGGCTTGCCAGCGATGACGGCGGTGGATTCACAGCCGTCATCGCGGGTAAACCCGCTCCCACAGGGTACGCGGTCAATTCAAGCCCGCATGTCGCTCAGGTTATCTGGACACTCTTCAAGCAGAACAAGTCGTTAGTTCAGTTTCCGACCCTCTGCAACTGATACTTCTGTCAGTTGCGTGCGGAGGCTCGCGAGATTAGCGTGGGTATCACGGACAGATTCGCTTTCGTTCGCCTTTTGATACGAGGGAGCGTTTAGCCATGGACATCACCAAAGCCTTGATACCGTCAGTTTTTTTCTGCCTGTTTATGTCAATGAGTGCTCATGCCGCTTATCCACAGGCGTGCTTTCAATCTGAGAAAGATTATCAACTCTGGTTAAAGTACGGAGAAGAAGGCCCTCCAGAGCCTGATCGTCTTTCCGCTGACCCAACCGAAGAAGAGTGGGACAAACATGATGCTCAGATCGACGAGTATCAATACGGGCGAGGAAAAAAGGCGAGCGTCTCGATTCGCGTCACTCAGACACAAGCATCCCCCGGTGAGAAGATAATCGCCAATGCCAGCAACTCAACTACACCCAGTGGCAAGAAAGCATTTTCATGGGGCAGCTCTGACATCGTTTCCACGACTGCCGAATACTCTATTAAAGGCGGAGCCTCTGGAACGTATAGCAACATTCAACTCACTGTCACGGACCCGGTGTGCGAGGTATCAGCATCCACGCAAGTCAGGATGACTAACAAGTAAAAAGCCGTCGATCAGCTACGTTTTTTTACGAGTATTCAGGAGCGTCTGAAAAATGAAATCCAGAATGATTCCAATCGCCTCGATGTGTGCACTTACTGTTTCGTACTGCGCCGAAACTTATGCCGCTAACACAGCGCCAGCGAGTTGCTTCCAAACCCAAAAAGACTATGAGATATATCAAGAGTATGGCGACGAGGCGCCGTCAAAGCCTGTACCTTCCGCAACTACCGGCATGATCTACATGGGCCCTACCGCCCACGCGAAAGCCTTGAAAGATTACGAACATGGACCCGCCAAGCGAAAGGAAATAGTCATAAAAACCACAAGCAGCCGAACGGACAACCTGGTCACCATCGATGCCAGCAGTTCCACGACCCCAAGCGGCCAGATCGAGTTCGCCTGGGGAAATGACCCTACTCACTTCAGAGCCGGAGATAGCAAAGTCTCCACTGAGGTTTCAGGATCGAGCGGCACTGCTGGCATCCTGTTGATCGTCAAGGATCCGGTATGTGGACACACCGAAAGTAAAAAGGTCACCACGACCTATAATTGATCGATACCACTAGTAGCCATGAGACACAACAGCACTCCAGACACTAACGCTCACGGAAATACGATGGCAATAAGGTTGCTACTGGTATCCGTGAGCCGCCCGACGATGAGCAGGCCGGTTCAAGGTATTGGACAAACCCGCATGGCGCTCAGGTCATCAGCCCACGCTTCAACCCGGCCTGAAGCTGAACAAGGTGTTAGTTTAGCTCCCGGCCCTCTGCAACCGATATTTATGTCAGTTGTAAACTATCCAGTCCGATTTCACCATAAGCACCACGAACAGGTTCGTTTTCGTTAGCTTCAATTAAACTAAGTGAGCGTTTAAAAATGGCTATTCAGAAATTCACCAAATTCGCCTTTCTCGTCGTCCTCTCCGGCACCTCGGCTTATACCCATGCCGCAATGCCGGAATCTTGCTTCCAATCAAAGCAGGATTACGATAATTATCTAAAATACGGTTATGACGACGATAGACTGGGTCGCTCAGAAGAGGAGTTTAGAAAGCTTAGTCCGTTAGAAATATTAGCCCTGCGTGAAAGTGCCGAACGAGCAATCATCCAGAAGAAAGCCATCAGCATAAACGTCAAGCAGCGCCAGACAGGCAACACGCTGTATGCTGATGCCAGCGGCTCGACAACGCCCAGCGGGCAAATGGCATTCGCCTGGGGGTCGCAATATAGTCCGAGCTCAACAGCCAGTGAGTTCTCCACGCCTGCCGGTTCCCCAGGAACCTACAGTAACGTGCGGCTGGCGGTGTACGACACCGTTTGTGATCTTTCTGCTTCGACCCAGATAAGGATGACAAGCCAATAATTCCGCGATCAAGGGTGTCTGACCTGCGCTCTGTTCAGATCACTTTAACGGTCCGGACAATGAACAGTTGGAAGCCCCCTACACCCTCAGCCTGGCCGTATTTTCCCAGGCCATCACGTCGGCTGGCGCCTGCGAGTCAACGCGCCAGTTGCCGCCGCAGTTCCGCCAGCACCGGCGCCGTCTCCGGACGCACCCCGCGCCAGATAAAGAACGCTTCCGCCGCCTGCTCGGCCAGCATTCCCAACCCATCCAGCACCTGCACCGCGCCATGCTCGCTGGCCCAGACGCAGAACGGCGTCGGCTCCTTGCCATACATCATGTCGTAGCAGACGGTCTGGCCCGGCAGGATCAGCCCCGGGTCAATCGGCGGCAGTTCGCCGGCCAGGCTCGCCGAGGTGGCGTTGATGATCAGGTCCACCGGCTCTTTCAGCCAACTGAAACCACTGGCCGCAACGGGGCCGAGGTCGGCGAATTCGCGGGCCAGTTGCTCGGCCTTTTCCACGGTACGGTTGGCGATCACCAGGGACGCCGGCTTGTGCGCCAGCAGCGGTTCGAGCACACCCCGCACAGCACCACCCGCACCCAGCAAGAGGATGCGCTTGCCCGCCAGCTCGACCCCGGCATTCACCGTCAGGTCACGCACCAGCCCGGCACCGTCGGTGTTGTCGCCCTGCAGGCTGCCGTCAGCCAGACGGCTCAGGGTATTCACCGCGCCAGCGCGCTTGGCCCGCGGAGTCAGGCTGTCAACCATGCGGAAGGCTTCCTCCTTGAACGGCACGGTGACATTGGCGCCCAGGCCTTGCTTGAAGAAGCCCTGGGCGCAGGCGGTGAAGTCATCCAATGGCGCCAGCAGGGTGTCGTATTCCAGTTCCTCGCCGGTCTGGGCGGCAAACAGCCGATGAATCAGCGGCGACTTGCTGTGGCCGATGGGATTGCCGAATACAACGTACTGGTCCATTCACGCGCTTCCTGAATCAGGCCCGGCGACCGGGCAAACGGGTGTGCACAATGGGCTCAGTGCCCGGTGTTGTCCAGACCCAGCCAGTCGCGATCGGTGAGGAAATACTCGGTCAGGCGCGCTTCGGCACTGCCCGGCTGCGCCTTCCAGTCGTAGCCCCAGCGCACTTGCGGCGGCAGCGACATGAGGATGGACTCGGTACGCCCGCCGGACTGCAGGCCGAACAGGGTGCCGCGGTCGTAGACCAGGTTGAACTCGACGTAGCGACCACGACGGTACTCCTGGAATTCCCGCTGTTCAGCGGTCCAGGCGTCGTTCTTGCGGCGCTGGATGATCGGCAGATAGGCCTCGACATAGGCGTCACCGATGGCGCGGATAAAGGCGAAGCAGGTGTCGAAGTCCCACTCGTTCAGGTCATCGAAGAACAGGCCGCCGATGCCCCGCGGCTCGCCACGGTGCTTGAGGTGGAAGTAGCGGTCGCACCAGGCCTTGTAGCGCGGATAGACGTCGGCCCCGAACGGCGCGCAGGCCTGTTCGGCGACGCGGTGCCAGTGCACGCAGTCTTCTTCGTTGCCGTAGTACGGGGTCAGGTCGAAGCCGCCGCCGAACCACCAGACCGCTTCCTCGCCTTCCTTCTCGGCGATGAAGAAGCGCACATTGGCGTGGGAAGTCGGCACGTGGGGGTTGTGCGGGTGGATCACCAGCGACACGCCGAGGGCTTCGAAGCCACGGCCGGCCAGTTCCGGGCGGTGGGCGCTGGCCGACGGCGGCAGGCCGCTGCCAAAGACGTGGGAGAAGTTGACGCCGCCTTTCTCGATGACCTTGCCGTCGCCGATCACCCGGGTCCGACCGCCGCCGCCAGCCTCGCGGGTCCAGGCGTCCTCGACGAAGCGGGCGCCGCCGTCTTCGTTTTCCAGGGCGGCGCAAATCCGGTCTTGCAGGTCGAGCAGGTAGGCTTTCACGGCCTCGGTGCGGCTAGTCATCAGGTCACCTTGAAGCGGGCTTGGGCCGGCCCGGGCGGGATCCGGCGGAAAAATTTGCCGCGTAGCATACCACCGTGCATGTGCCCTCCGTAGTTGACGGCGGTCAAGCAAAAGGCGTCCGATAGGCCCTTTCCCGACGTCTCAGGAGAGAGCAGATGGCCAAGCGTATCCAGTTCAACGAGCATGGCGGCCCCGAGGTTTTGACCCTCGTGGATTTCGAGCCCAAGGCGCCTGCGCCGGGCAATGTCCTTGTGCGTAACCACGCCATCGGTCTGAATTTCATCGATACCTATTTCCGCAGCGGCCTGTATGCGCCACCGAGCCTGCCGTCGGGCCTGGGTACCGAGGCGGCCGGTGTGGTCGAGGCCGTGGGCGAGGGTGTGAGCCGCTTCAAGGTCGGTGATCGCGTGGCCTACGCCGGCGGCCCGCTGGGTGCGTACAGCGAGCTGCATGAACTGCCGGCGGCCAACCTGGTGTCGCTGCCGCAAAGCGTCAGCTTCGAAGACGCGGCGGCGGTGATGCTCAAGGGCCTGACCGTGCAGTACCTGCTGCGCCAGACCTACGATGTGCAACCTGGCGAGATCATTCTGTTCCACGCCGCGGCGGGCGGCGTCGGGTCGCTGGCCTGCCAGTGGGCGAAGGCGATTGGCGCGAAGCTGATCGGTACCGTGAGTTCGGCGGATAAGGCCGAGCGGGCCAAGGCCCTGGGTGCCTGGGCGACCATCGACTACAGCCACGAAGACGTGGCCAAGCGTGTGCTGGAACTGACCGACGGCAAGAAGTGCAAGGTGGTGTACGACGGCGTCGGGCAGGACACCTGGCTGACCTCGCTGGATTGCCTGGCGCCGCGTGGCCTGATGGTCAGCTTCGGCAACGCCTCGGGTGCGGTGAGCGGGGTGAACCTGGGGATCCTGGCGCAGAAGGGCTCGCTGTACGTGACCCGGCCGACCCTGGCGAGCTATGCCAACAACGCCGAGAACACCCAGGCGATGGCCAACGAGCTGTTCGGGATGATCGCCAGTGGCAAGGTGAAGGTGGATATCCAGCAGCGCTATCCGCTGGCGGAGGCGGCGAAGGCGCAGAGCGAGTTGTCGGCGAGGAAGACCGTGGGGTCGACTGTTCTGATTCCCTGATTTTTTGTGGTGTGGCTGATGGCCTCATCGCTGGCAAGCCAGCTCCCACAGGTATTGCGTACACCGCTTACCCTGTGGGAGCTGGCTTGCCAGCGATAGGGCCATCAGCCCCACCAAAAATCACCCGGCCCGAACCACCTCACCACTGGCCAGATCCCGAATCACACTCGGATTCTTCCTGCCCCCCAGCGCCCCACCGAGCACCAGGTCCAGTTGGCCATGGAAATACTGCTCCACCCGCAACCGGCTCTTCGCCGCCGGACGCCCGGCCGGGTTGGCCGAGGTGGACACCAGCGGCCCCACCAACGAGCACAGGTCGCGCACCAGCGGGTGATCACTGACCCGCAAGGCCACCGTGTCATGCACCCCGGTGATCCACTCCGGCAACAACCCCTGATGCGGCACCAGCCAGGTATTCGGCCCCGGCCAGGTGGCACTCATGCGGTCGATCCACACATCCGGGAAGTCTTCGAACAGGAAGTCGAACTGACGGATATTGTCGGCGATCAGGATCAGCCCCTTGTTCACCGAGCGCGATTTCAGCGCCAGCAGGCGATCCACCGCCTCTTCGTTCCATGGGTCACAGCCCAGGCCCCAGACCGCTTCGGTCGGATAGGCAATCACCGCTCCGGCCCGGATTTCCCGCGCGGCTTGTAGCGCACGCCAACTGTTCACCATTTCTGTCACTCCGCTTCAAGGCTGGGGCGCAGTGTACTTAGCCGGGACGGGCAAACCAACGTCCGGCTTCATTGCACACCCGGCCGTCCAGTTCCAGTTCTGTGAGCATAGCCAGCACCTTGGCCAATGGCTGGCCGCTGCTTCGGGCCAGGGCTTCGCTGGTCTGCGGCGCTGCGATCAACAGCGCCAGCAACGGATGGGCGGGTTTATCCACAGGCGCCGGCGAGAGGTTCTGCCAGCCGCGCAGGCTTTCGAGGATCTGCTCGATGCTCTCCACCAGCAACGCGCCGTCGCGGATCAGCTGGTGACAGCCCTTGGCGCCGGGATGGTGGATCGAGCCGGGAATGGCGAACACCTCGCGCCCCTGTTCCGCCGCCAGCCGCGCCGTGATCAATGAGCCGCTGGCGAGGCTGGCCTCCACCACCAGCACACCCAGGGACAAACCGCTGATGATGCGATTGCGCCGGGGGAAGTTGGCCGGCTGCGGACCGGCATCCAGCGGAAACTCCGAGACCAGCGCACTGCCGCTGTCGAGCATGCGCCGTGCCAAGGTGCGATGACGCTGTGGATAAAGTTTTTCCAACCCGGTGCCGAGCACGCCGATGGTCGCACCACCGGCATCCACGGCAGCCTGGTGCGCGGCGCCGTCGATGCCCAGCGCCAGCCCGCTGGTGATGACGAAACCGGCCTGGGCCAGGCTCCGCGAAAAGGCCGCGGCGGTACCCAACGCCGGGGGCGTAGCACGGCGACTGCCGATGATCGCCAGTTGCGGTTTATCCACAAGCACGGGATTGCCGGCGACGAACAGCAGGGGCGGCGGGTCCGGGATTTCTGCAAGCAAGCCGGGGTAGGCCGGATCGTCCCACATCAGCAAATGCTGGCCCGGCTGCTCTAGCCAGCGCATTGCAGCGCCAGCGCCGTCTCGTACTTCGACACAGCGCCGCGCCTCATGGGCCTCTTGTGGAAGGCCCAGCGCCAGCCACGCAGAAGCCGGCGCACTGAGCGCCGCCGAGGCACTGCCGAAGGCCTGTATCAATTTGAAAAAACGTTGCGCGCCGACTCCAGGCAAGCGCTGCAAGCGCAAACGCGCTTCCAGCTCGGCGGGCGGACAGGTGGGAAATTCAGCACAAGACATCAGACCATCCTTGATCTTTCGGCGGCCATCCACACTTCACAACCTGTGGATAACTCTGTTGATAATGCTTTGACAACTCGCGGCGAAAGCCGGGTTTTCAACCCCGGCCAACCTTTTCACAGGTGCCGAATCCGTGGAATCCCTTTATTATGTGCGTTCATGTTTGTCACCCATCGCACAGTGCAGCTCATACGCCTATGGCCATTCTGAACATCCTCGAATTCCCGGACCCGCGCCTTCGCACCCTCGCCAAACCGGTGACGGAAGTGGACGACGCCATCCGCCAGTTGGTGGATGACATGTTTGAAACCATGTACGACGCGCCGGGCATCGGCCTCGCCGCCACCCAGGTCAACGTGCACAAGCGCGTGGTGGTCATGGACCTCAGCGAAGATCGCAGCGAGCCGCGGGTGTTCATCAACCCCGAGCTGGAAGAACTGACCCACGACATGGGCCAGTACCAGGAAGGCTGCCTGTCGGTGCCGGGCTTCTACGAGAACGTCGACCGTCCGCTGCAAGTCCGGGTCAAGGCCCTGGACCGCGACGGCAAGCCCTACGAGCTGATCGCCGAAGGCCTGCTGGCCGTGTGCATCCAGCACGAGTGCGACCACCTCAACGGCAAGCTGTTCGTCGACTACCTGTCCACGCTCAAACGCGACCGCATCAAGAAGAAGCTGGAAAAGCAGCACCGCCAGCAAGCTTGATCCTCCTCACTCCTGAAGGCTTGCTCCGGCAAGCCTTTTTCTTTTAAGCGAGAACTGCATGCGCATCGTCTTCGCGGGCACCCCCGAGTTCGCCGCCGAACACCTCAAGGCCCTGCTGGCCAGCCAGCACGAAATCATCGCCGTCTACACCCAGCCGGACCGTCCGGCCGGTCGCGGACAGAAACTGATGCCGAGCCCGGTCAAGCAACTGGCTGTGGATAACGGCATCCCGGTGCTGCAACCGCCGACCCTGCGCAATGCCGAGGCCCAGGCCGAACTGGCCGCGCTGCAGCCGGACCTGATGGTGGTGGTGGCCTACGGCCTGATCCTCCCGCAAGTGGTGCTGGATATTCCGAAACTCGGCTGCATCAACAGCCACGCCTCGCTGCTGCCACGCTGGCGCGGTGCGGCGCCGATCCAGCGCGCCGTGCAGGCGGGCGACGCCGAGAGCGGCGTGACCGTGATGCGCATGGAAGCCGGGCTGGATACCGGGCCGATGCTGCTCAAGGTCAGCACCCCGATCAGCGCCGAAGACACCGGCGGCACCCTGCATGACCGCCTTGCCGAACTCGGCCCGCCCGCCGTGCTGGAAGCCATCGCCGGCCTCGACGCTGGCACCCTGCCCGGCGAAGTGCAGGACGATGCCCTGGCGACTTATGCACACAAGCTGAACAAGGACGAAGCGCGCATCGACTGGAGCCGCCCGGCCGACGAGCTGGAGCGCCTGGTGCGTGCCTTCAACCCATGGCCGATCTGCCACAGCACCCTCGACGGCGAAGCCCTCAAGGTGCTAGCCGCCAAGCCTGCCGACGGCAAGGGCACGCCGGGTGAAATCCTCTCCGCGAGCAAGGACGGCCTGATCGTCGCCTGCGGCGAAGGCGCCCTGTGCCTGACCCGCCTGCAACTGCCCGGCGGCAAGGCCCTGAACTTCAGCGACCTGTTCAACAGCCGTCGCGAGAAGTTCGCCAGCGGCACGGTGCTCGGCCAATGAACCCACGTCTGGCTGCCGCCCGCGCCCTTGCCGCCGTGCTCAGCGGCAAGGCTTCGCTGAACAGTTCCCTGCCCGCGCAACTGGACAAGGTCGAGGCCCGTGACCGCGGCCTGACCCAGGACCTCGCCTTCGGTACCGCTCGCTGGCAGCCACGCCTGTCGGCCCTGGCCGAGCGCCTGTTGCAGAAGCCGTTCAAGAGCGCCGACGCCGATGTGAATGCGCTGATGCTGGTTGGCCTGTACCAACTGTTCTACACCCGCGTCCCGGAGCACGCCGCCATCGGCGAGACCGTGGGCTGTGCCGACAAGCTGAAGAAGCCGTGGGCCAAGGGTCTGCTCAACGCCGTGCTGCGTCGTGCGCAACGGGAAGGGCAGGAGCTCTTCGCCGAGCTGGAACGTGACCCGGTGGTGCGCACCGCCCACCCGCGCTGGTTGCAGAAGTCGCTCAAGGCCTTCTGGCCGGAACAGTGGGAAGCCATCTGCGCCGCCAACAACGCCCACCCGCCGATGATCCTGCGGGTCAACCGCCGCCACCACAGCCGCGACGCCTACCTCGGCCTGCTGGGTGAAGCCGGCATAGACGCCGCGCCGTGCCAGTTCAGCCGCGACGGTATCGTCCTTGCCGAAGCCTGCGACGTGCGCAACCTGCCCGGTTTCGACCAGGGCTGGATCAGCGTGCAGGACGAAGCCGCGCAACTGGCCGCCGACCTGCTGGAACTGGCCCCCGGCCAACGGGTGCTGGACGCCTGCTGCGCTCCCGGCGGCAAGACCTGCCACCTGCTCGAAGCCGAAGACAAGCTGGCCGGCGTGGTCGCCATCGACCTCGAAGCCAAGCGCCTGACCCGTGTGCGCGAGAACCTCGACCGTCTCGGCCTCGACGCCCAGCTGATCGCCTGCGACGCGCGCGATACTGCCAGCTGGTGGGACGGCAAGGGCTTCCAGCGCATCCTGCTGGATGCACCGTGCTCGGCCACCGGCGTGATCCGCCGTCACCCGGACATCAAGCTGACCCGCCAGGCCGACGATATCGCCGCCCTCGCCAGCCTCCAGGGCGAATTGCTCGACGCCCTGTGGCCGACCCTCGAAGTCGGCGGCATGCTGCTCTACGCCACCTGCTCGACCCTGCCCACGGAAAACACCGAGGTGATCGCGGCCTTCCTCGACCGCACCCCCGGCGCCCGCGAGCTGGACCTGGCCACCGACGCCGGCATCCGCCAGCCCCACGGTCGCCAGTTGCTCGCCCAGGAAGGCGGGCATGACGGTTTCTACTACGCCAAGCTGATCAAGATCGCCGCCGCGCGCGGTTAACAGGAATAGGGAAGGGGACAGCGGATGAAGATCATCATCCTCGGCGCGGGGCAGGTCGGCGGCACGCTGGCCGAACACCTGGCCAGCGAAGCCAACGACATCACCGTGGTCGATACCGATGGCGACCGCCTGCGTGACCTGGGCGACCGCCTGGATATCCGCACCGTCCAGGGCCGCGGCTCGTTCCCGACCATCCTGCGCCAGGCGGGCGCCGACGACGCCGACATGCTGGTAGCGGTGACCAACAGCGACGAGACCAACATGGTCGCCTGCCAGGTCGCCTATACGTTGTTCCATACGCCGACCAAGATCGCCCGGGTGCGCGAGTCGGCCTACCTGACCCGCGCCGGCCTGTTCGACAACGAAGCCATTCCGGTGGACGTGCTGATCAGCCCGGAACAGGTGGTCACCCACTACATCAAGCGCCTGATCGAACACCCCGGCGCCCTGCAGGTGATCGACTTCGCCGAGGGCAAGGCCCAGTTGGTGGCGGTCAAGGCGTACTACGGCGGGCCGCTGGTGGGCCAGCAACTGCGCCAGATCCGCGCGCACATGCCCAACGTGGATACCCGGGTGGCGGCGATCTTCCGCCGTGACCGGCCGATCCTGCCGCAGGGCGATACAGTGATCGAGGCGGACGACGAAGTGTTCTTCATCGCCGCCAAGGCCGATATCCGCGCGGTGATGGGTGAGCTGCGACGGATCGACGAGGGCAACAAGCGCGTGGTCATCGCCGGTGGCGGGCAGATCGGCGAGCGCCTGGCCGAGGCCATCGAAAGCCGCTACCAGGTGAAGATCATCGAGATGAGCCCGGCGCGTTGCCGCTACCTCTCGGACACCCTCGACAGCACCGTGGTCCTCCAGGGCAGCGCCTCGGACCGCGACCTGCTGCTGGAAGAGAACATCGCCGACGCCGACATCTTCCTGGCCCTGACCAACGACGACGAGGCCAACATCATGTCCTCGCTGCTGGCCAAGCGCCTGGGTGCGCGCAAGGTGATGACCATCATCAACAACCCGGCCTATGTCGACCTGGTGCAAGGCGGCGAGATCGATATCGCCATCAGCCCGCAGTTGGCGACCATCGGCACCCTGCTGACCCACGTCCGGCGTGGCGATATCGTCAGCGTGCACTCGCTGCGCCGGGGTGCGGCGGAGGCGATCGAGGCGATTGCCCATGGCGATTCGAAGTCGAGCAAGGTGGTGGGCAAGGCCATTGAAGACATCAACCTACCGCCGGGCACCACCATCGGCGCGATCATCCGCGACGAGGAAGTGCTGATCGCCCACGACGATACGGTGATCCGCACGGGTGACCATGTGATCCTGTTCGTTGTGGACAAGAAGTACATCCGCGATGTGGAAAAGCTGTTCCACGTCGGCCTGACGTTCTTCTAAGGAGCGACACCGTGCGCGAATCGCTGGAAAAGATGCTGGCCAAGGGTGTGGATAACGCCCTGCTGCGCTTTGGCCTGGGCAAGTCGTGGCTGGATGAGGGCAATGGCGCGGAAGCGGCGGTGCATCTGGCGCGGTGTGTGGAGCTGGACCCGAAGTATTCGGCGGCGTGGAAGCTGCTGGGCAAGGCCTGGGTGGCGGCTGGGGATAACTCGGCGGCGCGGGAGGCCTGGGAGCGGGGGATCGCGGCGGCGCAGGCTCATGGGGACAAGCAGGCCGAGAAGGAGATGGTGGTGTTTTTGAAGAAGCTGGACAAAGCCGGCAATTGAGTTGAATTCATCGCTGGCAAGCCAGCTCCCACAGGGTCTGCGGCGCACGCAATACCTGTGGGAGCTGGCTTGCCAGCGATGAGGCCCTCAGTACCAGCGAGCCTCTCCCGCCGGCCGCTTCTTGAAGCGCTTCATGCTCCACATGTACTGGCTTGGATAGGCCCGCACATACTTTTCCACAACCTGGCTCATCGCCGCTGCCGAGGTCTCGGTATCGGTGCTGTACATCGCATCAGGCGCCGCTTCGAGAATCACCTTGAAACCACTGCCATCCGGCAGCCGCAGGGCATGCAGGAACACCCCCACCGCCTTGCCCCCGGCCAGCATGTTCGGCACGAATTTGCTGGTCAGCGCCCTGGTCCCGAGGAACGGCACGAAGATCCCCGCCGACTCGGCCGGCTCCGGATCCGCCGGAATCCCCACCTGACCGCCTTTGCGCACTTCCTTGATGATGCTCAGGATGCCTTCCTTGGTCGAAGGCGCGACGCGGTTGCCCAACTGCACCCGCTGCTCGCGCAGCAAGTCATCCACAGCCTTCAACTTCGGCGGCCGGTAGAAAATGATCGGTTTGCACTGGCTGCAATAGAAATGGTTGAGCACTTCCCAGTTGCCCAGGTGGCTGGTGATGCCCACCACGCCCTTGCCCGAGGCCAGGGCTTCGTGCAGCACTTCCAGGCCCTCGACTTCACGCACCAGGTCGATCGACTTCTGCGCCGGCCAGATCCAGGCACAGGCGCTTTCGGTAAAGGACTTGCCGATATCCATCAGCGCGCGGCCCACCAGCTTCTCGCGCTCGACCGGGTCCATCTCCGGGAAGCACTTGGCCAGGTTGATGCGTACCACCTCGCGGGAGCTGTTCGGGACTTTCCACATGATCCAGCCGATGGCCGCGCCGACGCGCTGCACCGCGCCCCACGGCAGCTTGGCAAACAGTCGCAACGCCCCGACCATCAAGGCGCCCTTGAATTTATCCACAGGCAGGTTCCTCCATACACAAGCCGGGCATTGTAACCGTCAGCGCAGCAGGGCGGCGTATCGATCGCAATCTGTGGTGTGGTCCATGACCATGCCGGTGGCCTGCATGAAGGCATAACAGATGGTCGGGCCAACGAAAGTGAAGCCGGCTTTCTGCAGGGCCTTGCTCATGGCCTTGGCCTCATCGGTGACCGCCGGCACCTCGCCACGACCGGCGAAATGATTGACCTTCGGCTGCCCGCCGACGAAGGACCAGAGCAGCGCCGCCGGGTCTTCCAACGCCAGCCAGGCCCGGGCATTGCGCCGGGCGGCATTGAGCTTGAGGCGGTTGCGGATGATGCCCGGGTCGAGCATGCGCTCCTCGATTTCCTCGTCGGTCATCTCGGCCAGCCGGTGCGGATCGAAGCCGAACAGCACCTCCCGGTAACGCTGGCGTTTCTTCAAGACGGTGATCCACGAAAGGCCGGCCTGGAACCCTTCGAGCAAAAGCATCTCGAATAGCTGCCCCGCGTCGCGCTGCGGCGTGCCCCACTCGTGGTCGTGATAAGCCTGGTACAGCGGATCGTCGGTACACCAAAAGCATCGTGGCATAAAGCACCATGGGTAGAGGCCGGGGCGAATCGGGTTATACTCCCGCTCTTTATATTCGCAGCCCTAGAAACAGGTGAATTTCGTGAGCCAGCCTACGCCAGCCGTGCGTACCTTCCAAGACTTGATCCTCGCGCTCCAGCAGTACTGGGCCGAGCAAGGTTGTGTGGTGCTTCAGCCCTACGATATGGAAGTGGGCGCCGGCACTTTTCATACCGCCACGTTTCTGCGCGCCGTAGGCCCTGAAACCTGGAACGCCGCCTATGTCCAGCCAAGCCGTCGCCCGGGCGATGGTCGCTACGGCGAAAACCCCAACCGCCTGCAGCACTACTACCAGTTCCAGGTGGTCCTGAAGCCGAACCCGGCGAACTTCCAGGAGCTGTACCTGGGCTCGCTGAAGGCCATCGGCCTCGACCCGCTTGTGCACGACGTGCGTTTCGTCGAAGACAACTGGGAATCGCCGACCCTCGGCGCCTGGGGTCTGGGTTGGGAAATCTGGCTCAACGGCATGGAAGTCACCCAGTTCACCTACTTCCAGCAGGTCGGCGGCATCGAGTGCCTGCCGGTCACCGGCGAGATCACCTACGGTCTCGAGCGCCTGGCCATGTACCTGCAGGGCGTCGACTCGGTCTATGACCTGGTCTGGACCGACGGTCCGTTCGGCAAGGTCACCTACGGCGACGTGTTCCACCAGAACGAAGTGGAGCAGTCGACCTACAACTTCGAGCACGCCAACGTCGAGAAGCTGTTCGAACTGTTCGACTTCTACGAAAGCGAAGCGAACCGCCTGATCGAGCTGGAACTGCCGCTGCCGACCTACGAAATGGTCCTCAAGGCCTCGCACACCTTCAACCTGCTGGACGCCCGCCGGGCCATCTCGGTGACCGAGCGCCAGCGCTACATCCTGCGCGTGCGCACCCTGGCCCGGGCCGTTGCCCAGAGCTACCTGCAAGCCCGTGCCCGTCTCGGCTTCCCGATGGCGACCCCCGAATTGCGTGACGAAGTGTTGGCCAAGCTGGAGGCTGCGGAATGAGTGCTCAAGATTTCCTGGTTGAACTGGGCACCGAAGAACTGCCACCGAAAGCCCTGTCGAGCCTGGGCGACGCGTTCCTCGCCGGCATCGAGAAAGGCCTGCAGGCCGCCGGCCTGAACTACAGCGCCAAGCACGTCTACGCCGCACCACGCCGCCTGGCCGTGCTGATCCGCGACCTGGACACCCAGCAGCCGGACCGCAGCATCAACGTTGACGGCCCGCCGCGCCAGGCCGCCTTCGACGCCGACGGCAACCCGACCCAGGCCGCCCTGGGCTTCGCCAAGAAGTGCGGTGTCGACCTCTCCGAGATCGACCAGAGCGGCGCCAAGCTGCGCTTCTCCCAGCACATCCCGGGCAAGGCCACCGCCAGCCTGCTGCCGACCATCGTCGAAGACTCGCTGAACGACCTGCCGATTCCCAAGCGCATGCGCTGGGGTGCCCGCAAGGAAGAGTTCGTGCGTCCGACCCAGTGGCTGGTGATGCTGCTCGGTGACGAGGTCATCGACTGCACCATCCTCGCCCAGACCTCCGGTCGCGAGTCCCGTGGCCACCGCTTCCACCACCCGGAAAACGTGCGCATCTCGGCCCCGGCCAACTACCAGGAAGACCTGCGCAAGGCCTACGTCCTGGCTGATTTCAACGAGCGCCGCGAGCTGATCAGCAAGCGCACCGCCGAGCTGGCCATGCAGCAGGAAGGCACCGCCATCGTGCCGCCGGCGCTGCTGGACGAAGTGACCGCGCTGGTCGAGTGGCCAGTGCCGCTGGTGTGCTCGTTCGAGGAGCGTTTCCTCGAAGTGCCGCAGGAAGCCCTGATCACCACCATGCAGGACAATCAGAAGTATTTCTGCCTGCTGGACGTCGACGGCAAGCTGCTGCCGCGCTTCATCACCGTGGCCAACATCGAGAGCCGCGATCCGAAGCAGATCATCGAAGGCAACGAGAAGGTCGTGCGTCCGCGCCTGACCGACGCCGAGTTCTTCTTCAAGCAGGACAAGAAGCAGCCGCTGGCCAGCTTCAATGATCGCCTGCAGAACGTGGTCTTCCAGGCCCAGCTGGGCAGCGTCTACGACAAGGCCGAGCGCGTTGGCAAGCTGGCCGCCTTCATCGCCGGCAAGATCGGCGGCGACCCGCAGCGTGCGGCCCGTGCCGGCCTGCTGTCGAAGTGCGACCTGGCCACCGAGATGGTCGGCGAATTCCCTGAAATGCAGGGCGTTGCCGGTTACTACTACGCGCTGAACGACGGCGAGCCGGAAGACGTCGCCCTGGCCCTGAACGAGCAGTACATGCCGCGCGGTGCCGGTGCCGAACTGCCATCGACCCTGACCGGTGCGGCCGTGGCCATCGCCGACAAGCTCGACACCCTGGTCGGCATCTTCGGTATCGGCATGCTGCCGACCGGCTCCAAAGACCCCTACGCCCTGCGTCGCGCGGCCCTGGGCGTGCTGCGCATCCTGATCGAGAAGCAACTGGACCTGGACCTGACCGGCGCGGTGAACTTCGCCGTCGAGCAGTTCGGTGCCAAGGTCAAGGCTGCCGGCCTGGCCGAGCAGGTGCTGGAGTTCATCTTCGACCGCCTGCGTGCGCGTTACGAAGACGAAGGCATCGACGTCGCCACCTACCTGTCGGTACGTGCCCTGAAGCCGGGCTCCGCCCTGGACTTCGACCAGCGCGTGCAGGCCGTGCAGGCGTTCCGCAAGCTGCCGGAAGCCGAGGCCCTGGCCGCGGTGAACAAGCGCGTGTCGAACCTGCTGAGCAAGTTCGAAGGCAGCATCGCCAGCAGCGTCGAGCCAAAGTACTTCGACAACGCCAACGAGTTCTCGCTGTACTCGGCGATCCAGCAGGCCGACCAGGCCGTGCAGCCGATGGCCGCCTCGCGCCAGTACACCGAATCGCTGGCACGCCTGGCCGCCCTGCGCGAGCCTGTGGACGCGTTCTTCGAAGCGGTGATGGTCAATGCCGAGGACGCCAGCGTGCGTGCCAACCGTTATGCCCTGCTCAGCCGCCTGCGCGGTCTGTTCCTGGGCGTGGCCGACATCTCGCTGCTGGGGTAAGCCTTGAAACTGCTGATTCTCGATCGTGACGGGGTGATCAACCAGGACTCCGACGCCTACATCAAGTCGCTGGAGGAGTGGATTCCGATTCCCGGCTCGATCGAGGCCATCGCGCAGTTGAGCCAGGCCGGCTGGACGGTGGCGGTCGCCACCAACCAGTCCGGTATCGCTCGCGGCTACTACCCGCTGTCGACCCTCGACGCCATGCACGCCCGCCTGCGCGAGCTGGTGGCCGGCCTGGGTGGCGAGGTCGGCCTGATCGTCCACTGCCCGCACGGGCCGGACGATGGCTGCGATTGCCGTAAGCCCAAGCCTGGAATGCTGATGCAGATCGCCGGGCATTACGGGGTCGGGCTGGCTGGCGTGTGGTTCGTCGGCGACAGCAAGGGTGACCTGGAGGCCGCGCTGGCCGTCGATGCACAACCGGTCCTGGTGCGTACCGGCAAAGGCGAGAAGACCCTCGCCAAAGGCGTACCACCGGATACACTGGTTTTCGACGACCTGGCTGCTGTCGCCAGAGCACTTATCCACACCTGACGCGTCCGCCCTGGCGGGCGCGTTCTACTTCAGGCGGGCAGGCCCCGCAACGGTACACGCTGCTATGTCGATCCTGCAGGCGATCAGAATCTTCCTGTTCTATGTGCTGCTGGGGACCAGTTCACTGCTCTGGTGCTCGCTGAGTTTCTTTGTCGCGCCCTTCCTGTCGTTCCCGGTGCGCTACCGCTTTATCAACGTCTATTGGTGCCGCTTCGCGCTGGTGCTGGTGCGCGTATTCCTCGGCATCAAGGTCAAGGTGACCGGCGCCGAGCACATTCCCGAGCGGCCCTGCGTGATCGTGTCCAATCACCAGAGCACCTGGGAGACGTTCTTCCTTTCCGCCTATTTCCAGCCCTTGAGCCAGGTGCTCAAGCGCGAATTGCTGTTCGTGCCGTTCTTCGGCTGGGCCATGGCCATGCTGCGGCCCATCGCCATCGACCGCGACAACCCGAAAGTCGCCCTGAAACAGGTGGCGGCCAAGGGCGATGAACTGCTCAAGCAGAAGGTCTGGGTGCTGATCTTCCCGGAAGGCACCCGCGTGCCGTTCGGCCAGATCGGCAAGTTCTCCCGCAGTGGTGCGGCGCTGGCGGTGAACGCCAACCTGCCGGTTTTGCCGATTGCCCACAACGCCGGCAAGTACTGGCCGAAGGAAGGCTGGGGCAAGCGCGCCGGCACCATCGAGGTGGTGATTGGCGAGCCGATGTGGGCTGAAGGCAGCGGGCCACGGGCCATCGCCGAGCTCAACGACCGCGCTGCCGCCTGGAACGAAAAGACCCAGCGCGACCTGGGTTCGCTGCCACCGCAACAGGCCGCCAGCGAGACCGCCTCGGTCGCCTGAGGCATTCTGTGGATAACTTGTTGACAATATTTGGATGAACCGCGAAAAACGACTGCAACTTGCTGATCCACATACATATTTCTGTGTATGACCGTTTCATGTAAATCGTGCATAAGTTTTTTCGCGGAATTAAAAAACCGGCTTTTAAGCCGGTTTTTTTGTGCCTGCGATTGCCATGAGTATCTACACATCTCGCGTCGACGCGCAGACCTTCGGCCGACGCGGTTCAGGTAGGAGCGTGGCTTGCCCGCGAAGGGCCGCAAAGCGGCCCCAAAACCTGCCACGCCGAGCATCTGGGGAATTGAAGTCCAGCAGGCGCTGAATCCAGAAAGGCGCTCCCCGGCTAGCTCGTGCTGGATGGTTTTGGGGCCGCTTTGCGGCCCTTCGCGGGCAAGCCACGCTCCTACAATTCCAGCGCGAGCCCGGAATCTGAGCCCGAACGTGAGATGTGTAGATACCTATGCTGCGATAGCCTCAGACCTTGTCGATATCCACATCCCGGGTTTCCTTCAGGCAGAACAGCCCGACCACCAGGCTGACCCCGGTGATCAGCACCGGATACCAGAGCCCGTAGAAGATATCCCCGGTGTACACCACCAGGGCGAAGGACACGGTTGGCAGGAAGCCGCCGAACCAGCCGTTGCCGATGTGGTAGGGCAGGGACATCGAGGTGTAGCGGATGCGGGTGGGGAACAGCTCGACCATCACCGCCGCCAGCGGGCCGTAGGTCATGGTGGCGATCAGGATCATCACCACGATCAGCAGGACCACCATCGGCTGGTTGACGTTGGCAGCGTCAGCCTTGGCCGGGTAGCCAGCCTTGTCGATGGCAGCGCGCATGGCCGCTTCGTCGAAGCCTTCGATACGTTGCTCACCCACGGTCACAGCCACCGGACTGCCGGCAGGCAGCGCTTGCGAGCTGTACGGCAGGCCCTGCTTGACCAGGAAGGTCTTGACCTTGTCGCACGGGCTGTCGAAACGCGCTTTACCCACAGGGTCGAACTGGAAGGTACAGCCGGCCGGGTCAGCCAGCACCACGATGGGCGCCTGGCGGCTGGCAGCGTCGATCTGCGGGTTGGCGTAATGGCTGAGCGCCTTGAACAACGGGAAGTACAGGACGGTCGCCAGCAGCAGGCCAACCATCAGGATCGGCTTGCGCCCGATGCGATCGGACAGCCAGCCGAAGAACACGAAGAACGGCGCACCGATCACTACGCTGATGATCAGCAGGGTGTTGGCCTGGGCCGGGTCCATCTTGAGCATCTGGGTCATGAAGAACAGCACATAGAACTGCGCGGTGTAGAAGGTCACCGCCTGCCCGGCGTTGATGCTGAACAACGCGGTCAGCACCACCTTGAGGTTGGGCCAGGAGGTGAACGACTCACGGATCGGCGACTTGCTGACCTTGCCCTGGGCCTTCATTTTCACGAAGGCCGGCGACTCGTGCATGCTCATGCGGATCCAGGTGGAGATCGCCAGCAGGACGATGGACAACAGGAACGGCAGGCGCCAGCCCCAGGTCTCGAACTGGTCGCCGCTGATATAGCGGCTGCCCAGCACCACCAGCAGCGATAGCAGCAGGCCGAGGGTCGCGGTGGACTGGATGAAGCCGGTGTGGAAGCCGCGCTTGCCAGGCGGCGCGTGTTCCGCCACATAGGTCGCCGCGCCACCGTACTCACCGCCCAGTGCCAGACCCTGGAGCATGCGCAGCACCACCAGGATGATCGGGGCGGCGATGCCGATGCTGGCGTAGGTGGGCAGCAGGCCGACGGCGAAGGTCGACAGGCCCATGAGGATGATGGTCACCAGGAAGGTGTACTTGCGTCCGATCATGTCGCCCAGGCGGCCGAACACCAGCGCGCCGAAGGGCCTGACCAGGAAGCCCGCGGCAAAGGCCATCAGCGCGAAGATGAACGCCGTGGTGTCGTTGACCCCGGCGAAGAACTGCTTGCTGATGACCGCGGCCAGGGCCCCGTAGAGAAAAAAGTCATACCACTCGAAAACCGTCCCGAGGGATGACGCGAAAATGATCTTGCGCTCTTCGCGACGGCTGCTGGCCGTCGCGGTTGCGCCCTGTTGCTGGAGGGTGTCCGACATCGTGCTGTCCTCGGCCCCTCCGTGGAGAGGCACAGTGATTATTGTTGTTGTCCACTGTCGACACCGGTCGACTGCTGCCGGTGTCACTCTTGCGCGCCGCCCGGGCAAGGCTCAGGGCGTCGTTATCGTTGCTCGGTCACTGCGGTTGCCGCTGGCCTCATGGCCCTGGCGGATGAGTTGCGCGGCCTTCTCCGCGATCATCAGGGTGGGGGAACAGGTGTTGCCGGACACGATGTTCGGCATGATCGAGGCATCGGCGACCCGCAGGCCGGGGATACCGTGCACACGCAGCTGGGCGTCCACCACATCCAGCGGACCCGAGCCCATGCGACAGGTGCCGGCCGGGTGGAAGATGGTGGTGCCGATCTGGCCGGCGGCCTTTTGCAGTTCTTCCTCGGTATGGGCCGCTGCGCCGGGCAGGTACTCCCGGGGCGAGAAGGGCGCGAGGGCAGGGGAGCCGACGATGGCGCGGGTCAGCCGGATGGCTTGGGCGGCGACCTTGAGGTCTTCGGCTTCGCTGAGGTAGTTGGGATCGATCAGCGGCGCCACGGACGGATCGGCGGAGCGGATATCCACACGCCCGCGGCTGACCGGGCGCAGGTTACACACCGAGGCGGTGAACGCGGCGAAGCGGTGCAGCGGCTCGCCGAAGCGGTCCAGCGACAGCGGCTGGACATGGTACTGGAGATTGGCCGAGCTCTGTTCCGGGCCACTGCGCACGAAGGCACCCAGCTGGCTCGGCGCCATCGCCAGCGGGCCGCTGCGGTCGTAGAGATAGCGCAGGCCCATGCCCATCTTGCCGAACAGGCTGTTGGCGACCTGGTTGAGGGTACGGACGTTATCCACCTGGTAGATCAGGCGCAGTTGCAGGTGATCCTGGAGGTTGCCACCGACACCTGGCAGCTCGTGCTGCACGCCAATGCCCAGGCGCTCCAGCAAAGGCCGCGGGCCGATGCCGGAGCGCTGCAGGATGCCCGGCGAACCCACGGAGCCGGCGCACAGGAGGATCTCGCGACGGGCCTTGAAGTGCTGCCACTGGCCTTCCCGGCGTCCCCGCACTGCTGCGGCACGGCCGTTCTCGAGGATCACCCGGTCGACTTCGACACGGGTCAGCACATCGAGGTTGGGACGGTCGGCGATCGGCCGCAGGAAGGCCTTGGAAGCGTTCCAGCGCACCCCGGCTTTCTGGTTGACCTGAAAATATCCACAGCCTTGGTTGTCACCACCGTTGAAGTCATCGACGCTGACGATGCCTTGCTGTGCTGCCGCCTCACGGAAGGCATCGAGGATCGCCCAGGAATAGCGCTGCTGTTCCACCCGCCATTCGCCGTCGCCACCGTGCAGTTCCGCACTGCCGGCGTAGTGCCGTTCGCTGGCCTTGAACAGCGGCAGTACGTCCTTCCAGGCCCAGCCGGCATTGCCTTCGTCAGCCCAGCGATCGTAGTCACCGGCCTGGCCGCGCATGTAGATCATGCCGTTGATGGAGGAGCAGCCACCGAGCACCTTGCCCCGTGGTAACCCAGGCTGCGGCCATTCAGGCCGGGCTGGTTCTCGGTCTTGAAGCACCAGTCGGTGCGCGGATTGCCAATGCAGTAGAGGTAGCCCACCGGAATATGAATCCAGGGGTAGTTGTCGCGGCCACCGGCTTCGAGCAGGGCGACGCGGCATCCAGGGTCGGCAGACAGCCGGTTGGCCAGCAGGCAACCGGCAGGGCCGGCACCGACGATGACGTAGTCGTAGGACAGATCGGCTGATGGCATTTCAAACCTCGCGCCTGATTTTTATTCTTGTCTTTGGTCAGTGTTGTTGATTACTTTCGAGATGAAAACGAGAGATTTCACTCAACCGCTGTGCGTTTTAGCGCAACGCCGGCGCGACCAGGGATTAACGGGAACAGCATGTTCGACTGGAATGATCTGCGGTTTTTTCTCGAACTCCAGCGCAGCGGCCGCCTGCTCACCGCCGCCAAGCGCCTCAACACCACCCACAGCACGGTGGCCCGGCATATCGAGAATATCGAGCAGAGCCTGGGTACCGCGTTGTTTGTCCAGCATGCCCAGGGCTATGAACTGACCCCGTCCGGGCAGGCGCTGCTCAAGCACGCAGAGGCGATGGAGAATGTCGCACTGCTGGCGCAGGAGGAGATCACCCAGGCCATCACGCCGCTGGGCAAGATCCGCCTGGGGGTCACCGAAGGCATCGGCATCGTCTTCTTCACGCCGCGCATGAGCGGGCTGTTCGAGCGTTATCCGGGGCTGGAAGTGGAGCTGGTGGCGGTACCGCGCTTCGTCAGCATCATCAACCGCGAGGCGGAAATCAGCATTCACCTGGAGCGGCCCAACGCCGACCTGCTGATCACCCGCAAGCTCACCGACTACCGCCTGGCGCTCTACGCCAGCCGCGAGTACCTGGCCCGGGCGCCCGCCCTGAACAGCCGCGAGGACCTCGCCCGGCACAGCTGGATCGGCTATGTCGATGACCTGCTGTTCAGCCAGGAGCTGCTGTTCCTGCACAGCTTCTGCCGGGCGCCAAACGTGGTGTTCCGCAGCACCAGCGTGATTGCCCAACAACATGCTGCCCGCGCTGGGCTGGGGATTGCGGTGCTACCCAACTACATGGCCCGTCGCGATCCCGGGCTGGTGCGTATCCTGCCCAGCGAAACCATCCAGCGCAGCTACTGGATCAGCACCCGCCGCGAGCTGCACAAGTCGGTGCGCCTGCGGGTGGTCTGGGACTACCTGCTGGCGCTGTGTGCCGAGGAGCAGGATGAGCTACTGGCCGAGTAGGGTGTTACCCGCCAGCAGCACGGCGGCGCCGATTCCGACGAGGGCGAAGGCCTGTTGCAGGCGTGGGCCGGCCAGGTGATGAGCCACCTGGCGCCCCCCCAGCAACCCGAGCAAGGCACCCACGGCGAACGGCGCACCCACGGCCCAGTGCATCACCCCGCTGAGGCTGGCGGTCAGTACGCTGCCGGTGGAGACCAGGGCGATGACCGCCAGTGAGGTCGCCACCATGCTCTTCATATCGAGGTTGGTGTAGCGGCCGAGGGCAGGAATGATCACGAAGCCTCCTCCGACACCGAGCAGGCCCGACAGCAGGCCGCTGAGCATCCCGGTGAAGGCCAGGGCCCTGGCGCACGGCAGGGTCCAGCGCAGACGGCCCTGGAGTGGATTGAGCACGCAGGGTTGCATCTGGCGATTGGCGCAGGGGGATTCCCCCCTCAGTTCCCGCCTTGCCTTGAGGAACATCCGCGAGCAGGCGTAGACCAGGACTGCGGAAAATCCCAATGCCAGCGGCGCGTTGGGTAGCCGATGGGCGAGCCCCAGGCCAAGGGGAGCCGTGAGCAATCCCAAGGCAGCAATAAAGAACGCCGCCCGATACCGCACCAGCCCCTGACGCCAGCCGAGGATCGCGCCTACAGACGCGGCCAGACCTACCGCCAGCAGACCGACAGGCCCAGCCTCGACCATGGTGAGACCAAGACCGAAGACCAGCAGCGGGACCGCGAGAATCCCGCCACCCGCACCGGTCAGGGCGAGGATCAAGCCGACGATGGCACCCAGCCCACCGCCAAGCAGATCGTGTTCCGTCACGAGCGTGCCTCTTGTGCCGTCTGCGTGGGTTTGGCCAGCCACTCGCGGCCCTTGAGCATGCCCCACCAATAGAGTGGCGGCAGCACCCGTTCCTTCAGCCACCAGGCCAGCCGGGTTGGCTTGCGACCATCCAGCAACCAGCGCGGGAAGCTCGGCGCCAGCTTGCCGCCATAGGTGAACTCGGCCAGGACGATCTTGCCCCGAGCCACGGTCAACGGGCAGGAACCGTAGCCGTCGTAGGCCATGACCTTCGACAGGCGACCAAGGGCCACCATCACATTGTTGGCCACCACCGGCGCCTGCTTGCGGGCGGCCGCTGCGGTCTTGGCGTTGGTGGAGTTGAGGACGTCGCCGAGGCCGTGGATATCGCCGAAGGTGCGATGACGCAAGGTCGCCGGATCGACATCCAGCCAGCCTCCCGCATCAGCCAGCGAGCTGTTGCGGATGAATTCGGGAGCGACCTGTGGCGGCACCACATGCAGCATGTCGAAGGCCTCGGTCAGGGTTTCGCTGCTGCCATCGGGCAACGTGCGAATGAACGTGGCGCGCTGATTCGGTCCGTCCACGGCGACCAGCCGATGGCTGTAGTTGAGATCGATGCCATAGCGCTCGACATACTCCATCAGCGCCGGCACATAGTCGGCAACACCGAACAGCACGGCACCGGCATTGAAGAACTGCGCGCGGATAGGACCGAGGCGCTGCTTGCGCAGCCAGTGATCGCAGGACAGGTACATGGCTTTCTGCGGCGCCCCGGCGCACTTGATCGGCATCGGTGGCTGGGTGAAGAGGGCGCGGCCCTCACGCAGGCTCTGCACCAGCTCCCAGGTGTAGGGCGCGAGGTCGTAACGGTAGTTGGAGGTGACGCCGTTGCGGCCAAGGGTTTCCTCCAGGCCTTCGATGGCTTGCCAGTCGAGCTTGAGGCCGGGGCAGATGATCAGCTGGCGGTAGCCGATTTCGTGGCCATCACTCAGGATCACTTTTCTTGCTTCGGGCTCGAAGCGGCTGACGGCCGCCTTGATCCACCTCACCCCGGAAGGAATGGTCGAGGTCATCGTGCGCGCCGTGCTGGCGGCCTTGAAGATTCCTCCACCGACCATGGTCCAGCCGGGTTGGTAGTAGTGGACGTCGGCGGGATCGATCAGGGCGATATCCAGGGAACGATCACGCGCCAGCAAACTGGAGGCGACAGCGATCCCGGCGGCACCGGCACCGACGATCAGTACCGTGTGTTGGGTGGCAGCAGGCATGGGTACATCCTTTCTAATAATGGGTTCGAAGCGGGTTTACAGCGCGTTGAGCGGGATCTTCAGGTAGCTCACGCCGTTGTCCTCGGGCTCGGGAAACTGGCCGCTGCGCATGTTGATCTGCACCGACGGCAGCATCAGCACGGGCATCTCCAGGGTGGCGTCGCGGGCCTGGCGCATGGCGGCGAAGTCGTCCTCGCTGATGCCTTCGCGGATGTGGATATTGCTGGCGCGTTGCTCGGCCACCGTGGTCATGTAGCGCAGCTCGCGGCCACCGGGCAGGTAGTCGTGGCACATGAACAGCCGGGTCTGGCCGGGCAGGGCGAGGATGCGCTGGATCGAGCGGAACAGGATGCGCGCATCGGCACCGGGGAAGTCGCAACGGGCGGTACCGTAATCAGGCATGAACAGGGTGTCGCCGACGAAGGCGATGGTCTCTTCCCCGGCTTCAACCAGGTAGGTCATGCAGGCCGGCGTATGTCCCGGGGTGTGCAGCGCGCGCGCCTTCAGGCCGCCGATGCTGAATGTGCTGTCATCGTCGAACAGCACATCGAACTGGCTACCATCCCGGGCGAAACCGGAGCCGGCGTTGAACAGGGCGCCAAAGGTCTTCTGCACCTGGGTGATATGGCTGCCGATCGCCAACTGTCCGCCCAGCGCCTGCTTCAAATAGGCCGCTGCGGAGAGGTGGTCCGCGTGCACGTGGGTTTCCAGGATCCACTGCACGCTGGCGCCCAGTTCACCAACCCGGGCGATCAGGCGATCGGCGCTGTGGGTATCGGTGCGCCCGGACTTGGGGTCGTAGTCGAGGACGCTGTCGACCAGGGCGCAGTGCCGGGTCTGGTTGTCCATCACCAGATAGCTGATGGTCCAGGTCGCAGGGTCGAACAGTGCTTCCACATAAAGATTGCCGCCGATGATCATTGTCATTCTCCAGACAGGTTGGCTGACGCCAGCACGCAGGCTTGCCAATCGTTGCCGTGGGCATTTTCAAGATATGTGCCATGGCTTCGACGACCTTTTGGCCCCGGATTCATTGAGTCTGGACCAGGCGGCTGACAGTGACTGCCGCGGCAGATGGCAGGTGAGTGGCAGACCTTGGCAGTCTTTGGCAGTGCCGGGGTCTTCGGTTAAGCTCGCTGCGAGTTCTGCCAGGTGTCGCCATGACCGTTATCTCCCACCCCGCCATCCAGGCGCTGGTGTCCTATCTCGAGCACGATCCGCAGCCGTCGATCGTGCTCGATACCGACTACAACATCCTTGCCGCCAACGCGGCGTATCAGCGCCAGTTCGGCGGGGGAGCGGTGGGCGCCAAGTGTCATCGCGTCTCGCATCACTACGCCGTGCCCTGTGACCAGGCGGGAGAGGTCTGCCCGATGCGCAAGGCGCGGGAGAGCCGTGTCGCCGAACGTATGCTGCACGTGCATCACACCCCTCGCGGCCCCGAGCATGTGGATGTGGAGTTGCGACCGATCCTTGATGAGCATGGTCTGGTTATCGCGTTTGTCGAGCGCATGAACCGGATCACCCTGGCGTCGGCCCAGCCGCAGCAGCATGGACTGGTCGGACGCTCGGCAGCTTTCAAGACGGCTTTGGAAGGACTGAAAAGGGCAGCGCCGGCACAGATTCCGGTGTTGCTGCAGGGTGAGTCGGGGACAGGGAAAGAGCTGTTTGCCCGGGCGTTGCACCTGGGCAGTTCGCGGGCTGAAGGTCCGTTGGTGGTGGTGGACTGCACCGGGCTCACCGAGTCCCTGTTCGAAAGCGAACTGTTCGGCTACGAGAAAGGCGCCTTCACCGGGGCGCTGCAACGCAAGACCGGGTTGGCGGAAGCGGCCCACGGCGGGACGCTGTTCCTCGATGAGATTGGCGAGGTGCCGTTGGCGATGCAGGTCAAGTTGCTGCGGCTGATCGAGTCGGGCAGTTTCCGGCCGGTGGGGAGCCTGCGTACGGTGCACGCGGATTTTCGTCTGGTCTGCGCCACTCACAAGCCACTGCGGGAAATGGCGGCCGCCGGGACTTTCCGTGAAGACCTCTATTACCGCATCAGCGGCTTCCCGATTCGCCTGCCGTCGTTGAGAGAGCGGGGAGAGGATCTGCCGCTGTTGATCGAGACCTTGTTGCAGCGCATCGCTGGCGCTGCGGCGCCGCAGGTCGACAAGCAGGCTTTGCGTTTGCTTCAGGCCTATAGCTTTCCCGGGAATATCCGGGAGCTACGGAATGTTCTGGAGCGGGCGAGGTTGTTTGCGGATGATGGGGTGATTCGGGGGGAGCATTTGCCTGAGGAGATCAGTGGAGCTGGGTTGGGTGTTGCTGGACGTCGCATTGCTCCAGATGAGCGAAGGCGGTTGGCACATGCATTGGAGAGCTTCGATGGGCCGCGAAGTGAGCTGGCGAAGCATCTGGGGGTGAGTGAGCGAACCCTCTATCGGCGCTTGAAAGAACTCGGGGTCTAGTAATGTTTCACGTGGAACACTTCAAAACCGTATCCCCATATTGACCATTCGCGCCACTTCGCCACACACGAAGAACTCCAGCCGCGCCACTCGAAAACGCCACTTTCCCTTCGCCTATAAAAAAGGCCAACCCCGAAGGGTTGGCCTTTTCAGCAAGCAACCTGCGACCAATCAGAAGTCCAGGTTAGCCACCGACAGCGCATTGCTTTCAATGAACTCCCGACGAGGTTCCACCGCATCCCCCATCAGGGTGTTGAAGATCTGATCGGCAGCGATCGCGTCTTCGATGGTGACCTTGAGCATGCGACGCACGGTCGGGTCCATGGTGGTTTCCCACAGCTGGTCCGGGTTCATCTCGCCAAGACCTTTGTATCGCTGGATGGTGTGGCGCTTGGTGCTTTCAGTCATCAGCCAGTCCAGACCTTCCTTGAACTCGTTGATGGCTTTCTTGCGCTCACCACGCTGAACGTAGGCGCCGTCTTCCAGCAACGAGGCGAGCTGTGCACCGAGCGCGGTGACAGTGCGGTAGTCGTTGCTGCCGAAGAAGTCACGGTTGAAGGTGACATAGCTGGCCAGGCCGTGGGAGGTGATTTCCACTTCCGGCAGCCAGATATTGCGCTCGCGGTCTTCACGCAGGCTGGCCTTGTACAGCAGGCCCGACTTCTCGACGCCGTTCAGACGCTCCTGGAACTTGCCCAGCCATTCCTGCATCTTGGCCTGGTCGGCCAGTTGCTCAACGGAAACCGCAGGCAGGTACAGGAAGTGCTCGGTCAGCTCCTGTGGATACAGGCGCGACAGACGCTTGAGGGTTTTCATCACACCGCGGAATTCGTTGACCAGGGTTTCCAGCGCAGGGCCGGAAATTGCCGGGGCCGACTCGTTCAGGTACAGGGCAGCGTCTTCCAGGGCCGACTGGGTCATGTACTCTTCCATGGCCTCGTCGTCCTTGATGTACTGCTCCTGCTTACCCTTCTTGACCTTGTACAGCGGCGGCTGGGCGATGTAGATGTAGCCACGCTCGATCAGCTCTGGCAACTGACGGAAGAAGAAGGTCAGCAGCAGGGTACGGATGTGCGAACCGTCGACGTCAGCATCGGTCATGATGATGATGTTGTGATAGCGCAGTTTGTCGATGTTGTACTCTTCGCGACCGATACCGCAGCCCAGCGCGGTGATCAGGGTGCCGACTTCCTGCGAGGAGATCATCTTGTCGAAACGGGCTTTCTCGACGTTGAGGATCTTGCCCTTCAACGGCAGGATGGCCTGGGTCTTGCGGTTACGACCTTGCTTGGCCGAGCCACCCGCGGAGTCACCCTCCACCAGGTAGAGTTCGGAGAGGGCAGGGTCCTTCTCCTGGCAGTCCGCCAGTTTGCCCGGCAGGCCTGCGATATCCAGTGCACCTTTGCGGCGAGTCATTTCACGGGCTTTACGCGCCGCTTCACGGGCACGGGCAGCGTCGATCATCTTGCCGACAACGGCCTTGGCTTCGTTCGGGTTTTCCAGGAGGAAATCGGAGAAGTACTTGCCCATCTCCTGTTCCACGGCAGTTTTCACTTCCGAGGAAACCAGCTTGTCCTTGGTCTGCGAACTAAACTTCGGATCCGGTACCTTGACCGAGATGATCGCGGTCAGACCTTCACGGGCATCGTCACCGGTAGTCGCGACCTTGTTCTTCTTGGCCAGACCTTCCTGCTCGATGTAGTTGTTCAGGTTACGGGTCAGCGCGGAGCGGAAGCCCACCAGGTGGGTACCACCGTCGCGCTGTGGAATGTTGTTGGTGAAGCACAGCAGGTTTTCGTTGAAGCTGTCGTTCCACTGCAGGGCGATCTCGACGCCTACGCCATCATCACGCTGGACGCTGAAGTGGAAGACCTGGTTCACCGCCGTCTTGTTGGTGTTCAGGTATTCAACGAATGCGCGCAGACCACCTTCGTAACGGAAGAACTCTTCCTTGCCGGCACGCTCGTCCTTCAGCTGGATGCCGACGCCGGAGTTCAGGAAGGAGAGTTCACGAATCCGCTTGGCCAGGATGTCCCAGCTGAAGTGGATATTCTTGAAGGTTTCAGCCGAAGGCTTGAAGTGAATCTGGGTACCGGTGGTTTCACTTTCGCCAACGATTTTCATCGGCGCTTGTGGAACACCGTGAACGTAGACCTGCTCCCAGATCTTGCCGCTACGGCGAACGGTCAGGGTCAGCTCTTCGGAGAGGGCGTTCACTACCGAAACACCTACACCGTGCAGACCGCCGGAAACCTTGTAGGAGTTGTCGTCGAATTTACCGCCGGCGTGGAGAACGGTCATGATGACCTCAGCCGCGGAAACCCCTTCCTCTTTATGCACATCGACCGGGATACCGCGACCGTTGTCGCGTACGGTGATGGATTCGTCAGGGTGAATGATTACGGTGATGTCGTCGCAATGGCCGGCGAGGGCTTCGTCGATCGAGTTGTCGACCACCTCGAACACCATGTGGTGCAGGCCGCTACCATCATCGGTGTCGCCGATGTACATACCGGGACGTTTGCGTACGGCATCAAGCCCTTTCAGCACCTTGATGCTGGAGGAGTCGTACGTTTGATTTTCGCTCATGCCTTCACTCCCGATGGTCGTGGGTCTGGGTGATACGGCCCTGTTCCACGTGGAACAAAGCAACCGGCGTATCCGTTTGCCAGCCTTCCCTCAGTAATTCGTGGTCTACACAGGTGATAAATACCTGGCAGCGTAAGTCTTCCAGCAAGCGGCACAGTGCACGACGGTGTTGCTCGTCCAGTTCGGACGGCAAGTCATCCACCAGGTAAATACACTGACCGCGGCGCGCCTGGCTGACCAGGTGTCCTTGGGCGATACGCAGCGCACAGACCACCAGCTTCTGCTGACCGCGGGACAAGATATCCGCGGCATTGTTGGCGCCCAGTCGGAGGCGCAAATCTGCGCGTTGCGGACCAGCCTGGGTATGCCCCATCTGCTGGTCACGTTGAAGAGAGGCCGCGAGCACATCAGTCAGCTCCCGGTCCTTGTCCCACCCACGGTAATAACTGAGGGTCAGGCCTTCGAGATCCAGCAGTTCGCCAAGGATCTGTTCGAAGACAGGCTTCAACGCTTTGATGTAGTTACGGCGATATTCGTCGATTTCAGCGCTGGCCAAGGACAATTCACGGTCCCAGGCCGCTTGCGAAACGGCGTCAAGTGTACCATGCCGAAGCCATGAGTTTCGCTGCCGCAGCGCCTTCTGCAAGCGCTGCCAGGTTCCCATAAAGCGGGGTTCCACGTGGAACACTCCCCAATCGAGAAACTGTCGGCGGATCTTCGGCGCGCCTTCAAGCAGGCGGAAACTGTCCGGATTGATCAGCTGAAGCGGCAGGATTTCCGCCAGCTGTGCGGTACCACGGGCGTTTTGCCCGTCGATACGAATGGTGAAATCTCCCTGGCGTTCCCGGGAAACCCCCAGGTTGCTCGATGCACCATCCTCCAGCGCGACTTGGCCAAACACCGTACACACGGCTTCTTCATATTGAATGACCGGATTCAGGCGAGTGCTGCGGAAAGATCGCGCCAGCCCCAACAGATGAATGGCTTCCAGCACGCTGGTTTTGCCACTGCCGTTGGCGCCGTAGAGGATATTGATACGCGGGGAGGGGGAGAAGGTCACCGGGTGCAGGTTGCGCACCGCGGTGACAGAGACACGACTTAGGGACATCTGGAATTGTCTGGAAAGATTACAGACGCATCGGCATGACGACATAGGAGGAATCGTCGTTGTCCGCTTCCTGCAGCAGGGCACTGCTGTTGGAGTCGGACAGAATCAGACGAACCTGCTCGGTAGTCATTACGCCCAGCACGTCGAGCAGATAGCTGACGTTGAAGCCGATTTCCAGGGATGCACCGTTGTAGTCGACGCTGATTTCTTCTTCCGCTTCTTCCTGCTCCGGGTTGTTCGCCTGGATCTTCAGCTGGCCGGCAGCCAGTTGCAGACGGATACCACGGTACTTCTCGTTGGACAGGATCGCGGTACGGCTGAAGGCTTCACGCAGTGCCTGACGATCGCCCAGCACCAGCTTGTCGCCGCCTTTCGGCAGGACGCGCTCGTAGTCAGGGAACTTGCCGTCCACCAGTTTCGAGGTGAAGGTGAATTCGCCGGTGGTAGCACGGATATGGTGCTGACCCAGGACGATGCCGACCGTGCCATCCGGCTCGGTGAGCAGGCGCGCCAGCTCGAGGATACCTTTGCGTGGCACGATGACCTGGTGACGATCGGCCTGGCCGATGTCGGCGCTCATCGAGCACATGGCCAGACGGTGACCGTCAGTGGCGACTGCACGCAGGGTGCCTGTGGATACTTCCAGCAGCATGCCGTTCAGGTAGTAGCGCACGTCCTGCTGGGCCATGGCGAAGCTGGTGCGTTCGATCAGGCGACGCAGGCGGCTTTGCTCCAGGGTGCAGGTCAGCGAGCCCGGACCTTCTTCCACGGTCGGGAAGTCATTGGCAGGCAGGGTCGACAGGGTGAAGCGGCTACGACCGGCCTTGACCAGCAACTTCTGCTCGTCGACCTTGATGTCGATCAGCGCATCGTTGGGCAGGCTTTTGCAGATATCCATCAGCTTGCGCGCAGGTACAGTGATCTCGCCTGGCTCGGCTGGCTCTTCCAGTTGAACACGGCCAACCAGTTCCACTTCCAGGTCGGTACCGGTCAGCGACAGCTGCTGACCCTGGACCACCAGCAGTACGTTGGACAGTACCGGCAAGGTCTGGCGGCGCTCGACGACGCCTGCGACCAGTTGCAGGGGTTTCAACAGGGCTTCGCGTTGAATGGTGAAATGCATGGTCTAGTCCCTTGCCTTGAAAAGCTGCGCTGACATCAGGTCGTCAGGGTCCGCAGCAGGTTCTTGTAATCCTCGCGGATATCCGCGTCGGATTCCTTGAGTTCGTTGATCTTGCGGCAGGCGTGCAACACGGTGGTGTGGTCGCGCCCGCCGAATACGTCGCCGATCTCCGGCAGACTGTGGTTGGTCAGTTCCTTGGACAGGGCCATGGCCACCTGACGAGGCCGGGCCACCGAACGCGAACGACGCTTGGAGAGCAGATCGGAGATCTTGATCTTGTAGTACTCGGCGACGGTGCGCTGGATGTTATCCACACTGACCAGTTTGTCCTGCAGCGCCAGCAGATCCTTCAGCGATTCGCGAATCAGCTCGATGGTGATGTCGCGGCCCATGAAGTGGGAGTGAGCGATCACTCGCTTCAGGGCGCCTTCCAGTTCACGAACGTTGGAACGGATGCGCTGGGCAATGAAGAACGCGGCGTCGTGCGGCAGATCGACCTTGGCCTGGTCGGCCTTCTTCATCAGGATCGCCACCCGGGTTTCCAGCTCAGGCGGCTCGACCGCAACGGTCAGGCCCCAGCCAAAGCGGGATTTCAGACGCTCTTCCAGGCCTTCGATTTCCTTCGGATAACGGTCGCTGGTGAGGATCACCTGCTGGCCGCCTTCAAGAAGGGCGTTGAAGGTGTGGAAAAACTCTTCCTGGGAACGCTCCTTGCGGGCGAAGAACTGGATGTCGTCGATGAGCAGGGCGTCCACCGAACGGTAGAAACGCTTGAACTCGTTGATCGCATTCAGCTGCAGTGCCTTGACCATGTCAGCGACAAAGCGTTCGGAGTGCAGGTAGACAACCTTGGCGTTGGGATTCTTCTTGAGCAGGTGGTTACCCACAGCGTGCATCAAGTGGGTCTTACCCAGACCCACGCCCCCATAAAGGAAGAGCGGGTTGTAGCCGTGCTTGGGGTTGTCTGCCACCTGCCAGGCCGCAGCGCGGGCCAGCTGGTTGGATTTACCTTCGACGAAGTTCTCGAAGGTGAAGGTCCGGTTCAGGTAGCTGGTGTGCTTGAGCGCACCTTCGACCTGGACGGTGCGTTGTTCCGAACGGCCGTTGGCGGCGACAGGTGCTGCGGCCGGAGCATCGCCGCCCATGGCGTCGAAGCTGTCCCGGGACGGTGCGTCTTCCACCACCGGCTCGGCAACAGGTGCCGCCGGTTTGTGGTTGACCGGCTCGCTGACTGCTGGCGCCGGGACCTGAGCGGCCTGGGCTGCAGCGGCTTGCGCCTGGGAAGCGGCCACGGCAGCTGCCAGCGGTGCATTCGGCGCGGCACGCGGTGCCGAGCTGCGACGGCTGCCTATTAATAAGGAGAGCGCAGGCACCGAACCGTTGCCGTGTTCGCCGAGCAGTTCGAGCAAACGACCCAGATACTTTTCATTCACCCAGTCGAGCACAAAGCGGTTAGGCGCGTAGACGCGCAACTCGTCGCCTTCGGCTTCGACTTGTAGTGGACGGATCCAGGTATTGAATTGCTGGGTAGGCAGCTCATCGCGCAGAAGCTCCACGCACTGCTGCCAAAGTTCCACTGACACGGATATCCCCTGAATTTGAAAGCCTGCAAAGGCCGGTGAGGCAAAAACAAGCCGCCATTGTACCGGGCACCCGCGTACTTATCCACACGCAGGCGACTCAAGAGCCATGCTAAATCAGTCATTTGCCGACCAAAATGCACTCCAGGTGGTGTGAATAAGCTCTGTGGATAACCGTCCACGAGGGCTATGCACAAGTCGGGGTCCAACCCTGTGGAAAACTCGCCTGTTGATAACTACCTTTTTTATCCACTGCTTTTGCGCCTGTGCGGCACAGGCAAAGCACCGTTTCCCGACAGGGTTATGAATCTCTGTACAGTACGTAAAATGTGGCCTGTAGCGATCTATCCACAGAAATTCTCGAGCTAAGATTCATAAGTTCTTCAGAAAAGCTTTAAATACCTCTCCTCTTTTTTTCTATGTTTAACCGCGATGACCCTGACGAACCTGCCCGGATCGAATCCGTGGCCGGTTCATCTCCCTATAAGGAAAAGCTGGTTGGAAATTGACCTACGGGCTTGCTTTCTCTAGAATCGCCGGTCTCTTAAAACGGGGGCCATTCCGGCCCGTAGTCACGAACCAGGTAACACGCCATGAAACGTACTTTCCAACCAAGCACCATCAAGCGCGCTCGCACTCACGGTTTCCGTGCACGTATGGCCACCAAGAACGGCCGTGCTGTTCTGTCCCGCCGTCGTGCCAAAGGCCGTAAGCGCCTGGCAGTTTGATTTTTCGGCATAGGTGGTGAGTCAGGACTTCAGTCGGGATAAACGTCTACTGACACCCCGACACTTCAAAGCGGTCTTTGACTCTCCATCAGGCAAGGTGCCCGGCAAGAGTCTCTTGCTCCTTGCCCGCGAGAACGGACTGGATCACCCCCGCCTGGGCCTGGTGATCGGCAAAAAAGCCGTGAAGCTTTCCGTTCAGCGCAATCGCCTGAAGCGTTTGATGCGCGATTCGTTCCGTCTGCACCAGGACATCCTGGTCGGCTGGGACATAGTCATCGTCGCGCGCAAAGGCCTTGGCGACGTAGAAAACCCGGAATTGCACCAGCATTTTGGCAAGATCTGGAAGCGCCTCGCTCGTACTCGGCCCTCTCCAGAGGTCAAGACCGAATCCGTAGGGGTGGACCGTCCAGATGCGTAAACTGGCCCTCGTTCCGATCCAGTTTTACCGTTACGCCATCAGCCCGTTGATGGCCAGTCATTGCCGTTTCTACCCAAGTTGCTCCTGCTATGCGTACGAAGCCATTGAAACTCATGGTCTCTTGCGTGGCGGGTGGCTGACCGTTCGTCGGCTGGGTCGTTGTCATCCCTGGAATGCAGGCGGTTTTGATCCGGTTCCGCCCATTCCTCCTTCCCGTACTTCTTCGATAGCCGAGTAATCATGGATATTAAACGCACGATCCTGATCGCCGCCCTGGCAATCGTGTCCTATGTCATGGTCCTCAAGTGGAACCAGGACTACGGCCAGGCTGCCTTGCCGAATCAGACTGCTGCCTCCAGCACCATCGCGCCGTCCCTGCCGGACAGCCCGAATGCCGGCACTTCCAACGCCGATATTCCGAGCGTCAACGCCGAAACCCCGGCCGAACTGGCGCCGGTCGCTGTCAGCAAGGACCTGATCCGGGTCAAGACCGATGTCCTCGATCTGGCTATCGACCCAACCGGTGGTGACATCGTCCAGCTGACCCTGCCGAAGTACCCGCGTCGCCAGGATCACCCGGAAATTCCATTCCAGCTGTTCGACAACGGTAGTGAGCGCGTTTATCTGGCCCAGAGCGGCCTGATCGGCGCCAACGGCCCGGACGCACGTGCCGCTGGTCGCCCGCTGTACGCCGCCGAGCAGAAAAGTTATCAACTGGCTGACGGCCAGGACCAACTGGTCGTCGACCTGAAGTTCAGCGAAGGCGGTGTCAACTACATCAAGCGCTTCACCCTGAACCGCGGCGAGTACGACCTGAAGGTCAGCTACCTGATCGACAACCAGAGCGGCCAGGCCTGGACCGGCAACATGTTCGGCCAGCTGAAGCGTGACGCCAGCTCCGATCCTTCGTCGTCGACCGCCACTGGTACCGCCACCTACCTGGGTGCTGCCCTGTGGACAAGTTCCGAGCCCTACAAGAAAGTGTCCATGAAGGACATGGACAAGGGCAATTTGAAAGAAAATGTGAACGGCGGCTGGGTCGCCTGGCTGCAGCACTACTTCGTGACGGCCTGGATCCCGGAAAGCTCGGATAACAACTTCGTTCAGACCCGCAAGGACAGCCAAGGCAACTACATCATCGGTTACAACGGCCCTGCGCTGAACGTCGCCGCGGGTGCCAAGGCCGAAACCAGCAGCACCCTGTATGCCGGTCCGAAGATCCAGAGCAAGCTGAAAGAGTTGTCCCCAGGCCTGGAACTGACCGTCGACTACGGCATCCTGTGGTTCATTGCCCAGCCGATCTTCTGGCTGCTGCAACATATCCACAGCCTGCTCGGCAACTGGGGCTGGTCGATCATCGTCCTGACCATGCTGATCAAGGGCCTGTTCTTCCCGCTGTCCGCCGCCAGCTACCGTTCGATGGCGCGCATGCGTGCCGTTGCGCCGCGCCTGGCCCAGCTGAAAGAGCAGTTCGGTGACGATCGCCAGAAGATGTCCCAGGCGATGATGGAGCTGTACAAGAAAGAGAAGATCAATCCGCTGGGTGGCTGCTTGCCGATCCTGGTGCAGATGCCGGTCTTCCTGTCGCTGTACTGGGTACTCCTGGAAAGCGTCGAGATGCGTCAGGCCCCATGGATGTTCTGGATCACCGACCTGTCGATCAAGGATCCGTTCTTCATCCTGCCGATCATCATGGGCGCGACCATGTTCATCCAGCAGCAGCTGAACCCGACTCCACCGGATCCGATGCAGGCCAAGGTGATGAAAATGATGCCGATCATCTTCACCTTCTTCTTCCTGTGGTTCCCTGCTGGTCTGGTTCTGTACTGGGTTGTGAACAACTGCCTGTCCATCGCACAGCAGTGGTACATCACCAACAGCATCGAGAAAGCGACCAAGAAGGCCGCAGCCTGACGGATTAGCCAGCTAATCTGTGGATAAACGCCCCACTCGTGGGGCGTTTTGCTATCTGACGTTTTTGTTCCGAGGCCATGACATGACTTCCCGTCGCGAAACCATCACCGCCATCGCTACCGCCCAGGGCCGCGGCGGGGTGGGTATTGTGCGTATTTCCGGACCGCTGGCGCGCCAGGCCGGGCAGGCGATCACCGGTCGCGAGCTGACGCCGCGGCACGCTCACTACGGTCCGTTCCGCAGTGACGACGGCCTGGTCCTCGACGAGGGCATTGCGCTGTTCTTCCCGGGGCCAAATTCATTCACAGGCGAAGATGTCCTGGAACTGCAGGGCCATGGCGGCCCGGTGGTGCTGGATATGCTGCTGCAGCGCTGTGTACAACTTGGCTGCCGCCTGGCGCGGCCGGGGGAATTCAGCGAGCGCGCGTTCCTCAACGATAAACTCGACCTGGCCCAGGCTGAGGCCATCGCCGACCTGATCGAGGCGAGTTCTGCACAGGCTGCGCGCAATGCCTTGCGCTCGCTGCAGGGCGAGTTCTCCCGCCGTGTGGATAACTTGACCGAGCGTTTGATCAGCCTGCGGATCTATGTGGAAGCGGCGATCGACTTCCCGGAAGAGGAAATCGACTTCCTCGCCGATGGCCATGTGCTGGGCATGCTTGACCAGGTGCGTGGCGATCTTGCCTCGGTCATGCGCGAAGCCGGGCAGGGCGCCTTGCTGCGTGACGGTATGACGGTGGTGATCGCCGGTCGTCCGAACGCTGGCAAATCCAGCCTGCTGAATATGCTGGCGGGTCGCGAGGCGGCCATCGTCACCGATATCGCCGGCACCACCCGGGACATCCTTCGCGAACATATCCACATCGACGGCATGCCGCTGCACGTTGTGGATACTGCTGGTCTGCGCGATACCGAGGACCATGTGGAAAAGATCGGCGTGGAACGCGCCCTGAAGGCGATTGGCGAGGCGGACCGGGTGCTTCTGGTGGTGGATGCCAGTGCGCCTGAGGCCAGCGATCCATTCGCCCTGTGGCCTGAGTTCCTCGATCAGCGCCCGCGGCCGGACAAGGTCACCCTGATCCGCAACAAGGCCGACCTGAGTGGCGAGGCCATTGGTCTGGAAGAAAGCGAGGATGGCCACGTCACCATCACCCTGAGCGCAAAGGCGCCGGACATGGGGCTGGATCTGCTGCGCGATCACCTGAAGGCCTGCATGGGTTATGAACAGACGGCGGAAAGTGGCTTTAGCGCTCGCCGGCGGCATCTGGATGCCTTGCGCCAGGCCAGCGCCAGCCTCGAACACGGGCGTGAGCAGCTGACGTTTGCGGGCGCTGGTGAATTGTTGGCTGAGGATCTGCGTCAGGCGCAGCAGGCGCTGGGTGAGATCACTGGGGCGTTCAGCTCCGATGATCTGCTGGGGCGGATTTTCTCCAGCTTCTGCATTGGGAAGTGAGATAGGGTTCGTTGTCATCCAGCAGGGGATGATGAGCACGAGAGGAAATGCCTTGTGAGTAGTAAACCCACCTTCATTCGCAACAGCACCGTCGAGTTTCTGATCTTTACCGGTCAAACGGCAGAACAGAGCATTGAGGCTCGCTATGAGGACGAAACCCTCTGGTTGTCACAAAAGCTCATGGCGGAATTGTTCGGGGTGGATGTGCGTACCATCAGTGAACACCTGAAGAATATCTTTGGCAGTGATGAGCTTGCCCCGGAAGCAACCATCCGGAAATTCCGGATAGTTCAGCAAGAAGGTCAGAGAGACGTGTCCCGCATGGTGGAGTTCTACAACCTGGACGCCATTATTTCCGTTGGCTACCGAGTCAACTCCATACGTGCCACGCAGTTCCGCCAGTGGGCAACGGGTGTACTGCGCGAGTTCGCGATGACGGGTTATGTGCTCGATCGTAAGCGCATGGAAAACGGTGGTTTCCTGGGCGAGGACTACTTTGAGCGACTGTTGGCGGAGATCCGTGAGATCCGCCTCAGCGAGAGACGGTTCTACCAGAAAATCACCGATATCTACTCCACCAGCGTGGACTACAACAAGGACGCACCGACTACCAAGACCTTTTTCGCCAAGGTACAGAACAAACTCCACTATGCGATCCATGGGCACACGGCAGCAGAACTGATCTGCAAGCGGGCCGATAGCAGCAAGCCGCAAATGGGTCTGACGTCTTGGGCGAGTGCCCCTGACGGAAAGGTCCTTAAAACCGACGTTGCTGTGGCCAAGAACTACCTAAGTCAGGAAGAGCTCGCATCGTTGGGGCGTGTGGTCAATGCCTACCTGGAACTGGCTGAAGACCGTGCTCGCCGTCAAATACCCATGAGCATGGAGGATTGGTCCAAGCGATTGGACGCATTCCTGGAGTTTGATGACCGCGAAGTGCTTCAAGACAGTGGCAAGGTCGCCGCGAAGCTTGCCCAGATGCATGCAGAGAGTGAATTTGAGAAGTACAGAATCGTTCAGGACCGTCTGTTCGAGAGCGATTTCGACAGAACGTTGAAGAAGCTGGTGACCGGTAAGCGGAACACTGGCGAGGCAAATTGAGGCCGGTCACGCTCAAGCAGAACGACCTTCTGTAGCGACCTCAATCAGATGCTCTTATCCACAGTCCTGACGCGACCTGCATGGGCCGTCAATCTCCTTCAGTACTAACTCCCCTTTTCCACAGTCGAAAACCCCGGCGCGCTTCCGGCGCTTTCGCCTGCCCGCTCATCCACAATGCCCAAATAAGCCCTGTGGAAAACTCCCCTTCAGCTCCGTTGATAACTACCCCTCTAGCCTGAAGATAAATCCACCTGTGGGTAAACACCCATTTCATCCACAGGTTCAAGGCGCTTATCCATACCCCTCATGACCACTGAAGCACAGGGTTATGAATCTCTGTACAGCACGTAAATAAAGGCCTGTATAACCTTATCCACAGATAGGTACGCCCCTAAGAATAAACATAAAAACAAAGCTTTTATAAATCTTCCTTTCGTTATTTCTATTGCCGGCCATTCATCCACAGGCTGGTTAAATTTTGTGCAAAAGGTTCCTTTAGGAGGGGGTAAGTCCCTATACTTGGCAGCTATCCCTTTTACATTCCCGAAACAGGCACGAGGTGCGTGGTGGATTTCCCTTCCCGTTTTGAAGTGATCGTCATCGGCGGCGGCCATGCCGGTACCGAGGCTGCGCTTGCATCAGCACGCATGGGCGTGAAAACCCTGCTGTTGACCCATAACGTGGAAACCCTCGGGCACATGAGCTGCAACCCGGCCATCGGTGGCATCGGCAAGAGCCACCTGGTCAAGGAAATCGATGCTCTCGGCGGCGCGATGGCGCTGGCCACCGACAAGAGCGGCATCCAGTTCCGCGTGCTGAACAACCGCAAGGGCCCGGCCGTACGGGCAACCCGTGCCCAGGCCGACCGCGCTATCTACAAGGCGGTGGTGCGCGAGATCCTGGAAAACCAGCCGAACCTGTGGATATTCCAGCAGTCCTGCGATGACCTGATCGTCGAGCAGGACCAGGTGCGCGGTGTGGTCACCCAGATGGGTCTGCGTTTCTTTGCTGATTCCGTGGTGCTGACCACCGGCACCTTCCTCGCCGGACTTATCCACATCGGTCTGCAGAACTATTCCGGTGGCCGTGCCGGCGATCCGCCCGCGATTGCCCTGGCCCATCGTCTGCGTGAGCTGCCTTTACGCGTCGGCCGTCTGAAAACCGGGACCCCGCCGCGTATCGACGGCCGTTCCGTGGATTTCTCGGTGATGTCCGAACAGCCGGGCGATACGCCGATTCCGGTGATGTCGTTCATGGGCTCGAAAGAGATGCACCCGCGTCAGGTCAGCTGCTGGATTACCCACACCAACGCGCGGACCCACGAGATCATCGCCTCCAACCTGGACCGCTCGCCGATGTACTCCGGGGTGATCGAGGGCATCGGCCCGCGTTATTGCCCGTCGATCGAAGACAAGATCCATCGCTTTGCCGACAAGGAAAGCCACCAGGTCTTCATCGAGCCGGAAGGCCTGAACACCCACGAGCTGTACCCGAACGGGATCTCGACTTCCCTGCCGTTCGATGTGCAGTTGCAAATCGTACGTTCGATCCGCGGCATGGAGAACGCCCACATCGTTCGCCCGGGCTACGCCATCGAGTACGACTACTTCGATCCGCGTGACCTGAAGTACAGCCTGGAAACCAAGGTGATCGGCGGTCTGTTCTTCGCGGGCCAGATCAACGGCACCACCGGTTACGAAGAAGCCGGTGCGCAAGGCCTGCTGGCCGGGACCAACGCCGCGCTGCGCGCGCAGGGCCGCGAAAGCTGGTGCCCGCGTCGCGACGAGGCGTACATCGGGGTGCTGGTCGACGACCTGATCACCCTCGGTACCCAGGAGCCGTACCGCATGTTCACCTCGCGCGCCGAATACCGGCTGATCCTGCGCGAAGACAACGCCGACCTGCGCCTGACCGAAAAGGGCCGCGAACTGGGCCTGGTGGATGACGACCGCTGGGCCGCCTTCTGCGCCAAGCGCGAAGGCATCGAGCGTGAAGAGCAACGGCTCAAATCCACCTGGGTACGCCCGGACACCGAACAGGGCCAGGCCATCGTCGAGCGTTTCGGTACGCCGTTGAGCCACGAATACAACCTGCTCAACCTGCTGAGCAGGCCGGAAATCGACTATGCCGGCCTGGTGGCAGCGACCGGCGGCAGTGACGCGAGCGAGCAGGTCGCCGAGCAGGTCGAGATCAAGACCAAATACGCCGGTTACATCGACCGGCAACAGGAAGAAATCGCTCGCCTGCGCGCCAGCGAAGATACCCGCCTGCCAGACGACATCGAGTACAGCTCGATTTCCGGTCTGTCCAAGGAGATCCAGGGCAAGCTCGGCCAGACCCGGCCCGAGACCCTGGGCCAGGCGTCGCGTATTCCCGGTGTGACCCCGGCGGCGATTTCCCTGTTGTTGATTCACCTGAAGAAACGCGGCGCTGGCCGCGGTCTGGAGCAAAGCGCTTGAGTTCTATGGTCACCGCAAAACATGCCGAAGAGTTGTCCACAGGCGCGCGCCAGCTCGGTCTCGAACTGAGCGAGTTCCAGCAGCAGCAACTGCTGGCCTACCTGGCCCTGTTGATCAAATGGAACAAGGCCTACAACCTCACCGCCGTGCGTGATCCGGACGAGATGGTCTCGCGCCATCTGCTGGACAGCCTCAGCGTGATGGGTTTTATCCACAGCGCGAACTGGCTGGACGTCGGCAGCGGCGGTGGCATGCCCGGCATTCCATTGTCTATCCTGCATCCGGACAAGCAGGTCACGGTGCTCGACAGCAACGGCAAGAAGACCCGTTTCCTGACCCAGGTGAAACTGGAGCTGAAACTGGACAACCTGACGGTTATCCACAAGCGGGTCGAAGAGTTCCAGCCCGCGCAGCCCTTCACCGGGATCATTTCCCGTGCTTTCAGCAGCATGGAAAACTTCACTAGCTGGACGCGGCACCTGGGGGATTCCCAGACACAGTGGCTGGCAATGAAAGGACTGCATCCGGCCGATGAGCTGGTAGCATTGCCGGCAGACTTCAAAGTGGATAGCGAGCAGGCCTTGACCGTACCCGGTTGCCAAGGCCAGCGCCATCTGCTGATACTGCGCCGCACGGCATGACTGGGAACACAAGCAAGAATGGCTAAGGTATTCGCGATCGCGAACCAGAAGGGGGGTGTGGGTAAAACCACGACCTGTATCAATCTCGCGGCGTCGCTGGTAGCGACCAAGCGCCGCGTGCTGTTGATCGACCTCGATCCACAGGGCAACGCCACCATGGGCAGTGGTGTGGATAAACACGTCCTGGAACATTCGGTCTACGATCTGCTGATCGGCGAGTGCGACCTGGCCCAGGCCATGCACATCTCCGAGCACGGCGGTTATCAACTGCTGCCGGCCAACCGTGACCTGACCGCCGCCGAAGTGGTCCTGCTGGAAATGCAGATGAAGGAAAGCCGTCTGCGCAACGCGCTGGCGCCGATCCGCGAGAGTTACGACTACATCCTCATCGACTGCCCGCCGTCGCTGTCGATGCTGACGCTCAACGCGCTGGTCGCCTCCGATGGCGTGATTATCCCCATGCAGTGCGAGTACTACGCACTGGAAGGTCTCAGCGACCTTGTGGATAACATCAAGCGCATCGCCGCCCGGCTGAACCCGGAGCTGAAGATCGAAGGCCTGCTGCGGACCATGTACGACCCGCGCCTGAGCCTGAACAACGATGTCTCGGTGCAGCTCAAGGAGCACTTCGGCGAGCAGCTCTACGACACCGTGATCCCGCGCAACATCCGCCTGGCCGAGGCGCCGAGCTTCGGCATGCCGGCACTGGCCTACGACAAGCAATCCCGTGGCGCCCTGGCTTACCTGGCCCTGGCCGGCGAACTTCATCGCCGCCAGCGCCGTCAATCTCGCACTGCACAAACAACTTAAGGAATCCGCATGGCCGTCAAGAAACGGGGTCTCGGACGTGGGTTGGATGCACTGTTGAGTGGTCCGACCGTCAGCGCGCTCGAAGAGCAGGCTGTAAAGGTCGACAAGAAAGAACTGCAACACCTGCCCGTGGAGCTGATCCAGCGCGGCAAATACCAGCCGCGTCGGGACATGGACCAGCAGGCACTGGAAGAACTGGCCCAGTCGATCAAGGGCCAGGGCGTCATGCAGCCGATCGTGGTGCGCCCGATCCCGGGTGACCGCTACGAGATCATCGCCGGTGAACGCCGCTGGCGCGCCACCCAGCTGGCCGGCCTGGACACCATCCCGGCCATGGTCCGCGATGTGCCGGACGAAGCGGCGATCGCCATGGCGCTGATCGAGAACATCCAGCGCGAGGACCTCAACCCGGTCGAGGAAGCCATTGCCCTGCAGCGCCTGCAGACCGAATTCCACCTGACCCAGCAACAGGTCGCCGATGCGGTCGGCAAGTCGCGGGTGACCGTGGCCAACCTGCTGCGCCTGATCTCCCTGCCGGAAGTGATCAAGACCATGCTGTCCCATGGCGATCTGGAGATGGGCCATGCCCGTGCTCTGCTCGGATTGCCTGAAGAACAGCAGGTCGAAGGTGCGCGACACGTTGTCGCACGCGGTTTGACCGTTCGTCAGACCGAAGCCCTGGTTCGCCAGTGGTTGAGTGGCAAGCCTGAACCGGTCGAAACGGCCAAACCTGATCCGGATATCACCCGCCTGGAACAGCGTCTGGCCGAGCGTTTGGGCTCGTCTGTACAGATCCGCCACGGTAATAAGGGCAAGGGCCAATTGGTTATCCGCTACAACTCGCTAGATGAGTTGCAGGGCGTTCTTGCTCACATCCGCTGAAACAATTCCCTTTGTAGCGCGCAGTCGGAAATCACTACCCGGCAGTTGAATAGGGGTTAATCCGCCCCTATACTCTGCGCGCATTTTGTCGGCACAAATTATGCCAAGTCATAGTTGACTGGTTGGCCGACTTCGGGGGAGCAGTTTTGATGGAAACCCGCACGCCAAACCGCCTGCCTTTCCATCGCTGGGCGGTTTTCCCGGTACTGCTGGCCCAATGTGTCGTGTTTCTGTTGGCAGCTTTGGCTTTGTGGCAGTGGCGCGGGACAGTCAGCGGATATTCAGGCCTCTGCGGAGGGCTGATCGCCTGGCTACCGAACGTGTATTTCGCCTGGAAGGCCTTCAGGTTCACCGGGGCCAGGGCAGCGCAAGCCATCGTCAAGTCGTTCTACGCAGGCGAGGCGGGCAAATTGATTTTGACGGCGGTGCTGTTCGCACTGACGTTCGCAGGAGTGAAGCCATTGGCGCCATTAGCAGTATTCGGCGTCTTCTTGCTGACCCAACTGGTCAGCTGGTTCGCGCCCCTGCTGATGAAAACAAGACTTTCGAGACCTTAGGGCGTTTGAGGCAAACATGGCAGAAACAACGGCTTCGGGCTATATCCAGCACCACTTGCAGAACCTGACCTTCGGTCAACTTCCAGACGGCGGCTGGGGCTTTGCCCACACCGCAGCAGAAGCCAAGGCAATGGGCTTCTGGGCGTTCCACGTGGACACCCTGGGTTGGTCGTTCGGGCTGGGCCTGATCTTCATCCTTCTCTTCCGCGCCGCGGCGAAGAAAGCAACTGCCGGCCAGCCTGGCGGCCTGCAGAACTTCGTCGAAGTGCTGGTCGAGTTCGTCCACGGCAGCGTGAAGGACTCCTTCCACGGCCGTAGCGCGGTCATCGCCCCGCTGGCCCTGACCATTTTCGTCTGGGTGTTCCTGATGAACGCCATCGACCTGGTACCGGTCGACTGGATTCCTCAGCTGGCCATGGCGATCTCGGGTGATCCGCACATTCCGTTCCGCGCCGTTTCCACCACCGACCCGAACGCCACCCTGGCCATGGCCTTCTGCGTGTTCGCCCTGATCATCTTCTACAGCATCAAGGTCAAGGGTCTGGGCGGTTTCATCGGCGAGCTGACCCTGCATCCGTTCGGCAGCAAGAACATCTTCGTTCAGGCCCTGCTGATCCCGGTCAACTTCCTGCTCGAGTTCGTCACCCTGATCGCCAAGCCGATCTCGCTGGCACTGCGTCTGTTCGGCAACATGTATGCCGGCGAGCTGGTGTTCATCCTGATCGCGGTGATGTTCGGCGCCGGCCTGCTGTGGCTGAGCGGCCTGGGTGTCGTCCTGCAGTGGGCGTGGGCTGTGTTCCACATCCTGATCATCACGCTGCAAGCTTTCATCTTCATGATGCTTACCATCGTCTACCTGTCGATGGCTCACGAAGATAACCATTAAGACCGCCTGGCGTGTCTGATGACCCTCTTGTCGGTGTGAGAGAGGGTCGAAAACGTCCGCAAGGGCATCGTTGTACAAAACGATTTTGTTTTACCGCTTCAAACTAAAAAACCTAACCAATACGACGTAAAAGTCGGGAGGAAAGATGGAAACTGTAGTTGGTCTTACCGCTATCGCTGTTGCTCTGCTGATCGGCCTGGGTGCTCTGGGTACCGCCATTGGTTTCGGCCTGCTGGGCGGCAAGTTCCTGGAAGGCGCTGCTCGCCAGCCAGAGATGGTTCCAATGCTGCAAGTTAAAATGTTCATCGTTGCCGGTCTGCTCGACGCCGTAACCATGATCGGTGTTGGTATCGCTCTGTTCTTCACCTTCGCGAACCCCTTCGTTGGTCAAATCGCTGGCTAATCACTCGGTTTCTCGAGTGATTGGATGTGATGGACAAAGACCGAGCGAGGTGTTGGCGTGAACATTAATGCAACCCTGATTGGCCAGTCCGTTGCCTTCTTCATCTTTGTGCTGTTCTGCATGAAGTTCGTGTGGCCTCCGGTCATCGCGGCTTTGCAAGAGCGCCAGAAGAAGATCGCGGACGGACTGGACGCTGCCAACCGAGCAGCTCGCGACCTGGAGCTGGCCCAAGATAAAGTGGGTCAGCAACTGCGCGAAGCTAAGGCTCAGGCAGCTGAAATCATCGAGCAAGCCAAGAAGCGCGGTGCGCAGATCGTCGAAGAGGCCCGTGATCAGGCCCGCGTCGAAGCTGACCGTGTGAAGGCTCAGGCTCAGGCCGAGATCGAACAGGAAATTAACAGCGTCAAAGACGCGCTGCGCGCCCAAGTGGGTAGCCTGGCCGTTGGCGGTGCTGAAAAGATCCTTGGCGCCACAATCGATCAAAACGCGCATGCGGAGCTGGTTAACAAACTGGCCGCTGAAATTTAAGCGAGGGCGATCATGGCAGAACTGACCACGTTGGCCCGACCTTACGCTAAGGCTGCCTTTGAGCATGCCCAGGCCCAGCAGCAACTGGCCAATTGGTCAGCCATGCTCGGCCTGGCTGCTGCGGTGTCGCAAGACGACACCATGCAGCGCCTGCTCAAGGCCCCGCGACTGACGAGCGCACAAAAGGCCGCCACGTTTATCGACGTGTGCGGTGACAAGTTCGATGCGCAAGCACGTAATTTCATCCACATTGCTGCGGAAAACGACCGTCTCCTGCTTCTGCCGGAGATCTCGGCGCAGTTCGAGCTGTACAAGGCCGAACTGGAAAAATCCGTAGACGTGGAAGTCACCAGTGCTTTTGCGTTGAACCAAGAACAGCAAGACAAACTCGCCAAGGTTCTCAGTGCACGACTCAACCGGGAAGTGCGCCTGCATGCGACGGAAGACTCCGCCCTCATCGGTGGCGTCGTGATCCGCGCAGGCGACCTGGTTATCGATGGCTCGGTTCGCGGCAAGCTCGCGAAACTGGCCGAAGCATTGAAATCTTGAGTTTGAAGGGGCAGCAGAGCAATGCAGCAACTCAATCCTTCCGAAATTAGTGAAATCATCAAGGGCCGCATCGAGAATCTCGATGTAGCCTCCCAAGCCCGCAACGAAGGTACTGTCGTCAGCGTTTCTGACGGCATCGTGCGGATTCACGGTCTGGCCGACGCTATGTACGGCGAAATGATCGAGTTTCCAGGCGGCGTCTACGGTATGGCCCTCAACCTGGAGCAAGACTCCGTTGGTGCGGTAGTACTGGGCGCCTACGACACCCTCGCCGAAGGCATGAGCGCCAAGTGCACTGGCCGCATCCTGGAAGTTCCGGTTGGTAAGGAACTGCTGGGTCGCGTTGTCGACGCACTGGGCAACCCGATCGACGGCAAAGGCCCACTGGGCAACACCGAGACCGACGCGGTCGAGAAAGTTGCTCCAGGCGTGATCTGGCGTAAGTCGGTAGACCAGCCTGTACAGACTGGCTACAAGTCCGTTGACGCCATGATCCCTGTCGGCCGTGGCCAGCGCGAGCTGATCATCGGTGACCGTCAGATCGGCAAGACCGCCATGGCCATCGACGCCATCATCAACCAGAAAGACTCCGGTATTTTCTGCGTTTATGTCGCTGTCGGCCAAAAGCGTTCCACCGTTGCCAACATCGTTCGCAAGCTGGAAGAAAACGGCGCCCTGGCCAACACCATCGTGGTGGTTGCCAGTGCTTCGGAATCCGCCGCACTGCAATTCCTGGCGCCATACGCCGGTTGCACCATGGGCGAGTTCTTCCGTGACCGCGGTGAAGACGCACTGATCGTTTACGATGACCTGTCCAAGCAGGCCGTTGCCTACCGTCAGATCTCCCTGCTGCTGCGCCGTCCACCAGGACGCGAAGCGTACCCAGGTGACGTGTTCTATCTCCACTCCCGTCTGCTGGAGCGTGCATCGCGCGTTTCCGAAGAGTACGTCGAGAAGTTCACCAACGGCGCTGTAACTGGCAAGACCGGTTCCCTGACCGCACTGCCGATCATCGAAACCCAGGCTGGCGACGTTTCCGCGTTCGTTCCGACCAACGTGATCTCGATCACCGACGGTCAGATCTTCCTGGAATCGGCCATGTTCAACTCGGGCATCCGCCCTGCAGTGAACGCCGGTGTTTCGGTATCCCGTGTGGGTGGTGCCGCTCAGACCAAGATCATCAAGAAGCTGTCCGGTGGCATCCGTACCGCTCTGGCTCAGTACCGTGAACTGGCGGCATTCGCCCAGTTCGCTTCTGACCTGGACGAAGCTACCCGCAAGCAACTCGAGCACGGTCAACGTGTTACCGAGCTGATGAAGCAGAAGCAATACGCTCCTATGTCGATCGCTGACATGGCGCTGTCGCTGTATGCCGCTGAGCGTGGGTTCCTGACCGACGTTGAAATCGCCAAGATCGGCAGCTTCGAACAAGCCCTGATCGCTTACTTCAACCGTGATCACGCCGACCTGATGGCGAAGATCAACGTGAAGGGTGACTTCAACGACGAAATCGACGCTGGCATCAAGGCCGGTATCGAGAAGTTCAAGGCCACCCAAACCTGGTAAGCCGCAGCGGGGGCTTTGCAGCCCCCGCTTGCTAACCTGATAGGTGTTACATGGCAGGCGCAAAAGAGATTCGCAGTAAGATTGCGAGCATCAAAAGCACGCAAAAAATTACCAGCGCCATGGAAAAAGTGGCGGTCAGCAAGATGCGCAAGGCTCAAACGCGCATGGCTGCTAGCCGTCCTTACGCGGAGCGCATCCGCCAGGTGATCGGTCATCTGGCCAACGCCAACCCGGAATACCGCCACCCATTCATGATCGAGCGCCCTGTGAAGCGCGCTGGTTATGTCGTGGTGAGCAGTGACCGTGGTCTGTGCGGTGGCTTGAACACCAACCTGTTCAAGGCCCTGGTCAAGGACATGGCGGCAAACCGCGAGCAAGGCGTCGAGATCGACCTGTGCGTGATCGGCAGCAAGGGCGCGGCGTTCTTCCGCAGCTTCGGCGGCAACGTCGTTGCAGCGATCAGCCACCTGGGCGAAGAACCATCGATCAATGATCTGATCGGTTCCGTCAAGGTCATGCTGGACGCGTACCTGGACGGTCGTATCGACCGCCTGTCCGTGGTATCGAACAAGTTCGTCAACACCATGACGCAAACGCCAACGGTCGAGCAGTTGGTTCCGTTGGTTGCAACCCCGGATCAAGAGCTCAAGCACCACTGGGACTACCTCTACGAACCTGACGCCAAAGAGCTGCTGGACGGCTTGATGGTGCGTTACGTGGAGTCGCAGGTCTACCAGGCGGTGGTCGAGAACAACGCGGCTGAACAAGCTGCCCGGATGATCGCCATGAAGAACGCCACCGACAACGCCGGCGACCTGATCAAAGAGCTGCAATTGATCTACAACAAGGCGCGTCAGGCTGCGATCACCCAAGAGATCTCGGAAATCGTCGGCGGCGCTGCCGCGGTTTAACGGTTCAAATATTCAGAGGATACTGCTATGAGTAGCGGACGTATCGTTCAAATCATCGGCGCCGTAATTGACGTGGAATTCCCACGTGATGCGGTTCCGAGCGTTTACAACGCGCTGCAGGTACAAGGCGCGGCAACCACCCTCGAAGTTCAGCAGCAGCTGGGCGACGGCGTGGTTCGTACCATTGCGATGGGCTCGACCGAAGGCCTGAAACGCGGCCTGGACGTTGTCGACAGCGGCGCAGCCATCTCGGTACCGGTCGGTAAAGCGACCCTGGGCCGTATCATGGACGTCCTCGGCAACCCGATCGACGAAGCCGGCCCGATCGGCGAAGAAGAGCGTCGCGGTATCCACCAGCCAGCGCCTTCGTTCGCTGACCAGGCAGGCGGCAACGACCTGCTGGAAACCGGCATCAAGGTTATCGACCTGGTTTGCCCGTTCGCCAAGGGTGGTAAAGTCGGTCTGTTCGGTGGTGCCGGTGTAGGCAAAACCGTAAACATGATGGAACTGATCCGTAACATCGCCATGGAACACAGCGGTTACTCCGTGTTCGCTGGTGTGGGCGAGCGTACCCGTGAGGGTAACGACTTCTACCACGAGATGAAGGACTCCAACGTTCTCGACAAGGTAGCGCTGGTCTACGGTCAGATGAACGAGCCACCAGGAAACCGTCTGCGCGTAGCGCTGACCGGCCTGACCATGGCCGAGAAGTTCCGTGACGAAGGTAACGACGTTCTGCTGTTCGTCGACAACATCTATCGTTACACCCTGGCCGGTACCGAAGTATCCGCACTGCTGGGCCGTATGCCTTCGGCAGTAGGTTACCAGCCGACCCTGGCTGAAGAGATGGGCGTGCTGCAAGAGCGCATCACTTCGACCAAGGAAGGTTCGATCACCTCGATCCAGGCCGTATACGTACCTGCGGACGACCTGACCGACCCGTCGCCAGCGACCACCTTCGCCCACTTGGACGCCACCGTCGTTCTGTCCCGTGACATCGCTTCCCTGGGTATCTACCCAGCGGTAGACCCACTGGACTCGACTTCCCGTCAGCTGGACCCGCTGGTGATCGGCAACGAGCACTACGAGACCGCTCGCGGCGTTCAGTATGTTCTGCAGCGCTACAAAGAGCTGAAGGACATCATCGCGATCCTGGGTATGGACGAGCTGTCCGAGACCGACAAGCAACTCGTTGCTCGTGCTCGTAAGATCCAGCGCTTCCTGTCCCAGCCGTTCTTCGTGGCAGAAGTCTTCACCGGTTCTCCAGGCAAATACGTTTCCCTGAAAGACACCATCGCTGGCTTCAGCGGCATCCTCAAAGGTGACTACGACCACCTGCCAGAACAAGCGTTCTACATGGTCGGCAGCATCGACGAAGCGATCGAGAAAGCCAAGAAACTGTAATCCCGGCGCCCCGAAAGGGGCGCTAATCAGGTCGAGGCAAGCAAATGGCTATGACAGTCCATTGCGACATCGTCAGCGCGGAAGGGGAAATCTTCTCCGGTCTGGTCGAGATGTTGGTAGCTCACGGCAACCTGGGTGATCTTGGTATCGCTCCAGGCCACGCGCCGCTGATCACCAACCTCAAGCCGGGTCCGATCACGCTGACCAAGCAGGGTGGCGCGCAGGAGGTGTACTACATCTCCGGTGGTTTCCTTGAGGTCCAGCCGAGCATGGTCAAGGTTCTCGCCGACACCGTGCAACGTGCAGGTGACCTGGACGAAGCCCAGGCGCTGGAAGCAGTGAAAGCTGCTGAAAATGCCCTGAACAGCAAAGGCGCGGATTTCGATTATTCGGCCGCTGCTGCTCGTCTGGCCGAGGCCGCAGCCCAGCTGCGTACCGTCCAGCAAATGCGTCGTCAGAAGTAATCGGCATTCAGCCGGTCATTTCTGAAGCGATTGAGTAAAAGGGTAGCCTCGGCTACCCTTTTTCTTTTTCCGTGTTTTTTCTCCCGGTCACAGCGCTGACCACCCAGGATTGGTAGCCAGTCAATGTCTCTCGATATCGTTATTCTCGCTGCGGGCCAGGGCACGCGCATGCGTTCCGCCTTGCCCAAGGTGCTTCACCCGGTTGCCGGTGATTCCATGCTCGGCCATGTTATCCACAGCGCCCGCCAGCTCCAGCCCCAAGGTATTCACGTGGTGATTGGCCACGGTGCCGAACTCGTGCGTGAACGTCTGGCCGCGGATGATCTGAATTTCGTACTCCAGGACAAACAACTGGGTACCGGCCACGCTGTCGCCCAGGCCCTGCCGGCGCTGAGTGCCGACACTGTGCTGATCCTCTACGGCGATGTGCCGCTGATCGAGGTCGAGACCCTGCAGCGCCTGCTGGCCAAGGTCAACGACCAGCAACTCGGCCTGCTCACCGTGACCCTCGACGACCCGACCGGCTATGGCCGTATCGTCCGCGACGCCGCTGGCAAGGTCACCGCCATCGTCGAGCACAAGGACGCCAGCGATGCGCAGAAAGCCATCCGCGAAGGCAACACCGGCATTCTCGCCGTCCCGGGCAAGCGTCTTGCCGATTGGCTGGGCCGCCTGTCCAACGACAACGCCCAGGGCGAGTACTACCTGACCGACGTTATCGCCATGGCCGTGGCCGACGGCCTGGTGGTCGCCACCGAGCAACCGCTGGACCCGATGGAAGTGCAGGGCGCCAACGACCGCCGGCAACTGGCCGAGCTGGAGCGTCATTACCAGTTCCGTGAAGCCCGCCGCCTGATGGCCCTCGGCGTGACCCTGCGTGACCCGGCGCGTTTTGATGTGCGTGGCGAAGTCACCGTCGGCCGCGACGTGCTGATCGACATCAACGTGATCCTCGAAGGCCGGGTGATCATCGAGGATGACGTGCAGATTGGTCCGAACTGCGTGATCAGGAATACCACCCTGCGCAAGGGCGCGGTGGTCAAGGCCAACAGCCACCTGGAAGGTGCGGTGATGGGAGAGGGCAGCGATGCCGGCCCGTTCGCCCGCCTGCGTCCGGGCAGCGTGCTGGACGCCCGTGCCCATGTGGGTAACTTCGTCGAACTGAAGAACGCTCACCTCGGCGAAGGCGCCAAGGCCGGTCACCTGACCTACCTGGGCGATGCCGAAATCGGCGCCCGCACCAACATCGGTGCCGGCACCATCACCTGCAACTACGACGGTGCGAACAAGTTCAAGACCACTATGGGCGAGGACGTGTTCATCGGTTCGAACAACTCGCTGGTTGCCCCTGTGGATATCGCTTCCGGCGCCACCACCGCAGCAGGTTCGACCATCGTGCAGAATGTCGACGCCGCCCAACTGGCCGTGGGTCGTGCCCGTCAGCGCAATATCGACGGCTGGAAACGGCCGGAGAAGATCAAGAAAAGCTGAGTTGTCCACAGCGTGACAAAAGGCCGACCTGCATTGTGCATAAGTCGGCCTTTTGCATTTATGTCGGTGCTGTGGATAAGCCAACCCGTGCAAAGAATGTTATCCACATCGCCTTTTGTCCAATTGGCGCTTGACCCAACGAAAGATTCAGGTTTTGATTGCCGTCATTAACTTTCGAACCGAAACTTAAGCGCAAATGTCGAAACGAAACACACCTCAAAGACGCCACAACATTCTTGCTCTGCTCAATGAACAGGGCGAAGTGAGCGTGGATGAGCTGGCCAAGCGTTTCGAAACTTCCGAAGTGACCATTCGAAAGGATCTCGCTGCCCTGGAAAGCAATGGCCTGCTGCTGCGCCGTTATGGCGGCGCGGTCACCATGCCCCAGGAACTGATCGCCGACCAGGCCCAGCCGGTTTCCCTATACAAGCAAGCCATCGCTCGCGCCGCCGTTGCGCGGATTCGCGAACATGCGCGGATCATTATCGACAGTGGCAGTACCACTGCCGCGATGATCCCCGAGCTCGGCTTGCAGCCTGGCCTGGTGGTGATGACCAATTCCCTGAATGTTGCCCGCGCCCTCAGCGAACTGGAACACGAACCGGTGCTGCTGATGACCGGCGGCACCTGGGACCCGCACTCCGAGTCCTTCCAGGGCCAGGTTGCCGAGCAGGTGCTGCGGTCCTACGACTTCGACCAGTTGTTCATCGGTGCCGACGGCATCGATCTGGTTCGCGGCACCACCACCTTCAACGAACTGCTCGGCCTGAGCCGGGTCATGGCGGAGGTGGCGCGGGAAGTGATCGTGATGGTCGAGTCCGACAAGGTCGGGCGCAAGATCCCCAACCTTGAGCTGCCGTGGAGCAGCGTGAGCACCCTTATTACCGATGAACGCCTGCCCCGTGAGGCACGCGAACAGATTGAAGCCCGCGGCATCAACGTGATTTGTGCCGCTATCAGCCAGGAGCATTGACTATGTGTGGAATCGTTGGCGCCGTCGCCGAGCGCAATATCACCGCCATTCTGATCGAAGGCCTCAAGCGTCTCGAGTACCGCGGCTATGACAGCGCCGGTCTGGCCGTCTACACCCAGCAGGGGACCCTCGAGCGCCGCCGCCGTATCGGCAAGGTCAGCGAACTGCAGGCGGCCGTGGCGGCCGATCCGCTGGCTGGCCAGCTGGGCATCGCCCACACCCGCTGGGCCACTCACGGCGCGCCGACCGAGCACAACGCCCACCCGCACTTCTCCGGCAACGAACTGGCGGTGGTGCACAACGGCATCATCGAGAACCACGAAGTCCTGCGCGAGAACCTGAAGTCCCTGGGCTACGTGTTCAGTTCGGAAACCGACACCGAAGTGATCGTGCACCTGCTGCACCACACCCTGAAGAGCGTTCCCGACCTGGCCGACGCCCTCAAGGCCGTCGTCAAGCAACTGCATGGTGCCTTCGGCCTGGCCGTGATCAGTGCCAAGCAGCCTGACCGCCTGGTCGCCGCCCGCAGCGGCAGCCCGCTGGTGATCGGCCTGGGCCTGGGCGAGAACTTCCTGGCTTCCGACCAACTGGCCCTGCGCCAGGTCACCGACCGCTTCATGTACCTGGAGGAGGGCGATATCGCCGAGATCCAGCGTGAGCAGGTGCGTATCTGGGACGCCAACGGTGTCGCGGTCCAGCGTGAAACCGTGCAATACCACGAAGGCGCGGAAGCGGCTGACAAGGGCGCGTACCGTCACTTCATGCTCAAGGAAATCCACGAGCAGCCCACCGTGGTCCAGCGCACCCTGGAAGGTCGCCTGGGCGCCGATCACGTGATGGTCCAGGCGTTCGGTCCGAACGCAGCGGAGCTGTTCGCCAAGGTGCGCAACGTGCAGATCGTCGCCTGTGGTACCAGCTACCACGCCGGCATGGTCGCCCGTTACTGGCTGGAAGAACTGGCCGGCATTCCTTGCCAGGTCGAAGTCGCCAGCGAATTCCGCTACCGCAAGGTGGTGGTGCAGCCGGACACCCTGTTCGTCTCCATCTCCCAGTCCGGCGAAACCGCCGACACCCTGGCCGCCCTGCGCAACGCCAAGGAGCTGGGCTTCCTCGGCAGCCTGGCGATCTGCAACGTCGGCATCAGCTCGCTGGTGCGCGAATCCGACCTGACCCTGCTGACCCTGGCCGGTCCGGAAATCGGCGTCGCCTCGACCAAGGCCTTCACCACCCAGCTGGTCTCGCTGATGCTGCTGACCCTGGCCCTGGGTCAAGTGCGTGGCACCCTCGGTGCCGGCGTCGAAGCCGAGCTGGTCGAGCAACTGCGTCGCCTGCCGGTACGCCTCGGCGAAGCCCTGGCGATGGACTCCACGGTCGAGAAGATCTCCGAGCTGTTCGCCGACAAGCACCACACCCTGTTCCTCGGCCGTGGCGCGCAGTTCCCGGTGGCGATGGAGGGTGCCCTGAAACTCAAGGAAATCTCCTATATCCACGCCGAAGCCTACCCGGCGGGCGAGCTGAAACACGGCCCGCTGGCACTGGTAGATGACGACATGCCGGTGGTCACTGTCGCGCCGAACAACGAACTGCTGGAGAAGCTCAAGTCCAACCTACAGGAAGTGCGTGCCCGTGGTGGTCAGTTGGTGGTGTTCGCTGATGAGCAGGCGGGGATGAGCAATGGCGAAGGCACTCACGTGATCGCCATGCCGCATATCGCAGATGCGCTGGCGCCGATTCTGTACACCATTCCGCTGCAGTTGCTGTCGTATTACGTGGCTGTGTTGAAGGGGACTGATGTGGATCAGCCGCGGAATCTGGCGAAGTCGGTGACTGTCGAGTAAAGGGCAGGAACTGAAGCGTTCGATCTAGGTTGTCACAAGCCGCTGCGATGACAGGATGTCAGGGCAGCGGCTTTCTTGTTTATAAGGTACATAACTCTCTTACTGATCGTTGTGACAGCTCTCCAGGACTACGAGGTCACCATGACACACACCGGCAAGGACGCAGCGTTGGCTGTCGAACACCAACTGCTCGCGGTCAACGACATCACCCTCAGCATCTACAGCGCTGGTCCTGCTGACGGCCGCCCGCTCTGGCTGCTGCATGGATTTCCCGAATGCTGGTATTCATGGCGACACCAGATTGAGCCGTTGGCGCGCTGTGGCTACCGTGTGCTCGTACCTGAGATGCGCGGTTACGGCCAGAGCAGCGCCCCGAGCGAACCTGAAGCCTATGACCTGATTACCTTGTGCGGTGATATCCAGGCGGCCATGGATGCTTTTGGTCACACCGAGGTCGGTGTGATCAGTCATGACTGGGGAGCGGGGCTGGCCTGGTACCTGGCACTGCTGGAGCCGCAACGGATCAAGGCGCTGGTGACCATGTCGGTGCCTTTCGGAGGGCGCCCCAAGCGCTCCGCTATCGAGATCATGCGCGAGGCGTATGCGGACCGCTTCAACTACATCGTCTATTTCCAGGAAGTCGGTGTTGCCGAATCGGAGCTGGACGCAGACATCGCCCGCAGTCTTCAGCTATTGCTCGGCGGGAAAGGGGAAATGTTCCTGCAGGACAAACCGGCCGACGCCCGCCTGTTCGACGGAATGCCAGAGCCGCACGGCTTGCCCGACTGGTGCACAAAAGAAGAGCTCAGTGTCTACCAGAACACGCTGTCCCGAGGTTTTCGCGGCCCGCTGAACTGGTATCGGAACTTCACTCGCACTTGGCAGCGCACGGAAGCACTGGCCGGCCAGTCAATCGTCCCGCCGACACTTTTCCTGCTGGGCGATCAAGATCCGGTTGGCAAGCTGGAAAGCCACACGCTCAAGCGAATGAACCAAGTGGTTCCCAGGTTGGAACAGCATGTGTTGGAGAACTGTGGTCACTGGATTCAAAACGAGCGACCAGAGGAAGTGAATGCGCTGCTTGAGGACTTCCTTGGTCGTTACTACAAGGCCTGAGCAAAATCAGAATCTGCGCCATCCTGATTGTCACTTTTGGGGATACAGTAAGTCAGTTTAAGGCATATTTTTGCCTTTCAAAATTGACAGTAAAGTTGATTCATCACATCGAGGCACCAACACCTCAAGGAGAAGAATCATGATCACTGTCCGTAACGCTGAAGAACGTGGCCGCGCCAATCATGGCTGGTTGAAGTCTGCTCACACCTTCTCATTCGCCGATTACTACGACCCTGAAGAACGCGGCTTTTCCGACCTTCTGGTCATCAACGATGACCGGGTGATCGCCGGCAAAGGCTTCGGCCAGCATCCTCATCGTGACATGGAGATTTTCTCCTATGTCCTCGAAGGCGCCCTCGAGCACAAGGACACCCTGGGCACCGGTTCGGTCATCAAGCCAGGCGATGTGCAGTTGATGAGCGCAGGTAGCGGGGTGGCTCACAGTGAGTTCAACCACAGCAAGGCGCAGCCAGTGCACTTCCTGCAGATCTGGATCGTGCCCAATGTCCGTGGCGCCACTCCCCGTTATCAGCAACAGCATTTCAGCAACGATGAAAAGCGCGGCAAGCTGCGGCTGATCATTTCTCCCGATGGCAAGCAGGGCTCGCTGAAGGTTCGTCAGGACGCACGGGTTTATGCAGGCCTTTTCGACGGCGAAGAGCAAGCGACCCTGACGCTGCCAGACAACCGCCATGCCTACGTACACGTAGCGCGTGGAAGCATCGAGCTGAACGGCCAACTGCTGCGTGAAGGCGACGGTGTGCGGATGAGAAAGGAGCAGGTGATCGAGCTCTCCAACGGCCGTGATGCCGAGGTGCTGGTGTTCGACCTGCGACCTAACGAACTGCCGCGCATGCCTTGATGGCTGCAACTCGCCCACTGTCCTGCCCCTGTTCGAAGAGGGGCAAGGCTATCGACCTGAACCTCAAGGCCGCAATCATATGAGCACACCAACATCCGGCGCCTGGAGCCCCTTGCGCAACACCACCTTCCGCATGTTGTGGATCGCAACCATCGCTTCCAATATCGGCACCTGGATGCACGAGGTCGGCGCCGGCTGGTTGATGACCACGCTTTCCGCCAATCCCCTGCACGTTGCCTTGATTCAGGTAGCGGGTTCGCTTCCCATGTTTTTCCTGGCGCTACCGGCCGGTGCCGCTGCTGACATCGTGGACAAGCGGCGCTACCTGCTGCTCGTGCAACTGTGGATGTCCGCTGTTGCGGTGACGTTGGCAGGCCTCACACTGCTGGGATTGATGAACGTCCCTCTGCTGCTGGTGCTGACCTTGGCCTTGGGCATCGGTACAGCCCTGATGATGCCGGCCTGGAGTGCCCTTACGCCTGAGCTTGTTGGCAAGCAGGATCTGTCGAATGCGGTGGCCATCTCGAGTGTCGGGATCAACGTTTCCCGCGCGATCGGCCCTGCCTTGGCCGGTGTCGTGGTGAGCCTGGTCGGCCCGTGGCTGACATTCGCACTCAACGCGGTTTCGTTTGCCGGTGTGATCGTGGTGCTGTTCATGTGGAAGCGGGAGGTGAAGGAACCACTGCTCCCTGCCGAGCGCTTCATCGGTGCCATGCGCACCGGGATGCGCTTCGCCCGGAGTTCCAAACCGCTCCAGGCTGTACTGGTTCGTGCACTGGCCTTCTTCCTGTTTGCCAGCGCGGGTACCTCGTTGCTGCCACTGATCGTGAAGGGCGAGATGCAGGGGACCGCAGCCGACTTCGGGTTGCTGCTCGCCGCAATCGGTATCGGCGCCGTCGGTGGCGCAACGCTGTTGCCGAAACTGCGTGAGCGGGTCAGTCGCGATCGTCTGGTCATGATCGCCAGCCTGGTGTACGCCGTGTTCCTGCTGGTGCTGGCCTCGGTTCGCAATTTCCATGTGCTGATGCCGGCGATGCTGATCAGCGGCGCCGCCTGGATCGCGGTGCTCTCCAATATGCAGGTGGCCGCCCAGACCTCCGTGCCGGCGTGGGTCCGCGCTCGGGCGCTGTCGGTGTACATCCTGGTCTTCTTCGGTTCCATGGCGGGTGGTGGCCTGCTGTGGGGTACCGTCGCCAGCCATGCCTCGATCACCCTGAGCCTGTTGTTGGCGGCGGGCGGTCTTGCCTTGGCGACGCTCGTGACCTGCAAGGTGACGCTGCCTGAAACCGAAGCCGAAGAGCTTGCTCCTTCGCTGCACTGGCCAACACCGATGATCAGCGATGAGCTGGATCAGGAGCGCGGCCCTGTGATGGTCACCGTCGAGTATCACGTCGACCCTGCTCGAGCAGAGGCGTTCACCCAGGCTGCTCGCGACCTGGAAGCCATGCGCAAGCGCAACGGTGCCTTGTCCTGGGGCTTGATGCAGGACAGCTCGGAGCCGACGTTGTGGCAGGAGTTTTTCTTCGAAGAGTCCTGGCTGGAACACCTGCGTCATCACCATCGGGTTACCCGTGGCGAGTTGAAAATCGAAGCGCGGGTGCGCAAATTCCAGACCGAAGGTGTACCGGTGAAAATCCGTCATCTGTTGGCTGAAGCACACAAGCATCAGCGGCCCGGCAGTCATTGAACTGCGGCAGTCCGCGATACAGTCGAACACCAGAAGGGGCCATTGCGGCCCCTTCTTTTTTTGCTGGACGACCCTGTCGCTGACGGTTTGAAGCGGCACTTTCCACTGTCACCAAAATAGGGACAATCTTTCCACTTTCAGCCTAATTGTCTCAATCAATCATCAGCTTCAGAATGGCCTCCATACCGCAGACAACGCCAACGGCCAAGCGCGGGACACCTTTGAAACCCAACGCTTTCAACCCTTCTGAAGAGATCAAGACCATGTCCAAACGTGAACTGCTGAACCCGACCAACTCCGCCCTGATCCTGATCGACCACCAGCCGCAGATGGCTTTCGGCGTCCAGTCGATCGACCGCCAGACCCTGAAGAACAACACCGTTGGCCTGGCCAAGGCGGCGAAAATCTTCGACGTACCGACCATTTACACCTCGGTCGAAACCGAGAGTTTCAGCGGCTACATCTGGCCGGAGCTGTTGGCCGTCAACCCGGGCGCCCAGCCGATCGAGCGCACCTCGATGAACAGTTGGGAAGACGCCAGGTTGGTGGAAGCGGTGAAAGCCACCGGTCGCAAGAAACTGATCATGGCGGCCCTGTGGACCGAGGTCTGCCTGACCTTCCCGGCGCTGGAAGCGATGGAAGCCGGCTACGAGGTGTACATCGTCACCGACGCCTCGGGCGGTACGACCCAGGAAGCCCATGACATGTCGGTGCAGCGCATGATCCAGGCCGGCGCAATCCCGGTGACCTGGCAGCAGGTCCTGCTCGAGTACCAGCGCGACTGGGCTCACAAGGACACCTACCAGGCCGTGATGGATCTGGTCCTGGAACACAGCGGTGCCTACGGCATGGGCGTCGATTACGCCTACACCATGGTGCACAAGGCCCCTCAACGTAAGGTGTCCTGACCGCCGGACGTGAACCGCCAGCCTGAGCCGAGTCAGTGCTCAGGCTGATTAGCGATCGAGCCCACAGGAGGTGCCGCCATGAGTCCGGTCGAGAGCTTCGCCGTCGATCACCCGCTGGTACTGCTCGGCCTGAACGTTTTCGGCGATCAGATCGGCCTGCCAATACCGTCCTACCCTTCGCTTGTTCTTGCGGGCGCATTCGCCAGCAAGCATGGCTCACCTGATCCCGGCCTTGTGGTCTTGCTGGCGCTGGTGGTTTGCCTCTTTGCTGACAGCGTTTGGTACCTCATGGGCGCCCGCTTCGGTGAGGCCCTGACACGCTGGATTTGCCGAGTCTCACCGAGGACGGGCACGGCCTTTGTGCAGGGCCGCAAGGCCTATCTGCGGTACGGGCCGGTGGTGCTGGTGTTCGCCAAGTTCATCCCCGGAGCGGGAGCGGTCTCCACGCTGCTGGCCGGACAAATGGCCATGCCCAAAGCGCACTTCGTGGCCTACAGCCTTCTGGGCTCGCTGCTCTGGTCCAGTAGTGCGCTCGTGCTCGGGGCCGGCTTCGGCGGACCGATCCTGCACGCCTTCGACACCCTGCAGGATTACCTGGTACTCGGACTGGAATTCATCGGTATCGCCGTGTTGACGCTTCTGGCGTTCAGAGCCGCGCTCTCGGCGTTGAAGCAGGCGATGCGGCGTCCGATCACCAAGTAACGGTTTTTTACCCTCTGCAAACAAGGATTCGTGACATGACTACTTCTGAGGTTCAAGGCAGGCCGAAGACCCTGGCTGATATTTCACTGCCATTGGGCTTGCTGTTTTTAAGGGTGTCGGCCGCTGTGCTGCTGCTCCAGATCCACGGCCTTCCTAAGCTGCTCAACTGGAGTACGGAGCTTCAGCGGATCGAAGATCCATTTGGCCTGGGGGCGAACTTGACGCTGGCAATGGCGGTTTTCGCTGAAGTCATTTGTCCGGTGTTACTGATCCTGGGGGTGTTCGCCCGACTGGCTTGCCTGCCGGTGCTCGCAGTGCTCGGGGTTGCCCTGGTGGTGGTCCATCCGGAATGGTCCTTGGAACAGGCCCAGTTCGCCTGGCTGTTCACTGTGCTTTATGCGGGACTTGCGATGACCGGTCCAGGCGCCTGGGCTATCAAGGTGCCTGCGTTTTTCCAACGTTTCTGAGAAACAAAAAAGGGCCTCTCAGGTGAGTAGCCCTTTGGAACGCTGTTGTTCCATTTATCTCCTACCGCGAAGTCGACACCTTCAACACCTCGGTATAAATCGCATTCACCGTCTGCCCCACCTTCAGGTTCTTCATCCGCGCCTGAAGACCCGGGTTTTCCACCTTCACCACCGTGCTTTTGCCTTCTGGCGGCAGCAGCGTCACTTCGTGCTTGTCCAGATCGATCTTGACGATCTTCGAGGTGACCTTCACCTGCCGCACCGCCTCGCCACCCGGGTTGGGATTGTCCTTGGTCGCGCGGATGCTCATGGCTTCGTCGGTGACCTTGGGAGCCCCACCGACCTCGGTATCGAGGACGTAGGCGACCGAACGCGCGACCTCAATATCCACGGTGTCGCCAATCTTCAGGTTGGGCAGGGCCTTGGCCTTGTCCGTCAGTTGCAGGGTAACGGGCTGGTTGTCCGCGTCAGCGATGGTCACCTGGTAGTTGGCAGCATCGACCGCCAGGACCTTGGTCGTGATGTGGCCTTCAATGGCCTTGGCCCCCAGAGGAATATCGGCCGCCTGAACGCTGACCGCCGCAGTGCAAAGAATCGAGCCCAACGCTACCGCACTTGCAAGAGAACGAATGGTTTTCATCGCCTGCCTTCCTTGTGATGGCTGATGGAAATATTTTGTGCGATTTGCACACCGGGCATGAGCATAGTCATTGCGTGGCGAACTGCCTGCCAGGGACGCGATCTGCCGCACAAATGGCGTCGAAACAGACAAGAATGTGTCCTGTCCATACGATCAACTTCCCGCGAAACCCAGTAAATTCGGGGCCCGGACGCCTTTCCGGTGTCTTGCACCGGCAACCCCAAGTTGCCATTCTGCGACTTGCTGAAACGCTCAGCAGAGCGGTTGCAAGCAGATCCCAAAGCCCCGTGAGCCGGTGAGCTCATGGCACGTCGTATCGGAAGCCATCGAATGAATATAAAAAAGAAGCTGACGTGTGCATTCGGCGTCATCGCCGTGATTCCCGTGGCGTTGATTGCCTGTCTGGTCGTGTACAACCTCAATGAACAGGCCCGTGAAGGCTTTGTGGATACTTCGAGCCGGGAAATCCGGCAGATCGACAACACGGTCAATGTGTTCCTCGACGCCATTGCCCAGAACGTGACGCAATGGGCCGACGATCCGCTGATCATCAATGCCAGGGACCTGAAGGTCTACAGCAGCGAGAACGCCCCGAACACGCCGTTGCCCGAGGGTAGCCGCCTGGTACTGGAACACTTTACCCGCTACGCCAAGGCGCATCCGAATACCGCGTTCGTGTCATTTGCACGCAATGACGACGGCAGCTATGTGGCCTGGCCCGATGAGCCAGGGCTGAAGAACTACGAACCGCGCAAGCGTCCCTGGTACCAGTTGGGGATGGCCAACCCTGGCAAGACCATGCGCACCAGCGCCTACCTCTGGGGCAATGAACCGCTGATCTGTACCGTACGCACGGTGCACGGCGCCAACGGCGAAGTGATCGGGGTGATGGGCACCGACGTGTCCCTGGAACAACTGGCCGGCTTCATCGGCAAGACCAAGCTGGGCGACAGCGGCTACCTGATGCTGGTCGAGGACACCGGCGCGGTGCTGGTAGACCCGAGCAATCCAGCCAATGCCTTCAAGCAGCTCAAGGACCTGGGCGGGGATTACGCTCAACTGGCCAGCACCAGCAAGGGCCTGATCGAGGTGGAACTGGGCGGCAAGCGCTACATGGCCAACGTCTGGACCTCGCCGACCCTGGGCTGGCGCTTTATCGGCCTGATCGAGAAGAGCGAAGTGATGGCCGGTGTCACCAGCCTGACCTGGACCATCGTCGCCATCGCCCTGGTCCTGGCGCTGCTGTTCGCGGTGGCCGGTGCGGCCTTCTCCAACCTGATCGTCAACCCGATCAAGGGCGTTGCCGGCAGCCTGGAAGATATCGCCCAGGGCGAGGGTGACCTGACCCGCTCGCTGCAAGTGAAGGGCAACGACGAAACCGCCGCGCTGGCCGGCTGGTTCAACCAGTTCGTCGAGCGCATTCGCTCGCTGGTGCAGCGTATCGGCAATGCGTCCACCGATTTGCAGAGTGCGTCGGAAACCAACAGCCAGGTCGCCTCGAACATGGGTGATGCCACCGGGCGCCAGCGCCAGGCGGTCGAGCTGGTGTCCACGGCATTCAACGAGATGGTCGCTACCGCCAACGAAGTGGCCAAGTCCTGCAGCCATGCGGCGACGTCCGCGGATGCCGGGCAGCGTCATGTCAGCGCCGGCCAGCAGCAGATCGAGCAAGCCACCACCAGCGTGGCGCGCCTGAGCGAGAACCTGCTGCAAGCCACCGAGGCGATGCAGGAACTGGAGAAGGAAAGCCAGGACATCAACACCATCCTCGGCACCATTCGCTCCATCGCCGAACAGACCAATCTGCTGGCGCTGAACGCTGCCATCGAAGCGGCTCGCGCCGGGGAGCAGGGGCGTGGGTTCGCGGTGGTGGCGGACGAAGTACGGGCGCTGGCCAAGCGCACGGCCGACTCCACCGGTGAGATCGACGGCTTGCTCGGCGGGCTGGCGCGACGCGCGCAGGATGTCACCCAGCAGATGCACAGCAGCCTGGAAATGTCGCAGCAGAGTGTCAGCTCGATCCGCGAGGCGCGGGACAGCTTTGACGATATCCGCAGCTCGGTGGATGCGATCCGTGATCAGAGCAATCAGATCGCCACGGCCGCGGAAGAGCAGCACCAAGTGGCCGAGGACATCAACCAGCACATCATCCAGATCCAGGCGGATGCGCAGTTGATCGAGGAACTGGCCGGGTCGGCGCAGGCGGATTCGCGGCAGTTGAAGGCGTTGTCGCAGGAGTTCAAGAGCCTGGTGTCCCGGTTCAGGACCTGACTTTTCGGTTGTCAGTACCGGCCTCATCGCTGGCAAGCCAGCTCCCACAGGTTCAGTGTCGCCGCGGACACTGTGTGAGCTGGCTTGCCAGCGATGAGGCCGGTACAGGCAACCGAGCTATCAGATCTGCATCGCCATCCCATCCACATTCATCGCCGCCTGACGCAACGCCTCGGAGCGGGTCGGGTGCGGGTGGCAGATCAGCGCGATATCTTCCGCCGACGCGGAAAACTCCATCGCCACGCAGTATTCACCGATCATCTCGCTGACGCTCGGCCCGACAAGATGCACGCCCAGCACTTCATCGGTGTTGGCATCGGCGATGACCTTGGCGAAGCCTTCGGTCTCGTGGTTGATCTTCGCCCGGCTGTTGGCCAGGAACGGGAACTTGCCGACCTTGTAGGCGCGGCCTTCGGCCTTCAACTGCTCTTCGGTCTTGCCCACGGTGGCCAGCTCCGGCTTGGTGTAGATCACCCCGGGAATCAGGCCATAGTTCACTTCGTGCGGCTTGCCGTGAATCAGCTCGATACAGGCGATGCCTTCGTCCTCGGCCTTGTGCGCCAGCATTGGCCCGGAGGTCACGTCGCCGATCACCCAGATACCCGGCACGCTGGTGCGATGCCCCTTGTTTTCCAGCATGCCGCGCTTGTCGGTTGCCAGCCCGACGCTTTCCAGACCCAGGCCCTGGGTGTACGGACGGCGACCGATGGCAACCAGCACGTAGTCCGCTTGCAGGGTCTGCGCTTCACCACCGGCGGCAGGCTCCAGGGTCAGGCTGACACCGTCGGCCGAAGGCGTGGCCTGGGTCACCTTGCTGCCCAGCTTGAACGCCATGCCCTGCTTGGCCAGGGAGCGCTGCAGGGTCTTGGCGGTTTCTTCGTCGATACCCGGGCAGATACGGTCGAGGTACTCGATCACCGTCACTTCGGCGCCCAGGCGACGCCACACCGAACCCAGTTCCAGGCCGATCACGCCCGCACCGATCACCACCAGGTGCTTGGGCACTGCCGGCAGCGACAGGGCGCCGGTGGAGTCGATGATGCGCTGGTTGTCGATGGTCACGCCGGGCAGGGGAGTGGGCTCGGAGCCGGTGGCGATGACGATGTCCTTGGCCTGGTACTCGCTGACATTGCCCTGCTCGTCGCTGACCTTGACCTTGCCGACGCCGTCCAGCTTGCCCCAGCCCTTGATCCAGTCGACCTTGTTCTTGCGGAAGAGGAACTCGATGCCCTTGGTCAGGCCGCTGACGCTCTCGTCCTTCTGCTTCATCATCTGCTGCAGGTTCAGGCTTGGCTTGACCTCGATGCCGAGGTGGCCCAACTCGCCGCTGGCGGCGGCTTCATACAGCTCCGACGCATGCAGCAGCGCCTTTGAGGGCATGCAGCCGACATTCAGGCAGGTGCCGCCGAGGGTCGAACGGCCTTCGATGCAGGCCACGCTCAGGCCCAGCTGGCCGGCGCGAATGGCAGCGTTATAGCCGCCTGGGCCGCCGCCGATGATGATGACGTCGTAGCTTTTCATTGTTGTGCTCCCGGATGGTGAATCGAGTGGCGCCAAGATTAATGGCTCTGGTCTTCGGTTGTATACAATTCAAGGTCCTTTCTGTTTCAGGTTCTACCTGATAGCCCCCGACTATGGTCGCGATAGCCGGAAAGATCCTACGTATGAACTACCCTCATCCGATGACGTCCATCTTATAAATGGGGAGGCTTACTTCATGCTTGCGCAACTCTCGGTTCTGCAAAGCCTGCATCTTCCACTCCGTCTACGCCTGTGGGACGGCCATGAGTTCGATCTGGGCCCGCAACCCCAGGTGACCATCATGCTCAAGGATCCGAGTCTCATTTCTCAGCTGACCCACCCGGGCCTGGATGAGTTGGGCGCGGCCTTTGTCGAAGGAAAGCTGGAACTGGAAGGCACCATGCTCGAGGTGATCCGCCTGTGCGATGAGCTCAGCGAGGCATTGCTCAAGGATGAAGAGGAAGTGCTGCCAGTACGCAGCAAGCATGACAAGGCCACCGACGCGGCGGCGATTTCCTACCACTACGACCTGTCCAACGCGTTCTACCAGCTGTGGCTGGACCGCGACATGGCGTACTCCTGCGCCTACTTCAAGACCCCCGACGACAGCCTCGATCAGGCCCAGCAGAACAAGTTCGACCACCTGTGCCGCAAGCTGCGCCTGCAGCCGGGTGACTACCTGCTGGATGTCGGCTGTGGCTGGGGCGGGCTGGCGCGCTTTGCCGCGCGGGAATACGGCGCCCGGGTATTCGGCATCACCCTGAGCAAGGAACAGCTGGCGCTGGGCCGGGAGCGGGTGGCGGCGGAAGGGCTGGAGAAGCAGGTGGATCTGCAGATTCTCGATTACCGCGACCTGCCCCAGGACGGTCGTTTCGACAAGGTGGTCAGCGTCGGCATGTTCGAGCATGTCGGCCACGCCAACCTCGAGCTGTATAGCCAGCGCCTGTTCGGCGCGGTGCGCGAGGGTGGCCTGGTGATGAACCATGGGATCACCGCCAAGCACACCGATGGTCGCCCCGTCGGCCGTGGTGCCGGCAACTTCATCGAGCAATATGTCTTCCCCCACGGCGAGCTGCCCCACCTGTCGATGATCAGCGGCTTCCTCAGCGAGGCGGGGCTGGAAGTGGTGGATGTGGAAAGCCTACGCCTGCACTACGCCAGGACCCTGAAATTCTGGAGCGACAACCTCGAGGGCAATCTCGACAAGGCCGCCACCATGGTCCCGGAAAAGGCCCTGCGCATCTGGCGCCTGTACCTTGCCGGTTGTTCCTATGCCTTCTCCCGTGGCTGGATCAACCTGCACCAGGTCCTCGCCGTCAAACCCAAGGCCGATGGCAGCCATGACCTGCCGCTGACCCGCGAAGACCTCTATCGCTGATCAGAGGATCGGCGAAATCAGCCGCGCGATACGCATCCCCAGCTGTTGCAGGCGATGCGTATCGCGGCTGTCTTCCGGGGTAATTTCGCGGGACTGCTCGAAGTCGCTGACCAGCATGCTTTCCACGGTGCTGGCGAAGCCTGGGTCGATGGTGACCAGGGTGATCTCGAAGTTGAGGCGGAACGAGCGGTTGTCCAGGTTGGCGCTGCCGATGGCGGCGACATCGTCGTCCACCAGCATGACCTTCTGGTGCAGGAAGCCGGGCTGGTAGCGAAACATGCGTACCCCGGCGCGCACGGCCTCGAAGGCGAACAGGCTGGAGGCGGCATAGACGATGCGGTGGTCCGGGCGCGAAGGGATCAGGATGCGGACGTCCACCCCGCGCATCACCGCCAGGCGCAGCGAGGCGAACACCGCCTCGTCGGGGATGAAGTAAGGGCTGGTGATCCACACCCTGTGCTGTGCCGCCTGGATGGCATCGACGAAAAACAGCGAGCAGGTTTCCTGCGGGTCGGCCGGACCACTGGCCAGGGCCTGACAGAGTACGCCGTTATCCGGGTAGGTTTCCGGGAGGATCAGTGGCGGCAGTTTGCGTGCGGCCCAGTACCAGTCTTCCGCGAAGGACTCCTGCAGACAGGCCAGCACCGGGCCGGTCACCTGCACATGGGTATCCCGCCAGGGTGAAAGGGGTGGCTTGGCGCCCAGGTACTCGTCGCCGACGTTATGCCCGCCGAGAAAACCCTGCACCCCATCCACCACGACGATCTTGCGATGGTTGCGGAAGTTGACCTGGAAGCGGTTGAACCAGCCGCGCTTGGTAGCGAAGGCACGGATCTCCACGCCGCCGTCGCGCAGACCCTGGCTGTAGCGGGCGGGCAGGGCGTGGCTGCCAACGCTATCGTAAAGTACATAGACCTTCACGCCTTCGGCCGCCTTCTTCAGCAGCAGCGCATGCAGCCGGCGACCGAGGTCGTCGTCATGGATGATGAAGAACTGCACCAGCACCGTATCGCGGGCCTGCTCGATGGCCTGGAAGATCGCGTCGAAGGTGGCCTTGCCATTGATGAGCAGGCTGACCCTGTTGTTCGCCAGGCAGGGCATGCGCCCGAGCTTGGGCAGGGCGCGCAGGCCGGCGTAGGCGGGCGAGTTGCTGGCGGCCAGGGCCTCCTCGACCCAGGGCCGCCAGTTGAGGTCGGCCATGGCCACGTGCATCTCCTGGTTGGCCTGGCGCCGCGCCTGGATGTAGGCGTCGAAGGTGCGGCTGCCGAAGACCAGGTAGGGGATCAGGGTCAGGTAGGGAATGAACAGCAGCGACAGCGCCCAGGCGATCGAGCCCTGGGCAGTACGCACGGTGAACACCGCATGCAGCGCGGCGATGGCGCCGATGAAGTGGGTCGCACCAATCAGGTAGGCGAAGAACTGGGGGCTGTGGTAATCCATACACGTCCTGTGACGTCCGCCAATCAGTCGCCTAACAGAGCATGTTCGGGGCTGGTCTTGCAACCCAACCGGCTTTTCGACGTCTAATCCACAGTCCGGCATCGGGCCGGAAATTTTCAGGAGTTATTGGATGAACATTCGTGTATCGGCGCTGGCGCTGCTGCTTGGCCTGTCGAGTCCCCTGGTTCAGGCGCAGATGCTGCAACCGGGCCTGTGGGAACTGACCACCAGCAATATGCAGGTCGATGGCAAACCGCTGCCGGACATGGAGTTCATGCTCGGCCAGTTGAAGAACCTGCCGCCGGAGCAGCGGGCGATGATGGAAGGCGTGCTGGCCAAGCAGGGCATCACCGTGGCCGGCAAGGGCGTGCGCTCGTGCCTGACCCCGGAACAGGTGAAGACCGATGACATCCCACTGCAGGACCCCCAGTCCGGCTGCACCCAGCGCATCACCGACCGCAACGGCAAGACCTGGAACTTCGAGTTCAGTTGCCCCAAGGCCCAGGGCACTGGTCAGGCGCAGTTCCTCAGTGACCGCGAGTTCGTCACCAAGGTGCAGGGCACCTTCAACGCCTCGGGGGTTCAGCAGCAGGGCAGCATGAACACCCGGGCGGTCTGGTTGGGCGCGAACTGCGGCACGGTCAAGCCGCGCACCTAAAACTCGTTCTGCAGCGCCTTGTAGCCCTTCACCAGATCGATGTTGGTATGGGCTACGTCCTCGGAGAACTCCGAGGCGCTGATGCTCACCGGCGGGAACTGGCTCAGGTCGGTGAGCGGGCCGATACGGGTGGTGGAGGGCACGTAGAAGTTTTCCGGCAGGTCGCGGCCATCCACCACCGAGTTGTGCCGGACCACGCTGCCATTGCCGACCACGCAGTTGAACAGCACGCTGTTGAAGCCGATGAACACCCGGTCGCCCACCACGCACGGACCATGCACGATGGAGCGGTGGGCAATGGAGCTGAATTCGCCGATGGTCACCGCGGCACCGGACTTGGAATGGATCACCACGCCGTCCTGGATATTCGAGTTGCAGCCGATGGTTATCGGCTGCATCGAGCCGGTGTCATCCACCTCGTCGGCGCGGATCACCGCATAGGGGCCGACGAACACGTTCTCGCCAATCACCACCTTGCCACAGATGATCGCGGTGTGATCGATGTAGGCGGACTCGGCAATCACCGGCAGGTCGCCGGTCGGGTTCTTGCGGATCATCGAAGGTCTCTCCGTTCGGTTACCAGTTCCACTGGCTTTGGGCGACAGCGTCGTGGGCATGCAGGCTTTCGGCGTGTTCCACACGCAGGCGGAAGCCAGCCACCGCAGGCAGTTGTCGCAATGCCAGGTTCAGGCGCCGCGCGGCGTCTTCGCAGAACATCAGGTTCTGCCCGTTAGCCAGGGCGAACGCCTGTTCATCGGCGCGCTTTACTGCCGTTTGCACGGCAGTGCCCAAGGCGGCTTCGGCCTGATCGATCAATTCCCGAACGGGTAGCTCGTTGCAGTCCTTCTTCAAGCGTATCCGCAGTTTTGCCGTGCTGCGCTGGCTGTGCGGGGTGGCGACGATGCCTTGCGGGCTGCCGAGCCAGCTCAGCACGTCCTCATGGCTCAGGCTGCGGTTGCCGAAGTCAGTGAGGAACTGCTGCTGAATCAATTGCCTGGCGAGCGCGGCGGAGCAGGGGCAGGTCGAGGAATAGACCACGTCGGCGGATAGTTCCACGTGGAACATTTCGTCGGAGAGCTTCGCTTCGATGACCAGCGGATAACGCTTGTGCCCGGATTCGGAGCTGACCAGGGCTGGCCGCTCAAGCTGCACATCGAAGCGCAGGGTCAGGTAGGCGCAGGTGGACAGCCCTTCATGGCTGTCGAGGAACTGCCGCAACACCCGGCGGATCAATGGCACCGACAGCCCTTCGTCCTTGAAGGCTGCCAGCGCCAGGTACAGTCGCGACATATGGATGCCACGTGAACTGCCGTCGGCCAGATCGACACCGGCATCCGCCATGGCCTGGAGATTGAGTTGATCGAGACGGATCGGCAGGGCGATCCCGCACATGCCGACCCAGTCCAGCGGCAAGGATTGCCCGCTGGCCTGGGCGGCGATATCGGGGAGGGTCAGGGCGGTCATGTTGCGAACCATCGGTAAGAAAGTCGCAATACGTTACATTATAACAATTCGAATGCCAGCATTTTTTCCCATCACCTCACTGGCAGCCGTTCAAGCGGTTGCAGCGCAGGCTGAAGCGCTGACCGCTGGAACTGGAGACGCGGTTGAGGGTGGTCCAGCCCACCTTGCGGCTGTAACCCACCCAGATTTCGCCGTCGCTGGCGATGCCGGTATAGAAATTCAGCAGGCCGTAGCGGCTGTTGGTCTGGGCCCAGCGTCGGTCGCTCGGTGCGTCGTAGCCGCGCAGGTAAATGGTGCTGCCCTGGGTCTGTACGCTGTAGTGGCTGCCCTGTCGATCGGCGCAGGCCAGCAGGTTGGCGCTGCGCGTGCAGTTGGCCAGTTCGACGCGGGGCATGGCCTGGACGCTGCCAGCGGCGCACAGCAGGGTTATCCACAGCCCGCGCTTGAATGACTTCATGAACATCTCATCACCCTTGAACCCATGGATGGCGGACAGGCGGTTGGCTAAAGTGCATTGTTATAATATAACATTCGATCAAAGCATCGTTCGAATGCACTTTGCCGCCCTGATGAGGAACCGCGCCATGTCCGATCGTCTTCCCGTAACCGTGCTGTCCGGCTTCCTTGGTGCCGGCAAGAGCACGGTGCTCAATCATGTGCTGCGCAACCGCGACAACCTGCGGGTGGCGGTCATCGTCAACGATATGAGCGTGATCAATATCGACGCCACCGAGGTGCAGCGCAATGTCAGCCTCAACCGCACCGAAGAAAAACTGGTGGAGATGAGCAACGGCTGCATCTGCTGCACCCTGCGCGAAGACCTGCTGGAAGAGGTCGGGCGCCTGGCCGCCGAAGGTCGCTTCGATTACCTGCTGATCGAATCCACCGGTATCGCCGAACCGTTGCCGGTGGCCGAGACCTTCACCTTCCAGGATGACCAGGGCCGCAGCCTCGCCGAGATGGCCCGCCTCGACACCATGGTCACGGTGGTCGATGGCCTGAACTTCCTGCGCGACTATCAAGCCGCGGAAAGTCTCGCCTCCCGTGGTGAAACCCTCGGCGAAGATGACGAGCGCTCGATCAGCGACCTGCTGATCGACCAGGTGGAGTTCGCCGACGTCATTCTCCTGAGCAAGATCGACCTGATCAGCAGCCATGAGCGCGAAGAGCTCTCGGCTATCCTCCGCCGCCTCAACGCCCACGCGCGCATCGTGCCGATGGTGATGGGCCAGGTGGACCTCAAGGAGATCCTCGATACTGGCCTGTTCGATTTCGACCGCGCCGCCAGTGCGCCTGGCTGGCTGCAGGAGCTGCGTGGCGAGCATGTGCCCGAGACCGAGGAATACGGCATCGCCGCCAGCACCTGGCAGGCCCGCCGTCCGCTGCACCCGCAGCGCTTCTTCGACTTTATCCACAGGCCCTGGGAAAACGGGCGGCTGTTGCGTTCCAAGGGCTTCTTCTGGCTGGCCAGCAAATACCAGGAAGCCGGCAGTTGGTCCCAGGCCGGCGGCATGATGCGCCATGGCTTCGCCGGACGCTGGTGGCGCTTCGTGCCCAAGGCGCACTGGCCGCAGGACCCCGAGAGCACCGCGGCGATCCTCAAGCAGTGGGAACCGGAATGCGGTGACTGCCGACAGGAACTGGTGTTTATCGGCCAGCACATCGATGTACCCCGCCTGCACGCGGCGCTGGATGCCTGCCTGCTGAACGATGAAGAAATGGCCCTGGGCGCGGCGAACTGGCTGCGCTTGCCGGATCCGTTCGGGGCCTGGCATGAAGAAGAGGAGGTGGCCTGATGCAATTGGCCGAGTTGCTGGTACCGGTACGCCAGGCCTTCGGCGAAACGCCGGAGGTGCTGACCGAAGCCCTGCAGGACGGGGTCAACCTGGCAGTCTGGCAGCGCCGCTTGCCGGCGCATATCGAGGATTTCGCCCGCTTGCTGCTGTCGCTCGACGAACCGCTGGCCGACGCCCGCACCCTGGAGATCGGCAAGGATGGCGAGGTACCCGCGCTGGACGGGGTCGCCAGTGCCTACGCTGATCTGCTCGGCTACGAAGGCTTTATCGCCGACCTCAGCTGGCTGGTGGGCGCCTACGCCTGCCTGCTCGATGCGCGCCGCGTGGGCTTGCGCCTGCGGGTATTGGAAGGTGCGATGTGCCCGCGCTTCCATGTCGACCATGTGCCGCTGCGCTTGATCACCACCTACGCCGGCCCGGCCAGCGAATGGCTGGAGGAAGGCGTAATCAATCGCCGCCGGCTGGCGCAGGAGGAGGTCGATCCTGAGCATATCCAGCGTCTGGCCTGCGGTGACGTGGCCTTGCTCAAGGGCGAGAAGTGGCTGGGCAACGAGGGCTCGGGTCTGGTGCATCGCTCGCCGTCGCCGGTCAATGGCGAGCGTCGCCTGATCCTGACCCTTGACTGGCTGGTCTGAGTCCGGAGCATAGTGGCAACGATTCCCCGGCCAGACGATGCCCTATGCTGCAGAACATTCCGACCCATCTGATTGCCGGCCCGCTCGGGGCCGGCAAGACCAGCCTGATCCGCCATCTGCTTACCCAGCGTCCAGCCAACGAGCGCTGGGCCGTGCTGATCAATGAATTCGGCCAGATCGGCCTCGACGCGGCCTTGCTCAGTACCGATGACGACGGGGTGAGCATGGGCGAGGTGGCGGGCGGCTGCCTGTGCTGTGTGAATGGCGCGCCGTTTCAGGTTGGCCTGGGCCGCTTGCTGCGCAAGGCGCGGCCGGATCGGCTGTTTATCGAACCTTCCGGTCTCGGGCATCCGGCCCGGTTGCTGGCGCAATTGCAGTCGGCACCGTGGATTGGCGTGTTGGCGGTGCAGCCGGCGGTGCTGGTGCTGGATGCTCAAGCCATGGCGGCGGGCGTCGAGCTACCGGAGGCCCAGCGCCAGGCACTACCCGACGCGGGTTTGCTGGTTATGAACAAGGCTTCCACTGTGGATGATGAGAAGCGCCTGTGGATAACCTCGCAACTGCCGAACGTGCCGCTGTGCTGGGTCGATCAGGGCCGGATTTCCCTGTCTGAATTGCCAACGGGCGACCCCATGGTCATCGGAAAACCACCTGTGGATAACCTGATTCCCGACGGAAAAGCCCCCCTTTCGGCCCTGTGGACAGATCCGCAACTGCCCTTGTGCAGTTATCAACAGGCGGTGGAAGGCTGGAGCATTGGCTGGCGCTTTCATCCACAGCAACGCCTCGACGGCGCGCTGTTGCAGGCATTCCTTGAAGGATTGGACTGGCGCCGGGCCAAGATGGTTATCCACAGCGCACAAGGCTGGCGCTCGGCCAATGCCGTGACGGGGCAGGCGCTGGCCTGGGAGGACAGTGCCTGGCGGCGGGATTCGCGCATCGAGCTGATTTTCGACAACGCCCAGGATCATGCGGCCCTGGAGCAGGGGATTCTGGCCTGCCGCATGCCTGTGGATCACTGACGCCAGCGGTTGTGCTCCTGGCGCCATTGCTTCATCTCGATCACGTTGTCGCCGTGCACCGGCGTCTTGATCTCGAACGGGTAGGGCGCCAGCTCGATCTGCACGCTGTGGGCGCCGAACTGGGTGACCGTGCCCGGGTGGCGTTGCTCGCCGGTCACGGTGAATTCGAAGTTGTAGATCCGCGCCAGGCGCTTGCGGCCGTTGGCGTCGCGCACGAAGGCGATCTTCTTCAGCGCCACGGCCCCGTCGAGCAATTCGAGGTCGAGCTTGGCGCAATGCTGCTTGACCCGGTCCAGGGCCTTTTCCCGCAATCCGTGGTTGTGCCACAGCCAGGCGCCCGCCGTGGCCAGGACCATCAACACCAGGATGTTTTCGAGGGTAACCATCTACACGTGCTCCAACGAGGTGTGCCAGCTTAACTGCCACCCCGGTCTGTCGTACAGGTGGCATTTGGCGCCATACTGCGCGCCTTGTTTGTCATTCATTGGTTTGGACGTCCCGCATGAAACGCACACCGCACCTGCTTGCGATCCAGTCTCACGTCGTGTTTGGCCACGCCGGCAACAGCGCCGCAGTGTTCCCGATGCAGCGGGTCGGGGTGAATGTCTGGCCACTCAATACCGTGCAGTTCTCCAACCACACTCAGTATGGCCAGTGGAGTGGCGAAGTGCTTGCTCCGGCGCAAATTCCCGCGTTGGTGGAAGGGATTAGCAATATCGGTGAGTTGGGCAATTGCGACGCAGTTCTGTCTGGCTATCTCGGCAGTGCCGAGCAGGGTCGGGCGATCCTCAGCGTGGTGCAGCGGATCAAGCAGGCCAACCCGCGGGCGCTGTACCTGTGCGACCCGGTGATGGGGCACCCGGAGAAGGGCTGCATCGTGCCGGCGGAGGTCAGCGAGTTCCTGCTGGAAGAAGCGGTGGCGGCGGCGGATCTGCTGTGTCCGAACCAGCTGGAGCTGGACAGCTTTGCCGGGCGGCGCGCGCAGTCACTGGAAGAGTGCGTGGGCATGGCCCGGGAGTTGCTGGTACGCGGGCCGAAGATGGTGCTGGTGAAGCACCTGGCCTATGCCGGGAAGAATCCCGAGGACTTCGAGATGCTGCTGGTGACTGCCGAAGGGAGTTGGCACCTGCAGCGGCCACTGCTGGCGTTTCCGCGTCAGCCGGTTGGCGTAGGTGACCTGACTGCCGGGCTGTTCCTGGCGCGCTTGCTGCTCGGGGATGAGCCGGTGGCGGCCTTTGAATTCACCGCGGCGGCGGTGCATGAAGTGCTGCTGGAAACCCAGGCCTGCGGTAGCTATGAGCTGGAAGTGGTGCGGTCGCAGGACCGCATCGTGCATCCGCGGTTGCGCTTCGAAGCACACAAACTCTAGGCCCCACGCAACCCTTGTGGGAGCTGGCTTGCCAGCGATTTGGCCAGACCTGACAACATCATTGCTAGGGCCGGCCTCATCGCTGGCAAGCCAGCTCCCACAGGGATCGTGTTCAGCTGTTAGATCGTGTCGGTCTCGGTCTTCAGTTCCTGGTAGCGCTTCTCCAGCTCCTGGCGGATCAACCGGCGCTGCTTGCCCTGCAGGAAGCGGCGCTTCTCTTCGCTGGTCAGCGGCTGGCGCGGCGGTACCGGCACCGGTTTGCGATCGTCATCCACCGCCACCATGGTGAAGAAGCAGCTGTTGCTGTGGCGCACCGAGCGCTCGCGGATGTTTTCGGTCACCACCTTGATGCCCACCTCCATCGAGGTATTGCCGGTGTAGTTGACCGACGCCAGGAAGGTCACCAGCTCGCCGACATGCACCGGCTCGCGGAATACCACCTGGTCCACCGACAGGGTCACCACATAGCGACCGGCATAGCGGCTGGCGCAGGCATAAGCCACTTCATCGAGGTACTTGAGCAAGGTGCCGCCGTGGACATTGCCGGAGAAGTTGGCCATGTCCGGGGTCATCAGGACGGTCATCGACAGCTGGGCGTTTCCGGGTTCCATAGTGTGCTCACGGTGAGATTGCGCTGAGGCGGGGCGGCGCGGTGCTCGCGCTTCTTCCCCATGGGAATTGCCATCTTGAAACGGGACGCTGACAGCCTGGCGGTGGTCACGTCATTCATGCCATTCGCGGCAAGGAAAGTGCCGATCTGTTTCTGCATATTGCACGGCCATTTTGCGCCGGGTGTCGATGTTAACCTGCGGAAGCGGCCCTGCAATGAGGCCGTTTCCTACATTTAACTCAGAAATTTCCGCAGCCTCATCAGACCTGACGGTCGGGCTGCGCCTTGGTCTTCGTCGTGGAGTAAGGAGCGTCCCGCCGTGCATGCCATCAGCTTTATCCAGGATCTGGCGGTGATCATGCTGGTTGCCGGTGTGGTCACCATTCTGTTCCACCGCCTCAAGCAGCCCGTGGTGCTCGGCTATATCGTCGCCGGCTTCATCATCGGCCCGCACACCCCGCCATTCGGCCTGATCCACGACGAAGACACGATCAAGACCCTCGCCGAACTCGGGGTGATCTTCCTGATGTTCTGCCTGGGCCTGGAATTCAGCCTCGGCAAGCTGTTCAAGGTGGGAGCGACGGCGTTTATCGCGGCGTTCCTGGAAATCGTCCTGATGATCTGGATCGGTTTCGAGATCGGCCGCTGGTTCGGCTGGAGCACCATGGACTCGCTGTTCCTCGGGGCGATCCTGGCGATTTCCTCGACCACCATCATCGTCAAGGCGCTCAATGACCTGAAGATGAAGAACGAGCGCTTCGCCCAACTGATCTTCGGCGTGCTGATCGTCGAGGACATCCTCGGTATCGGCATCATCGCCTTGCTCTCGGGTATCGCCGTCAGCGGCACGGTCAGCTCCGGCGAGGTGTTCTCAACGGTCGGCAAGCTGTCGCTATTCATGATCGTTGCGCTGGTGGTGGGCATCCTCCTGGTACCGCGCTTGCTGGCCTATGTCGCCAAATTCGAAAGCAACGAGATGCTGCTGATCACCGTGCTGGGCCTGTGCTTCGGCTTCTGCCTGCTGGTGGTCAAGCTGGAATACAGCATGGTGCTGGGCGCCTTCCTGATCGGTGCGATCATGGCCGAGTCGCGCCAGTTGATGAAGATCGAGCGGTTGATCGAGCCGGTGCGGGACATGTTCAGCGCGATCTTCTTCGTCGCCATCGGCCTGATGATCGACCCGAACGTGCTGGTGGAGTACATCTGGCCGATCGTGGTGATCACCATCGCCGTGGTGCTGGGCAAGATGCTCTCCTGCGGCATGGGTGCCTTTATCGCCGGCAACGACGGACGCACCTCGCTGCGGGTCGGGATGGGCCTTTCGCAGATCGGCGAATTCTCCTTCATCATCGCCGCCCTGGGCATGACCCTGCAGGTCACCAGCGACTTCCTCTATCCGGTGGCCGTGGCTGTTTCCGCTATCACCACCTTGCTCACCCCGTACCTGATCCGCGCTGCCGACCCGCTGTCGCTGAAGCTGGCGAAGGTGGTGCCGAGCCGCCTGTCGCGGGTGCTGTCGCTGTACGGTGAGTGGCTGCGCAGCATCCAGCCCCAGGGTGAGGGCGCGATGCTGGCGTCGATGATCCGGCGCATCCTCCTGCAGGTCGGGGTCAACCTGGCGCTGGTGGTGGCGATCTTCTTTAGCGGTGGTTACTTCGCCACGCAGATCGGTGCCTACCTGAGTGACTGGATCGCCGATGTCGGCCAGCAGAAGGCGCTGATCTGGGGCGTGGCGCTGCTGCTCTCGCTGCCGTTCCTGATCGCCGCGTACCGCAAGCTCAAGGCGCTGTCGATGCTGCTGGCGGAGATGGGGGTCAAGCCGGAGATGGCCGGGCGGCATACCCAGAGGGTCCGCCGGGTAATCGCCGAGGTGATTCCGCTGATCTCGCTGCTGGTGATCTTCCTGCTGCTCTCGGCGCTGTCGGCGAGCATCCTGCCTACCAGCGAGCTGCTGTTGCTGATCGCGGTGGTGGCGGCGGGCGTGGTGGCGCTGCTATGGCGCTGGTTTATCCGGGTGCACACCAAGATGCAGATCGCCTTGCTGGAAACCCTGGAGAACCAGAAGGAACATCACCACTGAGGGGTGCAGTTCAGGGGCTTGTGGCGCCACTGCGCCCAGGCCTCGATCCAGCCATCGGCGTGGTCGACGCCCGGTAGCCGGACCACCTCCACGCAATCCGCCGGGCCGAGGCTGCGGCGGTAGTGCTGGTAGAGGATGGGCGGTACGGTGCGGTCTTCGTAACCGATGAAATGCCGCTGGGCCACATGGCGCAGGCGCTCGGCGCGGTCCAGGGGTTCCAGCGAGCCGTTCAGTGGCGTGAGTTTCAGCGACTGCGTCCATTGCCGGGGGCTGAGGTTGCCGGCCAGGGTCTGGACCACGGCGACATCGTTGCGCTGCGCGGCCAACAGCAGGGCCAGGGCGGCGCCACCGGAATAGCCGATCAGTTCGAAATCCCGATTGCCGTATTGCTTGCGGATCTGGTTCAGCGCCTGGTCGAGGCTGTCGAGTGCGGCCTGGCCGAAGCGCTGGTCGGTCCAGACCTGTGGGTTGCAGGCCGGGGCACTGACGAACTGGCAGGGGCGGGCGAGGTAGACACTGGGCTGCGGGTCGGTCACGGCCAGGCGGGCCATCAGCAGGGTGCGCGGGCTTGGGTCCAGGCTCGGTTGCGACGCGGTGGCCCAGGCGTGGCCGTCGCCTTCCAGGTAGACGCGCAGGCGGGCGCTGGTGGGTTTGACCGACGGTGCGCTTATCGCCAGAGGAAAAGGCCGGGTGGGCTGGATGCTGACCTGGTGGGCGTTCTGGCTGCTGAGTTGCTCGAGCTGGGTCATGGGGGACTGGCAGCCAGAGAGCAGGAGCAGGGCGAGGGGCAGGAGATATCGGTGTGACATCAAGCTCTCTTGGGGCCGCTTTGCGGCCCTTCGCGGGCAAGCCACGCTCCTACGGGTGTACGCCAGACTCCTGTGTAGGAGCGTGGCTTGCCCGCGAAGGAGCGCGAAGCGGTCCCAGAAATAGGCTTCATGTGCGTGCAGGACGAATGTCCGAGGGGATGGAGCGGTTACGACCCGCCACGCACAGGAAGGCGTGGCGATTCTACGAATATTGATGGCTCTAGGCCATTATTTTCAAACAGAAATGATTCAGCTTTCCAGCCAGACATCCCGCGCCCAGTGCCAGACCGACTCCCAGCTTTCCTCGGTGACGATCTCTTCTTCGCCGGACCACAGCACCACGGTGCCATCTTCCTCGACGCAGTAATAGTCATCGCCGTCCTGGCACAGCGGGATCAGGTCGCGCGGTACACCGGCGTCCCAGGCATTGGCCGCCACTTCCGGCAGGTAGGTGTGGGATTGCGGGTCGGTGACGGTGACCGGCTCGAGGCTGCCGTAGACCACGTCGCTGACGGTGAGGAGGAATTCCTTGAAGACGAACGGGATGTTGATGAACAACTGCTCTTCGATCTCTACCAGGGTGTCCTCGTCCGGCAGTTCGAGCGGTACCGGTACCGGCTCGTTGGCTTCACGCAGCTGTTCAATGACTTCTTCCACGGTACGCGTCCTCTCTGTCCTGGCCTTGTGCAAACGTTGCGCGTTATACCCTAGTAGGACGCTGCGCTAAAAGCAAAACCCCGGGCAAGCCCGGGGTTTTTTCTGCAAACGCCTCAAGATCAGCCGTTCTGGCGGATCCCCGCGACCAGCCAAGGCTGGTTCTCGCCCTGGGCGCGTTCCATGTTCCAGCTTTCGCTGAACACTTCGCCCTGGTCGAAACGGGAGGTCTTCGACACACCGCTGAAGGTCAGGGTGGCGATGGTCTTGTCGTGGCGATCGTCGACACCTTCCAGTTGCACATCGAGGTTGTCGATGTAGGTGGACTGGAAGCCATCACCCAGATCGGCGCGCTCACGCTTGAGGAACTCGAGCAGTTGCGGGGTCACGAACTCGGCGATCTTGTCCATTTCGTTGGCATCCCAGTGCTGCTGCAGCGTCTGGAAGTGGTTGCGTGCGGCAGACAGGAAGCTCTGCTCGTTGAACCAGGCCGGCGCGTTGATCACCGGGCGGGCAGCAGCTGCAGGCGCGGCGGAACCACCGAAGATCGACGGCTGGGCAGGCTGCTCGTGCACTTCACGCTGGTAGGCCGGGTGGCCAGCGGCAGCCATTTGCGGCTGCTGCTGCTTGCGACGGCGGGCGGCGATGAAGCGGAAGGCCAGGAAGGCGATCAGCGCCATGATCAGGATGTCGAAGATCTGCATGCCTTCGAAGCCATCACCCATCAGCATCGAGGCCAGCAGGCCACCGGCAGCGATGCCGGCCAGTGGGCCGAGCCACTTCGAGGCGCCGCTGGCTGCAGCTGGGGCACGGCCCGGCGCAGTCGGGGTGGCGGCAGGGTTGGCAGGCGTAGCCTGACGGGTCTGGTGCGTCGGAGCGGCGCCCGAACTCTTGCCGCCGCCGAAGCGCTTGGCGTTGGCGTCGAGGCTCATGGTGAGACCGATGCACAGCGCCAGGGCGATGCTGAGAAAACGTTGCATAGAAGGGTATTCCCATTTGTGGATTACACGCGCGCCATGTTGCACAAGTTCTGGAACCCATGACAGCGACAAGATGTTTCTAGCTTTTGCCTGAAGTTTCTGACGGCCTATGTATCGGGCTGTAGGCCTTTCCTTCAGGGGATGAAGGAAAGGCCTGCACCGATGGTCGGAATCGACCTTTTAGAGGGCTTCGAGCTTGGCGTACCCGAGCATCAGCCACTTGCTGCCCTCGGAGAAATTCACCTGGACCCGGGCCTGGGCGCCGGAGCCTTCGAAGTTGAGGATCACGCCCTCGCCGAACACCGCATGCTGGACCCGCTGCCCCAGGTTGAAGGCGGTCTGCGGGATGTTGGCATCGGCGAACAGGCTGTTGACGCTCTGCTTGGCCCCGGCGAAGGGCCGGCTGACGCTGTTGGACAGGCGCACTTCATGCACCAGCCCGGCCGGAATTTCGCGAACGAAGCGCGACACCTTGTTATAGGTCTCGCTGCCGTACAGGCGGCGGGTTTCCGCGTAGGTCATGACCAACTGCTGCATGGCCCGGGTCACGCCGACGTAGGCCAGGCGGCGTTCCTCTTCGAGACGGCCGGGTTCTTCCAGGCTCATCTTGTGCGGGAACAGGCCCTCTTCCATGCCTACGAGGAACACGTAGGGGAATTCCAGGCCCTTGGCGCTGTGCAGGGTCATCAGCTGGATGCTGTCCTCATGCTCGTCAGCCTGGGCATCGCCGGCTTCCAGCGAGGCATGGCCGAGGAAGGCCGACAGCGCGGACAGCTCGCCGTCTTCCTCGCTCGGCTCGAAGTTGCGTGCGGCGCTGACCAGTTCCTCAAGGTTTTCTACCCGTGCCTGGCCCTTTTCGCCTTTCTCTTCCTGGTGATAGGCGATCAGCCCGGACTGCTCGATGACGGTCTGGGTCATCAGGTGCAGCGGCATGTCGAGGACCTTGGCCGACAGGTTGTCGAGCAGCTCGATGAACGCACCCAGCGCGCTGGCGGCGCGGCCCTTGAGGGCCTTGTTGGCCAGCAACTGGAGCAGGGCTTCCCACATCGACAGCTGGGAATGCCGCGCATGCTCGCGGATGGTCTCGACGGTCTTCTCGCCGATGCCACGCGGCGGTACGTTGATCACCCGCTCCAGCGCCGCGTCGTTGCCGCGGCCTTCGAGCAGGCGCAGGTAGGCCATGGCGTTCTTGATCTCGGCGCGTTCGAAGAAGCGCTGGCCGCCATAGATGCGGTACGGAATGCGCTCGCGCAGCAGGGCTTCTTCAAGCACCCGCGACTGGGCGTTGGAGCGATACAGGATGGCGATATCGCTGCGCGCCAGGCCGGTCTTCAGCGCGCTTTCGATGGTTTCCACCACGTAGCGGGCTTCGTCGTGTTCGTTGAAGGCGGCGTAGAGGTTCAGCGGCTCGCCGTCGCCGCCTTCGGTCCACAGTTCCTTGCCCAGGCGCCCGCTGTTGTTGGCGATCAGGGCGTTGGCGGCCTTGAGGATGCCGGCGGTGGAGCGGTAGTTCTGTTCCAGGCGGATCACTTCGGCGTCGGGGAAGTCGCTGGAGAACTGCTGGATGTTCTCGATTCGCGCACCGCGCCAGCCGTAGATCGACTGGTCGTCGTCGCCCACCACCATCAGGCTGTCGCCACCCTGCGCCAGCAGGCGCAGCCAGGCGTACTGCACGGCGTTGGTGTCCTGGAACTCGTCCACCAGCAGGTGGCGGAAACGCCGCGAATAATGCTGCAGCAGGCCCGGATGGTCGCGCCACAGGTCCAGGGCGCGCAGCAGCAGTTCGGAGAAGTCGATGACGCCGGCACGCTGGCAGGCGGCTTCATAGGCTTCATAAATGCTGCGCATGGTGCCGAGGAACAGGTCGCCGTTGACCTGGATGTGCTGCGGGCGCAGGCCCTCGTCCTTCTGCCCGTTGATGAACCACTGCGCCTGGCGCACCGGCCAGCGCTGCTCGTCGAGCCCGAGGTCGCGGATCACCCGCTTGACCAGGCGGGCCTGGTCGTCGCCGTCGAGGATCTGGAAGTTCTGGTTCAGCCCGGCTTCCTGCCAATGCGCACGCAGCAGGCGGTGCGCCAGGCCGTGGAAGGTGCCCACCCACATGCCCGCCGGGCTGATGCCCAGCAGTTGCTCGATGCGGTGGCGCATCTCGGCGGCGGCCTTGTTGGTGAAGGTCACCGACAGGATCGAGTGCGGCGACGCCTGCTCGACCTGGATCAACCAGGCGATGCGGTGCACCAGCACGCGGGTCTTGCCGGAGCCGGCACCGGCCAGGACCAACTGACGCCCGACCGGCGCGGCTACCGCCTGGCGCTGGGCATCGTTGAGGGAATTCAAAAGGAGAGAGAGGTCATCATGCATCCGCCCATTCTATGGGGGCAACGGATGCCTGGGCAAACCCGCTCGGAAAAAAGACCGGCCGGCGCGACCGCCCGGTCATCGGCTGCAGCCCTTGGCCCGCGTGCTTGAGCGGTCGCCTTGTACCAAGGGAGGAGAATTCGGGGGTGCGAATTTATGACACAGAGCAGTTTGGCACCGGGCGTTGCTTGTGTATGCTCCGTGCACGTTTGTGGCTAACCATTACAAGAACACTGCCCATGACACTCGCATCCGGCCCCGTCGGAGTGCCAATCGAGGCACGCCGCAGCATTCGCAAGCAATTTGCCACACAGCTGGCGGTTGAGCGTACCCGCCTGTTGTACCAAGGCTCGCTGCTGCCTACCTTGTTCATGCTGTTGAACGGCCTGGTCTGTGCCTGGCTGCTGTGGAGCCCGCAGCGCTATCTGCTGGTCAGCGTCTGGGTGGTGTGGCTGATGGCGTTGGTCTCGCTGCGGGTGATCCAGGTCGCGGCCTTCGACGCGGCGATGCCCGATCGACAGGCCAGGCCGCACTGGCGGCGCATGTTCCTGCTGGGCTCGGCGTTCAGCGGGCTGACTCTGGCCAGTGCGGCGATTGCCCTGGTCCCTGTGGATAACTTCGTGCAGCAGGCCTGGGTCTTTGGCCTGCTCGGTGCCGCCGCGCTCTCTGCCAGCGTGGCCTATGCCGTGAGTCTTCCGGCCTTCCTCAGCTTTGTCCTGCCGTGCCTGCTGCCGCCGATCGGCTTTCTGTTCTGGAGCGGTGATGAACAGCAACAGGGCTGGGGCCTGCTTGGCCTCCTATTGCTGGGCGCCTTGCTGGTGGTGGCCTGGCAGGTCAACCGGCTGATCGAGAACAGCCTGCTGCGGCGCTTCCAGAACCAGGCGCTGATCGAGCACCTGCAGGCTGCCCATGCCCGCAGCGAACAGTTGAACAAGGCGCTGGGCGCAGAGGTCGAGCAGCGTCGTGGCGCCGAGGAACAGCTGCGCGAAGCCCAGGCCGGGCTGGAAACCCGGGTTGCCCAGCGCAGCGTCGAGCTGGATGTCGCCAACCAGGCCCTGAGCAAGAGCGAGCAGCGCCTGGCCCTGGCCCTGGAGGCCAGCGAGCTGGGCCTGTGGGACTGGAACCTGCAAACCGACGAAGTCCACCATACCCAGTTGCGCGAGCTGTTCGGCCTCAACCCGGATGCGGTCAAGGCCATGCTCGTGCACCTCAAGCCGCGCCTGCACCCGGACGATGTCCCGGCGCTCAAGCGCACCCTGGTCGAGCACCTCAAGGGCCGGACCGAGGACTACCGCATCGAATACCGTTTCCGCCACAACAACGGCCACTGGTGCTGGATCGAGGACCGCGGCCGCGCCGTGGAACGCGACGAGCAGGGCCGGGTGGTGCGGATGATCGGGACCCGCCGCGATATCAGCGCGCGCCGTGCCCAGGAGGAACAGCAGCGCCTGGCGGCGACGGTGTTCGAGGCGGCCAGCGAAGGCATCGCCATTCTCGGTCCCGGCTATGAACTGCTCGCCTTGAACCAGGCCTTCTGCCGCATGACCGGCTACGGCCGCGACGAGTTGCTTGGCCGTAATGCCCTTGAATTGCCGTGCAGCCTGGATGCGCGGCGGCATTACGGGGCCATCGACCAGGCGTTGGAGCAGAACGGTCGCTGGCAGGGTGAGCTGGTCGAGGCGCGCAAGGACGGGACACTTTATCCACAGTGGTTGCAGCTCAACGGCGTGTTCGACGCCCGCGGCAAGATCAGCAATGTGGTGGGTTTCTTCAGCGATCTGTCGGAGCGTCGCGAATCCGAGGAGCGCCTGCGCTACCTTGCCCATTACGACGAACTGACCGGCCTGGCCAACCGCGCCCTGTTCCGCCTGCGCCTGCTCGAGGCCGGCCAGCGCCTGCGCACCAGCGGGCGCAGCCTGGCGCTGATGCACATCGACCTCGACCGCTTCAAGCTGCTCAACGACAGCCTCGGCCATGAAGTCGCCGACCAGTTGCTCAGGCAGATCGCCATGCGCGTCGGCAATGCCATGCCCGAGGCGGACACCGTGGCGCGGCTGTCCGGCGACGAGTTCGTGGTGCTCTTCGATGGCTACAGCAACCTGTCCAGCCTGGTCCGGGTGGCGACGCGCCTGCTGGAGAAGCTGCGGGTGCCGGTGCGCTTCGACAACCACGAACTGGTGATCAGCGCTTCGGTGGGCATCGCCTTGCTCTCGGACCTGAGTGTCGACCTCAATGTGCTGGTCAACCAGGCCAACATGGCCATGCAGCACGCCAAGCACCTGGGCGGCGACAACTTCCAGTTCTATACCGAGAGCCTGCAGGCCAGCACCCTTGATCGCCTGCAACTGGAAAACCAGCTACGCAAGGCCATCGACGAGGGGCAACTGGAGGTCTACTACCAACCCAAGGTGTGCCTGGCCACAGGGCGCATGGATGCTGCCGAGGCGCTGGTGCGCTGGAACCATCCGACCATGGGCATGGTGCCGCCGGGGGACTTTATCGGGCTGGCGGAAGAGACCGGGCTGATCGCACCCATGGGCGAATTCGTCCTGCGCCAGGCCTGCTGGCAAGCGTGCGAATGGCAGCGCCAGGGGCTGGAGCCGATCCGCGTGTCGGTGAACCTGTCGGTCTACCAGCTACGCCAGGGCAAGCTGGTCAGCCTGGTGCGCCAGGTCCTGGAGGAAAGCGGGCTGGCGCCGCACCTGCTGGAGCTGGAACTGACCGAAAGCCAGTTGCTGGACAGCGTCGAGCGCATCATCGCGACCTTCAAGCAACTGCATGAGCTGGGGGTGAAGCTGGCGATCGACGACTTCGGCACCGGTTATTCCTCGCTCAGTTATCTGAAACGCCTGCCAGTGGACTACGTGAAGATCGACCAGGCCTTTATCCGCGGTCTGAAGGAAGGCAGCGAGGATGCCGCGATTACCCGCGCGATCATCATCATGGCCCACAGCCTGGATTTGATGGTGGTCGCCGAAGGGGTGGAGACCGAGGATCAGTTGCGCTTCCTGCGCGAGCAGGACTGCGATGAAGTTCAGGGTTACCTGATCAGCCGGCCGGTGCAGGCGGATGCACTGGCACGGCTGTTAAGTCAGCAGACTGTCTGGTAGGCCCATTGGGGCCGCTTTGCGGCCCTTCGCGAGCAAGCTCGCTCCCACAGGTTTCGAGCAATCCCTTGTGGGAGCGAGCTTGCTCGCGAAGGGCTGCGAAGCAGCCCCAGAACCCTAACCGTGCCATTCCCTGCCATGCCGGGCCAACAGGCTATGGGCCTGTTCCGGCCCATTGGTGCCGGCATGGTAGGGCCGCGGGGTCTGGAAGTGTTCCAGCCAGCCATTGAGGATCGGGTCGATCCAGGCCCAGGCCGCTTCCACCTCGTCGCGGCGCATGAACAGCGTCGAGTCGCCATCCAGCACATCCAGCAGCAGGCGTTCGTAGGCGTCCCAGCGGCGGGTCTGGCCGAAGACCTGGGCGAGGTTGAGGTTGAGCTCCACCGGCTCCAGGCGCATGCCCTTGCCCGGGGTCTTGGTCATCATCTGCAGGCTGATGCGTTCGTCGGGCTGTAGCTGGATCAGCAACTGGTTGGCCCGGTCGCCCTCGAACAGGCGGTGCGGCACCGGCTTGAACTGGATGACGATCTGCGACGAACGCTTGGCCAGGCGCTTGCCGGTGCGCAGGTAGAACGGCACGCCGGCCCAGCGCCAGTTGTTGATATGGGCTTCGACGGCGACGAAGGTCTCGGTGTCGCTGTCGTTGTCCACATCCTTCTCGAAGTAGTAGGCCGGCACTTCCTGGCCGCCGATCTTGCCGGCGCTGTACTGGCCGCGCACGGTCTTGTCCTGCACGTCCTGGTCGGTGATCGGCTTGAGGGCGCGGAGGATCTTCACCTTCTCGTCACGCACAGCCTCGGCATCGAACTGCGCCGGCGGCTCCATGGCCACCAGGCAGAGCAGTTGCAGCAGGTGGTTCTGCAGCATGTCGCGGGTGGCGCCGGCGCGGTCGTAGTAGGCGCCGCGGTTCTCGACACCGAGGGTCTCGCACACGCTGATCTGCACATGGTCGATCTGGCTGGCGCGCCACACCGGTTCCAGCAGGGCATTGGCGAAGCGCAGGGCCATGAGGTTCTGCACGGTTTCCTTGCCCAGGTAGTGGTCGATGCGGAACACCTGGGATTCCTCGAACACTGCGCCAATGGCGCTGTTGATCGCGGTGGCGGACTCCAGGGAGTGGCCGATGGGTTTTTCCAGGACGATGCGCGATTCGCCGTCCACCAGCCCGGCGATGTTCAGGTGGGTGACGATGGGCACGAACAGGTTGGGCGCCGTCGCCAGGTAGTAGATCCGCGCCAGCCCTCCAGGCTCGCCGAGAAAGTGCGACAGGCGGCCGAAATCGGCGCTCTGCGAGGCGTCCATGGAGAAGTAGTCGAGGCGGGTGGAGAAGCGGTCCCAGGTGTCGTCGTCGAAATCGTTGCGGGCGATCTGGGCGCGGCAGCGGCGCTCTGCAAGCTTTTGAAAACTATTGCGCGGCATCGGGCTGCGGGCCAGGGCGACAATGCGCACCGCCGGGTGCAGGCGACCCTCGCGAAACAGGTGGTAGAGCGCCGGAAGCAGTTTATGCAGGGCCAGATCACCGGTGCCGCCGAAGACCAGAATGTCACAAGGAATAGTCAAACCCACCACACTCCTGTCTCGTTTAGCTGGGCGGTTCGCCGGTCATGTAGTATAACTACAAGATTGCTACAACCGGCCAGCCGATCATAACCGAGTCCAGCCATTGAATCTGTTGCAACACATCGCCCAGTCGCGCCACCTGCTGCGCAAGTCGGAACTCAAGGTTGCCGATCACGTCCTGCTTGACCCTGCGGCGGTCATGCATAGCTCCATGGCTGACCTGGCTCACAGCGTCGGCATCAGCGAACCGACCATCGTGCGTTTCTGCCGGGCCATTGGCTGCTCGGGCTTCCAGGACCTGAAACTCAAGCTGGCGCAAAGCCTGGCCGCTGGCGCCAGTTTCGGCCAGTTCGCGATCCATGAAGACGACTCGGTCGCCGACTACAGCCTGAAGATCTTCGACACCACCCTGCATACCCTGATGGAAGTGCGCGAGCACCTCGATCCGGAGGCCCTGCAGCGCGCCGTGACCGCCATGGCCCAGGCCCAGCGGGTCGAGTTCTATGGGTTCGGTGCGTCGGGGGCGGTGGCGGCGGATGCCCAGCACAAGTTCTTCCGCCTGCTGCTCAGCGCGGCGGCCTATTCCGACCCGCACATGCAGGCGATGTCGGCGGTGACGTTGAAGCCGGGTGATGTGGCGGTATGCATCTCGCAGTCCGGCCGTTCCAAGGACCTGCTGATCACCGCGAACATCGTCCGTGAAAGCGGCGCCAACCTGATCACCCTGTGCCCGAGCCAGACCCCGCTGGCCGAGCTGTCGACGGTCAACCTGGCCATCGACGTGCATGAAGACACCGAGATCTACACCCCGCTGACCTCGCGGATCGCCCACCTGGTGGTGATCGACGTGCTGGCGATGGGCGTGGCCATGGCCCGCGGGCCGAGCCTGGTCAACCACTTGAAGAGTGTGAAGCGCAGTTTGCGCAGCTTGCGGCTTTCGCCGAAGTCCTTGAAGAACATGGAAGACTAAACGGAGCTTCAATTTTCAGCTTCAAGCTGCAAGCCATAAGCGGCAAGAAAAAGCGGCCTCAGCGCCGACGGGCTCTTTCTTATGGCTTGAAGCTTGGGGCTTGAAGCTGCGGTTTCACACCCCTGTCACCCTCCCGCCGTCAAACCGTCAACTTCGCGATTCAGTCTGAAACTCCCGTAAGCGTAAGCACTCGATCAGGGAGATATGAAATGGCTCGTGACTTCGATGGCTCGTATCAACCCAGCGCCAAATCCCGCAAGCAGCAGGAAAAAGACCAGCGTCGCATGGAATACCGCCGCGCGATCGAAAGCTGGTCCGAACAGCGCCGGCTGCTTCAGGACATCACCGATTTCGGCGATCTGCAAAGCTTCAACGTATGGCAGGTGTCGGCGGCAGAACCCCGGAGAAGCGCTCAACAAGCCCGCTGATCTGCGCACGTTCGCTACGAATGAACGCAAGAAAGGCCAAGGCCACCGGCGATTGCCGCTTGGCCTTGGATTGCACCACGCACCAGCTGCGATACAGCGGCAGTTCCTCCACCGGTAGCTCGCGCAACACCCCGGTGGCCAGTTCCAGGTTCAGCGCATGACGGGTCAGCAGGGCAATGCCCAAACCCGCAATGACGCATTCGCGCTGGGCATCGGCCGAGGCCACTTCCAGCGTCTGGGTGAAGTGCACGCGCTTCTCCTTGAAGTACTCCTCGCAGGCCTTGCGCGTGCCTGAGCCCTGCTCGCGGACCAGCAGGGTATGCGGCTCCAGGTCCTGCAGGCGCAGGCTGTCCAGCCTGCACAGCGGATGATCCGGCGGGGCGACGGCGACAATGGGGTTGTTGAGGAACGGCAGGAACTCCAGGCCCATGTCCTGCGGGACCATGGACATGATGATCAGGTCGTCGCGGTTGTCGGAAAGACGGCGGATCGCCTGGGCCCGGTTGACCACGGTCAGGGTCAGGTTGACCTCCGGATGCAGCTTCTTGAACGCCGCGAACAGGTGCGGCACGAAGTACTTGGCGCTGGACTCCACCGCCAGCTTCAACTGACCCTGCAGCGAGCCCTGCATGTCGGACAGCTGCATGTCGAGGCTTTCCAGGCGGCCAAAGATGTCGCGGCTGGCGCGCTGCAAGGCTTCGGCGGCCTCGGTCAGGTAGAGCTTCTTGCCGACGTATTCGAAAAGCGGCTGGCCGACCAGTTCTTCCAACTGACGGATCTGTAGACTTACGGCGGGTTGCGTCAGCGCCATCTCCTCTGCCGCCCGGCTGTACGAACGCAAATCACACACTTCATTGAAGATCTGCAATTGACGCAATGTCATACGCATCAATGACTTACGCACGTTATCCCCAGCCCTGTGAAAAACCTTGTTACCGCACTATAAGCAATTGCTAATGGAGCCCCTAATAATTATTGATTTTTGTTTATTCACACACGGCGCTAGGGTGATTGCACGACTGGCCAGGTGATTCTGGTCACGCGCCGACCCGCCAATTCGGGTCGATTGTCCAGCGGCTTTGGGAAGACTCCAGTGATAAAAAAAATCCTGATCGCCAACAGGGGTGAAATCGCAGTCCGGATCGTGCGGGCCTGCGCCGAGATGGGGATTCGCTCGGTGGCGATCTATTCCGACGCCGACCGTCACGCCCTGCACGTCAAACGCGCCGACGAGGCCCACAGCATCGGTGCCGAGCCCCTGGCCGGCTACCTGAACCCGCGCAAGCTGGTGAACCTGGCTGTGGAAACCGGTTGCGACGCCCTGCACCCCGGCTACGGTTTCCTCTCGGAAAACGCCGAACTGGCGGATATCTGCGCTGAACGTGGGATCAAGTTCGTCGGCCCGGCCGCCGAAGTCATTCGTCGCATGGGCGACAAGACCGAAGCCCGCCGCAGCATGATCAAGGCCGGCGTCCCGGTCACCCCGGGTACCGAAGGCAACGTCGCCGATATCCACGAAGCCCTGCAGGAAGGCGACCGCATCGGTTACCCGGTGATGCTCAAGGCCACCTCCGGTGGTGGCGGCCGCGGTATCCGCCGCTGCAACAGCCGCGAGGAGCTGGAACAGGCCTTCCCGCGGGTGATTTCCGAAGCCACCAAGGCCTTTGGTTCGGCGGAAGTCTTCCTGGAAAAATGCATCGTCAACCCCAAGCACATCGAAGCCCAGATCATTGGTGACAGCTTCGGCAACGTGGTGCACCTGTTCGAGCGCGACTGCTCGATCCAGCGCCGCAACCAGAAGCTCATCGAGATCGCCCCGAGCCCGCAGCTCACCCCGGAACAGCGCGCCTACATCGGCGACCTGGCGGTGCGTGCGGCCAAGGCGGTCGGCTATGAAAACGCCGGTACCGTGGAGTTCCTGCTCGCCGAGGGCGAGGTGTACTTCATGGAAATGAACACCCGGGTGCAGGTGGAACACACCATCACCGAGGAAATCACCGGCATCGACATCGTTCGCGAGCAGATCCGCATCGCCTCCGGCCTGCCCCTGTCGGTCAAGCAGGAAGATATCCAGCACCGCGGCTTCGCCCTGCAGTTCCGCATCAACGCCGAAGACCCGAAGAACAACTTCCTCCCGAGCTTCGGCAAGATCACCCGTTACTACGCCCCCGGCGGCCCCGGCGTGCGCACCGACACGGCGATCTACACCGGCTACACCATTCCGCCGTTCTATGACTCCATGTGCCTGAAACTGGTGGTCTGGGCGCTGACCTGGGAAGAAGCCATGGACCGCGGCCTGCGCGCTCTGGACGACATGCGCGTGCAAGGGGTGAAGACCACCGCCGCCTATTACCAGGAAATCCTGCGCAATCCGGAATTCCGCAGTGGCCAGTTCAACACCAGCTTCGTGGAAAGCCATCCGGAACTGACCAACTACTCGATCAAGCGCAAACCCGAAGAGCTGGCGCTCGCCATCGCCGCCGCCATCGCCGCGCATGCAGGCCTGTGAGGAACCCATAATGTCCAAGAAAATTTTCGTAACCGACACGATCCTGCGCGACGCCCACCAGTCCCTGCTGGCCACCCGCATGCGCACCGAAGACATGCTTCCGATCTGCGACAAGCTCGACAAGGTCGGCTACTGGTCGCTGGAAGTCTGGGGCGGCGCGACCTTCGACGCCTGCGTGCGCTTCCTCAAGGAAGACCCGTGGGAGCGCCTGCGCAAGCTGCGCTCTGCGCTGCCCAACACCCGCCTGCAGATGCTGCTGCGCGGCCAGAACCTGCTGGGCTACCGCCACTACAGCGACGACGTGGTCAAGGCCTTCGTCGCCAAGGCGGCGGTCAACGGCATCGACGTATTCCGCATCTTCGACGCCATGAACGACGTGCGTAACCTGCGCGTCGCCATCGAAGCGGTGAAGGCTGCCGGCAAGCACGCCCAGGGCACCATCGCCTACACCACCAGCCCGGTGCACACCATCGACGCCTTCGTCGCCCAGGCCAAGCAGATGGAAGCCATGGGTTGCGACTCGGTGGCGATCAAGGACATGGCCGGCCTGCTGACCCCGTTCGCCACCGGCGAGCTGGTCAAGGCGCTGAAGGCCGAGCAATCGCTGCCGGTGTTCATCCACTCCCACGACACCGCCGGCCTGGCCGCGATGTGCCAGCTGAAAGCGGTCGAGAACGGCGCCGACCATATCGACACCGCCATCTCCAGCTTCGCCTGGGGCACCAGCCACCCGGGTACCGAATCGATGGTCGCCGCGCTCAAGGGCAGCGAGTTCGACACCGGCCTGGACCTGGAACTGCTGCAGGAAATCGGCCTCTACTTCTACGCCGTGCGCAAGAAGTACCACCAGTTCGAAAGCGAATTCACCTCTGTGGACACCCGCGTCCAGGTCAACCAGGTGCCAGGCGGCATGATTTCCAACCTGGCCAACCAGCTCAAGGAGCAGGGTGCCCTCAACCGCATGAACGAAGTGCTGGCGGAAATCCCGCGGGTGCGTGAAGACCTCGGCTTCCCGCCGCTGGTCACCCCGACCTCGCAGATCGTCGGCACCCAGGCTTTCTTCAACGTGCTGGCCGGCGAGCGCTACAAGACCATCACCAACGAAGTGAAGCTGTACCTGCAAGGCGGTTACGGCAAGGCCCCGGGCGTGGTCAACGAGCAACTGCGGCGCCAGGCCATCGGCAGCGAAGAGGTCATCGACGTGCGCCCGGCCGACCTGCTCAAGCCGGAAATGACCAAGCTGCGTGCCGACATCGGCAGCCTGGCCAAGTCGGAAGAAGACGTGCTGACCTTCGCCATGTTCCCGGACATCGGGCGCAAGTTCCTCGAAGAGCGCGAAGCCGGCACCCTGACCCCTGAAGTGCTGCTGCCGATTCCGGAAGCCGGCGCAGTGGCCTCGGCCGGTGGCGAAGGCGTACCGACCGAGTTCGTCATCGACGTCCACGGCGAAACCTACCGCGTCGACATCACCGGTGTTGGCGTCAAGGCCGAAGGCAAGCGTCACTTCTACCTGTCCATCGACGGCATGCCGGAAGAAGTGGTGTTCGAACCGCTCAACGAATTCGTCGGCGGTGGCGGCAGCAAGCGCAAGCAGGCCAGCGAGCCGGGCCATATCAGCACTTCCATGCCGGGCAACATCGTCGATGTGCTGGTCAAGGAAGGTGATGTGGTCAAGGCCGGTCAGGCTGTGCTGATCACCGAAGCGATGAAGATGGAAACCGAAGTGCAATCGCCGATCGCCGGCAAGGTTGCCGCCATCCACATCGCCAAGGGCGACCGCGTGAATCCGGGCGAAATCCTCATCGAGATCGAAGGCTGAGACAGCCTTCGGCGGTAAACGGTTAACCTCATTGGGGAGCGAATTGCTCCCCTTTTTTTATTCTGGCGATCTGCATTTAAATGCAGTTATACCGCCAGATTTTTCATTTATCTGCACTTTAATGCAGATATATACCGTGTTTTCCTCGTTGAATTGCACTATATTGCAGATCAGTCAATTCAAAGCTGACAGAGGCCGGCATGTACACCTTGACCCTCCAGCTCTACGCCCAGGGTAAATGGCAGGACGCCATGGCCTTGAATTTTGCCGAGCCTGAGAAAGGCTTTCTCAGCCCCTGCCAGTACGGTTACACCTCGGCGTACGTGGGCGCCAATCTGGATGCCTATGAAAGTGCGTTCGACAAGGCGGTCAGTGTCAGGTTGCCGGTGGATTTCGGTCCTCAGCATGGCAAAAAGGCCCCGGCCTTCCTGCATGACATCGCGCCGTCCGGCGCCGCCAAGCGTTTTCTACTCAGGCATATGGGCCGGGAAAAGCCGGAGGGCCTGGCTGACGACCTTTTCCTGCTGGCGCGCAGCACCCCGGCACCGATCGGCAATCTGCGCATCAAGGAGTCGATGGAAGGGCTGGATACCACGGCGCCCATGGGTTTCAGCTTCGATGATGTGGTCAGCCGCGATCAGCGCTTTCTCGAATACGCCTACGAGCAAGGCGCGGCCATTGGCGGTGCGACGGGCGCGGGTGGCGAGGCGCCAAAGCTGTTGCTGACCGAAGCGGGGGACGGGCAGCTCTATCCGGACGCGGTGCTGAAGGATGACCGGGCTGCCTGCCACTGGTTCGTGAAGTTCGCCCGCAACCAGGCGCTGGACAATGACCAGACCATCCTGCGTGCCGAGTACCTGTACTACAAGGCACTGCAAGCCTTGGGTATCGACACGGTGGCGACGCCCGAGCTGGCGCTGAAGGAGGGCCATAGGCCCAGCCTGTGGATGAAGCGCTTCGACCGCCGGATCGGTGTCGAAGGCGTCGAGCGACTGGCGGTGGAGTCGGTGTATTCGCTGGCTGGAGTCACCGAGCCGGGTAGCCGGATGGACCATCTGGAGGTTATCCAGGCCCTCGCCGGCCTGTGGATAAAAGCCGGGCAGAAGGACCAGGTGCCTGACCTGGTGGCGGAGTACCTGCGCCGCGACCTGATCAACAAGATCCTCGGCAATTCCGACAACCATGGCCGCAACACCGCGATCATCCGCAGCGATGCCCAACTGCGGCTGGCGCCGATCTACGACCTGGCGCCCATGGTGATGGATGCGGAAGGCATCACCCGCACGACCAAATGGGCTTCGCCCGTGGAGCGAGGCGGCGAGGTCGATTGGCGCGCGGCCTGCCAGTTGCTGGCGCCGCTTGTGGACCCGCAACAGGCATTCGAACGTCTGCGCCAGGATGCCCGGGGGTTGATGGCCTTGCCGGATTTGCTGGTGGGCTTGCCGGAGGTGGTCATGAACCACCCGGCCATCGCTTTGAAGAACCTTGAACAACGTATGAAAGGCTGGGGATTGCTATGACGGTTTCGATCGAGATTCGCGCTTTGCTGATCGAAGGCGTATTGCAGGGGATTGCCGATGGCTCGCTGGAACTGGGCCCGGCGGTGCGCAAGTTGCGGGTGGAAGTGGCGAAGCTGCAGCAGACCCAGTTTGCAAGGATGTGCAGGATTTCCGTGCGGACCCTGATCCAGATCGAGCAGGGGGAGGGAAATCCGACGCTCAATTCTTTGAATTCAGTGTTCCGGCCGTTCGGGTTGCAGATGGGGGTTCTGCGGCGGCCTGATAGATTGAGGTGATCTTTAGATCATCGCTGGCAAGCCAGCTCCCACAGGTACGGTGCATGCAGGACCTTGTGGGAGCTGGCTTGCCAGCGATGCAGACGCCGCGGTTACCGCTCGAAGCCTTTGCCGAAATGCCCCTCCAGCCGCGCCTGCACCAACTCCAGCGCCACCGACAGCAACCAGTAGATCAACGCCGCCGTGGTCAGCATCTCCAGGTACCGATAGCTCGAGCGCCCATACGACTGGGCCAGGAACATCACTTCCCACACCCCCATCACCGAGATCAGCGACGAGTCCTTGAGCATCGAGATGAACTGGTTGGCCCCCGGCGGGATGATGGTGCGCATGGCCTGGGGCAGGGTGATGTGCCAGAAGATGGTCGCCGGCTTCATGCCCAGTGCCAGCGCCGCCTGGCGTTGACCGGGAGCGACGCCGAGGATGCCGGCGCGGAAGATCTCGCTGAGGTAGGCGCCATAGTTAAGCGACAGGGCGATGATCCCGGCACTGATCGCCCCAGGCACCAGGCCGATCTGCGGCAGGCCGAGGTAGATCAGCAGGATCTGGATCAGCAGCGGCGTACCGCGGAAGAACGAGGTGTAGAAGCTCGCCACCCCCAGCAGCACCGCGCTGCTGGACAACCGCGCCAGCGCTGCGGCGAAGCCCAGCGCCACCGAGCAGACCATCGAGCACAGGCAGAGGAACAGGGTCAGCGCCGCACCCTGGAGGAAGCCGTTCGGGCCGAGCTTGAAGCCGGCCAGGTTGGGAAATTTCTCGAGGATGATCGAAAACTTCAGATCGAAACTCAGGAAGAATCCGACGAAAACCAGCAGCAGGACCAGCCAGGTCAGGTACAGCCGCGTCCGGAAGCCCGGTAGCGGCAGGCCCGCGCGCGAGGCGACGGGCTTGGGCGAGGGTTCGTGGGCACTCATTTGCTGATATCGGCGCCGATCCACTTGTTCGACAGCTTCGCCAGGGTGCCGTCAGCCTTGAGCTGGGCGAAGACCTCGCGGACCTTGGCGTCCCACTCGGCGTCGCCTTTCTCGATGGCCACCGAGTTCGGCTCTTCATACAGCGGCGCACCGGCCAGCTTGAAGCGCTTGTCTTCATTCAGGCGCGGCTGGGCGGTGACCAGGTTGGTGAGGATGGCATCCAGGCGCACGCCGGCACCGAGGCCCAGGTCCTGGAAGGCGACGTTGTCGGTGTCGTACGGGGCGATCTGCACGGCCTCGAACGGGTAGTCGATCTTCTGCTCCTCGGCACCTTCGATCACCAGGTTCTTGTTCAGGTAGCTCTCGTAGCTGGAAGCGCTGGTCAGGCCGACCTTCAGGCCGTTCAGGTCCTTGGCCGCGTGGATGCGCTCGTCCTTGGCGTTGACCACGATCACCGCCGGCGAGGCGTAGTACTCCACCGGGAAGTCGAAGACCTCGGCGCGCGCCTTGCTCGGGGTCATGGAGCAGATGCAGATGTCGTAGCGCCCGCTCCAGCGGCCGGCGGCGATCACGTCCCAGGACGGGGTTTCCAGGCGCAGCTTGACGCCGAGCTTCTCGGCCACGGCCTTGGCCACATCCACATCGAAACCATCCAGCTGGTTCTGCTCATTGAGGAAGGAGAACGGTGGATAACTTTCCATCAGCACGTTGACCAGTTCCTTGCGGGATTCCACACGGTCCAGGGTGGCGCCGGCGAAGGCTTGGGTGGCAGCGGTCAAGGCCAGCAGGCCCGCGCCCAACAGGGAGGAAAGTTGCATGGGAATCACCGGAAAAAGTTGTAAGAAAAAACGTGACAGGTATTAAATAGTTATAAGTAAACGAGAACTAATAAGTTTTATTTCTATTCTTAGAAGCAGGTGTTATATGGGCGAAAAGTCGTTGGTCATTCTCGATGGCGGCATGGGCCGGGAACTGGCGCGCCGTGGGGCGCCGTTCCGCCAGCCGGAGTGGTCGGCGCTCGCATTGAGCGAGGCGCCGGAGGCGGTGGTGGCGGTGCATCGGGCGTATATCGATGCCGGCGCGCAGGTGATCACCAGCAACAGCTACGCCGTGGTGCCTTTCCATATTGGTGAGGAGCGCTTCAAAAACGAAGGCCGCGCCCTGGCCAGTACCGCCGGGCAACTGGCGCGGGCGGCGGCGGATGCCGGGCCGCAGAAAGTCCGGGTCGCAGGTTCGCTGCCGCCGCTGTTCGGTTCCTACCGTCCGGACCTGTACCAGCCCGAGCGGGTTGCCGAAGTGCTGACCCCGTTGGTCGAGGGCCTGTCCGAGCATGTCGACCTGTGGTTGGCGGAAACCCAGAGCGCCATCGCCGAGGTCCGGGCGATCCGCGCTGGTCTGCCGCAGGACGGCAAGCCGTTCTGGGTCTCCTTCACTTTGCAGGACGAGGATGTGGATAACGTGCCGCGCCTGCGTTCCGGCGAGCCGGTCAGCGCAGCGGCCGAAGCCGTGGCGGCGCTGGGGGTGCAGACCCTGCTGTTCAACTGCAGCCAGCCGGAAGTGATCGGCGATGCCATCGATGCGGCCCTGGCGACCTTCCAGCGCCTGGCTGTGGATATCTCCGTCGGCGCCTACGCCAACGCCTTCCCGCCACAGCCGAAGGACGCCACTGCCAACGACGGTCTCGATGAACTGCGCGAAGACCTCGACCCGCCGGGCTACCTGCAGTGGACGCAGAACTGGCGCCAACGCGGCGCCAGTCTGCTGGGTGGTTGCTGCGGTATCGGCCCGGAGCATATCGAGCTCCTGGCCAGGCAGCTGAAGTAAGCCCTTACGCTTCGGTGCGACAGGCTTCCAGCGTCCTGAGCTGACCCTCGGGACGCTGGTTGTCGGCACTCAACCAGCGCTCGTAGGCGGCGGCGATCGCCGGCCATTCGTCGTCGGTGATCGAATACCAGGCCGTGTCGCGGTTCTGGTCCTTGACCACCATATGCTTGCGGAACACCCCTTCGTAGGTGAAGCCGAAACGCTCCGCCGCGCGCTTGGAGCGGGCGTTGGCGTTGTTGCACTTCCACTCCAGCCGGCGATTGCCCAGCTCGAACGACAGCTTGCTCAGCAGGTACACCGCCTCGGTGCCCTTGGGCGTGCGCTGCATCGCCGCGCCGAAAGCGATATGCCCGACCTCGATACGGCCTTGGGCCGGCACGATGGACATCAGGCTAAGAATGCCCTGGACCTGCCCGCTGGCCAGGTCGATCACGCTGTAGAACAGCGGATCACGCCCGGCGGCATTGCCCTCCAGCCATTGATCGAACGGCGCGCGCTCGGTGAACGGCCCATAAGGCAGGTAGTCCCACAGCTTGCCGTCAGACTCGCGGCCCTGCAGCACTTCCCAGAGATCGTCGCCATGCCGGCGCGGATCGAGCTTTTCCAGGCGGATAAAGCGGCCGGTCAACGGCTCGGCGTGCGGCTCCCTGGCCGGATGCCAGTTCAGATTGTTGCTCATCGATGCACCTCGGCTTACGGAATCTGTTTGCGGAACTGGATGAAACCAGGGCGCTCGGCGACCTGTTCGTACAGGGAAATTGCCGTGGCGTTGGTCTCGTGGGTCAGCCAGTGGACCTTGACGCAACCGGCTTCGGCGGCCTTGGCATAGACATGCTCGATCAGCTGGCGGCCGATGCCCAGGCCGCGCTGGTTGCCGTCGACGTAGAGATCCTGAAGGTAGCAGGAGTTTTCCACAGACCAATTGGAACGATGGTAGATCCAGTGGACCATGCCCACCGCCTCGCCATCGACCCAGGCCAGGGCGGCGTTGGTCGGTTCCGCCGGATCGAGGAAGCGCTGCCAGGTCACGGCGCTGACCGTGTCGGCCAGGGACGTCTGGTAGAAGCGCAGGTACGCCTGCCATAGCGGGTACCACGCGTCGTGGCTGGCGGCGGTAACCGGGAGAATCTGGACGTTGGGCATGTGACGCATTCCTTCAGGGTTGCTGCATCAGGGCAGCGAGGTTGTTGTCCAGCGGGTCGGCGCTGGCGGCAAGGCCGCTGCGTACGCCCTCGTGATCGATGGCCGAGCGGTTCTGGCTCAGCTTGCGGTTGCATTGCAGGCGCTCGATGGGGATGGCGAAGCCGACGATGGCCTTGAGCATGCCGTCGAGGTAATCGGCGGGCGCGTCGTCCACCGACCAGGGACGCTCGCGGCCCTGCTCGTGGCGGTCGCTGAGGCGACGGACGATCTCCAGCAGCGGCTCGGCTTTGTGGAACACCTCCGGAATGCCCCAGGCATGCACGGCGACGTAGTTCCAGGTCGGCACGGTGCGTGGGTCCTCGGCCTTGCTCGGGTAGAAGCCGGGGCTGACATAGGCATCGGCGCCGGGGAACACCACCAGCACCTCGGCACCGCTTTCCAGCTCGCGCCATTGCGGGTTGCCCCGGGCCAGATGGCCGTAGAGCGTGCCCTTGGCGCCTACCTGCGGATCCAGCAGCAGCGGCACGTGGGTGGCTTGCAGGCCTTGTTCCCCCTGGGTGACCAGTACGGCCAGGCGGGTGTTGCCGATGTGTTCGTGCAGGCTGTGCAGGTCGTCGTCTCTGAGGGCGCGGGGCGTATACATGGAGAATTTTCCTTGGCGAATGGCCTCATCCTAGGCAGGCTATTGGTTCAGTGTAAGAGCCATTACAGGCCAATTTTCTGGGTCCAATCGCCATGATCGAGCCGTCCGTTTCCCTGCCTTTCGATCCCACCGGCATCGTCCTCGACCGCCGCCTGGGCCTGACCCGCCAGCTTTACCAGGCCTTGCGTGCCCGGGTGCTGGACGGGCGCCTCGGCAGTGGCACGCGTTTGCCGGCGAGCCGCGACATGGCGGCGATCCTCGGCCTGTCGCGCAACAGCGTGGTGCGTGCCTACGACCAGTTGTACGCCGAAGGCTTTATCGAAAGCCGGGTCGGCGACGGGACTTACGTCAGCCAGCTGCCGAAACTATCCACAAAAGTATCCACAGGGTTATCCCGGGGTTTATCAACAGGGTTATCCACATTTTCGGCGGAAAATACTGGCAATTCATCCAGTAAAGTTATCCACACTGCTCCGATTTTTCGTCTTGAAAACCATCATTTGCCTACACCGCGCAGTGGTCCGCCCCGGGCATTTCGCGTCGGTGTACCGGCGTTCGACCTGTTCCCGTTCGAGGTCTGGGCCAAGCTGCAGGCGGGTTTCTGGCGAAATCCGCCTGCGCAGGTGCTGGGCTATGGCGATCCGGCGGGGGAACCGCTGCTGCGGGAACTCATCGCCGCCTATTTGCGTCGTTCGCGGGGGCTGTCCTGTACGCCTGAGCAAATTGTGATCACCACCGGAGCGCAGCAGGCGATTAGCCTTTGTGCACAGTTGCTGTTGGAGCCGGGGGTGGGGGTGGCTGTGGAAAACCCGGGGTACCGCGCGGCGGGTTGTGCCTTCGGGGTGACGGGGGCCAAGGTGCATGGGGTGGCGGTGGACAGCGAGGGCCTGGACTGCACAGCGCTGGATGCGTTGAAGGGCTGCCGGATGGCCTATGTCACACCGTCGCACCAGTATCCAACCGGGGTGGTGATGAGCTTGGCGCGGCGCCTGGAACTGCTGGCCTGGGCCGAGCGCAATGATGGCTGGATCGTCGAGGACGACTACGACGGCGAGTACCGCTACAGCGGCGCGCCCCTGGCGCCTTTGGCGGCGCTGGACCGCAGCGGGCGGGTGTTGTACGTCGGGACCTTCAGCAAGGTGGCGTTCCCGGCGTTGCGTTTGGGGTACCTGGTGTTGCCCAGGCAGCTGGTGCAGCCGTTTTCCCGGGCGAGGGCGGTGATGGTGCGGCATTCGGAGGCGGGCACGCAGACGGTGATGGCGCAGTTCATGGCCCAGGGGCATTTCCAGCGGCATATCCGGCGCATGCGGCGGGCGGCGTTGAGTCGCAGGAATGCGCTGATGGCGGGCTGGCCTGTGGATATTCCCGGGGTCGGTGGCTTGCCGGAGATGGTGGCGGGGCTGCATGTGAAGGTGGATGTGGATAACCCGGAGCGGGAGAGCTGGCTGGTGGAGAAGGCGCTGGAGGCCGGGGTGGAGCTGAATGGGTTGGGGGATTACTGGTTGCCGGGGACTGTGGATAAGACGGCGGGGCTGGTGCTGGGGTTTGCGGCGGTGGGGGAGGCCGGGATTGCCGAGGCTTTGGGCAAGTTGAGGAAGGTGTGGAAGGGGTAAGAATGTGTGGTGTTCTTCAGGGCCCTATCGCTGGCAAGCCAGCTCCCACAGTGTCCGTGTGGGAGCTGGCTTGCCAGCGATGAGGCCATCAGCAACACAGGAGATCTAGGTCCCGGCCTTGATCTTGGTCCAGGCCCGGGTCCGTGCCCTTTCCGCATCGCGACCCAACGGCTGCAAGGTATACAGCTTGGTCATCGCCTCCGCCGTCGGATACAGGTTCGGGTTGTTGCGAATCGCCGGTGCAACCAATTCCGTCGCATCCTTGTTCGGGTTCGGATACCCGACGAAATCACTGATCGGCGCAATCACCTTGGGCTGCAGCAGGTAGTTGATGAACGCATGGGCATCCTCGGGGTTCGCCGCGCCCTTCGGAATCGCCAGCATGTCGAACCAGATCGGCGCGCCTTCCTTCGGCAAACGCATATCCACCACCACGCCGTTCTTCGCTTCGATCGCCCGGTTGGCCGCCTGCGAGAAGCTGCCCGAGTAGCCCACCGCCACGCAGATATCGCCATTGGCGATGTCGGCCATGTATTTCGAGGAGTGGAAGTAGGTGATGTACGGACGGATCTTCAGCATCAGCGCTTCGGCTTTCTTGTAGTCCTCGGGCTTGCTGCTGTTCGGCGACAGGCCCAGGTACTGCAAGGCCAGCGGCATGATTTCCGACGGCGAATCGAGCAGTGCCACGCCGCATTGCTTGAGCTTGGCGATGTTCTCTTCCTTGAAGATCAGGTCCCAGCTGTCCACCGGGGCGTTGTCGCCCAGGGCGGCCTTGACCTTGGCCGGGTTGAAGCCGATCAGCACGGTGCCATACATGTACGGCACGGCGAACTTGTTGCCCGGGTCATTGGCTTCGATCAGCTTCATCAGGGCCGGGTCCAGGTGCTGCCAGTTCGGCAGCTTGCTGCGGTCCAGCGGCTGGAACACCCCGGCCTCGATCTGCTTGGCCAGGAACACGTTGGACGGCACCACCACGTCATAGCCGGAGTTGCCGGTCAGCAGCTTGGCTTCCAGGGCCTCGTTGGTGTCGAAGATGTCGTAGACCAGCTTGACCTGGCCATCCTTCTGGAAGTCCACCAGGGTCTGCGGGGTGATGTAGTCGAACCAGTTGTAGACCCGCAAGGTACGCTGCTCGGCGACGGCCTGGAGGCTGCCGGCGAGCAGGGTGGTACACAGCAGGGGGGCGAGCAGGCGCTTGAGTCGGGTCATGCTTGGGCTTCCTGTTGGCTGCGTTCGAAACCTTCGAGAACGTTCACGGCATTGATGCCGATTTCTTCCACCGCGTAGCCGCCTTCCATCACGAACAGGGTCGGCTTGCCCAGGCGCGCGATGCGCTCGCCCATGGCCAGGTAGTCGGGGCTGTCGAGCTTGAACTGGGAGATCGGGTCGTCCTTGAAGGTGTCGACGCCGAGGGACACGATCACCACGTCCGGGGCGTAGGCGTCGATCCGCGCGCAGGCCTGGTCGAGGGCGGCGCTCCAGGTGGCCCAGTCGCTGCCGGCGGGCAGCGGGTAGTTGACGTTGTAGCCCTCGCCGTCGCCTTCGCCGTGCTCGTCGGCATAGCCGAGGAAGAACGGGAATTCCGCCTGCGGATCGCCGTGGATCGAGGCGAAGAACACATCGCTGCGGGCGTAGAAGATTTCCTGGGTGCCGTTGCCGTGGTGGTAGTCGACATCGAGGATGGCCACGCGCTGATGGCCTTGGTCGAGGAAGGCCTGGGCGGCGATGGCGGCGTTGTTCAGGTAGCAGTAGCCGCCCATCACGTCGCTGGCGGCATGGTGTCCCGGTGGGCGACACAGGGCGAAGGCGCTGTGGGCGCCAGCCTGGATCGCCGCCTGGCCGGTGAGGGCGACTTGCGCGGCGCTGTAGGCGGCCTGCCAGGTGCCGGCAGTGATCGGCGCGCCGGCGTCGAAGCTGTAGTAGCCCAGTTCGCCCAGCAGGCTGGTGGGTTTGATCGAGCGCAGGGTGCGGGCCGGCCAGGTGAACGGCAGCAGGTCGCCGTCGCGCTCCAGCTCCGCCCAGCGCGCCCAGGCGCCTTCGAAGAACTTCAGGTAATCGGCACTGTGCACCCGTTGCAGCGGGGCGCGGCCGAAATCGGTGGGGCCGCTGATGGGGCCGATATTGCGCGCCTTGACCCGGTCAAGGACGTGGTCGGCGCGGGACGGCATCTCGAAGCAGGGCTTGAGTTGCCCGTCGATCAGCTCGCAGCGGCCGTGGTGCAGGCGGTGGTCATCGGAATAGATCGTCAGCATTTGTTGTTCTCCGGAGCACTGGCGTTTTTTTCCCGGATGGTGCGGTGCAAAGCGGTGCGGCTGAACGGTGGAAGTGGCCAAAAGGGGATCGATATGGCCAAGGCTGGTGGCCAGGCTTGATTCGGTGGTGCTCCCAATCGCTGGCAAGCCAGCTCCCACAAGGACCGCGCTGCCCTCAAGAACACCACTGAACCTGTGGGAGCTGGCTTGCCAGCGATGAGGCCAGTTCAGACCCTGAAGTGACTGGGGGCTACCCCACTCCAACGCATGAACGCATGCCTGAAACTCGCCGTCTCACTGAACCCCAGCACTTCCGCAATCCGGTAGATCGGCATCTGCCCTTCACCCAGCAACTGCTTGGCCCGCTCGAAGCGTAGCTCGTCCAGCAATTGCTGGTAGCTGCTGCCCATTTCGCCCAGGTGCCGGCGCAAGGTCCGCGACGAGCAGTTCATCTGCCGCGCCAGCCCTTCCAGCCCCGGCGGCGCGACCAGCTGATCGGCGAGCAACTGGCGAATCCGCCCCAGCCAGGCCTGGCGCCCGGTGAACTCCAGGTTCAACTGCCGGCAACGCTCGCTCATGGTCCCGTGGGTCACCCGGTCCGCCAGTGGCAACGGCTGCTCCAGCCAGGCGCGGTCGAAGGCGAAGGCGTTGTCCTCGGCGTCGAAGCGCAGCGGGCAGGTGAAGGTCTCCCCGTACTGCTCGCGGTAGTCCGGCTCGCTGTGGATAAATCGCGCCCCAAGCAGCGGCAGCGGCCGCCCCAGCAGGTCATCGCAGATCACTTTCAGCGACACCAGGCAGAACTCCGCATTGAACGCCGCCAGCTCCGGCTCTTCCCGGTAATCGCTGGCGCTGAACCAGATCCGCTCGCCGTCCTCGATCAGGCGCAGGCGGAAAAGTGTTCCCAGCAGCGCGGGGTAGTGCAACGCCAGGCGCAAAGCGTCACCCAAAGTGGCACTGGAGAGCAGGGCATAGCCGAGCATCCCGTAGGACGACACATGCATGCGCCGCCCCAGCTCCAGGCCGATATCCCGGCGCCGGGCCACGGCGTTGGCACACACCAGCATTTCCTGGCGGGTGGTGATGCGCGAGTCGGCGCGGCCCAGGTCGGCGGCGCTGATGCCGCTGCCCTGGAGCAGGGCTTCGTCGCGGAAGGTCTGCAACACCAGGGAGACCGCGTGCAGGGTAGTCAGGTGGGAGTGCAGCATGCTCGGTTACCGGGCTGATGGACTGTGCGGGAAACGAGCAATTTGCATGCCTTCACGCCAGCTCCAGTTCCACCAGGCGGCGCACGTCCTCGACCGGCAGGCCGCTGCCCAGCAGCCACTGCAATTTGCCGAACGCCGCTTCACGGGTCATGCCGCCACCGGACAGCACGCCCGCTTGGCGCAAGCGGCTGCCCGCCTCGTAGATATCGAATTCGACGCCGCCTTCATGGCACTGGGTGATCGCCACCACCACCAGGTCGCGGGAATGCGCCTGTTCGAGGGCGTGGATAAAGTCCGGATCGTCGCTCGGCCCGGTGCCGCTGCCGAAGCACTCGAGGATCAGGCCCTGGGCACCGCTGTGGATAACTGCCCGCAGCAGATCTGCGGAAATCCCCGGGACCAGGGGCAGTACGGCGATATCCGCAGGCTGACGCGGTTGGCGATAGTCCAACGCGGCGGGCAAGGAAGCGGTTCTACTCAACAGGGCATTGCGCTTGAGCGCCACGAAGGGATTGCGCCCGTAGCTGCGCACCTTGGCAGTGCGCAACGGTGGCAACAACTCACCATGGAAGAACAGCTGTACGCCGGCCGGCTGGCCATTGGTCAGTGCTTGCAGTGACCCCGTGAGGTTTTCCCAGGCATCGCTGTCGTCCACTCCGGCGGGCAGCATCGAGCCGGTGAACAGCACGGGGGCGTCCAGCCCGAGCAACTGGAAGCTCATGGCCGCCGCGCTGTAGGCCAGGGTATCGGTGCCGTGCAGGACCAATACCGCATCACAGCCGGCATCCACCGCCTCGATGATCGCCGTGCGCAGGCGCAGCCAGTACTGCGGCGTCATGTTGGCGCTGTCGATCAGCGGCGCCATTTCCCGGAAACGCCAGGGGGCCAGGTCCGTCCTTGTGGATAACTCCGCGCGCATGCGCTGCTCGAAGCCGGAAGCGGGGGTCAGGCCGTTGGCACCGGCCTGCATGCCGATGGTGCCGCCGGTGTACAGCACCATGATGCTGCGGGCGGGGCGGGGGGACGCCGGGTTCATGCGCCATTCTCCATGGTCGGTCTTGTTCGTAGCCGGCCACGTTACGACATCCGGGACAGATCTGTCAGGCATAAAAAAAGGGCCCGGGGTGTAAGCCCTGGGCCCTCAAAGGTGAGAGGTGTCTAGTCCCTCGACCTGGTGAGACGGTTGTTGCGTGGGGTTACGCCTTCAGCGGAACCAGACGCGGAGCGATCATGTTTTCCGGACGCAGGATGTCGTTGAGCATCGCTTCGTCCAGCAGCTGTTCTTCGCGCACCAGTTCCAGCACGCCGCGGCCGGTTTCCAGGGCGACGCGGGCGATACGGGTGGCGTTTTCGTAGCCGATGTACGGGTTCAGGGCGGTGACCAGGCCGATCGAGTGCTCGACCAGTTCACGGCAGCGCTGTTCGTTGGCGGTGATGCCGACGATGCAGTGCTCGCGCAGCATGTCCATGGCGCGTTGCAGCAGGCGGATGGAGTCGAAGATCTTGTAGGCGATCAGCGGTTCCATGACGTTCAGTTGCAGCTGGCCGCCTTCGGCAGCGATGGTCAGGGCCAGGTCGTTGCCCATGATGGCGAAGGCCACCTGGTTCACGGCTTCCGGGATAACCGGGTTGACCTTGCCTGGCATGATCGAGCTGCCTGGCTGACGCGCTGGCAGGTTGATCTCGTTGATACCGGTACGCGGGCCGCTGGACAGCAGGCGCAGGTCGTTGCAGATCTTCGACAGCTTGACCGCGGTACGCTTGAGCATGCCGGAGAACAGGACGAAGGCGCCCATGTCCGAGGTGGCTTCGATCAGGTCGGCAGCCGGCACCAGCGGCTGGCCGCTGATGGTGGCCAGGCGCTGGACGGCCAGGGCCTGGTAGCCCGGGTCGGCGTTGATGCCGGTACCGATGGCGGTACCACCCAGGTTCACTTCGGTCAGCACTTCCGGTGCCAGGGTGCGCAGGCGGTTCAGGTCTTCGGTCAGGGTGGTGGCGAAGGCGCGGAATTCCTGGCCCAGGGTCATCGGGACCGCGTCCTGCAGCTGGGTACGGCCCATCTTCAGGACGTGGCTGAATTCTTCACCCTTGGCCGCGAAGGCCTGGATCAGGCTGTCGAGGCTGGCCAGCAGGGCGTCGTGACCGAGCAGAAGACCCAGGCGGATCGCGGTCGGGTAGGCGTCGTTGGTCGACTGCGCCATGTTCACGTCGTTGTTCGGGTGCAGGTACTTGTACTCGCCTTTCTCATGGCCCATGGCTTCCAGGGCGATGTTGGCGATGACTTCGTTGGCGTTCATGTTGGTAGAAGTACCAGCACCGCCTTGAATCATGTCCACGACGAACTGCTCGTGGTAGTCGCCACGGATCAGGCGGGCACAGGCCTCGCTGATGGCGGCATGCTTGGCATCGCTCAGGTGACCCAGCTCACGGTTGGCGTCGGCAGCGGCCTGCTTGACCATGGCCAGGGCCACGACCAGCTTCGGGTAGTGCGACAGCGGAACACCGGACAGATGGAAGTTGTTGGCAGCACGCAGGGTCTGGATGCCGTAGTAGGCGTCAGCAGGGACTTCCAGGGTGCCAAGCAGGTCTTTTTCAATGCGGAACGATGCAGCAGCGGACATGATGAGTATCATCTCGAATTAACCCGGCACATGCCGGAATGGCGCCAATCCTAGGGGCGGAACCCATTTGGCGGCCAATGCTGTTGCACGCTAACCTATGCACAAACGGCATAACGTCTCATGTGACGTTTTGTCGACAGCGAGCGTGTTCCATTTTGGTGCATGCTTTTGGAGAGTTTCCGATGAACCTTGAGAGCAAATGGCTGGAAGACTTCAGTGCGCTGGCCGCCACTCGCAGCTTTTCCCAGGCTGCCGAGCGTCGTTTTGTGACCCAGCCGGCTTTCAGCCGGCGCATTCGCAGCCTGGAGGCGGCACTCGGCCTGACCCTGGTCAACCGCTCGCGCACACCCATCGAGCTGACGGCTGCGGGGCAACTGTTCCTGGTCACTGCCCGCACGGTTGTCGACCAGTTGAGCGAAGTTCTCCGCCATTTGCATCATCTTGAAGGCGGGCAAGGCGAGGTTATTCAGGTTGCGGCGGCGCACTCCCTGGCGCTTGGTTTCTTCCCGCGCTGGATCGCTCAGTTGCGTAACGATGGCCTGAATATCGCCACGCGCCTGGTGGCGACCAACGTCGGCGATGCCGTGCATGCCCTGCGCGAAGGTGGCTGCGACCTGATGCTGGCGTTCTATGACCCGGATGCTGCCTTGCAGATGGATGCGGAGATCTTCCCGTCCCTGCACATGGGGCATACCGAGATGCTGCCAGTATGTGCCGCCGGACCCGACGGCCAGCCCCTGTTCGATCTGGAAGGCGAGGGCAGCGTGCCGTTGCTGGCCTACAGTGCCGGTGCGTTCCTCGGGCGTTCGGTGAACCTGTTGCTGCGCCAGCGCAACCTGCGCTTCACCACGGTCTACGAGACCGCCATGGCCGACAGCCTGAAAAGCATGGCCCTGGAAGGCCTGGGGATCGCCTGGGTGCCGCGGCTGTCGGCGCGGGCCGAGCTGGAGCGGGGCGAACTGGTGATTTGCGGCGGTCCCCAATGGCATGTGCCACTGGAGATCCGCCTTTATCGATGCGCCTTGGTACGCAAGGCCAATGTGCGCTTGCTCTGGCGCAAGCTGGAGTCGGGGCTGCAGGAGTCGGCACCGGTCAGTTCCCCGAGCGCCTGAGGTAGCGGGCGATATTGGCGCGGTTTTCCTCGGAATAGCGGTAGCAGTGCGAACGCAGGTCGAAACGGTCGGGGAACATGTAGGTTTCGCAGAACCAGCCATTGAAGCCGACGCGCGCCGCCTCGTGGGTGGCGCTCAGGGTGTGGCCCAGCTCGTGGCCGGCGGTGGCGTAGGACTGGATCGAGGCGATCGCTGCGTGTCCGGTCTGGTGGGCCATGCCCAGGGTGTCCTCGCTGTGATCCAGGTGCCGGCCGGTCAGCAGCAGGTACTTGTTGTCGATGATGCCGCCGGGTGCGTTCTGTTGCCGACGCCAGGCCCAGACCGCATCGGACCAGGTGGCGAGGGTCGCGGAAGGCAGGTTGCTGCGGTAATCGAGGTCGGTCAGGCCAGGGATATTGCGCTGGAAGCGCAGGTGCACGGGCATGTCGATCACCTCGCGCATTTCCTGCAACCAGGGGTCGAGATAATCCGCCTGCAGTTGCCGGTCGGGCACGTCGGCCAGGTCGTCGTGGGGAAAGACCCACACGGTCAGGCTGCTCTCGGCCGTGACGAAGGCGGCGTGGTACAGCGCGGCGAAAGCCAGGGGCAGGGTGGTGCGAAGTCGTTTGCGCATAAGGTCGTCCTTGACGTTGGGCTGGAATGCGCCTCGACAGTAGTCCCCAAGCCCCGGGCCAAAGCATCTGGAAGCCTCTCAGTGGGCCATCTTCCGACCTTACCAACGGGGCTGGGCGCCTTTGCCCCGACTGCGCTATAATCCCGCGCCTTCGGCCGACCCGGTCGATTCAGAATCCGTATGACGAGCCACGCCGGTCTTCCCGCGTGGCTCGTTGCTTTTGGCGCGTCACAAGACGCTTGCAGGAGAGGCTCGACGATGAGTGCACTGGTTGGCGTGATCATGGGCTCCAAGTCCGATTGGTCCACCCTTAGCCACACCGCCGATATGCTGGAAAAACTCGGCATTCCCTATGAAGTGAAGGTGGTGTCCGCCCACCGCACCCCGGACTTGCTGTTCCAGTACGCCGAAGAGGCGGAAGGCCGCGGTATCGAGGTGATCATCGCCGGAGCCGGTGGCGCTGCCCACCTGCCGGGCATGTGCGCCGCCAAGACCCACCTGCCGGTGCTGGGCGTGCCGGTGCAGTCGTCGATGCTCTCGGGTGTCGACTCGCTGCTGTCCATCGTGCAGATGCCGGCGGGTATTCCCGTCGCCACCCTGGCGATCGGCAAGGCCGGTGCGATCAACGCCGCGCTGCTCTCGGCGAGCATCCTCGGCGCCAAGCACCCGCAGTTCCACACTGTGCTGAAGCAGTTCCGCGCAGAGCAGACAGACAGCGTTCTGGACAATCCAGACCCGCGCCAGGCCTGAGGTCGCTGCCATGAAGATCGGTGTAATCGGTGGCGGCCAGCTCGGCCGCATGCTGGCCCTGGCGGGCACTCCGCTGGGCATGAACTTCGCCTTCCTCGACCCGGCGCCGGATGCCTGCGCCGCGCCGCTGGGCGAACACCTGCGTGCCGACTACGGCGACCAGGACCACCTGCGCCAACTGGCCGACGAAGTCGACCTGGTGACCTTCGAGTTCGAAAGCGTGCCGGCCGAGACCGTCGCCTTCCTGTCGCAGTTCGTCCCGGTCTACCCGAGTGCCGAAGCCCTGCGCATTGCTCGCGACCGCTGGTTCGAGAAGAGCATGTTCAAGGACCTGGGCATCCCGACCCCGGCCTTCGCCGATATCCAGTCGCAAGCCGACCTGGACGCCGCCGTGGCCAGCATCGGCCTGCCGGCCGTGCTGAAAACCCGCACCCTGGGTTACGACGGCAAGGGCCAGAAGGTCCTGCGCAGCGCTGCCGACGTGGTCGACACCTTCGCCGAGCTGGGCAGCGTGCCTTGCCTGCTGGAAGGCTTCGTGCCGTTCACCGGTGAAGTGTCGCTGGTCGCCGTGCGTGCCCGTGATGGCGAAACCCGCTTCTACCCGCTGGTGCACAACACCCACGAGAGCGGCATCCTGCGCCTGTCCATCGCCAGCAGCGAGCATCCGCTGCAGGCCCTGGCCGAGGACTATGCCGGTCGCGTGCTGGAGAAGCTGGACTACGTCGGCGTGCTGGCCTTCGAGTTCTTCGAAGTCGATGGCGGCCTGAAGGCCAACGAGATCGCCCCGCGGGTGCACAACTCCGGGCACTGGACCATCGAAGGTGCCGAGTGCAGCCAGTTCGAGAACCACCTGCGCGCCGTGGCCGGCCTGCCGCTGGGTTCGACCGCCAAGGTCGGCGAAAGCGCCATGCTCAACTTCATCGGCGAAGTGCCGGCTGTGGATAAGGTCGTTGCCATCGACGACTGCCATCTGCACCACTACGGCAAGGCCTTCAAGGTCGGGCGCAAGGTTGGCCACGCCACCCTGCGCTGCGCCGACATGGCCACGCTGGAGCGCAAGATCCAGCAGGTCGAAGCCCTGATCGCGGGTTGAACCTCTGCTGATGGCAACCCTCTGATGGCAGGACACCGAAGCGCTGGCTAGGCTTTTGGTGGTGCACTCACTCAGAGGGATTGCCATGGGAATCATCGGAACCATCTTCATCGGCCTGATCGTCGGACTCGTCGCGCGCTTCCTCAAGCCCGGCGACGACAGCATGGGCTGGATCATGACCATTCTGCTCGGCATCGGCGGCTCGCTCGCGGCGACCTACGGTGGCCAGGCCCTGGGCATCTACCAGGCGGGTCAGGCTGCCGGCTTCATCGGCGCGGTGGTGGGCGCGATCGTCCTGCTGGTGATCTACGGCTTGATCAAAAAAAGCTGACGGCACTATAGAATGCTCGGCAACTTCCTACGGTTGCCGAGCATTTTTCATGCGTGCGTTATTCCTTATTCCCCTGCTGCTGTGCAGCACCCTCGCCCGGGCCGAGCTGCCTGAAACCGACTGGCTGGAACTGATGCCCAAGTCGGACCAGAAGGCCCTGGAAGAAATGCCCGAGATCGACCACAACTCCCCGGAAGCCCAGGGCACCTTCACTGCCAAGGGCGGCCTGAAGCAGAGCAAGGGCTTGCCGGCGGTGATGTATTCGACCAAGACCGTGGCGGCGATGAACGGCAAGTCGATCCGCCTCGGTGGCTACCCGGTGCCGCTGGAGGCCGATGCCAAGGGCAACAGCACCTTGTTCTTCCTCGTCCCGTACCCGGGCGCCTGCATCCACGTGCCGCCACCGCCGCCGAACCAGCTGGTGCTGGTGCGCTATCCGAAAGGCGTGAAGCTGGCGGACATCTACACGCCGCTGTGGGTCAGTGGCAAGCTGGAGGTGGAGAAGGTCAGCAATGACCTGGCGGATGCGGCCTATGCCATGGATGCGGCGAAGGTGCGGGTCGTGGAGGATGCAGACCTGTAGTGTTTTCGGGAGCACATTGGCCCCTGTGGGAGCTGGCTTGCCAGCGATTGCTGCAGTGAATTCACCATAGCTATCGCTGGCAAGCCAGCTCCCACAGGTTCAGAGGTGTTCGCTCGATAGGGTCAGGCTCAAAGTGTGACTCGCCCCCGGCGCCAGCTCGATGATGTCATCCCACACATTCGCCGTCTCGATGCACAGCATGCGCTGCCAGCCATCGTCGGCCATGTCCGGCAACTGCGCGGCGCGTTCGATCCAGGGATTCCAGATCACCGCCGAGCGCGAGCCGCTGCTGCTGATGCGGATACGCCGCTCCCACGCTGGATCGACGATGCTCAATTCGGCAGGCGTATCCAGGTAAATCCGGTCGGTCTCGCCGCTGAACGCCAGGTCCGCCTGCTGGGTACGCTGCTCCCAGTCCGCCAGGGTCTCGATATAGTCCCGGCCCTTCACCCCTTCAACCTGCACCGAACGCACATCGCTGACCGCGAAGTAGCTGTGCAGCGCCTGGCTCAGGGTAACCGAAGCGTCGCCCAGGTTGCGGCTGGTGAGGTTCAGGCTCAGGTGTTCACCCATGCGGATCTCGAGGAGCAGCTCGACCTTGTGCGGCCAGCCCGGCAGTTCGCCCTGGGTTTCAGGCAACCCGAACGACAACTGCAGCTCATCGCCACTGCTGTCGATACCCAGCAATTGCCAGTCACGCCCGCGCACCAGCCCGTGGGCCGGAGCTTCACTGCCCTGGAACTGCTGTTGAACGGAAGGGGGATTGCGCTGCAGGTTGCCGAACCACGGCCAGCACACCGGAACACCGGCGCGCACCGACTTGCCGTGCTTGAACAGCGCCTGGTCACTCAGCCAGAGAAGCGGCGGTTCGCCCAGGCGCTGGTAACTCAGCACCTGCGCACCCTGCTGGGCCACCAGCAGCTCGGCGCGGTCGCTGGTGATGCGCCAGCAGTTGAGTTCGCCGTGTTGTTCCGATTCGACCTTGGGTGTGGACATGCGCTGCTCTCGTTGGATGTGCCGTAAGGTCTTCGACCCTGCCAGAACCCGCGAGTTTAGCGCGAGCCCTGGTCAGCGACGAGGCGGGACGGAGCGGGTGCGGCCACTGCCGTCGATGGCGACGAAGACGAACACCGCTTCGGTGACCTTGCGCCATTCGCTGGACAGCGGATCGTCGCTCCACACCTCGACCATCATCTGGATCGAGCTGCGGCCGATTTCCAGGGTCTGGGTATAGAACGACAGTTGCGCACCGACTGCGACCGGGACCAGGAAGGCCATGCGGTCGATCGCCACGGTGGCGACACGGCCTCCGGCAACGCGGCTGGCCATGGCGGTGCCCGCGAGGTCCATCTGGGCGACCAGCCAGCCGCCGAAGATATCGCCGAAACCGTTGGTTTCGCGGGGAAGTGCGGTGATCTGCAAGGCCAGGTCGCCTTGCGGAATCGGATCTTCTTGTTCGAGTTCAATCATGCCGGGGGTGCCTCTGACCCGTAACGCTTCATTGGTTGACGCAATAACGCCGCAAAAAACGATCCAGCCCACTCACTGCACTGTTTTCGCTTCGAAGGCGGCGGAGGGAAACTCTGCGAAACCGACCAAGTGTACTTGGCAGCGTTTTCGCACAATATCCCACCTTGGACGCAACCGGTTTCGACGAGGGGCCAGTATATAGAGCCTCGCAGACAGCGACGACCATGCAGTCACGATTATCTGCGGGGATTATGTAGATCTGTGTCGCTTTCGGACAATTTGTTATCGTTCGAGGGTCTATCCGGCCTTCGACCAGCCTTGCTGCCCGCTTCTACCTTCCAATAAGAGAAGTCTCAATGACATCGGTTCCCTCCAGCCTCGATCAGCCGGCCCGGCCGCTGACCCGCAACGACTACAAGACCCTGTCGCTGTCCGCCCTCGGCGGTGCGCTGGAGTTCTATGACTTCATCATCTTCGTGTTCTTCGCCACGGTGGTCGGCAAGCTGTTCTTCCCGGCCGACATGCCGGAATGGCTGCGCCTGATGCAGACCTTCGGCATCTTCGCCGCGGGCTACCTGGCGCGGCCACTGGGCGGCATCGTCATGGCCCACTTCGGCGACCTGCTGGGCCGCAAGAAGATGTTCACCCTGAGCATCTTCATGATGGCCGTGCCGACCCTGATCATGGGCCTGCTGCCGACCTACGCGCAGATCGGCATGGCCGCGCCGATCCTGCTCCTGCTGATGCGGGTGATCCAGGGCGCGGCGATCGGTGGCGAGGTGCCGGGGGCCTGGGTCTTCGTCTCCGAGCACGTGCCGGCGCGCAATACCGGCTTCGCTTGCGGCACCCTGACCGCCGGGCTGACGGCGGGCATCCTTCTCGGCTCGCTGGTCGCTACCCTGATCAACAGCGTTTACACCCCGGAAGAAGTTGCTGATTACGCCTGGCGGATCCCCTTCCTGCTGGGCGGCGTTTTCGGCCTGTTCTCGGTGTACCTGCGCCGCTGGCTGCACGAGACCCCGGTATTCGCCGAACTGCAACAGCGCAAGGCCCTGGCCGAGGAAGTGCCGCTGCGCGCCGTGCTGCGTGACCACCGTGGCGCCATCGTCCTGTCGATGCTGCTGACCTGGCTGCTCTCGGCCGGCATCATCGTGGTCATCCTGATGACCCCGACCGTGCTGCAGACCGTCTACGGCTTCAGCGCCAGCGTGGCCCTGCAGGCCAACAGCCTGGCCATCGTCCTGCTCACCCTCGGCTGCGTCGGTGCCGGCAAGCTGGTCGACCGCTTCGGCGCCGGCCGGGTGTTCGTGGCGGGCAGCCTGGCGCTGCTGGTCAGCTCCTGGACCTTCTATCACACCCTCGCCGAGCATAAGGATCTACTGTTCCCGATGTACGCACTGACCGGCCTGTGCGTCGGCATTGTCGGTGCGGTGCCCTTCGTCATGGTCCGCGCGTTCCCGCCGGTGGTGCGCTTCAGCGGCCTGTCGTTCTCCTACAACGTGGCCTACGCCATCTTCGGCGGCCTGACCCCGATGGCGGTCACCGCGCTGCTCAAGTTCAGCCCGATGGCCCCTGCGCTGTATGTGGCCGGGATCTGCGGCATCGGCTTCCTGGTGGGCCTGTATCTGCTGGCGACCAAGCGCTGATACTGCCTCCCCGCCGCTGCCGGGCAATCCTGCAGCGGCGTATCCGCAACATGCTGATTCATATGGCTTCTTCAGCGCCATAAAGATCTACCGCAGCCGTTTCCCGCCTTCTCGACACCCTGCGCCATACAGACAAGGAGATTCTGTATGGACAAGTTATTTCCCGATAAAACGACGGGCGAGGTGGTCATTCGCGACGGCACCGTTGAAACGCAAGGACCGAGGGACGCGGGTTTTTTCGACATAGGTGGCGGAAATGGATTTTCCGGTGGCTTTGGCGGATCGAGTCGCAAGCGGGCGAAGAAACGCGCCAAGGCCAGGGCGGAGGCCATCGCCAAACGTCGCGCCGAGCAACAAGCCGCAGCCGAAGCGGAGCAACAGCAGCAACGTGCTGCGCAGGCGGCAGCCCAGGCCGCCGCGCACCAGCAATGGGTGCAGCACTTCGCACAAACCCAGCAAACCACACGCACGACCATTGACCGGCATTACGCCGCCAGTCTCGGAAACGTCGGACAAGCGCTGAAGGCCGAGTTCGAGGCCGTGCGCAAGTACCCGGCCAATGACGGCAGCGAGCGCTGGCAACTGCATCTGATCACCCGGGAAAGACAGGTGGTCGAGCAGATGATCGCGGCGAAGGCCGCCGAGTTGCAGCGCAAGAACCAGCAGGCCCTGGCGTTCGACGGCCATGACCCGCTCAAGCGTTCGTCACAGGACTACGCCGCGCGCCTCGCGCAGCAAAGCGCCAGCCAGTCGTTCCAGCAACTCCACCAGGCCTGGGAAGCCGCCTATATCGCGGCGCAGGAAGCGCAGTTGCTCTCCGAAGCCATACGTCAACTGACCGAGCGATCCACTGCACTGGCGGCTCGTCACGCCGAGCAGAAAGTCGTGTGGAAGGCCCGCGAGGAGGCGTGGGAGAAGCAGCGGCAGTACAAGGAACTGCGCGAGGCGCGGGTCCAGTTCAAGCAGTTGGCAGATGAAAACCTGCGGCTGAAGCGGATCCGCGAGGCCCATTCGCTGACGATGCCGATGGCGGCCACCGCGGGCGGCAGCATGCTCACCTGGGAGGGTGTCCGGGTAGCGGAAGGCGTGGTGTCGGCGATCGAACGGGCGGTTTCCGACTCGATCCGGGAGATCGCCCGGGTCGCAGCCATTCGCACCGGCCAGGCGCTGGGGACGTTCGTGACGGCGGCGACCTATTCCTCGGTCCTGGGCGATGGTGAGCTAACGCCAGCGCAACGCCGCCTCCTCCAAGGCATCGGGATTCCCGCTGACGGGATGGGCGTGCGTGCAGGGCAGGACCTGCAAGCCCTGGCCGAGCGCGGCGGGATGGCGGAGGTCGATTATCGGCTCAGGCTCGAAGCCCACGGCAACAGCACTGCCATCATCGTTGCCAGCACCGGTGATGAAATCTCGTCCCGGGTCCCGGTGAGAAACGCGGTTTACGATGCGCTGACCAACACCTACCGGGCCGAAGGGCAAGCGGTGACGGACCGTGACCTGGTGTTCACGGCGGACTTGCCAAAACCGGAGCTGTCGGCGGCATCGGGCCTGCTCTCCTCCGAACCGCAAGCGCTCGCGATTCCCGCTGGTGCCGACACCCGTATCAACGACTGCATCGTCTGTATCCCCGGCAGGGCGCCGCTCTATTTTTCGTTCGATGTACCACCCGCCGGGACGGGGGTTGTCGGTGGCGGTGGCCAGGTTGCTGCGCCGGGGTGGTGGGATGCCAGCGCCCAGGCGAGCGGGGCGGCGATTCCGGCGCAGGCCGCCAGCACGTTGCGCGGCAGGGAGTTCGCTTCGTTCGCCGGTTTCGAGCAGGCGCTGTGGCGGTCTATTGGAGAAGAAGCCGCGCCCGGCGGTGCGTTCAGCGAGATCAACCAGCGGCGTATTGCCAATGGACTCGCGCCCTATGCGCCGAAAAACACCTGGGTTGGCGAGCGTCGCGAGTTCGAGGTTCGGTACGCGCAGAGCGCGGCACTGGGCACCGCGCCGTATGACCTGGACCGTCTCAGCCTGCACAGCCCGGCCAGCACCTTCGGTGTGCGAGCGCAGGCCCAGCCATTTGCGCCCTGGCTGCAGCTGGGCGAACCGATTTCACTCGAGGCCGCGAAATCGCTGGCGCACTCCTCGGGAGGGCGGCGTACCTGGACGCCGCTGGTACCGCCGGGCAGCAATCTGCTGGGCTCGACCGATCTTCCCCAAGGGCCGACGCTGCCGGGGACCATTCCTGGCGCCGAACTCGATCCGTATCGGCCGCAAATCGAAACACTTCCGGGACTGGACGAGGGTGAGATCGGGTCCAGGCTTCCTGGTTACGGAGAGGGGAGTGATCTGCCGTCGCCGGGGTTGGTGTTTTCGGAGCCGATGGATGTCGGGCCCTTTGATGAGGTGCATCGGAACAGTAGAAACGACGGTCTGGATGTTGATCACATCATTTCGAGAAAGGCCCTGGAGATGCTGATCAGGCGAATTGATCCCGATATGCCCCAAAGCCAGATTGTGGATTACATCCTGAATGCTCCAAGCATCGCCATTCCTGCTGAAGTTCACAAAAAGTTCAGTGAGACCTATGGTGGAAGAAATACAAAAGCCAAGCAGCTACAGGACTCGCTTGATCCCGAAGCCGCAGTGAATAGCAACGTTGATGCGATAAAGGTGGGTCTTCTGGAGCATGGTTTCCTGGAATCTGACATCGAAGCCGCGCGAGAAAAAATACATGCGCTTCACAGGCTGCAAGGATGGTACGAATGAAAACTGAAGAAATCGAGAAAGTCATACGTTTTCTTGGGCACTCGCACATTGACCTGTTGGCCGGCGGAGTTATCCCCGATGAGCCGCTTCTGCAGATATTCCCTGGGTCAGAGAACGTCTATTTCGAACCGGAGGAGGGTGTCGAGATGACATTCTCCTCGGAGGAAAACGTGTTCATGAAATTGTTCATCCTGCTCAAGGAAACGACGCCTTCGACGCTGGAATACGAAGGTGAGCTTCCTGGGAAGTTGCAAAAGAACATGGACCAGAACTGGGTTCGTGAAGTGTTCGGGGTGCCGAAGGAAACCCACGGACCGGTGAGGCTTCCTCAGCCAACGGGCTGGACCGGTGGCTGGGATACTTATGACTACGACAGTTCTTTGTTCCCGGACATTACGCTGGTATTCAAGTATTCCGCCGAAATGAAAGTTGAAACCTTGGTCTTCAAGAAGACCATATGAATAGAAAAGGGCGTCACGTCTCAGGACATGTCGCCCTCTCTCAACAGGGAAAGTTGAAATGGAAACCAAGAAAGCTTTAGGCGACTACACCCCCGACGAATTCAAATCCCTGGTCTCGACCCTCTGGAACGCCGACCTGGACAACGACACCCACGCCCGACTGATCGACCACTTCGACACGATCATCGGTGATCCCCTGGGCGCTGACCTGCTGTTCTACCCGCCCTATCTCGAAACCGGCACCGCCCATTCGGTCGACAGCATCGTGTTTCATGTCCGCCAGTGGCATCACCGCCAGGGCAAGGCTGCCTTCCGCGATGAACCCGTGCCGGCCCCGCCAACACCGCCTGTGCGCCTGAGTCCGCAGGAGCGCAAGGTCGCCGAGGCGAACAAGGACCTGGACAAGATCAACCAGCAGGTCGCCCAGATAGATATCGCCGTGAAGTCAGCCGACGACGCTCTGCTTCACCTCGGCCGGCTACTGGACCAATGGCAGGCACAATCCCTCGACTCCCGCGCCATTGCCGGGCATATCGAGGAAATGAGTGTCCTCGAAATGGCCCAGACCACTATGGTCCGGTCCATAAAGGCGCTCGAATCCTTGAAGCTGAAGGTCCAGTTCGCCAAATCCGCGGCTGAACGAAACCTCACCAGTCCTTTCCGCGATCCGGGTATCCAGGCCGTAGTGCTCGATACCATCACCCGTGGCAGCAATCACTACCTGGCCTCCCTCGCCGACGCCGAACAACGCCATCGACAGCTGCACGAACGCTGCATTCCGTTGTTCGTGGCAGCGGAGGAGCATCTGGTTCGTCGCCTGTCCGTGCCCGGTGCCGAGATCGACAGAACACCGAAAACCGTGGCGCTTTCTTCCCGAGCCTGCCAGTTGCGTCCGGCGTTGATCTTCGCTGATGCCATAGCGATCGACGACCTTCGCAGCCTTGCGGCCATGAAAAAGGCCATCCGCTCCGCCGTGGCCGAGTTCAGTTGGCAAGCAACCTCTCTGAACGACGAACACCCTGGCACCTTCTGCGGCATTGCCGGCTTTTTCTTCGAGCACTGGAAAGCGCGCAACTGGTACGCCGTGAGTGTGCCGCTGGATGAGCTGATGCCCATTGAGGGGCATGACTGGCAAGGGCTGGCCCGCGCCGGCGCCGAGGTGGAAATGCCCTATCGGCTGTTTTCCCGGACCGCTCCTTTCGAGCGCAGGAAGATCTCCGTCGGACTGCAAGAGATCACGACGATGCAGCAGATAGCCCTGACCCCCACCAGCGGTGCCCGGTTGTCCTCGAAGGTCAAGGTCGTCGCCGTGGACCAGACGTTCAGGCATGTTGTTCCAGGCTTTCCGCCCCTGGCGTTGAGCTGGAATACCGCGACCCCTCCGGCACGGCCTGTACCGCGCCAGGTGGGCGGTGTGGTGGATACGCCCGAGACGCCTTTGCTGGAGCCGCTGGCAGCCGTGGACCCGGTCAGCTTCGACGATTGTGTCCTGGTCTTCCCGGCAGACAGCGACCTGGCGCCGCTGTATCTCATGTTCAAGCGGGGCCGTGGTTCACCGGCATAACACCGGGCGCCGGATGACTGCTGGCAGGTGATGGCCTTTCATCTAATTGTCATAATCGAGTCATAGATTAGTCATCCGGCCTACAGATACTGGGGCCCGATCCATCTCACCCCCGAATTCCTGCTAGGAGCAAGGCATGAAACTGAAGCGTTTGATGGCGGCCCTGACCTTTGTCGCCGCTGGCGTTGCCACCGCCAATGCGGTCGCCGCTGTTGACCCAGCCATTCCGACCTACACCAAGACCACCGGTGTGTCGGGCAACCTGTCCAGCGTTGGTTCCGATACCCTGGCCAACCTGATGACGCTGTGGGCTGAGGCGTACAAGAAAGAGTACCCGAACGTAAACATTCAGATTCAGGCCGCCGGCTCCTCCACCGCGCCACCCGCGCTGACCGAAGGCACCGCCAACCTGGGCCCGATGAGCCGCAAGATGAAGGACGTCGAGCTGCAGGCCTTCGAGCAGAAGTACGGCTACAAGCCTACCGCCATCCCGGTTGCCGTCGACGCCCTGGCCGTCTTCGTGCACAAGGACAACCCGATCAAAGGCCTGACCATGGCCCAGGTTGACGCGATCTTCTCGTCGACCCGTCTGTGCGGCGGCAAAGCCGACGTGAAAACCTGGGGCGACCTGGGCGTGACCGGCGACCTGGCCAACAAGCCAGTCCAGCTGTTCGGCCGCAACTCGGTATCCGGCACCTACGGCTACTTCAAGGAAGAAGCCCTGTGCAAAGGCGACTTCAAGCCTAACGTCAACGAGCAGCCAGGTTCGGCTTCCGTTGTTCAGTCGATCAGCTCCTCGCTGAACGGCATCGGCTACTCCGGCATCGGCTACAAGACCGCTAGCGTCAAGACCGTAGCCCTGGCCAAGAAAGAAGGCGGCGAGTTCGTTGAAGACAACGAAGCCAACGCCCTGAACGGCACCTACCCGCTGTCGCGCTTCCTGTACGTCTACGTCAACAAGGCCCCGAACAAGCCTCTGGCCCCGCTGGAAGCCGAGTTCGTGAAGCTGGTCCTGTCGCAGGCCGGTCAGCAGGTCGTAGTGAAAGACGGTTATATTCCGCTGCCAGCCAAAGTGGCCGAAAAAGCCCTGGCTGACCTGGGTCTGAGCCACACCGCCGGTGTAGCCAAGAACTAAGCGTGACCTCGTGGGGCCCGGAGGACGCCAGGCCCCACCTGCAAATTTCCAGTCCGCTGCCAGGGATGCCTGTGCGGCGGGCTTTTTTGCGTCACCGCATTGTCATGTTTCTGTCATACGGGACCGCTAGGGTGTGTGCGCATGAATGATCTGGCCAATTCCACAATGACCCCAAATTCCTCCCCGGTGCGGATTGACTTCAATACGCCCGAGCTGCAACGCAAACGCCGCATCCGCGCGCTGAAGGACCGCCTGACCCGCTGGTATGTACTGGTCGGCGGGCTTGCCGTGCTGGCGGCGATTACCCTGATCTTCTTCTACCTGGCCTATGTGGTGGTGCCACTGTTCCAGGGCGCGAGCCTGACCAGCAAGCCGGCCCTGCAGCCCGCCTGGTTGCAACAGGACGCCGGCAAGCCGCTGATGATCGCCCTGGAAGAGCAGAACCTGGTCGGCATGCGCGTTTCCGACAAGGGCCAGGCCCTGTTCTTCGATACCAAGACCGGCGCCGAGCTCAAGCGCGTCGATCTGCCCCTGCCGCCGGGTGTCCAGGTGACCTCGATCGGTGCCGACCAGCCGGGTAGCCCGCTGATCGTGCTGGGCCTGTCCAATGGTCAGGTGGTGGTGTTCCACCACACCTACAAGATCACCTACCCGGACAACAAGAAGACCATCACCCCCGCCATCGACTTCCCTTATGGCCAGGAGCCCATCGCCCTGGACGAGCAGGGCCGCGCGCTGGAACACGTGAGCCTGAACGCCAACGGCGACACCCTGCTGCTGACCGGTTCCGCCGGCGCACACCTGCAGGTGCTGCAACTGAGCCGTTCGGAAAACATGATGACCGGCGAAGTCACCAACGAGCAGAACCGCATCGAACTGCCGCAGATGACCGAGCCGGTGAAGCAGATCTTCGTCGATCCGCGCCAGCAGTGGCTGTACGTGATCAACGGTCGCGCCCAGGCCGACGTGTTCAACCTGCGCGAGAAGAGCCTCAACGGTCGCTACAAGCTGGCCGAGGACGGCAATGTCGAGATCACCGCGGTGGCCCAGCTGGTCGGCGGCATTTCGCTGATCGTCGGTGACTCCAAGGGCGTCCTGACCCAGTGGTTCATGGCCCGCGACCCGGATGGCGAGCAGCACCTCAAGCGCATCCGCGACTTCAAGATGAGCGATTCGCCGATCGTGCAGATCGACGCCGAAGAGCGCCGCAAGGGCTTCATCGCCCTGGACGCCAGCGGCAAGCTCGGTGTGTTCCACAGCACCGCGCACCGTACCCTGCTGATCGAACAGGCCGTTGACGGCCCGGGCATCCTCGCCCTGTCGCCGCGCGCCAACCGCGTGCTGATCGAAGACGGCAACAAACTGCAGCCGCTGAGCCTGAAGAACCCGCACCCGGAAGTCTCCTTCAGTGCCCTGTGGAGCAAGGTCTGGTACGAGAACTACGACGCGCCTAAATATGTCTGGCAGTCGACCGCCTCGAACACCGACTTCGAACCCAAGCTGAGCCTGTCGCCGCTGACCTTCGGTACCCTCAAGGCGGCCTTCTACGCGATGATCCTGGCCGCACCGCTGGCCATCGCCGCCGCCATCTACACCGCCTACTTCATGGCCCCGGGCATGCGCCGCAAGGTCAAGCCGGTGATCGAACTGATGGAAGCGATGCCGACGGTGATCCTCGGCTTCTTCGCCGGCCTGTTCCTTGCGCCGTACCTCGAAGGCCACCTGCCGGGCGTGTTCAGCCTGCTGTTGCTGTTGCCACTGGGCATCCTGGTCGCCGGCTTCAGCTGGAGCCGCCTGCCGGAATCGATCCGCCTGCGCGTTCCGGATGGATGGGAAGCGGCGATCCTGATCCCGGTGATCCTCTTCACCGGCTGGTTCGCCCTGTACATGAGCCCGTTCCTGGAAACCTGGTTCTTCGGCGGCGACATGCGCCTGTGGATCACCAACGACCTGGGCATCACCTACGACCAGCGCAACGCCCTGGTGGTCGGTATCGCCATGGGCTTCGCGGTTATCCCGAACATCTACTCGATCGCCGAGGACGCCGTGTTCAGCGTGCCGCGCAGCCTGACCCTGGGCTCGCTGGCGCTGGGTGCCACGCCGTGGCAGACCCTGACCCGCGTGGTCATCCTGACCGCCAGCCCGGGCATCTTCTCGGCACTGATGATCGGCATGGGCCGCGCCGTGGGCGAGACCATGATCGTGCTGATGGCCACCGGCAACACGCCGGTGATGGAGCTGAACCTGTTCGAGGGCATGCGCACCCTGGCGGCCAACGTCGCGGTGGAGATGCCGGAGTCGGAAGTCGGCGGCAGCCATTACCGCGTGCTGTTCCTGGCGGCGCTGGTGCTGCTGATGTTCACCTTCGTCATGAACACCTTGGCCGAGCTGATTCGCCAGCGTCTGCGCAAGAAATACTCGTCGCTTTGATAGAGAAGGTAGAGATCCGTGAAAAAGGATTCCCTCAACAGCTGGTTCAAGAGCGGCGCACCCGGTGTCTGGATCAGTGGTGGCTCGGTCGCCATCGCGGTCATCATGACCATCGGCCTGCTGGCCGTGATCGCCGTCCGCGGCCTGGGCCACTTCTGGCCCGCTGACCTGGTCCAGGCCAGCTACAACGTGCCGGGCCAGCCCGCGCATGTAGTGGTCGGCGAGGTGGTACAGAAGGAAGAAGTACCCCGTGCCCGTCTGAAGGGCGCCGGCCTGCCGGTGCCGGACGACGGCCCGGAATTCATGACCCGCGAACTGATCAAGGTGGGTAACCGCGACCTCAACGGCAGCGACTTCACCTGGGTGGTCGGCGAGTGGCTGGTGGACGAGCAGCGCCCGGCCGACCTGATCGCCCTGGAGCGCCGCGAGTGGGGCAACTTCTACGGCTACCTGGTCAGCGTCAAGGAAAACGGCAAGGTGGTCGCTGAAGGTCCGGCGGCCTGGGCCGAACTGCAAAGCCGCCTGGCCCGCGCCGACAAGCTGTCCGGCGACCTGCAGACCCTGGAAAAGAAAGATATCGGTGCCATCAACCACGGCCTCGAACGCCTGCGCCTGCACAGCCGCAAGCTGGAGCTGGAAGGCAAGCTGGACGCCGCCGCCCAGGCCGACATCGAATCCGAGCGTGCCGAGCTGAACAACCGCTACAAGGCCATCGAGGACCGCCTGGGCAGCCTGCACCAGGACTTCGCCCGTGATTCCATGGTCGCCCGTGACGGCAACGGTCGCGAAGTCGAGATCAACCTGAGCAAGATCGTCCACGCCTACCAGCCCAACGGCATGGGCCTGTTCACCAAGCTTGGCGTGTACTTCGCCAAGGTCTGGGAATTCCTCAGCGACGATCCGCGTGAAGCCAACACCGAGGGCGGTATCTTCCCGGCCATCTTCGGCACCGTGATGATGACCCTGATCATGGCCGTGATCGTCACCCCGTTCGGCGTGCTGGCGGCGGTCTACCTGCGTGAATATGCACGCCAGGGCCCGGTCACCCGGCTGATCCGCATCGCCGTGAACAACCTGGCCGGCGTACCGGCGATCGTCTACGGCGTGTTCGGCCTGGGCTTCTTCGTCTATGTGCTGGGTGGCTCGCTCGACCGCCTATTCTTCCCCGAAGCGCTGCCGGCGCCGACCCTGGGTACCCCGGGCCTGCTCTGGGCTTCGCTGACCCTGGCGCTGCTGGCCGTGCCGGTGGTGATCGTGGCCACCGAGGAAGGCCTGGCGCGGATCCCGCGGACCGTGCGCGAAGGCTCCCTGGCCCTGGGCGCGACCAAGGCCGAGACCCTGTGGAAGATCGTCCTGCCCATGGCCAGCCCGGCGATGATGACCGGCATGATCCTCGCCGTGGCCCGTGCCGCCGGCGAAGTGGCGCCGCTGATGCTAGTGGGTGTGGTGAAGCTGGCGCCGTCGCTGCCGGTGGATGGCAACTACCCGTACCTGCACCTGGACCAGAAGATCATGCACCTGGGCTTCCACATCTACGATGTCGGCTTCCAGAGCCCGAACGTCGAGGCGGCGCGTCCGCTGGTGTACGCCACCGCGCTGCTGCTGGTCCTAGTGATCGCCACCCTGAACCTGTCGGCCGTATGGATCCGCAACCACCTGCGCGAGAAGTACAAGGCGCTGGACAGCTAAATCAGCCACAAGCGGCAAGCTGCAAGCCTCAAGCTTGGAGCAGTGCCGCTTCTGCCCTTTTCTTGCAGCTTGCAGCTTGAATCTTGCAGCTTCAAATGGAGTAAGCACCATGCAGCATGAATCCCACTCCCACGGCATCGACATGTCCGCCCTGGGTCGCGACAAGCAGAGCCTGCGCCTGGCCGAAGAAACCGTGGCCATCGAAGTGCCGGGCCTGAGCCTGTTCTACGGCGACAAGCAAGCCCTGTTCGACGTCAGCATGAACATCCCGAAACAGCGCGTGACCGCCTTCATCGGCCCGTCCGGCTGCGGCAAGTCGACCCTGCTGCGGACCTTCAACCGCATGAACGACCTGGTCGACGGCTGCCGTGTGGAAGGCGCCATCAACCTGTACGGCAACAACATCTACCGCAAGGGCGAAGACGTCGCCGAGCTGCGTCGCCGGGTCGGCATGGTGTTCCAGAAGCCCAACCCGTTCCCCAAGACCATCTATGAAAACGTGGTCTACGGCCTGCGCATCCAGGGCATCAACAAGAAGCGTGTGCTCGACGAAGCCGTCGAGTGGGCCCTCAAGGGCGCCGCCCTGTGGGACGAAGTGAAGGACCGCCTGCACGACTCGGCCCTCGGCCTGTCCGGTGGTCAGCAGCAGCGTCTGGTCATCGCCCGCACCATCGCCGTCGAGCCGGAAGTCCTGCTCCTCGACGAACCCTGCTCGGCCCTCGACCCGATCTCGACCCTGAAGGTCGAAGAGCTGATCTACGAGCTGAAGTCCAAGTACACCATCGTCATCGTGACCCACAACATGCAGCAGGCGGCACGGGTCTCCGACTACACCGCGTTCATGTACATGGGCAAGCTGGTGGAGTTCGGCGACACCGATACCCTGTTCACCAACCCGGCCAAGAAGCAGACCGAAGACTACATCACCGGTCGCTACGGCTAGGTCCGGACGCGCGCGCAGGCGGTGCCCGGGACAGACACGAATGACTTGAAGCTTGCGGCCTGGAGCCGGCAGCTTTGCGGAGCGAAAGCATGATCGATAAAGACAGCCTCACCCATCACATCTCCCAGCAGTTCAACGCCGAACTCGAAGAGGTGCGCAGCCATCTCCTGGCCATGGGCGGCCTGGTCGAGAAGCAGGTCAACGACGCCGTCACCGCGCTGATCGAGGCCGACTCCGGCCTGGCCCAGCAGGTGCGTGAGGTCGACGAGCAGATCAACCAGATGGAGCGCAACATCGACGAGGAATGCGTGCGCATCCTCGCCCGCCGCCAGCCGGCCGCTTCCGACCTGCGCCTGATCATCAGCATCTCCAAGTCGGTGATCGACCTGGAGCGCATCGGCGACGAATCGACCAAGATCGCCCGCCGCGCCATCCAGCTGTGCGAGGAAGGCGAGTCGCCGCGGGGCTACGTCGAGGTCCGCCACATCGGCGACCAGGTGCGCAACATGGTGCGTGATGCCCTGGATGCCTTCGCCCGCTTCGACGCCGACCTGGCGCTCTCCGTGGCCCAGTACGACAAGACCATCGACCGCGAATACAAGACCGCCCTGCGCGAACTGGTCACCTACATGATGGAAGATCCGCGCTCGATCTCCCGGGTGCTCAGCGTGATCTGGGCCCTGCGCTCGCTGGAGCGGATCGGCGACCATGCACGCAATATCTCCGAGCTGGTGATCTACCTGGTACGCGGTACCGACGTGCGGCACATGGGCCTCAAGCGCATGAAAGAAGAAGTCCAGGGCGTCGAAAAGGCTAATGTTCCGGCTGAATCTGACGATAAATAAGACTGCCCCGAGAACTGACGCCCGGCTTTTGGCCGGGCGTTTTCGTTTGCGGCAGCGCAAGAGAAGGCACCCGCGAACGAGTGTGTTGTTGTCCCGGCGTGACCGAAGTTTTGGCAAATGGCCATCAGTCAACGTTATGCTAGCCGGGATCTGGAAGGAGTGGCGATGAGTAAAGTCAAAGTTCTTGTTGTGGATGATGCGCCGTTCATCCGTGACCTGGTAAAGAAATGCCTGCGCAACTATTTTCCGGGGATGATCACGGAAGATGCGGTCAACGGGCGCAAGGCCCAGGCCCTGATGGCCAAGGAAGTCTTCGACATGGTCCTGTGCGACTGGGAGATGCCGGAGATGTCCGGCCTCGAGTTGCTCACCTGGTGCCGCCAGCAGGATGCCCTCAAGGCGTTGCCGTTCATCATGGTTACCAGCCGGGGCGACAAGGAAAACGTGGTCCAGGCGATCCATGCCGGCGTTTCGGACTATGTCGGCAAGCCGTTCACCAACGAGCAGTTGCTGACCAAGGTGAAGAAGTCCCTGGCCAAGGTTGGCAAGCTGGACGCCGCCATGGCGGGTGGTCCGGCCCGCTCCTCCACCGGTTTTGCCAACGATTCGCTGTCGGCCCTGACCGGCAATGTACCCAAGGCCGCCACTCCGACGGCTGCCGCACCTGCGGCCAAGCCGCTGATCAATGCGCCGACGCCCCCGGCCCAGCCGGCATCGCCGACCGGTCGTGGCCAGGGTCAGTTGCGTCTGTCCAGCGGCAACCAGCCGTGCATCATCAAGGCCCTGACCCTCAAGGAAGCCTCGCTGGTGGTACGCCGCAGCGATGCGCTGCCGCAGGTCCTGGAAGGCGCCGTGCTCGACCTGGAGCAGGGCGAGACCTCGGAGGTCGCCCGCCTCAATGGCTACCTGCACTCGGTCGCGGCCATGGAGCCGAAGCCGGACAGTGACTGGCTGCAGCTGATCTTCCGTTTTGTCGACCAGGATGCGCAGAAGCTGGATTACCTGTCGCGGCTGATCGCCCGCGGGACGGCGCAGAAGCAGTACATTCCAAGCGCCTGACTGCTTGGTTACTACTGATGGCCTCATCGCTGGCAAGCCAGCTCCCACAGGGTTTGCGGTGCACTCGGTCCTTGTGGGAGCTGGCTTGCCAGCGATGAGGCCGGTGAATATGGCCGTCTAGCGGCAAATTGCCACCGCTGATCGCCTGCAACCCTCTCAAGCCGTTTCCACGGCTTCCCGGCCGATTTCCCGCTGCTAGGCTTCGACGACAACCCCAAGAAAGCCCCGTCGTCGGAGGGCCTCCCGTCATGCCCGCTCGCCTGCTGCTGTTCTGTGCATTGCTGCTATCCGCCGGGCCGGCGCTGGCCATGACCATCTACCAACACCGCGATGCCTTTGGCGTGGTGACCTATTCCGATCGCCCGATGCCCGGCGCGCAGCCCTTTATCTTCCGCGACCGCATGGAAGAGAAACTCGAGCGCCAGGTCCATCTGCAAGCCACGCCCCATCCCGGCGGCGTGCATTTCTCCGTGTACAACGAGCTGTACGCCCCGGTGGAGGTCGAACTGCGCCTGGAACGCCTGGGCAACGCCCGGGAAGCGGGACCGCGTCTGGTGCGCCGGGTGATCCCTGCACGGGCCACGGTGGCCGTGGCCGCGCTGACGGCGATCCGGCCGGGGCAGAAGGTCAGCTACAAGGAAACCCTGCGCACCGCCCTTGGCGACCCCGCCCAGCGTCCCCAGGCCTATCGTTACCCGCTGCCCTGGCGTGGCGGGCCGTTCCGCCTGACCCAGGGCCCCAACGGCCGCTTCAGCCACTTCGGCCCGAAAGGCCGCTATGCCATGGATATCGCCATGCCCGAGGGCACGCCGATCATCGCCGCGCGGGCCGGCGTGGTGGTGAAGATCGAGAACCGGCAGAGCGGGCGGGGCACCCAGCCGTCCGGCAACTTCGTAAGGATCCTGCACAACGACGGCACCATGGGCGTGTACCTGCATTTGCAGCGCGGTTCGGTGCTGGTGCGCGAAGGCCAGCAGGTGGCCTATGGCACGCCGCTGGCGCGTTCGGGGAATACCGGGAGGAGCACCGCGCCGCACCTGCATTTCGTGGTGCAGCGCAATGTCGGGCTGGCGGTGGAGTCGATTCCCTACCAGTTCAACCAGCCCATCGGCGGGTTGCCGAACTTTACCGCCGGCAACCCCTGAGGCCGCTCAATCGAGCTTGAGCACCTTGGCCAGGACGATCTTCGGCCCTTTCATCTTCTTGATGATGATGCGCAGGCCTTCGACTTCCAGCACTTCTTCCTCTTCCGGGACCCGCTTGAGGGTCTCGTAGACCAGGCCGGCGAGGGTTTCCGCCTCGATATGGTCAAGGTCGATGCCGAGCAGGCGCTCGACCTTGAACAGCGGCGTGTCGCCCCGTACCAGCAGCTTGCCCGGCTGGTAGGCGAGGATGCCGCGCTCGGTCTTGCGGTGTTCGTCCTGGATATCGCCGACCAGCACTTCCAGCACGTCTTCCATGGTCAGGTAGCCGATCACCTTGCCGTCGGCTTCCTCGACCAGGGCGAAGTGCGCGCCACCCTTGCGGAACTGCTCCAGCAACTGCGACAGCGGCATGTGCCGGGACACCCGCTCCAGCGGACGCACCAGCTCGACCAGGTTGAAGGACTCCGGCACATGGTCCAGGGCCGCCAGTTCCAGCAGCAGGTCCTTGATGTGCAGCAGGCCGACGAACTCGCCGCGTTCGGCGTCGTACACCGGATAACGGCTGAACTTGTGGCGGCGGAACATCGCCAGGATCTCTTTCAGCGGCGCGTTGGCGTCGAGGCTGATCATGTCTTCCCGGGAGTTGGCCCAGTCGACCACTTCCAGCTCGCCCATTTCCACCGCCGAGGCCAGCACGCGCATGCCCTGGTCGCTCGGGTCCTGGCCACGGCTGGAGTGCAGGATCAGCTTCAGTTCTTCACGGCTGTAGTGATGCTCGTGATGCGGGCCCGGCTCACCCTGGCCGGCGATGCGCAGAATGGCGTTGGCGCTGGCGTTGAGCAGGTAGATGGCCGGGTACATCAGCCAGTAGAACAGGTACAGCGGCACGGCGGTCCACAGCGAGAGCAGTTCCGGCTTGCGGATCGCCCAGGATTTCGGCGCCAGCTCGCCGACCACGATGTGCAGGTAGGAAATCACGAAGAAGGCGCTGAAGAACGAAACCGCCTTGATGATCTCCGGCGACTCCACGCCGACCGCAGCCAGCAGCGGCTCCAGCAGGTGGGCGAAGGCCGGCTCGCCGACCCAGCCCAGGCCCAGCGAGGCCAGGGTGATGCCCAGCTGGCAGGCGGACAGGTAGGCGTCGAGCTGGCTGTGCACGGTGCGCAGGATGCTGCCGCGCCAGCCGTGCTGCTCGGCGATCGACTCGACCCGGGTCGAGCGCAGCTTGACCATGGCGAACTCCGCCGCAACGAAGAAGCCGTTGAGCAGGACCAGGAGCAAAGCGAAAAGAATCATGCCGAAATCGGCGAAAAGAGAGGCGAGGCTGATACTGGAAGAAGGTTCCATGATGGAGTTTTACGGGGTTCCGTGTTCTAGAAATAGAAAGAAATAAGTGCCAGCTTGTGCTGGCACGGTCCGCCAATGTAGCGGCTGGGGGCGCAAATGCAAAGTCCGCTGGATCAGTGAGCCTTTTGCGCGATCAGCTGGGCGGGAGCGAAGTGGCAGGTGAAGGTGCTGCCATGGCCGGGCACGCTGCTGATCTCCAGGCGTCCGCGGTGGCGCAACAGCACGTGCTTGACGATCGCCAGGCCCAGGCCGGTGCCGCCGGTATTGGAGGCGCGGCTGGAGTCGACCCGGTAGAAGCGTTCGGTCAGGCGTGGCAGGTGCTTGGCGTCGATGCCGATGCCGGAATCCTGCACGCTCAGGTGCGCGCCCTGTTCGTCGGCCCACCAGCGGATGCGGATATTGCCTTCGTCCTGGGTGTATTTCACCGCGTTGAACACCAGGTTGGAGAAGGCGCTGCGCAATTCCGCCTCGCTGCCCTTGAGGCGCAGGCCGGGTTCTGCTTCCAGGCTGATGCGCTGGTTGCGCTGGCCGGACAGGGCCTGGGCATCGCTCTTGATCGAGCTCAGCAGGCCGTCGATGGCGACCGGGTGGTTGTCCGAGGGGTAATCGGTGGCTTCCAGCTTGGCCAGCAACAGCAGGTCGTTGAGCAGGGTCTGCATGCGTCCACCCTGTTGGTGCATCTGCTGCAGGGCGCGGACCCAGCGCGGGTTCACCTCCTCGACGTTGTCCAGCAGGGTCTCCAGGTAGCCGGCGATCACGGTCAGTGGCGTGCGCAGCTCGTGGGAGACGTTGGCGACGAAGTCCTTGCGCATCTGTTCCAGCTGGTGGATGCGGGTCACGTCGCGCACCAGCATCAGGTGCTCGTTGTTGCCGTAGCGGGTGATGTGGAACTGGATGCGCATGCGGTCGCTGGTGGGCGAGGGGATTTCCAGGGGCTCGACGTAGTTTTCCGCCTCGAAGTATTCCTTGAAGCGCGGATGGCGCACCAGGTTGGTTACCTGCTGGCCGCTGTCCTGTGGGGTCTTGAGGCCCAGCAGGGTCTCGGCGGCGCGGTTCCACCACTCCAGGTTGCCTTCGCTGTCGAGCATGATCACCGCGTCCTTCAGGGCAGCGGTGGACTCCTGGACGCGGTCGATCACCGCCTGCAGGCGCCCCCGCACGCGCTGGTCGCGGCGCTGCAGGTGATAGATGCTGTCGAACACCTCGCCCCACAGGCCATAGCCATCCGGTGGCGGCTCGTCGGGTTTGTGCGCCTGCAGCCAATGGTGCAGGCGCAGCATCTGCTTGAGGGTCCAGCCCAGGTAGACCGCCAGGCCCAAGGCCAGGGCCCAGCCGTAGTAACCGCTGACAAGCCCGGCGATCAGGCAGACGCTGATCAGCAAAAGCATGTGGCGAATCAGGGTACCGTGCCAGTTCTGGTTCAATTGGGATCCTTTCGGATCAGCCTCAAGCTGCAAGCCATAAGCGGCAAGGTTGAAGCTGATCTCGTTTTGCTTTTGCTCTTACTTGAGGCTTATAGCTTGAGGCTTGTGGCTGTTTTCAGCTCTTGGTCGAGAAGCGGTAGCCGGTACCACGAACGGTTTGTACCAGATTCTCGTAGGCATCACCCAGCGCCTTGCGCAGGCGACGGATATGCACGTCGACGGTGCGCTCCTCGACATAGACGTTGCCGCCCCAGACCTGGTCCAGCAACTGGCCACGGGTGTAGGCGCGTTCCTGGTGGGTCATGAAGAATTGCAGCAGGCGGTATTCGGTCGGGCCCATCTCGGCGGGTTTGCCGTCGATGGTCACGCGGTGGCTGATCGGGTCGAGCAGCAGGCCGCCGACTTCGATCGGCGCTTCGCCGTCGGTCGGGCCGGCACGGCGCAGCACGGCCTTGAGGCGGGCAACCAGCTCGCGGGGCGAGAACGGCTTGGTGATGTAGTCGTCGGCGCCGACTTCCAGGCCCTGGATCTTGTTGTCTTCCTCACCCTTGGCGGTGAGCATGATGATCGGCACGTCGCTGGTCAGCTCGTCGCGCTTCAGGCGGCGGGCCAGTTCGATGCCGGAGGTGCCCGGGAGCATCCAGTCGAGCAGGATGAGGTCCGGCTTGCGGTCGACGATGATGGCGTGCGCCTGCTGGGAGTTCTCGGCCTCCAGGCAGTCATAGCCGGCCATTTCCAAGGCAACGGCGATCATTTCGCGAATGGGCGCTTCGTCGTCGACGATGAGAATATTCCTGCCAACCATGCTTAAACCTCTTCCCAGCTTCAGGTGTCTTGGCCCGCATTAGATAACGGAATTATTGCAGCTGTGTGACAAGTCCGGGGACCTTGCAGCAACATTCTGTTACTGGGCTAGGCTTTAAATCCCGCATTTCAAGAAGAGAACGGTGAATCCAATGACACGACATACGCTGAACTGGATGGCTCTTTGTGCAACGTTGGCCCTCCCCGGGTTGGCGCTGGCAGCGCCGGCGATGGAGAAGGACGGCATGCTGGTGGACCACGCCGGAATGACGCTTTACACCTTCGACAAGGACAGTGGTGGCAAGTCGATGTGTTCGGGTGAATGTGCCAAGAACTGGCCACCGCTGATGGCCACGGCCGGCGACAAGGCCGAGGGCAAGTGGACGCAGATCAAGCGCGACGACGGCAGCATGCAGTGGGCTTATGACGGCAAGCCGCTGTATACCTTCGTCAAGGACAAGGCGGCCGGGGACAAGACTGGTGACGGCATGAAGGATGTGTGGCACGCGGCCAAGCCGTAAGTCTTGAGGGCCCTATCGCTGGCAAGCCAGCTCCCACAGGTCCGGCGGTGCACGCGGTCCCTGTGGGAGCTGGCTTGCCAGCGATGAGGCCCTCAGCCACAGCAGAAGAGTCAGCGGGTCGCGTAATCGACCACAATGCTGACAAAGATGATCAACCCCGCCCAATGGTTATGCAGGAACGCCTTGAAGCAGGCCTCCCGCTCCAGCCCGCGGGTCGACCAGTATTCCCAGGCGAAGCACAGCGCCGCGCCCAGCAGCCCCAGATGGAACCAGCCACCCAGGCCGAACTGGTTGCCCGCCAGCAGCAGGCACAGCAGCGACGCACCCTGCAGCGCCAGGATGATGGTGCGGTCGGCCTCGCCAAACAGGATCGCGGTGGATTTCACGCCGATCTTCAGGTCATCGTCGCGGTCGACCATCGCGTAGTAGGTGTCATAGCCCACCGTCCACAACAGGTTGGCGATGTACAGCAGCCAGGCGATCGCCGGCAACTCGCCGTTGGCCGCGGTGAACGCCATGGGAATACCCCACGAATACGCCGCCCCCAGCACCACCTGCGGGTAATAGGTGTAGCGCTTCATGAACGGGTAGCAGGCCGCCAGCGCCACCGCGCCGAACGACAGCAGCACGGTCTTCTGGTTGGTGCACAGCACCAGCAGCAAGCTGATGCCCACCAGCAAGGCGAACAGCGCCAGGGCTTCGCGAGCGCTGATCCGACCGGCGGCCAGCGGCCGCTCGGCAGTGCGTTTCACATGACCGTCGACCTTGCGGTCGGCGAAGTCGTTGATCGCGCAACCGGCCGCGCGCATCAGCACCACGCCGAACAGGAAGATCAGCACATTGGCCACGCTCGGCGAGCCATTGCCGGCGATCCACACCGCCGACAAGGTCGGCCAGAGCAGCAGGTAGATGCCGATCGGCTTGTCCATGCGGCTCAGCTGGATGAAGTCCCAGGCCCGGGGGTGCAGGCGGTTGAGCGACTTGAGCAGGTTCAGGTACATCAGCGGACCTCCTTGAACGCTTCGGTGGCATGCCACAGGCCGGGCAGGAACACTTCGGCCACCAGCAGGCCCAGGGCGCCGCGGTCGAAACGCGAACGGCGGCCCCAGAGACCTTCGTCCGTCTGCCCCTCGGGCAGCCAGGCGGACGGGTAGTGGCAGACCTCTATGGCCTGGCGCACGAAGCCCTGGTCGCAGAACAGCAGTTCGCCCAGCGAGCGGCTGCCCAGCGCTTCCAGGTCCAGCCCGTCATCGAGCAGGGCCTGGCGCCCGGCGACGCTGCGGGCGAACACCCACGGCTCGCCGTGGCCGCGCAGGTACACCTCGCGCACCCAGCCTTGGCTGCCGGGCGCCAGGCCCAGGGCCAGGCACTCGTCGTCACGCAGGGTCTGCCAGCCTTCGGCCAGCGGGGTCACGGAAAAATGGTCGGTGGACAGGCGGATCAGGCGGCGGGTCAGGGAACCCTGGTCGAACAGCCAGTCGAGGATCAGCGCCGGGGTCTGGGCTGCCAGCCGCGCATCATGCGGCGCCCAGTGCACGGCGGAATATTGCGAGGATTCGTTTGGCACGGTAGTCAAGGGGTTACAGGCCAGTGAAGCGGCGAAGCTTAACATGTTTGCCCAACGCGGCTTGCATCCCCAGGCCGGGCTCAGTACAAAGCCCGCTGACGGCCCGATCGCCATTTCCATAAAAGCAGGATCGGGCCAGGCCTGAACCCGAGGAGAAACAGTGATGAAAAAGTGGCAATGCATCGTGTGCGGCCTGATCTATGACGAAGCCGAAGGCTGGCCGGATGACGGCATCGCGCCGGGCACCCGCTGGGAAGATGTCCCGGAAGACTGGCTGTGCCCGGACTGCGGCGTGGGCAAGACCGACTTCGAAATGATCGCCATCGGCTGATCCCGTTTTCAACCCAGACAAGGACTTTCAAGGCATGACCGATCCCGTCGTGATAATCGGCACCGGGCTGGCGGGCTACAACCTCGCCCGCGAATTTCGCAAGCTCGATGGCGAGACGCCGTTGCTGCTGATCACTGCGGATGACGGCCGCTCCTATTCCAAGCCGATGCTGTCCACCGGCTTCGCCAAGAACAAGGACGCCGACGGCCTGAGCATGGCCGAGCCGGGGGCCATGGCCGAGCAGCTCAAGGCCGAGGTCCGCACCCACACGCGTATCAGCGGCATCGATCCGGGACACAAGCGCCTGTGGATCGGCGAGGAGCAGGTGCGCTACCGCGACCTGGTGCTGGCCTGGGGCGCGGAAACCGTGCGTGTGCCGATGGAAGGCGATGGTGTCGATGCGGTGTTCCCGATCAACGATCTGGAAGACTACGCGCGCTTCCGTGCCGCTGCTGCCGGCAAGCGTCGGGTATTGATTCTCGGTGCCGGCCTGATCGGCTGCGAATTCGCCAACGACATGAGCCTGGGCGGCTTCGAGGTGGACGTGGTGGCGCCGTGCGAGCAGGTCATGCCGACCTTGCTGCACCCGGCGGCCGCAGCGGCCGTCCAGGGCGGCCTCGAAGGCCTGGGTGTGCGTTTCCATCTCGGGCCGGTGCTGACCCGCCTGCTGCGGGCGAGCGAAGGGCTTGAGGCGCACCTGTCGGACGGTTCGGTGATTGCCTGCGATCTGGTGGTTTCGGCGGTCGGCCTGCGGCCACGTACCGACCTGGCTGGCGCTGCCGGCCTGCGGATCAACCGTGGAGTGGTGGTGGACCGGCAACTGCGCACGTCCCACGCCAATATCTTCGCCTTGGGCGACTGTGCCGAGGTCGATGGCCTTAATCTGCTTTACGTCATGCCGCTGATGACCAGTGCGCGTGCGTTGGCACAGACCCTGGCGGGCAACCCTACCGCAGTCGCCTATGGCCCGATGCCGATCACGGTGAAGACCCCGGTCTGTCCACTGGTGGTGTCGCCGCCGCCCCTTGGCAACGAAGGCACATGGAGCGTGGAAGGCCAGGGCAGCGACCTGAAAGTGCTCTGCCACGATGCTCAGGGCCAGTTGCTCGGCTATGCCCTGACCGGGAGTGCGGTCATGGAGAAACTAGCGCTCAATCGCCAGCTTCCGGCCCTGCTGGCGTAAATACCGGTCGTTCTGTCGGATTTACCCTTCTATTGCCCGCCCAATGGCCGCGTCGAGACTGGCGCGGCCCTTGGCGGCGTGCCATCCTCACTTCCGTCTGCCGCAGACTAGAGCCTGCGGTGCCTTGGGCGCTGCCTTGAAGGGCAGCACGGCATAACAACAAAAATTCCGTCAAAGAGGCTTCACCATGCGTAAATCCGAAATCGCCGCAACCATTTCCGAGAAGGCCGATCTCACCAAGGATCAGGCCGGTCGCGTACTGAATGTCGTCCTGGATGAAATCAGCCATGCGCTGAGCAAAGGCGACAGCGTGACGCTCGTGGGTTTTGGTACCTTCGAAAAACGCCACCGCGGCGCTCGCACCGGCAAGAACCCGCAAACCGGCGAACCGGTGAAAATCAAGGCCAGCAATACCGTGGCGTTCAAGCCAGGCAAGGCCCTCAAGGAAAGCGTCAACTGATAGCGTGATCCATCGAATGCAGTCAAGACGGGCATCCTGGGGATGCCCGTTTTGTTTTGCGGGATCAGTAGCTTTCGTTCACTAAAAGGATAAACTGCGCGCCGGCAGTCACTTTTTCACCGAGGCGCATTCATGAAGTTCCGCTTTCTCCTTTGGGCCATGGGGCTGTTGATGGCCCGGGCCAGTCGCAAGAACCCGGCGTTCCAGCAGCAACTCAAGGACAAGGACCTGGTGTTCCAGTTGCAGACCCTGGACGGCAAGGTCGCCCGTCACTTCGTGGTCAAGGACAGCCGTATCCGCAGCAGCGGCGGTACGCACCCGGCACCGGCCTTTGCCATTGCGTTCAAGGACGCGGCGTTTGGTTTCGAGACGCTGCAGGCGAAGAACAAGCAGCTGGCGTTCATGCAGGGGATTCAGGACAAGACCATCCAGATCAAGGGCAATCCGGCGCTGGTGATCTGGTTCCAGGGGTTGATGAAGTACCTGAAACCGAAGAAGAAGTAAGACTTTCTGGTATGGGGTGTGGCTGATGGCCTCATCGCTGGCAAGCCAGCTCCCACAGGGACCGCGTGCACCGCTGAACCTGTGGGAGCTGGCTTGCCAGCGATGAGGCCATCAGCGGCACAGCCAATCAGTGCTGGCTGAACTGCGAAGCCAGCTCGCGCAGCATCACTTCCGCTTCCAGCACCTTGTTCACCACGTCCTCGGCCTTTTCACGGCTGATGCTCAGGCGCTCGAGCAATTCATCCGGAATCGCCTCATCCGGCCCCGAGCCGATGCCCCGGGCGCGCAGCAGGCGCACCGACAGGCATACCAGGTTGGCGAACGGCGAGTGGTCGCCGGCGTAGTGCGGGTCGTTCTGGAAGCGCAGCGCAGTGGCCAGCTCATCCGGCATGTCCCAGAAACGCATCAGCCAGGCGCCGATCTGCTCGCGGCTGATACCCAGCAGGTGCTGCTCGACATAGCTGTGGCAGACATGCGGGTTGACCTCCAGGTGCCGGCAGATCAGCGAGAAGTGCGGCGGGAAGACGTGGGCCAGCAGCAGGTAGCCGAAGTTGTGCAGCAGGCCCGCCAGGTAGGTCAGGCCGGCTTCGGGACGTTCGGCCCGCGGCATGGCCCGAGTCAGCCCCTCAATCACCGCAGCGGTGTAGATCGATTGCTGCCAGTACGGCGTGGTGTGTTGCGGGTGGTCCTTGGGCAGGCTGAGGGTCTTGCCCAGGGCCAGGCCCAGTGCGAGGTTGATCACCAGGTCGAAACCGAGCACGCGGACGATGGCATCTTCCACCGAGCGGATCTTGCCGGGCGAAGCGTAGTACGGCGAAGCCGCCCAACTGACCACCTGGGCCGCCAGCGCCGGGTCGGTTTCCACCACGCCGGTGATGTCGTCGATGGTGGCGTTGGGGTCGACCCGCAGCTTGATGATCTTCTGCGCCGTCTCGGCCAGCGGTGGAATCTCGATGGTCGATTCCAGGCGCTGCTGGATGCGCCGCGCGGTGAACGCCTGGACCGCCTGGGTGATCTCGTCGCGGTCATCCAGCGGACGGTCCAGGTTCGGATGGATCTTGCTCAGCAGCTCGCCGAACTGGCCGGCGCTGGCCTTGCTGAGCATCTTGCGGAAGTCGTCGCGCTCGATTTCCAGGAGCAACCCGGCTTCACCCGACTGCACCAGCAGGGCGTCTGGCTTGAGCAGGCTTTCTTCGTAGAGGCAGGGTGAACTGGTCAGCGCCGGGATGCCGGGCAGGATCTTCAGGCCATGCTTGTCGAGCATGCTCTGCAGGCGCTCCAGCGGCACGGCGGCCAGCTTGCGCCCGGTCAGCTCGGTGAGGCGGCTGAGGTCGAGCAGCTGGCTCTGCGGGAACAGCACCATCAGCGCGCCGACCGTGTCGTCGAGCAGGACGGCCTGAACGCGGGTTTCTGGCGGCAACTGCGGATGATCGGCGACTTCGCGGTAGGCGATACCCAGCTTTTCGAGCAGCAGCCGGATAACAGACGGAACCTGTGGGGTTGCAGTATCGAGGGCAACTTCAATCATGGTCTGTATCCAAATTCTTCACAGTGGCGAGATTATAACCAGCTTGACCGGCGGCCTGGATCCAATTCCGCCGAATTCGTCACACCTGGCCGTATTGTTGGCCGTGACGCAGCCAGCGCTCCAGGAGCGGGCTGACGTGGTCGGGCCAGCGTGCCAGCAGGGCCTGGGCTGCGTCGCGCACGGCGGGCAGCAGGTCGGCGTCGCGCATCAGGTCGGCGACCTTGAATTGCAGCAGGCCGGTCTGGCGGGTGCCGAGCATTTCCCCGGGGCCGCGCAGCTCCAGGTCCTTCTCGGCGATGACGAAACCATCATTGGTTTCGCGCATGATCCCCAGGCGTTCGCGGCCGATCTGCGACAGCGGCGGGTGGTAGAGCAGCACGCAGTGGCTCACTGCGCTGCCGCGTCCGACCCGGCCGCGCAACTGGTGCAGCTGGGCCAGGCCCAGGCGCTCGGGGTTTTCGATGATCATCAGGCTGGAATTGGGCACGTCCACGCCCACCTCGATCACCGTCGTGGCCACCAGCAATTGCAGGCGGCCTTCCTTGAATTCAGCCATGACCGCGGCTTTTTCCGCGGCTTTCATGCGGCCGTGGATCAGCCCCACGCGCAGTTCGCCCAAGGCGCTGGAAAGCTCTTCGAAGGTGGTCTCGGCGGCCTGGCAGGTCAGTTCCTCGGACTCTTCGATCAGGGTACACACCCAATAGGCCTGGCGCCCTTCGGCACAGGCGGCGCGGACCCGCTCGACCACTTCGAAGCGCCGGCTGTCGGCGACCAGCACGGTATTCACCGGGGTCCGGCCGGGGGGCAGTTCGTCGAGGATCGAGGTGTCGAGGTCGGCGTAGGCGCTCATCGCCAGGGTCCGCGGTATCGGCGTAGCGGTCATGATCAACTGGTGCGGGCAGAAGCGCCCGCCCACGCCTTTCTGGCGCAGCGCCAGGCGCTGCTGCACACCGAAGCGGTGCTGTTCGTCGATGATCGCCAGGGCGAGGTTGTGGAATTTCACCTCTTCCTGGAACAGGGCATGGGTACCGACCACCATCGGCGTACCGGTGGCGATCTGTTCCAGCGCGGCGACGCGGGCCTTGCCCTTGAGCTTGCCGGCCAGCCAGGCGACTTCAATGCCCAGCGGCTCCAGCCAGCGCTTGAAGGTGATGAAGTGCTGCTCGGCGAGAATCTCGGTGGGCGCCATCAGCGCCACCTGGTAACCGGCTTCCAGCGCCTGCAGGGCGGCGAGGGCGGCGACCACGGTCTTGCCGGCGCCGACATCGCCCTGCACCAGGCGCAGCATGGGTTCCTGCTGGCTCAGGTCGTAGGCGATCTCGTTGCCGACGCGCTGCTGCGCGCCAGTGGGCGGGAAGCCCAGGTTGGCGAGGAATTGCTGGGGCAGGTGCCTGGCTTTCGGCAGTACCGGTGCACGCAGCGAACGCATGCTTTCACGCAGGCGCTGCTGCGACAGTTGATGGGTCAGCAGTTCTTCGAAGGCCAGGCGGTGCTGGGCCCAGTGCTGGCCTTCGGCGAGTTCGTCGACATCGGCGTCCGCCGGTGGCTGGTGCAGGTAGCGGATGGCTTCGTCCAGCGGGCCGAGCTGATAGTCCCGGGCCAGCTCTTCCGGTAGCCAGTCCGGCAGGCTGCGCGGGCCGAGCATGGTCAGGGTCTGCAGGCTCAGCTGGCGCAGGCGCTGCTGGGTCAGGCCCTCGGTGGTCGGGTAGATCGGCGTCAGGGTCTGGTCCACCGGGGGCGGTGGTTCGTTGCCGTTGAGCACACGGTATTCCGGGTGGTAGATCTCCAGGCCCGAGGCACCGGGCCGCGCTTCGCCGTAGCAGCGCACGTGGGTGCCGCGCTTGAGCGCGTCCTTCTGCGCCATGCTGAAGTGGTAAAAGCGCAGGCTGAGCACGCCGCTGCCGTCACCCATGCGCACCACCAGGCTGCGGCGCTTGCCCATGACCACGTCGGCGCCGCTGACCACACCCTCGATCACCGCGTCCTGGCCCGGGCGCAAGGCGCCGATGGGCACTACGCGGGTGCGGTCCTGATAGCGCAGGGGCAGGTGGAACAGCACGTCCTGGAGGTTTTCCAGGCCGACCTTGGCCAGTTTCTCGGCAAGGGCTTCGCCTACGCCTTTCAGTGCCGTGACCGACACATGGGACAACTCGGTCATGACAACGACCTACTCGCTCGCGGGCGGCTTGGCCACGGAGCAGAGGCGGATCGAGTCGGCAAGGATCTCGATGGCCTTGGGCCGCGGGAAGCTGGCGCGCCAGGCGATGGCCACGGTGCGGAACGGCGCGGGCGCGCTCAGCGGACGCACGTCGATCACCCCCGGGGCGTAATGATGGCTGTGTACCGCCGACAGCGGCAGGATCGACACGCCCAGGCCCGAGGCGACCATATGGCGGATGGTTTCCAGCGAGCTGGACTCCACCGTGGTGTGCTTGGCGCCGTCGTTGCCCTTGCCCAGGGTCGGGCAGGCTTCCAGGACCTGGTCGCGGAAGCAGTGGCCTTCACCGAGCAGCAGCAGGCTCTTGTCGTTGAGCAGGCCGGCATCGATGGTTTTCTGCTGGGTCCACGGGTGCCCGGCGGGCATCAGCACGTAGAACGGCTCGTCGTAGAGCGGCAGGGTCAGCACGTCGGCTTCGTTGAACGGCAGGGCGATGATCACTGCGTCCAGCTCGCCGTTGCGCAGCTTGTCGCGCAGCACGTGGGTGAAGTTTTCCTCGATGTACAACGGCATCTGCGGGGCGACCCGGTGCAGTTGCGGAATCAGGTGCGGGAACAGGTAGGGACCGACGGTATAGATCGCCCCGACCTTGAGCGGCGCGGTCAGCTGGTTCTTGCCGGCCTGGGCCAGTTCGCGGATGCCCTGGGCCTGCTCGAGGACCTTCTGCGCCTGGGCGACGATGCTCTCGCCGACCGGGGTCAGGCGCACCGCGCTCTTGCTGCGCTCGAAGATCAGTACGCCCAGCTCGTCCTCCAGCTTTTTCACGCCCACCGACAGCGTCGGCTGGCTGACATGGCAGCGCTCGGCGGCATGGCCGAAGTGCTGTTCCTGGGCAAGGGTGACGATGTAGCGCAATTCTGTGAGGGTCATAACTGGCGTCCGTGAAGTAGCGGCCCCAGCATAGCGGCTGCAACCGATAGACGCACGTTATCAGACTTGTGCGTGTGCGACAGAAACGATGATTGGCCAAAAACTTTGGGGCCGCGTTGCGGCCCCAGTTTGGCTTAGCGCCGGTTCTTCTCGAGAGAGAAGACGAACGGTGCCTTCAGGTCGATGACGCCGTTGGTCAGGATATCCTTCGGCGGCGCGGGCAGCGGTTGCGCCCTGCGGATCATTTCCAGGGTCGCGCGGTCCAGCGAGGCACTGCCGGACTTGCCGACCAGCTCGTAGGACACCACGCGGCCTTCGGAGTCGACCACGAAGCGCAGCTGGGTGATACCGGTCTGGCCGCGGCGACGCGCATCTTCCGGATAGCGCTTGAACTTGGCCAGGTGGTTCAGCAGCTCGCTCTGCCAGGTTGCCTTGGCCTGGCTGTTGCTCGGCACGCTCGGCGCCGGAGCAGCCGATTTGGTGGCTGGCGCCGGGCTTGGCGGGGCGTCGGCAACTTCCTGCTCGACCGGTTTCTCCTTCGGCTCTTCCTTCTGCTCAGGCTTGGGCGGTTGTGGCTTGGCCTTCGGCTTGGCAGGCTTGGGAATCGCGATCTTCGGTTTCGGCGCCTCGACCAGCTTCGGCAGCGGCGGTTCTTCCACCGGTGCCGGTGGCTGTGGCGGCGTCACCACCTGGGGCGGTGGTGGCGGTGCCGGCTCCGGCATCGGTGGCATTGCGATCATCATGGCCGCAGGCGGCAATTCGATAGCCTCTGGCCGGGACCAGTTCAGGGTCAGCGCAATGGCGATGGCATGCACCGCCAGCACAAGAAACAGGCTACCGCCATAACGCCCCAGCTTGTACCGGGTCTCGATCATTTCTTCGCTGCCGTCTCAAGCCCGACCAGGCCGACCTTGAGGTAGCCGGCGGCGCGCAGAATGTTCATGACGTCCATCAGATCGCCGTAGTCCACGCCCTTGTCGGCCTGGAAGAAGATCGTGGTTTCCTTGTCGCCCTTGGTCTTGGCATCCAGCATCGGACCCAGTTGGTCGTGCTGCTGGACCAGTTCTTCACCGAGGTAAAGCTTCTGGTCGGCCTTGACGCTGAGGAACACCGGTTTTTCCGGCCGGGGCGCGGGTTTCGCCGTCGAGGCGGGCAGGTCGACCTTGATGTCGACCGTCGCCAGCGGTGCCGCGACCATGAAGATGATCAGCAGCACCAGCATCACGTCGATGAACGGCGTTACGTTGATTTCGTGGTTCTCGGCGAGATCGTCGCCACCTTCATTAAGATGCAGGCCCATGGCTTACCCCACTTTCACCATGTGCGGCTGAGCGGAACGCTCGCCTGGCTGGTGGTCCAGATCGCGGCTGACCAGCAGCAGGACCTGCGCCGAGGCGTCGGAAACCTGGGCCTTGTAGCCGGCGATGGAACGGGCGAAGACGTTGTAGATCACCACGGCCGGGATGGCTGCGACCAGGCCCAGGGCGGTGGCCAGCAGGGCTTCGGCGATACCCGGGGCGACCACGGCGAGGTTGGTGGTCTGGGTCTTGGCGATGCCGATGAAGCTGTTCATGATGCCCCACACGGTGCCGAACAGACCGACGAACGGTGCAGTGGAACCGATGGTGGCGAGGACGCCGGTGCCGCTGGACATGTTGCGGCCGCTGGCGGCTACCAGGCGCTCCAGGCGGAAGCTGACGCGCTCCTTGATGCCTTCTTTCTCGCGGGCGTTGGCCGAGAGGTGCATTTCCTCGAGGGCATCGTGGATCAGCACATGGGCCAGGGTGCCCGGCTTGTCGGCCTTGTCGGCGGCGTCCTTGAGCGAAACGGACTTCTTCAGTGCGGCGATTTCACCACGCAGACGGCGTTTGGCACCCAGCAGCTCGAAGCCTTTGGCGATCCAGATGGTCCAGGTAATGATCGAGGCGATGGCCAGGCCGATCATCACCGCTTTGACCACCACGTCGGCGTTCTGGTACATGCCCCATGGCGACAGGTCGTGGCCCATGCCGAGGGTGGTGTCTTCAGCCAGAGGCTCGCCGTCCGCATTCAGGGGCTCGGCTGCGCCTTCCACTGGCGCTGCGGCCGGATCGACCGGAGCGGCGGCGGCTTGTTCTGCACCTGGAGCGGCAGCTTCTGCGCTCGGGTTCGCTGGAGCGGCGGCGGCGGCAGGTGCTGCCGGAGCTGCCGTTGGCTCTTCAGCCATCGCGGCGGGTGCCAGCAGCAGGCTGAACATCAGCGCTGCGATGGCGCGCAGGGCGCGCGACGTGGTTGGCGAAGCGGAAGGTTGGATGCGTGTCATGCTGGCCGGACCTGATGAAGAAGAATGAGTGGATGCTCTTCAGGGCCTCGAAACAGGCCGAGAACAGAAAAATGGGCGGCCATTATTGCAAGTAATTCTTGTTAGCAGAAGTAATAAAGTAGCTTTTTTTACTTCGATCGCTAGCCGCCTATCGATTTTGCCGGGATAGTTCAGCCTTTGATTACGGGAGTTTCAGCATGTCAGCACCTTCGGTTCTGGTAGTCGGCTGCGGCGATGTCGGGGGCCGACTGGCCACGCAATTGCTGGCGGGCGGCTGGGCGGTGAGTGGTTTGCGGCGCAACGCCAGCGCGGTGCCGGCGGGCGTCACGGCCATTGCTGCTGACCTTGAACAGCGCGAAATTCCGGCAGATTGGCCGACGATCGCCCCCGATTACCTGGTCTATTGCGTTGCGGCGAGCCAACACGACGAGCCGGGTTATCGCTCGGCCTATGTCGAGGGGCTGCGCAATGTGCTGGCTTGGCTCGCCGAGCGTGGACAGAAGCCGCGGCGCCTGCTGTTCGTCTCCAGCAGCAGCGTGTTTGCGCAGAAGGACGGGGAGTGGATCGACGAAACCGCCGAGACCACGCCACAAGAATATTCCGGGCGGGTAATGCTGGAAGCCGAGCGTCTGGCGCTGGACAGCGGGATTCCGGCCAGTGTCGTGCGGTTGACCGGGATCTACGGACCGGGTCGTGAGTGGCTGCTGAGCCAGGTTCGGCAGGGTTATCGGGTGACGGAAGAGCCGCCGCTGTACGGCAACCGCATCCATGCCGAGGATGCCGCCGGGTTGTTGGCCTTCCTGCTGCGTGCCGATCACGATGGGCGGGCGCTGGATGCCTGCTATATCGGCGTGGACGATGCGCCGGCGCCGTTGGCCGAGGTGGTGGCCTGGCTGCGTGAGTACATGGGGGTTACCGAGTGGTCGGAGCAGCAGCGGGTGCGGCGGACTGGTAGTAAACGCTGTAGTAATGCCCGTGCCCGGGCGTTGGGCTGGGCCCCGACCTATCCGAGCTACCGCGAGGGCTACGCCGCGATCCTCGAGAGCCAAAAGCCCTAAAGCACGACGCGGCCCCCTGTGGGAGCTGGCTTGCCAGCGATAGCTATGGTGAATTCACTACAGTAATCGCTGGCAAGCCAGCTCCCACAGGGTCCGCGTCGCGGGTGTTATTTGCGCTCGAGCAACCAGCGCCGGGCCCCCGGGCGCAGTTCCGGCATCTCATCCGGCCGCGCTTCGTTGACGGCCTGGAAGATCTCCAGCTGCTTGCCGTCACGCTTGAAGATCCACGGGTTGCCTTGCTGATTGCGCTCCAGCCACATGCTGTCGTACTTGCCGGTCATGGTCGCGCAATCGCCGGCCAGGCACAGGGCATAGCGATCGAGGTTGGGCAGGCCGTCGAGGCTGCCGTTATCCCGGAAGCGCACGGTGCCGCCCAGGCCCGGGCCGTCGAGGACGCGCCAGTCGCCTTTCATGTAGGCGCCGTACAGCGCCTTCTCGAAAATCGCGCCCGGCGGAACATCAGGATCGATTTCGTTGGTATTGCGCTGGAAACGCTGCTCCGGCGCCCATTCGCTGCTCGCCTGGACCAGTTCCTTGCCGTCCAGCTCGAGGTTCTCCACCTGGTCGCCTTCCAACTGCACTTGCCAGTGGTCCTCGTCGATGGCCTTCAGACGGCCCTCGACCAGCTCGAAACCGTTGCTGTAACTGGCCTGGCCCGCGGCAATATTGACCTTCCACTCGAAGTTCGGACCGTTGCGCTCCAGCGCGTAGCGCAGGCCGGTGCCCTTGGAGGCAGCATCGATCGCGGCCTGGTTGATCCAGATGCCGTTGTAGTCTTCGGGTTTGTGGCTGGCGCAGCCGCCCAGCAGTGCGGCAACCAGGGAAAGGGCAAGCGCGTGGCGCATGACGGGGTCCTTCAGGATAAAGATGCGGCGAACCGGACGGCTCGCCGCAGGGGGTATTACTCGAGTACCAGGATAGCGTCCATCTCGACCTGCGAACCGCGTGGCAGGGCGGCAACGCCGATGGCCGCACGGGCAGGGTATGGCTGCTCGAAGTAGCGGCCCATGACTTCGTTGACCTTGGCGAAGTGGCCTAGGTCGGTCAGGAAGATGTTCAGCTTGACGATGTCCTTGAAGGAACCGCCAGCCGCTTCGGCCACCGCCTTGAGGTTCTCGAACACCTGGACGGTCTGGGCTTCGAAGCCCTCTACCAGCTCCATGGTCTTCGGATCGAGGGGGATCTGGCCCGACATGTAGACGGTGTTGCCAGCCTTGATCGCCTGGGAGTAGGTGCCGATGGCGGCAGGTGCCTTGTCGCTGTTGATGACGGTCTTGGTCATGGTGACTCCTTGCAAGGGAAGGGCTACGCGCGCATGCGGGTGATTCGGATGACCCCCGTCAGCGCACGCAGTTTCTTGATCACGCGGGCCAGGTGCACGCGGTCGTGCACGCTGACCACCAACTGGACGACGCTGATGCGGCCATCACGCTCATCCATGCTGATTTTCTCGATGTTGCCATCGGCGGCGTTGACGCTGCTGGCCAGCAGGGCAATCAGGCCGCGCTGGTGTTCCAGCTCGACGCGCAGTTCGACGTTGAACTCGCCGGTGACGTCCTTGGCCCAGGACAACTGGATGCACTTTTCCGGGTTGTGGCGGATTTCGCTGATGTTCCGGCAGTTCTCCAGGTGCACCACCATGCCCTTGCCCGCCGACAGGTGACCGACGATCGGGTCCCCCGGGATCGGCGTGCAGCACTTGGCGTAGCTCAGCACCAGACCTTCGGTGCCGCGGATCGCCAGCGGACCTTCCGGGTTCGGCAACTGCTCGCCCTCGGTGGACAGCAGGCGGCGGGCGACCACGTAGGCCATGCGGTTGCCCAGGCCGATGTCTTCCAGCAGGTCTTCGATCAGTTCCAGACGGTACTCGGCGAGCATCGCCTGGATGCGCTCCTGCGGAATCTTGTCGAGGGCGCTGTCGAAACCGTTGAGCACCTTGTTCAGCAGGCGTTCGCCGAGGTTGATCGACTCGGAACGGCGCTGCAGCTTGAGCGCGTGGCGAATGTGCGTGCGTGCCTTGCCGGTGACCACGAAGTTGAGCCAGGCCGGGTTCGGCCGGGCGCCCGGGGCGCTGACGATCTCGACGGTGGAGCCGCTTTGCAGCGGTTCCGACAGCGGCGCCAGGCGGCGGTTGATGCGGCAGGCGATGCAGCTGTTGCCGACGTCGGTGTGCACCGCGTAGGCGAAGTCGACCGCGGTGGAACCTTTGGGTAGCTCCATGATGCGGCCCTTGGGCGTGAACACGTAGACCTCGTCCGGGAACAGGTCGATCTTCACGCTCTCGATGAATTCGAGGGAGTTGCCCGCACGTTGCTGCAGTTCCAGCACGCCCTTGACCCACTGCCGTGCGCGGGCGTGGGTGCCGCCTTTCGGCTTCTCGTCATCGCTGGACTTGTACAGCCAGTGCGCGGCGATGCCGTTGTTGGCCATCTCTTCCATCTCGCGGGTGCGAATCTGGATCTCGATGGGCACGCCATGCATGCCGAACAGGGTGGTATGCAGCGACTGGTAGCCGTTGGCCTTGGGGATCGCGATGTAGTCCTTGAAGCGCCCGGGCAGCGGCTTGTACAGGTTGTGCACGGCGCCAAGCACGCGGTAGCAGGTGTCGACCTTGTCGACGATGATGCGGAACGCGTAGACATCCATGATCTCGTTGAAGGCGCGGCGCTTGCCGCGCATCTTCTTGTAGATGCCATAGATGTGCTTCTGCCGGCCGCTGACCTCGCCTTCGATACCGTCGACGGCCAGGCAGTGGCTCAGCGACTCCTCGATCTTGTTGACGATTTCCTTGCGGTTGCCACGGGCGCGCTTGACCGCCTGGTAGATGCGCGCCGAGCGCATCGGGTACATCGCCTTGAAGCCCAGGTCCTCGAACTCGATGCGCACGCTGTGCATGCCGAGGCGGTTGGCGATCGGGGCGTAGATCTCGAGGGTTTCCTTGGCGATGCGCCGGCGCTTTTCGCCGGACAGCACTTCCAGGGTGCGCATGTTGTGCAGGCGGTCGGCCAGCTTGACCAGGATCACGCGGATATCCCGGGCCATGGCCATGGCCATCTTCTGGAAGTTTTCCGCCTGGGCCTCGGCCTTGGTCTCGAAGTTCATCTGGGTCAGCTTGCTGACGCCATCGACGAGCTCGGCGACGGTCTCGCCAAACTGCGAACTGAGGGCTTCCTTGGCGATGCCGGTGTCTTCGATCACGTCGTGCAGCATGGCCGCCATCAGGCTCTGATGGTCCATGTGCATGTCGGCGAGGATGCTGGCGACCGCCAGCGGATGCGTGACGTACGCCTCGCCGCTGCGGCGGCGCTGGCCGTCGTGGGCCTGCTCGGCGTAGAAATAGGCCCGGCGGACCAGGTTGACCTGGTCTGGACCCAGATAGGTCGATAGGCGATCGGCGAGGGCGTCTATGCTCGGCAAGATTCGACCTCCTGCCGAGGATAGGGGACCCGCGCCGTACAACGTCGACCAGGCATGGACTTAGACGGCCTCGTTGGCCTCGTCCTCGAAGGTCGGGAAGACCGGGTCTTCGGTGACGATATCTTCGGCGGCGATGAACTCGGGGGTGACGATACCTTCGGCGATTTCACGCAGCGCTACGACGGTAGGCTTGTCGTTTTCCCACGCCACACGTGGCTCTTTGCCGCCGGTCGCCAGTTGACGGGCACGCTTGGTGGACAGCATGACCAGCTCAAAACGGTTATCAACGTGTTCCAGGCAGTCTTCAACGGTTACGCGGGCCATGGTGTTCCTCGAATAGCGAATGCGGTGTTCTGCCCAAAGGTGGGCGAGTGGACTCGGCAGTTTAAAAAATAACCAGCCTTTAGGGAAGCGCTGTTTTCGGCCGCGAGCCCGGAATAGGCTGACGATACCTACTTGTAAGCGTCTATTTCAATAGTCTTCATCTATTGCTCAGATCAATGCATTGCGCAAGCGCGGCGTGAGCTCGTCGAACAGGGTCTGCACCGAGCGCAGGGCCCGGCAATCCGGACGGGTCAGCAGCCACAACTGGGTGTCGCAGCCGGGCAGGGCATCGCTCAGTTGCGAGACGCCGGGCAGGGTATGGGCCATGTAGTCCGGGAGTGCCGCCACGCCCAGGCCGGCGCCGACCATCTGGGCGATCGAGGAGATCCCGCTGCAGCGGTAGCGCGGCAGTACGCCTGGAAATTTCTCGCTACGCCAGACCACGGTGGGGTGGTCCTGCATGGAATCGTCGGGGGCGATCCACGGCACGCTGGCCGGGTTTTCCTCCAGGCGCGGGCGAAACTCCTCACGGCCGGAGATGACGTATGACGCCGAGCCCAGGCAGCGTCCTACGAGATGCTCGGGCGGGGCGTTGGTCAGGCGCAGGGCCAGGTCGGCATCCCGCCGGCTGAGGTTGGCGAAGGTGTTGGAGGTGGCCAGTTCCAGGGTCAGCGCCGGATAGGCCGGCATGAATTCGGCCAGGGCCGGCAGCAGCAGGCTGTGCAGCACGGCGTCGGTGCAGGTCAGACGCACCGTGCCGCTGACCACTTGCTCGCCATGGGCCAGGGCCACCCGCGCCGCGTCCAGCGCCTGTTCGGCACGCTCGGCCTGCTCGGCCAGGGCCTGGGCGGTGCCGGTGGGGATATAGCCCTTGCGGCTCTTCACGAACAACGCCGTACCCAGCGCCGCCTCCATCCGCCGGATCGAGCGGAACACCGTGGAAACGTCGACCTTGAGCAGTTCCGCCGCCTTTGCCAGGGAGCGACCGCGGACCAAGGCGAGAACCAGGGAGAGGTCGGCATGGCTGATCTGATATTGCATCGGTGCACTCTTCGCTTGCCAAAACGCCAATGTCTGTTTGCGTGGAGGCCATTCTATAGTGCGGACGTGGCCGTCAAGCAAGGTTTGTCGCGCCCGCCGTTTCTTCCGATGGACTACCCGAGAACAAGACCAGCCATCGCCCCCGAATACCCGCGTTACTTCCCTACATTGCTGCCCCTATAAAAATTCCAAAGGATGCCTAGCCATGACGTCGGTCTCCCCGTGCGCCATCCCCGTTGATGAAATGGGCGAATTCCTCAAGGCCCACCCCGAGGTGCAATTCGTCGATCTGCTGATCGCCGACATGAACGGGGTCGTGCGTGGCAAGCGCATCGAGCGGGCGAGCCTGGTCAAGGTCTATGAAAAGGGCATCAACCTGCCCGCTTCGCTGTTCGCCCTGGATATCAACGGCTCCACCGTGGAAAGCACCGGCCTGGGCCTGGATATCGGCGACTCCGACCGCATCTGCTACCCGATTCCCGGCACCCTGAGCTTCGAACCCTGGCAGAAGCGCCCCACCGCGCAATTGCTGATGACCATGCACGAGCTGGATGGCACGCCGTTCTTCGCCGACCCGCGGGAAGTGCTGCGCGGCGTGGTGGAGAAGTTCGACGCCCTGGGCCTGACCATCTGCGCCGCGTTCGAGCTGGAGTTCTACCTGATCGACCAGGACAACCTCAACGGACGCCCGCAGCCGCCGCGTTCGCCGATTTCCGGCAAGCGCCCGCAATCGACCCAGGTGTACCTGATCGACGACCTCGACGAATACGTCGATTGCCTTCAGGACATGCTCGAAGCCGCCAAGGAGCAGGGCATCCCGGCTGACGCCATCGTCAAGGAAAGCGCCCCGGCACAGTTCGAGGTGAACCTGCACCACGTTGCCGATCCGATGAAGGCCTGCGACTACGCGCTGCTGCTCAAGCGGGTGATCAAGAACATCGCCTACGACCATGAAATGGACTCCACCTTCATGGCCAAGCCCTATCCGGGCCAGGCCGGCAATGGCCTGCACGTGCACATCTCGCTGCTGGACAAGGCCACCGGCAAGAACATCTTCACCAGCGAAGACCCCGAGCAGAGCGAAACCCTGCGCCACGCCATCGGCGGCGTGCTGGAAACCATGCCGGCGTCCATGGCCTTCCTTTGCCCGAACATCAACTCCTACCGCCGCTTCGGCGCCCAGTTCTACGTGCCGAATGCGCCGAGCTGGGGCCTGGACAACCGCACCGTGGCGGTCCGCGTGCCGACCGGCAGCAGCGACGCGGTACGCATCGAGCATCGGGTGGCCGGCGCCGACGCCAACCCTTACCTGATGATGGCCGCGATCCTCGCCGGCATTCACCACGGTCTGACCAACAAGATCGAGCCGGGCGCGCCGATCGAAGGCAATTCCTACGAGCAACTGGAACAGAGCCTGCCGAACAACCTGCGTGATGCCTTGCGCGAGCTGGACGACAGCGAAGTCCTGAACCAGTACATCAGCCCCGACTACATCGATATTTTCGTCGCCTGCAAGGAAAGCGAACTGGCGGAGTTCGAGGTGTCGATTTCCGACCTCGAATACAACTGGTACCTGCACACGGTCTGATGCCCGGAGAACAACAATGACAATCCCGTCTCGCGAACAGTGGGAATCCCTTTACCAGAGCCTGCGCATCGAGGGCCGTGCCTTCGTCGACGGCGCCTACCGCGATAGCGTCTCCGGTGACCGCTTCGAGTGTGTCAGCCCGGTGGATGGTCGCGTGCTGGCCGCCGTTGCCAGCTGCGATGCCGCCGACGCCGAACTGGCCGTGGCGGCGGCCCGTCGCAGCTTCGACAGCGGCGTCTGGGCCCATCAGGCCCCGGCCCAGCGCAAACGCGTGCTGATCGCCTTCGCCGATCTGCTGCTGGCCAATGCCCAGGAACTGGCGCTGCTGGAAACCCTGGATATGGGCAAGCCGATTGCCGATTCCCTGAGCATCGATATCCCGGCGGCGGCGAACTCGATTCGCTGGTCGGCCGAGGCCATCGACAAGGTCTACGACGAAGTCGCGCCGACCCCGCACGACCAGCTTGGCCTGGTCACCCGCGAGCCGATTGGCGTGGTCGCGGCCATCGTGCCGTGGAACTTCCCGCTGATGATGGCCTGCTGGAAGCTCGGACCGGCCCTGGCGACCGGCAACTCGATCATCCTCAAACCGTCGGAAAAATCACCGCTGACCGCCATCCGTGTCGCCCAGCTGGCGCTGCAAGCCGGTATTCCGGCGGGGGTGTTCAACGTGCTGCCTGGCTACGGCCACACCGTCGGCAAGGCCCTGGCCCTGCATATGGACGTGGATACCCTGGTGTTCACCGGTTCGACCCGGATCGCCAAGCAGTTGATGGTCTATGCCGGCGAATCGAACATGAAGCGCGTGTGGCTGGAGGCGGGGGGCAAGAGCCCGAACATCGTCTTTGCCGATGCGCCTGACCTGAATGCCGCGGCTGAAGCCGCTGCGGCGGCCATTGCCTTCAACCAGGGCGAGGTGTGCATCGCCGGCTCGCGCCTGCTGGTGGAGCGTTCGATCAAGGAGCGTTTCCTGCCGCTGGTGGTGGAAGCGCTCAAGGCCTGGAAACCCGGGCATGCGCTGGATCCCGAGACCCGTGTCGGCGCCCTGGTGGACGGTACCCAGCTGGACACCGTGCTCGGCTACGTCGAGGCCGGCAAGGCCGATGGCGCGACCCTGGTCACCGGTGGCGAGCGTGTGCTGGAGGAGACCTGTGGCGTGTATGTACAGCCGGCGATCTTCGATGGCGTGACCAACGCCATGCGCATTGCCCGTGAGGAAATCTTCGGGCCGGTGCTGTCGGTGATCACCTTCGACACGGCCGAGGAAGCCATCGCCATCGCCAACGACTCGCCGTTCGGCCTGGCGGCGGCGGTGTGGACGGCGGATATCTCCCGCGCCCACCGTAGCGCCCGAGCCCTGCGTGCCGGCAGCGTGTGGATCAACCAGTACGACGGCGGCGACATGACCGCGCCGTTCGGTGGCTTCAAGCAATCGGGCAATGGCCGCGACAAGTCGCTGCATGCGTTCGACAAGTACACCGAACTGAAGGCGACCTGGATCAAGCTGTAGGACATCTTTGAGACGCCGCCGACCCTGTGGGAGCTGGCTTGCCAGCGATTGCTGTAGTGAATTCACCACCGCAATCGCTGGCAAGCCAGCTCCCACAGGGTCGGCGGCGCCGACTTCTTAAAGAGAGGCTGAATCGATGAAAACCCCTTTGATCGGCGTCACCTCATGCCGCCAGATGCTCGGTCACACTGCCTCCCACACCGTGGGCGACAAGTACGTCGAGGCCGCCGCCTTTGCCGGCGTGCCGCTGATCCTGCCGGCGCTCAACGACGCGCTGGACCCGCAGCGCCTGCTGGAGCGCCTCGACGGCATTCTTTTCACCGGTTCGCCTTCTAATGTCGAACCGCATCATTACAATGGCGCCCCCAGCGCGGAAGGCACCCGGCACGATGTTTACCGTGACCGCCTGACCCTGCCGCTGCTGCGCGCGGCCATCGCCGCCGGTGTGCCGGTGTTCTGCGTTTGCCGGGGTTTCCAGGAGCTCAACGTGGCCCTGGGCGGCAGCCTGCACCAGCGGGTCCAGGAGCTGCCCGGCTACCTGGACCACCGCGAGCCGCAGGACGCCCCGCTGGAGGTGCAATACAGCCCGCGTCACCCGGTCACGGTCGAGCCCGATGGGCAATTCCAGCGACTGGGTCTGCCGCACAGCTTCATGGTCAACTCGCTGCACAGTCAGGGCATCGATCGCCTTGCCGATGGCCTGCGCGTCGAAGCACTGGCGCCGGACGGGTTGATCGAAGCGGTTTCCATGGAGGACGCACCCGGCTTCGTGCTCGGGGTGCAATGGCATCCGGAATGGCGTTATGCCGAGAATCCGGTTTCGTTGCGTCTGTTCCAGGCGTTCCGTGCAGCCTGTGAGGCTTATGCCGGTGGCCAGCGCTACCGTGGGGCCAACTTGTAGCGGGCATCCCCGGATGCCCTGAAAAACAATTCCAAAAACGGCGACATCTACTCATGAGCGAATTCGAAGCAAGCCTGTCCGCGGGCACGGCGGGACAGGCTCGCAAGGCCTCCAAGGGGTTGGCCAAGGGCCGCCTCGGCCTGCTCGCCAGCATCGTGCTGGGCATTTCCACCATCGCCCCGGTCTACACCCTGACCGGCGCCCTTGGGCCGACGGTGCGGGAAGTCGGCCAGCACCTGCCGGCGGTGTTCATCGTCGGCTTCCTGCCGATGCTCCTGGTGGCCCTGGGCTACCGCGAGCTGAACGCGGCGGAGCCGGACAGCGGCACGTCCTTCACCTGGTCGGCGCGGGCCTTCGGCCCGATGATCGGCTGGATCGGCGGCTGGGGCCTGGTCACGGCGACCACCATCGTGCTGTCCAACCTCGCCGGGGTGGCGGTGGACTTCTTCTACCTGTTCCTCGGGCAACTCACCGGCAGCCACGAGGTGGCTGCGCTCAGCGACAACCTGCTGGTCAACGTGGTGACCTGCTGCGTGTTCATCGCCATGGCGGTGTGGATCTGCTGTCGTGGGATCGGCACGACCATGGCCGTGCAGTACGGCCTGGTGGCCTTGCAACTGGTGGTGCTGGTGGGCTTCGCCCTGGCCGCGTTCGGCGGGTCGAGCGAAACCCCGCCGATGGACTTCGATATCAGCTGGTTCAACCCCTTCGGCGTCGAATCGTTCTCGGCCTTCGCTGCCGGCCTGTCGCTGTCGATCTTCATCTTCTGGGGCTGGGACGTATGCCTGACCATGAGCGAGGAGTCGGTGGGCAGCGATGAAGTCCCCGGCCGCGCCGCGACCCTGACCGTGCTGCTGATCCTCGGCCTGTACCTGGTCACCGCCATCGCCACCCTGCAATTCGCCGGGATCAGCGAGGAAGGCCTGGGCCTGAACAACCCGCGCATCCAGGAAAACGTCTTCGCCCACCTGGCCGGCCCGGTGATGGGGCCGATGGCGATCCTGATGTCCATCGCCGTGCTGGCGAGTACTGCCGCCTCGTTGCAGTCGACCTTCGTGTCCCCGGCGCGCACCTTGCTGGCCATGGGTTACTACGGCGCCGTGCCGGAGCGTTTCGCGCGTATCTGCCCGCGTTCGCAGACCCCGCGCTACGCCACCATCTGCGCCGGCGTCGCCGCCGGGATGTTCTACGTGACCATGCGCACCCTCAGCGAAAACGTGCTGGCCGACACCATCACCGCCCTGGGCATGATGATCTGCTTCTACTACTCGCTGACCGCCTTCGCCTGCGTCTGGTACTTCCGCCACAGCCTGTTCGACAGCCTGCGCCACTTCTTCATGCGCGGCCTGTGCCCGCTGCTGGGCGGGGCGATCCTCTCGGTGATCTTCGTGCAGACGGCCATCGACAGCGCTTCGCCGGAATTCGGCAGCGGCTCGCATGTGGGCGGGTTGGGGCTGGTGTTCGTGATCGCGATGATCATCCTGCTGCTGGGCATCGTCCTGATGCTGCTGTCGCGTCTGCGCGCGCCGGCGTTCTTCCTGGGCATGACGCTGCGTCGTCACGCGACCATCCCCAGCCGCCGTTAAGCGGCCGGGGCAGGCGAGGGCTCAAGCCAGCAGTTGCTTGAGCAGCTCGCCGTGGCGCTGCTGCTGACCGTCCCGTTGCAGGCGGTTGGCGCGGAACACCGCTTTCAGGTCTTCCAGGGCGGTGGCGAAGTCGTCGTTGATGATGACGTACTCGTACTCGTCGTAGTGCTCCATCTCGCTGACCGCTTCGCGCATCCGTCCTTCGATGATCTCGTCACTGTCCTGGCCACGGTTGGTCAGGCGCTGGCGCAGGGCCTGCTGGCTCGGCGGCAGGATGAAGATCGAGCGGGTTTCCGGCATCAGCTTGCGCACCTGCTGGGCACCTTGCCAGTCGATTTCCAGGATCAGGTCATGGCCCTGGTCCAGGGTCTGCTGCAGGGCGCTGCGCGAGGTACCGTAGCAGTTGCCAAAGACTTCGGCCTGCTCGAGGAAGTCGCCCTGGGCATTCAGGCGATCGAACTCGGCGCGGTCGACGAAGTGGTAGTTCACCCCGTCGTGCTCGCCCGGACGCATGGCGCGGGTGGTGTGCGAGACCGACACGCGGATGTGGTTCAGCTCATCGGTCAGGGCCTTGACCAGGCTGGTCTTGCCGGCGCCGGACGGGGCGGAAATGATGAACAGGGTGCCGCTGCTGTGTTTCATGATGGGGGTGGCCTTACTCGATGTTCTGTACTTGTTCACGCATCTGTTCGATCAGGACCTTAAGGTTCACTGCCGACTGCGTGCTGCGTGGGTCGAAGGCTTTGGAGCCGAGGGTATTGGCTTCGCGGTTGAGTTCCTGCATCAGGAAGTCCAGGCGCCGGCCGGCCGCGCCGCCGGACTTGAGCACCCGGCGCACCTCGGTGACGTGGGTGGCGAGGCGGTCGAGTTCTTCGGCGACATCGCTTTTCTGCGCCAGCAGGACCATTTCCTGCTCCAGGCGCTGCGGATCCAGCTCGGCCTTCATGTCGGTGAAGCGGTCGAGGATCTTCTGCCGCTGCGCGGCGAGCATCTGCGGAACCTGGGTGCGCAGGGTGGCAACTTCCTGGCTCATGCTGTCGAGACGCTCGTTGATCAGCCGGGCCAGTTCGGCGCCTTCGCGGTTGCGGCCGTTCTTCAGTTCGGCCAGGGCGTCCTCGAACAGGCCCAGGGCCTCCTGGTTCAGCGCTTGCGGGTCGGCGGCGTCAGCCACCAGCACGCCGGGCCAGGACAGCACGGCCAGCGGGTTCAGCGGCGCGGGGTTCTTGATCAGGCCGGCGACGGTCTCGGCGGCTTCCACCAGTTGGCGGGCGCGCTCCTGGTCCACCTGCAGGGACTTGCTGGCGTTTTCCTCGGTGAAGCGCAGGGTGCATTCCACCTTGCCGCGGGAAATGCCCTGGCGCAGCGCCTCGCGCACTGCGCCTTCGAGGTCGCGGAAGGCTTCCGGCAGGCGCAGGTGGGGTTCGAGGTAGCGATGGTTGACCGAGCGCAATTCCCATATGAGGGTGCCCTGGGTCCCGGCTCGTTCGACACGAGCGAAGGCGGTCATGCTGTGCACCATGGGAAGTACCTCGCAGATAGATGAAGGGGAAAGCCGACAGGCTGCAAAGGCGCAGGATTGTAACGCAGTGCGCCGCGCGGTCCCATCTACTGATGTTACAAACCGGTGTGGAAGGACAGGGTGAATACCGACCGGGGGCTTTGGGCTGTTCTCCCGGGCCTCATCGCTGGCAAGCCAGCTCCCACAGGTTCTGCAGCCACCCGGACCCTGTGGGAGCTGGCTTGCCAGCGATGAGGCCGGTACAGCCAATACAGCTTCAGGCATGTCCACTGCGGCCCTGGCGCTCTATAATGCTCGGCAGTTCGAACCCCCAGTACAGGTATCCCTTATGAAACGTCCAAGTGGTCGCGCCGCCGATCAGCTTCGCTCGATCCGCATCACCCGCAACTACACCAAGCACGCCGAAGGGTCGGTACTGGTCGAGTTCGGCGACACCAAGGTCGTCTGCACGGTCAGCGTCGAGAACGGCGTTCCACGCTTCCTCAAAGGCCAGGGCCAGGGCTGGCTGACCGCCGAATACGGCATGCTGCCGCGCTCCACCGGCGAGCGTAACCAGCGCGAAGCCAGCCGTGGCAAGCAGGGCGGTCGTACTCTTGAGATCCAGCGCCTGATCGGCCGTTCGCTGCGCGCCGCGCTGGACATGAGCAAGCTCGGTGACATCACCCTGTACGTCGACTGCGACGTGATCCAGGCTGACGGCGGTACCCGTACCGCATCGATCACCGGCGCCATGGTTGCCCTGGTCGACGCCCTGCGCGTGGTCAAGAAGCGTGGCGGCCTGAAGGGCGGCGATCCGCTCAAGCACATGATCGCTGCCGTATCGGTGGGCATGTACAAAGGCGAAGCGGTCCTCGACCTGGATTACCTGGAAGACTCCGCCGCCGAGACCGACCTGAACGTGGTCATGACCAGTGCTGGCGGCTTCATCGAAGTCCAGGGCACCGCCGAAGGCGCGCCGTTCCAGCCTGAAGAGCTGAACGCCATGCTGGCGATCGCGCAGAAAGGCATGGCTGATCTGTTCGAGCTGCAAAAGGCTGCACTGGCCGACTGACTCAACGGATAACCCTGTGGGAGCTGGCTTGCCAGCGATAGCTATGGTGAATTCACTACCGCTATCGCTGGCAAGCCAGCTCCCACAGGGTCCGAGTCAAGGCCCACAAAAAAGCCGACCCCATGAGGTCGGCTTTTTTGCATCTGGCGATCAGATCGTCAGCGTCCAGTCGTAGTCCACGATCAGCGGCGCATGCTGCGAGAAGCGCGGCTGGCGTGGCAGGCGTGCGCTACGTACGAAGCGGCGCAGGCCCGGGGTCAGCAACTGGTAGTCGAAGCGATAGCCCAGGTTGAGCATCTCGGCCTGCTCGTTGTCTGGCCACCAGCTGTACTGGTCGCCTTCACGGCTGACTTCGCGCAGGGCATCGACGTAGCCCATGTTGCCGACAATCTCGTCCATCCACGCACGCTCAGGTGCGAGGAAGCCCGGAGACTGCTGGCTGTCGCGCCAGTTCTTGATGTCGAGCTTCTGCTGCGCCACGTAGAGCGAGCCGCAGTAGATGTATTCACGGCGCTTGCGACGCTGCTTGTCCAGGTACTTGGCGAAGTCGTCCATCAACTTGAACTTCTGGTTCAGGTCTTCGTCGCCGTTCTGCCCGGATGGCAGGAGCAAGGTGGCAATACTGAGTTTGTCGAAATCGGCCTGCAGGTAACGCCCGTAGCGGTCGGCTGTCTCGAAGCCCAGGCCGCTGATGACTGCCTTGGGCTGCAACCGCGAGTAAAGCGCCACGCCGCCTTGGGCGGGTACTTCTGCGTCGCAGGCATAAAGGAAGTAGCCATCTAGCTGAAAAGCCGGGTCGTCGAGTTCAAAGGCCGAGGCGCGGGTATCCTGAAGACAGATGACGTCGGCATTCTGAGCTTGCAGCCAGCTGAGCAACCCACGCTCGACCGCAGCCTGAATGCCATTCACGTTCACACTGATGATCCGCATAAATGGCCCCAAAAATCACGTGCGTGTATGATACCCGAGCTCTACTCAATTAGCTAAATCCGTGGTATCCGGGACTTCTCATGCAGCCGTATCAGCGCGACTTCATTCGTTTTGCCATCGATCGCGGTGTTCTGCGCTTCGGTGAGTTCACCCTCAAATCGGGCCGCACCAGCCCGTATTTCTTCAATGCTGGCCTGTTCAACAGCGGCTCGGCCCTGGCACAACTGGGTCGTTGCTACGCGGCGGCGATCGTCGACAGCAAGATTCCGTTCGACGTGCTGTTCGGCCCGGCCTACAAAGGCATTCCCCTGGCGGCAGCCACTGCGGTGGCCCTGGCCGAGCAACACCAGCTCGACGTGCCATGGTGCTTCAACCGCAAGGAAGCCAAGGACCACGGCGAAGGCGGCAGCTTGGTGGGTGCCCCGCTGGCCGGTGACGTGCTCATCATCGACGACGTGATCACCGCCGGTACCGCGATCCGCGAAGTCATGCAGATCATCCAGGCCCAGGAAGCCCGCGCCGCTGGCGTGCTGATCGCGCTGAACCGCGAAGAGCGCGGCAATGGCGAGCTGTCGGCGATCCAGGAAGTGGAGCGCGACTTCGGCATTCCGGTGGTCAGCATCGTCTCCCTGACCCAGGTCCTCGAGTTCCTCGCCGACGACCCGCAGCTCAAGCAGCACCTGCCAGCGGTGGAAGCCTACCGCGCGCAGTACGGGATCTGAAGTTCCAAGCGACAAGCCTCAAGCTACAAGAAAAAGCAGCTCGCATCGACGCTGCTTTTTTCTTATGGCTTGCCGCTTGAAGCTTGCAGCTCAATCCTTCCCGTAGTTCGGCGAGCGCGGTCCGTAGAGGATCCCGCCGTTCTTGTACGGCATCAGCAGGCGTGCGCTGGTGATCCCGGCGATCGGGTAGCCGGCATCGTCCTGGACGCTGCTGATGATCTGGTTCACCGCCGCAGTGATCAGCAGGCCGATCAGGCCTCCACCGCTGTTGTTCTGGTTTTCCTGGCTGGACGCCGTCGCTGCGCCGGTCCACAGGGTTTTGCCGCTGCGCAGGTCGACCAGGCTGGCCTTGGCCGTGACCACGGTCGCGCTGCTGATCACCATGTAGCGGGTGCCATAGTCGCTGACGGTGACGTAGAGCGCCGCGTCCGCACCGAAGATGTCATGCAGCTTGCTGGCCGGCAGTTGATGGATATCGGCCGGCGTGGTCATGCCGTTCTGCTTGAAGGTCTCGTCCACCAGCGCTACCGGCAGCACGTAGTAACCGGCTTCGGCCAGCGGGTAGGTCACGTGCGACAGCATGCTGTAGGTGGCCTTGACGTCCGGCGACTCGTTCAGCGGCGGCAGGATCAGGATCGAACGCGGATTGGCCTGCTTGTATTCCGAGTAGTCGACGGTTTTCTGCTGGTTGGCGCAGCCACCGAACAGGGCCAGGACACAGGCGCCGGCGACCAGCTTGAGGAAACGATTGATCATTTGGTCGCCACTCCCTGACGGGCATTCTTCAGCAGGAAGTCCATGTAGGCGGCGGACTCGGGAAACAGGGCCTTCTCGGTCTGGAACTGCTGGGCCATCTGGTCATCCTTGCCCAGGCTTGAATACAGAAGCCCCAACTGGGCGTGATAGCCCGGCGGTACCGCGCCGTTCTTCGCCTTGATCTTCTGCAGGTCACGCTCCAGCGCTTCGGCCTGCGCCTCTTTCGATTCGCCCTTGAAGTACTGATAGACCTGTGGCTGATAGCTCTCCCACTGGTACAGGGTTTTCGGGCCGGTACAGCCGGACAGCAGGATGCTGCCCAGCGCAATGCCGGCGACAGCGCGCCAGCTCAGGGTTGCCGTGCTCATTACGGATCGTCCTTGTGCGTAAGGTCTTTTAAGGGGTGACAGGTTTCCAGGCGCCGCTTTCCACGGCGTTGACCAGCTTGTTTACCGCTTCGCGCATGGCCAGGTCGAGGACCTTGCCGTTCAGCGTCGAGTCGTAGCTGGCGGTACCGCCGAAGCCGATGACCTCGCGGTTGGAGAGGGCGTATTCACCCGCGCCCTGGCTGGAGTAGACCACTTCGGAGGTGCTGATATTGACGATGTTCAGCGCCACCTTGGCGTAGGCGATCTGGGTCTTGCCGCGGCCGAGGATGCCGAACAACTGGTGGTCGCCGACTTCCTTGCGACCGAACTCGGTCACGTCGCCGGTCACTACGTAGTCCGCACCTTTCAGGCGTTGGGCCTGGCCCTTGATGCCGGCTTCCCGCTGGATTTCGCTCATGTTGTCGCGATCCAGCACGCTGAAGCGGTTGGTTTCCTGCAGGTGGGTGATGAGGATGGTCTTGGCCTGGCCGCCGAGGCGGTCGACACCGTCGGAGAAGATGCCACGCATGTAGCTGGAGCGGTTGTCGAACTTGCCCACGGCGATCGGTGCGCGCACGCCGCTGTAGGGGCGGTTGACGCTTTCGACTTGCTGTACGGCGACAGCCCTGGAGGTTTCGGTTGCACAGCCTGTCAGCGACCCGACGACGATGGCGGCAGCCAGCACGAGTCCTTGTGGAGCATATTTCACGCTTGTTTCTCCTGGATAAATCATCGAGTTGCGACTTGCTCGCATTCTGCCAGTAGTATCGGCCTGTGAGCAATTTGCTGAAGTGATGTAGGACAAATCTGAAATGCGGGCACAAAAAAACGGACACACCGGTGAGGCGTGTCCGCTTTGTTTGAAGCTTACTGACGCGGCTTGCGGTTGGTAATCAGGGTGCCAACGCCGCTGTCGGTGAAGATTTCCAGCAGCACGGCATTCGGTACGCGACCGTCGATGATGTGCGAGCTGTGCACGCCACCCTGGACCGCTTCCAGCGCGCAGCGGATCTTCGGCAGCATGCCGCCGTAGATGGTGCCGTCGGCGATCAGGCCGTCGACCTGCTCGGTGCTCAGGCCGGTCAGCACGGTGCCTTGCTTGTCCATCAGGCCGGCGATGTTGGTCAGCAGCATCAGCTTCTCGGCTTTCAGCGCCTCGGCGACCTTGCCGGCCACCAGGTCGGCGTTGATGTTGTACGACTCACCGTTCGGGCCCACGCCGATCGGCGCGATGACCGGGATGAAGTCGCCCTTCACCAGCATGTTCAGCAGGTCGGTGTTGACGCTCACGACTTCGCCGACGTGGCCGATGTCGATGATTTCCGGGGTGGTCATCTCAGGGGTCTGGCGGGTGACGGTGAGCTTTTTCGCGCGGATCAGCTCGGCGTCTTTACCGGTCAGGCCGATGGCGCTGCCGCCATGACGGTTGATCAGGTTGACGATGTCCTTGTTGACCTGGCCGCCGAGGACCATCTCCACCACGTCCATGGTCGCGGCGTCGGTGACGCGCATGCCATCGACAAAACGGCTTTCGATCGACAGGCGGTTGAGCAGGTCACCGATCTGCGGGCCGCCGCCGTGCACGACTACCGGGTTGATGCCGACTGCCTTCATCAGCACCACGTCGCGGGCGAAGCCGGTTTTCAGCTCCTCGCTCTCCATCGCGTTGCCGCCGTACTTGATCACCAGGGTCTTGCCGACAAAGCGTCGGATATAAGGCAGCGCTTCGGACAGTACCTTGGCGACATGGGTAGCGGCATCGCGATCGAGGGTCATGCAGGGCTCCAGTTGGAACAAGTGGTTCGGTCAGAACGGTAGTTGCAGGTCGGGGGCTACGCGCTTGAGCTGCGCGTGGAATATAGCCTTGATTCGCTGCAGTTCGGCGTCATTGTCGGCCTCGAAGCGCAGGACCAGCACCGGGGTGGTGTTGGACGCGCGGACCAGGCCCCAGCCGTGGGGATAATCGACCCGCACACCGTCGATGGTGGTCAGGTCGGCTTGGCCCCAGTCGGCGTCGCGTTGCAGTGCATCAATGATGGCGAATTTACTCTCGTCGGTCACATCAATGTTGATTTCCGGCGTGGAAATATCATTGGGGAAGCCGGCGAACAGGGTTTCGGCGTCGATTTCGGTCTTGCTGAGGATCTCCAGCAGGCGCGCGGCGCTGTAGATGCCGTCGTCGAAGCCGAACCAGCGCTCCTTGATGAAGATGTGCCCGCTCATCTCGCCGGCGAGCAGGGCGCCGGTTTCCTTCATCTTCTTCTTGATCAGCGAGTGGCCGGTCTTCCACATCCGCGCATGGCCGCCGTGTTCGGTGATCAGCGGGGTCAGGCGGCGGGTGCATTTGACGTCGAAGATGATTTCGGCGCCCGGGTTGCGGGCCAGCACGTCCTGGGCGAAGAGCATCAGCAGGCGGTCGGGGTAGACGATGCTGCCGGTGTTGGTCACCACGCCGACACGGTCACCGTCGCCGTCGAAGGCCAGGCCGATATCGGCGCCGGTTTCCTTCACTTTCGCGATCAGATCGACGAGGTTCTCTGGCTTTCCCGGATCCGGGTGGTGGTTGGGGAAGTTGCCGTCCACCTCGCAGAACAGCGGGATGACCTCGCAATCCAGTGCGGCCAGCAGTTGCGGGGCGTTGACCCCGGCGGCGCCGTTGCCGCAGTCCACGACCACCTTGAGGCGGCGGGCGAGCTTGATGTCGCCGACGATCTGCTGGTGGTAGCGCGGGAGGATATCGACCTTCTCCACCTTGCCGGTGCCACGGGGCAGGTCTTCGGTCTTGATGCGGGTCAGCAGGGCCTGGATCTGCTCGTTGGCGAGAGTGTCGCCGGCGATGACGATCTTGAAGCCGTTGTAGTCCGACGGGTTGTGGCTGCCGGTGAGCATGACGCCGGACTTGCCGGCCAGCACGTTGGCCGCGTAGTACAGGGCCGGGGTCGGCACCAGGCCGACATCGCTGACCTGGCAACCGGCGTCGGCCAGGCCCTTGATCAGCTGTTCCACCAGCATCGGGCCGGACAGGCGGCCGTCACGGCCAACGGAAACGTTCGGCTCGCCCTGGGCGAGGCTCTGGGCGCCGATGGCGCGGCCGATCCAGTAAGCCGTCTCGGCATGCAGGGTCTTTCCGACCACACCACGGATATCGTAGGCGCGGAAGATGCTGTCAGGCAGTGCAGGGATCAGTTGGGCCATATCGTTCATCACGGGACTCCAGTCTCGAAGGCTTTCGGGCGTATGGAACGCTTGGACGGCCTTTGCGGCGGAGAGTTCGCCCTCGACAGGACGTCGAGGGCGATCAGCGGATCAATGGCTACCGGAGTGACCGAAGCCGCCGGCGCCGCGTTGGGTCTCGTCGAAGGTCTCGACGATATCGAAATGCGCCTGTACCACCGGCACCAGGACCAGTTGCGCGATGCGCTCGCCGACGGCGATGTTGAAGGCGGTCTGGCCGCGGTTCCAGCACGAGACCATCAGCTCGCCCTGGTAGTCCGAGTCGATCAGGCCGACCAGGTTGCCGAGGACGATGCCGTGTTTGTGACCCAGGCCCGAGCGCGGCAGGATCATGGCCGCCAGGCCCGGATCGCCGATGTAGATCGACAGGCCGGTGGGGATCAGCAGGGTCTGGCCTGGCTCGAGGACGGTGTCTTCCTTGAGCATGGCGCGCAGGTCGAGGCCGGCCGAGCCCGGGGTGGCGTATTGCGGCAGCGGGAATTCGGCGCCGATGCGTGGATCGAGGATCTTGGCTTGGAGAGCGTGCATGTGAATCAAACCTGGTTGAGGCGTTCGGCAATGAAAGCGATCAGCTGGCGGGCGATCTTGCCCTTGCTGGTCTGCGCGAACAGGGTTTCGTGGAGCTGGCGGTCGATCACGCTGCAGGCGTTTTCCTCGCTGTTGAAGCCAATGCTGGGGTTGGCCACGTCATTGGCGACGATCAGGTCGAGGTTCTTGTCCTTGAGCTTGCGTGCGGCGTAATCGAGCAGGTGTTCGGTCTCGGCGGCGAAGCCGACGCTGAACGGACGGTCCGGACGGGTGGCGATGGTGGCCAGGATGTCCGGGTTGCGCACCATCTGCAGCAGCAGACCGTCGCCGGTTGTAGGGTCTTTCTTGAGTTTTTGCGGGGCGACGACTTCCGGGCGGTAATCCGCGACTGCCGCCGAAGCGATGAACAGGTCGCAGGGAATCGCCGCTTCGCAGGCCGCGAGCATGTCGCGGGCGCTGACCACGTCGATCCGCGTGACCCGGTCCGGGGTCGGCAAGTGCACCGGGCCGGTGACCAGGGTCACCCGGGCGCCGGCTTCTACCGCGGCTTCGGCCAGGGCAAAGCCCATTTTTCCGGAGCTGTGGTTGGTGATGTAGCGCACCGGGTCGATGTTTTCCTGGGTCGGGCCGGCGGTGATCAGTACGTGCTTGCCGGTCAGCGACTCGCGCTTGAAACACTCGGCGGCGCACCAGGCCAGGTCGGTGGCTTCGAGCATGCGCCCCAGGCCCACGTCGCCGCAGGCCTGGCTGCCCGAGGCCGGGCCGAAGACCTGGATCTGGCGTTGCTGCAGGGTGTTCAGGTTGGCCTGGGTGGCCGGATCGCGCCACATGGCCTGGTTCATCGCCGGGGCGACCGCCACGGTGGCGTCGGTGGCGAGCACCAGGGTGGTCAGCAGATCGTCAGCCACGCCCTGGGCGAGACGCGCGATCAGGTCGGCGGTGGCTGGCGCGATCAGCACCAGGTCGGCCCACTTGGCCAGTTCGATATGGCCCATCGCCGCTTCGGCAGCGGGATCCAATAGGTCCATGTGCACGGGGTGCCCGGAGAGCGCTTGCATGGTCAGCGGAGTGATGAATTCGGCTCCGCCACGGGTCATGACCACGCGCACCTGGGCGCCGTGTTCCAGAAGTCGGCGAACCAGCTCGGCGCTCTTGTAGGCAGCAATACCGCCGCCGACGCCGAGAACAATGCGTTTCCGATACAGCCGCTGCATAGGCCTGCCTTTTTCTGATGGAAAGTTGTGCACAACGCTGACGCCTCCCCAGGCCGGATCGCTGTGCAAAAAGTGGCGGCTAATGTAGCACAGCGCTGCCGCCTGCAAGAGCGCCGGGCGCAGTAACGGACGGACAGAGGGATTTGCGATGAGTATCAGGGACTGGCCCGCGGCGGAACGCCCGCGGGAGAAGCTGTTGGAGCGGGGCGCGGCGAACCTGTCGGACGCCGAATTGCTGGCGATCTTCCTGCGCATTGGTGTGCGCGGCAAAAGTGCGGTGGACCTGGCCAGGGACCTGCTGCAGCGCTTTGGCGGGTTGCGCGGGCTGCTGGAGGCGGATCAGCGCAGTTTCGCGCAAGGGCAGGGCCTGGGGCCGGCGAAGTTCGCCCAGTTGCAGGCGGTGATGGAGATGGCCCGGCGGCACCTGGGTGAGAGCTTGCAGCGGGGCCCGGCGCTGGAGCGGCCAGAGGCGGTGCGCACCTACCTGAAGGCGCAGATGCGGCATGAGCGCAATGAAGTGTTCGGCTGCCTGTTTCTCGATACCAAGCACCGGCCGCTGGCGTTCGAGATTCTGTTTCGTGGCTCCATCGACAGCGCCACGGTGTATCCGCGCCAGGTGGTCAAGCGATCGCTGGCGCACAACGCCGCGGCGTTGATCCTGTGTCACAACCATCCGTCCGGGAATCCCGAGCCGAGCAAGGCCGACATTCGCCTGACCCACCGGCTGGTGGATGCGCTGGAGTGCATCGAGGTGCGGGTGCTCGATCACTTCATCATTGGCGATGGGGAGCCGCTGTCGATGCTGGAGCAGGGATGTTTCTTCAGCAATCCGGCCTGAGGTGTTGCTGAGGGCCTCATCGCTGGCAAGCCAGCTCCCACAGGTTTTGCGGCGCACGCGGTCACTGTGGGAGCTGGCTTGCCAGCGATAGGGCCCGACCAGGCACAGGAAATCACCCGTTACTTCTCGACCTTCACTCTGGCAAAGTCCTGGCGCCCGAACGGGTTCACCTGATACCCCTCCACATCCTTGCGCAGCAGCACCGCCGCCGTCGGATGGGCCAATGGCAACCACAGCGCTTGCTGCTGGATCTGCCCCTGCGCCTGCTGGTACAGACGGCTGCGCACGCTCTGGTCGGTGGTGGTCTTGCCGGCGCTGATCAGCTGGTCCAGGCGCGGGTCGCAGTAGCGCGCGAAGTTGGTCCCGGATGTGACCGCCGCACAGGAAAACTGCGGGCTGAGGAAGTTGTCCGGGTCGCCGTTGTCGCCGGCCCAGCCCATGAACAGCAAGTCATGCTCGCCCGCCTTGGCCCGGCGGATCAGTTCGCCCCATTCGATCACGCGGATCTCCGCCTTGATCCCGACCTTGGCCAGGTCCGCCTGCAACAGCTGCGCGCCGAGGCTCGGGTTGGGGTTGAGCAGGCTGCCGGACGGGCGGGTCCAGATCGTGGTGCTGAAACCATCGGCGAGGCCGGCCTTCTTCAGCAGGTCGCGGGCCTTGTCCTGATTGGTCGGGTAGCCCGGCAGCGATTTGTCGTAGCTCCAGGTATTGGGCGGGAACGGGCCGTTGGCGGGCACCGCAGTCCCTTCGAAGACGGCCTTGAGGTAGCTGTCCTTGTCGAAGGCAAGGTTGATCGCCTGGCGTACTTCCGGTTTATCCAGCGGCGGATGCTGGCTGTTGATGGCGACGAAGGCGGTCATGAAGGCCTCGGTCTTTTCCACCTTCAGGTTGGCGTCCTCGCTCGCTGCGGCGATATCCAGCGGCTTTGGCGACAGGGCGATCTGGCACTCGTTGCGCCGCAATTTCTGCAGGCGCACGTTGGCGTCCGGGGTGATGGCGAAGATTAGCGGATCGACCGCCGGCTTGCCGTCGAAGTAGTCCGGGTTGGCCCGGTAGCGCACCACCGCGTCCTTCTGGAAGCGGTTGAAGACGAACGGGCCGGTGCCGATCGGCTGGCTGTTGAGCTTCTCCGGGGTGCCGGCCTTGAGCAACTGGTCGGCGTATTCCGCCGGGTAGATCGAGGCGAAACCCATGCTCAGGGTGGCGAGGAAGGTGGCATCCGGATGGCTCAGGGTGAAGCGCACCGTCAGCGGATCCGGGGCGTCGATCTGCTTGATCAGCTCGGGCAGTTGCAACGACTGCGCGTGCGGGAAGCCGCTCTGGGCGATCTTGTGCCAGGAGTGCGCCGGGTAGAGCATGCGCTGGAAGCTGAACAGCACGTCGTCGGCGTTCAGCGTGCGGCTTGGCTTGAAGTACGGGGTGGTGTGGAACTTCACCTCGGGGCGCAACTTGAATTCCCAGGTCAGGCCGTCGTCGGACACCGTCCAGCTCTGGGCCAGGCTCGGGACCACCTTGCCGGCCGTCGCGTCGAACTCCACCAGGCGGTTCATCAGCACGTCGGCCGAGGCGTTGGTGGTGGTCAGCGAGTTGTACTGGACCACGTCGAAGCCTTCGGGGCTGGCTTCGGTGCACACGGCGAGGGCGGCGGCCTGGGCCACGGCAGGGCCGAGCAGGGCGGTGAACAACAGGGATAGAACGGCGGGACGCATGGGAACTCCTAGGCTGAACGACGACCCATCTGCCAGTGCAGTCTGGAAAAGTCCTACCCTAGTGCCCCGGATTACAAATGGCCAACACCTTTTTAAACGAATTGCGCGACGAGCGGTAAATCGCCACACAGCCCGTTTACCGCGCCGTACGGGGCTGGCGCTGAATGACCGGGATCACATCTTGTGTTGTTGTGCTCTGGTCTTTCTGGTATAAAGCAGCGCTCTTTTCTAGGGGCCCGGTGTGTAGCATCCTCGGGTGTAGCCGGTAAGACCCCGATGAATCACGGCGCCTGGCGCCAGAAACTGAGAGATTAAGCGGCCAACCCATGCCGGGTTGGGCATGTGGTTTTAGAGGGCTGAGGCATGTCGAGAGTCTGTCAAGTTACTGGTAAGGGTCCAGTAACCGGGAACAACATTTCCCACGCAAACAACAAAACCCGTCGTCGTTTCCTGCCGAACCTGCAGCATCATCGCTTCTGGGTCGAGTCCGAGAAGCGTTTCGTGCGTCTGCGCGTTTCCGCCAAGGGCATGCGTATCATCGACAAGCGCGGCATCGACGCCGTTCTGGTCGACATTCGCCGTAACGGCATCAAGGTCTAAGGGAGAACGTCATGCGTGAACTGATCCGTTTGGTGTCGAGCGCCGGTACTGGCCACTTCTACACCACCGACAAGAACAAGCGCACCACTCCGGACAAGATCGAGATCAAGAAATACGATCCGGTCGTCCGTAAGCACGTGATGTACAAGGAAGCCAAGATCAAGTAATTGGTCTGGTTTTCGAGAAAGGCCCGTATCCCTGGATACGGGCTTTTTTTATGCCTGCGCGAATCCAAACAAAAACGCCCGGTGCCATAGGGCTCCGGGCGTTTTTCGTTGCGGGGCGAGGATCAGCCGAAGCGGACGCCGGTGATCACGCCATTGTCATCAACTTCCACATGGATGCGCGTTTCGTCGATCACCATGCTGTGTGCTTCGTCCGGGCCAACGACACAAGCGCGGCCGGTCAGCTTGGCGATCTCGGCACGGGCAGCTTCGGAATATTTGGTACCGATCAGCTTGCTGACTGCGGCTTTGGCTTCTTCGTTGCTCATTGAAAATGCGATGCTCATGATCTTTCTTCCTTGTTTGAGGTTGTCCGGATGGACGACGCTATGGTCCCCGACGGCGCCTCACCTCGTGCATTACATATCTATCGAATAGCGTGGGCTTGCGTTGCGGCGCCTGTGTTTTTCCCTACATAAAAAAAACCGGAGCCACTGGCCCCGGGTTTTTTGGCGAGGAGGAATCAGCCGAAGCGGAAGCCGGTGATCACGCCATTGCCGCCTGCCAGTACATGGATACGCGATTCGTCGATTTCCATGGTGGAGGCATCGGTCGGACCGACGACGCGAGCGCGGCCGGTCAGCTTGGTGATCTCGGCCTTGGTGGCTTCGGTGTATTCGCAGCCGATCAGTTTGGCCAGGGCAGCTTTAGCTTCTTCATTGTTCATGGTTGTTCTTCCTTGTTGGTGGTTGTCCGGATGGACCACGCCATGATCCCGAAGCACCCGCCCCGCCATGCGCTACATATCTATTTTTGTTCGAACATCACGTAGATCTTGCGGCACGGCTCCAGCACCTCCCAGGTGCCCTTGAACCCGGCCGGGATCACGAAGCGGTCACCGGCGCGCAGGGTCTTGGCCTGGCCCTGTTCGTCGCGCAGCACCGAAACGCCCTGAACGATCTCGCAGTATTCATGCTCGGTGTAGTTGACCGTCCATTGCCCGAGCGCGCCTTCCCATACCCCCGCCGCAAACTGCCCGCACGGGCTGGAATAGTGGTTGTACACCGCCTGCTCGGGGTCGCCCTTGAGGATCTTTTCGGCGGCGGGACGGTAGCGTTCGGCTTCGGTCAGGACCTGAGCAAAATCAACGATCTGCTGGATATTCATGGCGCGGCTTCACCTGATTGTTAAATAAAATGAACATGACTAGGCTTTTGGCAGCTTAATGTCAAATATATTGATAATCCGGGCCCCAGTAGTTTAGGGTGTCGGATGCTGTAGAGCGATGACAGCTCCGGCGGAATTTCCTGACAGTGTCGACCACCTCTCGCGCGACGCTGCACATCAACAAGAGGAGTTTGCTATGACCACCCTGACGCGTGCGGATTGGGAACAGCGTGCCCAGCAACTGAAGATCGAAGGCCGCGCCTTCATCAATGGCGAATACACCGCGGCCGTTTCCGGCCAGACCTTCGAATGCATCAGCCCGGTCGACGGTCGCCTGCTGGCGCATATCGCCAGCTGTGACGAGGCCGACGCCCAGCGCGCCGTGGAAAACGCCCGCGCCACCTTCGAGTCCGGTGTCTGGTCGCGCATGGCCCCGGCCAAGCGCAAGGCCACCCTGATCCGCTTCGCCGGCCTGCTCAAGCAGAACGTCGAAGAGCTGGCGCTCCTGGAAACCCTGGACATGGGCAAGCCGATCGGCGACTCCTCGACCATCGACATCCCGGGCGCGGCCAACGCCCTGGCCTGGAACGGCGAAGCCATCGACAAGGTGTACGACGAAGTCGCCGCCACCCCGCATGACCAGCTTGGCCTGGTTACCCGCGAACCCGTAGGCGTTGTCGGCGCGATCGTGCCGTGGAACTTCCCGCTGCTGATGGCCTGCTGGAAACTCGGCCCGGCGCTGGCCACCGGTAACTCCGTGGTCCTGAAGCCGTCGGAAAAATCTCCGCTGACCGCCATCCGCATCGCCCAGCTGGCGGTGGAGGCCGGCATCCCGGCGGGCGTGCTCAACGTCCTGCCAGGCTACGGCCACACCGTGGGCAAGGCCCTGGCCCTGCACATGGACGTCGACACCCTGGTGTTCACCGGTTCGACCAAGATCGCCAAGCAACTGATGGTCTATGCCGGCGAATCGAACATGAAACGCGTGTGGCTGGAAGCCGGCGGCAAGAGCCCGAACATCGTTTTCGCCGACGCCCCTGACCTCAAGGCCGCCGCCGAAGCCGCTGCCAGCGCCATCGCCTTCAACCAGGGCGAAGTCTGCACCGCCGGCTCGCGCCTGCTGGTGGAGCGTTCGATCAAGGACCAGTTCCTGCCAATGGTTCTGGAAGCCCTGAAAGCCTGGAAACCGGGCAACCCGCTGGACCCGGCGACCACTGTCGGCGCCCTGGTCGACACCCAACAGCTGAACACCGTGCTGGGCTACATCGAGTCCGCCCACACTGACGGCGCCAAGCTGCTGGTTGGCGGCAAGCGCATCCTCGAAGAGACCGGCGGCACCTACGTCGAGCCGACCATCTTCGACGGCGTGTCCAACGCCATGCGCATCGCCAAGGAAGAGATCTTCGGCCCGGTGCTGTCGGTGATCACCTTCGACACCGTCGAGGAAGCCATCGCCATCGCCAACGACACCCCGTACGGCCTGGCCGCTGGCGTGTGGACTTCGAACATCACCAAGGCCCACCAGACCGCCAAGGCCCTGCGTGCCGGCAGCGTCTGGGTCAACCAGTACGACGGCGGCGACATGACCGCACCGTTCGGTGGCTTCAAGCAGTCGGGCAACGGCCGCGACAAGTCGCTGCACGCGCTGGACAAGTACACCGAGCTGAAAGCTACCTGGATCAAGCTGTAAGCCTGTTGGGCGGCTGACAACGCCGCCGCAGCCCGATCCGGTCATGCAGCCGGACCTTGCCGAAAGGCGGGTCCGGCTGTGTCGTCTGTGCTGTACGGAAATGCTTCGAGGGATGTGAGATGCGTTGGGGGACTTATTTCGCCGTCTTGGCGGCCGTGCTCAGTGTCGGCCTGGCGTTGGGGGTCAGCATGCCGCTGGTGTCCTTGCGCCTGGAAGGCTGGGGCTACGGCAGTTTCGCCATTGGCGTGATGGCGGCGATGCCGGCGATCGGCGTATTGCTGGGTGCCAGCCTGGCCAGCCGCCTCGCGGCGCGCTTTGGCACACCGGGGCTGATGCGTCTATGCCTGTGGGCCGGTGCGTTGTCCATCGGGGCGCTGGCGCTGCTGCCGAGCTATCCGGTGTGGCTGGTGCTGCGTTTGCTGATCGGCGTGGTCCTGACCATCGTCTTCATTCTCGGTGAAAGCTGGATCAACCAGCTGGTGGTGGAGCAATGGCGTGGGCGGCTGGTGGCGCTGTATGGCAGCAGCTACGCCCTCAGCCAACTGGCCGGGCCGTTGTTGCTGGGCGTGGTGGGTTCGGGTGACGACCTCGGTTTCTGGATCGGTGTCGGCCTGCTGGTCGTCTCGCCGCTGTTGCTGTTTGGGCGTGGCGGCGCGCCGAGTACCGAGGCGGCCAGCGTGACCTTCTTCGACCTGTTCGGCTTCTGTCGGAGGTTGCCGGTGATCGCGTGGGCCATCGCCCTGTTCGCCGCGTTTGAAGCGATGATCCTGACTTTGCTGCCGGTCTACTGCCTGCAGCAGGGTTTCAGCGCGGAGGTGGCGCTGTTCATGGTCAGCACCGTGGTGGTCGGGGATGCGGTGCTGCAGTTGCCGATCGGCGCGCTGGCCGACCGCATGTCCCGGCGCACGCTGTTCAGTGGTTGCGCGGCGACGCTGGCGGTGTCCAGCCTGATGATTCCGCTGCTCCTGCAGACGCAACTGATCTGGCCGCTGTGGGTGCTGTTCGGTGCCAGCGCGGGCGGGCTGTTCACCCTGTCACTGATCCTGATCGGCGAGCGTTATCGGGATGATGCGCTGGTGCGGGCCAATGCCCATGTGGCGCAGCTGTGGGGTATCGGTTGCCTGATCGGGCCGCTGGCGGCGGGGGCGGGGAGCCAATGGGTCAGCGGGCATGCGTTGCCGTGGTTCATGGCCATCGGTGCATTCGTACTCGTATTGCTGGCGCGACGTCCGCAAGCCTTCGAGGAGGCCACAGCCTAAAGCATCTTCTCCAACCCCACCGCCTTGGCGATCCACGCATTGAACCTTCGCCACAGCCCCCCAGGCTCGGTGGTCAGCACATGCAGCTGGCCATCGTCCTCGGTCACCCACACCAGCTTCCCTTCGCGCAACTCCACCTGATACGCCACCGCCGGCGCCATCCCCTGGATCGCCAGGTCGCGGGTGTATTGCGCCAGCTCCGGACTGTCCACCAGCACCCCGACCTCGGTGTTCCACAACACCGAACGCGGGTCGAAATTGAACGAGCCGATAAAGGTCTTCTGCCGGTCGAAGACGATGGCCTTGCTGTGCAGGCTGGAGTCCGAGGCGCCGCTGAAGCCGTAGCGCGGCTGGCCGGGGTCGCCGGGCTGGCGGCGCAGTTCGAAGAGTTTCACCCCGTGCTCCAGCAGCGCCCGGCGATAGGGCGCATAGCCGCCGTGGACCACCGGGACGTCGGTGGCCTCCAGGGCATTGGTCAGGAGATCGACCCGCACGCCGGCATCGGCGCGGCTGGTCAGGTACAGCAGCCCTTCGTCACGGGGCACGAAGTAGGCAGAAACCAGGATCAGCTCCTTGCGCACGCCGTTCAGCTCCGGCGCCAGTTGCCGGGTCATCAGGAGTTGCGGGTCGGGCTCGTCGTCGGCCAGGACCTTGCTCGGCGCATCCCACAGGGCCTGGCTGTGGGCCCAGATCAGTTCGTTGCGCCAGATATCCAGGTGCGGCTGGGTCTGATAGGCCATCAGCCGGTCATACAGCGCCTTGCGCTGGGTCCGGGCATCGGCGAGGTAGCGCTCCAGGCGCTGGCGGCTGGCGCGCAGGTCGTCGGCGTCCGGCAGGCTGTAGAGGAAGTCGCCGATGGGCTTGCTCAGGGCGCTGTTCCAGTACTGGTCGAAGCTGTGCCCCAACTGTTCGGCAACCGGGCCGACGCCGAGCAGGTCGATGTCGGTGAAGTTGAGGTTGGGCTCGGCATCGAAGTAAGCGTCGCCGATATTGCGCCCGCCGACGATGGCCATGCTGTTGTCCACCAGCCACAGCTTGTTGTGCATGCGCCGGTGCTGGCGCGAGAGGTTGAACAGGCGGCCCATGGCCCGGGTGACGCCCGTGGCCCGCCCCAGTTGCAGCGGGTTGAACACGCGGATCTGGATGTTCGGGTGGGCAGCGAGGGTGGCGATCAGGTCTTCCTGGCCGTCGCTGGTGGTGTCATCGAGGAGGATGCGCACGCGCACGCCACGGTCGGCCGCAGCCAGCAGTTCGTGGACCAGGGCCCGGGTGCTGAGGCCGTCGGCGACGATGTAGTACTGCAGGTCGATGCTGCTTTGCGCATTGCGGATCAGCTCGGCGCGGGCGCGAAAGGCTTCGTTGCTGTTGGGCAGCAGGCGGAAGCCGGAGAGCCCGTCATGGGCCTGGGCCTCGCGCTGTACCGAGCGGCCGAAGGCGGACTGCTCGGCCGGGATTGCCTGGCTGACGTCACGGGGCACGCTGACGCTGGCGCAGCCACTCAGGGCCAGCAGCAGGGTCAGCAGGAAGGGCAGGAGCCGTTGGCTGGTCAAGTCGGAGTTCCGTGGTCGCGGGGCAGTTGAACTGTAGACCGCGTCCGACAGCGAAACGTTACCCGTGCTTCGCTTCTTCTCCCAGCAGACGAATGGCGTTCTCCCCGACCTTGCGCACCGCCGCCTCGATGGTCGGGGTCGGCTGGGCCGCGTAGTTCATGCGCAGGCAGTTGCGGTGCTTGCCCGAGGCGGAAAAGATGCTGCCCATGGCGATCTGTACGCCCTGGTCGAGCAACAGACGATTCAGTTTCAGGGTGTCGCAGGCCTCCGGCAGCTCGACCCAGAGCAGGAAGCTGCCCTGGGGCCGGCTGACCCGGGTGCCTTCGGGGAAGTAGCGGGTCACCCAGTCGATCATCTGGTCGCGCCCGCGCTGGTACTGGCTGCGCATGCGCCGCAGGTGCGGCTGGTAGTGGCCGGCCTCGATGAAGTCGGCGATCGCCAGTTGCGGCTGCGTCGCGGTGCTGCCGGTGCTGATGTACTTCATGTGTAGCACCCGCTCCAGGTAGCGCCCGGGCGCTACCCAGCCGACGCGCAGGCCCGGGGCCAGGGTCTTGGAGAAGGAACTGCAGAGCAGGACGCGTCCGTCATCGTCGAAGGATTTGATCGTGCGCGGGCGTGGGTAGGTGTAGGCCAGGTCGCCATACACGTCGTCCTCGAGGATCGCCACGTCGAAGCGCTGGGCCAGGCTGAGCAGGGCGCGCTTGCGCGCTTCCGGCATGATGTAGCCGAGCGGGTTGTTGCAGCTCGGCGTCACCTGGATCAGCTTGATCGGCCATTGTTCCAGGGCCAGCTCCAGGGCTTCGAGGCTGATGCCGGTGAGCGGGTCGGTGGGGATTTCCATGGCCTTCATGCCCAGGCCCTTGAGGGTCTGCATGGCGCCGTGGAAGCTTGGCGAGTCCACCGCGACGATATCCCCCGGCTCGCACACCGCGCGAATGCTGGCCGACAGCGCCTCATGGCAGCCGGTGGTGATGACCAGGTCGGCGGCGTCGATGGTGCAGCCGGAGTCGAGCATCAGCCGCGCCACCTGCTCGCGCAGGGCCTGGGTACCGCTGATGGTGTCGTAATACAGGCCGGGCATGTCCTGCCGCCGGCTGAGCTGGGCGAGGCTGCGCAGCAAGGGTTTCAGGGTCGGGCTGTTGACGTCGGGCATGCCCCGACCGAGCTGGACGATGTCCTTGCGCGGGACGCTGCGGATCAGCTCCACCACGTGTTCCCATTGGGAGATATCCACAGGCCGCTGTGCCGGTCGGCCGACTGCCGGCAGGGCGGGCAGGGTGCGGTTTTGCGGGACGAAATAGCCGGATTTCGGGCGCGGCGCGACCAGGCCGTTGTCTTCCAGCAGGCGGTAGGCTTGTTGCACCGTGCTCAGGCTGACCCCGTGCTCCAGGCTCAGGGCGCGGACCGATGGCAGGCGGTCCCCGGGACGGTAAAGGCCCTGTTCGATACGGGCACCGAGCAGCTCGGCGAGGTTGACGTACAGGGTCATGCTGCGTACTCCGGGGGCAGACTGTGGGAAATAACCAGTACAGATTTCGGAAAAATACAGCATTCAGAGAGGAAACGTAGAAATCTGTATGAAGAAAATTCTGACAGGTTGAATCTGTAACGAATTTTCCTACACGCGCATTCTTTCTACACGGTTTACCAACCCTGGAGGAAAGACGCGATGAACGGCCTGAGCGATGTGCGCTTGAAACTGTATGGCAGCGAAGTGGAGCGGGCGCAGCGTGACGCCCGGCTGCGCGGGCCATGGTTTTTGGGCACCCTGCGCTTGTGGCGGCATCGCTGGGAAACGCGGCAGGCACTGCTGGAACTGACGCCTGCGCAGTTGAAGGATATCGGGTTGAGCAAGGTGGATGCGGTGGAGGAGGGGTTGAAGCCGTTCTGGCGGGAGTGACGTCTTGTGATGTTTTTGATGGCCTCATCGCTGGCAAGCCAGCTCCCACAGGTTCAGCGGCGCCGCAGACACTGTGGGAGCTGGCTTGCCAGCGATGAGGCCATCAGCAACACAGAAGGGCTCAGACCAGCGCCTTGAGCCGATGCCACAACATCCCCAGCGCCAGCAACGGCGAGCGCAAATGCTTCCCGCCCGGGAAGGTGATATGCGGCACCTGGGCAAACAGATCGAAACGCCCACTCTCCCGTCCGCTGATCGCTTCACCCAGCAAGCGCCCCGCCAGGTGCGTGGCATTCAGGCCATGCCCGGCGTAGGCCTGGGCGTAATACACATTGGGCTGCTCGCGCAGGCGGCCGATCTGCGGCAGGCGGTTGGCGCCGATGCCGATCATCCCGCCCCACTGGAAGTCGATGCGCACATCCGCCAGTTGCGGGAACACCTTGAGCATCTTCGGGCGCATGTAGGCGCCGATATCCTGCGGGTCTCGCCCCGAGTAGTGACAGGCACCGCCGAACAGCAGACGGCGGTCGGCGGAGAGGCGGAAGTAATCCACGGTCACCCGCTGGTCGCACACTGCCATGTTCTGCGGCAGCAGTTGCCGCGCCCGCGCTTCGTCCAGCGGTTCGGTGGCGATGATGTAGCTGCCGGCCGGGAGCACCTTGCCGCCCAGCTCGGGGTTCAGGTCATTGAGGTAGGCGTTGCAGCACAGCACCAGGGTGTTGGCGCGGACCGAGCCCTGGGCGGTGTGGACCTTGACCTCGGGTCCGTAGTCGATGCGGGTGACGGCGGACTGTTCGAAAATCCGCACGCCCAGGCCACTGGCGATGGCCGCTTCACCCAGCGCAAGGTTGAGTGGATGCAGGTGACCGGAGCCCATGTCGATCAGGCCACCGGTGTACTGGTCCGAGCCGATCACGCTGTGCATCTGCTCCGGCGGCACCAGGCGCAGTTCATGGCGGTAGCCGAGGGCGCGCAGGGCTTCGGCGTCTTCGGCGAAACCTTCGTATTCCCGGGGTTTGTTGGCCAGGTCGCAATAGCCCCAGGTCAGGTCGCAGGCAATGTTGTAGCGCTCGACCCGCTGGCGGACGATTTCCACCGCTTCCAGGCCCATCAGCTTCATCTGTTTCACGCCTTCGGCACCGATCACCGGCTCGAACTGCTCGAGACCGTGGCCGACCCCGCGAATCAACTGCCCGCCATTGCGCCCGCTGGCGCCCCAGCCGACCTTGCGCGCCTCCAGCAGGATCACGCTGAAGCCGCGCTCGGCCAGTTCGATGGCGGTGTTCAGGCCGGAGTAACCGCCGCCGATCACACAGACGTCGCAACGCTGCTCGCCGTCCAGCCGCGGGTAGTCCGGCTGTGGGACGCTGCTGGCGGCGTAGTAGGAGGCGGTGTGCATGGGCGTCGTCCTGCGGCAGTGAGAGGTGAAGGCGGGCAGCATAGGCGGTGCTTCCGGGGGCAGGCAACCGTCGGGCAAAATAGCGGCTTTCTTCCCTTTGGCGGTTCCGTTTCATGGCCTGCAACAGTCACAAAATCCGTTTTCTGCGTGAGCAGATTCCGTCCTTCGAGTGCGTGCCGGGCTGTCATGACTGCTGCGGGCCGGTGACCACCTCGACCGAGGAAATGGCCCGGCTGCCGCGCAAGAGTGCCGAGGAGCAGGAAGCGGCGCTGGCCGAGTTGAACTGTGTGCACCTGGGGCCGCAGGGCTGCACGGTGTATGAGGAGCGGCCGATGATCTGCCGGTTGTTCGGGACTACGCCGCGCCTGCCGTGTCCGCGGGGGCGGGGGCCGGAGGAGATGATCGATGCGGGGGCGGAGCGGTTGGTGCATCAGTTTATTGCGACTACCCGGCAGGTGCTTGTGTGAAGGCTTAGGGCCTCATCGCTGGCAAGCCAGCTCCCACAGTGATCGCGTGCACCGCCGAACCTGTGGGAGCTGGCTTGCCAGCGATAGGGCCCTCAAGATCAATCCGGAATCGGCAGGTTCAGGCTCTCCTTCACCTCTTCCATCACGATATAGCTCTTCGACTCCCGCACATGCGGCAGCTTGAGCAGGATGTCCCCCAGCAACTTGCGATACGACGCCATCTCGGAAATCCGTGCCTTCACCAGATAGTCGAAGTCCCCCGAGACCAAATGGCATTCCAGCACATGCGGCAGCTTGAGCACCGCCCGGCGGAACTCCTCGAAGGTATCCCCCGACTTGTAGTCCAGGCTGATCTCGACGAACACCAGCAAGCTGCCCTTGAGGTGCTGCGGATTGAGCCGGGCGTTGTAGCCCATGATGATGCCTTCGCGCTCCAGGCGGCGGACCCGCTCGGTGCACGGGGTGGTCGACAGGCCGACCTTCTCCCCCAGTTCAGTAAAGGAAATACGCCCGTCGCTCTGCAGTATCCGGAGGATATTGCGGTCGATCTTGTCCAGCTCGCGCTTGCTCTGGTGCTGGGTTCTCATAGTGGATGCCCCTTTGTAAAAGCCGACTTTGCCGAGAATTCTCGCCAAATATAGGTTTTTATATAGTGAAATGCACTGCCTCGAGTTTTTTACACTGCGCCCATTCATGCCATTCACAAAAATTGTGGCGGTGCGCCGCCTCGAGGGATAACAACATGCGCGTTCTGGTACTCGGTAGCGGTGTGATCGGGACCGCCAGTGCCTACTATCTGGCCCGGCAAGGTTTCGAAGTCGTGGTGGTCGACCGTCAACCGGCGGTGGCCATGGAAACCAGTTTCGCCAACGCCGGCCAGGTGTCGCCAGGTTATGCCTCGCCCTGGGCCGCCCCGGGCGTGCCGCTGAAAGCCATCAAGTGGCTGCTGCAGCGCCACGCTCCGCTGGCGATCAAGGCCACCGGCGATGTCGACCAGTACCTGTGGATGGCGCAGATGCTGCGCAACTGCACTGCCAACCGCTACGCGGTGAACAAGGAGCGCATGGTCCGCCTGTCCGAGTACAGCCGCGACTGCCTCGACGAACTGCGCGCCGAAACCGGCATCGCCTACGAAGGCCGCAGCCTCGGCACCACCCAGCTGTTCCGCACCCAGGCCCAGCTCGACAACGCCGCCAAGGACATCGCCGTCCTCGAACAGGCCGGCGTGCCCTATGAGCTGCTGGACCGCGAAGGCATCGCCCGGGTCGAGCCGGCCCTGGCCAATGTGTCCGATATCCTCGCCGGTGCCCTGCGCCTGCCCAACGACCAGACCGGCGACTGCCAGCTGTTCACCACCCGCCTGGCGGAGATGGCGCGCAACCTGGGCGTCGAATTCCGCTTCGGCCAGAACATCCAGCGCCTCGACTTCGCCGGCGACCGCATCAATGGCGTGTGGATCGACGGCAAGCTGGAAACTGCCGACCGCTACGTGCTGGCCCTGGGCAGCTACTCGCCGCAACTGCTCAAGCCGCTGGGCATCAAGGCCCCGGTCTACCCGCTCAAGGGCTACTCGCTGACCGTGCCGATCACCAACCCGGACATGGCCCCGACCTCGACCATTCTCGACGAGACCTACAAGGTCGCCATCACCCGCTTCGACAACCGCATCCGCGTCGGCGGCATGGCCGAGATCGCCGGTTTTGACCTGTCGCTGAACCCGCGTCGGCGCGAAACGCTGGAGATGATCGTCAACGATCTTTATCCTCTGGGCGGCAATCTGCGCGAGGCCGAGTTCTGGACCGGCCTGCGCCCGACCACTCCGGACGGTACGCCGATCGTCGGCGCGACCGCGTTCCGCAACCTGTTCCTCAATACTGGTCATGGCACCCTCGGCTGGACCATGGCATGCGGCTCGGGCCGCCTGCTGGCCGACCTGATGGCGCGCAAAAAGCCGCAGATCAGCGCCGAAGGGCTCGACATTTCCCGTTACGGACACACTCAGGAGACCGCCAAGCATGGCAATCCAGCGCCAGCTCACCAATGACCGCATGAGCCAGATCGTCGCCCACAACGGCACCGTGTATCTCGCGGGCCAGGTAGGTGACGACATGAACGCCGGGATCGAACAGCAGACCCGGGAAACGCTGGGCAATATCGAGCGCTTGCTGGACCTGGCCGGCACCGACAAGACCCGCCTGCTCTCGGTGACCATCTACCTGAAGGACATCGATGCCGATTTCCAGGGCATGAACGCGGTCTGGGACAAGTGGCTGCCCAAGGGCGTCGCCCCGGCCCGGGCCACGGTGCAGAGCAAGCTCTGCGAGCCGGAGATCCTGGTTGAGATGTCGGTAGTCGCCGCTCTTTCGTAACACCCTCTCTTCACCCGGTGCCGTTGCGGTACCGGGCCTTTTTTCAGAACAAGTTATTCACAACCAGACTGCCAGAAGGCTGCCGTCATGCGTCCCGCCCGTGCCCTGATCGACCTCCAAGCCCTGCGTCACAACTACCGCTTCGCTCGCCAGCTGACCGGGGCCCGTGCCCTGGCGGTGATCAAGGCCGATGCCTACGGCCACGGCGCGGTGCGCTGCGCCCTGGCCCTTGAAGCCGAGGCCGACGGCTTTGCCGTGGCCTGCATCGAGGAGGCGCTGGCGCTGCGCGAAGTGGGGATCAAGGCCCCGGTGCTGCTGCTCGAAGGCTTCTTCGAGGCCAGCGAGCTGGAGCTGATCGTCAAACACGACTTCTGGTGCGTGGTGCATTCCCTTTGGCAACTGGAAGCGATCGAGAAGGCCACTCTGGCCAGGCCGATCCAGGTCTGGCTGAAGATGGACACCGGCATGCACCGCGTCGGCCTGCATCCGCGCGACTATCAGACGGCATACCAGCGCCTGCAGGCCAGCGGCAAGGTGTCGAAGATCGTCCTGATGAGCCACTTCGCCCGCGCCGACGAGCTGGACAGCAATGCCAGCAACGAGCAGGTCGCGGTGTTCGAAGCCGCCCGCCAGGGCCTGAAGGCCGAGGTCAGCCTGCGCAATTCGCCTGCGGTGCTGGGCTGGCCGCAGGTGCCGAGCGACTGGGTCCGTCCGGGCATCATGCTGTACGGTGCGACGCCTTTCGAAACCGAACAGGCCGAGGCCGCCCGCCTGCAACCGGTGATGACCCTGGAGTCGAAAGTCATCAGCGTGCGCGAGCTGCCGGCCGGCGAGCCTGTGGGATATGGTGCACGCTTCGTCAGCCCGCGCCCGACCCGGGTCGGTGTGGTCGCCATGGGTTATGCCGACGGTTACCCGCGCCATGCACCCACCGGCACGCCGGTCCTGGTCGCCGGCAAACCTGCGCAACTGATCGGTCGCGTCTCCATGGACATGCTCTGCATCGACCTCACCGACGTCCCGCAGGCCGGGCTCGGCAGCACTGTCGAGCTGTGGGGCAAGAACATCCTCGCCAGCGACGTCGCGACCCAGGCCGGCAGCATCCCCTACCAGATCTTTTGCAACCTGCGCCGGGTGCCTTTGGTCTATACCGGAGAGTGAGGCCATCACTGACGAACTGCGGGTCGAAGTGTTGTAAATACTGAACGCTGTTGCGATGATGGCGCACATTTCGACCCCCACATTCGTCAGGAGGCTCCAGCATTGGACGTCGGTGAACGACTACAAGCCATTCGCAAGGTCAAGGGCCTCTCCCAGCGAGAGCTGGCCAAGCGTGCGGGCGTGACCAACAGCACCATTTCGATGATCGAGAAGAACAGCGTCAGCCCCTCGATCAGCTCGCTGCGCAAGGTGCTGAGCGGTATTCCGATGTCGATGATGGAGTTCTTTTCCGAAGACCTGCTGCCGGAGAACCCGACGCAGATCGTCTACAAGGCCCACGAACTGCTCGACATTTCGGACGGCGAAGTGACCATGAAGCTGGTCGGCAACGGCCATCCGAGCCGGGCCATCGCCTTCCTCAACGAGATCTACCCGCCGGGCGCCGATACCGGCGAAGAGATGCTCACCCACGACGGCGAAGAGACCGGCATCCTCCTCGAGGGCAAGCTGGAACTGGTGGTCGGCTTCGAAACCTTCATCCTCGAAGCGGGCGACAGCTACTATTTCGAAAGCACCAAGCCACACCGTTTTCGCAACCCCTACGATAAGCCGGCCCGGCTTATCAGCGCGGCCACCCCGGCGAACTTCTGACAGCGAGGGTGGCGCGGCTGATTGTCGCGGATAAACCCCTTTATTTAATGTGGTTGTTCCGGTGAGTCAGGGTTCCCGCTATACTTGCGCCGCCTGCGAAACCGTGGCCGCAGGCGTGACTAGCCACCATGAGGGTGTACGTGTGAATCCAATCAAGAAAATGCTGGCTATACCAGCTACCGTAGTGGCCCTTTGGGCAGTCAGTGCCCAGGCTACGACCAATGACGACATCGCCAAGCGTCTCGAACCCGTAGGCCAGGTCTGCGTCCAGGGGCAGGAATGCAAGGGCATGGAAGTGGCTGCTACCGCAGGTGGTGGCGGTGCCAAGACCCCGGACGAAATCATCGCCAAGCATTGCAACGCCTGCCATAGCACCGGCTTGCTGGGCGCGCCGAAGATCGGCGACACCGCGGCCTGGAAAGAGCGCGCCGACCACCAGGGTGGTCTGGACGGCATCCTTGCCAAGGCCATCACCGGCATCAACGCCATGCCGCCGAAAGGCACCTGCGCCGACTGCTCGGATGACGACCTGAAAGGCGCCATCAAGAAGATGTCCGGCCTGTAAGCCTCGCGCTGCACGCCTCGAAGCCCGCCTTGTGCGGGCTTCGTCGTTTCCGGGGGCCGTGCAGTAATTCGCACATCGCTTCGGTCCAAGCTGTACTCAAGGGACCCAACGGAGAGCCGACAGCGTGCGCACCTACTCGATCGAAGCCGCAGTAGACCAGGTTCTGGCGCAATTACCGGCCCATATCCACATGGGCCTGCCCCTGGGCCTGGGCAAGCCCAACCGCTTCGTCAACGCCCTGTATGCCCGGGTGCGCGAGCTGCCGGAGCGGCGCCTGACGATCTATACGGCGCTGTCCCTGGGCCGCCCCGATCTGGGCGACGGCCTGCAGCGACGCTTTCTAGAGCCCTTCGTCGAACGGGTCTTCGCCGACTATCCGGAACTCGACTACCTGCGCGACCTGCGGGCCAGCCGCCTGCCGGCCAATATCCGCGTCGAGCAGTTCTTCATGCAGCCCGGCAGCCTGCTGCACAGCGCGCAGGCGCAGCAGGACTACGTCAGCAGCAACTACAGCCACGCGGCGCGGGACATCAATGCCAAGGGCCTGAACCTGATCGCGCAGATCGTCGCCGAGGATGGCGAACGCCCGGACTACCTGAGCCTGAGCTGCAACCCCGATATCACCCTCGACCTGCTGCCGATGATCGAACGCCGTCGCGCGGCCGGCGAAACCATCCTTCTGCTTGGCCAGGTGCATGCCGAGTTGCCCTACATGCCCGGTGCCTCGGAGCTCAAGCGCGGGGACTTCGACCTGCTGATCGACGAGCCCGAGCGTACCCGGCTGTTTTCCACGCCGAATATGCCGGTCAGCACCCAGGACCATTTCATCGGCGTGCATGCCAGCACCCTGGTGCGCGATGGCGGCACCTTGCAGATCGGCATCGGTGCCATGGGCGATGCCCTGACTGCGGCGCTGCTGGCGCGGCAGGCGGATAACGAGGGATACCAGGCGCTGCTCGGCGAACTGCACCTGGCGCCCTGGCACGGGCTGATCGAGCGCGAGGGCGGGGTGATGCCCTTCGCCAAGGGGCTTTATGGCTGCAGCGAGATGTTCGTCAACGGCCTGCTGGCGCTGCTCGAAGCCGGGATCATCCGCCGTCCGGTGTATGCCGATGCGGTGCGCCAGCATGCGGCCAACAGCGGTGCGGCGGACACCGACGACGGAGTGCTGGTGCATGGCGGCTTCTTCCTCGGGCCGCAGGCGTTCTACCAGCGCCTGCGCGAGCTGCCGTTGGCCAGTCGCAAGCGCATCGACATGGGCGCGATCAGCTTCATCAACGAGCTGTACGGCCAGGAAATGCTCAAGCGCCTGCAACGCCGCGATGCGCGCTTCATGAACACGGTCTTCACCATGACCCTGATGGGCGCCGGGGTGGCTGACCAACTGGAGGACGGGCGGGTGCTCAGCGGGGTTGGCGGACAATACAACTTCGTGGTCCAGGGCCATGCGCTGGAGGGCGCGCGTTCGGTGCTGCTCCTGCGTTCGTGGCGCGAGGCGGGGGGCGAGGTGAGTTCGAATATCGTCTGGGAATATGGGCACTGCACCATTCCCCGGCACCTGCGCGATGTGGTGGTGACCGAGTACGGGATTGCCGACCTGCGCGGGCAGACCGATGCCGAGGTGATTGCCCGGTTGCTGGCGATCAGTGATTCGCGCTTCCAGGCGCAGTTGCAGGAGCAGGCGCAGAAGGCCGGCAAGCTGCCGGAGGATTTCGAGCTGGACCAGCGTTACTGCAACAACACCTCGGAGCGTCTGGAAGCCTTGCGTGAGCGGCATGGGCGGCTGTTTCCGGAGTATCCGCTGGGGTGTGACTTCACGGCCGAGGAGCGCGACCTGTTGCGGGCGCTGAACTGGCTGAAGAGCAAGTTCAAGCTGAGCGAGGTGCTGGAGCTGGGCAAGGCAGCGCTGGAGGCGCCACCGGCTGAAGAATGGTCAGCTCAGTTGGCACGGATGGGGCTGGAGAAGCCGGATGGGCTGAAGGAGGAGTTGTATCAGCGGCTGGTGTTGGCGGGGTTGCAGGCTACGGCGCATGGCTTGGCTGTTTGAGTGACTGTCAGGGCCCTATCGCTGGCAAGCCAGCTCCCACAGGTTCGGCGGCGCATACGGTCCCTGTGGGAGCTGGCTTGCCAGCGATGAGGCCCTGAAGAGCACCCCAAAAACCCGAATATTCTTATTTCTTAAAGGTATTTAAATAATTTTTCTTATGCCTTTATAGTCAATCCCCTGCGTACCTGCCGACCAATCGGCGCGCCGCACGAACACGAACCAACACGGCGAAACCGTGAGTTTCTGATCGATGCGCGCTCCATTGGGCGCGCTCTGCGCGGGAGTTAAACATGTCAGCGGCCTCCAACGCCTTGTCGTCCATCGACAGCGCACAGCAGCAACCCTTCGAGATCCGGCCTTTCAACGGCGCAGTCGGCGCCGAGATCATCGGCCTGGACCTGGCACAACCGGTGAACGGCGCAGACTTCGCCAAAATCCACCGGGCCCACCTCGACCACCATGTCCTGGTCTTCCGCGACCAGCGCATCACCCCCGAACAACAGATCGCCTTCAGCCGCCGCTTCGGCGTGCTGCAGATCCATGTGCTCAAGCAGTTCCTGCTGGCCAACCACCCGGAAATCCTCATCGTCTCCAACATCGTCGAGAACGGCCAGAACCTCGGCCTCGGTGATGCCGGCAAGTTCTGGCACTCGGACCTGTCGTACAAGGAACTGCCGAGCCTGGGCTCGATGCTGCACGCCCAGGAGTTGCCCAGCGAAGGCGGCGACACCCTGTTCGCCGATATGCACAAGGCCTGGGAAGGCCTGCCGGACGCCCTGCGCAAGGCCGTCGAAGGCCGCCAGGCGGCGCATTCCTATACCGCGCGCTACAGCGAGACCAAGTTCGAAGGCAACTGGCGCCCGACCCTGAGCGCCGAGCAACTGGCCCAGGTCGCCGAAGTCATCCACCCCGTCGTGCGCACCCACCCGGAGAACGGCCGCAAGGCGCTGTTCGTCAGCGAAGGCTTCACCACCCGCATCGTCGGCCTGCCCGATGACGAAAGCCGGCAGATCCTCGCCGAGCTGTACGCCCACAGCGTGCTGGAGCAGAACATCTATCGCCATCAGTGGCAGCCCCATGACCTGGTGTTCTGGGACAACCGCTCGCTGATCCACCTCGCCACCGGCTGCCCGGCGCACCTGCGTCGCAAGCTCTATCGCACCACCATCCAGGGCGACGCCCCGTTCTGATCCGCCGAGGACTCATCATGCGCAAAACACTCAGCCGCCTCGCGGCCGGCATCGGCCTGAGCGCCAGCTTGATCGCCGGCAGCCTCGTCGCTCCGGCCACTGCCCAGGCCGAAGGCGAAATCCGTATCGCCGAACAGTTCGGCATCGTTTACCTGTTGCTCAACGTGGTCCGTGACCAAAACCTGATCGAGAAGCACGGCAAGGAACAGGGCATCGATATCAAAGTGGACTGGACCCAGCTTTCCGGTGGCGCCGCGACCAACGACGCGCTGCTTTCCGGCTCGGTGGATATCGTCGGTGCCGGCGTCGGCCCGCTGCTGACCATCTGGGACCGCACCTACGGCCGGCAGAACGTCAAGGCCGTGGCCTCGCTCGGCAACTTCCCGTACTACCTGCTGAGCAGCAACCCGAACGTGAAGACCATTGCCGACATCAGCGAGAAGGACCGCATCGCCCTGCCGGCGGTAGGTGTCTCGGTGCAGTCGCGCTTCCTCCAGTACGCCGCGGCCCAGCAGTGGGGCGACAAGGAATACAACCGCCTCGACAAGTACACCCTGGCCGTTCCGCACCCGGACGCCACCGCCGCGCTGCTCGCCGGCGGCACCGAGCTCAACGGGCACTTCTCCAACCCGCCCTTCCAGGAGCAGGCGCTGGCCAACAAGGACGTCCACGTCGTTCTCGACACCTACGAACTGCTCGGCCCCAACTCGCCGACCGTGCTGTTCACCACCGAGAAATTCCGCAAGGACAACCCGAAGACCTACAAGGCCTTCGTCGAGGCCCTGGCCGAGGCGGCGGACTTCGCCCAGAAGGACAAGGCGGCCGCAGCCGACACCTACATCCGCGTGACCAAGGCGAAGATCAGCCGCGACGAGTTGCTGAAGATCATCGACAACCCGAAATACGAGTTCACCGTCACGCCGAAGAACACCTACCCACTGGCGGAGTTCCTCTACCGGGTCGGCGCCATCAAGCACAAACCCGAGTCGTGGAAGGACTACTTCTTCCAGGATGAAACGCCGCTTCAGGGGAGCTGATTTCATGACCGCCCAACTGCAAGGCCACACGGCCAGCAAGCTGAGCCGCATAGACACCCCACCGCTGTTGCAGGTGGACAACCTCAGCCTGGAATACCGCACCGCCCAGCGCGTGGTGCGGGCCACCCACCAGGTCAGTTTCGAAGTGGACAAGGGCGATCGCTTCGTCCTGCTCGGGCCCTCGGGCTGCGGCAAGTCCACCTTGCTCAAGGCGGTCGGCGGCTTCATCGAGCCGAGCGAAGGCAGCATCCGCCTGCAAGGCCAGGCGGTGCATGGTCCGGGGCCGGACCGCATCGTGGTGTTCCAGGAGTTCGACCAGTTGCCGCCGTGGAAGACGGTGAAGCAGAACGTCATGTTCCCGCTGCTGGTGTCCGGTACCCTGAAGCGGGCCGAGGCCGAACAGCGGGCGCTGGAGTACCTGGAGAAAGTCGGCCTGGCCGCTTTCGCCGACGCCTACCCGCACACCCTGTCCGGCGGCATGAAGGCACGGGTGTCCATCGCTCGCGCCCTGGCCATGCAGCCGAAGATCCTGCTGATGGACGAGCCCTTCGCCGCCCTCGACGCCCTGACCCGCCGCAAGATGCAGGAAGAACTGCTGGCGCTCTGGGAGGAGGTGCGTTTCACCCTGTTGTTCGTCACCCACTCCATCGAGGAAGCCCTGGTGGTGGGTAACCGCATCCTGCTGCTGTCGCCTCATCCGGGGCGTGTGCGGGCCGAGATCCACAGCCATCAATACGACCTGCACAGCCTCGGCGGCGCCGATTTCCAGGCCAGTGCCCGGCGCATCCACAGCCTGCTGTTCGAGGACGGCCAGGCCCCGGCCGCCGATACCGAGCTGGGCTTCACCGATATCCGTATCGCCTACTGACCGGGAGCTTCACCATGACTATCCAATCCTCCCCGCGTCGGGAATATGAAATCGCCCTGCAGCCGTGGGACGGTGTTGCGCTGGAGCGCGAACTGCCGCTGATCCAGCGCCTGTGGCAGCACGGCTGGCTGCGCAAGAGCGTGATCCTGTTGCTGATCGCCGTGCTCTGGGAGGCCGCCGCGCGCTACCAGGGCAACGACCTGCTGCTGCCGACCTTCCTGCAAACCGCCCAGGCCCTGTGGGACGGCATGCTCAGCGGCGAGCTGCCGGCCAAGGTCGGCGTGTCGCTGGTGGTGCTGATCAAGGGCTATGTGCTGGGCATCATCCTGGCCTTCGGCCTGACCAGCCTGGCGGTCTCGACCCAGTTCGGCCGCGACCTGCTCGGCACCCTGACCTCGATGTTCAACCCGTTGCCGGCCATCGCCCTGCTGCCGCTGGCACTGCTGTGGTTCGGGCTGGGCGAGAACAGCCTGATCTTCGTGCTGGTGCACTCGGTGCTGTGGGCGCTGGCGCTGAATACCTACGCCGGCTTCCTCGGGGTCAACGAAACGCTGCGCATGGCCGGGCGCAACTACGGCCTGCGTGGGCTGCGCCTGGTCCTGCATATCCTGGTGCCGGCGGCGCTGCCGTCGATCCTCTCCGGGCTGAAGATCGGCTGGGCCTTCGCCTGGCGCACGCTGATCGCCGCCGAGCTGGTGTTCGGCGCCACCAGCGGCAAGGGCGGGCTGGGCTGGTACATCTTCCAGAACCGCAACGAGCTGTACACCGACAAGGTGTTCGCCGGGCTCGCAGTGGTGATCCTGATCGGCTTGCTGGTGGAGAGCCTGGTGTTCAACGCATTGGAGCGGGTGACCGTGCGCCGCTGGGGCATGCAACGCTAGTCACTCTTCCTGATACGCCGCCGCCGCACTGCTCAGGGTCTGCGAGATCAACTGGCGCAAGGCCGGCGGCTGTTCCACCACCAGCTCGTCGCCCTGGCTCAGCAGCCACCAGCGCAGGCTCCAGCTGTTGCTGACCGTGGCCTGCAGGCGGTGGCCGTCTTCCAGGTCGATCAACTGCATGTCCGGCGACAACGGCGTTTCGCGCATCCGGCGGGCCAGGTTGTCGCTGATCCAGGCATGCAGCTCGATCTTCTCCGCGCTGCCGAACTGCAGGGCGTCGCTGCGCAGGTAGGCTTGCAGGTCGAAGTCGTCCAGGCCCAGGGCCGGCGTATCGAGCACGCTCAACTGGCGGAAGCGGTGCACGGCGAACTGGCGGATATCCTCGTAGGGCTGCGCCGTGGCGATCAGGTAGGCCACCTGGCCGCGCTGGATCAGGGCCAGCGGGTTGAGGGTCAGCTCGACGCTACGGTCGTGGTGCGCCGAGTAGTACAGGGCCTGCAACTGCTGCTCGTCGAGCAGGGCCTTCTGCACGGTTTCGAGGATGCTGTCCGAGACCTCCGGAGCGCGCATGTTCATTTCCGGGCGCACGCTGGCGACCTTGTCCAGCCAGCGCGCCGCCTTGTTTTCCGACGACAGGGTTTCCAGCTTCTGCCGGGCATGGGCGAAGCGCGCATCCAGGCCCTTGAGCATGCTCCCGGGCAGCAGCGGACGCACCGCTTCCTCGACCAACGCCAGGCTCAATGCCTCGCTGACACTCAGCCCACGCAACTCTACACAGGCATTCGCTGCCCAATACCAACCATAGGGAATGCTGCGGTCGTTGCGCTCCAGCGGAAAGATCAGCGACAGCTCGTTGAGATCCCTTTCGATACTGCGCTTGCTGATGTTGAAGCCGGCGTCCTTGAGGCGCATCACCAGTTCCGCGCTGGTAATGCCGGGCGAGCGGCTGGGTAGCTGGCGCAGCAGTTCCCATTGACGACTGAGGGTGGCGCGTGTGGTGGCGGAGGGCAAAACGGTGAGTCCTTGTCTAGGCTTGCGGCGAAAGCGGGGTAATCGCCACAGTGTATGGCAATTTGCCATTAATTTATCCAATTCAGGGATGATCCGTTGAATCGCTCCGACGAACGCGTTCGCGACAGGTTTTGTCGTGACGCTGCGCAGAATCACGCCTCGACGCCCAGAAGGAAGCCAAGAAGGAGGGCGGTTCCATGAGGATGAACATGTCAGCTGCCAGCAATATCTATTCGATGCTCGGGCGCCTGTTGCCGGAGCGGGTGGTACCTGCGCCGGGGCGTGCGCATATGCGGCGGCTGTACAGCGGCGTGGGCATGCCGGCGCAGCGTGCGGTGCTGGGGGAGAGCTTCAGCCTGGTCAGCCTGCTGGATGAAGCGCCGGACCTGCAGGCGGTCTATGCCGACCTGCGGGGGCAGGCGCTGGACGGCAGCGTGGCGGCGCTCAACGACCTCGGCTGGATCTGGCTGAACGGGCGTTACTGGCGCGCCGATCCGGTGCTGGCCGGGCATCTGCTGCGCATGGCAGCGTTGCAGGGGAGTGCGGTGGCCTGGTTCAACCTCGGGCAGCAGTATTACTTCGGCAAGGGCGTGGAGATCGCCTATGCCAGTGCCGCCGAGTATTACCGGCATGCCTTCGAGGCGGGGCTGGCGGAAGCGGCGGCGGCGCTGGGGGATCTGTTCGAGGAAGAGGTCTGCGACAGCGACGGCGAGTCCAATCCATGGCAGACGGATGCGCGGCGGGCTTATGAGTGGTTTCTGCGCGGGGCTCAGCGGGGTGATGCGCGTTGCCGGTTCGAGGCGGGGTATCGCTTGCTGCACGGGTTTCAGGTCAATGCCGACAGTCGCGCCGGGGTGTACTGGCTGGAGCTGGCGGCGGTGGCCGGGGTGGTGCAGGCGGCGGAAGAACTGGCCTTGCATTTCCAGGTGGGGGGCAATGAGCTGCGCTATCTGTTCTGGCGCGATCAGGCGATCGGGCTGGGTAGCCCGCTGGCGTTGGCGATGAAGGTCGAGGATCAGCTTCGCCCCTGAGGGAACACCCTTCTGAAAACCTGCACAAAACCCTGTGGGAGCTGGCTTGCCAGCGATAGGGCCGGCAATGACAAAGATGTTGTCAGGTCTGGCCAAATCGCTGGCAAGCCAGCTCCCACAGGGTTCTCCGTTGTCTGGTGGGTTTTCATCTCCCAGACGGCTATTGACGCTCCCCGCACCTTCGACCAATATTGATAGTTAGCAAACTATGAATATTCCCCATGAAGCTCGAAGCTCTGCAACTGAACACCAGCAGCGGCATGGTCATGGCCAGCCGCAGTTGGCGGCGCATCTGCCAGACCACCCTGGCGCGCTTCGGTATCAGCGAGGCCTGTGCCGTGCCGCTGCTGATGATCCTGCGCCTCGGCGATGGTGTGCATCAGGTCGCGGTGGCCCAGGCGGTCGGGGTGGAAAGCCCGTCCCTGGTGCGCCTGCTCGACCAGCTGTGCAACGCCGGCTACGTCTGCCGCTGCGAAGACCCGGGCGACCGCCGGGCCAAGGCGCTGTCCCTGACCGACCAGGGCCGCGAGCTGGCCGAAGCCATCGAAGGCGAACTGGTGCGCCTGCGCCGCGACGTGCTCAAGGACATCCCCGCCGCCGACCTCGAAGCCGCCCTGCGCGTGGTGAAAGCCTTCGAAGAGGCGGCGCAGCGCTCGCCGGGCCTGCCTCTGTGAAACACTTCTTCAGCTCGATGCCGCCCGCCCGGGACTGGTTCTACGGCGTGCGCACCTTCGCCGCGTCGATGATCGCCCTGTATATCGCCCTGCTGCTGCAACTGCCGCGGCCGTACTGGGCGATGGCAACCGTGTATATCGTCTCCAGCCCCTTCGTCGGCCCGACCAGCTCCAAGGCCCTGTACCGCGCCGTGGGCACCTTGCTGGGGGCTGCCGGCGCGGTGTTCCTGGTGCCCTTGCTGGTACAGGCGCCGGTGCTGCTGACCCTGGCCGTAGCGCTGTGGACCGCGACCCTGCTGTTCCTCTCCCTGCACCTGCGCACCGCTAACAGCTACACCCTGATGCTGGCCGGCTACACCCTGCCGATGATCGCCCTGCCGGTGGTGGACAATCCGCAACTGGTCTTCGATATCGCCTCGTCCCGGGCCCAGGAAATCTGCCTCGGCATCGTCTGCGCGGCGGTGGTCGGTGCAGTGTTCTGGCCACGCCGGCTGACCCCGGTATTCGTCGGCGCCACCGGCAACTGGTTCAGTGGCGCCATCAGCTACTGCGACACCTTCCTCGCCCGCAATGTCGCCGCCGACACCGTGGCCAGCCTGCGTGGCTCGATGGTGGCGACCTTCAACACCCTGGAAATGATGATCGGCCAGCTGTCCCACGAAGGTGCACGGCCGCAGACGGTGAAGAACGCCCGCGAACTGCGCGGCCGGATGATCCACCTGCTGCCGGTGATCGACGCCCTCGACGACGCCTTGCTCGCCCTCGAAGGCCGAGCCCCGGAGCAGGCCGCGCAGCTCAAGGACCTGCTGGAAGAAGCCCGCGAATGGCTGCAAGGCACCGCGACAGAGGCCCCGGTAGCCCGCTGGGCAGCTCTGCGGGAAAAGCTCGAACGCCTGCAGCCCAGCGTCGCCGACCTCGACCAGCGTCCCGGCCTGCTGCTGTCCAACGCCCTCTATCGCCTCGGCGAGTGGATCGACCTGTGGCAGGACTGCTGCAGCCTCAAGCACGCCATCGCCAGCGAAGACCTGTCGCCGTGGCGTGCGGTGTACCGGCACTGGCGCCTGGGCCGCCTGACGCCGTTCCTCGACCGCGGCCTGATGCTCTATTCGGTGTTCTCCACCTTCTCGGCGATCGCCGTGGCCACCGGCCTGTGGATCGCCCTCGGCTGGGCCGACGGTGCCAGCGCGGTGATCCTCGCGGCGGTGGCGTGCAGCTTCTTCGCCGCCATGGACGACCCGGCGCCGCAGATCTACCGCTTCTTCTTCTGGACCACCCTGTCGGTGGTGTTCGCCAGCCTCTACCTGTTCCTGGTTCTGCCCAACCTGCACGACTTCCCGATGCTGGTGCTGGCCTTTGCCGTGCCGTTCATCTGCGTCGGCACCCTGACCGTGCAGCCGCAGTTCTACCTCGGCACCTTGCTGACCATCGTCAACACGGCGTCCTTCATCAGTATCCAGGGTGCCTACGACGCGGACTTCCTCGCCTTCGTCAACGCCAATATCGCCGGCCCCGTGGGCCTGCTGTTCGCCTTTATCTGGACCCTGGTGATGCGCCCGTTCGGTGTCGAGCTGGCGGCCCGGCGCCTGACCCGCTTCAGCTGGCGCGACATCGTCGGCATGACCCAGCCGGCGACCCTGGCCGAACACCGCCGCCTCGGCGTGCAGATGCTCGACCGCCTGATGCAGCACCTGCCACGCCTGAGCCAGACCGGCCAGGACAGCGGCGCCGCCCTGCGTGACCTGCGCGTGGGCCTGAACCTGCTGGACCTGCTCGCCTACCTGCCACGGGCGACCCCGGAGCCCCGTGCGGCGCTGGAGAAAGTCATCGAGGAAGTCGGCGGCCACTTCCAGGCGTGCCTCGACGCCGGTGAACGCCAGCATGCCCCGCCCGCGCTGCTGGGCAGCATGGAAAAGGCCCGCCGCGCCCTCAACCTCGACGCCATGGAAGGCTGCGCCGAAGCGCGCCTGCACCTGCTCCACGCCCTCAGCGGCCTGCGCCTGGCGCTGCTGCCAGGGGTCGAAGTGGTGCTGGAACCCGATCCGCAATCGCAACTGCCCTATGGCCTAGACGGAGCACCCCTGTGATCGGTGAACTGGATATCAGCGGGGTGTTCCTGCCCACGCTGCTGGTGATGATGCTGGTCAGCTACCTGCTGTTCCTCGGCATCCACGCGGTGCTCAACCGCCTGCATTTCTACCGCCTGGTCTGGCACCGGGCGTTGTTCAACGTTGCGCTCTACGCCGTGCTGCTTGGCACGCTGGACCACTTTTGCCGAAGCCTGATGCTGCCATGAAAAAACCTTTGTTGACCCTGGGCCGCGTGGTCCTGACGCTGCTGGTAGTGACCCTGGCGACCGTGCTGGTCTGGCAGATGGTCCTGTACTACATGTTCGCCCCCTGGACCCGCGACGGGCATATCCGCGCCGACGTGATCCAGATCGCCCCCGACGTCTCCGGCCTGATCCAGGAGGTCGCGGTCCGCGACAACCAGCCGATCAAGCGCGGCGACGTGCTCTTCACCATCGACCAGGACCGCTTCCGCCTGGCCCTGCGCCAGGCCCAGGCAACCCTGGCCGAACGTAAGGAAACCCTGGCCCAGGCGCAGCGCGAGGCCAGGCGCAACAAGGGCCTGGGCAACCTGGTCGCTGCCGAGCAACTGGAAGAGAGCCAGTCGCGCCAGGCCCGCGCCCAGTCGGCGCTGGACGAAGCCCAGGTGGCGGTGGATGCCGCGCAGTTGAACCTCGACCGCTCGGTGATCCGCAGCCCGGTCAACGGCTACCTCAACGACCGTGCGCCGCGGGCCCACGAGTTCGTCAGTGCCGGGCGCCCGGTGCTGGCGGTGGTGGACAGCGAGTCGTACCACGTCGATGGCTATTTCGAGGAAACCAAGCTGTCCGGCATCCATGTCGGCCAGGCCGTGGATATCCGCGTGATGGGTGACAACACCCGCCTGCGCGGCCATGTGCAAAGCATCGTCGCCGGCATCGAGGACCGTGACCGCAGCAGCGGCGCCAACCTGCTGCCCAACGTCAACCCGGCGTTCAGCTGGGTGCGCCTGGCCCAGCGGATTCCGGTGCGCATCGCCTTCGACGAAGTGCCGGCGGACTTCCGCCTGATCGCCGGACGCACCGCCACCGTGTCGATCATCGAGGACGCCCGGCCATGAAAAGGCTGTCGTTGCTCGGCCTGAGCCTGATGCTCTCGGCCTGCCAGATGGTCGGGCCGGATTACCACCTGCCGGAGAAGGCTGCGTTCAACCGTAGCGACCTGCAGGGGCAACTGCGCGCCGATGCCGACAGCGTGGTCTCGGCACCGGTGCCCAAGGACTGGTGGCGGCTGTACCGCGATGATCGCCTGGACACCCTGGTCAACCAGGCGCTGGCGGCCAACAGCGAACTACGCGTGGCGGCGGCGAACATCGCCCGGGCCCGCGCCCAGGTCGAGGAGGCCGAGGCGCAAGGCGGCTTCAATGGTGGCGTGAAGCTTGGTGCGCAGCGCCTGCAGGAGTCCGGCGAGGCCTTCCTGCTGGCGGACAAGGTGCCGGTGGCGAATATCGGCGAGGCGATCATCAGCGCGTCCTACCAGTTCGACCTGTGGGGCACGCTGAAGCGCGGCGTCGAGGCGGCCCAGGCCAATGCCGACGCGGTGCAGGCGGCGGCGGACACGGCGCGGATCACCGTGGTGGCCGATGTGGTGCGGGCCTACACCCAGGTTTGCGCGGCCAACGAGGAGTATCACATCGCCCGGGAATCGCTGGACCTGCAGGACCAGAGCGTCAGCCTGACCCGGCGCCTGCGCGATGCCGGGCGTGGCGACGAGACCCAGGTGACCCGTACCGAGACCCGTTTCAAATCGCTGCGGGCCGAGCTGCCGCGTTACCAGGCGGCGCGGGATGCGGGTTTGTACACCTTGTCGATGCTGCTGGCCAAACCGGTTGATCAACTGCCGGCCGGCACCGCCGACTGCGCCGAGCTGCCGCATATCGCCCAGCTGTTGCCGGTGGGTGACGGCGCCGCGCTGCTCAAGCGGCGGCCGGATGTGCGCCGGGCCGAGCGCCTGCTCGCGGCGTCCACCGCGACCATTGGCGTGGCCACCGGGCAGCTGTATCCGGATATCAGCATCGGCGCGCAGGTGGGGACCATCGGTATCCTGGAAAACCTCGGCAAGCCGGCGACCAATCGCTGGGGCTTCGGCCCGCTGCTGACCTGGACGGTGCCGACCAATGGCTCGCGGGCGCGGATTCGTGAGGCCGAGGCCAGCACCCAGGCGGCGCTGGCGAACTTCGACGGGGTGGTGTTGAACGCCATTCGCGAGACCCAGACCAGCCTGTCGCAATACAGCGCACTGCTGGACCGGCGCGATGCGCTGGAAGAGGCGGAGCGCTCGGCGAAGCTGGCGGCGGACCAGACGCACCGCTTCTATCAGGCGGGGCGGGCGTCGTTCCTGGCGGACCTGGAGGCGACCCGGACCTATACCGATATGCGGGCTCAGTTGGCTACAGCGAATACCCAGGTGGCGATGGGGCAGATCGGGTTGTTCCTGGCCCTTGGTGGTGGCTGGTAGGCCGCCATCGCTGGCAAGCCAGCTCCCACAGTGTCCGCGGCGCTGCCGAACCCTGTGGGAGCTGGCTTGCCAGCGATGAGGCCCTAAACAACACCACAAATTACCTGGCCTAAACTTTCACTCCTTCAGGCAATCAATCCCTTATCAACCCGCCCAAAGGAGTGCCCCATGGACCTGTCCCACCACGAATTCTCCGCCCTGTTCGAGCAACTCGGCCTGCCTTCCGATGCCACCAGCATCCAGCAATTCCTCACCAGCCACTCCCCGCTGAAGAACGAAATCAAGCTGGTCGACGCGCCATTCTGGAGCGATGCCCAGCGCGCGTTCCTCAAGGCGGAATACATCGCCGATTCCGACTGGATCATGACCATCGATCAACTCAACGTGGCCCTCAGAAATAAACGCTGAGCGGCACCCTATGAGCTTCATTGGCGTTGCTATGCTCAGAAAAAAACAACAAGGGGACAGCGCCAATGAAAGACCCCTATGCCGTTGGCTTCTGGGCTGCCGTGACAGCCCTGGGCCTGCTGACTACCGGTTATTTCTACGGGGTCAGGGACATCCACCAGCTCGAACAGGCCCGCCAGTTCCTTTACGGAGCCGCCGGCCTGATCGCCGCCTTCGCGTTGAGTGCACTGGCGTGGATACGCTGGCAGTTGCTCAAGACGCGCCGGCGGCAACTGGAGCAAGGACGAACGCTGGTGGCGATCTGGAACACCAAGGTTGCCCTGCGCCGCGTCGAAACCGTGTTCGACCGCTATTTCTGGGGCAGTTACTGGCAACCGGGTCGGACCTTCCAGGAAGTCATGGGCGAGCTTGAAGGCACGCCGCTGGAACGCAGCCTCGAAGCGCTGAAGACGCAATGCCAGGAACTCGACCAGGAAACCCACGACCGTCACCGCCACTGGCTGAATAACGCCCGCGAGCTGTCCAGCGTGGCCACGGCCATGGCCCGCGAACGCTACCAGCTTGACCTGTGCGATTCGCAGCAGAGCTCACGCCGCGGCGCAGCCGTGCTCAACCGCGACCTCGAGGTGCTGGTGTACACCTGGTCGGCGCGGTTGCGCAGTTTCGATCATCAGCTCGATGAGCTCGAGGGTGAATACCGCTAGCGTCACTCGCCGCGGATATAACCTTCCAGTTGGCGAATCAGATCGGCCTGCTCGGCGATGGCTTCCTTGACCAGGTCGCCGATCGACAGCAGGCCGAGCAGTTTGCCGTCCTCCACCACCGGCAGGTGGCGCAGGTGACTGTTGGTCATCATGGTCATGCAGGTGTCGACGCTCTGGTGCGAGTCGACGGTGATCACCGGCGAACTCATGATATCGCGCACCTCGGTACGCACCGACGAGCGCCCCTTGAGCACCATCTTGCGCGCATAGTCGCGCTCGCTGACGATGCCCACCACCTCGCCATCCTGGACCACCGGCAGCGCCCCGACATTCTTTTCGGCCATCACCATCAGGGCCTCGAGCACCGTCTGGTGCGGCGCGATGGTGTAGACCTGGTCGTTGTGCTGCGACTTCAACTTCAATAGCTGTGCCACGGTTTTCATTGCGGGCCCTCTGCATGGGGTGGTGTTGGTAGGCAGATACCCTCAAGAATCGTGCAGGACGGACAAAGGGGCAAGGCGGTTTGCGGCATCGACGCTATTGAAAAACGTCATGGCCGCGTGTTTTCCGTCCTGCCCCCGGGTTTTCAGCCCTGTTGCACGATCACCTGGCTGTTCAGGTCCTTGATCAGCACCTCCACCGTCGGCATCAAGTCGCGCAGTTGTTCCGGCGTGCAGGTCGAGCCGTCGTTGCGGAAGTCCATGCGCCGGGTCACCACCACGCTGTTGCCTTCGCGGCGGTAGTCGGCGCTGTAGTCGAGGCTGGCGGTTTTCAGCGATACCGGTTTAGGGGTGGCGATGATCTGCACGTCGGCCGGGAAGTCGAAGCGCGCGTGCTCCTCGCTCACGCTGGAGATGCACAGGAACGGCTGCTTGCGCACTTTTTCGCTGATGAAGCCCTGGGCGTTCTGCGCGATACCGCCGGCAAAGCTGCTCAGGGTCGGCACGCCGATGGGGCCGGGCAGATTGACCAGGTTGCGCAGGTGGCCGCTGATCTGCATCTGGAAACCATGGCCCTGCTTGTCGAGCTTCTTGCCCTCGACCCGGCCGATACCGGAGTGGCCGTAGCTGCTGAGGATGCGCTGCACCAGCATGTCGCGCTCGCCCGGCGCCATGTTGCGCAGGCCGTAGCGGTTCAGCTCGGCGCCCCAGCCTTCGATGACCGAATCACTGCTGAAGTCCGCCTCGCCGTTCTCGGCGATGCTGAAGGTGGTGCGGCTCTTCACCGAGCTGGGCTGGGTTTTCGGCGTGCGGGCGAGGGTGCCCGAATCGATCAGCACCACCGGCTTGTCCATGTCCGGCAGCGGCAGGAAGCCGGCGGCGATGCCCTTCATGGTCGGGTCGAGGTAGAGATCGAGCTGCGCGATATAGGTGATGGCGTGGTTGATCACGCCGAGCGTCGGCACCTTGGGCAACTGGTAGGCGTTGCCGAGGTTGATCAGTGCCGGGGTGCTGTGGATATCCACGGCGGCAAGCAGGGCGCCGAGCAGCGCGACATGGTCCTTGCAGTCGCCGTAGCGGTTGTTCAGCACGGTCTCGGCGGCATGCGGCACCACGCCACCCGCGCCGATATAGACGGCGACGAAGCGCACGTTCTTGCGCACCCAGTCGCTCAGCACCAGGGCCTTGGCGCGAGGATCGCTGACCTTGGCGGTCAGGGATTTGGCCAGCTCGGCGATGGCCGGGGTCACTTCGAATTGCGAACGCTCGGCGTAGGCCTTGGCGAAGCTTTCATAGCTGGCGAAGGTCGAGACCGCCAGGTACTGGCCGTAATCCGAGTACGACACCGAACCCAGCTCCATGCGCGGTTGCGCATCGTGCTGGTAGTCCCAGCGCCAGACCTTGCGCCCGGTCCCGGCCTGCGGGCTGGACGCCTTGAAATCATGGGCATCGGCATGCAGTGCCAGGGCAGCGGGCAGGTCGTAGACCACGCTCATCTGCTTCACCGGGTAGATATAGGGGAACACCGTGTCCTCGAACTGGCCGGGGAACAGCGCGGTATTGCGATGGCGCTTGTAGCTCAGCACCAGGCGGTCGCCCACGGCGACCTCGGGGAAGATCACCACCTTGACCAGGCTGTCGAGGAACATCGGCGCATCGGCCGAGGCCTGTTGCTGCTGTTCCTTGATCTGCTCGGCGCTGACCTGGACCTTGCGGCCGTCGGGCTTCTCGGTATACGCCTCGACTACCTCGAGGGTTTCCAGGGTGCGGTTGTAGGGCAGCGATTGCTGGGCGGTGGTCTTGATCGCGCGTTCTTCCTCGATCCTGAACACCAGCTCATGGCGCAGGTCGTAGCTGCCGTCCGCTTCAACGCGGTACTGGCGGGCGTCCTGTTCCACGGTGACGGAGCGGTCGCGCCCGTCCTCCGCGGCCTGGGCCAGGTTGAGGGTGAACAGGCAGAACAGCAGGCCCAGCCAATGTGCCGGGCGTGAAACGAGCCACTTCATGGAGATCCTTCTTGCAGGCGGGTTTCAGGAGTGATTCGGCAATAATGCGAATCAATACTGCCCCATTGTGCCTCAGCCGACGCTGTTCGCGCCGAGGATCTTGCCGAGAAACTGCCGTGTCCGCTCCTGCTGCGGGTTGGCGAACAATGCCTTGGCCTCGCCCTGTTCGACGATCACCCCCTTGTCGAAGAAGATCACCCGGTTGGCCACGTCGCGGGCGAAGTTCATTTCGTGGGTGACGATGATCATGGTGCGCTGCTCTTTGGCGAGGTCGCGGATGGTCGCCAGCACTTCGCCGACCAGCTCCGGGTCGAGGGCCGAGGTGGGTTCGTCGAAGAGGATTACCTGGGGCTCCATCGCCAGTGCCCGGGCGATGGCCACGCGCTGTTGCTGGCCGCCGGAAAGACGCCGGGGATAGGCGTCTTCCTTGCCCGCGAGGCCGACCTTGGCCAGCAGTGCCCGGCCCAAGGCCGCCGCCTGCTCATGGGGTGTTTTCTTCACGATCAGCGGGCCTTCGATCACGTTCTCCAGCGCGGTGCGGTGGGGGAACAGATTGAAGTTCTGGAAGACGAAACCGACCTGCTGGCGCAGACGGCGGATCAGCCCGCCCTGCTGCTTGAGCGGGCGGCTGGCGTCGATCTCCACGTCGCCGACCTGGATGGTCCCGCCGTCGGGGGTTTCCAGCAGGTTGAGGCAGCGCAGGAAGGTGGTCTTGCCCGAGCCGCTGGGGCCGATGATGGCGATCACTTCGCCGGGCTCGACGGTCAGGTCGATGTCCTTGAGCACGGTATTGCCGTTGAACTGCTTGTTCAGGCCTTGCACGCGGATCATCGCTGCGGCTCCTGGTCATGCCGGTTGACCCGGGCCTCCATGCGGTGCTGGAAGTGGGCGAGGATGCTGCAGAGGATCCAGTAGATCACCGCCACGGCCAGGTACATGGTGAAGACCTCGAAGGTCCGCGCCGTGATCAGCTGCGCCTGGCGGAACAGCTCGGGCACCTGGATGGTGGCGGCCAGGGCGGTGTCCTTGACCAGCGAGATGAAGCTGTTGCCCAGTGGCGGCAGGGCCGTGCGCAAGGCTTGCGGCAGGATCGCCCGGCGCATCGCCTGGGTGCGGGTCATGCCGATGCTGGCGGCGGCTTCCCACTGGCCGCGGTCGATGGAAGAGATCGCCGCGCGGAGGATTTCGCAGATATAGGCGGCCATGTTCAACGACAGGCCGATCAGGGACGCCGGGATCGGATCGAGCTCGATACCGATCTGCGGCATGCCGAAGTAGATGACGAACAGCTGCACCAGCAGCGGCGTACCGCGGAAGAACGACACATAGATCCGCGCCAGCCAGTCCAGCGGGAGGATCTTCGACAGGCGCATCAGGGCCAGGGCAAAGCCCAGGACCAGGCCGAAGAACATCCCGCCGACGCTGAGCAGCACCGTATAGCCAGCGCCCTTCAGCAGGAAGGGTGTGGAGTCGGCAACCAGTTGCAGGCTTTCAGCGATCATTGAGTGACGTCAGCACCGAAGTATTTCTCCGACAGCTTGGCCAGCGTGCCGTCGGCGCGTAGCTTGTCGATGGCCTTGTTGATGGCGTCGAGCAGTTCCGGCTCGCCCTTGCGCAGGGCCACGCCGGACTCCAGGCGCGAGAAGGCGGCGCCGGCCAGTTCAGTGTCCTTGGCCTTCTGCGCGTATTCCAGGGCAGCCAGGCGGTCGATCAGGATCGCGTCGATGCGGCCGTTGCGCAGGTCGGCGAACTTGCTCGGGTCATCCTCGTAGGTACGCACGTCGGCCTGTGGCACGGCCTGTTTCACCCACTGCTCGTAGTTGGTGCCCAGGCCCACGCCGACCTTCTTGCCGGCCAGATCGGCAGCGGCGTTGATCTTCAGGTCGGCGGCCTTCTTCTTCAGGATCAGCGCCTGGATCCCGGACACGGTGTAGGGCTCGGAGAAGTCGTATTTCTTCTTGCGCTCGTCGGAGATGGTGACCTGGTTGACCACCACGTCCAGGCGCTTGGATTCCAGGGCGGCTAGGATGCCGTCCCACTTGGTCGGCTGGACCTTGGCCTTGACCCCCAGCTCCTTGGCCAAGGCTTCCGACAACTCGACCTCGAAGCCGGTGAGCTTGCCGTTCTCGTCGACGAAGCTGAACGGCGGGTAGGTGCCTTCAAGGCCGACGTTGATCACGCCCTTGTCCTTGATGGTCTGCAACTGCTCGCCGGCCACGGCCTGGCCGAGCAGGCTGGCGCCCAGCAGAATGCCCGCGCCGACACCGAGAATGCGTTTGGTGAAAACGGAAATCGTCATGCCCTGTCCCCAGTCTTGTTGTGAAAGTGGTGGTGACTATAAGGGCGCGGTTTATAGGCCTGAAAATAATAAAAAAGAATTCTCCTATAGCTTTCAGGTCTATGCGGCTGCGCCGGTCTCAGCGTTGATAGACATCAGGGTAGGCGAATAATGCCGGCGCCCCGCCCGTGTGTAGAAAAATCAGCGGACCTTCGTCGAAGCGTTGCCGGGCGATCCCGTCCAGCAGCCCGGCCATGGCCTTGCCGGTGTACACCGGATCGAGCAGGACGCCTTCCTGGCTGGCCAGCAGGCGGATCGCGGCGAGGCCGCCCGCATTGGCTTCGCCGTAGCGGGGCGCGTAGTACTCGTCCCACAGATTCACCTTGAAGGCGTTTGGCAACTGTACGCCGAGCAGCTCGGCGGTGCGTTCGGCCAGGGCCTGGACCTTGGGCTTCTGCGCTTCTTCGCTGCGCGACACGGTGATACCGATCACCGGCAGGTCGGGTAGGCGTTCGGCCAATGCCAGGGCCAGGCCGGCGTGGGTGCCGGCGCTGCCGGAGGCGAGGACCACGCCGGCAAAGCGCTGTCGGCTGTGTTCGATCTGCTCGGCCAGCTCCAGGCCGGCGCGCACATAGCCCAGGGCGCCGAGGGCGTTGGAGCCGCCGATGGGCACCAGGTAGGGCTTGCGTCCGCTGGCATGCAGGCGCACGGCGAGGGACTGGAGTTGTTCGTCGGCGTTGTCGAGGTTATCGACCAGCTCGACCTTGGTGTCGAACAGTTCCAGGAGGCGGCGGTTGCCGTTTTCCAGGTACTCGGTGGAGTCGGTGCCGGTGGGGTTTTCCAGCAGGGCCACGCAACCGAGGCCGAGGCGGGCGGCGAGGGCGGCGGTCTGGCGCACATGGTTGGACTGGATCGCGCCGGCGGTGACCAGGGTGTCCGCGCCCTTGGCCAGGGCATCGGCGCCGAGGTACTCGAGCTTGCGCAGCTTGTTGCCGCCCATGGCCAAGGGCGTCAGGTCGTCGCGTTTGAGCCAGATATCGCGTTCGGCCCAGGCCGACAGGCGCTGGAGCTTTTCCAGCGGGGTCGGTGCGCTGAGCAGTTCCAGGCGATTGAAGCGGGACAACTGTCGTTCGATCATGGGCTGAGTCGGTTGTAGGAAAATTCGAGCATAGGCAGTGATTGGCTCACGGACAACCGTGATCCCGATCGCTGCGCGCCGCGGACCCTGTGGGAGCTGGCTTGCCAGCGATTGGGCCCACCCCGGTATTCCTGCTTATGCCGGCCATATAGCCAACCGTCATAACAGGGTATTTTTTCCACCCCCCGCCCATGACGTAGAGTGCTGGACAGGAGAGCGGCATTCCCCTACCAGTCCCATGCCGCCGAGCAGGAGTAACAACCGTGAGCGACAACGCGCAATCCGGGTATTGGCAATTGAATTCCATCGTCGGCCAGTTGCGTTCGGCCCGCGATGAGTGGCGCACCCGCAATGGCCGCAGCAGCGGCGAACAGGGCGGACGCGAGCTGCCGTCGCGCGAGGCGGTCAGGCAGATTCTCGAACAACTCTGTGGCGCGCTGTTCCCCATGCGCCTCGGCCCGGTGGACTTGCGTGAGGAAAGCGAAGACTTCTACGTCGGCCACACCCTCGACTCGGCGCTGACCGCGCTGCTGGCCCAGGCCCGCCTGGAACTGCGCTACGCCGCGCGCCATGGCAAGCAGGACGACGCCGGTGTCGACGCCCATGCCCTGCGCCTGATCCAGGAATTCGCCGCAGCCCTGCCGGCCATGCGCGTGCTCCTCGATACCGACGTGCTGGCCGCTTTCCATGGCGACCCGGCGGCGCGCAGTGTCGATGAAGTGCTGCTGTGCTACCCCGGGGTGCTGGCGATCATCCACCACCGCCTGGCCCACCACCTGTACCGCGCCGGGCTGCCGCTGCTGGCGCGGATCAGTTCGGAGCTGGCGCATTCCATTACCGGTATCGACATCCACCCGGGCGCGCAGATTGGCCCGAGCTTCTTCATCGACCACGGTACCGGCGTGGTGATCGGCGAAACCGCGATCATCGGCGAGCGGGTGCGCATCTACCAGCACGTCACTCTCGGCGCCAAGCGCTTCCCCGAGTACGAATGCGGCAAGCTGCAGAAGGGCCATCCGCGGCACCCGATCGTCGAGGACGATGTGGTGATCTATGCGGGGGCGACCATTCTTGGGCGGATCACCATCGGGCAGGGCTCGACCATTGGCGGTAATGTCTGGCTGACCCGGAGCGTGCCGTCCGAGAGCAATATCACCCAGGCCAACCTGCAGTCGGATGAAGGGGCCCAGAAGTAGTTTTTGGGTGGCCTTGAGGGCCCAATCGCTGGCAAGCCAGCTCCCACAGGGTCCGCGGTGCATGCGATCCCTGTGGGAGCTGGCTTGCCAGCGATGAGGCCCTCAAGAACAGCACAAATTTCCCAGTCCAGTAGTCAGCTATAGGTCGCCTCGATCCCCAATCCATGTTTAACTTGAACGCTTGTTCAAATTAAAACGCTGGTCCGCTGCCGGTGTTCAACAGGAGGATCTGCCTTTGCTGAACCCGTTCAACCCCATCGCTGTCCCGTCTTGCGGGGTGCATCACTCATGAATGCCCCGTCCAGGATTCGCATGAACCCCCCGGTGTTCTACTTCGCCGCCAGTTTCATCCTGCTCTTCGCCCTGATCGTCATCGCCAACCCCCAGGCGGCGGGCGAGTGGTTGATGGCCGCACAGAACTGGGCGGCGCACACCGTCGGCTGGTACTACATGCTGGCCATGACCCTGTACCTGGTGTTCGTGGTGGTCACCGCGTTGTCCGGCTACGGCAAGATCAAGCTCGGTGCCGACCATGACGAGCCCGAATTCAGCTACCTGTCCTGGGCCGGCATGCTGTTCGCCGCCGGGATCAGCATCACCCTGTTCTTCTTCTGCGTCTCCGAACCCCTGACCCACCTGATGCAGCCGCCCCAGGGCGAGGCCGGCACGGTGGAGGCGGGGCGTCAGGCGATGCAGGTGCTGTTCCTGCACTGGGGCCTGCATGGCTGGGGCGTGTTCGCCTTCGTCGGCATGGCCCTGGCCTATTTCGCCTACCGGCACAACCTGCCGCTGGCCCTGCGCTCGGCGCTGTACCCGCTGATCGGCAAGCGCATCAACGGGCCGATCGGCTATGCGGTGGACGGCTTCGGCATTATTGCCACGGTGTTCGGCCTGGGTGCCGACATGGGTTTCGGTGTGCTCCACCTCAACTCCGGGCTGGATTACCTGTTCGGCGTCGCCCACACCCAATGGGTGCAGGTCGCGCTGATCGCCCTGATGATGGGCGCAGCGGTCATGGTGGCGGTGGCCGGGGTGGAGAAGGGCGTGCGGGTGATGTCCGATATCAACCTGTTCCTCGCCTGTGCGCTGCTGCTCTTCGTGCTGTTCGCCGGCCCGACCCAGCACCTGTTCAACACCCTGATCCAGAACCTCGGCGACTACCTCGCGGTGTTGCCGCGCAAGAGCTTCGACGTCTACGCCTACAACCAGTCCAACGACTGGCTGGGCAACTGGACGGTGTTCTACTGGGCCTGGTGGATTGCGTGGGCGCCGTTCGTGGGGCTGTTCATCGCGCGCATTTCCCGGGGCCGGACCATCCGTGAATTCGTCTTCGGCGTGCTGCTGATCCCGCTCGGCTTCACCCTGGCGTGGATGTCGATCTTCGGCAACAGCGCCCTCAGCCAGGTGCTCGACCACGGCATGACCGCGCTGGCCGACTCGGCCATCGAGAACCCGTCGATGACCTTGTACCTGCTGCTGGAAACCTACCCTTGGAGCAAGGTGGTGATCGCCGTCACCGTGTTCATCAGCTTCGTGTTCTTCGTCACCTCGGCCGACTCCGGCACCGTGGTGCTCTCGACGCTGTCGGCCAAGGGCGGCAGCACCGATGAGGACGGGCCGAACTGGCTGCGGGTGTTCTGGGGCGTGATGACGGCGCTGGTCACCAGCGGGCTGTTGTTCGCCGGCAGCATCGACTCGCTGAAGTCGGCGGTGGTGCTCACCTCGCTGCCGTTCTCGGTGATCTTGCTGGCGATGATGTGGGGGCTGCACAAGGCGTTCTACCTCGAATCGCAGCGGCAGATCGCGCAGATGCACTCGCTGGCGCCGTTCGCCAGCTCGCGGCGTGGCAAGGGCGGCTGGCGCCAGCGTCTGAGCCAGGCGGTGCACTTCCCGTCGCGGGACGAGGTGTATCGCTTCATGGACGACGTGGTGCGTCCGGCGATTGCCGAGGTCACCGAGGTGTATGCGGAGAAGGGGCTGAGCGTCATCACCCAGGAGGACCCGAGTCATGACAATGTCAGTCTGAAGATCGGGCATGGCGAGGAGCAGCCGTTCCTCTATCAGGTGCAGATGCGCGGGTACTTCACCCCATCGTTCGCCCTGGCCGGGCTGGGGACGCAGGAGCTGAAGAATCGCCGCTACTACCGCGCCGAGGTGCATCTGGCCGAGGGTAGCCAGGATTATGATCTGATGGGTTATAGCAAGGAGCAGATCATCAACGACATCCTCGACCAGTACGAGCGGCATTTGCAGTATCTGCATTTGGTGCGGTAGCGGGGCGGTCGCTGTGGGAGCGGGTAAACCCGCTCCCACAGGATGATGTGCTTCCCCGGAAACTTACGCACTCTCCCGTCCAATCACCTCACACCCCAACAAATTCAACTGCACCGCCTCCCCCTCGATCACCCCCAACTGCTGCAACACCCGCTCAGCGGCCATCACCCCCATCTGCAACGCCGGCGGCTTCACCGTGGTCAGTCCCGGCATCAGCATCGCCGCGAACGGATAATCCCCAAACCCCATCACCGCACAATCCTCAGGAATCCTGAACCCCGCCCGCTGCCCCGCCAACAACGCCCCCGCCGCCAGATTGTCATTGGCAAAGATGATCGCCTCCGGCCGCCGCGCCGATTCCATCAACGCCAGCATCGCCTGCTTCCCCGCCTCGAACGGCGCCAGGTCCGTCTCCGGGGCAAACACCTGCGGTTCGCCCCCCAGCGCCGTCAGCGCCTCGACATACCCATCCCGCCGCTCCAGCGCACTGAAGTCCCCCGCCGCACTGTTCTGCACGAAGGCGATCCGCCGGTAACCCTTGCCGTGCAGATACCGCGTCGCCGCCACCCCCACCTCATGATGGGAAAACCCGATCTGCACCGGCGCCCGCTCGGGTCGGTAGTCCCAGGTTTCCACCAGCGGGATATCCGCCTCGGCGAGCATCTTTTCCGTGGCCGGGCTGTGGAAGTGACTGGTCAGCACCAGCGCCGCCGGTGACCAGCCGAGGAAGGCACGCACGGCATTCTCTTCCTGCTCGGCAGAGAAGTAGCTGGAGGCCAGCAGCAACTGGTAGCCATGCCGACTGAGGGTGTCACTGAACCCCTGGATGGTGTCGGCAAAGATCGGCCCGGAGATATTGGGAATGACCATGCCGACGATCCGCCCCCGCGCCGACGCCAGCCCGCCCGCCACCAGGTTCGGCACATAGCCCAGTTCGGCGACCACTTCGGCGATGCGCTCGCGCCGCTCCGGCGAGACCTGCTCCGGCTGGTTGAAGTAGCGCGACACGGTGATCGCCGACACCCCGGCAGTCCGCGCCACCGTCTGCAGGGTGACGCGACCGGCGCCACGGCGCTTGCGGGGCGGGCTTTTTTCGTCGCTCACGGGGCATGTCCTTAAAAACCAAAACGCATATAAAAGTAATTTTTCAGTATTGGACGATCTATTCGACGCCCGATGATACTGGCGATGTTAGCGCTAACAAAGCGGTTTGTCTGCTACTCGCACGAGCGAATGCCCAAGGACCCCGCGCTGACGTTTCATCAGGCGCCGCGGTCAGCGATCGCGGTGGACAGGGCATTCTTCGAGTAGCAAACCATGCACAGCCGCGCCGCGTTTTTCCCCACGACTTCTCCCTTGGCCCAGGCCATCCGCCGTCAACGCCTGACCCTCGGCGCACTTGCGCTGAGCACCTTGCCGATGGCGCCAGTGATGGCGGCCGATACCGCTCCGGCTGCCCAGGGCGATAGCCCGACCCTCAAGGCCGTGACCGTCACCGCCACCCGCCGCGAAGCCTCGCTGCAACAGGTACCGGTCGCGGTCTCGGTGGTGGACGGCGAGCAACTGGAGCGGGAGAACCGCAATAGCGTTGCGAGCATCGTCCAGCAGGTGCCGAGCCTGAATTTCCGTACCGGCGCATCGAACAAGGACACTTCGCTGTTCATTCGCGGTGTCGGCACCATCTCCACCTCCCCGGGCGTCGAGCCGACCGTGGCGACGGTGATCGATGGCGTGGTCTTCGGTCGCCCGGGCCAGTCGACCCTGGACCTGCTGGATATCGAACGCCTCGAAGTCCTGCGCGGCCCGCAGGGCACGCTGTTCGGCAAGAACGCCTCGGCCGGGGTGCTGAACATCACCACCCGCACACCGACGGAAGAAACTCACGGTTTCGTCGAGCAGTCCTACTTCAGCGGCAATGAAAGCCGGACCCGTTTCGGCATCGGCGGTAGCCTGGTTCCTAACACCCTGAAGGGCTCCATCACCACCCTGTTCGGCAGCTACGACGGCAATGTGGATAACAAGGCCAACGGCCAGGAAGTCAACGGCTACAACCGCAAGGGCGTGCGCGGCAAGCTGGTGTTCACGCCCACTGACGACCTCAGTCTGACCCTCGCCGCCGACTACCTGAAGTCCCGCGACGACGCCCCCAACGGCGTGGTCAGCAAGTCCCTGTTGCCGGCCTTCTCCAACACCCTGGCGCCGGTCCGTGCCGACAGCGACAACCGCGATATCGTCAGCGACTACCGCAGCCATGTGGACGACACCAACAAGGGCCTGTCGGCCCAGATCGACTGGAGCCTCGGCGACTACACCCTGACCTCGATCACCGCCTGGCGCGGCTGGGACAACACCCAGTGGCAGGACGGCGACCGCCTGGCGACCATCAGCGCCGCCTTCCCCGGCATCGAGGACAAGGGCGAGCTGGAGTACAACCAGTACTCCCAGGAACTGCGCCTGGCTTCGCCCAAGGGCCAGTTCCTGGAATACGTCGGCGGCCTGTTCTACATGCACGGCAAGGACGAAGAGACCTACCGCCGCACCCTGCGCACCACCACTGCGACCCAGCAGGGTATCGCCGACTACAGCACCACCAACGACAGCTACGCGGTGTTCGGTGAAAGCACCCTCAACTTCACCGAGCGTTTCCGCGGTATCGCCGGCCTGCGCTGGACCCACGACGACCTCGAATACGACCACCGCCGCGTCTCCACCTCGGCAACGGCGGTCAATGGCATCCAGCCGGGCACCAGCAGCTCCGGTTCGGTGGACGAGGACGGCTGGTCCGGGCGTCTCGGTGTGCAGTACGACCTGACCGACGACATCACCAGCTACCTGACCTACTCCCGCGGCTACAAGGGGCCGGCCTACAACGTGTTCTTCAACATGCAGCCGCGGGACACCGAGGCGCTCAAGCCGGAGACCTCCAACAGTTGGGAAGCCGGGCTCAAGGCCAGCCTGTGGAACAACCGCCTGACCAGCAACCTGGCGGTGTTCCATACCGAGTACGACAACTACCAGGCGAACTTCTTCGACAGCGTTGCCGGCCAGGTGGTGACCCGCCTGATCAACGCCGGCAGCGTGAAAAGCGAAGGCGTCGAGCTGGACTTCGCCCTGCAGGCCACCTCGCAACTGAAGTTCTCCGGCGCCGTGGCCTACACCAAGGCGCGTATCGACGAATTCGCCTGCCCGGCGGGCGCGGCGGCCTCGTGCAACGTGAATGGCAAGCCGCTGCCGTACAGCCCGGACTGGAAGAGCTATGTCCGCGCCGACTACAGCATTCCGCTGGATAACGGCCTGGACATCGAGCTGGGCACGGACTTCAGCTGGCAGAGCAAAGTGCAGTACGACATTTCCCAGAACGCCGACACCGTTCAGGGCGCCTATGGCATCTGGAATGCCAGCGCCGCCCTGGCGGACTACAACGAAGGCTGGCGCGTGGCGCTGCTGGCCAAAAACCTTGCGGACAAATCCTACTCACCTCTCCTGGCCACCGGGGGCAACTACATCTACCGCGCGGTGCCGCGGGACGATGAACGTTACTTCGGCATCCAGTTACGCAAGGACTTCTGACATGAGCAAAACCCCACGGCAAATGAGCCTCGGCGCCTTTTTGATGGCAACCGGACATCACGTTGCCGCCTGGCGCCACCCGGATGTTCCGGCCAATGCCGGACTGGATATCCAGCACTACCGACACCTTGCCCGGGTCGCGGAAGGCGCGTGTTTCGACGCGTTGTTCGTGGCCGACAGCGTTGCTGCTGCCGAAGGTGAAATTGCCAGCCGGATGGCCCGTTCCGACCACTTCGAGCCCTTGACTTTGCTAGCGGCGTTGAGCGGGGTCACGGAACGCATCGGATTGGTTGGTACAGCTACTACAACGTACAACGAGCCATACCATGTAGCACGCAAATTTGCTTCGCTCGATCACCTGTCAGGAGGGCGGGCGGGATGGAACCTGGTAACGTCCGATGCCGCCGCTGAAGCGCTTAATTTCGGCCTCGCCGAGCACGTAGGCCACGCAGAACGCTATGTTCGTGCCCGCGAGTTTCATGAGGTGGTGGTCGGCTTGTGGGACAGTTGGGCCGATGATGCCTTCATTCGAGACAAGAAATCCGGTACGTACTACAAGCCTGACTCAGTACGATTGATCAATCATGAAGGCGAACACTTCAAAGTGCGCGGTCCTTTGAATGTAGCCCGCACCCCTCAAGGCCGCCCGGTGGTGGTTCAGGCCGGTTCGTCGCCGGCCGGGCTGGACCTGGCGGCGCGCACTGCCGATGTGGTGTTCACGGCACAAACCTCGCTGGCGGCGGCCCAGGCCTTCTATGCCGATCTCAAGGGACGGCTGGCGGCCTACGGGCGTGATCGCGACGCGCTGAAGATCATGCCGGGGGTGCTCGTCGTCACCGGCGCCAGCCAGGCCGAAGCCGAGGATAAGTTCGCGGTGTTTCAGGAATTGGTGGAGCCGGAGGTGGGGATCGCCCTGCTCGGGCGGATGCTTGGCAACTTCGACCTGTCGGGTTATCCACAGGACGGTCCGTTGCCGGAACTGCCGCTCACCGACAGCGGCCAGCGCAGCCGCCAGCGCCTGCTCAGCGAACTGGCTGAACGGGAAAACCTCAATCTGGCCCAGCTTGGCCGGCGTATTGCCGGCGGTCGCGGGCATCACAGCCTGATCGGCACGCCGGCGCAGATCGCCGATCAGTTGCAGGAATGGTTCGAGAACGAAGCTGCTGACGGCTTCAATGTGCTGGTCCCGCACCTGCCGGGCGGGCTGGAAGACGTGGCCAACCATGTGGTGCCCGAACTGCAGCGACGCGGTCTGTTCCGCACCCGCTATCAAGGCACCACCTTGCGCGAACACCTCGGCCTGAGCCGGCCGAACAATCCCTATTTCTCTTGAGGAGCACGCCAATGACCTACGTTGCCGCGGAAAACCGCTACACCGCCATGCCCTACCGCCGCGTCGGACGCAGCGGCCTGGTATTGCCGGCCCTGTCCCTGGGCCTGTGGCACAACTTTGGCGACAGCACGCCGCTGGGCGATCAGCGTGCCTTGCTGCGCACCGCCTTCGACCTGGGCATCAACCACTTCGACCTGGCCAACAACTACGGCCCGCCCTATGGCAGCGCCGAGAGCAACTTCGGGCGCCTGCTGCGCGAGGACTTCAAGGGCTACCGGGACGAACTGATCGTCTCCAGCAAGGCCGGCTGGGACATGTGGCCGGGCCCTTACGGGCAGGGCGGCGGCTCGCGCAAGTACATCCTCGCCAGCCTCGACCAGAGCCTGGCGCGGCTGGGGTTGGACTATGTGGATATCTTTTATTCACACCGCTTCGACCCGGACACCCCGCTGGAAGAAACCGCCAGCGCCCTGGCCACGGCGGTGCAGCAGGGCAAGGCGCTGTACATCGGCATCTCGTCCTACTCCGGCAGCAAGACCCGGGAGATCGCCCGGCTGCTGCAGGAATGGAAGGTGCCGCTGTTGATCCACCAGCCGGCCTACAACCTGCTCAATCGCTGGGTGGAGAAGGATCTGCTCGAGGTCACCGACGAGCTGGGTGCCGGGGTCATCGCCTTCACGCCGTTGGCTCAAGGCCTGCTGACCGACAAGTACCTGAATGGCGTGCCCAAGGATGCGCGGGTCAACAAGCCGGGGGGTGGTTCGCTGCTGCCGTCGCACTTGTCCGAGGCGAACCTGGCGCATGTCCGGGCACTCAACGAGATCGCCAAGGCTCGCGGACAAAGCCTGGCCCAGTTAGCGCTGGCGTGGACGCTGCGTGACACGCGGGTGACCTCGGCGCTGATCGGTGCCAGCCGGCCGGAGCAGATCGTCGAGAACGTCGGTGCGCTGAACAACCTGGTGTTCAGTGCCGAAGAGCTGGCGCTGATCGACCGGCATGCGGTCGAGGGCGGTATCAACCTCTGGGAAAAGCCCTCGTTGGCGGAGTGACGCATGAAGGTGATTGCAATGCTGGGCGCCGGCCTGGCCCTGCTGGGGCTGGCGACGGTGGCGGTGGCTGACCCGCAGCAACTGCGGATCGGCTATCAGAAGGGCTCCATCGCCCTGGTGCTGGCCAAGGAGCATGGGCTGCTGGAAAAGCGCTTCGGGCAGACGAAGGTGCAGTGGATCGAGTTTCCTGCCGGGCCGCAGATGCTGGAGGCACTGAACATCGGCAGCCTGGATGTCGGCTCCACGGGTGATATCCCGCCGCTGTTCGCCCAGGCGGCGGGGGCGGACCTGGTGTACATCGGCGCCGAGCCGGCCAAGCCGTCGGCGGAGGTGATTCTGGTGCGCGAGGACAGCGCGCTGAAGCAGGTGGAGGATCTGAAGGGGCGCAAGGTGGCGCTGCAAAAGGGCTCCAGTTCGCACAACCTGGTGTTGCGGGCGCTGAACAAGGCGGGCCTGGCGTTCAAGGATATCCAGCCGGTGTACCTCAGCCCGGCAGATGCCCGGGCGGCGTTCGAGCACGGCAGCGTGGATGCCTGGGCGGTGTGGGATCCCTATGTCTCGCTGGCCCTCAGTGAAGGGCATAGCCGCAAGCTGGCGGACGGGGAGGGGCTGGGGCTGTCCGGGCCGATCTACACCGCGCGGCGGGCCTATGCAGCGGAGAATGGTGAGTTTATCCACAACCTGCTGGATGAGCTGACGGCAGCGGAAGCCCTGACTCGCAGTGACCGGGAGGAGAGTCTGAAAGTGCTCAGCGCCTCCATGGGGCTGCCGCAAGCGGTGGTCGCCAGTTATGTGGATAACCGGCCGCCGTCACCGGTGTTGCCGATCACTGAGGAGGTGATCGCGGCGCAGCAGGCGACGGCGGATCTGTTCCATGAGAACCGGCTGTTGCCGAAGCGGTTGGATGTGAAGAAGGCGTTGCCCTGATTCGGATCTGATGTCGTCTATTCGGACGCCATCGCTGGCAAGCCACCTCCCACAGGGATCGCGTGCACCGCCGAACCTGTGGGAGCTGGCTTGCCAGCGATGAGGCCCTCAGCAACAACCCAAATCCCCGGCCCACAAAAAAGGCCCTGACAACCGTCAGAGCCTCATCCCGCAAGTAACTTAAGACCATCAAAAACACGATAAGTTTCACAGCAAAATCAACAACTTAGAAATATGTGTGACAGTCGTGCTACTCGTCGGATTTCCATTGTCAGCCTCATGCGCGCAACGCAGGATCGCGGCGTCATCCCTTTGAGGCTTTCGTATGAAGTACTCCTCGATTCTTCTGTTGTCCCTCAGCCTGCTCAGTGGCGTTGCCAGCGCAGGCGGCACCACCGAAGCCGGTATTGGCGGCGCATTGGGTGGGGTATTGGGCTCGGTGGTCGGCCAGTCGATCGGTGGCAGCACCGGCTCGGCGATCGGCGCCGGTCTCGGCGGCGCGGCCGGTAGTGCCGTCGGCGCCGACAAACGCAGCCGCGGCGAAGCCGCCATCGGTGGCGCCCTGGGCGCAGCCGGCGGCAACGTGGTGGGCCGCAGCATGGGCGGCAACACCGGCAGCCTGATCGGCGCCGCCGCCGGTGGTGGCGCCGGCGGCGCGCTGGGCAACTACATGGGCAACAAGGCCGACGACGACGATCGCCGCTACCGCGATCGCGGCCGTGGCTACGACCGCCGCTATGTCCACGACCGTGGCCATCACTACGGCCATCGCAAGCACAAGCGTCACTGGCGCCACTGACCCGTCGCCCCGCATTCCGTTCTCCCGGAGGACGGAATGCGGGAAAGCCCCCACACTCCCTGTAACCAATCGCTTATCAAGCTAAACGCCATCACACCTTTGGCTTAAGCCATCCTCCTACGCTTCCCGCCTCCTCCTAATCCACCCCGGAATCCCCCGGTGCACGGCGCCTAAAGCGTTTCAGTCGACATTCCTGTCGGACTGGTCAGCGCACTCCCGTATTGATTTGACGCGGCGCTTTTGTGACTGCCCGGTCGGCTTAAGGGGCGTCCCGATTTTGACGTCAAATCACTATCGCTACCATGCGAAGCCTTCACAGAAGGACGGTGGGCGTAAGGGATGCGAATGCACATAGGAATAGGGATTGGGGTCGTTCTGTGCGTCGCAGGGATGCTTTCCGGACTGCAGTGGCTGAACATCGGCGGGTTGCTGCTGATCGTCGCTGCGGTGCTGTTCCTGGCCCCGCGCAAGGCTGCCGAGCCCGCGCCGCACGAAACCGCGCACAACCTGCCGGTCGAGCCTGAAACCCACGCCCTGGAAAAACTCCTGCCCGCCGTCGTGCCGTCCTGGAGCGACAGCCTGCAACAAAGCCGCCGCCTGCTCGCCGACAATATCGGTGGCCTGCTCGGGCGCTTCAGCGATATCAGCCAGCGCCTCCAGGCCAGCCTCGACCAGAGTGAAGACGTCCTCACCAGCGGTGGCCTCGGCGAGAACCTGCGCCAGGCCAACCAGCGCCTGCTGGGCGTGACCGAAGCCTTCGCCGCCGGCAGCCGCCGTCAGCAGGAATTCCTCGCCACCATCGGCCATCTCGGCGGCTACACCGGCGAGTTGCAGCAGATGGCCCGCCACGTCCAGGAAATCGCCAGCCAGACCAACCTGCTGGCCCTCAACGCCGCCATCGAGGCCGCCCGTGCCGGTGATTTCGGCCGCGGCTTCGCCGTGGTCGCCGATGAGGTACGCAAGCTATCCCGGCTCTCCGCCGAGACCGGCCAGTCGATGGACAGCAAGGTTGGCGAGATCAACCAGGCGATCCAGTCCAGCATCGAATCCGCCAACGAACTGAACGCCGAAGAACAGCAGAACCTCGCCCGCCTGGAACAGGTGCTGGGCGAGGTGATCAATGGCCTGGGCAGCAACCTCGACGCACTCGACGCCGCCTCGCGCAACCTTCAGGACAACGCCCGCTCGACCCAGGGCGATATCCATGCCGTCATGGTCGCCCTGCAGTTCCAGGACCGCGCCGACCAGATGCTCGACCACCTTCAGACCGACCTGCAGCAACTGCTCGAAGCCATCGAGCGCCGCGACCAGCGCCTGCACGATGCCCAGGCCTGGCTTGCACGCCTGCGCGAGCGCTTCACCACCAGCGAGGAGCGCGCCGGCCACAGCCAGGCCGCCAGCGCCAGCGACGTCACCTTTTTCTAACTCCCCGAGTGCCCTGCCATGGCCAAGACCATCCTGATCGTCGACGACTCCGCTTCCATGCGCCAACTGGTCAAACTCAGTCTCACCGGTGCCGGTCACCAGGTCATCGAGGCCTGTGACGGCAAGGACGCCCTGACCAAGCTCACTGGACAGAAGATCAACCTGATCATCAGCGACGTGAACATGCCCAACCTCGATGGCATCGGGTTGGTCAAGCAGGTCAAGCAACTGTCCGCGTACCGCTTCACCCCGATCATGATGCTCACCACCGAAAGCGAACAATCGAAGAAAGCCGAAGGCCAGGCCGCCGGGGCCAAGGCCTGGATCGTCAAGCCGTTCCAGCCGCAGCAGCTGCTGGCGGCGGTCGAAAAGCTGATCGGCTGATGGCCACCGTCACGCTGCATCCGGCCAGCGACCTGGCGCCTGCACGGCTGAGCGTGCACGGCGACCTGACCATCTACGAAGCGAGCGACACCCGGCAGACCCTGCTGGCCTTGCTGGCCGAGGACCCGGGCCCATGGGCCCTGGACCTCGGCGGCCTGGAGGAAATCGACAGCGCCGGCCTGCAACTGCTGCTGTCGTTGCAAAAGACCCTGGCGCAGGGCGCGCAGGTGCTCGACCTGTCGCCGCAGGCCCGCGCCCTGGTCGAGTTGCTGCGCCTCGAATCCCTGTATCCGCTCGGCGAGGAATGAGCCATGTTCGATAGCGATCAGTGGATGCAACTGCTGGAAGGCTTCCTCGAGGAAGCCCGCGACCTGCTCAAGGAAGCCGAGGACAACCTGCTGCGCCTGGAACAGGGCAGCGACGATGCCGAGGTGATCAACGCGCTGTTCCGCGCGGTACACACGCTCAAGGGCTCGGCGGGGATCTTCTCCCTGGAGCCGCTGGTGTCCCTGGCCCACCAGTTGGAAAACCAGCTGATGGGCGTGCGCGACGGCCAGCGCCAGCTGACCCCGCCGCTGGTGTCGCTGATGTTGCAGTGCATGGACGAGCTCAACGGCATGGTCGAGAGCATCGACCCGCAACACGGCACCCTGGCACCCCATACGCCGCGCCAGAGCGAGCTGCTGCTGGCCCTTGGCGGTGCGGTGGCCGAGAGCGGCGAAGTGGTCACGGAACGTACCGACGACGCTGGCGAGATCAACGAATGGTTCCTGTCGATCCGCTTCGACAACGAACTGCTGCGCAACGGCTTCGAGCCCAGCAGCTTCCTGCGCTATCTGGACCGGCTGGGCCGTATCGAGTCCTTGCAGACCCTCGCCTGGGCGGTGCCGGACCTGCACGGTCTGGACGCCGAAGCCTGCTACCTGGGTTACGAACTGACCCTGCGCAGCGCCGCCAGCCGTGAGGAACTACTGGATGTGTTCGCCCTGGCCGAAGGCTTCTGCACCCTGCGTCTGCAGATGCAGGAGGAGGCCGCTGAAGCCGAGCCAGCGATCGCCAGCGTCGAAACGCAAACGTTGGCGCCAGCGCCTGCGGTCAGCGCTCCAAGCGCCGCTAACGAGCCGCGCAACGGCAGCAACGGCAGCGCCATGGTCAAGGTCGCCGCACACAAGCTCGACGAGCTGATCAACCTGGTCGGCGAGCTGGTGATCAGCACCGCCGGTGCCCATATGCAATCGCTGCGCAGCGGCTCCACGGCCTGTATCGAGAGCGTCCAGGCGGTGCAGCAGCACGTCGAGCAGATCCGCGAACGCGCCCTCAAGCTGCGCATGGTGGAGATCGGCGAGACCTTCAACCGCTTCCACCGCGTGGTCCGTGATGTCAGCCAGGGGTTGAACAAGCAGATCCAGCTGAGCCTGTCCGGCAGCGAGACCGAACTGGACAAGACCCTCACCGATCGCATCGCCGACCCGCTAGTGCACCTGGTGCGCAACGCCATCGACCACGGTATCGAACCGCCGGAAGAACGCCGCGCCGCCGGCAAGCCGGAGCAGGGCAACCTGCGCCTGAACGCCTGCCACGACTCGGGGATGATAGTTCTTGAAGTGAGCGACGACGGTCGTGGCCTCAATACCGAGCGCATCCGCGAAAAAGCCATCGCCCGTGGCATGCTCGACCCCGATGCGCAGATCAGCGAGCAGGATATCCACCTGCTGATCTTCGAACCGGGCTTTTCCACCGCCGAGGCGGTCTCCAATCTGTCCGGCCGCGGTGTTGGCATGGACGTGGTGCGCAGCGCCATCGACGAACTGCGCGGGATCATCGAGATCGAGTCCGTGCCGGGTCAGGGCTGCACGTTCCGCATCCGCCTGCCGCTGACCCTGGCAATCATCGACGGCTTCCTGGTCAGCGTCGGCGGCGATCACTTCGTGATCCCGCTGGACATGGTCACCGAGTGCATGGAAGAGCGCGCCGACGCCCTCGATGCCAGCGGCCACCTCAGCCTGCGCGGCAAGCCGCTGCCCAGCGTCGACCTGGGTCGGCATTTCGGCCTGCGCGGCGATCCCAAGGCCCGGCGCAACATAGTCGTCGTCAGCCAGGGCCGGCAGCAGGCCGGGCTGATCGTCGAGCACCTGCTGGGCGAACTGCAGACCGTGATCAAACCCCTCGGGCAGATGTTCCAGCACCTGTCCGGCATCAGCGGCTCGACCATCCTCGGCTCCGGCCAGGTCGCCCTGATCCTCGATATTCCCAGCCTGTTCCGCCAGTTGCAGCAACGTGCGGAAAGCGAACCCCGTTTGGCCACCCCCTTGAATCTGCCTAGCCCGCTCGGAGAGTCACCATGCAAATGATCAGCAACATGAAGATAGGCGTGCGCCTGACCCTGGGCTTTCTGCTGGTGGTGGCGCTGACCGCGATCATCGGCTTCATCGGTATCCGCAACCTCAGCCAGGTCAACGATCTCTCCGACCGCATGTACGACATGGACGTGGTGGGCCTGTCCACCTTGCAGGAAGCCAATATCCAGCTGCTGCTGGCCAACCGCGCGGTACGTCGCAGCCTGATGGCCAGCACCGTCCTCGACCGTGATGAATCGGCCGCCGTTGCCCGCACCGCCATGGACAAGACCCGTGAGCTGGTCGGCAACGCCCGCCAGTTCTTCCTGACGGCGGATGGCAAGGCCCAGATCGACGCCATCGAGGGCCCGCTGAAGGAGTACATCGCAGCCGCCAACCTGATGCTCGACACCCACCGCCAGTCCGGCGACCTGCAGAGCATGACTGCCGCCATGGAGCTGATGCCGCGCAACACCGCCGCCGCCAACGAAGTGGACCGCCTGCTGGGTATCGCCACGGACGGCAAGCAGGCCCGCGCCAGCGAGGCCAATGCCGACATCACCGCGATCGCGGAAAGCTCGCGCTTGCAGATGATCGTCCTGGTGGTGGTCGCAACGCTGATGGGCATGCTGGTCGGCGTGCTGGTCACCCGCAGCATCACCCGTCCGCTGGCCGGCGCAGTGCAGGCGGCGGACCGCATGGCTTCCGGCGACCTGAGCCAGGACCTGGTCGTCGATCGCAAGGACGAAACCGGTCGCCTGCTCGGCGCCATGCAGAACATGACCGAACGCCTGCGCAGCATCCTCGGTGACGTGCGCAGCTCGGCCGATGCGCTGTCCTCGGCCTCCGAACAGGTCAGCTCGACTTCACAATCGCTGAGCCAGGCGGCCAACGAACAGGCCGCCAGCGTCGAGCAGACCAGTGCCTCGGTGGAAGAAATGTCCGCCTCCATCGCGCAGAACACCGAAAGCGCCAAGATCACCGACGGCATCGCCGGCAAGGCCGCCAACGACGCGGTGCAGGGTGGTGGCGCAGTGGGCGACACGGTGCTGGCGATGAAACAGATCGCCGACAAGATCGGCATCATCGACGACATCGCCTACCAGACCAACCTGCTGGCCCTCAACGCGGCGATCGAAGCGGCCCGTGCCGGCGATCACGGCAAGGGCTTCGCGGTGGTTGCGGCGGAAGTGCGCAAGCTTGCCGAACGCAGCCAGGTGGCGGCCCAGGAGATCGGCCAGGTGGCGTCGAGCAGCGTGCGCCTGGCCGAGCAGGCCGGGCAGTTGCTCGGTGAAATCGTCCCGAATATCCAGCGCACCTCCGACCTGGTCCAGGAAATCACCGCGGCTTCGCAGGAGCAAAGCAGCGCTGCCGGGCAGATCAATATCGCCATGGGCCAGATGAACCAGATCACCCAGCAGAACGCCTCCGCCTCCGAGGAACTGGCGGCCACCGCCGAGGAAATGAACGCCCAGGCCAGCCAGCTTCAGGAACTGATCGGCTATTTCCGATTCGAACAGGGCAGCACCGCCGTGCGCAGCCCGCGTGGCGACAGCCTGCCGGCGCCGGTCCGTCCGGGGCCCAAGGCGCTGATCGATGAAGGCCAGTTCGTCAGCTTCACTTGAGCGAGGTGCCCATGAGCCAGCCGCAACGAATCGAGGCGCAAGTCGACGCCATCCAGCACCTGAGCTTTCGCGTGCGCGAGGCCGGGTATGCGCTGCCCATCGCCCTGGTACGCGAGATCATCGAGTACACCGAGCTCACCCGGGTACCGATGATGCCGGCCTATATCCACGGCGTAATCAACCTGCGCGGCAACGTGGTGCCGGTCCTCGACCTGGCCGCGCGCTTCGGCATGAGCCTGACCGAGCCGGGCAAGCGCACCTGCATCGTGATCATCGAGCTGGCCCTGGCCGATGGCCTGCAGCGCATTGGCCTGGTGGTCGACGAGGTCGACGAAGTGCTGGAGATCGAGCCGCGCCAGGTCATGCCGGCGCCGGCCTTCGGCACCGCGATCCGCTCGGACTTCATCGCTGGCATGGCCCAGCAGGCCCAGGAGTTCCTGATCATTCTCAACATGCTGCAAGTGCTGTCGCTGGACGATATCCGTCACCTCAGCCAGGCGGCAAAGGCCCACTGAAATGTCCGCGATGCCCAAGTTGCCGGTGCTCGGTGAACAGAACTTTCGCCAGTTGCAGCAGATGATGCGCAATGCCTCCGGCATCCATTTGTCGAACAACAAGCGCTCGCTGGTGGCCGGGCGCTTGCTCAAGCGCCTGCGCCACCTGCAGATCGACAACTACGACGAATACCTGGCGTGCCTGGCCTACCCCCAGTACGCCCGCGAGCGGCGCCTGGTGGTGGACCTGCTGACCACCAACGAAACCTACTTCTTCCGCGAATACGCCCACTTCGAGTACCTCGGCCAGTGGCTGAGCAAGCGCGGCGGGCCGCTGCGCCTGTGGAGCGCGGCCTGTTCGTCCGGAGAAGAGCCCTACAGCCTGGCGATGACCGCGGCCGAGCATGCGCGCGGCAACGAGTGGTCGATCCTCGCCAGCGACCTTAGCCAAAGCATGCTGGAGATCGCCGAGCAGGGCATCTACGACATGGCCCAGGCGCGCTATTTCCCCGAGGGCTGGCTGCATCGCCATTGCCTGTGCGGGATCGAGGACATGCAGGGGCGCATGCGCGTGCAGGCCTGGTTGCGCAACAAGGTGCAACTGCGCGAGATCAACGTGATCCAGCCGATGCCGGAGAGCCTCGGCCAGTTCGACGTGATCTTCCTGCGCAACCTGCTGATCTACTTCGACACCGAGCAGAAGCAGCGCATCGTGCGCAATCTGGTCGAGCGCCTGCGCCCTGGCGGCCTGCTGTTCATCGGCCATGCCGAAAGCATCCACGGCTTCAACCTGCCGCTGCGTCCGGTGCGGCCTTCGGTGTTCGAGCGCTTATGATCGAGCGTTCCACGCCCATCCGTGTATTCATCGTCGACGACTCGGCCCTGGTGCGCCAGGTGCTCGGGCAGTACCTCGGCAATCACCCCGGCATCCAGGTGGTCGGCATGGCCGCCGACCCGCTCTACGCCATCGACAAGATGCGCCGCGACTGGCCCGACGTGCTGGTGCTCGACGTGGAAATGCCGCGCATGGACGGCCTGACCTTCCTGCGCCAGATCATGGCCGAGCGACCCACGCCGACCATCATCTGCTCGACCCTGACCGAGGCCGGCAACGACCTCAATGTCGAGGCCCTGGCCGCTGGCGCAGTCGGTGTTTTCACCAAGGCCAAGCTGGGTCTCAAGCAGAGCCTGGAGAATATCGCCGGCAACCTGGTGCGCTGCATCGAGGAAGCGGCGAAAACCCGGCCAGTGGCCCGCCACGCCTTGCCCGCGACGGAAAAAAAAGACCTCGCGGCCGCCCCGGCGCTGCGCAAAACCACCGATCGAATCGTTACACTTGGCTGCTCGACCGGCGGTACCCAGGCACTGGAGTTCGTCCTGCGGCAATTGCCGCGGGATTGTCCCGGCCTGGTGATCGTTCAACACATGCCGGAGAAGTTCACCGCCGACTTCGCACGCCGTCTCAACGGCCTGTGCCAGATCGAAGTGCGCGAGGCCAGGCACCTGGATCGCGTGCACACCGGGCTCGCCTTGCTGGCGCCCGGTGGCTATCACATGCAGCTCAAGCGCAGCGGTGCGCACTACCTGGTCGAAGTGCTCGACGGCCCCGCCGTCAACCGGCACAAGCCCTCGGTCGATGTCCTGTTTCGTTCCGCCGCCCGCCATGCCGGCAGTAATGCCCTGGGCATCATCATGACCGGCATGGGCGACGACGGAGCCCGTGGCCTGCTGGCCATGCGCGAACAGGGTGCCAGCACCGTAGCCCAGGACGAGGCCAGTTGCGTGGTGTTCGGCATGCCCAAGGAAGCCATTCGCCTCGGCGCGGCCCAGACCATCGAGCCGCTTGCGCGCATGCCGGTGCTGATCAACCAGTTCGGTATCAGTGCGCGCAATGGCTAAGCATTCCCGTATCACCCTCCATTGCCGCCCTGCGCGCGACACAGGCTCGAACCTATGCTTTGCCGTTTACTGATAGCCGACGACTCGCCCCTGTTCCGCGCAGGTCTGCGAGCGTTGCTCGAACAAAAACAAGACTATGCCGTCGTAGGCGAGGCGGGCGACACGGTGACCACCGTGGAGCTGGCCGAAACCCTCAAACCCGACATCATCGTGCTCGACATCGCCCTCGGCACCATGGCCGGTGAAGAGCTGCTGCGCGAGCTGTACCTGCGGGTGCCGGCCTGCACGGTGCTGATGCTGTCGTCGCGCTCGGAGCTGGAGTTCGTCATGCACTGCCTGCAGCAGGGGGCCCATGGTTTCCTGCTGAAAAGTGCGACGGTGCAGGAGCTGGAGCTGGCCTTGCAGTCGTTGCGCGGGGGCGGGCAGTACCTGTCGTCGGCGGTGCTGCCGTTGGTGATCGGCCAGGCGGTCAAGCAGAACCGGCGCAAGCCGCAGGCCAGTGCTGCGGTGCAACTGACGGCGCGGCAGATGGAGATCCTGCGCCTGATCGCCCGTGGCGAATCGACCCGCTCGATCGCCGATGGCCTGGGGCTGAGTGTGAAGACGGTCGAGGCCCATCGCTCGCAGATCATGCACCGCCTGCAGATTCATGATGTGCCGGGGCTGGTGCTGTTCGCGGTGCGTGAAGGGATCATCCGGCTCAACGACTGAGCGCTGTCAGCTCAGTGCAGACAGCGCCGTTATGTTGGTGATCTGCAGGTCTTCGGACGTGGGCGTTTTCCGGAGAGGGAAGGCGGGATGCTGAAGGACTTCGTCATGGATCGCGAGTCCGACACCTACCCTGTGGGAGCGGGTTTACCCGCGATAGCGGTAGTGAATCCAACATCGTAATCGCTGGCAAGCCAGCTCCCACAGTTGACCGAGCCGAGCCGGGATTCTGCGAGCGACGCAGGACCTGTGGGAGCTGGCTTGCCAGCGATAGCGGTAGTGGATTCACCGACGTAATCGAGGCGGTTCGGCGGCCCGATGAGCCCACTTCCACTGGTCGGCACCTGATAAAAATGCCAGTTGTTCATTGGCGGACGCAGGCTTTCAATTGAGCAGGAGGATGTCGACCCTGTTCGAAAGGAGCAAATCATGAGCAAAACGGCCCTGATCATCGATGACTCGCGTGCCATGCGCCTGATTCTGGAGCGGGAAATGCAGTCCGCGGGCTGGGCCACCGTCCTGGCTACAAATGGCGACGAGGGCTTGGCGGAGCTGAAGGCAGGCAAGTTCGATCTGGTCATTCTCGATGGCTATATCCCCGGTATCAGCAGCCTGGACCTGTTGCAGCAGGCCCGGGCACTGCCTGATTTTTCCGCAACGCCTTTCCTGGTGATCGTGACCGAATCAGAGTCCAGTCAGGTCGTACGCTTTCTTGCGCTGGGTTGCCGGGATTACCTGATCAAGCCGTTTGCAAATGGCGACCTTGTGCAAAAGGCTCGGACTTTGGCGGGATGATGAGTACGGTCCTGCTCTTCAGCGACAGCCAGGCAATCGCCGCCTTCACGGTGCTGTTCGCGGTGCGTGAAGGGATCATCCGGCTCAACGACTGAGCGCTGTCAGCTCAGTGCAGACAGCGCCGCTTCGAGGTGATGCGGGAAGGTCGCCGGCTGGCCGGTACTGCGTTCGATGAACACCTGCACCACCCGGCCCAGCGCATGCAGTTGCTGGCCGCTCATATCGAACAGCGCCACCTCGTACTCCACGGTACTCCCGGCGAAGCGCTCGACCCGCAGGCCCACCTGCAGCATATCGGTGAAGGCTGCCGAGGCGTAGAAATCGCAGGACGAACTCACCACGAACGCCACCACCTCGCCTTCCTGCGGATCGATCTGGCCATGGCTGGCGAGCCAGGCCTGGATCACCGTATCGAAAAAGCCATAGACCGCCGCGCTGGTGATCTGGCCGTTGAGATCGGCGTCCTGCCAGCGGGTGGAGATAAAGCCGGCGTGGGGGAAGTGGGTGATCTGCAGGTCTTCGGACATGGGCGTTTTCCGGAGGGGGAGGGTCGGATGCTGAAGGATTTCGTGATGGATCGCCAGCGCGACGCCGACCCTGTGGGAGCGAGCTTGCTCGCGAAGGACCGCGTAGCGGTCCCAAGACCATCCACCTCAGTGTGCCAGGAAGACAGCGGACTCAGGTTTCGCGACGGCTTCGCCGTCGTTCGCGAGCAAGCTCGCTCCCACAGGATCTTTGCATTCCCGTAGCCACAAAAAAGCCCCGGCTCTTCCGAACCGGGGCTTTTTGCACAGCGCCTGTCAGCTTACAGCTGAGGGCCGGCAGCCTTGATCGCGTCGGAAACTTCGAACTTCTTGAAGTTTTCGATGAACAGCGAGGCCAGGCCTTTCGCTGCTTCGTCGTAGGCAGCCTGGTCAGCCCAGGTGGTGCGCGGGTTCAGCAGTTCGGTATCGACGCCCGGAACGGCCTTCGGCACGTCCAGGTTGATGATGCCCAGGTGCTCGGTCTCGGCACCGATCAGCGCGCCGCTCTGGATCGCTGCGATCACCGCACGGGTGGTCGGGATGCTGAAGCGCTTGCCGACGCCGTAGCCACCACCGGTCCAGCCAGTGTTGACCAGGTAGACCTTGGAGCCGAAGCCCTTGATGCGCTTGATCAGCAGTTCAGCGTATTCGCCAGCCGGACGCGGGAAGAACGGTGCGCCGAAGCAGGTGGAGAAGGTCGACTTGATGCCGCCGCCCGAACCCATTTCGGTGGAACCGACCAGCGCGGTGTAGCCGGACAGGAAGTGGTAGGCCGCCTGCTCGTTGTTCAGGATCGACACAGGTGGCAGTACGCCGGTCAGGTCGCAGGTCAGGAAGATGACCGCGTTAGGCTCGCCGCCCAGGTTCTTCTCGGAACGCTTCTCGACGTGCTCCAGCGGGTACGCGGCGCGGCTGTTCTGGGTCAGGCTGCCATCGGCGTAGTCGGCGTGCTTGGCGTCGTCCAGGACAACGTTTTCCAGCACTGCGCCGTGCTTGATGGCTTTCCAGATGACCGGCTCGTTCTTCTCCGACAGGTCGATGCACTTGGCGTAGCAGCCGCCTTCGATGTTGAAGACAACGCCTTCGCCCCAGCCGTGCTCGTCGTCACCGATCAGGTAACGGCTTTCATCAGCCGACAGGGTGGTCTTGCCGGTGCCCGACAGACCGAAGAACAGGGTCACGTCGCCTTCTTCGCCGATGTTGGCAGCGCAGTGCATCGGCAGCACGTCGGCAGCCGGCAGCAGGAAGTTCTGCACCGAGAACATGGCTTTCTTCATTTCGCCGGCATAGCGCATGCCCGCGATCAGGACCTTCTTCTGGGCGAAGTTGAGGATCACGCAACCGTCGGAGTTGGTGCCGTCACGCTCAGGCACGCACTCGAAGTTGGCAACGTTCAGCACTTGCCATTCTTCACGACCAGCCGGGTTGTACTGGGCCGGGTTGATGAACAGGCAACGGCCGAACAGGTTCTGCCAGGCAGTCTGGGTGGTCATCTTGACGGCCAGGTAGTGGTCTTCGGCAGCACCTACGTGGACGTGGGAAACGAAGTGTTCCTGGGCGTTGTTGAACGCCTCGACACGGGCCCACAGGGCGTCGAACTTGTCGGCGGGGAATTTGCGGTTGATCGGGCCCCAGGCGATGGCGTCCTGGGTGCTCGGCTCTTCGACGATGAAACGGTCAACTGGCGAACGACCGGTACGGTGACCGGTTTTCACGACCAGCGCGCCAGTGTCGGCCAGCTCGCCTTCACCGCGGGACAGTGCTTCTTTAACCAGCTCGTCGACGCTCAGATCGGTGTACACGGTGTTGTTGGCTTGCGACATGAGATTCCCCATCCGGCCCGGTGGCCGAGTGCTCCAAACGTTTTGTAGTAGATCTCTACGAACAACTACAGCGAAAAAAGTGGCCGGATTATGCCAGAAACGCCCAAAAAAAGTAGGGCCCTCCTGTCAGAACTGCGTCTTAAGCGCATTCGACAGGAGAATCTCCTGAGCAGAAACGTTTCAGTGACGAGTATCTGACGGCGCGTCCACGCCACCACCAGCGAACAGTTGCTCCACATCGGTCGCATCGAAGCGATAGCGCTCGTTGCAGAACTGGCAATCGATCTCCACCTGGCCGCCGTGTTCGGTCACCAGTTGGCGTGCGTCGTCCAGGCCGAGGCTGACCAGGGCGTTGCCGGAACGCTCGCGCGAGCAGCTGCAACGGAACTGCAGCGGCTGGATGTCGAACAGGCGCACGGCGTCTTCGTGGTAGAGGCGGTGCAGCAGGGTTTCGCTGTCCAGTTCGAGCTGTTCGTCGCGGGTCAGGGTGTTGGCGATGGCCTGCACATGGCCCCAGCTGTCGGCGCGCTCGTCGGCATCCGGCTGGCGGTCCACCGGCAGTTGCTGCAGGAGCATGCCGCGGGCGCGGGCGCCGTCGGCGCTGAACCAGAAGCGCGTGCCCAGCTGTTCGGACATCACGAAGTAGTTGGTGAAGGACTCGGCCAGGTCGGCACCGTCCAGTTCGACGATGCCCTGGTAGCGCTGGCCCTTACGCGGGTCGATGGTCAGCGCCAGCATGCCGTTGGGCATCAGTTCGCGCAGGCCGGCATCGGCGCTGATCGCTTCGCCGTCATAGCGGGCGATGCCGCGGATCTCGCGCTCGCTGGAGCACTCGACCATCAGCAGCGGCACCGGGCCCTCGGAACGCGCCTGGAGAATCAGCAGGCCATCGAACTTGAGGGTGCCGACCAGCAGCGCGGCGGCGGCCATCAGCTCGCCCAGCAGTTGCGCGACCGGCTGCGGGTAGGGGTGCTTTTCAAGCACGCGGGCATAGCTGCTTTCAAGGCTGACGAGTTCACCGCGCACGTCGCGCTCGTCGAAGATGAAACGTTGGGTGAAGTCGGTGTCTGGCAAGTCGCTCATGGGAAATCTGCTGTTTGAAATTGTGACAAAATGATTACAGGGGTTTCGAACCCTGTGGCAGAGCGCCCTGAAGGCGCTCGCGTTGTGATCTGGAGAGGTATCTTATGGACAATCGACCACTGTTCCAAGCGAGGTGGTCATGGGGCCCATTGGCAGCCTGCACGATGCTACCCATCGCTCTACTGTGTTTCTGGTTATGGCCTTTTGGCCAGATCCTCTGCCTGACTTTCGACGAGTGGCTGTTCCACAGCCTCAACGCACCGCTGGCCGATAGCACCGCCTGGCGCTATATCTGGACCCTCGGCAGCCTGCGTCCCTTCGATATCGTGGTCGGTCTGATCCTGCTGGCCTTGCTGATCCGTGGCAATTGGGTGTTCAAGGCGCACCAGGTGCGCGAAGCCTTCTTCGGCTTTTTCGTCACCCTGCTCCTCTTAGTGGTGGTTCGCGCGCTGTTTTCCAAGTGGGTGGACGCTGCCGGCTGGCAACATCACAGCCCGTCCATGGTGTTCAGCGATGCCATTCGCCTCAGCGATATCTACCCGCACCTGGAGAAGAGCTGGGAACTGAAGGACCGTTCAAGCAAGAGTTTCCCCGGCGACCACGCCTCGGTGCTGCTGGTCTGGGCGCTGTTCATGACCCTGTTCACCCGCGGCCTGTGGCAGAACCTGGTGGTCTGGGGCCTGGCCGTGCTGTTCATGCTGCCGCGCCTGGTGGCGGGGGCGCACTGGGGTCAGGACGACTATATCGGCGGCCTGCTGATGGCCGTGCTGGCCCTGGGTTGGAGCTGCTACACGCCGCTGGCCGCCAGGGCCAGCGCCGCGCTGCTGCGCTGGACGGCGCCGCTGTTCTCCCTGGCGGCCCGCCTGCCGCTGATCCGCCAGTTGAGCGTGGTCAGCCCTCAGTCGTAACTGCCCTGGAACTGATGGATCTGCCGACGCTGCTTCTTGGTCGGCCGACCATCGGTAGTCACGCCCAGGGCGCCCGCCTTGCGCAACTCCGCCGCCTGTTCACGGCGGCGGATACTCTCTTCGGTTTCCTCATACAGCGTCTGTGCCTCCGGCGCGCCCTTGCGCACGATGGACAGCGCCTTGACCACCACGGTCTTCTCGTCGAAACCGGTACGCAGGACGAACTCGTCGCCGATGCGCGGTTCCTTGCCGGGCTTGCAACGTTCGCCACGGCAATGCACCTTGCCGCTCTCGATGGCGGCTTTGGCCAGGGCGCGGGTCTTGTAGAAACGCGCGGCCCAGAGCCATTTGTCCAGACGAACCTTGTCGTCGTCTTCCTGATAAGCCATGACACAGCTCCGATCATTAGCGGTCATGGAACTGTACTACCGTAACTGACGGATGCAAAAAGTCCGCTGCCTGCTTACAGTTCACCGAATTTTCCCGGGTTGCCCATCGTGAAGACATTTGATCATCTGAGCGTTATCGGTTTGCGCGAGTGGGTGGCCTTGCCCGACCTCGGCCTGGCCGGCCTGCGCGCCAAGATCGACACCGGTGCCAGCACCTCCAGCCTGCACGCCACCGAGGTCGAGCCGTTCATGCGCGACGGCGAGCGCTGGGTGCGTTTCAACGCTCACCTGGGCTCGGTGGTGCAGTTGCGCCATCGTCGCTGCGAAGCGCCGCTGGTGGCGATGAAGACCATCAAGAGCTCCAACGGCCACGCCCAGGTGCGTTACGTCATCCGAACGGCACTTGCGCTGGGCGACAGGGTCTGGGAAGTAGAGTTCACCCTGGCCTGTCGCAAGGCCATGCGCTACCGACTCCTTTTAGGTTCCAAAGCCCTGGTGCATGGCCAGCTGGTGGTCAACCCGGGGCTGAAATATGTACAGGACAAGCCGGTGTTCCCGGCGACCATTACCCCCTCCACAGGTGCTGCATGAAGATCGCTGTGCTGTCGCGTAACCCGCGTCTGTATTCCACCCGTCGTCTGGTCGAAGCCGGTACGCAACGGGGCCATGAAGTGGTTGTGATCGATACCTTGCGTGCCTACATGAACATCGCCAGCCACAAGCCGCAGATCCACTACCGCGGCAAGCCGCTGGAAGGCTTCGATGCGGTGATTCCACGCATCGGCGCCTCGGTGACGTTCTATGGCTGCGCCGTGCTGCGCCAGTTCGAGATGATGGGCGTGTATCCGCTCAACGAGTCCGTGGCCATCGCCCGTTCGCGGGACAAGCTGCGCTCGCTGCAACTGCTGTCGCGCCGTGGCATCGGCCTGCCGGTGACCGGCTTCGCCCACTCGCCGGACGACATTCCCGACCTGATCCAGATGGTCAACGGCGCCCCGCTGGTGATCAAGGTGCTGGAAGGCACCCAGGGCATCGGCGTGGTGCTGTGCGAAACGACCAAGGCCGCCGAATCGGTGATCGAGGCGTTCATGGGCCTGAAGCAGAACATCATGGTCCAGGAGTACATCAAGGAAGCCGGCGGCGCCGATATCCGCTGCTTCGTGGTCGGCGACAAGGTCATCGCCTCGATGAAGCGCCAGGCCAAGCCGGGGGAGTTCCGTTCCAACCTGCACCGGGGCGGCACCGCCAGCCTGATCAAGGTCACCCCGGAAGAACGCATGACCGCGATCCGCGCGGCCAAGGTCATGGGGCTGAGCGTCGCGGGCGTGGATATCCTGCGCTCCAACCACGGCCCGCTGGTGATGGAGGTGAACTCGTCACCGGGTCTGGAAGGCATCGAGGTCACCACCGGCAAGGACGTGGCCGGGATGATCATCGAGCATCTGGAAAAAAACGGCGGGCCCAATCAGACCCGCACAAAAGGGAAGGGTTAAACCGCGTCGCGCGGGAGCAGCAGCCCCAGTGGCAGCCGCACCCGCGCTTCGATACCGCCACCGGAACGGTTGCGCAACTCCACGTTGCCGCCATGCTGGGCCGCGATCCGCCGCACGATCGCCAGGCCCAGGCCGGTGCCCTTGCCGCCCCTGGCCTTGTCGCCGCGAATGAACGGGTTGAAGATCGCCTCCAGCTCGGCCGGGTCGATGCCCGCGCCACGGTCCAGCACGCTCAGCACCACGTACGGCGCATTTGCGTCACCCGACACGTAGGCCGCCACTTCCACACCCTTGCCGGCGTGGTTCAGGGCATTGCCGATCAGGTTGTTGAGCAGGCGCTTGATCGAAACACGCCGCAGCGGGAAGGGCGGGATCGGCTCCAGGCACAGGCGCACCTGTTCCTTCGGCTGGTTGAACGGCGCGACCACCTCGCGCACCAGGTCGCTCAGGTCGACTTCCTCGACCGGCTCGTCGCGGCCGTCGCGGATAAAGGCGAGGAACTGGTCGAGGATCGCGTCCATGTCCTCGATATCGCGGACCATGTCGTCGGTCAGGTCGCTCTCGCTGGGCAGCATCGACAAGGACAGGCGCAAGCGCGTCAGCGGCGTGCGCAAGTCATGGGAGACCCCGGCCAGCATCAGCTCGCGCTCGCGCCCGGCTTGTTCGACGTCCTCGGCCATCTGGTTGAAGGCGCGGTAGACCTCGGTCATCTCGCTCGGGGTATCGCTGATCGGCAGGCGCACGCTGCGGCCCTGGCCCAGTTGCCGGGCGGCGAACACCAGGCGTTTGAGCGGCTGGCTGAGCTGGCGCACGAAGATCCAGGCGGACGCGGTGGATAGCAGGCCGATGGCGAGGAACCAGCCGAGCACGTTCCAGATCTTCTGGCCGCGCAGCGGGTGAGGGTAGAGCGGGACCTTCATCCAGTCATCGCCCAGGCTCGGTGCCCGGACCCAGAGCGCCGGCGGCGAATGCACGCGCAGGCGGACCTCGGTGTCCTCGCCCAGCTCCGCTTGCATCTGCCGCTGGTAGATCTCGCTGTAGGGCCAGTGCTGCTCGCCCTCGGGCACGCCGTTGCCGGTGACGCGGATCAGCCCGGCAGCCTCGGCCACCTTGTCGCGGTTCTCCTCGTCCGTGGCCCAGTAGGCCCGCAGGGTCAGGGCCACGCCGTGGCTGTACTGGCGATCGACCAGCACGTCCTCGTTCATCAGCAGGTAGACCAGGGTCAGCGCCTTGGAAAACAGGACGACGATCAGCACCAGCCACAAGGTGCGGGCGAAGAAGCTTTGCGGGAACCACAGCGGCGTTTTCATGGACGACGGCTACACACTAGGCAGGTACGAGCGCGGCTCGCGGGCGTGGCGGGTGTTGTTGCAAGCAAAAGCAGGGCAACCCTGCGGCGGCCCTGCTGGTGATGACTCATTGCGAAACAACTGGATCACTTGCCGGCATTGCCATCCGGCACGAACACGTAGCCCACGCCCCAGACAGTCTGGATATAGCGCGGTTTCGACGGGTCGGGCTCGATCATCCGGCGCAGGCGGGAAATCTGCACGTCGATGGAGCGCTCCAGTGCATCCCACTCGCGGCCACGGGCCAGGTTCATCAGCTTGTCGCGGGTCAGCGGCTCGCGGGCATGCATGACCAGCGCCTTGAGCACGGCGAACTCGCCGGTGGTGAGCATGTGCACTTCGTCACCACGCTTGAGCTCGCGGGTGGCCAGGGACAGCTCGTAGTCGCCGAAGGTGACGGTTTCGTCCTCGCTGCCCGGTGCGCCCGGTACCGGTGGTGCCTGGCGACGCAGTACGGCCTTGACCCGTGCGACCAGTTCGTCCGGGTTGAACGGCTTGGCCAGGTAATCGTCGGCGCCCAGCTCCAGGCCCTTGATCCGGCTCAGCTCGTCGCCCTTGGCGGTGAGCATGATGATCGGGATCTGGTTGTTCGACGCGCGCAGGCGGCGGCAGGCGGAAAGACCGTCCTCGCCCGGCAGCATCAGGTCGAGGACGACCAGGTTGAAGACTTCGCGAGACAGCAGGCGGTCCATCTGTTCCACGTTGGGTACTGCCCGTGCGCGGTAGCCTTTGCTGGTGAAGAAACGCTCGAGAAGGCTGCTCAGGCCCGGGTCGTCGTCGACGATGAGGATTTTTTCGCCGTCGGCGGTTTGTGCAGTGCTGCTCATGGGTAGCTCCTTTAATCTCGGCGCGCATTATGGCTTAGCCGCCATTTGCGGGTGCCGAGCTCATTGTTAGCAGATTTTTCCTCGTGTGCCAGTGGAATGGTCCGTCAGGCTGGCCAGCCGCTATCACCGCAAGCCTTGTGCGCTGGGTATAATGCGCCGCTTTTCACCGAGCGCCGCCTTGCCCCGACGCCTCTGGCGCCGGCCCCCGCGGCCCAAGCATTCACAATTTGTCAGGTGGTTTTATGGACAGCATCAACAGCCGCATCGCCGAAGAACTCGGCGTCCGCCCGCAACAGGTCGAGGCGGCCGTGGCTCTACTTGATGAAGGCTCCACGGTGCCTTTTATCGCCCGTTACCGCAAAGAAGTGACCGGCAGCCTGGATGACACCCAGTTGCGGAACCTCGAAGAGCGCCTGCGCTACCTGCGCGAACTCGACGATCGCCGCGCCAGCATCCTCGCCAGCATCGAGGAGCAGGGCAAGCTGACTCCGGAACTGGCCCGGGAAATCAAGCTCGCCGACACCAAGACCCGCCTCGAAGACCTTTACCTCCCGTACAAGCAGAAGCGCCGCACCAAGGGCCAGATCGCCCTGGAAGCCGGCCTCGGCGAGCTGGCCGACGGTCTGCTGGGCGACCCGCAACTGAACCCTGAAGCCGAAGCCGCACGCTTCGTCGATGCGGAAAAAGGCGTCGCCGACGTCAAGGCCGCGCTGGAAGGCGCCAAGTACATCCTCATGGAGCGCTTCGCCGAAGACGCCGCCCTGCTGGACAAGCTGCGCAGCTTCCTGACCCAGGAAGCCACCCTGTCCGCCCGCCTGGTGGCCGGCAAGGAAGAGGAAGGCGCCAAGTTCCGCGACTACTTCGAGCACGATGAACAACTGAAAGGCGTGCCGTCGCACCGCGCCCTGGCGATCTTCCGTGGTCGCAACGAAGGCGTGCTGTCCGCCTCGCTGAAGGTCGGCGAAGAGCTGCCGGGCACCCTGCACCCGTGCGAACTGATGATCGCCGAGCGTTTCGGCCTGGCCAACCAGGGCCGTCCGGCCGACAAATGGCTGGCCGAGGTGGTGCGCTGGACCTGGAAGGTCAAGCTCTACAGCCACCTGGAAACCGACCTGTTCGGCGAGCTGCGCGACAACGCCGAAGGCGAGGCGATCAACGTCTTCGCCCACAACCTGCACGACCTGCTGCTGGCCGCCCCGGCCGGCCCGCGTGCGACCCTGGGCTTCGACCCGGGCCTGCGTACCGGCTGCAAGGTCGCGGTGGTCGATGCCACCGGCAAGCTGCTGGACTACACCACCGTCTACCCGCACGCGCCGAAGAACGACTGGGACCGCACCCTCGCCGTCCTCGCCGCCCTGTGCGCGAAGCACTCGGTGGAACTGGTGGCCATCGGCAACGGCACCGCCAGCCGTGAATCCGACAAGCTGATCGCCGAGCTGGTCAAAAAATATCCAGCGCTGAAAGTCACCAAGGTCATGGTCTCCGAGGCTGGCGCTTCGGTGTACTCCGCGTCCGAACTGGCCGCCCGCGAATTCCCTGACCTCGACGTGTCGATCCGTGGCGCCGTGTCCATCGCCCGCCGCCTGCAGGACCCGCTGGCCGAGCTGGTGAAGATCGATCCGAAATCCATCGGCGTCGGCCAGTACCAGCATGACGTTTCCCAGCTCAAGCTGGCCCGTGGCCTGGACGCCGTGGTCGAGGACTGCGTGAACGCCGTCGGCGTCGACGTCAACACTGCCTCCGTGGCCCTGCTGGCGCGCATCTCCGGCCTCAACGCGACCCTGGCGCAGAACATCGTCAGCCACCGTGACGCCAACGGCGCCTTCAAGACCCGCGCCGCGCTGAAGAAAGTCAGCCGCCTCGGCGAGAAGACCTTCGAACAGGCCGCCGGCTTCCTCCGCGTGATGAACGGCGACAACCCGCTGGACGCCTCGGCGGTCCACCCGGAAGCCTACCCGCTGGTGCAGCGCATCGCCGCCGACACCGACCGCGATATCCGCTCGCTGATCGGCGACAGCGGCTTCCTCAAGCGTCTCGACCCGAAGAAGTTCACCGACGAGACCTTCGGCCTGCCGACCGTCACCGACATCCTCCAGGAACTGGACAAGCCGGGCCGCGACCCGCGTCCGGAGTTCAAGACCGCCGAGTTCCAGGAAGGCGTCGAAGACCTCAAGGACCTGGAGCCGGGGATGATCCTCGAAGGCGTGGTGACCAACGTCACCAACTTCGGTGCCTTCGTCGATATCGGCGTACACCAGGACGGCCTGGTGCACATCTCGGCGCTGTCCGAGAAGTTCATCAAGGACCCGCGTGAAGCGGTCAAGGCCGGTGACGTGGTCAAGGTCAAGGTCATGGAAGTGGACATCCCGCGCAAGCGCGTCGGCCTGTCCATGCGCATGAGCGATACCCCGGGCGAGAAGGTCGAGGGCGCCCGTGGCGGTCGCCAGGGTTCGGGAGGTCGCCAGCAAGGCGCGCCGGCGCGGATCAAGGAAACCCCGCCGCCGGCCAACAACGCCATGGCTTCGCTGTTCGCCAACGCCAAGCAGTTGAAGAAGAAGTGATGGACGCGCCTGAAGACATCGTCCAGAGCGCCTTCAGCCAGTTGCTGGGCTGCCGTCTGCAACGCCTTGAGGAAGGCGTTGCCGAGGTGGCCCTGGCCCTGGAGCCGCACCTGCGCAATCGCGGCGGCTTCCTGCATGGCGGAGCGATCTTCAGCCTGGTGGACATCGCCATGGGCCTGGCCTGCTCCAGCAGCCACGGCTTCGACCGGCGCAGTGTCACCCTGGAGTGCAAGATCAACTACGTTCGTGCGGTCAGCGAAGGTGAAGTCCTGTGTATCGCCCGCGTTCTCCACGCGGGACGGCGCACGCTTGTCCTGGACGCTGACGTATTCCAGGACGACAAACTCGTGGCGAAAGCCCAGGGCACGTTCGCGGCGCTCTAGCCGCAAAAGGCCATCTGCGGTACTTTCGGCAGTGCGCTGGGCGCTGCCGATTCCCTGCGAAAACCAGGCGACAACGCCAGTTCCTCCTGTCCACCCTTGTAGACCGTCATTTCCACCCCCATATCGGGGCGACTGATGTGTGAAGGAATCCATCTTGAGCGAACTTCTCAACCGCCGCCTGAGCCTGCTTGGCCAAGGCGACAACCTCTCCCTGCTCAAGCAGTGCCTGCACGGCATCGAGCGTGAATGCCTGCGCGTGACCGCGGACGGTCGCCTGGCCCAGACACCGCACCCCGAGGCCCTGGGCTCGGCGCTGACCCACGAATCCATCACCACCGACTATTCCGAGTCGCTGCTGGAATTCATCACCCCGGCGCTGGCCGACCCGGCGCAGACCCTCGAAAGCCTGGAGAACATCCACCGCTTCGCCGTCAGCCAGCTGGGCAGCGAGTACCTGTGGAGCCCGTCGATGCCCTGCCCGCTGCCGGCGGAAGAGGACATCCCGATCGCCTGGTACGGCACCTCGAACATCGGCCAGCTCAAGTACGTCTACCGCAAGGGCCTGGCCCTGCGCTACGGCCGCACCATGCAGTGCATCGCCGGTATCCACTACAATTTCTCGCTGCCGGAATCGCTCTGGACGCTGCTGCGTGACGCCGAAGGCGGCAGCGCTGACGACCGGGACTACCAGTCGTCGGCCTATATCGCCCTGATCCGTAACTTCCGCCGCTACAGCTGGCTGCTGATGTACCTGTTCGGGGCCTCGCCGGCACTGGACGCCGGGTTCCTGCGGGGTCGTCCGCACCAGCTCGAGTCGTTCGACGCCGACACCCTGTTCCTGCCCTGGGCCACCAGCCTGCGCATGAGCGACCTGGGCTACCAGAGCAACGCCCAGGCCGGCCTGACCCCGTGCTACAACGACCTCACCAGCTACACCGACAGCCTGCGTCGCGCCGTGGCTACGCCCTACGCGCCGTATGTCGAGGTCGGCACGCACAAGGATGGCGAGTGGGTCCAGCTCAACACCAACATCCTGCAGATCGAGAACGAGTACTACTCGAACATCCGCCCGAAGCGCGTCACCTATACCGGCGAGCGGCCGATCCAGGCCCTGGTGGCCCGGGGCATCCAGTACATCGAAGTACGCTGCCTGGACATCAACCCGTTCCTGCCGACCGGTATCGACCTGCCGCAGGCGCGTTTCCTCGATGCCTTCCTGCTGTTCTGCGCCCTGGAAGACAGCCCGCTGCTGCAAAACGGCGAGTGCGGCCAGTGCACCGACAACTTCCTCAAGGTGGTCAAGGAAGGCCGGCGCCCGGGCCTGGAGCTGCAGCGCAACGGCCAGCCGGTCGAGCTGAAGACCTGGGCGTCCGAACTGCTGGCGCGCATCGCCCCGCTGGCCGAGCTGCTCGACCGCAGCCAGGGCAGCGACGAGCACGCCCGTGCCCTCGCCACCCAGGCGGCCAAGGTCGACGACCCGGCGCTGACCCCGTCGGCCCAGGTTCTCGCCAGCATGACTGCGCACCAGGAAAGTTTCGCCGCCTTCGCCCTGCGCCAGAGCCAGCTGCATGCCGACTACCTGCGCAAGGAGCCGCTGCCGGCTGAAGAGCAGGCGCGTTTCGAAACCCTGGCCCGTGCCTCGCTGGAAGAGCAGGCCCGTCTGGAGCAGCAGGAGGTCGGTGATTTCGACCTGTTCGTTGGCGCTTACCAGGCCAGCATCCTGGCGATCAGCAACTGATATGAGCCGCGGCACCACCCCTCGCAAACCCCGCGCCCGCAGCCAGGCGCGGATCGACTCGATCCTCGACGCGGCCCGCACCCTGCTGGCCAGCGAGGGCGTGGCCAGCCTGTCGATCTACAGCGTCGCCGAGCGCGCGCAGATCCCGCCGTCTTCGGTCTATCACTTCTTCGCCAGCGTTCCGGCCTTGCTCGAAGCGCTGACCGCGGATGTGCACAGCGCCTTCCGTGCCTGCCTTCAGGAGCCTATCGATACCCAGCGCCTGGGTAGCTGGCGGGACCTGTCGCGGCTGGTGGAAACGCGGATGCTGGAGATCTATCAACAGGACGCTGCCGCCCGGCAGTTGATTCTGGCCCAGCATGGCTTGAGCGAAGTGACCCAGGCCGACCGCCAGCACGATATCGAGCTGGGGGACCTGATGCACAAGCTGTTCGAGCAGCATTTCCGTTTACCGGAGCTGCCCCGTGATGTGGATGTGTTTGCCCTGGCGATGGAGCTCAGCGACCGGGTGTATGCCCGTTCGGTGCAGCTGCACGGGGAGATCACCCCGCGGATGGCGGAGGAGGGGATGCGGGTGTTCGAGGCGTATGTGGGGCTGTATCTGCCGCCGTTCCTGCCCAAAATCTAAAAGCATCGCTGGCAAGCCAGCTCCCACAGGGTCGGCGTACACCGGACCTGTGGGAGCTGGCTTGCCAGCGATTGGGGTTTCACAGTTTCGCGATGGAAACCTCGGTCGATTTCACGAAGGCTATCACCTCGCTGCCAATGGTCAGTTCCAGCTCCTTGACCGAACGGGTGGTGATCACCGAGGTGACGATGCCCGAGGCGGTCTGCACGTCGATTTCCGACAGTACCGGGCCTTCCAGGATTTCTTTCACGGTGCCTTTGAACTGGTTACGCACGTTGATCGCTTTGATAGTCATCTGCTTGCTTCCTTCGTAGGTTCTGAGGTCAATGAGCCCAGCGCAGTTGCGTAGGCAAAGGTGCTACGGGTTCGGGCCCGGGCGGGGTGCCAGGGACCGAGAGAACACGGTTGAGTACTTGGGTTTCCAGCGCCGCCAGGCGGTGCGAACCCCGCACCCGCGGTCGCGGCAGGTCCACGTGCAGGTCGAGGCCGATTTCGCCGTCCTCGATCAGGATCACCCGGTCGGCGACCGCTACCGCTTCGCTGACGTCGTGGGTCACCAGCAGCACGGTGAAGCCGTGCTTGCGCCAGAGGTCTTCGATCAGTTGCTGCATTTCGATCCGGGTCAGGGCATCCAGCGCTCCCAGGGGCTCGTCAAGCAGCAGCAGGCGAGGCTGGTGGATCAGGGCGCGGGCCAGGGCCACGCGCTGCTTTTGCCCACCGGACAACGCCGCCGGCCATTCATTGGCGCGGTCGGCCAGGCCCACCGCTTCCAGCGCCTGTTTCGCGCGCTCCTGCCAGTTGCCTTCGAGGCCCAGGCCGACGTTGTCGATCACCCGCTTCCACGGCAGCAGGCGCGCTTCCTGGAACATCAGGCGGGTGTCTTCACGGGCGTCGGCCAGCGGCGCGCTGCCGGCCAGCAATTCACCGCCAGTGGGCTGGTCGAGACCGGCCAGCAGGCGCAGCAGGGTGCTCTTGCCGCAACCACTGCGGCCGACGATGGCGACGAACTGACCGGCCGGGATATGCAGGTCGATATTGCGCAGGACCTTGCGTTGGCCGAAGGTCTTTTCCACCTTCTGTACCGCCAGCGGGATACCACGCAGCAGGCGCGGCGGCTGTTCCTTGAGAACGGTCATGCGCGGTCTCCCTTGCTCACTTGATAGGCCGGGTGCCAGCGCAGCCAGACACGCTCCAGGCCACGGGCAGCGAGGTCGGCGAGCTTGCCGAGCACCGCATAGAGCACGATCGCCAGCACCACCACGTCGGTCTGCAGGAACTCCCGGGCGTTCATCGCCAGGTAGCCGATGCCGGAGTTGGCCGAGATGGTTTCGGCGACGATCAGGGTCAGCCACATGAAGCCAAGGGCAAAGCGCACACCGACCAGGATCGACGGCAGCGCACCTGGCAGGATCACCTGGCGGAACAGGCCGAAGCCGCTGAGGCCGTAGCTGCGCGCCATTTCCACCAGGGCCGGATCGACGTTGCGGATGCCGTGGTAGGTGTTCAGGTAGATCGGGAACAGGGTGCCGAGGGCGACCAGGAAAATCTTCGCCGACTCGTCGATGCCGAACCACAGGATCACCAGCGGGATCAGCGCCAGGTGCGGCACGTTGCGGATCATCTGCACCGAGCTGTCCAGCAGGCGCTCACCCCAGCGCGAAAGACCGGTGATAAAGCCCAGGGCCAGGCCGATGCTGCCACCGATCAGGAAGCCCAGGCCGGCACGCCAGCCACTGATCGCCAGGTGGGTCCAGATTTCGCCGCTGCGCACCAGCTCGACGCCGGCCTCGATCACCGCGCTCGGCGCCGGCAGGATGCGCGTCGACAGCCAACCGGCGCTGACCGCCAGTTGCCAGATCGCCAGCAAGGCCACCGGCAGTGCCCAGGGCGCGAGGCGCTGGACCCAGGAGTTGGAAGAAGAACGACTCATGGCGTGATCCTCAGCGCTGCGCCGCGGCTTTGGGCAGGATGTCGTTGGCCACCATTTCGCCGAACGGGCTGACATAGCCACGCTCCTGCGGCAGGGCCGGACGCTCGACATCCAGGTGCGGGAACAGCAGCTCGGCGACCCGGTACGACTCTTCCAGGTGCGGGTAGCCGGAGAAAATGAAGGTGTCGATGCCCAGCTCGGCGTATTCCTTGACCCGCGCCGCCACGGTCGGGCCATCGCCGACCAGCGCGGTACCGGCGCCGCCACGCACCAGGCCGACGCCGGCCCACAGGTTCGGGCTGACTTCCAGGTTGTCGCGGTTGCCGCCGTGCAGGGCAGCCATGCGTTGCTGGCCGACCGAATCGAAGCGCGCCAGGGAGGCCTGGGCACGGGCGATGGTGTCGTCGTCCAGATGGGAGATCAGGCGCTCGGCGGCTTCCCAGGCTTCGTCGTTGGTTTCGCGGACGATCACGTGCAGGCGGATGCCGAAGCGTACGGTGCGGCCCAGTTTGGCGGCTTTCTCGCGGACTTCCGCGATCTTCTCGGCCACCGCGCTCGGCGGTTCGCCCCAGGTCAGGTACAGCTCGACCTGCTCGGCGGCGAGGTCCTGGGCGGCATCGGACGAACCACCGAAATACAGCGGCGGACGCGGTTGCTGGATCGGCGGATAAAGCAGCTTGGCGCCCTTCACCGTGATGTGCTTGCCGTCGTAGTCGACGGTCTCGCCTTCCAGTACCCGACGCCAGATGCGGGTGAATTCCACCGAGGCCTGGTAACGCTCTTCATGGCTGAGGAACAGGCCGTCGCCGGACAGTTCGTCAGGGTCGCCACCGGTCACCAGGTTAAATAGCGCCCGCCCGCCGGAAAGCCGGTCTAGGGTCGCGGCCTGGCGCGCTGCCACGGTCGGCGAGATGATCCCCGGGCGCAGGGCGACCAGGAACTTCAGGCGCTGGGTTACCGGGATCAGCGACGCGGCCACCAGCCAGGAGTCCTCGCAGGAACGCCCGGTCGGGATCAGCACGCCGCCGAAGCCAAGACGGTCGGCCGCCTGTGCCACCTGCTGCAGGTAACCGTGATCGACGGCGCGAGCGCCTTCGGCGGTGCCAAGGTAATGGCCGTCGCCATGGGTCGGAAGAAACCAGAAAATGTTGAGGCTCATTGGAGTTGTCTCCTAAGGGTGGCTCAGACCGGGGCGGCGCCCCGGCGCAGGCAAATCGTCAAGGCGCGGTAGCGACCTTGGCCGGCGGCGTCCAGATCACGTCCTTGATGCTCAGCGGCTTGGGAATCAGCTTCAGGGCGGTGAAGGTGTCGGCGATCTTCTGTTGCGCGGCGACCACGTCCGGGGTCAGGAAGCCGGCACCGTAGCCCTGGCGCTTGACCGAGGTCAGGGTGATGTCGGCGGGCAGGCCGAGCAGCGGCGCGACCTGGTCGGTCACTTCCTGCGGGTTGGCCTCGGACCATTCACCGACAGCGCGGACTTCTTCGATCAGCGTGCTGATCACTTCCGGGTGTTTTTGCGTGTAGGGCTTGGTCGCCAGGTAGAACTGGTGGTTGTCGACGATGCCCTGGCCATCGCGCAGGGTGCGGGCCTGGAGCTGTTGCTCGGCGGCGGCCTGGTACGGGTCCCAGATCACCCAGGCATCGACGCTGCCACGCTCGAAGGCGGCGCGGGCATCGGCGGGCGGCAGGAACACCGGCTGGATATCGCTGTACTTCAGGCCGGCGTCCTCGAGGGCGCGAACCAGCAGATAGTGCACGTTGGAGCCCTTGTTCAGGGCGACCTTCTTGCCTTTCAGTTCCTTGACCGACTGGATCGACGAGCCCTTCGGCACGAGGATCGCTTCGCTGTGCGGGGCTGGTGGCTCGTAGGCGACGTAGAGCAGGTCGGCGCCGGCGGCCTGGGCGAACACGGGTGGGGTTTCGCCGGTCACGCCGAAATCGATGGAGCCGACGTTGAGGCCTTCCAGCAGCTGCGGGCCGCCGGGGAATTCAGTCCATTGCACTTGCACGCCCTGGGCGGCGAGGCGTTTTTCCAGGCTGCCCTTGGCCTTGAGCAGAACCAGGGTGCCGTACTTCTGGTAGCCGATACGCAGGGTCTCGGCCTGGGCTTGGGTGATGGCGCCGAAGGTAACAGCCGCAGCGAACAGAGCGGCCAGACCACGACGCAAAACGACAGTGCGCATAGCGCTCTCCTTTTGCAGTGTTGGGGTTCGGGCTGCACCTGCTTGCCTCGTTGTCGGGCCAGTAAGGTGGGGGTAACGCGATGAAACGGTGGCTAGGGGATCAGATGCTCCAGCGGGCACTGATCAGGCGTTCGTTGAGCAGGCCGGGCGCCAGGGGTTTCGGGCGGCGGGCCAGGGCGCTGTGGAACAGTTCGAGCGATTCGTTCAGGCGCTGCTCCAGGGCGGGCGCCAGGTGCGCCGGGACATGGCCCTGGCCGTAGGTGATCTGGCTGTCGTCGGCGAAGATCCCTTGCAGGGTCTCCTGCGCCTTCAGGGCCGAGAGCACCGGTTTCAGGGCGTAGTCCACCGCCAGCATATGGGCGATGCTGCCGCCGGTAGCGATGGGCAGCACCACCTTGTGATTCAGGGCGCGCTCGGGCAGCAGATCGAGCAGGGTCTTCAGGGCGCCGGCGAAGGACGCCTTGTACACCGGGGTGGCGACGATCAAGCCATCGGCCTGTTCCACCAGTTGCTGGAAATGCTGGACCTGAGGGCTGTCGAAACGGGCATGCAGCAGATCTTCGGCCGGGAAGTCCCGCACCTGGAAAGTCACCACCTCGACGCCCTGGCCTTGCAGCCAGTCGCGTGCGCGTTCGAGCAGCACGCCGGAGCGTGAACGCAGGCTGGGACTTCCACCAATAGAAACGACCAACATTGAATGCGCATCCTTGGAACTGTTCGAAAGGGCCCGCGAGTTAGGTGGCTCGCTGGAATGGGGTGACATTAACAGGTGGTTGCATATATCCATAAATCATATTTTTTCATTTGTTTATATGAATTGGAGATATGTCTTTGGGCCTGTGGAGAACCCCTGTGGGAGCTGGCTTGCCAGCGATGAGGCCGGCATGGGCAATGATGCTGTCCGGTCGGGCCCTATCGCTGGCAAGCCAGCTCCCACAGGGTTCTCCACAGGTTTCGAGAGGGTGGAATTGCAGGCAAAAAAAAGGGCCGTCGAAACGGCCCGAAAATCCCTGCGATGGCTAAAACAGATTCAACGATTCGGCTGCGGGGTCAGGCGCAGATACGGCTTGACCGCCCGGTAGCCCTTCGGAAAGCGGCGCTTGATCTCTTCCTCGTCCTTCAGCGACGGTACGATCACCACCTCGTCACCGTCCTGCCAGTTGGCCGGGGTCGCCACCTTGTGGCTGTCGGTGAGCTGCAACGAGTCGATCACCCGCAGGATCTCGTGGAAGTTGCGCCCGGTGCTGGCCGGGTAGGTGATGGTCAGGCGGATCTTCTTGTTCGGGTCGATCACGAACAGAGAGCGCACAGTGAGGGTGTCGTTGGCATTCGGGTGGATCAGGTCGTACAGGTCGGAGACCTTGCGATCGGCATCGGCCAGGATCGGGAAGTTCACCGTGGTGTCCTGGGTTTCGTTGATGTCCTCGATCCAGCGGTGATGGGAGTCCACCGGGTCCACGGAGAGGGCGATGGCCTTCACGCCGCGCTCGGCGAATTGCCCTTTCAGCTTGGCGGTGAAGCCCAGCTCGGTGGTGCACACCGGGGTGAAGTCGGCCGGGTGCGAGAACAGCACGCCCCAACTGTCACCGAGCCACTCGTGGAAGCGGATCTTGCCGGCGCTGGAATCCTGTTCGAAGTCGGGGGCGATATCGCCGAGTCTGAGGCTCATGGTGCGGGTCCTTGGCTGTGCGTTGATGGTTCAACTGTGCCTGTGGACCCGTGAAATTAAAAAGAATAAATATTGATTTATTTAGATGTAAAAAGAATAACAGATAACGGACAAAACAACGCCCGCGCGGCACGGAGCCGGGCGGGCGCTGGGTATCTCGCGGCGGGTTACAGCAGCGGGATGGAGTAGCTGAGGATGACGCGGTTTTCGTCCTGGGCGTGGTTGGCGCTGGTCAGGTCGCTACGCCATGCGGCGTTTTTCCACATGACGCCGAAGTTCTTCAGCGGACCTTCCGGCACCACGTAGGCGATGGTGATGTCACGTTCCCACTCGGAACGGTCGCCGATGGCAGCATCGATGTTGTCACCTTTCAGGTAGACCACACCGGCGGTCAGGCCAGCGACGCCGACCTTGGCGAAGTCGTAGGAGTAGCGAGCCTGCCAGGTGCTTTCACCGGCACGGCCGAACTTCTGGATCTGCGAGTCGGTGATGGTGTAGTTGGACGAGCCGTCACCCTGGTTCAGCCAAGGGAAGTCGCTGTCGCCACGGCTCTTCTGGTAGCCGCCGCCGAAGGTGTGACCGGCAACGGTGTACAGGAACAGTGCACTGTACAGGTCGTTATCGACTTTGCCCTTGGTGGTGGTGCCGCCGTAGTAGCCGTTGGTGTAGTAGGCCGCAGTGTCACCGTTCTTGCCGTCATCGGTGCTGTGGAAGTAACGGAAGTCGGACTTCAGCACGCCCGGGCCGATTGCCCAGTTGTGTACAGCACCCAGGAAGTGCTGGTTGTAGAAGTTCTCCAGGCCGCCGTAGTAGTACTGCAGCAGCAGATCCTTGGTGACCTTGTAGTCGGCGCCGCCATAGCGGAACTGGTTGCTGAACTTGCCGGTGCGTGCGTTGTTGGCACCCGCGATGGACAGCTCTTCGTTGTTCGAAGAGTTACGGCCCTTGACGTGCTCGATCTGGCCGGCAGTCAGGGTCAGGTCCTTGATCTCGTTCGAGACGATCTGGCCGCCTTGGAAGGTTTGTGGCACCAGACGGCCATCGTTGTACGAGATGACCGGGTTCTTCGGCAGCAGAGTGCCGTAGCGCAGTTCGGTCTGGGAGATCTTGACCTTGGCGGTGGCGCCCAGGCTGGCGAAGTCGTTGACTGCACGACCGTCGCTATCGGTCGGGAAGACAATACCGCCGTAGTTGGCACTGGTCGGGTTGCCGTGGTGACCTTTGCCCGAGTCCAGACGGACCCCGTACAGACCAATGGCATCGACACCGAAGCCGACGGTGCCTTGGGTGAAGCCCGAGGTGTAGTCGAGTTGGAAGCCCTGGCCCCACTCACGCTGAGTGTTGCCGCCGTTGGTATCGCGGTTGTTGCTGTCGATGTAGAAGTTACGCAGCTTCAGCGTAGCTTTACTGTCTTCGATAAAACCGGCAGCGCCTGCTTGCTGGGCCAGTACCCCAAGGGCCACGGCAAGAGTCAGGGTCGACTTCTTCATAAATGCATTGCTCCTCTCGTTTCTAATTCTTGTGGTTCGTAACGGCTGGGTCTTGTTGCCCGGCTCGCTGTCGATGGGCGATTAGCACCAATGGATGACCATTCAGTCAATCGTAACCAGTCGTTTCAAGACTTTGGTCTAATGCGCCGCAGTGGGGTCGAAGCATAATTACAATTTGATAAATCTAAAAAGAATTATTTGTGTCTTTTTCAGATTTTTTTGACATATCCAACAAAATTTTCACAAACGTTTCAGCACATAAGCTAATGCCAAAAAAGTATTTTTTGACCTTTTTTTAGATCATTTAGATTTATGGCCTTTCCCCAGCCCCGGAATTGGCCGTCATGAAAGCGTCACACCCGCTGAAAGTATTCACTGCCCTGGCCCTCACCGGCTTGACCCTGGTCAGCCACGCCGCCGGTCTCACCGTGGGCTACCAGACCGGGATCGACCCGAGCAAGGTGCCCCAGGCCGATGGTGCCTATGAGCAGGCGATCGGTGAAAAGATCGACTGGCGCCGCTTCAACAGCGGCCCGGAAGTGGTCACCGCCATCGCCTCCGGCGACGTGCAGATCGGCAACCTCGGTTCCAGCCCGCTGGCGGCTGCCGCGTCGCGCAAGCTGCCGATCGTGGCCTTTATCGTCTCGGCGCAGATCAACGCCGCCGAGGCGCTGGTGGTGCGCAATGGCAGCGGCATCAACAGCCCGCAGGACCTGATCGGCAAGACCATCGCCACGCCCTTCGTCTCCACCTCCCACTACAGCCTGCTCGGTGCCCTCAAGCATTGGGGGCTGGATACGCGTCAGGTGAAGGTGGTGAACCTGCAGCCTGCAGAAATCGCCGCGGCGTGGAAGCGTGGGGATATCGATGGCGCATTCGTCTGGTCGCCGGCATTGGGCGAGATCCGCAAGACCGGCAAGACCCTCACCGACGCCGCCGAAGTGGGCGGCTGGGGCGCGCCGACCTTCGAGGTCTGGGTGGCGCGCAAGGACTTCGCCGAGAAGCACCCCGACGTGGTCGCGAAGTTCGCCAGGGTGACCCTGCAATCCTTCGCCGACTACACGGCGAACAAGGCGCAATGGACGGCGGATTCGGTGCCGGTGCAAAAGATCGCCAAACTCACCGGTTCCAACCCTGCCGATGTGCCTGAATTGCTCGCCGGCTCGGCCTTCCCCGACGCCCAGGCCCAGGCCGGCCTGCTGCAAGGCCAGACCCCGGCGGCAATTGCCGAGACCGCGAAGTTCCTCAAGGAGCAAGGCAAGGTGGAAACGGTGTTGCCGGACTACGCGCCTTTTGTCAGCGCGAAATTCGTCCAGTAAAACGCGGTCCCTGTGGGAGCTGGCTTGCCAGCGATTGCGATGGTGGTATCACTACTGCAATCGCTGGCAAGCCAGCTCCCACAGGGGCCGCGAAACCTTCAGCAGATGGAGGTGATTTCGCTTCTTGCGCTTCAAGACGCACGTCCCACAGGTTAAATTGCCAGCACTTTCCGGCCCGCATCCAGGCCGGGCCTTTCATGAAGAAGGAGCTGCGCGCATGAGTCTCTGGGACGACTTGAAGAAAAAGGCCATCGACGCCAATCCGGAGCTGGCGGCCAAGGCCGCCCAGGCGCTGGACAAGGCGCGGGAGCTGGCGGTGGAAGCCGGGCAGAAGGCCGCGCCGATGCTCAAGGAAGCCAGCGAAAAGGCCACCGCCTACGCCCAGGAAAAGACCCCGGTACTCAAGGCCCAGGCACTCAAGGCCATCGACGATGCCAAGGTGCGCCGCGCCGCCCTCCGCGAGCAGGCCCAGCGCGACAAGGCGGCCCGCGCCGAGATGATCCGCACCATGTACGACATCACCCTCGAACCCGGCGATATCAATTTCATCGAGGAACCCTTCCACCATTTCGAGCGGCAGTTCGGCTTCTTCATGGTCACCGGCGAGGTCCTCGATACCCAGAAGCGCAACCACAACGAACTGCACGCCAGCCACCACCACAGCGGTGGCAGCGGCTATCTGCACAATGGTTATGGCTCGATCAGCGGCGGTTCGTCATCGATGCAGGTCAGTTCCACCAGCGTGCAGGAGCACGAGTTCTGGATCCGCGACGACGAGGACGGCAAGGAGTCGTGCTTCAAGCTGCACGACTCGTCGCTCAGCCTGCGAGCAGGACAGAGAGTCAGCATGGTGTTCATGCACCCGGCGGACAGCCGCACCGGCAAGATGGTCGCGCTGTATAACCACAACGCCGAGCGCAACTACGTGATCAACGGCCCGCAGCAGCTCAACCGGCTATTCGGTATCTACCTGGAGGAGCCCGGCTTCTTCAACCAGAAGGAAGTCACCGAAACCCGCCAGCGCCTGTTGCAGGCGCTGGACCAGCGGATCAGCCAGCTGGCCCATTACATGGCGCTGCACGGCAAGCACAGCGGGCACCTGATCGAAGGCGGCGAGTAGGCCTCAGAGCACCTCTTCGTACGGCAGGCCGACGTAGTTCTCCGCGATATTCGCCAACCCCACGGTGGAGTTGAGGAAGTACTCGCGATCGGCCTCCTGCATCTTGCGGTCCCAGGCGTCCTTCTCGCCGTCGAAATCGTGCAGCAGGTTGGTCATGAACCAACTGAAACGCTCGCCCTTCCACACCCGGCGCAGGGCCAGCTCGGAGTATTTCTCCAGCAGGTCGCTGCGCCCTTCGCGGTAGACCTTGACCAGGATGCGGTACAGGTAGCAGACGTCCGAGGCCGCCAGGTTCAGGCCCTTGGCCCCGGTCGGCGGAACGATGTGGGCGGCATCGCCGACCAGGAACAGCTTGCCGTACTGCATCGGCTCGACCACGTAGCTGCGCAGCGGGGCGATGCTTTTTTCCAATGACGGGCCGGTGACCAGGCGTGCGGCGACGTCTTCGGGCAGGCGCGCTTTCAGTTCGTCCCAGAAGCGCTCGTCGCTCCAGTCCTCGACCTTGTCGGTCAGCGGCACTTGCAGGTAGTAGCGGCTGCGGGTCAGGGAGCGCTGGCTGCACAGGGAGAAGCCGCGTTCGTGCTGGGCGTAGATCAGCTCTTCGTTGACCGGCGGGGTATCGGACAGCAGGCCGAGCCAGCCGAACGGGTAGACCCGCTCGTATTCGGTGAGCACGCCTGCGGGAATGGTCTTGCGCGAGACGCCGTGGTAGCCGTCGCAGCCGGCGATGTAGTCGCAATCGATGCGCTGGCGCTCGCCGTCTTTCTCGAAGGTGACGTAGGGGCGTTCGCCCTTCACTTCGTGCAGTTGCACATCGCTGGCCGAATAGATGATCGGCGCGCCGTTGGCGGCCCGGGCGTCCATCAGGTCGCGGGTGACTTCGGTCTGGCCGTAGACCATCACGCTCTTGCCGCCGGTGAGTTCGCTCAGGTGGATTGGCACGCGCTTGCCGTCGAACACCAACTCGACGCCTTCGTGGACCAGGCCCTCGGCGTCCATGCGGGCGCTGACGCCGGCTTCGCGGAGCATGTCGACGGTGCCCTGTTCGAGGACGCCGGCGCGGATGCGGCCGAGGACGTAGTCGGGGGTCTGGCGTTCGATGATGATGTTGTCGATGCCAGCCTTGTGCAGCAGCTGGCCGAGCAGAAGGCCGGACGGACCGGCGCCGATGATGGCGACCTGAGTGTTCATGGCGGTTGTCTCGTGTTTGTTTTTAGGGGTGAGATCGCCTGTATTTTTTGCCGATTAAAAGGGGAAAAGAAGGTGATTTGTCGCGGGTAAATTGCACTTTTGCAAAATCTGTCCGATTATCGACCAGCCTCTCGGGCCTCATCGCTGGCAAGCCAGCTCCCACAGGTATAGCGGTGCACGCGGTCCCTGTGGGAGCTGGCTTGCCAGCGATGAGGCCATCAGCACCAACGAAAAGAGTCCTGATGAAAACCAATCCCCCACCCGTCCCCGTCTTCAAGCTCTACGGCGAAAGCCAGGCCTGGCCGACCCCGGACCTGCTGCATTGCGAGTCCATCCCCAAGCGCAGCAGCCTCTACCACTGGGAGATCAAGCCGCACCGCCACGCCGACCTGTTCCAGTTGCTCTACGTGCAGCACGGCCAGGCGACGGTGGAGGTGGAAGGGCGGCGCAGTAAGATCGTCGAACCGTCGATCCAGGTCACCCCGCCGCTGTGCGTGCATGGCTTCCAGTTTTCCGAGGATATCGAAGGCTATGTGCTGACCCTCGGCGCGCCGCTAGTGGCGCAACTCGAAGCCCGCCTGGGCGCACCGTTGGCAGTACTGGCCTCCGCCGGCTGCTATGCGCTGGGCGAGGACCGCGCCTTCATCAACACCCTGTTCGAAGCCCTGCTCAAGGAATATGACGGCAGCGCCGCCTCCCGCGACCTGGTGCTGGGCTCGCTGGTCAACGTGCTGATGGTGTGGATAAGTCGCATGCGGCAACAAGGCAAGGTCGCCAGCGGACGGGACGAGCGCAACCGGCAGTTCCTTGGCGGCTTCATCAAGCTGGTGGAGCAGCACTATCGCGAGCACCTGACCGTGGAGACCTTTGCCCACCGCCTGGGCATGTCTGCCGTGCACCTGAACAACCTGTGCCGCCAACTGGCCGGGCAGACCGCGCTGCAGATCATCCACCAGCGCCTGCTGCTGGAGGCGCGGCGCAACCTCGTCTACACCAACATGACCGTGGCCCAGGTCTCGGACGCCCTGGGCTTTGCCGATCCGGCCTATTTCTCGCGGTTCTTCCGGCGCCTGACCGGCCAGTCGCCGAACGGCTTTCGCCGCGGCGGCGACCAGGCGCCGGAATGAGCCGTCAGCAGCCCTTGTCCTGGGACACTTCCTGGGTCGCCTCCTGCAAGGCCGCCGCTACAGCCGCCGCATCATCGGCGGTGTAGACCCGCCCACCGGTGTTCTCCGCGGCACAGTTGGATCCGGTGCTGGCGCTGATATTGACGATGTTGACCCGCAAGCGCGGCTTGCTCTGGGCGATGTTCTCCGACACATGGCAGATGTCGGTGCCGCAGCCGTCGCGACCATCGACGAACATCACGATCACGCCGTCGCGGTTCTGCCCGTCCATTTCCTGCGCGGCGGCTTCCAGGCTCATCCCCAGCGCGGTACCGCCACCGGCCTTGAGCTTGCCGATGCGCTCGATCAGTTCGCCGCGCTGGTTGTGCCCGAATACACCAAGGTCCACGGGTGTGCGGCAGCCGTTGAAGGTCACCAGGCGCATCGCGACCTTGTCGTCGAGGTCGTTGATCACCGAGATCAGCGAACTCTTCGCCACGTCCATCCGCGTGGTGCGCTGGCCCGGCGCGGCCGGGATGAAGGATTCGACGATGGGGATCCTGGCCATCACGCTGTAGTACCACGGGTCCTCCGGGCGCTTGACCCGCAGGCGCTCGTCCATCGAGCCGGAGGTGTCCAGCACCACGGTGAATTGCGAGGGCTGGAAGGTCTGGCCTGGCGTGCACATTGCGGTCTGGTCGGACTGCCAGCGCGCCCAGAGCATCGGCCAGCTCAGCCACAGCCAATAGAGCAGGCCCAGCAGCAGGGCGAGCAGCAGCCAGGGCCACAGGCGCCAGCGCCGACGTTCGACCATGACCACCACGGGCGCGGGTTTTGGCTTCGGCGGTGGCGGTGGCGGAGGCGGTGCCTGGACCGGCGGAGGCGGCGGTGCAGGTGCCGGAATCACCGGCTCGGGCTGCCCCCAGCGGACGATCAGCGGCTCGCCGTTGACGCTGTACAGGTTGGCCAGGTCCGGCGCGCCGATCAGGCTTTGCAGGGCCTGCGCCACCTCCGCCTGGCCGCGCTGCTGCAGCGCGCTGGCAAGCTGGCCGACGGCGGCCTGGCGCTCGCCGAAGCGTTGCAGCAAGGCTGCCTGCTGGTCCTTGCCCAGGGCCGCATAGGGCTGCGGCTGGCCTTCCAGCTCCGACCACCATTCCAGTACGCCATCGCGGCCTTGCCGGGGGATCGCATAGAGGTGCGCGATGCTCGGTGGAAAGTGCTTGCGGATGGTCGCCACGCGCTGCACGAGGGCAGCGGCGGCGTCCTGGCTGGCGAGGGTGTCGCGGATAACCCGTTGCATCGTTATTCCTGGCAGTTGCCGCCGCGGGTGACTTCGCGGCTGGCTTGTTCGAGGGCTTTGGCGACCTGCGCCGCGTTGTCGCCGGTGTAGACACGGCCACCGGTCGCTTCGGCGACGCAATTGGCTTCGCTGTTGCGGCTGATGTTCACCAGGTTCACCTTCAGGCGCGGCTGGTGCCGGGCGATGTTCTGCGCCACCTCGCAGACGTTGCGGTCGCAGCCGTCCGGGCCATCGACGAACATCACGATCACGCCGTCGCGATCACGGCCGTTCATCTTGCCGGCGGCGACTTCGAGGCTGGCGGCCAGGGCCGTGCCATCGTCCGCCTTGAGGTTGTGGATCCCGCGGATCAGCGCCGGGCGCTGGCTCGGCACGAACAGGCCATGGTCGATCGGTGCCCGGCAACCGTCGAAGGTGACCACGCGCATGTCGATGCTCGAATCCAGGTTGTCGATCAGGCGGGTCAGGCCCTGCTTGGCGACGTCGATGCGCACCGGCTCGGCGGTGATCTGCGCGATACGTTGCGGGTCCGGAACGGCCATTTTGTTGAGGACCTTGAAGAACCACTGTTCATCCCGGTCGGAAGCTTCCACGCTGAGGTTCATGGAACCGGAGGTGTCGAGCACCACGGTGAACTCCGGTGGCAGCTCCTGCGCGGGCCGGGTGCAGGCGGGTTTCGCCGCAGGTGCGGGGTCCGGCTTCACGGGGGCAGGGACAGGCTCGGGTACCGGCTCGGGCTTGGGCTCGAGCACCGGTTCTGGCACCGGTTCAGGAGCCGGGGCGCTGACTGCGGGTGGTTCGACCACCGGCGGGACGGGCGCCTCCGGGTGCAGCCAGCGCATCAGCCACGGCCAGGCCAGCCACAGCAGCAATGCCAACAGCAGCAGGGCCAGCAACGGCAGCAGGAACCATGGCAACCAGAACACCCGGCGCGGCGGGACCACGGGCGCGGGCGGCGGCACCTCGGCTACCGGTGGTACGGGTGGCGGCGGGGGCGGTGGCTCGCTCCAGCGGGTGACCAGCGGCTGGCCGTTGACGCTGTAGAGGTTCTCCAGCTTCGGCGGGCCGATCAGCCGCTGCACTTGCGCGGCTTCCTGTTCCAGGCCACGGCCACGCAGTTCTCCGACCAGTTGGCGCAAGGCGCCCTGGCGTTGTTCATAGACACCGAGCAGGGCGGCCTGCTGGTCCTGGTTCAGATCGAGGTAGCGCTGCGGCTGCCCTTGCAGCTCGCTCCACCACTCGCGGGTGCCGTCCTGGCCGGTCCGCGGAATGGCGAACAGATGGGCCACGCTGGGCGGGAAGTAGCGGGTGATCAGCGCCGTGCCCTGTTCCAGCAATCCTGGGTCGTCCTGCGAGGGACTGGTGTCGCGGATAACCCGCTGCATAGTGGTGTCCTGAAAAAAGAGGTCGGCAGCCGAAGCTGCCGAAGGGGATTACTCGTAGCCCAGGCTCAGTTGCAGGCGGCTGACCTGTTTCTGCAGGGACTTGAGCTCTTCCTGGCGGGCGGCCAGCTGGGCGCTGCTGGCGTTCTTCGCAGGCGCCGCCTTGGCGGCCTGGAGCTGTTTCTCCAGCCCGGCGATCTGCTGCTGAACGTCCTGCTTGTTAGCGTGACGGGCCTTGAGCGTGGTCAGCAGCCCGCTCAGGGATTTCTGCAGCGCGGCCTGCTGGCGTTGCTGGGTGGCCAGGTCCTGGCGGGTGCTGGCCTGCATGGCGGTCAGTTCGTCATAGACCTGGTTGAACTGGCGGTTCTGCTCTTGCGCGGCCAGCAGGTCCTGCTCGCTGTTGCGCACGCCTTCGGCATAGCCGCCGCCGTAGTCGCAGTTGAGCTTGCCGATCAGGCTGGTGTCGCTGTTCGAGGCGTTGCATTGCGAGGCCGTGGTGGCGCAGCCGCTCAGGCTGGCCAGGACCACGACGCCGAGAAGCAGACGAAACGTCATGGTCCGCTCCTTAGCCCAGGGTGATAGCCGAGCGCTGGCTGTACAGGCCGTCGACTTCCTGCTGCAGCGAAGCGACCTTGGTATTCATCTTGGCGATTTCCGCCTCGACCTGCTTCAGCTCGGCTGGCTTGGCGCCGGAGTTACGCTCGGCCAGGGTCACTTTCTGGTATTCGCTGACGTTGGTGTGCATGGTCTTCAGGTCGCGGTTCATCAACTCGAGGTTCTTGTCGATATTGGCCAGGTCCTGCTGGGCCTTGGCCTTGTCCACGGTCTTGGCCTTGATGTTCTTCTGGATATCGGCGATCTGCTGCTTGTCGTCGGCGATCACCCGCTGCAGGGTGTTGCTGCGCTCGGCGAGCTGGGCGTTTTTCTTCTGCACTTCGCCGGTCATCGCGTTCAGGCGCTCGGTGGTGTTCGAGTACTGGGCGCGACGCTGGTCGAGGTAGTAGTTGGCACCCATGGCCACGCCACAGGCGGCTACGCCGGCGACGATGGCGCAGGTCGCCTTGTTGCCCGAGTTGGACAGCACGCAGGCCAGCACGCCGGCACCGGCGGCCAGGGCGCAGGCCTGGTAGCCGGAGGTGCTGAAGAACTTGGCATCATTGCCGGTGGTCAGGCGCGGGTCGGCGGTGCCGCCCTTGTCGTCGAGCAACGAGCTACCGGTGCTGGCGCAACCGGTAACGGCCAGGGCGGCGACCAGCATCAGGCTGATCCACGAACTGAAACGGGCGGGTCGGGTGAAGCTCATGGTTGCTCTTCCTTGGGGGCTGGAGTCAGTGGGTCACGGCCTTGCAGCTTTTCAGCCAGGCGTCGGTGTCGATTTTCTGGGTCTTGAGGAACGCCTGCTGGTTGGCCCAGTGGGTGCGCAGGTAAGGCGTCAGTTCCTTGAGGTTCTTGTTGGCGGTCAGCACGCCTTCGAGCACCGGCATCTGGGCGGCGATCAGCGGCTGGCCGTACAGCGAGCCGGAGTCCACCAGGGAGCTGGCGTAGTAGCGGCTGAGCTTGTGCAGGCGGTCGTTCTGCTCGTCGAGCTTGGTCTTGCGCATGCCGCAGGTCGGGTCTTCCTCGCCGGTCTTGCAGTTGGCGCTGTAGTTCTTCTGCAGGAAGTCCAGGTATTGGCCGTCGTCGAGCATCTTGGTGCAGAGGAAGGCGCCCAGGTTGAGGCTGGCGCGGATCGCCTGGTCGCGGGCTTCCTGCTGTTGCTGGTTGCTGGCGCGCAGCTGGTTCTCGACGGTCTTGAGCTGGCCCTTGAGGGCGGCATCGTCGACGCTGGAGGCGAGGTCCTCGAGGGCCTTGACCGTGCCCTTGTCCTTGCTTTCGGCCACCGGCTGGTCGGCGCCGAGGGTGCTCCAGCTCTTCTCGATGGTCTTGACCCGCTCGCGCGAGGTCAGGGTCGGCGACACCAGGGCCAGGCGCAGGCCGTTGGTCTTCTTGCTCACCGCGCCTTCGGCGTCGTAGTACGGCTCTTCATGGCGCGCGGCGGTGCGCAGCTCGCCCTCGGCGGTCAGGTAGTTGCCGCCGCGCACTACGAAGCCGCCGGCCTGGCCGTGCTGGCGGTCGAGCTTGTTCAGGCGGAAGGGCTCGAACATCATCTCGCTGGCATTGCCGAGCATGTCGTGCAGGCCCAGCGGGTTGGGCTTGAGCAGGCCGCTCAGCTGCAACTGGCCGTTGGACGATTGCGAGCCGGCGAACCATTCGTAGGCGTTCAGGCCCTCGGGCATCGGGTAACGGCTGTCGCGGAATTCGGCGCTGCTGACCTGCAGGCCGCCACGGGCAGCGAACTCCCACTCCACCTCGGTGGGCAGGCGCAGGAAGCCCAGGGCGCCGTCTTCCTTCGGCAGCTTGGCGGCGGCATTGGTGCGCAGCCAGCGGTTGTACTTGTCGGAGGCCTGCAGGGCGTCCAGCCAGCTCACCGAGACGATCGGCAGGCGCTGCTTGTTCGATGGCGTCGGGCAGGTCTCGTCCATCAGCGCGCGGTACTGCAGCTGGGTCATCTCGTACTTGGCCATCAGGAAGTAGCGCGACTTCTCGCCCTTGGCGCTGGTGAAGCTGCCGGCGATGAAGGTCGGCCGGGTCTGCTCGACGTAGCCGTACTCGGCGCTGTCCTGGCCGATGTTGATCGGGTAGTCGTCCAGCGGGCCGGCCACCGGGATCAGCACCTTGCGGAACACCATGGCGCCATCGCAGGGCATGGGCAGGACCACGTCGTCGGCGTCGGCCATCGGGTTGTAGAATTTCTCGTCCCAGGTGGCTGCATGCGCCGTCAGCAGGCAGCCCAAGGTCAATGGCGCCAGGGCCAGGCGGGCACAGGTTCTAGAGTTCACGCAGACTCTCCGCAGGTTGTATCCGGATCGCCCGCAGGGCGCCGATCAGGGCGACCAGGCCGGCGACCAGGAACGCCAGAAGCAGGGCCACCAGGCCGTGCCAGACAGTGATATGGCAGATGAAGGTGCCGGTCGCGGCGCTGCTGCCGAGCAATTGGTCAAACAGCAGGCTGCCAAAGTAGTAACAGGCGAGGCCGCCGAGGTAGCCGGTCAGGCTCAGCACCAGCGCCTGCAGCACCACGTACCCGGCCACCGCCGGGCTGGTGAAGCCGAGCAGGCGCAGCACCGCGAGGTCGCGGCGCTTGCGGTCGATATTGGCGAGGAAGGCGCCCACCAGCGAGGCGATGCAGCCGATCAGCGCGGCCCCGGCAATCACCCCGAAGATCAGCCCGAGCACATGGTTGATGGCCTTGACGTTGTCGATCTCGGCCAGGCGGCTGGCGGTCTCGATGCGCTGGCCGTTGAGCCATTGTTCGAGGGGGGCGACGCTGTCGATGTCCCGGGCGTAGACCCGGGCGCGGGCGTAGCCGACCTTGACCCCGTCCAGCGGCTGGCCGCTGCCGGCGCCCAGTTCGGGCACCAGATAACCGTCGCGGTAGTGCTCCAGCTGCAGCAGCAGGGCGGAGCTGACGAACGCCGCCGGGCGGGCGAAGCGCACGTTGTCGAGGACCGCACGCACCTGCAACGTGCGCTCACCGCGTTCGTTGACTTCGTTGAGGCGCCGGGTCACCCGCAGGCGGATGCTGTCGCCGGCCTTGGCCTCCAGGCGCTGTGCGGCGCGCTCGCTGAGAATCACCTGGTCGCCTTGCAGCGCGCTCAGTTCGGTGGCGAGCAGCGGGTCGCCGGCCTGGGTTGGAATCACCTCGACGCTGTCGGCGAAGCGGCCACGGGCGCCGAGCAGGTCGGCCTGGGTGTTCAGCGAGCGGGTCTGGCCGATGGCGAAGCCGGTTTCCGGCAGCGCCCGCAGGCCTTGCAGCCAGTCCTCGCCGTAGTGGCCGCTGCTGAGCATCTTTACTTCGAGGTTGCGTGGGTCGCTGAGCAGCTCTTGCTGCAACTGGCTGACCACCCCGTGCTTGAGGCCGAACAGCAACAGCAGCGGCGCGATCACCGCCACCAGCGACGCGGCCATGCACAGCGAGACGTTGCGGTCGTGCCAGAGGTCGGCGAGAGACAGCCGGGCGAGCAGGGCGAGGCGCTTAAACGGGCTCAAAGCGTGTCTCCCCGTCAGCGTTGACCGCGCCCAGGCGCGGTAGGCCGAAGTCTTGCACCAGGGCCCAGTCGTGGGAAACCAGCAGGGCGCTCATGCCCAGCTCCGCGACCAGGTTCAGCAGCAGCTCGAACAGGCGCCGGGCGTTGTTCGGGTCCAGCGCGGCGGTCGGTTCGTCGGCCAGCAGCACCGGTGGCTCGTGGGCGATGGCGCGCACGCAGGCGACCCGCTGGCGCTCGCCGATGGACAGCGCCTGGGGCAGCTTGTCCAGCAGCGGTTCGAGGCCGAGGGCGGCCACCGCTTTGTCCACCGCCACGCTGTGCGGCGCCAGGCCGAGCAGGCGGCGGGGCAGCAGGATGTTGTCGCGGACCTTGAGGAACGGCAGCAGCCCGCCGCTCTGCAGGACGAAGCCCAGCTCCCGCGCGCGCAGAGCGGCGAGGGCGGTTTGCTGGTCATCGGCAAGCAATTGCGCCACGTCTTCGCGACCGGCGCCGAGGCGGTAGTGCTCCAGGCGCTCAGGCTTGAGCAGCAGGCCGATGGCTTCGAGCAGGGTACTCTTGCCGCAGCCGCTCTCGCCGGTAATCGCCAGAATCTGGCCCGGTTGCAGTTGCAGTGCATCCAGGCGCACCGCATGCGCCTGGGGTCCCTGTCCGCGGACCACTCTCAATCCCTTGATATCGAGCATGAGCGGTCAGGGCATCATTTCCAGTGGCACGGGGTAGACGTTGTCGCGGCTGTCGGCGCCCGGGGCCAGGGCCACCCAGCGGTCGACATCGGCGTTGTAACGCTGGTAGTGGCGCAGCTTGGTGCCCAGGTTGCGGATGAATTTCTCCTGGGCCAGGCCGTCCCAGCCTTTCCAGGTTTCTTCGTCCAGGTTGAGCACTTCGCTGTGGTACGGCAGGTCCTCGAGGTACTCGCCGAGCACGCCGAGGTCGGCGACCTTGGTGGTCGAACCCTGTTTCAGCTGGTTCGGGTCGGCGCCCATGGTCGCCGCCACGGAACGCAGGCGGGTGAACATCTCGGTGGGCGAGATCATGCCTTCGTTGGCCGCGTCCAGGACCTGCTTGAGCACGTCGCTGAGGTCGCTGAGCTGGGCCTTGGTCAGCAGCACGCGGACATCGGTGGTCGGCACGTTCTGCTTGATCAGGTCACGGTCGCTGATCCACGCCTGGAACACCGGCGGCGCCTGGGTGCCGGTGGTCTTGCCGAGGTAGGCCAGCTGCATGGCGTGGCCGATCAGCGCGGCGTCGTCGAGCATCTTCTGCTCGGCCGGGTCGGCCTTGGCATTGGTCGCGCTGCCGATGGCGTCCTCGCCCATGTAGGCGGAACGCACCTGCTGGGTGATCGCGCTGGCGAGGCTGTCGACCTTCTGCCCGAAGGCATTCACGTCACCGGCATTGACCGGGTAGTACAGCGAGGTGTTGGTGCCGGGGAAGTTCGACAGCACGCGGTACTGGGCTTCGGCGGCGCTGTGGTTCTTCGCCCCGCTCGGGGTCTTCAGGTGCAGGGTGTAGAGGGCGACGCCCGGGTTGCTGGCCTCGATCTTCACCTGCTCGGCACCCAGGCCGGTGCTGGACAGCTTGTCGCCGCCGTCGATGGCCCCGGCGTCGGTGATCAACACCACGTAGCGGGCGCCGAACTGGCTCCAGTCGACCTTGTCGATGGCATGCATCACGCCGGCGTAGGCATCCTCGTCGAAGACGCTGCTGGAGACCTTGGCCTGCTTGAGGTCAGCCACTTTCGCCAGGAAGTCGGCACCGTCCTTCACAGTGTTCGGGTCGGCGTACATCTTGCTGACGTACTCCAGCCCCGGCACCGCCTTGGTGCTGGAACGGAAGGCGACCAGGCCGAACTTCACCTGCTGGCCGAGGTTCTCCTTCTCCACCTGCGCGTAGACCCGCTTGATCGCTTCGCGGGTGCGGTCGATGTACGGGTCCATGGAGATGGTCGAGTCGATGACGAACACCACCGCGGCGCTGAACGCCTTCATCTGGGTCTTGGCGCCGGCCGGGTCCGCCGGATTGGCCTTGGCGGCGCTGGCGGCGTCGGCCTTGCTCACCGAGGCGACATTCAGAATGCGCGTGCGGAAGCCTTCCTCGGTCATCACCTCTTCGCCGCTCAGGACCGGCAGCAGGTAGAAGTTCTTCTGCAGGTCGACGAAGTATTCCGGCTCCTGGGCCAGTACGCCCGGTGCTTCCTTGCCGTTTTTCAGCTGGGCGCGGATCGGTGCCACCTGGCTGACCGGATCCGGCGCGTCGAGGACGCCTTCGAGCTGCTTGCGCTCCTTGAAGAACAGCAGGCGGTCACGGTTGGCCGGGTTGGTGAAGGCCAGGGTCAGTTGCATCTTCCACTCGACGGTGCAGGCGCCCGGCAGCCAGCCGATGGTCTTGCCCTGGGTATCGGGCCCGACGCGCAGCCAGTCATTGCCGTCCACGGCGGAGCGTTCGTAGACGTAGAAGCGGCTGAAGGCCGGTTGCGCGGCCCCGGGTGCGCCGCCAGCCGCGCTGCTGAGTTTGCAGCTCGGCGTGGTCAGGACGCGCTGGAACAGGGTCTTCTTGCCGTCCTGCAGCAGCGGTTTGTCCGCCGCCAGCAGGGCCGGGCTCAGGCTCATGGCCAGGAGGGCGACACCGAGACCGCGCAGGCTCATGGCTTGAGTTCCTCGAAGCGTGCCTTGGCTTCGGCGTTGTTTTCATCGAAGCCGAGGATGGTTTCGTACCAGTAGGCCGCGGTGGCGTTGTCCGGAGCCTTGAAGCACTCGCTTGGCTGCAGGTACTTGGGGTCGTACTCGCGGGCATAGGCGCTGGCGATCTCGATATCGCCGCCCTGCGCGCGGTTGGCGTACAGGCGCTGGGCCACGCCGCAATGGTTGCTGGCCTTGGCCTGCTTGATCACTTCCAGCACCGTGGCGCTGTCCGGCTTGTTCTGGATACAGGCCTGGACGAAGGCCAGTTCAGGCTGGTTCTGCATGCTTTCCAGAGTGCACGGCGTGGCGCCGGCAGGCGCGGGTGCCGGTTCTGGTGCAGGAGTCTCTGCCACGGGAGGCTTCGCTTCCGGCGCAGGTTGATCCTTCTTGTTGAACCACCACCAGGCGGCACCTGCAGCGATCAGGGCCAGCAGCACCAGGATCACCACCGGGATCACCCAGCGATTGGATTTGGCAGGTGGAGGCGGTGGCGGTGGTGGAACCAGGCGCTCGGGCACGATTTCCGGCTCTGGTGTTGGCTCTGGCTCTGGTACCGGTACCGGCTCCGGTACTGGCTCCGGCTCTGGTACTGGCGCTGGTGCGGGAACCGGTGCCGGTGCTGGTGCCGGCTCAGGCGCTTTCGGCATCGGCGAGTTGAGGTCCGCCGAAGCGACCAGGGTCGGGTTCAGGCGCACCATGTGCACTTCGGTCAGGCCGGTGGCCGGCTGGTTCACTTCGATACGGAAGTTCGCCGTGCCGCTGGCCTGCAGCAGCGGGTTGATCAGGTTCGGCCCGATGCGGGTCTCGATCGCGCCGCCCTCGGCAGCGGTCATGCCGTCAAGAGGGAACCAATGGGCAACGTCGCTCCAGAGCCCGCCTTCCTGCAGGAACTTCTGGGTCTGGCTGCTTTGCAGGGAGCATTGCAGGCCCTCGCCGGAACCTTCCCAGCCGGTGATCCGCAGCACGCCATGGCCTGGCGTGTTCACGTCCAGCGGCAGCACATCAACTCTGATACCCATTGCACTCAACTCGCTTCAAAAGTGTTGAGCAGGACGGCCAGCTGGCGCCGCTGCTCGGTAGTGATTTCCGGATCGGAGCCGCTCTTGGCGTTCTCCTTGATCAGCCAGGCCAGGCTGGACAGCCAGTCCATGTGGAAGCGCTGCTCCTGATGCGAAGGCGTCTCAGGCAAGTCCGGCAGATCGCCCACGGCCACCTTGCCGTAGAAGTCGAACACCGGGCCCTTGGTACCCAGCATGCGCGTTGGCCGCTGTTCGAGCGGTTTACCCAGCAAGCCGAACCACGACAGGAAATCGCGCATCACCAGTTGCACCTCCAGCACCTGGCGCTGCACCAACTGGTCACGGCGAGCACCGCCGATGATGCGCCGGGTCACCGCCGCGTCCAGTTGTTCGAGCAGGCCCGGGCGCCGTGCGGCGCTGACCAGTTCTTCGACCAGGCCGTCCATCAGCTCGCGGGTCATGCGCAGGCTGACCAGGCGCTGGGGCTGGTTGCCGATCTCGCGCATGTGCTTGATCCACGCCTTCAGCGCCGCACGGGCAAAGCGCTGCTCGGCGTTCAGGCGCTTGGCCAGCGGCTTGGCCGCGGGTGCTGAAGCGGGGGCCGGCGCGTCGTCGTCGCCGAAGTCGAAGTCGATCGCCGGTGCCTTGTTGGCCGGCGCGGTGAACGCCGGCTCGGTCTCGCCGGCCTCGTCTTCGTCGTCATCGACGTTGTACACACCGCTCAGGTACAGCTCGCGCAACTGCTCGGTGGGCAATTGCAGGGCGAGAATCACCTCGCTGATGACGTCGGGGTCGGCACCCAGCGGCCTGAGGAGGAGCTTGATCTTCTGCATCTTGCGCGCCAGCAGCGCCTCGAAGTCCTCTTCGCGCCAGGCGTAGAGGCCGTTGTCGAGCAGGCTGGTGCGGCACTCGTGCAGTTGCTCCTCGATGCGCGAAAGCTTGAAACCGATATCGGCGAACGGCGTAAAGCTGGAGGCGAAGCGGCTGATACCGCCGTCATTCATGCCCATCACTGCCGCGAAGGAGGCTTCGGGCTCTTTCACATGGCGCACGATGTCCTTGTACACCTTGAACTCGGCGGTGAGCAGTTCAAGACTCTCGCCGTAATGCCCGGACACGCTGACTTCGTCGCCCTTGTCGTCGAAGTCGATGAATGCCCGGCTATGGCGTGGCTTGCGCACCAGATAGGTGTTGTTGAACGGCTGGCCGGACCAGTCCAGCATCCAGTCCTCAGTGCCAAAACGCTCGACGATGGTCATTTTCATCAGGTTTTCGCACGACTCGATGCGTAGCGGACGGCTCGCCTTTTTCAGCGATTCGTCGATCCAGATGTCCATCATGGTGATCGCCCAGATCAATCCTGGCACCCGCGCCGCACGCTCCTTTGGCGTATGGCCCTGGGTTTTCCCGATCCATTTGCTCAATACCGGGGCGACACTGACCACCTCGGCCTGTCCCTTGGCGCTGGTGCAGATCACCAGCGCGTTCATTTCCTGGGCGTCACTGTAGCGCTCGAACAGGTAGGCCACCTTGCCGCGCACCAGCAGGTTCCAGACCGGGCTGATTTCATCCGGGTTTTGCCCGTTTGACGCGTTGCGGATGTCGCTGAAGGTGTACCGCGCGCGGTAGCCCGGGAAGTCCAGCAAGTCGACCTGGTTCACCACCTCGTCATTGGGCGGGTTGACCAGGCGGAAGGTCATTTCCACGGTCAAGGCGGCCAGTTGGGCAACCGTGATGCCGACAGCGGACTGCACCTTGCCCTCTGTCGACGGCAGGACATTGATCGGCACATCGCGACGGGTTCCGAGCCGATTGAGGATCGTCACCGCCATGATGTTGTATCGCGCCTCTTCCGTGTCCTGGAAAAACGCGGTCAACGGGGCGTACACCTTCTCGGGATGCCCAAGCTTCTGCAGGGCACCGCCCAGCACTTCGTAGAGCTCGGTCAACAACGCCTGCTCGCCCCACAGCGGCGACAGGAGCCTGGCGCGTTGTCGCGTGCTCAAGCGCGGCGCGAGCTTGATGACCCGCGGCCAGTAGAGTTCGTCGAGCACGGCGAGGGGCCTGGTGAAGCTGCCCGAGAGGTATTCCCACAGGCTGACAATGTCATCGCCGTCGACCCCGGGCTGCGGCAGTTCGGCCTCCTGACCTTCGAATTCGCGCAGCAGCGCGTCGATGCGCTGCGGGGTGATCTCGTATTTGGTCAAGTCGTGGTTGAAGTCTTCCCACCAGGTGTTGCCGAGAATCTTGGCCAGCTCGATTTCCCGGAGCATCTTCAGCTCGATCGGGTAGTTGGCATCCGGCGCCGGCTGCGAACGACGGCTGAAGCGGGTGACCACACCGGTCGCCTCGGCGCCACTGCCCGTGGGGTTGATGTGCTCGAGGAAGTTCAGGGTGCGGCCACCGAAGTCGCTCTCCAGAACCCCGGCGCTGTTGGCGGCGAGCGCCGAGATCAGGTACGACTTGCCGGCCTGGGACAAGCCGAAGAAACCGACGCCCATGGGCGTCGACGCCGCGTGGCGGAGGCTCCTGGCCTGGTTGCGAGCCCTGCGCAGGCGCAGGCTCAGGTCATCGGCCTCGGCCTCGACGCTGGCGGCATTGCCGCGTACCTGCTCGATCCACTCCAGTGCCTCGCCGGCGCCCTTGTAAACGGCGCCCCAGGCATTCATCAACTGCTGCTGCTTTGGCGTAAGGTCGCTCATTTTCCTTTGACGTTCCCGCTGTCGAGCCAATAGTCGCTGTCACTCAGGCTTCCGGTTGGCATGGTGTTGAGTGAGAGCTCCAGATCCCGGTCGTAATCGAAATCGGCATCCTGGATGTTCGATTGCAAGTCGCAGATCACCAGCTTGTCGCTGATCAGGCCCTGCTCCAGCAGCAGGTCCGACGGTTCCTCGACTTCCAGGCGAATGCGCAGCACCGGGGTTTCGCCGTTCTTGCCCTGGGCGGTGGAGAAGCTGGCGCTGCCGCGCGGGGTGAAGCGCAGGGTGTACAGCGGCGAGGCCGACCAGCGTTCGGCGGACAGCTGGCGGTAGCCCAGGTGCATGTCGCCGCGCATTTCCAGCCACGGCGTGCCGCGTTGTTCGCCTTCGCCGACGATGGGCAGTTCGATGCGGCCCTTGGACGACTTGAGGTCGTGGTAGACCACATTGCGGTGCGCGATGGTGCCTGCTTTGTCGATCGGGCCGAAGTGCTTGATGATCGAGTAGGGCTTGAGCTCGACGGTGCGGAAATAGAAGTTCGGCACGCTGTGCTTCGAGCACAGCAGGCAGATCATCGCGCCCACCGAGGCGGTGCTCTTCGGATCGTCGATCAGGCCGTTGCGGTGGAACGGATACCAGCCGCCGGTGCGGTAGTTCTGCAGCGGCAGGATGCGTCCGGGCGGCAGCGGGATGCACTTGCGGATGAAGGCCTGGATGCCCGGCAGGCGCGATGGCCGGCCGGTGAGCAGGAGCATGTCGCACGGATAGTGGGCGACCACTTCGCACAGCTCGGTCAGGGCCCGGGTAATGTTGATCTGGCCGCCGATGAAGGCGTTGTGAACTTTTGCCAGGTCAAAGGTGATGACGGTCTGCAACAGATCGAGGGTGCCGTCCTGGCCGACTTCGCGACGTACCGCGGCGTGGACGAAGTCCAGCACGCCGTCGTTGACTGCGGCGTCGCCGAGGATCTCGCGCCAGGTCTGGGTGACCGGCGCGTAGGCCTGTGCCGGGTCGTACTGCTCGTAAGCCTTGAGCAGGGCCAGGCCCAGCGGTACGAAGACCTGCAGGTTGAGTTGCTGGCGCAGGATCCGCTCCGGCGCGGAGGCATCGCCGTTGCCGCACAGGCGCGACATCAGGGCGTCCGGTTCGCTCACCCCGGCGTCGCCCAGGGCGTTGCGGAACGACGGCAGGACGAACTCCTGGATCACGTCCAGGACGATGTCGTCACCGGCCACCTTGAAGCCATCGCGGAAACGCTGGCTGGGGATGATGTGCCCATGGCCGCCGGTGCCGCCGTTGCTGCCGCGGTCGAAGCGGTAGTCGGTGATCACCAGGTCGGTGGTGCCGCCGCCGATATCGATGGTGGCCAGGGTGATCTGGTCGCGCTCCTGGCGATCCGGGCGGGCGAGAGCTGCGAAGAACTCTTCCGGGTGTCCGTCGAAGTTCTCGTTGATCTCGTTGTACAGGTACACCAGCTGGCCGCAGCTGGCTTCGTCCCAGTCCACGCGGATGCCCGGCAGCGGCGTGCGCGGCACCACGGTCTTGTCCTTGAACGGATTGCTCTCGCCGGCGTGCCAGCCGAGGCTCTTCCATACCAGGCCGACGGCTTCGTACAGGCGGTTGCTGAGGATGCTGCGCTCGGCCTGGGGCATGCCTGGCGGCACGGTCAGGGTGATGCTGTTGAGCTGGCGCGGTACCCGGGCGTGGCCCTGGCGCGAGCGCTGGGCCGGGCTGTTGATCTGGGTCAGGGCCTGGGTGACCACCTCGGCGAGCATGAAAGTCATCAGGTTGCTGCGCGAGTAACGCGGGGTGAACACCGGCATGTCGTTCTTCGGCGGCAGGTACAGGGCCTGGCCGAGATCGTTGATCAGGTGCGAGAACGGCGCGGCGGTGGCCAGCGGCTCCTTGTCGGTCTTGACGTAGGCGGTGTTGAAGCGCCAGCCGTGGCCGTAGGGTTTCTCGTCCCACAGGTAGCGTTTCGGGCTGGACAGCCCGGTCGAGCCCTCGGTGCCGCGGCGGCGGCCGGCCAGGCGTCCGGCCTCGGCGCCGACGCGGGCGATGGTCGGCCACTGGAAGGCGTTGTGGCGGCCGCTCTTGACCGAGCAGTGGTCCTTGCCGAAATAGGCCTGGGTAAATTCCACGCGGCTTTCGAAGGCGGTGTCGTAGACCTTTTCCGGCTCGCTCAGGTCGCGCAGTTCCAGCACGTAGTTGTTCTTCAGGCCCGAGCCGGACTGGCCGTGGTCCTCGATGAGAATGCCGCAGGTCCGCGAGTTGCCGACGTCCAGCACCAGGTCCACCGGGATCGGCTTGACCACGCCCTGGGTTTCGTTGGCGATGACCTTGAGCTCGGGGATCTCGACCTGGGGCCTCTCGGTGCTCTGCTCGGCCGGGACCGGGCGGCGCAGCAGGCTCAGCACGTTGAGGTAGTGGGCGATGTGGCGGTTGCCTTGCAGGTCGCGGTCGCGCCGCTCGCGGGTCCACTCGGCACGAGCCTCGACGTACAGCTCGGCGATCCACTCGCGGATCCATACATGGGTCAGGAACCAGCCGTATTCACGGGCGCTGGTGGCCAGCTTGAAGGCCACGCCGGAGCGCACGTCGTCCTCGTTCGGCGCCAGGTAGGCGGAGCCGGCGACGGTCGGCATGATACGGCTGTCGAAGGCCAGGGTCAGGCGGTGGGTGTTGCCGTCCACATCGGGCTGCGGCAGCTTGACCAGGCGCATCCGCGACCAGTTGTTCGGGCCCTCGTCGAAGCGATTGGGCGGCATGAAACGCAGGAACGGCAGTGGCAGCCAGATGCCGTCGAACAGCTTGAGGCTGTCTTCCATCGGCACGCGGAAATGGTTGTCGTCGGTGGTGTCGAATTCCACCTGGACCACCTTGTCCGGCTCCGGCTCGTAGAAGTCCTTGTACTCGCGGGACCACAGCAGGCGCGTCGGCACCATGCCGTTGTTCAGCTGCACGAACTTGCCGGCCTGTTCGCCATCCGGTCCGAGACGCAGGGCGAAATCCATGAATTGAATGCCGGTATCGCTGACCAGCGTGACCGTTTCTTCGAACTGGGTGATTTCGGGCAACATCGTCTGCGCTTCCGTGTTATTGACCGGCTTGCTTCATCAGCATCGGGAAGGCTTCGGCACCGTAGTTGCCGGAGCAGTCCGCAGCGCTGGTCGCACCCGGCTTGCAGTTCACCTGCGGGAGTTCATAGCTGCTGCCATCGGCACAGGCCGCCTGGCCCGTGCTGTTGATCGACAGTTGGCCCTGGTTCATGGCCGCGGATACCGGCGCCTGGCAGTTCACGCCATCGGAGCGGCGCACCGTGGCCTGGCCCTTGCCGTCCTTGAAGTCGTACTTCAGGCGCAGCGGCTTGCCGGTGCCCACTTCCTGGATGCCGGCACCGGCCCAGTCGCCATTGAGGAAGTCGGCGTTACCGTTGGCCGCGCCTGGCGGGATGCTCAGCATGTTCTGCGCGTTGGCCGGGGGTTGCTTGCCGTCTGGCAGTTCCGGTGGTGCAGGCGGAGCCTGGGTGGGTACCGGCTGTGGCTCTGGCTGGGGTTCGGACTCCGGCGCAGGGGCTGGTGGCTCGGGGGCAGTGCTGCCGTCCGCCGGTTTCTGCTCGGGCGGGGTCGCGGTGTCGCTGCCAGGCGCAAGCGAGCCGTCCTGTGGCGAGCCACCGGCGCCCGTGCCTGCGGAGCCGTTGCCGGATCCAAGGTTGCCCAGGCCATTGCCGGTGCCGCCCGGCACAGTGACCGAACCGCCGCGCTTGTTCAGGTCGATGTCCTCGTTATTCGTGGTCGGCCAGTCGTTGGTCGGCGGCACCACGACTTCCGGTGTGCAGCGGCGCAAGCCGAACAACAGCAGCAGGAGCAGCAACAGCAGGAGCGGCAGCAGCCACCACCAGCGCCGCCACCAGGGGGTGACGGGCACGACGGGGGGCGGCGGCGGTGCCAGCGGGGCGACCGGAGGCACAGGCGTTGGCGGGGCGACGGGCGGTGCCACGACCGGCTCCGCGACCTTGGCTACCTTGGGGTACAGGCACAGCAGGGGCTCGCGGGCACGCTCGGCACCGGCATGGATAAAGCCCCAGAAGGTCAGGACCGGGCGACCGTCGACCAGATAGACGAAGTTTTCGTCGGGGAAGGGGATCACGCAGGTCAGCAGCTTGCCGAACACCGTGGTGTCGCCCTGGGCGTTGTTGCGCGACCCGGCCAGCGGCTGGCCGTGAGCATCCAGGCCGAGCAGGTTGTTGCTCAGGTCATTGATGCGGGTTTTCAGCACTTCGAGCTGGGCACGGGCGGGCGCGCGCTCTTCCTCGGTGGCGCTGGTCCACGGGATCACGTCGCCGGGGCGCTCGCTGTACCAATCGAGGGTACTGCCTCGTTCATCACTCTGGGGAATAGCCAGGTGCTCGACCAGGTCCGGATGCTCCGGATACTTGCGCCGAATCGCCTCGCGAATCTGCAAAGCCGCACGATAGACGGGCTGGCCGGTCTCACCCAATGCGGTGAAGTCTTCACTTCGCCCGCTACGCAGCAATACTCCACGCATCCTTGAAGACCTACCTAGTCTCTAATCCGATTCCATCCGGTATCCTGATTTCAATACCGAAAAACCGCGCAACACTAATGGCAAAATGATTTGTGCGTCAAATCATGACACAGCAATTCGTTCGAATTGGCGTCAAAAAGCCGTGGTTTCGGAGGGGAGGCAGACAGAGGGTGCAGTCCACACTGTGGGAGCTGGCAATGCTGGCGACGAGGTCATCAGCCACAAAAAAGGCCTGCTCTTCAAAGCAGGCCCTTTCTCTTATTTGGCAGTGAACGCCGAGTAGCTGTTCATCAGGTTGCGATAGTTGGGAATCCGCTGCGACAGCAGGTTGCCCAGCCCTTCGATATCGTTGCGCCAGTCGCGGTGCAGCTCACAGGCTACCGAGAACCAGTTCATCATCTGCGCACCGGCCTGGGTCATGCGGTTCCATGCGGCCTGCTGCACGGTGGTGTTGAAGGTCCCGGACGCATCGGTCACCACGAACACCTCGAAACCTTCAGCCAGCGCCGACAGGGTCGGGAAGGCTACGCAGACATCAGTCACCACACCGGCAATGATCAACTGCTTGCGACCAGTCGCCTTGATCGCCTTGACGAAGTCTTCGTTGTCCCAGGCATTGATCTGGCCCGGACGCGCGATGTACGGCGCGTCAGGGAACATCTCTTTCAGCTCTGGAACCAGCGGACCGTTCGGGCCTTGTTCGAAGCTGGTGGTCAGGATGGTCGGCAGTTCGAAGAACTTCGCCAGGTCGGCCAGCGCCAGCACGTTGTTCTTGAACTCGTTCGGCGAGAAGTCCTGGACCAGGGAGATCAGACCGGTCTGGTGGTCGACCAGGAGAACTACGGCGTCGTCTTTGTTCAGGCGGTTGTAGGTGGCGTTGGTCATGGTGGAAATCCTTTTGTTCGAGAAGTTTGTTTTGGGTGGTTGCCGCTAGGTGTGGCCAGATTAGGGGTTTCTCGAAACGGGATAAATCGGCTGAAAACGGTATGACTGTCTCGCTCTGGTGGACAAAAAGCGAGGCGATGAGCCGTCGATGTGCGTCGCGACAAATGGCGCTATGCTTGCGTCACTTGTCGCATATCAAGGAGTAAGCCATGGTTGCCGCCGACACCTATGCCCGCAAATCCCTCCGTGCCAGCCGCCGGCCCACGGAGTACCTACTGCGCGAAGAGGCCGGCCTGCTCAGTCCGGTCATGGTTTACCGCCTCACCGCCCAGGGTTTCGACCTCAAGGACGTGCAGGCGATGCTGGCGCTGTCCGAGCTGTATTCGACGCGCAAGATCATGAGCCGCATTGTCGGCAAATCGGTCAGGACGCTGCAGCGCCAGGGCAGCAAGCAATCCGCCCATCTCAATGCCCAGCAAAGCGCCGTGGCCTTCCAGTTCGCCAGGATTCTGGAGCGTGCGATCGAAGTCTTCGGCTCGTTGAGCCTGGCCGAGGAATGGCTGGGGCGGCCGTGCAAGTACCTCGACGGCGACGTACCGCTGGATGTCATCGACAACCCGGTCGGCTTCCAGGCGGTCGAGGATTACCTGGAGCGCATCGAGCACGGGGTCTATCAGTGAATCCGTTGCCTTGGTCCGGCGCCTGGTACGCCTGGCGCCTCGATCGCGAGGTGTACAAGGATTCCTGGGACAGCGGCATCGGCGCGCACAAGCTTGGTGGGCGCTGGAATCCGCCGGGGCGCAAGGTGGTCTACGCCGCGGCGGACCCTTCGACCGCCATTCTCGAAGTGGCGGTGCACCTTGGCTTCGATGCCCTGGATACGGTGCGCCATGTGCTCACTTGCTTCGAGGTGCTGGACCCCGGCCTGATCAAGGTCGTGCAGCCCGAGGACGTGCCCAATCCGGTCTGGCTCAGCAGTGCGGCGGCCTCTCCCAATCAACAGAAATTCGTCGATGCCTTGCTGGCGGAACATGCGTTCGTGCTGATTCCGTCGGCGGTGAGCCGGCATTCGTGGAATCTGCTGGTGAGTTGCGAGCTGGCGGCGGGGAAGTATCGGGTGGTGAGGCAGGAGCGGTTTGGCTTGGATACGCGGTTGGTGAAGGTGTAGTGCCGTATTTTCCGCGCGAGGAACGCTGTGATCTAATCGCGCGCCCCTGCATCGTCGGTAGACAGGTTGCAGATGCTGTCGGGCGAGCGATGCGACCACGCGAATCAATAAGGAGATTATTTTGCTCAAGGCAATGACCGCTTCCTTCCTGCTGCTCTGCGGCACCCTGGCGTACGCCGCACAACCGGCGGCGCCGTTGAGCCCTGCCGCTGCGCAGGAGATCGCCAACGTGTTCAAGGATCGCTACGAAAGCGACTTCAAGCGGGAGATGAGCAGGACCCACCAGATGGCCTTTCCCACCAAGGACCAATCGGTTGTCTATTCGAAATACATGAACAAGGCATTCTCCAGCGCCGGCTACAGTCTTGACGCAACCTTGAATGACTACCTGCACGCTGTGCGCACGCCTGGTGTGATCCTGTTCATGTCGAAGTTGAACCTCGAGACCTACGCAATTTCCCTCAAGTCCGAGGCAGTTGGCGGGGCGTTCATGGAAACCGGGGCGATCTCGCAAAAGACCTTCGACTACGCCAGGGATATCGCCAGGGAAGTACCGATCAGCAATGCCGACTACATTTTTCAGGCAGATCCGGGCTACCGGATCGCGGGTATCGAAGGCCTGCCCCAAGACTACGAGCATCGTGAAGAACGGCTGATCGGCTATGTGAAGCAGGGTTCGGAAATCTGGGATGAGTGGCTGTATTTCGAAAGCGCGTCCCTGCCGGGTGAAGAACACGGCATGGGGCTGGTTGACCTGACCAAGGTCACCCCGGAGGAAATGCAGATCTGGAAAGCGCTGCTGGGCAAGAAGGTCAAACTTGAAGGGACCTACTTCACCGCCCGTGGTATCGAACTGGGCAGTGACAAGGGCACCAAGCGCATCCGGAACCCGAATTTCTTCGATCTGAAGCAGGAACTGGCCTTTAAGGTGCTCTGAACGACGACAGCAACAATAAAAAGGCCTGCTCTTTTCAGAGCAGGCCTTTTGTCTTACTTGGCGGTCAACGCCGAGTAGCTGTTCATCAGGTTGCGATAGTTGGGAATCCGCTGCGACAGCAGGTTGCCCAGACCTTCGATATCGTTGCGCCAGTCGCGGTGCAGCTCACAGGCTACCGAGAACCAGTTCATCATCTGCGCACCGGCCTGGGTCATGCGGTTCCATGCGGCCTGTTGCACAGTGGTATTGAAGGTCCCGGACGCATCGGTCACCACGAACACGTCGAAACCTTCAGCCAGCGCCGACAGGGTCGGGAATGCTACGCACACGTCCGTCACCACACCGGCAATGATCAGCTGCTTGCGGCCAGTCGCCTTGATCGCCTTGACGAAGTCTTCGTTGTCCCAGGCGTTGATCTGGCCTGGACGAGCGATGTACGGCGCGTCCGGGAACATCTCTTTCAGCTCTGGAACCAGCGGACCGTTCGGGCCCTGTTCGAAGCTGGTGGTCAGGATGGTCGGCAGTTCGAAGAACTTCGCCAGGTCGGCCAGCGCCAGCACGTTGTTCTTGAACTCGTTCGGCGAGAAGTCCTGCACCAGTGAGATCAGACCGGTCTGGTGGTCAACCAGGAGGACTACGGCGTCGTCTTTGTTCAGGCGGTTGTAGGTGGCGTTGGTCATGGTGGAAATCCTTTTGTTCGAGAAGTTTGTTTGGGTGGTTGCCGCTAGGTGTGTCCAGATTAGGGGGTTCTCGAAACGGGATAAATCGGGTGGGAACGGTATGACTGTCTCGTTCAAGTGGACAAATGCTAGGCGAGGACGCTGGAGTCCGTCGGCGGGGACGCACCGGGTGGTGAAGTCGGAGTGGTTTGGGTCGGATATGTGGTTGGGAGGGGTGAGTTATTGGGTGATTACTACCCAAGAAACTACCCAGGAAATGTAGCGGAAATGACTCCAAGGATGCGGCGCCAGCTCCTACCTCGACCCTGGCCAATCCAGAAAACAAAAAAGGCCCAGGTTTTCACCTGGGCCTTCTCGTATATGGCGCACTCGGCGGGATTCGAACCCACGACCCCTGCCTTCGGAGGGCAGTACTCTATCCAGCTGAGCTACGAGTGCAACGCGGGCGCCATGATACCCATCTTGGGGTATGACGTCCATCGCCTTGATCTTCGGCCTTTTTCCCCTGCACCCCGGACTATCCATATTCGATAACGGTATTTCACCACCCCTGCTTAGATCGCCTAACCTCTCGTCACAACTTGTTATAACAAGTCACCGAACAAGCGAAGAGAACCATGGCCGAACTGCTCCCCCTGTCCCCGGTACCGCTCTATTCCCAGCTCAAGGAAGTGCTGCGCGAGCGCATTCTTGATGGCACCTATCCGCCGCACAGCCGCATGCCGTCGGAGAGCGAGCTGGGCAAGGCCTTTGAGGTCAGCCGCATCACCGTGCGCCAGGCACTGGGGGATTTGCAGAAGGAGGGGCTGATCTTCAAGATCCATGGCAAGGGCACCTTCGTCGCCAAGCCCAAGGCCTTCCAGAACGTCAGCACCCTGCAGGGCCTGGCCGAGTCGATGACGCAGATGGGCTACGAGGTGATCAACCGCCTGCGCAGCCTGCGCCATGTGCCGGCCAACGCCCTGGTGGCGGCACGCTTGCAGATCGAGGAGGGCGCGCCGGTCACCGAGATCCGCCGCGTGCGCCTGATCAACCGCGAGCCGGTGTCGCTGGAACTGACCTGGCTGCCCCGCGCCGTCGGCGAGAAGCTGGAGAAGGCCGACCTGGTCACCCGCGACATCTTCCTGGTGCTGGAGAACGACTGCGGCATCGCCCTCGGCCATGCCGACCTGGCGATCGATGCGGTGCTGGCCGACAGCGACCTGACCCAGGCCCTGGAAGTGGAAGAGGGCTCGCCGATCATGCGCATCGAGCGCCTGACCCACGCCGCCGACGGCACCCCGCTGGACTTCGAACACCTCTATTACCGTGGCGACGCCTTCCAGTATCGCCTGCGCATCGACCGCCAGAAGGGGCCCAAGGCATGAGCATCGCGACCCAGGACTACGACATCGTCATCATCGGCGGCGGCACCGCCGGGCCCATGGCCGCGATCAAGGCCAAGGAGCAGAACAAGGCCCTGCGCGTGCTGCTGCTGGACAAGGCCAACGTCAAGCGCAGCGGCGCCATCAGCATGGGCATGGACGGCCTGAACAACGCGATCATCCCCGGGCACGCCACGCCCGAGCAGTACACCAAGGAAATCACCGTGGCCAACGACGGCATCGTCAACCAGACGGCCGTCCACGCCTACGCCACCCACAGCTTCGAGACCATCGAGCAACTGGACCGCTGGGGCGTGAAGTTCGAGAAGGACGAGACCGGCGACTACGCGGTGAAGAAGGTCCACCACATGGGCGCCTACGTGCTGCCGATGCCGGAAGGTCACGACATCAAGAAGGTGCTCTACCGCCAGCTCAAGCGCGCCCGGGTCGAGATCAGCAACCGCATGGTCTGCACGCGCATCCTGCTGGATGACGAAGGCGCCGCCGCCGGGGTGCTCGGCTTCGATTGCCGCAGCGGCGAGTTCCGGGTGATCCGGGCCAAGGCCGTGGTGCTGGCCTGCGGCGCTGCCGGGCGTCTTGGCCTGCCGTCCTCGGGCTACCTGATGGGCACCTACGAGAACCCGACCAATGCCGGCGACGGCTACGCCATGGCCTATCACGCCGGGGCCGAGCTGGCGAACCTCGAGTGCTTCCAGATCAACCCGCTGATCAAGGACTACAACGGCCCGGCCTGCGCCTATGTCACCGGTCCGCTGGGTGGCTACACCGCCAACAGCAAGGGTGAGCGCTTCATCGAGTGCGACTACTGGAGCGGCCAGATGATGTGGGAGTTCCACCAGGAGCTGGAGGGCGGCAACGGGCCGGTGTTCCTCAAGCTGGATCACCTGGCCGAGGAAACCATCCAGAACATCGAGGAAATCCTGCACAGCAACGAGCGGCCGAGCCGCGGGCAGTTCCATGCCAATCGCGGTACGGATTACCGCCAGCACATGGTCGAGATGCATATCTCCGAGATCGGCTTCTGCTCCGGGCATTCGGCGTCCGGGGTGTGGGTCAACGAAAAGGCCGAGACCAGCGTCAAGGGGCTGTACGCGGCCGGTGACATGGCGGCGGTGCCGCACAACTACATGCTCGGGGCCTTTACCTATGGCTGGTTTGCCGGGGTCAATGCGGCGCATTACGTGGCTGAGCGGGACTTCGCCGAAGTGGACGTCGAGCAGGTGGAGCGCGAGCGCGAACGGGTCTTTGCGCCGCTGCACCGCGAGCACGGCCTGCCGCCGGCGCAGGTCGAGTACAAGCTGCGGCGCATGGTCAACGACTACCTGCAGCCGCCCAAGGTGACCAAAAAGATGGAGATCGGCCTGGCGCGCTTCGCCGAGATCGAGCGCGACCTGGCGCAGATGAAGGCGCATAACCCGCACGAGCTGATGCGGGCGATGGAAGTGGCGGTGATCCGCGACTGCGCCGAGATGGCGGCCCGGGCCTCGTTGTTCCGCGAGGAGAGCCGCTGGGGGCTGTATCACCACCGGGTGGACTTCCCCGAGCGCAACGATGGCGAGTGGTTCTGCCATTGCCATCTGAAGAAAGGCGAGGACGGCGGGATGACCAGTTTCAAGAAAGCGGTCGAGCCGTACCTGATTGCACTGGATGCGGAGGAGCAGACGGCTTATGAGCGCTTGCGCGTGCGAGTCGATGCCGCCTGATTTTGCAGTGGTCTTGCGGGCCTCATCGCTGGCAAGCCAGCTCCCACAGGGACCGTGGTGCATGCAATACCTGTGGGAGCTGGCTTGCCAGCGATGAGGCCATCAGCCACACCACAAGCTTAATTGTCAGCCACAGATAAAGAGAGCCACAGGCTCCAAGGACACCGTGAAATGGCCTATCAAGCCCAGGACATCTTCTTCCGCAGCAGCGCCCCGGTGACCATCGACGAGGACAAGTGCATCGCCGAGAAAGGCTGCACCGTGTGCGTCGAGGTCTGCCCCATGGACCTGCTGGCGATCAATCCGGCAACCCAGAAGGCCTACATGGCCTTCGACGAGTGCTGGTACTGCATGCCCTGCGAAAAAGACTGCCCCACCGGCGCGGTAAAGGTCGAGATTCCGTACCTGCTGCGCTGATTCAAAAACTCAAGCAATACGCCATCCGGAGAACCACCGGACGCCCAGACCCGACCCCCTCGTTTCCCACCACCCAGCCTGGTGGCGGAGACGATTCCAATACTTAAATGATTCGAGGGGAAACACCATGCGCCTTGCAACAACCGTGGCCGGCCTTGCGCTGGCGATCGCCGGGCTGAATGCCCAGGCCGAAACCATCCGCGTCGCCATCGGCACCCAGGACACCACCATCAACTGCGCCACCGGTGGCCTGCTGATCCGCGAGCTGGGCCTGCTCGACAAGTACCTGCCCCACGACGGCAAGTACAAGGATGCCCAGTACCAGATCGAATGGAAGAACTTCACCAGCGGCGCCCCGCTGACCAACGAGATGGTCGCCGGCAAGCTGGACTTCGGCGCCATGGCCGACTTCCCCGGCTCGTTCAACGGCGTCGCGCACCTCGATGCCGGCAAGCGCAGCCTGTTCATCAGCGTGCTGTCCGGCAGCGTGCACGGCAGCGGCAACGGCATCGTGGTGCCAGCCGCCTCCAGCGTGCAGTCGCTGGCCGAGCTGAAGGGCAAGACCATCTCCGTGCCCTTCGCCTCCACCGCCCACGGCATGCTCCTACGCGCCATCGCCGCCCAGGGCTGGGACCCGCAGAAAGACGTGCGGATCATCGCCCAGGCCCCGGAGATCGCCGGCTCCGCACTGCGCAGCAACCGCATCGAGGCCCACGCCGACTTCGTGCCGTTCGCCGAGCTGTTCCCCAACCGCGGCTTCGCCCGCAAGATCTACGACGGTGCGCAGGCGAATGCGCCGACCTTCCATGGCGCCCTGGTCGATGCCGACTACGCGAAGAAATACCCGGAAGTGGTCACCGCCTACCTGCGCGCCAGCCTCGAAGCCGACCGCCTGATCGCCGCCGAGCCGGAGAAGTACAGCGAGCTGATCGAGAAGGTCACCGGTATCGAGGCCGAGGTGAACTACCTGTTCCACGGCCCGCTCGGCCTGCAGACCCGCGACCTGACCTGGAAGCCCGAGTACCGCCAGGCCGTCGCCACCTCCATCGACACCCTCAAGCTGCTGAAGAAGACCGACCGCGGCCTCGACACTGACAAGTTCATCGACGACCAGTACATCCGCGCCGCTTTCAAGCAGGCCGGCCAGGACTACGACGTCGCCCTGAAGAACTATGCGCCGCTGCCGCTCAAGGCCAACGACGCGGTGACCGGCAAGCCGATCACCGACTTCAGCCGCCTGGCGCAGATCTGGGTGCGTGGCGAGGACAAGGTCCGTCATTACGCTTCGCCGGAAGCGGCGCTGACCGCCCTGGCCCAACTGGAGCAGGAGGGCAAGGACATCCGCGCCATCTACGCCCAGGCGGCGGACAGCGGGATCAAGCTGCTGGCCAACCAGGCCTGGTTCGTGCGCAACGGCCAGGGCGAACTGTCCGCCTTCCTGCTCAAGGACCAGGCCGAGCAGTACGCCAAGGCCCATGGTGGCGAGGCCGTGGACTTCGTCGATGCCAGCCGCAAGCTGGTGGCCCAGCGCTGACCGGTCGGCCCCGCAAGGGGCCCGACCCCGGAGACCTTGCATGACGAGCACCTTCAAGCGTTGGCCGGTTCGGCTGCTGTCGCTGCTGGCCTGCCTGCTGTTCTGGCATGTCGCGGCCAGCGCCAAGCTGAACTTCGGTCTGTTCACCTTCACTTATGTCCCCACGCCCAAGGCCGTGCTCGATGCAGCCTGGCAACTGTTCACGTCCAGCACCCTGGTTGCGCACCTCACCAGCAGCCTGTCGCGGGTGTTCGCCGGCTATCTGCTGGCGGCGGTGCTGGGTGTCGGCCTCGGTTTGCTGATCGGCCGCTCGAAATGGGCCGAGGACACCCTGCTGCCGCCGCTGGAAGTGCTGCGGCCGATCCCGGCGGTGGCGTGGATTCCGCTGGCGATCCTGATGTTCCCGTCGTCCGAGCTGTCGATGGTCTTCATCACCTTCACCGGGGCGCTGTTCCCGGTGCTGCTGAACACCGTGCATGGCGTCGAGGCCGTGGACCCGCGTCTGCTGGCCTCGGCCCGCAGCCTCGGCGCCGGGCGCCTGGCGATCCTGCGTGAAGTGGTCCTGCCCGGCGCGCTGCCGAGCATCTTCACCGGACTTGCCATCGGCATGGGCACTTCGTGGTTCTGTCTGGTGACTGCCGAGATGATCTCCGGGCAGTTCGGCATCGGTTACTACACCTGGGAGTCCTACACCTTGCAGAACTACCCGGACATCATCGTCGGCATGCTCCTGATCGGCGTGCTGGGCATGGGCAGCAGCGCACTGGTCAAGCGCCTCGGCGCGCTGGCCACGCCCTGGTATCGCGTGCGGAGGGCGTCGTGATGAGCAGTTATCAACAGGCCCCGGAGCCGGGGCGGATCGATGCCCGTGGCGTGTCTATCCGCCTGGGGCAGGGCAGCCAGGCCTTCGAGGCGGTGCAGGCGCTGGACTTTGCCATCGAGCCGGGGGAGTTCGTGTGCATTCTCGGGCCGTCTGGCTGTGGCAAGTCCACCTTGCTCGGTGCCCTGGCCGGGCACCTGGTGCCCAGTGGTGGGCTGCTGGAGGTGGATGGCCTGCCTGTGGACGGGCCTTCGCCGCAGCGCGGCATGGTCTTCCAGCATCACACCCTGCTGCCGTGGCGCAGCGTGCTGGACAACGTCGCCTTCGGCCTGAAGATGCAGGGCCAGGGCAAGGCCGAACGGCAGCGCCGTGCCTTGGAAATGCTGCAGCTCGTGGGCCTCGCCGACTTTTCCGAGCGCTGGCCGAGCCAGTTGTCCGGCGGCATGCAGCAGCGCGCCGAAATCGCCCGGGTACTGATCAACCGCCCGCGCCTGCTGCTGATGGACGAGCCGTTCGGCGCCCTCGACGCCCAGACCCGTTCGCGCATGCAGGAGCTGCTGCTGGATATCTGGACGCGCATTCGTACCACCGTGGTCTTCGTCACTCATGACATCGACGAGGCGTTGTTCCTCGCCGACCGCATCCTGGTGATGAGCCCGCGCCCCGGGCGCTTTATCGAAGACCTGCGCCTGACCTTCCCCCGCCCGCGGCAGGCCAGCCTGCTGACCAGCCCGGAATTCACCCATCTCAAGCGTCACTGCCTGGCCCTGCTGCGCCACGAGGAGGGTCGCGAACTGCCGCGCCTGACCCCGCTGGGCCTGCCGGACACTGACCATCCACCGTTACGGATTGCCCTATGAGCGAAAGAACCAGCGACAACCCCGAGATTCTTGAACTGCTGCCGCGTATCAATGATGCCGACGCCGCCGTGCGGCGCATTGCCCTGATCGACCTGGCGGACCTGGAAGAGCCCGACGGCCTGCCCTGGCTGACCGACGCGTTGCTGGTGGATCCGGCGGCCGAGGTGCGGGCCGAGGCGGCGCGTTTGCTGGAAGCGTGGGAAGAGCCCGAGGTGGTGCAGGCGCTGTGTGCCGCGCTGGCGGACAGTGCCGAGCCGGTGCGGCTGGCGGCGGCGCAGAGCCTGAGTGAATTGAAGAGCCTGGAGGCGGGGCAGTTGATCCTGCCGTGGGCCAAGCATGCCGATGCTTTCGTGCGGGCCAGTGCCTTGCGGGCGTTGCGTGAGTTGCGCCTTGAGGATGCGGCGGGGCCGGCCTTGCTGGCGCTGGAGGATCCGCAGGCGGCGGTGCGGCGTGAGGCGGTGGGGATTCTGGGGTGGTTGAAGCATCAGCCTGCGTTGCCGGCACTGGCGCGGCTGGCGGCGGAAGAACCGGATACCGAAGTGCGTCGGGCGGCCATTGGTGCGCTGGGCCTGGGTCGGGACACTGCTGTGCTGGCGGCGCTGACGGCGGCATTGAAGGATGACGCCTGGCAGGTCAGGGAAGAGGCGGCGACCACCTTGGGCAAGGTTGGTCAGGAAGAGACCGGGCCGGCGTTGATCGACGCCTTGCAGGACGGCTATTGGCAGGTTCGCCTGCGTGCGGCCCGCGCGTTGGGGCGTCTGCGTCACCGGCCGGCGTTGGGCGGGCTGGCCGAGCTGCTGGGGCATGGCATCGCCAACCTGCGCAAGGAAGCGGCGCTGGCGCTTGGCGAGCTGGGCGACGCGGCGGCGTTGCCGACGTTGCGTGAGGCCGAAGCGGACAGCGATCCGGAAGTGCGCAAGGCAGTGCGCATCGCCCTGGTCCAGTTGCAGGGCGCGGTCTGATGATCGCCCCGAACGCGGTGCGCAACCGGCGCGAGGCGGGCGAGCTGGTCCTGCAATGGGGCGATGGCGAGCAGGTGATCAGCCATGCGCGGCTGCGCGGGGCGTGCCCGTGTTCGCAATGTCGAGCAGGCAGGCTGGGCGGGCGGATCGATCTGGTCAGCGAGGCGGTGCGGGTGGAGCGGGTGGAAGGGCAGGGCTATGGTGTGCAGTTGGTGTTCAGTGATGGGCATGAGCGGGGGATTTATCCCTGGGCGTACCTGAAGGAACTTGGGTGTTGCTGATGGCCTCATCGCTGGCAAGCCAGCTCCCACAGGGATTTGCATGCGCCGTGGACCCTGTGGGAGCTGGCTTGCCAGCGATAGGGCCAGTGAAGTCACCGCCGGTCGCCTGCCCCTACCACCCATTCCGTCAATCGTTCTTTTTTTCGAACGCCCCCTTGTCCTTTTAACGGGTTGCTCCTAGGATCTCGTTCGAGATTTCAAACGCTCGACGCCTGCGAGTGGAACATTGGCCCGGATCCGGTGCCTCAATTCCTACAGGCAAGCGCCCCGCAGGGTGCTTACTCAACTACCAATAATTCGCGCCGTCCGTGCACGGTGTTCAAGGGAAGTCGACATGCAGCTCAAAGACGCTCAGTTGTTCCGTCAGCAAGCCTTCATCAACGGTGAGTGGCTGGATGCGGACAGCGGCCAGACCATCAAGGTGACCAACCCGGCCACCGGTGAAGTCATCGGTACCGTGCCGAAAATGGGCGCTGCCGAAACCCGCCGCGCCATCGAAGCCGCCGACAAGGCCCTGCCGGCCTGGCGCGCACTGACCGCCAAGGAGCGCGCTGGCAAGCTGCGCCGCTGGTTCGAGCTGATGATCGAGAACCAGGACGACCTGGCTCGCCTGATGACCACCGAGCAAGGCAAGCCACTGGCCGAAGCCAAGGGCGAAATCGCCTACGCCGCTTCCTTCATCGAGTGGTTCGCCGAAGAAGCCAAGCGCGTCTACGGCGACGTCATCCCTGGCCACCAGCCTGACAAGCGCCTGATCGTCATCAAGCAGCCGATCGGTGTTACCGCCGCCATCACCCCGTGGAACTTCCCGGCCGCGATGATTACCCGTAAAGCCGGCCCGGCCCTGGCCGCTGGCTGCACCATGGTGCTCAAGCCTGCCTCGCAGACTCCATACTCCGCCCTGGCCCTGGTCGAGCTGGCTACCCGTGCCGGCATCCCGGCTGGCGTGCTGAGCGTGATCACCGGCAGCGCCGGCGAAGTCGGTTCCGAACTGACCGGCAACTCCCTGGTGCGCAAGCTGTCCTTCACCGGCTCGACCGAAATCGGTCGCCAGCTGATGGAAGAATGCGCCAAGGACATCAAGAAGGTTTCCCTGGAACTGGGCGGTAACGCGCCATTCATCGTGTTCGACGACGCTGACCTGGACAAGGCAGTGGAAGGGGCGATCATTTCCAAGTACCGCAACAACGGCCAGACCTGCGTCTGCGCCAACCGCATCTACGTGCAGGACGGTGTCTACGACGCCTTCGCCGAGAAGCTGAAAGCCGCGGTCGCCAAGCTGAAGATCGGCAACGGTCTGGAAGAAGGCACCACCACCGGCCCGCTGATCGACGGCAAGGCCGTGGCCAAGGTCCAGGAGCACATCGAAGACGCCGTCTCGAAAGGTGCCAAGGTCCTGTCCGGTGGCAAGCTGATCGAAGGCAACTTCTTCGAGCCGACCATTCTGGTCGACGTACCGAAGACTGCCGCTGTCGCTAAAGAAGAGACCTTCGGCCCGCTGGCGCCGCTGTTCCGCTTCAAGGACGAGGCCGAAGTCATCGCCATGTCCAACGACACCGAATTCGGCCTGGCCTCGTACTTCTACGCCCGCGACATGAGCCGTGTGTTCCGTGTTGCCGAAGCGCTGGAATACGGCATGGTCGGCATCAACACCGGCCTGATCTCCAACGAAGTCGCGCCGTTCGGTGGTATCAAGGCGTCGGGCCTGGGCCGTGAAGGCTCCAAGTACGGCATCGAGGACTACCTGGAAATCAAATACCTGTGCCTCAGCATCTGAGTCGCGGTTAAGGCTTTACCTCTGCCAGCGGGGCGCGAGAGCGACGTCTCGCTGGCCTTTTTTACACAGGAACACCCGGCGGCCCGGGCCACGCCAGCAGTCGATCAACGAATACTGCCTGCCGTGAATACCGGTCGCCACTCTGAACTCGCCGCCTGATCGGCGAACTGAGGACATTATGAGCAAGACCAACGAATCCCTGATGCAGCGTCGCGTCAACGCCGTTCCACGTGGCGTCGGCCAGATCCACCCGATCTTCGTCGATACCGCGAAGAACTCCACCGTGATCGACGTTGAAGGCCGCGAACTGATCGACTTCGCCGGCGGCATCGCAGTACTGAACACCGGTCACCTGCACCCGAAAGTGGTCGCGGCTGTCCAGGAACAACTGACCAAGGTCAGCCACACCTGCTTCCAGGTCCTGGCCTACGAGCCTTACGTCGAGCTGTGCGAGAAGATCAACGCTCGCGTTCCAGGCGACTTCGCCAAGAAGACCCTGCTGGTCACCACCGGCTCCGAAGCCGTTGAAAACGCCGTCAAGATCGCCCGTGCCGCTACCGGCCGTGCTGGCGTGATCGCCTTCACCGGCGGCTACCACGGCCGTACCATGATGACCCTGGGCCTGACCGGTAAAGTCGTGCCTTACTCCGCAGGCATGGGCCTGATGCCAGGCGGCATCTTCCGCGCCCTGTTCCCGAACGAGCTGCACGGTGTGAGCGTCGACGAGTCGATCGCCTCCATCGAGCGCATCTTCAAGAACGACGCCGAGCCACGTGACATCGCCGCGATCATCATCGAGCCCGTTCAGGGCGAAGGCGGCTTCCTGCCGGCGCCGAAAGAGCTGATGAAGCGTCTGCGCGCCCTGTGCGACCAGCACGGCATCCTCCTGATCGCCGACGAAGTGCAGACTGGCGCTGGCCGTACCGGCACCTTCTTCGCCATGGAACAGATGGGCGTCGCGCCTGACCTGACCACCTTCGCCAAATCCATCGCTGGCGGCTTCCCGCTGGCCGGTGTGTGCGGCAAGGCCGAGTACATGGACGCCATCGCCCCAGGCGGCCTGGGCGGCACCTACGCCGGTTCGCCGATCGCCTGCGCCGCGGCCCTGGCCGTGATCGAAGTGTTCGAGGAAGAGAAACTGCTGGAGCGCAGCCAGGCGGTTGGCGAGCATCTGGTCACCGGTCTGAAGGCTATCCAGGCCAAGCACCCGATCATCGGTGACGTGCGCGCCCTGGGCTCGATGATCGCCATCGAAGTCTTCGAGAAAGGCACCCACACCCCGAACGCCGCTGCCGTGAACTCGGTAGTCGCCAAGGCGCGTGACAAGGGCCTGATCCTGCTGTCCTGCGGCACCTACGGCAACGTCCTGCGGATCCTGGTTCCGCTGACCGCCGAAGACGCGCTGCTGGACAAAGGCCTGGCAATCATCGAAGAGTGCTTCGCTGAACTCGCCTGATTTGTGATGCGCTAGAGAAAAAACCCGCTTCGGCGGGTTTTTTTTCGTCTCCGTGATGAACTTTGGGCGCTAAGGTTTCTAAGGGTTACAGGAGAGGTGCCGGAAGGTAGGCTGGACTGCGTAATAGCCGCAAGGAGAGACCGATGACTGCTGTAGACCTCGCTGCCGCGCCCAAGGTGATGATCGCCGAGGGAGACCCGTGGGTGCGGGACATGTTGACCCAGATGTTGCTCAGTGTGCGCTGCGACGCTGAAGTGAAGGTCTGCGCCAATGGCAACGAAGCGCTGGAAGGCCTGTCCGGCAAGCCCGACCTGATCATCGCCGCCCGCGAACTGCCGGGCCTGGATGGCCTCGACCTGTTGCGCAAGGTGCGCTCGCGGCCGCGTACGCCGGCCTTGCCGTTCATCATCATCAGCAGCCGCAGCGACGTGACCAGCGTGCGCGAGGCCCTGCCGCTGGCGCCGACGGCCTACCTGACCAAGCCGCTGAACCTGGAAGCCCTGCGCCAGCGCCTGGAAGAGCAATTGCTCAAGGTGGGCGAGTCCATCGCCTGCGAAGTGCCGCCGCTGCGGGCCGGGCTGACCTTGTCGCGGTTTATCGAGGAACACCGGGCCACGGCCGATGGCGGGCCGTTGTTCGCCGATGTGCAGCAGGCGATCAAGCGTGCGCTGAACCCCCAGGGCCTGGATTTGCGGGTGCTGGAGGAGGAGGTGCGTGCCGATCCGCAGATCACTGCGGTGCTGATCGCAGCGGCCAACAGTGCCGCGCTGCACCGTGAAGGCGGCGTGCAGACGCTGTTGCAGGCGCTGAACAAGCTCGGGACCACCCAGAGCATGAACCTGATCCTCGGGCTGGCGCTCAAGCGCAGTGCCAAGCTCAGCGACCCGGTGCTGGCGCGCTATGCCGAGCAGTACTGGAACCTGTCGCTGCGCGCGGCGGAGTACGGGCGCAACCTGGCGCAGATGCTGGAGCTGGATTACGAGCGTTGTTATTGCGCCGGGTTGCTGCATTGCCTGGGCGACCTGGCGTTGCTGCGCTGCCTGCAGGAATGGCGGCTGGGCGGTGGCGAGCTGGACGAGAACGAGATCGAGGTGGCGCTGGGCAAGGCGGGCGCGGCCTATGGTTCGGCCCTGCGCACACGCTGGCGCCTGCCGCTGGAGCTGCGTGAGCTGATTGCGGCGGTGTATCAGCTGGGTGGCGGGGTGTATTCCCGGGAAGACCTGGTGATGAACCTGGCGGGGCAGATGGCGCGGTTGACGGCGGAGGACGGGCTGGACGAGCTGGCGGCCGGGAAGACGGCGCGGCTGCTCAAGGTGGGAAGGGCGGAGCTGGCGCGGTTGCGCAAGGAATAGGATTCTTTATTGATCTTCCGGGCCCTATCGCTGGCAAGCCAGCTCCCACAGGGATTGCATGCGCCGCGGACCTTGTGGGAGCTGGCTTGCCAGCGATAGGGCCCGGAAGAGCAACATCAAATCAGGATCAGCCCAGAACGATCTGGTTCTTCCCTTGCCGCTTCGCCTGATACATCGCCGCATCCGCCCGCGCGAACAGGTCATCCAGCACCCCATCCTCCCCATTGAGCCCGGTCAGCCCCTGGCTCACGGTAATCCCGTAGGTCTGCCCTTCATGACTGAAGCTCAGCCGCTGAATCTCCCGCTGCAAGCGCTGCGCCACCTGCATCGCCATCTCCGGCGGACACCCCGGAAACACCGCAGCAAACTCCTCGCCACCAATCCGTCCGAACAGGTCCCCGCGCCGTAGCGCCGCCTTGCCGCTGTCGGCGATCCGCTGCAACACCTGGTCCCCCTCGGGATGCCCGTAGGTGTCATTGACCTGCTTGAAATCATCGATATCCAGCAACAGGAACGACAACGGCGTGCCCTCCACCCGCGCCCGGTCGAAGGCCTCGCCGGCGCATTCGAAGAAGTGCCGGCGGTTGCTGCTCTGGGTCAGCACGTCGGTGGTTGCCAGGCGCTGCAGCTCGCCTTCGAGCTGCTTCTTCTCGGTGATGTCCTCGGCCATGCCGACCACGATCACCCGCTGGCCTTCGCCCTGCTGGTTGATAAAGCACTTGTCGCTGAGCCAGCGCACCTGGCCGTCGGCGGCGATGATGCGGTACTCGCGATCCTCCACCGCGCCCTTGACCAGCACTTCGGCCAGGGTGCGCTCGGCGTAGTCGAGGTCGTCGGGGTAGATGGCGTCGCGCCACTGGTTGTAGTCGGCCAGCAACAGGCTGGCGGAGCGACCGAAGATGCGCTCGTAGGCCGGGCTGACATAGAGGACCTGACGGCTCTCCCAATCGAAGGCCCAAAGTACGGCGTTGACGCTGTCCAGCAGCGAGCTGAACAGTTGCTCGCGCTCGCTCAGGCGCGCGACTTCGCCCTGCGCGTGCATCAAGGCCAGCAGCGTCTGGGCGGCTTCGGGAGGTGCGGTGAACGGCGGGGTGTTCTTGACCATGTTCGCAGTACTTCTAGTAAGGCGCAGGGAGTGGCCACGGCCCGGCCCGCCAGGCGGGCGACATATCTGGTAAGAACTTGATTTCGGGGGGAAGTTCCGAAACGGGCGCCCCAGAACGGGGCGCACCGATCAGTGGCCGTCAGGCCAGGGCAGGGCGCAGCGAGTAGGTTTTCAGCTGTGCGGCGAACTCGCGCAGGGAGTGGATGCCGCTGGCCTCGGCCTCGTGCACCCAGTCCTTGATGGCCGCGAGCATGTCGTGGCCGTTGGCGCTGGTGCGGGCCCAGATCTGCTGCAGGGCCAGACGCTTCTCGTAGATCACCTTCAGCGCGTGGCTGTGCTCGAGCATGGTCTGGATGCGCTGGTGATGGCGGTCCTCCAGCAGGCTGGTCTCCCGCGAAAGCAGGCGCTTGGCGCGGCGGAACTGGTGGCGCACCGAGTCGTCGACCCGGGCCAGCTCCTGCTTCACCAGCGGCGCGATCACCAGCTTGCGGTACTGGGCCATGATCTGGAAGCGGTTGTTGAGGATCGCCATGGCGGTGTCCATGTCCAGCTGGCCCTTGCCTTCGACCCGGTGGGCGATCGGCGCGACGCGCTGCACCTTGGCCAGGCGCAGCCAGGTGAACAGCTTGATCCAGGCCCAGCCCATGTCGAACTCCCAGCGCTTGACCGAGAGCTTGGCCGAGTTGGGGTAGGTGTGGTGGTTGTTGTGCAGCTCTTCACCGCCGATCACGATGCCCCAGGGCACGAGATTGGTGGCGGCATCCTTGCATTCGAAGTTGCGATAGCCCACCGCATGCCCCAGGCCGTTGACCACGCCGGCGGCCCAGAACGGAATCCACATCATCTGCACCGCCCAGATGGTGACGCCGATGGTGCCGAACAGCAGCAGGTCGATCACCGCCATCAGGGCGATGCCGCCGAGCTTGTAGCGGCTGTAGAGGTTACGCTCGATCCAGTCCTCGGGGCAGTTCTTGCCGTAGATGCGCAGGGTTTCCGGGTTCTGCGCCTCGGCGCGGTACAGCTCGGCGCCCTTGCGCAGCACGGTGGACAGGCCCTTGATCACCGGGCTGTGCGGGTCGTCCACGGTTTCGCATTTGGCGTGGTGCTTGCGGTGGATGGCGGTCCATTCGCGGGTGTTCTGCGCCGTGGTCAGCCACAGCCAGAAGCGGAAGAAGTGCTTGAGCCCGGCGTTTAGCTCCAAAGAGCGGTGCGCCGAATAGCGGTGCAGATAGACCGTGACTGCGACGATGGTCACGTGGGTCATCAGCAGGGTGACCGCCAGCAGTTGCCAGGCCGACAGGTCGAGTAAACCGTAGTACCACATAGGTGGAAGTGCCCTCTTAGAGCGGTTGAACAGCGATGGTCATTATTACCACCATGTCAAATAAAACCAGTCGGCCTTTTAGATAAGAGGCCAACCGGGAAAACTATCCCTATAATGCCCCATCTTTTGATGTGGGCATCCGAGACGCTATGTCTGTTTCCGCACGAGAAGCCTTGCGCATGGCCGCGCTGTACCTGGGGCTGTCGCTGTTGTGGCTGGTCGTATCTGATCAAATATTAAGCAGTGTTTTCGATGATCCGGTGGAAAGGGCCGGCTGGCAGCTGATCAACGCCTATGTCTGGGCGGGCTGCAGCGCCCTGATCATCTTTTTCTCACGGGTACGACTGCTCAACTTCATCGGGGTCGGCGCGCGCCTGCGGCGTGAAGACCGCGAGCGCCTGCGCATGGCCGCCGCCGTGTTCGACAGCACCCTGGAAGGCGTACTGGTCAGCAATGGCGACGGGATCATCGTCCACGTCAACCGCGCCTTCATGAACATCACCGGCTACAGCCGTGACGAGGTTATCGGCCAGCGACCCAACAAGTTCAAGTCCGGACGCCACGACCAGGCCTTCTACCAGACCATGTACGCCACCCTGCACGAGAAAGGCGAGTGGAGCGGTGAAGTGTGGAACCGACGCAAGAGCGGCGAAGTGTACCCGCAATGGCAAACCATATGCGCAATTCGCGACGATAGCGGGCGTTTGACACACTATGTTGCAGTTTTCAGCGATATCAGTGCCATCAAACACACCGAGCGTGAACTGGCCCACCTGGTCCACCATGACCCGCTGACCAACCTGCCCAACCGCCTATTGTTCAACGACCGCGCCGCCCAGGCGCTGGCTGCGGCGCAGGTCAACAAGCGCGGCTGCGCCTTGCTCTTGCTCGACCTCGACCACTTCCAGAACATCAACGACAGCCTGGGCCACAACATTGGCGACCAGTTGCTCAAGGCCGTGGCCGACCGCCTCAAGCTGGTGATCGACCCGGGCGTGACCCTGGCCCGGCTGGGCGGCGACGAATTCGCCATTCTCAGCGAGAACTGTGGCCAGGTCGCGCAAGCGGCGGACCTGGCCCAGTTGATCGTCAATGTGCTGAAAGAGCCCTACGAGCTGGAAAATCATCGCCTGTTCAGTACGGTCAGCATCGGCATCAGCCTGTTCCCGGGCGATGCGCAGAGCGCCGAGCAACTGCTGCGCAACGCCGATGCAGCGCTGTTCAAGGCCAAGAGCAATGGCCGCTCCGGCTACGCGCTGTACACCGAAGAACTCACCGCCCATGCCCAGCAGCGGGTGGAGACGGCCAGCGAACTGCGCCGGGCCCTGGAGCAGGACGAGTTGCGGGTCTACTACCAGCCGGTGCACGACCTGTTCAGCGGCAAGATGATCGGCGCCGAGGCCCTGGTGCGCTGGGAGCATCCGCAGCGCGGGATGATCTCGCCGGGGGAATTCATCCCGATTGCCGAGCGCACCGGGCTGATCGCCGATATCGACATGTGGGTGATGCGCCAGGCCTGCCAGCAGATGGTGCGCTGGCTGGGGGAGGGCAAGGTCCTCGACTTCGTCGCCTGCAACGTCTCCAGCCGGCTGTTTGCCCACCGCGAGATGTACAAGCAGGTCGCCCAGGTGCTGGCCGACACCGGGCTGGAGCCGTCGCGGCTGGAGGTCGAGGTGACCGAAAGCGCGGTGATGGACGATCACGAAGTGGCGCTGGAGCAACTCCATCGCCTGCGCGACCTGGGCTTGCGCCTGGCCATCGATGACTTCGGCACCGGTTACTCGTCGCTGCTGCGGCTCAAGCGCTTGCCGGTGCAGAAGCTGAAGATCGACCAGGGCTTCGTCGCCGGCTTGCCCGGGGATGACGATGACGTGGCGATCGTCCGGGTGATCATCGCCCTGGCGCGGAGCATGGGCATGGCGATCCATGCCGAGGGCATCGAGCAGTCGGAGCAGGCGCGTTTCCTGCTGGAGCATCAGTGCGACATGGGGCAGGGGTACTGGTATGGGCGGCCGGTGCCGGCTCGGGATCTTAGGTTTTGAGCTTCAAGCTCTAAGCTTCAAGCTGCAAGAAAGGGCAAAGGCAGTCCGGTGCAACGCCGACTGCTTTTTCTTATGACTTAAAGCTTGAAGCTTGAAGCTGTTTTTCAGTTATATAAAAATTCTTAAATAGTATTTTTAAGAATATTCAGCCCCCCCTAAGATTGCTCCCACACCAGGCGCAGTCACCTTCCTACACATGCTGCTCCAGGGCCCCCTCATTTTCAGGAGCACGAGCATGAGCGCATCTCTGCGTAGCGTTGACGGTCAGGACGAAGCCACCATCCTGCGTGAAATCCAGAGCGCCCTGCGCGACCTGCGCTTCGGCGCCGTGGAAATCACCGTGCACAACGCGCAAGTCGTGCAGATCGAACGCAAGGAAAAATTCCGCCTGCAGAACCCGGGCAACAAGCCGAGCTGAAGCTCGCGCGTCCCAGGTCTACCTAATTAGAAAAAAGCCAATCGGGAGCTTCACCATGTCTATCCGCCGTTATGCCCTGGCCGCACTCGCCAGTGCTGTTTTTGCCGGTTCCGCCATCGCCAAGGACTACGAGCTGCTGAACGTGTCCTATGACCCTACCCGCGAGCTGTATCAGCAGTACAACGCCGAGTTCATCAAGCATTGGCAACAGGCCAACCCCAGCGACAAGGTGAAGATCCAGCAATCCCACGGCGGCTCGGGCAAACAGGCCCGTGCGGTGATCGACGGCCTGCGCGCCGACGTGGTGACCCTGGCCCTGGCCGGCGACATCGACGAAGTTGCCAAGCTCGGCAAGACCCTGCCGGAGAACTGGCAGACCCGCCTGCCGGACGCCAGCACCCCGTACACCTCGACCATCGTGTTCCTGGTCCGCAAGGGCAACCCGAAAGGCATCAAGGACTGGGGCGACCTGATCAAGAAGGACGTCTCGGTCATCACCCCGAACCCGAAAACCTCCGGCGGTGCCCGCTGGAACTTCCTCGCCGCCTGGGCCTACGGCCTGAAAGCCGGCGGCAGCGAAGCCAAGGCCCAGGAGTACGTGAAGGAGCTGTTCAAGCACGTTCCAGTCCTGGACACCGGTGCCCGCGGCTCGACCATCACCTTCGTCAACAACGGCCAGGGCGACGTCCTGCTGGCCTGGGAAAACGAAGCCTTCCTGGCCCTCAAGGAAGACGGCGGCAACGATAAGTTCGAAATCGTCGTACCATCGCTGTCGATCCTCGCCGAGCCGCCAGTGGCCGTGGTCGACAAGAACGCCGAGAAGAAGGGCAACGAGAAGATCGCCGAGGAATACCTCAAGTACCTGTACAGCCCGGTAGGCCAGAAGATCGCCGCCGACAACTTCTACCGTCCGCGTGACGAGAAGGTCGCTGCCCAGTACGTCAACCAGTTCCCGAAACTCGACCTGGTGACTATCGACAAAGACTTCGGTGGCTGGAAGACTGCCCAACCCAAGTTCTTCAACGATGGCGGCGTGTTCGACCAGATCTATTCTGCACAGTGATCCTGGGACCGCTTCGCGGTCCATCGCAGGCAAGCCAGCTCCTACAGGGTTCACCGCATCCTGTAGGAGCTGGCTTGCCTGCGATGGGCTGCAAAGCAGCCCCCGAATGCGCAGTGTGAAAACCAGCTAGACCAAGGACCTTTATGTCTCGTCGTATATCCCCCGTCATACCCGGCTTCGGGCTGACGCTGGGCTACACCTTGGTGTACCTCAGCCTGATTGTGCTCATACCGCTGGGAGCCATGTTCGTCCACGCCTCCCAACTCACCTGGGAGCAGTTCTGGAACATCGTCAGCGCACCGCGAGTCCTCGCCGCGCTGAAGCTGAGTTTCGGCACCGCGTTCCTCGCCGCCATCATCAACGGCCTGATCGGCACTCTGCTGGCCTGGGTGCTGGTGCGCTACACCTTCCCGGGGCGCAAGATCATCGATGCGATGATCGACCTGCCGTTCGCCCTGCCCACCGCCGTTGCCGGTATCGCCCTGACCGCCCTGTACGCCCCTTCGGGCTGGGTCGGCCAGTTCGCCACCGACCTCGGTTTCAAGATCGCCTACACCCCGCTGGGCATCACCCTGGCCCTGACCTTCGTCACCTTGCCGTTCGTGGTGCGCACGGTGCAGCCGGTGCTCGCGGATATCCCCCGTGAAGTCGAAGAAGCGGCCGCCTGCCTCGGCGCCAAGCCGCTGCAGGTGTTCCGCCATGTGCTGATGCCGGCGCTGCTGCCGGCCTGGCTCACCGGTTTCGCCCTGGCCTTTGCCCGTGGCGTGGGCGAGTACGGTTCGGTGATTTTCATCGCCGGCAACATGCCGATGAAGACCGAGATCCTGCCGCTGCTGATCATGGTCAAGCTCGACCAGTACGACTACACCGGCGCCACGGCCATCGGCGTGCTGATGCTGGTGGTTTCCTTCATCCTGCTGCTGCTGATCAACCTGCTGCAGCGGCGCATCGAAACCCCTTGAAGGAGGCCTGAGCATGTCTGCATCCGCAATTGGCGCGGCCGCTTCGGCCAACGCCGCCCGCCGTGGCAGTGCCACTGCCCGGCGCATCCTGATCGGCCTTGGCTGGCTGATCTTCGCCCTGTTCCTGCTGTTGCCGCTGGTGATCGTGGTCTCGCAGGGCCTGAAAATGGGCGTGGGCACCTTCTTCGAAGCGATCTTCGAAGCCGATGCCCTGTCCGCCCTGAAACTGACCCTGATCGCCGTGGCCATCTCGGTGCCGCTGAACCTGGTGTTCGGCGTCAGCGCGGCCTGGTGCGTGAGCAAGTACGACTTCCGCGGCAAGAGCATCCTGGTGACCCTGATCGACCTGCCGTTCTCGGTCTCGCCGGTGATCGCCGGTCTGGTCTACGTGCTGATGTTCGGCGCCCAGGGCTTCTTCGGCCCTTGGCTGCAGGACCACGATATCCAGATCGTCTTCGCCCTGCCGGGCATCGTGCTGGCGACCATCTTCGTCACCGTGCCCTTCGTCGCCCGTGAACTGATCCCGCTGATGCAGGAGCAGGGCACCCAGGAAGAGGAGGCCGCGCGCCTGCTCGGGGCCAACGGCTGGCAGATGTTCTGGCACGTGACCCTGCCGAACATCAAATGGGGCCTGATCTACGGCGTGGTGCTGTGTACCGCGCGGGCGATGGGCGAGTTCGGCGCGGTGTCGGTGGTGTCCGGCCACATCCGCGGCGTGACCAACACCCTGCCGCTGCATGTCGAGATCCTCTACAACGAATACAACCATGTCGCGGCGTTCAGCGTAGCCAGCCTGCTGCTGATCCTGGCGCTCTTCATCCTGCTGCTCAAGCAGTGGAGCGAGAACCGCATTAACCGTCTGCGCCACAGTGCGGCGGAGGAATAATTCATGTCGATCGAAGTTCGTAACGTCAGCAAGCGCTTCAACAGCTTCCAGGCCCTGGACAACATCAACCTGGATATCAACAGCGGCGAGCTGGTGGCCCTGCTCGGCCCGTCCGGCTGCGGCAAGACCACCCTGCTGCGCATCATCGCCGGCCTGGAAACCCCGGATGACGGCAATATCGTCTTCCACGGCGAGGACGTGTCCGGCCACGACGTGCGCGATCGCAACGTCGGTTTCGTGTTCCAGCACTATGCGCTGTTCCGCCATATGAGTGTGTTCGACAACGTCGCCTTCGGCCTGCGCATGAAGCCCAAGGGCGAGCGCCCGAGCGAAAGCAAAATTGCCGAGAAGGTCCATGAACTGCTGAACATGGTGCAACTGGACTGGCTCTCGGATCGTTATCCGGAGCAACTGTCCGGTGGCCAGCGCCAGCGTATCGCCCTGGCTCGCGCCCTGGCGGTGGAGCCCAAGGTGCTGCTGCTGGACGAGCCGTTCGGTGCGCTGGATGCCAAGGTCCGCAAAGAGCTGCGTCGCTGGCTGGCGCGGCTGCACGAGGACATCAACCTGACCTCCGTGTTCGTGACTCACGACCAGGAAGAAGCCATGGAAGTGGCGGACCGCATCGTGGTGATGAACAAGGGCGTGATCGAGCAGATCGGTTCGCCGGGCGAGGTGTACGAGAACCCGGCCAGTGACTTCGTCTATCACTTCCTGGGTGACTCCAACCGCCTGCACCTGAGCGAGAACCATCATGTGCTGTTCCGGCCCCATGAAGTGTCGCTGTCGCGGCATGAAGTGGAAGGGCATCACGTCGCGGAAGTGCGGGATATCCGGCCGCTGGGCGCGACTACCCGGGTGACCCTGAAGGTGGAAGGGCAGAGCGAGCTGATCGAGGCCGAGGTGGTCAAGGACCATGACAGCCTGACCGGGCTGGCCCGGGGTGAGACCTTGTTCTTCAAGCCGAAGGTCTGGCAGAAGGTCGAGAACATCTGAGGCCGTTGGGGCTGCTTTGCAGCCCTTCGCGGGCAAGCCACGCTCCTACCTTGGAACGCGTCGCCTGTAGGAGCGTGGCTTGCCCGCGAAGGACCGCAAAGCGGTCCCAAAATCCATCAGACTGCCACCAACCCCAGATCCATCTCATCCCCCACCCGATCCACCTCCAGCACCCACTCCACCATGGCCTCTGCCAAAGGTGACAAACGCTGCCGAGCCCGGCTGACAATCCCATACCGCGCCTCGTCCACCATCCAACCCTCGACCTTCAGCCGCACCAGCCCCTGCCCCCCATGGCTCACCCCCAGGGCATTCGACCCCAGCAGCACGCCACGCAGGCCCTGGCTATCGGCACACTCGATGGTCGCCGGCAGCTCGGCCAGGCTCGGTTCACCGCCGGGAATCGCCAGCGGCCAGGCTGACAGCTCTTCGACGCCAACGCTCTCCTGCAACGCCAACGGATGCCCGACCCGGCAGGTCAACTGCCAGCTCCGCGCCCTCAGCTTCTGCACGCGATACGCCGAATCGCCTTCGAAGTCCCGGCAATCGGCGATAAAGAATTCGACTGCCTCGTCCAGCAAGCTGCAATCGGCCTCGAACAGCACCCGCGCCCGCGGATAGCGCCCGACAAACCCGGCAATCGCCCGCGGCACCAGCCCGGCAGCCAGCGCCGGCACGCAGCCAAAGCGCAGCTCCCCGGCTTCCAGGTCATTGAACTGGCGAATCTCGTTGCTCAGCTGATACGCGCCGCTGACCAGCCGCCGCGCATGCTCCAGCACCACCAGGCCTTGCCGGGTCGGTGCCAGGTCCTTGCTCGCCCGGTCCACCAACTGGCAGCCCACACTCTGCTCCAGCGCCTGGATGCTGCGGCTGAAAGCGGACTGGGACAGCTTCACCGCACCGGCGGCCGCAACGAAGCTGCGGTGTTCGGCAAGGGCGATGAGGTGGCGGAGTTGGCGAAGGTCGATGTGCATGGCGTCACCTTATAAAGGCAATCGCTTATTCGGTAAACATATGTAAAAACATAAATAAATAACCGAAATGCATATAACGTCAGTCAGCAAAAGCACCGATTTCCCATGCCTTTGGGGAATATTTTCAATGCAGCAAAGGCATGGCGTTTCGCCCGTTTCGCTGGAGGCCTTGATTCTCGTGGGACACAGCCCTGTGGGTAAATCACATATAGCTCAAAATTCTATCCATAACTTTAAAGATTACTTTCAGAGATAAGCGTCTCGCCCGGATCATTCGGTCAAGCGAGGGCACAACGTCCAACCGCCTTCGAAGCATGCACCGAACCCCCAGGAGTTGATCAATGGGTAATGTCCAGACCGCCGCCAGTGCCGTTGATGTGCTGTGGCGCCCGACGCCGGGCGAACTGGTCGACCTCGGCCGGCCGCACCGTTCGCCGCTTGGGCAACAGCGCTTGCAGCGTACGCCGCGCAGTGCTCTGAACCGTCGCGAGAAAGTCCTGCTGGGGGTGTTCGCCCTGGTCCTGCATGGCGCTGCCGCGTACTGGGTCAGCCAGGCGCCGACCCCGGTATTGCCGGTGGTCCCGCCAGAGATTCCACCAATGACCATCGAGTTCTCGCAGCCGGCACCGCCGGTGGTGGAGCCGCCGCCGCCCGTGGTCGAACCGCCGCCGCCGGTCGTCGAGCCGCCACCGCCGGTCGAGGACGAACTGGCCGTGAAGCCGCCGCCGCCCAAGCCGGTACCCAAGCCCAAGCCGAAGCCCGTTCCCAAGCCGACGCCCAAGCCTGAACCGAAGCCGGTCGAGCAGCCGCCAGCGCCGACGCCTCCGACTCCGGCACCGCCTGCGCCGCCGGCTCCGCCAGCGCCCGCCCCGGTGACCCCGGCCTCGGCCAACGCCGCGTACCTGAAGAACCCGGCGCCGGAATACCCGTCGCTGGCCCAGCGTCGCGGCTGGGAAGGCACGGTGCTGTTGCGGGTCAAGGTGCTCGCCACGGGCAAGCCCGGCGAGATCCAGATCCAGCAGAGCAGTGGTCGCCAGCAACTCGATGACGCCGCGCTGGCTGCGGTGAAGCGCTGGAGTTTCGTGCCGGCCAAGCAGGGCGATGTACCCCAGGAAGGCTGGGTGAGCGTGCCCATCGATTTCAAGATTCGCTAACCCAAATTCGCGCAACGACAGAGAGAACACATCATGAGCTTATTGGCCTCCCCCCTTGAATCCATCGAAAGCGCGGTGATCTGGCTGCTGGTCGGCTTCTCCGTGGTCACCTGGGGCCTGGCCCTGGTCAAGACCGTGCAGTTCGTCCGCCTGAAGAACCAGGACAAGCGTTTCCACAAGCAATTCTGGGCTGCCTCCAGCCTCGACTCGGCGGCCGACCTGGCCCACACCCAGCCGGGTTCCGCCGCCCGTGTCGCCCAGGCCGGCTATGCCGCCATCGCCGTTGGCGAGCCGGGCCAGGCCACCGACCTGAGCCACGCGATCAACCACCAGGACCGCCTGGAACGTGCCCTGCGCCAGCAGATCGTGCGTGAGCGTCGTTCGCTGGAAACCGGCCTGGCCGTGGTCGCCAGTATCGGCAGCACCTCGCCCTTCATCGGCCTGTTCGGTACGGTCTGGGGGATCATGGAAGCGCTCAAGGGCATCAGCGCGGCGGGCTCGGCGAGCCTGGAAACCGTGGCCGGGCCGATTGGTGCGGCGCTGGTCGCCACCGGCGTGGGTATCGCCGTCGCGGTCCCGGCGGTGCTGGTTTACAACTACTTCCTGCGTCGCCTGAAGCTCACCGCCGCTGACCTCGACGACTTCGCCCACGACTTCTACAGCCTCGCGCAGAAGAGTGCCTTCCGCGTCATCGCCCACCCTGCGCTGCACAAGGCCAACGCCTCGTCTGGCCAGCCTGTGAAAGAGGCGGTGTGACATGGCTTTTTCGACCCAGGACAGCGACGAAGTTCTCAGCGAGATCAACGTAACGCCGCTGGTGGATGTGATGCTGGTGCTGCTGGTGGTGTTCATCGTCACTGCGCCGCTGCTGACCAACGCCATCCCGATCAACCTACCCAAGACCGAGGCCGTGGCCCCGGTGGAGCAAAAGGATCCGTTGGTGGTCAGCATCGACGGGGCAGGGAAGCTGTTTATCAACAAGGATGAAATCCAGCCGGATCTGCTGGAAACCAACCTGCAGGCGGCGAAGGCCAAGGACCCCGAGGTACGGGTGCAACTGCAGGCGGACGATGGAGTGAACTATGGGGAAGTGGCGCGTGCCATGGCCTCGATCGAACGTGCGGGGATTACCAAGCTGTCGGTGATCACCGCCCGCTGAGCAACATGCAACTCAGGCAAACTTGGAGGCCGGTCCTGTGGCAGGGGCTGGTCTTTTTTTTGTTTTAAACGTGTCGGGATTCCCGACAGGTTGTGGATAAGCTTTGTGACAAGTGGCGTTGGGTACTCGGTTGACGTGAGTGTCGGCTGGCGTTAGATTCACCTTCGTCGATACGGACCGGAACCCGAAAGGGGGTATCGATTTCGGAGGCGAAAGCCTCTCCTAGCCAGTGAGCGGGATAAGCGAAAGCGAAAGGACAGGCCGATATAGAGATTCAGCAAAAGCCCCAAGCGCGAAAGCCTTGGGGCTTTTTGTTTTCAGACGGATTTGCCGGCGTTGCGCATTTCCAGAATATAGCGAACGTTATGGGGCTTGCCTTTCGGCAGCGAGTGTCGGCCCCACGTGGCAACTTCATAAGCTGAAATGACCCGTAGCTTGAGCACATTGCGGGTGTTCTCCGGCTTTCTGATCGAGAAGAACATCGCGTAATCGTGCAGGTCGAGGCAGTAGTAACGTTGGTTGCCGTTCATGAAGTAGGGCACCGCCAGCCCTTCATAGAATCTTCGCTCCATGTAGTCCCGAAGTTGCTTGCTGCAGTCGTAGCGGTGTGCGCAGAAATAGCGGCGTTCGTGTTGGAAGCACACCAGCTCGCCGTGGCCCTTGTCGTCTGTGAAGCAATGGAAGCCGAACTCGAATTTCACGGTGAGCGGATCTCCGGCAACGTCGAACTGCAGATCGAATGGCTGCAAATGCGCCATCGATAGTGTCTTGCCGCCGATGATCAGGTCCTTCCATTTCATGAGGCTTGCTCGCGGGGAAAGCGAGGCAGCGTACGGTTGGTGAACTGGCGCGACAATGTGGTGTTTCTTTTCAAAACGCTTCGAGGCTGATGGGCTTTTATCAGTGAGAAGCCTTCTGCTGCGGGCTTTTCAGACGGTCTGCGCAAGGTTGTTCTGACGCATCTTGTTAACATCGCACCTCGATCGGGGCGTGGCTTGTCGGGCTGCCGAACCGCCGCGCAGTGGTCCTAAAAACTGCCGCACCGAGTATCTGGATGAATGCAGTCAAGCAGGCGCTGTGAATCTGAGATGCCACCTGGCTGATACTCGTGCTGGATGGTTTGGCACCGCTGCGCGGTCCATCGCAGGCAAGCCAGCTCCTACAGGGGGCGGGGCAATTTCAAAAGAAGGTTGATAGTCCGAGTTGCCAAAACAATGGAAGCCGTACGGGAGTTGGGCTGGAATGGCAGTTGTAAACCAAAGCTTTACTACTGCGGCCTCGCATCCACCACAGATTTCTAAACACAAAGCCGCTGGCCTGTGGCTCCCGCCAGGGATACCGTTTCCCGTCTTCATGGCCGCTGCGCAGGCGAGGCGTGATGGCCTGCCGGGGTTCCAGTGCTTCGGTTGTCCACCGCCTGGGCAGTGGCCACCTTTGTATTTATGGCGGCTGTATGCAGGAGGCCTTCGGCCCTGCCGGGATTAAGTCCTTACCGCCCCCGGTTTTCCACCCTGCATCCAGCCGCCACCTTCCTTGAAGCCGACACGAACCCTGTGGGAGCTGGCTTGCCAGCGATGAGGCCAGCAGGGTCACTGATGTTGTTTGATCTGACGCCATCGCTGGCAAGCCAGCTCCCACAGAGACCGCATTCCAGACACCTGCAAACATAATGTTTGTGGAACATGGAAATCCTAGGACGTAACCTACGCGATCTGTCGGTCTTTGCTTCCTTGCTCATGGAAAGCACTCCTTCTAGGCTTCGTCGGTCGCTGAATGGTCAGTGACCGGGGTGTGGAAACCTCGAGCAAGTTGGTAAGGCCTGCTTTATGGCAGCTGTGCGCGGGAGGCTTTCGGGCCTGCCGGGTATCTCCTTACCGCTCGGTTTTCCACCCCGCGTACAGCCGCCACCCATTTGTGTGGAAACAAAAGGATGCTGGCTAAAAACAGGTAAGGAAAAATCTGATGAAAAAACTCGTACCCGATCCCCCACTATCCCCAACCTGCACCCGCCCCTTCGGCGACTGCTCCTCCTCCCACCCGCCACTCTTCTCCGTAAACCCCGGCATCGACCCCCACAGCGCCCTGGTCCACGCCTCGATGTTCCTGCGCTGCGCCTACGAATCCGCCCAGCACTCCCTCGCCCCGGACGCCAACACCAGCGCCTTCCCCTGGTTGACCATGCACGCCGTGGAAGCCGCCAAGGGCCTGGTCGACGCGCTCCTCGAAGGCCATGAAACCGCCACCTGGCAACAGCCCGAACGCTGAAACCACAACGGGACCGCACCCCGGTCCCGTTTTCTATTTGGTTATTAATAAATAGCTTCTTATTCCTTTACGAATATAACCCCAGCACCAATACTTGCCGCCATGCACGCAAACCGCAGCAGGAGGCAATTCCCCATGCGCAACGAGTCGATCCGTTACCTGATTGTGCCGGGCTGGCAGGGTTCGCCAGACGATCACTGGCAGAGCCATTGGCACGCCACGCTGCCTAACAGCGCCCGTGTCGAGCAGGCCGACTGGCTGACGCCGAAGCGCGGGGATTGGGTCGCGGCGCTGGAAGAGGCGATTGCCGCCGACGATTCCCCGGTGATCCTGATCGCCCATAGCCTGGGCTGCATCACCGTCGCCCACTGGGCCGCCCAGGCCAGCCCGAACCTGCGCCGGCTGGTACGCGGCGCGCTTTTGGTGGCGCCAGCCGACGTAGAGCGGCCTGCCTGCTCCCCGGCATTGCGCAACTTTGCACCGATCCCCATGGCCCCGTTGCCGTTCCCGAGCCAGGTGGTCACCTCCGACAACGACCCGGCCGTGAGCGCCCCGCGCGCCATGCAACTGGCCCGCGCCTGGGGCGCCGAGGCCGGGGTGCTCGGCGGCGCCGGGCATATCAACGTCAAGTCCGGCCATCACCGCTGGGAACAGGGCTTCGCCTACCTGTACCGCCTGCAGAGCCGAATGGAACAGGGCGTCCTGCGCCGCGCCTGATTCCCGCACCGCTTTCCCTTACTGCCTTTTATCAACGCCCGGGCCAGGAGCCCGGGCGGGAGCTTTGCCATGAAACTCGAAGACACCTTCGGCCAGCCGCTGCTGACCTTCCCCGAACTCGACAAGAGCCCGCTGAGCATCCGCGCCAAGGCGCTGGTGTTCGTCGACCCACGCTCGCGCCAGTTGCGCGAGGAACTGGAAATCCTCGCCCCGCTGGCCCTGCCCGTGCTGATCCGCGGCGAAAGCGGTACCGGCAAGGAACTGCTGGCCCGGCAGATCCACCGCGCCAGCGATCGCGGTGGTCTTTTCGTCTCGGTCAACTGCGGCGCGATCAGCCCGACCTACGCCGACGCCGAGCTCTTCGGCTACGCCGTCGGCGCCCATAGCGGCAGTGCCAGCAGCCGTGCCGGCTGGTTCGGCTCGGCCAATGGCGGCACGCTGTATCTCGATGAAATCGCCGACCTGCCGCTGCCGATCCAGATCAAGCTGCTGGCCGCCCTGGAAAACCACGAGGTCTACCGCGTCGGCGCGCAGCAGCCGCATCCGGTGGATGTGCGCCTGGTCGCAGCCTCGAGCATCGACCTGGCCGAAGCGGTTGCGGCAGGGCACTTCCATCCGCGTCTCTACGACTACCTTCACGAAGGCCGCCTCGAACTGCCGGCGCTGCGCGAGCGGGTCGGCGATATCCTGCCGCTGGCCGAGTACTTCGTCGGCATCTACAGCCCCAAGCTTAACCGCCCGGTGCCGCTGCTCAGCGAAGACGCCCAGCGCGTGCTGGAACTGCACGACTGGCCGGGCAATACCCGCGAGCTGGAAAACGTCATCCACTTCGCCCTGCTCCAGGGCAGCGGCGACGAGATCCTGCCGGAACATCTGAACCTGCCGACGCCTTTGCACGCCCTGGCTCAGCGCCTGGACCGGCTCGCCCAACTGGGCGACGAACAGGAGCGACATGCCCTGCGCAAACTGCTGGAGCAAACCCTGTTGCGCCTTACGCAAGTCGCTAGCTAGAGCGTTGCAAGGTGTGCATCGCAAAAAGGCATAAGCAGCTAATCAAAAGATATTGTTCCGGAATAAAAAATCTCGGTATTGTCCGCCTCACGCCGGGCAACACGGGCCCGGCCAACCAACACTGATCGCCGCCCACGAGGCGCGGAATACCAATAAGGACTGCACATGAAAAAGGCTCTGTTGTTCTCTGCCCTGGCCGCCGCGCTGACGGTGGGCGGTTTTGCCCAGGCTGCCGAGAAACTGGTGGTTGCCGCCACCCCGGTACCCCATGCCGAGATTCTCGAGCTGATCAAGCCGACCCTGGCCAAAGAGGGCGTGGACCTGGAAATCAAGGTCTTCACCGACTACGTGCAGCCGAACGTGCAGGTCGACCAGAAGCGCCTGGACGCTAACTACTTCCAGACCCTGCCGTACCTGAAGAACTTCAACGAAGGCAAGGGCACCAACCTGGTGACCGTGATCGGCGTTCACGTCGAGCCGTTCGGTGGCTACTCGAAGAAAGTGAAGAGCCTGGCCGAGCTGAAGGAAGGCGCCACCGTCGCCATCCCGAACGAAGGCAGCAACAGCGGCCGCGCCCTGCTGCTTCTGCAGAAGGCTGGCCTGATCACCCTGAAGGACCCGCAGAACGCCCTGGCGACCCCGAAGGACATCGCCGAGAACCCGAAAAAACTTAAATTCCGCGAGCTGGAATCGGCCATGCTGCCGCGTGTGCTCGACCAGGTCGACCTGGACATGATCAACACCAACTACGCTCTGGAAGCCGGCCTCAACCCGGCGAAAGACGCGCTGGTGATCGAAGGCAGCGACTCGCCGTACGTCAACTTCCTGGTGGCCCGCCCGGACAACAAGGACAGCGACGCCATCCAGAAACTGGCCAAGGCCCTGACCTCGCCCGAGGTGAAGACCTTCATCGAGAAGAAGTACAGCGGTGCGGTACTGCCGGCGTTCTGATTCGCCACAGTACTGTCTGTTACTGAAAGACCGCCGTCGAGGCGGTCTTTCTTTTTCTGCGGCATACCTGATAGTTCTGTCAGTTATGGGCTAGCAAGCGGGGTTATACAATCCGTGGTGTTCCTGCCGGATGCCGGAGAAATAAGCGATGGCCACCCCGAATGACGCCGCACAACCCTCACGTAGGCAATCGGGGCACATTGGCTTCAATGGCGAGCTGCTTGAATGCATTACCGGCCACTACCTGCTCGGCAACGGTTATCGCGCCTACAGTACGTGGCTGATGATCTTTATCCAGCCGGACAGCTGGAGCCCGTTCGGGGCGGGTGGGCTCAATGCCTATGCTTATTGCAAGGGGGATCCGGTCAATGCTGCCGATCCGACTGGGCATATGCCGTTCAAGCAATTGCTTCAGTTCGGTCGCGTGAATAGGTTCCCGTCCCCTACCCCCCAAGACCTACCTCCCGTTCTCCCTGTTCTGTCGGAGGCAGATCTCGTTCCAACACTTGGGGGGAGGGTATCGCCTGTTCCTGTATGGCCCCCGGAAAGGTTTTCGCCTCCTCATATCCTGGCTGACACTGCGCCTGCGGTCTCTCAATCAAGTTCAGCGTTGCCCACCTCCGCGAGAAGCGTAGGTCCATCTGGGGTCGTCCTGGGATCTAATACTAGAAACGTCAATTACCCGCACATAGAGACGGAGATTTCACGCATGATTTCCTCCAACGACGCAGCGGGTATCATTGCCCTTGCCAAGCAGCGCTTCAAAAGAATTCCCGTTTTAAGGGAGCTGCACCAGCAATTGCCGCTGACCCCGGACGAGCGTAGAAACGCTTACAGCAGAAGGGGGCAAAGTCCGACCATTCCACAAAAGCATCTCCAGTCGCTGACATATCGAGCGCTACGTGAAGGACTTCAGGAAAAAGCGCAATTCTATGACAGGCTGCGACGCGGTCTTACTGTGAAGATTCCTAAAAAAAGACCTCGAACGAGGTAGTGATTTCATCGAGAAGACGTACAGCGGCGCGGTACTGCCGGCGTTCTGATTCGCCGGACAAGCTGAAGGCCTTACCTGACAGATCTGCCAGTTATGGACGCAGCCACGCTGTTATACGCTTGTGCGAATCTCCATTTCGGGGAACCTAACGCTGAGAGGCCAGAGCGTCATGCATACGCTAAAGACCTTGCTCGGTTTCAACGGCGAGCTGTTCGAGCCCGGCACCGGCCATTACCTGCTAGGCAGCGGCTACCGCGCCTTCAGCCCAGTGCTGATGATCTTCATCCAGCCGGACAGCTGGAGCCCGTTCGGGGCAGGTGGGCTCAATGCCTATGCTTATTGCGAGGGGGATCCGGTCAATGCAGTCGATCCTACCGGTCATATGCCGTTCCTGGGCCCGATGCGGTTGAATGGCGGATTCAAGGCGCCGGCTTTCAGCCCTTATGGCAGCCGACCCGGCAGCCCCTTTTCCGCGAATGCGCAAACCTCCCGATACCTCGCGGATTTCATTGGAGAGCCAGCGACGATACCGCCGGTGGTCGCGGTGAGTTCGCCGGTAGGTCTTGCTTCGGCTCCCGTTTCGCCTTCTCGTTCCACATCTCCTTCGCCCCAACCCTCGCCTCCGGCCTCTACATCGAGTACCGCCTTGGCGTCTTCGGGGGCACACACGGAAGCTTTGCCGTCCACCATGGGCGCTCGTAATCTGCTCACAGTGGACGCCGCGCGCCGTCGCAACAATATAGCGAACAAGCTTCCCGGCATGATTGAGTCCAAAGATACGCAGGCCATCCTTGAACTTTCTAAAGAAAATCGAAGCAGAAGCGCGGTTTTGCAGGAGTTGTACCGGCTATTACCGCTTTCTGCGGAGATGCGTGCTTTAACGATGACTACACAGCATGGACTGCCTATGCTTCGAAGATTTCATCTCGATTGGCTAGTGGCCAGGGCGCGAGACGCAGGAAGCCCGAAAAATGCGAGGTTCTATCGGTCGTTGGCGAAAGTTACTGCTGACCCGCGGCATAACGGCGCATCTCGGGTCTGACAGTGTTCAGGCCATGCGAACGGGACCGCACTTCGAAGCGACCTGGCACTTCTGCCAGTTATGGACGCAGCCACGCTGTTATACGCTTGGGTCATTCTCCAGGCACGTGATGGATCATGACGATGAAAGAACCGGGCACAAGGCATCTGCCCAAGGCTTCACTCGGTTTCAATGGCGAGCTGTTCGAGTCCTGGACCGGTCACTGTCTCTTGGGCAAAGGTTATCGTGCCTACAGCCCGTGGCTGATGATGTTTATCCAGCCGGACAGTTGGAGCCCATTCGGGGCAGGTGGGCTCAACGCCTACGCTTACTGCGAGGGGGACCCTGTCAATCTTGCCGACCCTAGCGGTCACGTGCCGATCTTGCCGGGTATGTGGCGTCAAAGGACGTATCTACCCGCGACGACTGTGCATGTAGCCCGCCATTCAGGTCCCGGTGTACTTCTCGATCTTTCCAGACGAGCCACTGTCCAGCCCTCGGCTACACAGATCGCATCGCGATCCGACAGGTTGCTGTCTGTACCGGAGCAGCAGGAGCCCTTGAACTTGTCTGCGGGACATGAACCCGGCTCCACTACGGGCGCATTGTCGCCTGTGTTCCCACCTGTCCGCGAGCGTTCTCCAGTGGCTCAACCCCGGCGATCTCCTCGGGTCAGCAAATCCCGGGTGCGCCGTGTAACCCAACTTTCGTTGGAAAATGAGAAGAAGTTGAGGCTAGCGATCAAGCAGAGGGACAACGCGGGGGTTGACGTGATAGTCAAGGAGCGCGGTGGCGTAACGTCTTTTCGCAGGATCATGAATGAAGTGATGCCAATGCGTAGTCAGCGTCCTCATGGACGGATGCCGGGCGCAGCGTTCCAAAGGGGGGATTACAATGTATTACGGGAATACGGGCTGATAGAGCCTCTCTCGGTCCGGGACCCGAACTTGCGCCAGTTTCTCCAGGGTATTTACCCCTACCTGCGCTAGCCGTTCATGCTGCCAAACGCTTGGACCGTCCAGGTTTACCCGCGATCAAGGTAGTGAATTCACCAGACGTATCGCGGGTGTGCCCGGTCTCGAAGGGGGCGCGGTGAGGGCGCGATTTGAGTGCTATACATATTCGATAACGGTATTTAAAAATTTATTTTTATACCCTTAGAGTCTTTCCTACTGAGGCTACCCGCCTCGCCCCAAGTCAGCAAGCGCCCGTCTACCCCGGGCCGGTCCGGGAAAGACCAGTTCATGACCTTCGATTTCGCGTTCATCCTCAGCACGCTCCCGGCTTTTCTCAAGGCCGTGGGCGTTACCCTGCAGGTGGGCCTGATCGCCATCGCCACCTCGCTGGTGGTGGCGCTGATCAATGCGCCGATCCTGCTTTACCGCATCCCCGTCCTGCACCGCCTGGTCGCCCTCTACGTGGAGCTGGCGCGCAATACCCCGCTGTTGATCCAGCTGTTCTTCGTGTATTTCGCCCTGCCCGCCCTGGGCGTGAAGATTTCCGGTTTCGCTGCCGCCATCATCACCATGACTTTCCTCGGCGGCGCCTACCTCACCGAGGTCCTGCGTGCCGGTGTCGAGGCAGTACCTGCTGCGCAACTGGAATCCGGGCGCTCCATCGGCCTGTCCGAACTGCAACTGCTGCGCCATGTGATCCTGCCCCAGGCCGGCCTGCTGAGCCTGCCGGCGCTGTTCGCCAACTTCATCTTCCTGCTCAAGGAAACCACCGTGGTTTCCGCCGTGGCGGTGCCGGAGATTCTCTACACTACCAAGAGCTACATCGCCCTGTACTACAAGACCTACGAAATGCTCGCGGTGATGACGCTGATCTGCGTGCTGCTGTTTCTCCCGCTGTCGCTGCTGCTGAGCCGCCTGGAACGGAGGCTGCAACATGGCCAGTTCGGGTCTTGAGCTGTTGCTGGTGTCCCTGCCGCAACTGGGCAAGGGCGCTGCACAAACCCTGGCGATCTCCGGGCTGGGGATTCTCTTCGCGACCCTCGGCGGCGTGCTCTACGGTGTGCTGGCGACCCTCGGCAAGAGGGGCGTGAACATCGTCCTGCGCATCTACCTGGAACTGTTCCGCGCCATACCGGTGCTCGTGTGGCTGTACCTGCTGTTCTTCGGCCTGCCGATCTTCCTCGGCATCAGCCTGCCGAGCTTCTGGTGCGCGGTGCTGGTGCTGGCGCTGTGGGGTGCCAGCGAGGTGGGCGAGGTGGTGCGTGGCGCGCTGCTGTCGCTGCCCCGTGGTCAGCGCGAGGCGGGCCTGTCCATCGGCCTGTCCGGCTGGCAGCTGTATGGCTACGTCCTGCTGCCCCAGGCCCTGAAGCGCATGACCCCGCCGACCATCAACGTCTACACGCGGATCATCAAGACCAGCTCCCTGGCGGTGCTGATCGGCGTGGTGGACGTGATCAAGGTCGGCCAGCAGATCATCGAGCGCACCTATGAATCGGTGCTGATCTACGGTGCGCTGTTCCTGTTCTTTTTCCTTATCTGTTACCCGCTGTCGGCCGCCTCGCGCGCGCTGGAGCGGCGCTGGACGCACGCATGAGCGCATTGATCGAGTTCAAGGGTTTCAACAAGTTCTTCGGCGAGCAGCAGGTGCTCAAGGACATCGACCTGTCGGTGCAGGCCGGCGAAGTGGTGGTGATCCTCGGCCCCAGCGGCTGCGGCAAAAGCACCTTGCTGCGCTGCCTGAACGGCCTGGAAAACGCCCACGGCGGCAGCCTGAAACTGGACGGCCGCGAGTTGCTGGAGGCGAACACCGACTGGCGCGAAGTCCGCCAGCAGGTCGGCATGGTGTTCCAGAGCTACCACCTGTTCGGCCATATGAGCGTGCTCGACAACCTGCTGCTCGGCCCGCTCAAGGTGCAGAAGCGCCCGCGTGCCGAAGCCGTGGCCCAGGCCGAGGCGCTGTTGGCCCGGGTTGGCCTGCTGGACAAGCGGGACGCCTACCCGCGCCAGCTCTCCGGCGGCCAACAGCAACGTATCGCTATCGTCCGCTCGTTGTGCATGAACCCGCGGGTGATGCTGTTCGACGAGGTGACCGCCGCCCTCGATCCGGAAATGGTCAAGGAAGTGCTGCAGGTGATCCAGGGCCTGGCCCGGGACGGCATGACCCTGCTTATCGTCACCCACGAAATGGCCTTCGCCCGCGCGGTGGCCGACCGCATCGTGTTCATGGAAGCCGGCAGGATCCTTGAACAACGTTCCCCCGAGAGCTTCTTTACGAACCCGCAGACCGCACGCGCGCAGCAGTTCCTGGAGAAATTCTCCTATGTCGAAAGCCTGCCCGAGAAACCTCAAAAGGAACTGATATGAAAACTGCCAAGACGTCCAAGCTACTGTTTTCACTGTTTGGCCTGGCCCTGCTGGCCGGCTGCGACAAGGCCGCCGAAGCGCCGAAAACCGCTACCGCCGCCGCGCCGGCCCCGGCCACCGCCAGCTACCTGGACACCATCAAGGCCCGCGACAAGCTGATCGTCGGTGTCTTCACCGACAAGCCGCCGTTCGGCTTCGTCGATGAAACCGGCCGCTATGTCGGCTTCGACACCGATATCGGCCGGGCCTTTGCCAAGTCGCTGCTGGGCGACGAGAACAAGGTGGAATTCGTCGCGGTCGAGCCGGCCAGCCGCATTCCCTTCCTGCAGAGCGACAAGGTCGACCTGATCCTGGCCAACATGACCGTCACCCCGGAGCGCAAGGAAGCGGTGGAATTCACCAACCCCAACCTGCGCGTTGCGGTGCAGGCCCTGGTGGCCGATGGCAGCAGCGTGAAGAAGCTGGATGACCTGGCCGACAAGACCACCATCGTCACCACCGGCACCACCGCCGATATCTGGCTGACCAAGAACCACCCGGACTGGAAACTGCTGAAGTTCGAAAAGAACAGCGAGTCGCTGCAGGCCCTGGCCAATGGCCGTGGTGATGCGTATGCGCAGGACAACCTGATCCTGTTCAGCTGGTCCAAGCAGAACCCGGGCTACCGCGTGCTCCCGGAATTCCTCGGCGAAGAAGCACCGATCGCCCCGGCGGTGAAGAAGGGCAACATCGAACTGCGCGACTGGGTCAACGCCGAGCTGGCGCGCCTGGGCGAGGAGAAATTCCTGCACAAGCTGTATGACCAGTACGTGCGCAAGGAGCTTAGCGACGACACCAAGCCGGAAAGCGTGATCGTCGAAGGGGGCAAGTGGCAGGGCTGATACCCGCCGGGGCGTGCCGCTCGTCGAACCTGATAGTTCTGTCAGGTTCGCGGCAGGCCTCGAGTCTTTATCCTGTGGCGAATCTCTTCGCTTCAGGGTGCCGACCATGCCCACGCCGACCGAACAGCCTCGTCCTCATACCCAGCGCAATGCCGGAGGCGGGTGGTCAGGCTTCAATGGCCAACTCCTCGAGTTCCGCACCGGTCACTACCTGCTCGGAAGCGGCTACCGCGCCTATAACCCGGTGCTGATGCACTTCAACAACCCCGACGCGCTGAGCCCTTTTGCCCGGGGTGGGTTGAATGCCTATGCCTATTGCCTGGGGGATCCGGTCAATCTGCTGGATCCTGACGGACGAGCGGGTTGGCTGATGACTCAGTTTCGAAAAATTTTCAGTCCATTTTCCAAGCCCACTCCTCCAAAGCCGTTGCCTTCCGTGCCGTCTTCGGGTGGGACGAATGCCTTGGCGACAACTGGCAATGCTAAACATCCAGTTGCGTCCATGCGGGGCAGAAAACTACCTGAGCCTCCAGATCCACCAGCATCGTCGTCCCGGGGTGTTGATCCTGCAGATGCCGTGGAAGACGGACCCGTACATCTATCGAGTCAGGGGGTGCGTATTCACCCGAACCCACAGGCAGAGTCCGCACAAGGCGCACGGACGCAGGCGTGGATCGATAGCCGTTTGGTCCCTCGGGAATCAACACGGAGCAAGAGCGCTCGCTTAGGGCAAAACCCTGGCAAGCCCAACAAAAGGAACGTCGATCGTGTAGGTAGTGTCCGCAACGTGATCCGCAAGAACGATTCGGAAATGAATCCAGACGGATGGTTATGAGATCAAGCTGATGGACAGACCCGATGGGCATGCTCCTCTGTCGGCGCTTTTACTTTATGCGTCAAAGCGCAGCGGGTATCCCATCCATAAGTTGGCCTCGATGCCGAAAGGCGGGGTGTTTACTCCGCTTTACCGTGAATATTACGTGAAGGGGAAAAGAGTGAGCCGCTCCGACAGTCTTTCCTCGCTTGACGAACTTGCGGCGCTTGCCCAGCGCACCAAGGAAGCACGGAAAAGCAAAGTGCCTGATCCCGGATCCGACAAACCCGTCGAAGAACCGAAAGCGCCTGACGAGCCGCCCGTTACGATGTTGTATCCGACCGATAAGACACCATTCCTGACCACTTCGGACGGCACCAGGTTCTACCAGGCGGGTCTGGTGCTGCATCCGCCCAAGGCGGGCAAGGTGCAACGGCTGCGCAATTTTGCGGTACGCAAAGTCAACCGCGTACTGGGGATTCGCGATGCCTCGCGCTGACTCCATGGGTGCCGGGGCTCGATGCCAATAGCCGATTGAACCAATCATCCCCCGCGGTTGACTGATTTACCTCAAGGCTCTGTAAGAGAGTTCTCATTGTTGCGTGGGCAGTAATCAAAGCCTGATCTACGCTAACAATCGCATTAATCACATTCCCCTCCGAACCGGCCCATGCAAAGGAGCCCGCATGAAGTTGTCGCGTTCTTGTTCGTTGATTTTCCTGGGGCTGGCGCTGGGGTTGACGGGTTGCCGCGACAAGCCGGCCGAAGAGCCGCAGCATCCGCGCGTGACGGTGCAGAAGGTCGAGACCGGCGATTTTTCCCCGCGGGTCACCCTCACCGGTGATGTCCAGGCCCAGGTGCATAGCGACCTGTCGTTTCGGGTGGGAGGCAAAATCATTTCCCGCAGCGTCGATGTGGGCGATCACGTCAAGGCCAACCAGGTGCTGGCGCGCCTGGACCCCAAGGACCTGCAAACCAATGTCGATTCGGCCAATGCCGAGGTGCTGGCCGCGCGTGCGCGGGTGACGCAAAGCTCGGCGGCCTTCGTCCGCCAGCAGAAACTCCTGCCCAAGGGCTACACCAGCCAGAGCGAGTACGACTCGGCCCAGGCCGCGCTGCGCAGCAGCCAGAGCGCCCTGAAAGCCGCCGAGGCGCAACTGGCCAACGCCAAGGAACAACTGAGCTACACCGCGCTGGTGGCTGATGCCGCCGGGGTCATCACCGAGCGCCAGGCCGAGGTCGGCCAGGTGGTCCAGGCCACGGTACCGATCTTCAGCTTGGCCCGGGATGGCGGGCGTGATGCGGTGTTCAACGTCTATGAGTCGCTGCTGCTGGCGCCCAACAGCGAGCAGGCGATCACCGTCAGCCTGATCGACGACCCCAAGGTGCAGGCCACCGGGCATGTCCGCGAAATCACCCCGACGGTGTCGGCGCAGAGCGGCACGGTGCAGATCAAGATCGCCCTGGACAAGGTGCCGCCAGGCATGGACCTGGGTTCGGCGGTGAGCGCCACCGGCAATGCCCAGGGCAAGCCGGGCATCGAGCTGCCCTGGTCGGCGCTGACCAAGGAACTGCGTGAGCCGGCGGTGTGGCTGGTAGGGGAGGACAACAAGGTGCACCTGCAGAAAGTCACGGTCAGCCGCTATCTCACCGGCGAAGTGGTGGTCAGCGATGGCCTGGAGGCCGGCCAGCAGGTGGTGGTGCTCGGCACCCAGCTGCTGCACCCCGGGATGCAGGTGGAAATCGTCGACGGGGCCAAGGCGGGGTTGGGGCAATGAAGACATCCGTGATGCTGGCGGGCTGCCTGTTGCTGGTGGCCTGTGGCGGCGAAAAGGACAAGCCCGAGCCGATCCGGCCGGTGCTGTCGGTGCAAGTGCAGACCCAGGATGCGCTCAACCTCGGGCGTTTCGCCGGGACCATCCAGGCCCGCTATGAAAGCACCCTGGGTTTCCGCGTTGGTGGGCGCATCGCGCGGCGCTGGGTCGATGTCGGGGCCACGGTGAAGCCGGGGGACGTGCTGGCCAGCCTCGACCCCACCGACCAGCGCAACCAGTTGCGCGCCGCCGAAGGCGACCTGGCGAAGATCGAGGCGCAATGGATCAATGCCCAGGCCAACGCGCGGCGCCAGCAGCAGTTGTATGACCGTGGCGTCGGTGCCCAGGCCCAGCTGGATATCGCCCAGACCGACCTGAAAACCACCGGGGCCAGCCGCGAGCAGGCCAGGGCGGCGGTACAGCAGGCCAGGGACCAGCTTGGCTACGCGGAACTGCGCACCGACCACGCCGCCGTGGTCACCGACTGGCAGGCCGAGGCCGGCCAGACTGTGGCGGCGGGGCAGGCGGTGGTCAAGCTGGCGCGGCCGGACATCAAGGAGGCAGTGATCGACCTGCCCACCTACCTCGCCGACGACCTGAAGCAAGGCGTGGAATTCACCGTGATGGCGCAGCTCGACAACAGCATCCGCACCAGCGCCGTGGTGCGCGAAATAGAACCCCAGGCCGATGCCAGCACGCGCACCCGGCGTGCGCGCCTGACCCTGCGCGAGACCCCGGAGGCCTTCCGTCTCGGCACCTCGATCAGCGTCACGCTGAGCACGGCGGTCAGCCCGCGCAGCGAGATCCCGCGCAGTGCCTTGCAGGAAGTCGAGGGTCAGACCCGGGTGTGGATCGTCGACACCCGGCAGAGCGTGGTGAATCCGCGGGAGGTCCAGGTGCTGCAGAAAGGACAGGATTCGGTGTTGCTGGCCTCGGGCGTGGAGCCCGGCGAGCGGGTCGTCACCGCCGGAGTGAACAGCCTCAAGCCGGGGCAGAAGGTCATGGTCGATGAGGAAGGGACGCGATGAAAGGCAGCTTCAACCTCTCCGAGTGGGCCCTGCGCCATCAATCGTTCGTCTGGTACCTGATGTTCGTCGGTTTGCTGATGGGGGTGTTTTCCTACCTCAACCTGGGGCGTGAGGAAGACCCGTCGTTCACCATCAAGACCATGGTCATCCAGACCCGCTGGCCCGGCGCGACCCAGGACGAAACGCTGATGCAGGTCACCGACCGCATCGAGAAGAAGCTCGAGGAACTGGACTCCCTCGACTACGTGAAAAGCTACACCCGGCCCGGCGAGTCGACGGTCTACGTGTACCTGCGCGACACCACCAAGGCCGAGGACATCCCGCAGATCTGGTACCAGGTGCGCAAGAAGGTCCAGGACATCCGCGGCGATTTCCCCCAGGGCATCCAGGGCCCGGGTTTCAACGATGAGTTCGGTGATGTCTACGGCTCGATCTACGCCTTTACCGCCGACGGTCTGAGCATGCGCGAGCTGCGCGACTATGTGGAGCAGGTCCGCGCCGAGATCCGTACCGTACCCAACCTGGGCAAGATCGAGATGATCGGCACTCAGGACGAAGTGCTCTACCTCAACTTCTCCACCCGCAAGCTGGCGGCCCTGGGCATCGACCAGCGCCAAGTGGTGCAGGCCCTGCAGGCGCAGAACGCGGTGACCCCGGCGGGAGTGATCGAGGCCGGGCCGGAGCGGATTTCCGTGCGCACCACTGGCCAGTTCGCCTCGGAAAAAGACCTGGCCGAGGTCAACCTGCGTCTCGACGACCGCTTCTACCGCCTGGCCGATATCGCCGAGATCAAGCGCGGCTATGTCGATCCGCCGTCGGTGCAGTTCCGCTACAACGGGCACGACGCCATCGGCCTGGCCGTCGGCATGAAGGCCGGCGGCAACATGCAGGTGTTCGGCAAGCTGCTGCAGGAGCGCATGGACCAGTTGATCAGCGAACTGCCGCTGGGCGTTGGCGTGTATACCGTGTCGGACCAGGCAGTGGTGGTGAAGGAGGCGGTCGGCGGCTTCACCAGTGCGCTGTTCGAGGCGGTGGTGATCGTCCTGCTGGTGAGTTTCGTCAGCCTCGGCCTGCGCGCCGGCCTGGTGGTGGCCTGCTCGATTCCGCTGGTGCTGGCGATGGTCTTCGTGTTCATGGAGTACAGCGGCATCACCATGCAGCGGATCTCCCTGGGCGCCCTGATCATCGCCCTCGGTCTGCTGGTGGACGACGCGATGATCACCGTCGAAGTGATGGTCACCCGCCTGGAAATGGGCGAAACCAAAGACCAGGCGGCGACCTTCGCCTATACCTCCACGGCCTTCCCCATGCTTACCGGGACCCTGGTCACCGTGGCCGGCTTCGTGCCCATCGGCCTCAACGCCAGCTCGGCGGGGGAGTACACCTTCACCCTGTTCGCGGTGATCGCGGTGGCGCTGATCGTCTCGTGGATCGTTGCCGTGCTGTTCGCCCCGGTGCTCGGTGTGCACCTGCTCAGTACCAAGCTCAAGAAGCACGAGGAAAAGCCCGGTTGGGTCGGCAACAGCTTCCATGGCGGATTGCTCTGGTGCATGCGCCACCGCTGGCTGACCATCATCGGCACGGTGCTGATCTTCGCCCTGTCGATCTTCTGCATCCGTTTCGTGCAGAACCAGTTCTTCCCCTCGTCGGACCGGCCGGAATTGCTGGTGGACCTCAACCTGCCGCAGAACGCCTCGATCGCCGAGACGCGCAAGGCCGTGGACCGCCTCGAAGCCACGCTCAAGGACGACCCGGACGTGGTGCACTGGAGTTCCTATATTGGCCAGGGGGCTGTGCGTTTCTACCTGCCGCTCGACCAGCAGTTGCAGAACCCGTACTACGCGCAGCTGGTGGTGGTGAGCAAGGGCCTGGAGTCGCGCGAGGCGCTCAAGGCGCGCTTGCAGAAGCGCTTGCGGGATGACTTCGTCGGGATTGGCAGCAACGTCCAGTCGCTGGAAATGGGCCCGCCGGTGGGGCGGCCGATCCAGTACCGGGTCAGCGGCAAGGACATCGACCTGGTGCGCAAGCATGCCATCGACCTGGCGACCTTGCTCGACAGCAACCCGCATATTGGCGACATGATTTATGACTGGAACGAGCCGGGCAAGGTGCTGCGCATCGACATCGCCCAGGACAAGGCGCGGCAGTTGGGGTTGTCGTCGGAGGACGTGGCCAATGTGATGCAGGCCATCGTCACGGGGGCGCCGGTCACCGAGGTCAACGACAGCATCTACTTGATCGACGTGGTGGCGCGGGCCGAGGACAGCGAGCGAGGGTCGCCGCAGACCTTGCAGAACCTGCAGATCGTCACGCCCAGCGGTACGTCGATTCCGTTGCTGGCGTTCGCCACGGTGCGTTACGAGCTTGAGCAGCCGCTGGTCTGGCGTCGGGATCGCAAGCCGACCATCACCATCAAGGCTTCGGTGCGTGACGAGATCCAGCCGACCGACCTGGTGGCCCAGCTCAAGCCGAAGATCGACGAGTTCGCCAGCAAGCTGCCGACCGGGTATGAAGTGGCTACGGGCGGTACGGTGGAGGAGAGTGCCAAGGCCCAGGGGCCGATCAGCAAGGTGATCCCGCTGATGCTGTTCCTGATGGCGACCTTCCTGATGATCCAGTTGCACAGTGTGCAGAAGCTGTTCCTGGTCGCGAGTGTCGCGCCGCTGGGCTTGATTGGCGTGGTCCTGGCGCTGGTGCCGACGGGCACGCCGATGGGCTTCGTGGCGATCCTGGGGATTCTTGCGCTGATCGGCATCATCATTCGCAACTCGGTGATCCTGGTGACGCAGATCGACGAATATGAAGCGCAGGGGTATGCGCCGTGGGATGCGGTGGTCGAGGCAACCAACCACCGGCGCCGGCCGATTTTGCTCACGGCGGCGGCGGCCAGCCTGGGGATGATCCCGATTGCCCGGGAAGTGTTCTGGGGGCCGATGGCCTACGCCATGATTGGCGGGATCATCGTGGCCACGTTGCTGACGCTGTTGTTCCTGCCGGCGTTGTATGTGGCGTGGTACAGGATCAAGGAGCCAGCGAAGGCTTGAGTCTTGTATTGCCCTACCGGGCCCTATCGCTGGCAAGCCAGCTCCCACAGGTATTGCGTGCACCGCGGGACCTGTGGGAGCTGGCTTGCCAGCGATAGGGCCTACAGCCACACCGCATCCCAATGGGAATAATCACCCGCCTTTCTGACCAGTCCAGCCCGAATCGGGTTGGCGACGATGTAGCGGGCAACTGCCACGATATCTTCTTCCCGCCTCAAGGCCCGGTCATGAAACCCTTGCTGCCATAGCTTGCCTTGTCGGCCAAAGGCCTTGTTCACAACACAGGTACTTCGTGATTTGAAGCGTCGCATCAAGGTCTTCAGGGTCACATTCTTCAATTCGATCAACCAGTGAAGGTGATCGGGCATCACTACCCATGCGAGTGAAGTGACGGAGCCTTCCTGTTCTGTTTGCCTGAGTTGATAGATCACCAATCTGGCCAGGCCGAAATCGTTGAATATCGGTTCTCGGCGTTCAGTAGCAGTAGTCAGTACATACAGCCTGCCGGGCTCTGAAACCCGGCCACGGCGCAGGCGGTGGGAAGAGGGACGGTCCATGTCTCGCTCCTTGAATGTGGAAAACTCAAGGTAGCCCTGAGGCTGTCCCAGGGAGGAGAGTCATTGATTCCTGTTGTGTCTGGACCGGCCAATCGCTGGCAAGCCAGCTCCCACAGGTATCGCGTGCACCGCTGAACATGTGGGAGCTGGCTTGCCAGCGATGAGGCCCGAGAGATCAGCGCTTGTTCAACCGCCTGGCCAACCGGTCCCCACTCACCTGGATCAACGCCACCAACACCACCAGCATGACGATCACCGTCAACATGATCTGGCTGTCGAAGCGCTGGTACCCATACCGATAGGCAATATCCCCCAGCCCACCCGCACCAATGGCTCCGGCCATGGCCGAGGAGTTGATCATGGTCACCAGGGTGATGGTGAACCCGCCAACGATCCCCGGCAGTGCCTCCGGCAACAGCACATGCCAGACGATATGCCACCTGCGACAGCCCATGGCCTGCGCCGCTTCGATCAAGCCGTGATCCACTTCCCGCAGACTCACCTCGGCAATCCGCGCAAAGAACGGCGTCGCGGCAATGGTCAACGGCACCACCGCCGCCCAGACCCCATACGTGGTCCCGACGATCAACCGGGTAAACGGAATCAGCGCGACCATCAGGATCAGGAACGGAATCGACCTGAACAGGTTCACGAACGCCCCCAGCACCCGGTTCACATTCGGCGCCTCGAAGATCCCGCCCTTGCCGCTGGTAACCAGGATCACCGCCAGCGGAATCCCCACCAGCAAGGCGATCAGCGACGACACACCGACCATCAGCAGGGTGTCGATCACCCCCTGCAACAAGCGATCAAACCACATAGCCCAGCACCTCCACCTGCGCCGCCCAGTTGCGGGCCCGCTGGATTATCACGTCATGGGTATGCACCGACGCAGACACGGAAATCACCAACTGCCCCAGCGCCCGCTCTTGAATCGGCTCGATCCCGCCCTGCAACAGGCTGACCTTGCCTCCCAGCGCACTGAACAGTGCCGCCAGATCCGGCGCCTCGCGATCCTGGCCGCTGATGCGCAAGCGCAATACCAGCGCGGCCCGTGAATCGGGTGCGGTCGGCAACAAGCGCTCCAGCAACGACGCCGGCAAGGCAGGCTGCAACGGCGCCAGCAAGGTGCGACTGACCTCGTGCCGAGGGTCGCCAAACACCTGCCACACCTCGCCCTGCTCGACGACCCGCCCGCGCTCCAGTACCACCACGCGATGACAGATATCGCGGATCACCGCCATCTCGTGGGTGATCAGGACAATGGTCAGCCCAAGGCGCCGATTGATATCCCGCAGCAGCCCGAGGATCGATTCGGTGGTCTCCGGATCCAGCGCCGACGTGGCCTCGTCGCACAGCAGGATCGCCGGGTCATGCACCAGCGCCCGGGCAATCCCGACACGCTGCTTCTGTCCACCGGACAACTGCGCCGGATAGACGTGATGCTTCTCCTGCAACCCCACCAGTTCCAGCAGCGCTTCCACCTTGCGCCGCCGCTCGGCCTTGGGCACGCCGGCCACCTTGAGCGGCAGCTCGACGTTCTGCCACACGGTCTTGGCCGACATCAGGTTGAAGTGCTGGAAGATCATGCCGATGCGCCGGCGCAGGCCGACCAGTTGGTCCTCGTCGTAGCCGGCGATATCCACCTGGTCGATCAGCACCCGTCCACCGCTGGGCTGCTCAAGACGGTTGATGGTGCGAATCAGCGAGGACTTGCCGGCGCCACTGCGGCCGATGATGCCGAAGATCTCGCCGTGCTGGATGTTCAGGTCGATGTCGGCCAGGGCCGGGGCGTCCTGCCCCGGGTAGGTCTTGTGCAGCCCGACGAAGCGCACATGGGCGCTGTGCAGCTCCGGGTGCAACTGACGGCGGATCGCTTCGAGCGGCGGCGCATCCAGCGCCACACGGGCGTTGGCGGTACTCATCTCAGCCCTCCCAGCCCGGCTGGTAGAGCTTGCCGTGGGCCTTGTCCAGCGCCGCACGGACCACCGGCGAGTGCTGGTAGATATCGATGAATTTCGCCAGGCGCGGGTCGTCCTTGCTCTTGGGCTTGATCACGAACTGGATCACGTATTCCTTGTGGTCGATACCGTCGAACAGCAGCGCCGATTCGGCATCGAAGGTCTTCGCCAGGCGGATGTAGTGCGGGTAGCCCTGGACCAGGTCGGCATCATCGTAGGCGCGCACCAGTTGCACGGCTTCGACCTGCAGGATCCTGATCTTCTTCGGGTTGGCGACGATGTCCTCTTCGGTGGCCTTGTAGCCGACGCCGTCCTTCAAGGTGATCAACCCGGCCTTGGCCAGCAGTTGCAGGCCGCGCCCGCTGTTGATCGGGTCGTTGGCGATGGCCACGGTGGCACCTTGCGGCAGTTCGTCGAAGCTTTTGTATTTCTTCGAGTACAGGCCGACGTTGTTGATGATCCCCGGCGCGTAGGGTGTCAGGTCGAAACCACCGGCCGCCTTGGCGTTTTCCAGGAAGGGGATGTGCTGGAAGTAGTTCACGTCGATATCGCCGGCATTGAGGCTGACGTTGGGCGCGATCCAGTCGCTGTATTCGATCAGCTCGACATCCAGGCCCTGTTTCTTGGCTTCGCTGACCGCTGCTTCCAGCGGCACGGCGAAGGCTGCGGTGGTGCCGACTTTCAGGGCATCGGCAGCATGGCTGGCGCCGATCAGGCCGAGGGAGAGGCCGATTGATAGGGATAGTGCCGCGACGGGGCGGCTGATAAGGGTCTTAAGCATGCTGGAGCGCTCCGTTCTTGTGTGCGGTGGTGGTGTGCGGGTGGCGGTAGCTGGCGCCGGGATGCTCGGCGGGCAGGTGGGCAGTGCCGGCAGGGAAGAGCTTTTCCCGCAGGCTGCCGCTGTCGTAGGCGGTCTTGTACGAGCCACGCTTCTGCAGCTCCGGAATGACCAGGTCGATAAAGTCTTCGTAGCTTTCCGGAGTCACCGTGCGGGCCAGGTTGAAGCCGTCCAGGCCGGTCTCGGCGATCCAGCTTTCCAGCGCGTCGGCGACCTGCTCCGGCGAGCCGACCAGGGTGATGTAGCGCCCGCCCAGGGCGTGCTGGTCGAGCAGGCGGCGGCGGGTCCAGTCGTTGCTTTGCAGGTTCCTGGTCGCTGACTGGATGGCATTGCTCTTCACGTACTGGATCGGTTCGTCCAGCTCATAGGCGGAGAAGTCGATGCCGGTGGAACTGGAGAAATGCGCCACCCCGGCCTCGGCGCTGGCATGGCGCAGGTACTCGGCGTGTTTGGCCCGGGCCTGCTCCTCGGTGGCGGCAACGATCACCGTGATACCCATGAACACCTTGATCGCCTGCGGATCACGTCCGGCGACCACGGCAGCGGCACGCACCTTGTCCACCTGAGCGCGGGTCGCGGCCTTGTTCTGGCCGCTGATGAACACGCACTCGGCATGCTGCCCGGCAAAGCCCAGGCCGCGCTCGGACGCGCCGGCCTGGAACAGCACCGGGGTGCGCTGCGGCGACGGTTCGCAGAGGTGATACCCCTCGACCTTGTAGAACTCGCCCTGGTGGCGAACCTTGTGCACCTTGTCCGGCCGGGCGTAGATCCGCTGCTGGCGGTCATTGATCACCGCGCCGTCCTCCCAGCTGCCTTCCCACAGCTTGTAGAGCACTTCCAGGTACTCGTCGGCCTGGTCGTAGCGGCGGTCGTGCTCGGGTTGCGCGTCCAGGCCCATGGCCTTGGCCGCGCTGTCGAGGTAGCCGGTGACGATGTTCCAGCCGACCCGGCCACGGCTCAGGTGGTCGAGGGTGGAAAGGCGCCGGGCGAACAGGTAAGGCGGCTCGTAGGTGAGGTTGGCGGTCAGGCCGAAACCGAGGTGCTGCGTGACCGCCGCCATGGCCGAGACCAGCAGCAGCGGGTCGTTCACCGGGAGCTGGATCGACTCCTTCAGCGGCACGTCCACCGACCGCTGGTAGACGTCGTAGACCCCGACGATATCGGCCAGGAACAGGCCGTCGAACAGCCCGCGCTCCAGCAGTTTCGCCAGTTCGGTCCAGTATTCGATTGTCTTGTACTGGCTTGAGGTATCCCGCGGGTGGGTCCACAGGCCGTGGTTGATATGCCCGACGCAGTTCATGTTGAAGGCGTTGAGCAGGATCTTCTTCTTCGCCATCAGATGGTCCCCCGCAGCGGTGGGTTCTGCGCGTTCAGGTAGTAGTTGCCGATGGCGTGGTACTTCCAGCGCACCGGGTCGTGCAGGGTGTGGGTGCGGGCGTTGCGCCAGTGACGGTCGAGGCCGTGCTCGGCGAGGGTGGCCTGGCTGCCGGCCAGCTCGAACAGGGTGCTGCCGGCCGCCAGGGAGATCTCGGTGCTGATGGCCCGCGCCTCGGCCACGGCGATGGAGGCGGCGGCCACGGTCTCGGCGTTGGGCTCGGCCTGGGCGCGGTCGAGGAATTCGCCGGCACGCTCCAGCAGGGCCTCGGTGGCATGCAGACGGATCGCCAGGTGGCCGACGGATTTCAGGGTCAGCGGGTCTTCGCTGGCCCGGTCATGGCCGGAATCGATCCACGGCCGGGTGCGAGTACGCACGAAGTGCAGGGCATCCTCGTAGGCGGCGCGGGCGATGCCGGTGTCGATGGCGGCGTGGAGGATCTGCGCCAGCGGGCCGACCGGGGTCGGGCGCTCGAAGGCGCTCTGGAAGGGCACCACGTCCTCGGCGGCGACCGCGACGTTATCGAAGACCACCGAACCGCTGCCGGTGGTGCGTTGGCCGAAGCCGCTCCAGTCGTCGATTACCCGCAAACCGCTGCTGTCGGCAGGGACGAAGGCCAGTTGCTGCACGCCGTTTTCATCGCCCACCGAGGTGGGGATGCGCTGGGCGTAGATCGCGCCGGTCGCGTAGAACTTGCGGCCGTTGATGCGCAACTGGTCGCCGTCGCGGGTCAGGCGGGTGGTGCGGTCGTGGGCGGTCTTGGTGCCCAGTTCGGCCAGGGCATTGCCGAAGCGCACGCCCGCCAGAACCTCGGCATAAAGGCGCTTTTTCTGCGCCTCGCTACCGTTCACCCGCAGCACTTCGAGGGCGTAGAAATGGTTCTGCGGAATCTGCCCCAGGGAGCTGTCGGCCTCGGCGATACGGGCGATGACTTTTGCCAGGGTGACGTTGGAAACACCCGCGCCGCCGTAGGCCTTGGGTACGCTGATGCCCCACAGCCCGGAGCGCGAGAACAGCTCCAGCTCGGCATGGGGCAGGCGCCGTTCGCGGTCGCGCAGGATGCTGTCCTGTTGCAGTTTGCCGGCGATCTGTTCGGCGATGGCAAGCGCCTGGGCGTCGTCGACGATCACCGGCACGTCGTAGTGCGGAAGGGAAACGTGGCTCATCAAAGGGGCTCCAGTGGTCTGGTCAAATCCAGGAGTGCCGGGCGGGCAGGCTGCCGTTGAGGTGGAAGGCGCCGACGGCGTGGTATTTCCAGCGCACCGGGTCGTGCAGGGTGTGCACCCGGGCGTTGCGCCAGTGACGGTCGAGGTTGAATTCGGCAAGGGTCGCGCGGCTGCCGGACAGCTCCAGCAGCTTCTCGCTGGCGAGCAGGGAGATCTCGGTGCTGAGTACCTTGGCCTCGGCCACGGCGATGGAGGCGCGGGCGGCGGATTCGATGGTCACCGGGGCCGCGTTCACCTCGTCCAGCACCCTGGCGGCCTTGGCCAGCAGGGCGTTGGCGGCGTGCAGTTCGAGCTTGAGGCGGCCGATATCGGCGATTACGTAGGGATCGTCGCTGGCGCGCTCGACGCCGGCATCGATCCACGGCCGGGCGCGTTCGCGGACGAAGGCGATGGTGTCGTCGATGGCGGCTTCGGCGATGCCGGCATCGATGGCGGTCTGGATCAGCTGGGACACAGCGCCCTGGATGTTCGGCACGTCGCCGATGCGCCAGTTCTCGATCACCAGTTCGGCGTCCACCGGCACTTCGTTGAGCAGCACGGTGCCGCTGGCGGTGGTGCGCTGGCCGAACCCGGACCAGTCGTCGACGATGCGCAGCCCCGGGCTGCCGCGGCGGACGAAGGCCATCACCTGGCGGCCCTCGTCGTTGAGTGCCTTGACCGCCACCCAGTGGGCGAACAGGGCGCCGGTGGAATAGAACTTCTGGCCGCTGATCACGTAGCCGTCGCCCTGGCGGGTGATGCGCGCCTTCAGTTCCAAGGTGTTCTTCGTACCGCGCTCGGGCCCGGCATTGCCGATGCGCCAGCCGTCCAGTACGGACTGGAACAGCACTTCCTTTTGCTGCTCGGTGGCGGCGCCACGGATCAGCTGGAGGATGCCGACCTGGTTCTGCGGAATCTGCCCGAGCGCCGGATCGGCGGCGCTGATGACGCGGAACACTTCGGCCAGGGCGCTGAAGGACAGCCCCGGTCCGCCGTATTCACGGGGAATGCTGATGCTGCCCAGGCCGCTGCGGGTGAACTGCTCGACCTCGGCCCACGGCAGTTTGCGTTGCTGGTCGCGCTTGCCGGCCTGGGGGCGGGCGACGGCGGCCAGTTCATGGGCGGCCTGAATGGCCTCGGCGTCGCTGCGCAGGACGTTGGCGGGCAGTAGCAGCGGCGCGGTGTCCAGATCGCTGTGGACGGTGGTGGTGGCGAGATTGGACATGACCTGACCTCATCTTCTGGGAAATCGACAGAAAAGCACTGGGGTCCGGTGGTCCGGTGTATATACCGTAATCGTGTATAAAAATTATTTGAACTAACGATTGGGAATATGGATAGACAGAGGGTTGTTGCTGTAGCAACACAGATTCAACAGTCCCAGGGGACCGCTTTGCGGTCCTTCGCGGGCAAGCCACGCTCCTACAAGAACACCGCGTACCCCTGTAGGAGCGTGGCTTGCCCGCGAAGGGCCGCACAGCGGCCCCAGAGGCCATCAATCTTTGTCTCCTAAGCTAATTCGAAAAAGTTATTTATTTCTGTTTTCTTAGATCAATTAGTCTTTGTTGCATCCACTACCCATTACTGCCCGCCAGGAGTGCAACATGACCTTCTTCGCCCCACTGCGCCTGTTTTCCGCCCTGGCGTTGGCCGGTGCCGCCGTTTTCGCCCAGGCTGCCGACCTGACCGTCGCCTACCAGACCACCGTCGACCCGGCCAAGGTGGCCCAGGTCGACGGTCGTTATGAACAGGCCAGCAAGGCCAGCATCAACTGGCGCAAATTCGACAACGGCGCCGATGTGATCACCGCCGTCGCCTCCGGAGACGTGCAGATCGGCTACCTCGGCTCCAGCCCGCTGGCCGCCGCCGCGACCCGCAAGCTGCCGGTGGAAACCTTCCTCATCGCCACCCAGATCGGCGCTGCCGAAGCCCTGGTCGCCCGCGAGGGTGCCGGGATCAATTCGCCCCAGGACCTGATCGGCAAGAAAGTCGCCGTGCCCTTCGTTTCCACCGGCCACTACAGCCTGCTGGCGGCGCTGAAGCAGTGGAACATCGACCCGTCCAAGGTGCAGATCCTCAACCTCGCGCCACCGGCGATCATCGCCGCCTGGAAACGCGGTGATATCGATGCCACCTACGTCTGGGACCCGGCGCTGGGTGTCGCCAAGGAAAACGGCAAGGTGCTGATCACCTCCGGCGAACTGGCGCAGAAAGGCGCACCGACCTTCGACGCCTGGATCGTGCGCAAGGACTTCGCCGCCAAGCACCCGGACGTGGTCAAGGCCTTCGCCAAGGTGACCCTCGACGCCTACGCCGACTACCGCAAGGACCCGCAAGCCTGGCTGGCCGACAAGGCCAACGTCGACAAGCTGGCCAAGCTGTCCGGCGCCAAGACCAGCGATATCCCGGCCCTGCTGCAAGGCAACGTGTTCCCGCTGGCCGCCGACCAGGTCGCCGCCCTTGGCGCACCGACCACCCAGGCGATCACCGAGACCGCCAGGTTCCTCAAGGAGCAGGGCAAGGTCGAGGCGGTGCTGCCGGATTATTCGCCGTACGTCAGTTCTTCGTTCATCACTCACTGAGTCCCGGAGTCGTCATGGCCCTGTTACAGCTGGAGCGCATCAGCGCACAGTACCCCGGCGCCGCCGAACCGGTGCTCGCCGACATCTCCCTGAGCCTGGGCCCGCAGCAACTGCTGGTGGCCCTCGGCCCTTCCGGCAGCGGCAAGACCTCGCTGCTCAACCTGATCGCCGGCTTCGTCAGCCCGAGCGCCGGACGCATCACCCTTGACGGGGTGCCTGTGCAGGGCCCCAGCGCCGAACGTGGCGTGGTGTTCCAGGACGATGCCCTGCTGCCCTGGCAGGACGTGCTGGCCAACGTTGCTTTCGGCCTGGAGCTGGCGGGTGTGCCGCGTCCAGAGCGTGAAAATACGGCCCGGGAAATGCTGGCCCTGGTGGACCTCGCCGATTTCGCCGAACGGCGCATCTGGCAGCTCTCCGGCGGCCAGAAACAGCGCGTCGGCCTGGCCCGCGCGCTGGCAGCCGACCCTCGGGTGCTGCTGATGGACGAACCCTTTGGCGCCCTCGACGCCTTCACCCGCGAACAAATGCAGGAACTGCTGCTGCAGGTCTGGCAGCGCACGGCCAAGCCGGTGTTCCTGATCACCCATGACATCGAGGAAGCGGTGTTCCTCGCCACCGACCTGATCCTTCTCGCGCCCAATCCCGGGCGGGTGGTGGAGCGCCTGCAACTGGACTTCGGCCAGCGCTATGCGGCCGGCGAATCGGCGCGCTCGATCAAATCCGATCCGCGCTTCATCGAAACCCGCGAGCACGTGCTGGCGCGGGTCTTCTCGCAACGCAGGGAGTCCGCATGAGCAGCCTCGAACTGCCGGTAACGGCCAAACCGACCGCCGCCGCACCTCGTGTGCGCCGCACCCTGAGCACCCGCTGGATCAGCGGCCTGACCCTCGGCGGCCTGTTGGCGCTGTGGTGGCTGGTGACCGCGGCGGAATGGATCGAGCCGCTGTTCCTGCCCTCGCCGGAAGCGGTGCTGGGCAAGGCCTGGCTGCTGCTGACCCAGGGCTACATGGAATCCACCCTGTGGCAGCACCTCGGTGCCAGCCTCGGGCGTATCGGCCTGGCCCTGGGCGCGGCGATCCTCACCGCGATCCCGATCGGCATCGCCATCGGCCGCAACCGGATCGCCCGTGGCGTGCTCGATCCGCTGATCGAGTTCTACCGGCCGATTCCACCGCTGGCCTACCTGCCGCTGATCGTCATCTGGTGCGGTATCGGCGAGCTGTCCAAGGTGCTGCTGATCTACCTGGCGATCTTCGCCCCGATCGCCATTGCCACCGCCACCGGCGTGCGCACCGTCGATCCGGCCAAGCTGCGTGCCGCGCAGTCGCTGGGGGCGAGCAAGGCGCAATTGATTCGCCATGTGATCCTGCCCAGCGCCCTGCCGGACATCCTGACCGGCGTGCGCATCGGCCTTGGCGTGGGCTGGTCGACCCTGGTCGCCGCCGAGCTGATCGCGGCCACCAGCGGGCTGGGCTTCATGGTCCAGTCGGCGGCGCAGTTCCTGGTCACCGACGTGGTGGTGCTGGGGATCCTGGTCATCGCCCTGATCGCCTTCGCCCTGGAAATGGGCCTGCGCGCACTGCAACGCAAGCTGGTGCCGTGGCACGGCCAGAGCCACTGATAACGAATTTTTAGTGAGACAGACATGAGCCTGATCATTACCCCGCTGAGCCCGGCGCTCGGTGCCCAAATCAGTGGCGTGGACCTCAGCCGCGAGATCGACGCCACCACCCGCGATGCCATCGAGCACGCCCTGCTCGCGCACCAGGTGCTGTTCTTCCGCGAGCAGTCGATCACCCCACAGCAGCAGGCCAATTTCGCTGCGCAGTTCGGCGACCTGCATATCCATCCGATCTACCCGAACATCCCGGAAACCCCGCAGGTGCTGGTGCTGGATACCGCCGTCACCGACGTGCGCGACAACGCCATCTGGCACACCGACGTGACCTTCCTGCCGACCCCGGCGCTGGGTGCGGTGCTGGCGGCCAGGCAGGTGCCGGCGTTTGGCGGGGATACCTTGTGGGCCAGCGGGATCGCCGCCTACGAGGCGCTGTCGGAGCCGTTGAAGCGTTTGCTGGACGGGCTGACGGCGACCCACGACTTCACCAAGTCATTCCCCCTGGCGCGGTTTGGCAGCACGCCGGAGGACCTGGCACGCTGGGAAGCGACGCGCAAGGCCAATCCGCCGATCTCGCATCCGGTGATTCGGACGCATCCGGTGAGTGGGCGGAAGTCGTTGTTCGTCAGTGACGGGTTCACTACCCGGGTCAATGAATTGAGCGAGCAGGAGAGTGAAGCGATTTTGAAGCTGCTGTTCGCCCATGCCACGCGGCCGGAGTTCACCATTCGCTGGCGCTGGCAGGTGGGGGATGTGGCGTTCTGGGATAACCGCGTGACCCAGCATTACGCGGTGGATGATTACCGGCCGGAGAGGCGGGTGATGCATCGGGCGACGATCCTGGGGGATGTGCCCTTCTGACAGTTTTGTAGAGGATTTGATGGCCCTATCGCTGGCAAGCCAGCTCCCACAGGTTTTGCGGTGCACGCGATCCCTGTGGGAGCTGGCTTGCCAGCGATAGGGCCATCAGCAACAACCTAGATAATCCGGGCCTCAAAGCTGGCCGGCTTCAACTGGATCGCCACGAACTTCGACGTCGGGGTATGGCTGCCATCCCCCACGCTCTCCAGCGGCACCAGCGGGTTCACCTCCGGATAGTAAGCCGCCGCCTGCCCCGCCGGGATATCGAACGCCAGCAAGGTAAACCCGGTCACCCGGCGCTCCAGCCCATCACCCCACAGCGACACGATGTCGGCCTTGTCCCCCGGGTTGAAGCCCAGGCGAATGATGTCCGCCTCGTTGGCGAACAGCACGTTGCGCTGGCCGCGAACCCCGCGGTAACGGTCGTCCAGGCCATAGATGGTGGTGTTGTACTGATCGTGGGAACGCATCGACTGCATGATCAGGTCCGGCAGCTTGCCGGTCGCGCGCACGCCTTCATGCAGCAGGTCGTCCGGCAGGCGGTTGGCCTTGAAGTTGGCCTTGCCGCTGGCGGTTTTCCACACGCGCTGGGCAGCGTTGTTGCCCAGGTAGAAGCCACCCGGGTGCTTCAGTCGCTCGTTGAACTGGTCGAAGCCGCCAATGGTATCGGCGATCAGGTCGCGAATACGGTCGTAGTCGGCGATCAGCCAGTTCCAGTCCACCGGATGCTTGCCCACGGTCGCGGCCGCAATCCCGGCGATCACCGCCGGCTCCGAGCGCATTTCCTTCGACAGCGGTTTGAGCTGGCCATTGGAGGCGTGGACCATGCTGAACGAGTCTTCCACGGTCACGGCCTGCGGGCCTTCGCCCTGCTGGTCGATATCGGTGCGGCCCAGGCACGGCAGGATCAGCGCTTCCTTGCCGTGAATCAGGTGGCTGCGGTTGAGCTTGGTGCTGATATGCACGGTCAGGTCACAGTTGCGCAGGGCCTGGGCGGTGCGGTCGGTGTCCGGGGTGGCCTGGGCGAAGTTGCCGCCCAGCCCGATGAAGACCTTGGCCCGGCCTTCGAGCATGGCGTGGATCGCTTCGACCGTGTTGTGGCCGTTATGCCGCGGCACCGGGAAGCCGAAACGGCGCTCCAGGGAGTCGAGCAGCGCCACCGGCGGACGCTCGTTGATGCCCATGGTGCGGTCGCCCTGCACGTTGCTGTGGCCACGCACCGGGCACAGGCCTGCGCCCGGGACACCAACGTTGCCGCGCAGCAGCATGAGGTTGGCGATTTCCTGGATGGTCGGCACCGAGTGGCGGTGCTGGGTGATACCCATGGCCCAGCACATGATGACCTTCTTCGCCTTCACGTACATGCGCGTGGCCAGTTCGATCTCGCCCAGGGTCAGGCCCGATTGGGTTTCGATCTGCTCCCACGAGGTGGCGTCGACCACCGCCAGGTAGTCATCGACGGTAGCGGTGTGCTCGGCGATGAAGGCGTGGTCGAAGATCGGCTCCTCGCCCTTGGCCAGCGCCTCGCGTTCCCATTGCAGGAGGAACTTGGCCATGCCGCGCATCATCGCCATGTCGCCGCCGAGGGCCGGGCGGAAGAACGCGGTGTTGGTCGGCTTGTCGCCGTTGGTCAGCATCTCGATCGGGTGCTGCGGGTGCTGGAAGCGTTCCAGGCCGCGCTCCTTGAGCGGGTTGATACACACCACCTGGGCACCGCGCTCCACCGCCTCGCGCAGTGGTTCGAGCATGCGCGGGTGGTTGGTGCCGGGGTTCTGGCCCCAGACGAAGATGGCGTCGGCGTGCTCGAAGTCATCGAAGGTGACCGTGCCCTTGCCGACCCCGACGCTCTGCCCGAGGGCCACGCCGCTGGCCTCGTGGCACATGTTCGAGCAGTCCGGGAAGTTGTTGGTGCCGTAGGCGCGGACGAACAGTTGGTACAGGTACGCCGCTTCGTTACTGGCCCGGCCGGAAGTGTAGAACTCGGCCTGGTCCGGGCTTTCCAGCGCGTTCAGGTGGCGGGCGATCAGGGCGAAGGCGTCGTCCCAACTGACCGGCCGGTAGCGGTCGCCGACTGGGTCGTAGAGCATCGGGTCGGTCAGGCGGCCCTGGTACTCGAGCCAGTAGTCGCTCTGGGCGAGCAGCGAGGTGACGCTGTGGCGAGCGAAGAAGGTCGGGTCGACGCGGCGCTTGGTCGCTTCCCAGTTCACCGCCTTGGCGCCGTTCTCGCAGAACTTGACCATGCCGTGTTCCGGCGAGTCGCCCCAGGCACAGCCCGGGCAGTCGAAGCCGCCGTTCTGGTTGGTCTTGAGCAGGGCGCGGATGTTCTTCAGGGCGTTGTCGCTACCGACCCACGCCTGGACCACGCTGCGCAGCGCGCCCCAGCCACCGGCGGCGCCGTTGTAGGGTTTGTAGCGCGGAACGGGTTTCTGGTCGGCTTGATGATGCAGGCTCACGATCTGTTCTCCCGTGCAGGGCTGTAGACCCTTGGTGCACTGTGCTGCGGCAGGTGGATGAGGTTCAGGTTATGGCGCCGGGCCCATTGCAGGGCCAGGCCGGTAGGCGACGAGAAGCTGACCAGGGTCTGGATGCCGGCGCGCAGGACTTTCTGGATCAGTTCCAGGCTGCAACGGCTGGTGACCACGGCGAGGCCGCCACGGGTGTCGATGCGCTGGCGGACCAGGGCGCCGATCAGTTTGTCGAGGGCGTTGTGCCGGCCGATGTCTTCGCGACCGAACAGCAGTTCGCCGCTGGCGTCCATGAACGCCGCCGCGTGGACCGCGCCGCAGTGCTGGCCAAGGGGCTGGAAATCGGCGATGCGCTGGCGCAGGCCGACCAGCCATTCAGCGGGTGGCAGCGGGGCGCCGGGTAGCACCTTGAGGTCAGGCAGGGCCTGCTCCACGGCTTCCACGCCGCACAGCCCGCAGCCGCTGGTGCCGGCCAGTTGGCGCCGCTGGTTCTTGAGGTTCCAGAACGCCCGGCTGGCGATTTCCACCTGGGCATGCAGGGCCGAGCCGCTTCCGGCGAGCTTGATGTCGTAGATGTCGTCGGCGCTGTCGACGATGCCGCTACCGATGCTGAACCCCACCACGAAATCGTCGAGATCGGTGGGGCTGACCAACATCACCGCCTGGCTGATGCCGTTGAAGGCGATGGCCAGGGCCACTTCCTCGGCGAGGTCGGCACTGGCGGGAGACTGGTCTTCGAGCTGGCTGTAGTCGTAACGCACGCTGGCGGCAGGGGCTTCCAGGCTTGTGGAGGCCGCGCAAACCGGAGGCTTGCTGCTCATTTATTGGAATACCGGCAAGGCTAATTCGATTTATAAGCCTAGGCCTGTGCTCGGGTATCGTCTAATCGCTTCTGCCGATGTGCCGATAGAGCGCGTCGATCATGCCTCGTCGAGCAGTTTCCGGTACTCGGCGATACAGGCTTCGGCCAGGGCCGAGCGCGGCGCGGTGCGGCGCATGATCAGGCCCAGCGGGGCGAGGGTGGTGGCCTGGTCGATAGGCTGCAGGCGCAGGCCGCCGGTCACCGCTTCGAGGCCGCTGCCCAGCGGCATCACTGCGCAGCACAGGCCGCCGTGCACGGCCTGGACCAGCTGATGGACGGCATCGGTCTGCAACAGCAGGCGCGGGGTGATGCCGCGGCTGTGGAAGTTGTGGTCCACCGACTGGCGGAAATGCATGCCGGCGGTGAGCAGGCCCAGGGGCAGCTCGGCCAGGGCTTCCCAGTGCAGCGGGGCATCGTCGAAGTGGAAGTGTGCCGGGTCGTAGAGCAGGCCCATGGGCGATTCACCCAGCGGCAGGGCTTCGAAACGCTCCTGGTCGAGGCGTTCCAGGTAGGAAAGACCGAGGTCGAGGCGGTTGCTGGTGAGCTGTTCGAGGATCTGTTCGGAGCTGAGGGCGCTGAGTTCGAAGGCCAGTTCCGGATGCTGGCGGTGCAGGCGTTGCAGCAGCGGCAGCGGGTCGAAGCTGGACAGCGGCACCATGCCCAGGCGCAGGGTGCCGGCCAGATGTCCGCGACAGGCGGCGGCTTCGGCCTGCAAACCGTCGTAGGCGGCGAGCACCGAGCGCGCCCAGGCCAGCACCCGTTCACCTTGCGCGGTAAAGCCCTCGAAGCGCTGGCCGCGGTTGACCAGCTCCAGCCCCAGCTCGCGTTCCAGGTTGCGCAGGCGCATCGACAGGGTCGGCTGGGTCACGTGGCACAGCGCGGCGGCCTGGCCGAAGTGACGGGTTTCGTCCAGGGCGATGAGGAATTTCAGCTGTTTGATGTCCATCGTCGTCTCGGGGCTGGGGGGCGGGGCATTCTAACCTGACCTAGACTTTGGGCTCCGAGAATCCTTTATCAGGGAGAGCGTCATGAGTCTGTTCAGTTTCGTGAAGGAAGCGGGAGAAAAACTCATCGATCTGCTGACGCCCGGCAATGCCAATGCCGGTGAGCAGCTCAAGGAGCATGTGGCCAAGGTGGGGCTCGGCAACCCCAATGTGCAGGCCACGGTGAACGGTGACACGGTGACGGTCACGGGCGAGGTGAGCAGTCAGGAAGAGAAGGAGAAGATTCTTCTGGCCCTGGGCAATATCGCGGGTGTGGCGTCGGTGGATGACCAGATCACCGTGGCCGGGCCGGTGGCGCAGGCGGCGCGGTTCGTCACGGTGGAGAAGGGCGATACCCTGAGTGCCATTTCCAAGAAGGTGTATGGCGATGCCAACAAGTACAACAAGATCTTCGAGGCCAACAAGCCGATGCTGAGCCATCCGGACAAGATCTATCCGGGGCAGGTGCTGCGTATTCCGGATTAGACCCCGTTCTATCGGTTGGCTCAGACCCCTGTGGGAGCTGGCTTGCCAGCGATTGCTATGGGTCTGGCAACGGTGGTGTCTGGTCTGGCGTCATCGCTGGCAAGCCAGCTCCCACAGGGTCCGTGTTGGCCTTAGAGTCCTTCCAGTAAAGCCCGGTAGTCTTCCTGCGCCGCGAATTCCTCGGTATCGCGCGCAGGCTTGCGGCTGTCCGGCTGGCGCACGGCGAGCAGGTGGGCGACGCCGAAGGCGCGGGCGCTGCGCAAGATCGCCAGGGTGTCGTCGATGAACAGGCTGCGCGACGGATCGAACCCGGTATCCGTGCGCAAGGCACTCCAGAACTGCTGGTTTTCCTTGGGGAAACCATAGTCGTGCGAGCTGATCAGCCGCTCGAAATACGGCGCCAGGGCCACCCGCTCCAGCTTCAGCGACAGCGAATCACGGTGCGCGTTGGTGATCAGGATCACCCGCTTGCCCGCGTCCCGCAGTGCCGCGAGGAACGTATCCGCATCCGGTCGCAGGGCGATCAGGTCGGCACTCTGCTGCTTCAACTCACGAATCGGCAGCTTCAGCTCGCGGGTCCAGAAATCCAGGCAATACCAGTTCAACGATCCGGCATGCCGCTCGAACAGCGGCTGGATCTCCAGCTCGGCCATGGCCCGGCTGATGCCGTGGTGCTCGGCATAGCGCTGGGGCAGCAGCTCCATCCAGAAATGGTTGTCGTAGTGCAGGTCGAGGAGGGTGCCGTCCATGTCCAGCAGGACGGTATCGATATCGCGCCAGGCGAGAGGCAGCATGTTAAAGATTCTCGTTCGGTCGGGCCGTGGTGGGCGGTATAGTACCCCGTTACCGCCAAGGAGCCGCCCCCTCATGCGCCAGAAACCCACCGTCCTCTCCAGCGAGATCGTCGCCAGCAGCCGCCTGTTCCGTGTCGAAGCCGTGCAGTTGCGCTTTTCCAACGGCACCGAGCGCACCTACGAACGCCTGGTCGGCCGGGGTAATGGTTATGGCGCGGTGATGATCGTGGCGATGCTCGACAGCGAGCATGCGGTGCTGGTCGAGGAATACTGCGGTGGCACCGACGAGTACGAGGTGTCCCTGCCCAAGGGCCTGATCGAGCCCGGCGAGGACGTGCTGGCGGCGGCCAACCGCGAGCTGAAGGAAGAGGCCGGCTACGGTGCTCGACAACTGGAGCACATCACCGAGCTGTCGCTATCCCCCGGCTACATGAGCCAGAAGATCCAGGTGGTGCTCGCCACCGACCTCTACGAGGAAAGCCTGCCGGGCGACGAGCCGGAGCCGATGCGCGTCGACCGCGTCAGCCTGCGCGAGCTGTCGGCCCTGGCCCAGCATCCGCAGTTCTCCGAGGGCCGGGCGCTGGCGGCGCTGTACCTGGTACGCGACCTGCTGACCCAACGTGGAGTGTTCCCGGTATGAACCCTGTCGAGCTGATGCCCCAGGTAGTCGAACTGGCCCGCCGTGCAGGCGAGGCCATCCTGCCGTTCTGGCGCGCTGATGTGGCGGTGACTGCCAAGGCCGACGAGTCCCCGGTGACTGCCGCCGACCTGGCCGCGCACAAGGTCATCGCCGAGGGCCTGCTGGCGCTGGCGCCGGAGATCCCGGTGCTCTCGGAAGAGGACTGCGACATCCCGCTGGAGAAGCGCCAGGCCTGGCAGCGCTGGTGGCTGGTGGACCCGCTGGACGGGACCAAGGAGTTCATCGCTGGCACCGAAGAGTTCACCGTGAACATCGCCCTGATCGAACAGGGGCGGGTGGTGTTCGGCGTGGTGGCGATGCCGGTCAATGGCCGTTGCTACTACGGCGGTCAGGGCATCGGGGCCTGGCGTGCCGAGGCCGATGGTTCGGTCGAGGCGATCCAGGTGCGCCTGGCACCGCCGCCGGGCCAGGCGTTCACCGTGGTTGCCAGCCGCCGACATTCCAGTCCGGAGCAGGAGCGTCTGCTGGCTGGCCTCGGCGAAGCGCTGGGCGAGCTGGAACTGGCCAATATCGGCAGCTCGTTGAAGTTCTGCCTGCTGGCCGAAGGCGCCGCCGATTGCTATCCGCGTCTGGCGCCGACCTCGCAGTGGGACACCGCCGCCGCCCAGGGCGTGCTGGAAGGCGCGGGCGGCGAGGTGCTGGGCCTGGACGGCGAGGCGTTCGTTTATCCTGCCCTCGAATCCCTGCGCAACCCATTCTTCCTCGGCCTGCCGGCCGCCGCGCCATGGCGCGCCAAGCTGCTGGCCCTCGCCTCAGCGGTGTAGCACGTACTGCCCGTCGAACTCCACGGCGGGCTTTTCGCTTCCTTCGTTGAACACCCGGGTATGCAGGCTCAGGCGTGCCCGGCCGTGGCGTGCGTAGGTCTTGAGGAAACGCTCCCAGACCTTCTCCTCCGGCGCTTCGCACACCGCGACGGCTGCGCCGGTCACCGGCAACGGATAGCTGATCGCGCCTTCCTGGATGACGATATGCCCGTCATCGACCCCTGCCTCCTGCAAGCGCAGGTGTAGCCAGCCCCAGCCCGCCAGCACCGCGCCGCAATACAGGCTGCCACCGAACATGGTGCTCTTGTGGTTGACGTTGGGCTCCAGCGGCAAACGCAGGCGCAGGCGCTGCTGCTGCCAGTCGAGCACGCTCATGCCCATTTCCCGGGTCAGCGGGATGTCGTGGTGCAGGATGCTTTCCAGGTCGCTGCTCATCAGCGGCTTTCCTCCGGGTCTTCGCTGGCATGGCTGTCGGCGAAGCTCAGGCCGTGCTTGCGCAGCTTGTCGTGCAGGGTCTTGCGCGGGATGCCGAGGGCTTCGGCCAGGCTGCGCATGGAACTGTGCGAGCGGGCCAGCTCGGCGGCGATCAGCGAGCGCTCGAAATGCTCGACCTGTTCGCTGAGATTGCCATCGGCCGGTGGCAGGTCCTGGGGGGCGGCGCTGTTTTCGGCCTGGCCGTCGAGGGCCAGCTCCAGGCCGAGGGCGAAGCGTTCGGCGGCGTTCTGCAGCTCGCGTACGTTGCCTGGCCAGGTGTGGCGCAGGAGCATGGCGCGCTGCGCCGGTTGCAGCTCATGGGCGGGCAGGCCGTGGCGTTCGCTGGCGGCATCGGCGAAGTGCTGGAATAGTACGAGGATGTCGTCGCCTCGGTCGCGCAGCGGCGGGATACGCAGCGGCGCGACATTGAGGCGGTAATACAGGTCGGCACGGAAGCGGCCCTGGTCGGCGGACTGGCGCAGGTCTTCCTTGGTCGCGGCGATCACGCGGATATCCAGGGGGATCTGCTGGTTGCCGCCCAGACGCTCCAGCACCCGCTCCTGCAGCATGCGCAGCAGCTTGACCTGCACGTCCAGGCTCATGCTCTCGATCTCGTCGAGGAACAGGGTGCCGCCATTGGCGAACTCGAACTTGCCGATACGGCGCTTCTGCGCGCCGGTGAAGGCCCCGGGCTCGTGGCCGAACAGCTCGCTTTCCACCACCGATTCGGCCAGGGCGCCGGCATTGATCGCCACGAACGGCCCGTCGCGACGGCTGGACAGGTCGTGCAGGGCGCGGGCCACCACTTCCTTGCCGGCGCCGGTCTCGCCGAGTATCAGCACGTCGGCACGGGTCCCGGCGAGGGCGCCAATCTGTTCGCGCAGGCGCTGGATCGACGGCGAATGGCCGACCAGGCGCCCGCTCAGTTGCTGACGGTCGCTCAGGGCCAGGCGCAGGCTGCGGTTGTCCAGCACCAGGCGGCGCAGGGCCAGGGCGCGGCGCACGCTGTCGAGCAGGGCGTCGCTGGCGAAGGGTTTTTCCAGGAAGTCATAGGCCCCGGCGCGCATGGCCTGCACCGCCAGCGGCACATCGCCGTGGCCGGTGATCAGCAGCACCGGCAGGTCCGGGTCCTGGCCGTGCAGTTGCTCCAGCAGTTGCAGGCCGTCGATGCCGGGCATGCGGATATCGCTGACCACCACGCCTGGCCAGTCGGCCTCGATGCGTTGGGCCAGGCCCTGGGCGTCGCTCAAGGCGAGGACGCGCAGGCCGGCGAGGTCGAGGGTCTGGCTGAGGGCCTGGCGCAGGTGCGGGTCGTCATCGACCAGGATCACCTGGGTGCGGCTGTCGATCAGGGGCTCGGTCATGCCAGGGAGTCCTCGGAAGTCTGTAGGTTGGCGCCGGGCTTGGCCACGCGCAGTTGCAGGGTCAGCAGCGCGCCGCCCTCCGGGTGGTTGGCCAGCAACAACTCGCCGCCGAGGGCGCGCATCAGCGTGTCGCAGATCGCCAGGCCCAGGCCAAGGCCCTGGGTGCGAGTCTTGGTGGTGAAGAACGGCTCGCGGGCGTGGGCCATGGCCTGGCTGGTAAAGCCTGGACCGTTGTCGCGGATCGTCAGGTAGACGTAGTCATCGCGGCGTTCGGCACTTAGCCACAGCTTGCGCGGGTTGGCCTTTTCGGTGAGGGCGTCGAGGGCGTTGGCCAGCAGGTTGCCGAGCACCTGGCGCAGGCGGGTTTCCCCGGCCTGGACCCACAGCGTGGCTTCCGGCAGGTCGCGGATCAGTTCCACGGCCATGGCCCGACGCCGCTTGGCCAGCAGGGCCAGGGCGTCGTCCAGCGCCGGTTGCAGAGCCACGCTTTCCGGAGCGTGACGATCGCGGCGGGCGAAGGCGCGCAGGTGGGCGATGATCGAGGCCATGCGCCCGGTCAGTTCGTTGATCAGCTTGAGGTTGCCGCGGGCGTCGTCGATGCGCTGGTGGTCGAGAAGGATCTCGGCGTTTTCCGCGTAGCTGCGGATCGCTGCCAGGGGCTGGTTGAGTTCGTGGCTGATGCTCGCCGACATGGTCCCGAGCACCGACAGCTTGCCGGCCTGGACCAGTTCGTCCTGGGCGCGGGCGGCCTCCTGCTGGGCCTGTTCGCGCTCGAGTACCTCGCTTTTCAGGCGGCGGTTGAGGCCTTCGAGGTCGGCGGTGCGCTCGACTACACGCTTTTCCGAGTCGTGGCGGGCGCGGGCTTCGAAATCGATGCGGTCCATGTAGTGGCGGCGCCGCTGCATGACCAGGCCGACCAGCAGCATCACCACCAGCAGGGTGGCGCCGCCCACGGCCATCACCGTGCTGACCGAACGGTCCACCAGCACCTTTGGCGCGAGGATGTTCACTTCCCAGCCGGTTTCCGGAATCGAGCGGGTCTGGATCAGCCAGGCCTGGCGGTTGAGGTTGAGCGGTTGCGGCTCCTGGGTCGGGTAGGGCTGGATCGCGGTGATCGACTGGCGGTCTTCATCGCTCAGCGGCCGGGTGGCGCGGAAACGCCATTCCGGGCGCGAGGTCAGCACCACCACGCCGTTGCTGTCGGTCAGCAGCAGTTGTTCCGGACTTTTGCCCCAGAGGGTCTCGGTGTGGTCGAGGTCGACCTTGACCACCAGCACGCCGATCACCTGGCCGTTGTCCCACACCGGCGCACCAAAGAAGTAGCCGCGCTTGGCCGAGGTGGTGCCCTGGCCGAAGAAGCGCCCCAGGCGCCCGGCGGTGGCGTCGCTGAAGTACGGGCGGAAGGAGAAGTTGCGACCGATGAAACTGTCCTTCTTGTCCCAGTTGGAGGCGGCCAGGGTGTTGCCCTTGGCGTCCATCAGGTAGATGACTTCGGCACCGGTCTGGCTGCTGATCTCCTTCAGGCGGCGGTTGGCGTTGGTCTGGAATTCCAGGCGCAGCGGGTCCGCCAGCACGTCGCGCAGGGTCGGCAGGTCGCCGAGGATCTGTGGCAAGGCCTCGAAGCGGCGCAGGGTACCGAGCAGGTTGGCGACGTAGAGGTCGAGGGTCTGGCGGTTCTGGCTGGCCAGTTCGTCCTGGTAGTAGTGCTCGGCGAGGCGGTTCAGCGGCCAGAGCAGCGGCGCCAGGCACAGGGCCAGAAGGGCGAGGCTGCGCCAGCGGGGACGGCGGGGAAGGCTGGGGGTCATGGTCATCGCGGAAAATGCGCCAGAAAGGTCTGGCGCATTATGCGCTACTTCAGGCAGTCGATCAGCGCCTGGTGCCAGTCGGGCTGGCTGACCTGCCACTCGCGTTGCAGGCGGCTGCAATCGAGGCGCGAGTTCAACGGCCGGCGGGCCGGCGTCGGGTACTCGCTGGACGGTATCGGCACCAGGTTGGCGCAGGGCTTGCCCTGGGCCTTCAACTGCTCGCCGATGGCCTGGGCGAAACCGAACCACGAGGTTTCACCCTCGGCGGTCAGGTGGTACACGCCCCAGGCCCCGGCCTGGCCGGCCTGCCAGCGCTGGATCAATTGGCGGGTGCTGTTGGCGATAGTCCCGGCCCAGGTCGGCGCGCCGATCTGGTCGGCGACCACGCGCAGTTCCGGCTTTTCCTGCAGCAGGCGCTGCATGGTCAGCAGGAAGTTGCGGCCGTGGGTCGAGTAGACCCAGCTGGTGCGCAGGATCAGGTGCTGCCCGCCGACCGCGGCAATCGCCTGTTCGCCCGCCAGCTTGCTCTGGCCGTAAACGCCCAGCGGATTGGTCGCGTCGTCCTCGGTGTAGCGGCCTTGCTTGCTGCCGTCGAAGACGTAGTCGGTGGAGTAGTGGATCAGCGGGATGCCCAGGCGCGCGGCTTCTTCGGCGAAGACGCCTGGCGCCTGGGCATTGATCGCGAAGGCCAGCTCCGGCTCGCTCTCGGCCTGGTCCACCGCCGTATGCGCGGCGGCGTTGATGATCAGGTCGGGGGCGATGGCGCGGACCCGGTCGGCGATGCGTTCGGGGTGGGCGAGGTCGAGCTGGTCGCGGCCGAGGACGTGCAGTTCGCCCAGGTCACCCAGGGTCTGCTGCAGGGTCTGGGCCACCTGGCCGTTGCGGCCGCAGACGAGGATCTTCATGGGAACAGGTCCGCGTCTTTCAGCAGCTTGCCGTTCTGGTCCTTGGCCGAGAGCAGCGGCGTGTCCTCGAGTTGCCAGTCGATGGCCAGTGTCGGATCGTCCCAGCGTACGCAGCGCTCGGCTTCCGGATAGTAGTAATCGGTGGTCTTGTAGAGGAACTCGGCGTAGTCGGTCAGGACCACGAAACCGTGGCCAAACCCAGGCGGAATCCACAGCTGCCGGTTGTTCTCCGCCGACAGGCGGATACTGGTCCAGCGCCCGAAATTCGGAGAACTGCGGCGCAGGTCAACGGCGACGTCGAGTACTTCGCCGGCCGTGACCCGCACCACTTTACCTTGAGCATGTTCGATCTGGTAATGCAGACCACGCAGCACGCCTTTCTGCGAGCGCGAGTGATTGTCCTGGACGAAATGAGCGTTGACGCCGGTTTGTGCCGCGAACTCACGCTCGTTGAAGCTTTCGTAGAAAAAACCTCGCGCATCGCCGAACACCTTCGGTTCGATGATCAGGACGTCGGGTAGCGTACTGGTGGTGACCTTCATCGTGTCTTGCTCATCAATCCAAGCAGATATTGACCATAGCCGGTTTTGCTCAGAGCTTCTGCCCGTACGGTCAGTTGTTCGGAGTTGATCCAGCCGTGCTGATAGGCGATTTCTTCCAGACAGGCGACTTTCAGGCCCTGGCGATGCTCGATGGTTTGCACATACTGCGATGCTTCCAGCAGGCTGTCGTGAGTGCCGGTGTCGAGCCAGGCAAAACCACGGCCCAGGCGTTCGACCCGCAGGTCGCCGCGCTTGAGGTAGGCATTGTTGACGTCAGTGATCTCCAGTTCGCCCCGTGGCGATGGCTTGACCGCCTTGGCGATGTTGACCACGTCGTTGTCATAGAAATACAGACCAGTGACCGCGTAGCTCGACTTGGGCTGCTTGGGTTTTTCTTCGATCGACATGGCACGGCCTTCGGCGTCGTATTCCACCACGCCGAAACGCTCCGGATCCTTGACCCAATAACCGAAGACGGTGGCACCCTTGGCATGGCTGGCGGCCTTGACCAGTTGTGGAGTGAAGCCCTGGCCGTGGAAGATGTTGTCACCCAGTACCAGGCAGACCGAATCGTTGCCGATGAACTCTTCACCGATCAGGAACGCTTGGGCCAGACCGTCCGGAGACGGTTGTTCGGCGTAGCTGATCTCGACACCGAACTGGCTGCCGTCGCCCAGCAACTGGCGGTATTGCGGAAGATCCTGTGGTGTGGAAATCAGCAGGATCTCGCGAATGCCGGCGAGCATCAGGACCGAGATCGGATAGTAGATCATCGGCTTGTCGTAGATCGGCAGCAGTTGCTTGGAAACGCCGAGGGTGATGGGGTGCAGACGGGTGCCGGAGCCACCCGCCAGGACGATACCTTTGGTCATGCAATCAGGTCCTTGAAGTCGGAGGTGCCCAGGCGTTGCCCTTGGTAGCTACCGTCCTGCACGTGGCGGCACCATTCCAGGTTGTCCAGATACCACTGGACGGTCTTGCGCAGGCCGGTCTCGAAGGTTTCTTCGGGAACCCAGCCCAGCTCACGTTCGATCTTGCTGGCGTCGATGGCGTAGCGCTGGTCGTGGCCAGGGCGATCCTTGACGTAGGTGATCAGGTCGGCGTAGTTGGCCACGCCTTCCGGACGCTGTGGCGCCAGCTCTTCGAGCAGCGCGCAGATGCCGCGCACTACGTCGATATTCTTCTGTTCGTTATGGCCGCCGATGTTGTAGGTCTCGCCGACCACACCCTCGGTCACGACCTTGAACAAGGCGCGCGCGTGGTCTTCGACGAACAACCAGTCACGCACTTGCAGGCCGTTGCCGTAGACCGGCAGCGCTTTGCCCGCCAAGGCGTTGAGGATCACCAGTGGAATGAGTTTTTCCGGGAAGTGGAACGGCCCGTAGTTGTTCGAGCAGTTGGTCAGCAGCACCGGCAAGCCGTAGGTACGGTTCCAGGCGCGGACCAGATGGTCGGATGCGGCCTTGCTCGCCGAGTACGGGGAGCTGGGGGCGTACGGGGTGGTTTCGGTGAACAGGTCGTCGACGCCATGCAGGTCGCCGTACACTTCGTCAGTGGAAATATGGTGGAAGCGGAAGGCTTCACGCTCGCCGGCCGGGAGCTTGGACCAATAGCCGCGAGCGGCTTCCAGCAGGCTGTAGGTGCCGACGATATTGGTCTGGATGAAGTCCGAAGGACCATCGATGGAACGGTCGACATGGGACTCTGCTGCCAGGTGCATGATCGCGTGAGGCTTGAAGCGCTCGAGCACGGCACTGACGGTTGCCTGGTCGACGATATCGGCCTGGACGAACTCGTAGCGGGTATTGGTCACGATGCTCTGCAGCGATTCCAGGTTGCCGGCGTAGGTCAGCTTGTCAAGGTTGAGCACTTCGTGCTCGGTGTTGTCGATTAGATGGCGAACCAGCGCCGAACCGATGAACCCGGCTCCGCCGGTGATAAGAATTCGCATGTTTGGCTGCCTTTCTTCCATAACTGACATTGAGCAAAAAGCGCATAGCTTGTGGGCACCGGCGGGTGCGTGCAAGCAGATTGCGCCGGATAACCGTTTCGTGCCGTTTTACGCAACGAAATCACGGTCAATTGTGCGTAATTTTAACCACTGCACTTGCTTAATGGCAGGGCTGATGGCGATATAGCGCAAAAAAACCGAGGTCTCCGCCATGCCCCTCAGCACTCTTCTCAGCCGAGCAAGCCAGCCTTGCCCCACCCTTAGCGAACGCCAGGCCCGCGCCTTGCTCAACCAGCACTATGGAGTGGATGGCGCGCTGCAGGCGCTGGGCAGTCAGCAGGACCTGAATTTCCGCGTCGACAGCGCGCAGGGTCGTTATGTGCTCAAGGTCTGCCATGGCAGTTATTCGGCAGTGGAACTGGAGGCCCAGCATGCAGCCCTCGGCTATTTGCGCGAGCGCGGTGTGCCGGTACCGGCGGTACGGGCGACGCTGTCCGGTGAGCAGTTGCTCGCGCTGGACATCGATGGCCAGAGCGTGCGCGCTCGCCTGCTCGACTATATAGACGGCCAGACCCTGACTCGGATCAAGCACCTGCCGCCGCGCCTGATCGCCGAGCTGGGCGCCCTGTGTGCCCGGGTCGACCGGGCCCTCGCCGACTTCAGCCACCCGGGCCTGACCCGCACCCTGCAATGGGACCCGCAGCATGCCCAGGCGCTGATCGCCCACCTGGTGCCGGTGCTCGCCGAGGGCCCGCGCAAGCAACGGGTGCAGGCTGCCGCCGCCCAGGCGCAGGAGGCACTGGCCGCAGTGCAGGCCGACCTGCCGCGGCAGGCGGTGCATCTGGACCTCACCGACGACAATGCCGTCTGGCAACGCGACGGCGAACGCGAGTGGCAGTTGCAGGGCGTAATCGACTTCGGCGACCTGCTGCACACCTGGCGCATCGCCGACCTGTCGGTGACCTGCGCCGCGCTGCTGCACCATGCCGAAGGCGATCCGCTGCGGATCCTCCCGGCAGTGGCCGCCTATCACGCCATCAACCCGCTGACCGAGGCCGAACTCAAGGCGCTCTGGCCGCTGATCGTCGCCCGTGCCGCGGTGCTGGTGCTCAGCAGCGAGCAGCAGGTGAGCGTCGAGCCCGGCAATGCGTATATCCGCGACAACCTGGCGCATGAATGGGAAATCTTCGAGGTCGCCGACAGCGTGCCGTTCGCCCTGATGGAGGCGGCGATCTTCCAGGCCGTCGGCCTTGAGCCTGAGTGCTCGCTGCCGGGCAATTGCCTGCCGCTGGTCGCGGGTTTGAGCGGGCAGGCGGTGAACCGGGTCGATCTCGGCGTGCTCAGCGAGCATTTCAGCGCCGGCAACTGGGAAGCCCCGGGCATCGACCAGCAACTGCTGCTGCAAACGCCGGCCCCGGCCTCTTCGCTGTATGGCCAGTACCGCCTGTCCCGTACCCATATCGATAACCCGCGCGAGCCGGAAACCTTCGCCTTGCAGGTGGAGCTGCATCTGGCCCAGGGCACCCCATTGGTCGCGCCATTCGCTGGCACCTGGCAGGTCGATGGCCCGAACCGCGGCTGCCTGCAGGGTGCGCAGCTCAGCCTGTGGCTGTGGGGCTGTGGTGACGTGCTGGCGGACGGGCAAGCGGTCGAAGCCGGGCAGGGCCTCGGGCAAAGCGGCGACAGCCTCACGGTGCAGCTGTGCCGGGTCCCGGGCCTGCGACCACCAGCCTTTGTCGTGCCCTCGCGGGCCGGGGCCTGGCAGGCGGTCTGTCCGTCGCCGGCGGGTTTGCTCGGTTTTGACTGCGATGCCGCGCCCCTGGGTGATGCGCAAGCCCTGCTGGCGCGCCGCGACGCCAGCTTCGCCCGCTCGCAGAAGCACTACTATCAGCAGCCGCCGCAGATCGAGCGTGGCTGGCGCAATTATCTGATCGACCTGCAGGGGCGCTCCTACCTCGACATGCTCAACAACGTCGCCGTGCTCGGCCACGGTCACCCGCGCATGGTCAGCGAGGCCGCAAAACAATGGTCGTTGCTCAACACCAACTCGCGCTTCCACTATGCAGCCATCGCCGAATTCTCCGAGCGCCTGCTGGCCCTGGCACCGAAGGGCATGGACCGGGTGTTCCTGGTCAACAGTGGCACCGAGGCCAACGACCTGGCGATTCGCCTGGCCTGGGCCGCCAGCGGCGGGCGCGACGTGCTCAGCGTGCTGGAGGCGTACCATGGCTGGTCGGTGGCTACCGACGCGATTTCCACCTCCATCGCCGACAATCCGCAGGCCCTGACTACAAGGCCGGAGTGGGTGCATCCGGTGACCGCGCCGAACACCTATCGCGGCAAATACCGCGGCAGCGACAGCACCGCCGACTATGTGCGCGATGTCGATGCCACCCTGGCCGAGGTGGACGCCACCGGTCGCCAGCTCGCCGGCTTCATCTGCGAGCCGGTGTACGGCAATGCCGGCGGCATTCCACTGCCGCCGGGTTATCTGCAACAGGTCTATGCCAGGGTCCGCGAGCGCGGCGGGGTGTGCATCGCCGACGAGGTACAGGTTGGCTACGGGCGCATGGGCGAGTGGTTCTGGGGCTTCGAAGAGCAGGGCGTGGTGCCGGACATCATCACCATGGCCAAGGGCATGGGCAACGGCCACCCGCTGGGCGCGGTGATCACCACCCGGGCCATCGCCGAGGCACTCGAAGCCGAGGGTTACTTCTTCTCGTCCGCCGGCGGCAGCCCGGTCAGTTGCCGGATCGGCATGGCGGTGCTGGACGTGATGGCCGAGGAAGGCCTGTGGGAAAACGCCCGTGAGGTGGGCGCTTACTTCAAGGCGCGGCTGCAGCGCCTGGTCGATGAATATCCGCTGGCGGGCGCGGTACACGGTTCCGGTTTCTACCTGGGCCTGGAACTGGTGCGCAGCCCCGATACCCTGGAGCCGGCCAGCGAGGAAACCATGATCCTGTGCAATCGCCTGCGCGACCTGGGGATCTTCATGCAGCCCACCGGCGACTACCTGAACATCCTCAAGATCAAGCCGCCGATGTGCACTACCAGGGAAAGTGTCGATTTCTTCGTGGACAGCATCGCCCGGGTGTTGTCAGAAGAGCTCTAGCGCCGTGAATCGAAGCCGGTTAAGTCGATTTGTATCGGTTTAACCGGCTTTTTTAAGTGTGATGATTTTATTTCACGGCTTTCATTGTCGATATTTATCGGATATAAATTCGTTCACTTGAACATCCACCAAGGTTCGCCCCCATGAAGACTCTGAGTTCTACTCCCCGTGCCGATGGCTTCCACATGCCCGCCGAATGGGCGCCGCAAACCCAGGTCTGGATGATCTGGCCGGAGCGTCCGGATAACTGGCGCCTTGGTGGCAAGCCGGCCCAGGCGGCCCACACGGCTGTGGCCAAGGCCATCGCCCGTTTCGAACCGGTGACCGTCGGCGTGTCTGCCGCGCAATACGAGAATGCCGTGTCGCGCCTGGCCGGCGAGCCGAATATCCGTGTGGTCGAACTGAGCAACGACGACGCCTGGGTGCGTGACACCGGCCCGACCTTCGTGATCAACGACAATGGCGAAGTGCGCGGCGTGGACTGGGGCTTCAACGCCTGGGGCGGCTTCAATGGCGGCCTGTATGCACCGTGGAACCGCGACGAGCAGGTGGCCGGCAAGATCATGGGCCTGGAGCGTAGCGAGCGTTATGTCACCGAGGGCTTCGTGCTCGAAGGCGGCTCGATCCATGTCGATGGCGAAGGCACCCTGATCACCACCGAGGAATGCCTGCTCAACGCCAACCGCAACCCGCACCTGAACCGCGGGCAGATCGAGGACATCCTGCGCGACAACCTCGCCGTGGACACCATCGTCTGGCTGCCGGATGGCCTGTACAACGACGAAACCGACGGTCATGTGGATAACTTCTGCTGTTACGTCAGCCCGGGCGAAGTGTTACTCGCCTGGACCGATGATTCCAATGACCCCAACTATTCCCGTTGCCGTGCGGCCATGGCGGTGCTGGAAAGCCAGCGTGATGCCAAGGGGCGGACCTTCGTGGTGCACAAGATGCCGATTCCGGGCCCGATGTACGCCACCCAGGACGAGTGCGACGGCGTCGACATGGTCGCCGGCAGCCAGGAGCGCAGCCCGTCCTCGCGCCTGGCCGGGTCCTACGTGAACTTCCTGATCGTCAACGGCGGCATCATCGCCCCGAGCTTCAACGACCCGGCCGACGCCGAGGCTAGAGCGATCCTCGCGCGCCTCTTCCCGGATCACGAAGTGGTCATGGTGCCCGGTCGTGAACTGCTGCTGGGCGGTGGCAATATCCACTGCCTGACCCAGCAGCAACCGGCGCCGGTAAAGCGTTGATTTGACGTCAAAAAAAAGCCCGTCTCCGGACGGGCTTTTTTGTGCCCGGACGACGGCCGGCGCTCCCTGATGGCATAGCTTTTGTATTAATTCCAATGTTGTAACAAGAGATGGACGGTCTGTGTTTTCCCACGGATTTGTCACAAATCTTGAGTAATTTGCTCAACTCACGCCTCTGGGGGAGTACGTGTGAAATGAATACTGCACGTGAGTTGGCTTCGTACCCGACTGTCATGAACCATGAAGCGCTTCAGGTATTGGCGCAGTGGTTGAAACACAATGGACCAATCCGGGTCAGGAAGACCGATCCACGGCGGCTGCTGGCGGAGCGTTATCCGGCAGGGCTGATGACCGAGGCCGAGCTCGATGCGCTGGCGGGCATCTGGCACGGCTGAGGGGAGAAGGTTGCAAAAGGAAAGGGCGATGCCGGGGAGGCATCGCCCTTTTTTGTGGGTGTTCTTCAGGGCCTCATCGCTGGCAAGCCAGCTCCCACAGTGACCGCGTGCGCCGCTGAACCTGTGGGAGCTGGCTTGCCAGCGATGAGGCCCGAGAGGTCAGAAGCTATAGGTCCCGGTCACCACCAGGCTGCGAGGATCACCAAACTGGATCTGCGCCGCACTGGTCGCCGACGCGTAGTAGGTCTTGTCGGTGATATTGCTCAACGCCGCCCGCACATCCCAGTCCCTGGTCCGGTACCCGGCCAGTGCATCCCAGGTGCCATAGCCCGGCAGCACGATGCTGTTGCGGGTATCGGCATAACGCTCGCCGACGAAGGTCAGCCCGGTTTCCGCGTACCAGCCCATTTCCGGCTTCCAGGTAATGAACACGCTGCCATTGCGCTTGGCCACATCGGAAACACGGTTGCCGGCGTTGCCTTCGGTGTCGTCGACGATGATCGCATCCTGCAGGCCGATGCCGCCGCGTACATACCAGTTGTCCGCCAGTTTCCCGGTAGCGGTCAGCTCGATGCCGCGGGAGCGTTGCAGGCCGGTCAGGATCCACTTGTTCGGGTCGAGCAGGTCGCGGTTGCGCCGGTTGTAGAGTTCCAGCTCATACACGGCCAGGGTGGTGCTCAGGCGCTCGTCCAGCCAGTCGCTCTTGACCCCGATTTCCTTCTGCCGGGTGGTTTCCGGATCGGTCTCGTTGGTGTTGCCCGCCGCACCCGGGGTGATGCCGATCAGGCCGCCGCCGGGTGGCGAGAAGGTCTTGCTCCACGAAGCATAGAAGGAGTGTTCCTTCCACGGCGTATAGACGATGCCCAGGCGCGGGCTGGTGCCGGTGCTGTCCTGTTTTTCGCTGCGACCGCTGACCTTGCTGGTGGTGTCCACCTCGAAACGGTCCAGGCGCACGCCGGCGAGGATCTGCCATTCATCGTTAAGGCGGATCTGGTCCTGCAGGTACAGGCCGCGGCTGCTGACATCGGTGTGGTTGTTGCTCGAGATGTTCATGCGCCCGGTGTGCTGCACCGCGGGGTTGGGGTTGAAGGCGTTGACCGACGGCACGTTGCTGCCGTTGCGCAGCAAGGAATTACGCCGCTGCTCGCCCAGCTCCAGGCCGATCAACAGTGTGTGCTCCAGGCCCCAGGTGTCGACGCGGCCCTCGGCTTCGAGGTTGTTGAACAGGTTGCGGGTGTTCAGGTCCTGCTGCCAGCGCTGCCGGGTGACCAGGTGGGTGGCGGGGACATAACCGACCAGGTAAGTGTTGTCGAAGTCACTGTCCAGGGTGATCAGGCCGAGGGTATGGCGCAGTTGCCAGTTGTCGCTCAACTGATAGTTAAGGCGTGAGCGCAGGGACTCGGTCTTGTCATCGATGTAGTCGCGTCCGCTGTCGCCGTAGGTGGTGCTGCGGCTGACGTCCAGCGGCCGGCCGGTCAGCGGGTTGCCGGGGATACCGCGATCCGGGGTACGGTTGTAGCGGCTGTATTCGTACTGCACCAGCCAGTTCAGGTCCGGGGTCAGTTGCCAGCTCATTGACGGTGCGAACAGTTGGCGGCTGCCGTCGACGCCATCGCGGAAGCTGTTGTTGTCGCGCTCGCCGAGGTTCAGGCGCAGGCTGATGTTCTCGCTCGGGTCGGCGCTCAGGTCGGCATACAGGCTGCGCAGGTCCTCGCTGCCGCCCTGGACTTCGATGCTGGAACGCCGTCCGGCCTCCGGCGCCTTGCTCACCCGGTTGATGATCCCGCCCTGGCTGCCCCGGCCATAGAGCACGGCGGCCGGGCCCTTGAGCACTTCGACCCGCTCGATGTTGTGCAGGTCGCGCACGTACTGGCTGTCGTCGCGGATGCCGTCCAGGTAAAAGTCGTTGCTCGCGTCGAAGCCGCGGATGCGCACGCTGTCGAAACGGGTGTCGGCGCCGCTGCTGACGTTGGGCAGGCCGCTCAGGGCCTTGCCCAGCTCGTTGGTGCCGTAGTCGAGGACGTTGCTGGTCTTGATCGCATCCACCGCCTGCGGCACATAGCGCACCGGGGTCGAGGTACGGGTGGCCGTGGTGACCTCCTTGACCCGCGGATCATCGCGTTCGGCCTCGCTGTCGGCGGTGACCGACACTTCAGGCAGGTTGGTGGTGGCAGCCATGGCCAGGCTGGAGCCGAACAACAGGGAAAGCCCCAAGGAAAGGGGAGAAAGGCGGCAGGGGGAAGGCATGTGGGTGGATATCCGGCGATGTTTTTGGATGTTTTGAAAACTCGCGGATGATAATGCTTGGCATTTGCAAACGTTAATTCTTTGTAGGAAATCTCCTCGGCTATTTGTATCTAAATGTCTCCAGGCTGAATCCTTTCTGTTTTACCGAAATTCCTGACGTTTCCGGCAATTTCCTACAGTTCTCGCGACCGAATCCCTTTTCGGATAGAAGAAATTCCGACGATAACGCAGAAAAACATGAAATTTGCCATCATCTCTTCACGAACTTTTGACATGTCGTTCTGCCCGCGGCTAGGATTCGGACCCTGCGCCTGCAGGCCGTTCGGCCAAGACACTAATAATAAAAGGCCCGCTGCGATCACTCGCATGCGGGCCTTTTATTTTCAGTCCGTGAGCGTCAACCCACGCAGGGGGCGTGGTTCTGGCGTTTGGCTGCAGTGCGTATCAAATCACGTAATAAGGAAAACAAGATGTTGAAAACCCGGATCAGTCTGCTCGCACTGGGGCTCATGGCCGCTACTCAAGCAATGGCCAACGATCAAGCCGAGTCGAAAGGCTTCGTCGAAGACAGCACCGCCAACGTGCTGCTGCGCAACGGCTTCATGAATCGTGACAAGAAGCACGACACCAACGACCAGCGTCAATGGGGCCAGGCTGCCATTGCCAAGTTCTCCTCTGGCTTCACCCAGGGCACCGTTGGTGTTGGCGTTGATGCCTTCGGCCTGTACGCCGTGCGTCTGGACGGTGGCAGCGGCCACAACGAAGGTGGCGGTATCGACTTCTTCAAGCGTGGCGACAGCGGCAACGCCCAGCACGACATCGCCCGTGGCGGTGCAGCGGTCAAGTTCCGTGTTTCCAACACCGTGCTGAAGTATGGCGACCAGATGCCATCCCTGCCGGTCCTGCAATACGACGACGCTCGTCTGTTGCCAGAAAGCTTCACCGGTACTTCGATCAACTCCAAGGAGATCGAAGGCCTGGAGCTGAACGCCGGTCGCTACACCCGCGAAGCGCGCAAGTCCACCGAACAGCGTGACACCGACCTGAAGTCGATCAACGTCTTCGGCGGTAGCTACAAGTTCATGCCGAACCTGACCGCCTCGCTGTACACCTCCGATGTCGAAGACGTGCTGAAGAAGCACTACCTGGGCGTCAACTACGTCCACGCCATCGCCAAGGACCAGTCCCTGACCCTGGACTTCAACGGCTACAAGTCGGACATCGACAAAAAGTACGTACAGAAGGCCAGCCTGACCGGTGACAGCAACACCATCTGGAGCCTGGCGGCCACCTACGCCTTCGGCCCTCACTCGTTCACCCTGGCGCACCAGCGCAGCACCGGCAGCACTGGCTACCAGTACGGCTGGTACCAGAATGGCGCTGGCGTGGGTGACGGTGGTTCGACCATCTACCTGGCCAACTCCTACTGGTCCGACTTCAACGCTGAAGACGAGCGTTCCTGGCAGGTCGCCTACGGTCTGGACTTCGGCGCCTTCGGCGTACCGGGCCTGACCTACAACATCGCCTACGTGCGTGGTGACAACATCAACACCCACGGCTATGGCGAAGGCACCGAGCGCGAGATCTTCAACCAGGTCAAATACGTCGTACAGGAAGGCCCTGCCAAGGACCTGAGCCTGAAACTGCGTGGTTCCTGGCTGCGTACTTCGGAAAGCGTCCGCCTGAACGGCTACAACGACGACGGCAACGAAGTCCGTATCTTCGTCGAGTACCCGATCAGCATCTTCTGATTCTGATTTTGAGGTAGGAAAAGGGGCCGCTGATGCGGCCCCTTTTTTGTGTGCCATGCACAGAGTGCGAGCTGGACACAAAAACCTGTAGGAGCTGGCTTGCCTGCGATGGACTGCGCAGCGGTCCCAAAACCATCCCGCACGAGTTCAGTGCCCTATCCGGTCCCGGATTCGGTGTGCCGGGTGGATCGCATCAATCCAGAATGTCCGGTGTGGCAGGTTTTGGGACCGCTCTGCGGTCCATCGCAGGCAAGCCAGCTCCTACAGGGTTCCTCGCCGACTGCAGGGAATGAGCCCGGCACCATGCTTGTAAGGTCATCAAGTTACGTCTACGTTACATAGACCCCTGATTGTTACGTATATGGAACATGGACCCTGCTTTCCTGACCTATCGCCTTTCCAAGCAGATTCGCCAACGCCGTCTGAATCTCGGCATGACCCAGGCGGATCTCGCCAACCTTGCAGGTTTGACCCGCCAGAAAGTCATCGCCGTGGAAAAGGGCAGCCTGTCAGTTGGCATGTACGCTTACGCCAAAGTGCTTGGCGCGTTGGATTGCGAACTCAAGGTGCTTCCGGCGATGCTGCCTACCTTGGACGAGGTGCATGACCTGTTCGATTGATCGGGGCTCTCCAGCGGTTGCGCCTTTTTACCCCCGCCGCCCCCGATACTCACTCGGCGACACCCCGAACGCACTCTTGAACGCCCGGGAAAAGTGGCTCAGATCCTTGAACCCCCAGCTCAGCGCGATATGGGTGATCTTCACCTCGCTCTGCAGGATCGCTTCTGCGCAGCGGCTCAGCCGGCGCTCAAGCAAGTAGCGCCCCACACTGGTCTCGAACTGGGCGAACAACCGGTGCAGATTGCGCACCGAAGTCCCCACCGTCGAAGCAATGCGTTCCGGGCTCAGGGTTTCATCCGCCAGATGCCGCTCGATCACCGCCTTGGCCTTGGTCATCAGGGCCGGCGGTGGCGTGTCGACAGGCTCGCTCTGGCGCGGCGTCAGTACCGGGCGCAGCAGGGCGAGGATGGCGTCCAGCACGGCCTCGGCTTCGCTGCTGGCCAGATTGCGGTTGTCCACCAACTGGCTCATCAGCATCGCGCTCATGCCACCAATCGCCGAAGTCGCCTCGATACGCTGGTTCAGGCGCAGGCGCTGTTCCTTGAAACGCTGCAATACCTCGCTGCGCGGCAGGATCACTGACACCTGGTCGCTCAAGCCACGAAAGTAGAAATCGCTCGGCCGCGCCACATCCAGCAGCACCAGGTCGCCCCGGTCCAGGCGGGTTTCCTGGTCGCTGTGGCGGATCAGCGCTTCGCCATTCAACTGCATCACCAGGTAGAAGAAGTCCTTGTCGTCGCCGCGTATATCCCGCAGCGAGCGGTGCACGTGGGAGCAGTTGCTGGTGATGCGCGCCCCCTCGATGCGGCTGCGCCGGCTGTCCAGCGCGGTGACCGCGCCCTGGAAGCTGGTGATGCGATCTGCGGGCGGCTCAACATGGAAGGTCCCGCAACTGCTGGCCAGATCGCCGTGCCAGACCTCGAAACCCTCGCGCCCTTGAAACAGATTGGCGTGCTGCAGATTCATGCGTCACCTCGGGCCGGCTGATACCGGTGTTGTTCTTGTGGTGCGTCGTCCAGGCTGGCGCCGAAGCTTTTTCATATTTACTAACATGTTAATCACTTTATCAAGTTGCCCGCCGCGAACCGCGACGGCTGGCACCCCAAACCAAGCGCCTGGCGCTGTGAACAGTGGTCGCGCAACGGAGCAGGGCTTTTAATCGAGGCTCATCTTCCGCCACTGCGTAACCGGCCATGAATAACAACAACAGCCAGCATTTGCAGCAAACCTTGCGCTGGACCGATGCCTTCGCCCTGTCGATGGCGGTGTCCGGCTCCATCTTCGCCTCCTTCGGCTTCGCCCTTGGCGTGCTTGGCCCGATCGGCGCCCTGGCGCTGTGGGTCGGTTCGGCGACCATCGGCGCGTGCCAGAACTGGATCTTCCTCGAAGTCACTGCGATGTTCCCGGACAAGCCCGGCGGCATCGCCATGATCGCCACCGAAGGCTGGCGCCGACGCTGCACCCTGGTCGGCCCGCTGGCGTCGTTCGGCTACTGGCTGGGCTGGTCGGCGGTGCTGTCGATCGTCAGCGTCAGTGCCGGCGCGCTGATCCAGGCGCAGTGGTTCGCCGACCAGACCTGGAGCTACAGCTTCGGCCCGCTCAGCGTCGGCCTGCCGCAAGTGATCGGCGCCGGCCTGTTGCTGGTGTTCTGGCAGTTCAACCGGCTTGGCGTGCATATGGCGGCATCCGTTTCCAAGTACATGGGCGCGCTGTTGCTGGTGCCGATCCTGGTGCTGGCGGTGTCGCCGGTGTTTGGCGACGGTTGGAGCTTTGAGCGTTTCCGTCACGCCCTGGACGAACCGCTGGTGCTGGACTGGAGCTTCTGGCGCACGGCGCTGGTCTGGTTGTTCCTGGTCAGCTGGAGCGCCTACGGCACCGAGATGTGCGCCGCCTTCGGCCCGGAATACCGCAGCCAGCGCGATATGCGCCTGGCCCTGCTGACCTCCGGCACCTACACCGTGCTGGTGTTCGCCGCCGTCGCCTTCGGCCTCGGCGGGTTGGTGGACCGGGAAACCGCATTGGCCAACCCCAGCGGCTTCTATATCGATGCCTTCAACGCCGTGGTCGGCAACGGCTTCAGCGACTTCTTCATCGCCGCCTTGCTGGTCGGCCTGTTCATGGGCCTCAACGCCGCCCTCGCCGACGGTTCCCGCGCCCTCTACGGCATGGCCCTGGAAGGCCTGACCATCCGCCAGCTCGGCACCCTCAACAAGCACCAGGTGCCGGGGCGCTGCATGAGCGTGGCGGTGGTGCTCAACCTGGCGATGATCTTCCTGCTGTCCTCGCCGCTGGCCATGCTGGTGACCGCCAATATCGGCTACCTGGTGGCGATCTTCTTCGCCCTGTCCGGCTTCATCCTGCTACGCCGAGATGCACCCGACCTGCCGCGCCCGGTGCGCCTGGGCCGTGGCTGGATCCCTGTGGCCTGGGTACTGAGCCTGTTCACCGCCGCCGTGGTGGTGGTCGGTACCGCCTCTGCCGAGCTGGCGGGCTACGGCGGCATCAAGGAAGTCGCCACCGGCATCGGTGTGCTGCTGCTCTCGCTGGTGCTCTACGCCGTTCGCCGCCTGCAGGATCGTCAGGCTGGCGAAGGCGCGATATCCCGTTAACCGCTTCCCGCATGACAAGAACAAGGTGACCCCATGCTGTCCGTCGAAACCCCTACCACCTACTACACCGCTACCCGCAAGTACGACCTGAAGTTTCCTGATCTTGAGCAGGATCTGGACGCTGAAGTTGTCGTCATCGGTGGTGGTTTCTCGGGGATCAACACCGCCCTGGAACTGGCCGAGCGCGGTGTCACCGATATCGTCGTGCTGGAAGCGCGCTACCTCGGCTTTGGCGGCTCCGGTCGCAATGGCGGGCACATCATGGCCGGCATCGGCCACGACCTGGAGAAGATCCGCAAAAGCGTCGGCGACGAGGGCTTGCAGGCGGTGTTCGAGATCAGCGACCTCGGCTCGTCCATCATCCAGTCGCGCATCGCCAAGTACGGCATCGACGCCGATTTCCGCCACGGCTACGGCTACCTCGGCTTCAACAAGCGTCAGGGCAAGCTGCTGCAGGCGTGGGAAAAGGAGTTCAAGCAGCTCAGCCCGAACCACGACATCGCCTACCTGGAAGGCAGCGAGGTGCGCAGCATCGTCGGTTCGGATATCTACACCTGCGCCCTCAAGCACATGGGCAACGGCCATCTGCATTCGCTGAACATGCTGCTGGGTTCGGCCAAGGCGCTGGTGGCGCTGGGCGGGCGGATCTACGAAAACACCCCGGTGCTGGAAGTGACTTACGGCGACACCATCCATATCCGTACGGCCAAGGGCTCGGTGCGGGCGAAGAAGATCCTCTGGTCCTGCGGCGCCTTCCTCGACCGCATGGAGCCGGAGCTGGACAAGAGCATCGTCAATACCTACGCCTTCCAGTTGGTCACCGAGCCGCTGCCGGAGGCTTTGATCCAGCAGATCAGCCCGATCCGCGGGGCGTTCAGCGATATCCGCCCGGTCATCGAGTACTACCGGGTGACCAACGAAAACCGCCTGCTGTTCGGTTCGGCCACGCGGCTGCTCGAATACATCCCCAACGACCTCAAGGACTGGAACCGCCAGCTGATGCTCAAGGTGTTCCCGTACCTGGAGCCGGTGCGCATCGACCTGGCCTGGGGCGGGCCGATGGAGTGCACCGCCAACCTGTTCCCGCAGATCGGCACCTTGCCGGGACGGCCCAATGCCTACTTCGTCCAGGGCTACTCCGGCTTTGGCGTGACGCCGAGCCATGTCATCAGCCAGGTGGTGGCCGACGGCATGACCACCGGCTCGCGGCACTGGGACGTGATGAGCGCGATCCCGCGCACGCGCATCCCGGCCAAGGACCGCCTGCGCAACCTGATCTGCACCTTCGGCAAGGTCAGCCACCAGCTTGCGGGCTACCGCAACGGTCGTCGCTGACCGCCGACGCCTTTTCCCGACCGCCCCCACCCGGGGGCCTCCAACTTCGACCGAGAGGATTCGAACATGCCTGATGCTGCCCTGAGAAATGCCCTGCAAGCCCGTCTCGACCTGCTGCAACAGCTTTGGGAGCGCCGCGACGGCAACGCCATCGTCCGTGAGCTGTACACGGAACACACCGAGATCACCGGCGCCGGCAGCGATGCGCTGTACCACGGCACCGCGCAATTGCAGGAACTGGTGGCCGTGCTGGTCAACGACTCCCGTGGTGCCTCGATCCGTATCGACCGCCTGGCCGAGCTGGGCGAGGGCGCGGCCTACACCTGGGTTACCTGGCGCGTGCTGCCGCTGGCGGGCGACGCCTTCTCGATGAAGAGCCTGTTCGTCTGGCGCCTGATCGGCGGTGACTGGCGCGTGGTTGCCGACATGTATGCCGAAGGCGAAATTCCTGCCTGACTTTTCCTGGGGACTGACGATGCGAAAACAACAATTACAGGCATCCCTGCCACTGCTTCTTGCGCTCTCGCCGATGGCCGGAGCGGTCACGCTGTACGAAGACACCGACACCGAACTGTCCGCCAAGGTGCAGGGCGCCGTCGGGGTTTTCCACAGCGGGGAAAGTTATGCACAGACCGGCATGCGCGAGGCGGGTAGCGTCAATTGGCAGGAAGCCACGTTGCAATACGGCGTCGAGTTCAAGCGCCGGGGGATTGCGGCGGGCGAGGTGTTTGGCGGGCTCGACTGGGTCAGCAGTGCCAGCTTTGGGGATGGCGACGCGGCGGGCTGGACGGTGGGGGATGAGCGCACCACCAAGGTCGAGAACGCTTATCTCGGCTGGCGCAGCGACCTGCTGGAAATCTCCGGTGGTCGGCAGAACGTGGTGGTCGGGGATGGCTTCCTGATCTCTGGCGACGCACTGAATATCGGCAAGGGCTTGCTCGATGGCGAGGTCAATCGGGGCGGCGCCTACTACCTCACCGGGCGCAAGGCCTTCGACCAGACGGCCATTGTGCGCTGGGGTGGCAAGGAGGGCTGGCGTGGTGACCTGATGTGGCTCAAGTCCGACAACCCGGCACAGGCCAGGCCTGAATTGTCCGTGGCGACGCTGGAGCATGTGGCCGAGATTGGGACCGTGGGGCTTACGGCGATCAAGGTCAGTGATACCGATCAGGAACTGGCCGACATCCTCTATCCCGAGCGCAAGGGCATGAAGCTCTACAGCGTGCGCGGGCAGGGCAATGCCGGGGTCAGCGACCTGTTCCTGGCGGGGGAGCATGCTTGGGAGCGCAAGTCTGGCGGGCAGGAAAGTGCGTGGTACCTGGAGGCGGGCTGGACCTTCTCCCAGTTGCCGGGCAGGCCGGTGGTCAACTATCGCTACAGCCGGTTCTCGGAAGGCTATGACCCTTTGTTCTACGGCAATGGCCGGGCGCTGGGGACCTGGTTCCAGGGCGAGGTGGCGTCCAACTATGCCGGGCCGTTCAACAGCAATACCCGGGTGCAGCATGTCGGGGTCAAGGCGGCAGTGAGTGACAGCGTGAATGTCGGGGCGCTGTTCTATGACTTCGACACGATCGACCGCAGCCTCGGCAATCGCGATGCGCGGGAGCTGGATGTATATGCCGAATGGGCGGTTGATGAGCACTGGAGCGTGTTGCCGTTGGTGGGGTATTACAAGCCGACGCGGAGCGCGGAGGCGGGTGGGAGTCAGTTGGGGACGGCTCGGGGGAATGTGTATGGGCAGGTGTTGTTGGTCTTTGGGTTCTGAGTTCAGTACTTGAGACCGCCACGACCGGTGTAGGAGCTGGTTTACCTGCGATGGACCGCGTCAGCGGTCCCAAAACCATCCTGCACGAGTCTCTTTCATGTGAGGTCTCATCTTCACCGCGACGGCCTGATCGTATTCATCCATTGATGCGGCGTGACAGGTCTTGGGACCGCTGACGCGGTCCATCGCAGGCAAGCCAGCTCCTACAAGGTCGTGGTGTACCCGGTCGTGTGGGAGCCGGCGTGGCCGGCGATGAGGCCCTTGGTTACAACACAGATTCAGCTTCTTGCCTGGAAAAAACTGCATACACAAAACCAGCTTTTCAGGGCTGTGATGAATATGTGATCTGCCTATGGTTATCCGGCCAACACCTACCGGAGAACCTCCATGAAATTCCCCATCGTTATCCACAAGGACCCCGACTCGGACTACGGCATAACCATCCCCGATGTCCCAGGCTGTTTCAGTGGTGGCGAAACTGTCGACGAGGCGATAGGTAACGCTCAAGAGGCGCTGGCCCTGCATTTCGAAGCGCTGGTCGCCGATGGCGATTCTTTACCGCAAGGCACCTCCATCGAGACCTGGCAGACTGACCCCAATTACGCTGGCGGCGTATGGACTCTGGTGGAAATCGACATCACTCCATACATTGCCAAGGCTGGCTCCTGACCTCAGTCACCCGATAACGCGTGCTCCGACCACCCCCCGGAAGCTTCTCCAGGACACCTTTATCCAGCAGATCCGCCAGATGGCGAGTGGCTGTGGCCTTGCTGACCTTGGCCACGGCCTGATACTGCGCTGCGTTGATCCCGTCTTCGAATCCCTTCGCGCCGCCGTCCAGCAGGCGATTGATCACCTTCAATTGCTCGGCCGATAGCGGCGTTTCTCTGTGTGCCTGCCAGAACCGTGTCTTGTGCAGCACCCGGTCGATGGTGGCGAGGGCCTGGGCTATGGACTCCAGCAGGATTTGCAGGAACCAGCTCAGCCAGTCGGTGATATCCAGCGAGCCTTTCTGCGTTTGTTCGAGGATTCGGTAGTAGGCCGGGCGATGTTCGAGGATGCTCGCTGACATGGCGTAGAAGCGGATCGCCTGCTGGTCGCCCTGGGCCAGGGCGAGGTCGGTGAGGGCGCGGGTCAGGCGGCCGTTGCCGTCGTCGAAGGGATGCAGGGTGACGAACCACAGGTGGGTGATTCCGGCGCGCAGCAGTGGGTCGAGGGTTTTCGAGTCGGTGTTGAACCAGTCGATGAAGGTCGCCAGCTGGTCTTCGAGGCTGAGGCGGGGTGGGGCTTCGAAATGCACGGTGGGGCGGTCGAGGCGACCGGAAACGACCTGCATGGGCTCGTCGCCGCGCAGGCTGCCGACTTGCAGGGGGCGGTGGGCCAGGGCGTTTTCCGGGTTGGGGAACAGCAGTTGGTGCCAGTTGAACAGGCGGCTCAGCGTCAGGGGCTGATCGGCGTGTTCGATGGCGTTGAGCATCAGTTCGGCCAGGCCTTCGCTGCGGGCGGTGGTCGGGCCGGGTTCGTTCACGCCCAGGCGGCGGGCGAGGGAGGAGCGGACGGAGCTGGCGTTGAGGGTTTCGCCTTCGATGGCGGAGGAGGTGAGGATGTTTTGCAGGAGGGCGTCGAGCATGCTCTGGCGGCTTTGCTCGTCGTCTACCGAGCCCATCTTGCCCAGGAGCAGGCCTTGTTGGCGGACGCACTGGCGCAGCAGGTCGGTGAGTTGATCTGCTTGCCAGGTGAAGGCTGGCCATTGGGGGTGTTGCCAGATCCAGGTGGGGGCCATTTTTGCCTCTGAGCCGAATACGGATGCTATTCGGCTCATTTAGTGAGCCGAATAGGAAGTTTATTCGGCTCACGGGGGTTGGCAAGTCCTGACCTGCACAACGCGGTCGGTGTGGGAGCGGATTCACCGGAGCGCCGGACCGCCGCGATCGGCGGCGAAGCCGTCGTAAAACCTGAGTCCCGGCTCTGCCTGACACTCACTGCGGGCACTGTTTCCTTGCCTGATCCCGGTATGAAATGTAGGCTCTCGCGGTCGCTGCGGTTTGGCGATACGGGCTTGGTCGCCCGTCGAACAAGGTGCAAACAGACATATCCCCATGCAGTCGGGCGCGTTCGCGTTCGCGCATGTTATGGCGGCTGTGTGCGGGAGGCATTCGTGCCTGCCGGGTTTGCCTCTTGTCCCGGTCGACCAACCTGTACACAGTCGTCACCAATCTGTTTGGTCGCGGAAACGGTGATGACTCCGAGCAATCGAGAGGAGTTTCACTATGAACAAGATCGTTCCAGATCCACCCCGCGCCATCTTTGGCAAAACGGCCATGGTCGCCTTCGGGCATTGCAAGGCTGGTCATACCCCGATGTTCACCGTCCGTGCGGAAATCGACACGGAAGATGCCCTGGTCCATGCATCCCTGTTGATAAAAGGGATCTACGACACCCTCCAGCAACTCACCGAATTCGCCGAAGACGTGCCCAAGAACGGGCTGCTCTTCTCGTCGTTGTATTCGGCGGAAATGGCCAAGGGCCTGGTGGATGCGGTGATCGACGGCATTGAAATGGGGCGATTGCGGGTAAGTGCCCAGTAGCTCGGCACGGGAAGGCTCGCCTGCGGGTGGGCCTTCTTAAACAGGCAACTTTTCCAGAAAACGCATCAGCAGACTCTCTTCCGCGCGTAGTCCCTTGCGCGCTGCGGCCATGCGCAGGCCGGCCAGTTCTCCCGCATGGAAGGCCTCGATCAGCGCCGGATGGATGTAGCACTTGCGGCACACGGCCGGGGTGTTGCGCAGCTCCGCTGCCACTTCCTTGATGATCCCCACCACATGCTTCTTCGCAGCGGTTTCCGGCTGCCATTCCAGCTCGCGCAGCAGGGTCAGGGCCAGCGCGCTGCCGGCCCAGGTGCGGTAGTGCTTGGCGGTGAACTCGGCGCCGGTCAGTTCCTGCAAATACCGGTTGATATCGCTCGACGTCACGCTATGGCGCTCGCCGTGTTCGTCCAGGTACTGGAACAGCTGCTGGCCGGGGAGCTCCAGGCAGCTCTTGATGATCCGGGCCAGGCGGCGGTCGTTGACGCTGACCTCGTGCTCGATGCCGCTCTTGCCGCGGAAATGGAAACGGATGGTGCTGCCGGTCACTTCGACGTGGCGGTTGCGCAGGGTGGTCAGGCCGTAGGAGCGGTTCTGCTCGGCGTAGCGGGCGTTGCCAATGCGGATCAGGGTTTCGTCGAGCAGGTGGATGACTGTGGCCATGACCTTCTCGCGGCTGTGTTCGGGGCGGGCGAGGTGTTGTTGCAGGGTGGCGCGCAGGTCCGGCAGGGCTTTGCCGAAGGCCAGCAGGCTGCCGTATTTGTCCGCGTCGCGGATCTCGCGCCAGCGCGGGTGGTAGCGGTATTGCTTGCGGCCCCGGGCGTCGCGGCCGGTGGCCTGGAGATGGCCGGCGGGGTCGGGGCAGATCCACACGCTGGTGTAGGCCGGGGGGATGGCCAGGGCGTTGAGGCGGGTGATTTCGGCGGGGTCGCGGATGCGGTCTCCGGATGGGGTGAAGTAGGCGAACTTGCCACGGAGCTTGCGGCGGGTGATGCCGGGGGCGGTGTCGTCGACGTAGTGGAGGCCGGGGGGGAGGAGGGGGAGGTCGCTCACTTTGGGGGCTCGCTTGGGAACGATGCTGGTATTGCGTTAGCCCGGGTTGGAGGGGATTTAGTTCAAGGGATTCTTTGGGGGAGTCATATCTCGCGACGATTTGCTGGGTGAGTTGGGTGCTGGGTCGCCTAGGCTGCTGGGCAGCCTTGGACTGAGAGGCGCTTGGGCCAATAAAGGAGTGGATGAAATGGCATCAATGAAACGACCTCGCCTCCGGGCTGTTCAGCCGCATCCGGGCAAGCGCTTGGAACTGGTCTTCACCAACGGTCAGCGCTTCGAACTCGACATGAGCGACGCGCTTGCAGCGTATCCAGGGCTGGCCCCCCTTTCCAAAGGCAAGGCATTCGAAGGCGCCACGTTAGGTGACGGGGGATGGACTGTTGAATGGCCAGCGCTGGATATCCAGATCGGCGCAGACACCTTGTTGCTGGAAGCGCTTGCCCAGACTGCGCCCGATGAAAACACCCGGATCTTCATCCGCTGGCGGCTGCGGCATCGGATGACGCTCGAACAGGCTGCTGATGCACTTGGCGTGAGTGCCCGGAGTATTAGCAGGTACAGCAGCGGGCGTGAAGTTGTGCCAAGAACGTTGGCGTTGGCCTGCCTTGGGTGGGAGGCGTTGGAGCAGAAAGCTGCCTGACTGCTCGCTCAGGCCCTGGCGTTGCTCAATGCCTGCACCCAGCACTGTTCGGAACAGCGCGAACATTGCAGGCTCTGACCTGCTTGCAGCGTCGCCAATTCCCCGCAGTGAAAGCAGGCGTGCAAGCCGTCGTGCTCCGGCTGGTGATGCACTGCCTTCAGGCTCGGCGGCAAGACGGGCAAGCCTGGGCGAGTTTGGTCCTTTTCGTAGAAATACAGGCTGACGCCGCCGTTGATCTCTACGATGCCCAGGCGCACCTGGCCCAGGTGCTCCACGCCACCCTGGCGCAGTTCCATGAGGAATTCGTCGTGGGCGATATTGCCCTTGTTCAGGGTTTCCAGTTCGAAACGGCCATCCCGGATCAGGATGAAAGGCTCTCCCTCGAGCCAGCGTTGCAGGTGGTGATAGCGACTCAACAGGCGGGTAGTGAGGCGATAGGCGATGCCCATGGCGACGAATACCATCAGCACCGGCAGGATCGGCACGTCGTGGTAGAAGGTCACGTCGCCGGCAGCAGAGCCCAAGGTCAGGATTACCACCAGTTCGAACAGGGAAAGCTGTTTCACCCCGCGGCGGCCGGCGACTTTGAGGAAGATGAAGACCACTGCATAGGCAAGCAGGGTGCGGACCATGACTTCGCCGAGGAAGGCCAGGGGATGGTCGTCGAGGAGCATGCGGGGCCAGTCGAAAGCGGTCATGTGGGCGGCGGAGTCAGTGGCTGATAATGGCTTAGCCCCCTGTTGAGTGCTTTTAGTTCAAGTGGTCCTGGTTAGAGAGCTCAGCCGGGCATCGGGCGGGCTTGCGGGTCAGTTAACGACGCTGCTTCAACTCTTTAACCCGCTTGATAACGTACTGCTCGAAGAGTGGATGGTTCACTACCTGCCCATACTGCTGGTAGTTATCAAACGCCCGGTAGATGGCCCCACAGATATCCTGTTCGCTCAGCGCTCTGGACTTGTTGAATGCGCCGGCAAGTACAGCGTTGATGCTTTGAAGGTTCGCTCTCATCCCGGTGTCATCCAGGATAGTGCCGTAGATTTCCCGCCAAGGTCGTGAATCGATTTCTGCTATATCTCGCCCGATGAATGTCCAACTCACATAGCATTGCCCATCGATCTCAAACGTTTCATAGCGATTGTTTGCTGCGAAGTACGCTGGATCGATCAAGGCCCCCTCTTCAGGTTGGTAATACGGCGCTGTTGGAGAGCGCTTTGCTTTCAACAGACGAGAGCTGTTGTCGACCTGGAGGCAGATCACAGGCGATGGCAAGGATTTGAAAAGCTTGTAGAACGTCGCTTCCTGGGAGGTGCCTGCTGTCGCATGCACTGTGCGGAAGTACTTCTCCACGCTTCCAGCTCGCTCGAACTGGAGAGCCAGCCAGTCCGAAGGCATCAGCAGTTCGGCAGCAAAGCGATTGGCTTCGGCTTCCATCTGTGCATACGCAGCGTCCGCGTGACCCGGGTCAAGGTGCGAGACGATGGTGCCGGTGTGCCAGGGAATGACGATGTGCCCAATTTCATGAGCCAGGGTGAATTTTCGGCGCGTTGGGGCCGCGGCGGAATTGACGAGAATCTGGGGGCGCTGTTCGCCACCGATGCCAATGGTTATGCCGTCAACACCGTAGGGAAGATTGAGGTAGTCTAGATCGCCGTACTCGGCAGCAAGTGCGTCGAGATCAAAAGGGGGGAGGAGTCCGCGAATGGCTAGAACCCTTCGTGCCATTTTCTCCTCTGGCGCCATCAGATCCTGCCAGCGTTACGTAGCCAGGCTTCCACCTTGGCGGCTTCACCCACCGAGCTTGCCCGGGCCGCCATCGTGAATCTGTCTTGATCCAGTTCCTGTCGAAGCGAGGTGCCTCGCTTCCTGGCGGTCAGCACAAAAGGCAGAACGGAAGGCGTCGTTGCCCACAATTGGTACTCTTCCCAGCTCATGCCGAGGTATTCGTGCAGCTCCATGTCTGCGCCTGCGCGCCCTTCATGCCAGTCCTCGACGAATCGATCGATTTCCTCTTCCAGCACGTCGCCTTCCAGGCAAAGCTCGACAAAATTCATATGAACCTCTCAGTTCGGTTTGATCCGACGCCCACGGACCGGGGGCTTCAGGGCTATGCCTGTCTCAGGGCAGACCGAACCGAGGTGGTAGCCGCGTCGGTCAAATACCTCGAACTCCCCGTGCAGCGAATCCCATGAGAAATATCGCTGAGTCCTGGCATCAAAGTAGTACTTGCGACCCCCTTCCACAAACGCAACGGGTAGACCGCTGACAATCGAGGGAGTAGGCCGGGGTTTTCCGCCCATCCAACATTCCTTTTCCCGACGTGGGACCGGCATGATCGCCGCTGAGGGATGGGATTCTATCGCATGTGATTTCTGAAGCTCCGCGCCTGTTCGATCAAATTCGTATCGAGCTGTAGCAGAATAAAGATAAGACGCCAAAACGAAAAAACCCGCCAATAGGCGGGTTTTCGCAGGCTTCAGTACTACTGAAACCTAATATGGTGCCGGCACCAGGAATCGAACCCGGGACCTACTGATTACAAGTCAGTTGCTCTACCATCTGAGCTATACCGGCAGTAGGCGCGCTATTATAGCGATCGGTTTGGTTCTGTAAACCTCTTCCTTGAAATCGTGTTGGAAGCCCCGTAGATCGGGGCTTTTGGCGTTTTGGTCTGGGTGTTTTCTGGGCAGTGCTGCGGAGGTTGGAGACCGCTTTGCGGTCCTTCGCGGGCAAGCCTCGCTCCTACCTGGGTTTCGGTGATTGTGGAGATTGGGGCCGGTCAAGCAGGGCGCTGGTTTGGCGGGGTTTTGGTGGGGGATTCACCATTGCAATCGCTGGCAAGCCAGCTCCCACAGGGTCTTCGGCGGGCACAAGTTCTGCGGCTGGCTCAGGACACTGTGGGAGCCGGCGTTGCCGGCGATGAGGGAATCAGCGGCAACAGAAATCTGTCGTTGGTCTCCATTGAGGTCCCAGCCGGCAATCCCGGGCGGGGTACCTGGGATTATGGTGGTGGATTCACTGGCGTAATCGCGGGTGAACCCGCTCCCACAGTGTCCGCGTCGTGCTTTTGAACGGGTCTATGCGCGATTCCAGCCACCTCCCGCCCAATCCGATCTGAACCACCCCTGCCTAATTCGCTTTAACGCTTATGCACAAACCACATCAACCCCTTGCACCCCATGCAAGTGCGCTACCTCGCCGCATTGACGCCCCCGCAAACAGCTGTTTTCTCAGGCGTTTAACAGGTTCGGAAAAATCACTCAAGCACGGATCGCCCGCAGAGCAGAACTGTTTTCACCCCGAAACCGTGAAGTTGCTCACAGACTTATCCACAGGTTGTTCGGCCAGCAGCATGAGGTTGCGTGGGGTCAACGGGTGTGGGCAGAAGGTGCCGAGGCGGACGTTGTAGCCCTGTTCGTGCAGGTAGAGCGCACGATCGAGCACCAGCCATAGCTCCAGCGGGCGGCGGAAGAGGTTGCGGACCAGTTCGAGGTTGCGGACCTGGGCCAGGCGTTGCCAGCCGGCCGCTTCGAGGGCGGACCAATCAACGCCGTCTTTTATGGATAGGCCCTTGAGCCCGGCGAGGTGCTGGCAGTAGTCGGCAAAAGGTTGTTGCAGCCAGGCGCTGGGTAACGAGGGTGTGGGCAGGTACTCGTCGCTGTTGCGCAGTTGCCGTTGCAGCAGGTCGAAGCCGAGACGCCAGGCCATGGATTGATCGCGCTGGCGGCGGACGCGATTGCCCGCGGTGACGGTTTCACTGAGCGGCAGACCAAGGTCGTCGAGGTCCAGTTGCAAGGTCGAAGCACGAGCCGCTGTGGATAACGGCTGATAGTTCGGACCCAAGGTGCGGTTGTAGCAGCAGGGGGCGATGGCGAGTTGTGCACAACCCTTGGCAGCCGCGAGCTGGATGAGTCGAACGTGGAGGTCACCGCAGGCATGCAAGGCCACCGGGGTGTGGTCAGCAGTGATCTGCTCGGCAGCGCTGGCGGCCATGACGTCCTGCAACCGGTGCTCGGCCGGGAGGTGGTGGTGCTGGCTGAGCTGTTCTCCGGCGGCGACCAGTGCGGGATCGTATTCGAGGCAGGTCAGATGTTGTTCGGCCCCCAGAAGCCGCCGGCCAAGGTGGCCTTTGCCGGAACACCAGTCCAGCCAATGCAGAGGACGCCGGGCAAAGTCCAAGTGGGCGGCGAAGGCTTCGATCTGCTGCCATTTACGGCCGGGGACGTCGACGTTGAGGCGCGGGTTGGCTGGCGTCAAAGGTACTGTGGATAAGTCATCGACCCTCGCTAATTCCCGGGCGAGGGCGGCCAGTTGTGGATAAGGCGCCGGGGACGGGACGCTGTAGGGGTCGTTGTGGGCGGATTCGGCGTGGTCCAGGGATTGGTTGCGCAGCCATTCGGCCAGGTCTGGGTAATCAGCTTCCCAGGGGAGTTGCAGGCTGGTGAAGGGGCGCGGGTGCCAGAAGTTGTGGTGTTCCCGGAGGAACTGGTCCAGGGCCTGGAAGCGGGGGAGGAGTTGGGTGTTTTCCATGTGCTGCCCCACAGGTTCAGGTTGCATGGCCAGCTGTGAGGCCTCATCGCTGGCAAGCCAGCTCCCACAGGGGGCTAGGGTGTTTTCAAGAGGTGTGGCGGGCAGGTGCGGCCAATCGCGGGTGAACCCGCTCCCACATTTGGGGAGCGGGGAACTCGGGATCAGCGGCCGTGCGCGGCATCCACCCGCAACCAGCGCTCCAGCAACTTGAACGCTTGCACCAGCACGAACGAGATCACCAGGTAGAACACGCCCGCCGCGAAGAAGATCTCCACCGGCATGTAGGTCCGGGCAATGATTGTCCGCGCCATGCCGGTGATGTCCAGCAAGGTGACGGTACTCGCCAGCGCACTGGCCTTGAGCATGAGGATCACTTCGTTGCTGTACGCCGGCAGGCCGATACGGGCAGCACGCGGGAGGAGGATGTGCAGCATCGCGGTCGCCCGCGACATGCCCAGCGCCCGCGCTGCCTCGATCTCGCCCCGTGGGATCGCCTGCAGCGAGCCGCGCAGGATCTCGGCGATGTAGGCGGCAGTGTGCAGGGTCATGGTCAGCGCGGTACACCAGAACGGGTCACGCAGGTACGGCCACAGCGAGCTGCTACGCACCGCGTCGAACTGCGCCAGGCCGTAGTAGACCAGGAACAGCTGCACCAGCAGCGGCGTGCCGCGGAAGAAGAAGATGTAGCCATACGGTAGCGCCTGCACGTACCAGCGCTGCGAGGAGCGGGCGATGCCCAGCGGGATGGCGATGATCAGCCCGAGGATGACGGCGATGGCCAGCAGTTCCAGGGTCAGGATGGCACCGTCGGCAAGGCGCGGCAGCCATTTGATGATGACGTCCCAATTCATGAGTTGGCCCTCGCAAAGCCGCGTCCGGCACGTTTTTCCATGAAGTGCATGCCGGTCATGGCGACGATGGTCAGCCCGAGATAGATAAAGGCGGCAACCGCGTAGAAGGTGAACGGCTCCTTGGTGGTGGTCACGCCGTTCTGCGCCTGGCGCATGATTTCTTCCAGGCCGATCACCGAGACCAGCGCGGTGTCCTTCATCAGGATCATGAACAGGTTGCCCAGCCCCGGCAGGGCGATACGCCACATCTGCGGGAGGACCAGGCGCGAGAAGATCCGGCCCTTGGACAGGCCGAGGGCCATGCCGGCTTCACGATGCCCCTTGGGGATCGCCAGCAGCGCGCCACGGAAGACTTCCGTGGCATAGGCCCCGAAGCACAGGCCGAGGGCGATGACGCCGGCAGCGAAGGCGCTGAGTTCCAGACCAGGCACGCCGATCAGGTCGCCCAGCTGGCTCATCAGGGCCACCGAACCGAAATAGATGAAGAGGACCCAGAGCAGCTCGGGCACGCCGCGAACGATGGTCGAATAGGTGCCACCGATCCAGCGCAGCGGTTTGAACGGCGAGGTCTTGGCGAGGGCGCCGAGCAGGCCGAGCACCAGGCCCAGGCAGAGGGCCGAGAGCGCCAGCTTGACGGTCATCAGCGTGCCAGCGGCCAGCGCCGGACCGAATCCGTGTAGATCAATATTCATGGGCAGGCATGTTCAAGAGACCGACACCGCGCAAGGCGGTGCCGGTCGGGGCGAATCAATAGATGCTGAACGGGAAGTACTTGTCGTTGATCTTCTTGTACGTGCCGTCGGCGATGATTTCCTTCAGCGCAGCGTTCAGCTTGTCCTTCAGCGGGTCACCCTTGCGCACGGCAATGCCGATCTCGTCGCTTTCCACCACAGGCTCACCCTTGAACTCGTAGTCTTTGCCGGCATCGGATTTCAGCCAGTCGTAGTTCACGTACTTGTCCGCCAGCAGGGCGTCGACACGGCCGGACGTCAGGTCGAGGTAGGCGTTTTCCTGGGTGTCGTACAGCTTCAGGGTGATGTCCTTGCCGTAGTTGTCTTCCAGCCAGGTGCCGGACAGGGTGGCGCGCTGGGTACCGATGGTCTTGCCCTTGAGGTAGGCCTTGTCGGTCTTGAAGTCGACGTTCTTCGGCGCGATGAACTGCAGCTTGTTGGAGTAGTAGCGGTCGGTGAAGTCGACGGCCGCTTTGCGCTCGTCGGTGATCGACAGCGACGACACGATGAAGTCGTACTTCTTGGCCAGCAGCGACGGAATGATCCCGTCCCAATCGGAAGTGACCACTTCGCATTCGACCTTCATCTTGGCGCACAGGGCGTCGCCGATGTCCTTGTCGAAGCCGACCACTTGGCCGCTGGCGTCCTTGCTGTTGAAGGGAGGGTAAGCGGCTTCGATACCCATCCGCAGTTTTTCCGCGGCTATGGCATTGGCCGAGAACACCAGCGTGGCGGCAGCGGCCAGGAGGTACTTCTTGTAGTTCTGCATGCGTGTTGCTCCGTTAGCGGTTGCTGGACATGAATTGCTTACAACGCGCCGAGGTCGGGTTTTCGAAAACCTGCTGCGGCGATCCTTGCTCTTCGATGAGGCCTTGATGAAGGAACACGACTTCGCTCGATACCTGCCGGGCGAAGTTCATTTCGTGGGTCACCAGCAGCATGGTCCGGCCTTCGTCGGCCAGGGCGCGGATGACGTTGAGGACTTCCTGGACCATTTCCGGGTCCAGCGCGGAGGTCGGCTCATCGAACAGGATGACCTTGGGTTTCATCGCCAGGGTCCGGGCGATCGCGGCGCGCTGCTGCTGGCCACCGGAAAGCTCGGTGGGGTAGCTGTGGCGCTTGTTGTGGATGCCGACCTTGTCCAGCAGCGCTTCGGCGTGCTCGATGGCCTCGGCCTTGCTCTGCCCCAGCACCCGGCGCGGCGCCTCGATGATGTTGTCGAGGATGCTCATGTGCGGCCAGAGGTTGAAGTTCTGGAAGACGAAGCCGATCTCGCTTCGCAGGCGGTTGATCTGCTTGTTGTCGGCAGCGACCAGTTCGCCGTTGCGCGCGGCCTTCAGCTTGAGGGTTTCGCCGGCGACGAGGATTTCGCCCTGGTGCGGGTTTTCCAGGAGGTTGATGCAGCGCAGCAAGGTCGACTTGCCGGAACCGGAGGAGCCGAGGATGGAAATCACGTCGCCGTCACGGGCGGTAAGGGAGATGCCCTTGAGAATTTCCTGCTCGCCGTAGCGTTTGTGCAGGTTGCGGATTTCCAGCGCGGGCGCGGCCTGGGCCATGTGCGGTCCTCATATGTTCTGTGCGTTCTGCTTGTTGGCGGCCGTCCTGGCGAGGCGCAACGCTAGCATAGCGTTCGGATCGCAGCCAAGAAGGGCAAGCAGGGTGGGCGGCCGGGGGAGGGGCGGGTGTCGCATCGTCGCAGTGGAATGTCGCGTCGCGGTCCGCCGGTTCCGTTTTACGGGCCGGAGCCAGGATGAAAAAAGGCGCGATGGTGCCAGTTTTGGCCGCCCGAGGAAAGGCGTATTTGGTCGCGGCGCTTTTCGGTAGCACCTCGGCGGAGTGCGGTTGTACCGCGTGGTTGTACCTCGGTGATCCATAAAGTTGCACAAGGTGTTACCCGCGTTCGGTTATGGAGCACCTGTTTCTAATTGTAAGTGGGTATTTCAGTAATCCGGCAAAGTCTGGCAAGTTTGGCGACCTTTCGGCCAATGACTGGCGGAAAGCGCCGCAGGCCCTGTTTATCGTGGTTTCAAGGTGTTTCGAAATGGACGGCCATCGATCTGGCCCGCTTATTGCGATCCACCTGTCATGAGACGCGGGGTGCCCCAAAAGGGCATGCGGCTCCAATCGCGGGACGATCTCCCATTCTTTGCATAGGTAGTTTTATGAGCGGTAAGCACAATTCCAATGACCTCGCTCAGGGGCTCAAGCAACGGCATGTGACCATGCTGTCCATCGCAGGTGTTATCGGCGCCGGTCTGTTCGTCGGTTCCGGCCATGCCATCGCCGCTGCCGGCCCGGCCGTGCTGCTGGCCTACGCCGCCGCAGGCACGCTGGTGGTACTGGTGATGCGCATGCTCGGCGAAATGGCCGTGGCCTCGCCGGACACCGGTTCCTTCTCCACCTACGCCGACCGTGCCATCGGGCACTGGGCCGGTTTCACCATCGGCTGGCTGTACTGGTGGTTCTGGGTGCTGGTCATCCCGCTGGAGGCCAACGCCGCCGCGACCATCCTCAATGCCTGGTTCCCAGACGTGGCGATCTGGGTCTTCACCCTGGTCATCACCTTGCTGCTGACCGCGACCAACCTGTTCAGCGTGAAGAACTACGGTGAGTTCGAGTTCTGGTTCGCCCTGCTGAAAGTCGTGGCCATCATCGGCTTCATCATTCTCGGCCTGGCGGCGATCTTCGGTTTCATGCCGCACAGCCAGGTCAGCGGTGTAAGCCATCTGTTCGACACCCAGGGCTTCATGCCCAACGGCCTCGGCGCGGTGCTGGGCGCCATGCTGACCACCATGTTCTCGTTCATGGGCACCGAGATCGTCACCATTGCCGCCGCCGAGTCGAAAGACCCGGGCAAGCAGATCAGCAAGGCGACCAACTCGGTGATCTGGCGGATCTTCCTGTTCTACCTCGTGTCGATCTTCATCGTTGTCGCCCTGGTGCCGTGGAATGCCGGCGAGCTGGCAGAGGTGGGTTCGTACCAGACCGTGCTGCAACTGATGGGCATCCCGCATGCCAAGCTGATCGTCGATGTGGTCGTGCTGATCGCCGTGACCAGTTGCCTCAACTCGGCGTTGTACACCTCGTCGCGCATGCTGTTCTCCCTGAGCAAGCGTGGTGATGCGCCGGCGGTTGCCCAGCGCACCAACCGCAGCGGCACGCCGCACTGGGCGGTGCTGCTGTCCACGGCGGCGGCGTTCCTGACCGTGTTCGCCAACTATGTGGCGCCGGCGCAGGTGTTCGAGTTCCTGCTGGCCAGTTCGGGGGCGATTGCCCTGCTGGTGTACCTGGTGATTGCGGTGTCGCAACTGCGCATGCGTCGTCAGCGCATGGCCCGGGGCGAGAAGATCGCCTTCAAGATGTGGGCCTTCCCGGTGCTGACCTGGGTGACCATCTTCTTCATCATCGGCGTGCTGACGCTGATGCTGATCCGTCCTGACCATCGCGCCGAGGTGATCTCCACCGGGCTGCTGAGCATTGCCGTGGTGGCTGCCGGCCTGCTGGTGGCGCGCAAGCGCAAGGCGGAGAAGGGCGGGAGCCTGGTGATGGATAGCTGAGCATCCAGAGCATCTCTCCGACCCTGTGGGAGCTGGCTTGCCAGCGATTTGGCCCGATCTGACAACATCTTTGTCATTGCCGGCCTAATCGCTGGCAAGCCAGCTCCCACAGGGTTTTGTGTTGTTTGTCCGGGGCGGGTGAGTCAGGCAAATTTCTTCTGCTTGGACACCATCTCCGAGGCCGCCACATAGGCGTCCTGGAATTCCTCGCTTTCCAGCCAGGCCATGGCCTCGGCTTCCTCGGTGCCATCCAGCCATTTGCGGTATGCGCAGAAGACCATGCAGATGTAGTCGGTGGCGTGGTCTTCGCTGTGGCCCTTGAGTACCAGGGTCAGCAGCGGGTCGACCATGAATACGGCGATCATGGCTTCCAGGCCGTTTTCCTGGGCGGTCTTCATCTTCTCGAACATGGCGGTGTAGCTGCCCGAGTTCATGGCCTTGTCGAACACCTGCTGGACGCTGGCGCTGGACGCCTCGCCGCTGCTCTTGACCGCCTGGCCGCTGCGCACCATGCGGTTTTCGCGGGCCTTGGCGGCGGCGCGCTTGGCGCGTTTCTGTTGCTTGGTGTTCGAGGCCATCGGGGGTTCCTTGGTGCGAAGTCAGTCAAAGACGCGTATTGAAACGCAGTTGACCAGGAAACCCAAGCCGGGGAGAGCGGCGCCAGCTCGATGGGCGACAGGCAGTCACCCGGCCGAACCGGCGTGAGGTCCTTTCAGCGTGGCAGCGTCAGGGCGCTGACCCGGCCGCGCAGCTCCACTTCGTCTTCATCGCGCAGGTCTTCTTCGATTTCCCGCGAGGCGCGGCCCACCAGCAGCGGGTCGGGTTCGTGGGCGACGCGGAAGTCCTTGCCCGGGTAGTCGAGGGCGTTAAGGAAGTGGCGGATGCAGTTGATCCGCGCGCGCTTCTTGTCGTCGGACTTGATCACCGTCCACGGCGCATCGGCGGTGTCGGTGTGGAAGAACATGGCTTCCTTGGCCGCCGTGTACTCGCCCCACTTGTCCAGCGACTTGATGTCGATGGGCGACAGCTTCCAGTGCTTGAGCGGGTCGTCACGCCGGGAGATGAAGCGGCGCAGCTGTTCCTCGCGGTTCACCGAGAACCAGTACTTGAACAGCAGGATGCCGCTGTTGCACAGCATGCGCTCCAGCTCCGGGGCCTGGCGCATGAATTCCAGGTATTGCAGGGGCGAGCAGAAGTCCATGACCCGCTCGACGCCGGCGCGGTTGTACCAGGAGCGGTCGAAGAAGACCATCTCGCCCGCCGTCGGCAGGTGCTGGATATAGCGCTGGAAGTACCACTGGCCCTTTTCCTGCTCGGAGGGCTTCTCCAGGGCGACGATCCGTGCACCGCGGGGGTTCAGGTGCTCCATGAAGCGCTTGATGGTGCCACCCTTGCCCGCCGCGTCGCGGCCTTCGAAAAGGATGACCACGCGCTGCCCGGTTTCCTTGACCCAGTTCTGCACCTTGAGCAGCTCGATCTGCAGCGCGTGCTTGGCCTTGTCGTACTCGGCACGGCGCATGCGGGTGCTGTAGGGGTAGGTGTGCGGCAGCTTCGCCGAGGAACTGTCCTCGCTGGTGCCGTGGGGCGCGTGGGCGACTTCGATGGCGGCCGGGCTGTCGGTGATGACTTCGGTCTCGACGATCGGCGCTGGCTTGCGTGGGCGACGGTGCGGGCGGGCGGCGGCTGGCTTGTGCGGTGTCACGTGGTGCGCGGTCACCCCGGGCTCTGGGAACGGCAGGACGGGGGTTTCTTCACTCATGGGGAGGGGCCTTCTGTTCCTTCGAATGTCCAGCTCCACAACTTACATAGATCGAGTGATGGCGTATTGATGTCGGTCAACCTATTGCGCTCGGCTTGGCGCCGTCCTTGGGGCCTGGGTATCCACACATCTCTCGTCCAGGCTCGGATGGAGGATCCACGCAGGAGCTGTAGGAGCGTGGCTTGCCCGCGAAGGGCCGCACAGCGGCCCCAAAACCATCCAGCACGAGCTAGGTGGGGGAAGATTTCTGGATTCAGCGCCTGCTTGGCTTCAGTGCCCCGGATGCTCGGAGTGGCAGGTTTTGGGGCCGCTTTGCGGCCCTTCGCGGGCAAGCCACGCTCCTACCTGAACCGCGTCGGCCATCAGTCCGAGATGTGTAGGTACTCACGCCCAGCTGGGTTGCGAGTGTCATGGAAGCATGCCGCAGAAAATGTTTCCTTTGTAGCCGTGGATCATCGCCGACAGCCCCATGAGTGGACCGCATCCATAGAACGGGGACTGCATCTCCTGTCGCGAAATCACGAGTGGCACTGCCCGCCCTCTGTTGTCGACACCGTATGAGGTTTCTTCGAAAGATTGGCAGACGGGAAGCTTCAGGGGGATAGGCAGGCCCAGAGCCCATAGCGTCGCCCCGCACCACTCGCGCCTCTGGTTGTGGATCACGACCTTGCTGATCACTGGTTCGGGTTCCTGCTTGAGGAGGTGCCGATCGTCGTAAGACAGGATTTTTTGCTTTTCCGGGGCCGTTATCGTGATGCCAACGCATCCGCTCAGGAGAATTACCGACCAAAGCAGTGCAAGCTTTCTCATCTCCATCTCCCTGGGGAGGATTAGCCCTACATTTCGCGGTAACTTTTCCTGCTAGCGAAATGCCAAAAAAACGCAGGCAAACAAAAAGCCCCTGAATCTTTCGATTCAGGGGCTTTGCGTTGTCTTGGTGCCCAGAGACGGAGTCGAACCGCCGACACGAGGATTTTCAATCCTCTGCTCTACCGACTGAGCTATCTGGGCAACGGGGCGCATTAAAAGCGTTTTTCAGGATTGCGTCAACAACATTTTCAAAATTTTTTTAATTAATACCGACGCTTACGGTTTTCGGGGGTCATTGGGCCGGTGGAACGTAGCCTTCGGCCTTCTCGAAATCCTCGCCGGAGAAGAACTTGTCCATCTCGCCCTGGATGAACTTGCGGTCATCGGCGTTCATCATGTTCAGGCGTTTCTCGTTGATGAGCATGGTCTGCTCCTTCTGCCAGTCGGCCCAGGCCTTCTGCGAGATGTGCTCGTAGATGTCCAGGCCCTTCGGCCCCGGGTACGGCGGACGCTCCAGGCCCGGCAGTTCTTCTTTGTACTTGCGGCACATTACGGTGCGGGTCATCGCGACTCTCCTGCAATCAATACGTCGGCCGCGCGCTTCAGCAGCTTCTTCACCGGGGCGGCGAGGCCCAGGCGCGGCGGGGTGGCGAGGTTATACCAGAGCCAGTCGGCCTCGGCCACGTGGTCGCCCTGCTGGCCGACGCGTACCAGCCAAGGCTCGATGGCCAGCTGGAAATGGCTGAAGGTGTGGGTCAGGCCGGTCAGTTCGTGGCGGGTTTCGATGTTCAGGCGGTGCTGGTCGGCGAGGTGCTCCAGGTCGTCCAGGTCGTCCAGCTCCGGCAAGCTCCAGAGCCCGCCCCAGAGCCCGCTGGAGGGGCGCCGGTAAAGCAGGATGGCGCCCTCGTCGTTGGCCAGCAGCGGCATCAATGTGCGCTTCTGTGGCAGGGTCTTGCGCGGCTTGGGCAGCGGGTAGCGGATCTCCTGACCGAGCATGTGCGCTTCGCAGCCACGCTCCAGCGGGCACAGCAGGCAACTGGGCTTGCTGCGGGTGCAGAGGGTGGCGCCAAGGTCCATCATCGCCTGGGTGTAGTCGTTGACCCGCTGGTGCGGCGTGAAGCGCTCTGCGTTGGCCCACAGCGCCTTGGCCACCTTGGGCTCGCCGGGGTAGCCCTCCTGCGCCGTGTAGCGCGCCAGGACGCGCTTGACGTTGCCGTCGAGGATCGGCGCACGCAGGCCCATGCTGATGCTGGCGATGGCGCCGGCAGTGGACAGGCCGATGCCGGGCAGGTCGGTAAGCTTCTCGACATCCCGGGGGAATTCGCCGCCGTACTGCTCGACCACGATCTTCGCGGTCTTCTGCAGGTTGCGTGCGCGGGTGTAGTAGCCCAGCCCGGTCCACAGGTGCAGCACTTCGTCTTCGGGCGCTGCGGCCAGGGCCTGGACGTCCGGCAGGGCGTCCATGAAGCGGCCGAAGTAATTGAGCACGGTGCTGACCTGGGTCTGCTGCAGCATGATCTCGGAGACCCACACCCGGTACGGGGTGATGCCCTGTTGCCAGGGCAGGTCGTGGCGGCCGTGGCGGTCGAACCAGTCGAGCACCGCGGTGGAAAACTGCTCGGGGGTCATCGTTTGAACAGGCCCTTCAATGCGTCTTTGAGCTCGGGACTGACCTTGTCACCCAGCTTCTCTTCGAGTTTTTCGTTGATCCGGTTGCCCAGCGCCTGGCCGGCCAGCTTGCCGACCCCGTCCTTGTCGATGCGGCAGGCCCGTGCACCCAGCTCCAGCGGGCCACGGCAGCGCAGCGGGAATTCCAGCCCGACGAAGCGCTCGCCGACCTGGCAGGCCGGGTCCGGCATTTCGCGGGTGTCGCCTTCGACGATGACCCCGACGCGATAGTCCATGCCCAGCACGCGCAGGTCGATATCGCCGTTGCCGTTGACGGTCAGGCCAGGGATGCGGACTTTCAGGTCCGGGTTGCTGGCCACGCCGTTGCTCAGCACCAGACTGCCTTTGAGCTCCTGGAACGGCGTGTCCTTGCCCCGTGGCTCGCCGCTCAGGGTCTTGCGGTTGAGGGTGGCGATGCCCTGGCACAGTTGCTGTTCGAGGTTGGCGTTGACCAGCACGCCGTTGTTGATGACGAAGCTGGCCTTGCCGTTGAGCGTATCGACCAGGGCCTTCTGGCTGTTGCCGGTGGCGGTCAGGTCGCTGTCGAGGGTGAGCAGGCCCTTCACCGGCGGGGTGTCGCCGTCGTGCTTGATGAAGTGTTCCACCGGTACCCGGACGATCTTCGCGTTGACGCCGATCTGCGGAACGGCAGGGCGCACGTCGAGGGTGCCGCGGGTGTCGAAGGTGCCGTTGTACAGGCCGCCACGCAGGGCTTCCAGGGTGATCAGGCCGCCCTGGCCGTTGGCCTTCAGCTCGGCGTTCTGGATCGGCAGCTTGTCCAGGGTCAGCACGCCGAAGCTCAGGTCGGCCTGCAGGTCGAGGGCGCGCAGGCGGTCCACCGGCAGCAGCTTGTCGGTGCTCCAGGCGACCTGGGTCGGTGCGTCCGGCAGCGGCGAGGTGCCCGGGCCGGCGACGGCGGTGGCTTCGGTGCTTTGCACTTCGGCCTTGCGCGCGGCATTGGCGTTCTTCGCGTCGTCGCTCTTGGCCAGCAGGTAGCGGTCGGCGTCGAACTTGTCGTTCTTCAACTGGAGGCGCAGGGCCTGTTTGGCGAAGTCTTCCACGGCCACACGACCGGTGAAGGTGCTGTCGTCCAGCTTCAGCGCCAGGTCTTCTAGGGCCAGGCTGGTTTTCGTGCCTTCGAGGCGGCCGACCAGCTCGACGTTGGTCAGGGTGGTCAGGTCCTTCATCGGTGGCAGGACCACGCCGACGCTGTCGAGGAACTTGCGCAGGTCGAACTGGGCAATGGAAATGCCCCCGCTGACCTTCGGCTCGCTGTTCAGGTCGCGCACATGCAGCTCGCCGAGGGCGCGCAGCTGGTTGGCGGAGAGCTTCAGGCCGTTCCATTCGGCAACGTTGGCGGCCAGGTCGGCCAGCAACTGGCCCTGGGCGGAGAAGGTCATGCTCTTCTGCGCCAGCGGCTCGCCGGAGAGTTCGCCATGCAGCTTCATGTCTTCCAGTTGGTAGCGGCGCAGGGCGCGGTCGAAGCGGGCTTCGCCGGCCAGCTCGATGCGCGCCCGCAGTACCGGCTGGCCGGAACTGAGGAAAGCGGTGAGCTTGAGCGGGATGTTCACGCCGTCATGCACGGCCTCGGTGCTCAGCTGGATGCTTTCGGCACTGAAGCTCTTGCCGCTGCGCACGTCGTTGTACTGCACCCGGGCGTTGTTGACGGTGAGGCTGTCGATGTCCAGCTTCAGCGGACGCTCGCTGGCGGCCGGCTTGCTGTCGCCTTCGGCTGGCGCAGGCGTGGCCGGCGCGGTCTCGGCGCTGCCTTCCGGCGCCTTGGCCGGCAGCGGCTTGCCGATGTCTTCCCAGTTGCCGTGGCCGTTTTCGTCGCGGACCAGGTTCAGGTTCAGGCCTTCGACCCGCACATCGCTCATCTGCACTTCGCGGCGCAGCAGCGGCAGTACGCGCACCGACAGGCCGAGCATCTGCAGGTCGGCGATCGGTTCGGCCGGTTTGTTCAGCGTGGCAATGCTCGCCTCGTGCAGCTCCAGGCCGAGCCAGGGGAACAGGCTCCAGCCGATGTCGCCGTTCAGGGTCAGCTCGATGTGAGCCTTGTCGCGAGCCAGTTGGCGGATCTCGTCTTTGTAGTCGTTGGGATCGAAAAGGTGGGTCAGGGCGAAGCCGCCGGCCACCACGATCAGCAACAGCCCGAGAACCACCAGCCCCAGGATTTTGCCGAACGCTTTCATGGGCGAGTCCTTGTAGTCGGTATCTGAAAAGTCAGCCGCAGAGTATAGCCTTGCGACCTTGGCCGCCGCGATTGCTGCGCGCGGCGGTTTTGACCCCTCGTGCCCCGGCAGTTCCGCGGAAGAAAGTCTCAGTTACAAGAAAAACAGTGATGTCAGTTTGGTTTTTGTTAGCTAGCTAAATGCTACTCTTGCGCAGTTCCTGAATCTTTTTGCGACAAATTGTCGCGACAGGGTCGGCTGCCTCAAAAAACGACTCGTTGCCTGCGTGCGCCAAAGTCGCTGGGTATCGGCCCCGATGTGGGAACACTACCTATCTACGAGGGCAACAATAATGAGCACCATCACTGCGGGAGCCACGGCCAGCGCGCCTGGTTTCCTGTCCAAGGAGCGCATCGTCGCTCGACCCGGTTTCAACCGCTGGCTGGTTCCGCCTGCCGCACTCGCCATCCACCTGTGCATCGGCATGGCCTACGGCTTCTCGGTGTTCTGGCTGCCGCTGTCGAAGGCGATCGGCATCACCGCGCCGGTGGCCTGCGCCCCGGACATGGGCTTCTTCGCCCAGATGTTCTCTTCCACCTGTGACTGGCCGATCTCCATGCTCGGCTGGATCTACACCCTGTTCTTCATCTTCCTCGGCTGCTCGGCGGCGATCTGGGGTGGCTGGCTGGAACACGCAGGGCCGCGCAAGGCCGGTGTTGTTTCGGCACTTTGCTGGTGCGGTGGTCTGCTGATTTCCGCGCTGGGCGTGTATACCCACCAGATCTGGCTGATGTGGCTGGGCTCTGGGGTGATCGGCGGTATCGGCCTGGGCCTGGGCTATATCTCACCGGTGTCGACCCTGATCAAGTGGTTCCCGGACAAGCGCGGCATGGCCACCGGCATGGCGATCATGGGCTTCGGTGGTGGTGCGATGGTCGGTGCACCATTGGCCGCAGCGCTGATGAACCACTTCGCCAGCCCTGAAGGCGTCGGCGTGTGGCAGAGCTTCGTGGTGATGGCGGTGATCTACTTCATCTTCATGATCGGCGGTGCCCTGTCGTACCGCGTTCCGCCGACCGGCTGGAAGCCTGAAGGCTGGACCGCCCCGGCGAAGAAGGCCAGCAACTCGATGATCACCCACCGCCACGTGCACGTCAGCGTGGCCTGGAAGACCCCGCAGTTCGCCCTGATCTGGCTGGTGCTGTGCCTTAACGTTTCCGCCGGTATCGGCATCCTCGGCATGGCTTCGCCGCTGCTGCAGGAAGTCTTTGCCGGCAAGCTGCTGGGCAACAACCTGACCTTCAGCGAACTGGACACCGCGCAACTGGCGCAGATCGCCGCGATCGCCGCCGGCTTCACCGGCCTGCTCAGCCTGTTCAACATCGGCGGCCGCTTCTTCTGGGCGTCGTTCTCCGACTACATCGGGCGCAAGAACACCTACTTCGCCTTCTTCGCGCTGGGCTTCGCCCTGTACGCGCTGGTGCCGAACATGGGCCACCTGGGCAACGTCGCGCTGTTCGTGGCGGCGTTCTGCATCATCCTGTCGATGTACGGTGGCGGCTTCGCTACCGTGCCGGCGTACCTGGCGGACCTGTTCGGGACGCAGATGGTCGGTGCGATCCACGGTCGCCTGCTGACCGCCTGGGCGGCGGCGGGCGTGCTCGGTCCGGTGCTGGTCAACTACCTGCGCGAGTACCAGTTGAGCATTGGTGTGGAGCGGGCTGCGGCCTACGACATCACCCTGTACATCCTCGCCGGCCTGCTGGTGCTGGGCTTTATCTGCAACGCGATGGTGCGTCCGGTGGCCGACAAGTACTTCATGACCGAAGAGCAACTGGCCGCCGAGCAGGCGATCGGGCATGACAAGGGCGCTGATGGCAGTACCGTGCTGGAGTGGAAAGCCGCCGACGGCACCCTGCCGCTGGTGATCGCGGCCTGGCTGGCCGTGGGCATTCCGCTGGCCTGGGGTGTGTGGGCGACGCTGCAGAAGACGGCTGTTCTGTTCCACTGATCCGGGGTTTTGGGTCGCTCTTGCGGCCCAATCGCTGGCAAGCCAGCTCCCACAGGGATCGCATGCACCGCGGACCCTGTGGGAGCTGGCTTGCCAGCGATGAGGCCCTCGAATTGCCCATCAGCCCGAAAATCGGGCGCAAAACCCCACACACCACACGTCATCTTCGTTTCAAGATGCGACGTTCTGCGCCTATAATGACCGCCTTTTTCGCCCAATGATTTTGCGGAGCTGGTGATGGTCGAACGTAAGGCGTCCGTCGAGCGCAATACTCTGGAAACCCAGATCAAAGCCTCGATCAACCTGGATGGCACTGGTAAGGCCCGATTCGATATCGGCGTGCCTTTCCTGGAGCACATGCTGGATCAGATTTCCCGTCACGGATTGATCGATCTGGACATCGAGTGCAAGGGCGACCTGCATATCGACGACCACCATACCGTCGAAGACGTCGGTATCACCCTGGGCCAGGCCTTCAACCAGGCCATAGGCGACAAGAAGGGCATCCGCCGCTACGGCCACGCCTATGTCCCGCTGGACGAAGCGCTGTCGCGGGTGGTGATCGATTTCTCCGGCCGCCCGGGCCTGCAGATGCACGTGCCGTACACCCGCGCGACCGTGGGCGGCTTCGACGTCGACCTGTTCCAGGAATTCTTCCAGGGCTTCGTCAACCACGCCAATGTCAGCCTGCACATCGACAACCTGCGCGGTCACAATACCCACCACCAGATCGAAACCGTGTTCAAGGCCTTCGGCCGCGCGCTGCGCATGGCCGTCGAGCTGGACGAGCGCATGGCCGGGCAGATGCCTTCGACCAAGGGAACCCTGTAATGCAGACCGTAGCCGTTATCGACTATGGCATGGGCAACCTGCACTCGGTGGCCAAGGCCCTGGAGCACGTCGGCGCCGGCAAGGTGCTGATCACCAGCGACGCCGCAGTCATCCGTGAAGCCGACCGCGTGGTCTTCCCCGGTGTGGGCGCGATCCGCGACTGCATGGGCGAGATCCGCCGCCTGGGCTTCGACAGCCTGGTCAAGGAAGTCAGCCAGGACCGTCCGTTCCTCGGCATCTGCGTCGGCATGCAGGCCCTGCTGGAGCACAGCGAGGAGAACGACGGTGTCGATTGCATCGGCATGTTCCCTGGCAAGGTGCGCTTCTTCGGCAAGGACCTGCATGAAGACGGCGAGCACCTGAAGGTGCCGCACATGGGCTGGAACCAGGTCAGCCAGGTGATCGACCACCCGCTTTGGCACGACATTCCGGACCTGGCGCGCTTCTATTTCGTGCACAGCTACTACATCGAGTCCGGCAAGCCGTCCCAGGTGATCGGTCGCGGCCACTACGGCGTCGATTTCGCTGCGGTGCTGGCCGAAGGCTCGCGCTTCGCCACCCAGTTCCACCCGGAGAAGAGCCACACCCACGGCCTGCAGCTCCTGCAGAACTTCGCCGCCTGGGATGGCCGCTGGTAATGAACCGCTCACGCAGCAAGACCCCGGCCATCACCCTCGCGCCCGAACAGGAGCGCGAGGCACTGGACACCCTCAAGCGCTTCCTCGAAGACCGGTTCGAGCTGCAACTGGGCTCGTTCGAAGTGGCCGAGGTGCTCGAGCTGTTCGCCAAGGAAATTGCGCCGCACTACTACAACCGGGCGATCTTCGATGTTCAGACGCAGCTCAAGGAGCGCTTCGAGAGCATTGAAGTCGACCTGTGGGCGCTCGAGAAGAACTGACTTCCCGGGCTCACCGTTTACCGATTAGACAGGTTTTCCAGATGCTGATTATCCCCGCTATCGATCTCAAGGACGGTGCCTGCGTACGTCTGCGCCAGGGCCGCATGGAAGATTCCACCGTATTCTCCGACGACCCGGTGAGCATGGCCGCCAAATGGGTTGAAGGTGGCTGCCGCCGTCTGCATCTGGTCGACCTGAACGGCGCCTTCGAAGGCCAGCCGGTCAACGGCGAAGTGGTCACCGCCATCGCCAAGCGCTACCCGAACCTGCCGATCCAGATCGGCGGCGGCATCCGCTCGCTGGAAACCATCGAGCACTACGTCAAGGCGGGCGTCAGCTACGTGATCATCGGCACCAAGGCGGTCAAGCAGCCTGAGTTCGTGGCCGAAGCGTGCAAGGCCTTCCCGGGCAAGGTCATCGTCGGCCTGGACGCGAAAGACGGCTTCGTCGCCACCGACGGCTGGGCCGAAGTCAGCTCGGTGCAGGTCATCGACCTGGCCAAGCGTTTCGAGGCTGATGGCGTCTCGGCGATTGTCTACACCGACATCGCCAAGGACGGCATGATGCAGGGCTGCAACGTGCCTTTCACCAAGGCCCTGGCCGAAGCCACGAAGATCCCGGTGATCGCTTCCGGCGGCATCCACAACCTGGGCGACATCAAGGCCCTGCTGGACGCCAAGGCCCCGGGCATCATCGGCGCCATCACCGGTCGTGCCATCTACGAAGGCACCCTCGACGTCGCTGAGGCCCAGGCCTTCTGCGACAGCTACTGAGAAGCCCCAAGCTTCAAGCCGTAAGCTGCAAGTAAGAGCGAGACCGCGATCTGCCTTTACTTATGACTTGAAGCTTGAAGCTTGCAGCTGAGGATTCTGATATGGCCCTGGCCAAACGCATCATCCCTTGCCTGGACGTGGACAACGGCCGGGTCGTCAAGGGCGTCAAGTTCGAGAACATCCGCGATGCCGGCGACCCGGTGGAAATCGCCCGTCGCTACGACGAGCAGGGGGCCGACGAGATCACCTTCCTCGACATCACTGCCAGCGTCGATGGCCGTGACACCACGCTGCATACCGTCGAGCGCATGGCCAGCCAGGTATTCATCCCGCTGACCGTGGGCGGTGGCGTGCGCACCGTGCAGGACATCCGCAACCTGCTCAACGCGGGTGCCGACAAGGTGTCGATCAACACCGCGGCGGTGTTCAACCCGGAGTTCGTGGGTGAAGCGGCGGCGCATTTCGGTTCGCAGTGCATCGTGGTCGCCATCGACGCCAAGAAAGTCTCCGGCCCGGGCGAAACCCCGCGCTGGGAGATCTTCACCCATGGCGGGCGCAAGCCTACCGGGCTGGATGCGGTGGAATGGGCGAAGAAGATGGAAGGCCTGGGCGCTGGCGAGATCCTCCTGACCAGCATGGACCAGGACGGGATGAAGAGCGGCTTCGACCTGGGCGTGACCCGGGCGATCAGCGATGCGCTGGGGATCCCGGTGATTGCCTCGGGTGGCGTGGGCAACCTGCAGCACCTGGCCGACGGGATCCTGGAAGGGCATGCCAGTGCCGTGCTGGCGGCGAGCATCTTCCACTTCGGCGAGTACACCGTGCCGGAGGCCAAGGCCTACATGGCGCAGCGCGGCATCGTCGTGCGCTGACCTTCAGGGCCCTATCGCTGGCAAGCCAGCTCCCACACGGACCTGTGGGAGCTGGCTTGCCAGCGATGAGGCCATCAGCATCACCCCAAAAAATCAGATCCCTCCCGATGCTGACCAGACTCCTCTTCCTCCTCACCCTGACCACCGCCGCGCAAGCCAGCGAGCCCGTGGTCCTGGTGACCGAAAACTTCCCGCCCTACAACATGTCCCGCGACGGCAAGAGTTTCGCCCACGAGGCGGACATCGATGGCATCGCCGCCGACCTGGTACGGGAGATGTTCCACCGCGCCGAAGTCCCCTACAGCATGACCCTGCGCTTCCCCTGGACCCGGGTCTACCAGCAGGCCAGGGACACGGCGAACCATGGCGTCTTCGTTCTCGCCCGCCTGCCGGACCGGGAGAAGCTGTTCAAGTGGGTCGGCCCGCTGGGCCCGGATGACTGGGTGCTGCTGGCGCCGGCGGGCAGCCGCATCCAGCTGGACAACCTGCAACAGGCCAAAGGCTTGCGCATCGGTGCCTACAAGGGCGACGCCATCGCCGAGAACCTGCAAAAGCAGGGGTTGAAGCCGGTGCTGGTGCTGCGCGACCAGGACAACGCGAAGAAGCTTTCAAACGGCGAGATCGACCTCTGGGCCACCGGCGACCCCGCCGGCCGCTACCTGGCCCGGCAGATCGGCATGACCGCGTTCAAGACCGTGCTGCGTTTCAACGGTACCGAGCTGTACCTGGCGCTGAACCCGAGTGTGCCGGATGACGTGGTGAAGCGCCTGCAGGACGCCCTGGAGCAGATGCGCCAGGATGGCTTCGTCGACGCCACCTACGCCCGTTACCTGTAGATCCCGCCCTTGCCATGGGCGGGCATGGCGCGGTTGCTGCGTTCGCCGATCATCTGCCGCAGGCCGATCAGCTCGACACCTTGGGCCTTGAGCCTTGGCAGCTCGCGCTCCAGCACTTCCAGGGTCTGTGGATAAGGGTGACCGATCACCACCGCGGTCCCTTGCTTGCGCGCCAGTTCCACGGCGATGCGCAACTGTCCGGCGATAGCTTCCGAAGTACGCACGTCATCGAGAAACACATCCCGCGACAGGCTCGCCAGACCCAGCGCCTGGGCCTTGGCTGCCGCCACGGTGGCGGCACTGGTACGGCTGTCGACGAAGAACAGATCACGCCGCTGCAACTCGCCCATCAACCAGGCCATGGCCTCCGGCTGGGCGGTCATGCGGCTGCCCATGTGGTTGTTGACCCCGGTCGCATAGGGCACCTTCGCCAGCGCCGCATTCAGGCGCTGCTCCAGTTCCGGCAGCGGCGTACCCGGGTGCCAGGCATAGGGGCCGGTGGCCGGGTCCATGGGCATGTGCAGGATCACCGTGCGCCCGGCCTTGTGCGCCTGGCGGGCGAAGTCGGTGGCGTGGGGGGTGTCGGGCATGATCGCCATGGTCACCGGGCCGGGCAGGGCGAGGGTGCGCGAGTCCCGGGCCGGGTTCTGGCCCAGGTCGTCGATGATCAGGCTGAGATAGGCCCGCGGCGGCTGGACCGGCGCCGCGTGGGCGAGGCCGGTCAGCAGGCAGAGCAGGGCAAGGCAGAACGCACGCATCACTTGTCGCGGGTGATGCTCAGGCCCTTGAGCAGGCTGAGGGCCTGGCTGAGCTGGAAGTCACCGTCCTGCGGACGCTCCTTCTTGCTCGAGGCCGCGCCCGACGTCTTGCTGCTGGACGGCCGGTCGGCGCCGCCGTTGCCGTTGCCGAGGTGGCCCTGCAGGTCGGCTTCCTTGAAGTTCTCGGTGTCCTGCTCGCTGGTGACCTTGGCCTGGCGCACCTCGATGTCCGGAACGATGCCCTGGGCCTGGATCGAGCGGCCGTTGGGGGTGTAGTACAGCGCGGTGGTGATCTTCAGGGCGCGGTCGTTGTTCAGCGGCAGCACGGTCTGCACCGAGCCCTTGCCGAAGCTGTCGGTGCCCATCAGCACACCGCGTTTCTGGTCCTGCAGGGCGCCGGCGACGATCTCCGAGGCCGAAGCACTGCCGCCGTTGATCAGCACCACCAGTGGCACGCCTTCGCTGGCATCGGCCGGGTCGGCGGAGAAACGCAGTTCGGAGTTGGCGATGCGGCCCTTGGTGTAGACGATCAGGCCCTTGGTCAGGAAGTGGTCGGCCACTTCCACCGCCGACTGCAACACGCCGCCGGGGTTGTTGCGCAGGTCGAGGACGACCCCGCGCAGCTTGCCGTTGTTGTCCTTGCGCAGCTTGGCCAGGGCCTTGCCGACTTCTTCGCCGGTCTTGACCTGGAACTGGGTGATGCGGATGTAGCCGTAGCCGGATTCCAGCAACTGGCTCTTCACGCTCTTCACCTGGATCACCGCACGGGCCAGGGTCACATCGAACGGCGTGCCGCCGTCGCGGACCAGGGTCAGGGTGATCTTCTCGCCGATCTTGCCGCGCATCTTGTCCACGGCTTCGGTCATGGTCTGGCCGCGGGTCGGCTGGCCGTTGATCTTGACGATCAGGTCGCCCGCCTCGATGCCGGCGCGAGAGGCCGGGGTGTCGTCGATCGGCGACACCACCTTGACGAAGCCGTCTTCCTGGCCGACTTCGATGCCCAGGCCGCCGAATTCGCCGCTGGTGCTTTCCTGCAGCTCCTGGAAGTCTTCCGGGCCGAGGTAGGCGGAGTGCGGGTCGAGGTTGCTGAGCATGCCCTTGATGGCGTTTTCCAGCAGGGTTTTGTCATCCACGGGTTCGACGTAGGCGGCTTTCACCCGGTCCAGGACTTCGGCGAAGGTGCGCAGCTCGTCCAGCGGCAGCGGGGCCTGGCCGTTGACCGTGGTCGGCGCGAGGGCCGTCGCGGGCTTGGCCGGCTCGGCGGCGAACGCCAGGGACGCGCCGCCGACCAGGGCGACGGCCAGGGCCAGCGAGGTAAGGCGAGGCGAATGCAGCATGTCGAACGAACTCCTGATCCTGTGTGAGCCCCGAGAGGAGCCTGGCGCCGGTCGCCGGGCGGCTGGCGCTTTTTAAAAAGGGTAAAGCCTATCCTTGACCACGGCACCACTGCGTCGGGTCGCTTGGCTGACCCTGCTGGCGGATGGCGAAGTACAACGCCGGGGTGCTCTGGCCACCGCTGTTGCCAACGGTGGAGATCGCCTCGCCGGCCTTGACGATGTCGCCCGCGCCCTTGAGCAGGGTCTGGTTGTGACCGTAGAGGCTGAGGTAACCGTTACCATGGTCGAGAATGACCAGAAGTCCAGCCCCGCGCAACCAATCGGCGAACACTACGCGTCCGCCGTGTACCGCGTGAACCTGGCTGCCGGCTGAAGCGCTGATCATCACCCCGTCCCACTTGGCCCGGGCATCGTCGCCGCGGCTTTCACCGAAGCGTGCCAACAATCGACCATTGACCGGCCACGGAAGTTTGCCCCGGGCCGCAGAAAATGCGCCGCCGTAGACTGCGCCGTCGCTGGAAACCAGCGGGCCAGGGCTGCGTACGGGCTTCTTCGGGGCCTCTTCGTCCCGTGCCGGGCGTGACGATTCGCGGGCGGCGAGGGCGGCTTCACGCTGGCGTTTCTTCTCGGCTTCCTGCTCGGCCAGTGCGCGCTGGCGCGCTTCCTCGGCCTCGCGGGCCTGGCGGGCGAGGGTTTCCTCGATGGTCTTGAGCACCTTGCCCAGCTCGGCCTGCTCCTGTTCGCGGGCAGCGAGCTTCTGGTCGTTGGTCTTCAGGGTGCCATTGAGTTTGGCGAGGATTTCCTGGCGCTCGGCGCGGGTCTTTTCCAGTTCCTGGCGCTGGGCGTCGAGGGTGCCTTGCTGGACCAGTAGCTGGGCCTGCTGCTGGGCAATGTCCTTCTCGACGTTGGCCAACTGGCGCAGGGTCTCGTTGAAGCTGCGCAACTGGGCCAGGCGGGCCTTGCTCAGGTAGTCGTAATAGGTCAGGGTCCGGGCGAATTTTTCCGGGTTCTGCTGGTTGAGCAGCAGCTTGAGGTATTCCTCGCGGCCGTTGTTCTGGTAGGCGGAGCGCGCCTGGATAGCGATCAGGCGTTGCTGTTCGGTGCGGGCGGACTGGAGTGTCTTCTTTTCAGTGTCGAGGCGCTCCAGTTCGCCCTCGCTCTTTTTTAGTTCTTTCTGTAGCTCCTCTACCTGCTTCTCGAGCTTGCCGATGTCGGTTTCGGTGCCGCGCAGGTCTTTCTGCACGCCGGATTTCTCTTCCTGCAGCGCACCGAGCTTCTTTTTCAACTCGGCGATGTCCTGGCGCGTGGCGTCCAGTTGCTGCTGGGTTTGCGCGCGCTCGTCGGCGAAGGCCGGGCCGAGCAGGCAGGTCAGGGCTAGGAGGATCAGGGCGCGGAGCATGGAATGGCGATAACCAGGGGATGGAGACTGGCCTAGTATGCCCGCCGCTGGCGCCAAAAAAAACGCCTTAGGGACGTATAGCTGCAAGCTTCAAGCAGTAAGCTGCAAGAAAAGGCAGCGCGTACCCTTCTTGCAGCTTGAGGCTTACAGCTTAAGGCTTGATCAGGATCGAGGTACCGGTCATTTCCGCCGGAATTTCCATGCCCATCAGGGTCAGCATGGTCGGCGCCACGTCCGCCAGCACGCCGCCTTCGCGGACCTTCAGGTCACGCTTGCCGTAATAGATGAACGGCACCGGCTCGGTGGTGTGCGCGGTGTGCGCCTGGCCGGTGGATTCGTCTTCCATCTGCTCGACGTTGCCGTGGTCGGCGGTGATCAGGGCTTCGCCGCCGACCTTGTCCAGCGCCGCGGTGATGCGCCCGACGCAGCCATCCAGGGCTTCCACGGCCTTGACCGCAGCCGAGAACACGCCGGTATGGCCGACCATGTCGCCGTTGGCGTAGTTGACCACGATCACGTCGTAGCGCTGCTGCTCGATGGCCTCGACGATGCGGTCGGTGACTTCCGGGGCGCTCATTTCCGGCTGCAGGTCGTAGGTGGCGACCTTCGGCGACGGGATCAGGATGCGTTCTTCGCCCGGGAACGGCTCTTCACGGCCTCCGGAGAAGAAGAAGGTGACGTGGGCGTATTTCTCGGTTTCGGCGATGCGCAGCTGGGTCTTGCCGTTGTTCGCCAGGTATTCGCCAAGCACGTTGTGCAGGCTGGCCGGGGCGAAGGCCGCCGGGGCCGGGATCTTCGCCGAGTACTGGGTCAGGCCGATGTAGGCCGCCAGTTTCGGCAGGCGCGCACGGGGGAATTCGTTGAAGTCCGGCTCGACGAACACGCGGGAGATCTCGCGGGCGCGGTCGGCGCGGAAGTTCATGAAGATCACGGCGTCGCCGTCTTCGACCTTCACGGCTTCGCCGATACGGGTGGCCTTGACGAATTCGTCGCTCTCGTCACGGGCGTAGGCGGCTTCGAGGCCGGCCACGGCGGTGTCGGCGCTGTAGTCGGCGACGCTGTCGACGATCAGGTTGTAGGCGGCGCTGACGCGGTCCCAGCGGTTGTCGCGGTCCATGGCGTAGTAGCGGCCGATGATGCTGGCGATGCGGCCCTTGCCCAGCTTGGCGAAGGTGGCGTCGAGCAGTTCGATGGACGATTGCGCGCTGCGTGGCGGGGTGTCGCGGCCGTCGAGGAAGGCGTGCAGGTAGATGCGCTCGGCGCCCCGTTGCGCGGCCAGCTCGGCCATGGCGACCAGGTGGTCCTGGTGGCTGTGCACGCCGCCGTCGGAGAGCAGGCCGAGGATGTGCACGGCCTTGCCGGCGCTCACGGCCTTGTCCACGGCACCGGTGAGTACCGGGTTCTGGAAGAACTCGCCGTCGCGAATGGCCTTGGTCACCCGGGTGAAGTCCTGGTACACGACCCGGCCAGCGCCGAGGTTCATGTGGCCGACTTCCGAGTTGCCCATCTGCCCGTCGGGCAGGCCGACGTCCATGCCGGAGCCGGAGATCAGGCCGTGCGGCTGGGTAGCGCGCAGGCGATCGTAGACCGGCGTGTTGGCGGCGAAGATGGCGTTGTACTCGGGGCTTTCGCTGTGACCGAAACCATCCAGGATGATCAGGACCAAAGGCTTGGGCGTGCTCGTCATCAAAATCTACTCACGGTTGTAGATGAGAAAGGTCCGCATTTTAGGGCAAATTGGCCAGTCTTGACGAATTCCGCGTCCCTCGCGCAATGGCCGTCCCGACAGACAGTAGCACCATGATGAGAATTACTGTCGTTTACCCTGTGCGGCAGGCTTTGGCGGCCCATTGCTGCTGTGTATACTGGCCGCCATTTTTAATGACCTGGAACACCCTCCGATGGTTGCTCATCTGATTGAATTCGCGACAAATCACTACCTGCTGGTTGCACTTTTCCTGGTTCTGCTGGTTCTGCTGATCGTCTACGAAGCCCGCAAAGGCGGCCGCAGCCTGAGCAACGGCGAGTTGACCGCGCTGGTCAACGGCGACAAGGCCGTGGTGATCGACATCCGTTCGAGCAAGGAATACGCCGCTGGCCACATCGCCGGCGCGATCAACATTCCGCAGGACAAGTTCGCGGCCCGTACCGGCGAGCTGGAAAAGCACAAGGCGACCAAGACCCTGATCATCGTCGACAACATGGGTCAGCACTCCGGCACCATCTGCCGCGACCTGCTCAAGGCCGGCTTCACCGCCGCCAAGCTGTCCGGTGGCGTGTCCAACTGGAAAGCCGACAACCTGCCGCTGGTGAAGTGACATGAAGCCGGTCACCGTCTATTCCAGCGATTACTGCCCGTACTGCATGCGTGCCAAGCAACTGCTGGCAAGCAAGGACGTGGCCTTCGAAGAAATCAAGGTCGACGGCAAGCCCCAGGTGCGCGCAGCGATGGCCCAGAAGGCCGGGCGCACCTCGGTGCCGCAGATCTGGATCGGCGACACCCACGTCGGTGGCTGCGACGACCTGTATGCGCTGGAGCGCGCCGGCAAGCTCGACGCCTTGCTCCAGGCGTGAATCCCCAAACCCTCTAAAGACCCTGCAAAGAAGGATCTGTCATGACCGAGCAAAACAACGGCGCTGCCGAAGACAGCGCACCGCAATTCTCCCTGCAGCGCATCTACGTGCGTGACCTGTCGTTCGAGGCGCCGAAAAGCCCGGCGATCTTCCGCCAGCAGTGGGAGCCGAGCGTTTCCCTGGACCTGAACACCAAGCAGAAAGGTCTGGAAGGTGATTTCCACGAAGTCGTGCTGACCCTGTCGGTCACCGTGAAGAACGCTGACGAAGTGGCCTTTATCGCTGAAGTCCAGCAGGCCGGTATCTTCCTGATCAAGAACCTGGACGCGGCTTCCATGAGCCACACCCTGGGTGCCTTCTGCCCGAACATCCTGTTCCCGTACGCTCGCGAAGCCCTGGACAGCCTGGTGACCCGTGGTTCGTTCCCGGCGCTGATGCTGTCCCCGGTCAACTTCGACGCCCTGTACGCGCAAGAGATGCAGCGCATGCAGGAAGCAGGCGAAGCGCCTTCGCTGCAGTAAGCGGTGGTGGTTTGAGAAAACGCCCTTCGGGGCGTTTTTTTATGCAGGTGGGATTTGTGGTGGGGTTGAGGGCCTCATCGCTGGCAAGCCAGCTCCCACAGGTTCAGCACAGGCTTTGAGACTTGTGCAGTACCTGTGGGAGCTGGCTTGCCAGCGATGATCCATCAGGCGAAACCTTGCTGGCGCCAGGCCTCGTAGACGGCCACGGCAACGGTATTGGACAGGTTCAGGCTCCGGCACCCCTCCCGCATCGGCAGGCGCAGGCGCTGCCCGCTCTCCAGCGCATCCAGCACCTCTGCCGGCAAGCCACGGCTCTCCGGCCCGAACAGAAACGCATCCCCCGGCTCGAACGCCACCTCATGGAACGGCTGCGAGCCCTTGGTGGTGAAGGCGAACACCCGGGGCTGCCCCAGGCTTTCCAGGCACGAGGCCAGGTCGGCATGCTGCTTGAGCGAGGCGTACTCGTGGTAGTCCAGGCCCGCCCGGCGCAGGCGCTTGTCGTCCAGTTCGAAGCCGATCGGCTCGATCAGGTGCAGGTCGCAGCCGCTGTTGGCACAGAGCCTGATAATGTTGCCGGTATTAGGCGGAATTTCCGGTTGAAAAAGGATCACGTGAAACATGCACGGCTCCGAGCATAAAGATGACGAGCATTCTACCCCCGACGAGCCGGACCCGCGTTCGAAATCCTGGCCGCGCGTCCTGTTTTCCCTGGCCCTGTTCGGCATGCTGGTTGGCCTGATGATCGGCCGCCTGACCGCGCCCGAACCCCGGGTGCTGGAACAGGTTGAAGTGGTGGCTGGCGGACTGGACCTGTGGTTCAACGAGGAGCCCAAGCTGCACGGCGAGACCGTCGACGGTACCGTGGCGCTGCTGTTCGATGCGGAAGGTAAAGCGAGGAAGGGTCAGCTGAGCTTCGGCGACAAGCCGGTGAGCTGGCGGCTGCGCAAGACCGATCAGGGTCTGTTGCTGAGCCTGGTGGCGGCCCGTCCACTGCAGGCCCGCTGGGCGGGTGAGTCAGTGGAGGACCGCTGGCGTGTGCAGGTGAGACTGCACGAATAAAAGAGGGGAATCCCCGGCCTGCCTGTACCAAGGCCCCCAAAACTGGAGATGTCTGTATTAATGCAGACCCCGTGCCAACTTTGTGGGGCCGCTGTAGATCAAGGGTTTCAGCGTGTTTTAGGGTATTTCCCGCAGGCTGGATAAGGATTTTTGCCTTCAGGCGGTGCGCCGGGTGCGATTCGGGTTCATCAATGGGGCATTCACGCCGTGCTCCGGCTGAAACGACCGCGGGGCCGGGCCTGTTCACAGAATCCTGTGACAGGCGCCGGCCCCGCGTTCTTTTCAAGAGGTGGATCAGGACTCTTCGTCGTCTCCGTCGTCCGCACCGTCCACCTTCATGCCCAGCTCCTTGATCTTCCGGGTCAGGGTGTTGCGACCCCAGCCCAGCAGCACGGCGGCATCGCGGCGGCGCCCGGCAGTGTGCTTGAGGGCCGTCTCGATCATGATCCGCTCGAAGCTCGGCACGGCGCTGTCGAGCAGGCTCGACTGGCCACGGGACAACGCCTGGTCGGCCCACTGACGCAGCGCCTGCTCCCAGTTGGTCACCGGTGCTGCGTCCTGTGGCAGGCTCAGCAGCTCGGGCGGCAGGTCGCCGACATGCACTTCGCGACCGGAAGCCATCACGGTGATCCAGCGGCAGGTGTTCTCCAACTGGCGCACGTTGCCCGGCCACGGCAGGTTGCGGATGAATTCCTCGGTTTCCGCCTTGAGCAGCTTGGGCTCGACGGCCAGCTCCTGGGCGGCGCGGCCGAGGAAATGGCGGGCGAGGGTCGGGATGTCTTCGCGACGGTCGGCCAGGCGCGGGATATGGATGCGGATCACGTTGAGGCGGTGGAACAGGTCCTCACGGAACTTGCCGGCCTGGACCAGGGTTTCCAGGTTCTGGTGCGTGGCCGCGATGATGCGCACGTCGACCTTGACCGGGGTGTGGCCACCGACACGGTAGAACTCACCATCGGCCAGGACCCGCAGCAGGCGGGTCTGGGTGTCGGCCGGCATGTCGCCGATCTCGTCGAGGAACAGGGTGCCACCGTCGGCCTGCTCGAAGCGGCCGCGACGCAGGTTGGCCGCGCCGGTAAAGGCGCCTTTCTCGTGGCCGAACAGCTCGGACTCCATCAGGTCCTTGGGAATCGCCGCCATGTTCAGGGCGATGAACGGCGCTGCGGCGCGCGGGCTGTGGCGGTGCAGGGCGTGGGCTACCAGCTCTTTACCGGTCCCGGATTCGCCGTTGATCAGCACTGTGATGTTGGAGTGGCTGAGGCGACCGATGGCGCGGAACACCTCCTGCATCGCCGGCGCTTCGCCGATGATTTCCGGAGTGCGGGTCAGGGCTGGCGCGACGTCCATGCCCTGTTGTTCCTGGGCATGCTGGTTGGCGCGCTTGACCAGCGACACCGCCTCGTCAACATCGAACGGCTTGGGCAGGTATTCGAAGGCACCGCCCTGGTAGGAGGCCACCGCGCTGTCCAGGTCGGAATGGGCGGTCATGATGATCACCGGCAGGCGCGGGTGCTGTTCGCGGATCTGCGCCAGCAGGTCGAGGCCGCTGGCGCCCGGCATGCGGATGTCGGAGATGATCACGTCCGGCTGCTGGCGGGCCAGGCGGCTCATGACGCCATCGGCACTGTCGAAGCTCTGGGTGTTCATGCCTTCCTGTTGCAAGGCTTTTTCCAGGACCCAGCGGATGGAGCGGTCGTCATCGACGATCCAGACAGTTTCACTACGGCTCATGAGGAAGCGGCTCCTTGTTCCAGTGGCAGGAAGATCGAGAAGGTGGTGTGGCCCGGATGGCTGTCACATTCGATCAGGCCCTGGTGCTGGCTGATGATGTTCTGGGTGATGGCCAGGCCCAGCCCGGTACCGTCCGGGCGGCCGCTGACCATGGGATAGAAGAGGGTGTCCTGCAGTTCCGCAGGAATGCCGGGGCCGTTGTCGATGATCTCGACCTTGGCCACCAGGCGATGGCGCACATGGCCGATGGTGAACTGGCGCATGGCCCGGCTGCGCAGGGTGATACGCCCCAGGCGCAGTTCATTCTGCGCGCTGATGGCCTGCATGGCGTTGCGCACGATGTTGAGTACGGCCTGGATCATCTGTTCGCGGTCGATCAGCACGTCCGGCAGGCTCGGGTCGTAGTCGCGCACCAACGTGATGCCGCCCTGGGTTTCCGCCTCGACCAGGCTGCAGACCCGCTCGAGCACTTCGTGGACGTTGGTCAGGGCCAGCAGCGGCAGCTTGTTCGAGCCAAGCATGCGATCGACCAGGTTACGCAGGCGGTCGGCCTCTTCGATGATGACGTTGGTGTAGTCCTTGAGCCCCTCGTCGGGCAGCTCGCGGGCCAGCAACTGGGCGGCACCGCGAATCCCGCCCAGCGGGTTCTTGATCTCGTGGGCCATGCCGCGCACCAGCATCTTGGTGGTTTCCTGCTTGGACAGCTGGGCCTCTTCCTTGGTGATGCGAAGCAGGCGGTCGCGGGGATGCACTTCGAGCAGCAACAGGGTGCGGCCGTTGCTGAGGATCGGCGTGACGGCGTAGTCGACGGTCAGGCTTTGCCCGGTCAGCGAGGTGAGCTGGGCCTCGCGCTTGGTAAAGGGGTGGGCGTGCTCCACCGCCTGGCGCAGGGAGTTCAGGGCCTCGCTGGACTCGGTGAAGAGTTCGCTGATGAATTGCCCATGGCTGCGCTGGCCGCTGATGGCCAGGAGCATCTCCGCCGCCGGGTTCATGTACTCAAGGCGCAATTCGGCGTTGAGCAGGATGGTGGCGGTGGTCAGGTTGTCCAGTAGTAGTCGGTGCAGTGCATCGCTGATGGTCATGTGGCGTCTTTGACCTCTTTTGGCACATGTCGGACCCGGCAACGGCCAGGGGCGCGAACGCTGGTCATTCGCTGATCCGAGGAAAATGCAAAAAGCAAACCAAGGCTCCGAAAAGAAGCGGAATCTCCGGGGAAACCCCTGAATCTGCCCGAAAAAGGCCTACAAAGTCCGGAATTGCAAGAATTTGTGACCCAAAATGGGCTGGATTATTCCCCGGAATGCCAGTTTACGCACCAAGATGAAGCATAGAGTGAAAGATGCTGCTTGCCTGCCACGGACGTGACTGGGTGTGGATCAACGTGCAGGCAACGCCTGCTCTTCTTCCACCGCGATCACGGAAAGAGGAAGGCCCGGGCTCCCTGCATAAAACACGATCAGCTCGGCGCCGCGGCTGCCGCTGTGGCCGCGATGGACGATGCCGGTCAGCTCCGCCAGGGCCTCGCCGGCCCGCAGGTGTTTCTCGCGGCCGTCGCGGGTTTCGACGCGCAGGTCGCCAGCGAGCAGATAGCCGGCATTGGGGGCGGGATGATGATGCCAGTCGAGCGAGGTATCGGGTGCGATACGGATCTTCAACAGGCTGAGTTCGGGACTGCCGGTGGGGTAGTCGGGGTAGGGCGAGCCGTCCCAGGCCGTGCTGGTGCGCAACAGCACCTGTGCATCGACGGGCTGGGTGGCGGGAGTGCTGGAGCAAGCGCTGATCAGCGCCAGCGAACCGAGAAGAAAGAGACGTGTGAGCATGACGTGGCCTCGCTGAGTGGGGAGCGGACCAGCATGGGGCAGGGGGAAATCCCGGACTATCAGCCCTGGAGCTGAAGCCTGTACGAAAAAGGCCTCCCGAAGGAGGCCTTTTCCATGTTGAGCCGCAAGCTTCAAGCTGCAAGTCATAAGAGAAAAGCAGGAACAGCGTGGTCTGCTTTTCTTGTGGCTTGAAGCTTATAGCTTGCAGCTCCCCAGCGGAGAATTAGCAGCTGTAGTACAGCTCGTATTCCAGTGGGTGTACGAAGGTGCGGACCTTGATTTCTTCTTCGGATTTCAGCGCGATGTAGGCATCGATGAAGTCGTCGGAGAACACGCCGCCCTTGGTCAGGAACGCACGGCCTTTGTCCAGTTCTTCCAGGGCCTCTTTCAGGCTGCCGCAGACTTGCGGGATTTCCTTGGCTTCTTCTGGTGGCAGGTCGTACAGGTTCTTGTCCGCTGCGTCGCCTGGGTGGATCTTGTTCTGGATACCGTCCAGGCCGGCCATCAGCAGGGCAGCGAAGGCCAGGTACGGGTTGGCAGCCGGATCCGGGAAGCGGGCTTCGATACGGCGGGCTTTCGGGCTGCCGACGTAAGGAATGCGGATCGAGGCGGAACGGTTGCGCGCCGAGTAGGCCAGCATGACCGGAGCTTCGAAGCCTGGGACCAGACGCTTGTAGGAGTTGGTCGACGGGTTGGTGAAGCCGTTCAGGGCCTTACCGTGCTTGATGATGCCGCCGATGAAGTACAGGGCGGTGTCGGACAGGCCGGCATAGCCTTCGCCGGAGAAGGTGTTCTTGCCTTCTTTCCAGATCGACATGTGCACGTGCATGCCCGAGCCGTTGTCGCCGTACAGAGGCTTCGGCATGAAGGTCGCGGTGCGGCCGTAGGCATCGGCAACGTTGTGCACGACGTATTTCAGGGTCTGAACTTCGTCAGCCTTCTTCACCAGGGTGTTGAACTTGACGCCGATTTCGTTCTGGCCGGCAGTCGCCACTTCGTGGTGGTGAACTTCGACGGTCTGACCCATCTCTTCCAGTGCGTTGCACATGGCGGTACGGATTTCGTGGTCGTGGTCGAACGGCGGAACCGGGAAGTAGCCGCCCTTGACGCCTGGACGGTGGCCTTTGTTGCCGCCTTCGACGTCCTGGTCGGACATCCAGGAGCCTTGCTCGGAGAAGATCTTGAACATCGAGCCGGAGATGTCGGACTTGAACTTCACTTCGTCGAAGATGAAGAACTCTGGCTCCGGACCGGCGAAGACGGTGTCACCGATGGCGGTGCTCTTCAGGTACTCTTCGGCGCGCTTGGCGATCGCACGTGGGTCGCGATCGTAGCCTTGCATGCTGGAAGGCTCGATGATGTCGCAGACCAGGATCAGGGTCGGCTCTTCGGTGAACGGGTCCAGGACGGCGGTGTCGTCGACCGGCATCAGGATCATGTCGGAGGCTTCGATGCCTTTCCAGCCAGCGATGGAGGAACCGTCGAACATCTTGCCGACTTCGAAGAAGTCGTCTTCCAGCGCGTCACGGGCTGGCATGGTGACGTGGTGCTGAGTGCCGCGGGTGTCAGTGAAGCGCAGATCAATCCATTTAACGTCATGATCTTTGATGAGTTGAACCGACTTCGACATGGTGTCCTCCGGGTGGGGTAGAGCTTGCCTGTGCAGCCCTTGAATTTGGGTGATGCCGGGCCGGAATACTCGACCAAGGCAACCTGCCTCACAAGGGAGCAAATTGCATGCCAGTGCCCGAAAACGGGATTTATGCCCCGTTTTCTCGCGTTTCAGCCTTTTCTGTAGGAAATGTCGATTTTTTCTGCGCTCTTTGAGTGCGCAAGATCGCCTAAATGCACCAACTTGATGCACGAGAAAGCATTCGGACAAAAGTTGGTCAAACCTTGAGCAATTTCCGCTATAATCCGCGCCCCCCTTTTTCGGCTGGCCGCTCGCGCGCTGTTTTCCATGAAACTGATCGTCAAAGTCTTTCCAGAAATCACCATCAAGGGCCGCCCGGTCCGCAAGCGGTTCATCCGTCAGCTCGGCCGCAACATCCGCGCCGTGCTGCGTGAGCTCGACCCCGAGGTCAAGGTCGATGGCGTCTGGGACAACCTCGAAGTGGTCACCCGCATCGAGGACGAGAAAGTATTGCGCGAGATGACCGAGCGCCTGACCTGCATGCCGGGGATCGCGCACTTCCTGCAGGTCGACGAATACCCGCTGGGTGATTTCGACGATATCGTCGCCAAGTGCAAGACCCACTTCGGCCACCTGCTGGCCGGCAAGCGCTTCGCCGTGCGCTGCAAGCGCGGCGGCCACCACGACTTCACCTCGATGGACGTCGACCGCTACGTCGGCAGCCAGCTGCGCCAGCAGTGCGGCGCCGCCGGCATCGACCTGCGCAACCCGGAAGTGGAAGTGCGTATCGAAGTGCGCGACAAGCGCCTCTACGTGATCCACAACCAGCACAAGGGCATCGGCGGCTACCCGCTGGGCGCGCTGGAGCAGACCCTGGTACTGATGTCCGGCGGTTTCGACTCCACCGTCGCCGCCTTCCAGATGATGCGTCGCGGCCTGATGACCCACTTCTGCTTCTTCAACCTTGGCGGCCGTGCCCACGAGCTGGGCGTGATGGAAGTCGCCCACTACCTGTGGAAGAAGTACGGCAGCAGCCAGCGCGTGCTGTTCGTCAGCGTGCCATTCGAGGAAGTGGTCGGCGAGATCCTCGGCAAGGTCGACAACAGTTATATGGGCGTGACCCTCAAGCGCATGATGCTGCGCGCCGCGACCCGGGTTGCCGACCGTCTGGAAATCGATGCGCTGGTTACCGGCGAGGCCATTTCCCAGGTCTCCAGCCAGACCCTGCCGAACCTTGCGGTGATCGACTCGGCCACCGAGAAACTGGTACTGCGTCCGCTGCTGGCCAGCCACAAGCAGGACATCATCGACCAGGCCAACGAAATCGGCACCGCCGAGTTCGCCAAGCACATGCCTGAATATTGCGGCGTGATCTCGGTGAACCCGACCACCTGCGCCAAGCGCCACCGCGTCGACCACGAAGAAAAGCAGTTCGACATGGAAGTGCTGGACCGCGCCCTGGAGCGCGCCCGCTATATTTCCATCGACCACGTGATCGACGAACTGGGCCAGGACATCCAGGTCGAAGAACTGGCCGAGGCCCTGCCGGGCCAGATCGTCATCGACATCCGTCACCCGGATGCCCAGGAAGACGAACCTCTGCTGCTCGACGGCATCGAAGTCCAGGCCGTGCCGTTCTATGCACTGAACAGCCGCTTCAAGCACCTGGATGGCAATCGTCAGTATTTGCTCTATTGCGATAAAGGTGTCATGAGCCGCCTGCATGCTCATCACCTGCTCAGTGAGGGACACGCCAATGTGCGCGTTTATCGCCCCGCCTAGGAAGCACGATGGCGATCGTTCCCGCCATCGTCCTCCCGACCGGATTTCCTGCTCCGTTTACTGAAACCCGCTGCCCTGGCGGCGGCACCGAATACCTGAGATCGAGATACACACAGTGATTGAGAATCTGCGCAACATCGCCATCATCGCCCACGTTGACCATGGTAAAACCACCCTGGTCGACAAACTCCTGCGCCAGTCCGGCACCCTGGAGCGTAACGAGCTCAACGACGAGCGCGTCATGGACTCCAACGACCAGGAAAAAGAGCGCGGTATTACCATTCTGGCGAAAAACACCGCCATTAACTGGAATGGCTACCACATCAACATCGTCGACACCCCCGGCCACGCCGACTTCGGTGGCGAAGTAGAGCGCGTAATGTCGATGGTCGACTCCGTGCTGCTGCTGGTCGACGCTCAAGACGGCCCTATGCCGCAAACCCGTTTCGTGACCAAGAAGGCCTTCGAAGCCGGTCTGAAGCCGATCGTCGTGATCAACAAGGTCGACCGTCCGGGCGCGCGTCCTGACTGGGTTCTGGACCAGATCTTCGACCTGTTCGACAACCTCGGTGCCACCGACGAACAGCTGGACTTCAAAGTCGTCTACGCCTCGGCCCTGAACGGCATCGCCGGTCTGGACCACACCGAAATGGCCGAAGACATGACCCCGCTGTACCAGTCGATCATCGACAACGTACCTGCGCCGGCTGTCGACCGTGACGGTCCGTTCCAGATGCAGATCTCCGCTCTGGACTACAACAGCTTCCTCGGTGTTATCGGCGTTGGCCGTATCGCCCGTGGCCGCGTCAAGCCGAACACCCCGGTCGTCGCCATCGACACCGACGGCAAGCGCCGCAACGGTCGTATCCTGAAGCTGATGGGTCACCACGGCCTGCACCGCATCGACGTCGAAGAAGCCCAGGCTGGCGACATCGTCTGCATCAGCGGTTTCGACGAGCTGTTCATCTCCGACACCCTGTGCTCCCCGGACGCAGTGGAAGCGATGAAGCCGCTGACCGTCGACGAGCCGACCGTTTCCATGACCTTCCAGGTGAACGACTCGCCGTTCTGCGGTAAAGAAGGCAAGTTCGTGACCTCCCGTAACATCAAGGAGCGTCTGGACAAGGAACTGCTGTACAACGTTGCACTGCGCGTTGAAGAAGGCGACTCGGCTGACAAGTTCAAGGTTTCCGGCCGTGGTGAGCTGCATCTGTCGGTTCTGATCGAAACCATGCGTCGCGAAGGCTTCGAGATGGCTGTAGGCCGTCCTGAAGTGATCATCCGCGAAGTCAACGGTGCCAAGCACGAACCGTTCGAAAACGTCACCATCGACATCCCTGAAGAATCCCAGGGCAAGGTCATGGAAGAAATGGGTCTGCGTAAGGGCGACCTGACTAACATGGCGCCGGATGGCAAGGGTCGTGTACGTCTGGAGTACAACATTCCAGCCCGTGGTCTGATCGGTTTCCGTAACCAGTTCCTGACCCTGACCAACGGTGCAGGCATCCTGACCTCGATCTTCGACCGCTACGACACCATGAAGTCCGGCCACATGTCCGGCCGCCTGAACGGCGTACTGGTTTCGGTCGAGACCGGCAAGGCCCTGACCTACTCCCTGGAAACCCTGCAGGCGCGCGGCAAGCTGTTCGTCGAGCACGGCCAGGAAATCTACAACGGTCAGATCGTTGGTCTGAACAGCCGTGACAACGACCTGGGTGTGAACCCAACCAAAGGCAAGAAGCTCGACAACATGCGTGCTTCGGGCAAGGACGAGACCATCGCCCTGGTTCCGCCGGTTCGTTTCACCCTGGAACAGGCCCTGGAATTCATCCAGGACGACGAGCTGTGCGAAGTGACGCCTAAGTCGATCCGTCTGCGCAAGAAGATCCTCGACGAAGGCGAGCGTACCCGCGCTGCCAAGAAAGCCAAGGCCAACTAAGCCCGGCTTGAAATGAAAAAGCCCCCGGTCGAAAGGCCGGGGGCTTTTTTTTGCCTGCTGTCGCGGTACCTGTAGGAGCTGGCTTGCCTGCGATGGACCGCATAGCGGTCCCAAATCCTGCCAATTCAGAGCCTCTGGATGAACAGGATCGAACAGGCGCTGAATTTCGATCACTGTCTGTTCAGGAGCTCGTGCTGGATGGTTTTGGGACCGCTGCGCGGTCCATCGCAGGCAAGCCAGCTCCTACAGGGGGCTGAGCTGATCTTTCAGCGGCTGGCCGGCTTCGGCTTGTACGCACAGTACCCCGGCCGCGGCCCGACCCGCGGGTGGTTGCGGCAGGTGTCCGGGCGCTTGTCGTAAATGGTGCACAGGCGGGTCTTGCGGTCCAGATAGAGGCAGTCATCGTTGCTCATCCGGGTCAGGGTGAAGATTCCGGACTTCTGGTTGAAACGCTCGACGATGCCATCCTTCTGCAACCGCTTGGCGATATTCTTCGGCGGTTCGCCCACTTCGAACTCATCCACCACGCCAATACGGATCAGGTCTTTCAACTTCACTTCCACCGGCAAGGTGCAGCAGGTGGACATGCAGCCGCCGCACATATGGCTGGCGTATTTCTGCCACGTCTCGAGACGGTCAAGCTCGGCGGCGGCAATCAGGGTCGGTTTCATCAGGGGTCAGGCATATAGGTATAGGAAGGCGCGCGATCATACCGGAGTTGATCAAAATGTGAACAACCATTTGCGAAATCCCTGGCAGTCGGTCCCACTTTTGCAACTACCTGGAAAAAGCCCCGACGAACCCACGCCGACGCTCTGTGTCGAACCGTCTAGTCTGTCTGATCACCATCGGCAATCGTCAAACCCGCTCGAGGACCCCGCATGTCTCAGGATTCGAACGCTCGTGACGCAGAGGTGGCCGCGTTTCGCACCGCTGTACTGGAAAAACTGACCTATGCGGTCGGCAAGGACCCGGAACACGCCTTCGACCATGACTGGTTCGAAGCCATCGCCCTGGCCGCCAGGGACCATATGGTCGATCACTGGATGGACCACACGCGGCAGATCTACCGCAGCAGCCAGAAGCGGGTCTATTACCTCTCCCTCGAATTCCTCATCGGCCGGTTGCTCTACGACAGCCTGAGCAACCTCGGCATGCTCGAAGTGGCCCGCGAGGCCCTGCAAGGGCTGGATGTCGACCTGGAACGCATCCGCCTGCTGGAACCGGATGCGGCGCTGGGCAACGGCGGCCTCGGCCGGCTGGCGGCGTGCTTCATGGAATCCATGTCGACCCTCGGCATCGCCGCCCACGGCTATGGCATCCGCTACGAACACGGCCTGTTCCGCCAGGCGGTGGTGGACGGCTGGCAGCAGGAGCAGACCGAGAACTGGCTGGATTTCGGCAACCCCTGGGAGTTCGAGCGGGCCGAGGTGATCTACCCGATCAGCTTTGGCGGCCGCGTCGAGACCGTGCACACCGGCAGCGGCGAGCCGCGCCAGGTCTGGTGGCCGGCGGAAACCGTGCGGGCGGTGGCCTATGACACCCCGGTGGTGGGCTGGCGCGGCGCCAGCGTGAATACCCTGCGCCTGTGGCGGGCGAGGGCGCTGGAAGAGTTGCACCTGGAACGCTTCAACGCCGGCGACCACCTTGGCGCCGTGGCCGAAGTGGCCCGGGCCGAAAGCATTTCCCGGGTCCTGTACCCGGCCGACAGCACCGAGGCCGGCCAGGAGCTGCGCCTGCGCCAGGAATACTTCTTCGTTTCGGCCTCGCTGCAGGACCTGCTGCGCCGCCACCTGAACATGCACGACACCCTGCTCAACCTGTCCGAGCAGGCGGCCATCCAGCTCAACGACACCCACCCGTCGATTGCCGTGGCCGAGCTGATGCGCCTGCTGGTCGACCAGCACGAAGTGCCGTGGGACACGGCCTGGAAAATCACCGTCGACACCCTGGCCTACACCAACCACACCCTGCTGCCGGAAGCCCTGGAAACCTGGGCGGTGAACCTGATGGAGCGCATGCTGCCGCGGCACATGCAGATCATCTACCTGATCAACGCCTACCATATCGATTCGCTGCGGGCCAAAGGCATCCATGACTTCGACGTGCTGCGCGCCGTCTCCCTGATCGAGGAAGACAACGGCCGCCGCGTGCGCATGGGCAACCTGGCGTTCCTCGGCTCCCACAGCGTCAACGGTGTGTCGGCGCTGCACACCAAGCTGATGCGCAGCACGGTGTTCTCCGAACTGCACAAGCTCTACCCCGAGCGGATCAACAACAAGACCAACGGCATCACCTTCCGCCGCTGGCTGTACCAGTCCAACCCGCAACTCACCGCCATGCTGGTGGACGCCCTCGGCGAAGACCTGCTGGACAGCCCGGAAACCAAGCTGCGCGGCCTGGAGCCCTTCGCCGAAAAGGCCGCTTTCCGCAAGAAATTCGCCGAGCAGCGCCTGCACAGCAAGCGCGCCCTGGCGAGCATCATCCAGGAACGCCTGGGCATCACCGTCAATCCGGAAGCGATGTTCGACGTTCAGGTCAAACGGATCCACGAATACAAGCGCCAGTTGCTCAACCTGATGCACACCGTCGCCCTGTACCAGGCGATCCGTGCCGAGCCGGGCACCGACTGGGTACCTCGGGTGAAGATCTTCGCCGGCAAGGCGGCGGCCAGCTATCACCAGGCCAAGCTGATCATCAAGCTGGCCAACGACATCGCCCAGGTGGTCAACAACGACCCGACCGTGCGCGGCCTGCTCAAGGTGGTGTTCCTGCCCAACTACAACGTCAGCCTGGCGGAAAGCATCATCCCGGCGGCGGACCTGTCAGAGCAGATCTCCACTGCCGGCTACGAGGCTTCGGGCACCAGCAACATGAAGTTCGGCCTCAACGGTGCGCTGACCATTGGCACCCTCGACGGCGCCAACGTGGAGATGTGCGAGCAGGTCGGCGCCGACCATATGTTCATCTTCGGCCTGACGGCCCAGCAGGTGGAAAGCCGCAAGCGCAATGGCGATTTCAACGCCAGCTCCATCGTTGGCTCCTCGCACCGGCTCAACGACGTGCTCCAGGCGATCCGCGGCGGGGTGTTCTCGCCGGACGATCCGGCGCGCTATGTCGGCCTGGTGGACTCGCTGGTGTCCTACGACCGCTTCCTGCTCTGCGCTGACTTCGACGCCTACTGGGAGGCCCAGCGCCGGGTCGACGAGCTGTGGCACGAGCCCAACCGCTGGTGGCGTTCGGCGGTGCTCAACACCGCACGGATGGGCTGGTTCTCCTCGGACCGGACCATCGGCGAATACGCTCGGGAAATCTGGACCGCCCTGGAATGACCGTGCTTGACCCGGCGAACGGCGTGAACCCAACGGGCTTTTCGCCGTCTGATCGGGCAAGCGTGTCCTGATGCTCGCCCGCGCAGGCCTCTCCCTGTAAACTGCGCGGGTTTCCTGATCCCTCATTCCTTCGGAGCCATACATGTCCCGCGTTACCCTGAGTCGCTATCTGATTGAGCAGACCCGTAGCAACAGCACCCCTGCCGATCTGCGCTTCCTGATCGAAGTGGTGGCGCGCGCATGCAAGGAAATCAGCCACAACGTGTCCAAGGGCGCCCTCGGCGGTGTTCTGGGCAGCATGGGCACTGAAAACGTGCAGGGCGAAGTCCAGAAGAAACTGGACGTGATTTCCAACGACATCCTTCTCGAAGCCAACGAATGGGGCGGTCACCTGGCCGGCATGGCGTCCGAAGAGATGGACAACGCCTACCAGATCCCGGGCAAATACCCGAAAGGCGCCTACCTGCTGGTCTTCGACCCGCTGGACGGCTCGTCGAACATCGACGTCAACGTTTCGGTCGGCACCATCTTCTCGGTACTGCGCTGCCCTAACGAATACCTGAGCCAGAACGAAAGCCTCAACGAAAAGGCCTTCCTCCAGCCAGGCACCCAGCAGGTCGCTGCCGGCTACGCCATCTATGGCCCGCAGACCATGCTGATCCTGACCCTGGGCAACGGCGTCAAGGGCTTCACCCTGGACCGCGAGCTGGGCAGCTTCGTCCTGACCCACGAGAACATCAAGGTTCCGGAAACCACCGCCGAATTCGCCATCAACATGTCCAACCAGCGTCACTGGGAAGCGCCTGTGACCCGTTACGTTGGCGAGCTGCTGGCAGGCGAGACCGGCCCGCTGAAGAAGAACTACAACATGCGCTGGATCGCCTCGATGGTGGCCGACGTGCATCGCATCCTGACCCGTGGCGGTCTGTTCATGTACCCGCGTGACGCGCGCGAGCCGTCCAAGCCGGGCAAACTGCGCCTGATGTACGAGGCCAACCCGATGTCCTTCATCATCGAGCAGGCCGGTGGTGCTTCCACCGACGGCAAGCAGCGCATCCTCGACATCCAGCCGGACAGCCTGCACCAGCGCGTCGCGGTCTTCCTCGGTTCGAAAGAGGAAGTCCAGCGCGTCACCGGTTATCACCAGGAGTAACCAGGCCATGCTCGCACCTTGGCAGCCGTTGTTGGAATGGTGGTTCGGATGGGGCACCAGCCCGCAGGACGTCGCTGACGAGAAGAGCACGCTGTGGTTCGGCAAGCAGCATGACGCCGAGGCGCACGAGCGCTTCGGGCCGCTGGTCGAGCAGGCGTTGGCTGGTGGTCTTGAGGAGTGGCTGGAAAGCCCGCAGGGCTGGCTGGGCCTGGTGCTGTTGCTGGACCAGTTGCCGCGGATGATCTATCGCGACACGCCGCGTGCCTTCGAAGGTGACCGGCGTGCGCAGGTACTGGTGATGCAGGGCCTGGACCGGGCCTGGGATTACCAGCTGCTGCCGCTGCAGCGGGTGTTCATCCTGCTGGTGCTGGAGCATGCCGAAGTGCTGGACTGGCAGAACACCTGTGTCGAGCGCTACCAGAGCTTGCTGGCGGCGCAGCCGGCGGCGGATCGGCGGTTGTTCGAGGGGTTCCTTGACTATGCCGAGCAGCATCAGCGGGTTATTGCGCGGTTTGGGCGGTTCCCGCACCGGAACCTGGTGCTGGGGCGGCCTAGTACGGGGGAAGAGATGGACTTCCTGCTGGAGCCTGGCTCGCGCTTCTGAATCTCTGCTGTTCTTGAGGGCCTCATCGCTGGCAAGCCAGCTCCCACAGTGACCGCGTGTACCGCCGGACCTGTGGGAGCTGGCTTGCCAGCGATGGGGCCCTGAAGTTCACATCAAATCCTGAAGCTGCCTACCAGATGCTTCAGCCGCTCCACCTGGTTCTCCAGGTCATTGCAGGCCCGCAACGTTGCCTGCAGGTTCTCCACCCCTTCCTGGTTCAGGGTATTGATCTCGGTGATATCGACATTGATCGATTCCACCACCGCGGTCTGTTCCTCGGTCGCCGTCGCCACCGACTGGTTCATCCCGTCGATCTCGCCGATGCGCTGGGTCACGCTGCCCAGCCGCTGGCCCGCCTGGTTGGCGATGCCGACGCTGTGCTGGCTCTGATGCTGGCTCTCGGTCATGGTACTGACCGCTACCTGCGCACCCGACTGCAATTCCTCGATGATCCGCTGCACCTGCTGCGCCGAGTCCTGGGTGCGGTGCGCCAGGTTGCGCACCTCGTCCGCCACCACCGCAAAGCCACGCCCGGCTTCGCCAGCCCGCGCCGCTTCGATCGCCGCATTGAGCGCCAGCAGGTTGGTCTGCTGGGAGATTCCGGCGATCACTTCGAGGATCTGCCCGATATTCACCGTGTTGGCATTCAGCGTCTCGATGTTGCCGCAGGAATCGCTGATCTTCGCTGACAGTTGGTTCATCACCTCGATGGTCTGGTTGACCACCTGCTGGCCGTCTTCCGCGAGGTTGCGCGCATCGCTGGAGTGCTGCGAGGCGAGGGCGGCGTTCTGGGCGATTTCCTGGGCGGCGGCGCCGAGTTCGTTGATTGCCGCCGCCACGCTGCTGGTGCGGTTGGCCTGCTGGTCGGCGTTGTGGATCGAGGCATTCGAGGCGCTGACCACGCGCAGGGCAACCTCGTTGACCTGGCCGGTGGCCGACGACACTTCGCGGATCGACTCGTGGATCCGCTCGACGAAACGGTTGAACGAATGGCCCAGGGTGCCGAATTCATCGTGGGCATGGATGGCCAGCCGGCGGGTCAGGTCGCCCTTGCCCTCGGCGATATCGTGCATGGCCCGGCCCATGACGTGCAGCGGCTCCATCAGCACGCGGATCAGCAGGCCGAGGAGGGCGATGATGATCAGCACGGCGGCGATGGTCGCCACCACGGCGGAGCTGCGCAGTTCGGCGAGCATGGAGAAGGCGGCGTCCTGGTCCAGCACCAGCGCCACATACCAGTCCGCCGACGGGATGCCGTCGACATGGCTGAAGTTGATGAACTGCCTGCGCCCGTCGATCTCGACTTCCTTCAGGCCCTTGCCGATCACCGGGGCGCCCTGTGGATAAGCGTCGGCCAGGGTTTTCAGGGCCAGTTCGCCATTCGGGTGGATGAGGATCTTGCCTTCGCCGTTGACGATGAAGGCGTGGCCGTGGCCATCGAAGTTCAGCGAGTTGATGATCGCGCTGATGGTGTCCAGGGCCATGTCCGCGCCGGCTACGCCGATCAGTTGGCCGGCCTGTTGCACCGGGGTGGCGATGGTCACCACCAGCTTGCCCATGGAGGCGGAGATATAGGGTTCGGTGACCACGGTCTGGTTGGCGGCGCTGGCGCTCTTGTACCAGCCGCGTACCCGCGGGTCGTAGTCGGCGGCGCGGTTGCCGGCGGGCACCGACTGCATGGCGCCGTCCTTGCCGCCGAAGTAGGTCAGGGCGAAGTTGGCGTTGTACACCGGCAGCGCCAGGCTGCGGCCGAGAGCGTCCTTGCCGGGGCCGTCGACGGCGACCTGCTGGGCGAAGGAATCGAGGATCTGGATGCGGCTGTCCAGCCAGGTGCGGATATTGCCCGCGGTCAGGCTGCCCAGCTCCTGCATCGAAGCTTCGGTGCTGACCCGCAGGGACTGACGCTGGCGGTAGTCGTTGAAGAAGACGAAGCAGGTAAAGGCGACCACCACGACGAGGGCGGCGGCCAGCAGGATCTTGTGGCTGAACTTCAGGTTTTTGGTCATTTCGAGGTCACGCAATCTACGGAGAGGGCGCGGCAATCCGCCGTCGCGCCCCCTGTGTCGTCCGTCGCACGAAAAAGATTAATCGGTTCCGCCGGCAGTCGACCAAAGGCGAATGCCAGCTGTGGACTGAAAGCGCGGGCCTTCGGGAACCGGAGTGAGTTTTTCCCTTCTAAGCTGTCGGCAGTGGTCTGGCCCTGTCACCTTCATTCCCAGGAGTTTCCTTCATGTCCGTGCGTTCCCTCGCCCTCTTGTCCCTGTGCGTGTTGCTGGCTGCCTGCAGCAAGCTCAACCAGGAGAACTATTCCAAGCTCAAGACCGGTATGACCAAGGCGGAAGTCGAGGCGCTCCTGGGGAGCCCGACCGAATGTTCCGGCGCCCTTGGCGTGTCCAGCTGTACCTGGGGGGATGAGAAGACCTTTATCAGTGTCCAGTACGCAGGTGACAAAGTGTTGATGTACGCGGGGCAGGGCCTGAAATGATGCGTCGCGTTCTGCTGGCAGGCTGTGCCGCCCTGGCGCTGGCGGGTTGCGCCACGCCGGAGGTCGGGCCGCTGCCGCCGAAGACGGTGGATCACGTCGATTTCAAGCGTTACCAGGGCAAGTGGTACGAGCTGGCCCGGCTGCCGATGTTCTTCCAGCGTGATTGCGCGCAGTCCGAGGCGCATTACAACCTGCGGGCCGATGGCAGTGTCGGGGTGCTCAACCGTTGTCTGACCCTGGAGGGCAAATGGCAGGAGGCGAGCGGCAGTGCCACGCCGCAGGAGCCGGGCAAGACCGACAAGCTGTGGGTGCAGTTCGACAACTGGTTCATGAAGCTGCCGGGCGCGCCGAAGGGCAATTACTGGGTGTTGTATGTGAGCAGCGACTACCAGACGGCGCTGGTGGGGAATCCGGACCGCAAGTACCTGTGGTTGCTGTCGCGCACGCCGACCTTGCCGGCGGTGGAGCGGGAGAGCCTGCTGGCCAAGGCGCGGCAGCAGGGGTATGACACGACCCGCTTGGTGTGGCGGGTTTCGGACCGGGATATCGCGCGCAAGCCCTGAGGTTTTTTAGTGCTCTTCAGGGCCTCATCGCTGGCAAGCCAGCTCCCACAGTGACCGCGTGCACCGCCGGACCTGTGGGAGCTGGCTTGCCAGCGATGAGGCCCTGAAGTTCAACCCAGCAATTCCTTCAGCACCCGGCCAAACGCCTCGGCGCTGTCCTCTTCAGCAGCATGCCGCCCCTGCTGCACCACCCAAACCCCGTTCACCATCACATCCCGAACCTGCCGATCCCCACCGGCAAACAGCCAGCGGTTCAGGATACTGTCGCCATCCGCCATGGCCAGATACGGATCCCGCCCATCCAGCACGATCCAGTCCGCCCGCTTGCCGACCGCCAGTTCCCCCACCGGCTGCCCCAGCGCCTGGGTCCCGCCATCCAATGCCGCATCGAACAGCGTCCGCCCAACCATCGGCTGACTAGCCCCATACAGCCGATTACGCCGCTGATCCCGCAGCCGCTGGCCATATTCCAGCCAGCGCAATTCTTCCACCACGCTCAACGACACATGACTGTCCGACCCAATCCCCATGCGCCCACCCTGGGCGAGGAAATCCACCGCCGGGAAGATCCCGTCCCCGAGGTTCGCCTCGGTGGTCAGGCACAACCCGGCAATCGCCCGGCTCCGGGCCATCGCCGTCACTTCATCCGCTTCGGCATGGGTCGCATGCACCAGGCACCAGCGTTCATCCACCTCGACATTCTCGTACAGCCATTGCAACGGCCGCCGGCCGCTCCAGGCCAGGCAGTCGTCGACTTCCTTCTGCTGCTCGGCGATATGGATATGCACCGGGCAGGCCTTGTCGCTGGCGGCCAGGACCGTGGCGATCTGCTCCGGCGTCACCGCGCGCAGCGAGTGGAAACACAGCCCCAGGGCCTGCGCCGGTTGCGCGGCCAGCAGCGGTTTCAGGCGTGATTGCAGATCCAGATACTGTTCGGTGCTGTTGATAAAGCGCCGCTGCCCGTCATTCGGTGCCTGCCCGCCAAAGCCGGAATGGGTATAGAGCACCGGCAGCAAGGTCAGGCCGATGCCACTGTGTGCCGCCGCCGCACTGATCCGCCGCGACAGCTCCACCGGGTCGGCATACGCCTGGCCCTGGGTGTCGTGGTGCACGTAATGGAATTCGGCGACCGAGGTGTAGCCCGCCTTGAGCATCTCGATATACAGCTGGCGGGCGATGACTTCGAGCTGCTCCGGGCTGATCTTGCCCACCAGCCGGTACATCAGCTCGCGCCAGGTCCAGAAGCTGTCGTTCGGGTTGCCCGCCACTTCCGCCAGCCCGGCCATGGCCCGCTGGAAGGCGTGGGAGTGCAGGTTGGGCATGCCCGGCAGGAGCGGGCCGGCGAGCTTTTGCGCGCCGTCCGACGAAGCGCCGGCCTGAATCGACGTCAATACGCCGTCCGCGCCTACCTCGATGCGGACCTGTTCCGCCCAGCCGCTGGGCAACAAAGCACGTTCGGCAAAGTACACGGACATCGACACGGCACCTCATTCTGGTTATTTGTATATACATATACAGACGTTTGCCTGCCCGGTAAACTCCGGCAAGCTACCGTTCATTCAATAGAACAAGGACTTTTCCAGTGCCGAAACCTCCTGTCTCCACGCTGGTTGCCCAGATGGGCGAGGGGCCGGCGCCGCTGTATGCCCGGGTCAAGCAGATGATCGTCCAGCAGATCGAGAGCGGCACCTGGCCGCCGCACCACCGGGTGCCCTCGGAAAGCGAACTGGTCGCCGAACTGGGCTTCAGCCGCATGACCATCAACCGTGCCCTGCGCGAACTCACCGCCGAAGGGCTGCTGGTGCGCATGCAGGGCGTCGGTACCTTCGTGGCGGAACCCAAGACTCATTCCGCGCTGTTCGACGTGCATAACATCGCCGACGAAATCTCCGCCCGTGGCCACCAGCACAGCTGCAAGGTGGTGACCCTGGCCGAGGAGGCCGCCGGCTCCGAGCGTGCTCTGGCCCTGGACATGCGCGAGGGCGGGCGGGTGTTTCATTCGCTGATCGTGCACTACGAGAACGGCATCCCGGTGCAGATCGAGGACCGCTACGTCAACGCGCAGATCGCCCCGGACTACCTCAAGCAGGACTTCACCCGGCAGACCCCCTATGCCTATCTGTCCCAGGTCGCGCCGCTGACCGAGGGCGAGCATGTGGTCGAGGCGATCCTCGCCGATGCCTATGAATGCAGCCTGCTGCAGATCGAACACAGCGAGCCGTGCCTGCTGATTCGCCGGCGCACCTGGTCGGGCCGTCAGCCGGTCACCGCCGCACGCCTAATCCACCCCGGTTCCCGCCATCGCCTCGAAGGACGCTTCAGCAAATGACCGAGTTGACCCTGTTACGCGCCGCCGATTACCCGCGCATGCCGTGGAAGAACGGCGGCGGCAGCACCGAAGAGATCACCCGCGATGCCGGCCAGGGCCTCGACGGTTTCGGCTGGCGCCTGTCGATCGCCGATATCGCTGAGTCGGGCGACTTCTCCAGCTTCGCCGGCTACCAGCGGATCATCAGCGTGCTGCAGGGCGACGGCATGGTGCTGGAGGTCGATGGCGAAGCCAGCCGCGTGCTACTGCCGTTCGATGCTTATGTCTTCAGCGGCGAAAGCCAGGTCAGTTGCCGCCTGCTGGGCGGGGCGATCCGTGATTTCAACCTGATCTATGCACCGCAGCGCTACCGCGCACGGTTGCAGTGGTTCAGCGGTTACAGCCGGGTCTTCACCTCCGCCAGCACCGTTCTGTTGTTTAGCGCCCAGGCTTCGCTACAGATCGGTATCAGCGGCGAGCCCGAGCAAAACCTCGGCCTGTACGACTGCCTCTACCTCAAGGACAACACGCAATTGCGCGCGCTGGATATCACCGGTCGCTGTTGCCTGATCGAGCTGATCGCTGTTTCCGAGTAACGCACCGCCTGCGCACATTTTGTTACCGAATGCCCCAAGGTGGCGCAATGCCGCCTTGGTCCTCGCACCACCCTCCAGCCGTTCTCCTCTCCCTCTGCAAGATTTCCCGGCCTTGTTCCACAAGGGCTGCAGCCCTGTGCGGAGTTTTTTCATGAAGCGTTTCCCGGGATTGGCAATTCAATTGCATATGCTTGTATGTACAAGTAAAGATGTGTGCGTATGAGTGGATAGGCCGTCCCCTCAGCGCTGTTCGCAAACCGGTTTTCACCGCTGGCCCACTGCCTGGGTTGGGATTGGATAGATCGCTCGAGGAGCCCTTTTCGTGACTGACAACAACCTGAACAAATTCCGTGATGTCGAAATCCGCGCCCCGCGCGGCACCAAGCTGACCGCCAAGAGCTGGCTGACCGAAGCGCCGCTGCGGATGCTGATGAACAACCTCGACCCGGAAGTGGCGGAGAACCCGAAGGAACTGGTGGTGTACGGCGGTATCGGCCGTGCGGCGCGCAACTGGGCGTGCTACGACAAGATCGTCGAGAGCCTGACCCACCTGAATGACGACGAGACCCTGCTGGTGCAGTCCGGCAAGCCGGTCGGCGTGTTCAAGACCCACGCCAACGCCCCCCGCGTCCTGATCGCCAACTCCAACCTGGTGCCGCACTGGGCCAACTGGGAACACTTCAACGAACTGGATGCCAAGGGCCTGGCCATGTACGGCCAGATGACCGCCGGCAGCTGGATCTACATCGGCAGCCAGGGCATCGTCCAGGGCACCTACGAAACCTTCGTCGAAGCCGGCCGCCAGCACTACAACGGTGACCTCAAGGGCAAATGGGTGCTGACCGCCGGCCTCGGCGGCATGGGCGGCGCCCAGCCACTGGCCGCAACCCTGGCCGGCGCCTGCTCGCTGAACATCGAGTGCCAGCAGAGCCGCATCGACTTCCGTCTGGCCAGCCGCTACGTCGACGAGCAGGCCAAGAACCTCGACGACGCCCTGGCGCGCATCGCCCAATACACCGCCGAAGGCAAGGCCATTTCCATCGCCCTGCTGGGCAACGCTGCGGAAATCCTCCCGGAACTGATCAAGCGCGGCGTGCGCCCGGACATGGTCACCGACCAGACCAGCGCCCACGACCCGCTCAACGGCTACCTGCCGGCCGGCTGGACCTGGGAGCAATACCGTGACCGCGCCAAGACCGAGCCAACTGCCGTGGTGAAAGCCGCCAAGCAATCCATGGCCGTGCACGTCCGGGCCATGCTCGACTTCCAGAAGCAGGGCATCCCGACCTTCGACTACGGCAACAACATCCGCCAGATGGCCAAGGAAGAGGGCGTCGCCAATGCCTTCGACTTCCCCGGCTTCGTCCCGGCCTATATCCGTCCGCTGTTCTGCCGCGGCATCGGCCCGTTCCGCTGGGCCGCGCTGTCCGGCAATGCCGAGGACATCTACAAGACCGACGCCAAGGTCAAGGAACTGATCCCCGACGACGCCCACCTGCACAACTGGCTGGACATGGCCCGCGAGCGCATCAGCTTCCAGGGCCTGCCGGCGCGGATCTGCTGGGTTGGCCTGGGCCAGCGCGCCAAGCTGGGCCTGGCGTTCAACGAAATGGTCCGTCGCGGCGAGCTGTCTGCGCCTATCGTTATCGGTCGCGACCACCTGGACTCCGGCTCGGTGTCCAGCCCGAACCGTGAAACCGAAGCGATGAAGGACGGTTCCGATGCCGTGTCCGACTGGCCGCTGCTCAACGCCCTGCTGAACACCGCCAGCGGTGCCACCTGGGTTTCGCTGCACCACGGTGGTGGCGTGGGCATGGGCTTCTCCCAGCACTCGGGCATGGTCATCGTCTGCGACGGGACCGACGAAGCGGCCGAGCGTATCGCCCGCGTGCTGACCAACGACCCGGGCACCGGTGTGATGCGTCACGCCGATGCCGGTTACGACATTGCAATCGAGTGTGCCAAAGAGCAGGGCCTGAACCTGCCGATGATCACCGGCTGATCCGCAGGGCAGGGGCCGTCGAACCCGGCCCCTGCCAACGCGGCGTTTCATGGAAGGGACGACCGGAAGGCCTCTGAACTGCCGATATCCACTTTCCTGTTTGGGAGCGTCATGCAATGAAAACCAACAAGACCCTGCTTGCGTCGCTGTGTGCCCTTGGCCTGTTGAGTCTGTCCGGGGTGAGCCAGGCCGCCGGCTGGTGCGAATCCGGCAAACCGGTGAAGTTCGCCGGGCTGAACTGGGAAAGCGGCATGCTGCTGACCGACGTCATGCAGTTCGTCCTGAAGAATGGCTACGGCTGCGAGACCGACAGCCTGCCGGGCAACTCCATCACCATGGAAAACGCCCTGGGCACCAATGACATCCAGGTCTTCGCCGAAGAGTGGGTAGGTCGCAGCGAGGTGTGGAAGAAGGCCGAGGCGGCCGGCAAGGTGGTCGGCGTCGGTGCCCCGGTGGTGGGCGCGATCGAAGGCTGGTACGTGCCGCGCTACGTGATCGAGGGCGATGCCAAGCGCAAGCTGGAAGCCAAGGCGCCGAACCTCAAGGCCATTGCCGATCTTGGCCAGTACTCGGCGGTGTTCAAGGACCCGGAAGAGCCGTCCAAGGGCCGCTTCTACAACTGCCCGGCCGGCTGGACCTGTGAGCTGGACAACTCCGAGATGCTCAAGGACTACGGCCTGGAAGGCAGCTACACCAACTTCCGCCCGGGCACCGGCCCGGCCCTGGATGCGGCGGTGCTGTCGAGCTACAAGCGCGGCGAGCCGATCCTCTTCTATTACTGGACCCCGACCCCGCTGATGGGCCAGGTCGACCTGGTCAAGCTGGAAGAAAAACCCGGCGTCGACAAGAGCGTGAGCATCAAGGTCGGCCTGTCCAAGGCCTTCCACGAAGGTGCCCCGGAACTGGTGGCGGTGCTGGAAAAGGTCAACCTGCCCATCGACCTGCTCAACCAGAACCTCGCGCGCATGACCAAGGAACGCATCGAGTCGCCGAAACTGGCGAAAGCCTTCCTCAAGGAACATCCTGAAATCTGGCATGCATGGGTCAGCGAAGACGCCGCGAAGAAGATCGACGCCGCGCTCTGACGTTCCCCTTTTCACCTGATGAGTGAGTCCTATGTTCCCCGAAAAACTTACCTTCTCCATCGCCGACTGGGTCAACGGCTGGGTCGATGCGCTGGTGACCAACTACGGTGATGTGTTCCGGCAGATCTCCGACACCCTGCTCTGGGCCATCGTCAACCTCGAAGGCCTGCTGCGGGCCACGCCCTGGTGGCTGATGCTGGCGATTGTCGCCGGTATCGCCTGGCATGCCACCCGTCGCGTGCTGCCGACTCTGGTGATCGTCGGCCTGCTGTTCCTGGTAGGGGCCGTGGGGCTGTGGGACAAACTCATGCAGACCCTGGCGCTGATGCTGGTGGCGACGCTGATCTCGGTGCTGATCGGCATCCCCTTGGGGATCCTGTCCGCGCGCAGCAACCGCCTGCGTTCGATCCTCATGCCGCTGCTCGACATTATGCAGACCATGCCCAGCTTCGTGTACCTGATCCCGGTGCTGATGCTGTTCGGCCTGGGCAAGGTGCCAGCGATCTTCGCCACGGTGATCTACGCCGCACCGCCGTTGATCCGCCTCACCGACCTGGGCATCCGCCAGGTCGACGGCGAGGTCATGGAAGCGATCAACGCCTTCGGCGCCAACCGCTGGCAGCAGCTGTTCGGCGTGCAGTTGCCGCTGGCCCTGCCGAGCATCATGGCCGGGATCAACCAGACCACCATGATGGCCCTGTCGATGGTGGTGATCGCCTCGATGATCGGCGCCCGTGGCCTGGGCGAGGACGTGCTGGTGGGCATCCAGACCCTGAACGTCGGCCGCGGCCTGGAAGCCGGGCTGGCAATCGTGATTCTCGCGGTGGTGATCGACCGCATTACCCAGGCCTACGGCCGGGCGCGGCATGAGGTGAGCAAATGAGTACGGCGGCGATGAACAAGATCGAAGTGAAGAACGTGTTCAAGATCTTCGGCCAGCGGCACGAGGAAGCGCTGCAACTGATCCGCGACGCCCAGAGCAAGGAGCAGGTGCTGGCGAAGACCGGCTGCGTGGTCGGAGTCAACGACCTGTCGCTGTCCATCGGTGCCGGCGAGATCTTCGTGATCATGGGCCTGTCCGGCTCCGGCAAATCGACCCTGGTGCGCCACTTCAACCGCCTGATCGACCCCACCAGCGGGGCGATCCTGGTGGATGGCGAGGACATCCTGCAGTACGACATGGAAGCCCTGCGCCAATTCCGCCGGCGCAAGATCAGCATGGTGTTCCAGAGCTTCGGCCTGCTGCCGCACAAGACCGTGCTGGACAACGTCGCCTACGGCCTCAAGGTGCGTGGCGAGAGCAAGCAGCTGTGCGCCGAGCGCGCCCAGCACTGGATCACCACCGTGGGCCTGAAAGGCTACGAGAAGTCCTACCCGCACCAGCTGTCCGGCGGCATGCGCCAGCGCGTCGGCCTGGCCCGGGCCCTGGCGGCGGACACCGACATCATCCTCATGGACGAAGCCTTCAGCGCCCTCGACCCGCTGATCCGCGCCGAGATGCAGGACCAGTTGCTGGAACTGCAGAAGACCCTGAACAAGACCATCGTCTTCATTACCCATGACCTCGATGAAGCCGTGCGCATCGGCAACCGCATCGCGATCCTCAAGGACGGCCGCCTGATCCAGGTCGGCACGCCGCGGGAGATCCTCCATTCGCCGGCCGACGAATACGTCGACCGCTTCGTCCAGCGCCGCGCCGCCACCGTATGAGGACCGCCATGCAGCAACCCGAGAATGTCGTGATCGCCGACGCCCCGCTGCGCTGGCAGGACATCGTCGCCGTGGCCCGCCACGGTGCGCGCCTGACCCTGGCCGACAGCGCCTGGGCGCGGATCGAGAATGCCCAGGCCATCGTCCGCCGTATCGTCGACAGTGGCGAGCGGGCCTATGGCGTCAACACCGGCCTCGGCGCCTTGTGCAACGTGGCCCTGGAAGGCGAGCAACTGAGCCGGCTGTCGAGCAACACCCTGCTCAGCCACGCCTGCGGCGTCGGGCCGGTGCTGGCCGACGAGCAGACCCGGGCGATCATCTGCGCCGCCATCGTCAACTACAGCCACGGCAAGTCAGGGATCCAGCGGCCGGTGGTGGAAATGCTCCTGGCCCTGCTGGAGCGCGGGATCACCCCGCAGGTGCCGTCCCAGGGCTCGGTGGGTTACCTGACCCACATGGCCCATGTCGGCATCTGCCTGCTGGGCGTGGGCAAGGTCAGTTATCGCGGGCGGATCGTCGAGGCCGCCGAAGCGCTGGCCGAGGAAGGCCTGACGCCGGCGGTACTGGGGGCGAAGGACGGCCTGTGCCTGGTCAACGGCACGCCGTGCATGACCGGCCTGAGCTGCCTGGCTTTGGCTGACGCCACCCACCTGCTGCACTGGGCCGATATCGTCTCGGCCATGAGTTTCGAGGCGTTGCGCGGGCAGATCGCTGCGTTCGATGCCGAGATCATCGCCCTCAAGCCGCACCCGGGCATGCAGCAGGTCGGCGCCAACCTGCGCGCCCTGCTCGACGGCAGCGAAGTGATCGCCAGCAGCAAGGGCATCCGCACCCAGGACGCCCTGAGCATCCGTTCCATTCCCCAGGTTCACGGCGCGGCGCGGGACCAGCTGGCCCACGCGACGCAACAGATCGAGACCGAACTCAACTCCGCCACCGACAACCCGCTGCTGCTGGGCACCCCGGACAACTTCCGGGTGATGTCCCAGGCCAACCCCCACGGCCAGTCCGTGGCCATGGCCGCCGACCTGCTGGCGATCGCCGTGGCCGAGACCGGCTCGATTGCCGAGCGCCGCCTGGATCGCCTGGTCAACCCGCATGTCAGCGGGCTGCCGGCGTTCCTGGTCAGCGAGCCGGGGGTCAACTCCGGAATGATGATCGTCCAGTACGTCGCCGCCTCGCTGTGCGCCGAAAACCGCCAGCTGGCGCAGCCGGCGGTTGTGGATAACTTCGTTACCTCGGGCCTGCAGGAAGACCACCTGAGCCTCGGCACCAGTGCCGCGCTCAAGCTGCACAAGGCCCTGGAAAACTGCACGCAGATCCTCGCCATCGAGTATTTGCTGGCGGCCCAGGCCTTCGAATTTCTCAAGGAGCAGCGCTTTGGCGCCGGCACCCAACGCGCCTGGCAGTTGCTGCGCGAACAGGTTCCGGCCTACCAGCAGGACCGCTGGCTGGCGCCGGACATCGCCCGCGCGGCCGCATTGCTCAAACAGCCGCAGGGCCCGCAGTCCGTGCTGCCGACCCTGCTCTGACCTCATACAAGGAGCCTGAACATGCAAGTCTTCAACCTGATTCCCGGCCAGGTCAGCCTCGCCGAACTGCGCGGCATCTATAACACCCCGGCACGCCTGAGCCTGGTGGCCAGCGCCGCGGCGCAGATCGATGCCAGCGTTGCCTGCGTCGAGCAGATCCTCGCCGAGGACCGCACCGCCTACGGCATCAACACCGGTTTCGGCCTGCTGGCCTCGACCCGCATCGCCAGCCACGACCTGGAAAACCTCCAGCGCTCGCTGGTGCTGTCCCATGCCGCCGGGATCGGCGCGCCGCTGGACGACGCCATGGTGCGGTTGATCATGGTCCTGAAGATCAACAGCCTGAGCCGGGGTTTCTCCGGGATCCGCCGGGTGGTGATCGATGCGCTGATCGCCCTGGTCAATGCCGAGGTCTACCCGCATATCCCGCTGAAAGGCTCGGTCGGGGCGTCTGGCGACCTGGCGCCGCTGGCCCATATGTCGCTGGTGCTGCTTGGTGAAGGCAAGGCCCGGCAGAAGGGCGAATGGCTGTCGGCGGTGGATGCCTTGGCTGTTGCCGGCCTGAAGCCGCTGACCCTGGCGGCCAAGGAAGGGCTGGCGCTGCTCAACGGCACCCAGGCCTCGACCGCCTACGCGCTGCGCGGGCTGTTCGAAGCCGAAGACCTGTTCGCTGCCGCCATCGCCTGCGGTGGTCTGACGGTCGAGGCCGTGCTGGGCTCGCGTTCGCCGTTCGATGCGCGCATTCATGCCGCCCGCGGCCAGCGCGGGCAGATCGATGCGGCGGCCTGCTACCGCGACCTGCTCACCGACGGCACCGAGGTGTCCGCCTCCCACGAACATTGCGGCAAGGTCCAGGACCCGTACTCCCTGCGCTGCCAGCCGCAGGTCATGGGCGCCTGCCTGACCCAGCTGCGCCAGGCCGCCGAAGTGCTGGCCATCGAGGCCAACGCCGTCTCCGACAACCCGCTGGTGTTCGCCGAGCAGGGCGATGTGATCTCCGGAGGCAACTTCCACGCCGAGCCGGTGGCCATGGCCGCCGACAACATGGCCCTGGCCATTGCCGAGATCGGCTCGCTGAGCGAGCGGCGCATCTCGCTGATGATGGACAAGCATATGTCCCAGCTGCCGCCGTTCCTGGTGGAAAACGGCGGGGTCAACTCCGGCTTCATGATCGCCCAGGTCACCGCCGCGGCCCTGGCCAGCGAGAACAAGGCGCTGTCGCACCCGCACAGCGTCGACAGCCTGCCGACCTCGGCCAACCAGGAAGACCACGTGTCCATGGCTCCGGCCGCCGGCAAGCGCCTGTGGGAGATGGCCGAGAACACCCGTGGCGTCCTCGCCATCGAATGGCTCGGCGCCTGCCAGGGCCTGGACCTGCGTACCGGGCTGAAGAGCTCGGCCAAGCTGGAAGAGGCGCGCAAGATCCTGCGTGACCGCGTACCGCACTACGACAAGGACCGTTTCTTCGCTCCGGATATCGAGATCGCCGTGGAACTGCTGGCCGAAGGTCGCCTGACCGGCCTGCTGCCGGCCGGCGTGCTGCCGAGCCTGGGCTGAACGGAGGGAAAACGATGAAGACCCTCTGGCAGCACTGCCATGTGGCGAGCATGGCCAACGGCAGCTACTCGATCATCGAGGACGCGGCGATCGTCACGTCCAACGGGCATATCGACTGGATCGGGCCGCGTGGCTCGCTGCCGGACCTGGATATCGGGCAGCGGGTCGACCTGGGCGGCGCCTGGGTCACCCCGGGGCTGATCGACTGCCACACCCATACGGTGTTCGGCGGTAACCGCAGCGGCGAATTCGAACAGCGCCTGCAGGGCGTCAGCTACGCCGAAATCGCCGCCCAGGGCGGCGGTATCGCCAGCACCGTGCGCGCTACCCGCGCCGCCAGCGAGGACGAACTGTACGCCAGCGCCCTGCGCCGGGTACGGGCGCTGATGCGCGATGGGGTGACCACACTGGAGATCAAGTCCGGCTACGGGCTGGATCTGGAAAACGAACGCAAGATGCTCAAGGTCGCCCGCCGCCTTGGCGAGAGCCTGCCGCTGACCGTGCGCGCCACTTGTCTTGCGGCCCATGCGCTGCCGCCGGAGTACAAGGACCGCAGCGACGACTACATCGCCCATATCTGCGAGGTGATGCTCCCGGCCCTGGCCGCCGAGGGGCTGGTGGACGCGGTGGATGCCTTCTGCGAGTACCTGGCGTTCTTGCCGGCGCAGGTCGAGCGGGTGTTCATCAAGGCACGGGAGCTGGGCCTGCCGGTCAAGCTGCATGCCGAGCAGTTGTCGTCCCTGGCCGGGTCGAGCCTGGCGGCGCGTTATCACGGGTTGTCCGCCGATCATCTTGAGTTCATGACCGAGGACGACTGCATCGCCATGGCCGCTGCCGGCACCGTCGCCGTGCTGCTGCCCGGTGCCTTCTATTACCTGCGGGAAACCCAGCTGCCGCCGATGGATGCCCTGCGCAAGCACGGGGTGAAGATCGCCATTGCCAGCGACCTCAACCCCGGCACCTCGCCGGCGCTGTCGTTGCGGCTGATGCTGAACATGGCCTGCACCCTGTTCCGCATGACCCCGGAAGAGGCGCTGGCGGGGGTGACCACCCATGCCGCCACGGCGCTGGGGCTGGGGCACAGCCATGGCTCGCTGGAAGCGGGCAAGGTCGCCGACTTCGTGGCCTGGGCTATCGAGCGCCCGGCCGACCTGGCGTACTGGCTCGGCGGCGAACTGGACAAGCGCGTGGTCCGCCACGGCGTCGAACTGACTGATTGAGGCATGACGATGGACAAGGTTCTGAGTTTTCACCAGGGCAGGCTGCCGCTGCTGGTCAGCATGCCGCACGCCGGCCTGAAACTGACCCCGGCGGTGCGTGACGGCCTGGTGCCGGCGGCCCGCAGCCTGCCGGATACCGACTGGCATATCCCCCGGCTCTACGACTTCGTCCGCGAGATGGGCGCCAGTGTGGTGGTGGCGGAGTATTCGCGCTTCGTCATCGACCTGAACCGGCCCGAGGATGACCAGCCACTGTATGTCGGCGCGACTACCGGATTGTTCCCGGCGACGCTGTTCGATGGCGAGCCGTTGTTCGAGGAAGGCAAGGTGCCGTCGGCGGCGGAGCGGGCGGAGTATCTGGAGGCGATCTGGAGGCCGTACCACGACACCCTGCGCAACGAGCTGGCGCGGTTGAAGGCGGAGTTTGGTTATGCGCTGCTGTGGGATGCGCACTCGATCCGCTCCCTTGTGCCGCATCTGTTCGACGGGAAACTGCCGGACTTCAACCTGGGGACGTTCAACGGGGCGAGTTGTGACCCCGAGCTGGCCGAGCGGTTGAAGGCGGTGTGTGCCGGGGCGCCGGACTACACCCATGTGCTGAACGGGCGCTTCAAGGGCGGGCATATTACCCGGCATTACGGCGATCCGACCGGGGATATCCATGCGGTGCAGCTGGAGCTGGCGCAGAGCACTTATATGGAAGAGGTGGAGCCGTTTGCCTATCGGGAGGATCTGGCGGGGCCGACGCAGGTGGTATTGCGGGGATTGCTCGAAGAGGTTCTGGCCTGGGCTCAGCGGCGATACGACTGACGCCATCGCTGGCAACGCCAGCTCCCACAGTGTCCGCGGCGCCGCCGAACCCTGTGGGAGCTGGCTTGCCAGCGATGAGGCCCCTGAGAGCAGCACATGGTTACCTGAAGAACACTTGACCCAACGGGGCATGCTCAAAGCGCATTTCGGGTTTATGATGCCCAACGGCAGAATAATTCCCACACGGAGTGCGTAATGCAGACCTTGTACCCACAGATCAAACCCTACGCCCGGCACGATCTGGCAGTCGAAGCACCGCATGTGCTGTACGTCGATGAAAGTGGTTCACCGGAAGGTCTGCCGGTGGTGTTCATTCACGGTGGCCCCGGTGCCGGCTGCGATGCCCAGAGCCGCTGCTACTTCGACCCCACCGTCTACCGCATCATCACCTTCGACCAGCGCGGCTGTGGCCGCTCCACGCCCCACGCCAGCCTGGAAAACAACACCACCTGGCACCTGGTCGAAGACCTCGAGCGCATCCGCAAGCACCTCGGCATCGAGAAATGGGTCCTGTTCGGCGGCTCCTGGGGCTCGACCCTGGCCCTGGCCTACGCCCAGACCCATCCCGAGCGCGTCCATGGCCTGATCCTGCGCGGCATCTTCCTCTGCCGTCCGCAGGAGATCGACTGGTTCTACCAGACCGGTGGCGCCAGCCGCCTGTTCCCGGACTACTGGCAGGACTACATCGCGCCGATCCCGGTGGACGAACGCGACAACCTGGTCCAGGCCTTCCACAAGCGCCTGACCGGCAACGACCAGATCGCCCAGATGCACGCGGCCAAGGCCTGGTCCACCTGGGAAGGCCGCACCGCGACCCTGCGCCCGAACCCGCTGGTGGTCGATCGCTTCTCCGAGCCGCAGCGCGCCCTGTCGATTGCCCGCATCGAATGCCACTACTTCGTCAACAATGCCTTCCTCGACGAAAACCAGCTGATCCGCGACATGCCGAAGATCGCCCACCTGCCGGCGGTGATCGTGCATGGCCGCTATGACGTGATCTGCCCGCTGGACAACGCCTGGGAACTGCACCAGGCCTGGCCGAACAGTGAATTGAAGGTGATCCGCGACGCCGGCCACGCCGCCTCCGAGCCGGGCATCACCGACGCCCTGGTGCGCGCCGCCGAGCAGATGGCCCGGCGCCTGCTCGACCTGCCTCTGGAAGAAGCGTGAAGGGCCTGCTGCAACGGGTGCGTGGCGCCCGGGTGGAAGTGGAAGGGGAGATCGTCGGTTCCATCGATCAGGGCCTGATGGTGCTGGTCGCCGTGGAACCCGGCGACACCCCGGAACACGCCGACAAGCTGCTGCACAAGCTCCTCAACTACCGGGTCTTCAGCGACCCGCAGGGCAAGATGAACCTCTCCCTCAAGGACATCGACGGCGGCCTGCTGCTGGTGTCCCAGTTCACCCTGGCCGCGGACACCCGCAGCGGCCTGCGCCCGAGCTTTTCTACCGCCGCGCCGCCGGCCCTCGGCGCCGAGCTGTTCGACTACCTGCTGGCCCAGGCGAGGCTCAAGCACGGCACTGTCGGCAGCGGTCGCTTCGGGGCCGACATGCAGGTTCACCTGGTCAATGATGGCCCCGTAACATTTATGTTACAAATATGAAGACAAAAATCCCCTTGTTTGCAGGAAAACAAGGGGTTTAGCAGCAAAAATAGTTGGCTGGCCCTGATGCGTTGTAACGCAGCCTGCTAGATAATCGCGCGCTACACAGGGCCGGCGTTCGACGGCCTGTTTACCTTGACTCGAGAACTGTCCGGAACCGTTTGGGGAATCATTGAGCCCTTTCGGAGTCCGAACAGTGCTCGCCAACCCGGCATGTGTCGCTGGCCGTTGGTTCTTTAGATCAGTATTCGGCGAGGGTTGCTCGTGATTGTAAGTCCCTTTGATGCTCCAAGAATGCCTGCCAGCCGGCTGCGCAAGGCCCTGATCGCGGGTTCGGCACTGATGTGCCTGCTCGGCTCCGGCCAGCTCTGGGCGTTCAACCTTGACGACGTGGCGGCCAAGGCGAAGGACCTGGCCGGACAGAAGTACGAAGCCCCGAAAAGCAATCTGCCGGCCGTGTTCCGCGACATGAAGTTCGCTGACTACCAGAAGATTCATTTCCGCACCGAGAAAGCCGAGTGGGCCGGGGAGAAGACCCCGTTCGAGCTGTCCTTCTATCACCAGGGCATGCACTTCGATACGCCGGTGAAAATCAATGAAGTCACCGCCACCACCGTCGAAGAAATCAAGTACGACCCGAGCCGCTTCGACTTCGGCGACCTGCAGTTCGATGCCAAGGCCACCGAGAAGCTCGGCTACGCCGGTTTCCGCGTTCTCTATCCGATCAACAAGGCGGACAAGCAGGACGAAATCATGACCCTGCTCGGCGCCAGCTACTTCCGCGTGGTCGGCAAGGGCCAGGTGTACGGCCTGTCGGCCCGCGGCCTGGCGATCGACACCGCGCTGCCGTCCGGCGAGGAATTCCCGCGCTTCACCGAGTTCTGGGTCGAGCGCCCGAGCGCCAACGACAAGCACCTGGTGATCTACGCCCTGCTGGATTCGCCGCGCTCCACCGGTGCCTACAAGCTGATCCTGCGTCCGGGTTCCGACACCATCGTCGATGTGCAGTCGAAAGTCTTCCTGCGTGACCACGTCAGCCGCCTGGGCATCGCCCCGCTGACCAGCATGTACCTGTTCGGCAGCAACCAGCCGTCCCGCGTGCCGAACTACCGTCCTTCGCTGCACGACTCCGAAGGCCTGTCGATCCATGCCGGCAACGGCGAATGGCTGTGGCGTCCGCTGAACAACCCGAAACACCTGGCCGTCAGCAACTTCAGCGTCGAGAACCCGCGTGGCTTCGGTCTGCTGCAGCGCAACCGCGACTTCGGCTTCTTCGAAGACCTGGATGACAACTATCAGAAGCGTCCGAGCACCTGGATCGAGCCGAAGGGCGACTGGGGCAAGGGCACCGTCGACCTGGTCGAGATCCCGACCGCCGACGAGACCAACGACAACATCGTGGCCTTCTGGAGCCCGGAGAAGCTGCCGGAGCCAGGGACCCCGATCGAATACGAATATCGCCTGCACTGGACCATGGACGAGTCCGAGTTCCACTCGCCTGAGCTAGGCTGGGTCAAGCAGACCATGCGTTCCACCGGCGACGTCAAGCAATCCAACCTGATTCGCCAGCCGGACGGCAGCGTGGCCTTCCTGGTCGACTTCGAAGGTCCGGCCCTGGCCAAGCTGGCGCCAGATACCGCGGTGCGTACCCAGGTCAGCCTGGACGACAACGCGGAGCTTGTGGAAAACAACCTGCGCTACAACCCTGAAATCAAGGGCTGGCGCCTGACCCTGCGGATGAAGGTCAAGGATCCGGGCAAGGCCGTGGAAATGCGCGCCGCCCTGGTTCGCGATGTGCCGGTCGAGCCGGCCAAGCCTGAAAAGCAGGAAGAGCCGAAGAAACAGGAAAAACCTGCGAAGCATGACAAGGCCGCGGCGAAAACCGCGAAGGCCGAGCAACCTGCCGAGCAGCCTGCCGCCGACGCGGCGCCCACCACCGAGGCCCCGGCCACCACCGAACAGGTGCTGACCGAGACCTGGAGCTATCAGTTGCCTGCCGATGAGTAACTCTTCAGCACGGCCGGAACCGCTCGTCGAGTATCTGGCCCACCTACCACTGAGCGATGAGCAACGGGCGGAACTCGCCCGCTGCAACTCGTTCAGCGAGTTGCACCAGCGCCTGTCGGTGCATCCGGCACCTGCCGATGCCGAGTCCCCCCAGGGCTCGGTCGGCAGCCGGCTGAACCTGCTGACCGCAACCGATATGGAAGAGGTCGAGATGCTCGGCCTCGACGCCAACGGCCGGGTTTGCCTCAAGGCGACCCCGCCGATCCGCCGGACCCGGGTCGTCCCGGAGCCATGGCGGACCAACATCCTGATCCGCGGCTGGCGCCGGCTGACCGGGCGCACCAACGCCCCGGCCCCGGAAAAGCGCGAGCTGCCGGCCGCGCGCTGGCGCTGGGTCGGCTCCATGCGCCGCTATATCCTGCTGGCCCTGATGATCGGCCAGACCCTGGTCGCCGGCTGGTACATGAAGGGCATCCTGCCTTATCAAGGCTGGTCCTTCGTCGACCTCGACGAGGTGATGCACCAGCCGCTGCTGCAGACCGCGGCGCAGGTCTGGCCGTATGCCTTGCAGACCAGCATCCTGATCCTCTTCGGCATCCTCTTCTGCTGGGTCTCGGCCGGTTTCTGGACCGCGCTGATGGGCTTCCTCGAACTGCTCACCGGGCGCGACAAGTACCGTATTTCCGGAAGCAGCGCCGGCAACGAGCCGATCGAGAAGGGCGCCCGTACCGCGCTCGTCATGCCGATCTGCAACGAAGACGTGCCACGGGTGTTCGCCGGCCTGCGCGCCACCTTCGAGTCCGTTGCCGCCACCGGTGACCTGGACCGCTTCGACTTCTTCGTCCTCAGCGACACCAACGACACCGACATCGCCGTTGCCGAGCAACAGGCGTGGCTGGATGTCTGCCGCGAAACCAACGGTTTCGGGCGGATCTTCTACCGTCGCCGGCGTCGCCGCGTGAAGCGCAAGAGCGGCAACCTCGACGACTTCTGCCGTCGCTGGGGCAGCGACTACCGCTACATGGTGGTGCTCGACGCCGACAGCGTGATGAGCGGCGAATGCCTCACCAGCCTGGTGCGCCTGATGGAAGCCAACCCGGACGCCGGGATCATCCAGACCGCGCCGAAGGCCTCGGGCATGGACACCCTGTATGCGCGCATGCAGCAGTTCGCCACCCGCGTGTACGGCCCGCTGTTCACCGCCGGCCTGCACTTCTGGCAGCTGGGCGAGTCGCACTACTGGGGCCACAACGCGATCATCCGCATGAAGCCCTTCATCGAGCACTGCGCCCTGGCGCCGTTGCCGGGCAAGGGCGCCTTTGCCGGTGCGATTCTTTCCCACGACTTCGTCGAAGCCGCGCTGATGCGCCGTGCCGGCTGGGGCGTGTGGATCGCCTACGACCTGCCGGGCAGCTACGAAGAACTGCCGCCGAACCTGCTTGATGAACTCAAGCGCGACCGGCGCTGGTGCCACGGCAACCTGATGAACTTCCGCCTGTTCCTGGTCAAGGGCATGCACCCGGTGCACCGTGCGGTGTTCCTCACCGGGGTGATGTCGTACCTGTCGGCGCCGTTGTGGTTCTTCTTTCTGGTGCTGTCGACGGCCTTGCTGGCGACCAACACCCTGATGGAGCCGCAGTACTTCCTCGAACCACGGCAGCTGTACCCGCTGTGGCCGCAGTGGCACCCGGAGAAGGCTATCGCGCTGTTCTCCACCACCATCGTGCTGTTGTTCCTGCCCAAGCTGCTCAGCGTCATCCTGATCTGGGCCAAGGGCGCGAAGGAATTTGGCGGGCGCATCAAGGTGACCCTGTCGATGCTCCTGGAGATGCTGTTCTCCATGCTGCTGGCGCCGGTGCGGATGATCTTCCACACCCGTTTCGTCCTCGCCGCGTTCCTCGGCTGGGCCGCGACCTGGAACTCGCCGCAGCGTGACGACGACTCCACGCCGTGGAGCGAAGCGGTACGCCGCCATGGCCCGCAGACCCTGCTGGGCGTGGCCTGGGCCCTGCTGGTGGCCTGGCTGAACCCGAGCTTCCTGTGGTGGCTGGTGCCTATCGTCGGTTCGCTGACCCTGTCGATCCCGGTCTCGGTGATCTCCAGCCGGGTCAACCTGGGCCTGCGTGCCAAGGACGAGAAGCTGTTCCTGATTCCCGAGGAGTACTCGACGCCGCAGGAACTGCTGGCGACCGACCAGTACACCCACGAGAACCGCTGGCACGCGCTGAAGGACGGTTTCGTCCGCGCCGTGGTCGATCCGAAGCAGAACGCCCTGGCCTGCGCCCTGGCCACTGCCCGTCACCGCGAGGCGGCGCCGATCGAGACACTGCGCGCCGAGCGTATCGCCAAGGCCCTGCAGGTCGGCCCGTCCGGGCTGGACGGCAACACCCGCCTGGCCCTGCTCAGCGACCCGGTGGCCCTGGCCCGCCTGCACGAGCAGATCTGGGCCGAGCAGACCCCGGCCTGGCTGGACGTGTGGCGCAAGTCCATCGCCAGCGATCCGCACTCGCCGCTGCTGCCGTTGCACCCCGAGCCGGCGCCGCAGCCGGCCCTGGCCAACGCCTGACCCGCAACGGGGCGACATTCGTCGCCCCGTTGCGTTTTCTGGTATCAATAAGTAACAAAGTCTTCACGGACGCTAGGTCCCGTGCCGCTCATGCGTTAGCATCCCACCCCGACTATGGCGCGTCGTCTGTAGGACTTTTCGCGCACACAATAAAATTCGAGCGGTTTTCTGTTTGGGGGAAGTGGTGATGTTCAAAAAGTATCTGTCGATGCTGCTGGCCGGCGTCGCGGCCACCGTGGCGGTGTGCTCCGCCCAGGCTGGCGTGATCGATGACGCGACCAAGCGCGGCACCCTGCGCGTCGGCATGGACCCGACCTACATGCCCTTCGAGATGACCAACAAGCGCGGTGAGATCATCGGCTTCGAAGTGGACATCCTCAAGGCCATGGCCAAGTCCATGGGCGTCAAGCTGGAACTGGTTTCCACTGGCTACGACGGCATCATCCCGGCCCTGATGACCAACAAGTTCGACATGATCGGCAGCGGCATGACCCTGACCCAGGAGCGCAACCTGAAGCTGAACTTCAGCGAGCCCTTCATCGTCGTCGGCCAGACCCTGCTGATCCGCAAGGAACTGGAAGGCAAGGTCAAGTCGTACAAGGACCTGAACAGCGCTGAGTACCGCCTGACCTCCAAGCTGGGGACCACCGGCGAGATGATGGCCAAGAAAATGATCAGCAAGGCCCAGTACCACGGCTACGACAACGAGCAGGAGGGCGTGCTGGACGTGGTCAACGGCAAGGCTGACGCCTTCGTCTACGACGCCCCGTACAACGTCGTGGCCCTGACCAAGGTCGGCAACGGCAAGCTGGTCTACCTGGAGGAGCCGTTCACCTACGAGCCGCTGGCCTTCGGCCTGAAGAAAGGCGACTACGACAGCATCAACTTCATCAACAACTTCCTGCACCAGATCAAGCACGACGGCACCTACGAGCGGATCCACGACAAGTGGTTCAAGAAGACCGAGTGGCTGAAGGACATGGAATAAGGCCCAGGCTCCACGCCCAGGCTTGAAACCCGACGCGCAGGCTTGTCCTGCGCGTTCGCATTTACGGAACCCTCAACGTGATCAAACACAAGAAAGCCCAGTGGCCCTGGCACGGGCTGACCGCGCTGGTCCTGGTCGGACTGGCGGTGAGTCTGTATTTCGCCACCTCGATGATTTCCTACGAGTGGCGCTGGAACCGTGTGCCGCAATACTTCGCCTACCAGGCCGAAGAAGCCCATCGCGCTGCCGGCTACGGCACGGTGCAGGAGATCGTGCGCAAGGGCGACACTGCCGTGGTGACCCTGCGTGATGAAGACGGCAACGACCAGGTGCTGGAAGTCGACCAGGCCAGCGTGCAGCTGTCCCAGGGCGACGATGTAGCCGAAGGCGACGTGATCGGCCTGACCCACCACTGGGCCGCCGGCCCGCTGGCCTGGGGTCTGTGGACCACCATCTGGATCTCCGTGGCGTCGGGCATCGCCGGCCTGGTGATCGGCCTGTTCGCCGGGCTGTGCCGCCTGTCGAGCAACCCGACCCTGCGCGACCTGTCCACGGTCTACGTCGAACTGGTGCGCGGTACGCCGCTGCTGGTGCAGATCTTCATCTTCTACTTCTTTATCGGCACGGTGCTCAACCTGTCCCGGGAGTTCGCCGGGGTCGCGGCGCTGGCGCTGTTCACCGGTGCCTACGTGGCCGAGATCGTCCGCGCCGGCGTGCAGTCGATCGCCAAGGGCCAGAGTGAAGCGGCGCGCTCGCTGGGCCTGAATGCCTCGCAATCGATGCGCCACGTGGTTCTGCCGCAGGCGTTCAAGCGCGTGCTGCCGCCGCTGGCCGGGCAGTTCATCAGCCTGGTCAAGGACACCTCGCTGGTCTCGGTGATCGCCATCACCGAACTGACCAAGAGCGGCCGCGAGGCGATCACCACCTCGTTCTCCACCTTCGAGATCTGGTTCTGTGTCGCCGGGCTGTACCTGCTGATCAACCTGCCGCTGTCGCACTTCGCCAGCCGGCTCGAGCGGAGGCTTGCGCAAAGTGATTGAAGTCTGTGATCTGACCAAAGTCTTCGACACCCGCGGCATGGTCGTGCGGGCTGTGGATAACGTCACCACCCAGGTCGCCCGTGGCGAAGTGCTGGTGGTGCTGGGCCCGTCGGGTTCGGGCAAGTCGACCTTCCTGCGCTGCCTCAACGGCCTGGAATCCTTCGACTCTGGCAGCGTGGCCATCGATGGTCTGCAACTGGCTGACCCGAAGACCGATATCAACGCCTATCGCCGTGAAGTCGGCATGGTGTTCCAGCACTTCAACCTGTTCCCGCACATGACCGTGCTGGAGAACCTGTGCCTGGCGCAGAAGGTCGTGCGCAAGCGCGGCAAGGCCGAGCGCGAGGCCAAGGCGAAAGCCTTGCTGGAGAAGGTGGGCATCGGGCAGAAGGCCAACGAATACCCGTCGCGGCTCTCCGGTGGCCAGCAGCAGCGCGTGGCGATTGCCCGGGCGCTGGCGATGGACCCGAAGGTGATGCTGTTCGACGAGCCGACGTCGGCGCTCGACCCGGAAATGGTCGGCGAAGTGCTGGATGTGATGAAGACCCTGGCCCAGGAAGGCATGACCATGGTCTGCGTGACCCATGAAATGGGCTTTGCCCGGGAAGTGGCGGACCGGGTGTTGTTCTTCGATCACGGGAAGCTGCTGGAGGATTCGCCGCCGGAGGCGTTCTTTACTGCTCCCAAGGACCTGCGGGCACAGGCCTTCCTCCGCCAGGTTCTCTAAGCTCTATCGCTCTTCCGGGCCCTATCGCTGGCAAGCCAGCTCCCACAGGTTCAGCGGTGCACGCGATACCTCTGGGAGCTGGCTTGCCAGCGATGAGGCCATCAGCCACACCGATGGGTTACAGGCGGAACCGCGATACCAGCGACTGCAAATGCGTCCCCAAGCGCGCCAGTTCCACGCTGGACGCCGCCGTCTCCTCACTCGCCGACGCCGTCTGATCCGACACATCCCGCACATTCATCACGCTGCGGTTGATCTCTTCCGCCACCGCGCTCTGTTGTTCCGCCGCCGCCGCGATCTGCTGGTTCATCGCCTGGATCGACGACACGGTCCTGGTAATGGTCTCCAGCGAAACCCCGGCACTGCGGGTCAACTGCACGCTGCTGTCGGTCAGGTTCCGGCTGTTGTCCATCACCGCCGCCACCTGCTGGGTGCCGTTCTGCAACCCGGCGATCAATTGCTCGATCTCTTCGGTGGACTGCTGGGTGCGCTGCGCCAGGCTGCGTACTTCATCCGCGACCACGGCAAACCCGCGACCCGCTTCACCGGCCCGGGCCGCTTCGATGGCCGCGTTGAGCGCCAGCAGGTTGGTCTGTTCGGCCACCGACTTGATCACGTCCAGTACGCTGCCGATCTTCGCGCTTTCGGCCTTGAGGTCATTCATGGCGGTGCTGGAGTTACCGACTTCCTTGGCCAGGCGCTCGATCTGGGCAATGGCCTGGGCCACCACGCGATCACCTTCGCGGGCCTGGTTGTCGGCCATCTTCGCGGCTTCGGAAGCCTCTTCGGCATTGCGGGCCACTTCATGCACGGTGGCGGCCATTTCGTTCATGGCGGTGGCGACCTGGTCAGTTTCCACCTTCTGGTTGTTGACCCCGGCGCTGGTCTGCTCGGTCACTGCGGACAGTTCCTCGGCAGCACTGGCGATCTGGGTGACGCCATCGCCAATCCCGCCGATCAGCTCCCGCAGGCTCAGGGTCATGCGCTGCATGCTGCGCTGCAACTGGCCCAGCTCGTCACGCCGCTGCTCGTGGAGGTCGTGGCTGAGGTCGCCGCTGGCGATGCGGTCCACGGCGGTCAGGGTCTGGCGCAGCGGGATGACGATCTGCCGGGTGATCGCCCAGGCGGCCAGGATGCCGAAGGCCAGGGCGAGCAGGGTGGCGAGGCCAAGCATGGACTTGGCATGCTCGGTTTCGGTGTCGCGAATCTTGGTCTGGGACTGGGTCAGCTCGCTGCTCAGGTCGAGCAGGCGGGTGCCCAGCTTGCCCATCTCGGCCAAGGCCTTCTCGCCGGCTGACTGGGCGGCGCCTACCTGGACCACCGCGCCGCGGTAGGCATTCAGGGCCTCGGCAGTCGCGACCAGGCTGGCCTGATGTTGCGCCGGCACCTTGCCCGGCAGCGACTTGATCAGCGCCAGCGCCTCGTCGATGGCGGTCAGTGCGGTGGCCTGGAACTCATCCTTGCCGCTGTAGGTGTAGCCGCGTACCTGGAAACGCGCCTGTTGCAGCAGCTTTGCCGTCTCGACCGCGTTGTTGAACACCACGATGTCACCGTCCTGCAGCAGGGCTTGCTGGACCTGGTCGAGCAGCGCGGCAGCCTGGTCGGCGCTGCTGCCGAGAATGGCACGGGCGGCCTCGCGGGCGTCTGCAGCGCGCTTGAGGTCGGCGAAGGCGCTTTCATAGGCGCGGACCGTCTGCTCCTGGTCAGCGAGACGCTTGCTGTCCTGAGGCTCCTTGACGCCCTTGCTGACCCGTTGCAGGGTCGTGGCCAGCGACGCCAGGGCCTGTTCCACCTGGGCGGTGGAGGCGGCGTCACGGTTGTGCTCGTAGCTCTGCCGGGCGATACGCAGGACCTGGGTGCCCTGGTACACCTCTGAGATCTCGCCGAGCTTGTCACCCCGGCCGATCACGCCGCTCAGGCCTTGCCAGCCGGTGAAGGTGATGGCGAGGGTCAGCAGCAACACGATGCTGAAGCCGATCCCCAGTTTGCGATTGACGCTCACATTGCCCAGGTGCAGGGCCATCCAACGGTACATACGGTCACTCCGGTTCTGTCAGGCGAGGCAGATTTCTAGGCTGTGTTCCTGAATCGGCTCGCCGTGACAAAACTGAAGATGGCAAAAGCGTCTAAACCGGGGCTAAAGAGGTAGCCAATAGTCCTATAGACCGTGTGGGAAAGCGCTTAGAAAAGACGGGCGAGCAGGGCGGTGACGGCTGTTTCCACGCGCAGGATGCGATCACCGAGCTGCACCGGGGCGAGCCCGGCCTTGCCCAGCAGGTCGATCTCGTAAGGAATCCAGCCGCCTTCCGGCCCGATGGCCAGGGTCACCGGCTCATCGACGCCGCGCGGGCAGGGCGGGTGATTGCCAGGGTGGCCGACCAGGCCGAGGGTGCCGGCGGCGATGGCCGGCAGGCGGTCCTCGACGAAGGGCTTGAAGCGCTTCTCGATGATGACTTGCGGCAGCACCGTGTCACGGGCTTGTTCCAGGCCGAGGATCAGGTTCTCGCGGATGTTCTCCGGGTCGAGGAACGGCGTCTGCCAGAAGCTCTTTTCCACCCGGTAGCTGTTGACCAGCACCAGCCTGGCCACGCCCATGGTGGCGATGGTCTGGAACACCCGGCGGAGCATTTTCGGTCGCGGCAGGGCGAGCACCAGGGTCAGCGGCAGCTTGGCCGGCGGAGCCTGGTCGAAGCTCAGTGACAGTTCGGCTTCATGGCCTTCCAGGCGCTCGACCCGGGCCTGGCCCATCCGCCCGCCAATGCGCCCGACCCGCAGGCTGTCGCCCACGGCCACGCGGTGGATCTCCTGCATATGGGTGAAGCGGCGGTCGCTCAGGACCGCACGGTCGGCCGAGATGAAATCGGCCTCCTCGAGCAGCAACAGGTTCACGGCTGGGTCGCTGGCGGCTGGTCGTCCGGGGTGTCGTCGCTGGCTTGTTCTTCCTGGCGGCGCTTGCGCACCAGGCCGCCGAACAGCACGCCGATCTCGAACAGCATCCACATCGGCACGGCCAGCAGGGTCTGCGAGAAGATGTCCGGCGGAGTCAGGATCATGCCGACCACGAAGCAGCCGATGATCACGTACGGGCGGATCTTGCGCAGGTACTGCACGTCCACGACACCGATCCACACCAGCAGGACCACGGCCACCGGGATCTCGAAGGCCACCCCGAAGGCGAAGAACAGGGTCATGACGAAATCGAGGTAGCTGGCGATGTCGGTCATCATCGACACGCCTTCGGGCGTGGCGCTGGCGAAGAAGCCGAAGATCAGCGGGAAGACCAGGAAGTAGGCGAAGGCCATGCCGGCGTAGAACAGCAGGATGCTGGACACCAGCAGCGGGATCGCCACGCGCTTTTCATGGCGGTACAGGCCGGGCGCGATGAAGCCCCAGATCTGGTAGAGGATGAACGGGATCGCCAGGAACAGCGAAACGATCATGGTCAGCTTGAACGGCGTGAGGAACGGCGAGGCCACGTCGGTGGCGATCATCGTCGCGTTGGCCGGCAGGTGCGCGCGCAGCGGCGCCGAGACCAGGGTGTAGATCTGCTGGGCGAAGGAGAACAGCCCGGCGAAGATCAGGAAGACCGCCGCCACGCAGCGCAGCAGGCGGGTCCGCAGTTCGGTGAGGTGCGACACCAGCGGCATCGGCTGGTCGTGTTCCGGGATCTCGCTCATGGGGCTCGCGGCGGTTGGGTCGGTTCGGTGGGCGGCGGGGTGACGGGGGCCGGTTCAGGAGTGACGACAGGGGTTACCGGCGGTACGGGCGCAACAGGCGCCACGGGGGCAGGCTCGGCTGCCACCGGGGGCACCGGCTCGCTACCGGGCGTGGTGGCCGGGTCCGGGGTCACGCTCTGTGGATTGAGGATGCGCCGGGCTTCCTGCTCCATCGAGAGGATGTGCTCGTTGTGCAGTTGCCGGCGGATCTCGTCGGCGCCGATCTCGCGCTCCACTTCCTGCTTGATGGAATTGAAGCTGCGCTTGAGCCGCCCGATCCACAGGCCGGCGGTGCGCGCCGCGCCGGGCAGGCGCTCGGGGCCGAGCACCACCAGGGCGACCAGGCCGACGAGCAGCAACTCGCTGAAGCTGATGCCGAACATGGGATCACTCTTTCCTTGCAGGGTCCTGGACCTTCTGCGCCTGGCCGTCGAAGGTTTGCGGCTGGTTCAGCGGGGCGCCCTGCGGTGGTACCGGCTGGGAAGGTTGCGCGGCCTGGACGTTCGGGTCCGCCGGCTTCTCTTCTTCGTTCATGGCCTTGCGGAAGCCCTTGATGGACTCGCCCAGGTCGCTGCCGAAGTTCTTCAGCTTCTTGGTGCCGAAGACCAGCACGACCACGACCAGCAGGACGATCCAGTGTTTCCAGTCAAAAATACCCATGGTGCTTTCCTCGAATGTAGTGTCAGTTAGGCCGATGGCTGGCGAGCGGCTTTTTCGTCATGGCCGGACAGGCCGAAGCGGCGTTCCAGCTCGGCCAGCACGGCCTGCGGGTGTTGGCCCAATGCACTGAGCATGACCAGGCTATGGAACCACAGGTCGGCGGTTTCATAGATGACATCGCTGCAGTCGCCGCTGACGGCGGCGTCCTTGGCGGCGATGATGGTTTCCACCGATTCTTCGCCGACCTTCTCAAGGATCTTGTTCAGGCCCTTGTGGTACAGGCTGGCGACGTAGGAACTGTCGGGGGCCGCGCCCTTGCGGGCTTCCAGTACTTCGGCCAGGCGGCTCAGGGTGTCGCTCATGTTCAGTGTCCTGCGTTGTAGATGGCGTCCGGGTCCTTCAGGACCGGGTCGACGATTTTCCACTGGCCGTCTTCGAAGACGCGGTAGAAGCAGCTTTCGCGGCCGGTGTGGCAGGCGATATGACCCAGTTGCTCGACCATCAGGATGATCACGTCGGCGTCGCAGTCCAGGCGCAGCTCATGCAGTTTCTGCACATGGCCGGACTCCTCGCCCTTGCGCCACAGTTTGCCACGGGAGCGCGACCAGTAGATGGCGCGCTGCTCGGCGGCGGTCAGGGCCAGGGATTCGCGGTTCATCCAGGCCATCATCAATACGCGCCCGGTCTTGTGGTCCTGGGCGATGGCCGGTACCAGGCCGTTGCTGTCCCACTTGATCTCGTCCAGCCAGTCTTTCATGTTCGACTCCCAAATCAGGCCACGGCCCCGCGCCGATGCCGGCGGCTAGTGTGCCAGCCGCTGGCCGTCGTGGCTATCGGCGAACCACCAGGTAGAGCCCCGCCGCCAGCATCAGCCAGGCCGGCCAGACGCTGGTGGCTACGAAGTTTTCCGCGCCGGTGGCGAGCACCGCGCCACCGCCCAGCAGGGCAGCACCGAGCAGGCGCAGGGCCCAGTGGTCCTGCTGCTTCCACGGGGCCGGCGGGTCGTTGAGGTGCGGCTGCGACATGCGCTCGAGCAGGTCGCGGGTCATGTTGGCCAGGTGCGGCACCTGCTCGACCTGGCTGTGCAGGTTCTGCAGCAGGGTTTTCGGGCTGACCCGGTCGCGCATCCAGCGTTCGAGGAACGGCTGGGCGGTGCTCCACAGGTCCAGGTCCGGATACAACTGGCGGCCCAGGCCTTCGATGTTCAGCAGGGTCTTCTGCAGCAGCACCAGTTGCGGCTGCACTTCCATGTTGAAGCGCCGCGCAGTCTGGAACAGGCGCATCAATACCTGGCCGAAGGAGATGTCCTTCAGCGGTTTTTCGAAGATCGGCTCGCACACGGTGCGGATCGCCGCTTCGAACTCGTTGAGCTTGGTCTGCGCCGGGACCCAGCCGGAATCGATGTGCAGCTGCGCCACGCGGCGGTAGTCGCGCTTGAAGAAGGCGAACAGGTTGCGCGCCAGGTAGTCCTGGTCTTCCGGGGTCAGGCTGCCGACGATGCCGCAGTCGATGGCAATGTACTGCGGGCTCCACGGCTTCACGGTGCTGACGAAGATGTTGCCGGGGTGCATGTCGGCGTGGAAGAAGCTGTCGCGGAACACCTGGGTGAAGAAGATCTCCACGCCGCGCTCGGCGAGCATCTTCATGTCGGTGCGCTGGTCGGCGAGGGTCTCCAGGTCGGTGACCTGGATGCCGTAGATGCGCTCCATCACCAGCACCTTCGGCCGGCACCAGTCCCAGTAGACCTGGGGCACGTACATCATGTCCGAGCCTTCGAAGTTGCGCCGCAACTGGCTGGCGTTGGCCGCCTCGCGAAGCAGGTCGAGCTCGTCGTAGATGGTCTTCTCGTAGTCGCTGACCACGTCCACCGGGTGCAGCAGGCGGGCATCGGCCGAGACCCGCTCGGCGCCGCGGGCAATCAGGAACAGCCAGGCCAGGTCCTGGGCGATCACCGGCTTGAGGCCGGGACGCACCACCTTGACCACCACTTCCTCGCCGCTTTTCAGGCGGGCGGCGTGGACCTGGGCCACCGAGGCCGAGGCCAATGGCTCGACGTCGAAGCGGGCGAACACTTCGCCGACCTTGGCACCCAGTTGCTCTTCGATCAGCGCCACGGCCTTTTGCGGGTCAAAGGGCGGGACGCGGTCCTGCAGCAGCATCAGCTCGTCGGCGATATCCGCCGGCAGCAGGTCGCGGCGGGTGGAGAGCAACTGGCCGAACTTGATGAAGATCGGCCCGAGGTCCTGCAGGGCCAGGCGCAGGCGTGCACCACGGCTGAGGTCGAGCTTCTTGCGCGGCAGCCAGCGCCACGGCATCAGCAGCCGCAGGGAGGCCAGCCACCAGGGCAGGGGCAGGTCGAACAGCAGGTCATCGAGACGGTAGCGGATTACGACGCGCTGGATGCGCAACAGACGGCGGACGGCGAGCAGCTTCATGCGTTATCGCTGGATTCAAGGGATCGGGCAAGGCGCTCGAGGCGCGCCTCGAGGCGTTCAATGTCGAGCTTGAGGCTGTCGAGCTCTTCGAAGCGGGCTTCGGCTTCGCGCAGGCCCACCAGGGTGCGCGACTCTTCGGCCAGGTATTCGGAGGCGGTACGGCCCAGGCTGGACAGGCTGTCGCGGGTCCAGCGGGCGCGGCTGCGCAGGTGGCTGCCGAGCAGTTGGGTGGCCACCGGGCCGAGCCAGCGGGAGACTTCGTACTCCCAGTCCAGCTCCAGGTCCTGGAGCACGCCGAACAGGTCGAGCAGCACGGTGCTGTCACCGTCCAGCTCGACCTGCGGGCTGTGCAGCACGGCGGTCTTGTCCTGGCTCAGGGCCAGTTGCACCAGGCTGCTGGCCGGGGCACGCAGGGTACAGTCGGCGGGGCTGGCCCACTGGCTGGCCAGGAGCAGGCCTTCGTCGCTGGGCAGGACGAACAGTTGCAGGGCCGGCTGGCGGCAGTCGATGGCAATCACCTTGCCATCGAGCGGGGCCAGGCGCGGCAGCGCGGTGCTGTCCAGGCGCAGGACACGGTTGAGGCCGTGTTCGACGCTGGCGAGAAGGCCGGCGATGAGCATCAGGGCTTGATACCGCGGTGCAGGGCAACGATGCCGTTGGTCATGTTGTGGTAGGTGACGCGGTCGAAGCCGGCGTCGACCATCATGGCCTTGAGGGTTTCCTGGTCGGGGTGCATGCGGATCGATTCGGCCAAGTAGCGATAGCTTTCCGAGTCGTTGGTGATCAGCTTGCCGGCCAGCGGCATGAAGGCGAACGAGTAGGCGTCGTAGACCTTGGACATCAGCGTGCTGGTGGGTTTGGAGAACTCCAGCACCAGCAGGCGGCCACCGGGCTTGAGCACGCGCAGCATGGAGCGCAGGGCTTCGTCCTTGTGGGTCACGTTGCGCAGGCCGAAGGCGATGGTCACGCAGTCGAAATGGTTGTCCGGGAACGGCAGTTTTTCCGCATCGGCCTGGACGAACTCGACGTTGCCGGCCACGCCCAGGTCGAGCAGGCGGTCACGGCCGACCTTGAGCATCGAGGCGTTGATATCGGCCAGCACGACCTGGCCGGTAGGGCCGACCAGGTGGGAGAACTTGCGGGTCAGGTCGCCGGTACCGCCGGCAATGTCCAGCACCCGGTTGCCGCTGCGCACACCGGACAGCTCGATGGCGAAGCGTTTCCACAGGCGGTGCATGCCCACGGACAGCACGTCGTTCATCAGGTCGTACTTGGCGGCTACCGAATGAAAGACCTCGGCGACCTTGTCGGCTTTCTGGCTTTCAGGAACGCTCTGGTAACCGAAATGAGTGGTGGGTTCGGCGTTATCGCCTTTGCGCTGCTCGTTCATATCGCTTCACCGGGAAAAATTACTCGCCATTCTAGGGCGTGCGACTGCATTTGTCTTGGCGGGGTTGTCGCGGCTGGAGGCGGGGGCATAATGCGCGAGTATGCCCTTGCAGCCAGGACTTCATGAATGACCCAGATCAGCGTTGAACGTAAACACAGCCTCGGCCGCGAGGCCGCCCGTCAGAAGGCCCAGGCCCTGGTCGACAAGCTCTCCCGCGAGTACGACCTGAAGGCCGAATGGAAGGGCGACCGGGTCGAGGTCAAGCGCAGCGGCGCCAATGGCAGCGTCGAGATCGGCGACGACACCATCCGCGTCGAACTGAAACTGGGCATGATGCTGTCGATGATGGGCGGTACCATCAAGGCCGAGATCGAACGGGCGCTGGACAAGGCGCTGGCTTGACCCGCTTCAAGCTTCAAGCCACAAGCTGCAAGTAACCTGTGGTGTTGCGCAGATCGTGTGATCACCTCGGTCCTCTTGCAGCTTAAAGCTTGAAGCTTGTGGCTCCATTAGGGTGTCGATTCTAATTTTTCTCCGTAACTTGGCCTGCAATCCCCGATCCGTGGGTAGTTCTTCCATTCCCTTAATGAGTGCGAGGTGCAGAACATGGCCAAAGTGATCCTGAAGAAAAAAGACGAAGTCCAGAGCAGCCTGGGCGAAGTGCGCGGCTATGCGCGCAAGATCTGGCTGGCTGGCCTGGGTGCCTACGCCCGTGTCGGCCAGGAGAGCGCCGATTATGTGAAAGACCTGATCAAGGCCGGTGAAGCCGTGGAAAAACGCGGCAAGAAAACCATCGATCGCGAGCTCGATGCGGCCAACAGCGAGCTCGATTCCGCCAAGCAGGAACTGCGCAGCGTGAAGGGCAAGGTCGAAGTTCAGCTCGATAAAATCGAAAAGGCTTTCGACGCGCGGGTCGCCAGCGCCTTGAATCGTATCGGCATTCCGTCTAAACATGACGTGGAGACACTTTCCGCCAAGCTCGATGAGCTGACGGCATTGCTCGAACGTGTCGCGGGCAAACAATAAGGAGAGCGGGATGGCTGGCAAGAAGACTACTGAGAAAGAAGGCAGCTCCTGGGTCGGCGGGATCGAGAAGTACTCCCGCAAGATCTGGCTGGCGGGCCTGGGTATCTACTCCAAGATCGACAAGGACGGCACCAAGCTCTTCGACGATCTGGTCAAGGATGGCGAGAAAGCCGAGAAGCAGGCCAAGAGCAGCGTCGACACTGCCAAGGAGACCGCCAAATCGGCGACCTCCCGCGTCGGCGATGTGAAGGACCGTGCGCTGGGCAAATGGAGTGAGCTGGAGGAAGCGTTCGACAAGCGCCTGAACAGTGCCATCTCGCGTCTCGGTGTACCGAGCCGCAATGAGGTCAAGGCATTGCACAGCCAGGTCGACAAGCTGACCAAGCAGATCGAGAAGCTCACCGGGCAGTCGGTTACCCCGGTTTCTTCCCGTGCTGCGGCCAAGCCGGCTGCTGCCAAGCCGCTGGCCAAGGCGGCACCGAAGGCGGCGGCCAAGCCTGCGGCGAAAACTGCAGCGGCGAAACCGGCAGCCAAGACTGCGGCGGCGAAACCAGCTGCTGCCAAACCAGCGGCCAAGCCTGCGGCGGCGAAAACCGCTGCGGCCAAACCGGCGGCCAAGCCAGCTGCGAAACCTGCAGCCGCCAAGCCGGCAGCCAAGCCTGCTGCGGCGAAGAAGCCGGCAGTGAAGAAGCCAGCAGCGCCGAAACCTGCCGCTGCCAAGCCAGCCGCTCCGGCGGTCAGCGCAGCGCCAGCGGCCAGTGCTGCACCGGCCGCCAGCAGCGCCCCGGCGCCATCGGCACCGGCAACGCCGACCAGCCAGACCTGATCACAGGCGGCTGCTGCAAACAAAACGCCCGGCTCAGTGCCGGGCGTTTTGTTTTGTCCTTTAGGCCCTCATCGCTGGCAAGCCAGCTCCCACAGGTACAGTGCCGCTCTCAAGGGCAGTGGTGACCCTGTGGGAGCTGGCTTGCCAGCGATGAGGCCATCAGCCTTCCAGATACCTCAAGGCCAACTGCTCCGCCGCATGCCGCGACGGCAGCTCCAGGTGCGGCGCCACCAGCATCATGATCTGGTACACCACTACCCCCACCTCGGCCTCCCTGGCCAGCACCCGCTGGTAATCCAGGGAGAACAACAAGGTCAGGGTAATCTGCTCCACCAGTTGCCCCAGCGCCCGGGTATCACTGACCACCTGCCCCTGCGCCTTGAGATTGGCCAGCAAGGTCGCCAGGGTGCGCTTCAGCGCATTCAGCAGGTTCCTCATCCCCCGCGCCAGCTTCGGCAAACGCCCGGTCAGGTTCGACAGGTCCTGGAACAGAAACCGGTACTGCGCCATGCGCTCGACGATCAGGTGCAGGAACAGCCAGTAATCCTCGGCATCCAGCCTGACCTCCAGCGGCGGATCGAGCAGCGGCGTCAGTTCCTCCTCGAAGCGCTCGAACAACCCCAGCACCAGCGGCTCCTTGCCGTGGAAGTGGTAGTACAGGTTGCCCGGGCTGATCCCCAGTTCGTTGGCAATCTCCAGCGTCGAGACATTCGGCTCGCCCTGCGCGTTGAACAGCAGCAGGGCACATTCGAGGATACGGTCGCGGGTTTTCATCCAGTCCTCTGATCAGCGCACCAGCACGTAGTTGCCAGGTGCGGGCTCCATGGTCGGGTAGCTGGCGCTGCCCAGGGTGGTGCCGGTTTCACGCAGGGCGCCGGAACGCGCCTGCATCCAGTCCAGCCATAGCGGCCACCAGCTGCCCTCGGTCTTCTCGGCGTCGTAGTACCAGGCCCGCGGATCACCGCTGAGCTTGGGGTTGAGCACATAGTGGGCCTTGGGGTTGCCCGGCGGGTTGATGATGCTCTGCACATGGCCGCTGTTGGACAGCACGAAACGCCGCTCGCCCCCCAGCAGCAGGGCCGAGCGGTACACCGCGTCCCACGGGGTGATGTGGTCGTTGTGCCCGCCCACGTGGAAGCTGTCGACGGTGATCTTGCCCAGGTCGATCGGCGTGCCGCAGACCTCCAGCCCGGCCGGGTGGGCCAGCGGGTTGTACTTGAAGAAGTCCAGCAGGTCGCCGTGCAAGGCGGCCGGCAGCCGCGTGGTGTCGTTGTTCCAGTAGAGGATGTCGAACGGCGGCGGCGTCTTGCCGAGCAGGTAGTTGTTGACGAAGTAGTTCCACACCAGGTCGTTCGGGCGCATCCAGGCAAAGATCCGCCCCATCTCGGCGCCATCCAGCACCCCATGCTGATAGGAGCGGCGCTTGGCGGATTCGAGGGTCTCCTCGTCGGCGAACAGGCTGGCGGCACTTTCCAGCTGGGTGTCCAGCAGGCTGACCAGGTAGGTGGCGCTGTGCACCCGGCGCAGTTGCCGCTTGGCCTGCAGATGGCCCTGCAAGGCGGCCATGGTCAGGCCCCCGGCGCAGGCGCCCATCAGGTTGACGTCGCGGCTGCCGGTGATCGAGCGGCAGACGTTCATCGCTTCTTCCAGCGCCGCCACATAGCTCGACAGGCCCCATTCGCGGTGGCGCGGGTCCGGATTGCGCCAACTGATCATGAACACCTGGAGGTTGTGCTTGAGCATGTATTGCACGTAGCTGTTGGTCGGGTTGAGATCGAACACATAGAACTTGTTGATCTGCGGCGGCACGATCAGCAGCGGCCGGGCGTACTGCTTTTCGCTCATCGACTTGTACTGGATCAGCTCCAGCAGCTCGTTGCGAAACACCACCGCGCCGGGGGTGGTGGCCAGGTTGCGGCCGACCTCGAAGGCGTCCTTCTCGACCTGGCGCGGCATGCCGTTGTTGTGGCGCAGGTCGTCGAGCAGGTGGCCGAGGCCGCGCACCAGGCTCAGGCCGCCGGAGTTGAAGACTTCCTTGACCGCCAGCGGGTTGAGCAGGGTATTGCTCGGCGACACGGCGTCATTGAGCAATGTGAAGAGAAAATGCGCGCGGGTGCGATCGTCCTCGCTCAGGCTGCTTTCCTCGATCCATCGACGCGTCTGTTTCTGCCAGGCCAGGTACGCCTGCAGGCCACGCCGGTAGAAGGGATTGTGGCTCCAGGCCGGATCACTGAAGCGGTTGTCCCGCGAGCCGGGTTGATGCAGCGTATCGCCGAGCAGCACACGGCCGAGTTGCCCGCCCAGTTCGAGCATGTGCCGGGCGGTATAGAACGGATGCCGCAGCCCGTGACGGCCGACGCTGCGCAGGGTCGAGATCAGGTCGCGGCCGCGCACGCCGGTGATCGCGCTCTGCACGTTGATATAGGTGGCGGGGGTGGGCGCCACGGCCTTCGTGGGTTTGTCTTTCATCGGGCAACACTCCGTCGTCGAGCCATCGACAAACTGAACCTGGATTCATGAGCGACCCCACCTCGTCCAGCGCGCCCGCATGCTTCGACGCTCCTGTCGAAAGTGCGGGCGATGAGGGGCGGTTCAGGCGCTCGGGGCGGGCCGGGGATGCATGACCGCGCGTTGCCGTTCCTGCTGCAGGAACTTCATGATGATCGGCGCCACGGCCTCGGCACGGGTAATCAGAAACAAATGTCCATCGTCGATTATGTGTAGCTGGGCATTGGGAATTCGCCAAGCGAGAAAGCGCATATTGATCAAGGGGATCAGCGGATCGTCGTCGCCGGCCAGCACCAGGGTCGGTTGCTGGATCTTGTGCAGCCAGTGGGCGCTGGTCCAGCCGAGGCCGGCGAACAGTTGCCAGTAGTAGCCGAGCTTGCCCCCGGAGCGCACCTTGGAAGCATGGGACAGGGCCAGGTCCGGGTCGCGGCGGAAGGCGCCGCCGTAGATCAGCGGGGCGATGCGGATCACGTGGGACGGCTGCACGTAGCGTCGCGGGCTGGCCATCATCCACAGCACCTTGGGCTTGCCCGGCACCATCACCGCACCGGCGGCGGTGGCGGCCAGCACCAGTTTCTTGCAGCGCTCCGGGTAGTCGTGGGCGAACTGCTGGGCCAGGGCGCCGCCCCAGGACACGCCGATGGCATTGACCTGGCCATAGTCGAGGTAGTCGAGCATGCGCGCGGCCAGCTTGGCCAGGCCGGGGAAGCGATAAGGATGCTTGGGCGTCGAGGAACCACCGACCCCGGGTACGTCGAAGGCAATGACTTCGAGGTCCGGGTCGAGGGCCTGGATAAAGGGGAAGACCAGCTCAAGGTTGGCGCCGATGCCGTTGAAGATCAGCAGCGGCGTCAAGTGCGGCTTGCCGGGACGAACCGCGGTACGGATGGTCTGGCCATCCAGGTCGACGGTTCGGAAAACGTACGGTTGCGGCATGCGCGGACCCTGTTGGCTAATAAGGCGCCGCCGGTTTCAGGCCGGCGGCGCGGCGCTTTCAACGCTCGTGGACGTAAGTGCCCGGCGACGCCTCGCCTGCCGGGTAGGCCTTGTTGCCGAGTACGCCCGGCGCCGGTTTCAGCTCGCCGGAGCGCTCGCTCAGCCAGTTCTGCCAGTACAGCCACCAGGAATCGGTGTGCTTGTTGGAGTTCTCCTGCCACTCGTTGGCGTCGGCAGGCATCTCCTTGCTGGTCATGTAGCGCGCCTTGGGGTTGCCCGGCGGGTTGAGGATGCTCTGGATGTGTCCACTGTTGGACAGCAGGAACTCGACGTTGCCTCCGAACAGTTGCGCCGACTTGTAGCAGGACTGCCAAGGGGTGATGTGGTCGGCGGTGCCGGCGACGCAGAAGATATCGGTGGTTACCTGCTTCAGGTCGATCGGCGTGCCGCACACTTCCAGGGCATCGGGACGGGTCAGCGGGTTGTTCTTGAACATCTCGATCAGGTCGCCGTGGAAGGCGGCGGGCAGGCGCGTGGTGTCGTTGTTCCAGAACAGGATGTCGAACACCGGCGGCTCGTTGCCCAGCAGGTAGTTGTTGACCCAGTAGTTCCAGATCAGGTCGTTGGGGCGCATCCAGGCGAACACCTTGGCCATGTCGCGGCCCTCCAGGACCCCGGCCTGGTACGAATGGCGCTTGGCCGCCTCGAGGGTCTGCTCGTCGACGAACAGCGCAACCTGGGTATCGAGAGTGGTGTCGAGCACGCTGACCAGCAGGGTCAGGGCATTCACCTTGCGCTCGCCCAGTGCGGCGTAGTGGCCGACCAGCGCGGTGCAGGTGATGCCGCCGGAGCAGGCGCCGAGCATGTTCAGGTCGTCGCTGCCGGTGATTTCCAGGACCACGTCGACCGCTTCCTTGAGCGCGTCGATATAGGTCGACAGGCCCCACTCGCGCTGGGCCTTGGTCGGGTTGCGCCAACTGACGATGAAGGTCTGCACGGTGGAGCGCAGACAGAAGCGCGCCAGGCTCTTTTCCGGGCTGAGGTCGAAGACGTAGAACTTGTTGATCTGCGGCGGCACCACCAGCAGCGGCCGCTCGTGGACCTGCTCGGTGATCGGGCCGTACTGGATCAGCTCCAGCACATCGTTGCGGTACACCACCGAGCCTTCGCTGGTGCCGAGGTTCTTGCCGACCTCGAAGGCTTCCATGTTCACCTGGCTGGGCATGCCGCCGTTGTTGACCATGTCCTTGGCCAGGTTGGACAGGCCGTCGAGCAGGCTCTTGCCGCCGGTCTCGAAGAAGCGCTTGACCGCCGCCGGGTTGGCCATGGTGTTGGTCGGGGCCATGGCTTCGGTCATCAGGTTGATGACGAAGTGGGCGCGGCTGATATCGGTGTCGGACATGCTGCTGTCGCCGACCCAGTCATGCAGCTCCTTGCGCCAGGCCAGGTAGGTCTGCAGGTAGCGGCGGTACAGGGGGTTCTGGCTCCAGGCCGGATCGTTGAAACGACGGTCGTCGCTTTCCGGCTGCAGGCTGGATTTTCCGAAGATCACGTCTTTCAGCTCCATGCCGAAGTGCGCGACGTGCTTGGCGCTGTGCAGCGGTTGCCGGATGGCCTGGCGCAGCACCATGCGGGCAGAAGTCAGCAAATCCTTGCGGCGCAAGCCTATGACCGGGTTCAGACCCAGGGTGTTTTCCGAGGCTTGGCGCTGCAGGTCATCGTTACTCTTGTTGCTCATCTACGACGCTCCGTTGTCCTGAGACGAGTACCGGTTCGGCGACTGGTAATGCACAGACCAATGCCGGTACTGCTGCTCGGGTGACCAGTGATAAACGAGTTGCGATCCTGCGGCCGGCCGAGAGGGGCGCTGAGCGTTGCGGACTTTATGTGTGCGCGTGAAGACAGCCTGCTTTCGCTCGCGTTCTCTACCTGCCGGCCCGTTCCCTGCCTTCGTGCTGAAGGATGCAGGGAACCTGCCAGACCCATTGGTTACCCGACTTTCCATCAATGCGCAAGCCGGCCAGATGATGGCCGCTGCCGTGGGCATTCAAGCAGATCGGGTTAGAAAATGCGCTCTAAAACAGCAGAGTGCCGGACTAGAGCATCAGCTTGATGACAGACTCGGAAGGGTCGCGGGATTTGCCGGCGGCGGCGAGATCGGCGAGATATTCAGCCCACAGCTCATCCTGGCGCAGGCACAGCTGCTCGAGGTATTCCCAGGTGAACAGGCCGCTGTCATGGCCGTCGTCGAAGGTCAGTTTCAGTGCGTACTGGCCGGCGGGTTCGATCTTGTCGAGGCCGACGTTGATCTTGCCAAATTGCAGGATGGGATTGCCGTGGCCCTGGACCTCGGCGGAGGGGGAGTGCACGCGCAGGAACTCGGCGGGCAGTTGGTACACCTCGCCCGGGCCGTAGGTCAGGCTCAGGGTCTTCGAGGCTTTGTGCAGGTTGATCGCGGTGGGCAGGCGGGGCATTTCGACGGGGCTCCTTGGCTTCAAGCTTCAAGCTACAAGCTGCAAGAGGGCGGTGTCGAGCTTGCGTTTGCTGCTCTCCTGAAAGAACGCAAGCTGCAAGGCGACACAGGTCGCTTGCAGCTTGCGGCTTAAAGCTTGCAGCTGGGGTTAGAGGATGTAGCGCGACAGGTCTTCGTTCTGCGCCAGTTCACCGAGGTGGCTGTTGACGTACTCGGCGTCGATTCGGATCGGCGCTTCGTCGTGGGCGGCCGCCAGGTCGCCGGCACTGAACGACACTTCTTCGAGCAGGCGCTCGAGCAGGGTGTGCAGGCGACGGGCACCGATGTTCTCGGTCTTCTCGTTGACCTGCCAGGCGATCTCGGCCAGGCGCTTGATGCCTTCCGGGGCGAACTCGATGTGCAGGCCCTCGGTCTTCAGCAGCTCGGTGTACTGCAGGGTCAGCGAGGCATGTGGCTCGCTGAGGATGCGCTCGAAGTCTTCCGGGCTCAGGGCCTTGAGTTCGACACGGATCGGCAGGCGGCCTTGCAGCTCGGGGACCAGGTCGCTCGGCTTGCTCAGGTGGAAGGCGCCGGAGGCGATGAACAGGATATGGTCGGTCTTGACCATGCCCAGCTTGGTGTTGACGGTGCAGCCTTCGATCAGCGGCAGCAGGTCGCGCTGCACGCCTTCGCGGGACACATCGGCGCCGCCGACGTTGCCGCGCTTGGCCACCTTGTCGATCTCGTCGATGAACACGATGCCGTGCTGCTCGACCGCTTCCAGGGCCTTGCCCTTGAGCTCTTCCTCGTTGACCAGGCGCCCGGCTTCTTCGTCACGCACCAGCTTGAGGGCTTCTTTTACCTTCAGCTTGCGGCTCTTGCGCTTGCCCTTGCCCATGTTGGCGAACAGGCTTTGCAGCTGGTTGGTCATCTCTTCCATGCCCGGCGGCGCGGAAATGTCGACACCCACGGCCTCGGCCACTTCGATCTCGATTTCCTTGTCGTCCAGCTGGCCTTCGCGCAGGCGCTTGCGGAACAGCTGGCGGGTGTTGGAGTCGGCGCTTGGCGCGGCGTCTTCGTTGAAGCCGGCGCGGGCCGGTGGCAGCAGGGCGTCGAGGATGCGGTCCTCGGCGGCGTCCTCGGCGCGGTGGCGCACGCGGACCATTTCCTGCTCGCGGAGCATCTTGATCGCGGCGTCGGCCAGGTCACGGATGATCGACTCGACGTCGCGACCGACATAACCGACTTCGGTGAACTTGGTCGCTTCGACCTTGATGAACGGCGCGTTGGCCAGCTTGGCCAGGCGACGGGCGATTTCGGTCTTGCCGACGCCGGTCGGGCCGATCATCAGGATGTTCTTCGGCGTCACCTCGGCGCGCAGCTCGGCGGGGAGCTGCATGCGCCGCCAGCGGTTGCGCAGGGCGATGGCGACGGCGCGCTTGGCGTCGTCCTGGCCGATGATATGGCGGTTGAGTTCGTGGACGATCTCGCGGGGGGTCATGGACATGGTATGTGGTGGTCCCGTGGCAATGCATTCAGCGTGGAAAAGCCCGGCGGTGTATCCGGGCGCCAGATCAGCTGAATCACTCGGCCAGGTCCTGCTCCTCGATGGTCAGGTTGTGGTTGGTGAACACGCAGATGTCGCCGGCGATGTTCAGGGCGGTCTCGGCGATTTCCCGGGCCGACAGGTCGGTCTTGTTCAGCAGGGCGCGGGCGGCGGCCTGGGCGAAGGCGCCGCCGGAGCCCATGGCGATCAGGCCGTCTTCCGGCTCGACCACGTCACCGTTGCCGGTGATGATCAGCGAGGCGTCCTTGTTGGCGACCGCGAGCATGGCTTCCAGGCGGCTCAGGGAACGGTCGGTACGCCATTCCTTGGCCAGCTCGACGGCGGCGCGGATCAGATGGCCCTGGTGTTTTTCCAGCTGGCCTTCGAAGCGCTCGAAGAGGGTGAAGGCGTCGGCGGTGGCGCCGGCGAAGCCAGCGATGACCTGGCCGTGGTACAGGCGACGGACCTTCTTGGCGTTGCCTTTCATCACGGTGTTGCCGAGGGAAACCTGGCCGTCGCCGCCCATGACGACTTTGCCGTGGCGACGAACTGAAACGATGGTGGTCAAGGGAGAGTCTCCACGCAGCGGGGCGAAAATGCCTGTGCAGACTGATATGGGGGTGGGGGGAAGGATTTCAACCTTGGGGGACGGGTGGTGCGACCTTGGTCGCAGACCGCGGTGCCCCAATCGCTGGCAAGCCAGCTCCCACAGGGATCACCTCAGGCCTGAGCCTTGCAGTGAACCTGTGGGAGCTGGCTTGCCAGCGATGCTTTTAGAGACTCAGTTCTCGTGGCTGATATGCCCATCCACCACGGTGTAACGCACGGCACCCGGCAGGCAGTGGCCGATGAACGGGCAGTTGTCGCCCTTCGAGCGCCATTGCTCGCCCGCCACGGTGGAGGCTTGCGGGTCGAACAGCACCAGGTCGGCAGCAGCGCCGGTCTTCAGCTCGCCTACCGGCAGGCGCAGGGCTGCGGCAGGGCCGGCCGAGAGGCGCTTGAGCAGGGTCGGCAGGTCCAGCAGGCCATCCGCCACCAGGGTCATCGCCAGCGGCAACAGCACTTCCACGCTGCTGATCCCCGGCTCGGTCGCGCCGAACGGCGCCAGCTTGGCATCGCGCTCGTGAGGCTGGTGATGGCTGGAGATCGCCTGGATCACCCCGGATTTCACCGCCTCGCGCAGGCCGTCGCGGTCGGCGCGGGTGCGCAGCGGCGGTTGCACGTGGTACAGGCTGGAGAAGTCCACCAGCGCTTCGTCGGTGAGGATCAGTTGGTACAGCGCCACATCGGCGGTCACCGGCAGGCCACGGGCCTGGGCCTGGGCGATCAGCTGGGCGCCACGGGCGCTGGTCAGTTGGCTGAAGTGGGCGCGCACGCCGGTCTGCTCGACCAGCAGCAAGTCACGGGCCAGGGCCACGGTTTCGGCGGTCTCCGGGATGCCCGGCAGGCCGAGGAAGCTGGCCATGGCGCCTTCGTGGGCGAGACCGCCAGCGGCCAGGTCGCGGTCCTGGGAGTGGAAGATCACGGTCAGGTCGAAGGTCGCCGCGTATTCCAGCGCCCGGCACAGGGTGCGAGTGTTACGGAAGCTTTCCAGACCGTTGCCGAAGGCCACGCAGCCCGCATCGCGCAGGGCCACCAGCTCGGCCAGTTGCTCGCCTTCCAGGCCCTTGCTCAGGGCGCCGATCGGGAACACCTTGGCATGACCGGCGGCACGGGCACGGTCGAGGATCAGTTCGGCCACGGCCGAGGTGTCCAGCACGGGCTTGGTGCGCGGTGGGCAGCACAGGCTGGTGACGCCACCGGCAGCGGCGGCGCGGGTTTCGCTGGCGATGGTGCCCTTGCGGCTGTAGCCGGGCTCGCGCAGGGCGACGCTGAGGTCGACCAGGCCGGGTGCAGCGACCAGGCCGGCGGCGTCGATGCTGCGCGCCGCCTTGAAACCGGCCGGGGCGGCACCGATGGCGACGATCTTGCCGCCTTCGACATGCAGGTCGGTGACCTGGTCCAGGCCGCTGTTGGGGTCGATGACCCGGGCGCCGAGGATGCTGAGGGTCACTGGGCGTTCTCCTGCTCGAATTGACGTTGGGCGTTCTGCCCGCTCATGGCCATGGACAGTACCGCCATGCGCACGGCGATACCGTAGGTGACCTGGTTGAGAATCACCGAGTGGGCGCCGTCGGCCACCGCCGACTCGATTTCCACGCCACGGTTGATCGGCCCCGGGTGCATGACGATGGCATCCGGCTTGGCTCCGGCCAGGCGCGCGGTGGTCAGGCCGAACAGGCGGTAGAACTCGCCTTCGCTCGGCAGCAGGCCACCGGCCATGCGCTCGCGCTGCAGGCGCAGCATGATCACCACGTCGACATCCTTGAGACCCTCGGCGAGGTCGGTGTAGACCTTCACGCCGTACTGCTCGATACCAATCGGCAGCAGGGTTTTCGGGCCGATCACGCGGATGTCCGGGCAACCCAGGGCTTTCAGGGCGAGCATGTTCGAGCGCGCCACCCGCGAGTGCAGGATGTCGCCGACGATGGCCACCGAGAGGTTTTCGAAGCCGCCCTTGTGCCGACGGATGGTGAGCATATCGAGCATGCCCTGGGTCGGGTGGGCGTGACGGCCGTCGCCGCCGTTGATGATCGCCACCTCAGGACAGACGTGCTCGGCGATGAAGTGAGCAGCGCCGGAGTCGGCGTGGCGCACCACGAACATGTCGGCGGCCATGGCCTCGAGGTTGCGCAGGGTGTCGAACAGGGTCTCGCCCTTGCTGGTCGAGGAGGTCGACACGTTCAGGGTGATCACGTCCGCCGACAGGCGCTGGGCAGCCAGCTCGAAGGTGGTGCGGGTGCGGGTGGAGTTCTCGAAGAACACGTTGCACACGGTCTTGCCGCGCAGCAACGGGACTTTTTTCACCGCCCGGGCGCCGACTTCGAGGAAGGAGTCGGCGGTATCGAGGATTTCGGTGAGCAGCTCGCGGGGCAGGCCGTCGAGCGAGAGGAAGTGGCGCAGCTGGCCCTGATCATTGAGCTGCAGCGGGCGCTTGGCGTCGATTGGCGTCATCGCGGGGGACTCTTAAAGGGCGGAAGCGGAGGCGAGGTCCTGGCGCTCGAGGGCGAGCGGCGCGGGGCCGGTCAATTTTACCCGTTCATGGGCGGCCAGGGACAGGGTCGCGCCGACCACGTTCGGACGGATCGGCAGTTCGCCGGCATCCAGATCGAGCAGGCAGACCAGGGTCACGCTGGCCGGACGGCCATAGTCGAAGAGTTCGTTGAGGGCGGCGCGGATGGTCCGGCCGCTCATCAGCACGTCGTCCACCAGCACCAGGTGCTGGCCTTCGATCTCGAACGGCAGCTCCGACGGGCGCACCTGCGGGTGCAGGCCGTTCTGGCTGAAATCGTCACGGTAGAAGGAGACGTCGAGGGTGCCGAGGGGTTCCTGGCTGCCCAGCTCGTCGAGCAGGGCCTGGGCCACCCAGACGCCACCGGTACGGATACCGATATAGCGCGGCTCGGCGATGTTGCGCCGGCTCAGGTGGGCGCGTAGGTCGACGGCCATCTGCCGGATCAGGTCGGCGGGATTGGGTAGGCTCATGCTTGCTCCTCAAAAGGCCGGGGCAGTGAGGCTGGCCCGGCTTGTAACCGATGATCGGGGGTTACGACTGCGCGGTATTGGCCTCCAGCCAGCCTTGCAGGAGCAGGGCGGCGGCGATGGCATCGACCGGGTTGTCGCGGTAACTGCCGCGCTGGCCGCCACGGGCCATGCGCTCGCCCTTGGCCTCGAAAGTGGTCAGGCGCTCGTCGTGGGTGTGTACCGGCAGGTTGAAGCGGCCGTTCAGGCGGCGGGCGAACTTTTCGGCGCGCTCGCTCATTTCGCTGGGCGTGCCGTCCATGTTCAGCGGCAGGCCGACGACAATGGCATCGGGCTTCCATTCCTTGATGAGTTTTTCCACCTGGTTCCAGTCCGGCACGCCGTTCTGCGCTTTCAGCGTGCACAGTTCGCGGGCCTGGCCGGTGATGACCTGGCCGACGGCGACGCCGATCTGCTTGCTGCCGTAGTCGAAACCCAGCAGCAGACGAAGCTCGGCCATCAGGCGTGCCCCGCCTGGCTGGTCAGCAGGCTCAGGTTGATGCCCAGACGCGCGGCGGCGGCGTTCAGGCGCAGCTCGGTGTCGGTGCCGAAGAGGATCTGGGCGTCGAACGGGCAGTTCAGCCAGGCGTTGTCGGCCAGTTCCGCTTCCAGTTGCCCGGCTTCCCAGCCGGCGTAGCCGAGGGTGATCAGGCTCTGCTGCGGGCCGCGCCCCTCGGCGATGGCGAACAGCACGTCCTGGGAGGTGGTCAGGGCCAGGCCGTCGAGCTGGATGGTGGCCTGGTAGGACTGCTCCGGCGTGTGCAGGACGAAACCGCGATCGGTCTGCACCGGCCCGCCGATATAGATCGGCACGTTGACGCTGAGCGGCGACGGTTCTTCCTCGGGGCGCAACTGCTCGAGGATATCGGCCAGGTTCAGCTCCTGTGGACGGTTGATCACCAGGCCCATGGCGCCACTCTCGTTGTGTTCAACGATGTAGGTCAGGGTATGGGCAAAGTTCGGGTCGGCCATGTGGGGCATGGCGATCAGGAACTGATGCTTGAGGTAACTCGGGCTGAAATTTTTCATAGCGGCTAGTGTGGCGGCGAGGGGCCGGGCTGACAAGCTGCGGCGTCGTTAATTGCTGGACAGGCGGTCGCCCCGGGCAAAGCGCCAGGTGCGGACGATTTCCAGGCGGTCGACATCGTTCAGGTCGCCGGTCAGCGGCGCGAACGGCGCGGCAAGGCGCACGATGCGCTGCGCGGCCTGGTCCAGCAGCGGCTGGCCGGACGATTCCAGCACCAGCACTTCATACAGCGAGCCGTCGCGGTTGATCGACACCATCAGCCGCAGGCTGCCGTAGATCTGCTGGCGCCGGGCTTCGTCGGGGTAGTTGAGGTTGCCGATGCGCTCGATCTTCTTGCGCCATTCGTCCTTGTACCAGGCGCCCTTGTCGCGGGCAGTGGAGGCGGCGCTGATGCGGTGGATGCGCGGGCGCTTGGCATACAGCTGTTGCTCGTTGGCCAGTTCGGCTTCAAGGCTGGCGATCTGGCTGGACAGCTGCGAACTGTCGAAATCCGGGGTCTCGGCCTTCGGCGCCGGCTGTGGCTTGGCTTCCTTGGGCGCGTTCTGCACCTTCTGCGGCTTGGGTGCGACGGTGGTGACTGCCGCCTTGGCGGGTGGCGGGGGCACTTCTTCCTTGCGCGACACCGGCGGCGGGGAGACCTTGTTCACCTTGTTGTCCTGGAACGGCGCCACTTCGGTGGTCTTCGGCACTTCGGCCTTGTCCAGGGTACCGCTGCCCTGCTGGTTGTCCTGGGCGAGGAAATCGGCCTGCCTGGGTTTCACCTCGCTCTTGAACATCGCCAGGGTGATGTCCATGGAACGGCGGATCTCCTCCGGCTTGGCGAAGCTGAAGCTCACCCCGAGGATCAGCGCCAGGTGCAGCAGCGCCGCCACGAACAGGGTAAAGCCGAGGCGATCCGCCGGGCGGACGCGGGGCGGAGCGAAGTCGGCGGGGAGGTCGGCGGGAAGCGTCATCTAGAGTCCAGCAGCCGGGGAAGGCCGGCGAAGCGGGTGAGCAGGTCCAAAGGGACTGGCATGATAACCCACTGCGCGGGCTTTCCTCTTGTCGTCGGTCAGCGTGCCTTGAGCTGGCGATCGATGGCGTCCATCAACTGCCCGCCGATATTGGTGTTGTAGGCCGCGTCGATCTCGCGGATGCAGGTCGGGCTGGTGACGTTGATTTCGGTGAGGTAGTCGCCGATCACGTCGAGGCCGACGAACAGCAGGCCCTTTTCCCGCAGGCTCGGGCCGACCTGGGCGGCGATCCAGCGGTCGCGGTCGGTCAGCGGGCGGGCTTCGCCACGGCCACCGGCGGCCAGGTTGCCACGGGTTTCGCCGCTGGCCGGGATGCGCGCCAGGCAATAAGGCACCGGCTCGCCGTCGATCATCAGGATGCGCTTGTCGCCGTCGGTGATCGCCGGCAGGAATGCCTGCGCCATGATCTGCTGCTGGCCGTGCTGGGTCAGGGTCTCGAGGATCACCGAGAGGTTCGGGTCGCCCTGGCGGTGACGGAACACCGAGGCGCCGCCCATGCCGTCCAGCGGCTTGAGGATCACGTCGCCGTGGGTGGCGGCGAATTCACGCAGGATATCGGCGCGGCGGCTGACCAGGGTCGGCGCCATGCACTGCGGGAACCGGGTGGCGAAGAGCTTCTCGTTGCAATCGCGCAGGCTCTGCGGGCGGTTGACCACCAGCACGCCTTCGGCTTCGGCCTGTTCCAGCAGGTAGGTGCTGTAGACGAACTCCATGTCGAAGGGCGGATCCTTGCGCATCAGGATCACGTTGAGGTCGGCCAGGGGCGCGTCCTGCTCGGCGTCCAGCTCGAACCAGTGCTCGGGATTGGCGAAGACCTTCAGCGCGCGCATTTTCGCACGGGCCTGGCCGGCACCCAGGTAAAGGTCCTTCTGTTCCATGTAGAACAGCTCCCAACCGCGCTCCTGGGCGGCCAGCAGCATGGCCAGCGAGCTGTCCTTCTTGTAGGAGATGGACGCGATGGGGTCCATGACAATGCCGAGGCGAACGCTCATGGGGGTAAATCCTCTCGGCGGCGCGGGGCCGCGGTGGTTCCAAAGAAAAGTGGCTCAGGGTGGCGCCCGCGACGCCGCCGGTCAAGGGAAAAACGCACCGCGGCCGGGCCCCGGCCCGGCTCGATGGAATGCACCCCCTGAGTGTGCTAAAAATGCGTGGCAGGTGGCCGGCATGGCGCTATCCGACAGCAATGGTAGAGCGAATATGGTTCAGCCCGACGCGGCATTGAAAGTGATGGTGATCGACGACTCCAAGACGATTCGCCGCACCGCCGAGATGCTGCTCGCCGAAGCGGGCTGCGAGGTGATCACGGCCATCGACGGTTTCGATGCCCTGGCCAAGATCGTCGACCACCGCCCCGGCATCATCTTCGTCGACGTGCTGATGCCGCGCCTGGACGGTTACCAGACCTGCGCCCTGGTCAAGCACAACAGCGCTTTCAAGGACACCCCGGTGATCATGCTGTCGTCCCGCGACGGCCTGTTCGACAAGGCCCGGGGGCGGATCGTCGGTTGTGATCAGTTCCTGACCAAACCGTTCAGCAAGGAAGAACTGCTGGAAGCCATCCGCGCCCATGTGCCGGGCTTCACGGCGGAAGAACAACACGCACCCTGACGCCAGCCCACCAGCGCTGGCGTCTGTCCTTTCATGGGGAACAGCATGGCCCGAATTCTTATCGTCGACGACTCGCCGACCGAAACCTACAAATTCACCGAAATGCTCGAAAGGCATGGGCATCAGGTGCTCAAGGCGAACAATGGCGCCGACGGTGTGGCCCTGGCTGTCCAGGAAAAGCCCGATGCCGTCCTGATGGATATCGTCATGCCCGGCATGAACGGCTTCCAGGCCACCCGCCAACTGAGCAAGGACCCGGCCACCAAGGACATCCCGGTGATCATCGTCACCACCAAGGACCAGGAAACCGACAAGGTCTGGGGTACCCGCCAGGGCGCCAAGAGCTACCTGGTCAAGCCGGTGGAAGAAGACGATCTGGTCCGCGTGCTCAACAGCGTCCTGACCGCTTGACCCGCGCCACCATGGGCGAATCGCTGACCGCCTTCGAGCTGCTGCTGGATATCGACCGGCGCTGCCGCCTGCACGCCGCCGACCTGCCCTTGCAGGAAACCCGCCTGCAGACCTGGAGCGGCATCGGTTTTCGTCTCGGCGAGCACTGTTTCGTGGCGCCCATGGGTGAAGTCGCCGAAGTCCTCACCGCGCCGCGCCTGAGCCGGATTCCCGGGGTGAAACCCTGGGTGGCCGGGGTCACCAACCTGCGCGGGCAACTGCTGCCGGTCACCGACCTCGGCGGTTTTCTCGGCCTCGAAGCGAATCTGACCCGCAAGCAGCGCCGGGTCCTGGTGGTGGATCACGATGAGCTGTTCACCGGCCTGATGGTGGACGAAGTGCTCGGCCTCCAGCATTTCGCCCTCGACGGCCTCGAACTGTCGCCGCCGTCGCCCCTGCTGGGCAGCGCGGCGCCCTTTATCCAGGGACACTTCCAGCGTGAGCACTGCTGGGGGATTTTCAGCCCGTTCGCCCTGGCCCAGGCCCCGGGCTTTCTCGATGTCGCGCTGTAGTAAAGGAACGCCAGAACCGTGAGCCAGCCCAAGCCCGCCACTTCACTCAAAGGATCGCGCAGCAGCGCGCAGATCGCGGCGCTGTTCGTCGTGCTGATCCTCTCGATCATTCTGTTGTTCGCCAACTTCGCCTACCTGAACACCCAGGCCAACCACGACAAGCAGTACATCGGCCACGCCGGCGAGCTGCGCGTGCTGTCCCAGCGTATCGCCAAGAACGCCACCGAGGCGGCTTCCGGCAAGACCGTGGCCTTCCGCCTGCTGAGCGAGGCGCGCAATGACTTCGAGCAGCGCTGGGGCTACCTGAAGAAGGGCGACCACAGCACCGGCCTGCCGTCGGCCCCTGCCGCAGTGCGCAACGAGATGGACGCGGTGCAGCGCGACTGGGAGACCCTGCGCAAGAACACCGATGTGATCCTCGCCAGCGAACAGACCGTGCTGTCGCTGCACCAGGTCGCCGCAACCCTGGCCGAGACCGTGCCGCAGTTGCAGGTCGAGTACGAGAAGGTGGTGGAAATTCTCCTGCAGAGCGGCGCCCCGGCCGCCCAGGTCGCCGTGGCCCAGCGCCAGGCGCTGCTGGCCGAGCGCATCCTCGGCTCGGTGAATACCGTGCTGGCCGGTGACGACACCTCGGTGCAGGCGGCCGACGCCTTCGGTCGCGATGCCAACCGCTTTGGCCAGGTGCTGGAAGGCATGCTCGGTGGTAACCCGGCGATCCAGGTGACCCGTGTCGAAGACCCCGACGCCCGCGCGCGCCTGGGCGAAATCGCCGAGCTGTTCCAGTTCGTTGCCGGCTCGGTGGACGAAATCCTCGAAACCTCGCCTGAACTGTTCCGCGTCCGCGAGGCGGCCGGGAACATCTTCAGCCTGTCGCAAACCCTGCTGGATGAAGCCTCGCGCCTGGCCAACGGCTTCGAGAACCTCGCCAGCGGGCGCACCCTGGACACCGTCGGTGGCTATGTACTGGGCCTGCTGGCGCTGGCCTCGATCATCCTGATTGGTTCGGTGATGGTTCGCGAAACCAACCGCCGGCTCAGCGAAACCGCCGAGAAGAACGAGCGCAACCAGCAGGCGATCATGCGCCTGCTCGACGAGATCGAAGACCTTGCCGATGGCGACCTGACCGTCACCGCCTCGGTCACCGAGGATTTCACCGGGGCGATTGCCGACTCCATCAACTATTCCATCGACCAGTTGCGCGACCTGGTGGCGACCATCAACCACAGCGCCGAGGAAGTCGCCGCCGCCGTGGACGACACGCAGAACACCGCGCACCTGCTGGCCAAGGCTTCCGAGCACCAGGCCCAGCAGATCGCCGATGCGTCCATGGCGGTGGGTGACATGGCCGAGTCCATCGACCGGGTGTCCAACCACGCCTACGAGTCGGCCAAGGTGGCCGAGCGCTCGGTGGCCATTGCCAACAAGGGCAACGAGGTGGTGCACAACACCATCCACGGCATGGACAACATTCGCGAGCAGATCCAGGACACCGCCAAGCGGATCAAGCGTTTGGGCGAGTCGTCCCAGGAGATCGGCGATATCGTCAACCTGATCGACGACATTGCCGACCAGACCAATATTCTGGCCCTCAATGCGGCGATCCAGGCGTCCATGGCCGGCGAGGCCGGGCGTGGTTTTGCGGTGGTTGCCGACGAAGTGCAGCGCCTGGCCGAGCGTTCGTCCTCGGCGACGCGGCAGATCGAGGCGCTGGTGCGGGCGATCCAGGTGGACACCAACGAAGCGGTCATTTCCATGGAGCAGACTACCGCCGAGGTGGTGCGCGGGGCGCGTCTGGCCCAGGATGCCGGGGTGGCCCTGGCGGAGATCGAGGGGGTATCGCAGACCCTGGCCGAGCTGATCCTGAGCATTTCCGATGCGGCGCAATTGCAGACCTCGTCGGCCGGGCAGATCTCCCACACCATGGCGATCATCCAGCAGATCACCTCGCAGACCTCGTCCGGCTCCACGGCCACGGCGGAAAGCATCGGCAACCTGGCGCGGATGGCCAGCGAGATGCGCCGGTCGGTGTCGGGCTTTACCTTGCCTGAGTCGCGCTGATCAAAGCGTCACGCGGACACCCTGTGGGAGCCGGCTTGCCAGCGATTGCTGTAGTGAATTCACCATCGCAATCGCTGGCAAGCCAGCTCCCACAGGGTCCGTGCCAAACCCATGAATGATGTGTTGGAAGTAAACATGGCTGACCGGCATGATTTCGTCGCCCTGGCCTGGGTCAGGGAGGCGATCGATGAAAGCCTGGCCCAGGCGCGCCAGGCACTTGAGCAGTTCGCCATTGGCGAAGGCGAGGGGCTGGGCGCCTGTGTCGAGGCGCTGCATCAGGTGCACGGCAGCCTGGTGATCCTGGAGCTCAAGGGCGCGGCCCTGCTGGCCCAGGAAATGGAAGCGCTGGCCCGCGCGTTGGCCGACGGCCAGGCGAACGCCCAAGGGGCGCTGTTCCGCGCACTGAGCCAGTTGCCGCTGTATCTGGAGCGCCTGCGGATTGCCCGGCGCGACCTGCCGTTGCTGGCCCTGCCATTGCTCAACCAGTTGCGTGCCGCCCGCGGCGTCGAGGCCCTGGGCGAAAGCGCACTGGGGGTTATCGCTCCCGGTAGCGGGGAAAACTTCGAACTGTCGCTGGATGCCTTGCAAGGCCGCCTGCCCGACCGTGACGGCATGCGCTCGGTGGTGGCGGCACTGAGCGAAGACCTGCTGCGGATCAAGGAGCGCGTCGAGCAATACGCACGCGGTGAGGGCCAAAGCCTGGAGCCCTTGCTGGCGCCGTTGCGACAAATCGCCGATACCCTCGCCGTACTCGGCTTCAACCAGCCGCGCCGGGTGATTCTCGACCAGGTTGCGGTGTTGCAGTCGATGCTCAAGGAAGCGCCGCAGGAGGCGCCGCTGATCGACGTGTCCGCCGCCTTGCAGTACGCCGAGGCGACCCTCAGCGGCATGGTCGGCGCCATCGAAACCAGCAGCCAGACCCCGCCTACCGGCACCGATATCAACGAGATCCGCCAACTGGTGCTGGACGAGGCCCACGGCGTGCTGCTGCAGGCCCGCGACCTGATCGCCGATTGCCTCGAGGCCGGCTGGGACCGGGTGCGTCTGCAACCGCTCCCCGACCTGCTCGGACAGATCCGTGGCGCCCTGGCCATGCTGATGCTGCCGCATCCGGCCGCCGTGGTGCAGCGCTGTACCGATTACCTTCGCGCCCATGTGCTGCAGGCCGAGAGCCTGCCCGACAGCGCCGCGCTGGAGCACCTCGCCGAGGTGATCGGCAGCCTGGAATATGCGTTGCAGTCCCTGAGCATCGATCTCCAGGCCGAGGTCGAGCCGCTGCTGGCCCGTGCCCGGCGGGCACTCGGGGCGCTGGGCTTTCCGGTCCTGGCGCGGCCGCTGCACCCGGCACCGATCACGATCGCTGCGCCGGAGCCGGTGGACGATGAACTGCGCGAAGTCTTTCTCGAAGAAGCCGAGGAAGTCCTCGGCCAGATGGACGAGGACTGGCTGCGCTGGCGCGGCGAAGGCCATCCGCGCGAGGCGCTGATCGAGCTGCGCCGTGGTTTCCATACGCTCAAGGGCAGCGGGCGGATGGTCCGCGCCACGGTCCTGGCCGAACTGGCCTGGGCCGGCGAGCACTTGCTCAACCGTATGCTCGAAGGCCGCGTCGGCAGCGGCGCCGAGGTACTCAAGGCGATTGGCCAGGCGATGACCCTGATGACCCCGCTGGTCGACGAGTTCGCCACCGGCGAGGTGCATGCTCACGCCCATGTCGAACACCTCGCCAGCCATCTGCACGCCCTGGCGATGAACGACGCCGACGCCGATGGCGAGCACGCCGAGCCCCTCGACCCGCAATTGCTGGAGATCTTCCGTAACGAAGCACAGACCCACCTGGCCGGGCTCGACGCCTTCCTGGCCAATGCCGAGGTCTATCTCCCGGCGCCGGTCAGCGACGATCTGCAACGGGCGCTGCACACGCTCAAGGGCAGCGCGGCCATGGCCGGGGTCACGCCGATCGCCGAGCTGGCCACCGCCCTGGACCTGCTGGCCCGCGAGTTCAAGGCCCACCAGGTGGGCTTCGACCTCGATGAAATCTATCTGCTGCAAACCGCCGAACCCTTGCTGCGTCGCGGCCTGGAGCAGCTCGGCAGCACGCCGCTGGCGCCGATCAAGGGCGCCGACATCCTGATCGAACAGGTCGACCAAGTGGTCAGCGCGCGGCTCCAGGCCTTGCTCGACTCCCCGGACCAGAGCCTGCGGATCAAGCGCGACCCGCAACTGATCGCCAGCTTCCTCGAACAGGGCATGGATATCCTGCTGGACGCCGAATCCCTGCTGCTGCGCTGGCAGGAGCACCCCGGCGAGCGCCAGGAACTGAACTCGCTGCTCGACGAACTCACCACCCTCGGCCAGAGCGCCCACCTCGCCAATCTGTGGCAGGTGGACGAGCTGTGCGAGGCGCTGCTGGACCTGTATGGCGCCGTCGAGGAAAGCAGCCTGGCCGCTGACACGCGCTTTTTTGAAGAAGCGCAGCAGGCGCACGAAGCCTTGATCAACATGCTTGACCAGATCGCCGCCGGGCAGGAGGTCGAGCCTTGCCCCGAGCGCTTGCTGGCCTTGCGCGAATTGCTCGAAGAGGGGCTGGACCCTGGCGCGATGGGTTTGGTAAGTCGCCAGGGCGACGGTACGTCGAGCATCGCCGAGCTGGGCGACGTCACCCGCGAGCTGGCCGGGCAGGAGGTGGACCACGAGATGGTAGCGATCTTCCTCGAAGAAGCCATCGATGTGCTGGACAGCGCCGACCAGGCCCTCCGGCGCTGGACCGACGATCCCGACAACGCCTCGACGCTGTCTTCGCTGCAACGGGATCTGCACACCCTCAAGGGCGGTGCGCGGATGGCCGGCATCGGTGCGCTGGATGTGCTCGCTCATGAACTGGAGCTGCTTTACGAAGGGCTTGTGGATCGGCGTTATAGTCCGTCCCTGGAGCTGGTCAGCCTGCTGCGCGGCAGCCATGCCCTGCTGGCCCGGCTGCTGGCGCAACTGAGCCAGGGCCAGGCACTGGAGTCGGTGGTGGAAAGCCTTGCCGCCCTGCGCGAACTCCGCCATCACGCCCAGCCGGCGGGGACCACGGTCAAGGCCGAGGCACCGGAGCAGGAAGGCGACAAGGAGCTGCTGGAGATCTTCCTTGAAGAAGGCGTGGATATCGTCGAAAGCGCTGCCGGCGCCTTGACCCGCTGGCAGGCCGACCCGCGCAACACAGTCGAGGTGGAAAACCTGCTGCGCGACCTGCACACCCTGAAGGGTGGCGCGCGCATGGTGGAAATCGGCCCGATCGGCGATCTGGCCCACGAGCTGGAATTCCTCTACGAACACCTAGCCGCCGGCCAATTACAGGCCAGCCCGGCGCTGTTCAGCCTGTTGCAGAACTGTCACGACCGCCTGGCCCACATGCTCGACGCGGTGCGTCTGCAGCAGCCGCTGCATGCGGCCACGGCGCTGATCGATTACATCCGCAACTTCAGCAGCGCGGCCCTTAGCGACAGCGCCGCCGCCGCGCCCGCCGAGGCCCCGGCGGAAGCACCAGCACCCGCGCCGGAGCGTGCGGCGCTGGACATGGTCAAGGTCAACGCCGAGCTGCTCGACGACCTGGGCAACCAGGCGGCGGAAACCTCGATCCTGCGCGGACGCCTGGAGCAGCAGATCAACGACGCCCAGGTCGCCCTCAACGAGATGGAAACCACCCTGGAGCGCATGCGCGACCAGTTGCGGCGTCTGGATACCGAAACCCAGGGCGGGCTGCTCAGCCGCTTGCAGGCCGATGGCGATGCCTACGAGGACTTCGACCCGCTGGAGATGGACCGCCATTCCCAGCTCCAGCAGCTGTCCCGGGCCCTGTCCGAATCCGCCTCCGACCTGCTCGACCTCAAGGAAACCCTGACCGGCCGCACGCAGATGGCGCAGAGCCTGTTGTCGCAGCAGGCACGGGTCAACAGCGAGCTGCAGGAAGGCCTGATGCGCACGCGCATGGTGCCCTTCGAGCGCCTGGTGCCGCGCTTGCAGCGGGTGGTGCGGCAGACCGCCAGCGAACTGGGCAAGCAGGTCGAGCTGGTGGTGGGCAACGCCGAAGGCGAGATGGACCGCAGCGTGCTCGAACGCATGGTCGCGCCGCTGGAGCACATGCTGCGCAACGCCGTCGACCACGGCCTGGAAAGCCGCGAGGTGCGCCTGGCAGCGGGCAAGCCGGAGCAGGGCATGATCGCCCTGAACCTGCTGCACGAAGGCGCCGACATCGTCATCGAGATGTTCGACGATGGCGCCGGGGTGCCGCTGGAAGCGGTGCGCAACAAGGCGATCAAGCGTGGCCTGCTGGACCCGCGCAGTGAACTCAGCGATCACGAAGTGATGCAGTTCATCCTCCAGCCGGGGTTCTCCACGGCCGAGAAGATCACCCAGATTTCCGGGCGCGGCCTGGGCATGGACGTGGTCCATGAAGAGGTCAAGCAACTGGGCGGGTCGATGGTGATCAGCTCGGTGGTGGGCAAGGGCGCGCGCTTCCTGATCCGCCTGCCGTTCACCGTGTCGGTCAACCGCGCGCTGATGGTGCATTGCGGCGAAGAACAGTACGCGGTGCCGCTGAACGCCATCGACGGCGTGGTGCGGGTGCCGCCGGCGGAGCTGGAGGCCTGCTATCGCCTCGATCCGCCGCGCTATGAATACGCCGGGCGGCGCTACGAGCTGCGCTATCTCGGCGAGCTGCTGCAGGGCCAGCGTCAGCCACGGTTGCTGGGCCAGAGCCTGCCGCTGCCGGTGATCCTGGTGCATGCCCACGACCAGCAGTTTGCCGTGCAGGTGGACAGCCTGTCGGCCAGCCGCGAAATCGTGGTCAAGAGCCTCGGGCCGCAGTTCGCTGCGGTGCAGGGCCTGGCCGGGGCGACCTTGCTCGGCGATGGCCGGGTGGTGCTGATTCTCGATGTGCTGGCGCAACTGCGCGGGCTGCATCTGCGTCTGGCCCAGCAGGCCGGACGGGCGGACCGGGAAGTGCCGGCGCTTGCCGGCAGTGGCCCGGCGCGACCGTTGCTGGTGCTGGTGGTGGACGATTCGGTGACGGTGCGCAAGGTCACCGGGCGTCTGCTGGAGCGTCACGGCATGAACGTGCTGACCGCCAAGGACGGGGTCGATGCCATGGCGGTGCTGGCCGAGCACCGGCCCGATGTCTTGCTGCTGGATATCGAGATGCCGCGCATGGACGGCTTCGAAGTGGCCACCCAGGTGCGCCAGGACCCGCAACTGAAAAACCTGCCGATCATCATGATCACCTCGCGCACCGGGCAGAAGCACCGCGACCGCGCCATGGCCATCGGCGTCAACGACTACCTGGGCAAGCCGTACCAGGAATCGGTGCTGCTGCAGAGCATCGCCCGCTGGAGTCATCAGAATGCTTGAACAGGGAGCCCGTAGCGGGCGTCGAACCAGCCTCACCGGGCTCTTGCTGCCCTTGAGCGACCGCAGCCTGGTGCTGCCCAACGTGGCGGTGGCCGAGCTGATCGGCTACCAGGCCTGCACCCCGGCGCCGGACCAGCCGGCCTGGCTGCTGGGCTGGATCGACTGGCGCAGCCAGCGCTTGCCGTTGCTGAGCTTCGAGGCGGCCTGCGGCGGGCAGACTCGGGTTGGTGAACGGGCGCGGATCGTCGTGCTCAATGCCCTCGGCGGCACCTCGCGCAGTTTCTTTGCCCTGCTGGTGCAGGGCATTCCGCGCTCGTGCAAGCTCGACAGCCAGCTCAACTACGTCGATGTACCGCTGGCCGAGCTGGAGCTGGCGGCGGTGCAGGTGGGCGAGCAGGTCGCCCGGGTGCCGGACCTGGTAGCGCTGGAGAAGCTGCTGCCCGAGGTCTAGAAATCGCCCCACAGCTGCTGGGCCACGGCCAGCGCCACCACCGGCGCGGTTTCCGTGCGCAGGACCCGTGGACCGAGGCGGGCGGAATGGAAACCGCTGGCCTTGGCCTGTTCCACTTCGGCGTCCGACAGGCCGCCCTCCGGACCGATCAGGAAGGCCAGGCTGGCGGGGCGTTCGTGGCTGACCAGGGGTTCGGCCACCGGGTGCAGGACTAGTTTCAGGTCTTCGTTACTGGCGGCCAGCCACTCGGCCAGGGTTACCGGCGGGTTGATCTGCGGCACGCTGGAGCGACCGCATTGCTCACAGGCGCTGATCGCCACCTGGCGCCAGTGGGCCAGGCGCTTGTCGGCGCGTTCGTCCTTCAGGCGCACTTCGCAGCGCTCGCTGACGATCGGGGTGATCACATTCACGCCCAGCTCGGTGGCCTTCTGGATCGCCCAGTCCATGCGCTCGCCGCGGGACAGGCCCTGGCCGAGGTGGGTGTGCAACGGTGATTCGGCCTGGCCGGGGAGGGCTTCGGCGAGGACGACGCGCACGGTTTTCTTGCCGACTTCGAGCAACTGGCCGAGGTATTCCTGGCCGCTGCCGTCGAACAGCTGTACCGCGTCGCCGGCGTTCATGCGCAGGACACGGCCGATGTAATGGGCCTGGGCTTCAGGCAGATCGTGCTCGCCGAGGCTCAGCGGGGCGTCGATGAAAAAGCGGGAGAGTCTCATTGGGGGCTCGACATGAAAAATTGGGTGTTTTCTAGGGCCTCATCGCTGGCAAGCCAGCTCCCACAGGTTCAGCGGTGCACGCGATACCTGTGGGAGCTGGCTTGCCAGCGATAGGGCCCTGAAGGTCAATACAGGGCTATCAGCCCGGATCCCGGAAATCCGGATGGAAATCCGCCGGCACCGCCACACTGACCTTGTCCCGGGTCGCGATATCAATCCCCTCGCTGGCCACTTCCGCGAGGAAATCGATCTGCTCCGGGGTAATCACATAGGGCGGCAGGAAATACACCACACTGCCCAGCGGACGCAACAGCGCACCACGGGTCAGGGCATGTTCGAAGACCTTCAGGCCACGGCGCTCCTGCCACGGATAGGCGGTCTTGCTCGCCTTGTCCTGGACCATCTCGATGGCCAGGGCCATCCCGGTCTGCCGTACCTCGGCCACGTGCGGATGATCCACCAGGTGGGCCGTAGCGGTCGCCATGCGCTGGCTCAGGGCCTTGTTGGCCTCGATCACGTTGTCCTGCTCGAAGATATCCAGGGTCGCCAGCGCCGCCGCACAGGCCAGCGGGTTGCCGGTGTAGCTGTGGGAGTGCAGGAAGGCGCGCAGGGTCGGGTAATCGTCGTAGAAGGCGCCGTACACCTCGTCGGTGGTCAGGCAGGCGGCCAGGGGCAGGTAACCGCCGGTCAGGGCCTTGGACAGGCACAGGAAGTCCGGACGGATGCCGGCCTGCTCGCAGGCGAACATGGTCCCGGTACGGCCGAAGCCCACGGCGATCTCGTCGTGGATCAGGTGCACCTCATAGCGGTCGCAGGCCTCGCGCAGCAGCTTGAGGTACACCGGGTGATACATGCGCATGCCGCCGGCGCCCTGGATCAGCGGCTCGACGATCACCGCAGCGATGCTTTCGTGGTGTTCCGCCAGGGTTTGTTCCATGGCCGCGAACATTGTCCGCGAGTGTTCTTCCCAGCTCACGCCCTCGGGGCGCAGGTAGCAGTCCGGGCTCGGCACCTTGAGGGTGTCCAGCAGCAGCGCCTTGTAGGTCTCGGTGAACAGCGGCACATCGCCCACCGACATCGCCGCGATGGTCTCGCCGTGGTAGCTGTTGCTCAGGGTGACGAAGCGCTTCTTCTCCGGGCGGCCCTTGTTCAGCCAGTAGTGGAAGCTCATCTTCAGCGCCACTTCGATGCACGACGAACCGTTATCGGCGTAGAACACCCGGTTCAGGCCATCCGGAGTGATCTTCACCAGGCGTTCGGACAGCTCGATCACCGGCTGGTGGCTGAAACCGGCAAGGATCACGTGTTCCAGTTGGTCAACCTGGTCCTTGATGCGCTGGTTGATCCGCGGATTGGCGTGGCCGAACACGTTCACCCACCAGGAGCTCACCGCATCCAGGTAGCGGTTGCCCTCGAAGTCCTCCAGCCACACGCCTTCGCCGCGCTTGATCGGGATCAGCGGCAGCTGCTCGTGGTCTTTCATCTGGGTGCAGGGATGCCACAGGACCTTGAGGTCGCGGTCCATCCACTGTTGATTGAGGCCCATCGGCTTGTACTCCTGGCGTCGCGGGGTGGGAAACCCGGACAAGCCTAAGCAAAGGATGGGATCAGGACAATGTCGGTTTAGGTTTTCTGCCGTTTCGCAGCAAGACAGTTCGGCCCCTGCTGCTGGCGGGCCTACGTGGCGTGACGTATTCTTCGGCGTCATGTTCAGCGGGGATTCTTCCCCGTTTTTTTCTGCCTTGAAATCCGGAGTTCGACGAATGTCTGCTGGTTGGCTGCGCGGCTGCGCGCTGGTGTTTATCGGGTTGTTCAGCGCGGGGGCGATGGCGGCGACCAAGACCCCCACGGCCATCGTGGTCGGCGGCGGACTGGCGGGGCTCACGGCGGCCTATGAGCTGCAGAACAAGGGCTGGCAGGTCACCCTGCTGGAGGCCAAGCCCGGCATCGGCGGGCGCTCGGGCCTGGCCACCAGCGAGTGGATCGGCAACAGCAAGGTGCAGCCGGTACTGAACAAGTACCTGGACAACTTCAAGCTCACCACCCTGCCGGCGCCGGAGTTCGTGCGGACCCCGAGCTACCTGATCGACGGCGAATATTTCAGCGCCGCCGACCTGGCGACCAAGCAGCCGGCCACCGCCGAGGCGCTGAAACGCTACGAGAAAACCCTCGATGACCTCGCCGCGTCCGTCAGCGACCCGGAAAACCCGAAGGCGACCAGCACCCTGTTCGCCCTCGACCAGATCACCGTTTCCGCCTGGCTGGACAAGCTGCAACTGCCGGCCACCGCGCGGCAACTGGTCAACCAGCAGATCCGTACCCGCTATGACGAGCCGTCGCGCCTGTCGCTGTTGTATTTCGCCCAGCAGAGCCGCGTCTACCGTGGCGTCAATGACCGTGACCTGCGCGCCGCCCGTCTGCCCGGCGGCAGCCCGGTACTGGCCCAGGCCTTCGTCAAGCAACTGAAAACCATCAAGACCAGTTCGCCGGTCACCGCCATCAGCCAGGACAAGGACGGCGTGACCGTCAAGGTCGGTGGCGTTGGCTACCAGGCCGACTACCTGGTACTGGCCGTGCCGCTGCGTGCGCTGGCGAAGATCCAGCTGACCCCGGGCCTGGACGACAAGCACCTTGCGGCCCTCAAGGGCACCAACTACGGCTGGCGCGACCAGTTGATGCTGAAGTTCAAGACCCCGGTCTGGGAAAGCCGCGCGCGCATGTCCGGCGAGATCTACAGCAACGCCGGCCTCGGCATGCTGTGGATCGAACCGGCGCTCAAGGGTGGCGCCAACGTGGTGATCAACCTGTCCGGCGACAACGCCCGGGTGATGCAGGCGTTCGGTGACAAGCAGATGGTCGACCAGGTACTGATCCGCCTGCATGCCTTCTATCCACAGGCGCGAGGCTCGTTCAGCGGCTACGAGATTCGCCGCTACAGCACCGATGCCGGTACCGGCGGTTCCTACCTGGCCTACGGCCCCGGCCAGATCAGCAAGTACTGGCGCCTGTGGGAGACGCCGGTGCAGCGCATCGCCTTTGCCGGCGAGCACACCGACGCCCTGTATCCCGGCACCCTGGAAGGCGCGCTGCGCAGCGGCCAGCGCGCGGCGGGGCAGGTGCAGGACCTGGCGGCGGGCAAGTCGTTCGATGCCAAGCCGGTCGTGGCGGCTGCGGCGGCGGGTGCTGCGGTAGCGGCGGCGGGCAAGGGCAAGGAAGAGAAGGGCGGGTTCTTCTCGCGGCTGTTCGGTGGTGGGGATGAGAAGCCTGCTGCGGAAACGGCCAAAGCGGCGGAAACGGCGGTGGCGCCTGTTGCTCCAGCCCCGGCCCCGGCGGCTCCCGTTGCTCCGGCTCCGGTGGTGAAGGAAGAGCCGGTCAAGGTTGCTCCGGCGGCCAAACCGGCGCCGGTGAAGAAGGCTGAGACCAAGCCGGCTCCGAAGAAGCCTGCTGCTACTCATGCGCCAGCCAAGAAGACTGAAGCGAAAGCAGCGCCGGCCAAGAAACCGGCGGCTGACACTAAGGCCAAGGCGGGCTGACTGCCGCAATCGCTGGCAAGCCAGCTCCCACAGGTTCAGCACAGGCCTCAAGACTTGTGCAGTACCTGTGGGAGCTGGCTTGCCAGCGATGAGGCCCTCTGCAACACCTCATTTCCAAAGCCCTTCGCAATCCTCCAAAACCCCGTCTACAGTCTTCCCCCCGGCCTTAATGTTTCCTTAACGCCTCTTGCTCAGACTAAGCATCTATTTTTCCGATAGTTAATAGCGAAATTTTCCGCTTCCTATCGATAAATAACCGGTTAGTCTTGGCAGCAATTCTTACGGGGATCCCGGCAAATGCAGCTTCGCAATTCATCTTCTCGCTATGGCCTGATCAGCATGTTCCTGCATTGGGGCATTGCCCTGGCAGTGTTCGGGCTGTTCGGGCTGGGGCTCTGGATGGTCGGTCTGGATTACTACAGCACCTGGCGCCACACCGCGCCGGAACTGCACAAGGGCATCGGCCTGACCGTGCTGGCGCTGATGCTGCTGCGGGTGGTCTGGCGTTTCGTCAGCCCGCCGCCACCGGCGCCGGCCAACCACGGCACGCTGACCCGCGTGGCCGCCAAGCTTGGGCACCTGCTGCTGTATGTCGGTCTGTTCGCCGTTTTGATCGCCGGCTACCTGATTTCCACCGCCGATGGCGCGGGAATCCCGGTATTCGGTCTGTTCGAAGTGCCAGCACTGGTTTCCGGCCTGCCCGATCAGGCTGATATCGCTGGCGTGATTCATCTCTATCTGGCCTGGGGACTGGTGGTGTTCGCCGTCCTGCACGGGCTGGCCGCTGTGAAACACCACTTTATCGACCGTGATGCGACCCTGACGCGCATGCTGGGCCGCAAGGCTTGATGTTCAACCTCCACTCAAAGGAATCGAAAGAATGTTGAAAAAGACTTTTGCCGCTCTGGCACTGGGTACCGCTCTGCTCTCGGCTGGCCAGGCAATGGCCGCCGACTACAAGATCGACAAGGAAGGCCAGCACGCATTCGTCGACTGGAAGATCAGCCACCTGGGCTACAGCTTCATCCACGGTACCTTCAAGGACTTCGACGGTTCCTTCTCCTGGGATGCCGCCAAGCCTGAAGCGAGCAAGATCAGCGTCGACCTGAAGACCGCCAGCGTCTGGTCGAACCACGCCGAGCGTGACAAGCACATCGCCAGCGCCGACTTCCTCGACGTGAAGAAATACCCGGACGCCAAGTTCGTCTCCACCGCGGTGAAATCCACCGGCGAGAAAACCGCTGACGTCACCGGCGACCTGACCCTGCACGGCGTGACCAAGCCGGTCACCTTCAAGGCCACCTTCAACGGTGAAGGCAAGGATCCATGGGGCGGCGAGCGTGCCGGCTTCAACGCCACCACCACCCTGAACCTGAACGACTTCGGCATCAAAGGCCCAGGCCCGTCCTCCCAGACCCTGGACCTGGATATCTCGGTCGAAGGTGTGAAGCAGAAGTAATTTCTGCCTTGCCAACAAAAACGCCGCCCTCAGGGGCGGCGTTTTTTTTAGCTGTAAGCTGCAAGTCATAAGCTGCAAGTAAGAGCGGGCGTGATGCTTGCCTGCTTTTTCTTGCAGCTTGAAGCTTGGAGCTTGGAGCTTGGGGCTGTGAGTCAGCGATTGCGGGTCAGCAACGCTGGCTTCTCACCCCGAGGACGGCTCGGCAGTTGCTCCAGCTGTTCCATGGACGGGAAACGATCGATCTTCGATTCCTTGTGCATGATCTTCGGCTGGTTCTGCTGCGGCTGGCCTTCACGCGGGCTGCGTACGGCCGGCTCCTGACGATCGTCACGGGCCGGACGGCGGTTGTTGCTGCCATCGCGACGCGCCTGGCCGCCACCATTGCTGCGCGCGCCGCCACGTTTCTCGCCATTGGCACCGCCGCCGTTGTTGCTGCGCGGCTGACCCGAACCACCGCCATTGCTGCGCGGCTGACCACCACGAGCCTGGCCGCCACCGTTGCCGGCACCGGCCTGGGCGCCCGGACGACGATTGCGACCCTGGCCGCCCTTGTTCTGGTAGGGGCTGACGTAGTCGGCGCGGTTGCCGAAGTTGTCCACGTCGTCATCCAGGAACTCTTCCGGATCACGATTGGCCGGAGCAGCCGGTGCGCCCTGCTGGGCGTTCTGCTGCTGGCGCGGCTTGCGATCCCGTGGCTTGCGCTGTTCCTGGCGGCCGCCAGCGGACTTCTCGGCAGGCTTCTCGCCCGCCGGCCTGGCGTCCTTGTTGCTGTCTTTCTCTTTGCCCTTGTCCTTGCCTTTGTCCTTGCGGCCACCGGCATTGCTGCCGTCGGCGCGCTGGCCACGGCGCTGGTTGTTCTGCGGGCGTGGCTCGCGCACTTCCGGCTTCTCGGCCTCGACGGCGGAGATGTCGAAGCCCATCAGGTCGCCATCCGGGATCTTCTGGCGAGTGACGCGCTCGATGCTCTTGAGCAGTTTTTCTTCATCCGGCGCGACCAGCGAGATGGCCTCGCCGGAGCGGCCCGCACGACCGGTACGGCCGATACGGTGGACGTAGTCTTCCTCGACGTTCGGCAGCTCGAAGTTGACCACGTGCGGCAGTTGGTCGATATCCAGGCCGCGGGCGGCGATATCGGTGGCGACCATGATCCGCACGGCGCCCGACTTGAAGTCGGCCAGGGCCTTGGTGCGGGCGTTCTGGCTCTTGTTGCCGTGGATCGCGGCGGCGGTCAGGCCGTGCTTTTCCAGGTACTCGGCCAGGCGGTTGGCGCCGTGCTTGGTGCGGGTGAAGACCAGCACCTGTTCCCAGGCGCCAGCGGTGATCAGGTGCGCCAGCAGGGCGCGCTTGTGGCTGGCCGGGAGGCGGAACACGCGCTGCTCGATACGCTCCACCGTGGTGTTCGGCGGGGTGACTTCGATGCGTTCGGGGTTGTGCAGGAGCTTGTCGGCGAGGTCGGTGATGTCTTTCGAGAAGGTCGCCGAGAACAGCAGGTTCTGGCGCTTGGCCGGGAGGCGGGCGAGGACCTTCTTCACATCGTGGATGAAGCCCATGTCGAGCATGCGGTCGGCTTCGTCCAGCACCAGGATCTCGACGTGGCTGAGGTCGACGCTACCCTGGCCGGCCAGGTCCAGCAGGCGACCCGGGCAGGCGACGAGCACGTCGACACCACGGGACATGGCCTGGACCTGCGGGTTCATGCCGACGCCGCCGAAGATGCAGGCGCTGACGAATTTCAGGTCACGGGCGTAGATCTTGAAGCTGTCGTGGACCTGGGCAGCCAGTTCGCGGGTCGGGGTCAGGACCAGTACGCGCGGCTGGCGCGGGCCGTGACGCTGCGACTTGTCCGGGTGACCACCCGGGAACAGGCGCTCGAGGATCGGCAGGGCGAAACCGCCGGTCTTGCCAGTACCTGTCTGTGCCGCGACCATCAGGTCGCGTCCTTGCAACACGGCGGGAATCGCCCGCTGTTGCACCGGAGTCGGCTGGGTGTAGCCCGCAGCCTCGATAGCGCGGACTAGAGCCTCGGAGAGACCGAGGGAAGCAAAGGACATGAGAAATCCTGTTCTAGTAAGGGCTGTGCCCGATGGGATGATCGTGCCTGGCGCGAAGGGCATCGGGGGCGATGCTGTCGCGTCCGGTCCTGCTGGTCTGCCTGTGCATTCGAAGGTCGGGATGCGTTGTTCAGGGGCCAGCGTCCGGGCGTAAGCCTGGCGGAAAGGCCCGAGTATAACAGAGCAATCAGGGAGTGCTGCGTTCCTGCTGCTCAACGGCTTCTGTATTCGTCGTTATTACATGGCCATAGCGCGCCTGCAGCTCGGCGTAGGCCGGTTCCTGCTTGAAACGCCGCAGTTCGGCGGCGAAACGCTGGGCCAAAAGGTCCATGCCGGCGTTGCGGCGCACCGCCAGGTACTGTTTCTGCCGGCTGACCACCAGCGGCAGCTCGCTGATGCGGTCCTGCAGGCCCAGCTGGTCGAGCATGTAGCGGCCAACCCGGCGGTCGGTGATCAGCAGGTCGATGCGCCCGCGCAGCAGCTTGCCGAAGTTGGCTTCCTGGGTCGGCGCCGCCTCGCGGCGGAACAGCGGCGATTGCAGGAAACCGGCGCCATAGTCGTAGCCGGCGGAGGTGCCGACGGTCAGGTCCTTCAGGTCTTCCAGCGACTCGACGTCGTGGGGCCGGTCATTGGCCTGGAACAGCACGAACTCCACCACCGACAGCGGCTCGCTGGGGTAATACAGCTGGCTGCTGCGTGCTGCGTTCTGGAAAATGTCGATCACGCCGTCGGCCAGGCCCTGGTCGACCATCAGCATGCAGCGCTTCCACGGCATGAACTCCCAGCGCACTTCCACGCCCAGGCGCTTGAACACCTCGGCGGTGACTTCGTAATCGATGCCCTTGGCCTCGCCGTTTTCCTCATAGACATAGGGCGCCCAGGGGTCGCTGACGATGCGCAACTGTTCCGCACGGGCCAGCAGGCTCATGCAGCTCAACAGCAGGGCGGTCAGCAGGTAGGCGAATCTGGGCATTGGCGGACAGGCCGGAGGGGCAAAAAGAAGGCGATGGTGCCACAACGCATGGACACCATCGCCATCTGGATCAACGGGGCAGCTTGAGGTTGTTCCAGATCGCCAGGCTAGGTTCGGCCTGGTTCAGGGTGTAGAAGTGCAGGCCCGGTGCGCCGCCTTGCAGCAGTTGTTCGCACATGCGGGTGATGACCTCTTCGCCAAACGCCTGGATGCTCTTGGCGTCGTCGCCGTAGGCTTCCAGTTGCTTGCGGATCCAGCGCGGGATCTCGGCGCCACAGGCGTCGGAGAAGCGTGCCAACTTGCTGTAGTTGGTGATCGGCATGATCCCCGGGACCACCGGGATCTTCACCCCCAGCTTCTGCACGCGTTCGACGAAGTAGAAGTAGCTTTCGGCGTTGAAGAAGTACTGGGTGATGGCGCTGTCGGCGCCGGCCTTGGCCTTGCGCACGAAGTTCGCCAGGTCGTCCTCGAAGTTGTGCGCCTGCGGATGCATCTCCGGGTAGGCGGCAATTTCGATATGGAACTGGTCGGCGGTTTCGGCGCGGATGAATTCCACCAGCTCGTTGGCGTAGCGCAGCTCGCCGCTGGCCATGCCCATGCCGGAGGGCAGGTCACCGCGCAGGGCGACGATGCGCTTGATCCCGGCGGCCTTGTACTGGGCCAGCAGGGCGCGCAGGTCTTCCTTGCTGTCGCCGACGCAGGACAGGTGCGGCGCAGCCGGGACCTTCACTTCGCTTTCCAGCTGCAGCACGGTGTTCAGGGTGCGGTCACGGGTCGAACCGCCGGCCCCGTAGGTGCAGGAGAAGAAATCCGGGTTGTAGCTGGCCAGCGTGCGAGCGGTGGCGAGCAGTTTTTCATGTCCAGCGTCGGTCTTGGTCGGGAAGAACTCGAAGCTGTAACGGCGTTCCTGAGTCATTTGACGTTCCTTTCAGCCGCAAGCCTCAAGCGGCAAGCGGCAAGAAAAAAGCAGGAGCGGCGCGAACCGCTTCTGCTTGAACCTTGCTACTGGCCGCTTGCAGCTGCTGTTAGTAGCGGTAGGCGTGAGGCTTGAACGGACCTTCGACGGTCACGCCGATGTACTCGGCCTGTTTCGGGGTCAGCTGGGTGATCACGCCGCCGAAGCCGCGAACCATTTCCAGGGCCACTTCTTCGTCGAGTTTCTTCGGCAGGACTTCGACGGTCAGGCGCTCGGCTTTCTTCTCGGCGCTCAGGTCGGCGAACTTCTGGGCGAACAGGAAGATCTGCGCCAGTACCTGGTTGGCGAAGGAACCGTCCATGATCCGGCTCGGGTGACCGGTGGCGTTGCCCAGGTTCACCAGGCGGCCTTCGGCCAGCAGGATCAGGTAGTCGTCGTTCTGCGGATCGAAGTCACCGGCACCGGTACGGTGGATCTTGTGGACCTGCGGCTTGACCTCTTCCCATGCCCAGTTCTTGCGCATGAAGGCGGTGTCGATTTCGTTGTCGAAGTGACCGATGTTGCAGACCACGGCGCGTTTTTTCAGCGCTTTGAGCATGTTCGCGTCACAGACGTTGACGTTGCCGGTGGTGGTCACGATCAGGTCGATCTTGCCCAGCAGGGCGGCGTCGATGCTGGCTTCGGTACCGTCGTTGATACCGTCCTTGAACGGCGAGACCACTTCGAAACCGTCCATGCAGGCCTGCATGGCGCAGATCGGGTCGACTTCGGTGACCTTGACGATCATGCCTTCCTGACGCAGGGACTGGGCCGAGCCCTTGCCCACGTCACCGTAGCCGATCACCAGGGCCTGCTTGCCCGACAGCAGGTGGTCGGTGCCGCGCTTGATGGCATCGTTCAGGCTGTGACGGCAGCCGTACTTGTTGTCGTTCTTGCTCTTGGTGACCGAGTCGTTGACGTTGATCGCCGGGATCTTCAGCTCGCCCTTGGCCAGCATGTCCAGCAGGCGGTGCACGCCGGTGGTGGTCTCTTCGGTGACGCCATGGATCTTGTCCAGCATTGCCGGGTATTTCTTGTGCAGGATTTCGGTCAGGTCGCCGCCGTCGTCGAGGATCATGTTGGCGTCCCATGGCTGACCGTCCTTGAGGATGGTCTGCTCGATGCACCACTCGTACTCTTCCTCGGTTTCACCTTTCCAGGCGAACACAGGAATGCCGGCGGCGGCGATGGCGGCTGCGGCCTGGTCCTGGGTGGAGAAGATGTTGCAGGACGACCAGCGCACTTCGGCACCCAGGGCAACCAGGGTTTCGATCAGCACGGCGGTCTGGATGGTCATGTGGATGCAGCCGAGGATTTTCGCGCCCTTCAGAGGCTGCTCTTCCTGGTACTTGCGGCGCAGGCCCATCAGCGCAGGCATTTCCGACTCGGCGATGATGGTTTCGCGACGGCCCCAGGCGGCCAGGGAGATGTCGGCGACCTTGTAGTCGTTAAAACCTGCAGGCGTGTTTACAGCGCTCATTGAGAGCCTCCATTCGTAGTGTGCGAATGGGCGCCGTTGTGCGTTGAGAGTCCGCAAGGCTGCCTGCGGACAACGCCCCGACCGAGCCTGACAGGATCGAACCTGCTGCAGCGCCCCTCGGTCGGGTGGCGGGAGCGACGGCCGCAGTGGACCCTCGCCGGGTAAAAACGCGGGGATTATAGCCGGGCTTTTGTGTCGGCCCAAGGACAAAAACGGCGTGCGCGACCGGTGACGGGGAAATGGGCCTACAAAGCTCATGGTCAAGGTGCTGGCAAATAGGTCTAGGATGTACAGGCAGGGCCGCCAGGGCCCATTCTTGACACGCCAGGCCGTTCCAGGAGCACGCATGAATTTCCATACCCGCAAGTGGGTAAAACCCGAAGACCTCAACCCCAACGGCACCCTGTTCGGTGGCAGCCTGCTGCGCTGGATCGACGAGGAAGCGGCGATCTACGCGATCGTCCAGCTGGGCAACCAGCGTGTGGTGACCAAGTACATTTCCGAGATCAACTTCGTCAGTGCCTCGCGCCAGGGCGACATCATCGAACTGGGCATCACTGCCACCGAGTTCGGGCGCACGTCCATCACCCTCAGCTGCGAAGTGCGCAACAAGATTACCCGCAAGGCGATCCTGACCGTGGACAAGATGGTCTTCGTCAACCTCGGTGAGGATGGACTGCCGGCGGCTCATGGGCGGACCGAGATCAAGTATATCCAGGACCAGTTTCCGGACAGCGCCGTCGAGTGACTGACTTGAGGGCCTCATCGCTGGCAAGCCAGCTCCCACAGGGTTTTGCAGCGACTCGGACCCTGTGGGAGCTGGCTTGCCAGCGATTGCGGTCTATCAGGTTGCGGGTTGCTCGCTGACACCCTTCACGACCCGACCCACCGTCAACCCCTGCACCAGGATCGACGACAGCACCACGATGTAGGTGATCGACAGCAGCAGGTCGCGCTCCTCACCCACCGGCAGCGACAGCGCCAGGGCCACCGAAACACCTCCGCGCAACCCACCCCAGGTCAGTACCCGGATGGTGCCTTTCGGCACGCTGCGCCAGCGCCGCAACAGGACGATCGCCGGGGCCACGGTCAGCAGCCGCGACGCCAGCACCGCCACCGCCAGCACGCCACCCGCCGCCAGGTGCAACCAGTTGAACGGCAGCAGCAACAGTTCCAGCCCGATCAGGGCGAACAGCAGGGCGTTGAGCATGTCGTCGATCAGTTCCCAGAAACCGTCCATGTAGCGCCGGGTCATGTCGTTCATCGCCAGGTTGCGCCCCAGGTTACCGATGATCAGGCCGGCCACCACCATGGCGATCGGCGCCGACACGTGCAGTTCGTAGCACATCGCCGAGCCACCGATGACCAGGGCCAGGGTCAGCATCACTTCCACCTGGTACTGCTCGATGCTCTTGATCATGCGGTAGGTGGCATAGCCGATCACCGCGCCGAAGACCACGCCGCCGACCGCCTCGCGAGCGAACAGGAGGGCGGTGTCGGACACGCTCGGGGTCTCGCCGAGCTGGATGATGCCGAGCAATACGGTGAACACCACCACCGCCGTGCCGTCGTTGAACAGCGACTCGCCAACGATGGTGGTCTTCAGCGGTTTCGAGGCATTGGCGGTACGCAGGGCGCCGAGCACCGCGATCGGGTCGGTCGGCGAGATGAGCGCGCCGAACAGCAGGCAGTAGATCAGGCTGACGTTCCAGCCGAACATGGCAAAGACCCAGTGGGCCAGGAAGCCGATCACCACGGTGGCGATCAGCACGCCAAGGGTGGCCAGCAGGCCGATCGGCCAGCGGTAGCTGCGCAGGTCGGTGAGGTTGACGTGCAGGGCGCCGGCGAACAGCAGGAACGACAGCATCCAGTGCATCAGCAGGTCATTGAAATCGATCTGGTTCATCAGGCCTTCGACCCGCTCTTCCAGGCCGGGGAAGCCGATCAGGCTCAAGCCCTGGAGCATCAGGGAGAACAGCAGGGCGGTGACCATCACGCCGATGGCCGGGGGCAGGCCGATGAAGCGGTAGTTCACGTAGGTGAGGAGGGTGGTGAGGCAGATAAACGCGGCAACTAATTCGAGCATCCTGATTCCTGTAACAGCTTCCAATGTCGGTGCCCGCTCACGACGGGCACAATGTTTGATGGCTTTTTGATTGCCTCAAGACACAGTTTTTTTCAATGCCGCGATTGACAGCGCGCTGGCTGTTTTGTTGCGGGTGGTTGAAACTCCGCCCTCTGGTGAGCGGACCCGGTCCGTGGAAGGCGAAGGAATCGAGACGTGGTAGCGACCTCCCTGGTGCTTGTCGCGGCACTGTTGCATGCAACCTGGAACACCCTGGTCAAGTTCAGCGGCGAGCGCCTGCTGATGATCGCCAGCATGGACAGCGTGGCGTTGCTGTTCGCCCTGGTCATGGTGGGGTTCGTGCAGCCTCCGCCTGCTGAAATCTGGCCCTGGTTGCTGGCGTCGGCGTTTTTCGAACTGGTCTATCGCTTCCTGCTGATCCAGGCCTACAAGGTCGGCGACCTCGGCCTGGTCTACCCGCTGATGCGCGGTTTGTCGCCGCTGGTGGTGCTGGCCCTGACCCTGGTGTTTGCCGGCGAGGACCTGAGCAGCCAGCAGATCATCGGCATTCTCCTGATCCCCTGCGGCATGGCCTGCCTGTTGTGGCGGGGTGGCGGTGGTGATCGCCTGCCCTGGAGCATGTTGCCGGTGGTGGCGCTGATCGGCCTGTGCATCGGTTGCTACACCTGGCTCGATGGCCAGGCAATCCGCCGCTGGGCCCAGCCACTGGATTACCTGGTGTGGCTGACCCTGGCCTGTTCCCTGCCGTTCCCGGTGATTGCCGGCGTTGCCCGCCGCGCGCCCTTCGTGGCGTTCTGGCGTACCCAGTGGAAGCTCGGGCTGACGGTCGGCGTGTGCGTTTTGCTCAGCTACGCTCTGGTGCTGTGGGCCATGCAACTGGGCTCGGTGGCGGAGGCGGCGGCGTTGCGCGAGGTCAGCGTGATCCTCGTGGTGCTGATGGGCATGCGCTACCTCAAAGAACCTTTCGGCGGCCCCAGGCTCTTAGCCTGTGCGCTGGTGCTGGTCGGCATGCTGGTGATGAAGCTCTGACCCTAATTTTTTTCGACCCTGACAAGGACCTGAACCCATGACCGTCGCTTTCTGGTGCGTGCTGATCGCCCTGATCCTGCCTTACGTCTGCGTGAGCATTGCCAAGTTCACCACTGGCTTCAATCTGCGCGACAACCATGATCCGCGTACCTATCTGGCCGGGCTGGAGGGTTTGCCGAAGCGCGCCAATGCGGCGCAGATGAACAGTTTCGAGATTCTCCCGGCGTTTATCGCGGCGGTGCTGATCGCGGATATCGTCGGCAATGCCGAGCAGGTGACCCAGGATGTGCTGGCGGTGTTGTTCATCACCAGCCGGTTGCTGTTCATCATCTGCTACCTGGCGGACTGGGCGGCGCTGAGGTCGTTGGTGTGGTTCGTGGGGATCGGGCTGATTGCGGGGTTCTTTATCGCTTCTGTGTGATCTTTAGGGCCCTATCGCTGGCAAGCCAGCTCCCACAGGCACCGCGAACCCTGTGGGAGCTGGCTTGCCAGCGATAGGGCCCTAAAGAGCAACCTATTACTTGGCTTCAGTCTGAGGAACAGCAGGCAACGCCGCCCCCTTCGGCCACAACAACCAGATCTGCCCCGCCTGCTTCATATCCCCGGCCAGCTTGCCCGCCGCTTCACCCGTTCCCCAGAACAGGTCCGCGCGCACCTCGCCGGTAATCGCCCCGCCAGTGTCCTGCGCCGCCACCGGCCGCACCACCGGGCTGCCATCGGGACGGGTGGTGGACAGCCACAGCAGGCTGCCCAGCGGAATCACCTTGCGGTCGATCGCCACGCTGTAGCCCGCCGTCAGCGGCACGTTCAGCGACCCACGCGGCCCTTCGTTGCTGTCCGGCCGCGCGCCGAAGAACACATAGCTCGGGTTGCTCGCCAGCAGTTCCGGCACCCGCGCCGGATTGGCCATGGCCCAGGCATGGATGGCGCCCATGGTCACGTCTTCCTTCTTCAACTGACCCTGCTCCACCAGCCAGCGCCCGATCGGACGATAGGGGTGTCCGTTCTGGTCGGCATAACCCAGGCGCAGTTGCCGGCCATCCTCCAGTTGCACCCGGCCCGAGCCCTGGATCTGCAGGAACTGCAGGTCCATCGGGTCGGTCAGCCAGGCCACTACCGGTGCTTTTACGCCCTGGCGCTGGATCACTTCGGCGGTGTCGTAGGGCTTGAGCACCCGGCCTTCGAGACGACCGCGCAGGCGCTTGCCCTTGAGTTCCGGGTAGATGCTGTCGAGGTTGACCACGATCAGGTCGTCAGGAATGCCATAGACCGGCACATGCGCCTGCTCGGTGCGGGTGACGCTGCCCGGATAGACCGGTTCGTAATAGCCGGTGATCAGGCCGCTGGCGTTGTTGTCGCCGTTGCGCAGGCTGTAGACCTCCAGCCGGGCTCCGAGGAATTCGCCGATCTGCCGGGCATCCGCCGGCACGTTGGCGGCGGCGGCGCAGGTCTCGGCCCAGACCGGATCGCGCTTGAGCCGCTCGCAGGCGCTGCGCCAGGATTCGAAGCCGGCCACCAGGTCGCTGTCGCTGACGGTCGGCAGGTCTTTCCAGGTGGCGTGGGTGTAGGTGGCGATCGGGTGCGGCCTGGACTGTTCCGGGGCGCTGCCGTTGCAACCGGCGAGCAGGGCGCAAAGGGAAAGGGTCCAGCCGAGGCGGCGCAGGGGCAGTTTCATGCAGTATTTCCTTGGTGTTGGTCGCGGTGCTGACGGCGGGCGAACAACCTTGGTTTTCTTGAGGGTATTGGTCTTTGCCGGTCAGGCGAGGATACTGGCCGCCTTTTTTCCCGTGAGCCGAATGACCATGTTGCTCAAACGTTGTTCCGTCGTACTGCTGGCCTGCCTGACCCTGACCGCCTGTGGCGGTGTCGATCCGAACTCGCCGCTGGGCCAGCGCAAGGCCATTTTCAAACAGATGCTCAAGACCAGCGAGGACATGGGCGGCATGCTGCGTGGCCGCCTGGCATTCGACGGACAGAAATTCGCGGAAGGGGCGGTCAAGCTCGATGCGTTGTCCCACGAGCCGTGGAAACATTTCCCACAGGTCAAGGAGACGGATGATACCAGCGCGCGGGCGGATGTCTGGGAGAAACAGGCGCGATTCCAGGAGCTGGCGCGACAGTTGGAAGGGGCGACGGGGGAATTGGTCGAGGCGAGCAGGGCCCAGCCTTTGCAGGCTGCGGCGGTGCAAGCGCCGATGGACAAGGTGGAGGCGGCTTGCAAAGCCTGTCATACCGAGTTCAGGAATCATTGATTCCTTTTGTTTCTGAGGGCCTCATCGCTGGCAAGCCAGCTCCCACAGGTCCGGCGGTGCACGCGGTCACTGTGGGAGCTGGCTTGCCAGCGATAGGGCCCTGAAGACCAGCCTATTTCTCCAATTCTTCAACAGCCGCCTGAAGCTCCCTGTTCGCCTCGGCCAGCTTGTCCTTGCGCTTGTTGATCTTCTCGGCGTCGCCTTTCTTCATGGCCTTGTCCAGGTCCTTCTTGCGCTGGGCCACTTCATGGCGGGCATCCAGCACCTTCTGTTCCCGCTCCTTGCGCAGCCCGGCGTCGGTGCAGTGGGCCTGCACTTCGCTCAGGGCCCGCTCCAGGCCGGCCTGCTGTTCGGCATTGCCATGCAGGCGGGCCTGCTCGATCTGGGCAGTGATGCTCTGCTGCTTGGCGGCGCAGCCGGTCAGGCCCGGTTGGTCCTCGATGGCCATGACAGGTGCGGCCATTACGGCGCAGAGGGCGAACAGGGCCAATGGGGAAATCGATTTCATGAAAAGCTCCGTTATCGGGCATGCAGAACCCGTGATGCTGCCCTGATCCTGTGGATTTAGAAACCCTGGATTGCTTCCTCACCCAGATTGGCGGCAAGGCTTCTGACCTGTGGATGCTGGAAAAACGCCACCAACTGCTGCGCCCGCAGCGGTCCGATACCCGCCTCCTGCTGCCATTGCGACGCGTCCCGCACTGCCAGTTCGGCCCATGAAGCGCCCAGGTCCAGTCCGCGGGGGGCGGGTACACCGAGTGCCCGCACCCAGTACTGGAAGGGCTTTTCCCTGCCTTGCTGGAAGGCCTGGTGCAACTGCCCGCTGCGACGCCCGGCGATGCCGTCGACCCCCAGCAGGTCCTCCGGCTGCAGGATGATCCAGTCCACCAGGCTGTTCAGTTGCCCGTCCTCCACCAGTTTGCGCCAGGTTCCGGGGCCGACGCCGCGCAGGTTCAGGCCGCCCTTGCCCGCCAGCCACTCCAGGCGCTCGACGAATTGCCCTTCGCAACCGGCTGTCGGCTGCCAGCAGCTCAACGGGTGATAGCTGTCCGCCTGAGGCGGCTGTACCACGTTTTGCCGTGGCCCGCGTTGCGCCACGCGATCGAGACGGGGAATGGTCAGCCCGGCCAGGCTCAGGACAACCTGGTCGCCGGGCTGGACGTCCAACGCCTGCCAGCGCTGCAACGAGCCGGCGCTGACCTGGCGGACCAGGCGATCATCGAGGCGCACCGGGTCGAGCTGGACTACCGGGGTGATGCGCCCGGTCCGCCCGACACGGAACTCCACCCCGCGCACCTCCGCCAGGGCCTGGGCAAAGGGGTATTTCCAGGCGGCGCTCCAATGCGATGAACCGACCTGCCAGCGCGCCGCTGGTGGCTGCCGGCTCTGTTGCAGGACCACGCCGTCGCTGGCGAAAGGCAGCGGCGAGCGGTACCAGTGCTGGCGCCAATGAGCGAGCTGGGCAAGGTCGGCGACCGGCTGGCTGAACCTTTCGGTATTGGCCAGGCCGAGGGCGGTGAGCAAGGCAAAGCGCTGGCGGGGATCCTTCGGGCCATCCGGCCAGGCCCAGATGAACAGGTCCAGGCCGTCGGCCTCCGCCGCGTCGATCGCCTGGCGCGCCATCAGTCCGGCCACCCGGCTGCGCAGGTTGAGGCTGCCGGCCTGGGCCTGGACATGGCCGTCCTGGCGCCAGAACAGCTCCCCTTGCAGGGTCAGGTGGCGCGGGCTGGCGAGTTCGCGCAGGCCGGCAGGCAAGGCCGGGATATGCCGGCTCCAGTCATGCCCGTGAAGGCCGTCGCCGCGGCTGGTCAACTGGATCAGCCTGCCGCTGCGGTACACCAGGGTCACGGCCACGCCATCGACCTTGGGCTGGACCCACAGGTCCGTGCGCCCTTGCAGCCAGGCGGCAACGGCCTGTTCGTCGGCGAGCTTGTCGAGCCCGGTATGTGGCACCGGATGACGGACCGGTCCGGCCGCTGCAGCCAGTGGGTTGGCCGGGGCAAGGCTGGTTTGCGGAAAACACTCGTGCAGTTGGCGCAGGCGAGCCGCGTACTGGTCGTACAGTTCGTCGCTGATCGGTGATTGGCCAGTGCCGTGGTACTGGCGGTCCCACTCGGCAACGCGTGCTTGCAGTTCAGCAATGCGCAGGGTGGCAGTGGCTTCGGACCAGTCGGGGCAGTCGCTGGCGAAGACGAAGGGGGTGAAGCAGCACAACAGCAGGGCAGTGAGTCGTGACATCTGGAGCGTCCTTGCTCTTCGGAAAGGTCGCCACAGCCTAGGAAGGCACGCCCGAACTGGCTCGCCCAGCTTTGTCAGGCGGTGTTTCGCAGCCACGAAAAAGCCCCGGCCAGAGCACTGGCCGGGGCTTTCCTGAAGCCTTTACCGGGTATTACAGGCCAGCAGCGGCGCGCAGGGCGTCAACGCGGTCGGTACGTTCCCAGGTGAAGGTGGTGAAGGTGTCGTCGCCGACGGTCTTCTGCTGCGGGGTACGGCCGAAGTGACCGTAGGCCGCGGTTTCCTGGTACATCGGATGCAGCAGGTCGAGCATGGTGGTGATCGCGTACGGACGCAGGTCGAAGCACTCGCGCACCAGCTGGACGATCTTCTCGTCGGAGATCTTGCCGGTGCCGAAGGTGTTCAGCGAGATCGAGGTCGGCTGGGCCACGCCGATGGCGTAGGAGACCTGGATTTCGCAACGCTCGGCCAGGCCGGCGGCGACGATGTTCTTGGCCACGTAGCGACCGGCGTAGGCGGCCGAACGGTCAACCTTGGACGGGTCCTTGCCGGAGAACGCGCCGCCACCGTGACGGGCCATGCCGCCGTAGCTGTCGACGATGATCTTGCGACCGGTCAGGCCGCAGTCGCCCACCGGGCCGCCGATGATGAACTGGCCGGTCGGGTTGATGTGGAACTGGGTGCCCTTGTGCAGCAGTTCGGCCGGCAGGGTGTGCTTGACGATCAGCTCCATCACCGCTTCCTGCAGGTCTTTTTGCGAGACCTCAGGGTTGTGCTGGGTCGACAGGACGACCGCGTCGATCCCCACGACCTTGCCGCCTTCGTAGCGGCAGGTGACCTGGGACTTGGCGTCCGGACGCAGCCACGGCAGCAGGCCGGACTTGCGCGCTTCGGCCTGGCGCTCGACCAGGCGGTGGGAGAAGCAGATCGGTGCTGGCATCAGCACGTCGGTCTCGTTGCTGGCGTAGCCGAACATCAGGCCCTGGTCGCCGGCGCCCTGGTCTTCAGGCTTGCTGCGGTCAACGCCCTGGGCGATGTCCACGGACTGCTTGCCGATGATGTTCATCACCGCGCAGGTGGCGCCGTCGAAACCGACGTCGGAGCTGTTGTAGCCGATGTCGGTGATGACGTTGCGGACGATGTCTTCCAGGTCGACCCAGGCCGAGGTGGTGACTTCGCCGGCGATGATGGCGACACCGGTCTTGACCAGGGTTTCGCAGGCCACGCGGGCGTATTTGTCTTGCGCGATGATGGCGTCCAGCACCGCGTCAGAAATCTGGTCGGCGATTTTGTCCGGATGCCCTTCAGATACGGACTCGGAGGTGAAAAGGGAGTATTCGCTCATCTCGACGGGTTCCTGAATTTACTGATGGTGAGTGTTGCCAGTCGGTCGCTGGAAATGGCGAACCTGGAGCTGGAAACCATTACGTAGGCCCACATAGAGGCTGTCTCCGGGAGCCAGTCCCGCAGCGCACGCCCAACGAAGCAGGTCGTCCTGTTCAAAGCCCAGCCAGAGGTCGCCGCAGGCTTCGCGGGCCCACCCCTGGTCGTGGCTGCATAACTCGGTAAGCAACAGGCTGCCGCCTGGTTTGACGCGTTCGGCCAGTTGCCCGAGGGCGGCGGCCGGGTCGCTGAAGTGGTGCAGGACCATGTTCAGCACGACGCAATCGGCCTGGCCTTCGCTGCTCTGGCCTTCGGTGCTACCGAGTGCATCGGCCAATTGCAGGTTTACGTTAGCCAGGCGTTCGCGCTGGCAGACCTGGCGCGCCAGCTCGAGCATGGTCGGGCTGTTGTCCAGCGCGGTGACCCGGGCGAAGCGGCGGGCCAGTTCCGGCAGGAATTCGCCGTCGCCAGGACCGACTTCAAGGGCCGTGGCGCCGGGCTCGAAGCTCAGCTTGTCGAGCAGGGCCAGCAGGCTTTCGCGGTACTGGGCGAGGCCGGCGATCAGGTCTTGCTGGGCGCGGAACTTCTCTTCCACACGCAGGAAGAAGTCCTGGCGGGTGGCCGCGCGGCGCTGCTGGACCTGGCCAATGCGTGCCTGCATCTCGCCCGGCAGCGGCAAGCCATCGACCTCTTCGAGCAGCGCGGCGTGCAGCTTGCCGCCGAGGCTGAGGCCGTCGGGCAGGGCGCGGCGGTAGAAGATCGCGTTGCCTTCGCGACGGGTCGCCACCAGCTCGGCCTGGGCCAGCACCTTGAGGTGATGGCTCATGCCGGACTGGCCGATGGCGAAGATCTGCGCCAGCTCCAGCACGCCGAAGGAGTCGTTGGCCAGGGCGCGCAACACGTTCAGGCGCAGGGCATCGCCGCCGGCCTTGCACAGGGCGGCCAGACGTTCGCTTTGCTGCTGATCGGGAACGGTTGCGGGGCTATTCATAGGGGCGGCAGTCTAGTCAGGCCAAACCGCACCCGCAAGACCAATATCAAAAAGTTTTGATATTGCGCGATGGGCGGAGGGAAAAGCGCCGACGGCGCAGGCATTTTCGGCTGTTTCGTCGGTCAAACCCCGGAATCGCCCGGCAATCGCAGGAAAATCGTTCCAGTTCGACCATCCGTGATTGCCCCCGGGCCATGGCTGGGCGAAAATAGCCGCCTTTTTTTCCGTCAGTTCCTTTTCCAGTTTCCAGGAGACAAGCGATGCCGAGCCGTCGTGAGCGTGCCAACGCCATTCGTGCACTGAGCATGGATGCCGTGCAAAAAGCCAACAGCGGCCATCCCGGTGCCCCAATGGGCATGGCGGATATCGCCGAAGTGCTGTGGGGTGATTTCCTCAAGCACAACCCGGCCAACCCGAGCTTCGCCGACCGTGACCGTTTCGTCCTGTCCAACGGTCACGGCTCGATGCTGATCTACTCGCTGCTGCACCTGACCGGCTACGACCTGTCGATCGACGACCTCAAGGCCTTCCGCCAGCTGCACAGCCGTACCCCGGGCCACCCGGAATTCGGCTACACCCCGGGCGTCGAGACCACCACCGGCCCGCTGGGCCAGGGCCTGGCCAACGCCGTCGGCTTCGCCATCGCGGAAAAAGTCCTGGGCGCCCAGTTCAACCGTGAAGGCCACAAGGTCGTCGACCACAACACCTACGTGTTCCTCGGCGACGGCTGCATGATGGAAGGCATTTCCCATGAAGTCGCTTCCCTGGCCGGTACCCTGGGCCTGGGCAAGCTGATCGCCTTCTACGACGACAACGGCATCTCCATCGACGGTGAAGTCGAAGGCTGGTTCACCGACGACACGCCGAAGCGTTTCGAAGCCTACAACTGGCAGGTGATCCGCAACGTCAACGGCCACGATGCCGACGAGATCAAGACCGCCATCGAGACCGCCCGCAAGAGCGAGCAGCCGACCCTGATCTGCTGCAAGACCATCATCGGTTTCGGTTCGCCGAACAAGCAGGGCAAGGAAGACTGCCACGGCGCTCCGCTGGGCAACGACGAAATCGCCCTGGCGCGCAAGGAACTGAACTGGAACCACGGTCCGTTCGAAATCCCTGCCGACATCTATGCCGAGTGGAACGCCCGCGAAGCTGGCGCCAAGGCCGAAGCCGAGTGGAACCAGCGTTTCGACGCCTACGCCGCTGCCTTCCCTGAACTGGCCGGCGAGCTCAAGCGCCGCCTGAACGGCGAGCTGCCAGCCGACTTCGCCGACAAGGCCGCTGCCTATATCGCCGAAGTCGCGGCCAAGGGCGAGACCATCGCCAGCCGTAAAGCCAGCCAGAACACCCTGAACGCCTTCGGCCCGCTGCTGCCTGAACTGCTGGGCGGCTCCGCCGACCTGGCCGGTTCCAACCTGACCCTGTGGAAAGGCTGCAAGGGCGTCAGCGCCGAAGACGCCAACGGCAACTACATGTTCTACGGCGTGCGCGAGTTCGGCATGACCGCGATCATGAACGGCGTCGCCCTGCACGGCGGCCTGGTGCCTTACGGCGCGACCTTCCTGATGTTCATGGAATACGCCCGCAACGCCGTGCGCATGTCGGCACTGATGAAGCAGCGCGTGATCCACGTCTACACCCACGACTCCATCGGTCTGGGCGAAGACGGTCCGACCCACCAGCCGATCGAACAGCTGACCAGCCTGCGCAGCACGCCGAACCTGGACACCTGGCGTCCAGCCGACGCCGTCGAATCGGCGGTGTCCTGGAAACACGCCCTGGAGCGCAAGAACGGCCCTTCGGCGCTGATCTTCTCGCGCCAGAACCTGCAGCACCAGGACCGCGACGCCCAGCAGATCGCCGATATCGCCCGTGGTGGCTATGTCCTCAAGGACTGCGCCGGCGAGCCTGAGCTGATCCTGATCGCCACCGGTTCCGAAGTGGGCCTGGCCGTGCAGGCGTTCGACAAGCTGAGCGAGCAGGGCCGCAAGGTTCGCGTCGTCTCGATGCCGAGCACCAGCGTGTTCGACGCCCAGGACGCTGCCTACAAGCAGTCGGTCCTGCCGCTGCAGGTGGGTGCACGTATCGCCATCGAAGCCGCCCATGCCGACTTCTGGTACAAGTACGTTGGCCTGGAAGGTCGTGTGATCGGCATGACCACCTACGGTGAATCGGCTCCGGCCGCTGCACTGTTCGAAGAGTTCGGCTTCACCCTGGAGAACATCCTGGGCACCGCCGAAGAGCTGCTGGAAGACTGATACAAGGATCCGTGGCGCCACGCCCCGGTTCGCGCCAAGCCCGACCCCGCCGTCACGCGGGGCCGGGCTTGCCCGCGACTGGGGCGGGGCAAATCCCGCGGGTTGCACCCATGATCTGTCCGTGAGTCCCCAATGCCCCAACCGCGTCCCTACAGAGTTGCACTCAATGGTTATGGCCGTATCGGCCGTTGCGTCTTGCGCGCACTCGTCGAGCGGGGGGCGAAGGCGGGCTTCGAGATCGTTGCGCTGAACGATCTGGCCGACCAGGCCAGCCTCGAATACCTGACACGTTTCGACTCCACCCACGGGCGTTTCCCCGGTGAGGTGAAGGTCGATGGCGACTGTCTGCATATCAATGGCGACTGCGTGAAAGTCTTGCGCAGTGCCACCCCCGAGGGCATCGACTGGGCGGCGCTGGATGTCGATCTGGTCCTGGAATGCTCCGGGGCCTACAACACCCGCGCCGATGGCCAGCGTTTCCTCGACGCCGGCGCGCCGCGGGTACTGTTCTCGCAACCGATGGCCAGCGAAGCCGATGTCGATGCCACCGTGGTCTACGGCATCAACCAGGAGTGCCTGGACGGCAGCGAGACCCTGGTCTCCAACGCCTCCTGCACCACCAACTGCGGCGTGCCGCTGCTGCGCGTGCTGGATCGGGCGTTCGGCATCGACTACGTGTCGATCACCACCATCCACTCGGCGATGAACGACCAGCCGGTGATCGACGCCTACCACCACGAAGACCTGCGCCGCACGCGTTCGGCCTTCCAGTCGGTGATCCCGGTGTCCACCGGGCTTGCCCGCGGCATCGAGCGCCTGCTTCCGGAACTTGTCGGGCGAATCCAGGCCAAAGCCGTGCGAGTGCCGACAGTGAACGTGTCGTGCCTGGACATCACCCTGCAGACCACCCGCGACACCACGGCCGCCGAGGTCAACCAGGTGCTGCGCGAGGCCGCCCTGAGCGGGCCGCTGCAGGGGCTGCTGGCCTATACCGAGCTGCCGCACGCCAGTTGCGATTTCAACCATGACCCGCATTCGGCCATCGTCGATGCCAGTCAGACCCGTGTTTCCGGCCCCCGTCTGGTGAACCTGCTGGCCTGGTTCGACAACGAATGGGGGTTCGCCAACCGTATGCTCGACGTAGCCGATCATTTTCTGCGCGTCGTCGACAACCGCCAACGCACCACCAGCAAACAGCCCTGAAGGACTGCATTCATGACCGTTTTGAAGATGACCGACCTCGACCTGCAAGGTAAGCGCGTACTGATCCGCGAAGACCTCAACGTCCCTGTGAAGGACGGTGTGGTTGCCAGCGACGCGCGCATCCTTGCTTCGCTGCCGACCATCAAGCTGGCCCTGGAGAAGGGCGCGGCGGTGATGGTCTGCTCGCACCTGGGTCGTCCGACCGAAGGTGAATTCTCCGCCGAGAACAGCCTGAAGCCGGTCGCCGACTACCTGAGCAAGGCCCTGGGCCGCGAAGTGCCGCTGGTCGCCGACTACCTGGACGGCGTCGAGGTCAAGGCCGGCGACGTCGTGCTGTTCGAGAACGTGCGCTTCAACAAGGGCGAGAAGAAGAACGCCGACGAACTGGCGCAGAAATACGCCGCCCTGTGCGACGTATTCGTCATGGACGCCTTCGGCACCGCCCACCGCGCCGAGGGTTCGACCCATGGCGTAGCCAAGTTCGCCAAGGTCGCCGCTGCCGGCCCGCTGCTGGCGGCCGAGCTGGACGCCCTGGGCAAGGCCCTGAAAGCCCCGGCCAAGCCGATGGCGGCCATCGTTGCCGGCTCCAAGGTCTCCACCAAGCTGGACGTGCTGAACAGCCTGAGCCAGATCTGCGACCTGCTGATCGTCGGTGGCGGCATCGCCAACACCTTCCTCGCCGCTGCCGGCCACAAGGTCGGCAAGTCGCTGTACGAAGCCGACCTGGTCGACACCGCCAAGGCCATCGCGGCCAAGGTCAACGTGCCGCTGCCGGTTGACGTGGTGGTCGCCAAGGCCTTCGCCGAAGACGCCGAAGCCACCGTCAAGGCGGTTGCCGACGTGGCTGACGACGACATGATCCTCGACATCGGCCCGCAGACTGCCGAGCAGTTCGCCGAGCTGCTGAAATCGTCGAAAACCGTGCTGTGGAACGGCCCGGTCGGCGTGTTCGAGTTCGACCAGTTCGGCAACGGCACCAAGACGCTGGCCAAGGCCATCGCCGACAGCGCCGCGTTCTCCATCGCCGGCGGTGGCGACACCCTGGCGGCCATCGACAAATATGGCGTGGCAGCTGATATCTCCTACATTTCTACCGGTGGCGGCGCCTTCCTCGAATTCGTCGAAGGCAAGGTCCTGCCGGCCGTGGAAGTGCTGGAACAGCGGGCCAAGGCCTGAGCCGGCGCGGCACTGGTAAAGGGAGCGAACCGATGATCAAGCGACTGTCCCTGATGGTCATGACTGTTGCACTGGGCGCCTGCTCCAGTGCGCCCGAGTCCGCTTCCGACAAGCCGGCCGCCGAAAAGGGCGGCTGCTACCAGTCCGAATGGCAGGCCGAAACCGTACCGGTGATCAGCAAGCGCGTCGGTCCGGACGGCCTGGAGAAATACGACGAAGAACATCAGCGCCAGGCCAAGGGCTGCCCTTGATCGGCTGACGTCAACCTGTCGCCTGCTTTGTGGTCTGCTGGAGGAATGGAATGAAAGGCGTTCTGGCCGTGATGGCCTTGGCGATACTCGCGGGATGCGCAAGCTTCAGGTCCGAGCCCCCGGTGGCCGACAACTGGGCCACCTGGACCTGCGACAGCAAGGCCCAGGTGCTCTGGCGCCAGGTGGGCAACGAGATGGACGTACGCCTTGGCGGCGGCGACCAGGTCTACCGGCTCAAACCCGAGCCGGCAGGTTCCGGGGCGCTGTACAGCGATGGCGTACTGGCCTTTCACACCCAGGGCGATGAGGGCCTGGTGTATTGGGTCGCGACCAACGATTTGATAGGGCGGGGCTGCAAGGCACCGTGACTGGCCGGGCCGGCCTTGCGTGCCGGCCCACACAACTTGAACAGCAACCGCCGCTGCGGCAGGCTTGCATGAAATAACGACGCTTGTCGGGAGAGAGATACACAATGGCACTCATTAGCATGCGCCAGATGCTGGACCACGCCGCCGAATTCGGTTACGGCGTTCCGGCTTTCAACGTCAACAACCTCGAACAGATGCGCGCCATCATGGAAGCGGCCGACAAGACCGACTCCCCGGTGATCGTCCAGGCCTCGGCCGGTGCCCGCAAATACGCCGGTGCCCCGTTCCTGCGCCACCTGATCCTGGCTGCCATCGAAGAATTCCCGCACATCCCGGTGTGCATGCACCAGGACCACGGCACCAGCCCTGACGTCTGCCAGCGTTCGATCCAGCTGGGCTTCAGCTCGGTGATGATGGATGGCTCGCTGCGTGAAGACGGCAAGACCCCGTCCGACTACGACTACAACGTCCGCGTGACCCAGCAGACCGTGGCATTCGCCCACGCCTGCGGCGTTTCCGTGGAGGGCGAGCTGGGTTGCCTGGGCAGCCTGGAAACCGGCCAGGCCGGTGAAGAAGACGGCGTCGGCGCCGAAGGCATCCTCGATCACAGCCAGATGCTGACCGACCCTGAAGAAGCTGCGGACTTCGTCAAGAAGACCCAGGTCGACGCCCTGGCCATCGCCATCGGCACCAGCCACGGCGCCTACAAGTTCACCAAGCCGCCTACCGGCGACATCCTGGCGATCGACCGCATCAAGGCGATCCACCAGCGCATTCCGAACACCCACCTGGTGATGCACGGTTCGTCCTCGGTTCCACAGGACTGGCTGGCGATCATCAACGAGTTCGGTGGCGACATCAAAGAGACCTACGGCGTGCCGGTCGAAGAGATCGTCGAAGGCATCAAGCACGGCGTGCGCAAGGTCAACATCGACACCGACCTGCGTCTGGCCTCCACCGGTGCGATCCGTCGCTTCCTGGAGCAGAACAAGTCCGAGTTCGACCCGCGCAAATACTTCGCCAAGACCGTCGAAGCCATGCGTGACATCTGCATCGCCCGTTACGAAGCCTTCGGCACTGCCGGTAACGCCTCGAAGATCAAACCGGTCTCCCTGGACGAGATGTACCTGCGCTACGCCAAGGGCGAGCTGGCCGCCAAGGTCAACTGAGTTCTCCTTGCTTCATGGGAAAGGGACCGTTCGCGGTCCCTTTCTGCTTTTTGAGCTTCAAGCTGTAAGCTGCAAGCCGTAAGAAAAGCAAACCTGCTTCGGCTTGAAGCTTGCCGCTTGCAGCTTGCCGCTCAAAAAAAGACCGTTAGTCGGCTCATTATCTGTTGGCCTTGTGCCAGCTTTAGATTTGTAACACTCGGGTCTAGAGTGGAAGGCGGCAGAATTTCAATTGGAATACTGACGCTCGTTGCCACATAGAGAAGCAGCATGGAATGCGCTCAAACCCCCATACAAGAGGGCGCGTCAACACTACTGGTGGTTGATGACTACCCGGAGAACCTGATCAGCATGCGTGCCCTGCTGGCGCGTCAGGACTGGCAGGTGTTGACGGCGTGCTCGGGCATCGAAGCCCTGAGCACCTTGCTCGAACATGAAGTCGACCTGGTTCTGCTCGATGTGCAGATGCCGGGGATGGACGGCTTCGAGGTCGCTCGCCTGATGCGTGGCAGTCAGCGCACGCGCCTCACCCCGATTATCTTCCTCACCGCCAACGAGCAAAGCCAGGCCGCCGTGCTCAAGGGCTATGCCAGCGGTGCCGTGGACTACCTGTTCAAGCCTTTCGATCCGCAGATCCTCAAACCCAAGGTGCAGGCCCTGCTCGACCAGCAGCGCAACCGCCGCGCCTTGCAGCGCCTGACCCGCGACCTGGAAGCGGCGCGGGCCTTCAATGCCTCGGTCCTGGAAAACGCCGCCGAAGGCATCCTGGTGGTGGCCGAGGATGGCACCATCCGTTTCGCCAACCCGGCGATCTCGCGTTTGCTGATGGCCTCCGTCGAACAGCTCCAGGGCGCCTGCCTGCTGGACTACGTGCTATCGCCGACCTGCATCCAGTGGCGCGAGTCGGCGTTCTACCAGGCCTATCTGGAGCGGGATATCTATCGGCTGCATGACGCGGTGCTCAGCACCAGCAACGGTGAGGCCCTGTCGGTGGCGCTGTCCTGCGCGCCGTTGCCCGGCGAGCAGCGGGCCATGGTGGTCACGGTGCTGGACATGTCGGTGGTGCGCAGCCTGCACCAGCAACTGGAGCAGCAGGCGGTCACCGATCCGCTGACCGGGCTGCTCAACCGCCGCGGCTTCTACCAGGCGGCGGAAAGTGCGCTGGTGCGCAGCGAACATTCGGACAAGCATCATGCCCTGATGTACCTCGACCTCGACGGTTTCAAGCGGGTCAACGACTCCCTGGGACACGAAACCGGCGACCAGGTGCTGCACTGGGTGGCCGAACAACTGAAGGAATGCCTCGGTGGCCACGGCATCCTTGCGCGCATGGGCGGCGACGAGTTCACCGCGCTGCTCGACGACCTCGACTACCCGGAACAGGCGGCGCGCTTTGCCGAGAAGTGCATCGAGCGCATGTCGATCCGTCAGCACATCGATGGCCTGGAGGTGACGCTTGGGGTCAGTATCGGCATCGCCGTCTACCCCGACTGCGGCGCCAATGTGGATAACCTGCTGCGTGCCGCCGATACGGCGATGTACGCGGCCAAGCAGGCCGGGCGCCAGCAGTACCGCTACTACGATCAGGACCTCAACGGCCGCGCCCGTTCGCGGTTGATGCTCGAAGACAGCGTGCGTGCGGCTGTGGATAACCAGGATTTCACCCTGGTGTTCCAGCCCCAGGTCGCTTTTGCCGACGGCCGCCTGCGCGGTTTCGAGGCGTTGCTGCGCTGGCGCCACCCGAGTGTTGGCGATGTGCCGCCGGGGCTGTTCCTGCCCTTGCTGGAAGAAGCGCGGCTGATCAACCGTCTGGCCAGCTGGATCTATCGCCAGGGCGCCGAGCAGCGGCGCCTATGGTGCGGGCATTTCCCCGACGAACTGACCCTGGGCATCAGCCTCAGCAAAGTGCAGTTCGGCATGCCCAACCTGGTCGAGGAACTCGGCCAGGTCATCGAGGCGGCGGGGCTGTCGGCCAGCCAATTGGAAGTGGAAATCGCCGAAACCTCCCTGACCGACAATCTCGACGCGGCGCAACGCCAGTTGCACAAGCTGCGCGACCTGGGCGTGCGCGTGGCGCTGGACGACTTCGGCGCCGGGGACTGCTCGCTGCGCCTGTTGCGCGACCTGCCGATCGATACCCTCAAGCTCGACCGCCACCTGGTGGCGCTGCTGCCGGAGTCCGAGGCCAACATGGCGCTGGTGCGCTGCGTCATCGAACTCTGCCAGCAGTACAACATCAGCGTGATCGCCGAGGGCGTGGAAACCGCGGAACAGGCGGCCTGGCTGCGCGAGCATGGCTGCCAGTACGTGCAGGGCTTCCTGGTGGCGCGGCCGATCACGGCCGACGAAGCGGGGCGTTTCCCGGCGTTTTTTGACTGGCACTCGTTGTAGTTGGGTACACTGCGGCCTTCGTTTCGTCGTCCGCAGCCACCATGACCGCCCTCAAGTACCTGCAAGCCTACCCGCCCGCCCTGCAAGACCAGGTGCGCCAGCTGATCGCCCGCGACCAGTTGGGCGACTACCTGCAAAAGCGTTATCCGGGCCGGCATGGAGTGCAGAGCGACAAGGCGCTGTACGGCTACGCCCAGGCGCTTAAGCAGGAGCACCTGCGCAATGCGCCGAATCTCGACAAGGTGCTGTTCGACAACCGCCTCGACCTGACCCATCGGGCGCTTGGCCTGCACACGGCGGTGTCGCGGGTGCAGGGCGGCAAGCTCAAGGCGAAAAAGGAAATCCGCATCGCTTCGCTGTTTCGCGATGCGGCGCCGGAGTTCTTGCGGATGATCGTGGTGCACGAGCTGGCGCACCTCAAGGAGGCCGATCACAACAAGGCCTTCTACCAGCTCTGCGAATACATGCAGCCCGGCTACCATCAACTGGAGTTCGACCTGCGTGTCTACCTGACCTGGCGCGACCTGCCGGGCAATCAGTGAGTCAAGGAAGCCTTTGCATGGAAGTGAGCAAGACCAAGAGCAGTTTCTACCGTCGGTTGTACGTCGCCTGGCTGATCGACAGCCAGACCGCCGCCAGCGTCCCCGCGCTGATGGCCGCTACCGGCATGCCCCGGCGCACGGCGCAGGACACCATCGCCGCGCTGGCGGACCTGGATATCGTCTGTGAATTCGAGCAGCAGGCGGGGGCGAGGAACCATGCCGGGAACTACCGGATCCGCGATTGGGGGGCGATCGACAAGGGCTGGATCATCCAGAATCTGCGGGTGATTCGGGAAGTTCTTGGTTATCCCTGACTCAACACTATTTCTGCCCTGTGGATAACCCCTGTGGGAGCTGGCTTGCCAGCGATTTGGTCAGATCAGGCAACATCATTGCTCATGCCGGCCTCATCGCTGGCAAGCCAGCTCCCACAGGGTTTTGTGAAAGCCCTCTAGATCCTGCGCATACCAATGTGCGGAATCCCGTCCTCAAGATAAGCTTCCCCCACCACCTCGAACCCATGCTTGCGGTAATACCCCTGCAAATGCGCCTGGGCCGAGAGGTACACCGGCACATCCGGCCAGTTCTCCTGCGCTTCTTCCAGCGCCCGCACCATCAACTCATGCCCCAGCCCCTGGCCACGCCCTGATTCGGCGATCACCACCCGGCCAAGCACCACGTCGCCGCCCTGGGACGTCGGGTCGAGCAAGCGCAGATACGCCACCAGCCGGTCATCCTGCCAGGCCATCAAATGGCAGGTATCCCCGGACAGATCCTGGCCATCCAGGTCCTGGTACGGGCATTTCTGTTCCAGCACGAACACTTCGTTGCGCAGCCGAAGCACGGCGTAGAGCTGTTCCTTGCCAAGGTCGGTGTGATGTTTGCAGAGCCAATCGATGGACATGGGGAAATCTCTCAGTGGGTACGCGCCCGAGGATAGCCACTTGGGGCTTTCTGTCGAGGGCCGATCTGTAAGCAAAACCGGCAAGAATAGAGGCACATAGCTATTATTTGCTTCTCCCACCCGGACGCATGTTTGTGTAATTTAGCGGCATTGCACTTCCCAGCGGTCAAACCACAACGCGGAGCACACTCCGCTATAGGATTTGAGCATGCCCTTGCTCCGAGTCTTGTGTTTGCTTGGAATGTTGTCAGTTACCCCGGTTCATGCAGAAAAACTTCGCCTGGTCGCCGATGCCTGGCCGCCCTTTACCGATGCCAACATGGAGCAGGGCGGGCTGGCCACGGCCCTGGTCAGGACGGCGCTGGAGCGCGCCGGCTACGCCAGCGATTTCGAGCAGGTGCCCTGGGCGCGGGCCCTGGTGGGGATCGGCGACGGTCGCTACGACGTGCTGGTCAACGCCTGGTACAACGACTCGCGCACCCGGATCGGCGAGTTCTCCAAAGGCTACCTGGCGAACCGCATCCGTTTGCTCAAGCGCAAGGCCGATGCGATTCACTACGAGCGCCTGTCCGACCTCTATCCGCACAGCATCGCGGTGGTCCGCGACTACGCCTATTCCGCCGAGTTCGATAATGACCTGCGCCTGCAGAAGGTCCCGGTGCGCAGTTTCCCCGTGGCCATCGGCATGCTCGCCGCCGGGCGGGTGACCCTGGCGGTGGAGGACGAGTACGTTGCCAGCTGGTTCCTGCAGCAAGCACCAAGCAACGCCAAGGACCAGGTCGAGTTCTTCGGCAAGCCGGTCAGCGAGAACAGCCTGCATATCCTGGTCAGCCTCAAGCATCCGCAGCACGCGCAGATTGTCGCGGCCTTCGACAAGGCCATCGGCGCGATGAAGGCCGATGGCAGCTACGCGCGGATCCTCGAGCACTACGCCTTCAGGCCTGGGTCCCCTTGATCAGGTGCGCGGCCAGGGTGCGCAGCGGGCCGAGGTGACGGGCGATCAGGGCCAGTTGGGTCTGCACCGTCCGCAGGTTCTCGTCCATCTCTTCGGGCATCTGCTCCAGTTCGATGGCCAGGGCTTCCTCGGCGTCGCTATGGATCGCCACCGGCTGCTTGCCGGCAAGGCCCGTGGCGATCTCGTCGAGGCTCGCCGCCAGTGTTGCCGCCGCGCCGTCGATCAACTGTGCATGGGCTTCGGCGGGCAGGGTGCTTTCGCGGTGCGCACCGAGGGCCGAGAGGTAGCTGAGCAGGGTGTGGGACAGCACCAGGAAGCGGAAGCCGGTATCCGCTTCTTTTCTGAAGTGGCCCGGCTCCATGAGCATGTTCGACAGGGTGGTCGAGAGCGCCGCATCGGCGTTGTGCGCATTGCGCCGGGCCAGGCGGTAGGCGAGGTCGTCCTGCTTGCCCTGGGCGTACTGCTGCATGATCTGGCGCAGGTACAGGCTGTTGCAGGTCAGGGTGTTGGCCAGCACCTTGTTCAGCCGCCGGCCCTGCCAGTCCGGGAGGAACAGGAAGACCGCGAGGATCGCGATCAGGCTGCCCACCAGGGTATCGAACAGGCGCGGCAGGAACAGGCCGTAGCCGTCGCCGATCTGGTTGAAGCAGAACAGCACCATCAGGGTGATCGCTGCGGTGGCCAGGGTGTAGCGGGTGGTCCGGTTGACGAAGAACACCACCCCGGCCGCCACTGCGAACAGCGACTGGATCACCGCGTTGGGGAACAGGTCGAACAGCGCCCAGCCCACCGTCAGGCCGATGGCCGTGCCGATGATCCGCTGCACCAGTTTGCGTCGCGTCGCCCCGTAGTTGGGCTGGCAGACGAACAGGGTGGTGAGGATGATCCAGTAGCCCTGGGTCGGGTGGATCAGGTGCACCATGCCGTAGCCGATCGACAGGGCCAGGGGCAGGCGCAGGGCGTGGCGGAAGATCAGCGAGGTGGGCGTCAGTTGCAGGCGCAGGCGGGTCCAGACGTCCTTGAGGTTGCGTGGCGAGCGGTCGAGCAGGCTGGAGTCGGTGTTATCGGCCAGGTTGTCCGGGTTGCTGGCGTCGCTGATCAGGCGGTCGAGGGTCGCCAGGTTGGCGGCCAGGGCCCGCAGCGAGCGGAGCAGGCCGCGCCAGGCCGGGTTGCTCTGGATGCGCAGGTGTTCCAGCGAGGCGTGCAGGTCTTCCAGGGCCTCGGCGAAGTTGCTGTTGAAAACGAACGGCTGGCGCAACTGGATCGACGTCGATAGCTGCTGGCAGGCGCTGCCCTGCTGGCGCAGCAGGCGCTGGCAGCGGAACAGAACGTCGCTGTGGAAGAAGGCTTCGGTCAGGGCGTTGTACGGGTAGTGCGAGGAACTGGCCCGCTCGTGGATGTCCTGGGCCAGGAAGTACAGCTTCAGGTAGCGGCTGACCTTCGAGCTGGGCCGGCCATTGCCGACCCGGTGCAGGATGATTTCCTTGGCGCTGTTCAGCGCCGCCACCACCTTGCCGTTCTGCTGCGCCAGCTCCAGGCGCCGGGCTTCGACGTCGAGGCCGCGGATCGGCTCGAACAGAGTGGCCTTGAGCTTGAGGTAGGTGCCCAGCTCGCGGAACAGCCGGGCCAGGCTCTGCTGCACCGGCTGGTTGGAGAACAGCGCCTGCCACAGCACCGAGAGCAGCCCGTACCAGGCCGCGCCGGCCACCAGCAGCAGGGGTTCGTGCCAGAAATCGGCGACCTCGCCGCCGCGCTGGTCCACGCCGATCATGGTGTAGACCGAGAGGATCAGCGTGGCCTGGGCGATCGCCCCGTAGCGCTCGCCGAGGGCGCCGAGCATGGTCAGGCTGAAGGCCGCCAGGGCCATGGAGATCACGAAGATCCACGGATAGGGGAACAGCAATTCCACCGACAAGGCGGCGACGGTGAAACACACCAGGGTCACGGCCAGGGCATTGAGGCGGCCTTGCCAACTGTCATCGGTTTCCGCCAGGGCGCTGGCGATGATGCCGAGGAACAGCGGGATCAGCAGGTTCATCTGATCCTGGTACCAGCACAGCGCCATGCTGCCGGTCAGGGCGATCAATACCCGGATGCTGTAGCTGAACTTGTCCAGCGCCCACAAGCGACGCAACGATTGGCGGAAGGAAGAGGAAGACATGATCGACGACGGGCCTGCCGGGCGGGGTTCTGAAGTGAGCGGTCAGCGCGACGCAAAGCCGTCGCGCTGCTCACGTACAGCAAAATGCGTTCCGTGATAGCCGCTGATTCTAGACGAACTGCGCCGCCGCGTAAGCAGAGGCCCAGGCCCATTGGAAATTGAAACCGCCGAGGTGGCCGCTGACGTCCAGTACCTCGCCGATAAAGTACAGGCCGGGGCTTTTCAGGGACTCCATGGTCTTCGAGGACACCTCGCGGGTGTCGACGCCGCCGAGGGTCACTTCGGCGGTGCGATAGCCTTCGGTACCGGCCGGAACCAGCTGCCAGGCGCCCAGCTTGTCGGCGACCTGGGCCAGCTCGGCCGGGGTGTACTGCTTCATCGGCTTGGAGACGAACCAGGTCTCGGCCAGCAGGTTGGCCATCTTCTTGGTGAAGATCTCGCCGAGCAGGGTCTTCAGCTCGCTGTTGGGGCGTTCGGCCTGTTGCTGTTGCAGCCAGGCCAGGGCGTCGTGGTCCGGCAGCAGGTTGATTTCCACGCTGTCACCGGCTTCCCAGAACGAGGAAATCTGCAGGATCGCCGGGCCGCTCAGGCCGCGGTGGGTGAACAGCAGGTTCTCGCGGAAGCTGGTGCCGTTGCAGCTGGCGATGCAGTCCACCGAGGTGCCGGACAGCTCGGTGCACAGGGCCTTGAGCTGGTCGGTGATGGTGAAGGGCACCAGGCCGGCGCGGGTCGGCAGCAGGTTGTGGCCGAACTGGCGGGCCACCTGGTAGCCGAAGCCGGTGGCACCGAGGGTCGGGATCGACAGGCCGCCGGTGGCGATCACCAGGGACTGGCACTGGAACGGGCCGGCGCTGGTGGCCAGCTGGTAGCCGTAGGCGGTCTTTTCGATCTGCTCGATGCGGGTGTCCATGCGCAGGTCGGCGCCGGCGCTGGCACACTCGTCGAGGAGCATCTGCAGGATGTCGCTGGACTTGTTATCGCAGAACAGCTGGCCGAGCTTCTTCTCGTGATAGGGCACGCCGTGCTTGGCGACCATCTCGATGAAGTCCCACTGGGTGTAGCGGGCCAGGGCCGACTTGCAGAAATGCGGGTTCTGCGAGAGGAAGTTGGCCGGCTCGGTGTACATATTGGTGAAGTTGCAGCGCCCGCCGCCGGACATCAGGATCTTCTTGCCCGGTTTGTTGGCGTGGTCCAGCAGCACGACCCGGCGGCCGCGACAGGCGGCGGTCAGGGCGCACATCAGGCCGGCGGCGCCGGCGCCGATGATGATCACATCGGTGGAGTACATGAAATTTCTCTAGTGACTGTCAGGGCCCTATCGCTGGCAAGCCCGCTCCCACAGGGTTAGCGGTGCACGCGGTCCTTGTGGGAGCTGGCTTGCCAGCGATGAGGCCCTCAAGAATTCAGATGATCCGGACCTTGAGCGAGCGCCCCTTGATCTTGCCGCTGTTGAGCCGCTGCATGGCCTGCTTGGCCAGGGCCCGCTCCACCGCGACGAAGGCCTGGAAGTCGAAGATGGCGATCTTGCCGACTTTCTTGCCGTCGATCCCGGCATCGCCGGTCAGCGCACCGAGAATATCGCCCGGGCGCAGCTTGTCCTTGCGCCCGGCAGCGATGCACAGGGTCGACATCACCGGCACCAGCGGTTCGCCGGCCTTGCTCTTGAGGCTGTCCAGTTGCTCCCAGCGCAGCGGTTTCTTCTGCAGGTCTTCGATGGCCTTGGCGCGATGGCCTTCGGCCGGGGCCACCAGGCTCACCGCCAGGCCCTTCTCGCCCGCCCGGCCGGTACGGCCGACACGGTGCACGTGAATCTCCGCATCCCGGGCCAGCTCGACGTTGATCACCATGTCCAGGGCATCGATATCCAGGCCGCGGGCGGCCACGTCGGTGGCGACCAGCACGGACAGGCTGCGGTTGGCGAACACGGTCAGGACCTGGTCGCGGTCACGCTGCTCCAGGTCGCCATGCAGCGCTTCGGCGGCGATGCCCTTGGCCTTGAGGTGATCCACCAGCTCCTGGCACTGCTGCTTGGTGAAGCAGAAGGCCACGCAGGACTGCGGGCGGAAATGCCCGAGCACGCGGGTCACCGCGCTCATGCGGTCTTCGGCGTCGATCTCGTAGAAATGTTGCTCGATCTGGCTGTCGTCATGCAGCGCCTCGACCTTGACCTGCTGCGGGTCACGCAGGATCGACGACGCCAGTTGCTTGATCCCGGCCGGGTAGGTGGCGGAGAACAGCAGGGATTGGCGGCGCTTCGGGGTCTGCCCGACGATATCGGCGATGGCGTCGAAGAAGCCCATGTCGAGCATGCGGTCGGCTTCATCGAGGACCAGGGTGTTGAGCCCGTCCAGCACCAGGGTGCCCTTGCTCAGGTGCTGCTGCACCCGGCCCGGCGTACCGACGATGATGTGCGCGCCGTGCTCCAGCGAGGCGATCTGCGGGCCGAGGGACACGCCGCCGCACAGGGTGAGGATCTTGATGTTGTCCTCGGCCCGGGCCAGGCGACGCAGTTCCTTGGCGACCTGGTCGGCCAGCTCGCGGGTCGGGCACAGGACCAGGGCCTGGCAGCCGAAGTAGCGCGGGTTGATCGGGTTGAGCAGGCCGATGCCGAACGCGGCGGTCTTGCCGCTGCCGGTCTTGGCCTGGGCGATCAGGTCCTGGCCCTTGAGGATGACCGGCAGGCTCTGGGCCTGGATCGGGGTCATCTCGGTGTAGCCGAGGGCATCCAGGTTGGCCAGCATGGCGGCGGACAGCGGCAAGGTGGCGAAAGCGGTGGCGTTGGTGGTCACGAGGCGGGCCTGGAAAACAAAATGTCGCGCAGTGTACCAGCCTCATGGCCATTCGCCCTAAGGCTCCATGGGGGCTTCCTGACGAGGGGCACGTCGCCCGTCGTTCTTGCCCAGTTGCATGAAGATCGCCGCCGCCAGCATCGCCATCAGGCCGATGGTGACGAAGGTCAGCTGGAAGGCGCCGAGGGTGGTTTCAACGCCCTCGGCGCTGCCCGCTGCGGTGAAACCGCCGAGCAGCGCGCCGGCACAGGCCACGCCCAGGCTCAGGGACAGCTGCGCGACCACCGAGAGCAGGCTGTTGCCGCTGCTGGCGCTGGCGTCGTCGAGGTCGATCAGGGTCACGGTGTTCATCGCGGTGAACTGCATCGAGTTGATCGCCCCGAGCAGCCCCAGTTGCACCAGGAGTACGGCGTGCGGGGTGTTCTCGTCCACCAGGCCGAGGCTGGCGAGCATGACCCCCAGCAGCAGGGTGTTACTGGTGAGGATGGTGCGGTAGCCGAAGCGTTCGATCAGTGGCCGGGCGATGGACTTGGCGAGCATCGCCGCCGCTGCCAGCGGAATCATGCTCATCCCGGCTTCGGCCGGCGAATACCCCAGCGCCACCTGCAACAGCAGCGGTACCAGGAAGGGCAGGGCGCCGCTGCCGAGGCGGGCGAACAGGTTGCCGAGGATGCCGACGGAGAAGGTCCGCACGCGGAACAGCTTCGGCGAGAACAGCGGGTCCTCGATGCTTCCGGCCCGCAGCCAGTAGGCCGCCAGGCAGGCCATGCCGGCGAACAGCAGGAGCATCACCCGCAGGTGCGGCAGGTGCAGCTCGCCCAGGCCTTCCATGGCGATGGTGATCAGCACCATGGCTGCGCCGAACAGCACGAAGCCGATGCCGTCGAAGCGCGTGCGCGACGAGCCGCGCAGGTCGGGAATGTACTTCCACACCGCATAGCAACCGAGCACGCCCACCGGCAGGTTGAGCAGGAAGATCCAGTGCCAGCTGAGGATTTCCACCAACCAGCCACCCATGGTCGGGCCGATCAGCGGGCCGAGCAGACCGGGGATGGTGATGAAACTCATGATCCGCACCAGCTCCGAGCGCGGGTAGGCGCGCAGCACTACCAGGCGGCCCACCGGCAGCATCAGTGCACCGCCGAGGCCCTGGATGACCCGCGCCGCGACCAGCATGCCCAGGCTGTTGGCGGCGGCGCAGAGCAGCGAGCCGAGGCTGAACAGCAGGATCGCGCCGAAGAAGATGCGCTTGGTGCCGAAGCGGTCGGCGATCCAGCCTGAAGCGGGGATCAGCAGGGCCACGGTGAGCATGTAGGCGATGATCACCGACTGCATGCGCAGCGGGTCTTCCGCCAGGTCCCGGGCCATGGCCGGCAGCGCGGTATTGAGGATGGTGCCGTCGAGGGACTGCATGAAGAAGGCGATGGCCACGACCCACGGGATCCAGCGGGCGGTGGTGGGGTCGAGGGCGATACGGTCTGGCATGGAATGTCCTTGCATGCGCGGTCCCTGTGGGAGCTGGCTTGCCAGCGATGAGGCCAGTCCGGACAACATCGTTGCCATGGCCGGCCCTATCGCTGGCAAGCCAGCTCCCACAGGGACGGTGGTGCTTTTCAGAGCGTCAGGGTAAGCCGTTTGACCAGCGCCCCCGGCAAATGACTCGATCCGGTCTGCCGCTGCCCGTAGGTGCTGGCCGACAACAGCATCTCCCGTTCCCGTGTCAGCGCTTCCAGTTGCGTGCCCAGGAGACTGTAGACGCTGTCATCGAAACGCATGGTGCTCACCGGTGCCTGGATCTCGCCATTCTCCACCCAGAAACAGGCGAAGCGGGTCAGGCCGGTCATGCGCGCCGCCGGCTGGTCCGAGTAGTTCAGGTACCAGAGGTTGTTGATATACAACCCGGTGCCCAACTGCCGCAGCACATCCGCCTGGGCCAGGTCGCCCGCCGCCATGCTCAGCGCGTTGGGATACTCCCAGGCCTCGGCACCATTGGCCGGGCGCTGGAATTCGACGGCGCTGCGGGCACTGGTCAGTTGATCCTGCGCATGCCCCTGATCGATCAGGCGCAGGTCGCTGCGCGGATAGCCTTCACCGGAAAACGCCGGGCTGATCGAGCCGCTGACCTGCTCGGCGATGCTCAACAGCGGGCTGAGCCCGGCTTCGCCGGCATACAGCCGCTGCAACGGACTGTTCCGGGTGGCGATCGCCTGTGCGGAAAAACCACCCCAGCCAATCAGCCCGACGATATCCTCCAGCGCCGCCGGGGCGAAGTAGGCGCGGTATTGCCCGGGCGCCAGGGTCTTCAGCGGGCGGCCGAGGTAGTCCAGTTGCTCGCGGGTGCGGGCCAGGCGCCGGTCGAGTTCCTGCGGGTCCCAGTCCTGCCCGGCATAGTTGGCCTTCACCGCCTGCCCGTTGGCGTGGAACAGGCTCCAGTCGAAGTTGAAGCTATTGGCCTGGTGCCAGCCAAACGCCCCGTGGGAACTGGCGAAGCCCCGGCAGATCGGCCCGGCCGCGTAGATGCCGACCAGGTCCAGATCCCCCGCGCCGGCTTCGATCCGTGCCAGCACCTCGGCGCTGTCGGGCAGTGGCGCCTGCTGCTGATGCTGGCTGTCCCAGGCCTGTTCGTTGAGTTGCAGATATGGGTCCGGCGGGATCAGCGGCAGCGTCTGGCGCAATTGCTCCAGGGCCGCGGCCAGGTGCTGGCGATCGATCTCGGGGTCGCCGCTCAGGGTCAGGTGCAGGTCGGCCTGGCGTCCGTCGGCAATCAGTTTGAGGTCTACCGACGATTGCTGGACATCACCCGCCTGGCGCACCTTGGCGTGGTTGAAGCGAATGAACTGCGAATGCTCGCCGGCATAGCTCAGGGTGATATGCTCGGGGGCCTGGACATGGGCGCGCAGCCATTCGACCAGGTTTTCGAAACTGTGCAGGAAATGATCAGCCATCAGGCGTCTCCTCCGAATACGTCGATCTGGCTGAACACACAGGCCGGCGAGGCATGGCCGACCCGGACCACCTGGTTCGGCTCGCCCTTGCCGCAGTTGGGCGTGCCGAGCACCTGGAAGGTATCGGCATCGCCGACCGCGCTGAGGTTGCGCCAGAAGTTCGAGGAAATGCCGCGGTAGTTGGGGTTCTTCACCACGCCCTTGAGCTCGCCGTTCTCGATCAACTGGCCCCATTCGCAGCCGAACTGGAACTTGTTGCGCGCATCGTCGATGGACCAGGAGCGGTTGGTGCGCATCAGGATGCCGTTCTCGATGCCGCCGATCAGTTGCTCCAGGGACTTGTCCCCGGGCTCGATATTGAGGTTGGCCATGCGGTCGATGGGCGCGCGGTTCCAGTTGCAGGCACGGCTGTTGGCAACGCCGTCGAGCCCCGAGCGGAACTGCGACAGCGCCCCGCCCAGTGGCCGCACCAGTACGCCGTCGCGGATCAGGAACTGCCGGGTCGCCGGGGTGCCATCGTCGTCATGCCCGTAGCTGGCCAGCTCTTCGCGGATCTCCGGGTCGAAGGTCACGTTGAGCAGGTTGGAGCCGTATTGCAGATGGCCGAAGTCGCTGGCCTTGACGAAGCTGGTGCCCGCGTAATTGCGCTCGTCGCCAAGGATGCGGTCCAGCTCCAGCGGGTGGCCGATGGACTCGTGGATCTGCAGCATCATCTGGTCCGGCATCAGCAGCAGGTCGCGCACGCCGCTGGGCGTGTTGGGCGCCAGCAGCAGCTGCAGGGCCTCGTCGGCGATGCGCTTGCCGGCGCCCAGCAGGCCGCAGCGCTGGATCACCTCGAAGCCGCCTTGCTGGCCGAAATTGTCCCGGCCAAGGGTGCGGGTCTGGCTATCGCTGCCGTCGAAGGCGGTCACGCCGAAGCCGGGGAAGACCAGGCGCTGGGCGCGGCGCAGTTCGGCGCCGGCGCTGTTGAGGTAGATCTGTTCCACCGTGCTCAGACCGAGGCTGACCTGCCAGTTCACCAGGCGTTCGTCCGCCGGCACCGAGGCCGACTCCTGGTTGAGCAGATCGAGACAGTCGGCGAGGGACGGGAAGGCGCTGTCCATCCCGGGCGACAGGTAATCGGCGCGGGCCGTGGCAACGGGCTGGTCGCGCAGGTCCAGCAGGGACTGCGCGGCGATCTGCCGGGCCAGCGCTTCGGCGCGGTCGAGCGCCTGTTGCAGGCCGTGCTGCGAGAGGTCGGCGGTGGCCGCATAGGCCTCGACCCCGCTGACCCGCACCGTGAGCATGGCGCCTTCGTCACGGCTCAGGCTGGGCGGTTCGGCGACGTTCTTGCGTACTGAAAGCTGCTGCCGGGACTGGCGCACATGGCGCAGGGAGAAAAACTCGCCGCCGCTGCGCAGCGCGGCGAAGCGCTGACGCAACAGCGTGGTGGAATCGAACATGCGCGGAGCTCCTGATTGGAGGTGGCTCCCCGTCAGAACCACCCTTCCTGCATGCCCGGGCAAGTGTCGTCACGTGCTTCGAGCAAGGTGAGCTCATTATGGCAGGGCGGTACTTCCCAGGTGAGGAAGAATCGCGCCGCCTGCAACTTGCCTTTATAGAAGTCGCGGTCCGCCTCGCTGGCCGTGGCCAGGCCCTCCTCGGCGCGGATCGCCTGTTCCAGCCAGCGCCAGCCGATCACGCAATGCCCGAAGGCCTTCATGTACAGCGCCGAGTTGGCCAGGGCGGCGTTGACCTTGCCGCTCGCCATGTCGCCCAGCAGGCCCAGGGTCACGCTTTGCAGGCGGTTCAGCAGTTGCTCCAGCGGCTGGCGCAGGGCGTCCAGTTGAGGGTGCTGGTGGGCGCGCTCGCAGGTACCGGCGATCAGGCGCACCAGTTGTTTCAGCCCGGCGCCGCCGTTCTGTGCCAGCTTGCGCCCGAGCAGGTCGAGGGACTGGATACCGTGGGTGCCTTCGTGGATCGGGTTCAGGCGGTTGTCGCGGTAGTACTGCTCCACCGGGTACTCGCGGGTGTAGCCATGCCCGCCGAGGATCTGGATCGCCAGTTCGTTGGCCTTGAGGCAGAACTCCGAGGGCCAGGACTTGACGATCGGGGTCAGCAGGTCGAGCAGTTCGTGGGCCTGCTGGCGCGCTTGCGGCGTCTCGGCGGTTTGCGTGTCGTCGAACAGCCGCGCCGCATACAGGCCCAGGTCGAAGGCGCCTTCGACGTAGGCTTTCTGGGTGAGCAGCATGCGCTTCACATCGGCGTGGGCAATGATCGGCACCGCCGGGGTGGACGGGTCCTTGTTATCCAGCGGACGACCTTGCGGGCGCTGGCGCGCATAATCGAGGGAGTACAGGTAGCCGGCGTAGCCCAGCATCACCGCGCCCATGCCGACGCCGATGCGCGCTTCGTTCATCATCTGGAACATGCAGGCCAGGCCCTGGTGCGGCTTGCCCACCAGATAGCCGACGCAGTTGCCGTTATCGCCGAAGTTCAGCGCCGTCGAGGTCGTACCGCGCCAGCCCATCTTGTGGAACAGCCCGGCCAGGGTCACGTCGTTGCGCGGGCCGAGGCTGCCATCGGCATTGACCAGGAACTTGGGCACGATGAACAGGGAAATGCCCTTCACCCCGGGTGGTGCATCCGGCAGCTTGGCCAGGACCATATGCACGATGTTTTCCGACAGCGGATGGTCGCCGCCGGAAATGAAGATCTTGTTGCCGCGCAGGCGGTAGCTGCCGTCGGCGGCAGGCTCGGCACGGGTACGGATATCCGCCAGTGACGAGCCGGCATGGGGTTCGGTCAGGGCCATGGTGCCGAAGAAGCGGCCGTCGATCATCGGCTGGAGGAACAGGCGTTTCTGCTCCTCGCTGCCGAAACTCTCGATCAGGTTGGCGGCGCCCATGGTCAGGAAAGGGTAGGCCGTGGTCCCGGCGTTGGCGGCCTGGAAATGGGCGAAACAGGCCTGGGACAGCAGGGTTGGCAGTTGCATGCCACCGGCTTCGAAGTCGCGGTTGGCGTTGAGGAAGCCGGCTTCGAGGAAGGCGTCCACTGCGGGCTTCACTTCCGGAATCAGCAGCGCCTCGCCGTTCTCGTAGCGTGGCTCGTTCTCGTCGCCCTTGCGGTTATGCGGGGCGAAGTACTTCTCGGCGATGGTCCGGGCCGTGGTCAGCGCGGCGTCGAAGGTCTCGCGGCTGTGCTCGGCGAAACGCTCGCGGCGGGTCAGGGCTTCGGCATCCAGCACTTCATAGAGTTCGAACGCCAGGTTGCGGGCGCTGAGCAGGGTCTCGGTCATGGCGGCGGTCCTTGAGTCGGTGTGGGGCGAGTCTAGGAGGCGGAAGAGGGGGATGCACAGGGAAATAGGTTTGGGTGATGGTGGGGTAGAAGGGGGGCTTGTCTGGAGAGGGTGTTGGGGCTCGTAGGTGCATGTCGATCTATCTTCAGCGTACTTGAGATCGAGCGCCGCCCGCGCGGCGCTCGATCTCGAGGGCGCTGCAAGAGCGTCGTCATGCACAGCGATGCGCCGCAGGGCTAAAGGCGAGCGCTTTCTGGGCAACAAAAAACGGGGCGGGTCTTGCGAGCTTCCTTCAGAAGTCCACAAAACCCGCCCCGCCTCATTCCCTTCCGACTATCAGCCGATAGTCATCAGGCTCGCATTCCCCCCCGCCGCAGCGGTGTTCACGCTCAACGCTCGCTCGATCACCAACCGCTCCAGCGCCACCGCAGTCTCACCCGACGACAGGCCATGCACCCCAACGATCGCGCCCGGACGCTTGGCGATCTGCTCGCAGATGCCGCGCAACTGGTCGGAGTCGCCGTGGTGCAGGACGGCGTCGAACTGCACGTCGTCCTTGTTCCAGTCGCTGACCAGCTTGATCCGCGCCTGGACGTCCTTCGGCAGGCGCGAGCGCACCGATTTGCCCGGCTCGCCTTCCAGCACCACGGCCGAGCTGCCCACCGCCAGCACCGCCGCCAGTTGGGTCAGCAGGTCGGCTTCGTTGTCGGCCAGGCACAGCACGTGCTCGCGCGGCAGGATGCTGTAGCTGTTGCGCTCGCCGGTCGGGCCGGCCAGCAGGCGGGTGATGCCGCTCTGGGACTGACGGGCGAACTGCTCGCAGGTCTGCACCAGGTCGTTCTGCTGGGCACTGCCTGCCCAGGCCTTGAAGGCTTCGAACGGCTTCAGCAGAACTTCGCGCAGGCGGCTGTCCGGGTTGTTGCCGGCATCGCCACGCTGGAACGATTGCTCGATGGCATCCGCCGGACGGGTCGACAGCAGGCGGTACAGGTACAGCGGGCCACCGGCCTTCGGACCGGTACCGGACAGGCCTTCGCCACCGAACGGCTGCACGCCGACCACGGCACCGACGATGTTGCGGTTGACGTAGACGTTACCGGCATGGGCGTTGTCGATGACCTTGGCGATGGTCTCGTCGATGCGGGTGTGCACGCCGAGGGTCAGGCCGTAGCCGGTGGCATTGATCTGCTCGATCAGCTGGTCCAGGTCCTTGCGGTTGTAGCGCAGTACGTGCAGTACCGGGCCAAACACTTCGCGCTTCAGTTCGTCGAGGTTTTCCAGTTCGATCAGGGTCGGCATGACGAAGGTGCCGCGCTTGCATTCGACGCTGTCGGCAATCGCCACTTGATAGACCGGGCGGCCTTTCTCGCGCATGCCCTGGATGTGCTTCTCGATGCCGGCCTTGGCTTCGGCGTCGATCACCGGGCCGATATCCACCGAGAGGCGCTCCGGGTTGCCCAGGCGGCTTTCGGCCATGGCGCCCTTGAGCATTTCGATCACGCGGTCGGCGGAATCTTCCTGCAGGCACAGGACGCGCAGGGCCGAGCAACGCTGGCCGGCACTGTCGAAGGCCGAGGAGACCACGTCGATCACTACCTGCTCGGTCAGCGCCGAGGAGTCGACGATCATGGCGTTCTGGCCGCCGGTTTCGGCGATCAGCGGGATCGGCCGGCCCTGGCTGTCCAGGCGACCGGCGATATTGCGTTGCAGCAGGCGGGCGACTTCGGTGGAACCGGTGAACATCACGCCCTTGACGCGATCGTCACCGACCAGGCGCGCGCCGACGGTTTCACCGCGGCCCGGCAGCAGTTGCACCACGCCTTCCGGAATCCCGGCGTCGAGCAGCAGGCGCACGGCCTGGGCGGCGACCAGCGGGGTCTGTTCGGCCGGCTTGGCCAGCACCGGGTTGCCGGCGGCGAGGGCGGCAGCGACCTGGCCGCTGAAGATCGCCAGCGGGAAGTTCCACGGGCTGATGCACACCACCGGGCCCAGCGGGCGGTGGGCGTCGTTGCTGAAGTCGTTGCGTGCCTGCACCGCGTAGTAGCGCAGGAAGTCGACGGCCTCGCGGACTTCGGCAATGGCGTTGGCGTAAGTCTTGCCGGCTTCGCGGACCAGCAGGCCCATCAGCGGCTGGATCTCGGCTTCCATCAGGTCGGCGGCGCGTTCGAGGATCGCGGCGCGCTCGGCCGGCGGGGTGGCCTGCCAGATCGGTGCGGCGTTCAGCGCGCACTGGATGGCGTTGTCGACATCGCCGACCGTGGCTTCCTGGACGTGGCCGACCACATCACGGTGATCCGCCGGGTTGAGGACCGGCGCGGCCGCTTCCTGGCTGGCGGCGCAACCCAGCAGCGGCTCGGCTTTCCACGGTGTGTGGGCGCTGGCGAGGAGGGCGCAGGACAGCGAGGCCAGGCGGTGTTCGTTGGCCATGTCGATGCCGGCCGAGTTGGCCCGCTCGCTGCCGTACAGGTCACGCGGCATCGGGATGCGCGGGTGCGGCAGGCCGACGCTGCCCTCCTGGGTGGCCATGCGTTCGATGGTCGCGACCGGGTCGGCCACCAGTTCCTGGATCGAGATCGAGTGGTCGGCGATACGGTTGACGAAGGAGGTGTTGGCGCCGTTTTCCAGAAGGCGGCGGACCAGGTAGGCCAGCAGCGTTTCATGGGTACCGACCGGGGCGTATACGCGGCACGGACGGTTCAGCTTGCCATCGGCGACCTTGCCCACGACCTGCTCGTACAGCGGCTCGCCCATGCCGTGCAGGCACTGGAATTCGTACTGGCCCGGGTAATAGTTCTGACCGGCGATATGGTAGATGGCCGACAGGGTGTGGGCGTTGTGGGTGGCGAACTGTGGGTAGATGACTTCCGGCACCGACAGCAGCTTGCGTGCGCAGGCGATGTAGGACACGTCGGTGTACACCTTGCGGGTGTACACCGGATAGCCTTCCAGGCCCTCGATCTGCGCGCGCTTGATTTCGCTGTCCCAGTAGGCGCCCTTCACCAGGCGGATCATCAGGCGGTGGCGGCTGCGGCGGGCCAGGTCGATGACGTAGTCGATCACGTGCGGGCAGCGTTTCTGGTAGGCCTGGATGACGAAGCCGATACCGTTCCAGCCGGTCAGTTGCGGTTCGAAGCACAGGCGCTCAAGCAGGTCCAGCGACAGCTCCAGGCGGTCGGCTTCCTCGGCGTCGATATTCAGGCCGATGTCGTATTGCTTGGCCAGCAGGGTCAGGGACAGCAGGCGCGGGTACAGCTCTTCCATCACCCGCTCGTACTGGGCGCGGCTGTAGCGCGGGTGCAGGGCCGAGAGTTTGATCGAGATGCCCGGGCCTTCATAGATGCCGCGGCCGTGGGACGCCTTGCCGATGGAGTGGATGGCCTGCTCGTAGGACGCCAGGTATTTCTGCGCGTCGTGCTCGGTCAGTGCGGCTTCGCCGAGCATGTCGTAGGAATAGCGGAAGCCTTTCGACTCGAACTTGCTCGCATTGGCCAGGGCCTCGGCGATGGTTTCGCCGGTGACGAACTGCTCGCCCATCAGGCGCATGGCCATGTCGACGCCCTTGCGGATCATCGGTTCGCCACTCTTGCCGATGATGCGGCTGAGGGACGAGGTCAGGCCGGATTCGTTGTGGGTGCTGACCAGCTTGCCGGTCAGCAGCAGGCCCCAGGTGGCGGCGTTGACGAACAGCGACGGGCTGTTGCCCAGGTGCGGCTGCCAGTTGCCGGTGCTGATCTTGTCGCGGATCAGGGCATCGCGGGTGCCCTTGTCGGGGATGCGCAGCAGGGCTTCGGCCAGGCACATCAGGGCCACGCCTTCCTGGGACGACAGGGAAAACTCCTGCAGCAGGCCCTGGACGATGCCGGCACGGCCGCTGGCGCTCTTCTGGTTACGCAGTTTTTCCGCGATGCCGGCGGCCAGCTTGTTGGTGGCCTCGGCCTGGGCGGCCGGCAGGCGCGCCTGCTCCAGCAGCATCGGCACCACTTCCTGCTCGGGGCGGCGGTAGGCGGCGGTGATGGCGGCGCGCAGCACGGACTGCGGCAGGATGCTTTCGGCGAATTCGAGGAAGCACTGGTGGCTGTGGTCGGGCTGCACGTCGCCCGCGTCGTCGCCATTGTGTCCGGCCTGACCGTTGAGTTCGGTCAGGGTGGCGCCACCCTCCAGCTTCTCCAGGTAATTGAAGATCGCTTGCTTGATGAGCCAGTGCGGCGTGCGGTCGATGGACTGCGCAGCGGCCTTCAGTCGCTCACGGGTAGGGTCGTCAAGTTTGACCCCAAGGGTGGTCGTCGCCATTTCTTATCCTCGTTATTGCCACTGGGCCGTGGCTAAGCTGGCGCCAAGATTAGCGGTGCGCGTTTCCGGGTGCAACCTAGTGCAACCCAATTTTTTCCGGGCGGCGGTGCAACTCGTCCGGCGGCGGAAAACCCCACGACAGAAACGGCTTTAAAGCGTGCATTCGCTTATGAAAAGGGCTTTTCTTGCTCCAAATAGGAGCAAAAACACGCTGTTGTCGGATTTTTCATACAAGGTGCAACTACCTTTGTAAAAAAGGTTGCACCGTATTCGGGTTGTGGCATAGGGTTCGCGGCCTGGGTGCAACCCCGCCGAGGGTTGTTGCTACATAAAAACAAACGCCAGGGCGCAACATATGACTGCAAGCAATCCCATCACGATCACTTTTGTGATCTATATCGCGGCAATGGTGCTGATCGGCTTCATGGCCTATCGCTCCACCAAGAACCTCTCCGACTACATTCTCGGCGGCCGCAGCCTCGGCAGCGTGGTGACCGCGCTCTCCGCCGGTGCCTCGGACATGAGCGGCTGGCTGTTGATGGGCCTGCCGGGCGCCATCTATATGTCGGGCCTGTCGGAGGCCTGGATCGCCATCGGCCTGACCGTCGGCGCCTACCTGAACTGGCTGTTCGTTGCCGGCCGCCTGCGCGTGCAGACCGAACACAACGGTGATGCGCTGACCCTGCCGGACTACTTCGCCAGCCGTTTCGAGGATCAAAGCGGCCTGCTGCGGATCATCTCCGCCGTGGTCATCCTGGTGTTCTTCACCATCTATTGCGCGTCCGGCATCGTCGCCGGTGCTCGTCTGTTCGAAAGCACCTTCGGCATGTCCTACGAGACCGCCCTGTGGGCCGGTGCCGCTGCGACCATCGCCTACACCTTCGTCGGCGGTTTCCTCGCGGTGAGCTGGACCGATACCGTGCAGGCCGGCCTGATGATCTTCGCCCTGCTGCTGACGCCGATCTTCGTGCTGCTGGCGACCGGCGGCGTGGACACCACCTTCCTCGCCATCGAAGCGCAGAACCCGGCGAACTTCGACATGTTCCGCAATGCCAGCTTCATCGGCATTATCTCCCTGATGGGCTGGGGCCTGGGCTACTTCGGCCAGCCGCACATCCTGGCGCGTTTCATGGCGGCTGATTCGGTGAAATCCATCGCCAATGCCCGTCGCATCTCCATGACCTGGATGATCCTGTGCCTGGCCGGTACCTGTGCCGTGGGCTTCTTCGGTATCGCCTACTTCTCGGCGCATCCGGAAGTGGCCGGTCCGGTCACCGAGAACCATGAGCGTGTGTTCATCGAGCTGGCGAAGATCCTGTTCAACCCATGGATCGCTGGTGTCCTGCTGTCGGCCATCCTGGCGGCGGTGATGAGCACCCTGAGCTGCCAGCTGCTGGTCTGCTCCAGCGCCCTGACCGAAGACTTCTACAAGACCTTCCTGCGCAAGAATGCCTCGCAGCTGGAGCTGGTCTGGGTCGGTCGCCTGATGGTCCTGGCGGTTGCGCTGGTTTCCATCGCCCTGGCGGCCAACCCGGATAACCGCGTACTGGGCCTGGTTGCCTACGCCTGGGCTGGCTTCGGTGCCGCCTTCGGTCCGGTGGTGCTGCTGTCGGTACTGTGGAAAGGCATGACCCGCAATGGTGCGCTGGCTGGCATCGTGGTCGGCGCCCTGACCGTGATCCTGTGGAAGAACTACTCGGGCAGCAGCCTGTACGAGATCATCCCGGGCTTCATCTTCGCCACCATCGCCATCGTGCTGGTGAGCCGGATGGGCCGCGCGTCGTCCAGCATGATTGCGCGCTTTGAAAAGGCCGATGCCGACTATCACGCCAACAAGTGATCGCTGACCCCGGTTGAAACGGCGGCCCGCCTCTTCGAGAGAGGCGGGCCGCTGTCGTTTCAGCGGGTGCAACCTGACGACTGCGGCGTGACAAGGTAAACTTCCCGGCCCCTCAGGAGTTGCCATGAACTATCGTCACGCCTTCCACGCCGGCAACCACGCCGACGTCTTCAAGCACATCGTGCTCACCCGCCTCATCGCCCTGATGTCGCGCAAGGAGCAGCCATTCGCCTATATCGATACCCACGCCGGCCTCGGTCTGTATGACCTGCAGGGCGACCAGGCGACCCGTACCGGCGAGTGGATCGAAGGCATTGGCCGGCTCTGGGGGCGTGAGGACCTGCCGGATATCACTGCGGACTACCTGCGCATCGTCAAGCGCCTGAATGCCGATGGCGAACTGCGCTACTACCCCGGCTCGCCCGAGCTGGCGCGGCGCATGGCGCGCCAGCAGGATCGCGTGCTGCTCAACGAGAAGCACCCGGAAGACGGGCGCCTGCTCAAGGACAACATGAAGAAGGACCCGCGGGTCGCCGTGCACCTGGGCGAAGGCTGGCATGTGCCTCGTGCGCTGCTGCCGGTGCAGGAAAAGCGCGCGGTGATGCTGATCGACCCGCCGTTCGAGCAGCCGGACGAGCTCAAGCGCTGCTCCAACTCGATGAAGGAGGCGATCGGTCGCATGCGCCAGACCGTCGCGGCGATCTGGTATCCGATCAAGGAGCAGAAGCAGTTGGTGCGCTTCTACCAGGACCTGACCAGTACCGGCGCGCCGAAATTGCTGCGGGTCGAACTGTATGTGCACCCGCAGGACACGCCGCAGAGCCTGAATGGCTCGGGCCTGGCGATCGCCAACCCGCCTTGGGGGCTGGAGGACGAGTTGCGCGAGTTCCTGCCGTGGCTGGCTGAATGCCTGGGGCAGACGGGCGGTAGCTGGCGGATGGATTGGTTGATCGCTGAGTAATCCTGGCTGTTGTGTTGTTCTTGAGGGCCCCATCGCTGGCCAGCTCCCACAGGGTTTTGCGGTGCATGCGGTCCCTGTGGGAGCTGGCTTGCCAGCGATGAGGCCCTTGAGGTCAGCCACCTCCTATTGCCCACCCGCTTTGCGTTATAATCCCGCCCTTTCGCCGCCGCCCGCCCACGAGGCCGGGGCGCATTTTTACCGAATGAAGAGGCTAGACCCTTGGCATTGACGATTCTTGGCCTGTCCGGCGCCCTTAGCCATGATCCTTCCGCGGCCCTGTATATCGACGGCAAGCTGATCGCCGCCGCCGAAGAAGAGCGCTTCGTGCGCGATAAACATGCAAAGAACCGCATGCCCTACGAATCGGCGAAGTTCTGCCTGGAACAAGCCGGTATCAAGCCGTCCGACGTCGATGTAGTCGCGATTCCGTTCGCCCCTATCAGCCTGTTCGGCGAAGCCCGCTGGCACTACGCCAAGCGCTACTGGTACGCCCCGGACCGCGCCCTCGACGCGATCCTGATGGGCAACCGCCGCTACAAGCGCTATCGCAAGAAGATCGTCTGGTGCCTGGAGCAACTGGGCTTCGATCCGAAGAAGATCAAGATCGAGCCGGTCGAGCACCACCTGGCCCACGCCTCCAGCGCCTACCACTGCTCCGGCTTCAAGGAGAAGACCGCGATCCTCGGGATCGACGGCAAGGGTGAGTACGCCACCACCTTCTTCGGCTATGGCGAGAACGGCAAGATCCACAAGATCAAGGAATTCTTCGATCCGGACTCCCTGGGCGGCCTGTACGGTGCGATCACCGAGTTCCTCGGCTTCGAGATGCTCGACGGCGAATTCAAGGTCATGGGCATGGCGCCGTACGGCGATGCCAGCAAGTACGACTTCTCGCGCCTGGCCAGCTTCGAAAACGGCGAACTGGTGATCAACACCGAGTACGCCAACGTCATCGGCCTGCGCCGCTATAAAGAGAAGGGCAAGGGCTTCTACTTCTCGCCGAAGCTGATCGAGTGGCTGGGTCCGAAGCGCGAAGGCGACATTGCCGACGAGCCGTACATCCACTACGCCGCCAGCATGCAGGCGCTGTTCGAGAAGCTGGCCCTGCAGATGATCGACCACTACCTGGGCGACATCCTCAAGGAAACCGGCAAGCTGGCCTTCGCCGGCGGTTGCGCGCTGAACGTCAAGCTGAACCAGAAGATCATCGCCCGCCCGGACGTGACCGAACTGTTCGTCCAGCCGGCGTCCGGCGACGCCGGTACTGCGGTCGGCGCTGCGGCCTATGTGTCCCACGCCCGTGGCGTGCCGGTCGAGAAGATGGAACACGTCTACCTCGGCCCTGCGTACTCCAACGAGGACGTGATCGCCGCCTGCGCCCGTCACCCGAGCGCACCGAAATGGCGCAAGATCGACGACATGCCTGAGCGCATCGCCCAGATCATGGTGGACGGCAACCCGGTGGCCTGGTTCCAGGGCCGCATGGAGTTCGGCCCGCGTGCCCTCGGCGGCCGTTCCATCATCGGCTGCCCGAGCGTGCCGGGCGTGGCCAACCGGATCAATGAGCAGATCAAGTTCCGCGAGCGCTGGAGGCCTTTCTGCCCGTCCATGTTGGACACCGTCGGCCCGCAGATGATCAAGGTCGATCACCCGGCGCCGTTCATGACCTTCACCTTCGAAGTGGCGGAGGAGTGGAAGACCCGCGTGCCGGAAGTGGTCCACGAGGACGGTACGTCCCGTGCCCAGGTCCTCAAGCGCGAGTACAACCCGCGCTACTACGACATGATGAAGGCCCTGGAAAACCTGACCGGCAACGGCGTGTCGCTGAACACCTCGCTGAACCGCCGTGGCGAACCGATGATCTGCTCGCCGACCGACGCGCTGAACATGTTCTTCGGCTCCGATCTTCAATACCTGATCATGGAAGACATCCTGGTAGTGAAGGACGGCGCGAAAGCCTATGACACGCTCGACTGACAAGCGCGTCCTGCAGTTCTGCCATGGCTATGACGGGCCTTTCCTCGATTGCGCCCGTCAGTACGCCAGCCTGTTCGCCGGGACCGGCTACAAGGTCACCACGGTCTTCCTCACCGGCAAGGCCGACCCGCAGGTCGCGCAAGGCTGCGCCAGTGACGAAGTGCTGTTTCTCGAGTTCAGCTCCAGCGCCATTCGTGGCCTGAAGCTGGGTGCGATCCGGGCGCTGCGCAAGATTGCCGCAGCGCGGGATTTCAGTTTCTGCATCGCCCATCGCTTCAAGCCCATCTACATCACCCTGCTGGCCACGCGCCTGCCGGTGATCGGCGTGCACCATGCCTTCGACGACTACAAGCGTGGCAGCCGCCAGCTGTTCGCCAATCTCTTCAGCAAGCGCCTGAGCCTGCTCGGTGTGTCCGACGCGGTGCGTGACGATATGCGCCGCTGCCTGAAGAAATGGCCGGCCGAACGCATCCAGACGTTGTACAACCGGGTCGATATCGAGGCGCTGCAACAGCGCCTGGTGCCTGCTGCCGAGGCCCGCGAGAGCCTCAAGCTGGACCCGCAGGCGTGGATCGTCGGCAACGTCGGTCGCCTGCATCCGGACAAGGACCAGGCCACCCTGCTGCGCGGTTTTGCCCAGGCGTTGCCGAACCTGCCGGCCGGCGCGCGCCTGGCGATCCTCGGCAAGGGTCGGCTGGAAGCCCGGCTCAAGGCCCTCGCCGTCGAACTGGAGATTGCCGGGCAAGTGGACTTTCTTGGCCAGGTCGCCGATGCCAGGCGTTACTTCGCTGCCTTCGATACCTTCGCCCTGAGCTCGGATCATGAGCCGTTCGGCATGGTCCTGCTGGAGGCGATGGTCGCTGGTGTTCCGCTGGCGGCCACGGCCTGTGGCGGTGCCAGCGAAGTGGTCGAAGGCGTTGGCGTACTGTTCCCGCTCGGTGATGCGGCTGCGCTGGCCCGGTCCCTGCAGGTACTGGCGGCAATGGACGAGGCGCAGCTTCAGGAGTGTCGCGAACGCATGCTGGAGCGCCTGCACGCGCGCTTCTCCGACGCAGCGGTACGCCAGCAGTTCTGGCGTTTGCCCCATGTCGTCGCCCTGACTGCGGAGGCCTGATGCTCAATCGATTGCAAGGCTGGCGCGAGCGCGGCTGGCGCGTCGTTGACGCCGAGACTTATGCACAGGCCTGGCACCGCTTCGGCGGCAGCGTGGCCAGTCATCCGCTGGTGGTCGCGCAGCTCGCCGAAATGGCCGATATCCCGGTGCGCTACCTGGCCTGGGAGCAGGGCGGCGAGATCAAGGCGGCGATCCCGACCTGGGGCCGTTACCTGGCGCTGTCGAAGGACGTGCTCAAGCGTCATGGCAAGAAAGGCCTGTTCGACCTCGGCAACGCCGAGATCATCCTGCCGGCTGCTGCCGAGGCCCAGGCGCCGCTGCGCCACAGCGCACGCTACCTGTCCGATCTGAACCAGGGGCGTTTCAGCCTGCTCAAGGCGCAGAGCGAGTCCCTGGCCATGGCCCGCACGCCGGAAGACCTGTCGAAGAAATTCCGCTACAACCAGCGCCGCGAACTGCGCCTGCTGGAAGAGGCGGGCGGGGTGGTCAAGCCGATCCAGGACTTCGACAGCGCGACTATCGCCGCGATGTACTGCGACCTGTTCCTGCGCCGCTGGAACTTCCCGGCGACCGGCGCCGAGCGCATGGCCGAGGTGATCGAGCGCTTGCGCTCGCTGCTGATCGGTTCGGTGGTGTTCCTCAACGACGCGCCGATCGCTATCCAGCTGGTGTACCGGGTCGAAGCGCCGGAGTGGATCAGCGTCGAGTACGTCAATGGTGGCGTCGACCCGCAGACCCGCGAGTTCAGCCCCGGCAGCGTGCTGAGTTTCCTCAATACCCAGAGCGCCTGGGAAGACGCCCGTGCCCGCAACAAGGCCCTGCGCTTCTCCTTCGGCCGCTCCGATCGCGAGTACAAGGATCGATGGTGCAACCCCGTGCCGGTGTTCCAGGTTTGAACCGCAAGCAGCAACTGCTCAAGCGCCATCGCCGCAACAAGCGCGTGGCGCTTTTGCTTGGGCTGCTGGTGCTGGTCGCCGTGGGTGTGCTGGTGGCCTGGTGGCTACCGCTGGTGCTGGCGCTGCTGGGCTGGGTCGCCCATGAGGCGTGGTTTGCCGATCACCTGTTCTATTCGCCAGCGCAGGATTATCGCTACCGTTTCGCGGACGACAGCGCGCATCCCGTGCAGCTGCGCGAGGGTCGTTTGCAGCTTGAACAGCCCCTGGCCCTCGATGGCAGCGAGACCCTGATTCTCCAGGTGCAACTCAAAAGCAACTGGCTGGGTCGCTTCCTCGATCCCGGGATTGACCTTGCGGGCGACGGGGTCGAGGACCGGCAGACCTTCGAGCGCGGCGTCAACGGCCTGCGCTATCTCAATCTCGGTGGCTTCGGTGGTGCCCTCGGTGAAGGCCGACTAGCCGTGCGTGGGCGCTTCTGCCGGCTGCTTGGCCAGCCGAAGTTGTGGGTCATCCGGCATCCGGACTACCGCCAGCAGCGGGTCATGGTCATCGCGCCCCATGCCGACGATGCCGAACTGGCGGCCTACGGGCTGTACAGCCAGGCCGCGCAGACCTGGATCGTCACCCTGACCGCCGGCGAGATCGAGGCCGAGCATTACCAGGACATGGGCCTGGGCAGGGCCGAAGCGGCGCGCCTCAAGGGCCGTCTGCGGGCCTGGGACAGCATCGCCGTGCCGCGCTGGGCCGGAGTACCCGAAGCGCAGTGCGTGCAGTTGGGTTACTTCTGCCTGCAACTGCCGGTGATGCAGGCGTCGCCCGCCGACCCCGTTGGCTCCCGTGAAGCCGATACCGCCGACACCCGGCCGTTCCGCCAGCTCAACAGCCTGGCGTTGCCGGGCGACGACGGCGTGCCCAGCTGGAACAACCTGCTGGCCGACCTGCGCGCCCTGATCGAGACCGCCCGGCCGGAAGTCATCGTGCTACCGCACCCGGTGCTCGATCCGCACCCTGACCATCTCTGCGCCCAGCAGGCGGTGGTCCAGGCCTTGCAAGGGCTGGACTGGCAACCGCAAACCCTGCTTGGCTACGCCAATCACCTGCACGACAACGACCGCTGGCCCATGGGCGATACCGGAACCGGCGTGGCCCTGCCGCCGGTGACCGAGGGCGACGACACCTGGCTGCCCTGGAGCCTGACGCTGGATGCCGGGCGTCAATGCGACAAGGCCATGGCCCTGGGCATGATGCATGACCTGCAGCCCCGCCCGCCCTTCAAGCGTCGGCTGCGCCGGCTACTGCAACGCCTGCTGGCCGGGCGGCGGGGCTCTGTGTTCGGGGAAAACGAGTTCTTCCGCAAGGCTGTGCGGCGTCATGAACTCTTGTGGGTCGTGAAACGAAAATAAAGAAAACGGGGACGTACAGTATCGGTACCCCGGATCAACCAAGAGAGCTTCGAGTGATCAAATCCAAACCCCGGATCCTGTTCGTCATCCCTTATTTCGGACAATGGCCGTTCTGGATGCCGTTCTACCTGGAAAGCTGCCGGCGCAACCCGGACATCGACTGGCTGCTGTTCAGCGATTGCGGCGTGCCGGACAACCTCCCGGCCAACGTCACCGTCGAGCCGATCAGCTACCAGGAATATTGCCAATTGGTGTCGGCGCGCCTCGGGATCGACTTTTCCCCGGTGCATGCCTACAAGCTGTGCGATATCAAGCCGGCGCTCGGCTATATCCACGAAGACCGTCTGCAGGGCTACGATTTCTGGGCTTTCGGCGATATCGACCTGGTCTACGGTGACCTGCGGGCCTATTTCACCGCCGAGCGCCTAGCGCGCAACGACCTGTTTTCCACTCACGAGCGTCGGGTGGCCGGGCATCTGTGCGTGATGCGCAATACCGCCGACCAGCGCGGCCTGTTCAAGCGGATCAAGAACTGGCGTGAACGCTTCACCGACCACGAGCACCATGCCATCGATGAAGGGGCGTTCAGCCGCCTGTTCCTGTGGCGCAAGAACTTTCCGAAACCGCTGTTCGAACTGGTCGGCAAGTTCAATCCGCTGCGCCGCCGCAGCGAGTTCACCGAGGCGTTCAGCACGCCCGGCGGGGTGATCAAATGGCACGACGGCAGCTGCGATTTCCCCCTGCACTGGTACTGGCAGGACGGGCGCCTGAGCAATGACCGTGATGGCCAGCGCACCTTCCCGTATTTCCATTTCGTCTGCTGGAAACGCAACGAGTGGTCGCAAATGCCCACGCCAGATCCGGCCGAGGTGCGCCGTCTGGCGTCGTCGTCGAGCTGGATGATCGACCAGCACGGTTTTCACCAGGGAGCCCTATGAAACGACGTTTCAAGGTGTTGCAACTGCAGCCGGACTACAACATCAAGCGCCATGACTTTGCCGATCTCGCCGAGCAGATCGTCAAGGCGCTGCCGACCGACCGCTTCGAGACCACCATGGCCTTCCTCAAGGGCAAGCCAGGGCCTGGCGAGCCGGCAAGCCGTTCCGATCATTCGGTGTATTTCGAGTTCAGCGACAAGGCCCTCAAGGGCATGCGCCTGATGGCGTTGTGGAAGATGTACCGCTTCTGCCGCAAGGAAGGCTTCGACGTGGTGATCTGCAACCGCTTCAAGCCGGTCAACATGATGCTGCAGCTCAACCGCTGGCTGAAGATCCCGCTGTGCATCGGCATTTCCCATGGCTTCGGCGAGTACGACCGTCTCTACCGGCGCCGCCAGACCCAGCGCCTGGTGGACAGGCATTGGCAGTTCGTCGGGGTATCGCCGGCGGTCAAGCAGTACCTGGTTGACTGCAAGTGCGGCTTCACTGAGCAGAACACCCACGCCATCACCAACGCCATCGATATTCCCCAGGCCGAGTCGCTGCAGCATTCCCGCGAGAAGGCCCGCGAGTTGCTCGGGCTGGCGGCGGATGCGCGCCTGGTCGGGGCGCTCGGGCGTCTGGTGCCGGTCAAGGGGCATACCCATCTGCTGAAGGCTTTCGCAGCGCTCAAGGACAAATACCCACAGGCGCAACTGGCGATCATCGGCGCCGGTCGCGAACAACAGAACCTTCAGGCCGAAATCGACCAGTTGGGTCTGAACGGTCGCGCCCATCTGCTGGGCTTCAAGGAAAACGCGCTGCAATACGTGCGTGCGTTCGATATCTGGGCCATGCCGTCGATGGCCGAGGGGCTCGGTCTGGCCCTGCTCGAAGGCATGAGTGGGCGCCTGCCGGTGATCGCCTCCAGCGTGCCGGCGATGCTGCCGTTGATCCAGGGTGCGGGCGGGCTGGCGGTCGAGCCGGGCAATGTCGCCCAGCTCACCACCGCGCTGGACAGCTACCTGGCTCTCGACGAACAGAGCCTGCGGGCCAAGGGCGAGCAAACTTACCAGTACCTGCAGAACAACCACGATATCGACGTATTCCGCCAGCAGTACCTGGACCTGATCGAGTCCGGCCTGGCCAAGGCGAACAAGGAACCGGCATGAGCGACAAGCAACCCCTGGTAAGCGTCATCATCGCTTCCTACAACCACGGGCCCTACATCGAGCAGAGCATCCAGAGTGTGCTCGATCAGACCTACCCGAATGTCGAGCTGCTGGTGATCGACGATGGTTCCACCGACGATAGTGTCGAGCGGATCCAGCGTCTGCAGGCGATCCATGGGTTCGACTTCAAGGTCCAGAAAAACCAGGGGCTGACCCGTACGCTGAACGACGGTATCGCCCGTTCCCATGGTGAGCTGATCGCCACCTTCGGTTCGGACGACATCATGATGCCGGACCGCATCGCCATTCAGGTCGCGCATATGGCCGACAAGCCCGAGGTGGGTATCTGTGCGGGCAATATCGAGCTGATCGATTCCAAGGGTGAGCTCTTCCCCGAGAAGCGCCAGCGCCGTGATGTCCCGTTCAGGCGCTCCGACTTCGAGGACATGTTCCTGGAGCGCAAGCCCTATCCGCCGGCGCCGACCCTGCTGTTCCGCCGTGAAGCGCTGGAGAAGGTCGGTGGTTTCAACCCGGATATCCGCCTCGAAGACCTCTACATCGAGCTGAAGATCACCCATGCCGGCTATGTCATCGACGGCCTGCCTGTGGTCATGGCGCGCTACCGCAAGCACGCGACCAACTCATACAAGAATCACCGTTTCATGATCGAAAGCATCCTGCGCATCTACGCGCATTTCAGCGATCATCCGGCTTATGAGGAGGTCAAGTTCAAGGCCTTGAACTCGATGTTCCTGAAGGTGGCGAACCGTGATCGCAAGCTGGCCCGGGAGCTGCTGGCGCAGATTCCGCTCAGGGCGTTCACCCGCAAGACCTGGCGCGGCCTGGGGCGGCTGTTGTTCTCGCCACTGGAGCGGGGCTGAAGACTGATGGGCTGGATTACACGGTTCCTGGAAAAACGCGCCAAGCGCGAGATCCGCAAGCTGCCTCGCAGCGAACGCGGCCGCGCGCGTTTCAAGGCGCGTTATCCACAGTATGAGTTCGGTGTCGGCAGCTACGGCCTGCCCGAGGTGCATGACTGGCAGGAAGGTTCGACGCTGAAGATCGGGGCGTACTGCTCGATCGCCGAGGGCGTGCAGATCTTTCTGGGCGGGCATCACCGTGCCGACTGGGTCACCACCTATCCCTTTCCGGCGATGTTCGACGAAGCGGCGCATATCAAGGACTACAACGGCACCCGTGGCGATGTGATCATCGGCAACGATGTCTGGCTGTGTTCCAACAGCAGCATCCTCTCGGGCGTGACGGTCGGTCATGGCGCCATCGTTGCCGCTGGCGCCCTGGTAACCCGTGACGTGCCGCCCTATGCGATCGTTGGCGGTAATCCGGCGAAGGTGATCAACTGGCGCTTCCCGGAAGACATTCGTGCCGAACTGTTGCGGGCGGCCTGGTGGGAGTGGCCTGAAGCGGAGATTCGCCAGATCCTGGCGAAACTCTGCAACGACGATATCCGGGCGTTTCTCGATTACGCCCGAAACCGCTGAATCAGGCTTTCTCCCCCAGCGCTGCGCGTTTGAGGCGCCAATGCTGCACCCACTGTTTGCCCTTGGCGATACCCGGCTTTTCGAATATCAGGAAGGTCAGGCTGCTGATCAGCACCAGCAGGGCGCAGCAGACCGCGATCATCGTCAGGAACGGCAGGGGGTCATCCATGGCGAAGCCGGCCTGCGGGTACCAATGGTAAGCCACCCACCACAGCAGGAAACCGTGCAGAAGATAGGTGCTGTAGCTGATTTCCCCCATCCAGCGAACGCTGCGCAGACGTAGCGCGCCGAACAGATCGTTGCCCGACACCACCACGAAGAAAAAACCGCTCAGCAACAGCAGGGGGAAGACGGCGAAGGTTTTGCGCAACAGAGTCAGCACTGCCAGTAGCAGGATCAGCGCAACTATCGCCGCCAGCCGGCTACGCCCCCAATCGACCAGCGCCGGTTTGCGGATCCAGTACGCCGCCGCGATACCGCCGAGGAAGCTCAGCAGGTACTTTTTCTTCAGCGAGTGCTCCCAGCCGACCACCTGCGCGAGCAGATAAAGGCCTACCAGGCAGGCAATGGTTTTGGCGTGCGCGCCGCGGTAGATGAAGATCATTCCTAGCAACGGTAGCGCCAGGTAGAAGTACACCTCGTAGGTCAGGGTCCAGGTGACGTTGGAAATCAGTGTCCCGGTCCCGGCGACCTGGTTGATGTCGGGGCGGTCGAATATCAGCCACAGGGCCACATGCTTGAGCAACTGCTGCGGGCTTTCCTGCAGTGTCCATCCTTGCAGGTAGAACGCGGTGACGACCAGGGCCGCGAGCAATGGCACGTATAAAGGATAGAGGCGGAACACCCGGGAAATCGCAAAGGCTCGCCAGTCATGATCGCGGCCCTGCTTGAGCAGGCGGTCCCAGAACAGGAAGCCGGTGATCATGAAGAACAGCGCGACACCGACCTGGCCAATCTGGGCGAAGAAACGATCGGTCGGCATAGCGATCTGGCCAGTCTGGTGGAACTGCCAGGCAATGGCGGCGTGGTGGATGAACACCGCGAAAGCGAGATAGCCACGCAGGCCGTCGATAGCCGTGGCGCGCTCAGCGTTGAACGGCAGGTTGCGGGCGATGCCCGGGATCCTGACCAGGAGTGCCGCCACCATCAAGGCCAGGGTGTAGGCCGCGAGTGACAGCAGGGGAGCAGTGAGCATAGGTCGTACTTTTATTTTTGGGAGGGCTGAAGATGCTCGCGCATCCGTTGCGTGAAGGCCGGTGCAATTTCGGCGTAGCCGCAAAGCAGCGCCTCGACGCTTTCTTCGAACAGCCATTCCCGGTCCTGGGCGTAGCGCTGCATGTGTCGCAGGTTGCGCTGGCGTAATCCCGGGGACAGTGGCGAAGGCTGGATACGCATGTCGGCCAGGTCGATCAGGCCGAAATCGTTGTCCTCGAGCAGCAGGACATTGCCCAGGTGCAGCGAGCGGAAATACACGCCATTCTGGTGCAACTGTGCAATGAAGCGGCCAAGACGATAGACCAGTTTCTCCCTTTCCGCCCGGGTAGCGCAGCGCTCCAGGGCCTGGCGTAGGGTCTGGCCAGGGAGTGGCTGGTAGCGAACACCCTTGCCGCCATCGGCATAACGATACAGATCAAGTACCTGCGGGGTGGTGAAGCCCATGGCCGACAGTTGTTGGCTGTTTCTGGCGAAGCGCTGGGAATAGGGATTCAGGCTTTCCGAGGTGTACCAGCGGCGGCGGCGGAAAAGCTTGAGGAAGCTGCCGTCCTGCAAGCGCAGGACCTTGGGACCCAGCCCGTCTTCTTCGATGACCTCGCCCTGTTCAGCCATCTGCCTGGCCTGCGTCACTGAAATGGCCCGGGGTTCCAAGGCCAGCAACCGGCCCTCACGTCGGGCTATGTTCAGGGCGGCCATCAGCGCCAGTGGAATCCATATCAGGAACCAGTGCTCCTTCGGGCGGGAGAGGATGCCGCCACCCTCGGTAAGGCCGGCACCGATACCGAAGGCCAGCAAGGTCGAAACCAGGACGAAGTATTTGCTCTCGCGGTGCCGCCAGCCACTGTAAAGGGCATAGGCGATCATGCCGATCCATGGAACAAAGCCGACCACGCCAACGTTGTACAGCACGCCAAGGGCAAAGTTATGCGGCTCACTCAATAGCCAGCCGATATTCAGGTCGACCACCATCGGCGCGTCGTACCCGTGCCCGAACAACAGGTGGTCGAGGATCAGGTTCCAGCTGAAACGCCAGATTTCGAAGCGGTACGAATCGCCGCGGCCGACGATCATTTCCGGGGCGAAAGCCACCAGGGCGAGAGCAATCAGCGGAATCGCCAGGAGCAGCGGCAGCGTGCGCCGGTTGGCGCGCAGCATGACGATCCAGCCTAGCGCCAGGGTCAGTGCTACCAACGGGGTTCGCGAACCAGTGGCGATTACGGCGGCGAACATCACCGTCAGCCCGACCAGGCTCAGGACCAGGAAGCGAGGGCGCCTGTCAGTGATGCACATGACCAGCCAGTAGGTACAGAAGAAACCGAACAGGTGAGAACTGAGCAATGGGTTGTCCATCGCTCCCGAACCTTCCAGGCGTAACCCGTCGACGTAGGTCAGGGCAAAGTAGTAGAGATCCCTGAGACTGGCCACCAGCACGACCAGGGCCGCGGCGAGGAAAATCCCCTTGAGGAGCTCAGGGCGGTGGCGCAGCAGAAGGCATGTACCGGCGAACAGCATCAGCGTATGCAGAGGACGCTTGATCAGACTGCTGGTGCTGTCGGTCGTAGGGCTCCAGGCCAGGCTTGCCACCGCGTAGAGCGCGAACAACACGAACAGGACGACGATCGGCTCACGAGCCAGCGCCGCAACTTCGCGCGGGCGCAGCAGCAGCGCGAGCAGGGTCGGTATGCTGAACAGGGCATAGAAAAGCTTGTGGTGGAAACTGCGGTCCGGCAGGTAGAAAAGCGCACTCAGCAGCAGGAAGTATCCAATCGGCAGGATCCATAAACAGATTAAGTCGAACAGGCGATTGGCGCCTTGGTGAATGCGGCTCGGATGCATAGGCTAGGCTGGTGATGATTTCAGAAGCGGCAATACTAACCCAGCTGTCTGCGTTGCGCTGTGAAACCTGGGCCGGTCGCCGGACACCGGGCGAATTACCCTGTCATGAAGCTGTGTTAAAGTCGGCCTCCCAATTTCCAGTTACTTCCCTGACATGACCGATTCCAGTGGCTCCGCCAGCCCCTCGAGCATGAAGATCTACTTCCGCCTGCTCGGCTACGTCCGGCCCTATATTGGCCTGTTCCTGCTGAGTATCGTCGGCTTCCTGATCTTCGCCTCGACCCAACCCATGCTGGGCTACATCCTCAAGTACTTCGTCGATGGCCTGTCCAATCCCGAAGCGGTGCTGTTCCCGTCCGTCCCCTACCTGCGCGACCTGCAATTGCTGCAGGCGGTGCCGCTGCTGATCATCCTGATCGCGGCCTGGCAGGGCCTGGGTTCTTTCCTTGGCAACTACTTCCTGGCCAAGGTCTCCCTTGGCCTGGTCCATGACTTGCGTGTGCAACTCTTCAATAACCTGCTGACCCTGCCCAATCGCTATTTTGACAAGCACAACTCCGGGCACCTGATCTCGCGCATCACCTTCAACGTCACCATGGTGACCGGAGCGGCCACCGATGCGATCAAGGTGGTGATCCGCGAAGGCATGACCGTGGTCTTCCTGTTCGGCTCGCTGTTGCTGATGAACTGGCGCCTGACCCTGGTGATGATCGCCATCCTGCCGCTGATCGCCTTCATGGTCAGCCGCGCCAGCAAGAAATTCCGCAAGCAGAGCAAGAAGATCCAGGTGGCGATGGGCGATGTCACCCATGTGGCGTCCGAGACCATCCAGGGCTACCGCGTGGTGCGCAGCTTCGGTGGCGAGACCTACGAGCAGAAGCGCTTCCTTGGCGCCAGCCAGAGCAACACCGACAAGCAACTGCGCATGACCCGCACCGGGGCCATCTATACGCCGCTGCTGCAGCTGGTCATTTATACCGCCATGGCCATCCTGATGTTCCTCGTGCTCTATCTGCGCGGCGACGCCTCGGCGGGCGACATGGTGGCCTACATTACCCTGGCCGGCCTGCTGCCCAAGCCGATTCGCCAACTGTCTGAAGTGAGCTCGACCATCCAGAAGGGCGTCGCCGGTGCCGAGAGCATCTTCGAACAACTGGATGTCGAGCCGGAGCTGGACAAGGGCACTGTCGAGCGCGATACCGTCACCGGTCGCCTCGAGGTGCGCAACCTCAGCTTCACCTACCCGGGCACCGAGCGCCTGGTGCTGGACGACATCAGCTTCACCGCCGAGCCGGGGCAGATGATCGCACTGGTCGGACGCTCGGGCAGCGGCAAGTCGACCCTGGCCAGCCTGATCCCGCGCTTCTACCATCACAACCAGGGCGAGATTCTCCTGGATGGCGTCGAGGTCGAGGACTACCGCCTGCTCAACCTGCGCCGGCATATCGCCCAGGTGACCCAGCACGTCACCCTGTTCAGCGACAGTGTGGCCAACAACATCGCCTACGGTGACCTGGCCGGTGCGCCGCGTGCCGACGTCGAGGCAGCGGCCGCTGCCGCCTATGCCAAGGACTTCGTCGACCAGTTGCCGCAAGGCTTCGATACCCAGGTCGGCGAGAACGGCGTGCTGCTTTCCGGCGGCCAGCGCCAGCGCCTGGCGATCGCCCGGGCCTTGCTGAAGAACGCGCCGCTGCTGATCCTCGACGAGGCGACTTCGGCGCTGGACACCGAGTCCGAACGGCATATCCAGGCCGCGCTCGACCAGGTCATGAAAGGCCGCACCACCTTGGTCATCGCCCACCGCCTGTCCACCATCGAGAAGGCCGACCTGATCCTGGTCATGGACCAGGGCCGTATCGTCGAACGTGGCACCCACGGGCAACTGCTCGCCGCCAACGGCTACTACGCCCGCCTGCATGCCATGGGCCTGGACGAGCCGAGCAAGGCCGACATCACCTGAAACAACTGCGCCGGGCCGCAATGGCCCGGCGCTGCTTTGCGTTCCGAATTCCCCGACAACGGGCACAGGCGAGCTGTCGCCAACCCTGTGCTAATATCCCGCCCCTGTTCATTCTGTCTGATGGGTTATCCATGAAGTTGTCCATGCCGCGTTTCGATCAAGCCCCGGTATTGGTGGTCGGCGATGTCATGCTCGACCGCTACTGGCATGGCGGTACTTCGAGGATCTCGCCTGAGGCCCCGGTGCCGGTGGTCAAGGTCGAGCAGATCGAGGATCGTCCCGGCGGCGCGGCCAACGTTGCCTTGAACATCGCCGCGCTGGGTGCCCCGGCTGCACTGGTCGGTGTGACCGGCCAGGACGAAGCGGCCGACAGCCTGGCCAACAGCCTGCAGGCGGCCGGCGTGCGTTCGGTGTTCCAGCGCATCGCCCACCAGCCGACCATCGTCAAGCTGCGGGTCATGAGCCGTCACCAGCAACTGCTGCGTATCGACTTCGAAGAACCCTTCGCCACCGATCCGCTGTCCCTCGGCGCCGAAGTGGATGCCTTGCTCGAAGGGGTCAAGGTGCTGGTCCTGTCCGACTACGGCAAGGGCGCGCTGAAGAACCACCAGAGCCTGATCCAGGCGGCTCGCGAGCGCGGTATCCCGGTGCTGGCCGACCCCAAGGGCAAGGATTTCTCCATCTACCGTGGCGCCAGCCTGATCACCCCGAACCTCAGCGAATTCGAAACCATCGTTGGCCGTTGTGCCGACGAGGCCGAGCTGGTGGCCAAGGGCGGCGAGCTGATGCGCGAGCTGGAACTGGGCGCCTTGCTGGTGACCCGTGGCGAGCACGGCATGACCCTGCTGCGCCCGGATCACCCGGCCCTGCACCTGCCGGCCCGGGCCCGTGAAGTCTTCGATGTCACCGGTGCCGGCGACACGGTGATCTCCACCCTGGCTGCCGCCATCGCGGCAGGCGAGGACCTGCCCAACGCAGTGGGCCTGGCCAACCTGGCCGCGGGCATCGTGGTTGGCAAGCTGGGTACTGCGGCGATCAGCGCGCCGGAACTGCGCCGGGCGATCCAGCGCGAGGAAGGCTCCGAGCGCGGTGTACTGGGGCTCGAACAACTGCTGCTGGCCATCGACGATGCCCGTGCGCACAAGGAAAAGATCGTCTTCACCAATGGCTGCTTCGACATTCTCCATGCCGGTCACGTGACCTACCTGGAGCAGGCGCGGGCCCAGGGCGACCGCTTGATCGTCGCGGTCAACGACGATGCTTCGGTGAGCCGCCTGAAAGGGCCTGGGCGTCCGATCAACAGTGTCGACCGGCGCATGGCGGTATTGGCCGGTCTCGGCGCGGTGGACTGGGTGATCAGCTTCGCCGAAGGCACCCCGGAAAACCTGCTGAGCCAGGTCAAGCCGGATGTGTTGGTCAAGGGCGGCGACTACGGCATCGACCAGGTGGTCGGCGCGGATATCGTCAAGGCCTATGGCGGTACTGTGAAGGTGCTGGGGCTGGTGGAAAACAGCTCGACCACGGCGATCGTCGAGAAGATCCGCAAGAACTGAAATCCAGAAGGGCCTGCATTGCAGGCCCTTTTGGTTCACGCGGTCCCCTGTGGGAGCTGGCTTGCCAGCGATGAGGCCAGATCAGACAACATCTTTGTTCATGATGGCCCTATCGCTGGCAAGCCAGCTCCCACAGGGTCCGTGTCGTCTATTTGCTCAAGCCGCCCCGCGCTATCTGCAACAAGGCCTTCGCCTTCCCGGTAATCCGCTGCAAGCCACTGGGCTTGCTCGGCGTCAGCCCCTGCTGACGCAACCAGTCCTTCCAGCGAATACGCTCGTCCTTCACCACCCAGCCGTCCTGCTGCGCGAAGCTCTCCGCCAGATACAGGCCGCGGGTGCTTGCCGGTACCAGCGCATCCTTCCTCAGGGTGTACAGCTCCGGCAACGGTTTCCCATCTTCCAGCGGCATCAGGTACAGGTCAGGGCGCGCGCGATCCAGCCGGGCGACAAGCTGGTCGCCTTCGAGGCGCTCGTCGACATGGAACAGGCTCAGCGACTTGGCTTCCTTCGGCACCTGCAGGCGCAGGTCGTAGATCAGTTGCAGCGACGCCGTCGGCAGATGCACATAGGCCCGCGGGCGCTCGATCAGTTGCTGGCTGCCGCAACGCACCGGCCGCGCCGCGCCGGTATGCGGCGTGAGGTTGAACGACAGCGACTCGCGATAGTGCAGGGCGGCGGCATAGGGCGCCGGCAGCCAGGTGTCGTTGAAACGTCCGCCGAGCCAGCCTTCCGGGGTTTCCAGCAGGCATTCCTCCGCTACTTCCTGCACTGCCGTGTGCAGCGGCAGGTTGAGCTCCTGGGCCGGGACGTAACCGGAGATCAGCTTGAGCACCACATCGCCGCGGTCCTGGCGGCGCTGGCGCACCAGTACCCAGTAATCGCGGTGCTGCCAGCACAGGGTCAGGCGCACCGAAACCCCGAGGTTGGCCAGTTCGACAGCGAAGCGCTCGTGATCCGGCAACTGGATAGACTTGCGCCGCTGCAGGGTCTGGGCGAAGTTCAGCGGCCGGCCGATGCTCTGGTAGCTCAAGCCCTCCACGCCGGCTTCGACGTGCAGGGGCAGGGTCTTGAAGTTGCTCGGGTTCTTGCGGATCAGCGTTCGCGGCATGTCGGCTCCTTCTTGCGTTGGGGTCGGCCGCGGCGGCGGCTCAGTGCTGGCGCAGCACCTGGGCGACGATCGCCACGTTGTGGGCCAGGTGCAGGGGATTGATGGTCCCGACAATAGCACTGCCGACGCCGGGATGGGCAAACAGCAACTCGAAGCTGGCCTTGACCGGATCGAATCCCGGGCTCAGGCACACATGCCCGCTGGCCAGGGCCTTCTTCACCAGGATCGCCTTGCCATGGGCCGCGGCATAGTCGAGGACCGGGCGCTCGGCCTGCTCGTTGAGATTGTAGGTGACCATCGCGCAATCGCCCTGTTCCAGGGCTTTCAGCCCGCCTTCGACGGTTTTGCCGGAGAAGCCGAAGCCGCGGATCTTGCCTTCCTGCTTGAGCAGGGCGAGGGTCCGGTAGACCTCTTCCTGCTCGAGGATGCGCAGGTCGTCGCCGTTGGAGTGGACCAGGACCAGGTCGATGCAGTCTGTTTCAAGGCGTTGCAGGCTACGTTCCACCGAGGCGCGGGTATGGGCTGCGCTGAAGTCGAAGCGGGACTGGCCGTCCTCGAACTCTTCGCCGACCTTGCTGACGATCACCCACTGATCACGCTGGCCGCGCAGCAGCGGGCCGAGGCGTTCCTCGCTGCGGCCATAGGCCGGGGCGGTGTCGATCAGGTTGATGCCGAGGTCACGGGCCTGGCCCAGCAACAGGCGGGCGGTGTCGTCGTCGGGGATGGTGAAGCCGTTGGGGTATTTCACGCCCTGGTCGCGGCCGAGCTTGACGGTGCCCAGGCCCAGCGGTGAAACCGACAGTCCGGTGCTGCCCAGCGGGCGGTGCAGATCGTGCAGGGTTGGCAGGGTCATGGCAGCAGGCGATCCCATTCCGGTTGGGCCAGCGCTGGCTTCGGCAGGTCGGGCAGGGCCGGCAGATTGCCGGGCTTGATGCCGTCGCGGTCGAGGGCGTGCAGCACGCGGTCGGCGAAGTCAGGGGCCAGGGCCAGCTTGGTTGGCCAGCCCACCAGCAGGTTGTGCTGGTCGGCGAGGAAGGCGTTGTCCGGGCGCACCAGGCCGGACTGCGCCGGCTCGGCCCGATCGACCCGCAGGGTGGCCCAGCGCACCTGGCTCAGGTCGACCCACGGCAGCAGGCCGGCGACTTCCTTCTTCGCCGCAGCGATCTGTGCCTCGGGTTCACGGGCCACGCCGTCGGCTTCGGCGATATCGCCGCCGAGGTACCAGACCCACTGGCCATCGGCGGCCGGGTGGGTGGTCACGGTGATGCGCGGTTTCGGTCCGCCGCCCAGGCAATGGGCATACAGCGGCTTCAGGCTTGGGCCCTTGGCGATCACCATGTGCAGGGGGCGGCGTTGCATGGCCGGCTGGCTCAGGCCGAGGTCGGCGAGCAGGTCGGCGGTGCCGGCGCCGGCACTGAGCACGATGCGTTGGGCACGGATTTCGCGGTCGTCGACGCGCAGGCCTACCAATTCGTCACCGTTGCGCAACGGCTCGATGCGCTCGCCAGCGAGCAGGCTGTCGCCGGCGAGTTCGGCCAGGCGCTGCAGCAGGCTCGGCACGTCCACCACCAGTTCGGCCAGGCGATAGACCTTGCCCTTGAAGCCGCGGTCCTGCAGGGCGGGCGGCAACTGGTCGCCCTTGACCTGGTCGACCCGGCCGCGCACCGCCTTGCTGGCGAAGAAGCTGGTGAGATTGCCGGCCAGGGTGCCGGGGGACCAGAGATAGTGGGCCTCGGACAACAGGCGCACGCCGGACAGATCCAGCTCGCCGTTGCCGGCCAGGGCTTCGCGCCAGCGTCGCGGCATGTCGGCGATGGCTTCCGAGGCGCCGGTCAGGGCGCCATGCAGCGCGTATTTGGCGCCGCCGTGGATGATGCCCTGGGACTTGAGGGTCTGCCCGCCACCGACGCTGCTGCGTTCCACCAGCACCGTCGAGTAGCCCAGGCGCCGCAGCCGGGCGTTGAGCCAGAGACCCGCAACCCCCGCGCCGACGATCAGGACGTCGGTGGAAATGACCGATGACATGCAGTTACCTCAACAAGCTGGACAGGCGGGGAAGTATAAGCCCGTTGACAGCTTTTCCGGCATCAATGCCCGGCGGTTTTCGAGAACAGCTGGATCACGATCACGCCGCTGACGATCAAGGCCATGCCGAGCATGGCCGGCAGGTCGAGTTTCTGCCCGTAGATCACCAGGGCGGCGATGCTGATCAGGACGATGCCCAGGCCCGACCAGATGGCATAGGCGATGCCCACCGGAATGCTGCGCACCACCAGGGTCAGCATCCAGAACGCCACGCCGTAGCCACAGACCATCAGCAGCAGCGGCAGCGGCGTGCTCAGGCCCTTGACCGCCTTCATCGACGCGGTGGCGATGACTTCGGCGCAGATGGCGATGGCGAGATAGGTGTAGGCATTCATGGTCGGGCGCTCCTCTGGTGGCTCGCGCATTCTAGGGCTTGGCCAGATGCGGTAAAGTCATTTCCTATCTGCTGGGGAGATAGGCTGGATGATTCAACCGCAATGGAATCTGGAGCAGGTGCGCCTGTTCGTCGAAGTGGCCGAGCGGCGTTCGTTCTCTGCCGTGGCAAGGGTCGCGGGGCGGGCGCAGTCGGCGGTGAGCAATGCCATCGCGATGCTGGAGGCTGATCTTGGGCTGACGCTGTTCGAGCGTAGCAGCGGGCGCCAGCCGCAGTTGACCGAGGCGGGGGCGGCGTTGCTGGAGGATGCCCGGGAGTTGCTGCGCCAGTGCGAGCGCCTTGAAGGGCGGGCGTCGGCCTTGATGCGCGGGCAGGAGCCGCGCTTGCGTCTGACCCATGATGAAGCGATGCCGTATCAGCCGGTGGTCGAGAGCCTGGACGAGCTTTCGCGGCAGTTTCCCCTGCTCGAAGTGCAGATGGCCAGCAGTGCCCAGGGCGATGTGGCGCGGCAACTGGTGGAGCGGCGGGCGGACCTGGGCTTGATGTTTCACCATGAGCAGGTGCCCGATGCCCTGGAGCGGCGGGTGCTGGGCAGTATCGAGATGGTCACGGTGTGTCCGCTGGGGCATCCGCTGGCGGAGGTCGGGCGGGTCAGTTGCGAGCATCTGGCGCGGCACCGGCAACTGTTGGTCAATCCGCGGGACAGTGGCTATGCCGGAGGGGAGCCGGCCAGTCCGCTGGTGTGGCGGGCGGACAGTTTCTATGTGATGGCCGAACTGTTGCAGCGCGGGCTGGGCTGGGCCTGGTTGCCGCGGCATGTGGTGCAGTACCCGGCTTATCAACAGCAGATGGTCGAGCTGGATTGCGAATGGCGGCCGCCGGCGCTGGTGGTGGAGCTGGCCTGGCGTCGGGATGAGCCTTTGGGGCCGGCAGCGCAGTGGCTGGCTGAACGGTTTGCGGTGCATCTGCGGGAGATGGGGTAGGCCCATTGGGACCGCTTTGCGGTCCTTCGCGGGCAAGCCACGCTCCTACCTTGGAACGCGTGTCCTGTAGGAGCGTGGCTTGCCCGCGAAGGGGCGCAAAGCGCCCCCAAAACAGGTGACACCTTGTAAACTCCCGCGCCATGAACAGAACTCTCTATACCCTGCTGTTTCAACTGGGCCTGCCGCTGGTTGCGCTGCGCCTGTTCCTGCGTGGGCGCAAGGCGCCAGCCTATCGCGAGCGCATCGGCGAACGCTTCGCCTTCGGCCTGCCGCCGCTGAAACCCGGTGGTATCTGGGTCCATGCCGTGTCGGTGGGCGAAAGCATCGCCGCCGCGCCGATGATCCGTGCGCTGCTGGAGCGTTATCCACAGCTGCCGATCACCGTGACCTGCATGACCCCCACCGGCTCGGAGCGGATCCGCGCGATGTTCGCCAACGAGCCGCGCATCCAGCATTGCTACCTGCCCTATGACCTGCCCTGGGCGGCGGCGCGTTTCCTCGACAAGGCCCGGCCGCAGTTGGGGATCATCATGGAAACCGAGCTGTGGCCGAACCATATCCACCAGTGCGCCAGGCGCGGGATTCCGGTGGCCCTGGCCAATGCCCGGTTGTCCGAGCGCTCGGCCCGTGGCTATGCGCGCTTCGCCGGTCTGACCCGGCCGATGCTGGAAGAGATGAGCCTGTTCGCGGTGCAGACCGAAACCGAGGCCGAGCGCTTCCGCCAGTTGGGCGCGCGGCCGGCGACGGTGCAGGTGACCGGTTCGATCAAGTTCGACCTGAAGATCGACGAGCAACTGCTGCCCCGTGCTCGTGAGCTGCGTGGACAGTGGGGCGCGACGCAGCGGCCGGTGTGGATTGCCGCCAGTACCCATGATGGCGAGGATGCGCTGATCCTGGCGGCGCACAAGCAGTTGCTGGCGGTTCATGCCGATGCCCTGCTCATCCTGGTGCCGCGCCATCCGGAGCGCTTCGACGCGGTGCATCAGTTGTGTGCCGAGCAGTTCGCCACCGTGCGCCGGTCGGCTGGCACGGCGGTGGACGCTCAGACCCGGGTGCTGCTTGGCGATACCATGGGCGAGTTGCTGTTCCTCTATGCCCTGGCCGATATCGCCTTTGTCGGCGGCAGTCTGGTCGCGACCGGCGGGCATAACCCGCTGGAGCCGGCGGCGCTGGCATTACCGGTGATCATGGGGCCTCATGTGTTCAACTTCCTGGAAATCAGCGCGATGTTGCGTGAGGCCGGGGCGTTGGCGCAGGTCGATGATGCCGAGGGGCTGGCGACTGAGGTGAGGAGATTGATCGAGTTGCCGCAGGATGCGCGGAAGATGGGCGAGGCGGGGGTGGCGGTGATGCGGGCCAATCAGGGGGCATTGCAGCGTTTGCTCGATGGTGTCGGGGCTTTGATTCGGTAGAGACTGTTATGCCGCTATCGCTGGCAAGCCAGCTCCCACAGGGTTCGGCAGCGACGCGGACACTGTGGGAGCTGGCTTGCCAGCGATGAGGCCCCTACGGTCGACCTTCGAAATTGGCCTTGGCCGCCGCCGCCAGGTCCGGTGGCAGGAAGTCCTTGTCCGGGTTGTAGTCCGCCTTCAGGTACCGCCCCAGATCCTGCAGGTCCTGCGGGCTCAAGGTCCCCGCCGCCTGCTTCAGGCGCAGGTTGTCGAGGATGTAGTCATACCGGGTGTTGTTGTAGTCACGCACCGAGGTGTACAGCTGGCGCTGTGCATCGAGCACATCGACGATGTTCCGGGTCCCCACCTGATAGCCTATTTCCGTGGCTTCCAGCGCACTCTGGTTGGAAATGATCGACTGCTTGCGCGCCTGCACCTGCTCCACATCGGTGTTCACCGCACGGTGCAGGTTGCGGGTGTTCTCCACCACCTGGCGACGCAGGCTTTCACGCTGCTGCTCGCTCTGGCTCAGGCGCTGGTAGGCCTCGCGCACCTGCGAGCTGGTCAGGCCACCGCTGTAGATCGGGATGTTCAACTGCAGGCCGATACTGGTCTGCTCCACGTCGCCACCATAGCGCTGCCCGGTGTAGTTCGGGTTGCTGAAGCCGAGGCTGTCGTTGTCACCCTTCTGGTAACGCGCCACCGCATCCACGGTCGGTGCATGCCCGGCCTTGCGCTGGCGCAGGGTTTCCTCGGCGGCCTGCACGGCGTGGTTGGTCGCCTGCAGGTTGAGGTTCTGCTGGGTCGCCGTGTCGACCCAGGCCTTGGCATCGTTGGGGGTTGGCACCTGCACCGGCAGGGTGTGGACGATGCCCTGGATCGAGTTGTAGTCGCGGTTGGTCAGGGTCACCAAAGCTTCGAAGGCATCGGCCACGCGGCGCTCGGCGATGATCCGGTTGGCCCGGGCGGTGTCGTAGCTGGCCTGGGACTGGAGCACGTCGGTCTTATCCGACAGGCCGACGTCGAAGCGCTCGTTGGACTGCTCGAGCTGGCGCTTGAACGCCGCTTCCTCGGCCTTGGTCGAGGCCAGGTTGTCCTGGGCGCGCAGCACCGCGAAGTAGTTCTCGGCGCTTTGCAGAATGAGGTTCTGCTCGGTGGCCGAGAGCTCCAGGGCCGCCTGCTCGTTGACCGCTTCGGCCGCCTGCAACTGGAACCAGCGGTCGGCGCGGAAGATCGGCTGGGCCAGGGTCGCGCTCCAGGTATTGCCACTGCGGCTGGCGGTGACCGAAGGCTGGTCGACACTGGTCCGCGTGTTCATCATCTCGGCGCCGGCGGACAGGTTCGGCAGCAGGCCGGCGCGGGCCTGGGGCACCACTTCACGGCGGGCACCGTAGTCGGCGCGGGCGGCGGCGAGGTCGGCGTTGTTGTTCACCGCCTCGTTGTAAACGCTGACCAGGTCGGTTTTGCTCGACAGCGGCAAGTCTGCTGCCCAGGCCAATCCGTTGGAAGCACAAGACACGGCAAGCGCCAGTGAAAGTTTGCGCAGCATAGGGCGGTCCTTGAACGAAGTAGGTAATTCTGAACTTGCGAGTGTAGTTGCGCAGGCACTTTGCAACAATCTGACATTTGCGCCATTTGTCACGCTTGCGCCAGGAGGGTTGGCGTTTGGGCTGACTCCAGTCTAGACTGCGCACGTTCTTGTCGGGGTGCCTTGCGTTGAGGCTGAGATCGGAAATTCCGGATCCCGTTGAACCTGATCAGGTTAGCGCCTGCGTAGGGAACAAGATTGCTCGCTTCCCGCGAGCCCTCTTGTGCCGGGTCCGGGAATGTCGAGTCAGCCTCACAAGGCCGCCAGACACCCCCGCATTCGGCACAGCACCGCCCAAGGTGCATTCTCCGTGTCCCCATCAGGTTCGCTCCGACATCCAACCCGTCTGGAGAGCCTGTGATGAGCAAACAAGAAAAATACCCGTCCAACCTGAGCGAGTCCGCCCAGGTCGACCAGCAGTCCGTGCAACCTTTCACCCGTTCGCGCAAGGTCTATGTCGAGGGCTCGCGCCCGGACATCCGCGTGCCGATGCGGGAAATCAGCCTCGACGATACCCCGACCGATTTCGGTGGCGAAGCCAACGCCCCGGTGCTGGTCTATGACACCTCCGGCCCGTACACCGACCCCAACGTCGTCATTGACGTGCGCAAGGGCCTGGGCGACGTGCGTTCGGCCTGGATCGACGACCGTGGCGACACCGAGCGCCTGGCCGGCCTGTCCTCCGACTTCGGCCAGCAGCGCCTGAACGACGCCGAGCTGACCAAGCTGCGCTTCGCCCACGTGCGCAACCCGCGCCGGGCCAAGGCCGGCGCCAACGTCAGCCAGATGCACTATGCGCGCAAGGGCATCATCACCGCCGAGATGGAATACGTCGCCCTGCGCGAAAACATGAAGCTGCAGGAAGCCCGCGCCGCCGGCCTGCTCGACCAGCAGCACGCCGGCCACAGCTTCGGCGCGAGCATTCCCAAGGAAATCACCGCCGAGTTCGTCCGCGAGGAAATCGCCCGCGGTCGCGCCATCATCCCGGCCAACATCAACCACGTGGAGCTGGAGCCGATGATCATCGGCCGCAACTTCCTGGTGAAGATCAACGGCAACATCGGCAACAGCGCCCTGGGTTCCTCGATCGAGGAAGAAGTGGCCAAGCTGACCTGGGGTATCCGCTGGGGCTCGGACACGGTCATGGACCTGTCCACCGGCAAGCACATCCATGAAACCCGCGAGTGGATCATCCGCAACTCGCCGGTGCCGATCGGTACCGTGCCGATCTACCAGGCCCTGGAAAAGGTCAACGGCGTGGCCGAGGACCTGACCTGGGAGCTGTTCCGCGACACCCTGATCGAACAGGCCGAGCAGGGTGTGGACTACTTCACCATCCACGCCGGCGTGCTGCTGCGCTATGTACCGCTGACCGCCAAGCGGGTCACCGGCATCGTCAGCCGTGGCGGTTCGATCATGGCCAAATGGTGCCTGGCGCATCACAAGGAGAACTTCCTCTACACCCACTTCGACGAAATCTGCGAAATCATGAAGGCCTACGACGTCAGCTTCTCGCTGGGCGACGGTCTGCGTCCGGGTTCGATTGCCGACGCCAACGACGAAGCGCAGTTCGGCGAGCTGGAAACCCTCGGCGAGCTGACCAAGATCGCCTGGAAGCATGACGTGCAGTGCATGATCGAAGGCCCGGGCCATGTGCCGATGCAGTTGATCAAGGAGAACATGGACAAGCAGCTGGAATGCTGCGACGAGGCGCCGTTCTACACCCTCGGCCCGCTGACCACCGACATCGCCCCGGGTTACGACCACATCACCTCCGGCATCGGTGCAGCGATGATCGGCTGGTTCGGTTGCGCCATGCTTTGCTACGTCACGCCGAAGGAGCACCTCGGCCTGCCGAACAAGGATGATGTGAAAACCGGGATCATCACCTACAAGATCGCCGCCCACGCGGCGGACCTGGCCAAGGGGCATCCGGGCGCGCAGATCCGCGACAACGCCTTGAGCAAGGCGCGTTTCGAATTCCGTTGGGAAGACCAGTTCAACCTGGGCCTGGATCCGGACACGGCGCGTGCGTTTCACGACGAGACCCTGCCGAAGGACTCGGCCAAGGTCGCGCACTTCTGCTCGATGTGCGGGCCGAAGTTCTGCTCGATGAAGATCACCCAGGAAGTCCGCGAATACGCCGCCAACCAGCGCATCGACGTGGTGGACGTGGCGGTCGAGGACGGCATGCGCGAGCAGGCCGAGCGGTTCCGCCAGGAAGGCAGCCAGTTGTACAAGAAAGTCTGAGGTAAGCCGGGGCCGCCTAGGCGGCCCCAATCGCTGGCAAGCCAGCTCCCACAGGGTCCGCGGTGCATGCGGTCCCTGTGGGAGCTGGCTTGCCAGCGATGAGGCCCTCGAAACCAATAAAAAACTCCTGCCGAGACCCTATCGTGTCCCTACCCAGCAACTACTCCCCCGATTCCCCCGTCCCCGGTCACCAGCGCATCTTCGGTGCCCGCGACCTGTTCTCCCTGTGGTTCTCCCTCGGCATCGGCCTGATGGTCCTGCAGACCGGCGCGCTGCTGGCGCCGGGCCTGGGGCTCGCCGGGTCGATCCTGGCGATCGCCCTGGGTACCCTGGTCGGGGTTCTGCTGCTGGCCGCGGTTGGCGTCATCGGCAGCGACACCGGACTCTCGGCCATGGCCGCCCTGCGCCTGAGCCTGGGCAGGCACGGCGCTTCGTTGCCGGCGGTGCTCAACCTGCTGCAACTGATCGGCTGGGGCTCCTTCGAAATCATCGTCATGCGCGACGCCGCCAGCCTGCTCGGCGCGCGGTCCTTCGGCGAGAACAGCGCCTGGAACAGCCCGCTGCTGTGGACCCTGTTCTTCGGCGGCCTCGCGACCCTGCTGGCCGTCAGCGGCCCGCTGACCTTCGTCCGCCGCATCCTGCGCAAATGGGGGATCTGGCTGTTGCTCGGCGCCTGCCTGTGGCTGACCTGGAACCTCTTCGCCAAGGCCGACCTGGCTGCGCTGTGGGCAAAAGCGGGCGATGGCACGATGTCCCTGGCGGTGGGCTTCGATATCGCCATTGCCATGCCGCTGTCCTGGCTGCCACTGATCGCCGACTATTCGCGCTTCGGCAAGCGCGCCAGCCGGGTCTTCGGCGGCACGGCGCTGGGCTTCTTCATCGGCAACTTCTGGCTGATGAGCCTGGGCGTGGCCTACACCCTGGCATTCGCGCCGAGTGGCGAGGTCAATGCGTTGTTGCTGGCGCTGGCGGGGGCGGGCCTGGGGATTCCGCTGCTGCTGATCCTGCTCGACGAATCGGAAAACGCCTTCGCCGATATCCATTCGGCGGCGGTGTCCAGCGGCCTGCTGCTGCGCTTGAAGGTGGAACACCTGGCCCTGGCGATTGGCGTGGTCTGCACCCTGATCGCCTGCTTCGCGCCGCTGGCGCAGTACCAGAACTTCCTGCTGCTGATCGGCTCGGTGTTCGCGCCGCTGTTCGGCGTGGTGCTGGTGGATCACTTCCTGCTGCGCCGTCGCCGCCTGCCGGCGCAGGTCGGTTCACTGCACTTTGGCGCCTTGCTGGCCTGGGCCGGTGGCGTGGCCACCTACCACCTGCTGGCCAACTACGCGCCGGACCTCGGTGCAACCCTGCCGGCGTTGCTGCTGGCAGGATTGCTCCACGGCCTGTTCAGCTTCAGCCGCGGCCGGGAAACAGTTCCGGCTTGATCACGCCGTTCAGGCGCGGGTAGGGGATCTTCAGTTCGACGTGGCCCATGGCGTAGGGCGCAATGGCGTACACGTCGTACTTGAGCACCACCGCGCCATAGGTCAGGGCGATGTTCGGGGTTTTCTGGAACGGCCAGTTCTTCACGAATTCCGGGTCCTGGTCCATCTTCGTCGCGATCAACCAGCCGCGGTGGGCTTCTTCCGCGGTTTTCCAGAAAGTCTCTTCCTGGCCCGGGACCAGCATGTCCTGCAGGGTCAGGACCTTTTCCTGCTGGCGCGACCAGTTGATGAAGGCGCGGCCAGGGTTGCCATGGGCGCCGCCGGTGTCCAGGTAGCTGGACAGCTCGATGATCACCAGTCCGTCATGCTGCTCGCGTACCTTGGCTTGCAGGTAGCTGCTGTTACGGCTCTGCGCCGAACGCAGGAAGCTCTCTTCATAGGCCTTGAGCGAGGTCGGCAGCGGTCCGCCGTCGGCGGTGAACTGCAGCAGGCGCCGCTCGATCAGCGCATCCAGTTGCGGCTGGGCCGGGAAGTGCAGGGTGTCGATGTTCACCAGCGGGCAATCGCTGGCGCTGCAACCGGGCTTGATGTGTTCCCAGGCCTCGCGCTTGACCTCCAGCGGCTTGCGCATATTCGGCTGGAAAACGCTCTGGCACGCCCCCAGGACTAGGGCCAGTAGAGCCACGGTGGTCAGTTTGACAAGCGTCATGATGATCCTTCTGGAACGACGGTAACCGGCCTTGGACCGCCAGCATGGCAGTCGGTTCGCCGCTAATCTTGATTAGACGGGCGGTGCCTATCCTCGCAGTCCTTGGGTTGACTTGAAAGAGGGTGAAAGCCGAGGGTACGCGGGGTAGGATGGCGCGAAGTTGCAAGTGAGGTAGCGAGGACTTCCATGACAGACAAGCTGAATTCCGTTCCAACAGCCGTCGAGCTCGTCGACCGCGAAACCTGTTTCCAGGGCTTCTATCGGCTCGACCGGATCCGCGTGCGTCATGAGCTGTTCGCCGGCGGCATGAGCCGCGAGATCAAGCGCGAGCTGTTCGTGCGTCACGACGCGGTGTGCGTCCTGCCCTACGACCCGCAGCGCGACGAAGTGGTGCTGATCGAGCAGTTTCGCGTCGGCGCCATGGACAAGACCGGCAACCCCTGGCTGGTGGAGCTGGTCGCCGGTCTGATCGACAAGGACGAACGACCGGAAGAAGTTGCGCACCGCGAGGCGCAGGAGGAAGCTGGGCTGAGTTTCTCCTCGCTGTGGCCGATGACCCGGTATTTCCCGTCTCCCGGTGGCAGCGACGAGTTGGTCCATCTGTACCTCGGTCGTTGCAGCAGCGAGGGGGCTGGCGGGCTGCATGGCCTGGAAGAAGAGGGTGAAGATATCCGCGTGCGGGTCTGGGGTTTCGACGATGCCCTGCAAGCCGTGCGCGACGGGCAGATTGCCAATGCGGCGACCATCATCGCCTTGCAGTGGCTGGCCCTGAACCGCGATGAAGTCAGGGGGATGTGGTCGTGAATCTTGTGCGCGAACGCTATCGGGTCGATCTGGTTGGCTTGCAGGCTGCCTGCGAGGCGAACTATGCACGCCTGATGCGCTTGCTCCCGGATATGCGCACCTCCCTCGATTCGCGGCGCATCGGCATGACCCAGGGCGACCAGATGCTCGGCGTACTGACCCTGGAAGTGGTGCTGGCCTGCCCCTACACCACCACCTTGCGGGTGCGCCAGGAGCACAGCCTGCCCTGGCTGCCGGTGCCGCAACTGGAAGTGCAGGTCTATCACGATGCGCGCATGGCCGAAGTGGTCAGCGCCGAACATGCCCGGCGTTTCCGTAGCATCTACCCCTATCCCAACGCGGCGATGCACCAGCCGGACGAGAAAGCCCAGCTCAATCTGTTCCTGGGCGAATGGCTGAGCCATTGCCTGGCCTGCGGTCACGAACTCGAAGCGGTTCGCTGAAATGTGACGGCGGTCGTGGTGCCGGTTTGATCCGCCGATTCTTCCCCACCATAATCGTGCAGGATTTCCTCAAGGAGACGGCCCCTTGCCGCACGCCAACCCCGCATCCAGTGCCCCGGTTCGTCTGGTGCAGCTTTCTGACAGTCATCTGTTCGCCGATGGCGAGGGTTCGCTGCTGGGCATGAATACCCGTGACAGCCTGCAGCGGGTCATCGACCTGGTGCTGGCCGAGCAACCGCATATCGACCTGATCCTGGCCACCGGCGATCTGTCCCAGGACGGTACCGAAGCGTCCTACCGACATTTCCGTGATATGACCGCCGTGCTCGGCGCGCCAACCCGCTGGCTGGCCGGCAACCACGACGAGCCGCTGCCGATGGAACGCGTCGCGGCAGGCACCGACCTGCTGCAGCAGGTCACCGATATCGGTAACTGGCGGGTGATCATGCTCGACTCGTCGATTCCCGGCAGCGTGCCGGGGCGCCTCGAAGCAAACCAGCTGCACGTGCTCGACCAGGCCCTGAGCAGCGCCGGCGGCCGTCATTGCCTGGTGTGCTTCCACCATCAGCCGATTTCCATCGACTGTGCGTGGATGGCGCCCATCGGCCTGCGCAATCCTGAAGCGCTGTTCGAGACGATCAAGCCTTATCCACAGGCGCGGGCCTTGCTCTGGGGACATATCCATCAGGAATGGGACCAGCACCTGGATGGTCGGCGCCTGCTGGCGTCGCCGTCCACCTGCATCCAGTTCGAACCGCGCAGCACGGACTTCAAGGTTGACGAGCAGCGCCCGCCCGGTTACCGCTGGCTGGCGCTGCATGGCGATGGCCGGCTGGAGACCGGTGTCTCGCGCCTGAGCGATTTTGCCTTCAGCGTTGACTACGGCAATGGCTACTGAAGCATCGCGCAATCTCTAAAGCTGAATCATTTCCCGCTTATCAGGCTAAACTGCGCGTCTTTGTGCCCGCCACTGGCGGGCGCTCCAGGAACTCCGGGGGGCGGAATGTCGGGCTCGATCCTTTACATCCATGGTTTGAACAGCGCGCCGAGCTCGATGAAGGCCAGCCAGTTGCTGGCAGTGATGGAGCGCATCGGCCTGGCCGGGCAACTGCGCGTGCCGGCCCTGCATCACCATCCGCGCCAGGCCATCGCACAACTGGAGGCGGGTATCGCCGAACTGGGCCGGCCATTGCTGGTCGGTAGTTCCCTTGGCGGCTACTATGCGACTCATCTGGCCGAGCGCCACGGGCTGAAAGCGTTGCTGATCAACCCGGCGGTCAATCCGCACCAGTTGTTCGACGGCTACCTGGGCACCCAGACCAACCACTACACCGGCGAAACCTGGGAACTGACCCCCGATCATGTCGAGGCCCTGGCCGGGCTGGAAGTCCCGCCGCCCATGGACGCCGAGCGTTACCAGGTGTGGTTGCAGACCGGCGACGAAACCCTGGATTACCGCCGCGCCGAGCGCTTCTACCGGGCCTGTGCCCTGCGCATCGAAGCCGGTGGCGGCCACAGCTTCCAGCGCTTTGCCCTGCACCTGCCAGCCTTGCTGAGTTACGCGGGTATTGATGCGAAGACGTATCAGGACCTGGATTTTTCTGTATTTTGATTGCCTATTTTCACCCACGAATGACGACGAGAACCCATGGCCAATCCCAGCGCTAGCGCCTATAACGCAGACGCCATCGAAGTCCTCTCGGGCCTTGACCCGGTACGCAAGCGTCCGGGCATGTACACCGACACCAGCCGCCCCAACCACCTGGCCCAGGAAGTCATCGACAACAGTGTCGACGAAGCCCTGGCCGGCCACGCCCGTTCGGTGCAGGTGATCCTCCACGCCGACCACTCCCTGGAGGTCAGCGACGACGGTCGCGGCATGCCGGTGGACATCCACCCGGAAGAGGGTGTGTCGGGGGTCGAGCTGATCCTCACCAAGCTGCACGCCGGCGGCAAGTTCTCCAACAAGAACTACCAGTTCTCCGGTGGTCTGCACGGGGTTGGCATCTCGGTGGTCAACGCCTTGTCGACCCAGGTGCGGGTACGGGTCAAGCGCGATGGCAACGAATACCAGATGACCTTCGCCGACGGCTTCAAGGCCAGCGAGCTGGAAGTCATCGGCAGCGTCGGCAAGCGCAACACCGGTACCAGCGTGTATTTCGCCCCGGATCCGAAGTACTTCGACTCGCCGAAATTCTCCGTCAGCCGCCTCAAGCACGTGCTCAAGGCCAAGGCCGTGCTGTGCCCGGGCCTGTCGGTGACCTTCGAGGACAAGAGCACCGGCGAGAAGGTCGAGTGGCATTACGAGGACGGCCTGCGTTCCTACCTGGTCGACTCGGTCAGCGAGTACCTGCGCCTGCCGGACGAGCCATTCTGCGGCAGCCTGGCCGGCAACAAGGAAGCCGTGGACTGGGCCCTGCTGTGGCTGCCGGAAGGTGGCGACAGTGTCCAGGAAAGCTACGTCAACCTGATTCCCACCGCCCAGGGCGGTACCCACGTCAACGGCCTGCGCCAGGGCCTGCTGGATGCGATGCGCGAGTTCTGCGAATTCCGCAACCTGCTGCCCCGTGGCGTCAAGCTGGCGCCGGAAGACGTCTGGGAGCGCATCACCTTCGTCCTCTCGATGAAGATGCAGGAGCCGCAGTTCTCCGGGCAGACCAAGGAACGCCTGTCGTCCCGCGAGGCCGCGGCCTTCGTCTCCGGCGTGGTGAAGGACGCCTTCAGCCTGTGGCTCAACGCGCACCCTGAACTGGGCATGCAACTGGCCGAGCTGGCCATCAGCAACGCCGGTCGCCGCCTCAAGGCGAGCAAGAAGGTCGAGCGCAAGCGCGTCACCCAGGGCCCGGCGCTGCCCGGCAAGCTGGCCGACTGCGCGGGCCAGGATCCGATGCGCGCCGAACTGTTCCTGGTCGAGGGTGATTCCGCAGGCGGTTCCGCCAAGCAGGCGCGGGACAAGGAATTCCAGGCGATCCTGCCGCTGCGCGGCAAGATCCTCAACACCTGGGAAGTGGATGGCGGTGAAGTCCTCGCCAGCCAGGAAGTGCACAACATCGCCGTGGCCATCGGCGTCGATCCGGGCGCTGCCGACCTGACCCAGTTGCGCTACGGCAAGATCTGCATCCTCGCCGACGCCGACTCCGACGGCCTGCACATCGCGACCCTGCTGTGCGCCCTGTTCGTCCAGCATTTCCGTCCGCTGGTCGAGGCCGGTCACGTCTACGTGGCGATGCCGCCGCTGTACCGTATCGACCTGGGCAAGGAAATCTACTACGCCCTCGACGAAGCCGAGCGTGACGGCATCCTCGACCGCCTGGTGGCCGAGAAGAAGCGCGGCAAGCCGCAGGTCACCCGATTCAAGGGGCTCGGCGAGATGAACCCGCCGCAACTGCGCGAAACCACCATGGACCCGAATACCCGGCGCCTGGTCCAGCTGACCCTTGATGACTTCGAGAAAACCCGCGAGATGATGGACATGCTCCTGGCCAAGAAACGCGCGGGCGACCGCAAGTCCTGGCTGGAAAGCAACGGCAACCTGGCCGAGGTCATGGCTTGATCCGTGGTTTGCTGGCGGCACTGCTGACCCTGGTCGCGGTGCCGGCCATGGCCGATCCGTGGCCGGAACTGACCATGCTTTCGGAGCACCCGGTCGAAGGCATGCGCGGCGGCAACCTGTCGGGTCTGGCGCAGTGCAATGGCGCCCTGTGGACCGTTTCCGACCGCGACGACGACCTGATCTACAAGCTCGATACCGCCAGCCACGTGTGGCAGGCGCTCGGCCAGCCGCTGGCGGCGCCGGCGGTGCCGGACCCCGGCTTCCCGCTGGGCCTGCGCTCGCGGCAGTGGGCGGCTTCGCTGGTGCGCGGCGGCGATCTGGATTTCGAAGGCATCAGCTGTGACGCGGCCGGCAACAAGTACATCGTCAGCGAAGCCCATGCCGCCGTACTGGAAGTACCCGTGGAAGGCGAGCCGAACTGGCTGAAGATCGATCCGGCGATGATTCGCCAGGCCCGGGCCAGCGGCATGCTCCTGCATTTCAATGCCTTGTTCGAAGGCCTGGCCGTCAGTCCGGCGGGCGACCGCCTGTGGCTGGCGGCCGAGCGCGAGCGTCGCGGGCTGCTACTGGTCAACCGCAAGCAAAGCACCTGGACCTGCGGCGACGCCTGCGTCCTGCTCAGCGAAGCCGGCACGGAAATGCAGCCGGACCAGTTCCCCAAGGCCCGCGAGGTGTCCCGGGACTTCTCCGACCTGGCGCTGTTCGAGGGCAAGCTGTTCACCCTCGAGCGCAATGCCTACCGCATTTGCCGGCGTGACGCCCAGAGTGCGCAGGTGGAGCGTTGCTGGTCCTTTGCCGGCGAAGCGCTGACCGAACAGCGACAATACAGCCAGCCCTACGGCCTGGCCGAAGCCCTGGTGATCGACGCCGAAGGCGCCTGGATCGGCATCGACAACAACAACGGCACCCGCGCCGATGGCGAGGATCGCCCGATTGTCTGGCGCTTCGCTGCGCCGAAAGGCGGCTGGAGCGCGAAGAAATGAGCCAGACCCCGGGCCAGCGGATCGGGCGGGTGTTCATGGTTCTGGCCTGGGCGGCCGGACTGTTTTTGGCCACGCGCTTTTTCGGCGCGTGGGAAGACAAGCAGGCCAACCCCAACGGCCAGGTCACCTCGCAACACGGTGACGGCTTCGTCGAAGTGCGCCTGCTCGGCAACGGCCAGGGGCATTTCGTCGCCGATGGCCTGATCAACGGCCAGGCCGTGCATTTCCTGCTGGATACCGGGGCCACCGATGTGGCGATTCCCGAGGCCGTGGCCCGGGACTTCGGCCTCGAGCGCGGTGCGCCGGTCACGGTCAGCACCGCCAACGGCCGCGCAGAGGGTTATCGCACCCGCCTGGACAGCGTGCAACTGGGCGATATCCTGCTGCGCGACGTGCGCGCCCTGGTGGTCCCCGGGCTCGACGGCAGCCAGGTATTGCTGGGCATGAGTGCCCTGAAACAACTTGAATTCACCCAGCGCGGCGGCACCTTGCTGCTGCGCCAGACCTTGAACTGATGAGGCCCGCATGAGCGACTCCCTTGATCTGAGCCTCGATGGCGTAGAGCGCCGGTCACTGGCCGACTTCACCGAACAGGCCTACCTCAACTACTCCATGTACGTGATCATGGACCGCGCCTTGCCGCATATCGGCGACGGCCTGAAGCCGGTGCAACGGCGCATCGTCTATGCCATGAGCGAACTGGGCCTGGATGCCGACTCCAAGCACAAGAAATCGGCGCGTACCGTCGGTGACGTGCTCGGTAAATTCCACCCCCATGGCGACTCGGCCTGCTATGAAGCCATGGTGCTGATGGCGCAGCCGTTCAGCTACCGCTACACCCTGGTTGACGGCCAGGGCAACTGGGGTGCGCCGGACGATCCGAAGTCCTTCGCGGCCATGCGTTACACCGAGGCACGGCTTTCCCGTTATTCCGAAGTGCTGCTCAGCGAACTGGGCCAGGGCACGGCGGACTGGGTGCCGAACTTCGACGGTACCCTCGACGAACCTGCCGTGTTGCCGGCACGTTTGCCGAATATTCTCCTCAACGGCACCACCGGTATCGCCGTGGGCATGGCCACCGACGTACCGCCGCACAACCTGCGGGAAGTCGCCAGCGCCTGCGTGCGCCTGCTGGACGAGCCGAAAGCCACCATCGAGCAGCTTTGCGAGCATATCCAGGGCCCGGACTATCCGACCGAAGCGGAAATCATCACCCCGCGTGCCGAACTGCTGAAAATCTACGAAAGCGGTCGCGGCTCGATCCGCATGCGCGCCGTCTATCGCATCGAAGACGGCGATATCGTTGTCACCGCGCTGCCGCACCAGGTCTCCGGGGCCAAGGTGCTGGAACAGATCGCCGCGCAGATGCAGGCCAAGAAGCTGCCGATGGTCGCCGACCTACGTGACGAGTCCGACCACGAGAACCCGTGCCGCATCGTGATCATCGCCCGCTCCAACCGGGTCGACCTCGATGAACTGATGCAGCATCTGTTCGCCACGACCGACCTGGAGTCGAGCTACCGGGTCAACGTCAACATCATCGGCCTCGATGGCCGGCCGCAGTTGAAAAACCTGCGGGCACTGCTGCTGGAGTGGCTGGAGTTCCGGATTGCTACCGTTCGTCGGCGCCTGAAATTCCGCCTCGACAAGGTCGAGCGCCGCCTGCACCTGCTGGACGGCTTGCTGGTCGCCTTCCTCAATCTCGACGAAGTGATCCACATCATCCGCACCGAGGACCAGCCCAAGCAGGCGCTGATTGCCCGTTTCGAACTGACCGAGATCCAGGCCGACTACATCCTCGAAACCCGTCTGCGCCAGTTGGCGCGACTGGAAGAGATGAAGATCCGCGGCGAGCAGGAAGAACTGCTGAAAGAGCAGGCCAAGCTGCTGGCTCTGCTGGGCAGCGACACCAAACTGCGCAAGCTGGTGCGCACCGAGCTGATCAAGGATGCGGAAACCTACGGCGACGACCGCCGGTCGCCAATCGTTGCCCGTGCCGAGGCCAAGGCCCTGTCGGAAAACGAGCTGATGCCGACCGAGCCGGTGACGGTCGTTCTGTCGGAAAAAGGCTGGGTGCGTTGCGCCAAGGGGCACGATATCGATGCCACCGGGCTGTCCTACAAGGCCGGTGACGGTTTCAAGGTGGCGGCGGCGGGGCGTTCCAACCAGTTCGCCGTGTTCATCGACTCCACCGGGCGCAGTTATTCGGTGGCGGCCCACACCCTGCCTTCGGCACGGGGTCAGGGCGAACCCTTGACCGGTCGTCTGACGCCGCCGCCGGGCGCGGCCTTCGAATGCGTGCTGCTACCGGATGACGACGCCCTGTATGTGATCGCGTCCGACGCGGGTTATGGCTTCGTGGTCAAGGGCGAGGACCTGCAGGCCAAGAACAAGGCCGGTAAAGCCCTGCTCAGCCTGCCCAATGGGGCCAAGGTGCTGGCACCACGGCCGGTGGCGGACCGCGAGCAGAACTGGCTGGCGGCGGTCACCACCGAAGGTCGCCTGCTGGTGTTCAAGATCAGCGACCTGCCGCAACTGGGCAAAGGCAAGGGCAACAAGATCATCGGTATTCCCGGGGATCGGGTAGCCAGTCGTGAAGAATATGTCACGGACATGGCCGTACTCTCCGACGGGGCGACCCTTGTATTGCAGGCCGGCAAGCGTACCCTGTCACTCAAGGGTGAAGACCTGGAGCACTACAAGGGCGAGCGCGGGCGCCGGGGCAACAAGCTGCCACGGGGCTTCCAGCGGGTCGATGCGTTGCTGGTCGACGCTCCCGAGTAAGGCAAATACACGCCCGGAAACGGTAATTTCCTACACGTTCCGGGCGTAAATACTGGAGTCAGGCCGTATTTTCGCGGATGATAGCCCCCCTGTGGCGCCGGCGTGGCCGGGTGCCCGACTGAATTCATGTGTATCACTGCGGTGCCGTGTGGTGGCCGCCTGGATGGGATGATGACTTTTCTGCGCCTTCCATTTGTTCTTCTGCTGACCGGCGTTCTCGGCCTGGCAGGGTGCAGCATGCACCAGCCGGTCGCGCTGTATCAGCTCGACAGTGGCGAGCCGGGCCAGCCAAAGCAGGCGGCCGGCATGTCGGTGGTGTTGGGGCCGGTATCGGTTGCCGACTACCTGCAACGCGAGACTTTGCTGCAGCGTCAGACCGACGGCAGCCTGACTGCGGCGACGGACGGTCGCTGGGCGGGCAGTCTGTCGGCGGATATCGATCAGTTGCTGGTGCGTCAGCTGGCTTGGCGCCTGGACAGCCAGCGTGTGGTCCTGGCGCCGGCCAATACCGGCTTCAATCCGGATGTGCAGGTGTTGCTGTCGATCACCCGCCTGGATTCCGGGGCTAACCAGCCGGCGATCCTCGATGCGCAATGGCGCTTGCTGGACCGTCGTGGCCAGGTGCGGGACAACCGCATCGTCCACCTTGAGCAGCCCCATGCGGGTAGTTCGGCGGCACAGGTTCAGGCCCAGGGCCAGTTGCTGCAGAAGCTGGCGGAACAGCTGAGCACTGCGCTCAAGCCGCTGGCCAACCAGCCAGCGCTGGCGGAAGAGGCCCCGGCGAAGAAACCGGCGGCACCGGTGCAGGTGCGCAAGGAGCCGGAGAAGCCGAAGATCCCGATGGCTTCGCCGATTCGTACTGATATGGAAGTGTTCCGGTTCTGATCAGAACCCAATAAAAAAGCCCGCAGTGATGCGGGCTTTTTTATTGGGGGCTGGAAACTGCATAGTCTGTTCTGGCCTCATCGCTGGCAAGCCAGCTCCCACAGGTTCTGTGGTCTGCCACAAGATTTGTGCTCGACGCAGACACTGTGGGAGCTGGCTTGCCAGCGATGAGGCCATCAGCAGCACCGCAAATATCAGTTCTTCACCTGCCGCTCATGCATCCGCGCCAGTTGCCGTTCCAGCATCGACGGATAAGGCTCCATCAAGCGCTCCACACAGCAGGCGCCCTCGGGGCTGGCAATCGGGCGGATCCGCGCACGCTGGCGAATCAGCGCGTCATCACTGATCTTGCGTTCCACCAGCAGCAGATTACGGCTGTGCTGCGACAGGGCCAGGGCATCCTGGGCCTTTTCGGTCAGCAGCAGGTCGATCTGGCTCAGGCCGTTCAGGTTTTCACCCAGCGCCAGGCCCAGCTGCAGTTGCAAGGTGATGCCGCTGTCGGCCACTTCCACCAGCAAGGCATGACCCAACGCCCGCAGCAGCTCACCACAGCAGATGGCATTGGTCAGGTAATCCTCGCCACTGTCCTGGCTGTGGAACAGCAACAGGGTGCTGCCATCGTTGAGCGTCTGCACTTCACCTTCATACAGCGACGCCGCCTGGTCCAGGCAGTCGCGGTAGCGCTCCAGAAGCTCGGTCAGGCGGGCGCGGGGCAGGCGGCGCAGTTGCTCCTGGGAACCCAGTTGCACGGCCAGCACGGCGCTTTTCGTCGGTTCACGTGGAGCGACCGGCTTGGCGGCGACCGGCGCGGCAGTCGGCACGGCGTCGTCACGCAGGTCGGCGAAGGCGTCGTCATCTTCGTCTTCTTCAGCTTCCACCACGCGCTTGACCGGACGCACCACCGCGGGCGCTTCGTCGAAGTCCGGATCGCGCAGATCACGCACTTCGAACGGCTCGGCGTCTTCCTCGAACTCGTCCTCGATTTCCGGCTCGGGCTCGACCGGCTTCGGCGGCGGGGCGAAGCGTGCATGCAACTGGCGCGCGAGGTCGCCGATCTCGTCCTGGCGCTCGGTGGCCGGGGTGTATTCGTCCAGGTCGCGCAGCCACACCCGCAGTTGCAGCAACGGTGTGGAGACGTAGCGCCCGAGGCGCAGGCTCATGGTCAGCGCCAAGGCCAGCAGGATCCCGGCCAGGATGCCCATGCTCTGCATGCTGATGGTCATCGGCTGCTGGAACTGGCTCATGTCGAGGCTGATGCGCAGTTGCCCGGCAGTGACGTCCTGGAAGGTGATCTTGGTCTGATACAGGCCCTCGGCCTCGCCAAGAAGGCTGTTCTTCGGGCGCTGGCCGGCTTCGGCAAGAATCCGGTTGTCCACGCTGTAGATCGCGGCATGGGCCACCAGCGGGTTCTTCACCAGGTTGCCGAGCAACACGTTGAGGCTGAGGATGTCGTTGGACACCAGCAGCTCGGTGGCCGAGGTCGCGGTCTGGGTGGTCAGGCTCTGCCCGAGGGCGTCGGCCTGTTCGTGCATGGCTTCCTTGAACTGCAAACCCATCACGCAGGCGTAGATCACCAGCGCCAGGGCAACCAGGAAAATGTTGTGGCAGGCGATGCGCAGTGCCAGTGGCACGCGACGCTGACGCAGGGCACGGAAGATCAGCAGGAAGAAGTTGTCGGTTTTGACGGGCGTGGGCCGGTTCACTGAGCGCGGCTCTTTATGACGGAGAAATTGCTGCGCAGTATAGCGAGCGCCCTTCGGGCGGCAAAGCATCGACTGCGCCCGATGGTCCGCAAAAGGCGGTAGAATGCGCATTTTTTGCACGTCCTGGAGCCCGTCTTGCGCGAAATCGTCTTGATCAACATCACCGGTGAGGACCGTCCGGGTCTGACCGCGGCCATTACCGGCGTTCTCGCCCGTGGCGGTGTGAACATCCTCGATATTGGCCAGGCGGTGATCCACGACACCCTGTCGTTCGGCATCCTCGTCGAGATTCCCGGCACCGAGCAGGGCTCCTCGGTACTCAAGGACCTGCTGTTCACCGGCTACGAACTGAACCAGCAAGTGCGTTTCACCCCGGTCTCGGAAGAAGACTACCGCAACTGGGTGTCCAACCAGGGCAAGCCACGCCACATCGTGACCCTGCTGACCCGCAAGGTCACCGCCGAGCAGTTGCAGCGCGTCAGCTCCATCACCGCCAAGTACGGGCTGAACATCGACCATATCGACCGCCTGTCCGGTCGCGTGGCGCTGGACACCCCGGTGGAGCAGGGCAAGGGCTGCATCGAGTTCTCCGTGCGCGGCGAACCGGCCGATCCCCAGGCCCTGCGTGCCGAATTCCTCAGTGTCGGCCAGGAACTGAGCGTCGATATCGCCTTCCAGCAGGATTCGCTGTTCCGCCGCAACCGTCGCCTGGCGGTGTTCGACATGGACTCGACGCTGATCGAGGCCGAAGTGATCGACGAACTGGCCAAGGCCGCCGGCGTCGGCGAGCAGGTCTCGGAAATCACCGAGCGCGCCATGCGCGGCGAGTTGGACTTCCGCGCCAGCTTCAAGGAGCGCCTGGCACTGCTCAAGGGCCTGGACGTCAACGTGCTCGACGATATCGGCGCCTCGCTGCGCCTGACCGAGGGCGCGGAAACCCTGTTCGCCGAACTCAAGCGCCTCGGCTACAAGACCGCCATCCTCTCCGGCGGCTTCACCTATTTCGCCAAGCAACTGCAAGCCAAGCTGGGCATCGACTACGTGTTCGCCAACGAACTGGAAGTGGTCGACGGCAAGGTGACCGGCGTGGCCATCGAGCCGATCGTCGACGCCCAGCGCAAGGCCGACCTGCTCACCGAGCTGGCGCGCAAGGAAGGCCTGCAGATGGAGCAGACCATCGCGGTCGGTGACGGCGCCAACGACCTGCCGATGCTGGCTATCGCCGGCCTCGGCGTGGCTTTCCGTGCCAAACCGCTGGTGCGCCAGTCGGCCAAGCAGGCGATCTCCACCCTCGGCCTCGATGGCGTGCTCTACCTGCTGGGGATGCGCGACCGCGAAGGTGCATGATAGAGCGAATGGTTCTAACCATTCGTCCCTTGTTCCCTGGCGTTCTTTGAGCGCCGACTAGGCTTGCTCGCGTGCGGCCCGTACCGAGGGTCGCACGGCCGGTCGGGACACTGGCCGGTCTCCCATCAGCAACTTCAAGGAGATGAAGTTCATGGCGAACAAGTACGCAGTTCAGAACCAATGGGGCGGTAACAGTGCACCGTGGCATCCGGGTGGAACCTGGCAGCTCGGTGCGCGGGACAACCAGAAGGTGGTGGCCGTCGATATCCGTTCCGGTGACGGTGGCGTGACCTTCAAGGGCCAGATGACCTACTCGGGCGAAGGTCCGATCGGCTTCAAGGCCAAGCGCATCGCCCACAACCGCTACGAAGTCCAGAACCAGTGGGGCGGCAACGATGCCCCTTGGCATCCGGGTGGCGAATGGGTCATCGGCGGGCGCGACAACCAGAGCGTGGTTGCCCTGAGCGTCAAGTCGAACGACGGAGGCAAGAGCCTCGATGGCACCAACACCTATGACAACGAAGGCCCGATCGGCTTCCGCAGTCATATCGAGCTGTAAGCTTTAAGCCGCAAGCTGTAAGGAAAAGCAGCCAGCGCATCGGTCTGCTTTTTCTTATGGCTTGCAGCTTGTAGCTTGCAGCTGCCTCAGGGATCAGGCTTGCGGGGCGACCGGCAGGGCCATGCCCTGGCCCATGGTGACCGGCGAGCCGGCGCCGAGGCTTTCGGCCCACTTCACCTGCTCGGGGCCGAACAGCACGATGGCGGTCGAACCCAGCTTGAAGCGACCCAGTTCGGCACCTTTCTCCAGATGGATCGGCGCACGGGAGGCTTCATCGTAGCGGAAGGTCTTCAGCTCGCGCTTCGGCGGGGTGACCAGGCCGGCCCAGACCGTCTCGATCGAGGCGACGATCATCGCACCCACCAGCACCACGGCCATCGGCCCGCGTTCGGTATCGAACAGGCAGACCACGCGCTCGTTGCGGGCGAACAGCTCCGGGACGTTTTCCGCGGTGGTCTGGTTCACCGAGAACAGGCGGCCCGGCACGTAGATCATCTCCCGCAGGGTACCGGCCAGCGGCATGTGCACGCGGTGGTAGTCCTTCGGCGACAGGTACACGGTGGCGAACTCGCCGCCCATGAACGGCGCGGCATTGGCCGGATCGCCGCCGAGCAGTTCCTGGGCGCTGTAGCTGTGGCCCTTGGCCTGGAAGATGCGGCCGTGCTCGATCGGACCCAGCTGGCTGATGGCGCCGTCGGCCGGGCAGAGGATCGCGCCCGGGGTGTCATCCAGCGGGCGGGCGCCCGGCTTCAGGGCCCGGGTGAAGAAGTCGTTGAAGTGCTCGTAGGCGGTCAGGTCTTCGACCAGGGCCTGGGACATGTCGACCTGGTAGCGCTTGGCGAACCAGGCGGTGAAGGCGTTCTTGAACCAGCGCACGCGGCACTCGGCCACGCAGCCGGCCAGGCGCGAGAGCAGGTGATGGGGCAGCAGGTACTGGCTGATGATGAACAAACGGGATTTCATTGGGTTTCCTTAAACTTCGACGGGCGTGTCCGGATGGTTGCCCCATTCGCCCCAGGAGCCGGCGTACGCCTTGACCCGTGGGTAGCCCAGGTGCTTGGCCACCAGGTAGGTGAAGCCCGAGCGGTGGTGAGTCTGGCAGTGGGTGACGACTTCCTTGTCCTTGCTGATGCCCAGCTGTTCGAGGATCTGCGGCATGTCCTTGCGGATGCGCAGGGCGTCGTTCAGGTCCATGCCGGCGGTCCACTCGAAGTTGACCGCGCCGGGGATGTGTCCGCCCTTGGCGGCGAGGACTTTTTCGCCACGGTATTCGCCGGGGCTGCGCGCGTCCCAGATCGCCAGGTCGGCGGCGCCGAGACGGCTTTGCAGGTATTCGCGGGTGGCGGTGGGCTCGTCATGCAGCACCAGGCTGACCGGCGCCGTAGCGCTGGCCGGGACCTCGGTGCTCAGCAGGTTGGCCGGCCAGGCCTGTACGCCACCGTTGAGGTAGTGGTAGCGCTGGTGGCCGATCACATCCAGCAGCCAGATGAAGCGTCCGGCCCAGCCGCCGCCTTCGTCGTCGTAGACCACGTAGGTGGCGTCGGCGCGATGGCCCAGTTCACTGAAGAGTTTTTCCAGTTCGGCCTTGGCCGGGGCCAGGCCGGGTGCTGGCGGCTGACCCAGTTGCGTGCGCTTGGGATCGACGAAGCGGGCACCGGGAAGATGGCCGCTGCCGTAGCGGTTGACGCTGGTCAGGTCGACCAGGATCAACTCCGGCGAAGCGAGGCGCGGCTGCAGGTCTGCCGGTTCGATCACCAGGGGCAAGCCGGAAAAGTCAGTCATCCAGAAACTCCAGAGCGGAACAGAGGGTGGCGATTGTAGCGCAGGGTCAGGCGCCGCGGTTGCTGAAGGTGGCGAGGGCGCGCTCCAGGCACTGGGCCGTCCTGGCGAAGGCCTGGACGCTGACTTCGGAGAACGGGCCGCCGCCCTGGTCGGCCATCAGCAGCATGATCACCTTGCCGTTGTTCGACAGCGAACGCAGCAGCAGGTGTTCGCCACGGAACAGCACGCGCAGGCTGCCTGGAAGCAGGGCGGAGAACTGCGCGTGGTTCTGCGGGGTGAGGCGAAGTTGTGCCGATTGTGTAAGCAGGCGTTGCAGCAATTTGCTCTGTTCCACCGGTACCGTGAGGCTGGCGGCCTGTTGCGGCAGGCCCGCCAACTGGTGGACGCGCAGGTAGCTTTGGGTCTTGTCGCACATCAACAGCAGCACCCGTTTCATCCCGCAGGCCTGCAGGGCTTCGCGGGCGTAGGTGGTCAGGTGCATGGCGTTGGAGAACGGGCTCGGCTCGGCGAGCAGGTCGGCGCAGTATTTGCGCCAGTCGCCGAGGGCCTTGGTGTCCGGGGTGCTCGCCTGCTGCATGCCGCGCGGGATGTAGCGGGCATCGACGGGCCAGAGCAGCATCTGCGCCGGATGGAATACGCCTTGCAGCCCATGCTTGCGCGCACTGGCCGCCGCCTGCTGGTGGTTCTGCACCTGGACGTCTTCGAGCGCTGCCTGCAGGTACAGGCTGATCAGCTGTTGCCAGCGGCGGATATGGGCGCCGGTCCAGGCATGCTGCGCGGCCAGGGCCACGCCGTTGGCCAGCATCACGGTGTTGGCCGGATGGTTCAGCCAGCGCCGCAGTTCCGGGTCGGCATCCAGCTTCTGTTGCTGGCGCAGCGAGCTTTTGTGCAGGCGGGCGATGTGCATGACCTTGGCCAGCGAGCGGCGCTCTTCCTGCAACAGGTGATAGCCCTGGGTGACCCAGGTCGGCAGGTGCCAGAACTCGGCGAGGGCCTGGCAGAGGCTGAGCAGGCGCACGCCGAACAGCTCGCGCTCGACCTTGGGGGCCGGCTCGCCGCGATGGACCACGCGCACTTCCCATTCTTCCAGCAGTTGCGGATGGGTCAGGGCCAGCGGCCAGAGGGGCGAAAGAAACAGCAGGCTGCCCCAGTGGATGTCCTGCCAGAGCCGCGCCAGGCGGCTGGCGAACAGGCCGCTGGCCTGCTGGCTGGCGTGCTGGCTGATCATCTGCAATTGGCGCAGGGCCAGGGGGATCTGTTCGACGGGCGCGGTCGGCAGGCGCTGCATCAAGGCATCGACGCGGGCCAGGCCGAGACGGTTGAGCGCGACCTCGAGATTCTCTGCCGGCTCGGCGATGGTGGCGTGGGTATGCCGATTCGCTTCGCGCATTACCCCAAGCACCAAAGCCGGACTATCCTGCATCACTTCGGCAATGTCGCGCAGCGAACGGCGGCTGTCCGCGAGCGCTTCTTTCACGCGGTCGTGGCTATGGCACGGGACCGGTAGAGGGGTACCGTCCAGTAGTTTGATCCAGGCGTCTAGAGTCTTCGGATTCGTAGTTGGCACGATGGTTTCACTAAGCATGCTGGAAGTGGGCCAAGCTGGCTTTTCGCCTTGACTGGCTATAGTCTGGCGCAGAACTGCCGATAAGTAGAAGAAGAGATTTACTAACTTCCGTCCTCACCCAAGACCCCGACAGTAAGTGCTTTCTATCTATGGCTAAAATTATCGGCATCATTGTCGTATTCGCGAGCGTGCTAGGCGGATACGTACTCTCCCACGGCAAGATCGCAGCCCTGATCCAGCCTTTCGAGGTGCTGATCATCGGCGGTGCCGCTTTCGGTGCGTTCCTGCAGGCCAACCCTGGCTATATGACCATGCATGTGGTGAAAAAGTCGCTGAGCATGTTCAGCAGCCGCTTTTCCCACGCCTTCTATATAGAAGTGCTCGGCCTGGTCTACGAGATCCTCAACAAGAGCCGCCGCGAAGGCATGATGGCGATCGAGGGCGACATCGAGGATGCCGCGGCGAGCCCCATCTTCGCCAAATACCCGGCGGTGCTGAAGGACGAGCGCATGACCGCGTACGTCTGTGACTACCTGCGCATCATGTCCACCGGCAACATGGCTCCCCATGAGCTGGAAGGCCTGTTCGACATGGAACTGCTGAGCATGAAGGAAGAGCTGGAGCACCCGTCCCACGCGGTGACCGGTATCGCCGACGGCATGCCCGGTTTCGGTATCGTCGCAGCGGTACTGGGTATCGTGGTGACCATGGCCTCGCTGGGCGAGGGTGACCAGGCGGCCATCGGCATGCACGTAGGTGCGGCGCTGGTGGGTACCTTCTTCGGTATTCTCGCGGCCTACGGCTTCTTCGGCCCGCTGGCGACCTCCCTGGCCCACGATGCCAAGGAAGAGCTGAACACCTACGAAGCGATCAAGGCCTCCCTGGTGGCGTCGGCCTCCGGCATGCCGCCTTCGCTGGCCGTGGAATTCGGACGCAAGGTGCTCTATCCGAAGCACCGTCCGAGCTTCGCCGAGCTGGAACAAGCAGTCCGCGGTCGCTGATCCATGGAAAATAATCAGCCGATTATCATCAAGCGCGTCAAGCGCTTCGGCGGCGGCCATCATGGTGGTGCGTGGAAGATCGCCTTCGCCGACTTCGCCACGGCGATGATGGCGTTCTTCCTCGTGCTCTGGCTGCTGTCCACGGCCACGCCGGAACAGAAGATCGCCATCGCCGGCTATTTCAAGGACCCGATCGGGTTCTCGGAAAGTGGCACGCCGTACATCATCGACCTCGGTGGCTCGCCCGAGCTGGCACCGGAAAAGACCATCAACCCGGAACAGCAGGCGGCGCCGACACCGGAAAGCAGCGTGGTCAGCCCGGAGCAGGCCGAGAGCCTGGCCGAGCAGGTCGAGCGCGAGCGCCTTGAGCTGGTCCTGCAGGAACTGCAGAACAAGGTCGAGCAGAGTCCGGAGCTACAGAAGTTCAAGGACCAGATTCTCTTCGAGATCACCCAGGACGGCCTGCGCATCCAGATCGTCGATGCCGAGAACCGGCCGATGTTCGACCTCGGCAGTGCGCGGCTGAAGCCGTATTTCGAAGACATCCTGCTGGCCATGGCCGACACCATCAAGACGGTGCCGAACAAGATCAGCGTCAGTGGCCATACCGATGCCAAGCCGTATTCCGGCAGCGGCGAGTTCGGCAACTGGGAACTCTCGGCCAACCGCGCCAACGCCGCGCGGCGTGCGCTGGTCGCCGGTGGTTATCCGGACGGGCAGGTGGCGCGGGTGGTGGGTTATGCCTCCTCGTCGCTGTTCGACCGCGAGCATCCGCAGAACCCGGTGAACCGGCGCATCGATATCGTGGTGCTGACCAAGAAGGCGCAGCGGGCGATCGAGGGCGAGCAGTCGCCAACGGACGGTCAGCAGGCCCCTGCGACCAACTCGGATGTCACTCCGGCGGCACCGGGTGCTGCGGCGCCCGCCGAGCCGGTGCCAGAACCGATGCAGCCGCAGGAGTTGCGCCAGAAGCTGAATATCTTCGAGGACGGTACCTTGAAGATGGACGAGCCAGGCAAGCAGCAGTAAGCGAGCCGCAATGAAAAGCCCGCCCGGAGCGATCCCGGCGGGCTTTTTTGAGCCTCAAGCTTTAAGCCGCAAGCTGCAAGAAAAAGCCGCCGCGCCGCAGACTGCTCTTTCTTGCCACTTAAGGCTTATAGCTTGCTGCTTTCAGAAGCCCCGGCGCAGGCGGGCCTTCAGGTCCGTGTGGAAAAACTCCGCATTATTACGATTGGTCTCCGCCGCATCCTTGCTGATCGCCCGGCGGAAGGTCTGCTCATCGTGGTAGGCACTGACGAACAGGTCGATATGCTCGCGCCGGGTCAGGGTCGGCCAGCGCTCCAGATAGCCGGGCTGGCTGCCTTCGCACTGGTAGAACGCCAGGCGACGGTTGAGCTGGGTCGCGCTGCCGAGGCTGAAGGGTATCCACCACTCATCCCCGCCACCCTGGCCAAGCACGGTGATCATGTGCGTGCAGGCATTGATGTTGGTGTTGAACAGGGTGCAGATGTCGTCGGTGGTCTGCCGGGCCTGCGGGTCGAACAATTCGAGGCAGGTGTTGATGCCTTCGAGCTTGAGTCGTTCGTTGATTACGAACGCGTCGAGGCGGTCTGGGTGGCGGTAGCTGATGAATACAGGCATCACGAGGCGTCCTTTCTGGTGAAAGCGGCGACGATCAGTGAATTCCTTCAACCCGGCAATAGATGGCTAGAAACAAAGAACCGTCCTACGTTGCCGTATGAACGGTCCTACAGAAATGGACTACAGGATCAGTAAGTGTCCTGCGGCAGGCTGGCGATGATCGAGCGGTAGCTGTTCATCCGTTGCTGCTGGATCCGCCCGTCTTCGAGGGCCTTGAGCAGGGCGCAGCCGGGCTCGCGGTCATGCTTGCAGTCGCGGAAGCGGCAAGTACCGAGCAGGTCGGTGAACTCGATGAAGCCGGCTTCGACGTCGTCACGGCTGACATGCACCAGGCCGAATTCGCGGATACCCGGGGAGTCGATCAGCTCGCCGCCACCGGGGAAGTGGTACAGGCGCGCGGTGGTGGTGGTGTGCTGGCCCTGGCCGGACCACTCCGACAGCGCGCCGACCCGGGTCTGCACATCCGGCAGCAGGCTGTTGACCAGCGACGACTTGCCGACCCCGGACTGGCCGACGAACACGCTGATGTGGCCGTCGAGCATCTTCTTCAGTTGCTCCATGCCATCGCCCTGGTGCGCCGAGACTTCCAGCAGCGGATAGCCCAGTTGCCTGTAAACCGCCAGCAACGCATTCAGTGCCGGGGCGTTCTGCTCGTCGATCAGGTCGGCCTTGTTCAGCAACAGCAGCGGACGGATGCCGGCGTGCTCGGCCGCCACCAGGTAGCGGTCGATCAGGTTGGCGTGGGGCTCGGGTGCCGGGGCGAAGACAATCACGATCAGGTCGACGTTGGCCGCCACCGGCTTGAGCTGGCCACGGCTATCGGGCCGACACAGCTCGGTGCTGCGCGGCAGTTGCGCGACGATCACGCCGATACCCTGGTTGCCGGCGCGCCAGACCACGCGGTCGCCGGTCACCAGCGCCGGCAGGTTGGCGCGCAGGTGGCAGCGGAAAACCTGGCCGGCTTCCTCGCCGTCATCGGCCTCGACCTCGACCTGCACGCCAAAGTGGGCGATCACCAGGCCGGTCTGTTCAGGCCCCAGGTCGCCGCCTTCGAGCACCTCCAGGGCGCGCTCCTCGCGTTTGGCCGCACGGGCGGCGCGTTCTTCCTGGATTTTTTCGATGCGCCAGTTCTGGCGGCGGTTGAGCTGGCGTTTGGCCATGAATGTCTCGTCGATTTAAAGCGGGGATGTTGAAACGGCGTCGAGTTTAGCACGCTCCACTAGGCTAAACTGCGCAGCTACCGAGGAGTCCGACTTATGCAAAACCCACAGAATCTGATCTGGATCGACCTGGAAATGACCGGTCTGGACCCTGATCACGACGTCATCATCGAGATGGCGACCATCGTTACCGACAGCAACCTGAACACTCTGGCCGAAGGCCCGGTGATCGCGATCCATCACAGCGACGAAATCCTCGCCCGCATGGACGACTGGAACACCCGTACCCATGGTGCGTCCGGCCTGACCCAGCGCGTGCGCGAAAGCACCATCGACATGGCCGAGGCCGAGGCGCAGACCATTGCCTTCCTCGAGCAATGGGTGCCGAAGGGCAAGTCGCCGATCTGCGGCAACAGCATCTGCCAGGACCGCCGCTTCCTGTATCGCCATATGCGCGGGTTGGAAAACTACTTCCACTACCGCAACCTGGACGTCTCGACCCTGAAAGAGCTGGCCGGCCGCTGGGCGCCTGAGGTGAAGGACGGGTTCAAGAAGGGCAGCACGCACCTGGCGCTGGATGATATTCGTGAGTCGATTGCCGAGTTGCAGCACTACCGCAAGCATTTCATCAAGTTCTGAGTCGTGGCCACTGGCCCTATCGCTGGCAAGCCAGCTCCCACAGGGTTCGGCAGCGCCTCGGACACTGTGGGAGCTGGCTTGCCAGCGATGAGGCCATCAGCATCACTAGAAGTCTTGTGCCCCCTTTTGGTGCCAGCAGCAACTGGTTAGACTGCGCGCCTTTCTGCCAGGACCCCGCGCCATGCTGTTGATGCTCTACCTCATCGCGATCACCGCCGAAGCCATGACCGGTGCGCTGTCCGCCGGCCGCCGCGGCATGGACTGGTTCGGGGTGGTGCTGATCGCCTGCGTCACCGCACTGGGCGGCGGTTCGGTGCGCGACGTGCTGCTGGGCCACTACCCGCTCACCTGGGTCAAGCACCCGGAATACCTGGTGCTGACCAGCGTCGCCGCGCTGCTGACCATCTTCATCGCGCCGCTGATGCGCCATCTGCGCTCGCTGTTCCTGGTGCTCGACGCCCTGGGCCTGGTGGCCTTCACCCTGATCGGCTGCATGACCGCCCTGGAACTGGGCCACGGCATGCTGGTAGCGTCCATCAGTGGCGTGGTCACCGGGGTCTTTGGCGGCATCCTCCGGGACATCTTCTGCAACGACATCCCGCTGGTGTTCCGCCGCGAACTGTATGCCAGCGTGTCCTTCGCCGCCGCCTGGTGCTACATGGGCTGCGTGTACCTCAAGCTACCGGCCGAGCAGTCGATCCTGATCACCCTGTTCGGCGGCTTCCTGCTGCGGTTGCTGGCGATCCGCTTCCACTGGGAAATGCCCAAGTTCCACTACAACGACGAGCACTGACGCTCGGCGTGCTGCCTGAGTGCCCATTCCACATGCTCGCGGACCAGCTCGGACGGGTAGTCGCGGCGGGCATTGAGGGCGTCCAGCACCGGGATGGTCGACGGCGCATTGCCCAGACCGACCGCCAGGTTGCGTAGCCAGCGCTCATAGCCGGCACGCCTCAGTGGCGAACCCTCGGTGCTGGCGAGGAAACGCTCCTCATCCCACATGAACAGCTCCGCCAGGCCGGCATTGTCCAGGCCATGGCGCGGCTTGAAGTCGTTTTCCGCCGTCTCCTTGGCGAAGCGGTTCCACGGACAGACGATCTGGCAGTCATCGCAGCCGAACACCCGGTTGCCGATCATCGAGCGCAGTTCCTCGGGAATCGCGTTCTTCAGTTCAATGGTCAGGTAGGAAATGCAGCGCCGCGCATCCAGCACGTAAGGCCCGACGAAGGCCTTGGTTGGGCAGATATCCAGGCAGGCGCTGCACCGGCCGCAATGCTCGGTGGCCTGGGCTTCGTCCACCGGCAGCGGCAGGTCGACGAACAGCTCGCTGAGGAAGAAATAGCTACCGGCCTTGCGGTTGAGCAGCAAGGTGTTCTTGCCGATCCAGCCGAGGCCGGCCTGTTCGGCAATGGCCTTTTCCAGCACCGGGGCGCTGTCGACGAAGGCGCGGAAGCCGAACGGGCCGATTTCCTTCTGGATGCGCTCGGCCAGGTGCTGCACGCGCTTGCGCACCAGTTTGTGGTAGTCGCGGCCGAGGGCGTAGCGGGAGATATAGGCCTGTTCCGGCTGGGCCAGGCGCTGGGCCATCTGGGTGTCGCCGGGCAGGTAGTCCATGCGCAGCGAGACCACGCGCACGGTGCCGGGCACCAGTTCGTCGGGATGGGAGCGCTTGCTGCCGTGGGCGCCCATATAGTCCATCTCGCCGTGGTAGCCGGCTGCCAGCCAGCGTTCCAGGTGCTGTTCGTGCTCGGCCAGCTCCACGCCGGCGATGCCGACGTGGGCAAAACCCAGTTCGCGCCCCCATTCCTTGATGGATTGGGCGAGGGCGGGGAGGTCGATGGAAGAGACGGACATGCGAAATAGGGCAATAAAAGGACAGGTGCGTATAATTCTGCCAGACATCGGAGCCCAACGACGCATGCCTCAGACCAAACACCCTTCACACGAGCCGCTGGTGCTCACCCGTGACGCCCTGGCGAGCCTGCCGGCGCGGCCATTCAATGCCCACAAGGGGCAGTTCGGCCATGTCCTGATCGTGGGTGGTGATCGCGGCACCGGCGGCGCCGTCCTGCTGGGTGCCGAGGCCGCCTTGCGCTGTGGCGCGGGGCTGGTGTCCGTCGCCACGCGTCCCGAGCATGTAACCGCCGCCCTGGCCCGGCTTCCCGAGGTCATGGGCCTTGGCGTGCACTCGGCCAACCAACTGATGGCGCCGATCGAGCGCGCTTCGGTGCTGGTGGTCGGGCCCGGACTGGGCCAGGCCGCCTGGGGCCGCAGCCTGCTGTCGGCGGTGGCCAGTTCGGCCCTGCCGCAGATCTGGGATGCCGATGCCCTGAACCTGCTGGCCTCGGCGCCCATGGCGCTGGTGCGCGGCAGCATCATTACCCCGCATCCCGGCGAGGCCGCACGGTTGCTGGGGATTTCCACCGAGGCAGTGCAGGCCGATCGCCCCGGCGCGGCACGCAAGCTGGCGCGCAAATATGCGGCGGTGTGCGTGCTCAAGGGCGCCGGGACCCTGGTTGCCGATCCCCATGGCCAGTTGGCGCTGTGCAAGCGTGGGCATCCGGCCATGGCGGGGGCCGGCCTGGGCGATGTGTTGAGCGGTGTGCTCGGCGCCTTGCTGGCCCAGGACATGAGCGCCTGGGATGCCGCCTGCCTCGGCGTCTGGCTGCACGCCTGCGCCGGTGAACGCCTGGGTGACCAGGGGCGCGGCCTGGCGGCCCATGATCTGGTCCCGTCTATTCGTCAGTTGTTGGAGGAGCATTCAGCGTGTCAGGCATAACCCTGTTTCTGGCCGACGAGCAGGCCATGGTCGACTTCGGTACCCGGGTCGCCCAGGTCACCCAAGGCCATGGTGTGATCTTTCTTGAAGGCGACCTCGGCGCCGGCAAGACCACCCTGTCCCGAGGCATCATTCGCGGCCTCGGGCATACCGGTGCTGTGAAAAGTCCTACATTTACTGTTGTGGAACCCTACGAGATTGGTGAAGTCCGAGCTTTTCACTTCGACCTTTATCGCCTGGTCGATCCGGAAGAGCTGGAATTCATGGGGATTCGCGACTATTTCGAAGGCGACGCACTGTGTCTCTTCGAGTGGCCGGACAAGGGTGAGGGCATTTTGCCAAAGCCGGACCTGACCATTACCATAAGCCCCCAGGCGGGCGGCCGGTCGTTGAGCCTGTCGCCGCAAGGTGCTCGCGGTGAAGCCTGGTGTGCCGCTCTGGCCGTGGAATTCAAATAGAAATGGGGAAAGGTATGCGCTTTCGCGCACTGGTTGCCGTCGTAGGACTGCTGCTTACGGCAGTGACCGTCGAGGCCTTCGCGGCCTCGCAGGTCAAGAGCATGCGTCTGTGGCGCGCGCCGGACAACACCCGGCTGGTCTTCGACCTGTCCGGCCCGGTGGAGCACAGCGTCTTCACCCTGACCGCACCGGATCGCCTGGTCATCGATATCAATGGCGCCACCCTGGCTGCGCCGCTGACCGCGTCCACTTCAAATACCCCGATCACTGCGGTGCGCTCGGCGCAGCGCACGCCTAACGACCTGCGCGTGGTGATCGACCTGAACAAGTCGGTCACCCCGAAGAGTTTCACCCTGGCGCCCAACGCCCAGTACGGCAACCGCCTGGTGGTCGACCTGTACGACCAGGAAGCCGACGCCATCGCCGCCTCTGCGCCCGCCACCCCGCCGACCCCGGCCGCTACCGCCGCTACGCCGCCTGCCGTACCGGTCACCCCGGCGCAACCGGCGATCAAGCTGCCGCCGGTGCCGAATGGCAAGCGCGATATCGTCATCGCCATCGACGCCGGTCACGGCGGTGAGGACCCGGGTGCCTCGGGCTCCCGCGGCCAGCACGAGAAAGACATCGTCCTGCAGATCGCCAAGGAGCTGCAGCGCCAGATCAATACCGAGAAGGGCTTCCGCGCCGAGCTGACCCGCACTGGCGACTACTTCATCCCGCTGCGCAAACGCACCGAGATCGCCCGCAAGAAGGGCGCCGACCTGTTCATTTCGATCCACGCCGACGCTGCGCCGTCCAAGGCCGCCTTCGGTGCCTCGGTGTTCGCCCTGTCCGATCGTGGCGCCACCTCCGAGACTGCACGCTGGCTGGCAGACAGTGAAAACCGTTCCGACCTGATCGGTGGTGCCGGCAACGTCAGCCTCGACGACAAGGACCGCATGCTCGCTGGCGTGCTGCTCGACCTGTCGATGACCGCGTCCCTCAGTTCCAGCCTGAACGTCGGGCAGAAGGTGCTGGGCAATATCGGCCGGGTCACCTCGCTGCACAAGCGCCGTGTGGAACAGGCCGGGTTCATGGTGCTGAAGTCGCCGGATATCCCGTCGATCCTGGTGGAAACCGGCTTCATCTCCAACGCCAACGAGGCTGCCAAGCTGGCCACGGCGAGCCACCAGCAATCCCTGGCGCGCTCGATCCACAGTGGCGTGAAGCAGTTCTTCCAGCAGAACCCGCCGCCGGGCACCTATATCGCCTGGTTGCGTGACACCGGCAAGATTGCCCAGGGCCCGCGCGAGCACACGGTGCGTCCGGGCGAGACCCTGGCGATGATCGCCGTGCGCTACCAGGTCAGCGTCGCCAGCCTGCGCAGCAGCAACAGCCTGAAAAGCGATGAGCTGAAAGTAGGCCAGAACCTCGACATCCCCGCCACCACCCTGGCGGGCCAGCCATGAGTTCGGCTTCGCGCATCGAACTGCTCAGCCCCCGTCTCGCCAACCAGATCGCCGCCGGCGAGGTGGTCGAGCGGCCGGCCTCGGTGATCAAGGAACTGCTGGAAAACAGCCTCGACTCGGGTGCCCGGCGCATCGACGTGGAAGTGGAGCAGGGCGGGGTCAAGCTGCTCAAGGTGCGTGACGATGGCAGCGGTATCGCCTCCGATGACCTGCCGCTGGCCCTTGCCCGTCACGCCACCAGCAAGATCCGTGACCTCGAGGACCTGGAACGGGTGATGAGCCTGGGTTTCCGCGGCGAGGCACTGGCGTCGATCAGCTCGGTGGCACGCCTGACCCTGACCTCGCGTACCCGCGATGCCCAGCAGGCCTGGCAGGTGGAAACCGAAGGCCGCGACATGGCGCCCCGGGTCCAGCCCGCCGCCCACCCGGTCGGTACGTCGGTGGAAGTGCGCGACCTGTTCTTCAATACCCCGGCGCGGCGCAAGTTCCTCAAGACCGAGAAGACCGAGTTCGACCATCTCCAGGAAGTGATCCGGCGCCTGGCGCTGGCGCGCTTCGATGTCGGCTTCCATCTGCGTCATAACGGCAAGAGCATCCTCAGCCTTCACGAAGCGCCGGACGACCTGTCCCGGGCGCGGCGGGTCGGGGCGATCTGCGGTCCGGGCTTTCTTGAGCAGGCGCTGCCGATCGAGATCGAACGCAATGGCCTGCGCCTCTGGGGCTGGGTCGGCTTGCCGACCTTCTCGCGCAGCCAGGCGGATCTCCAGTATTTCTTCGTGAATGGCCGCGCAGTGCGCGACAAGCTGGTTGCCCACGCGGTGCGCCAGGCCTATCGCGATGTGCTGTTCAACGGTCGGCACCCGACCTTCGTGCTGTTCCTCGAACTCGATCCGACCGGGGTCGACGTCAACGTCCACCCGACCAAGCACGAAGTCCGCTTCCGTGACGGGCGCATGGTCCACGACTTCCTCTACGGCACCCTGCACCGGGCGCTGGCGGATGTGCGGCCGGACGACCAGGTCGCGGCACCGGCGGCGACCGAGGAACTCATCCGGCCAAGCGGCCTTCAGGCCGGGGAATTCGGGCCGCAGGGCGAGATGCGTCTGTCCGCCGCGGTGCTGGAACAGCCGGTTGCCGCGCCCTCGGTTTCCACTCCTGCCGGCGCTGGCTACCAGTACAACTACACGCCGCGACCCACGGCGGGCGTTCCCGTCCAGGAAGCCCGCGAGGCCTATCGCGAGTTCTATGCCCCGCTGGCCAGCGCACAACCGGCGCCACTGCCGGAAAGCGAGCGCGACATTCCGCCGCTGGGCTACGCCCTGGCGCAATTGAAAGGCATCTATATCCTTGCCGAGAATGCCCATGGCCTGGTGCTGGTGGACATGCATGCGGCCCATGAGCGGATCATGTACGAGCGCCTGAAGATCGCCATGGCCAGCGAAGGCCTGAGCGGCCAGCCGCTGCTGGTGCCGGAGTCACTGGCCCTGAGCCAGCGCGAGGCGGATTGCGCGGAAGAACATGCGCAGTGGTTCCAGCGCCTGGGCTTCGAATTGCAGCGCCTGGGCCCGGAAAGCCTGGCGATCCGGCAGATCCCGGCGCTGCTCAAGCAGGCCGAGGCCAATCGCCTGGTGCAGGATGTGCTCGCCGACCTGATGGAATACGGCACCAGCGACCGCATCCAGGCACACCTGAACGAGCTGCTCGGGACCATGGCCTGCCACGGTGCGGTGCGCGCCAACCGGCGCCTGGCCATCCCGGAAATGAACGGCCTGCTGCGCGACATGGAAAACACCGAGCGCAGCGGCCAATGCAACCACGGTCGCCCGACCTGGACCCAGATGGGCCTGGACGACCTGGACAAACTGTTCCTGCGCGGTCGTTGAAAGCATGGCGTTGTCGAAACCTCCCGCGATATTCCTGATGGGCCCGACCGCGGCGGGCAAGACCGACCTGGCCATCGAACTGACCAAGGTGCTGCCCTGCGAGCTGATCAGCGTCGACTCGGCGCTGATCTATCGCGGCATGGACATCGGCACGGCCAAGCCGTCGAAGGAGACTCTCGCGGCCCATCCCCATCGGCTGATCGACATCCTCGACCCGGCCGAAAGCTATTCCGCTGCGGATTTCCGTCGCGATGCCCTCGAAGCCATGGCCGATATCACCGCGCGGGGCAAGATTCCGCTGCTGGTGGGAGGCACCATGCTGTATTACAAGGCGCTGCTCGAAGGCCTGGCGGACATGCCGGCGGCTGACCCGCAGGTTCGTGCCGAACTGGAAGCCCAGGCGCAGCAGCACGGCTGGCAGGCACTGCACGACGAGCTGGCCGCGGTCGATCCGGTCTCGGCGGCGCGTATTCATCCGAATGATCCGCAGCGTCTGATCCGCGCACTCGAAGTGTATCGGGTGAGCGGTTTAACGATGACTTCACATCGTTTGCGTCAAGCTGAGCAAAGTAATGGCTCCGACCCTTCTGGGCCGGGGCAATTGCCCTATACTGTCGCCAGCCTGGCCATCGCCCCGCAGGACCGGCAGGTGCTGCATGAGCGAATTGCACTAAGATTCACGCAAATGCTGGAACAGGGCTTCATTGACGAGGTCCGATTGCTGCGCGCGAGAAGTGACTTGCACGCGGGACTGCCGTCTATACGGGCAGTTGGTTATCGCCAGGTCTGGGATCATCTTGATGGCAAGCTGACTTCAGTTGAAATGCAGGAGCGCGGCATCATTGCCACCCGCCAGTTGGCGAAGCGGCAATTTACCTGGTTGCGCAGTTGGGCCGATCTCCATTGGTTGGACAGCCTGGCTTGCGACAATCTGTCTCGCACCTTGAAATACCTCGGGAGCGTCTCCATATTGGGCTGAATCCCGCAATTGCCGTCTATCCTTGGGGGTGGGGCGGCCTGAGCCATCATTTTTATTGTTTTTTTACTATTGATCCTTACAGGAGTGCGGCATATGTCAAAAGGGCATTCGCTACAAGACCCTTACTTGAATACTTTGAGAAAAGAGAAAGTCGGGGTTTCGATTTACCTGGTCAACGGCATCAAGCTGCAAGGCACCATCGAGTCCTTCGACCAGTTCGTCATCCTGCTGAAGAACACCGTCAGCCAGATGGTCTACAAGCACGCGATCTCGACCGTCGTTCCAGTACGTCCAATCCGTCTGCCTAGCGCAGCTGATGCCGAACACGGCGACGCTGAGCCAGGTAACGCCTGATAGGAGCCTGCTTTGTTCTTTGAGCGCCACGGTGGTGGTGAACGAGCCGTTCTCGTTCATCTGGAAGGTCAGAGCCCTGAGGCGCGCGAAGACCCGCAGGAGTTCCAGGAGCTGGCCTTGTCGGCCGGCGCCGATATCGTTGCGCTCGCCAATGTGGCGCGACACCAGCCCACTGCCAAGTTTCTGATTGGCAGCGGCAAGGTCGAGGAACTGCGTGACCTGGTCAAGGCCGAAGAGGCCGACCTGGTCATCTTCAACCACACCCTCACGCCCAGTCAGGAACGCAACCTCGAACGTGTCTTCGAGTGTCGTGTGCTTGACCGCACGGGGCTGATCCTCGACATCTTCGCCCAGCGCGCCCGGACCCATGAGGGCAAGCTGCAGGTCGAGCTGGCGCAGCTCGAACACATGAGCACGCGCCTGGTTCGCGGCTGGACTCACCTTGAGCGGCAGAAAGGCGGTATCGGTCTGCGCGGCCCGGGTGAAACCCAGCTCGAAACCGACCGCCGCCTGCTGCGTGTGCGCCTGCGCCAGATCAAGGCGCGCCTGGACAAGGTGCGCAGCCAGCGCGAACAGGCGCGGCGCGGGCGCAAGCGGGCCGATGTACCCTCGGTTTCACTGGTGGGTTATACCAACGCCGGCAAATCGACCCTCTTCAATGCCCTGACCTCGTCCGATGTCTATGCGGCCGACCAGCTCTTCGCCACCCTCGACCCGACCCTGCGCCGTCTCGAACTGAGCGACATCGGGCCGATCGTGCTGGCGGACACCGTGGGCTTCATTCGTCACCTGCCGCACAAGCTGGTCGAGGCTTTTCGGGCTACGCTCGAAGAGTCGAGCAACTCCGACCTGCTGCTGCATGTGATCGACGCCCACGAGCCCGAGCGCATGGCGCAGATCGAACAGGTGATGGCGGTGCTGGGCGAGATCGGTGCCGAAGGCTTGCCGATCCTCGAGGTGTATAACAAACTCGACCTGCTTGAAGGCATTGAGCCACATATTCAGCGCAATGCCGACGGCAAGCCTGAGCGGGTCTGGGTCTCGGCCCGTGAGGGTCGCGGTCTTGAGCTGGTGGGGCAGGCGATAGCCGAATTGCTGGGGGATGACCTGTTCGTCGGTACCCTTCGCCTGGAACAGCGCTACGCGCGTTTGCGTGCGCAATTCTTTGCGGCGGGGGCCGTGCAGAACGAGGAGCACGACGAAGAAGGCAGCAGCCTGTTGGCCGTGCGTTTGCCACGGGCCGACGTCAACCGCCTGGTGGCGCGCGAAGGGCTGGAGCCGGTCGAGTTCCTCGAACAACACACTTTGCAATAAAAGCCTGACGACGCGGTCAGGCAGCCGTGACAGGCATTCTGTAGCATTGGACGGCGCGCCGTTTGGCGCGTCTTTGCTTTATCAGATGGAGAGCGCTATGGCTTGGAATGAGCCGGGTGGCAACTCGAACAATCAGGATCCCTGGGGTGGGCGTCGCGGCGGTAATGGTGGCGGCGGCGGCGACAAGAAAGGCCCTCCGGATCTCGACGAGGCCTTCCGCAAGTTGCAGGACAGCCTGAACGGCATGTTTGGCAGCGGCAAGAAACGTGGTGGCGGCGACAGCCTCCCGAAAGGTGGCGGCTTCGGCCTGCTCGGCATTGGCCTGCTCGTGCTGCTGGCCATCTGGCTGTACAGCGCGGTCTACGTCGTGGACGAGCAGGAGCAGGCCGTGGTGCTGCGCTTCGGCAAGTACTACGAGACCGTCGGGCCGGGCCTGAACATCTACTTCCCGCCGATGGACCGCAAGTACATGGAAAACGTCACGCGTGAGCGGGCGTACACCAAGCAGGGGCAGATGCTGACCGAGGACGAGAACATCGTCGAGGTCCCGCTGACCGTGCAGTACAAGATCAGCAACCTGCAGGACTTCGTCCTCAACGTCGACCAGCCTGAAGTCAGTCTGCAGCACGCGACCGACAGTGCCCTGCGTCACGTGGTCGGTTCGACCGCGATGGACAAGGTGCTGACCGAAGGCCGCGAGCAGATGGCCGTGGAGATCAAGGAGCGTCTGCAACGCTTCCTCGACACCTACCGTACCGGCATCACCGTCACCCAGGTCAACGTGCAGAGCGCGGCAGCCCCGCGTGAAGTACAGGAAGCCTTCGACGACGTGATCCGTGCCCGTGAAGACGAGCAGCGTGCCCGCAACCAGGCCGAGTCCTACGCCAACGGCGTGGTGCCGGAAGCCCGTGGTCAGGCGCAGCGCATCATCGAGGACGCCAACGGCTACCGCGATGAAGTCATCTCCCGCGCCAAGGGTGAGGCCGATCGCTTCACCAAGCTGGTCACCGAGTACCGCAAAGCGCCCGAGGTCACCCGCGAGCGCCTGTACCTGGAGACCATGCAAGCCGTCTACAGCAACACCAGCAAGGTGCTCGTCACCGGCAAGGACGGGCAGAACAACCTGCTCTACCTGCCGCTGGACAAGATGGTCGACAGCAGCCGCAACGCCAGTCCGTCGGTGAACAGCGTGCCAGCGACTTCGGTCAATGACGCCGCCCGTGCCGTGGATCAACAGCAACAGCAAGTGCGCACCAGGGAGAGCCGCTGATGAGCAATAAATCGCTGATCGCCCTGATTGTCGGCGTGGTCCTGGCCATCGTGGCCTGGAACAGCTTCTACATCGTGTCCCAGACCGAGCGTGCGGTACTGCTGCGCTTCGGTAAGGTGGTCCAGGCGGATGTCCAGCCGGGCCTGCAACTGAAGATCCCGTACGTCAACCAGGTGCGCAAGTTCGACGCCCGGCTGATGACCCTCGACGCCCCGACCCAGCGGTTCCTGACCCTGGAGAAGAAAGCGGTGATGGTCGATGCCTACGCCAAATGGCGGGTGAAGGACGCCGAGCGCTTCTACACCGCGACTTCCGGCATGAAGCAGATCGCCGACGAGCGTCTGTCCCGTCGTCTGGAAAGCGGCCTGCGTGACCAGTTCGGTAAACGTACCCTGCATGAAGTGGTATCCGGTGAGCGCGATGCGCTGATGGCCGATATCACCGCTTCCCTGAACCGCATGGCGGAGAAGGAGCTGGGCATCGAGGTGGTCGACGTTCGCGTCAAGGCCATCGACCTGCCGAAGGAAGTCAACCGCAGCGTGTTCGAGCGGATGAGCACCGAGCGTGAACGTGAAGCCCGCGAGCACCGCGCCAAGGGTAACGAGCTGGCCGAAGGCATCCGTGCCGACGCCGATCGTCAACGCCGCGTATTGCTGGCGGAAGCCTATCGCGAGTCGGAAGAGACCCGCGGTGACGGTGATGCCCAGGCAGCGGCGATCTACGCCAAGGCTTACGGCCAGGACCAGGACTTCTACGCGTTCTACCGTAGCCTGAATGCCTACCGTGAAAGCTTCAGCAGCAAGAACGATGTTCTGGTCCTCGACCCGAGCAGCGAGTTCTTCCGCTTCATGAACAAAGCGAAACCCTGAAGTCGAAACACCCCGTCGGGCGGCTAAAACGTTCGGCGGGGTGATTTATGCAAGACAACGGGTGTATGATGCGGCAGCCGGGAAATTCCCGGCTTTTTTGCGTCTGCAAGATCGAATGACCACATGCGGTCGCGATCAGCGGCGCGACTCAGGATTCACGAGGGTATCGGCACTGCGGCAACGCTGGAATCGGCGCTGCGCGGGTGATTTGCCGAGGCCTGCTTCACTCACGGCTGGGCCCGCGGGCTGGCCGCCCGGACCACAGGGGAAATGGCGTAATGGCAACGGTAGACCGCTGGCTGCTGCCAGATGGCATCGAAGAAGTACTGCCACCTGAAGCGACACGCATCGAGATCGCGCGTCGTCAGGTGTTGGATCTGTTCCAGAGCTGGGGTTACGAGTTCGTCGTGACTCCCCATATCGAGTACCTGGAATCGCTGCTCACCGGTGCCGGTCAGGACCTGGACCTGCGGACCTTCAAGGTGGTCGATCCACAGTCCGGCCGGCAGATGGGCTTCCGCGCCGACATCACGCCGCAGGTGGCGCGCATCGATGCGCACACCCTGCGCCGCGAAGGCCCGAGCCGCCTGTGCTACGCCGGCAGCGTCCTGCACGCCCAGCCGCGCGCACTGTCGACCTCGCGCAGCCCGATCCAGCTCGGTGCCGAGCTGTACGGCGACGCCAGCCCGGTCAGCGACGTGGAAGTCATCAGCCTGATGCTGGCCATGCTGCAACTGGCCGATGTGCCGGATGTGCACATGGACCTCGGCCATGTCGGTATCTACCGCGGCCTGGCCCGTGCCGCCGGCCTGTCCGGTGCGGTCGAGCAGCAGCTGTTCGATGCCCTGCAACGCAAGGCCATCGACGAAGTCATCGCCCTGACCGCCAACCTCCCGGCGGACCTGGCCGGCATGCTGCGCGCCCTGACCGAACTGTGCGGCGGCCGTGAAGTGCTGGAAGCCGCCCGCGTGCGCCTGGGCCGTGCCCCGGCCGCCGTGCTGGCAGCGCTGGATGACCTGATGAGCATCGCCGACCGGTTGACCGCGCGTTATCCGGATCTGCCGCTGTATTTCGACCTGGGCGAGTTGCGTGGCTACCACTACCACACCGGTGTGGTGTTCGCCGCGTTCGTCCCGGGTGTCGGCCAGTCGATCGCCCAGGGCGGTCGCTACGACGACATCGGAGCTGACTTTGGCCGGGCACGCCCGGCCACCGGTTTCTCCACGGATTTGAAGACCCTGGTCACACTGGGGCGGGCAGAGGTCGTGTTGCCCACTGGCGGGATCTGGATGCCCGACAGCGTGGACGCGGCTCTGTGGCAGTTGGTCTGCCAGTTGCGCAGTGACGGTCAGCGGGTTGTGCAGGCATTGCCTGGCCAACCACTGGCTGCCGCCATCGAGGCGGACTGCGACCGGCAATTGATTCTGCAAAACGGGCTCTGGCAGGTTCTGCCACTGGCCATCTGAGATTAGTCGCCGGCCCTCTCGCCGGCGCCAAGTTTGCGCGAATGAGGACAAGTGTTATGGGTAAGAATGTCGTAGTCCTGGGCACCCAGTGGGGTGATGAGGGCAAAGGCAAGATCGTCGATCTGCTGACCGAACATGCCGCCGCCGTAGTGCGCTACCAGGGTGGCCACAACGCCGGCCACACCCTGGTGATCGACGGTGAGAAAACCGTGCTGCACCTGATCCCGTCGGGCGTCCTGCGCGAAGGCGTGCAGTGCCTGATCGGCAACGGCGTGGTCGTCGCTCCCGACGCCCTGCTGCGTGAGATCACCAAGCTGGAAGAGAAGGGCGTCCCGGTTCGCGATCGCCTGCGCATCAGCCCGGCCTGCCCGCTGATCCTCTCCTACCACGTCGCCCTCGACCAGGCGCGCGAGAAGGCCCGTGGCGAGCAGAAGATCGGCACCACCGGTCGCGGCATCGGCCCGGCCTACGAAGACAAGGTCGCCCGTCGCGGCCTGCGCATCGGTGACCTGTTCCACCGCGAGCGTTTCGCCGCCAAGCTGGGTGAGCTGCTGGACTATCACAACTTCCAGCTGGTCAATTACTACAAGGAGCCGGCCATCGACTTCCAGGAAACCCTGGACCAGTGCATGGCCTACGCCGAAGAACTGAAGCCGATGATGCTCGACGTCACCGCCGAGCTGCACGCCCTGCGTCGCGCCGGCAAGGACATCATGTTCGAAGGCGCCCAGGGCTCGCTGCTGGACATCGACCACGGTACCTACCCGTACGTCACCAGCTCCAACACCACCGCCGGCGGTATCGCCACCGGTTCCGGCGTTGGCCCGATGTACATCGACTACATCCTCGGCATCACCAAGGCCTACACCACCCGCGTTGGTTCCGGTCCGTTCCCGACCGAACTGTTCGATGACGTCGGTGCCTACCTGGCCAAGCGTGGCCACGAGTTCGGTGCTACCACTGGCCGTGCCCGTCGTTGCGGCTGGTTCGACGCCGTCATCCTGCGTCGCGCCATCGACGTCAACAGCATCTCGGGCCTGTGCCTGACCAAGCTGGACGTGCTGGACGGCCTGGAAACCATCCGCATCTGCGTGGGCTACAAGAACGAAAACGGCGCCGTCATCGACGCTCCGACCGACGCCGACAGCTACATCGGCCTGGAGCCGGTGTACGAAGAGATGCCGGGCTGGACCGAATCGACCGTGGGCGCCAAGACCCTGGAAGAACTGCCAGCCAACGCCCGTGCCTACATCAAGCGCGTGGAAGAGCTGGTCGGTGCGCCGATCGACATCATCTCGACCGGTCCTGACCGCAACGAGACTATTGTCCTGCGTCACCCTTTCGCCTGATTTAGTCATGCGTTAAAACCAAAGGCCCCTTTTTAGGGGCCTTTGGCGTTTTTGCCCCTCCCTCACGGCACAAGCTTTGCTGTGAAATTGCCTTCAGGGATGCCATCACTGTAATGGCTCCGAAAAGCAGAGGGATTTATTGTGTCTGCCGTTATCTCATTGTTACGAAGCCGCCTTTTGCGGCCTGTCTTTGTGGCACTTGGTATCGCTCTTTTGGTGCAGGTGGTGGTTGCTGTGGTGCTGACCCGCAGCACGGTCACGGCACTGGAAGCCGATCTGGGCAAGAGTCTGGGCGCCGACAGCCAGAAACTGGCGACGGAACTGGACCAGGCCGCCAAGGAAGTCAGCTCGGGCCTGAGCAGCCTTTCCGAAAGCACCCGCCAGCGCCTGACCGCCGGTTTGTCGTCACGCCTGGAAGAGGAACAGGCGCAACTGCGCACCACCCTGGAGAAGAACCTGCGCGACTCGGCCAACGACATGGCCGAACTGCTCGCCTCGGTGGCGCCCCGGGCCATCTGGGACGTGGACGTACCGACCCTGTCGGAGTTCGCCCGCCGTGCCCAGCGCAATCCCAACGTGCTCTTCGTCGTCTATGACGACGCCCAGGGCGAACACCTGACCCGCTACCTCAACCGCCAGAACCCGATCAACCAGGCCCTGCTCGACAAGGGCAAGGGCGAACGCGCCCTCGACAAGGTGCTGGATGCCGCACGCACTGATCCTGCGGTGTACTTCGTCGAGGCTTCGATCAACCCCAATGGCGTCGAGATCGGCAAGGTCCTGATGGGCGTTTCCACAGCTTCGGTGGACGCCGAGCTGACGGCCCTGGACAAGCGTTTCGCGGCCCTGATCGCCAGTGGCGACCAGTTGGTGGGCGACAGCCTGACCAGCGCCGCTGCCGACAGCACCAAGACCCTGCAAGCCCGCCTGCAAACCGCCCAGGGCAGCGCCCTGCAGATGAAGGCCAATACTTCGCAAAGCGTTCAAGATGCTGCGTCGACCCTGCGCTGGAGGATTGGCGCCGGTCTGGCCCTGGTCGGCTGTGGCGTGCTGCTGGTGGTCGCCGTGGTCCTCGGTCGTCGCGTGGTCAACAAGCTGCGCCTGCTGATCGCCGCGCTCAACGACCTGGCTGCCGGCGAAGGCGACCTGACCAAGCGCGTGGCCATCGACAGCCGCGACGAGATCGGCGACATGGCCGCGGCAGTCAACCGCTTCGTCGACAAGCTGCAGCCGATCGTTCGCGAGGCCGGTGAAGTGGCCCAGCGTACCGGTGTCGAGATCAGCAGCATGGCCCAGCGCAATGCCGGTGCCGATTCGGCGGCGGCAACCCAGCGTGACGAAGTCGCCGAGAGCCTGCGCGCCCTGTCGAGCATGGCCGATGAAGCCCAGGCGGAAAGCCGCGCGATGCAGGAAGCCCTGCAACAGGTGGTGGATATCCGTCAGGCCACCGACGAGAACAGCCGCACCTCGGCCCAGGTTGCCAAGCTGATCGAAGCGCTGGCGGGGCAGGTGGATACCGGTTCCAAGGTAATCGAGCGCCTGGCCGAACAGAGCGAGCAGATCGAGGTGGTGCTGACCGTGATCCACGGCATCGCCGAGCAGACCAACCTGCTGGCGCTGAACGCGGCGATCGAGGCGGCGCGGGCCGGGGAGACCGGGCGCGGCTTTGCCGTGGTGGCCGACGAAGTACGGGCACTGGCGAGCAAGACGCAAAGCTCCACTGGCGATATCCAGGCCCATATCGGCGCACTGCAACAGGGTGCCAAGGAAGCGGTGGCAGCGATCAGCCAGGCCGGGCGTCAGGCCAGCGAAGGCTTGCTGGTGCTGCGTGACAACGCCCGTCTGCAACAGTCGGTTCAGGTCTCGGTGGAACAGGTGCACGCCGCCATCGGCCTTGCCACCCGCGCAGCCGAGCAACAGGCCCAAGGTGCGCAGGCAGTACGAGGACGGGTGGAGAATATCCATGCCCAGGCCGAGCGCGCTGCCGAGGTGGTCATGCAGACCACCGCCAGCAGCAAGGTGCTCGACGACCTGGCAGCCCAGCTCAAGGCCAGCCTGGGCCAGTTCCGCGCCTGATCAGGCGCGGTTCAGGTACATCCGGGTGGTCAGCAGGTACACCGGCAACCCGGACACCAGGATCAGCAGCGCCGCATACGGCGCTGCGGCGGCGAACTCGACGTTGGCGGTATGCGCCCAGACCTCGGTGGCCAGGGTGGTCATGCCGGTGGGGCTGAGCAGCAGGGTGGCGGTCAGCTCCTTCATGGCGTCGAGGAACACCAGGGCGAAGGCTGCGGCCAGGGCCGGGAAGATGATCGGCAGGGTGACCCGGCAGAACGCTGTGAAAGGCGTCGCGCCGAGGGTCCGTGCCGCTTCTTCCAGCTGCGGCGCGGCCTTGGTCAGCGCCGTGCGCACCGGCGCCTGCGCCAGTGGCAGGAACAGCAGCGCATAGGCCAGCAGCAACAACCCCGTGGTCTGGTACATCGCCGGCACGTAGTGCAGGGCGAAATACACCAGGGTCAGGGCGATCACCAATCCCGGCAGGGCGTGCAGCAGGTACGGCAGGCGCTCGGCCCAGATCGCCAGCCGGCCCTTGTAGCGCACCACCAGGAAGCTCACCGGCAAGGCCAGCAACAGGCTCACGCCGGCACCGCCCAGCGAGATCGACAGCGACGACAGCAGCGCCCGGCTGATTTCCGCCACCGGGAAGGCCGCCGACGAGCCCACGCTCAACCAGTACGCCAGCATCCCCAGGGGAATGCCGCTGCCGAGAATCGCCAGGCCCAGGCAATACACCTGGCCCACCGGCATCCAGCCACGCAGGCGGATCGGCGCACCGCGCCGGGCCACGCCCTGGCCGATGCGCACATGCCGTGCCTTGCCGCGCACCCGCAGTTCCAGCCAGAGCATCAGCAGGCACATCAGCAGCAGCACGGCGGAGAGCATCGCCGCATTGGCGTTGCTGAATTCCAGTTCGAACTGCTGGTAGATCGCCGTGGTGAAGGTCTGCAGGTTGAGGATCGACAGGGCGCCGAACTCCACCAGCATATGCAGGGCGATCAGCAGGCTGCCGCCGAGGATCGACGGCCACAGCAGCGGCAGGGTGACCCGGCGGAACACCGCCCAGCGGTTGCAGCCCATGGTCCGCGCCGACTCCTCCAGGGAGCTGTCGAGGTTGCGCAGGGTCGCCGCCACCGGCAGGAACACCAGCGGGTACTTGGACAGGCTCATCACCAGGATCGCCCCCCACAGCCCTTCGAACTTCGGACTCAGGGAGACCCAGGTAAAGCCGCTGACGAAGGACGGCACGGCGAACGGCAGACAGAGGATCACGCCCCACAGGCGCCGCCCCGGCAGGTCGCTGCGTTCCAGCAGCCAGGCCAGGGACAGGCCGACCACCGCACAGGCGACCGTGACCCCGACCATCAGCAGCAGGGTGTTGCGCATCAGGCCCCAGACGAAGGGCCGCCAGATCAGGCGCAGGGCCTCGTGCCAGCCGGCTTCCCAGGTCTTCATCGCCACGTACAGCAGCGGCAGCAGGCTCAGCCCCACCAGCAGCAGGACCGGCAGCACCACCCACACCGACGGGCGCTTGCGTCGCGGGACGAAGCCGGTGTTCAAACCAGCGGGAAGCGCGGCGCTCATCAGAGCAGGCCGACTTCGCGTTCGAGTTCCAGCGCTTCCTCGGCATTACCCAGGTCGGCCGGGGTGATCTTCGGCGGACGCAGGTCCTCGAATGGCTTCAGGCCCTGGTCGGAGACCATGCCCTTGTGCAGCGGGTACTCGGCGGTGGTCTGGGTGATCACGCGCTGGCCTTCTTCGCTGGCCATCCAGGCAAGCAGGGCCTGGGCTTCCTTCGGATGCTTGCTGGCCTTCACCGCAGCGGCGCTGGAGATGGTCATCAGGCCGCCGACATCGCCGTCCGCCAGGTAGTAGAGTTTGGAATCGAGCTGGCCGCGTTCCTTCTTCAGGGCGTACCAGTAGTAGTTGTTCACCAGTACGGCGGCGACTTCACCGTTTTCCACGGCCTTCAGGGCGACCATGTTGTTGGTGTAGGTCTTGCCGAAGGCCTTCAGGCCGGTCAGCCATTCCTCGGCGGCTTCGCGGCCGTGGAGTTTGAGGATCGCCACGGCCTGTTCCTGGAAGGCACCGCTGGTGGGGACGAAGCCGATCTTGCCGTCCCACTCGGGGTCGGCGAAGTCCATGACCGATTGCGGCAGGTCTTTCTCGTCGATCTTCTTCGGGTTGAAGGCGACCACGCGGGTACGGGCGGTCACACCCATCCAGCTGCCGTTGGCGGCGACGAATTCCTTGGGCAGGACGTCCAGGGTGGATTGGTCGATGGTTGCCAGCAGGCCCAGTTCGCCGAGGTTGTTCAGCGGTGGCGATTCCTCGGTGTAGATCACGTCGGCGGGGGAACGCTCGCCTTCCTCGATGATCTGGCTGGCCAGCTGGTTGCTGCTGCCCTTGCGGATATTGATATGGATACCGGTCTTGGCCTCGTAGGCCTTGGCGATGGCCTCGCCGATTTCCTTGTGCTGGCCGTTGTAGAGCGTCAGGGTCACCGGATCGGCGGCCAGCGCGGCGGGTGCGCCGAGCACCAGGCCGAGAAGGGAAACGGCCAGGCCGCGCAAAATCGGGTTACTGCGAATCGTCATGCGGGTCAATCCTCGCTTGCGGCTACATATTTAGAAACAATGGTAAACGAAATTGTTTCTCAAGTGGCCCCATGGCGGGAATTTCATAAGCTAACTATCGGATTTCTGCTCGATCGAAAGGACACCGCCGCACCTTGTGGGAGCTGGCTTGCCAGCGATTTGGCCGGATCTGGCAATCCTTTTGCCCCTGCCGGCCTCATCGCTGGCAAGCCAGCTCCCACAGGGTCCAGGTCATGCCTGGGCTCAGTGACAGGCTGAGACTCTGCTGGGGACAAGCCCAGGTCTCATGGGCTGGCCCAATAACCTGTGGGAGCTGACTTGCCAGCGATTTGGCCGGATCTGGCAACCCTTTTGCCCCTGCTGGCCTCATCGCTGGCAAGCCAGCTCCCACAATGTCCGGGTCAGGCCTGGGTTCAGTGACAGGCTGAGGTTCTGCTGGGGACAAGCCCAGGTGTCATGGGCTGACCCAATACCCTGTGGGAGCTGGCTTGCCAGCGATTTGGCCGGATCTGACAACCCTTTTGCCCCTGCTGACCTCATCGCTGGCAAGCCAGCTCCCACAGTGTCCGGGTCAGGACTGGGTTCAGTGGCAGGCTGAGAATCTGCAGGGGACAAGCCCAGGTGTCATGGGCTGGCCCAATACCCTGTGGGAGCTGGCTTGCCAGCGATTTGGCCGGATCTGACAACCCTTTTGTCCCTGCCGGCCTCATCGCTGGCAAGCCAGCTCCCACAATGTCCGGGTCAGGCCTGGGTTCAGTGACAGGCTGAGGTTCTGCTGGGGACAAGCCCAGGTGTCATGGGCTGACCCAATACCCTGTGGGAGCTGGCTTGCCAGCGATTTGGCCGGATCTGACAACCCTTTTGCCCCTGCTGACCTCATCGCTGGCAAGCCAGCTCCCACAGTGTCCGGGTCAGGACTGGGTTCAGTGGCAGGCTGAGAATCTGCAGGGGACAAGCCCAGGTGTCATGGGCTGGCCCAATACCCTGTGGGAGCTGGCTTGCCAGCGATTTGGCCGGATCTGACAACCCTTTTGTCCCTGCCGGCCTCATCGCTGGCAAGCCAGCTCCCACAGGGTTTTGTGGTGTCTCGGGGAGTGTTACCACCCTGCGATCCCACCCTGCGCCGCCATCACCTGATCCTGGGTCAACAATGCCTCCACCAGAAAGAACGTCGCACAGGCCGATTCCACCATCTGCTCCTGATCCGCCCCGGTCCGGTAGTAGTGCCCGACAAAGCACCCTTGCTGCACCTCAAACGACATCAACCCCTCAAGCTGCTTGAACGCCAGCTCCCGCCATTCATTCATCCCCGGCAGGCACTGCCACAGCCGCAGCAGCGCCAGGGAGGCGATGGCCACGGCGCAAGGGTCGGCATCCCCCGTGCCCTTGCCCCAGCGTTTCAACCAATAGGCACACGCCTCCCGCGCCGGCGCCGCATAGGCGCCGCCATACAACCCCACCGCTTCAGCCAGCCCGAGCATCGCCCAGGCCTGCCCACGCGCCCATTCACCGGCCGGGCCACGACTGACGCGGCCGTTCTCATCAAGCTGCGCATGGCTCGCCCAAGCACCACCTTCCCCACGCAAGGTGCGCAGGCATAGCTCCAGATGACTGCGGCCCATCTCGCGCTGGTCCGCCTGCAGATGCATCAGCGCCAGGGTCGGTGCCAGGGCATCGATATTCAGGGTCGCATGCCCGTTGTCGCCACCACCCATGCCGGGGCCCAGCGGCCAGCCGCCGATATCCGGGCGATAATCCCGAGCCAGGGTGTCGGCGGCACGCAAGGCCAGCTCCCGTGCCGATTGATCCTGGGCCAGGCGCCCGCCAAAGGCGGCGCCGTACCAGAACACGAAACTGCGGTTCAGGCTCGGTTCGTCCAGTTGCGCCACCAACTGGCGACTCCAGAACGCGGCCTGATCCAGGTCCTCGCTGAGCTCGGTGTACGCCGCCCGCCGCCACCACAGCCCGGCCCAGAAACCACCCAGCCACGAGCCGCGCCGCGAGAGTTTCCATTTGCGCTCCCGGGGCAGACGATACAGCGGGAACTGCTCGCCGCACTGCCGGGAAATGCTGTCGAGTTGCTTGAACAGGGCGTTGACCACCGCCTGACGTTTACGCTGTGCCGGCATGGGGGCGGCTCTCCTCGGTGCGACGGGCGCGGTACAGGTTGCGGCACAGGATGGCGCCGACACACAGGGCGAACAGCAGCAGCGTCCACGCCGCGGCGAACCCACCCGGCTGGCGCAACAACATGCCGAACAGCGGCGGGCCCACGGCGATACCGCCGAAGAAGCCCAGCGACAACATCCCCGCACTGCTGGCGACGCCACCGAAGCGCGCATCACGCAGCAGCATGCTCATGGCCACGGCATTGCTCGCCACCAGGCTCAGGCCCATGCCGATCACTCCCAGCCACAGCGGCAGATGGTTGTTGCCCGACGCCTGCTGCATCACCAGCAGGGTGCCCAGGGCAAACAGGAACAGCCCGCCGAGCAGTACGGTTTCATCCTTCAGGCGTGCCCCCAACGGCGTCAGCAACAGGCGCGAAGCGATGCCCATCAGGCCGAAGCAACTGACCATCAGGCCGATGCTGGAAGGGCTGACGCCAAGGCTGCTGGCATAGACGCCGAAGAAGGTGATGAACGACGACAAGCACAACCCGGCACAGGCCTGGATCGCCATCAGCCGCAGCAGCCAGCCATTGGCCGAGGCCAAACGCAACGGCGGACGGGCGCCCGCAGCTGGCGCGGCGATTCGCAGTGGTACCCACAAGGCCAGCAACAACGCCACCGGCACCCAGCAGGCCAACGCCAGGCGCCAGCCCAGCCACATACTCAAGGCCGGTAGCGCCAGCCCGGCAATCAGCGCAGAGAGTTGCACCCCGGCCTGCTTCAGTCCGACCAGCGCTGCCTTCGGCGCATCGGCCGTCTGCGCGATCGCCTGGTTGGTCGCCGGATTGGCCAGGGCCTGGGCCACCCCGCAGAACGACAGGGCGATCACCACGCCGACGAAGCCGGGCAACACCGCCATCAGGCTGAACGACAGCGCCACCAGCAGGAACAACGCCAGCAGCCCATTGCGCGAACCGATCCGCGCCACCAGCGCCCCGGCCCAGGGCGACAGCAGCGCCGCCAGGCCGAAGGCGCTGGTGGTCAGCCAGCCGAGGTGCTCGCGGTCGATGCCGAGGTCGGCGATCAGTTGCGGGCCGAGCACGCCGAGGGCGTAGAAGATCATCATCGGCAGGCCCATGGCGCAGGTCAGCAGGGCAGCCAGGGCGGCGTGCTTTTTCATGGGTTCACCTTGCCGGGTGCTGTAGCGGCCAGCAGGTCGCGGCCCAGGGTGCTGATCAGCGCATCGTCGGTGCCGTCGAGGATGTGCGTGGTGCGCGCATGCCGGTAGATGCCCGACAGCGGCGACAGCTCGCTCAGGCCCTCGGCGCCCATGATCTGTATCGCCGAATCCACCGCAGCGGACAGCGCATCCGACGCCGCCAGCTTGGCCAGGTTGACCTCGATGGCATTGGGCAGACCCGCGTCGAACTTCTCCGCCGCGTCCCGCAGCAGGCCACGGGCGGAAGCGATATCGCGATACACCTGATAGATCCGCCCGCGCACCAGTTGCTTGTCGCTCAGCCGCGCCAGTTCGCCGCGCGGCGAATGCACCCGCGCGCAGAGATCATCAAAGCAGCGCTGGGCCAGCCCCAGCCAGTGCGCGGCGCGCAGCAGGCGGCCGAGGCCGAGGCGACGCTGCATCAAGGCGATGCCCTGTCCGGGCTCGCCGAGCACCTGCCGCGCCTCGACCCGCACATTGTCGAAATGCAGTTCGCCCTGACCCTGCTGGCGACCCAGCAAGGCCAATGGCCGGACGAAGCGGAAGCCGGGGCTGTCGCTGGGCACCAGCAGCATCGACAGCGCTGCACCGACCGCGCCGTCGCCGGTGCGAGTGATCACCGTGGCGAAGTCGGCCCGGGCGGCGCGGCAGATAAACCACTTGCGGCCGTTCAGCCGCCAGTGATCGCCGTGCCAGTCGGCCCGGCACTGCATGGTTGCCGGGATCGAGCCGATGCTGTCCGGCTCGGACATGGCATAGCAAGGCACCGACTCGCCGCGCAGCAGCGGTAGCAGGAACGTCTCGCGCTGCTCCGGGCTGGCATGGCGATCGAGCATCCAGGTGTCGAGGGTGGCATCGCAGCCGAGGATCGCCGGGGCGAATTCGCTACGGCCTTCCTCGGCGGCCACTGCCAGGTAGTCGCTCAGGCGGGTGATCGGGCTGCCCGGATAGAAACTGCCGAACAGCCCGATGGCCTGGGCCTTGACCTGCAACTCGGCGGCCAGCACGGCGGCCGCCTGGTCGTAGGCACCCAGCTCCAGCTCGCGGGGCAGGATATGTTGCTCGACGAAGGCGCGGACCCGCCGCGCCAGGTCGATTGCTTCAGGGGATGGGTTGCTCATGGCTCAGCCCACCTGGCGCACGGCTTCACCGAGGCCGGCGGCATCGGCGGCGAGGGCGCGCTTGTCGATCTTGCCCGCCGGGGTCAGCGGCAGGTGACGGTAGTAGCGCAGGTACTCCGGCAGCTTGTTCACCTCCAGGCCCTGCTCGCGCAGGAACGCGGTGATATCCGCCAGGGCGAACTTCGCCGCGCCTTCGCGCAGGGTTACGCACAGGCACACGCGCTGGCCGAGGTCGGCATCCGGCACCGGTACGCAGGCCACGGTGACCACGTCCGGGTGGCCCATCACCAGGCCTTCGATCTGCACCGGGCTGATGTTGGCGCCGCCGCGAATGATGATGTCCTTCTTGCGCCCGGCCAGGACCAGGTAGCCTTGCGGATCGATGAAACCGAGGTCGCCGGTCTTCACCCAGCCTTCGCCGTCGCGATAGCGCTCGTCCAGCTCCGGTGCGTTGACGTACTGCATCGGGCTCAGCGGCCCGCGAGCGGTGATCTCGCCGACATCACCGTGAGGCAACTCGCGGCCGAGATCGTCGACGATGCGGATCTCGCACACTGCCGGGTTCGGTTTGCCGACGCTGTTGAGCACCACGTCGAGCGGGTCGTCGAGGGTGTTGTGGCAGTTCACCCCATCAGCCGAACCGTACAGGCTGATAAAGCCGCAACCGAAGTGCTCGGTGCAGCGCAGCACCGTGGCTTCGTCGATCAGCGAACCACCGCAGATCAGGCCGCGCAGGCTGGACTTGTCGATCTCGGCCAGGGCCGGCTCGGCGGCGATGCGCTGGAGCATGGTCGGCACGCCGAGGATGAAGCTCGGGCGCAGCGCCTCGATGGCCTTGATCGCCTCACCCACATCGAAGCGCGGCAGCACCACCAGCGAACCGCCGAGCCAGCACAGCACGCCGAAGGTGGCGGTGGAGCCGAACGACGAGCCCAGCGGCACCAGGTACAGGCCACGGAATTCGGCGCCGTCGCTGCTGATGCGTTGCAGGAAGCGACCGCGACCGCCGACCAGGGCGTTGTGCGAGTAGGCCACCAGCTTGGGCTCGGACTCGGTGCCGGAGGATACCAGCAGGCGTACTGGCGAATCCGGGCAGACTTTGGGCAGGCTGGCGAGATCGATGGGCGCGGCGTCGAGCAGGCCATCGAGGGTCGACCAGCCGGCGCGAGGCTCGCCGTCGACGATCAGGATGCGCAGCGACAGCAGGGTCGGGCGCAGCGACTCGATCACTTCGCACAGGTCGATGCCGGCGTACTCCTGCGGCACGATCACCGCCCGGGCATCGCAGCGCCGCACCAGCGACTGGATATCCAGCTTGCCGCGACCCGGCGGGAAGGGCGCGACGATAGCGCCGAGGGCCGCCACCGCCAGGTCGATGGCGCAGCAGCGCCAGGTGTTGCTCAACTGATAGGCCACCACGTCGCCGGCGACGATCCCGGCCTGGCGCAGGCTGGCGGCCATGCGCAGGGCGGCGTCGAGCAGTTCGGCATAGCTGACGTTGCCTTCCGGCGACAGCACCGCGGCCTTGTCCGGCGCCTCGGCGGCGCGCTGGCGGAACAGGCCGAAGACGTCCTGGTTGGGATAGCTGCCGTCTTCGCTCCAGCGACGACGGGTGTGCAGGGGGACGAGATCAATGATGCCGGCAGTATTCATAGGAAACTCCACGGAGATTGAACAGCGCGGTAGGCGCGTTGGGACAGGCTCGGGGCCAGGCGCGGATCGGCGGCGAGCAGGGCGAGGTCTTCATGGGCGGTGCTGGCGGGAATGCCAGCGGCGAGGCAGGCGTCGAGCCAGCGCTCGCTGGTTTGCCCGGCAAGGCTTCCGGGGTGGGCATCGCCACCCAGCAGGCGAGTCAGCGCCTGGTGCTGCTGGCGGGTCTGGCAGTCGAGGGCGAGCACGCCGTCGGCAGTGTTGAACAGGCCTTGCAGCAGGGACGGCGAAGGCTCGTCGCAGCGGCGATCGAGCAGCAGGTCGGCGGCGCTCAGCAGCGAGCTGTGCAGCGCCGCGCCGTGACCGTGCAGCTCGCGGTCGAGCAGCGCGGCGCAGATGCCCTGGGTGCTGACCACGCCGCCGAGTACGTCGAGGGCAGTGAACAGGGTGCCGCCGCGGGTGCCGGACGCAGCAGCGATGCGCGAGGCGACACCGGACCAGGCCTGCACGGTGAAATCGGTTCCCGGTGCATCGACCCGGGCATCGCCCCAACCGCCGGCATAGGCGTGGATCAGTGCCGGCTGGGTGGCATGCAGGTCGGCCGCATCCAGTTGCAGCTCGGCGGCCTTGCCCGGTGCCCAGTTGTGCAGGAACACATCGGCGTCGCGGCACAGGGCATGGATCTCGGCACGGCCGGCGACGGACTTGATATCCACCTCGCGCACGTCCTTCAGATGATTCAGCGCATCGAAGCGCACCGAGCAGCCATCGGCGCACGGCGGCATAGTGCGCAGCGGATCACCGCCCGGCGGCTCGAGGCGGATGACTTCGGCGCCGAGCAACGACAGCAGGTGCCCGGCCAGCGGGCCTTGGATCCGCCGGCAGGATTCGAGCACGCGGATGCCTTCCAGGGGCAGGCGCACGGGCGCTGTACGGCGCGGCGCGTGGGCGGCGCTGCCGCGCTGGATCTGCCACGGGCTGGCGGCACTGGCCGGGTAGTCGCTGTCGGCGTGGCGCTGCGCCGGATCACGCACCGGCACCAGGGCCACGCCACACTCGGCGGCAACCGCCTGGATACGCGCCAGCGGCAGGCCGGCCAGGGCGTCCAGGCACTCGGCCGGCATCGGCGCGACAGCGCGGGCATAGCGCAGGAGGAAGCGTTGCCAGGCCTTGCCGGCAATCGCGTCGCTGACCCCGAGGGCATTCCAGAATTGCCGCCACGGGTGACTGTCGAGGGTTTCCAGTTCGAACAGCACGCCATCGGCAGACAGGAACGGCGGCCGGGCCAGGGCATCGTCGGTGCCCGGTAGCAACTGCTCGGCGTCTTCCGGCGCAGTGGCCCCGGCGAGGTACTGGCCGATGCTCAGCAGCGCGCTGGCGGCGGGTTGCAGGGTCACCTCATGGAAACGCCCGCCGCGCAACTGGCCGACGGCAGCGGCAAAGCTGCCTTGCCAGGCCAGGGCGGCGTTGAGGGTGGCGAGATAATTCACGCCCAGGGCCTGGAGCCTGCCACTGGCGCGGCCGTGCACCGACATGAGACCGCAGGCGGCCTGGAGCGTGAATTCGGTGGACAGCTCCAGGGGCAGCGCCGGCAAGCCGGTGAAGCGGGTCTGGAGCGGTTGCAAATCGGGGTGCATCAGTTGCAGCGTCGGACCGTCGGGCGCGCCATCGGCGTGGCGCAGGCCGAGGCACTCGCCCTGGCGTTGCAGGGCGGCGCTCAGGCTCTGCCAGGCGGGCAGGCAGGGGCCGCTGCGCCAGCTCAGGCCGGCGGCATCCAGGAGTCGGGACATGGGGAAGCACCTTGGGTGGAACGGTGAGTCGGAAAGCCGGTGAAGCGGTGTCGCAGGCCTGCCTGCGACACGGTGAACGGGACTCAGCCGCCAGCGACGGCCGGCAGGACGGTCAGCTTGGCGCCCGGTGCAACGCTGGTGGCGAGGCCGGCGGCGAAGCGGATGTCATCGTCATTGACGTAGATATTGACGAAGCGGTGCACCTCGTCCTGGTGCACCAGCCGCGCCTTGATGCCCGGGTAGCGGCTGTCGAGGTGGTCGATGATGTGGCGCACCGTCTCGCCCTGGGCCTCGACCTTCTTCTGCCCCTCGGTGAGTGGACGCAGCAGGGTTGGAACCATGACTGAAACCGACATGTGAATCTCCTTTGGTTGATGTCTCATTCCTGGATGGACAGCTGTTCTTCGAACACGCGGCCTTCGACGATGCGGAAGCTGCGGGCCCGGTGCCTGGCCTCGGGCCAGGTCGAGAGGATCAGGTAATGCACGTCCGGATCCTGGGCGTGGGCGATGTCTTCGCGACTGGGCCAGGCCTCGCTCGCGGTGTGCGAGTGGTAGAGCACGCGGCACTCCTCGTCGCGTTCGTCCAGTTCGTTCCACACCTTCAGTTGCTCGCGGGGATCGAAGCTGAACCAGATTTCCGAGGCGGCCTGGTTGCGCATCGGGATCACCCGGCTGGCGAGCGTTTCCGCGCAGGGTGCGGCGATCACGCCGCAGGCTTCGAGGGGATGCTCCCGGGCCGCCTGGCGCTGGATCTGCTCCAGCGCCGCGCGGGTGATGCGCAGGGCCATGGCCGTGTCCTCAGTAGGTCGGCAGGGCCGGCTCGACGTCGCGAACCCAGGCCAGCACACCGCCTTCGAGGTTGCGCACCTTGTCCAGGCCGAGCTTGCGCAGGTCGCTGGACACCGCCTGGGAGCGCATGCCCGACTTGCAGGTAATGACCAGCTCTGTGTCGTGGCCAAAGCGCTCGAGGATCTGCTGCGCGACCTCGGCGGACTTGGGCATCAGCAGCGCGCCTTCGATGCGCACGATGTCCCATTCGGTCTGCTCGCGGACGTCGATGATCACCGGGGCCTTGCCGCCATCCTTGAGCGACTTCAGTTGCAGCGCGCTGATCAGCGGCACGCTGTTGTCGTTGGCCGGCGAAGGACGGTTCAGGCCGCAGAAGCTCTGGTAGTCGGACAGCGCGGTGACCGTCGCGCGTTGCGGCAGGCGGCGGATCGGCAGTTCGCGGTAGCTCATGTCCAGGGCGTCGTAGACCATCAGGCGGCCCAGCAGTGGGTCGCCGATACCGACCAGCAGCTTGATCGCCTCGGTGGCCATGATCGACGCGATGGCGGCGCAGAGCACGCCGAGCACGCCGCCTTCGGCGCAGGACGGCGCCAGTTCCGGCGGTGGCGGCTCGGGGTAGAGGTCGCGGTAGTTGAGGCCGCGTCCGTCCGGGGCGCTTTCCCAGAACACCGAGGCCTGGCCTTCGAAGCGGAAGATCGAGCCCCAGACGTAGGGCTTGTTCGCCAGGATGCAGGCGTCGTTGACCAGGTAGCGGGTGGCGAAATTGTCGGTGCCGTCGAGGATCAGGTCATAGCGCGAGAACAGCTCGACGGCCATGTCCGGTTCCAGGCGGTCGCTGTGGGCGATCACTTTCACCAACGGGTTGAGGCGGGCGATGGCCTGGCGGGCGCTTTCCACTTTCAGCTCGCCGATGCTGTCGACGGTGTGGATCACCTGGCGTTGCAGGTTGGACTCGTCGACCCGGTCGAAGTCGATCACCCCGAGGGTGCCGACACCGGCGGCGGCGAGGTAGAGCAGGGTCGGCGAACCGAGGCCGCCGGCGCCGATCACCAGCACCCTGGCGTTCTTCAGGCGGCGTTGTCCGGTCACGCCCATATTGGGGATCAGCAGGTGGCGGCTGTAGCGGTTCACTTCCTCGCGACTCAGCTCGGCACCGGGTTCTACCAGCGGCGGTAAGGTCATATCGCTTTCTTCCATTCAGTAGATACGAACTGGAATTATTTTCAAATGTGACAGGCGAGGATTCAATGGGGTGGGGGAGGGGATTCGTATGGGAAAGCGTGGAAAAGGTATGAGATCTGTTGTGGCTGTACCGGCCTCATCGCTGGCTTGCCAGCGATGAGGCCGGAACTGTCAATCAGGACTCGAAGGTCGCCAGATCCTCACAGACCGCCGCAAACGCCCCGAGGAACCGATCCGCCTCCTCGATCCCCAGCACCAACGGCGGCTGAATCCGCATCACCCGATTATTGTTGGCCGTCACGAACGTCAGGATCCCGTGCTCCTCCGACAGCTTGGTCATCAACCGCAGCACGAACATGTCCTCCAGGCTCTGCTCCAGCTCTTCCATGGCCGCCTCAAGATGCCGCCGCGCCTTGCCCGACAACATCCGCCAGGTCGCTGCCGCCTGCCCCGGAATGCGCCCGGCCATCTCCCGCACCAGCGCCTCGATACCCCCGGCCATGCTGTTGCTGAACTCGATCGCCAGCATCAGCCCGCGCCCGCGCACCGCCTTGATGAATGGGTAGCGCCCGGCAATCGCCTGCAAGCCTTCCTGCAAATGCGCACCGACCCGCGCCGCGTTGTCCATCAAGCCGTCCTGCTCCAGCACGTCCAGCGCCGCCAAAGCCGCCGCAGCAGCGAAGTTGCCGCCGCCGAAGGTCGAGGTGTGCAGGGCGAAGCTGTCGATATCGCCATAGGCGCGGTGCCACACGGCTTCCTTGGACAGGGTCGCGCCAATCGGCACCAGCCCGCCGGAGAGCGATTTGGACAGGACCATGATGTCCGGCGCGGTGTCGTCCCATTCGCAGGCGAACAGCTTGCCGGTACGGCCCAGGCCGGTCTGGATCTCGTCGAGGATCCACAGGCAGTCGAACTCGTCGCACAACGCCCGCACGCCCGCGAGGTAACCCGGAGGCGGCAGGATCACCCCGCCTTCGCCCTGGATCGGCTCGATGATCAACGCCGCCACATCGTCCTTTTCCAGGCGCTGGCGCAAGGCGTCGAGATCGCCGAAGGGCAGGCTGTCGCAACGCGGCAGCAGCGGTTCGAACGGCTTGCGGTGCTTGGCCCGGCCGGTCACCGAGAGGGCGCCGAGGGTCTTGCCGTGATAGCCGTTGTCGCAATACAGCACGGTGGTCTTGTCGCTGGCGGCCAGGGCCAGCTTGAGCGCCGCCTCCACTGCCTCGGTCCCGGAGTTGCTGAAGAACACCCGCGACAATCCCCCCGGCGCCAGGTCCGCCAGGCGCTTGGCCAGCAGGCTGGCGTGCAGCGGTGCGGAGAGGTACTGGATGAAGGTCGGGAACTGCTCCTGCAGATAGCGTTGCAGGGCCTGGCTGATCGCCGGGTGGTTGTGCCCGGTGTTAAGGCAGCCGTAGCCGGCGACGAAGTCCAGGTAGCGGCGCCCGTCGAGGTCGGTCAGCCAGCAGCCTTCGCCATGGCTGAAGACCCGCTCGATATGGTTGAACTGGTAGAACTCGCGCAGCACCGGGTTGATGTGCTCGCCGAAGCTGTTGAGCACTTCGCGGCGCAGGTCCTGCGGGGCCTTTTTCGCATCGCTGGCCTGCACCGGGCGCTGGCCGTGGTGGTGCCGGTGCAGGCGGCCGAAGTCGTCGCTGCCCAGGGCTTCACCGGCGCTGGCCATGGGCGACGGGGTGAAGCCGTGGCGGGCGGCGATGGCGCCGATTTCCAGGACCTTGTCCGCCGGCAGTTCGCGGCCGATGGAGAAAGGCTCGGCGCGGCCTTCCAGGGCCAGGATCATGGTTTCGGCGAGGCAGCCGTTCATGCTGCGCTTGGGCTCCAGGCCCATGGTGCGCATGCCCAGGTGCACCGCCGGGCTGGCCGAGACCAGGCCGCCGTCCACCAGCAGGATGTCGCGGCGGGTATGCGGTACGTCCATCACGTCCTTGGGCAGCGCGGCGTCGATCACCACACTGCCGGGCAGCAGGCGACGCGGGTCGATCAGGCCGCCGCTGGAGGTGGCGGCGACGTAGAAACGCACGCTGGCGTAACAGTCCTCGATGTTGTCGTGCAGGCTGACCTGGCGGTGGTACTGCGCCGGCAGGTATTCCAGTTGCGCCTCGGCCTGGCGCTGGTTGCCGCGATGCACCAGGCGCAGCCGGCAGCCCTGCTCGGCGAGCAGGCGGGCGACGGCCAGGGCGATCGAGCCGGGGTAGCCGAGCACGGCGACTTCGGCGTTTTCCGGGGCCACGCCAAGCAGGCTGAGGCTGTCCAGCAGGTTGACGTAGGCGGCGTAGGCGGTCAGGGAGTTGCCGGTGGTCACGGCGACGTCGGCCTGCTCCATGGTCGCCAGCCCGCGGTTGCCGACGATGGCGGTGAAGCCACCGAGGCCGACCAGTTCGGCACCTTCGGCCTTGAGCGCATTGACGCCCTGCAGCACGCGCTCGGCGATGGCCCGTGGCTGGCGCAGCATCTGTTCGGCGGTCAGCGGCATGAACTGCAGGATGCCCGAGCACTCGGCGCCGCTGGCGCTGACGATGCGCCCGAAATCGACGAAGGGCACCAGGTTGCGCTGGCGCCAGCGCTCGCTGTCGTAGCCCCAGGCCTGTTCTTCCAGGGTGCGGTCGAGCAGGTCGATCAGCTTGACCTGGTGCAGCAGGCCGGTGGAGGTGGGGTGGGCAATGAATCCGAATTTCATCAGTGGTTCTCTGCGTTGAGGCGGCTCCAGGCCGTTTCGGAGACCAGGCTCAAGCCGTCGCCCTCCGAGTTGTGGCCCAGCCAGACGTCGAAGAAGTTGAGGCGGCCAGGGGCGGTGAGGGCCTGGCGCAGGGTGTCGGGGCAGAAGGCGAGCAGGCGCGCGCGGCAGATGCTGATCGGGCCGAAGCGCTGTTCTGCATGCTGTGGCCGGTCGTTCAGCGGCACGTTGACCTGGGCCGCACCGTGGCAGGCGTAGCGCTTGTCCAGGTAGGTCTGGATCATCGACAGCACGCCGTTGGAGAGGTACAGCACGGTGACGTTGCGCTCGGCGGCATCGCTGGCGCTGGCCAGGCTCATGGCCAGGCGCTGCTCGATATCCGGGACCAGCGCCCGCGCGCCGTCACCGATAAAGGCCAGCACATGGCGGCAGTTGTTCAGGGCGATGTAGGGCAGCGACATCAGCGCGTCCCCCATCAGTGCCCGGCCATACCAGCCGGAGAAACCGGCATCGGTGCGCGGCAGGTTGCGCATCGCCGAGATGCTGCAACGGCCCACGTCGTAGACCCCGGTGTAGCGATAACCGTCGCCCTCGATCAGCTCGCCGAGCAACTGGCCAAGGCGATGGAAGAAGAAGTTCGGGGTCATCGGCAGGGTTTCGATCTGGTCGCTGGGCAGCGCCTCGCGGGTGCGCTGCAGGCGTTGCAGGCGTTCGCGGCGGGCTTGCAGCAGGGTCGCCGGCACGTTCAGGCGCGGCTCCAGGTAATCCAGCACCCGGCCCAGCGGCAGCTCCACCGCCACTTCGGTGAACGGCGAGATATGCGCGCGCTGGCGGTTGACCTGGACGATGTGGAACAGGCGCTTGAGACGGCCCTCGGAATAGGGCGTGGCCGACTGGTCGATCTTGCTCTTGAGGAAGAACAGCCAGGGCTTGCCTTCATCGGCGTCCGGCTGCTCGAGGAAGGCGTGGATGCGCCGGCTGAAACCGTACATGGACAGCGGGCCGAGGTAGTTGAGCACCGGCTCCTGGTCCTGGTAGGCGCAGACGCTGCCCGGGGCGATGATGCTGTCGGCCAGGGCGATGCCGGTGCGCCGGGCCAGGGCCAGCACGCGCAGGCGTTCTTCCTCGCTGAGGCGGCCGCATTGCCAGAGGATCCGCGACGGCTCGCTGTTGAGCACCTGGACCACGGTGTCGAGGGCGGCGCGCTGGCTGTCGTCGAGGTCGCTCTCGGGGGTGGCCGCCGGTTCCACGGTGCCCGGAGCGTCACTTTGCACCCGGGATTCGAGGACCGCCTGGGTGGCGAACAGGAAGGTCGGCGCCGGGCTTGCGTCCAGCGCGGCGAAGGCCGATTCGACGCTGGCGCGGGACTCCTCCGGGCGGCGGATGAAGTGCTGCCAGAGCCCGCGGGCGGCGATCACCTGGTGGCCGTCGTTGTCGCAGTCGAGGCTGCCCTGGAAGGCGAACCACACCGACTCCGGCGAGTCGGCGCAGATCACCAGGCCCGGCGCGCCGGCGCGCTTGAGGTTGGCCAGGGTGCCGCGCAGTTCGTCGAGCATCCCCGAGGTCATCACGATCACATAGGCCCGGCGATACAGCTGCCAGCCGGCCAGGGCGCTGACCGCCAGGGCGTGTTCGTTGCTGGCGGTGTGGAAGCCGCGGCCGCTGTCGCGCAGCAGGGCGCCCATGGAGTCGAGGAAGCCGGCGACCATGGAACCTGTGAAGAAGTGACAGTCCCACTGCTCGCCCCAGCGCGCGTTCATGCGCTGCTCGATGTCCCGGGCCAGGGCCACCGGCTCGCTGGATTGCAGGGTGGTGCGGGCCAGCAGTCGGTTGAAGTAGGCGTGTTCCAGATGATCGATGAACAGCCGCAGCAGGTCGGCGCGGCGCAGCGGCTGGCGCTTGTGGGGCACCCGCACCAGGCGGTTGCCGCCGAGGCGGCCCAGCCAGTGTTGCAGGTGTTCCTGGTCGCAAAGCAGCAGGGCCGAGCTGGGTGAGCGCTTGGCTTCGGGTTGTGCGGCCAGCAGTTCCACCAGCGGGTCGCTGTCGGGCTGCTCGGCCAGGTGGCGGGTGTCGAACAGCACGTAGTCGCTTTCGCTGTCGGCCGTGGCCAAGGCCTCGCGTGCTTCGGCGGCATCATCGAAACAGCGCAGGTCCAGGTACAGGCCGTGATTGCCGGCATGCTCGCGGACATAGGCTTCGGCCTGTCCGGCGACCTGCCGGTACAGGCAGCGCGAGTCGCTGTCCGGCCAGTGCTGGCTGGCGATCGCGGTTTCATGGCCCAACCAGTGATTGAGCCGGTCGAGCACTGCTTGCACATCCTCCTGCAGCGCGCTGTCGCGGCTGACCAGGCAGATGCCGACGGTACGTGGCTTCATGCTTTGCCCTCGGTAGCGATGGAGGTCACCCCGGCAGCGGCGTGACGTTCGTGGGTCAGCAGGGCCTCGGCACTGCCGGCGATGCTGTGGCGCACCCGCCAGGCCAGGAGCAAAGCCAGCAGCAGGCCGGCGCTGAGGCAGGCGAGCATGCCGGCCTGGCCGAGGCGGTCGAGCAGCAGCCCGGCGGCCACCGGGGCGGCCAGGCGGGTGATGACGAAGAGGCTGGATTGCAGGCCGTAGTCGCTGGCGGTGCGCTGGCGGCGGCTGAAGAACAGGGTCAGGCCGAACATCAGCGCCGACACCGCACCCATGCTCGCGGCCAGGCACAGGGCGCTGGCGATCAACCAGCGGGTGCCGAGGTCCAGCCAGACGCTGACGGTCAGCAGGAGCAGCGCCAGCAGCGCGGCGAGCAGGTAGACGAGGATCGCCCGGGCAGTGCCGAGTACGCCGATCAGGCGCCCGCCAATCAGGCTGAAGATCACCCCGGTGACGCCACCGGCGATGCCGACGATCCACGCCACTTCCTGCATCGGCATGCCCTGGTCGAGCAGCAGCGGCTTGAGGTACAGCCAGGCGGCGCCAATGAAGGGGAAGGCGGTGAGCAGCAGCCAGGTCCACTGGCGGGCGGCTGGCTGGTTGAAGAAGCTCATCCAGTCGGCGACGAAGCCGCTCGGCGCAGCCTGCTCGCTCTCGACCGGCAACGCCTTGCGACGCAGGGCCAGCAGCGGCAGCACGCCGAGCAGCAGGCCGGCGCCCATGATCAGGAACGGCGCCTGCCAGCCCAGGCGTGCCTGGATCAGCAGCATGGCACCGCCACCGACGATGGCGCCGAGGAACAGCGCCGCCGAGCGAATGCTGCCGGCGCGCAGTTGCTGGCTGCGCGGCAGCCACTGCACGGCGAGGGCGTTGAGCGGGATGTCCATCCAGGTGGCGATGATGCTGATGGCGAAGGTCATGGCGAACAGCGGCAGACGCTGTTCGATCAGGTTCTGCCGGCCGATCAGCCAGTACAGGACCAGCAGCGCGGCGCTCAGCAGGAGCATCCAGTGCACCAGATGCCCGCGGCCCAGGCGTACCCGCTGAACCGGCACGGCGAGCAGGAACTTGAACACCGCCGGCAACCCGGCGAGCTGGAACAGGCCGATCTCGGTGCCGCTCCAGCCGTACTGGCGCATCACCAGCGGCATGCCGAACATCAGGTAGATGCTGGGCACCGCCAGCACCAGGTTGAGCCAGCCGAACAGCATTTGCAGGCCGGCGATCCGCGTGCGGTCCATCGAGTTATCCCTTGGGTTTGCGGGCGATGACGGCGTTGACCGGGGTCACCGGGAAGCGCAGTCCGTTGATCTGCTCCACGGCGCGGAAGCCGAGGTCTTCGAGCCTGGCGGCGAGTTCGCCCTGGGCCAGGACGTGGCGACCTTGCAGGCGCATGTGCAGGTAATAAGGCAGGACCTGGGCGGCGGCCGGGCGCTCGTCCGGCACTTCGGCCTGGCACACCAGCAGCACGCCGCCGGGACGCAGAGCGGCGTAGAGGCGATGCAGGGTGGCGGGCAGGTCGTGGACGAAATGCAGGACCGAGGAACACCAGATCAGGTCGTAGTCGCTGCCGATATCGTCGTCGTTGAGGTCGCCACCGATGGCTTGCAGGCGTTTGCCCAGCCCGGCGGCGGCGATGTTCTCGCGGGCCACGTCGGCGGCCAGGGGGTATTCGAAGACGGTGCCTTCCACCGCAGGCAGGTGCTCGGCCAGGGCGATGGCGACCAGGCCGGGGCCGCCGCCGAGATCGAGGATGCGTTGCAGGTGCGGCGCCTCGGGCAGGCGATCGATCAGGGCGCAGGCGACTTCACGGGTCACGGCGCGTTGCTCCTGGGCGATCTGCAGGCGTGCGGCGTTGGCCCAGGCGGCGGCGATCGAGGCGGTGGCCATGGGCGGGCGCGGCACGCCGTTGCGCAGGTAGTCGCCGAGCTGGGTACCGGTCTGGCGCATCACCTTGTGGCGGAACAGCAGGGCATCGCCGCAATAGGCGCTGGCTTCGGCGCGCAGATAAAGGTCGGCCAGGGGCAGGTTGCGGTAGTGCGGCGGTTGCTGCTGATCGCGGTCGAGCAGGCCGAGGCTCCACAGCAGTTCCAGCAGGTAGCCGGTGCTGGCGGCATCCAGTTGTAGGGCGCGGGCGAGGTCAGGCGCACTCACTGGCACCGCGAGATGATCGAACAGCGCGCATTCGAGGGCGACCTGCAAGGCATCGGCGCCAAGTCCGGCCAGTTGCAGGTCCCAGCAGGCTTGCAGGGGGTGGGTGCTGGTCAGCTCCTTGAGGTTTTCACGTTGAGGCACGGTAACTCCCTGTACTTGGCCGCCTTGTTCTTAACGAAACAAGCCGTGGCCGAATCACTGAAAAGAGTGATATATATTAAATGAGAATCATTTATGTTAAGTATGCGAGCCGGAGCCGTTCCTATGCGAAGCACGGCGCGCACACGCAGGGATGTCGTCATGAGCACAATGAAAGGGAGCTGCCGTCTTGGCCTCGATCACCCCCGACAGCGGTCGGTGCAGGCTGACGGGCGTCTGCGCATGCAACTGGCCGAGGATGTCGGCAACTGTTATTCCGAGCTGTTGCAGCTGGAGCAGGGGCTATCGCTGGGGCGTTTGCACTACCACCCGACGCGCACGCTGATCGAGGAAACCTGCGGGCCCCATGACGGCCATGTGATGGTGGTGACCATCGGTTTGCAGGGCAAATCGGGCTTCCTCGGCAAGGACGGCAGCAACCTCGCCTTCGAGGCCGGGCAGACCACCATCACTGCGTTTCGCGCCACGCCGGGCGAGCGGCGTTACCAGGCCAATGAAACGGCTTCGCAACTCAGGGTGGTGATCGACCAGCCGACCCTGTGCAAGTACGTCGGCGAAGAACGCGCGGCCCAGGTGCTGGGCAGCGGGCGTTTGCAGCGCATCGATTTTCGCGCCAGCTCAAAGGCGGCGCAGGCCCATGCCGCGGCGCTGGTGCGCTATCTGCAGCCGGGGGTGCTGAATCCGTCGAATCGCCTGGACCTGCATATCCATACCCTCAGTCTGCTGTCCGAGCAGTTCAACCTGCTGGCGCCCCAGGACGGCAGTGCGTCGCCCTTGAGCACCAGCGAGATCGAACGGATCGAGCGGGCGCGCAACATTCTCTGCGAGCAGTTGCATACGCCGTTGACCGTGGAATACCTGGCCACCAGCGTTGGTATGAATGAGCACAAGCTCAAGGAAGGCTTCCGTTATCTGTTCGACACGACCCCGGCGCGGATGCTGCTCGACCTGCGGATGCGCAAGGCCATGACCCTGCTCGAGTCCGGCCAGCAGGTCGCCCAGGCGGCGTGGCAGGTGGGATACAAGTACCCGAACAACTTCACCGTGGCCTTTACCCGGTATTTCGGGCGGGCGCCGAAGTCGATCTTTGGCAAGAAGCGCTGAGGGCCCGGGCCGTGTGCGGCGGCCCGGGCCTCTGGCGGCTCAGGGCCCACCGGTGATGGTTACCCGCGCCGTGCCTTTCGGCGGGTCGATCCCGAGCTCGGCGTTGACCGTGCCCCCGGCAATGATACGAACGTATTTCGCCCCCAGCGACTGCGGGACGTTGAGATGGAAACGGTTGAGCTCGGACGCGTTCACCCGACTCCTGCGCAGGATGAATCTCATTTCCTGGTTACCGCCGTCATTGACCACCGCATAGCATCCCGCAGTGTCCACTTCCGCTTTGCTGGACGGCTTGTAGGTAACCCCATGGGCGCAATGCAGGGCCGGATAGATGATGCCGTAATCCTTCCCCGTCGGGTCGTAGTAACCCACCAGCGTGGTGACCGGCACGCCGACCTGCTCTGGCTTGGCGGCGACGTTGGTGGAGAAGTCCTCGACCTCGACCCAGGTGGTGCCATTCACCTCGTAGTTCAACACGTCGCCCCATTTCAGCACACGGGTGGTGCCGTTGATGTGCAGCGTGGTGTCGAAGCTGGCCTGGTGGATGATGCGCACGCTCTTGCCTTTTTCGAGCGAGCCGGCCTGTGGCAGCTCGATCTTGTCCACCCAGTGCCCGTTGAACAGATCCAGCTCGACCCGACTGTATTTCTTCAGCTCCGACGCCAATGACGGGGCGCCCATGCTGGAGATGTGGGGGCGGCTCATTTCGCCCCATTCCTCCATCCTGGTCATCGTCGGGTTCCACTTCACGTAGCCGGTTGACGAGGTCTTGCTGAACATCGCCATCCCCTCAAGGAAGGTCTGCGCGGTGTGCAGGCTGAACGGCGTCAGTTGGGTGTACTGGTTGGTCTGTGGATAGAGAGGGAAGCCGCTACTCATCGTATCGCGACCGAAGGTATGGCCGTGGAACGGCGGTTGGCACACACCGTCATGGCAGGTGTTCTCGTTGGTGCGCGATTTCATGAAGTTAGGCATGAACACGTTGAGGTCGCTGTCCCAGCCCCAGGCCGAATTGAGGGAATCGGCAGTGCGATGGACCGAACCTTTGAAACCGCCGGGATCGTGGTTGATGCCAAAGTTGTGACCGATCTCGTGACTGAACTCGTTGCCGGTGCATTCCTCCAGGGTGACGATGGTGCCGCCGCCCGAGCCGCCATGAATCACCCGGCCATTGGTGTAGTTGCCGACGGAGCTGTGGGCCGTGAGCTGGGCGACGACCATGTGCTTGTTCAGGCCGTTCTCGCCGCTGCCGGGCGAACTGTGAATGCCCAGGTTGGCATTGTTGATGCCCAGGGAGATCAGCTCCTTGCCGATCCGCTGGCGCAGGTCGCCCTCGTGCCAGGTACCCTTTTGCGCCGAGTGGTCGTTGTAGTGGGTGCCGTCGGGCAGCCTGACGGGCCAGCAATACACAGGCTCGTACTGATTGACGATCAGGCGGCTGCACGGCGTGGTCTGGAAGAATTCGCGCTGCCGCTCCGCAGTGAAGGTATCGATGAACAGGCTCCGGTAGGGGGTGAGCATGCCGATGTCGATGGTGTTGAGCAGCAGGTCGGTAGGGGCGCCGACATCCGATGCTACGTACTGGCCCGTCTTGCCATCCGCCGTGACCGTCAGCCGTGCCCACCGCTTCCAGTACCGCGCTGGAACGATCACGCTCCAGAAATCGTCGCCGTAGGCGATTCGGCCGTATTCGCCGTCGCTATCGCGCTCGGCCACGGGCGGCAGTTGTCCTGGTGGCGACATCTGCATCACAAAACCGTCGACTTCGAGTTGCACGCCGCCGGGCGCGGCGGGTGCTATCGGCTTGAACAGCACCAAGGTATCGCGCAATCCCACCAGGTGCGGCTGGATATCGCCTTCGATCTCGGACAGCCGGGCGGGCAAGACCGAGGACTGGGCCATCATCAGGGTGCCGCTGAGGTCGCCCTCCAGGTTGTTGTTCAGGACGCGCTGGTTGAAGTACAGGTTGGACAGGTTCGCAGACATGCTGGTGACCTCCCGAGGGAAGTGGGGCTGTTGTTCAAGGCTGTCGCAGCGTCCTTGCCACTTGAGCTGAATTCGAGCATGTGCAGTCCAAGCCCACAACTGACAAAAATATCAGGTGCTCCCCGCGCATAGATATTTCAGCTTCTTGCATATCAATCTAAACGAGATTCATTCGCTTTTATCGGTAGTATCACTCCGCCGCCGCAGAGCGGTATGAAACTGTCATGCACCGATAAATACGAGTCTCGCCATGTCCTTCTTCATCACCCCTCCCACGCCGATGCGCCTCAAGCCGCTGGCCTGGTCGATTCTGCTGGCGCTGTTCAGCTCCGCCGCTCCGGCCGGGGACAAAAGCCCGGCGCGGCAGTCTTCAACGCCGAACATGGAACCGCTGGAGATCGAACTGCCGGCGGGTTATGAGGAAAAGACGGGCAACCAGCCGCAGGAACTGCAGGCCCAGGAGATCACGGCAGAAGAGTGGGAAGAGAAGGACGACAAGGGACGCAGTGACGTCTATCGCAAGGACGTGTCCAACGTCTATGCCGGCAAGGACGATATCGAACGCTACAAAGGCGCCAACGCGGCCGACCTGTTCAAGGGCATGAATGGCGTCTACAGCGGTGAGTCGCGCAACAGTGGCGCGCTCGATCCGAATATCCGCGGTATCCAAGGGGAAGGCCGGATCCCGGTGACCGTCGACGGTACCGAGCAGTCCACTTCGGTCTGGCTGGGGTCCGCCGGGGTGTCCAACCGCAACTATGTCGACCCCAACATGATTGGCAGCATCTCGGTGGAAAAGGGGCCGTCCATGACCCCGGGGGTCAAGAGCGGCATCGGCGGCTCGGTGGAGATCCGCACCCTGGACGCCGAGGACATCGTCAAGCCGGGCGAGAGCTACGGCCTGGAGATCAAGACCGAGACCGCCAGCAACGCGGTGGCGCCCAATGAAGACGGCATGAACAACATGGGTCGCGACTATCGGGATATCGAGGGGGCCTACGTCGCGGGTCAGTACGTCTATTTCGCCAACGGCGGCGGGGTGATGTACACCCCTCACGAATCCTCCCGCTCCAACGATTTCGACTTCGAGGACAACGCTTTTCGTATCGCAGCGGCGACCCGCCAGGAGAACTTCGACCTGTTGGCCGCCTACAGCTACCGCAAGAAAGGCAACTACTACAGCGGCAAGAACGGTAGCGAGCGCTACGAGACCGAGAGCTGGTACGACAAGGCCCAGGCGGCGGAAGTGAACTCGCCGACCATCGGCGACACCAGCGGCAACTACCTGGCCAGTTTCTACAAGCCAGGAGCCGAGGTGTCCGGCACCTCCAACGAAATGCGCACCACGCTGCTCAAGGGCACCTTCTACCTGGCGGACGACCAGAGCCTGAAGGTGAGCTACATGCACAGCGATCTCGAGTTCGGCGAAACCATGCCGTACCTGATCAACGAAACCACAAAGCTGGTGGCCGCAGGCAGCAATATCGGCTTCCAGCTGCCCTACAGCGAAGTCGACCAGGACACGCTGTCGCTGACCTACAACTGGAACCCGGAAGACAACCGCTGGATCGACATGCAGGCCGGGTTCTGGATGACCCAGAGTGACGCCAAGCGCTACCAGAATGGCGAGCAGGTCTTCTCCATCGAAGACGCCAGCTTGAGCGACAAGGCCTGGGACAACTATGTCCGCTGCAAGTACAACGTCGGCCAGTGCAATGGCAACACGGCGATGCCGGACAAGCTGCCCAACACTGACGGTCGCTTCAACCTGTTCTCCCGCGCCCTGCAGATGACCGATCACGATCGCTGGGGGGTGAACCTGTCCAACCGCATGGAACTGAGCGATGTCTGGGCGCTGACCCTCTCCGGTGACTTCAGCAAGGAAAAGCTCAAGCAGACCGACAACGCCAGCGACGATATCGGCAGTGCTTACATCTTCGCCTCCAACTACCTGGGGCCTCGTGGCGGTCGCCGTGAGCAGTACAACTTCACCTTCAACAACGAGTGGGCGGCCACGTCGTGGCTGACCTTCAACGCCGGGGCTCGCTACAGCGACTACAACTCGTTCGACACCACGCTGGACGAATACCGCAAGTCGCAGACCAAGGGCTGGGATGCCCAGTCCACGATAATAGCGAAGCGCTTTAGTTATTCGCGGATGATGACCGATGCGGAAAACCAGGCCTATGTGGCGACAGCCAGGACCGAGGTGGAAAGCTGGGGCCTGGATGAGGAGACGACGGAGGTACTCATCGGCGAGTATCTGCTTGAAGGGTTGGTCAACGGTGTTCGCTACGTTCAAGAAAGTGTCGATATCCCGGTCAACGGACAGCGTCTGGTCAGTGCGGCAAACCCCTTCACCAACGGCACGATCAACATGGGAGAGGTGGTCGAGAATGCTCAAGGTACCGGGCTGAGTGCGCCGCGCTACATCCCCTATAATGCGAGTGGCTTGCCTATCCACCAGCAGGCCACTGAAGAGCAGCGCTGGGCCAAGCCCGAGAAACGCAAGGGTAGCGCCTGGGCCCCGATGGCTGGAGTTACCGTACGGGTAACCGACAACGCGCGGGTCTATGCGCGTTATACCGAGTTCGTGCGCTTCCCGACCATTTATGAAGACACGCAAAGCTACTCGGCAAACGCGGTGAATCTCGGCGGCAGTGCATCCAAACCGGAACATGCCTACAACTGGGAATTCGGCTATGTCCATGACTTGCGCGCTTTCGTTCCGGAGTGGCGGCATGCGGATTTCCGCATCAACTACTACAAGAATGAAATCCACGACTATATCGATCGTGACTTTGCCTACAACATCATTCAGTACGACAAGAAAACTCTTTCGGGCATCGAATTGCAGACACGCTTCGATACCGGTCGTTATTACTCAAACTTCGGTGTGAGCTATCGGCTCGACCAGAAACTTTGCGACAAGGACATGGCCAACACGCTTGACCCTTATTACGGGAAAGCTGTGGATGAGTGCGTGACTGGCGGCTTCCCCACGACGTTCTCGCGTACCAGCCTGCAGCCGCAGTACTCCATCAACCTGGACGGAGGCGTGCGGTTGTTCGACGAGAGGCTCGAGATTGGCGGGCGCATGGTCTATCACAGCAGCGCCAAGAACAAGGAAGAGCAGAAGTGGATCGACCAGGGGCTCAACTTCGTTCAGGGCGTGAATCAACCCTACGAGTGGCATCCGATCTGGGTATTCGACAGTTACGCGACCCTTCACGTGACTGAAAACCTGGATGTCGATTTCGGTGTGAACAACATCACCAACCGCTATTACCTCGACCCATTGTCCCGCACGGTCATGCCGGCGCCTGGCCGTACCCTCAAGTTGGGACTGACCGCACGATTCTAGATTTTTTACTGTTTTCGTAAAAACAGTGTTGTTCAAAATTATGACAAGGAGATTGTTGTGAAAAAACTGTTTGTAGTGACTGCTTTGTCCCTGGCCACTTCCGGTGCCTTCGCGGCTACCGTCAGCGGCGGTTCTTCGTCCACCTTCGTCGCGGCGGCGCCTTCGACCATGCTGGCGAGCGGCACTGCTGGTATTGCGATGCCGACCGTTGCCGGCGGGACTGCCAACCCTGCGGCTGTAGTCAGCTTCCAGGCGGGCCCGATTGCCCAGACCAATGCTGTACTGAGTGGCTATGGCACTACTTCTGCGCATATCACCAACCCGCTCAATGGCACTGTCACTTCCGAAACCTGGAAGAACAAGGTGGCCTACAACACCGAGATCTATGCCTATCGCCAGATCGCGGCGCCGTCCACCGGCTATCCGCAATTCGGTGGCGAGGTGATCGCCAAGGTCTCGGGCGCTGAGGTGTACTTTGGTGAGTGGGCTCCGGCCAAGACCGGGACCCAACCCACCAACAGCACCGACCTGAACCTGGCCAGCTCGGATCGCACCGTCTGGTTCGTCGGCGAAAACCCGACTGCCAGCATGCCGACCCTGGTCAACGCCAAGTACAACGTCGTCGGTGTCAACCAGTACAACCCGGGCACTGCTGCCGGCGTGACCTCGGGCGTGCTGACCGCCAACTACGGTTCCGGCAGCGGCACCCTGACTGGTTCGGTCGGTTCGCTGAGCTTCGCCGGTACCACCATCGCTTCGAACGGCTCCTTCGCTCGCGGCACCAACATCCAGGGTCAGTTCTACGGCACCAACGCCGAGGCCCTGGCGGGTATCTACACCACCAGCACCACCAAGGTCGCCTTCGGCGGCGCCAAGCAGTAACACCCACGCGTCATTGGAGGAGGGCGCTTCGGCGCTCCCTTCCGACCCCCTATTCCTTTCTGTCCCGGACCGATCACCATGCTGCCGTCCTTGCGGGTGCGCGTCGCCCTGCTGTGTGTCTCGACCCTGTTGTCCACTGCCGCGCTGGCCGACGATGACGACACCCGCCTGCTCTTGAACAAGATCGAGCGCGGCGCCGAAGCGCGCGAGCGGGCCAACCTGGGCGCGCCGGACCCGGCCGAAAACAATGACGGGCTGATCACCATCCAGGGGCAGACCTACAACGTGCAGAACACCCTCGAAGACCTCGGGCCGGCGATCTATGTGTCCATCAACCTGCAGCAGTGGGGCAAGGTGCGCCAGTTCGTCGAGCGCTACCGGCAGTTGCCCGGGCATGAGCCGGCGCTGGTGGAAATGGCCGAGGGCCTGATCGACCGCAGCGAGCGCCGCTACAAGCCGGCGATCGCTCATCTGCGGCGGGCCGACGAGCTGCAACCGGGCTTCGTGCGTGCGCGCCTGGAGCTGGCGCGGACCCTGTTCGAAGACAACCAGACCCGCGAGGCCGAGACGCTGTTCCGCGAGGTGGCCGCCAGCGATGTGCCCGAGCAGGTGCTGAGCGTGCTGGGCGAATATCACAACGCAATCGATGTGCGCCGCCAGTGGCATGGCTCGGCCTCCCTGGGCTTCGGCTACAACAGCAATATCAACCAGGCCAACGGCATGACCACGGTCACCCAGGTCTGCTCGGTGTTCTTCGATTGCTTCGACTACACGCGGCAGATGCCGAAAAAGATCAGCGCCTCAAGCCTGGTCTACGACGTCGCGGCCGAGCGGCGTTTCCAGATCTCCGGCAACCACAATGTGCTGGTGCGGGGCCTCAGTTATGGCAACAACTACAACCGGCACAGCGAGGAGGATGACGTCGAGACCTGGTATGACGACAACACCAGCGTGCTGTACGCCGGCTACAGCTTCCAGAGCGCGCTCAACGATGTGTCGCTGACGCCGCTGTTCGAGAACTACTACAGCGACCACCACACCAAGTACCAGGCCAGCGGCGTGCGCGGGGAGTGGAAGCACAACCTGAGCAACCGTTTGCAGATCGGTTTGCAGGCGCAGCACAAGCATTTCCGCTTCCAGGGCGAGCAGCGTGATTACTTCGATGACTATGACGAGCGTCAGGTCGGCACGTCGCTGTCCTACCTGCTCGATCCACAGACCCTGGTGTTCGGCGGGGTCACCTACACCCGGCGCAGCCAGGACGCCGATACCGCCAGCAATCGCGAGTACATGGGCAGTCTCGGGGCGTACCACAGCTTCGATGCGGGGGTGAACCTGAGCCTGATTGGCCTGTACCGCAGCACTCGCTATGACGAACCGGACGCTTTCCTCGGTGGCCTGCGCAAGGATCGCCAGCAGATCTACATCGCCAACCTGAGCGTGCCGCGCCTGGCCTTCGCCGGCATCGTGCCAAGTCTGTATGCCAAGCGCACGGTGACCGACAGCACCATCGACTGGGCTTACTCGTACCGACAGACCGAGGTGGCGTTGAAGTTCGAGAAGACTTTCTAGGGGGGCAGGGCGAAAGCCCTTTCCTGAATCACAGGCATAAAAAAACCCGCTTTCGCGGGTTTCTTTAGAAATATGGTGCCCAGAAGAAGACTCGAACTTCCACGACCGTAAGGTCACCAGCACCTGAAGCTGGCGTGTCTACCAATTTCACCATCTGGGCAAATGTGCAGCATTTGAAACAAAAGCGGTGTAGCGTGTCGCGTAAATTCCAGATGCGCAGCGCGTTATCTGAAATTTGAAATTGGTGCCCAGAAGAAGACTCGAACTTCCACGACCGTAAGGTCACCAGCACCTGAAGCTGGCGTGTCTACCAATTTCACCATCTGGGCATTTCGCTGATTGCGCTTCGACGTAGTGTTTTACATCGTGCCGCTTCTCAACTATAACGACGGTGTCCGTCGCTGTGGTGCGCACTATACGGACGGCCCCAGGGGCTGTAAACCCCCCGTTCGAAAAAAATCTTAAAAAATTCAAGCCGTTGATCGACCGATGCACAGAACCCGTTTACAGGCCGCCCCGGGCGGGGCTGTCCAAGGTTGAAATTTCCGGTTTCAATACGGCTATGCCAAACTAACCCTTATATAGACAAGGTGAACCCCTCCTAATGGCCGATTGGCAGTCCCTCGATCCCGAGGCCGCTCGTGAAGCGGAAAAATACGAAAACCCCATCCCTAGCCGTGAGCTGATCCTCCAGCACCTCGCCGAACGAGGCTCGCCGGCTGCGCGCGAGCAACTGGTTGAGGAATTCGGTTTGCACACCGAGGATCAGATCGAGGCCCTGCGCCGCCGCCTGCGGGCGATGGAGCGCGACGGTCAGCTGATCTACACCCGGCGTGGCACCTATGCCCCGGTGGACAAGCTGGACCTGATCCTCGGCCGCGTTTCCGGCCACCGCGATGGTTTCGGTTTCCTGATCCCGGATGATGGCACCGAGGACCTGTTCCTCAGCCCGTCGCAGATGCGCCTGGTGTTCGACGGCGACCGCGCCCTGGCCCGGGTCTCCGGTGTCGACCGGCGTGGCCGCCGTGAAGGCGTGCTGGTGGAAATCATCTCCCGCGCCCACGAAAGCATCGTCGGCCGCTACTTCGAGGAAGGCGGCATCGGCTTCGTCACCGCCGACAACCCGAAGATCCAGCAGGAAGTGCTGGTGACCCCGGGCCGCAACGCCGGGGCCAAGATCGGCCAGTTCGTCGAGGTGAAGATCACCCATTGGCCGACCCCGCGCTTCCAGCCGCAAGGCGATGTGATCGAAGTGATCGGCAACTACATGGCGCCGGGCATGGAAATCGACGTGGCGCTGCGCAGCTACGACATCCCTCATGTATGGCCCGAAGCGGTCATCAAGGAAGCCCGCAAGCTCAAGCCGGACGTGGAAGAGAAGGACAAGGAAAAGCGCATCGACCTGCGCCACCTGCCGTTCGTCACCATCGACGGTGAAGACGCCCGCGACTTCGACGACGCCGTCTACTGCGAAAGCCTCGGCAAGCTGCGCCTGTTCTCCGGTGGCTGGCGCCTGTACGTGGCCATCGCCGACGTTTCCAGCTATGTCCGTCTCGGTTCGGCGCTGGACGCCGAAGCCCAGGTCCGCGGCAACTCGGTGTACTTCCCCGAGCGGGTGATCCCGATGCTGCCGGAGGAGCTGTCCAACGGCCTGTGCTCGCTGAACCCGCACGTCGATCGCCTGGCCATGGTCTGCGAAATGACCATGAACAAGTCCGGCCAGATGGTCGACTACCAGTTCTACGAAGCGGTGATCCACTCCCACGCGCGCCTGACCTACAACAAGGTCAGCAGCATGCTCGAGCACGCCCGCACCCGCGAAGGCCGTGCCCTGCGCGAGGAATACAGCGAAGTGCTGCCGCACCTGAAACAGCTCTATGCGCTGTACAAGGTGCTGCTCGATGCCCGTCACACCCGTGGCGCGATCGACTTCGAGACCCAGGAAACCCGCATCATCTTCGGCGCCGAGCGCAAGATCGCGGAAATCCGCCCGACCGTGCGCAACGACGCGCACAAGCTGATCGAGGAATGCATGCTGGCGGCCAACGTCGCCACTGCCGAATTCCTCAAGAAGCATGAGGTTCCGGCCTTGTACCGGGTCCACGACGGTCCGCCGCCGGAGCGCCTGGAAAAACTCCGTGCCTTCCTCGGCGAGCTGGGCCTGTCGCTGCACAAGGGCAAGGACCCGTCGCCGAAGGATTACCAGGCCCTGCTGGCGAGCATCGCCGGGCGCCCGGACTTCCACCTGATCCAGACCGTGATGCTGCGCTCCCTGAGCCAGGCGGTGTACAGCGCCGAGAACAATGGCCACTTCGGCCTGAACTACGAGGCGTACACCCACTTCACCTCGCCGATCCGCCGTTACCCGGACCTGCTGGTGCACCGCGCCATTCGCAGCGTGATCCTTTCCCGCCAGGAAACCCCGCACGTCAAGCGCGCCGGGGCGATGAGCATTCCCAAGGCGCGGATCTACCCGTACGACGAGAACACTCTTGAGCAACTGGGCGAACAGTGCTCGATGAGCGAGCGGCGCGCCGACGAGGCGACCCGCGACGTGGTCAACTGGCTCAAGTGCGAGTACATGAAGGACCGCGTCGGCGAATCCTTCCCGGGTGTGATCACCGCGGTGACCGGCTTCGGCCTGTTCGTCGAGCTGACCGACATCTATGTCGAGGGCATGGTCCATGTCAGCGCGCTGCCGGGTGACTACTACCACTTCGACCCGGTGCACCACCGCCTGACCGGCGAGCGCACCGGGCGCAGCTTCCGCCTGGGCGACACCGTCGAAGTGCGGGTGATGCGCGTCGACCTGGAACAGCGCAAGATCGACTTCGAAATGTCCGAGAACGCCCTCAAGGCACCGATCGGGCGCAAGCAGCGTTCGGCCGAGCCAGCAGCGGCGACCGCTGCGAAGATCGGCGTCGGCCCGAATGCCAAGGGCAAGGGCAAGGCTGCAGAGCCTGCAGCGGCTCCGGCCAAGGAAGAGCGTCCGGCTCGTCGCAGCAAGAAGGACGAAACCTCCGAAGCCTATTTCTCCTCCCACGCCGCGACGAACAACGCCGAAGTGCGCAAGAGCCGGGAAATGAAGAAAGCCCTGCTTTCCGAAGCACGGCACGCCCACGCCAGCGGCAAGCCGGCGGGCAAGTCCTCGTCGGGCAAGCCGGAGAAGACCAAACACCGCAAGGGGCCGCCCAAGTCCGGTTCCACTTCGCGTAAACCGAAAGGCAAGTCATGAGTCAGTTGGAAAAGATCTACGGCGTGCATGCCGTGGAAGCCCTGTTGCGCTTTCACCCGAAGCGGGTTAAGCAGATCTGGCTGTCGGAAGGCCGTAGCGAGCCGCGCCTGCAGGCGCTGCTGGCGCTGGCGGCGGAATACCGGGTCAGCGTCGGCCAGGCTGAGCGTCGCGAAATGGACGCCTGGGTCGAAGGCGTGCACCAAGGCGTGGTGGCCGAAGTCAGCCCGAGCCAGGTGTGGGGCGAGGCGATGCTCGAAGAACTGCTGGAGCGCACCGAAAAGGTTCCGCTGCTGCTGGTTCTGGATGGCGTCACCGACCCGCACAACCTCGGGGCCTGCCTGCGTACCGCCGATGCGGCGGGTGCGCTGGCGGTGATCGTGCCCAAGGACAAGTCGGCGACCCTCACCGCTGCGGTGCGTAAAGTCGCCTGCGGCGCCGCCGAGGTCATCCCTCTGGTGGCCGTGACCAACCTGTCGCGGACCCTGGAAAAGCTGCAGCAGCGTGGCCTGTGGGTGGTCGGTACTGCCGGCGAAGCCGAGCAGGAGCTGTACCAGCAGGACATGACCGGGCCGACCGTGCTGGTCATGGGCGCCGAAGGCAAGGGCATGCGCCGCCTGACCCGCGAACACTGCGATTTCCTGGTGAAATTGCCGATGGCGGGGAGCGTCAGCAGCCTGAACGTCTCGGTGGCTACAGGGGTTTGTCTGTTCGAGGTTGTGCGGCAGCGTTCCATTCCCAAATAGTACGCCCCCTGTAGGAGCTGGCTTGCCTGCGATGGGCCGCAAAGCGGCCCCAAACCTGCCACTCCTGCCTTTCTGGATGCACCGGGTCTTGCAGGCCCTGTGAATCCAGAACCTCATCCACCGGCAGCTCGTGCTGGATGGTTTCAGGAGCGCTTCGCACTCCATCGCAGGCAAGCCAGCTCCTACAGGGGTTTGCTCAATATTTCACCAATCACCTTGCTTGTCCCACCGCGCTTCTCTACAATTGCGCGCCTTGTCCCGGGCATGCGTGCCTGGTTCAGGACAAGACATACAGTGTCATTCACTCCTTGTCTGACCGCATTGTCGGCAGACTACAACCCGTAAGGAGCATTCATGCGTCATTACGAAATCATCTTCCTGGTTCACCCGGACCAGAGCGAGCAAGTCGGCGGCATGGTTGAGCGTTACACCAAGCTGATCGAAGAAGACGGCGGCAAGATCCACCGTCTGGAAGACTGGGGCCGTCGTCAACTGGCCTACGCAATCAACAATGTTCACAAGGCTCACTACGTGATGCTGAACGTTGAGTGCACCGGCAAGGCCCTGGCCGAGCTGGAAGACAACTTCCGCTACAACGATGCCGTGATCCGTAACCTGGTCATCCGTCGCGACGAAGCCGTTACCGGCCAGTCCGAGATGCTCAAGGCTGAAGAAAACCGCAGCGAGCGCCGTGAGCGTCGTGACCGTCCTGAGCATGCTGACAGCGCCGAAGGCGACGACAGCAATGACAGCGACAACAGCGATAACGCTGACGAGTAATCCACGGATCTTTTGAGGAGCCTATTACATGGCACGTTTCTTCCGTCGTCGTAAATTCTGCCGCTTCACTGCTGAAGACGTGAAAGAGATCGATTACAAAGATCTCAACACCCTGAAAGCTTACGTATCCGAAACCGGCAAGATCGTTCCAAGCCGTATCACTGGTACCAAAGCTCGTTATCAGCGTCAGCTGGCTACCGCTATCAAGCGCGCCCGCTTCCTGGCCCTGCTGCCCTACACCGACAGCCACGGCCGCTGAGACCGGGTCGTCGACAAGTAGCAAAGGATAAAGTGCATGCGGGCCCTGGCTGATTTCATCATGCGCGGTCGCGTGCAGGCCACTCTGGTAGTGGTGGGTTGTGCGGCATTGCCGCTGCTGTTCTGGTTGAGTGCCGCCGCCGGGAGCCTGGTGTTCCTGCGGCGCGGTTTCAAGGACGCCTCCGGCGTTCTTGCCTGGGCTGTACTGCCGGCGTTGGCCTGGTGGTACTTCGGCGAGCCGCGCACCTTGATGGTGTTGCTGGGGACGCTGGGTCTGGCAGCGCTGTTGCGCGCCGGGCAGTCCTGGAACCGGGTGCTGTTGTCCAGCATCGCCCTGGGCCTGGTGTATGGCGCCGTTCTGGGTTCGGTGTTCCGCGAACCGATCGACACCCTCGCGCAAGAGATCGCCAAGATCCTTCCGCAGATGCTCGACGGGATCTACCAACAACTGTCGGTAGAAGAGCGGGGCCGACTCGAAGGGCTGATCGCACCGGTGCTTACCGGCCTGATTGCGGCCTTGCTGCAAGCGGTCAGTGTGATGGCCCTGATGTTGGGTCGCTACTGGCAGGCAGCCTTGTATAACCCGGGAGGCTTCGGCATCGAGTTTCGAGCCGTAAGACTGCCGCTGGCGGCGGCGCTGGTGCTGCTGGTGTTGATGCTGGTGGGTCCGAATTTCGGTACCCAGCTGGGCATGCTGACACCGCTGTGCACCGTGCCGCTGGTCTTCGCCGGACTGGCCGTGATTCACGGCCTGGTGGCGCAGAAGCGACTGGCGAAGTTCTGGCTGGTCGGGTTGTACGTAACGCTGCTGCTGTTCATGCAGCTGATTTATCCGTTGCTCGTGGTCCTGGCCATTGTCGACAGCCTGATTGATTTTCGCGGACGCGGGGCGTCCAAGGACGCCGGTAACGGCTCCGCGAACGGTGAAGGTTAAAAGTTAAGAGGTTTATACCAAATGGAACTGATCCTGCTGGAAAAAGTCGCCAACCTGGGCAACCTGGGCGACAAAGTTAAAGTCAAGGCTGGTTACGGTCGTAACTTCCTGCTGCCATTCGGCAAGGCCACCGTCGCTAACGCTGCCAACCTGGCTGCGTTCGAAGAGCGTCGCGCCGAGCTGGAAAAAGCAGCTGCCGACAAGAAAACTTCGGCTGAAAGCCGTGCAGCCCAACTGGCTGAACTGGAAGTCACCATCACCGCTACCGCGGGCGATGAAGGCAAACTGTTCGGTTCGATCGGCACCCACGACATCGCTGACGCCCTGACCGCCTCCGGCGTTGAAGTGGCCAAGGCTGAAGTTCGTCTGCCGAACGGCACCATCCGTCAGGTTGGCGAATACGACGTAGCCGTGCACCTGCACAGCGACGTCGAAGCCACCGTACGCGTGGTCGTCGTAGCAGCCTAAGCTGTATCGATCGGCTGGTTCCTTCGGGAGCAGCCGGTTAACATCGGGCACGATCCTGCATTGCAGGTCGTGCCCTTTGTCTTTTTCACCCCCCAGATTTCCAGGTGGCCATGAACGAGATAACCGCCCCAGAGCAATATGATCTGCAAACCGCCGCGCTGAAGGTGCCGCCGCATTCCATCGAGGCCGAACAGGCCGTGCTCGGTGGCCTGATGCTGGACAACAACGCCTGGGAGCGCGTGCTCGATCAAGTCTCCGATGGCGACTTCTACCGGCATGACCACCGCCTGATCTTCCGCGCCATCCACAAGCTGGTGGATCAGAACGTCCCGTTCGACGTGGTCACCCTGCACGAGCAACTGGACAAGGAAGGCCTGAGCACCCAGGTCGGCGGCCTCGGCTACCTCGGCGAGCTGGCGAAGAACACCCCGTCGGTGGCCAACATCAAGGCCTATGCGCAGATCATTCGCGAGCGCTCGACCCTGCGCCAACTGATCAGCATCAGCAACGACATCGCCGACAGCGCCTTCAACCCGCAAGGGCGCAACGCCGAAGAGATCCTCGACGAAGCCGAGCGGCAGATCTTCCAGATCGCCGAGGCGCGTCCGAAGACCGGCGGCCCGGTGGGCGTCAACGAACTGCTGACCAAGGCCATCGACCGCATCGACACGCTGTTCAACTCCGACAGCGAGATCACCGGCCTGTCCACCGGCTACACCGACCTCGACGAGAAGACCAGCGGCCTGCAGCCGGCCGACCTGATCATCGTCGCCGGCCGTCCGTCGATGGGCAAGACTACCTTCGCCATGAACCTGGTGGAAAACGCCGTGCTGCGCAGCGACAAGGCGGTGCTGGTGTACTCCCTGGAGATGCCAGGCGAATCGCTGATCATGCGTATGCTCTCGTCCCTCGGCCGCATCGACCAGACCAAGGTGCGTTCCGGCCAACTGGACGACGACGACTGGCCGCGGCTGACCTCGGCGGTCAACCTGCTCAACGACCGCAAGCTGTTCATCGACGATACCGCCGGCATCAGCCCGTCGGAAATGCGTGCGCGGACCCGTCGCCTTGTTCGCGAGCATGGCGATATCGCCATGATCATGATCGACTACCTGCAGCTGATGCAGATCCCCGGTTCCAGCGGCGACAACCGGACCAACGAGATTTCCGAGATCTCCCGGTCCCTCAAGGCCCTGGCCAAGGAATTCAACTGCCCGGTCATCGCCCTGTCGCAGCTCAACCGCTCCCTGGAGCAACGGCCCAACAAGCGCCCGGTGAACTCCGACTTGCGGGAATCCGGAGCGATCGAGCAGGACGCCGACGTGATCATGTTCGTCTACCGTGACGAGGTGTATCACCCCGAGACCGAGCACAAGGGCATCGCCGAGATCATCATCGGCAAGCAGCGGAACGGTCCGATCGGCTTTATCCGCCTGGCCTTCATCGGCAAGTACACCCGCTTCGAGAACCTCGCCCCGGGCAGCTACAACTTCGACGACGACGAGTAAGAGCGTCGCCTGACCAATTCCGACCTTCAGCGTCGGAATTGGTCAATTTTTGTGCTATTCTCCGCGCCCGTGATTTTCCCGCCTTCCAAAAAAACCGGTCACTGACATGCAAGCAGCCAAACCACTCTTCGACTATCCCAAGTACTGGGCCGAATGCTTCGGGCCAGCGCCGTTCCTGCCGATGAGCAGGGAGGAGATGGATCAGCTCGGCTGGGATTCCTGCGACATCATCATCGTGACCGGCGACGCCTACGTCGACCATCCGTCGTTCGGCATGGCGATCATCGGCCGTCTGCTGGAAGCCCAGGGCTTCCGCGTCGGGATCATCGCCCAGCCCAACTGGCAGTCGAAAGACGACTTCATGAAGCTCGGCGAGCCCAACCTGTTCTTCGGCGTCGCCGCCGGCAACATGGACTCGATGATCAACCGCTACACCGCGGACAAGAAGATCCGTTCCGACGACGCCTACACCCCGGGCGGCCTGGCCGGCAAGCGCCCTGACCGCGCCAGCCTGGTCTACAGCCAGCGCTGCAAGGAAGCCTACAAGCACGTGCCGATCGTCCTCGGCGGCATCGAGGCCTCGCTGCGCCGTATCGCGCACTACGACTACTGGCAGGACAAGGTCCGCCACTCGATCCTGATCGACGCCTGCGCCGACATCCTGCTGTACGGCAACGCCGAGCGCGCCGTGGTCGATATCGCTCAGCGCCTGTCGGCCGGCGAGCGCATCGAGCAGATCACCGACATCCGCGGCACCGCGTTCATCCGCCGTGACACCCCGCAGGGCTGGTACGAGATCGACTCGACCCGTATCGACCGTCCGGGCAAGGTCGACAAGATCATCAACCCCTACGTCAACACCCAGGACACCCAGGCCTGCGCCATCGAGCAGGAGAAGGGCAACGTAGAGGACCCGAACGAGCCGAAGGTCGTGCAACTGCTCGACAGCCCGCGCATGACCCGCGAAAAGAGCGTGATCCGCCTGCCTTCCTTCGAGAAGGTGCGCAACGACGCGGTGCTCTACGCCCACGCCAACCGCGTGCTGCACCTGGAAACCAACCCCGGCAACGCCCGGGCCATGGTGCAGAAGCACGGCGAAGTCGACGTCTGGTTCAACCCGCCGCCCATTCCGATGACCACCGAGGAAATGGACTACGTGTTCGGCATGCCCTACGCGCGGATCCCGCACCCGGCCTACGGCAAGGAGCGTATCCCGGCGTATGAAATGATCCGTTTCTCGGTGAACATCATGCGTGGCTGCTTCGGTGGCTGCACCTTCTGCTCCATCACCGAGCACGAAGGGCGGATCATCCAGAACCGGTCCCACGAGTCGATCATTCGTGAGATCGAAGAGATCCGCGACAAGGTCCCGGGCTTTACCGGGGTGATCTCCGACCTTGGCGGCCCGACCGCCAACATGTACCGGATCGCCTGCAAGAGCACCGAGATCGAGACTCACTGCCGCAAGCCGTCCTGCGTGTTCCCGGGGATCTGCCCGAACCTGAACACCGACCACTCGTCGCTGATCAAGCTGTACCGCAGCGCCCGCGCCCTGCCGGGGGTGAAGAAGATCCTGATCGCCTCGGGCCTGCGCTACGACCTCGCCGTGGAGTCGCCGGAATACGTGCGCGAGCTGGTCACCCACCACGTTGGTGGCTACCTGAAGATCGCCCCGGAGCACACCGAGGAAGGCCCGCTGAACCAGATGATGAAGCCTGGTATCGGCAGCTACGACCGCTTCAAGCGCATGTTCGAGAAGTACTCGAAGGAGGCGGGCAAGGAGCAGTACCTGATCCCGTACTTCATCGCCGCGCACCCGGGCACCACCGACGAAGACATGATGAACCTGGCGCTGTGGCTCAAGGGCAACGGCTTCCGTGCCGACCAGGTGCAGGCGTTCTACCCGTCGCCGATGGCCTCGGCCACCGCCATGTACCACTCGGGCAAGAACCCGCTGCGCAAGGTCACCTACAAGAGCGAAGGCGTGACCATCGTCAAGAGCGAGGAGCAGCGCCGCCTGCACAAGGCCTTCCTGCGTTATCACGATCCGAAGGGCTGGCCGATGCTGCGCGAGGCCCTGGAGCGCATGGGCCGTGCCGACCTGATCGGCTCGGGCAAGCACCAGTTGATCCCGGCGCACCAGCCGGCGACCGACAGCTACCAGAGTGCCCGACGCAAGAACTCCACCCCGGCGGGCAGCCACAAGGTGGGCAAGGAACAGAAGATCCTCACCCAGCACACCGGCCTGCCGCCGCGTGCCAGCGATGGCGCCAAGCCGTGGGACAAGCGCGAAGAGGCCAAGGCCGCCGCGTTCGCCCGCAACCAGGAAGCGGCCAAGGCGCGCAAGGATGCGGCCAAAGGTGGCAAAGGCGGCAAGGGCAAGACCAAGCGTCAGCCGGTCCTGCCGCGCTAAGCCCCATGACGGGGCCAGCGCCCCGTCATGAAGCCCCTCATTGCACCTATCCGGTGCAAGGTGCCGAGAGCCTCATCGCTGGCAAGCCAGCACCCACAAGGATCGCGCCGGGCCCGCATTTTGTGGCTGGCATGGAACCCTGTGGGAGCTGGCTTGCCAGCGATGAGGCCAGACCAGACACCGGAAAAGCCACTGGCATAACTCTTGCCGCATCCCGCCCACAACTCCCCTGTGAGCGCCCCGATGCCCGACCTGCTGGATGCCCTGACCCCAAGCCCCGCGACCTGGCATGAAATGCTGGCCGTCGACGGCAGCGTGCGTCCGCACTGGCAGGAGCTGCTCGCCCACCTGCAACGCAGCGGCACGCAGCAACTGACCCAGCGCCAGTCCCTGCTCAACCGGCAACTGCGGGAAAACGGCGTCACCTACAACATCTACGCCGACCCGGACGGCGCCGACCGCCCTTGGGAACTGGACCTGCTGCCCCAGGTCATCCCCGCCGCCGAATGGGACGAACTGGCTCGGGGCATCGCCCAGCGTGCGCAGGTGCTCAATGGCGTACTCGCGGATATCTACGGGCCGCAGCAACTGATCGCCGAGGGTTTGCTGCCCGCCGAGCTGGTCTTTGGCCACAACAACTTCCTCTGGCCCTGCCAGGGCATCGAGGTCCCCGGGCAGACCTGGCTGCATATCTACGCCGCCGACCTGGCCCGCGGTCCCGACGGACGCTGGTGGGTCACCGCCGACCGCACCCAGGCCCCCTCCGGCGCCGGCTACGCCCTGGAAAACCGCACCGTGGTTTCCCGGGCCTTCCCCGAGCTGTACCGCGACCTGCACGTGCAGCATCTGGCCGGCTTCTTCCGCACCCTGCAACAGACCCTGGCACGCCAGGCTCCTTGCGGACGGGAAACACCCCTGGTGGTACTCCTGACCCCGGGCCGCTTCAACGAAAGCTGGTTCGAACATCTCTTCCTCGCCCGCCAGCTGGGTTATCCACTGGTCGAAGGCAGCGACCTGACCGTGCGCGATGGCACCGTCTACCTCAAGACCCTCAGCGGCTTGCGCCGGGTCCACGCGATCCTGCGTCGGCTCGACGACGATTTCTGCGATCCCCTGGAACTGCGTACCGACTCCGCTCTCGGCGTGCCCGGCCTGCTAGACGCGGTGCGCCAGGGCCGCGTGCTGGTGGCCAATGCCCTGGGCAGCGGTGTGCTGGAGTCACCCGGACTGCCGGGCTTCCTGCCGGGGATCAGCCAGCGCCTGCTGGGTGAAGAACTGATCCTGCCGTCCATCGCCAGTTGGTGGTGCGGCGAGCCGGCGGCGCTGGAGCAGGCCCTGGAGAAGATGCCGGACCTGCTGTTCAAGCCCGCCTTCCCCTCGCAAAGCTTCCAGCCACTGCTGGGGCGGGATCTGGACGCGGCCCAGCGCCAGGCCCTGGCCGAACGCCTGCGGGCGCGTCCTTACGCCTATGTCGCCCAGGAACTGGCGCAACTGTCCCAGGCGCCGGTCTGGCAGGGCGCTGGCCTGGAGGATCGTCCGGTGGGCATGCGCGTCTACGCCGTGGCCGACGCCGAGGGTTGGCGGGTCCTGCCGGGCGGCCTGACCCGGGTGGCGGCGCAGGCCGATGCTGAAGTGGTCTCGATGCAGCGCGGCGGCGCCAGCAAGGACACCTGGGTCCTGGGCGAACGCCCGGCCCGGGGCGAACAGTGGCAGGTCAGTCGCAGTCTTGGTGTGGCCGACCTGGTGCGTGCGGATCCCTACTTGCCCTCGCGGGTGGTGGAAAACCTGTTCTGGTTCGGCCGCTATTGCGAGCGCTGCGATGCCAGTGCCCGGCTGCTGCGGATCCTGCTTGGGCGTTACCTCGACGGCGACTCACCGCAAGCGCTGGAGGCGGCGGTGCAACTGGCCGAACAGCTCGAACTGCTGCCCGAGGAGGGGACCCTCGACACCCGCTTGCGCACAGCCCTGCTCGACCCGAACTGGGGCTTCAGCCTGCGCGCCAACCTGCAGCGCCTGCAATGGGCGGCGGGGCAGGTGCGGGGCAAGCTGTCGCGGGAGAACTGGCAGGCGCTGAGCGAGCTGCAACGGGAGGCCCAGCGCCTTGACGACCTCTCCGCCGACTTCACCGAACTGCTGGATTTCCTCAACCGCCTGATCCTGTCGATGGCGGCGCTGTCGGGTTTTGCGCTGGACGACATGACCCGCGACGAAGGCTGGCGCTTCCTCCTGACCGGGCGGCGGATCGAGCGCCTGTACGCCCTGAGCGGCAGCCTCGCCGGCTTCTTGCGTGGTCCGGCAGCGACCGACCAGGCCGGTCTGGAATGGCTGCTGGAACTGGCCAACAGCAGCATCACCTACCGCTCCCGTTACCTGGCGGTGGCGCAACTGGTTCCGGCATTGGACCTGCTGCTGCTGGACGAGCAGAACCCCCACGGCGTGCTGTTCCAGTTGCGCTCGCTATTGCGTTCGCTGGAGCGCCTGCGCAGCCCGGCGGAGGCCGAGCTGAGCGAGCTGGCCGAGCGCTTGAAGCGTTTCGACCTGCGCAGCCTGGAAGACCCGTTGTTTGGCGAGGCCAGCCTGCAGGCGGTGCTGGAGGGGCTGGCCGCGATGCTCGAACGGATCGCCTCGGGCGCCGAAGCCGCCGCCGAGCGCCTGGCCCTGCGCCATTTCGCCCATGTCGATATCAGCCAGCAGACGGTGTCCTCCTGATGAGTGCGCGTTACCAGATTCTTCACGACACCCATTACCGCTACGCCAGCCCGGTGTCCCTGGCTCAGCAGTTGGTGCACCTGTGGCCGCGGGAGTGTGCCTGGCAGCGTTGCGAGGAGCGGGTGCTGGAGGTGAGTCCGCTGCCGACCCGGCGCCGCGATGAGCAGGATGTTTTCGGCAACCCGCTGACCCGCCTGGGCCTGGAGTACCAGCACGATGAGCTGAAGGTCAGCACCCGCGTGCGCATCGAAGTCCTGCCGCGCCGGCAGCCAGTCCTTGCCGCCTCGCCGGCCTGGGAGCAGGCGCGGGAGGCCCTGGCCTATTCGCGGCAGGCGTTGTCCCCGGTCGTTCTGGAGGCCAGCCGCTACCGTTTCGAATCGCCCTTCGTGCGTCTGAAAAAACGTTTCGTGGCGTTCTCCGAGCCTTGCTTCGGCCCCGGTGTGCCGTTGCTGGAGGCGGTGCGGGCGCTGATGGACAGGATTTTCCGCGAGTTCACCTTCGATGCCGCCGCGACCCAGGTCGCCACGCCGCTGGTGGAGGTGCTGGAGCGACGTCGCGGGGTCTGCCAGGACTTCGCCCACCTGATGCTCGCTTGCCTGCGTTCGCGGGGGCTGGCGGCGCGTTATGTCAGCGGCTACCTGCTGACCCAGCCGCCGCCCGGGCAGGCCAGGCTGATCGGCGCCGACGCCTCCCATGCCTGGGTCTCGGTGTTCTGCCCCCGGCATGGCTGGGTGGACTTCGATCCCACCAACAACCTGCTGCCGGCGCTGGAGCACATCACCCTCGGTTGGGGCCGTGATTTCGCCGATGTCTCACCCCTGCGCGGGGTGATCCTCGGCGGCGGCAGCCACGACCCCGAGGTGCGGGTGACGGTGCTGCCGCTGGAGGATCAGGTCGGCGGCTGATCGACCCACTTTGGCTGCACCACCGGCTCCCAGGCGGACAGGGCGTCGAGCAGGGCATCGGGCTGTTCGTTCATCTGCAGCATCGAGCGGTGTTGCGGGCGCACGAAGCCTTCCGCGACCACATGGTCGAGGAAGCCGCTGAGTTTCTCGTAGAAGTCGTTGACTTCCAGCAGGCCCAGCGGCTTGCCGTGGTAACCGAGCTGGCCCCAGGTCCAGACTTCGAACAGCTCTTCGAATGTTCCCAGGCCGCCGGGCAGGGCGATAAAGGCATCGCTCAGTTCGGCCATGCGCGCCTTGCGGGCGTGCATGCCGTCGACCACTTCCAGGCGGGTCAGGCCCGGGTGGGCGATTTCGGCGCGTTGCAGGCTGACCGGGATGATCCCGACCACTTCGCCACCGGCCGCCATGGCCGCATCGGCGACGATACCCATCAGGCCCACGGCACCACCGCCGTAGACCAGGGTCAGGCCGCGTTTGGCGATGGCCTGGCCGAGGGCGATGGCGGCTTCACGGTAGACCGGGCTGGCCCCGGTGCTGGCGCCACAGAAAACACAAACGGAACGTAGGGACATGACTTCCTCCGGGTCGAAAACGGCCACAGGGTACGGTCATGGGGCGTTGGTTCCAAGTCTTGTATTTCACTCCGGACGGGAGAACTCGCAGGCAGCGCCGGTGGCACCGCAGGCGTAGGCGGCCAGGAGGCTTTGCATGAAATTGCCGAGGGTCATGTCGTACTACTCCTAAATGAGAGGTTGTCCCATCCTCGGTCATAGGGGCATGATGGCGCACGTTGATTGTCTTGATGGACACCATAGAGAATTTCACTGCCGATTCAGGGTCTTAACCCTTGACCCATGTCACCAGTCCGCTGCGCTGGATGGGGCAGTCTGATTTCAATAAAAAACCTGCCATGGAGATTCACAATGTTTGCCAAGTTTGTTGCCGTATCCCTGCTGACCCTTGCCAGTGCCCAGGTAATGGCGGCTGATTGCAAGGTCACCGTCGACTCCACCGACCAGATGTCCTACAACACCAAGGAAATCGTGATCGACAAGAGCTGCAAGCAGTTCACTGTCGATCTGACCCACTCCGGTACCCTGCCGAAGAACGTCATGGGCCATAACCTGGTGATCGCCAAGGCTGCCGACGCCCCTGCCATCGCCACTGCCAGCATGGGCAAGGGCCTGGACGGCGGTTACCTGGATGAGAGCGATGCGCGCATCGTTGCCCACACCAAGCTGATCGGCGCGGGTGAAACCAGCTCCGTGACCTTCGATGTGTCCAAGCTGGAAGCGGGTCAGGACTACCAGTTCTTCTGCACCTTCCCGGGCCACATCAGCATGATGAAGGGCGCTGTCGTACTGAAGTAATTCCTTCAGGGGCCTTCAGGGCCTCATCGCTGGCAAGCCAGCTCCCACAGGTCCGTTGGGGAGCTGGCTTGCCAGCGATGCTGTTCTCACGGCGCGAACGGCATCTCCCGCTTGTGCTGCGTCTTCTCGTACGTCCGCTTGATGATCCCGAACGCTTCCTCGCTCACCGGCTCGCCGTGCAGGAAGGCGTCGATCTGTGCGTAGGTCACGCCATGGGACGCTTCGTCCGGCTTGCCCGGCTCCAGATCCTCCAGGTCGGCGGTCGGCACCTTCTCCACCAGTGACTCCGGCGCTCCGAAGCTGCGGGCGATCGAGCGCACCTGGTTCTTCACCAGGCCACTCAGCGGCGCCAGGTCGCAGGACCCGTCACCGAACTTGGTAAAGAAGCCCATCACCGCCTCGGCAGCGTGGTCGGTACCGATCACCAGGCCGGCGCGGGCACCGGCGATGGTGTACTGGGCCACCATGCGCATCCGCGCCTTGGTATTGCCGACGACGAAATCCACCATGGCCGGCTTGCCGCCGTCCAGGGCCTTGACCTCGGTGGCCAGGGCGCGCACCGCCGGGGCAATGTTCACCGTGTGCAGTTCATCAGGCTTGATAAAGTCGATGCAGGCCTGGGCGTCGTGCTCGTCGTGCTGCACGTGGTACGGCAGGCGCACGGCGATGAAGCGGTAGGCCTGGTCGCCGGTCTGCTCGCGCAGTTCATTGACCGCGCGCTGGGCGAGCAGGGCGGCGGTGAGCGAATCGACGCCACCGCTGATGCCCAGGACCAGGACCTTCAACCCGGCATTCTTCAGGCATTGCTGGATAAAGGCGACGCGCCGGGCGACTTCGGCGTCGAGGGCGGCGCGGTCGGCGAATGGCGGCTGGACCTTGAGCTGCTGGGCGATTTCTCGCTGGACGGCTTGCATGGGTTACTCCTCGCTGGGAACTTGGAAAACGTGACGCAGGTAAGAGACGAAATTGGCGTCGCGGCACTGGGTCTTGGCGGCCTCATCGGAGATCTTCGCCACCGGCTGGCCGTTGCAGTCGGTCATTTTAAGCACGATGCTCATCGGCGCCACGCCGGGGATGTCGCAGGTCAGGTTGGTGCCGATGCCGAAGCTGACATTGATCCGCCCGCGCAGCGCCCGGAATATTTCCAGGGAGCGCGGCAGGTTGAGGCCATCGGAAAACACCAGGGTCTTGGTCATCGGGTCGATCCCGAGCTTGCGGTAGTGGGCGATGGCCTTTTCCGCCCAGAGCACCGGATCCCCGGAGTCGTGGCGCAGGCCGTCGAACAGCTTGGCGAAGTACAGGTCGAAATCGCGCAGGAAGGCATCCATGGTGATGCAGTCGGTCAGGGCGATGCCGAGCAGGCCGCGGTACTCGCGGACCCAGCAGTCGAGGGGGGCGATCTGGCTGTCGATCAGGCGCGGGCCGAGCTGCTGGTGGGCCATGATCCATTCATGGGCCATGGTGCCCAGCGGCTTGATATCCAGTTTCCATGCCAGGTGCACGTTGCTGGTGCCGACGAAGCGCGCCGGGAACTCGCTCTTCAGCACCTTCACCACTTCTTCCTGGACGCCATAGGAGAAGCGCCGGCGGGTGCCGAAATCGGCGACCTGCAGCCCGGCCAGCTCGTCTTCGCTGGCATTGGCCCGCAGCCAGTCGAACTTGCGCAGCAGTTGGTCGCGGGCGTCGCCCAGCACCACCTGTGGATAACGGTTGCGGTTGCGCACCTCGCTGACGATCGCCAGCAGCGGCACTTCGAAGAGGATCACGTGCAGCCAGGGGCCCTTGATGCGCAGGTAGAACTGGTCGTTCTCGATGCCCATGTCGAGGTAACGCAGGTTGAAGCGGAACAGGCCGAGGAAACGCAGGAAATCCGGCTTCATGAAGCTGATCTGTTCGAGGAAGCCCAGTTGCTCGTCACTGATGCTCAGGTCGCTGAGGCGCTCGATCTGTGCACGGATCTGCCCCAGCCAGGGGCGCAGGTCCTCGCCATTGCGGCAGCGGAACTCCCACTCGACGTCGACGTTGGGGTAGTTGTGCAGCACCGCCTGCATCATCGTCAGCTTGTAGAAATCGGTGTCCAGCAGGCTTTGCACGATGCGGTCTGCGAAGGCGCTTTCGCTCATTAGGTCGCTCCAGTTCCGGCGGGTGCCATCAAGGCTGCCCATTGTGCCAGTGTACTCCGCCCGGGGTCAGGCCGATTCACGGGTCGTTCGGTAGCAGACTACCGATAGCGGCGATTTTCCCGGGGCGGTCTAGCCTCTTATGGTGCTTGTTGTAGCAGTCGCGCACCGCGGATGTGCAGTTCCGTTACGCATCCTGTTACAGGGCGGTTGCACGTAAACACGCGTCAAGGTTGCAATGATGGCATCGGCGGGTTGCGCTTTCCCTCTTCGGAAGGTTGCTCTTTGTGTCTGGCAAGCGGTTGCACGACCTGAAAAGAAAGCCCGGAAGTCTCTGCTGGAAAACTGCGGTGCGTGTTTTTTTCGAATAAAAAACCGATGGCACGGCCCTTGCTCAGAGCAATGGGCTGAAACAAGTTGCTGAAGTAGTCGTGCCAAATCAAAAAAACATCAGGAGCACCACCACATGTCGCAGACGTTTTACAAGAAAGGCTTTCTTGCTCTCGCCGTGGCCACGGCGCTGGGCGTTTCTTCGTATGTCCAGGCCGATCTGAAGATTGGTGTCGCAGGTCCCATGACCGGCGCCAACGCAGCCTTCGGCGAGCAGTACATGAAAGGTGCCCAGGCTGCGGCCGATGCGATCAATGCCAAGGGCGGCGTGAACGGCGAGAAGATCGTCCTGGTCAAGGGCGACGACGCCTGCGAACCGAAGCAGGCCGTGGCCGTGGCCAACCGCCTGGTGGACCAGGACAAGGTCGCCGGCGTGGTCGGCCACTTCTGCTCCTCCTCGACCATCCCGGCCTCCGAGGTCTACGACGAAGCCGGCGTGATCGCCATCACCCCGGGCTCGACCAACCCGCAGGTCACCGAGCGCGGCCTCGGCGCCATGTTCCGCATGTGCGGGCGTGACGACCAGCAGGGCATCGTCGCCGGCGACTACATCGTCGATGTGCTCAAGGGCAAGAAAGTCGTGGTCCTGCACGACAAGGACACCTACGGCCAGGGCCTTGCCGACGCCACCAAGGCACAGCTGACCAAGCGCGGCGTGACCCCGGTGCTGTACGAAGGCCTGACCCGTGGCGAGAAGGACTTCAGCGCCGTGGTCACCAAGATCCGCGCCGCCGGTGCCGATGTCGTCTACTTCGGTGGCCTGCACCCGGAAGCCGGTCCGCTGGTCCGCCAACTGCGTGAGCAGGGTCTGAAAGACGTGGCGTTCATGTCCGACGACGGCATCGTCACCGACGAACTGGTCGCCACCGCCGGCGGCGCGCAATACACCAACGGCGTGTACATGACCTTCGGCGCCGACCCGCGCCTGCTGCCGGACAGCAAGGAAGTCGTGGAGCAGTTCCGCAAGGGCGGCACCGAGCCGGAAGGCTACACCCTGTACGCCTACGCCTCGATCCAGGCCCTGGCCGCCGGCTTCGAAGGCGCCAAGTCGAAGAAGGGCGAAGACGCCGCCAAGTGGCTCAAGGCCAATCCGGTGAAAACCGTGATGGGCGAGAAGAAGTGGGACAGCAAGGGCGACCTGACCGTCTCCGACTACGTGGTCTACCAGTGGGACGCCAACGGCAAATACCACCAGCTCGAAAAACAAAAATAACAAGCGCGACCGGCCCGGGCTGCCAACGCCCGGGCCGGTTTCCGGTTCTGCGCCGTACCTGTCTTTTCCCGTAGATCTGCACAAACCTGCGCTGCGAGGGCCGTGTCATCCGCGGTTCGCCGTAGTCGGCGCTTGTGCAATCTCAAATACGTGAGATTGCGTTATGGATGGAATTTTCCTGCAGCAACTGATCAATGGGCTGACCCTCGGGTCCGTCTATGGTCTGATCGCCATCGGCTACACAATGGTCTATGGCATCATCGGCATGATCAACTTCGCGCACGGCGAGGTGTATATGATTTCCGCCTACCTGGCGGCAATCAGCCTGGCATTGCTGGCCTATTTCGGTATCGAGTCCTTTCCGTTGCTGATGCTGGGAACCCTGTTGTTCACCATCGTCGTCACCGGGGTCTACGGCTTCACCATCGAACGCATCGCCTACAAACCCCTGCGCAACTCCACCCGCCTGGCGCCGCTGATCAGCGCCATCGGTATCTCGCTGATCCTGCAGAACTACGCGCAGATCAGCCAGGGCGCCCGCCAGCAAGGCGTGCCGACCCTGCTCGAAGGCGCCTGGCGCTTCGACGTCGGTACCGGCTTCGTACAACTGACCTACACCAAGATCTTCATCCTCATCGCCGCCTTCGCCGGCATGGCCCTGCTCACCTACGTGATCAAGTACACCAAGCTCGGCCGCATGTGCCGGGCCACCCAGCAGGACCGCAAGATGGCCTCGATCCTGGGGATCAACACCGATCGGGTGATCTCCTACGTGTTCGTCATCGGCGCGGTGATGGCGGCCCTCGCCGGGGTGCTGATCACCATGAACTACGGCACCTTCGACTTCTATGCCGGCTTCATCATCGGCATCAAGGCGTTCACCGCCGCGGTACTCGGCGGCATCGGCTCGTTGCCCGGGGCCATGCTCGGGGGGATCGTGCTGGGTATCTCGGAATCGCTGTTCGCCGGCCTGGTCAACTCCGACTACAAGGACGTGTTCAGCTTCTCCCTGCTGGTGCTGATCCTGATCTTCCGTCCCCAGGGCCTGCTGGGTCGCCCGCTCGTGGCTAAGGTGTGAACATGTCCACTGCCAAGACTGCTTCTTCCGGTTTCGATATCAAACGCACCTTGATTGACACCGTCGTCGCCGGCCTGCTCGCCCTGATCGTCTTCGGTCCGGTGGTGGGCGTGGTCCTCGACGGCTACAGCTTCAACGCCGAACCGAGCCGCGTGGCCTGGCTGGTGGGAGGGGTGATGGTGGGGCGCCTGCTGATCAGCCTGTTCCTCCAGACCGACGCCGGCAAGCGCATGGCCCACGGCTTCGAAAGCGGTGGCTCGGGGGTGCATGTGCTGGCGCCGGACTACAAGTCGCGCCTGCGCTACATCATCCCGGCGCTGATCGTTATCGCCATCGTCTTCCCGATTTTCGCCAACAAGTACCTGCTGACCGTGGTCATCCTCGGCCTGATCTACGTGCTGCTGGGGCTCGGGTTGAACATCGTGGTGGGCCTGGCCGGCCTGCTCGACCTGGGTTACGTGGCCTTCTACGCCATCGGCGCCTATGGCCTGGCCCTGGGCTACCAGTACCTCGGCCTGGGCTTCTGGAGCGTGCTGCCGCTGGCGGCCATCGCCGCGGCGCTGGCGGGCTGCATATTGGGCTTCCCGGTACTGAGGATGCACGGCGACTATTTGGCGATCGTGACCCTGGGCTTCGGTGAAATCATTCGCCTGGTGCTGAACAACTGGCTGTCGTTCACCGGCGGTCCGAACGGCATGCCGGTACCGTCGCCGACCTTCCTCGGCCTGGAGTTCGGGCGCCGGGCCAAGGATGGCGGGGTACCGATCCACGAGTTCTTCGGCTTCGAATACAACGCCAACCTCAAGTTCATCTTCATCTACGCCGTGCTGTTCATGGTCGTGCTGGCCGTGCTGTACATCAAGCACCGCCTGACCCGCATGCCGGTCGGCCGGGCCTGGGAAGCCCTGCGCGAAGACGAGATCGCCTGCCGTTCCATGGGCCTGAACCATGTGCTGGTCAAGCTCTCGGCCTTCACCCTGGGGGCGTCCACCGCCGGTCTGGCCGGGGTGTTCTTCGCCAGTTACCAAGGCTTCGTCAACCCGTCGTCGTTCACCTTCTTCGAGTCGGCGCTGATCCTTGCCATCGTAGTGCTCGGCGGAATGGGCTCGACGGTCGGCGTGGTGATCGCCGCGTTCGTCCTGACCGTGGCCCCGGAACTGCTGCGCAGCTTCTCCGAATACCGCGTGCTGCTGTTCGGCGTGCTGATGGTGCTGATGATGATCTGGCGACCGCGCGGGCTGATCCGTATCAGCCGTGCCGGTGTGGTCCCGCGTAAAGGAGTGGCGCCATGAGCGACGACGTAATCCTCTCGGTCGATAACCTGATGATGCAGTTCGGCGGGATCAAGGCGCTGAGCGACGTCAGCCTGAAGGTCAAGCGCAACGACATCTTCGCCCTGATCGGCCCCAACGGTGCGGGCAAGACCACGGTGTTCAACTGCCTCACCGGTTTCTACAAGGCCAGTGGCGGCAAGATCGAACTGAACGTGCGCGGCTCGCACACCAACGTGATCCAGTTGCTCGGCGAGCGCTTCCAGATGGGCGACTTCGTGTCGCCGAGCCGCTTCATGACCCGCGTGCGCTACAAGATGTTCGGCGGCACCCACCTGGTCAACCGCGCCGGTCTGGCGCGGACCTTCCAGAACATCCGCCTGTTCCGGGAAATGTCGGTGGTGGAAAACCTCCTGGTGGCCCAACACATGTGGGTCAACCGCAACCTGCTGGCTGGCGTGCTCAACACTCCGGCCTATCGCAAGGCGGAAAGCGACGCCCTCGACCATGCCTTCTACTGGCTGGAAGTGGTGGACCTGGTGGACTGCGCCAACCGCCTCGCCGGTGAGCTTTCCTATGGCCAGCAGCGCCGCCTGGAAATCGCCCGGGCCATGTGCACGCGGCCGAAGATCATCTGCCTGGACGAACCGGCTGCCGGCCTCAACCCGCAGGAAACCGAGGCCCTGAGCCGGATGATCCGGGTGTTGCGTGACGAGCACGACATTACCGTGGTGCTGATCGAACACGACATGGGCATGGTCATGAGCATTTCCGACCATATCGTCGTGCTCGACCACGGCAACGTGATCGCCGAAGGCAAGCCGCAGGACATCCGCAACAACCCGACCGTGATCGCCGCCTACCTGGGTGCTGACGAAGAGGAGCTGGTATGAGTGCACCCATTCTCGAACTGCAGGACCTGGACGTGTTCTACGGGCCGATCCAGGCCCTGAAAAAGGTCTCGATGCACATCAACGAGGGCGAGACGGTCAGCCTGATCGGCTCCAACGGTGCCGGCAAGTCGACCCTGCTGATGTCGATCTTCGGCCAGCCGCGGGCGGCGGGGGGCAAGATCCTCTATCGCGGTACCGACATCACCCACAAGTCGTCGCACTACATCGCTTCCAACGGCATCGCCCAGTCGCCGGAAGGGCGGCGGGTGTTCCCCGACATGACCGTCGAGGAAAACCTGATGATGGGCACCATCCCCATTGGCGACAAACATGCCGACGAAGACATGCAGCGCATGTACGAGCTGTTCCCGCGGCTCAAGGAGCGGCGTAGCCAGCGGGCGATGACCATGTCCGGTGGCGAGCAGCAGATGCTCGCCATCGCCCGGGCGTTGATGAGCCGGCCGAAGCTCTTGCTGCTGGACGAACCTTCGCTGGGGCTGGCGCCGATCGTGGTCAAGCAGATCTTCTCGACCTTGCGCGAACTGGCGAAGAGCGGCATGACCATCTTCCTCGTCGAGCAGAACGCCAACCATGCGCTGAAGCTGTCGGACCGGGCCTATGTGATGGTCAACGGGCAGATCCGCCTGAGTGGTACGGGGCAGGAGCTGCTGGTCAATGAGGAGGTGAGGAACGCCTATCTCGGCGGGCACTGATACCTGGTGTATTGCTCAACCTTTGTAGGAGCGTGGCTTGCCCGCGAAGGACCGCGTAGCGGTCCCAAAATAGTGTGGCCAGTAACATTTTTGGGACCGCTGTGCGGTCCTTCGCGGGCAAGCCACGCTCCTACAAGCCGCTGCGTCGTCCTGGATTTTCAGGAACTCAAGGCAAACCCGGGCAGTCGTACCCCGTGTACCGTTTCGACGCTGCACAAGGAACCCCTACGATGTCCCGACGCTCCCTGCTCACCCCCGCGATCCTCGCCTGCGGCCTGCTGTTCGGCGGCCTGACAGTGCACGCCGAGGAAGCGGCCAAGGTCCAGATCGAGTCCTCTGCGTCCTCTTCCGACAACCTCGCCGCGATCCACCGCGAATCCGGCATGAGCCACTCCCTGCATGACTCCGGGGTCAGCGTGGCCGACCTGAAGAAGATGCGCGACACCCTCAACCAGAACGCCAGCGACCTGCAGGACCTGCGCCGCACCGTGGACGAGCAGACCCGGCAGATCGGTGAACTGCAACGGCGCCTGGAAGACACCAACCGCAAGGTGCAATAGGTTGTCCACAGGAATGTGGAAAAGTACCTGGGCAAGTTGATGGCTATGCGCCATAAAGTCGCTGTAAGCAGTTGTTTTCCATGTAATTGAAGTTGTCCACGATTAATGTGGAAGCGATTGTGGGTAACTTGGTGATGAGTGGCTGAAAGCCTTGAATCACGTGGCTTGCAAGGAGATGTTCATTTTTTGATCAGTAACTTAGGAAGCCCCTGTCGGGGTATTTGTCAAGTTGCTGATCAGCATTTAAAACAGCCTGAAAACATCAATGAAAGCCTGTGGATAACTCTGTGAACAAGCCTTGGAAAGACGCCGCTGGCCCGCGAGGTTAAAGGCGTTGCGCCATCAGCACGGTTTTCCACCGTGCACGGTAACGGGGCAGGGTGCTTAAGCTGACACCGGAGTCAAGTGAAAAAGGGCGCGCCAGCCTGTGGATTACTTGGCCGTTAGCGCTGCGGCAAGGTTATACAGTTGCCCCCAATCTGTGTGGAAGGGCCTGTGGATAAGGTGCGCATACCCACGGCGGAGCCTTATGCCACAAGGCTTTGCGCCGATTGATCGTTTTTTGCACAGGGGAGGAACGGCTTGCCGCATGGTCGATGGCCGGGCATGCTTCAGGGCCTGCCGTCCTCTTGCCGTGATCCAAGGAGATACCCTCATGACTTCCACCGTATTCATCACCGGTGCCACTTCCGGCTTCGGCGAAGCCTGCGCCCGCCGTTTCGCCGAGGCCGGCTGGTCGCTGGTGCTGACCGGTCGCCGCCAGGAGCGCCTCGACGCCCTGTGTGCAGAGCTTTCGCAACAAACCCAGGTGCATGGCCTGGTCGTGGATGTACGTGACCGCAAGGCCATGGAGGAGGCGATCGCCAGCCTGCCACCGGCCTTCGCCAAGCTGCGCGGGCTGATCAACAACGCTGGCCTGGCCCTGGGCGCGGACCCGGCGCCGCAGTGCGACCTGGATGATTGGGAAACCATGGTCGACACCAACATCAAGGGCCTGATGTACAGCACCCGCCTGCTGCTGCCGCGGCTGATCGCCCACGGTCGGGGTGCGACCATCCTCAACGTCGGTTCGGTGGCGGGCAACTACCCGTATCCGGGCAGCCATGTGTATGGCGGCACCAAGGCCTTCGTCGGCCAGTTCTCCCTGAGCCTGCGCTGCGACCTGCGCGGCACTGGCGTGCGGGTGACCAATATCGAGCCGGGGCTGTGCGAGAGCGAGTTCTCGCTGGTGCGTTTCGGCGGCGACCAGAGCCGTTACGACGCCACCTACGCGGGCGCCGAAGCGATCCAGCCGCAGGACATCGCCGAGACCGTGTTCTGGATTCTCAACCAGCCGGCGCATATCAACATCAACAACCTTGAGTTGATGCCGGTGAGCCAGGATTGGGCCGGGTTCTCGATTACCCGCAAGGACTGAGTCGCCCTTGAGGCCCTCATCGCTGGCAAGCCAGCTCCCACAGGTACAGCGGTGTTCTCGCGGGCGGCGCGAACCCTGTGGGAGCTGGCTTGCCAGCGATGGCGTCAGCTGCTGCGCTGCAGCCCTTGCAGACAGGTCACCAGGTGATACGGCGTAGTAGAAGGCATATCCTCCCGACTCACCTCACCCTTGGCATCCCGACACTCATACCACCCCCCCTCATGCAGGAACCGCTGGCGCAGCACCTCAAGCTGCCCCACCAGCTTCTCCCCGCCATCCGCGCGCAAGGCCAGCGCCCGCAGGTACTCGGCCTGGGCCCAGATGCGCTGGGTGGCATCACGCACCTGGCCATCGGCATCAAGCATCGCCAGTACCGCACCGTCCTTCACCCCGCGCTCCTCGGCAAAGGCAAAGGCCCGCTCCAGCGACGCATGCAACGCCGTGCCCTTGAGCAGCGGCGAAGTCTCCAACAGCCAGAACCATTCGAACTGATGCCCCGGCTCGAACCAGTTATCCACAGCCCCGCGCGGTTTCTCCAGCATCACCCCATGCTGCGGGTCGATGAACTGCGCCTGCATGCCCTCGGTCAGAGCCAGCAGAGCCGCCTGCACCTCGTCATCCTCACGCACGGCCAGGGTGGCAAGGAAGGCTTCGGCCAGGTGCATCAACGGGTTCTGCAACGGGCCGCTGCCCAGGTCCGACCAGTCTTCGCCAAGGCTTGCCTCGTACAACCCGTCGTCATTGGCGAAGCGCTCGGCCACCACGCTGAGCGCGGCATTCAGGGTCGATTCCACCAGGCTGTCGCGGCTCTTGTCCCAGTAGTGGGCGCAGGCGAAGACGATGAAGGCGTGGGTGTACAGGTCCTTGCGCCGGTCCAGTGGCTTGCCCTGGGCATCGACGCTGTAGAACCAGCCGCCATGCTCGGCATCGTGGAAGTGCCGGTTCAGCGAGCGGAACAGCGCGGCGGCGCGTTCGCTGGCGCCGGGCTGGTCGATGCGGCTGCTGAACAGGTAGAGCTGGCGGGCACAGGCCATGGCCCGGTAGCGCTGCACCGGCATTGGCTGGTGGGCGGGGTCGAGGGCCTCGAAGGGCAGGGCCATGTCCGGGTTCCAGCCCGGGCCTTCCCAGAGCGGCACGATGCGCCGGTCGAAGTGTTGCTGGACGTCAGCGAGCAGGGAGGTCTGGGCAGGGGAAAGTTCGGACATGGAAAAGGTTCGTCGCCGTCATTGCGTTGGCGCGCATGGTAGCAGGAAATTTCCCCGTGGCGCCGGGATCAGGCCGGGTTGCCCAGGCCCTGCCAGTGCCGTGCGCCGACGAAGATGAAGCGCAGTTGCTGGATGATCTTGGCTTCGGCGCTGAGCTGGCCCTCGGCCAGGTTGGTCGGCGGATCGATCAGCTCCGGCAGGGTGGCGAATACGGTTTTCACCACCAGGTCGGCGATCACGCCGAGTGCCGGTGCATCGAGGTGCTGCCAACGGCGCATGCTGCCCAGGTCGGCGGCGAGGTCGGAACTGATGCCCTCGCGCAGGCGGGCGATGGCCTGGCGCACCGGCTGCGAGCCGCCGTATTGCTCGCGGGCAAGAAACAGGAATTGCGCACGGTTGGCCGCGACCACGTCGAGAAAGATACGTACCGAGGCGTCGGTGATGCCGCCCAGTTCGATTTCGTTGTGGCGGACCCTGCGGATGGTCTGGCGGAAGGTTTCGTTGACTTCGCGGACCAGGGCCAGGCCCAGTTGGTCCATGTCATCGAAATGCCGGTAGAAACCGGTGGGCACGATGCCGGCCGTGCGGGCCACTTCACGCAGGCTCAGGCTGCCGAATCCGCGACCGCTCTCCATCAGTTGACGGGCGGCGTCCAGCAGGGCGTGGCGGGTCTGTTGCTTCTGTTCGGCGCGCGGCAGCATGGCGGGTTCGTTCGTGTGAAACGGGCCCTGCACTCTAAAGGCCGGGGCCGGAAAAACAAAGCCCGGTCAGTTGACCGGGCCTCGGAGGGGAGAGGACTGCGCGCGGGTAGCTGTTGTTTTCGCGCATAGGCATCAGCTCACCCGGTTGTTGCGTTCGATTACACGGTCACCACCGCCTTCGGCCACACGGTTATTGCGTTCGATCACGCGGTCACCACCGCCTTCGGCAACGCGGTTATTGCGTTCGATCACGCGGTCACCACCGCCTTCGGCAACTCGGTTGTTGCGCTCGATCACACGGTCACCACCGCCTTCGGCAACTCGGTTGTTGCGCTCGATCACACGGTCACCACCGCCTTCGGCAACGCGGTTGTTGCGTTCGATCACACGGTCACCACCACCTTCGGCCACACGGTTGGCGCGTTCGATCACACGATCCGAACCGCCTTCAGCCAGGGTGTTCAGCGGCTGGGAGACCGTGGCCGAGCTGTCGCGGGCTTCGGCGGACAGGTGTTGGTCGGCGGCCGGTACGGCGAAGGCACTGGTGGCCAGGACTGAGAGGGCAAGGCTGAGCAGCAATTGGCGTTTCATGTTTTGGATCTCCTGGGGGAGGACAAGTAAGTGGGTACGGAGCCAATGCTACTCTTGGAAATTGGATAGAAAAGTTCATAAAGGTAATGGTAACAATCAACGGGATTGATACATTCCACCGGCCGCTCTAGGTCGCGGCTTTCCTGAGTGCCGCAGTAGGAATTGGCCGGCGTATCCGGCGAAACCCCTTGGCGTTTCGTCAGTCCCAAGTACAAGTGCGTGGTCAACGCACGCTGTCTGCCTAGCTGTCACTGGAGAACCGTGCAATGACGCGCCCCGCCAAAATCATCACCTGGACCCTGGCCAGCCTTGCGCTGATCCTGGTGGTGCTGGTGATCTTCATCGCCACCTTCGACTGGAACCGGGTCAAGCCGCTGCTCAACGACAAGGTCTCCGAAGCCTTGCACCGACCTTTCGCCATCAATGGCGACCTCTCCGTGCACTGGCGCCGCGAGCCCGAGGAAGGTGGCTGGCGGGCCTGGGTGCCGTGGCCGGTGTTCACTGCCCAGGACCTGACCCTGGGCAACCCGGAGTGGCTCAAGGAACCGCAGATGGTCGGGCTGCAGCAGGTGGATTTCCGCCTCTCGCCGCTGCCGCTGTTGGCCCAGCGCATCGTCATCCCGCGCATCGACCTCAAGCTGCCCACCGCCAGCCTCAAGCGCCTGGCCGATGGCCGGGCCAACTGGACCTTCGATTTCGGGCCCAAGGACGAAAACGCCGAGCCATCGAAATGGGTACTGGATATCGGCGCCATCGGCTTCGACAAGGGCCAGGTGGCGTTCGATGACGCCACCCTGAAGACCAATGTCCAGGTGCAGGTCGACCCGCTGGGCAAGCCGATCCCGTTCAGCGATATCGTCGGCAAGAGCACCGCCGAGAAGACCGCCAAGGAACACGGCAACGCCCAGGACTACGCCTTCGGCTTCAAGGCCAAGGGCACCTACAAGGGCGAGGCGCTGACAGGCGAAGGCAAGATTGGCGGCCTGCTGGCCTTGCAGGATGCGACCCAGCCGTTCCCGGTGCAGGTGGACGTGAGCATCGCCAAGACCCGCGCCATCGTCGCCGGCACCCTGACCGATCCGCGCAATCTCGGCGCCCTCGACCTGCGCCTGAAACTCTCCGGTGCCAGCCTCGGCAACCTCTATCCGCTGACCGGCGTGACCCTGCCGGACACCCCGCCGTACCAGACCGACGGCCACCTGATCGCCAAGCTGCACGAGCCGGGCGGGGCGCTGTTCCGCTACGAAGGCTTCAACGGCAAGATCGGCGACAGCGATATCCATGGCGACCTGGCCTTCGCCGCCAGCCAGCCGCGGCCCAGGCTGACCGGCAAGCTGGTGTCCAACCAGTTGCTGTTCAAGGACCTCGCACCGCTGATCGGCGCCGACTCCAATGCTCAGCAGAAAGCCCGTGGTGGTGCCGCGAAGCAGCCTGGGGAGAAGGTCCTGCCGGTGGAAGAGTTCCGCACAGAGCGCTGGCGGGCGATGGATGCCGATGTCACCTTCACTGGCAAGCGCATCGTGCAGACCGAGGAACTGCCGTTCACCGATCTTGATAGTCACGTGGTCCTCGAGGATGGCCTGCTGCGTCTGGAGCCGCTGTCCTTCGGTGTGGCGGGCGGCAAGCTGGGCATGCAGGTGCGCCTCGACGGGCGCAGCACGCCGATGCAGGGGCGGGTGAAGTTCACTGCGCGCAATCTCAAGCTCAAGCAGCTGTTCCCGACCTTCGAACCGATGAAGACCAGCTTCGGTGCGCTCAATGGCGATGCGGACCTCAGTGGCCGGGGTAATTCGATTGCGGCGTTGCTGGGCACGTCCAATGGCGATCTGAAGCTGCTGGTCAACGATGGCGCAGTCAGCCGCAGCCTGATGGAAATCGCCGGGCTCAACGTGGGCAACTATGTGGTCGGCAAGCTGTTTGGCGACAACGAGGTGAAGATCAACTGTGCGGCGACCGATGTCGGGATCAAGGATGGTCTGGCGACCACGCGGCTGTTCGTGTTCGATACCGAGAATGCGGTGATATATGTGACCGGTACGGCGAACTTCGCTACCGAACAGCTGGATTTGAAGATCAATCCGGAATCCAAGGGCCTGCGCCTGTTCTCGCTGCGTTCGCCGTTGTATGTGCGCGGTTCGTTCGCCAAGCCGTCGGCCGGGGTGCAGGCGGTGCCATTGGCGTTGCGTGGGGCGGGGATGGTGGCGCTGGGGGTGGTGGCCGGGCCGGCGGCGGGATTGCTGGCGCTGGTGGCGCCGAGCAGCGGGGATGAGCCGAACCGTTGTACGCCGTTGCTGGAGCAGATGCGGGCCGGCAAGGCGCCCAAGACTGTGAAATAACTGAGGGCCTCATCGCTGGCAAGCCAGCTCCCACAGGGTTCGAGGCGGACACAAATTTTGTGGCTGGCTGTGGGAGCATCAAGGACTCCCACAAGGCCTCGCGGTGTACGCGGTCCCTGTGGGAGCTGGCTTGCCAGCGATGAGGCCCTGAAGGGCGATAGAGAATCAGAGGCCTTGCAGCAAGTCCGCCATATCATCCGCATGCTCTTCTTCCTGAGCCAGGATGTCCTCGAAGATGCGCCGGGTAGTCGGGTCGCTATCGCCGATAAAGCGCACGATCTCCCGATAGCTGTCGATGGCGATCCGCTCAGCCACCAGGTCCTCCAGCACCATCTCCTTCAGATTCTTCCCGGCCACGTACTGCGCATGGGAATTCTTGCTCAGGTTGTCCGGGTTCAGATCCGGCTCGCCGCCCAATTGCACAATACGCTCGGCCAGTTTGTCGGCGTGCTCCTGCTCCTGGTTCGCATGCTCCAGGAACTCCGCCGCCGCCACGCTCGCCTTGATCCCGCTGGCCATGTAGTAGTGGCGCTTGTAGCGCAGGGTGCAGACCCACTCGGTGGCCAGCGACTCGTTGAGCAGGCGCAGGATGGTCTGGCGGTCGGCAGTGTAGCCCTCGGTCACGGCGCCTTGTTCCACATGCTGGCGGGCACGTTCGCGCAGGGTTTGTACATCGGTCAGTTCTACGGTGCTCATCACGTTTCTCCAGGCTGGAAAATGGGCGCGCCGCGCTCTCGGGCGCGGTCGCTACATCAGGTACGAGTGCGGCGAAGCGGCAAAAGTTTTATCAGCCACGGCCTTCTCGGCGATCCTGATCACGCTGTTCGCAGGTCTTGAAGCCCTTGTCGTCGACATGCCCGGTGGCGTCGAAGCGCACGAAGTAAGGCTGTTGATGACCTTCGCGGTTGAGGATGTAGTTGTTGCAGGTGCCGCCGTTAGGCAGGTCGATGACCGTGGACGGGCTGCCGCCGATAGCGATGACCTTTTGCATGGTCATGCCGTTTTCCACCTGCTTGACCAGGGGCTGGTCGCGGAAGGTCACGTGGTCCACCGGGTTTTCCGGGTGGCTGCTGCAACCGATCAGGGTGGCGCTTGCCAGAAGTGCTGCCAGGGCGTGCTTGTACATGGTCGTACATCCTCGTGTTAGGCCGTCATGGCCCGATAAGAATTTGGAACCGCAAGCGGCGACGGGAGTTCGATTGCGATTGCCATCGTTTCGCCTGTAGGGTGCAGCGATTACCTCCTGAAACCGGAGTCGCCATGTCGCAAGCGCTTGCCACGCGTTATCCACTGGTGCTGGTGCCGGGCATGCTCGGCTTTGTCCGGCTGCTGGCCTATCCCTACTGGTTCGGCATCGTCAGGGCCCTGCGCCGGGGCGGGGCGCAGGTCTACCCGGTACAGGTTTCGCCGCTGCACAGCACCGAGGTGCGCGGCGAGCAGTTGCTGCGCATCGTCGAGGAATTGCGCCAGCGCACCGGAATCGACAAGGTCAATCTGCTTGGCCACAGCCAGGGCGCCCTGACGGCCCGCTACGTGGCAGCGAAACGTCCGGAATGGGTGGCCTCGGTCACCTCCATCGCCGGCCCCAACCACGGTTCGGAACTGGCCGACTTCTTCGAGCGCGAGTACCCCGGCGATTCACCCCGCGGACGTTTGCTCAAGGCGGTGCTGCATGGCCTGGCGTGGCTGATGGAAGTGCTGGAAACCGGCTGGAAAGGCGAGAGACTGCCCATCGACGTGCACGCCTCGCACCTGTCCCTGACCTCCAGCGGCGTGGCCCGCTTCAACCAGAGTTATCCACAGGGCCTGCCCGAGACCTGGGGCGGGGAAGGGCCGGCCGAGGTCAACGGCGTGCGTTATTACTCATGGTCCGGCGTGCTCAAGCCGGGCATCACCGACCGCGGCCTGAACCGCCTGGACGGCAGCAACCGCTTCTGCCGCCTGTTCGCCCGGACGTTCGTGCGCGAGAACGGCCAGTGCGACGGCATGGTTGGACGTTTCAGCTCGCACCTGGGCCAAGTGATCGGCGACGACTATCCCCTTGACCACCTGGATATCGTCAACCAGTCCCTGGGCGCGGTGGGCAAAGGCGCGCAGCCGGTGAAGCTGTTCGTCGAGCACGCCGAACGCCTCAAGGCCGCCGGCTGCTAGCGCTCCCAAGGGATGTAAGAAATCTTGTCTAAACTCCACTGACAGCCGCGCCTCCCTCGCGGCGATCAGGAGAGTCACCATGAAGATGCTGCGTGTGCCGTTGCTGTTGCTGGGCCTGCTGATGGCGTCACAGGGTTTCGCTGCCACCGCCCAGCAGGAAAAGATGAAGACCTGCAACGCCGACGCCACCGCCAAGGCGCTCAAGGGCGATGAGCGCAAGGCGTTCATGAGTACCTGCCTTAAGGCCAAGCCGGCCGCCACCCAGCAGGACAAGATGAAGACCTGCAACGCCGACGCCACCACCAAGGCGCTCAAGGGCGATGAGCGCAAGACCTTCATGAGCGACTGCCTGAAGAAAAAATGATCTGACGGGACGATCAGGTCTTGCTCTGGGGCAATGCCTGATCGTCCGCCGTCGCCCGCCCCTATGCCTGTTCACCGAAGGCTGGCAGACTGCCGCCTCCGTCGTCTTTGGCTGTCTCTGAGGTTGTATGACTTTTACCCAGCGTCAGGTCGTGCTGGCCAGTTGGATCATCGTATTCACCGCCTTGTTGCTGGTATTGCCGCTCAAGCTGCTGCCGAGCCTGCTCGCCGGCTTGCTGGTGTTCGAGCTGGTCAACATGCTTACGCCGAAACTCCAGCACGTGATTGCCGGGCCGCGGGCACGGTGGCTGGCGGTGGCCTTGCTCGGCACCCTGGTGGTCAGCACCCTGACCCTGATCTTCGCCGGGGCCATCAGCTTCCTCCTGCATGAGGCGGAAAACCCCGGAGCCTCGCTGGACCGCTTCATGCTCCTGGTGGACCAGGCTCGAAGCCAGTTGCCACCGTTCGTCGACGCCTACCTGCCGGCCAGCGCCGCCGAGTTCAAGGTGGCCATCGGCGACTGGTTGAAGACCCACCTCGGCGAGCTGCAACTGGTGGGCAAGGGCGCCGCGCACATGTTCGTTACCTTGCTGATCGGCATGATCCTCGGGGCCATCGTCGCCTTGCAGCGGATTCCTGATATCTCGCGGCGCAAACCGCTGGCGGCGGCGTTGTTCGAGCGCTTGTCGCTGCTGGTCCAGGCGTTTCGCAACATCGTCTTTGCGCAGATCAAGATTTCCCTGCTCAACACCGCGTTCACCGGGATCTTCCTGGCCGTGGTGCTGCCGCTGTTCGGCGTGCATTTGCCGCTGACCAAGACGCTGATCGTGCTGACCTTCCTGCTCGGCTTGCTGCCGGTGATCGGCAACCTGATGTCGAACACCCTGATCACCATCGTCGGCTTGTCGCTGTCGATCTGGGTGGCGATGGCGGCGTTGGGGTATCTGATCGTTATCCACAAGGTCGAGTACTTCCTCAACGCGCGGATCGTGGGCGGGCAGATCAGTGCCAAGTCGTGGGAACTGTTGCTGGCGATGCTGGTGTTCGAGGCGGCCTTCGGCTTGCCGGGGGTGGTGGCGGGGCCGATCTACTATGCCTACCTGAAGAGTGAGTTGAAGCGGGTGGAGCTGGTCTGAAGCCTTGTGGTGTCTGATCCGGCCTCATCGCTGGCAAGCCAGCTCCCACAGGTATTGCGTGCACCGCTAAACCTGTGGGAGCTGGCTTGCCAGCGATAGGGCCCTGGAGTCAGGCGCCGTAGCGTTTGCGCGCCTCGATCGCCAGCCCGCTGCCGATGCTGCCGAAGATATTCCCTTCCACATGCCGCGCATTCGGCAGCATCGCCGCCACGCTCTGGCGTAGCGCCGGGATGCCGCTGGAACCACCGGTGAAGAACACCGTATCCACCTGCTCCACCCCCACGCCCGCCTTGAGCAGCAACTCATCGACGCTGCCACGCACCCGCTCCAGCAGGTTGTCGATCGATTGCTCGAACAGCGCCCGGGTCAGGTCCACCTGCAGGTCCTTCTCGACCCGGCCCAGGTCCACCAGGCGGTTCTCGGCGTGGGTCAGCTCGATCTTGGTCGCTTCCACTTCCATCGCCAGCCAGTGCCCGGCGCGCTGTTCGATCAGCTTGAACAGGCGGTCGATGCCGAGGGTGTCCTCGATGTCGTAGCGCATGCTGCCCAGGGCCAGCTGGGATTTCTGCGAGTACACCGAGTTGATGGTGTGCCAGGTGGCCAGGTTGAGGTGGTAGCTGGTGGGCATCAGCGCCTGGCTTTTCATGCGGCTGCCGTAGCCGAACAGCGGCATCACGCCCTGCAGGCTGAGCTGCTTGTCGAAGTCGGTCCCGCCGATATGCACGCCGCCGGTGGCGAGGATGTCGTTGTGGCGGTCGTCGAGCATGTGCCGTTCGGGGGCCAGGCGGATCAGCGAGAAGTCCGAGGTACCCCCGCCGATGTCGACGATCAGCACCAGCTCCTCGCGCTCGATGCCCGACTCGTAGTCGTAGGCCGCAGCAATCGGCTCGTACTGGAACGACACGTCCTTGAAGCCGATCTTGCGCGCCACCTCGGCCAGGGTGTCCTCGGCCTCCTGGTCGGCGGCCTGGTCATCGTCGACGAAATGCACCGGACGGCCCAGCACCACCTGCTCGAACTCGCGGCCGGCATTGGCTTCGGCGCGCTTCTTCAGCTCGCCGATGAACATCCCCAGCAGGTCCTTGAACGGCAGGGCGGTGCCCAGCACGCTGGTGTCGTGCTTGATCAGCTTGGAACCGAGCAGGCTCTTCAGCGATCTCATGAGACGACCCTCGTAACCCTCCAGGTACTCGTGCAGGGCCAGGCGACCGTAGACCGGGCGGCGTTCCTCGATATTGAAGAACACCACCGAAGGCAGGGTGATCTTGCCGTCTTCGAGGACGATCAGCGTCTCCTCGCCAGGGCGATGCCAACCGACGGTGGAGTTTGACGTGCCGAAGTCGATACCACAGGCACGGGCCGGGGATGCATGAGTCATGGAGGCGGTTCCGGGGGAAAAACGGCCGCGCAGTTTATGCCAGTTGCGCGCAGAATCAAGACCGATTATCTGCCGCGCGACAACCCCGGGGCGCCTTGAAAGGCTATGCTTGGCCCCAATCTTCACAGGCAGTGCATTTAACCGACGGTGATTCCTTCGATGGATTTCAAAGACTATTACAAGATACTGGGCGTTGAGCCGACGGCGGACGACAAGGCGATCAAGACCGCCTACCGCAAGCTGGCCCGCAAGTATCACCCGGACGTCAGCAAAGAGCGTGACGCCGAAGACAAGTTCAAGGAGGCCAACGAGGCCTACGAAGTGCTGAGCAGCCCGGAAAAGCGCGCCGAGTACGACGAGATCCGCAAGTACGGCGGCCAGCACGGCCGGCCGTTCCAGGCCCCGCCCGGCTGGGAAAGCCGTGGCGGCGCCGGTGGCGGTGGCTTCGGCGGTGGTGGCGATTTCTCGGATTTCTTCAGTTCGATCTTCGGCTCGGCCGGTCGTGGCAACGGCAATCCGTTTGGCCGTGGTCAACAGCAGCGCAGTGCCGGTCGGCGGGGGCAGGACGTGGAAATGGAACTGGCGGTATTCCTCGAGGAAACCCTGGCCAACGAGTCGAAGAAGATCAGCTTCCAGGTGCCCCAGCACAACGCCATGGGCCAGCGCACCGGCGACACCACCAAGACCCTCAACGTCAAGATCCCTGCCGGGGTGACCGACGGCGAGCGCATCCGCCTCAAGGGCCAGGGCGCGCCGGGCGTGGGTGGCGGGGCGAATGGCGACCTGTACCTGATCATCCGCTTCGCACCGCACCCGCTGTTCGATGTTGAAGGCCATGACCTGATCATCACCGTGCCGCTGGCACCGTGGGAAGCGGCGCTGGGCACCAAGGTGGAAATGCCGACCCTGACCGGCAAGGTCAACCTGACCATCCGCCCGGACAGCCAGAGCGGCCAGCGCCTGCGGATCAAGGGCATGGGCCTGGCCAACAAGCAGGGCCAGCGTGGTGACCTGTATGCACAACTGAAGGTGGTGATGCCGGCGCAGTCGGATGCCGCCACCCGTGAACTGTGGAACAAACTGTCGGAGAAGGCCGGGTTCAACCCGCGAGCTCAATGGAGTAAGTGACCATGAGTAGCACCCTGATCGTTCAGCTGGATATGCGTACCTTGTGCCAGGAAGCCGATCTCACGGTGGACTGCGTGATGGAAATCGTCGAACACGGCATCGTTGAACCGTCAGGGCGAACACCGGAGGACTGGTTGTTCGATGACCGCTCGCCGGTGCTGGCCAAGCGTGCGGCGAGGCTGCATGCGGAGCTGGAGCTGGAATGGGAAGGAGTGGCCCTGGCGCTTGAACTGCTGGAGGAAGTGCAGCAGTTGCGGAGCGAGAACGATATGTTGCGCCAGCGTCTGGGGCGGTTTGTGCAGTGACCTTCAGGGCCTCATCGCTGGCAAGCCAGCTCCCACAGGTTTTGCGGTGCACGCGATCCCTGTGGGAGCTGGCTTGCCAGCGATGAGGCCCTGAAGAACACCATCAGTTGGGTGGTTGAGCCCCCGGATTCAACACCAACTGCATAAAGGTCAGGTCCAGCCACCGCCCGAACTTCACCCCCACCTGCGGCATCTCCCCGGTCACCCGGAACCCCAACCTCTCATGCAGCCTGATCGAAGCCGCATTCCCGCTCTCGATCGCCGCGACCATCACATGCTTGCCACACTGGCGAGCCCGCTCGACCAGGGCCTCCATCAGCTTCGGCCCCAGTCCATGCCCACGCTGATCAGCCCGGATATACACCGAATGCTCCACGGTATGCCGAAACCCTTCGAAGGCCCGCCAGTCGCCGAACGAGGCATAGCCGGCCACGTCTCCCGCGTCGTCCACCGCAACGATGACCGGATAACCTTGCGCCTGCCGCCCGTCGAACCACACCTGCCGGTTGGCCAGGTCCACCGGCTGTTCGTTCCAGATCGCCGTGGTGTTGAGCACGGCGTCGTTGTAAATAGCGCGGATGCCCGGCAGATCGGCAGGCACGGCGTCGCGGAGGATGTGAGGCATGGTGGTTATCCACAGGCTGGGGCAGGCCGCCAGATTAAATGGTTACCAGCCCGCGCACACCTTCGGCTTCCATGTTTTCGCCACGGCCCTGCTGGACGATCTCGCCCCGGGACATCACCAGGTACTGGTCGGCCAGTTCGGCGGCGAAGTCATAGAACTGCTCCACCAGCAGGATCGCCATATCGCCCCGGGCCGCGAGCTTGCTGATCACCGCGCCGATTTCCTTGATCACCGAGGGCTGGATGCCTTCGGTGGGCTCGTCGAGGATCAGCAGGCGCGGGCGGCTGGCCAGGGCCCGGCCGATGGCCAGCTGTTGCTGCTGGCCGCCGGATAGGTCGCCGCCACGCCGGTGCTTCATCTGCAACAGCACCGGGAACAGCTCGTAGATGAACTCCGGCACCTTCTTCGCCTCGCTGGCGCCGAAGCGCGACAGGCCCATCAGCAGGTTTTCCTCGACGGTCAGGCGCGGGAAGATCTCGCGGCCCTGGGGCACATAGGCGATACCGGCGTGGACCCGCTGATGCGGTTTCAGTTGGGTAATGGACTGGCCTTCCCAACTGACACTGCCTTCCCGGGCTGGCACCAGGCCCATCAGGCAGCGCAGCAGGGTGGTCTTGCCCACGCCGTTGCGGCCGAGCAGGCAGGTGACTTCGCCAACCTTGGCCTCGAAGGACAGGCCGCGGAGGATATGGCTGCCGCCGTAGTACTGGTGCAGGGAATCGATTTTCAGCATGGTGTTTTCCTCATCGCCCCAGATAAACCTCGATCACCCGATCATCCGCCTGCACCTGCGCCAGCGAACCTTCCGCCAGCACACTGCCCTGGTGCAGCACGGTGACATGGTCGGCAATGCTGCCGACGAAGCCCATGTCATGCTCCACCACCATCAGCGAGTGCTTGCCGGCCAGGCTCTTGAACAGTTCGGCGGTGAACTCGGTCTCGGCATCGGTCATGCCCGCCACGGGCTCGTCGAGCAACAGCAATTGCGGGTCCTGCATCAGCAGCATGCCGATTTCTAGAAACTGCTTCTGCCCGTGGGACAGCAACCCCGCCGGGCGATTGCGCGAGGCTTCCAGGCGAATGGTGTTCAGCACTTCATCGATCCGCGTGCGCTGCTCGCCGCTGAGCCGCGCACCGAGGCAGGCCCACACCGACTTGTCGGTCTTCTGCGCCAGCTCCAGGTTCTCGAACACCGTCAGCGCCTCGAACACCGTGGGCTTCTGGAACTTGCGGCCGATCCCGGCCTGGGCGATCTGCACTTCGCTCATGCGGGTCAGGTCGAGGGTGTCGCCGAACCAGGCCTTGCCGCTGGTGGGGCGGGTCTTGCCGGTGATCACGTCCATCATGGTGGTCTTGCCGGCGCCATTGGGGCCGATGATGCAGCGCAGCTCGCCGACGCCGATGTACAGGTTCAGGCCGTTGATGGCCTTGAACCCGTCGAAGCTGACGTTGATGTCTTCCAGGGTCAGCACCGTGCCGTGGCGGGCATCGAGGCCCGGGGAAGCCACCTGGCCGAGACCGATGGCGTCGCGGCCACTGCCTTCGTCGATGATCGGCTCCAGCATGAATTCGGGATGGATCGACGGGAATCTCATTGTTCGCCCCTTTTCTTCAGCAGGCCGACCACGCCCTTGGGCAGGTACAGGGTGACCAGGATGAACAGTGCGCCGAGGAAGAACAGCCAGAACTCCGGGAACGCCACGGTGAACCAGCTCTTCATGCCATTGACCAGGCCGGCGCCGAGCAGCGGGCCGATCAGCGTGCCGCGCCCGCCAAGGGCGACCCATACGGCGGCTTCGATGGAGTTGGTCGGCGACATCTCGCTGGGGTTGATGATGCCCACCTGCGGCACGTACAGCGCCCCGGCCAGGCCGCAGAGCACGGCGCTCAAGACCCAGATGAACAGCTTGAAGCCACGCGGGTCGTAGCCGCAGAACATCAGGCGGTTCTCGGCGTCACGCAGCGCGGTCAGGACCCGGCCGAACTTGCTCTGCGCCAGGCGCCAGCCCAGCAACAGGCTGCCCGTCAGCAGCGCCACGGTCAGCAGGAACAGCACCGCCCGGGTGCCCTGGGCAGTGATGTCGAAGCCCAGCAGGGTGCGGAAGTTGGTGAAGCCGTTGTTGCCGCCGAAGCCGGTCTCGTTGCGGAAGAACAGGAGCATCCCGGCGAAGGTCAGGGCCTGGGTCATGATCGAGAAATACACGCCCTTGATCCGCGAGCGGAAGGCGAAGTAGCCGAACACCAGGGCCAGCAGCCCCGGGGCCAGGACCACCAGGCACATGGCCCAGGCGAAATGCTGGGTGCCGGCCCAGTACCAGGGCAGCTCGCTCCACGACAGGAAACTCATGAACGCCGGCAGGCCGTCGCCCGCAGCTTCGCGCATCAGGTACATGCCCATGGCATAGCCGCCGAGGGCGAAGAACAGGCCGTGGCCGAGGGACAGCAGGCCGGCGTAGCCCCAGACCAGGTCGAGGGCCAGGGCGACGATGGCGTAGCAGAGGATCTTGCCGACCAGGGTCAGGGTGTAGGCCGAGACCTGCAGGGCATGGCCGTCCGGCAGCAGCGAAAGCAGCGGCAGGGCGAGCAGGACCAGCAGGACGACGGCGCCGATGGCCAGGGACAGTTTCGGTCCGGCCTTTTGCGCGGCGGTGACAAGCAGTGGCTGGTTCATCAGTCGATTACCCGTCCCTTGAGGGCGAACAGGCCTTGCGGACGCTTCTGGATGAACAGAATGATCAGCGCAAGGATGAGGATCTTGCCGAGCACCGCACCGATCTGCGGTTCCAGCAGCTTGTTGGCGATGCCCAGGCCGAAGGCGGCCCAGAGGCTCCCGGCCAGTTGCCCGACGCCGCCGAGCACCACCACCAGGAACGAGTCGATGATGTAGCTCTGGCCCAGGTCCGGGCCGACGTTGCCGATCTGGCTCAGGGCCACGCCGCCGAGGCCTGCGATACCGGAGCCGAGGCCGAAGGCGAGCATGTCGACCCGGCCGGTAGGCACGCCGCAGCAGGCGGCCATGTTGCGGTTCTGGGTCACGGCGCGCACGTTCAGGCCCAGGCGCGTGCGGTTGAGCAGCAGCCAGGTCAGCAGCACCACGAACAGGGCGAAGCCGATGATCACGATGCGGCTCCACGGCAGGACCAGGTTCGGCAGCACCTGGATGCCGCCGGACAGCCAGGCCGGGTTGGCCACCTCGACGTTCTGCGCACCGAACACCAGGCGGATGGCCTGGATCAGGATCAGGCTGATGCCCCAGGTGGCGAGCAGGGTTTCCAGGGGGCGGCCATAGAGATGGCGGATCACCGTGCGCTCCAGGGCCATGCCGACCCCGGCACTCACCGCGAAGGCCACCGGCAGGGCCAATAGCGGATAGAACTCCAGGGCGCCGGGGGCGTAGCGCTGGACCATGATCTGCACCACGTAGGTGGTGTAGGCACCGAGCATCAGCATTTCGCCGTGGGCCATGTTGATCACCCCGAGCAGGCCGAAGGTGATGGCCAGGCCCAGGGCGGCGAGCAGCAGGATCGAACCGAGGGACAGGCCGCTGAAGGCCTGGCCGAGGATCTCGCCGACCAGCAGTTTGCGCTTGACCTGGGCCAGGCTGGTTTCCGCTGCGGTGCGTACCCCGGCGTCGCTTTCCACGGCCGGGTCGAGCAGCGCTTCGAGGCGGGTGCGGGCCATGGGGTCGCCGGTTTCGCCGAGCAGGCGCACGGCGGCGAGGCGAACCGAGGGTTCGCTGGCGGCCAGTTGCAGGTTGGCCAGGGCCAGGCCGAGGGCGGCGTGGACGTTGTCGTCCTTTTCCTGGGCGTACTGGCGGTCGAGGAAGGCGACCTGGGCCGGTTGCGCGCTCTTTTGCAGTTGCTGGGCGGCTTGCAGGCGGGTGGCCGGCTCGGCGCTGAGCAGTTGATGGCTGGCCAGGGCGTTGTCCACCAGGCCGCGCAGGCGGTTGTTCAGGCGCAGTTTGCGGCTGTCGTCGGGGCTGAGGCGGCCTTGCTGCAAGGACACGAGCAGGGTCAGCCGGGCAGGATCCGGTTGCGCCGCCCAGTCCTGGAGCAGGCGGGCCTGATCGTTGGGCTTGGCGGCGGCGAAGTATTCGGCTTCGCTGGCGTGCGCGGCGAAGGGCAGCAGCAGGCACAGGGAAAGCAGCAATCGGTAGAGGGCCTTGGGCATGGAGCGGGGTCCCTTCGAATGGTTCGGAATTTTGGGGCCGCTTTGCGGCCCTTCGCGGGCAAGCCACGCTCCTACAGGAGTACGCGGTGCCCTCGTAGGAGCGTGGCTTGCCCGCGAAGGACCGCAAAGCGGTCCCCGACGGTGCTGGATCAGTTGCCTTTCACGGCATAATCCGGCCGCTTGTCATTCCCCGGAATGAACGGGCTCCACGGCTGGGCCCGCAGTGGCTGCTCGGTTTCCCAGACCACGTTGAACTGCCCGTCATCCTGGATCTCGCCGATCATCACCGGCTTGTGCAGGTGGTGGTTGGTCTTGTCCATGGTCAGGGTGAAGCCCGACGGTGCCTTGAAGCTCTGCCCGGCCAGCGCTTCGCGGACCTTGTCGACATCGGTGCTGCCGGCCTTCTCCACGGCCTGCGCCCACATGTGGATGCCGACGTAGGTGGCTTCCATCGGGTCGTTGGTCACCGCCTTGTCGGCGCCCGGCAGGTTCTTCGCCTTGGCGTAGGCCTTCCAGTCGGAGACGAACTGGGTGTTCACCGGGTTCTCCACCGACTCGAAGTAGTTCCACGCGGCCAGGTGGCCCACCAGCGGCTTGGTGTCGATGCCCCGCAGTTCCTCTTCACCCACCGAGAACGCCACCACCGGCACGTCGGTAGCCTTCAGGCCCTGGTTGGCGAGTTCCTTGTAGAAGGGCACGTTGGAGTCGCCGTTGACCGTGGAGATGACCGCGGTCTTGCCGCCGGCGGAGAACTTCTTGATGTTGGCGACGATGGTCTGGTAATCGGCATGGCCGAACGGCGTGTAGACCTCTTCGATATCCTTGTCGGCCACGCCCTTGGAGTGCAGGAAGGCGCGCAGGATCTTGTTGGTGGTGCGCGGGTAGACGTAGTCGGTGCCCAGCAGGAAGTAGCGCTTGGCCGCGCCGCCTTCTTCGCTCATCAGGTATTCCACCGCCGGAATCGCCTGCTGGTTCGGCGCCGCACCGGTGTAGAACACGTTCGGCGACATCTCTTCACCTTCGTACTGCACCGGGTAGAACAGCAGGCCGTTGAGCTCCTCGAACACCGGCAGCACGGATTTGCGCGATACCGAGGTCCAGCAGCCGAACACCACCGCGACCTTGTCCTGGGTCAGCAACTGGCGGCTCTTCTCGGCGAACAGCGGCCAGTTCGAGGCCGGGTCGACCACCACCGGCTCCAGCAGCTTGCCATTGACCCCGCCCTTGGCGTTGATCTGGTCGATGGTCATCAGCGCCATGTCTTTCAGCGAGGTCTCGGAAATCGCCATGGTCCCGGACAGGGAGTGCAGGATGCCGACCTTGATGGTCTCGGCGGCCTGGATGGTCCAGCTCAGGCCCATCGCGGCGATGGATGCACTGAGGGTAAAGGCCTTGATCAGACTGCGACGCTTCATGGGTGCTCTCTCCGTTGAGTTCGTATTTGGCGATAAGGCAAATGGCGACTGCGCGGATAGAGCGATAGCAAGGGCTATGCCGGATTGTGTACAGGCTCTGGAACAAGGGTTTCAGCGGATTGTGCGGGCAAGATGCACCGCCCTGGAGCCCAAGGCGGTGGCACGGTGCAGGCCATTGCGCCCAGATGGTGCGCAATAGCCAGCAAGGGAAGGATCAACCGCGGGGAGCGTTGACCTGGCCGCGTGGATGGCGGCGGCTACGGACGAACTGGTAGGTCACGGTGAGGATCAGGAACCAGATCGGGGTGACCATCAGCGCCTGGCGGGTGTCGGTCTCGAAGCTCAGCAGCACCAGGATGAAGGCGAAGAACACCAGGCAGGCCCAGCACATGAAGCGTCCGCCGGGCATCTTGTACTTCGACCTGGCGTGCAGTTCGGGGCGTTGCTTGCGGTAGTTCAGCCACGACAGCAGGATCAGCGACCAGACGAACATGAACAGCACCGCCGACACCGTGGTGACCAGGGTGAAGGCCTCCATCAGGTCCGGGATCAGGTACATCAGCGCCGCGCCCAGCAGCAGGCAGGTGCAGGAGAAGTACAGGCCGTTGGCGGGTACGTCGCGGTTCGACAGCTTCTCGAAGGCCTTCGGTGCATCGCCTTCCTGGGCCAGGCCGAAGAGCATGCGGCTGGTGGAGAACACGCCGCTGTTGGCCGACGAGGCGGCCGAGGTCAGTACCACGAAGTTGATCACCGCGGCCGCTGCCGGCAGGCCGGCGAGGATGAACAGTTCCACGAACGGGCTCTTGTTCGGCACCACGTCGCGCCATGGGGTGACGGCCATGATCGCGATCAGGGCGAACACGTAGAACATGATGATGCGCAGCGGGATCGAGTTGATCGCCCGCGGCAGGGTGCGTTCCGGGTCCTTGGCTTCGGCAGCGGTGGTACCGACCAGCTCGATGCCGACGAAGGCGAACACGGCGATCTGGAAGCCGGCGAAGAAGCCCATCAGGCCATGGGGGAACATGCCCCCGTCATTCCACAGGTTGCCCAGGCTGGCGGTATCGCCATTGGGCGACTGGAAGCCGGTGGTCATCATGTACAGGCCGGTGCCGATCAGGCCGACGATGGCGACGATCTTGATCATCGCGAACCAGAACTCGATCTCGCCGAACAGCTTCACGGTGATCAGGTTCAGCGACAGCAGCACCCCGACGCACATGATCGCTGGCACCCACTGCGGCAGGTCGGGGAACCAGAACTGCGAATAGCCGGCGATGGCGATCACATCGGCGATGCCGGTGACGATCCAGCAGAACCAGTAGGTCCAGCCGGTGAAATACCCGGCCCAGGGCCCGAGCAGGTCGGCGGAGAAATCGATGAAGGATTTGTAGTTGAGGTTCGACAGCAGCAGCTCGCCCATCGCCCGCATGACGAAGAACAGCATGAAGCCGATGATCATGTAGACGAAGATGATCGAAGGCCCGGCCAGACTGATGGTCTTGCCCGAGCCCATGAACAGACCGGTCCCGATGGCCCCGCCGATGGCAATCAACTGGATGTGTCGATTGGTCAGGTTGCGTTGCAGGTGATGTTCCTGCCCGTCCTTAGTAATGTCTTGATTCATTGCATGCATTCCATAAATCGCAGTCTTCTTGTATGTGAAGCGGCGGCTAGGCTACCACGCTCGCTTGCGGGGTAGACGCGACAAGATGACTCGACTTTAGGGGGATGCCTGCCAGGAAAGGCGAAAGGGACTACATGTGAGGCTTTAGTTTTCGCTTGGATAGTGCTGGACAGGCCGCCGCACTGAAGAGCGCCGCGCACCCTGTGGGAGCTGGCTTGCCAGCGATTGCAGCAGTGAATTCACCATAGCTATCGCTGGCAAGCCAGCTCCCACAGGGTCGGTGTCGCTTTCAAGAGATCAGGCCCTGGCTACCAGCAGGCGCTTGCCGAACACCCGGTCCAGCCCCCACACCACCAGCATCGACAGCCCCACCAGCGGGAACGCCACGCCCAGCACAATCATCACCACCGTCGCCGTCTTCCAGCGCGGCAGGTCATGGCGCAACGGCGGAACACCCAGGCCACCCTCGGGCCGACGCTTCCACCACATGACCAGCCCGCTCACCGAGCCGAGCAGCACCATCAGGCAGATCAGCAGAATCAGCATCTGGTTCAGCCAACCGAACATCTTGCCCTCATGCAGCATCACCCCCAGCTCCGTGGCCCGCGCTACCGTGCTGTAGTCCTGCCAGCGCACATCCACCAGGACCTTCCCGGTGTACTGGTCGATATGCAGGGTCGCATCGTTACGCGGATCATCGGCGAACACGGCGATGGTGAACACGCCGCTGGCGCTGGTCGGCAGGGTGATGCTGTAGCCCGGTTCGACGCTGCGCCCGGTGGCGATGTCCTCGACTTTCTGAAGGCTGACCTCCGGCGCCGCCGGGCCGCTGTCCATGTGCATATGGCCCTGGTGCTCGGCGTGGGCGCCGCTGGACTGCGGCATCGGGGTGTTTTCCACCGCCCACGGCACGGTCTGCCGCGCAGCGGTATTGAGCGTGCGGGCTTCCTGGTCGGAGGTGGGCACGTCATTCCACATCGCCGCCGGGAAGCGGTTCCACAGGTCGGCGTACTGCTTGCCCCAGAACCCGGTCCAGGTCATTCCGCTGAGCAGCATCAGCAACAGGACCAGCGATCCCCAGAAGCCACTGACCGCATGCAGATCCCGCCACAGCACCCGCCCGCGGGCAGTCATCCGCGGCCAGAACACCCCGGCGAAACGCCCGCCCCGCGGCCACCAGAGATACAGGCCGGACACCACCAGGACGATGCCCCAGCCCGCCGCCAGTTCCACCACGCGGTCACCGACGGTGCCGACCATCAATTCGCCGTGCAGGGCCCGGGCCACGGCTTGCAGGTTGCTCTTGGCATCCTGGTCGCCCAGCAACTTGCCGTTGTACGGGTCGACGAACACGTTCAGCTCCTGCCCGTCGCGCTTGACCACGAACTGCGCGCTGCGGTCCGCCGCCGGCGCCGGCAGGTACTGGCTGACCTGTCCGCCCGGATACGCCTCCTGCACCAGGTGCATCAGGTGGTCCGCCGGGTGCTTGTGATGCCCGGCCTCGACCACCATCAGCGAGCGGTACATCAGCGGGTCCAGCTGCGGCTTGAACAGGTAGATGATCCCGGTGACCGCCAGCAGGATCATGACTGGCGCGACGAACAGCCCGGCATAGAAGTGCCAGCGCCACGCCAGGTTGTAGAAGGAAAACGATGGCTTGCTCATGGAGCGCTCCCGAATGAGGGGCGCGGCACGCGGCCGCGCCCGGGCTGGATCAGAAACTCAGGTCGACCTTGGTCCAGAAGGTGCGTCCCGGCTCGTTCACCGTTTCCGTGCCGGAGTAGCCGAAGCCGGCGTTGCCCGCCAGGTTCAGGTGCTCGGCGTAGGCCTTGTCGAACAGGTTGTCGACGCCGGCACTGAGCTTGAGGTGCTTGCTCACGCGGTACGCGCCGTTGAGCGAGAACACGCCGAAGCCGGCGGACTTGTCGAAGTCCTTGCCGACGATGTTGCCGTAGTTCTCCGACACCCGGTTCTGCGCCGAGACCAGGCGCCACAAGGCGCCGGCGCTCCAGTCGCTTTCGCTGTAGGTCAGGCCGAGGCGGCTTTCCAGCGGCGGCATCTGCGGCAAGGCCGAACCGTCGCTGCTGTTCTTGCCCCAGGCATAGGCGAGGGTGGCGTCGGCCTTCCAGTTGGAGGTCAGCTGGTAGGCCACGCCCATCTCGCCACCCATGATCCGCGCGTCGATATTGTCGGCGCGGGACACATTGGCGCCGCCACGGTAGTCATAAAGAATGTAGTCGCGAACCTGGCCGACGTAGCCCGAGGCCCAGGCTTCCAGGGTCTCGGTCTTGTACTGGATGCCGAAGTCCAGCTGGGTGGTCTTCTCCGGCTTGATCGAGTCGAAGGCGTTGACCGAGCCCAGCGGGCCTGAGCTCGGCGAGAACAGCTCCCAGTAGTCCGGGAAGCGCTGGGCGTGACCCAGGCCGACGTAGGTGGTAGCGGGGATGTCGACCAGGTCGTGCTCGTAGCGCACGAAGCCGCTGGGCAGGGTGTCGGCGCGGGTCTCGCCGGCGGTGGGGTTGGGCATGCTCATCATGCCCGAGCCGATGCGCTGGCGAAAATCCTTGGCCGAGGCGCGATCCAGGCGAGCACCGCTGATGAGGCGGTCCTGGCTGTCCAGCTCCCAGGTCAGTTCGCCGAACACGCCGTAGTTGTGGAAGTCGGCGTCCTTGGTCCAGGGCTGGTTGCCGTAGGTGTTGACGCCCATGCCCATGCGCTGGCGGTGTTCATTGGTTTGCGCGTCGATGCCGCTGACCAGGGTCACATCTTCCCAGCGCCAGGTGCCCTTGATTCGCGCCCCCAGGGTGCGGCGGTCGACGTTGCTGGCCATGGGGCCGGCCATCATCCCGGTGCCGGACGGCGTGCGCAGGCTGTAGTTGTCCATCACGTGGTCGGCGTAGTTGTAGTAGACCTGAGCCTCGAGCTTGTCGAAGACCTCGCCGATATTGGATTTCTCGAAGCGCAGGCCGAGGCTTTCGCGCTTGAACTGCGAGCCGTCCATGCCGCGCCCGGCGTAACGAGCCTCGCCGTCGCCACGGCCAGCGGTGAGTTCCAGCAGGGTGTCGCTGTCCGGGGTCCAGCCGATGGCGACATCGCCGTTCCACTTGTCCCACTTCGACGGCACGGTGTCGCCGTTGCCGTCCTTGTAATCATCGGAACGCGACTGGTTGCCGACGAAGCGCATATAGCCTTCCTGGCCACCTGCCGCCGCATCCAGCACCTTGTCGAAGCGCCCGTTGGAACCGGCCAGCAGGCTGGCGTTGACCCGTGTGCCGAACTCGCCGAACTTCTCCGGCTCGCGCTCGAAAAGGATGGTCCCGGCCGATGCGCCCGGGCCCCATTGCACGGTTTGCGGGCCCTTGATCACGGTGAGGCGGTCGTAGGTTTCCGGGGAGATATAGGAGGTCGGCGCGTCCATGCGGTTCGGGCAGGCGCCGAGCATCACGCCGCCATTGGTGAGGATGTTCAGGCGCGAGCCGAACATGCCGCGCAGCACCGGGTCGCCGTTGGTGCCGCCGGAGCGGATCGCCGAGAAACCGGGGATGGTTTTCAGGTAATCGGCGCCATCACTGGCCGGGATCGGCTGGCGCGGGTCCTTGGGGTTGGTGACGATGGTCAGTGGCGAGCTGGGCGCGACGGCGGTGATCACCGTCGGGCTGAGTTCGGCTGGGTCATGCTCATGGCCTTCGTGGCCGGGTTCCGCGGCCAGGGCGACCGGGGCCAGCAGGCTGCCGCAAAGCAGTGCAATGGTCCCGCGCAGGGACAAACGATAGACAGGGGTGGAGCTGGACATAGGGTTTCCAACATCGATCGGTCATGAAGGTGCACGCGGGCACGGCAGGCTGCCGTCCGCGAAGCACGTTGTTGTCAGGTGGTCAGGCGATCGATGGGGAAGGCGGGGCGCGGCTGCGGGCGCCGGGGAAGAAGGCCTGGCGCGGGTGGCCGTGGCGGGGCTGGATGACCAGGCGGTTGCTGGTCGCGAGGATTTCGCTGTTGAGCGGGCTGAGTTGCTGCGGCAGGGCCGGGCAGTGGAAGAACAGGCTGCAATAGCCGCACTTCTCCCACATCACATGCAGCGAGGCATCGCCGCCGTGGTGGCCGTCGCCGTGGTGCCCGCCGTCCATGTGCATGCCCGCGGCCATGTCCATGTCCATGGGCATGGAAGAGCCGTGCTGCATCGGCATCGACTGGGAAACCAGCGGTCCGATGAACATCATCAGCATGGCGAACAGGCTCAGCCAGCCAGCGCGTTTGCTCCTGGTATCAGGGCGCGGTGGCCGGTGCCGTTCGGTCCGGGCGAGGCTCATGGCGAGCAGCGTTCAGCGATCAGTGCTGGTGGGCGGAGGTCCCTTCAGGTGGCTGCTTCTGCACCGCGACTTCCACGGTGACGTCACCGGCCTTCTCGAAGTGCAGGGTCAGCGGGAAGCGCTTGCCGTCGGTCAGCAGGCTGCGGTCCTTGGGCTGCATGATCATCACGTGGTAAGCGCTGGGGCTGAAGGTCACTTGGCCGTGGGCCGGCACGGCGACATTCGGCACCTGCTGCATGCGCATCACGTCGCCGTTCATCACGTGTTCATGCAGTTCGGAGCGGTCGCTGATCGGCGTATCGACGCTGAGCAGGCGGTCGGCCTCGGCGCCCTTGTTGTCGATGATGAAATAGGCCGCGACGTTGGGTGCGTTCGGTGGCAGTTCCAGGGACCACGGGTGGGCGATATGCAGGTTGCCGGCGTTGTATTCGTGGGCAGTGGCGAAACCGGCAGGCAGCAGCAGGGCGGCCAGCAGCAGGGCGTTCTTGAACATGGGGTGTCTCCAGTCGATTCGGATTGTGCGCGTTAAGAGCGTAGGTGAATCAGACCGAAGGGGAGGCGCGGGGATTGAGCGCAGGCCAGCGTTCGCGGGGTGTCGGCTGGGCGGGGGGGAGTGCATCGAGGGCGCTGGCCAGGGCATGTTCGGGCAGCGTCAGTTGTGCGGGTGTGCCGGGCAGGGCCAGGGCAGGGGCGGAACCGGAACAGCACCAGCAATGCTGCATGACGGCGTGGTCGTCGTTGCTCTGGCTGGGGTCGAGCTGGCCGATGGAGATGGCGACCAGCTTGGTGCCGCCGGTGGAGCAGAACGCGCCCCACAACAGTTGCTCGGCTGGGGCCTTGGCGGCGGACGCGGACAACGGCATGGCCAGCAGATTGAACAGCACTGCGAAGCAGGCGATCCAGGCGTAGGCAAGCCGGTGTGCGGGCATGGGTTGATCCGGTGGGATTTGGATGCTGGCTATTTAGCCAGAAGATCGGGGGGAAGTAAAAAATGGGGGTGCGATGAAGTGCCGCACCGAATGGCTGGCTCATCACCCCTGTAGGAGCGTGGCTTGCCCGCGAAGGAGTGCGAAGCGCTCCCAAAATTGGTGCTGCCCGCGAGATTTTGGGACCGCTTCGCGGTCCTTCGCGGGCAAGCCACGCTCCTACAAGAGGACAAGCGATCGGTCTTAGGATTTGGTTCGGCCCAGCATCCCTCTCACAGCCTCCTGCAGATCCGCCGGCAGCACCACCATCTTGGCGTTGTCGCTCGCCGCCAGGTTCTCCATGGCATTGATGTAGCGCTCACCCAGCAGGTACATGGCCGGGGTCACGTCGGTGCCCACCGCATTCTTCACCAGGGTGATGGCCTGGGCCGAAGCTTCCGCCAGGTTCACCTGGGCTGCCGCATCGAGCTTGGCCGATTCCTGGCGGGCCTGGGCTTCGAGGATCGCCGCCTGCTTGGCGCCTTCGGCACGGGTCACGTCGGCTTTCCGCTCACGCTCGGCAGCAGCCTGGCGCTCCATCGCCGTCTGCATGCTGGGCGACGGCTTGATGTCCTGGATTTCCACCGAACGCACGGTGATACCCCAGTCCTCGGTCTGTTCCGACATGGCCTCACGCAACCGCGCCTTGATCTGTTCGCGGCTGGACAGCGCTTCGTCCAGGTCCATCGCACCGACGATGGCACGCAGCGAGGTCATGGTCAGGCTGGTCACCGCGTAGGCATAGTTGACCACGCCGTAGGAGGCTTTCTGCGGGTCCACCACCTTGGCAAAACAGAGGGCGTTGGCGACGATCACCGCGTTGTCGCGGGTGATGATTTCCTGCTGTTGCACGTCGAGGATGATGTCCTTGGTCGGCAGGCGGTAGGCGACCACGTCCATGTACGGGACCAGGATGTTCAGGCCCGGCTTGAGGGTGGTGTGGTAGCGGCCCAGGCGCTCGACCACCCATTCCTCGCCCTGGGGCACGATGCGTACGCCCTTGAACACGGTGACAAGCACGAACAGGGCGATGGTTGCGGTAATGATCAGACTGGTCATGTCGTTTCTCTCTCCTTTGATGATGTCCTGAACCCCGTGTTCAGGCCTTGGCGACCCTTACGGTGTTGCCTTCGATGGCGACGATGCGCACCCGCTCGCCGGCCGCGATGTCGGCATTGGCGATGCAGGTCCATTCCTCGTTGCCGAGGATCGGTTTCTGGAAGCGCACGCGGCCTTTCTGGAACTCGGACACCGCGACGGTGAGCAGGCCGACTTCGCCGATCACTTCGTCGGCGGTCCAGCGCTTGTCGGCCTGGCGCGGCTTGAACACCTTGAACCACAGGGCCACGGTCAGTGACGACAGCACCACCCAGATGATCAGCTCGCTGGCCAGGGACAGCCCCGGCACCAGCCCGGCGATGACCCCGACGGCCACCGCGCCGATGCCGAACCAGATGATGAAGAAGGTGGGCAGCACCAGTTCCAGCAGGATCAGGCCGAAGCCCAGCACCAGCCAGATCCACCATTGCAGTTCCATAGTCCGCAGCCTTGCGTTGTGAGGGGGTACGGCATTGGAAACGCTTGCCCGGGGATTGGCAAGCACCGGGCAATTACAGCAAGTGTTCTGCGCTCAGCGCTGCCAGCAGGCTGGCCGGGTCGGGGAACTGCCGGTCGACGTTCGGGAGGGCCGGGCGGGCAAGGATCAGCACCGGGATGCCGCGCTCCCGGGCCACCTGCAGCTTGGGTTCGGTGGCGCCGCTGCCGCTGTTCTTGCTGATCAGCACATCGATCTGGCGGCGCTCGAACAGCGCTCGCTCGTCTTCGAGAAGGAAGGGACCTCGCGCGCCGATCACCTCGCAGCGCTCGTTGCCGGGGCAGGCGTCGAGGGCGCGCAGGGTCCAGAACTGCCCAGGCGGGATTTCGTCGAGATGTTGCAGTGGTTCGCGACCGAGGGTGAACAGCGGGCGCCGGAACGGCCGCAGCGCCTCGACCAGCCCGGCCCAGTCGTGTACGTCGTGCCAGTCGTCGCCTTCTTGCGCTTCCCACGCCGGACGCCGCAGGGCCCAGCAGGGAATGCCGGCAAGGTCGGCGGCCCGGGCGGCATTGGCGCTGATCTGCGCGGCGTAAGGGTGAGTCGCGTCGATCAGCAGATCGATGCCCTCGCTGTGCAGGTACTCCGCCAGCCCTTCGGCCCCGCCAAATCCGCCGACCCGCACCTGGCAGGCCAGGTCATCCGGCACCCGGCCGATCCCGGCGAGGCTGTAGACATGCTGCGGCCCCAACTGCCGGGCGATCCGCAGCGCCTCGGCCACGCCACCCAGCAACAGCACCCGCCGGTTCATTGCACACCCGCCTTGCCGACGATCCCGCCCTGGCGGTCGATGGCGAAGACTTCCACCTCGACCTGCGCCGGCACCACGCTGCGGGCGAAGGCCAGGGCGTGGGCGCATACCGCGTCGCCCAGCGGCACACCGGCGGCATGGGCGAGGGCCAGGGCCTGTTGGCTGGTGTTGGCCTGGATGATTGCGCGCTGCAACCCGGCATCGGCGCCGACCGCCGCCGCCCATTCGGCCAGTTGCGGCAGGTCGATGCTGGAATGCCGGCTGTGCAGGTCCATATGCCCGGCGGCCAGCTTGCTGATCTTGCCGAAGCCGCCGCACAGGCTCAGGCGCGCCACCGGCACCTTGCGCAGGTGCTTGAGCACCGCGCCGACGAAGTCGCCCATCTCGATCAGGGCGATCTCCGGGAGGTTGTAGACCCGGCGCATGGTGTCCTCGCTGGCGTTGCCGGTGCAGGCGGCGATGTGTTCGTAGCCGTTGGTCTTGGCCACATCGATGCCCTGGTGGATCGAGGCGATATAGGCCGAGCAGGAAAACGGCCGGACGATGCCGCTGGTGCCGAGGATCGACAGCCCGCCGAGGATGCCCAGGCGCGGGTTCATGGTCTTCAGGGCCAGGCTTTCGCCGTCCTGCACGTTGACCGTGACTTCGAAGCCGCCTGCATAGCCGCAATCTGCGGCGAGTTGGGTCAGGTGCTCGCTCATCATCCGCCGCGGTACCGGATTGATCGCCGGCTCGCCCACCGCCAGGACCAGGCCAGGCCGGGTCACGGTGCCGACGCCTTGCCCGGCGACGAAGCGCACGCCGGGCTCCGCGATCAGGCGCACGCGGCTGTAGAGCAGGGCGCCGTGGGTCACGTCCGGGTCGTCGCCGGCGTCCTTCAGGGTGCCGGCCTCGGCGCCGTCTTCATGCAGGCGGCAGAACTCCAGGCGCATCTGCACCTGCTTGCCCTTGGGCAGGGTGATCTCCACTGCGTCATGGGCCTGTCCGGTCAGCAGCAGGCGCGCCGCTGCGAGGCTGGTGGCGGTGGCGCAGCTGCCGGTGGTCAGGCCGCTGCGCAGCGGGGCCGGCTGTTCGGCGCTTTCCTCACGCATCCTTGAGCGCTTCGAGCAGGGTGATCGGCAGGGCCTGGCGCCAGGTGTCGAAGCCGCCTAGAGGCTGGGCCTGGGCGACATGGATGCGGGTCAGCTCGCCGCCGTGGCGCTGGCGCCAGTCCATCAGGCGCACTTCGCTTTGGAGGGTCACGGCGTTAGCCACCAGGCGACCGCCCGGGCGCAGTTGCGCCCAGCAATGCTCCAGCACGCCCGGAATGGTCACGCCGCCGCCGATGAAGATCGCGTCTGGCGGCTCCAGCCCCTGCAAGGCCTCCGGCGCGCGGCCACGGATGAGTTGCAGGCCGGGCACGCCGAGGGCGTCGCGATTGAGTTCGATCAGTTGCTGGCGCCCCTCGTCGGCCTCGATCGCCAGCGCCCGGCAGGAGGGATGGGCGCGCATCCACTCGATACCGATGGAGCCGCTGCCGGCGCCCACATCCCAAAGCAGCTCGCCCGGACGCGGGGCCAGGCGGGCGAGGGTGATGGCGCGGACGTCGCGCTTGGTGATCTGGCCGTCATGCTGGAAGGCGCTGTCCGGCAACCCGGCCAGCGGCGACAGGTGCGCCGCACTGGCATCGGCCAGGCATTCGAGGGCGAGCAGGTTGAGGTCGGCGACCGCCTCGTGGTTCCAGTCATTGGCGCTGCCCTGCACCTGGCGTTCGGCGGGGCCGCCCAGGTGTTCCAGCACCGTCATCCGGCTTGGCCCGAAACCCCGCTCACGCAGCAGCGCGGCGATGGCGGCCGGGCTGCTGCCGTCGTTGCACAGCACCAGCAGGCGCTGGCCGCTGTACAAATGGGCGTTCAGTTGAGCAAGGGGACGGGCGACCACCGAGACGATCACCACCTCCTGCAACGGCCAGCCCAGGCGGGCGGCGGCAAGGGCGCAGGACGACGGTGCGGAGATCACGTTCAGCTCGGCGGCCGGCACCTGCCGCGCCAGGCTGGCGCCGACGCCGTAGAACATCGGATCGCCACTGGCCAGCACGCACACCGGTTCGCCGCGCAAGGCCAGGACCTGGGCCAGGGAGAACGGGCTGGGCCAGGTCAGGCGCTCGGCTTTCAGGCAGTGCGGCAGCAGTTCCAGCTGGCGCGGGCTGCCGAACACCTTCGCCGACCCCAGCAGTGCCCTGCGGGCCTGCTTGCCGAGGCCGCTGAAGCCGTCTTCGCCGATTCCTACTATGGTCAACCAGGGCGCCATGCCGTTCCTCTTTTCCGGGGCAATCCGACCGGCAGGCTTGGCCCGCCGCCGGGCAAAGCAGGCATAATACCGCGCCTTCCGGCACCCAGCCGCTTTTCCACGATTGACGGGTGATCCCTTGAGCCAGTCCTGCCCTGTTCCTGCCATTCGCCCCTCGGCCTGCCCGGGGTTGTGGCGCATCGTCCAGGCGCTGGACGGCGGGATCTCGCGGATCAAACTGGATGCCGGGCATCTCGAAGCCGACCAGGCCGAGGCCGTGGCGGCGGCGGCCGAGCGTTTCGCCGGCGGGGTGATCGAGGTGACCAACCGCAGCAACCTGCAGATTCGCGGCGTGGGCGAGGATCACCAGGGGCTGGTCGCGCAACTGCTCGCCGCCGGCCTCGGCCCGCGGGAAGCGGCCGGCGACGATGTGCGCAACCTGATGCTCAGCCCGGCCGCCGGCTTCGACCCGGCCATGCTCTTCGATACCCGGGCGCTGGGCGCGCGGATGCTCGACCTGCTGCAGACCACGCCACGCTTCCATGAACTGTCGGCCAAGTTCGCCGTGCAACTGGATGGCGGCGAGGCCCTGGCGATGCTGCGCCATCCTCATGACCTGTGGCTGTCGCCGCTGCGCCTGGACGACCAGCTGTGGCTGGCCTTCGGCCTGGCCGGCTGCCCCGGACATGACGCGCCGCTGGCCGCCGTTCCATTGAGCGACGGTCTGGCCCTGGTGCACGCGGTGCTCAAGCGCTTCCTCGACCTGGCCGATGCCGGGCAGTCGCGCATGCGCCAACTGCTGCAGAGCGTGGGCGTCGACGAATTCCTCGCCGGCCTGCCGCTGTCCTTGCGCCGTGACGCCGCCGTCACCGGCTGGCGCCGCCAGGGACGTGACCTCGCCCTGCACCTGGGTGTCTATCCCCAGCAGCAAGCGAGCCGTGTCGCCGTCGGTGCCATGGCGCCGCTCGGACGTTTGAGCGCCCGGCAACTGCGTGGCGTCGCGGCATTGGCCCGCGAGCTGGGCGACGGCAGCCTGCGCATGACCCCTTGGCAAAGCGTGCTGCTGCCCAATGTGGCGGCGGCCCAGGCAGAGCGGGTGCTGGCCGGTCTGGCCTGTCTTGGCCTGATCACCGACCCTGCCGCGCCCATGGCCGGCGTGGTCGCCTGCACCGGTTCCGCCGGCTGCGCCAAGGCCCTGGCCGATACCAAGGCGGACGCCGTGCAACTGGCCTCCAGCCTGCGCCAGCGCGGCCCGGTCGCCGGTATCCACCTGAGCGGCTGCAAGCGTTCCTGCGCCATGGCCCATACCGCGCCGAGCACCTTGCTGGCGGTCGGCCCCGGTCGCTACGACCTGTATTTTCACGACCCGGCCCAGCCGGGCCCCGGCAGCCTTGCCGGGCGCAACCTGACATTGGAAGAAGCGGGCGCCACCCTGGACGCCCGCCACGGAGCAACCCTCGATGATTGATTACATCCGCGACGGCCAGGAGATCTATCGCAACTCCTTCGCCATCATTCGCCAGGAGGCCCGCCTGGAGCGGATTCCGGCCGACCTGGAAAAGCTCGCGGTGCGGGTGATCCATGCCTGCGGCATGGTCGAGGTAGTGGACTCGCTGCGCTTTTCCGAAGGCGCCGGCAAGGCCGGTCGCGAAGCCCTGGCCCAGGGCGCGCCGATCCTCTGCGACGCGCGCATGGTCGCCGAAGGCATCACCCGCGCGCGCCTGCCGGCCAACAACCAAGTGATCTGCACCCTGCGCGACGAGAGCGTGCCGGACCTGGCGAAAGAGCTGGGCAATACCCGTTCCGCCGTGGCCCTGGAGCTGTGGCGGCCACATCTGGAAGGCAGCGTGGTAGTGATCGGCAATGCCCCGACCGCGCTGTTCTACCTGCTGGAAATGATCGATGCCGGCGCTCCGAAACCGGCGCTGATCCTCGGCTTCCCGGTGGGCTTCGTCGGCGCCGCCGAATCCAAGGCGATGCTCGCCGCCGACAGCCGTGGCGTACCGTTCGTGATCGTCGAAGGCCGCCTGGGCGGTAGCGCCATGGCGGCTGCCGCAGTCAACGCCCTCGCCACGGAGGTGGAATGATGCAGGCCCGCGGACGTTTGCTCGGCCTGGGTGTCGGCCCCGGCGATCCTGAACTGATCACCCTCAAGGCCCTGCGCCTGCTGCGCGAAGCGCCGGTGGTGGCGTACTTCGTCGCCAAGGGCAAGCGCGGCAACGCCTTCGGCATCATCGAGCAGTACCTGCAAAGCGAGCAGACCCTCCTGCCGCTGGTCTACCCGGTGACCACCGAGGCCCTGCCGGCACCGCTGTCCTACGAGCAGGTCATCAGCGATTTCTACGATGAAGCCAGCGTCACTGTGGCCGAACACCTGGATGCCGGCCGCGATGTGGCGGTGATCTGCGAAGGTGATCCGTTCTTCTACGGCTCCTACATGTACCTGCACGACCGCCTGGCCGAGCGCTACGACGCCCAGGTGATTCCGGGCGTGTGCTCGATGCTCGGTGGCGCCTCGGTGCTCGGTGCGCCGCTGGTGTATCGCAACCAGAGCCTGTCGGTGCTCTCCGGCGTGCTGCCCCATGACGAACTCAAGCGCCGCCTGGCCGATGCCGATGCGGCGGTGATCATGAAGCTCGGGCGCAACTTCCCCAAGGTCCGCGCGGTTCTGGCCGAGCTGGGCCTGGATGGCCGTGCGCTGTACGTCGAGCGGGCGACCATGGCCAATCAGAAGATCGTCGCGCTGGATGAAGTCGATCCGCAGTCGTCGCCGTACTTCTCGCTGATCATCGTTCCTGGCGAAAGGTGGCAAGGCTGATGACCCGACGCGCACCCGCCATTGTCGTGCTCGGCAAGGGCAGCCTGGATACCGCCCGGAAGATCCAGCGCTTCTACCCCGATGCCCTGATCCACGGCCTGGCCGGCCGGGTCGAGGACGTCGACCGCAGCTATCAGGAATTCGGCGCGACCCTGCGCCAGCTCTACCAGCAGGACACGCCGATCATTGCCCTGTGCGCCGCCGGCATCGTTATCCGCAGCCTCGCCAGTGTATTGCTGGAGAAGGGCGCGGAGCCGCCGGTGCTGGCCGTGGCCGAGGACGGCAGCGCCGTGGTGCCGCTGCTTGGCGGGCTGGGCGGGGTGAATGTGATGGCCCGGGAAATCGCGGCCGGGCTGGGTGTCGCGGCGGCGATCACCACCAGTGGCGAGCTGCGTTTCGGCACCTGCCTGCTCAATCCGCCGAGTGGTTATGCACTGGCGGACCTGGAGCTGGGCAAGCGTTTCGTTTCCGATCTGCTGGCCGGGGAAAGCGTGCGTATCGAAGGTGCCGCGCCCTGGCTGGACGAGGCCCGTTTGCCGCAGAGCGAAGCGGCGCAACTGACTATCCGCGTCGGCTGTGGCGAGCGCGAGGCGGTGGCCAATGAGTTGCTGATCCATCCGCGTTGCGTGCTGGTGGCGGTATCGGCGGTTGTGCCGGAACTGGCTGGATCGGTGCGTACTGCGCTGCATCAGGCGAAGATCGCCGAGGCTTCGCTGGCCTGCCTGCTGGCCAGTGAAGACGAGACGGCCGAGGCGTCGCTGCATGTCGCGGCTGCTGACCTGGGCGTGCCGCTGCGTTTCGCAGCCGCTGCTTCGGTCAGCGAACTGGCTGCCCATGCCCTGCCGCAATTGCTCGCTCCTCAGGTCGTGGGCGAGGGTCTGGCGATCGCCGTGGCGGCCGAGCCTATCGATCCGGAGCGGATCGGTCGTGCCCGTGGTCGGGTTGCGGTGATCGGCCTCGGTCCTGGCGCTGCCGAGCTGATGGCGCCGGCGGTCAAGGCCGAGCTGGCCCGGGCCAACGATGTGCTGGGCTATGAAACCTACGTGCGCATGGCCGGGCCGTTCCGTGAGGACCAGGTGCTGCACTGCACCGACAACCGCGAAGAACTGCTGCGTGCGCGGCATGCGTTCGAGCTGGCGGCGCAGGGGCGCTCGGTGATCGTGGTGTCGTCTGGCGACCCGGGTGTGTTTGCCATGGCAGCGGCGGTACTTGAGGCGCTGGAGGCGTCGGATGATCCGGCCTGGCACCGGGTCGAGCTGGAAATGCTGCCGGGTATCTCGGCCTCGCTGGCTACGGCGGCCCAGGCCGGGGCGCCGCTGGGGCATGACTTCTGCGTGATCTCGCTTTCGGACAACCTCAAGCCGTGGTCGATCATCGAGAAGCGTCTGGATCTTGCGGCCCAGGCGGACCTGGCGATGGCCTTCTACAACCCGATATCCCGCTCCCGTCCGTGGCAGTTGGGGCAGGCGCTGGACATCGTTCGTCGTCATCGCGACGCGGCCACGCCGGTGGTGCTCGGTCGCGATATCGCCCGGCCAGGGCAATCGCTGAAGGTGGTGACCTTGGGCGAGCTGGTGCCGGAGATGGTGGATATGCGCACGATGGTGTTGGTGGGGTCTTCGACTACCCGGACCTTTGCCCGGGCTGAGGGTGGGGAGTGGGTGTATACGCCGCGGTGGTATCCGCAGGATTGATGTCGCCTGCTCCGGCCTCATCGCCGGCAACGCCAGCTCCCACAGGGATCGCGTGCACCGCTGAACCTGTGGGAGCTGGCTTGCCAGCGATGAGGCCATCAGCAACAACATCCCTTACTTGGCAGTGAACGCCGAGTAGCTGTTCATCAGGTTGCGATAGTTGGGAATCCGCTGCGACAGCAGATTGCCCAGCCCTTCGATATCGTTGCGCCAGTCGCGGTGCAGCTCACAGGCTACCGAGAACCAGTTCATCATCTGCGCACCGGCCTGGGTCATGCGGTTCCACGCAGCCTGTTGCATAGTGGTATTGAAGGTCCCGGACGCATCGGTCACCACGAACACGTCGAAACCTTCAGCCAGCGCCGAGAGGGTCGGGAAGGCCACGCATACGTCCGTCACTACGCCTGCGATGATCAGTTGCTTGCGGCCAGTGGCCTTGATCGCCTTGACGAAGTCTTCGTTGTCCCAGGCGTTGATCTGGCCTGGACGCGGGATGTACGGGGCGTCCGGGAACATCTCTTTCAGCTCTGGAACCAGCGGACCGTTCTCGAAAAGCGATAAATCGGCTGAAAGCTGTATGACTGTCTTGTGCGAGCGGACAAGTCCGCCTGGCAACTCGCCATTATCTCCGAGCTTTGAATAGCTCTGTTGAGAATTTTATGAAACTTATGGAAATCAATTTATTGGTAGGAATTTTCCTAGGGGATTTAGTCCTGTTCTGCGCAAACAGATGAGCTGCCAAGGAAAATTAGTGTGATTTTGAAGTGCCTTCAGGTGAGGCGGAGTTGTGTCTTTTTGTAAGTTGATTCATGATGTTTTTGTATTTGAAAATTCCTTGAGCTTCTAGAGTGTTCGTCAATACAGTTCCTCCCCTTTATGCTAGTAAGGCGAGGAGTTGAAATGAAATTGTTCGAGGAACATGAGTTTGACAAGCTCGAACTGCACAGGCCGGATCGACCAATCTCAGAGTGCGACAGATGGCTAAGGTGCGATGAGCACGGCCGTTGGGAGCGTATCACCGATCTGCGAATACTTACATGCGAATGCTTATGGATTACCTTTCAGAGAGAGGCGGAGGAGATCATAGCTCCAGGTGGTGCGCTGATAACCGATCCGCGAGAGCGTAACCGTGCAATCAATGCGGCCTACGCCAAGTTGTGGTTATACGATAACCGTTTCCAGTGGGCAGGTCTTGCGGCCTTTGCATCCAAACAGGTGGGCTGTGGGTTACTGCATGCTTCCGATATCATCGAGAAAATGCAAGCCGAGGATGCTGCTGCGCAGCGTGTGCTCGACGGGGACAACCATAGTGGTCTGTCTGAGTTTGAACGCCTCACAGGGCAGAGTTTGTCTGACCTTCACGACTATCGGCAAGCGCGTGAAGACAATCCCTTTCCGTTGTTGAACGTCGCCCCTGACAGGAAAGCCTCGATTCGTCCGATGCAACGCTTGATGAACATGCACAATCTAGGCACTCACTGGGTTCAGTCGAAAGCGAACGGAACTATTCGAGAGCAGTTTCAATATGTAAACGAAATGCTCGCGTTCGGAAATACAGCTCTCTTCCTCGATGTTTTTCCGCTTCACGCGTTTTACGCAAAGCGCGGTTTGAAAGAGCTGAAGGAGTGTCTCTCGAAGCGATCAAATATTCACAAAAAAGACGGTAGGTTGGTCTACTGGCCGGTGATGGAAATAGATTTGCGATTTGGGCGGGATTTTAAAGAAATCATATTGGCGTTTGAATGTATCGAGTCGGGAGATGTCGCCCGAAGCGTAGAGTTTCTGGCTGAGCACGAGCAAGTTAATGTCCTGCAAAATATCATGTACAACGATCCTCGATTGGTGACCCTCTTGCAGGGCAACCAGCTCGCTTATGTGACTAATCTGCCGAGGGGCGTTGGGCAGCCAGTTGAATTAACCTTGGCCAGCCAGTGTCGTCGACTGGATGATGGTCGAACCATTGAGTTTGACCGCTCCTTTCTTGCCAACCTGGCGGATGTCGAACAGCGTATGCCATTCGTGCTTAGGGCTGCTAAACAGTTTGATGAATTGCTACGGGGTACGAGTCGTCCGGCTATCGAGAGGGCAATTATGGATATTGCAGAAGGGAATGGGGTTCAGTGATCACAAACATGCTGCGTGGAGGTCTGGGCTTGCTTGTATTAACGAGCATCCTTTCGTGGGCCATCCCCTACTTGGGGGCTGGATCGGATCCCGAAATCGCACTCAGACTCGGCGAGCCTTGGCTAGAAATGCAGCGCAGGTCCAGTGCCAAGATTGGGCCGGCATTGCCGGGGCGTGCGTGGTACCAGAAGCCGAGTTCCGATGCCAGTCTTCGTCTGGTGGACAGGCAGTATGAATTCACGACCCCGCCGGCCCGCTTTTTCACAGTGAGTTTTATGCCTGATGAGACGGTCCGAAGCGTGCGTTTGTCTCCTCAACTCGAACCATTGAAGCTGGAGGAAACGCTCAAGATCATTCTCGATTTGCAGATGCAGTGGAAGGAAGGTGGATGGCAGTTGGTAGATGGCGACACTCATCCTCCGTTTGCGGATACCCCTGAGTGGCGGGCATGGATGCGAGACCCAAGCAATGACAGTCGAGTGCGGTGGCGTGCAGGAGACAGGTATCAGGTTTCGCTATGGGCGGCGCGTACGAGAGATAGAGAACATTCTGCTGAGGAGCGCTACCTGATCACGATGGAACTCGCAGAGCCGTGATGTAATCCATCGCACGGTAGCAAACAAAGAAGCCCGCTCTGACCGAGCGGGCTTCTTTCATTCAGCAATCACTTGGCAGTAAACGCCGAATAGCTGTTCATCAAATTCCGATAGTTGGGAATCCGCTGCGACAGCAGGTTACCCAGCCCTTCAATGTCGTTGCGCCAGTCGCGGTGCAGCTCACAGGCCACCGAGAACCAGTTCATCATCTGCGCGCCGGCCTGGGTCATGCGGTTCCACGCAGCCTGCTGCACGGTGGTGTTGAAGGTCCCGGACGCATCGGTCACCACGAACACCTCGAAGCCTTCAGCCAGCGCCGACAGGGTCGGAAATGCTACGCACACGTCCGTCACCACACCGGCAATGATCAGCTGCTTGCGGCCAGTCGCCTTGATCGCCTTGACGAAGTCGTCGTTGTCCCAGGCGTTGATCTGGCCTGGACGCGCGATGTACGGCGCGTCAGGGAACATCTCTTTCAGCTCTGGCACCAGCGGGCCGTTCGGGCCTTGTTCGAAGCTGGTGGTCAGGATGGTCGGCAGTTCGAAGAATTTCGCCAGGTCGGCCAGCGCCAGCACGTTGTTCTTGAACTCGTTGGGCGAAAAGTCCTGTACCAGAGAGATAAGGCCGGTCTGGTGATCGACCAGGAGAACTACGGCGTCGTCTTTGTTCAGGCGGTTGTAGGTGGCGTTGGTCATGGTGAAGATCCTTTGGTTCGAGAAGTTTGTTTTGGGTGGTTGCCGCTAGATGTGTCCAGATTAGGGATTTCTCGAAAAAGGATAAATCGGCTGAAAACGGTATGACTGTCTCGTTCATGTGGACAATTTTAGGGGACTGGGCATCCGCACCTTGATACGAACATATGAGCAAGCCATGTGCCCGTAATATACGGGTTTCCCGTACTATCGAGCGAAGCGAAAAGTGATAGGAAACACCCAACATGAGCCCCGCAGAAATCGGCAAGGTGGTGTGATATGCGTGACATTGATATCGAAGCGGTTGCCAAAGCCATCGAGGAGGATGCTGGCGAAAGCATTCCAGACCTCCGTCAAGCCCTGCAAGAAGCCAACGCGGGAGCAGGCCGGATTACCACGCCTGAGCAAATCCTGGTGCGTCAGGCGCGGGAGCGTTCCGGACTGACTCAGGCGATGTTCGCCGAGCGCATAGCCACTCCGGTAGCGACGCTTCGCGACTGGGAGCAAGGGCGCCATGTCCCGCCAGGTGGAGTGCTTTGCTTGATGCGTCTCATCGTCAGGCACCCCCATCTTTCGCAAGAGCTGGCTCACTGACTCAGCGACCCGGCCTTTAGGTCATAGGTATCTACACATCTCTCGCTCAGAAACGGATGGCGGGTCAACGCAGAATCTGTAGGAGCGTGGCTTGCCCGCGAAGGGCCGCAAAGCGGCCCCAAAACCATCCAGCACGAGCTAGATGGAGAGCGCTTTTCTGGAATCAGCGCCTGCTCGACTGCTGTACTCCAGATGCTCGGCGTGGCAGGTTTTGGGGCCGCTTTGCGGCCCTTCGCGGGCAAGCCACGCTCCTACCTGAATTGCGTCAGCCTTCAGCCCTAGTTGTGTAGATACCCATGCCCTTAGGGGAAAGACTTCGTTCCTGACCCTCCGTCCATTGCCACGTACCTTGGCCTTCCCTCCACCTGGAGGGCACAGCCAAGAAGGACTTTGCAATGACCCAAGATACCCACGAACCCCTCGATCTGAGCTCCGCCGCCGTGGTGGAGAGCTCGCTGCTGGCCTTCGGCGCCGGCATGACCGCGCAGAACCGCCAGGACGTGAAGAACAGCTATCTGTTTGCTTCCCTGGTCGCGAACAAACGACACAACCAGCTCACCCTGAGCGAAGCCTGGTTCGACTATTTCCTCGAAGCCATGACCGACTGCGGCTGGGCCGTGGCCCGGCGTACCCATGAGAAAGCCAGCGATACCGCGCAATCCCTCAAGCTCGCCAACGTCGCGGTCAAGGCCGTGCAGGTGGCGGCTTCCAGCCTGCTGAGCGGCGGGCCGCTGGTCCAGGCCTTGGGTGCCTTCGCGGAGAAGGCCATCGAAGGCCTGAACAAGGACGAAGAAGCCCTGACCCTGTTCAAGCGCAGCCTGTATCGCCAGTCCAATGTCATGGTCGGCGTGGCCTCGTGCATCGAGACCAAGGACGGCGAGGTGGTCATGGCGCTGGGCGCGATCCAGCGCACCGTGCGCAAGGAAGACCTCGATACCGTGCTGTTCGACTGGGACAGCAACACCTCGGCGACCTACCGCAGCACCGCAGCGCTGTCGTTCAACACCCAGGTCTACGCCAAGGCGCGGGATCTGGTCGAGCAACGCCTGGGTGAGCGGGCGGTTTCGCGAATCATGGACTACGAAATCTGACCCCGGCCGGCTTGCCCCCGGCGATTTTCTGGAGTGAACGGACATGGATGTCGACGGCTATACGATGTGGATCACCGGGGGCAGCCTGGTTTTGGTCGCCCCGCAGGTCAGCGAGCGGGAGCGGCGCCACGCCCTGGATTCGCTGGGGCAGGCGCAGCTGCTCGCCGACGGCGTGATGAGCTCGCGTTTCGACCAGCACCGGCGCTGGTACCGCGCCTACCGCAATGCCTTCGGGCGGCGCGGCTGGCGGGTGACCCACAGCTGCCAGAGCGTGGAAAGCGCCGGAGGCCGGACCCTGCTGTCGCCGACCCAGCCACTGCTGTTGTGGCTGGGCAGCCAGCATGCCGAGTCGGGCGAAGCGCTGGAACTGGGCATCGATTCACTGCTGCTGAACCAGCCAGGGCTTGCGCAACTGTCGGGCAGCGCCCTGCAGCCGCGCGGCGATTTCACCCAACTGGTGCTGGAACTGGGCGTACTGCATCGCGACGGGCAACTGAGTCTGTGCAGCATCGCCCTGGAAACCCGCGCCACCCTCGGCGCTGACTGGCTGAAAGCGCCGCTGCCCGGCGCAACCCTGCGCGGCGACCTGTACTTCCAGAGCCTGCTGGCCGAGCCCGCGCCGGACCTGCGTGACAACGAGCGCGACGGCGTGGTCCGCATGCCGGCCAGCCATACCCTTCATTGAGGAAACCCAAGATGACAGAGCAACTTCGGGCGGCCGTGGTCGGCAACGCCCTGATGTCCTTTTTTCCGGAGGTCGACAAGGACATGCGCGAGCGCGTGCAGACCGCCATGCTGTTCGCCCAGCGCGCAACCCGCGAGGTGGTCGATAAAGGCCAGGTCAGCGACGGCTACGACTATTACCGCCAGCAACTGAAATTCCTCGGCTGGGACGCGACCTCACCGCGGGAACCCTTCGACCCCGACCTGGAACGGCGCTCGGTGCGCGAGGCCATGCTCAGGCGTATTGGCGCTGCCGCCGGCCCCGAGTATTCCGAAATTACCCGCTGGTCCATCGATGCCCTGGGACTGGTCCAGCCGGCGTTGTTCCGTTTCGAGCAGCGCTCGCTGGAGTCGACGTCGTTCCAGTTGCTGCCATGCCGGGTGACGCGCCCGGGGTACGTGGACATGGTCCTGTATCACGAGGTCCTCAACCGCGAGGAACTGGGCAACGGCTTTCTCTATCGCGAGCGCACCAGCCTGCGGGTGCGGGCCGAGCTGGTGCGTTTCAATGCCCGGCTGTTCGAGCAGCAGTTCGGCGACAAGGTCCGGCAGCGGCTGCTGAAGGCCCTGGAGGATGAACTCTACGAACTGTGATCAGGACAGCAGGTAACCCTTGATCCCGGTGAAGATGATCTGCGCCGCCAGGGCACAGACGAACAGGCCCATCAGCCGGCTGACGATCTGCAGGCCCTGGTCGCCGAGGATCCTTTCGATGCGGTTGGAGAGATACAGCACCAGGCCGACGGTGGCGCTGGCCAGGGCGATACTGACGATCGCCAGCAGCTTGTCGTCCCAGTGCGGTTGGCCGACCCCCATCACCAGCAGGGCACCGATGGTCCCGGGGCCGACGGTGAGGGGGATGGTCAGGGGGACGATGGTCACGTCCTGCTGCACGTTGTCGGTTTGTACCGCCGACTTGCCCTGGGCCATGCCCAGCGCCGAGATGAACAGCACGCTGCCGGCGCCGATGCGGAAGGCGTCCGCGGTGATGCCGAACACACCGAAGATCACCCGGCCGAACAGGTACAGCAGGACGCTGGCGATCAATACGCCCATCGCCACCTTCCAGGCCAGGTGCTTGCGCTCCTTGCTGGAATAGCCGCGGGTCAGGCTGATAAAGCAGGACAGCACGAAGAACGGGCTGTAGAGCACGAGCATCTTCAGGTAAACGCTGAACAACTCATGGAGCATGGTCGGGGCTCGCGAAAGGGCAGGGGCCGGGCAAGTGTATCAGTGTGACAGCGGCGCATCCGCCGGCGGGCGCGACTGTTCGCGACGGGCCACCCAGTATTCGATCTGCTCGCGCAGTTGCGAGAGTTCAACCGGCTTGGACATGTGCCCGTCCATCCCGGCCTGGCGTGCGCGTTCCTTGTGCTCGGCGAGGATATGCGCGGTCAGCGCCACCACCGGCGTGTGCGGGCGCCCGGTGGCCGCTTCCCAGGCGCGCAGTTGCTGGGTCGCGGAGAAACCGTCGAGCACCGGCATCTCGCAGTCCATCAGCACCAGGTCGTAGCGCTGGGCCTTCATCGCCTTCAGCGCTTCCTCGCCGTTGCTGGCGGTGTCCGGCTCGATGCTGAGCTTGCCGAGCATGCCGCGGATGACCTTGGTGGAGATGCTGTTGTCCTCGGCGACGAGAATGCGGAAGTCTGCCGGCAGTTCGATTGGCACCGGCTTTGGCGGTGGCGCCAGGCTCGGCGGCGGGGCCTTGCTGCGCTGGGCCAGCTCCTCGGCCAGGGTGGTCTTGAGGGTATAGCCGGCCACCGGCTTGGCGAGGATGCGCTTGACCCCGGCATTGCGCGCGATGATCTTGCTCGGCGCGTTGCTGATGCCGGTGAGCATCACCAGCAGGATGTCGTGGTTGAGGCTCGGGTCTTCCTTGATCTTCGCCGCCAGTTGCATGCCGGTCATGCCGGGCATGTTCTGGTCGAGCAGGACCGCGTCGAAGTAGTCGCGCAGGTGCGCCTTGGTGCGCAGCAGGGCCAACGCTTCCTTGCCCGACGGCACGGCGCTGACGTTCATGCCCCAGGCCCCGCATTGCTGGACCAGGACCTTGCGGCAGGTGTCGTTGTCGTCCACCACCAGCACCCGCGCGCCGCGCAGCGAGGCGTCGAGGTCGGTGGCCGGCTGCTCCAGGCGCTGGGCGTCGAGGGGCAGGGTCAGCCACAGGGTGTTGCCCTGGTTGTGGCTGGTCTTGATGCCGAATTCGCCGTGCATCAGGTTGACCAGTTGCTTGGCGATCACCAGGCCGAGGTGCCCGCCGAGCTTGTTGCTGGAGAGGAAGTGCTTGCTGTGCAGTTCGGCCTGCAGCAGGGCCTCGCGCTCCGGGGCCTGCATGGCTTCGCCGTTGTCCTGCACGGCGATGCGCAGGCGCGGTTGGTCGCCGCGCTGGTCGAGGGCCACCACCAGCAGGATTTCGCCGTGGTCGGTCTTCTTCAGGGCATTGTCGAGCAGGCTGAGCATGGCCTGGCGCAGGCGCGTCGGGTCGCCGCTGATGACCCGCGGCACCTGGGGCTGGGTAAAGCTGATCAGCTCGATGTTCTGCTGTTCGGCCTTGGCCCGGAAGATCCCCAGGCAGTCCTCGATCAGCGCATTGAGGTCGAACTGCACATCGTCCAGCTCGATCTGCCCGGACTCCAGCTTGGAGATGTCGAGGATCTCGTTGATCAGGGTCAGCAGCTCGTTGCCGGCGCTGTGGATGGTCTGCACGTAGTCGCGCTGCTTGACCGACAACGGCGTGCCGAGGAGCAGCTCGGTCATGCCCAGCACACCGTTCATCGGGGTGCGGATCTCGTGGCTGATCTTCGCCAGGAACTCGGCCTTGGCGTTGATCTCGGCGTTGCTCGCCGCCTGTTCGCGGCTGGCGCTGACCCGCTCGTCGTTGATGCTGCGCAGGCGCTCGCTGACCGAGAGGTTGAGCAGCAGGCCGGTCAGCACGGTAAGGCCGATGAGGATGAACAGCAGCGATTGGGTGGGCGTGCGGGTCAGGCCGAGCAGGGCCGGCAGTACCACCAGGCAGCCGAGGTTGAAGATCAGCATGGCCAGGGCGAACAGCCGTGCCGGGGCGAACCCCTTGTACCAGTGCCACGCCGCGATGATCAGCATGCTCAGGCTGCCGAGGGCAACCAGGGCGTAGGTCATCAGGTTCAGCGGCAAGGTGTCGACGAACAACAGCAACAGCCCGCAGAACACCACCAGCAGCATCTGCCCGTGGAGCAGGCGGTTGACCGGCGAAGGCCCGAGCGGGGCGAAGAAACGCTGGGTGAAGGCCAGGCCGCAGAGAATGGCCAGCATCACCGTGAGATAGGCGGCCGGGGTCTGCGCGCTGTGCCAGAGATTCCACGGACCACTGAGGTTGAGCAGGATCAGCGCACTGAGCATCATCAATACGTGGTAGCCGGCCAGCCACAGGCTGCTGGACGAGCGCGAATAGGCGAAGCGGGTCAGGTTGTGCAGGACCAGCATGCCCAGGCAGCCGATCAGCAGGCCGAACAGCAGCGGGCGGCGCTGGTCGGCGGCGGCGTCCACCGCTGGCAGCAGGCTGATGCCCGGGCGCAACTGGTGTTCGGAGACCAGGCGCAGATAGACGTCCAGTGCCACCGGGCTGGCCGGGAGGGAAAGCAGGTGGTCGCTGCTGCCCAGGGTCAGCAGGCCACTCTCGCTGCGCCGGCCGGCATGGCTTTGCTGCAGCAGGGTGTTGCCGTCCAGGACGTAGAGGTCCAGACGGGAAAGATCGGGGGCGAAGACGCGGATCACCTGTTCCTGCTGACGGGGAGGCAGGCGCAGGTGCAGCCAGAGCGCCTGGTTGGGCGCGGCGGCGTTGAGCTGGGAAAGTTCTGTGGGGGCGAACTGGTTGCGGTAGCGTTCGGAGCGGATATCACCGAGTTGCAGGTTGCCCTGGGTATCGAGCAGAACGGCCCAGCCGCTGCCGGAATCGGCAAGCGCCGGAGGCAGGCAGAGCAGGGTCAGCAAGCTGACGATGATTCCAATGGCAGTCCTGAGCCAACGCACGAAATATCCCTTCCTAGCGTGATGCCGGTGCACAACTATGCGCGGCCTGCCAAGTCGAAGGCAAGGCCCCGCAGGGGCCCTGTCGACTGGCCGCAAGCCGCGCCACGCGGGCGCTGCGCTTGCGTGCCGGCGGATTACTCCTGATGCTCGCCCCGCTCGCGGGCAATGGCGCGATAGCCAATGTCCTTGCGGTAGAAAGCGCCTTCCCAGTCGAGTTCCGCAGCCAGGCGATAAGCCTGTTGCTGGGCGGCCTCGACGGTATCACCCAGGGCGGTGGCGCAGAGCACGCGGCCGCCGCTGGTGACGACCTGGCCGTCCTGCAGCGCGGTACCGGCGTGGAACACCTTGCCTTGCAGCGCGGCGGCAGCGCCCAGGCCCTTGATCGGCGCGCCCTTGGCGTAGTCGCCAGGGTAGCCGCCGGCAGCCAGGACGATACCCAGGCTCGGGCGTGGATCCCACACCGCTTCGACCTTGTCCAGGGCCTTGGCCAGCGCGGCCTCGACCAGCAGCACCAGGCTCGACTCAAGACGCAGCATGACCGGTTGGGTCTCAGGGTCGCCGAAGCGGCAGTTGAACTCGATGACCTTCGGGTTGCCGGCCTTGTCGATCATCAGGCCTGCATAAAGGAAGCCAGTGTAGACGTTGCCTTCGGCGGCCATGCCACGCACGGTCGGATAGATCACCTGGTCCATGACGCGCTGGTGCACGTCGGCGGTGACCACCGGAGCCGGGGAGTAGGCACCCATGCCGCCGGTGTTCGGGCCGGTATCGGCGTCGCCGACACGCTTGTGGTCCTGGCTGGTGGCCATCGGCAGCACGTTGGCGCCGTCGACCATGACGATGAAGCTGGCTTCCTCGCCGTCGAGGAATTCCTCGATGACCACACGGGAACCGGCTTCACCGAAGGCATTGCCGGCGAGCATGTCGCGCACGGCGTCTTCGGCTTCGGCCAGGGTCATGGCGACGATCACGCCCTTGCCTGCGGCCAGGCCATCGGCCTTGATGACGATCGGTGCGCCTTTTTCGCGCAGGTAGGCCAGGGCCGGCTCGATCTCGGTGAAGTTCTGGTAGTCGGCGGTCGGGATCTTGTGGCGGGCCAGGAAGTCCTTGGTGAAGGCTTTCGAGCCTTCCAGCTGGGCGGCGCCGGCAGTCGGGCCGAAGCAGTCCAGGCCGCGCTTGCGGAACAGATCGACGACACCGGCAACCAGCGGTGCCTCGGGGCCGACGATGGTCAGGGCGACGTTCTTCTCGGCGAAGTCGGCCAGTTGCTCCAGGGCCAGGACGTCGATGGCGACGTTCTCGCACTTGGCTTCGGTGGCGGTGCCGGCGTTGCCCGGGGCAACGAAGACTTTCTCGACCCGTTGGTCCTGGGCGACTTTCCAGGCCAGGGCGTGCTCACGGCCGCCGCTGCCGATGATCAAAACGTTCATGTGCAAACCTCGATGACGCTAATGCTGTTGGCTTTCATGGGAAAGGCCGGAGGGCAAGCCCGTTCCCACAGAACAAAACATGACTCTTGGACTTTGCAGGGCCCGTGTGGGAGCGGGTTTACCCGCGATTACGTCGGTGAATTCACTACCGTAATCGCGGGTGAACCCGCTCCCACAGGGTCCGCGTCAAGCTTGAAAGCTGAAATCAGTGGCGGAAGTGGCGCATACCGGTGAAGACCATGGCGATACCTGCCTCATCGGCGGCGGCAATGACTTCGGCGTCGCGCATCGAGCCACCTGGCTGGATGACGGCGGTGATGCCCACTTTCGCGGCGTTGTCGATGCCGTCACGGAACGGGAAGAACGCGTCCGATGCCATAACCGCACCCTGCACCTGCAGGCCGGCATGCTCGGCCTTGATTGCAGCGATACGTGCGGAGTTGACGCGGCTCATCTGGCCGGCGCCGACACCAATGGTCTGGCGGTTCTTGGCGTAGACGATGGCGTTGGACTTGACGAACTTGGCCACTTTCCAGGCGAAGATCAGGTCGTGGATTTCCTGCTCGGTCGGCGCGCGCTTGGTCACTACCTTGAGGTCGCCCTCGGTGATCATGCCGATGTCGCGGCTCTGTACCAGCAGGCCGCCGGTGACGCGCTTGAAATCCCAGGCAGCGGCACGTTCGGCCGACCATTCGCCGCAGGCCAGCAGGCGCACGTTGGCCTTGGCCGCGACCACGGCACGGGCTTCCTCGCTGACGCTCGGGGCAATGATCACTTCGACGAACTGGCGCTCGACGATGGCACGGGCGGTTTCGCCGTCCAGCTCGCGGTTGAAGGCGATGATGCCGCCAAAGGCCGATTCGGTGTCGGTGGCGTAGGCCAGTTCGTAGGCCTGGCGGATGCCGCCCTCAGGGCTGACCGCGACGCCGCACGGGTTGGCGTGCTTGACGATGACGCAGGCCGGCTTGACGAAGCTCTTCACGCATTCCAGCGCGGCGTCGGTGTCGGCCACGTTGTTGTACGACAGTTCCTTTCCTTGCAGTTGCACGGAAGTGGCGATGCCGGCTTCCGACGGCTTGGCTTCGACATAGAACGCCGCGCTCTGGTGCGGGTTCTCGCCGTAGCGCATTTCCTGGGCCTTGACGAACTGGCTGTTGAAGGTGCGCGGGAATTCGCTGCGGCCTTCGGTCGACAGGGTCTCGGCGGCCTGGTTAACAGTGCCCATGTAGTTGGCGATCATGCCGTCGTAGGCGGCGGTGTGTTCGAACGCCTTGAGCATCAGGTCGAAGCGCTGGGCGTAGGTCAGGCCACCGGCCTTGAGGTTTTCCAGGACGCTGGCGTAGTCGCTGGCGTTGACCACGATGGCCACGTCCTTGTGGTTCTTCGCCGCCGAACGGACCATGGTCGGGCCGCCGATGTCGATGTTCTCGATGGCGGTCGGCAGGTCGCAACCCGGCTTGGAGATGGTGGCTTCGAACGGGTACAGGTTGACGGCGACCAGGTCGATCGGCTTGATCCCGTGCTCCTGCATGATGGCGTCGTCGGTGCCGCGACGGCCGAGGATGCCGCCGTGGATTTTCGGGTGCAGGGTCTTGACCCGGCCGTCCATCATTTCCGCGAAGCCGGTGTAGTCGGCGACTTCGACCGCGGCGACGCCGTTGTCCTGGAGCAGCTTGAAGGTGCCGCCGGTAGACAGGATCTCGACGCCGAGGCCTTGCAGCTCACGGGCGAATTCGAGGATCCCGGTCTTGTCGGAAACGCTGATCAAGGCACGGCGGATCGGCAGGCGGGTAGTCTGGTCGGTCATTTCAGATTCCATAACGCGGTGGAGTCAGCAAAAAAGGCGAGCTCGCCGGGAGTCGCCTTTTTGGTTGGGGTTCTGGCTTACAGCAGGTCGTACTGCTTGAGTTTCTTGCGCAAGGTGCCGCGGTTCAGTCCAAGCAGCTCGCTGGCCTTGGTCTGGTTGCCCTTGACGTAGTTCATCACGCTTTCCAGCAGGGGCGCCTCGACTTCCGAGAGCACGAGGTTGTACACGTCCGTGACGGCCGCACCTTCGAGGTGGGCGAAATAGTTGTGCAGCGCCTTTTCCACGCTTCCGCGAAGGGTCTGGCCCTCTTCGCTGGGGGTATTGAGGTGCTGTTTCAGGTTGACGTTGTCGCTCACGGGCGTTGTTCCACTCACTAAAGTCTCGGTCATCATCGTCATGCGGCCACCCCTTGTCCGTCCTCTGTCTCAAGGCTCTGTTCGCGTTCGCGGAAGAACTGGCGAACGTCGGCGCATTGCGCTTCTGTGTCTTCCAAACGATTGAACCGGGCGCGGAATTCCTTGGCCCCCGGTAACGTTGCCAGGTACCAGCCAACGTGCTTGCGGGCGATTCGTACGCCCATTACATCGCCGTAGAAGGCATGCAGCGCTGCCAGGTGTTCCAGCAGAATCCCTTCCACTTCGCCCAGCTGCGGCGCCGGCAAGGTCTCGCCGGTGCGCAGGTAATGCTCGATCTCGCGAAAGATCCAGGGTCGTCCCTGGGCGGCACGACCGATCAGCAGGCCGTCGGCGCCGGTGCTGTGGAGCACCTCGCGGGCCTTCTGCGGTGACGTGATGTCGCCATTGGCAAAGACCGGGATCGAAACCGCCCGCTTGATCGCGGCGATGGTTTCGTACTCGGCATCGCCGGTGTACAGGTCGGCGCGGGTCCGGCCATGCACGGCCAGCGCCTGGATCCCGGCCTGCTCGGCGATCTTCGCCACGACCAGGCCGTTCTTGTTGTCGCGGTCCCAGCCGGTACGGATCTTCAGGGTCACCGGCACCTCCACCGCGGCGACCACCGCGTGGAGGATTTCACTGACCAGCGCTTCATCTTTCAATAAAGCAGAGCCGGCGGCCTTGTTGCAGACTTTTTTTGCCGGACAGCCCATGTTGATATCGATGATCTGCGCGCCCAGCTCCACGTTTGCGCGAGCTGCGGCGGAAAGCATCTGCGCGTCGCCACCGGCGATCTGTACCGAGCGCGGTTCGGGATCGCCTTCGTGGATCATGCGCAGGCGCGACTTGCGGCTGTTCCACAGGCTCATGTCGCTGCTGACCATCTCCGACACCACCAGGCCTGCGCCCATCCGTCGGCAAAGCTGGCGGAAAGGCTGGTCCGTGACTCCGGCCATGGGGGCCAGGATCAGGTTGTTCTGCAGTTCGTATGGGCCGATGCGTACCGCCGACATAGGAGTTCCCTGTTGTGGGGCCGGATCATTAGAGTTCGAAAAAGGGTGGGCATGATACCCGCTCTCGATGACCGGATAAAGATGAATCTGGATAAAATCTGAACAGTTGGGTCGCTCTGGCGACCAGCTACAAGCCTCAAGCTTCAAGCCACAAGAAAGAGCAACCGCGTGCCGCCGCTGCTTTTTCTTGTGGCTTGGAAGCTTGCGGCTTGCCGCTGCTGTCATTCGGGAGAGCGGAAGCTCAGGCTGTAGTTGACCGCCTTCGGGCCCGGATCGAGGATGTCCAGGGCGATGTGGATCGGGGTCTGGCTGGGCATCTCGTCCTTCCCGGCCAGCTCGCCGCTGAGGTACTCGGCGGGCTTGAAGCGCCGGCTGGCGATCAATTGCCCGTTGAGGTCGGCGAAGCGCAGTTCGAGGAGCGGGAACGGCTGGGAGAACGGTGCACGATTGTAGATGATCGCGTCCACCACCAGCGCGCCCTTGAAGTCAGGATGGCTGCGTACCACCAGATTGCTGCTCTTGATCCGGCCGATATCCACCTTGGACGGCACGGTGCAACCCAGGGTCGGGCAGAGTTCCTGGAACCACGGACGGTATTGGTCCTGGCGGGCCAGTTCGTCGAAGTGATACCAGATGTACTGGGTGGCCAGGCCGGCAGCGGCCAGAAGGATCAGCACTGACCACAGCAGCTTGCGGCCCAGGGTGCTTTTCGGCTTTTGCCAGTCGAGCTGGATCGGGTCGTCGACCAGGTCGACCAGGGATTCCTTGCGCGGCGCGCTGCCGGCCGGGGGCAGGGCGCCCAGTCCCGGTTCGCGACGCTCGGAGATCTCCGGTTCGGGGTCATCCGCCTCGTCATCATCGTCGCGGGCCGACAGGCGAGCGCCGCGCTCGACGGGCTCGTCCTGTTCTTCTTCATCGAGGGCCAGCGAGCGGACCGGCGGCGTGTCGTCCGGCTCCGGCAGGTCCAGCGAAAGCGAAGGCTCGGTGCGGATTTCCGGCTGCGGTTGCTCTTCCTCGGGGCGCTCCAGTTGCAGCGGCGGCTCGTCGAGTATCGGCGCTACCGGGTCGCGGTCCTCGGTGCTGAACAGGCCGTCTTCCAGGCGCTCGTCGGCATCGGCGTCATCGCGCTTGGCACTGAGGCTGTCTTCGCGGCGCGGGGTGGCGTGGAACGACAGGCTCGGCTGGATCTCGCGCTGTTCGAGGCGGGCCAGCTCGCTGTCGAGGTCGAGCTGGTCGAGGTCGACCTCGCCCCAGGCCGGCAGGGCCGGTGCCTTGTCGGCAGGGGCGGGTTCGAGCGGCGGCTCGGCGGTTTCCACCACGACCGGTGCCGGAACGGGCGGGCTCAGGACCGATTGCAACGACGCATTCTGTTCCAGCAACTGCTTGGCGGCATTGAACACTTGCAGGCAATTGCCGCAGCGCACGACCCCGCGCGCCACGCTCAGCTGGTTATGGCTGACGCGAAAGCTGGTCTGGCAATGCGGGCACTGGGTGACGAAACTGTCGGTCATGCGGCGATCCGGGGTGGGCTGAGGTGAAGTCTAGGTGCTGTTAGCGGCGGCGACCACTGATCCGGACCCAGCCGTCGCGCACGACGATCGGATCCAGGTCGAAGTCCGCCGCGTAGGCCGCGGCCACCTCTTCGCCTTGCTCGGCGAGGATGCCCGACAGCGCCAGCAGGCCGCCCGGACGCACCAGGCCGCTGAGCTGCGGTGCCAGCGAGACCAGCGGGCCGGCGAGGATATTGGCCACCAGCACGTCGGCCTGCATCGCCGGCATCTGCTCCGGCAGGTACAGGTCGAAATCCGCCTCGGCGATGCCGTTGCGCCCGGCGTTGTCGCGGGAGGCTTCGAGGGCCTGCACGTCGATATCGGTACCGGTGGCACGGCGCGCGCCCAGCAGCAGCGCGGCGATGGCGAGGATGCCCGAGCCGCAGCCGAAGTCGAGCAGGTTGACGCCTTTCAGGTCCTGGCCGTCCAGCCATTCCAGGCACAGGGCGGTGGTCGGGTGGGTGCCGGTGCCGAAGGCCAGGCCCGGGTCCAGCAGCAGGTTGACCGCATCCGGCTCCGGCGCCGCGTGCCAGCTCGGCACGATCCACAGGCGCTGGCCGAAGCGCATCGGCTGGAAGTTGTCCATCCAGCTGCGCTCCCAGTCCTGGTCGGCGATGACTTCGGCGTGGTGTTCCGGCAGCTCGGCGCCGGTCAGCAGTTGCAGGTGGGCGAACACCGCCTCGGGCTCGGCATCGGCCTCGAACAGCGCCAGCAGGTGGGTGTTGGACCACAGTGGCGTGGTGTTCAGGTCCGGTTCGAAGATCGGCTGGTCCTCGGCATCCATGAAGGTCACGGAAACCGCGCCCACTTCCAGCAGGGCGTCTTCATAGGTTTCGGCCTGTTCCGGAGTGATGGCCAGACGAACTTGTAACCAGGGCATGGGGGTACCTTCACCAGGGGATTCAGCGCAGTGCTGCGAAAGCCCGCCAGTCTACGCGAGCCGGGCGGCAAAGTGGATAACAACCCGGTTAACTATCTATCACCTCGTCGTGCCAGGACTCACGCACCCTGACCTGCCTCATTCAACAAGGAGTCAGACGATGAGCACGAAGCTGGAGGATGGCGCGGCACGCCTGTCGCTGCTGCAACTGACGCGCTGGGAGCTGTGGATCGACGGGTTTTTCGAGCAGCGGCCGTTTTTCGAGGTGTTCGCCCGCGAGCGCCTGATGGTTCACCTGCGCACCTATTACCCGCAAGGCGATATCGCCCCCGGTTTTCGCCGGGCGCTGCTGCTGGCCTTGCTGCAACGCCTGATCGACGGCCAGTTGGCGGATTTCGACGCCGACCTGCACGGCCCGCTGCGCTGGCTGATGGAGGATGCGCCGGAGGATGGTGAGGAAGGCTGGAGCGAACGCCAGCAGACCCTGATGCAGATCATCGAGGGCGCGGCGGCCGGGGTGCTGGACGATTACTGCCAGGCGCTGCGCCGGCAATGGGTGCAGCGCCCGGCCGGACTCGATGAGCGAAGTGCACTGGGTGAGCGTTTCCTTGAGCGTCTCGAAGAACATTGCTCGGCGCTGAAGGCGCTGTTCTGCGCGGAAACCCTGAAGCGCTTCGATGGCGAGAGCCTGCAGCACTATATCCAGGACATGGATAAGCGCTGGCGCACGCTGTTCGAGGGGACTGGCAGCCTGCCCGAGGCCGAGCGCCAGCAGATCGACGCCCTGGTCCGGGTGGCGCTGGGCGACTGGTTCGGCGCCCTGAGCGGGGAAGAGCTGGAGGTGCTGCGGCATTTCCAGCGCCAGCATGGCCTGCTGCGCGAACAGCTCGCGTTGTTGCTGTATGGGGTGGACTCCCTGGAGGCCCATGCTCGCCTGGCGATCATCGACCACTGCCGGTTGACCCTCGGCCTGGACATCGACCCGGACGAACTGCAGGTGCGCACCCGGGTCGAGCATCCGCGTTACCCGGTAGAGCGAACCCTGCGTCTCGCTGAGTTGGTCGCCGAAGGCCCGTTCGCGCCCGGCCGGGACAAGGCGCGCACCTTGCTGCGTGATCCGGGCGCGCTGAACCAGGTGCTGCCGCCCGGCTTTCTCGACGCACTGCTGTTCACGGTCGACCCCCGCGCCGGTTATCACCAGGCGCTGGCCGAGCGCTATGCCAGCCCCGAGGTGTTCGCCGCGCTGCTCGACCTGAACGACATGCGCCTGCAGCAGAGCGCCTTCATCGCGCGCTGCAAGGGGCACCTGGGCGCCGACAGTTATGCGCGGGTCTTGCGGGTCCGTGCGGGGAACGGCGTGGGCCGCGACGCTCCGGGCGACAAGGTCACCGGGGTTTCCCAGTTCCCCGATGAGCCGCTGGCGCAACTGCTGCTGTTCTATCACGAGGACGACGCGCACCAGTTGTCCGGGCTGGTGCTGTATGCGCCCGGCAAGCCCGATGGCCAGGAGTGGATCGAGCTGGCCTCGCTGCGCGCCCTGGCCGTGGAACTGGGCCAGTGGCTGGCCGACGAGGCGGGCACCCGCTACCTGCTGGAGCGCATCAATGTGCGCGGGCAGCGCAAGGCCCAGCAGTTCTACACCAGCGTACGCGAACGTGCCGATGCCTGGGACCTGTCCCGCGACCATCGTGGCCCGCGCCATGGCTACGCCGAATGCAGCCGCTACCTGGTCGAGTTGGGGCGGGACAACCATCTCGAACAGGTTGCCTGGTACGAAGCGCCGCACTGGTTCGCCGAGCTGCCGCTGGACAAGCGCCGGGTGATCGCCGGCCTCAACGAGGACCTGCGCCTGCTCAACCAGGCGATGCAGCAGCAGGTCGACGAGCAGGAAAGCCTGCTGGCGTTCTCCCGGCGCACGGTCAAGGCGGCCATCGCCAATTACCTGCGCGATTGCGGGGTCACCGGAGAAGTCGATCCGCAGACCATCCTCTTTGATTTCTTCCCGGGGCTGAATGCCTCGGGAAAGCTCACCCGCACCCTGCTCGACCTGGCCATCTATGGCTATGACGACAATTGGGGCCTGGACAACCCGCGGATGCCGGTGCGCTCATCCGTCGGCCAGGACCTGGGCAGGGTGCGTGCTGCCGAACTGCTGAGCTACGTGCGCAGCGCCTATATCGGCTCGGCGTATGCCGACTCGATTCGCGGACGTTTCCTCGACCCCACCGACCCGTTGTATGCCAAGCGCCGGGCCCTGCACTTCGCCCTGGCGCAAACCACCCTGCTGCGCGATGTACAGGCCACGCACGGGAAGCAGATGATCGATGACGACGAGCGTGACTGGTTGCTCGAGGTCGTCGGGCAACTGGCCGAGGTGCGCCAGCCCCAGGGCGAGTCGGCAGACAATATCGCCGGCGACGGGCTGTTCCGCTTCACCCTCAACGGACGCAAAAGCACCGGGTTGTATGTGTTCCGGCGTATCGTCGGCGGCGTGGCCCAGGACTGGCTGTACACGCCGCAGGCGCCCGACGGCCTGACCTTGCGCAAGTACCAGGGCTTCGTCGGCGCCGGCCGTGGCGCGCTGCACGACTGGTATCTGCAACATGTGCGCTTCGTCGACCGGCCGCAGGTGTCCGAGTGGCTGCTGCATCTGGCCAAGGGCGAGCGAACCCGTGACACCCTGCGCGAAGGCAACCGGATTGGCGACTTCATGGCCGAGTACGACGCGTTCCTGGAGAGTCATGTCAGCGATATCGAGGCGGTGACCCGCAGCCGCCACGAGGTGATCGTCGAGCAGGTGACCAAGGGCCTGCTGTACGCGGCCTTTCCCCTGAGCCTGGCGTTTCCGCCGCTGGGCTTCGCCCTCGACGCGGTATTCATTGCCATCGGCAGCGCCAAGGCGATCGCCAGCCACATCGCCGATGACGATTCGGCGGCGCTGAACCACTGGGTGGGCGTGGCGATTGCGCTCTGGGGCATTGCCTTGCCGGGCGCCTGGGGCGCCTTGACCCATGCTTCGCGGGCCGGCTTGCGCAAGGCCAGCGAGGCCAGCCGCTGGACCCAGCTTACCGATCAGGCCCGGCCGGGCATCCGCCAGGGCGAGCGGGCGGCGGTCAGCGTCATGGATGAGCAGCGGGCGTTGCGCAAGGTCCCGGACAACCTGCGCAGCATGGAACGTGGCGGGGTCTGGCGCGGGGTTTACAGCCGCCTCGGTGACGACGGGCGTGAAGCCTTCTACGTCAATGATCGCGGGCGCTACTTCCAGGTGCTTCACGACCGTGGCCTGAACACCTTGCGCCTGCTCGATCCCCGTTATCCGCGGGCCCACTACCGGGTGCCGATCCGCCTGGGGCCGGGCAATCGCTGGCAGTTCAACGAGCGGGTCGGGCTTCGGGGCGGGGCGCCGAGCCAGTATCTCGGGCGAGTCTGGGACGTGGCGGAGGCGTTCCCGGCGCGGACCAGCCCGCTGCCGCAGCGCGGTGTCCTGCAGGGTGAGGGCCTGATCGCGCGCTTCAACCCGGCGAGCAGCGACAACTACCTGTACTCGCTGAATATCGAATCCTGCGTTGCCGTCTGCCTGTACAACCCGGCGACCCATGGCGGGGCGCTGATCCATGTCGATCACAATATCGGCCGGCTGGTGGAGGAGGCGCTGGACACGGCGCTGCACGGCGTTCTTCGTGGCGGGGAAGAAGGGCGGGTCAGTGCTGTGCTGGTGGGGGGCGACTGGCTGTCCACGGCGGCGGATATCGGTGGGCCGCTGCGTTCGGCCCTGGCGCGACGGGGCATCCAGGCGCAGTGGGACCATTGGTCGTATTCGTCGTGCCTGGGCAATATCTATGGCGTGTGCTTTGACCTGGCGGACGGGGCGACACGTGTGTTCACCTCGACCCGGTCCAGTGTGCAGAAGGTGCTCGACCCGATCCTGCTGGAGGCTTCGCTGGGTGGCAACAGCGCTATCGCCGTACGGGCCCGACGCTTCATGCAGCGGTTCCGCCAGGAGCCGCTGGTGCAGCGGGGTGACGGGCAGGTCACCACCCTGGCCGGGCGGCCGGCGACGGTGCAGCAGATCGCGGCGCAGTCCCTGCAACTGACTACCCTCTAGCAAGCGACGCTGACCCCTGTGGGAGCTGGCTTGCCAGCGATGAAGCCGGCTTGGGCAATGAAGTTGTCTGGTCTGGCCCTATCGCTGGCAAGCCAGCTCCCACAGGGTCCGTGTTGTTCTCCAGAACAATAAAAAAGCCCCGAACCTGGGTTCGGGGCTTTCGCATTCACAGCGGGGCAAAACCGTCCGGATTACTCCGAAGCCAGCTTGTGCTCAAGGTAGTGAATGTTGACGCCGCCCTTGCAGAAGGCTTCGTCACGGACCAGCTCGCGGTGCAGCGGGATGTTGGTCTTGATCCCGTCGACGACGATTTCATCCAGGGCATTGCGCATGCGTGCCATGGCTTCTTCGCGGTCTTTACCGTAGGTGATCAGCTTGCCGATCAGCGAGTCGTAGTTCGGCGGAACCGCGTAGCCGCTGTACAGGTGCGAGTCGACGCGAACGCCGTTGCCGCCTGGTGCGTGGAAGTGCTTGACCGTGCCTGGGCTCGGGATGAACTTCTTCGGGTCCTCGGCGTTGATCCGGCACTCCAGGGAGTGACCACGAATCACCACGTCATCCTGGGTGAACGACAGCTTGTTGCCAGCGGCGATGCTCAGCATCTCCTTGACGATGTCGATACCGGTGACCATTTCCGAAACCGGGTGCTCTACCTGCACGCGAGTGTTCATCTCGATGAAGTAGAACGCGCCGTTCTCGTAGAGGAACTCGAAGGTACCGGCGCCACGGTAGCCGATCTCGACGCACGCCTGGACGCAGCGGGCGAAGACTTCCTGGCGGGCCTTCTCGTCGATGCCCGGGGCCGGGGCTTCTTCCAGGACCTTCTGGTGACGACGCTGCAGCGAGCAGTCACGGTCACCCAGGTGCACGGCGTTGCCCTGGCCATCGGAGAGCACCTGGACTTCCACGTGACGTGGGTTGGTCAGGAACTTCTCCAGGTAGACCATCGGGTTGCCGAACGCCGCACCGGCTTCGGTACGGGTCAGCTTGGCCGAGGCAATCAGGTCTTCTTCCTTGTGCACAACGCGCATGCCGCGACCACCACCGCCACCGGCGGCCTTGATGATCACCGGGTAGCCGACCTGGCGAGCGATCGCCAGCGCGGTTTCCTCGTCTTCCGGCAGCGGGCCATCGGAGCCCGGTACGGTCGGTACGCCGGCCTTGATCATGGCGTCCTTGGCCGACACCTTGTCACCCATCAGGCGGATGGTGTCGGCGTTCGGGCCGATGAAGGCGAAGCCGGATTTCTCGACCTGCTCGGCGAAGTCGGCGTTTTCCGCCAGGAAGCCATAGCCAGGGTGAATGGCAGTGGCACCGGTGACTTCGGCCGCGGCGATGATCGCCGGGATGTGCAGGTAGGAATCCTTGGATGCGGCCGGGCCGATGCACACGGACTCGTCAGCCAGGCCCAGGTGCATCAGCTCGCGGTCGGCCGTGGAGTGTACGGCGACGGTCTTGATACCCAGTTCCTTGCAGGCACGCAGGATACGCAGGGCAATTTCGCCGCGGTTGGCGATCAGAACTTTTTCCAACATCGCAGGCTCTCCGCGGTTCAAACGATGGTGAACAGCGGCTGGTCGAACTCAACCGGCTGGCCGTCTTCTACCAGGATGGCGTCGATGACGCCGCCGATATCGGCTTCGATGTGGTTCATCATCTTCATGGCTTCGACGATGCACAGGGTGTCGCCTTTCTTCACCGACTGGCCGACTTCAACGAAGGCTGGCGAGGTTGGCGAGGCTTTGCGGTAGAAGGTACCGACCATTGGCGAACGGATCACGGTGCCTTTCAGTGCAGGCGCAGCAGCGGCGGCCGGAGCAGCAGCGGCAGCGGCTGGCGCCGGGGCGGCAGCTGGAGCGACGGCGGCGGCAACCGGGGCCGGCGCGTAGTACTGCTGGGCTGGCGCCTTGCTGTGGCGGCTGATGCGCACGGACTCTTCGCCTTCCTTGATCTCCAGCTCGTCGATGCCGGACTCTTCCAGCAGTTCGATCAGTTTCTTGACTTTACGAATATCCATTAATCATCAACTCCCAAGATTTGGTCAGGGTCGTATGAACGTGATTGAAACGTTCTTGAAAGCCTGGCGAAGGCCAGGCCCGCGTTATTCAGGATTTGGCGGCCAGTTGTTCCAGGGCGGACTCCAGGGCCAGGCGGTAACCGCTGGCGCCCAGACCGCAGATCACTCCCACGGCTACATCGGAAAAGTAGGAGTGGTGACGGAACGGCTCGCGCTTGTGCACGTTCGACAGGTGCACTTCGATGAATGGGATGCTCACCGCCAGCAATGCGTCACGTAATGCGACGCTGGTGTGGGTGAAAGCCGCCGGATTGATCAGGATGAAGTCCACGCCTTCGTTGCGGGCGGCGTGGATCCGGTCGATCAGTTCGTACTCGGCATTGCTTTGCAGGTACTGCAGATGGTGGCCGGCGGCGCGGGCACGCTGCTCCAGGTCCTGGTTGATCTGCGCCAGGGTCACGGCGCCGTAGACACCGGGCTCGCGCGTGCCGAGCAAGTTCAGGTTGGGGCCGTGCAGCACCAGTAGGGTCGCCATCTGCGCATCCTTTGATTTTTTGTAGGACATGAATACAAGCGCGGCGACTATGCCGCAAAGACCCGAGCACTGTCCAGTTGCCTGCAATAGCCAGCACGATGACCGAGATTCGCGCGAAATATATGACTATTTTGTTAATCCCGGTCATCAGTCGCGGGTTTTTCGCAGCCCCGGGAAGTTATAGACGCAGATCGGCGCGGATGCGCTGCAGATGCTCGGCGAATTCGCCGGCGTTGGTCTCGCCCACCACGCGAGCGGCGCTGTTTTCGCTGCCGTTTGCCGCAAAGAACAGCAGTGCGGGCGGGCCGAACAACTGGTAGCGGTCGAGCAGGGCGCGCTGTTCGGCGCTGCTTTGGGTGATATCGAAGCGCACCAGCCGGTATTCCTTGAGCAATGGCAGCACGTTCGGCGCATTCAGCACTTCATGCTCGATCACCTTGCAACTGATGCACCAGTCGGCGTACCAGTCCAGCACCAGCGGCTGGCCGGCGGCCTTGGCTTCGGCAAGAACGCGGTCGAGTTCGGCGGGGCTGTCGATGGTTTGCCAGGTGTCGCTCTTCGCCTGGCTGACGACGGCGGCGTTGCCGGCGACGGGCAGGGGCCGCAGCGGATCGCTCTGGCCACTCAGCGCGCCATACCAGCAGGCCACGGCATAGACCAGCAGGAACAGGCCGAGCAACTGGGCCAGGCGCTGGCGCGGCGCCTTGTAGCCGAATTCCAGAGCGCCGAGGAACAGCGCCACTCCGGCGGCCAGCAAACCAACCAGCAGCAGGGTGACCTGCCCCGGCAGCACGCGGCTGAGCAGGCCGATGGCCAGGCCCAGCAGCAATACGCCGATGGCGTTTTTCACCGTCACCAGCCACGGCCCGCTCTTCGGCAGCCAGGCGGCACCGCCGGTCGCCACCAGCAGCAGCGGGGCGCCCATGCCCAGGCCCAGGGCGAACAGCTTCAGCGCGCCGCCAAGGGCATCGCCGCTGGCGCTGATATACAACAGGGCGCCGGCCAGGGGCGCGGATACGCAGGGCGAGACCAGCAAGCTGGAGACCACGCCCAGCACGGCGGCGCCGAGCAGCGAACCGCCCTTGGTGTTGCCGGCGACGCGGTCCAGGCGGTCATTCAGGGCACGCGGCAGTTTCAGCTCGAACAGGCCGAACATGGCCAGGGCGAAGAGCACGAAGAACAGCGAAAACGGCACCAGCACCCAGGCCGACTGCAGGCGTGCCTGCAGGTTCAGGCTGGCGCCGAACAGGCCCATCAGCGCGCCGAGCAGGGCGAAGCAGGCGGCCATCGGCAGCACGTAGGCCAGGGACAGGGCCAGGCCGCGCAAACCGCCGACCTGGCCACGCAGGACCACCCCGGAAAGGATCGGCAGCATCGGCAGCACGCAAGGGGTGAAGGTCAGGCCGACCCCGGCGAGGAAGAACAGCAGCAGGCTGTTCCAGGTCCAGGCTTGCTGGGTGCTGGCTGCGGGCGGGGCGGTGGCGCTGCTGTTGCCGGCAATGCTCAGGCGTTCGGTTTCCGGCGGGTAGCACAGACCCTTGTCGGCACAGCCCTGGTAGGTGACCACCAGGGCGAAGGGACGTTGGTCGTCGCTGCGCGGCAGGTCGATATCGAGGATGCCATGGTAGACCTCGACATCGCCGAAGAACTCATCGTGCTTGGCCTCGCCGGGCGGCAGTTGCGGCGTGCCCAGGGCGATGTCGGCGGGTTCGGTGCGGAACTGGAAGCGGTGGCGATAAAGGTAATAGCCTTCGGCGGGGACGAAGCGCAGCTTGATGGTCTTGCTGTCGCCGTCCATCAGGTTGAGCTTGAAGGCTTCGCGCACCGGCAGGAAATCAGCGCTGTTGTTCAGGGACGACGCGCCAAGGGTGGCACTGGGGCGGCTGTCGAACAGGCCGGCGCCCATGGCGGGCAGGGCAAGGGCCAGCAGCAGGAGGCAAAGCAGACGACGCATGGTGGGCTCGCGGGGTGGGGCGGAAATTCCCGCATGATAGCCGACTCGGGGATTTGCTGCGTTGCTGATGGCCCTGTCGCTGGCAAGCCAGCTCCCACAGGGTGTGCGGTGTACACAGAAACCTGTGGGAGCTGGCTTGCCAGCGATAGGGCCCGAAAGGCCACCTACAAACGGAAAGCCCGAACCGCCGTATTCAGTTCTCCACCCAACCGCAACAACTGCTCGCCCTGATCGCGCCCTTCACCGATCCGCTGCAGGTTGTCCTCGCCCAGCCCGTGAATCCGCTCGCTGTGATCGCGAATCTCGCTCACCGCGCCACTCTGCTGCGCCGTCACATCGGCAATCCGCACCGCAGTGTCGGCAATGGTCTGGATTGCCGTGACGATTTCATCCAGCGCACCATCCGCCGCCTGCGCCTGGTTGGCCGTGGCCTCGGCGTGTTCGAGCTGGGCGCGCATGCCTTCCACCGATTCCTGCGCGGCCTGTTGCAGGCGCACGATCAGGGTCTGGATCTCACCGGTGGCGCCGGTGGTGCGCTGCGCCAGGGAGCGCACTTCCTCGGCGACCACGGCGAAGCCGCGGCCCATCTCGCCGGCACGCGCCGCTTCGATCGCCGCGTTGAGGGCCAGCAGGTTGGTCTGTTCGGCAATGGCGCGAATCACCGTCAGTACACCACCGATGGTCGCCGACTCCTGGGCCAGCTCCTCGACCACCTGGGCATTGCCCTGCACTTCGTCCACCAGCTTGCGCAGCCCGGTCAGGCTCTGGCCGATCACCGCCTGGCCCTGTTCCACCGCTTCACCGGCCTGGCGGCTGGCATCGGCGGCCTGGCTGGCGTCGCCAGCCACCTGGACGATGGTGGCTTCCAGCTCACCCAGCGCATCGCGAATCTGCGCGGTGTCCCCGGCCTGGCGCTCGGCGCCGTCGTGCAGGGCGCTGCTCATGCCGGCCAGGGCACGGCTGCTGCCGGCCACCTGCTCGGCGTTGTGGCGGATGGTCCCGACCAGTTCCACCAGGTAATCCCGCAGGCGGTTCAGCGAGTCCTGGATATCGTGCATCTCGCGGTTGCTCGGCGGCAGGTCGATGGCCTTGCTGAAATCGCCACCGGCCCACGCCGACAGGGCTGGATCAAGAGCGGTCAGCACCCGCGCCAGGCGCCGTTGCAGACGGTCGATCACCAGGGCGATCAGGAGGATCAGAGCAATCATCACGCCTTGCATCAGGCGCACTTCGCTCTGGATCTGCCCGTGCTGGCTGCGCACGCCCGGCTCCAGATCGGCGATGGCCTGCTGTACCGCAGCGATACGCGAGGTGGTGGTGGCCGCCAGCTCGCCACGGCGCTGGATCTGCTCGCGGGTCCGTTGCAGCTCGGCCGGATAACGAGTGATCAGGCTATTCAGTTCGCGGCGCAGGCCGATCGCAGTGTCTTCGGCCTCGCTCTTGCTCTCGCTTTCCAGGCCCATCATCGCGGCGAAGTCGTCGGAGCCGGAAGCGCTGGCTTCCTTGACGCCGAGCAGCGGCAGGGCGTCGAGGATCTTCGCCTGCTCGGCCATCAGGTTCAACTCACGCTCGACTTCCTCGGCCAGCTCCGGACGACCGCTGCTGACCAGCTTGTCGCGGGCCAGGGACAGCCGGCTCAGGTGCAGCCCGGCTTCGAAAAGAGGGGTGGTGTAGCGCGCGCCTTCCGGGTTGTTGCCGTTCTGCGCGTAACGCAGCCATTGCTCCAGGTTGGCGCCCAGCTCGCGCTCGGCCTGCAGCAGCAGGGCCTGGGGATCGCCGGCCAGCTTGCCGGCGGCCAGCAGTTCGTTGCTGGTGAAGGTGGCCAGGCTGTCGAGGCTCGGGCGCACGCTCTGGACCAGGTCTTCCGGCAACTGCTTCAGCTCTTCCTGGAGGTCCTGGGTGGCCTGCAGCGCGGTGGCATGCTGCAGTGCATCGCCGCTGCCGAGGTAGGTCTGGATATTGCGCGCCACCTGGTTCTGGAACTGCTGGGACAGGCCCAGGTAGCGCTCCATCAGCAGATACGGTCGCTCCAGGGCCTTTTGCGACCACCACAAGGTGGCGCCCAGGGCGAGGCAGACCAGGACCAGTAACAGGGTGTTGAGATTGGTGAGCAGCTTCAGGCGCATGTGCTTGACTACCGACGGCTGGAAGGCAAGGCACTGAAGTTATTGCGATTTTATGACGTGGTTATGACGAACCCGTCTTCCGGGTCAAAAAAAGTGGCCATTTGACTTCACCACTCCACCCGCACCACCCGATTGCGTCCGGCGCCTTTTGCGCGGTACAGCGCCTCGTCGGCGGCGGTGGCCATGCTCAGGGCGTCGAGCTCTTCGCTGAGGGCCACGATACCTGCGCTGAAGGTGCAGGACAGGTCCTGGGGCTGCGCCGGATAGTGGATCTCGGCGAAGCGCTGGCGGATCTGGTCGAGGACCTTGTGCGCGGCGTCGATATCGGTGTTGGGCATGACGATGGCGAACTCCTCGCCGCCATAGCGCCCGATGTAGTCGGTCTTGCGCAGGCGCTGCTTGAGGAACAGCGCCAGGCTCTTGATCACCCGGTCGCCCATGGGGTGGCCGTGGCTGTCGTTGACCTTCTTGAAGTGGTCGATGTCGAGCATGGCGAAGCTCAGTGGCCGGCTTTCCCGGCGGGCGCGGAAGCTGCAGTCCTCCAGCAACTGGAGGATATGGGTGTGGTTGTACAGCCCGGTCAGGCTGTCGCGGACCATCCGCGCCTTGAGGTTGCGTGCCCGGGCCGCGCGGTTGCGCACCGTGGTGATCAGGTGGCGCGAGCGGATCGGCTTGGTCAGAAAGTCGTCGCCGCCCTCGCTCATGGCGTCCAGTTGCTTGTCCAGGTCGTCCTCGGCGGACAGGTAGATGATCGGCACGCTGACATAGCGGTCGTTGTGGCGGATCACCTTGGCCAGTTCGGTGCCGGTGCAGGCCGGCATGTACATGTCGAGGATGATCAGGTCGGGCTGGAAATCGGCCAGCTCGGCCATGGTCTGGATCGGGTCGGTCAGGGTGCGGGTGACGATCCCGGCGTTGTTCAGCAGACGCTCGGTGTGCAGGGCCTGGGCCCGGGAGTCGTCGATGATCAGCACGCGGAAGGGCTCGTACTGGGTGACGCTGGTGAGCAGTTCGACCTTTTCCAGCAGGCTCGAGGCTTCCAGCGTACCGGTTAAGAACTCCTGGCCGCCGGCGCGCACGGCGGCGAGGCGGGTCGGGGTGTCGGTTTCGTGGAGGCTGAAGAACAGCAGCGGGAGCCGTTGTTCCAGGCCCTGTTGGGCCTGTTCGGCGAGCACCAGGCCCTGGCCGTGGCCGCAGAAGTCCACGTCCATGACAATGGCCGAAGGTAGGCGCTCGCTCATCGAGGCGCGAAAGGCCTCGGCGGTGAACAGGGCTTCCACGCCCAGGCCGAAGAACTCCAGCTGCTTGGCCAGGCGCTCGGCGCGATCGTGGTCCTGGAGCATGATGTACACCGGCTTGCGCAGCGGCGGCAGGGTGGTCTGTTCGAGGCGGTCGCCCTGGCGCAGGCCGGTGCGCGACAGGCGCTGCATCAGGCGGTTGAGTTCGCTGATCAGGGTGCTGCTCAGCCGTGCGCTATTGGCCTCGACCGCGTCCAGGGTCTGGCCGATGGCTTCGGCCAGCTGGGTGTGCTCCGGTTGCTCGAAACGCTCGGCGTAGCGTTGCAGGCGCAGGTTGGCCTCGCACAGCTCACCAAGGTCGCCGCTGGACCATTCACTGCGCTGCAGACGCTGCCAGATTTCCAGGATCTGCCGGGCCTGATGAATGACCCGCTGGGCAAAGTGTTGCTTGAGTCGCTCACGATTGGGGTCTTCTGGCTCGGTCATGTCCTGACTACTTCTTATTAAAGGTGAGGCAGTTCGAGTGATGGCTCTATGCTAGCACCACTTTCGACGCAATCGAGTGCCCTGCATCAATTTTTTGACGCCGGAGATTCATTCAGTTCGTGACCCGATGGTCGTTTATGCGATCCTGCCCCCTTGCTTTATAGTGGCCGTCACCCGGACCGCCCCTGGCAGCAGTGCATCCGCCGAGTTTTGCGATGCGCTGGCACCAATGCCCGGCTGCGGCGGTCGAACCCTGCACATGCCCTGACTGAATAAGGACAACGCCATGCTGGACTGGAAAAACCGTAAAGGCGGCGCCGAGGCGCGCGAGGACCGCAGCGCCAAACGCGAGACGGCGAGCGGCAGCTACTTCCGTGGCCTGCTCAGCCGCTCGCTGGGTGCGCTGATCGGTGTCTACCTGGTCGTGACCATCGCCCTCGGCTGGTACTGGAGCGAGGAGCCCGACCTGTTCCCGGTCCAGCAGAGCGCCCAGGCCGCCGCCGAGCGCAACGGCCAGCAGATGGTGGTTGGCTACACCACCATCGAAACCCTCAAGACCGTCGCTGGCACCCTGCTCAACAAGCCGGGCGGCTACATCTCCAACGACCGCTTCCCGCCGGGCCTGTGGATGGACAACATGCCGAGCTGGGAATACGGCGTGCTGGTCCAGGTCCGTGACCTGTCCCGCGCCCTGCGCAAGGACTTCGCCCGCTCCCAGTCGCAGTCTACCGAAGACGCCGACCTGGCCAAGGCCGAGCCGCGCTTCAACTTCGACAACAAGAGCTGGATCCTGCCGTCGAGCGAGTCCGAGTTCGAGGAAGGCATCAAGTCGCTGAACCGCTACCAGGCCCGTCTGGCCGCCGGTGACTCGGGCGCCATCTTCTATACCCGCGCCGACAACCTGAACAACTGGCTGGGCGATGTGGCCACCCGCCTGGGTTCGTTGTCCCAGCGTCTGTCGGCCAGCGTTGGCCGGGTCAAGCTGAACAGCACGCTGAAGACCGAAGTGGTGGTGCCAGGCCAGGCGCCGCAGGTCGACGAGGAAATGGTCGAGACTCCGTGGCTGCAGATCGACAACGTCTTCTACGAGGCCCGCGGCCAGGCCTGGGCCTTGTCGCACCTGCTGCGCGCCATCGAGGTGGACTTCGCCGACGTGCTGGCGAAGAAGAACGCCACCGTCAGCGTGCGCCAGATCATCCGCGAGCTGGAGGCGTCCCAGGAACCGCTGTGGAGCCCGATGGTGCTGAACGGCAGCGGCTTCGGCATGTGGGCCAACCACTCGCTGGTCATGGCCAACTACATCTCCCGGGCCAACGCCGCGGTCATCGACCTGCGCCAGTTGCTGTCGCAGGGCTGATATGACCATCAGCGAGAAAGAGGCGGCGCACCGTGCCGCCTCGGACCAGGAACAGGTCGCCTGGGTCGATGCCGACGACCAACTGCTTGGCGCGCTGCCTCGCGCCGAGTTGCGCGAACGCGGGCTGATCGGGCGCTGCACCTTCATCCTGCTGTTCAACAGCGCCGGCCAGTTGTGCATCCACAAGCGCACCCTGAGCAAGGCGTTGTATCCGGGCTACTGGGATGTAGCGGCCGGCGGCATGGTCGCGGCCGGCGAGGCGTACGCCGAATCGGCGGCGCGGGAGCTGGAAGAAGAGCTGGGCGTGAGCGGCGTCGAAATGCGTCCCCATGACCGTTTCTTCTTCGACGTGCCGGGCAACCGCCTGTGGTGCGCGGTGTTCTCGGCGGTCTGGGACGGCCCCCTGCACTTGCAGCCGGAAGAGGTCAGCGAGGCCCGTTTCGTCAACCCGGAAGTGGTCTGGGAAGAGTCGCAGACACTGCCGTATTGCCCCGACTCCCTCGCTGCATTGGCCCGGGCGCTCGACCGGCAATCCTGACGTCGCAATATTTGTCCAAATTGGCGCAGTTCTGTACTTAGCAAGTGGGACATTTGCCGTTACACTGCGCGGCCTTTTTACCCTGCCGCGAACCCTTCGTGGCAGGTGCGCTGCCCCTGCCAGAGTGGGGCTTCGCGGTCGTGGCCCGTCCGGGTCGGCGACCAGTTTTTTGTCCTCAAACGTGAGGATCAAAAGTGGCCAAGAAAGCCTCGTCATTCTCCGCCCTTGGCGGCCTGGTGTTCTCCACCGATGCAGGTCGGCATTGTCCGGACTGCAACCAACCCATCGATGCCTGCATCTGCAAGCAGACGCTCATCCCGGAAGGTGATGGCATCGCCCGTGTGCGTCGCGAAAGCAAAGGTCGCGGCGGCAAGACGGTGACCACCATCAGCGGCGTGCCCCTGCCGCTCGAACAGCTCAAGGACCTGGCCAGCACCCTGAAACGGCGCTGCGGTACCGGTGGCGCGTTGAAAGACGGCGTCATCGAAATCCAGGGCGACCATGTCGAGCTGCTGCTCGGCGAGTTGATCAAGCAGGGTTTCAAAGCGAAGAAATCCGGCGGTTGATCGCTGGCAGCGGTGCTCTTCAGCCTGCGTCTAAACTCGTTGCCTTGTGAAGGGTCCAAACCCGAACAGGGAAAATCGTCATTTTCATTTTCTACACTGCGCCATCCCGCATGGCCGGTGTTATCTGACTTTCTTTATAGGGGACTTCGATGTCCGTACGACGCACACGCAAAGACGATGGCAGCCAATGGACCGTGGCCGACAGCCGCAGTGTTTACGGGATTCGCCATTGGGGCGCGGGCTATTTCGCGATCAATGAAGCCGGGCGTGTCGAAGTGCGCCCCAACGGCCCGGGCAGCGCGCCGATCGACCTGTACGAGCAGGTCGACGAACTGCGCAAGAGCGGCCTGTCGCTGCCGCTGCTGGTGCGCTTCCCTGACATCCTGCAGGACCGCGTGCGCCAGCTGACCGGCGCCTTCGACGCCAACATCGCGCGCCTGGAATACCAGAGCCAGTACACCGCCCTGTACCCGATCAAGGTCAACCAGCAGGAAGCGGTGGTCGAGAACATCATCGCCACCCAGAACGTCTCCATCGGCCTCGAAGCCGGCTCCAAGCCGGAGCTGCTGGCGGTGCTGGCACTGGCACCGAAGGGCGGCACCATCGTCTGCAACGGCTACAAGGACCGCGAGTTCATCCGCCTGGCGCTGATGGGCCAGAAGCTCGGCCACAACGTGTTCATCGTCATCGAGAAAGAGTCGGAAGTGGCCCTGGTGATCGAGGAAGCTGCCGAGCTCAAGGTCAAGCCACAGGTCGGCCTGCGCGTGCGCCTGTCGTCGCTCGCGTCGAGCAAATGGGCCGATACCGGGGGCGAGAAGTCCAAGTTCGGTCTTTCCGCTGCGCAACTGATCTCTGTGGTGCAGCGCTTCCGTGACGCCGGTCTCGACCAGGGCATCCGCCTGCTGCACTTCCACATGGGTTCGCAGATCGCCAACCTGGCCGACTACCAGCACGGCTTCAAGGAAGCCATCCGTTACTACGGCGAACTGCGTGCCCTCGGCCTGCCGGTGGACCATATCGACGTCGGTGGCGGCCTGGGCGTCGACTACGACGGCACTCACTCGCGCAATGCCAGCTCGATCAACTACGACATGGACGACTATGCCGGTGTCGTGGTCGGCATGCTCAAGGAATTCTGCGATGCCCAGGGCCTGCCGCATCCGCACATCTTCTCGGAGAGTGGCCGCTCGCTGACCGCGCACCACGCCATGCTGGTGATCCAGGTCACCGACGTCGAGAAGCACAACGACGAAGTGCCGACCATCGAGAACAAGGAAGCCCTGCCGGAAACCGTGCAATGGCTGGTCGATCTGCTCGGCCCGACCGATATCGAGATGGTCACCGAGACCTACTGGCGTGCCACCCACTACATGAGTGACGTGGCCGCGCAGTACGCCGATGGCAAGATCAGCCTGTCCGAGAAGGCCCTGGCCGAGCAGTGCTACTTCGCCGTCTGCCGGCGCCTGCACAACTCGCTCAAGGCGCGTCAGCGCTCGCACCGCCAGGTGCTGGACGAGCTTAACGACAAGCTGGCCGACAAGTACATCTGCAACTTCTCGGTGTTCCAGAGCCTGCCGGACACCTGGGCCATCGGCCAGGTGTTGCCGATCATCCCGCTGCACCGTCTCGACGAAGAACCGCTGCGTCGTGCGGTGCTGCAGGACCTGACCTGCGACTCCGACGGCAAGATCAACCAGTACGTCGACGAGCAGAGCATCGAGACCAGCATGCCGGTGCACTCGGTCAATGAAGGCGAGGATTACCTGCTGGGCGTATTCCTGGTCGGTGCGTACCAGGAGATCCTGGGTGACATGCACAACCTGTTCGGTGATACCGACTCGGTGAACATCTACCAGAACCCGAATGGCAGCGTGTACCACGCCGGCATCGAGACCCACGACACCATCGAGGACATGCTGCGTTACGTGCACCTGTCGCCGGAGGAGTTGATGACTCACTACCGTGACAAGGTGGCCAGTGCACGGCTCAGCGAACGTGAGCGCACGCAGTTCCTCGATGCGCTGCGGCTGGGGCTGACGCGGTCTTCGTATCTGTCGTCGTAAGGCTTTGCCGATGTAGAAAAGGCCCGCTCCCGGGATTTCGGGGGCGGGCCTTTTTTGTGGGCTGATCAGGCAGCCGTATTGCTCCTGCTGGCCTCATCGCTGGCTTGCCAGCGATGAGGTCATCAGCAGCACCCTGGACTTTGGTGCTACTCGCTGGTCGCCGTCAGATCGATGAGAACAGGTTTGATCTCATTGTCTTCCCGCAATAGCGATGTACTGGTGAAGCTGTAGACGCTGTCGTGTGTCTGGGCGGTGATCTTCAGACCGTCTACAGCGGTAATGGCACCTGGATGTCTGGTAACCAGGAACGGCGTGTGATCACACAGCATTTTGAGCGCCTCGGCTTCGTCGGACTGCCGGCTGGCGACGAAGTAGAGGTAGGTCATGGGAACCGTGGCGCCGCCGCTGTTACTCAGTACTTCGTAGACAGCGCTGTGGGTACCGATGGGGTAGCTGTTGATGATCTTGCTCAGTTCAGGTTTTGGACCAGGTGTGAAGATCCACAGCGACTGGGCTGCAATCACCAGCAGTAATCCGATGATCAGCCACTTAGTACCCGAGGAACTTCGCATACTCAATGCCCTTCTTGATCCATTGTTGATCTCTTGGGTCGTCGCCATAGGGGGCATTGAACCACCAGCTTCCATATTCCGGTTTACCAGTACCTGCTCTGACTTGTGCCCATCCGGCTCCTCTAAGCAGTACCTCTGCCGAAATGCCAGCTGCCGTACCGCAGGCGCCGTAGTTGAGGTTTCCGAAGGCCTCGTAATCGCGACCTTGTTGCTTGTAGTCCCAGGCACCCCGGTTTCTGACTTTGGTGTAGAACCAGGAAAAAAGAAATGAGGTTCCGCCTTTGCTGAAGAAATTCTTTTTACTTTGGGCTTCGCGCATGTTGCTCTCGACCGAGACGCCGGGAGGGTTTTTTGGAACTGGCATGAGATGTCCTTTTCGTTTGATCTGTTTATTAAGGTCTCCCTTCCTTGGGACGTTGCTTTTTCCGCCTGCGGGGCAGCAGCGTCAACGATAGGTATGTGACAGCTTGTGTTGTGCGAGGGCGTTGTCAGTGTCCCCACCGATGTATGCCGACTCTGAATTTGGTGGCTAACGGAGATTCCTGTAGGAGCTGGCTTGCCTGCGATGGACCGTGCAGCGGTCCCAAAATCTGCCCCCACCGAGTATCTGGATAAATGCAATCCATCAGGCGCTGAATCCAAATCCTGATCCAATCCTTGGCTCGTGCTGGATGGTCTTTGGGACCGCTTTGCGGTCCATCGCAGGCAAGCCAGCTCCTACAGTGACGGCGTCGAGCGTGCTTCCTGAGGCTGGCCGAGAACCCTGTGGGAGCTGGCTTGCCAGCGATGAGGCCATCAGCAAAACCACCCATCCCGCCGCTGCAACCGCCACCCCATCACCCCCAGCGTCCCGCCGCGCACCGCCATGAACAGCAGGAACGCCAGCCACAACCCATGATTCCCCAGATCCCGCGCCAACCAGGCAAAGGGCAGGGCGATCACCACGCTGAGCAACATTGCATTCCTCATTTCCCGTGCCCGCGTCGCGCCGATGAACAGCCCGTCCAGCACATAGCTCCACACCGCAATCAATGGAAGCAGTGCCAGGTACGGCAGGTACTCGAACGCGGTCTCGCGCACGCTGGGGATATCGGTCTGCATGGCGATGAACAGATGCCCGCCGAACAGGAACAACAGCGCGAACCCAAGGCTGGCAATCAGCGACCAGCCACTGGCCACCGTCAACGAGCGCCGCAGCGCATCCCGGTCCCGCGCGCCGATCGCATGCCCGCACAATGCCTCCACCGCATGGGCCAGCCCGTCCAGGGCATAGGCCGTGACCAGCAAGCCATTGAGCAGCAGCGCATTGGCCGCCACCGTCGCTTCACCCAGCCGCGCGCCCTGCACCGTGATCAGGAAGAACACCCCCTGCAACGCCAGGCTGCGGATAAAGATGTCGCGGTTGACGCTGAGCAGCGGCCGCCAGTTCTGCCAGCGCGCCAGCAGCGGCCACACTACCCGCCCCGGATAGGCGCGCAGCGAGGGGCGGGTCAGGGCGAGGCCGAGGAGGGCGGCGACCCATTCGGAAATCACCGAAGCCCGCGCCGAACCGACCACGCCCCAGTCCAGTCCCAGCACGAACCACAGGTTGAGGACGATGTTCAGCAGGTTGGTGGTCAGCAGGATCATCAACGGCGCCCGGGCGTTCTGCGTGCCGAGGAACCAGCCGACCAGGGCATAGGTGGCCAGCGCCGCCGGCAGGCCGAGCAGGCGGGTGGTGAAGAAGTCCCGCGTGCCCTGTTCCAGCTCTGCACCCGGCTGCATCAGGCCAAGGGCCAGGTGACTGAGGGGGATCGCCAGCAGACCGAGGGTGAGGGCGAAGAGCAGCGCCAGGCTCAGGCCCTGTACCAACACCTGGCGCAGGCCGTCGCCATCGGAGCGGCCGGCAGCCTGGGCGGCAAAGCCGGTTGAACCCATGCGCAGGAAACCGAGCACCCCCACCAGCAGGGTGTAGAGGCTGGCGCCGACCGCTACCGAACCCAACTGGTGGGCATGGGGCAGGTGACCGATGACGGTGCTGTCGACCAGGGCCACCAGGGGCACCGAGATGTTCGACAGGATCATCGGCGCGGCCAGGGCCCAGACCTTGTGATGGGTGGGGCGGTGGCGCCAGTCTTTTAGCAGAGACATTCAAGAAGTCCTTGTGAGTTTTGGGACCGCTTCGCGGTCCTTCGCGAGCAAGCTCGCTCCCACAGGGGGAGTGCAGTGGGTCGCCAGCCGGACATTCTACCCACCTGACGGCACTTTGCTCGGTGAACCCTGTCTCACCTCGGCACCGCTCCCCGGTGAAACCGCGGACCTTGATATATAGTTTCCCGTCTGCCCCCTGCTGCCCTGAGAGTTTTCTCCCATGCTGAACAAAGGATTGTGGCTGGCCTGCGCGCTGGCGCTGCTGAGTGCCTGCGACTCGTCTGTTTCCGAAAAAACCGCTCCGGCCCCGGCTGAGAAAGCCGCCGCCCCGGCCGCCAGCGCGCCGAAGGTCGATGACGCGACCCTGGCCCAGCGCTACGCCGGTCGCGAGCTGAACGTGGTGGATGTCTCGGAAGTGCAGGTCGATGGCGCCAGTGCCCTGTCGGTGACCTTCTCCGCCCCGCTGCAAGACGACCAGCGCTTCGCCGAGCGCCTGCACCTGGTAGACACCACCAAGGGCAAGGTCGACGGTGCCTGGGAACTCTCCGACAACCGCATGGAACTGCGCCTGCGCCACCTCGAGCCCAAGCGCAAGCTGGTGCTGACCATCGATGCCGGCCTGCGCAGCCTGAATGGCAACCAGCTCGCCAACGAATACGTCAGCCGCCTGGAAACCCGCGACATGCAGCCGAGCATCGGCTTCGCCAGCCGCGGCTCGCTGCTGCCGACCCGTCTGGCCGAAGGCCTGCCGGTGATCGCCCTGAACGTGAACAAGGTCGAGGTGGAGTTCTTCCGCATCAAGCCTGAGGCGCTGCCGAGCTTCCTCGGCGCCTGGGGCCGCAGCAGCTCGCTGCAAAGCTATGAAGCCAACGACCTGTTGCCGATGGCCGACCTGGTCTACGCCGGCCGCTTCGACCTCAACCCGCCGGCCAACACCCGCGAAACCCTGCTGCTGCCCATGGCCGGGATCAAGCCCCTGCAGGAAGCCGGGGTGTACCTGGCGGTGATGCGCGAGGCCGGCACCTACAACTATTCGCAGCCGGCGACCCTTTTCACCCTCAGCGACATCGGCCTGTCGGTGCACCGCTACAGCAATCGCCTGGATGTCTTCACCCAGGCCCTGGAAGGCGGCAAGGCGCTGGGCGCGATCGACCTCGACCTGCTCGACCACGACGGCAAGGTCCTCGCCCAGGGCAAGACCGACAGCGACGGCCATGCGCAACTGCCCCTGCCACCCAAGGCCGACGTGCTGCTGGCACGCCAGGGTGCCAACACCACGATGCTGCGCCTGAACAGCTCGGCCCTGGACCTCTCCGAATTCACCGTCACCGGCCCCCAGGCCAACCCGCTGCAACTCTTCGTCTTTGGCCCGCGCGACCTGTATCGCCCGGGTGAAACCGTGCTGCTCAACGGCCTGCTGCGCGACCAGGACGGCAAGCCGGTGAAGAGCCAGCCGATCAATGTCGAAGTGCGCCGGCCGGATGAGCAGGTCAGCCGCAAGTTCGTCTGGGAGGCGGATGCCAACGGTTTCTACCAGTACCAGCTGCAACTGGCCGGCGAAGCGCCGACCGGGCGCTGGCAACTGCTGTTCGACCTCGGCGGCGGACACAAGCAAGTCTACGAAGTGCTGGTGGAAGACTTCCTGCCTGAACGCCTGGCCCTGGAACTGAAGGGCAGCGATACCCCGCTGAGCCCGGATGAAACCGCGGAAATCAGCGTCAATGGCCGTTACCTCTACGGCGCCCCGGCGGCAGGCAATCGTCTCAGCGGCCAGGTCTACGTGCGTCCGTTGCGTGAAGCCGTCCCGGCACTGCCCGGCTATCAGTTCGGCTCGATCACCGAAGAAGACCTGAGCCACGACCTGGAACTGGAAGAGTCCACCCTCGATGCTGACGGCGAAGCCACCCTCGCCATCGCCAGCGAATGGGCCGAAGCCCGCTCGCCACTGCAACTCACCGTGCAGGCCAGCCTGCAGGAGTCCGGTGGCCGTCCGATCACCCGCCGCCTTGAGCAACCGATCTGGCCGGCGGACCATCTGCCGGGTCTGCGCGGCCTGTTCGATGGCGAGGAAACCGACGGCGATGCCCCGGTGGAAATCGAGCTGCTGATGGCCGACCGCGACGGCAACAAGCTGGCTGCCGACAACCTGCGGGTGCGCCTGGTCCGCGAGCGTCGCGACTACTACTGGAACTACTCGCAGAGCGACGGCTGGAGCTACAACTTCAACGAGAAGTACCTCACCGAAAGCGAACAGAGCGTCAGCGTGCCGAAGGGCAGCACCACCAAGCTGAGCTTCCCGGTGGAGTGGGGCCCGTACCGCGTCGAGGTGGAAGACCCGGACACCGGTATCACCAGCAGCCTGCGCTTCTGGGCCGGCTACCGCGCCCAGGACAACGCCGACGGCGGCGCGGTACGCCCGGACCAGGTACGCCTGGCCCTGGACAAACCGGCCTACAACGACGGCGACACCGCCACGGTCACGGTCACCCCGCCGGCGGCCGGCAAGGGCTACCTGATGGTCGAAGGCGGCGACGGCCCGCTGTGGTGGCAGGAGATCGACGTGCCTGCCGAGGGCAAGGCCTTCGAGATCAAGCTCGATCCGAAATGGGCCCGCCATGACCTCTATGTCAGCGCCCTGGTGATCCGCCCTGGCGAGCGCAAGGCCAATGTCACGCCCAAGCGCGCCGTTGGCGTGCTGCACCTGCCGCTGGACCGCGCCCAGCGCAAGCTGGCGGTGACCCTCGACGCCCCGGAGAAGATGCGACCCAAGCATCCATTGACCGTGAATATCCAGGCGCACAATGCCGACGGCAGCGTGCCGAAGCAGGTCCAGGTGCTGCTCGCCGCCGTGGACGTGGGCATCCTCAACATCACCAGCTACGTCACCCCGGACCCGTTCACCGGCATGTTCGGGCGCAAGGCCTACGGCGCCGACCAACTGGATATCTACGGCCAATTGATCGAAGCCGGCCAGGGTCGCCTGGCCAGCCTGGCCTTCGGTGGTGACGCCGGCATGGCCAAGGGCGGCAAGCGTCCGGACACCAGCGTGACCATCGTTGCCCTGCAAAGCGCCCCGGTCACCCTGGATGCCGAAGGCAAGGGCCAGGCCACGGTGGATATCCCCGACTTCAACGGCGAACTGCGGCTGATGGCCCAGGCCTGGAGCGAAGACCGCTTCGGCGTGGCCGAGGCCAAGACCGTGGTCGCTGCGCCGCTGATCGCCGAGCTGTCGGCGCCGCGCTTCCTCGCCGGCGGCGACCGCACCAGCCTGGCGCTGGACCTGTCGAACCTGTCCGGCCAGGACCAGACCCTCGCCGTGGCCCTGGCCACCGAAGGCCAGCTGGACCTGCAAGGCCAGTCCCACCAGTCGCTGAAGCTCAAGCAGGGCCAGCGCGTCACCCTGAAGATCCCGGTGCAGGCCACCGGCGGCTACGGCCAGGGCCGCGTCACCGTGCGCGTCGATGGCCTGGTGCTGCCGGGCGAAACCGATACCGGCTTCTCCCGCGACTGGACCCTGGGCATCCGCCCCGCCTACCCGGCGCAGCTCAAGCACTACCGCGTGGCGCTGAACGGTGGTGAGCCGTGGACCCTGCCCGAGCAGGACCTGGCGACCTTCGAACCGGCCGGCCTGGAAGGCACCCTGGCGCTGTCCAGCCGCCCGCCGCTGAACCTTGCCGAGCAGATCCGGGCGCTGAAGGCCTACCCCTATGGCTGCGCCGAGCAGACCACCAGTGGCCTGTACCCGTCGCTCTACGCTGATGCCGCGACCCTCAAGCGCCTGGGCATCACCGGCGAGCCGGCAGATGCGCGCAAGCGCAAGATCGAAATCGGCATCGAGCACCTGCTGGGCATGCAGCGCTACAACGGCAGCTTCGGCCTGTGGAGTTCCGACGGCGAAGAGGAATACTGGCTGACCGCCTATGTCACCGACTTCCTCCTGCGTGCCCGTGACCAGGGCTTCGCCGTACCGCCGGACGCCCTGAAAAAGGCCAGCGAGCGCCTGCTGCGTTATGTGCAGGAGCGCAACCTGATCGAGGTGAACTACAGCGAGAACGCCGAGCACAGCCGCTTTGCCGTACAGGCCTACGCGGCACTGGTGCTGTCGCGCAGCAAGCAGGCGCCGCTGGGTGCGCTGCGCAGCCTGTTCGAGCGTCGTGCCGATGCCCGTTCCGGCCTGCCGCTGGTGCAACTGGCGATCGCCCTCGACACCATGGGCGACAAGCCGCGGGCCGATCAGGCGCTGATCGCCGGCCTTGCAGCGGGTCGTGAGAAGGGCTGGCTGGCCGACTATGGCAGCTCGCTGCGTGACCAGGCGTTGATCATCGCGCTGCTGGATGAATACAAGCTGGCGAGCAAGGACATTCCGGATCGCCTGTTCAAGCTCTCCGATCAACTGGCCGGCAGCCAATGGTTGTCGACCCAGGAGCGCAATGCGCTGTTCCTCGCCGGCCGTGGCCTGGCGCTGCAGCCGGAAGGCAACTGGACGGCGCAACTGGACAGCGCCGGGCAGACCCGCGAGCTGGGCCCGGAGCAGTCCGGCCTGCATCTGGGAGGTGCGTTGCTGGCTTCGCCGCTGAGCGTGCGCAACGACGGCGACAAGACCCTGTACCAGCGTCTGACCCTGTCCGGCTATCCACGCCAGGCACCGCCGGCCAGCGGCAACAACATGAGCATCCGCCGCGACTACCTGGGCATGAACGGCCAGGCGCTGGACCTGAAATCGCTGGAAAGTGGTGATCTGGTGCTGGTGCACCTGGCGATCCAGGCCAAGGAGCGGGTGCCGGATGCGCTGGTGGTGGACCTGCTGCCGGCGGGCCTGGAACTGGAGAACCAGAACCTCGCGCAAAGTGCTGCCAGCCTGGACAACGCCAGCAGCGCGGTGAAGCAATGGCGTGAAGCGATGGAGAATGCCAACGTGGTGCACCAGGAGTATCGCGATGACCGCTATGTCGCCGCGCTGAACCTGGATGGCTACGGCACCACCCACCTGCTGTACCTGGCGCGGGCGGTGACCCCGGGCAGCTACCGGATTCCGCCGGCGCAGGTCGAGTCGATGTACCGGCCGGACTGGCAGGCGGTGGGGGAGAGTGCAGGAGAGATGGTCATCAAGGGTCGCTGAGCCCTCGAGGGCCTCATCGCTGGCAAGCCAGCTCCCACAGGTTCAGCGGTGCACGCGGTCCCTGTGGGAGCTGGCTTGCCAGCGATGCTTTTCAATGCACCACCCAACTCAACACCCACAACCCCAGCAGCGCCCAGATGATCCCCGCAATCACCGATGCCCGCATGAACGCCCGCACCGCCGAATACAGCAACAGCAGCCCGATGATCAGGATCAGGATGCTGATCAGCGAGGTATCCATCCCCAGGGTGTTGGCCAACCCGTCGATGAACTTCGTCCCGGCACTGGCCAGCATGGCGAACAATCCGCTGAGCAGGTCCACCACGAACTTGATGACGGCGCCCAGCGCCTGGCCCAGCCACTCGAAAAAACCTTCTACCCGCATGGTCGTGTCCTGATGATCGTCACAGCATTCGCGCTGCCTTCCAGCCTTTGGCCATCATTGGGCCGCCTCGGTTCCCGACCATGTTCAGCTTAGCCCTGCCACGGGGGCGCAAGGCCCGTCTGGCGAGTATCGCGGGGCTGTCGGCACTGGCCCTGATCGCCCTGCTATGGCTGGCTGACCGCGTCTGGCCATTGCCACTGCCCGCCGACGACCTGGCCCGGGTCGTCCTGGCCGAAGACGGCACGCCACTGTGGCGCTTCGCCGATGCCGATGGCGTATGGCGCTATCCGGTGTCGGTGGACGAAGTCTCGCCGCTCTACCTGCAAGCCCTGCTGACCTACGAGGACCGCTGGTTCTACAGCCATCCCGGGGTCAACCCGCTGTCTCTCGGCCGCGCCGCCTGGCAGAACCTCAGCGGTGGCCGGGTGCTGTCCGGCGGCAGCACCCTGTCGATGCAGGTGGCGCGCCTGCTCGATCCCCATGAACGAACCCTGCCCGGCAAACTGCGCCAACTCTGGCGTACCCTGCAACTGGAATGGCACCTGTCCAAGCGCGAGATCCTCGAGATCTACCTCAACCGCGCGCCCTTCGGCGGTACCCTGCAAGGCGTAGCGGCGGCGAGTTGGGCGTACCTCGGCAAGCAGCCGAGCCAACTGACGCCCGCCGAAGCGGCGCTGCTCGCGGTATTGCCCCAGGCTCCCAGTCGCCTGCGTCCGGATCGCCATCCGCAACGCGCCACGGCGGCCCGCGACAAGGTCCTGCAACGCCTCGGCGAATATCAGGTGTGGCCGGAAAAGCAGATCAGCGAAGCGACGGAGGAACCCCTGCTCCTGGCGCCGCGTCAGGAACCCGCGCTGGCCCCGCTGTTGGCCCGACGCCTGAACCGCGCCGACAGTCCTCCGCTGATCCGCACCACCCTCGATGCCAGCCTGCAACGCCGCCTCGAAGACCTCCTCGCCGGCTGGCGTGCGCGCCTGCCCGAGCGCACCTCGGCGGCGATCCTGGTGGTGGAATCCGAGACCATGGCCGTGCGCGCCTACCTCGGCTCGGTGGACCTCACCGACGAGCGCCGCTTCGGCCATGTCGACATGATCAGCGCCTGGCGCTCGCCGGGTTCGACCCTCAAGCCATTCCTTTACGGCATGGCCATGGACGACGGCCTGATCCATTCCGAATCGCTGCTCCAGGATGTACCGCGGCGCTACGGCGACTACCGCCCCGGCAACTTCTCCATGGGCTTCAGTGGTCCGGTGGCGGCCAGTTCGGCGCTGTCGTTGTCGCTCAACCTGCCGGCGGTGCAATTGCTCGAAGCCTACGGGCCGAAGCGCTTTGCCGCGCAACTGCGGGCCGGCGGCATCCCCATCAGCCTGCCGGCCCTGGCCGAGCCCAACCTGGCGCTGATCCTCGGCGGGGGCGGCAGTCGCCTTGAAGACCTGGTCAGCGGCTACAGCGCCTTCGCCCGCGACGGCATGAGCGCCAGCCTGCGCCTGCAACCGGATGTACCGCTGGTGGAGCGGCGCATGCTCTCGCCGGGGGCGGCGTGGATCGTGCGGCGCATCCTCAGCGGTCAGGCGCGGCCTGACCGTGATCCCCACGCCGAACTGGTGCAGCGTCCGCAACTGGCCTGGAAGACCGGCACCAGCTACGGCTTCCGCGATGCCTGGTCGATCGGCGTCGGGCCGCGCTACCTGATCGGCGTGTGGATCGGCCGCCCCGATGGCACGCCGGTGCCGGGCCAGTTCGGCCTGGCCTCGGCAGCGCCGCTGATGTTGCAAGTCCATGACGTGCTGAGTAACCGCGACAGCCAGCGCGGTATTCGCACGCCGGTCCCGTCGGTGCCGGCCAGCGTTGGTGTGGCGGCGATCTGCTGGCCGCAGGGCCAGCCGCTGGCGCGCAGCGATGGCAACTGTCGGCGCCAGCGTTTCGCCTGGACCCTCGACGGCACCACACCACCGACCCTGCTGGCGCAGGACCAGCCACTGGGTGTCGGTTTGCTGGAGCATGTCTGGGTCAATGATCAGGGGCTGCGGGTTGACGCCACCTGCCCGGGCGCACAGTCCCGGGACATCGCCCTGTGGCCGGCGCCGCTGGAGCCCTGGCTGACCCGGGCCGAGCGCCGCGACGCCCGGCTGCCGGCCATCGATCCGAGCTGCCCGCCACAGGTGCCGGCCAGTGCGCCGCCGTTGTCCATCGTCGGGGTGCGCCAGGGCGACCAGCTCCGGCGCCCGGCGACCAGCCGCGAGGCGCTGCAACTGGACCTGTCGGCGTTGGGCGGCGATGGCCAGCGCTGGTGGTTCCTCAATGGTGCCCCCCTGGGCGAGAGCGCCGGGCAGGACGTGCTCAAGGCGCGCTTCGACGCCGCCGGTCAGTACGAATTGAGTGTGCTCGACGCCAGCGGGCAGACCGCCCGCCTGACGTTCCAGGTCAGCGACTGACGTCATAGAGCGCGCCCGGAAAATCGCCGCGAATGCGCGGCGATTTGGCGTCAGATACCCGTCAATTGGTTATAGCGCGAAAGTCGAAGTGCTATCACTGCGCCCTGATCACTATTTCAACCTTCTGAAATAGAAGGATTTTTTTTGCCATCACCAACGTATATATCCGGTTAATACCAAGTTCAGAATTGTGACACCACGCCCGCCGGACTGAGATAGCTGCACCGACGCGGATTTCCGTCCTGGAGTTTCCGCATACATAAAGCAGCGGCAGCGAAAGCAATGGAGTCGCCATGAACACTCAAGCGTGGATGAAAGCAAGTTCGGCACTGGCACTGGTGATGGCTGTGAGCCTCTCGGCAGGATGCAGCAGCGGTGGTGGCGGTTCTCATAGCGTGGTCGACGAATCTTCACCGGCTGCGGCCGATGCTGCGACCGGCGACGCCGGCTCGGGCACCACCGACAGCGGTACCGGCGGTACTGCGGGCAGTGGTGGTGGCAGCACCGGAACCGGAACCGGCGGTTCGGGTGGCGGTGGCAGTGGTGACGGAACGGTGATCGGTGGCACTGGTGGCACGGGCGGCACCGATGGAGCAGGTGGCTCGGCCGGTACAGGCGGGAATGGTTCCACAGGTGGAACTGGCACCACTACCAGCAATCCGCTGATTACCGCCCAGGTCGCAGATCAGGCAGGCTCCGCAGTTTCCGCACTGGGCAATGCCGTCAGCGGCGCCGGTGGGAGCGTCAATGGCCTGCCGGTACTGGGCGATACCGCCGGTGGCCTGGTCGGCAGTGTGGGAGCTACCGTCTCCACCATTGGTGGTGGCGTCAGTTCGGGGCTGGGCCAACTCGGTACCGGCAACAACGCGATCGGCAACACGCTCGGCAGCGTCGGCGCCGGTGTTGCGCAACTCGGCAGCGGCGTGCAGGGCCTGGCCAACAGCGGTGTGATCGAACAGGTGCCCGTGGTCAACAGTGTCGTGGGTTCTCTGGGCACCACCGTGGTCGCCCTGGGCGACACTATCAGCGGTGCTACCTCTTCCGGCCCGCTGAACAATGTTACCCAGCAGTTGAACACCGGCGCTGTGCAACTCGTGGCGCTGGTGGAAAACACTGCAGGTACCCTGGGCGAAACCACCGGCCTCGGTGCGCCACTCAACTCGGTGCTGAAAACCGTAGGTACTGCCGTCACCTCTGTCGGCCAGCAGGTCGCGGGTGCGGGTGGCAATCAGGTGACCGACCTGGCTGGCGGCTTGGTCGCAACCGTGGGCAATATCGCTGGCAAGGCGGGTGATCTGGTGGGCGGCGGTAATGCCAATGGCGGCGGTGCACCAGGTACTGGCGGGCTTCTGGAAACCGTGGGCGGGGTGGTCGCCGGTGTCGGCGGTGGCCTGACTGTACATGACCCGGATGGCGTGGTCGGTACCACCGCTGTGAACCTGTTGGGTGTGGGCAACCTGCTGGCTTCGGCCGGGCCTGTGGTCGGCGGTACTGGTCACGTCAACAACGGACCTGCCCCTTATCTCACTGCTACGGTTACCAGCACCGTGGGCGGCGTCGTGCAGCCGGTGGTCGACACTGCGCTGGGTGTGACGCAGCAGGTGGGCGCTGCAACCGGGCTTGGTACTGTGGTCAGCGGTGTGACCAATAACCTCGGCGGTGCGCTTACCAGCCTTGGTGCGCAAACCAACCCTGGGCCGACCAACCCGGTCGGCGAACGCCTGGCCATCAGTGTGGGTGCCCTGGGTGACACTGTCACCAGCGTGGGCACGGTGCTGAACGGCCCGGGCACCGGGAATGGCGGCCTTGGCGGCGCCTTGGGCGGTGTGACCGGTGCCTTGGGCGGCGCTACCGGCGGTACTGGCGGTCTTGGTGCCGTGACGGGCACCGTAGGTGGTGTGGTGAACAGCGTGACCGGTGCCCTGGGCGGTGCTACCGGCGGTACTGGCGGTCTTGGCGCCGTGACGGGCACCGTGGGCGGTGTGGTGAACAGCGTGACCGGCACCCTGGGCGGTGCTACCGGCGGAACTGGCGGTCTCGGCGCCGTGACGGGCACCGTGGGCGGTGTGGTGAACAGCGTGACCGGCACCCTGGGCGGTGCTACCGGCGGAACTGGCGGTCTCGGCGCCGTGACGGGCACCGTGGGCGGTGTGGTGAACAGCGTGACCGGCACCCTGGGTGGTGCTACCGGCGGCACTGGTGGTCTCGGCGCCGTTACCGGGACGGTTGGCGGCGTGGTCAATACCGTGACCGGGGCGCTCGGTGGTGCAACCGCGGGCACCGGTGCTGGCGTAGCGGTCTCGGGCGGCGCCGGCACCACCGCCACGGGTACCGGAGGTCTGGGGGGAGTGCTGAACGGCGTGACGGGTGGTTTATTGGGTGGTGCGAAGTAAAAAGCCATCATCCTGGTTAGACGATCTTACGGGCAACACCTACGCTTGAGTCTGACGAGGGAACCGTCTTGGTTCCCTCGTACTTTTCAGGATGATGGAGTGTCCTATGCGGTCGATGGCAATCGCGTTAGTGAGTCTTTCCTGGGTAAGTGCGCTACAGGCCGAGCCACTTCCCACTTTTCTGAACAGCAACGAAACTGAACGCAACCTGCCGGCACCCAACCTGCCGGCAGATGCATTTCGGCCGTCCACACCGCAGCTTCAGATGCCGACCCCCGCAGCCAGTCAGCCTCAGGCGCTGATGATGAACACCCGGGTACTGATCCGCAAAGTGCGTATCGAGGGGGGGAGCGTCTACCCGCTAAGCGAACTGAGTGACAATTACAAGGACCTGTTGAACCGCGAGGTCACCATTGCCGATCTGATCGAGGCCACCCGGCGCCTGACCCAGCGATACCAGCAGGATGGTTACCTGTTGTCCTACGCCTTTTTGCCGGTGCAGGATTTTGCCGAAGGTCGCCTGCGTGTGGTTTTGGTCGAGGGCTATATTCGTGATCACGAGATGCAGGGCGATATTGGCCGGGTCTCGGTCTACCTGGACAAGCTCGTTGCCAAGCTCAAGGCCGAGCGCCCGCTGACCCGGAAAACCTTCGACCGCTACACCACCCTCATGAGCCGGGTGCCCGGTATCACCCTGCAGGCGCGGGTGCCCCCACCTTCGACCACCGATGGGGCCAGTAAACTGTTCGTGCAGGCCGCGCGCAAGCCTTTCACGACCACTATGAGCCTCAGTGATAGCAGCCGCGACGATCTCCAGGTACTGCTGGGTGCCAGCAGCAACGCGCAAACGGCGTTCGCAGAACAATTGAGCGTCAGTGCGTTGGCACCACCCGGGCAAGACAAGGAGCACTATTTCCGTGCTGACTATTCGCAGTACCTTAACAGCGAAGGGACGCAACTGGCGCTGTCGGCCTCGCGCTATCGCAGCGATCCCAGCGCGGTGATCCGCCTGGACAACGGCGTCGATCTCAAGCAGCACCGGGAAAACGACCGTTATTCAGTAGGTCTCAACCATCCCCTGATCGCGTCGCCCAACGAATGGCTAGGTGTGTCGGCGCGTTTTTACGCGGTGGACGACACTACGGATTACCGGGTGCTGCGCGGCTCGCAGAAAGTCAGTATCGAGACCGATATCCGTGCGCTGGCCTTCGAGGGCGACTGGCGCAAGGCCACGGACCGGCAACTGCGCATCCTCAGCGCCGGGGTGTACCAGGGCTTCGACCGCTTTGGTGCCAACACCGACGCCGACTATGACCTGGATTTCTTCCGCCTGCGCCTTTCCGGCGTCCAGAGCGATCGTTTCGCCGACAACTGGCAAGGGGTGGTTTCTGCGGCTTTGTACTGGACCGACGACAGTCTGCCCGACAGCGAGCGCGCGGTGTTTGGGGGGCAGAACTTCGGTCGGGGGTACCCGGTCGACCAGGCCTCCGGCGACAAGGGCTGGGGGGCGGCCTACGAGCTCAACTACAGCTTTCGACGTGAGGGTGAGTGGGTAAAGTTGCTTCAGCCCTATGTGGTGCTGGATGCGGCGAAGACCTGGTTCAATGAATTGCAGGTTCAGGACTCGAAAATGTCCTCGGCGGCCCTGGGCCTGCGCTTTGGTGATGCGCACTACTACAACATCTCGCTGGAGGTGGCCAAGCCGATGTCCGACATCGCCCTGGACAGCTTCAACCGGCGGCCGCGGTTTACCGTGAGTTTCAGCTATCAACTCTGAGGAGTGCGGGTGTTGCTAATGGCCTCATCGCTGGCAAGCCAGCTCCCACAGTGTCTGCGGCGCCGCCGAACCTGTGGGAGCTGGCTTGCCAGCGATGAGGCCAATAGGTATTTCAGTGAGCCACCCGCCGCCCCTGCGCAACCTCCGGCGGAAACAGGTTCCCCAGGGTCTCCAGCAACCGGATGTGATAGATGGGCTTGCGGAACAGGTCCAGCACTTCCAGTTGGCGCAGCTCGGTCACCGCATCGAGGTTGGCATGCCCGGTGGTGACGATCACCGGCAGGTGCTGGCGCGCGGTGTGCTCGCGCAGGCGTTTGATCAGGGAAATACCGGATTCTTCCGGCATGTTCAGGTCGGTGATGACCAGGGCGATATCCGGATGCCGGGTCAACTGCTGAAGGGCGTTTTTCACCGACGTCGCCACATGGCAACGGAAGCCCTCGTTTTCCAGCAGTTCGGCCAGTTCCAGCAACGCGTCCTCTTCATCATCCACCAACAGCAGTTGTTCTCGTGGGCGGGAAGCTGGCATGGCGCTGTCCTGTCATGCGGTGGCGATAGACCAGCGGGGCACGGCGTGATGACCCCGCTGGACAGCTCGAAAGACTCAGGCCGGGTTCAGCGCGCCCTGGATACTCGTGAAGATGGTGGTTACGCCTTCGGAGATGGTCGGCACGAACGCCACCAGTGCTACGGCAACCATGGCCGCGACCAGTGCGTACTCGATACCCGATGCGCCGTCCGTGCGCTGGCAGAACTTCCGAATGGATTGAATGACTTTTTTAGTGACCGACATGATGTAGCTCCTTGCGCCAGAAAGGCCTGTAACACGGGGGCTTGGGTGATTCCCCTTCGCCATCAGAGCATCGTCAAGAGTTAACACCTGAGCAAATGTAAGAAAGCATTAATCCCAAAGTGATAGCGGAAAGCCGCCGCCAATAACCCGTTGTTTTCAAAACGTGATGCACGTCACAGGGAAAAATTTGCACAAGCGTAATGGCGTTTTGTCCTAGCTCAACTACCGTGAAATAGCGAAATAGTTACTTCCAACGTGTGGGTTCAAGCCTGTTAACAAGAAGTCACGGGCTGCGGAATGAGGCAGGGAGGGGCCAGCCATGAGCAGTCGCATCACCTTGATTCTTGCCGGACTGTTCCTTTTAGGGGCGATCTTCGCCGGCTACTGGGGCCTGGTCCTCAGCAAGCGGCCTGAACCTTCCGCCCCTGTCGCGCAACCCGCCGTTCCGCCAGTGACCCAGGCGGTCAACACGGCCCAGGACGAATTGCGCAAACCGGTGGTGGTGCTGCGCCGCGATGTTGCCGCCAACCAGCCGTTGAATACCGAAGACCTTGCCGTGGAGCGCCTGCTGGTGGCGCCGGCCGGCAGTTTCCAGACCCTTGAACAGGTTGCCGGACGCACCCCCTGGCGCGACCTGCCGGCCGGCACCTGGCTGGAGGAGAGCAGCTTCGAGGCCGGTGGTCCGCTGGCGCGGATGATCGGGCCCGGCGAGCGCGCCCTGACCCTGGCGGTCGATGAGGTCAGCGGCGCCGCCGGTTACCTGCGCCCTGGCGACTATGTGGATGTGCTGGTCTACCTGCGGGAAGAACAGGCCAATCCGCTGGCCAGCGCCCAGGTGGTGGTGCCGGCCCTGCGCGTGCTCAGCGTCGGCCAGCAGATCGGCGTGGCTCGCGACGGGCGCACTGCCGAACCCCTCGACCCCGATCCCAAGGCCCGCGAGGAAAAGCGCCGCACCCCGGCCCGCACCGTCGTGGTCGCGGTGCCCCAGGCCCTGGCCAGCCGCCTGACCCTCGCTGCCCAGGGCGGCAAGGTGGACCTGGCGGTGCGCAGCGCCGAAGAAAAGCTGCTGGCCACGTACTGGGCCGATCCGAAGACCGCCACCCGCGCCGTCGAGGATGCCACCCGCCAGCTCTATCGCTTCAACCAACTGGCCATGACCGCCCCGGCGCCTGGCCCGGCTGCGGCGCCGGTGGCCAGGCGTGGAATCGAGATCATTCGGGGCGCGCAGGCGCCCGAGACACTTCACTGAATTCAGCAAGGATGCCCCTTCGATGAGCCATCGTTCCTCGCGGATTTCCACCTGCACCCTGGTCGCCTCGTTGCTGGCCCTGTTGCCGCCGGCCCAGGCCCAGGCAGCGGTCAGCGGTTGTGCGGCGCTGCCGCGGGTGCCGGCCACCCTCGAGATCGACCAGGGCCTGCAACAGGAACTGCGCCTGCCGGTGAGCATCAGCCGCGCGGCGGTAGGCGATCCCAAGGTTGCCGATGTGCATGCGGTGGGCAACGACGCCGTGCTGCTCACCGCCATGGGCCCAGGCGCCACCAGCCTGAGCCTGTGGACGTCCTGCTCGAGCACGCCACGCCAGACCATGATCTTCGTGCGCGGCCAGGCCAGCGCCGACATGGCCGTGGCCCAGGAAGCCGACCTGCCGATGCAGATCCAGGCTGATATCCGCTTTGTCGAGGTCAGCCGGAGCAAACTCAAGGAGGCCGGGGCCAGGCTGTTCTTCAAAGGCTCCAACAGTTCGCTGATCGGCTCTCCGGGCACCGTGCCGGGGACCCTGGTGTCGCCGGGCAACGTGCCAGTGACCACGCCACTGATCCCGCTCGACAACGGTGCCTTCAATATCGTCTGGGGTGGGGGCAGCAGCCGCTTCCTCGCCGCGATCAATGCCCTGGAGAACACCGGCTTCGCCTACACCCTGGCGCGTCCCAGCCTGACCGTGCTCAGCGGCATGACCGCGAGCTTCCTCGCCGGTGGCGAAATCCCCATCCCGGTGCCCAGCAGCGGTAGCGACAGCCTGTCGATCGAGTACAAGGAGTTCGGCATCCGCCTGGCCCTGTCGCCTACGGTGGTCAGCCGTGATCGCATCAGCCTCAAGGTGGCCCCGGAGGTCAGCGAGCTGGACTTCACCAATGCCGTGCAGATCGCCGGTGTCACGGTGCCGGCACTGAAGGTGCGACGTACCGATACCAGCATCTCCCTGGCCGATGGTGAGAGCTTCGTGATCAGCGGCCTGATCAATACCAGCAACCGCTCCGCCGTGGACAAATTCCCCGGTCTTGGCGACATCCCGGTGCTTGGCGCGCTGTTCCGCCAGTCGTCGGTGCAGCGCGAAGAAACCGAACTGCTGATGGTGGTCACCCCGCATCTGGTCCGGCCGCTGGCGGCCAACGCGCAATTGCCCGAACTACCGGGCGAGCGCCTGCGCACCTATGACCCGAGCTGGGGCCGGCTGTTCTTCCTGGAAAACGGCGACTTCGATCGCAAGAGTGGGTTATCCCGATGAGCGAGAGCCTGAGCCAGACCTTCCTGGCGCTCACCCGCAACGAGGGTGACCTGCAGTGGTTGCAATCGGCCCTGACGCCGCTGGGGCAAGTGGTCGGCGCCGGCAGCGGCAGCCTCGACGAGCTGCTGGCGCTGGTCGACGTGACCTTCGCCAACCTGCTGTTCGTCGGCCTTGACCGCGAACATGTGGTCAACCAGTGCGCGTTGATCGAAGGGGTGCTGGAAGCCAAGCCGATGCTGGCCATCGTTGCCCTCGGCGACGGCATGGACAATCAGCTGGTGCTCAACGCCATGCGCGCCGGGGCACGGGATTTCGTCGCCTATGGTTCGCGGGCCAGCGAAGTGGCCGGCCTGGTCCGGCGCCTGGGCAAGCGCCTGCCGCCGGTGACCACCAATCCGCACCTGGGCGGCCTCACCGTGCTCTATGGCACCGAGTGTGGTTCGGACGGCGCGCTGCTCAGCGTGCACCTCGGGCAGGTGGTGCAGAAGAGCGGCCAGCAGACCCTGCTGCTCGACCTCGGCCTGCCCCGCGCCGACAGCCTGGCGCTGCTCGGCCTGGAAGCCTCGTTCCACTTCGGCGACGCCCTGCGCCATTTGCGCCGGCTCGACAGTACCCTGATCGACAGTGCCTTCCCCCGGGAAAACAGCGGCCTGCGCCTGCTCGCCTATGCCCCCGGCGACGAGCCCCTGGAACGCACCAGTGCGGCCGAGCTGTACATGCTCCTCAGCGCCCTGCGCCAGCATTTCCAGCACATCATCGTCAACCTCACCGGGCAGGTCGATTGCGAAGCGCTGCGGACCTTCGTCAGCCACTGCGACAAACTGATCTGGTACACCGACCAGAATGTCATCGAATGCCGGCGCAACCTGGAAGTGCTGAACAGCTGGCGGGAAAAGGGCATGAACCTGGAGCACGCCAAGCTGCTGGTCGACCGCTACCTGCGCAGTGTGATCCCGGATGCCGAGGCCCTCGGCAAGCGTTTCGCCCTGCCGGTGCTGAGCGAACTGCCGGCCAGCGCCGAGGTGCGCCTGAACGCGCGCAACCAGGGCCTGAGCCTGTTCGAGCTGGCCCCGCGGGACAACCTCACCCACGGCCTGAAGACCCTCGGCGAGCGCCTGGCGCGGCGCTCGGAAAACATCAAGCCGAAGCCCGACAGCTGGCTCAGCCGGTTGTGGGGTGCCAAGCATGATTAGTGACGGCCATGAGTAGCGACGAACTGTTCGGTGGCCCCCGGCACAACCTCGGTTCCGATCCGCAGGCGCTCAAGCGTGCCCTGCACCGCTACATCATCGACGCCATCGAAGACTCCGGGCGCAATCTGCTGGAGGGCTCGCGGCCGGCGCTGGCGCAGTTCGTCGTCGAGCAGGTCGGCGAGTACATCGCCCGCCTGCACCTGGCGCTGTCCCGGTATGAAATGGAACGCATGGCCGAGGAGCTGGTGGACGAGCTCACCGGCTTCGGTCCGCTCGAGGTGCTGCTGCGCGACAGCAGTGTCACCGAGATCCTGGTCAACGGTCCGTTCCGGGTGTTCGTCGAGCGGGCCGGGGTGCTGCACCAGACCGACCTGCGCTTTATCGATTCGCACCATGTCGAGCGGGTCATGCAGCGCATCCTCGCCCCCCTGGGCCGGCGCCTGGACGAGTCGTCGCCGATGGTCGATGCGCGCATGCCCGACGGCAGCCGGGTCAACGCGATCATCCCGCCGGTGGCGCTGGACGGGCCCTGCCTGTCGATCCGCAAATTCCGCAAGGACATGCTCAAGAGCGCCGACCTGCTGGCGACCCGGGCGATCGATCCGGCGATCCTCGAGTTTTTCCAGACCGCCGTGGGCAAGCGCTGCAATATCCTGGTCAGCGGCGGTACCGGTACCGGCAAGACCACCTTGCTCAATATCCTCAGCCAGTTGATCAGCCCCCGCGAGCGCCTGGTGACCATCGAGGACGTGGCCGAGCTGCAACTGGATCACCCACACGTGGTGCGCCTGGAAACCCGCCCGCCGAATGCCGAGGGCCATGGCGAGATCAAGGCCAGCGAACTGATCCGCAACGCCCTGCGCATGCGCCCCGACCGCATCATCCTCGGCGAGATCCGCGGCGTCGAAGTGATCGACGTGCTGACCGCGATGAACACCGGCCACGACGGTTCCATGAGCACGGTGCACGCCAACACCGCCCAGGACGCGCTGCTGCGCCTGGAAACCCTGGTCGGCCTGACTGGGCGTCAGGTCGCGGAGAAGACCCTGCGGCAGATGATCTGCGCCGCCCTCGACGTGGTCATCCAGCTGACCCGTCTGCCCGACGGGCGCCGTTGCATCAGCGAAGTGCTGGAGGTGGTCGGGCTGCGTGACGACGTCTACGTCACCAACACCCTGTTCCGTTTCGATCGCCGTGGCGGCGGCGGTTTCGTGCGCGAGGCGGTCAACCCGGCCGGCGACAAGCTGCGCCGCGACCCCCAGGAGCCGTTGTCATGATCGCGGTGATCCTCGGCCTGTTCGGGCTGATCCTGCTGGCGACCTCGGTCGGGCTGTTCTATCACGGCGTGCGCAAGTCGGCGGCGGAGCGCACCTTGCAACGCCTGGGGCAACTGCCCGAGCCGGTGGCGCTGCAGGCGCCGGTCCGCAGTTCGCTGGAGTTGCTGCTGTTGCGCGCGGGCTTCGACTATCGCACCGACCGTTTCATGTTCTGGGGCGCGGGCTGGTTGCTGCTGATCGCCCTGGCCGGCAGCCTGGCGGGCTGGCCGGGGGCGGGAGCCGTGCTGGTGCTCGGGCCGCTGCTGTGGCGTGGGTACATGAGCTGGCGCTATCACCGCCGGCTGCGGCGGATGATCGAGCAATTGCCGACCCTGCTGGACCATGCGGTGCGCAGCCTCAAGGCCGGGCGCACCCTGAACGATGCGGTGCTTGGTGCAGTGGAGATTGCCGAGGACCCGCTGAAAAGCGCGATGCAGCGCGTGCAGCGCAATGTGCAGATGGGCGCCAGCCTCGACGAGGCGCTGCACGATCTGGCCGAGCTGTACGCCCAGGACGAGTTCCGCGTGTTTGCCCTGGGGCTGCGCATCAACCACCGCTATGGCGGCAACGCCAGCGAGTTGCTGGAGAACCTGATCAAGCTGATCCGCGAGCGCGAGCAGGGCGCCCGCCAGTTGCGCGCGATGACTGGCGAAACGCGGATGACCGCGATGGTCCTGGCCCTGCTGCCGATCTGCATGGTCGGTTATTTCATGGTGGCCAACCCCGGCTACCTGCTGTCGATGTGGAACAATCACAGCGGCCAGATGATGTTGCTGGCCGCGTTCATCCTGCAGGTGCTGGGCTGCGTCGCGCTGTGGCGCATGTTGCGGAGTATCTGAGATGGCCTTGCTGATCAGCGCCGTGCTGTTCTTCCTGACCTTCCTGCTGCTGGTGACGACCCTCGCCAGACAGCACCGCCGCGAGCGCCTGATCGCCCTGCGCCTGCAAGGCAAACCGCTGGAAGAAGTCCGCGAGGACGGCTGGTTGCATCGCCTGGGCAACAGCGCCCTGGCCCAGCGCTCGCTGAACCTGGACGGTGAGACGCGCATGCTGCTCGACCGGATTGGCTGGCGCCGTTCGCGCCAGCGCTCGCTGTATGCCGCGTTGCAGGTCGGTGTGCCGCTGCTGATGGCGCTGGCGGCGGTGCTGGTGCAGCAGGTCGCTTACCCGGCCAGCCATACGCCGTGGCTGCTGCCGATGTTCGGCCTCGGGATCGGTTACCTGCTGCCCAAGCGCGTCCTCGCCTGGGCGGCGGCGAGGCGGCAGCGGCTGATCGCCGAGGAAGTCTCCAGTTTCATTCCGCTGCTGCGCATCCTCTTCGACTCCGGCCTGGCGGTGGAGCAAAGCCTGCGCATTCTCAGCAGCGAAGGCCGGGAGTTGTTGCCGGTGCTCAGCGAAGAGCTGCGCCTGGTTCTGATCCGGGTCGATTCCGGCCTGGCCCTGGCCCCCGAGCTGGAGCAGACGGCGAAGCTGCTGTCGGTGGACGAGTTCAGCGACACCTGTGTGATTCTCCAGCAACTGCTGGTGCAGGGCGGTGGCGCGATGAAGTCGCTGCTGGCGTTGAAGCAGTTGCTCGATGACCGGCGCCTGACCCGGCTGCAGGAAAGGATTTCGAAGATGTCCGGGAAAATGTCCATCGTCATGATGGTGTTTCTGTTTCCCGCCTTGTTGATCGTTCTGGCCGGCCCCGGGCTCACTGCCCTGGCGCGGGCCTTCAGTTCCTGAAGTGGGGGAGTGCGGGATGAAAGTCGCGGGATTGATCATCGGTGTGCTGCTGTTGAGCGGTTGTGCCGGGCAGAATGGCGTGCCCTGGCTGGCGCAATCGACACCGGGCGCCTGCGCGCGGCCCGACTCCTCGCAGGAGCTGGGCCTGAACATGGCGGATGAGCTGCTGGCCGACGGCCGCCCCCACGCCAGCCTGGCGCATCTGGAAGAGATGCCGGACAGCCTGATCCAGGTGCGGGTGCGCAAGGCCAAGGTCTTGCGCCTGCTTGGCAGCAGCGAGGCCGAGCCGCTGTATCGCGGGTTGCTTGGCACCTGCATGGGCGCCGAGGCGGAGCATGGCCTGGGGCAACTGGCGGCGGACCGTGGCGACAAGGTCCAGGCCCGCCAGCACCTGATGCGCGCCGCGCGGCTGGCGCCGACCGACGAGAAGATCCGCAATGACCTCGGAGTGGTCTATCTGGAGCAGGGCGAGCTGGAGAAGGCGCGCTTCGAATTCCTCACCGCCATCGAACTCAAGGATGACCGCCTGGCGGCGGTCAACCTGGTGACCCTGTTGCTGTACCAGGACAAGTGGCAGCAGGCCGCCGACCTGGTCAGCCGCCTGGGGCTGAGCGCCGCGCAGTTCAGCGAAGCCCAGGCCCGTGCCGAGCAACTCAAACCTGGCGGCGCGCAGCCGCCGAGGAGTCCGTCATGAAGGCTCGTATCCTCACCTTGACCTTGCTTGCCAGCCTGCCCCTGGTCGCCAGCGCCATGCCGCCGGGGCCGTCGTCGAAATCCCAGCTCGCCACGGAAACCTGGCTGCAGTTGCAACCGAGCGGACTGCATGCCTCGGACAAGCCGCAGACGCAGACGGCGCGGGAGTACGACAAGAGCATGGAGCGCTGGTTGAATGTGTATAAGTACAAGATTCCGGAGGTCTTCAAGTGGGAGAAGATGGACAGTGGCGGGGCGAAAGGCGGAGGAGACAATTAGCCTTGTGTTGCTTGTGATGGCCTCATCGCTGGCAAGCCAGCTCCCACAGTGTCTGCGGCGCCGCTGAACCTGTGGGAGCTGGCTTGCCAGCGATGAGGCCATCAAACACACGACAACTCAGTGTTCGGTAACCCTCTGCCGCAACGCCGACCCGCTCGGCGACAACGCCAGGGCCAGTTGGGTGCGGTTGTGCATATGGGTCAGGCGCAGCACCTGGGAGACATACAGCTTCACCGTGTTCTCGGTGATGCCCAGTTCGCAGGCGATCTGGTAGTTGGTCTTGCCCTGGCCCACCAGCCGCGCCACGTCGAGCTGGCGCGGCGATAGCGGGGCGAAGATGGTGGGGATGACGTCGCTCTGCGCATCGCTTTCCTCACTGCTGTCGCTACGCGAGTGCGCCTGGGGCCGCGCCTTGTCGAGATCCTGGTACAGCTCTTCGATGGAACTGGCCAGGCATTGCAGCTTCTGGTTCAGGTGACCCAACTGCTGGTAATCCTTCTGCCGGGCCTGCAGGGCTTCTTCCTGGCGCTTGAGGCCGTCCAGCAACTCTTCCAGATCCACGGGTTTCTGGTAGTAGTCCGCAAAACCCTCGCGCAGGGCCTTGATCACGTCCTGCTTGTCGGCGCGGCCGGTGAGCATGATGGCTTCGAAGATGCGATCCGGCCCGGTCTCGCTCTTGAGTTTCTTCACCAGTTCGATGCCATCGAGGCCGGGCATGTTCAGGTCACAGACCACCAGGCCGATGGCCGGGTCGGCGATGAAGCATTCGACGGCATGGCTGCTGGACTCACAAGGCACGCAACGGTAACCACTGCTTTCGAGGAATTCGCAAAGCTCTTCGACGATCAGGGGCTGGTCATCGACGACCAGGACTTTCACTTTGCTGGCTGGCATTTGAATCGCGACTCCATGCTGACGTGCCCTCCCTGAATGCTGCCAAGGAGCGGTCCCGGTCACGGTGGGGCACTAACTAGAAAGTAGTCGCTCCTTGCGATTATTTACAAGGAGTGACACCCAGGTTAGAGCCCCCAGGCGACTAATGGATCCATAAGATTGCGAGCAGGAAGCCGGCGAACAGGAACGGCGCGAAGGGCTGTTTTTTTGACATCTCCTCCTGCAGTTCGCGCAGGCGCTTCTTAAGCTTCTGATTCAGCAGGGACCAGAACCAGCGCCGCCCCAGCAGCCAGGCCAGCACCACTACCCCGGCACCGATGAAGGTGCCCAGCAGATACCACTGGTCGGTTGCCAGGGCCAGGGCGCCGAGCAATTTCACATCCCCGGCACCCAGCCGACCAAGGATATAGCCCGGAAGGGTTAACAACATCACCAGGGCCAGGGCCAGTGCCGCATCGGCGGGTTCGGCGCCGATCCAGGTGTGACCGGTGAAGAACAGATAGGCGAGGGCGAAGGCGGCTGCACCGAGGGTCAGGGTGTTGGCGATCTGCCGTTCACGGACATCCTGTTCGGCACAGAGGGCAAGCCACAACAGCAGGACGAGACTTTGCATTGGCGAAACGCCATCCCTTGGTCTGATTGATTCTATATTTGTCAGGAGAGGTCTTTGTCAGGGTAGACGCGATCATGAAAGCAAGCCTTGCTGGACGGCAAAAAGGTGCGGTGGCCATCGAGTTCGCCATCGTGTTCCTGATGTTCTTCGCAGTGTTCTACGGGCTGCTCAGCTACAGCCTGCCGATGCTGATGGTGCAATCGTTCAACCAGGCCAGCAGCGAGGCGGTGCGTCGCTGCGTGGCCCTGGACCCGGCGAGCGGCACCTACGCGGCCGACGTCAACAATCTGGCCAGGCAGACACTGGAGCAGCAACTGGCGTGGCTGCCGGGGTCGCTGGGCTTCCAGTTCGCCACGGACGCGACCGTGACCCTGAGCGGCACCCGCTTGCTCACTGTGAGCGTCCACTACAGCAAGGCCAAGATCACCTCGACCTTGCCGGTGCTGGTGCTGCCGGGTATCGGCGAGGTCCCGCGCTTGCCGGCGACCCTGACCACCCAGACGAGCCTGCAGCTTTGAACGGCGGTTCGGGGCTGTTCGACCGCTGGCGGACCCGCGCCGGCGAAACCGGGAACTGGCCCGAGGCTTCGGCGCCGCCGGCGGTGGGCCTGCAATTGTGGCTCGATGCGCAAGGCCGCGTATTGCGCCTGGGCGGCCCGCTGCGGACTGCGCTGGTGCTGCCGGCGCAGATGTCGGCGCACCTGCGCGACTACGTGTTGCCGCACAGCCTGCTGACCCTGGAAGGCACTCCGGCGGACTGGCAGGCGCACCCGCTGGACCTGGATTTCCGCGCCGCCGCCGGACACAGCCTGCATACCCGTGGCTGGTTGTTGCCCCAGGCCGAGGGCTGGCTGCTGCAACTGTTCGATATCGGCGACCTGATCCAGCAGCAGCGCCAGGGCACCGAGGCCCGCCAGCAGCAACTGCTGGCCGGCACCATCGCCGCCGCCTTGCGCGATTGCAGCCTGCAACACCTGAGCGACGAAGCCGGCGAGCAATTGCAGCGCCTGGCCTGGCACTGGCGAGCGACCTGGGCGGCGATCCTGCTGCCGGCGGGCCATGCCTGGACCTGCTTTGCCCACAGCGGCGACAGCCTGCCTCTCAGCGAAGCGCGCCTCAGCCTGCTGCTCGACAGTCTGCCCGCCACCCAGCTGTCCCACAGCTCCAGCCAGCCGGCCTTGCAGGCGCTGCAGTTGCCGTTCTACCTGATGCCGCACCGCCAACAGCATGAAGTGCGCGCCTGGCTGCTGTGCGAGGACACAGGCGGCCAGCGCCTGGGCGACGAGGCGCTGTTGCTCGCCGATGCCCTGCTCGAACCCTTGCTCGCCCGTCTTGCCGGTGATCGCCTGCAAGCCAGCCAGCAGCGCCTGGACAACGTCCAGGGCCTGCTCGGCGCCGGCTGGTGGGAGTGGATGCCACACGACTCGACCTTGCACCTGGCCCCCGGCCTGGCGGCCAGCTTCGGCGTACCGGCACGGGTCAGCCTGGCGGACTGGCTGACCCTGGTGCACCCGGCCGATCGCGAGGCGACGCTCCTGGCCTTCACTGCCCTGCAGCGCCAGGGTGACAGCCTGCAACTGTGCCTGCGCCTGCTCGGTGAGGCGCCGCGCTGGTATCGCCTGTGCGGCGAAATCAGTGGTCAGGGCGATGCCCGGCGCCTGCACGGTTTCATGCTCGACATCAGCGATATCAAGCAACAGGAACAGCAGGCCAGCGCCGCCCATGCGCGGCTCGACAACCTGATCGCCAGCTCGCCGGCAGTGATCTACATCCAGCGCTACGAGGACGGCGCCCTGCACGCGGAATTCTTCAGTGCCAGCCTGCAGCCCCTGCTGGGTTGGCGCAGCGTGCCGGGCGAGCGCCTGCAGCCGGGCCACTGGGTGCACCCGGACGACCTGCCGCTATGGCTGGAGCGCACCCGCACCTTGCTGCGCGAGGGCCAGGTGCGCAGCCGTTACCGCCTGCGCGACCATGACGGTGGCTGGCACTGGATACTCGACGAGGCCCGCCTGCTGCGTAATGACCTCGGCATGCCGGTGGAAGCGGTGGGCCTGTGGCTGGATGTCACCGAGGCAACCCAGGCCGCCGAGCGGGTGCGCCAGAGCGAGGAGCGCTACCGCGTGCTGGTGGAAGACTCACCGGCGATGATCTGCCGCTATCGCCCGGGCCTGGAGTTGCTCTACGGCAACCAGCCCCTCGCCGATTATCTGGAGTGCACGCCTGCGCAACTGTCGGGCATGAACCTCGGCGCCTGGATGTCGGCGGAGCAGCGCGAGTTGTTCGTGCAGCGCATCGCCGCGCTCAGTCCGCAGGCGCCGATGAGCAGCGACGAGGTCTGCCTGCAACTGCCGGGGCGCCAGCATGCCTGGTGGGTCTGGTCCGACCGCGGGCTGTTCGACGGCGAGGGCCGGCTGGTGGAAATCCAGGCTGTCGGGCGCGACAACACCGAGGTCCGGCGTGCCCGGCAACTGGTGTTGCAGAGCGCGAAAATGGCCACCCTGGGCGAAATGTCCACGGGCCTGGCCCATGAGATCAACCAGCCGCTCAACGTCATGCGCATGGCCGTGGTCAACGCCCTCAAGCGCCTGGAGAACGGTGATCTGGACGTGGACTACCTGCAGGAAAAACTCAGGCGCATCGACGCCCAGGTGGTGCGGGCGTCGAAGGTGGTCGATCACATGCGCGTGTTCGGTCGGCGTTCGGAGGTCGAGGGCTCGCTGTTCGAGCCCTGGCTGGCCGTGGAAGGCGCGCTCTCGCTGCTGGCCGACGGCCTGGCTGGCAAGGGCATCGACATTCGCCTGGGCGATCCGCTGGAGGGCGCGGTCTACGGGCATCAGGACCAGCTTGAGCAGGTGCTGATCAACCTGATGGTCAATGCCCGGGATGTGCTGCTGGAAAAGCGGCCGGCGCAGTTGTGGATATCGCTGCTGGGCGAGCGTGACGAGCAGTGGTTGCGGTTGATCGTCGAAGACAGCGGCGGCGGCATCGAACCGCGCCTGCTGGAGCGCATCTTCGAGCCCTTCTTCACCACCAAGCCGGCCGGGGTCGGTACCGGCCTGGGGCTGTCGGTGAGCTACCGCATCGTGGAAAGCATGGGCGGCAGCCTGAGTGTGGATAATGGTGAGCAAGGCGCGCGCTTCGTGATTGCGTTACCGATTCAGAGCGAGCGCTAGATCACCAGGTTCGGCCTGCCGCTGCATTGCAGATTAGCGCCGACATCGACCTGGTTCACGGTGACTCCAAGGTTGCTCAGCAGGTTTTGCAGCAGCGGATCCAGCAACGGGCTCAAGGTGTTGGTGATGAAGGCACCGAGCGTCGAGTTGAGTCCTGCCAGCACTGAGGCTGCTACACCCAGCAAGTCGCCAAGCACATTGGGCGTAGTGGCCTTGAAGGCCTCGACCTTGACCCCATTGAGTGTGCCTCTGAGGCTTTGGACGATGTTCGGGTTGGCGACGCTCATCCATGAAGGCGGCTGGTCGAGATTGGGCGGTGTCGTGAACACGAGGTTCTGCGTGCTGCCGGTCAGGACGCTGCCATTGCTGCCGACAGTGGTATCGATCTTTATGCCAAGTCCGCCTCCCGTGAATGGCTTTCTCGCTTCGCAAGTTCCGATACCGAGGACTTTCCGGCATGTCTTGGTACCGATGTCGATCAGCGCCAGCGGGCGGGTATCTGGCAGGTTGGCGGAGTCGAAGACATGCGCCGGATCGATTGTGCCCAGCCGCAGGGATACGGCTGCGGTTTTGGTTTCGGCGGTGAGGGTCTTGTTCGGCGTGCAGGTGTATCCGGTTACCCGGCTGTTACCGCTGCCGACTTCCAGGTTGATGTCGATCCTCGGTGTCGGCAGTGGGAGCAGGTCAATCTGCTCGCAACCGGCACCGAGGAGGCATAGCGCAGAGTTCAGGGTGCTGACCAGATCGAGGCGCAGCAGGCTATTGAGCGTGGTCACCAAGGGGCCGACCAGATCTGTCAGGGCCGTGGTTACCCCGCTGATGCTGTTGAGGACCGGAAGCTGGATGGACAAATAGGTCCGGACTTGCGCGGTACGCACGAAAATCTGATTGGGGCCCTGGGGATTGGCTTGGGCGAGTGCCGGATTGCCGATACTGGAGAACTGGGCGGGTTCGATGATGCTGACTTTCGCGGTGATGTTCAGTAGCCCGGGAATGGATAGCGCGCTGGCATCGACTACGGCAGCGTTCTTTTTGCCTGCCAGCTGGATGAACGACTGCACCAGTTGGAACAGTTGCACATCGGTATTCAGGCCCGCATCGGGTGTGCCGCTTTGCACGTTCAGGATGTCCCCGAGCACGAGAGTGGGAACATGCAATGACGCTTGCCTGAGGGCATTCAGGCTGGTGACTACATCTGCGGTGTTTCCTGCGCGGGTGGCGGCCTTGATCATCGCGTCGACCAGCTTGGTCGCCGAGACATTGGTATCGAGAAGGCTTTCGTAGTTGCCGGCACTCAGGTTGAGGTCCACGGCCAGTTCCTGGAGGTAGTCCAGGAGATTGAGCTGGGTAGCGAGCAGACCATTCCAGCCAGCTGCGTTGATCGAAAGCTGGCCGCCCAGCAGTTGCGAGAAAATGCCGTTCAAGGCTGCCGCGCGACTCGTGTCGACATTCAGTAAGTTGCTGCGAATGGCCAACGCAGCCAATGGAGGCAGGGGCGGCGTCGCGACGGCTGATGCGTGCAGGGTAGTGTTGCTGGGGGATGCGGTGCCCCTGACAAGGCTCCATATACCGGCGGCGAAGCTATTGGCGGTCTGAAGTTGAGCCTGGACACGAATGGCTTCGGCTCGGGTTGCGTCCGGCGTGAAGGCGCGTCGGCTCGCGGCCCCGGTAGCAACGCTGCCACAGGTCGTCAGCAGGGTATTGCCATTGCCGACGCTGAAACCGTTGCGGTTGGCGCTGACCGTGGCAAGGGTCGCCGCCTGTGGACCGACGCCATTGCAGGTAGCACTCTGGCCGGCGGCTTCGAGGGCGGCCATATCCACCACCCGCTGCAGCTTGCGCTGCTCCATGTACAGGCGCCCGCCATCTACCGCCAGCAGGCCGAACACCAGGGCCATGGCCAGGGTCAGGACGGCCGCCAGGCCAATGGCGCCGCGCTGGCGTTTCGCGAATCGGGGAGACACGAGCACTCCTTTGCCGGCACATGCCGTGCACGTCGCGTGCGTTCAAGGAGTGTAGTCAAGGTTATGGCCAGTCGCCTGTACTGGCCCGAGAGAGCGACTTGGTACCCTGTGGGAGCTGGCTTGCCAGCGATAGCGGTAGTGAACTCACCATCGTAATCGCTGGCAGGCCAGCTCCCACAGGGTCGGTGGAACGTCGCCTCAACGTGGCGGATAGTTGGAAAGCACCTGCGCCACCGTCTTCTGGATCGCCGTGTTGCGCTCTTCCGGCGTCGGCGGGTAGTGGTTCATTACCTGCTCGGCACTGCCGCGCCAGACCAGCTTGCCGTCGCGCCCGTCGAACATATCGACCTGGATAGTCGCCACCTTGTATTCCACGGTGCGCGTCTCGTTGAACATCGGGCCGCCCCAGTAGCCGCCGTAGTAGCCTCCCCAACCGCCGCCGTACTGGGTGGTGACCTGCTGGTGACGGTTTTCCACGATCAGGTAGGTCTGCACCTTGAGGTCGTCGCGGGTGCCGGCCTGGGCCGGGCGCAGGCCGCGCTGGTCAAGCTCGCTGCTGACTGCCTGGCGGATGCGTTGTTCGGTCAGGTCGCTCTTGATCCGCGGATCATCCGGGCGGTATTGCAGCGCCGGCTCCTGCCAGGTCCAGCTGCGATAGCCGGCGAAATCGCGGCTGGCGTCGAAGTCCTGGGACACGTTGTTGCTCTGGCAGGCTGCAAGCAATGCCAGCAGGGACAGTAAAGCGAGACGTCGGAACATGATGATTCTCCAAAGGCCTAGCTGGGAGGATAGCCGCTCATGGCTTTATCGACGGCCTCGCGCACGGCGTCGGCGCGCTCGGCCAGGGAGCCCTGGCTGGCGGTCTCGGCGCTGGCGCTCCAGACCGGCTGGCCGCTGCCGGCATCGAACAGGTCGACCCGCACCACCATCACCTCGACCTCGTAGGTGCGCACCACCGGCACGCTGCCATACACGCCGTAGCTGTTGCCGTAGGGGCCGCGGCCGTAGCCCATGCCGCCGTAGCCGCCATAGGGATAGTAGTCATCGTCGCGGTACTGGCGCAGGCGCCGTTCCAGATGCATGTTGGCGCTGACCAGCAAGTCGCTGTGGCCGTCCCGGGCCGGGCGCAGGCCGCGCTGATCGAGGGCGTTGCTGACGGCCTCGGCCAGTTGCGCCGGATCGATGGACGCGCTGCCGGCGGGCAACTGGTTATTGCGCCAGGTCCAGCTGCGGTAGCGCCCGTAGTCACGGGCCGGGGCAGGATAGGCGCTGCGGTCGAAGGTGTTCGTTGCCTGCGCCGGTGCCGGCGGCAGCGGGTTGGAACTGGCGACATAGGGATTGCTGCCCTGGCACGCGGCCAGGGTCAGGCAGGACAGGACGAGCAGGTAGCGCATGGGATTCTCCCTAGCGGGGACGGCAGATCCAGTGCAGGTAGCGGCCAAGGCCGGCGAAGGCCGGATGGCGACGGTGGGCCAGTTCCATTTCCAGCAGGTCGATCAGCTCGGCGCGGCCCTGGAACTCGCTGGGCATGTAGTCATGGAACACCCGCACGCCGCTCTCGGTCTCCACTTCCCATAGACCTTCGAGCTGGGTGCGGAGTTCGCGTGGATCGAGAGGCTTCTGCGGGGTCAGGCTCTGTTTCTCGCCGGCCATGTCGTTGCGCCGCATCTTGCGGAAATGGCCCTTGAGCAGGTTGCGGTAGACCAGCGCATCGCGGTTGTAGAAGGCCAGGGACAGCAGGCCGTCGGCGCGGGTCAGCTGGTGCAGCACCGGGAGGATCGCCTCGGGTTCTGCCAGCCATTCCAGCACGGCGTGGCACAGGACCAGGTCGTAGGGTTCGGTCAGTTCGCCGAGCAGGTCCTGCCAGGGCGCCTGGATGAAGGTCGCGGGCTGGCTGGCGGCGGCGAAGCGTTCGCGGGCGCCGTCGAGCATGGGCGCGGCGGGTTCGGCCAGGGTCAGCTGGTGGCCGCGCTCGGCCAGCCACAGGGCCATATGGCCGAGGCCGGCGCCGATATCGAGGATGCGCAGCGGGCGGTCGGGCAGGCACTCGGCGAGGTCGGCCTGGAGCACGGCCAGGCGGATCGCGCCCTTGGCGCCGCCGTAGATCTTCTCGGCGAAGCGGGTCGCCAGGGCATCGAAATGGCGGTCGTTCATTTGGCGAAGCGCCTCTCGCTATCGGCCAGCTTGGCCTTGACGACCTGTTCCATGTCCAGGCCGAGTTCGCTGCACAGCAAGAGCAGATAAAGCACGATATCGCCGACTTCCTGGCCGGCGTGGGCGAGCTGATCGGCGGGCAGCTGGCGGGACTGGTCTTCGCTCAGCCACTGGAAGATCTCCACCAGCTCGGCCATCTCCACGCTGGCGGCCATGGCCAGGTTCTTCGGGCTATGGAAACCGCGCCAGTCGTTGTTGTCGCGGATGGTGTGCAGGCGTTGGGTGAGTTCTTGCAGATTCATTTCGGGTCTCCTGAGGCGGTATAGCTTCAGGGGGAAGGGCCGGGCTGGCAAGAGGGATCGTATGGCTGGGGGAGAACCCTGAGGTGGCCTTGCGGGCAGCATTCTTAAACACATGTTTGCTGGAGCGATGGAAAGTTGGTCCTTAATCTGTCCAGCCCCCTCTTCATGGCGGCTGTGTGCAGGAGGGCCAAGGATCTACTGGATTCCTACTCATCCGGTTTTCCACCCTGCTTGCAGGAGGTCCTTGGGCCTGCCGGGTTTACCTTTTCACCCGGTTTTCCACTCTGCACTCAGCTGCCACCCATTCATGCTTGTTCTTGAAGAGCTCTGCGCCGGAGTTCTTCAGCATGCTTAAACACAAAGTTTCTGGAAGCTGAAAATCCTAGGACGTAACCTACGCGATCTGTCGGCGTTGGCTTCCTTGCTCATGGAAACTACTCCTTCTAGTCTTTCGCGGTCGCCGGAGGTCCGGTGATCGGGGTGTGGAAACCTCGGCAACGCTCGACAGAGACTGCTTTATGGCAGCTGTGCACGGGAGGCCCTTGGCCTGCCGGGTCTCTCTGTCGCTCGGTTTTCCACCCCGTGCGCAGTTGCCACCCTTCAGTGTGGAAACTGAGGGTGTCGGCGTAACCCGACAGAGAAAGCCAAATGAAGAAAATCGTTCCCGATCCACCCCTCGCTTCAACCTGTTCCCGCCACTTCGGTGAATGCCCCGGCAGCCACCCGCCCTTGTTCTCGGTCAATGCCGGGATCGACCCCCACAGTGCTCTCGTGCATGCCTCGATGTTCTTGCGCTGTGCCTATGAATCCGCCCAGCACTCGGTACTGCCGGACCCGGCGAGCAGCAGCTTTCCGTGGTTGACGATGCATGCAGTGGAGGCGGCCAAGGGGTTGGTCGATGCGCTGCTGGAAGGAATAGAGCAGGAGGGCTGGAAGCGCCCGTAAGGCTGGCCGGTGACCTGTGGGAGCTGGCTTGCCAGCGATGAGGCCGGTTTGAACAATGATGTTGTCAGGTCGGGCCAAATCGCTGGCAAGCCAGCTCCCACAGGGTTTTGTGTTGGCAGCAGAAGGGTTGTCAGGCCGGTTGCCAGGTGCCGGTCATGTGGATGATTCCAGCATGCCCGCTCAAGCGAAACTGCCCACTTGGTGCCACCTCGCTCCCATCCAGAATCACCTCGCTCGGCAACCTGACCGGCTTGTGGAAATCAACCATCACCTCATACCCGCTACGCGGCAAATGCCCGCGCAGATGCGCCATCGCCATGGCCTTGCTCCACATCCCATGGGCAATGGCCTGGGGAAAACCGAACAGTCTGGCACTGGCCGCACTCAGGTGAATCGGGTTGTAGTCACCACACACCCTGGCGTAATGCCGCCCGATATCACTGTCCGCATACCACCGCGTCAGCTCGGTCATCGCCAGTGGCTCCGGCGCTTCCACCACCGGCACCTCACCCGCCACCTTCATTCCCCGACACAGCATGCGACTGGTCTCGGACCAGATCAGCCCGATGCCATCCTCGGCATCGGTGCGCATATCGAGGGTGGCGCCCTTTTCGTGGGGCTGGAGGTTATCCACAGACACCGAGAAACGCAGCCGCGAGATCCCGCCCAGCGGCCGCAGCACGCGAATCCGGTTGCTCAGGTGGACCATCCCCAGCAACGGTGCGGGAAAATCCTTGGCCGTGAGCAACTGCATCTGCAAGGCAAACGCCATCACATGGGGATAAGTCGGCGGCAGGCGCCCGTCCTGGATGAACAGGCATAGCTTGCGATAAGCCTCCAGGTTGCGCTCATCGACATTGATCCCGCAGCGCAGCCCATAGCGGGGCAGGGTGTCGCCGCTGATCTTGCGTTTGCTCGCCGCCTTCAGGTACAGCCCGGAGAGGCTGGCGGTACTGCCGAGGTCGTGCCAGGTCTGGGTCATGGTCAGGCTCCCATCACCGCCTGGCCGCAGACACGCAGCACCTGGCCACTGACCGCGCCGCTGCCCGGCTGGGCCAGCCAGGCGACCGCCTCGGCGACATCCTGGGGCAAGCCGCCCTGGCCCAGCGAGCTCATGCGCCGCCCGGCCTCGCGCAGGGTGAAGGGAATCGCCGCGGTCATGCGGGTTTCGATAAAGCCCGGGGCGATGGCATTGATGCTGATCCCGCGCTCGGCCAGCAGCGGCGCCCAGGCCTGGGCCAGACCGATCAAGCCGGCCTTGCTGGCGGCATAGTTGGACTGGCCGCGATTGCCGGCGATGCCGCTGATCGAGGCCATGACCACGATGCGCCCGTGCTCGTGCAGGGCACCGCCATCGATCAGCGCCTGGGTCAGGATCGCCGGGGCCTTGAGATTGACCGCCATGACCGAGTCCCAATACTCCGGGGTCATGTTGGCGAGGGTCTTGTCGCGGGTGATGCCCGCGTTGTGCACGACGATATCGATACCGTCCGGCAGCCCTTCGAGCAATCTGGCCGAAGCATCGCTGGCGCAGATATCCAGGTCCAGCGCCCGTCCGCCCAGGCGTTCGGCCAGGGCCTTGAGATCATCGGCGGCCTGGGGCACGTCCAGCAGCACCACCTCGGCGCCATCCCGGGCCAGGGTTTCGGCGATGGACGCGCCGATGCCCCGCGCGGCCCCGGTGACCAGCGCCTTGCGCCCGGCCAGCGGGCGGGTCCAGTCCTGCACCTGGCTGGCGCAGGCTTCCAGGCGCAGGACCTGGCCGCTGACAAAGGCGCTTTTCGGCGAGAGGAAGAAGCGCAACGCACCCTCCAACTGATCCTCGGCCTCCTTTGCCACATAGAGCAATTGCAGGGTGCCGCCGCTGCGCAGTTCCTTGGCCAGGGAACGAGCGAAACCCTCCAGGGCACGCTGGGCGACCCGGGCCAGCACCTCGTCAAGCTGCTCCGGTGCACGACCGAGAATCACTACCTTGGCGCTGCGATCGAGGCTGCGCAGCAGCGGCTGGAAGAACTCGCGCAACTGCTTGAGCTGGTCGATATCGCTGAGGTGGCTGGCATCGAAGACTACCGCCTTGAGCTTGCTGCCGAGCCCCGCAACCCAGGCCGGCAGGCCGAGGTCTTCATCGGCGAAGCTGAACAGCTCGCCGGTCAGGCGCTGGCCGAACGCCGCCACCTTCACCGCCAACGGCCCGCCGCCGAGCAACAGCGCGCCCTCCACGGGCCGCAGCCGGCCCGCTTGCCAGCGCTCCAGGCGGGCAGGCTGCGGCAGGCCGACAGCCCCTACCACGCGCCGGCCGAGATCGGAGTTGGCGAAGTTGATATAGCGGTCGGTCATGGCACGTCTCCCTGAAATAAGCATCAGAGTGTGGACCATGATCGGCCGTTGGTCGTTCGAACCGGGAAAAAACTCCTACGCTCTATGCGTCTATTTCGGGAATAAAAGGAATGTCTCTCATGCGAAGTCTGCGTCGGGTCGCGATCATCGGCGGCAATCGAATCCCTTTTGCGCGCTCCAATGGTGCCTATGCCACGGCCAGCAACCAGAGCATGCTGACCGCCGCCCTCGAAGGGCTGATCGAGCGCTTCGGCCTGCATGGCCTGCGCTTGGGCGAGGTGGTGGCCGGGGCGGTGCTCAAGCATTCCCGGGACCTCAACCTGACCCGCGAATGCGTGCTCGGTTCGCGCCTGTCGCCGCAGACCCCGGCCTATGACATCCAGATGGCTTGCGGCACCGGCCTGGAGGCGGCGCTGCTGGTGGCCAACAAGATCGCCCTCGGGCAGATCGACTGCGGCATCGCGGGCGGCGTCGATACCACCTCCGATGCGCCCATCGCGGTCGGCGAGGGCCTGCGCCGGGTGCTGCTGGAGGCCAATCGCGGCAAGACCACGGCCGACAAGCTCAAGGCCCTGCTAAAGCTTCGCCCGTCGTATCTCAAGCCGGAATTTCCGCGCAACGGCGAGCCGCGCACCGGCTTGTCCATGGGCCAGCACTGCGAGCAGATGGCCCAGCACTGGGGCATCCCCCGGGAAGAACAGGACGCCCTGGCCTTGCTCAGCCACCAGCATCTGGCGGCGGCCTTCAACGAAGGCTGGCAGGATGACCTACTCACCCCGTTCCAGGGCCTGACCCGCGACAACAACCTGCGCCCCGACCTGACGGCGGAAAAGCTCGCCGCCCTCAAGCCGGTGTTCGAGCGCAACGGCAACGGCACCCTGACCCCCGGCAACTCGACACCGCTGACCGATGGCGCCTCGGTGGTGCTGCTGGCGAGCGAGGAATGGGCGAAAGAACGCGGCCTGCCGGTGCTGGCCTATCTGCTGGATGGCGAGACCGCCGCAGTGGACTTCGTCAAAGGCCATGAAGGCTTGCTGATGGCGCCGGTCTACGCCGTGCCGCGCCTGCTGGCCCGCCACGGCCTGAGCCTGCAGGACTTCGACTACTACGAAATCCACGAGGCCTTCGCCGCCCAGGTGCTGTGCACCCTGAAGGCCTGGGAAGACCCGGAGTACTGCCGCGACCGCCTTGGTCTCGAACAGCCGCTGGGTTCCATCGACCGTGCGAAGCTGAACGTGAAGGGCAGTTCCCTGGCTGCCGGTCATCCCTTCGCCGCGACGGGCGGGCGTATTCTCGCCAACATGGCCAAGTTGCTCGACCACGCCGGCCAGGGCCGTGGCCTGATTTCCATTTGCGCTGCCGGCGGCCAGGGGGTGACGGCGATCATCGAGCGCTGATCTCGAATCACCTTGTAATAATCAGTCGGCGCGTTAACCTGCAAGGCATTTCCGTCTTGCGACACAAGGCCCAGCGATGCCGACCAACGGACAGAACACCTCGCCGCGGCGGATTCCCGACCTCAGCGCCTTGCCGCGGCCGCTGTATGCACGGGCGGAAAGCCTCGGTGCCGGCTCGTGGACGACCCGGCACCGGCATGACTGGGTGCAGTTTTCCTACGCCATCAGTGGCGTGCTCGGCGTGTACACCGCCGAGGGCAGCTACTTCGCCCCGCCACAGTGGGGCGTGTGGGTGCCGGCCGGGGTCGAGCACGAGGTGATCACCTCGACCCGGGCGGAGATGCGCAGCCTGTACGTGCGCCGCAGCGACTCTAGCTGGGCGCCGAGGCATTGCCGGGTGCTGGAAGTGACGCCGCTGGCCCGGGAGCTGATCAAGCAGTTTTGCCAGTATCCGGTGGACTACCCGGAAGGCGACAGCGACGAGGCCCATCTGGTCCGGGTTTTGCTCGATCAGTTGCGGACCTTGCCCGAGGTGGGTTTTTCCCTGCCGTTGCCGCAACACCCGGGTTTGCTCGGGGTGTGCAACGAACTGCTGAAAAACCCGGAGCAGACCCACAACCTCGAGCATTGGGCACAGCGCCTGGGGCGTTCGGAAAAGACCCTGATGCGCTTGTTCCAGCGCGAGACCGGCCTGAGCTTCCGTGCCTGGCGCCAGCGCATGCGCCTGTTGTCGTCGCTGGATGCCCTGGAGCAGGGGGAGAGCGTCACACAGGCGGCACTGGGATGCGGTTACGATTCCACCTCGGCCTACATTGCCGCCTTCAAGGGGCTGTTCGGCGCGACGCCTGGGGAACTGTTCCGGGAATGAGCTGACGTAAATTGAAACCATGTCGCCTTTGCCTCGGGACCGTCACCGGCAGGGCGCTTGATATATCGTGTGCGCCTCGCCGACGAGGCACCTCCAAAGACAGTGGCAGACAGGAGCAAGAACAAAAGCCGATGAAGACTCCCAAACGGATAGAACCGCTGATCGAAGACGGGATGGTCGATGAAGTGCTGCGCCCGCTGATGAGCGGCAAGGAAGCAGCGGTCTACGTGGTGCGCTGCGGTCGCCAGTTGCGCTGCGCCAAGGTCTACAAGGAAGCCGACAAGCGCAGCTTCCGCCAGGCCGCCGAGTACCAGGAAGGGCGCAAGGTGCGTAACAGCCGCCAGGCCCGGGCCATGGCCAAGGGCTCGAAATACGGGCGCAAGGAAGCCGAGGAAGCCTGGCAGAACGCCGAGGTGGCGGCGCTGTTCCGCCTGGCCAGCGCCGGGGTGCGGGTGCCCAAGCCTTATGATTTCCTCGATGGCGTGCTGTTGATGGAGCTGGTCACCGACGAAGACGGCCAGGCCGCGCCGCGCCTCAATGATGTGCATCTGGAGGCCGAGCAGGCCCGGGAATACCACGCCTTCATCATCCGCCAGATCGTGCTGATGCTGTGCGCCGGGCTGGTGCATGGTGACTTGTCCGAATTCAACGTGCTGCTCGGGCCGGACGGTCCGGTGATCATCGACCTGCCCCAGGCGGTGGACGCGGCGGCCAACAACCACGCCTTCAGCATGCTGGAGCGGGATGTGGCGAACATGGCGCATTACTTCGGGCGGTTTGCTCCAGAGTTGAAGCAGACTCGGTATGCCAAGGAAATGTGGGCGTTGTTCCAGGAAGGCAAATTGCTGCCGGACAGTGTGTTGAGCGGGACCTGGAAAGACGACGAGCACATCGCCGATGTAGGCGGCGTGATGCGCGAGATCGAAGCGGCGAAGTTCGAGGATGCCCGGCGCCGTGCTGGCCGTGAAGAGGCCGAGCGCGGGCCGGTCAAAGGCGAAGAGCCTCCGCCGCCGTGGGCGCAGTGACCCTCTAAGCTACTGGTGATTACGGCGGTGTGCTCACCATCGCTATCGCTGGCAAGCCAGCTCCCACAGTGATCGAGCCGAGCCGGATTTTTGCGAACGACACAAGACCCTGTGGGAGCTGGCTTGCCAGCGATGGCGGCGGTGAGTCCACCATCGTAATCGCTGGCCCTCAGTGACAGCACCCGGCCGCCAGATCCTTGAGGATCGGGCAATCCGGCCTGTCATCGCCGTGGCAGTGGGCAACCAGCTCGCCGAGGGTGTCGCGCAGGCTCACCAGCTCCTCGATGCGCCGGTTCAGGTCGGCGATATGCTCGTTGGCCAGTGCCTTCACATCGGCACTGGCGCGCTGGCGGTCCTGCCACAGGGTCAGCAGCTTCGCCACTTCCTCCAAGGAGAACCCCAGGTCCCGCGAGCGCTTGATGAAGGTCAGGCTGTGCAGGTCGTCCGGGCCATAGAGGCGGTAGCCGCTGTCGGTACGCGAGGCGGGTTTGAGCAGGCCGATGGATTCGTAGTAACGGATCATCTTCGCGCTCAGGCCGGTGCGCTTGGCTGCCTGACCGATGTTCATGCCTTGTGTTCCTCCGCAGGGGTTTCCGGTTTCCAGGTTTTCAGCAGCAGGGCGTTGCTCACCACGCTGACGCTGGACAGGGCCATGGCGGCGCCGGCCAGTACCGGGTTGAGCAGGCCGAACGCCGCCAGGGGAATGCCGATCAGGTTGTAGATGAAGGCCCAGAACAGGTTCTGGCGGATCTTCGCGTAGGTCTTGCGGCTGATCTCCAGGGCCGCCGGAACCAGGCGCGGATCGCCACGCATCAGGGTAATACCGGCCGCCTGCATGGCCACGTCGGTGCCGCCACCCATGGCGATGCCGATATCCGCAGCCGCCAGCGCCGGGGCGTCATTGATACCGTCGCCGACCATTGCCACCACCCCGGATTTCTTCAGCGAGGCCACTTCCGCCGCCTTGTCCGCCGGCAGTACTTCAGCGTGCACGTCTTCGATGCCCAGGGTCCTGGCGACCACGGCGGCGCTGCCACGGTTGTCGCCGGTCAGCAGGTGGCTGCTGATGTTCTGTTCGGCCAGTTGCTTCACCGCTTGCTCTGCGCCGGGCTTGAGGCTGTCGCCGAAGGCGAACAGGCCCAGGACCCGGGGCTGCGAGCCGGTCTCGATCAGCCAGGACAGGGTGCGACCCTCGGCTTCCCAGGCCTTGGCATCGTCCGCCAGTGCACCGGGTTGCAGGCCGCTTTCGTCAAGCAGGCGACGGTTGCCCAGGGCCAGGGTGCGACCGTCGAGGCTACCGGCGATCCCGCGACCGGTCAGGGACTGGCTGTCGCGGATATCCGGGACGTTCAGGTTCCGTTCGGCACAGGCGTCCAGCACGGCTTTCGCCAATGGGTGCTCGCTGCCGCGCTGCAGGGCACCGGCCAGTTGCAGCAGGTGCGCCTCGTCGCCGTCCAGCGCGTGCTGATGCACGATGCGCGGGCTGCCGGAGGTCAGCGTGCCGGTCTTGTCGAAGACCACGCGGTTCACCGCATGGGCGCGCTCCAGGGCCTCGGCGTCCTTGATCAGGATGCCGTGGCGCGCGGCGACGCCGGTGCCGGCCATGATCGCGGTCGGGGTCGCCAGGCCGAGGGCACAAGGGCAGGCGATGACCAGCACGGCGACGGCGTTGATCAGCGCCACTTCCATGGGCGCACCGGCCAGCCACCAGCCGGTCAGGGTGACCAGGGCCAGGACCAGCACTGCCGGGACGAACACCTGGCTGACCCGGTCCACCAGCTTCTGGATCGGTGCCTTGGCGGCCTGGGCGTCTTCCACCAGGCGGATGATCCGCGCCAGCACGGTTTCCGTACCCAAGGCCAGGGTGCGCACCAGCAGCCGGCCTTCGCCGTTGATGGCGCCACCAGTGACGCGGTCGCCGGGCTGTTTCGGCACGGGCAGGCTCTCGCCGCTGATCAGGGCTTCGTCGGCATGGCTCTGGCCTTCGACCACTTCACCGTCCACCGGGAAGCGCTCGCCAGGCTTGACCAGCACCAGGTCGTCCAGGCGCAGGGCACTGATCGGCACATCGCGCTCGACCCCGTCCACCACTTGCAAGGCGCGCTCGGGGCGCAATGCTTCGAGGGCACGGATGGCGCTGGCGGTCTGGCGCTTGGCGCGGCTTTCCAGATACTTGCCGAGCAGGACCAGGGCGATCACCACCGCCGAGGCTTCGAAATACAGGTGCGGCATCATGCCGGGCATGGCCTGGGACCACTCGTAGAGGCTCAGGCCGTAGCCGGCGCTGGTGCCGAGGGCGACCAGCAGGTCCATGTTGCCGGCCCCGGCGCGTACGGCTTTCCAGGCGGCGACATAGAAGCGTGCTCCGAGGATGAACTGCACCGGGGTAGCCAGGGCGAACTGCGCCCAGGCCGGCAGCATCCAGCTGATGCCGAAGGGTTGCAGGAGCATCGGCAGCACCAGCGGCAGGGCCAGGAGTACGGCAAGGGCCACGGCCCAGCGCTCGTTGCGCAGGCGGCGTTCGCTGTCGTCCTGGGTGGTCTGTTCATCCTGCTGCAGGCTGGCACTGTAGCCAGCGCGTTCCACCGCAGCGACCAGGATGGCGCCGTCGAGGCCGGCGCTGGTTTCGACGTGGGCGCGTTCGTTGGCCAGGTTGACGCTGACCGACTGCACGCCGGGGACCTTGTTCAGCGCGCGTTCGACCCGACCTGCGCAACTGGCGCAGGTCATGCCGCTGATCGGCAGGTCGAAGGTGATTGACTCGGGCATGGGGCTCTCCTCCGTGGACTGGCCTCCAGCATCAACCTTGCCACGCTGGCAAGGTCAATAGCCCAGGCTGGCCTGTTTCAGGTAGAGGCCGGTTTGGCCCGTAGCGATGCGGTACTTGGTGATCTGCCCGGCTTTCAGGGTGAACGTCTGGCTTTGCTGGTTCTCGACGCCATTGAGGCAGCCCGGGGCCTGGCCCGGCAACAGGCGCAGGCGCACCGCGACATTGCCTGCAGGCAGGTTGAAGGAGGTGGATTGCTCCTGGAACAGGCGTCCGGCGAGCTGGTCGTTGAGGTAGATCCCGATCTCGCAGGACGTGGCCACTTCCAGGCGTTCGCGGGAAATGATCATCACGCTGTAATCCGACGGGCCTGCGGCGCTGGCCAGGGGGATCTGGCTGAACAGTCCGAGCAGACCGAGAAGGCCGAGTGCTGCCTTGCCCATGGCTGAAACTCCTGCTGATAAATCGACAAGCACGCAGCTTGGCCGACCCGGGCAAGGATTTCCAGCCCGGCAGCATCACGGCAAACTTGACCTTGCCCCGGTGGCAAGCTTGAGACTGCGGACAAATCCAACCAGGAGTCAGCAACGATGCAAGTATTCAACGTGGAAGGGATGACCTGCGGCCACTGCGTCAAGGCGGTGACCAACGCAGTGCAGCGCGAGGACGCGGGTGCCGAGGTCAAGGTGGACCTGGCGCAGAAGCAGGTGTCGGTGAAGAGTGAACTGCCGACCGAGCAGATTCTCGGGTTGATCCGGGATGAGGGGTATGACGCTCGGGTGATCTGATCCGGGAGCTTCATCAATCTTTCGGGTCTCATCGCTGGCAAGCCAGCTCCCACAGGTGTCGCGTGCACCGCAAAACCTGTGGGAGCTGGCTTGCCAGCGATGAGGCCCTCAAATTTTCACAACTCTCCAGCAGTGCCCCGGTAGACTAGCCAACTTGCTTAGCTAGCTACGGATTCCCATGAACCTGCGAACCATCCTGATCCTCGGCGCCCTGAGTGCGTTCGGGCCGTTGGCGATCGACTTCTATCTGCCCGGCTTCCCGGCCATGGCACTGGCTTTCGGCACCGACGAAAAACATATCCAGAGCACCCTGGCCGCCTATTTCCTCGGCCTGTCCATCGGCCAGCTCGCCTACGGACCGATTGCCGACCGCTTCGGCCGGCGTATCCCGCTGCTTGGCGGCGTGGTGCTGTTCACCGTCGCCTCCCTGGCCTGTGCCTACGCGCCCACCCTCGACGCCTTGATCGCCGCCCGCTTCGTCCAGGCCCTTGGCGGTTGCGCCGGGATGGTCCTGTCCCGGGCCATCGTCAGCGACAAGTGCGATGCAGTCGGCTCGGCCAAGGTCTTCTCGCAACTGATGCTGGTCATGGGCCTGGCGCCAATCCTTGCGCCGATGCTCGGCGGGGTGCTGGTCAATGTGTATGGCTGGCAGTCGATCTTCATCGCCCTGACCCTGTTCAGCGCCCTGTGCACCCTGGCCGTGGCCCTCGGCCTGCCGGAAAGCCTGCCGGCCAACCAGCCGCGTCCGCCACTGTCCGGCGCCCTGGGCCAGTACTGGCGCCTGCTCAAGGACCCGCGTTTCCTCGGTCATGCCATCACCGGCGGGATCTCCATGGCCGGGATGTTCGCCTATATTGCCGGCTCACCCTTCGTCTTCATCAAGCTCTACGGCGTGCCGGCCGAGCACTATGGCTGGCTGTTCGGCGCCAATGCGGCGGGCTTCATCCTGGTTGCACAGATCAATGCACGCCTGCTGGCCAAGCGTGGCCCGGCCTTCCTGCTGGCGCGGATGGTCTGGCTGTACCTGGTGGCGGGCCTGGTGCTGCTCGGCGTCAGCGCCCTGCATACCGAAGCGCTGTGGCCGTTGCTGATTCCGCTGTTCGTCTGTATCGCCAGCCTCGGCTGCATCATCCCCAATGCTTCGGCCTGCGCCATGAATGGCCAGGGCGCACGGGCGGGCAGTGCTTCGGCATTGCTGGGTTGCCTGCAGTTCAGCGTCGCCGCGGGTGCGGCGGCATTGGTGGGGGTGTTGCACGATGGCAGCGCGATGCCCATGGCCATGGTCATCACCCTGTGCGGCGTGGCGGCGGTGACAGCGGCTACGCTGACCCGCCGCCTGCAGCTCAGCCGGCCTGCCTGAACAACGGATGCGGGGCGCGGATCCGCGCCTGCAAGGTACTGATGAAGGCCCGGGCTTCGGCCTCGCTGCGAAAACTCACGACATGCTGATCAAGCCGGACTTCCCATGGGCGGTCCGGTTTTTTGCCTGACGCATCGAGCACTACTTTCATCGCGGCATACCTCCGGTTGGCAAAGGTCGCTGGATTGTAGGCGCGAGCCTCTTGCGCGCGACATGACCTGGAGCAAATCACGGACTGGCGGTCATGCCGTGCGTCGGGTGATCAGAAGCCTTCGAGGACGATCTTGCCCTTGGCCGCGCCGCTTTCCAGCAGTTGATGGGCGCGACGCAGGTTTTCCGCGTTGATGGTGCCGAAATGCTCGCCCAGGGTGGTCTTCAGCGTGCCGGCGTCGATCAGCTCGGCGACCCGGTTGAGCAGCTTGTGCTGTTCCAGCATGTCCGGGGTTTCGAACAGCGAGCGGGTGTACATGAACTCCCAGTGCAGCGACAGGCTCTTGCGCTTGAGCTTGACCACGTCGAGCTGCTTCGGATCGTCGATCAGGGCCAGCTTGCCTTGCGGGGCCAGGGCTTCGACCAGTTGATCGAGGTGCAGGTCGGTCTGGGTCAGGCTGGCGACATGGGTTACCTGCGCCACGCCTTCTGCACGCAGGGCCTCGGCCAGCGGCTGGCGGTGGTCGATCACCAGGTCGGCGCCCAGCTCGCGGGCCCAGGCCTGGGTTTCAGGACGGGATGCAGTACCGATCACCTTCAGCCCGGTCAACTGGCTGGCCAGTTGGGTGAGGATCGAACCGACACCGCCGGCGGCGCCGACGATCAGCAGGCTCTGGCCCAGGTCATCCTGGCCTTCGGCGATCTGCAGGCGCTCGAACAGCAGCTCCCAGGCGGTGATCGCGGTCAGCGGCAGGGCGGCGGCTTCGGCGAAGCCGAGGGTCTTCGGCATATGGCCGACGATGCGCTCGTCCACCACATGCAGTTCACTGTTGCCGCCGGCACGGGCGATGGAGCCGGCGTAGTAGACCTTGTCACCCGGCTGGAACAGGCTGACCTCGCTGCCCACGGCCGTGACCACACCGGCGACGTCCCAGCCCAGCACCTTGGCGGCGCCGTTCTCCGGCTGGACATTGCGGCGCACCTTGGTGTCCACCGGGTTGACCGAGATCGCCCGGACGTCCACCAGCAGGTCGCGCGGGCCTGGCTGGGGCGCGGGCAGTTCGATGTCCTGCAGCGCGGCGGCGTCTTCGATCGGCAGCGACTGGTAGTAGGCAATGGCTTTCATTGTGGGAGTCCTTGTGAAGAAGTGGATGGCGGCCATGATTGATCCTTTCGTTTCCGGTTAAAAGCCGCTAAAACCGCAGAAACTTTCAAAATTATTTTGAAAATGGAGGCGGCGCCCGTGCTGCGTTTCGATGACCTGCAACTCTTTGTCCGCGCTGCCGAGCAGGGCAGCCTGTCGGCGGCGGCGCGCCTGCTGGACCTGTCGCCGGCAGTAGCCAGCGCGGCGCTCAAGCGTCTGGAGGCGCAACTGGGCGCGCGTTTACTGGCCCGCTCCACCCGCAGCCTGCGCCTGACCGCCGAGGGCGAGGGCTTTCTTGCCCATGCGCGGGTGGCCCTGGCCAGCCTCGATGAGGGGCGGCGCCTGCTGGCCCGGGAGCAGGACGAGATCAGCGGCGTCCTGCAGTTGTCGGCGCCGTCGGACTTCGGACGCAATGTCTTGCTGCCCTGGCTGGACGAATTGCAGAGGGATCACCCGCTGCTCAACGTGCGTCTGCTGCTCGGCGATCGCAATGCCGACCTGTTCCGCCAGCCGGTGGATATCGCCCTGCGCTACGGTGCGCCGGAAGACTCCAGCCTGGTGGCGGTGCCGCTGTGCCCGGACAACCGCCGGGTGGTCTGCGCTTCGCCGGATTACCTGGCGCGACATGGCGAACCGCGCAGCGTGGCGCAACTGGGCGAGCACAATTGCCTGCTGTACCAGTTGGGCAGCGGTGTGCATGACCATTGGCGCTTTCATCTGGATGGGCAGGAGGAGGGCGTGCTGGTCCGCGGCGACCGCTTCTGCGACGACGCCGACGTGGTCAGGCGCTGGGCCCTGGCGGGCGCAGGGATTGCCTACAAATCCTGGCTGGACGTCGCCGCCGATGTGCGTGCCGGGCGCTTGCGGGTAGTGCTTGCGCACTACCGTGGCGAGTCCACGCCGCTAAACCTTTTGTGTACCCATCGGGCCCAGCTGGGCAAGCCGGTACAACTCTTGAGCGCTTTGCTCAAGGAGCGTTGTCGTACCTTGCTCGATGAACTTTAAACGCAGCGTGTTTGATTATTGGCAGGGTCTTACATCCACTGCGCATTTGCTTGAGAGACATCATTACTTCCCATGTAGGGCGACTACTCGGGCGAACTTCTCGAGCACTATTTCCCACATTCCACGCATCCGTGAATTCATGGGCTCTTGCGGGCATTTCCAGGCACTTGCGTGGCCGGCAGCGCCCTGCCACGTGGACGCAGAGGGTTGGCAAACCTTCGGCGATCTGTCGCAAAACAGCCGCGATTCTCGAAAGTCAGCATGCTTATACTGGGCCGGGCAATCAGCGCCATCAAGACAACGTTTCCTCGGCTGGACCAGGGCTGGATGCCCTGTCGCGCAGCAACTCCTGTCCAGTCCTGGATAGAGGGGAACCTAATTCGCCAATGACGATTACGCAGGGAGTGGACACATGCAACCGATAGCCAGCATCAGCCAGGTGGCCAGTTTGATGGCCGACCCGAAACGCAGCGCCATGCTCTGGGCACTGATCGATGGAATGGCGCGTCCGTCGGAGGAGTTGGCCCTGCTTGCCGGGCTTACCCCTTCATCGGCCTGCGCGCACCTGGCCCGGTTGTCGGCCAGTGGTCTGCTCAAGCGCGAAGCCCGTGGGCGCAAGCGTTATTTCCGCCTGGCGGCCCCGGAAATCGGTACCGCCGTCGAGGCCCTGGCCAGCGTGACGATCCGTGAACACGAGTCGTTGCCGACCAGGCAGCCGGTCATCGCCGTGCCCCTGGCGATGCGCAAGGCGCGTTTGTGCCGGGACCACCTGGGCGGGGAAGTGGCAGCGGACCTGCTTCAGCGTCTGCTGGACGCGCAATGGCTGCAGCAGACCGAGCAGCAACTGGAGATCACCCTGACCGGACGCGAGGAGTTCGCCAGCCACGGCATCTTCATCGATGCCCTGGCGCAACGTGATGGCCGGCTGTGCAGCCTGTGCAGTTGTTGCAGCGAAGTGGACGAGCGCCGCCCGCACCTGGGAGGCGCCTTGGGCAGCAGCGTGCTCAAGTTGTTCGTGCAGTCCGGCTGGGTGCGGGTCACGGACGAAACCCGGGCCGCCCAGGTGACCGCCGTGGGCTTGCGCGGCATCCAGCAGATCGCCCGGATGCCGCCGCCCCTGCGGATAGGCTGAGTGTGCCTCAGGCCTTGACCAGACGGGCGTCCAGGCTGTTCTGTGCCAGACGGCGGGCCTGGTCTTCGCTCATGCCCAGGTGGGTGTGCAGGGCGTGGAAGTTCTCGGTGACATAGCCACCGAAGTAGGCCGGGTCGTCCGAGTTGACGGTGACCTTCACGCCACGCTCGAGCATGTCGAGGATGTTGTGCTGGCTCATATGGTCGAACACGCAGAGCTTGGTGTTGGACAGCGGGCACACCGTCAGCGGGATCTGCTCGTCGATGATCCGCTGCATCAGGCGTTCGTCCTCGATGGCGCGCACGCCATGGTCGATACGCTGGATCTTCAGCAGGTCGAGGGCTTCCCAGATGTACTCGGGCGGGCCTTCTTCGCCGGCGTGGGCCACGGTCAGGAAGCCTTCGCTGCGGGCGCGATCGAAGACGCGCTGGAACTTGCTCGGCGGATGACCCATTTCCGAGCTGTCGAGGCCGACGGCAACGAAGGCATCGCGGAAGGGCAGGGCCTGGTCGAGGGTCTTGTGCGCTTCTTCCTCGCTGAGGTGACGCAGGAAGCTGAGGATCAGGCCGCTGCCGATGCCCAGTTGCTCGCGGCCATCCTTCAGGGCGCGGGTGATGCCGTCGAGCACCACTTCGAAGGGAATACCACGGTCGGTGTGGGTCTGCGGGTCGAAGAACGGCTCGGTGTGGATGACGTTCTGCGCCTTGCAGCGTTGCAGGTAGGCCCAGGTCAGGTCGTAGAAGTCCTGCTCGGTGCGCAGCACGTCGGCGCCCTGGTAGTACAGGTCGAGGAACTCCTGCAGGTTGTTGAACGCATAGGCCCCGCGCAGGGTTTCGACATCGTTCCACGGCAGGGCGATCTTGTTGCGTTCGGCCAGGGCGAACAGCAGCTCGGGCTCCAGCGAACCTTCCAGGTGAAGGTGCAGTTCTGCCTTGGGCAGCGCGTTAAGCCAGTCGTACATGTGGGAAATCTCATCAGGTGCAATCAGCACATTCTACAGGGGTTGTCAGGCCGGTGCGGTGAAACCTGACCGGCAAGTTCAACTCTGCAAGCGCCGTGCCCCGCAGGCCGTCAGCCGGTGATCAGTTGTGCGGCGGCCTTGCGATGCTTGTGGATCAGTTCCTGAAGGTCCAGGCCCTCGACCTGGCCATCGACCACCCGCCACTGGCCGCCGATCATCACCCGGTCGGCACGGTCGGCGCCGCACAGGATCAGGGCAGAGAGCGGGTCGTGGCTGCCGGAGAAGCGCAGCTCGTCGAGCTTGAACAGCGCCAGGTCGGCCTGCTTGCCCACCGCCAGTTCGCCGATATCGCTGCGACCCAGCAGCCTGGCCGAGCCGCGGGTGGCCCAGCTCAGCACGCGTTCGGGGGTGATGGCCTCGGCGCCGTAGCGCAGGCGTTGCAGGTACAGGGCCTGGCGCGCTTCGAGGATCATGTTGGAGGCATCGTTGGAGGCCGAGCCGTCCACGCCGATACCTACCGGTGCGCCGGCATCGGTCAGTTCGACGGTGGGGCAGATACCCGAGGCCAGGCGCATGTTCGAGCTCGGGCAGTGGCAGACCCCGGTGCCGGCTGCACCAAGACGGGCTATTTCACCGGCATTGAAGTGGATGCCGTGAGCCAGCCAGGTGCGCGGGCCGAGCCAGCCGACGCTGTCGAGGTAATCCACGGTGCGCAGGCCGAAGCGCTGCAGGCAGAAGTCCTCTTCATCGAGGGTCTCGGCGAGGTGGGTGTGCAGGCGCACGTCCAGTTCCTCGGCCAGTTCGGCGCTGGCGCGCATGATTTCCGGGGTGACCGAGAAGGGTGAACAGGGCGCCAGGGCGATCTGGATCCGCGCCCCTGCGCCACGCTCGTGGTAGCTGTGGATAAGTCGCTGGCTGTCGGCCAGGATGATTTCGCCCTGCTGCACCGTCTGTTGCGGTGGCAGGCCGCCGTCGGCTTCGCCCAGGCTCATGGAGCCGCGGGTGAGCATGGCCCGCATGCCCAGCTTGCGCACGGCTTCGACCTGCACGTCGATGGCGTTCTCCAGGCCCTCGGGGAACAGGTAGTGATGGTCGGCGGCGGTGGTGCAGCCGGACAGCAGCAGTTCGGTGAGGGCTACCTGGGTCGCCAGTTCCAGACGTGCCGGGGTCAGCCGTGCCCAGACCGGGTACAGGGTCTTCAGCCAGGGAAACAAGGGCTGGTTGACCACGGGTGCCCAGGCGCGGGTGAGGGTCTGGTAGAAATGGTGATGGGTGTTGATCAGGCCCGGCAGGACCACGTGCTCGCGGGCATCGAAGGTCTGCTCGCAGCGCAGGAAGGGCACCTGGCCCAGGGCAAGGACTTCACGGATGGCGCCGTCTTCGATGACCAGCCCGCCACGGGCGTCGAGTTCGTTGGCGGTGAAGATGGCGAGGGGATTTTTCAGCCAGATACGGTTCGCGGGCATGGTGCCGGCTCCTCTGAAAGTGGGTTCAGGTAAGCCAGCTCAGTGTTGCCCTGTCTGCTGATCCAGGTCCGCCGCGGTGGGCGAGGGGCGAGTCTACACCCACCGCGCGGAAAATCACCAGATCAGCGGTTCGCCCTTGTAGTTGAGGTAGTACAGGCCCGGCTTGCCGCTGTAGGCCTTGACCTGCTCGACCATGCCGCGGGTGCTGGTGGCCACGTCGATATCGGCGCCGTCGCCACCCATGTCGGTCTTCACCCAGCCCGGGTGCATGGCCAGTACGCTCAGGCGGCTGTCACCGAGGCGTACCACGAAGCTGTTGATCATCGAGTTGAGCGCCGCCTTGCTGGCCTTGTACAGCGCCAGGTCAGGAGCGTCCGGGATGGCGACGCTGCCCAGCACCGAACTCATGAAGGCGATGACGCCGGTGTCGGCGTTCAACTGCCCGGCGAAGCGTTGGGCAACGCGGATCGGCGCCACGCTGTTGGTCATGAACAGGTCGCCGATATCGGCCAGTTGCGCGACCTCGGCGTCCTGGTTGTCCGGGCCCTTGACCCCGGCATTGACGAACAGCAGGTCGAAGTTCTGGCCGGCGAGACGCTGTTGCAGGGCGTCGAGCTGGGCGCTGCTGTTCATTTCCAGGGTTTCCACCTGGACACCCGGCACGCCCTTGAGCGCGTCGGCCTTGGCGCTGTCGCGCACGGTGGCGACGACCTTCCAGCCGTCTTTGCTCAGGCGTTGTACCAGGCCGAGGCCGAGGCCACGGGAGGCGCCGATGATCAGGGCGGTTTTCTCGGTCATGCGGGAACTCCTTTCAGTGTGAGAGGGCAGCGGTCCTGCAGGCGCTGCCTGAGGGCCTGGCGCAATTCGACGAGGGCGTCGATGCGGGTCTCGACCAGGGCCAGCTTGTCCTGGATAAAGCGGGTGACCAGTGCTTCGGGGTCGGCCGCCTGCCACAGCTCGGCGACGTTCTGGCTGATTTCGCCGAGGCTGAAACCGAGCTTCTGCGCGGTCTTGATCAGCAGCACCAACTGCACGGTTTCCACCGGGTAGTTACGATAGCCGTTGGCGCTGCGGCTGGAGCGGATCAGGCCGCGCTCTTCATAGAAACGCAGGGTGTCGCGGCTGACGCTGCAGGTTTGCGCCAGTTCTCCGATTCGCACGGGCAATTCCTGGGGAAGGGGTTGACCTTGGAGCATACTCCAGGCTTTAGCCTGCCGCCTTCACTTTTCAGGAAGGAGCGTTTCATGTGGAGCCAGAGCGGTTACCGTCGTTTGGTCAGGGCGAGCGGCTGGTACGATTTACTGGTGGCGGCGGCATTCGTCACCCCCTGGAGCTTCATGCTGCTGCATGGCCTGCTGGGCCAGGTGAGCACTTACCTGGGGTTGTCTGGTGATCTCCCCGAGTTCGGTTCGCTGCACATGCTGATGGGCAACCTGATGGGGTCGATCATCTGCGTATGGTCAGTCCTGCGGATTCGCGACCCGCAGTTACAGTTCGGTCGCTACGACGCGGTGGGGCGCCTGCTGTTTGCATCGTGGCAGGGCTACGCGCTGATGCACGGTGCAACCCAGCTGCTTTGGGGGTTCCTGGTTCTGGAGTTGGCCTGGGGCGTCCTGCAGTTGTGGCCGGTGGTCAATACTGATCAAAAAATGATCAAGTCCCTGGCGTGACGGCCCGGCAAGCGATTGGCGCAGGCGTGCACGGTTTATCCACAGCTTGCTCCACAGTATCTGTGAGCAAGCCGCTTCGCTGGATATAAGCCCGGATTGGCTGCCTTCGAACGGCGATAAACGCAGTCAAGCTGCTGATTTTTCGGTGAATGAGGCGCTGTCATCAAACTTTGATCAAAATATGATCGTTTCCCTGCAAGCCTTGTCGCAGAAGGCTTGCAGCGGCCTGCCCAGAGGTTATCCACAGCCAGGCCCACAGTGGATGTGGGCAATTGCTCAGCAGGTTTCAAGGAGAATGCGGCCGCGGCTGAGGTCGGCCAGTTGGCGCTGGACGCTAGCGATATGTTCGGCGCCGAGGGCGAGTTGCACATCGACGCCATTGGCGGTGAATGCCTCGTTGAGGATTACGCCTTCGGCCTCGGCGACCCGCAGCTTGAGCAGGGCCAGTTCACTGAACGAGCAGCTGCATTTCAGTTCGGTACGACTTATCAACAGGCGCTTCGGCGCCTGTTGCAGGCACTTGTTGGCCCCGCCGCCGTAGGCCCGGGCCAGGCCGCCGGTACCCAGCTGGATGCCGCCGTACCAGCGGATCACCAGGACCACGACCTGATCGCAATCCTGCGCCTCGATGGCGGCGAGGATCGGCCGGCCCGCCGTGCCGCCGGGTTCGCCGTCGTCACTGCTGCGGTACTGGGCGCCGATCTTCCAGGCCCAGCAATTGTGGGTGGCGGCGAGGTCGCTGTGCTGTTCGAGGAAGGCCTGGGCGTCGGCAGGCGTGCTGATCGGCGCGGCGAGGGTGATGAAACGGCTCTTGCGAATCTCTTCGCGAAATTCGCAGGTGTCCAGCAGGGTAGAAGGCATAAGCGGGTGTTCAGTTCGGCGGCGTCAGGCCACAGCCCTTGAGGATGATGTGGATAAGGTTGTCGCCGGCTTCTTCCATGTCCTGCTTGGTCAGGCGGCTGCGGCCGGTGACCTGGCAGATCTGCGTGGCGAAATCGGCGTAGTGCTGGGTGCTGCTCCACAGCAGGAAGATCAGGTGCACAGGTTCCAGCCGGTCCATCTTGCCGGCGTCCATCCAGGCCTGGAACACGCCGGCGCGGCCCTTGAACCACTCGCGGTAGTCCTGGCTGAAATAATCGGTAAGGCAATTGCCGCCGCTGATGATCTCCATGGCGAAGATCCGCGAGGCCTGCGGGTTGCGTCGGGAGAACTCCATCTTCGCGCGGATGTAGCGGGCGAGGGCTTCGGCCGGGTCGTCCTCGACACTGAGGGCGTTGAAGGTGCTGTCCCACAATTCGATGATGTTGCTCAGAACCGCGATATACAGCCCCAGCTTGTTGGTGAAGTAGTAGTGCAGGTTGGCCTTGGGCAGCCCGGCGTTGAGGGCGATGGTGTTCATGCTCGTGCCCTTGAAGCCGTGACGGGCGAACTCGTCCTCGGCGGCCTGGATGATCGCCTGTTCGTTCTTCTGACGAATTCGCCCGGCGGGCTTGGCGGCGAGGGTGCGGTGGGCGGGCACTTCAAGGGTCATGGGCAATTCCGGCAAGCAAGGAAATTAAGGCACATGCGTTGATACCCCAGGCATGGCGGGCGGGCAAGCGCGAAACGCGAGAATATCGCAATTGCGTCCTAACGTGTCGCAGCCAGGCTCTCGAGGAAGCTTTCCAGGACCAGATGCGGCCGCCGGCCCTTGCGCGTGACCCAGGCCAGGGACAGGTCATAGAAGCGCTCGGTCGGCTTCAGCACGCGCAGGCGACCCTGCTGGACCCAGAAGGTGGCGTAGTGATCCGGCAGGTAGCCGATATAGCGACCGGTGAGGATCAGGAAGGCGATACCTTCGCGGTCCGACGCGCTGGCGGTGCAGTTGAGCGCCTGGTGCAGGGCCTGGATTTCCGCGGGCAGGCGGTAGGTCGGGGCGACGGCGTCCTGGGCGTTGAGGCGCTGGTCATCCAGTTGTCGGTCGTCGGCATAGAACAGCGGATGGCCAACGGCGCAGTACAGCAGCGAGCGCTCGCTGTACAGCGGCTGGTATTCCAGGCCGGACAGCGGGCTGGCCTGGGGCACCACGCCGACGTGCAGGCTGCCGTCGAGCACACCCTGTTCCACCTGGCTGGGTGGAATCATCCTGATACGAATTCGCACATCAGGGCCACGGTCCTTGAGCTGGGCCAGGGCGTGGGTGATGCGCATGTGGGGCATGGTCACCAGATTGTCGGTGAGGCCGATGTTCAGTTCGCCGCGCAGATGCTGGTGCAGGCCGTTGACCTCGGTGCGGAAGCTTTCCAGGGCGCTGAGCAGTTGCAGCGCCGACTGGTAGACCTCGCGACCTTCCTCGGTCAGCGAGAAGCCGGCACGGCCGCGCTGGCACAGGCGCAGGCCGAGACGCTGCTCCAGGTCGCCCATCTGCTGGCTGATCGCCGAGCGGCCGATGCCCAGCACGTTTTCTGCCGCGGAGAAGCCGCCACATTCGACCACGCTGCGGAAAATCTTCAGCAGGCGGATATCGAAATCGCTGACCTGGGAAAGCGGTTCGGGGCGGCGGCTCATAGTTTAGTGTCCGGTAATCCAAAGATTGGAAAAGTAGAGTTTTCCAGACTTTATAGCCGTGACAAGTTATCGGCAATACACCGAATGCTGTTCAACCTGCCTTGCGAGGTCCTGTCGATGAACCTGCCTGAAAACGCTCCTGTAGGTCTGGCCAGCCAGCTGAAGCTGGATGCGCACTGGATGCCGTACACCGCCAACCGCAATTTCCAGCGTGATCCGCGCCTGATCGTTGCCGCCGAAGGCAACTACCTGGTCGACGACAAGGGCCGCAAGATCTTCGACGCCCTGTCCGGCCTGTGGACCTGCGGCGCCGGCCACACCCGCAAGGAAATCCAGGAAGCCGTCGCCCGCCAGCTGGGCGTGCTGGATTACTCGCCGGCCTTCCAGTTCGGCCACCCGCTGTCGTTCCAGTTGGCCGAGAAGATCACCGAACTGACCCCGGGCAATCTGAATCACGTCTTCTATACCAACTCCGGTTCCGAGTGCTGCGACACCGCGGTGAAGATGGTGCGTGCCTACTGGCGCCTGAAAGGCCAGGCCACCAAGACCAAGCTGATTGGTCGTGCCCGTGGCTACCACGGCGTGAACATCGCCGGCACCAGCCTGGGTGGGGTGAACGGCAACCGCAAACTGTTCGGCCAGTTGCTGGATGTCGACCACATTCCGCACACCGTGCTGCCTGGCAACGCCTTCACCAAGGGCATGCCGGAAGAGGGCGGTATCGCCCTGGCCGATGAAATGCTCAAGCTGATCGAATTGCACGATGCGTCGAACATCGCCGCGCTGATCGTCGAGCCGCTGGCCGGTTCCGCCGGTGTCCTGCCGCCGCCGAAGGGTTATCTGAAACGCCTGCGGGAAATCTGCGACCAGCACAATATCTTGCTGATCTTCGACGAAGTCATCACCGGCTTCGGCCGCATGGGCTCGATGTTCGGTGCCGACGCCTTCGGCGTGACCCCGGATTTGATGTGCATCGCCAAGCAGGTCACCAACGGCGCCATCCCGATGGGCGCGGTGATCGCCAGCAGCGAGATCTACCAGACCTTCATGAACCAGCCGACGCCGGAATACGCGGTGGAATTCCCCCACGGCTACACCTACTCGGCACACCCGGTGGCGTGCGCGGCCGGTATCGCGGCGCTGGATCTGCTGCAGAAGGAAAACCTCGTGCAGTCCGCCGCCGAACTGGCGCCGCACTTCGAGAACGTGCTGCACGGCATCAAGGGCACCAGGAACGTCATCGACATCCGCAACTACGGCCTGGCCGGCGCGATCCAGATCGCCGCGCGCGACGGTGATGCGATCGTCCGTCCTTACGAAGCAGCGATGAAGCTGTGGCAAGCCGGCTTCTATGTGCGCTACGGCGGCGACACCCTGCAGTTCGGCCCGACCTTCAATACCCAGCCGCAGGAACTGGACCGCCTGTTCGATGCGGTGGGCGAAGCGCTGAACGCCATCGACTGATCGATTCCTCTTCCCGGGGCGGGCCGCCTGGCCCGCCCGAACCTGAATACCGGAGTTAATGCATGAGCACCGTTGCACATCTGATCAATGGCGAGCTGGTTTCCCCGAACGAGCGCACCGCCGATGTTTTCAACCCGTCCACCGGCCAGGCGATCCACAAGGTGGCCCTGGCCAGCCGCGCCACCGTGCAGCAGGCGATCGATTCGGCCAAGGCCGCATTCCCGGCCTGGCGCAACACGCCACCGGCCAAGCGTGCCCAGGTGATGTTCCGTTTCAAGCAACTGCTGGAGCAGAACGAAGCGCGCATCTCCCAACTGATCAGCGAAGAGCACGGCAAGACCCTGGAAGATGCTGCCGGTGAACTGAAGCGCGGGATCGAGAACGTCGAGTTCGCCTGTGCTGCCCCTGAAGTGCTGAAGGGCGAATACAGCCGCAACGTCGGCCCGAACATCGATGCCTGGTCCGACTTCCAGCCCCTGGGCGTGGTCGCCGGTATCACTCCGTTCAACTTCCCGGCCATGGTGCCGCTGTGGATGTATCCGCTGGCCATCGCCTGCGGCAACTGCTTCATCCTCAAGCCGTCCGAGCGCGATCCGAGCTCGACCCTGCTGATCGCCCAACTGCTGCAGGAAGCCGGTCTGCCGAAAGGCGTGCTGAACGTGGTGCATGGTGACAAGGAAGCGGTGGACGCGCTGATCGAGGCGCCGGAAGTGAAGGCGCTGAGCTTCGTCGGTTCGACGCCGATCGCCGAATACATCTATGCCGAAGGCACCAAGCGCGGCAAGCGCGTCCAGGCACTGGGCGGCGCCAAGAACCATGCGGTACTGATGCCGGATGCGGACCTGGACAACGCGGTCAGCGCACTGATGGGCGCGGCCTACGGTTCCTGCGGCGAGCGTTGCATGGCGATCTCGGTGGCGGTGTGCGTGGGTGAC
>NZ_CM170068.1:5302500-6586470 GCF_057197725.1 Pseudomonas sp. P2S-1
TCCGGATCGCAGTCTGCAACTCGACTGCGTGAAGTCGGAATCGCTAGTAATCGCGAATCAGAATGTCGCGGTGAATACGTTCCCGGGCCTTGTACACACCGCCCGTCACACCATGGGAGTGGGTTGCACCAGAAGTAGCTAGTCTAACCTTCGGGAGGACGGTTACCACGGTGTGATTCATGACTGGGGTGAAGTCGTAACAAGGTAGCCGTAGGGGAACCTGCGGCTGGATCACCTCCTTAATCGACGACATCAGCCGTATCATGAGCTCCCACACGAATTGCTTGATTCATTGAAGAAGACGGAAAAGCAGCTTATTGGGTCTGTAGCTCAGTTGGTTAGAGCGCACCCCTGATAAGGGTGAGGTCGGCAGTTCGAATCTGCCCAGACCCACCAATTAAGTTACACGTTAGCCTCAGTCTGGGGCCATAGCTCAGCTGGGAGAGCGCCTGCCTTGCACGCAGGAGGTCAGCGGTTCGATCCCGCTTGGCTCCACCATAATCTGCTTGAAACGCCTGATTAAAGCTTAGAAATGAGCATTCGCATCGAATGTTGATTTCTAGTCTTTGTTGACTGGTCCGTTCTTTAAAAATTTGGGTATGTGATAGAAATAGACTGAACGACACTTTCACTGGTGTTGATTCAGGCTAAGGTAAAATTTGTGAGTTTTTGTCATGAATTTTCGGCGAATGTCGTCTTCACAGTATAACCAGATTGCTTGGGGTTATATGGTCAAGTGAAGAAGCGCATACGGTGGATGCCTTGGCAGTCAGAGGCGATGAAAGACGTGGTAGCCTGCGATAAGCTTTGGGGAGTCGGCAAACAGACTGTGATCCAGAGATCTCTGAATGGGGGAACCCACTCAGCACAAGCTGAGTATCTTGCACTGAATACATAGGTGCAAGAGGCGAACCAGGGGAACTGAAACATCTAAGTACCCTGAGGAAAAGAAATCAACCGAGATTCCCTTAGTAGTGGCGAGCGAACGGGGACTAGCCCTTAAGTTGATTTGAGATTAGTGGAAGGCTCTGGAAAGTGCCGCCATAGTGGGTGATAGCCCCGTACACGAAAATCTCTTGTCAATGAAATCGAGTAGGACGGAGCACGAGAAACTTTGTCTGAATATGGGGGGACCATCCTCCAAGGCTAAATACTACTGACTGACCGATAGTGAACCAGTACCGTGAGGGAAAGGCGAAAAGAACCCCGGAGAGGGGAGTGAAATAGAACCTGAAACCGTATGCGTACAAGCAGTGGGAGCCTACTTTGTTAGGTGACTGCGTACCTTTTGTATAATGGGTCAGCGACTTATATTCAGTGGCGAGCTTAACCGAATAGGGGAGGCGTAGCGAAAGCGAGTCTTAATAGGGCGTTTAGTCGCTGGGTATAGACCCGAAACCGGGCGATCTATCCATGGGCAGGTTGAAGGTTAGGTAACACTGACTGGAGGACCGAACCGACTACCGTTGAAAAGTTAGCGGATGACCTGTGGATCGGAGTGAAAGGCTAATCAAGCTCGGAGATAGCTGGTTCTCCTCGAAAGCTATTTAGGTAGCGCCTCATGTATCACTCCAGGGGGTAGAGCACTGTTTCGGCTAGGGGGTCATCCCGACTTACCAAACCGATGCAAACTCCGAATACCTGGAAGTGCCGAGCATGGGAGACACACGGCGGGTGCTAACGTCCGTCGTGAAAAGGGAAACAACCCAGACCGTCAGCTAAGGTCCCAAAGTCATGGTTAAGTGGGAAACGATGTGGGAAGGCTTAGACAGCTAGGAGGTTGGCTTAGAAGCAGCCACCCTTTAAAGAAAGCGTAATAGCTCACTAGTCGAGTCGGCCTGCGCGGAAGATGTAACGGGGCTCAAACCATGCACCGAAGCTACGGGTATCACTTAGGTGATGCGGTAGAGGAGCGTTCTGTAAGCCTGTGAAGGTGAGTTGAGAAGCTTGCTGGAGGTATCAGAAGTGCGAATGCTGACATGAGTAACGACAATGGGAGTGAAAAACTCCCACGCCGAAAGACCAAGGTTTCCTGCGCAACGTTAATCGACGCAGGGTTAGTCGGTCCCTAAGGCGAGGCTGAAAAGCGTAGTCGATGGAAAACAGGTTAATATTCCTGTACTTCCGGTTATTGCGATGGAGGGACGGAGAAGGCTAGGCCAGCTTGGCGTTGGTTGTCCAAGTTTAAGGTGGTAGGCTGGGATCTTAGGTAAATCCGGGATTTCAAGGCCGAGAGCTGATGACGAGTTGCCTTTAGGCGACGAAGTGGTTGATGCCATGCTTCCAAGAAAAGCTTCTAAGCTTCAGATAACCGGGAACCGTACCCCAAACCGACACAGGTGGTTGGGTAGAGAATACCAAGGCGCTTGAGAGAACTCGGGTGAAGGAACTAGGCAAAATGGCACCGTAACTTCGGGAGAAGGTGCGCCGGCGAGGGTGAAGGACTTGCTCCGTAAGCCCATGCCGGTCGAAGATACCAGGCCGCTGCGACTGTTTATTAAAAACACAGCACTCTGCAAACACGAAAGTGGACGTATAGGGTGTGACGCCTGCCCGGTGCCGGAAGGTTAATTGATGGGGTTAGCTAACGCGAAGCTCTTGATCGAAGCCCCGGTAAACGGCGGCCGTAACTATAACGGTCCTAAGGTAGCGAAATTCCTTGTCGGGTAAGTTCCGACCTGCACGAATGGCGTAACGATGGCGGCGCTGTCTCCACCCGAGACTCAGTGAAATTGAAATCGCTGTGAAGATGCAGTGTATCCGCGGCTAGACGGAAAGACCCCGTGAACCTTTACTATAGCTTTGCACTGGACTTTGAATTTGCTTGTGTAGGATAGGTGGGAGGCTTTGAAGCGTGGACGCCAGTTCGCGTGGAGCCATCCTTGAAATACCACCCTGGCAACTTTGAGGTTCTAACTCAGGTCCGTTATCCGGATCGAGGACAGTGTATGGTGGGTAGTTTGACTGGGGCGGTCTCCTCCTAAAGAGTAACGGAGGAGTACGAAGGTGCGCTCAGACCGGTCGGAAATCGGTCGTAGAGTATAAAGGCAAAAGCGCGCTTGACTGCGAGACAGACACGTCGAGCAGGTACGAAAGTAGGTCTTAGTGATCCGGTGGTTCTGTATGGAAGGGCCATCGCTCAACGGATAAAAGGTACTCCGGGGATAACAGGCTGATACCGCCCAAGAGTTCATATCGACGGCGGTGTTTGGCACCTCGATGTCGGCTCATCACATCCTGGGGCTGAAGCCGGTCCCAAGGGTATGGCTGTTCGCCATTTAAAGTGGTACGCGAGCTGGGTTTAGAACGTCGTGAGACAGTTCGGTCCCTATCTGCCGTGGACGTTTGAGATTTGAGAGGGGCTGCTCCTAGTACGAGAGGACCGGAGTGGACGAACCTCTGGTGTTCCGGTTGTCACGCCAGTGGCATTGCCGGGTAGCTATGTTCGGAAGAGATAACCGCTGAAAGCATCTAAGCGGGAAACTTGCCTCAAGATGAGATCTCACTGGAACCTTGAGTTCCCTGAAGGGCCGTCGAAGACTACGACGTTGATAGGTTGGGTGTGTAAGCGCTGTGAGGCGTTGAGCTAACCAATACTAATTGCCCGTGAGGCTTGACCATATAACACCCAAGCAATTTGCGCGTAAGCCGAATTGTGGTGGTGAAGACGCAATGAACCGAAAGTTCGTGCAAACCACAAATGTCACATACCCGATTTGCTGAAGCGTCGAAAGACGATTTGGCACACAGAATTTCTTGACGACCATAGAGCATTGGAACCACCTGATCCCATCCCGAACTCAGCAGTGAAACGATGCATCGCCGATGGTAGTGTGGAGCTTCTCCATGTGAGAGTAGGTCATCGTCAAGATTCAATTCCGAAACCCCTATCTGCGAATGCAGGTAGGGGTTTTGTCTTTTCCGGTTTCGAAATCAGTGTCGAAATAAATCGACCAGATCCTGCCTGACCCGGGGAACTGCCTCCATGCTATGTTCCCCTCTCTTTCTCGACTGCCCAGGGACGCCTCATGTCGCACACCAGCACGCTTCTTCCGGGATTCATGGTCGTTCACGGCAACCGTCTGGATGAACTGCGCAGCCTGGTGGTGAGCTGGATGCGCCGCTATCCCCTGGCCCCGCTGGAGAACGAGATCGTCCTGGTGCAGAGCAACGGCATCGCCCAATGGCTGAAGCTGGCCTTGGCAGAGGACCCTGAAGACGAGGATATGGGCGGCGTCGGCATTGCCGCCGCGATCGAGGTCCAACTGCCCGGCAGCTTCATGTGGCAGTTGTACCGCAAGGTGCTGGGCCGCGAAGAAATCCCGGAAACTTCGCTCCTCGACAAGGCCCCGCTGACCTGGCGCCTGATGCGCCTGCTCCCCGAACTTATCCACAGGCCGCATTTCGAGCCGCTGCAACGTTTCCTCCTGGATGACAGCGATCTGCGCAAGCGCTACCAACTGGCCGAGCGCCTGGCTGACCTGTTCGACCAGTATCAGGTCTATCGCGCCGACTGGCTGGGAGAGTGGGCCGCCGGCCGGCATGTGGTGATCAATGCCCGTGGCGAAGCCAAGCCATTGTCCCCTGCCAATTGCTGGCAGGCCGAGTTGTGGCGTGCCTTGCTGCTGGACGTTGGCGAGGAGGGCATGGCCCAGAGCCGTGCCGGCGTGCACCAGCGCTTCATCGAGCGTATCAACACCCTGGAACAGGCGCCGTCCGGCTTGCCGTCCCGTGTAATCGTCTTCGGCATTTCCTCGCTGCCGGCACAGGCCCTGGAAGCCCTGGCCGGGCTCGCCCGTTTCAGCCAGGTGCTGCTTTGCGTGCACAACCCCTGCCGTCACCACTGGGCGGATATCGTTGCCGACAAGGACCTGCTGCGTCACCAATACAAACGCCAGCAACGCAAGCAGGGCATGGCCGGCCCCATCGATGCCGAAAGCCTGCACCAGCATGCCCACCCGCTGCTCGCCGCCTGGGGCAAGCAGGGCCGCGACTACATCAACCTGCTCGACAGCTATGATGATCCTGCCAGCTACCGTACGGCGTTCAGCGATGGCCGCATTGACCTGTTCAGCGAAGAAGAACCCGTGCACCTGCTCGGCCAGCTCCAGGACGACATCCTTGAACTGCGCCCGCTGAACGAAACCCGCGAGCTGTGGCCCGAGGTCGATCCGAGAAAGGATCCGTCGGTACGTTTCCACATCGCCCACAGCGCCCAGCGCGAAGTGGAGATCCTCCACGACCAGTTGCTCGTCCGCTTCAGCGCCGACCCGAAACTGCGCCCCCGGGACGTGATCGTCATGGTTCCGGACGTCAACACCTACGCCCCACATATTCGCGCGGTGTTCGGCCAGCTCGATCGCAGCGACAGCCGTTTCATCCCCTTCACCCTGACCGACCAGGGCCAGCGCGGCCGCGACCCGCTGCTGATCGCCCTCGAGCACCTGCTCAAGCTGCCCGACAGCCGCTTCCCGGTCAGTGAAATCCTCGACCTGCTCGACGTCCCGGCCTTGCGTGCACGCTTTGCCATCAAGGAAAGCGACCTGCCGACCCTGCATCGCTGGATCGAAGGCGCCGGCGTGCGCTGGGGCCTCAATGCCGAGCAGCGGGCAAGCCTCGGTCTGCCGGATGAACTGGAGCAGAACAGCTGGCGTTTCGGCCTGCGTCGCATGCTCCTGGGCTACGCGGTCGGCGCGGGTGAAAGCTGTGACGGCATCGTGCCCTACGACGAGATCGGCGGCCTCGATGCCGCGCTGATCGGTCCGCTCGTGGCCTTGCTCGACGCCCTCGAAGTGGCTCACGCCGAGCTGTCCCAACCGGCCTGCGCAACCCGTTGGGGTGAACGCCTCAACGCCTTGCTGCAGGTCTTCTTCCTCGCCGAAAGCGAGCATGACGACTACCTGCTGGTACAACTGCAGACCCTTGGCGATGACTGGTTGCAAACCTGCGAAGCCGTCGGCCTGCAGGATCTGCTGCCGCTCACCGTGGTCCGTGAAGCCTGGCTCGCCGGCCTGGACCAGGGCAAGCTATCCCAGCGTTTCCTCGCAGGCTCGGTCAACTTCTGTACCCTGATGCCCATGCGTGCGATCCCGTTCAAGGTGGTCTGCCTGCTCGGCATGAACGACGGCGACTACCCTCGCGCACAGCCACCGCTGGACTTCGACCTGATGGGCAGCGATTACCGTCCCGGTGACCGTTCGCGCCGCGAGGACGACCGTTACCTGCTGCTGGAAGCCTTGCTGTCCGCCCGCGCCCAGCTCTACGTCAGTTGGGTCGGGCGCAGCATCCGCGACAACAGCGATCGTCCGGCCTCGGTGCTGATCGGCCAGTTGCGCGACCATATCGCAGCCGGCTGGCGACTCAAGGGGGCGGCCAGCGATGGCAACCAGGATGCCGGCGAGCAATTGCTGCACAAGCTCACCACCGAACACCCGCTGCAACCCTTCAGCGCCCGTTACTTCCACCGTGGCGGCGATCTGTTCAGCTATGCCCGGGAGTGGCGCAGCCTGCACCAGCCTGGCGAGCAGGCGCTGCCCGAGGAAGAGCGCCTGGAACGCTACCAGAGCGACGAACCGCTGACCCTGGCGCTGCTCCAGGACTTCCTCCGTCATCCCGTCCGGCACTTTTTCAGCCAGCGCCTGAAAGTCTTCTTCGAATCGGCGCAGGCGCCGCTGGCCGATGACGAGCCCTTCGTTCTCGACGCCCTGCAACGCTACAGCCTGAGCGAAAGCCTGCTCGGCGCGGCCCTGCTCGACCCGATGCAGAGCGAGGCCGCCCTGGGCAGCGAAGCGCGTCGCCTGCAAGGCAGCGGCCTGCTGCCCCTGGCCGGTTTCGGCGACTGCCTGCGTGAAGAGCTGATCGACCCCTTGCCCGACCTGTTGCAACGCCATCGCCGTCTGCTGCAGGAATGGCCGACCCGTATCGACAGCGCCCTGCCGATCCGTTTCGAGGTGGGCGTGCTCAAGCTTGAAGGCTGGCTCGGCCGTGTCCAGCAGCGCGCGGACCAGGCGCTGCTGAGCATCACCATCCTGCCCAACGGCATCAGCAGCGGTCGCACGCTGAAGTGGCATCGACTGACCACCACCTGGGTCATGCACCTGGCTGCCTGCGCCGTCGGCCACAGGTTGCACAGTGCGGTAGTCGCCACCGATATCACCCTGATGCTGGCCCCACTCGACCAGGCTGACGCCAGCGAACAGTTGGGCAACCTGCTGATCTCCCGCCAGGCCGGCATGAATGCGCCGCTGCCGGTCGCGATCAAGACAGCCTTCGCCTGGCTGGCCGGCAAGGATCCGGACAAGGCCCTGATAGATGCCGCCAAGGCCTACGACGGCGATGGCCAACGTGGTGGCGAGCGCGGCGAAAGCGTGGCCCTGGCCCGCCAGTTCGGCGACTTCGCCGCGCTGACCGCCAGCGAGGAGTTCGAAGGCTGGTGCGAGGCGCTGTACAAACCCATGTACGAAGCCAAATGGCAGACCCTGGCCGCAGAGGAGGCGCGCCCATGAACGAAGCAGTCAAGCAGGCGCCCCTGGCGCTGACGTTCCCGCTGCATGGCAGCCAACTGATCGAAGCCAGTGCCGGTACCGGCAAGACCTTCACCATTTCCGCCCTGTACCTGCGCCTGGTGCTTGGCCATGGTGGCGAGCAGGGCTTTGGTCGCGAGCTGCTGCCACCGCAGATCCTCGTGGTGACCTTCACCGATGCCGCCACCAAGGAACTGCGCGAACGCATTCGCACCCGTCTCGCCGAAGCGGCGCGCTTCTTCCGTGGTGACCTGGCCGAGGCCGATCCGCTACTGACGCAACTGCGCGACGACTATCCCGCCGACCTCTGGCCAGCCTGCGCCAATCGCCTGGAAGTCGCGGCACAGTGGATGGACGAGGCTGCGGTCTCGACCATCCACAGCTGGTGCCAGCGCATGCTCCGCGAGCACGCCTTCGACAGCGGCAGCCTGTTCACCCAGACCCTGGAAACCGACCACAGCGAGTTGCTTGGCCAGGTCATGCGCGATTACTGGCGGCGCTTCTGCTACGGCATGCAGGGCGAGGCCCTGAACTGGGTGCGTGAGCACTGGCACAGCCCGGACGATCTGCTGCCACGGGTCCGCGCCCTGTTTGGCCGGCATTCCGGGGATGGGCAAGGCGAAGAGCCGCAAGCCGTCATCAATGACGTCCTGCGCCGCCGTGGTGAGCAACTGCAGACCTTGAAAGCCCCCTGGGCACAGTGGTCGCAGGAACTCCTGGAGATCTTCCGCGAGGCGGTCAAGGCCAAGGCCGTCAACGGCAGCATGATCCAGGAACGCTACTTCAAGCCCTGGTGCGACAAGCTCCTGGCCTGGGCGCAGGACGAGCAGGCCCAGGCGCTGGATATCGGCACCGGCTTCACCCGGCTTACCCCGGACGGTGTCGCCGCGGCCTGGAAAACCGAGCCCCCGAGCCACCCCGCACTGGAAGCGATGGTCAGCCTGCGCGAACAGTTGCAGGCCTTGCCGACCCCGGATGCGCAGTTGCTCGAACATGCTGCCGCCTGGGTGTCGCAACGCTTCGAGCAAGAGAAGCGCCGCCGTGCGGAAATGGGCTTCGACGACATGCTCCAGCGCCTCGACCATGCCCTGGCCGGTCCCGCCGGCGAGCGCCTGGCCGGCCTGATCCGCGAGCAGTTCCCGGTGGCCCTGATCGACGAATTCCAGGACACCGACCCGGTGCAGTACCGCATCTTCGAGTGTATCTACCGCATCGAGGACAATGCACGGGACACCGGCCTGTTCCTGATCGGCGACCCCAAGCAGGCGATCTACGCTTTCCGCGGCGCCGACATCTTCACCTACCTCGGCGCCCGTCGCGCCACGGCCGGGCGCCTGCATAGCCTGGACACCAACTTCCGCTCGACCCAGCCGATGGTGACGGCGGTCAACCATGTCTTCCTCCAGGCCGAGCAGCGAGAGGAGGGGCGGGCAGCCTTCCTGTTCCGAGACCAGCAAGGCGAGAACCCGGTGCCGTTCATTGCCGTGAACGCACGGGGCCACAAGGAACGCCTGCAGGTCGATGGCCTGCCGGTTGCTGCGTTGAACCTGTGGCTGCAGGCCAGCGATGCGCCGATCTCCAACACCCTGTACCGCCAGCAGATGGCGATCAGTTGCGCGACGCAGATCGTCCATCTGCTCAACGGTGGTCAGCAGGGCAGTGCCGGCTTCGTTCAGAACGATGGCAGCCTGCGCGGCTGCATGCCCTCGGACATTGCCATCCTTGTACGCGACGGTCGTGAAGCGCAGCTGGTGCGCGCCGAGCTCGCGGCCCGGGGCGTGCGCAGCGTTTACCTCTCCGACAAGGATTCGGTGTTCGCCGCCCAGGAGGCTCATGACCTGCTGGCCTGGCTCAAGGCCTGTGCCGAGCCGGACAACGAGCGCCTGCTAAAGGCTGCACTGGCCAGTACCACGCTTGGCCAGCCGCTGAGTGCCCTGGCCCGTCTCAACGAAGACGAGATGCTCTGGGAAAACCGCGTCATGCAGTTCCGCCAGTACCGGGTGATCTGGCGCATCCAGGGCGTGCTGCCGATGCTGCGCCACCTGCTTCACGACTTCGAGCTGCCTGTGCTGTTGATCGGCCGCAGCGATGGCGAGCGGGTGCTGACCAACCTGCTGCACCTGGCGGAACTGCTGCAACAGGCGGCCACCGAGCTGGATGGCGAGCAGGCGCTGATCCGCCATCTCGGCGAGCACCTGGCGGCGTCCGGGCAAGCAGGTGAGGAGCAGATCCTGCGCCTGGAAAGCGACGAGCAACTGGTCAAGGTGGTGACCATCCACAAGTCCAAAGGCCTGGAATACGAACTGGTGTTCCTGCCATTCATCAGCACGGCGAAACCGGTGGACGGCAAGCGCCTGCCACTGGGGTGGCACGATGAAAGCGGCGCCTCGCACCTGACCCTGAGCCCCACCGACGAGCAGATCGCCCTGGCCGATGACGAGCGTCTGGCCGAGGACCTGCGTCTGTTCTACGTGGCCCTGACCCGGGCCAAGCACGGGTGCTGGCTGGGTGTCGCCGATCTCAAGCGCGGCACCGGCAAGGAATCGTTGCTGCACCGCAGTGCCCTCGGCTATCTGCTTGGCGGTGGCCAGCCATTGGGCGACTCTGCCGCACTGGCCGGCTGGCTCGATGGGCTGAAGGAACACTGCGATGCCATCAGCAGCCTGCCGCCGCCAGAGGCCGATGACCAGGTCTACATTCCGCCCCGGCAGACGGCCGAGTTGCTGGCCGTACGCGAACCGAAACGCCGTGCCGCGGAAAACTGGTGGATCGCCTCCTACAGTGCGCTGCGCATCGGTGAGGAAGCCCTCGAGCTGGACGCCGATGTGGCCCAGGCCCAGCAACTGATGGATGACGAGCGCCCCGATCCGAATGCCCTGCGCGAGGTGATGGCGACGGCGGGTGATATCCACCGATTCCCCCGAGGTCCCAATCCCGGGACTTTCCTCCATGGCTTGCTGGAATGGGCGGGGCAGGAGGGCTTCGAGCGTGCGGTGGCGGCTTCTCAGGCACTGCACGACGTCGTTGCCCAGCGTTGCATCCGGCGCGACTGGAAGGGGTGGATCACTACCCTCGACGCCTGGTTGATGCATCTGTTGTCGGTACCCTTGCACCTGGATGCAGACATCAGGCCGGTCGCCCTTGGCGGCTTGAACCAGTACCAGATCGAAATGGAATTCTGGTTCGCCAGCCACCGCGTCGACGTCCAGCACCTGGACCGCCTGGTCGCCCAGCACACCCACCAGGGCGCTTCGCGGCCGGCGGCGCAGGCGGCCTTGCTCAACGGCATGTTCAAGGGCTTCATCGACCTGGTCTTCGAGCATGACGGTCGCTACTACGTGGCCGACTACAAGTCCAACTGGCTCGGCCCCGATGACCTGGCCTATAGCGAGCTGGCCATGGAAGCGGCGATCCTTGAACACCGCTATGACCTGCAATACGTCCTCTACCTGCTGGCCCTTCATCGTCAGTTGCGCGCGCGCCTGCCCGACTACGACTACGACCTGCACGTCGGTGGCGCTGTGTATATCTTCCTGCGCGGTGCCCATTCGCCGAGCCAGGGCGTGTATTTCGTCAAGCCGCCGCGCACCCTGATCGAACAACTCGATGCGCTGTTCCGTGGTGCCCAGCCTGTGCAGCAACAGGACCTGTTTGGAGACGTCCCATGATCCGTACCTTCGACGACCTGCTGCCCACTCCGCTGGATGCCGAACACCTCGCGGCCCTCACGCCGCTCACCGACAGCAGTGACCTGCTGGCCCTGCTCGACCGCTGGGTCGAGCGTGCCTGGCTGCGTGCGCTGGACCGTGCCTTCGTCGCCTTCCTGCGGGATCGCGAGCCCCAGGGCGATCCGCTGGTGCTGCTGGCGGCGGCGCTGGCGAGTCATCAACTGGGGCACGGTCATGTCTGTCTCGACCTGCAGAAGACCCTCGCCGAACCGGACTTCGCCTTGTCCCTGCCGCCTGAAGGGGATGCGCTGGCCGGTCCTTCGTTGTTGCCATCGCAACTGCTGGAGCGTCTGACCGGCGACACCTGGTTGCAGCGTCTGCAGGCCAGTGCCCTGGTGGCGGCGGGTGATGCCCCCGAGCATGCTTCCCGCCCGTTGGTCCTCAGCGAGGGCCGGCTGTACCTGCGCCGCTACTGGACCTATGAGCGACAGATCGACAGCGCCCTGCGCCAGCGTCTGTCGCAGGACGAGCCAACGCCTGCCGACCTGCGTGCGCGCCTCGACAACCTGTTCAAGGAAGGCGCCGAGCCTGGCCATGTCGACTGGCAGAAACTCGCCTGCGCGCTCGCAACCCGCAGCGGCTTCAGCATCATCACCGGTGGCCCGGGTACCGGTAAAACCACCACGGTGGTGCGCCTGCTGGCCCTGCTTCAGGCGCCGGCGGTGGAGGCGGGGCGACCATTACGTATTCGTCTGGCGGCGCCTACCGGCAAGGCTGCAGCGCGCCTGACCGAGTCCATCGGCCAGCAGGTCGAGCGCCTCAAGGTCAGTGCCGAAATCCGCGAGCAGATTCCCTGCGACGTCTCCACCGTGCACCGCCTGCTCGGCAGTCGTCCCAACTCCCGGCACTTCCGTCATCACGCCGGCAATCCGCTGCCACTGGATGTACTGGTGGTGGACGAAGCCTCGATGATCGACCTGGAGATGATGGCCAACCTGCTGGCAGCCATGCCGGACGATGCCCGACTGATCCTGCTCGGCGACAAGGACCAGTTGGCCTCGGTTGAGGCCGGCGCGGTGCTCGGCGATTTGTGCCGGGATGCCGAGGAGGGTCGCTACAGCCCGGAAACCCAGGCGTGGCTGGAACAGGTCAGTGGTGAATCGCTGGCGGCCAGTGGCCTGGACAGCGGTGATGCCGAGCGTTACCCGCTGGCCCAGCAGGTGGTGATGTTGCGGCGCTCGCGGCGTTTCGGCGAGGGCAGCGGCATCGGCCAACTGGCGCGGCTGGTCAATCGCCAGCTAGCTGGCGAGGCGCGTGCGCTATTGCAGAAGGGTGACTACACCGACGTCTTCGGCCTGGCCCTGCGCGGCGAGCAGGATCGATCGCTCGACCGCCTGGTGCTGGATGGCCTGGAGCGCGGACCGAAGGGCCCGTTGGGATACCGCGATTACCTTCATGCGATTCGCCAGGGTCGCCCTTGCGCCGATCGTTCGGTGGATGATCCATGCTGGAGTGACTGGGCGCTGACGGTGCTCAAGACGTTCGAGTGCTTCCAGCTGCTCTGTGCCGTGCGCAAGGGGCCCTGGGGTGTCGAGGGGCTGAACCAGCGAGTGACCCGCGTGCTCACCCAGGCCGGGCTGATCGAAGGTGATCTGCCCTGGTACGAAGGCCGACCCGTGCTGGTGACCCGCAACGACTACGGGCTGAACCTGATGAACGGCGATATCGGCATTGCCCTGCGCATACCGGATGGCCAGTCCGAGGTGGCGCCGCTGCGGGTGGCCTTCCCGCGCAACGATGGACGCGGCGGCGTGCGGTTCGTCCTGCCCAGCCGCTTGAGCGAAGTCGAGACTGTGTATGCCATGACCGTACACAAGTCCCAGGGCTCGGAGTTCGCCCACACCGCGTTGGTGCTGCCGGACGCGCTCAATCCGGTCCTCACCAAGGAACTGATCTACACCGGCATCACCCGGGCCAAGGACTGGTTCAGCCTGATCGAACCGCGCAAGGGCGTGCTGGAAGAGGCGGTGGAGCGCAAGGTGAAGCGGATTTCGGGGTTGATGCTGGAAAGGGTGTAGACACCGCCGTCCCCTGTGGGAGCTGGCAAGCCAGCTCCCACAGGGGCCTGTGTATTACCCCGGAAATACCATTTCTCTCGACTCTCCCATCAACAACCCGCCATTTTTCTCGGTCACTTCCCGGATGTAATCCCACAACAAGGTAATCCGCTTGAGCTTGCGCAGATCCTCCCGGCAATACATCCAGAACTGCCGGGTAATCTCCACTTCCTCCGGCAACACCGCCACCAGCCTTGGATCCTGCACCGCCAGGAAGCATGGCAGGATCGCCAGCCCGCGTCCCTGCTGCGCCGCCACGTACTGGGCGATCACACTGGTACTGCGCAGGTGCGCACTGGCATTGGGCAGCAAATTGTTCAGGTACAGCAGCTCCGAACTGAACGCCAGGTCGTCCACATAACTGATGAAGGGATGCTCCGCCAGATCGCTGACCTGGCGGATCGGCGCATGCCGGTCGAGATAATCCTGGGTCGCATACAGCCGCAGCCGGTAATCGCACAGCTTGCAGCACACATAGGGCCCATGCTCCGGCCGCTCCAGGGCGATGACGATATCCGCCTCGCGCTTGGACAGGCTGATGAAGTGCGGCAGCGGCAGGATGTCCACCGAGATCGCCGGCCAGGTATCGACGAAGTGACTGAGCTGCGGGGTGATGAAGAAGCTGCCGAAGCCCTCGGTACAACCCATCCGTACATGCCCGGACAAGGCCACGCCGGAGCCCGAAACCTGCTCGCAAGCCATATGCAATGTGCTTTCGATGGACTCCGCATAAGTCAGCAGCCGCTGCCCTTCGGCGGTCAGCACGAAGCCATTGGTCCGCGACTTCTCGAATAGCAAGGTACCCAGCGCCTGCTCCAGCGAATTGATCCGCCGCGATACCGTCGTGTAGTCCACATTCAAGCGCTTGGCCGCGCTGCTGGCCTTGCGCGTGCGGGCCACTTCGAGAAAGAACTTCAGGTCATCCCAGTTCAGCGAACCCAGGGAGGTGATGTTTTTTTGCATGTTGGACCGGCTTTTATGTGCGTTTTTGTTGGAGTTTTGCACATCTATACTCGAAAACACCCCAGGCCCCAAGCGCCTAGCAGCGGCGCGGCCGATTCTCTCGCTAACAATAATGTCCAGGAGAAGCCCCATGAACGCATCCCTCACGCCCGGCCAGACCAAGGTCGACCAGGTCCGCCTGCTGATCGACGGCCAGTGGGTCGAGTCGAAAACCACGGAATGGCGTGACATCGTCAATCCGGCCACCCAGGAAGTGCTGGCGCGGGTGCCCTTCGCCACCGCCGAGGAAGTGGACGCCGCCGTGGCCGCTGCCCAACGCGCCTTCAAGACCTGGAAAGACACCCCGATCGGCGCGCGCATGCGCATCATGCTGCGCCTGCAGGCGCTGATCCGCGAACACTCCAAGCGCATTGCCGTGACCCTCAGCGCCGAGCAGGGCAAGACCATCGCTGACGCCGAGGGCGATATCTTCCGCGGCCTGGAAGTGGTGGAGCATGCGTGCAGCATCGGCACCCTGCAGATGGGCGAGTTCGCCGAGAACGTCGCCGGGGGTGTCGACACCTACACCCTGCGCCAGCCGATCGGCGTGTGCGCCGGCATCACCCCGTTCAACTTCCCGGCGATGATTCCGTTGTGGATGTTCCCGATGGCCATCGTCTGCGGCAACACCTTCGTTCTCAAGCCCTCCGAGCAGGACCCGCTGTCGACCATGATGCTGGTCGAGCTGGCGATCGAAGCCGGTGTACCGGCCGGCGTGCTCAACGTCGTGCACGGCGGCAAGCAGGTGGTGGATGGGCTGTGCACCCACACCGATATCAAGGCGATTTCCTTCGTCGGCTCGACCGAAGTCGGCACCCACGTCTACAACCTCGCCGGCCAGCACGGCAAGCGTGTGCAATCGATGATGGGCGCGAAGAACCACGCGGTGATCCTGCCTGACGCCAACCGCGAGCAAACCCTCAACGCCCTGGCGGGTGCTGCGTTCGGCGCGGCCGGCCAGCGCTGCATGGCGACCTCGGTGGCGGTACTGGTGGGCAAGTCCCGCGAGTGGCTGCCGGACCTCAAGGCCCTGGCCTCCAAGCTGAAAGTGAATGCCGGCAACGAGCCTGGCACCGATGTCGGCCCGCTGATCTCCAAGCGCGCCAAGGAGCGTGTGCTGGGGCTGATCGAGAGCGGTATCCGCGAAGGCGCCAAGCTCGAACTGGACGGTCGCGACGTGAAAGTGCCTGGCTACGAGAGCGGCAACTTCGTCGGCCCGACCCTGTTCTCCGGGGTGACCACCGAGATGCAGATCTACACCCAGGAAATCTTCGGCCCGGTGCTGGTGGTGCTGGAAGTCGACACCCTCGACGAAGCCATCGCCCTGGTCAACCGCAACCCCTTCGGCAACGGCACCGGCCTGTTCACCCAGAGCGGCGCGGCGGCACGCAAGTTCCAGGCGGAGATCGATGTCGGCCAGGTCGGCATCAACATCCCGATCCCGGTACCGGTGCCGTTCTTCAGCTTCACCGGGTCCCGCGGCTCCAAGCTCGGCGACCTCGGCCCGTACGGCAAGCAGGTGGTGCAGTTCTACACTCAGACCAAGACCGTCACTGCCCGCTGGTTCGATGACGACAGCGTCAACGACGGCGTGAACACCACCATCAGCCTGCGCTAAGGAGTCGATCATGCGTATCGCATTCGTGGGACTGGGCAACATGGGCGCGCCGATGGCGCGCAACCTGATCAAGGCCGGGCACAGCCTCAACCTGTTCGACCTCAACACCACCGTCCTCGCCGAACTGGCGGAGCTGGGCGGACATATCAGCGACTCGCCACGGGATGCGGCGAGCAATGCCGAACTGGTCATCACCATGCTTCCGGCAGCGGTTCACGTGCGTAGCGTTTATCAGGGCGAGAACGGCGTGCTGGCCGGCGTGCGTGCCGGTACTCCGGTAGTGGACTGCAGCACCATTGACCCGCAGACCGCCCGTGATGTCTCCGCTGCGGCGAAGAAGCAGGGCGTGGACATGGGCGATGCGCCGGTATCGGGTGGCACCGGTGGTGCGGCGGCCGGCACCCTGACCTTCATGGTCGGTGGCAGCGATGAGCTGTTCGCCACGCTGCAGCCGGTGCTGGCGCAGATGGGGCGCAATATCGTGCACTGCGGCGATGTCGGTACCGGGCAGATCGCCAAGATCTGCAACAACCTGCTGCTGGGGATTTCCATGGTCGGCGTGTCTGAGGCCATGGCCCTGGGCAATGCCCTGGGCATCGACACCCAGGTGCTGGCCGGGATCATCAATAGCTCGACCGGGCGCTGCTGGAGCTCCGATACCTACAACCCATGGCCGGGGATCATCGAAACGGCGCCGGCGGCGCGCGGGTATACCGGTGGCTTTGGCGCGGAGCTGATGCTCAAGGACCTGGGGCTGGCGACCGAGGCGGCAAAGCAGGCGCACCAGCCGGTGATTCTCGGGGCGGTGGCGCAGCAGCTGTATCAGGCGATGAGTTTGCGTGGGGATGGCGGGAAGGACTTCTCGGCGATTGTGGAGAGTTACCGCAAGCCTGAATGATGTGTTGTTCTTGAGGACCTCATCGCTGGCAAGCCAGCTCCCACAGGTTTCGCGGCGCACGCGGACCTTGTGGGAGCTGGCTTGCCAGCGATAGGGCCCTCAAGGCTCAGGCAAATACGAAATACTTGCGCACCGTCTCGACCACTTCCCAGGTCCCCTTCATCCCCGGTTCGACGATGAAGATATCCCCGGCGCGCAGATGGATCGGCTCCTGGCCATCAGGGGTGATCACGCAGTAGCCTTCCTGGAAATGGCAGTACTCCCACTTCTCGTAGGCCACCCGCCATTTGCCCGGGGTGCAGATCCAGGTGCCCATGATCTTGCTGCCGTCTTCGCTGGTGTAGGCGTTGAGGTTGACGGTATGCGGGTCGCCCGCCAGTTTTTCCCATTTGCAGGCGTCGAGTACCGGCAGCGGATGGGTATCGCGAAGGACGACGATTGGCTTGCTCATAAGGGCTCCGTCAGACAGTTGAAAGAGTCCGCAGCCTAGCGAGCCGGTCCGTCCGGCAATTGCCTGTGCTCGACGTCCAGTTGTCTAAATACGCGGCGCCAGGGCATCGAGCAGGGCCAGCGCCTGGCCTGGCAGGGTGGCGAAATCCCGCGCGCAAAGCAGCAATCGGCGCTGCGCCCACTCCTCCTGCAAGGCCACGCTGTGCAACGGCAGCACGCCTTGCCAGCGCCGCACCGCCGCCAGCGGCACGATGCCCAGCCCGGCGCCATGGGCGACCATGCGGATCACCCCGTCGAAGCCCTCGGCGCGGACCCGTACCTGCATGCGCCGGCCGAGGTGCAGCGCCTGTTCTTCCAGGTGAAGGGCCAGGGCGCTGCTGGCGCCGAGGCCGACGTAACCGTGATCGAGGGAGCGGGGGAAGCCAGGGTTATCCACAGCCGCGAGCGGGTGGTCGGGCGCCATGATCAGCACCAAGGGATCATCGCGAAATGGCCGGGTCTGAAGGTCGCCGGTGGCCACTGCGGTGGAAACGATACCGAGGTCGGCGATGCCCTGGCCGAGCGCCTGGACGATGCGCAGGCTCGGCAGCTCCTGGATATCCACATCGATCTGCGGCCGCTGGCGCAGGAACCCGGCAAGCAACTCCGGCAGGTACTCGGTCAGCGCCGCGGTATTGCACAGCAGGCGAACCTGGCCATGCAGGCCGCTGGCGTACTGGGCCAGGTCGAATTGCAGACGCTCCACCTGCTGGCCGATCTGCCGGGCATGGGTGACCAGCGCCTGGCCCGCCGGAGTGGGTTGCACGCCACGGCGATTACGTTCCAGCAAGGCGACGCCCAGCGAACTCTCCATCGCCCGGATCCGCGCACTGGCGGCGGGCAGCGACAGATGACTGCGCTGCGCGCCGGCGGTGATGTTGCCGCATTCCACGGTGTGGAGGAAAAGGCGGAGGTCAGTGAGGTCGAAGTGCATGGGTGCGGCCGCTGCGAATGGACTAGCGGAGTGTAGGTGAGCCTATGTCCAGGCGATAGGCAGACTGCTGTAATCATGAATAGGCTATTGATCGTGATCCGGGCACTATTTCCACATGAACACCTTCCTAGCCTTCTACCAACAAATCGGACCAGCCCTGACCCTGCTGGTCATCCTCACCTTCCTCCTGGCCGGCGCGGTCAAGGGTGTGATCGGCCTCGGCCTGCCCACCATCGCCATGGGCCTGCTCGGCCTGGCTATGCCTCCCGCGCAGGCAGCCGCGCTGCTGATCGTCCCCTCGACCCTTACCAATATCTGGCAACTGGCAAGCGGCGGGCATCTGCGTGGCCTGGTCAAACGCCTGTGGCCCATGCTGCTGATGATCTTCCTCGGCACCCTGGCCGGCAGCGCCTGGCTGGGGATCAGCAGCGGTGCCTGGGCGGCCCATGCCTTGGGCGCGGCGTTGCTGCTGTATGCACTGGTGGGATTGTGGTTGCCGCCGTTCAGCCTGAAGCCGGGGCAGGAGAGGTGGCTGGGACCGTTGTGTGGCGCCTTGACCGGGCTGATCACCGCCGCCACCGGCGTCTTCGTGATCCCGGCAGTACCTTACCTCGGCGCGCTGGACCTGGACCGCGATGAACGGGTCCAGGCACTGGGCCTGTCCTTCACCGTGTCGACCGTTGCCCTGGCCATCGGCCTGGCCGGGCAGGACGCGCTGGGCGGCGAGGCCCTGGGCGCGTCATTGCTGGTGCTGGCGCCGGCGCTGCTGGGGATGTTCGTCGGCCAGTGGCTGCGCCAGCGCATCAGCGCCCAGGTGTTCAAGCGCTGCTTCTTCATCGGCCTGGCGCTGCTCGGCGCGCACCTGATGATCAACGGCTAGCTGAGGACTCGCTGAGCATTTCGATCAACTGGATATCGAAGTCCCGCTCCAGGTAGTCCATGCGCCGTTCGAAGAATTCAGTCATGTGCGGCAGGGCGGAATGCACGTCCAGCGCCGCCTTGCTGGCCCAGATTTCGTAGAAGACGAACAGGCTCGGGTCTTCCTTGTCGCGCAGCATGTGGTACTCGATGCAGCCCGGCTCGGCGCGGCTTGGCTCCACGTAGGCGCGGAACAGCTTTTCAAACGCCTCGGCCTGTTCCGGACGGGTCTTGGCCTTGAGGATGAAGCCGTAGGGTTCGCTCATGGGATCGCTCTCCAAAGAAGTGAGGTGCTGATTCTATTTCAATAATCGCTCGCCAATTCGTGCTTTACGGTCAAAAGTATTTTGCCCGCGCGACGGTTTTTCCCTCGCCTGCTGCCGCTTAATCTGCCGCCATCCAGATATCCCGGTCCCCCTCGATGCGGACCCAAACGAATGATGAGGCAGTGCAATGAAAAAGATCCTGTTGCTCAACGGCGGCAAGCAATTTGCCCACTCCGATGGCCGCCTGAACGAAACCCTGCATGAAACCGCGCTGGCCTTCCTCGACCGCGCCGGCTACGACGTGAAGACCACCTATATCGACGGTGGCTACGACAACCAGGAAGAAGTCGAGAAGATCCTCTGGGCCGACGTGGTCATCTACCAGATGCCCGGCTGGTGGATGGGCGCACCCTGGACCGTCAAGCAGTACCTCGACGAGATCTTCACCGCCGGCCACGGCAGCCTCTACGCCAGCGACGGCCGTACCCGCGCCGACGGTTCGAAGAAGTACGGCAGCGGCGGCCTGATCCAGGGCAAGCAGTACATGCTGTCGCTGACCTGGAACGCACCGCAGGAGGCGTTCGACGAGCCCGGTCAGTTCTTCGAGGGCAAGGGCGTGGACGCGGTGTACTTCCCGTTCCACAAGGCCAACGAGTTCCTCGGCATGAGCCGCCTGCCGACCTTCCTCGCCACCGACGTGATGAAGCGCCCCGACGTGCCGGCCACCGTGGCCGCCTACGAGGCGCACCTCGCCCAGGTATTCGGCAGCAAGGCCTGATCGCGCCTTGCGTATCGCGCGGCGACGGGCTATCACTCTGCCCGTCGCCAGTCGTGAGGTCGTTTCGTGAAAGCCAGGTCCGATGAGTTGCAAGCGTTCGTCTCGGTCATCGAGTGCGGTTCGATTTCCGCCGCTGCCGAGCAGGGCGGGCAGACGCCCTCGGCGATCAGCCGTACCCTGTCGCGCCTGGAAAGCAAGCTCGGCACCACGCTGATCAACCGCACCACGCGGCGCATGGACCTGACCGAGGAAGGGCGCTTCTTCTTCGAGCGGGCCAAGGCGATCCTGCAGCAGATGGAAGACCTCGAAGAGCATCTGTCGCAGCATCACCAGACGCCGTCCGGGCGCCTGCGGGTCAATGCCGCGCTGCCGTTCATGCTCCACGCCATCGTGCCCTGGGTCGGTGAGTTCCGCGCGCTGTACCCGCAGATCCAGCTGGAGTTGAACACCAACGACCTGATCATCGACCTGCTGGAACAGAGTACCGACGTGGCGATCCGCATCGGCGACCTGGCCGACTCCAGCCTGCATGCCCGCTCCCTCGGCTGCAGTCCGCTGAACCTGCTGGCCAGCCCCGAGTATCTCGAACGCCACGGCACCCCGACCCGGATCGAGGAGCTGGCGCAGCACACCCTGATCGGTTTCACCCAGACCGAAACCCTCAACCACTGGCCGCTGCGCCATGCCGAGGGTGATCGCTGGCTGATCCGCCCGACGCTCACCGCCTCCAGCGGCGAAACCGTGCGCGCCCTGGCCCTGGCCGGCGAGGGCATCGTCTGCCTGTCGCATTTCATGACCCATGAGGACATTCGCAGCGGTCGCCTCAAGGTCATCCTGGGCGAGGCCAACAGCGGCTATCGCCAGCCGATCAACGCGGTGTACTACCGCAACTCGCAACTGGCCTTGCGCATCCAGTGCTTCCTCGATTTCATCCAGCACAAGCTCTCTGCCTACGCCTGCTGACGAAACGTCCCACCTCGTTTGATAACTCGTCCTTCATGGGCCTTAATGAGTGTTCAACGAAAACAACACCAGGGACGTTTTATGCGCGTAGTGATGCTTCGAACCTTGGGCTTTTCTGCGGCGATTCTCGCCAGCTCAACAGCTTTTGCCGTAACGCTGGAAGGCGGCGCCGTTGCCGCACCCGATCAATATGGCGCACAGGTCGCCGCCGACATCCTCAAGAAGGGCGGCAACGCAGTAGATGCCGCGGTCGCCACTGCCTTCACCCTTGCCGTGACCTACCCTGAAGCCGGCAATATCGGCGGCGGCGGGTTCATGACCCTGTACATGGACGGCAAGGCGTATTTCCTCGACTACCGCGAAGTGGCGCCCAAGGCGGCCACGCGCAACATGTACCTCGACGACAAGGGTGAGATTATCGAGAACCTCAGCCTGGTCGGTGCCCGTGCGGCGGGTGTGCCGGGCACGGTGATGGGCTTGTGGGAGGCGCATAAAAAGTTCGGCAAGCTGCCGTGGTCCGAACTGCTGACCCCGGCCGTGGGCTACGCGAAGAACGGCTTCAAGGTCGCCGAAAAACAGTACCAGTACCGCGAAGATGCCCAGGGCTTGTTCAAGGACAGCACCAACTTCAACGACTACTTCGGCCAAATGAAGATCGGCGAGACCTTCAAGCAGCCGGAGCTGGCGCAAACCCTGGAGCGCATCGCCGACAAGGGCGTCAGCGAGTTCTACCAAGGCAAGACCGCCGACCTGCTGGTGGCGCAGATGCAGGCCAGCAACGGCCTGATCACCAAGGACGATCTCAAGGACTACAAGGCGCTCTGGCGCGAGCCGATGCGCATCGACTGGCGCGGCAACGTGGTCTACACCGCGCCGCTGCCCAGCTCCGGTGGTATCGCGCTGGCCCAGTTGCTGGGGATCAAGGAGCAGCGTGCGGCTGACTTCAAGGGCGTCGAGCTGAACTCGGCGCGCTATATCCACCTGTTGGCGGAGATCGAAAAGCGCGTGTTCGCCGACCGTGCCGATTACCTCGGTGACCCGGCCTTCGCCAAGGTGCCGGTGGCCGAACTGGTGGCTCCGGAGTACCTGGCAAAGCGGGCGAAGGAGGTCAATCCGACGGCGATTTCGGAAACCGAGAAGGTCCGTCCGGGCCTCGAGCCACACCAGACCACGCACTTCTCCATCGTCGACAAGCAGGGCAATGCGGTGAGCAACACCTACACCCTGAACTGGGACTACGGCAGCGGCATGGTGGTCAAGGGCGCGGGCTTCCTGCTCAACGACGAGATGGATGACTTCAGTTCCAAGCCCGGGGTGGCGAATGCCTTCGGCGTGGTGGGTGGCGATGCCAATGCCATCGAGCCGGGCAAGCGCATGTTGTCGTCCATGAGCCCGAGCCTGGTGACCCGCGATGGCCAGGTTACTTTGGTGCTGGGTACACCGGGTGGGTCGAGGATTTTCACTTCGATCTTCCAGGTGCTGAACAACTTGTATGACTACGACCTGCCGCTGGAGAAAGCCGTTGCGGCGCAGCGGGTTCATCACCAGTTGCTGCCCAAGGACACCATTTACTTCGATGGCTATGCGCCGTTGACCGGTGAGGTGGCGCAGGAGCTGAAGAAGATGGGGTATACCCTGGAGGATCAGGGCTGGGAGATGGGGGATGTGCAGGCGATCAGGGTGACTGGCGGGAAGCTGGAGACGGCTTCGGATCCGCGGGGGAGAGGGGTGGGTCAGGTAGTCAAGTAAGGCTTTAGACCGCTATCGCTGGCAACGCCAGCTCCCACAGGTATCGTGTCGACCACAATTTTTGTGACCGGCAGAGAACCTTGTGGGAGCTGGCGTTGCCAGCGATTGGCCCTTCAGGTCAGACCCGGAAGTGACTGACCATCATCTGCAACTGATTCCCCAACCGCGCCAGTTCGACACTGGACGCCGCTGTCTCTTCACTCGCCGAAGCGGTCTGCTCCGAGACATCCCGCACACTCAGGATGCTCCGGCTGATTTCCTCGGCCACGGCACTCTGCTGCTCCGCCGCCGCCGCGATCTGCTGGTTCATCGACTGGATGTCCGACACCACACGGGTGATGCTTTCCAGTGAAGTGCCGGCCTTGCGAGTCAGCTCGACTCCACTGTCGGTCAGGCTGCGGCTGCCGAGCATGATATTGGCGACCTGCTGGGTGCCGCTCTGCAGGCCGGCGACCAGTTCTTCGATCTCTTCGGTGGACTTCTGCGTCCGTTGCGCCAATCCACGTACCTCGTCGGCGACCACCGCGAACCCACGCCCGGCTTCCCCGGCACGGGCCGCTTCGATCGCCGCGTTGAGCGCCAGCAGGTTGGTCTGCTCGGCCACCGACTTGATCACGTCCATGACGCTGCCGATCTTCTGGCTTTCCTTCTGCAGCTCGGCCATGGCCTCGGTGGAGCGCTGCACTTCGCCCGCCAGCTTCTCGATCTGGGCGATGGCCTGGGACACCACCTCGTCACCGGCACGGGCCTGGCGGTCGGCATCGGTGGCGGCTTCCGAGGCATGCTCGGCGTTGCGCGCGACTTCCTGCACCGTGGTCGCCATTTCATGCATGGCGGTGGCGACCTGGTCGGTCTCGCTCTTCTGGTTGTTGGCGCCGGCACTGGTCTGCTCGGTCACGGCGGACAGCTCTTCGGCCGCGCTGGCGATCTGGGTGACGCCATCGCGAATGCCACTGATCAGCTCGCGCAGGGTGGTGCCCATGCGCTGGATGCCCTGTTGCAGCACGCCCAGTTCGTCACGGCGGCTGACCCGCTGTTCGTGGGTCAGGTCACCGGCGGCGATGCGCTCGACCACGGCCATGGTTTCGCGCAGTGGACGGGTGATCTGGCGGGTGATGATCAGTGCGGCGGCGATGCCGACGAGCAGCGCCAGCAGCGTGGCGATCAGTTGCAGGCTGCGGGCCTGGGCGCTTTCGGCGTCGCGGCGTTCCAGCTGGATCTTGTACAGGGCTTCGCTGCGCTCGACGATGTCGTAGCCCTGCTTGGTCATTTCGGCACGGGCGGCGGCGATGTCGGCGACGGCACCCTTGTAGCGGTTCAGGGCGTCGCGGTAGCTGGTCACGGCTGCCTGGAACTGCTGGATGCGCGCGGCCTCGTTGGGCAGGGTCTGGCCGAGCTGACGCGCGTAGTCGAGGGCGTTGTCCAGCTGGCGCAGGGCGGTCTGCTCGCTCTGGGTGGAGTTGTCGGCGATATAGCCGCGGACTTCGAAACGCACCTGCAGCAACTGCTCCTTGGCCGCGCTGGCGGCACGGTACTGCTCGAGGCGTGCGGCATCGCTATCGCCCTGGCCGAGGACATCGCGGTTGATGTTGTCGATCAGTTGCAGGGCGGCGGCGGCGGTGGTTTCCAGGTCCGCACGGGCGGCGGCGCTGGCCTTGTAGGTGGCGCGCATGCGGTCGAGGGTGACCTGGTAGGCGGCGATGATCTGCGCCTGCTCGTTGAGCAGCTTGAGGTTTTCCGGGCTCTTGAAGGTCTTCAGCAGCATCTGTTGCTGCTGGTTGAACTCGTTGAGCTTGACCTGCACGTTGTTGGCGGTGGCGTCGTCGCCGTTGGCCAGCATGTATTGCAGGCGGGCGACCCGCAGGTTGGTCAGGTCGCTGTTCAGGCGGGTGATATCGCTCATCCAGTTGCTGCGCTGGATCAGGCTGCCCAGGCTGTTCCAGCCGGTCAGGGCGAGCAGGGCGGTGAGCACCAGGACCAGGCCGAAGCCAAGGCCGAGCTTGAGATTGACGCTGATGTTGGCAAACCAACTGTTCATGGGTTCCCTCCAGGAAAGGTGTGATCGGCGGTCGCTGAAGGTTGTTTTTCTTGGAGGCCAGCGGGCGTTGAGGAGGCTTTATCGGCGTAAAGACGGCGAGCTGAAACGCTTTTTCATAAAAACCGACAAAAATACTCAACAAGATGTGACAAGCCCCGCAAATGCGGGGCTTGCAAGATGGTTTCGCGGTTGAGGTTTTGTGGAGAGGCTGATGGCCCTATCGCTGGCAAGCCAGCTCCCTCAGGGTTCTGTGGCGACTCGGACCCTGTGGGAGCTGGCTTGCCAGCGATGAGGCCCTCAAGAACACCATCAGAGCACTTTGGCCTTGAAGGTATCGCACTGGTTAATATCCCCCTTGTCGAACCCGGCCTTGAACCACTTCACCCGCTGCGCCGAGGTGCCATGGGTAAACGAGTCCGGCACCACCCGGCCCTGGCCCTGCTGCTGCAAACGGTCGTCACCGATGGCATTGGCGGCATTCAGCGCCTCTTCCACATCCCCCGGCTCCAGCCAGTTGTGCCGCTGCTGCGCCTGGTAGGCCCAGACCCCGGCAAAGCAGTCCGCCTGCAACTCCTGGCGCACCAGCAGGCCGGTCGCGCCCTCGACCCGCTGGCCACTGCGCCGTGCATCGTTGACCTTGGCCGAGATCCCCAGCAGGGTCTGCACGTGATGGCCGACCTCATGGGCGATCACATAGGCCTGGGCAAAGTCGCCCGCCGCCGCGAAGCGCTGTTCCATTTCGCGGAAGAAACTCATGTCCAGGTATACCCGCTGGTCTGCCGGGCAATAGAAGGGCCCGGTGGCCGAGCTGGCGAAGCCGCAGGCGGAATTCACCTGGCCGCTGAACAGCACCAGCTTCGGGTCCTTGTACTGCAAGTTGGCCTGGGCAAAGATCGCCCGCCAGGTGTCCTCGGTATCGCCCAGAATGCTGGCGACGAACTGGCTGCCTTCATCATTGGCCGCTGGACGCGATGCAGTCTGCGATTGGGTCGGCGCGCCCTGCTGCATCTGCCCGGCCAGTTGCCCGAGGATCTGCATCGGGTCTTGCCCGGTGAGCAGGCCGATGCCGACGATCAGCACCACCGCGCCCAGGGTCAGGCCCTTGCCGCCGCCCATGCGCATTCCGCCCGAGCCTTCGCCCCGGGCATCGACCACGTTGTCGCTGCGTCTGCCTTTTCGCCATTGCATGGGTGTTTCTCCACAAGGGTGGTGTCGTCGCCCTAAAGGTTAGTCCAGTCACGAGACATACGGTTACACATAACCATATGGTTATGAATGGAGTAGGACAATTCAGTTTTCCCCGGGTTCTGGACGGGAGACACTTTGCCGCACCACCCGCCCGTCCTGATCGGGCTCTCCATAAATCCAAGAACAGGAGAACGGCAATGTCTGCTACAGACAACAGTCGCTTCGTTATCCGTGATCGAAACTGGCACCCGAAAGCCTTCACCCCCGACTACAAGACCTCCATCGCCCGCTCCCCGCGCCAGGCGCTGGTCAGCATCCCGCAGTCGATCAGCGAAAGCACCGGCCCGGACTTTTCCCACCTGCGCTTCGGCGAGCATGACAACGACCTGCTGCTGAACTTCAACAACGGTGGCCTGCCCGTTGGCGAGCGCATCCTGGTCACAGGCCGGGTCTTCGACCAGTACGGCAAGCCGATCCCCAATACCCTGGTGGAAATGTGGCAAGCCAACGCCGGCGGCCGCTATCGCCACAAGAATGACCGCTACCTGGCGCCGCTGGACCCGAACTTCGGTGGTGTCGGCCGTGCCCTGACCGACAGCGAAGGCCGCTATAGCTTCCGCACCATCAAGCCGGGCCCGTACCCATGGCGCAATGGCCCGAACGACTGGCGTCCGGCGCACATCCACTTCTCCATCAGCGGCCCGTCGATCTCGACCCGCCTGATCACCCAGCTGTACTTCGAAGGTGATCCGCTGATCCCGCTGTGCCCGATCGTCAAGAGCATCGCCAACCCGGCTGCGGTCGACCTGCTGATCGCCCGCCTGGACATGAGCAACGCCAACCCGATGGACTGCCTGGCGTACCGCTTCGACATCGTCCTGCGCGGCCAGCGCGCCACCCACTTCGAAAACCGCTGAGGAGCTCCGTCATGCCTATCGAACTGCTGCCGGAAACCCCTTCGCAGACCGCCGGCCCCTACGTCCATATCGGCCTGGCCCTGGAAGCCGCCGGCAACCCGACCCGCGACCAGGAAATCTGGAGCCAGATGGCCAAGGACGGCGCGCCGGGCGAGCACATCCTGGTGATCGGCAACGTCTATGATGGCAACGGCCACCTGGTGCGCGACTCCTTCGTCGAGTTCTGGCAGGCCGACCACAACGGTGCCTACCAGACCGATTACAACCTGGAAAACGCCTTCAACGGTTTCGGCCGTACCGCCACCACCTTCGATGCCGGTGAGTGGACCATGCAGACCATCAAGCCGGGCGTGGTGAAGAACGCCGCGGGCGTGCCGATGGCGCCGCACATCAACATCAGCCTGTTTGCCCGGGGCATCAACATCCACCTGCAGACCCGCATCTACTTCGATGACGAGGCCGAGGCCAATGCCAAGGACCCGGTGCTCAACCTGATCGAGCAGCCACAGCGCCGCGAGACCCTGGTGGCCAAGCGTTGCGAAGTGGATGGGAAGACGGCGTATCGCTTCGATATCCGCATCCAGGGGGAAGGGGAGACGGTGTTCTTCGACTTCTGATGCATGGCCTGGGCAGCTCTGTTGCTCTCCAGGCCCTCATCGCTGGCAAGCCAGCTCCCACAGGTTTTGCGGTGCACGCGATCCCTGTGGGAGCTGGCTTGCCAGCGATGAGGCCCTCACATCCACTACAAATCAGCCTGCCCGCTTGCCATTGAAGGCCAGCACCTCCCCCTCCACCACATCCTGCCGAACGATCAACGGCTCCACCATCGGCCGGCTGGCGAGGAAATGCGCCGTCAGCATATGCGCCTCGAACGCCGCCTCGCTCTCGTACACCTCGTACAACCACACCAGATCCGGCTCACTGAAATCACGGATCACATCGAACACCAGGCACCCCGGTTCATCCCTCACCGAACTGGCCGCATTGACCCGCATCGCCTCCATGAAACGCGCCAGGCTGCCGGGCTGCAATTGGGTCTTGAGTAGAAGGCTGTACACGTCGAACTCCTTTTTGTCTTATATTTGCGAAAAATTGTATACAAAAACGGAGCCGAAACCATGCCTGTCCGTCCAAGCCGTCTCAATGGCCTGCGCCATCTCGCGATCCTGGTGCCCAATCTCGAAGCCTGCGAGCGCTTCTACGTGGATGTGCTGGGCATGGAAGTGCTGCACCGCGCCAACGAGGACCTGGTCTACCTGACCTGCGGCAACGACAACCTGTCCCTCGGTCGCTCCTTTGCCCCGAGCAGCGGCGTGCAGGCGGTGGATCACTATGGGTTCGTGGTCGACAGCCTCGACGAGTTGCGCGCCTGGCATGCCTATCTGAAGGAGTGCGGGGTGACCCTGCTGGACAAGCCGTTCGCCCATGGCGACGGGACCTGGAGCTTCCACCTGCTGGACCCTGCGGGGAACAAGGTCCAGCCGATCTATCACCCGGCGATTTCCGGGCAACGCTTCAACTGATCACTCGTAGGCGGTCGCCCCGGCGATATGGCGGGCGGCGATGTAGCCGAAGGTCAGCGCTGGCCCAAGGTTGATCCCGCCCGCCGGGTAGTGGCCGCCCATGATGCTGGCCATGTCGCAGCCTGCCGCATACAGGCCGGCGATCGGTTGCTGATCGCCGTCGAGCACCTGGGCATGTTCGTTGGTACGCAGGCCGGCGAAGGTGCCGAAGCAGCCCGGTTCGACCTTCACGGCATAGAACGGCCCCTGCTCGATGGGCGCCACGCAAGGGTTCGGGCCGTGCAGCGCATCGCCCTGCTTGCGGTTGTAGAGCGTGCTGCCGCGACCAAACTGCGGGTCTTCACCAAGGCGGGCATGGTGGTTGTATTCGGTGACCGTATCGATCAGCCCACGGGCTTCGATGCCGCATTGATTGGCCAGATCATGCAGGCTGTCGGCGCGCTTGAGGTAGCCGTTGCGCACCAGCGCGGTGGTCGGCAGGGGGAAGGGGCGGGCGATGCCGAGGCCATAGCGGCGCTGGAAAGTGTGGTCGCAGATCAGCCACGACTCGACCTTCTCCCCCGGCGCTGCCGCGACCATGGCGCTGACGTAGTCGTAGTAGCCACCGGCTTCGTTGACGAAGCGCTGGCCGTTGCTCAGCACGCCGATGATCCCCGGCTTGCCGCGCTCGATGATGTGCGGGAAATGACCGCTGCTGCCGTCGCTGTACGGCACCTTCGACACCGGCGCCCAGGCCACCGGGCTGTGCAGGTCGTCGGCGACCTTGCCGCCGGCGCTTTCACCGAGCCGCAGGCCGTCGCCATTGGCCGAGAGCGGCGGCAGGGCGAGGTGCTCGTGGCCGGTGGGCGTGCGCGGGAACATCGCCTTGCGTCGCTCGATATCGTTGGGGAAGCCGCCAGCGGCCAGCACCACGGCGCGGGCCTTGATGGTCACGTCGCCCTTGGCCGTCTGCACCACGGCGCCAACCACCTTGCCATCATCCCGCAGCAGGCGACGGGCCGGCGCCGACTCCCAGAGCAGCACGCCGAGGTCTTCCGCCGACTTCGCCAGCCGCGCCACCAGGGCCACGCCATTGACCAGGTGCAGCGCGCGGCCGTGGGTCGCCAGGCCGACCAGGTGGCGGGTGATGCGCTTGCCCACATGCAGCAGCGAGCGCCACGAGCGGGTCAGGGTGAGGAAGGCGGTGAGGTCCTTGCCGGCCATGATCGGCATGCCCCAGAACGCGGTTTCGCGCAGGGTCCGGCGCAGGCGCTTGAGCAGCTTGCCGGTCTCGCGGGCGTCGTAGGGCGCGGCGATCACCGAGCGGCCACCGGTACCGGCGCCGGGGGTATCGCCATGGATATCGGCGATGCCATTGCCGTCGGCGAATTGCAGGCGGGTATGTTTTTCGAAGAAGCCGACCATGTTCGGCGCGGCTTCGAGGAAGGCGTCGATCAGCGGCGCGTTGAAGCGCTCGCCCAGTTCATGTTCCAGGTAGGTGCGCGGTGCCGAACGCTCCTCGATGATGCCGGCCCGCTGCGCCAGCGGATTGCACGGCACCCAGGCCCAGCCGCCGGACCAGGCGGTGGCACCGCCGAACACCGGATCCTTCTCGACCACTATGACCTTCTGCCCGTGCCACGCGGCCGTGACCGCCGCGCTGAGGCCGGCGGCGCCGGAACCTATCACCAGGACATCGCACTCGACGGTGCGGGATTGGGCGGGCAGAGCGGTCATGGACAATCCTCGGGATGTTATTTTCTGGAACTTGATTCCATAATCGCTAATCGCGCCGACGCTGCCAAGGAGCCGTTGGCAAAGTTGGGCGAAGATCGAACAGTGGTTTGCGCTTTGTCCGGCGCTCTTTAGAATTCGCCCATATTTTCAAGGACCATGACCATGGCCGGCAGTCAGATCGAACGCGCACTCAGCCTTATCGAAAGCCTTACCCGCGAGCCTCGCGGGCTGCCGATGCAGACCCTGGCCGAGCAACTGGACATCCCGAAAAGCGCGACCCACCGCATGCTCGCCGAGCTGATCCGCCTGGGCTACGTGCGGCAGAACCCTGAGAACAGCCGCTACTTGCTGAGCACCCGGCTGGTGGCCATGGGCTTTCGATACCTGGCCAACAGTGGCGCGGATATCGTCCAGCCGATCCTCGACGAGCTGGCGCGCAAGAGCGGCGAGCTGGTGCGCCTCGGGGTGATCGAGGGCGAGCGGCAGACCTGGATCGCCAAGTCCCAGGGCGCGCGTTCCGGGCTCAAGTACGACCCGGACATGGGCCGGGATGCGCCGTTGTTCTACAGCGCTTCGGGGCATGCGTGGCTGGCCAGCCTGAGCGATGCCCAGGCGTTGCTGCTGGTGGAGCGCCAGGGCGTGGGGCCGGCCGAAGACTTCGGGCCGAATGCGCCGAAGTCCAATGCCGAGCTGCTGGAGCGCCTGCGCCTGGCCCGGGAGCGCGGGTATGCCTGGGTGGTGGAGAGTTCGGCGGTGGGGATGTCCGCGCTGGCGGCGGTTGTCGCGGATCCGAAGGATGGCCGGGCGGTCGGGGTGGTGAGCATTGCCGGGCCGACGGCGCGGATGAGTGAGGCGCGGATGCATGAGCTGGCGCCGGTGCTGCTGGAGACTGTGCAGGAGCTGGCGGCGGCGAGTCCGGCTTCCGAGTTGTTCAGCTAATTTTGCTTTGATCTCTCGGGCCTCATCGCTGGCAAGCCAGCTCCCACAGGGATCGCGTGCACCGCTGAACCTATGGCATTCAGAATCAGCCAAGGATTTGGTGATCACCGCGGACACTGTGGGAGCTGGCTTGCCAGCGATAGGGCCCGCAAAACCAGCACATCATTTTCAGAAACCCATTGATCCCAGGGTCTCCCTGTTTTTCTGCTTGCAATGAAACTGGAACCAAGTTCTAAATAATTGCAGTCAGAACAACAACCCCAAGAGACCCCCGCGAACATGAGCCAACGAATCTTATCCCTGGCCGCCCTGACCGTGCTCGAGCTGTCCCCGCCGGACATGGTCGAGGTCGCTGCCCGTGCCGGCTACAGTCATGTCGGCCTGCGCCTGGAACCCGCCACTCCCGAAGAACACCACTTCCCCCTGGTCCGCGACGCCGACCTGCGCCGACAGACCGCCGAGCGCCTGCGCGATACCGGGATCAAGGTGCTGGATATCGAGATCCTGCGGCTCAAGCCGGACACCCGGGTCGCTGATTTCGATGCGCTACTGGCGGTCGGTGCCGAGTTCGGTGCCAGCGAACTGCTGGTCGCCGGCAACGACCCGGACCAGGCGCGCATGACCGACAACCTCGCCGCCCTCTGCGACCTGGCCGCGAAATACGGCATCTACCCGCACCTGGAATTCATGCCCTGGACCGACGCGAAGAACCTCACCCAGGCCTGGGACATCGTCAGCGCCGCCGACCGCGAAAACGCCTGCGTGCTGGTTGATGCCTTCCACTTCGACCGCTCTGCCTCGCGCCTGGAAGACCTGCGCCAGATCCCGGCCTCGCGCATGCGCTACCTGCAACTTTGCGACGTCGCCGGGCCACGGCCGGACGACATGGCCGAGATCCTGCGTCAGGCGCGCAACGAGCGGCGTTTCCCCGGTGACGGCGATTGCGACCTGCGCGGGCTGCTCGCCAGCGTTGCCCCCGACATGCCCCTGAGTCTGGAAATCCCCACCCGGCAACTGCTGGAGCAGGGCGTGTCCGCACTGCAGCGGGCGCAGTGGGCGCTGGACAAGACCCATTCCGTACTGAGCCACCTCTAACGCCCGAGCCGCGCCCATGCCCTCTGTCAGTCAACCGTTCAAAGGCATCCTCCTGGTCGTTCTCGCGACCTTCCTGTTTTCCAGCCACGACGCCATGTCGAAGTACCTGTCGGGGTTCTATCCGATCGTCTGGGTGGTCTGGGCGCGCTATCTGGTTCACACCCTGCTGATGCTCGGCATCTTCCTGCCCCAGGCCGGGCTGCGCGGGTTGTACACCCGCCGGCCACGGCTGCAGGCGGCACGGGCGCTGTGCCTGCTCGGCTGCAGCCTGCTGTTCACCAAGGCGTTGCAGTACCTGCCGCTGGCCGAGGCGACGGCGGTGAACTTCCTCGCCCCGCTGATGGTGACGGCGCTGTCTGTACCGCTGCTGAAGGAGTCGGTGAGCAAGGGGCAATGGATCGCGGTGCTGGCGAGCTTCGTCGGGGTGCTGATCATCGTTCATCCGGGCGGCGCGCTGTTCACCCCGGCGGTGCTGCTGCCGTTCGGCTCGGCGACCTGTTTCTGCTTCTACCAGATCCTCACCCGCAAGCTGAGCCAGGTGGACAGCCCGACCGCCACCAACTTCTTCACCGGGCTGTTCAACACCCTGGTGATGAGCGCGCTGGTGCCGTTCTTCTGGACCGTCCCGACCCTCACCCACGGCCTGATGACCCTGGCCCTGGGCACCTTCGGCATGCTCGCGCACCTGTTCCTGACCCAGGCCTTCCGCAATGCGCCACCGGCGATGCTGGCGCCGTTCAGCTATTGCCAGATCGTCTTCGCCGGGTTGATGGGCATCGTGCTGTTCGGCCAGAGCCCGGACCAGTGGGGCGTGATCGGCATCGCCATCGTCTGCCTCAGCGGGCTGGCGGCGGCCTGGCTGCAACGGCGGCGCTGAAACGCAAACGGGGCCTGTCCGGTGAAGGACAGGCCCCGTTCGGGGTGACGCAGGTGCGGATCAGTCTTCGACTTTAGGCACTTTGCGCGGCGCCATGAAGTACATCCAGGTCAGGGCGATGAAGTACATCGCCGGGATCATGGTGAACAGCACGGTGTAGTTGTTGTTGGTGGTGGTCAGCACGTAGCCGACGATCTGGGTCATGAACATGCCGCCGATGGCTGCGCACATGCCGCCGAAGCCGAACACGGTGCTCATCATGTGCTTGGGCGTGTAGTCCATCACCAGGCTCCAGATGTTGGCGGTCCAGGCCTGGTGCGCGGCGATGGCCAGGGAGATCGCCAGTACCGCGACCCACAGGCTACTGGCGCCGGCGGCGAAGATCACGCCGATGATGGTGGCGGCGAACAGGGCCATCGACATCAGGCGCGCCTTGACCGGATTGACACCGCGGCCGATCAGGAACGACGAGAGGATGCCGCCACCGACGCTGCCGAAGTCGGCGCTGAGGTAGATCACGATCAGCGGGATACCCATCTGGGTGACGCTGATGCCCAGGCTGTATTGCTGGTTCAGGAACGGCGGCAGCCAGTACAGGTAGAACCAGAACACCGGCGCGGTGATCGAGTAGGCCAGGGCGAAGGCCCAGGTGCCACGCATGCGCAGGATCCGCGAGAACGGCACGCCTTTCTGCTCGGGTTCGGCTTCGCCCATCACGTAGGCACGTTCGGCGGCGGTTACGCTGGGATGGTCTTCAGGGTTGAAGTACTTCAGGCCCCAGAAGATCACCCAGACCAGGCCCAGTGCGCCCATGGCCATGAACGCGGCCTGCCAGCCCCACACGGTGAGGATCAGCGGCAGCAGCATCGGGGTGAACATCGCACCGACGTTGGTGCCGGCGTTGAAGATACCGGTGGCCACGGCGCGCTCACCGGCCGGGAACCACAGGCGGGTGGTCTTGACGCAGGCCGGGTAGTTGGCGGCTTCGGTCAGGCCGAGGATAAAGCGGCAGACCATGAAACCGACCGCGGAGGTGGCCAGGCCGTGGGCACCTGTCGCCAGGCTCCAGAGCAGTACCGCGCAGAAGAACACGCGCTTGACGCCGACCTTGTCGATCAGCCGGCCTTGCAGGACGAAGCCGATCGCGTAGCCGACCTGGAACCAGAAGTTGATGTTGGCGTAGTCCATCGCCGTCCAGCTCATCTCCTTGGCGAGGATGGGCTGCATGACGCCGAGGGCGGCGCGGTCGATGTAGTTGAGGGTGGTAGCGAAGAAGACCAGGGCTAACATGACCCAACGGGTCTTGCCGACGGCCATGGCGCCGCGGATCTTGTCGCCGATACCTGCGTGCGGGTTGCTGCTCAGCGGCTGGGCAGCGGGAGTGCTGGAGCTGTGGATCATCGTGGGTTACCCGTATTTTTATGTTTATGGGTCAAGCCTTTGTGACGCAAGAAAAGCGGGCATTACAGGTTATTTGGCAGGATCGGCGTAACGGTCTGGCCGAGTAGCCTGCTTCATGGTTGGAAATGGTGCGCCACTGCTCAAAAAAGGGTCAATTCGTCTCAACGCATTTCGGGCGATAATCGCACACAAAACTAACCAGTTCGTACCTTTTTCTTGAGCGGATTTTCGCCCCGGCCAATAATTCTCACAAGTTTGGGCACTGCCTGCCCGTAGGAGACTGAAGATGCAGCGTTCGATTGCCACCGTGTCCCTGAGCGGCACCCTGCCGGAAAAGCTCGAAGCCATAGCCGCCGCGGGTTTCGACGGTGTCGAGATCTTTGAAAACGACCTGCTCTACTACGACGGCAGCCCCCGTGAAATCCGCCAGCGCTGCGCCGACCTGGGCCTGGATATCACCCTGTTCCAGCCGTTCCGCGACTTCGAAGGCTGCCGTCGCGACCGTCTGTCGCGCAACCTCGACCGCGCCGAGCGCAAGTTCGACCTGATGCAGGAACTGGGCACCGATTTGGTGCTGGTGTGCAGCAACGTTGCCGCCGATGCCCTGGGCGACAAGCAGATTCTCGTCGATGACCTGGGCCTGCTGGCCGAGCGTGCCGGCGCGCGCAACCTGCGTATTGGCTATGAAGCGCTGGCCTGGGGCCGCCACGTCAACCAGTGGCAGCAGGTCTGGGACATCGTTCGCGAGGCGAACCACCCGGCGCTGGGGATGATCCTCGACAGCTTCCACACCTACTCGATCAAAGGCGATCCGAGCGGGATCGCCGAGGTACCGGGCGACAAGATCTTCTTCGTGCAGATGGCCGACGCGCCGATCCTGGCCATGGACGTGCTGGAGTGGAGCCGGCATTTCCGCTGCTTCCCGGGCCAGGGCGAGTTCGACCTGCCGGCGTTCCTCGCGCCGATCCTAAAGGCCGGTTATCGCGGCCCGCTGTCCCTGGAAATCTTCAACGATGGCTTCCGCGCCGCGCCGCCTCGGGCCAATGCCGCCGACGGCCTGCGTTCGCTGCTGTACCTCGAGGAGAAGACCCGCGAGCGCCTGCTGCAGACCGCGCCGGCCGTTGCCGCGGAACCGGACCTGCTGTTCGCGCCGCCGGCGGCGGATACCTATGACGGCGTCGAATTCCTCGAATTCGCCGTGGACGATGCCTCCGGTGCCAAGCTCGGTGGCTGGCTGCAAGGCCTTGGCTTCGCCAAGGTCGGCCAGCATCGCTCGAAGAATGTCAGCCTGCTGCGCCAGGGCGATATCAACCTGATCCTCAACGCCGAGCCGTACTCCTTCGCCCACAACTTCTTCGAAAGCCACGGCCCGTCGCTGTGCGCCACTGCTGTGCGGGTCAAGGACAGCGCCAAGGCCCTGGCCCGTGCCGTGGGTTATCACGGCCAGCCCTATCGCGGCCTGGTCGGTCCGAACGAACGCGAGCTGGCGGCAGTCCGTGCGCCGGATGGCAGCCTGATCTACCTGGTGGACCAGGGCGCCGATGGCCAGACCATCTACGACACCGACTTCAGTCTCAAGGGCGCCGAGGCCGCGAACAGCCTCGGCCTGACCCGCATCGACCACATGGCCATGGCCCTGCCGGCCGATGGCCTGGACACCTGGGTGCTGTTCTACAAGAGCCTGCTGGACTTCAAGGCCGACGACGAAGTGGTGCTGCCGGACCCTTACGGCCTGGTGAAAAGCCGCGCGCTGCGCAGCCAGTGCAGCAGCATCCGCCTGCCGCTGAACATCTCGGAGAACCGCAATACGGCGATCTCCCATGCCCTGTCGCACTACCGTGGCTCGGGCGTGCATCACATCGCCTTCGATTGCGAGGACATCTTCACCGCGGTGAAGAAGGCCAAGGAGGCGGGCGTGGCCCTGCTGGACATCCCGCTGAACTACTACGACGACCTGGCGGCGCGCTTCGATTTCGACGACGAGTTCCTCAGCGAACTGGCGTACTACAACGTGCTGTATGACCGCGATGCCAATGGTGGCGAGCTGTTCCATGTGTACACCGAGCCGTTCGAGGATCGCTTCTTCTTCGAGGTGATCCAGCGGCGCAATGGCTATGCCGGGTACGGGGCGGCGAACGTGGCGGTGCGCCTGGCGGCGATGGCCAAGGCGCGCAGTGGTGGCCTGAGACACGCCAAGTTGTAAGGCTTGAGGGCCTCATCGCTGGCAAGCCAGCTCCCACAGGGATAGCGTGCACCGCTAACCCTGTGGCAGTCAGCGCTTGCCAGGGATCTGGTGATCACCGCGGACTCTGTGGGAGCTGGCTTGCCAGCGATAGGGCCCTCAGCAACACCTCACAACTCAAGGTCTATCCCCCTACAAGCCCCAAGGCTTTCTTCTGGTGCAACCGGGGCCCATAATTGCGCCGTTAATCGAAGGCCACCGAGTCCCGTATGACGACTACCCCCGCACTCGCCGAGGCGACGGCCACCACGCCGCGCAAAGGTCGCAAGAACAATCCGGAAAAGACCCGCGAGAACATTCTCCAGGCGGCGATCACCGAGTTCGTCCATCAAGGCCTGGCCGGTGCGCGGGTCGACGCCATCGCCGAGCGCACCCAGACCTCCAAGCGGATGATCTACTACTACTTCAACAGCAAGGAGCAGTTGTACGTCGAGGTGCTGGAGAAGCTCTACGGCGATATCCGCAGCACTGAAAGCAACCTGCACCTGGACGAGCTGGAACCGCGCACCGGCATCCGCCGGCTGATCGAGTTCACCTTCGACCACCATGACCGCAACGTCGATTTCGTGCGCATCGTGTGCAACGAGAACATGCACCACGGCGAATTCGTCAAGCAGTCCACGGCGATCCGTTCGATGAACAACACGGTATTGCGGGCGCTGGACGAGATCCTCCGCCGGGGCGCCGACGAAGGTCTGTTCCGCAAGGGGCTGGATGCACTGGACGTGCATTTGCTGATCAGCTCGTTCTGTTTCTACCGGGTGTCCAACCGCCACACCTTCGGCGAAATATTCCAGATCGATTTCGAAGACCAGGCCGTCAAGGCCCGGCACAAGGAAATGATCTGCGAGTCGGTCCTGCGTTACCTGCAGGCTTGATCCACACCGCGGGCTTGCCCCGCGGTGCGCTTTGCGTCAGTTGCCCAGGCTGTGGAAGTGTTCGGTCATCCGCGATGGATCCGGGCTGATGCCGCTGAACAGCTCGAACGCCTTGACCGCCTGGTACACCGCCATGGTCGCGCCGTTCAGGGTGCGGCAGCCCAGGGCGCGGGCTTCCTTGAGCAGTTCGGTTTCCAGCGGGAAATAGACGATCTCCGCCACCCACAATTCTGCGCGCAGCAGCGCCTTCGGCACCGGCATGCCCGGCAGCTTGGCCATGCCCATGGGCGTGGTGTTGACCAGGCCGCAGGCGGCTTGCATGGCGCTGTCGAGGTCATGGCCGACCTTGGCGCGGGTCCCGTCGAAGTGCTGGTTGAGGTTATCCACAAGGGCCTGGGCCCGTTCGCTTTCCACATCGAAAATGGTCAGCTGTTCCACACCTTCGCTGAGCAGGGCATGGGCCACGGCGGCACCTGCACCACCGGCACCCATCTGCACCACGCGCTGGCGCGAGGCGTCGGTCAGGCCGCGGCGGAAGCCTTCGGCAAAGCCCAGGCAATCGGTGTTGTGGCCGACACGCCGGCCATCCTTGAGCACCACGGTATTCACCGCGCCGATGCCCCGGGCTTCCGGCGACAGGTCGTCGAGCAACGGCAGGATCGCCTGCTTGCACGGGAAGGTGATGTTCAGGCCGGTGAAGCCCATGTACTGGGCGGCGGTCAGCAGTTCTTCGAGGGCGGTGCTGTCGAGCTTGAGCTGGTCGAGGTCGATCAGCCGGTACAGGTAGTTCAGGCCCTGGGCGGCGCCTTCGTGTTCGTGCAGCGCCGGGGTGCGCGAGGCCTGGATGCCCGCGCCGATCAGGCCGGCGAGAACGCCGGGCGGTTTGGCCAGATTCATCGGTAAGACTCCGTTGTTGTTCTTGGCGATTGGAAAAGGAGTTACGACAAAATGTACCGTTTGGTTAAAAGTAATCAACTGCCGGCGACTTTTAGTGTTCGCTGATCGAACAGGGTCGTGCTACACCTTGTGCTTCGAACACGGAGGAGGGCCGCACATGGCGGTGAAAATGGACGTTACCCAGCAGCACACCTGGCCTGGACTGGCCAACCTGAGCCAGTCGATTCTCGCCGCGCTGGGCGCGGTGGGCTTGCGCAATGCCTTCGACCTGGCGCCTTCGTCGGCCACCTGCCTGTTGCTGATCGATGGCCTGGGGCATGAATTGCTGCTGGAGCACGCCGGGCAGGCGCCGTTCCTGGCGGCGTTGCTGCGCCCGGAAGGCGTGTTTCGCGTCGGCTTTCCCGCTACGACCGCAGCGAGCCTGGCGGCCCTGTCCTCGGGGCTGGGCAGTGGGGCGCACGGGATCGTCGGGTGCAGTTTCGCCCTGGATGCCGATAGCGAATTCTCGCCGCTGACCTGGAGCTGTGCGCCGTTCCTGGTGGACAAGGCGTTTACCTCTGCGCCGCCGCCGGAACGCTTCATCGTGCCGCAGACCGCCTGGGAGCAGGCCAGCGAGCAGGGCCTGCGAATCAGCACGGTGATGCCGGCACGCTATGCCGACTCGGCGTACACCCGGGCGATCTATCGCGGCTCGCAGATTCTCGGTGCGCCGTCCTACTACGCCTATCCGGAGCTGGTGCGCGAGGCGCTGAGCGTCAATGCGCCTGCCTACTGCTTCGCTTATTTTGCCGACCTGGACTTCGCCGGGCATCTGTTCGGCCCCGGCTCCGAAGCCTGGCTGGCGCAGTTGCGGGTTGCGGACAAGCTGGCCGAGGCGATCTTCCAGCAACTGCCGCAAGGCGCGCGGCTGCTGGTCACTGCCGACCACGGCATGCTTGGTCTGGACAGCGCCGAGGTCGTGGATTTCGACCGTGAGCCGGGGTTGCAGGAGAGTGTGCTGGCCGTGGCCGGGGATATCCGGGCGCGGCATGTGTATATCGATGCTGCGCGGCATGACCGGGTGCTGGAACGCTGGCGGGATCGGCTGGGGGATTCGTATACCGTGCTGAGCAAGGCCGAGGCGATCGCTGGCGGGTTGTTCGGCGATGTGATGCTGAGCCAGGCGGAAGGGCGGGTCGGGGACCTGATCGTGGTGCCGAATGGCGGCGGGGGGATCATTCGCAGTGTGGTGGAGCCGGCAGCGAGTCGCTGGCAGGGGCATCATGGGGCGTTGACCGATGCCGATCAGGTGGTGCCTTTGCTGATGTGTTGATCTTTCGGGCCTCATCGCTGGCAAGCCAGCTCCCACAGTGTCCGCGGCGCTGCAGAACCCTGTGGGAGCTGGCTTGCCAGCGATGAGGCCCGAGAGGCTAGCGCCGAACCAGCAGAACCCCACTCTCCATATGGTGGGTATACGGGAACTGGTCAAACAACGCACAGCGCTCCACCCGGTGGGTGTCATGCAATTGGGCAATGTTCGCCGCCAGCGTCTCCGGGTTGCAGGAGATGTACAGGATATTGTCGAAGCGCCGGGTCAGCTCGCAGGTATCCGGGTCCATCCCCGCACGTGGCGGATCGACGAACACGCTGCCGAACCCGTAGCTCTTCAGGTCGATCTCTTCCAGCCGGCGGAACGGCCGCACTTCATTCAGCGCTTCGGTCAGCTCTTCCGCCGACAGCCGCACCAGCCGCACGTTATCCACGGCATTGTCATCGAGGTTGTGCAGGGCCGCATTCACCGAAGTCTTGCTGATCTCGGTCGCCAGCACCTTGCGCACCCGGGTGGCCAGGGGCAGGGTGAAGTTGCCGTTGCCGCAATACAGCTCCAGCAGGTCGTCCTCGCGCTGGCCCAGGGCGTCATAGGCCCAGCCGAGCATCTTCTGGTTGACCTGGCCGTTGGGCTGGGTGAAGGCGCCTTCCGGCTGGCGATAACGGAAGGTCCGTCCCGCCACCTGCAGCTCTTCCACCGCGTAATCCCGGCCGATCACCAGGCGCTTGCCCTTGGAGCGGCCGATGATGCTTGCGCCCAGCTCGGCAGACAGCAGCCGCGCCTCGGCTTCCCACTGCTCGTCCAGCGGACGGTGGTAGCACAGGGTGACCATCGCATCGCCGGCCAGGGTGGTCAGGAACTCCACCTGGAACAGCTTGTTGCTCAGCGCCTCGCTGGCCTGCCAGGCGCTTTTCATGCGCGGCATCAGCTCATTGATGCGCTGGCTGGCGATGGGGAAATCGTCGATCAGGATCGGCGAGTTCTTTTCCCCCGGAGCGAACATCGCGTAGTGGCGCTGGCCGTCCTGGCGCCACAGGCGGAACTCGGCGCGCAGGCGGTAGTGCTCGCGCGGCGAGTCGAATACCGCCGGCTCCGGCGCGTCGAACGGCGCCAGCAGCTCGCGCAGGCGCTCGACCTTGGCCGCGAGTTGCTGGTCGTAGGTGGAAGGGTCGAAGACAGCACTCATGCGTTGAACCAGCCCAGCTTGATGACGAACAGGATGGAGAGGATCACCAGCGCCGGGTTCAGGTCCTGGCGACGGCCGGAGAGCAGCTTGATCGCGGTCCAGGAGATGAAGCCGAAGGCGATGCCGTTGGCGATCGAATAGGTCAGCGGCATGGCCAGGGCGGTGATCATCACCGGTGCGGCCTCGGTGATGTCTTCCCAGTTGATTTCAGCCAGGCCCGAAGCCATCAGCACGGCGACGAACAGCAGCGCTGGCGCCGTGGCGAAGGCCGGCACGCTACCGGCCAGCGGCGCGAAGAACAGCGCCAGGAGGAACAGGATCGCAACCACGATGGCGGTCAGGCCGGTGCGGCCGCCGGCGCTGACGCCCGCTGCCGATTCGATGTAGCTGGTGGTGGTCGAGGTACCCAGCAGCGAACCGGCCATGGCTGCGGTGCTGTCGGCGATCAGGGCGCGGCCCATCTTCGGCATGTGGCCGTCCTTGCGCATCAGGCCGGCGCGCTTGGCGACGCCGATCAGGGTGCCGGAGTTGTCGAACAGGTCGACGAACAGGAAGGCGAAGATCACGCTGACCAGGCCGACGTCCAGGGCACCCTTGATGTCCAGTTGCAGGAAGGTCGGAGCCAGCGATGGCGGCATCGACACCAGGCCGCCGAACGGCGTGACGCCGAGGGCGATGGAGGCGATGGTCACGGCGAGGATGCCGATCAGCACGGCGCCACGAACTTTCATGGCCTCCAGCGCGACGATCAGGAAGAAGCCCAGGGTGGCGAGGATCGGAGCGGGTTGCTTGAGGTCGCCCAGGCCCACCAGGGTCGCCGGGTTATCGACGACGATGCCTGCGTTATGCAGGGCGATCAGCGCCAGGAACAGGCCGATACCGGCAGCGATGGCCGAGCGCAGCGGCAGCGGGATGCTGTTCACGATCCACTCGCGGATGCGGAAGATCGACAACAGGAAGAACAGCACCGCCGAAATGAATACCGCCCCCAGCGCCACTTGCCAGGTGTGGCCCATGTGCAGGACCACGGTGTAGGTGAAGAAGGCGTTCAGGCCCATGCCCGGCGCCAGGGCGATCGGGTAGTTGGCGATGATGCCCATGGTCACGGAGCCGATGGCCGCCGCCAGGCAGGTGGCGACGAACAGCGCGCCCTTGTCCATGCCGGTCTCGCCGAGGATGCTCGGGTTGACGAAGAGAATGTAGGCCATGGCCAGGAACGTGGTCACGCCCGCCAGGATCTCGGTCCGCACATTGGTGTCGTGTGCTTTCAGTTGAAACAGCCTTTCCAGCATGTCCTGCTCCCCGTGGCGCGCCCGCGCCGAAAATTGTCGGTCCGGTCAGGAAAGCACAAAGCGTACCGCTTGGCGCTGTTTCGACCGGGCCGGAAAAAAGCCGCGCATCATACCAGCATGGCTGGCAGAGGGTAATGCGTCCAACGGGCAGGGCAGAAGAGAACACCTTGGCCCCTGTGGGAGCTGGCTTGCCAGCGATGAGGCCGGCAAGGGCAATGATGTTGTCAGGTCGGGCCCTATCGCTGGCAAGCCAGCTCCCACAGGGTTTTGCAGGGTCCTTAAGTCAGCTGTCCGACCGCCGGCTATGCATATGATCCCGCCCCGCCAGCGTCGGGAACAGCTTGATCCACACCCCGGTCACCACCAGCGTGCCGACTCCGCCCAGTACCACTGCTGGCACCGTGCCGAACCAGTGCGCCGTCACCCCGGACTCGAATTCGCCCAACTGGTTCGAAGCCCCGATGAACAAGCCGTTCACCGCACTGACCCGCCCGCGCATCTCGTCCGGCGTCTCCAGTTGCACAAAGGCGCCGCGGATCACCATGCTGATCATGTCCGCCGCGCCCAGCACCGCCAGTACCGCCAGGGAGAACCAGAACGAGGTGGACAGGCCGAAGGCGATGGTCGCCACGCCGAATATCCCCACCGCGGTGAACATCACCCGCCCGACCTTGCGCTCCACCGGGAAGCGCGCCAGCCACAGCGACATCAGCAACGCCCCCACCGCCGGCGCCGAGCGCAGCAGGCCCAGGCCCCAGGCGCCGGTGAGCAGGATGTCCTTGGCGAACACCGGCAGCAGCGCGGTGGCACCGCCCAGCAGCACGGCGAACAGGTCGAGGGAGATCGCCCCGAGGATGTCCGGGCGGCTGCGGATAAAGCGGATCCCCGCCATCAACGACTCGAGGCTGGCGCGGCCCTGGGCCAGCGGGGTCTGCCGCGACGTCAGGCTCAGGGTCAGGCAGCAGGCGATCACGTACAGGCACACGGTCGGGCCGTATACCCAGACACTGCCGAAGGCATAGAGAAACCCGCCCAGTGCCGGCGCGACGATGGTCGCCGACTGCATTGCCGAGGCCGAGGCCGCTACTGCCCGGGGGAACAGCTGCGAAGGCACCACGTTGGGCAGCAGCGCCTGGGTCGCCGGCATCTCGAAGGAGCGCGCCGCACCAAGGAGGAAGGCGAGGATGAAGATCAGCTCACGGGTCACCGCATCCGTGCTGCTGGCCACCGCCAGGGACAGGGCGATCAACGCCTGCAGGCTTTGGCACAGCGCGGCCACGCGGCGCCGGTCATAGCGGTCGGCGACATGCCCGGTGTGCAGCATGAACAGCACCCGCGGGGCGAACTCCACCAGGCCGACCAGGCCGAGGTCGAGCACGTTGCCGGTCAGTTGATAGAGGTGCCAGCCGATGGCCACGGTGAGCATCTGGAAGCCGCTGGCGGTAAACACCCGGGCCAGCCAGAAGGACAGGAAAGGACGGTGATGACGCAACAACAACGGAGCCTGGGCAGACATCGAGGGCGGGGTCTTCATTCTGGGGAGGGGTGGTGCAGCGTAACACCAGGCTGTAACAAAAGGTTGCAGGAAACATGAAAACCCGTGCGGTCAGCGCACCGATTGCCGCTTTCGTAAAGGGGGTGGGGCAACCGGTCACGCGGCAAACAACCACAGAACCGCGTGGGACTTTCGGGACTATCCTTTCTCCCTGACGTTGATCTGTATCAATACTTGTATTTGCAACGATTGATCATCGGCGCCAGGCCATCAGGCCGCCAATCCCTGCGGTGGGAAATCAAACAGAACAATTCCAACGGGTCGCACTCCACCACCAAGGGGGCAAGTTGGCGTCAAGGCAACGGACCCTGACGCCGGTTTACCTGACAGAGGAAGCACCATGTTCGGATCAGAGGCACTCGATCTCGCCCGAATGCAGTTTGCGTTCACCATTTCCTTTCACATCATTTTCCCTGCCATCACCATCGGCCTCGCCAGCTATCTTGCGGTGCTCGAAGGCCTGTGGCTGAAAACCAACGAAGCGGTCTACCGCGACCTCTACCATTTCTGGTCGAAGATCTTTGCCGTGAACTTCGGCATGGGGGTGGTCTCCGGGCTGGTCATGGCCTACCAGTTCGGCACCAACTGGAGCCGCTTCTCCGATTTCGCCGGCGCGGTGACCGGCCCCTTGCTGACCTACGAGGTGCTCACCGCGTTCTTCCTCGAAGCCGGCTTCCTCGGCGTCATGCTCTTCGGCTGGAACCGCGTGGGCCGCGGCCTGCACTTCTTCTCCACGGTGATGGTGGCCCTCGGCACGCTGGTCTCGACCTTCTGGATCCTCGCCTCCAACAGCTGGATGCAGACGCCCCAGGGCTTCGAGATCATCGACGGCCGGGTGATCCCGACGGACTGGCTGGCGGTGATCTTCAACCCGTCCTTCCCCTATCGCCTGATGCACATGGCCACGGCGGCCTTCGTCGCCACCGCCTTCTTCGTCGGCGCCTCGGCGGCCTGGCACCTGCTGCGCGGGCGCGACAACCCGGCGATCCGCAAGATGCTCTCGATGGCCATGTGGATGGCCCTGATCGTTGCGCCGATCCAGGCGGTGATCGGTGACTTCCACGGCCTCAACACCCTCAAGCACCAGCCGGTGAAAATCGCCGCTATCGAAGGCCACTGGGAAAACGTCGGCAACGAACCGACCCCGCTGATCCTCTTCGGCATCCCCGACATGAAGGCCGAGACCACGCACTTCAAACTGGAGATACCGGCCCTCGGCAGCCTGATCCTGACCCACAGCCTGGACAAGCAGGTCCCGGCGATGAAGGACTTCCCGCCCGAGGACCGGCCCAATTCCACCGTGGTGTTCTGGTCGTTCCGCATCATGGTCGGGCTGGGCATGCTGATGATCTTCGTCGGCCTGTGGAGCCTGTGGCTGCGCAAGCGCGGCACCCTGTACAGCTCGCGGCCGTTCCTGCACCTGGCCCTGTGGATGGGGCCGTCCGGGCTGATCGCCATTCTTGCCGGCTGGTTCACCACCGAAGTGGGACGCCAGCCGTGGGTGGTCTACGGCCTGATGCGTACGGCAGACGGCGCGTCCAACCACAGCTACGCCCAGCTCGGCTTCACCTTGATCATGTTCGTGGTGGTGTACTTCGCCCTGTTCGGCGCGGGCCTGGGCTACATGATGCGCCTGGTGCGCAAGGGGCCGAAGACTGGCGAAGGCGACGAGGTCAACCCGGGTGGTCCTGGCCAGCCACGCACTCCGGCACGGCCCATGTCCGCGGCCAAGGACGATCACGACACTGGCGACGTCAGTCTGAACAAAGAAGGACACTGAATCATGGGAATCGATCTTCCGCTGATCTGGGCCGTGATCATCATCTTCGGGGTGATGATGTACGTGGTCATGGACGGTTTCGACCTGGGCATCGGCATCCTCTTCCCCTTCGTCAAGGGCGAGCAGGACCGTGACGTGATGATGAACACCGTGGCGCCGGTCTGGGACGGCAACGAGACCTGGCTGGTGCTTGGCGGCGCGGGGCTGTTCGGCGCCTTCCCGCTGGCCTACTCGGTGGTGCTCTCGGCGCTGTACCTGCCGCTGATGCTGATGCTGATCGGGCTGATCTTCCGCGGCGTGGCCTTCGAGTTCCGCTTCAAGGCCAAGGCCGACAAACGTCATCTCTGGGACAAGGCGTTCATCTGGGGCTCATTGACCGCCACCTTCTTCCAGGGTGTGGCCCTGGGCGCGTTCATCGAGGGCTTCAAGGTGGTCGACCGCCAGTACGCCGGCGGCACGCTGGACTGGCTCACGCCGTTCAGTCTGTTCAGCGGGCTGGGCCTGATCGTCGCCTACGCGTTGCTTGGCTGCACCTGGCTGATCATGAAGACCGAGGGCAAGCTCCAGGAGCAGATGCACAACCTCGGCCGGCCGCTGGCGCTGGTGTTGTTGCTGGTGATCGGCATCGTCAGCCTGTGGACGCCGCTGGCCTACCCGCAGATCGGCGAACGCTGGTTCAGCATGCCCAACCTGTTCTGGTTCATGCCGGTCCCGCTGCTGGTGCTGGTGACTTTCTACGGGTTGCTCCAGGCGGTGAAACGCAATGCCCACTACACGCCGTTCCTGCTGACCCTGGTGCTGATCTTCCTCGGCTACAGCGGCTTGGGCATCAGCCTGTGGCCGAACATCATCCCGCCGTCCATCTCGATCTGGGATGCCGCCGCGCCGCCGCAGAGCCAGGGCTTCATGCTGGTGGGGACGCTGTTCATCCTGCCGTTCATCCTTGGCTACACCTTCTGGAGCTACTACGTGTTCCGCGGCAAGGTGACCCACGAACATGGCTATCACTAGGAGGGTTCAGCGCATGACGGGCAAGGACACTTTCGAGCCGGAGAAAAAGCCGCTGTGGCAACGGCTGGGCTGGCTGGCGCTGATCTGGGCGCTGAGCGTGGCCAGCCTGGCGGTGGTGGCGTGGTTGATGCGGATGTTCATGAGTGCGGCGGGGCTGAGTACCCACTGACCTTGTGTTGTTGCTGATGGCCTCATCGCTGGCAAGCCAGCTCCCACAGGTTTAGCGGTGCACGCGATCCTTGTGGGAGCTGGCTTGCCAGCGATAGGGCCAGTAAGACCACCGCCTATTTCCGGGCTTTCAGCACCACGAACTTCGGCGTCGCCGCCACCTGTTCCACACCCCGGAACAGTCGCGCCAGCTTGGTGTGATAACCCAGGTGCCGGTTCCCGACGATATACAGCGCCCCACCGACCACCAGTGCCTCCCGCGCCTGCTGGAACATGCGCCAGGCCAGGAAGTCGCCGACCACCTGCTGCTGGTGGAACGGCGGGTTGCACAGCACCACGTCCAGCGATTGCTCCGCCTGCCCGGCCAGCCCGTCGGCAGCCCGCACTTCGACCTCGCGCTCGCCCAGCGCCGCCCGCCAGTTCTCCGCCGCCGACTGCACCGCCATGTACGACTCGTCCACCAGGGTGTATTGCGCCTGCGGATTGTCCAGCGCACTGGCGATCGCCAACACACCGTTGCCACAACCCAGGTCCGCCACCCGTGCGCTGCCCAGGTTGCGCGGCAGGTGGGGGAGGAATGCGCGCGTGCCGATATCCAGCCCTTCACGGCAGAACACGTTGGCATGGTTGACCAGCTCCAGCGCCGGTTTGTCCAGCCGGTAACGGGTCGGGTAAGGCGATACGGCGAGAGGCTTGTCCTCGAAGGTGGCGACCAGCAAGCGCGCCTTTTTCTGCGCCAGGGACGCCTGCATCGGCCCGATGTATTGCTCCAGCAAGTCACCGGCTGCCCGCGGCAGGTGCTTGATCATCGCGCCGGCGACCACCTTGGCGCCGGGCGCCAGATGCCCGTGCAGGCGGATCAGTTGTTCCTCCAGCAGCGCCAGGGTCTTCGGCACCCGCACCAGCACATGGTCGAACGGCCCTTGCCAGGCCTCGCTGGCCGGGACGAAGGTCACGCCGTCCCAGGGTTGGTCGTTGCGCGGCAGGTTCTTTTCCAGGCCGAGGCGGGCGAGGAAGGAGTCGCCGCTGCTGGTCACCGTGAACTGCCCGCGCAGGCTGATCGCCAGGCCGCCGAAGCTGTCGTTGAGCACCAATACCCGCGCGCCGGCGGGCAGACCCTGGGCGGCCAGATGCTCAAGCAGGTATTCGTCCGCAGCATCGAAGGCCTGCAGTGGATCGTTTGCGTATTCGGGCTGGCGGATCAGGTCGAGTGTGGCGAAGGGGCTGGTCAGCAAAGGCATGGTACGAGGCTCTGGGGCATGGGTGGCACTGCGCGGCAGTGACAGACAGGCGCCGATTCTACAGGGCTTTGCCGCGTCGCGGGGTCAGAGCAGGCCGTGCATGGCGGCGATGGCCACGGCGCCGGCCTTGTTGTTGGCGTGCATCTTGGTGATCACGCTGCGGATATGGAAGTTCACCGTGCTCTGCGACAGGGTCAGGATGCAGGCGATATCGGAGGCCGTCTTGCCGGCGGCCGACCATTTCAGCACCTCGCGCTCGCGGTCGGACAGACCGAAGCCGTTGGGTTGCAGCGGGTTGATCCGCTCGACCATCACCGTGTGCATGACATTGCACAACCACAGGGCCTGGCCGGTCTTGTCATAAAACTCGCCGATGTCGATGCTGCCGGTGCTGCGTACCAGGCTCAGCACGCTGTTGTTGCCGCGGATATCGTGGGCCGCCTGGCTCCAGCCATGACTCAGGCCGTGGGCCCGGGCATCCTCGCGCAGTTGCGGCGTTTCGCTGAACACCGCGTCCTCCCAGAGCAGGGGGATCAGCGAGTGGCGGCAGTGCTGGAAGGTCGGGTCCTGGGCGAGGTAGTTGCTGGCCTGGTAATGGGCGTTCCATTCGGCGGAGTAGTTGTTGAACATGATGATCTGCGGGGTCATCCCCGTGGCCTGGCTTTGTACCACCAGGCTCAGGTACTCCATGTCCAGTTGCTGCGCCAAAGACAGGGCGGATTCGAAGATGCGCTCGGGGTCCTGTTCGGCGATCAGGCTTTCGAGCTGCTCCTGCTTCCAATGCGGCATTTGCGTGTTGCTCCCTGTACATGGATCCAAGTTAGCGATTGACGTCTGCTGAGTATAGGAATTGTCCTACACGGTATTTGGTTTTTTTCGCTATAACTTGACTCAGATCATGGTCGGCAACGCTCAGTTCGGGTAAACGCGATGTGTATGCATTTCGCTCCGCAAACACGGCATGCCACTACAAACCGGTGGTGTTTATTCCCACGGCTTTGGGCGAAACTGGGCGCACCTGATTTGTGGAGCGAACCATGACTGCCAGCGCGGAGAAATACACCCGCCAAACCCTGCTCGACGTCCAGCCGCTGACCCCCAGCCTGTTCAGCCTGCGCACCACCCGCGATGCCGGTTTCCGTTTCCGCGCCGGCCAGTTCGCCCGCCTGGGCGTGAGCAAGGCAGATGGCAGCGTGGTCTGGCGGGCTTATTCGATGGTGTCGTCGCCGTTCGACGAACACCTGGATTTCTATTCCATCGTCGTTCCGGGTGGTGAGTTCACCAGCGAACTGAGCCGCCTGCGCGAGGGCGACGAATTGCTGATCGACCGCCAGGCGTTCGGCTACCTGACCCTCGATCGCTTTGTCGACGGTCGTGATCTGTGGTTGCTGGCCACCGGGACCGGGATCGCGCCGTTCCTGTCGATCCTCCAGGACTTCGAAGCCTGGGAGCGGTTCGAGACGATCAAGCTGGTGTATTCGGTGCGTGAAGCCCGTGAGCTGGCCTACCTGGATTTGATTGCCGGGCTGGAGCAGCGCGAGTACCTGGCGGAATATGCCGGCAAGTTGCAGTTCATTCCGGTGGTGACCCGCGAGGAGCATCCGGGGGCGCTGAACGGACGGATCACTACGCTGATCGAGAATGGCGAGCTGGAGCGGGCTGCAGGGCTGGAGCTGATTCCCGAGCATTCGCGGGTGATGCTGTGTGGCAATCCGCAGATGATCGACGACACCCGGCAGGTGCTCAAGGCGCGGGGGCTGAACCTGAGCCTGAGCCGGCGGCCGGGGCAGGTGGCGGTCGAAACCTATTGGTAACTGCCTTGCGCAGGACCCTGTGGGAGCTGGCTTGCCAGCGATTGCAATGGTGAATTCACTACCGCTATCGCTGGCAAGCCAGCTCCCACAGGTATCGTGCAAGCCTTCAGGGCTTGTTGTTCTGAGCCTTGAGCAAATCCCGGATCTCGGTCAGCAAGGTCTCCTGCGGCGTCGGCGCAGGCGGCACCGACGGCGCAACCGCCTCTTCACGCTTCAACCGGTTGATCGCCTTCACCCCCATGAAGATCGCGAACGCCACGATCAGGAAGTCCACCACCGTCTGGATGAACTTGCCGTAGGCCATTACCACCGCCGGCGTATCCCCTTGCGCCGCTTTCAGGGTGATCGCCAGGTCACTGAAATCCACTCCGCCAATCAACAGGCCCAGGGGTGGCATCACCACGTCGCCGACGAAAGATGAAACGATTTTGCCGAAGGCGGCGCCGATGATGATACCGACGGCCATGTCGACGACATTGCCCTTGACCGCAAAGGCTTTGAATTCACTGATCATGCCCATGGTTTATTCCTTGTAACAATTGAAGGTGGGTCGACGCAGTGTAATTCAGCGAAGCGCTTCATGCGTTGCGTCGATTACAAATGACCCCGCTGATAGCCAATGGTTTGCTTGCGATTGGCACCCGTCCCGGCGCGGCGGCTATCATGGCGACTTTTTCCAGGAGATTGCCCATGGCCAAGGCCAAGCGCTTGTACGGCTGCACCGAGTGCGGTGCGACCTTCCCGAAGTGGGCCGGCCAATGCAGTGAATGCGGCGCCTGGAACACCCTGACCGAGACCATGATCGAGAGTGGCGGCGCTGCAGCGCCCAGCGGCCGCACCGGCTGGGCCGGGCAACAGGCGCAGATCAAGACCCTGGCCGAAGTCTCCATCGAGGAGATCCCGCGCTTCTCCACCGCCAGCGCCGAACTCGACCGGGTGCTCGGCGGCGGCCTGGTGGACGGTTCGGTGGTGCTGATCGGCGGCGACCCCGGGATCGGCAAGTCGACCATCCTCCTGCAGACCCTTTGCCATATCGCCGCGCGCATGCCGGCGCTGTACGTCACCGGCGAAGAGTCCCAGCAGCAGGTGGCCATGCGCGGCCGGCGTCTGGGCCTGCCGCTGGACCAGTTGCGGGTGATGACCGAGACCTGCATCGAAAGCATCATTGCCACCGCCCGCAGCGAAAAACCCAAGGTCATGGTGATCGACTCGATCCAGACCATCTTCACCGAGCAACTGCAATCGGCGCCCGGCGGCGTTGCCCAGGTGCGTGAAAGCGCGGCGCTGCTGGTGCGCTACGCCAAGCAGAGCGGCACGGCGATCTTCCTGGTCGGCCACGTGACCAAGGAAGGCGCCCTGGCCGGCCCGCGGGTGCTGGAGCATATGGTCGACACCGTGCTGTATTTCGAGGGCGAATCCGACGGCCGCCTGCGCCTGCTGCGGGCGGTGAAGAACCGCTTCGGCGCGGTCAACGAACTGGGCGTGTTCGGCATGACCGACCGTGGCCTGAAGGAAGTCTCCAACCCTTCGGCGATCTTTCTCACCCGCACCCAGGACGAAGTTCCGGGTAGCGTGGTCATGGCGACCTGGGAAGGCACCCGGCCGATGCTGGTGGAAGTCCAGGCCCTGGTGGACGACAGCCATCTCGCCAACCCGCGCCGGGTGACCCTCGGCCTCGACCAGAACCGCCTGGCCATGCTGCTGGCGGTCCTGCACCGGCATGGCGGGATTCCTACCCACGACCAGGACGTGTTCCTCAACGTGGTCGGTGGGGTCAAGGTGCTGGAGACCGCGTCCGACCTGGCGCTGATCGCGGCCGTGATGTCCAGCCTGCGCAACAGGCCGCTGTCCCAGGGCTTGCTGGTGTTCGGCGAGATCGGCCTGTCGGGCGAGGTGCGTCCGGTGCCGAGCGGCCAGGAGCGCCTGAAGGAAGCGGCCAAGCACGGCTTCAAGCGCGCCATCGTGCCCAAGGGCAATGCGCCGAAGGAAGCGCCGGCGGGCCTTCAGGTGATCGCGGTCACCCGCCTGGAACAGGCCCTCGACGCACTCTTCGAGGAATAGGACGGGCGGCGCGGACTTCTTGCAAGTGATTCTCACTAACGAGTAGCATGGCGCCTCCCTTCCGATAGCCTCCTGGAGTTCGCGTGGCGGAGTCCGACCTCAAGCGCCTGTTCCTCAAGCACGCGAAAAGCCTGCAGGGCCTGCTCACGCGCAAGGTGCGCGATCCGCAGTTGGCGGCCGACCTGGTGCAGGAAAGTTTCCTGCGCCTGGCGGAGCAGCAGTCCGTCGAGCGTATCGACAATACGCCGGCCTACCTTTACCGCACGGCGCACAACCTGATGATCGACCACTTGCGCCAGCAACAGCGGCGCAAGACCGATCTGGTACCGCATGAAGCCCTCGAAGGCATCGTCGAAGACAGCCCCGGCCTTGAAGACAGCACCGCCGCCGAGCAGCATATGCGCCGCCTGCGCGCGGCAATGAACGAACTGCCGCCGCGGACCCGGGAGATCTTCCGACTCAACCGCCTCGAAGGGCTGACCCACGCCGAGGTCGCCCGGCGCCTGGAAATCTCCGACAGCTCGGTGCAGAAGCATCTGTCCAAGGCCCTGGCCTATGTCATGCAGTGTCTGCAGGAACCGGGATGACGAACGGTTTACTGGGAAATGCGCCTTCAGACGTCAGCCCTTACATAAGCAGAATTCGAGAGAACCGTGTGAGCAGCCAGATCCCGCCAGAGCAAGCAATTCGCGAGCAGGCCGCCGAGTGGGCGGTATTGCTGGATGCCGGGTGCCTGAGTCCCGGACAGATGCAGGCCTTGGCTGAATGGCGTGAGTGCGATCCGCGTCATGAACGGGCGTTGGCGTTCGCCCGGGCGACCTGGGCCGATCTTGGACGCCTGGGGTATCTGGATGAGCCGCAGCCGGTGCCTGTGGCGTTGCCTGAAGTGCCAAGACCGATTGGCGGTCGGCGTCGGCGGTCGCGCCTGCGCTGGGTGGCGAGCACGGCGGCCATGTTGCTGGTGGCGGTATTCGCCGTGGATCGTGGGCCGGAAATCGTCCAGCGTCTGAATGCCGACTATGTCACCAGCCGCGGGGAGATCCGCCAGGTCATCCTGCCCGACGGCAGCAAGGTCGAGCTCGACAGTGGCAGTGCCATCAGCCTTGCCTACAGCGATAGCGAGCGGCGTGTGCGGCTGTTGTCCGGGGATGCGGTGTTTGATGCGGCGCCAGTCGCTGGCAAGGAGACGCGGCCTTTCGTCGTCGAATACGCCGGGGCGACCACCCGGGCGCTGGGCACGCGTTTCGTGGTTGGCGGTGAAGGGCAGGGTGGCTGGGTCGGGATGCTCGAGCACAGTACCCGGGTCAGCCTGATCGAGCCGCCGGCCAGCGGGGTCGCCGAGCGGGTGCTGGAGGAGGGGCAGAGCCTGCGCTATGACCCGCAGCACGGTATTCGTGCCTGGCCGGAGCAGGACCCGCGGCGCGCCAGTGCCTGGCAGCGCGGGCTGCTGATCTTCGAACGCGAGCCGCTGGCGCAGGTGGCGGAGCAGATCAACCGCTATCGCGGCGGTCATGTACTCATCACTGATTCGGCGCTGGCGCGGCGCGAGGTCAGCGGGATGTTCCGCCTGGACAACCTGGACCAGGCGCTGGTGATGCTGACCGATGAGCTGAAGGTGAAGCGGGTCGATTTGCCTGGGCTGACCTTGATCTACTGATTCTTCTTCGTTGCTCTCCCGGGCCTCATCGCTGGCAAGCCAGCTCCCACAGGTTATGCGAACCCTGTGGGAGCTGGCTTGCCAGCGATAGGGCCCTCGAATACCCCACAAAAATCCCCTGCAGAAATTTTCCCGAAAATTTATTTACTGACTTTTCCTACCCCGCTCGTCTGATTGTTGAGATTGATTTTCATTACTAGAAAATGCCAACACAGCGAGCCACATGAAGTGACCACTCCAAACCAACGACCATTGCGCCTCAACCGGATTGCCCTGGCCTGCAATCTGCTGCTGGGCGTCTGCACCCTGCCGATGGGGATCGGCGCGGTGCAGGCCGCCGAGCCGACCTCGAGCGCGACCCAGCGCACGGCCCTGATCCGCTTCGACATCCCGGCCCAGTCCCTGGACAGCGCCGTGCTGGCCTTCGCCGAGCAGGCCAAGGTCCAGGTGTTCTTCGACAGCCGCAAGCTGGCCGGCCTGCGCAGCGATGGCCTGCATGGCGAGCACACCTCCCGCGAAGCCCTGGCCCTGCTGCTCGGCGGCAACCCGGTGCGCTACCGCTTCACCGGCAACGACCAGGTCGGCCTGGAGCGCCTGGCCGACGATGGCAAGTCCATCGAGCTGGGCGCCACCCGCATCCAGTCCCGCGGTGATGGTGATTGGGTCTACAGCGAACCGCGCTCGGTGGCGGTGATCACCCGCGAGCAGATCGACAAGCGTCCACCACGCCATGCCGCCGACATGCTGGAAGAAACCGCCGGCGTCTACACCGCGGTCAACCAGCGCGATCAGGGTCTGTCGGTGAATATCCGCGGCGTGCAGGACTACGGCCGGGTCAACATGAACATCGATGGCATGCGCCAGAACTTCAACGTCAACGGCCACCAGCAGCGCAACGGCATCATGGTGGTGGACCCGGAGTTCATCAGCTCGGTGGAGATCGAGAAGGGCTCGCAATCGGGCATGGGCGGCGCCGGTGTGCTCGGCGGCATCGCCAGCTTCAACACCGTGCAGGCCAGCGAGTTTCTCGGGCCGGACAAGGAGTACGGTGGTCGTATCCGTGCCGGCCACGGGATCGGCGAGCTGGGGAATGGCACTTATTTCAACGGCAGTGCGCTGTTCGCCTTCGGTAACGAGAAAGGCGACCTGCTGTTCGGCGTCAGCGAGCGCCACTTCGGCGATTACCGCGCCGGTACCAACGACAAGGACAACCTGGGTACCCAGATCCGTGCCCGCGAAGTCTGGCCGAACGCCTGGAACGACTGGGTGGAGGACGAAGTCGGCGACATGGGCAGCGTGACCCGTTCGCGCCTGTTCAAGGTTGGGGTCAACCTGCCACAGGACCAGCGCCTGCAGTTCAACTACCTCGAGACCGACACCGACAGCAAGGACGCCTGGACCTGGTTCGATGTCGAGAACGACTCGTTCTATTACCAGCGTAGTGGTGCCACCGACCTCAATGCGAAAAATGCCTCGCTCGACTACAGCTTCAGCCCAGACAACGACCTGATCGATGTGAAGGCGAAAGTGTATTTCGTGCGCACCCGCATGGACCGCTGGAACGCCGGCAGCACCGCGAGCATTGGTAGCGGCAACTGGTACGCCCCCTACAATGACCGCTTCCAGACCGACACCTGGGGCCTGCAACTGCAGAACACCTCGCGCTTTTACATGGGGGCCGCAGACAAGCTGACCCTGTCCTACGGCACCGAGCTGTTCCAGGACGAGTTCAAGCCGGCGACCGACCGGATCCCGTCGACCAACGAGCAGGCCTACCCGTATGTGCAGGGGGCGACCCCGGAAGGCAAGAAGCTGACGGCCAGCCTCTTTGCCCAGGCCCAGTATGAACACGACGACTGGCTGACCCTTGATGCCGGTCTGCGCTATGACCGTTATCGACTCAGTGGCGAAAGCGGCATGACGCTCTGGATGTATCCCGAAGGCCCTTATGAGACAGGCGGGCCGGCCAAGAGCGAGCAGCACCTGATCTTCGATGAGACCACCGAGCAGGGCCGCTTCTCGCCAACCTTCGGCATCGCCGTCAAGCCCGGAGTGGACTGGCTGCAGCTCTACACCCGCTGGGGACGTGGCTGGCGTGCGTCGGCGGTCACCGAGGTGTTCATGACCGGTCGCCCGCACGCCGGTGGTGGCGCCGAGATGGTCTACCCCAACCCGTATCTCAAGCCGGAGACCTCTCACGATTGGGAGCTCGGCTTCAATATCTTCAAAGAGTCGTTGTTGCGCGATGGCGACCGCTTCGGCTTGAAAGTCGCCTACTTCGACACGCGGATCGACAACTTCTCGTTCCTCGACGTCAACGTCAGCCTGCCGGACGAAACCGCTTCGGGTATCGGGCTGGGGCGCATGGCCTACCAGAACAACGAAGAGACCACGCGCTTTCGAGGTGTCGAATACGCCCTGGACTATGACGCCGGCAGTTACTACGGCCGCCTTTCCTACACCCACATGATCGGGACCAACGACTTCTGTTCGCAGCAGTTCTATATGGGCGGCGCGAAAACCCCCGTGCGCGTCGGCACCGTGACCCGCCCGGTCCAGGTGGGCAACCGTATCGTGATGCGCCAGTTCGCGGTCAACCAGGCAGTTCCCAACGATGCCATGAGCAACCAGATCAGCTGCGGCAACATCATGGGCAACGCCACCTACATGCCGGCCGATCGCGGCTCGCTGACCCTGGGCATGCGCTTCCTCGACAACACCCTCGATGTCGGCGGTCGCCTGCGTTACAGCAAGGGCAACGGCGCGAATCTGGACACCCCGACCTACGCCACCCTCGATCAGGCGATGTGGCCGAAATACAAGGTCTATGACCTCTTTGCCAGCTACTGGATGACCCCGCAGATCAACCTGACGCTGGCTCTGGAAAACGCCACCGATCAGGCCTATTTCGTGGCCATGGGTGACGTCAACAACCTGTCCCTGGCGCGCGGTCGCACCTTGAGCGGGATGCTGGAATACAAGTTCTGATTTCTTGCAGTCAACGATTTTGTCCTTCAGGACAAAAACGAAGGCAGGAGCCTTCGTCAAACCACCAAAACGTTCAGAGGAACAGTTATGAGCCTTTCCGTTTCATACGATGCCGTCTTCGCCAACTACACCGTTGACGAGTACCTGTCCGAGTGGTCCACCGGTTTCTTCACTGCGGGTCATGGCACCAGCAACACGGGTGGCTTCAACACCGGCACCTTCGACGGCAGCGAGTACGCCACCCATGGTGCCAACGGCTCCGAGTATGCCTTCGTCGCCGGCAGCGATACCGCCAATGGCCTGCACTACGTATTCACCCCAGGGGTTCCGGCCGGCAGCAACTTCAACCACTACCTGTGGGGCGCGCTGGACGAGGTATCGCTGGGCTACGGTCTGGGCGGTGGTCAGGGCAGTGATTTCACCCTGCAGCAGGACGTGGTGACCTTCGCCGGTCTGGACCTGGATGCCGTGCTGGGTGCCGGCCGTACCGGCAACGAAGTCCACCAGACCATTTTCGGCCTGATGCAGGGCAACACCTCCGCCCTGGAAGGCGTGCTCGACAGCCTGCTGGCCACTTACCAGGTGTCCACCAACAACACCTTCGCCGAAATCACCGCGGCCATCAACGCTGCCTCGGCCACCGCCGTCGGCGTCCAGGCCCAGGTCGACGATCTGGCCCTGGCGGCCTGATAGCAGGCAATAAAAAGCGAATGGCAGGTCACCCTGGCATTCGCTGATCTGCTGCATTTACCCCGCAGCCCGTGTCTTTGCCGGGCCCAGGCTGCGGTGGTGCGAATTCTGTGGCGAGGGTGGGCTGATTGCAATCGCCTGCCGTCGTCGTCTGCGAGGAATCCAAGCAATGGGAACCGCTCCCGTTTCGGGCAACGAAGTGCGCCAGGCGCTCAAGGCCTGCCGCGCCGGCTTTGCCAATGTCGGCCTGTTCACCGCGGTGATCAACCTGCTGATGCTGGCGCCGGCCCTGTACATGCTGCAGGTCTACGACCGGGTGCTGTCCTCGGGCAACGAGATGACCCTGCTGATGCTCAGCCTGATGGTGGTCGGCCTGTTCGCCTTCATGGGCCTGCTGGAGTGGGTGCGCAGCCTGGTGGTGATCCGCCTCGGCACGCAGATGGACCTGCGCCTCAACCCCCGGGTATTCCAGGCCGCCTATGAAGCCAGCCTGGCCGGTAGCAAGGGCGCCGCCGGCCAGGTGCTGGCGGACCTGACCAGCCTGCGCCAGTTCGCCACTGGCCAGGCGCTGTTCGCCTTCTTCGATGCGCCGTGGTTCCCGGTGTACCTCGCGGTGATGTTCCTGTTCAGCCCCTGGCTGGGGCTGATGGCGTTGGTCGGTGCGGTGCTGCTGACGGTCCTGGCCTGGCTCAACGAGCGCCTGACGCAAAAGCCCTTCGCCGAAGCCGGGCAACTGTCCCAGCAGGCCGGTTTACAGGCCAGCGGCAACCTGCGCAATGCCGAGGCGATGGAAGCCATGGGCATGCTCGGCGTGGTCCGCCAGCGCTGGACCGCGCTGCACCACGGCTTTCTCGGCCTGCAGAACCATGGCAGCGAGCGCGCCGCGGCGGTGACCGCCGTATCCAAGACCCTGCGCCTGACCCTGCAATCCCTGGTCCTCGGCCTCGGTGCCTGGCTGGCGCTGGAGAAGCAGGTCAGCCCGGGCATGATGGTCGCCGGCTCGATCCTGATGGGCCGGGTGCTGGCGCCCATCGACCAGTTGATCGCGGTCTGGCGCCAGTGGGGTTCGGCACGCCAGGCCTATGTCCGCCTCAACGAACTGTTGCAGGCGCAACCGCCGCGTCCCGAGGGCATGCCGCTGCCGGCGCCCACCGGCCGCCTGTCCGTCGAGCAGGTCACCGCGTTGCTGCCGGGCACGCGCAAACCCTGCCTGAGCAATCTCGCCTTCGCCCTCGAATCCGGTGATTCCTTGGGCATCATCGGTGCCTCCGGCTCCGGAAAATCCACCCTGGCCCGCTTGCTGGTGGGCGCTGCGAATCCCTTCGACGGCAAGGTGCGCCTGGACGGCGCCGACCTACAACGCTGGGACAAAAGCCTGCTCGGCCAGCATATCGGCTACCTGCCCCAGGACGTGCAACTGTTCGCTGGCAGCATCGCCGAGAACATCGCCCGGCTTGGCGAGGTGGACGCCGATGCGGTGGTCGCTGCCGCGCAACTGGCCGGGGTGCACGACATGATCCTCAAGTTCCCGGCGGGCTATGACACCGTGCTGGGCGAGGGCGGCAGCGGTCTTTCCGGTGGCCAGCGCCAGCGCATCGGCCTGGCCCGGGCGTTGTACCGGCTACCGGCGTTGATCGTCCTCGACGAGCCCAATTCCAACCTCGACGAAGCCGGCGAACAGGCCTTGCTCGCTGCGGTGGCCAAGGTCCGCGAGGCGCGCCGCACGCTGATCCTGATCACCCATAAGCCGGCATTGCTGTCCGGCCTGGAGAAACTGCTGGTCCTGCAGAACGGCCAGTTGCAGGCCTTCGGGCCCACCGTGCGGGTGCTCCAGGACCTGCAAAAAGCCGCCCGTCCTGCCGCTGTCCCAGGCCCCACCGCGCTGCGCAGCCCTGCCAGCGTCAGCATGAGCTACGGCACACCGAGAGCCTGATCGATGACTGCAACCGCTCCTCTTCCCAACAATGTCCTCGCCATGGATGAGCGCCGCCCTGCGCGTATCGGGCGCTGGATGGTCATCGCCGGCTTTGGCGGCTTCATGCTCTGGGCCGCGCTGGCCCCGCTGGACAAGGGCGTGCCGTTGTCCGGCAACGTCGTGGTCGCCGGCAGCCGCCAGGCGGTGCAGCACCCCACCGGCGGGGTGATCGAACAACTGCTGGTGCGCGATGGTGACCAGGTCACGGCCGGCCAGGTGCTGTTGCGTCTGGACCCGACCCAGGCCCGGGCCCAGTACGAATCGCTGCGGGTGCAGTTGCTCACCGCCCGGGCCATGCAGGCCCGCCTGGTCGCCGAGCGGGATGGACAAAGCGCGGTGCAGTACTCGCCGGAGTTGCTGAAGGACGCCGGCGAGCCCTGGCTGGCGGCGATCCTGGAAACCCAGCGGCAACTGCTGGGCAGTCGTCGCCAGGCCCTGGAAATGGAACTCGGCGGCATGCGTGAAAGCATCGCCGGCTCCCAGGCCAGCCTCGACGGCCTGCAAGGCTCGATGGTGGCGAAGCAGGACCAGCGCAGCGCCCTGCAGGAACAGTTGCAGGGCCTGCGCGAGCTGGCCCGGGACGGTTACATCCCGCGCAATCGCCTGCTGGAAAGCGAGCGCCTGTTCTCCCAGGTCAACGGCTCGATTTCAGAGGACCTGGGTAATATCGGCCGCACCCGCCGCCAGTTGCAGGAGTTGAAACTGCGCATCGGCCAGCGTCAGCAGGAATACCAGCGCGAGGTCAGCCAGCAGCTCACCGAGGCGCAGTCCAATGCCGCCGATCTCGACAACCGCCTGCGCAGCGCCGCCTTCGATCTGGCCAGCACCGAGATCAAGGCTCCGGCCAGCGGCACGGTGGTAGGGTCCAGCGTGTTCACCAATGGTGGGGTGATCGCCCGCGGGCAGTCGCTGATGGAGATCGTCCCCAGCGATGTTCCGCTGCTGGTGGATGCCCGGGCTTCGGTGGAGCTGGTGGACCGCCTGCACCCGGGGCTGCCAGTGGAGTTGTTGTTCGTGGCCTTCAACCAGAGCACCACGCCGCGGGTCGAGGGCGAGGTGACCCTGGTGTCAGCCGACCGCCTGCTGGACGAGAAAAATGGCCAGCCTTATTACCAGGTGCGTGTGCGCGTCGGCGCAGAAGGGCAGCAGCAACTGGCCGGCCAGGACATCCGCCCGGGCATGCCGGTGGAAGCCTTCGTGCGGACGGGTGAACGCTCGATGCTCAACTACTTGTTCAAGCCGTTGACCGACCGGGCCCATGTCGCCCTGGCGGAGGAATGATGCGCCTGTTGTCCTGTGTGGTCCTGCTGGGCCTGAGCCTGCCGGCGGCGGCGCTCGACCTGAGCGATGCCTTCGCCCTGGCCCTGCGCAACGACCCAACCTTCCACGCCGCCATTGCCGAGCGCGATGCCGGGCTGGAGTACCGCGCCATTGGCCGGGCCAGGCTGTTGCCCAACCTGTCGTACCGCTACAGCAATGCGCGCAACGACTCCGAGGTGACCCAATCGACCACGGTCGGGAATATCACCCAGCAGCGTGACTACCGCAGTTATTCCTCGACCCTGACCCTGCAGCAGCCGCTGTTCGACTACGGCGCCTGGGCCGAGTATCGCCAGGGCGTGGCCAAGGCGTTGCTGGCCGATGCGCAGTTTCGCGGGCGCGGGCAGGAGCTGGTGGTGCGGCTGTTCCAGGCCTACAGCGAGGCGCTGTTTGCCAACGAGCAGATCGCCCTGGCCCAGGCCCAGCGCCGGGCCTATGCCGAGCAACTGACCCTCAACGAGCGGCTGTTGATAGGCGGCGAGGGCACTCGCACCGACGTCCTGGAAACCCGTGCCCGCTACGAGCTGGCCAAGGCCCAGGAGATCGAGGCGACGGACACTCTCGATGCCGCGCTGCGCACCTTGCAGGCCATCGTTGGCGAACCGCTGGAGGTGGAAGACCTCGCGCCCCTGGCGGCCGGCTTCAAGGTGGACCCGCTGGCGCCGGGCAACTTCGAGCACTGGCGCAACCTGGCGGTAAGCAACAACGCCCAGCTGATCGCCCAGCGGCATGCCGTCGAAGCGGCGGACCAGGGCGTCGAGCGCAATCGCGCCGGGCACCTGCCGAGCCTCAGTGCCTATGCCAGTACCGGGCGCTCCAGTTCCAGTTCGGAGAGCACCTACAACCAGCGTTATGACACCGACAGCATCGGCATCCAGCTCAGTGTGCCGTTGTTCGCTGGTGGGGGTGTCTCGGCGGCGACCCGGCAGGCTGCCGCGCAGCGCGACCAGGTGCAGTACCAGCTGGACGGCCTGCTCAGCGAAACCCTTAACGAGCTGCGCAAGCAGTTCAACCTGTGCGCCAGCAGCGTGGCGAAGATCCGGGCCTATGAATTGGCGGTGGAGTCGGCGGATCGCCTGATCGAAGCGACACGCAAGAGCGTGGCGGGCGGGGAGCGGGTCAATCTCGATGTGCTGAATGCCGAGCAGCAGCTGTATGGCGCGCGGCGGGACCTGGCCCAGGCGCGGCATGACTACTTGCGGGCGTGGTTGCAGGTGCACTATCTGGCGGGGACCCTGGAAGCCAGTGATTTGCAGCGGCTGGATCGGTATTTCGCCAGTCGGTGAGGCAGGAAGACTGGTGTCGTTGCTGATGGCCCTATCGCTGGCAAGCCAGCTCCCACGGGGGCCGCGTGCGCCGCAGGACCTTGTGTGGCTTGCCAACGATGAGCATAGGTATCTACACATCTCGGGCTGATGGCCGACGCGGTTCAGGTAGGAGCGTGGCTTGCCCGCGAAGGGCCGCAAAGCGGCCCCAAAACCATCCAGCACGAGCTGGCTAGTGAATGGTTTTCTGGATTCAGCGCCTGCTTGGCCTCAGTGCATCCAGATACTCGGCGTGGCAGGTTTTGGGGCCGCTTTGCGGCCCTTCGCGGGCAAGCCACGCTCCTACAGATTCTGCGTTGACCCGCCATCCGAGCCCTGAGCGAGAGATGTGTATATACCTATGCAGCGATGAGGCCGGTCCAGACAACCTCATTCCACACAGGCAAAAAAGGGACCGGTGCTTGCGCACCGGCCCCCGGTTACTGCCGTGTCATCAGTGCTCGGCGACAGCCTTTCGTCGCGGCGCCGTTCCGGCATGTTCATCTTCGGCCACCATCGGGATTTCCTTCCCTTCGGCATCGAACAGCTTGCCGTCCTTGAAGTAGTCGCCGTCACGCAGGGCAGAGATATCGGAGTAGACGACGGTGCGCTCGTAGCCGGCAGCGAACACCGATTGCTGATCGGAGTTGCCGACCTTGAAGTGGTTGAACAGCAGGTTCAGGGAAATCGCCATGATCGCTGCCGAGCTGATGCCGGAGTGGAAGATGGTTTCGAACCAGTTCGGGAAGTGATCGTAGAAGTTCGGTGCCGCGATCGGGATCATGCCGAAGCCCAGGGAGGCGGCGACGATGATCAGGTTCATGTTGTTCTTGTACTCGACCTTGGACAGGGTGCGGATACCGCTCGCCGCCACGGTGCCAAAGAGCACGATGCCCGCGCCGCCCAGTACCGAGGTCGGTACCGCGGCAATCACCCGACCCATGATCGGCAGCAGGCCGAGGATCACCAGGATCACGCCACCGGTGGCGACCACGTAGCGGCTCTTGACGCCGGTGACGGCGACCAGGCCGACGTTCTGGGCGAAGGCGCTCTGGGTGAAGGAGCCGAAGATCGGCGCCAGGATGCTCGACGCCATGTCGGCCCGCAGGCCGTCGCCGAGGCGGCGGGAGTCGACCTTGGTCTCGATGATTTCACCGACGGCAAGGATGTCCGCCGAGGTTTCCACCAGGGTCACGATGATCACGATGCACATCGACAGGATCGCGGCGATGTGGAAGGTCGGCATGCCGAAATGGAACGGCGACGGCATGGCTACCAGCGGACCGTCCAGCACCTTGCTGAAGTCGGCCATGCCCAGCGACCAGGCGATCAGGGTGCCGATGACCATCGCCAGGAGGATCGACAGGCGCGAGATCGAGGCGCTGCCGAGCTTGCTCAGGGCCAGCACGAAGGTGAAGGTCAGGGCCGCCAGGCCGATGTTCTCCATGCTGCCGAATTCCGGCGACTTGCTGTTGCCGCCCATCACCCAGCGCGCCGCGACCGGCATCAGGGTCAGGCCGATGGTGGTGATGACGATGCCGGTCACCAGCGGCGGGAAGTACTTGGTGATGCGCGAGAAGATCGGGGTGATCAGGAAGCCGAGGAACGAGGCCGCCATTACCGCACCGAGCACGCCCGGCAGACCGCCGCCGCCTTCGGTGGAGAGGATCGCGCCCATGGTCGCCACGCCGGCGAACGATACGCCCTGGACCAGCGGCAACTGGCAACCGAAGAACGGCAGGCCGAGGGTTTGCAGGAGGGTGGCCAGGCCACCGGCGAACAGCGATGCGGCAATCAGCAGACCGATCTCGGCAGGGCCCAGGCCGGCAGCCTGGCCAAGAATCAGCGGCACCGCAACGATACCGCCATACATCGTCAGAACGTGTTGCAGACCATAAGCGACGTTGGCACCCAGGCCGAGGTTTTCGTCTTCCGGACGAGGCGCGGTGGAAGACGTGCTTGGTGAGGACGTATTCATGGGAGCAGGATCTCGGTATTTATTGTTGTGCCGCTACTGTAGACATCTGTTGCCAAGTATTGCTAGGAGAATTGTATACAATTTATCGATTGGCGCAGAAACAGTAAGGCCATTGATTTGGCCAGATCACGGTTGCAGTAATCGTTCCAGAAAGGCGAAAGCGCTGTACCACGGCGTAGGAAAAACCGTGTACAGCGCGAAATAAGCTGTCCAGGTGGACAGGAAAACTCGGCAGGGTGAAAAGGGTAGGAAGCTAAAAGATCTTAAAACCTGATCAATTGGTCGAATTCGCGCTCCAGTTCGGTGCGGTCGGCCAGGTTGAGCTCCACAAGGCGGCGCAGATGTTCCATCGACGGCAGGTCGATGGCGACGCAAAGAAAGCCCAGGTGAGCTTCTTCTATATGACGCAATTGCACCTGCATGTGCACCTTCGCGTCCGGGCTGAGGGTGATGACCGCCGCGAAGGGTTGCTCGGCGTCGGCATCCCAGTTGACGGGGGATTCGATCAGCAGGCCCTTGAGGGAGATATCGATCAGTTCGACCTGCCAGCGACGCTCGCCTTGGATCAGTTCGGTAGGGGCATCGAAGTTGATGCGCTTGAAGCGTCTGCGTTCGTTCTGCTCACTCATGCTCGGCTCTCCGGGGGTGTGCCCCGACAACTATAGTGTAGTGCTTGCCAGCACCGTCCAAGGCGCGCAATCTCGGCTAGTGGCCATGGGCTCTGGAGGCTCTAGACCAACGTTGGGGCTGGCCTTTCCGGCCAGTGTCGCTAGACTCGAAGCGCTACCTTTCAAACCATTATGGAAGCGAACCATGAACAACAATAATAGCCTGGCCCGCCATATCCCCTGGCTGGTGCTGGCAGTACTAGGGGCCTGTGCGCTCGGGGTGGTTGCCCTGCGGCGTGGTGAAGCCATCAATGCCTTGTGGATCGTCGTCGCCTCGGTGGCGATCTATCTGGTTGCGTACCGTTACTACAGCCTGTTCATCGCCACCAAGGTGATGCAACTCGATCCCCGTCGGGCCACCCCGGCGGTGCTCAACAACGATGGCCTGGACTATGTCCCGACCAACAAGCACATCCTCTTCGGTCACCACTTCGCTGCCATTGCCGGCGCCGGCCCGCTGGTGGGCCCGGTACTCGCCGCGCAGATGGGCTACCTGCCGGGTACGCTCTGGCTGATCGCCGGTGTGGTCCTGGCCGGTGCGGTACAGGACTTCATGATCCTGTTCCTCTCCACCCGCCGCAACGGCCGCTCCCTGGGCGACATGGTGCGCGAGGAGATGGGCCGCATCCCGGGGACCATCGCCCTGTTCGGCTGCTTCCTGATCATGATCATCATCCTCGCGGTGCTGGCGCTGATCGTGGTGAAAGCCCTGGCCGAGAGCCCGTGGGGTATGTTCACCGTGATGGCGACCATCCCGATCGCGATGTTCATGGGCATCTATATGCGCTACATCCGCCCGGGCCATATCGGTGAGATTTCGATCATCGGCGTGGTCCTGCTGCTGCTGTCGATCTGGCTGGGGGGCCAGGTGGCTGCAGATCCGGTGTGGGGCCCGGCGTTCACCTTCACTGGCGTGCAGATCACCTGGATGCTGGTGGGCTACGGTTTCGTTGCCGCCGTCCTGCCGGTCTGGCTGGTGCTGGCACCGCGTGACTACCTCTCCACCTTCCTCAAGATCGGCACCATCGTCGGTCTGGCCATCGGCATCCTGATCATCGCCCCCGAGCTGAAAATGCCGGCGCTGACCCAGTTCACCGACGGCACCGGTCCGGTCTGGAAAGGCACCCTGTTCCCGTTCCTGTTCATCACCATCGCCTGTGGCGCGGTGTCCGGCTTCCACGCGCTGATCTCCTCGGGGACCACGCCGAAGCTGCTGGATAACGAGGTCAACGCCCGTTACATCGGCTACGGCGGCATGCTGATGGAGTCCTTCGTCGCCATCATGGCCATGGTCGCTGCTTCGGTGATCGAGCCGGGCGTCTACTTCGCCATGAACAGCCCGGCCGCCGTGGTCGGTGCCGACGTGGTCTCGGTAGCGCAGACGGTCAGCAGCTGGGGCTTCACCATCACCCCGGAACAACTGGAAGCGACCGCCCGCGACATCGGCGAGCACACCATCCTGGCCCGTGCCGGTGGTGCGCCGACCCTGGCGGTGGGTATCGCGCAGATCCTCCACCAGGTGCTGCCGGGTGAAAACACCATGGCCTTCTGGTACCACTTCGCGATCCTCTTTGAGGCGCTGTTCATCCTCACTGCGGTGGACGCCGGTACCCGTGCCGGGCGCTTCATGCTCCAGGACCTGCTGGGCAGTTTCGTCCCGGCGCTGAAACGTACCGAATCGTGGGGCGCCAACCTGCTCGCCACCGCCGGTTGCGTGGCGCTCTGGGGCTACCTGCTGTACCAGGGCGTGATCGATCCGCTGGGGGGCATCAACACGCTGTGGCCGCTGTTCGGCATCTCCAACCAGATGCTCGCGGGTATCGCCCTGATGCTGGGCACCGTGGTCCTGATCAAGATGAAGCGCCAGCAGTACATCTGGGTCACCCTGGTCCCTGCGGTGTGGCTGCTGATCTGCACCACCACCGCGGGCCTGATCAAGCTGTTCGACCCGAACCCGGCAGTCGGCTTCCTGGCCCTGGCCAACAAGTACAGCACCGCGCTGGACGCTGGTCAGGTCCTGGCTCCGGCCAAGGACATCGGGCAGATGCAGCACGTGATTTTCAACGCGTACACCAACGCCACCCTGACCGTGCTGTTCCTGGTCGTGGTCTTCAGCATTCTGTTCTTCGCCCTCAAGGTCGGCTACGCCGCCCTCGGCAAGAAAGAGCGCACCGACAAAGAGACCCCGTTCCAGGCCCAGCCGGACGCTTGATAGAGGAATGCAGTGATGTTCAACGATCTGGGTCGACTGGGTAAGTACCTGGGGCAGGCAGCCCGCCTGATGGTCGGCATGCCCGACTACGACAACTACGTCGAGCACATGCAGAAGAAGCACCCGGACAAACCGGTGATGAGCTACGAGGCGTTCTTCCGCGAGCGCCAGGAAGCCCGTTACGGTGGCAAGGGTGGGCCGAAGTGCTGTTGAGCTTCGGCCGCTAGCGACAAACCTGTGGGAGCCCGGTGCGCCGGGCTCCCACAGTCATTTTCAGTGTCAGGAGAATTCGTGTGCATTCCCCCATTCCCGTGACCGTGCTCAGCGGTTTCCTCGGCGCCGGCAAGACCACCTTGCTGCGCCATATCCTCAAGGCCGAGCACGGCCTGAAGATCGCCGTCATCGAAAACGAATTCAGCGATGCCGGCATCGACAGCCAACTGCTCGGCGATGCGCCGGTCGAGGTCATGACCCTGGCCAACGGCTGCGTCTGCTGCAGCATCCACACCGACCTGACCAAGGCCCTGTTCCTGCTGATGGAGCGTCTGGACAGCGGCGAGATCGCCTTCGACCGCCTGGTGATCGAATGCACCGGCCTGGCCGACCCGGCGCCGGTGGCGCAGACCTTCTTCATCGACGAGGAACTGCGCGATCGCTATATCCTCGACGGCATCATCACGTTGGTCGACGCCGCCCATGCCGACCTGCACCTGACCCAGGCGATTGCCCAGGCGCAGGTGGGGTTTGCCGACCGCCTGCTGCTGAGCAAGACCGACCTGGTGGATGACGCCACGGTCGAGGCGCTGACGGCGCGGCTGGGGCGGATCAACCGTCGCGCGCCGGTGCGGGTGGTGGAGCATGGGCAGATCGACCTGGCCGAATTGCTCGATGTGCGCGGGTTCAACCTGAATGCCGACCTCGGTGGCGGGATGAGCCTGCGGCCGGTGTCGGCGAACACCACGCCGGACCGGATTTCCAGCCTGGTGCTGCGCACTGAAACGCCGCTGGATATCGACCGGCTCAGCGGGTTCATGAACGAACTGCTGGAGGAGCATGGCAAGCAGTTGCTGCGCTACAAGGGCGTGCTGAATATCGCCGGGGAAGATCGGCGCCTGGTGTTCCAGGGCGTGCTGAAGCTGTATGGCTTCGACTGGGATACCGAATGGGCCGAGGGCGAGGCGCGGGAGAGCGTGATGGTGTTCATTGCCGATCAGTTGCCGGAGGAAAAGATCCGGGCGGGGTTCGAGGCGTTGGCGCACTGATTCAGAGAACACTACGGACCCTGTGGGAGCTGGCTTGCCAGCGATTTGGCCCGATCTGACAACATCATTGCCCGGGCCGGCCTCATCGCTGGCAAGCCAGCTCCCACAAGAGGCGGTGGCGATCTTCCAGCCACAAAAAAAACCGATGCCAGTCACCCGGCATCGGTTTTTTCAGTACAGCCCTGAATCAGTTGCCGTAGACAGGCAGCTTCTTGCAGATGGCCTTGACCTTCTCGCGAACGGCGTCGATCACCGCTTCGTTGTTCAGGTCAGCCAGGATGTCGCAGATCCAGCCAGCCAGTTCCTTGCACTCGGCTTCCTTGAAGCCACGAGTGGTGACGGCCGGAGTACCGAAGCGCAGGCCGGAGGTGACGAACGGAGAACGTGGGTCGTTAGGCACGGAGTTCTTGTTCACGGTGATGTAGGCGCGGCCCAGGGCAGCGTCGGCATCTTTACCGGAGATCTCCTGCTTGATCAGCGAGAGCAGGAACAGGTGGTTCTGGGTACCGCCGGACACCACATCGAAACCACGCTCGATGAACACGCTGGCCATGGCCTGGGCGTTTTTCACGACCTGCTGCTGGTAAGCCTTGAACTCAGGCTGCAGCGCTTCCTTGAAGCAGATGGCCTTGGCGGCGATCACGTGCTCCAGCGGGCCGCCCTGGGCACCAGGGAAGACCGCAGAGTTCAGCTTCTTCTCGATGTCGGCGTTGGCACGGGCCAGGATCAGGCCGCCACGTGGACCGCGCAGGGTCTTGTGGGTGGTGGTGGTGACGACGTCGGCGAACGGCACCGGGTTCGGGTACACGCCAGCGGCAACCAGGCCAGCCACGTGGGCCATGTCGACGAACAGGTAGGCGCCAACCTTGTCGGCGATTTCGCGGAAGCGGGCGAAGTCCAGAACCTGCGAGTAGGCCGAGAAACCGGCAACGATCATTTTCGGCTTGTGCTCGACCGCCAGGCGCTCGACTTCGTCGTAGTCGATCAGGCCGTTACCGTCGATGCCGTACTGGATGGCGTTGTACAGCTTGCCCGACGAGCTCACGGCAGCGCCGTGGGTCAGGTGGCCGCCGTGGGCCAGGCTCATGCCGAGGATGGTGTCGCCAGCCGACAGCAGGGCCAGGTAGACCGCAGCGTTGGCTTGCGAACCGGCGTGCGGCTGGACGTTGGCGTAGTCAGCGCCGAACAGCTCCTTGGCGCGGTCGATGGCCAGTTGCTCGACCACGTCGACGTACTCGCAACCACCGTAGTAACGCTTGCCTGGGTAGCCTTCGGCGTACTTGTTGGTCAGGACCGAGCCCTGGGCCTCCATCACGGCCGGGCTGGTGTAGTTTTCCGAAGCGATCAGCTCGATGTGCTCTTCCTGGCGCTGGGCTTCCTGCTGCATGGCTTCGAAGAGCTCGGCGTCGTACTTGGCAATGGTCAAATCACGGCTGAACATGGCGGTCCTCAAGGATCGGGCTGAAATAGGCCGGCATTCTACCCCATAGACTTTTGTCTGGCATATGAAAGGGGATCATCTAGCGGACAAAAGGGGCTCATGAGCCGCAAGCTTTAAGCTGCAAGCCGCAAGAAAAAGCAGATAGCGTTGCTTTTCAGTCCTGAGCCAGACCGAAGACACAAGCCCACCGCAATTTGCCTTTACTTGCGGCTTGTCGCTTGAAGCTTGCAGCTATTCCAACATGAACAGGGTTTCGTTGCTGAATTGCGCCTCGAACTGGTTGGCCGGCATCGGTCGGCCGAACAGGTAACCCTGCACTTCGTCGCAGCCGTGTTCGCGGAGGAACTCCAGCTGTTCGTGGGTTTCCACGCCCTCGGCGATCACCGCGAGGTTGAGGCTGTGGGCCATGGCGATGATCGCCCGGGCGATCTGCGCGTCCTGTTCGCCCTCGGGCAGGCCGTCGACGAAGGTGCGGTCGATCTTCAGTACGTCGATGGGGAACTGCTTGAGGTAGTTGAGCGACGAGTAGCCGGTGCCGAAGTCGTCGACCGCGATGCTCAGGCCGAGGTTTTTCAGGCTGTCGAGGATCTGCATGGCCTCGTGGACTTCACGCATCAGGATACTTTCGGTGAGTTCCAGCTCCAGGCACGCCGGCGGCAGGCCGGTGTCCTTGAGGATCGCGGCAATGCGGTTGCCCAGCTGGCCATCGGAGAACTGCCGCGCCGAGATGTTCACCGAGACCTTCGGCACCCGCACCTTGGCCTGGTGCCAGGCCTTGAGCTGGCGCGAGGCTTCGGCGATGACCCAGTCGCCCACGTCGACCACCAGGCCCAGCTCTTCCATCACCGGAATGAACTCGCCCGGCGGCACCAGCCCGCGTTGCGGATGGCGCCAGCGCAGCAGCGCCTCGGCGCCGGTCAGGCGCTTGCCGTCGCCGCTGAACTGCGGCTGGTAATAAAGGATGAACTCGTTCTGCTCCAGGGCATGGCGCAGGTCGCTTTCCAGTTCCAGGCGCTCCAGGGCGCTGGCGTTCATGTCCGCCTGGTAGAACTGGAAGTTGTTCTTGCCGCGCTCCTTGGCGTGGTACATCGCGGTGTCGGCGTTCTTCATCAGTTGGCTCAGCTCGCTGCCGTCCTGCGGGCTGAGGGCGATGCCGATACTGGCGGTGACGAAGAATTCGCGGTTTTCCAGGACGAACGGTCGCACCAGGCTGGAGAGAATCTGCTCGGCCACGTGGATGGCCCTGTTCAGGGCCATTTCCCGGGTCGCCCGCGGTTGCAGGAGCAGGGTGAACTCGTCGCCGCCCATGCGCGCCACGGTGTCGTCGTCGTCGACGCAGTCGAGCAGGCGCTCGGCCATGTCCTTGAGCATGCGGTCGCCGGCGGCGTGGCCGAGGGAGTCGTTGATCGGCTTGAACCGGTCGAGGTCGAGGAACATCAGCACCACCCACGACTTGTGCCGCTCGGCCTGCTGCAACGCGGTGTGCAGGCGGTCCTGGAACAGCGTGCGGTTGGGCAGGTGGGTGAGGGCGTCGTAGTACGCCAGGCGATGGATGCGCTGTTCGCTGGCCTTGCGCTCGCTGATATCGGTGAAGAAGCACACGTAGCTGGCCAGGTCGCCTTCGTCGTCAAGCACCGCGGTGATGCCGACCCAGGCCGGGTAATGCTCGCCATCGCGGCGCTTGAGCCAGACCTCGCCTTCCCAGGTGCCGCGCTGGTGCAGTTGCTTCAGCACGTAGCGCAGGTGCGAATCCTCCTGGCCCTCGACCGTAAGCATGCTCGGCACCTGGTCGAGCACGTCGCGCACGGCATAGCCGCTGACCCGGCTGAAGGCTTCGTTGGCCTGGACGATATAGCCGGCCGGGTCGGTGATGAGGATCGCCGAGGTGGAGTGCTCGAACACCGTCGCCGCCATGCGCAGGTCTTTTTCCGCACGGCGCTGCTGGCTGATATCGCGGCCGACGCCGAGAATGCCGCCGAACTGGTCATGTTCGTCCCAGACCAGTACCAGGCGCAATTCGATGGGAATCTTGCGGCCATCGGCGCGCAGGCAGTCGAACAGGAACAGCTGGGTCGGCACCTGGGTGCGCAGGGCGGCCAGTTGCGCCGGGTTGCCAAGGGCGCGGTTGACCCGCTCGACCAGGGTGTAGAGCCCGGCGAGCTGCGCCGGGTTGGCGATGGTCGACTGCCAGCCGTTGTTGAAGATCCAGTCGACGTCATAACCCAGCACGGCACGCACCGAAGGGCTGACGTAGTTGAGCTGGAGCTGGTCGTCGGTGGAGAAGATCACGTCGCTGATGCTTTCGGCGAGCATGCGGTAGCGCTGCTCGCTGTCGCGCAGGGATTCGCTGGCCTCGAGCTGGTCGGTGACGTCCTTGGCCACGCCGATGATGCGCGTGACCTGGCCGGCGGCATCGCGGGTCAGGACCTGCTCGCGGATGTCGTAGCGGCGCCAGCGCTGGTCATGATGACGGAAGCGCAACTGGCAGTGCAGTTGCTCGACATAGCCGCTTTCCCGCTGCTGGCGGCGCAGGCCGCGGTACAGCTCGGCGTCTTCCGGATGCAGGAGGATCTCCCAGAAGAACTCGCCCATGCGGGCCAGCTCGTGGCGCTCGTAGCCGAGGGTCTGGCCGAGGTGACGGTTGCTGAAGATCATCCGCAGGCTCTGCACGTCCTGCACATAGAGCTGGTCCGGCACGGTGCGGACCACGTCGGACCAGAAACTCTCGCGCTCCAGCAGCGACAGCTCGACGCGCTTGCGGCTGGTGATATCGCTGATGCTGAGGATCACCGCCTGGTAATCGCGGCGTTGCTCGGGGAAGCGCACCATCAGCCACAGGTGCTGTTCCAGGCCATGCTCACCGGGCAGGCGCACTTCCAGTTCCAGGCGTGACTGGCGATCCAGCAGCGCGGCGACCAGTTGCACGCCGACGCCGCCGTTTTCCAGGGCATTGCCGGCGATCAGGTGGCGCCAGGCGCCGTCGCTGCAATCGACACCGAGCAGTTGCAGGGCGACCTGGTTGACCTCGGTAACCTTCAGTTCGCGCAGCAGCAGCTCGCGCAGGGTCGGGTCGGCTTCCAGGCGTTGCTCCAGCTCGAAGCGGCTGCGCAGGCGCAGGCGGTCGAGGATCGGGTCGAGGCCCGAAAGGTCCAGCACGCACAGGGCCACGCCGGTGCTTTCGAAGATGTCCTGATAACGCCGCCGGCCTTCCTGCAGCATCTGGTTGCGCCGGCGCATGTTGTACAGCGCCAGCACCGGCAGCAGGGCGCAGAGCAGGCCGAGCAGGGCCTTGCCAACCAGCGCCGGAAGCAATTCGCGACGGCTGCGCTCGGCATCGTGGAAGCCACGCAGTTGCCAGTCGCTGTTGTCGATGAAGGCCAGCATCACGCTGTGCAGCGGCGCGTCCTCGGTGGTCGGCGAGGTCGGATGGGATTCCAGGTGCTGGCTGATGACTTCCGCAGTCTGGCCGTTTTCCAGTTGCCATTGCGGATGGGCGGTGTGCTCCAGGCGCTCCGTCAGTTGCTGGTACCAGGCCGGTTCGAAGCGCAGCAGCCAGTAGCCGCTGTCGGCCACCTTGCCCTGGCGCAGCAGCAGGTAGACGAAGGTATTGCCGGCGGCGTTGCTGAAGTGATGGTCCTGCTCGTGGTTCAGGCGCAGCAGTTCGCTCATCGCTGTCTGGTCGGGAGAACCGTCCAGGCTGTCGCGCAGGATGCGGCCGTCGGTATCCAGCCAGGCGACGCTGTCGAGGGCCGGCAGGCTACGGTGCAGGCGGGCGAACAGCGCCGGCATGGCCTCGGCGCTCGGTGGCGTGGTGGTGGCGGGCAGCAGGTTGCGCGTGCTTTCGGCTTGCAGGGCCAGGCTCAGGTTGAGGCGGTCGGCCAGTTCGGCGCTGGCATCGACGCTGTGCTGGCGGCGGTCGGCAAGGGTATGACGGTATTGATCGAAGGTCTGCCAGAACAGCAGGCCCAGCAACAGCAGGACCAGGATCGCCAGGGCACCCTTCAACGAACCGCGCAGGGACTGACCTGACGCAGCAGTGGCTTTGCGCGAGGAAGACGGCTGAGTGAGATCGGTCAAACGGGGTTCCTGCGGTAGGGCTGGCTGGTCGTCGCAGCGCGCACTATAAGCCGGACGCCCGAAGGGCGGCTAGCATGCCCTGACTTGTGGCAAAGTGCCAGCCCTGTTCATCGGTTCGCTGCCGGCTCTGGTGCTCAGCCCCTGCCCGGCGGCGTCCAGTTCGGGTAACCTTGGCGGTTCCGATTATCCGTTACCGAGGGTGAGGCCGCTGCCTGTGCCCGCCGTGAGCCTGCCCTGACAGAACACGGCGTTCCACCCCGATACCTGGTTTTGTCCAGCCCTGTCCCGCGGACGGGGCTTTTCCAACGATTCGAGCGAGGTCCGCATTTTGGCTCAATACGTTTACACCATGCACCGGCTGAGCAAGGTTGTTCCGCCCAAGCGTGAAATCCTCAAGAACATTTCCCTGTCGTTCTTCCCGGGCGCCAAGATCGGCGTCCTCGGCCTGAACGGCTCGGGTAAATCCACCCTGCTGAAGATCATGGCTGGCGTCGACACCGAGTTCGACGGCGAAGCCCGCCCGATGCCGGAACTGAACGTCGGTTACCTGCCGCAGGAGCCGCAACTGGATCCGACCAAGACCGTGCGTGAAGTTGTCGAGGAAGCGGTCAGCGTGATCAAGGACGCCCAGGCCCGCCTGGACGAGGTCTACGCCGCCTACGCCGAGCCGGATGCCGACTTCGACAAGCTGGCTGCCGAGCAGGCCAAGCTGGAAGCCATCCTGCAGGCCAGCGACGGTCACAACCTCGAGCGCCAGCTGGAAGTCGCCGCCGACGCGCTGCGCCTGCCGGCCTGGGAAGCCAAGGTCGAGCACCTGTCCGGTGGTGAAAAACGCCGCGTCGCCCTGTGCCGCCTGCTGCTGTCCGCCCCGGACATGCTGCTCCTCGACGAACCGACCAACCACCTGGACGCCGACTCCGTCGCCTGGCTGGAACACTTCCTCCACGACTTCCCGGGCACCGTGGTAGCGATCACCCACGACCGTTACTTCCTGGACAACGTCGCGGGCTGGATCCTCGAACTCGACCGCGGCGCCGGCATTCCTTACGAGGGCAATTACTCGGGCTGGCTGGAAGCCAAGTCCGACCGTCTGGCCCAGGAATCCAAGCAGCAGTCGGCCCATGAAAAGGCCATGAAGGAAGAGCTGGAGTGGGTGCGCAAAGGCGCCAAGGCCCGCCAGTCCAAGTCCAAGGCCCGTCTGGCGCGCTTCGAGGAAATGCAGTCGCAGGAATTCCAGAAGCGCAGCGAGACCAACGAGATCTACATCCCGGCCGGTCCGCGCCTGGGCGACAAGGTCATCGAATTCAAGAACGTGTCCAAGGGCTATGGCGATCGCGTGCTGATCGACAACCTGTCGTTCGTCATGCCAAAAGGCGCGATCGTCGGCGTTATCGGTGGTAACGGTGCGGGTAAATCCACCCTGTTCCGCATGCTGATGGGCAAGGAACAACCGGACTCCGGCAGCATCGAGATCGGCGACACCGTGCAACTGGCCTGCGTCGACCAGAGCCGCGAGGATCTGGACGGCAACAAGACCGTGTTCCAGCAGATCTCCGACGGTTCCGACCAGATCCGCATCGGCAACTACGAGATCCCGTCGCGTACCTACGTCGGTCGCTTCAACTTCAAGGGCGGCGACCAGCAGAAGTTCGTCAAGGACCTCTCCGGTGGTGAGCGTGGCCGTCTGCACCTGGCCCTGACCCTGAAAGAGGGTGCCAACGTCCTCCTGCTCGACGAACCGTCCAACGACCTCGACGTCGAAACCCTGCGTTCGCTGGAGGAAGCCCTGCTGGACTTCCCGGGCGCCGCCATCGTGATTTCCCACGATCGCTGGTTCCTGGACCGCGTCGCGACCCACATCCTGGCTTACGAGGATGACTCGCAGGCGGTGTTCTTCGAGGGTAACTACACCGAGTACGAAGCGGACCGCAAGAAGCGTCTGGGTGACGCTGCTGCCCAGCCGCACCGGGTACGGCACAAGAAGCTGGCCTGATAAGGCTGGTAGATTGATGCACAGGAATGGGGCCCTCAGTGGCCCCATTTTTGTGCCTGGAGTTCAGTCGGTGGTGGCCCCATCGCTGGCAAGCCAGCTCCCACAGGGACTGCGTGCACCGGACCTGTGGGAGCTGGCTTGCCAGCGATGAGGCCCTCAAATTCTGTATACATTTACAGAAATGCACCAAAAAAATTCAGAAAAACGACATCTTGCCCTGTTCCAGTGCGATTGCTTCTTGGTAAAGTCCCGAAAAAACCAAAAAAGTCCAACTCCCTGGGTGAGATGTCTACTCATGACTGAATCTGTCGATCACTTCCTCGCGCGTCTGAAACAGCGCGATCCTGCTCAACCCGAATTCCACCAGGCTGTCGAAGAAGTCCTGCGCAGCCTGTGGCCGTTCCTTGAAGCCAACCCGCACTACCTCGAAGCCGGCATCCTCGAGCGCATGGTCGAGCCTGAGCGCGCGGTGCTGTTCCGTGTGTCCTGGGTCGACGACGCGGGCAAGGTCCAGGTCAACCGCGGCTACCGCATCCAGATGAGCAGCGCCATCGGCCCGTACAAGGGCGGCCTGCGTTTCCACCCGTCGGTGAACATCGGCGTACTGAAGTTCCTGGCCTTCGAGCAGGTGTTCAAGAACTCCCTGACCTCCCTGCCCATGGGCGGTGGCAAGGGCGGCTCCGACTTCGATCCGAAGGGCAAGAGCGACGCCGAAGTCATGCGCTTCTGCCAGGCCTTCATGAGCGAGCTGTACCGCCACATCGGCGCTGACCTCGACGTACCGGCCGGTGATATCGGCGTCGGCGCGCGGGAAATCGGCTTCATGTTCGGCCAGTACAAGCGTCTGGCCAACCAGTTCACGTCCGTGCTGACCGGCAAGGGCATGAACTACGGCGGCAGCCTGATCCGTCCTGAAGCCACCGGCTACGGCTGCGTGTACTTCGCAGAAGAAATGCTCAAGCGCGAAGACAAGCGCATCGACGGTCGCCGCGTAGCCATCTCCGGCTCGGGCAACGTTGCCCAGTACGCCGCGCGCAAGGTCATGGACCTGGGCGGCAAGGTGATCTCGCTGTCCGACTCCGAAGGCACCCTGTTCGCTGAGGCCGGCCTGACCGACGCCCAGTGGGACGCGCTGATGGAGTTGAAGAACGTCAAGCGCGGCCGCCTGAGCGAGCTGGCGAGCCAGTTCGGCCTGGAATTCCGTGCCGGCCAGCGCCCATGGAGCCTGCCGTGCGACATCGCCCTGCCATGCGCGACCCAGAACGAGCTGGACCTGGAAGACGCCCGTGCCTTGCTGGCCAACGGCTGCATCTGCGTGGCCGAAGGCGCGAACATGCCGACTACCCTGGAAGCGGTCGACCTGTTCATCGAAGCGGGCATCCTGTTCGCTCCGGGCAAGGCCTCCAACGCCGGTGGCGTTGCGGTCAGCGGCCTGGAAATGTCGCAGAACGCCATGCGCCTGCTGTGGACCGCCGGTGAAGTGGACAGCAAGCTGCACAACATCATGCAGTCGATCCACCACGCCTGTGTTCACTACGGTGAAGAGAACGGTCGCATCAACTACGTCAAGGGCGCCAACATCGCCGGCTTCGTGAAAGTCGCCGATGCCATGCTGGCCCAGGGCGTGGTCTAAGCCTCGGGCTCGATGGCGACGATCTCGATCGTCCGATCGCCCGCCGGTCGTCGCCACACCACCTCGTCACCGGGCGCCGCTCCCAGCAGCGCCCGGCCCAGCGGGGAACCCCAGTTGACCAGGCCGGCCGCGATGTCGGCCTGGTCTTCCCCCACCAGTTGCACGCTATGTTCGCGCTCCTGCTCGTCGACGTAGGTCACGCGGCTGCCGATCTGTACCTTTTCCGTTGAAGTCGCCGCTGGCACCACCTGGGCACTCTGTTGCCGTGCGCTGAAGTAGCGCAGGTCGCGTTCGGTGTCCGCCAGGCGCTGCTTGTCGCCGCGTTCACCCTGGGCCAGCAGTTCGCTGCGCAGGCGATTGAGCTGCGCCACCCGTTCCTGCAGCAGGGCCAGCCCGCGGGCGGTGACATGATTGGGTTGATCACTGATGCTGCGTTCGACCGGTTGGCTGGCCTGGTTGGCCGCCTGGTCTTCGTTGACGAATGCTCGGCTCATGAAAGTCTCCTTTGCCAGAAGACCATGCTGACACCGGTGGGGTTGCAGTGGATGTCCGATTGCGACCTGTTCAGCGCCGATAGGCCTTGGCGGCGTCATTGTCCTTTTCCTGTTGCCAGCGTTCCTCGCGCTCGTCCCAGTGGCGGTTGTAATAGTTCTGCTGGTCCTGGTTCTCGCGCATCGCCTGGCACTGGCGGAAGCCGTCGTCCCAACCGGTTTCGTACTGGCGCTCGTGGAGGTAGCGGGGGACGTTCTTGCGGAACTCACCGGCCATCACCCCGGCGGCCTGGCGGCCACTGCCGCAACCGTCCTGGAAACCATCGGCATAGGCCGGTGGGTAACCCTGGTCGAGCAACTGCTGGTGGGTCGACTGGCAACCGGCCAACAACAACACTGCAACTATCCAATACCGCCGCATCGCAACACTCTCCGCATGATGGGGAAAGTCTAGGTGGGGGAATGTCAGTGTGCTGTCAAAAGGCCGTGAAACTCTCGCTGACTGGAAGGGCCCCATCGCTGGCAAGCCAGCTCCCACAATGTCCGCTGCGACTCGGACCCTGTGGGAGCTGGCAAGCCAGCGATGAGGCCCCTGAGAGCGACATCAAACTCAGTAGTTGTACCACTTCAATTCCAGCATCACCTCGTTCTGCGCCGTCGCCAACTGGCTGAACTCGCGCTTGGCGCTCAATCGCAAGCCAAGGCTGTCACTCAACTCCCACTGCTGGTTCAGGCTCAGGCTGCGGCGCACTTCGCCATTGACGAAGTAATCCCCCTTGGCCTCGACACTCAGGTTGCCCAGCCCGTTGCGCCACAGCACCCCGGTATTGAACCCGGCCGCCGGGGCGATGAACTGGGCGAAGTCGTTGTGGTGCTCGACCCGCACCGTGCCGAGGGCAAAGCCGAGCATGTCGTCACCCAGTTTCCAGGTCCCGCCAGCCCCACCATTCACATGGCTGACCAGCACCTCGTCGTCGTGCTTGCCCGGCACCCGCTCCAGTCCGCCGGCAACCTGCCAGGACCAGGGCTTCAGCAGGTCGTTGCGCGGCGTCAGCGAGCGAATGGTCGCCAGGTCCAGGCGCTGCACCTGCCAGTCATTGCCCTCGTACTGGCGTAGTTTGAGCTGGAGGATCTCGATCTGCGCGCCGAGGGGGAAGCCATAGGCGTTGTCGTTGAGGTCGTGATAAGCCATGCGCAGGCCATACTCGGCGAACGCCCGGTCTTCCCGGGTGCCGACGCCGAGCTGCCAGGTTCGCGATTCATGGCCGTTCTCCGGCAATCCGGGGCGCTCCACTTCAAGCGGCGGCGGCGGGTTGCGGTTGATCGCCCGCAGCAGTTCGAAGCTGCGTTTGGCCTGCTCCGGATCACGCTCCTGACCGGTGGCGCGATAGCGTTCGAGCCGATAGGCAGCATCTTGCACCAGGGCCTGGCGCTCCTTGGGCAAACCGGTGAATTCCGGGCTTTGCAGCTTGCCGGTATCGGCCGCCACCTCCAGCACCTGTTGCTGCTCGGCCTTGTCCAGCGGTTCGGCACGGGCGAGCAATTCGCGTTCCCGCGACGGGCGGTAATCCACCCGCTCCACCAGCCCGGCCTTCTTCACCGCCTTCACCGTATCGGTCGGGATCGCGGTCAGCGGGAATTGCGAAGTCAGGTCCAGGTTCGGTCGGGCCACCTGGAGCAATTCCAGCAAGCGGTACGAGCAGTTTTCATCGAAGAAGAAGTAGTCGAAGCGAATCTGCTTGAGCTCCCAGATGTGCTCGACCATGCGCCCGGTTTCCTCGGGCGTGAGGTTCAGCCGGTATTCCCACAGGTCGCGGTTTTCCAGGCTGCGGTATTCGGAGAGTTTTTCCTGGTAGGGAACGAAGGCGAACAGGCCGGGATAACCGCCCATCAGGCCCTTCCAGGCGTAGAGAATGCTGTTGTCGTTGCCTTCGATATAGGCACCGAAATTGACCGCGTAGCTGAGCAGGGCAGTCTGGTTGCTTTGCACGTCGGCCTGGTCGATGCGCAGCAACGTGTGGCCGAACATCGACGACGGGCTGTTGAGGTAGGCGGCGGGGAAAATCAGTACCGCGCTGTGCGGCGATACATCCTCGAACCAGCGCTTGTACTCGGTGCAGTCCGGGGTCGGCAGGTCAGTGAGTTGCAGTTGCTCGCGCAGCCAGCGGGTGCGCGCCGGGTATACGCATTGGGCATGCTGGTCACCTGTGCTGGCGGGGGCGTAGAGCGCTTTTACCGTCGCGGCCAGCTCACGCTCGGGGTGATGCGCGCCATCTTCGGCGAGAAAGAAGCGATCGTCATCGACATAGCTGCGCCAGCCGCCCAGCTTGCCCGTCTCGTAGTGACCGAGGGCGATCCAGTAGGGATCGGCGGCCAGGGCCTGCAGGCGCGATTCGTCCATGAGGGGTGCGGCGTGCAACGGGGCACAGGCACAGAGCGCCAGGTAGGCGAGGCGTTTGAGCATATCGGGCGACTACTTCTCGAATGAAGCCGATGGGATGGACAACCCGCCCCGTTGCCGGGGCGGGGTGACGCAAAGTCAGGCTCAGGCCGGGGTAGCGTACTTGGCCAGGCGAGCGTCCGACTTGAGGACGGCGAGGGTGTTGGCGTGAACGTCTTCGGCGGTAGCGTCCGCAGTCTTGAAGATGTCCTGGAAGTGCTGATGGGTGACGGCGGCGAAGTGCGCGCGGTCTTCAGGGGCCACACCGAGCACCACGGCGTAGGTGGTCAGGGCTTCGCCCTGGCCCTTGGCCATGTCTTCGGAGAGCTCGTTCATCATGCCGTTCATGGCGATCCACGACTTGCCGCCGTAGGTCAGTGCCGCGTTGGTCGAGCAACCGTTGGTGCCCGAGGTCATGCCGAAGGTGGCGTTGCCCGAGGTGCCGTTGGTGGTGGAAGCGAGGAAGTGGGCAGGCGTGCCGCGTTGCCCTTCGAACAGCATGTTGCCCCAACCGCAGTCCGGACCGCCCGGCGCCTGGGCCATGGCGTTGATCGAAACCGCGGTGAACAGAGTACCCAGAAGAATCCGTTTCATAGCCTTATTCTCTTTTTGATGTGCAAACCAAAGGTCAGGGTTATCCGACAGGCCCCACGGACTGCCGGACCAGGTCCGGTTATCTACCGGGCCGCGCAGTGTAGAGCTTAGGCACGATTCAACGGTTCCGTGATTAATTGCGAAATATTGCTTTCACATAGGCGATCCGTCACGTTTTTCCACCCTGTAGGCAATTGCGCAGAGAGCCTTGCAAGCCGGGCGCAGGCGGCGCCAGAATGCCGTCATCTGCCCCGCCGAAGTAAGGAAGCCCGATGCCCGATCCTGTCGCTGCGAGCCTGCGTCTTGCGCCCGAAGCCCTGACCCGGCCGTTTTCCGCTGAACAGTTCGCTTTTTCCACAACCAATGATCTGGAGCCCTTTCGCGGTGTACTAGGCCAGGAACGTGCCGTCGAAGCCTTGCAGTTCGGCGTCGCCATGCCACGTCCGGGCTACAACGTGTTCGTCATGGGCGAGCCGGGGACCGGCCGCTTCTCGTTCGTCAAACGCTACCTGAAAGCCGAAGGCAAGCGCCTGCAGACCCCGTCAGACTGGGTCTACGTCAACAATTTCGACGAGCCCCGCGAGCCGCGGGCGGTGGAGCTGGCTGCCGGCAGCGCGAGTACCTTCATCGCCGATATCGGCAGCCTGATCGACAACCTCGTGGTGACCTTCCCGGCGGTGTTCGAACACCCCTCCTACCAGCAAAAGAAGAGCGCCATCGACCGCGCCTTCAACCAGCGCTACGACCGCGCCCTCGATGTGATCGAGCGCGCCTCGCTGGAGAAGGACGTGGCGCTGTATCGCGACAGCAGCAACGTCGCCTTTACCCCGATGAGCGATGGCAAGGCGCTGGATGAAGCCGAGTTCGCTCAGCTGCCGGAAGCCGAGCGCGAGCGTTTCCATACCGATATCGCGGAACTGGAGGAGCGCCTCAACGAAGAGCTCGCCAGCCTGCCGCAGTGGAAGCGCGAGTCGAACAATCAGTTGCGCCAGCTCAACGAAGAAACCATCACCCTGGCCCTGCAACCGCTGCTTGGCCCGCTGTCCGAGAAATATTCGGAGAACGCCGAGGTCTGCGCCTACCTGCAAGCCGTGCAGGTGCACCTGCTGCGTACTGTGGTCGAGCAACTGGTGGATGACAGCAAGATCGACGCCGTAGCGCGCAAGATGCTCGAAGAGCAGCTGTCGCCGAGCCTGGTGGTCGGTCATGCGGCCAACGGCGGTGCGCCGGTGGTGTTCGAACCGCACCCGACCTACGACAACCTGTTCGGCCGTATCGAATACAGCACCGACCAGGGCGCCCTGTACACCAACTACCGGCAGTTGCGTCCGGGGGCGCTGCACCGTGCCAACGGCGGTTTCCTGATCCTCGAAGCGGAGAAGATGCTCGGCGAGCCGTTCGTCTGGGATGCGCTCAAGCGCGCCCTGCAATCGCGCAAGCTGAAGATGGAATCGCCGCTGGGCGAGCTCGGCCGCATCGCCACCGTGACCCTGACCCCGCAGATGATCCCGTTGCAGGTCAAGGTCATCATCATCGGTGCGCGTCAGCTCTACTACGCGCTGCAGGACCATGATCCGGACTTCCAGGAGATGTTCCGCGTACTGGTGGATTTCGATGAAGAGATCCCGATGCATGACGAGAGCCTGGAGCAGTTCGCCCAGTTGCTGAAAACCCGCACCAGCGAGGAAGGCATGGCGCCGCTGACCGCCGATGCGGTGGCGCGCCTGGCGACCTACAGCGCGCGCCTGGCGGAAAACCAGAAGCGTCTGTCGGCACGCATCGGTGACCTGTTCCAGTTGGTCAGCGAGGCGGATTTCATCCGCCACCTGGCCAACGACGAAATGACCGATGTCGGCCATATCGAACGGGCGCTCAAGGCCAAGGCCACGCGCACCGGACGGGTCTCGGCGCGGATTCTTGACGACATGCTCGCCGGGATCATCCTGATCGACACCGAAGGCGCTGCGGTCGGCAAGTGCAACGGCCTGACCGTGCTGGAAGTGGGCGACTCGGCCTTCGGCGTGCCGGCGCGGATTTCCGCCACGGTGTATCCGGGTGGCAGCGGCATCGTCGATATCGAGCGCGAGGTCAATCTCGGCCAGCCGATCCACTCCAAGGGCGTGATGATCCTCACCGGCTACCTCGGCAGCCGCTACGCCCAGGAATTCCCCCTGGCGATTTCCGCGAGCATCGCCCTGGAGCAGTCCTACGGCTATGTCGACGGCGACAGCGCCTCCCTGGGCGAGGCCTGCACGCTGATCTCGGCCCTGTCGAAGACACCGCTCAAGCAGTGTTTCGCTATAACCGGTTCGATCAACCAGTTCGGTGAAGTGCAGGCGGTGGGCGGGGTCAACGAGAAGATCGAGGGCTTCTTCCGTCTCTGCGAGGCCCGCGGGCTGACCGGGGAGCAGGGCGCGATCATCCCGAAAGCCAACGTCTCGACCCTGATGCTCGACGAGCGGGTGCTGCAGGCCGTGCGTGCCGGGCAATTCCATGTGTATGCGGTCAGCCAGGCCGATGAGGCGCTGAGCCTGCTGGTCGGCGAGCCGGCCGGTGCGCCGGATGCCGATGGCCAGTTCCCCGAGGGCAGCGTCAACGCCCGGGTGGTGGAGCGCCTGCGGGTGATCGCCGAGATGATCAGCGAGGAAGAGTTCAAGGAGGCGGAAAAAGAGCAGGCGGAACAGGCGCTTGCCGAGGTGAAGCCGGCCTGACCGGTTGAACGCGGGCGCCGGGGTGGCATGACCATTCGGCGCCCGTTCTCCTTCGCTGCCTTGTGCTGGCCGGTTTTCTTCTATTCTTCACAGCATGGATAGTCGTCGGTACAGGATGGAAACAGCCTTGTCGAAGGCTGAACGAGGTTCTACCGAGGGTCGTCGCCATGCCGCGCAGCCTCAGCCTTACCCGTCAATGCCTGGGTCTGGTGACCCGCATCGAGTGCAGCATTCGTCCCCTGTCCGGTGACAACGGCATGTGGACGCTCCTCTTCGCCGCCGGCATGGCAGGCGAACAACCTTCCGCCATCAAGGCCCAGGGGCCGTTCCATGGACCTTTCGTGGCCGAGTCGGTGCTCAATGCCATCGTCGACAGCCTGACCCTGCACGGTTACCAGTTGGCCGATGATCCGCAGATCTGGAGCGTGCATCTGCAGGCCCAGTTGCGCCGGGTCAACGGCCACGTTCATCACTGAAGCGAGCCTGCGGCAGCGCGTCGCGGGCTTTTTCCTACACGTTCGGCTGATATACTCCTGCCCGATTTTCCCCCGCCTTCAGGTGACTAGCTCAATGGAACGCTTTATCGAAAATGCGATGTACGCCTCGCGCTGGCTGCTCGCACCGATCTACTTTGGATTGTCGCTGGGCTTGCTGGCGCTGGCGCTGAAGTTCTTCCAGGAAATCTTCCACGTCCTGCCCAACGTCTTCGCCCTGGCCGAGGCCGACCTGATCCTGGTCCTGCTGTCGCTGATCGACATGGCCCTGGTCGGTGGCCTGCTGGTGATGGTGATGATCTCCGGCTACGAGAACTTCGTCTCGCAACTGGACATCGACGAGGACAAGGAAAAGCTCAGCTGGCTGGGCAAGATGGACTCCTCCTCGCTGAAGATGAAGGTCGCGGCATCGATCGTGGCGATTTCCTCGATCCACCTGCTGCGGGTGTTCATGGATGCGCAGAACATCGCGTCCAACTACCTGATGTGGTACGTGATCATCCACATGACCTTCGTCGTTTCGGCCTTTGCCATGGGTTACCTGGATAAAGTCACCAAGCACTGATCCGGCTGCGCCCGCTTCACTCACCGCCCGTCCGTTGCAAAACGGACGGGCGGTTGCGTTTGTGCCTTGTGCTTTGTAACCGGCTGTACGAAAAATGAGCAGTCACCGTTGCGAGGTATTCCCATGAACCTGCACGAACTGAACAGCCAGGCCCGCGCGGGCCGGATCGACGAACTCAACCTGATCGCCATCGAAGGCGGCGATTTTCTTCTTGAAGCACGCTCCCACGGACATGCCCACGCCCTCACGGACAGCCGTGGCGGGCGCCTGAAAGTGCATTCGGTGGAGGAGGCGCACAACCTGCTGGTCGGCTTGCCGGAGGTGCCGCTGCACCTGGTGCACTGGTCGGTGCAGGACGAAATGTGCGGGATGGCCAGCGTGGTCGAGGAAGACCTCAAGCTGCCGGTGTCCAGCCGTGGCGCTCGCTAGCTGATTCGCTTCGCCGCAGTGTGCTAGGCTGCGAGCCCTTTTCATAAAGGGCGCGGTCTTCATGCGCCCTGCTGCGGAGCAAGCCAATGTCCGAACTCAACCTGTCCACCGACGAATCCCGCGTCAGCTACGGCATCGGCCGTCAACTGGGCGGTCAACTGCGTGACAACCCGCCACCGGGCGTCAGCCTGAACGCCATCCTGGCCGGCCTGACCGACGCCTTCAACGGCGCCGAGAGCCGCGTCAGCGAAGAAGACCTGTCGGCCAGCTTCAAGGTTATCCGTGAAGTCATGCAGGCCGAGCAGGCTGCCAAGGCTGAAGCTGCGGCGGCTGCCGGCAAGGAATTCCTGGCCGAGAACGCCAAGCGCGAAGGCATCACCAGCCTGGCTTCCGGCCTGCAGTACGAAGTACTGACCGCTGGCGACGGCGCCAAGCCGACTCGCGAAGACAGCGTGCGTACCCACTACCACGGCACCCTGATCGACGGTACTGTCTTCGACAGCTCCTACGATCGTGGCCAGCCGGCCGAATTCCCGGTTGGCGGCGTGATCGCCGGCTGGACCGAAGCCCTGCAACTGATGAACGCCGGCAGCAAATGGCGCCTGTACGTGCCGAGCGAGCTGGCCTACGGCGCGCAAGGCGTTGGCAGCATCCCGCCCCACAGCGTGCTGGTGTTCGACGTCGAGCTGCTGGACGTTCTGTAAGGCTTGTGCCCGGGGGCAAGGTCTTCCTTGTCCTTTCGGGCCCTATCGCTGGCAAGCCAGCTCCCACAGGTTCAGCGGTGCACGCGATACCTGTGGGAGCTGGCTTGCCAGCGATGAGGCCCTGAAGAACAACACAGAGATCAGCTAGAACCCCGCATGCGGCGTGTTCGGGCGCAACGCCCGGGCATAACAGAACAGGAACAGGTTCCTCACCAGTTCCTTGAGTACGATCGGCTCACTCGAATTCAAACCATTCAGGTCCAGGTCGCCCTGGTCGCGCAGTTCGTCCAGTGCCGCTTCTTCGAGCACGGCGCAGACTTCGCCCGTCTCGCGGTGGAGGATGCGCAGGTAAGGGTGGGGGCGGTCAAGCCAGGCGTCGATCAGATAAGTCATGGCTATTCTCCTTGAAAGCGTTCAGTGAGAATAATTCTTATTATCAGAATAGCAAGTGACAATTGGGAATAATTTGCATTTTCTGCCGAGGTGCGCGCCCGTGTCGCAGCGCGCACCTGGATTCAGGCGGGGGATCAGACCTTGCGGACGAATTCCGACTTCAGCTTCATCGGGCCGATGCCGTCGATCTTGCAGTCGATATCGTGGTCGCCGTCGCACAGGCGGATGTTCTTGACCTTGGTGCCGACCTTGACCACCAGGGAGGTGCCCTTGACCTTGAGGTCCTTGATCACGGTGATGGTGTCGCCGTCCTGCAGGACGTTGCCGACCGCGTCTTTCTTCACCACGTCATCGTTGGCCGCCTCGGCATCGCCGCTGGCCGACCACTCGTGGGCGCACTCGGGGCAGATCAGTTGAGCGCCGTCTTCATAGGTGTATTCGGAGTTGCATTTGGGGCAGGGTGGCAAGGTGCTCACTACGTTTCCTCGGGTCATGCGTGCAGAAAGCCCACATTGTATAGGGTTTTGGCCTACAGAGGAAAAGCGGGCCCGTCAGGCGACGGGCCGGGGCGGGATCAGTGCGTGCGGGCGACGGCGAATTCGCTGAGTTCGACCAGCGCATCGCGGTATTCGCTGGCCGGCAGCACTTCGAGGCAGGCGATGGCGCGGGCGACGTAGTCGCGGGCCATTTTTGCGGTGTAGTCCAGCGAACCGGAGGCTTCCACGGCTTCGCGGATGCGTTCCAGATCCTCGATGCCACCTTTCTGGATCGCCTGGCGAACCAGTGCGGCCTGCTCCGGGGTGCCTTCGCGCATGGTGTAGATCAGCGGCAGGGTCGGCTTGCCTTCGGCGAGGTCGTCGCCGACGTTCTTGCCCAGGGTCTGCGCGTCGCCCTTGTAGTCCAGCAGGTCGTCGACCAGTTGGAAGGCCACGCCCAGGTGGTCGCCGAAGGTGCGCAGCGCTTCGCGCTGTTCTTCGCTGGCATTGGCCAGGGCGGCGGCGCTGTGGGTCGAGGCTTCGAACAGCATCGCGGTCTTGCCGCGGATGACGTCCATGTAGATCTCTTCGGTGGTGCTGGCATCGCGAACCCGCGACAGCTGCAGCACTTCACCCTCGGCGATGACCCGGGTGGCTTTGGAGAGAATCTGCATGACCGGCATCGAACCCAGCTCGACCATCATTTCGAACGAGCGGGAATAAAGGAAGTCGCCCACCAGCACGCTCGGCGCGTTGCCCCACAGGGCGTTGGCGGTGGAGCGGCCACGGCGCATGCCGGACATGTCGACCACGTCGTCATGCAGCAGGGTGGCGGTGTGCAGGAATTCGATGGTGGCGGCGAGCAGGCGCAGGTCGTCGCCTTCGCGGCCCAGGGCCTTGCCGCAGAGCAGCACCAGCAGCGGACGCAGGCGCTTGCCGCCGGCCGAGGTAATGTAGTCGCCGATTTTCGATACCAGCGGGACGCGCGAAGTCAGCTGTTTCTTGATGATCTCGTCAACGGCGCTGAAATCGTCCGCTACCGCGCGGTAGAAAGCTTGGGGTTGCATCGGCCACAGGTGCTCCATATAGGTTGCGCGGCATGCTAGGTTGCGGGTTCCAGCCTGTCAAGGCGCCCGGCCGGGCGGCCCGGGGCGCCACTTGCAAGGCCCGGCGGGCTTGCGTACAATCGCGCACCCTACTTCCTGGGCAGCACCTGCCTTACGCAATTGCACCGGGCCGTTCCAGCCTCGTGCAGCCATGCCAGCCAATACTCTTCCTATAAAGCGCTGGGTGAGCAGGATTATCGGAGAAATACCATGTCTTACGCAGTAATTGTTACCGGTGGCAAGCAGTACAAAGTCGCCGAAGGTGAATACCTGAAGATCGAAAAACTGGAAGTCGCTACCGGCGAATCCGTTACTTTCGACCGCGTCCTGCTGGTTGCCAATGGCGACGACGTGAACATCGGCGCTCCAGTCGTTGCTGGTGCAAAAGTTGTTGCTGAAGTGATCTCCCAAGGTCGTCACGACAAAGTGCGCATCATCAAGTTCCGCCGCCGTAAGCACCACATGAAGCGTATGGGCCACCGCCAGTGGTTCACCGAGATCAAAATCACCGGTATTCAGGCTTAATTCCCAGCCTAATCCCCCTTCAGGAGAATTGAACTCATGGCACACAAAAAAGCTGGTGGTAGTACCCGTAACGGTCGCGACTCAGAAGCCAAACGCCTTGGCGTGAAGATGTATGGCGGCCAGGCTATCGTTCCAGGCAACATCATCGTCCGTCAGCGCGGCACCCAGTTCCACGCTGGCTACGGCGTTGGCATGGGCAAGGATCACACCTTGTTCGCCAAGATCGCTGGCAAGATCAAGTTCGAAGTAAAAGGCGCCTTCGGTCGTCGTTACGTGAGCGTTGTTGCCGAGTAATCGTGCAACCGCTGGGAAAGCCCTGTCTTGCGACGGGGCTTTTTCGTTTATGGAGTGAGTCTCTTGCAAAGCTGTCCGCATGGGCTGCCGGCGCTGTATTCGCTTGACGGGTTAGCCGCGCTCATTTTTGCAAGAGCCTTACGTATCTGGTCACTCAGCTCGTCGGTCTGACGAGAGGCGGTTTTTATGAAGTTTGTTGACGAAGTATCGATCCGGGTCAAAGCCGGTGATGGCGGGAACGGTTGCATGAGCTTCCGCCGCGAAAAGTTCATCGAGAACGGCGGCCCCAACGGCGGTGACGGTGGCGACGGCGGTTCGGTGTTCATGATTGCCGACGAAAACCTCAACACCCTGGTCGACTACCGTTACACCCGTCACTTCGAAGCCCAGCGCGGCTCCAACGGCGGCAGCACCGACTGCACCGGCAAGAAGGGCGACGACCTGGTCCTGCGGGTTCCGGTGGGCACCACCGTGATCGACGCCAGCACCCAGGAAATCATCGGCGACCTGGTCAAGCCAGGGCAGAAACTGATGGTGGTGCAGGGCGGCTGGCACGGCCTGGGCAACACCCGTTTCAAATCCAGTACCAACCGTGCGCCACGCCAGACCACCCCGGGCAAGCCGGGCGAGCAGCGTGACCTCAAGCTGGAAATGAAGGTCCTGGCCGACGTCGGCCTGCTGGGCCTGCCGAACGCCGGCAAGAGCACCTTCATCCGCGCCGTTTCGGCCGCCAAGCCGAAGGTTGCCGACTACCCGTTCACCACCCTGGTGCCGAACCTTGGCGTGGTCAGCGTCGATCGCTGGAAAAGCTTCGTCATCGCCGACATTCCCGGCCTGATCGAAGGCGCTTCAGACGGTGCCGGCCTGGGTATCCGCTTCCTCAAGCACCTGGCCCGTACCCGTGTGCTGCTGCACCTGGTGGACCTGGCGCCGCTGGACGAAAGCAGCCCGGCCGATGCCGCCGAGGTGATCGTCAACGAACTGGAGCGCTTCAGCCCGTCGCTGTGCGAGCGCGAGCGCTGGCTGGTGCTGAACAAGTCGGACATGATCCCGGAAGACGAGCGTGAAGCCCGGGTCAAGGAAGTGGTCGATCGCCTGCAATGGGAAGGCCCGGTCTACCTGATCTCGGCCATCTCCCGCCAGGGCACCGAGCAGATCAGCCATGACCTGATGCGCTACATCGAAGACCGCGCCGACCGTCTGGCCGCCGACCCGGCCTACGCCGCCGAGCTGGCCGACCTCGACCAGCGTATCGAAGACGAGGCCCGCGCCCAGCTGCAGGCCCTGGACGATGCGCGCACCCTGCGCCGTACCGGCGTCAAGAGCGTCGACGATACCAGCGACGACGATGACTTCTGGGACGACGAGGACGACGAAGACGGTCCGGAAATCATTTACGTGCGCGACTGATCCGTTGCAGTACACTGAACGCCGCTTTTTCAAGCGGCGTTTTGTTATCTACAGAATCTACAGAATCCACACAGATCGATAGGTTGGAAGAAGATGCGGAGCAAGGTGACAGGTGCCCAGCGCTGGGTCGTGAAGATTGGCAGTGCCCTGCTGACGGCGGATGGCAAGGGCCTGGATCGCGCGGCGATGGGTGTCTGGGTTGAGCAGATGGTGGCCCTGCGCGAAGCGGGCGTCGAGTTGGTGCTGGTCTCCTCGGGGGCCGTGGCTGCCGGCATGAGCCGTCTGGGCTGGACCAAGCGACCGAGTGCGATGAACGAGCTGCAGGCCGCGGCCTCCATCGGCCAGATGGGCCTGGTGCAGGCCTGGGAATCCAGCTTTGCCGAGCACGGCAAGCACACCGCGCAGATTCTCCTGACCCACGACGACCTCTCCGACCGCAAGCGTTACCTCAACGCCCGCAGCACCCTGCGCACCCTGGTGGAACTGGGTGTGGTGCCGGTGATCAACGAGAACGACACCGTGGTCACCGACGAGATCCGCTTCGGCGACAACGACACCCTGGCGGCGCTGGTGGCCAACCTGGTCGAAGCCGACCTGCTGGTGATCCTCACCGACCGTGACGGCATGTTCGACGCCGATCCGCGCAACAACCCCGAAGCCCAGCTGATCTACGAAGCCCGTGCCGACGATCCGGCGCTGGACGCCGTGGCCGGCGGCACCGGGGGCGCCCTCGGCCGTGGCGGCATGCAGACCAAGTTGCGTGCGGCGCGCCTGGCGGCCCGTTCCGGTGCCCACACCATCATTATCGGCGGGCGCATCGAGCGCGTGCTGGACCGCCTCAAGGCCGGTGAGCGCATCGGCACCCTGCTGTCGCCGGAGCGCGGCATGCTGGCGGCGCGCAAGCAATGGCTGGCCGGCCACCTGCAGACCCGCGGCACCCTGGTGCTGGACGCCGGTGCCGTGCAGGCCTTGCGCCAGGCCAACAAGAGCCTGCTGCCGGTCGGGGTGAAGACCGTGCAGGGCAGCTTCCGCCGTGGTGAGATGGTGGTCTGCGTCGGGCCGGACGGCGTCGAAGTCGCCCGTGGCCTGGCCAACTACAGCGCCCTGGAAGCGCAGAAGATCATCGGTCAGCCGTCGGACGCCATCGAGGCCCTGCTGGGCTACAGCGCCGAGCCGGAGCTGGTGCACCGCGACAACCTGATTCTGGTGTGAGGGATATGAATTTGTTCAAGGGACTGTTTGCTGCCGCCCTGCTGGCGCTGCCGGTGCTGGCTTCGGCGGAAGTGGTGGGTGAGGTATCCACCGTGTTCAAGGTGCTCGGGCCGAACGACAAGATCGTCGTCGAGGCGTTCGATGATCCGAAGGTCGAGGGTGTGACCTGCTATCTGTCGCGGGCCAAGACTGGCGGCGTGAAGGGTGGACTGGGGCTGGCCGAGGATCGGGCGGAGGCGTCGATTGCCTGCCGCCAGGTCGGACCGATCAACTTCAAGGGTGACCTGAAGGACGGCGATGAAGTGTTCAAGGAGCGCACGTCGCTGGTGTTCAAGACCATGCAGGTTGTGCGTTTCTTCGACAAGAAGCGCAATACCCTGGTGTATCTGGTGTACAGCGACCGGGTGATCGAGGGCAGCCCGCAGAACGCGGTGACGGCGATCCCGATTCTGCCTTGGGCCAAATAGCCTCTTCATGGACTTCCCGGAGCTGATCCGCTCATCGCCGGGAAGTCCATGGAGCTCAAAGTCTCACTCGCTGGGAGAGGCGATATCCCTGCCTTCGAATGCCGACTGGATAGCCTCCAGCATGCGCGACGCCCGAGGCTCTTCTTCCAGTTGGGGATACTGCTTCCTGAGTTTTCCGGAAATCCTCCAGCCATTTTCCCTGACTGACCGAATGATCCGTGTAGCGTCCTGGTCCGGTAATTCGACGACATCCTTGAGGCGTTCAAGAGCAAGCTGGAAGACCATCAGCGTCTTGGCTTCTTCGGCCATTTCTGTGCGGATCGTATGGGTGACGACGCGAGTGGTGTACAGCACGTGCTCGGTCAGATCTGGATACCGCCATGCAAATCGTGCGTCGTCATACTCATCAAAGATGAAGTTGCTGAGTGTGCCGTCATCGTACTTTTCCAATTCGCCAAAGCGATAGGCTGTCGCGTAGCGCCGCATCAGCGGCCGCGAAAGCACTTCCAGCGTACGGTCATAACCCGCGCGGAATTCAGCTGAGCTAGTGATCGTGGCCGAAACAGGCAAGATCACGCCCTCAGGCACAGCCTTGTCCCGAACGAGGGTGTCGTTGATCAAGAAACGGTGGATTCGCCCGTTGCCATCCTTCATCGGGTGAATGTAGACGAACCCGAATGCGAGCACTGCGGCCCGGGCCAGGGGCTCGGCACCTCTGGTCATGCGTTCGAATGCCTTCAAGCCTTCCAGCATCGATGGCACGTCGTCGAAATGCGGAGCGATGTAGTGCACGATGTTTTCGCGCATCGTGGCTTGTCCAACAAATACAGGAGAGCGGCGCAGGCCCAGTCCGAATGCATCCTGTCCCAGGATCGCGCCTTGCAGTGCCCGCAGACTTTGGTCGCTCAGAGGCTCCTGGATATGTCCGCAATGCTGTGCAATGACATGGGCAAAACGTTGGATGCGGTCTGCCTGATCCGCTTCTTTCTCGATCAGGAAGCTGGCGCGCGACTCCTTGAAGGTCAGCCAGCTGGCGGTTCTCAGGAGGATGTCGGCGCCGTAGGCTCGGTCCAGCTCGCTGAGTTCGGCGCTCAGATCGAATTGCAACGCCTCTTGAACGGCTGCCGTGCGGCGAACGATGGGGCAGAATCCCTCGGTTCCCGGCAGGTTGTCGTTAATGCGCCAGCGGCGCACACGAACCGGAGGCGTTGTGCTGGCAAGGTAGCGATCTGCCGAAATCGCATCGATGTAGCCACCGTTGCTAATGTCGGGCACGTCCAATCGCTGTTGGGTCAGCCACTCATAGAAAAAGCCTGCACGGCGGGCGTATTGACCAAAGGGTTCATCACGGCACCAGGCCTCCAGCGGCTGAGGGCCGACAGTGGCGAACAGTCGGGCGAAGAATTCCAGATGGATGTCTTCATATTTGAGGCCGAACTCGAAGTGGCCGTTGAAATCGTCCGTCGGACGGTACCTTGGCGGATAGCGATTCTCGACCAACTCGCCAGTATCTCGGCTAAGGCGACTCGCTCCGATCATGGATTCAACGCGCAGGGGTTGCACGAGTGCAATGCCGTAACGGGCGGCAAGCGCCTTGAAACCGACTTGCATGATGGAAATCCTTTAATGGTCGTGCAAAAGCATTAATTTTCTAGAGGTCTGATCCTAAAACGATAATGGTGGAGTTTGTGCTAAAATGCTAATCGAGTTGGTAAATTGATAATTAATCGGTCTTTCCTGTCAAAACGCTAAATTAGCGCCTGCGCGTTGGGGCCCCGGAGGACCCCGGCACACATTCAGGCTGAAGTCTCTTCAGCCTCCTCCCGCACCACCGCCTTCTCCACATCCCTACGGCTGATGTACTTCCAGTCCGCCTCGTCGATGTAGATCCCGTTCGGACCACTGCCGCCTTCCAGGTCGATCGCCACCCGCGCCGACACCTGCGGCTTCACGCTCGCCAGAATCGGTACGAAGCCCAGTTGCAGGCTGGTTTCCAGCAGTGCGGCCTGGTTGCGTTCGTCGATGTCCGCGGCTTCGTCGAGGTAGTACGGCAGGCGCACACGGCCGGCCAGGTCGCGGTCCATCAAGTGCAGCAACAAGTACATGTTGGTCAGCGCCTTGATGGTCATGGTGGTGCCGTTGGACGCCGCACCGTCGATGTCGGTGTGAATCACCGGCTGGCCATGCACCTTGGTGATCTCGAAGGCCAGTTCGAACAGGTCCTTGAGGCCCAGCTGGTTGTGGTTCGCGGCAACGAGGCGGGCCAGGTATTCCTTGGCTTCCTCGTTCTTGTTGTCCTGCTCGGCACTCTGGCTCAGGTCGAATACCGACAGGGTCTCGCCTTCCTCGTACTGGCCGGCGCTGTGGATGATCTGGTCGATGTGCTTGAGCGCTTCCTTGTTCGGTGCAAGGACAATGCGGAAGCTCTCCAGGTTGGACACCTGGCGCCGGTTGATCTCACGGTTGAACAGGGCCAACTGGTGTTCGAGGCTGTCGTAGTCGCTACGGATGTTGCGCAGGGTCCGGGCGATGTCGGTGACCGCCGCACGCCGCGCCTTGCCCAGGGTCAGGGCTTCGTCGGTGCGGTGCGCGTAGGCGTTGATCAGCAGTTGCAGGCGGCGCTCCATGTCGTCTTCGCTGTCGAACTTGGCCACGCCCTTGAGGCGCACCTGGGCGTACAGCGCCTCGATCTGATTGTCGACCCGCAGCAGGCCCTGCCAGCTGTCCTGGTAGTCGTTGAGCAGCGGCAGCAGGTTGTCCATGGAGTCGTCCACCGGCTCCATGAACGGCGTACCGAACGGCAGGTCCGACGGCAGCAACTGACGGCGGCGCAGGGCGTCGTCGAGGGTGCGCTGCTTGGCTTCCATATCGGCGATCTGCCGGCCCACCAGTTGCAGCTTGGCGGAGAGTTGCTGGACGCGCTCGGTGAAGGCGTCGCTGGAGCGCTTGAGTTCGTCCTGGGCGGCTTCGAGCTGCGCCAGTTGCTCCAGCTTGTCGCCTTCCTCGGCGCTCAGGGTCTGGCTGCGGCGGAAGTCCTCGAGGGCCTTCTGCGCGTCCAGCACCTGCTGGTACAGGGCTTCGGTCTGGGTCTTGCTGGCGGCGCGGTCGGCGGCCACGGATTGCTGGGTCTTGAGCTGCTTGAGCTCCTTCTCCAGACGCTCCTTCTGGTCGCGCAGGGCAGCACGGTCGGCCAGGGCCTGCAGGGCCGGCGGTTCGATATGCGAGAGGTCGACGGAGATCCCCGGCACTTCGAAGCGCTCGCCCTTGAAGCCGTCCAGCAGGGCTTCGAGGGTCTTGATCCAGACATCGCTCTCGTCCAGCTCGATGCCGCGCTCGCCCAGCGGCAGGCTGAACAGCGCGCCGTTGAACAGGCGCATCAGGCGCTCGACGTCCTGCTGCGAGAACTCTTCGCGCAGGCGCGCGTAGCTGTTGTTGTCGGCGTGATCGAGCTGCTGCTTCACCGACTTCAGGCGTTTTTCCAGGTCGCGCAGGCGCTCTTCCAGGTCTTCGGCACTGAACTGGCGAGACTGGGCCAGGGCACCGGCCAGCTCGTCGTGGGCATCCTTGGCGGCCAGCAGTTGCTGTTCCAGGACCTTGACATCGTCGACCAGGGCGAAGCGGTTCTTCAGCACCGACAGCTCACCCAGCCAGCGCTGGATGCCGCTGATTTCCCGCTCCAGGCGCATCAGCTCCTGGGTGCCGTTGCGCTGGTCGTTCTGCAGCGAGTCCTGCTCGCCCTTGTAGTGCTCGGCCTGGATGACCAGCTCGTCCTTGCGTGCGCTGGAGTAGTCCTGCCAGGTGCCCAGCAGCGAGTCGAGCAGCGGAGACAGGCGATGCAGCTTGCCGCGCAGGATGTCGCGCTGGGCCACGCCGTTGGCCAGCGCCTCGACCAGCGGCCCGGCGGCGACCAGCGAGTTGTAGTCCTGCTCCATGCGGCGCACGTCGCGGAAGGCTTCGTCGCAGGCGGCGATGTAGTCGACGCTGCCGGAGCGCAGGCTGTGCTCGAAGGCATCGAGGAACAGCTGCTTGAGCTTGGCCGCGGTGATCTCGCGCATGTGCAGCAGGTTGATGAACAGGGCGCGGAAGGTCTTCAGGCTCTGCTCGCTGGTGGAGCGCAGCGGGATCAGGGTCAGGTCCAGCGGGATCGAGGTGTGCCCGCCGACCAGCAGTCGGCGCAGTTCGTCAGGCTTGAGTTCGTAGGCTTTCAGGCCGTTGCGCTCGAGGTTGCTGAACAGCTCTTTCTGGCGCAGGCAGGTGTCGTTCTTCTGGTAGTGGGCCAGGTCCAGCTCGCCGGCGTAGGCGAAGAACTGGTGGCCGAAGCCGCCACCCGGGCCACGCCCGACCACGCCGATCACGTGCGGGCCGTGGGGCAGGTTGACCTCGCAGAGGATGTAGCTGGTGTCGCTGGCGAAGTAGAAGCGCCGCGACTGCTCCAGGCTGTACTTGCCGAAGCTCATGTCCGACATGCGCGCCAGGATCGGGAACTGCAGGGCGTTGATCGAGGCACTCTTGCCCAGGTTGTTGGCACCGTAGACCGACAGCGGGTGTTCCAGGGGGAACAGGCCGAGGCTGTAGCCGGCGGTGTTGAGCAATGCGAAACGGCGGATGCCGTAGCGTTCCTGGCTCATGCGTCAATCTCCTGTTGCTCTTCGGCGATGGCCCGGGCCAGGGCCTCTTCTTCGCTTTCTTCTGCGAACGGCGCCAGGTCCAGCGGATCGTCGGTACGGTTGAGTTCTTCCGGGGTTTCCTCGACCACCAGCACCGGGGTCGGCAGCGGCAGGTTGCTGTGCAGGCTGGCGGCCAGGTCGCGGTCCTGCTGGACCGACAGGCAGACATCGAGGAAGCGGTGCATCGGCGGCAGGAAGCGGTAGATACCGTTCTCTTCGTGGGCGAAGCCGAGCTGGGTCATGCGGCGCATGATCTTCTCTTCCAGCTCGTCCGGGGTCTGCACTTCGGCCTGGAGGAACAGGTCGCGGTACTTGTCGAGCATCGACGGCAGTTCGTCACGGCCGAGGCTGCCACCGTCCAGTACCGACATCGGGTCGCGGCCCTGGTCGGCCAGGTGCTCGACCAGGATGAAGGTGAACAGCGCCAGGCGCTGCGCGGTCTTGTTGACCTGGGCGGCAGCCTGCTCGGGCACGAAGTAGTAGAAGCCGCGGGTATCGCAGACCAGTTCGTAGCCGAGGGCCTTGAACAGGCCGCGGTACTGGTCCTGGAAGTTCGACAGTTGGGCGTACAGCTCCGGGTCGCGCCGGCTGATATGAAAGCCCTTGAACAGCTCGCGGAAGATCGGCGCGAGCTGGGACAGTTCGGAAAGATCAAGATGCATGGGCAGGGCTCGCAGCAGGTTCGGGCGAAGGTCCGGGCGACGTTTCGCGGCTGGATGTCAGGGCGAAGGAGCGCAGGCTGACCAGGTGTTCGCGAGTGGAATACTCGCGGCGGTCGAGGCGTTCGCGGGAGAAGCGTTTTTCCCGCGAGAGTCGCGAGAACCAATAGAGCAATTCGTCGGTGGCGCCTTCCGGCTCCTGCTCCAGCAACCAGACCATCAGGTCCGGCAGGGGCAGGGCGTCCTCGCAGCGCTCGAGCATTTCCTTGACCGTGCGCGGGGCGCGGGTCGGCTCGCCCTTGTGGGTCTTGTGCGCCTTGGGGAACTGCGCCGGCTTCGGTTCGAAGCGGGCCAGGGCGTAGACATAGGCCTCGACCTGGCTGGCGCTGCCGAGGAAGGTGCTCTGCGGCCGGGTGAACAGCGGCATGGCCGCCTGCGGCACGGCGTCGATGCCCTTGCGGCGGATCACTGACAGGGCCAGGGCTGCGCCGCGGGTCACGGCGTTGTGCCGCCGCGCTTCTTCACGCAGCGGCAGCAGCAGTTCGCGGGCGTGGCGCAGGGTCAGCTGGGCGCTGGTCTGCATTTCAAGGATGCGCGCGTGGGTGCGCAGGAGCATGTCGTCGTCGACCAGTTGGCCGAGCCGCGCCTGTTCGCTGAGCAGGCGCAGCAGTACGGTCTCGACCTTGCGCACGCCCTGTTCGAAGGCGCCGTCGGCGTTGACCAGCTGGATCATCGGCTCGACGTATTCGTCCCAGGTCGCGAGGACCTCGGCATAGCGCTGGCGCAGGGGGATCTGCCGGTCGCTGGTCTTGGCCCGCTCGGCCACGCCGACCAGGGCCTGTTCGTCGTTGTCGAGCTTCTTCAGCACGTCGCGCACGCGCATGTCGAGCAAGCGCAGCTGGCGGGCGAGGTCGTGGCCGTCGCGAATGTCGAAGGCGTCCTGGATATGCCCGGCCAGGCGCTCCAGGTGGCGCAGGTAGGCCTCGATCTCCAGGCACAGGCCGAGGCGGTGCTCGCGGCGCAGGTAGGCGAGGAAATCGTGGATCTGCGCGTTCAGCTCGAAGCGGTTCGGGCTTTTTGCCACCGGGACCAGGATATCCAGGCGGATCCACACGTCGAGCAGGGCGGTGATGTCCTGCGGCGTGCTCTCCAGCTGCTGGGCGGCCAGTTGCTGGCGCAGTTCGCCCAGGCTCAGGGTGCCGCCGTCAAAACGCTCTGACAAAGGTTCCAGCAGGTTCCAGTGTTCGGCCAGGGCGCGCAGGACGCGTTTCGGTTCGATCATTGGCGGGTCGACTCGCTGCCAAATAAAACGCCGGATTGTACTGCATTGAACAGGAATGGTTTCACCCTTGATCGATTCAGCGGTTGTCCGGCGGATTTGTGCGATCGACTGCGGCGCGATAAACGCAACGGCGTTAGAATGTGCGCCCTGACTTATCCACAGATGGCCGAACCTCCTTGCTGACCGAGTCCCGCCGCCGCGCCTACCTGAACGCCATGCAAGTGGTGCACTGGCTGCCGCGTACCGAACTGCCGTTCGCCGCGCCGTCGCGCCCGGAGCTGCTGTTGCCGCTGGAGCCGGTGCTGGACGAGTTGCCGGTGCTGCTGCCAAGCCAGGCCAAGCCGGCTGCCGCGCAACCGGCGGTCAAACCGGCGGAACGGCCGAAGATCGAGATCCCGCGTCCGGGCGCCACGGCCAAGGCCGTCAGCAAGGCGGTGGAAAGCGAGGAAGAGAAGCCCGCCCCGGTCAAGCTGGTCGCACCGCCGCCGCCGCGTTTCTCCCTGCAACTGCTGCGCGCCGGCAGTTGCCTGCTGCTGGTGGAGCTGGCCACCGGGCAGCCGTTCCAGAGCCGCGATCCCTCCTATCTGTTGCTCAAGGACATGCTCCGTGCTGCCGGCTTGCCGGACAGCCCGCAGATTCTCGGCGAGCCGATCCGCTGGCCGCTGCTGGCCCGTGGCAGCCTCGACCAGGGCCCGGATGCCGCCCGCGACTTCGTCCACGGTTTCACCCAGGTGCAACTGGAGCGCGAGCCTGCGGCCTGCCTGTGGCTGGTCGGCCTGCCGGCCATCCGCCATGCCGGCGAGCGTGACGAAGCCGCGTATTACCAGGAATTCCCGGTCGAGGGCCTGGGCACTGCCTGGGCGCTGCCCGGTCTTGAAGTGTTGATGGACGAGCCGCAACGCAAGGCGGACGTCTGGAAAGCCATGCGCCGGCTGATGGCGCGCTGGAAGCCAAGCAATGAGTGACACCCTCAGCTTTCGCCGGATGACCGAGGCGGATCTGGATGCCGTACTGAAGATCGAATATGCCGCCTTCAGCCACCCCTGGACCCGGGGGATTTTCCTCGACGGCCTGAAAAGCTACGAAATCTGGCTGATGTTCGAAGGCGAGCAGCAGGTCGGGCACGGGGTGATCAACGTGATCATCGACGAAGCCCACCTGCTCAATATCACCGTCAAGCCGGAAAGCCAGGGCCGTGGCCTGGGCCTGCGCCTGCTGGAGCAGCTGATGAAGCGCGCCTATGAAATGAACGGCCGCGAATGTTTCCTCGAGGTGCGGGCCAGCAACGAATCGGCCTATCGCCTGTACGAGCGCTACGGCTTCAATGAAGTCGGCCGCCGTCGTGATTACTACCCGGCCCCGGGCGGCCGCGAAGACGCCCTGGTGATGGCCTGCACCCTGATCGAATAAACACGGCAGCGTGACCTGCGCGGGTCGCTGCCTGTCATAACAGCGCATCAATTCATGAGGCCTTGACCATGCACGACCTGCAAGAACTGATCGACAACAACGCGCGCTGGGCCGACGGCATCAAGCAGAAGGACCCGGACTTCTTCGAAAAGCTGGCCCGCCAGCAGACCCCTGAATTCCTCTGGATCGGCTGCTCGGATGCAAGGGTTCCGGCCAACGAGATCGTCGGCATGCTGCCGGGCGACCTGTTCGTCCACCGCAACGTCGCCAACGTGGTGCTGCACACCGACCTGAACTGCCTGTCGGTGATCCAGTACGCGGTGGATGTGCTCAAGGTCCGCCATATCCTGGTCACCGGGCACTATGGCTGCGGCGGTGTGCGCGCTTCGATGCAGGACCGCCAGTTCGGCCTGATCGACGGCTGGCTGCGCTCGATCCGCGACCTGTACTACGAGCACCGCGCCGATCTGGCCAAGCTGCCGACCGAGGATGAGCGGGTCGATCGCCTGTGCGAGCTGAACGTGATCCAGCAGGTGGCGAACGTGGGGCATACCACCATCGTCCAGAACGCCTGGCATCGTGGTCAGGAGCTGTCGGTGCATGGCTGCATCTATGGCATCCAGGATGGCCGCTGGAAGAGCCTGGATGTGACCATCAGCGGGCTGGATCAGTTGCCGCCGCAGTATCGGTTGCGGCCGCAGGAATAAACATTATTCAGCGACACCGCTAACCCCTGTGGGAGCTGGCTTGCCAGCGATAGGGCCCGGCCAGACAACATCTTTGTCAGGGCCGGCCTCATCGCTGGCAAGTCGGGGCGCCGAACCGCAGCTCCCACAGGGTTTTGTGTTGTTTCAGAGGGGGTCGGCAGGTTTCTGCAACTCTCGCAGCTCCCGCGTCATCGCCCCGGTATTGCACTTGGCACTCGCCTGCTCCGGCGTCATTTCCCGAATCGTCCGATAGAACAACTCGCAGGTCTGCTTCTTCGCCGTCACCTGCCACTTCTGCGTGCAGGCATTCAGCGTCAACTGCGGATCCGCCCCCGGATTGCGCCCCATTCCCGCCTGCCAGCACGCCGCGCTGAGGTCCTGGCCCATCATCTTCAGGCCGGCCGCATCGGCCTTGTCCTGGTCACCGCCGTTGTTTGCCTTGTCAGCCGCGTACCAGATCGCGCTCGGGTGGTTGGAGCCCAGCACCGGCACGTTCTGCCCGGCACTCGGGCTGATGATCCCCAGCCCCAGCACCTTCAGGTCCGCACCATATTGCTGCTTGATCCAGCTGCGCACCGGCGCACCGAAGGCCACCATCGGCAGTGACTCACCCTTCGCCGTCAGGGTCACGTCCTTGACCATGCGCACCTGGTAATCCTGGAAGTAGCCGTAGGTGCCTTCCAGGGTCGAGCCGGCGCTGGCCGGTGCGGCGATCGGGGCGATATCGACGATGGTCTGGTAGGCCGGGGTCTGTTCGGCGGGGATGCCGTTGTAGGTCAGCAGGCTGGCCCAGCGGTCGGTGGTATTGGAGCGCAGGTAGTCCTGGGCCTGGGTCAGCGAATAGTCCGGCGGGAAGTGCAGCAGTTCGATGCTGCGGCGGTTTTCCAGGGCCATGCCCAGGGGCAGGAACAGGTACCAGTCATAGGCCCACTTGCCGTCGGCATTGAGTTTTTTCGCACCGTTGTAGGCCAGTTCGCCGGCATCGAGCAGGGCGCTCAGGGGCTTGTGGTAGTCGGCGGGGACGCCGGTGATATCGGCGTAGTACTTGTCGTGGTCGCGTTGCACCTTGACCGTCGCGGCCGGGTAGCCGTCGCGCTGCACGCTCTGGTTCAGGTAATGCTCGACGGTCTGTTCCAGCGTCCAGTTGCGAAAGCAGATCACGCTGCAGTTGTTCGGGTAGGCGAACAGCCGCGTTACGCGGGCCTCGTCGCCCAGTTCGACCCGGGTGTCGGCGGCTGCCTGGCCGGCAATTCCGAGCGCGATCAGGCCCAGGGCGATCGGTGCAATCTTGTGCATGCTTAACTCCTTGTCAGATGGCTCCCTGTGATGGGGCGCCCGCCAGTCTGGAGGACTTTCCATGGGTGTGGGAAGAGGGGCAGTGGCGCTGTTTGTGTTACTGCACGTTGGCGCGGCGCAGGCCGACGAACGGGATGTGTGGATGTTCGCCCAGTGGGCCGGCGCGCATGACACCCGGGGGTTCCGCGAGATGCTGGTGGATGCACGCGTGTATGGGGTGGTGCCGATCCATCAGTTGCTCAGGTCGGCGAGTGACTGGCGGCAGTGTCGGGCGCAGCCGTTTGCCGTACCGCCGGTGGCGCAGTGGGGCGATGTGCGGAGTACCTTGAGGTTGCTCGATCTGCTGCGGGATGAGCGGGTTATCGGGGCTTTCGAGGTGGTGTCCGCTTATCGGGATCCGCTGCTCAATCGTTGTGCCGGTGGGGCGGCGGGCAGTGCGCATATGCGGGCGTTTGCGGTGGATATGCTGCTGGCGGACAGAGGTGATGCGCAGGCGTTGTGCCATTTCTGGCAGCACTACGGCAAGGTCTGGAACATGGGGTTGGGGCGCTATCCGACTGGCAGGATCCATATCGACACCGCGGGCTACCGCACCTGGGGAATGGAATCCGGCTGTGAGTAACTGCGCAGAACCCTGTGGGAGCTGGCTTGCCAGCGATGAGGCCGGCTTGAGCAATGATGTTGTCAGGCCTGGCCCAATCGCTGGCAAGCCAGCTCCCACAGGGTTATGTGTTGATCTTGCTAGCGAGGTTCGACCTGCTCCATCACCCACTCCGTAAAGCGCTGAACCTTCTCCGTCTCCGCCAGCACCTGCGGACACAACAGCACATAAGCCGACCCATCCCGCACAAACCCATGAGGCGCCACCAACTGCCCGCTGGCCAGTTCATCGCCCACCATCAACCGCGACGCCATCGCCACCCCGAGCCCCGCCACCGCTGCCTGGAGACAGAGATAGAAATGCTCGTAATCCGCCCGCTCGACACCCCGGGCCGTCTTCCTGTTCAAGCGCAGCCAGGTCGTCCAGGCCTCCGGCCGGGTGGCACTGTGCAGCAGGCGCTGGCCGGCGAAACCTCTGCTCGGCAACTGCAGGTTGGGACTCGCCACCGGCCCGACCCACTCATCACAGATCTTCTGCACATGCAGCCCGTCCTCCCACTGAAAATCATCCCGCCGCAGCGCCAGATCGACCCCGTTGCGCACGAAATCCACCGGTCCCCCTGCCGTCATCAGATGCACCTGGATATCCCCATGTCGTGCCTGAAAATCCGCCAGCCGCGGGATCAGCCATTTCATCGCCAGGGTCGGTTCGCAGGACAGCACCAGGACGTTTTCCCGGGTGTGCTGCTGCAGCCGCGACACCGTGCCTTCCAGTTGTTCGAAGATCGACTGGGTGGTGCCCAGCAACGTGCGTCCGGCAGCCGTCAGAAAGATCGCGCGGTTACGCCGCTCGAACAGCTCCACCCCAAGCGAGGCTTCCAGCAAGCGCACCTGGCGGCTGACGGCGCCATGGGTGACGTGCAGCAGTTCAGCGGCACGGACGAAGCTTTCGGTGCGGGCGGCCATGTCGAAATAGCGGAAGGCGGTGAGGGCGGGCAGTTTCATATCGGTGAGGAAAACTAGCGGATTTGTCGCACTATAAATCGCTTTTTTCGAAGCCGTAAGGCTTTCGATAATGGCAAGCATGTAACCCATCTGCGTTATTTCATCGCTTATCGAAAACAAGGAAAGCCCGTGTGAACGAACTCATCGCCGTCGCCCTTTTCACCGTGCTGGCCGTCATCAGCCCCGGTCCGGATTTCGCCATGGTCACCCGGGCCAGTTACGCCTTCGGCCGGCGTAGCGGACTGTCTGCGGCCCTGGGCATCGCCTGCGGTGTGCAGGTGCATGTGCTCTATACCGTGCTCGGGGTTTCCCTGCTGGTGCAGCACTCGCCGACGCTGTTCCTGGTGATGAAGGTGCTGGGCGCCGGCTACCTGATCTACCTCGGCTACAGCTCGCTGACCAACACCAGCCGGCTGTCGCTGGAAGGGCAGAGCGGGAACAAGGCGAGGGGCACGTTCCTCTCGGGTTTCCTCACCAATGCCCTCAACCCCAAGACCCTGCTGTTCGTGGTCAGCGCCTACACCCAGGTGGTCGGCCCGGACAGCTCGCTGGCCCGGCAGTTCGCGTACGGGCTGTTCATGTCGGTGGCTCACTGGGTGTGGTTCAGCCTGGTGGCGCTGTGCTTTTCCAGTGCGCCGTTGCGGCGGGTGATGATCGATCGCCAGCGCTTGGTGGATCAGGTGATTGGCATGGCGTTGCTGGGGCTGGGTGTGACGGTGCTGTTCGCCAGTGTGAAGTGAGTGGATTGCAACCTTCTGTGTCGAGAACATAAGATAGAACAATTCTCATTTGTAGTTGCCGCCATGAAAGCCACTCCACCAGCTGACAGTCTCGATGCGTTGTACAAGGGCTATCACGGTTGGTTGCTGGTCTGGCTGCGACGACGCCTGGACTGTCCGCATAACGCCGCGGACATGGCCCAAGACACTTTCATTCGCCTGCTCAGCACCGGCTCCTACGTCGCCCCGAACGAACCCCGCGCCTTTCTCGCCACGGTCGCACGGCGTCTGCTGATGGATCGCGGGCGGCGGCAGAAGCTCGAGCAGGCCTACCGCGAGGAGCTGGCGCGACATGCCGAGTACCTTGAGCAGGCGCCTTCCGCCGAGCAGGTGATGGCCGCGGTGCAGGCCCTGGAACATATCGCCCGGGCGCTGGCTGTCATGGCACCGCGTATGCGCCAGGTGTTTGTCCTGCGCCATTTCGATGGTTTGAGCCATGCCGAGATCGCCGCGCAACTGAATGTCTCCACCAAGACCGTGCAGAACGATCTGGTCCAGGCTCTGTTGCAATGTCATGCGGCGGGAGGCGGTCTGTGAACGTGTCCTCGGCAGTGCTGCACCAGGCGGCGCAATGGTTGGTGCGCATGGATGATGAGCCGGACGCGGCGGAGCAGGAGGCCTTTCGTGCCTGGCTCAATAGTGATCCTGCCCATGTCCAGGCAGTGCAGGCGTTGCAGGGCAGCCTGGCACCGTTGCGCGAGTTGCCGAGAGCGCCCGTGCGGGCGGCGCTGGGCAGTGTGACGGCGCGTTCGTCAGGGCGACGCGGGCTCAAGGCGCTGGCTGTCGCGGTGGTGCTGGCGCTGCCGGCGGGGCTGGCCTTGCAGCAGTTTCCGCCGGGCTATCTGCTGGCGGATATTCATACCGGTGTCGGTGAATGGAGCAGCCAGCAATTGCCGGATGGCAGCCGCATCCAGCTGGACGGGCGTTCGGCGGTGGACCTGCAGTTCGATACCGGGACCCGCACCCTGCGCCTGCTCGGCGGCGAGATCCTGGTGGATGTGGCCAAGGATCCCGCTCGGCCCTTCATCGTCGTCACCGAGCACGGCAGCGTGCGTGCCCTCGGTACGCGTTTCGTGGTTGAGCGGCTGGGGGATTCGACGCGGCTGGCGATGATCGAATCCACTACCCAGGTGAGCAGTGGCGGTGACCGCGTCAATGTCGGTGCGGGTCAGCAGGTGCAGTTCGATGCTCGGGGTATCCAGCCACCGCAACCGGTGGATGGTGTCGGGCTGGAGCAGGCGTGGACCCAGCATCAACTGTTGATCCGCGAGCAGCCGCTGAACGAAGTGCTGGAGCGTCTGGCGCGGCATCATCGCGGCTATCTCAGCTATGACGCCAAGGCCCTGGCCGGGCTCAAGGTCTCGGCGGTGCTGCCTGCCGACGACAGCGAGCGGGCCTTGCGCTTGCTGGCGCGCAGCCTGCCGATCGAGGTGGTGCACTACACGCCGTGGGTCACCCGTATTCGTCCGCAGCAGTAATTCTTTTTCCACTTCCCGGCAGCCGTGCGTCCTTGTACTAGCCAACACCCAACGAGGACCATGGAAGATGTCTGTTTCGCTACGCCCCCGCACCGCCGGCAGCGCCCTGGCGCTGGCCATTCATGTCGCTGTCGTCGGCGCGCCACTGCTTGTCGCGCTGCCTGCTCAAGCCCAGCAGCAACAGCAACGCTACGACATCCCCGCCGGCGCGCTGGGCGACGTGCTCAGCCGCTATGCCCGCGAGGCCGGGGTGGCGATCTCCTTCAATGCCGAGCAGGTCGCGCACAAGCGCAGCGCCGGTTTGCAGGGCAGTTTCGGCGTGCTGGAAGGCTTCGCCGCGTTGCTCCACGGCCAGGGGCTGCAAGCGCAGTCCAGCCCGGATGGCTACGTGCTGATCGCCGTGCCGCAGTCCGGCGACACCCTGGAACTGGGCGCCACGAGCATCACCGGAACGGGGCTGGGGAGCACCACCGAGGGCACGGGTTCCTACACCACTGGAGCGACCAACACCGCGACCAAACTGAACCTGAGCCTGCGGGAAACCCCGCAATCGGTCAGCGTCCTCACCCGCCAGCGCATCGACGACCAAAACCTGCGCAGCATCGGCCAGGTCCTGGAACAGGCGCCGGGCATCAACGTGCAAAGCCCCGGCAGCGACCGCCTCTATGTGTTCTCCCGTGGCCTGGCCATCGACAACTACCAGTTCGACGGCATGCCCACCACGTCCTTCGCCTTCAGCCAGGCATTGCCCCACGCCCTGGCGGACATGGCGATCTACGACCGGGTCGAAGTGGTGCGCGGTGCTACCGGTCTGCTCAGCGGCGCGGGAGATCCGTCCGGCACCGTCAACCTGGTGCGCAAGCGTCCCACCGATACCTTCAAGGGCTACGTCAGTGGCGGCCTGGGTTCGTGGGACCTGTATCGTGGCGAGGTGGATGTCTCCGGTCCGCTGACCGAGACCGGTAATGTGCGGGGCAGGGCGGTGGCGGTGTACCAGCAGGGCAACAGCTTCACCGACCACCTGCAGCAGGAAAAGACCGTGGTCTACGGCATCAGCGAATTCGACCTGAGCGACAGCACGCTGCTCACCGTCGGCTTCGACTACCTGAACAACGACCCGCGCGGCTTCTCCACCACTGGCTTGCCAGTGCTCGACCGCTACGGCAACAAGCTGCACACCTCGCGCTCGGACAACCCGGCCAGCCGTGACAGTACCAACCGCCAGCAGATCGCCAACAGCTTCGCCTCCCTCGAACAGAAGTTCGCCAATGACTGGAGCCTGAAGCTGTCCACCAGCTACCTCTACGGCACCCGCGACTACGACTCGGTGATCGCCGGCACCTCCACCGGCTTCGTCGACCCGGCCACCGGAAGCGGCCTGAAATACACCGCCACCAAGGGCGAGAACTGGCAGCGCCAGAAGGGCCTCGACCTGATGCTCTCCGGCCCGTTCCAGGCCTTCGGTCGCGAGCATGAGCTGGTGATGGGCTTCAACTACCAGGAATACGAGAACCGTCGCAACGGGTTCGGCAACCTCACCGCCTCGGGTGGCAGCGACAACCTGGTCAGCGGCAAGCCGGTGAATATCTGGACCTGGGACAACTACGGCCCGCGGCCGACCTACACCCTCAACCGAGAAGACGACAACCTCGAGCAAAGCCAGAACGGCGCGTACCTCGCCAGCCGGCTCAAGCCCACCGATGATCTCTCGGTGATCCTCGGTGCGCGGGTCAGCAACTACAAGTACCGCGCCAGCTACCACTACAACGTCCCGGCCATGGTCTATCTCGATACCGACGACGCGGTGCGGGTCAGCGGAGAAGTCACGCCCTATGCCGGCGTGGTCTACGATCTCGACGACAACCACTCGGTCTACGCCAGCTACACCAGCATCTTCAAGCCGCAGACCTACAAGGACCGCAACGGCAAGCTGCTGGATCCCCGTGAAGGCGACAACTACGAGATCGGGCTCAAGGGCGAATACTTCGATGGCCGCTTGAACACCGCCATCGCCCTGTTCGAGGTCAAGCTGGAGAACGACAACGTCGCTGACGGCATCATCATCGGCACCGACTACGACACCGCCTACGTGGCGAAGAAAACCACGACCCGGGGGATCGACCTGGAGATCAGTGGCGAGGTGCTGCCGGGCTGGAATATCGACGCCAGCTACAGCCATTCCCGGGTCGAGGACAGCGATGGCGAGCGAATCAAGAGCATTGTCCCGCTGGACATCTTCAAACTCTGGACCACTTACCGCATGCCGGGTGCGCTGGAGCGCCTGACCATTGGTGGCGGGGTCAACTGGCAGAGCAGCATCCACTTCACCTCGGAAAGCTGGATGCTGCCATCGGCCTCGACCTACAAGCAGGATGACTATGCGACGGTGGGGTTGATGGCGCGGTATCAGCTGACGCCGCAGTGGTCGGCGACGGCGACGGTTAACAACCTGTTCGATGAGAAGTATGTGAGTTCGCTGGATGAGAATTTCTATAGCGGGAGTTATGGGGAACCGCGGAATTTCATGGTGACGAGTAAGTGGGAGTTTTGAGGGCGGTGGCCCCCTCGTGAAGCGAGGGGGCTGAAGTCTCAGTCCACGTATATTTCCCTGGCGATGGTGAATGCGATGATCCAGGCGATGGGGAATGCGAGGATTAGTCGGTTTGTTTTCGTCCATTCTTCTATAAGCGGTTGTGCGTTTTTCATGTCTTCTTCGCAGATGCGCCCATCCTCGAAGAATGGATCGGGGAACGTCAGTACATGGTTCAAGGCCTTCCGAAGGCGCTTTCTTTCACGCTTGCTTGCTCCTTCAAGTAATTGATCGGCCAACAACATGTAGCTGCTGTTCTGCATGGTCTTGAAAAGTTTTCGATGATGTAGCGCTTCGAGTTTGTTCGTGAGTCTCGAGGCAGCAATAAGCATCAGAAAGCCAAAGCCGATGATGCAGAGCCACATGCCTTCTGACCATGTTTCCATTTCTAGCATATGTTTTCTGGCCTTTTTAAAGCGCCTATTCATCAAGACTAGACGCTTGTTGTAGTGGTTTTACGCGGAATTTCCTTCCTGGATTTTGAAAAGCAAACCGATCAAAATCATCCAGGTCAGTGCCGTTATAGCGAGAGAGAATTCGATTTTTATGATTCTCTCAAGCTTCCTGGGGAATTTTCCGATATCGCTCTGGCAAAGATCTCCGATGCGTACGAATGATTTTTTGAATAGAATCAGTCCCGCAATCAAGCTGAAAGTCAGCGCTCGTGATGTGAGGCTTTTTTGACTGATGTTTCGAGATAGTGATTGGGCGTATGAGCTATTCGGTAAAGCTTCTAACAGGTTGGGCAGATATTTTTTGCTTATGTAGATTGATGCCCCTATGTAAGTGAAGGTAAGAAGGAATCCGCCGCATACAAAGGTGAGGGCGATAGGGTAAGGCCACGAATCAATGTGGGTGATGTTCATATGAAGTCACCTTCGTAGATTAGAGTTCCAGTCTTCTCGCCGCCCCAGCCACCGAGTTCAGTGCCTCCCCACGCACCTGCGCCGATGCCAATCGTGGTGCACATCGATCGAGCGGCATTCGCGGATCGCCAGGCAGAGGTGTTGATTGTTGAAACGCCGGGTAGTGGATTGCATGGCACGGCTCCTTGCTCATCGGCACCGCCTGTTTTTCCGGAATGAAAAAGCGGCGGTGCTCGTGGGGTGGAAGCCTGTAACCCTGAGGTCTTGATGCTGGGAAAAACATCAGACGTTTCCGAGGGATGTGTAGGGAATTTTTGAAGTGTGGTGTTGCTGATGGCCTCATCGCCGGCAACGCCGGCTCCCACAGGTTTCGCGGTACATGCGGACCCTGTGGGAGCTGGCGTTGCCAGCGATGAGGCCCGCAAGCCCTGCAAACAACGATGGGCATCTTCGCGATCTTTCGTCAGAATGCACGACAAAGAACCATTCTCATTCGCAAGGTGCCCCATGCAGCCCGCCTTATCCCCCCGTGCCCCGGTGCGCATCCTGGCCATCGAGGACGACCCGCTCCTGGCCGCCCATATCGACAGCCACCTGGGCCAGCGCGGCTTTGCCGTGACCCTGCGGAACGACGCGAAGGACGTGGTGGACCTGTTGCGCGAAGGCGACTTCGACCTGGTCCTGCTGGATATCCTCCTGCCCGACAGCAACGGACTGGAGACCCTCGCCGAACTGCGCCGCCGCCAGCGCGTGCCGGTGATCCTGATGTCGGCCCTGGGTGCCGAGCAGGACCGCATCGTCGGTTTCAGCCAGGGCGCCGACGATTACCTGCCCAAGCCTTTCAGCATGGTCGAGATGGATGTGCGCATCGATGCGATCCTGCGTCGCGTGGCCTACGAGCGCGAAGAACGCCAGGGCCATGACGAATTGGGTCAGGCCCTGGGCCTGACCTTCGATCCGCTGCGCAGCGACGTGTGCAGCAACGGCACCTGGGCCGACCTGACCAGCACCGAGTACCGCATCCTCGAAACCTTGCTGCATTCGCCCAACGAGGTGCTGAGCAAGACCTTCCTTTACCAGCAGGCCCTGCACCGCGCCTATTCGATCCACGACCGCAGCCTCGACATGCACGTCAGCCATATCCGCCGCAAACTCCAGGGCATCGGCTATAGCGCCGGTCGGGTGGAGACGGTGCGCGGGGCCGGTTATGTGCTCAAGCGCGTCAGCCCATGAACCTGCCCGACCGCCATTCGCTGCTGTGGAAACTGGTGGGCGGCATCGCCCTGCTGAGCCTGCTGATCATCAGCCTGCACGTGGATATCAGCCAGCGCCTGGAGACCGCCACGGCCAAGCTGCCCGCGCCGACGCAGAAGATCCTCGCCGACTACGCCGCCGAGGCCGAAAGCGCCTGGAATGCCCGCGGCACCCCGGGCGTGGACGATTTCCTGCGCAGCCTGCGCGAGCGCGAAGGTGTGTGGGCTGCAGTGGTAGGGCAGTATGACCAGTCGTTGTCGTCTCAACCGTTGCACGGGCGCGAGCGCAAGAAGCTGCATTTCATGCGCACCCTGGACTGGTCCGTGGGGCGTCCCGGCGGCACGCCGACTTTCTACGTGCCATTCAGCGACAGCGAGGCGCGGCTGGTGATGGATTTGCCGGCCCGTCTCGACCCGCGCAAGTACAACCATCTCTGGCGCTTGCTGCTGGAGCGCATCGTGCCGGCCTGCCTGGCCTTGGGACTTGGCGTGCTGCTGTACCGCACGCTGATCGCGCCGATGGTGATCCTGCGCCGCCAGGCCAATGCCCTGAGTACCGGCAACCTGTCCGCCCGGGTCGGTCCGCAACTGACCCGCCGTCGCGACGAACTGGGCGATTTGGGCCGGGCCTTCGACCATATGGCCGGGCGCCTGGAGAACACCGTGGAGTTCCAGCGCCAGTTGCTGCGCGACCTCTCCCACGAACTGCGCACGCCCCTGAGCCGACTGCGCGTCACCGGTGAACGCGAGCAGGACACCACTGCCCTGCGCCAGCGCCTGGAGCGCGAAGTGCAGGGCATGGAGCGCCTGATCAACGACACCCTGGAGCTGGTCTGGCTCGACACCGAGCGCCCGCAACTGCCCGTGGAAACCGTGGATATCGGACGCCTGTGGGATGTGCTGTGCGAGGACGTCTGCTACGAAAGCGAGTGGTCCGTCGAGCAGTTGCACAACGACCTGCCGGGCGCCTGCCTGGTAGTGGGCAATCTCAACAGCCTCGCCCAGGCCATGGAGAACATCCTGCGTAATGCGGTGCGTCATTCACCCCCGGACGGGCTCGTACGATTGGGCGGGCGACGGGACGGCGAGGACTGGCACCTGTGGATCGAAGACCAGGGCCCCGGCGTCGATCCACTCAAGCTGGAAAGCATCTTCCTGCCCTTTACCCGTCTCAATGCCGCACGCCCCGGCGGTGATGGCTTCGGCCTCGGCCTGTCGATCGCCCGCAGCGTGGTGCAGTTGCAGGGCGGCGAGGTGTGGGCGCAGAACCGCTCGCCCGGGCTGCGGGTCAACCTGCGGGTGAGAAGTGTATGAAATGTAAAAAAGATTTACTCTCATTTGAGAGGAAGTAGCATTCGCGCTCGTCCCGGTCAGGTCTGGGGCGAGCCGGATGATGATGTCCCACGCTCCCTGCCTGACGCCCGTCATTGCGAAAGGAGCGTCGTCGATGCAGCCCCGTTTCAAGCTCAGCCCTCTTTGCCTGGCCCTGCTGGCCATTTCCCCGTCGTCCTTGCTGGCTGCCACCGAGGTGCGCGAGGACCTGGAACTGGCCGAGACCCACGTGGTGGCCACCGCTGCCGAAGAACTGAAGCAGGCGCCCGGCGTGTCCCTGATCACCGAGGAGGACATCAAGAAGCGTCCGCCGGTGAACGACCTTTCCGAAATCATCCGCAAGATGCCCGGGGTCAACCTGACCGGCAACAGCGCCAGTGGCACCCGTGGCAACAACCGGCAGATCGACCTGCGCGGCATGGGGCCGGAAAACACCCTGATCCTGATCGACGGCAAGCCGGTCACTTCGCGCAACTCGGTGCGCTACACCCGCTCCGGCGAGCGCGATACCCGTGGCGACAGCAACTGGGTGCCGGCCAATGAAGTCGAGAGCATCGAAGTCCTGCGCGGTCCGGCGGCGGCGCGCTATGGCTCCGGCTCCATGGGCGGGGTGGTGAACATCATCACCAAGCGCCCGACCCAGGAAGTCAGCGGCAGCATCAGTGCCTTCACCAACCTGCCCGAGGACGATGCCGAAGGCATGACCAAGCGCACCACTTTCAGCCTCTCCGGGCCGTTGACCGACGCGCTGACCTTCCGTGTCTACGGCAACCTGAACAAGACCGATGCCGACGACGCCGACATCAACGCCGACCATACCGCGGCAGGTGGCTCCCTGGCCGCTGGCCGCGAGGGCGTGCGCAACAAGGACGTCAATGCGCTGCTCAGCTGGGCCCTGGACAACCAGCAGACCCTCGACTTCGAAGGTGGCTTCAGCCGCCAGGGCAACATCTACGCCGGCGATGTCGGCACGGGCGCCACCGACTCGCTGACCCCGAACAGCACGGTCAACCAATGGCTGGGTCGCGAGACCAACACGATGTACCGGCAGAACTTCTCCGTCACCCATCGCGGCGACTGGGAGTTCGGTACCTCGCGCCTGATGGCGCAGTACGAGAACACCCGCAACAACCGCCTGCTGGAAGGCCAGACCGGCTCGGTGGACGGCGATATCAGCGGCAACGACAAGTCCACCAGCACCTATGACAGCTACCTGGTCCAGGGCCAGCTGGACATTCCGCTGGAGATCCTGCGGCCGCAGACCCTGACCCTCGGCGCCGAGTGGAACTACCAGGAACTGGACGACCCGAGCACCATGAACCGCGCCATCGGCACCACCCTGCCAAACTCCGCGGCAGGTGCCCGGGACACCGACATGGACGCGACCATCATGGCCGTCTATGTCGAAGACAACATCGAGTTGACCCGCGACTGGTTCCTCACCCCGGGCCTGCGCCTGGACCATCACGATCAGTTCGGCGCCAACTGGAGCCCGAGCCTGAACACCTCGTACAAGCTCACCGAGGACATCACCCTCAAGGGCGGTATCGCCCGGGCGTTCAAGGCACCGAACCTGTACCAGTCCAACCCCAACTACCTGTACCGCAGCAATGGCAACGGCTGTGCGCCGAGCCTCGCTTCCACGGGCTGCTACGTGCTGGGCAACGCCGACCTCGATCCGGAAATCAGCATCAACAAGGAAGTCGGCATCAGCTTCGCCCGCGATGGCTGGAGCGCCGGCCTGACCTACTTCCGCAACGACTACGAGAACAAGATCGTCTCCTCCAACGACCTTGCCGGGCGCACCTCGGCCAACGAAGCGATCCTGCGCTGGGACAACGCCAAGGACGCGGTGGTCAAGGGCTGGGAAGGCAATATCGGCGTGCCGCTGCTGGGCGAGGCGGGGGAGATCCTCAGCTGGAACACCAACCTCACCTACATGGACTCCAACGAGGACAGCGACGGCAACCCGCTGTCGGTGGTGCCGGAATACACGGTCAACACCATGCTCGACTGGCAGGTGACCCAGGCCCTGGCGCTGAGCCTCACCGGCACCTACTACGGCAAGCAGGAGCCGCGGGTATTCAACCCGACGCGGGATGTGGCGGTGACCGGGCAGAACGAGTTGCAGACCCTTGATCCGTACCATGTCTGGGGTGTCGGCGGGACCTACGAGCTGAACAGGAACGTCTCGTTCGGCGCGGGGATCAGCAACCTGTTCGACAAGCGCGTGTACCGTGAAGGGGCGGGGACCTCGGCGGGGGCCAGCACCTACAACGAGCCGGGCCGGGCGTTCTATGCGTCGGTGACGACGACCTTCTGATCCGAGATCTTGAGAACGCTGGTGACCCTGTGGGAGCTGGCTTGCCAGCGATTGCTGCAGTGAATTCACCGCCGCTATCGCTGGCAAGCCAGCTCCCACAGGGGGCGTGGAGTTCTCAAGAGATGAGGTGTTCACAATGCTCTCCCGCATCACCGCCGCCATCCTCGGCGGCTACGCCTTCACCTACGCCGCCACTGCCGCCCTCGCACGGCTGTTGCCGCTGGACAAGGTCGACGCCCTGATCAGCGCGACCCTGCTGTCCTTCGCCCTTTACACCGGCGCGATCCTCTGGGCCTTCGCCTGCCGCAGCGCCACCCGCGCCTGGGCCGGGCTGGCGCTGGGCGTGCCGCTGGCGGCGATCGGTTTCTGGCCGCAACTCACAGGCCTGTCAGGATGAAACAGAAAACCATCACCCAATCCCTGTCCTGGATGCACACCTGGTCTGGGCTGGTCTTCGGCTGGATCCTTTTCGCGATTTTCCTCACCGGCACCCTGGCAGTGTTCGACAAGGAAATCGACGGCTGGATGCGCCCGGAAATCCCCCGTCACGACCTGAGCCAGCCCGAAGCGCTGCAGCGCGCCCTGGATTATCTGCAGGCCAACCACCCCGGCGCCAGTGCCTGGAATATCGGCCTGCCAAGCGAACGCTCGCCGGGCCTGAGCGTCTCCGCCGGCGAGCAGCGTCGCGGTGGCGGCGTGTCCCTCGACCCGACCACCGGCGAGAAGCTGGACGTCCGCGAAACCGCCGGCGGCAGCTTCTTCTTCCGCTTCCACTTCACCCTTAACCTGCCGCGCAACTTCGGCATCTGGGTGGTGGGCCTGGCCGCCATGGCGATGCTCGCGGCGCTGGTCAGCGGCATCGTCATCCACAAGAAATTCTTCAAGGAGTTCTTCACCTTCCGCCCGGCCAAGGGCCAGCGCTCCTGGCTGGATGCGCACAACGCCACGGCGGTGCTGGTGCTGCCGTTCCACCTGATGATCACCTACACCGGGCTGGTGATTTTCTACCTGATCTATATGCCGGCGGCGTCTGATGCGCTGTTCGATGGCGACCGCGATGCGCTGAACCGGGCCATGCGCGGCGCGCCGATGCAACAGCATGGGCAGGCGAGGGGCGAACCGGTCGAGTCGGCACGCCTGACCGATCTCGGGCCGGTACTGGCGGCGGCGGAGCAGGCCATGGGGCCGTTGTCCGGTCTGTCGATCCAGAACCCGGGCAGCAGCAACGCGCGAATCGAAGTACGCCCGGTACTGGGCAATCGCATCGAACTGACCAAGGGCCAGAGCATGGTCTTCGATGGCGCCAGTGGCCGGGTGCTGCGTGCACCGGCCGAAAGCCGCCCGAGCCTGCTGACCCAGCGGGTCATGGCGGGCATGCACTTCGCCCAGTTCGGCGGCTATCCGATGCGCTGGCTGTACTTCCTCTGCGGGCTGGCCAGCTGCGCGATGATCGCCACCGGGCTGGTGCTGTTCACCGTCAAGCGGCGGCGTCGGCACGATGGCGAAGGGGCACTTGGTGCGCTGCTGTACCACGTGGCGGAGCGGCTGAATGTCACGGTGGTCGCCGGGTTGTCGGTGGCTTGCATCGGGCTGTTGTGGGCCAACCGCTTGTTACCGGTGGAGCTGGCGCAACGTGGTGGCTGGGAGGTGCGGGTGTTCTTCCTGGTCTGGCTGGCGACCCTCGGCCATGCCCTTGTTCGCCCGCGGTTGAAGGCCTGGCGCGAGCAACTGGGGCTGGCGGCGCTCATGTGCCTGCTGTTGCCGCTGTTCAATGTATTCACCGTCAACCGGGGGGAGTTCATCTCTCTGGAAATCACCAGCGTATCGATCGGCCTCCTGCTGGGCTGGTGTTGCTGGAAGGTCGGCCAGCCGCCGAAGGAGCGTCCGGCGCGGCGCGGGGCTGCAGCCGTCGTGGAGGTCAGTTGAGATGGGCGTGATGTTATCCACAGGGCTGTTGCTGGCGTACAGCGGGATGCTTGGGTTGTGCCTTGGGCTGGAGCGGCATTACAAGCAGGTCTGGCAGCGGGTGCCGGGGCCCTGGATGCGCCGCGGGTTGCGTCTGGGTGGATGGCTGGCACTGGGGGCCAGCTTTGCCGCAAGTGTTGCCTGCTGGGGCTGGGCGATGGGGCCGATTGGCTGGCTCGGGCTGCTTTCGCTGGCGGGGCTGGGGTTGGTGATGTTGTTGCCGTATCGGGCAAAGGGGGCGGTGGTGCTGGCACTGGCCGGATGGTTGGTGATTGGTGTGGTAGGGATGTTATGAGTTGAGCGTCAGAGGTGTTCTGGTTGGGTAGAAGGCTTTTTCTAGTGCACCTCTGAAGACTGCTACCTGACGGAACAGGATTCTGCCGAGGAGGTTGTGCGACTCGATGGCTTGCCAACTCCGGAAGAGAGAACATCCTGAGATATCATTTAATGGCTAAAAATATAGCCGTATTTCGTGTTTTTAGCGATTTACGGCTAAATAGTCATCCATTATTTATTCTGTTGCTGATTCTTTTATTGCGGCTAGTATTCTGATCAATAGAAGCCAAAAGGCGTCTTTGTGATCAGGAAACAGTCCGTTATGAGAATGCTCTCTATGAGCGATCAGGCCATTGCCGAACTGATCGGGTCCCGTGTCGAAGCCCTCAGGCTCAAGAAGAACATCCATCTGGAGCTGGTTGCCCATGAGGCAGGCATTTCCCGTCAGACCCTAAGAAATCTGCTCAACGGCAAGGGAACGCTTCTGAACCTGATCGCAGTGCTGCGGGTGATCGATGAACTGGACCGACTAGGCTCTCTGACCGAAGAGGTGCGCCCCAGTCCGATCCAGATGGCAAGGATGGCGGGCAAGCAAAGGGTTCGCGCCTCCAGCCCCCGGAAAAGGGATAACGAGCCCATGCCGGCCAGCGGCAGAAAACCATTGCTGGCGCCGGCAGGAACAAAGGACACTGAATGGTGATCGCGAAAATCTACCTGTGGGATCTGTACGTTGGGGCCCTGAACTGGGATGAGGCCAGCCAGACCGGTGAATTCGAATACGCTGCCGAGTTCGTGCGTGCCGGGCTGGAGATCTCACCGATCCATATGCCGCTGTGCGCCGACTACACCTATGTGTTCCCGGGGCTGAACCGGGAAACCTTCCGTGCCTTGCCGGCGATCTTCGCCGACTCCCTGCCCGACGATTTCGGCAATGCCCTGATCAACGCTTGGCTGGCCCAGCGCGGGCGTGATCGACAAGGCTTTTCGCCGGTCGAGAGATTGCTGTACCAGGGCAACCGTGGGATGGGTGCACTGGAGTACCACCCGGCGCTGAACGCTGAAATGGATCAGGCGCAGCGTATCGAGATCCACGCATTGGTCCAGTTGGCCAGCGAGGTGTTATCCAACCGCGCCAGTCTCGAGGACCGGCTGACGGCCAATGACCCCAGCGTCGACGAGTCGGCGCTGCAACGCCTGATCCAGGTAGGCACCAGTGCGGGCGGGGCGCGGGCCAAGGCGATCATCGCCATCAATGATGCCGGGGATATCCGCTCCGGTCAGATCCAGGCGCCTCCTGGCTACAGCTATTGGTTGCTGAAGTTCGACGTCGCCAAGCACACCGATCTGTTGGCCGACAGCCAGGGCTACGGACGCATCGAATACGCCTACTACCTGATGGCCAGGGCCGCAGGGGTGCAGATGAGCGAATGCCGGCTCCTGGAGGAGGGAGGGCGTGCGCACTTCATGACCCGGCGCTTCGATCGCAACGATGCCGGCGAGAAGATCCATATGGCGACCTTGTGTGCCCTCGATCATGCCGACTACAAGAAGCCGGGTGACTACTCCTATGCCGAGGCGTTCGCGGTGATGCGCATGCTCAGGCTCGGGCGTGACGAAGCCGTGCAGTTCTTCCGGCGGATGGTCTTCAACGTCATTGCGCGCAATCAGGACGACCACACCAAGAACATCGGCTTCCTGATGGACACTGATGGCACCTGGTACCTGTCGCCGGCCTACGATGTGACCTGGTCGTATCTGCCTGGCAACTTCTGGGTGGACAGCCATCAGATGACGATCAACGGCAAGCGCGACGGTTTCAGCCTGGACGATCTGCTTGCGGTCGGCGCTCAGGTCAGGGGCATGGATGCGCAACAGATAGTGCGCGAGGTTGCGGACGCTGTGGCGCGCTGGCCTGAACTGGCACGGAGTGTCGGGGTAGCGGAGGCGACGGTCGAAGCGATAGCGCGCTCCCATCGCTTGTATCTGGCGGGGTGAAGGTTTATGGCAGCGCCGCGCTGCCGACTTGCTCCGAGGTCTTTTCCTTCGCCCCGACATCAAACCACCCCGGCCACGAACTCCTCTGTCGTCCTCCCACCTCCACACACGGAATCAACCGCTCCGTCAGCACCGCCGTCTGCCCCACCGACTTCGCGGTGCGGTACTTGATGCTGTGGATACATTCGCGGTCGCCGAACTCGCAGCGGTTCAGCCGGGTGCCGCCGCAGGGGCCGTTGGCCAGACCCTTGGGGCAGGTTTCCGGGCAGATGTAGAGGGTGTCTTCAAGGCGGCAACTGCCGCAGGTATCGCAGCCTACCAAGGGCCGTTTCACCCCGCGTTCCAGGCGATGCAGCAAGCGCGCGCCGGGCGCCGTCGACCACAAGGGCCGGCGAACCGCCCAGCCGAACGCCTTGCTCAACGCATTGCTGCGGCTGAACAGCGCCGAGTGGAAGGTAGACAGCAGGTGATAGCGCAGCCTCTCCCGGGTCGTGGCTTCGACCCGTGACTCCCCGGCTTCCCAGTCCGAACCTGGCGGATGGAAGGTCACCGCCGGCACTCCCGGCATGCGCCAGCTCTCGGCCCAGGCCAGGGCCCATTCTTCCTCGGTGCGGATCTTGCCCTGCCACTCGTCCAGCGCTCGCTCCAGGGCCAGCAACTGTTCCATCTCGTGCACGCCGGACAGGTTGATCCCGGCATAGCCCATCAGTTGCAGGCCGATCACCTGCAAGGCCAGGCGGCTCACGCTGCGCGCCTGGGCATGGGCTTTCGACACGGCCTCTTCTGCCGCCACCAGCGCCTTCATCGACGGCGATACCGTGACGCCCGCGACATGCTCCAGCATTTTCGCCCGGCCATGGGTCAGGCCCATGATGCAGGCGAGCATCGGCCGCGGTGTTGGCTGGCGCTGCATCCAGTCCATGGCCTCGCGGTACTTGGTCATGTCGAAGCCGAGCTGCAGGATCAGGAAGTCCGCCCCGGCCTTGAGCTTTTTCTGCGCCTTGAAGTACTGCGCGCCGCCTTCTTCCTCGCAGTATTTGAAAGGATTGAGTGCGGCGCCGAGCAGCCAGTCCGGGCGGGCCTGGCGGACGATGCCGAGGGCGGCCACCGATTCCAGGTAGCGCACCGGTCGCTGCCCCGGCTCATGGCCGTGCAGGCGATCGCCGGTGAGCAGCAGGAGTTGTTCGAGGCCGAGTGAATCCATGCGTTCGAGCTGTGCCAGCAGGTCCTGGCGTTCGCGGTCCTTGCCGGAGAAATGCGGGATCACCGGCACGGGCGTGGACAGGCTGGCGAAGGTATCCAGCGGCGACGTATCCAGATTGCTGCCCACCCGGTCGGCGATACCGGCCAGCATCGGCCAGCCACTCAAGTGACCGCGCTGCATCAATTGCTCGAAGCCCGCAAGACGTTGCGGCTTGGGGACGAACTCCATCACGCAGACGAACTGGCGGTCGTGGAGCGCCTGTTTCAACAGATTCATGATTGCGCCATGGGCTCGGGTCCTGGATCCGTCGATTCTGGACGAGGGCGCCGGGCCGCTCATGTCCGCCAGCGCACGAAAATGCCTTGAAAAAGACATGGCCGTGTCCGTGGTGACGAAATGGCCAAACGACAGGCACAAAAAAGCCCGCGCTAGGCGGGCTTTTCTGTTTGCCATCAAGTCCGAAGACTCTCAGGCGGGGTATGGTGGTACACAGTCATTTGAACCTGAGATTCAATCTATTGATTTTTATAGATTTTATTTGGATCTATTAATTGTGGCATACACGCTGGCATACATCAGCAATCCTGTTGTCAGCTCCCGAGCTTGGGACCTAGGTCTACTTATTGGGCCGTTTTCTCGTTTGCAGGGCCGCTTGGCGAATAATCCGCCCCGATTTATCGTCGATCTTAAATACAGTCTGATCGACCAAGAGAAAGGTGCTATTGCTGTCGGCGAGGATGAGATGGCCGGTGAGACTTAGGCCTTTTTCAGTAATGACGGTCTGGACGCTATCCAAGCCATAGGACGCATCCACAGAGGTAAATTTTTTGAAGTCTCTTCGGCCTGCATCTGCGCCGCTATTCAGGCTAATCGCTGGGATGACGAAGGCTAAGAACATCGACATCCCGATCCAGGTGGCGGCCCCGACGATGACGTTTGTCTTCAGTCGATTGTTGATCACTTTCATGAAAGCTGCTGCGAGGATGACGAACAAAAGAGCCGTCAGGCTTGGGACTATGATGGGATAGGAGGTTGCTGCTCCGAGTACGCTATCCAGTATGTTGACGTAGCCCCACAGCAGCAGAGTAGGCGTGTTGAGGGTAATTTCATTGATGTCTATGCCAAATTGCTCGTAGTACCCCACCATACGAGAATACCCATAGGCCACCAGAGCAGGTGGCAGTGCTATGCCCCCTAAAGCCAGCAGCTTGAGCGCCAAATCCGTATTGGTTGTTGAGCCTTGAGATACGGCGGTGTCTTGAGCTGTGGATGGTTGGCTGGGGGGCTGCTGAACATCAAAGGTCACAGGCGTCACCAGTTTCACTTTGACAGTTTTATCTCTGTTCCAGAACATTTCGCTTCCCTGCGAGATCCATGAGGCAACGAACATACATTCAGCGCCATGGTGGCAGCTAGGGCATTCGCGAGGATAGCTAGGGACCCTGACGTTTTGCTCACGGTACGGGGGCGGAAACCCGCGCCATCGCGCTAGCGGGCTGGCCACCAGGTTACTGAAATTTCAGTCATTGAAATCTATCGAACGGCTGCATGAAGAGCTGATTCTTGCCAGTGCGGTAAGGATAAGGCTCGGTGTTCAAGAAGCTGCACAATTCACCCCGGTTCACCTGATTCACCAGTTCACTAAGCTGGGCGCCCTGCCGCTAACAAAGAGCCGCGGGTTCCCCACCCCGTATCTCATGACTTTCTCTAGGGTCCCCCGCTCGGCTTCCACATACGTCGCTCACAGACTGCTGAGCGACCGTCGCCGCTGTAGGCTATGCAGAGAACTGGGCGAGGGTATGTGCGCATTCGTCGTGTTTCGCGTGTTTCGCGTGCAACAATTAATTCAACCTATTGATTTAATTAGTAAATTCACAGAAAAAGGCGATCTCAATCTTAGTGTAACGACGGCTATTTCGTGTAACAGTGTTACATTTCCTTCTGATGTCGGCGCATTGCACTCTGCTTAGCAGACCAAAATGATAGAGGGCAGATTTCGCTTTTCCCATCAAATGGACTAGGCGGCTCGACAGATCGACATCCATTTGAGACCCGGGCACTATGGCTCCTCACCTGCCCACCAGAAACCTTGAAGCCGCTTCTGCTATGGTCAACCAGTATCACGGGGCTGGAAGTACTGACGGAGCTAGGCGCCCCTCTGTCGAGCCCCCCTATCGCACGGAGAGCATGGATTCAGTCAATGGCGTCACATGAAAGTGAAAGTTCTGTTCCGGCTCTGAAAGCCCCTGAGCTTTAGGATAAGGAATAGAAAAGGGATACATCTAGACTGATCCAAGGATGGACAGTAGCATCGTTCCCCTATCAGACAGCCTCTCGAAATCAGCCCTAGACCTCCGAGATAGACTATGCTGCCATTAACAGCTCTGGAGGTTGACATGGAAGAAATTAACGCCTTACATAATTATCGAAAAAATAATCACATGCAGAAAAAACAAACTAAAAATAAATCTAATATTTAAATACATTACCAATTTTGATGGATGCACACCTATGGATGGACCTTTAGGAAATTCAAAAGCACCCACAGTTAACGCATCACTTTTTCACGAAGCTTTCGACCAGGAAGAACTTAGAGCATCAAAACAATGAAGATTGCAATCTGCATCGATTACGACAATCTTGAAAAAACACATAAGGTGGAAGGTATCCTTTCCGTTGCCACCAAAACCTTAATGAAGTTAGCAGAGCAAATCGACTCACCCATTCGCAATTGCGAGATTCGTATCTATGGTGGATGGTATGAGGGAGAGTCTCGAAGCAAACTATCTGAAGATTTGGCAGCTAATATTGATGCTAATTTCCCCGCGATAATCGGCGCCACTCTAAGGAACGGAGAAGTATGTAAAATCGTCACCACCGCCGAGCTTGCTTTCTCCCTATTAGAAGAGCCCGCGCACTATCTTTTCAATACTTACAGAAAAAAAGGCAGGCCAAGTAATATACGGGTTACATCCAAAGATGACGCAGGATGTAAATCGGAAACGTGTCTACTCCCGTTAGCTCGAAGACTTTTGCAGAAGGGTAGCTGCCCTGCAGCAGGATGTAGTACTGAAGATAACTCCTTAGTCTACAGGCACGAGCAAAAAATTGTGGACACAATGCTCGCTTGCGATCTCATGTACTTGGGTACTCAGGGTTATCACCACGTGATCCTCATAAGTGCGGATGATGATTTCTTACCTCCCTTGAGGACGCTACTATTACGCGGATCTAAAGTAATCCGTATGCATCCAAAGCAGAGTGCGGCCAATCAGCCGATCATCGCGGCGGGCAAGACACTTTTAGAAATGGTACTATAAAAATGCAGATCGATACTTTCAAATCAATTATTAAGACCTTTGCCGATCCGGGAGAAGAGGTTCTTTACGACAAGCAAAGAATTATTTTCTCGATGAATGGGAACTTGGTTGACGCAATAATTGTATCCGATTCGGGAGATATTTATATTGAAGAATCAGGTCTCCGATTGCCTGCAAGTAAATGGATCGTCCAAAGGCTTGCTAATCTCCCACTACTTTGCAATCGAATTCTGGAGCAAATTCAGGAACATAAAAATTTCGTATCCCCCGCTGCGGATTTTCTTCCTTCCCTTGAGTCGCAGCCTGATGAAGCTACGACCAAAGTAGACGATGCGTTGAAGGCAACTCTCGACGCGCTAAATGAACGCTCACCCTTTGAGACAAATGTTCTCTATATTACGAGCGATGCGGGAGAGGGTAAAACATCTCTCATTAATCGCGCAGCTCGTGAGCAAGCCAAGAATTTCTCGTCTGGTAAGTCAGATTGGCTTTTAGTACCTATTGTGTTAGGGGGCAGACACTTTCTTCGTTTTGATGACATTACTGTAGGCGCCTTACAGAACAAGTACAGATTTCCCTTTCTCTACTATAACTCTTTTCTCGCTCTAGTTAGAATGGGTGTAATTGTTCCGGCATTTGACGGTTTCGAGGAAATGTTTGTAGAAAACAGCTCGGGCGAAGCTCTTTCTGCAATGGGTATTTTGGTAGGGGCTTTGAACTCAACCGGCTCTGTAGTTGTTGCAGCACGAAAAGCATACTTTGAGTTTGAAAATTTAAAATCACAGGAAAGACTCTACGACACAATCTCTAATTACTCTGTCGGATTTTCAAAAATAGAGATCAACAGATGGAGCAAAAAGCAGTTCCTACAATACTGCCAGAACCGGTCAATTGAAAACTCCCATAGTATTTATGAGAAGGTATCTGAGCGCTTGGGTGTGGATCACTCTTTGATTACGAGGCCTGTACTCGTGCGCCGGCTAGTAGATATTGCAGAGGCACACCCCCTAGAAGAGTTTCTTGATAAAATTCAGTCATCGGGGTCCGATTTTTTCTCAGTCTTTGTAAAAAGTATCATTGAGCGCGAAGCCATGGAGAAGTGGATTGACCGCTCAGGAGACATCGGCTCTAACTTGCTTACCGTAGAAGAGCACTGCGAACTTCTTTCGCTAATTGCTGTTGGTATGTGGGAAGCGCGAACCGATTACCTAAAGCAAGACCATTTGGACATGGTCGCAGAGTACTTCTGCGAATCCAAGAAAAAGTCGTCACTTCAGTTCCAGCAAATTCGAGACCGGATAAAGGGACACGCACTTTTAGTTTCTTCACCCGACAACAACCGCTCTGTAGAATTCGACCATGACGAGTTCAGACAATTCTTTTTGGGCGATGGCTTGGGCGCAATAATGAGCCCCGACAATAAAACATCCGCGTCAGAAACGCTGAACATTCTTCGTCGAGGAATTTTGCCAGAGCACACTCAGATCGCGCTCGTACGGTCTATTACTCGCCATGGTGCTGAGTCGAGACTTTCTGCTGCCGCTCTCCTTTCAAGAATCAGCAAGATGGATGGGCAAGCTTCATATACGAGAGAAAACTGTGGCAACCTTATCTCTCGCCTGCTAAGTGGCATCTTGGCGAACGGACTTTTACTTGAGGAAATCTCTTTCGGCATCGATTGTCTTCGTGACTGCAAGCTCCATAACATTCAATTCAAAGATTGCTACTTCGCGCCTGGAAGTTACGAAAACACAAAGATCTTCCAATGCAATTTTGAAAGTTGCAATTTCGGAAAAATTGTAATTCACGAATCAACGGAATTCGACGGCGTCCACTTCGAAAACTGTTCCTTTGATTCATTACGCCTTGAGCAAGCTGGCATTGAAATCTGGGAGCCGTCTCAAATTGAAGTCCGCCTAATTAAACATGGCTGCGAATTCGAGCACGAACCTGAACAAATCCCAGATGAAACGCCTATTGTGTTTGATGAAAAACTTGGACTCGTAGAAAAACTTTTGCGTTACTTTATGCGCAGCACGCACATCAGCGAGTCCGTGATCAAAATCAAATTAGGCGACCGTGGGCAACACTTTATCGACTATGTCCTACCAGATCTAATTGGTAGCGAAATCTTAGAGGAGATCGACAATCGCGGCTCAGGGAACCAACGACGATTTCGGTTAAACAAGCCTCTGCAGACTCTGAGCATGCACCTCGCAGCAGCACAAGGGTCTTACGATAGTTTTTTAAGCAAATTCAATTAGCAGAGACTTTTACAGTCGCACCCACACCTACATCTTTGATAGTTTATTTCTCACAGCGTCTGGTGGGGCCTTACGGCCCTATCAGCGATATTAGCTCCACCAGAAAAATTGGCAGTCGCCGATCAGTTCTAACAACTGATGACGCTCGTGCCATTACACAAGCCGCGTTCGAGTATTCAATACACGTGATTCCGAACGATCCGCGTCTCGTGAACATTTGGCTCACCGACCGCGCAGGAGAAGCAATAGCTTAAGCCACGCTTGCACTTAGACTTGTAAGACTGGAGCATAACCTTGGTGAGAATGTATGGCTCGAAGCAGCGATGATCATCGAGCGATAATTGCTCGTCTGCTACTCGGCCAGACGCTCAAACTTCACCCACACCACCAACGGGTGAGTAAAAGCCATTCTCCGCCACGCAATTTCGGATGCGGTCCAGCAGGACCATTCAAGGTTTCAAATGCTTTAATTCTGGAGTGATCGGCATTCAAGCAGCGACCTTAGGCGCACGAGCGCTTCGAAAGTAGGCGTTAGCGACTTATAGGAGCTCTTAAGAAACCCCACCGAGGCGGCGCCGACTGATCCGGTCGCCGCCGTGCGCGGCTCGGGCCTCGTCACCCTCGAAGGGAAGTTGTCGCCACTTTAGGAACTCGCGGCTGGAGTTGCGCAAGTCGTCTCAACTTCAACACCACTGGTGGTGGTGAGGCAGAAGCGGGAGGAGATGGTTGCAGCACTTCGGATCAACCAAGACCACGCCGCCCCGCCCTCTGAGGCACGGGCTCTATTCAACTGCGCCCTAATTAGAACTTTGGCTTGGCAGCGCGAACCCGAAAACATCGAAATGGGTAAGCTATCGGACTAGCTCATTAATCCCACTCGAAAGTGTCCCGCTGAAGCTTTATAGCCGAGGGTCATACCCCACTTCAACTCTAAAGTTTAATTAATTAAAAATATAGCGAGCCACAGCCGGCAAGAGAGGGCCCTCGCCCTCTAATTTGTTTTTCAGGCTTTCTCAAGGTTGATCTTTCTGTAAAGACCGAAGACGATTGTCGATTAGCTTCACTGCCGCGTGTATGACATCTACCGACTTCCTTTCAACGAGAGTGAGTCCTTGATGATTATCCTTGATTAGCTTCACCAGGCTCAACAGGTAAATCCTGCGCTCTGTTAGCGCATCGCGAATAGAGGGCGAGTTTTCCGTTAATCCAAACATGGTCCTTTCTCTGTCTGCGGTTCAAAGGCATAGCAGTCTGCTGTTGCAGACTGCTCGCTCCCTAGGCTCATTGAGGCTAGGGTTCAATCAAGGTCCTCAGCCGCGACTTCAGCCTGATTCTCTGTATCGTCACTCAACCCGATGATCTCCTGAGGACGGAACTGCCTGGCCCCAACCATCAAGCTGCTCTGACTCCATTGGCGATACAGGTCCATGCGACTCGGGATCCTGAGCTCATGAAAAGCCATTTGCTCGCGCCCCAGGTACTGCATGCCGGCGTAGAGCTTACCCCCGAGATCGATCAGCGCCTGGGCTGCAACATCCCACTCTTCCTCCAGACGTTCAGTGGCAAGCACAACCGCATTCCGTTCAAGCTTTGAATACTCTCGGTCAGCCTCCTCTATATGCTCATCGACAACCTGAATCTCTCGTTCCAATGCGGTGACGATCAGGCCCTGACGGCGTTCATGCTCCTGAGCAGTTTCCAGAGCTTTGGCCGCGTTCTGAGCTGCGGCTGATGCAGTTTTTTCAGCATCGATATCCCCCCACGCCACGGCTTGCGCATAGTTTCGTGCTGCTTCCTCTTCGGCAGCACGCGCCTCTGAGGTTTGCTTGCCCGTCTGGGTTTTCATTTCTCCGAGGCGAGTGGTCAGCGCTTTGCGTTTCTCCAACAGTTCCGACTTATCCGCCGCCCAGGAACGCAAGTGTTCGTGATAGTCGGCCATCAGGCTCGGGGTATTTTGTTTGCGCTGGTGCCAGTCGATGTCGCGATCGATCATTTCAATTCTGTGCTGAAGGCTACTGATACGACCCTGGCTGATATTCAGCTCTGTTTCGATGCTGCCTCTTTCTCCCGAATGCTCTGTTGCAGGCTCGCGTAGCAGAGCTTCATGCCTCGCTACGTCCTCCTGGTGCTGCTGGATTTCAGATTCAAGGCTTGCGCGTTCTACAGATAATGCGTCGAAAGTTCTCATAGGGTTTCCTTAAAGTCGTTGGGGTTGGATGGCTGGCGAGGCCGGAAGCGCCCGGCTAGATCTCGTCGTGATGAGCTGCCGTTAAGCCGCTTCCGTTTCCGCCAATGCCACCTCTGCCCCTGGCTCGCTCAAGACCACATAGCAGCGCTGCACACCCATGCCAGGAAGGCGTACCGAGCTAGACGCTTTTCCGTCTTTACCTGGCTGCAGTACCCCCCGCAGGACAAGCTCCCGATTGACGGCGGTGAGGTTAAAACCTCCAAACACTTCAAAGCGCCAGGCCTCGGGCAGCACGTAATAGGTGATGGTGGTATGCAGGTTGTCGCCTACACCGTGCTCCATGGTTTTTCGGAAGCCCAGTCGATCAATGGTTCGCGGTCCGTGCTCATCGATCTTGGCGGCGGTGGATTCCCAGCGTGTGAACCGACTCTCGCCGAAGCGCTCAATCACCTGGCGCAATCGAGTCATGATCGCTTCGCCTTCCAGGTTGCCTGCGCCGCCACGCTCCGCCAGCCATCCATGCAGACAAACCCGGGCTGCGGTCGTGGCCGTTCCATCCGGCCAGCCCGTCACACCAAAGGCGGTTGCCAGCTCTCCCGCCGCTGCTGCCAAGGCAAAACGCAACGCCGCCCGCTGGGCCTGGCCGCTGGCCGTGGCAGGAAGGTTCTGGGCAATGAACTGCTCCACGGTACGCCGCACGATCACCGACCACCGCAGCATGTCGCCAGGCTCACTCAGAGCCCTCAGAAAGGAAGTGAGCGGCGTGCCGTAATACTTGGCTACCCGCGCCTTGAGGGCGTCAGAGAGCGCAGCGGCGTCCTCAAAACCGTTGAGCGCATCGAACATGCCGAGGCCCTTGCTCGCGTCTGCCGGCACGGCAAGCATTCGCACTTCCATACCGGCCTTCAGATCCTTGTTGGCATCGGCCATGTGCTGCGCCAATGTTTTCTCGCCGGTCGAGAGGAACAGCAGACGCCACTCCTGCACCTGTCGGCCTGCTTGACCTCGATCATTGGCCCTGGCCTTACCGGTCCCGTTGCCGAGCATGTACACCGTCTCACCGATGATGCGGGCATCGCACATGCCGATTTCATCCAGTACCAGGAGTCCATCCGAATGCGCGGCGGCGATGGACTCCAAGGCGTTATCCGTCGACCGCCACGAACGCACCAGGCGGGGACCACCATAGACGGATGCGGCCACCTGCAGGTGTGTGGTCTTGCCGCCCGAACTATCGCCGTAGAAGTGGAAACCACCGGATTCATGGCCCAACAGATTCAACAAGGGCCCCGCAAAGGCCACGCTGACGACAAATGCCAAACGGTGGTTGCCTATGCACAGCGCGCCGATCTGCTGTTGCCACTGCTCCAGGGAACCAGCCTCGCTGATGGGAGGCAGTTGCGCCCCAGCCTCGTAGAAGTACAGATGCTCGTCGTTTGATCCGATCTGCTGCTCTGGTAGGAGAAAGGCATTACCGTGCCAGCCCAGGCGCGTAACCAGTCGGGCTCGCTGCGCACTATCGAACCCACCCAGATAGCTCTGGAGGTCGTTTCGGGCATTGCGTCCGGAGCGGCTCCCGGCAAGTCGTAACCCCATATCCACCAGAGGGCCTAACACGTCCTTGCCGAAGTCCCCGGTCATGGTCCGCGCCGGAATGTTCCAGCGTTTTTTCACGCCGTCCGGGTCGTCGAACTCGACCAGCAAGCCCCAGTTGTGGCCCTTCTCATCGCGAGTTCGGGCAATGATTTCCAAGGGCGAACACACCGGACGCGCCTCGCCATCATCGCCGGCGTAGAAGACCCCGTCGGGGGTCAACCGAAAGCCCCCGGGCATCAGATCGTTTTTTGATTTTGCAGACCGTTTGGCCACTGGCTTTGCCGGTGCAGGCTCTTCAGGTTTCTTGCCGGCCGCGGACGAAAGAAGTTCGCCAGTTCGCATCAGCTCCGCGACGTGGTCAGCTGTCCAGCCTTTCGCCAGCGCGTCGGCAGCGTCATCGCCGTCTTCCCACTTACCGCCTTTGGCAAATGCGGGCTTTCCGCTTTTGCTGGTGGGCTTACGCTTGAACACCTCAAGCGTCAGTCGCTGGACTGATTTCGCGCCGAGCTCAAGCAACTTCGACTCGACGGCATCCATGCAAGCTTTTCCACTGGCGTCGTTGTCCGGCCAGAGCAACACGTCGCGCTCCTTGAGTGGAGAGAGGTCCGCCTTATGCCAGGAGTTCGAGCCATTCGGCCAGCAGGTCCCCACATGCTCTGGCATCAACTGAGCCGCAGCGTCAGCAGCCTTTTCACCTTCGCACAGGACTACCGGTGCATCGGCTCGCTGGGCCAGCTCATTCAATCGCAGCAGTGGGCGTGGCTCGGATAGCCCTTGCCAACGCCACTGAGTGGCTTGACCGTCAGACCGGTTACACCAGGTCAACGGTGCAAACACTTTCTTTGGCTTGCCGCCCTCGTCCGGTCCAAGATCGAAGCGATACAGGACCATGACAGGTTCACCCTGGGCGTCCCGGTAGATCCATACCTTGGATGGCTCGCCGTGCTGCCGATGTTTGGCCGGACACTTGCTCATGGCCTCGACAGGGATCGGCTGAACAGCGATCCATTCAGGTGCCTTACTTTTTGCAGGCGAGCTCTTGGCTTGGGTTGTGCCGGCAGAAACTCCAAGCAGGTCCGCCAGCTTGTTGCAGGCTTCAACGTCAGTGCCTCCATCGAGGTAGCGCACGAGGTCAATCAGATCCCCGCCTTTGTCACCGGTGGCGAAGTCCGCCCAGGTGCCCTTGCTCAAACTCACCTTGAGCGAGCCCGCGTGCTTGTCTGTACGGGTTGGGTTGGGGGCCGTGTATTCCTTGCCGCCATCGACACGCTTGCCGTGTGGCAGCCAATGCTCCAGCACACGATCAATGTTCTGCAGGGCGGCGCTTTTCACGTCAGCGAAGCTTGGTCGTTTTTGAGTGCTGCCAGTGCTCTGAGTCATGGCTCTGCCCTCGCCGCAAACATTGAATCGCTCACGTCATCAAGGAGGGCCTTGGCCATCTGGCCGAGGTAGAAGGCCGGCCAACTGAAGCGCTCGCTGCCATCGTTCATTGCGGCTTCGAGGGTCAGTTGATTTGCGTAGAACTGCAGAAGGGAAACCGTTTCGAGAGCATCAGAGATTGACGCTCCGGCGTTCACTCGAAACAGGCGCTCCCCATTTGGGCTTTCAAGGAAAGATGCCCGGCCCAGCGTAGTTGGAGCGGTCATTGGGCACCGCCTTTCTGCTCAACAGGAACAGAGGTCGCATCACCATGGAGCGCAAGTGTTTTGATCAGACCCAGGGTGCCACGAACATCCCAAATGATTGATGCGATGACATCGCCGGAGAGGCAGGGTTGATCATTCTCGAAGTGGTACTCAAGCAAGGTCAGCACGGAGTCAGCGCGGTTGATCGCGCAGGTGATCGCATCGATAGGTATGCCGGCTTCGGCTTGATTACCGACGGTGAGCAACTGCTCAGGCAGGTCGGATCCGTGCAGGGTGCTCATAGGACACCCCCGGTGGTTTCCAGGGCGCGAGCTTTTGCCATGTGGGCGTTGTAGCGGGAGAGACGTGTAGCGAGGCTGGAGTTGGCGTGTAGAGCGGCGAGAGCCATTGCACGGTGTGCAGCGGCGCGAATTTTGGACGGACTGAGGGCGTGCATCGGCGTAGCTCCTACTTTGGCTGGAGCCGCCACCGTCCTTCCTACGGGATTGGGTGGCAGCTGTGTGCAGGGTAGGAATACCGGGATAGTAGGCACCCGGCCAGGCCGAAGCCTGCCCACACACAGCCGCCATAACACGAAACTGCGGACGTAAAAAAACGCCAACAGTTGTGATCTGGGCGCTGATGCGCCTACTAGTTTCCGGGTTCCTACGCCCGGTCGCTGAATTTGCAGCGACGGGATGAGAGTAACTGTGCTCTTCTGAAAGCGCAACTGTAACGAGGGCTTGCGGATTAATCCGAAGCGAAATAGATTGAGCGTGCATACAGATTCACCCAAACGCCCTTGGTAGCCGCCTAGGGCGTTTTCATTTGTAGAAACAGCTGAGAGGGTCAGTTGCCGGACTCCGGCGGGTGAGGCTCGCCTTTCAGCCAGGCATAGATCCGTGCGTCTTCACGACAACGGCGCCGGTACTCTTCTGCGAGCCATGTCTCTCGATCCGCCACGCACTCTGCGACGAAGATTTCCAGCTCGACCTTTTCCCGTCCAAATGCGTGGCTCTGTTCACTGGTGGCTCGCTCCGCTTCCAGGTCTTTCGCTACCCAGGTGTCCCAGACTTCTGGGTCGTTGGAGTAGGTGCAACTTTCATCGACGAACCAGTAGGTGACCCACTCGGCTATCTGGTTCGGCGTCAACGCCAAGCGCCGCTGCTTCTCCATGGCAAACGGGCCGTCGCCGTGAATGGTGGAGAACTCGCGGCGAATGCCGTGCTTGCGCACGAAGTCGGGCATTTCCCATGGGTTCGCACGGAGCGGAATGGTCAGTCCATCTGGATTGAAAAAGAACGCCTCTTGGGTTTGGCCGTTCCAGCTCACACCGGCAATGATTCGGTGACGCCAGTTGATTTCGTCCTTCTTGTACAAACAGAACGCTGCGCCATACGGATCGTGGAATGGGCCGGCGAAATGGTGGCGGCGCACGCTCATACAGCCACCCGATCACGTGCCTGAATTCGGCTGAGTGCCCATGCTTGAACTTCCGATAGAACCCACGCGACGGGGGCTCCACGTGCGACGCTGTTGCTCAATTTGACCGGCTGGGGAAAAGCGGAGTTGGGACGCTGCATGAGCTTGTAGATGGTGGAGCGCTTCATGCCGACGATGCTTTCTACCTCGCGCATGCGGATCAAGGTCGAAGAAGCATCAAAAAGCGATGGGGAGGAGCTAGATGTCTTGCGCGAGGAAACGGTCGCAGCGGTTTTCATAGGTATTGCTCTCGCTTGATTTGGACAGGCGAGAGGAATGTTCTAGAAATGGATCGGCGGTGAGCAGTTCACTTCCAATTGAAATCTCAGGTTTACAGGACGTGACCGCGCTTGAGAATGGCTTCCACACTTTTGCGCGTGAGAGCCTTATCGGTGTCGAGCGCGATCCACTCAAGGCGTTCATTGGTCGGTTTGGCGATTTCCCGCTCCAGCCAAGCATGGACCGCCGTTGCGATGTGTCGCGGAGGCATTCCTACTGCCCGATATTGGTGTCCAAGTTTAACTATCGCTGTGTCCCGAGCGCTGCTCTCCTCGTTACGGTCAATGCCACTCAGGATGCCGCCTTTTCTGCGGATGGCATGCTTAAGCGCTTGGTTGGCGGCGGGTCTAAGTTCGTCATCAGCTAAGCATGGGAGGGATGTGATGGGGTCCAGATAGAGGGCGTACTGATCGATTGCTTCAATGCACTCATACTTATCGACCTGCATTTTTACGAATTCGCAGTAGACATCACGCGGCCAACTAGTCGAGGCGTTAACGGCAAGAGCTTGAGCTTTTTGCTCGGTTGCCTGCATCCATTCGGCGAGTACCTCCAGCGCCTTCACAGCACATGCCAGTATGTAGGCGGTGTGAGCCTCGCGATCAGATGCTGAATCGCAGTTGCTGTACATACGAACCCAATCTGCCAGCGGAACTTCGCTGTCTGTGGAGGCGTATTGAAAAATGGTCTCTTCGCTCCTCGTCGTGCGGGTAAGCAGGCTGCGGAGATCGCTATCGATAGCGTCTAGGTGAATGCGAAGGCAGCATTGGTCGATCAAATGGCACGCGTCTTCGATTTGTTCGCAGCAAAGCTCGTAGAGTGGTTGTGCCAAGAGATACTTGAGCAGGTCGCCGCCTAACGCGGATTGCAAAACACCCTGACGATCAATCATCGCCCAATGCCTCTGGCATGATGTTTCGGCCCGTCCCACGCCCTATGACGGGAGCGTGAAGCCCGCGACCATCAAGTTGCCAGTACCGGCGTGGAACGGTTGCCCGCAGCAGCCGAGTGCTGGGCTCAGTGTTACATGCAAGCGCCACGTTACACCGGATATATGCCATGGCGCTTAAGCATGTAACTGGCGAGAAAGCCAATAAAACCAAGTGATTGGCTAAAGTCGTTACACGAGTAACACCCGTTTCACCGACTCCAGAGAGAGGCAGGGTATGTGCTCTCATACTGCTTTTCCAAACTGGCCTTGGACCACATTGCCGGCCTCTAGGGCATCGAGGTGATCTGCGTACCATTGCATCATCACCGAGCGCTGCTCTAGATATTGAGCCTTGTTGTAGATCCCTCTGACGCCTTGCGCTTTGTGACTAAGCTGGGCCTCGATATGGTCAGCAGAAAACCCATGCTCGTTGAGGATTGTGCTGGCGATGTGGCGGAAGCCATGGCCTGTCTGGCGGCCTTCGTAACCAAGACGTCGGAGGGCCATCAGGAATACGGTGTCACTTCTAGGTTTGGTGCGGTCGCTCCGACCTGGAAACAGAAGGGGATATGCACCGGTAAGTTGCCGGAGTTCTACCAGGGCTTGTACGGCTTGAGTGCATAGCGGCACCAGGTGTTCACGACCTTTTTTACGTCCCTTGCGCTCAACGGGAACGGTCCATAGCTTCTTGTCGAAATCGAACTCTGCCCAATGTGCTTCTCGGAGTTCACTGGGGCGGACGGCCATCAGGGTCAACAGCCGAAGGCCAAGCTGAACATCTTTGGCATGTGGGTAGGACCGTATTGCACGGAGCAACCCGGGAAGCTCGTCAGGAGATACATGGGCATAGTTCTCCGCCTTGCCCGATGACAGGAATTTGTGCACTCCCTCCAGGGGGTTGTTGACGGCTCTGCCAGTTACGCGAGCCAGGTCATAGATATCTTTGCAGTAAGCCCTCACTCGACTCATCTGCTCCAAAATCCCCTGGCGCTCAAGTCCCCGCAACAGATCCATCCACTCCATGGACATGATCGAGGTATAGGGGCGTTTACCGAGCGTCGGGAACACATGGCGTTCGAGCGCCCCAAGAATTCGCTTGGCGGTGCCCGCATCCCAACCCGTCAGGCGAGACGTGTGCCATTCCCTTGCCAGGGCTTCAAAGGTGTCGTTGGCGGCGTCGATATCTGCAGCTTGGCGGGCCTTCTTGGAAATGATCGGGTTTTTCCCTTCCGAGGCGTCCGCGCGTAGATCGGCTGCTTTCTGCCGAGCAAAGGCGCCGCTCACTTCTGGGTAGCCGCCGAGCCCAAGCCATGACCACTTGCCGTCCGGCTTCTTGTAGCGCAACTCCCAGGACTTTTGGCCGTTTGGCTTGACCCTGAAATACAGCCCCGGACTGTCTAGTTCGCGGTATGCCCCGGCCTCGGCCTCTAGGCTGGAAAGGGTAGTATCAGCGAGCGGGCGTCGCTTGATATCTGAGCGCTTCATCCTTGTATGCCTCCAGTTCAATTACTTCTGGAGCATACACGTGGGCATACACGGTGGGGAAGGATAGGGATGGACAGAGAGGGACAGCCAGAAACAAGAAAGCCCGCACTAGGCGGGCTTCTTGAGGTGATTCATAGACCGCTGTAGACATCTATGGATCGGTACTTGGTGGCTACACAGGGACTTGAACCCCGGACCCCAGCATTATGAATGCTATGCTCTAACCAACTGAGCTATGTAGCCAAGTGGCGCGCATTATTCGCTCGAAACGGATATCTGTCAACAATCTTTTTCAAAAAATTTTACGCGCTTTCAACCGCTTAGCCGGATTCACGCTTTTGCAGCCTTGAACAAGGCAGTTCAGCCAGGCCACGCCGGATTTGCCCGCAAGGGTCCCTATCCAGTAACGTGGCGCTTTGCAATCGCCTGGTCGTTCGCCAAAGTCGCTCCCATGCCCAACGCCTCCGAACCCGAGCCGCTCCCCGAGGGACAGGAAGTCCTTCGCCTGCGGGAAATCATCGCGCACAACTCCGACTGGCTCTGGGAAGTCGACAGCCAGGGCCGCTACACCTTCTGTTCCGAGCACAGCCGGCAGATGCTCGGTTTCGCGCCTGACGAAGTGCTGGGCAAGACCCCCTTCGATTTCATGCCGGCCGAGGAAGCGGCGCGGGTCGGGGCGATCTTCGCCGGGATCGTCGCCGAGCAGCGGCCTTTCGCCGGCCTGATCAACCGCAACCTGCGCTCCGATGGCCGCCTGGTCGTGCTGGAGACCAGCGGCGTGCCGATCTTCGACGGGCAGGGCACCTTCTGCGGCTATCGCGGCATCGACCGCGACGTGACCCCGGCCATCGGCCCGCTGGACCGCCGTGAAGTGCAGCTCGAAGCGCTGTACGCCGCCGCCTCGGTGGCGCTGGGCCTGGTGGATCGCCAGGGTGTGCTGGTCAACGTCAACCATGCCCTCGGCCAGTTGCTTGGTGGCGATGCCACCCAGTTGGTCGGACGCCCATTGGCGCTGCCCGGCCTCGACCTGGCCCGCTGCCTTGCCGAGCTGGAACAGGAGCAGGCCGTGGCCGACCGCGAGCTGGACTGGTGCGCGCGAACCTACCTGCTGCGCATCGGCGCGGTGCGGGATCTTGACCACGAAATCCTCGGCATGACCCTGGCCTTCAGCGATATCACCGAGCAGCGCCTGATGCGTGAAGCCCTGGCGCAGAGCAATGCGCAACTGGCCGAGGCCAATGCGCGCTTGCAGGCCCTGGCCAGTGAAGACTTCCTGACCGGCCTGCCCAACCGCCGCCGTTTCGACGAAGCGCTATTGCAGGAAAAGGCCCGCGCCCGCCGCGAAGGCCGGCCGCTGTCGCTGCTGATGGTGGATGTGGATCACTTCAAGGTGTTCAACGATCACTACGGCCACCAGGCGGGTGACGAGTGTCTGCGGCGTATCGCCATGCTGCTCGCCCAGTCCCTGCAACGGCCCGGGGACCAGGTCTGTCGCTATGGCGGCGAGGAGTTCGCGGTGATCCTCCCGGACACCGATGTCCACGGTGCCCGCAGCGTCGCCCGCGATCTCTGCCGGCAGGTCTTCGACGCCCATCTGCCGCATGTGGCGAGCCCGCTGCAGCGGGTGACCCTGAGCATCGGCAGTGCCAGCCACGACCCCGACCGCTCCGACGACAGCATCGCCCTCGGCGCCTTGCTGCGCGTCGCCGACCTGGCCCTGTACCGGGCCAAGCAGGGCGGACGCAACCGGCTGGTGCAGGGCGGGCAGGAAGAGCCCGCGGCGTCTCACTGAGTCATCGCGGCCGGGCAGTCCGTGCTGGCGCGTACCAGCAACTCGCTGGCCAATGGCGAGCGGGAAATGCTCAGGAAGGCATCCACCCCCAGTTGCACCCAGGCGGCCGTCGTCGGCCGCACCCACAGCAGGCACGAGCCGTTACGGGCGCTGAAGCGGTCGCCCAGGGTGCCTTCGAGCATCAGGCGGCCGTCGGCTTCCAGTTCCAGCGCCAGGCGGGTCACATCGCTGGCGACCTCGGCAGCGATGCGCTGGATACCGGCGTCGCCGAAGGTCTCGTCCAATGCGCCATTCTTCAGATGGCGAGCCAGCACGAAGGCCCCGGCGTCGCGGTCGATGCCGGCCATGAGGATCTTGCCGTCCGGCAGCAGCACCGACTGCTCCCAGTGCGTGGTGGACGGCAGCGGCAGGAAATCGGCGGAAGCGAACGCGGCTTGGTTGTTGTATTGGGTTGCCATGGTCGGGCCTGCGGAACGAGGGAGACGGAGACTGTTTTTTAAGCCTTGGCGGTGATGGCCGTCTACTGGCAAAAATATCAGGTGTTGCCGGTTATCCATCGCTGCAAGCGCAGATGGATAACCGGCGACTGCATCCCGTCAGCCCAGGTACCGGGCAAGGAACATCTGCTTGGTTGGCGTTTCCCGGTTGCGCTGCCCGGAGGCCAGGATCTTGCCGTCGTCCTGCAACTCCACGACCTCGCATCTGTCCTGGCCGCCAAGGTTGCTGACGACCTGGCCGCGGATGCCGAAGTCCATGTCCAGATTGCCGTTGGCTTCCATGCGCATCAGGATCACGTCGCTTTGATCGTAGGTGAGGCCAGCCACCAGGAGTTTGTCGTCAGGCAGCAGGGCGGCGCAGGTCGCAAGGGTTTCGTGCCCCTGGAAGACCATGATCTTCGGCTCGCCGTTGTTGAAGGTGCTGTCCAGGCTGCCATCGGCATTCAGGCGGGCGACCAGGGTATGTGCGCCCAGGCCAACGCTTGCGCCGCCGACGCCGATGATCTTGCCGTCCGCACGAACCTTCACCTGGAAGATTTCCGCCTGGCCAGGCGGGAGGGCAGGGCGGCTTCGCCGTTTTGTCCGAAAGCGAGGTCGGGGTTGCCGTCGGCGTGGTATTGACGAACCACCGCCTTGCTGAAGTCCGCCGAATGGCCAGCCAGCAGGTAGCCGCCGTTGGCGGTCACGGCCAGTTGACGCAGCGGATGGCTGCTGGCCTCGACGTAGCCCAGGCCATTGTCCCCGAACTCGGGGTCCAGGATCCCGTTATCCAGCAGGGCGAGGTAGGTGCCATAGAAGTACGGGTCGTTGCGTTCCGACACCACGCAGGCGATGACCTTGCCGTTATCCAGTGGCTCCAGCGCGGTGATGAGGTTGCTGCGGTCGCCCAGGCCGAAGATGTTGAACCCGTTCACGCCGAAACTCCGGTCCAGTTCCCCGTTGGGCAGCAACTTGCACACGAAGGTGTTGTGGGTGCCCAGCACGCCTAGCGCGCCGTAGACAAGCGCACTGTCATCAGGCAGCACGCGCAATTGCAGCAGCTCGAACATGTCCCATTCCTGCAGGCGGATCCGCACGACGCCCTCATCGCCGAACGACGTGTCAGGCGCCCCGTCCTGCAGGTAGCGCAGCACAGTGATGAGATCGGCTTCGAGGCCATTGCAGACGCTGAGGATCCTGCCGTCGCTGAGCCGCTTCGACTGGCCGTTGTCCGTGTCCAGCGGGAAGAACAGCTGGCCCTGGGTGCCGAAATGCAGATCGAGATCACCAGGTTTGCGGGTGTTCTGGGGGACGTTCATAAGCGCTTCCTCGGTAGAGGTGGATTGAAATCCAGTTTCTACGCTCAGCTTGCAGCGCCAGCTACTGACAGAAATATCAGGTACCCGGTGATTGCCGCGCTGGGGAGGGCGATTGACGGGTGTGTCAGCCATGGCCTAGAGTGCCGTCCCTCTTTTCCGTCCTTGCTATTGCCGAACATGAACGCCGTTGTCCGTCCCGTCACTGCCAGGCTGCCCCTTTTCCGGGCCCTTCGCCGTGCCTGGCCGCAGGACACCGTGCTCAAGCGCCGGCGCAGCGTGCTGTTCGCCTTCACCTTCTCGCCACACCGCCTGTTCGCCTGACCCCTGCGGGCCTTCGGGCTCGTCCGTCTGCTTTCGATTTCAGCGTCTGTGCGCCCGCGCGCAAGGCATCGAGCCTGCGCGTCGGCGGTGGTGGAGTGAGTTGTGAACAAGCGTTTTCTCGTCGGTGTGCTGTTCGTCGTTTCCGTGGTCGGTTTCAGCCTGGGCGCGACCTTGCCCCTGGTTTCCCTGCGCCTGCTGCAGGCCGGTGCCAGCAGTCTGCAGATCGGCATTCTCTCGGCCATGCCCGCGGCCGGGATGATGCTCTCGGCCTTTCTCGTCGACGCCTGCTGCCGGCACCTGACCCGCCGTAATATCTACCTGCTCAGCTTCAGCCTCTGTGCCCTCAGCGTTGGCCTGATCGAATGGGCGTTCTCCTCGATCTACCTGCTGGCCGGCTTGCGCCTAGCCCTTGGGCTGGGCATGGGCGTGGCGATCATCCTTGGCGAGTCCTGGGTCAACGAACTGAGCGAAGAGCACAACCGCGGCAAGATCATGGCCCTGTACGCCACCGCGTTCACCGGCTGCCAGATGCTCGGCCCGGCCATGCTGTCCTTGCTGGGTGCGCAGGGGCCGTGGCTGATCGTGATGGTCTCGGTGGGTTACGTGCTGGCGCTGGCCTGCATCCTCTGGACGGTGCCGAACGATCATGTCGAACACGGCGAGGATGGCGCAAAGAGCTTCTCCCTGGCCGGCTTCTTCCGGGTGGCGCCGGCGTTGTGCATGGGCGTGCTGTTCTTCTCTTTCTTCGACGCGGTAATCCTCTCGCTGCTGCCGGTCTACGCCACCCACCACGCCTACGCGGTCGGCGTCGCGGCGCTGATGGTCACGGTGATCCTCACCGGCGACATGCTCTTCCAGCTGCCCATCGGCTGGCTCGCCGACCGCTGCGAGCGAACCACGGTGCACCTGGTGTGTGGCGTGCTGGCGATGCTGATCGGCCTGGCCCTGCCGTGGCTGATCCAGGTGCAATGGCTGCTCTGGCCGGCGCTGGTGCTGCTCGGCGCGGTGGCGGGCGGGGTGTATACCCTGGCGCTGGTGCTGATTGGGCAGCAGTTCAAGGGGCAGGACCTGGTCACGGCCAATGCCAGTGTCGGCTTGTTGTGGGGCGTGGGCAGCCTTGTCGGGCCGCTGGTCAGTGGCGCGGCGATGGACGTAGCGCCGGAAGGTCTGCCGATGGCACTGGCGGTGATGGCGGCGTTGTTCGTGTGCTTTGCGCAGTCGGCGAGCCGGAGGGTGTGGCGGGTTTCGGCGGTGGAGTGAGCCGCTGGACGGCGGGATCAGCGGCTTGGACACTGCTTGGCAGATGGGGACTGATATCCCATTAAGGAAACCCCCAGATCAGGATTTCGAGGACTTGTCGATCTGGGCTGTTTCGGCTGCAAAGTCAGTATCTTGAAGTCTACCCTGCGCTGCAGTTCCTCCAGAATACATTGCGTCGGGGTCATATATTTTGAGATCAATTATGGTGATTTCACCACTGCCAGCAGGAAACTTGGCTTTGATCAGCTTCCTCATCTCTTCCTCGTTGGCAGCGGCAAAGGTGCCATGTTTCTGTTGTCCGGTGTTCTCTGCGCGTGCAGAAAAAGTGTATTCAGGCATTTTGATTCTCCTTGCATCCGTGAGTGTATTGATCGCGTCCATTCGGAGCTTGTCGCGACGCTTCCATGATGAGCGCATGCGCCGTGCTGTCTACTGGCAGAAATATCGAGTTGGACGTCCGGCGGTGCGTTGGGGATTGTCTGGCGAACGCCGCTTTGTTTGAACGAAAGGTGTCGTATTCAGCTACGAAAAACCGGACATTTCCGTCTTTTGTGTAGGTAATTTCCCAAGCATACTTCCGCGCCTGATTGGCCGTTGTGCTCTTGGAAATCACTGCCTAGTCTTCGGCGGTCGTTGCGAAAGTGACGATGGGCTTTGACAGGCCCTGCGGATCTAAGACGCTGGTTGTCCTTATGGCGGCTGTGCGTGCGGGCACCTTATTGGTGCGCCGGGTTCTTAGTCCCTGGTCTGTCAACCCGCGCACAGTTGCCACCCTGTCCTCTGCATCCGCGAAGGACTGTCCCTCGACGAGGCGTTGTACCTCGCTCGCCAGCATCTTTACAGAACCATCGATAACGCCTACGAGGCGGCGGAAGACGCGCAGCTCAATCCAGCTTTAAGCTGGATGAGAAGATTGGGCTGATCGACACTTCCTGGTCGTCATACATGGCCACGACCTTCGCAGCAGCCTCTTCGAAGCTGTCCGCTTCCACCTCCACTATGTTAGGAGGAGCGAAAGGTTTGCGGTCTTTCAGTAGTAGTGGTTCAACCGCGAACTTGAACGTTGTCATCTCGTTCTCCTTGCTCTGGAACACCGGCTGACCGGGTGAAGTTGGTGGTGCGGTCAGGTCTCCATGGTGAGCTCATGGTGAGGAATGTCTACTAGCAGAAATATCAGGTCGAGCGTCGGGTAGCGGAGCAGCGCTTGAGCAAGGGCATGACCTGGAGTGTTCTGGTGCTGGTGGGCGGGTGGGGATTCAGGCGGTTGGGTGGTTGATCTTGAGGGCCTCATCGCTGGCAAGCCAGCTCCCACAGGGTTTTGCAGCGCCGCAGACACTGTGGGAGCTGGCTTGCCAGCGATGAGGCCCGTTCAGCCAACACAAATCCCGACGCTCAGACGTGCTGCAGAATCGCCCCGATCAACCCTGGGAACCGCCCGTCCAGCGCCTCGATGCGCAGCGAGTTCATATGGGTCGTGCCCATCGCCCGCGTCTGCACCAGCCCCGCATCGCGCAGTACGCGGAAGTGATGGGACATGCTCGACTTCGGCCGCCCGCCGTCCAGGTCGCCGCAACTGGCTTCGGGGCAGTTGGCCAGGGTGCGGACGATTTCCATGCGCACAGGGTCGCTCAGCGCATAGAGCACGCGTTCGAGGACGAAGTCTTGAGGTTCGGGGTGTTTGTAGGCACGCATGGGCCGAATCATACCGGAGGCTTCACTAAATGCCAAAGTTCGAATACTATCGAACAATCGTATCTAGCCCTCCCTGGAGTTTTCCATGACCGCACTGTTCCAGCCGTTCACCCTCAAGGACGTCACCCTGCGCAACCGCATCGCCATTCCGCCGATGTGCCAGTACATGGCCGAGGACGGTGTCATCAACGATTGGCACCAGGTGCATTACGCCAGCATGGCCCGTGGCGGCGCTGGCCTGGTGGTGGTGGAAGCCACCGCGGTTGCCCCTGAAGGTCGTATCACCCCGGCCTGCGCCGGGATCTGGAGCGATGCCCACGCCCAGGCCTTCGTGCCGGTGGTCAAGGCGATCAAGGCCGCAGGTTCGGTACCGGGCATCCAGATCGCCCACGCCGGGCGCAAGGCCAGCGCCAACCGTCCGTGGGAAGGCGATGACCATATTGCCGAATCCGACGCCCGTGGCTGGCAGACCATCGCCCCGTCCGCCATTCCCTTTGGTCATCATCTGCCGAAAACCCCGCGTGAAATGACCCTCGACGATATCGCCCGGGTCCGCCAGGACTTCGTCGATGCCGCACGCCGTGCCCGCGACGCCGGCTTCGAGTGGATCGAGCTGCACTTCGCCCATGGCTACCTGGCCCAGAGCTTCTTCTCCGAGCACTCCAACCAGCGTACCGACGCCTACGGTGGCAGCTTCGACAACCGCAGCCGTTTCCTCCTGGAAACCCTGGCCGCCGTGCGTGAAGTCTGGCCTGAGCACCTGCCGCTGACCGCCCGTTTCGGCGTGATCGAGTACGACGGCCGCGACGAGCAGACCCTCGCCGAATCCATCGAGCTGGCCCGCCGCTTCAAGGCCGGGGGCCTGGACCTGCTGAGCGTCAGCGTCGGCTTCACCATTGCCGAAACCAATATCCCGTGGGGCCCGGCCTTCCTCGGTGAAGTCTCGCGCCGCGTGCGTGACGAAGCCGGTATCCCGGTGACCTCGGCCTGGGGCTTCGGCACGCCGCAACTGGCGGAAGAAGCGGTCAGCTCGCGGCAGCTGGATATCGTTTCGGTGGGGCGTGCGCATCTGGCGGATCCGCACTGGGCGTATTTCGCGGCCAAGGAACTGGGTGTGGACAAAGCGTCGTGGACCTTGCCTGCGCCGTATGCGCACTGGCTGGAACGCTATCGCTGAGTTCGACTGCAACCGGAAACGGGCCGCCTTGCGCGGCCCGTTTCGCTTTTGCGCAATACGCATCGCTGTATTGCCTTGCGGATGGATTCCGTGACGGCGCTGGCTTCTCTAGTCTGGCGTCATCCGATTTACCCAGCCCATGAGGTTTCATCATGTCCCTTGGCAATTCCGCGACCGCGCAGCCTGCGGCGGCCCATGCCACTCCCGTACTCTCCAGTTCGCTGGTGATTTTCCTGGCGATCTGCTGCGGTGCAGTGGTTGCCAACCTTTATTACGCGCAACCCATCGTCGAGCTGATCGCGCCGTCCATCGGCCTGTCCAGCGCCAATGCCAGCCTGATCGTGTCGCTGACCCAGTTCGGCTATGCGATTGGCCTGCTGTTCCTCGTGCCCCTGGCCGACCTTCTGGAAAACCGCCGCCTGCTGGTGGGCTTCACCCTGGCGGCGGCGGTGTGCCTGGCGGCCGCAGCGCTGAGCAGCACGCCGTCGCTGTTCCTGGTCAGTTCGCTGTTGATCGGCCTGACCTCGGTGGCGGTGCAGATCCTTGTGCCGCTGGCCGCGCATATGGCGCCGGAAGCCTCTCGCGGACGGGTGGTGGGCAACATCATGAGTGGCCTGTTGCTGGGCATCCTGCTGTCGCGGCCGATCTCCAGCACCCTGGCCGAAGCCTTCGGCTGGCGCGGGGTGTTCTTCGGCGCGGCCGGGCTGATGGCGTTCATGGCCGTGGTCATGGGCTTGTTGCTGCCGCGCCGGGTGCCGGCGCACAAGGCCAGTTATGCACAACTGATCGGCTCGGTGTTCACCCTGGCCCGGCGCTATGCGGTGCTGCGCGAGCGTTCGCTGTACCAGGGTTTGCTGTTCGCCGCGTTCAGCAGTTTCTGGACCATCGCCCCGATCGAACTGGTGCGGCACTACGGTTTCAGCCAGACCGAGGTGGCGATCTTCGCCCTGGTCGGTGCGGTGGGCGCGGTTGCCGCGCCGATCGCCGGGCGCCTCGCCGATGCCGGACACGGTGTGCGCGGCACCCTGGCGGCCTTGCTGCTGGCGCCGTTGTCGCTGGTCGCCGGTGCGCTCTCGGGGGCAGGGTGGTTGTGGATGGTGGTCACGGCCGTGGCCCTGGACTTTGCCGTGCAACTGAACATGGTCCTTGGCCAGCGCGAGGTGTACGCCCTCGATCCGCACAGTCGGGCGCGGCTCAATGCGGTGTACATGACCAGCATCTTCGTCGGCGGCGCCCTCGGTTCGCTGATCGCCAGTCCGCTCTACGAGCATGTTGGCTGGCCAATGTTCGCCTGCATGGCGGCGCTGCCCCCACTGGCTGCGCTGATCCTGTTCATCCTCCGTCCGCGCGGCTGAGCACGCTCATGCAAGCGCAGCGCGACGCTTTGCTGCACACTGCCCGGCCAGAGACCTCAGCCGAAGCCAGGAGCCGGGCCGTGGACAAATTGCAGGCGTTGGGCATGTTCGTCGAAACCGTGCGCTGCGGTGGCTACTCGGCCGCCGCCCGCAAGCTCGGCGTGGCAACCTCTTCGGTGACCCGCCAGGTCGCCGCCCTCGAAGCCGAACTGGGCACCACGCTGCTCAACCGCACCACTCGCCACAGCAGCCCGACGGTGGTCGGCCAGGACTACTACGACAAGGCCGTGGCCATTCTCGAAGCGTTGGCCGAGGCCGATGGTGCGGTGTTCGACCGTGGCAGCGAAGCACGCGGGCGGTTGCGGGTGAATGTGCCGGTGGAGTTTGGCCGGCGGGTGATCGCGCCGCATCTCGGGCGCCTGCTGGCGCGGCATCCGGAACTGGATATCAGCCTGACCCTCAGCGACCAGATGACCGACCTGCTGACCGAGCGGGTCGACCTCTGCGTGCGCCTGGGTTCGACGCTGAACAGCGAGGACGTGATCAGCAAGCCCATCGGCCGCTTCGAGCGCTGGCTGCTGGCGAGTCCCGGGTATCTGCAGCGGGCCAGTATCCCGCGGCATCCGCTGGACCTGCTGGAGCACCAGTGCCTGGTGTTCGACTACGGGCCGGCGCTGCAGAACTGGGTGTTCCGCGAAGGAGGCGACAGTATTCCGATCAATGTGCAGGGGCGCTTGCGCAGCAATAACGCCGATGTGCTGCGCGAGGCGGCGATTGCCGATGGCGGGTTGGCGCTGCTGGCGGACTGGCTGGTGGCCGAGGATGTGCGGCAGGGCAGGTTGCTGCGGGTGCTGGAAGGGTTCGAGGCGAGTCCGGGGAGTGCCAGTTGTGCGATCAATGCGCTGTATCTGCCGAGTCATCGGGATTCGAGCCGGATTCGGGCGTTTGTGGGGTTTCTGGAGGAGATCCTCGCAACAGCTTGAGCCGAGAAGAACCCTGAATGCCGAACGCGGACCCTGTGGGAGCTGGCTTGCCAGCGATAGCGATGGTGAATTCACTACAGCAATCGCTGGCAAGCCAGCTCCCACAGGGTCCGCGTTCGGCCATTTATCGCTTGTTTAAGTCAGACGCTTCCTACGACTCAAGCAGAATCCCCTCATTGCCGGGGAAATGCCCCCCACAGAGCATGCACGTCCCTCATTCAAGGAGACGTCCATGTCCAATCTCTCACTGCCAAACGTCGATCTACCCCGCGTCAGCCGCAAGACCGTCGCCCTGGTCGCCATCCCCCTGATCGCCATCGGTGCCTGCGCCGCTTTGTTCAACCAGGTGTTCTTCTACAACGAAGCCGGCCAGATGGCTCATGTGCGCACGATCTTCGGCGAGGAGAAAGTGGTCGAGGACGTCGGCTACGCCACCCAGTGGTTCGGGCGCACCACCGTATGGAAACGCACCATCGGCGTTCAATCGGCGTTGCAGGGCGATACCCATGCCAGCGGCAACCCGACCGTGACGGTTGGCACCCTGCCGATCGTGTTCCTCGGCAACGTCGATGCCAAGGCCGAGTTCAGCACCCAGTTCCGCATGCCAACCGGCGAAACCTTCCTGACCATCGCCCATGAGTACCGCACCCCGGAAAACTTCCTGCAGCGCGCACTGCTCCCGGCGGTCAAGGAAACCCTGCAGGCCACCGCCTCGCTGATGAGCGCCGATGACTACTACGCCGGTGACCGCAACCAGTTCGGCGCCGAGTTCGAGAACCAGTTGCGTGACGGGCTGTACCTGACCAAGCGCAAGGAGGTGCGCGTCCAGCGTGAGCATCAGCCTGCGCAGACGGCGATCCTCCAGGCCGGCACCGAGCAGGGGCAATACGGCGACAGCATTTCCACACGCTTCGTCATCGAGAAGCTGCGTGACGAGCACGGCGTGGAAATCCGCAAGCAACAGCAGTTCCGCCTGTTTGGCGTGGACGTGGACGATGCCCGGGTCACCCATATCGACCCCAACCCGCAGTACCAGGAGCGCATGGTTCGCGTGCAGCAGGCCCTGGCCGAACTGGCCGTGGCCCGGCAGAACCGCCTGAAGGAAGAGGAGGAGAAGCAACTGGTTTCCGCCCGTGGTGCCAAGGATGTCGAAGCCAAGCGCCAGGAAAGCCTGCGCCAGCAGATCGAGCGCACCACCCAGGCCGAGACCGAGAAACAGCTCACCCTGATCAATGCCGAACGTGAGCAGCGCCGCGCCGAGATCGAGAAGAAGACCGCCGAACTGCTGCGGGACAAGGCCCGGGTCACCGGTGAAGCGACCAAGATCACCGCCGATGCCGAGGCCTATGCGCGGGCTGCGGCGATCAAGGCGGACGGTGCGTTGCAGGCGAAGCTCGATGCGCTGGTGCAGATCAACCGGGCCTGGGCCGCCGCCGCCGCCCAGGCACCGGTACCTTCGGTGATGATGGGGGCCACGGAGGGCGGTGCCGGACGCCAGGACGAGATGGGCAAGCTGATGAGCGTGCTGGCGACCAAGGCGGCGCGGGATCTGGCGGTGGACCTGCGAACCGAGTAAGTCTCGGCACTGGCAATTGACCCTTCCCGTGCAGAAATGCTTTGCTCCGTACGCGGTCAGTGCAGGAACTGACCGCCTCGGTCTTACAGGGCAAGGAAGGAGCGTCATGTCAGAGTTCAAGTTGCATTGTTTTGCCGAGTCCGGGAACGCCTACAAGGCTGCACTGATGCTCGAGCTGAGTGGTCTGGACTGGGAGCCGGTGTTCGTCGATTTCTTTCATGGGCAGACGCGCCAGGCCGATTGGCGCGGCGAGGTCAACGAGCAGGGCGAGGTGCCGGTGCTGGAACATGCCGGGCAGACGCTGACCCAATCAGCCCTGATCCTCGAGTACCTGGCCGGGCACAGCGGTCAGTTCGGACCGCGCAACGAAGAGGAGCGCCGCGAGATCTGGCGCTGGATGCTCTTCGACAACCACAAGTTCACCTCCTACTACGCCACCCTGCGCTTCATCTACGGGCTGAAGAACAGCGGCGAGACGCCGGTTACCACCTTCCTGCGCGAGCGCGCGAAGGCGGCCTACGAGATCGTCGATGGGCACCTGGCCAATCGCCCGTTCATGCTCGGTGAACGCCTGACCATCGCCGACTTCTCCCTGGCCGGCTACGTCTTCATGCCGGAAGATACCGGCATGGACCTCGCCGCATACCGTCATATCGAGGCGTGGAAAGACCGGATCCGCGACCTGCAAGGCTGGAAATCACCCTACGCGCTGATGCCAGGCCGGGAACTGCAGGCCTGAAAACAAAAAGCCCCCTGGAGCCGAGGCTCACAGGGGGCTTTTTGTTTCAGCGCGGAATCAGACGTTGAAACGGAAGTGCATCACGTCACCGTCCTTGACGATGTAGTCCTTGCCTTCCAGGCGCCATTTGCCGGCTTCCTTGGCACCGCCTTCACCCTTGTACTGGATGAAGTCGTCATAGGCGACCACTTCGGCGCGGATGAAGCCTTTTTCGAAGTCGGTATGGATCACCCCGGCCGCCTGTGGCGCGGTGGCGCCGACGCGGACGGTCCAGGCCCGGACTTCCTGCACGCCGGCAGTGAAGTAGGTCTGCAGGTTGAGCAGGGCGTAGCCAGCACGGATCACTCGGTTCAGGCCAGGCTCTTCCAGGCCCAGGGCCTCGAGGAACATGTCCTTCTCTTCACCTTCGTCGAGCTCGGCGATTTCCGCTTCGATCTTGTTGCACACCGGCACCACGACCGCGCCTTCTTCTTCGGCAATGGCACGCACCACGTCCAGGTGCGGGTTGTTGTCGAAGCCGTCTTCGGCGACGTTGGCGATGTACATCACCGGCTTGCTGGTCAGCAGGTGGAAGCCGCGGATCACCGCCTTCTCGTCGTCACCCATGTTCTTCATCAGGCTGCGCGCCGGCTTGCCTTCGGTGAAGTGCGGGATGAGTTTTTCGAGGATGGCTTTCTGCGCCAGGGCTTCCTTGTCGCCGCCCTTGGCGTTGCGCGCGACCTTCTGCAGTTGCTTCTCGCAGCTGTCGAGGTCGGCGAAGATCAGTTCCAGGTCGATGATCTCGATGTCACGCTTGGGGTCGACGCTGTTGGAGACGTGGATCACGTTCTCGTCTTCGAAGCAGCGCACCACGTGGGCGATGGCGTCGGTCTCGCGGATGTTGGCGAGGAACTTGTTGCCCAGGCCTTCACCTTTGGACGCGCCCGCTACCAGGCCGGCGATGTCGACGAATTCCATGGTGGTCGGCAGGATGCGCTGCGGCTTGACGATGGCCGCCAGGGCGTCCAGGCGGGCGTCCGGCATCGGCACGATGCCGCTGTTCGGCTCGATGGTGCAGAAGGGGAAGTTCTCCGCCGCGATACCGGATTTGGTCAAGGCGTTGAACAGGGTGGACTTGCCGACGTTGGGCAGGCCGACGATGCCGCAATTGAATCCCATGGTGAATCCCTCTTCGTGAAGTCAGGCCTTCTGGCTGTGCAGCTCTCTCATCGCACGCGCCCATTCGCCGGCGAGGATGTCCGGCAGCACGCCGAGGGCAAAATCGATACTGGCGTCGAGCTTGTCCTGTTCGGCGCGGGGCGCCTTGCCGAGGACGAAGTTGGACACCAGCTTGGCATCACCCGGGTGGCCGATGCCAAGCCGCAGACGGTGAAAGTCGTTCTTGTTGCCGAGCTGCGCGATGATGTCGCGCAGGCCGTTGTGCCCGCCATGGCCGCCGCCCTTCTTGAGCTTGGCGACGCCGGGGGGCAGGTCGAGTTCGTCGTGGGCCACCAGGATGGCATCTGGCTCGATGCGGAAGAAATTGGCCAGAGCAGCAACGGACTGGCCGCTGCGGTTCATGTAGGTGGTGGGGATCAACAGACGAACGTCGTGGCCCTGATGGCTGAATTTTGCCGTCAGGCCGAAATACTTGCGGTCAGCGGTCAGGTTGACACGCTGGGCGCTGGCGATGCGTTCAACGAAAAGAGCCCCTGCGTTATGCCGGGTCTGTTCGTATTCGGGGCCTGGGTTTCCCAGGCCGACGATCAACTGGATGGCGGTCACGTCAGGGGCTCTTCCTTGGAGTTGGGGGTTGCGGCGTCAGCGCCGCAACCCGGGCAACACCGGCGAACCGAGTGGATTACTCGGCAGCGCCTTCTTCAGCTTCCGGAGCAACGCGCGGAGCGTGAACGTTGGCAACAGCTTTGTCATCACCGTGGGCCAGAGCGACGAACTCTACGCCTTTCGGAGCTTTCAGGTCCGACAGGTGGATGATGGTGCCGATTTCAGCGTTGGCCAGGTCAACGTTGATGAACTCAGGCAGGTCCTTGGCTTCGCAGGAAACTTCGATCTCGTTTTCTACGTGGGAGATCTCGCCGCCTTTCTTGACCGGAGCTTCTTCGTTGATGAAGTGAACCGGAACCTTGGCGGTCAGTTTCTGGCCAGCAACGACGCGAACGAAGTCGGCGTGCATGATGAACTGCTTGGCTGGGTGACGTTGCATTGCCTTGACAATGACGTTCTGCTTTTTGCCATCGACGTTCAGTTCGATAACGTGGCTGAAGGCAGCTTCGTTTTCGAACAGCTTGGCGATTTCCTTGGCCAGGATGGTTACGGACTCGGCGTCCTTGTTACCACCGTAGACAACGGCTGGGATGCTGGCGGCGTGACGCAGGCGGCGGCTCGCACCTTTCCCCAGGTCAGTACGCGCTTGGGCGTTCAGGATGAAATCAGTCATTTTGTATCTCCAAAATTAGCCTCGGCTCCGGGTGGTGCTTGCGACCAGCACCAAAGCGGAGAGGGCAAAAAAGCCCCGCCCCAACAACGGGTGTTGGGGCGGGGCGCTTTACGTCAACGGATGTTCGCCAGGCAGATGCCTTAGCGGAACATCGCGCTGATCGATTCTTCGTTGCTGATGCGGCGAACCGCTTCGGCGACGACCGGTGCGATATCCAGTTGACGGATACGGTCACAGGCTTGTGCTGCGGCAGACAGCGGGATGGTGTTGGTCACCACCAGCTCGTCGAGCACGGAATTCTCGATGTTCTCGATCGCGCGACCGGAGAGTACAGGGTGCGTGCAGTAGGCGTAAACCTTGGCAGCGCCGTGTTCTTTCAGGGCCTTGGCCGCGTGGCACAGGGTGCCGGCGGTATCGACCATGTCGTCGACCAGAATGCACGTACGTCCTTCGACGTCACCGATGATGTGCATTACTTCCGAGTGGTTGGCCTTTTCGCGGCGTTTGTCGATGATCCCGAGGTCGACACCCAGGGACTTGGCGACGGCACGTGCACGCACGACACCACCGATGTCCGGGGAAACGATCATGAGATTCTCGAAACGCTGGTCTTCGATGTCATCCACCAATACAGGGGAGCCGTAGATGTTATCTACCGGAATATCGAAGAAGCCTTGAATCTGGTCTGCGTGCAGATCGACGGTGAGAACACGGTCGATACCGACGACGGTGAGCATGTCAGCGACGACTTTGGCGCTGATGGCAACACGCGCCGAACGCGGACGGCGATCCTGGCGGGCATATCCGAAGTAAGGAATCACAGCGGTGATTCGGGACGCTGAGGAGCGGCGGAAGGCGTCGGCCATCACTACCAGTTCCATCAGGTTATCGTTGGTTGGCGCGCAAGTCGGCTGAATGATAAAGACGTCCTTACCGCGGACGTTTTCATTAATCTCAGTGCTGATTTCGCCGTCGGAGAACTTGCCGACAGAAACATCACCCAGTGGGATATGCAGCTGACGTACGACACGCCGAGCCAGATCGGGGTTGGCGTTCCCCGTAAAGACCATCATCTTGGACACGCGCAGTACCTGAAGGCTGAGGGTATACCTGGATGAGTATAAGGAAAATGGCAGGGGCGGCTGGATTCGAACCAACGCATGGCAGGATCAAAACCTGCTGCCTTACCGCTTGGCGACGCCCCTGTATCTGCTGCTGCGAGTACCTGATACTCGGTTCCTACAGACCTCGTAGCTTGCGATGCAACATCGAAACGTTGCTTCCCTTAGCCACGAACCCTGACTGGGTCTCTGCAAGAAGGGCCAAAACTCTATCAGCTTCAGCTTTGTCTGGGAAGGCCCCAAACACACAACTTCCAGTTCCGGTGAGTCTTGCTTCAGTGAATTTGTTTAACAAATTCAAGGCGTTACGTACATCCGGGTAACATTGCTCAACTACCGCTTGACAGTCATTTCGACTGTTTCCCTCGGGAACGGGGCGCACTTTAATGGGCTTTGAATTACGTGTCAACAAAGGATGCGAAAAAATTTCCGCCGTACTTACAGACACTTGCGGGACCAGCACGACGTACCAGGGCTCGTGCGGGTCGACCGGGGTGAGCTTCTCGCCCACACCCTCGGCGAACGCCGCGTGGCCACGGACGAACACCGGCACGTCGGCGCCCAGGCCCAGGCCCAGTTCGGCGAGCTGGTCTTCGCTGCAGGCGGTTTTCCACAGGTGGTCGAGGGCGAGCAGGGTGGTTGCGGCATCCGAGCTGCCGCCGCCGATGCCGCCGCCCATGGGCAGTACCTTGTTCAGCCAGATGTCGGCGCCCAGTTGGGTGCCGGTCAGTTGTTGCAGCTTGCGCGCGGCGCGGACGATCAGGTTGCTGTCGTGGGGTACGTCGGCGATCTCGGTGTTCAGGCGGATTTCACCGTCTTCACGCAGGGCGAAGCTCAGTTCGTCGCCATGATCGAGGAATTGAAACAGGGTCTGCAGCTCGTGATAGCCATCGGCGCGGCGGCCGAGGATATGCAGCATCAGGTTGAGCTTGGCCGGGGCCGGCAGGGTCAGGCGCTCGCTCATCTCAATGCCCCAACTGGCGCGGTTGCCATTCCTTGAGGACCACGGTCACGTCCAGGTTCTGGCCGTGCATCTTGATTCGCTCGGGCAGCCAGTAGCCGTTCTGCTCGGTGTAGCTGGTGTATTCCACCTGCCAGCCGTCCTGCTCCAGGCTGGCCAGGCGGCTGTCGCCGTCGAGGGTCAGCTTGCTCTTGCTGTCCGGGGCGGGCAGGCCGCGGACCCACCAGACCAGGTGCGACACCGGCAACTCCCAGCCCAGTTGCTCGGCCAGCAGGGTTTCCGGGGTCGGCGCTTCGAAGCGGCCCTGGTTGGCGACTTCCAGCGTGACCTGGCCCGGGCGACCGGTCAGGCGTGCAGCGCCACGACCCAGCGGGCCGGACAGGCGAATGTCGTAGTAATCCTGGCGTTGCAGCCAGAACAGCGTGCCGCTGCCGGAGTCCTTCGGTGCACGGATACCGACCTTGCCGTTGATCTGCCAGCCGTCGAGGGTACTCAACTGAGCCTTGTGTTCTTTCCACAGTTGCGGGCTGCCCTGGCCCTGGACGGCTTCTTTGGGGCCGAAGCCGGCACAACCGGCGAGCAGGGCGATCAGGCTGAAGGTGATGACGTGGCGCAGGAACATAGGCTTAAAGGGTCTCGGATCCGGTCAGGCGCAGGACGGTCTTGCGCAGGATGGGGCTGTCGGGCTGGCCTTCGAAGGCCTTGGCCCAGACCTGGCGGGCTTCGCGCTGCTTGCCGTTGGCCCACAGCACTTCGCCCAGGTGGGCGGCAACTTCATGGTCGGGGAAGCGCGCCAGGGCCTGGCGCAGCAGGCGTTCGGCCTCGTCCAGGTTGCCCAGGCGGTAGTTGACCCAGCCAAGGCTGTCTAGCACGGCAGGGTCGTCCGGGGTCAGCTGGTGGGCTTTTTCGATCAGTTGCTTGGCTTCGGCATAGCGCGTGGTGCGGTCGGCAAGGGTGTAGCCCAGGGCGTTGAGGGCCATGGCGTTTTCCGGCTCGCGGGTAATGATGGCACGCAGGTCGGTTTCCATCTGCACCAGGTTGTTGCGCTTCTCGGCCAGCATGGCCCGGGTGTAGAGCAGGTTGAGGTCGTCCGGGTACTGCTTGATGGCGTTGTCGAGGACGCGCTGGGCCTGTTCTTCCTTGCCGTTGTTGCCGAGGGTCTCGGCTTCGATCAGGTACAGCTGGATGGCGTAGTCGGGCTGGCTGTCGCGGGCCTGGTCGAGGCGGCGCACGGCTTCGTCGGTACGGCCATTGGCAATGAGGATATCGGCCTGGCGCAATTGCGCGGCCAGGTAGTCGTTGCCGGCGCCGACCTGGGCGTACTCGGAGAGGGCGCCTTCAAGGTCGTTGCGCTCTTCGCGGATGCGCCCGAGGTTGAGATGTGCGGCGTCGACATGGCTGTCGCGGTCGATCAGGTCCTGCAGGTAACCGGCAGCCTCGTCGTAGGCCTTGGCTTCGAGGCTGACCAGGGCCAGGGAATAGCGCAGTTCGTCATCGTCCGGGTATTGCTGGAGCAGGCTGGCGAACTCGATCTTGGCGTCGTCGATGCGGTCCTGCTCCACCAGCATGCGCGCGTAGGTCAGGCGCAGGCGCTTGTCGTCCGGGTTACGGGCGATGCTCTTGCGCAGCAGCGGCAGGGCTTCGTCGCCACGGTCGAGGCTTTGCAGCAGGCGTGCCCGCAGGAGGATCGGGGCGATTTCGCTGTCCTGCTGCGGCGGGTGGGCTTCGAGCAGGGCCAGGGCTTCTTCGGACTTGCCGTCCTGTTGCAGGAGCAAGGCCTTGCCGAACACCAGCTGGCTGTTGTCGGGGTACTTCTGCAGCAGGCGGTCGAAACTTTTCAGCAGGCCGTCGCGGGTGTCCTGGTCGGTTTCCGCAGCGGACAGGGCGAGGAAGTCGAAATGGGTATCGCCCTGGCCCTGGAGAACCTTCTCCATATAGACCATGGAATCGTCGTAGCGTCCGGCCCGGGCCAACTGGATGGCCGCAGCGCGCTGGGCGTCGATGTTTTCCGGGTCGTTCTGTGCCCACAGCAGCGAGGCCTCCAGCGTCGACTGGTCGGCACCGAGGTACTCGGCGATGCGGTAGGCCCGCTCGGAAACCGCCGCGTCCCGGGTCTTCTCGGCCTGGATCATGTAGTTGTCCAGGGCGATGTCGAAGCGGTTGCGCTGCCCGGCCAATTCCGCGACCAGCAGGCTATACAGGGTGTCCTGGGTGAACGAGCCGTAGACCGTCGGCTCCGGCTTGGCCGCCGGTGCGACGGATTGTCCGACGGCAGGCGCCGAGGCCTCCCCGGAACCCGGCATGACCTGGCAGCCCTGGAGCAGGGCGAGAGCGAGCAGCAACGCGGAAGATCTATTCATAATGAGGATTTTGAGCGACTAACCTGCGGTCGGGCCATCATGACACAAGCATCAGGGCAAACCCACTTCACGATGGCGTTATGGATACAGACTATAGGGACAATCGCGAGCGGTGGTTGTTCTCGATCCAGCGAAGTAGGACAATTATCGGCTTCACGTCACAACCAGCGACTTTGAATGGCCTTCCTTGCCCTCGGTATCAACCATAAGACTGCCTCGGTAGACGTACGCGAGCGCGTGGCGTTTACCCCTGAGCAGCTGGTCGAAGCCTTGCAGCAGCTCTGCCGACTGACCGCCAGCCGCGAAGCCGCGATCCTTTCGACCTGCAACCGCAGTGAACTGTACATCGAGCAGGACCACCTGGCGGCGGACAGCGTCCTGCGCTGGCTGGCCGATTATCACCACCTTAGCATCGACGAGCTGCGGGCGAGCGCCTACATCCACGAGGAGCACGACGCGGTCCGGCACATGATGCGGGTCGCCTCCGGGCTCGACTCGCTGGTGCTCGGAGAGCCGCAGATCCTCGGGCAGATGAAGTCCGCCTACGCCGTGGCCCGCGAGGCCGGGACCATCGGTCCGCTGCTCGGTCGGCTGTTCCAGGCCACCTTCAGCGCGGCCAAGCAGGTGCGCACCGATACCGCCATCGGCGAGAACCCGGTGTCGGTGGCGTTCGCCGCGGTAAGCCTGGCCCGGCAGATCTTCAGTGACCTCGGGCGCAGCCAGGCGCTGCTGATCGGTGCCGGCGAGACCATCACCCTGGTTGCCCGTCACCTGCACGAGCAGGGTGTGCGCCGTATCGTGGTCGCCAACCGCACCCTGGAGCGGGCCAGCACCCTGGCCGAGCAGTTCGGTGCGCGTGCGGTGCTGCTGGCGGATATCCCGCAGGAACTGGTCAACAGCGATATCGTCATCAGCTCCACCGCCAGCCAGTTGCCGATCCTCGGCAAGGGTGCAGTGGAAAGCGCGCTGAAGCTGCGCCGGCACAAGCCGATCTTCATGGTCGATATCGCCGTACCGCGGGATATCGAGCCGGAAGTCGGTGAGCTGGACGACGTCTACCTCTATACCGTCGACGACCTGCACGACGTGGTCGCGGAAAACCTCAAGAGCCGCCAGGGTGCTGCCCAGGCCGCCGAAGAGCTGGTGACCGTCGGCGTCGAAGACTTCATGTCGCGCCTGCGCGGCCTGGCAGCCGTTGATGTGCTGCGCGCCTACCGCCAGCAAAGCGAACGGCTGCGTGACGAAGAACTGCAAAAGGCCCAGCGCCTGCTGGCCAACGGCGCCAGCGCCGAGGACGTGCTGGTGCAACTGGCCCGCGGCCTGACCAACAAGTTGCTGCACGCGCCCAGCGTGCAACTGAAAAAGCTCTCCGCCGAAGGCCGCGTCGATGCGCTGGCCATGGCCCAGGAACTCTTTGCCCTCAACGAGGGCTCCACGGATAAATCCCCGCAATGAAAGCGTCGCTGCTGAAAAAACTGGAGATTCTCCAGGATCGCTTCGAGGAACTGACCGCCCTGCTCGGTGATGCCGAGGTCATTTCCGACCAGACCCGCTTCCGCGCCTATTCCCGCGAATACGCCGAAGTGGAGCCGGTGGCCGCCGGCTATGTGCAGTGGCGCAAGTTGCAGGATGACCTCGAAGGGGCCCAGGCCCTGCTCAAGGACAGCGACCCTGACCTGCGCGAGATGGCCGTGGAGGAAGTCCGCGAAGCCAAGGAGCAGTTGCTGGCGCTTGAAGACCAGTTGCAACGCCTGCTGCTGCCGAAGGACCCCAACGACGGCCGCAACGTGTTCCTGGAAATCCGCGCCGGCACCGGCGGCGACGAGGCGGCGATCTTCTCCGGCGACCTGTTCCGCATGTACTCGCGCTACGCCGAGCGGCGTGGCTGGCGCCTGGAAATCCTCTCGGAAAACGAGGGTGAGCACGGCGGCTACAAGGAAATCATCGCCCGCATCGAAGGCGAGAACGTCTACGCCAAGCTCAAGTTCGAGTCCGGCGCGCACCGTGTGCAGCGCGTCCCCGAGACCGAGTCCCAGGGCCGTATCCATACGTCCGCCTGCACCGTGGCGGTGTTGCCGGAGCCGGACGAGCAGGTGGCGATCGAGATCAACCCGGCCGATCTGCGGGTCGATACCTACCGCGCTTCCGGCGCGGGCGGTCAGCACATCAACAAGACCGACTCGGCAGTGCGGATCACCCACTTGCCCACCGGCATCGTGGTCGAGTGCCAGGAAGAGCGCTCCCAGCACAAGAACCGCGCCCGGGCGCTGTCCTGGCTGTCGGCCAAGCTCAACGACATGCAGACCAGCGCTGCGCAGAACGCCATGGCCTCCGAGCGCAAGCTGCTGGTGGGTTCGGGCGACCGCTCCGAGCGGATTCGCACCTATAACTATCCACAGGGCCGGGTCACCGATCACCGCATCAACCTGACCCTGTATTCGCTGGACGAAGTGCTGGCGGGTGGCGTGGACGCCGTAATCGAACCGCTGCTGGCGGAATACCAGGCCGATCAACTGGCCGCATTGGGTGACTGAATGACCATTATCGCCAGCCTGCTCCGCGGCGCGGAGCTTCCCGACTCGCCGACCGCGCGCCTGGACATCGAACTGCTCCTGGCCGCGGCCATCGGCAAGAGCCGCAGCTACCTGCACACCTGGCCGGAGCGCATCGTCAGCAGCGAGGCCGCGCAGACCTTCGCCGAGTATGTGCAGCGGCGCCGTGCCGGTGAACCGGTGGCCTACATTCTTGGCCAGCAAGGCTTCTGGAATCTCGATCTGGAGGTTGCCCCGCACACCCTGATCCCGCGTCCGGAAACCGAGCTGCTGGTGGAAACCGCCATGGCCGTGCAGCCCACCGCCACGGCGCGGGTGCTCGACCTCGGCACCGGCACCGGCGCCATCGCCCTGGCCCTGGCCAGCGAGCGCCGCGAATGGCAGGTCACCGCCGTGGACCGGGTGGCCGAGGCCGTGGCCCTGGCAAACCGCAACCGAGAGCGCCTGCAACTGGACAATGTCACGGTCCTGCAAAGCCACTGGTTCAGTGCCCTGGAAGGCCAGCGTTTCGAGCTGATCATCAGCAACCCGCCGTATATCGCTGCCGAAGATCCGCACCTGGTCGCTGGCGACGTGCGCTTCGAGCCGAGCAGCGCCCTGGTGGCCGGTGCCGATGGCCTGGACGACCTGCGCCAGATCATCGCCGACGCCCCTGCGCACCTGGTCGAAGGTGGCTGGCTGCTGCTGGAGCACGGTTACGACCAGGCGGCGGCAGTGCGTGAACTGCTCGCGCGCCACGGCTTCGAGCAGATCGAAAGCCGCCTCGACCTGAATGCCCACGAACGCATCACCCTGGGACGCCTGCCGTGCTGACCGACGAGGAGCTGCTGCGTTACAGCCGGCAGATCCTGCTGGCGCAGATCGATATCGACGGCCAGTTGCGCCTGAAGAACGCCAGCGCGCTGATCGTCGGGCTTGGCGGCTTGGGGTCGCCGGTCGCGCTGTACCTGGCGGCGGCGGGTGTTGGCACCCTGCATCTGGCGGACTTCGACACGGTCGACCTGACCAATCTGCAGCGGCAGATCATCCATGACGGCAGCAGCGTCGGGCAGCCCAAGGTTGACTCGGCGCTGGCGCGGCTGCGGGCGCTGAACCCGGATATCCAGCTGGTCGCCCATCGTCGTGCGCTGGACGAGGACTCCCTCGCTGCCGCCGTCGATGCGGTTGACCTGGTGCTGGATTGCTCGGACAACTTCGGTACCCGCGAGGCGGTCAACGCAGCCTGCGTCAAGGCCGGCAAGCCGCTGGTGAGCGGCGCGGCGATTCGCCTGGAAGGGCAGTTGTCGGTGTTCGATCCGCGGCGCGCGGAGAGTCCTTGCTACCACTGCCTGTATGGTCACGGCAGCGAGGCCGAACTGACCTGCAGCGAGGCCGGCGTGGTCGGGCCTTTGGTCGGTCTGGTCGGTAGCCTGCAAGCGCTGGAAGCCCTGAAGCTGCTGGCCGGCTTCGGTGAACCGCTGGTGGGGCGCCTGCTGCTGGTGGATGCCCTGGGCACGCGCTTCCGCGAGCTGCGGGTCAAGCGCGACCCGGGCTGCGCGGTGTGCGGGCGCACCCATGGCTGAGGCGTCGGCGCCGGTCGGCGTGTTCGACTCCGGTGTCGGCGGCCTGTCGGTACTGGCCGAGATTTCTCGCCTGCTGCCCAACGAGTCGCTGCTCTATGTGGCTGACTGCGGCAATATCCCCTACGGCGAAAAATCCCCCGAATTCATTCGCCAGCGCTGCCGCAGCGTTGCCGGGTTCTTCCAGGAGCAGGGCGTGAAGGCCGTGGTCCTGGCTTGCAACACTGCCACCGTGGCCGCTGCTGCCGACCTGCGCGAGCAGTTTCCGCAATGGCCGCTGGTGGGCATGGAGCCGGCGGTCAAGCCGGCGGCCGCTGCGACGCGCAGTGGTGTGGTCGGCGTGCTCGCTACCACCGGCACCTTGCAGAGTGCCAAGTTCGCGGCCTTGCTCGATCGCTTCGCCACTGATGTACGAGTGGTGACCCAGCCCTGTCCTGGCCTGGTGGAACTGATCGAGTCGGGTGACCTGGACAGCCCGGCCCTGCGCCAACTGCTTCAGGGCTATGTCGAACCGCTGCTGGCCGCCGGTTGCGACACCATCATCCTCGGCTGCACCCACTATCCCTTCCTGCGTCCGCTGTTGAGCCAGATGGTTCCGGCGACCGTGGCGATCATCGATACCGGCGCCGCCGTGGCCCGGCAACTCCAGCGCCTGCTGGCCGAGCGCGACCTGCTGGCGCCCGGCCCGGCCCTTCCTGCGCAGTTCTGGACCAGCGCGGATCCAGAACATCTGAGAAAAATCCTGCCTTTGTTGTGGAATAATTCTGACCTTGTGAGAAGCTTCAGCCGGTGATTCGACAAAATTTTCACAAAAAGTCGAAGATCCAGTGAACTCCTTTGTAAGCGCAGATTTCTACTACGTTGTCTGATGAGACAAAAAACCAACAACAGGATTTCCTTTAAAGGACGTTTCTCATGAAGAAACTGATTTGCGCAGCTGCACTTGCAGTTGCAACCCTGGGGCAAGCATTTACCGCGCAGGCTGCCGGCTTGACCTTTGCAGTCGGCCAGACCAGCGACTCCACCATGACCTACCGTCTCGGCCTGGAATCCGATTGGGATGCCAGTTGGTGGCAAACCAGCGTGGGCCGGCTGACCGGTTACTGGGACGCCGGCTACACCTATTGGGATGGCGACGAGACGTCGAGCAACCACAGCCTGTCGTTCGCCCCGGTGTTCGTTTATGAATTCGGTGGCGGTTCGGTCAAACCCTATATCGAGGCGGGGATCGGTGTCGCGGCGTTCGCCCACACCAAGCTGGAAAGCAACAACCTGGGTGGGTCTTTCCAGTTCGAGGACCGCATCGGTTTCGGCCTGCGCTTCGCCGGTGGGCATGAGATCGGGGTTCGGGCGATCCATTATTCCAACGCCGGGATCAGCCAGCCGAACGATGGCGCCGAGAGTTATGCCCTGCATTACCGCATGGCGCTCTGAGGTTTGACGGATTAAAGGAAACCCCGCCGGAGATGGCGGGGTTTCTTTTTGTGTTGTTCTTTCGGGCCTCATCGCTGGCAAGCCAGCTCCCACAGGGGCCGCGTGCACCGCCGGACCTGTGGGAGCTGGCTTGCCAGCGATAGGGCCCTCAGGGGCGCCGCAAAGGCCACAGGCTGCTCACCGACAACGCCTCCAACACCATCTCCGGCATCCTCTGCGGCAACCGATCGATGATCGCCAGCGCCGCCGTCTCCGCCGTCCACTGCTGCGGCAGGGCGATGCTCAGGGTCACCGGCTTCTTCAAGGTTTGCGGCGCGATCAGGGTCAGGTCGATTTCCTGCGGCGAAAGCACGCTGCGGGTCTCGCTGAACCAGTGCGCCAGGCTGTTCTGTGCGTCCGGCCATCGGCTGCTTTCATGCTGCTGCAGCGCGGTGATGCTGCTGAGAATGCCCACCACCTGCGCTTTCTTGCCTGCCAGCAACAGGGGCAGGGCGCTGCCCAGGCAAGACGAACTGGCCGCCACATTGCTGGTGATCAGTGCTTCGAACATCGCCGTGCCGGTGGAATGCTCATCGAGGTAATCGCAGGAGCCGGCGTTGAGGATCAGCAGGTCCAGCGCGCCCCAGCTGTCCTGGATGCGCTGGCTCATGGCCTCGGCATCCGCCGTCACGCTGAGATCGCCATCCAGTACCAGGCAGCGCGCCATCAGGTTGTCCGGCAGGGCATCGAAGGGCGCCCGCCCACTGATCGCCACATGATGACCGAGGCTGAGCAGGTGCAAGGCCAATGCATGACCGAGACCATTGCTGGCGCCGGTGACCCAGATTCGTTTCGTATGCTCAATAGTCACGGTCTTGCTCGACGTCTTGTTCTTTGGGGAGTTGTTTGAATGCCTCGATGGCTCTGCGGCGGCTCATGCCCAGATCGACAATGGGTTGTGGATAACCGTTCACCGAAAACAGGCCGCCGGGGCTGTGGATTTCCCTATCGTCGAGGTCTTTCAGCTCCGGCAGCCAGTGTCGCAGGAAGCGTCCCTTCTTGTCGAAGCGTTCCGACTGGCTGACCGGGTTGAACACCCTGAAATAGGGTACGGAATCGGTTCCGGTGGAGGCGCTCCACTGCCAGCCACCGTTGTTTGCGGCGAGGTCGCCGTCGATCAGGTGACGCATGAAAAACGCTTCGCCCTCGCGCCAGTCGATCAGCAGGTTCTTGCTGAGGAACATGGCCACCACCATACGCAAACGGTTATGCATCCAGCCGGTGGCGAGCAACTGGCGCATGGCGGCATCGACGATGGGGATGCCGGTGCGGCCTTGCTGCCAGGCCTTGAGATCCTGCGGCGCGTCACGCCATTTCACCGCCTCGGTGGCCGGGCGGAAGGCGCGGTGCCGGGAAACACGGGGATAACCCGTCAGCACATGCTTGTAGAACTCGCGCCAGAGCAGCTCGTTGATCCAGGTGACTGCGCCGGGGTTGCCGCTTTCGAACTCGCCGTGGTTGCTGGCCAGTGCAGCATGCAGGCACTGGCGCACCGAGATCACCCCCGCCGCAAGGTAGGGCGAGAGCTGGCTGGTGCCGTCCACCGAGGGGATGTCACGTTGTTCGGGATATTCGGCCATGGCGTCGTCGGCGAAGTCCTTGAGACGCTTGCGGGCGTGGCTCTCGCCGGCGGGCCAGTGCTCGCGCAGCGCGTCTGGCGGTGCGGCGAAGCCCTTGATGGTGTCGGGAATGTCATCGCTGGCGATGTCCAGCCTGTCCTGCTTGCGCGGCAGCCGCTGCAAGGCGGGCAGGGCGTGGTGCAGGCGCTGGTAGCAAACCTTGCGGAACTGGGTGAAGACCTTGAAGTAGCCGTCGCTCTTGGTCAGCACCGTGCCGGGCTTGAACAGCAACTGATCGAGGTAGCTGTGCAGGCGGATATCGTGGCGCTGCAGCAGTTCGCCGACCTGGCGATCCCGATGTTCCTCGTTGATGCCGTACTCCTCGTTGACATGCACGTTCTGCACGCCGTGTTCCTGGCAGACCTGGTGCAGCACCCGGGGTGCGCTTTTCCAGTGCTCGGCATGGCGGATCAACAGGGGAATGTTGTAGTGGGCCAGGGCCTCCTTCAGTTCGCGCAGGTTGCGCAGCCAGAAGTCCACCTTGCAGGCGGCATCGTCATGGTCTTGCCATTGGCCGGGGCTGACCAGCCACAGGGCCAGGGTCGGCCCGCGCTCGCTGGCGGCGGCGAGCGCGGTGTTGTCGTGAATGCGCAGGTCGTTGCGCAGCCAGATCAGTTGCATGAAGTCGTTCCGTCAGGAGGGTGCGGGGCAAGCGTTCCCAGTCCCTGGAGGCAGCGCTGGGCGGCCAGTGGCGAGTCGAGCAGGTGCCAGCCGGGATCCATCCCCAATGCTTGCTTATGTAAGGTGACCGCGGCGCCGAACAGGAGTTTCGGCACCTTGAGCGGATTCAGGTCGCGTTGCAGCTGTTCGCTGTCCGCGACCTTGTTGAGGCTAAGGAGCAGGGCCCCGGCCTTGAGCCGATCCACCGCCAGTGCGAGGTCGCGGCCGTGCAGGGGCAGGTCGAAGACTTCCACCGGGCAACCGCCGTCGCTGACCAGCCAGGCGCATAGCCACAGGTGAGGATCGAAAGGCTGGTTGCCGGCGCTCAGCAACAAGGCCGGCACGCCACTGAGCTGGCGGTTGTTGTGATACACCCGCAAGCCCAGCTTGCTGCGCAGCCAGCTGTGGAAAAACGCCCGCTCCACCGCTGCACACGGGTGGACCTGCCAGCGCACCTCCAGCTGTGCGAACAACGGCAGCAGCAATTGCTCGCAAAGGGTCGAGGCCGGGTACAGCGCCATGGCTTGGTTGAATTGCTGGTCGAGTTGGCGCTCGCCGAGGTGGGCGATGCTGTTGGTCAGTTGGGTAGACAGCACATTCCAGTCATCGCCGCTGTTCTGCGTGGCGGGCGAAGGATCGCTGTCCAGCAGCGGCAGGACCTGGCTGACCGCCACGCCACGGTTAAGCCAGGACACGATCGCCTGGATCCGCTGCACCTGGTCGCTGCTGTACAGCCGGTGACCCTTGCTGGTGCGCTGTGGCACCACCAGGCCGTAACGGCGCTCCCAGGCGCGCAAGGTGACCGGATTGACGCCGGTCAGCCGGGCAATCTCGCGGATCGGCAGCAGGGGTTCAGATGGCATTGCGCAGGCTCAGGTTTTCCGGGTGTGGCTGCAGGTAGACCTGGGCCAGCAGGTAGGGATCGGGGTGATGGCGCAGGTGGTGCTTGAGCAGGGTCAGCGGCACTACCAGCGGCACCACGCCGGCCACGTACTGGTCGATCAACTGGCGGATTTCCTGCTTGTCCTGCGGGCCGAGGAAGCGCCGCAGATAGCCGCTGAGGTGCATCAGCACATTGCCGTGGGTGCCCCGGCTGGCGCAGCGCGACAGGGCGCTCATCAACTGGCTGAAGTAGCGCGTACCCAGCGCCTCGGGATCGTCCTGGCGGCTCATGCTGCCGAGCAGTTTGCCCAGCACCTTGTACTGCTCGGGGTTGTGCGCCATCAGCTGGTACTTGTAGCGCGAGTGGAAGGCGATCAGCGCATGCCGGCTCAGGCCCTCGCTGCGCAGGCGCTGCCAGTCGGCATAGGCGAGCACCCGGGTGATGAAGTTTTCCCGCAGGACCGGGTCACACAGGCGGCCTTCCTCTTCCATCGGCAGGTCCGGGCGCAGGTCGCGGAAGCGTGCGGCATAAAGGCCACTGGCGCGCTCCTGGGCAGGATAGCCGTTGGCCTGGTAGACCTTGATCCGCTCCAGCCCGCAGGACGGGGATTTCTGCATGAAGATGTAGCCGCAGATGTCATCGAGCTCGACAGCCGTGTGCTCGGCGTAGGCGCGCAGGGCGTCGGAAACGTCCAGGGATGGATCGCGGCTGCCGGTGGCGCGGGGATTCTGCGGATCACCGGTCAAGTGGATGGCGGGTCGCGGTGTGCCCAGGCCAATGGCCACTTCCGGACAGACGGGCACCAGTTCGAAGTGTTCGGCCAGGACGTCGGTGCACAAACGGGACTGTTTGTGGCCGCCATTGAAGCGGACTTCTTCACCGGCAAGACAGGCGCTGAGGGCGATTTTCGGCTTGGTATCGGACATGCGGCGGCAACCTTTCTTGTACAAAGACAAAAACCTGTACAACTTTGCTCAGCATAGGCTCAAGGTTGTACAAGTCAATATCCCTGTAGAGGCCGCAGTGTCCGCAGGGGTTACTCCAGGTGTTCGATCAGCCGACGAGCTGCCTCCTGGCCGCTGAGCCAGGCACCTTCGACCCGGCCCGACAGGCACCAGTCGCCGCAGGCATACAGGCCCAGGTCGGCATCGGCGAGCACGCCCCATTCGTGGCTGCCGGCGGGGCGGGCGTAAAGCCAGCGGTGGGCGAGGGTAAAGCTTGGCGCAGGTACGGCGCAGCCCACCAGTTCGGCGAAGTCGCCCAGCAGTTGCTCGATCACCGCTTCCTTCTGCAGGTCGATGTGCTGCTTGCTCCAGGCCGAGGTGGCATGCAGCACCCAGGTGTCGAGCTGCTCGTCGCGGCCCGGCTTGCTGCGGTTGCGCGCCAGCCAGTCGAGGGCACAGCCCTGGACGAAGCAGCCTTGCATGGGGGTGTCGAGCGGGGTGTCGAAACCGAGGGCGATGGCCCAGGTCGGCTCCATCTGTACGCCGGCGGCGGCGGCGGCGAGTTTCGGGGTGGCGGCCAGCAACGGCGTGGCCTGCGGCGCGGGTACGGCAACGATGACCCGGCTGAACGGGCCGTGGGTGCAGCCGTCGGTGTCCTGCAGGTGCCAGTACTGCTTGCCGCGGAATACTTCACTGATGCGGCAGCTGAAATTCACCGTGACATCCTTGAGCAGGCCACGGGTGATCGCGCTCATGCGCGGCGTGCCGACCCAGCGGGTCTGCTCGTCCGGCGACGGGGTCAACTGGCCTTCGCGGTAGTTGTACAACTGGGGTTTCCATTCGGCGACCCAGCCCTTGTCCTCCCACTGCTGGACCTGCTCGACGAAGCGCCGGTCGCGGGCGGTGAAGTACTGCGCGCCGAGGTCAAGCGCGCCGGCATCGCTGCGCTTGCTGGCCATGCGGCCGCCACTGCCGTGGCCCTTGTCGAACAGGTGGACGGGCAAGCCTTCCTTTTGCAATGCCTGGGCGGCGGAGAGTCCGGCGATGCCGGCACCGATGATGGCGATAGGTACGGTCATGATGGCCTCTTTGAACCTTTATGCGGTACAGACAGCCTTGGCTGTCGACAAACCTGTACAACTCTGATGTTCTGTATAAGATTGTTCGGCTCGTTACAACGGGTTGGCCTACTGTTTATCCCAGAGTGAACGGTCAAAAAAGTGCCTTGCTCTTAAAAATAGACCAGCCCACGCCACTGAGAGGACACGGCCATGAATATATTGCTGACCGGCGGTACAGGTCTTATCGGACAGCAACTGTGTCGCCATTGGTTGGACCAGGGGCACAGCCTGACGGTCTGGAGCCGGCGTCCCGAACAGGTTGGAAAGCTCTGCGGCGCAGGAGTTCGCGCTATTGCGCAGTTGCAGGACTACGGTGACGGCCCGCTGGACGCCGTGGTCAACCTGGCTGGCGCGCCGATTGCCGATCGACCCTGGACCGCTTCGCGCCGGGCGCAGTTGTGGGGAAGCCGGATCACCCTGACCGAACACCTGCTGACCTGGCTGGAGCAGCGCCAGCAGCGCCCGTCGGTACTGATCTCCGGCTCTGCGGTGGGCTGGTACGGCGACGGCGGCGAGCGTGAGCTGACCGAGGCCTCGCGCCCGGTAAAGGAAGATTTCGCCAGCCAGTTGTGTATTGCCTGGGAGGAAACCGCGTTGCGTGCCGAGCAGTTGGGCGTCCGCGTGGTCCTGGTACGTACCGGTCTGGTGCTGTCCGCCGAGGGCGGCTTTTTGTCGCGCCTGCGCCTGCCGTTCAAGCTCGGGCTGGGCGGGCCTATCGGCGATGGTCGGCAGTGGATGCCGTGGATCCATATCGAGGACGAAATCGCCCTGATCGATTTTCTCTTGCAGCGCGACGAGGCCAGCGGTCCTTATAATGCCTGCGCGCCGGAGCCGGTGCGCAACCGCGAGTTCGCCCGGCGCCTGGGTCGTGCCCTGCATCGCCCGGCGTTCATGCCGCTGCCGGCGCTGGTGCTCAAGGCCGGCCTGGGCGAGCTGTCGACGCTGCTGCTCGGTGGCCAGCGCGCCCGGCCCGTACGGGCCCTGGCGGCAGGCTTCACCTTCCGTTTCAACGATGTGCAATCGGCGCTGGATGCCTTGTCCCCGCGCCTCTGAAAAGGATGTTGCATGACCGATCATGCTCTGCTGCTGGTCAACCTGGGTTCGCCGGCGTCCACTTCCGTCGCCGACGTGCGCCGTTATCTCAATCAGTTCCTGATGGACCCCTATGTCATCGACCTGCCGTGGCCGGTGCGGCGGCTGCTGGTGTCGCTGATCCTGATCAAGCGCCCTGAGCAGTCGGCCCATGCCTACGCCTCGATCTGGTGGCCGGAAGGCTCGCCGCTGGTGGTGCTGACCCGGCGCCTGCAGGAGGCCATGCGCCCGCACTGGACCCATGGCCCGGTGGAAATCGCCATGCGCTACGGCGAGCCGGCGCTGCCCGCCGTGTTGCAGCGTCTCGCCGCCCAGGGCGTGCGCAAGGTGACCCTGGCGCCGCTGTATCCACAGTTTGCCGATAGCACGGTGACCACGGTGGTGGAGCAGGCGAAGGCGACCATCGCCGAGCACAAGCTGCCGCTGGACATGCGCGTGCTGCGTCCGTTCTATGACCAGCCCGAGTACATCGACGCCCTGGTGGCCAGCGCCAAGCCCTGGCTGGAGCAGGATTTCGATCACCTGCTGCTGAGCTTCCACGGTCTGCCGGAGCGTCATCTGAAAAAGCTCGACCCGACCGGCAAGCACAACTTCCAGGCAGCCGACTGCTGCCGCGACGCCTCCGCCGAGATGCTTGCGGTCTGCTACCGCGGCCAATGCCTGCGCACCGCCCAGGCGTTTGCCAGGCAGATGGGCCTGCCGGAAGGCAAATGGTCGGTGTCATTCCAGTCGCGCCTGGGCAAGGCCAAGTGGATCGAGCCTTACACCGAGGCACGCCTGGATGAGCTGGCCAAGGCCGGGGTGAAGAAGCTGCTGGTGATGTGCCCGGCCTTCGTCGCCGACTGCATCGAGACCCTGGAAGAGATCGGTGATCGTGGTCGCGAGCAGTTCATCGAGGCGGGTGGCGAGGAGCTGACCCTGGTGCCGTGTCTCAACGATCACCCGGAGTGGACCAAGGCCCTGACCACGCTCTGCGAGCGGGCCTGATCTGACCAGAAATGAAGAAGGGGCTGCAAACGCAGCCCCTTCTTCATTGCAACGCAGGATCGCCGGCCTTACGGCAGGTGATCGTCCATCACTTTGTTTTTCCAGCCGTCGTTGCCCGGCAGCAGCAGGTTCAGGCCGATGGCGACGATGGCGCACAGGGCGATGCCCTTCAGGCCCCAGTCATCCGGGCCGTCACCGCTACCGACCAGCACGCCGCCGATACCGAACACCAGGGTCACCGAGACGATCACCAGGTTGCGCGCTTCGCTCAGGTCGATCTTGTGGCGGATCAGGGTGTTCATGCCAACCGCCGCGATCGAGCCGAACAGCAGGCAGAGAATGCCGCCCATCACCGGGACCGGGATGCTTTGCAGCAGCGCGCCGAACTTGCCGATGAAGGCCAGGACGATGGCGAAGATCGCCGCCCAGGTCATGATCTTCGGGTTGTAGTTCTTGGTCAGCATCACCGCGCCGGTCACTTCGGCGTAGGTGGTGTTGGGCGGGCCGCCGAACAGGCCGGCGGTGGTGGTGGCGATACCGTCACCCAGCAGGGTACGGTGCAGGCCGGGTTTCTTCAGGTAGTCGCGACCGGTCACGCTGCCCACCGCGATCACCCCGCCGATGTGTTCGATGGCCGGGGCCAGGGCCACCGGAACGATGAACAGGATGGCCTGCCAGTTGAACGCCGGGGCGGTGAACTTCGGCAGCTCCAGCCACGGCGCCGCGGCGATCTTGGCCACGTCGACCACGCCAAAGGCGAACGACAGGCCGAAGCCCACCAGCACGCCGGCGATGATCGGCACCAGGCGGAAGATGCCCTTGCCGAACACGGCGACGATCAGGGTGGTCAGCAGCGCCGGCATGGAGATCATCATGGCCGTGCTGTACGGCATCAGGACCGTGCCGTCACCGCCCTTGCCCATGGCCATGTTGGCGGCGATCGGCGCCATGGCCAGGCCGATGGCGATGATCACCGGGCCGATCACCACGGGTGGCAGCAGGCGGTCGATGAAGCCGGTGCCCTTGATCTTCACCGCCAGGCCCAGGAAGGTGTAGACGAAGCCTGCGGCCATCACGCCGCCCATGGTCTCGGCCAGGCCGAACTGGCCCTTGGCGAGGATGATCGGGGTGATGAAGGCGAAGCTGGAGGCCAGGAACACCGGGACCTGACGGCCGGTGACGATCTGGAACAGGATGGTCCCCAGGCCTGCGGTGAACAGCGCGACGTTAGGGTCCAGGCCGGTGATCAACGGCATCAGCACCAGGGCGCCGAAGGCCACGAAGAGCATCTGTGCGCCAGAGACGATCTGCCGCCAGAGCGGGTCGTTGAACTCGTCCTGCATGCTCAGGCGTCCTTCTGCTTGGTGCCGAAGATCTTGTCGCCGGCATCGCCCAGGCCAGGGATGATGTAGCCGTCTTCGTTCAGGCGCTGGTCGATCGACGCGGTGAAGAGCTGTACGTCGGGGTGGGCTTTTTCCACCACGGCGATGCCTTCCGGCGCGGCGACCAGGACCATCGCGCGGATGTCCTTGCAGCCGGCACGCTTGAGCAGGTCGATGGTGGCGACCATGGAGCCGCCGGTGGCCAGCATCGGGTCGATGATCAGGGCCAGGCGCTGGTCGATTTCCGGGGCGAGCTTTTCCAGGTAGGTGTGCGCTTCGAGGGTTTCCTCGTTGCGCGCCACGCCCACGGCGCTGACCTTGGCGCCCGGGATCAGGCTGAGGACGCCGTCGAGCATGCCGATACCGGCGCGCAGGATCGGCACCACGGTGATCTTCTTGCCGGCGATCTTCTCGACCTGGACTTTCCCGCACCAGCCGTCGATTTCGTAGTTTTCCAGCGGGAGGTCCTGGGTGGCCTCATAGGTCAGGAGCGCGCCGACTTCCTGGGCGAGTTCGCGAAAATTCTTGGTGCTGATATCGGCGCGGCGCATCAGGCCGAGCTTGTGACGGATCAGCGGATGGCGGATCTCACGGATGGGCATAGGGGGAGGGCTCCGGAATGCGGGCAAAAAAACCGCGCTAGATTAATCTATTCGTTCGCGCGGTCCTATAGGCATACAGGACGTTAGTCCATAAATGCTTGATCTGGTGCGTGTGGATGCGTACCTTTGCCCGCTTTTCCAAAACCTGACCACCTGGAGAGCATCATGTCCGCTGATCTCGAGCACATCCGCCAAGTCATGCGAGAAGCCGACTGCCTGCACAGCGAAGCCGAAGTCGAGGCGGCGATTGTCCGCGTCGGCGTGGAAATCAGCGAAAAGCTCGCCGAGAGCAACCCGGTGGTGTTCTGCGTGATGAACGGCGGCCTGATCTTCGCCGGCAAGCTGCTGACCCAGTTGCAGTTCCCGCTGGAAGCCTCGTACCTGCACGCCACCCGCTACCGCAACCAGACCAGCGGCGGCGACCTGTTCTGGAAGGCCAAGCCGGAAGTCTCGTTCATCGACCGCGACGTGCTGATCATCGACGACATCCTCGATGAAGGTCACACCCTCAGCGCCATCCTCGACTTCTGCCGCCACGCCGGTGCGCGCAACGTCTATACCGCCGTGCTGATCGACAAGGACCACGAGCGCAAGGCCAGCCCGGACCTCAAGGCCGATTTCACCGGGCTGAGCTGCGTTGACCGCTACGTGTTCGGATATGGTATGGATTACAAGGGCTATTGGCGCAACGCCAATGGCATCTATGCCGTCAAAGGACTCTGAAACCGTGAGCAAGACCCAGTTCCTCGATCAAGCGCTGTTTGCCAGCGTCGCGCAGAAGGCCGCCCAGAGCCCGCGCGGCCGCCAGCACCACAATTTCCACGAGATGGACGACCCGTGCCATCGCATGGCGGTCGGTCTGCAGCCGGAGACCTACATCCCGCCGCATCGTCACCAGGCGCTGGACAAGGCGGAAACCCTGATCGTGCTCAAGGGCAAGCTGGGTCTGCTGATTTTCGACGAGACCGGCGCGGTCACCGACAAGCGTGTGCTGGAACTGGGTGGCGACTGCCTCGGCGTCGACCTGCCGCCTGGTACCTTCCATGGTCTGGTGGTGCTGGAACCTGACAGCGCGATGTTCGAGTGCAAGGCCGGGCCCTACCGGCCGGTGGCCGATGGCGATATGGCGTCCTGGGCGCCGCGCGAAGGCGAGCCGGAAGTGGCGACCTACCAGGCCTGGATGCGTTCGCAGTTCGATTGATTCGCAAGGGCCCCGTCGGGGCCCTTTTGCCATGCTAGAGTGCCAGGCCGCCTCAAAGGAGCCTGTCATGCGTGCGATTCTCCCGCTTCTCCTGTTTATCAGTCTCCCCGTGGCTGCCGCACCGATGCACAGCCAGTTCCTGCCGCCGGATGAACTGGCCGTGCGCCAGGACGCCCCGGAAAGCCAGCAACTGCTGCAGGTCACCAACTATTCGGTGGTGGTGGGCAACCAGCGCCAGTCCAACCAGCAGCCGCTGCCGATCACCTCGACCCTGACCATGCGCCTCAAGGGCAAGCCCTTGAGCCAGGGCGCGAGCATCAGCCAGGTGCTGATCAGTTTCGATGGCGAGGGCAAGAGCCTGCGCAAGCCGGCCTTTGACAGTGCGACCCGTACCCTGACCCTGAATTTCGCGCCGGCCCAATACCAGGTGATCCTCGACCTGCTGCGCAACGACACCGTCTATGTGCAATTCCTCAGCTACGCCAACGGGCATATCTGGGCCGATCTGCATACCGGAACCCTTCGCACGCGCTGAGTGGCGGGGTACACTCCCGGCCCATCGGAAAATGTCCTTGATGGTTCAGTTGGAGTCGGTAATGCGTAAAGACAAGAAGCAGGTGATTGGCGACGAGATCAGCGACGACTACGTAAAGTCGTTCCTTCAGTTCGAGCCGGCCGATGGCCTGACCTCGCCCTCGCACCACAAGCTGATCAAGGGCTACCGTGGCCTGCGCATCGACGACTTCGAGCGTTTTGTCGGTTTCTTCGTCGAAGCAGGCTATGACCTGGACGGCAAGGACGAGCAGGGCAAGACCTTCGTCGAGGTGATCGCCGACCAGCGCAATGCGCCGGAGTATGTCGAGATCATCGACAAGGCTCGGGGCTGATCGTTCGGGCCTCATCGCTGGCAAGCCAGCTCCCACAGGGTCAGCACAGACCTTGAGACTTGTGCAGTACCTGTGGGAGCTGGCTTGTCGGACCGCCGCACCGCAGCGATGAAGTCTCCACGAATCCCAGGCATAAAAAAACGCCCAGAAGGGCGTTTTTTCATGGGTGCAGATCAGGCGTAGCTAGGCGCCGGACTGCTTTCGACCAGGCCCAGGGCCTCGTCGTTGTACGCGGCGATCTTGTGGTACAGATCGGCGTCGTCCGCCAGGACCTTTTCCCGCGCCGGGAAGATTTCCTTGAGCTTCTCGGCCCATTCGCCCTTGGTCTTGTCGGCGAAGCAGCGCTCGATCAGCTCCAGCATGATCGACACGGTCACCGAAGCACCCGGCGAAGCGCCCAGCAGTGCCGCGAGCGAGCCGTCCTGCGCAGCCACCAGTTCGGTCCCGAACTGCAGGATGCCGCCTTTCTTCGGGTCCTTCTTGATGATCTGCACACGCTGACCGGCCACTTCCAGGCGCCAGTCCTCGGCTTTCGCCTCGGGGTAGAAGCGGCGCAGGGAATCCAGGCGCTGCTCCATCGACTGCATCACTTCGCTGACCAGGTACTTGGTCAGGTCCATGTTGTCGCGGGCTACCGCGAGCATCGGGCCGATGTTGCCCATGCGTACCGACAGCGGCAGGTCGAGGAACGACCCGTGCTTGAGGAACTTGGTAGTGAAGCCGGCGTATGGCCCGAACAGCAGGGACTTCTTGCCGTCGACCACGCGGGTGTCCAGGTGCGGAACCGACATCGGCGGTGCACCGACCGCCGCCTGGCTGTAGACCTTGGCCTGGTGCTGCTTGACGATGTCCGGGTTGTCGCAACGCAGCCACTGGCCGCTGACCGGGAAGCCACCGAAGCCCTTGCCTTCCGGGATGCCCGACTGCTGCAGCAGCGGCAGGGCCGCGCCGCCGGCGCCGAGGAACACGAAGCGGGCGTCGACGTCACGGCTGCTGCCGCTGTTGACGTCCTTGACGGACACGGTCCAGCCGCTGCCGTTACGGCGCAGGCCGGTGACCTTCTTGGAGTACTTGACCTGTGCGTCCGCAGCGTTGCCCAGGTGCTTGAGCAGCTTGTTGGTCAGGGCCCCGAAGTTGACGTCGGTGCCTTTCATCACGCGGGTCGCGGCGATTTTCTGATCCGCCGGGCGGCCCGGCATCATCAGCGGCATCCAGTCCTTCATCACGGCCTGGTCTTCGGTGTATTCCATGTCGGCGAAGGCATGGTGCTGCTTGAGCAGCTCGTAGCGCTTCTTGAGGAAGGCGATGCCCTTGTCACCCTCGACGTAGCTCAGGTGCGGCACGGGGTTGATGAACGCCCGCGGCGAGCTGAACGCGCCTTTCTTGCTCAGGTAGGCCCAGAACTGCCGGGAAACCTCGAACTGGGTGTTGATGTGCACCGCTTTCTTGATGTCGATGCTGCCGTCGGCAGCCTGAGGCGTGTAGTTCAGTTCACACAGCCCGGCATGGCCGGTACCCGCGTTGTTCCACGGATTGGAACTTTCCGCGGCACCCGAATCCATCAACTCGACGACTTCCAGCTTGATCGCCGGGTCGAGTTCCTTGAGCAGCACGGCCAGGGTGGCACTCATGATGCCCGCGCCTACCAGTACTACATCGACTGCTTCGTTCTGCGCCATTAACGCATCTCCAAAATCATCAGCACCTAATTGACAGCATAGGATCCCGGCTCGCCGGAATCGCCATATCCGCTACTTCACAGTTTTTCCAACGTTCACGGACACTGCCAACCGGGCTCTCTACGTTGCATATGAACGCATTTCGCGGCCGGTGCGGCAATTCGACTTATGGTCGAGGCGCCCGTCGTGCGCTGTGGACCGGTCTCAGTCGTGCACCTCGGATGAGGACCGATACCCACTGCTTGAAGCTGCCAGGGACACTGATGATGCTTTTGCACATACCAGACTGTTCATGCTCGCCACACTCTTGTGAAGTTGTGAAAACCCGTTTTTTCACGCTCTTTTGGAGTCGTGAACCTCAAAAAGGAGCCGTGCAGGGCAGGCTCGTCAGGTTCAGTGCAGAGCGTGGAGGGCCGAGAAAAGCGGGCACACCGGCTGCGCAAGACCTGTGTGAACGGCTCTCTGTGGGCGATGGTGGTAGGTGCCGATGCTGGGCATTGGCGGTGTTGCGGGGCCCGATCAGGAGACGTCCTTATAATCGGGGGCAGATTATAACGATGTCGCGGGCAGAAATGGCCTTTATTACAGGTTTTTCTTGCGCATCCGTCAGGCGGCGAGGGCACGTTGCAGCAGATTGCCGCGACGACGCGGCACCAACCGGGCGCTGGCGGGCAGCGGACGGTTGAGCCAGTGCAGGCCGGATTCGTTGACTTCGACCCAGCCGGCCCCGACGGGCGGCTGTTCGCAGCACTTGAATGCCTGGCACAGGCCCTTGGCATCGAGGCGGGCGAAATGACGTTGTGGCTGGCGCTTGAAAAGCAGGGACCAGAAGCTGTTCATGGCGAAGTACCTTGTGGGGGCTGGCGCAAGGATAAGCCGGCGATGATGAAGTCCGTATGACAAGGGGAATCCGAGCATGAAAGAAGGGTCTTACAGCACAGGGATCCGATGACTGGCGCCATGGGCGCTGGGTATACTGGCGACCTTTGCCGCCATTCCAGGAGAGATGCGCATGTTGCAACGTTTGTTGTTCGGTTTGATCGCGGTGACCAGCCTGACCCTGGTGGGTTGCGCCCATAGCCCGCAACAACTCAGCCCGCAGCCGAAACTCACTGCCCAGCTAGCGCCCGTGGGCCATGGCCAGCCGGTGGTGGTACGGGTGGTGGACGGACGTGGCACCCAGACCCTCGGTACCCGCGGCGGTCTGTACCCGGAAACCAGCGCCATTACCGTGACCGGCAATGACGTGCTGCCAAAACTGCAGGCCCAGGCCGAAGCGGCCGTGCGTCTGCTTGGCTTCACCCCGACGCCGAATGCCTACAACGCGCCACAGCTGACCGTGACCCTGGCCGAGCTGAAGTACCAGTCGCCGAAAGAGGGCATGTACGTCACCGAGGCGACCATCGGCGCCACCTTCAAGGCTGACGTGAACAACGCCAACCGTCGCTACAGCGGCCGTTATGGCGCTTCCCTGGACCAGCGCTTCGGCATGGCGCCGAACCAGGAAACCAATACCAAGCTGGTCAGTGACGTGCTGAGCGATGCCCTGACCCGCCTGTTCAAGGACCCGACCATCGGTCAGGTGTTGGGCGAGTAAGCGTTACCTCCGCAATAAAAAAGCCCGCGTCCTGATCTCAGGGCGCGGGCTTTTTTTATTGCGGCTTGCGCGGACCCTGTGGGAGCTGGCTTGCCAGCGATGGCGTCGGTGAATTCACTACAGCAATCGCTGGCAAGCCAGCTCCCACAGGGTCCGCGTTGTCAGGCTGCTTCGACGTAGAAATCGAGCACGCTGATGCCGGTCTGGCTGTCCACTTCCGGCCAATGATCATGGTGATGGCCGCCCAGGGCGCAATAGACCAGCCACTGGCGGTCCTGGACGTTGAAGGCCAAACCGTCGATCAGCGCTTCCTGCTCCTCGCTCTGGGCAATCAGATAGAGGCGATCCTGGTTTTCGGCGTGCAGCATGACAAGCTCCGGTGCGTTGCGAGGGCGACAGGGTGGCTTGAGTTGATGACGAATGTATGAAAGCGACCGTCATTTGGTCGCAAAGCACGAGCGCGAACGGAAGGCTTGGGTAGAATGCGCGCGTTTCGATGCAATCGTGGTCAATTCGAGGTAAGGCGATGTCGCTGCAAATGCTCTGGGGGCTGTTCGTTGCCCACCCGGCCAAACTCATCAACCTGTTCGCCCTGGTGCTCACCTGCCCGGCGGGCCTGCTCCTGCACGGCGCCCGCCGGCGCGCGGCACGGGCCATGGACAGCCTGCCGGCAGGTGAAGCGGCGATCGACCTGCTGACCCAGCGGGTCAACCGCTTCCACTACAGCATGGGTTTCGCGTTTCTGGCGATGGCCATGCTGTTGTCGTGGGTCAGTACCTGGATCTGAGCCCGTAGGGGCACCGCTGACCCTGTAGGAGCGAGGCTTGCCCGCGAAGGACCGCGCAGCGGTCCCAAAATGGTGCTGGCAATGAGATCTTGGGACCGCTGCGCGGTCCTTCGCGGGCAAGCCACGCTCCTACAAGAAGAGCGCGTGTGTCTGGGGTCAGAGTGGCAGCCCGGCCTTGACCCGATACTGATTGCGCACCGGCATCGCATATTGCAACACCAGGTACGGCCGGTGCTCCTCAGGGCAAGCCTCCAGCCGCCGCTGCCATTCCGCCTGGGCCTTGGCCAGCTCTTCGCTGCCAAACACCTCGCTCGCCTTCGGAACCTGAAGCTCCGGGTCTGCCTCCGCCCATTGCGCATACGCCAGGTAATGCACCGGGAACAGCCGGTAGCCACCGAGGATCTGCTTGTCGATATGCGCGGCGAGCTGCTTGGTGTCCTCGAACGCGGCGGTCACCGGCGCGGTGAAGTTGATGTGCACCCGGCCCTTGTAGCCGGTGATGCCCAACCCGATGCTCAGGTCGTCCTCGCCCGGCGCCTTGGCATAGGTGCCGGTGGTCGCACGGATATACAGCTCGCGGGCCTTGGCCTGGTCGCACGGGTCGTATTCATAGCTGATCGACACCGGGCTCAGGTTCAGCGACTGGATCACCTCGCCGAACGGCTCGTCCTTGCGGCTCATGTGGAACATCTTGAGGATCGCCGAATCGGTACGGTCGTCGCCGTCCTTGGCCCGACCCTCGGCCTGGGCGATCCAGATCGAGGCACGGTCGTTGCGGATCGAGTGATTGATATAGGCCGACAGCAACTGGTAGGCCGCCAGCTTCTCGCGCCGGCCGCTGATGGAGCGGTGCACGATGAAGCTCTTGTTCAGGCGCATCATGTCGCTGACGAACGGCTTCTGCAGCAGGTTGTCGCCGATGGCGATGCGCGGGGTCGGCAGGCCGGCGTGGTACACGGCGTAGTTGACGAAGGCCGGGTCCATGACGATGTCACGGTGGTTGGCCAGGAACAGATAGGCGTTGCCCGACTTGAACTGCTCGACGCCGGTATAGGTGACGCCGTCGGTGGCCCGCTCGATGGTGTGGTCGACGTAGAACTCGACCTTGTCCTGCAGGGTCGCGACGCACTTCACCCCAGCGAACTCCTTGCGCAGGCGCCGGGCGATCAGCGGCTTGAGCAGCCAGCCGAAGCTGTCGGCCATCCGCGGGAAGCGGAACCGGGTCAGGATATCGAGGAATGCCGGATCGCTGAGCAAACGTGCCAGAACGGCAGGGACTTCAGCGTCGTCATAGGGTCGGATGGCATCGAATTCGCCCATCATGCTCTCTTGTTGTGAAACGACTAGGGTAAAGGGTGGGGTTGCGCCGCAAATCCGGGCTCGGGGCGCAGGACCGGCAATTATACGCACAAGTGACCGTGGAGGCCGCGATGCTCGAAACTGCGTTCTACGATTGTCCCTATTGCGGTGAGGAAGTGGAGACCACCATCGACCTCTCCGGCGGCGACCAGACCTATATCGAGGACTGCGCCGTCTGTTGTCGTCCGATTACCTTCATTCTGCAGGTGCACGGTGACGAATGGATGCTCGATGTGAAAAGCGAGAATGAGTGATGCGGCGAATCTATGACCCGGAAAACCTGCTGGAAGCCGAAGTCCTGCTGGGCATGCTCGGCAACGAGGGCGTCGATGTCCATCTGGTCGGCCGCGACCTGATGGGCGGTATCGGCGAGCTGCCGTTGCAGGGCCTGCTCGGCCTGGCCGTGCCGGATGACCAGGCCGAGTACGCACGGGAGCTGATCGCCGCGTACAATGCCGCCTTGCCGCTTCCTGGCGATGAGCCGGAGAGTTTCCCCGGAGTTCTGATTTGCTAGGTTTTGCCTGATGTGTGGACGCTACGCTCTCTTTCGCTGGTCGCCGGCCTTCGCCGCGCTGCCCGGCTTTCCCGCTGACCAGAAGGCGCAGTGGAACATTTCCCCTGGCGCCCAGGTGCTGATCCAGCGCCGGGAAGACGACCAGTTGACCCTGGCCCGCGCCCGCTGGGGCCTGACCCCGCCCTGGCTGACCGACCTGACCCGCACCCCGGCCCACGCCCGTGCCGAAACCCTCGCCGACCAGCCGATGTTCCGCGAAGCCTTCGCCAAGCGCCGTTGCCTGCTGCCGGCCAACGGCTTCTACGAATGGCGCGGCAATGCGCGCAAGCGCCCGTACTGGCTGACGCCGGGGGAAGGCTCGTCGTTGTTCTTCGCGGCGATCTGGGAGGCGTATCCGGTGCAGGAGCAAGTCTGGCTGAGTACGGCGGTGGTGACCCAGGCGGCGATGACCCAGCGCCGGCCGCTGATTCTCGATGCGGCGGGGCAGGCCGCCTGGCTGGATCCCGAGACCCCGCTGGCCGACCTCCATGCCCTTCTGGCCAGCCCTCCCGCCGCTTTGCGCGAGCGGGTACTGGCCAGCTTCGTCAATGATCCGAAACTCAATGCGCCGGAGTGCCTGACCCCGGCGTGATGTTTCAGCATTTTGGGGCTGCTTCGCAGCCCTTCGCGAGCAAGCTCGCTCCCACAGAGAACTGGCTCAAATTCCTGTGGGAGCGAGCTTGCTCGCGAAGGGCCGCAAAGCGGCCCCAATGCGTTAAACGCGGAACTGGTTGATCAGCCGGCGCTGCTGCTCTGCCAGCTTGGTCAGCTCGGCGCTGGCGCTGCTCGACTCATCAGCACCGCCCGCCACCTCGTTGGCCACCTGGCCGATATTGATCACGTTGCGGTTGATGTCCTCCGCCACCGCGCTCTGCTCTTCGGCGGCACTGGCGATCTGGGTGTTCATGTCGTTGATCACCGACACCGCACGGGTGATGCTTTCCAGCGCATCCGCCGCCTTGGCCGCCTGCTGCACGCTGATATCGGTCTTGCCCTGGCTGTCCTCCATGACCCGCACCACATCGCGGGTGCCCTGTTGCAACTGCTGGATCATCTGCTGGATTTCTTCGGTGGCCTGCTGGGTCTTCTGCGCCAGGTTGCGCACCTCATCGGCGACCACGGCGAAGCCACGGCCCTGTTCACCGGCCCGGGCCGCCTCGATGGCAGCGTTAAGCGCGAGCAGGTTGGTCTGTTCGGCAATGGCGCGGATCGCCACCAGGATGGCGTTGATGTTCTCGCTGTCCCGGGCCAGGGTCTGCACCACGCCCACGGCGCGGCCGATCTCGTCGGCCAGGGCGGTGATGGACTGCGAAGTGTCACGGACGATCGACAGGCCCTGGTTGGCCGCCTGGTCGGCATTACTCGCGGCCTGCGCGGCGTGGGTGGCATTGCGCGCCACGTCCTGGGCGGTGGCGGTCATTTCATGTACCGCCGTGGCCACCAGGTCGATTTCCGCCATCTGTTTATGCACGCCCTGGTTGGTGCGGATGGCGATATCGGCGGTGTGCTCCGACGAGTCGCTGACCTTCTGCACCGAGGTCACCACCTGGCTGATCATGGTCTGCAGCTTGGTCAGGAAGGTGTTGAAACCCTTGGCGATCGAGCCCAGTTCGTCGGCGCGGTCGCTGTGCAGGCGGCGGGTCAGGTCGCCTTCGCCCTGGGCGATATCGTCGAGCATCGCCACCATCTGCCGCAGCGGACGGGCGATACCGTGGGCCAGCAGCCAGATCACCAGCAGGCCGAGGGCGGCGATGGCCAGGCCGACCAGGGTCATGCCGGTAATGTCGGTGCGGCGCTGTTCGCTCAGTTCGTTCTGCATTTTCTCTGCGTCGGCCATCACCGCACTCAGCGGCAGGTCGATCAGCAGGGTCCAGCGCTGGGCGGTCTCGCCGATCTGGAAGGGCAGGAACAGGCGGATCTGACCGGCCTCACGGTCGAGGTCATAGCGCAGAGTATCGCCGCTGAGTTTGCTCAGGCCGGCCGCTTCGGCAGCCGGCAGCACCTCGCTGGCCTTTTCGCCGAACTTGCTTTCGTCCTTGGTATAGGCGACCAGGCGACCGTTGTTGGCGATCAGCGCCAGCTCGCCCGCACCGTTATACAGCTGGGCGTCGGCGGCCTTGAGCAGGTCCTGGATGAAGTTCACCGACAGGTCGGCGCCGACGATGCCCTGGAACTTGCCGTCGATCAGGATCGGCTGGATGAAGGAAGCGAGCATGACCATCTTGTCGCCGACCTTGTAAGGTGCCGGGTCGATGGCGCAGGCGCGTTTGGTCTCCTGGGAGCACAGGTAGTACTCGCTGGCGCGTACGCCGGTGGAGAGCAGGGTGTTGTTGCTCAGGTCGACCAGTTTTTCCAGGCCGAGGGTGCCGTCGGTATTGCGGTACCACCAGGGCTGGAAGCGGCCGTTGGCCGGGTCGATGCCTTCGACCGAGGTGCCGACATAGCCACCATCGTTGCGGTCGACGCCATTCGGCTCCCAGGCGATATAGGTGCCCAGCACCAGCGGGTTATCCACAAGGGTCTGCTTGAGCAGGCCGATCAGTTGCGCGCGATCGACGTTCAGGCGCGGATTGCCGGCCTCGTCCTTCATGCCGATCTGGGCATTGGTGGTGGCGACGCCGCGGGCGATCAACAGCGGTGCTTCGAGGCGCCGCAGGATCTGGCTGGCCTGGGTCTGGGCCAGGGCGGTAAGGCGCTGCTCGATGACCGCGTCGAACTGTTCCTGGGTCCGGCGTTCTACCAGGTCCTGGGTCCGCGCCCCTGAAAACACGGCATACAGCACCAGTGCTGCGACGATACTCAACACGATAGCGCCCGCCAGGGCCGCAACGGAAAACTGGATCGACTTGAACTTCATGGGTTGGGCTCCGAACGCCGGGAAAAGTCGCCTTGCCCCGCTGTTATCGGCGCGAAACCAGTAAATCATGAGGTGGTCAGAGAGAAATCTTTCCCAGCGGCTGTAGCGCGATCACTTGCGCCGTCCTAGGATACGGCCCATGTCAGAAGGGAGTGTTTACATGCGTAAATTGGTTGTTGTCGGTGCCTTGGGCGCTTCGATCCTGCTGGCTGGTTGCCAGGCGGTGAACACCACCAGCGGTGGGGCGGTCGGTGTCGAGCGCAAGCAATATATGTTCAGCATGCTGTCGACCGACCAGGTCAACCAGATGTATGCGCAGTCCTACCAGCAGACCCTGGGTGAGGCGTCCGGCAAGGGTGTGCTGGACAAGACCAGCGCCAATGCCAAGCGCATCCAGGCCATCGCCGACCGGCTGATCGCCCAGGCCCCGCAGTTCCGTCCGGATTCGGCGCAGTGGAACTGGGAAGTCAACCTGATCAAGAGCGACGAGCTCAATGCCAACTGTGGTCCTGGCGGCAAGATCATTTTCTATACCGGGCTGATCGACAAGCTGAAGCTGACCGACGATGAAATCGCCGCGGTGATGGGCCATGAAATCGCCCACGCCCTGCGCGAGCACGGGCGCGAGGCGATGTCCAAGGCCTATGGCATCCAGATGGCCCGCTCCGGCGCTGGCGCCTTGCTGGGGCTGGGTGAAGACAGCCTGCAACTGGCCGACACCGTCGTGCAGTACAGCCTGACCTTGCCCAACAGCCGCAGCAACGAGAACGAAGCCGACCTGATCGGCCTGGAGCTGGCGGCCCGCGCCGGCTACAACCCGAATGCCGCGATCACCCTGTGGAACAAGATGGCCCAGGCTTCGGGAGGCGAGTCTCCGCCTGAATTCATGAGCACCCACCCGGCTTCGGACAGCCGGATCGCCTCGTTGCAGGCGGCGATTCCGAAGGTGATGCCACTTTACGAGCAGGCGAAGAAGTAAACCTCCCAGCCTACTCGGACCCTGTGGGAGCTGGCTTGCCAGCGATGAGGCCATATCAGGCAACCTGGTTGTCAGGTCTGGCCCTATCGCTGGCAAGCCAGCTCCCACAGGGTTTTGTGTAGTCTGTTAGACCGAGTCAGCCCACCCAGCCACTGGCCTGCATCGCCGAATACACGGCAATCACCGCCAGCACCACGAAGGCACTCGCCGCCAGGCGACGAATCAGGGTCAGCGGCAGTTTCTCCGCCGCGAAGTTACCCGCCAGGACCACCGGCACGTTGGCAATCAGCATGCCCAGGGTGGTGCCGATGATCACCATGATCAGGTGCGGATACTGTGCCGCCAGCATCACCGTGGCGACCTGGGTCTTGTCGCCGATCTCCGCCAGGAAGAACGCGATCAAGGTGGTCAGGAACGGCCCGTAGCGCTTGGCGGTGCTGCCTTCGTCATCGTCCATCTTGTCCGGGATCAGCGTCCACGCGGCAGTCGCCAGGAAGCTCGCGGCAAGGATCCAGTGCAGGGTGACATTGCTGAAGAAGCTGCCCACCCAGGCCCCGACGGCACCGGCAGCGGCATGGTTGGCAAGGGTCGCGGCGACGATACCGGCAATGATCGGCCACGGCTTGCGGAAGCGCGCGGCGAGAATGAGGGCAAGCAGTTGCGTCTTGTCGCCGATTTCAGCGAGGGCAACGATTCCGGTGGGGACGAGCAGCGATTCCAGCATCAGGATTCCTACGGGGGCGGGTCGACACGGCTATGACACGTACGACCTCCCCGCCCCGGGTAAGGTGTGCGTGTCATAGGTCTTGTCAAACCCTGGATCCGTCTGATGCGGACCGTGGGTCGTGCGCGCCATGGTCTGTGGACCAAGTATGTTGACGTCGCACCATGCGAGCAGGGCGCTCGCGGGAGACTACTCCCCTAGGACGGAGCGGATTCTGCCTACGCGGATTCGTTTGCGCAAGTGCTGTTTTTCAGCCGCGCAGCGCCCGGTAGATCTTGAATCCATCGGCCTGGGCACGCGTTTCGCAGTTGCCCAGGGCGCCTTCGATCAGCGGCTGGTAGCGCAGGAAGCTGTTGGCAACCAGGCGCATTTCCCCGCCTTTTTTCAGATGATCGGCGGATTTTTTCAGCAGGTTTTCCGACGCCGCGTAGTTGGTGTGGACGCCGGTATGGAACGGCGGATTACTCAGAATGACGTCGAGTTGGCGAGGTGCGGAGTCGATCCCGTCGCCACTGATCACCTCGCCTTCCAGACCGTTGGCAGCCAGGGTCAGGCGGCTGCTGGCCACGGCGAAGGCGTCGACGTCGAGCAGGGTGACCCGGCTCTGTGGATAGCGGCGCTTGATCAGCGTGCCGAGCACCCCGGCACCGCAGCCGAAGTCCAGCACGTGGCCAGCGGGCAGGCCGTCGAGATGTTCCAGCAGCAGGGCGGTGCCGCGGTCCAGGCGGCCGTGGCTGAAGACCCCCGGCAGGCTGACGATCTGCAGCGGGCCATCGCTCAGCGGCAGCTCGAAACGCAGGGCCAGGCTGTCCAGCGACTGCGCGGCCGGCGGGTTATCCACCGTCACCTGCCACAGCTGGCAATGCCGGGCGCTGTCCAGCTTGCGCGGCTTGCCGAAGGCATGCAGCTGCTTCGCCGCACCCTCGATGCCGCCACGTTTCTCGCCGACCAGGTACAGGGTGCGCCCGCCCAGGCGCGAGGCGAGGGCGTTGAGCAGGTAGTTGGCGAGGTCGCGGGACTTGGGCAGGAACAGCACGGCCGCATCGAAGGCAACGTCGGGCACTTCTACGCCGTAATGGCTGCGGCCGGCGAAGCGTGCGTCGAGCAGCGCCTGGTCGCCGGCATGCCAGCTCCAGCCCCGGGCCTGTGGAAAAGTGCCCAGCAGGCTGTCGGCGGGTAACCCGGCGAGCAACAGCGGGCCGGTGAACAGATCGGCCTGACGAAGCAACACTTCACTGCGCGGGTCCATGGACGGCGGCTCCTGAGAAAAAGGGGGCGAATTCTAGCAGAAGCCGGCGCGCCTCAGCTGACCACGCGGCACGGCGCTCCGGCGAGGAAGGCGCGGGCGTTCTCGGTCAGTTGGCCGACGATGCGCTGCCGAGCTTCCACCGCGCCCCAGGCGCTGTGCGGGGTGACGATCAGGCGCGGGATATCGGCGGCCAGCAGCGGGTTGCCGTTGACCGGCGGTTCCACGCTCAGCACGTCGGTAGCGGCGCCGCCCAGGTGACCGGCCCGCAGGGCGTCGGCCAGGGCCTGCTCGTCGATCAGCCCGCCACGGGCCGTGTTGACGATGAAGGCGCCGGGCTTGAGCTGGGCGAGTTGCGCGGCGCCGATCATGTTGCGGGTGTTGTCGTTGAGCGGGCAGTGCAGGGTCAGGGCGTCGACCTGGGGCAGCAGTTCGTCGAGGCTCAGGCGATCATCGCGGGCCGGGCGACCGGGCAACTGGCCCATCAGCACGCGCATGCCGAAGGCTTCGGCCAGGCGGGCGACCGCACCGCCCAGTTCGCCGTGGCCGAGCAGGCCGAGGGTCTTGCCTTCCAGCTCGACGATAGGGAAGTCCAGCAGGCAGAACTGCTTGGCCTGGCTCCATTTGCCGGCGGCGACCGCCTGCTGGTAGTCGGGCAGGCGGGTGGCCAGGGCCAGCAGCAGGGCCAGGGTGTGCTGGGCCACCGACGGAGTGCCGTAGCCCTGGCAGTTGCAGACCACGATGCCGCGCTCGCGCGCTGCTTGCAGATCGACATTGTTGGTGCCGGTGGCGGCCACCAGGATCAGCTTCAGGTCCGGGCAGGCCTTGATCACCGCTGCATCCAGCAGCACCTTGTTGCTGATCGCCACGCTGGCGCCTTGCAGGCGTTGCACCACTTGCTCCGGCGCGGTGGCTGGGTGCACGTCGAAGTGGGTGAAGCTGTCGCGCAGGTCGCTGAGGTCGAGATCGCCCAGGTCCAGCGAGCTATGGTCGAGAAAGACGGCGTGGGTCATGGCGAGGCTCCTGGGGAATTCAGAGATGGAAACAGCTGTCGGGGACCTGCTGCAGGTTGGCGTCGAAGGCGTGCAGGTCGGCGAGCTGGCGTTGCAGTTCGTCGATCCGCTGCTGCACCTGCGCGCCTTTGGCCGCGATGGCTGTGCGGATGCCCTCGCGGCTGGTCTGGCCGCCGGCCATTAGAGCCTGCATCTCCCTGAGGGTAAAGCCGAGCTTCTGTGCGCATTTGATCAGCACCAGCAACTCGACCGTGTGCTGGTCATAGACTCGGTACTTGCCCTGGCGCGAAGCCGGGGGCAGCAGGCCGATGCTTTCGTAATGGCGAATGGTCTTGATGGTGGTCGCGGACAGGCGGGCGGCTTCGCCGATGTACATCGAAAATCCTTTTTTCAACGCAGGGCCAGCGTGCGGGCCTGTTCAAGCCAGGCCTGGCGCTGCCGGGGTGTGGACGACAGAAGAGGGCCGAACGTTAGCGTCTTTTCCGGGCGGATACCACAGAAGGCCAGGGTGGTGCGGCGCATCTGGTGCAGGCCGGGCATGGCGTAGACCCAGCGGTAGTACCAGGGCGGGGTGTCCATGGTCACCAGCAGGTGGGCGTGGCGCCCGGCCAGGAGTTTTTCCGGGAAGGGCGAGCCGGGCTTGTAGCGGAAGGCGAAGCCCGGGAGCAGGATGCGGTCGAGGAAACCCTTGAGCAGCGCCGGGATGCCGCCCCACCAGATGGGGAAGACCAGGACCAGGCGGGTGGCGTGGGTGATGGCTTGCTGGGCGTCGAGCAGGTCCGCTTCGAGGGGCTGGGGCTGGCGGTAGCCTTGGCGCAGGATGGGGTCGAAGTCGAGATCGCCGAGATGGAGCGTGCGGACTTCGTGGCCGGCCTGGCGGGCGGAGTCCTGGTAGTGCCGGGCGAGGGCGGCGCAGAAGCTGTCGCTGGACGGGTGACCGAGGAGGATGAGGATGCGTTGGGTCATGGTGGGTTCCTGCCTGAAAAGCGGGCAGGTTGGGATGTGACCTGTGGGGGAGAGTCAAGTTTTTGTGGTGATGCTGAGGGCCTCATCGCTGGCAAGCCCACAGTGATCGCGGTGCACACGGACCCTGTGGGAGCTGGCTTGCCAGCGATGAGGCCAGTGAGGTCACCTTCCCAGCTCAAGTTGTAACAAGGTGTTAAGGTGTCGACCCACTTCCTCACCAGGAGCCCCCGTTCGTGTACTGGGCAGAATTCCTCACCGTCGCACTCATCCACCTGCTCGCCGTGGCCAGCCCCGGCCCCGACTTCGCCGTGGTGGTGCGGGAAAGTGTTACCCATGGCCGCCGCGCCGGCACCTGGACCGCCTTTGGCGTGGGCACCGCGATCTTCCTCCACGTCGGCTACTCGCTGCTGGGCATCGGCCTGATCGTGTCGCAGTCGATCATGCTGTTCAACGCGCTGAAATGGGCCGCTGCGGCCTACCTGGTGTACATCGGCTTCAAGGCTCTGCGCGCCCGGCCGGCTGCGGCCGGCGAGTCGATCCAGGTTTCCACCGTCGAGCGCACCCCGCGCGCCGCGTATATCGCCGGCTTCATGACCAATGGTCTCAACCCCAAGGCTACGCTGTTCTTCCTTTCGCTGTTCACCGTGGTCATCGATCCGCACACCCCGCTGCTGGTCCAGGCCGGCTATGGCGTGTACCTGGCCCTGGCCACCGGCCTGTGGTTCTGCCTGGTCGCCATGCTCTTCAGCCAGGCCCGGGTGCGGGCGGCGTTCGCCCGTATGGGCCACTGGTTCGACCGCACCATGGGCGCGGTGCTGATCGCCTTGGGGATCAAGATCGCCTTCAGCGAAATGCGCTGAACAGAGGGCCGGACGGCATGACCGTTCGGTCGAAAGGCGGCCAAATCATTCCTTTGGCTGATTTTGCCGCCGCGGCCCCGTTCTAGAGTAAGGACCGCTTGTCCAATGCCTCGTGCAACTCCAGAAAAGGGATTCCCATGTTGCAGACCCGTGTCATTGCTCCCGCCCAGGGTGCGTATCAGTTCCCGCTGCTGATCAAGCGCCTGCTGATGTCCGGCAGCCGCTACGAGAAAACCCGCGAGATCGTCTATCGCGACCAGCTGCGCTACAGCTACCCGACCCTCAACGAGCGTATCGCGCGCCTGGCCAACGTCCTGACCGAAGCCGGCGTGAAGGCCGGGGATACCGTGGCGGTGATGGACTGGGACAGCCATCGCTACCTGGAATGCATGTTCGCCATCCCGATGATCGGCGCGGTGGTGCACACCATCAACGTACGCCTGTCGCCGGAACAGATCCTCTACACCATGAACCACGCCGACGACCGCGTCGTGCTGGTCAACAGCGATTTCGTCGGGCTCTACCAGGCCATTGCCCCGCAACTGACCACGGTGGAAAAGACTCTGCTGCTCACCGACGGCCCGGAGAAAACCGCCGAGCTGCCCAATCTGGTCGGCGAGTACGAGCAACTGCTGGCGGCGGCCAGCCCGCACTACGACTTCCCGGATTTCGACGAGAACTCCGTCGCCACCACCTTCTACACCACCGGCACCACCGGCAACCCCAAGGGTGTGTACTTCACCCACCGCCAGCTGGTGTTGCACACCATGGGCGTGGCCACTGTTACCGGTAGCATCGACAGCGTGCGCCTGCTCGGCACCGACGATGTCTACATGCCGATCACCCCGATGTTCCACGTGCATGCCTGGGGCATCCCGTACGTGGCCACCATGCTCGGGCTCAAGCAGGTCTACCCCGGGCGCTACGAGCCGGACATGCTGGTCAAGCTCTGGCGCGACGAGAAAGTCAGCTTCTCCCACTGCGTGCCGACCATCCTGCAGATGCTGCTCAACTGCAAGACCGCGCAGGACGAGGACTTCGGCGGCTGGAAGATCATCATCGGCGGCAGCGCCCTGAACCGCGCGCTGTACGACGCAGCCAAGGCCCGCGGCATCCAGCTGACGGCGGCCTATGGCATGTCCGAGACCTGCCCGCTGATCTCCTGCGCCCACCTCAACGAAGAACTGCTGGCCGGCAGCGAAGACGAGCGCACCACCTACCGCATCAAGGCCGGAGTGCCGGTGCCTCTGGTGGAGGCGGCGATCGTCGATGGCAACGGCAACTTCCTCCCGGCCGATGGCGAGTCCCAGGGCGAACTGGTGCTGCGCGCGCCATGGCTGACCATGGGGTACTTCCGCGAGCCGGAGAAGAGCGAGGAACTGTGGGCCGGCGGCTGGCTGCACACCGGCGACGTCGCCACCCTCGATGCCATGGGCGTGATCGATATCCGTGACCGTATCAAGGACGTGATCAAAACCGGCGGCGAGTGGATCTCGTCGCTGGATCTGGAAGACCTCATCAGCCGCCACGGTGCCGTGCGTGAGGTGGCGGTGGTCGGCGTCGCCGATCCGCAGTGGGGCGAGCGTCCGTTCGCCCTGCTGGTGGTGCGCGAGGGCGCGAGCATCGATGCCCGGGAATTGAAGGAACACCTCAAGCCGTTCGTCGAACTTGGCCATATCAACAAGTGGGCGATTCCCAGCCAGATCGCCCTTGTTACCGAAATTCCCAAGACCAGCGTCGGCAAGCTCGACAAGAAGCGCATTCGCGTCGACATCCTCGAGTGGCAGGCCAGCAACAGCGCCTTCCTTTCCACCCTGTAGGCCGCAGCGGCTCGCACCTTCCACGGTGCGAGCCGCATTCCAGAGGCTTCGCCGCCTTGTGAAATGAAAAAAATCAGCCATTCTTGCCCGGCCAGTCTTCGCGTCGTCCGCTCAGGCAGCACCACGGACGAGGGTGATGTGCAAATCACACTTTAGAGGGATCAAGCACTACTACCTGCTGGCTATAGTCGGGTCAGGGGATTTTGAGGAATGGGGAAGGCGCTCCAGCGCAACCGACACGCCCTGCCAACTGGCGACCGCTCGGCCTCGTTTCTTTGAAGGACTCACTGCCATAAAAATAAAGTACATGGAGTAGCGTCGATGACATCAGTAAATCTGTTCTGGCGCCGGGCGAAACTGCCCCTGGCCGTCAGCCTCGCTTCTACGCTTGCAAGTCCTGCATTCGCGGTCAGTTTCAATATCGGGGAGATCGAGGGGAGTTTCGACTCGTCGCTGTCCGTCGGTGCGAGCTGGTCCACCGAGAAGGCGAACAAGAACCTGATCGGGGTCAACAACGGCGGCCACGGCCTGTCGCAGACCTCCGACGATGGCCACCTGAACTTCAAGCGCGGTGAGACCTTCTCGAAGATCTTCAAGGGTATCCACGACCTCGAACTCAAGTACGGCGACACCGGCGTCTTCGTCCGTGGCAAGTACTGGTACGACTTCGAGCTGAAGGACGAGGGCCGCGAATTCAAGGACATCAGCGACTCCAACCGCAAGGAAGGCGCCAAGTCATCCGGCGGGCAGATTCTCGACGCATTCGTCTACCACAACTACGCCATTGCCGATCAGCCGGGCTCCGTGCGCCTGGGCAAGCAGGTGGTGAGCTGGGGTGAAAGTACCTTCATCGGTGGCGGTATCAACTCCATCAACCCGATCGACGTGTCCGCGTTCCGCCGTCCGGGTGCCGAGATCAAGGAAGGCCTGATCCCGGTCAACATGTTCTACGTGTCCCAGAGCCTGACCGACAACCTGTCGGCCGAAGCCTTCTACCAGTTGGAATGGGACCAGACCGTAGTGGACAACTGCGGCACCTTCTTCTCCCAGCCGGACGTGATCGCCGATGGTTGCAACAACAACCTGGCGGTACTGGCGAAGCAGTCGAGCATCGCTTCCCCGGCTGTGCGCAATGCCCTGACCCAACTGGGCGTGACCCACGGTTCGCCTGACGAAGGTGTAATCGTGAAGCGCGGCCCGGACCGCGATGCCCGTGACAGCGGCCAGTTCGGTGTCGCCATGCGCTATGTGTTCGAACCGCTGAACACCGAGTTCGGTGGTTACTTCATGAACTACCACAGCCGCGCGCCAATCTTCAGCGGCAAGGGCGGTCCGGCCAGCTCATACAGTCCGGCCAACCTGGTTGGCCGGTTGATGGCCAACGGCCTGAGCCTGGCCCAGGCCAGCGCCTTGGCGCCAAGCCTGTTGCCACTGGTGGTGGCGGGCAACTCCAGCTACTACGTCGAATATCCTGAAGACATTCGCCTGTACGGCCTGAGCTTCTCCACCACCCTGCCTACCGGCACTGCGTGGAGTGGCGAGATCAGCTACCGTCCGAACGCACCGGTACAGCTCAACACCACCGATATCCTGTACTCCGGCCTGACTCCGCTGGATCCGACCGCGTCCGTCCTGCAAGGGCGTCCGGGCACCGATCAGCCGGGCTACCGCCGCAAGGAAATCACCCAGTTGCAGACCACCTTCACCCACTTCTTCGATCAGGTCATGGGCGCCAGCCGCCTGACCGTGGTGGGCGAGGTCGGCTGGACCCACGTCGGTGGCCTGGAAAGCAACTCCGAAGCCCGCTACGGCCGCGACCCGGTCTACGGCCCAGGCCCGCTGCCGAATGGCCGTTGCGCCTCGCTCAACGGCAGCACCCTGGCCGGCGGACCACAGAACAACCTGACCCGTTACTGCGAAAACGACGGTTTCACCACCTCCGACTCCTGGGGTTACCGCGCCCGTGCCATCTGGGACTACCCGGACGTGTTCGCCGGTGTGAACCTCAAGCCGAGCGTGGCCTGGTCCCACGACGTGGATGGTTACTCGCCAGGCCCTGGCGGCAACTTCGAGGAAGGTCGCAAGGCCGTCAGTCTCGGTCTCGAGGCCGACTACCTCAACACCTACACCGCCAACCTGTCGTACACCAACTTCTTCGACGGCAAGTACACCACCGTGGATGACCGCGACTTCGTCGCCCTCAGCTTCGGCATGAACTTCTAAGCGCATTTTTCAGGAAGAAGCACATGACCATGATCAACACCAAGACCTTGCTCAAAGCCGGCGTGCTGGGCCTGTCCCTGCTGGCGAGCAGCGTGATGGCCGCGGTTTCCGCCGACGAAGCCGCCAAACTGGGCACCACCCTGACCCCGATGGGCGCGGAAAAGGCCGGTAACGCCGACGGCTCCATCGGCCCGTGGGAGCCGCTCTCCAAGACTGCCGGCAGCGTCGATGCCCGGGGCTTCCTGTCCGACCCGTACGGCAGCGACAAGCCGCTGTTCACCATCACCGCGCAGAACGTCGAGCAGTACAAGGACAAGCTGTCCCCTGGCCAGATCGCCATGCTCAAGCGCTACCCCGACAGCTACAAGCTGCCGGTGTACAAGACCCACCGCGGCGCCACCGTCCCGGACGACGTGTTCGCCGCGATCAAGAAGAACGCCACCGCGACCACCCTGGTCGAGGGCGGCAACGGCCTGAACAACTTCCAGGTCGCCGTGCCGTTCCCGATTCCGAAAAGCGGTGTCGAGGTGATCTGGAACCACATCACCCGCTACCGCGGCGGCAGCGTGACCCGCCTGGTGACCCAGGCCACGCCGCAGCAGAACGGCAGCTACAGCCTGGTGTACTTCCAGGACCAGTTCGTCTTCCGTGACCGCATGAAGGACTACGATGCCGCCAACCCGGGCAACGTGCTGTTCTACTTCAAGCAGGAAGTGACCGCACCGGCGCGTCTGGCCGGTACCGTGCTGCTGGTCCACGAGACCCTCGACCAGGTCAAGGAACCGCGCAAGGCGTGGATCTACAACGCCGGCCAGCGTCGGGTGCGCCAGGCGCCGCAGGTGTCCTACGACGGTCCGGGTACTGCCGCCGACGGCCTGCGTACCTCCGACAACCTCGACATGTACAACGGTGCGCCGGATCGCTACGACTGGAAACTGGAAGGCAAGAAGGAGATGTACATCGCCTCCAACGCCTACAAGCTCGACTCGCCGACCCTCAAGTACGCGGACATCATCAAGCCTGGGCATATCAACCAGGACCTGACCCGCTACGAGCTGCGCCGTGTCTGGCATGTGGTCGCCACCCTGAAACCGGGTCAGCGCCATATCTACGCCAAGCGTGACTTCTACATCGACGAGGACACCTGGCAGGCTGCGGTGATCGACCAGTACGACGGTCGTGACCAGCTGTGGCGTGTTTCCGAGGCCCATGCCCAGGACTACTACAACGTCCAAGTGCCGTGGTACACCCTGGAAGCCATCTATGACCTGCAATCGGGTCGTTACCTGGCGCTGGGCATGAAGAACGAGGAGAAAAAATCCTACGACTTCGGCTTCACTGCCTCGAAGGCTGACTTCCAGCCGGCGGCCCTGCGCCAGTCGGGCATTCGTTAAGTTTCAGTTACTCCGTGTGATCCCCCAGAACGCCCCGGCCTTGCCGGGGCGTTTTGATTTGTGGTGGTCTCTCGGGCCTCATCGCTGGCAAGCCAGCTCCCACAGGTACAGCACAAACCTTGAGACTTGTGCTGTACCTGTGGGAGCTGGCTTGCCAGCGATGAGGCCACCAGCAGCACCCTCAATCTTCCCTGCAAGGCAGTCATCCCTTGCCCCTGATCAATGTTGTTTCTGTTGCTTCTTGTTGTAGTCTTTTTTTCCTTTCCTGCTGCAATCACCTTCAAATGTGCCGGCTAAACCGCTAGTCTCCGGCAATCCCTGTCGCCGAGACTTTCCACCAACCGAGCCGGCCATGACCGATCTGTCCAGCACGCAAGGGTTCCCCGGCCAGACCGTGTCTGCGCTGGAAGGGCGTTTCTACCGGCCGCCGCTGCCTGACGGGCATGTGCCGCGCGCTCGCCTGTGCCAGCGCCTGCAGGCCGGGCTCGGTGGTCGGCTGCTGCTGGTCAATGCTCCCGCTGGCTTCGGTAAAAGCTCCCTGGCGGTTGAGTTCTGCCAGAACCTGCCCGCGCAATGGCGCAGCCTGTGGCTGGGCTTGAGCAAGCGTGATGCCGATCCCGGTCGCTTCCTCGAACGCCTGCTCGAAGGCCTCCAGCAACACTGCCCGAGCCTCGGCGCCCAGGCCCTCGGCCTGCTGAAGATGCGCCAGCGCCACCAGCCCTTCGCCTTCGAGGAATGGCTCGACGGCCTGCTCGACGAACTGGCCGTGCACCTGCAAGGCGGCGCGCCGATCCTCCTGGTCCTCGACGACTATCACCTGGCCCAGGGGCCGGTGCTCGACCGCTGCCTGCAATTCTTCCTCAACCACCTGCCGCCAGGGCTGGTGCTGCTGGTCACCAGCCGCCTGCGCCCGGACTGGCACCTGGCGCGCCTGCGCCTGTCGCGGCAACTGCTGGAACTGACCGAGCAAGACTTGCGCCTGACCCCCGACGAATCCTTCGCCGTACTCGGCCAGCATCCCTCGCTCCTGCGTGGCCAGGCGCTGGACAACCTGGTCCAGCGCAGCGACGGCTGGGTCGCCGGCCTGCGCTTCTGGCTGCTGGCGGCCAACGAATCCGGTGCCGACCACCATCTGCCCCAGGCCCTGCACGGTGGCGAAGGGCTGATCCGCGATTACCTGCTGGAAGAAGTCATCGACTGCCTGCCGCCCGAGGTGCAGGCCTTCCTCAACGACACCGCCTGCCAGGACCGCTTCTGCGCCGACCTCTGCGACGCCCTGCGGGAAAGCCACGACAGCAGCGAGATCCTGCGCTTCCTGCAATCGCACCAGGTGTTCCTCGTGCCGCTGGACGAACACGGTTACTGGTTCCGCTATCACCATCTGTTTTCCGACCTGCTGCGCACCCGCCAGGCCAGCTTGCCGTTGTCGAGCCTGTACCTGCGGGCGTGCCGCTGGTTCCACGGCCAGGGCCTGCTCGACGAAGCGGTGGAACAGGCGTTGCGTGCCGGCCATCTTGATGTCGCCGCCAACCTGGTGCAGAACCTTTCGGAAGAACAACTGCTGGCCGAGCAGAACGTCGGCATGCTCCTGCGCTGGAAGATGGACCTGCCCGATAGCCTGCTGATCAGCACACCGCGGCTTATCGTCCTGTACAGTTGGGCCCTCGGCCTGGCTTGCCAACTGGATGCGGCCGAGGAACTGGCCAGCCACCTCAGCCGCTTCCTTCCGGCACCCTCGGCCACCGCGCAGAAATCCATGCTCGCCCAATGGCTGGCGCTGAGCGGGATCATCGCCCGCGGGCGCGGCGATCGCGAGCGCACCAGATCCTATTGCGAGCAGGCCCTGCAAAGCCTGCCGCACAAGCGCTACGGGCAACGCCTGATGTGCCTCTCGACCCTGTCCAACCTGGCCATCGCCGATGCCGATTTCTGGCGCGCCCGGGGCTGGAACCGTGAAGCACTGGAGCTGGCGCAACGGGTCGGCAATCCGCTGTTCGAAGCCTTGACCCATTATGACCGTGCCCGGGTCCTGCATGCCCGGGGCGAAGTACTGCGGGCCATGGATGAAGTGCGCCAGGGCCTGCATCGGCTACGCGGGCTGTCGTCGCAGCGGCTGTATGCGGTACGCGCGCGGTTGATGCTGTACGAGGGCTACCTGCTGGTCGGGCGTCTGCAATCCGACGCCGGCCGCAGTCGTCTGCGAGCCGGACTGATCGAGGCCCGGGCCTGTCGCGATATCAGCGTGCTGATCGGCCACTGCGCGCTGGCGACCCTGGACGGGCGCGAAGGGCGTTTCGCCGAAGCGTTCGCCGAGCTGGCCGAGGCCGAACGCCTGATGCATATCTGGGACGTGCCGCCGATCTTCTACCTGGCGATGATCACCCTGGTGAAATGCGAACTGTGGCTGGCCCAGGGGCGCAACGACCTGGCCGAGTCCTGGCTGCTGCGCCTGAGCCAGACCTATGGTGGTCAGCAGGCTGCGGCGGCGCCGGAATTCCATCCGTTGCTGCCGCTGCATATCGAGTTGCAGCAGGCCTTGCTGGAGCAGGCCCAGGGGCGGAGCGCCCAGGCCGGGCAGCGCTTGCAGGCGCTGGTCAACCGTGGGCAGGCCAGTGGTGGGCAGTTGCTGTGTGTGATCGCGCTGTGTCAGCAGGTTGGTTTGTTGCTGGCGCAGGGAGAGCAGGCGGAGGCCCGCGAGCGTTTTGTCCAGGCGCTCGAAGCGGCGCGGGGCGGGGCGTTGCAACCGTTCCAACGCCTGCTTGCGGAGCATCCCGACTGGTTGCGTGAACAGCTTCAGGCGCAGCCGGCGAGCCCGGCGCAGGCCAGTTTGCTGGGGCTGCTGCCGAGCCAGGAAGCGGCCAGTGCGGACACCCTCAGTGCCCGCGAACATTCGGTGCTCAAGTTGATTGCCCAGGGGTGCTCCAACCAGGAAATCAGCGAGCAACTGTTCATCTCGCTGCATACCGTGAAGACCCACGCCAGCCATATCAACAGCAAGCTCGGGGTTGAGCGGCGCACCCAGGCGGTGGCCCGGGCCAAGTCGCTGGGGCTTTTGTAACGGGGTTATACTCGGATTGCTGTGGTGGCCCCAATCGCTGGCAAGCCAGCTCCCATAGGGTCAGCACAAACCTTGAGATCTGTGCAGTACCTGTGGGAGCTGGCTTGCCAGCGATGAGGCCATCAGCTACACCCAAGATCCCAGGGAAGTGTTACCCGCCTGATCTGGCGCAGGTCTTGCTTGTATCGGATACCCGATCCGGAGCCGCCGATGAGCACAATAAAAACCGCCCCGACCTCGAACCCACGCCTTGCCCGGGAACGCCTGTCCATCGAGGGCCAGTTGCCCGACGGTTTCCTGCGCGCCGAAATCGATGCCTCCTGGCGCCGCAGCCTTGATCATGGGGTCACCGGTAACGCCGGCCAGGAAGTCGCCCTGACGTCCGCCGCCAGCCTCGATCTGTTGCTGGCCAACAACCGCCCGCTGCTCGACGCCGCCACTGCCGAACTCGACTACCTCGGCGCCCGCCAGGGCCAGGACAGCCTGGTGATCCTGGCCAATGCCGACGCCACCATCCTCACTATCCAGGGCGAGTCCGCCGTGCTCAAGCAGCGTGGCCTCGGCGATATCGCCCCCGGTACCTGCTGGAGCGAAGCGGCCCGCGGCACCAATGCCCTGGGCACCGCCCTGGTGGAAGCACGCACGGTACAGATCGATTGCGGCGAACACTTCCTCGAACGCCTCAGCGATTTCTCCTGCACCTCGGTGCCCATCCACTGCCCGCAAGGCGAACTGCTCGGGGTCCTCGACCTGACCCGCCAGGGCCCCCTCGGCCGCCTGCCGGACCGTACTGCGCTGCTGGCCCTGGCGGTGATGCAGATCGAAAGCCGGCTGTTCAGGAACAGCTTCCCGGAACAGATCGTCCTCGCCTTCCACAGCCGTCGCCAATACCTCGATTCCTGCTGGCAGGGCCTGCTTGCGGTCAGCCTCGACGGGCGCATCCTCGCCGCCAGCAACCAGGCCTGCCAGTTGCTGCGCAGCGACCGCGGCAATCTGGTCGGCCAGCGCTGCGACAGCCTGTTGGGCCTGCGTGTCGAGCAGTGGCTGGCGCGTCTGCAACAGGGCCAGGTCGACAGCGTCGAGACCGCCAAGGGCGCCTTCCACTACAAGACCCTGCATGTGCCGCAGCGACCGTTGGCGTTGTCGGTGCCGGCCGTCGTCAGCCGCCCCGTCTCGACCACGCCTTCGCTGGAAACCCTCGGCGCCGGCAACAGCCGCTTCGCCCGCACCCTGCGCATGGCGCGCCAGGGCCTGGCCAACGACCTGCCGGTGGTGCTGCTGGGCGAGACCGGCAGCGGCAAGGAAGTGGTCGCCCGTGCCCTGCATCAGGAAAGCGCCCGGGCCGGCAAACCCTTTGTCGCAGTGAACTGCGCGGCGATTCCCGAGGGTCTGATCGAATCCGAACTGTTCGGCTACCGCGAAGGCGCCTTCACCGGTTCCCGGCGCGGCGGCATGGTCGGGCGCCTGCAACAGGCCCATGGTGGCACGCTGTTCCTCGACGAGGTCGGCGATATGCCGCTGGCCCTGCAGGCGCGGCTGTTGCGGGTCCTGCAGGAGCGCAAGGTGGCGCCGCTGGGTGCGGCCCAGGAGCAAGACCTGGATATCGCCCTGATCTGCGCCACCCACCGCGACCTCAAGGCCCAGGTGCAGGACCAGCATTTCCGCGAAGACCTCTACTACCGGATCAACGGCATCAGCGTGCAACTGCCGCCCCTGCGCGAGCGCGACGACCTGCCAGCACTGATCGACAGCCTGCTGGCGCGTCTCGGTGGCCAGGGCGTGCGCCTCTCCGACGAGCTGGCGCAGCTGTTCCACGGCTATCACTGGCCGGGCAATATCCGCCAACTGGAAATGAGCCTGCGCCTGCTGCTGGCCATGCGCGAGGAGGGCGAGCAGGTGCTCGGCCTCGATCATCTGCCGGACAACCTGCTCGATGAACTGCGCGCCGGCGAGCAACCGGCGAAACGGGAAAGCCTGCGCGACAACCAGCTGGAGCTGATCCGCCAGGCCCTCGACCGCCATCACGGCAACGCCACCGCGGCCGCCACGGCCCTGGGCATCAGTCGCGCCACGCTGTACCGCAAGCTCAAGCAGATGAATTCGTGATGCAGCGTCTGCTCAGCCGCCTGATCGAGCATCAGGACCGGCCCGCCCTGCATGACGCCCTGCACTGGCTCTACGGATTCATCCGCCCCCACCGCCTGGCGATCCTCGGGCTGCTCGGCCTGTCGATGTGCGCTACGGCCTTGGTGCTGGTGCAGCCCTGGCTGACCAAGCTGCTGATCGATGACGGCCTGCTGGCGAAGGACTTCCCGACCCTGGTGCTGGTCGCCGGGGCGATGATCCTCGCCGGTATCCTCGGCACCTTGTTGTCCGGACTCAACCGCTACCTGCACACCCGCCTGTCCGGGCGCATCCTGTTCGCCCTGCGCGACGAGCTGTATCGCCATCTGCAACGCCTCTCGCCGACCTTCTACGGCCAGCGCCGCCTGGGTGACCTGATGTCGCGCCTGGATGGCGATGTCGCCGAGATCCAGCGCTTTGCCGTGGACTCATTGTTCTCCGCCGTGTCCAGCGTGATCGGCCTGGTCTGTGCGCTGGGCATGCTGCTGGTGTTGTCGTGGAAACTGTCGCTGCTGGCCCTGCTGCTGATCCCGCTCGACGTGCTCTGGCTGCGCTGGATGCGGCGCAAGGTGGAGCGTGAGGTGCGCCAGTTGCGCGAGCGTTCGGCGGATGTCTCGTCGTTCCTGGTGGAGACCCTGCCGGCGATGAAATTCATCCAGTCCGCCGGCCAGCAGCAGCGTGAGGCGCGTCGGCTCGACGGACTGGGGCAGGGCTACATGAGCCAGTTGCTGCGCCTGCAGGTCACCGAGTTCTTTACCCAGGCGGTGCCCGGCACCCTGACCTCGCTGTCCCGTGCCTGCGCCTTCCTGGTCGGCGGCTACTGGGTGGTGCAGGGCACCTGGCAACTGGGGGCGCTGATCGCTTTTTCCACCTACCTTGGCATGGCAGTCGGCCCGGTGCAGAGCCTGCTCGGGCTGTATGTGGCGATGCAGCGCATGAGCGTCAGCCTTGGCCGGGTCATGGAGTTGCGTGGCGTAGCGCCGGAAGTGGAAAGCCCCGCCGATACCCGGCCGATGCCGGAGCGTGGCGATCTGCACCTGCGCGGCGTGTGCTTCGCCCACCCGGGCCGGCCTCCGATATTGCAGGGTGTCGAGGTGAAGATTCCCCATGGCCGCAAGGTGGCGTTGAGCGGCATGTCCGGTGCCGGCAAGTCGACGCTGATCGATCTGCTGCAACGTTTCTACGACCCCCAGGCCGGGCAGATCCTGCTGGGCGGTACCGATCTGCGCGAGCTCGATCTGCATGACCTGCGTCGGCGCGTGGCGGTGGTCAGCCAGGATATCGTGCTGTTCCGCGGCAGCCTCGCCGACAACCTCGCCTACAGCGTTCCGGACGCCAGCCGCGAGGCGATCGCCGAGGTCGCCCGGCTGGCGCGCCTGGACACTTTGATCGCCAGTTTGCCGGAGGGCCTGGACAGCCCGCTGGGCGAGCGCGGGCAGCAACTTTCCGGCGGACAGAAACAACGTATCGCCATTGCCCGCGCATTGCTCCAGAATCCGCTGCTGCTGGTGCTGGATGAAGCCACCTCACAAGTCGATGAAGACACGGAGCGCGAAGTGATAGCTGCAATAGACCAACTCTTTTCTGACCGCACGCGGATCCTGGTCAGCCATCGCCCCTCGACCCTGGCCAATGCCGATCTGCACCTGATCCTGCAGGACGGCCAGTTGCGCGAGCGGGAGGCGGGGCATGTCTGAGGTGCGGATCGGCGTGGTGGACAGCGGCGCGCCGTTGGAGCGGGTAGCGGAGTCGCGCCGCTTCCAGTTGGCGGCGGTCGGGGTCAGCGAACAACCCGCGCGGGAAGATGCCCTGGGGCATGGCAGTGCGGTGGTCGAGCTGATCGCGGCGGGGGCGGGTGATATGCCGATCCATGTCGCCCAGGTCTTTGACGAGCGTGGCGTGACCAGTGCCTTGCAGGTGGCGGCCGGGATCGAATGGCTGGTGATGCGCGGCGTGCGCCTGATCAACCTCAGCCTCGGCCTGCGCGAAGATCGCCCGGCGTTGCGCGAAGCCTGCGAGGCGGCGCAGCAGGCCGGCGTGCTGATCTGCGCCTCGACACCGGCGCAGGGTGCGCCGGTCTATCCCGCCGCCTATCCGGGCGTGCTGCGCATCACCGGCGATGCCCGTTGCCAGCGTGACGAATGGAGCTGGCTGGACAGCCCGCAGGCCGACTTCGGCGCCTGCGTGCGGGCCAAGGAAAGTCCGTTGTCCGGTGCCAGTTTCGGTTGTGCGGCGCTGACCGGTCAAATCGCCGCGTTCCTGCGTGACCAGCCCCATGCCACCAATGCGCTGGTCATGGCCTGGCTGCTGCACAACGCTCATTACCGTGGTCGTGAATATCGAGGACGTGCTTGAAATCCATTGTCGTATTAGGTGCCGGCCCGGCGGGCGCGGCGGTTGCCCTTGGTCTCAAGCGGCTCGGCTACCCGGTCAGCGTGGTCAGTGAATGGCGGCGTTTCGCGGCGCTTGAAGGGGTTTCCCAGCGGGTGCTGGAGGCGTTGCGCGGGGCGGGTTTGAACCATGCGCTGGCGGTGGCGGGTGAGCCGTCGCGGCGGCATTCGCGGTGGAACAGTGAAGCGCAGAATCGCAATGTCGAATTCCTCCTGGACCGTCCGCGCTTCGATCAGGGGCTGCGGGACGATCTGCATGCCGCGGGCATTGCCCTGGTCGAAGCGCGGGTGCTGGGTGTGCGGCAGGAGGACGGACGCAGCGTGATCGAACTGGATGGCGCGCCTTCCCTGGTCGCCGATTTCCATGTCGAAGCCCGTGGTCGTCAGGCCCCGCAACACGATAAATCCATTGGCCGTGCCGCCCGTGGGCCGGAGACGCTGAGCCTGCTCAATCGCTGGCAAGGCCCGCCCGGCAAAAGCGCCAGTGCGGTGGAAAGCCAGCCTGATGGCTGGATGTGGATGGCCCGCCAGGCGGATGGCCGCTGCTACTGGCAGTGGACCCTGGATGTCGGCGCCACGCCGTTGCCGGAAAAGGCAGCGCTGCTGGATTTCTGCCGGGCGCGGCGCTGGGAATCGGTACTGGCCAAGGCGTTCTTCGACAACGACCAGGAACAGGATCTCGAACTGCATGCCCGGAGCAGCACGGCGATCCTTACGCCCGTGTGTGGCGGGGAGAACTGGCTGCGGGTCGGGGATGCGGCGATGGCGGTGGATCCGCTGTCGGGCAATGGGATCTTCCAGTCGCTGTCCTCGGCGTTGCAGGCGCCGGCGGTGATCAACACCTTGCTGGTTCATCCCGAGCGGCGTGAGCTGGCGTTGCGGTTCCATCAGCAACGGGTCGAGCACCTGTTCTGGCGTTTCGCCCGGCTGGGGCGGGATTTCTATCTGGAGGAACGGCGCTGGGCCGAGGAGCCGTTCTGGCAGGTACGGCGGCAGTGGCCGGATGGCGAGCCAGTGCATGCCGAGGCGTGTTTCGATGATCTGCGGGTCGAGCAGGCGCCGGTGTTGCGGGATGGGTTCGTGGATCTTGCGCAGGTGGTGATCAGCCCGGATCAGCCGCTGGGGATCTGGCATTTGAATGGGGTGGAGCTGGCGCCGTTGGTGAGTCGGTTGCACAGCGAGCCGGCGGAGCAGGTGTTGGCTCATCTGAGCCCGGAGCAACAGCGATACCTGCGCAGCTGGCTCCTGAGCCAGGGTTACCGCCCCTGAAGCAGAGCGCGGACCCTGTGGGAGCGGGTTCATCGGAGCGCCGAACCGCCGCGATTGCAATAGTGGGCCCACCACCGCAATCGCGGGTAAACCCGCTCCCACAATGTCCGCGTCGAACACAACGCCCATGGCTAGCTTCGAACCCTGTGGGAGCTGGCTTGCCAGCGATGAGGCCGGCAAGGGCAATGATGTTGTCAGGTCGGGCCCAATCGCTGGCAAGCCAGCTCCCACAGGGTCTGTGGCGACCACAAGTTTTATGGCTGTCTCAGAACCCTGTGGGAGCCGGCGTTGCCGGCGATGAGGCCCTCAGTGCCCGCCAACTTTTCGGGGCTCGTCACCCATAGAAGTGAATCGACATTGTTCCCGCCAATGCTAAACCAATCCCGAATATCTGAAGAGCGCTGAGGCGTTCCTGATGAAGGAAATATCCGAGAATCGCGGCAATGGCACCTGACAGGGTGCTGATGACCGTTACAACTGAAATCGAGCCATGTACCACTCCCCAGGAAAATGCGGAAAACGCACCCAGGTTAAGAACGCTTGCGCTGACAAGACTCAGGAATACCAGCGGCTTTAGAGCTTTGTATCGACGCAGGACTCTGAGGCTCTCCGGAATCACACGATAACGCCAACGGCGTACCCAAGGGCAAGCATGTTTATCGGGCCAAGTGTTGGCAAGACAAAACTGCCTTGAACCCAGAAGCTGGTGCCATAGAGCATCGCTGCCAACAGGGCATACATGAAAGGGGCATTGCTACGGGACTTGTCCTCAACTGAGGTTGTGCTGTGCCCGGCGCTGGCGAACAACACGCCGACAACACAAATCAGGATCCCTGAGAGCTGCCACCCCGAAAGCACTTCGCCTCCCAGCCAGGCCAGAAGAGTGGTGAATACTCCGTACATCGTTACCAGCGGTGCGACCAACGCCGTTTTACCTAGCTGGAACGCTTTGGAAAGCGCCAAGGCGCCTGACACCGTAAATATCGAGGCAGTCACAGCAAGGATCACTACCGAAAGGGGCGCCGGAGTCAGCACTGCCCACTGATCACCAGACACCACGATGATGCTGACCATCAACAGCAGCCCAAAGGCCTGACTGAAGAAAACGGCTTGTCTTACTCCGACACTTCGCGCGTTGATACCTATCAGGAAGTCCGTAACCCCCCAAAGCAAGGCAGTCAACAACCCCATTAAAACGCTCAAGGGAAGGCCCCATGAAAGATTATCGAGGGCTAGAAGCTAATCGCAGATAACCGATAAATCAAAAGTGCAGGGTGCTATCGTTCCACGCCCGCAGTTTCTTGGGTGATATTTAATTTTGTTTATATATCAGTAACTTGTCTTTATTTTTCAGTTTGTGCGCGGATGGTTCAGGAAATTCCCGTGGCGGTAGAAGGAATCTTCCTGCATTAACTAAAGGATATTCCTGGGATATTTCCTACATCTCAAGTGCAAGAAATAGATCAGGTACCAGACCGCCCTCGCATGTGATGATCAGCCCCGATCAGCCACTGGGCATCTGGTACCTGAATTTGCGTTACAGCTTGATCAGCACCGACTTCACCTCGGTGTAGTGCTCGATCGCCGCCGCGCCCATCTCGCGGCCGACGCCGGACATCTTGTAGCCACCGAACGGCAGTGCCGGGTCCAGGGCGCTGTGGCAGTTGACCCAGACCGAGCCCGACTTGATTCGCGGAATCATCCGGTGCACCGCGCCCAGGTCATTCGACCAGATACTCGCCCCCAGCCCGTAAGGACTGTCATTGGCCAGCCGCAGCGCCTCGGCCTCGTCATCGAACGGCATCGCCACCAGCACCGGCCCGAAGATCTCTTCCTGCACCAGCGGATGCTTCTGGTCCACATCGACGATCACCGTCGGCTTGACGAAATACCCCGGCCCGAACTGCTCGCCGCCACAGGCAATGGTGGCGCCGCTGCCACGTCCTTGCTCGATGTAGTCGAACACGCGCTTCTGCTGGCGCGCCGAAATCAGCGGGCCCATCTGCACGCTCGGATCGAGGCCGTTGCCCAGCTTCATGCCATTGGCGATCCCGGCGATATCCGCGACCACATTGTCGAAATGCTTGCGGTGCACATACAGCCGCGAACCGGCGCAGCACACCTGGCCCTGGTTGAAGAAGATCGCCGTGGCCGCCCCGGCAGCAGCGCTGGCGAGGTCGGCGTCGGGCATGACGATGGTCGGCGATTTGCCGCCCAGTTCCAGGGTGACCCGGGTCATGTTGTCCATGGCAATGCGGCCGATGTGCTGGCCGACGGCAGTGGAGCCGGTGAAGGTCAGCTTGTCCACCCGCGGGTCGCGGGTCAGGGCGTCGCCGGCAATGGCGCCCGTGCCGGTGACCACGTTGAACACCCCGGCCGGGTAGCCCGCTTCCAGCACCAGCTCGGCCAGCTTCAGGGCGCTGAGCGGGGTCTCGTCGGCCGGCTTGAGGACCACGGTGCAGCCAGTGGCGAGCGCCGGGCCGAGCTTCCAGCAGGCCAGCAGCAACGGGAAGTTCCAGGCGACGATGGCACCGACCACACCCACCGCCTCGCGACGGACGAAACCGTGGAACTCATCGTTCGGCATCAGCGGCATGGACACATCGACGGTATGCCCCTCGACCTTGGTCGCCCAGCCGGCCATGTAGCGCAGGAAGTCGATGGACAACTGCACGTCCATGACCCGCGCCACCACCGCGCTCTTGCCGTTGTTCAGGCATTCGAGCTGGGCGAGGATCTCGGCGTCGCGCTCCATCAGGTCGGCCAGCTTCCACAGCAGGTTCTGCCGCTCGCGCGGGCGGGTGCGGCTCCAGGCCGAGTCGTCGAAGGCCTGGCGCGCCGCGCCCACTGCCCGGGCCACATCGGCCGGGGTGGCGGCCGGTACCTGGCACAGTACCTCGCCGGTGGCCGGGTTGCGCAGGGTCAGGCGTTCGCCGTCGGCGGCCTCGGCCCAGTCGGCACCGATCAGCATGGTCGGCGCACGCCGGACGAAAGCCTCGACGGCCGGGTGCAAAGGGGCAGTGGTGGACATGGCAAACCTCGTTCTTGTGAGTGATTGCCAGGGCCATCGCAACCGCTGTGCCAAGCCCGTGGATGTCGGCGCCAGCCCATGCAATCCAAGGCCGGGGCACCTGTTCGGCAAACCCCGGTCTCATGCCGGTCGTCGCAAAGTGCGACAGCGGGCGAGACAGTCTCGGCGCCTTGAGACAGCCGTCTCACGCCGTCTCATCCGTCGCGAAAAGCGCCGCAAGGCCCGCCTGCCGTGGCCTGCAAGCCGCGTAAAACGGCGCTTGCGGCTCTTGGCACACAATATGTATCGACACCCTCAAGCGGCTCTTCGGTGCGCGCTCTGCCGCTGTACGGCCGACGGAAGAGACCTATAAGAAGTGTACGAACAATAAGAAGAACCCCGTGGGAGGTCAGTCATCGATGAAGAGAACACTCAGGTTCGCCAGCGCCGGTGGCCTGCTGGCAGTGGCCGTCGGCCTTGCCGTGCAGCCGCAGGTCAGTGAGGCCCGCGAGGGCAAGCAGATTCTTATGGAGACCTGTCAGGGTTGCCACCTTCCCGAAGGTAACGACGCCCTGAGCCGCATCAGCCACCAGCGCAAGACCCCGGAAGGCTGGCTGATGACCATCGGCCGCATGCAGACCATGCACCAGTTGCAGATCAGCGACGAAGACCGTCGCACCCTGGTCAAGTACCTCGCCGACACCCAGGGCCTCGCCCCCAGCGAGACCGATGGCGTGCGCTACGCCCTCGAACGCCGCCTGAACACCGTCGAGAAGATCGAGGAACCGACCCAGCAGATGTGTGCCCGTTGCCACTCCGGCGCGCGGATCGCCCTGCAGCGGCGGCCGGCCCAGGAATGGGAGCGGCTGGTGAATTTCCACCTCGGCCAGTGGCCGTCCCTGGAGTATCAGGCGCTGTCCCGCGACCGCGACTGGTTCGATCTGGCGAAGAAGGACATGGTCCCGCTGCTCGCGCAGAAATACCCCTTCGACAGCAAGGCCTGGAGCGACTGGCAGAAGTCCATGCCGAAGTCCGCGACCCTGGCCGGCGACTGGAGCTTCAGCGGCCATCTGCCGGGCAAGGGCGAGCTCAACGGGGTGATGAAGGTCACTGCCGAGGACGGCGATCGCTTCAAGGTCAGCCTCGACGGCCAGTACGCCGACGGTACGCCGTTCAAGGGCGACGGCTCGGCGGTGCTCTACAGCGGCTATGAATGGCGTGGCACGGTCACCGTGGACGGCGTGAGCATGCGCCAGGTGCTCGCCGCCAATAATGGCCAGCTCACTGGTCGCATGTTCGACAAGACACACGACGAACGCGGCCTCGATTTCACCGCCGCGCAGCAGGGCAGTGCGCGTCTGCTGGCGGTGCAGCCGGGCTATGTGAAGGCCGGCAGCGAAAGCGAACTGACCCTGGTCGGCAGCGGCCTGAGCGGCACGCCATCGTTCGGCAAAGGCGTCGAGGTGGTCGAGGTGCTGGAGAACACGCCACAACGGATTCGGGTGAAGGTAAAAGCGTCCGCCGAAGCTGCCAGCGGTCTGCAGGAGGTTGCCGTCGGCAAGCTCGGCGGCCAGCAACTGGCGGTCTATCGCGAGATCGCCGAAGTGAAGGTGGTGCCGGCCTTCTCGGTCGCCCGGGTCGGTGACAACGGCGGATCGACGCCGAAGGTGCAGGGTCGCTTCGACGCCGAGGCCTGGGGCCAGGGCGCCGATGGCAAGGCCTACCGCATCGGCGTGTTCCCGGCCAAATGGAAGGTCGAGCCGTTCGACGAGCGCGCCCGCGAGGACGAGGACGTCAAGTTCGCCGGTGTGATGCAGGCCGATACCGGCGTGTTCACCCCGGGCGATGCCGGGCCGAACCCGGCGCGCAAGATGTCCACCAACAACGCCGGCAACCTCAAGGTGATCGCCGCGGTGGATGACGCCGGCACGGCGCGCACCGGCGAGGGCCAGATGATCGTGACCATCCAGCGCTGGAACAACCCGCCCATCCCGTGAGGCGGCGGTTTGACCTGGCCACATTCGAGTTTTCGAGGAGGTTGTGATGGGTGCCATCCTGAACCTGGTAGAACGCAATCTGCATGAAGTGCGGGTCGACGACGCCCGCATGCTGTTCCATATCCCCAGCAGCTCGCTGTTCGCCAGCGATGCCCTGACCGGGGAAATCATCGACAGCCTGCGCGGCGCCGGCTGCTCCAGCGAAACGCTGGTGCAACGCCTGGCCGAGCGCTTCGATGGGGCGGAAGTCAACGAGGTGCTGCGCGAGCTGATCGCCCTGGAACTGGTCAGCGACGGCTCGCCGCTGACCCCGGAAATCTCCGCCAGGCGGGTCGAGCGCACGGCGCTGAACACCGTGGTGCTCAACGTCAACACCGGCTGCAACCTGAGCTGCACCTACTGCTACAAGGAAGACCTGGACAAGCCGTCGGCCGGCAAGCGCATGGACGTCGAGACCGCCGTGGCCTCGGTGGAAATGCTGCTCAAGGAGTCGCCGGACGAACCGGTCTACACCGTGGTGTTCTTCGGTGGCGAGCCGCTGAGCAACCGCAAGCTGATCGAGTACATGGTCGACTACTGCGAGCGGCGTTTCGCCGAGGCGGGCAAGCGCGTCGAGTTCGTCATGACCACCAACGCCACCTTGCTCACCGAGGAGATCGTCGACTACCTCAATGCCCACCGCTTCGGCTTGTCGGTGAGCATCGACGGGCCGAAGACCGTGCACGACCGCAACCGCATCACCGTGGGCGGGCAGGGCACCTATGACGTGGTGCGGCGCAAGGCCGACATGCTGCTGTCGCGCTACGACAGCCGTCCGGTGGGCGCGCGGGTGACCCTGACCACCGGGGTCACCGATATCGAGACCATCTGGAACCACCTGTTCAACGAGATGGGCTTTGCCGAGGTCGGCTTCGCCCCGGTGACCTCGGGGGATATCAGCAGCTACAACCTCACCGGCGAGGAACTGGTCGAGGTCTTCGCCAACATGAAGGCCCTCGGTCGGCGCTACCTGGAGGCGGCGCTGGAGCATCGCAATATCGGCTTCTCCAACCTGCACCAGTTGCTCACCGATATCCACGAGGGGCACAAGAAGGCGCTGCCGTGCGGCGCCGGGCTGAAGATGTTGGCGGTGGACCACAAGGGCGAGCTGAACCTCTGCCACCGCTTCACCGGCTCCAGCCTGCCGACTTTCGGCAACGTGCACAGCGGGGTGAAGCAGGTCGAGCTCAACGACTTCCTGTCACAGCGCCTGGACCGCACCAACACCGGTTGCGACAGCTGCCGCATCCGCAACCTGTGCTCCGGTGGCTGCTATCACGAGAGTTATGCCCGGTATGGCGACCCGACTCATCCGACCTATCACTACTGCGAACTGATGCGTGACTGGGTGGACTTCGGCATCGAAGTCTACAGCCGGATCATGGCCGAGAACCCGGCCTTCATCACTCGCTACATCACTGCGCGCAAGGTGCACTGACATGAAACATCTCAAGCCGATCAACAACAAAGCCCTCAAGCTGGACCAGGCCGCCGAGGAAAACCGCATCGAGGAAGTGGTGGCGATGAACTCGGTCGCCGGCTGCGCCTCGACTACCGACCCGGGCTGGGAAATCGACGCCTTTGGCGGCGTCTCGTCGTTGTGCCAGCCGATGGAATCGGACCTCTATGGCTGCTCCGATCCGTGCTGGTGGCCGGCCCAGGTGCCGGACATGATGAGTACCTTCCCGGACTGGAACAAGGACGCGCAGTCCTCCGGTGACAACTGGCGCAACCTCGGGACCGTGTTCCCGGACGACAAATGAGCCCCCAGGCGAACAAGAAGAGGGATACCCGTATGCTCCAGATGGCAACCCGCGGCCTGGCCGCCCTGGTGGCGCTTGGCGCCGGTACGGCGATGGCCGCCGACGAAGGCAAGGCGCTGAATGCCGGCCACGAATACATGGTGGTCACCAACTACCCGAACAACCTGCACGTCATCGACCTCAACAGCGAAAAGCTCTACAAGACCTGCGCCATGCCCGACGCCTTCGGCCCGGGTTCGGTGCAGCTGTCGCCGGACAAGCGCATCGCCTATGTGCTGAACAATCACTACGCCGATATCTATGGTGTCGAGCTGGACAACTGCAAGCAGGTGTTCCACGCCAGCATCACCCAGCTGCCGGGTGAAAAAGCGCGCTCGATGTTCTCCTTCACCGTCAGTCATGACGGCAAGGAGATCTACACCGTAGCCAACCCCACCAAGATCTTCAGTGACCACTATGAGGTGCAGGCGCCGCGTCTCGATGTCTACGGCACCGATGGCGGGTTGAATGCCAAGCCGCTGCGCAGTTTCCCCGCACCGCGCCAGCTGACCATCATGCAAAGCGGTGATGACGGCACCCTGTACGTGGCCGGGCCGGATATCTACAAGGTGGATGTGAAGACCGGCAAGTTCGACGTGCTGGTCCCCAGCCGGCATTGGAAGCGCCCCAACTACAGCGCGCCGGACGTGCTCTATGTGTGGAACCAGCAGACCTATCGGCATGACTTCTCGCTGCTCTACACCACGGCGAAATTCACCGATGACAAGCAGGATCCGGCGACGGCGGAAAACCTCTATGGCTTCTTCAACATCGATCTGAAGACCGGCAAGACCCAGACCGTCGACTTCGGTCCGCTGACGGAAATCTACTTCAGCGGCATGCGCTCGCCGAAGGATCCGAACGTGGTGTATGGCGTGCTGAACCGGCTGGCGAAGTACGACATCAAGGAGAAGAAACTGGTCAAGGCGGCGACCCTGGATCACTCGTACTACTGCGTCTCGATGAACAAGGCGGGGAGCAGGATCTATCTCGCGGGGACGTACAACGATGTGGCGATCTTCGATGCGGACAATTTGAAACCGCTGGGCAAGATCACGTTGCCTGGGGGGGATATGGCGATTACTACGGCGCAGGTGTTCGTCAGGTAATTCTGCTTCGTTCTTGAGGGCCTCATCGCTGGCAAGCCAGCTCCCACAGGTACTGCGCCGCTCTCAGGAACGGCAGTGAACCTGTGGGAGCTGGCGTTGCCAGCGATGAGGTCAGACCAAACAAAATGGCTGCCTGGTCTGGCCAGATCGCCGGCAACGCCGGCTCCCACAAGGTTGTCTGCCAGCCACCAATACCCGATTCGACGCGGTCACTGTGGGAGCTGGCTTGCCAGCGATGAGGCCCTCAAGGTCAACCAAGACCCTCAGTAAAACCGCCGCGGATCACCAACCCCCACCAAACTGGCCAACTGTGTCAGCGCAAAGCGCAATTCATCCTCCCGCGTCGGCGACATCAGCACCACTCGCACCCCGCGACTGACCCCACTGCGCTCCGCCTGGAACTGCGAGCCACTGAGCACCTTCACCCCCTGCGCCCGCGCCAGATGAGCGAACTCATCGGCATTCCACGGCTCCGGCAACTCCAGCCAGAGGTGATAGCTGTGCGCCTGGGCCTTGATCGCCATCCCAGGCATCAGTTCACGGGCCATCGCCTGACGTCGTGCCGCCTCTTCCCGTTGCAGCTTCACCAGGCGCTGATCCAGCCCCTCGTGAATGATGTTGCTCGCCAGTTGCGCCGTGAGCGGCGAGGGCATCCACACGCTGCTGCGCACCATCGCCGTCAGCCGCGAGAGCAAGCGCGCCGGGGCATACAGGTAACCGATACGCAACGCCGGCAGCACCGATTTGGACAGGCTGGTGAGATACACCGAACGCTCCGGCGCATAACTGGCCAGCGGCCGCAGCGCGGTGTCGATGGCGAGGAACCCATAGATGTCATCATCGAGAATCAGGAAGTCGAATTCCTCGGCAATCGCCGCAATCTCCGCCCGCCGCTGATGCGACATGGTCGCCGTGGTCGGGTTCTGGCAGGTGGCGACACACACCAGCATCGCCGGCCGCTCGCGCTGGCACACCTCGCGCAGCGACGCCGGAATGATGCCTTCCTCGTCCATCTCCACGCCGCGCAAACGCCGTTGCAGGCTGTGGGCGAGGGAGATGATCCCGGGATAGCACAGCGATTCGCAGAGGATCAGGTCATCGCTTTCGGTCAGCGCACTGATCGCTACCAGCAGCCCGTGCTGGGCCCCGGCCGTGATCACCACCTGCTGCCAGACCGCTTCTGGCAGCGAATGCCGCAACCATTGCGCACCCGCCTCACGGTGCGCCGGGTGACCGCCATCCGGCGCGTAGTCCAGCGCCTGGGCGAAGTCGGTGCCATTGGCCAGTTCGACCAGGGCGCCACGCAGCCAGGTCGAGGCGGTATCGCCCGCGGGCTTGATGAGCGACAGGTCCAGCACCTGCGGCACCACCGCCAGCGGCGATGGCTGTTGTACTGGCTCCGGTTCGGCAACCACCTCCGCCACCGGCACCGCTCGCACATAGGTCCCGCGCCCGACTTCCCCCTGCAACAAACCCCGCCGCTGCGCTTCGCCATAGGCGCGGTTGACCGTCCCCGGCGTGACCTGCAGCGCTTGCGCCAGTTCGCGCAACGTCGGCAAACGCTCGCCGGGCTTGAGCAGGCCACTGGCGATATCGCGCGCCAAGGCATCGGCGATGGACAGGTAAACAGGTTGATTGAAGGCGTTGAGCAGAGGGACCCACATGGACGTACTACCGATGGAAACAAGTGCGGCCGAGCCTATCACATCGAAGCAATTGGCCTTGGATGACGTGAGAATATTTCAAATTGTTTAATTGAGTCTATTGAATTGATTCAATTGAATCGAATAGGCTGAAAAAAGATCGAATCAATTTGCTTCCCTTCCGCACTGGAGACCTCCACATGGACACCCTGGGAAAAGACTTCTCGCTATCAGCCGTGGTCGCCGGCCTGATCGCCGTGATCATTTCCTACGCCGGCCCGCTGATCATCGTGTTCCAGGCCGCCCGCGAGGCGCAGCTGTCGCCGGCCGAGGTGTCGTCGTGGATCTGGGCGATTTCCATCGGCAGCGGGGTGACCGGCCTGCTGCTCAGCTGGCGCCTGCGCGCCCCGGTGATCACTGCCTGGTCGACCCCGGGGGCGGCATTGCTGGTCTCGATGCTGCCGCAGGTGTCCCTGGCCGAAGCAGTCGGCGCCTATATCGTCGCCGCGCTGGTGATCGCCGTGGTCGGCCTCAGCGGCGCCTTCGACCGCCTGATGAGCCGCCTGCCCAAGGCCATCGCCGCGGCCATGCTCGCCGGTATCCTGTTCCGCTTCGGTGCCGAGCTGTTCACCTCGATCAAGCTGCAGCCGGCGCTGGTGCTGGCGATGTTCGCCAGCTACCTGGTGTTCAAGCGCCTGTCGCCGCGCTACGCGATCCTCTCGGTGCTGATCGTCGGCTGCGCCGTGGCCGGCCTGCTCGGCGAACTGAATGCCTCGGCGCTGACCCTGGCCCTCGCCGAACCGCATTTCACCGCGCCGCAATGGAGCTGGCATGCGGTGATCAATATCGGCCTGCCACTGGCCCTGGTCAGCCTCACCGGGCAGTACGTGCCGGGCATGGCGGTGATGCGCAGCGCCGGCTACGACACCCCGGCGCGGCCGATCCTCGCCGTGACCGCCATCGGCTCGGTGCTGCTTGCGCCCTTCGGCTCCCACGGCTTTAACCTCGCCGCCATTACCGCCGCCATCTGCACCGGCCGCGAGGCCCACGAACAACCGAGCAAGCGCTATATGGCCGGGATCGCCTGCGGCCTGTTCTACATCCTGATGGGCACCTTCGGCGCGACCCTGGCCTCGGTGTTCGCGGCCTTGCCCCGCGAGCTGATCGCCGCCCTCGCCGGGCTGGCCCTGTTCGGCGCGATCATGACTGGGCTGGCCGGCGCCATGGCCGACGAGAAACAGCGCGAGCCGGCACTGATCACCTTCCTGGTCACCGCTTCGGGCATGAGTTTCCTCGGCCTGGCCGCCGCCTTCTGGGGCCTGATCTTCGGCCTGGTGGCGCACTGGGCGCTGAACTACAGCCGCCAGCGCAGGGCTGCCGCCGCCCCGCAAGTGAACTAGCGCACACCACGGGGCCGGAAGTCTGGACTCCAATAGTGGCAATTAGCTATTGTTGTCTGGCATCACCCTCCCGGCCCTCGTTTCACCTCCGTCGACGCCCAGGCGTTCGCCGGCTCAAGCAATTGTCGCGTGCTGCCGATAGCGTTACGACGATCGGCGGCGACGATTTCGTCCTGGTTCCTTCCAGGCGCCTGTCCTTGTGTGTGTTCGTGTGCGTTTCATTCAATTCCAAGACAGGTTCTGCGGATGCTGGTCTACAGCCAAAAGAGTTTTCTCATCGTCGACGACTTCACCGATTTCCGCACGTCGCTGCGCTCCATGCTGCGCGAGGTGGGGATCAAGGACGTCGACACCGCCGAGAGCGGCGAGACGGCGATCCGCATGTGCGGGCAGAAGCGCTACGACTTCGTCCTGCATGACTTCCACATGGGCGACGGCAAGAAAAACGGCCAGCAGGTGCTCGAAGACCTGATGCTCGACAAGCTGATCAGTCACGAAGCGATCTTCGTCATGATCACCGCCGAGAGCAGCCAGGCCGTGGTCCTCAGTGCCCTGGAGCACGAACCGGACGCCTACCTGACCAAGCCCTTCAACCGCGTCGGCCTGACCCAGCGCCTGGACAAGCTGGTGCAGCGCAAGACCCTGCTCAAGCCGATTCTCCAGGCCCTCGATCGCGGCAACCCGGCGCAAGTACTGGTGGCCTGCGAGCAACTGTGCCGCCAGGATCCGCGTTTCGCCCCGCTGTGCCTGCGCTACCGCGCCGATGCCATGGCCGCGTTGAACCGCCATGAAGAACTGGAGCGCTTTCTCAAGGCGATCCTCGCCAACCGCCCGACGCCCTGGGCCTATTCGGCGCTGGGCAAGTTGCTGTTCAAGCGTGGGCAGGCCACCCAGGCCAAGGAAATCTACGAGCAGGCGATCAAGGCCTTCCCGGTGATGCCGGGCCTGTACGACGGCCTGGCTGAAGTGCTGATGTCGATGGGCGACAACCGCCGCGCCCAGCATGTGCTGGAAGACGCCGTACGCCTCTCGCCGCTGGCCGTGAAGCGGCAGATGCTGCTGGGCAAGCTAGCCCTGGCCAACGCCGACTTCGACGGTGCTTCGCGGGCCTATCGCCAGGCGGTCAGCCAGGGCCAGAACTCGCGCTTCAAGGACCCGGAAAGCAACCTCGGCCTGGCCCAGGCACTGATCCAGAAAAACACCGGCAACGGCCTCGATGCGCGGACCCGGGTCGAGATCAACCAGGTGCTCGGCGAGGTGGCCAAGGAGTACGGCGAAGACCAGGGCCTGCAGGTCCGTGCGCGCCTGATCAAGGCCACTGGTGTGGCCCAGGCCGGTGATGCCGAAACCGCCGCCAAGCTCACCGAGGCGGCCATGGCCCGCCTGGAAACCATGGACCAGTTCTTCTCCGCCGAGGCCGCCCTGGCCGTCGCCGCCCAGCTCAAGCAACTGGGCCAGGAAGACGCCGGCAAAAACATCCTGAAGAACTGCGTCGAGGTCTACGGCGATGACAATGCGGTGATGCAGAGCATCGCCAAGCTCACCGACGACCCGAGCATCCTGCGGGCAGGCAACGAAGCCGTCGACCTCAACCGCCAGGGCGTGCGCAGTTATCAGGCCGGGCAGTTGAGCGAAGCGCTGGAGCAGTTCCGCAAAGCTCTCAAGCTGCAACCGAAAAACATCAGCATCGCCCTCAATACCGCCCAGGCCCTGCTGCGTATCGGCGGGGAAAGTCCGGCGGCGGCGCTGCTGCAGGAGTGTCGCGACTGCCTGGCCAAGGTGGCCGGCATTCCCGACACGGATCCGCGCTTTGAGCGCTACCGAAAATTGCGCATTCGCGCTGTGGGGTCATGATGTCCAGGGACAAGGAATCGGGGCTGGATTTTTCCACGGTGATCGCCTCCACCGTGCACGACATGAAGAACTCGCTGGCCATGCTGATGCGGGCGCACAGCCAGTGGCTGGCGCGCTTGCCGGAGAGCCACCAGCAAGGGCCGGAACAGGTGGTGATCGAGCATGAGTTCGTGCACCTCAACGGCATGCTGGTGCAGCTGTTGGGCCTGTACAAACTCGGTATCAACCAGTTGCCGATGCTGCCGGGCTACCACGACCTCGATGATTTCATCGGCGGGCTGCTGGCCGGTTACCAGGAAATTCTCGACAGCCGCGGCATCGTCGCCCGCTATGAAATCGACGAAGCCACACCGCTGGGCTTCTTTGATCGCGAGCTGGTGGAGTCGGTGATTTCCAACATCATCAACAACGCCACCCGCTATGCCGGGCATGCCTTGCTGGTCACCGTGCGCGAGGAAAACGACGCGCTGGTGATCAGCGTCAACGACGACGGCGCGGGCTTCCCGGCGGCGATGATCGCGCAGCAGGACGAATACGTGCAGGGCATCGAGCACAGCACCGCGAGTACCGGGCTGGGGTTGTATTTCGCGGCGCGGATCGCGGCGTTGCATGCGCGCAATGGTGTGTCGGGGCGGATCGAGATTGCCAATGGCGGGGCGCTGGGGGGCGGGTTGTTCAGGTTATATCTGCCGTAGATCCGCCTTTCGGATTAATGACTTCCGATAATTGACAGCTGCTTCGCACGGGGTGAGCGTGAACCCGTGCGAGGTGAGCGGTGCACGTCGATTTTCTTTTTCGGGAGAGCCGATATGAACCGTTCCAGTTTCTTATCATCGATCACCTTGGGCGCGTTGCTGATGGGTGGGGTGGCGATGTCGTTCAATGCCCTGGCGGCGGACGCCTGTCATGAGCAGTGGGTCAGGTCTTCTGCCTACAAGAAATGCATCAAGTCGATGTCGATAGAAAGCCCCAAAGGTGTCTGCACCCTGACGGTTTCCTGTGATGATGCCGCAGGCAATGAGGGCGATGAAGAAAGCTCGACCTGGACGCTGGACAGCGTGTCGAAGCTGATCAACAGCAACGGGCATCTGACCGGTGGGGTGGTGCCGCAGGCTGCAACTCCGGCGCCGGAGGTTCTGCCTCAGGAGTAGAGGCTGGTGGCGGCTGTATGTGGATTGACAGACCGGTAGCGAGAGCACCCGGCGCGCACGAGAGCGCTTACCGTACAGCCGCCATGAAGCGCACCGCCTACCGATGCAGCTCGATATTCCCGTCCTCCACCTGGCGATAGATCGTGTACGGCAATGCCAGGGTATCCAGCACGCCGGACAGGGCGATATCCACTACGGCGAAGGGTATCCCGGCAGGCGAGCCGGGAGCGCGGGTGGAATAGTTCGGCTCGCCGTTCAGCAGGCAGAAGTTGTACACCGCCCCGCTGTAGACCCGGGGCAGGGAGGCGCAGTGGGTGCGCCATTCCCGGAGGTTCTTTGCCGTTACCTGGTCGCCGCGGACCACGGTGTTGAAGGTGCCGCAGCCGTTCAGGGACAGGGCGATGAAGATCAAGAGCAGGTTGCGGATGGTCATCGGGTGACTCCTTTGCGAAGAGCGGGTAGTTAATCGCTGGAGCCGGATGCCGGGCTATCAGCCGACGGCGAGGGGAAGGTAGGAGGGAAATGGTGCTGGGGTAGGCGGGGGACTACTTCTGTCAGTTCCGGCCTCATCGCTGGCAAGCCAGCTCCCACAGTGACCGCGTGCACCGCAGAACTCTGTGGGAGCCGGTCTTGCCGGCGATGAGGCCATCAGCAACGACGGAATCAGTGCTGACTCAACCCGAAGCCTGCTGCTGCGCGATCCCGCTCAACATCGACTCGGCCAACGCCTGCGATGCCTCCAGGGTGTGCTGGGTCGCCCAGAGGATGCCGGCGAGATGATTGTCCTTCACTACATCGCAGGCCTGCAGATTGGTTTCATAGGCCGAGCGCAGCAGCACGATGAGATGGAGCAATGCCTCGTCCACATCAGCGCCGGCACATACGGCAAACAACGGGGGATGATGGCCATTGCAGGCCGCGAAGCGGGTGTGGACGGTGACAGCGCGGGGGGATGATGGGGGTGGATCGGGGACGATCTTCTTCATGAGCATTTCCTTTTGCGAAAAGGGGCTGCTACACGCTGCTGTCAAACGGCGGGTGGCAGCTGTACATGGGTTGACAGACCGAGGCAAAAGGAAAACCCGGCGCGCACGAGTGCGCCCCACATACAGCCGCCATAACACTTCGATAGGCGCGTTAACGCTTGAGCAAGGTGGGATGGTGCTGGGGAATCTTTTACCTTCAGCCTGTCAAAGCCGGTCGCCAGACATCAGCGACGGCAGCAAGACTAGGCAGCGTTTCCCCAGCACGCAACGGCAAACAAGCGGCGGAAGTATGCTTGGGAAATTGCCTACAAGAAAGTCGGAAACCGGTGAAGTTTCGTAGCCGAATATGGCCAATCTTGGCCGTGTTATTTCGCCTTCCGCCTACCCAACGCCAGTCCCACCCCACCCAGAACCACTGCCGAAATAACTGCCAAGCGCAGTGACAACGGTTCCCCCAGCAGCACCACCCCACCCAGCGCAGCAATCACTGGCACGCTCAGTTGCATGGTGGCCGCCTGCTGCGCGCTGACCTGCTTGAGCACGCCATACCACACCGCATAACCCGCGCCTGACGCAAGCACGCCGGAGGCCAGGGCATAGAGCAGCCCGTGGGCGTTGGCCGTGAGCTGACCGGAAGGCAGGGCCACCAGTGCCGGGATTGCCAGCAACGGCAGGCTGCGCAGGAAATTGCCCGCGGTGCCGCCCAGCGGATCGGCCGAGCCCTTGCCGATCAGCGAGTAGGCGCCCCAGGCGATGCCGGACACCACCATGAACAGCGCGCTCAGCGGCGCAGGCGCGTTGGCCCCGGGCAGCAGCAGGGCGATCAGCCCGGCGAAGGCCACCAGCATGCCCGCCAGCACCCGCGCCTCGACCCGGTCGCCCTTGAACCAGGACCAGGCGAACATGGTGATCTGCACCGCACCGAACAGGATCAGCGCGCCGACCCCCGCGCCCAGCTGCACATAGGCGATGGAAAACAGCCAGGCATAGGCAAACAGCGCCAGCCCGCCCTTCCAGCTGCCGCCCAGGGCCTGGCCAGGCTGGCGCAGACGCACCAGGCAGAAGAGCAACAGCGCGCCACTGAGCAGCCGTACGGCAGTGAACGAGTGCGCGTCGATATCGCCATGCATGAGGGCCAGGCGGCAGAAGATCGAGTTGGCGGCGAAAGCCAGCAGGGCGAACAGCGCCGGGCCGATCCAGTGGGCGGAAGGGGAAAACGGTACAGCATCCGTCGTCTTGTTGTTGTTCATGTCAACGTTGCCTGTGTGTAGAAAAGCTTTTGCGCCCGTATTGCGCTCGATGCATGGAGTGGCGATCGAGTAGGCGTGATGTGCAATTCATAGAGGGCATTTGACGCTTGGGCAAAGAAGTTTTTCTTTGTCGTCGGTGGGCTCGGTACTTTGGTCGCAGGGCGCAACTGTATGGCGAGGGCAAAGCGGATCTGTGTCTAACGCTTTGCCGGGACGGGTTTCACAATCGACGCCTCCGACCAAGGTATGAGTGTGATGACCGACATTCCCGGTGATATCGATTTCGCTCCGCTGACCGTTCGCCGGCTGCTGCCGGAGGACGCCGAAGTGATTTGCGTGCATCGCGAGGCGATGTTCCTGGAGGCCGGTGGCGATCCGGCGACCTTGCGGGTGATGAGTGAAAACTTCCAGCCCTGGCTGCTGCCGCGCCTGGACGATGGGCGTTATTACGGTTTTGCGGTGATCGATGGTGACAAGGTTGCGGCGGCGATCGGCTTGATGAGCATCGAGTGGCCACCGCATCCGGCGCATCCGCAGCAGGACCAGCGGGGGTATGTGCTGAATGTGTATGTGGAGCCGGCGTATCGGCGGCGGGGTCTGGCTTCGAAGTTGATGAGGCTGGGAGAGGCGGAGTTCACCCGGCGCGGGCTGGGGTTTGCGGTGTTGCATGCTACCGAGGTGGGGCGGCCGGTGTATGAAGGGCTGGGGTGGGAGAAAACGGCGGAAATGGCCAAGGTTCTCGGGTGACTTTCAGGGCCTCATCGCTGGCAAGCCAGCTCCCACAGGTCCGGCGGTGCATGCGGTCACTGTGGGAGCTGGCTTGCCAGCGATGAGGCCCGAGAGGCCACTCTGGCTCAATCAGACCCGGCAAACTTCCCCATATCCACCGGCATCGGCTTGAACTCCGGGCCCTTGCCCGACACGCGCCAGCGCACGTTGGTAATCCCGTAGCGCTCGGCCATCGGCCGGCTGACCTTCTTGATCTTCTGCTGCCCGAAGCGCGGAATCACCCCCACCCCGGCATCACAGCTCGCCCAGTGCCAGGCCTCGGCGTTGTCCATGTTTTCCAGACGAATGATAAAGCTGCGCGGCTGACCCTGAAGCTCATAGTCGATCACGTACAACTGTTGTCCTGCCATTGGTGGAATCCCTCCGTTTTGCTGTCCAGCCGTTTGACCAGCCGTGATGCGCCGAGGCATCGGATTGTGACGGGATCATTGCGAATGCCGTGCCTGTTTGGTCACAGGGGTTTTAGCCAGCAAACATTGGCGAGGGCGGAGGAGGGGCGGTGCATTTTGCATGACCGGCCCGGACGGGCCGTGCAAAACGCGCGGTTCAACCGGCGCAGAGGGCAGGCAGCCGGCGTAGCATCAGCGCCGTGGCATTGGCGGTGAGCGCGGTGCCGTCGAGCTGTTCGCGACGTACCCATTTACAGGCGACGATCTCGTTGTCGGCCACCGCTTCGGTGTAGTCGTCGAACTGGGTGGTGAAGACGTGATGGACGATATTGCCCACTTCAACCGAGCACAATTGCAACAGCCCAAGGCAGCGCAGCCGGGTTTCTTCTTCGAGCTCACGGGCGGCAGCCTGTACCGGCTGCTCGCCGGCTTCGACCGTGCCACCGGGGAAGTTCCACTTGCCGCCTTTCTTGCGCACCAGCAACACCTTGCCGCTGCGCAGGCAGATGATCGTGGCCCTGGCCTTGTATCTGCGTTCCTTTCCTGACATGGGTGCAATCCTGTAAATCCGTGTTCTTTTTCCCGAGACTTGTTTACTTCCGGTCAGGTTCAATTAAACGTAGTCGAAGTCGAAAGCATCTGGCGTGCCAGCGAGGCCGCCGAACAGACCATTCATCATTTCCTACGGACTTTTACCCATGTCCCTGCGTGCCTTGCGAACCCTGGTCGCCATTGCCCAACACGGCTCGTTTGCTCGTGCCGCCGAGGCGGTGCACCTCACCCAGTCGGCGGTGAGCCTGCATATCCGCGGGCTGGAGGAAGAGTTCAACGCGCCGCTCTTCGATCGCTCGCGGCGCCTGCCGGTGCTGACCGAGGCCGGGCACCTGGCCCTGGAGCGCGCGCGGGAGATCCTGGCGCTGTACGACAGCATCGCGGCGGATCTCGGCGAGGACAGCGAACTGCGCGGGCGCCTGCGGGTGGGGGCGATCCATACGGCGCTGGCGGGCATCCTGCCGGCGGCGCTGGCCGCGCTGAGCAGCGAGCACCCTCATCTGCGGGTCAACGTGCTGTCGGGAATGTCGGCGGAGCTGGCGACCCGGGTCGAGACGGGGGAACTGGACGCGGCGGTCACCACCGAGCCGGTCAAGCCGCATCCTTATGGACTGGTGAGCACGGTGCTGTACGAGGAAGGGTTCTGGATCATCGCGCCACGCGCATTGGCCGGTGTCGATTCGCGCACGCTGCTGCAGGAGCAACCCTTCTTCCGCTTCGACCGCCGCGCCTGGGCCGGGCGCACCATCGAGCGAGAGCTGCGGCGCATGCGTCTGCGGGTGCGCACCACGATGGAGCTGGATAGCCAGGAGGCGCTGATCCGCATGGTCGCCAGCGGCCTGGGGGTATCCATCGTGCCGTCGTCGGATCGGGTGCTCCAAGGGCTCGACCAGTTGGACTACCGCCCCTTCGGCGACCCGCAGCGGACCCGCAAGGTGGTCCTGATCGAACGCGAGGATCGCCCCCGAGGCCGCCTGGCAGCGGCGCTGGCCCAGGCGATCCGCCGGCAGGCTGCGCTGACCGATGAGTAAAACTTGAGGGTGGCTCAATAATTCATCGTTTTTAATCAAGCGTTCAGGTCTTTATCGTGACGGTCATCTGCTGATCGTCCGGACCCTGCCATGACCCTCGCCCTGCTGCTCGCCCTCGTGCCCATTGCCCTGCTGATCGCGCTTGGCACCTGGTTGCGCAGCAGCCAGTTCATCGCCGATGCCTTCTGGCCCCAGGCCGAGCGCCTGGGCTACTACGTGCTGCTGCCGGCGCTGTTCGTGCATGGCCTGGCAACGGCGAAGCTGGACGGCGTGCCGGTGCTGGGCATGGCCCTGGCGCTGGTGTCATCCACGGTGCTGGTGGCGATGTTGCTGGTGCTGTCGCGGCGCTGTTTCGCGGTGAGTGATGCGGCGTTCACCTCGGTGTTCCAGGGTGGGGTGCGGTTCAACAACTACGTGGGTGTGTCGGCGGCGGCGGGCCTGTTCGGCACCCAGGGCATCGCCCTGGCGGCGGTGGCCAACGCGGCCATCGTGCCGACGGTGAATATCCTCTGCGTGCTGGTGTTCGCCCGTTATGGCGCGGCGGGGCGCATGACCTGGAAAGGCGTGGCCCGGCAGATGGCCTTCAATCCGTTGTTGATGGCCTGCGCCGGCGGGATCTTCCTGCATGCCACCGGGTTGGGTCTGCCGCCGGTGATCGAGCCACTGCTGAAGGCGCTGGGGCAGGCGTCATTGCCGCTGGGCCTGCTGTGCGTGGGCGCGGCGCTGGACCTGAAGGCGGCGCGCAGTTGGGTGCGGCCGGTGGGCATGTCGTCGGTGGCGAAGTTTGTGGTGATGCCGATGGTGACCCTGGCGGCCTGTCATCTGTTCGGGCTGAGTGGCGAGGCGGCGATCGCGGCGCTGCTGTTCCAGGCGCTGCCGACGGCTTCGTCGTCGTACATCATGGCGCGGCAACTGGGTGGTGATGCGCCGCTGATGGCGGGGATCATTGCCGGGCAGACGTTGCTGGCGGGGGTGGCGTTGCCGTTGGCGGTGAGTAGCTTGTTGCCGTGGATTTGAGGGCGGCTCTCCGGAGCACCGTTGCTATAGCTCTCAACGTGCTTGCAGGAAATGCCTGATCGTGGAGGCATAGGGATCCCAGCGGGTGGTTTCGATTTCCTCTTGAAAATAGTCGTTGCGGTCTGCTTCATCCCAGGATGCGATTTCTTCGAGGTCTTCGTCCGTGAGTTTTCTGTAGGCTCTCAGGGCATTGGCTCGTGCCCCGCAAAGAGCGCTGTTGTCCAGACCGAAAACCCGGATGGTTTCGGTCGCCATGTGAGCATTTTGCGCATTCAATCCCGTTCGGATTCTGACCTCGCCCGTTGAGTGAAAGTAGAGGTAGTCATCCACCGAATGCGTGTCAGGCTTGATCAGATCGTCAGGGTTGTAAGGCTCGGCCTGTTTCCGGTCCTTGAAATGTCCGCAATGATCGTTCGAGCCGCAGGCAAGAAACAGGTTGCTCCACTCGAAAGTCAGCTCGGGAAAGCCGCGGGTTTTGTTTTTTCTTCGAAAATGCTCGATGTGTCCTTCGTGTTGGATGGCTGTTTCGCAATAGGCGCAGCGCACGCCGTATTCATGCGGCACATCGGCATCCAGGGCGGGGTTGTTCTGCAGGCGTACCAATGCCTGGCGAAGTTGTCGTTTGCATTCGCGGCCGAAGGTTTCCCAGGTATGAATCCGGTAGTCGTACTCGGCAAGGCAGTTGGGCGCGTGGATGGCAGTCCGATTCAGCGAAAGCATATTCAATCAATCCTTGCGGCTAGCGGTCTTCCGTAACTTGAACTCCTGAAAACGGATGAGCCGGTCGGCATCGAGAATGACCTGGTGCTGCGGCCCGTAGAACGCGATCAGTCGGTCTCGCAAGGCATGGCCATCATGGTCTTGCCAGGTGCCGTCCTCGATCATGGCGGTGTAGTCCGCCAGCCAGGTTGCTTCATCCACTGGCGGCACCGGGTTGACCCCCATGATCTCGTTGAGCGCCACGGCACTTTCGATACCCTTGACCTCTTGCAGTGGGCTTGTGGCATGCCATTGTCCATCGTGGTCCTGGAAGACCACTCGGATGTTTTCACTGCGGACAGTCGATAGCACCTGGGGGCTATGGGTGCTGACGATGAATTGCACTCGGGGGAATGCGTTGCGCAGGCTGGTGATAACGCGCTGTTGCCAGGCTGGATGCAAATGCAGGTCGACTTCATCGATCAGGACGACCCCGGTGGTTTCGAGGGGAGCACGGTCCAGCAGGTGGCCATTCAGGCGTACGCAGCGCAACGCCAGATCTGCGACAAGCGTGATCATCGCCCGCACGCCATCGCTGAGCAGATCAAGTGGCAAGGCACCATGATCCGGATGGGACATCGACATTTTCTTGAACGTCAGGCTGTAGTGAAAGTTGCTCCAGCCTTCATCGTTCATGACTTCGTTGACGGCATTGCTTATGCCTTGCAGGCGTGCAGCGAGCGTCGAGTTCTCGTAGCCACTCTGTTGCTGTTGTTGCAAGACGGCATAGGTCGCCTGTTCCATCCACTTTTGCAGTTGGGCAAAGTTGGAAAACACCGACAGGCAGTCTTCGTAACCCACCGTGCGGCTTTCGGTCAGCACTGCCTTGCTATTGCTGTCGTTGTGACTGACCCACAAGCGACGGGAGCTGTAATAGCAGATCACTGGAAGTGTGACCTCGGAAGACGTTCTTAGCAGGCTTTGCAGCGCCTTGCCCTGCTGTGCAAGGGGCTCAGCTTCCCGGGTGGTCGTGCGGTTCTTCGGGCCATTCAACGCGCGTTGCCAGGCGACATCCGGCTCCTCCATCTCGGCATCGATAACCACGGGAAATTGCGGTTCGTTTTCGTAGCCGTCCCCGACCTTCGCGTAGCGGGCATCCCTGCGTTCGATATGCTTTGCTATGCCGTGATCGAAGGCTCCGACAAAAGGTCCCAATGCGGCCACGATCGCTTCCAGCACCGAAGTCTTGCCTTGGCCGTTGCGGGCTGCAATGACCGTCAGCGTCGGATGGAAGTCGATCTCGAGTTCAGGAAAACGTCGATAGTTTTTCAGGCTAAGCGTGGTCAGATTCATGGATGGTCTTCTGGCTGAGTACTATTTCGTGAATATCCTGAGTGAATCAGGAAGGGACTCAGGGGATAGGACGAATGGCTGCATAGTAGCAGCGGCCCGTCGAGGGTTGATTTTCAATTTTTGAATAAACATTAAAATCGCGGCCTGCCTGTTGAAGGAATGAACCATGAATCCCGCCCCAACCGCACTTATCCGCGAAACCTTCCCCGTCGGCCCGCTACAGTGCAACTGCACCATCATCGGCGACCCCATCACCAAGAAAGCCATCGTCGTCGACCCGGGCGGCAACCCCGACCTGATCATGCAGAAGCTCGACGCCCATGGTCTGAAGGTGGTCAGCATCATCCACACCCACGCCCACCTCGATCACTTCCTCGCCTCCGGCCAGTTGAAGGAAAAGACCGGCGCGACCCTGCACCTGCACAAAGACGACCAGTTCCTTTGGGACAACCTGGAGATGCAGTGCCGCATGTTCGGCGTGCCCTATGTGCCGGTGCCTTCGCCGGACCGCTGGCTGGCGGATGACGAGGAGCTGGCCTGCGGTTGCGGCGTCGCGCTGCACACCCCCGGACACACCCCGGGCTCGATGAGCTTCTGGTTCGCCGACGCCAAGCTGCTGATCGCCGGCGACACCCTGTTCCGCCGTGGCGTGGGCCGTACCGATTTGTGGGGTGGCGATCAGGCGACTATCGTTCGTTCCATCAAACAGCGGCTGTATCGCCTCGATGAAGAGGCGACCGTGGTGGCCGGGCATGGCCCTGACACCCGTTTGGGCGAGGAAATGCGTGAGAACCCCTTCGTTCGGGCATGAGCCAAGGGAATTTTTCCTCGCCGCCGCACTCCAAGGCTGGTGGCGAACTCAAGTCAGTTTGCCACCTACACGAATTTCGCAGGAGCTTGTCCATGTTCACCATGCGTCGCTTGATTATCGTCGCTACCGCCGCTGCCCTGATGACTGGCTGTGCCAGCCAGAACCCCTATGACAACCAGGGTCAGGCGCAGGGCTCCTCAGGGATGAGCAAGACCGCCAAGTACGGCGGCCTGGGCGCGCTGGCCGGTGCCATCGCCGGTGCCGCCATCGATCACAACAACCGTGGCAAGGGCGCGCTGATCGGCGCGGCGGCCGTGGGTGCCGCGGCCGCGGGCTACGGCTACTACGCCGACAAGCAGGAAGCCGAGTTGCGCGCGAGCATGGCCAACACCGGGGTGGAAGTGCAGCGTGAAGGCGATCAGATCAAGCTGATCATGCCGGGCAACATCACCTTCGCCACCGACTCGGCGAACATCGCCCCAAGCTTCTACTCGCCGCTGAACAACCTGGCGAACTCGTTCAAGCAGTTCAGCCAGAACACCATCGAGGTGGTGGGCTTCACCGACAGCACCGGCAGCCGCCAGCACAACATGGACCTGTCGCAGCGCCGGGCGCAGGCAGTGAGCACCTACCTGACCTCGCAAGGCGTGGACGGGACCCGCGTGAGCGTGCGCGGCATGGGCCCTGACCAGCCGATCGCGAGCAACGCCGATGCCAACGGGCGGGCGCAGAACCGCCGGGTAGAAGTGAACCTGAAGCCGATTCCAGGGCAGAACTACCAGCAGTAATCTTTGCTGGCCTCATCGCCGGCAATGCCGACGCGATACCTGTGGGAGCCGGCGTTGCCGGCGATGAGGCCCTCAAGGTTTCAACGATTCAACTGCTCCAACCGCTGATCCTTCCTCTCCCACAACCGGTTGATCCACTGCTGGAACGCCACCCGGTATTCCTCGTCCTGGTCATAACTCTTGCCGAGAAACTCCTCCGGAATCGCCAGTTCCTCGAACTGCACGACGATCCGCCGCACCCGTCCGCAGAGCAGGTCCCAAAAGCCGGGCGCGCCGTCCGGATAGTGGATGGTGACGTCGATGATCGACTCCAGCTGTTCACCCATGGCGTCCAGCACAAAGGCGATCCCGCCGGCCTTCGGCTTGAGCAAATGACGGAAGGGTGACCGCTGCTGGTCATGCTTGGCCCGGGTGAAGCGCGTGCCCTCGGCGAAGTTGAAGATCGCCGTTGGCTTGCCACGGAATTTCGCGCAGGTCCTGCGCGTGGTTTCCAGGTCCTTGCCACGTTTCTCCGGGTGCTTGTCCAGGTACGCCTTGCTGTAGCGCTTCATGAACGGAAAGCCCAGCGCCCACCAGGCCAGGCCGATCACCGGCACCCAGATCAGCACCTGCTTGAGGAAGAACTTCAGCGGGCGGATGCGCCGGTTCAGAACGTATTGCAGGACGAGGATATCCACCCAGCTCTGGTGATTGCTGGTGATCAGGTAGCTGTGCTGGTAGTCGAAGCCCTCCAGCCCCTCGACCTGCCAGCGGGTACGCCCGAGCAGTTTCATCCAGCCCTTGTTGTTGCTGATCCAGGCTTCGTGGATATGCCGCATGAGTTCGTCAGTGACCCGCTGCGCCGCCGCGAACGGCAGGCACAGCTTGACCAGGCTGACGATGAACAGCGGCGTGCAGCAGGCCAGGGTGTTGAGCCCCAGCAGCAGGGCGGCGAGGGTGCCGCGCAGCTTGTCGGCCATGATTCAGAACTCCGCCGCGTGGCTGGCCTGGATCGCGGTGAGGGCGATGGTGTAGACGATGTCGTCCACCTGGGCCCCGCGCGGCAGGTCGTTCACCGGTTTGCGCAGGCCTTGCAGCATCGGCCCGAGGCTGACGCAGTCGGCGCTGCGCTGCACCGCCTTGTGCGTGGTGTTGCCGGTGTTCAGGTCAGGGAACACGAACACCGTGGCACGCCCGGCCACCGGGCTGTTGGGCGCCAGTTGCCGGGCGATGTCGCTGTTGGCGGCGGTGTCGTATTGCAACGGGCCGTCGATCTGCAGGGCGCGCTGGGTTTCCTGGGCGAGCAGGGTCGCCTCGCGGACCTTTTCCACTTCCTCGCCCGTGGCCGAGTCGCCGCTGGAGTAGCTGATCATCGCGACACGCGGGGTAATGCCGAAGGACTCGGCGGAGTCGGCGCTCTGCAGGGCGATTTCCGCCAGCTCGGCGGCGCTCGGGTGCGGGTTCATCACGCAATCACCGTACACCAGCACCTGCTCGGGGAAGAGCATGAAGAACACCGAGGACACCAGGCTGCAGCCCGGCGCGGTCTTGATCAACTGCAGGGCCGGACGAATGGTGTTGGCGGTGGAGTGGACCAGGCCGGAGACCAGGCCGTCGACTTCGTCCAGGGCCAGCATCATGGTGCCGATCACCACCGGGTCTTCCAGTTGCTGCTCGGCCATCGGCGCGTTCAGGCTCTTGCTCTTGCGCAGGCTGACCATAGGCTCGACGTAGCGCTCGCGGATCAGGTCCGGGTCGAGGATCTCCAGGCCTTCCGGCAGGCTGATGCCCTGGGCCCGGGCCACGGCCTGGACGTCCTCCGGCTTGGCCAGCAGCACGCAGCGGGCGATGCCGCGGGCCTGGCAGATGGCGGCGGCCTGCACGGTCATGGGTTCGGCGCCTTCGGGCAGGACGATGCGCTTGTTCGCCGCCTGGGCCTGCTGGATCAGGCGGTAGCGGAACACCGCCGGCGACAGGCGCATTTCCCGTGGCGTGCCGCAGCGCTGGTTGAGCCAGTCGGCATCCAGGTGGCTGGCGACGAAGTCGGTGATGATCTCCGCCCGCTCGCGGTCGTCCACCGGGATTTCCTTGTTGAGCTGGTTGAGCTGGTTGGCGGTGTCGTAGGAGCCGGTGCTCACCGAGAGGATCGGCAGGCCGGCGAGCAGGGCGCCCTGGCACAACTCGAGGATGCGCGGGTCGGGCTTGCTGTCGCTGGTCAGCAGCAGGCCGGCCAGGGGCACGCCGTTGATCGCGGCGAGGCTGACGGCGAGGATGATGTCGTCGCGGTCGCCCGGGGTCACCACCAGGGTGCCGGGCTTGAGCAGCGGCACGGTATTGGCCACGGTGCGGGCGCAGAGAATGATCTTGTTCATGCGCCGGGTTTCGTAGTCACCGGCGTTGAGCACCTGGGCGCCGAGCAGGTCGGCGACGTCACGAGTGCGCGGGTCGTTGAGCCCGGCCTGGAACGGGATGCAGCCGAGCAGGCGGAAGTCGCCGCTGCGCAGCAGGGGCGAGTGCTCGCGCAGGCGGCTGGCGAACTCGGCCATGCCCTCGTCGCTGCGCACCTTGTTGAGGATCACGCCGAGCACCTTTGGATCGCGCGGGCCGCCGAACAGCTGAGCCTGCAGTTCGACGCGGCCAGAGAGTTCGGCAAGCACGTCGTTTTCCGGCGCGGAGACCAGGATCACCTCGGCGTCGAGGCTCTTGGCCAGGTGCTGGTTGACCCGTGCCGCGTAGCTGGCGTGGCGGGTCGGGACCATGCCCTCGACCACCAGCACGTCCTTGTCGACGCAGGCCTGCTGGTAGAGGGTGATGATTTCTTCCAGCAGCTCGTCCAGTTGGCCTTCGCCGAGCATGCGCTCGACATGGGCCAGGCTCAGGGGCGTGGGCGGTTTCAGGCCGTGGGTGCGCGAGACCAGTTCGGTGGAGCGCTCCGGGCCGGTGTCACCGGGGTGCGGCTGGGCGATCGGCTTGAAGAAGCCGACCTTCAGGCCGGCCCGTTCCAGGGTGCGGACCAGGCCGAGGCTGATGGACGTCAGGCCGACGCCGAAGTCGGTCGGCGCGATGAAAAAAGTTTGCATGCGGACTTCTCGAATTGAGCGAGTGCAAAAAGCGTCAATTGCCAAGGGTATCGCTATCGGCCCCTTTCGCGCACCAGCCGCAGGCAAAAGCCTGGCCGATGCGGCGCTGGCGCTCGTCGGCGTCGAGCACCCAGGGCCGCGACTGCCAGGGCGGCTGGTGGCGCAGATGCTGGGTGTGGCCGCAGGACAGATCGACCACCCAATGGCCGTCTTCGTCCTGATGGAAACCCTCGATCCGGCTGACCCGTTTGTCCGGGTTGCGTTCGCTTTCGGCCGATGCGTTGGTTACACTTGGCCCTTCATACTTCTTATGCAAAAGGTCTCGCCCCATGCTGATCGCCGCCAACAAGGCTGTCTCCATCGACTATACCCTGACCAACGACGCCGGTGAGGTCATCGACAGCTCCGCCGGCGGCGCGCCGCTGGTGTATCTGCACGGCGCCGCCAACATCATCCCGGGCCTGGAAAAAGCCCTGGAAGGCAAGGGCGTCGGCGAAGAGCTGGACGTCACCATCGAGCCGGAAGACGCCTACGGCGAATACCTGGCCGAGCTGGTCAGCACCCTGAACCGCAGCATGTTCGAAGGTGTCGACCAACTGGAAGTCGGCATGCAGTTCCACGCTTCGGCGCCGGACGGCCAGATGCAGATCGTCACCATTCGTGACCTGGACGGCGACGACGTCACCGTCGACGGCAACCACCCACTGGCTGGCCAGCGCCTGAACTTCAAGGTGAAAGTGGTCAACGTGCGTGACGCCAGCGAAGAAGAAATCGCCCATGGCCACGTCCATGGCGAAGGTGGCCATCACCACTGATTTTCTGCGCTAAGCTCAGAGAGTCGCGAAGGCGCCTTGTCCTTCCGTCGTGCAGTCCCGCAAGGGCGCATGCGGCAGGCCAGGCGCCTTTTTAGTGGACCGCGTTCGTGGTCGGCCGCCGGGATGACCGGGATCCGTCGTAGAGGGGAGTACGTCATGAGTGCATTTCACGACCTGAAACTGCAAGCGCTGAACGGCCAGGACCTGTCGCTGGCACCGTTCAAGGGCCAGGTGGTGCTGGTGGTCAATGTCGCCTCCAAATGTGGCCTGACGCCGCAGTACGCGGCGCTGGAAAATCTCCATCAGCAATACAAGGCCAAGGGCTTCAGCGTGCTGGGCCTGCCGTGCAACCAGTTTGCCGGGCAGGAGCCGGGCAGCGAGGAAGAGATCGCTCAGTTCTGCAGCCTCAACTATGGGGTGAGCTTCCCGCTGGGGGGCAAGCTGGAGGTCAACGGTGCGCACCGGCATCCGCTGTATCGCCTGCTGGCGGGCGAGGGCGCGGAGTTTCCCGGGGATATCACCTGGAACTTCGAGAAGTTCCTGGTGGGCAAGGACGGGCGGGTGCTGGCCCGGTTTTCGCCGCGGACCGCGCCGGATGATCCGGCGGTGGTGCAGGCGATCGAGAAGGCATTGGCCTGATTTCTCTGGTGACCTTTCTGGCCTCATCGCTGGCAAGCCAGCTCCCACAGTGACCGCGTGCACCGCGAAACCTGTGGGAGCTGGCTTGCCAGCGATGAGGCCCGGAAGAACAACACAAAATCTTTGCTCCCCAATCACCCGGATCAATAGTACTCGTCCCCCCACCTCACCCATCCTATGCTCAGGCGCCTTTCATCCCGAGGAGCGCCACATGTCCGCCACCGCACTGTTCACGCCTTTCCAACTGGGCGCCCTGGAACTGCCGACCCGCGTGGTCATGGCCCCGATGACCCGCACCTTCTGCCCCGGCGGCGTGCCTCATGCCAAGGTGGTCGACTACTACCGTCGCCGCGCTGCCGCCGGTGTCGGCCTGATCATCACCGAGGGCACCACCGTCGACCACAAGGCCGCCAATGGCTACCCCAACGTCCCGCGCTTCCACGGTGAAGATGCCCTGGCCGGCTGGAAAAAGGTGGTCGACGCCGTCCACGCCGAGGGCGGGCGCATCGTGCCGCAACTGTGGCACGTGGGCATGGTCCGTCGCCTCGGCACCGAGCCGGACGCCAGCGTCCCGGGCTACGGCCCGAGTGAGAAACTCAAGGACGACCAGGTGGTGGTCCATGGCATGACCCGCGAGGATATCCAGGCCGTCATCGCCGCCTTCACCCAGGCCGCCAAGGACGCCCAGGCCATCGGCATGGACGGCGTGGAGATCCACGGCGCCCACGGCTACCTGATCGACCAGTTCTTCTGGGAGGCCAGCAACCGTCGCGATGACGAGTACGGCGGTGACCTGGCCGGCCGCTCGCGTTTCGCCATCGAGCTGATCCAGGCGGTCCGCGCCGCCGTCGGCCCGGACTTCCCGATCATCTTCCGCTTCTCCCAGTGGAAACAGCAGGACTACAGCGCGCGCCTGGTCACCACGCCAGAAGCCCTGGGCGATTTCCTCAAGCCGCTGGCCGATGCCGGTGTGGATATCTTCCACTGCTCGACCCGACGCTTCTGGGAGCCGGAGTTCGAAGGCTCGTCCCTGAACCTGGCCGGCTGGACCCGCCAGCTCACCGGCAAACCGACCATCACCGTCGGCAGCGTCGGCCTGGATGGCGAGTTCCTGCAGTTCATGGTCGATACCGACAAGGTGGCGCAACCGGCCAGCCTGGAAAACCTGCTGCAACGCCTCGACGCCGAGGAGTTCGACCTGGTGGCGGTAGGGCGTGCGCTGCTGGTGGATCCGCAGTGGGCGGCCAAGGTACGCGACGGCCGCGAGGGCGAGATCCTGCCGTTCAGCCGTGAGGCGCTGACGAGCCTGGTTTGACCAGCAGCCCGGGCCCGCTCTTGACGGCGGGCTCGGGCCGCAGTGGCTCGCAGGCGCTGCGCAGGTGTTCCTCGAACTGCTCGACGATCGCCGGCCAGCCCTGGCGGCTGGCGTGCTGGCGGGCATTGAGGCGAACCCGGCGCAGGGTCTCGCCGTCTTCCAGCAGCCAGCAGGCGGCATCGATGAAGGCTGCGGCATCGCCCGGCATCGCCAGCGCGCCGTTATGACCATGGCGGATATGCTGGGCTGCTGCGGCCTCGTCGTAAGCGACGACGCCCAGTCCTGAAGACAGCGCTTCCAATACCACGTTGCCGAAGGTTTCGGTCAGGCTCGGAAACAGGAAGATGTCACCGCTGGCATAGTGCCTGGCCAGTTGTTCACCACGCTGCGGACCGCAGAAGATGGCGTCCGGCAGTTGCGCCTGCAAGGCCGCCCACTGCGGGCCGTCGCCAACGATCACCAGGCGCATGCGCTGCTTCGGATATTTGCGTTGCAACTCCTCCAGGGTGCGCCCGAGCATGCCCAGGTTCTTTTCCGCTGCCAGCCGTCCGACATAGAGCAAGGCGATATCGTCAGGGCCCAACCCCCACTGTTCGCGCAGCGCCGGATTGCGACGTGCCGGGTTGAACAGGCAACTGTCGACACCTCGGGAAAGCAGGGCCAGACGCTCGAAACCGCGCCGTTCCAGGGACAGGCGCTGGCTAGGGCTCGGCACCAGGGTGCTGTGGGTACGGTGGTGGAACCAGCGCAGGTAGTTGGTCAGTGCCCGGGCCAGCAGGCCGAGGCCGTACTGGTTGGAGTACTGCTGGAAATTGGTGTGGAAGCCGCTGACCACGGTGATCCCCAGGCGCCGGGCGGCGCGCAGGGCGCTCAGGCCCAGCGGGCCTTCGGTGGCGATGTAGAGCACGTCCGGGCGATCCCGGCGCCAGCGCCGCAACAGCTTGTGCATCGACACCTGGCCCCACTGCAACCCCGGATAGCCCGGCAGCGGCCAACCGCGACAGAGCAACTGGTCGGCGTTGGTCTGCCCGGGCGGATCGTCGTTCTGGCGCGGCCGCACCAGTTCCACTCGGTGGCCGCGCTGGCGCAGGCCGTCGCTGAGGCGGCCAAGGGTGTTGGCCACGCCGTTGATTTCCGGTGGGAAGGTTTCACTGATAAGGGTGATGTGCAGCGGGAGTGTCGTCATGGTGCCCAGTCTCCGGCGGGCAAATGGCGCCTGGATGACGCTCGGGTGACAACTGCATGACGCCCGATATCCGGCATTTTTCGCGATCAAATATTCCGCTTTTATTGCTCAAGAATGACACCCCGCCAGCCGATGCAGTGGGCATTCCCCGATGACGATAGCGCTCCAGGAGAGCGGTGATGTTCAACAGCAAACTGAAGAAAGAAAACGAAGAACTGCGTGAAAGACTGCTGAGCCTGGAACAGGTCAAGGACAGCCTGGACAGCGAGATGCTGGTCCTGCAACTGGACCCGAGCGGGCGCATCGAGTCGGCGAACATCAATTTCGAGAAGGAGATGGGCTGGAGCAGTTCGCAACTGGTCGGCCGGTCTATCGAGGAGATCGTTCCGGCCCACGTCAAGCCGCTGGATTTCTACCAGCGCATGAAGCAGGCCATCGCCCGTGGCGAACACCTCAACGGCGCCTTCCGCCTGCTGCGTGGCAACGGTGAAGAAGCCTGGCTGCGCTCGATCCTGCAACCGGTCAAGGACGGTAACGGGCGCATCAAGTACTTCACCATGCACTCCAGCGACCTGACCCGGACCATCGAGGCCTCCCGCGAGCACGAGAGCCTGATCAAGGCGCTGATGCGTTCCACGGCGGTGATCGAGTTCAACCTCAACGGCGAAGTGCTGTCGGCCAACGACCGTTTCCTGCGCACCATGGGCTACAGCCTTGAACAGGTACGCGGCAAACACCACCGCATGTTCTGCGAGCCGGAAGAGTACAACTCTGCCGAGTACCAGGCGTTCTGGGACAAGCTGCGCCGGGGCGAATTCATCGCCGAGCGTTTCAAGCGCGTCGATGCCCATGGTCGCACTGTCTGGCTGGAGGCTTCGTACAACCCGATCATCGATGCCCATGACGTGCTCTACAAGGTCGTCAAGTTCGCCACCGTGATCACCGAGCAGGTGAACCAGGAAAACGCCGTCGCCCAGGCGGCCGACATCGCCTACACCAACTCCCTGGCCACTGACACCAGCGCACGTCGTGCCACCGAGGTGGTGACCCAGACCGTCGATGTGATGCGTGGCCTGGAGTCCTACATGCAGGACGCCGCCAATGGCATCCAGGCGCTGGACAAGCAGTCCCAGGTGATCGGCTCGATCATCAAGACCATCAGCGACATCGCCGGGCAGACCAACCTGCTGGCGCTCAACGCCGCCATTGAAGCGGCCCGTGCCGGCGAGCAGGGCCGTGGTTTCGCCGTGGTCGCCGACGAAGTCCGCCAACTGGCTTCGCGCACCAGCACCGCCACCGAGGAAATCGCCCGGGTGGTGCAGCAGAACGAGCAACTGGCCAAGGCCGCGGTGGACATCATCGACAGCAGCAAGCGCCAGGCCGAGCAGGGGTTGGAGCTGGCGGGGCAGACCGGGACGGTGATTACCGAAATCCAGGATGGCGCGCAGAAGGTGGTGAATGCGGTGGGGCAGTTCTCCAATCAGTTGAGATAACTGTACCGGTTGTAGGAGCGTGGCTTGCCCGCGATGGACCGCGCAGCGGTCCCAAAATCGGGTTGTCGCCATCATTTTGGGGACCGCTGCGCGGTCCATCGCGGGCAAGCCACGCTCCTACAAGATTGCGCCGAAACTAACTCCTCAGCGAACCCGCCACAACCGGTCCAGCGACCAGCCTCCACCGCCCCGCGCGATCAGCAGCAACAGCAATCCCGCCCAGGTCAGATGCGTCGGCCAGGCATCCGGATAGACGAAGATCTCGATCAACAGGGTCATGCCCAGCAAGGCCAGCGCCGCGCCACGGGTGAACAACCCCAGGACCAGCAACAGCGGAAACAGATGCTCGGCGTAGGTCGCCAGGTAGGCGGCCAGGTGCGGCGGGACCAGCGGCAGCATGTACTCGCTGCGAAACAGTTCGAAGGTGCCCGGGGTCAGGGTCAGCAGGCCCTCGACCTTGGTGCGCCCGGACAGGAAGAACACCCCGGCGATGGCCAGGCGCGCGACCAGGCTCAGGACGGAGTCGTCGAGCAGCCGTTGCGCCGCGTCGGCCATACGGTTGTAGAGCGAGCGCGAACAGTGCGGGGTGGTTTGACTGATATCCATGACGGACTCCTTCAATCGAGCGTCAGAGGGCGGAACGCCCGGGCGCGCAGCAGGCGTCCGAGCAGGTCGGTGAAATCGAGGTCGGGCCGGATCGCCAGGGCCCGGGACGAGGCGTGATCGAGGGTGTCGCCGGCGGCGCAGGCGTCGAGGAATGCGCACCCTGCTGGCTCCAGTGCCTGATGGGCGACGCCGTCCGGGTCACCGACCAGCAGCGCGCCCTCGCCCTGCCACGGCACCTGGTCGTGCCAGTCCAGCCCCTCGCGGTTGTAGTGCCAGAGGCTGTAGACCGGGTGGGTTTTACACCAGCGCCAGCGCACCGAACGGCGTGGCATCAGGTTCAGGTTGGCCAGGTCGCTGGCGGTGATGCCGGTGAGTGCAGCGAGGTCGAGTGCCGGGTCGTCAGGTGCGCAGAAGGCGCTCAGCCAGTCGTGATCGAGGCGGGCCACGTCGGCCAGCCAGGGCAGTTCGACAAGGTTGGGCAGGGCGGCGAGCCAGGCCGGGAAGTTCGCCCCGTACAACACCAGTCGTGCATCCTCGGGTGGCGAAGCCAATGCATAGGCGCTGGCTGCCGCGTGCATCCAGTCGCTGCCGACCAGGCGTTCGACACTGGGGAAGTTGGCGCACAGCGCATCGACATAGCCCTTCAGCACCGTGTTGCGGTACACCGCGAATGCCGGCTGGGCGGTCAGGTCGAGCAACGCAGGGGCCGGGCGCTGGTAAAGCGCTGCGACGAAGGCGTCCTGGAATTCTCCGAGTTTCATGAGCATTCCTCCGCTTGATCGAGAAGGCGCTGGGCCGTCTCGCGTTCGCCCAGCAGTTCGCCGAAGGCGGGAATGGCGTCGTCGCGCTCGATCAGGGTCGGACGCGGGCCGATGCGCTGGATCAGTTGTCGGTACAGCGCCCAGACCGGCTCGGCAACGGCCGCGGCATGGGAGTCGATCAGCAGGTTGCCGGTATCGTCGTCGCTGAAACCGGCCAGATGGATTTCGGCGACCAGCGCCGCAGGCACTCGCTCCAGCCAGGCGCTGGCGCTGTAGCCGAGATTGTGGGCGCTGACATGGACGTTGTTGACGTCCAGCAGCAGGGCACAGCCGGTACGCCGGGCGAGTTCGCCGAGGAAGTCGACCTCGTCCCAGTCGTGCCCGTCCAGACGCAGGTAATGGCTGGGGTTTTCCACAGCGATACGCCGGCCCAGCGCCTCCTGGGTGCGCTGGACGTTGTCGGCGATACGCCCCAGCGCCTCGCTGGTGCGTGGAAAGGGCAGCAGGTCCGGATGATAGGTGCCGCGCCAGGCCGACCAGGCCAGGTGCTCGGAAACCAGCAGCGGATCGAGCAGGTCCACCAGGTCGCGAAGACGGCCCAGATGTGCTTCATCCGGGGCTGCATCCGCTGCCAGGGACAGCGAGACCCCGTGCAGCGACAGCGGATGACGTTCGCCGATCCGCTGCAGCCAGGCACGACGCGGACCGCCGACCATGTAGTTTTCCGGATTGACCTCGAACCACAGGCCCGGGGCCGTGCAGGCCAGGGCTTCGGCGTAATGCTCCGCCTTGAGGCCGAGGCCTGCGCCGATGTGCTTGCACGGGTTCATGGCCGGCGCTCCGGGTCAGGACTTCAGCGGGGTCAGCGAGCCCATGCCGTTGGGCGTCTTGATCGAGGTGCAGGTGCCGGCGGGGACGTTCTTCCAGGCGTTGCCCTGATAGTCCATCTTCGCCGTACCGGCGCAGGTGGTGCCGGCACCGGCCTTGCAATCGTTCTTGCCGGCCATGGCCACGCCGTAGCATTTCTCCATGGCCGGGGCCTGGGCCTTTGTGTCGTCGGCATGCACGGTACCGGCCAGGGCAGCGAGGGCGAGGGCAGCGGTGGCGAGGGTGAGGTTGTTCATGGTGCAGTCTCCACAGGGTTGGATGGCCGCGGTGATTTACCGCCGGCTCCTGGAGTAATTCGCCGGGGAATCGGCAACGGTTACAGCGGGTTGAAAATTTTTTTGAGATTCCTTCTGCGCTCTCCTAATGTTCCACCCCGAGCCGTGTTTCCCGGCGACTGGAAAATAAATATCCCCATGGGTGTAACCTGGCAGGCCAATGCAACGAACTGGTTCATATGAGGTGCTGAGCGAGCGCGAGACGCAGTTGCGGACCCTGCTGCTGCAGGGGATGGCCGGCGATGCGCTGGCCTACCGCGAGTTCCTCGCGGCGCTGGCCATTCACCTGCGTGGTTTCCTGCGCCGACGACTCGGGCAGCGTCCGGAGGAGGTCGAGGACCTGCTGCAGGAGGTGTTGCTGGCGGTGCACAATGCCCGCCATACCTATCAGGCGGAGCAGCCGCTGACTGCCTGGGTGCAGGCCATTGCCCGCTACAAGCTGGCCGATCATTTCCGCGGCTTTGCCCGTCGGGATGCCTTGCATGATCCGCTGGGCGAAGAGGACGCACTGTTCGGCGAAGGCGATGAAGCGGCGAGCGATGCCCGTCGTGACCTCAACAAGCTGCTGGAGCAGTTGCCCGAGCGTCAGCGTTTGCCGATCCTCCACGTCAAGGTCGAGGGCCTGTCGGTGGAAGAGACGGCGCGCCTGACCGGGCTGTCCGGCTCGGCCGTCAAGGTCGGCATTCACCGCGGGCTGAAGGCGCTGGCGGGCATGATTCGAGGGAAGCGTAACGATGAAGACCGATGAACTGATCAACCTGCTGGCCAGCGGCGAGGGCCCGGTGCAGCGCCATGCCGTGCTGCGCCGCATGGGGCTTGCCCTGCTGGGCGGAACGCTTCTCGCGCTGTTGCTGGTGGCAAGTCTGTATGGCGTGCGCAGCGACCTTGCGCAGGTCGCGCCGACACCGCTGTTCTGGGGCAAGGTGGCCTTGCCGGGCAGTCTGGCGCTGCTGGCAATCTGGCTGAATCAGCGGTTGTCGCGACCGGGAGTGAAGGGCGGAGCGATCTGGGTACTGCTGGCCTTGCCGGTGCTGCTGGTCTGGCTCGGGGCCGCGTTGAGTCTTGCCGATGCTGCGCCGCAGGCCCGGGCCGCACTGATCTTCGGCAGTACCTGGCGCACCTGTGCATTGAATATCGGGCTGTTGTCGGTGCCGACCTTCATCGCGGTGTTCTGGGCGTTGCGCGGCCTGGCACCAACCCGTTTGCGCCAGGCTGGCGCGGCAGGCGGCCTGCTGGCGGGCAGCACGGCAACACTCGCCTATTGCCTGCATTGCCCGGAGATGGGCATTCCGTTCTGGGGGATCTGGTACTTGCTCGGCATGCTGCTGCCCACCTTGATCGGCGCGGCCCTGGGGCCGCGCCTGTTGCGCTGGTAGTCAGCGTCCGTCGCGTTCGCGCACCCAGAACAGGGTCGCCCCCGCCACCGCCGCCGGCATCATCAGGATATTCACGAACGGCACCAGCAGCGCTACATAGGTGATCCCGCCAAAGCTCAGGCTCTGCCAGCGCTTGGCGCGCAGCCAGGCGAGCATGTCCTGCCAGCTCATCTTGTTGTTGTCCGCCGGGTAGTCGATGTACTGGATCGCCATCATCCAGACCCCGAACAGCAGCCACAGCGGTGCGGCGATGATGTTCACCACGGGAATGAACGAGAGGATGAACAGGCCCAGGGCCCGTGGCAGGAAGTAGCCGAGCTTGCGCATCTCGCGGCCGAACGTGCGCGGCACCATGGCCACCAGTTCGCCCCAACTGAAGGCCGGGAAGTCGTCCTTGCCACGTACCACCACCTCGACCTTTTCCGCGAGGAAGCCGTTGAACGGCGCGGCGATGATGTTGGCCAGCAGGGTGAAGGTGAAGAACACCATCAACACCACCAGCACCACGAACAGCGGCCAGAGTACATAGGTGAGGAAGCTCAGCCAGCTCGGCAGGGTCGGCATCAGGGCATCGACCCACAGGGCGAACTGATGCCCGGCCAGGTAGATCAGGCCAACGAACAGCAACAGGTTGATGGCCAGCGGCAGCAGCACGAAGAGCCGCAGACCGGGGCTGAGGACCAGCTTCAGGCCCTCGCGCAGATATTGCGGGCCGGACAGAACAGGGGCTTGCATAGAAGGCTCCGGAAGGGAAAACGCGCCGACCTTACCGAGTTTGTCGGCGCGACGAAAGCCGCGCAGGGGCGGCGAAACGGGGTGTAACAAATCCTCTGGAGGATAGGTCATAGGCAAAGGCCGGGACCTTCAGAGCCTGTATAGAGCCAGTCTATAAGGTGGATTGTTTAAGGATATTTCCTTAATCTTCGGGCCCTCGCTACAGTGCGCACATTCTTTTTCAACGCCTTCGAATCCACGGTTCTCAAGGAGTTCCCATGAGCATTCTGGTCAACAAGCAAGCCCCTGATTTCGACGCTGCAGCGGTACTGGGCGACGGTTCGATCGTCGACAGCTTCAAGCTCTCGTCCCTGCGCGGCAAATACGTCGTGCTGTTCTTCTGGCCGCTGGACTTCACCTTTGTCTGCCCGTCGGAAATCATCGCCCACAACAACCGCATGTCGCGCTTCCGCGAGCTGGGTGTGGAAGTGGTCGGCGTCTCCATCGACTCGCAGTTCACCCACCACGCCTGGCGCAGCACGCCGGTGGAGAAGGGCGGTATCGGCGCGGTGGAATTCACCATGGTCGCCGACGTCAAGCACGAGATCACCCGCGCCTACGGCGTTGAGCACGATGATGGCGTGGCCCTGCGTGCGTCGTTCCTGATCGACCAGCAAGGCGTGGTGCAGCACCAGGTGGTGAACAACCTGCCGCTCGGTCGCGAAGTGGACGAGATGATCCGTCTGGTCGAAGCCTTGCAATTTACCGAGCAACATGGCGAAGTCTGCCCCGCCGGCTGGCGTCCGGGCCAGAAAGGCATGAAGGCTGACGCCCAGGGCGTCGCCGATTACCTGGCGGAAAACGCCAAGAGCCTGTAAGGCCTGCGCCGCAACGGTTTTCAGAACCTGTCGCGATAGGTCTTCCCCAAGGCTCGGCAGGTTCTTTTTTATTCTTCGGGGCTGGCAATCATTCAGCGCCAGCCCGACAGGAGCGTGTCATGTCCGAAGTACGTCATTCCCGCGTCATCATCCTGGGCTCCGGCCCTGCCGGTTACAGCGCTGCCGTCTATGCGGCCCGTGCCAACCTCAAGCCGCTGCTGATCACCGGCATGCAGGCGGGCGGCCAGCTGACCACCACCACCGAAGTCGACAACTGGCCGGGCGACCCCCATGGCCTGACCGGCCCGGCGCTGATGCAGCGCATGCAGGAGCACGCCGAGCGTTTCGAAACCGAAATCGTCTTCGACCACATCAATGAAGTGGCCCTGCAGCAGAAGCCGTTCACCCTCAAGGGCGACAATGGCACCTACACCTGCGACGCACTGATCATCGCCACCGGTGCCAGCGCCCGCTACCTGGGCCTGCCGTCAGAAGAAACCTTCATGGGCAAGGGCGTTTCCGCCTGCGCTACCTGCGACGGTTTCTTCTATCGCAACAAGCCGGTCGCCGTGGTCGGTGGTGGCAACACCGCTGTCGAGGAAGCCCTGTACCTGGCCAACATCGCCAGCAAGGTGACCCTGATCCACCGTCGCGAAACCTTCCGCGCCGAGAAGATCCTGATCGACAAGCTCCACGCCCGGGTTGCCGAAGGCAAGATCGAGCTGAAACTCAACGCCACCCTGGACGAAGTTCTGGGCGACAACATGGGTGTCACCGGTGCACGCCTGAAGAACAACGACGGCAGCTTCGACGAGATCAAGGTCGACGGCGTGTTCATCGCCATTGGCCACACCCCGAACACCTCGCTGTTCGAAGGCCAGCTGGAGCTGAAGGACGGCTACATGGTTGTGGCCGGCGGCCGTGAAGGCAACGCCACCGCCACCAACATCGAAGGCGTGTTCGCCGCTGGCGACGTGGCTGACCACGTCTACCGCCAGGCGATTACCTCGGCCGGTGCCGGCTGCATGGCCGCACTGGACGTCGAGCGCTACCTCGACGGCCTGCAGAACGCCTCGTTCTGATCTGACGCAAAAAAGCCGCGAAGGGCCTCAAGGCCCTTCGCGGCTTTTTCATTTCCGCGAGTTTTCAGTACACCCGCTCAAGCCCCGCTGCCGTCTCCTTGCCGCGCTTGCGGCAGACCACGATGCCTATCAGCGCCACCGCCATAGCGAGTGCCAGGGTGCTGGTCGCCTCTGCGCGATGCTCCGGGGTCACCACCAGCACTGCCAGCGCCGCCGAGATGAACAGGATCACGCCGTAGGTCAGCCAGGGGAACAGCCACATCTTCAGGACCAGCGCATCGCCATGCAGGCGGCGCATGCGCAGTTGCGAGATGGCGATCGCCAGGTACACCAGCAGGGCAATGGCACCGGAGCTGGACAGCAGGAAGTCGAACAGGCTGGCCGGGGCGAAGTGGTTCAGCGCGGCGATGAAGGCGCCGACCGCCGCCGTGACCAGCACCGCCGTGCGCGGTACGCCGTTGCTTGAAGTTCTTGCCGCTGCGGACGGGGCGTCGTTACGTCGGGCCAGGGAGTAGAGCATGCGCGAGGCGATATAGATCGACGAGTTCATGCAACTGGTCACCGCCACCAGCACCACCAGGTCGACGATCAGCTTGGCGTGTGGCACGTCGAGCAGTTCCAGGGCGCGCTGGTAGGAACCGACGGTAGCAAGTTGCGGATCGCTCCAGGGCACCACGGAAATCACCACCATGATCGACAGCAGGTAGAACACCCCGATGCGCCAGATCACCGAGCGGGTGGCCTTGGCGATGTTGCGCGACGGCTCGCCGGATTCGGCGGCGGCGATGGTCACCGACTCAGTGCCGATGAAGCTGAACATGATGGTGATGAAGGCGCCGACCACGGCAGTCATGCCGTTGGGGGCGAAGCCGCCGTGCTCCTTCATCACGTTGAACAGCCCGGCACCTTCGTGGTTGGGCACCCAGCCGGTCAGGGCGGCGGCGCCGAAGCCGATGAACAGGACGATGGCGGTGACCTTGAGCAGGGCGAACCAGAACTCGAACTCGCCGTACTTGGCCACGCCGAACAGGTTGGTGATGCTCAGCAGCACCACCGAGGCCAGGGCGTAGATCCAGCTGTCGATGCCGGGGAACCACTGGTTGAGGATATAGCCGGCGGCCAGTGCCTCGATCGGCACCACCAGCACCCAGAACCACCAGTACAGCCAGCCGATGGTAAAGCCGGCCCAGCCGCCGATGGCTTTCTCGGCGTAGGTGGAGAAGGAGCCGGTGTCGGGATTGGCCACGGCCATTTCGCCGAGCATGCGCATGACCAGCACCACCAGGGTGCCGGCAGCCAGGTAGGCAAGGATCACGGCGGGGCCGGCGGCGGCGATGGCGTGGCCGGAACCGACGAAGAGTCCGGCGCCGATGATCCCGGCGATGGACAGCATGGTGACGTGGCGCGGCTTGAAACCGGCGGACAGTTGTCCACCGTGGGAGGCATTCGGGCTCGACATACTCTGCTCTTGTTGGAAGGGAGTTAACGGGGCAGAGACAAAGCAGCGACGCTCAAGGGACGTGCCTCTACGCGTGTCGTTATAGGCCGGCTCAGGCGGTCCGGCGGAGCTACCTTACCGCGAGGCGGGGCGGGCAAATTGACCCGATTGCGGCTTGGGGCTTTCCGATTGCGACATGGAACAGGCGTGCAGAAAACCCTGTGGGAGCTGGCTTGCCAGCGATGAGGCCAGCCTGAGCAATGATGTTGTCAGGTCGGGCCCTATCGCTGGCAAGCCAGCTCCCACAGGGACTTGTGGCGGTCTGGAGAGAGTGTCAGATGCTCAGGCGCATCGACAGGTCCACGGCCTTCACATCCTTGGTCATCGCCCCGATCGAGATGTAGTCCACCCCGGTCTCGGCAATCACCCGCAGGGTGCTGTCGTTGATCCCGCCGCTGGCTTCCAGCTTGGCGCGGCCGGCGGTGATGCGCACCGCTTCGCGCATTTCATCCAGGCTCAGTTCGTCGAGCATGATGATGTCGGCGCCGCCGTTCAGGGCCTGTTGCAGCTCTTCCAGGCTCTCCACCTCGACTTCCACCGGCTTGCCCGGGGCGATGCGCCGTGCGGCCGCGATGGCCTCGGCAATCCCGCCGCAGGCGGCGATATGGTTTTCCTTGATCAGGAAGGCATCGAACAGCCCGATGCGGTGGTTATGGCAACCGCCACAGGTGACCGCGTACTTCTGCGCCAGACGCAGGCCGGGCAGGGTCTTGCGCGTGTCGAGCAAGCGCACCTGGGTGTCGGCCACCTTGTCGGCCAGGGCCTGGGCATGAGTCGCCACGCCGGACAGCAACTGCAGGAAGTTCAGCGCACTGCGCTCGCCGGTCAGCAGCGAACGGGCCGGGCCTTCCAGATGGAACAGCGCCTGGTTGGCCACGGCACGCTGGCCGTCCTGCACCTGCCAGTGCACCGCCACCCGCGGATCGAGCTGACGGAACACTGCGTCGACCCAGGCCGTCCCGGCGATCACGCAATCCTCGCGGGTAATGATGGTGGCCTTGGCCAGGCGTTCGGCTGGGATCAGCTGGGCGGTGATATCGCCGCTGCCGACATCTTCCAGCAACGCACGGCGCACGTTGGCTTCGATTTCGGCGGTCAGATCGGCGAGGCGTAGGTTCGGCATGACGAGCTCCACAAGCAAAGTGGCCGGGATTATAGGGCAGGCCGGGGCGTGCGCGCAGCAGCCGGTGGGCGATGCGTCTACGACGAGCCTTTGGTCGGGAAAGTTGAGCGTTTTACCCGGAATCACGGTCTACCCCGTGCTGGAGCTGTGCGCATGACCCCTCTGGCAATCGGGAAATAATTTCAAGATAATGCGCGACCACTATTTGACGTCATGCTTTTGACGATTTCGAAATAGCCCCCTGCAAGGAGACCGGGATGCAAAAAGACGGGAAGGTGCTGCCCTTTCGCAGCGTCGCCAGCCAGGCGGCGCCGGCGTCTGCTGCTCGTCTGCCGGTCGCCCTCCTGCAGGTGCGGGACAAAGCGGCATTGCAATTGCGCCTGTGGCTGCAGGTGTTGTTCGACAGTGCCGACGACACCCTGTTCGAAATGGCCGACAAGGCCGCCGGGGCCAAGGAACGCAACCTGCTGTTCGAAGCCATGCGCGACCTGCGGCACAAGCGCAAGAGTATCGAGCGCGGCTTCCTCGACTGTTTCTACGCCGCCTTCATGGAGCTCGGCCACGGCGACCCGCTGACCGCCCTGCCGGTCCGAACGTTGCCCCATGACAACCTGAGCCTGGTCGCCAGCGACGAACTGGAACGCACCGTGGCGGTGGACGGCATGGTCGCCCGGGTACTGAGCCGTGATGGCTTCGCCCTCGGTCAACTCACCCAGCGCCTCAACAGCCTGTTGCGGCAGAACCTCGACGACCGCAACAACCCCCTGGGCCCGACCCTGCTCTGCGAGTACTTCCTGTGCGCTGGCCGCAGCCTCGGCGTGGGCATCAAGGTCAAGCTGGTGCTGCTCAAGCTGTTCGAACGCTACGTGCTGCGCGAAGCCGACCAACTGTACAGCGAGGCCAACCAATCGCTGGTCGACAGCGGCGTGCTCCCCGAACTCAAGGCCCCGCCGCGGCGCCGGGCGCAGGACCGCACCGTCCTGGAAAACCGCGCCCCTGCCAACGAAGCGGACGATAGCCTCGACGCCGAGGAAATCGACGCCAACACCCAGGCGGTGTTCTCTTCCCTGCAATCGCTGTTGCGCCCGGTACGCGGCCGCCTGGCCCCGCGCATGGCTGGCGGGCCGATCCGCCCGATCAGCAGCCGCGACCTCATGCGCCTGCTGACCCACCTGCAACAGTACGTCCCCGTCGAACTGGAACACGAAGACTTCGACCTGCGTCACCACCTCGAACAACTGCTGACCCGTCTCAGCGTGCAGAGTGGCAATGGCCGGCGTATCGATGCGGGCGACGAGGACGTGATCAACCTGATCGCCATGCTCTTCGATTTCATCCTCGACGACCGCAACCTGCCGCATTCCCTGCGTGTGCTGATCGGTCGCCTGCAGATCCCGATGCTCAAGGTGGCCCTGCTCGACAAACGCTTCTTCAGCCGCGCCACCCACCCGGCCCGGCGCCTGCTCAATGAAGTGGCGGCGGCGGCCATGGGCTGGGACAAGCGCGACGACCACCAGCGCGACAGCCTCTACCAGCACGTCGACCGCCTGGTGCAGCGCCTGCTCGACGATTTCAGCGACGACCCGGTGATCTTCAACGAGCTGCTCGCGGACTTTCTTGCGTTCAACAACGACGAACGTCGCCGTACCGAGTTGCTCGAACAACGCACCCGCGATGCCGAGGAAGGCCGCGCCCGCACCGAGCTTGGTCGCGCACGGGTGCAGCACGAGCTCAACTGCCGCCTGCAGGGCAAGCAGTTGCCGCGCATCGTGGTACGGGTGCTGGAGGATGCCTGGAGCCAGGTTCTGTTGCTGGCCTGGCTCAAGCACGGCGAGGACTCGGCGCAGTGGCGCGATGCGCTGTTGACCATGGACGAGCTGCTGTGGAGTGTCGGGCCCCTGGAACAACCGGAAGATCGCCAGTTGCTCCTGGCGCGGGTGCCGGGCCTGCTCAAGGCCCTGCGCGACGGCTTGGGCGGCGCGGTTTTCGACCCGTTCGCCACCAGCGAATTCTTTGCCTCCCTGGAGTTGCTGCACCTTGGCGCCTTCGACCCGCCGGGCGGGCGGAACGAGGCGATGCCGGGCATCGAAAGGGTGCTGGTGCGCGATGAAATCATCCTCCAGGGGCCGGAAGACTGGCCGTTGCAGGATGGCGAGCGACTGGTGTCCGAGGACGATCCCGAACTGCTCGACGTGCGCCGCCTGCAACCGGGGGCCTGGATCGAGCTGCACGAGGATGACGAGACCCTGCGCTGCAAGCTGATCGCCCTGTTCGATGACAGCGACCGCTATGTCTTCGTCAATCGCAGCGGCATGAAGGTCCGCGAATGGACCGAGATGGGCCTGGCGGCGGCGTTGCAACGGGGTGAAGTGAGCCTGCTCGACGACAGCCTGCTGTTCGACCGCGCCCTTGAGTCGGTGGTCGGCCAGTTGCAGGGCAAGCGTCACTGACCCCTCACACTTTTTAACGATACAGAGCGGGGCGGCTCGGGGCATACTGCGGCGGTTGCCCTCGTGTTTACGGACTTCTTATGCAGCTGGATCGCACCACAGGCTGGTTCGCTGGCGTCACCCATTGCCCCTCTCCCAACTTCAATGCGCGCCCTGATGGCGAGGCCATCGCCCTGCTGGTGATCCACAACATCAGCCTGCCTCCTGCGCAATTCGCCACCGGCAAGGTTCAGGCATTCTTCCAGAACCGCCTCGACCCGGCGGAGCATCCTTTCTTCGAGACCATCAAGGACCTGCGCGTCTCGGCGCACTTTTTGATCGAGCGCGATGGCGGCATCACCCAGTTCGTCTCCTGCCTCGACCGCGCCTGGCATGCCGGGGTGTCGCGCTTTGGCGAGCGTGAGGGCTGCAACGACTTTTCCATCGGCATCGAACTGGAGGGCACGGATGACCAGCCCTACAGCGACGCCCAATACCAGGCACTGGATGGCCTGACCCGGCAACTGCGCGCGGCCTGGCCGGCCCTGGATGGCCAGCGGATCTGCGGCCACAGCGACATTGCGCCCGGCCGCAAGACCGATCCGGGCCCGGCGTTCGACTGGGCGCGTTACCGGGCGAATCTGCAGGACAAGGAGAACTGATCGATGACTTTCCTGGTGTTGTTGCTGGTGCTGTGGATCGAGAAGTTCTCGGCCCTGCGTGCGCGCCTGCAACGTGATGGTTTCTTCCTCGCCGAGCTGGCGCGCCTGGAGCGTAACGGCAGGGTCCGGCCCTGGTGGGTGCTGGCGATCGTGGTGCTGTGCCCGGTGGCGCTGGTGGCGTTGCTCCTGCATGTGCTGGACCCGGTGGCCTACGGGCTGCTGGCCTTGCCGGTGCACTTGCTGGTGCTGGTCTACAGCCTGGGGCGCGGGGATGTGAAGGCGTCGCTCGGGCCGTTCCGCGATGCCTGGCGCCGCGGTGACGAGCAGGCCGCCGTGCATGTGGCCGAGCGCGACCTGAAGGTGATCGCCGATGACGAGCAGAGCCTGCTGCACAAGGTCCAGGGGCATCTGCTGTGGGATGCCTGCCAGAGTTTCTTCGCGGTGATCTTCTGGTACGTGCTGCTGGGGCCGGCGGCGGCGTTGGCCTATCGCCTGCTGGCCTTGACGGCCGATCATGCGGCGACTCCGGCGGTGCAGGAGCGCGCCCGACAACTGCGCCATGCCTTCGACTGGGCACCGGTGCGGGTGCTGGCGGCGAGTTTCGCCCTGGTGGGCAACTTCGTGGCGGTGAGCCGGGTGATGCTGCATGAGCTGCTCAACTGGCACATCGCCGCGTCGCGGCTGATCAGTATTGCCGGGCACGCAGCGGCGGAGTTGCCGGCCACCGCGCCTGCGGGCGAGGAAGGGCTGGCGGGGCTGGACAAGCTCTGGGAGCTGCTGCTGAGGTCGGCGGTGCTCTGGTATGCGTTCTTTGCCCTGTGGACCGTGCTTGGCTGATATTGCTTGGCGAATTTTCGGGCCCTATCGCTGGCAAGCCAGCTCCCACAGGGTTCTGTAGCGACTCGGACCCTGTGGGAGCTGGCTTGCCAGCGATGAGGCCCGAGAGGCCACTAGATGACTCACTAGTCATTTACCTTAAGTTACAAAGCCTCCCTTCGATATGCGCTATACAAGTGCAGGAGCGCCGCCAATGGCTAACTGCCATTGCGCCGAGAACAATAAGAAATCGAAGGAGACGACCAGTGAAGAGCCTGTTGCGTCCGGCTATTGCCCTGATGAACCGCCTGAGCTTCGGCATGAAGTTCAGTCTGATCAGCGTGCTGTTCTTCCTGCCCATGCTGGTGACCAACTTCTATCTGGTGCGTGATTCCTACGCCAAGTTCAATGCCACCCGCGACGAGCTGCAGAGCCTCGACCTGCTGCGCGGCACCCTGGCCGTGCGCGGCGACCTGGAGACCCTCGGCAACCTGGTGCAGATCAACGCCGTGGTCGGCCAGTCCGGCAAGGCCGAGGATATCGAGGCGCGCATCGCCAGCCTCGGCCAGCAGGCGCAAGGCAAGCTCAGTGCGCTGCAGCCGGTGCACAGCGACGAAGCCCTGGCCAAGGCCTTCGCCGACAAGCGCGACGAGCTGCTCGATGCCCTGCGCAGCGCCCTCGACGAATCCTCCCTGCCGGCCCAGGTCGCGCTGTTCGACAAGTTGCAGACCCCGGCGCAGAACCTGCCCCGGCTGGTCGCCAGCCAGTCCGGGCTGAGCCAGGACGTCGACGGCGCCATGCGCCAGCTCACCGAGCTGCTGGTCACCGTCACCCCGCAAGTTACCCAGACCCTCGGCGAAGGCCGCGCCATGGGTTCCTATTCCCTGGCCCAGGGCTTTATCAACTCCACCGCCAGCACCCGTTTCGAAGACCTGCTGATGCAGTTGGAGAAGCTCTCCGCCGACTACGCCATGAAAATCCAGGAGGCGCTGTCCGCCGATCGCCAGGCCGAAGCCCGTCTCGGCACGGCCGCCGCCGCCAGTCAGGCGTCACTGAAACAGGCCTCGGAGCTGTTCGAAAGCCAGGTGGTGGTGGCGGAAACCCTCGATGCACCCTGGGCCGAGTTCTACCAGCGCACCAGCGACCTGATGGCCCGCACCTATGAGCTGAACGACGCCACCGTCGGCTTCCTCGACCAGCAATTGCAGGGTCGGCTCGGGGATTACCGCAGCCATATGATCCTGCTGGTGGTGGCCCTGGCCAGCGTGTTCCTGCTGGTGGTCTACCTCTACAGCGGCTTCTACGCCTCGACCCGCAATACGCTGAACAGCCTTGGCGCGGTGATGGACAAGGTGGCGGCGGGGGACATGACCGTCAGCTACGAGGTGCAGAGCCGCGATGAACTGGGCGAACTGGGGCAGATGTTCAACGGCACGGTGAGGCGCATCCACGACCTGATCGAAAAGGTCGGGCACACCGTCAGCGAGGTGGAGCGCCAGGCCGAGCAGGTGCATCAGGTGTCGTCACGCAGCAACCAGGCGGTCAGCGGCCAGCGCGGGCAGATCGAGCAGGTGGCCACGGCGATGAACCAGATGTCTGCCACGGCCCAGGAAGTGGCGCGCAGCGCGGCGGCGGCGGTGAGCAGTGCCCACAGCGTCAACCAGGAAACCGTGACCGGTCGCGGCCTGGTGGAGTCGCAGCAGGGCAGCATTGCCGGGCTGGCCCGGGAGATCGACCAGTCGGTGTCGGTGATCAACCAGTTGGTCAGCGACAGCCAGGCCATCAGCCGGGTGCTGGAAGTGATCAAGAGCATCGCCGAGCAGACCAACCTGCTGGCGCTCAACGCGGCTATCGAAGCGGCGCGGGCGGGGGAGCAGGGGCGTGGTTTCGCGGTGGTGGCGGATGAGGTGCGTACCCTGGCCAAGCGCACCCAGCAGTCCACCGGGGAGATCGACGAGATGATCTCGCGCCTGCAGAACGGCGTCGGCGCTGCGGTGCGGGCGATGGACAGCAGTCACCAGATGGCTTCGGGCACGGTGAACCAGTCGCAGCAGGTGCAGCAGGCGCTGGAGAACATCCTCGGGGCGATTGGCAGCATCGTCGACCAGAACCAGCAGATTGCCGCGGCGGTGGAGCAGCAGACGGCGGTGGCCCATGACATCGACCAGAACATCGTGCAGATCAACCGCGCGGCGGAACACACCACCCAGGGTGCGCACCAGACCGAGGATGCCAGCCGGCAGCTGAGTGCCCAGGTGATGGAGTTGAAGCAGCTGATCGGGGCATTCAGGGTCTGAGTCTTGTGTGAAATTTGATGGCCTCATCGCTGGCAAGCCAGCTCCCACAGGTCCAGCGGCGCGCCCGGTCCCTGTGGGAGCTGGCTTGCCAGCGATGAGGCCATCAAGGCCAGCCAAAAATCCTGCAGGCATTGCGGGTACTGGCCTCAGCCAACACCCCAACCTCGGCCCCCATGATCCCGGCCAGCGCCCCGGCAATCTCCGGCAGGTGCACCGGGCTGTTCCTCACCCCCGGATACATCGCCGGGGCCATGTCCGGCGCATCGGTCTCCAGCACCACCGACTCCAGCGGCAACCTTGGCAGCACCTTGTGCAGCCGCAGCGCCTGCGGCCAGGTCGCCGCGCCGCCCAGCCCAAGGCAGAACCCCAGCCGGATGTACTCCCGCGCCTCTTCATAACTCCCGGCAAAGGCATGGATGATCCCGCCGCGCTTGAGCTTGAAGCGCTTGAGCGTGGCGATCACCGCCGCATGGCTGCGCCGCACATGCAGCAAGGCCGGCAAATCGAAATCCACCGCCAGTTGCAGTTGCGCCTCGAACAGCGCCTGCTGCCGCTCGCGGTCCAGCGCTTCCAGGTAGTAATCCAGCCCGAACTCGCCCACGGCGCACAGCTGCGGATCGCCGCGTAATCGGGTAAGCCAGTCACCCAGGGCAAGCAGATGCTCCGGCCGATGCTCATCCAGGTACACCGGGTGCAGCCCGAATGCCGCATACAGCGACGGCTCGGCCTTGACCAGGTCCCACACCCGTTGCCAGTTGGCCTCGTACACCCCCAGCACCACCATCTTCTCCACCCCGCCGGCCCGGGCCGCCGCCAGTAGTTCGCGGCGGTCGGCGTCGAAGTCGGGGAAGTCGAGGTGGGTGTGGGTGTCGATCAGGCGCATGTCAGCCCTTGAAGATCCGCTGCTTGAAGGTCCGCGCCACGGCATGGATGCCCGGCTGGTACTGCTTTTGTTCCACGGCGGCGAGGGCCAGTTCCAGTGCGGTTTCGGCGATCAGGCCGTGCTGCTGGGCCATGGCATTGACCGGCAGGGGCAGGAAGTCGAGCAACTGGGTATCGCCGAAGGTGCCCAAATGCAGGGCGCGGGAATCGGCCGGGCGGGTCGAGAGCACGTCGAACACGCCTTGCAGCAGGACGTAGGAGGTGGTCACCAAGGCGTCCGGCAGACGGCCCTGCTCGGCCAGCAACTGGCTCATCAGCTCGCGCCCGCACTCGCGGCTGAACGACTCGCCCTGGTACTGGCTGACCTTGCCATTGAAGGCATGCAACGCCTGGTCGAACCCGCTGGCGCGGGCCTGGCTGACGCTCAGTTCGGCACGGGCACCGATCAGGGCGATATTCGCCGGCTTCAGCTCCAGCAGGCTGCGGGTCAGCTCGAGGCTGGCCGGCTGGTCGTCGCTGACCACCGAGCAGAACACCTTGGGGTCCATGCTGCGGTCGAGGGCGATGATCGGCAGGCCCTTGGCCTGCAACTCGCGGTAGCTGTCATCGCTCGGCGGCAGGCAACTGGCGACGAACAGCGCATCGCAGCGACGGGCGCGGAACAGTTGCTGCAACTGGCGTTCGCTGTCCGGCTGGTCGTCGCTGCTGGCGATCAGCAGTTGGTAGCCCCGCGCCCGCGCACCCTGCTCCAGCTGCTTGGCGATACGCGCGTAGCTGGGGTTTTCCAGATCCGGAAGGATAAAGCCGAGGGTCTTGGTGTGCCGGCTGCGCAGGCCGGCAGCCTGCGGGTTGGGCGTGAAGCCATGGGCCTCGACCACCGCGCGGACACGCTCGACAGTCGCATTGCTGATGCGTTGCTGTTCGGCCTTGCCGTTGATGACGTAGCTGGCGGTGGTCACGGAGACCCCGGCCAGACGGGCGATATCGCTGAGTTTCACCAGATTTTCCTTGTTATATGCCGGGGCGGGCGATGAAGCCTGACCGGTCATTGTCGCCGATCCTGTGCTGGCGGCGCAGGCGACCATTGTCGCAATTGTCAGACAGGAAGGGGCTTCTTTGTTCGCAGGTTATCGAGTAACGTGCTCGTCATTTCAAGATTAATCGTTTCAGCAAGCGATTTTGCTGCCGCACCTGACGCTTGCCAAGGGGTCTTAGCCGTACTGGCCCTATGATTGTGTACCCACAACAATACCTCGGCGCCGCCCCGGCGTTGCAAAAGGAGAGGACGATGCTGGAATTCACCACGGCGCAGATTGCCATGGGTCAAGAGGCTGTGGACAAATCCGCCGCCCTGCACCTGCTGGCAGCCCGACTGGTCGAGGACGGCCTCGTGGCCGACGGCTATCTCGCCGGCTTGCAGGCTCGTGAGCAACAGGGCTCGACCTATCTCGGCCAGGGCATTGCCATTCCCCACGGTACTCCGCAGACCCGCGATCAGGTGTTCGCCACCGGCGTGCGCCTGATGCAGTTTCCCGCTGGGGTGGATTGGGGCGACGGACAGATCGTTCATCTGGCGATCGCCATCGCTGCCCGTTCCGACGAACACCTGCGTTTGCTCCAGCAACTGACCCGTGCCCTTGGCGAAGGTGATCTTTCCGTCGCCCTGAGCCGGGCCGACAGCGCCGAGGCTGTCTTGCAACTGCTGCAAGGGGCGTCGCGGGAGCTGGTGCTGGATGAGCGCAGCATTGGCCTGGGCGTTTCCGCCGACGATTTCGACGACCTGCTCTGGCAGGGCGGCCGTCTGCTGCGCCGGGCCGAGTGCGTGGACGCTGGGTTCACCTCGAATCTGCATCAGGCCGAGCCATTGCCGCTGGGCGAGGGCCTGTGGCTGGCCGCCAGCGACCAGGCCGTGCGCCAGCCGGGCCTGGCCTTCGTCACCCCGCAACAGCCGCTGCGTCATCGCGACCAGCCACTCAACGGCCTGTTCTGCCTCGCCGCCCATGGCGAGGCACAAGCGCCCTTGCTGGATCGCCTGTGCACCCTGCTGATCGAAGGTCGCGGCCAGGAATTGCTGCGCGCCAGCGATATCCGTGCCGTGCTCGCCTTGCTCGGCGGCGAAGTCCCGGGTGACTGGCCCAGCGCCCGGATCACCCTGGCCAACCCCCACGGCCTGCACGCGCGTCCGGCCAAGGTACTGGCGCAACTGGCCAAGGCATTCGACGGCGAAGTGCGGGTGCGCCTGGTCGATGGCGTTGGCTCGCCGGTCTCGGTGAAGAGCCTGAGCAAGCTGCTCGGCCTCGGCGCCCGCCGTGGGCAGGTGCTGGAATTCAGTGTCGAGCCGGGCATCGCCGACGCACTGCCGGCCTTGCTGGCGGCGGTCGAGGGCGGGCTGGGCGAGGAGGTCGAGCCACTGACACCGTTGGCACCGCTGCCGGCGGAGCCGATGGAAAGCGTCCTGGTCGCTCCGGCCTCCGGTTCGACTATCCAGGGTGTGGCTGCCGCCCCCGGTATCGCCGCAGGCCCTGCCCATGTCCAGCTGTTGCAGCATTTCGACTATCCCCTGCGCGGCGAATCCCCGGCCCATGAGCGCCAGCGCCTGGACGCCGCGCTGGTTCAGGTACGCAGCGATATCGACGAGCTGATCCGCCGTAGCGATGTCGGCGCCATCCGCGAGATCTTCGTCACCCACCAGGAAATGCTCGCCGACCCGGGTCTTGGCGATGAGGTCGAACTGCGCCTGCGCCAGGGCGAAAGTGCTCCGGCCGCCTGGCTGGCGGTGATCGATATCGCCGCACGGCAGCAGGAGTCCTTGCAGGACGCGCTGCTGGCCGAGCGTGCCGCCGACCTGCGCGATGTAGGCCGTCGCGTGCTGATGCAACTGTGCGGTATCAGCGAAGCCCCCGAACCGAAACAGCCCTATGTACTGGTGATGGCCGAAGTCGGCCCCTCCGATGTCGCCCGCCTCGATCCGGCGCGGGTGGCCGGCATCCTGACCGCCCGTGGTGGCGCCACGGCCCACAGCGCCATCGTTGCGCGGGCCCTGGGCATCCCGGCGGTGGTCGGCGCGGGCGATGCGGTGTTGCTGATCGAACCCGGCACCTCGCTGCTGCTTGACGGCCAGCGTGGCCGTGCCGTGGTCGATCCGGCCACCGACCAGCTGGAAAAGGCCCTGGCCGAACGCGAACAGCGCGAACAGCGCCTGCGTGCCGCCCATGCCCGCCGGCACGAACCGGCGATCACCACCGACGGCCATGCCATCGAGGTGTTCGCCAATATCGGTGAAAGCGCCGGAATCGAGGCGGTGGTGGAGCAGGGCGCCGAAGGCGTTGGCCTGCTGCGCACCGAACTGATCTTCATGGCCCACCCGCAACTGCCGGACGAAGCCACCCAGGAAGCCGAATACCGCCGCGTCCTCGACGGTCTGGCCGGGCGGCCGCTGGTGGTACGCACCCTCGATGTCGGTGGCGACAAACCCTTGCCCTATTGGCCGATCGCCAAGGAAGAAAACCCCTTCCTCGGCGTGCGCGGCATCCGCCTGACCCTGCAACGCCCGCAGGTCATGGAGAGCCAGTTGCGTGCCCTGCTGCGCGCCGCCGACAACCGCCCGCTGCGGATCATGTTCCCCATGGTCGGCCAGGTCGAGGAATGGCGCGAGGCGCGGCGCATGGTCGACCGGTTGCTGCTGGAGATTCCGGTCAGCGACCTGCAGGTCGGGATCATGATCGAGGTGCCCTCGGCGGCCCTGCTGGCCCCGGTGCTGGCGGCGGAAGTGGACTTCTTCAGCGTCGGCACCAACGACCTGACCCAGTACACCCTGGCCATCGACCGCGGTCACCCGAGCCTTTCGGCCCAGGCCGATGGCCTGCACCCGGCGGTGCTGAACCTGATCGACATGACCGTGCGCGCGGCCCATGCCCATGGCAAGTGGGTCGGCGTGTGCGGCGAACTGGCGGCCGATCCGCAGGCGGTACCGCTGCTGCTCGGCCTGGATGTGGATGAATTGAGCGTGGCGGCGCGCAGCATTGCCGAAGTCAAGGCGCAGGTGCGCGCGCTGGGTATTGAACAGGCCCGGAGGCTGGCGCGAGAGGCGCTGACCCTGGGCAGTGCCGCCGCTGTGCGGGCACTGGTGGAGAAGTAACGATGGCCAGGATTCTCACATTGACCCTCAACCCGGCGCTGGACGTCACCGTCAGCCTGGACGCCCTGCGTACCGGCGCGGTCAACCGCGCTTCGGCGCAGCACAGCCATGCCGCCGGCAAGGGCCTGAACGTGGCCCAGGTGCTGGCCGACCTTGGGCACCAGTTGAGTGTCAGCGGTTTTCTCGGTGTGGATAATCTGGGACCGTTCGAAGCGCTGATCAGCCAGCGCGGCTTTGTCGACGGCTTTATCCGTGTGCCCGGCGAGACCCGCAGCAATATCAAGCTGGTCGAGGCGGGCGGGCAGGTCACCGATATCAATGGCCCGGGTCCGCAGGTGGACGAGGCGGCGAAGCAGGCGCTGTTGCAGCTTCTCGACCAGCTCGCGCCGGGTCATGACGCGGTGGTGGTGGCCGGCAGTCTGCCCCGCGGTGTCAGCCCGCAATGGCTGGAGCAACTGCTGTTGCGCCTGAAAGGCATGGGCCTGAAGGTCGCTTTCGATAGCAGCGGCGCGGCCCTGGATGCCGGCCTGCGCGCCACGCCCTGGTTGATCAAGCCGAATACCGAGGAACTGGGCGAGGCCGTGGGCCAGCCGCTGGAAACCTTCGTCCAGCAGCGCGACGCCGCGCAACACCTGCTCGACCAGGGCATCGCCCATGTGGTGGTGTCCCAGGGCGAACAGGGCGTCAACTGGTTCAGCGCCGATGGGGTCTTGCAAGGCATACCGCCCGAAGTGGTGGTCGCCAGCACCGTCGGCGCGGGTGATTCGTTGCTGGCCGGCATGCTCCACGGGCTGCTGGCCAGTGAAGCGCCGCAGCAGACCCTGCGCCGCGCCACTGCCATCGCCGCCCAGGCGGTCAGCCAGATCGGTTTCGGCATCAACGACCGCGCGCAACTGGCGCGTTTCGAAGCGGACGTACGCATTCAGACCCCCGTCGCAGAACAAGAGGGTGACCAATGAAACTCGCGATCATCACCGCCTGCCCCAATGGCCAGGTGTCCAGCGTGGTCAGCGCGCGGCTGCTGGATGCCGCCGCCCAGCGCCTTGGCTGGAGCACCTGCGTGGAAGTCCACGATCCGGCCCGGCCCGAGCGGCACCTGTCGCCCACGGCCATTGCCGATGCCGACTGGGTGCTGGTGGTCAGCAGTACCGCGCTGGACCTGAATCGTTTTGCCGGCAAGCGCCTGTTCCAGAGCACCCCGGCCCAGGCGCTGGGGGATGTGGATAACTTTCTGCGGGAGGCGCTGAAGCGCGCCGTTGTGCATCAAGCGAGCGAAACGGCGACTGCGGTCTCTGGCACGAAGATCGTCGCCGTCACCGCCTGCCCGACCGGCGTCGCCCACACCTTCATGGCCGCCGAGGCGCTGCAACAGGCGGCGCAGCAGATGGGCCTGCAACTGAGCGTGGAGACCCAGGGCTCGGTAGGGGCGCGCAATCCGCTGAGCGCGGCGGCCATTGCCGAGGCCGACGTTGTGCTGTTGGCAGCGGATATCGAGGTGCCGACCGAGCGTTTCGCCGGCAAGCGCATCTACCGCTGCGGCACCGGCGTTGCGCTCAAGCAGGCGAAGGCGACCCTGAGCAAAGCCCTCGCCGAGGCTCGCGAAGAAGCGGTTGGCGAGGCGCAGACATCCGAGGCGCGCAGCGAGAAGGCCGGGGTCTACAAGCACCTGCTGACCGGCGTGTCGTTCATGTTGCCGATGGTGGTGGCGGGCGGTCTGCTGATTGCCCTGTCGTTCGTCTTCGGGATCAAGGCCTTCGAGGAGCCGGGCACCTTGCCGGCTGCATTGATGCAGATCGGCGGCGAGGCGGCGTTCAAGCTGATGGTGCCGTTGCTGGCGGGCTATATCGCCTGGTCCATCGCCGACCGTCCGGGACTGGCGCCAGGGATGATCGGCGGGCTGCTGGCCAGTTCGCTGGGGGCCGGTTTCATCGGCGGGATCATCGCCGGCTTTCTCGCCGGCTACAGCGCCAGGGCCATCGCCCGCTGGCTGAAGCTGCCGACCAGTCTCGAGGCGTTGAAGCCGATCCTGCTGATTCCGCTGTTCGCCAGCCTGTTCACCGGACTGGTGATGATCTACGTGGTGGGCAAGCCGGTGGCCGGGTTGCTGGCCGGGCTGACCCAGTTCCTCGACAGCATGGGCACGACCAACGCCATCCTGCTGGGCATCGTCCTTGGCGCGATGATGTGCGTCGACCTGGGCGGGCCGGTGAACAAGGCGGCCTATGCGTTTTCCGTAGGGCTGCTGGCCTCGCAGAGCTATGCGCCGATGGCGGCGACCATGGCGGCGGGGATGGTGCCGCCGATCGGTCTCGGTATCGCCAGCTTCCTCGCCCGGCGCAAGTTCGCCCAGAGCGAGCGCGAGGCGGGCAAGGCGGCGCTGGTGCTGGGGCTGTGTTTTATCTCCGAGGGGGCGATTCCCTTCGCTGCCAAGGACCCGCTGCGGGTGATCCCTGCCAGCATCGCCGGCGGCGCGCTGACCGGGGCCCTGTCGATGTACTTCGGCTGCAAGCTGATGGCGCCCCATGGCGGGCTGTTCGTCATGCTGATTCCCAATGCGATCAACCATGCCTTGTTGTATCTGCTGGCGATCGTGGCGGGGAGCCTGGTGACCGGGGTGGTGTATGCGCTGATCAAGAAGAGTGAGGTGGTGGAGTTGGCGGTGCAGCCGGTCAAGGGGTAAGGCTTGAGGGCCTCATCGCTGGCAAGCCCCACACGGTCCCTGTGGGAGCTGGCTTGCCAGCGATGAGGCCCTGAAAGACACCACAATCAGGCCAGTTTCTCCAAAGCCCTCACCAACAACCCAACCTCCTCCGGCGTCGTCACAAACCCCGGCGTAACCCGGATGCAAGGCCCGCAAGCCGACCCCTCCCGCGCCACCGTGAACAACCCGAACTCCCGCAACAACCGCTGCGCCATCGCCACCTGATCCTGATGTCGGGTAAAGCGGAACGAGGTGATCCCGCAATACAACCGCGGATCATCCGGGGTCAGCACCTCGATCCCTTCGATTTCCCGCGCCGGCCGTGCCCACAGGTCCCGCAGGTAGTTCAGCCGCGCGCCTTTCACCGCCGACCCACCCATGGCCTGGTGTTCCTCGATCACCGTCGGCAGGGTCAGCCACGCCGGAACGTTCGGCGTGCCGTACGGCGCCCGCGAGCGGATATCGTCCTGTGGATAACGCAACTCGCCCATGTCCGCGTCCACCGCGTCGATCTTGCCCGGCGCGATATACAGCACGCCCAGGCTCAGCGGTGCGCCGATCCATTTCTGCAGGTTGAAGCCGGCCAGTTCGATGCCCAGCTGTTCGAGGTCGAAATCGATCTGGCCGAGGGCGTGGGCGCCATCGAGGATCACTTCCACCCCATGCTCACGGGCCACCCGGGCGATGCCTTCAACGGGCATGACCAGCCCGGTATGGTGATTCACGTACGTCAGCGCCATCAGGCGGATGCGCGGGTTGCGCACGAAGGCATCACGGTAGCTTTCGATGATAGTGTCGAAAGTCGCCGGGTGCGGCAGCGCCAGGTTGATCAGTTTCAAGCCGCGGTGGCGGGACAGCCAGCCCATGGCGTTTTGCACGCTGTCGTATTCCAGGTCACTGACCAGCAACTCGTCGCCCGGTTGCAGGCGGTTGTAGTTGCGGATGATCGCCTGCAGCGAGGCGGACGCGCTCTGGGTGATCGCCACGCTGCGCGGCGGGACCCGCAGCAGACCTGCCACGGCATCGCGGACCTGCACGCTGCCGATCTGCTCGAAATGCTGGCGCACCGGCAGCGAGTTGCAGCGGTTGATCGCTTCGATATGGCCTTGGTAGGCCTGGCTGACGCTGCGGGTCATGCGCCCGAAGTAGCCGTATTCCAGGTTGATCGGCCCGGGCTCGACGTCGTACTTCGCGGCGATATCCCGCCAGTAGCCCTCATCGCGGGCCAGGAGGGAGGACTCGGATGCAGGCAACGGGATCATGGGCGTCTCGCTTTATCAGGGGCGGGGATATTTCTTGCGCAGCGGTTCGAGCAGGTCCGACAGGCCGTTGTGATCGACCTCGTGCATCAGCGCCAGCAGGCTGCCCAGTTCACCCTTGGGGAAGCCCTGGCGGGCGAACCAGTTGAGGTAGTTGCCGGGCAGGTCGGCGATCAGCCGGCCCTGGTATTTACCGAATGGCATTTCACGGGTGACCAGCAGGACGAGGGCTTCGGGATTCATAGGACGGGCTTGCAGGAAAGGCTGACGAATGGCTGGACGATACAGGCAATCTGCATGAAGGCCAAAGGACAGATCATGCAGAAAGCGAGCATACAGATTCGTTGTATTTTTATAAGTAATTGATATTTAAGATTTTTATGTGTTCGGTCGAGCTGGCATGAAGCCTGCGATATCCCTTGCAACTTCCCTCATGCAAAAGGAGCTGTGCCATGACCGACACCAACAAAGAAGTGATTTCCGTCCTGAACGACCTGATCGAATTCAGCAAGGACGGCGAAAAGGGCTTCGCTACCTGTGCCGAGGACGTGAAGCGTGCCGATCTGAAAACCTACTTCCTGCAGCGCTCCGGCGACTGCGCCAGTGCGGCGGCCGAGCTGCAGCAGCATGTGCGCAGCCTGGGCGGTGATCCGGAAACCTCCACCAGCCTGAGCGGTGACCTGCATCGCCGTTGGGTGGACCTGAAGGCGATGGTTACCGGCAAGGACGACGAGGCGGTGCTGAACGAAGCGGAGCGTGGTGAAGACCATGCGCTGAAGGCCTACAAGGAAGCGCTGGAGAAGCTGGCCAAGGTTGCCCCGGCGTCGGCGGCGTACAGCCTGGTGGAGCGTCAGTACCACGGGGTGCAGCGCAACCATGACCAGGTGAAAGTGCTGCGCAACAGCGCTCGTGCTCAGTCCTGATGAAAAATGCCCCGTTTCGGCGGGGCATTTTTGCTGTTGCTGATGGCCTCATCGCTGGCAAGCCAGCTCCCACAGGGACCGTGTGGGAGCTGGCTTGCCAGCGATGAGGCCAGTCCAGTCACTACTTAAATCGGGGCTTCTACACGATTGCGCCCATTCCCCTTGGCCCGATACAACGCCGCATCCGCCTTGGCCATCAACTCTCCCAGCCCCATCGAGCTACCTGGCTCATACACCCCGATCCCGATACTGACCGTCACCGGCCGCTCATCCCCGCCGTAAGCCGGCAACGCCTCGACACCCTGGCGAATCCGCTCGGCCAGGATCAGCGCACCGGCCAGATCGGTATCCGGCAGCACCGCCACGAATTCTTCGCCGCCATAGCGCGCCGCCAGATCGGTCGGCCGCAGCAGGCTGTCGTCAATCGCCCCGGCCACCCGCCGCAACGCCTCGTCGCCACCATGATGCCCATGTCGCTCGTTGAAGCCGCGGAAATGATCCACATCGATCATCAACACCACGATCGGCCGCTGGGTCCGCTGCGCCCGCGCCCATTCCCGGCGCAATACCTGGTCCAGTTGCCGGCGGTTGGCCAGGCCGGTGAGGCTGTCGGTGGCGGCCAGTTCTTCCAGGCTGCGCTCGGCACTGCGGCGGCGCTTCAGCTCGCGGCCGAGCAGCAGGGTCAGCCAGAGAATGCCCACGCAGAGCACCGCCGTCGCCGTGCTGACCAGGATCGCGGTGCGCTTCCAGGCGCTGTACACCTCGTTCACCGACTGGGTCACGACCAGGACCAGCGGCAGGTCCTGCACCCGGGCGAAGGTGTACAGGCGCAGCTTGCCGTCATCCCCGGAAGCACTGATGAAACTGCCGCTTCCTTCGGACAGCAGGCGCTTGAAGTTCGGCCGGTTGGCGAAGCTGTCACCGATCTGCTCGTTGGGACGCACGCTTTGGCCCGTGGCATGACGGGCCAGCAACTGCCCTTCGACGTTCATCAGGTTGATGGCGCTGTCGCTACCGACATCGAGGCGCTTGAACATGTCGTTGAAATGTGACAGGCGCAAGGCGCCGCCGGCCACCCCGGCGAAGTTGCCGTCGGCGTCGTCGATGCGCCGGCTGAAGCTGATGCACCAGTCCAGGTCGCCGAGCCGGGCCTTGAACGGCGGGCTGATGACCAGGCCCAAGGCGGGATTGCGCTTGTGTTCCTGGAAGATCGCGGTGTCGGCGAAGTTGGCCGAGCGCGGTTGGGTGCTGGCGGAGTCGGCGACCACGTTGCCGTCGCGGTCGAGCCAGAGGATGTCGCCACGCATCGGGCTGCTGAAGGCCTGGTTGAACAGCACCTGCTGGCGCATATGGGCGGGGATGCCCAGCAGTTCCGGGTGTTGCACGGCCCAGATCAGGCTTTGCAGGGACAGGTCGTAAAGCTCGACATTGCGGATGATGTCGGTCTCGATCAGTTTGACGATATTGCCGGCCGAGCGCACCGCGGTCTGCTCGACGTTCATCCGCTCGCGCATCAGCAGGAAGGTGACGATGGCGATGATCGCCCCCACGGCCAGACAACTGCCCAGATTCAGGAGCAGCTCCGGATGCTTCCGGTACAGGCCGGAGCGCGGGGGCGGGGTGTGCGCGTTCATGGTCGCGATGCCTGGGCGTCGGTTGGGCCGGAAAACGGATAAGGCCGTGCGCCGGCAACAGGCTGGACTGTTCCGGGGGACGGTGCGGGTAAAGGATTTCCATGGTTCGCCGCGCGATGCGCCCGTGCGGCGGCGGGTATTCTAGGTGGGGTGGGGATTGTAGGACAAGAATTTAGTGGTGAGGGCTGATGTATGGCTGTTGGTCTTGTGTTGGGACTGATGGCCTCATCGCTGGCAAGCCAGCTCCCACAGGGTTATGCGGTGCCTGTGGGAGCTGGCTTGCCAGCGATGAGGCCATCAGCCCTGGCGATGAATCAGAAGATATTCACGGGATACTCGACAATTAGCCGGTATTCATCGACATCGTTGTCCACCGCCGAATACCCCTGGCTACCCCGGTGCGCGGCCCAGCGCAGGCGCACGGTGAGGTCCTTGAGGGTGCTTTCCTGGACGGTGTAGGCCACATCCACGTCGCGCTCCCAGTGCTGGGCGTTCTTGCCGTCTTCACTGTACCAATGGCCATACCCGGTCCCGGTCGGATCGACCTTGGTCAGGTCCAGCTCACCCTTGGAGTACGAAACCGACGTGGTCAGCCCCGGCACGCCAACCCCGGCGAAGTCATAGTCGTACTTGAGCTTCCACGAACGCTCGTTCGGTCCGTTGAAGTCCGAGTAGATCTGCGAGTTGTCGAGGAACACGCTGTCGCCCTGGTTGATGTAGTCGAACGGGGTGTTGCCGTTGACCCGCTGGTACACCGCGGTGACCGCGTGGTAACCGACATTCACCGTGAAGTGCAGGCTGTAGGTGTTGTTGTCGATATGCCCGAGCAGGGCGTCTCCGGTGTCCTGGGTGTGGTAGTAGTGCAGGCCCGGGTTGAGGCTGACCAGGTCGTTGAGCTGCCAGGTGTAGTCGAGGTCGAAGTAGTACTGGTTCCAGATGTCCTTCAGCTCGGAGGCATACAGGTTGCTGCTCAGGCTTTCCAGCGGGGTCCAGGCGGCGCCGGCCCAGTTCAGGTGGCGGCTGTCGCGGTCGTCGGCGAGGCTGCCGTAGAAGGTGTCGATGCGCCGGTGGCCGCTCTGGTTGTACGGCTTGGTGAAGCTGGCCTGGCCGGCTTCGAGCATCAGGTCGTCGAAGCTGGTGTTGGTCAGGCTGAAGCCGCGGAAGGTCTGCGGCAGCATGCGGCTTTCGCCACCGGCGATCACCGGGTTGCTGAGGAACAGGTCACCGGCGCGCAGCACGGTGTCGAAGGCACGCACCTTGATCGAGGCGCCGGCACTGGAGAACTCGCCCGGGGCCTTGCCGTAGTCATAACCGGCTTTGCTCGGGCTGTTGATCGGCAGGATGCTGGAACCCGCGGTGCCGCCACCGCCGTCCAGCTTCAGGCCAAGCATGGCGTAGGCGTCGAGGCCGAAGCCGACGGTGCCCTGGGTGAAACCCGACTCGAACTTGCCGATGAAGCCCTGGCCCCATTCGCGGTTGTCGCGCACGTCGGGCAGCAACTGGTTGCGGTTTACATAGAAGTTGCGCGCCAGCACATCGAGGCTGGCGCCTTCGATGAAGCCTTCGGGCTTGTCGTCTTCAGCCTGGGCGTGCAACGGCATCGTTGCAGCCAGTGCAAGAAATAACGGGGTAAAACGTGGGGTCTTGATCACCTTGATGAACTCCTTGAGGTGGTTTTGGCGGCAGTTTTTATTCTGGATGCAGGTGTTTTTCTTATCGGGATCCGGCCGTATTCCGGTACTTTTCACCAGGCAAAAAAAAGCCGCTGACAGGCAGCGGCTTTCAATGACAGACGCAGCGGGACAAAAGTCACCCGCGCGAAAGTCGAGGGAAAAACGAGAGGGCAGTGCTGACGATCAGCTGTCGCTGGCGTCATTCGGGTTCGCCTTGGATGCGGTCTGTTCCGAGCCTTTGCTGGCGTCCTGCTGCTGTTTGGCGAAGGCCTCGCGGGACTGCGCCATGGCAGCCTGGTGGCGGGCGGTCTGGGCGACGAACGCCTGGGATTCTTCGGCCATCGCCAGGGGCGAAAGCAGGACGGAGGACAGGACGAAAACGCTGGCAATACCCATGCTGTTGGACATTTGAACAACCTTCTTGCAGAGCAAGTATCTGTTTGGTGTGTTCAAAATAATCGTTAGCAAACGAACGAAAAAGACGGGTTTTGGAGATGGACTGTTGCTGTTTAAGTAATAGTAGGTTGAAAGGGCCGGATTAGAGGGGTTTGGTGTTAGTGAGGGCCTCATCGCTGGCAAGCCAGCTCCCACAGGTATCACGTGCACCGCTGAACCTGTGGGAGCTGGCTTGCCAGCGATAGGGCCTCAAGCGGGCAGAAGAATCCCGAAGGTATTGGCCCCGGCCTGGCTACGCACGAACACACTACCGCCATGCATCACTGCAATCGCCTTGACGATGGCCAGCCCCAGCCCGTGATTGCCACCCCCACTGTTGCTGCGCGCCGCATCTACCCGATAGAAACGCTCGAACAACCGCGCCAGGTGCTCGTCGCCGATCGCAGGCCCGGGATTGCTCACGGCAACGCGGATCTGCCCGTCGGCGCGGTCGATGTTCACCCGGATCACTTCCTGCGGCCGGGTGTGCTGCACCGCATTGTTCAGCAGGTTGATCAGCGCCCGGCGCAGGTGCGCCTTCTCGATCCGCGCCTGGGCATCCCCGCTGACCTCGACCCGCACCTGGGCGTCCTCGAGGATGAAGTCGAGGTAATCGAGGGTGGTCGCCACTTCCTCGGCCAGCGAAGTACTGATCAGCGCCGTGGCCTTGCTGCCCTGGTCGGCGCTGGCGAGGAAGAGCATGTCGTTGATGATGCTGCGCAACCGCTCCAGCTCTTCCAGGTTGGACTGCAGCACTTCGAAGTAATGCTCGGCGCTGCGCCCGCGGGTCAGGGCGACCTGGGTCTGGCCGATCAGGTTGGTCAGCGGCGAGCGCAGTTCGTGTGCGACATCGGCATTGAAGGCTTCCAGCCGCGACCACGAAAGGTCGACCCGCTCCAGCGTGGCATTGAAGGCTTGGGCGAACTGCTCCAGCTCCGGCGGCAGCGCCGAGACCCGTAGCCGCCCGCTGAGCCGCGGTGGTGCCAGTTGCTGGGCTTCGTCGGAGAGCTGGCGCAGCGGCCGCAAGCCGATCCGCGCCGCCCAGTAGCCCAGCGCCGAGGCCAGCAGTACGCCGACCACCGCCAGGCTGATCAAGGCGATGAGCAAAGTGCGCTGGGTGTTCCAGAAGGTGTCGGTGTCGATGCCGATCAGAAAGCGCAGCGGCGGGCGTTCTTCCAGGGCCGGCAACTCGCTGAGCATGATCTTGAACGGATAGGGACTGTCGCCCAGGCGCACGTCACGCATCCCCGGCGGGCCTTCGGCGATATGCCGGATCGCCGCATCGGGATGGCCGTATTCATAACGGCTGTCGCTACTCACCACCCAGAAACGGATACGCCGGTCTTCCTCGCCGAGCAGGTCGAGCTTGCGCGTGACCTTGCCCCAGTGCTCCTGGTTGCCGAAGCGCGTCAGTGAGGATTCCAGCACGCTGTAGCGCGCCTCCAGTTCCGCCGAGGGCAGCAGGTCGAGGCTGCGGTCCACCTGTTTGTACAGGGCCCAGCCGATCAGCAGGAACACCAGCGCCGCGACCCCGGTGAACAGGGCGCTCAGGCGCAGGGCCAGGGAGTTAGTTCGCACGGTTTTCCAGGACATAGCCCATTCCCCGGATGGTGTGCAGCAGCTTGCTTTCGAACGGTCCGTCGAGCTTGGCCCGCAGGCGCTTGATCGCCACTTCGACGACATTCGCGTCGCTGTCGAAATTGATATCCCAGACCAGCTCGGCAATCGCCGTCTTCGAGAGGATCTCACCCTGCCGGCGCGCCAGCACGCTGAGCAGGGAGAACTCCTTGGCGGTCAGGTCCAGGCGCTGCCCGGCGCGGCTGGCCTTGCGGCTGATCAGGTCGACCCAGAGGTCGGCGACCTGGATCTGCACCGGCTCGTGCCCGCCGCTGCGCCGGGTCAGGGCCTGCAAGCGAGCGACCAGTTCGAGGAAGGAAAACGGCTTGCCCAGGTAGTCGTCGGCACCTTCGCGCAGGCCATGGATGCGGTCCTCGACCCGCTCGCGGGCGGTGAGCATGATCACCGGGGTCTGCTTGCGTGCGCGCAGGGCGCGGAGCACGCCATAGCCGTCGAGGCCCGGGAGCATCACGTCGAGGACGATCACCGAGTAATCACCCTCCAGCGCCAGGTGCAGGCCCTCGATGCCGTCCCGCGCCAGGTCCACGGTAAAGCCCTGCTCGGTGAGGCCGCGGTGCAGGTAGTCGGCGGTTTTTTCTTCGTCTTCGATAATCAGCACGCGCATGGTCGGCTCTCAGTGGGCAAGCGGCCGGGGCGCCGGGGCAGGGCGCTGGCGGCGGTGGAACAGGCGCTCAAGGGCCAAGTATATGACCGGCGTGGTGAACAGCGTCAGGGCCTGGCTGACCAGCAGCCCGCCGACCACGGCAATCCCCAGCGGCTGGCGCAGCTCGGCCCCGGCCCCGGCGCCGAGCATCAGCGGTACGGCGCCGAGCAGGGCGGCGAGGGTGGTCATGATGATTGGCCGGAAACGGGTCAGGCAGGCCTTGTGGATGGCTTCCTCCGGGCTCATGCCTTGGTTGCGCTGGGCATCCAGGGCGAAGTCGATCAGCAGGATGCCGTTCTTCTTGACGATGCCGATCAGCAGCACCACGCCGATCAGGCCCATGATGGTGAAGTCCTGGCCCCAGAGCCAGAGCAGGGCCAGCGCGCCCAGTCCGGCCGGGGGCAGGGTGGAGATGATGGTCAGCGGGTGGACGAAGCTCTCGTAGAGCACGCCGAGGATGATGTACACCGCCACCAGCGCGGCGAGGATCAACCATGGCTGGCTCGACAGCGAACTCTGGAAGGCCTGGGCCGCACCCTGGAAGGTGCCGCTGATGGAGGCCGGCATGCCCAGCTCGCGCTGGGTTCGTTCGAGGATGCTGACGGCATCGCCGAGGGCCACGCCCGGCGCCAGGTTGAAGGACAGGTTGGCCGCCGGGAACAGCCCGTCGTGGGCGATGGACAGCGGGCCGGTGCTCGGTGCCTCGACCTTCGCCACGGCGGCCAGCGGGACCATTTCACCGGTCAGCGGCGAGCGCAGGTAGAAGTAGTTGAGGCTTTCCGCGCGGCCGCGCTGGCGCGCGTCCAGTTCGAGGATGACCTTGTACTGGTTGGTCTCGGTCTGGAACTCGCTGATCTGCCGCTGGCCGAAGGCGTCATAGAGCGCCTGGTCGACATCACTGGTGGTCAGGCCGAAGCGCGCCGCAGCCTTGCGGTCGATCTCGATGCGGGTGACGCTGGCGCCCAGTTGCAAGTCATTGGACAGGTCGCGGAACGCCGGGTTGGCCTTGAGCCGCTCGGTCAGGCGTTCGGTCCACAGGTTCAGCGCCGGGCCGTCGTTGCTCTTGAGCACATATTGGTACTGGCTGCGGCTGGGGCCGGAACTGAGGTTGATGTCCTGGCCGGCGCGCAGGTACAGGACCACGCCGGGGATCTTCGCCAGCTTCGGCCGCAGGCGGTCGATGAACTCGCTGGCGGAGACGTCGCGGTCGCCGCGGTCCTTGAGGGCAATCCAGAAGCGCCCGTTGGCGATGGTCTGGTTGCTGCCGGTGACCCCCACCGAATGGGAGAAGGCGCGTACCGCCGGGTCGGCTTCGATGACTTCGGCCAGGGTCTGGTGCTTGGCGACCATGTCCGGGTACGACACATCCGCCGCCGCTTCGCTGGTGCCGAGGACGAACCCGGTGTCCTGCACCGGGAAGAAGCCTTTGGGGATCAGCACATAACCGACCACCGCCAGCGCGGTACTGAGGAAGAACACCCCAAGCATCAGGCGCTGGTGGGCCAGGGCCTTGTCCAGCAGGCGTTCGTAGGCGGCGACCAGGCGCTCGCCGAGGCCGGGCTTCTTCTCCTTGTCGTGGGCCGGGGCGTTCATGAACAGGGCACACAGGGTCGGGGCCAGGGTCAGGGACACCAGCACCGAGATCAGGATGGTCGAGGTGGCGGTCAGGGCGAATTCCTTGAACAGCCGGCCGACCACGCCGCCCATGAACAGCAGCGGAATAAAGGCCGCCACCAGGGAGAAGCTGATCGAGACCACGGTAAAGCCGATCTCCCGCGCGCCTTTCATCGCCGCCTCGCGACGGCTGTCTCCCGCCTCCAGATGGCGGTGGATGTTCTCCACCACGACGATCGCGTCGTCCACCACGAAGCCCACGGCGATGACGATCGCCACCAGGGTCAGGTTGTTCAGGCTGAAGCCCATCACGTACATGAAGGCGAAGCTGGCCACCAGCGAGACGCCAAGCACCGCCGAGACGATCAGGGTCGCCGACCATTGGCGCAGGAACAGCGCCATCACCGCGATCACCAGCAGCACGGCGATGGCCAGTGTCAGTTCCACTTCATGCAGCGAGGCGCGGATGGTCTGTGTGCGGTCCTGCAGCACCGAGACGTTGACCGTGGCCGGGAGCATTTCTTCCAGGCGCGGCAGTTCGGCGTTCACCCGGTCCACGGTATCGACGATATTCGCCCCCGGCTGGCGGAAGATCACCAGGTTGAGGCCCTGCTGGTCGCCGGACCAGGCCTGGACGTAGGCGTTCTCCGAGCCACTGATGACCTTGGCCACGTCCTTGAGCTGCACCGGCGCACCGTCGCGGTAGGAGACGATCAGTTGCGCGTACTGCTCGGGATGGAACAACTGGTCGTTGGTCGCCAGGGTGGACACGCTGCTCTCGCCGTACAACGCGCCCTTGGCCAGGTTGAGGCTGGTCTGCTGGATCGCCAGGCGCAGGTCGGCGAGGGTCAGGCCGAGGGCGGCGAGCCTGTCGGGCTGGGCCTGGACGCGGATCGCCGGGCGCTGCTGGCCGGTGATATTGACCAGGCCGACCCCGTCGATCTGGCTCAGTTGCCGGGCCAGCAGAGTTTCCGCGTAGTCGCTGAGTTCGTTGGCCGGCATGTGCTCGGAGCTGACCGTGAGGATCAGCACCGGGCTGTCGGCCGGGTTGACCTTGCGCCAGGTCGGCGGGCTCGGCATGTCCTGAGGCAGCCGGGCGGTGGCGGTGTTGATCGCCGCCTGGACTTCCTGGGCGGCGGTGTCGATGTTCTTGTCGAGGGTGAACTGCAGGATCAGGCTGGTGGAGCCGAGGGCACTGCTGGAGGTCATCTGGGTCATGCCGGGGATGGCGCTGAACTGCACCTCCAGCGGTGTGGCGACCGACGATGCCATGGTTTCCGGGCTGGCACCCGGGAGCGTGGCCGTGACCTGGATGGTCGGGAAGTCGGCTTCCGGCAGCGGTGCCACCGGCAGGCGCGGGAAGGCCACGACCCCGAGCAGGACCAGGGCGAAGGTCAGCAGCAGGGTGGCGACGGGGCGGTCGATGCACCAGCCGAACAGACCACCGCGACCATTGGGCAGGGCCGCGTTCATGGCTGCACGCTCGCTTCGCTGCGGGCGACGTCGCTGGCCACCGGTTTTGCCTCGAGGATTTCCACGGTGGAGCCGGGCTTGAGCCGCGACTGGCCGTCGGCGACGAGGCGGTCATTGGCTTCGACGCCGGTGATCACATTGAGCTTGCTGTCCTGGTAAACCACCTTGACCGGTACCGCCTCGGCCTTGTCGCCGGCGATGCGGTAGACGAAGTGCTTGTCCACGCCCTGGCGCACCACGCCGGGCGGCACCACCAGGGCATCGCGCTCGATGCCGGTCTGCACCCGCAGGGTCACCAACTGGCCGGGCCACAGGCGTGCATCCGGGTTGTTGAAGGTGGCCTTGGCGCGCAGGGTGCCGGTGCCGGCGGCGATCTGGTTGTCGATCAGGCTCAGGCGGCCTTCGCCGAGCAGCTGGCCGCCGGTATCGCCGTCGCCTTCCAGGTAGGCGTGGATCGGCGCCGCCTCGCGGCTGGCGGTGAGTTGCTGCAGGGTCGGCAGCCAGTTCTGCGGCACCGAGAATTCCACGTTGATCGGATCGAGGCGGGTCACGCTGAACAGGCCCTGGGTGTCGGTGGTGCGCACCAGGTTGCCTTCGTCGACATTGCGGATGCCGACCCGGCCGCTGACCGGCGAAAGGATCCGGGTATAAGAGAGCTGAACTTCGGCAGCGGCGATATTCGCCTGGTTGCCGAGCAGCGTCGCCTTCAACTGGTTGACCAGGGCCTGTTGCTGGTCGAGGGTCTGCCGCGAGATGCCATTGTCTTCGCTGAGCAGGCGATAGCGCTTGAGGTCGGTTTCCGCCACCTGTATTTGCGCCTGGCTCTGCCCGAGCTGGGCCCGGGCCTGGTCGAGGCTGGCGCGGATGGCGCGGTCATCCAGGGTGGCGAGCAGGTCGCCTTTTTTCACGTCCTGGCCTTCCTGCACGGCGATCTTCGTCAGCACGCCTTCCACCTGCGGGCGGATCACCACGCTATGCAGCGATTGCACGGTGCCGATGGCGCTGAGAAACCGCGGGACGTCCTCGCGCTGCACGGCGATCACGCTGACCGGGATGGCGCTGGAGGTCACCGGGCGTGCGGCTTGCGGGCGTTTGTTGACGAACCAGGCGCCACCCGCCAGCAGGACGATGGCCAGGAGGACAAGCAGCGTTCGGGGGCTGGAGATTCGCATGCGTCAAAGGCGCCGACAGAAGTGAAGGGAGAAGGGCTTCCTACCCTTATATAGAACAGACCCGGTCAGCACCGTGACGGCTAGCTGTCACGGCTGTCAGGTGCGAATCATTATCGATGAGCGGTGATGGCGATTGGCCTTAATGCTGCTCTGGGTCAAGGTTCCGGCAAGGGGTCAAACGTAGTATTTCCGCCCTGCTTTATAACCCCACCCGAACGACGAGCGCCTCTCGATGAAGAGCAATCTGCCTGTGACCGGTCGAAACGTGGATTACCCCGTGGATGCGAACATTCTTTCCACCACGGATCTGACGAGTGCAATCACCTACGCCAATGACGAATTCATCCGCATCAGCGGGTTTTCCCGCGAGGAGCTGATCGGCAGCGCGCACCATATCGTGCGCCACCCGGACATGCCACCGGCGGCGTTCGAGCACATGTGGCAGACCCTGAAGAAGGGACGTTCGTGGATGGGGTTGGTGAAGAACCGTTGCAAGAACGGTGATCACTACTGGGTGAGTGCCTTCGTTTCGCCGATCACCAGTCATGGCCAGACCGTGGAATACCAATCGGTGCGGACCAAGCCGACGCGGGCGCAGGTCGAGGCAGCGGAGCAGCATTACGCCGAGCTGCGCAGCGGCCAGCGCAGTTTGCTGGAGCGCCTGCCGGTACTGGGCATGGGCACCCGTCTGGGCCTGGGTCTGGGTGGTTTGCTCGCGCTGGTCATGGGTAGCCGCCTGCTGCTGCCGGACCTGCCTTACCTCGGCGTGGCGCAGTGGGCCGTCGCCGTCGGGCTCGGCGCGTTGATGATCCAGCGTACCCTGAGCCCCCTGGAGCGCCTCGGCCGGCGCGTGCGCGATATCGCCGACAACCCGCTGAGCCAGCGCCTGTACACCGGTCGCCGGGATACCGTGGGGCAGATCGAATTTGCCTTGCAGATGCTTGAAGCGCAGATCGGTGCGGTGGTCGGGCGCATCGGCGACACCTCCAGGCGCCTTGCCGGGCACACCGCCGACCTGGCCAGCCACCTGCAACACAGCCACACCACCACCCTCGGCCAGCAGGGCGATGCCGACCAGGTCGCCGAAGCGATCAACCGCATGGCGGCGCGGGTGGCGGAAGTGGCGAGCAGCGCACAGCAGGCTTCGAAGGCGGCGGACCAGGCCGAAGGCGAGACCCAGGTCGGGCATCAACTGGTGGACCAGAGCCGTACCACCATCCTGCAACTGGCCAATGCCCTGGCCGAGGCCACCGACGTTGTCCACACCCTGGAAAACCACAGCGAGGAAATTTCCGGGGTGCTGGAAGTTATCCACAGCATCGCCGAGCAGACCAACCTGCTGGCGCTGAATGCGGCGATCGAGGCAGCGCGGGCGGGGGATCACGGCCGTGGTTTTGCCGTGGTGGCCGACGAGGTACGCGGCCTGGCCCAGCGCACCGCGCAATCCACCGGGGAGATCCAGCGCATGATCACCATGCTGCAGAACGGCGCCCGCGATGCGGTGCAGGCCATGCAGCAGAGCAGCGATCACGCCGGGCAGAGCGTCGAGCAGGCCCAGCATGCGACCCAGGCGCTGCACGGCATCAGCCAGCGGGTCAACCAGATCAGCGAGATGAGCCTGCAGATCGCCTCGGCGGTGGAGCAACAGAGCCTGGTCAGCGAAGACATCAACCGCAATATCATCAGTATCCGCGAGGCCAGCGAGCAAAGCGTCACGGCCGGCCAGCGCGGGCATTCCACCGCCAGCGACGTGGCCGGCCTGGCCGAAGACCTGCGCCGCCTGGCCGAAGAGTTCTGGTGCCGGCGCCAGTAGCGCGGCGGATCAGAACCCGATGAAGCTGTAGTGCCCGGCGCTCGTGCCGGTGACCCTGGCCCCTGCCGAGTCCAGTTTTCCGGCAAGGTCGCCATCTTCCACATGCAGAACCCACGCGGCGAGCAGCGCTTGCGGGTCGGCGGCCGTTTCCAGCATGGCCTGTCGCAGCGCGCCCGTGTCCGGCAGATAGGCGGTGAAGCCGTTGCCTTTGAGTGCGCTGGTGTCGATGCCCAGGCGCTGGCAGACCAGGGCCTTGTTGCGGATATCGTCGCGGTCGGCCTGGCGTGATTGCTCGATCAGTTCCATCAGTTTCGGGTCCACCACGCGCTCGCGGTGAATCAGCGCCTCGCCGCTGTCCCAGGCTTCCGGCGGGCAGTCCTTGGCCTGCGGGCGCAGCGGGATATGCGGGTTGATCTCCATCGGATAGATGCGACAGACCAGTGGTCGGCGCTCGTAGATCAGGCAGCGCAGCTCGGCGTCGAGGTTGCGGCACGGGCCCGGGTTGAAGGCGGCGAAGGTGATCGCGACGTAGGCTTCGGTGTCGCCGCAGGGCACGGCGCAGGAGCGGCGACGGGCGTGGTCCTGCTGTTCCGGCGGCAGGCCGAGGCCGTTGGCGAGGAAGGCTTCGACCAGGACGATGACCTGGCCGCCGTCGTCGACCCAGGACCGGGCTTCGCCCAGGGTCAGGGGGACATGGTGCCCGGTGCAGCAGCGGCCGCAGCCGGTGCAATGGAAGTGGGTGGTGTCGGAAGCGTCGTTCACGGTTTGCCCGGGGTCCATTCAGTGACGTAGGCGTTCTTCTGGCGCCGGTCGTAGAGGCACAGTTCGGTGCCCTTGCGGTTGTTCATGTGTTTTTGCGGGTAGCGGCCTTGCAGGAGCAGGGCGGAATAGCCGCTGCGGTCATCGAACTCGGCGCTCTTGCCCAGGGCGCGGACGTCCTTGAGCTGGCTGGCCGCGGTGCAGGCGCGCAGCAGTTGCTTGTCGTGCTCGGCCCAGGCCTGGTCGCTGGAGGCGTGGGCGAGGGGGGCGAGCAGAAGCAGGGTGAGGATGGGCGCTTTCATGGGGAAGTGGCTCCTCTGGGGCTGAGTGCCGGAGTATGCCTGATCTTCTTTGTATTGTTCTTTCGGGCCTCATCGCTGGCAAGCCAGCTCCCACAGGTCCAGCGGCGCACACGGACCCTGTGGGAGCTGGCTTGCCAGCGATGAGGCCATCAGCAGCAAAAAATTATCTCTCGGTGAAGGCCACAGTCCGCGCCGCCACGATCAAACAGTCCGTCAACTCCGGCGAAGAAAACTTGGTCAACACCGCATTCGCTCCCGCCGCCTTGGCCTTTTCACTGTTCATCGCACTGTCCAGCGAGGTATGCAGCAGCACATAAAGATGCTGGAAGTCCGGCGTCTCGCGCAGGGTGCGGGTGAACGCGTACCCATCCATCTCCGACATCTCGATATCCGAGACCACCACGTCGATTTCCTGGTCGGTGCCCTGCAGGTCGAGCAGCACCGCGATCGCGTCCTTGGCACTGCGCGCCGTGTGGCACTCCAGGCCCAGCCCGCGCAGGGTGTAGATCGACTGCTGCAAGGCAACCTGGCTGTCATCCACCACCAGTATGTTGGTTGCCTTGAGGATGGTCGCGTCCTCTTCGCTGAGCTGCGACGGCGCGTCCTGGTGATGCACCGGGGCGATAGTGTGGATGACTTTTTCGATATCCAGCACCTGGACCAGGGTGTCGTCGATCCGGGTGACCCCGGTGATGAACGACTTTTCCCCCGAACCGTAGGGCGGCGGACGGATGTCGGTGCTCTTGCAGTGGACGATGCGCGCCACCGCCTGGACATGCAGGCCCTGCTTGGAGCGGCTGATATCGGTGACGATCAGGCAGCCGCCATTGGGGTCGGCCAGCGGTCGTTCGCCGATGGCCCGGGACAGGTCGATCACCGGCAGCGAGTTGCCCCGCAGGGTCGCCACGCCTTTGACGTGGGGATGGGCTTCGGGCAGGCGGGTCAAGGGCGGACAGGGAATGATCTCGCTGACCTTGAGCAGGTTGATCGCCATCAGCTTGCCGCTGCGCAAGGTGAAGAGCAGCAGCGACAGCGAGTCCGCGCGGGCTTTTTGCGAGAACATAGAAACCTTCGTGCGTAGATGAGAATTCAGAAGCTTGTGCCGGGTTATCGACCCCGGCACGCAGCCCTTTAGCATATCCGTAAATCAGCGCAGGCCAAGGCGGCGTGCCAGCCGTGCGAGGTTGGCACGGTCCAGGCCCAGTTCGCGGGCGGCGCTGGCCCAGTTGTGCTGGTGGCGCTCCAGGCATTGGCCGATCAGTTGGCGCTGGTAGTGGTCGAGGGCCTGGCGCAGGTCGCCGCCGTTTTCGGGGAGAGTAGCGGGCTTTGCCGGCGCGCTGGCCGGGGCAGTGACACCGGGCAGGTCCAGGTCCGGCGCGTCGAGGGTCAGGATCCTCGGACGATCATGGTGTTGCCCCAGGGCCTTGAGCGCCGAGCGCCCGATCAGGTGTTCCAGCTCCCGCACATTCCCCGGCCAGTCGTAGGCCAGCAGCGCCGCCTGGGCCTCGGCGCTCAGGCGCAGGCTGTTGAGGCCCATGCGCGAGCGGTTCTGTTCGAGGAAATAGCCGGCCAGCAGCAACACGTCGCGGCCACGCTCGCGCAAGGCAGGCACCGGCAGCGGGTAGACGCTGAGGCGGTGGTAGAAGTCGGCCCGGTAACGACCGGCTCGGACTTCCTCGGCAAGATCACGGTTGGTGGCGGCGATCAGGCGCACATCGACGCGGTGTTCCTGGTCCGAGCCGAGGCGCTGCAACTGGCCGCTCTGTAACACCCGCAGCAGCTTGGCCTGGACCACCAGGGACAGCTCGCCCACTTCATCGAGGAACAGCGTGCCGCCATTGGCCAGCTCGAACTTGCCGCGGCGCTCGCCCACCGCGCCGGTGAAGGCCCCGCGTACATGGCCGAACAGCTCGCTTTCCACCAGAGTGTCGGGCAGTGCCGCGCAGTTGAGGCTGATCAGCGGCTTGTCGGCGCGGGGCGAGGCCTGGTGGATGGCCTGGGCCACCAGTTCCTTGCCGACCCCGGTTTCCCCGGTGATCAGCACGGTCAGGTCGCTGCCGCCGACCAGGCGGATCTCTTCCAGCAAGCGCTTGTGCGCCTTGCTCTGGCCGATCAGCTCCTTGGCCTGCTGGTCGCTGGCCTGGCGGTAGACCTCGGCGCGCAGGGTCAGGCCTTCGATGCGCTGGGCCACGTTGACCGTGGCGGCGGCAAGGCTGGCGAAGGCTTGCAGGGAATCCAGTTCGGCCTGCTGGAAGCTTTCCGGCTCCAGCGCGTCGAGGGTCAGCAGGCCCCAGGGGCGTTCGTCCACGAACAGCGGACAGCCCATGCAGTCGTGCACTTCCAGTTGCTGGTGCAGGCCCTCGACCAGGCCATCGTAAGGGTCGGGCAGCTCGCTGTCGCTGGCGAAGCGGGTCGGATCGCTGCGGCTGAGGATGGCGGCGAAGCGCGGATGCTCGCTGACCCGGAAGCGCCGGCCGAGGGTATCGGCGCTGAGCCCGTCTACCGCCAATGGCACCAGCCATTCGCCGTCCAGGCGCAGCAACGCTGCGGCATCGCAGGGCAGCAGCGCACGCATGGCACCGAGCAGGCGACGGTAGCGCTCGTGCTCGGGCAGCTCGCGGGACAGGTCGCTGACCAGCGGGAGGAGGGCGGTGAGTAGCGGTTTCGAGGTCATAATGACTCCTTGTGGTCGTTATGACTCTAGCAGGTTTCGTGTCAATTTGACTCGTAGTGTCTTCAAGTGCCCGGTTTCATTGGGTTTAATCCTTGGCATGGATTCTGAATACACCCCTGTCAGTGTTTAACCAGAAGCCCATCAGGCTCAGGAGTCGTTTCATGTTGACCGCCGAAGACCGTGCAATCATCAAGGCCACCGTTCCGCTGCTGGAAAGCGGTGGTGAAGCCCTGACCACCCATTTCTACAAGATGATGCTCAGCGAGTACCCCGAGGTGCGTCCGCTGTTCAATCAGGCGCACCAGGCCTGCGGCGACCAGCCTCGGGCCCTGGCCAACGGCGTGCTGATGTACGCCCGGCATATCGACCAGTTGGAGCAACTGGGCGGGCTGGTCGGGCAGATCGTCAACAAGCATGTGGCCCTGCAGATTCTTCCGGAGCACTACCCGATCGTCGGCGCGTGCCTGCTGCGCGCCATCGAGGAAGTGCTCGGCAGCGAAATCGCCACCCCTGAAGTGCTCAAGGCCTGGGGCGCGGCTTATCAGCAGTTGGCGGATATCCTGATCGGTGCCGAAGAGGGTATGTATCAGCAGAAGGAAGAGGCCAAGGGCGGCTGGCGCGGTGCGCGGGCCTTCACCCTGGTGGAGCGCGTCGAAGAGAGCGCCGAGATCGTCTCCTTCTATTTCGCCCCGGTGGATGGCCAGCCGGTGCTGGTGGCCGAGCCGGGGCAGTACATCGGTCTGCAACTGGTGATCGATGGGGTCGAGCAGCGCCGCAACTATTCGCTGTCGACCCTGGGCGACGGGCGCCTGTACCGCATCAGCGTCAAGCGCGAGGCGCAGGGCAAGGTCTCCAACTACCTGCATGACCAGTTCAAGGTCGGCGACCGCATCAACCTGTTCCCGCCGGCCGGGGACTTCACCCTGGCGGCCGGCGACAAGCCGCTGGTGCTGATCAGTGGCGGCGTCGGCATCACCCCGACCCTGGCTATGCTCGACAAGGCCCTGGAAAGCGGGCGGCAGGTCCACTTCATTCATTGCGCGCGCAACGGCGGGGTGCATGCCTTCCGTGAGCATGTGGATGCCCTGGCGGCGCGTAATCCGCAGCTCAAGCGCTTCTATTGCTATGACGAGGATGACGGCGTGAGCCTGCCGGGGGATGCGCTGGGGCTGTTGAGCCAGGATCAGCTGGAGCAGTGGTTGCCGGTCGAGCGCGACCTGGATGCGTACTTCCTCGGGCCTAAAGGCTTCATGGCGGCGGTGAAGCGCCACCTGAAAGCGCTGCGGGTGCCGGAAGGGCAGAGCCGCTATGAGTTCTTCGGGCCGGCTGCTGCTCTGGAGTGATCTCAAGGGCCTCATCGCTGGCAAGCCAGCTCCCACAGGTACTGCACAAGGCTTAAGGTCTGTGTTGACCCTGTGGGAGCTGGCTTGCCAGCGATAGGGCCCTCAGCTTCAACACATTAATTCCCTGTTAATCCCCTTCCTCTTCACTCCCACCCTGCGCCCGCGTTTTTCACGCCGACTTCACTTTCTACCCCTCGTCTGCCTGTAGACTTTCCGCCGGCGCACCGTCATCTTGTGCGCCCCGCGGCTTTCGCGTGGCCGCGAGTCGATCCAATCAACGTGAAGGGAATGGCAATGAATGAGCAAACGCAGCGCCTGAATCGGGAACGGCGCTTCCTGGTCCTGCTGGGCGTGATCTGTCTGGCGCTGATCGGCGGTGCACTCTATATGCAGATCGTCCTTGGCGAGGCGCCCTGCCCGTTGTGCATCCTGCAACGCTATGCGCTGCTGCTGATCGCCCTGTTCGCCTTCATCGGCGCAGCCATGCCGGGCAAGCGCAGCGTAACGGTGTTCGAAGGCCTGGTGGTGCTCAGCGCCCTCGGCGGCGTCGCCGCTGCTGGCAACCACGCCTATATTCTTGCCAATCCGTCCGTCAGTTGCGGCATCGATACCCTGCAACCGATCGTCGACGGCCTGCCCCTGGCTTCGGTGCTGCCGCTGGTGTTCCAGGTCGACGGCTTCTGCTCCACACCATACCCACCTGTATTGGGACTTTCCCTTGCACAATGGGCACTTGTAGCCTTCGTCCTGACCGCTGTCCTGGTGCCGCTGGGCATCTGGCGCAACCGCCGCCGGGGTTAGACAAAAGTCATGTTTTGACGCAAGTCCCTTGTGCTGTGAAATTTCCCACAGTGCGCACAGGGCGATTGACTTGCGTCAACCCGCAGCCCTTGTGGGACGGGCGTTTCAGAGCTATTGCAGCGGGTGCGACAAACTGTCGCGAAGCTGGCTTTTAAGCTCGGATTATTACACTTCCTGTAAAAGACTGTTGCTCAATAAGTCATAGTCAAGGGGGGGCGACCTATCTACAATCGCCCCCAATTTCCGTTCGGCACTGCTTGCAAGTCGCAGTTTCAAAGGCCCCGCAGCCTTTCTTGCTGACTTCGACGAGCATCGCCTGCGGCGATGCCGGGCTGACTCCCCTCCGTGATTTTCCGCACCAAATGGACTTGGTCTGAAATACAGGCCTGTTGCCCACGAAGTCAGAACAATAACCACGCACCACCCAAGGTTTATGCCGAGCAGCGTCGCTCCTCAAGGTATGGCCTTATTCGCCCGTAAATGCTGACACCAGGCAGGAAGAAGTGTTGGCGACCAAAACACAAATTGCATTGAAGCAAGCTGATCTAGAGGTCGTGAGATGAGTAAAAAGCGTTACCCCAGACTGTTTGGCATTCTGCCCTTTTTAGGCATGCTTTTACTCAGTGGGTGCAACTGGACCCTGCTCGACCCGAAGGGTCAGGTCGGCATTGAGCAAAAGAACCTTATCCTGATCGCCTTCGGCCTGATGCTGCTGGTGGTCGTTCCGGTCATCTGCATGACCCTGGCGTTCGCCTGGAAGTACCGCGCTTCCAACAAGGCTGCCAAGTACACCCCGGACTGGTCGCACTCGACCAAGATCGAAGTGGCGATCTGGACCATCCCGGTCCTGATCATCATCGCCCTGGGCGTGGTCACCTACAAAACCACCCATGAGCTGGACCCGTATCGTCCGCTGGTTTCCGACGTGAAGCCGGTGCAGATCGACGTGGTCGCCCTGGACTGGAAGTGGCTGTTCATCTACCCGGAACAAGGCATTGCCACCGTCAACAAGATCGTCTTCCCGGCCAACACTCCGGTCAACTTCCGCGTGACCTCCGACGCCGTGATGAACTCGTTCTTCATCCCTGCACTGGGCGGCCAGATCTACGCGATGGCCGGCATGACCACCAAGCTGCACCTGATCGCCAACGAGAACGGCGAGTTCGACGGTATCTCGGCGAACTACAGCGGTGCCGGCTTCACCGGTATGAAGTTCAAGGCAGTCGCCACCTCCCAGGCCGATTTCGAGGCGTGGGTGAACGAAGTCAAGCAATCGCCGAAGCAGCTGGACAAGGCTGAGTACGAGGCGTTGGCCAAAGCGAGCGAAAACAACCCGGTCACGCTGTACAGCGTGGCGCCGGCCGACCAGTTCCAGACCATCGTCGACAAGTACGAAGGCATGAACCGCGGCAAGCCGGTGGTACACGAGAAGGCCGAGCACAAAGAGGCAGCGGTCACTACCGGTACCGAAGGGATGGACGTGAGTATGCATTCAGCTGCTGGGGCAGAGGAGTAAGAGATGTTCGGTAAATTAAGTCTGGACGCGGTCCCGTACCACGAGCCGATAGTCATGGTGACGCTTGCCATGATCGCGCTCGGCGGTATCGCGCTGTTCGCGGCAATCACCTATTTCAAGAAGTGGACCTACCTCTGGTCCGAGTGGCTGACCTCGGTCGACCACAAGAAAATCGGCGTGATGTACATCATCGTCGCCATGCTGATGCTGATCCGCGGCTTCGCCGACGCGATCATGATGCGTACCCAGCTCGCGGCCGCCACCGGTGGCGCCGAGGGCTACCTGCCGCCTGAACACTATGACCAGATCTTCACCGCCCACGGTGTGATCATGATCATCTTCATGGCGATGCCATTCTTCACCGGCCTGATGAACCTGGCGCTGCCGCTGCAGATCGGCGCCCGTGACGTGGCCTTCCCGTTCCTCAACTCCCTGAGCTTCTGGCTGCTGGTGTCCGGCGTTGCGCTGGTCAACATCTCCCTGGGCGTCGGCGAGTTCGCCAAGACCGGCTGGGTTGCGTACCCGCCGCTGTCGGGTATCCAGTACAGCCCTGGTGTCGGGGTTGACTACTACATCTGGGCACTCCAGCTGTCGGGTCTGGGTACAACGCTGACCGGTGTGAACTTCCTGGTGACCGTGCTGAAAATGCGCGCTCCTGGCATGAAACTGATGGACATGCCGATCTTCACCTGGACCTGCACCTGGGCGAACGTCCTGATCGTGGCTTCGTTCCCGATCCTGACCGCTGCACTGGCTCTGCTGACCGTTGACCGTTATCTGGACTTCCACATCTTCACCAACGAGCTTGGTGGGAACCCGATGATGTACGTCAACCTGTTCTGGGCCTGGGGTCACCCTGAGGTTTACATCCTGATCCTGCCGGCGTTCGGCGTGTTCTCGGAAGTTACCTCGACCTTCACCGGCAAGCGCCTGTTCGGTCACCACTCGATGATCTACGCATCGGGCGCGATCGCGGTACTGGGCTTTGCGGTATGGCTGCACCACTTCTTCACCATGGGTTCTGGCGCCAGCGTCAACACCTTCTTCGGTCTGGCAACGATGCTGATTTCGATCCCGACCGGGGTAAAACTGTTCAACTGGCTGTTCACCATCTACCAGGGCCGCCTGCGCTTCACCGCGCCAGTACTCTGGACCCTGGGCTTCATGGTCACCTTCTCCATCGGTGGCATGACCGGCGTTCTGCTGGCCGTTCCAGGTGCTGACTTCGTGCTGCACAACAGCCTGTTCGTGATCGCGCACTTCCACAACGTGATCATCGGCGGTGCGGTATTCGGCTACATCGCGGGCTTCGCCTTCTGGTTCCCGAAAGCCTTCGGCTTCACCCTGAACGAGAAGTGGGGCAAGGCTGCCTTCTGGTTCTGGATCTCCGGCTTCTACGTGGCCTTCATGCCGCTGTACGCGCTGGGCTTCATGGGCATGACCCGTCGTCTGAACCACTCGGACAACCCTGCCTGGGAACCGTACCTGTACGTAGCCGTGGTCGGCGCCGTGCTGATCCTGTTCGGTATCGCTTGCCAGCTGATCCAGCTGTACGTGTCGATCCGCGACCGCAAGGACAACATGGACGTCACCGGCGACCCATGGGGCGGCCGTACCCTGGAATGGTCGACTTCGTCGCCACCTGCGTTCTACAACTTCGCCACCATGCCTGAGAAAGTCGGCCTGGATGCCTGGCACGAAGCCAAGGAAGCGGGCGTTGCGTACAAGGTTCCGGCCAAGTACGAAGCGATCCACATGCCGAACAACACCTCTACCGGTGTGTTCATGGGCCTGTTCCTGACCATTTTCGGCTTTGCCTTCATCTGGCACATCTGGTGGCTGGTTGGCGTCAGCCTGTTCGCCACCGTTGCAGTCTTCGTTCGCCACGCCGCGCGTGACGACCAGGGCTACATGGTTCCGGCCGAGGAAGTGGCGCGCATCGAAGGTGAGCGCATGAAGAACCTGGGTCTGGCCACTGGTGCGCCTCACGGTGCACGTGTCGAATCGTTTGAGCGGGTTTAATCAATGTCCAGTCATGTAATCAACGCAGATGCTCATGGTCACGACCATGGGCATGACGATCACCACCACGACTCCAGCGAGATGACCGTCTTCGGTTTCTGGCTGTACCTGATGACCGACTGCATCCTGTTTGCGTCGATCTTCGCGACCTACGCGGTGCTGTCCGGCAACTTTGCCGGCGGCCCGTCGGGTCATGACATCTTCGAACTGAACTACGTACTGGTCGAAACCGCGCTGCTGCTGTTCTCCAGTATCACCTTCGGCTTCGCCATGCTGCAGATGTACAAGGGCAACAAGGGCGGCGTGCTGGGCTGGCTGGCCGTCACCTGGCTGCTGGGTGCCGGCTTCATCGGCATGGAAGTCAACGAGTTCCACCTGCTGATCAGCGAAGGCTTCGGTCCTAGCCGCAGCGGCTTCCTGTCCGGCTTCTTCGCCCTGGTCGGTACCCACGGTCTGCACGTGACCGCAGGTCTGATCTGGATGGCGATCATGATGTACCAGATCAACAAGGACGGTATCACCACCACCCACAAGACCCGCATGAGCTGCCTGAGCCTGTTCTGGCACTTCCTGGACGTGGTCTGGATCTGCGTGTTCACCGTCGTGTACCTGATGGGGGTTCTGTAAATGGCTAACGCAAACAACCACGGCCACGACGAAGCCAACCACGGCAGCGTCAAGTCGTATGCCATCGGCTTCATCCTGTCGGTGATCCTGACCGTCATTCCTTTCGCCCTGGTCATGAACCCGACCCTGCCGAAAGACATGACCCTGCTGATCATCGTTGCCTTCGCAGTGATCCAGATCGTGGTGCACCTGTACTACTTCCTGCACCTGGACAGCTCGAAAGCGGCACGCTCCAGCGTGACGTCGTTCCTGTTCACTGCATTGGTAATTGCACTGCTGGTCGGTCTGTCGCTGTGGATCATGTTCAGCATCCACACCAGCATGATGGCGAAGTGAGGTAACACGGCATGTCCCTGAAACACTTTATCCAGATCACCAAACCGGGAATCATCTTCGGTAACGTGTTGTCCGTGGCGGGCGGTTTCTTCCTCGCCGCGGCAGGGCATGTCGATTTCTTGCTGTTCCTCGCCACGGTGATCGGTACTTCGCTGGTGGTGGCATCCGGTTGTGTCTTCAACAACTGGATCGACCGCGACATCGACATCAAGATGGAGCGCACCAAGAACCGCGCGATGGTGCAAGGCGCGATCTCGTCGCCGGTAGCCCTGGCCTACGCCACCCTGCTCGGGGTGACCGGCCTGGGCCTGCTGTTCTTCAAGGCCAACGCTTTGGCGGCCTTGTTCGGCCTGATCGGCTTCATCATCTACGTTGGTTTCTACAGCCTGTACCTGAAGCGCAAATCGGTGCACGGCACCCTGGTAGGCAGCCTGTCCGGTGCCATGCCTCCGGTGATCGGCTACTGCGCCGTGAGCGGCACCTTCGACCTGGCTGCGCTGACCCTGCTGGTGATGTTCAGCCTGTGGCAGATGCCGCACTCGTATGCGATCGCGATCTTCCGCTTCAACGACTATCGCGCCGCGTCGATTCCGGTCCTGCCGGTCGCCCGTGGCGTGGCCGCGGCGAAGAAGCAGATCATCTGGTACATCGTTGCCTTCCTGGTCGCGACCCTGATGCTCACCGCTGGCGGCTACGCCGGCCTGAGCTACCTGGCCGTCGCGGCGGTCATGGGCCTGTACTGGCTGTACATGGCCTGGAACGGCAACAAGGTGGCTGATGATCGCCTCTGGGCGCGCAAGGTGTTCGCCTTCTCCATCCTCACCATCACCGCCCTGAGCGTGATGATGTCGGTGGATACCCGTTCGCCTGCCGAAGTGCTGATGACCTACGTGCAATAAGCACCGACGGTTAACGAAAACGCCCCGGGGCCGAGAGGTCCCGGGGCGTTTTCGTTTGTCTTGAGGGCCCTATCGCTGGCAAGCCAGCTCCCACAGGGACCGCATGCGCCGCGGACCCTGTGGGAGCTGGCTTGCCAGCGATAGGGCCAGTGAGAGCGGCACAAGGCTCATGAAATAACGCTTTACAAGGATCCATGCCGGGCCCTATCTTTCTGCCTCGGCCACAGGAGTGGCCAGCGTCGCTCGGACGGTTCCGGGCGCTTACGTCTTCGAGGAAATCATGGCCGAACAAGGTTCGCCGCGCCGCTTTGCGCGCATCGATCGTCTCCCCCCCTACGTCTTCAACATCACCGCCGAACTCAAGATGGCCGCGCGCCGTCGTGGCGAGGACATCATCGACCTGAGCATGGGCAACCCCGACGGGGCCACGCCGCCGCACATCGTCGAGAAGCTGGTGCAGGTCGCCCAGCGTGAAGACACCCACGGCTATTCCACTTCCCGAGGCATCCCCCGCCTGCGCCGCGCGATTTCGCGCTGGTACGAGGAACGCTACAAGGTCGAGATCGACCCCGAGAGCGAAGCCATCGTCACCATCGGCTCCAAGGAAGGCCTGGCACACCTGATGCTGGCCACCCTGGACCACGGCGACACGGTGCTGGTGCCCAACCCCAGCTACCCGATCCACATCTACGGTGCCGTGATCGCCGGCGCCCAGGTGCGTTCGGTGCCGCTGGTCCCGGGCGTGGACTTCTTCGCCGAGCTGGAGCGGGCTATCCGCGAATCCATTCCGAAACCGAAGATGATGATCCTCGGCTTCCCCTCGAACCCTACGTCGCAGTGCGTGGAGCTGGACTTCTTCGAGCGGGTGGTGGAACTGGCCAAGCAGTATGGCGTGCTGGTGATTCACGACCTGGCCTACGCCGACATCGTCTACGACGGCTGGAAAGCCCCGTCGATCATGCAGGTGCCAGGCGCCAAGGACATCGCGGTGGAGTTCTTCACCCTGTCCAAGAGCTACAACATGGCCGGCTGGCGGATCGGCTTCATGGTCGGCAACCCGGAGCTGGTCAGCGCCCTGGCGCGGATCAAGAGCTACCACGACTACGGCACCTTCACTCCGCTGCAGGTCGCGGCCATCGCGGCGCTCGAAGGCGACCAGCAGTGCGTGCGCGACATCGCCGAGCAGTACCGCCAGCGCCGCAACGTGCTGGTCAAGGGCCTGCACGAGATCGGCTGGATGGTCGAGAACCCCAAGGCGTCGATGTACGTCTGGGCCAAGATCCCCGAGCAGTACCAGCACCTCGGCTCCCTGGAGTTCTCCAAGAAGCTGCTGGCCGAGGCCAAGGTCTGCGTGTCGCCGGGTATCGGTTTCGGTGACTACGGCGACGATCATGTGCGTTTCGCCCTGATCGAGAACCAGGATCGCATCCGCCAGGCCGTGCGTGGCATCCGCCAGATGTTCCGGGCCGACGGCATCGAGCCGCCGAAGACGGCCAGGCCGGCCAAGGTCTGAGGCCCTCCTGAAAAGGCCCGAAGCCCCGTCATACGGGCGCTTCGGGCCTTTTGCATTCCGTCGGTCGGGCGCCGGAATTTCTTTTCGTCACCCCCTTCTCAACGGCGTTGCAACGCATAGAATTGGCGACGGGATTCTCCCCATAACAATTCTTCCCCCCCCGTCTCCCGACATCATGTCCGATACCCATCCTTGCTTGAGTTGTGGCGCCTGCTGCGCGCATTTCCGTGTGTCCTTCTTCTGGGGCGAGTGCACCTCGGCCGGCGGCTGCGTGCCGGACGACCTGGTGGTGCAGATCACCCCCAGCCGGGTCGCGATGATCGGTACCGACGCCAAGCCGGCGCGGTGCATTTCCCTGTCCGGCGAAGTGGGCAAGGCGGTGGCCTGCACCATGTACGAACAGCGCTCCAGCCCCTGCCGGGAGTTCGATGCCTCCTGGGAGCATGGCGAGCACAACCCGCGCTGTGACGACGCCCGGGCGGCCCATGGGCTGCCGCCGTTGCAGCCGTTCGATTTCGATATGGGTTCGACGGCGGCCTGAGTCGCTACTGGCTGGAGCGGGTGCCCCACTGCACCACCAGCATGCCCACCACGATCAGCCCGACCCCCAGCAGTCGGGCCAGGTTCACCGGGCGTTCCGGCAGGCCCATCAGGCCCCACTGGTCGATGGCCAGCGATGACAGCACCTGGCCGGCGATCACGCAGACGATAAAGCCCGCCGCCCCCAGCTTCGGCGTGAGGATCAGCGCCGCGGTGATGTAGACCACCCCCGCCACACCCCCGAACCATGCCCACCACGGCGCCTGGGCCAGTGCGCCGAGTTGCGGCAGCGGTGCGCGCATCAGCCATAGCGCCGGCAGCACCATAAGTACGCTGACCGACAGTGAAATCAGCGCGGCCCACAACGGATGGCCGAGCAATCGACCGAGTGCAGCGTTGCTCCCGGCCTGGAACGGCACGGCAGCGCCTGCGACCAGGGCGACCAGCGGCAGCAGTACGACGGCAGGGGCGAAGTTGAGATTCATGGCGGACTCCTTGATACGCACGATGGGCATAAGGCAGTCTTGGTTATCCACAGGCTGGATGGAAATTCGAAATCTGCACAGGGACTATTCGTAAGATGGATGATCTACGGCGTATCGACCTCAATCTGTTGCTCACCCTGCATGCCCTGCTGGCCGAGCAGCATGTGTCCCGCGCCGCCCTGCGCCTGCATCGCAGCCAGCCGGCGGTGAGCCATGCCCTGGCGCAGTTGCGCGAGATCTTTGCCGATCCGTTGCTGGTGAGGCGGGGAGGGCGTTTGCAGCCCACCGCCCGTGCCCTGGAACTGGCCCAGCCACTGCGCGAGGCATTGCAGCAACTCGATGCCCTGCTCAGCAGCCCGGGTTTCGATCCGCTAAAAGCGCGGCGCAGTTTTCGCCTGGCGATGTCGGACTATGGCGCGCGGGTCGTCCTGCCACGACTGGTTCGTGCCCTGCGCATCGAGGCGCCGGAGGTGGATCTGGTGGTGACCCAGGGCAGTCGCGAAGCCATGCTCAGCCAGCTGTTCGATGGCGAGATTGACCTGGCGCTCGGCGTCTTTCCCACCCTGGTCGCGCCCTTGCGCGCGGAGAATCTGTTCGAGGAAAGCTTCGCCTGCCTCGCCGACCGTGGCACCCTGCCGGCCCGGGGCGGTTTGAGCTTGCCGGAGTGGCTGGCCCGTCCCCATGTGCTGGTGGCGATGCGCCCCGGGACCGACAACGAGATCGACCTGGCCCTGGCGGCGCTGGGCGAGCAGCGGCGGGTTGCACTGTCGATGCCGCACTGGATCGCGGCGACCGAGGTGCTGGCAGGGACCGACCTGATCTTGACCGTGGCCCGGCGCAATCTGTTGCGACCGCCTCGTGGGCTACGCTGTTTCGCACCGCCGCTGCCGATCCGCGCTTTTGGCTTCCAGCAGGCCTGGCATGAGCGCCGCGAAGGGGATGCCGCTCACCGCTGGCTGCGCGGACAAGTGATGCGCGCCTGCCTGCTGGACCCCGTTGAATCCTGAATCACACCACATGGAGTTTGCCGATGAACCTTCGAATCCTCGCCCTGGCTTTGCTCGCGGCCAGCCCGCTGGCCCAGGCCGACAGCTACAGCCAGTGCATGAAGGGCGCCATGACCACGGCGTCGATGCGCGAATGCTCCGGTGCCGAGCTCAAGCGCCAGGATGACCTGTTGAACAAGCACTACAAGGCGGCCATGGGCAGCCTCGGGGAAGAGCAGAAGGGCAAGCTGCGCGATGCCCAGCGCAAGTGGGTGGCGTACCGGGATGCCAATTGCGGGATGTACTACACGATGACGGGCGGGACTATTGACCAGCTCAACGGGATTGGCTGTGAGGTGGATATGACCAAACAGCGGGCCGGGGAGCTGGAGAATTTGCCGAAGTATTGAGGGTGTTCTTCAGGCCCTCATCGCTGGCAAGCCAGCTCCCACAGGTTCAGCGGTGCACGCGATACCTGTGGGAGCTGGCTTGCCAGCGATGAGGCCCGAAAGAGCAAAGAAAAAGCCCCTGACCACAAGGCCAGGGGCTTTCTCATTTACCGTCTCGCATTGCTGTTTTACGTTCAGCCCAGACGCTCGAGGAATTCCTCTTGCAGCAGCGCGTCATTGGCGCTGATCTCTTGCTGGGTGACGGCGCGTTTGCTGCGCAGTTTGCCGTAGAAGTGCTCCAGGGCGTTATTCAGTTTCAGTGCGGCACCCTCGACGGCCTGCTCCAGGCTGGCGGCCTTGTGGGTAACGGAAATTGGGTGATGGCCTTTTGGGCGTGCCTCCATCTGGCAGCGTTTGTCGTGGGGACCGGCCTTGTCGCCGTTCTCGTCCCTCAAGTGGACTTCGACCCGGGTGACGCCGTCGTCGAAGCGTTCGAGCGTGCTTTCAACCGTGCTGCGTACCCACTGCTCCAGACGGATGTTGCCTTGAATATGGTTGTCGCTATTGACCTGGATTTGCATGATTCCAATCCTTATTCAGCTAGCTCACAAGAGACACCGGAGGCTGGGTTGCCTGGGAATTCGTTGTCTCTTGCTTACAACTTCGGGCAGATCGGAACAGATTTCAACCCCCTAAAAAATAAAAATATTTCGTTTCAAGTGGGTTGGAAAATAGGGTTAGGATCAGGGAGATAAGTTGCCTGGACCGGCCTCATCGCTGGCAAGCCAGCTCCCACAAGGTCCCCACAAAACTTCAGCCTTGTGCGCTGTACCTGTGGGAGCTGGCTTGCCAGCGATGATCTTCAGAACGCCACGGAAGTCTGCAGGTACACCGTCCGCGGTTCCCCCACATACTTGCCCTTGTTGTTGTCATCGAACGACCGGGTGAAGTACTCGCGATTGAACAGGTTCTTCACCCCCACCGCCACGTTCAGGTCCGACAATTGCGGCCCGAAGTCATACGCTGCGCGGGTGCTGAACAGCATGTACCCCGGGATCCGCCCGTTGGCGCCATCGGCCGTTTCCTGCGAGGTGTTGGCGTTGTCGGCGAACTGGTCGCTCTGGTAGGTGCTGTCCAGGTTCAGCTTCCACGGCCCCTCGGTGTAACCCACGCCCAGGGTGCCCTTGTGCCGCGACGAGAACGGCACGCGGTTGCCCTTGTTCGCCCCGTCCTCGCGGATGGTCGCGTCGACGAAGGCGTAGCTGGCATACACATCGAAACCGGCCAGCGCCGGGGCGACGTCATCGAGGGCATATTTCACGCTGGTCTCGAAGCCCTGATGGCGGGTTTCACCGCGGGCGATGACGCTGTCGTTGGTCTGGTTGCTTTCGTACTGGTTGTCGAAGTTGATGAGGAACAGGCCGGCTTCTGCCTGCAAGTTGCCGTTATCGTAGCGGGTGCCGATTTCCCAGGTGCGCGCCTTTTCCGGCTTCACTTCACCCAGGTCGACGCGGTTCGGCATCTGGCTGTACTGCACGCTGCCGAACGAGCCTTCGGTATTGGCGTAGAGGTTCCAGCTCTCGCTCAGGTGGTACATCACGTTGAGCGCTGGCAGGGCGGTGTTGTAGCTGCCCTGGTAGTCCTTGCCGGTGAGATTGTTGTTCTGCCGCGAGTCGATCATCTCGTAGCGTATGCCCGGGGTGATGGTCCACTGGCCGATGTCGATGCGGTCATCCAGGTACAGCGCGTGGGCTTCGGTGGCGCCACGGGTGTCGCGGTCGTTGCGGCTGCCGGTGGTGGGCAGGCGGTTGGCGCTGACCGCTTCCATGAAGCGCAGCTCGTGCCCGGCCTCGTTGACGTAGCGGTAGCCCAGGCCGACTTCGTGATGGCTGTCACCGAGGGCGAAGCCCTGGGTGAAGCGGGTCTCGATACCGCGCACCCAGTACTCGCGCGGCGACAGCGAGATCGAGCTGCCCTGGCGCAGGTAGCCGCTGCGCAGGGTCTTGGTGAAGAAGCTGTTGACGCTGAACTGGCGCTCGCCTTCCTTGTAGTCGTAGCCGGCGTTGAACATCGTCCGGCGGCCCCAGAACTCGTCCACCAGGCGGGTCGACTGGTACGGGTCAGCATCGTAGTCGGCCACGCTCAGGCCGCCGGGCATCTGCGCTTCGCCGTCGTAGTACTGGGCCATGGCATGCAGGCTGTTGGCTTCGTCGAGCTGGAATTTGCCCTTGAGGATCAGGTCGTCGATGCGCGTATCGCTGTGCTCGCGCCAGTCGCCGCCACGGGTGCCGGAGTACAGGATGGCGCCGCCCAGGCCGTTGTCGGCAGTGCCGCCGGCGAGCAGGTTGGCGTTGCTCTTGAAGCCGTCGTGGCTGGACGACGGGCTGGTCTGGGTCTGCAGGCCGGCCTTGACGGTCGGCTCGTCGGGGATGGCGCGGGTCACGAAGTTGACGATACCGCCGACGTTCTGCGGCCCGTAGCGCACCGCGCCGCCACCGCGCACCACGTCCACCGCATCCATGTTGCCCATGCTGATTGGCGCGAAGGACAGTTGTGGCTGGCCGTAAGGCGCGAAGGGCACCGGGATGCCGTCCATCAGCACCGTGGAGCGGGAGGCCAGGCGCGGGTTGAGGCCGCGGATGCCGAAGTTCAGCGCCAGGTCGTGGCTGCCGGTGCCGTTGTTCTCCGGCGCGTTGACGCCGGGGATGCGGTTGAGCACTTCCCGGGCGCTGCTGGCGCCGGTGCGTTCGAATTCCTCGCGGCGGATCACGTCCCGGGCGCCGGGGTGTTCGAAGACGTTGTCCTGTTGTGCATCGCCGAGCCAGTCGCCCACCACGTTGGACACGCCCAGTTCCAGCGGGGCGTTGGCGGCGGGGCTTACGGGTTGCAGGCTGAAGGCGTTGTCGCCTTCGGCGCGGGCTTGCAGGCCGGTGCCTTCGAGCAGTGCGGCAAGGCCCTGGGCCGGGGTGAAGTCACCGCTCAGGCCGCGGCTCTGTACGCCCTGGGTGACTTCCGAACCGAAGGAGATCAGCACGCCACTTTCCCGGCCGAACTGGTTCAGGGCGCTCTCCAGGGACATGGGCGCGATGTGGTAGCTGCGCGCCGGGGTGTCGGCGGCCTGGGCCTGGGTGACGCCGGCGAAGGTCAGGAGCAGGGCGAGGGCAAGCGGGCTGGGGCGAAAGGGCATTGCACAGGATCCTTGAGAAGGGCAGGGCGGAAGGGTTCTGTCTTCTCTGTCACGCGAGGTGGGGAAAACGGCTCACCGGGTTTGAAAATAATTTTTGTGGGGTTCTATCGGGCCCTATCGCTGGCAAGCCAGCTCCCACAGGGTTCAGCAGCGCCGCGGACACTGTGGGAGCTGGCTTGCCAGCGATGAGGCCCTCAAGTCAGGCCCTGGCCTCGACCGTCACCCAATACCGGGTAAAGCGCTTGACCCTCACCGGCAACGCCACCTCCAGCAAATCCAGGATCCGCTCGCTGTCCGCCAGTGGATAACTCCCCGACACCAGCAACCGCGCCACCGCCGGATCACAATTGAGCTGCCCGCGCCGATAACGCCCCAGCTCCTCGAGGAACTCCACCAGCGGCATATGCGCCGCCACCAGCATCCCGTCGACCCACGCCCCGCTGTTGGCATCCAGCGCCGTGCGCACGCTCCAGCCGGCTTCGTCGAAGCGCGCCTGATACCCGCTCTCGAGCATTTCCCCGGCCAGCCCGGCCCGTCCCTGGAACACCGCCACGCCGGTATGCCCGGCCCACTGGCGCACATTGAAACGCCCGGCCGACAGGTCCATCAGCCCATTGCGCGTCAGCACCTGCAATGGCCGCTGCTCCTGCGCCACCGTCAGCATCATCTCGCCGTTCAGCAGATGCACCAGGCGCTGCGCGCCATCGAAACGCACATCGGCGGCGCTGGCGGTGTTGAGCTGCAACTGGCTGCCATCGTCCAGCTGCATCTTCCGGCGCTGGCCCAGCGGGCTGCGGTAGTCCGCCATCAACGGCGTGTCGCTGACCTTCACACCCAAGCCCACTGCACTGCCGGCGCCCAGGATCAGCAGCATCTTCAACGCCCGTCGCCGCCCCGCCGAAGCCGGTGCCTGCAAGGTGGCATGGGCCAGCGGCGAGGAGATCCCGCTCAAGCGCTGGTTTACCCGCTGGATATGCGCCCAGGCCTGGCGATTTTCTTCGCTGGCCTGCAACCAGCGCTCCATGGCCAGTTGCTGGCGGTGGTCGAGGGTGCCGCCCTGGATCTCGATCAGCCAGTGCACGGCCTGTTCGGCCACCTGCGGGGAAAAGGCGGGGTTGTTCACAGGGCGAAATAACAGCGCATGGCCGCCTTGTTCAGGTGACGTTTCACCGTGGCCAGGGAAATGCCCAGCTCGGCAGCGATTTCGTTGTAGGTCAGGCCATCGACCTGGGCCAGCAGGAAGGCGCGCTTGACCTGGGCGGGCAGGCCATCGAGCAGGCGATCCAGCTCCATCAGGGTGTCGAAGATGATCGCCCGTTCTTCTTCCGACGGCGCGACTTCCTCGGGCAACTGTGCTAGGGCCTGCAGATAGGCGCGCTCCAGTTCCTGGCGCCGGTAGTGGTTGAACAGCACGCGCTTGGCCACCGTGGTGAGGAAGGCCCGGGGCTCGTTCAGCGCCGGGGTTTCCCGGGCCTGAAGCAGCCGCATGAAGGTGTCCTGAGCCAGGTCGGCGGCATTGTGCGGGCAGCCGAGACGCCGCCGCAGCCAGCCGGTGAGCCAGCCGTGATGCTCGTGGTAGAGGCCTTCCAGCGAAGTCGAAAGCAAGGGAGGGGCGCTGCGCACCGTGCACACTCCGGGCGCCAGGATGCGCAACAGAATAAGAATTGTTCGCATTGTATGTGCGTAAACCGCGTGCCGGCAATCGGACAATGATCAGCGGCCCGTCAGACAGCTTTGATTGTGAGAATCCTTATCATTTATATTGGGCGCCTTTTCCGCCCCGGACACCCCGTGATGAAGAGCAGAGCCGCCGGCTTGCCCCTGAGTTATCGCCTCGCCGTGACCTCCCGCTGCCTCGCCGCGCTGCTGGGTGGCTACCTGCTGGCGGCCATGGCGGGCATGCTCCTGGCCCAGTGGCTGCCCCTGCCCAGGGCCGAAGCGGTGCAGCTCGGCATGATGAGTTCGTTCCTGTTCTACCTCGGCGCGTTCATCTGGGCCTTCGCCACCCACAGCGCCTGGCGTGCCTGGGCGGGCATCCTGTTGCCGAGCCTGGTGCTGGGCGTGATCAATGGAGTGACGTACTGGATGGCGATGCCATGAAAGAGGGCTTCCGCCAGGCGATGGCCTGGCTGCACACCTGGGCCGGGCTGATTTTCGGCTGGCTGCTGTTCGCGATTTTTCTCACCGGGACCATGTCCTACTTCAAGCCCGAGATCACCCGCTGGAGCCAGCCGGAAGTGCCGGCACGCGCGCTGGATATCCCGCTGGCCCTGGGCAAGGCCCAGGAGTATCTGCAACGCAACGCCGCCGAGGCGCCGAGCTGGTTCATCCAGGTGCCGGACGAGCGCAGCCCCGGTGTCACGGTCGGCTGGCGCGGCGGCGACGGCCCGCGTGGCTTCACCCGCAAGACCCTGGATGCCCAGACTGGCGAGGAAGTGCTCGCCCGTGAAACCCGCGGCGGCGAGTTCTTCTACCGCTTCCATTTCCAATTGGAAATGCCCTATCCGTGGGGCCGCTGGCTGGCGACTTTCGCCGCGCTGATGATGCTGGTGGGCCTGGTCACCGGGATCATCACCCACAAGAAGATCTTCAAGGAGTTCTTCACCTTCCGCCCCGGCAAGGGCCAGCGCTCCTGGCTCGACGGCCACAACGCCATCGGCGTGCTGGTGCTGCCGTTCCATCTGATGATCAGCTACAGCAGCCTGGTGATCTTCATGTACATGGTCATGCCGGCGCCGATCCTGGCCAGCTACGACAACCAGGACAGCTATTTCGCCGAAGTCTTCGGCGGGCGTGACACGGTCAAGGCCTCGGGCGAGAAAGTGCCTCTGCAACCGCTGCCGGAGCTGTACCAGCGGGTGCTGGTGCAGGCACCGGAGGCGAAGATCATCTGGCTCGACGTGCAGCGCCCGGGCGATCGCAATGCCCAGGTGCTGTTCATTCCCGATGGGCATGAACGGGTCTCGATGCAGCGCGGCGCCGGCTGGCGCTTCAACGGTGCCGACGGCAGCTTCGCCTGGAGCGCGCGCCCGGAAAGTGTCGCCAGCATCATCAACGGCGGTTTCTACGGCTTGCATATGGCCACCTTCGCCGGCCCGCTGCTGCGCTGGCTGTACTTCTTCTTCGGCCTCGCCGGCACGGCGGTGATCGGCACCGGCCTGGTGATGTGGCTCGGCAAGCGCCAGCTCAAGCACGCCAAGAGCGGCACCCAGCCGTTCGAACTGCGCCTGGTGGAAGTACTGAACATCGCCAGCATGAGCGGCCTGATCCTCGGCGTGGCCGGGTTCTTCTGGGCCAATCGCCTGTTGCCGCTCGGCCTGGAAGGGCGGGCGCAGTGGGAAGTGAAGGTGTTCTTCGCGGTCTGGCTGGCGAGCCTGCTGCATGCCGTGCTGCGCCCGGGCCGTCGCGCCTGGGGCGAGCAACTGGCGCTGGCGGCGCTGGCCTGGGCGGCCTTGCCGCTGCTCAACGGGCTGACCACCGGCCAGGGCCTGAACCACTCGATCCCGGCCGGCGACTGGGCCATGGCCGGCTTCGACCTGACCGTGCTGGGCTGTGGCCTGCTGTTCGCCTGGACTGCGGGCAAGATGCTGCGTCCACCGGTACAGGCGCCCAAACGCGCCCCAAAGCCGGCCAAGGCGGCACCCACTGCGACCCTTGAAGCGGAGGCGAGCTGATGCTGGCGATCGCCCTGTTTTCTTTTGCCGGTTGTGCGGCGCTGTGCCTGGCCATGGACAAGCATTTCACTGAGCTGCTTGGACGCAAGCCCCGGGCTGAGCAGTTGCTTGGCCTGCGCGTGATCGGCTGGTTGTTGATGGCCCTGGCCCTCACGGCAGCGGTCAACCACAGCGGCTGGGCCGTGGGCCTGGCGGAGCTGTTCGGCATGCTGATGGCCGGGCTGTGCCTGTGGGTCTTCGCCCTGCCTTATCGCCCGCGCTGGCTGCTCGGCCTAGCCGTGGCGAGCCTGGTGGTGGCGCCGTTCTCTGCCCTGGGACTGATCTGAAACGATGAGCGAACCCTTCGACCTGCCGCCCAACGACGCGTCCGCCCGGGCGCGTTTTCTCCAGGTATTCCTGGCCCAGCGCGGGCGCATGGAAAGCCTGGTGAACCGGCGGGTCGGCTGCCGGGCCACGGCGGCGGACCTGGTGCAGGAGCTGTTCCTGCGTTTCTGGCGTCGCCCGCAGGTCGAGATCGAGGCACTGGACAGCTACCTGATGCGCTGCGCCGGCAATATCGCCATCGACCACCTGCGCAGCGAGGGCGCCCGCGAGCGGATCAACGACAACCTTCCCGAGCCCCTGGAGTTGCCGCTGGAAAGCCAGCCCGAGGCGGTTCACGAGGCCACCAGCGACCTGCGCCGGATCGAGGCGGCGCTGCATGCGCTGCCCGAGCGGACCCGGCAGATCTTCCTGCTCAACCGCCTGCATGGCCGCACCTACGGCGAGATCGCCAACAGCGTCGGACTTTCCCAGAGCGCGGTGGAAAAACACATGATGCGCGCCCTCGAAGCCTGCAAGGCGAGCATCGCCAGCGAGCCCGTGCCGTCGCGTAAAGCCCGCAAGCTCGGCGGCCTGGCTGGTGCCGTTTCCGTGGCCCTGATCCTCGCCATGGTTGCCGGCTGGCACCCGGCGGACTGGCTGCGGGACCTTGGCGCGGACTATGTGGCCCCGGTGGGACAACTGCGCGCCGTGACCCTGGCCGACAACTCGCAACTGGTGCTGGATGCCGATACCGCCATCAGCGTCGATTTCAGCCATGGCCAGCGCCGTATCGAGGTGCGCCGTGGTGCGGTGTTCTTCCATGTCACCCATACCGGCCAGCCGTTCATCGTCGAGACCGAAGGCGGTCGTACCGAGGTCCTTGGCACGCAGTTCGAGGTGCGCCAACAGGCGCATGGGGCGCAGGTCACGGTGCTGTCCGGACGGGTCGGGGTCACCGCCGCCGAGGGCGAGGCGCAGCAGGTGCTCACCGCCAACCAGCAGGTCGAGTACCACGACGGCCATGCCGGGCCGGTGCACGGCGTCGACAGCGAAGGCCGCCTGGCCTGGCGCCAGGGCTGGCTGAACTATTACCAGGTGCCGCTGAGCCAGGTGGTGGACGACCTGGCCCGCTACTACCCGGGGCGGATCATCCTGCTCGACCGCGAACTCGGTGCGCGCAAGGTCAGCGGTAGCTTCCCCGGCAACGACCCGCTGGCGGCCCTCGATGCCCTCGGCGCGGTGGCCGGCTTCGAGCGCCACACCCTGTTGGGCCGGGTCACCCTGTTGCGCTGAAATTTTTTTGAAAAATTGATGAGGTACTTCGCAGCGACATCCGTGTAGTGAATGGAAGTGCGATTTATTCGCATACATGACGGTTCATTCACAGGTTCATCGGCATGAAGGCACATAGCGTTTCACTGGGTTTGGCGGCGGGGCTGATGGTGCTGCCGGCGTTTGCTGCGGAGCAGGTCGAGCAGGTCTATCAGTTCGACGTGGCGGGCAAGCCGCTGCCCCAGGCCCTGGCCGAGTTCAGCCGGATCACCGGGCAGAGCGTGGTCTACACCGTCGATCTCTCCAGCCTGAAGGCGCCGGCCGTGAATGGCCGTCTGGGTGCCGAGGCGGCGCTGCTGCGGCTGTTGCAGGGTTCCGGCTTCGGTTACCGCCGGGTCAATGCCCGCACCCTGACCCTGGAACCCCTGGCGCAGGACGGCACCCTCAACCTGCAAGCCACCAGCATCGTCTCCCAGGCTGACAGTGTCGGCAGTTATGCCCAGCCGCAAACCACCTCGATCATGCGCGGCTCGGCGTCGAGCATGGAGATTCCCCAGGCGATCAACGTGGTGCCGGAGCAGGTGCTCAAGGACCAGACCCCGCGCAACCTCGACGATGCCCTGTACAACGTCAGCGGCATCACCCAGGGCAACAACTTCGGCGGCACGTCCGACACCGTGATGAAGCGTGGCTTCGGCGACAACCGCGACGGTTCGATCATGCGCGACGGCATGCCCATCGTGCAGGGCCGCAGCCTCAATGCCACCACCGAGCGGGTCGAAGTGCTCAAGGGCCCGGCCTCGTTGCTGTACGGCATCCAGGACCCGGGCGGGGTGATCAACGTGGTCAGCAAGCGTCCGCAGTTGCAGAGCTACAACGCCCTCAACCTGCGCGGTTCGACCTACGGCGAAGGCAAGAACGGCAGCGGCGGCGGGCTCGACAGCACCGGCGCGCTGGGCGACAGCGGCCTGGCCTATCGCCTGGTGCTCGACCACGAGGACGAGGACTACTGGCGCAACTACGGCGTGCACCGCGAATCGCTGGTGGCGCCGTCCCTGGCCTGGTATGGCGAGAACACCCAGGTGCAGTTGGCCTATGAGCACCGTGAGTTCCTCTACCCGTTCGACCGTGGTACTGCAATCGACCCGAACACCAATCGCCCGCTGAACATCCCCGCCGAGCGTCGCCTCGACGAGCCGTTCAACGATATGGAAGGGCGCTCGGACCTGTATCGCCTGGAGATCGACCACCAGTTTTCCGATGACTGGAAGGCTCACTTCGGCTACAGCTTCAACCGCGAGACCTACGATGCCAGTCAGGTGCGGGTGACCGGGGTGAACGCTGCCCGCGGCACGTTGACCCGGAGTATCGATGGCACCCACGGTGCATTGAGCACCGACCGGTTCGCCACCCTCAGCTTCGACGGCAAGGTGCAGGTCGCCGGCTTGCAGAACGACCTGCTCTTCGGTCTGGACAGCGAGTACCGCAAGATCTACCGCTCCGACCTGATCCGCCAGACCAGCCGCAGTACCTTCAGCTACATCAATCCGGTGTATGGCCGCGAAGTCGAGGGCACCACGGTCCGCGCCAGCGACAGCGCGCAGACCGACAAGCTGCGCAACGATGCGCTGTTCTTCCAGGACTCGCTGCACCTCGACGAGCACTGGATCCTGGTGGCCGGCGCGCGCTGGCAGACCTACGACCAGTACGCCGGGCGCGGGCGGCCCTTCACGGCCAACACCGACAACAAGGACCAGGCCTGGGTGCCGCATGCCGGGGTGGTCTACAAGGTCGACGACACCCTGTCGCTGTATGGCAGCTACAGCGAATCCTTCAAGCCCAACTCCAGCATCGCGCCGCTCACTGGTGGCCTGGTCCTGGACTCGGCGATCGCGCCGGAGGAGGGCAAGTCCTGGGAAATCGGTGCCAAGCTCGACCTGCCGAATTCGCTCAGCGCCACGGTCGCGCTGTTCGATATCACCAAGCGCAACGTGCTGGTGTCCAACTTCGACAGCAGCACCGGTGACACGCTGTACAGCGCGGCGGGCGAGGTGAAATCCCGTGGTCTGGAAATGGATGTCAGCGGCCAGTTGAGCGAGCGCTGGAGCCTGATCGGCAGCTATGCCTACACCGACGCGGAAGTGACCAAGGACCCGGACTACAAGGGCAATCGCCTGCAGAACGTGGCGAAGCACAGTGGTTCGTTGTCGGCGGTGTATGACTTCGGCAGCGTGCTGGGTGGTGATCGTCTGCGCATGGGCGCCGGGGCGCGGTATGTCGGTGAGCGGGCGGGGAATGCGGTGAATGACTTCGACCTGCCGTCGTACACCGTGGCGGATGCCTTTGCCAGTTACGAGACGAAGCTGGACGAGCACAAGGTGCGCTTCCAGTTGAACGTGAAGAACCTGTTCGACAAGACCTACTACACCTCGGCGGTGAACCGGTACTTCGTGGCGATCGGGGATGCGCGGCAGGTCAGCCTGTCGAGCACGCTGGAGTTCTGATTCTTGCAGTGACCTTCAGGGCCTCATCGCTGGCAAGCCAGCTCCCACAGGTTCAGCGGTGCTCTGGGGATTTGTGCTGTGCCTTACAGCACAGGTTCAGCGGTGCACGCGATCCCTGTGGGAGCTGGCTTGCCAGCGATAGGGCCCTCAAAACCAAAGCAAAAATCAGCGGCCCAGCGCCAGTCTGTAGGCCCCCGGAGTCGCCCCCACCGCCTGCCGGAACCGGTTGCTGAAATGACTGGCACTGGCAAACCCGCACATCAGCGCCACCTCGCCCAGCGGCAGGTCCCCACCGGCCAGCAACTCCCGGGCCTTGGCCAGCCTGCGGGCCAGCAGATACTGATGCGGCGGCAAGCCGAAGCTCTCGCGGAACATCCGCGCAAAGTGGTACTCCGACAGGCTGCACAACCCCGCCAGCTCACCCAGCCCGATCGACTCGTCCAGATGCCCCTCGATGTAGTCCGCCAGTTGCCGCCGTTGATGCGGTGCCAGGCCGCCCTTCAAGCGCAACCCGTCGCGCAACCCGACCTGACTGAGAATTGCATGGCTGAGGATCTCGTTCGCCAGGCTGCTGGTCAGCAAGCGTTCCCCCGGCTCCTCCCAGTTCAGCGCAATCAACTGGCGAAAGCGCTGCGCCTGCTGCGCATCCTCGACGAAATCCGCCTCGCGCAACTGCAACTCCCGGGGCTCACGATCCAGCAAGGTGACGCAACCCAGGGCGAACTGCTCCTCGCTGATATACAGGTGGGCCAGGCGGATGCTGCCGTTGACGATCCAGTTCGACACGCACCCGGCCGGCATGATGCACAGCTTGTCCGGCGCACCCTTGCGTTCGGGCTGGCCGCGGCGGAAGGTGCCGGTACCGTCGGCGATGTAGCAGGACAGGGTGTGATGGTTCGGCGCCTCGTAGTCCCGCGCGTCATGCCGGTTGCTCCACAATGCCGCCGCCATGCCCTCGCCCAGCAGCGCGCTGGTTTCCAGGCGGGCGTGGGGCGAAGCATTCATGGACTTGAACACTTGCAATTGGTCGAGCGCGGTCATGATGGCTACCTCCGACGCCATCCTACGCCGTGGATACGGGTCTGACAGCCCGGCAGCCGATAAAAGCGCAAGTTTGTGCAAGCGGCCGAACCGGGATGAGCCGGAGACTGAAGGCCATCGTAGGAGCCTTCGCCATGAACCTGTCGCTGTATCTGCTCACCGTCCTGATCTGGGGCACCACCTGGATCGCCCTGAAACTGCAACTCGGGGTGGTCGCCATTCCGGTGTCCATCGTCTATCGCTTCGCCCTGGCGGCGCTGGTGCTGTTCGCCTTCCTGCTGCTCAGCCGCAAGCTGCAGCCGATGAACCGGCGCGGGCACCTGGTCTGCGTGGCCCAGGGGCTGTGCCTGTTCTGCCTGAACTTCATGTGCTTCCTCACCGCCAGCCAGTGGGTAACCACCGGGCTGATCGCCGTGGTGTTCTCCACCGCGACCCTGTGGAACGCGCTGAATGCCCGGGTGTTCTTCGGGCAGAAGATTGCCGCCAATGTGCTGTTCGGCGGTGCGTTGGGGCTTGCGGGGCTGGGGCTGCTGTTCTGGCCGGAGCTGGCGGGGCAGGGGGCCAGTCATGAAACCTTGATGGGCCTGGGGCTGGGGCTGCTCGGGACCTTGTGCTTCTCGGCCGGGAACATGTTGTCCAGCGTGCAGCAGAAGTCCGGGCTGCGGCCGATGACCACCAATGCCTGGGGCATGCTGTATGGGGCGAGCATGCTCGGGGTGTATTGCCTGGTCAGCGGCGTGCCGTTCGACATGGACTGGAGCGGGCAGTATGTGGGGTCGTTGCTGTACCTGGCGGTGCCGGGGTCGGTGATTGCCTTTACCGCGTACCTGACCCTGGTGGGCAGGATGGGGCCGGAGAGGGCGGCCTATTGCACCGTGCTGTTCCCGCTGGTGGCGCTGAATGTGTCGGCGGTGGTCGAGGGGTATCAGTGGACGGCGCCAGCGCTGGTGGGGCTGGTGCTGGTGATGATGGGGAATGTGCTGGTGTTCAGGAAGCCCAAGGCCAAGGTGGTGAATGCCGAGGCGGTGCTGAGGTAGATGGATTTCTGTTGGTCGTCAGGGCCTCATCGCTGGCAAGCCAGCTCCCACAGGGATCGCGTGCACCGCTGAATCTGTGGGAGCTGGCTTGTCGGACCGCCGCACCGCAGCGATAGGGCCCTGAAGGACTACTTCCAGACCTGCGGATTCACCAGGTCCCGAGGCCGCTCACCCAGCAGGGCAGCCCGCAGGTTGTCGATCGCCCGGTTGGCCATTGCCTCGCGGGTCTCGGCTGTAGCCGAGCCCACATGCGGCAAGGTCACCGCATTGCTCAGCGAGAACAGCGGCGACTCGCTCAGCGGCTCCTTCTCATACACATCCAGCCCGGCCCCGCGAATGGTGCCGTTTTGCAGCGCTTCCACCAGCGCCGCCTCGTCCACTACCGGACCACGGGAAATATTGATCAGGAACGCACTGCGCTTCATCAGCTTGAACTGCTCCGCACCGATCAGATGCTTGGTATGCGCACTCAACGGCACCACCAGGCAGACGAAATCGGCTTCCGCCAGCAACTGCTCCAGGCTCAGGTAACGCGCGCCCAGTTCCTGTTCCAGCTCCGGCTTGCGGCTGTTGCCGCTGTAGACGATCGGCATGTTGAAGCCGAAACGCCCGCGCCGCGCGACCGCCGCGCCGATATTGCCGAGGCCGACGATACCCAGGGTCTTGCCATGCACATCGGACCCGAAGTGCGACGGCGCCACCGTGGCCTTCCAGTTGCCGGCCTTGGTCCAGGCATCCAGCTCGGCGACGCGACGGGCGCTGCTCATGACCAGGCTGAACGCCAGGTCCGCCGTGCTTTCGGTCAGCACGTCCGGCGTGTTGGTCAGGGCGATGCCGCGTTCGGTCAGGTAGGCCACGTCGTAGTTGTCGTAACCCACCGAGACGCTGGACACCACTTCCAGCTTCAGCGCGCCGTCCAGCTGCGCGGCGCCCAGCTTGCGCCCGGCACCGATCAGCCCATGGGCCTCGGGCAGCGCTTCGTCGAACTGGGCGGCAATATCGCCGTTCTTGGGGTTGGGAACGATGACGTTGAAGTCCTGCTCCAGGCGCTCGGCCATGGGCGGGGTGATGCGGCTGAAGGCCAGTACCGTCTTTTTCATCGGGGCAAATCTCTGCTGGCGGGGGAGAATGGGTAGCAACCTATCATTCCCCGCCGCCGCTGTGCAGCAAGATTTCAGTTGGCCATGCGCAGTTCGTGGGTCTTCAGGTCGGCTTCATGGGCCGCGAGTATCTCCGGCAGCGAGTTGCGCAGGTACTCGACCCAGGTCTTGATCTTGGCGTCGAGGTACTGCCGCGACGGGTAGATCGCGTACAGGTTCAGTTCCTGCAGGCGGTACGCCGGCATCACCCGCACCAGGCTGCCGTCGTGCAGGCCGTCGATGGCCGAGTAGATCGGCAGCACGCCGACGCCCATGCCGCTGCGGATCGCCGCCTTCATGGCGTCGGCGGAGTTCACCTGGAACGGCGCCTGGGTGATGTTCACCACTTCCTGGCCTTCCGGGCCGTCGAACAGCCATTTCTCCAGCGGGATCACCGGGCTGACCATGCGCAGGCAGGCATGCTTGAGCAGGTCCGATGGCTTCTGCGCGACGCCGTGCTGGGCGACGTACTCCGGGGACGCGCAGACGATGCTGTAGGTGATGCCCAGGCGCTGCGAGACGAAGCCCGAGTCCGGCAGCTCGCTGGCGAGCACGATGGAGATGTCGTAGCCCTCGTCCAGCAGGTCCGGCACGCGGTTGGCCATGGTCAGGTCGAAAGTCACGTCGGGGTGGGTCTGGCGATAGCGGGCGATAGCGTCGATGACGAAGTGCTGGCCGACCCCGGTCATGGAGTGCACTTTCAGCTGCCCCGCCGGACGGGCGTGGGCGTCGCTGGCCTCGGCCTCGGCTTCCTCGACATAGGTGAGGATCTGCTCGCAGCGCATCAGGTAGCGCTTGCCCGCCTCGGTCAGCGCGATGCGCCGGGTGGTGCGGTTGAGCAGGCGGGTTTGCAGGTGCGCTTCAAGATTGGAAACCGCCCGCGAGACGTTCGCGGTGGTCGTATCCAGCTGCACGGCGGCGGCGGTAAAGCTGCCAACCTGGGCGACGCAGCTGAAAGCACGCATGTTTTGCAGGGTGTCCATGGGGCGCTCTCAAGGAAGACGACAGAATTGTGACATGAAGTAACTTGACCGGTCTTCAGACTAAAGCCGGATTATCGCCGAATCGGTAACAAAGATTCACAGGAATGCGCGCTTATCGCCATCCCGGCGCCCACCTAGAATTGCGCACGCTTGGCTTCATCCACCTACGTCGGGAATTTGCAGCAGTGCCGCGTCGCATCATCAGAGCGTTGAATGCGCTCAGTGTCTGTGCCTTTTGCTTCACCTTGAGCGGCTGTATCGGAACCTGGGGCATCGCCCCGCAAAGCAAGACGCTGCAAGCCAATACCCTGACGACCGACGCGGCGATCGAAGAAGCCGCCCGCGATGCCCACTGGCCCGAACAGCAGTGGTGGCGGGCCTATGGCGACCCGCAACTGAACCGCTGGATGGACCTCGCCACGCACGGCAGCCCGACCCTGGCCATGGCCGAGGCGCGGGTGCGTGAGGCGAAGGCCATGGCCGGCGTGGTCGAGTCGGCGGAGAAGCTCCAGGTCAATGGCGACGCTACCCTGAAGCGCCACAACTGGCCGGAAGACCAGTTCTACGGCCCCGGCGCCCTGTCCGGCGCCAACACCTGGGACAACAACGCCGCCCTCGGCTTTCGCTACGCCCTCGACCTCTGGGGCCGCGAGGAGAACGCCAGCGAGCAGGCCGTGGACCGCGCCCATATGAGCGTGGCCCAGGCCCGTCAGGCTCAACTCGAGCTGCAGAACAACGTGGTGCGCGTGTATATCCAGTTGTCGCTGCACTTTGCCCAGCGTGATGTGGTCAAGGCCGAGCTGGCCCAGCAGGAGCAGATCCTCGGCCTCGCCGAACGGCGCCTGGCCGGCGGCATCGGCACCCATTTCGAAGTCAGCCAGGCGCAGGCGCCGCTGCCGGAAACCCATCGTCAGCTCGACGCGCTCAATGAAGAAATCGCCTTGGCCCGCAACCAGCTTGCCGCGCTCGCCGGCAAAGGTCCGGGGGAGGGCGCGCAGATCCAGCGTCCGCGACTGGCGCTTGGCGCACCACTGAAACTGCCGTCGGCGCTGCCGGCGGAACTGGTCGGGCAGCGTCCGGATGTGGTCGCCAGCCGCTGGCAGGTCGCGGCGCAGGCACGGGGGATCGATGTGGCCCATGCCGGCTTCTTCCCCAATGTCGATCTGGTCGGTGGCCTCGGCTTCATGGCTACCGGCGGCGGTCCGCTGGAATTTCTCACCGGACGCAAATTCAACTACAACGTCGGCCCGGCCATCAGCCTGCCGATCTTCGACGGCGGGCGCCTGCGCTCCGAGCTGGGCGTTGCCTCGGCTGGCTACGACATCGCCGTGGCGCACTACAACCAGACCGTGGTCGAGGCGCTCAAGGGCATCTCCGACCAACTGATCCGCCGCGAGTCGATGAAGGAACAGGCGCATTTCGCGGCCGAGTCCGTGGCGGCAGCGCAGAAGACCTACGACATCGCGACGATCGCCTTCCAGCGCGGCCTCACCGACTACCTCAACGTGCTCAATGCCCAGACCCTGTTGTTCAAGCAGCAGATGATCGAGCAGCAGGTCCAGGCTGCGCGCCTGAGTGCCCATGCCGGGCTGGTAACCGCGCTCGGTGGTGGCCTTGGTGCTGGCGCCGACGTGCCCGACGCCGAGCGCCTGGCCGCACCATCCACCCCGAAAACCCTGGCGATCTTCGACAAACCCGGCCACGACCAATGAACGCACTGGCATTGCCGTTCCGCTGGCTCGCCTCCCTGGAGTGGCGCCGCGGCTTTCTCGAGTGGGCGCGCACCGACGGGGTGACCTGGGTCTACATCTTCAAGGTCCTCACCGCCGCCTTCGTCACCCTGTGGCTGGCCATGCGCCTGGAACTGCCGCAGCCGCGCACGGCGATGATCACGGTGTTCATCGTGATGCAGCCGCAGAGCGGGCATGTGTTCGCCAAGAGCTTCTACCGGGTGCTCGGCACCCTGGCCGGCTCGGCGATGATGGTGGCGCTGATCGCCATCTTTCCGCAGAACACCGAGCTGTTCCTGCCCAGCCTGGCGCTGTGGGTCGGCCTGTGTTCGGCGGGGGCGATGCGTTATCGCACCTTCCGCGCCTACGGCTTCGTGCTTGCCGGCTACACGGCGGCGATGATAGGCCTGCCGGTGCTCGACCAGCCGCAGCAAGCCTTCATGGCGGCGGTATGGCGGGTCCTGGAGATCGGCCTGGGGATCTTCGTCTCGACCCTGGTCAGCGCCGCGATCCTCCCGCAATCGGCCAGTGCGGCGATGCGCAACGCCCTGTACCAGCGCTTCGGTGTATTCGCCGGGGTGGTGGTGGAAGGCCTGCGCGGCGACAGCCAGCGCGACCGCCTGGAAACCAGCAACGTGCGCTTTATCGCCGAGGCGGTGGGGCTGGAGAGCCTGCGCAGCGTCACCACCTTCGAAGACCCGCACATGCGCCGGCGCAGCGGGCGCTTGATGCGTATGAACAGCGAATTCATGGCCATCACCACGCGCTACAACGCCCTGCACCAGTTGCTCGAGCGCCTGCGCTTGCGCGGGCCGTTGCAGATCGTCAGCGCCATCGAACCGGGCCTGAAGACCCTCGCCGAATTGCTCGATCCCTATGTCGGTCGCGCCCTGACCGATGCCGACGCCTTGCGCCTGACCCTGGAACTTGCGGTCTACAAGGAAGGCTTGCCGGCGCAGGTCCGCGCCTTGCGTTCGGCTTACGAGGAAACCGGCCCGAGCGAATCCGACCTGCTGGATTTCCACACCGCCTACGAGCTGCTCTATCGCTTCGTCGACGATATGCACAACTACGCCGAGACCCACGCCTCCCTGGCCGCGCACAACCACGAGCGCGAGCAGTGGGACGAGCCCTATGTGGCGCAGACCAGCTGGGTGGTATCGGCGGCGGCCGGGGTGCGGGCGGCGGCGGTATTGCTGTTGCTGGGCAGCTACTGGCTGCTGAGCAACTGGCCCAGCGGCGGCATGATGACCCTGATCGCCACGGTCACCGTGGGCCTCTCGGCGGCCTCGCCGAATCCCAAGCGCATGTCCTTCCAGATGGCCTGCGGCACCTTGTTCGGCGCCTTCGTCGGCTTCTTCGAAACCTTCTTCGTCTTCCCCTGGATCGACGGCTTCCCGCTGCTGTGCCTGGTGCTGGCGCCGGTATTCGTGCTCGGCGCCTTCCTCGCCTCGCGTCCGGCCTATGCCGGTTACGGCCTGGGCTTGCTGGTGTTCTTCGCCATCGGCTCGGTGCCGAACAACCTCACCGTCTACAACCCCTACACCTTCATCAACGACTACATCGGCATGGTCATCGGCATGCTCGTGTGTGCCGCGGCCGGCGCGATCATCCTGCCGCCCAACAGCCGCTGGTTGTGGAGCCGCCTGGAGCAGGACCTGCGCGAGCAAGTGCTGTTCGCCATCAGCGGGCGCCTGCGCGGCCTGGGTTCAGGTTTCGAAAGCCGCACCCGCGACCTGCTGCACCAGGCCTATGGCCTGGCGGTCGGCCAGCCGCTGGTGCAAAGCCGCCTGCTGCGCTGGATGTTCGTGGTGCTGGAGGTCGGCCACGCGATCATCGAGTTGCGCAAGGAACAGGCGATCCTCCCGGTGCACCCGTCCTATGCCGAATCCCAGCCCTGGCGCCAGGCGATCCGCGTGATGGGCCGGGCGCTGGCGCGCTTGTTCCTGCAGCCCTCGGCGAGCAACCACGAGCGCGCCCTGGTGGCGGTGGAGCATGCGATCAGCCGCGTGCAGGCCACCGACGAGCCGTTCGCCCGACACTTCGACACCTCGGCCTTGCGCCGGGTGCAGAGCTACCTGCATTTCATCCGTACCTCCCTGCTCGACCCTCAATCGCCGCTGGCCGCCCTCGGTCCGCAGCCAGGACAGCCGCATGCTTCGTGAAATCGCCTTCCATGGCCTGTACATGCCCACCGTGACCCTGATGTTCCTGTTCGCCGCGGGCCTGGCCTGGGGCCTGGACCGGTTTATCGCCAGCGTCGATGGCTACCGTTTTTTCTGGCACCCGGCCTTGCTGCGCCTGTGCCTGTTTCTTTGCCTGTTCGGCGCCATGGCGCTGACCGTCTACCGTTGAGAGCCCGTCGATGAAGAAGTTTTTCAGCCTGATCGCCACCTTGCTCGTACTGGCCGCCGCCGTGGCGATCGGCCGGCAGCTGTGGATCAACTACATGACCACGCCCTGGACCCGGGACGGCCGGGTGCGCGCCGACATCATCAACGTCGCCGCCGACGTGCCGGGCTACGTGGTGGACGTGCCGGTCAAGGACAACCAGTTGGTGAAGAAGGGCGATGTGCTGATGCGTATCGACCCCGAGCACTACGAGGTCGCGGTGCGCCAGGCGGAAGCGCTGGTGGCCTCGCGCAAGGCCACCTGGGAAATGCGCAAGGTCAACGCCAGCCGCCGGGCGGACATGGACAACCTGGTGATCTCGAAAGAGAACCGTGATGACGCCAGCAATATCGCCAACTCGGCGCAGGCGGATTACCAGCAGGCCCAGGCGCAACTGGCGGCGGCGCAACTGGATCTGAAGCGCACCACGATCCTGGCGACGGTCGATGGTTATGTGACCAACCTCAATGTGCACCGGGGCGATTACGCGCGGACTGGCGAGGCGAAGATGGCGGTGGTCGACAAGGACTCGTTCTGGGTTTACGGCTTCTTCGAAGAGACCAAGCTGCCCCATGTGCGGGTGGGTGATCCTGCCGAACTGCAGATGATGAGTGGCGAGGTGTTGCAGGGGCATGTGGAGAGTATTTCGCGGGGGATCTATGACCGTGACAACCCCGAAAGCCGTGAGCTGATCGCCGATGTGAACCCGACCTTCAACTGGGTGCGGCTGGCGCAGCGGGTGCCGGTGCGGATTCATATCGATGACGTGCCGGACGGGTTTTTGCTGGCGGCGGGGACGACCTGTACGGTGATCGTGCGGCCTGAGAAGTGATCTGACAGACACTGCAAAACCCTGTGGGAGCTGGCTTGCCAGCGATTTGGCCATCAGTTGCACTGATGTTGTCCAGCCGGGCCTTATCGCTGGCAAGCCAGCTCCCACGGGTTTAGCGGTGCTTTTGGATCTGCTGTTATTGCCCGACCGCCACAGCCTCCACCTCAACCAGCATCCCCTCCAGCGCCAATCTCGGCACCGGAATCAAGGTACAGGCCGGCTTCATCCGCTCCCCCCACACCTCATCCGCCACCTGCACCCAATCCCGCAGCCGCTCCGCCGAATGATCGACGATCAACAGCGTCAGCTTGAACACATCCCCGATCCCCGCCCCCCGCGCCGCTAGCGCCGTGCGCACATTCTCCAGCGCCTGCCGCGCCTGCTCGGCGAACACCGGCGAGAGGGCGCCGCCCAGGTCCTCGCCCCCTTGCCCGGCAAGAAACAGCAAGCGCGTCCCGGCCTTGACCTCGGCGATGTGGGAATAGGCATTGGCGCTTGGGTCGTAGAGGCCTTCGGGGTTGATCAGTTGGAAGGGGGCGGTCATGGGGGAGCTCCGTAGGACGAAAGAGTCGAGGAGTTTCAGACCTCTAGTTAGGTTGAGGTCAAGCGGGTTTTGCGGGCGACATATTCCGACTCGATTTGCCTGAGCGGAACGTGCTTTGGTGACCTAGATTTTTCTTTCCATCCATCAATACAAATAGTTTTTATGAGCAAAGACGAAACCAGGACTGACTGGGACCGACTCGCAAGCATGAAGGACGAGGACATCGATTTTTCCGACATCCCTGAATTGGATGATGATTTCTCTCGTAGTAGCCAACTCTTGCACCCGTGCATGGAAGCCCAGATCGCCTTGCAGGAAGAAAACGAGCCTTCGAAATAATTCGCAAGGATGCCGCGGGGAGCAGTCCCGCGGTCCATGTCCTACAGTCCGTCAGTGCATCTCCCACATGACAATCCCGTCATGGATTCTCCCCGCCACTTCCCCTAATCTGACGCCCACCCCTTATCCCCGGCACCGGCTGCACATGATCCTCCACCTCGCCATCTTCCTCTGCACCCTGGTCGCCATGGAGGGTGTCGGTTTTCTTGCGCACAAGTACGTGATGCACGGGCCCGGCTGGTTCCTCCATCGTTCCCACCACGAGCCACACCTGGGCGTTGTGGAGACCAATGATGTCTACCTGCTGATCCTCGCCCTGGTCGCCATCAGCCTGATCGTGCTGGGCAATGCCGGGCATGATCCGTTGCAGTGGGTGGGTGCGGGGGTGGCGGCGTTCGGGATCATCTATGTGTTCGTTCACGACGGGATCGTCCACCGCCACTGGCCGGTGCGTCCGAAGCCGCGTCATCCCTATCTGCGCCGCCTGTACCAGGCGCATCTGATGCACCATGCGATAAAAGGGCGGCGCAATAGCGTGTCGTTCGGCTTCCTGTATGCGCCGCCTGTGCATGTGATCAAGCGGCAGTTGCGGGAGATGCGCGAGTCAGAAGCGCGGGTCGAGAATCGCCGGGAGCGTGATTTCCTTGACGAAGCTCGCGGCTGACAGGCTCAACGCCATTCGTACTACCTGCACCACGTCGTGTACCGGAATCAGTTCGCCGTTGCCGCGTTGCGCGGCTTGTTCGCGGGGCGTGGTCAGGGCGTCTTCCGTATTCAGGTAGCCTAGGTTCAGGCAGGTTACGCCCAGGCGCTGGTCGCGATAGCCCTCGCGCAGTGAATCGGCGATGCCACGCAGAGCAAATTTGCTGGCGCCGAAGGTTACTTCAGGACGCCCGCTCTGCGGCAGGCCAGAGGTGGAGCCCGTGAGGATGATGCGGGGACGTTCGCTGCGCAGCAGGATCGGCAGCAGGCGCTTGATCAGCAGGATTGGCGCGGTGACGTTGCAATTGACGATGGCTTGTAGTTGCTCGTCGCGATCATCGAGGAAGTCATAGCGCTCGTCGAATGCAGCGTCCTCCCAGATACCGAGGTTGTAGATCAGCGTATCGAGGCCGGTTTCGCCGGCGCAGTGGGCGAGCAGATCGGCGGCGTTTACCGGGTTTCCGAGGTCGGCTTCGATCCATTGTTGACTGACGCCTGGGAAGGGCTTCATCTCATGCGGACGGGTGCGGGACACGCCGATCAACAGATCACCGCTATTGCCCAGTCCTTCCATCAAAGCTTTGCCAAGCCCTTTGCTGGCACCGATTACCATTGTTTTCATCGCATCACTCCTTGTGTTGGCTAGGGGATGCAAGCAGATGGGGGCAGGTCATGGCAAAGCGCTCGATGTATCTGGATGTAAAAACAAGGCTTCAAGTTCCTGGATCCAATAGCGATAATGCCATATGGCCACTTCCTTTGTGAGGTGGGTAGTCCAAGCCTCAAGGAGAACAGGGATGTCGGAAGCATCGTGGTATTACGCGTCGAACGGCGCGCAGCAAGGGCCTTTTACTCTCGATCAGATGAAGCAGTTCGTGACCGCGAACACCATTCACCCGGACACCCAGGTTTGGCCCGGCAAGGGTAACTGGGTGTCGTTGAAGGATACCGAGTTGGGAGCAACAGGCCACCGTTCTGCCGCTCCGCCGCCGCTTGCTGCCGCGCCGGTCGACAACCGTTACGTCTGGACGCTGATCGGCGGCGTGCTGGCCTTTGGTGTACTTGAACTGTTGACCGGGAAAAACTACTCCTTCGGTTACCTCGGCCTGTGCATCGCTGCCTGCATCGGGGATGCGAAGCAACTGAAGGCGGGCGGGCACCCGGCGCCGAGCCCCTGGTGGTGCCTGGTAGTGCCGGTCTACCTGTGGAAACGTGCCAACCTGCTAGGTCACAAGAAGCACTACTTCTTCGCCTGGTTCCCGGCTGCCTTGCTTTCCGGTGTACTGGGAGCCATGGGCGCTGAAGCGAATATCGAGGATGCGGCTTGCCCGCTGGTGACCGAGATCATCCACAAGCAGTTCTTCCAGGGCTCCTCGTGTGTGAAAGTGACCATCGACGATGAGCCGAAGACCGGCTTCTACCGCGCGACCGCGCTGCTGGATAACGGCAACGAAATCGACATCACCATCGAAGAAAAGGGCAAGCAGATCCTGGTGCGTGTGCCTGAGCAATAAGCCACCCGCGTGGCAGAAAGGCGGAGCCGCTCTCTGTGGAAGCGGCTTTGCCGACACCCTTCCTGCTTTGGAAGGGCTCTCAAGTAAGCCGGCAAGGCTGTATGATTTTCCCTCGTCTCCAGCCAGCGTCTGCCGGTGATTTCCCATGCACTTCATCAACATCCTCGACTGTGGGGCTGACGTTCAGGCCCGTGTCCGCGAGTTGCGCAACCATGTCGATGTGCGCCGCTTCATGTACAGCAGCCACGAAATCTCTGCAGAGGAGCATCGGAACTGGCTCGTCTCGCTGATGGACAATCCACGCCAACGCGTGTTTGTGGCCTGCCTTGATGACCGCGTGGCGGGCATCGTCTCGCTCAACGGCATCAGCGCCACGCACAACACCGCCGACTGGGCTTTCTACCTCGATCCGGAACTGCAGGGGCAAGGGCTCGGCAGCTTGGTCGAGTTCTGGCTGCTGGATCATGCGTTCGGCGAGGCGGGGCTGGAGAAGCTCAATTGCGAAGTGCTAGACAGCAATGGGGCAGTTGTGAAGATGCACCAGAAGTTTGGGTTTGCCATCGAGGGCGTGCGACGCAGGAATGTTGAGAAAGATGGAGTGCGGGTTGATGTTGTGTTGCTCGGCATCACCCGGGAGGAGTGGGCTGGGCAGCGGCCGAAAATGCTGGCGGTGGTCGAGCGCTTGAGCAGAAAGTGAGCCAGTCCCCTGTAGGAGCTGGCTTGCCTGCGATGGACCGCGCAGCGGTCCCAAAACCATCCAGCACGAGTTGCTGATATACATTTCTCGATGGTCAGTGCGTGGCTAATCTGACCGACCACATGCTTTTGCATTGCAGATCTTTGGATCGCTGGGCGCTTCGCCGCCTGGCATTTAACGCTTGCCAAATGTACCGCTCAACCAGCGATCATTAGCTGATCTACCTACATTCGCAGCACAGCTAATCACAAGGTTCTCGCTAAAAATGAGACCCGCGCCAAGAGCTACCTCCTCGCCAGCAGCGCCCAGATAAACAGCCTGTTTCAATCCGTTTATATCAATTAAACGGTCAGTCTCCGCATGCTTAACCGCACAGCATCTTGTGGATAACCAGACAGTATCAGGCCGCTTATGAAAGACTATTTTCCCATCGACTGCGCCACGGTCCTTTTGAAGATTGGGCTCATGGTTAAGGCTTCGCGCCTCGCCCAGGACGTCAGACAAAAAGATGTGACTGCCCGCCTTGGGGTTCCTGAAAAGATGCTTCGCCGCATCGAGTGTGGAGACCCGTCGGTCAGTGCCAGGACATTGATGCTCGTGCTTTGGCAACTGGGGCTGATGGACCGGATCTTCCGCTCGCTCGAAGATTCGTCGGTTTCATATACGGCGCTGGAGGAAGACAACAGAGGAAGGCGAGTGCGGCGGCGGCGCGCGAAGCGGGAGGATTTTTAGCTGGCTGGCAGCGAGTAACGATCGAGAGGAGGGGAAGCGCAGTGCCGCGGGACAAGCCCGCGGCGAGGTAGCTAGCGGATCGGCACGCTGGCGCCTGATTTTGCCCGGGCGACAGTCAGCAACGTTCTGCTGATCTTCAGATTGACGATAGCGGCGCTGACTTTCGTCTGATCAGCGAGCAATGGTTGTGAAGGCAACCGGGTCAGCGAGAAAAGCGCGCTTTGCAGGTGCTTCTCAGCGTTGTGGATGGCTTCTTCGGTAGACATACCCGCGCGAATGCATAGAACGGGTGGTGGATCGGGAACGATCTTCTTCATGACGTATCTCTCTCATGTTTCGATGGGTCGCTCCATGTCGCTGCTAAACGAATGGTGGCGACTGTATGTGGGTTAGCAGACCGGAACATGAGAGAAAACCCGGCGCACCCGAAGGTGCCCACACATACAGCCGCCGTAACGCTCGCTGGTGGTTTCTCTCATGGCCGGACTGCTAATCCGGTCGTTGATTTGGCAACGACCGGCGAAGCGTAGGCACCGTTTCCAGAGGACGCAACCGTCAGGAGGTGGGCGGGAGTATGCTTGGGAAATTGCCTACAAGAAAGTCGGAAATGGCAGGGTTTTCGTAGCTATATGCGACACCTTTTACTTCCCTCTTGAAGCGGTAGGATTTCCTGATGCTGGGAGCGGGCGTGTGCTGGCAGAGCTGTTCTAAACGCTCATCGAGGAAAACCATGAATCGCGATCAAGACCTCAAGCAGATATGGCAGAACGCATCGCCTTGAGTCATGAACTTGGGGAGGGCGCTTGTCTGAATTGCTCAAGCTTAAACCGAACACTCTTGTGCCACATCCTGCTGGCGGGTTCAGTTTCGGCACGATTCCCGATATGCCAAAGTTCGGTCTGCCCGGCGGCGAAGTTTATCTTCGTGTAGGGGCTCACCGCCGGGTCAACAGCGGGTTTGGAGTGATTCATGTGTGGGAGGCGCACCAGGCTGATTTGCTTAGGTATGGTTGCATCAGCATTGATGGCGTCGCTGACCACATCGCCAAAATGATTGTGCCTGGGGCGCAGATCTATTGTGAGTTCAAGGAGCAGCGAGGGGGCAACCGTATCGCAGTGCTTAGGACATCTGCTGGCTGCCTGATTCTTGAGCCGCGCCATGAGCGGGCGTCTGGTTTTGGGTATTACGTCGTTACCTGGTATCCACAGCGTCGAGTGCATGGCACGTTGGTAGGACAAATTCCTCGACAACGAAGAGTCGTGGTGGGGGAGCCAGCAGACTCTGAGCGAGCTCAAAAATAAAAAAGGCGCCACGTGGGCGCCTTTTGAATTTTTGAGGAGTAGTCGCAGCGATCCTTTAGCTCCCGGTCTCACGGCCTTGGGTTCAGGATCCGGCGGAAAATGTCCGTCGTCACTACTTCAGAGAAACCAGCTTTCTCTGCTGCCAAAATGCGGGGGGGATGTTGCTGGTACCCAGTCCCGACGTATGCGCAGTTGCAGTCCTCAAATGCAAGGATATAGAAGGTGACACTCGTGTCAACCACATTGGATGAATGGGCCGGGGTTCCGGGGAGCCAGAAGTCTATGTGGGGTGAGCCCTTCGCGAGCAAGCTCGCTCCCACAGAGAAAATGCAGCACCGCATCTCCAACTCCAAATCCCAGGCACAAAAAAGCCGACTAAAAAGTCGGCTTTCTCATCGATCTTGGTGCCCCGAGGGAGACTCGAACTCCCACTCCTTTCGAAAACGGATTTTGAATCCGCCGCGTCTACCAATTCCGCCATCAGGGCATGTGGCGGCGGAGTATAAAGAGCCCCCTACCGTTGGTCAATCAGCTTTCATGGTCAATTTTTCCGCTTTCGGCTAAACTTCCCGGCCCTGTCGAACCCGTACCCCACTGCCATGCGCGTCGCCGATTTTTCTTTCGAACTCCCCGATTCCCTGATCGCCCGTCATCCGCTGGCCGAACGCCGGGCGAGCCGGCTGCTGGTCCTCGATGGCCCGAGCGGCGCACTGGCGCACCGGCATTTCGGCGATCTGCTGGAATACCTGCGCCCCGGCGACCTGATGGTGTTCAACAACACCCGCGTCATCCCGGCCCGCCTGTTCGGCCAGAAAGCCTCCGGCGGCAAGCTGGAAATCCTCGTCGAACGTGTGCTGGACAGCCATCGCGTCCTCGCCCATGTGCGCGCCAGCAAGGCGCCCAAGCCAGGCACGCAGATCCTTATCGACGGCGGCGGTGAGGCAGAAATGGTTGCGCGCCACGACACCCTGTTCGCACTGCGCTTCGCCGAGGACGTGCTGCCCCTGCTGGACCGCGTCGGCCATATGCCGTTGCCTCCTTATATAGACCGCCCCGACGAAGGCGCCGATCGCGAGCGCTACCAGACCGTGTACGCCGAGCGCGCCGGCGCCGTGGCCGCGCCAACCGCCGGCCTGCATTTCGACGAGGACCTGCTGGCGAAGATCGCCGAGAAAGGCGTCGAGACCGCCTTCGTGACCCTGCACGTCGGTGCCGGGACATTCCAGCCGGTGCGCGTCGAGCGCATCGAAGACCATCACATGCATAAAGAGTGGCTGGAAGTCGGCCAGGATGTGGTGGATGCCGTGGCCGCCTGCCGCGCCCGTGGTGGCCGGGTGGTGGCGGTGGGCACCACCAGCGTGCGCTCGCTGGAGAGCGCGGCGCGTGATGGCGTGCTCAAGCCGTTCAGCGGCGATACCGATATCTTCATCTTCCCCGGCCGGCCGTTCCATGTGGTCGATGCCCTGGTCACCAACTTCCATTTGCCCGAGTCCACGCTGCTGATGCTGGTTTCGGCCTTCGCCGGTTACCCGGAAACCATGGCTGCCTACGCGGCGGCGGTGAACAACGAGTACCGCTTCTTCAGTTACGGTGATGCCATGTTCATCACCCGCAATCCGGCGCCACGCGGCCCCGAGGATCAAGCATGAGTCGCACCTGTCGTATGTCCTTCGAGTTGCTGGCCACCGACGGCAAGGCCCGTCGCGGCCGCCTGACCTTCCCCCGTGGCACCGTGGAAACCCCGGCCTTCATGCCGGTGGGCACCTACGGCACGGTCAAGGGCATGCTGCCGCGGGACATCGAGGCGATCGGCGCCGAGATGATCCTCGGCAATACCTTCCACCTGTGGCTGCGCCCAGGCACCGAGGTGATCAAGGCCCACGGCGACCTGCACGATTTCATGCAGTGGAAAGGCCCGATCCTTACCGACTCCGGCGGTTTCCAGGTGTTCAGCCTGGGCGCGATGCGCAAGATCAAGGAGGAGGGCGTGACCTTCGCCTCCCCGGTCGACGGCTCGAAAGTCTTTATGGGCCCGGAAGAGTCGATGCAGGTCCAGCGCGACCTGGGCTCCGACGTGGTGATGATCTTCGACGAGTGCACCCCGTACCCGGCCGACGAAGACGTGGCGCGGGTGTCCATGGAGCTGTCGCTGCGCTGGGCCCAGCGCTCGAAGAACGCCCACGGCGATAACACCGCAGCACTCTTCGGCATCGTCCAGGGCGGCATGCACCAGGACCTGCGCATGCGCTCCCTGGAAGGCCTGGACAAGATCGGCTTCGATGGCCTGGCCATCGGCGGTCTGTCGGTGGGCGAGCCGAAGCACGAGATGATCAAGGTGCTCGACTACCTGCCGGGCCAGATGCCCGCTGACAAACCTCGTTACCTTATGGGTGTTGGCAAGCCGGAAGATCTTGTGGAGGGTGTGCGCCGCGGCGTCGACATGTTCGATTGCGTGATGCCTACCCGCAATGCGCGGAACGGTCATCTGTTCATCGATACCGGCGTGCTGAAAATCCGCAACGCGTTCCATCGTCACGATGATTCGCCCCTGGATCCGACCTGCGACTGCTACACCTGCCAGAACTTCTCCCGCGCCTATCTGCATCACCTGGATAAATGCGGCGAAATGCTCGGCGCCATGTTGAATACAATCCATAACTTGCGTCATTACCAGCGCTTGATGGCTGGTTTGCGCGAGGCTATTCAACAAGGTACATTGGCCGCCTTTGTCGACGCCTTTTACGCCAAGCGCGGGCTTCCCGTACCGCCTTTGGATTGATGTATTTGCCATCCTGACAAAAACCAACTTCTGCAACTGGAGTGCTAAATGAGCTTTCTGATTCCTGCCGCTTACGCGGACGCCGCAGCCCCTGCCGCTGCTGCCGGCCCGGCCGGTACCGGCTTCGAGTGGATCTTCCTGGTCGGCTTCCTGGTCATCTTCTACCTGATGATCTGGCGCCCACAGGCCAAACGTGCCAAAGAGCAGAAGAACCTGCTGAGCGCCCTGCAAAAGGGTGACGAAGTGGTCACCAACGGCGGTATCGCCGGCAAGATCGTCAAGGTCAGCGATGACTTCGTGGTGCTCGAAGTGTCCGACTCGGTCGAACTGAAGTTCCAGAAGGGCGCCATCGCGGCCACCCTGCCGAAAGGTACGCTGAAAGCGATCTGATTAGTTTTTATCCAATCGACGGGGCGCGCAAGGCGCCCCGCGTCTTGAACGGGCGGCGTGATGCTGAACAAAACTCCTCTATGGAAGTACGTACTGATCCTGGCGGTATTGGCGATCGGTTTTATTTATTCCGCTCCCAACCTCTATCCTGACGATCCGGCTGTACAGGTCAGTGGCGCAAGCACTGCGCTGCAGGTGACCCAGGCCGATCTGGACCGGGTCAGCAAGGCTTTGGCCGACGCAGGGATTGCAGTGAAGGGCGCCAGCCTGGGCGAAAACGGCAAGGGTGCACTGGTGCGCCTGTCCCGGCAGGAAGACCAGCTTCCGGCCAAGGATGTCGTGCGCAAGGCTCTGGGCGATGATTACGTGGTGGCGCTGAACCTGGCCCCGACCACGCCGCAATGGCTGCGCAGCATCGGGGCTCACCCGATGAAGCTGGGTCTCGACCTGTCCGGTGGTGTGCACTTCCTGCTCGAAGTGGACATGGACAAGGCCATGGCCGCGCGCCTGAAAGTCTACGAGGGCGAAGTCAAAAGCCTTCTGCGCAAAGAGAAAGTCCGTTACCGCAGCCTGCCGCAGCAGGATGGTGGCATCCAGCTGGGCTTCTCCGACGATGCGACCCGCGAACAGGCCCGCAACCTGATCCGCAAGAATTTCAACGATTTCGACCTGACCACCACCGAGCGTAACGAGCTCTCGGTCCTGCGTCTGGCGATCTCGCCGGCGAAGATCACGGAAATCCGTGAATACGCCATCAAGCAGAACCTGACCACCGTGCGCAACCGGGTCAACGAGCTGGGCGTCGCCGAGCCGCTGGTACAGCGCCAGGGTGCCAACCGCATCGTGGTCGAGCTGCCGGGCGTGCAGGACACTGCCGAAGCCAAGCGTATCCTCGGCAAGACCGCCAACCTGGAATTCCGCCTGGGCGCCGAGCCTGGTGCGTCGAAAGCCACTACCGAGGTCTTCGAGTTCCGTGAAGGCGGGCGTTCCGCGCCGGTCGAGCGTGGCCTGATCATCACCGGTGACCAGGTTACCGATGCCCAGGCCAGCTACGACGAGCATGGCCGTCCGCAGGTGAACATCCGTCTCGACGGCCACGGCGGCGAGCTGATGAGCCGTGCGACCCGCAGCAACGTCGGTCGCAGCATGGCGGTGATCTTCATCGAGCAGCGTCCGGTCACCCGCTACGAGAAGCAGGTGGTCGATGGTGTCGAAAAAGACGTGGCGATCCAGACCTTCCAGGAAGACAAGAAGATCATCAGCCTGGCGACCATCCAGTCGCCGCTGGGCAGCCAGTTCCGCATCACCGGCCTGAACGGCCAGGGCGAATCGTCCGAACTGGCCCTGCTGCTGCGTGCCGGTGGCCTGGCCGCACCGATGTACTTCGCTGAAGAACGCACCATCGGCCCGAGCCTGGGTGCCGACAACATCACCAAGGGTATCGATGCATCCCTGTGGGGCATGCTGTTCGTTTCCCTGTTCATCATGGCCATCTACCGCTTCTTCGGTCTGATCGCCACCGTCGCCCTGGCGGGCAACATGGTCCTGCTGCTGGCGCTGATGTCGCTGCTCGGCGCGACCCTGACCCTGCCTGGTATCGCCGGTATCGTGTTGACCATGGGTATGGCGGTCGACGCCAACGTGCTGATCTTCTCGCGTATCCGCGAGGAGCTGGCCAATGGCATGTCGGCGCAACGCGCCATCCACGAAGGTTTCGACCGTGCCTACACGGCGATTCTCGACGCCAACCTGACCACCCTGCTGGTCGGCGGCATCCTCTTCGCCATGGGCACCGGCCCGGTCAAGGGCTTCGCGGTCACCATGTCGCTGGGTATCTTCACCTCGATGTTCACTGCCATTCTGGTTACCCGTGCGATCGTCAACGGGATCTATGGCGGCCGCGACATCAAGAAGCTGTGGGTTTAAGGGGCTGCCATGCTACGTACGATCAACTTCATGGGCGTGCGCAATATTGCGTTCGCCGTCACCATGCTCCTCACAGTGGTGGCTCTGTTCAGCTGGTTCCACAAAGGGCTGAACTTCGGCCTGGACTTCACCGGGGGTACGCTCATCGAGCTGACCTACGAGCGTCCGGCCGATCTTGGCAAGGTTCGCGAGGAACTGGTCAACTCCGGTTTCCACGAGGCCGTGGTGCAGAGCTTCGGTGCAACCACCGACCTGCTGGTGCGCATGCCCGGCGATGATCCTCAGCTGGGCAACAAGGTTGCCGACGCGCTGAAGAAAATCGGCGGCGACAACCCGGCAACGGTCAAGCGCGTCGAGTTCGTCGGCCCGCAGGTGGGTGAGGAACTTCGCGATCAGGGCGGCCTCGGCATGCTCATGGCGCTGGGCGGCATCCTGATCTACCTGGCCTTCCGCTTCCAGTGGAAGTTCGCGGTGGGCGCGATCCTCTCGCTGGTCCACGACGTCGTGGTGACCATGGGTATCCTGTCGTTCTTCCAGATCACCTTCGACCTGACGGTGCTGGCGGCGGTCCTGGCGATCATCGGCTACTCGCTCAACGACACCATCGTCGTGTTCGACCGGGTTCGCGAGAACTTCCGCGTGCTGCGCAAGGCGACGCTGATCGAGAACATCAACATCTCGACCACCCAGACCCTGCTACGTACCGTGGCCACCTCGGTGTCGACCCTGCTGGCCATCGCCGCCCTGCTGATCTTCGGTGGCGACAACCTCTGGGGCTTCTCGGTGGCGCTGCTGGTCGGTGTTCTGGCGGGTACCTACTCGTCGATCTACATCGCCAACGTGGTGCTGATCTGGCTGAACCTGACCACTGAAGACCTGATTCCTCCGGCCAAAACCGAAGGCGTGGACGACCGTCCATAAGGATTCTTCCTACGCCGTTTGGCGGAAGAGAAGGGCGCGAGTGTTGAACTCGCGCCCTTTTTTTTGCTCCAAGGCTGGGAGAAGCGCGGATTGAGGTCCGCAGGTAAATCAGGAGGTTCACGTGAACAAGTCGATGCTCGTGGGTGCGGTACTGGGTGCTGTCGGTGTGACTGCCGGAGGTGCTGTCGCGACCTACAGCCTGGTCAACAACGGGCCGGAATACGCTCAGGTAACGGGCGTGCAACCGGTCAAGACGACCGTCAAGACGCCACGCGAAGTCTGCAAGGACGTCACGGTCACCCGCCAGAAACCGGTGCAGGACCAGCACCAGATCGCGGGTACCGTGGTCGGTGCACTGGCCGGCGGCCTGCTCGGCAACCAGATTGGTGGCGGCACCGGCAAGAAGATCGCCACCGTGGCCGGTGCGGTCGGCGGCGGTTATGCCGGCAACAAGGTGCAGGAGCACATGCAGAACAGCGATACCTACACCACCACCCAGACCCGCTGCAACACGGTGAATGATGTCAGCGAGAAGGTTGTCGGGTATGACGTGAAGTACACCATCGGCGACAAGGCCGGACAGGTGCGTATGGACCGGGATCCGGGGTCGCAGATTCCGCTGGATAAGCAGGGCAACCTGGTGTTGGGGCAGGCTCAGCCGGCTCAGTAATCCTGTCTGAAGGCTGACACCTAACCTGTGGGAGCTGGCTTGCCAGCGATTGCTGTAGTGAATCCACCATAGCTATCGCTGGCAAGCCAGCTCCCACAGGGTACGCGGCGGCCTTGAAATCCGGGCACAAAAAAAGCACCTCGAAAGGTGCTTTTTTCATTTCAGGCGAAACTCAGCGCTTGACCGAAGGCGGCAGGTGCGGCTGGATCGCCGTCAGTACCGCCTTGAAGCACTTGATGTTGCCCGCGACCACGTGGCCCTTCTCGAGGAAGTCATGGCCACCGGTGAAGTCGCTGACCAGGCCGCCCGCTTCCTGGATCAGCAGCGCGCCCGCAGCCATGTCCCACTCGGACAGGCCCGACTCCCAGAATGCATCGAAACGACCTGCAGCCACATAAGCCAGGTCCAGGCTCGCCGAACCCGCGCGACGAATGCCGGCAGTCTGGCCAACCAGGGCGCGGAACATGCCCAGGTAGTTGTCCAGGTATTCCATCTGGTTGTCACGGAACGGGAAGCCGGTGCCGAGCAGGGCGCCTTCCAGGCTGGTGCGCGAGCTGACGCGCAGGCGGCGGCCATTGAGCTGGGCGCCACGGCCACGGCTGGCGGTGAATTCTTCCTGGCGAACCGGGTCGAGGACCACGGCATGCTCCAGGCGACCACGGTATTTGCAGGCGATGCTGACCGCGAAGTGAGGAACGCCACGCAGGAAGTTGGTGGTGCCGTCCAGCGGATCGATGATCCACAGGTAGTCTTCACCTTCGCCGCTGCCGGCATGCAGACCGGTTTCTTCGCCCTGGATGGCGTGGTTCGGATACGCTTTGCGCAGCGCATCGATGATGACCTTCTCGGCTGCGCGGTCGACCTCGGACACGTAGTCCTTGGCGTCCTTCTCATCAACCTTGATGGTATCCAGGCGTTCGATTGAGCGGAAAATCAGTTCGCTGGCGCTGCGGGCGGCGCGCAGCGCGATATTCAGCATGGGCTGCATGGACGTTTCACCTGAGTTTTAAAGAAATGAAAGCCGCACAGTCTATCAGAAAAGTTCCGGCTGGGTGGGGCAACATTTGCTTACGTAGCGTTGCGACGGTCCCTTCTGTAAGATTTGCTCCCCCTGATTCCATGTCTGTGAGCGCCTGACGTGCTGCAAAATATTCGTGTCGTCCTGGTCTGTACCAGTCACCCCGGCAATATCGGCGGAGCTGCGCGTGCCATGAAGAACATGGGACTGTCGCGCCTCGTGCTGGTCAATCCGGCGGATTTCCCTGCTCCCGAGGCCAGTGCCCGGGCTTCCGGCGCCGATGATGTGCTGGCGTCCGCGCAAGTGGTCGGCTCCCTTGAAGACGCCCTGGTCGGCTGCACCCTGGTGGTCGGCACCAGCGCCCGCAGTCGCAGCCTGCCCTGGCCGATGCTCGACCCGCGCGAATGCGGGAGCGAATCCATCGGACGAGCGGCGCAAGGCGAGGAAGTCGCCCTGGTCTTCGGTCGTGAACACGCCGGCCTGACCAATGAAGAGCTGCAGCGATGTCACTATCATGTGCATATCCCCTCCAACCCGGACTTCAGCTCGCTGAACCTGGCGGCGGCGGTGCAGGTGCTGAGCTACGAGGTTCGGACTGCCTGGCTGGCCCGTGAGCCGCAGGTGGTGAAGACGGACAAGGACGAAGTGGTCGAGGAACTGGCCACCATGGACGAGATGGAGCGGTTCTACGGACACCTGGAAAGCACCCTGGTGCAGATCGGGTTCCTTGACCCGGCCAAGCCCAAGCACCTGATGCCGCGTCTGCGTCGCCTGTTCGGGCGCAGTGCGGTGAATCGTTCGGAAATGAGTATTTTGCGCGGCATCCTCACCGAAACCCAGAAAGCGGCCCGGGGCGATGCGCACAAGCGGAAGGATCAGTAAATGTTCGAGCGTCTGCGTGAAGATATCCAAAGCGTTTTCCACCGTGACCCGGCGGCACGCAATGCCTTTGAGGTGCTGACCTGCTATCCGGGCATGCACGCGATCTGGCTGCACCGCGCGGCGCACTGCCTGTGGAAGAAGGACTGGAAGTGGCTGGCCCGCCTGGTGTCCAACTTCGGGCGCTGGCTGACCGGTATCGAGATTCACCCGGGAGCCAAGGTCGGCCGGCGCTTCTTCATCGACCACGGCATGGGTATCGTCATCGGCGAAACCGCCGAGATCGGCGATGACGTCACCCTGTACCAGGGCGTGACCCTGGGCGGCACCAGCTGGAACAAGGGCAAGCGTCATCCGACCCTGGAAAACGGCGTGGTGGTAGGGGCGGGCGCCAAGGTGCTCGGTCCGTTCACCGTCGGTGCCGGGGCCAAGATCGGCTCCAATGCCGTGGTCACCAAGGCGGTGCCGGCCGGCGCCACGGCGGTGGGCATTCCCGGGCGGATCATCGTCAAGACCGATGTCGAGCAGGAAGCCCGGCGCAAGGCCATGGCCGAGAAGATCGGCTTCGATGCCTACGGCGTCAGCGAAGACATGCCGGACCCGGTCGCCCGTGCCATCGGCCAGTTGCTCGACCACCTGCAGGCGGTCGACGGTCGCCTCGAAGGTATGTGCGGCGCCCTGACCAAGCTCGGCAGCGACTACTGCGCCAAGGAGCTGCCACCGCTGCACGAAGAAGACTTCGCCTGCGTCAAGGGCGAGGTGCGCAGCGACGCGCCGACGCATTGACAGCCCGCTCGGTAAATCGGGGTGTGTGATCACGCCCCGACTTTGCTATGATCTGCGCCGCCGTTCAGGCGCAATCCCGACTAAAGCACTAGGTCTTATAGTTGACTTAAATGCTCGGGAATCGCATACTCGCACACATCCCGTAACTCCCGTGGTATCAAATAGCCATGCGACTGACTACTAAAGGCCGATACGCCGTGACTGCCATGCTCGACCTGGCACTGCACGCGCAGAACGGGCCGGTCTCCCTGGCCGACATCTCCGAGCGCCAAGGCATCTCCCTCTCCTATCTGGAGCAGCTGTTCGCCAAGCTGCGCCGCAGCAACCTGGTTTCCAGCGTGCGCGGCCCGGGTGGCGGCTACCAGCTCTCGCGGGTGATGGAAAGCATCCAGGTGGCCCAGGTAATCGATGCGGTCAACGAATCGGTCGATGCCACCCGCTGCCAGGGGCTCGGCGATTGCCACGCCGGTGACACCTGCCTGACCCACCACCTGTGGTGCGACCTCAGCGCCCGGATCCATGAATTCCTCAGCGGAATCAGCCTGGCCGACCTCGTGACCCGCCGTGAGGTCCAGGAAGTCGCCCTGCGTCAGGATCAGCGCCGCGTAGCCGGCCGCGCCCCACTGGACAAGATTGAAACGTCCGCCGTCGATTGACCGTGTCGAACGAGCGACGTGCCTGCCTGATAGGAGATATTCAATGAAGTTGCCGATCTACCTCGATTATTCCGCGACCACTCCGGTCGACCCACGCGTCGCCCAGAAGATGAGCGAATGCCTGCTGGTCGACGGGAACTTCGGTAACCCGGCCTCGCGCTCCCACGTCTTCGGCTGGAAAGCCGAGGAAGCGGTCGAGAACGCCCGCCGCCAGGTCGCCGACCTGGTCAACGCCGATCCGCGCGAAATCGTCTGGACCAGCGGTGCCACAGAATCCGACAACCTGGCGCTGAAGGGCGTTGCGCACTTCTACGGCTCCAAAGGCAAGCACATCATCACCTCCAAGATCGAGCACAAGGCGGTCCTGGACAGCACTCGCCAGCTCGAGCGCGAAGGCTTCGAGGTCACTTACCTCGAGCCGGGCGAAGACGGCCTGATCACCCCGGCCCTGGTCGAAGCCGCGCTGCGTGAAGACACCATCCTGGTTTCGGTCATGCACGTGAACAACGAGATCGGCACCATCAACGACATCGCCGCCATCGGTGAGCTGACCCGCTCCCGCGGCGTGTTGTTCCATGTCGACGCAGCCCAGTCGACCGGCAAGGTCGAGATCGACCTGCAGAAGCTGAAAGTCGACCTGATGTCCTTCTCCGCCCACAAGACCTATGGCCCTAAAGGCATCGGCGCGCTGTACGTCAGCCGCAAGCCTCGCGTCCGTCTGGAAGCGGCGATGCACGGCGGTGGTCATGAGCGCGGCATGCGTTCCGGCACCCTGGCCACCCACCAGATCGTCGGCATGGGCGAAGCCTTCGCCGTGGCCAAGGAACTGATGGCCAGCGAGAACGTACGCATCAAGGCGCTGAGCGACCGCTTCTTCAAGCAGGTCCAGGGCCTGGAAGAGCTGTACGTCAACGGCAGCCTGACCGCGCGTATCCCGCACAACCTGAACCTGAGCTTCAACTACGTCGAAGGCGAGTCGCTGATCATGGCGCTCAAGGACCTGGCCGTTTCGTCCGGTTCCGCCTGTACTTCGGCATCCCTCGAGCCGTCCTACGTCCTGCGTGCCCTGGGCCGCAACGACGAGCTGGCGCACAGCTCGATCCGTTTCACGTTCGGTCGCTTCACCACCGAAGAAGAAATCGACTACGCCGCGCAGAAAGTCTGCGAGGCCGTCACCAAGCTGCGTGAACTCTCGCCGCTGTGGGACATGTTCAAAGACGGCGTCGACATCTCCAAGATCGAGTGGGCTGCGCACTAAGTAGTCGCCAGCAAGAGCGGCTCCCTGATGAGGAAGGAATTGCACCATGGCATACAGTGAAAAGGTCATCGACCATTACGAAAACCCGCGTAACGTCGGCAAGATGAATGCCGAGGACCCGGATGTCGGCACCGGCATGGTCGGCGCTCCGGCGTGCGGCGACGTGATGCGCCTGCAGATCAAGGTCAACGAGCAGGGCGTCATCGAAGACGCCAAGTTCAAGACCTACGGCTGCGGTTCGGCCATTGCTTCAAGCTCCCTCGCCACCGAGTGGATGAAGGGCAAGACCCTGGACGAAGCCGAAACCATCAAGAACACCCAGCTGGCCGAAGAACTGGCCCTGCCGCCGGTGAAGATCCACTGCTCGGTACTCGCCGAAGACGCCATCAAGGCGGCCGTTCGCGATTACAAGCAGAAGAAAGGTTTGATCTAACCCGCCTGTCGCAGGTCAAGGAGTCCCGATGGCTATCAGCATGACAGAAGCCGCCGCCAACCATGTGCGGCGCTCCCTCGAAGGACGTGGCAAAGGTGACGGTATTCGCCTGGGCGTCCGTACCACCGGCTGCTCGGGCCTGGCCTATGTGCTGGAGTTCGTCGACGAGCCGAATGACGAAGACCAGGTCTTCGAGAGCCATGGCATGAAGGTCATCATCGACCCGAAAAGCCTGGTCTACCTCGACGGCACCGAACTGGACTTCGTCAAGGAAGGGTTGAACGAAGGCTTCAAGTTCAACAACCCCAACGTGCGCGGTGAGTGTGGCTGCGGCGAAAGCTTCAACGTCTGAGGCTGCGCGTGGGTACTCCTTGTCATTTCGCCCTGTTTGACCTGCAACCGGACTTCCGTCTGGACCTGGACCAGTTGGCCACCCGCTATCGCGAGCTGGCCCGCGCGGTGCATCCGGACCGCTTCGCCGACGCCAGCGAGCGCGAACAGCGCCTGGCGCTGGAGCGTTCCGCCGGCCTCAACGAGGCCTACCAGACCCTCAAGAGCGCGCCCCGCCGGGCGCGTTACCTGTTGGCGATCGGCGGTCATGAAGTGCCGCAGGAAGTCACCGTCCACGACCCCGAGTTCCTCTTCCAGCAGATGCAATGGCGCGAAGAGCTCGAGGACCTGCAGGACAGTGCCGACCTCGATGGCGTTGCCGCGTTCAAGCGCCGGCTGAAAGTCGCCCAGGAAGCCCTCAACGAGGAGTTCGCCGCGTGCTGGAACGACGCTGCGCAGCGTGAACAGGCCGAACGCCTGATGCGCCGCATGCAGTTCCTCGACAAGCTCGCCTACGAAGTGCGCCAGCTGGAAGAGCGCCTCGACGATTAACCCGGTGTCGCCCCTGGCGGCACCTTTGGTATTCAGATAAGCATGGCCCTACTGCAGATCGCCGAACCCGGTCAGAGCCCTCAACCCCACCAGCGCCGCCTGGCCGTGGGTATTGACCTTGGCACCACCAATTCGCTGGTCGCTGCCCTACGCAGTGGTCTTTCCGCTCCGTTGCCCGATGCCGAAGGCCGGGTGATCCTGCCGTCCGCAGTGCGCTACCACGCCGATCACATCGATGTCGGTCATGGCGCCCGCGAGGCCGCGTCGGCCGACCCGCTGAACACCATCCTCTCGGTCAAGCGCCTGATGGGCCGCGGCCTGGCGGACGTCAAGCAACTGGGCGAGCAACTGCCGTACCGCTTCGTCGGCGGCGAGTCGCACATGCCGTTCATCGAGACCGTCCAGGGGCCGAAGAGCCCGGTGGAAGTCTCGGCCGATATCCTCAAGGTCCTGCGCCAGCGTGCCGAAGCGACCCTCGGCGGCGAGCTGGTGGGTGCGGTGATCACCGTCCCGGCCTATTTCGACGACGCCCAGCGCCAGGCCACCAAGGACGCCGCGCGTCTGGCCGGCCTCAACGTGCTGCGCCTGCTCAACGAGCCGACCGCCGCGGCCGTGGCCTACGGTCTGGACCAGAACGCCGAAGGCGTGGTGGCCATCTATGACCTGGGTGGCGGTACTTTCGATATCTCCATCCTGCGCCTGACCGGCGGTGTCTTCGAAGTGCTGGCCACCGGTGGTGATACCGCCCTGGGCGGCGATGATTTCGACTACGCCATCGCCACCTGGATCATGCAGTCCGCCGGCCTGTCCTCCGACCTCGACCCGAGCGCCCAGCGCCGCCTCCTGGAGACCGCCTGCGCGGCCAAGGAAGCGCTGACCGACGCCGAAGCCGTGACCGTGAGCTACGGCGACTGGCAGGCCGAGCTGACCCGTGCCGCCTTCGACGCGCTGATCGAGCCGATGATCGCCCGCAGCCTCAAGGCCTGCCGGCGCGCCGTGCGCGACAGCGGTGTCGAGCTGGACGAAGTCAGTGCCGTGGTCATGGTCGGCGGTTCGACCCGTGTGCCGCGCGTGCGCAGTGCCGTTGGCGAGCTGTTCGGCCGCCAGCCGCTGACCGATATCGACCCGGACCAGGTGGTCGCCATCGGCGCCGCGATCCAGGCCGATACCCTGGCCGGCAACCAGCGTGAAGGCGGCGAACTGCTGCTGCTGGACGTGATTCCGCTGTCCTTGGGCCTGGAGACCATGGGCGGGCTGATGGAGAAGGTGATTCCGCGCAACACCACCATTCCCGTCGCCCGTGCCCAGGAGTTCACCACCTACAAGGACGGCCAGAGCGCGATGATGATCCACGTGCTCCAGGGCGAGCGTGAGCTGATCAGCGACTGCCGTTCCCTGGCGCGCTTCGAACTGCGCGGCATCCCGGCCATGGTCGCCGGTGCGGCGAAGATCCGCGTGACCTTCCAGGTCGACGCCGACGGCCTGCTCAGCGTCTCGGCGCGGGAGCTGGGTTCGGGCGTGGAATCGAGCATTCAGGTCAAGCCGTCCTACGGCCTGACCGACGGCGAGATCGCGCGCATGCTCAAGGATTCCTTCGAACATGCCGGCAACGACAAGGCCGCGCGCCAGCTGCGCGAGCACCAGGTTGATGCCGAGCGCCTGCTCGAAGCGGTGCAGGGCGCCCTCGAGGCCGATGGCGAGCGCCTGCTGGACGCCGAGGAGCGCGCCGCGATCGAGCAACAGATGCAAGACTTGCGTGATTTGATGAACGGCACCGATGGCCCGGCCATCGAGCAGCAGACCAAGCGTCTGTCGCAGGTGACCGATGCCTTTGCCGCCCGACGCCTTGATTCGACGGTCAAAGCCGCACTGGCCGGGCGCAACCTGAATGAGATCGAGGACAACTGATGCCGCAGGTAACCTTTCTGCCCCACGAGAAGTTCTGCCCGGACGGCCTGACCGTCGAGGCAGCACCGGGGACTTCCATTCTCGAACTGGCCCATGACCACCACATCGAGATCGAAAGCGCCTGTGGCGGCGTGTGCGCCTGCACCACCTGCCACTGCATCGTGCGCAAGGGCTTCGACGCGATCGAGGAAGCCGACGAGCTGGAAGAAGACATGCTGGACAAGGCCTGGGGCCTGGAAGCGCAGTCGCGCCTGGCCTGCCAGGTGAAGGTCGGTGACGAAGACCTGACCATCGAGATTCCGAAATATTCGCTCAACCACGCCGCCGAAGCGCCGCATTGATCCTGGAGCCGACCATGAGCCTGAAATGGATTGATGTACTTGAAATTGCTATCCAGCTTGCCGAAAGCAAGCCGGAAGTCGATCCTCGCTACGTGAATTTCGTCGATCTGCAGCGCTGGGTGCTGGCATTGCCAGACTTCAGCGACGATCCGGCACGCGGTGGCGAGAAGGTCCTGGAAGCCATCCAGGCCGCCTGGATCGAAGAAGCCGACTGAGCGCACTCGGCAGGTTAGGCAATCCCCCGGAACCCGCGTATAATTCGCGGGTTTAATTTTTCGCATCACTTACTGTTTCTGGAGTTACACCATGGCTGTTCAACGTACTTTCTCCATCATCAAGCCTGACGCCGTTGCCAAGAACGTGATCGGCAAGATCACCACCCGTTTCGAAGACGCCGGCCTGAAAATCGTCGCTTCGAAAATCAAGCAACTGTCCAAGGCCGAAGCCGAAGGCTTCTACGCCGAGCACAAAGAGCGCGGTTTCTTCGGTGACCTGGTTGCCTTCATGACTTCCGGTCCGGTTGTCGTTCAGGTTCTGGAAGGCGAAAACGCCATCGCTCGCAACCGTGAGCTGATGGGCGCTACCAACCCTAAAGAAGCTGCTGCCGGCACCATCCGTGCTGACTTCGCCGAGTCCATCGACGCCAACGCCGTCCACGGTTCGGACTCCGAAGCCGCTGCCGCTCGCGAAATCGCTTACTTCTTCGCTGCTACCGAGGTAACCACTCGCTAAGCCACGGCTTTCGAGTGAAGGTGAATCCATGACTACATCTACTGGCAAAACTAACCTGTTGGGGCTGACCCAGCCGGAAATGGAAAAGTTCTTCGACTCGATAGGGGAGAAGCGCTTCCGTGCCGGTCAGGTCATGAAATGGATTCACCATTTTGGCGTCGATGATTTCGACGCCATGACCAACGTCGGCAAGGCCCTGCGCGAAAAGCTCAAGAGCTGCGCCGAGATTCGCGGCCCTGAAGTGGTCAGCGAGGACATCTCCTCGGACGGCACCCGCAAGTGGGTCGTGCGCGTGGCTTCCGGCAGTTGCGTCGAAACCGTCTACATCCCCCAGGGCAAGCGCGGTACGTTGTGCGTATCGTCCCAGGCCGGTTGCGCCCTGGACTGCAGTTTCTGCTCCACCGGCAAGCAAGGATTCAACAGCAACCTCACCGCCGCCGAAGTCATCGGCCAGGTGTGGATTGCCAACAAGTCGTTCGGCTCCGTGCCGGCCACCATCGACCGCGCCATCACCAACGTGGTGATGATGGGCATGGGCGAGCCGCTGCTGAACTTCGACAACGTCGTCGCCGCCATGCACCTGATGATGGACGACCTCGGCTATGGCATCTCCAAGCGCCGGGTGACCCTGTCCACCTCCGGCGTGGTGCCGATGATCGATGAGCTGGCCAAGCACATCGACGTCTCCCTGGCCCTTTCGCTGCACGCGCCGAACGACGCGTTGCGCAACGAACTGGTGCCGATCAACAAGAAGTACCCGCTCAAGGTGGTCCTCGAGTCCTGCCAGCGCTACATGTCGGAACTCGGCGAGAAGCGTGTGCTGACCATCGAGTACACCCTGCTCAAGGACGTCAACGACAAGCTCGAACATGCGAAGGAAATGGCCGAGCTGTTGAAGAACGTGCCGTGCAAGATCAACCTGATCCCGTTCAACCCGTTCCCGCATTCCGGTTACGAGCGTCCGAGCAACAACGCGATCCGCCGTTTCCAGGACTACATGCACAACGCCGGCTTCAACGTGACCGTGCGCACCACCCGCGGCGAAGACATCGACGCAGCGTGTGGCCAGCTGGTCGGCCAGGTGATGGACCGTACCCGTCGCAGTGAGCGCTACATCGCCGTGCGGCAACTGAACGCCGACGCCGATTCCAGCGGCGTGGCGGGCAACTGAGACGAGGGCCGCCATGACCCTGCGCGCCGCGCTGCCGCTGGTCCTGCTGACGACGCTGCTGTGCGGCTGCGTCAGCTCCGGCAGTTCCGGTACGCAGGTCAGGCGCGATGAGGCCCGCCAGGCCTATGTCCAGCTCGGCCTGGGGTATTTGCAACAAGGTTATACCGAGCGCGCCAAGATTCCCCTGAAGAAAGCCCTCGACCTCGGTGGCAACGATGCCGCGGTCAACGCGGCGCTGGCCCTGGTGTTCCAGCGCGAAGGCGAGACGGCCCTGGCCGACACGCACTTCCGCCAGGCCCTCTCGGCCCAGCCCCACGACCCGCGGATCCGCAACAACTACGGCAGTTTTCTCTACGCCCAGGGCCAATATGCCAAGGCGCAGCAGATGTTTCGCCAAGCCTCGACCGATACCCTGTATCCTGAGCGGTCCCGGGTGTTCGAGAACCTCGGCTTGACGGCCCTGCGCATGGGCCAGCGCGACCAGGCGCGGGACTACCTGGAAAAGGCTCTACGTCTCAACCACCAGCAACCCCGTGCGTTGCTGGAAATGGCTGAGATGTCTTACGAAGACAGGCATTATGTGCCAGCTCGCGAGTTCTACGACCGGCACAGCCGCCTGAGTGAACCGAGCGCCCGCAGCCTGTTGCTCGGCAATCGCCTGGCGACGGTCTTCGAAGAACGCAACAAGGCCGACCAACTGGGCCTGCAATTACAACGACTTTATCCCGGTACGCCGGAATATCAGCAATACCTGTCGGAGCAATGATGAAAGCGGCGCATCCCGAAGCAGCAGCAGCGACTCGCGAAAATCCCGGTGAGATCCTGCGTCAGGCCCGTGAAAGCCGGGACTGGTCGCAGGCCGAAGTGGCCCGCAAGCTCAATCTGACCGTGAGTTCCCTGAACAACCTCGAAGCCGGCGCCTTCGACAAGCTGCCGGGGCATACCTTCGCCCGCGGCTATATCCGCGCCTACGCCAAATTGCTGGACATGGACCAGGCCGCCCTGGTGCAGTCCTTCGACCTCTGCACCGGCACCCACGCCCAGGGCAGCGACGTGCACGCCCTCGGCCGCATCGAAGAGCCGGTGCGCCTGTCCCATAACATCCTGCGTATCGTCAGCCTGCTGTTGCTGGTGGTCGTGGTCGGTGGCGGCTTCGTCTGGTGGAAAGACCAGAGCGCCAACGCCACCCGTGACCTGTTCAGTGCCGCGCCGGAACATATCGAAGTGGAAAGCGCCGACGGCACCACCCAGATCCATCCGCTGGACGAGCCGGAAGACCAGGCCGTGAGCGCAGGCCAGCAGCCTGAAGCGGCTGCGCCGGCTACCGAGCAGGCGCTTCCGCTTACCGAAAGCACTGTACAGACCCCGGCCGCGCCAGCCGCGCCTGTGACCACCACGCCAGCCGTACCCGCCGCCAGCGCACCGGCGACTCCGGCACCTGCCGCGCCGGTTGCTCCGGCCGCGCCTGCGCCGGCCGTTCCTGCCGTGAGCGCACCCGTCGTGGCCGCCACGCCAGCGCCGGCCGCCCCGGTCGCCGCGCCGGCCGGCAGCAGCCAGGTCGCCATCCAGTTCAGTGCCGACTGCTGGACGTCGGTCACCGACGGCAATGGCAAGGTCCTGTACAGCGGTATCAAGCGCAAGGGTGAAAACCTCGAGCTGGCCGGCAAGCCACCCTTCGCCGTGCGCCTGGGCGTCGCCCGCGCCGCGCAGGTGAGCTACAACGGCCAGGCCGTGGATATCGCACCGTTCACCAGTGGCGAGACCGCTCGCCTGAAGTTGGGGCAGTAACTCATGCACGGCCACTCTCCGATCAAACGTCGCGAATCCCGGAAGATCTGGGTCGGTAACGTACCTGTCGGCGGCGATGCGCCCATCGCCGTCCAGAGCATGACCAACACCGATACCAACGACGTCGCCGCCACCGTGGCGCAGATCAACCGCCTGGTCGACGCCGGCGTGGACATCGTCCGCGTCTCGGTCCCGGACATGGACGCCGCCGAAGCCTTCGGCCGCATCAAGCAGCAGGTCAGCGTGCCGCTGGTCGCCGATATCCACTTCGACTACCGCATCGCCCTGCGCGTAGCCGAGCTGGGCGTCGACTGCCTGCGCATCAACCCGGGCAACATCGGTCGCGAAGACCGCGTGCGCGCCGTGGTCGATGCCGCCCGCGACCGTGGCATCCCGATCCGCATCGGCGTCAACGCCGGTTCCCTGGAAAAGGACCTGCAGAAGAAATACGGCGAACCGACCCCTGCAGCGCTGGTGGAGTCGGCATTGCGCCACGTCGAGCACCTCGAGCGCCTGAACTTCCAGGACTTCAAGGTCAGCGTGAAGGCCTCCGACGTGTTCATGGCCGTCGAAGCCTACCGCCTGCTGGCCAAGGAAATCGTCCAGCCGCTGCACCTGGGCATCACCGAAGCCGGTGGCCTGCGTTCGGGCACGGTGAAATCGGCGGTCGGCCTCGGTATGCTGCTCGCCGACGGGATTGGCGATACTATCCGCATCTCGCTGGCGGCCGACCCGGTCGAGGAAGTGAAGGTCGGCTACGACATCCTCAAGTCGCTGCACCTGCGTTCCCGCGGCATCAACTTCATCGCCTGCCCGAGCTGCTCGCGGCAGAACTTCGATGTGGTCAAGACCATGAACGAGCTCGAGGGCCGTCTGGAAGACTTGCTGGTGCCGATGGACGTCGCGGTGATCGGCTGCGTGGTCAACGGCCCCGGCGAAGCCAAGGAAGCCCATGTCGGGCTGACCGGCGGCACGCCGAACCTGATCTACATCGACGGCAAGCCGGCGCAGAAGCTGACCAATGACAACCTGGTGGACGACCTCGAGAAGCTCATCCGCCAGAAAGCGGCCGAAAAGGCCGAGGCCGACGCGGCACTGATTGCCCGCGGTTGACCGCTACAGATTTCGTTAAGGACCTTTCGTGAGCAAATCGCTGCAAGCCATCCGTGGCATGAACGACATCCTGCCCGAGCAGACGCCCCTGTGGCGCTACTTCGAAAGCACCGTGGCGGGCCTGCTGGATACCTATGGCTATCGCCAGATCCGCATGCCGATCGTCGAGTTCACCGAGCTGTTCAAGCGCTCCATCGGTGAAGTGACCGACATCGTCGAAAAAGAGATGTACACCTTCACCGACCGCAACGGCGATTCCCTGACCCTGCGCCCTGAAGGCACCGCGTCCTGCGTGCGTGCGGTGCTGGAGCACGGCATCACCGGCAACGGCGAAGTGCAGAAGCTCTGGTACATCGGCCAGATGTTCCGCCACGAGCGTCCGCAGAAAGGCCGTTACCGCCAGTTCAACCAGATCGGTATCGAGGTGTTCAACCTCGACGGTCCGGACATCGACGCCGAGCTGATCGCCCTGACCTGGCGCCTGTGGGGCCTGCTGGGCCTGCGCGACGCGGTCACCCTGGAACTGAACAGCCTGGGCACCAGCGAGGCCCGCGCCCGCTACCGTGATGCCCTGGTGGAATTCCTCTCGGCCCGTCTCGAGCAACTGGACGAAGACAGCCAGCGCCGCCTGAAGAGCAACCCGCTGCGCATCCTCGACAGCAAGGACGCCGGCACCCAGGCTGCCCTGGTCGGCGCGCCGAAGCTCGAAGACTACCTGGACGAAGAGTCCCGCGTGCACTTCGAGGGCCTGAAGACCCGCCTGAACGCGGCCGGCATTCCGTTCGTGATCAACACCAAGCTGGTGCGCGGCCTCGACTACTACAGCAAGACCGTGTTCGAGTGGGTTACCGACAAGCTCGGCGCCCAGGGCACCGTCTGCGCCGGCGGCCGCTATGACGGCCTGGTCGAGCAGATGGGCGGCAAGGCGACCACCGGCGTCGGTTTCGCCATGGGTATCGAACGCCTGATCCTGCTGCTGGAAACCCTGGAACTGGTTCCGGAGTCGATCTCCCGCCAGGTCGATGTCTACCTCTGCGCCTTTGGCGAGGCCGCCGAGCTGGCCGGTCTGCAACTGAGCGAGCGTCTGCGCGACCGGTTGCCGAACCTGCGCCTGCAGGTCAATGCCGGTGGCGGCAGCTTCAAGAGCCAGTTCAAGAAGGCCGACAAGAGCAATGCGCTGTATGCCCTCATCCTCGGAGAGGACGAAATGGCGCAACAAGTGGTAGGTTTCAAACCCCTGCGTGGTCAGGGCGAACAACAAAACATTGCCTGGGATGCTCTGGCTGAGCACCTGGAAGCTTCCCTCGCGCAGGCGTGAAGCGCTCACCGCCGAATTGTTGAAAGGAGTATTGGGGTGTCGAGTACCGATGATGAACAACTGGCCGCGTTCAAGGACTGGTGGGAGCGTAACGGCAAGCCACTGGTAACCGGCGGTCTGCTGGCTCTGGTGGCCGTCTTTGGCTGGCAGGCCTGGCACAAGTACCAGGCCAACCAGTCGCAAGGCGCCTCGAACCTTTATCAGGCTCTGCTGGAAACCACCCTGACGCCGACCGGCACGCCGGACACGGCCAAGGTCGCCGAGCTGTCGGGCAAGCTGAAAAGCGAGTTCGGTGGTACTGCGTACGCCCAGTACGGCAGCCTGTTCGTCGCCAAGGTGGCGGTGGACAGCGGCAAGCTGGACGACGCCGCTTCCGAGCTGAAGAGCGTCTACGACAAGCCGGCCGACGCGACCCTGGGCGAGATCGCCCGTCAGCGCCTGGCCCGCGTGCTGGCTGCGCAGAACAAGGCCGACGAAGCCCTGAAGCTGCTCGACGGCGACACCGACAAGGCATTCGTTGCCACCCGCGAGGAGCTGAAAGGCGACCTGCTGGTGCAACTGGGCCGTGCCGACGACGCCCATGCTGCATACGAAAAAGCCAAGGCCGCACTGTCCGATGACGACGCGGTAGGTGGCCTGCAACTCAAGCTCGACGACCTGGCCAAAGGGGATGCGTGACGTGATCGGTTGGAAACATGCAGCAGTGCTGACCCTGGCCATCCTGGCCGCGGGTTGCAGCAGCAACAGCAAGAAGGAACTGCCTCCGGCCGAGCTGACCAAGTTCACCGAAGAGGTGGTCTTGCAGAAGCAATGGAGCCGTTCGATCGGTGATGGTCAGGGCGAAACCTGGAACATGCTGGTTCCGGTGATCGAGAACGACCGCATCTACGCCTCCGACGTGACCGGCGTGGTCATGTCGCTGAACCGCCAGAACGGTGACGTGATCTGGAAGAAAGACCTGGAAAAACCGGTCTCCGGCGCGGTTGGCGTAGGCTACGGCCTGGTCATGCTGGGCACCCTCAAGGGTGAAGTGATCGCCCTGGATGCCAGCACCGGCGAACAGAAATGGACGGCCCGCGTGACCAGCGAAGTGCTGGCCCCGCCCGCCACCAACGGTGACGTGGTGGTGGTGCAGACCCAGGACGACCGCCTGATCGGCCTCGACGCCGCCACTGGCGACCGTCGCTGGATCTACGACAGCACCCCTGCGGTCCTGACCCTGCGCGGTACCGGCGCACCGATCGTGACCAACCACCTGGCGGTGGCCGGTCTGTCCAGCGGCAAGGTGATTGCCCTGGATACCAGCAACGGCGTACCGGTGTGGGAACAGCGCGTCGCTGTCCCGCAAGGTCGTTCGGAGCTGGAGCGTGTGGTCGACATCGACGGCGGCCTGCTGCTGTCCGGTGGCACCCTGTACGTCGCCACCTACCAGGGCCGCGTTGCCGGCCTGGACCTGGAATCCGGCCGTGTGCTGTGGCAGCGTGATGCCTCCAGCTACACCGGTGTGGCCCAGGGCTTCGGCAACGTCTACGTGAGCGAGGCCTCGGGCACCGTCGAAGGGATCGACGAGCGTTCGTCCTCGGCGCTGTGGAGCAACGACCAGTTGGCCCGTCGTCAACTGTCGGCGCCGGAAGTGTTCTCCAGCTACGTGGCGGTGGGTGACTTCGAAGGCTACCTGCACCTGCTGAGCCAGGTGGACGGTCGCTTCGTCGGTCGCGAGCGTGTCGACAGCGATGGCCTGCGTGCCCGTCCGCTGGTGGATGGCGACACCATCTACGTGTACGGCAACAGCGGCGCCCTTGAGGCGTACAAGATCAAGTAAGACTATGCTTGGGGCCTCCGGGCCCCGGGCTGCACGTCGAGAGACGTTGCCCAAGACTCCGGCCGCTGCCCCGCAGCGGCCTTTGTATTTTTTGAATTTACCCAATGGAGAGCCGCATGGTTCCCGTAATTGCCCTGGTAGGTCGTCCGAACGTCGGCAAGTCCACCATGTTCAACCGCCTGACCAAGACCCGTGACGCCATCGTCGGCGACCTCTCGGGCCTGACCCGCGACCGCCAGTACGGTGAAGCCCACTGGCAGGGTCGTACCTTCATCCTGATCGACACCGGCGGTATCACCGGTGACGAGGCGGGCATGGACGAGAAGATGGCCGAGCAGTCGCTCATGGCCATCGAAGAAGCCGACTACGTGCTGTTCCTGGTGGACGCCCGCGCCGGCCTGACCGCCGCCGATCAGATGATCGCCGAGCACCTGCGCAAGCGGAACAAGCAGTCGTTCCTGGTGGCCAACAAGATCGACAACATCGATCCGGACACCGCCCGCGCCGAGTTCTCGCCGATGGGCATGGGCAACGCCATCCCGGTGGCCGGTTCCCAGGGCCGCGGCATCAACGCACTGATGGAAACCGTGCTGGGTGACGTGCCGCGCGACAAGGAAGAGGACGCGCTCGACGAAAACGTCGCCGAAGGCGAGGAAGCCACGCGCATCCCGGGCCCGAGCGAGAAGGATGGCATCAAGATCGCCATCATCGGCCGCCCGAACGTCGGCAAGTCGACCCTGGTCAACCGCATGCTCGGCGAAGAGCGCGTGGTGGTCTACGACCAGCCCGGCACCACCCGCGACAGTATCTACATTCCCTTCGAGCGCAACGAAGAGAAGTACACCCTGATCGACACTGCCGGTGTGCGCAAGCGCGGCAAGATCCACGAGGAAGTCGAGAAGTTCTCGGTGGTGAAGACCCTCCAGGCGATCAAGGACGCCAACGTGGTGATCTTCGTCATGGATGCCCGCGAAGGTGTGGTCGATCACGACCTCAACCTGCTGGGCTTCGCCCTCGAGGCCGGTCGCGCCATCGTCATCGCCCTGAACAAGTGGGACGGCATGCAGCCGAGCGAGCGCGACTACGTGAAGACCGAGCTGGAACGCCGGCTGTTCTTCGTCGACTTCGCCGACATCCACTTCATCTCGGCGCTGCACGGCACCGGCGTGGGCAACCTGTACCAGTCGGTGCAAAACTCGTTCAAGTCGGCGGTCACCCGCTGGCCGACCAGCCGCCTGACCCAGATCCTCGAAGACGCGGTCAGCGAGCACCAGCCGCCGATGGTCAACGGTCGCCGCATCAAGCTGCGCTATGCCCACCTCGGTGGTGCCAACCCGCCGATCATCGTGATCCACGGCAACCAGGTGGAGAAGGTCCCGCGTTCGTACTCGCGTTACCTGGAAAACACCTACCGCCGTGTGCTCAAGCTGGTCGGTACGCCGATCCGCATCGAGTATAAGGGTAGCGACAACCCGTTCGAGGGCAACAAGAACACCCTCACCGACCGCCAGGTCAACAAGAAGCGCCGGTTGATGTCGCACCACAAGAAGGCCGAGAAGAAGCGCAAGGACAAGCGCAAGTAAGCTCGTTGCGGCGCAGGGGCAAACCCTGCGCCGCATCCCTTGTTGATCCCCGTCAGCGCCCTCCGCCGGCTACGTGTTACAAGCTTTTTCCTGACTGTCCGATCCGCTATGCTCGATGGCTTACCGCCCCCGGGCCGGGTCCGCAGGAAAGAGGGCTTCATGATCAGCAGCAAGCTGCCGAATGTCGGCACGACCATCTTCACCACCATGTCCCAGCTCGCCGTGCAAACCGGTGCGTTGAACCTGTCCCAGGGTTTCCCCGACTTCAATGGCCCGCAGGCCCTGCTCGATGCGGTGGGCCGGCATGTCAGCGCCGGGCATAACCAGTATTCGCCGATGACCGGCTTGCCCGCGTTGCGCCAGCAGGTGGCGGCGAAGATCGCCCGGCACTATGGCGTCAGCGTCGATGCCGACCATGAAGTGACCATCGTGCCCGGTGCCACCGAAGGGATCTTCTGCGCCATTCAGGCGGTGATTCGCAGTGGTGATGAAGTCATCGTCTTCGACCCCAGTTACGACAGCTACGAGCCCTCGGTGGAGCTGGCCGGTGGCCGTTGCGTGCATGTGCAGCTGGACCCGGTGGACTTCAGCATCGACTGGCAAACATTCAGCGATGCCCTGAGCCCGAAAACCCGCATGGTCATCATCAACTCGCCGCACAACCCCAGCGGCGCGCTGATCACCCGGGCCGACCTCGACCAGTTGGCGGCCCTGATCGCCGACCGCGATATCTACCTGATCAGCGACGAAGTCTACGAGCACCTGGTGTTCGACGGCGTCGCCCATGCCAGCGTGCTGAGCCATGAAGCCCTGTACCAGCGCGCCTTCGTGGTCAGTTCGTTCGGCAAGACCTACCACGTCACCGGCTGGAAGACCGGTTATGTAATTGCACCGCCGGCACTGAGTGCCGAACTGCGCAAGGTCCACCAGTACGTCAACTTCTGCGGCGTGACACCGCTGCAATGGGCCCTGGCCGACTTCATGGCCGAGCATCCCGAGCATATCGACGAATTGCCGGCCTTCTACCAGGCCAAGCGCGACCTGTTCTGCGACCTGCTCGAACCGTCGCGTTTCAGCTTCACCCGGTCGGCGGGCACCTATTTCCAGTTGGTGGATTACTCGGCCATTCGGCCTGACCTGAACGATGTCGACATGGCCCTGTGGCTGACCCGCGAGCATGGCGTGGCGACCATTCCGGTGTCGGTGTTCTACCAGCAACCCATTCCCGAGCAGCGCCTGGTGCGCCTGTGTTTCGCCAAACGCGAGGAGACGCTGCGCGAGGCAGCGGAAAAACTATGCGCGATCTGAGCAACCTGCCCAACCTGAGCATTGCCCTGGTCCAGACCAGCCTGGTCTGGCAGGACCGCCAGGGCAACTACGAGCACTTCGAGGCCTTGCTGGACCAGGCCAAGGGCGCTGACCTGGTGATCCTGCCGGAGATGTTCACCACCGGCTTCTCCATGGAGTCCGAGCGTCTTGCCGAGCCGGAGAACGGCCCAACGTATGCCTGGCTCAAGGCCCAGGCCAAGCGCATCGATGCAGTGATCACCGGCAGCGTGATCATCCAGGCTGCCGATGGCAGCCACCGCAACCGCCTGCTCTGGGCGCGGCCGGATGGCGAGATCCTGCATTACGACAAGCGTCATCTGTTCCGCATGGCCGGTGAGCACAAGCACTACACCCCCGGCGAGCGCCAGGTGCAGTTCGAGCTCAAGGGCTGGCGGATTCGCCCGCTGATCTGCTACGACCTGCGTTTCCCGGTGTGGAGCCGGGATGCCCAGGACACCGATCTGCTGCTGTACACCGCCAACTGGCCGGCGGCGCGGCGCCAGCACTGGAACCGGCTGCTGCCGGCACGGGGCATCGAGAACCTGTGCTATGTGGCGGCGGTGAACCGGGTGGGGACGGATGGCAAGGGCTTTGCCTATACCGGCGACAGCCAGGTCCTGGACTTCCAGGGTGAAAGCCTGCTGAGCGCGGGGGAGGCGGATGGGGTGTTTACCGTCGAGCTGAGTTCGGCGGATCTCGCGGCTTACCGGACGCGGTTCCCGGCGAACCTGGATGCCGATACCTTCGAGCTTCACTGAGTTCTTGAGGGCCCTATCGCTGGCAAGCCAGCTCCCACAGGTTCAGCGGTGCACGCGATCCCTGTGGGAGCTGGCTTGCCAGCGAAGAGGCCCTCAAATACTCAGTAGACGTCCCGGCGATACCGCCCCAGCTCGATTAACTCTTCCACAGCAGCCTCACCGAGCAACCCGTTGAGCGCCGCATCCACCTCGCCCGCCATCCCCTGCAAGCTACCGCAGATATAGATCGCCGCCCCATCCTCCAGCCAGCGCTTCACCTCCTCGCCGCGCTGCAGCAACAGGTCCTGCACATACACCTTCTCCGCCTGGTCCCGCGAAAACGCCAGGTCCAGCCGTGCCAGGTCGCCACTGGCCAGCCAGCCTTGCAGTTCATCCCGGCAGTGGAAGTCATGGGCTTCATTGCGCTCGCCGAACAACAGCCAGTTACGCTGCTCACCCGCCGCGATCCGCGCCTTGAGCAAGCTGCGCAACCCCGCCAGCCCGGTGCCGTTGCCGATCAGGATCATCGGTGCAGCCTCCGCTGGCAGGTGGAAACCGCTGTTACGGCGCAGGCGCAGGCTGACAGTGCTGCCTGGCGCCATATGCTCGGTCAGCCATCCGGAACCCAGCCCAAGACTGCCATCGGCATGCCGCTCCTGACGCACGATCAGCTCCAGCACACCATCCGCCGCAATCGACGCGATGGAATACTCCCGCGCATCGATCGGAATCAGCGCATCCACCAGCGCCTGAGCATGCAGCCCGACCAGGTGCTCGCGGCTGACCGGCAGTTGCCGGCCGGCGAGGGCGGCGGACAGTGATTCGTTCAGGCCAGCCAGTTGCACCTGGGTGTTGCCGTCCAGCCCGAGGCCCTGAAGGAAACGCTCCACGCTAGCCGGTGCCTGACGCGGCATGATTTCCACCAGATCGCCCGCTTCCCATTGCGAAGGCGTCGGCGGAGTCAGACCCAGCAGGAACACCGGCAAGCCCTGGCTGCCAGGGTTGAGCAGTTCGCGACGGTTCAAGGTCCAGGGCGCAAATTCCGGCGCCTGCCAGGCCGGCATCACGGCGCTGCCGCTCAGTTCCGCCAGTTGCTGCTGCCAGCGTTGCAGGGCCAGCGGGTCGGCGCTGTCCACTTCCACCGGGGCGAAGCGGGCATGGGCACCACGTTCACCCAGCCAGGCATGCAGGCGCCGGGCGAAGCCGCAGAAGTGCGGGTACTGCCGGTCGCCGAGGGCCAGCAGCGAATAGTTCAGGCCTTCCAGCGCCAGCGCCTGGCCCAGCACCTTGCGCTCGAAGCCACGGGCGCTGTCCGGCGCTTCGCCGTCGCCGAAGGTACTGACCACGAACAGCGCGCGCCCGGCCTGGCGCAGGTCCGCTTCGCTCAACGAAGCCAGCGATTGCACCCGCACCGGCAAACCGGCCGCTTGCAACTGCCCGGCACTCTGCCAGGCCAGTTGCTCGGCGAAACCGCTCTGGCTGGCAAAGCCCACCAGCCAGCTGTCGCCCTGGCCGTCATCCTGGGTCATGCCTCCGCGAGCGGCGCGGATCTGGCGCTTCTTGCGTCGGCGATCGAGGTACAGCAGCCAGCCGGTGACGAAGAACAGCGGCATGGTCACGCTGGCCAGGGTCACGATGATCCGCCCCGGCAGGCCCCAGTAGCTGCCCACGTGCAGGGCATAGACGCTGGTCAGCAGTTGCGCCTTGAACGACTTGTCGTGGTAGATCTCCTGGCGCTTCACCTCGCCGGTGGCCGGGTCGATCGTCAGGCTGTTGATGGCGCGTTCGTGGGCGGCATCGTCCAGTAGATAGAAGATCATCGCCGGCTGCCCGCCTACCGGCGGCAGGCGCAGGTTGTAGGCGGTCATGCCGGGGCCGGCGGCCTTTTGCAGGCTGGCCCAGATGGCGTCGTAGTCCACCACCAGCGCCGGTGCGTTGGCATCCGGCTTGGGCGGGCCGCCGTGACCACCGCGCCCTTCGCCGCGTTTCTGCTGTTGCTGGCCGGCCGGTGGTTTATCCGCGAGCAGTTTGTTCAACCCTTCGCGGTACCACTCGTAGGACCAGAACAGGCCAGTCAGGGCAAACAGGAGATAGAACAGCAGGCACCAGGTGCCGAACACCGCATGCAGGTCCCAGTTGAACGCACGGCCTTTCTTCGCCCAGTCGAGGGTCAGCCAGGTGCGCCAGTTCAGCGCCTGGCGCGGCCAGCGCAGATACAGGCCGGAGAGGCAGAAGAACACCAGGATCAGGGTGCAGGCGCCGGTGATCTGCCGGCCGGTGTCGCCGATGGTCAGGAAGCGGTGCAGGTTGAGCATCAGGTTGAAGAAGTCCTGGCCCACCACATCGCCCTGGAAGGCGCCGGTGTAAGGGTCGACATAGCGCAGCTGGCCACGGCGTTCCCCCGGCGGTGGCATGAAGAAGATCCGCGCTGCGGCATCGCTTTTGGTATCGACCCAGATCATCGAGACCTTCTTGCCCTCGGTCTCCTCGACCCGCCGCACCAGCTCGGCCGGCGCCAGCACGCCGCCTTCGCGGACCTGGACCTTGAGCACCTGCGGGTTCATGGCCCGGAGGATTTCATCCTGGAACGAGTACGCTGCGCCGGTGATGCCCATCAGCGCGAGCACCAGCCCGGCCGTGATGCCGAAGAACCAGTGCAGTTGGAACAGCGTCTTTTTCAACACATCGACCACCTGGAATGTTTCTGGGAATGCGAATTAGTCGCGCATTATGCCTTGATACACAAAAGCCCCGCTCATCTGAATGAGCGGGGCGGGGTGAAAACAGCGACCTTAGAAGTGGACGCTGGTGGTCAGCAGGGCGGTACGGCCCGCCGCCTGGTTGGCGAAGTGGGTGGAGAACGCCTTGTCGTAGTAGACCTCATTGGTCAGGTTCTGCACGTTCAGTTGCAGGTCGACGTTCTTGGTCAGCTTGTAGGCGGCCATGGCGTCATAGCGCACGTAGCTGTCGACCTTGGTGGTGTTGGCCACGCTGCCGAACACTTCGTCGGTGTAGAAGGCGCCGCCACCGATGGTGAACTTCGGCGTGATCTGGTAGGTGGTCCACAGGCTGGCCGAGTTGTTCGGCAGGTTCGGCAACTGGTTGCCGTCGTTGGCCTTGCCCAGCGGGCCGCCGTCGATCTGCCGACCTTCCATGTAGGCGTAGCCGGCGAAGACCTGCCATTTCTCGGTGATCTTGCCGCTGGCCGACAGCTCGATACCGTCAACGCGGGTGGTACCGACGTTCTCGTAGGTGTTGGTGTTGACCTGGACGCGGGCGTTGTCCTTCTCGGTGCGGAAGATCGCGCCGGTCAGGGACAGGCGGCTGTCCAGCAGGTCCCACTTGGTGCCGATTTCGTAGTTGGTGGTTTCTTCCGGCTCCATGTCGCTGCCGAGCAGGACGCCGTTACGGTCGGTGCTATTGGGCAGGACGTTGCCTTCCATGCCTTCACCCAGCATTGCGCCCGGTGGGGTCGCTGCGGTGGCGTAGGAAACATAGACGCTGCCGTTGTCGGCTGGTTTCCACACCAGGCCCAGCTGGCCAGTAACGAACTCGCTGGTGTCCTTGCCCTCGGCGCGCACGCCGGTCTTGCTGACGGTGGTGGCACCGTTGGCGCCGTAGGTGCGGTATTCGGTATCGAAATGGTCGTAACGCAGGCCCATGTTGACCAGCCATTGCGGGGTCAGCTCAAGGGTGTCGAAGACGTAGATCGCGCGGGTCTTGCCCTTGGTGGTGGTGCCGGCGTAGTTGCGCGAGATCGAGCCGTTCCACGGATCGTCCGGGTTCGGGTTGCTCAGCGAGGTGCAGTTGTAGCCGCTGGAGACGATCATGGCCGGGGTGCAGTTGGTGCTGGACGGCACGGTCGGCGTGATCGGGGTCGCTGGGGTAGTGTCGGTGTTGACGTCGTAGGTCGAACGCTCGCTCTCTTCACGGCTCAACTCGATACCGGTGGAGAAGCTGTTCTTGAAGCCGGCGATATAGATGTCGCCGAACAGGTCGGTCTGGTTGGTGGTGGTGGCGGTGTTGCCCACCCGGGTGTTGGCCCGGCGCCAGACGCTGCCGTTGTTGACGTTGCCCTTGGAGTCGTCGGGCTGGGTCAGGATGTAGTCCTGCATCGAGTTGCCGTGGCGCAGGGTGTTCTTGATGGTCAGCGCGTCGGTCAGGTCGTGCTCGATGGCAATGGTGGCGATATCGGTGCGCGACTTGCGGAAGTCGCGGTCGGTCAGGCCGTAGAAGTTGCTGTGGTCGCCGCCGGAATAAGGCTTGTCCGGGTTGGCCGAGGTGCGGTTGGTGCCGGAGTAGGTGTAGGGCACGCCGGAATCCGGCAGGTCGTCGCTTTCGACGTGGTACCAGTCGAGGTTGACCCGGGTGTCGGTGCCCAGGCCGAAGGCCAGGGACGGGGCGATGCCCCAACGGTCGTAGTTGACCTTGTCGCGGCCGGCGACGTTGCTTTCGTGGCTCATCAGGTTCAGGCGACCGGCAATGGTGTCGGTGAACTGATAGTTGCCGTCGAGGGTATAGCGCTGGGTCTGGTCGGAGCCCCAGGTGAAGCCGCCGTCGAAGGAGTTGCCCAGATGGGCTTTCTTGCTCACCAGGTTGATGCTGCCACCTGCGGCGCCACGGCCGCCGACTGCGGAGTTCGGCCCCTTGCTGACTTCGATGGATTCCACGGCGAACAGCTCGCGGCTCTGTGCGCCGGTGTCGCGCACGCCATCGATGTAGGTGTCGTTCTGCGAGTCAAAGCCGCGGATGAACGGACGGTCGCCTTGCGGGTTGCCGCCTTCACCGGCACCGAAGGTGATGCCCGGTACGGTACGCAGGGCGTCCTGCAGGGTCAGGGCATTGGTGTCCTTGAGGACCTGTTGCGGGACCACGGTGACCGAACGCGGAGTATCGACCAGCGGCGCGGTGTATTTCTGCGACGAGGCGCGCTCGACCTTGTAGTCGGTGCTGGCCTGCTCGGCGGCCTGGGCATTGATGCTGGTGGCATCGAGGGTCAACGGACCAGCCGGCTTGGCAGGTACTGGCTCGTCGGCATAGGCCATGTGCGCGGCGGACATGGCGGTGATGGCGACACCGATGGCGGATGCGAGCAAGCGCGGTGAGCTGACAGTGGCTGGAACGAATTGACGCGACATCAGGTGGACCCCCTCCCAAGGTTTCGAGGGGGCGGAATATAAGAGCAAGTGATTGGCACTCACAATTGAGAAAGGCTTGCATTTACATTCTTTACACCTTTCTTCACGAAATTTTGCCAAGGATCAATGGCCGCCCCTCGGTTGGGGCTTGTGACCTACGGATAAGAATCAATACCATTGACAACTTTTTCCGCTCAGGTGCCAGATCGCCATGCTTTTACACATTCCCGGCCTGTTCAACCGTGAGGAAGTGCTGCGCATTCGCGAGGCACTGGAGGCTACCGACTGGGCCGACGGCAAGATCACCGCGGGCTATCAATCGGCCAAGGCCAAGCACAACCTGCAGTTGCCCGAGGGTCATCCGCTGGCCAAGGAAATCGGCGCGGCGATGATCGAGCGCCTGTGGAGCAACCCGCGCTTCATGTCGGCGGCGCTGCCGCACAAGGTGTTCCCGCCGCTGATCAACTGCTACCGCGAAGGCGGCAACTTCGGTTTCCATATCGACAACGCGGTGCGCCAGCCCAAGGGCAGTGTGGAGCGGGTGCGTACCGACCTGTCGTCGACCCTGTTCTTCAGCGATCCGGAGGACTACGACGGCGGTGAACTGGAGATCCAGGACACCTACGGCATGCAACGGGTCAAGCTGGCGGCGGGGGACATGGTCCTGTATCCGGGCACCAGCCTGCATCGGGTCAACCCGGTGACCCGTGGCGCTCGCTATGCGGCGTTCTTCTGGACCCAGAGCCTGGTGCGCGAGGACAGCCAGCGCGCGCTGCTGTTCGAGATGGACAGCGCCATCCAGCAACTCACCGCCGATGTGCCGGATCACCCGTCGCTGCTACAACTCACCGGCACCTATCACAACCTGCTGCGGCGCTGGGTGGAGGTCTGAGGCATGGCGTTCCAGTTACGGCGTGAGGAAGTGGTGGGCTCGGACGAATTCGGCCAGATGCTCGAACAGAGCCCGGCCAAGGCGGCCCAGGCCCTGTTGATGGCGGCGGGCAAGGGCGTGGTCGAGGCCCAGGCGCTGCTGGGGCAGATCCTCCTCGACGGGCGCGGGATCGAGAGGGACCCGGCGCTGGCGCGGACCTGGTTCGGGATTGCCGCGCAGCAGGGCAGCGCCATGGCTCACAACATGCTCGGGCGTTGCCTGGAGCATGGCTGGGGCGGCGAGGCGGATGTGCCCAAGGCGGCGTTGCATTACCGGCATGCGGCCAATGGCGGACTGGACTGGGGGATCTACAACCTGGCCAACCTGCTGGCGACCGGGCGTGGCGTGGAGCTGGACCATGAGCTGGCGCTGGCCTGCTACCGGCGCGCGGCGCAAATGGGGCATGCGAAGTCGATGAACCTGCTGGGGCGGTACCTGGAGGAGGGCTTGCATTGCCAGGTGAATGTGCCGGCAGCGCAGGACTGGTATCGGCGTTCGGCGGAGGCCGGGGATTTCCGTGGGCAGTTCAGTCATGCGGCGGTGTTGGCGGCGCAGGGTGAGCTGGAGGGGGCGCTGAGGTGGCTGCAGGTGGCGCTGGAAGGCGGCAATGCCAATTTCCTGCGGGTGGCCGGACCGGCGCTGGAGCAGGCGGCTGAGCCGGAGATTCGGGCGATGGCGGGGGCTTACAAGAAGCGTCTGGCTGAGCTTGTGTAGTGGCCTTGAGGGCCTCATCGCTGGCAAGCCAGCTCCCACAGGGATCGCGTGCACCGCTGAACCTGTGGGAGCTGGCTTGCCAGCGATGAGGCCCGAAAGAGCGATACAAAAAAAAGGGGCTGATCACTCAGCCCCTTTTTTCATTTACAGGTAGTAGGCCTTCAGCGGCGGGAAGCCGTTGAATTCCACCGCGCTGTAGCTGGTGGTGTAGGCACCGGTCGACAGCCAGTACAGGCGGTCACCGATCGCCAGGTTCAGCGGCAGGCCGTACTTGTACTGCTCGTACATGATGTCGGCGCTGTCGCAGGTCGGGCCGGCGATCACCACTTCCTCGGTCTCGCCTTTCTTCTCGGTCCAGATCGGGAACTTGATGGATTCGTCCATGGTTTCGATCAGGCCGGAGAACTTGCCCACGTCGGTGTAGATCCAGCGCTCGACGGCGGTACGGGATTTACGCGCCACCAGCACCACTTCGCTGACCAGGATACCGGCGTTGGCGATCAGCGAACGGCCCGGCTCGAGGATGATTTCCGGCAGATCGTCGCCGAAGTCTTCCTTCAGGAAGCGGATGATCTCTTCGGCGTAGGTTTCCAGGCTGTTGGTCCGGGTGATGTAGTTGGCCGGGAAGCCGCCACCCATGTTGATCAGCTTGAGCTCGATGCCGTCTTCTTCCTTCAGGCGCTCGAAGATCACCTTGACCTTGGCGATCGCGGCGTCCCACACGGAGATGTCACGCTGTTGCGAGCCGACGTGGAAGGAGATGCCGTAAGGCACCAGGCCCAGGTCGCGGGCGAGGATCAGCAGGTCCATGGCCATGTCGGTCTGGCAGCCGAATTTGCGCGACAGTGGCCAGTCGGCAGTGGTCGAGCCTTCGGTGAGGATACGCACGTAGACTTTCGAGCCCGGGGCGGCCTTGGCGATGTTGCGCAGGTCGGCTTCGGAGTCGGTCGCGTACAGGCGCACGCCCTGCTCGTAGAAGTGGCGGATGTCCTTGGATTTCTTGATGGTGTTGCCGTAGCTGATGCGGTCCGCGCTGACGCCGCGGCTCATCACCTTGTCCAGCTCGTAGATCGAGGCGATGTCGAAGCTCGAGCCTTTTTCCTTCAGCAGGTCGATGATCTCGACCGCCGGGTTGGCCTTGACCGCGTAGTAGACCTTGGCGAACTCGAAACCGGCGCGCAGGTCGTCGTAGGCCTGGCTGATCATCTGGGTGTCGATGAGTACGAACGGGGTTTCTTGCTTGTCGGCGAACGCCTTCATTTTCTGGAAGGTTTCACGCGCAAAGTAGTCTTCGACCTGAATCGACATACCTGGGAACTCCATGGGCAAACTGAATGAATAAGTGGCTGCAACTGAACGCCCTCCGTATCCCCACTTTGGTTCGCCTACTTCCCAAGGCATGTCGCCGAAAGCAAAAAGGTCAACCGCGCGCGATACATTGCTGCTACGGGTGACCTTGCTGTCTCGTCGTCAGTACTTGAGCCGGATGGATCGTTTCCAGCATGGACGTTCGGCGCGAACTTTAGGACCTGAGGGGTTCAAGATCAACTAAAAATGTCGCCTTTTCGTACTCCTCGGCGGCCTGTTGTCGACGTGTTCCTTTCATAACCGACTCAGGTGACAGCCATATGTTCCGTCAGATCGCCCTTGCGTAAAAAATTGTGGAATAGCTGGCGAAGTGCTCACTTTTCCAGAACTTCGACACTCAGCCTTTCAATTGGCGCGTTTCCCTTCAAGTTGCTGTTCACTTATTAAGGATGACCGTTTGTCGAGTGTCTTCGAATGGCTGTTTGAGGGGGCTGGGTGTTCATATTTATGGCCACTCGTTTCGTGAGTGTTCGGCGCGAAAAAAATTTGCGTCGACGACCCTCGCGCACCTTCGATCGGGCACCTGAAGGAGGGATTTGCCCGGCTTAACGAGAAATATTACTATTCGCGCACTTTTCCATTGCCTGACGACGACCTTCCTATCGTGTCTCGACACAAAGGCTTCCTCGACCACTACCACGAGCTGATCGGCACCTGGACGCGCAAGCTGCGCAGTCGCCAGCAGGCCGAGGATCTCGCGCACGATGCCTTTGTCCGCGTCCTGGAAACCCAGCAGGATGCGGTGGCGCAGCCGCGCGCCTACCTGCACCAGACTGCACGCAATATCGCCGTGGACGGATACCGCCGCGAAGACCGCCGCCAGTCCCTGGAATTGCAGGCCCTGGAGCTTGCCCCGCAGCTGGACGACGACCCGGAGGCGTTCATGAATGCCCTGCAACTGGCCGACAGCGTCGAGCGGGCGCTGGCCGAGCTGCCGCTGAACTGCCGCAAGGTGTTCGTCTGGCAGAAACTCGAGGGCCTGACCCAGGCGGAGATCGCCGAGCGCATGGGCCTGAGCAGGAACATGGTGGAAAAGTATATGATCCGCACGCTTCGCCATCTGCGCGAGCACCTGGATGTGGCGAACAGATGAGTCAGGCGAAGGTATTCATGAATCAGGACGCAAGTCCCGGCCCGCAGGAGGCCGCGCGCGAGCAGGCAGCCGAATGGTTCGCCCGTGTTCAGGACGGGCCGCTGTCGGCTGAACGGCAGGCGGCTTTCGAGGCCTGGCTCGCGCAGGATCCTCTCCATCGTGACGAATACGCGTTGCTGGCCGACCTGTGGCGTGCCAGCGATCTGCTGCCGCGTGTGCGGCTTGAAGCCCTGTGTGTCGAGGACAAGGTCGCCGTCCTGCCCCGTCGTCGCTTCATTCGCCAGGCCTTGGCGGCGGGCGTCATGGCTGCTGCCGTCGGCCTCGGCTGGTTCACCTGGCAGGACGGCAAGCTCAACCATCATGAACAGTTGCAGACCGGCCTTGGCGAACACCGCCAGGTCGAGCTGCCGGACGGCTCCCGTCTGGAAATCAACGGTCGTACCCGCCTCGAAGTGCGCTTCAGCGCCGGTCAGCGGGATATCCGCCTGGAGCAGGGCGAGGTGATGTTCAGTGTCGCCCATGACAGCGAGCGGCCATTCGTGGTGGATGCGGGCAACGGCACGGTCACCGTCACCGGCACCCGCTTCGATGTGCGCCGCGACCCCGGTCAGACCCGGGTGGTGGTGGAACAGGGCTCGGTCCGGGTCCAGGGCCATCGCGAATCCCAGGCGCTGCTCAGTGCCGGGCTCGGTTCCCATATAGATGAAGAAGGCAACGTCGCCGCGGCGTACAAGGTGGACCCTGCCGCGCTGACCGCCTGGCGTTCCGGCAAGCTGGTATTCAACGACGCCTCCCTGGCCCAGGTGGCCGAAGAGGTCTCGCGCTATCGTCAGCATCCGCTGCACGTGGCACCGAAAGTGGCGAAGCTGCGCCTGAGCAGCACCTTCCGCGTCGACGATACGGACGCTCTACTGCGGGCCTTGCCGAGCATCCTGCCGGTCAGCGTGGTGGCCCATGCCGACGGCTCCCAGGAAATAATTTCAAAATAGATTCAGGTATTTTCCCGGTTGTTCGTCTTCCTGCCTGACTTGTAACTGCCAAGCATTTTCATTCTCAGGAAGTCCCGAAGACGTGAACAACAACAAGCATGCTCCGCGTTCCGCCGGCCGTTCGCGCTGGCTGCCCCTGGCGCTGGCCCTGGCGGTCAGTGCCGGCATCGGCAACAGCTACGCCGACTCGACCCCGACCAGCATCCAGATCCAGGCCCAGCCGCTGGCCAGCGCGCTGAACCAGTTGGGTCAGCAGACTTCGCTGCAACTGTTCTTCAGCCCTGACCTGGTGGCCGGCAAGCAGGCCCCGGCGGTGTCCGGCAACCTGGCGCCGGAGCAGGCGCTGCGGGCCCTGCTGCAGGGCAGCGGGCTGACCTACGAGATTTCCCAGGGCAGCGTGGTCCTGCATGCGGCACAGACCGGCGCGCAGGCGGGTGAAACCCTGGAGCTGGCGCCGACCGATATCTCCATGGTCGGCGACTGGCTCGGTGATGCCCAGGAAGCGGTGGTGCAGAACCATCCTGGCGCACGCACTGTGGTGCGTCGCGAGGCGATGATCGAGCAGGGCGCGATGAACGTGCGCGACGTGCTCAAGGGCATTCCCGGCGTGCAGGTGCAGGACTCCAATGGTACCGGCGGCAGCGACCTGTCGCTCAACGTCGGGGTGCGCGGCCTGACCTCGCGCCTGTCGCCACGCTCCACGGTGCTGATCGACGGCATCCCGGCGGCCTTCGCGCCCTATGGCCAGCCGCAACTGTCGATGGCGCCGATCTCTTCCGGCAACCTCGACAGCATCGACGTGGTTCGTGGTGCCGGCTCCGTGCGCTACGGGCCGCAGAACGTCGGCGGGGTGATCAACTTCGTGACCCGGGCGATCCCGGAAAAGGCCACCGGGGAAATCGGCACTACCCTGGAAACCTCTCGCTACGGCGGCTGGAAGCACATCGACACGGCCTTCCTCGGTGGCACCGCCGACAACGGTATCGGCGCCGCGCTGCTGTACTCCGGGGTCAATGGCAACGGCTACCGCCGCAGCAACAACGGCAACGATATCGACGACGTGCTGTTCAAGACCCACTGGGCACCGACCGACCAGGACGAACTGTGGCTGAACTTCCACTACTACGACGGCTCGGCCGACATGCCCGGCGGCCTGACCCAGGCCCAGTACGATGCCGACCCGTACCAGTCCGACCGCGACTACGACAACTTCAGCGGCCGGCGCAAGGATGTGTCGCTGAAGTACCTGCGGCAGATCGACGATGTCACCCAGTTCGAGGTGCAGACCTACTACACCGACAGCTTCCGTGGCAGCACCATTGCCGCCCGCGACCAGAAGACCCTGTCGTCCTTCCCGCGCAGCTATCACACCTTTGCCATCGAACCGCGGCTGTCGCGGCAGTTCTTCATCGGTGATGTGACCCAGGAAGTCAGCGTCGGCGCCCGCTACCTCAAGGAAGCGATGCACGAGCAGGCCAGCCGCCTGGCGCTGATCAACAACGTGCCGACCGTCACCCCGACTTCCGACGGCCATGTCTATCAGGACCGTACCGGCGGCACCGAGGCCAGCGCGTACTACATCGACGACAAGATCGACGTCGGCAACTGGACCATCACCCCGGGCCTGCGCTTCGAGCACATCAATACCGACTGGCACGAACGCGCGGTGCTCGGTACCAACGGCGTGCGGGTCCAGGCCAAGAGCCGCAGCATCAGCAGCGACGAACCGCTGCCGGCGCTGAGCGTGATGTACCACGTCTCTGACGCGTGGAAGCTGTTTGCCAACTATGAAACCTCGTTCGGCAGCCTGCAGTACTTCCAGCTGGGGCAGGGCGGTGTCGGTGACTCGACCGCCAACGGCCTGGAGCCGGAAAAGGCCAAGACCTACGAGATCGGCACGCGCTACAACGGCGAGCACTGGGGCGGCGAACTGACCGCGTTCTACATCGACTTCGACGACGAGCTGCAATACATCAGCAACGATGTGGGCTGGACCAATCTGGGCGCGACCAAGCACCAGGGCATCGAGGCGTCGGTGCGGTATGACCTGGCCGGGCTGGATGCGCGGCTGGACGGCTTGAGTGCGAATGCCGGGTTCACCTACACCCGTGCGACCTACGAAGGCGAGATCCCGGGCTTCAAGGGCCGTGACCTGCCGTTCTACTCGCGCCAGGTGGTCAATGCCGGGCTGCGTTACCAGGTGGACCGCTGGACCTGGAATCTGGATGCCTTCGCCCAGTCGAAGCAGCGTGCGCCGGGGACCGGGATGAATGCCGACGGCAGTTTCACCGGCAACTACATCACCGCGCCGAGTGCCGATGGGCAGTATGGCGATATCCCGGGCTACGTGACCTGGAGTGCGCGGGGCGGCTATGACTTCGGCCAGGAGCTGTCCAACCTGAAGCTGGCGGCGGGGGTGAAGAACATCTTCGACAAGCAGTACTACACGCGCTCCAGCGACAACAACTCGGGGATCTATGTGGGTGAGCCGCGGACGTTCTATGTGCAGGCCAGCCTAGGGTTCTGATTTCTCGGGTGTTCTTGAGGGCCCTATCGCTGGCAAGCCAGCTCCCACAGGTTCAGCGGTGCACGCGATACCTGTGGGAGCTGGCTTGCCAGCGATGAGGCCATCAGCCGTTACACAGCAGTTTCAGCCGGGGAAACGATACTGGTCTTGCCCCCACGCGAGCGTCCCGAACTCAGGTAGGCCGCAATCGACTCCTGGGTCACCTCGCCAAGGAACACCTGCTCCGCATCCAGCACCGGCAACCACGCCCGGTTGAATTCATACATCCGCGACAACAGGATGCGCAGGTGCTCGTCATGCGCAGCGGTGGCATTGAACTGCCGCAGGAAATCGGCACACACACCCTGCTGACGGTGCAGGTCCCGACGTCGCACATAACCCAGCGCACGATTCTCGCCATCGGTCACCACCACATACTTGCGGTCGTGCTCGTCCATCAGCTCCAGGGCCTCCGCCACCGGCATCTCCGGGCTGGCCGACGGCGCGTTGTCCGCCGCGTCTTCTGCGCGCACCAGCAGCAGGCGCTTGAGCGTGCTGTCCTGGCCGACGAAGTTGCTGACGAACTCATCCGCCGGATGCGCCAGCAAGGTGTCCGGGTGATCGATCTGGATCAGCTTGCCCGCGCGGAAAATCGCGATCTTGTCACCCAGCTTGATCGCTTCGTCGATGTCATGGCTGACCATGATCACGGTCTTGTTCAGCGCCCGCTGCATCTCGAAGAATTCGTTCTGGATCATCTCGCGGTTGATCGGGTCGACCGCGCCGAACGGTTCGTCCATCAACAGCAGCGGCGCCTCCGCCGCCAGTGCGCGGATCACCCCGATGCGTTGCTGCTGACCGCCGGACAGCTCCCGCGGATAACGCTGCAGGTACTGCTTGGGCTCCAGGCGGATCATGCTCATCAGCTCGCGGGCGCGCTCGTGGCATTTCTGCTTGTCCCAGCCGAGCAGGCGCGGGACCACGGTGATGTTTTCCTCGATGGTCATGTTGGGGAACAGGCCGATCTGCTGGATCACGTAGCCGATGCGCCGGCGCAGGGTCACTTCGTCGAGGTCGGTGGTGTCCTCGCCATTGATCAGCACCTTGCCCGAAGTAGGCTCGATCAGGCGGTTGATCATCTTCAGCGTGGTGCTCTTGCCGCACCCGGACGGGCCGAGGAAGACGCAGATCTCGCCTTCGTTGACGGTCAGGCTGACCGAGTCGACCGCCTTGACCTCCTTGCCGTTGCTTTGGAAGGTTTTCGAGAGGTTCTGGAGTTCGATCATTTGAGCAGTCCTTCTGGAGTCAGCTTGCGTTGCAGGGCTTGCAGGAGCAGGTCGGCGGCGATGGCCAGGAGGCTCACCAGCACGGCACCGACCAGCAGCATCGACATGTCGCTGCGGCTGATGGAGGTCAGGATAAGTACGCCAAGACCGCCGGCGCCGATGGTGGCGGCGATGGTCATCACGCCGATGTTCATCACCACGGCGGTACGCACCCCGGCGAGGATCACCGGTACGGCGATCGGCAGTTCGACCATGCGCAGGCGCTGGCCGAAGGTCATGCCGATGCCGCGGGCGGCTTCACGGATGCCCGGCTCGACGTTGGTCAGGGCCAGGTAGGTGTTGCGCATGATCGGCAACAGGGAATAGAGGAACACCGCGGTGATCGCCGGCAGCGGGCCGAGGCCTTGGCCGAACTTCGAGTAGAACGGCAGGAGCAGGCCGAACAGGGCGATCGACGGCACCGTCAGCAGCACCGTGGCGCTGGCCTGGAGCGGGCCGGCGAGGGCCGGGAAGCGGGTCATCAGGATGCCCAGCGGCACGCCGACGAGGATCGCCAGGGTCACGGCGATGCCGACCAGGGTGATGTGCTGGCCGGTCAGTTGCAGCACTTGCGCCCAGTCGAGGTGGGCGAAGGTATCCAGCAGGCTCATTGCGCACCTCCTTGCAGCGGGTGTTCACGCAGGAAGTCTTCGGCCACCTTGCCCGGGCTCTGGTGCTCGACATCGACCTTGGCGTTGAGCTGGCGCATGGTCTCGTCGTCCAGTTGCTCGGCCAGCGGTTTCAGCAGGGTCGCCAGTTCCGGGTTGGCATCGAGGATAGCCTTGCGTACCACCGGCGCCGCGGTGTAGTCCGGGAAGTAGTGGCGGTCGTCTTCCAGCAGCTTCAGGTCGAAGGCGCTGAGGCGGCCGTCGGTGGTGTACACCAGGCCGGTGAACACCTGGCCGTTGCGCAGCGCGGTGTAGACCAGACCGGCGTCCATCTGGCGGATGTCCTTGCGGGTGAACTGCAGGTCGTAGGTTTCGGTCAGGCCGGCGAGGCCGTCCGGGCGGTTGGCGAACTCGGTGTCGAGGGCGAGGACGTGGGTCTTGCCCGCTTCGTCGCGCAGCACCTGGTTGAGCTGGCTGATGGTCTGCACCTGCGGGTACTCCTCGGCCACGTTACGCGGCAGGGCCAGGGCGTAGGTGTTGCTGAAGCGCGAGGGCGCCAGCCAGATCAGGTCTTTCTTCGCGTCCAGTTCCTTGACCCGTGTGTAGGTCGCGGCGGCGTCGGGCAGACGTTCGTCGAAATGGTTGTAGGACACCAGCGACACCCCGGTGTATTCCCAGACCATGTCCAGCTGGCCGCTTTCCTGGGCGCTACGCGCCAGGTTGCTGCCCAGGCCGCTGGTGATGCGCACCTCGAAGCCGTGCTGGCGCAGGTAGCGCGCGGTGATTTCGGCGAGCACGGTCTGCTCGGTGAAGACCCGCGCGCCGATGCGGATCAGGGGTTTTTCGGCAGCCTGGGCAAATCCCGCGAACAGCAGGGCCGCGCCCAGGAGCAAGGCGATTCGTTTCATGGTGATCCCTCGGTCAGTGAGTCAGGCCGCGTTCCAGCCAGCGGCGGCTGCCCTGGGCGACCAGCGCGTCGAGCAGCAAGGCCAGCAGGGCGGTACAGGCCGCGCCCAGCAGCAGTTGCGGCTGGTTGTTCAGGGCGATGCCGGGGAAGATCAGGCTGCCCAGGCTGTTGGCGCCGATCAGGAACGACAGCGGTGCGGTGCCGACGTTGATCGCCAGGGCCACCCGCACACCGCCGACGATGATCGGCACGGCGTTGGGCAGCTCGACCTTGAACAGCGACTGACGCGGGGTCATGCCGATGCCGGTGGCGGCTTCCTTGAGCGAGGCGGGGACGTTTTTCAGGCCTTCGTAGGTGTTGCGCACGATGGGCAGCAGCGAGGCGAGGAACAGCGCGAAGATCGCGGGGCCGGCGCCGATGCCGAGGATACTCAGGGCGATGGCGAGGACGGCGAGGGGAGGAACGGTGTTGCCAATGTTGAAAACCTGCATGAAGCGTTCGGCGCGGTCGACCCGGTGTGGTCGACTCAGGGCAATGCCGGCGGGGATGCCCACGGCCAGCGCCGCCACCATCGACAGCAGCACCAGCATCAGGTGCGCCTGCAGGTAGAACCAGAGATCGGCGCGGTAATGCGCGATCGTATCGATGCCGATCCAGTGGATCAGCAGGGCCAGGATGACGAGCGCGGCGGCACATCCCATCAGCCCCTTGCCATAGCGTGCAGCCATAGGCGGACTCCTTTTTTTATCGTCGGCGCACGGCTGCCGTGTGGTCGCCATTCCAGGCGACGGGCGAGCCGTGTGCGAAAAGTGGCGGGCAAAAACTGCGCGCCATGAGCGAAGCCCCGTCAGGCTCGTGTTGCCGGTGAAACCACCCCCGACCAACGGTCATTGCAGGGGAATGGACGCCTCCATCGCTTTAAAGGTTCCCATCTGATGCGGCATTTGGCCAGCGCTAATCCCCCGGGTGTTCGAAATTTCGCACGAGGAATGAGCGTGATTCTTACTGGGAGGCGTTGAATTGCCTGCTGTTGGGCCGTTAGTCGCGAGGGGCAGCATTTACCTCCGTACTTCTTGCGAATAGTCGCTTGAAGGAATATTCCTTCGGAGGTATTTTATGCCGTGGACGGTTAAGTTTTGTACAGAGTTCGCTGAAGAGGTACAGCGTTCCGATCAATTGTTCAAAGAGCAATTGGCGGTGCATCTGATGCTGTTGAGGGAAATCGGTCCTCTGTTGGGCCGCCCCAGAGTGGATACCTTGAGAGGCTCTCGCCATCAGAACCTCAAGGAACTGCGGTTTTTTTCCAATGGTTGCGTCTGGCGCGTGGTGTTCGCATTTGATCCCTCCCGCTGCGCCGTGGTTTTGGTCGCAGGTGACAAGGCAGGCGTCAATCAGGAGCGTTTCTACAAGGGCTTGATTGCTTGCGCGGATGAGCGGTTTGACAGGTATCTGGCAGGAGGTGCCGGGAAATGACAATGACACTTGATGATTTGATGGACAGCTTTTCTCCAGAGCGCAGGGTACGGGTCGAGGAGCAAGCCCGTGAGCTGATTCGTGAGGAGTTGACCCTGCAGGCTTTGCGTCGGCAGTTGGACGTTACCCAGGAAAGCCTTGCCGAGCGATTGGAAATGGGTCAGGCCAATATCTCCAAAGTGGAGAACCGCAGCGACATGTTGATTTCGACGCTGCGCGATTATGTCGAGGCGTTGGGAGGACGGTTGGAGCTGGTCGCCTGCATGCCGGGTCGCGCTCCGGTAAAACTACAGGGTTTCACTGACAGCCCGTCGGCTGCCGAGTAGATTTGCGCGCTTTAATATCCATATCAGGGGAGCCGATTTTGGTCCCCGCCCGACTTCAGGTATGATATCGCCCCTTTTTTCAATCCCCAGTCAGGCGATTTCCCATGACCCAGCAGGCCGCCGAAGTCGCGAAGCGCCGCACTTTCGCAATCATTTCCCACCCCGACGCCGGTAAGACCACCATCACCGAGAAGCTCCTGCTGATGGGCAAGGCCATTGCCGTTGCCGGTACGGTGAAGTCGCGCAAGTCCGATCGCCATGCCACCTCCGACTGGATGGAAATGGAGAAGCAGCGCGGTATCTCAATCACCACCTCGGTGATGCAGTTCCCCTATCGCGAGCATATGATCAACCTGCTCGACACCCCGGGCCACGAAGACTTCTCCGAAGATACCTACCGCACCCTGACCGCCGTGGACTCGGCGCTGATGGTGCTCGACGGCGGTAAGGGCGTCGAGCCGCGGACCATCGCCCTGATGGATGTCTGCCGCCTGCGCGATACGCCGATCGTCAGCTTCATCAACAAACTCGACCGCGATATCCGCGACCCGATCGAGCTGCTCGACGAGATCGAGGCGGTCCTGAAGATCAAGGCCGCACCGATCACCTGGCCGATCGGTTGCTACAAGGATTTCAAGGGCGTCTACCACCTGTCCGGTGACTACATCATCGTCTACACCCCGGGCCACGGCCACGAGCGGACCGAGGTGAAGATCATCGAGAAACTCGACTCCGACGAAGCCCGCGCGCACCTGGGCGACGAGTACGAGCGTTTCATCGAGCAACTGGAACTGGTTCAGGGCGCCTGCCATGAGTTCAACCAGGACGAGTTCATTAACGGTCAGCTGACCCCGGTGTTCTTCGGTACCGCGCTGGGCAACTTCGGTGTCGACCATGTGCTCGACGCCGTCGTCGACTGGGCCCCGCGCCCGCTGGCCCGGGTTGCCCACGAGCGTACCGTGGAGCCGGTGGAAGAGAAGTTCAGCGGCTTCGTGTTCAAGATCCAGGCGAACATGGACCCGAAACACCGCGACCGCATCGCCTTCATGCGCATCTGCTCGGGCAAGTACGAGAAAGGCATGAAGATGCGCCATGTGCGCACCGGCAAGGACCTGCGCATCGGTGATGCGCTGACCTTCTTCTCCTCCGAGCGTGAGCAACTGGAAGAGGCCTTTGCCGGCGACATCATCGGCCTGCACAACCACGGCACCATCCAGATCGGTGACACCTTCACCGAAGGCGAAAGCCTGGGCTTCACCGGTATCCCGCACTTCGCTCCGGAGCTGTTCCGCCGTGTGCGCCTGAAGGACCCGCTGAAATCCAAGCAGTTGCGCCAGGGCCTGCAGCAGTTGGCGGAAGAGGGCGCGACCCAGGTGTTTTTCCCGGAGCGCAGCAACGACATCATCCTCGGCGCCGTTGGTGTGCTGCAGTTCGATGTGGTCGCCAGCCGGCTGAAAGAGGAATACAAGGTCGAGTGCGCCTACGAGCCGATCACCGTCTGGTCGGCACGCTGGATCACCTGCGATGACAAGAAGAAGCTCGAGGATTTCAAGGTCAAGGCCCTGGAAAACCTTGCGGTGGACGGCGGTGGTCACCTGACCTACCTGGCGCCGACCCGGGTCAACCTGTCGCTGATGGAAGAGCGTTGGCCGGATGTGAAATTCCGGGCTACTCGCGAGCATCACTAAGGGCAGCGGCAAGCTTCAAGCCATAAGCCACAAGAAAAGGCGGAGCACATTGGCCCCGCCTTTTCTTGCAGCTTGAAGCTTACGGCTTGCAGCTCAAGATCAGTTCCCCGCCTTGATGCTGGTCCAGATCCGGGTCCTGATCCGGTCGATCTTCGCCGGCATCGCCTCAAGCGCATACAGCTTGTCCATCACCTCGTCCTTCGGATAGATCATCGGATTGGCCTTCAGCTCTGGCTTCACCAGCGCATCCGCCTGCTGGTTACCGTTGGCGTACTGTACGAAGTCGCTGATATTGGCCATCACCTCGGGCTGCAACAGGTAGTTCATGTAGGCATACCCGGCTTTCTCATCCGGTGCATCCGCCGGCATCGCCACCATGTCGAACCACATCGGCGCGCCTTCCTTGGGAATCGAATAGCCCACCTTCACGCCATTCTTCGCTTCCTCGGCACGGTTCTTCGCCTGCAGCACATCTCCGGAGAAGCCCACCACCACGCACACATCGCCATTGGCCAGGTCGCCGGTGTACTTCGACGAGTGGAAGTAGCTGATGTATGGCCGCACTTTCATCAGCAGGTCCTTGGCCTTGTCGTAGTCCTTCGGATCCTGGCTGTGGTGCGGCAGGCCGAGGTAGTGCAGGGCGATCGGCAACAGCTCCGGACCGTTGTCCAGCACCGCCACGCCGCAGCTTTTCAGCTTGCCGATGTACTCGGGCTTGAAGATCAGGTCCCAGGAGTCCACCGGTGCGTTGTCGCCGAGCACCGCCTTGACCTTGTCGATGTTGTAGCCGATGCCGGTACTGCCCCACAGATACGGGAAGCCATGCTGGTTGCCCGGGTCGTTCACCTCCAGGGCCTTGAGTAGCACCGGGTTGAGGTTCTTCCAGTTCGGCAGCTGGCTCTTGTCCAGCTTCTTCAGGGCGCCGCCCTGGATCTGCCGGGCCATGAAGTGGTTGGAGGGAAACACCACATCGTAGCCGGAGTGGCCGGTCATCAGCTTGCCGTCGAGGGTTTCGTTGCTGTCGAAGACGTCGTAGGTGGGCACGATGCCGCTGGCCTGCTGGAAGTTCTTCAGGGTGTCCGGGGCGATATAGCTGGACCAGTTGTAGATCTTCACCGAGTCGGCGGCGCTGGCCACGCAGGCGGCCAGCATCAGGGGTGCAACAAGGAGGGTGCGCATGTCCGGGTTACCTTTCTTTATCTGTTGTTATCGAAGGCAGCAGGCGATCAGCGGGATCAGAAAATAAGCACGTAGGTCTTGCGCACGGTCTCCTGGATATCCCAGATGCCGGTGCTGTTGGCCGGTAGCATCAGTGCGTCTCCGGCTTCTATGACAAGCGGCTCGCCACCGTCGGGGGTGAAGGTGCAGCGGCCCTTGATGAAGTGGCAGAACTCCTGTTGCACGATCTGCCGCCGCCAGCGCCCGGGGGTGCACTCCCAGATGCCGGTTTCCACGCCATCGCTGCGCTCGACGCAGGTGACCGACGTCACCGCGAGGGGCTCGCCGAGGGGCACGGCGACCGGGCTGGAAGTCTCCAGGGCGACGCTGTCGGTGTGTTTGAACTGGGTGATGCTCATGACCACGGGTTCCTCGTTCAGGTGATTCAGTTCATGAAGCTCTGCATGAAGTCCGCAAGACCGCTGGCCATGCGCCGGCGCCAGGGCGGGCTGGCCGGGCTGGCGAGGGTGCGGTCCTCGTAGACGAAGCTCTGGATGATGGCGTTGTAGCCCAGCCAGCGGCACGGCTCCGGCGGCCAGCTGGCGAGGCTGGACAGCGCGCGGTTGTCGTGGACCCAGGGCTGGGCGGTGAGGGCGTTGTGCTGGCCAAGGATCAGCGCGGCGAGGGTGCGCCCACCGAGGTTGGTCGCGCCGACCCCTTCGCCGCCGTAGCCGCCGGACAGGGCGATGCCACGCTGGTGATCGCAGAGCATGTGCGGACGGAAGCGCCGCGCCATGCCGAGGTTGCCGCCCCAGGAGTGGGTGATGCGCACGTTCTTCAGTTGCGGGAAGAGTTCGCCGAACAGGTAGCGGCGCAGGTCCACTTCAGCGGTGGTCAGGCTGAAGTCCTCGCGCAGGCGCCCACCGAAGCGGTAACCGCCACGGGCGCCGAACATCAGGCGGTTGTCCCGGGTGCGCTGGCCGTAGGTGACCTGGCGGCTGTTTTCGCTGAAGGCCTGGCCTTCCTTGAGGCCGATCTCGTCCCACACCGAATCCGCCAGCGGCTCGGTGGCCACCAGCAGGCTCTGTACCGGCAACTGGTGCTTGCCCAGCGGCGGCAGGCTGGCGGCATAGCCTTCCACGGCCGGTACGACCCAGTGGCTGCGGATGGTCGCTTGCGAAGTGCGGACCTGGCCGGGATTCCAGTCGATGGCCGGGGTGTTTTCGTAGATCGTGACGCCGAGTCTTTCCACTGCCCGGGCCAGGCCGCGAGCGAGTTTCGCCGGCTGGATGGTCGCGGTATGCGGGCTGAAGATCGCACCGTAGGCATTGCTCACCCGCAGTTGGCCTTCCAGCTCCTCGGGGCGCAGCCAGCGGTAGTCGTCGGCGGTCATGCCCTGGCGATAGAGGTCGTCGAGCCAGCTGCGCAGGCTTTTTTCCTGCTCGGGATAGCGCGCCGCGCAGTAGAGCACGCCGCCTTTGCGGTAGTCGCAGTCGATGCCTTCGCGATCCAGCACACGGCGGGCTTCGTCGGGAATGTCGTGGAGCAGGTCGATGCTGTCCCGGCGTTGTTGCGGGGACAGGGTGGCGAGCAGGCGGTCGTCGCCGAGCATATTGCCCATCAGCCAGCCGCCGTTGCGCCCGGAAGCACCGAAGCCGGCGAACTTCGCCTCGATGATGGCGATGCTCAGGTGCGGCGCCTGCTGCTTGAGGTAGTAGGCGGTCCACAGCCCGGTGTAGCCGGCGCCGATGATGCACACATCGACATCCAGGTCCTGGTTCAACGCCGGGCGCGGCTCGATCGATTCGTCGAGCTGGTCCATCCAGAGGCTGATCGTGCGCCAGGCTTGCATCGGGTACTGCTCCCACTTCCGCTAAAGGTCTGGAGCCGATCCTAGTAGCGGGCGGGGCGGGCTGTCTTACGTGCGTGCACGCAGGGAAATCTGCTTCACATAGGCCTTGGGCGACAGGCCGGTGTGTTCGCGGAAGCACTTGTAGAAGGCGGAGAGGGAGTTGAAGCCGGCGTTGAAGGCCAGTTCATCGATGGGCGCGCTGGTGGCGCCGCCGTCCAGCCCGCCGAGCAGGTGCTGCAGGCGGGCCTGGTTGACGTAGCGGTAGAAGCTCTGGCCGAGGACCTGGTTGAGCAGGTAGGAAATCTGGTTGCGGCTGTAGCCGCTCTCTTTCGCGACCCGTTGCAGATCCAGTTCCGGGTCGAGGTAGGGGCGCTGGCGCTGGAAATAGTGTTCCAGGTCCTGGGCCATGGTGCTCAGCTGGCGTGGCGACAGGCCCAGGCGACTGGTGGCCGGCCGCGGGCCGGAGGGCGTGCTGCCCTTGGCGTTCTGGCGGATCAGCGTGGCGTACTCGTTGACCCGCCAGATCAGTCCGTCCCTGACCGTGATCGCTTCGCTGGACTGGAAGGCCACCAGCCCTTCGCCGCCCTGGACCGTGACCTGGTACTGGATGAAGGCGGTGCAGCCATCGACGCGGATACGGTCGCCGTGGACGATATCCTCGCCGTCCTCGTGGGGCAGGCAGACGCGCACGTAGTCGCGCAATTCGTCGTAGCCGAGGACGCGGTTCTGGAAGAAATCGTGGTACTCGACGTCCGGGTGATAGAGCGCCATCACCCCGTCGAGGTCGCGGCGCATCCAGCAGTGGTGGTAGCGCAGGACGGTGTCGGCGGTGATCGGGGTCTGGGTGGGGCCGTCGGGGAGGAGAGTCATTACTGGATAGTGCTTGAGGGCCTCATCGCTGGCAAGCCAGCTCCCACAGGGTTCGTGTGCACCGCAGACCCTGTGGGAGCTGGCGTTGCCAGCGATGAGGCCGGTGAATATTGCAGAAAGCCATCTGTCGGAACGGCTTTCCCGCATTTTGCACGGTCCTCAGACGCCCATCCCCCAGCAAACCCCCGAATTCATTGATCGTCATCATTTGAAACATTTGGCACGCCCGCTGCACCTCCCTCTCCCGAGAAAGGACCCATTGCTCACCGGAGAGGCAAACAGATGATCACCAACGACTATTCACCCACCCTCGACATCCCGAATCGTTCGGGCGTGTCCTGGGCGGCGATTTTTGCCGGGGCCGCAGCCGCTGCGGCGTTGTCATTGATTCTCGTGGTGCTCGGCGCGGGGCTCGGCTTCGCCGCCGCCTCGCCCTGGGCCGACGAGGGCGCCAGCGCCAAGGCGCTGGGCGTCTCGACGATCATCTGGTTGCTGCTGACCCAGATCATCGCCTCCGGTCTCGGCGGCTACATCGCCGGCCGGCTGCGGGTGAAGTGGGCCAACCTGCACGGTGACGAGGTGTACTTCCGCGATACCGCCCATGGCTTCCTGGCCTGGGCCGTGGCCACGCTGATCACTGCGGCGATGGTGCTGGGTACGGCGGGCAGCCTGGCCAGTGCAGGTGCTCAGGCCGGTGCCATGGCCGGTAGCAGCGCCGTGACTGCGGCCGCCAGCAGCAACAGCAACGCCGATCCGATGGGTTATTTCGTCGACACCCTGTTCCGCAGCGAAGGCCCGGCGCCGGTCAGCGATGACGCGGCCAATACCGTGGCGGCACGGATTCTCGGACGGGCCATCGTCGATGACAGCCTGATGCCGGAAGACCGTGCCTACCTGGCGCAACTGGTAGCGCAGCGCACTCGGCTGACCCAGGCCGAGGCCGAAGCTCGTGTCGACCAGGTATTCGCGCAGGTTCAGCAGGCCAAGGTGAAAGCCAAGCAGGCCGCGGACGCGGCAGCGAAAGCGGCGGCCTGGACGGCGCTGTGGACCTTCGTCGGTCTGCTGTGCGGGGCGTTCTTCGCCAGCCTGGCGGCGCTGTATGGTGGTCGTCGTCGTGACCAGGTGCAGTGGGTGGAAGTCGACGGTGCGGGTTATGTGGCCCGGACTGCGCCGATTCGTTGAGATGAGAGGAGAGACATCATGCGTTCATTACTGCTGTGGTTCCTGGGTGTACCGATTCCTGTGATCATCCTGATCGCGATCTTCATGCATTGATCTGAAGGCCTCATCGCTGGCAAGCCAGCTCCCACAGGGTCCGCGGCGACTCGGAACCCTGTGGGAGCTGGCTTGCCAGCGATGCTTTTAGAGGAACTGCTCCGCGTAATGGCAGGCCACCTGTCTGGTTTCCACCCTGCGAAACGCCGGCACTTCCTTCGCACAGCGCTCCATCGCATGCGGACACCGCTTGTGGAACGCACATCCCTCCGGCGGATTCAGCGGATTGGGCAACTCCCCGGCAATCCTGATCTTCGGCTTCGTCGGATCCGGATGAATCGTCGGTGTCGCCGATAACAGCGCCTGGGTATAGGGGTGCAGCGGCTTCTCGTAGATCGCTTCCTTCGGCCCCATTTCCGCCGGCCGGCCGAGGTACATCACCAGCACTTCATCCGCCACGTGCCGCACCACCGCCAGGTTGTGCGAGATGAACACATAGGCGGTGTTGAACTCCTTTTGCAAATCCATGAACAGGTTGAGCACCTGGGCCTGGATCGACACGTCCAGCGCCGAGGTCGGTTCATCCGCTACCAGCACCTTCGGTTGCAGCATCATCGCCCGGGCCAGGGCGATGCGCTGGCGCTGGCCACCGGAGAACATGTGCGGGTAGCGCTGGTAGTGCTCGGGCCGCAAACCGACCTGCTGCATCATCGCCTGCACCCGTTCCCGCCGCTGCTCCTTGGACAGCGAGGTGTTGATCAGCAGTGGCTCGGCCAACTGGTCGCCGATCTTCTGCCGTGGGTTGAGCGAGGCATACGGACTCTGGAAGACCATCTGCACATCACGACGCAACTGCTTGCGCTCCTGCTTGCTAGCGCCGTTGACTTCTTGCCCGGCAATCTGCAACGAGCCCGACGACGGCTCTTCGATCAGGGTCAGGGCGCGGGCCAGGGTGGACTTGCCGCAGCCGGATTCACCGACCACGGCCAGGGTCTTGCCGGCCTCCAGTTCGAACGACACGCCATTCAGCGCGCGCACCGTGGCATGGCCTTTGAACAGGCCACGGGAGACTTGGTAGTGACGGGTGAGGTCACGGGCGGTCAGTACGACGCTCATTACGCCACCTCCTGGTTCAGCGGGTAGAAGCAGCGCGCCAGGCTGTGGGCCTGGGGATCGAGGCCGGGGCGTTGCTGGCGGCAGTTGTCGCGCACATAAGGGCAGCGCGGCGAAAGCAGGCAGCCGGTGGGCCGGTCATAGCGGCCGGGAACGATGCCGGGCAGGGTGGCCAGGCGTTCAGCACCGAGGCTGTGCTCGGGAATCGCCTTGAGCAGCGCTTCGCTGTAGGGATGGGCAGGCACCTCGAACAGCTCCGGCACCTGGCCCACTTCCACCGCCTGGCCGGCGTACATCACGCAGACCCGTTTGGCGGTTTCCGCCACCACGGCCAGGTCGTGGGTGATCAGGATCAGGGCCATGTCCTGTTCCTTTTGCAGGTTCAGCAGCAGCTCCATGATCTGCGCCTGGATGGTCACGTCGAGGGCGGTGGTGGGTTCGTCGGCGATCAGCAGCTTGGGCTCGCCGGCAATCGCCATGGCGATTGCCACGCGCTGGCTCATGCCGCCGGAGAGCTGGTGCGGATAGGCATCGAGACGGCTTTCCGGGGCCGGGATCTCGACCTTCTTCAGCAGTTCCAGGGCGCGCTGGCGGGCGGCCTTGCCGCGCAGGCCAAGGTGCTGGCGCAGCACTTCCTCGATCTGGAAGCCCACGGTATAGCTGGGGTTGAGGGCGGTCATCGGGTCCTGGAAGACCATCGCCATGTCCTTGCCGACCACCTTGCGCCGCTGGCGGCCGCTGATCCTGAGCATGTCGTTGCCATCGAAGCTGAGCTGGTCGGCGCTGATGCGTCCGGGCGCGTCGATCAGGCCCATCAGCGCCATCATGGTCACCGACTTGCCGGAACCGGATTCGCCGACGATGGCCAGCACCTCGCCCTTGTCCACGTTGAGGTCGAGACCATCCACCACCGGCACGGCCGTGGCGTCGCCGAAGCGCACGTTGAGATTGCGGATTTGCAGAAGTGACATGGGCTTCTCCTCAGGCGGCATTCTTGAGTTTCGGGTCCAGCGCATCGCGCAGTCCGTCGCCCATCAGGTTGATTGCCAGCACGCTGAGCAAGATGGTCAGCCCGGGCAGGCTGACCACCCACCAGGCGCGTTCGATGTAGTCGCGGGCCGAGGCCAGCATGGTTCCCCATTCCGGGGTCGGCGGCTGCACGCCGAGGCCGAGGAAGCCCAGGGCAGCGGCATCGAGGATCGCCGAGGAGAAGCTCAGGGTGGCCTGGACGATCAGTGGCGCCATGCAGTTGGGCAGCACGGTGATGAACATCAGGCGTGGCAGGCTGGCGCCGGCCAGGCGCGCGGCAGTGACGTAGTCGCGGTTCAGTTCGCCCATCACCGCAGCGCGGGTCAGGCGCACATAGGACGGCAGCGAGACGATAGCGATGGCGATCACCGTGTTGACCAGGCCAGGGCCGAGAATGGCGACAATAGCCACCGCCAGAAGCAGCGAGGGCAGGGCCAGCATCACGTCCATCAGGCGCATGATCGAAGCGCCCAGGGCATTGGGGAAGAAGCCTGCCAGCAGGCCGAGGATGATCCCCGGGATCAGCGAGATGACCACCGATGACAGGCCGATCAGCAGCGACAGGCGCGAGCCCTGGATCAGCCGTGAGAGCAGGTCGCGGCCCAGTTCGTCGGTGCCGAGGATGAACTGCCAGTTGCCGCCTTCGAGCCACACCGGCGGGGTCAGCAGGAAGTCGCGGTATTGCTCGCTGGGGCTGTGCGGTGCGACCCAGGGCGCGAACAGTGCGCAGAAGACGATCAGGCACATGAACAGCAGGCCGGCCACCGCGCCCTTGTTGCGCGAGAAGGCGTGCCAGAATTCCTTGTACGGGGACGGGTAGAGCAGGCTCTGGTCGATGGCTGGAGCCGGAGTTGGAGCGGGCGTATTCATGACGGTGGCCTCAGCGCTGGTGACGGATGCGTGGGTTGGCCAGGCCGTAGAGGATATCCACGACGAAGTTGACCAGGATGACCAGGCAGGCGATCAGCAGGATGCCGTTCTGGACCACGGGGTAGTCACGGGCACCGATGGCTTCGATCAGCCATTTGCCGATGCCCGGCCAGGAGAAGATGGTTTCGGTGAGTACCGCACCGGCCAGCAGCGTGCCGACCTGCAGGCCGAACACCGTGAGCACCGGGATCAGCGCATTGCGCAGGCCATGGACGAATACCACGCGTGCTGGCGACAGGCCTTTGGCCCGGGCCGTGCGGATGTAGTCCTCGCGCAGCACTTCGAGCATGGAGGAACGGGTCATCCGCGCGATCACCGCCAGGGGAATGGTGCCGAGGACGATGGCCGGCAGGATCAGGTGCATCACCGCGTCCTTGAACGCGCCTTGCTCGTCGCTGAGCAGGGTGTCGATGAGCATGAAGCCGGTCTTCGGCTCGATGTCGTAGAGCAGGTCGATGCGCCCGGAGACCGGGGTCCAGCCCAGGCTCACGGAGAAGAACATGATGAGGATCAGGCCCCACCAGAAGATCGGCATCGAATAACCGGTGAGGGACAGCCCCATCACCCCGTGGTCGAACAGCGAGCCGCGCTTGAGGGCGGCGATGACCCCGGCCAGCACACCGATGATGCCGGCGAACAGCAAGGCGGCCAGGGCCAGTTCGAGGGTGGCGGGAAACAGCGCGAGAAACTCGTTCCACACGCTCTCGCGGGTGCGCAAGGATTCACCCAGGTCACCCTGGGACAGCTTGCCGATATAGTCCAGGTACTGCTCGGGCAAGGGCTTGTTCAGGCCCAACCGTTCCATGGCCTGTGCGTGCATTTCAGGGTCGACCCTGCGCTCGCCCATCATCACTTCCACCGGGTCCCCCGGTATGAGCCGTATGAGGGCGAAGGTCAGCAAGGTAATGCCGAAAAAGGTCGGGATCAGCAATCCCAGACGCCGGGCAATGAAACTCAACATCGTGTGGTGTTCCTCGTCAGCCGGTAAGGCATGTGCCCGCTTTTCCCGGGTGGGGTGGGCGGGCGTTCTTGTTCTACTTCACCTGGGTAGTGGCGAAGTTATTGTTGGTCAGGGGGCTGATGGTGTAGCCCTCGACGTTCCGCCGCATGGCCGTGAACATCTTCGGATGGGCCATGGTTAGCCATGGCCGGTCCGCATCGTACACGGCCAGGGCCTCCTTATAGAGCGCTTCTCGCTGTTGCGGGTCGATCACCTGGCGAGCCTGGGTGATCAGCGCATCGAATTTTTCATTGCACCAACGAGCATAGTTCTCGCCGTTCTTCACCGCCTCGCAGCTGAGCAGCGGGGTCAGGAAGTTGTCCGGGTCGCCGTTGTCGCCGGCCCATCCGGTGGACACCAGGTCGTGCTCGCCGTTCTTCGCCCGACGGAGCATTTCTGCCCATTCCATCACGCGGATATCCAGTTTCAGGCCGATCTGCTTGAGGTCGGCCTGGAGCATTTCCGCGCTCAGCCGCGGGTTGGGGTTGGTCATGCCGCCGCCGTTGCGGGTGAACAGGGTCAGGCTGGCGCCCTCCGGGACGCCGGCTTCCCTGAGCAGGGCGCGGGCCTTGTCGAGGTCGCGGGGCGGGTTGTGGTTGTCGTGGTTGTAGCCGAGCATGGTCGGTGGATAGGGATTGACCGCCAGCACCGCGTTGCCCTTGCCGAACAGCTGGTCGATGTGGGCCTGGCGGTCGAAGGCGATATCGATGGCCTTGCGCACCCGTACGTCCTTGAGCAGCGGGTGTTCGGTGTTCATCGCCACGTAGCCGATGATCAGCGCTTCCAGTTCGACCACCTTGAGCATCGGGTCCTGCTTGATCGAGGGCACGTCGTCCGGCTTGGGGTAGACCGCCACCTGGCATTCGTTGGCGCGCAGCTTCTGCAGGCGCACGTTGTTGTCGGTGGTGATGGCGAAAACCAGGGTTTCGCTGGGCGGGGCGCCGCGGAAATAGTCCGGGTTGGCCTTATAGCGGACCTGGGCGTCCTTGATGTAGCGCTGGAAGATGAACGGGCCGGTGCCTACCGGCTTGCTGTTGAGGTCGCCGGTCTTGTCGGCCTTGAGCAACTGGTCGCCATATTCGGCCGAGTAGATCGAGGTGAAGGCCATCGCCAGGTCACGCAGGAACGGCGCCTGGGGCTGGGTCAGGGTGAAGACCACAGTGTGCTCGTCGGTCTTCTCCACGCTTTTCAGCAGTTTGCTGAAACTCATGCCCTCGAAGTAGGGGAAGCCGATGCTGCTTTTGGCGTGCCAGGGATGCTTGGGGTCGAGCTGGCGCTGGAAGCTCCAGAGCACATCGTCGGCGTTCATCTCGCGGGTCGGGGTGAACCAGGGCGTGGTGTGGAACTTGACGCCCTTGCGCAGGTGGAAGGTGTAGGTCAGGCCGTCGTCGCTGATCTCCCAGCGCTCGGCCAGCGACGGCTGGATCTCGGTGGTGCCGGGCTTGAAATCGACCAGGCGGTTGAACAGGGTTTCCGCCGCCGCATCGGCGGTGACGGCAGTGGTGTACTGGGCCATATCGAAGCCTTCCGGGCTGGCTTCGGTGCAGACCACCAGCGGGCGTGCCCAGAGGCTGGCCGAAGCAGTCAGCAGCAGGGCTGCGAAAGCGGCGTGCAGGGGGAGTGTGTTCATCGGCATGTCCTTTGTCGGCTCCTGCCCCGGCGGCGGGCGTGTTTGCGCCGCCGCCGGAGACCTGCATTAGAGAATGTTGAACGGAATGGTGGTCACGATGCGGAATTCATCGAGATTGCCATCGATCTGCTCGCGACTGGCGCGGTGTGCGGTGTAGTAGGCGCGGATGTTGGTCGCCTCCAGCGGCCCGCCCTGCACCACGTAGCTGGCACCCAACGACCATTCCCGGTGATGTTCGCCATCGAGGTTGCGTACATCGTAGCCGTTGCCCTTGTAGCCGGTGCCGTCGATGCCCCAGCCGCGCGCGGTATAGACATTCAGGCGCAGCCCCGGCACGCCGAACCCGGCCATGTCGAGGGCGTAGCCGACCTGGAACGACTTCTCGTTGGGACCGTTGTAATCGGAGAACAGCGAGTTGGCGAGGAAGATCGCGTTGGTGTCGTGCACATAGTCGAAGTACTCGTCGCCGTTCACCTGCTGGTAGGCCAGGGTCAGGCTGTGGGCCTGGTGCGCCAGGGTGAAGGACAGGCTGAAGGTGTCGTTGTCGATATCCCCCAGTTTCGCCGAGCCGGTGTCGCGGGTGCCGTAGTAGTTGAAGCCGGTGGTCAAGGCCAGGGTGCCCTTGTCTCCCAGGTCATGGGAGGCGCCGACGTAGTACTGGTTCCAGATGTCCTCGACCTGGCCGAGGTACAGGCTGGTGGTCAGGCTGCGCAGCGGCTGGTAGTTGAGGCCGGCGAGGCTGACCCGGTCGGCGTTGACGCCCAGTGCCGAGTACTCGGTGGTGAACTTGCTCTTGCCCTGTTCGGTACGGGTCGAGACCCGCTCGAAGGTGCCGAGGTCGAAGGACAGGTTGTCGAATTCGGCGCTGTGCAGGGCGACCCCGTCGAAGCTCGACGGCAGGGCGCGGTTGCCGATATAGGCGAACACCGGGGTGTTGATCGACTGGCGCCCGGCGACCAGGGTGGTGTTGGAGATCCGCGCCTGCAGGTTGGCCAGGCCGAGTTTGCTCCACTGGCCGATGACGTCGCCGTCGCTGTGGGTCAGGGTGCGGTTGTTCGGCCCGGCGACCCGGGCGCGCCCGCGCTCCAGGGCGAGGGCATGGTAGCCGGCGACCTGGGCGGCGAAACCGACCTGGCCCTGGGTGAAACCGGAGCTGTAGTCGAGCACGGTGCCCTGCACCCAGTTGTCGCGGCTGTGGGTGGCCTGGCGGGTGCCGTCGCTCTTGTAGTAGCGGAACAGCGGACCCTTGCTCGCGCGCTCGCGGGCGTACCAGTTGCGGGTCCAGCCGGACAGGCTCTGGTCTTCGATGAAGCCGTTGGATTCGGCCTGGGCGCTGGTTTCCTTGAGGGTCAGCGGCAGGTAGTCCTGGCTGGTGGCTTCGGCCTGGGCTAGGCCGGACAGGCCGCCAAGGGAAAGGGCGATTACGGTGGTGATTCGTTTCAAGGCGATACTTCCTTTCTTGTTCTTCTCGATGGACCGGCGGGCCTCGTGGACCCGTCGGCCAGTGCTGCGGATCGCGGCCGGTGGGCCGTGATCCGTACTGCGCCGGTCAGTCGATGCCAACGTCGCGGAACGTGGTCTTGCCGAACGGGCTGACCAGGTATCCCTCCACCCGCGTGCTCACCGGCTGGGCGACGGTGGAGTGGGCGATGGGGGTGATCGGCACGTTCTGCTTGATGTAGTGCTGGGCCTGGCGATACAGCTCGCTGCGCTGCTCGCGGTCGTTGGTGCCCTTGGCCTTTTTCATCAGGGCGTCGTATTGCGGGTCGCACCACATGGAGTGGTTGTGGCTGCCGATGGCATCGCAGCCGTACAGGGTGCCGAGCCAGTTGTCCGGGTCGCCGTTGTCGCCGGTCCAACCGATCAGCAGGGTGTCGTGCTCGCCGTTCTTGGCGCGCTTGAGGTATTCGCCCCATTCGTAGCTGACGATGTTCACCTTCAGCCCGAGCTTGCCCCAGTCGTCCTGGAGCATCTGCGCCATCAGGCGGGCATCGGGGTTGTACGGGCGCTGCACGGGCATGGCCCAGAGGGTGATCTCGGTGCCTTCCTTGACCCCGGCGTCGCGCAGCATCTGCTTGGCTTTTTCCAGGTCGCGAGGGGCGTCGGCGATGCTCTCGTCGTAGGACCACTGGGTCGGCGGCATGGTGTTCACCGCCACCTGGCCGGCGCCCTGGAACACGGTCTTGATGATCGCCTCCTTGTTCACCGCCATGTCCAGGGCCTGGCGTACCTCCAGTTGGTCGAACGGCTTGTGCCGGGTGTTGTAGGCGATGTAGCCAAGGTTGTAGGCGGGCTTCTCGATCAGGTTGATGTTTTCGTCGCGGCGCAGGGCCTCGAGGTCGGCGGGGCGCGGGTGGATGCTCACCTGGCATTCGCCCTTGCGCAGCTTCTGCACCCGGACTGACGGATCGACGTTGATGGAGTAGATCAGGTTGTCCAGCTTGACTTGCTCCGGGGCCCAGTACTCGGTGTTGCCGCGATAGCGGATCTGGGTGTCCTTCTGGTAGCGGGTGAACACGAAGGGGCCTGTACCGATGGGCTTGTCGGTGATGTCCGACGGCGTGCCACGGGCCAGCAGGTGTTCGGCATATTCGGCGGAGAGCACCGAGGCGAAGCTCATGGCGAGGTTCTGCAACAGCGCGGCGTCGGGGTGGTTGAGGGTGAAGGTCACGCTCATCGGGCCGCTTTTCTCCACCTTGGCGATGGTCTTGTCCATGCCCATGGCGCTGAAGTACGGGAACACCGTGCCGTAAGCCAGGCGGAAGGGGTGGGTCGGGTCGAGCATGCGGCTGAAGGTGAACACCACGTCGTCGGCGTCGAAATCGCGGCTCGGCTTGAAACCGGCGTTGCTGTGGAACTTCACCCCGGGGCGCAGGTTGAAGGTGTACACTAGGCCGTCATCGGAAATGCTCCAGTCGGTGGCCAGCGACGGTTCCACCACCGTGGCCCCGCGCTCGAACTCCACCAGGCGGTTGTACAGCGGCTCGGACACGTCGTTGTCGGTGCCGCTCTGATATTGCGCGGTGTCGAAGCCGGAAGGGCTGCCTTCCGAGCAGAACACCAGGCTGCCCTTGGCCAGGCCGAAGGGCGAATGGGCCAGCAGACCGGCTCCTAGCAAGGCGGCGAAGAGAGACGTCTTACGCATGGGAATTCCCTGTCTTGTAGTCGTTATTGGAAGTTTCCGCGGCACGCAGCGAATCCTCGCTGACGGGGCACGGGCACCGTTCCCACGGTAAGTGGGGACAGGGCTTCCGACGAGGTACACAGGGAGCAAGTTGGGGTGGGAGCTTTCCGACTGTGTTGAGGAAATTTCGGACAAGTAACCGATGTGCCATCAACCAGCTGTTGTTCAGGGCCAGGGCTGCGGCATCGGCCGCAGCCCTGGCAGGCGGTTATGGCTTCACGCTGACGCCGTAGAAGTCATTGAGGGCGAAGGGGCTGATCTTGAAGTCTTCGACGCTCACGCGCATCGGCTGGTAGACCGTGGAGTGGGCGATCGGGGTGATCGGCACCTGGTCCTTGAGGATGTGCTGGGCCTGCTTGTACAGCTCGGTGCGCTTGGCCTGGTCGGGGATGCGCTTGGCGTCCTTGACCAGCTTGTCGTAGTCGCTGTTGCACCAGTGGGAGAAGTTGTTGCCGTTGACCGCGTCGCAGCCGTACAGGGTGCCGAGCCAGTTGTCCGGGTCACCATTGTCGCCGCTCCAGCCGATCAGCATGGCGCCGTTCTCGCCGTCCTTGGCGCGCTTGATGTACTCGCCCCATTCGTAGCTGACGATGCGTGCCTTGATGCCGATCTTGGCCCAGTCGGACTGGATCATCTCGGCCATGAGCTTGGCGTTGGGGTTGTACGGGCGCTGTACCGGCATGGCCCACAGGGTGATCTCGGTGCCTTCCTTGACCCCGGCTTCCTTGAGCAGGGCCTTGGCTTTCTCGACGTTGTACTCGGTACCCTTGATGGTCTCGTCATAGGACCACTGGGTCGGCGGCATGGCGTTGACCGCCAGCTGCCCGGCGCCCTGGTACACCGAATCGATGATCTGCTGCTTGTTCACCGCCATGTCCAGGGCCTGGCGCACCTTGAGCTGGGCCATGGGGTTGGGCTCGTTGCTGCCCTTGATCTTGTCCATCACGTTGTAGGCGATGTAGCCGAGGTTGAAGCCGGCCTGGTGCGGCATCTGCAGGTTCGGGTCGGCCTTCAGCGATTCGAGGTCGGCAGGGCGCGGGAACAGGGTGACCTGGCACTCGTTCTTCTTCAGCTTCTGCATGCGCACCGAGGCGTCGGTGGTGATGGCGAAGATCAGGTTGTCGATCTTCACCTCGCCGGGCGACCAGTAGTCCTTGTTGCCCTTGAAGCGGATTTGCGCGTCCTTCTGGTACTTGCTGAACACGAACGGGCCGGTGCCGATCGGCTTCTGGTTGATGTCCGCGGCCTTGCCCTGCTTGAGCAACTGGTCGGCGTATTCGGCGGACTGGATCGAGGCGAAGCTCATGGCGATGTTCTGGATGAACGCGGCGTCGACTTCGTTGAGGGTGAACTTGACGGTGTGCTCGTCGACCTTCTCGACCTGCTTGATGTTCGCGTCCATGCCCATATCGGTGAAGTACGGGAACTCGGTGGGGTACGCCTTGCGGAACGGCATGTCCTTGTCGAGCATGCGGTTGAAGGTGAACAGCACGTCGTCGGCGTTGAACTCGCGGGTCGGCTTGAAGTAGTCGGTGGTGTGGAACTTGACCCCTTCGCGCAGGTGGAAGGTATAGGTCAGGGCGTCGTCGGAAACGTCCCAACTGGTGGCCAGCCCGGGGATGACCTGGGTGCCGCCGCGCTCGAACTGGGCCAGGCGGTTGAACACGGTCTCGGACGAGGCATCGAAGTCGGTGCCGGTGGTGTACTGGCCGGGATCGAAGCCGGCGGGGCTGCCTTCGGAGCAGTAGACCAGGTTGGAAGCGGCCTGGGCGGCCGGGGTGGCGGCGAGCAAACCTGCGCCGACAAGGAACGGAATGACTGCGGTTTTCAGCATGGTGGCCTCATTGTTGTCATTGTGATCTGAGGGCGGCCTTGTGGGCCGACCCGCGGATACTTATGCAGGTACTGGACCTGATGCAACGGTTGAGGATAGCTTCTGACAGCAATTTCGGAACGTTCGTACAAGGATGTCGCGATTGTGTAACTTTTGCGGAGTTGAACGTTTGCTTGGCGGGAATTGGCGAAATTTTCGAGATGTGTGTTGAATTTGAGGGCCTCATCGCTGGCAAGCCAGCTCCCACAGGTTCAGCGGTGCACGCGGTCACTGTGGGAGCTGGCTTGCCAGCGATGAGGCCATCAAAGGCAATCGAGAAGGGCCGGTCAAGCACCGGCCCAAGTTCACTCAGGGCATCTGCACTTCAATGGTGCCATCCGCATTGACGCTGACCTGGGTGGTCCCCGCCTCGACCTGCGGCGACGGCGCCGCCTCGGCATCCATGCTGGCCTTCATCATCATCGGCGCACGCATGTACGGCTGTGGATAACCGCTGCTGTTGAGGTTCAGGCTGACCACCTTGTAGCCCTTGCCACCCAGTGCCTCGGTGGCGATCTGCGCGCGGGCCTTGAACGCGTCCACCGCATCCTTGATCAGCGCATCCTCGCTGGTCTTGCGCGTGGCCGGGGCGATGGCGAAGTCCATGCCGCCCATCTTCAGCTGTTGCAGGAGCTCGCCGGTCAGCTTGGACAAGGCCGGGAAGTCGGCACTTTCCAGACGCAGCTCGGCACGTTCGCGCCAGCCGGTGATCTTCTGGCCCTTGTCGTCATAGATCGGGTAGGCATTGCGGCTGCCCTGGCTGATCTTCACGTCCTTGACCTGGCGCGCCTGTTCCAGGGCCTTGTTCAGGGTGGTGGTGATCTCGGCAGCGAGCTTGGCCGGGTCGGTGTTCTGCGCTTCGCTGTAGAGGGTCACGACCATCAGGTCCCGGGCCACTTCCTTGCTCGCTTCGGCACGCAGGGAAATCTGGTTGTAACGCGGCTCGTCCGCCAGAACGGGAAGGCTGACCAGCAGGCTGGCGGCCAGCAGGGCTTTGGCGCTACGGCGTGGGGTATTCATGCATGACTCCTTGAAAAATGGGCGTGGCCAGTACGATCCTGTGCGCCACGCAGACCCTGTCTGACCTTGAAAGTAGCACCAAGGTTCCAAATCGCTATCATTTAGCCTTGGCACGGTGTGGCGAGTTGCCGCATTGCTGCAGTCGCGGACGTCGCTTCGGTATACTTCGCCCCGGTTTACCTGGAGCACTCATCAGGAGAGCTCATGCTCGCCCCGGTCACTATGCAAATGTTGTCTGCTACCCGCCAGAACCTCTGGCGCCTTACGTTCATCCGCACCCTGGTGCTGGCTGCCCAGGCCGGTTCGGTCGCGGTTGCCTACTGGACCGAACTGCTGCCACTGCCCTGGCTGGCGCTGAGCGTCACCCTCGGCTTCTCCATGGTCCTGTGCCTGGTCACCGCCCTGCGCCTGCGCGCCTCGCTGCCGGTGACCGAGCTGGAATACGCGGTGCAACTGGCCTGCGACCTGCTGATCCACAGTGCCTTGCTGTATTTTTCCGGCGGCTCGACCAACCCTTTCGTCTCCTATTACCTGGTGCCCCTGGCAATCGCCGCGGTGACGCTGCCGTGGGTCTATTCGCTGATCCTTTCCGGGATCGCGCTGGTGGCCTACACCCTGCTGCTGGTGCAGTTCTATCCCCTTGATACCTTCCCGATGGCCCGGGAAAAGATGCAGATCTACGGCATGTGGCTGAGCTTTGCCCTGGCGGCGGCGGTGATTACCTTCTTCGCCGCGAAGATGGCCGAGGAATTGCGCCGCCAGGAGGCCTTCCAGGCCCAGCGCCGCGAAGAAGGCCTGCGTGACCAGCAACTGCTGGCTGTTGCGACCCAGGCCGCTGGCGCCGCCCATGAACTGGGCACGCCGCTGGCGACCATGAGCGTGCTGATCAACGAAATGCGTCAGGACCACACCGATCCGCTGCTGCAGGACGACCTGGCGGTGCTCCAGGAGCAGGTCAAGCAATGCAAGCACACCTTGCAGCAACTGGTCCGCGCTGCCGAGGCCAATCGCCGGATGGCGGTGGAAGAGCAGCCGGTGACCTTCTGGATGGACGAGTCGCTGAACCGCTGGCACCTGATGCGCCCGGAAGCCAGCTACCGCTTCCAGCGCCTCGGCCAGGGCCTGGTACCGCACCTGGCGCCGCCGCCGGACCTGACCCAGGCCCTGCTGAACCTGCTGAACAACGCCGCCGATGCCTGCCCCGACGGTCTGGAGGTCCGGCTGGACTGGGATGCCACCGATATCGTCATCAGCATCCGCGACCACGGTCCTGGCGTGCCGGTGGCCATTGCCGAGCAGATCGGCAAACCCTTCTTTACCACCAAGGGCAAGGGCTTCGGCCTTGGCCTGTTCCTGAGCAAGGCCAGCGTTACCCGTGCTGGCGGCTCGGTAAAACTCTATAGTCACGAAGAGGGCGGCACGCTGACCGAGCTGCGCCTGCCCCGTGACGCGCGAGGAGACGTGTGATGAGTGATGAAATCCAGGCTGAAGGTGAAGACCTGCCGCACCTGCTGCTGGTCGACGACGACGCGACCTTTACCCGGGTGATGGCCCGCGCCATGGTTCGCCGCGGCTTCCGTGTCAGCACCGCGAGTTCGGCGGAGGAGGGGCTGGTCCTGGCCCAGCAGGATATTCCGGACTACGCCACGCTGGACCTGAAGATGGAAGGCGACTCCGGCCTGGTGCTGCTGCCCAAGCTGCTGGAGCTGGACCCGGAAATGAAGGTGGTGATCCTCACCGGCTACTCCAGCATCGCCACGGCGGTGGAGGCCATCAAGCGCGGCGCCTGCAACTACCTGTGCAAGCCGGCGGATGCCGACGATGTGCTGGCGGCGCTGGCCTCGCAGCATGGCGACCTGGATAGCCTGGTGCCGGAAAACCCGATGTCGGTGGACCGTTTGCAATGGGAGCACATCCAGCGCGTGCTGAGCGAGCACGAGGGCAATATCTCCGCCACGGCCCGGGCCCTGGGCATGCACCGGCGGACGTTGCAGCGCAAGTTGCAGAAGCGGCCCGTTCGGCGCTGAGTTCTTTATTGCCCTTGAGGGCCCTATCGCTGGCAAGCCAGCTCCCACAAGTCCTGTGGGAGCTGGCTTGCCAGCGATGAGGCCCTCAAAATCGCCGAAATTCTGGCATTTCATCCACAAACCCCCATCCCTGAGCCCTGCACTGGCGTATCATTAGCCACCTAACGACAGGCCCACGGAAATCCCCCCGCATGCTCGCCCTTTTCATCCAGACCCTGAACATCACGGCCCCGGTCTTCGCGATGCTGTTCATGGGCGTGCTGCTGCGTCGCATCGATGCAATCAACGACAACTTCATCCAGGTCGCCTCGTCGCTGGTCTTCAACGTGTGCATGCCGTCGCTGCTGTTCCTCGGCATCTACCACGCCGACCTCGACGCCGCCGTCAAACCCAGCCTGCTGCTGTACTTCATCGCCGCCACCTTCGGCAGTTTCGCCCTGTCCTGGTTGATTGCCATCTGGCGCTGCCCCAAGGAAGATCGCGGCATCTACACCCAGGGCGCGTTCCGCGGCAACAACGGGGTGATTGGTCTGGCGCTGGCGGCCAGCATGTACGGCGACTACGGTATTTCCCTCGGCGCGATCCTCGCCGGGCTGGTGATCCTGCTCTACAACTCGCTGTCGGTGGTAGTGCTGGCGGTGTACAGCCCGAGCTTGAAGTCGGACCCATGGAGCATCTTCAAGAGCATCCTGCGCAACCCGCTGATCATCAGCGTGCTGCTGGCAACGCCGTTGGCCTACGCCAAGGTGGCGCTGCCGAACTGGATGCTCACCTCCGCCGACTACATCGCGCAGATGACCCTGCCGCTGGCGCTGATCTGCATCGGCGGCACCCTGTCCCTGGCCTCGTTGCGCGCCAGTGGACGGATGGCGGTGAGTGCGAGCCTGGTGAAGATGGTCTGGCTGCCGCTGATCTTCACCTTCGGCGGCTGGCTATGCGGCTTTCGCGGGGCGGAACTGGGCATCCTGTTCCTTTATATTGGCAGCCCGACGGCTGCGGCCAGCTACGTAATGGCCCGCTCGTCCAACGGCAACCATGAACTGGCGGCATCGATCATCGTGATCACGACCCTTGCCGCCGCTGTGACAACCAATATCGGAATATTCCTATTGCAGTGGGGCGGCTGGATCTAGATCCTTCGCGCAAAAAACAACACCAACACTGCTTCTCACGTCCGAGGACACTTCATGCAAGACCAGATCACGCCCGAGCGTTTGCATCGCGGCCTGAAAAATCGCCATATCCAGCTGATCGCCCTGGGCGGGGCGATCGGCACCGGGCTGTTTCTGGGTATCGCCCAGACCATCCAGATGGCCGGCCCCTCGGTGCTGCTGGGCTACGCCATCGCCGGCCTGATCGCCTTCTTCATCATGCGCCAGCTCGGCGAGATGGTGGTGGAAGAGCCGGTTTCCGGGACCTTCAGCCACTTCGCCCACAGCTACTGGGGGCCGTTCGCCGGCTTCATGTCGGGCTGGAACTACTGGGTGCTGTACGTGCTGGTGGGCATGGCCGAGCTGACCGCCGTCGGCGTCTACATCCAGTACTGGTGGCCGGGCGTTCCGACCTGGGTCACGGCGGCGGTGTTCTTCGTCATCATCAACCTGATGAACGTCAGCCAGGTGAAGGTCTTCGGCGAGATGGAGTTCTGGTTCGCGCTGATCAAGGTGGTGGCCATCCTTGGCATGATCGGCTTCGGCGGCTACCTGCTGTTCAGCGGCAATGGCGGCCCGGACGCCAGCGTCGCCAACCTGTGGCAACACGGTGGCTTCTTCCCCCATGGCGCCACTGGCCTGATGATGGCCATGGCGGTGATCATGTTCTCCTTCGGCGGCCTGGAACTGGTGGGTATCACCGCCGCCGAGGCCGATAACCCGCGCCACAGCATCCCCCGCGCCACCAACCAGGTGATCTACCGCATCCTGCTGTTCTATGTGGGTGCCCTGGCTGTCCTGCTGGCGCTGTACCCGTGGCAGAAGGTGGTCGATGGCGGCAGCCCGTTCGTGATGATCTTCCATGACCTCAACGCCAACGCCGTGGCCACGGTGCTCAACCTGGTGGTCCTGACCGCTGCGCTGTCGGTCTACAACAGCTGCGTGTACTGCAACAGCCGCATGCTGTTCGGCCTGGCGACCCAGGGCGATGCGCCGAAGTCGCTGCTCAAGGTCAATGACAAGGGCGTGCCGCTGGTGGCCCTGGGCATTTCCGCGCTGGCCACCGGGCTGTGCGTGGTCATCAACTACTTCATGCCGCGCGAGGCCTTCGGCTTGCTGATGGCGCTGGTGGTCGCGTCGCTGGTGATCAACTGGGGCATCATCAGCATCACCCACCTGAAATTCCGCAAGGCCAAGGCGGCGCAGAAGCACGAGACCTTCTACAAGAGCCTCGGCTACCCAATGACCAACTACCTGTGCCTGGCCTTCCTCGCCTTTATCCTGGTGGTCATGGCGATGACCGAAGGCACGCGCATCTCGGTCGGGCTGATTCCGGTCTGGCTGCTGGTGTTGTGGATTGCTTACAAACTGACCAAGGGTCGTCGCGCCTAAGGCCTGACGACCCGTTCCGGGAAGTGCTCGATCAGTCCTGTTGCCAGGCGTCGATCACTTCCTGGGCCGCGCGGAACGCATCGATCGCCGCCGGCACGCCCGCATAGACTGCGCAATGCAGCAGGGCTTCGCGAATCTCTTCCACGGTACAGCCATTGTTCAGTGCGCCACGCACGTGGCCCTTGAGTTCCTGCGGGCATTTCAGCGCGGTCAGGGCGGCGAGGGTGATCAGGCTGCGGGTCTTCAGCGGCAGGCCTTCGCGGCTCCAGACGCTGCCCCAGGCATGCTCGTTGACGAACGCCTGCAATGGCGCGGTGAATTCGGTGGCATTGCCCAGCGCGCGATCGACGAACACATCGCCCATGACCTGGCGGCGAACCTGCTCGCCGGTTTTCTTCGTCTCACCCATGTTGTTTTCCTTAGTGTTGGCGGCGCCAGGCGCGGGCTGTGGTGTAAGTCAGCAAGACAGCGAGCACTGGCAGAACATAGAACAGCATCAACTGCTCCAGACGATTGGCCAGCGGCATGCCGGTGGTGAAGGCCACCACGTGCAGGCCGTAGGCCAGATACAGGCAGAGGAACACCAGGCCCTCGGCGCGGGTGACCCGGTAGCCGGAATAGAACACCGGCAGGGTCAGCACGGCGACGCCAAGCATTACCGGCAGGTCGAAATCCAGGGCATTGGGCGAGATGGACAGCGGCTCGGGTGCCAGTACGGCGGTCAGGCCGAGCACTGCCAGCAGGTTGAACAGGTTGCTGCCGATCACGTTGCCCACGGCGATCTCCCGTTCGCCACGCAGCGCCGCGATCAGCGAGGTGGCCAGTTCCGGCAGCGAGGTGCACACGGCGACCACGGTCAGGCCGATCACCCGTTCCGACAGGCCCAGGTCGGTCGCCACTTCCACCGCGGCTTCCAGCAGGAGGTGCCCGGCCAGGCTCAGCAGGCCGAGGCCGAGCAGCATCAGCAGCAGGCTGCCGAACCAGAAGCCGATGCCGCGATCGACTCGCGGGTTGGGTGCCGGGTAAGTGCGAGCGTAGTGCCGCGACTGATGCCAGAGCATGGCCAGGTACGCCACCAGGCCGGCCAGCAGCAGCGCGCCTTCCCAGCGCCCGATGAACTCGTTCAGGGCCAGCAGGTAGACCAGCAGGCTGGCGCCGATCATCAGCGGGATATCCAGGCGCACCAGTTGCCGCGAGACCCGCAGCGGAATGATCAGCGCGGCGAGGCCGAGGATCACCAGGACATTGAAGATATTGCTGCCGATCACGCTGCCCACCGCCACGTCCGGCGCGCCGGTGTAGGCGGCCTGCAGGCTGACGGTCAGTTGCGGCGCGCTGCTGCCGAAGGCCACCAGGCTCAAGCCGATGATCAGCGGGCGCACGTGCAGGCTGGCGGCGATGCGCAGGGCGGCACGCACCAGCAGCTCGGCGCCGAGAATCAGGAGGATCAGGCCGCTGGCCAGTTGCAGCAGGCTGAAGGTGGGTAAAGCGGCCAGGTTGAAAATGGTCGTGCTCCCGTAGAACAGAATCAGTCGCTCAGGCTTTGTACCCGGACTCGCGCCGTTCCGCTACGGATCATGTCCAGTTGCTGGGCGGCGGCTTTGGAAAGGTCGATCAGACGGCCACGGGTATGGGGGCCGCGATCGTTGATGCGGACCACCACGCTGCGGTCGTTTTTCAGGTTGGTCACCATGACCCGGGTGCCGAAGGGCAGGGTACGGTGGGCGGCGGTCAGGCCATGCTGGTTGAACGGCTCGCCGCTGGCGGTGCGTTTGCCGTGATGGCGGGAACCATAGAAAGAAGCGGTGCCGGTTTCATCGTAGCCGCGGGGATCGATGTCGTGGCTGGCACAGCCGGCCAGGAGGGTGAACAGCGCCAGGGCGCTTAGGGGACGCCACATTGATCAGGGTGCTCCGTTGGAGTTGGGCTTTCCCCTGTAGGAGCGTGGCTTGCCCGCGAAGGACCGCGCAGCGGTCCCAGAATAGTGGCAGCCATAAGATTCTGGGACCGCTGCGCGGTCCTTCGCGGGCAAGCCACGCTCCTACAGGAAGAAGCGCAGCGATCAGCCTTCGAGCTTGCTCTTGAGCAGTTGGTTCACCTGTTGCGGGTTCGCCTTGCCCTTCGAAGCCTTCATCGCCTGGCCGACGAAGAAGCCGAACATCTTGCCGCGCTTGGCTTCGTCCGCCGCACGGTACTGCTCGACCTGCTCGGCGTTGGCCGCGAGCATTTCATCCAGCACCTTCTCGATCGCGCCGCTGTCGGTCACCTGCTTCAGGCCGCGGGCCTCGATGATCTGGTCGGCATCACCTTCACCCGCCGCCATCGCTTCGAACACGGTCTTGGCGATCTTGCCGCTGATGGTATTGTCACGAATGCGCAGCAACATGCCGCCCAGTTGCTCGGCAGTCACCGGCGCCTGGTCGATCTCGACACCCAGCTTGTTCAGCAGGCTGCCCAGCTCCACCATGACCCAGTTGGCCGCCAGCTTGGCGTCGCCGCCGATGGCCGCGACCTTCTCGAAGTACTCCGCCTGCTCGCGGCTGGACGCCAGCACGTTGGCATCGTAGGCCGACAGGCCGTACTGGCTCTGGAAGCGCTCGACCTTCTGTGGCGGCAGCTCCGGCAGGGTGGTGCGCAGGTCGTCGAGGTAGGCCGACTCGATCACCACCGGCAGCAGGTCCGGATCGGGGAAGTAACGGTAGTCGTTGGCTTCCTCCTTGCTGCGCATGGAGCGGGTTTCGTCCTTGTTCGGGTCGTACAGGCGGGTTTCCTGGATGACCTTGCCGCCGTCCTCGATCAGCTCGATCTGGCGCTGGATCTCGCTGTTGATCGCACGCTCGATGAAGCGGAACGAGTTGACGTTCTTGATCTCGCAGCGGGTGCCGAACTCGACCTGGCCCTTTGGCCGGATCGATACGTTGCAGTCGCAACGCAGCGAACCTTCGGCCATGTTGCCGTCGCAGATGCCGAGGTAGCGCACCAGGGCGTGGATCGCCTTGACGTAGGCCACGGCTTCCTTGGCGCTGCGCATTTCCGGCTCGGACACGATTTCCAGCAGCGGGGTGCCGGCACGGTTCAGGTCGATCCCGGAAGAACCGGCGAAATCTTCGTGCAGGCTCTTGCCGGCGTCTTCTTCCAGGTGCGCACGGGTGATGCCGATGCGCTTGACGGTGCCGTCTTCAAGGGCGATGTCCAGGTGGCCCTTGCCGACGATCGGCAGCTCCATCTGGCTGATCTGGTAGCCCTTGGGCAGGTCCGGGTAGAAGTAGTTCTTGCGGGCGAACACGTTGTGCTGGCCGATCTCGGCGTCGATCGCCAGGCCGAACATGCAGGCCATGCGCACCGCTTCCTGGTTCAGCACCGGCAGCACGCCGGGCATGCCCAGGTCGATCAGGCTGGCCTGGGTGTTCGGCTCGGAACCGAAGGTGGTGGCGCTGCCGGAGAAAATCTTCGACTGGGTGGCGAGCTGGGTATGGATCTCCAGCCCGATGACAACTTCCCATTGCATGTGTCTGCTCCTCAGAAGCCGTTGGGTGCGCGGGTGTGCCAGTCAGTCACTTGCTGATACTGGTGCGCGACGTTGAGCAGGCGGCCTTCCTGGAAATACGGGGCCAGGAGCTGTACGCCCACCGGCAGGCCATCGACGAAACCGGCCGGCATCGACAGGCCCGGCAGGCCGGCGAGGTTGGCGGTGATGGTGTAGACGTCTTCCAGGTACGCGGCGACCGGGTCGGCGTTCTTGGCGCCGATCTTCCAGGCCAGGTTCGGCGTGGTCGGGCCGAGGATCACGTCGACGCCTTCGAAGGCAGCCATGAAGTCGTTCTTGATCAGGCGACGGATCTTCTGCGCCTTCAGGTAGTAGGCGTCGTAGTAGCCGGCCGACAGGGCGTAGGTACCGACCATGATGCGGCGCTGCACTTCGCTGCCGAAGCCTTCACCGCGGGAACGCTTGTACAGGTCGGTGAGGTCCTTCGGGTTCTCGCAGCGGTAGCCGAAGCGCACGCCGTCGAAACGCGAGAGGTTGGAGGAGGCCTCGGCCGGGGCGATCACGTAGTACGCAGGAATGGCGTGCTGCATGTTTGGCAGGCTGATTTCCTTGATCACCGCGCCGAGCTTCTCCAGCTCCTTGACGCTGGCCTGGACCAGGTCGGCGATGCGCGGGTCGAGACCGGCGCCGAAGTATTCCTTCGGCAGGCCGATGCGCAGGCCCTGCAGCGAGCCGTTGAGGCTGGCGCTGTAGTCCGGCACCGGTTCGTCGATGCTGGTGGAGTCCTTCGGATCGAAGCCGGCCATGCCTTGCAGGAGCAGGGCGCAGTCTTCGGCGGTGCGGGCCATCGGGCCGCCCTGGTCGAGGCTGGAGGCGTAGGCGATCATGCCCCAGCGCGAAACCCGGCCGTAGGTCGGTTTCAGGCCGGTCAGGCTGGTCAGCGCGGCCGGCTGGCGGATCGAGCCGCCGGTGTCGGTGCCGGTGGCGGCCGGCAGCAGGCGCGCGGCCACGGCTGCGGCGGAACCGCCGGACGAACCGCCCGGCACGTGTTCCAGGTTCCACGGGTTCTTCACCGCGCCGTAGTGGCTGGATTCGTTGGCCGAACCCATGGCGAATTCGTCCATGTTGGTCTTGCCCAGGGTCACGGTGCCGGCTGCAGCCAGCTTGGCGACCACGGTGGCGTCATACGGCGCCTTGAACGAGTCGAGCATCTTCGAGCCGCAGCTGGTGCGTACGTCGAGGGTGCAGAACAGGTCCTTGTGGGCGATCGGCGCACCGAGCAGGGCACCGCTCTCGCCCGCCGCGCGGCGGGCGTCGGCGGCCTGGGCCTGGGCGATGGCCAGGTCGTCGGTGACGCTGATGAAGCTGTTGAGTTGCGGGTCGAGCTGGTGGATGCGCTGCAGCAGCGCACGGGTCAGCTCTTCGGCGGAAAACGATTTGTCGGCGAGGCCACGGGCGATCTCGGCCAGGGTAAATTGATGCATGCTGGCGCTATTCCCTTACTCGATGACTTTCGGAACCAGGTACAGGCCGCTGTCCGTGGACGGCGCGATGGCCTGGTAGCGGTCGCGTTGGTTGCTTTCTGTTACAACGTCGGCGCGCAGGCGCTGACTGGCTTCCAGAGGGTGGGCCAGAGGCTCGATGCCGTCGGTATCGACCGCCTGCATCTGGTCAACAAGGCCGAGAATGCTGTTGAGGGCATCGGTAGTGCGTGGAAGATCGGCCTCGTTCAGGCCCAGACGGGCCAGATGGGCGATCTTTTCCACGTCGCAGCGTTCAAGCGCCATGGGGATCTCCTGGGAAAAAAGGAATTGTCCGGGATGAGGAACATGCCGGGATACACGCGGTCATAAGGCCCGATCGTGTGCTGGCCTGCTCGGAAAAACCGCCAATTTAACATATTGGCGCCTTGCCCAAAATCCCCGCCATTGTTAGAGTTTGCCGCACTTTTTTACCCACGCGTTGCCAGGGTCCCTTTCCCATGTTCAAGAAACTGCGTGGCATGTTTTCCAGCGATCTCTCCATCGACCTGGGCACTGCCAACACCCTTATCTACGTGCGTGAGCGCGGTATCGTCCTGAATGAGCCCTCTGTCGTGGCCATTCGCACCCACGGCAACCAGAAAAGTGTCGTCGCGGTAGGTACCGAAGCCAAGCGCATGCTCGGCCGTACCCCGGGCAACATTGCTGCCATTCGTCCGATGAAGGACGGCGTGATCGCCGACTTCAGCGTCTGCGAAAAGATGCTGCAGTACTTCATCAACAAGGTTCACGAGAACAGCTTCCTGCAGCCAAGCCCGCGCGTGCTGATCTGCGTACCGTGCAAGTCGACCCAGGTCGAGCGTCGTGCCATTCGTGAGTCGGCGCTGGGCGCCGGTGCCCGTGAAGTGTTCCTGATCGAAGAGCCGATGGCCGCCGCCATCGGTGCCGGCCTGCCGGTCGAAGAAGCCCGCGGCTCGATGGTCGTCGATATCGGTGGCGGTACCACTGAAATCGCACTGATCTCCCTGAACGGTGTGGTCTACGCCGAATCCGTCCGCGTTGGCGGCGACCGCTTCGACGAAGCCATCGTCACCTACGTGCGCCGCAACTACGGCAGCCTGATCGGCGAATCCACCGCCGAGCGCATCAAGCAGGAAATCGGTACCGCCTACCCGGGCGGCGAAGTGCGCGAAGTCGACGTCCGCGGCCGCAATCTGGCCGAAGGCGTACCGCGTGCCTTCACCCTGAATTCCAACGAAGTGCTGGAAGCCCTGCAGGAATCCCTGGCGACCATCGTCCAGGCGGTCAAGAGCGCCCTGGAGCAATCGCCTCCCGAGCTGGCTTCGGACATCGCCGAACGTGGCCTGGTGCTGACCGGTGGTGGCGCCCTGCTGCGCGACCTCGACAAGCTGCTGGCCCAGGAAACCGGCCTGCCGGTGATCGTCGCCGAAGACCCGCTGACCTGCGTCGCTCGTGGCGGCGGTCGCGCCCTGGAGATGATGGACAAGCACACCATGGACCTGCTCTCCAGCGAGTGATTCGCCGGATTGCCTTCCTGTCGCCCGGATTTCGGCTAGCCTGCGCAGTGCTGTCCGAAACCGGGTCGGCGTCCGTCCGGGATGCCGATTCCACTCATCCGCAAGCCAGGTCGGTGCGTTGCCGTATGAATGACCTCATGAACCGTCGTCCACGAGGAGCGGCCCATTAAACCGCTTTTTGCCAAAGGCCCGTCCCTGGGCGTGCGCCTGCTCGTGCTGGTGGTGCTGTCGATCGCCCTGATGGTGGTCGATGCCCGTTTCACCGTGCTCAAACCCGTGCGCAGCCAGATGTCCCTGGTGCTGATGCAGTCCTACACCATCACCGACCTGCCCGTGCGTCTGTGGCAGGGGGTGGCCAGCCAGTTCGGCAGTCGCACCGAGCTGATCGCCGAAAACGAGAAACTCAAGACCGAAGCCCTGCTCCTGCAAGGCCGCCTGCAGAAGCTGGCGGCGCTGACCGAGCAGAACGTGCGCCTGCGCGAGTTGCTCAACTCCTCGGCGCTGGTCAACGAGAAGGTCGAGGTCGCCGAGCTGATCGGCATGGACCCGAACCCCTTCACCCATCGCATCCTGATCAACAAGGGCGAGCGTGATGGCGTGGTGCTCGGCCAGCCGGTACTCGATGCCCGCGGCCTGATGGGCCAGGTGGTCGAGCTGATGCCGTACACCTCCCGCGTGCTGCTGCTCACCGACACCACCCACAGCATTCCGGTGCAGGTCAACCGCAATGGTCTGCGCGCCATCGCCAGCGGTACCGGCAACCCGGAGCGCCTGGAACTGCGGCATGTCGCCGACACCGCCGACATCAAGGAAGGCGACCTGCTGGTCAGTTCCGGCCTGGGCCAGCGTTTCCCGGCGGGCTATCCGGTGGCCACGGTCAAGGAAGTGATCCACGATTCCGGGCAGCCGTTCGCCATCGTGCGTGCGGTGCCGACGGCGGCGCTCAATCGCAGCCGCTACCTGCTGCTGGTGTTCTCTGACGGCCGCACGCCCGAAGAGCGCGCCAGCGACGCGGTCAAGGCCCAGGAAGCGGAACAGATGGGCCCGCCGGCGCCAGGCGCCGACCCGGCACATCCGGCCACGACCCCGGCCCCTGCCACTCCCGCGACCCCTGCCGCGGCGCCCCACGCGCCAGCGGCAACGCCGGCTCCGGCCGCCGCCCCGGCGACTCCCGCAGCGCCAACCACACCTTCCCGGGAGAGACACTGATGGTCAGTACCCACGGCAAGAATGGCTGGGTGGTCTGGCTGACCTTCCTGGTCGGCCTGCTCCTGAGCGTCTGGCCGATGCCGCCGTTCATGGATATCTTCCGTCCCTTGTGGCTGGCCCTGCTGGTCGCCTTCTGGACCCTCAACCTGCCGCACAAGGTCGGCATGACCACCGCCTTCGCCCTCGGCCTGTGCGAGGATGTGCTCTACGGCACCCTGCTCGGCCAGAACGCTTTGGTCCTGACCCTGATCACCTTCCTCGTGCTGAGTCTGCAGCAACGTCTGCGCATGTTCCCGATGTGGCAGCAGAGCCTGACCATTTTGGTGATTTTCGGCGTCGCGCAGTTGGTGCAACTCTGGCTCAGTGCCCTGACCGGCAACCGCCAGCCGACCCTGGCGCTGGTCTGGCCGGCGGTCACCAGTGCCTTGCTCTGGCCGTGGATCAGCTTCGGCCTGCGCGGCTTGCGCAGCCGCCTGAGTATCTACTGAAACCTTCGCTTTTCGACGCTGACAGGGAGTAGTCAAGATGACCCCGCTGTACCTGGCCTCCGGTTCGCCGCGCCGCCGTGAACTGCTGACCCAGATCGGCATTCCCTTCACCGTCGTCAGCGCCTCCATCGACGAAACCCCGCTGCCCGGCGAGCAGGCCGGTGCTTATGTCGAGCGCCTGGCCCGCGCCAAGGCCGCCGCCGGCCTGGCCCTGCTGACCGCCAGTGGCGCCAGTGAACCGCTGGCGGTGCTGGGTGCCGATACCGCCGTCGTCCTCGACGGGCGCATCCTCGGCAAACCGGTCGATCGCGACGATGCCCTGGCCATGCTGGCCGCACTTTCCGGACGTGAGCACGATGTACTGACCGCCGTCGCCGTCAGCGATGGCCAGCGCACGGAAAGCCTGTGCATCAGCAGCCGGGTCGCCTTCAATATCATCAGCGCAGAACGGGCCAGTCGCTACTGGGCCAGCGGCGAGCCGCAGGACAAGGCCGGCGCCTATGCCATCCAGGGCCTTGGCGCGGTGTTCGTCCAGGGCCTGCAAGGCAGCTATTCCGCCGTGGTCGGCCTGCCGGTGGCGGAAACCGCCGAACTGCTGGCCCGCTTCGGCATCCCCTGCTGGCAGGGCGTGCCCAACGCCGAGTGAGGATGTACCCAAGCCCTTTATCGCTCGCCAGTCGGTGTCGGGCGATCCATGATTACCCGAAGCCCCTTTGACGAGAGATTGCCATGAGTGAAGAGATCCTGATCAACATCACCCCGATGGAATCCCGCGTGGCGGTGGTGGAAAACGGCGTCCTTCAGGAAGTCCATGTCGAGCGCACCCAGCGCCGCGGCATCGTCGGCAATATCTACAAGGGCAAGGTGGTGCGGGTGCTGCCGGGTATGCAGGCGGCGTTCGTCGATATCGGCCTGGACCGCGCGGCCTTCATCCATGCCTCGGAAATTTCCCTGCGCGAAGGCACTACGGTGGAAAGCATCAGTGCCCTGGTCCACGAAGGGCAGAGCCTGGTGGTGCAGGTGACCAAGGATCCGATCGGCTCCAAGGGCGCGCGCCTGACCACCCAGCTGTCGATTCCGTCGCGTTACCTGGTATACATGCCGCGCACCAAGCATGTCGGCATTTCCCTGAAGATCGAGGACGAAGCCGAGCGCGAGCGCCTCAAGAAGGTGGTCAGCGACTGCGTGGCCCAGGAAAACATCCAGGATTCCGGTGGTTTCATCCTGCGCACGGCGGCCGAAGGCGCCGGCTCCGACGAAATTCTCATGGATATCCGCTATCTGCGCCGCCTGTGGGACCAGATCGGCGCGCAGATCAAGACCGTTGGCGCGCCCACGGAAATCTACGAAGACCTCGGCCTGGCCCTGCGCACCCTGCGCGACCTGGTCAACCCGAAGATCGAGAAGATCCGCATCGACTCCCGGGAAACCTTCCAGAAAACCACGCAGTTCGTCGCCGAGCTGATGCCGGAAATCGCCGATCGCCTGGAGCACTACCCGGGCGAGCGGCCGATCTTCGACCTCTATGGCGTCGAGGACGAGATCCAGCGCGCCCTGGAGCGCAAGGTGCCACTCAAGTCCGGCGGCTACCTGGTGGTGGACCCGGCCGAGGCCATGACCACCATCGATGTGAACACCGGCGCCTTCGTCGGCCATCGCAATCTTGAAGAGACCATCTTCAAGACCAATCTCGAGGCGGCCACCGCCATTGCCCGGCAACTGCGCCTGCGCAATATCGGCGGGATCATCATCATCGACTTCATCGACATGGAAGACGAAGAGCACCAGCGCCAGGTCCTGCGTACCCTGGAGAAGCAGCTCGAACGCGACCATGCCAAGACCAACATCATCGGCCTGACCGAGCTGGGCCTGGTGCAGATGACCCGCAAGCGCACCCGCGAAAGCCTGGAGCAGGTGCTCTGCGAACCCTGCATCTGCTGCCAGGGCCGCGGCAAGCTGAAGACCCCGGAAACAGTCTGCTACGAGATCTTCAGGGAAATTCTTCGCGAGGCGCGGGCCTACCAGGCCGAAGGGTATAGAGTGCTGGCCAATCAAAAGGTGGTGGACCGCCTGCTGGACGAAGAGTCGGGGAATGTCGCCGAACTGGAAGCCTTTATCGGGCGAACCATTCGTTTCCAGGTGGAGTCCATGTATTCCCAGGAACAATACGATGTGGTGCTGCTCTGACCTGCCCTGAACCGTCGATGGTGGCAAACCCTGCATGTCGGGCCATAGTTAGGGCTTGGATGACTCGGGGGCCACAGCAATGGAGCGTCTGATCCGCGTTCTGGCTGCCCTGACTCGCTGGGGGCTGGGCGCCTGCGCGTTGATCGCGGTGCTGGTGGCGCTCTACGTCAGCCTCGGTCGCGAGCTGATTCCGTTGGTCGCTGAATACCGTACCGATGTCGAGGACAAGGCCGAGGCCAGCCTTGGCCTGCCGGTGCATATTGGTGCGCTGGAAGGCCGCTGGAGCGGTCTGGCGCCGATTCTCATGGTGCATGATGTGCAGGTGGGCGAGGGCGCCTCGGCCCTGCGCCTGGATACAGTCAAGGTGGTGCCCGACCTGTGGGCCAGCCTGGTGGCCCGCGATGTGCGCCTGGCCCGGGTCGAGCTGGGCGGCCTGCAGCTCAACCTGCATGAAGATGAAAGCGGCAAGTGGTCGCTCAAGGGCCTGCCGGTGCAGGATGATGACCAGCCACTGGATGTCGAGCAGGCGCTGCGGCGTATGCAGGTGGTATCGAAAGTCTCGGTGCTCGATAGCCAGATCACCCTGGAACCCTTCGATCACGATCCCATGACCCTGACCTATGTCGGCCTGAGCCTGCAGACCGGCAGCGTGCGCCAGCGCCTGGATGCACGCATGACCCTGCCTGATGGCCAACCCATGGCCATCAGCCTGAAAAGCCGGATTCGCCCGGCCAAATGGCAGGACGCCGAGGTCGACGCCTATGCCAGCCTGCCGCAAAGCGATTGGGCGAAATGGCTGCCGGCGCGTTTGCTGGGGCAATGGCAACTGCCTGAGCTGCGCGCCGGGGGTGACGTCTGGCTGGGCTGGGGCAACGGCAAGGTGCAAAGTGCCACGATTCGCCTGAATGCTCCGCAGTTGCAAGGCGCCTACGCTGAGCGCAAGCCGGTGAAGATCGAGAATCTGGCGCTCAATGCCTGGCTGCGGCGTGGCGATGAAGGCCTGCAGCTCACTATCGATTCACTGGCCATGAACCTGGGCGAAACCCGCTGGGAATCCCATGTGCAGATCAACCAGTCGAATGCCGGCGAAGACGGCGAGCTCTGGAAGATCCAGGCCGACCGCGTCGACCTGACCCCGCTGACCCCGGTGATCCAGGCCCTCGGTCCGCTGCCGAAACCGGCGATGGCGGTGGTCGATGGCCTCAAGGTCACCGGCGGCCTGCGCAACGTCCTGCTGGACGTGCGGCCCCAGGTCGAGGGCGATCGCCTGTTCAGCTTTGCCGCCAACCTCGACCGGGTCGGCTTCGATGCCTATCACGGCGCTCCGGCAGCGGGGAATGTCAGCGGCAGCATCAGCGGCGATCTCGGGCATGGCGAACTGCGCCTGGACACCGACAAGTTCATGCTGCACCTGGTACCGATCTTCGCCGATCCCTGGCATTACCTGAAGGCCAATGCGCGTCTGACCTGGAAGCTGGACAAGGAAGCCTTCACCCTGGTCGCCCCCTATCTCCAGGTGCTGGGTGAAGAGGGCAAGATCGCCGGCGACTTCCTCATTCGTATTCATCTCGAGCCGGGTCACGAAGACTACATGGACCTGCGGGTCGGCCTGGTCGAGGGTGACGGACGCTATACCGCCAAGTACCTCCCGGAAGTGCTCAGTCCCGATGTCGATCACTGGCTGCGCACCGCGATTCTCAAGGGCGATGTCGACGAGGGCTATTTCCAGTACCAGGGTTCGTTGAACCACGGCGCGCCGGACCATGCCCGCAGCATCAGCCTGTTCTTCAAGGTGCGCGACGCAGCGCTCGACTTCCAGCCAGGCTGGCCGCAGCTGAGCAAGGTGGACGGTGATGTGTTCATCGACGACCACGGCGTGCGGATCAAGGCCAGCACCGGGCAGATGCTCAATACCAGGGTCAGCGATGTGCTGGTGGATATCCCTCATGTTCCGGCAGGCGAGCACAGTCATCTGTTCGTCGATGGCGATTTCGACGGCACCCTGGCGGACGGGGTGAAGATTCTCCAGGATGCGCCGATCGGCACCGGTCCCACCTTCGCCGGCTGGGAAGGCGAGGGCGACCTGAAGGGCTCGCTGAAACTGGATATCCCGCTGGCCCACGGCATCGAACCGAAAGTGGTGGTGGACTTCCGCACTGAACAGGCGCGCCTGAAGCTCAGCGAACCGGTGCTCGAACTGAGCAAGCTCAAGGGTGACTTCCGCTTTGACCTGGACAAAGGTCTGAGCGGCCAGAGCATCAGCACCCTGGCCTTCGGCAAGCCGGTGACGGCGGAGATCTTCGCCGAAGGCAAGCCGGGGCAGTTGCAGACGCGGATCGTCGCCAATGGCCAGATTGCCCTGAAATCCTTGACCGACTGGCTGCAGTTCAACCAGGCGCTGCCGGTCTCCGGCGAACTTCCCTATCAGTTGCAGGTGGTGCTGGGTCGCGACAACCTGCTGAGTGTCGAGTCGAACCTCAAGGGCCTGGCCATCGACCTTCCGGCGCCCTTCGGCAAAGACGCCAGCGAGGCCCGCGCCAGCAAGTTCCGTATGAACCTGGGGGGCAACGAGCGGCGTATCGATGCGAATTACGTCGATCTCGCGAGCCTGGCCATGGCTGCGCCTGCCGGCAAGACCGAGCAGGTGCGCGGCGAGTTGCTGCTGGGCGGTGGCACCGCGCAACTGCCGGCGAGCCAGGGCCTGCGCGTGCGCGGCCGGATTGCCGAGCTGAACCTCGAGGACTGGCAAAGCAAGGCTGGCAGCTATACCGGCGATGATCCCAGCGGCAGTGCCCGGCAGATCCTGCGTGGCGTGGACCTGAGCATCGGCAGGATCAAGGCCTGGAACTTCGAGCTCAACCAGGCGGTGGTACGCCTGGACCGCAACAGCGACAACTGGGGCCTGCGCCTGGACAGCCAGGAAGTCATCGGCAACGCCCGGATCCCCGATGCCAAGGCCGCGCCCATCGTGGTCGACCTGCCGACCCTGCGCCTGCCGGCCGCCGACCCGGCGACGGAAGCCGCGCCGGATGCCCCGGATCCGCTGGCGTCGACCGATCCGCGCAAGGTTCCGGCGGTGAACCTGAACATCGGCAAGCTGTTCCGCGGTGATGACCTGATGGGCAGCGTGTCGCTCAAGTCCCGGCCCGGTGCCCAGGGCGTGGCGTTCAACGACCTCGATCTGAATCTCAAGGGCCTGGCGATCAATGGCTCGGCTGGCTGGGAAGGTACGCCCGGTGCCAGCAGCAGTTGGTACAAGGGACGCCTGGAGGGCGGCAACCTGGCCGATGTGCTCAAGGCCTGGGGCTTCGCGCCGACCGTGACCAGCCGCGATTTCCATATGGACGCCGATGGCCGCTGGCCGGGTTCGCCGGCCTGGGTCAGCCTCAAGCGCTTCTCCGGCAGCATGGATGCCTCGCTGCGCGACGGGCAGATCATCGAAGTGGACGGCAGTGCCCAGGCCTTGCGGGTGTTCGGCCTGCTCAACTTCAACTCGATCGGGCGCCGTTTACGCCTGGACTTCTCCGACCTGCTGGGCAAAGGGCTGAGCTACGACCGGGTCAAGGGGCTGCTGGTGGCCAGTGACGGCGTCTATGTGACCCGCGAGCCGATCACCGTCACCGGCCCGTCGAGCAATTTCGAGCTGGAAGGCACCCTGGACCTGGTGCGTGATCGCATCGCCGCCAATCTGATGGTGACCCTGCCGGTGACCAACAACCTGCCACTGGCGGCGTTGATCGTCGGTGCGCCCGCCGTGGGCGGGGCGCTGTTCCTGGTAGACAAGCTGCTGGGTGACCGGGTGGCGCGCTATGCCAGCGTCAACTATCGGGTCGAAGGCCCGGTGAAAGAGCCTAAGATTACCTTTGTGAAACCTTTCGACAAATCCAGATAGAGCGTGGCCATGACCTTCGCCGTCATCCAGATGATCAGCCAGGACGATATCGTCGCCAATCTCCAGCGCGCCCGCGCGTTGCTGGAGCAGGCGGCGCAGCAGGGCGCCCGGCTCGCCGTGTTGCCGGAAAACTTCGCCGCCATGGGCCGCCGCGACAGCGCCGCCATTGGCCTGGCCGAGGCCCGGGGCGAAGGTCCGATCCTGCCCTGGTTGAAACAGACGGCCCGCGACCTCAGGTTATGGATAGTGGCGGGCACCTTGCCGCTGCCGCCCGTCGACCGGCCCGAGGCCAAAGCCCATGCCTGCTCCCTGCTGGTGGACGAGCACGGCGAGCTGGTCGCCCGCTACGACAAATTGCACCTGTTCGATGTGGATGTGGCCGACAGCCGTGGCCGCTACCGTGAATCGGACGACTATGCCCACGGCACCAATGTGGTGGTAGCCGATACCCCGGTGGGCAAGCTGGGCCTGACGGTCTGCTACGACCTGCGTTTCCCCGAGCTGTACAGCGCGCTGCGCGAAGCCGGGGCGGAACTGATCACGGCGCCGGCGGCCTTCACCGCCGTCACCGGCGCGGCGCACTGGGAAGTGCTGATCCGCGCCCGCGCCATCGAAACCCAGTGCTATGTGCTGGCCGCCGCCCAGGGCGGGATGCACCCGGGACCACGGGAAACCCACGGCCAGGCGGCGATCGTCGACCCCTGGGGACGGATTCTCGCGCAGCAGGCCCGCGGCGAAGCGGTGCTGCTGGGCACGCGCGACAGCGCAGAACAGGCGTCCATCAGGGCGCGGATGCCGGTGGCCTCGCACCGGCGCTTTTTCTCGCAGGACGCCTTGCGGCCTGCGCACACCTCGGAGTGACTATGAGCGAGTTGTTAACCAGCGTCAGCGAGCAACTGCTGGCCCCCGGCGACCTGACCCTCGACAGCCTGCAAAGCGTGCTGGGCGAGCTGGCCGGGCCGGGCATCGACGCGGCCGACCTGTATTTCCAGGGCCAGATCTCGGAGTCCTGGGCACTGGAAGACGGCATCGTCAAGGAAGGCAGCTTCAACCTCGACCAGGGCGTGGGCGTGCGTGCCCAGTCCGGCGAGAAGACTGGCTTTGCCTACAGCAATGCCATCAATCTCGAAGCCCTGACCGCTGCCGCCCAGGCCGCCCGCTCGATTTCCCGGGCCGGGCAGAATGGCACGGTGCAGGCGTTCAGGAGCCAGGCGATCACCCCGCTGTATGCCGCGGATAACCCGCTGGAAGTCCTGACTCGCGCGGAAAAGGTCGAGCTGCTCAAGCGCGTCGATGTTGCCACCCGTGCCCTCGACCCGCGTATCCAGCAGGTCAGCGTGAGCATGGCCGGGGTCTGGGAGCGCATCCTGATTGCCGCTGCCGATGGCAGCCTGGCCGCAGACGTCCGTCCGCTGATCCGCTTCAATGTCAGTGTCATCGTCGAGCAGAATGGCCGTCGCGAGCGCGGTGGCCATGGCGGCGGCGGGCGTACCGATTACCGCTATTTCACCGAAGATCGCGTCATGGGCTATGCCCGCGAGGCGCTGCGCCAGGCACTGGTCAACCTCGAAGCGGTGCCGGCCCCGGCCGGTACGCTGCCGGTGGTGCTGGGCTCGGGCTGGTCCGGGGTGCTGCTGCACGAAGCGGTTGGCCACGGCCTGGAAGGCGACTTCAACCGCAAGGGCAGTTCGGCCTACAGCGGGCGCATCGGCGAGATGGTTGCTTCGAGCCTGTGCACCATCGTCGATGACGGCACCCTGAAGGACCGCCGTGGCTCGCTGAGCGTCGACGACGAAGGCACGCCGACCGAATGCACCACCCTGATCGAGAACGGCAAGCTGGTCGGCTACATGCAGGACAAGCTCAATGCCCGCCTGATGGGCATGGCGGTCACCGGCAACGGGCGTCGCGAGTCCTACGCGCACCTGCCGATGCCGCGTATGACCAACACCTACATGCGTGCCGGTGAAAGCGATCCGGCGGAGATCATCGCCTCGGTCAAGCGCGGTCTGTACTGCGCCAACCTCGGCGGCGGCCAGGTGGATATCACCAGCGGCAAATTCGTCTTCTCCACCAGCGAGGCGTACCTGATCGAGGACGGCAAGATCACCGCCCCGGTCAAGGGCGCGACCCTGATCGGCAACGGTCCGGAAGCCATGAGCCGGGTGTCCATGGTCGGTAACGACCTGAGCCTGGACAGCGGCGTGGGGACCTGTGGCAAGGATGGGCAATCGGTGCCGGTGGGCGTGGGCCAGCCGACCCTGAAGATCGATGCGATCACCGTGGGTGGCACGGGCGCATGAAGGTGAGACCGGGCGGGCAGGGTGCCCGCCCGGTTGCGTGAATCAGCGCAGGCCGCGCTGGCTCTCGTCGAGGTCGCGGATGTACTTGAAGATCTTGCGCGCGGCGGTTGGCGGCTTGTTGGTCTTGGCCTCGTGCTGGGCCTGGCGGATCAACGAGCGCAGTTGCTGACGGTCGGCTTCCGGGTATTCCTGGACGAACTTTTCCAGGACCTCGTCGGTGCCGCCGATCAGCCGGTCACGCCAGCGTTCGAGATTGTGGAAACGCTCGTTGTACTGGCGCGAAGACGCGTCCAGTTGGTCGAGCAAGGCGTTGATGGCTTCGAGGTCCTGGTCGCGCATCAGCTTGCCGATGAACGAGCGGTGACGGCGCTTGGCCTCGTTGGCCGTGTGCTTCTTGTGCTCTTCGAGCGCTTTGCGCAGCTCGTCGGTCAGAGGCAGTTTGGCCAGGGTGTCGGGCTTGAGCGTGGTAAGGCGCTCGCCCATATCGACCAGCGCCTGAAGCTCGCGCTTGATCTGGGTTTTGCTTTTTTCGCCTTCGTCGAAGGCATCGTAAGAATCAACCATGGGGGCAGTCCGCTGAGAATCGCCGCCATGATAACCAGTCGGGGGCCGCTTGTCCGGCCCGGTCGCTCGATGACCCTCGCCGAACGCCGAATTTGAGTGGAGAAAACCATGAGTGCAGTGCAGAGCGTAGGTCCGCAAGCCCTGCCGGCCTTGCAGGAGCAGGTCGAGCAGATCATCGCCGAGGCGAAACGCCAGGGCGCCACGGCGTGCGAGGTGGCGGTGTCGCTGGAGCAGGGGTTGTCCACCTCGGTGCGTCAGCGCGAAGTGGAAACGGTGGAGTTCAACCGCGACCAGGGCTTCGGCATCACCCTCTACGTTGGCCAGCGCAAGGGCTCGGCCAGCACTTCGGCCAGCGGCAGCGACGCCATTCGGGAAACCGTCGCGGCGGCCCTGGCGATTGCCAAGCACACCTCCGAAGATGATTGCGCAGGCCTGGCCGATCCGGCGCTGATGGCCCGCGACCTGCAGGATTTCGACCTGTATCACGCCTGGGATATCACCCCGGAGCAGGCCATCGAGAAAGCGCTGCTCTGTGAAGCGGCGGCCTTCGATGCCGATCCGCGGATCAAGAATGCCGATGGCACCACCCTCAATACCCACCAGGGTTGCCGTGTGTACGGCAACAGCAACGGCTTCGTCGGCGGCTACGCCTCGACCCGCCATAGCCTCAGCTGCGTGATGATCGCCGAAGGCGACGGGCAGATGCAGCGCGATTACTGGTACGACGTGAACCGCCAGGGCGAGTTGCTGGCCGATCCGGCGTCCATCGGTATCCGCGCCGCCCAGCGTGCTGCCAGCCGCCTGGGTGCGCGGCCGGTGCCGACCTGCGAAGTGCCGGTGCTGTTCTCGGCGGAACTGGCCGGTGGTCTGTTCGGCAGTTTCCTGTCGGCGATTTCCGGCGGCAACCTGTACCGCAAATCATCGTTCCTCGAAGGCACCATCGGCCAGCGTCTGTTCCCGAGCTGGCTGACCCTCGACGAGCGTCCGCATCTGCAGCGTGCCCTGGGCAGCGCCGCGTTCGATGGTGACGGCCTGGCGACCTACGCCAAGCCGTTCGTCGAAAATGGTCACCTGGTTTCCTATGTGCTGGGCACCTACTCCGGTCGCAAGCTGGGCCTGCCCAGCACCGCCAACGCCGGTGGCGTGCACAACCTGTTCGTCACCCATGGCGTCGAGGACCAGGCAGCGTTGATCCGCCGCATGGGCCGCGGCCTGCTGGTCACCGAACTGATGGGCCATGGCCTGAACATGGTGACCGGTGATTACTCCCGTGGTGCAGCGGGTTACTGGGTGGAGAACGGCGAGATCCAGTTCGCCGTGCAGGAAGTGACGATCGCCGGGAATATGAAAGACATGTTCCAGCAGATTGTGGCCATCGGCAGCGATCTGGAAACCCGCAGCAATATCCACACCGGCTCGATCCTGATCGAACGGATGACGGTTGCCGGCAGCTGATCGCCGCTTCGCCCGTTTCACCCGAAAGCCCGGCCACTGCGCCGGGCTTTTGGCTTTCGAGCGGCAAGCTCCAAGCTTCAAGCGGCAAGAAAAAGCAGTCATCACTCGGTCTGCTTTTTCTTGCCGCTTGAAGCTTGAGGCTTGTACTGATTCTATTTATCAATTAATAATGAATATCATTATCTAGGTGATGATATTCGTGCCATGAAATCCGTCCTTCACGAACTGCCCTACCTCGAAAACTGGCGCTGGCTGAGCCGGCGCATCCGCTGTGCGCTGGAGCCCGACGAGCCGCGCCTGATCGAACACTACCTCGCTGAAGGACGCTACCTGGTCTGCTGCACCGACACCTCGGCGTGGACCGTCGCCCTGACTTCTTTCCGTCTTCTGCTCGATACCGCCTGCGACCGCATGTTGCCGTGGCATTGGCGCTGCCTGTGCCTGGACCAGGCGTGGCGCCCATTGCTGCAACTGCGCAAGCTCGATGGCGGCGAGCACGGCCAGCGCTGGCAGCCGCTGGCCTTGCAACTGGCGAATTGCACGCTGTTGCCTTCGATTTCTTCCGCTGAACTGATGCAAGGACTTGATGATGAGTAATACCCGTATCGAGCGTGACAGCATGGGTGAACTGCAGGTGCCGGCCGAGGCCCTGTATGGCGCCCAGACCCAGCGCGCGGTCAACAACTTCCCGATCAGCCAGCAACGCATGCCGACCCAGTTCATCCGTGCGCTGCTGCTGGCCAAGGCCGCCGCCGCCAAGGCCAACGTCGAACTGGAGCAGGTCACCCCGGCCCAGGGCCAGGCCATCGTCGCGGCGGTGGAGCAACTGCTGGCCGGTGACTTCATGCAGCACTTCCCGGTGGATGTGTTCCAGACCGGTTCCGGCACCAGTTCCAACATGAACGCCAACGAGGTGATCGCCACCCTCGCCAGCCGCGTCGCCACCGACAAGGTCAATGCCAATGACCACGTCAACTGTGGCCAGAGCAGCAACGACATCATCCCCACCACCATCCACGTCAGTGCCGCCCTGGCCCTGCACGAGCAACTGCTGCCGGCGCTGAATCACCTGGTCAAGGTGATCGAGGCCAAGGCGGTAGAGGTGCATCCGTTCGTCAAGACCGGCCGTACCCACCTGATGGATGCCATGCCGGTGCGCATGAGCCAGGTCCTCGGTGGCTGGGCGCAACAGATCAAGGCCAGCATCGCGCACCTGCAGAACACCCTGCCGGCCCTGCAGGCCCTGGCCCAGGGCGGTACTGCGGTGGGTACCGGGATCAACGCCCACCCGCAATTCTCCGCGCTGTTCGCCAAACAGCTGAGCGGCCTGACCCAGGTCGACTTCGTGCCGGGCGAGAACCTGTTTGCCCTGATCGGCTCGCAGGACACTGCGGTTGCCGTGTCCGGCCAGCTCAAGGCCACCGCCGTGGCGCTGATGAAGATCGCCAACGACCTGCGCTGGATGAACTCCGGTCCGCTGGCCGGCCTCGGTGAAATCGAGCTGGAAGGCCTGCAGCCGGGCTCCTCGATCATGCCGGGCAAGGTCAACCCGGTGATTCCGGAAGCCACCGCCATGGTCGCCGCCCAGGTCATCGGCAACGACGCCACCATCGCCATCGCCGGCCAGTCGGGCAACTTCGAATTGAACGTGATGCTGCCGGTCATCGCTCGCAACCTGCTGGAAAGCATCGAGCTGATGGCCAACGCCAGCCGCCTGCTGGCCGACAAGGCCATCGCCAGCTTCAAGGTCAACGAGCCGAAGCTCAAGGAAGCCCTGGCGCGCAACCCGATCCTGGTCACCGCGCTGAACCCGATCATCGGTTACCAGAAGGCTGCCGAGATCGCCAAGACCGCCTACAAGCAGGGCCGCCCGATCATCGACGTCGCCCTGGAACACACCGAGCTGTCGCGTTCCCAGCTGGAAGTCCTGCTGGATCCGGAGAAGCTCACCGCCGGCGGTATCTGATACCGCCGCCTACCGCTTTGGAGGTTCGCCATGCAGCACTGGAAACGTACCACCGAGATTGCCAACCGCCTGTTCAACCAGGGCGACCTGGTCGATGCCCGCGAGTTGTACCTGCAGGCCCTGGCCCTGGCCCAGGTGCTGTTCGAGCGCTGGCATGACGCCGACGAAGCGGTAGCCGCCTGTGTGATTTCCCATCACAACCTGGCCGACCTCCACCTGCGCCTCAAGCAGCCCCAGGAAAGCGCCGAGTATCTCTGCGCGATCCACCAGCGGCTGCTCACGGCCAGCCAGGACCAGCGCCTGCCCGAGTCCTTGCGCCAGGCGGCGTTGCGCCAGAGTGGCAAGACCTACACCGAACTCTTGAGCTTCATCAGCGAGTACGGCCAATACCCGCGCACCGAGCGCCTGCTGTACCGGCAGGAGCCGCAACCCGGTGTGCTGGCCGGCCATGACCCCGTGATCACCCAAGCCATCCAACAAGGAATTCACTGATGCCACATACCTTGCCTGCATTGCCTTACGCCTACGATGCGCTGGAACCGCACATCGATACCCAGACCATGCAGATCCACCACACCAAGCACCACCAGACCTACATCAACAACCTCAATGCCGCCGTCGAGGGCACCGAGTGGGCCGAATGGCCGGTAGAGAAGCTGGTGGCAGCGGTCAAGCAACTGCCGCAGAACCTGCAGGCGGCGGTGATCAACCAGGGCGGCGGCCACGCCAACCACACCCTGTTCTGGACCGTCATGTCGCCAACCGGCGGCGGCGTGCCACAAGGTTCGGTGGCCAAGGCCATCGATGAGCAACTGGGTGGCTTCGAGGCCTTCAAGGACGCCTTTACCAAGGCGGCGCTGACCCGTTTCGGCAGCGGCTGGGCCTGGCTGAGCGTGACCCCGGAGAAAAAAGTCGTGGTGGAAAGCAGCGGCAACCAGGACAGCCCGCTGATGAACGGCAATACGCCGATCCTCGGCCTGGACGTCTGGGAGCACGCCTACTACCTGCTGTACCAGAACCGTCGCCCGGAATACATCAACGCGTTCTACAACGTCGTCGACTGGGCTGAAGTCGAGCGGCGCTACCTTGCCGCCGTGGCGTGAGTGACAAGCGAATGCGCTCGGATGTCTTGTCCGTAAGTAGCGTGCGCTTGTTTCGCCTGGCGCTGGGCACCCTGTTGCTGCTGGTGGGCACCGCCTTGCTGGTGGCCCAGGGCATCGCCTGGCTCGACCTGGAACCGCGGATGATGCGGGCGCTGGAGGGCGGGGCGCTGTGTGCCCTCGGTACGGCGCTTGGCGCGGTGCCAGTGCTGGTGATCCGCAGCATGCCGGTGGCGCTGGCCGATACTCTGCTCGGGTTCGGTGCTGGCGTGATGCTGGCGGCCACCGCGTTCTCGTTGATCATCCCGGGGCTGGATGCCGCGCAGGCGGTGGGCTTCGGCAAGTGGGGCGCGGGTGGCCTGGTCAGCTTCGGCTTGCTGTTCGGTGCGTTGTGCCTGTTCCTGGTGGATCGCCAGGTCTCCGGTGCTTCGCCCGAGGCGCTGGTGGCATCCGGAACCCAGCCGGTGATCCCGGCGCGGATCTGGATCTTCGTCATTGCGATCATTGCCCACAACATTCCGGAGGGGATGGCCATTGGTGTGTCTGCCGGCGGCGGCATGCCGGATGCGGACAGCCTGGCGATGGGCATTGCCCTGCAGGACGTGCCGGAAGGCCTGGTGATTGCCCTGGTACTGGCGGGCGCCGGGATGGCGCGCTTCAAGGCGTTCCTGATCGGCGCGGCGTCGGGCCTGGTGGAGCCGGCGGCAGCGCTGGTGTGTGCCTGGCTGGTGAATGTGGCGGAGCTGCTGTTGCCGCTAGGGCTGGCCTTCGCGGCCGGGGCCATGCTGCTGGTGGTGACCCAGGAAATCATTCCCGAGTCCCGGGCCAATGGGCATCATCGATTGGCCAGCCTGGGGTTGTGCGTCGGGTTCTGCCTGATGATGGTGATGGATACCGCGCTGTCGTGATGGCGCGGTACCGCCCTTTTCAAAGGCTGTGAAGATCCTGTGGGAGCTGGCTTGCCAGCGATGAGCATGGGTATCTACACATCTCTCGTTCGGGTTCAGATTTTGGGCTTGCGCTGGATCTGTAGGAGCGTGGCTTGCCCGCGAAGGGCCACGCTCCTACAAATCCGCCGCAAGCCCAGAGATACCTATGCAGCGATGAGGCCGGCAATGACAGCACCGTTGTCAGGTCCGGCCAATCGCTGGCAAGCCAGCTCCCACAGTGTCCGCGTGGTGCTTTGGAATTTTCCTACCTCAGTTTTCCTGGGGTAGGACAAATAAGAGGAAGTCAGCGGCTTGTTCCATCCTATACAAAGGCACAGGATTCCCTGTCTGTAGCGCCAGCGAGTAGGGTGTTGTTGATGGAAGAGAATCTATTCAACCGTCTTGTTGAAAGCACGATCGAGATGGATAGGATTCACAGGGAAGAGCTTGTGTATTCCCGAAAACTCGCGGTCGACCCTGCCCTTGTAGGAGCTGGCTTGTCGGACCGCCGCACCGCTGCGATGGAGCGCGAAGCGGTCCCGAAATCATCCAGCGAGAATCTGCCATGAAAAAGCCCGCCTAATGGCGGGCTTTTTCATTGAAGGGTGGCGACTTCACTCACCCTCATCAAAGCGATTATTGATCAACTCCACCAACGCCTGAATCGCATCATTGTCCTGCTCGCCTTCCGCAAACAGGTGCACCGTCGTCCCTTTGCCCGCAGCCAGCATCATCACCGCCATGATGCTCTTGCCGTCGACCAGCTTGTCCGGCGCGCGTCCAACCTTGACCGCGCAGGGAAACTTGCCCGCCACGCCGACGAACTTGGCAGCCGCACGGGCATGCAGCCCCAGCTTGTTGATGATCTCGATTTCAATGGCGGGCATCGCGGGTGGGATCCTGTGGACTAGAGGTCGCGGTGGCGGACCTGGACGTTCTTCAATATGGGTTGCAGCAACTGGCCCAGGCGTTCGGTCAGGTAGACCGAACGATGGTGACCGCCCGTGCAGCCAATGGCAATGGTGACGTAGGCGCGATTGCTGGCAGCGAAGCGCGGCAACCATTTCAGCAGGTAGGACGAGATGTCCTGGAACATCTCTTCCACATCCGGCTGCGCAGCGAGGTATTCGATGACCGGCGCGTCCAGCCCGGAGTGCTCGCGCAGCTCAGGCTTCCAGTACGGATTCGGCAGGCAGCGCACGTCGAACACCACGTCGGCATCCACCGGCATGCCCCGCTTGAAACCGAAGGACTCCACCAGGAAGGCGGTCCCGGGTTCCGGCTGGTTGAGCAGGCGCAGCTTGATCGAATCACGCAGCTGATACAGGTTCAGGCTGGTGGTGTCGATCTTCAGGTCGGCCAGGTCGGCGATGGGGCCGAGCAGCTCGCTTTCGACCCGGATCGCTTCGCCGAGGGAGCGGTCCTGATTGGTCAGCGGGTGACGCCGGCGGGTCTCGGAAAAACGCTTGAGCAGGGTGTCTTCGTCGGCGTCCAGGTACAGCACGTCGCACTGGATATGCCGGGAGCGGGCCTCTTCGAGCAACTCGGGGAAGCGGCTCAGGTGGCTCGGCAGGTTGCGCGCGTCGATCGAGACCGCCACCCGCGGTTGCAGCAATTCGGTGTTGATCAGCGCGCTTTCCGCCAGTTGCGGAAGCAGACCGGCGGGGAGGTTGTCGATACAGTAGAAACCATTGTCTTCCAGGACATCGAGGGCGGTGCTTTTGCCGGATCCGGAACGGCCGCTGACAATGATCAGGCGCATGCTCAGGTCTCGTTCTGTGCGTCCAGGACAACCTGGTACAGGGCGGCACTGCTGTCGGCAGCCCGCAGCCTGTCGCGAACGTCCTTGCGGTCAAGCATGCTGGCAATCTGGCGCAGCAGCTCCAGGTGCGCATCGGTGGCGGCTTCCGGGACCAGCAGGACGAACAGCAGGTCGACCGGGGCGCCGTCGATGGCGTCGAAATCGATGGGGGCATCCAGGTGCAGCAGGGCGCTGACCGGGCTTGCGCAGCCCTTGAGGCGGCAGTGAGGAATGGCGATGCCGTTGCCGAAACCCGTGGAGCCGAGTTTTTCCCGGGCAATCAGGCTTTCGAACACTTCCTGTTTTTCCAGGCCGGGAACGTCCGTCCCGATCAGGTAGGCGATCTGTTCAAGTACGCGCTTTTTACTGCCGCCCGGCACGTTCACGAGGGAACGGCCGGGGGTCAGGATGGATTCAAGTCGGATCATGGATGAGGGGGATCAGCGGGCCGCTGCGCCTTGCAGCAGGCTTTGCTGTTTTTCCTTGTGTTTTTTCAGTTGGCGGTCGAGCTTGTCGGTCAAGGAGTCGATGGCGGCATACATGTCGGCGTCTTCGGCATTCGCCACCACCTCACCACCGGGGATCTGCAGGGTCGCCTCCACTTTCTGCTGGAGTTTCTCGACCTTCATGATGACCTGGACGTTGGTGATGCGATCGAAATGACCCTCCAGGCGCTTGAGCTTCTGCTCGACGTATTCACGAAGCGGAGGAGTGACTTCTACATGTTGTCCACTGATGTTGACTTGCATACTGCTTCTCCTTTATTGCCGTGCATAAAGAGGCAGGTGTTGCGCCTGCCACTGAATTGCGATGGCACATCTCAGGGAATGTCACATCAATCGCTTGCGTTCACTCGAAGGTGCAATGCCGAGGGACTCGCGGTACTTGGCGACGGTGCGACGTGCTACCTGGATGCCTTGTGCCTCCAGTAAACCAGCGATCTTGCTGTCACTCAATGGCTTTTTCTGATTTTCCGCAGCAACCAGTTTCTTGATGATCGCGCGAATGGCGGTGGAGGAGCATTCCCCCCCTTCGGAAGTGCTGACGTGGCTGGAGAAGAAGTACTTCAGCTCGTAGATTCCGCGAGGTGTGTGCATGTATTTCTGCGTGGTCACCCGGGAAATGGTCGACTCGTGCATGCCCACCGCTTCGGCGATGTCGTGCAGGACCAGCGGCTTCATGGCCTCGTCGCCATGGTCGAGGAAACCGCGCTGGTGCTCGACGATCTGGGTCGCCACCTTCATCAGGGTTTCATTGCGGCTTTGAAGGCTCTTGATGAACCAGCGCGCTTCCTGCAACTGGTTACGCATGAAGGTGTTGTCGGCGCTGGTGTCGGCGCGGCGGACGAAGCCGGCGTACTGCGGATTGACCCGCAGGCGTGGCACGGCTTCCTGGTTCAGCTCGACCAGCCAGCGCTCGTTGTCCTTGCGCACGATCACATCGGGCACCACGTACTCCGGCTCGCTGGATTCGATCTGCGAGCCAGGGCGCGGGTTGAGGCTCTGGACCAGTTCGATGACCTGGCGCAGTTCATCTTCCTTGAGCTTCATACGGCGCATCAGCTGGCTGTAGTCGCGGCTGCCGAGCAGGTCGATGTAGTCGCTGACCAGACGCTGCGCTTCGGTCATCCACGGCGTATTGCCAGGCAACTGGCGCAGTTGCAGCAACAGGCATTCGCCGAGGTTGCGTGCGCCGATGCCCGCGGGCTCGAACTGCTGGATGCGGTGCAGGACGGCTTCGATCTCGTCCAGTTCGATGTCCAGTTCGGGGTCGAAGGACTCGCAGATCTCTTCCAGGGTCTCGTCGAGATAGCCCTGGTTGTTGATGCAGTCGATCAGGGTGACGGCGATCAGCCGGTCGGTGTCCGACATCGGCGCCAGGTTGAGCTGCCAGAGCAGGTGGCTTTGCAGGCTCTCGCCGGCCGAAGTGCGGGTGGTGAAGTCCCACTCGTCGTCATCGTTGCTCGGCAGGCTGCTGGCGCTGGTCTGGTAGATGTCTTCCCAGGCGGTGTCGACTGGCAATTCGTTGGGGATGCGCTCGTTCCATTCGCCTTCCTCGAGGTTTTCCGCCGTCGGCGCGGATTGTTCGAAGCTGCTTTCCTGAGACTCGGCGACGGGCTTGCTCTCGGCGTTGTCGGCCATGGGGTCGCTGTTGTCGAAGTCGTCGCCGTCTTCCTGACGTTCGAGCATCGGATTGGACTCCAGGGCTTCCTGGATTTCCTGCTGCAGGTCCAGCGTGGAAAGCTGGAGCAGACGGATGGCCTGTTGCAACTGCGGGGTCATCGTCAGTTGCTGGCCCATTCTTAGGACGAGCGATGGTTTCATGGCTGGGGCTTTAGACCTTATTCGCCGGCGCGCATGCGCCATCTACTACACGGGCGCTGGGCGCCAATTTTAAGCAAGATATATGCCTGAAATTGTAGCGTTTGCCTAGAGCGCTGTAACAATTAAGCCGGGATAATGGCCTAATGCCAGCGCTCCGTCACTCCGGTATTGCGGCTTACAGGCGGAACTCGTGGCCGAGGTACACCTCTTTCACCAACTGGTTGGCCAGGATGGTTTCCGAGTCGCCTTCGGCGATCAGTTGGCCGTCGTTGACGATGTACGCGGTTTCGCAGATGTCCAGGGTTTCACGGACGTTGTGGTCGGTGATCAGGACGCCGATGCCCTTGGCCTTCAGATGATGGATGATCTGCTTGATGTCGCCGACCGAGATCGGGTCGACACCGGCGAAGGGTTCGTCGAGCAGGATGAACTTGGGCGCGGTGGCCAGGGCGCGGGCGATTTCAACGCGGCGGCGTTCACCACCGGACAGGCTCATGCCGAGGTTGTCGCGGATATGGCTGATGTGGAATTCCTGCAGGAGGCTTTCCAGCTCCTTGCGCCGGCCGTCGCTGTCCAGGTCCTTGCGGGTTTCCAGGATCGCCATGATGTTGTTGGCTACCGACAGCTTGCGGAAGATCGAGGCTTCCTGGGGCAGGTAGCCGATACCGGCACGGGCGCGGCCGTGCATCGGCTGGTTGCTGACATCCAGGTCGTCGATCAGCACGCGGCCCTGGTCCGCCTGGACCAGGCCGACGATCATGTAAAAGCAGGTGGTCTTGCCGGCGCCGTTGGGGCCGAGCAGGCCGACGATCTGCCCGCTGTCGATCGACAGGCTGACATCGCGCACGACTTGCCGGCTCTTGTAGCTCTTGGCCAGGTGCTGGGCTTTGAGGGTCGCCATTACTCGCCCTTCTTCTTCGGCTGGATCACCATGTCGATACGCTGGCGTGGCGTGGTGACGCCCGGTGCGCGACCGGCGGTAGCGACCTGAGTCTGGGTGTTGTAGACGATCTTCTCGCCTTCGGTGGTGTTGCCTTCGTTCACTACCTTGGCGTCATCGGTGAGGATGATGGTGTCTTTCTGGGCCTGGTACTGGATCTGCTTGGCCCAGCCTTGCATCTTGTCCGGCTTGGCGGCGGACTGCTGCTGCTCGAAGTAGGCGCGGGTACCCACCGACGTGACCACGTCGATATCGCCGTTGGCGGCGCGGGTCAGGGTCACGGTGTTGCCGGTGATCTTCATCGAACCTTGGGTGATGATCACGTCACCGGTGTAGGTGGCGATGCCTTTCTTGTCGTCCAGCTGGGCGTTGTCCGCCTGGATCCGGATAGGCTGCTCGCGATCGTTCGGCAGAGCCCAGGCGCTCGCGCTTCCCAGTGCCGCGCTCAGGCTGAGCAAATAGGGGAGGGTTTTAACGAGCCTCATACTGTCCTCTTACGTTGGACAGCAGGTCCATCCTGCCGTCTTTCAAATACGCTTTCATTCCCTTGCCCGTAGTCACGCCACCGGCGCCGTCGATTCTAACGTCTTGCTCGGTTTGCGCATATTGCTTCTGCGGGAATACCGTCATGCGGCTGGAGGTAATGATGGTGGTGCGATCCTTGTCGTCGGTGCGGGCGACCCGCACCGAATCGATCAGTTCCACCTCGGTACCGTCCGGATTGACTTCGCCGCGCTCGCTCTGCACGTGCCAGGGATACGCGGTGCCGCGATACATCTGCAGGTCCGGCTTGGTCAGCAGGGTGACCTCGCTGGCCTTGAGGTGCTCGACCTTGTCCGCAGTCATTTCATATTGCAGCTTGCCATCGGGCAGGAACTGCACACTGTGGGCATTGATCGCATAGTAGTCGATGGCACTTTCGTCGACCTGCGCCGCAGGCTGGTCGAGGAAGCGCTCGGGCACGATGTTCCAGTAGCCGATCGCCCCGAAAATCAGGGCGATCACGCCGAACAGCGCGATATTGCGGATCTTCTTGCTGAACATGACGTGCTCTACAGATAGTGGGCGTTTGCTGCTTCCAGGTTGCCCTGGGCTTGCAGGATCAGTTCGCAGAATTCACGGGCCGCGCCTTCGCCGCCGCGGGCCTGGGTCACGCCATGGGCATGCTGGCGGACGAACGCGGCAGCATTGGCGACCGCCATGCCCAGGCCGACCCGGCGGATTACCGGCAGGTCGGGCAGGTCATCGCCCAGGTAGGCGACTTCTTCATAGCTTAGGCCGAGCTGGGCGAGCAGTTCGTCCAGCACCACCAGCTTGTCTTCACGACCCTGGTACAGGTGCGGGATACCGAGGTTCTTCGCCCGGCGCTCGACCACCGGGGTCTTGCGCCCGCTGATGATTGCCGTGGTCACCCCGGAGTTCATCAGCATCTTGATGCCCTGGCCGTCGAGGGTGTTGAAGGTCTTGAACTCGCTGCCGTCCTCGAGGAAGTACAGGCGCCCGTCGGTGAGCACGCCGTCCACATCGAAAACCGCCAGCTTGATCGCTTTGCCGCGTTGCAACAGGGTATTCATCACATCACTCCGGCGCGCAGCAGATCGTGCATGTTCAAGGCGCCGACCGGACGGTCGGCCTTGTCGACGACGACCAGCGCGCTGATCTTGTGGTCTTCCATGATTTTCAGGGCCTCGGCGGCGAGCATTTCGGCGCGGGCGGTCTTGCCGTGCACGGTCATGACCTCTTCGATCAGGGTCTTGTGCACGTCGATGTTGCGGTCCAGGCTGCGGCGCAGGTCACCGTCGGTGAAGATCCCGGCCAGGCTGCCGTCGGCCTCGGCGACCACGGTCATGCCCAGGCCCTTGCGCGACATTTCCAGCAGTGCATCCTTGAGCAGGGTGCCGCGGGTCACTTGCGGCAGCTCGTCGCCGGCGTGCATCACGTTCTCCACCTTGAGCAGCAGACGGCGGCCGAGGGCACCGCCCGGGTGCGAGAAGGCGAAGTCTTCGGCAGTGAAACCGCGCGCTTCGAGCAGGGCGATGGCCAGGGCGTCGCCCAGCACCAGCGCGGCGGTGGTAGAGGAGGTCGGGGCCAGGTTCAGCGGGCAGGCTTCCTGGGCCACGCGGGCGTCCAGGTTGACTTCGGCGGCCTTGGCCAGCGGCGACTCAGGGTTGCCGGTCAGGCTGACGAGCTTGATGCCCAGGCGCTTGATCAACGGCAGCAGGGTGACGATTTCGGCGGTGGAACCAGAGTTGGACAGGGCCAGGATGATGTCGTCCCGGGTGATCATGCCCATGTCGCCGTGGCTGGCCTCGGCGGGGTGGACGAAGAACGCCGGGGTCCCGGTGCTGGCCAGGGTGGCGGCGATCTTGTTGCCGATGTGCCCGGATTTGCCCATGCCTACCACGACAACGCGGCCCTTGCTGCCCAGGATCAGTTCGCACGCCTTAACGAAATCGGCGTCGATATGGGCCAGCAGGCCTTCTACCGCTTCGATTTCGAGGCGGATGGTGCGCTGTGCGGATTGGATCAGGTCGGAAGATTGGCTCATGTCGGAAATCGGGTTGCCTGATGAAAAGGTCGCGATTATAGCGGTAATGCGCGAAAGCCTCACCTGCGGATTGGTCGCGGGCTGGCTGTTTGAGCGTTTTGTGCCATCGCGGTTCCCTTGGAGGATGTCATGAAAATGCCTGTACGAGGCCTGAACAGGCAGTGCGATGGCCTTGGGAAGCCCTTGCCAGCGGTGCTATAGTTCGCCACCAGTTCGGCCTGCTCGATACTTGCGTGCCTCCATGAAGGGGGCGTGCGTCTGAGGACAAGGCTGCATCGCAAGGAGTCTAGATGAGCGTGGATAACGCCTACGCGGTCGAGTTGAAGGGCGTGACCTTCAAGCGCGGCTCGCGCAGCATCTTCAATAATGTCGATATACGCATTCCCAAGGGCAAGGTCACCGGCATCATGGGGCCGTCCGGATGCGGCAAGACCACGCTGTTGCGCCTGATGGGCGCGCAGTTGCGGCCGGCCAGCGGCGAAGTCTGGGTGGCCGGGCAGAACCTGCCGGCGCTGTCGCGCAGCGACCTGTTCGACGCGCGCAAACAGATGGGCGTGCTGTTCCAGAGTGGCGCGCTGTTCACCGACCTCGATGTGTTCGAGAACGTCGCTTTCCCGCTGCGCGTCCATACCCAGCTTTCCGAAGAAATGATTCGTGACATTGTTCTGATGAAGCTCCAGGCCGTTGGCCTGCGCGGCGCCATCGAACTGATGCCGGATGAGCTGTCCGGTGGCATGAAGCGCCGCGTGGCGCTGGCCCGGGCGATCGCCCTGGACCCGCAGATCCTCATGTACGACGAGCCTTTCGTCGGCCAGGACCCGATCGCCATGGGCGTGCTGGTGCGCCTGATCCGCCTGCTCAACGATGCCCTCGGCATCACCAGCATCGTGGTCTCCCACGACCTGGCGGAAACCGCGAGCATCGCCGACTACATTTATGTGGTCGGCGACGGCCAGGTACTGGGGCAGGGCACCCCGGCGGAACTGATGGACTCGGACAACCCGCGTATCCGCCAATTCATGAAGGGCGACCCGGACGGACCGGTGCCTTTCCATTTTCCTGCGCCAGACTACCGCGCCGATCTGTTGGGGAAGCGTTAGATGCGCAGAAAATCCTTACTCGAACGTATCCGCCGTTTCGGCCGTTCGGCCATCGACGTGGTCGCGGTCATGGGGCGTTCCTGCCTGTTCCTGCTGCATGCGCTGGCGGGTCGCGGCGGTATCGGTGGCGGCTTCCAGTTGCTGGTGCGCCAGCTCTACTCGGTCGGCGTGCTGTCGCTGGCGATCATCGTCGTCTCCGGCATGTTCATCGGCATGGTCCTGGCCCTGCAGGGCTTCAGCATCCTGACCAAGTACGGTTCGGAGCAGGCGGTGGGGCAGATGGTCGCCCTGACCCTGCTGCGCGAACTGGGTCCGGTGGTGACCGCGCTGCTGTTCGCTGGCCGCGCCGGTTCCGCGCTGACCGCCGAGATCGGCAACATGAAATCCACCGAGCAGCTTTCCAGCCTGGAGATGATCGGTGTCGACCCGCTCAAGTACATCGTCGCGCCCCGCCTGTGGGCCGGCTTCATCTCCCTGCCACTGCTGGCGATGATCTTCAGTGTCGTCGGCATCTGGGGCGGGTCGTGGGTCGCGGTGGACTGGCTGGGGGTCTATGAAGGCTCGTTCTGGGCGAACATGCAGAACAGCGTGTCGTTCACCGATGACGTGCTCAACGGCGTGATCAAGAGCGTCGTCTTTGCCTTCGTCGTGACCTGGATTGCCGTTTTCCAAGGCTATGACTGCGAGCCCACTTCAGAGGGGATCAGTCGGGCCACCACCAGAACCGTGGTCTACGCCTCGCTGGCAGTCCTGGGACTGGACTTTATTCTGACCGCCTTGATGTTTGGAGATTTCTGATGCAAAACCGCACCCTGGAAATCGGTGTCGGCCTGTTCCTCCTGGCCGGGATCCTGGCGCTGATCCTGCTGGCCCTGCGCGTCAGTGGCCTGTCCGCCAGCCCTGGCAGCGACACCTATAAACTTTATGCGAATTTCGACAATATCGCCGGTTTGACTGTCAGAGCAAAAGTGACCATGGCCGGTGTGACCATCGGCAAGGTCACTGCCATCGATCTGGACCGCGATACCTACACCGGTCGGGTGACCCTGCAACTGGACAAGAGCGTGGATAACCTCCCGGTCGACTCCACTGCCTCGATCCTGACCGCCGGGTTGCTCGGCGAGAAGTACATCGGCATCAGCGTCGGCGGGGAAGATACCGTGCTCAAGGACGGCGGCGTGATCCATGACACGCAGTCGGCGCTGGTCCTGGAAGATCTGATTGGCAAGTTCCTGCTCAATACCGTAGGCAAAGAAGCTAAATAAGGAGTTTCCATGATTTCCATCCTGCGACGCGGCCTGCTGGTGTTGCTGGCGGCCCTGCCCATGCTGGCACTGGCGGCACCGGGTCAATCGGCCCATGACGTGATCCAAGGCACCACCTCTCAACTGCTCGCCGACCTCAAGGCGAACAAGGAGCAGTACAAGGCCAACCCGAGCCAGTTCTACGATGCGCTGAACAACATCCTCGGTCCGGTGGTGGATGCCGACGGCATCTCGAAAAGCATCATGACCGTGAAGTACTCGCGCCAGGCGAGCCCGGACCAGATGCAGCGCTTCCAGGAAAACTTCAAGCGCAGCCTGATGCAGTTCTATGGCAACGCCCTGCTGGAGTACAACAACCAGGGCATCACCGTTGATCCTGCCAAGGCCGAGGACGGCGATCGCGCGAGCGTCGGCATGAAGGTCACCGGTACCAACGGTGCGGTCTATCCGGTGCAGTACACCCTGCAGAAGCTTCAGGGTGAGTGGAAAGTACGCAACGTGATCGTCAACGGCATCAACATCGGCAAGCTGTTCCGTGACCAGTTCGCCGACGCCATGCAGCGCAACGGCAACGACCTCGACAAGACCATCAACAACTGGGCCGGCGAAGTGGCCAAGGCCAAGGCGGTCACCGAGGACGCGGCGGAGAAGCAGGCGCAATGAGCGTAGGCAGCGTGCAACTGGCCGAACCGGGTGTCCTGAGCCTGGCCGGCATCCTCGACTACCGCTCGGGCCCTGGCCTGCGCAAGCAGGGCGGGTCGTTGATCGCGTCGAGCAAGGCTGCGGCGCTGGTGCTCGATTTCAGCGCCGTGGAGCAGTCCAGCAGCGTCGGCCTGTCCCTGCTGCTGGCCTTCATCCGTGATGCCCAGGCGGCCGGCAAGTCGTGCGAAGTCCGCGGCATGCCCCACGGCATGCGGGAAATCGCCGAGGTCTACGGCCTGGACGACATCCTGAAGTTGCAGTGATTCGCTGAAAGAACCGAAGCCCCTCTGTCAGAGTCCTCGTTTACGGGGTTCGCAGGCGTGGGGCTTTTTTGTATGATGGCCGACCCGCGCGCACAGGGCGCCGATTGAGGTTGAGCATGCAGGCCGTAGAAGTTAAGAACTTCCTTGAAGAAAAGTTGCCGGGAACCCGGGTCGAAGTTGAGGGCGAAGGCTGCAACTTCCAGTTGAACGTGATCAGCGACGAGATCGCGGCCCTGAGCCCGGTCAAGCGTCAGCAGCAGATCTACGCTCACCTTAATCCGTGGATCACCGATGGCCGCATCCACGCGGTCACCATGAAATTTTTCAGCAGCGCAGCCTGGGCTGAGCGCACCTGAGCCACCTGTGGCGGCGAGAATCGAAATGGACAAACTGATTATTACTGGCGGCGCTCGTCTTGATGGCGAGATCCGCATTTCCGGTGCCAAGAACGCGGCCCTGCCGATTCTGTCGGCCACCCTGCTGTGCGATGGCCCGGTCACCGTCGGCAACCTGCCGCACCTGCACGACATCACCACCATGATCGAGCTGTTCGGGCGCATGGGCATCGAGCCGGTGATCGACGAGAAGCTCTCGGTGGAGATCGATCCACGCACCATCAAGACCCTGGTCGCGCCGTATGAGCTGGTCAAGACCATGCGTGCCTCGATCCTGGTGCTGGGCCCGATGGTCGCCCGTTTCGGCGAAGCCGAAGTGGCCCTGCCTGGCGGTTGCGCCATCGGTTCGCGTCCGGTCGACCTGCACATCCGCGGCCTCGAGGCCATGGGCGCGAAGATCGAAGTGGAAGGCGGCTACATCAAGGCCAAGGCGCCTGAGGGCGGCCTGCGCGGTGCGCAGTTCTTCTTCGACACCGTCAGTGTGACCGGTACCGAGAACATCATGATGGCCGCTGCCCTGGCCAAGGGCCGCAGCGTCCTGCAGAACGCCGCGCGCGAGCCGGAAGTGGTCGACCTGGCCAACTTCCTGATCGCCATGGGCGCGAAGATCCAGGGTGCCGGCACCGACACCATCACCATCGATGGCGTCGAGCGCCTGGGCTCGGCGACCTACCGCGTCATGCCTGACCGTATCGAGACCGGCACCTACCTGGTCGCCGCTGCCGTCACCGGCGGTCGCGTCAAGGTCAAGGACACCGATCCGACCATCCTCGAAGCCGTCCTCGAGAAGCTCAAGGAAGCTGGCGCCGAGATCAATACCGGTGAAGACTGGATCGAACTGGACATGCACGGCAAACGGCCGAAAGCCGTCAACCTGCGTACCGCTCCGTACCCGGCGTTCCCGACCGACATGCAAGCGCAGTTCATCTCCCTCAACGCCATTGCCGAAGGCACTGGCGCGGTGATCGAGACGATCTTCGAAAACCGCTTCATGCACGTCTACGAAATGCACCGCATGGGCGCGCAGATCCAGGTCGAAGGCAACACCGCCATCGTCACCGGGACCAAGGCCCTGAAAGGCGCGCCAGTCATGGCCACCGACCTGCGGGCTTCGGCCAGCCTGGTGCTGTCGGCCCTGGTTGCCGAAGGCGATACCCTGATCGACCGTATCTACCATATAGACCGTGGCTACGAGTGCATCGAGGAAAAACTGCAGATGCTGGGCGCGAAGATCCGCCGCGTACCGGGCTAGTCTGCCGACGGCGCAGGGACGCGCCACGAATTGAACAACGCCGCCGCTGGCCTTCGGGCCCCGGCGGCTTCAAGCCGCATAAGGACCGACGTTTCATGTTGACCATCGCGCTGTCCAAGGGCCGCATTCTCGACGATACCCTGCCGCTGTTGGCGGAAGCGGGCATCGTGCCCACCGAGAATCCGGACAAGAGCCGCAAACTGATCATCCCCACGACCCAGGACGACGTACGCCTGCTGATCGTGCGGGCCACCGACGTGCCGACCTATGTCGAGCATGGCGCCGCCGATCTGGGTGTGGCCGGCAAGGACGTGCTGATGGAATACGGCGGCCAGGGCATGTACGAGCCGCTGGATCTGAAAATCGCCTGCTGCAAGCTGATGACTGCCGGTGCCATCGGTGCGCCGGAGCCCAAGGGCCGCCTGCGCGTCGCCACCAAGTTCGTCAACGTCGCCAAGCGCTACTATGCCGAGCAGGGCCGTCAGGTCGATATCATCAAGCTCTATGGCTCGATGGAGCTGGCGCCACTGGTCAACCTCGCCGACAAGATCATCGACGTCGTCGACACCGGCAACACCCTGCGCGCCAATGGCCTGGAACCCCAGGAACTCATCGCTACCATCAGCTCCCGCCTGGTGGTCAACAAGGCATCGATGAAGATGCAGCACGCCCGTATCCAGAGCCTGATCGACACCCTGCGTCAGGCCGTGGAGTCTCGACACCGCGGCTGACCTTGCGCGCGGCATCTGAGCCGCGCCCGTCTATCCGCGTCATAGCCAATTTTCTCGGGTGCCCGCGCGGATGGTCTGGTAGCTTCAGGGCGCCTGAGCATTCGCCAAATAACCGAGGCCTTAGCTATGACCACGTCCACCGCAATTCGCCGACTCAATGCCGCTGACCCGGATTTCGCCCGACATCTGGATCATCTGCTGAGCTGGGAAAGCGTGTCCGATGACGCGGTCAACCAGCGGGTTCTCGACATCATCCAGGCCGTGCGCGAGCGCGGCGATGCGGCGCTGGTGGAGTTCACCCAGCGCTTCGACGGTGTCGACGCCAAGACCATCGATGACCTGATCCTCGGCCGCGAGCGCCTGGAACTGGCCCTGACCCGCATCACTGCGGAGCAGCGCCAGGCTCTGGAAAAAGCCGCCGAGCGCGTGCGCCTGTACCACGAGCGGCAGAAGCAGGACTCCTGGAGCTACACCGAAGCCGACGGTACCGTACTCGGCCAGAAAGTCACTCCGCTGGACCGCGCCGGCCTGTACGTGCCGGGCGGCAAGGCGTCGTACCCGTCTTCCGTGCTGATGAACGCCATTCCGGCCAAGGTTGCCGGCGTCGGCGAGGTGGTGATGGTGGTGCCGACCCCGCGTGGCGAGATCAACGAGATCGTCCTGGCAGCGGCCTGCATCGCCGGTGTCGACCGCGTCTTCACCATCGGTGGCGCCCAGGCCGTCGCGGCCCTGGCCTATGGCACCGAAAGCGTACCGCAGGTGGACAAGGTGGTCGGCCCGGGCAATATCTACGTGGCTACCGCCAAGCGGCACGTGTTCGGCCAGGTCGGTATCGACATGATCGCCGGCCCGTCGGAGATCCTCGTGGTCTGCGATGGTCAGACCGATCCGGACTGGATCGCCATGGACCTGTTCTCCCAGGCCGAGCACGACGAGGACGCGCAGTCGATCCTGGTCAGCCCGGACGCCGACTTCCTCGACCGTGTCGCCGCCAGCATCGACAAGCTGCTGCCGACCATGGACCGTGCCGAAATCATCCGCACTTCCATCGATGGCCGTGGCGCGCTGATCCATGTCCGCGACATGGAGCAGGCCATGGAAGTCGCCAACCGCATTGCTCCGGAGCACCTGGAACTGTCGGTTGCGGATCCGCAGGCCTGGCTGCCGAAGATCCGCCACGCCGGTGCGATCTTCATGGGCCGCCACACCAGCGAAGCCCTGGGCGACTACTGCGCCGGCCCCAACCACGTGCTGCCGACCTCCGGCACCGCGCGTTTCTCTTCGCCGCTGGGGGTCTACGACTTCCAGAAGCGTTCGTCGATCATCTTCTGCTCCGAGCAGGGCGCTTCCGAACTGGGCAAGACCGCATCGGTCCTGGCCCGTGGCGAATCCCTCAGCGCCCACGCGCGCAGTGCCGAATACCGCATCCTTGCCGATCAAGAGGGCAACTGAACATGAGCAAATTCTGGAGCCCCTTCGTCAAGAACCTGGTGCCCTACGTACCGGGTGAGCAGCCGAAGCTGACCAAACTGGTCAAGCTCAACACCAACGAAAATCCCTATGGCCCTTCGCCGAAGGCGCTGGAAGCCATGCGTGGCGAACTGGGTGAAAACCTGCGTCTGTATCCGGATCCGAACAGCGACCTGCTCAAGCAGGCCGTCGCTCGCTACTACGGCGTGCAGACCAACCAGGTGTTCCTCGGCAACGGCTCGGACGAAGTGCTGGCGCACATCTTCCACGGCCTGTTCCAGCACGACGCGCCGCTGCTGTTCCCGGACATCAGCTACAGCTTCTATCCGGTCTACTGCGGCCTGTACGGCATCCAGTCGGCGCCGGTGGCGCTGGACGAGCAGTTCCAGATCCGTGTCGAGGACTACCAGCAGCCGAATGCCGGGATCATCTTCCCCAACCCGAATGCGCCGACCGGCTGCCTGCTGGCCCTTGAGGCCATCGAGCAACTGCTCAAGGCCAACACCGAATCGGTGGTGGTGGTGGATGAGGCGTACATCGACTTTGGCGGTGAAACCGCCATCAGCCTGGTGGACCGCTACCCGAACCTGCTGGTGACCCAGACCCTGTCCAAGTCGCGCTCCCTGGCGGGGCTGCGGGTTGGCCTGGCGGTGGGGCATCCGGACCTGATCGAGGCGCTGGAGCGGATCAAGAACAGCTTCAACTCCTATCCGCTGGACCGGGTCGCCATCGTCGGTGCCGCTGCGGCGTTCGAAGACAAGGCGTACTTCGAGGAGACCTGCAACAAGGTCATCGCCAGCCGCGAGAAACTGGTGGCCGAACTGATTGGCCGTGGTTTCGAAGTCCTGCCCTCGGCAGCCAACTTCATCTTCGCCCGTCACCCGCAGAAGGATGCGGCCGGCATCGCCGCGGCGCTGCGCGAGCAAGGTGTGATCGTGCGGCACTTCAAGCTGCCGCGGATCGACCAGTTCCTGCGTATCAGCATTGGTACCGAAGAGCAGAACCAGGCGTTGCTCGACGCCCTGAACTGACCTGAAACTCCATCGCTGGCAAGCCCACAAGGTTTTGCGTGCACTGCGGACCCTGTGGGAGCTGGCTTGCCAGCGATGAGGCCCTGAAATTCACCACAAATCCCCCTGATGTTTGCATTTCCCTGAAACAACCCGTTACCCTTGCCCCTCCTGAATTCATCCGATGATTGGATGTAATAGCCCAATGCTCATCAAACGCTCCCTGGTCGAACAAGCCGTCGACCAACTCCGCCAGCGCATCAGCCAAGGCTTCTGGACCGTCGGCCAGCGCCTGCCCACCGAGCCAGAGCTCGCCGCCGAGCTCGGTATCAGCCGCAACACCGTGCGCGAGGCCATGCGCGTGCTGGCCTTCAGCGGCCAGGTGGAAATCCGCCAGGGCGATGGCAGCTACCTGCGCACCGCCTCCGATCCGCTCTCGGCGGTGCAGGTGCTGTCCACCTGCAGTCTGGAGCACGCCCGCGAAGCCCGGCACCTGCTGGAAGCCGAAGCCATCGGCCTGGCGGCCTTGCGTCGTACCGAGGCCGACCTTGCCGGACTGCACGAAGCCCTTACGCACAGCGGTAGCCATTTCCACGGCGAACTCGACGACTACATCCGCTGCGACCTGGTCTTCCACCAGCGCCTGGTCGACGCCGCGCACAACCCGGCACTCAGCGAGCTGTACCGCTATTTCTCCAGCGTGGTGGCGATGAAGCTGGAGCACAGCATGAGCCACACCCCGCGCAAGCAGGCGGTATTCGACCTGCATGAACAGATCCTCGACGCCGTCGAGCGCCAAGATCCGGAACGGGCCAAGGCCCTCAGCCGGACACTGATCAACGAACCCTGACTTTTCGAGACTGCCATGGGCCAAGACCTTCCCACCAAGCCGACGCCCCACGGGCCGGTGCTTGACGAACTGCTGATCGACGCCGAAGTCGACGATGCCGAATTGCAACCGCCAGCCCGCCAACCCAGCGCCTGGCTGCTTCTGCTGGGCCTGGTACTGGTGGCGCTGAACCTGCGTCCGGCGCTGTCGAGCATGGCCCCGGTGCTGGGCGATGTGTCCAGCGGCCTGGGCCTGAGTGGTTCCCAGGCCGGCCTGCTGACGACCTTGCCGGTGCTTTGCCTGGGCCTGTTCGCGCCACTGGCGCCGATGCTGGCGCGGCGTTTCGGCAGCGAGCGGGTGATCCTCGGCGTGCTGTTGTGCCTGGCCGGCGGTATCGCCTTGCGCAGCAACTTCGGCAGCTTCGGCATCTTCGCCGGCAGCCTGATCGCCGGGGCCAGCATCGGGGTGATCGGCGTGCTGCTGCCGGGCATCGTCAAGCGCGATTTCCCGGCCCACGCCGGCAGCCTGATGGGCGTCTACACCATGGCCCTGTGTCTCGGCGCGGCGCTGGCAGCAGGCGCGACGGTGCCGCTGAGCCATCACTTCGGTGATGACTGGCGCCTTGGGCTCGGTGTCTGGCTGATTCCGGCGGTGGTGGCGGCGCTGATCTGGCTGCCCCAGGCGCGTCAGGGCCACGGTGCCCACCATGCGGCCTTCCAGGTACGCGGCCTGTGGCGCGACCGCCTGGCCTGGCAGGTGACCCTGTACATGGGCCTGCAATCGTCCCTAGCCTATATCGTTTTCGGCTGGTTGCCGTCGATCCTCATCGGTCGCGGCCTGAGCCCGACCGAAGCGGGGCTGGTGCTGTCCGGCTCGGTGATCGTGCAACTGCTCAGCGCCCTGACCGCACCGATGCTGGCGACCCGCGGCAAGGACCAGCGCCTGGCGATCGTGATCGTCATGGTCCTGACCCTGGCCGGTCTGTTCGGTTGCCTGTATGCGCCGCTGGGCGGGCTGTGGGGCTGGGCGGTAGTGCTCGGCATCGGCCAGGGCGGCACCTTCGCCCTGGCCCTGACCCTGATCGTCCTGCGTTCAAGGGACGCTCATGTTGCGGCGCACCTGTCGAGCATGGCTCAGGGCGTCGGTTACACCCTGGCCTCGGCCGGGCCGTTCGCGGTGGGCCTGGTGCACGATCTTTCCGGCGGCTGGGGCGCGGTAGGCTGGATTTTCGCCGTGATCGGCGCCGCTGCCATCGTCTTCGGGCTGAAGGCCGGGCGCACGCAGTATGTCCAGGCGAGCAGCGAGCGGATTTGAGGACGCCTTATAAGTCCGGTTGATGGCGCTGGCCTTGTGCCGCCAGCCGGACTATCGTGCATCCCTCGATCTTACCGGTGATGGAACCCGTCATGAGCGATGCCAACAGTGCCCTGATCAACCGCTTCTACCAGGCCTTCCAGCGCCTGGATGCCGAGGCGATGGTCGCTTGCTACAGCCCCGATATCGTCTTCAGCGACCCGGCCTTCGGCACCCTGCGCGGCAAGGACGCCGGCGATATGTGGCGCATGCTGACCAGCCGCGCCAAGGACTTCTCCCTGACCTTCGACAGCGTCCGTGCGGACGAGCGTGGCGGTTCGGCGCATTGGGTGGCGACCTACCTGTTCAGCCAGACGGGCAGGGTAGTGGTCAACGATATCCGCGCGACATTCGTCATCCGCGACGGCCTGATCGTCGAGCACCATGATGTCTTCGATTTCTGGCGCTGGTCCCGCCAGGCGCTGGGTACTCCGGGGCTGTTGCTGGGCTGGACGCCTTTCCTGCGCAACAAGGTGGGCCAGCAGGCGCTCAAGGGGCTGCGCGCGTTCCAGAGCGGGCGCTGAGAGGGTAAGCTGTCACCTCCTGCCACCATCCGTTTCTTGCGCCCGTGACCGAAGCCTCCGCACCCGATAAACCCTGGTACGTCTACCTGGTGCGCGCCGCCAATGGCTCGCTGTACTGCGGTATCAGCGACAATCCCGAACGGCGCTTCGCGGCTCACCAGAAGGGGCGCGGGGCCCGTTATTTCAGCACCAGCCCCGCAGTGGCGCTGGTCTATGTCGAGGCCTGGCCGGACAAGTCCCAGGCACTGCGTCATGAGCGCCTGATCAAGGCCTTGCGCAAAAAAGCGAAGGAGGCACTGGTCGCCTCCTTCGCGGGACAGGCCGGGGCCGTCACGGGGTGTTGCAGTTCATCTTCTTGAAGGCATCCAGAGACACCCCCTGGCGCCTCGGTTCGAGGGTGATCGGGTCGGGGATTGGTGACTTGCTCAGTTGGCACTCCAGCTGAAACCTGACGCTGTCGCGCATCTGCTGGGCGGTCAGTTTGGGGCTGTTCCATTCAGGGTCTTGTTCGTGTTCCCCGACGATCAGCTCAAGCAGCGCCTCGGTGTCCTCCGGTCCGTACGTGCATTCGGCGTGGTTCAGCCTGATCTGCACGCTGGGGTAGGTGCCTTTGGTGAAATAGCTGGTGCCGACCGCTTCTTCGCCCCACTCCCCTGAGAGGACGGGTTCGGAACAATTCATGGCCGCGCTGGCGCGTTCCAGGGGGATTGCGGCAATGACTAGGCTCAGGGCAATCCATGAGAGGTTGCTGGTGTTCATATTGACCTCCTGCTGAAGGGATACTGAACCGGATCGCTCCCTGGTGAGCGGTTCAGTTGTCGCACTGTCTGGCACCTGATTCCTGGATACCGATCAGGGCCCGATGGGGCTCCAGCGTCCATTCCGGGGCGTAGCGTCGATAGACGAAATGGCAGGTCAGTTGCCGACGCATGCTCAAGATGTTCTGCGGATTGTGGGTCGATGTGCTTTGCCAGGCCGTATCGCGGTAGTAGCGGGCGACCAGTTCGTTGAAGAAGTTGTTGGTCTGGTCGTCCCGCACCTCGCGGCCGCAGGCGCTTGGCACCAGCTTCAGGCTTTTCATCGCGGGGGAGGTGGCTGTTGCCGGGATGTCCTCGAAGCGGGCGCTATCGAAGAAGCTGGCACAGGCATTGGCCGCGGTGGTGGGCTGGATGGCCTGGTCCTCGGCTTTGTAGCTGAACCTGGCGTCGGCGCTCAGGGTTTGTGGCAGATCCAGCCTGACCAGCGGCAGGTAGCGTCTGGCGGCGATCCACCACTCGATCTGGTTGGCCCTCGCGTTTTCCAGGCCCGGGCTGTCGGAGGAGGGCGGCACGGTGTAGAAGGTGCTCTCCACCGGCGGGTCGTTGGGCGGGGTGTTGCCCCAGGTGGCGACGCGCAATTCGTTCTGCACCGCGAAGAGCGTTTCACCCCCCAGGTTACGCGCTTCGATACTGGCCATGAAGGCCGGGCCGGCGTGGTCGTTGCGCCGGTCACGCACGTCGAAACTGCATATCTCGCTGTACCTGACCTTGTCCGCAGGGAAACGATTGATGAAATCCTGTCCGGTGCGGATGCCGATCACATCGCAGTTGCTTTCCACCGCAGGCGTTTGCACGTGGTCCGTACAGCCCCGGTCCTTGCGGTTGTCCGTGCCGCCGTCGTTGGGGAAGGCGCAGAGCACTTCGTAGCTCTTGCTTCTCGGGTTGTTGAACACCGGGAACAGGGTGAAGCCGCTATTGCGGCGATAGACCAGGGTCTTGAACTTCGCGTCCTTGCGCAGGTAGGACACGGATATAGCGCCGGACTGGAGGTTTTTTTCCTGGGGTACCCAGAATTTCGGCTCTGCGGTGGCCCGCACGATGACACCTTCACACAGGAACGCCGGCTGCGACGTGCTGCCGCAATTGCGCGAGGTCTTGGCGTAGCGCGCATTCAGCGCGTTGGCCGTGTCCTCGCCGGGGCCTGCGAGCGCCGCGCCTGAAGCCAGTGATAGGCAAACCAGCGTTGCGAGTATGCGCATGTCGCGTCCCCTCCAGCGTGCCGGCCCTCACAGGATGCGGGGCGCGGCGCAGCTTTCAGGCTATACAGGCGGATCCGTCCATCGCTACTGACAAAAATATCAGTTCGGACCAGCGGCTCAGTCCTTGCGACGCTTCAACTGATCGGTCAACTGGGTCGGCAGGCCCTTGATGATCAGGGTCCCGGCTTCCTCGTCATACTCGATCTTCGAGCCCAGCAGATGGGCCTCGAAGCTGATCGACAGGCCTTCGGCGCGGCCGGTGAAGCGACGGAATTGATTGAGGGTACGCTTGTCCGCCGGGATCTCCGGCGATAGGCCGTAGTCCTTGTTGCGGATATGGTCGTAGAAGGCTTTCGGCCGGTCTTCGTCGATCAGGCCGGACAGCTCTTCGAGGGTCACCGGCTCGCCGGCGCGGGTCTGGCTGGTGGCGTAGTCGACCAGGGTCTGGGTTTTCTCGCGGGCGGCTTCCTCGGGCAGGTCCTCGCTTTCGACGAAATCGCTGAAGGCCTTGAGCAGGGTACGGGTCTCACCCGGGCCGTCGACCCCTTCCTGGCAACCGATGAAGTCGCGGAAGTAGTCCGAGACCTTCTTGCCGTTCTTGCCCTTGATAAAGGAGATGTACTGCTTGGAGTTGGCGTTGTTGCGCCACTCGGAAATGTTGATCCGAGCCGCCAGGTGCAACTGGCTCAGGTCCAGGTGGCGCGACGGGGTCACATCCAGCTCGGCGTTCACCGCCACGCCTTCGCTGTGGTGCAGGAGGGCGATGGCCAGGTAGTCGGTCATGCCTTGCTGGTAGTGGGCGAACAGCACGTGGCCGCCGACCGACAGGTTCGACTCTTCCATCAGCTTCTGCAGATGTTCCACCGCGATGCGGCTGAATTCGGTGAAGGTCTTTTCGCTGTCCAGGTATTCCTTCAGCCAGCCGCTGAACGGATGGGCGCCGGACTCGGCGTGGAACAGGCCCCAGGCTTTGCCCTGCTTGGCGTTGTAGCTGTCGTTCAGGTCGGCGAGGAGGTTCTCGATAGCCGTCGACTCGGCCAGTTCGGAATCGCGCGCATGCAGCACCGCAGGGCTGCCATCGGGTTTCTTGTCGATCAGGTGGACGATGCAATGACGGATCGGCATGGAATTCTCGGCTCGGTGAGGGCGCGGCGCGGGGCCGGGCAAAGTTGCCAAGTGTAACCCAGCTGCAGGGCCGGGCGCTGTTCTGCGGCCGACCTTGGCGAGCCAGGTTCGTTTTTCGTTCTGTTTTTTGCGATATTTTGTGTAAACCCCCGAAAAACCAGCACTTTTGCCCTGGGCGAAGCGGATATTTATCTATTCCTGTGGTAGTTTTGCCCGGTCTTGCGCCCCCCTTAAGGCGCATAGCTGGCAGACCGCTGGCGTCACGTCGAACCAATCGCATTTTTATGTATCTACATACGCGATTGGCAAATGGAAGTACCCCGGCCGCCCGCACGACGGAGCCGGACCCGATGGCTGACGCGGCACTCTGCAAACTCACTGAATTTGATTAGGGAAGGAACACCACCATGGCATTGACCAAAGACCAACTGATCGCCGATATCGCTGAAGCTATCGACGCGCCAAAAACCACCGCGCGTAACGCACTGGAGCAACTGGGCCAGATCGTTGCTGATCAACTGGAAAACGGCAGCGAAATCACCCTGCCAGGCATTGGCAAGCTGAAAATCACCGAGCGTCCTGCCCGTACCGGCCGCAACCCTTCGACTGGCGCTGCCATCGAAATCGCTGCCAAGAAAGTCGTCAAGTTCGTGCCAGCCAAAGTGCTGACCGACGCTGTTAACAAGTAATTGTAAGCAGCAATAAAAAACCGCATCCGGCGCGAGCCTGATGCGGTTTTTCTTTTTTTTGAGCTTCAAGTTTCAAGCTGCAAGTCATAAGTCAAAGCGATGCGGTGCGCTTTTTACTTGCGGCTTGCCGCTTAAGGCTTGTGGCTGGGAGTCCAGCGTTGCTGGCGCCACAACTGCCGAGCATTGGCGTCCTGGAAGGTCCAGGCTACCAGGCGGCTCTGTTTCTGTCCCTGGCCCATTTCCATCACCCGCTGTTCCACGGCGCCGGCCTTCTTCAGCGCCGCTTCGATGCCAGGCAGGTTCGAAGCCTTCGACACCAGGCTGCTGAACCACAGCACCTGCTGGCCCAGGGCCTTGCTCTCCTGCACCAGTTGGGTGACGAAACGAATCTCGCCGCCCTCGCACCACAGCTCATTGTTTTGCCCGCCAAAGTTCAGCACCGGCAGCTTGCGCTTGGGATCGGCCTTGCCCAGGGCTCGCCATTTACGCTGGCTGCCGCGGGTGGCTTCCTCGCGGGAGGCGTGGAAGGGCGGGTTGCACAGGGTCAGGTCGAAACGTTCCTCGGCGGCCAGCAGGCCGCTGAGGATGTGCTTGCGATTGCCCTGCTGGCGCAGGCTGATGAACTTGTCGAGGCGGTTGGCCTGGACGATGGCGCTGGCCGAGGCCAGCGCTACCGGGTCGATATCCGAGCCGCTGAAACGCCAGCGGTAATCGGCATTGCCCAACAGCGGGTAGATGCAGTTGGCGCCGACGCCGATGTCCAGCGCCTGGACCTGCGCACCACGAGGGATCTCCCCGGCGTTCTCCTCGGCCAGCAGATCGGCCAGGGCGTGCAGGTAGTCGGCACGGCCCGGAATCGGCGGACACAGGTAATCGGCAGGAATATCCCAGAACTGGATGCCGTACTGGGCCTTGAGCAGCGCCCGGTTGAACACCCGCACCGCCTCCGGGTCGGCGAAGTCGATGCTCGGCTTGCCGTACGGATTGGTGATGGTGAAGCGCGCCAGTTCCGGGCTGCTCTTGATCAGCTGGGGGAAGTCGTAGCGGCCTTGATGGCGGTTACGGGGGTGCAGGGTGGGTTTGTTCATGGTCATGAATACAAAAGCGGGCCAGGCCCGCTCTCAAGGATTACCGCATGATTTGTTGGCTTGCCGCAGACCTGTGGGAGCTGGCTTGCCAGCGATTGCGGTAGTGAATTCACTGACGCCATCGCTGGCAAGCCAGCTCCCACAGGGTCCGCGTCGCTGTCGCCTTATTTAAAGGGCCGCGATCCGCGCGTGCTGCTCGGTGAAGTTGGCCAATGCCTGCTCGGCTTCGGCCAGCTTGGCGCGCTCCTTGTCGATCACCGCAGGCGGTGCCTTGTCGACGAAGGCGGCGTTGGACAGCTTGCCGCCTACACGCTGGACTTCGCCTTGCAGACGCTGGATTTCCTTGTTCAGGCGCGCCAGTTCCGCATCCTTGTCGATCAGGCCGGCCATCGGTACCAGCACTTGCAGGTCACCGACCAGCGCGGTAGCGCTCAGCGGTGCTTCGTCCTGCTCGCCGAGCACGGTGAACGACTCGATCTTGGCCAGCTTCTTCAGCAGCGCTTCGTTCTCGACGAGGCGACGCTGGTCGTCGGCACTGGCGTTCTTCAGGAACAGTTGCAGCGGCTTGCCCGGGCCGATGTTCATCTCGCCACGGATGTTGCGCACGCCGAGCATCAGCTCCTTGACCCACTCGATGTCGCTTTCGGCAGCGGCATCGATGCGGCTCTCGTTCGCTTCAGGCCATGGCTGCAGCATGATGGTCTTGCCGTCGATACCGGCCAGCGGCGCCAGGCGCTGCCAGATTTCCTCGGTGATGAACGGCATGAACGGATGCGCCAGGCGCAGGGCCACTTCCAGCACGCGCACCAGGGTGCGACGGGTGCCGCGGGCGCGCTCGACCGGGGCGTTCTCGTCCCACAGTACCGGCTTGGACAGCTCCAGGTACCAGTCGCAGTACTGGTTCCAGATGAACTCGTACAGCGCCTGGGCGGCCAGGTCGAAGCGGAACTGCTCCAGCTGGCGGGTCACTTCGGCTTCGGTACGCTGCAGTTGCGAGATGATCCAGCGGTCGGCCAGGGACAGCTCGTAGGCCTCGCCGTTCTGGCCGCAGTCCTCGCCCTTGTCCAGCACATAGCGGGCGGCGTTCCAGATCTTGTTGCAGAAGTTGCGGTAGCCCTCGACGCGGCCCATGTCGAACTTGATGTCGCGACCGGTGGATGCCAGCGAGCAGAAGGTGAAACGCAGGGCGTCGGTGCCGTAGCTGGCGATACCTTCGGGGAATTCGGCCTTGGTCTGCTTAGCGATCTTCTCGGCCAGCTTGGGCTGCATCATGCCGCTGGTGCGTTTTTCCAGCAGGGCATCGAGGGTGATGCCGTCGACGATATCCAGCGGGTCAAGGACGTTGCCCTTGGACTTGGACATCTTCTGGCCCTGGCCATCGCGGACCAGGCCGTGGACGTAGACGGTCTTGAACGGTACCTGCGGGGTGCCGTCCTCGTTCTTCACCAGGTGCATGGTCAGCATGATCATCCGGGCGACCCAGAAGAAGATGATGTCGAAGCCGGTGACCAGCACGTCGGTGGAGTGGAAGGTCTTGAGGAATTCGGTCTGCTGCGGCCAGCCAAGGGTGGAGAAGGTCCACAGGCCGGAGCTGAACCAGGTGTCGAGGACGTCGTTGTCCTGGTTCAGGACCACGTCGGCGCCGAGGTTGTTCTTCGCCCGGACTTCTTCTTCGCTGCGGCCGACGTAGACCTTGCCGGAAGCGTCGTACCAGGCCGGGATGCGGTGACCCCACCACAGCTGGCGGCTGATGCACCAGTCCTGGATATCGCGCATCCAGGAGAAGTACATGTTCTCGTACTGCTTCGGCACGAACTGGATGCGGCCATCTTCCACGGCAGCGATCGCAGGCTCGGCCAGCGGCTTGGTGGAGACGTACCACTGGTCGGTCAGCCAAGGCTCGATGACGGTGCCGGAGCGGTCGCCTTTCGGCACTTTCAGGGCGTGGTCGTCGACGCTGACCAGCAGGCCCAGGGCTTCGAAGTCGGCAACGATCTGCTTGCGCGCGACGAAGCGGTCGAGGCCGGCGTACTGGGCTGGCAGGCTGCCATCGATGGCTTCGTTGAGGCTGCCGTCGAGGTTGAACACCTGCGCGGTCGCGAGGACGGCGGCGTTCTTGTCGAAGATGTTCAGCAGCGGCAGGTTGTGGCGCTTGCCGACTTCGTAGTCGTTGAAATCGTGGGCCGGGGTGATCTTCACGCAGCCGGTGCCGAATTCAGGGTCGCAGTAGTCGTCGGCGATGATCGGGATGCGGCGGCCGATCAGCGGCAGCTCGACGAACTTGCCGATCAGCGCCTGGTAGCGCTCGTCGTTCGGGTTAACGGCCACGGCGGCGTCGCCGAGCATGGTTTCCGGACGGGTGGTGGCGACTACGAGGTAATCGTTGCCTTCAGCGGTTTTCGCGCCGTCGGCCAGCGGGTAGCGCAGGTTCCACAGGTGACCCTTCTCGTCGTGGTTTTCCACTTCGAGGTCGGAGATCGCCGTGTGCAGCTTGGTGTCCCAGTTGACCAGGCGCTTGCCGCGGTAGATCAGGCCGTCTTCATGCAGGCGCACGAAGGCTTCCTTGACCGCTTCGGACAGGCCGTCGTCCATGGTGAAGCGCTCGCGGCTCCAGTCCACGGAGGAGCCCAGGCGGCGGATCTGGCGGCTGATGTTGCCACCGGACTGATCCTTCCACTCCCAGACCTTTTCCAGGAACTTCTCGCGGCCCAGGTCGTGACGGTTCTGGCCCTTGGCTTCGAGCTGGCGCTCTACCAGCATCTGGGTGGCGATACCGGCGTGGTCGGTGCCCGGCTGCCACAGGGTGTTGCGCCCCTGCATGCGGCGGAAACGGATCAGGGCGTCCATGATCGCGTTGTTGAAGCCGTGGCCCATGTGCAGGCTGCCGGTCACGTTCGGCGGCGGGATCATGATGGTGTACGACTCACCCGCGCCTTGCGGGGCGAAGTAATTCTCGGACTCCCAGGTGTTGTACCAGGAGGTTTCGATGGCGTGCGGCTGGTAGGTCTTATCCATTGCGCGGGGGGACCCTATGGCATTTATTCGGGAAAGCCGGGAAGTATAACGGAGGCGGGGGGTTGAGGCGATAAGCAGGAAGGGGAAGGGCTGAGCGACGCTGATCCCTGTGGGAGCTGGCTTGCCAGCGATGAGGCCGGCAAGGGCAATGATGTTGCCAGGTCTGGCCAAATCGCTGGCAAGCCAGCTCCCACAGGGTTATGAGTCAACTGTGGGATTGGCGTAAGTCAGGAAGACTGGTTGAGCAGGCGCTCGAGGCGCGCATCCAGGCGGCGCTTGATCTCGTTCTCGATATGCGGGGCGAAATCGTCGATCACGTCCTGCATGATCAACTGTGCGGCAGCACGCAGTTCGGCATCCAGGTGCAGCAAGGTGTCCTGGCGGCGGGTCTGCGGATCGACTTCCTCCGCCGGCGCAGCAGCGGGCGCTGGCTTGGCCAACTCCTCGGCCGGCTCCAGCAGCAACGGGATCTGTTCTTCCACGGTGTCGGTCAGCAACGGCGGTTGCAGGGTTTCATCGCCGAGCAACTGGCGAATCGATTCCAGGTCGTCCAGCAGGTGGGCGGATTGAGGCAGGGGCGGGCGTTTGTCCATCGTCGTCAGAATCGCTGTAAGCGGTGATCTTGCAGAGCATAGCCCTGTTCGCGGTAGAAGCGGAAACTCTCTCGGGTGGCCTGGCGGATCGCCGGATCCTCCACCACGATCTCGGCGATACGGGCGAAGCGGCCGGCGAACGGCGGGACTTTCAGGTCGAGATTGACCAGCAGGTCCTGGTGCTCGCCGGCATCGTCGCCGATGCCCAGCGCCACCGCAGCCGTCGCATCTTCCTCGGCATGGCTGTGGGGCACGAAGGCCTCGCCCTTGAACGCCCAGAGGCGTGCATCCAGCTCGTCGCGCTGGGCGGTGTCGCTGCAATGGAGGTAGACCCGATGCCCCAGGCGCCAGGCCTTTTCGCAGAGCTTGCAGGCGAAATCCAGGCGCACGGCGGGTGAGGGACTGGGCAGGATATAGAAGTCGACTTTGCTCATGAGGCAGTCGCCGACCGGTCAGCGGACCGGTCGGCATCCGGGTCAGGCGCTGGCGCGGTCGAGCAGGTACTGGGTCAGCAGCGGGACCGGACGGCCAGTGGCGCCCTTGTCCTTGCCGCCGCTGATCCAGGCGGTGCCGGCGATGTCCAGGTGCGCCCAGTGGTAGGCCTTGGCGAAGCGCGAGAGGAAGCAGCCGGCGGTGATGGTGCCGGCCTTCGGTCCGCCGATGTTGGCGATGTCGGCGAACGGGCTGTCCAGTTGCTCCTGATACTCGTCGAACAGCGGCAGTTGCCAGGCGCGGTCGTCAGCACGCTTGCCGGCGCTGAGCAGTTGCTCGACCAGTTCGTCGTTGTTGCCCATCAGGCCCGAGGTGTGGCTGCCCAGGGCAACGATGCAGGCGCCGGTCAGAGTGGCGATGTCGATCACTGCCTGCGGCTTGAAGCGCTCGGCGTAGGTCAGGGTGTCGCACAGCACCAGGCGGCCTTCGGCGTCGGTGTTGAGGATCTCCACGGTCTGCCCGCTCATGGTGGTGACGATGTCGCCCGGACGGGTGGCGCCGCCGCTCGGCATGTTCTCGGCGCAGGCCAGCAGGCACACCAGGTTGATCGGCAACTGCAGTTCGAGCACGGCGCGCAGGGTGCCGAACACGCTGGCGGCGCCGCACATGTCGTACTTCATCTCGTCCATGCCGGCGCCCGGCTTCAGGCTGATGCCGCCTGTGTCGAAGGTGATGCCCTTGCCCACCAGCACGAACGGCTTGTCGCTCTTCTTGCCGCCCTGGTAGTTCATCACGATCAGGCGTGGCGGCTGGTCGCTGCCCTGGCCGACGGCGTAGAAGGCGCCCATGCCGAGGTCCTTGATCTTCTTGTCGTCGAGGACTTCGACCTTGAGGCCCTTGAAGGCCTTGCCGAGGGTCTTCGCTTCTTCGGCGAGGAAGGTCGGGTGGCACAGGTTCGGCGGCAGGTTGCCCAGGTCACGGGTGAAACGCATGCCGTTGGTGATGGCCACGGCGTGCTTGACCGCGCGCTCGGTATCGGCCAGGCCGGCCTTGTCGGCGAGCAGGGTGATTTTCTTCAGGGCACGGGGTTCGGCCTTCTGGCTCTTGAAACGGTCGAAGACGTATTCGCCGTCGAGCAGGGTTTCCGCCAGCAGGCGGGCCTTGCCGTAGTGCGCATCGCGGCCGCTGACGGCGATGTCTTCCAGGGCCAGCACCGCGTCGGCACCGTTCAGGCCCTTGAGCACGCCGAGGATGGCGTTGGCGACCTTGCGCCAGCTGCGATCACCCAGGCCCTCGTCCTTGCCGGTGCCGACCAGCAGCACGCGCTCGGCCTTGAGCCCGGCGATGCCTTGCAGCAGCAGGGTCTGGCCGACCTTGCCGGCGATGTCGCCGCGCTTGAGCACCGCGCTCAGGGCGCCCTTGCTGGCGTCATCGACGGCCTTGGCGCTGGCGCCCAGCTTGCGGCCTTCGCCGACGGGCAGGACCAGGGTGGCGGTTTTCAAGGATGCTGCGGCTACGCTTTTTACAACCAATTCCATGTCAGGGTCCCCGAATGAACTGTCAGTGCGCGGCTTGCCGTGGAAGTATCGTGGCGAGCGCTGGATGCGACCTGGCCGCCAGTGGCGGGCCAGACGGAAAGCCGCCAGTGTGAGCCCGGTGCGGCGCCGATGACAACCCCGTTTTCAAGCATTGCGCGGTGCCAAGTGACAGGCAGGGTCAATCACAGGATAATGCGCGCACTTCGAAGTCCGGGTGCATTGACGCACCGGCAACTATCTTGTTGGTTGCAACGTTTTCCTTGTTTGGCTGTCCGAGCCTGACAACCCAGGAGTGGCTGGTTTGATCGTCTTCCGTTATCTGTCCCGCGAGGTCCTGGTGACCTTGAGTGCCGTCAGCGCCGTGCTGCTGGTCATCATCATGAGCGGGCGCTTCATCAAATACCTGGCCCAGGCCGCGCAGGGCATGCTCGATCCGGGCGTGCTGTTCCTTATCATGGGCTATCGCCTGCCGGGCTTCCTGCAGCTGATCCTGCCGCTGGGCCTGTTCCTCGGGATCCTGCTGGCCTACGGGCGCCTGTACCTGGAAAGCGAGATGACCGTGCTTTCCGCGACCGGCATGAGCCAGCAACGCCTGCTGCGCATGACCATGGCCCCGGCGGCACTGGTGGCGCTGATCGTTGCCTGGCTGAGCCTGAGCCTGGCGCCCCAGGGCGTGGCGCAGGTGGCGCAGATCATCAACCAGCAGGACGCCATGACCGAGTTCGATACCCTGGTTCCGGGTCGTTTCCAGACCCTGCGCGATGGCACCCGGGTCACCTACACCGAGCAGTTGTCCGATGACCGTTCCGACCTGGCCGGGGTGTTCATTTCCGAGAAGCGCTTCTCCGGCGACAAGAGCAAGGATCGCGGGATCAGCGTGCTGGTCGCCGAGAAAGGCCGCCAGGAGGTCCAGGCCGACGGTAACCGCTACCTGATCCTGGAAAACGGCTACCGCTACGACGGCAACCCGGGCCAGGCCGACTACCGGGCGATCAAGTACGACACCTACGGCGTGCTGCTGCCCAAGCCGGAAGTCAGCCAGGACATCACCGAGCGCGAGGCCATCCCGACCTCCGAGCTGTTCAAGAGCGATGCCCCGCGCGAGCGGGCCGAGCTGGAGTGGCGCCTGTCGCTGCCGCTGCTGGTGTTCATCGTGACCCTGATGGCGGTGCCGCTGTCGCGGGTCAACCCGCGCCAGGGCCGCTTCCTCAAGCTGCTGCCGGCGATTCTTCTGTATATGGCCTACCTGACGATCCTGATTGCCGCCCGTGGCGCCCTGGAAAAGGGCAAGATCCCGCTTTCCGTGGGGTTGTGGCCGGTGCACCTGCTGTTCCTGCTGATCGGCCTCGGCCTGATGTACTGGGAGCCGCTGCGCCTGAAGATGCGCGCGCGCGCTGCGGAGGTGCCGCATGCGTAAGCTCGACGGTTACATCGGCAGCAGCGTGTTCCTGGCGATCCTCGCCGTGCTCGGGATCATCCTCGGCCTCGCCTCGTTGTTCGCCTTCATCGACGAAATGGGCGATATCAGCGACACCTACACCTTGTGGGATGCCAGCCAGTTCGTGCTGCTCACCGCGCCGCGCCGGCTCTACGACATGCTGCCGATGGCCGGTCTGATCGGTTGCCTGATCGGTCTGGGCAGCCTGGCCAGCAACAGCGAGCTGACCATCATGCGTGCCGCCGGCGTGTCCATTGGCCGGATCGTCTGGGCGGTGATGAAGCCGATGCTGGTCCTCATGCTCGCGGGCGTGCTGATCGGCGAGTACGTGGCCCCGGTCACCGAGAACAAGGCCCAGGCCGATCGGTCCCTGGCCCAGGGCGGTGGCGAGGCACAGACCTCCAAGCGTGGCCTGTGGCATCGCGAGGGCGAAGAGTTCGTGCACATCAACACCGTGCAGCCCAATGGCCTGATGCTCGGTGTCACCCGCTACCGCTTCGATGCCGAGCGGCACATGCAGTCGTCCAGCTTCGCCCGTCGCGCGCAGTACCAGCAGGATCACTGGTTGCTCACCGACGTCACCACCACGCTGTTCCGTGGCGATCACACCGAAGTCGTGAAAACCCCGGAAGAGCGCTGGGACGTGGCACTGACCCCGCAACTGCTGAATACCGTGGTCATGGCGCCGGAATCGCTGTCGATCACCGGGCTGTGGGACTACATCCACTACCTGTCCGACCAGGGCCTGAACAACGACCGCTACTGGCTGGCGTTCTGGACCAAGGTCCTGCAGCCGCTGGTGACAGCGGCGCTGGTGCTGATGGCGATTTCCTTCATCTTCGGCCCGCTGCGCTCGGTGACCCTCGGCCAGCGGGTGTTCACCGGCGTGCTGGTGGGCTTCGTGTTCCGCATTGCCCAGGACCTGCTTGGGCCGTCCAGCCAGGTGTTCGGCTTCCCGCCGTTGCTGGCGGTGCTGTTGCCAGCGGCGATCTGTGCGCTGGCGGGGGTGTGGTTGTTGCGCAGGGCGGGTTGAACCGTTTCCTGTAGAGGTGAAAAAGCCGACCCTTTGAGGTCGGCTTTTTCATTTCTGTTGTCTGTGCGGGCCTCATCGCTGGCAAGCCAGCTCCCACAGGGTTTTTTAGCGCCGCGGACATTGTGGGAGCTGGCTTGCCAGCGATGAGGCCAGTGAGAACAACATCACTTCTTGCGCTTGGGAATCCGCACCAGCTGTGTTTCCGAATACATGTCATGCCAACTGCGCTTCTGCTTGTCGAACAGCACCCAGAAGAAGCCCAGCCCCACGCACAGCCACGAGGCGATCGAGACGATGAAGCGCAGCAGCGCCTGCCACAGGCTGATCGCAGTGCCGTCGGGGTTCTGCACGCGGATGCCCCAGACCTGCATGCCCAGGGTCTGGCCACCATGGGTCCAGAACTTGGCGAAGAAGCCGAACAGGGCGAACAGCAGGATGGTCGAGAGCAAGGGATCGCCATCCAGGGCGCCGGCTTCGGTCATGGCGCGCATCTGCGTTTCACCGAAGATCGCCATCTGGACCATCTTGTAGACCAGCGTGGTGACCATCAGCAATGCGGTGCACAGCAGGAAGTCATAGAACATCGCCGCGAAACGGCGGCCCAGTCCGGCAATCGGGAAGTCGCCCTGTGGCTGGAGCAGTGGTTTGGACATGCGAATGAAGCTCCTGGCGCAAAAGCCTGCATTCTACGGAATTGCGCGCAAAAAAAAGCCCCTGTGATCAACAGGGGCTTTTTTCGTATCGCGAAGACTTAGGCTTCAGCGATAACCTCATCAGCTTGCATGCCTTTCTGGCCTTGCACAGCGATGAAGGTCACTTTCTGGCCTTCTTTCAGGCTTTTGAAGCCGTTGCCCTGAATGGCGCGGAAGTGTACGAACAGATCCGGACCGCTCTCAGGAGTGATGAAACCGAAACCTTTCTCGTCGTTAAACCACTTGACGGTACCGCTCTGACGTTGAGACATGTCTTATTCCCTTTGAAACTCTGAATTGTGATTACAGTTTCTTTCATCGGTTTGTAATGAAAGAGCACTGGGCTGGGTTGCAGGAAAGTAAGAGACGTCGAACGGTTGTAGCGAATCTCAGCCTACTGTTCCAGGTCACTAACCACGCGACCCATGCAAACACAGTGCAATGACTCTACGCTAACTTCCGAGGGAAAAACAAGCCCTGGAGACCGCAGGTTTTAGGCTTTTTAGGCGGTTATCGGCAGTTCCTTAACACCCTTTTTTCGGGCGTTGCAGCGCGTCATGTTCGAAAGTTTGCCGGTGCGTTCGAAATCGAATATCCCGAACGCATCATGACACCTGTTGTCCTCGGCTTAGCCTCGGTAGTAGCGCTGAGCCACGAACGGCATCCGGGCGACCTTCATCGCCACCCGCTTGCCGCGCACTATGGCCCAGACCGGGGTGTCCAGTGCTGCGTGAGCGCTATCCAGATAGCCCATGGCAACCGGTGCGCCCAGGGTCGGACCGAAGCCGCCGCTGCACACCTGGCCGATTACGGTGCCGGCCTCGTCGACGATCTCCGCGCCTTCACGCACCGGGGTGCGTTCCTGCGGCAGCAGGCCGACGCGCTTGCGGGCGACGCCGGACTGCTGCTGGGCGAAGACCTGCGCCGCACCCGGGAATCCACCGGCTCGGGCACCATCGGCACGCCGTGGCTTGGACACGGCCCAGAGCAGGCTGGCCTCGACCGGGGTGGTTTCGGTGTTCATGTCATGGCCATACAGGCACAGGCCGGCTTCCAGGCGCAGCGAGTCGCGGGCACCCAGGCCGATGGCGGCCACTTCCGGTTCTTCCAGCAGGCGCCGGGCCAGGGCTTCGGCCTTGTGTGCCGGCACGGAAATCTCGTAGCCGTCCTCGCCGGTGTAGCCGGAACGGCTGACATAGCAGTCTTCGCCCAGCAACTGCACCGGCGCGAACTGCATGAAGGTCATCTTCGCCACCTGCGGCGCCAGGCGCTCCAGCACCCTCACCGCCGCCGGGCCCTGCAGGGCGAGCAGGGCACGTTCCTCGAACAGCGGCTCGATCTCGCACTGTCCGCCGATATGCTGGCGCAGATGGGCCAGGTCCTGCTCCTTGCAGGCAGCGTTGACCACCAGGAACAACTCGCCGTCACCCAGGTTGGCGACCATCAGGTCATCGAGGATGCCGCCCTGTTCGTTGGTGAACATGGCGTAGCGCTGCATGCCCACCGGCAGGTCGATGATGTCCACCGGCACCAGGGTTTCCAGGGCCTTGGCCGCTTCGGCGCCGCGCAGGCGGATCTGGCCCATGTGCGAGACATCGAACAGGCCGGCCTGCTCACGGGTATGCAGGTGTTCCTTCATCACCCCCAGCGGGTACTGCACCGGCATGTCGTAGCCGGCGAACGGCACCATGCGCGCGCCCAGTTCCAGGTGCAGGGCATGCAGCGGGGTTTTCAGCAGTGTTTCGGTGGACATGTAGGACTCCTGGGTTGCAAAGGGATGTCAGCATTCGATGATGTTGACGGCCAGACCGCCGCGGGCGGTCTCCTTGTATTTGCTTTTCATATCTGCGCCGGTCTGGCGCATGGTGCGGATGACCTTGTCGAGGGAGACGAAGTGCTGCCCGTCGCCGCGCAAGGCCATGCGTACCGCATTGATCGCCTTCACCGAGCCCATGGCATTGCGCTCGATGCAGGGCACCTGGACCAGACCGCCGATGGGGTCGCAGGTCAGGCCGAGGTTGTGTTCCATGCCGATTTCCGCGGCGTTCTCCACTTGCTGCACGCTGCCGCCCATGACTTCGCACAGGGCCCCGGCGGCCATCGAACAGGCCACGCCCACCTCGCCCTGGCAGCCGACTTCGGCACCGGAGATGGAGGCGTTTTCCTTGTAGAGGATGCCGATGGCCGCAGCGGTGAGCAGGAAGCGCACCACCCCGTCTTCGTTGGCGCCGGGGATAAAGCGCATGTAGTAGTGCAGGACGGCCGGGACGATCCCGGCGGCGCCGTTGGTCGGGGCGGTGACGACGCGTCCGCCGAAGGCGTTTTCTTCGTTCACCGCCAGGGCGTAGAGGTTGACCCAGTCGAGCACCGACAGGGCGTCGCGCAGGCTGGCTTCCGGGCTGGCGCAGAGCTGGCGGTACAGCGCTGCGGCACGGCGGCGGACCTTCAGGCCTCCAGGCAGGATGCCTTCGTTGCGACAGCCAGCGCTGACGCAGTCCTGCATCACCTGCCAGATCTTCAGCAGACCGGCACGGGTTTCGCTTTCCGGGCGCCAGGCGGCTTCGTTGGCCAGCATCACCTGGCTGATCGACAGGTGTTGTGCGCTGCAGTGGGCCAGCAGTTCCTTGGCGGTCTTGAACGGATAGGCCAGGGGCGTCTTGTCCTCGACGATACGGTTGGCCCCGGCGGCATCCTCGTCGACCACGAAACCGCCGCCCACCGAGTAGTACTCGCGGCTGCGCAGTTGCAGGCCGGCGCTGTCGAAGGCGCGGAAGATCATGCCGTTGGGGTGGTAGTCGAGGGGTTTGCGGATCATCGCCAGGTGTTGTTTTTCCTGGAAGTCGATGGGGTGCTCGCCGAGCAGGTCGAGACGGCCGCTGTCGCGGATCGCCTGCAGACGGGCGGGAATGCTCTTGGTGTCGACGCTGTCGGGGTGCTCGCCTTCCAGCCCGAGGAGCACGGCCTTGTCGCTGCCGTGGCCCTTGCCGGTGGCGCCGAGCGAGCCGTACAGCTCGACCTTGACGCTGTGGGTGGCGGCCAGCAGGCCGTCACGTCGCAGCCCCTCGGCGAAGCGCGCAGCCGCGCGCATCGGGCCGACGGTGTGGGAGCTGGAGGGGCCGATGCCGATCTTGAACAGGTCGAAGACGCTTAGTGACATCAGACTTCCTCCGGGTGTGGGATTTTGGGGCCGCTTTGCGGCCCTTCGCGGGCAAGCCACGCTCCTACAAGAACACCGCGTACCTCTGTAGGAGCGTGGCTTGCCCGCGAAGGACCGCAAAGCGGTCCCCGAATACACCTCAAACCTCCTGGTAACTCTCGATCGACGGGCAAGCGCACACCAGGTTGCGGTCACCGAACACGTTGTCGACCCGACCCACCGGCGGCCAGTACTTGCCTTCAACCAGCGATGGCAGCGGGTACACCGCCTGCTCGCGGCTATAAGCATGCGGCCATTCGCCCGCCAGTTCGGCCGCGGTGTGCGGGGCGTTCTTCAGCGGGTTGTCGTCCTTGTCCAGGCTGCCGTTCTCCACCGCGCGAATCTCTTCGCGGATGCGGATCATCGCTTCGCAGAAGCGGTCCAGTTCTTCCTTGGACTCGCTTTCGGTCGGTTCGATCATCAGGGTGCCGGCGACCGGGAAGGACATGGTCGGGGCATGGAAGCCGAAATCGATCAGGCGCTTGGCCACGTCGTCGACGCTGATGCCGCTGGTGTCCTTGAGCGGACGCAGGTCGAGGATGCATTCATGGGCAACCAGGCCGTTGCTGCCGGTGTACAGCACAGGATAGTGCTCTTCCAGGCGACGGGCGATGTAGTTGGCGTTGAGGATCGCCATCTGCGAGGCACGCTTGAGGCCGGCGCCACCCATCATGCGGATGTACATCCAGGTGATCGGCAGGATGCTGGCGCTGCCGAACGGCGCCGCACAGACCGCGCCCTGCTTGTTCTCCATGTGCGCGTGACCCGGCAGGAATGGCGCCAGGTGCGCCTTGACGCCGATCGGGCCGACGCCCGGGCCGCCACCGCCGTGAGGGATGCAGAAGGTCTTGTGCAGGTTCAGGTGCGAGACGTCGCCGCCGAACTTGCCCGGGGCGCAGAGGCCGACCATGGCATTCATGTTGGCGCCGTCGATGTACACCTGGCCGCCGTTGTCATGGATGATCGCGCAGATCTCGCCGATGGCTTCCTCGAACACGCCGTGGGTCGACGGGTAGGTGATCATCAGCGCGGCGAGGTGCTCGCGGTGCTCGATGGCCTTGGCCCGCAGGTCGTCGATGTCCACGTTGCCGCGGGCGTCACAGGCGGTCACCACCACGCGCATGCCGGCCATATGGGCGGTGGCCGGGTTGGTGCCGTGGGCCGAGGACGGAATCAGGCAGATATCGCGGCGCTCGTCGCCACGGCTCTGGTGGTAAGCGCGGATCGCCAGCAGGCCGGCGTACTCGCCCTGGGAGCCGGCGTTCGGCTGCAGCGACACGGCGTCGTAGCCGGTGGCGGCGCAGAGCATGGCTTCCAGTTCGGACGTCAGTTGCTGGTAGCCCTGGCTTTGTTCAGCCGGAGCGAAGGGGTGCAGGCTGCCGAATTCGGCCCAGGTCACGGGGATCATCTCGCTGGCAGCGTTGAGCTTCATGGTGCAGGAGCCCAGCGGGATCATGGTGCGATCCAGCGCCAGGTCCTTGTCGGCCAGGCGGCGCAGGTAGCGCATCAGCTCGGTTTCGCTGTGGTAGCGGTTGAACACCGGGTGCTCGAGGATCGCCGACTGGCGCAGCAGGGCCACCGGCAGTTGCGCGGCGGTGCTGGCGGCCAGGGCGGCGAAGTCCGGGGCGGTCTTGCCTTGGGCGAACAGTGCCCACAGCGCTTCGACATCGGCCTGGGTGCTGGTTTCGTCGAGGGACAGGCCCACGCGCTGGTCATCGATCTGGCGCAGGTTGAAGCCGGCGGCGCGGGCTTGTGCGTGCAGCTCGGCAGTGGCCGCGCCGGTCGCCAGGGTCAGGGTGTCGAAGAAGGCGCTGGTTTCCACGGTCACGCCCAGGCCGTTGAGGCCGGCGGCGAGGATCGCGGTCAGTTGGTGGGTGCGTGCAGCGATCTGCTTGAGGCCCTGCGGACCGTGGTAGACGGCGTACATGCTGGCGATATTGGCCAGCAGCACCTGGGCGGTGCAGATGTTGCTGGTGGCCTTCTCGCGGCGGATATGCTGCTCGCGGGTCTGCATGGCCAGGCGCAGGGCGGTCTTGCCGAAGCGGTCGATGGACACGCCGACCAGGCGGCCCGGCATATCACGCTTGAACGCATCGCGGGTGGAGAAGTAGGCCGCGTGCGGGCCGCCGAAGCCCAGCGGGACACCGAAGCGCTGGGCGCTGCCGATGGCCACGTCGGCGCCGAATTCGCCCGGCGGGGTCAGCAGGGTCAGGGCCAGCAGGTCGGCGGCGACCGCGACCAGGGCATTGGCAGCATGGAAGCGCTCGACCAGCTCGCGGTAGTCGAAGACTTCACCATGGCTCGCCGGGTATTGCAGTACGGCGCCGAAGAAGCGGCTGACATCGCTCAGTTCGCGCTCGTCGCCGACCACCACGTCGATGCCCAGCGGCTCGGCACGGGTACGCAGCACGTCGAGGGTTTGCGGGTGGCAATGCACGGAGGCGAAGAAGGCGTGGCTGCCCTTGTTCTTGCTCAGGCGCTTGCAGAAGGTCATGGCTTCGGCGACGGCGGTGGCTTCGTCGAGCAGCGAGGCGTTGGCGATCGGCAGGCCGGTGAGGTCGCTGACCAGGGTCTGGAAGTTCAGCAGGGCTTCCAGGCGACCCTGGGAAATCTCCGGCTGGTACGGGGTATAGGCGGTGTACCAGGCCGGGTTTTCCAGGAGGTTGCGCAGGATTGGCGCCGGGGTGTGGCAGTTGTAGTAGCCCTGGCCGATAACGCTTTTCAGCAGCTGGTTCTTGCCGGCGATGGCTTTCAGCGTGGCGAGGGCATCGGCCTCGCTCTGGCCCTGGCCCATGTCCAGCACGCTGGTGCCCTTGATGCTGTCGGGGATGACCGCGGCGCTCATGGCGTCCAGCGAGTCGAAGCCGAGGGTGGCGAGCATGGCCTGCTCATCGGCCTGGCGCGGGCCGATATGGCGGGCGATGAATTCGTTGGCGGTGCCGAGATTGATGGTCATGGCAGGTTCCTCAGGCGTCGGCGTTGGCTTTGATCAGGCGGTCGTAGGCGTCCTGGTCGAGCAGTTGCGCGACGGCGCCGGCGTCGGCCGGAACGAAGCGGAAGAACCAGCCTTCGCCCAGCGGGTCTTCGTTGACCAGTTCCGGGCTGTCTTCCAGTTGCGGATTGACCTCGACCACTTCACCGTCCAGCGGCATGTACACGCCGCTGGCGGCTTTCACCGATTCCACGGTGGAGGCTTCGGCGCCCTTGGCGTACGCCTGCAGCTCCGGCAGTTGCACATAGACCACGTCGCCCAGGGCGTTCTGCGCGAAGGCGGTGATGCCCACGGTCACACTGCCGTCGGCTTCGGCACGCAGCCACTCGTGATCTTCGGTAAAACGCAACTCGCTCATGGAAACTCCTCGAAGGCCGTCGTCGCGGCCGGATGCGGTAGTGGCCCGCCGGATGAACACGGCAGGCCGGGGCTGGAATCTCCATAGCAAGTTTGCGGCCATATCCGCGAAAGCCCCGTAAATCGGGAGTTTCACGGATATTTCCTGACCGTTTTCAGAAAATGGTGTAACGAAATCGCTACGTGCGGGGAGGGCGAAAAAAGCTTTGAGGGATCAACACCTTGCTACAGCGTTGTTACAAGAGGTTGTAGCGAAATCACTACGCTGTAGTGATTTCGCTACGCTTGCTCAGTTTTTCGCTGAAATTCCGTACTTGCGCAGGCGATGGGCGATCGCCGTATGGGAAGTCTGCAGGCGGCTGGCCAATTGGCGAGTCGAGGGGTAGTCGGCGTAGAGCTTTTCCAGCAGGTTCTTTTCGAAGTCCTCGACCGCCTGTTCCAGGCTGGCGACTTCGCCGTCGTGCCCACGGGCCACCGAGGTGCCGGCGATATCCAGGTCGCCGATATCCACCAGGCTGCTTTCGCTGATGGCGGCGGCGCGGAAGATCACGTTCTGTAACTGCCGCACATTGCCCGGCCAGCGGTTGCCGAGCAGGGCGGGGAAGGTATCCGGGGCCAGGCGGCACAGCGGGCGCTGGATCTGGGTGCAGGCCTGCTGCATGAAATAGCGCGCCAGCAGGAGGATGTCCTGGCCGCGTTCGCGCAGCGGCGGCACTTCCAGGTTGAGGACGTTGAGGCGGTAGAACAGGTCTTCGCGGAAGCTGCCTTCGGCGACCATCTTTTCCAGGTCGCGGTGGGTGGCGCTGAGGATCCGCACATTGACCTTGACCTCGCGGTCGCCGCCGACCCGGCGGAAGCTGCCGTCATTGAGAAAGCGCAGCAGCTTGGCCTGCAGGTACGGCGACATCTCACCGATCTCGTCGAGAAACACCGTGCCCTGGTTGGCCAGCTCCATCAGCCCCGGCTTGCCGCCGCGCTGCGCGCCGGTAAAGGCGCCAGGGGCGTAGCCGAACAGTTCGCTCTCGGCCAGGTTTTCCGGCAGCGCCGCGCAGTTGAGGGCGAGGAAGGGCGCAGCATGCCGGCTGCTGATGGCATGGCAGGCGCGGGCCACCAGTTCCTTGCCGGTGCCGGTCTCACCGTGGATCAGCAGCGGCGCATCGAGGGCCGCGACGCGCAGGGCGCGGCTTTTCAGGGTGCGGATCGCCGGGGACTCGCCTAGCAGGGCGTCGAAGCCTTCGGCGTGGTCGTGGTGCAGGGCCGACAGGCGCTCGCCGATGCGGTTTGGCGGGTACAGGGTGACCAGCGCGCCGGCATCGGTGATCGGTGTCGAGTCGAGCAACAACGTCTGGCCGTTGAGCACCACTTCGCGCATCGGCAGGTGGAAGCCCTGTTCGATCAGGGTGGCGAGCAGTTCCGGCGCGTCGAACAGCTCGGCGATGCTGCGCCCCGCCGGCTCCTGGCCGCACAGGGCGATCAGCGCCGGGTTGGCCAGCAACACGTTGCCGGCGCTGTCGAGGGCCAGCACCGGGTCGCTCATGGCGGCGAGCAGGGCATCCAGTTGCAGGTGGCGACGCTGCCCGGGAAGGATGTCGACCACGCGCACGGTCTGCACGCCATGCACGTTGAGCAGGGCGTCGTGGAGCTCCTCGAGGACGAAGGGGTTCAGCGTCGGCGCATCGATATAGACGTTCGGCGGCACCATCTCCACGGCGTCCAGGTTGAGGTTGCGCGCGCCCAGCAGGGCAAGCACTTCCTGGGTGATACCGACGCGGTCGATGAAGCTGACATGGATGCGCATGGGAGGGAGATGGGTTCACGGCTGGCGAAGCGTGCAAGTATGCCTTGCGGCTGCGTGGTGGTCGAATGGCTTGCCAGCAGTGAGGGCCTGGGGGGTTATTCCAGGTGGGCCGGATCGATCGGGTCGCCGGACTTCACATTCAGCTTGCTGCGGATGTCTTCGAACATCTCGTCGAAGTGCATCCGGTGCGCCGAGGTGGCCAAGGCCTTGACCGGCATGCCATGGGCCTGGGTGATGCGGTCGATGGAGCGGGCGAAGTCGAAGGCCTGGTCCTTGGCGAGAAAGAACTTCTCGTCCACCGGTTTTTCCTGGATGGTCCCGTGCAGGCGGAACTCGATGCCTTTTCCTTCCCTGGGATCCTGGGCCACGTCGTAATCGACGCAGTAGTTGTAGCTGTGGTCGTCCTTGTTCAGCGCATGGCGCTCGATATGCAGATGGCCTGGGGTGAACTGTGCCATGTGGTCTCCTTGTACGGTTGAAACAGGCGGGCCTGCCAGCAGGCCCGCCGAGGCGTTTCAACGATAGCTGAGGCCTGGGGATGCCGTGCTGACCCGGGTACCGGCGGTGCCTTTGACGATATCCTCGATATCGCTCAGCGAGCCGATCACCGCGACTTTGCCTGTGTGACGGGCGAAATCGCAAGCTGCTTGCACCTTCGGCCCCATGGAGCCGGCGGCAAAGCCCAGGCGCTCCAGTTCATCCGGATGGGCCTGGGCGATGGCTTTCTGGGTCGGCTTGTTGAAGTCGACATAGGCCGCGTTGACGTCGGTGGCGATCACCAGCAGGTCGGCCTCCAGCTGTTCGGCCAGGAGTGCCGAGCACAGGTCCTTGTCGATCACGGCCTCGATGCCCTGCAGCTTGCCGTCGGCACCATACATCGTTGGAATGCCGCCACCACCGGCACAGATCACGATACTGCTCTTTTCCAGCAGCCATTTGATCGGACGGATCTCGAAGATGCGCTTGGGTTTCGGGCTGGCGACCACGCGGCGGTATTTGTCGCCGTCGGGGGCGATGGCCCAGCCTTTCTCCTTCGCCAGGCGCTCGGCGTCTTCCTTGGAGTAGACCGGGCCGATGGGCTTGGTCGGGTTCTGGAAGGCCGGGTCCTTGGCGTCGACTTCGACCTGGGTGAGCAGGGTGGCGAAGGGCACCTCGAAGTCCAGCAGGTTGCCCAGTTCCTGTTCGATCATGTAGCCGATCATGCCTTCGGTCTCGGCACCGAGCACGTCCAGCGGGTAGGGGGTGACCGAGGTATAGGCCGCCGCCTGCAGCGACAGCAGGCCGACCTGCGGGCCATTGCCGTGGGCGATGACCAGCTGGTTGCCGGGATGGATCTTGGCGATCTGCTCGGTGGCGATGCGGATATTGGCGCGCTGATTGTCAGCGGTCATGGGCTCGCCACGGCGCAGCAGCGCGTTACCGCCTAGTGCTACAACGATACGCATGGGGAATGTCCTTCGAATCTCGTTGAACGGGAGGCCGCCATCGCTGGCAAGCCAGCTCCCACAGGGGACGGCGTACACCGGACCTGTGGGAGCTGGCTTGCCAGCGATTGGGGTTACAGATCAGCCAGGGTCGAAACCAGGATCGCCTTGATCGTGTGCATGCGGTTTTCCGCCTGCTCGAAGGCGATGCAGGCCGGCGACTCGAAGACGTCATCCGTCACTTCGATGCCATTGGCCAGGTGCGGATACTGCTCGGCGATCTGCTTGCCGACCTTGGTTTCCGAGTTGTGGAACGCCGGCAGGCAGTGCATGAACTTCGAGCGAGGGTTACCTGTGGCCTTCATCAGCTCGGCATTGACCTGGTACGGCAGCAGTTGCTGGATGCGCTCGCCCCAGGCTTCTACCGGTTCGCCCATGGACACCCAGACGTCGGTGTGCACGAAGTCCACGCCCTTGACCGCGGCTTTCGGGTCCTCGGTCAGGGTGATGCGCGCACCACTGTCTTCCGCGTATTTCTTGCAGCGCGCTACCAGATCGTCATGGGGCCACAGGGCCTTCGGTGCGGCGATGCGCACGTCCATGCCGAGCTTGGCGCCGATCAGCAGCAGCGAGTTGCCCATGTTGTTGCGCGCATCGCCCAGGTAGGCGTAGCTGATGTCGTGCAGCGGCTTGTCGGCGTGCTCGCGCATGGTCAGCACGTCGGCGATCATCTGGGTCGGGTGGTATTCGTCGGTCAGGCCGTTGAACACCGGGACCCCGGCGAACTTCGCCAGCTCTTCCACCACCTCCTGCTTGAAGCCGCGGTATTCGATGGCGTCGTACATGCGCCCGAGCACCCGGGCGGTGTCCTTCATGCTTTCCTTGTGGCCGATCTGCGAGGAGTTCGGATCGATGTAGGTGACGTTGGCGCCCTGGTCATAGGCCGCCACTTCGAAGGCGCAACGGGTGCGGGTCGAGGTTTTTTCGAAGATCAGGGCGATGTTGTTGCCCTTCAGGTGTTGCTGCTCGGTACCGGTGTACTTGGCGCGCTTGAGGTCGCGGGACAGGTCGAGCAGGTAGCGCAACTCGCGCTCGGAGTGGTGTTCGAGGCTGAGCAGGTTGCGGTTGTGGATGTTGAACGCCATTTGGATGCTCCTTGGATTCGGTGATCGAGCCCAGCAGGGCCGGGTAGGCCCTGCTGGGGTGATGGGCGTTTAGTAATCGATAGGGTCACGGACGATAGGGCAGGTCATGCAGTGGCCACCGCCGCGACCGCGGCCGAGTTCGCCGGCGCTGATGGTGATGACCTCCACGCCCGCCTTGCGCAGCAGGGTGTTGGTGTAGGTGTTGCGGTCGTAGCCAATGACCACGCCCGGTTCCAGGGCCACCACGTTGTTGCCGTCATCCCATTGCTCGCGCTCGGCAGCGAAGCTGTTGCCGCCGGTTTCCACCACGCGCAGGGCCTTCAGACCGAGCACGTCGGCGACCACTTCGAGGAACGACTTGTTCTCGCGGCGCACATCCATGCCGTAGGGCTTGCTGCTGTCCGGACGGATCACGAACGGCACGATCTCCTTCACCACTTCCGGGAAGATCGTTACCAGGTCGCGGTCGCAGAAGCTGAACACGGTGTCCAGGTGCATCGCCGCGCGGGATTTCGGCAGGCCGGCGACCACTACTTTCTCCACCGCGCCCTTGGCGAACAGCGACTGCGCCAGTTGGCCGATGGCCTGGCGGGACGAGCGTTCGCCCATGCCGATCAGCACCACGCCATTGCCGATCGGCATGACGTCGCCACCTTCCAGGGTGGCCTGGCCGTGGTCCTTGTCCGGGTCGCCGTACCAGACGTCGAAATCAGCGTTGGTGAACTCGGGGTGGAACTTGTAGATGGCGCTGGCCAGCAGGGTTTCCTGGCGTCGCGCCGGCCAGTACATCGGGTTCAGGGTCACGCCGCCGTAGATCCAGCAGGTGGTGTCGCGGGTGAACTGGGTGTTCGGCAGTGGCGGCAGCAGGAAGCTGGAGTGGCCCAGGTAGTCGCGGTACATCTTGATCACGCTGGCGCCTTCGCTGTCGGGCAGGTCCTCGCCGGCCACGCCGCCAATCAGGAATTCGGCCAGGTGGCGCGGCTCCAGGCCTTCGAGCCAGCTGCGCACTTCATTGGTCAGGCCGACGCCGACGGTGTCGGGGGTGATCTTGCGATCGAGGATCCACTTCAGCGCTTCGGGGTTCTGGATGGTCTCGGTCAGCAGGTTGTGCATTTCCAGGACTTCGACCCCGCGCTCGCGCATCTTGGTGACGAAGTCGAAGTGGTCGCGTTTGGCCTGGTTGACCCAGATGACGTCGTCGAACAGCAGTTCGTCGCAGTTGCTCGGGGTCAGGCGCTGGTGCGCGAGGCCCGGGGAGCAAACCATCACTTTGCGCAGTTTGCCCGCCTCGGAATGAACGCCGTACTTAACTTTATCCGTGGACATGATCATTTCCTCCAAAGGTGTGAAATACGGGGGTTACAGCGTAAGGAAGCCGTCATACAGGCCATAGGCCGCCACCAGGGCGCCGACGACCACGGCGGCGAATATCAACTTCTCCACGTGGGTAAAAACAGGTTGGCCGACCTCGCGCTTGGCCTTGGCGAACAGGATCGCGCCAGGGGCATAGAGCAGGGCGGAGAGCAGCAGGTACTTGACGCCACCGGCGTACAGCAGCCAGATCGCGTAGATCAGCGCGATGCCGCCGATGATCAGGTCTTTCTTGCGCTCGGCCAGGGCGTTCTCGTAGGTCTCGCTACGGAAGGCGAGGAGGAACGCGTAGGCCGCCGACCACAGGTAAGGCACCAGGATCATCGAGGTGGCGAGGTAGATCAGCGACAGGTAGGTGCTGGCCGAGAACAGGGTGATGATCAGGAAGATCTGCACCATGGCGTTGGTCAGCCACAGGGCGTTGGCCGGCACATGGTTGGCGTTCTCGCGGCGCAGGAACTCCGGCATGGTGTGGTCCTTGGCGGCGGCGAACATGATCTCCGCACACAGCAGTACCCACGACAGCAGGGCCCCCAGCAGCGAGATGATCAGGCCGACGCTGATCAGCACCGCGCCCCAGTGGCCGACCACGTGTTCGAGTACGGCAGCCATCGACGGGTTCTGCAGCTTGGCCAGTTCAGGCTGGGTCATGATGCCCAGCGACAGCACGTTGACCAGGACCAGGAACAGCAGCACGGTGATGAAACCGATGACCGTGGCCTTGCCGACGTCCGAGCGTTTTTCCGCGCGGGCCGAGAAGATGCTCGCGCCCTCGATGCCGATGAACACCCACACGGTGACCAGCATCATGTTGCGCACCTGGTTCATCACGCTGCCCAGGTCCGGGTTCATGCTGCCCCAGATGTCGGCGGTGAAGATGTCCAGCTTGAAGGCGAACAGGGCGATCAGCACGAACAGGGCCAGCGGCACCACCTTGGCCACGGTGGTGACCAGGTTGATGAAGGCCGCTTCCTTGATCCCGCGCAGCACCAGGAAGTGCACGGCCCAGAGCAGCACCGAGGCGCCGATCACCGCCGCCGGGGTATTACCCTCGCCGAAGATCGGGAAGAAGTAGCCGAGGGTGCTGAACAGCAGGACGAAGTAGCCAACGTTGCCGAGCCAGGCACTGATCCAGTAGCCCCAGGCCGACGAAAAGCCCATGTAATCACCGAACCCGGCCTTGGCGTAGGCATACACCCCGCCATCCAGATCGGGTTTGCGGTTGGCCAGGGTCTGGAAGACGAAGGCCAGGGTGAGCATGCCGACGGCGGTGATCGCCCAGCCGATCAGTACCGCGCCGACGTCGGCGCTGGCCGCCATGTTTTGCGGCAGAGAAAAGATCCCGCCACCAATCATCGATCCCACTACAAGTGCGACGAGCGCACCGAGTCGAAGTTTTCCGGAAGCCTCTGACATGGTTAAGCTCCATTTCAGAAAAGAGAGACTTGAAGGTAAAACGGATGTAATGAAGGGAAGCTGATACAGGTCAGTTCATTGCTACATTCCATTGTTAACAAATGACTGGAAGAGCTTGCGAAAGATCGGCTGTATGCCGCGCAGGCCTTGTAGAATGGTGCTTTGCGAGAAATGAGAGGGGTTCTCGAAAGCACCTGAGAACTTTGAAGCTAGTCCGTTTCAAGGTTTTCGCAAATTTTTCACGAAAAAATCCGGATTAGACTTGTCGAAGCGGAATTAGTGCACAAAACTCTGACAGGATTGTGCCGTTATTAGAGTTCTTTGTTATTAAATATAAAGGCTTATAACCTTCGATTTGCACCTCGTGAAGATCAGGATCATTGACTGAAAAACAGGGAATAAAAAGGGGAATTTCATGTCCGAGCCTGGTCAGAAACTGCGCCTTGGGGCGCTGATCGCCTTGGTGGTTGGCTCGATGATCGGCGGGGGGATTTTCTCCCTGCCACAGAACATGGCGGCGCGCGCCGATGTAGGTGCAGTACTGATTGGTTGGGGGATCACCGCGATCGGCATGCTGGCCCTGGCGTTTGTTTTCCAGAGCCTGGCCAATCGCAAACCGCAACTGGACTCCGGGGTGTATGCCTACGCCAAGGCCGGGTTCGGCGAGTACATGGGGTTCTCCTCGGCCTGGGGCTACTGGATCAGCGCCTGGCTGGGCAACGTCGGCTACTTCGTCCTGCTGTTCAGTACCCTCGGCCTGTACTTCCCGGTGTTCGGCGAGGGCAATACGCCACTGGCGATCGGCTGCGCCTCGCTGCTGCTGTGGTCGGTGCACTTCCTGGTGCTGCGCGGGATCAAGGAAGCGGCTTTCATCAACCAGGTCACCACGGTGGCCAAGGTGGTGCCGCTGATCCTGTTCATCGTGATTGCCGCGGCGGCGTTTCGCCTGGACATCTTCACCCGCGATATCTGGGGCCTGGCCAACCCGAGCTTCGGCAGCGTGCTGGATCAGGTGCGCAACATGATGCTGGTGACGGTGTTCGTGTTTATCGGCATCGAAGGCGCGAGCATCTATTCCGGACGGGCGCAGAAGCGCTCGGACGTGGGCAAGGCCACGGTGATCGGTTTTCTCGGGGTGCTTGCCTTGCTGGTGCTGGTCAACGTGCTGTCGCTGGGGGTGATGACCCAGCCGGAGCTGGCGGCGCTGCACAACCCGTCGCTGGCTTCGGTGCTGGAGCATATCGTCGGGCCTTGGGGCGCGTTGCTGATCAGTATCGGGCTGGCGGTGTCGCTGATCGGCGCCTTGCTGTCGTGGGCCTTGCTGTGTGCCGAGATTCTCTACGCCACGGCGCGGGACAAGACCATGCCGCGGTTCCTGGCCAAGGAAAATGCCAACCAGGTGCCGGCCAATGCGCTGTGGCTGACCAACTGCATGATCCAGGTGTTTCTGCTGATCACACTGGTTTCGGCGGGGACTTACACCAGCCTGATCTACCTGGCGTCGTCGATGATCCTGGTGCCGTACCTGTGGTCGGCGGCCTATGCAGTGTCGCTGGCGGTGCGTGGGGAAACCTATGAAGGGTTCGCCGGGGCGCGGCGCAAGGACCTGCTGGTCGGGCTGGTGGCGCTGCTGTATGCGGTGTGGTTGCTGTATGCGGGCGGGCTGAAGTACCTGCTGCTCTCGGCATTGCTGTATGCGCCGGGGGTGATCCTGTTTGCAAGGGCCAAGCGGGAGCAGGGGAAGCAGTTGTTTACCGGTTGGGAGAAGCTGATTTTTGCGGCTGTTGTGGCAGGTGCGGCGCTGGCGGCCTTCAGTCTGTATAGCGGCGTGCTAACTCTGTAGGAGCGTGGCTTGCCCGCGAAGGACCGCGCAGCGGTCCCAAATTTTCACTGGCAACACCCATTTTGGGAGTGCTTCGCACTCCTTCGCGGGCAAGCCACGCTCCTACAAAGCGGGAGCGTGGCGTCTGGGAGTGATCAGATATCCCAGACCACATTCACCGAGAAGTTGCGCCCCGGCATGGTCAGGCGATCCAGGTTGGCCGGCGCGGTCGCACCCGCTTCACCGATGCCGTCGTAGCCGCGCACGTCATCCCACTGCCAGTACTTCTTGTCGGTCAGGTTGTACAGGCCGGCATTGACCGTCACGTCGTCGGTCACCTTGTAGAACCCGCTCAGGTCCAGCACGCCATAACCCGGGGTGCGGAACTGCTTGCTGGTGCCGTCCGGAGCATAGAAGGTGGTGTCGTCGACGCGGTTCTTGCGCTTGACCAGGGTCCAGCTGAGCAAGCCACCGTACTGCTCCTGCTCGTAGCCCAGGCCCATCACCGCAGTCAGCGGATTGACGCTGTTGATCGGCTTGCCGGTGTCTTCGTTCTTGCCCCAGGCATAGGCCAGCGAGCCCTGGGTGTAGAGGCCGTTCGGCGCGCCAAAGGCGTCCAGGTTCAGGCGGCCCTTGAACTCGGCACCCTTGATGGTGGCGTGCTTGATGTTGTTGGCTTCGAAGTTCTGCCCGATGTTGGTGCCCTTGACCGCATCTTCGTTGATGAAGTCGCGGTACTTGTTATAGAACACCGCCACGTCGAAGTTGCCCGCGTCGAAGTTGCCGCGCAGGCCGGTTTCATAGCTCTTGCTGGTTTCCGGTTCGAGGTTCGGGTTGCCCTGCACGTTGTAGCCGACCGCCGGGTTTTCGAAGCGCCCGTACATGGCCTTGGCGGTCGGGGTGCGGAAGCCCTCGGCGTACTGGCCGTACCAGGTGTAGTTGTCGTTGAAGGCATAGGTCACGCCGAACTTCGGCGAAACGCGGTGCCATTTCTTCTCGTCCAGGTTGACCGGATCATTGGTGCCTTCCACTGCGCGCAGGAACTCGTCGGTGGCGTGTGGCTGCATGCGGGTCTGGTCGTAGCGCAGGGCCGGCAGGAAGGTCCACTGGTTCCAGCGGATTTCGTCCTGGGCGAAGACGCTGTAGGTCTTCACGACTGGATCCGGGAAGTCGCTGACTTTGACCAGGGTGCCCGCAGCGTTTGGCCTGCCTGTGACGCAACCGAAACCGGTGGTCAGGCAGGTGGCGGTACCACTGCGCGAGCCGGTGACCTCGTTACGCTTGAAGGTCGCGCCATAGGTCACCAGGTGCTCGGTAGGGCCGAGGCTGAAAGCCTTGTCTGCCTGGGCGTCGAGGACCCACTGGCGGTCCTTGTAGGTGGTCTTGCGCTGGCGGTCGACGGTGTAGATCGGCCGATAGATCTCGGCAACACGCTGGTCGGTCTTGCCAATCTGGTAGTTCAGGCTCCACTTCACGTTGTCGGCCAGCAGGCTGTCGAGGGCGAAGTCGTGGGCGATGCCGAAGCGCTCGCGGGTGACCACGTCGCTGCCGGTGCGGTTCTGGTAGAAATTCAGCGGGCTCGGGGTGAACGGGCCACCCACCGAGCTCTTCTCGTCGAAGTCGCGATCATCCTTGTAGTGCTCGTAGGTCACGGCCAGGCGCGCGTCGTCGGCGTAGTTCCAGCCGAGCTTGGCGAGGACATTGGTGGTCTGCACGTCCGCCGGGTTGGCCTCGGTGCGGCTCAGGCCCGTGCCGCCGTGCTCGCCGTAGGATTCGGTCTCGTGGCCATCACGCCGGCTCAGGTGCAGCAGGCCGTCGAACTCGCCCGCGCGGCCGGCGACGGTGGCGGACTTCAGCCAGCTGTCGTCCGCCGAGCTGTAGCCGGTCTTCAGGCGGGCGCCGACGTCCTGGCCCGGCTTGATGATGTCGTCCGGATCGAGGGTGAAGTAGCTCACCGCGCCGCCGATGGCGTTGCTGCCGTAGAGCACCGAGGCCGGGCCGCGGAGGATTTCCACGCGCTTGACGATTTCCGGGTCGACGTAGTTGCGCTGGGTCTGGGCGTAGGGGCCGAAGAAGTAGCTGTCGGGGATCGCCACGCCGTCGATCTGGGTCAGCACCCGCTCGCCGTCGATGCCGCGGATGTTGTAGCCGTTCAGGCCGCTGCGCTGGCCGGTGCCGCTGACCGAGACGCCCGGTTCGTAGCGCACCAGGTCCTTGATGTCGTTGACGTTGTTGCGGTCCAGTTGTTCGCGGGTCTGCACGCTCACGGTGCTTGGCACCTGGCTGACGTCCTGGGCGCTGCGGGTGGCGCTGATGGTCACCTGTTGCAGGGCAATGGACTGGGACTGGCTGCGCTCGATGGCGACGTTGTTGTCGCCCAGCTTGCGATAGGTCAGGCCGGTGCCCAGCAGCAGGCGTTGCAGGGCCTGCTCCGGCGGCAGCGAGCCGCGCACGCCCGGCGACACCACGTTCTGCCCCAGCTCGGCGGAAAGGCCAACCTGCCAGCCGGTCACCGAGGTGAAGGCGTTCAGCGCTGCCACCAGCGGCTGCTGGGCGATGCTGAAGCGGTAGTCACCCATGCGCTGCGCGGGGGCCTGGGCCGGCTCGGCGGCCAGGGCCGGCAGGCTGGCGGCGCCACTGGCGAGCATGGCCAGGGTCAACAGGGAGAGCGTGCAACGTTGCAGGCCCGGCGTGCGGGCTGGGCTGGAAACTCGGCGGGTGGATCCGGTAGACATCGAAAGGCGCTCCCTGTCGCGCGTTGTTGTAGGATGCGTCTGACTCAAAAATAAGAATCAGTTGCATTGGCTATAACGAGACGTATGGCGTCAGGGGATCGCGTAAAAAAACTTTTGGCTCAGTTGAGGATGACCACGGCGGGGAATTCCCGGACCTGGGCCGAGGTGATGTGGGCCAGGGAGCGCACCGCTTCCAGCGGCTGGTCGAGGCGGTAGTTGCCGGTCACCGCGACCTGTTCCAGCTTGTCGTTGGTGTTGATGATCCAGCCCGGGTAGTAGCGGCGCAGTTCGGCCAGCACTTCGCTGAGCGGGCAGTTCTCGAAGATCAGCCGGCCCTTGACCCAGGCCAGGTCCTTTTGCAGGTCGGCGCGCTCGCGCTCGCTGAAACCATTGGGGCCGATGCGGATGCTTTCGCCGCTGCTCAGGCGGATGCGCTGGTCCTTGCTGGCGAGCACATCGACATCGCCACGCTGCACCCTCACCAACGCTTCGCCATCGAGGTAACGCACGGCGAAATCGCTGTCGCGCACGCTGGCGCGCAACGGTCCGGCTTGCAGTTCGAGCGGTTGGTTGCGCCCGCCAGGCACTTCGAAATAGGCCTCGCCCTGGTACAGGCGGGCGACCCGCTGGCGGCTATCGACATCGCTGGAGAACGCCGAATTGGTGTTGAGCAGGACCTTGGAGCCGTCGTCCAGCTCGACCCGCTGGCGCTCGCCAACCACGGTTAGATGATCGGCCTGCAGGCGCACCGGCAGATTGCCGACGGTGAAGATCCCCACCAGCAGCACTGCGGCGGCGGACAGCGGTTTCCAATGCGGACGCAGGCGTTGCAGGCGGGTGGGTTTGCGTTGTTCATGCAGCACGCCGGCAGCCTGACGCACGCTGCCACCATTCCACAGCGCTTCGGCATCGACATAGGCCTGGGCATTGGCCGGGTCGGCTTCCAGCCAGGCTTCGAAGGCGCGGGTGTCGTCGTCGCTGGGGCATTGCAGGCGGATCAGCCAGTCCAGCGCCTCGTCCATGGCCTGGTCGCGGGCAGCTGCGGGCGGCGCGGGGCGCGGGTGGGCGGGATCTGTCACGGGAAGTCCTTGCGGTGCGGCGGCGGTCTTGTAGTGGGCGTCATGATCGGGGCAAACGAAGGATCAGGCAAGAAACCATCAGTTACCGTTGAGCCGATCGGCGACTCCCATGCAGATCGCCATGATCAGTTTCAGTTCCTTCTGTACCGTGCTGGCGGAGACTTTCAGCTGTTCGGCGATCTCCAGGTAGCTGGCGCCGTGCAGCCGGCTGAGGATGAAGATCCGCTGCTGGCGCGGGGTCAGCTGTGCCAGCGAACTGCTCAGGCGCTTGAGCAGCTTCTCCGCATGGGCCGCGTCTTCCGCGCTGCTGACCGGCGCCGCGACGTTGTGCAGGACCTGCTCCGGCACATCGTCGACCACCGTGCGCGCCTGCACCCGGCGCGCGCGCAGATGATCCAGCGCGAGGTTGCGTGCCGTCTGGAAAACGAAAGGCTCGAGGTGCTCGATGGGCCGCTCGCCGAGAGCGCGGGTGACCCGCAGATAAGTTTCCTGCAGCAGGTCCTCGGCGGTGCTGGGGTTGTCCACCATGCGCTGCAGCGTGCGCAGCAGGGTGACCCGCTGGGCGAGGAAAACGGAGTTGAAGTGAGAGTGGCTCACGGGGATACCCGACCGAAATTTGCCAATGATATTGATTGTCATTAACAGCATTGGTCAAGCATTAAGTAGGACGCTGGTGCCGGACGTTGATCGAAACGTCCGACACCAAATCGCTGCAAGCCCCGTCTAGCGGGCGTTCCACAGCGCCAGGCAGTTATCCAGCATGCGGTTTGAAAAGCCCCACTCGTTGTCGTACCAGGCCATGACCTTGAGCAATTTGCCGCTGGCCTTGGTGTGGTTGGCATCGAAGATCGACGACAGCGGGTTATGGTTGAAGTCGCAGGACACCAGCGGCAGGTCGTTGTAGCCGAGGACCTTCGAGCCGCGGCTGGCCTCCTTGAACAGCGCGTTGACCTCTTCGGCGGTGGTCTCCCGGGCCAGGGTTACGGTCAGGTCCACCAGCGACACGTTGATCACCGGCACGCGCACCGCCATGCCGGTCAGCTTGCCGGCCAGTTCCGGCAGCACCAGGCCCACCGCCTCGGCGGCGCCGGTCTTGCTCGGGATCATCGACTGGGTCGCGGCGCGGGCGCGGTACGGGTCGCTGTGGTAGCCGTCGGTCAGGCTCTGGTCATTGGTGTAGGCGTGGATGGTGGTCATCAGGCCCTGTTCGATGCCCAGTTCGCGGTGCAGCACCTGGGCCACCGGGGCCAGGCAGTTGGTGGTGCAGGAAGCGTTGGAAATGATCTGGTGCGAAGCACGCAGGATGTCGTGATTGACGCCATGCACTACAGTGGCATCCGCGCCCTTGGCCGGTGCCGAGATGATCACCTTGCGTGCCCCGGCCGCCAGATGCGCCGCCGCCTTGGAACGATCGGTAAACAGCCCGGTGCATTCGAACACCACGTCGACACCTTCGGCCTGCCAGGGCAGGTCAGCCGGATTGCGGATGGCGCTGACGGCAATGCGGTCACCGTTGACGGTCAGGCTCTCCTGGTCGAAGGACACCTCTGCCGCAAAATGGCCGTGGACGCTGTCGAATTGCAGCAGATGGGCGTTGATCGCGCTGTCGCCCAGGTCATTGATCGCGACGACCTGCAGGTCTTGCCGGTAGCCTTGGGTATAGAGTGCGCGCAGCAGGTTGCGGCCGATGCGGCCGAAGCCGTTGATTGCGATACGGATAGTCATGGAGCCACCTCGCGTACTGTCCTGACTTTTGTTGTTTTAATGACAAGATTAATCGGAAATACATAGAAAACAAGCTTCTCTGCTGGCAGTATTTTGTTCGAATTACCACGTAGAGCGATCGAGACCTTTCTGCCATTGCCTGTCCTTCAGCCTAGGCGCAATCGTTTGGAAGGGGAAACCGCCAGAGAGTCGCAACCACCGTTTAGCCTGGAGTCGAGTTCATGCATCCGCGTATTGTCGAGGTCACCGAACGGTTGATCGCCCGCAGCCGTCCCACCCGTGAACGCTACCTGCAACTGATCCGCGGCGCTGCCAGCGACGGCCCGATGCGCGCCCGCCTGCAATGCGCCAACTTCGCCCACGCCGTGGCCGGATGCGGCGCCGACGACAAGCAGACCCTGCGCCTGAGCAACTCGGCCAACGTCGCCATCGTCTCCGCCTACAACGACCTGCTTTCGGCGCACCAGCCCTACGAGCACTACCCCGAGCAGATCAAGCAGGCCCTGCGCGAGATCGGCTCGGTCGGCCAGTTCGCCGGCGGTGTGCCGGCCATGTGCGACGGCGTGACCCAGGGCGAGCCGGGCATGGAGATCGGCATCGCCAGCCGCGAGGTGATCGCCATGTCCACCGCCGTGGCGCTGTCGCACAACCTGTTCGATGCGGCGCTGATGCTCGGCATCTGCGACAAGATCGTCCCCGGCCTGATGATGGGCGCGCTGCGCTTCGGTCATCTACCGATGCTGTTCGTCCCTGGGGGGCCGATGCCCTCGGGGATTTCCAACAAGGAAAAGGCCGAGGTACGCCAGCTCTACGCCGAGGGCAAGGCCACGCGCGAACAACTGCTGGAGTCGGAGATGAAGTCCTACCACAGCCCCGGCACCTGCACCTTCTACGGCACCGCCAACACCAACCAGTTGCTGATGGAAGTGATGGGCCTGCACCTGCCGGGCGCCTCCTTCGTCAATCCGTACACGCCGCTGCGTGATGCCCTGACCGTGGCGGCGGCGCAGCAGGTCACCCGCCTGACCAAGGCCAATGGCGCGTTCATGCCGATCGGCGAAATCGTCGACGAGAAGGTCATCGTCAACTCGGTGGTGGCCCTGCATGCCACCGGCGGCTCCACCAACCACACCCTGCATATCCCGGCCATCGCCCAGGCCGCCGGCATCCAGCTGACCTGGCAGGACATGGCCGAGCTGTCCGAGGTGGTGCCGACCCTGTGCCACGTCTATCCGAACGGCAAGGCCGATATCAACCACTTCCAGGCGGCGGGGGGCATGGCCTTCCTGATTCGCGAACTGCTGGATGCCGGGTTGCTGCATGAGGATGTGAATACCGTCGCCGGCCATGGCCTGCGCCGCTATGTCGAGGAGCCGTTCCTCGATGGCGACAGGCTGGTCTGGCGTGACGGTCCGCAACAGAGCCTCGATGAATCCATCCTGCGTCCCGTGGCCCGGCCATTCTCGCCGGAAGGCGGGCTGCGGGTGATGGAAGGCAATCTCGGCCGTGGTGTGATGAAGGTCTCCGCCGTCGCGCCCGAACATCAGGTGGTGGAGGCCCCGGCTCGGGTCTTCCACGACCAGCAGGCCCTGGCCGATGCGTTCAAGGCCGGCGAGCTGGAGTGCGACTTCGTCGCCGTGATGCGCTTCCAGGGCCCGCGCTGCAACGGCATGCCCGAGCTGCACAAGATGACCCCGTTCCTCGGCGTGCTGCAGGACCGTGGCTTCAAGGTCGCGCTGGTTACCGACGGGCGCATGTCCGGCGCCTCGGGCAAGATCCCGGCGGCCATCCATGTCTGCCCGGAAGCCTATGACGGCGGACCGCTGGCGCGGGTGCGCGATGGCGATATCGTGCGTGTCGATGGCGTCACCGGCAGCCTGCTGGTGCGGGTTTCGGACGAAGAGCTGGCCTCCCGCGAGATCCCGCCCGCCCCCCTGGGCAACGACCTCGGCTGTGGTCGCGAACTCTTCGGTTTCATGCGTCAGGCCTTCAGCCCGGCGGAGAAGGGCGCGAGCGCCTTCACCCAGGCACTGGAGGGCCTGAAATGAAGGTTGCGCTGGTCGGTGATCTCGGTGGTACCAACGCCCGTTTCGCCCTCTGGCGCGACGATGCCCTGCATGATGTGCAGGTTTTTCCGACGGCGGACTACAGCAGCCCGGAACAGGCCATCGGTGTGTATCTGCAGGCCCATGGCATAGCCAAGGGGGAACTGGAAGCGGTGTGCCTGGCGGTGGCCGGGCCGGTCTCCGGTGACGAGTTTCGTTTCACCAACAGCCACTGGCGGATCAACCGCACGACTTTCTGCGCCAACCTGCAGATCGAGCACCTGCTGCTGATCAACGACTTCTCGGCCATGGCCCTGGGCATGACCCGGCTGCGTCCGGAGGAGCGGGTCAGCGTGTGTGCCGGCGAGGCCGACCTGACCCGCCCGGCATTGATCATCGGGCCAGGCACCGGCCTGGGTGTCGCCAGTCTGCTGCGTCTGGAAGAGGGCCGCTGGCTGGCCATGCCGGGGGAGGGCGGGCATGTCGATCTGCCGGTGAACGATGCTCGGGAGGCGGCGATCCGCCAGGCCATTTCCGAACATACCGGGCATGTCAGTGCCGAGACCGTATTGAGTGGTGGCGGCCTGCTGCGCCTGTATCAGGCGATCTGCACCCTCGACGCCCATGCGCCGACCCTGACGACCCCCGCCGCCATCACCGACGCCGCGCTGTCCGGCGATCCCCTGGCGCTGGCAGTGATCGAGCAGTTCTGTCGCTTCCTCGGCCGGGTCGCCGGCAACGATGTGCTGACCCTCGGCGGCCGTGGCGGCGTGTATATCGTCGGCGGCGTGGTACCGCGTTTCAGCCGCCTGTTCCTGCGCAGCGGCTTTGCCGAAAGCTTCGCCGAAAAGGGCTGCATGAGCGGCTATTTCAAGGACATCCCGGTGTGGCTGGTGACCGCCGAATTCTCCGGTCTGCTCGGCGCCGGCGTGGCCTTGCAGCAGGCGCTGGCGGGAACGTCTAAGGTGTGACCCACGGGCAAGACAAGGACCGCTGTAGTGAGCAAGTCGATTCTGCTGGTGGATGACGACCAGGACATCCGTGAACTGCTGGACGCCTACCTGAGCCGTTGCGGTTTTCAGGTGCGCGCCGTGGCCGACGGCCAGGCCTTTCGCCAGGCGCTGGATGCCGAGGGCAGCGACCTGGTGATCCTCGATGTGATGCTACCCGACGAGGACGGTTTCAGCCTGTGCCGCTGGGTGCGCCAGCACCCGCGCCAGGCGCAGGTGCCGATCATCATGCTGACGGCCAGCTCGGACGAAGCCGACCGGGTGATCGGCCTGGAGCTGGGCGCCGACGACTACCTCGGCAAGCCCTTCAGCCCCCGCGAGCTGCAGGCGCGGATCAAGGCGCTGCTGCGCCGGGCCGGGTTCCAGGCCCCGGGCGGCGAGGTGCTGGCGTTCGATGACTGGCGCCTGGATACCATCAGCCATCGCCTGTTCCACCGCGATGGCGAGGAAGTGATTCTCTCCGGGGCCGACTTCGCCCTGCTCAAGCTGTTTCTCGATCATCCGCAACAGATCCTCGATCGCGACACCATCGGCAATGCCACCCGTGGTCGCGAGCCGATGCCGCTGGACCGCATCGTCGACATGGCGGTCAGCCGCCTGCGCCAGCGCCTGCGCGACACCGACAAGCCGCCGCGGCTGATCCGTACCGTGCGTGGCAGTGGTTACCTGCTGGCGGCCAGTGTTGCTGCGTCGCACTGAGCGCCGCTGGCGCCTGCCGCTGCCGCGTTCGCTGCTGGGGCGGATGCTGCTGCTGACCTTGCTGGTGGTGCTGCTCGCCCAGGGCCTGTCGAGCCTGATATGGCTCTCGCAACTGCGCGCCAGCCAGCGCGAGGGCCTGGTGGCCAGCGCCCGCAGCCTGGCCCATTCGATGAGCGCCAGCGTCAGCTATTTCCGCTCGCTGCCCCTGGCCTACCGGCCGCTGGTGCTGGACCAGTTGCGCAGCATGGGCGGCACGCGCTTCTTCGTGTCATTGAACGATCGCCCGCTGGACATGCAGGTGCTGCCCAGCACGCCGCGCAAGGAGGCGGTGATTGCGGCGGTGGACGAGGTGTTGCGCCAGCGCCTGGGCGAAATGCGCATCTCGGTGGAGTTCGTCAGTCCGCAGGACCTGCGGATCTTCAACAGCGGCCTCAAGCTCGATGAATTGCCGCGCTCCTGGGCCCACTACGCGTTGACCCTGGAGCCGGTGGAGCCGCCGGTGCTGGTGACCCAGATCCGCCTGGCCGAAGGTGAATGGCTGTATATCGCCTCGCTGCTGCCGGAGCCCTACACCACCCTCGAAGACGAAGGCTTGCCGCGCCAGCAGATCCTCTTCATCGGCCTGACCAGTTTCTTCCTGCTGCTGTTCATCGGCCTGCTGGTGCACTGGCAGAGCCGGCCGCTCAAGCGCCTGGCCCTGGCGGCGCGGGAGATGTCCCTCGGCGCGGATGTGGCGCCGGTGGTGGAGGGCGGCGGCAGTGAGGTGGAGGAAGTGGGGCGGGCGTTCAATGCCATGCATGAGCGCATCAGCCGTTATCTCACCGAGCGCAGCCAATTGTTCAGCGCGATTTCCCATGACCTGCGTACGCCCATCACCCGTTTGCGCCTGCGGGTCGAGCTGCTGGAGGACGAGCAGGTCCAGGCGAAATTCGGGCGGGATCTGGATGAGCTGGAGATGCTGGTGAAGGGCGCGCTGCAATGCGTGAAGGACACGGATATCCACGAGAACATCGAAGCCATCGATCTGAACCAGGTGCTGGAATGCCTGGTCGAGCCGTACCTTGCCAGTGGCCGGGTGACCGTCCGCGGGCGTGCCGAGACGGCCTATCCGGGCAAGCCGCTGGCGTTGCGCCGTTGTATCGGCAACCTGATCGACAACGCCCTGAAGTACGGTGAGCGTGCGCACTTGCGGATCATCGATGGCGAGGACAGCTTCGTGCTGCACGTCGATGACGAAGGGCCGGGGGTGCCGGCGCAGCAACTGGAGCAGGTGTTCGAGCCGCATTTCCGCCTGGCCGGGAAACAGCAGGGGTATGGGCTGGGGTTGGGGATTGCCAGGAATATTGCCCATAGCCATGGCGGAGAGGTGAGCCTGAGGAATCTGCGGGAGGGTGGGTTGAGAGTGAGCCTGAGCCTGCCTAGATATCTTGATTGATCTTCCGGGCCCTATCGCTGGCAAGCCAGCTCCCACAGGGTTCTGGGCCAGCCAGAAAATTTGTGAGCGACGCGGAACCTGTGGGAGCTGGCTTGCCAGCGATGAGGCCTGAAGGATCACAGCCAATGTCACTGCCTGGTGACATTCCCGCATCCCTTCGTTACCTCCACCCTCAGATCCCCTGTTTAGACTCCAGGCAAAACAACAAAAAGGCTTTTCCCGATGAATGCGATCACCCGTCTCGCCGCCGTCGTTTCCCTCGCCTCGCTGTTCCCCCTTTCTGCCCTGGCCGCCGACAATCCCGGCACCGTGGACGTTCTCCACTGGTGGACCTCCGGCGGCGAAGCCAAGGCCGTCGAGACCCTCAAGCAGCAGATCCAGAAAGATGGTTTCATCTGGAAGGACAACGCCGTCGCCGGTGGCGGCGGTGCCGCGGCCATGACCGTGCTGAAGACCCGCGCCATCTCCGGCAACCCGCCTTCCGCCGCCCAGATCAAGGGCCCGGATATCCAGGAATGGGGCGCCCTCGGCCTGCTCACCGAACTGGACGACGTGGCCGCCGCCAACCAGTGGGACGACCTGCTGCCGAAGCAGGTCGCCGACATCATGAAGTACGACGGCCACTACGTCGCCGTGCCGGTGAACATCCACCGGGTCAACTGGCTGTGGATCAACCCGCAGGTGTTCGACAAGGCCGGGGCCAAGGTGCCCACTACCCTCGATGAACTCTTCGCCGCTGCCGACAAGCTCAAGGCCGCCGGCTTCATTCCCCTGGCCCATGGCGGCCAGCCGTGGCAGGACAGCACGGTGTTCGAGGACCTGGTCCTGAGCATCCTCGGGCCCAAGGGCTATCACGCCGCCTTCGTCGAGCTGGACGAGAAGACCCTGACCGGGCCACAGATGACCGAGGCCTTCGCCACCCTCAAGCGCCTCGGCACCTACATGGACCCCAACCGCGCCGGGCGTGACTGGAACATCGCCGCTGCCGAGGTGATCAACGGCAAGGCCGGCATGCAGATCATGGGCGACTGGGCCAAGAGCGAATGGAGCGCCGCCGGCAAGGTGGCGGGCAAGGACTACCAGTGCGTGGCCTTCCCCGGCACCCAGGGCAGCTTCGCCTACAACATCGATTCGCTGGCGATGTTCAAGCTCAAGGATGCCAACGACATCAAGGCGCAGAACGACCTGGCCAAGGTCGCCCTGGAGCCGCAGTTCCAGACCGTGTTCAACCAGAACAAGGGCTCGCTGCCGGTGCGCCAGGACATGGACATGAGCCCGTTCGACGCCTGCACCCGGAAGTCGGCGGCGGACTTCAAGGAAGCGGCCAAGGGTGACGGCCTGCAACCGAGCATGGCGCACAACATGGCCACGACCCTGGCGGTGCAGGGGGCGATCTTCGATGTGGTGACCAACTTCCTCAACGATCCGCAGGCCGAGCCGGCGACGGCGGTGAAGCAGCTTAACGCGGCGATCAAGGCGGCCAAGTAGGCAGGTTCCGGGGCCGCTGCGCGGCCCTTCGCGGGCAAGCCACGCTCCTACAAGGCACCCGCGATTCCCTGTAGGAGCGTGGCTTGCCCGCGAAGGACCGCAAAGCGGTCCCATAGGATCTCAACCATGAACACTATTCCCGCAACGTTGCGAGCCTCTCCCCTGGACGCTCTCCAGCGCTGGCTACCGAAACTGGTCCTGGCCCCGAGCATGCTCATCGTGCTGGTGGGCTTCTATGGCTACATCCTCTGGACCTTCATCCTGTCCTTCACCAACTCCAGCTTCATGCCCAGCTACAAGTGGGTCGGCCTGGCCCAGTACGCACGGCTGATGGACAACGACCGCTGGTGGGTGGCGAGCAAGAATCTGCTGATCTTCGGTGGACTGTTCATCGCCATCAGCCTGGTGGTCGGAGTGCTTCTGGCCGTGCTGCTGGACCAGCGCATCCGCCGCGAAGGCTTTATCCGCACGATCTACCTGTACCCCATGGCGCTGTCGATGATCGTCACCGGCACCGCCTGGAAATGGCTGCTCAACCCCGGCCTGGGCCTGGACAAGCTGCTGCGCGACTGGGGCTGGGAGGGTTTTCGCTTCGACTGGCTGGTGGACCCGGACCGGGTCGTCTACTGCCTGGTGATCGCTGCCGTGTGGCAGGCCTCGGGCTTCGTCATGGCGCTGTTCCTCGCCGGCCTGCGTGGCGTTGATTCGTCCATCGTGCGCGCCGCCCAGGTCGATGGCGCAAGCCTGCCGGTGATCTACCTGCGCATCGTCCTGCCAAGCCTGCGCCCGGTGTTCTTCAGCGCGCTGATGATCCTCGCCCATATCGCGATCAAGAGCTTCGACCTGGTGGCGGCCATGACCGCCGGCGGCCCGGGCTACTCCTCCGACCTGCCGGCGATGTTCATGTATTCCTTCACCTTCAGCCGTGGCCAGATGGGCATGGGCTCGGCCAGCGCGATCCTGATGCTGGGGGCGATCCTGGCGATCCTGGTGCCGTACCTGTACTCGGAGCTGCGAGGCAAGCGCCATGACTAGAGCTTCCCGCATTGCCATCTACGCGACCTTGCTGGCGGCCTGCGCGGTGTACCTGATCCCGCTGCTGGTGATGCTCCTGACCAGCTTCAAGAGCCCCGAGGATATCCGCACTGGCAACCTGCTCAGTTGGCCCGAAGTGGTCACCGGGATCGGCTGGATCAAGGCCTGGGACACCGTGGGCGGCTACTTCTGGAACTCGGTGAAGATCACCGTGCCGGCCGTGCTGATCTCGACCCTGCTCGGCGCGCTCAACGGCTACGTCCTGTCGATGTGGCGCTTCCGCGGTTCGCAGCTGTTCTTCGGCCTGCTCCTGTTCGGCTGCTTCCTGCCGTTCCAGACCGTACTGCTGCCGGCCTCCTTCACCCTCGGCAAGCTCGGCCTGGCCAGCACCACCACCGGCCTGGTGCTGGTGCATATCGTCTATGGCCTGGCCTTCACCACGCTGTTCTTCCGCAACTACTACTGCAGTGTGCCGGAGGCCCTGGTGCGCGCGGCGCGGCTGGACGGGGCGGGGTTCTTCATGATCTTCGGGCGGATCCTTTTGCCCATGTCGGTGCCGATCATCATGGTCTGCCTGATCTGGCAGTTCACCCAGATCTGGAACGACTTTCTCTTCGGCGTGGTGTTCGCCAGCGGCGACGCCCAACCGATCACCGTGGCCCTGAACAACCTGGTCAACACCAGCACCGGGGTCAAGGAATACAACGTCGACATGGCCGCGGCGATGATCGCCGGCCTGCCGACCCTGCTGGTCTATGTCCTTGCGGGCAAATACTTCCTGCGCGGGCTCACGGCCGGCGCGGTCAAGGGGTGAAGCATGGCAACGCTGGAACTGCGCAACGTCAACAAGAGCTACGGCAGCGGGCTGCCGGACACCTTGAAAAACATCGAGCTGAAGATCGATTCCGGGGAGTTCCTGATCCTCGTCGGCCCGTCCGGCTGCGGTAAATCCACGCTGATGAACTGCATCGCCGGGCTGGAGCAGATCAGCGGCGGGGCGATCCTGGTGGACGACGCCGATATCAGCGGCATGAGCCCCAAGGACCGGGACATCGCCATGGTCTTCCAGTCCTACGCGCTGTACCCGACCATGAACGTACGCGACAACATCGCCTTCGGCCTGAAGATCCGCAAGATGCCGGCGGCGGCCATCGACGAGGAAGTGGCGCGGGTCTCGCGGCTGCTGCAGATCGAGCATCTGCTGTCGCGAAAACCCGGCCAGCTTTCCGGCGGCCAGCAGCAGCGCGTGGCCATGGGCCGGGCGCTGGCGCGGCGGCCGAAGATCTACCTGTTCGACGAGCCACTGTCGAACCTCGACGCCAAGCTGCGGGTGGAGATGCGCACCGAGATCAAGCTGATGCACCAGCGCCTGAAAACCACCACGGTGTACGTCACCCACGACCAGATCGAGGCCATGACCCTGGGCGACAAGGTGGCGGTGATGAAGGACGGGCTGATCCAGCAGTTCGGCACGCCGCAGCAGATCTACAACGATCCGGCCAACCTGTTCGTCGCCAGCTTCATCGGCTCGCCACCGATGAACTTCATTCCGCTGCGCCTGCAACGCCGCGAAGGGCGCCTGCAGGCGCTGCTCGACAGCGGCCAGGCGCGCTGCGAGCTGCCGTTGGGGCTGAGCGAGGCGGGACTGGAGGACCGAGACGTGATCCTGGGTATCCGCCCGGAGCAGATCAGCCTGGCGCCCGGCGAAGGCAACGGCCTGCCGAGCATCCGTGCCGAAGTGCAGATCACCGAGCCCACCGGCCCGGACCTGCTGGTGTTCGTCACCCTCAACCAGACCAAGGTCTGCTGCCGCCTGCCGCCGGATGTACCGGCACGGGTCGGCGACAGCCTGACCCTGCAATTCGATCCCGCCCGGGTGCTGCTGTTCGACGCTGCCAGCGGCGAACGCCTGGGCGCGATCGGTGCTTCGCCCGCTGTACACGAATCCCCATCGATAACAAGAAACCGAGGAAATAACGGATGGAGTACTTCAAGCGCACTTCAGGAGTGATCCCGCTGGCCGTGCTGGTGGCGGTGGCGAGCAACCCGGCGCTGGCCGCCGGGGCCTTCGAGTCGTCGTCGAAATGGATGACCGGCGACTGGGGCGGGACCCGTACCGAATTGCTGGAAAAGGGCTACGACTTCACCCTCGACTATGTCGGCGAGGCGGCCACCAACCTGCACGGCGGCTACAACGACGACCGTACCGCGCGCTACAGCGACCAGTTCGCCCTGGGCATGAAGCTCGACCTGCAGAAGATCCTTGGCTGGCAGGACGCCGAGTTCAAGCTGGCGATCACCGAGCGCAGCGGGCGCAACCTGTCCAACGACCGCATCAGCGACCCGCGTGCCGGGCAGTTCAGCTCGGTGCAGGAAGTCTGGGGCCGCGGCCAGACCTGGCGGCTGACGCAGATGTGGGTCAAGCAGAAGTACTTTGACGGCGCCCTCGATGTGAAGGTCGGGCGCTTTGGCGAGGGCGAGGATTTCAACAGCTTCCCCTGCGACTTCCAGAACCTGGCGTTCTGTGGCTCCCAGGTCGGCAACTGGGTCGGCGGCATCTGGTACAACTGGCCGGTCAGCCAGTGGGCGATGCGGGTCAAGTACAACCTCACCCCGGAGTTCTTCGCCCAGGTCGGGGTGTTCGAGCAGAATCCGTCGAATCTGGAAACCGGCAACGGCTTCAAGCTCAGCGGCAGCGGGACCAAGGGCATGATCCTGCCGGTGGAGCTGGTCTGGTCGCCCCGGGTCGGCGGGCTGCCGGGTGAGTACCGGCTGGGGTACTACTACAGCACGGCCAAGGCTGACGACATTCGCGACCCGTCGCAAAGCCATTCGAGCAAGCACGGCTGGTGGGTGGTGGCGCAGCAGCAGGTTACCGCGCACGAGGGCGACGCCAATCGCGGGTTGAGCCTGTTCGCCAACTTTACCGTGCACGACAAGGACACCAACGTGGTGGACAACTACCAGCAGGTGGGGATGGTGTACAAAGGCGCGTTCGACGGGCGGCCCAAGGACGATATCGGCGTCGGCGTGGCGCGGATCCACGTCAACGATGACGTGAAGAAACGGGCGGAGCTGATCAATGCCGGCAATGGCATCGACGACTACGACAACCCGGCCTTCGTGCCGATCCAGCGCAGCGAGTACAACGCCGAGCTGTACTACGGCTTCCACGTCACCGGCTGGCTGACCGTGCGGCCGAACCTGCAGTACATCAAGAGCCCGGGCGGGGTGGACGAGGTGGACAATGCACTGGTGGCGGGGATCAAGGTGCAGAGCTCGTTCTGAGGCAACCTTGTAGTAAGTTTACAAACCTTCAGGGCCTCATCGCTGGCAAGCCAGCTCCCACAGGGTTCGCGGTGCACACGGAACCTGTGGGAGCTGGCTTGCCAGCGATAGGGCCCTCAAGAACACTGCAAATTCCGGATCAGCCCAACTCATCATCCAGCGGATACCGACTGGCATTCAGGCTTTCCTTGATCTTCCTCAGATGCGGCTGGAAATCCGCTCCGCGGCGCAAGGTCATGCCCGTCGCCAGCACATCCAGCACCGTCAGCTGGATGATCCGCGAAGTCATCGGCATATAGATATCGGTATCTTCCGGCAACGGGATATTCAGGCTCAGGCTGCTGGCCCGGGCCAGTGGCGAGTTGGCGGCGGTCAGGGCCAGCACCGAGGCGCCGTTGTCCCGGGCCAGTTGCGCCACTTCCACCAGCTCACGGGTACGCCCGGTGTAGGAAATGATCACGAACAGATCCCCGGTATGCGCCACCGACGCCAGCATGCGCTGCATCAGCACATCGGCATGCGCCGACACCGCGAGGTTGAAGCGGAAAAACTTGTGCTGGGCATCCAGCGCCACCGGCGCCGAGGCCCCGAGGCCAAAGAAATGAATCTGCCGGGCCTGGATCAGCATGTCCACGGCGCGGCTGATCAGCACCGGGTCGAGCTGCTGCCAGGCACTGTCGAGGGACGCGATGGTGCTGCCGAAGATCTTTTGCGTGAACGCCGCCGGATCATCGTTGGGCTCCACCGCCCGACTGACGTAGGCTGCACCGCTGGCCAGGCTCTGTGCCAGTTGCAGCTTGAGTTCCGGGTAGCCACTGACGCCGAAGGAGCGGCAGAAGCGGTTGACCGTCGGTTCGCTGACCTTGGCCGCCTGGGCCAGTGCGGCGATGCTGAAGCGGGTGGCCTGTTGAGGGGCGGCGAGGATGACTTCGGCGACTTTGCGTTCAGCCTTGTTCAGCTCGTCGAGACGGCCCTGAATCTGCTCCAGGAGGTTGCGCACGCGGTCCATTCGGGTTCCTTCGGTCGGGGAGTCGGCCAATTCGTGCAAGCACGGGCCGGGTTCACAAGGTCGTATCCTACTAATGGCAGGGTAGACCCACCACTGGTATCTGTACTGCAGGTCAAATGTTGTTGTTCTTACTACATTTAACCTTGCTAACTGTGATGGAAAGCGGTATTTCTACAACCACTTGGTAAAAGAACCTACATCATGTCTTCGATCAGTGTTGAGCCCTGCACCTTTGCCCTGTTCGGCGCCCTTGGCGACCTGGCCTTGCGCAAGCTGTTCCCGGCGCTCTACCAGCTCGACCGCGCCGGGCTGCTGCATGAGCGCACGCGCCTGCTGGCCCTGGCCCGCGAGGCCGGCAGCGTGCAGGAGCACCTGGCGTCGATCGAAGCGCACCTGCATGAGTTCGTCGCTTCCGAGGCCATCGAAGTCACGGCTCTCCAGCGTTTTCTCGCGCGCCTGAGCTACCTGCACATGGATTTCCTCGATGCCGGGGCCTATCCGCTGCTGGCCGAACAGGTCGCGCCCGACGCGCCACTGATCGCGTATTTCGCCACGCCGGCGGCAGTCTATGGCGGAATCTGCGAGAACCTGGCGAAAATCGGCCTGGTCGAGCGCACCCGGGTGGTACTGGAAAAGCCCATCGGCCATGACCTGGAGTCGTCGCGCCGTGTCAACGACGCGGTGGCGCAGTTCTTCCCGGAAAACCGCATCTATCGCATCGACCATTACCTGGGCAAGGAAACGGTGCAGAACCTGATCGCCCTGCGCTTTGCCAACAGCCTGTTCGAGACCCAGTGGAACCAGACCTCCATTTCCCATGTGGAAATCAGCGTCGCCGAGAAGGTCGGCATCGAGGGGCGCTGGGGCTATTTCGACAAGGCCGGGCAACTGCGCGACATGATCCAGAACCACCTGCTGCAACTGCTCTGCCTGATCGCCATGGACCCGCCCAGCGACCTCTCCGCCGACAGCATCCGCGACGAGAAGGTCAAGGTGCTCAAGGCCCTGGCGCCGATCACCGGCGAGGGCCTCGGCACCCGGGTGGTGCGCGGCCAGTACATTGCCGGGCACAGTGACGGCCGGGCGCTGCCGGGCTACCTCGACGAAGACAATGCCAACACCCACAGCGACACCGAAACCTTCGTCGCCCTGCGCGCCGATATCCGCAACTGGCGCTGGGCCGGGGTGCCGTTCTACCTGCGCACCGGCAAGCGCATGCCGCAGAAGCTGTCGCAGATCGTCATCCACTTCAAGGAACCGCAGCACTATATCTTCGCGGCGGAACAGCGTTTGCAGATCGGCAACAAGCTGATCATCCGCCTGCAGCCCGACGAGGGCATCTCGCTGCGGGTGATGACCAAGGAGCAGGGCCTGGACAAGGGCATGCAACTGCGCAGCAGCCCGCTGCAACTGAATTTCTCCGACGGCACCTTTCGCAGCGCACGGATCCCCGATGCCTATGAGCGGCTGCTGCTGGAGGTGATGCGCGGCAATCAGAACCTGTTTGTGCGCAAGGATGAAATCGAATACGCGTGGAAATGGTGCGACCAGCTGATCGCCGGCTGGAAACAATCCGGCGAACCGCCCCGACCCTATGCTGCGGGAACCTGGGGGCCGGTGGCGGCGGTGGCACTGATTACCCGCGATGGGAGGTCCTGGTATGGCGATATCTGAAGTGCAGTGGCCGGCAACGGTCACGCTCCATGAATTGAAGAGTGCCGAGCAACTTGCCCGGCAGTTGGCCACGGACGTTGCCGGGCGCCTGCGCACGGCGATTGCCGGGCAGGGCAGGGCGACCCTGGTGGTCTCCGGCGGACGCAGCCCGGTGGCGTTCTTCCAGGCCCTGGCACAAGAGGCGCTGGACTGGTCGAAGGTCACCGTCAGCCTTGCCGACGAGCGCTGGGTGCCGGTGGAACATGCCGACAGCAACGAGGGTCTGCTGCGCCGTCATCTGCTGACAGGCAATGCGGCCAAGGCGCGCTTCGTTGGCCTCTATCGCAGTGCGGCGAGCCTCGACGCCGCCGCCGAGGCCGCCGACCAGGCCCTGGCCGAGCTGCCGCCGATCGATGTGCTGGTGCTGGGTATGGGGGATGACGGCCATACAGCCTCGCTGTTCCCCGAGAGCCCCAATCTTGCTGACGGCCTGAGTCTGCTGAGCGAGCGTCGCTGCCTGCCGATGCTGGCGCCGAGTGTGCCGCATCAGCGCATCAGCCTGACCCGGCGGCTATTGGCCACGGCCGGCTTCACCGTCTTGTCCGTGCAAGGTGCGGGCAAACTCGCTACCCTGCGCGCCGCGCTGGCGGGCAACGAGCTGGCGCAGATGCCGATTCGCGCCTTTCTTCACGACCCTTTGAGCATCTACTGGTGCCCATGAGCCAAGGACCCCTGTCATGACCACGCTCGAACGCCCAACGCCATTGCTGACCATGGCCGAAAAGATCGCCCGGATCGACGCGATCTGCGACCAGGCGCGCATCCTGCCGGTGATCACCATCGCCCGCGAGGCCGACATCCTGCCCCTGGCCGATGCCCTGGCCGCCGGCGGCATCCGCACCCTGGAAGTGACCCTGCGCTCCGAGCATGGTCTCAAGGCCATCAAGGTGTTGCGCGAGCAGCGTCCTGAGCTGTGTGTCGGTGCCGGTACGGTGCTGGATCGCTCGCAGTTCGATGCGGTGGAGGAGGCGGGGGCGCAGTTCGTGGTGACGCCGGGGGTGACCCGGGAAATCCTGCAAGCGGGCGTCGAGAGTGATATCCCGCTGCTGCCGGGGATCAGCACGCCGTCGGAAATCATGATGGGCTATGCCCTCGGCTACCGGCGCTTCAAGCTGTTCCCGGCGGAAATCAGCGGCGGTATTGCGGCGATCAAGGCCTATGCCGGGCCCTTTGCCGATGTGCGCTTCTGCCCGACGGGCGGGGTGCGGCCGGATAACCTGCTTAGCTACATGAACCTGCCGAACGTGATGTGCGTGGGCGGGACCTGGATGCTGGACAGTAGCTGGATCCGCAATGGCGACTGGGCTGCGGTGGAGAAGTGCAGTGCCGAGGCGATGGCGCTGCTCGCGGGATAATTTTTGCAACTGGTCGGGATTTGTGGCGATCTCTAGGGCCTCATCGCTGGCAAGCCAGCTCCCACAGGGTCCGTGTGCGCCGCAGAACCCTGTGGGAGCTGGCTTGCCAGCGATGAGGCCAGTCCAAACAGCACAAACCTGGCGGTCAGAACGAATCCAGCACCTTCACCGTCGCCAGCCGCTCCTGGGTAATGGTCCGGTACTTGTCCAGCGCCCGGTCGCCGAACTCCATCCGTGAGCTGAACGCCGGGCTGCTGCCCATGCGTTCCCGGTCGATCCGCACATTGTCGAGCTTTGCCTGCTTGATCCGCTGGTACTGCGCTTCGCTGACCTCGACCCCGGCGACTACCGCAGGCGTCGGCCCGCTGTAGCGGCTGGTCGGGGTGATGAAGTCGACGCTGCGGCCCTGTGCATCGAAGGCCTTGAGGAAGATGAACCAACCCTTGCCTTCACAGGAGTTCGGTTCCGGACAGACTTCGACCCCGGTGGGCAGCCCGGGGACATTGGCCACGTACAGTTGCAGCTCGGGCTCGATGAAGTCGAGCATGGCCTGGAGCTTGGCGAAGGCCTGTTCCAGTGGCTGGCCGCCACGGGGCAGGTACATCGCCTGGGTGGCGAACTCCAGTTGCCCGCGCTGCAGGTCACCCTCGGACAGGGGCATCGCCAGCATGCGGCTGCGCAGTTGCTCGAAGCGGGCTTCGTTCTTTTCCGCTTGTGCACCCGTCACCACGGCCGGGACATTGCCGCCAGCCGGCGGCGCCACTACCACCACGGGCTGCGCGGCTGGCGCGACGGCCTGGGCGAAGCCCCGCTTGAAACCGTGATAGAACGACACGCCGAATGACATCCCGAACATCACCGCGAACGCCAGCATGAACAGCATCCAGCAGCGGAACGCGGTGCTGCTGATCAGGCGCCCGAGAAAGCGCTGCCACAGGGTCATGGCTGGCGCCTCGAACACCAGGCGATGCCTGAAGAACTCGCGTACCCCTTGTGCGACCAGGGCATCGTCGCAGTCGATGCCCTGGCCTTTGTAGTACGCGCGAATCCGCTCCGCCACTTCCGCTTCGCGCCGGGGCAGGTCGAGGTGCTCCTCGACCTCCATGCGGCGGTGGCGCAACTCGTCGACCAGCGCCATGGCGCCCATCTGTTCGGAGAGAAGTCCCTTGCTCATTCCGCGGCCTTGGTCAGCAGTGCGGCGAAGGCGCGTTTGGCGTCCTCGACGGCGATCGCGATGTCCCGCGAGGCGTTGCTGGCCTCGGTGCGGTAGTTGTCGGTGAGGGTCTTCATGTCGCTCTGGAAGGCCAGGGTGGCCTGGGCCAGGGCGCGCACCGAGTCGACCCGCAGGGTCGAGCCGTAGCTGGCCTTGAGGGCATCGTTGAGCTGGTGCTGGGAGCTGGCGCCCAGGGCTTCCAGGCCCTTGCTGATGCCTTCGGTAGTGGCGTTGAGGGTGTGGGTGGCCTCGGCCATGCCCTGGTTGGCGGTGAAGGACACGGCCAGGCTGGTCAGGACGATTTCGTTGGTGGAGAAGAACGAGACCATGCGCTGGTACTGACGCTCCTTGACCATGTGCACCTGGCTGATGCGGGCGAAGACCATTTCTGCGGTGTTGTAGCCGACCCGCAGGTCATCGGCGATGTCCTTGATGATCTGGAAACGCTTGTCTTCGTTCTGCAGTTCGCGCACCGCCAGGTCGCGCTTGAGCTCCAGCGCCGCACGTTCGGCGGCGGGGACTTCTTCCGTGGTAGCCACGGCCTGGTTGGCGGCGTCCAGTTCCTCGCTGCGCCGGGCCATGGACTGGTGGGCCACGGCCAGCACTTCCTGGGCGTTGACCTCGGCATTCTTCATCGCCAGGCGGAAGTCCATGTACGCCTCGAGGATCGCGTTCTCCCGGGCGATCTGCTGATTGGCCGCCTTGCACGCTTCCAGGTAGTGCTTGCGGATGTCCTCGAAGCGGCTGGGGATCGAACCGCGGCGCATGTTCATCCAGGTCAGCTTGAGGCGTTCCATGGTGTCCAGGCGGCCATCCTCCATCCACGAGGCCATGGACGCGGCATCCTCGCGAATCGAGGTGAAGCTGTTGGTGATGTCCATGAAGCGGGTGGACACGTCCATGCCCTCGATCTGCTCGCGGACCATGCTGTTGAAACTGGTGGACTGCTGCAGCACCACTGCGATGCCGGTGACCTTGTCGTTGTCGTAGTGCGCGACCTTGTCCAGCAGGGCCAGGACCGGGGCGTCCTGGACCGGTTTGCCGAGGTCCACGCCGATGGCGCGCAGGCCGGTGATGGCGCGTTCGAGGTATTGGCTCATGGGTGTCCTTACGAGGTGAGGCTTTGATCGGTGATCCGCTGCGCGTCAGGCGCGGCGAGGCTGGCGGGTTGCGCCTGCTCGGTGTCGGTGAACCACTGGCGCTGCTTGTCGAAGACTTCGATCAGGTCGACGGCGCTCAGGTTGCGCTTCATGTAGCTGGCGATCAGGTCGGGATAGTCGAGGCTGGCGGGGTAGCTGTAGAAGCGCTCGGCGTTGTACAGGCAGGGGCACTGTGCTTCGAAGTCTTCGTCCTCTTCATCGTCATGCACGATGTGGTGACAAGCGCAGTTGCACGAGGCATCGCAGGTATTGTCCGTCTTGCGCAGGTCGCGCAAGGCCCATTCCAGCTCCTTGGCGTGCACGTAGTCGTCCATCGCCTGCCCGGTGCGCTCGTTGCTGTTGTCCAGCGTTTCGTTGACCGCATTCAGCGCCTCCCAGTGCCGGTCGAAAGGCTGGCGGTCATCGGGGTGGCGTTCGATGAGGATTTCCATGACCTGGTAGAGGTCTTCTGCGGCGATCTGCTCATCCACCCACTGGGTGATCTCGTTGCCCAGTTCGTCCCGTTCGTCATCGTTGAAGGCGTCGAGCTCGTCGTAGGCATCGTTGGCGCGCCGCTTGGCGGCAATGATCTGCTTGACCAGCAAAGTGAAACGCAAGCCGTCGGGGCCGCTTTTCAGCTTGTCGAGGCCGCTGAGCCAGGAGCTCGCATTGCCGTGCTCGAGGGCCTGGATGCGCTTGGCGCATTCACTGACCAGGTCATTCACGGCGTCGGGCATGGAGCGCAGGATCAGCTCGTTGCGGCGGTTCTCGCGGTAGTTGACCTTGCTCGCCAGCCAGTCGTCGAACGTCCGCCACAGCCCGCTGCGGGCGTAATCGTCGGTGCCATAACGGCGCTTGCGCAGGTAGACGTAGAAGCCGTTGCGCTCGTACGCCGGCATCTTTTCGTCCCGCTCCCTGGCGAGGCGGGCCTGGGACTCGCCAAGGCGTGCGTGTTCGGCAGACAGGTTATCGATACGTTGCTGGTAGTCGGCGAAGTCGGGATTTTCCAGGTACTGGCGCCAGAGTTGCAGTTGCTGCTGTTCGCGCTGGGCGAGCAGCAGGCGAAATTCTCCGACCAGCCGGGTGATGTCCTGTTCTATCGCCTTCAGGGCCTGGCTTGCCTTGGCCACCAGCGCCGCGCGTTGTCCGAGGGCGTGACGGACTTCGCTTTCAAGATGGGCATTGTGCAGCGGTACGTCCGGCTGCTGGCGCAGGTCGGCGATGATGTCCTGGACCGTACTTGTGTGGCGGTGCCAGGCATCGAGCTGCGCCGATTCATGCCCGCCAAGAATGACTTCGTAGTGGCGGACATTGTCTTCCACCAAGGCCAGCAAGGCCCCTGGTGTCAGGTTTTCAGTGCTCACGTCGTCCATGACCTCGATACGGTGAGGGGTAAATAGAGTGGCGGCAGTATACCCAGTGGTGGCGGCAAATTAATGGCGTTTTCCTTCGACGGGGAAATAAAAAACCGCCGGCAAGCGGCGGTTGTAATGATCGCGCGACCTGGATCACGCCACCTTGAAGCGGCTCACCAACTGCTGCTGGTGTTCCGCCAGGCGTGCCAGTTCCTGGCTGGTCACCGCCGTCTGCTGGGCCCCGGCACTGACCTGGATGACCAGGTCGTTGATCTCGTTGACGTTGCGGTTGATGTCCTCGGACACCGCGCTCTGCTCCTCGACGGCCGAGGCGATCTGCAGGGTACGGTCGCTGATGTTGGCCACGCCTTCGGTGATCCGCTCCAGCAGCTCGCCGGCGCGGCCGATGCGCTGGGCGCCTTCCTGGGCCTTGCCGAGGGTGTCGAGCATCGAGGCGTTGGCGCGGTCGGAGCCGGTCTGCAGGTTGCTGATCATCTGCTGGATGCTGCCGGTGGATTCCTGGGTGCGCTGGGCCAGGGTGCGCACCTCGGTGGCGACCACGGCGAAGCCACGACCGTGGTCACCGGCCCGGGCCGCCTCGATGGCTGCGTTGAGCGCCAGCAGGTTGGTCTGGTCGGCGATATCGCGGATCACGTCGAGCACCGAGGTGATGGCGTCGCTTTCCTGCTTGAGGTTGTCGATGATGTCCGCCGTCTGCTCGGCCTGGCCGGACAGTTCGCGGATCAGCTGGATGGTGCCTTCGATTTCTTCGCGGCCCTGGGTGGTGCTGGCGTGGATCTGCTTCGACAGGTCCGCCGCGTCGCTGGTGCTGTGGGCGACATCGCGCACCGTGGCGCTCATTTCGTTGATCGCGGTGGCGACCGACTCGGTGCTCATGCGCTGTTGCTCGACGCTGCGGCTGGTCTGCAGGGTGACCGCCGAGGACTCTTCGGCCGCCGTGGCAACCTGGGTGGTGGCGCTGCCGATTTCCTCGATGACGCTGGTCATCTCCCGGGCCATGCGGTCGAGGTTGTCGGCGATCTGGCCGAATTCGTCCCGGCTGCGGTAGTGGGTGCGCACAGTGAGGTCGCGGTTGGACAGGCCGTTCAGGGTGGCATTGATATCGACCACGGCGTTGCCGATGGCGCGGATGATGATCCACGACAGCAGGGCCACCACCAGCAGCGCCAGCAGCGCGCCGAGGACGGTCAGCCACAGCGCCTGGCTGGCGCGGTCCAGCGCTTCCTGGGCGAGGGCACCGACATTCTGTGCAAGGCTCTTCTCCACTTCGCTCATCTGGTCGATGCGCTGGGTCGAGGTTTCGAACCAGGCTTCCGGGGTGATCGCCAGGGACTGCCCCAGCGGAATCTCGAAGGCCATGCGCTGCAGCCGGCTGACATCGCTGGCGGCACTGGTCTGCAGACGGGCGTCATATTGGTCGAGGAGGGTGGCCGGGACCTTGAGGCGGAAGCCTTCGGAATAGGCGGAATATTCACCGAGGTTGCGACTGAAGCGCGACAGCAGGTTGGCGTCGAAATGGTCCTGGCTGAAGACCAGGCCCAATAACACCCGCTCGCGGCCGGCACGTTCCTTGAGTTCGATGAATTGATTGAGTGCGCCCAGTGCGCGAATGACGCCGGGGTCGCTTACATGGCCTTCGAGTTCATGGGTAAAACCGATCAGGCGTTGAATGAGTGCGGTATAGCGCTCACCGGAAACTGTGCTGGTGATCGCCAGCTTGTCGACGTGCGCACGTAATTGCCCCAGTTCTTCCAGGCTGCCCAGCAGTTTCTTCGTCTCGCTGTTCTGCAGGGCGGAAAGTGCCCTTACGCCTGTGTCGCTGTCCTGGCGCATCTGGCTTAGGCGATCGCCCATGCTCTTGCCCGAACTGCCGATGAACACGCCGCTGGCGCCGCGCTCACGCTGCAGGGTGGTGATCAGCTGGCTGAGGGTTTGTGCCGCAGAACTGGCGTCAACCGTGGCCTGCATGTCGCTGTGGGTCTTGAAGTTGCTGGAGATGAAGAGGGTGGAAAGTATAAGGAATCCACTTAAGGGTAATATCAGGATCAATAACAATTTATAGCGAAGTGGCAGGTTGGTGAGCATGTTTCTATTCCCGAAAAAGTTCTGCAAGGGTTGGCGTACACGAGCGCGCTGATATTGTTGTTTGAGTGATAGCGCATGGCCATTATGGTACGGCCGTGCAGAAAGTGATGGAAGTCAGGAAGTAGGGATAATGTGATTGGGTTTGTATTAAGTGTTGTAAATGAATAAAACAGCTGATCCAGATCATTACTTTATCGCGGGCAAAAAAAATGCCCGCCTGGATGGGCGGGCATTGGTTCGCGCGGTGACTCAGCGCATCACGCGGCCTTGTTGGCGGCCTGCTGGCTCAGGGAACGGTTCAGCGCGCTGAACAGGGCCTTGAAGCTGGCGGTGGTAATGTTTTCATCGATGCCCACGCCGTGGACCGGACGGCCACCGGCAACGCGCAGTTCAATGTACGCCGCGGCCTTGGCATTGGTGCCGGCGCCGATGGCGTGCTCGTTGTAGTCCATGATCTCCACGGCAACCGGCAGGCCGGCGACCAGGGCTTCCAGGGCGCCATTGCCCTTGCCGCGCCAGTGCAGGGTGGTTTCGCCTTCGCCGGCGACTTCCACTTCCACGGCGCTGTGGCCGTTCTCTTCCTGCAGGCGGTGGCTGACCAGTGCGTACGGCGCGTTGGCTTGCAGGTATTCGCGGTGCAGCAGGTTGTAGATCTGCTGGGCGGTCATTTCCAGGCCGAGACGGTCGGTTTCACCCTGGACCACCTGGCTGAACTCGATTTGCATGCGACGCGGCAGGCTGATGCCGTATTCCTGTTCCAGCAGGTAGGTGATACCGCCCTTGCCGGACTGGCTGTTGACGCGGATCACTGCCTCGTAGCTGCGGCCGATGTCGGCCGGGTCGATCGGCAGGTACGGCACTTCCCACAGGGTGTCTTCCTTCTGCTGGGCGAAGCCCTTGCGGATGGCATCCTGGTGCGAGCCGGAGAACGCGGTGTGGACCAGGTCGCCGACATACGGGTGACGCGGGTGCACCGGCAACTGGTTGCACTCCTCGACGACCTTGCGCACGCCGTCGATATCGGAGAAGTCCAGCTCAGGGTCGATGCCCTGGGTGTAGAGGTTCAGGGCCAGGGTCACCAGATCGACGTTGCCGGTACGCTCGCCGTTGCCGAACAGGCAGCCTTCGGCGCGGTCGGCGCCGGCCATCAGGCCCAGCTCGGTGGCGGCGATGCCGGTGCCGCGGTCGTTGTGGCAGTGCAGGCTGATCAGCACGCTGTCACGACGGTTGACGTTGCGGCAGAACCACTCGATCTGGTCGGCGTAGACGTTCGGCGTCGAGACTTCGACGGTGGCCGGCAGGTTGAGGATGATCTTGTGTTCCGGGGTCGGGTTCCACACCTCGATCACTGCGTCGCAGACTTCCTTGGCGAATTCCATTTCAGTGGCGCTGAAGGTTTCCGGCGAGTACTGGAAGGTCCACTGGGTTTCCGGCTGCTGGGCAGCGTACTTGACGAACAGCTTGGCCGCGTTCACCGCGATGTCCTTCACGCCTTGCTTGTCCTGGTTGAAGACGATGCGGCGGAACGACGGGCTGGTGGCGTTGTACAGGTGGACGATGGCCTTCTTCGCCCCGCGCAGGGATTCGAAGGTGCGCGAGATCAGGTCTTCGCGGGCCTGGGTCAGCACCTGGATGGTGGTGTCGTCAGGGATGTGGCCGTCTTCGATCAGGGTGCGGACGAAGTCGAAGTCGGTCTGCGAGGCGGACGGGAACGATGCTTCGATTTCCTTCACGCCCACGCTGACCAGGGTCTTCCAGAAGCGCAGTTTCTTTTCCGAGTCCATCGGCTCGATCAGCGACTGGTTGCCGTCGCGCAGGTCGGAGCTGCACCAGATCGGCGCCTGGGTGATGGTCTTCGACGGCCAGGTACGATCAGGCAGGTCGATGGTCGGGAAGGCGCGGTATTTCTTCGAAGGGTCTTTGAGCATGGACATGAGAGCAATCCTTTAAATGCGGCCTGGAACGGGCCTGCCGAAAATAGAAATTCTGGAATGGGCGAGGCGACGCGATTCAGCTTGGTAGTCGTGCACTGACCAGGCAAAGGCTGCGGTGTTGGCGAAGGAGGATAAGCGTTTCAAAGGTTTTCATGCCTTCAACCCTACCCAGTGAGGTGAAAGATGGCAAGCACCTCGAAAAAATTGATAGAAATGTGCGAGATCTGACTTTTATCGGCATTTAATCGCGTTCCGCAACGAAAAAGACCGCGTCGGTTGCGCGGTCTTTTTGATTGGCGCAACCGCGCCGTCGGGCTTGTTGCTCAGGGCTGGAAGGCACCGATGAAAATCGCCGGGTCAACCCGCGCATCGTTGAGGCTGATGTTCCAGTGCATGTGCGGTCCGGTGGCCCGGCCGGTAGAGCCGACCTTGCCGACCACCGCACCGCGGGTCAGCACCTGGCCCGGTTTCACATCGATCTTCGACAGGTGGCAGAACATGCTGATGAAGCCCTGGCCGTGATCGACGAACACCGTGTTGCCATTGAAGAAGTAGTTGCCGGTGAGGATCACCTTGCCGTTGGCCGGGGTCTTGATCGGTGTGCCTGCGGGCACGGCGAAGTCCAGGCCCGAGTGCGGGTTGCGTTCTTCGCCATTGAAGAAGCGGCGCACGCCGAAACGGCTGGACAGCGGGCCGCTGACCGGCTTGTCGAGGATCAGGTTGCTCGGGGTGCCCGGGCTGAAGCTGCGGTAGGCCTTGATCTGCTCGGCCAGTTCGGCGTCGATGCGCTTGAGGTCGGCGGGGTTCGGGTTGACCTGGCGCTGGTTCTTCAGGGTGATGTGCTGTTCCTGGTACTTCTTGCTGCCCACGGTGAAGTTCAGGGTGCGGTTGCCCTGGGTGAGGCTGGCGCTGCCGGGCTTTTGGGTCAGGGGAATGCCGACGATGGCCAGCCAGTTGTTCTGTTCCTTCACGACCAGCACCGGCTTGCCGTCGAAGCGTGCGGTCAGTGGCTGGGCCGAGGGGCCGAGGTCGACCACCGCGACGCCGCCGGGCACCGGCTTGTTCAACTGGCGGGTGATGTAGCTGGCCTGGGCGCTGCTGGCGAAGGCCAGGCACAGCAGGAGAAAGGCGCAAAGCAGTCGTGGCATGGGTTCAGTCCAGAAGGGAAAGCGTGACCGGAGTCTGGTGGTTGTCCTCGACCCGCACCAGCAGTTCGCCTTCGCCGAGGCGGGCTTTCAGGCGCTGGCCGTTCTGCGTTTGCGCGGCGCTGCGAATCGCCTGGCCGCGCTCGTCGAGGAGGATGCTGTAGCCGCGGCCGAGGGTCGCCAGCGGGCTGACCACTTCGAGCATCTGCACCTGGGCCTGGAGGTGCTGGCGGCGGTCCTTGAGGGTTTCGCGCATGGCCCGGGGCAGGCGTTCGGAAAGGTTGTCCAGGCGCTGCTTGAGCAGGGCCAGGGCGCGTCCCGGATGCTGCGCGGCGAGGCGGGTGTCGAGACGGGCCAGGCGCTCGCGGCGCTGATCGAGGCGACGCTCGAAGGCACGGCGCAGGCGCATGTCCAGGTCATCAAGGCGTTGGGCCTGCTGGCGCAGCCGCTCGCCCGGATGACGCAGGCGTCGGCTCAGGCCATCGAGGCGCAGGCGGTCGTGCATCAGGCGGTTCTGCATGCGCAGCAGCAGGCGCCGTTGCAGGCTTTCCAGGCGGCGTTGCAGATCGCTGCTGTCCGGCGCCAGCAGTTCGGCTGCGGCGGACGGGGTCGGGGCGCGGACGTCGGCGACGAAATCGCTGATCGACACATCGGTTTCATGACCCACGGCGCTGACGATCGGCGTCACGCAGGCGGCGATGGCGCGGGCCACGACTTCCTCGTTGAAGCACCAGAGGTCTTCCAGCGAGCCGCCGCCGCGGGCCAGGATCAGCGCGTCGAAGCCCTGGGCATCGGCCTTCTGGATGGCGCGGACGATCTGCCCGATGGCTTCGCGGCCCTGCACGGCGGTGGGCAGCAGGTTCAGTTCGACCTGTGGGGCGCGACGGCGGAACACGCTGATGATGTCGCGGATCACCGCGCCGGTGGGCGAACTGATGATGCCGATGCGCTGCGGGTGGGCGGGCAACGGGCGTTTGCGTTCGGCGGCGAACAGGCCCTCGGCGCTGAGCTTTTCCTTCAGCGCCTCGAAGGCCAGGCGCAGGGCGCCATCACCGGCCGGCTCGACGGTGTCGAGGATCAGCTGGTAGTCGCCGCGTCCCTCGAACAGCGAGACCTTGCCACGCACCTTGACCGCCAGGCCGTCACGCAGGGCCTGGCGGACCCGCGCGGCGTTGTTGCGGAACAGCGCACAGCGCACCTGGGCACCGCTGTCCTTCAGGGTGAAATAGACATGGCCGGAAGCCGGGCGGGCGAGGTTGGATATCTCGCCCTCGACCCAGATGCTGCTGAAAACATCTTCCAGCAGCACGCGGGCGCGGCCGTTGAGTTGGCTGACGGTGAGCACTTCACGGTCGAGGCCGAGGCGTTCGAAAGGGTCTCTGATCATGGGGTGGGACTATAAAGGATCGCGCAATCCCATGGGAACGATAACCAACCTTGAAGAAATTACAGGGTTTCTTGCAGGTCATGGCTTGACCCTGAAGTCACTAGAGGGTTTATCGTCCATCCATCGAAGTACCCAAGGCCCCCGCAAACCACCCTGGTTTGTGAATTTCAACAAGGATGTTGATGCAATGAAAGATCCCTGACGCCCCTCGTTGATTATCCGAAATCTTATCGATTCGGAAACTTGCCTGTTCGTTCGTACAACCAGACTTGCTTGTTCAAGACTGTCGTTGCGCTGTCGGCCGGGCGCTGAAAAAACATTCAACAAAAGATCGAACTCTGGTTGTTCGGTCTGTGGTCCCCTGCGCTTGTGTGTTCTTAAAACAACCATCAATGGAAATGAGGAACTTCATGAACAACCGTGACTTTTCGGCTTCTCTGAAAGAGCTGGGTATCGACCCGCTTAAAGCGGCCGTTGCTTCGGTGTCGGAACTTTATCGCCTGCCGCAGGCGCGGCTCGATGACATCAAAACCTCGCTGATCGTCGAGGCCTTCCGCTTTCATTACCGTAATAACGCTTATTACCGCCAGGCCTGCGAGAGCAAGGGCATCCATGAACACAGCATTGCAACTTACGAGGACCTGACCCGCATCCCGCTGGTGCCGATCGCCAAGTTCAAATCCGCCAGCAGCCATGAACTGCTGTCCAAGCCGCTGGCGCAGATCGAACACGAGATGCGCAGTACCGGCACCAGCGGTATCCCGAGCATTTCCCGGCGTTGCCACGAGACCGTGGATGTCGCGGTGGTTGCCATCTACGCGATGTATCGCGAGTTCCTCGGCATCTCCAAGGGCGCTGGCCTGTATATCTGCCCGTCCACCGAGGAAATCCCGGAGATGGGCATGATCAAGGCGCTGAACATGCTCGCCGGGTTGCTCGACACTCACGAATTCATGGTCAAGGAGGAGCGCTTCGTTCCCGAGCAGGCCATCGCCCAGCTCAAGGGCTGGGAAAACCAGTTCACACGCCACATCATCGGCCCGCCCTTCCTGATCTACCGCCTGCTGCAGTTCCTCAAGCAGACCGGCCAGCGCCTGGACCTGGACCGTGGCAGCCGGGTGATCACCCTCGGCGGCTGGAAACGCTTTACCGGGCAGATGATCTCGCGCCGCGAATTCAACCTGATGTGCCAGGAATACCTCGGCATCGATCCGGGCTCGGTACGGGACATCTATGCCCTGGTGGAATCCAACGTCATGGCCATCGATGACGAGCACCAGATCAAGCATGTCTCGCCCTACGTGCACTTCACCGTGCGCGACATGAATGACCTGAGCCGCGAAGTGGCGCCGGGCGAGAAGGGCGTGCTGGGGATTCTCGATCCGCTGGCACTGGCCACCCCGGGGATGATCCTGACCGAGGACATCGTGGTCCTGCTGCCGGGTGAAAGCCCGTCGGGCCGCAGTGGCCAGCGCATGGAGTACATCATGCGTGCGCCGTCTTCCCTGGAGTTCGGCTGCTGTGCGGTGAACCTGGAAAAAACCATGGATGGACAAACGTCCGACGAAGCGTCGGTGTGCCCGATCGCCAGTTGATAAGTGTGGACCTCGCAAAAGGACATTGTATGTTCAACGATATTATTGTCAGAAACTTCTCCGACCCCGTCTATGCCGCGGAACTTGATGAACAGGCCGCGACTATCGAACTGGGCAATCCCGTGTGCGGTGATCGTATTCGCGTGCAGTTCGAAGTGATCGACAACGCGATCCGTGGTGTGCGTTACCAGGCCTGGGGCTGCGCAACTTCCCTGGCCACCGGAAATATATTCTGCGCCGAAATAGACGGTAAATCCCTGGACCATATCGAGCATATCGACAGTACCGACATGCAACGGATGCTGGGCGAGATCGAACCTTCGCAACACCATTGCCTGGAAATGCTCAATTCACTCTTTACCCGGCTACGGCAATACAACGCCGCCTGAGGAAGAACAGGATGTCGACTCTCGGTTATTTCGATTACAACGCCACGACGCCGATGTACAAGGAAGCTTCCCACGCCCTGAGTGAAGCCCTGGCGCATTTCGGCAACCCGTCGAGCGTCTATACGCTGGCCCGGCAGAACCGCAACGCCCTGGCCACCGCACGGCAACAGGTCGCCGGTCTGATGAACTGCGCGCCGGCCGAGCTGACCTTCACCTCGGGAGGCACCGAGGCCAACAACTGGGCGATCAAGGGCGCCTTGCTGGCCTGCGGCGCCATCGGTCGGGTGGCCCGCCCGACCCATATCGTCATCTCGGCGATCGAGCATTCCTCGATCCTGGAGATCGCGGCTCATCTGGAGCGCTGCTTCGGGTTCGAAGTCACCCGCCTGGCACCAGACCGCGAGGGCCTGGTCAGCGCCGAACGGGTGCACCAGGCGCTGCGCGACGACACCCGGCTGGTCTCGATCATGCTGATGAACAATGAAGTCGGCACCTTGCAGCCGGTGGGCGAGATCGCCCGGGTGCTGAAGGGGCGCGGTATCCACTTCCATGTCGATGGCGTGCAGGCCGTGGGCAAGATCCCGGTGGATGTGCAGGCGCTGGGCATCGATACCCTGTCATTCGCCGGCCACAAGTTCTGCGGGCCCAAGGGCATTGGCGGGTTGTACCTGCGCAATGGCGTGGTGCTCGAACCGCTGCTGCACGGCGGTGGCCAGGAGGGGGGCCTGCGCGGCGGAACCGAGGCGTCGGCCCTGGTTACCGCCATGGGTGTGGCCGCCGAAGTGGCCGCTGCGGCCATGCCCGACACCATCGCGCGGATGGGCGTCTATCGTGCCCATCTGATCGAGCAATTGCAGCGGCGTATCCCTGGGGTGACCGTGCATGGCTCGGCGGACCCGGCCAGGCAGGCACCCAATACCCTCAGCCTGTGCTTCGCCGGGATCCGCGCCGAGTCCCTGGCCGCCCTGCTGGACCAGATGCATGGCATCCAGGTCTCGCTCGGTTCGGCCTGCTCCAGCAACAACGCCAAGTCCCTGTCCCATGTGCTGCTGGCCATGGGCCTGGACGAGGCGGCGATCCAGGCGACGATGCGCGTCAGCCTCGGCCCGCTGACCTGCGAGCACAGCCTGGAGCGTTTCGTCGACGCGGTCGAGGCGGGGATCGGCATGCTGCGGCGGATCAGCGGGGAGGTGCCGGCATGATGCCTCTGGATCGCGCCATGACCATCCTCGACTGCCTCGACCATTACGCGGCCTGCCAACCCGAGGCGCCGGCCTACACCTTCGTCGGGCACCAGGACGATGACCGCCAGGTGCTCAGCTATGGCGAACTGCACCAGCGCGCCACGGCTTACGCGGCGGTGCTGGAACAGGCGGGCCTGGCGCAGCGCAATGTGCTGTTGCTGTTCCCCACCGGGCTGGACTTCATCATCGGTTTCTTTGCCTGCGCTTATGCGCAGGCGGTATCGATCCCGGCCAATCTGGCGCGCAACAGCCATCACTTCACCCGGCTCGGGCAGATCGTGGAAAACGCCGGTGCCGTGGCGGTACTGACCGTGGCCGAGCTTCAGGGCTCGATCGCCGAAGGCCTGGGCCAGCGCGATGACCTGGCGTTTTATTGCGAGCCGCCTGCGCCAGCCCAGGCTGCCTCTTCGCTGGAGCGGCCCGGCGCCGGGCAACTGGCGTTCATCCAGTACACCTCCGGCTCCACTGGTATGCCCAAGGGTGTGATGATCCGGCACGGGCAACTGGTTGCCAACGAGCGCGCCATCCAGTCGGTATCGCGCTTGCAGGAAGGGTTCACGGGGGCCGGCTGGCTCCCGCAGTTCCATGACATGGGCCTGATCGGCGCGTTGTTGCAGCCCATCGCCCTGGGCGGTCACTACCTGTTCATGTCGCCGCTGCATTTCCTGCAGCGGCCACTGCGCTGGCTGGCCCTGCTCAGCCAGAGCAAGGCGGTGGCCACCGCAGCGCCGAACTTCGCCCTGGCCCTGTGCGTGCAGGCCGAGGTCGATGAGCGCAGCGCTGCGCAACTGGATCTGTCGGTGCTGCGCATTGTCTTTTGCGGGGCCGAACCGATCAGTGCCACGGTGTTGCAGCGGTTCGAGGAGAAGTTCGCCGCTTTCGGGCTGCGTCCCGGGACGGTCGTGCCTTGCTACGGGCTGGCCGAAGCCACCTTGATCGTCTCCGGCGGCGTGGCGGCTGATGGCCGCCGGATCCTTGAGCGTGAGCACAAGGCGCTGGTCAGCTGTGGCCCGGCGGTGCGCGACCACCGGGTGGCGATCGTCGATCCCGAAACCCGCGCCCTGCTCGACGACGGCGAGACCGGCGAGGTGTGGTTCTCCGGCCCCAGTGTCGCTTCGGGCTACTGGGCCAACGCCGAGGCCAGCACCGCCACCTTCGCGGCGCTGACGGCCTGCGGCCAGGGCCCGTGGATGCGCACTGGCGACCTGGGCTTCATCCATGACGGCGGCCTGTATATCGCCGGACGGATCAAGGAGCTGATCATCCTGCGCGGACGCAACTTCCACCCCCATGACCTGGAAGCCAGCCTGCGCGATGCGCTGCCGGCGTCCGGCGAAGCGGCTGTCGCGGTGTTCGCCGTGGAGGATGGCGTGGCGCCGCGGGTGGTTGCCTACGTTGAGTTCCCGCGGCGCGACCGCAGTGCCGCCGGGCTGGACTTCACCCAGCTCGGTCGGCAACTGCGGGCTGCGCTGATGAGCGCCCACGAAGTGCGCCTGGACGACATCGTCTTTCTTTACCAGGGTGCCATTCCCCGCACCTCCAGCGGCAAGATGCAGCGTCATCTGTGTGCCGCCCGCTACCTGGACGGCAGCATCGAGAGCCATCGCCTGCTGCTCCATTCCACCCGTCAATCCACCCCATCCCGCCTGGAGGCCGTCGCGCCATGAATGCCGAATCGATGCTCACCACTGCGCTGCCAGATGCTTCCTGGTCCAGCGAGGAAGGCCTGGCCGCGGTCAACGCGCTGATCAAGACCCGCCTGCGGGACTACCTGCGGGTCCATCAGCCGGACTTCGCCGAGGAGATCCACGACAACCTGTCCTTCGACTATATCGGCCTCGACTCGGTGGCCCGGGTCGAACTGATCGCGGCGCTGGAACGGCATCTGGATATCGCCCTCGATCCGACAGCGGCCTATGACTTCGTCACCGCCGGTGCGCTGGCCAGCTTCGTCTGGTCCGAGCTGTCCGGCGAATCCCTCGACCTGAAAGCCACCCTGGGGGTTTGAATGCTCGACTGTCTCGTTATCGGCGGCGGGCAATCGGGCCTGCTGTGTGGACATCTCCTGGCGCGGGCCGGCATCGACTACTGGGTGGTCGATGCCGGCCCGCGGGGGGGCGAGGTCTGGCGGCAACGCCCGGCCAGCCTGCGCCTGTTCACCTCGCGGCAGTTCTGCCGCCTGGCGGACCTGGACATGCCCGGGGATCCGCAGGGCTACGCCTCGGGCCAGGAGTTCGCCGACTACCTGGAGGCGTTCGCCGCGACCAAGCAGGTGCGGGTGTCGTTCGCCACACGTGTGCTGCGCCTGGGGGCGATCGCGGGTGGTTTCGAGGCGCTGCTCGACACGGGCGAAGTCCTGCAGTGCCGCAGCGTGATCAACGCCACCGGTTCCAACCAGGCCCCGGTGATTCCCGACTTCGCCCGTGCCCTGGACGAACACGTGGTGCAACTGTCGGCCGGGCAGTTTCGCGACGCCGGCGTCATGCCTGCCGGTTCGCGGATCGCCGTGGTCGGTGACGGTGCCAGCGGGCGCCAGATCGCCCAGGAACTGGCCGGCCGGCACCGGGTGCTGCTGGCCTGCGGGCGTCAGCGCAAGCTGGTGCCCAACCGGGTCCTGGGCAAGGACGTGTTCTGGTGGTTGAACAAGGCGGGAATATTGTCCGCCGCTCACGATAGCCGGGTGGCCGGGATTATCAGGAAGCGTGATCCCATTCCGGTGGCGAGTGCCAATAATCCGCAACTTGCAAAGTTGGGTGTGCACATAAAACCCCGTGTCATCGATGCCGATGCCAGCGCTCTCGCGTTCCAGGACCAGAGTCGCGAAGCGGTCGATTGCGTGATCTGGTGCAACGGTTACCGGGAAGACACCAGCTGGCTCGCATTGCCCGGTGCAGAAGGGTTTGGCGCTGGTATCGGGCATCTGGGCCGGACCCCGCAGCCGGGCTTTTTCCTGATGGGGCGCAAGTGGCTGAGCTGTCGTGCTTCGGAACTTGTAGTGGGTGCCAATGACGATGCGGCCCGTGTCGTCGGCTATGTCCGGGCACATCTGGGCAACTAATCGAAGTTCATCTAAAGGATGAGTTGATCATGATAGGAAATACGGTTGCCTGGATCGTCAGATCCAGGTTGTGGGTGCTTGTTGCCCTGAGTTTGGCCACCGTGCTGTTCGCCACCCAGGTTCGCAACCTGCAGATCGTCATCAATCCCAACACCATGTTGCCCCAGGCGCACCCGAGCGTGATCGGCACCAACCTGGCCGAGACGCTGTTCGGCTCCAAGCATGTGGTGGTCATCGGGATCAGTCCGGCGGACGGCGGCAGCGCCCTGACGCCGCGCATCCTCGGGACGCTCGATCAGCTGTCCCGCGAGGTCGCGGTGTTGCCCGGGGTCAAGGGGCATACCCTGATGAGCGTGACGGCGGGCAAGGCCAAGTCGATCGCAGGCAGTGCCGACGAGATGCACGTCGACCCGCTGCTCGACACGCCCATCGACGCCGGCGCCATCGCCCGCCTGCAAGAGCACATCGCCAGCAACCCGGTGTATCGCGGCACCCTGGTCTCGGAGGACGGCAGCCTGGTGTCCCTGTCGTTCGCCATCCATGCCGACCAGGGCGGCTTCCGCAAGATCATGGACGGTGTGCAGAACACCATCGATGCGCACCAGGCGGATGACATCAGGATCACCGCCAGCGGTTCGCCGGTGTTCTTCGCCGCCGTGGAACGCTTCGCCCAGCGCATGGCGATCCTGTTTCCCATCGCCCTGGTGATCATCGGCCTGATCCACCTGGAAGCCTTCCGCACCGTGCAAGGCCTGATCCTGCCCCTGCTCACCGCCGTGCTCGCGGTCATCTGGGGCCTGGGCATCATGGGCGCGGTCGGGGTGCCGATGGACGCCTTCAACGCGACCACGCCGATCCTGATCCTGGCGGTTGCCGCCGGGCATGCCGTGCAGATCCTCAAGCGCTATTACGAGGAATACGAGCGCCTCACCCGGGAGGGGACCGGTGGTACGCCGCAGCACATCAACGACCGGGCGATCATCCAGTCCCTGAGCCGGGTCGCCCCGGTGATGCTGACGGCGGGCGGCGTGGCGGCGCTGGGCTTTTTCTCCCTGGTCACGTTCGAGATCGCCACCATCCGCACCTTTGGCCTGTTCACCGGCCTGGGCATTCTCAGTGCGCTGTTCATCGAACTGACCTTCATCCCGGCCTTGCGCAGCTACCTGCCAGCCCCTGCGGTCAAGCCCCAGGCCGCCAGCGGGCCACGGGTCTGGGATCGCCTCGCCGACCGGCTGACCTCGCTGATTCTCAAGCGCCGCGGCCTGATCGTCTCGCTGTTCATGGGCGCCGCGCTGCTCTCGCTGATCGGCCTGCAATTCCTCAACAAGGAAAACTCCACCAAGAGCTATTTCGGCAGCCGCCTGGCGGTGTACCAGGATGACGAGTTCCTCAACCGCAAGCTGGCCGGCACCAACACCCTCTACGTAGTGTTCCAGGGCGACCAGGCCGACAGCTTGAAGGACCCGCGTACCCTGCGCCTGATCGAGGATACCCAGCGCTTCGTCGAGACCCTGCCGGAGGTGGGCAAGACCACCTCCATCGTCGACTTCATCAAGCAGATGAGCCAGTCGATGAACGAGGGCGACCCGCGTTACTACCGCGTGCCGGAATCCCGGGACATGGTTTCGCAGTACCTGCTGCTGTACTCGATGTCAGGTGATCCGACCGACTTCGACGCCTATATCGACTACGAATACCGCAATGCCAGCCTGATCGTCTGGACCCGCAACGACAGCAGCACCTACGCCGCCGGGCTGGTGGAGGCGATCCGCGGTTACGTCGAGGAGCGCCTGCCGCCTGGGGTCAAGGTGCAGATCGGCGGCAGCGTGCCACAGTCGTCGGCGCTGAGCGAAACCCTGGTCCATGGCAAGATCATGAACATCCTGCAGATGATGGGGGTGATCTTCCTCGCCGGCGCCCTGGCGTTCCGTTCGCTGGTCGGCGGCCTGTACCTGGTGGTCCCGCTGGCGGTCACGGTACTGGTCAACCTCGGCGTGATGGGCGCCACCGGCATCCCGCTCAACACCCCCAACTCGGTGGCCTCGGCCATGGCCATCGGCATCGGCGCCGACTACGCCATCTACATCCTTTACCGCATGCGCGAGGAACTGCGCCGGGTCGGCGATTTCGACCAGGCCCTGCAGGAAACCATGCGCACTGCGGGCAAGGCGGTGGTCTACGTGGCCACGGCGATCGCTGGTGGCTACTCGGTGCTGATGCTCTCGTTCAACTTCTACATCCATATCTGGTTCGGCTTCCTCATCGTCCTGTCGATGATCGTCAGCGCGCTCTGCGCCCTGGTGCTGATCCCGGCGCTGATGAAGGCCTTTCCGCCGTCCTTCCTGCGAGATCCGAGCATGAAAAAGCCACTTTCCGGCGCGGTCCTGCCGTTGCTGTTCGTCGTTGCCGTCGGGCTGTTCCGGCCAGATGCCGCCCAGGCCGCGGAGGCCGACGAGATCATGGCGCGCAGTTACCAGGCCACGCGCATGGACAGCTCCCTGTCGCAGTCGACCTTCACCCTGACCAGCGCCTCCGGCCAGGAGCGGGTGCGCAAGACCTTCGCCGCAACCCGCCTGCAGGACGATGGCGCGCACAACCGCCGGGTCATCCGCTTCCTGTCGCCGGGGGATGTGCGCAACACCACCACGCTGATCATCGAGAAGGCCGCGCAGGATGACGTGTGGGTCTACCTGCCGACCCTGAAGAAGGCCCGGCGCCTGGCCAGCAGCAACAACAACCGCAGCTTCGTCGGCACCGACCTGACCTACGGCGACCTGATCGGCCACAAGCCACAGGACTGGACTCATCGCTTGCTGCGCGAGGAAACCTGGGACGGCGTGCCCACCCGGGTGATCGAGTCGCTGCCGAAAACCGCGGAGATCGCCAGCAATACCGGCTATTCGAAACGCATCAGCTGGGTCGCCAACGACTCCTTCGTGGCGCTGAAATCGGAGCTCTACGATGCCGGCCAGGCCTTGCAGAAGACCGTGCTGAGCAGCGAGCTGAAAGCGGTGGACCCGGCGCGGCAGAAGTACCAGCCGATGCTGGTGAAGGTCAGCAACCACCAGACCGGCCACTCGACCACGGTGCGCATGGACAGCTTCGACGCCAATGTCGTGGTGAGCGACAACTACTTCAGCAACGGCTACCTCGAACGGCAAGAGTGAATCATGCGCGCCCATCTGCTTATGTTGCTGGCCAGCGCCGGGGTCGTCCTCAGTGACGGCGCCCGTGCCCAGGGCCTGCCGTACGGCGAGTGCCGTACGGGTTACTGGTCATCCAGCCGCAACCTGGACGACCGTGGGGATATCGCCAAGGGCACCTGCCTGGTCAACTGGAATCTCGATCTTGCCGAGGAGGTGCGCCTGGTGCTGGCCGCACGCGCCGGGGTCAACGACAGTGCCAGGGCTGATGGCTACAGCGGCCGCCTGCGCGAGGGCTACGTCGAGACCGGCAACGATGCCTGGCGCTGGCGGGTGGGGCGGCAGATCATCGCCTGGGGTCGCTCCGACCGGATCAATCCCACCGACTACCTGTCGCCCCGCGACCTGACCCTGCTGGTGCCCGAGGACGAGGAACAGCGCCTGGGAATCAACGCCGTGCAGGTGCGTCATGGTTTCGACGACAGCCTGTCGCTTACGGCGGTGCTGGCGGATTTCGAGGCCAACCGCATGCCCACCGGAACCTTGCCTGCCAATCTCGACAAACGCGAGCAACCCCATGCCCTGGAAGCGGCGCTGAAACTGGACCATGCCGGCGACAGTCTCGACTGGTCGCTGTCCTGGTTCGATGGCTACGAGCGGGCGCCGCGTTATCAGGCGGTGCTGGCGCCGGCTCCGCGCTTCATCAGTGCCTACGAGCGCAAGCGGGCGGTCGGCGCCGACTTCGCCTGGGCGACGGAGGAGTGGACGGTCCGCGGCGAATTCGCCCACGAGCGTCTGCAACTGGAGTGCTCGGGCTGCCGGGACGAGCGGCGCAAGGTCAGCCGGATCGTGGTCGGTGCCGACCGCAACTTCGGCGAATCGGCCAACTTCAACCTGCAGCTGTTCGGGGTGTTCCGTGATTATCGGGAGCCGGCCGACAGCGGTTTGCTGCGCCTGATCGAGGAGGGTACGGACCGGCTCAACTCCGAGTTCGGCCAGCGCGACTGGGGGCTGACCACGCGGGTTTCCGACATGTTTCTGAACGAGCGGCTGAAGCTGGAGCTGTCGGCGGCGGTCGATCTGACCGGAAGCAGCTATGTGGTGCGGCCGCGGGCCAGTTATGCGCTGACCGATTCGGTGAAGCTGGGGGCGGGGGTGGATCACTTCCATGGCGCCCGGCAGAGCTACTTCGGGGTGAGGAAGAAGAACAGCGTGACATTCATGGAGGTGAGCCTGGTGTTTTAGGACCGGGGGTGGACCTTGTGGCGTCCGCCCAGCCTTGCAGGCTTCGCTGTCGCGCAGAGAACAGTTATTGAGCCGCGCCGCAATCATTGTGGGAGCGAGCTTGCTCGCGAAGGGCCGCAAAGCGGCCCCAAAGCCATCCACCTCGTTGTGTCAGGAAAGTTGCGGACTCAGGTTTTGCGACGGCTTCGCCGCCGTTCGCGAGCAAGCTCGCTCCCACGCGGTCTATGCAAATCAATAATATGGAGCGGGAAAACCTGCTCTCAAGGTCCGCAGCGTGCTTTGAAGGCTTCAACCTGATTGATGATCGCAGGCCTGGCTACCTGGAGCACCTTCGCGGATCTTCCGCACGTTGTCGTTAAGCACCTTGTAGAAGAAGTTGTGGTACAGCCAGCCCTTCACTCCGCTGAGATTGGTCTTGTGCTCGCGATAGAAGTCATCCGGCGAGTCGTACAGCCCCAGCTCGCGGGCGATGCCTTCGCGCTGGATATAGGTGTCGCGTCCGGTCCACTGCACCGCCGGCTCGGCCAGCGACGGGGTGGCCACGGCATAGCCGAGGAAGGCGTGCTGGCAGTTGCTGAACCTGTTTTGCACCGCCCGCAGGTATTGCTCGTCGAGGATCACGCCCTCCAGGACGACCCACTGCCCTTGCAACTCGACCTCGACCCAGGTGTGGAGGATTTCCCGTGGCGCCATGAAATACACGAACGCCGTCATCGCACCTTTTTGCAGGCGCTTGTCGATGGTGAAGGCGCGCAGCCGGCAGGGAATGCCGAGGGCGCGGAGCAGGGCCATCAGCAGATTCGACTTGGTATTGCAGTGGCCCAGGCCCTCGTCGAGGATCGCCGAGGCGGGCAGGCTGTCGGCGCCGGCGTTGTAGCCGAAGAGGATCTCGTCGCGGCAGAACTCGTAGACCGCACGGGCCGCCTGTTCGGCCGGCAACCGGCGCCAGCCACGGGCGTCGATCAGGCGGGTGATCGTCGGGGCGTCGAAATCGAGTATCCCGGTGCGTTGCAGATAGTCCTGATCCTGTTGCGTGCTCATGGCAAAGCCTCCGTGTTTTTGCCTAGGGTGGACCCTGTAGTTACTTCAGGGTCAAGGATGTCTCTCTTGCATGTGATCGAGGAACTCTCTGACCAAGGGACCGGAATCACGCCTGTAGGCGATCGCTACCGTACTGACGCAACCGGGATCCGCCAATGGGATAAACCGCAGCGACGCCGGGGCGATGTCCTGCATGCAGCGCGGCAGCAGGGCCACACCAAATCCGGCCTGGATCAACTGCAACTGGGTAGTCTTGCGCGACACCACCCGCGCTGGCCGAGGAAAGAAGCCGGCAGCCATGCACAGCTCCGCCGACAGATAACTCAGGCCACCACGCTGTCGATGCGGAATGGAGATGAAAGGCTGCCCGGCCAGCTCCGCCAGCCGCACGCTATAGCGGCCTGCCAGTTCATGCTCCTCGGCCACCGCCAGCAACAGCGGCTCCTCGAACAGCGGTTCGACACACAACCCTTCATGCTGGCGCAACACCGGCAACCTCAACAGTCCGATATCCAGGCGCCCGTCGGCCAGCTCTTCAAGCTGGCCTTCCGAGGAAAGCTGGGCTATCTCCATGGAGACCCCGGCATTCTCGTGCAGGTAACCGCTGACCCGCTGCAACAGGGCGCCGGTCAGCGGCACCGTGCTGGAATGGCTCAGGCGCAGGCTGCCGCGCAGGCCCTGGCCGACGGCGCGGGCCAGGTCACTGGCCTTGTCCAGGTCCAGCAACAGGTTGCGCGCCCGCGGCAGGAAGGCCGCGCCGGCAGCGGTGAGACGGGGGAGGCGGGCAGTGCGTTCGAACAGCGCGGTGTCGAGTTGCTGTTCCAGTTCGCGGATCTGTCGGCTCAACGCCGACTGGGCGATATACAGGCGCTCGGCCGCAGCACTGAAGCTGCCGCTCTCGGCGATTTCAACGAAGTAGCGCAATTGGCGGGTGGAGATCATGAGCTATGCCGTTTCGAGATGGCTGATGGCGATATTGCATATTAGTCGGCATGGCTGCCCGCTGGTTAAGGTGCGCTGAAAACATATTCAAGGTGTTGCCCGGATGCTCGCTGACCTGTTTGCCCAACTGCCGTTTTCCCTGCTCGACTGGCTGCCGATCCTGTTAGGCGTGGCCGCTGCCTATGTGGTGTTCGGCATCGCCGGCTTCGGCACCGCCCTGGTGGCGGGCCCCATCCTGATCAACTTCATGCCGCTGTCGCGCATCATCCCGTTGTTGGTGCTGCTGGATTTCGTCGCCGCCTTCGGCAACTGGCTGCCGGCGCGCAAGGCGGTGAACAAGGGCGAACTGTTGCGCTTGCTGCCGTTCATGGCCCTGGGCTGCACCCTGGGCGTGGTGTTCCTGCTCAACCTGCATGCCGATGTGCTGATGCTGCTGATGGGCCTGTTCATCAGCGCCTACGCGCTCTATAGCCTGGCGGTGAAGGTCAAACCGGCCAACCTGGCGGCGGGCTGGTCGGTGCCGGCGGGGACGGTGGGCGGGCTGTTCGGTGCATTGTTCGGCAGCGGCGGCTTTCTTTATGCGCTGTACCTGAATGCCCGGCTGGACTCGACCGAGCAGGCGCGGGCGACCCAGAGTGCGCTGATCAGTTGCAGCACCGTGGTGCGCCTGAGCCTGTTCCTGATCGCGGGCGTGTACGCCGACCTGCCGCTGTTGCTGCTGGCGCTGTGCCTGTTGCCGATGATGTTCCTCGGCCTGCGGGTGGGCCGGCGCCTGACGTTGAACATGTCCCGCGAGGCCTTCGTGCGCCTGGTGACCTGGCTGGTGCTGGCCAGTGGCGTGGCGCTGATCGGTCGCTGGCTGAGTCAGGTAAACTGGTGACTTTGAACCGACCCGACCGCTGTCATGATCACCCAGAGCATCATCGTTCCGAAAATGTCCTCCATTCCCGTGCACGAAGCCCGTGCACGGGCCATCCTGCGCTGGCTGGTGCGCGAGAAGATCGTCGAGGAAGCCCTGAGCACCTGTGGCGGCACCGGCAACCGCATGGGCCATGCCATCGCCGAGGGCGCGCGCAAGGTGGTCGAACGGCCCGAGCTGCTGCCCTTCGGCAAGCGCATCAACGGCCTGGAGATCATCACCAAGCGCTGCATCTATACGCCGTCGCAGGATTTCCTCGAGGAAGCCGGCTGTCCGGAGTGCCGCCGGGAGATCGGCGAGGCGCTGTTCGAAAGCCTGGAAGAGTGGATGCCGGCGCAGACCGACAACTTCACCTGCCCCGAATGCGGCCATGAAGACGACATCAACGGCTTCCTTTTCCTCCAGCCGTGTGCCTTTTCCAACCTCGGCTTCATCTTCAATGGGTGGGCCGATGCCGGTTTCAAACCTGCCTTCCTCGACGCCTTCGCCGACTGGCTGGACCAGCCCGTGGCGGTAGTGCGCGGGACGCTTGGCGGCAACTGACCGAAGGCCCATCTTTGCATTGAGCGAAACGGCGCGCATGAGTATAATGGCGCGCTTCCATTTTTCCCGCCCGGGAGCCCCCGCGATGCTGCGTATCAGCCAAGAAGCCCTGACCTTCGACGACATTCTCCTTGTACCTGGCTATTCCGAGGTACTGCCCAACGAAGTCAGTCTCAAGACCCGTTTGACCCGTGGCATCGAGCTGAACATTCCGTTGGTCTCCGCCGCCATGGATACCGTGACCGAAGCCCGCCTGGCCATTGCCATGGCGCAGGAAGGCGGCATCGGCATCATCCACAAGAACATGACCATCGAGCAGCAGGCCGGCGAAGTCCGCAAGGTCAAGAAGTTCGAGGCCGGCGTGGTCAAGGACCCGATCACCATCGATGCCGACGCCACCGTGCGTGACCTCTTCGAGCTGACCCGCCTGAACAACATCTCCGGCGTACCGGTGCTGCACAACGGCGACCTGGTCGGCATCGTTACCTCCCGCGACGTGCGTTTCGAAACCCGCCTGGACGTCGCCGTGCGTGACGTGATGACTCCGAAAGAGCGCCTGGTCACCGTCCGCGAAGGTGCGAACAAGAACGAAGTCCGCGAGCTGCTGCACAAGCACCGCCTGGAAAAAGTCCTGATCGTCGATGCCGAGTTCAACCTCAAGGGCATGATGACCGTCAAGGACATCGAGAAGGCCAAGGCCTACCCGCTGGCCAGCAAGGACGACCAGGGTCGCCTGCGCGTCGGCGCTGCGGTCGGCACCGGCAAGGACACCGGCGAGCGCGTAGCCGCCCTGGTTGCCGCCGGCGTTGACGTGGTCGTCGTGGACACCGCTCACGGCCACTCCAAAGGCGTGATCGATCGCGTTCGCTGGGTCAAGGAAACCTACCCGCAAGTGCAGGTGATCGGCGGCAACATCGCCACCGGCGCTGCGGCCAAGGCCCTGGCTGAAGCCGGCGCCGACGCGGTCAAGGTCGGTATCGGCCCTGGCTCGATCTGCACCACCCGTATCGTTGCCGGTGTCGGCGTGCCGCAGATCAGCGCCATCGCCAACGTCGCCGCAGCCCTTGAAGGCACCGGCGTTCCGCTGATCGCCGACGGTGGCATCCGCTTCTCCGGTGACCTGTCCAAGGCCATCGTTGCTGGCGCCTCGTGCGTGATGATGGGTTCGATGTTCGCCGGTACCGAAGAGGCCCCGGGTGAAGTCGAACTGTTCCAGGGCCGTTCCTACAAGGCCTACCGCGGCATGGGTTCGCTGGGTGCAATGGCCCAGGCCCAGGGTTCCTCGGACCGTTACTTCCAGGACTCCTCGGCCGGCGCCGAGAAGCTGGTACCGGAAGGCATCGAAGGCCGCGTTCCTTACAAGGGCGCACTGGCCGCGATCATCCACCAGCTGATGGGCGGCCTGCGCTCCTCGATGGGCTACACCGGTAGCGCTACCATCGAAGAGATGCGCACCAAGCCAGAGTTCGTGCGCATCACCGGTGCCGGCATGGCCGAGTCCCACGTGCATGACGTACAGATCACCAAGGAAGCGCCAAACTACCGGGTCGGCTGACGCCTCCAGCGGCAAGCTTCAAGCTCCAAGCGGTAGTTGCGCTGCAGCAACTACCGCGCTTTCCCCGATCAACTTGCAGCTTGCGGCTTGAAGCTTGCAACTGCATCAGAGAGTTCCTCATGGCCCTCGACATTCACGCTCACCGCATCCTGATTCTCGACTTCGGTTCCCAGTACACCCAGCTGATCGCCCGCCGCGTGCGCGAAATCGGCGTGTACTGCGAGCTGCACCCGTTCGACATGGACGATGAAGCGATTCGTGCCTTCAACCCGCGCGGGATCATCCTCGCCGGCGGTCCTGAGTCGGTCCACGAAGCCAACAGCCCGCGTGCACCGCAGGCCGTGTTCGACCTGAACGTACCGGTCCTGGGCATCTGCTACGGCATGCAGACCATGGCCGAGCAGATGGGCGGCAAGGTCGAAGGTTCCGAGCTGCGCGAATTCGGCTACGCCCGTGTCGACGTGGTCGGCAAGAGCCGCCTGCTGGATGGCATCGAAGACCACGTCGATGACGACGGCGTCCTCGGCCTGGACGTGTGGATGAGCCACGGTGACAAGGTCACCCGCATGCCGGAAGACTTCCACGTGCTGGCCAGCACTCCGAGCTGCCCGATCGCCGGCATGTTCGACGATGCCCGCGGCTACTACGGCGTGCAGTTCCACCCGGAAGTGACCCACACCAAGCAGGGCGGTCGCATCCTGTCCCGCTTCATCCTCGACATCTGCGGCTGCGAAGCCCTGTGGACCGCCTCGAACATCGTCGAGGACGCGATTGCCCAGGTGCGCGAGCAGGTGGGTTCGGCCAACGTCCTGCTGGGCCTGTCCGGCGGCGTCGACTCCTCCGTGGTTGCCGCGCTGCTGCACCGCGCCATCGGCGACCAGTTGACCTGCGTCTTCGTCGACAACGGCCTGCTGCGCCTGCACGAAGGTGACCAGGTCATGGCCATGTTCAAGGAGAACATGGGCGTCAAGGTCATCCGTGCCGACGCCGAAGCGCAGTTCCTCGGCAACCTGGAAGGCGAAGCCGACCCGGAGAAGAAGCGCAAGATCATCGGTCGCACCTTCATCGACATCTTCGATGCTGAAGCCAGCAAGCTGGAAAACATCCAGTTCCTTGCCCAGGGCACCATCTACCCGGACGTCATCGAGTCGGCTGGCGCCAAGAGCGGCAAGGCTCATGTGATCAAGTCGCACCACAACGTCGGTGGCCTGCCTGAGGAAATGAACCTCAAGCTGGTCGAGCCGCTGCGCGAACTGTTCAAGGACGAAGTACGCAAGATCGGCCTCGAGCTGGGCCTGCCGTACGACATGGTCTACCGTCACCCGTTCCCGGGCCCGGGCCTGGGCGTGCGCATCCTCGGCGAAGTGAAGAAGGAATACGCCGACCTGCTGCGTCGTGCCGACCACATCTTCATCGAAGAACTGCGCAAGGCCGACTGGTACCACAAGACCAGCCAGGCCTTCGTGGTGTTCCAGCCGGTCAAATCGGTGGGCGTGGTCGGTGATGGCCGTCGCTACGCCTGGGTCGTCGCCCTGCGCGCCGTCGAGACCGTGGACTTCATGACCGCGCGCTGGGCGCACCTGCCGTACGAGCTGCTGGAGACTGTCAGCGGCCGGATCATCAACGAGATCGAGGGGATTTCGCGGGTGACGTACGATGTGTCGAGCAAGCCGCCGGCGACGATTGAGTGGGAATGAGGGACTGATCCCCATCGATCACTGAAAACCAGAAGCCCGCTTTAATGCGGGCTTTTGTTTATTTCTTCTTTACGTTCTGAACCGTGGCAGTGCTGTTTTTTTCATTTTTCACTTTCTTGCGCACTCGGGGTTTCACCACGGGTTCGTCATACTCTTCATCCTCTATTTCGTCATCCTCATCCTCTAATTCTTCATCCTCATCTCCGTCACTCCAGTCCTCATTTCGATTTCTCTTGTTGTTGAGGCTCTGCTTCTTCTTGAGTTGTGCACGTTGCAGGTGGAGTTGCTCGTCCTTGTGCGATGCACAGACAATCAGGTCAACGGAGCGCATGCTGACGAATACCCGGCTGGCCGGATCATCACAGCCGGGGACCACGCACTTCAGGACCTTTACTGTCTTTAGCTTTTCCGTCCTGAGACCGCGCTCTTCGTCAGGGCAGTCGTCCATCTCTCGCATCGACGTGAGCAGGGTGTCCATCGCCTTGTCCAGTTGCAGGCTTTTCTTGCTGGAAATGGTTTCCGAATCGTCACCATTGGTGAGCAGATGCTTTTTTTCGCTGATGTTGACCAGGATCTTTTCGTCCTTGTACAGCGCGAAGCCGACATCGCCCCATTTCGAGCCAACGCGCCCAACATGCAGCCACTCGTTGTCGAGGAATGCGTCCTGGAAATGATGCTGCGTCATCAGGATCCATGGCAGGTTGGCTTCTGCTACCTTCAGAAGATCCAGTCCCGGATGCTTATGGACGCGTCCGGCGCCCATGATGACCCAGTGCGACGCTTCTTTGAGTGCTGCTTTCTTCGCATTCGTGGTGCCCACGGTCGAGCCGTGGTGGTCAAGTTTGATGATCGTTGCGGCCAGCGGGCCTGACTCCGAATCTCCACCGGTGTAGTACGTCGTTTCGGTCGTTTCGTTACTGTCCTTGAGTATCCATTGCAGGCTTGAAGCATTGTTCTCTTCGCAGTTGGAAGGCGTGTATTGGATAGGCCAGCTTTTGAGTTCGAGCTTCATCCCGTTCTTGAAGCTCTGGTGCGTCGGAAGGCTGTAATCCATCGTGACGCCGTAAATCTTTGCGTGGGTGCTGAGGTTCCGGCATGCGATGAACGCCTTGCTGCCCTCTTCCATATCGGGGGGGTAAACGCTGCCTGTCCTATTGATGATAGTGATATCGGCAGGCGTCAGGACCACCAGTTTCTTCGGTGGCGGTTTCGTGCCGGAGTCTATGCAAATACTACGGATCGCTTTGAAAAGGCCGTAGTAGTGATCAAGGTCGTAATGACTCACGATGAACGCGAGGGGTGTCTTTCCTTCATCCAGCAGCAGCTTGATCAATGCTGTCAGTCGTGTACCGGTGCCTCCCTTGCCACCGTCGATGACGATGAACTCGCTGTCGGTATAGAGCACCGAGCAATCCCCACCCGACCCGCAATCGAGGTGGATGATGCGTACCAGAGGGCGCTCCGTCTTCTTGACCGTGGCTTGCTTGGTCCGCGGCGCGGAATGGGTCGAGCCGGTTTTTTTCGCTGATCGCATGGCTGGCTACTTCCTGTGCTTCATAGGGCGGCCTAGGACAGCGCAATGCTTAGTAGCGCTGACTGGGTCGCATCATCCATCGCGCCAGTGACGGCAAGCTGCCTGGAGCGCTGGAACTCGCGGATCGCCATTTCCGTTCTTTCTCCCAGTTCACCGTCTTGAGCCCCGCATTCGTAGCCGAGGCGGTTGAGCCGGGCTTGCCAGCCCGACACCGTATCGATCGGATCGACATGGCCGATATTGAACACATGGGTCTCGGCCTCCTCTCCAGGGTTCAACACGATAGTGGCCTGGGTGACGTCGGCAGGGATTGCCTGGTTGACGAAGCCCTGGTCATCCGTGGTACCCGAGATGTCACCCGGCGGCTCGCCCTGATCCGTCTTCAGGCTCAGCAAGTAAGGCACGCCGGCCCTGGGCGTCTCATCGTCCTCCAGGAAGCGGATGTGCAAGGATTCCGGTACGCCCTTGCGCTCGACCGTCAGTTGCTTGCCCGTTTCGACCACTGCTTTTTTCAGGCGTTTGTCCGGGATCACCACAGTGTCGTTTTCCAGGAGGACGTACATGTTGTCGTGGCGACGTTCCTTCAGCGCGGCGTTCGCCTCGTTGTTCCACAAGGTCTCCGGGAAGAAACCGTAGCGCTCGGCGATCTTGCCTATGCACTCGCCTTGCCGGATTACATGGGTCTGCTCGCCGGCAGGCGCTGCCTCGGGCGCTGCCTGCCAGGTGGCGAGGGTGGTGCAGGTGGCCTGCCCAGGCGGCAGGTCCACAGTGGTTTTCACCTGCCATGCTTCTTCGTCCAGTTCCGAGAGGCTGAGTTCGTAGCTACCCGGCGGCAGCCCCTTGAACCGGTAGCTGCCGTCAGGGCTGGTCTTGCCGAGGAGGGCCTGGCCGTCTTCCCGGGTTATCACCAGCGCGATGCCGTCGAGTCCCGAGCCGTCCTCGCCGACCACGTTCACCTCGATGATCTGGTTCGACGCCTGTTCGGCCGCCGGGCATGCAACGGTGGTGGCACCTACCGTCTGCGTGTCGCTCTGGGCCTGGGCGGCGCTTTCTGCTTGGGCGAGTGGATTATCGTTGGTCACGGGAAAAACTCCTCGTCGCTGCGCAGCGCCAGGCTGGAACGATGGCTGGACGGATTGGTCTTGAACCGTTCGTCACTCTCAAGGCCGCCAGGTGGAGTGATGCGATAGCTGTCATGGCCCGAGAAGTCCGCGGCCGCCTGGGGTTCGAGTGCCGGCGGCGACTCGTCCGCAAGCAGGCCCAGTACCCTGCGCTGCGCCAGATTGCGGGCTTCGACGCTCTGCCGGTGCAGGCAACTGTTCACCAGGCGATCCAGGCGCTCGCCGGGGTTGGCCAGTGCAGTATCGGTGAGGATGTCACGCATCCACGCCAGTTCCGGGTCGCTGTCGAATGCCCAGCCATAGGTTGCAGCGAGGTTGATGAAGCGGCAGACCTGCTGTCGGCTGGTCAGTTGATGGCCGGCGGCGCGGTCGATCGCCTCGCTGACGCGGCTATGTAGTTCGTCCGGGGTCAACAGCCAGGCAGGGGTCGGGAAGTACCGGTAGACGTGGTCCAGCATGTCCTTGATGAATTGCTCGCGAGCGGGCTGAGCCAGGGCCTGGAGCTGGGCGTTGCGGATGATCAGCATGCTAGCCTGGCCCTTGTTCGGCCAGGAAAAGGCTGACGACGCTGCGCAGCGCCTGCTCATCTTCCGCGGGACCAAGGTAGTGGTAGCGGCAGTCGGGAGGCGCGTCCACCGGCTGCAAGGCCAGGCGCCGGTAGCCCAGTCTGTCGAGTATCCGCTGCGAGCTGGCATTCGACATGTCGACGCTGCCGAACAGGTGGCGGATACCCCTGAGGTCAGCCAGTTGGTGCAGCAGCGTCATGGCTTGGGCACCGTAGCCCCGGTTCTGGTAGTCGCGGCCGATCCAGTAGTGGAAACGTGCGCTCTGGCTGCCGCCGGGGGCCAAGGCTTGCGGCGTGTACTCCAGGGCCGCGACACCGACCAGGCCGAGCTCCGGATGCAGGATTGCCAGGGCATGGCGGTGCTCGGACTGGTGTTGCCTCAGCCATTCCTTGGCGTGGGCGACACCACGCAGGCGCTCTACGCCGGCCAGTGCGCACAGTTCCGGGTCGCGTTGCAGACGGTAGAGCGAGCGTGCCTGATGGGGGCCGAGCAGGCTGGCGTATATCGACTCCCCGGCCGGCAAATGCAACGTTTGCGCGCTCAGCAGGGCTTGGCAACGCGTTTGCCAGGCTGAGAGTTCGGCGAGCTGGCGTTGGACGTCGAAATTGCGGTTTTCCTCGTCGTCCTGGTCGTCATCCGATTCTGACTCCAGTTCCAGCGCTCTGCGCAGGCAGGCTTCGGCCTGGCTGTGGTTCGCCAGCTGCCAGTGCGCGATCCCCAGGTTGAACCAGTTGCTGCCCTGATCGTATTCCTGCGCATCGGCGGCAGCGAGGGACTGGCCGAACCACTCGATGGCCAGCGTCCAGCGATTGAGTTCAGTGGCCATGCAAGCCAGGTCGAAGGCGAGATCGTAGTCTTCGCCGATCGGCAGGTGAAAGCGCCAGATTTCACCGAGCGCCTGGGACCACCGCCGTTGTGCCTCGCCAGGCAGGCGGGCGAGGACGGCCTCGATGCGAGGGAGTAACAGGTAGAACAGTCGGGTATCCCAGTGACCAAGGCGCAGGTACGCCAGTATCTGTTCAGGGCTCACTGACAGCTCATCGTGCTCCAGCGCCTGTTTGATCCGGTAGTAATCGTTGGGGTTGAAGCCTTGCAGGGCGTGTTGCGCTGCCGACGCCGTTTCGCGCCAGGTGCCGGCAGGGGCGGGCCGCCAGCAGCCCGCAAGGAGGGTGAGGCCGTCTTCGGCGCTGGTGGTCCAGTACGTGCCGCCATGGCCCTGGATGATGTCTGCCAGCACCCGGAAGTTGACGGGGAGGGTGAAACTGCCGTGGCAGGCGAACTCGGGTGCTTGCTGCCGGGCAAGGACTTCTGGCGCGTGGCTGCCACGGTCGGCGCTGAGCAGCAGCAGGTTGCCGTCGTACAGGTGGCTCAAGCGGTCCAGTGCCCTCAAGGCCATGGCGGGAAAGAGCAGGACGCAGGGTCGCAGGTGTCTGGCGTGATGCTCGATCAAAGGGTCCCAGCCCTGATCGGGATAGCCCGGTGCGGTGATACGGCGCTTCTGATACGCCGGCGTCATGCCCGCAAACGGCTGGTCGGGGTCGCTCGCGACGCCCGGTTCGACCTTCATCCAGCCTTCGTACAGGCGCTCCTTGTCCAGAAAGAACAAGTCCTGGCGAATGCTGCCGAACACATAATTGGCAATAACCACCGGCGGCAACCTCAGGCTGCCCGCCGTCAGGGTAATACCCTGGTTCTGCAACACCACCTCGCTGTCGCTTTCCACATCGAACAACGCAAAGTCCAGACGCCCCTGCTGAATGAACGGATCGAGCCTGGTCAACAACCGCTCGCGCCAGTGCTCCAGGGTCCTGGCACTGAAGTCGGTCATCACATAGCAGACCCGATCCTCCGGCCCGCGAATCGCATCGAAGGCCTCGAAGAACTGCAGCAGGAAGTGATACGCGAAACGCCCGCAGCCGCTGCCCAGTTCGATGATGTACAGCGGCTGGTCGCCGGTCAGGCCCTGGGCCTTGAGGTCGCGCCAGAAGCCCAGGACGATCTGCGCATAGGCATTGGCCATCACCGGGTGGCTGGTCACATAGTGCGGCACCTGCGCCTCGGCCCAGGCATCCAGCCCTTTTTCGCTGTAGTACTGGCGCTGCAGATCCCAGAGCGGGGATCGGGCAAACGCGCTGTAGTCGGCCTGCGCAGTCTCGGACATCAAGGCAACTCCCCGTTGTGCCATGGGCGAATCAGTCTATCCGGAACCCTGCCATGGGCAAGCAAAATATGGCTACTTGATATCGCCTCTCCCGGCCCTGTGGCGAGTGAGGAAATTGCTAAGTTCACAGACCAAATTGTCAATGCACACACGATTTGTGGTGCTAAGTTACCCCCGCGATCGAGTTCAGATCACCTCCGAAACTGAAAGGAATCATCATGTCGCAACGTCCCCAATTTGGCTGTGCCTGCTGTACGCCCAACATGCTGCCGCGCTACCAGCATGACCATGACGCCTGGCAGGAACTGCTCGACGACATTGCCGAACAGGCGCCCGTCGAGCCGCAGCAGGCGGTGATCTTCTTTGGCGGGAGCATCTATCCGGACCCTGAGCACCCGACGCACAAGGTCGAGGCCATCGGCATCGCCAACGGCGTGGTCAAGGCCAGCGGCACGCTCGTAGACGTGCGTGCGGCGATGCAGCCCTATAGCCCGGTGGACCGGCCGTTGACCGGCGAGGAAACCTTGCTGCCAGGGCTGATCGACGCCCACGCGCACCTGATGTCCAGTGCGCTGATCCATGACTGGACCGATCTGTCGCCGCTGAACGGCCAGTACCTGAACCGGGAATACAGCATCGCCGAGATCGAGGCGCGGATCCGCCAGGCGGCCGACGAGGTCAAGGGCAAGAGCGCAGCCGAGCAATGGGTGACCGGCTTCGGTATCGATCCTTCGCTGATGCTGGAGTGGACGGATATCGACGCCGAGCGCCTGGACAAGATCAGTGCCAGCTACGGCCCGGACCTGAAGATGTTCCTGCTCAACGCTTCCGGCCATATCAGCTACGTCAACACCGCGGCGTTGAACGCCGCCAAGCTCGATCCGGCGCAGTTCGGCAGCGGCGTGCTGACCGAGCAGCAGTCCGCGCAGATGCTCGCGGTGATTCCTGCACTGGGTGCAGACCAACTGATCGCCAACCTGAAGAAGGTCTTCGCCGAGGCCAACCAGCGCGGCGTCACCACGGTGTTCGACGCCAGTGTCGGGCTGTTCCAGGGGACCAAGGAGGTCTCGCTGATGAAAGGCCTGGCGCAGACCTCGGCGCTGACGGTGCGTGTCGGCGGGGCGCTGTATGGCAACAGCAATGACCTGATGACCTGGGTCGACTGCTACAAGCCCGAACTGGGCAGCGATGGCAACACGCTGTTCAGTGTGCGGGCGATCAAGCTGATCGCCGATGGTTCCAACCAGGGCCTGACCGGGTTGCAAAGCGAAGCCTATAACTGCTGTCACCAGCACTCGGTGCCAGGCGTGGGCGCCTACGGCCTGTTCAACTACAACCCGGTGCGGCAACTGGCGGATGTGATGCAGATCGTGTCGTCCGCCGGCTGGCCGATCCTGACCCACGCCAACGGCGACGAGGCCATCGCCAACGTGCTTTCCGCCTATCAGTTGGCGCTGTGCGACATTCCCTCGGCGAAGGATCCGCTACCCGATAAGCCGTTCCCGACCAAGCCGTCCTGGGCCGAGCAGCGCCACCGTATCGAACACTGCTCGCTGCTGCATGACGAGACCATTGGCCAGATGCAGCGCATGGCGATCTCGCCAAGTTTCCTGATCGGCCATGTCGGCTACTGGGGCAATGCGTTCCAGGGCACCATCTTGGGCGAGAAGCGTGCGAACCTGCTGGACCGTTGCGCTTCGGCCCTGAAAGGCGGTCTGCGTATCAGCCTGCACAGCGACCGCTTCGTGACCCCGTTCGGTCCGTTGCGCTACATGGAGCAGGCGATCGGTCGGGTGATGGAGGGCGCGGTGGGTGTGCCGGGGCGGAACATCGTGCTCAACGAGCATGAGTGCTTGGATGTGCACCAGGCTCTGCGTGCGGTGACCATCGATGCCGCCTGGCAATGCCACCTTGACCATCAGATCGGCTCGCTGCTCCAGGGCAAGCAGGCTGACCTGGTGATCCTCGCGCAGGATCCGTTGCAGTGGCAGGCGAAGCATCCTGTCGAACATCCCGCCAGGAAGCATGCCGCCGGCATGCGTGATATCGGTGTACTCGAGACCTGGGTAAGTGGTCGCAAGGTGCATTCGGTGCTGCTGTGAAGTAAGTGCACCCCGGTGCTGCACCGGGGATTGCCCTCGGAAGCCCGCATGCTTGCAGGCTTTCTTTTCAGTACTCAGCCTTCCAGCGTCCGCTGGACCTTCGCCGGGTTGCCATAGACCACCGCGTTGGCCGGCACGTCCTTGGTTACCACGGCACCGGCACCGACCAGGGCGTTTTCGCCGATGGTGATCCCTGGCAGGATTACCGCCCCACCGCCGATCGATGCACCGCGTTTGATCAGCGTCCGCGGAAACTCGCTCGGATAGACCTTCGAACGTGGGCTCTTGTCGTTGGTGAAGGTGACGTTCGGGCCGACGAAGACGTTGTCTTCCAGAGTGATGCCGTCGAAGACGTAGATGCCGTTCTTGACGGTTACGTTGTCGCCGATAACGACGTCGTTCTCGATGAAACAATGCGAGCAGATGTTGACGTTGCTACCAATGCGCGCGCCTTTGAGGACGACGCAGTACTGCCAGATCGTGGTTTTTTCGCCGATCGCCGTTGCGTGTACGTCAGCCAGGGCATGTACGAAGTAGTTGTTCGCGGCAGCGGTGTCCTGGGTGTCTTTCGGGGAGCTCATGCTCATTCCTTATGAATGTCTGACTAAATGCCGTGGCCGGGCGGAACTCGACCTTGTGCAAGGTAATGGCCTGCGAGAACACGGGATGAAACGAGCGATGTTACCTCAAGCGAACAGCAGGTTGTCACGCAGTCGCGAAACCGCGAGATCGACGAAAGCCCTGATCTTGGCCGGAGCTTGCCGTCCTTGGGGATACACCAGGTGTATCGGCAACGGCGGCTCCTCGAAATCCTCCAGTACCACCTGCAATTCCCCCTCCCGCAACGCCGGCCCGATCTGGTAATGCAGCACTCGGGTCACGCCCCATCCCGAACGCGCCGCATCGATCACCGCCTGGTTGGTATTGCACATCAGCACAGGGTCAATGGAGACCCGTTGCCCTCCGGCAAAGCGCCATTCCGGCGAAGCCCAGGAACTGTTGGAGGCGACGATGCGGTGGTCCTTCAAGTCGACGGGGGTTTGCGGTGTACCACGTTTCTCCAGGTAGCCCGGCGCGGCACAGATCACATGCCGTACCGCCCCGACCCGCACCGCAGTCAACCCCGAATCCGGCAGATGCCCGATGCGCACGGCCACATCGAGACCTTCCTCGACGATATTCACCTGGCGGTCGATGAACAGCGTGCGCGCGTGCATGCCCGGGTAGGCGTCGAGGTATTCGGTGATGATCGGCAGCACATGCAACTGCCCGAAAAGGATTGGCGCGGTGATCGCGAGGGTGCCGGACGGCTCGCGGTAATGCCCGGCCGCTGCCGCCTCGGCTTCGGCGATATCGCCAAGGATGCGCCGGCAATCGGCCAGATAGCGCGCCCCGGCCTCGGTGGTCTTGACCGAGCGGGTGGTGCGCACCAGCAGGCGGGCACCCACCAGGTCTTCCAGCGCGGCGATGATCCGCGTCACCGCCGGCGCGCTCATATGCACCGCCCGGGCGGTCTTGGCGAAGCTCTCGGTTTCCGCCACCTTGACGAACACCCGCATTGCCAGCCAACGATCCATTGCGCTGTGTTTCCTTCGTTTCAATCGCTTGTCTTGAGTGTCTCCGGTGAGGCCCGGGACACCGTCGGGGTGCCCGGGATTATGTGCCATTTCCTGCTCCAGTGTCAGAAACCGAAGTGGCTCAGGCCCGGATGATCGTCCGGACGACGGCCCAGCGGCCAATGGAAGCGGCGCTCTTCTTCACGGATCGGCTGTTCGTTGATGCTCGCGTGGCGGGCGCGCATCAGGCCGTCCTCGGCGAATTCCCAGTTCTCGTTGCCATAGGCACGGAACCACTGGCCGCTGTCGTCGCGGTATTCATAGGCATAGCGCACGGCGATGCGGTTGCCGGTGAAGGCCCAGAGTTCCTTGATCAGGCGGTACTCCAGTTCGCGGTTCCATTTGCGGGTGAGGAAGGCCTCGGCGTCGGCGCGGTTGTTGACGAACTCGGCACGGTTGCGCCAGCGGGTGTCGAGGGTGTACGCCAAGGCGACCTTGGCGGCATCGCGGCTGTTCCAGCCATCCTCGGCCAGGCGGACTTTCTCGATGGCGCTCTGTTCGGTGAACGGGGGCAGTGGTGGACGGGACATGGCAGATCTCCTGGGTCACAGTGAAAGTTGAATCGGGTCCTGGCCGGCGGGGACCGCGCAGCAGATCAGGACTTCATTGTCGCCAACCCTGGCGGCGGGTTCCTTGAGGTAGCTGACCGCACCCTTGAGCAGGCGGGTCTTGCAGGTGCCGCAATGGCCTTCACGGCAGCTGAATGCGGGGTCCAGACCGCGGGCCTCGGCCAGCTCCAGCAAGGTGCCGGAGCCGGGTTCCCAGCGGGCCTCTTTCAATGAGTCGATGAAGGTCACCGGTATCGACGTGGTGGCGGGCGGCGGGCCGGCCGGTGCGCTTGGCTGCTCACCACCGGAACGCTTCAGCGACGCCGGCCCGAAGGCTTCGGCATGGATCCTCTCGTCCGCCACGCCATAACTGCGCAACCCGTCGTAAAGCCCCTGGCTGAAAGACGGCGAACCGCACAGATAGAACTCGTAGTCGCCGAACGGCAGATGTCGACCCAGCAGCGGCATGTCGATCCGGCCTGCCGCGTCGTAATCGGTGCTTTCCTCGGCATCGCGGGTGTCGCTGAGTACCCGCACAACCTTGATACCCAACTCGCCCAGTTCGCGGTCGAAGGCCCGCTCCTGTTTCGAACGCACAGCGTAGAACAGCGTGACCGGCCGCATCCGCTGGATACGCCGGCCCTCGAAGGCCAGGTGTCGGGCCATCGCCAGCATCGGGGTAATGCCGACACCGCCGGCCAGCAGGACCACCGGGCGACTGCTTGTAGCATCAAGGGTGAAGTCACCTGCCGGTGCACGGGCTTCCAGCGTGTCGCCCTCGCGCAGGTTTTCATGCAGCCAGGTGGACACCAACCCATCGCGCTTCACGCTGATGCGGTAATACCCATCGGAGGGTGCGGTGGACAGGGTGTAGGTGCGGATCAACGGCTTGTCCGCGCCTGCGATCCTCACGCGGATCGGCAAGTGCTGTCCGGCCAGATGAGGCAGCACGCCCGCGCCATCCTCCGGTTCCAGATGGAAGGAGTGGATGGCCGCGCTCTCGCGCACCACCCGTGCCACCTTGAAGCGCCGCCATTGCGTAGCCAGTTCGGCAGCGCGCAGGCGTACCCCGGCCTGCTGCCAGTCGCCGGTCATCAGCGCGCTTTCTGCCTCGCCGTCCTGCTGGAACGCCCAGCGCAAGGCGAGCCCGCCGGGCCGGCGCACGATGCGCCGGGCACGGAAGGTCCACAGCCGCTCGGCACCCTGGAAGGCGGCAATTTCCGGCGAATCGAAAACCACCTCGGCATCGCCGGTCATCTGCAGCACGTCGCCACGTTGGTAGTCGACGAACAGCAGCCCGGCCTTGCCGTTGAGATGGATATTGCCCAGGGTCGAAAAGAACAGGTTGCCGTTGAAATCCGGGATGGTCAGCAGGCCGTCTTCGCCCACGCGGACGAAGCCCGGCTTGCCGCCACGATGGGACACATCGACTTGCCGGCGTTCCTCGCGGTCGACGTAGGTGGCGACGTAGAACGCGTCGGCACCTTCGATCAGGTTCCGGGCTGACGCATCTAGTTGCTCGAGCTCCTCAAGCTGCCCGGAGACAGCAACCTGCGGATCCCGGGCAAAGGAAAAGTCGCGCAACTGGATATAGCGGGGGCAGTTGCCAAAGCTCTGGTCCACCTCGACGCGAAAACCCTTGTCGAGCGGCGAGAGTACGCCGTTCATGCGGTTGCGCCGCCGGGTATGCAGTTCGATCCCGAGCAGTCCGACCGACGCGCCGGCGAACATCCCAGGCGCGGCCGGATCCAGCGGGTCCGGGCGGGCAGCGATGTCGAGGAGGGTGGGCGAGGGCGATTGCATGAAGCCGGGTTGGCCTTCAAGGAACGTCGCCCAGGCATCGCCCCCGGCGTCCACGCTGCCCAGTACCATGAACGGCAACTGGGCGTAGAACTCACGATGCTGGTCGGGCATGAAGTCCCGGACCACGCGCTGGCCGACACCTTCCATGCGTTCGGCGACGCCGACTTTCTCCTGGATGAATTTCTCGCCTTCATGCCAGGTGGAGAGTTTGCTCAGGTGTGCGGCCATGTTCGTGGCTCCTGCGGAGTGCTTCAGTGGATATCAGGCCCTCAGGCCGGCGCGGCTCTGGGTGAAGGGCACGAAGCCCTGCAGCGCTTCGAAGCGGCGCAGGAAGGCGTTGACGGCGGGGTAGTCGGACAGGTCGACATTGCCTTCCGGCGCCTGGGCCACGTAGCTGTAGATCGCCACGTCGGCCAGGGTCGGATGGTCGGCGGCGAGCCATTGGCGATCGGCCAGGTGCTGTTCCAGATGCCCGAGCATGACGTGGGCACGGGCAATCACTTCCTCGGCGTTGAAGCGCGCGTTGAATACGGTGATCAGGCGTGCGGCGCAGGCGCCGTAGGCCAGCTCGCCGGCCGCGACCGACAGCCAGCGCTGCACCCGTGCGGCGCCCAGGGCATCTTCCGGCAGCCAGTCGGTGCGGCCTGCTTTCTTGGCGAGGTAGACGAGCATCGCGTTGGAATCGGCGATCACGATCTCGCCATCTTCCAGTACCGGAATCTGCCCGAAGGGGTTCAGGGCAAGGAAGGCCGGCGACTTGTGCGCCCCGGCGGCCAGGTCCACTTCGACCAGCTCATGGGGCACGCCCAGCAGCGAAGCGAACAGCACGGCGCGATGGGCATGGCCCGAGAGGGGGTGGTGATGAATCTTCATGGTCCGGCTCCTGACTGTAGTGAGCGGGGCGGGGTGAGTCCCGATCCGTGTGCACAGTGTGGAACTGGATGGATTTCGGCGGAATACGCTTTCTGGGCAGTTCTTTATTGCTTCAGGTGGAATAATCGATGGACGAGCTCGTCATTCTTTTGTAATGACCAGGCAATGTAAGGGAACCCTATGGGAGCGGGTTCACCGGATCGCCGGGATTACGATGTTGGATTCACCACCGCAATCGCTGGCAAGCCAGCTCCCACAGGGTTCACTGCCAGCCATCAATCTTGGGCACGACACGGTCACTGTGGGAGCTGGCTTGCCAGCGATTACGGTGGTGGGCTCACTACCCTATCGCGGGTGAACCCGCTCCCACAGGGTACGCGTCGCTCGCTGGCTCTCACGCATATGACAGGAGGCGTTGCTCAGCTCCCCAATGAAGTGGGATGATTCGCAATTGCAATCACTTCCCGCCCCGAGCCCACCCGTGCCTCCCAGACTTCTCCTCGCCGAAGACGACCTCAACCTGCGCCAGGACCTCCAGCAGCATTTCCAGCGCCGCGGCTTCAGCGTGCACGCCTGCGAGAACGGCAGCGAGGCGCAGGCGGTGCTGGCGCAGGACACCTTCGACCTGATCCTGCTGGACATCATGCTCCCGGGCATCGACGGTCTGACCCTGCTCGACCGCTTGCGCCGCGAGCAGGCCGTGCCGGTGATGCTGATGTCCGCCCTCGGCGCCGAACAGGACCGCATCAGCGGCTTCACCCGCGGCGCCGACGATTACCTGCCCAAGCCCTTCAGCCTGGCCGAGCTGGATGCCCGGGTCGATGCCCTGCTGCGCCGGGTGGCGCTGGACCAGAAGCGTATCGAGAAGCCCGCGACCACCCTCGACGACGACGGCCAGGACGTGCTGCACCAAGGCCGCCATGCCGGCCTGACCGGCTCCGAATACCGTCTGCTGGCGACCCTGCGCGCCCACCCCGGCGAGGCGCTGAGCAAGGCTTTTCTCTACCAGACCGTGCTGCACCGCGCTTACACCCGCCTCGACCGCGGCCTCGACGTGCACGTGTGCAACCTGCGGCGCAAGCTGGCGGCCATCGGTGCGCTGCATCTGCAGATCCAGTCGGTGCGCAGCCAGGGCTATATCTTGGTGGAGTCGGAGCCGTCCTGATGCGCCGTCATCCCTTGCTGTGGAAGCTGGCGCTGCTGCTGGTCGGCTTCTGCCTGCTGCTGACCTGGCTGATCTGGACCTGGGGCCTGTCGGTGGAGCGCAGCACCTACTTCCTCAGTCCGGCCGACCAGGAATACCTGGCTCATTACGCCGGGGAAGCGGAACAGGCCTGGCGCGAAGGCGGTGCGCAGGGCGCCGAGGCCTACCGGCAGAAACTGGCGAGCGAGGAGGACACCTGGGTGGCGCTGGTCGGGCCCTGGCTGCAAAGCCTCGGCACCACGCCGTTCAGCGCCGAGGAGGCCAGCCACCTGACCTTCATGCGCAAGCTCGACTGGCCCATGAGCAAGCGCCTGCAGGATGAACTGCCCTACGTCAGCATCGAGTTCCCCGAGCATCCCGAGAGCGGGCGCCTGGTCATACAGTTGCCGGAACGCCTGCTGCCCACCGGCCTGACCCCCTGGACCCATGTGGTCACCCACGGCGTGGCCCCGGCGCTGCTCGCCTTGCTCCTCGGCTTGCTGCTCTATCGCCAGCTTGTCGTACCGCTCAACCGCCTGCGCGACCGTGCCGATGCCCTGCGCGCGGACGACCTGGACAGCCCGGGCCTTCCCCTGCAAAACCGCCGCGACGAACTCGGCGAACTGGCCCAGGCTTTCGAACATATGGCCGGACGCCTGCGCCGCAGCCTGGAACAACAGCGCCTGTTGCTGCGCACCTTGTCCCACGAGTTGCGCACCCCGCTGGCACGCCTGCGTATCGCCCATGACAGCGGCCTGCCGCCCGAGCAGTTGCGCCAGCGCCTGGACCGGGAAGTGGACGATATGCAGCGCCTGCTGGAAGACACCCTCGACCTGGCCTGGATGGACACGGAAAAGCCGCAACTGCCCAGCGCACCGGTGCAGATGCTCTCGGTCTGGGAAGCCTTGTGCGAGGACTGCTGCTTCGAGAGCGGCTGGGAACGTTCCCGCCTGCCCAGCGACCTGAGCACCGATTGCTGGATCCACGGCCATCTGGACAGCGTGGCCCAGGCCCTGGAAAACCTGCTGCGCAACGCCATCCGCCATTCGCCACCTGGCGCAACGGTGACCTTCAGCGGACAGCGCGAAGGCGAGTTCTGGCATTTCCAGCTGTGCGACCAGGGACCGGGCGTGCCCGATGAAGATCTGCAAAGGATCTTCGAACCCTACCAGCGCCTGGCCGGTAGCGGCGCCGGTTTCGGCCTGGGCCTGGCCATCGCCCGCCGCGCCATCGAACTGCAAGGCGGCCAGCTCTGGGCCAGCAACGGCCAACCTGGGCTGATCCTGCACCTGCGACTGCCCGTCGGCGAGGAATGTTTAGAAAGTTAATGAGCTTTACTCTCAATTAGCAGTCATTATCATTCGTGATCTCTTGCATTCAGCGTCCGTCCCGGAGATCGATGATGTCGCCCCGCGCTTTCCCTCGCATTCCCTTCCTGCTGCTGTCCAGTTGCCTGTTGTCCACCGCCGTGCAGGCCGCCAACGAGTCCGACGTGGTCGAGCTGGCGCCGCAGAACGTGGTCGCCACCGCACTGGAAGAAACCAAGCAGGCCCCCGGGGTTTCGGTGATCACTGCCGAAGACATCAAGAAGCGTCCGCCGGCCACCGACCTGTCGCAGATCATCCGCACCATGCCGGGAGTCAACCTGACCGGCAACTCCACCAGCGGCCAGCGCGGTAACAACCGGCAGATCGATATCCGTGGCATGGGCCCGGAAAACACCCTGATCCTGGTCGATGGCAAGCCGGTCAGCAGCCGCAGCTCGGTGCGCTACGGCTGGCGTGGCGAGCGGGATTCCCGTGGCGATACCAACTGGGTGCCGGCCGACCAGGTCGAGCGCATCGAAGTCATCCGTGGTCCGGCGGCCGCGCGCTACGGTTCCGGGGCCATGGGCGGGGTGGTGAACATCATCACCAAGCAGGCCGGGGCCGAGACCCACGGCAACATGACCGTGTACCAGAACTTCCCGACCCACAGCGACGAAGGCACCAGCAAGCGCATGACCTTCGGCCTCAACGGCCCGCTGACCGACACCCTGAGCTACCGGGTCTACGGCAATGTGGCCAAGACCGATGCTGACGACTGGGACATCAACGCCGGGCATGAATCCACCCGCAGCGGCAACCAGGTCGGCACCCTGCCGGCAGGTCGCGAGGGCGTGCGCAACAAGGACGTCAACGGCCAGCTGAGCTGGCACCTGACCCCGGAACAGACCCTTGAACTGGAAGCGGGCTTCAGCCGCCAGGGCAACATCTATACCGGCGACACCCAGAACACCAACTCCAATGCCAACGTGAAGAGCATGCTCGGTCACGAGACCAACATCCTCTACCGCGAGAACTATGCGCTGACCCATCGCGGCGACTGGGACTTCGGCAGCACCATGGCCTACCTGCAATACGAAAAGACCCGCAACCAGCGGATCAACGAAGGCCTGGCCGGCGGTACCGAAGGCATTTTCAGCAACACCGACTTCTACACCTCGACCCTGCGCGACCTGACCGCCCACGGCGAAGTCAACCTGCCGCTGCATGCCCTGCGCGACCAGACCCTGACCCTGGGCAGCGAGTGGAGCCAGCAGAAACTCGACGACCCGAGCGCCAACACCCAGACCACCACCGAAGGCGGTGCGGTCAGCGGGCTGAGTGGTACGGGTCGGGACACCGGTTCCCAGGCGCAGATCTTCTCGCTGTTCGCCGAGGACAATATCGAACTGATGCCGGGCACCATGCTGACCCCGGCGCTGCGCTTCGACCATCACAGCGTGGTCGGCGATAACTGGAGCCCGTCGCTCAACCTGTCCCACGCGCTGACCGACACCATCACCCTGAAAGCCGGTATCGCCCGGGCCTACAAGGCGCCGAACCTGTACCAGCTGAATTCCGACTACCTGCTATATAGCCGCGGCCAGGGCTGCTATGGCCAGAGCACCAGCTGCTACCTGCAAGGCAACGACGACCTCAAGGCCGAGACCAGCGTCAACAAGGAACTGGGGATCGAGTTCCAGCAGGATGGCTGGGTCGCGGGTCTGACCTACTTCCGCAACGACTACAAGAACAAGATCGAGTCCGGCATGAGCCCGATCGGTCGCGCCACCGGTGGCAGCGGCAGCTATGCCAATGCGGCGATCTACCAGTGGGAGAACGTGCCGAAGGCGCTGGTCGAGGGTCTGGAAGGCACCCTGACCATCCCGCTGACCGAGCAACTGAAGTGGAACAACAACTTCACCTGGATGCTGCAATCGAAGAACAAGGAAACCGGCGAGACCCTCTCGGTGACGCCGAAGTACACCCTCAACTCGATGCTCGACTGGCAGGCCACCCAGGACCTGTCGCTGCAGGCCAGCGTCGCCTGGTACGGCAAGCAGACGCCGAAGAAATATGACTACCACGGTGACCGGGTGACCGGGAGCGCCAACAACCAGTTGTCGCCGTATGCGCTGGTCGGCCTGAGCGGGACCTACGCCTTTACCAAGAACCTGAGCCTGACCACCGGGGTCGACAACCTGTTCGACAAGCGCCTGTTCCGTGAGGGCAATGCCCAGGGCGTGAACAATATCGATGGTGCGGGTGCGGCGACCTACAACGAGCCGGGCCGGACCTTCTACACCAGCCTGACTGCGTCGTTCTGATGAAGCTGTCGCCGTTGTTTCTGGGTTTGCTGCTGGTGACCGGCTGTGCGATGGCACAGCCGGAGCCGGAGCAGAAGATGCAGGCTGCGGTGTTGCAGGCGCAGGACGCGGCCTACGGCTTCAGCACCCTGGATCTGGACTCTGTGGATGGCCAGCGGCATTACCGGTTGTGGGTCGGCAAGCCGGCCCGGCCGGCGCCTGCGGCCGGGTATCCGGTGTTGTGGATGCTCGATGGCAATGCCGCGTTGAGTGCGCTGGAGCCTGCCGAGCTGGAGAAGCTGGCAGGTGGGCAGGCCCCGTTGCTGGTGGCGGTGGGGTACCGGACTGAGCAGCGTATCGACCGTAATGGCCGGACCCGGGACTACACGCCGGTGGTGCCGGGGCTGGAGGCCCAGGTCGATCCGCTGACCGGGCAGCCCAGTGGCGGGGTGGATGCGTTTCTCGATCTGCTGATCGGGCGCATGCGGCCGATGGTGGCGCAGGTCGCGCCCATCGACGGCAACCGCCAGATCCTATGGGGGCATTCCTATGGTGGGGTGGCGGTGTTGCATGCGCTGTTTACCCGGCCGGGGGCGTTCAGTGACTACGCGGCGGCGAGTCCGTCGTTGTGGTGGCGGGACGGGGCCATCGTGGCCGAGGCTGAGGGTTTGGCGGGGCGTCTGGGTGAGGCCCGGCCGAAGTTGTTGCTGATGCGCGGGACTGCCGAACCGGCACAGCCGCGTGGGCCGAGTGGCGGGGACAACGAAGGGCCTGCGCGGGCGCTGGTGGCGCAGTTGCAGCAGGTGCCGGGGCTGGAGGTGCGTTATCAGCGCTTCGAAGGGCTGAACCATGGGCCGATGCTGCCGGCGTCGTTGCATCGGGTGATCGAGGGGATGTCCCACTGAGAGCTTTGTGGTGTTGCTGATGGCCCTATCGCTGGCAAGCCAGCTCCCACAGTGTCCGCGTCGACCGCAGATCCTGTGGCCAGCACAAAACCCTGTGGGAGCTGGCTTGCCAGCGATGAGGCCATCAGCAACACCACACCTTCCTGCGACAAGTCTTCACTTAAATTTTCGCAAATGCGGGTGTATCGTATTCGCCCTTCATGCTGGCCCCTGATGGCCAGTTGCTGTTTTCGCGAAACCGAGGTGCCTGTTCCGATGTCCTTTACCCGTCGACAAATGCTCAAGGGCCTGACCGGCCTGGTGGTGGTTGGTCTTGGTGCCGGTGGTGCGGCCCGTTACTGGCTGGGCAAGGTCGAGGACGAGAACGCCGGGCACGACTACGAGCTGATCGCCGCCCCCCTCGATGTGGAACTGGTCCCCGGCTTCAAGACCGAGGCCTGGGCCTTCGGCCCGTCGGCCCCCGGCACCGAGCTGCGGGTCCGCCAGGGCACCTGGCTGCGGGTGCGCTTCATCAACCACCTGCCGGTGGAAACCACCATCCACTGGCACGGCATTCGCCTGCCCCTGGAAATGGACGGCGTGCCCTACGTTTCGCAACTGCCGGTCAAGCCGGGCGAATTCTTCGACTACAAGTTCCGCGTCCACGATGCCGGCAGCTTCTGGTATCACCCCCACGTCAGCAGCAGCGAGGAACTGGGCCGCGGCCTGGTCGGCCCGCTGATCGTCGAGGAACGCGAGCCCACCGGCTTCAAGCACGAGCGCACCCTGAGCCTGAAGACCTGGCACGTGGACGAGCAGGGCGCCTTCATGCCCTTCAGCATTCCCCGCGAGGCGGCGCGCAACGGCACAGCCGGGCGCCTGATCACCATCAACGGCCAGGCCAACCAGGTCACCGAGCTGCCGGCCGGCCAGGTGGTGCGGGTGCGCCTGCTCAACCTCGACAACACCTGGACCTACCGCCTCAACCTTAAAGGCAACTGCGAGGCGATGATCTACGCCCTCGACGGCAACCCGGTCACGCCTCGGCCGTTGGATGAGGACTATTGGCTCGGCCCTGGCATGCGCATCTGCCTGGCGATCCGTATCCCGGAGGCCGGTGAAGAGATTTCCCTGCGCGACGGCTTCGTCCGCCTCGGCACCCTTCGTTCCGTGGCCAGCGCCGACAAACCGGGCGACTGGCCGTCAGCCCTGCCGGCCAACCCGATCGCCGAGCCGGACCTGGAGAAAGCCGAGAAGCTCAACTTCAATTTCGAGTGGGCCGGCAAGGTCTCGGTGGATACCGAGAATGGCCGGCCGCCCAGCCTCTGGCAGATCAACGGCCAGGCTTGGGACATCACCGACAAGACCTGCGCCGACCGCCCCATCGCCACGTTGCAGAAGGGCAAGAGCTATATCTTCGAGCTGAAGAACATGACCCAGTACCAGCACCCGATCCACCTGCACGGCATGAGCTTCAAGGTGATCGCCTCGAACCGCCGGGAGATCGTCGAACCCTGGTTCACCGACACCTACCTGCTGGGCAAGAACGAACGCGCCCAGGTGGCGCTGGTGGCGGATAACCCGGGCACCTGGATGTTCCACTGCCACGTCATCGACCATATGGAAACCGGCCTGATGGCCGCGATCGCGGTGGTCTGATGCGCCCGCAGATCATCGATCGCAGCCGCGATCAGGAATTCATGCGCCTGGCCCTGGAACTGGCGGCGCAAGGCGCGGCCCTGGGCGAAGTGCCGGTGGGCGCGGTGCTGGTGCAGCACGGCCAGGTCCTGGGCCAGGGCTTCAACCGGCCGATCACCGACAGCGATCCCAGCGCGCACGCGGAAATGGTCGCCATTCGTGCCGCCGCCAAGGCCGCGAGCAACTACCGCCTGCCGGGCAGCACCCTGTACGTCACCCTCGAACCCTGCAGCATGTGCGCCGGGCTGATCGTCCATTCGCGGGTCAACCGCGTGGTCTACGGCGCGCTGGAGCCAAAGGCGGGGATCGTGCAGAGCCAGGGACAGTTCTTTACCCAGGGTTTTCTCAACCATCGGGTGATCTATGAAGGCGGGGTATTGGCGGAGGAGTGCGGGGCGATCCTCAGCGAGTTCTTCAAGGCGCGCCGGGCGAAGGTCTGACTATGGCTGGGGTGCCTGGTCAGCTGGCTTGTCCTTGTTGACCCCCGGCACATGCAGGTTGCCCTCGGCGACCTGGCCTTCCAGCTGTGGCTGGGTCACCCAGGTGAGGATGTCGTAGTAGCGGCGGATGTTGGCGACGAAATGCACCGGCTCGCCGCCGCGGGCGTAGCCGTATTTGGTCTTGCTGTACCACTTCTTCTGCGCCAGCCGCGGCAGCATCTTCTTCACGTCCAGCCACTTGTTCGGGTTCAGGCCCTCGCGTTCGGCCAGCTTGCGCGCGTCGTCCAGGTGCCCGCCGCCGACGTTATAGGCGGCCAGGGCGAACCAGGTGCGGTCCGGCTCCTTGATCGAGTCGTCCAGCTGCTCCTTCACGTACATGAAGTACTTGGCGCCGCCGCGGATGCTCTGCACCGGGTCAAGCCGGTTGGATACACCCATGGCCTGGGCGGTGCGCTGGGTCAGCATCATCAGGCCGCGCACGCCGGTCTTGGAGGTGACTTCCGGTTGCCACATGGATTCCTGGTAGCCGATGGCGGCCAGCAGGCGCCAGTCCACCTGTTCCTGCTTGGCGTAGGTGCGGAAGTGCTTCTCGAAGCGTGGCAGGCGTTCCTGCAGGTGCTGGGCGAAGGTATAGGCGCCGACGTAGCCGAGTACGTCGACATGCCCGTAGTAGCGGTCCTTCAGGCGTTGCAGGGTGCCGTTCTTCTCGACCTTGTCGAGGAAGGCGTTGATCTCGTTGAGCAGGCTGTTGTCTTCGCCGGCGGCCACGGCCCAGCGCTGGTCGCGGGCATCGCCGAGGTCGAAGGCGACGCGCACGTTGGGGAAGTACACCTGGTTCATCGCCAGTTCGTTGGAGTCCACCAGGGTCAGGTCGATCTGGCCTTCGTCGACCATGCGCAGCAGGTCGACCACTTCCACCTGGTCGGATTCTTCGTATTCCAGGCCGGGATACTGCTTCTTCAGCTCGGCCAACTGCTCGGCGTGGCTGCTGCCCTTGAGCACCAGGATGCGCTTGCCGACCAGACCGGCGGCATTGGTCGGCCGGGTCTTGCCGTTGCGATAGATGATCTGCGGGGTGACTTCCAGATACGGATGGGAGAAGCGCGCCTGGGCCTTGCGCTGCTCGCTGCTGACCAGGCCGGCGGCGGCCAGTACCGGGCCGTTGGGCTGGCCAAGCTGGCTGAAGATATCGTCGAGGTTGTCGGCGGTCTCGATCTGCAGCTTGACCCCGAGATCGTCGGCGAAACGCTTGACCAGCTCGTATTCGAAGCCGGTTTCGCCGTTGCGGTCCTGGAAGTAGGTGGCCGGGCTGTTGCGGGTTATCACCCGCAATACGCCATCCTCCTTGATGCGTTCAAGGGTGCTGGGTTTTTCAACGCAGGCACCGAGCATCAGGAAGAGTCCTAGTGCGATGAGCCATTGGGCGCACCGCTGGCGCAGAACAGAGTGGGCAGACATAAGGTGCAGTATACGCAAAGGGCCTGCCGTGCCATATCTCGACAACTGCTGGCTTGTCTGCTATCGCGGCGTTGTGCTTGCGACTTTTCAGCGCACTTCGACCCTTATATGAAAGCTCCGACACCCCTGGAATGCACCTGCCGACATGCGGACGGCTGCCGATGCAGCGTTTCGGGTGCCTCGCGCAACGGTTTAGGCTAGAATGCACGGCCTCCAAGCACACCCCCTTCTTGAGGCTGTCCCGACGATGTTGATCCTGCGCGGCGCTCCTGCCCTTTCTGCCTTTCGCCACGGTAAATTACTCGAGCAACTGAGCCAGAAAGTCCCCGCTGTTAATGGTTTGTACGCTGAATTCGCTCATTTCGCCGAAGTTGATGGCGATCTGACCGCCGAGCAACAGCAAGTGCTCGCGCGCCTGCTCAAGTACGGCCCGAGCGTCCCGGTGCAGGAGCCAGCTGGTCGCCTGTTCCTGGTCATGCCGCGTTTCGGCACCATCTCGCCCTGGTCGAGCAAGGCCAGCGACATCGCCCATAACTGCGGCCTGGAAGTCGTTCGTCGCCTGGAGCGCGGCATCGCCTACTACGTCGCCGGTGAACTGAGCGACGCCGACGCCGCCAGCGTCGCCGAGCTGCTGCACGACCGCATGACCCAGATCGTGCTGGGCAAGCTGGAAGAGGCCGCCGGCCTGTTCAGCCACGCCGAGCCCAAGCCGCTGACCGCCGTGGACATCCTCGGTGGCGGCCGCGCCGCGCTGGAAACGGCCAACGTCGAGCTGGGCCTGGCCCTGGCCGAAGACGAGATCGACTACCTGGTCAACGCCTTCCAGGGCCTCAAGCGCAACCCGCACGACATCGAACTGATGATGTTCGCCCAGGCCAACTCCGAGCACTGCCGCCACAAGATCTTCAACGCCAGTTGGGATATCGACGGCCAGAGCCAGGAAAAAAGCCTGTTTGGCATGATCAAGAACACCTACCAGATGCACAGCGAAGGCGTCCTGTCCGCGTACAAGGACAACGCCTCGGTGATCGTCGGTTCCGTGGCCGGGCGCTTCTTCCCGAACCCTGATACCCGCCAGTACGGCGCGGTGCAGGAGCCGGTGCACATCCTGATGAAGGTCGAGACCCACAACCACCCGACCGCCATCGCGCCATTCCCGGGGGCCTCCACCGGCTCCGGCGGTGAGATCCGCGACGAAGGCGCCACCGGTCGCGGCGCCAAGCCGAAAGCCGGCCTGACCGGCTTCACCGTGTCCAACCTGCGTATCCCGGGCTTCGAACAGCCGTGGGAGAAACCGTACGGCAAGCCCGAGCGCATCGTCGACGCGCTGGACATCATGATCGAAGGCCCGCTGGGCGGCGCCGCGTTCAACAACGAATTCGGCCGTCCGGCCCTGACCGGCTACTTCCGTACCTTCGAACAGTCCATCAGCACCCCTCACGGCGACGAAGTGCGCGGCTACCACAAGCCGATCATGCTCGCCGGCGGCATGGGCAACATCCGCGAAGAGCACGTGCAGAAAGGTGAAATCACCGTCGGCGCCAAGCTGATCGTCCTCGGCGGCCCGGCCATGCTGATCGGCCTGGGCGGCGGCGCAGCATCGTCCATGGCCACCGGCGCCAGCTCCGCCGACCTGGACTTCGCTTCCGTACAGCGGGAAAACCCGGAAATGGAACGCCGCTGCCAGGAGGTCATCGACCGCTGCTGGCAGCTGGGCGACAAGAACCCGATCGCCTTCATCCATGACGTCGGCGCCGGCGGTATCTCCAACGCCTTCCCGGAACTGGTCAACGACGGCGGCCGTGGCGGTCGCTTCGAACTGCGCAACGTGCCGAACGACGAGCCGGGCATGGCCCCGCACGAAATCTGGAGCAACGAGTCCCAGGAGCGTTACGTGCTGGCCGTCAGCGCGGTCGACTTCGAGCGCTTCCAGGCCATCTGCGAGCGCGAGCGCTGCCCGTTCGCGGTCGTCGGCGAAGCCACCGCAGAGCCGCAACTGACCGTGACCGACAGCCACTTCGGCAACACCCCGGTGGACATGCCGCTGGAAGTGCTGCTGGGCAAGCCGCCGCGCATGCACCGTTCGGTCACCCGCGAAGCCGAGCAGGGCGATGATTTCGACCCGTCGAAGCTGGAACTGGCCGACTCCATCGAGCGCGTCCTGCGTCACCCGGCTGTCGCCAGCAAGAGCTTCCTGATCACCATCGGCGACCGCACCATCACCGGCCTGGTCGCCCGTGACCAGATGGTCGGCCCATGGCAGGTCCCGGTCGCCGACTGCGCCGTCACCGCCACCAGCTTCGACGTCTACACCGGCGAATCCATGGCGATGGGCGAGCGCACCCCGCTGGCCCTGCTGGACGCCCCGGCCTCCGGCCGCATGGCGATCGGCGAGACCCTGACCAACATGGCCGCCTCGCGCATCGAGAAGCTGTCCGACATCAAGCTGTCGGCCAACTGGATGTCCGCTGCCGGCCACCCGGGTGAAGACGCCCGCCTGTACGACACCGTCAAGGCCGTGGGCATGGAACTCTGCCCTGAGCTGGGCCTGACCATTCCGGTGGGCAAGGACTCCATGTCCATGAAGACCCGCTGGAGCGACGAAGGCGCGGAGAAGACCGTTACCTCGCCGCTGTCGCTGATCGTCACCGGCTTCGCCCCGGTCACCGACATCCGCAAGACCCTGACCCCAGAGCTGCGCATGGACAAGGGCGAGACCGACCTGATCCTGATCGACCTGGGTCGCGGGCAGAACCGCATGGGCGCCTCGATCCTCGCCCAGACCCACGGCAAGCTGGGCGCCCAGGCCCCGGACGTCGACGACGCCGAAGACCTGAAAGCCTTCTTCGCAGTGATCCAGGGCCTCAACGCCGACGGTCACCTGCTGGCCTACCACGACCGTTCCGACGGCGGCCTGCTGGTCAGCGCCCTGGAGATGGCCTTCGCCGGCCACTGCGGTCTGAACCTGACCCTCGACACCCTGGCTGACAGCCGTGAGGAAGTCGCTGCGGTGCTGTTCAACGAAGAGCTGGGCGCGGTGATCCAGGTTCGCCAGGACGCTACTCCGGACGTGCTGGCGCAATTCAGCGCCGCCGGCCTGGGCGACTGCGTCGCGGTGATCGGCAAGCCGGTCAACAACGGCGAAGTGGCCATCAGCCTCAACGGCGAGATGCTCTTCGACGGCGACCGCCGCCTGCTGCAACGCGTCTGGGCCGAGACCAGCTACCAGATCCAGCGCCTGCGCGACAACGCCCAGTGTGCCGACCAGGAATTCGACCTGCTGCTGGAAGAGGACAACCCGGGCCTGAGCGTCAAGCTGGGCTTCGACGTCAACCAGGACATCGCCGCGCCTTACATCAAGAAGGGCGTGCGTCCACAGGTTGCCGTACTGCGCGAGCAGGGCGTCAACGGCCAGGTGGAAATGGCGGCGGCCTTCGACCGTGCCGGTTTCAACGCCATCGACGTGCACATGAGCGATATCCTCGCCGGCCGCGTCGACCTCAACGAGTTCAAGGGCCTGGTGGCCTGCGGTGGCTTCTCCTACGGTGACGTCCTCGGCGCCGGTGAAGGCTGGGCCAAGTCGGCGTTGTTCAACGCCCGTGCCCGCGACGCCTTCCAGGGCTTCTTCGAGCGTGCCGACAGCTTCGCCCTCGGCGTGTGCAATGGTTGCCAGATGATGTCCAACCTGCACGAGCTGATCCCGGGTACCGAATACTGGCCGCACTTCGTGCGCAACCGCTCCGAGCAGTTCGAGGCGCGGGTGGCGATGGTCCAGGTCCAGGAGTCCAACTCGATCTTCCTGCAGGGCATGGCCGGTTCGCGCATGCCGATCGCCATCGCCCACGGCGAAGGCCATGCCGAGTTCTCCAGCGAGGAAGCCCTGCTCGAAGCCGACCTGTCCGGTTGCGTGGCGCTGCGCTTCGTCGACAACCACGGCAAGGTCACCGAGAGCTACCCGGCCAACCCGAACGGCTCGCCGCGCGGGATCACCGGCCTCACCAGCCGCGACGGTCGCGTCACCATCATGATGCCGCACCCTGAGCGGGTCTTCCGTGCCGTGCAGAACTCCTGGCGTCCTGACGACTGGAACGAAGATGCCGGCTGGATGCGCATGTTCCGCAACGCGCGGGCCTGGGTGAACTGAGTTTGTACAAACTCGCGTTCTTCGTCCCGCCGAGCCACCTCGACACGGTCAAGCAGGCCGTGTTCGAGGCGGGCGGCGGGCGGATCGGCGACTACGACTCCTGTGCCTGGCAGGTGCTGGGCCAGGGCCAGTTCCGCCCGCTGGACGGCGCAACGCCGTTTATCGGGCAGAGCGGGGTGGTCGAGTCGGTGGAGGAATGGCGGGTGGAGCTGGTGGTGGCGGACGAACTGATTCATCAGGTCGTTGCGGCGCTGAAGCAGAGCCATCCCTATGAAACCCCGGCGTATGAGGCCTGGAAGCTCGCCGATATCTAGAACCTGAACACCGAACCTGTGGGAGCTGGCTTGCCAGCGATAGCTTTAGTGAATTCACCATAGCTATCGCTGGCAAGCCAGCTCCCACAGGGTTTAGTGTTGTTCCTTCTGGCTGATTACATTCGAACCTACGCTAACCTCCCGATCATGCCCCCCGGTCCTGAACAGCCCCAGGTCCACCGAAGCATCTCCATCCTCCAGCCCCATCGCACTTTCCTTGTAGGTCTTCACCAGATCCTCCCCCAGCTCCACCGGGGCATTGGACAGATTGGTCCCCACCACCCGCCGGTAATCCCGCCCGCTCAGGGTTTCCTTGCTGACTTGCCCGCTGCCCAGTTCGACCTCGCCCTTCGGCGCCCGCAGATCCGCACCTTTCAGGCGCACATCACCGGCGACCTCCAGATCGATGCCGTCCCGGCCGACCAGCCGGCTCGGCTCGGCAACGCTGTCGAGCTTGCGATGGTCCACCTTCAGGTCCAGGGTCGGTGAAAAGCCCGGATCGACCTTCTGCACCGCCGACCCGACGCTCTTCTCTGCCTTGGCGCCCAGCGGCCCGCTGAACGACTTCACCGCATTGAGATAGCCCTGGGGATTCTTCTCCTGGCTCAGCCGCGCATCCACATCGATTTTCAGGCCGTTGACCCTATCCATCTGGCTCGCCACCAGCAGGTCGCCGCCGATCTGGCCGTCGATGCGCCCGGCGTTCACGCGCACGCCCTTGAGCTGCATATCGTTGAGGCTGTCGAGGCTGAGCCGTTGCCCGGTCAGCTCGCTGTTGAGATGGCGCAGGCTGTCCAGTTGGTCCAGGGCGACCTGTGCCCGGCCATGCAGGGCCTGCTTGTTGTCGGCCTTGACCTCGGCCGGCGTCCTGGAGAACCCGGCGCCGACCGTGAGCTTGAGATTGTCGCGTTTCTCGAGGTTCTGCCCCGACTCGACCAGGACCCCGCCGTTCTCCGCCGAGACGATGATCTCCTTGGCCGAGGCCTTGACACCTTGCAGGTGAATGGCCTGCTCGCTGCTGTCCTGGCTTTTCAAGATCAGGGTGTTTTCTGCAGTCAGGACTGCCCCGGTGGCGGTGCTGCTGGTTTCATCCACCCGCCCCGTCTCGAAGTGCCCGCCCAGCCCGCCACCGTGGCCGGGGTCGGCTTTCTTGACCTGCACTTCGCCGCCGCCACCGATATTGCTGCCGGTCGCCCGATGGGTGTCCGTGGCGGCCAGCACCTTCAGTGGGCCTTGGGCATCAAGGATGATGTCCGCCGGTTTGGCCTTCGGATCGCCAATGCGCGTACCGACCAGGGTCATCTCGCCCGCGGATTTCAACTGCACCACGCCCTGCGCATCGATACTGCCGACCCGCGCCTGGCTGTCGCTGCTGTCGAGCTGCTGGTGGTCTAGATAGCCACGCAGCTCCAGGGCGCTGCCGCCCGGTGTGTTGCCGGCCTTGACCCAGCCGCTGCCGTCGGTCTGGCGCAGGCTGTGGGACTGACGGTCATTGGCCTGGGCGAAGGTCAGGTCGCCACCGGCGTCGACGGTTACCGCGCCCTTGCCGCCATTGAACGCGGTGCCTTCATAGGCCCCGTCGCTGCCCAGTTGAACCTGGATGCCTTGCTGGCCATAGAGGCTGCCGGGGCGCGCGGTGATGCTTTCCCGGGTGCTGTCGAGGGCGCCGCCCTTGCCGGACAGGCGTACGGTGATGTCCTTGCCGGTGGCGGTTTCCACCCGCGTAGCGCCGCTGACATCCAGGCGCTTGACCGTTTCCCGCGTGCTGTCCTGGGCCGCCGCGAATTGATGGTCCTGCGCATCGATCCGCACCTGGCCGTTGCTGGCGTTGTACCGGGTGCCGGTGTCGTTCAGGGTGTCGGCCTTGACCTGGATGGCGCCGGCGCCCAGTTCGCTGACCATGGCCGTTTCCGTGCGGCGGGTTTGCTGGCGGTTGAGGTGGTCCAGCGACACGTCCACGCCCAGGGTCGGCGGGGCCAGGGCATCTTCCACCGAGCCTTGCTGGAAGCGCGCGGCCTCATTGCCGGTCACCAGGTTCTCGATCGGCCGGGTCAGGTCGCGGACCTCCAGGCTCAGGCCGGCGCGGCCGCTCCAGTCCTGGTTGCCTTCACGCACCTCGTGAACCTTGGCGGTCGCGCGGTTCTCCACCTGCTGGGCGTCCACCAGCAGCGTGCCACCGGCCTCGACCTTGGCCGCCTCATTGACCAGCGCCGGCGTCTTGATGCGGATATCGCCCGGAGCCTTCAGCTCGGTGGCGACCGGGTCCAGATTGATTTCCTCGCGGGTCTGCCGGTGATGGAAGCCCTCGGGGCCGCTGCCGATGCGGTCCATGCCGCCGGTCACGCCGATGCCGCCGCCAAAGCGCGTGTCGCTGTTCTTGCGGGTCTGCTGGTTGCTCTGCGCGCCAAGGCTGACCTGTTGGCCATCGATCACGATGGCGCCCTGGTTGGCCGCGAGCTTCGAACTGTCGATGGTCACCGAGGCTTTGCCGTCGATCGCGATGGTGCCGGCGTTCAGCTGGCTGGGCGTCAGGGTGGTGGTGCTGTCGCTGCTGTCCTGTTGGGTCAGTTGGTAGCCAGCCGCCGCCCGGTACTGTTTCGACCCTGGTTTGCCATCCGCGGCCTGCTGGGTCTCGCCGGCATTGGCGTAGAAACCACGCGCCGATTCCTGGCGGGTGTCGAGGCGGGTTTCGCTGGCGGCGCTGACACTCACGTCCTTCGCTGCCTCCAGTTTCAGCTCGCCGCCGGCCTGCAGTTTTGCGCCGATCACCTTCAGTTCATCGGCGCTGGCCAGGCGCAGGTTGCTGTCGGAGGCGACGTCGCTGACCAGCACCGAGTTGCCACTCTGCTGGCGCTCGCTGCCGTTCCTGATCAGACCGAAGACCTTGCTGTCGCTGTGCTGGGTGTTGCGCGCCGAGGTGTCATAGGCAGGTTCGACGTTGAGCGCCGCCTTCTGGCTGACCAGCAGGGCGTCGTCCTTGCTGGCGATGCGGCTGCCTGTGACCTGGACCTTGTCGGCGACCACGGTCAGCGCGCCGCCGGACACCACCTGGCTGCCGAGGTGGCGGGTGTCGCCGCCCTGGCCGTTGTCGCGCTTGCCGAAGAAGCTGCCGGAGACCAGGTCGCCGCGGTATTGCTTACTGCTTTCGCTGCGGTCCTGGTGCGCGGTGGTAATGTCCAGCTGCGGCGCTTGCAGGGTCATGTCCTTGCCGCTGCGCAAGGTGCTGCCGGCCACGCGCATTTCATCGCCGGCCTGCAGCTTCACCTTGCGTCCGGACAGCTCGCTGGGCAGGGCCGTCTCGCTGTAGCTGCGGCTGTCCTTGTCGCCGCGCCAGAGGTGCTTGCGGTGGCGGACGGTTTCGTCGACGCGCACGCTTTCCAGCCCCGCTCCGATATCCAGCCGGCCGCCGCTGCGCACGTCGAGATCGCCACCGGCCTTGACCTTGGCGTTACGCATTTGCAGATCAGTGCCGGCCTGCAGGTCGATGCCGCCGCTGGAGGCCAACTGGCTGCCGAGGTCCTTGTGCGTCGTGGTGGTGCGCTTGCGCTCGTAGGTCTCGGTAGTGACGAACCACCACTTCTTCTCGTGTTGCTCGTTTTCCCGCTTGATCTTCTCGCGGGTCTTGCTGTCGAGGACCAGGCGCTTGCCGGCACGGCCTTCGACCCTGGTCGCGCTGGCGTCGATGGCGCTCAGGCGCAGGTCGTCCGCGGCATCGAGTTGCAGTTTGCCCTTGCCGGCATCCAGGCGGCTCTGCCGGCGGGCGTTGCCGCTGATGTCGAGGTCGCCGGCCGACTTTACGCTGATGCCGTCGCGGGCGGTGAGCGACGGCGCGGCGATACGCACCCCGGCGCCTTCGGCGGTGCTGATGATGCGGATGCGTCCGGCGTTCATGGCGCCGAACAGGTTGGCGTCGATGCTCCCCGGTGTGCCCGGGAGGTGCTCGACGACCTGCCCGCTGGCGTGATCGATACGGTTGCGCCCGGCGATGACGTCAAGGTCACCCTTGGCATCCAGCAGCCCGGCGCTCTCGATGCGCGGGGCGATCAGGGCCAGCGCGCCTTCGACGTTGCTCGCACCGTTGGCCCCGACGTTCAGCTCGCCGGTGGCGGTACGGGTGTCGAGCTCGATCAGGCGCCCGTCCTCGATCACCGGCCGGCCCACCAGTTGCGCCGCCCTGGTGGTGTTGATGAAGCTGCCGCCGTTGATGGTGATGCCGTTGGGGTTGGCGAGGATGTAGTCGGCGGGGCGGCCGAAGATTTCCTGGGGGCCTTCGATTACCGAGGACTTGCGGCTGATCACCTCGTTGAGGATGGTCGAGGCGGCCTGGCCCTGGAACTGCGGGTTGGCCCCCAGTTTTCCGGCGAGCTGCGACTGACCGGCTTCAAGGGCGTTGTTCAGCACCACGCCGGGCTGGCCGACGTTGTAGTCGAGGAACTGGTTGTGCGACAGGCCGCTGGCCGACGGCGCGACGATATCGATCACCGGCACGCCGTTGTGCGGGTTGATCGTCGGGGTGCCCGCGGGGCTGCTGGCGGGTTGCAGGGCCGGGTTGGCGAGGGCGCCGGCCGGGGTCAGCAGGCTGGCGGCGATGGCCAGGCGCAGCAGGTTGGGGGTGAAGCAGGGTTGGCTTTTTTTCACGGTGCGGTCTCTCTCGATGATGAGTCAGAAAACCAGGGTCAGTTGCGCGCGCCAGTGCCCGGGTTCGAGGGCATGGCGGGGAGTGCTGTCGTTGTGCAAGGGGCGCTGGTAGTCGAGCTTCAGGCGCGCGTCGGGGCGGCTGAATTCGAGGCCGGCGGATAGGCCCAGCAGGCGCTGCGAGGGTGCGCCGTGATCGAAGCGGCTCCAGCCGGCGTCGAGTCCGAGGGATGGGCGGATTTCCAGGGGGAGCGAGGTGTTCAGGGGCAGGCTGAAGGTGTTGCGCCAGACCGCGCCGCTGGAATCGGACACCCCGCTGTCGCGGAAACCTCGGACCGCAGAAGCGTCACCGATGGCAATGTGCTCCAGGGCTGTGAGGGGATCAGGGCTGAATTGCAGGGCCAGTTCGCTGTCCCAGCGCCAGCGCAGTCGGGGATTGGTGCTTTCGCGGCGTTGCCAGAGGCTGGCGCGGTATTTGTGGAACTGCGGCTCGGGTGCGCGTGGGTTGAACCTGTGCGTATCGGCGCCGAACCAGGTCAGGCCCTGGCTGTAGCCGAGGCCAATACTCCAGACGGCATCGTCGCGCCAGCTGAGGTTGATGTCGGCATCGAGGGTCGTGACGGTGGGGCTCTGGAACTTGATCCTGCTATGGGAAAGTCGGGTGTCCGAGCGCTTTTGCCCCAGTTGAAGGCTGTAATCGAATTGCAGGGCGTTCAGGTAGCGGAAGGTGTTCTCCAGCTTGACGCTGTACAGGTCAATGCGGCCCTCGGTGACTCGATGCGAGGCGGGGAGTGGTGCTCGGTAGTGGAGGCGAGCTGCGTTCAGGCTGAAGGTCCAGGGACCCTGTGGAATGCTGTAGCTCATGCCAAGCCTATGACTGTTGCCGGGGCTGCCTGGCAGGCTGCTCGTGCTGTACAGCGCGAAAAAATCGTTCTGCTCCAGGGGGCTGTCGATGCCCAGTTGCAGTCCGTGCTGACCGCGACCCACCAGCGCATTGCCGTAGTTGTCCAGGCTGCCCAGCAGACGCAAGCGTGAGGTGCGGGGACGCTGGGAGCGGATTACCACGCGCGTTCCCCCTGGCATCGTGCCAGGCTCCAGGTCGGCCTGTAGATCGACGCTCTGCAGGCGGTTCATTTGCCAGAGTCCCTGCTCCAGATCACCGAGTTTCAACGGTTTGCCGAGCAGGTCGGGAAAGGCGCGGGACAGTGACAGGGGCAGGTCCGGATCATCGAGCTCCACCGACTCGACGAAGCCTTCGGCGACGAGGATCTCGAGCCTGCCGTCTTGTAGCGGACTTGCCAGGTAAGGCCGGCTGGCCAGGTAACCCTGCTCCAGGTAAAGCAGGGTAATCCCCTTGAGCAGTTCGTTGATCTGCGCCTCGGTCATGCAGCGATGCAACAAGGTGTCGAGACGGGCGCGCAGGGTTCGGCTGCTCAGCAGGGTACTGCCGACCAGATTCACCGTACGGATCGGCCAGCAGTGGGCGTTTCCGGAAATTGTCGGGTTGGTCTCGTCCTGGGTGCTGATCGCTGGCGAGTTCAGTCGACGCAACTGCTGCTCGCGCTTGAGCTCGCGGGTTTCCCGCTCCTGTTCGCGCAACAGCGGCAGCCCCGGGTTGACCTGGGCAGTGGCGGGGCTTGGCAGCAGGGCGACAAGGATCGCGGACGCCAGCAAGCATCTGCGTCCGAATAAACACGGCATGGCACGTCCCTATATTGTTGTTCTAGGACGGAGAGTCGTTATGAGGGAAAGGAATCTAGGGCACGGGGCATCCGTCTGGATGCTGGGGAAATGCGCGAGCTTGGGTGGGAAAAAGGCGGGGTTTACTGAGGAAATTTCTGAGGGAGTGGATCAGTACAAGGCAATGATGGTGTCTGGTCTGGCCAATCGCTGGCAACGCCAGCTCCCACAGGTTTTGCGCCGGACACGAATTCTGCGGTTGACTCAGAACCCTGTGGGAGCCGGCGTTGCCGGCGATGAGGCCATCAGCAACAGCAGAAATCTACTGTTTGTCGGAGGCTGTTCCAGCCTCAGGGCCGGATCTCGATCATGGTCCCGTCCTGGACCAGGTTCCACACCTCGCGCATGTCCATGTTGCGCATGGCAATGCAGCCCTCGGTCCAGTCGAGGGTGTGGAACACCTGTTCCGGGTATTCCTCGCTGTCCGGGGTGCCATGGATCATGATCATGCCGCCCGGCGGCACGCCGTCACGCCGGGCCCTGGCCGAGTCGGTGATGTTCGGATACGACACGTGGATCGCCAGGTTGTAGCGGTCCGAGACCTTGCGCCAGTCCAGCCAGTAGAAGCCTTCAGGCGTGCGCTTGTCGCCCTCGCGCTCCTTGGCGCCGAGGGGTTTCTTGCCGAGGGAGATGCGGTAGGTCTTCAGCGGCTGGCCATTGCTGATCAGTTCCAGACGCCGCTGCGACTTGATCACCAGCACCTTGTCGATGCGCCCGGCCGTGTTGACGGTAGCGGGAGAGGCCAGCGGTGCGACCTCGGTGACCGGCTTCCTGATGATGGTCTCGGTGTAGGCCGCCTGGGACAGCGACGCAACACTCAGGCAGAAAAGGGCAAGCAACCAGCGCATTGAACGGTATCCCCGGGAAATCGCTTTCATTGTTCGAGTATGGGTGGCGGGGCGAAAGAGGGCGGCAGGCTGTCGTTGCGCACCGGATAGTGCTGCTTTTCGCGGTCCCGATAGTAGCATTCTAGTGTGACGCGCACGGTGCGGAAAGCCAGCTCGTCCCACGGGATCTCGTGTTCCTCGAACAGCCGCACTTCCAGGCTCTCGACCCCGACCGCGAAGTCCAGGTCGGCCAGTTCGCCGCGGAAGAACACATGCACCTGGTTGATATGCGGCAGATCGTAGAGGTGATAAAGGCTCAGGTCGCCGACCCGGGCGCAGGCTTCCTCGACGGTTTCCCGACGTGCGGCCTGTTCCATGGTCTCGCCGTTCTCCATGAAACCGGCGGGCAGGGTCCAGTAGCCTTTGCGCGGTTCGATCGCGCGGCGACAGAGCAGCACCTGGCTGCCATGGTTGGGCAGCACGCCGGCGACGATATTGGGGTTCTGGTAATGGATAGTCTGGCAGTGGTCGCAGACATAACGCAGGCGCGAATCGCCATCGGGAATGCGCTGGGTGACCGGCTTGCCGCACGCACTGCAGTATTTCATGCTTATCTTCCTGTGAGTTGCGGCTATCTTCGCGCCCCGCTGCCGTGCCCGGCAAGGGCGATCGTCGGTGGGGCTTGGGCGCGGGGCGGCTTTGGTGCATGATGCAGAACGCTATTGGAACGAGAGAGACCATGCTGGACGAGCTACTTCGCCGTGTGAGCAGTCACACCCCGGGCACTTTGGAAACCGATCGACGTTTTCCCGAGGCCGCGGTGTTATTGCCCATCACCCGCAGCGAAGAGCCGGAGCTGGTCCTGACCCTGCGCGCCAAGGGCCTGTCCACCCACGGTGGCGAGGTGGCCTTCCCGGGCGGGCGTCGCGATCCGGAAGACCCCGACCTGGTGTTCACCGCGTTGCGCGAGGCGGAAGAAGAAATCGGCCTGCCGCCGGGGCTGGTGGAAATCGTCGGGCCGCTGAGCCCGCTGGTGTCCCTGCATGGCCTGAAGGTCACGCCTTATGTCGGGCTGATCCCCGACTACGTCGAATACCAGCCCAACGATGCCGAGATCGCCGCAGTATTCACCGTACCCCTGGAGTTCTTCCGCCAGGACCCGCGCGACCACACCCACCGGATCGACTACCAGGGCCGCAGTTGGTACGTGCCCAGCTACCGCTACGGCGAATACAAGATCTGGGGCCTGTCGGCGATCATGATCGTCGAGCTGGTCAACCTGCTCTACGACACGCAGATCAGCCTGCACCAGCCGCCCGAACGCTTCACTCCAATCTGACGAGCGGGACCACCCGCCGCGCATCCACCGTGAGGATCCACGCATGAAATACCGTCTGGGCGACCTGCGGGTCGAAACCCATCCGCAAAGCTGGGTGGCGCCCAATGCCACGCTGATCGGCAAGATCCGCCTGCAGGCGGGGGCCAGCGTCTGGTTCAACGCGGTGCTGCGTGGCGACAACGAACTGATCGATATCGGCGAGAACAGCAACGTCCAGGACGGCACGGTGATGCACACCGACATGGGCTCGCCGCTGACCCTCGGCAAGGGCGTGACCATTGGTCACAACGCCATGCTCCATGGCTGCTCGGTGGACGATTTCAGCCTGATCGGCATCAACGCGGTGATCCTCAACGGCGCGAAGATCGGCAAGCACTGCATCATCGGCGCCAATGCGCTGATTCCCGAAGGCAAGGAAATTCCCGATGGTTCGCTGGTCATGGGCTCGCCGGGCAAGATCGTCCGCGAACTGACCGATGCGCAGAAGAAGATGCTGGAAGCCAGCGCTGCCCACTACGTGCACAACGCCCAGCGTTATGCCCGCGACCTGGCGCCGCAGGAGGATTGATGAGCAGCACAGCCGAAAAACCCGTGGCCTCGCCCTGCGTCAGCATCTGCGCGCTGGATGACCACGATATCTGCACCGGTTGCCAGCGCACCGCCATGGAAATCACCCGCTGGGGCCGGATGGACAACGACGAGCGCCGCCAGGTGCTGGTCCTGTGTCACGAGCGGGCCCTGGCGGCGGGCCTGATCTTCGGGCAACCGGCCAAGGCCGGCTGATCCGGGGCTTGGCCGCACGGGGCTGCTCAAGTACCCTGTGCGGCTTGTCTGCAGGTCACCTCTCATGTTCTTTCTCATCGCCTATATCAGCAGCGTGGTGCTGATCAACTACGCCTTCTCCAGTGCGCCGCATCTGGATGTCATCTGGTCCGCCTGGGGCGGGTTGGTGTTCGTCCTGCGCGACATGGTCCAGACCCGTTTCGGCCATGGTGCCCTGGCGGCCATGCTGGCGGCGCTGGTGCTGTCCTATATCACCTCGGAGCCGGCCATCGCCCTGGCCAGCGCCACGGCCTTCGCCGTGTCCGAGCTGATCGACTGGCTGGTGTTCAGCATTACCAAGCGGCCGCTGCATGACCGCCTGTGGATCAGCTCGGCGCTGAGCATTCCCATCGACACCTTCATCTTCTTCGGCATGATCGGCGCGCTGACGCCGGCGGTGGTGGGGACGGCGCTGGCTTCGAAGTTTGCGGGTGTCACCGCCGTATGGCTTGCCATGGCCTGGCGGGTTCGCAAGAACGCTGTCGCCAACTGACGGCTTGCACCGAACCCTGTGGTAGCTGGCTTGTCGGACCGCCGCACCGCAGCGATTTGGCCAGTCCTGACAACCTCTCTGCTTGTGCCGGCCTCATCGCTGGCAAGCCAGCTCCCACAGGGCCGGCGTCGCCCCAAAGAGGGTGGGCTCATGTAAAATACGCCCCTTTCGCTGGCCCGCACCGTGCTGGGGCGGTCCTGGATTTCTCCCCCTGAGGACCTGTGATGACTCGTATCGGAACTCCATTGTCGCCCACCGCGACCCGTGTACTGCTCTGCGGCTGCGGCGAGCTGGGCAAGGAAGTGGTGATCGAGCTGCAACGCCTGGGCGTTGAAGTGATTGCCGTGGACCGCTACGCCAACGCCCCGGCGATGCAGGTTGCGCACCGCAGCCACGTGATCAACATGCTCGACGGCGCCGCCCTGCGCGCGGTGATCGAGGCCGAGAAGCCGCACTACATCGTGCCGGAAATCGAAGCCATCGCCACCGCCACCCTGGTCGAGCTGGAAGCCGAAGGCTTCACCGTGGTGCCGACCGCCCGCGCCGCGCAACTGACCATGAACCGCGAAGGCATCCGTCGCCTGGCCGCCGAAGAGCTGGACCTGCCGACCTCGCCATACCACTTCGCCGACACTTTCGAAGACTACAAGGCCGCAGCCCTGGACCTGGGCTTCCCGTGCGTGGTCAAGCCGGTGATGAGCTCGTCGGGCAAGGGCCAGAGCCTGCTGAAAAGCGCCGACGACCTGCAGCAGGCCTGGGACTACGCCCAGGAAGGCGGCCGCGCCGGCAAGGGCCGGGTGATCATCGAAGGCTTCATCGACTTCGACTACGAAATCACCCTGCTGACCGTTCGTCATATCGGCGGCACCACGTTCTGTGCGCCGGTCGGTCACCGCCAGGAGAAGGGCGACTACCAGGAATCCTGGCAGCCACAGGCGATGAGCCCGGTGGCCCTGGCCGAGTCCGAGCGCGTGGCCAAGGCGGTCACCGAGGCCCTGGGTGGCCGTGGCCTGTTCGGCGTGGAACTGTTCGTCAAGGGCGACCAGGTCTGGTTCAGCGAAGTGTCGCCGCGTCCGCACGACACCGGCCTGGTCACCCTGATCTCCCAGGACCTGCCGCAGTTCGCCCTGCACGCGCGGGCGATCCTCGGCCTGCCGATCCCGGTGATCCGTCAGTTCGGCCCTTCGGCCTCGGCGGTGATACTGGTGGAAGGCAAGTCCGAACAGACCGCCTTCGACAACCTCGGCGCCGCCCTGGCCGAGCCGGACACCGCGCTGCGCCTGTTCGGCAAGCCGGAAGTCAATGGTCAGCGGCGCATGGGCGTGTGCCTGGCCCGTGACGAGTCGATCGAAGCGGCCCGGGCCAAGGCGACCCGTGCTTCGCAAGCGGTGAAGGTCGAGCTGTAAGGCTCAAGACAACGGGGCTGCCAGGCAGCCCCGTTTTTCGTTACAGATCCGAGTGCCGGGTTTCCTTCAGGCACAGCACGGCAATCAGGCTCAGCAGGGCCGCAGCCGAGACATAACCCCCCACCCAGCTCAAGCCCCCCATCACCACCAGCTTCTGCGCGAAGAACGGTGCAGCGGACGCACCGACGATGCCACCCAGGTTGTACGCCGCCGAAGCACCGGTGTAGCGCACGTGGGTCGGGAACAGCTCCGGCAGCAGAGCACCCATCGGCGCGAAGGTCACCCCCATCAGGAACAGCTCGATGGCCAGGAACAGCGCCACCCCGGTGGTCGAGCCCGAGGTCAGCAGGGGCTCCATGAGGAAGCCCGAGGCGATGGCCAGCAGGGCGCCGACGATCAGTACCGGCTTGCGTCCGTAGCGATCACTGAGCCAGGCCGACAGCGGCGTGGCCAGGGCCATGAACAGCACGGCGAAGCACAGCAGGCCGAGGAAGGTTTCCCGCGTGTAGCCCAGGGTCGAGACCCCATAGCTCAGGGAAAACACCGTGGAGATGTAGAACAGCGCGTAGCACACCACCATGGCCAGGGCGCCGAGCAGCACCGGCAGCCAGTACTGGGCGAACAGCTCGACCACCGGCAGCTTCACCCGCTCATGACGGGCGATGGCCTTGGCGAAGATCGGCGTTTCTTCCAGCTTCAGGCGCACATACAGGCCGACGATGACCAGCGCAGCGCTGAGCAGGAACGGAATGCGCCAGCCCCAGGCACGGAAGTCCTCGTCGCTGAGGAGCATGGCCAGGGCCAGGAACAGGCCGTTTGCGGCGAGGAAGCCGATGGACGGGCCCAGTTGCGGGAACATGCCGAACCAGGCGCGCTTGTCTTTCGGCGCGTTCTCCGTGGCCAGCAGCGCCGCGCCACCCCATTCGCCGCCAAGGCCCAGGCCCTGGCCGAAGCGCAGCACGCAGAGCAGGATCGGCGCCCAGATGCCGATGCTGTCATGCCCCGGCAGCACGCCGATCAGGGTGGTACACACGCCCATCAGCAGCAGCGAGGCGACCAGGGTCGATTTGCGGCCGATCCGGTCGCCAAAGTGGCCGAACAGCGCCGAACCCAGCGGCCGGGCAAGGAAGGCGATACCGAAGGTAAGGAACGCCGAGAGCATCTGCGCGGTGCCGGAGGTCTGCGGGAAGAACACCGGGCCGATCACCAATGCGGCGGCAGTGGCGTAGACGTAGAAATCGTAGAACTCGATGGCGGTGCCGATAAAACTGGCGGTGGCGACGCGGGCGGGCGAGTTGCCGGACGGCACGGCGTCCGTGTCGTTGTAGGTGCTGCTGGATGTCATCTGGAGAACCCCTGACAGTCGAGTGCTCTTCTGGCGACCACGCACGGTTGGCAGCGAGGGGCCGGAGCGTATTTATAGGTATGGCTCGCATGGCCGAGCATACGCCCCGTGGGGATGGAGGCGGGCGCGGGCACTGTTCGGGGTGTGAAGCAGTACCGGTAAAAGCGCGCGATGCAGGCGGTGCGGACTGGCCGGAAAGCGCCGGGTGCGGGTAGCGGGCGCGACGGCAGGGCTGGGTAAGCGTAGGCCGAGTATAGCCAGATTCGATACCGGATGTGTCTATCCCGAGCGTTCCGCCTGTAATGAATCAGGCAACCGGCGAGCGGGCTACGGTCCAGACCAGGATGCGGCTGGCGCGGTTGTCCTCGGTCTGCAGGATTTCCAGGCGATAGCGGCCGATCTTCAGGCACACGGCACTGTCGGGGATGCTTTCCAGCGCCTCGGTGACCAGGCCGTTGAGGGTTTTCGGGCCGTCGCTGGGCAGGTGCCAGCCCAGGCAACGGTTCAGCTCGCGAATGGCGATGGCGCCTTCGATCACGTAGCGCCCGTCCGGCATGGGGTGGATATGCGGGTTGTCGTGGTTGTCCTGTTCTTCGAACTCGCCGACGATCTCTTCGAGGATGTCTTCCAGGGTGACGATCCCCTGCACCTCGCCGTATTCGTCGACGACGATGCCCATGCGTCGCTGCTGCTTGTGGAAATTCAGCAGTTGCAGCTGCAGTGGAGTGCTTTCAGGAACGAAGTAAGGCTCGTAGCAGGCGCCCAGCAGGCTTTCGAAGGTCAGTTCGGCGGTTGGCAGCAGGTGGGCGATATGGCGGATATTCAGCACCGCCTGGACCTGGTTGATATCGCTATGGAACACCGGCAGGCGCGTGTGCTTGCAGGCGATCAGCTGGGCGGTGATGTCTTCGATCGTATCGTCGAGGTTGACCCCGTCCACTTCGCTGCGCGGCACGAGGATGTGGTTGACGGTGATCTTTTCCAGGGCCAGCAGGCTGGCGGGGAAGGGGTGGACGCCGGTTTTCTCGCTGTCCTCGTCGGTATCGTCCACCTGGCTGTCGTCGTGCTCGTGGTGGTTGACCACCGCCGGCTTGACCGCGAAAGGCCGCACGATCAGGCGGGCGATGCCGTCCAGCAGGCAGGCCAGCGGCTGCAGCAGGTAGAGCGGGAAACGCAGGATGATGCCGAGGCCGATAAAGGCTTCCGGGTTGCGCCGGGCCAGTTGCCGGGGCAGGTACTCGGCGCAGACCAGCAGGAGCAGGGCGGCGCCCAGGCAGCCCAGCCAGAAGCCGCTTTCGCCCTGGCAGCGCAAGCCGGTGAGGGCGGCGAGGGCGAACACCAGCAGCTTGCCAAGGGTCGAGCCGAGCACCAGGGCCTGGGCCGGAATGCCTTCGAGGCGCGGATGATTGATCAGGCGCTGGCGTGCGCTATCCACCGCAGTGAACAGTGCCGACCACAACAAGGCCAGGGCCAGTAGCCCGAGCAGCGGAGCCAGCGGCAGAGTGTCCATCGATCGCTCGTCAGATATGCAGGATGAATTCGCGTACCAGCTTGCTGCCGAAGTAGGCCAGCATCAGCAGGCAGAAACCGGCCAGGGTCCAGCGGATCGCCTTGTGCCCGCGCCAGCCGAGACGGGTGCGGCCCCACAGCAGCACGCCGAACACCACCCAGGCGACGCAGGACAGCAGGGTCTTGTGCACCAGGTGCTGGGCGAACAGGTTGTCGAGGAACAGCCAGCCGGAAACCAGCGACAGCGAGAGCAGGCCCCAGCCCGCCCAGAGGAAACCGAACAGCAGGCTTTCCATGGTCTGCAGCGGCGGGAAATTGCGGATCAGGCCGGAGGTGTGCTTGTGCTTGAGCTGGTGATCCTGCACCAGCAGCAGCAACGCCTGGAACACCGCGATGGTGAACAGGCCATAGGCCAGGATCGACAGCAGGATATGGGCGAGGATGCCGGGCTCTTCATTGATCAGCGGCACCGTGCCGGACGGCGCGAACTGGGCGATCAGCGCGGTCAGCAGGCCGAGGGGGAAGAGCAGCAGGAGCAGGTTTTCCACCGGGATGCTCAGGCAGGCGATCAGGGTGATGGCGATCACGGCGGTGGCGATCAGGCTGGCGGCGCTGAAGAAGTCCAGGCTCAGGCCCAGGGGCGTGAGCAGTTGCCAGAACAGCGCGCTGCCCTGGGCAATCACGGCCAGGGCACCGAGCAGGCCGAGCAGCCGTTTGTCGGCCTTGACGCCACGGGCAAGGCCGGTGCCTTGGAGGATGATCGCGGCGGCGTAGAGGCAGGCGGCGATCAGGTTGGGTAGCAAGCTGGGTGACAAGGGGAGCATAAGTCCTGTTAGGCAAGCCCGAAAGTCGCCGAGTTTGGCATAGAACGCTGCCCCCTAGGAAGCATGGCTGTCGACGGGCGGTTTGGCAGGTTTTGGAACCGCTCCGCGGTCCTTCGCGGGCAAGCCACGCTCCTACAAGCCCTGCACCATGGTGTGCGCTGGCGCCAGTCTTCGCTATAATCGCGCCCCTGCCCGTGCCCACGGCTGGCTAAACCCCGGTTCCACAGAGCCTGAAAGGATCCCCATGTTTGAAAACCTGACCGATCGTCTGTCACAGACGCTGCGCCATGTCACCGGCAAGGCCAAGCTGAATGAAGACAACATCAAAGACACCCTGCGCGAAGTGCGCATGGCGTTGCTCGAAGCCGACGTCGCCCTGCCGGTGGTCAAGGACTTCGTCAACAAGGTCAAGGAACGTGCGGTCGGTACCGAGGTTTCCCGCAGCCTGACCCCGGGCCAGGCCTTCGTGAAGATCGTCCAGGCCGAGCTCGAAGAGCTGATGGGCGCCGCCAACGAAGACCTGAGCCTGAATGCCGCACCGCCTGCCGTGGTGCTGATGGCCGGTCTGCAGGGTGCGGGCAAGACCACCACCGCCGGCAAGCTGGCGCGCTTCCTGAAAGAGCGCAAGAAGAAGACCGTCATGGTCGTCTCCGCCGACGTCTACCGCCCGGCGGCGATCAAGCAGCTGGAAACCCTGGCCAACGACATCGGCGTGACCTTCTTCCCGTCCGATATCAGCCAGAAGCCGGTGGCCATCGCCGAAGCGGCGATCCGTGAAGCCAAGCTGAAATTCATCGACGTGGTCATCGTCGACACCGCCGGTCGTCTGCACATCGACGCCGACATGATGACCGAGATCAAGGACCTGCACGCCGCGGTCAAGCCGGTCGAGACGCTGTTCGTGGTCGACGCCATGACCGGCCAGGACGCCGCCAACACCGCCAAGGCCTTCGGCGATGCCCTGCCGCTGACCGGCGTGGTGCTGACCAAGGTCGACGGTGATGCCCGTGGCGGTGCCGCCCTGTCGGTGCGCGCCATCACCGGCAAGCCGATCAAGTTCATCGGCATGGGCGAGAAGACCGAAGCCCTGGAGCCGTTCCACCCGGACCGTATCGCTTCGCGCATCCTCGGCATGGGCGACGTGCTCAGCCTGATCGAGCAGGCCGAGCAGAACATCGACAAGGCCAAGGCCGACAAGCTGGCCAAGAAGCTCAAGAAGGGCAAGGGCTTCGACCTCGAGGACTTCCGCGACCAGTTGCAACAGATGAAGAACATGGGCGGCCTCGGCGGCCTGATGGACAAGCTGCCGAGCATCGGCGGGGTCAACCTGTCGCAGATGGGCAACGCCCAGGGCGCGGCCGAGAAGCAGTTCAAGCAGATGGAAGCGATCATCAACTCGATGACCCCGGCCGAGCGCCGCGACCCTGACCTGATCAGTGGTTCGCGCAAGCGCCGGATCGCCATCGGCTCCGGCACCCAGGTGCAGGACATCGGCCGCCTGATCAAGCAGCACAAGCAGATGCAGAAGATGATGAAGAAGTTTTCTGCCAAGGGCGGCATGGCCAAGATGATGCGCGGCCTGGGCGGCATGATGCCCGGCGGCGGCATGCCCAAGCTGTAAACCCGATTCGCGGTGCGGCCCTGATTATCGGGGCCGCACCCGGAACCCGCCTCGCGGCGGGGACATGGCCATCTCTATGAAGAGTGGCTTCATTGCAGATCTGTATGACAGACAGGCGCTTGCCAGAAAAAAGGCATTTGCAAAAGCCCGTGTATTCCTTGAGAATATGCGGCCTTTCGGGTACCCGTACCCGTTTGGCCTATAGATTTGCAGCACCGACTACAGGAACGATGTTCACATGGTAACCATCCGTCTTGCCCGTGGCGGCTCCAAAAAGCGCCCATTCTACCACCTCACCGTGACCAACAGCCGCAATGCGCGCGATGGTCGTTTCGTTGAGCGTATCGGCTTCTTCAACCCGATTGCTTCGGGCGCAGAAGTCAAACTGTCCGTAAACCAAGAGCGTGCCACCTACTGGCTGTCTCAAGGTGCCCAGCCGTCTGAGCGCGTTGCTCAGCTGCTGAAGGAAGCTGCCAAGGCCGCTGCCTGAGCAATATGAACGCGACGCCAGAAAGTGCGGACGACCTGATCGTCGTCGGCAAGATTTTTTCGGTACACGGCGTTCGCGGCGAGGTGAAGGTGTTTTCCTTTACCGATCCGATCGACAACCTGTTGCAGTACCGCCACTGGACGCTTCGGCGCGAGGGTGTGGTCAAGCAGGTCGAGCTGGTCAAAGGCCGATCCGGTCAAAAGGATCTGGTCGCCAAGCTCAAGGGGCTGGACGATCGCGACGAAGCACGTCTTCTGAGCGGTTTCGAGATTTGCATCTCGAGAAGCCTTTTGCCCAACCTGGCCAACGACGAGTACTACTGGTACCAGCTCGTGGGCCTGAGTGTCATCAACCAGGACGGACAACTGTTCGGCAAGGTTGATCACCTGTTGGAGACCGGCGCGAACGATGTAATGGTGGTCAAGCCCTGTGCTGGCAGCCTGGATGATCGTGAACGGCTACTGCCTTATACCCGGCAGTGCGTGTTGGCAATCGACCTGGCAGCGAGTGAGATGAGGGTCGAATGGGATGCGGATTTCTAAGCAATGGCCAGCCTGCGCGTAGAAGTCATTACGTTGTTCCCCGAGATGTTCTCGGCCATCAGTGAGTACGGCATTACCAGCCGCGCGGTGAAACAGGGGTTGTTGCAACTGACCTGCTGGAACCCGCGGGACTACACCACGGATCGTCACCACACGGTGGATGATCGGCCTTTTGGCGGTGGTCCGGGCATGGTGATGAAGATCAAGCCTCTGGAAGACGCCCTGGTCGAGGCCAGGCAGGCAACCGGAGGAACGGCGAAGGTGATCTACCTCTCGCCACAAGGCCGCAAGCTGACACAGTCGGCGGTCAAGGACCTGGCGAAGCATGAGTCGTTGATTCTGATAGCCGGTCGTTATGAAGGCGTCGACGAGCGTTTTATCGAGGCTCATGTCGATGAAGAGTGGTCGATTGGCGACTATGTACTGTCTGGCGGCGAGCTGCCGGCGATGGTCCTGATCGATGCGGTTACACGGCTGCTGCCCGGAGCTTTGGGGCATGTGGACTCGGCGGAGGAAGACTCCTTCACCGATGGTCTGCTGGATTGCCCGCACTACACCCGACCTGAGGTGTATGCGGATCAGCGTGTACCCGACGTGTTGCTAAGTGGCAACCATGCACACATCCGGCGCTGGCGTTTGCAGCAGTCCCTTGGTCGGACCTGGGAACGACGTGCCGATCTTCTGGAAAGTCGCTCACTTTCTGGAGAAGAGAAGAAGCTGCTCGAGGAATACATCCGCGAGCGGGACGATAGTTAACGTATCGATGGTAAATCCGTGATTTGCCTTAGGAGCACAAGATGACCAACAAAATCATTCAGCAGATCGAAGCTGAACAGATGAGCAAAGAGATCCCTACCTTTGCCCCGGGCGACACCGTAGTCGTTCAGGTGAAAGTGAAGGAAGGCGATCGTTCCCGTCTGCAGGCGTTCGAAGGCGTTGTAATCGCCAAGCGCAACCGCGGTCTGAACAGCGCATTCACCGTTCGCAAAATCTCCAACGGTGTTGGCGTTGAGCGTACTTTCCAGACCTACAGCCCGCAAATCGACAGCCTGGCCGTGAAACGTCGTGGTGACGTGCGTAAAGCCAAGCTGTACTACCTGCGTGACCTGTCCGGTAAAGCAGCTCGCATCAAGGAAAAACTGGCCTGAGTCCAGTCCGACCTTTGCGAAAGAAAGGGCAGCCCTCGGGCTGCCCTTTTTGCTTTTCGAGCTTCAAGTTTCAAGCTGCAAGCCATAAGAAAAAGCAGATGACACCGCAGTTGCTTTTCCTTATGGCTTGCAGCTTGAAGCTTGCAACTGCCTTACAAGTTCAAGTGACCCCATGACCACCCGAGACCAGGAAATCCAGCGCCGCACCGACCTGTCGGTGACCCGCGTGACCAAGGCCGTCTTCCCGTCCACCACCAACCACCACAACACCCTGTTCGGCGGTACCGCCCTGGCCTGGATGGACGAAGTCTCGTTCATCGCCGCCACGCGCTTCTGCCGCCTGCCGCTGGTGACCGTGTCCACCGACCGCATCGACTTCAAGCACCCGATCGCCGCCGGCTCCATCGTCGAGCTGGTCGGCCGTGTGGTGAAAGTCGGCAATACCAGCCTGAAAGTGGAAGTCGAAGTGTTCGTCGAGAGCATGAGCTGCGACAGCCGCGAAAAGGCCATCCACGGCCTGTTCAGCTTCGTCGCCATCGATGAGGACAAGCGTCCGGTGCCGGTATTGCCGGGCTTCTGAGTCCGCTCAGGCCTCGCGCTGGATCAACGCCAGCAGGGTCCAGCCCGCGCCCGGTGTGAGCGGGCTGTCCGGCCCGAACACATGCACCCAGCCATGGGCATCCCGGGCGAACAACAAGGTCGCCCGCTCGCCATGCAGTTCCCGATAGGCCTCCCAGCCGAAGGCTTCGGTCAGGTGCGTGCTGTAGAGCTCGGCGCCCTGATGCAGCTGGTTGGCCAGTTGCACATAGGTCAGCGCCTGGCTGCCCAGGGCTTCACCCCGGTGTTCTTGACTGGCGCGGTGTTTGTCGCTGCGCCTGACCTCCAGGCCGCTGGCCAGGGCAAACAGGCGCTGTGGGCCGAAGTCATGGCGAAAGCGCATGCACGCCAGCGCATTCAGTTCGCCGGCGGGGGACAGCCCGAGCAGGTGCCCGAGGCCGACCAGGTCCAGGTGCACCTCGGCGTGCTGCGACGCCGGGTTGCCGAAGTAGGTCGGCAGCCCGTCCATGCGTGCCGCGCAGATGTTCTCCCAACTGGAATCGGTCAGCAGTACCCGGCTGCCCATCGCCTGCAGCGCCTTGCCGATGGCCCGCGCCGGTGGGTTGGCGCCGACGATGAGAAAGCCGCTGGGGGCCGGGTCCGCGACTTTCAGCAAGCGCGCCAACGGCCGCGCCGTCGCGCTTTGCAGGACCACGGTGCCGATGATCACGGCGAAAGTCAGCGGCACCAGCAGCAGGGCGCCTTCATGTCCGGCTTCATCCAGGCGGATGGCGAAGATCGCCGATACCGCGGCGGCGACGATGCCTCGTGGTGCGACCCAGGCCAGCAAGGCCCGCTCTCGCCAGGTCAGCGCCGAGCCCCAGGTCGACAGGGCGACGTTCAGCGGCCGGGCGATCAACTGGATCACCAGCAGCAGCGCCAGCACCGCCGGACCAAGACCGAGCAGGGCATTCAGGTCGAGGCGTGCCGCCAGCAGGATGAACAGGCCGGAAATCAGCAGCACGCTGAGGTTTTCCTTGAAATGCAGGATCTGCCGCACATCCACGCCTTTCATATTGGCCAGCCACATGCCCATGACCGTGACCGCCAGCAGCCCGGACTCGGCCATGACCTGGTTGGCGGCCACGAAGATGCCCAGCACCGCCGCCAGCGAAGCCAGGTTGTGCAGGTATTCCGGCAGCCACTGCTCGCGCATCACCTGGCCAAGCAGCCAGCCACCCGCCGCACCGAAGGCGCAACCGCAGGCCAGCACGCCGGCGAAGGTCTTCAGGCTCTGGCTCAGGCCGTCATCGGCAGCGCTGGCGATGATGAAGCTGTACACCACCACGGCCAGCAGTGCGCCGATCGGATCGATGACGATGCCTTCCCAGCGCAGGATGTTGGCGATGGTTGCCTTGGGGCGGACCACCCGCAGCATGGGGACGATCACGGTCGGGCCGGTGACCAGGGTGAGGGTGCCGAACAGCACCGCCAGGGGCCAGTCGAAGCCCAGCAGCCAGTGGGTTGCCAGGGCGATGAGGATCCAGGTGGCCAGCGCTCCGAGGGTGACCATGCGCCGCACCACGCTGCCGATTTCGCGCCATTGCGAGAGGTGCAGGGTCAGGCTGCCCTCGAACAGGATCAGTGCCACCGCCAGGGAGACCAGCGGCATCAGCAACGGGCCGAACATCGCCTGCGGATCCAGCCAGCCCAGCACCGGGCCGACAAGGATGCCGCTGAGCAGGAGAAAGAGGATCGCCGGCAGTTTCAAGCGCCAGGCCAGCCACTGGCAACCCAGCGCCGCCAGCCCGATACCGCCAAACGCCAGCAGGATCTGTTGCTCGTTCATTCGGATTTCCCTCTCCCGGCATGGTTATGGAAGACTAGCGGTCTTTCGGCGTTTTCATCCTGTGTTTTCCGAGTTGCCATGCCCGCCATCGACCATCCCCTGATCGACCAGTTTCTCGATGCCCTGTGGCTGGAAAAGGGCCTTTCCGACAATACCCGTGCCTCCTATCGCAGCGACCTGGCCCTGTTCAACGGCTGGTTGCAGGAGAAGGGCGTCGACCTGCCGAACGCCGGTCGCGAGCTGATCCTCGATCACCTTGGCTGGCGTATGGATCAAGCCTACAAACCGCGCTCCACCGCGCGCTTTCTGTCCGGCGCGCGAGGGTTCTATCGCTATCTGCTGCGCGAGAAACTGATCGGCGTCGATCCGACCCTGCAAGTGGAAATGCCACAACTGGGGCGGCCGCTGCCCAAGTCCCTGTCCGAAGCCGATGTCGAGGCCTTGCTGCATGCCCCGGACCTCAGCGAAGCCATCGGCCAGCGTGACCGCGCCATGCTCGAAGTGCTCTACGCCTGCGGCCTGAGGGTGACCGAACTGGTCAGCCTGACCCTTGACCAGATCAACCTGCGCCAGGGCGTGCTGAGGGTGATGGGCAAGGGCAGCAAGGAGCGCCTGGTGCCCATGGGCGAGGAGGCGGTGCTGTGGATCGAGCGCTACCTGCGTGATGGCCGCGCCGACCTGCTCAACGGCCGCCCCAGCGATGTGCTGTTTCCCAGCCTGCGCGGCGAGCAGATGACCCGGCAGACCTTCTGGCACCGCATCAAGCACCACGCGCAAGTCGCCGGTATCGGCAAGGCGCTGTCGCCGCACACCCTGCGCCACGCCTTCGCCACCCACCTGCTCAACCATGGCGCCGACCTGCGGGTGGTGCAGATGCTTCTGGGTCACAGCGACCTCTCCACCACCCAGATCTACACCCATGTGGCCAAGGCCCGCCTGCAGGAACTGCACGCTCGTCATCATCCGCGCGGTTAGCCGTTATTTGGCTTCTAGACGGCCCGTGTACTGGGCAATGAATGTGTTAGTCTTTCAATGTTCACGTCCTGGGCCGGCGAAATCCCCGCGTTTTCAGCACGGGCGTCCCTATTCCGGTCCTATGTAAGGAGTTACCCCCCATGCGTTTGATCCAGACCCTTGCGGCCGCCGCCCTGGCCCTGGTCACTCCGTTTGCCGTGGCTGACGATGCCGAAAAGGCAATCCGCGATACATTGAAAACACTGGACTCCGAAATCCCGGTCGAGAGTATCGGAAAGAGCCCGCTCTCCAGCCTCTACGAAGTCAAGCTGCAGGGCGGTCGTGTCCTGTATGCCAGTGCCGACGGCCAATTCGTGCTGCAGGGCAACATGTACCAACTGGAGAACGGCAAGCCGGTCAACCTCACCGAGAAGGCCGAGCGCCAAGGCATCGCCAAGACCATCAACAGCATCCCGACCTCGGAGATGGTGGTCTACCCGGCCAAGGGCCAGGCCAAGTCGCATATCACCGTGTTCACCGACACCACCTGCCCGTACTGCCACAAGCTGCATGAAGAAGTCGCCGAGCTGAACAAGCTGGGTGTCGAAGTGCGCTACGTCGCCTTCCCGCGCCAGGGCCTCGGCTCGCCGGGTGATGAGCAGTTGCAGGCGGTCTGGTGCTCCAAGGACCGCAACTCGGCCCTGGACAACATGATCGGTGGCAAGGAAATCAAGGCCGCCAAGTGCGAGAACCCGGTGAGCAAGCAGTTCGCCATGGGCCAGTCGATCGGTGTCAACGGCACCCCGGCCATCGTCCTCGAGGACGGCCAGGTGATCCCGGGCTACCAGCCGGCCAAGCAAGTGGCCGCACTGGCCCTGGCCGGCGCCAAGTAAGCTAATCAATCAGCGAGCCGTCTTCATGGGGAGACGGCTTTTTTCACGGCTGGCCGAGGGGCTGGCCGTTCAATGGGGAGTTCACAGTGAAACCGGTCAAAGTAGGCATCTGTGGGTTGGGGACCGTCGGTGGCGGAACCTTCAATGTACTTAAGCGTAACGCCGAGGAAATCGCCCGCCGCGCCGGGCGTGGAATCGAAGTGGCACAGATTGCCATGCGTACGCCCAACCCGAACTGCCAGATTACCGGTACCCCCATTACCGCTGACGTGTTCGAGGTGGCGAGCAACCCCGATATCGATATTGTCATTGAACTGATTGGCGGCTACACCGTGGCCCGCGACCTGGTCCTCAAGGCCATCGACAACGGCAAGCACGTGGTCACCGCGAACAAGGCGCTGATTGCCGTGCACGGCAACGAGATCTTCGCCCGCGCCCGCGAGAAGGGCGTCATCGTCGCCTTCGAAGCGGCGGTGGCCGGCGGCATCCCGGTGATCAAGGCGATCCGCGAAGGCCTGTCGGCCAACCGCATCAACTGGGTCGCCGGCATCATCAACGGCACCGGCAACTTCATCCTCACCGAGATGCGCGAGAAGGGCCGTACCTTCCCTGACGTGCTGGCCGAAGCCCAGGCCCTGGGTTACGCCGAAGCCGACCCGACCTTCGACGTCGAAGGCATCGATGCCGCGCACAAGCTGACCATCCTCGCGTCCATCGCCTTCGGCATCCCGCTGCAGTTCGACAAGGCCTACACCGAAGGCATCACCCAGCTGACCACCGCTGACGTGAACTACGCCGAAGCCCTGGGCTACCGCATCAAGCACCTCGGCGTGGCGCGCAGCACCGCGGCCGGCATCGAGCTGCGGGTGCACCCGACCCTGATCCCGGCCGACCGGCTGATCGCCAACGTCAACGGCGTGATGAACGCCGTGATGGTCAACGGCGACGCTGCCGGTTCGACCCTGTTCTACGGCGCCGGCGCCGGCATGGAGCCGACCGCTTCTTCCGTGGTCGCCGACCTGGTGGACGTGGTGCGCGCCATGACCTCCGACCCGGAAAACCGCGTACCGCACCTGGCCTTCCAGCCGGACGCGCTGTCCGCCCACCCGATCCTGCCGATCGAAGCCTGCGAAACCGCGTACTACCTGCGCATCCAGGCCAAGGACCACCCGGGCGTACTGGCCCAGGTGGCGAGCATCCTCTCCGAGCGTGGCATCAACATCGAATCGATCATGCAAAAGGACGTCGAGGAACAGGACGGCCTGGTACCGATGATCCTGCTCACCCACGAGGTGCAGGAACAGCGCATGAACGACGCCATCGTCGCCCTGGAAGCCCTGCAGGATGTGGTCGGCAAGGTCGTGCGGATCCGCGTCGAACAGCTCAATTAATTCCAGCTTCAAGCGACAAGCCATAAGCTGCAAGAGCAGGCGCCACTGCCCCTCTTGCAGCTTTCAGCTTAAAGCTTGCAGCTCCCAAGAAGGTTTGCCCAAATGCGCTATATCAGTACCCGTGGCCAGGCTCCTGCCCTGAATTTCGAAGACGTCCTGCTGGCGGGCCTCGCCAGTGACGGTGGCCTCTACGTTCCGGAAAACCTGCCGCGCTTCACCCAGGAAGAGATCGCTTCCTGGGCCGGCCTGCCGTACCACGAGCTGGCGTTCCGGGTGATGCGTCCGTTCGTCACCGGCAGCATCGCCGATGCCGACTTCAAGAAGATCCTCGAGGAAACCTACGGCGAGTTCGCCCACGCAGCGGTCGCGCCGCTGCGCCAGTTGAACAGCAACGAGTGGGTACTCGAGCTGTTCCACGGCCCGACCCTGGCGTTCAAGGACTTCGCCCTGCAACTGCTCGGCCGCCTGCTGGACCACGTCCTGGCCAAGCGCGGCGAGCGCGTGGTGATCATCGGCGCCACCAGCGGTGACACCGGTTCCGCCGCGATCGAAGGCTGCCGTCGTTGCGACAACGTCGACATCTTCATCCTGCACCCGCACCAGCGCGTGTCGGAAGTGCAGCGTCGCCAGATGACCACCATCATGGGCGAGAACATCCACAACATCGCCATCGAAGGCAACTTCGACGACTGCCAGGAAATGGTCAAGGCCAGCTTCGCCGACCAGGGCTTCCTCAAGGGTACCCGCCTGGTTGCGGTCAACTCGATCAACTGGGCGCGGATCATGGCCCAGATCGTCTACTACTTCCACGCCGCCCTGCAGCTCGGTGGCCCGGCCCGTTCCGTGGCGTTCTCGGTGCCTACCGGCAACTTCGGCGACATCTTCGCCGGCTACCTGGCGCGCAACATGGGCCTGCCGATCAGCCAACTGATCGTCGCCACCAACCGCAACGACATCCTGCACCGCTTCATGAGCGGCAACCAGTACGTCAAGGAAACCCTGCACGCGACCCTGTCGCCGTCGATGGACATCATGGTGTCGTCGAACTTCGAGCGCCTGCTGTTCGACCTGCACGGTCGCAATGGCGCGGCGATCGCCGAGCTGATGGCCAGCTTCAAGCAAGGTGGCGGCTTCAGCGTCGAGCAGGACCGCTGGACCGAAGCGCGCAAGCTGTTCGACTCGCTGGCCGTGGATGACGCGCAAACCTGCGAAACCATCGCTGAAGTCTTCGCCCAGACTGGCGAAGTACTCGACCCGCACACCGCCATTGGCGTCAAGGCTGCCCGCGAATGCCGTCGCAGCCTGGACACCCCGATGGTCGTACTGGGTACTGCGCACCCGGTCAAGTTCCCGGATGCGGTGGAAAAGGCTGGTGTCGGCAAGGCCCTGGAACTGCCGGCGCACCTGACCGACCTGTTCTCGCGGGAAGAGAAGTGCACCGTGTTGGCCAATGACCTGAGCCAGGTTCAGGCGTTCGTCAGCCAGCATGGCAACCGTGGCAAGCCGTTGTAAGCGGTTCGTGGTGAAGAAAGCCCGTCCTCAGTGACGGGCTTTTTCATGCCTGACGCCTATTTCCCTGTAGGAGCGTGGCTTGCCCGCGAAGGAGTGCGAAGCGCTCCCAAAATTGGTGTTGCCAGTGCCAATTTGGGACCGCTACGCGCTCCATCGCGGGCAAGCCACGCTCCTACGTAATCTTGTGATCGGTCAGTGGGTAGTGCTCACTTTCATACGCGCTGATTGCAGCCACCAACGCCTCCATCTCAATGGCTTCGGGCGTTTCACGCTCTGCCTGATAGATGGCTTCAAGCCGTTCCAATGCCGCGCGCAACTCGTCATCGTTACGGATTGGATTGATCGACATTGAAAGACTCCTTGAGCTGAGTTCACCAACAATCCTGCTGGCACAGACCTCAAAAGCCAAGGCAGCCATTTCCTGATCTACCGTCAGATCCCCCGTCGGAAACATTCACCTTTCTTTCGGATTTGTCCTATAGGTCCCCCCGCACAATTTCCCTAGAGTCGCCCCTTCGTGCCACCACGGAGACCTGCTCCCATGCACTCGCTCAAGGTCCTGATCCTCGAAGACCACCCCTTTCAGCTGATGGCCTTGCACCAGATGCTCAATGCCAACGGCGTGTTCGACGTACTCACCGCCGAATCGGTGCCGGTTGCCATGCAGATGCTGGAGCGCCGCGGACCGGTGGATGTGGCGATCTGCGATCTCTACATGGACGGCCCGGACGGCCTGGCGATGATCCGGCACCTGGCCCAGCATCGCCTGGCGTCGGGCCTGATCGTGCTCAGCGATGCCGAGCCGGCATTGCTCGAGACTATCGCCGAACTCACCCCGCAACTCGGCCTGCGCTTGCTCGGCTGCGTGCAGAAGCCTGCCAGCGGCGCGCTGCTGCATCGCCTGCTCAGCGATTACCAGGACAGTGCTCCGGCACCCAAGGCCACTGCGCAAATCCTCGAACTGGCCCGTCTATCCCCCGAACAACTGGCCCATTCCCGCAACCAGTGGAAAGTCAGCTACCAGCCCAAGATCGACGCCAATGGCACCCTGATCGGCGTCGAAGCCGCGGTCCGCTGGCAACACCCGACCCTGGGATTACTGGCTCCGGGAGCGTTCTTCATCCCGCAGCAAGGCGCCGCGCTGCTTGAAATGCTGACCTGGCACGTGCTGGAAAAAGCCGTGGCCGTCAGCGAGGCGATTCGCCTGGAAGACCAGCGCCCTCTGCCGGTGGCGGTGAACGTACCTCCGGCGATCCTGCTCGACGAAGGCTTCGTCGATCGCCTCGGTGAACTGCTGATCCAGCACCGACTCCCCGCCAGCGCCCTGACCCTCGAATTCTCCGAGTGCCACTGCGCTCAACTGGACAACGTCCAACTGCAACGCCTGGCCAACCTGCGCAAACTGGGCTGCCACCTGTGCCTGGACGGCTTCGGCCGCGGCGCTGCCAATCTCCGGCAACTCTTTGACCTGCCCCTGAGCGAGCTGAAGCTCCCCGGTGAATTCGTCCGTGGCATGACCGAGGACGGCAAGAAGGCGGCAATCGTGGCCTCGGCGTTGATCCTGGCGCGACGCGGCGAGCTCGACGTAGTGGTCGAGGACGTCGATACACTGGCCGACTGGCAGGCCGTGCAGGGCCTGGGTCATGTCCGGGTGCAGGGCGGCTTCATTGCCTGGCCGATGTCCGGCGGCGAACTGCTCAAGTGGATCAACGCCCGCGAGCCTTCGACCAATGGCCAACAAGGCGTGGCTTGAACCATTGGTGGCTTTTTGATATTGCTGCAAGGGAGGGCAGAGTCAATCTGTCATCTTTCCCGGGCATGCTCGGGTGAATCCCCTGGTGAAAGCCCCGTGGTGTCGAACTTTTTCGAGATTGGCGGGGTCAGTCAAAGACCACTTGGTTCTAACGAGGTGAAAATGAACAAGATGGAATCTGTCAGCTTGTTGCTCAATGAAGCATTGGCACCTTATCAGGTCACCCTGGAGCCCTTGGGGACGGGCACGTTCACGCTGTCGCTGCGTGACGAGAACGGTTTTGAAGTGTTGCAACGCACCACCCCGGCCAGCCAGTTGCAGGACCTGCGCCTGCTGGTGGACCTGGTGGACGGCGTGCAACGCGATCTGCGCATCGCCGAAGGGCGCCTGCAACCCTGTGTGATCGCGGCCTGGCAACATGCCCGGCAGGGTCGCAACTTATCGGCTACCTTGTGAGGGAACCTTTGCGGGTCAAGGTACTCAGAAAGGATACAGGCGGCCAGACGGCATTTTGCTCCGATGCGCTTTGACCGCCTCCACGAAAGGCCATCCAAGGGCCTTCGTTTAACCCCGATCGGGCTCCCCACCGTTCGGGGTTTCTTTTTTTCGAGCTGCAAGCTTCAAGCCTCAAGCCGTAAGAGAAAGCGAGCGCGGCGCGGGCTGGCTTTTTTCTTACGGCTTGAAGCTTGAGGCTTGAAGCTCAAGGATGGTCTTCGACGAAGAAGCGTTGGGCATCCAGCAGATAGGTCTCGCGGGTCTGCTCATCCAGCCATTCAGCGTACAACTGCGGCAGGTGGGCATCGCGCATCTTCAGCAGCAGTTCATCGATATGGCTGACCGCCTCGCGCCCTTGCGGGGTGTCGGAGCAGCCGACATGGATGAACTGGTACGGCGCCATGCCCTGGATCGGATAGAAGGTCAGGGCATCCAGCGGCTGGCCCAGCTCCCCGGCCAGGTAGCGCACTTCCGGCCAGTATCCCAGCAGCCACTTCAAACGCCCCAGGTTCTGCATCTGCAACAGGCTGCGTACCGCATCATTGCCGTAGTGCGGGGTCAGGGTGTCGGGCGGGGTGGCCTTGAGCAGGATGTCCACCGGCGTACTGTAGCTACGCTCGGCGACCATCCCCAGGCGCGAGGTATGGCTCGCCAGCAAGGCCTTGAGATCGACCTTGCCGTCCACCAGGAACGGCTCGACCATCGCCGCATCCTGCTTGCGCACGATCAGGCCGTTGCTCAGGGTGCCCATGCTCGGCACCGAGAAATGGATGAATTTCGCCCGTTCCGGGGTCCACAGCAGGGTCGGGTCGCAGGTGAAGCTGGGTTCGGCCAGCATCTGCATGGCCCGGGCGCGGTTGACCCGCAGGATGCTGTGGTCGTACTCGGGCAGTTGCTCGATCAGTTGCGCGAGCAACTGGTCAACCGCGCCCTGGCCCTTGCGCGAACCTTCGAAGATGGTCAGCGGCGGCAGATCCCGCAGCAGCCAGGTCAGTCGCTCCTTGGCCACGGCCATTCCGGAAATACTCAGCGATACGCCGAGCAGCAGGCCCAGGCCGGTGCCGCGGAGCAGCTTTTTCAGATGGCACCCTGTTCGCGCAATGCGCCGATGGCAGCCGGGTCATAGCCCAGTTCGGCGAGCAAGGCGTCGGTGTGCTCGCCCAGCTTCGGCCCGACCCACTCGGTAGAGCCGGGGGTTTCGGAAAGCTTGGGCACGATGCCCGGCATCTTGAACGGCTTGCCATCCGGTAGCCTGGCCTGGAGGAACATCTCCCGGGCCAGGTACTGCGGATCGCTGAACATGTCTTCGGCTGAATAGATGCGGCTGGCCGGTACTTGCGCGTCATTGAGGGTCAGCATGAGTTGGTCCAGCGGTACGCTATTGGCCCAGCGGTCGATCACCCCGTACAGCTCGTCGCGCCGCGCATCGCGGCCATCGTTGCTGGCCAGGCTCGGGTCCTCGGCCAGGTCGGTGCGACCGATGGCGAGCATGAAGCGCTTGAAGATGGCATCACCGTTGGCGCCGATCTGCACATGCTTGCCGTCGGCGCTGGTATGAATGGAGGAGGGCGTGATGCCGGGCATGATGTTGCCGGTGCGCTCGCGGATGAAGCCGAACACGTCGAACTCCGGGACCATGCTCTCCATCATGGCGAAGATGGCTTCGTACAGCGCCACATCCACCACCTGGCCCTCGCCGCCGTTCACTTCGCGGTGCCGCAGGGCCATCAGCGCACCGATCACACCCCACAGGGCGGCGATGGAGTCACCGATGGAAATCCCCGTGCGTACCGGCGGGCGGTCGTCGAAACCGGTGATATAGCGCAGCCCGCCCATGGATTCGCCCACCGCGCCGAAGCCCGGCTGGTCCTTCATCGGTCCGGTCTGGCCGAAACCCGACAGACGGACCATCACCAGCTTCGGGTTCAGCGCCTTGAGCACCTCCCAACCGAGGCCGAGCTTTTCCAGCACGCCGGGGCGGAAGTTCTCGATCAGGATGTCGGCGTCGGCCAGCAGGCGCTTGAGGATCGCCATGCCTTCGGGATGCTTGAGGTTGAGGGTCAGCGACTGCTTGTTGCGCGCCTGGACGAACCACCACAGCGAGGTGCCCTCATACAGCTTGCGCCACTTGCGCAGCGGATCGCCGCCGTCCGGCGACTCGACCTTGACCACCTGGGCACCGAATTCGGCGCAGATGCGCGAGGCGAAGGGGCCGGCGATCAGGGTGCCGAGTTCGACGACTTTCAGACCGGCGAGGGGTTTGCTGGGCAACGACATAAGGCATCCGTGGCAATGGGCAGTGCGCTCGTTTTTATCACAGGGCGACAGGCGCAGATACTGTTGTAGCTCAGGATTGTGGCAGCGCGTCGTCGATTGCCGTCGCATCGGTTAGACTGGTCGACTTTCCCCGTTACCAGAAGCCCGCCCCCATGGCCCAGCCGTCCACCACGTACAAGTTCGAACTGAACCTCACCGACCTCGACCGCAACGTCTACCAGAGCGTCAAGCAGACCATCGCCCGCCATCCTTCGGAAACCGAAGAACGCATGGCTGTGCGCCTGCTGGCCTACGCCCTCTGGTACAACGAGCAACTGTCGTTCGGCCGTGGTCTGTCGGATGTCGATGAAGCCGCGCTGTGGGAAAAGAGCCTGGATGACCGCATCCTGCACTGGATCGAAGTCGGCCAGCCGGACGCCGACCGCCTGACCTGGTGCTCGCGTCGCACCGAGCGCACCAGCCTGCTGGCCTACGGCAGCCTGCGGGTCTGGCAAAGCAAGGTGCTGCCGGCGGTGAAGGGCCTGAAAAACCTGAATATCGCAGCAGTTCCCCAGGAAGTGCTGGAAGTCCTCGCCACCGATATGCCTCGGGCCATCAAATGGGACGTGATGATCAGCGACGGCAGCGTCTTCGTCACCGACGACCGTGGCCAGCACGAAGTGCAGCTGGAATGGCTGCAAGGCGAGCGTGGTTGAGCTGAGCCCATGCGTATCGAGCCCCGTTCACTGCCGCCGACCCTGCCATTTCTCGGCGACCTGCCGCCCCTGCTGACCCGCCTCTACGCCGCTCGCGGCGTGCAAAGCGCGGAGGAGCTGGACAAGAGCCTGGCGCGCCTGCTGCCGTTCACCCTGCTCAAGGGCATCGACGCGGCGGTGGACCTGCTGGTGGACGCCCTGGCCAAGCGCCAGCGCATCCTCATCGTCGGCGACTTCGACGCCGACGGTGCCACCGCCAGCAGCGTCGGCCTGCTGGGCCTGCGCCTGATGGGCGCGGCGCATGTCGACTACCTGGTGCCGAACCGCTTCGAATACGGCTACGGCCTGACCCCGGAAATCGTCGCCGTGGCCCTACAGCGCTCGCCGGACCTGCTGATCACCGTGGACAACGGCATCTCCAGCGTCGATGGCGTGGCGGCGGCGAAGGCGGCGGGGCTCAAGGTGCTGGTCACCGACCACCACCTGCCCGGCCATGAACTGCCCCTGGCCGATGCCATCGTCAACCCCAACCAGCCGGGCTGCGAATTCCCGAGCAAGTCGCTGGCCGGGGTCGGGGTGATCTTCTATGTGCTGATGGCCTTGCGCACGCGTTTGCGTGGTTTGGGGCATTACGACAGCAAACCGCAGCCGAATCTGGGTGAACTGCTTGACCTGGTCGCCCTCGGCAGCGTCGCCGACGTGGTACCGCTGGATGCCAACAACCGCATCCTCGTGCATCAGGGCCTGGAGCGGATCCGTGCCGGCCGTGCCCGCCCTGGGCTCAAGGCGATCCTCGAAGTCGCCCGCCGTGATCACCGCCGTATCACTTCCACCGACCTCGGTTTCATCCTCGGCCCGCGCCTGAACGCCGCCGGTCGCCTCGACGACATGAGCCTGGGCATCGAATGCCTGCTCAGCGACGACGAGACCCTGGCTCGGGACATGGCGGTGCAACTGGACGAACTCAACCAGGACCGCAAGTCCATCGAGCAGGGCATGCAGCGCGAGGCCCTGGCCCAGCTCAAGGACCTGCCGGTGGAATCGATGCCGTTCGGCCTGTGCCTGTTCGAGGCCGATTGGCACCAGGGCGTAATCGGTATCCTCGCCTCGCGCCTGAAAGAGCGCTATCACCGGCCGACCATCGCCTTTGCCGATGCCGGCGAGGGCATGCTCAAGGGCTCGGCCCGCTCGGTGCCGGGTTTCCATATCCGCGATGCCCTGGATGCGGTGGCGGCGCGGCATCCGCAACTGATCAGCAAATTCGGCGGCCATGCCATGGCGGCCGGCCTGTCGCTCCCGGCGGAGAACTTCCCTGCGTTTGCCGAAGCCTTCGATGAAGAAGTGCGCCGGCAACTGCGCGAAGAAGATCTGACCGGTCGGCTGCTGTCTGATGGCACCCTGGAGGTTCAGGAGTTTCACCTCGAACTGGCCCGCGCCCTGCGCAACGCTGGGCCCTGGGGCCAGCACTTCCCCGAGCCGCTGTTCCACGGTGTGTTCCAGTTGGTGGAGCAGCGTGTGGTCGGCGAACGCCACCTGAAGGTGGTGCTCAAGAGCGAATGCGGCGCGGTGAAGCTGGACGGCATCGCCTTCGGCATTGACCGCGAAGTCTGGCCAAACCCCACGGTGCGCTGGGTCGAGCTGGCCTACAAGCTCGACGTCAACGAGTTCCGCGGGCAGGAAACGGTGCAACTGATGATCGCGCATATGGAGCCGCGCTGAATCTGGGGGTAGGAAACTGGTCTAGGCTTTGTAGGACCGGCACTGAGCCAAAGGGAAGAACGAGCGCTCGGTTCGGTCCACCATTCGGAGTCCTGGAGAGGTGCCCTCATGAGCCTGTTACTTGAGCCTTACACCCTGCGTCAGTTGACCCTGCCGAACCGCATCGCCGTATCCCCCATGTGCCAGTACTCCAGTGTCGACGGCCTGGCCAACGACTGGCACCTGGTGCATCTCGGCAGCCGTGCGGTCGGCGGTGCCGGGCTGGTCATCACCGAAGCCGTGGCGGTCACCGCCGACGGTCGCATCACCGCCCAGGACCTGGGCCTGTGGGACGACGCGCAGATCCCGCCACTGCAACGCATCACCCGGTTTATCGTGGCCCAGGGCTCTGTCCCGGGCATCCAGCTGGCCCATGCCGGGCGCAAGGCCAGCACCCATCGGCCGTGGATCGGCAAGCATGGCAGCGTCAAGCCGGAGGAGGGTGGCTGGACCCCGGTCGGCCCGTCGAAAATCGCCTTCGACCCGCAGCACACCCCGCCCAGCGAGCTGAATGAGGAGCAGATCCGCGACATCATCGACGACTTCGTCGCAGCGGCCAAACGGGCGCTGGAGGCGGGGTTCAAGGTGGTGGAGATTCATGCGGCGCATGGGTATCTGCTGCATCAATTCCTTTCGCCGTTGAGCAATCAGCGGCGTGACAGTTATGGCAGCTGCTTTGAAAACCGTATCCGTTTGACCTTGCAGGTGACCGAGGCGGTGCGGGAGGTATGGCCGGAGTCGCTGCCGCTGTTCGTGCGGGTATCGGCGACGGACTGGGTAGAGGATGGCTGGAATCCGGATGAGACGGTGGAGTTGGCGAAGCGCTTGAAGACGTTGGGCGCTGACCTGATCGATGTGTCGTCCGGGGGTACTTCGATGCATGCCGAGATTCCTACCGGCCCTGGCTACCAGACACGCTTCGCGGAGAAGGTGCGCAAGGAGTCGGGGATTGCCACGGGCACTGTCGGCATGATCACCGAGCCGGCGCAGGCCGAGCATATTCTGCGGACCGGGCAGGCCGACCTGATCTTCCTTGCCCGGGAGCTGCTGCGCGATCCGTACTGGCCGCTGCATGCCGATGATGACCTGGGCGGCAACAAGGCGACATGGCCGGCGCAGTATCAGCGGGCTACGAGTCGGGAGCAGCCGATTCATGAGTCTGATTTGAGGGATTGATGCCTTGTTCGAAGGCATGCATCTATCCCTGTGGGAGCTGGCTTGCCAGCGATGAGGCCGGCTTGAGCAATCATGTTGCCAGGTCGGGCCCAATCGCTGGCAAGCCAGCTCCCAGAAGGTCCTGAGCCAGCCGTGGGGTTTGTGCCCGACACATAACCCTGTGGGAGCTGGCTTGCCAGCGATGAGGCCGGCCTGGGCAGTGATGTTGTCAGGCCGGGCCCAATCGCTGGCAAGCCAGCTCCCACAGGGTTTGATGTTGTCCTCTGGAGTCAGGTCAATTCCCCAACCGCTCTCCACGCCTCATCAATCGCCGCATGCGCATAAGCACTCCACCCCGCATCCGAGTTGGCGATGCTCACATTGCCCAGCGGCTTGCGCGCCGTTTCCATCCATTGCTCGGTCTGCGCGGCATCGTCATACAGGCTGTTGGTGAAGCACGCATAGCCGTGTGACCAACGATTGACCGTGATCGCCAGGATGTCCTTCTGGTGATCGAACCCACCCGGCCCGAGCATCCGCTGCAACTGCTCGCGCAACTGCGCTTCAAGCTGATCGAAACTCTGCGCATACAGCTTCGCCCGCCCGGTCCGCGCCTGGTCCCGGGCATTCATCCCGACATTCGGCGTGGTCGGCACATAGACCATATGCAAGCCGATAGCCCTGGCCGGATCCCGTGGATGCTCATAACCCCCCATGCTCACCGGATAGTCCAGCTTGATCCGGCTGTACGGCTGGGTCGCGGCATAGATTTCATGCACCCCGAGTTTGTGGAACGCCTGCCAGTTGCGCACCACCACCTTGGTGTACACCAGCGGGAACTTGACGTTCTGGCTCAGGGCATGGGCCTGCGCTTCCGGCAGATCACGCAGCAAATACGGGATCATCATGTTGTAGCAGGCCATCACGCAGTGCTTCGCGCGCACCTGCGCCAGTTGCCCGCCACGGCTGTAGCCGATATTCACTCCGCCCTGCACATTGCGCACGCTCACTGCCGTGCTGTTCAGGCGAATGCGCACCGGGTGCGCCGCCTGATCCAACTGGCTGTAGTCGAACTTCGCCAGGACGATATCTTCCATGCCCTTGCCCGGCGCCACCTGGGGAATCAGGTCGCGCACCAGCAGGCGCGCCACCGAGGCGTTGCCGTCGGGGAAGTGGTAGATGTACGGCTCTTCCATCTCCGCCCGGGCTTCCTCGCTGATCGGCTCCAGGTTCATCGCGGCAAAGCCGGGGAAGCCGACGTTGTAGGCGTCATAGGCCGCCACCGCGTCGATGCTCAAGGCCATGAAGTCATTGGTGCGGCCCTGGAAGTAGGCCACTGCGACCGGTGACAGCCCGACATCCTTGAGCAGGAAGTCACGGTAGCTGGTGGTTTCCAGGTGTTGGGTCTTCTCTTCGAGGCTCTTGCCGGCAAGGTAATCCCGAGGCGCTTCGTGCAGGTCGATCAGCGCCGTGCGATCCGCTTCCGGCAACGGGAAGTCGTTGATGAAGTCGCGGACCGAGCGGGCGTTGAGCCGGTCCGGAGCGATATCGTCGGCCACCATCGGCGTCGGATCGCCCGTGACCAGCTTGTCCTCGCCAAAGGTCTCCTTGTCGAAGAACACCGCGCGGGACAACTTCAGGTCCGGGTAGAAGTTGCGCTCGAACGCCGTTTCGAAGCGCTTGATCTCCACCCCCAGCGCCCTGAGCAGCCCGTTCACCTCTTTGCTGTACAGGTGGTTCGGCGACTGGAACGCCTCGCTGCCGCCGTAGCCGATGATCATCCGCCCGTCGGCGCTGAACTCGTTGCGCTTGGCGTGGCCGCCGAAGTCGTCATGGTTCTCGATCACCAGGATCCGCGCCTGCGGATGTTTCTGCCGGTAGAACCAGGCCGCCGACAGCCCACTGATGCCGCCACCGACCACCACCAGGTCGTAGTGCTCGGCGATCGGCAGGGCGTCGGTGTCGAAGGTCTTTTTCTCCCAGCCCATCTGGTGCGCCACTTCGAAGGCGCCTGGATGGCTGCCGCGCAGGCCGGTCAGGGACGGCGGGTAGTAGCGCCCGTCCGGTGCGGCCTGGAGGATCTGCAGCGGCGTCAGCCCCGCCGCGATGCCGATAGCGACGCCGTTGAGGAAATCACGTCGTGTGATCTGCATGAAGGGTCCTTAGTGCTTGAACATCACATGGCGGATGCAGGTGTAGTCTTCCAGGCCATACATGGACATGTCCTTGCCATAGCCGGAGAGCTTCTGCCCGCCGTGGGGCATTTCGCTGACCAGCATGAAGTGCGTGTTGACCCAGGTGCAGCCGTATTGCAGACGCGCCGAAACCCGGTGGGCACGGCCGACGTCGGCAGTCCACAGCGACGAGGCCAGGCCGTAGTCGGACTCGTTGGCCCATTCCAGCACCTGCGCTTCATCGTCGAAGCGGGTCACCGAGACCACCGGCCCGAACACCTCGCGACGGACGATCTCGTCGTCCTGCTGGGCGTCGGCGAGCACGGTCGGTTCGAAGAAGAAGCCATCACCCGGCACGGCTTTGCCACCGGTCACCAGGCGGATATGCGGCTGGGCAATGGCGCGCTCGACGAAGCCGGCCACGCGGTCGCGGTGCTGGGCGGTGATCAGCGGGCCGAGCTCGGTTTCCGGGTCGTTCTGCAGGCCGTACTTGATGGTCGATACCGCGGCGCCGAGCTTCTCGACGAACTTCTCGTAGATGCCGCTCTGCGCATAGATACGGCAGGCGGCGGTGCAGTCCTGGCCGGCGTTGTAAAAGCCGAAGGTACGGATGCCTTCAACCGCCGCATCGATATCGGCATCGTCGAAGATGATCACCGGCGCCTTGCCGCCCAGCTCCATGTGCATGCGCTTCACGCTGTCGGCGGTGCTGGAGATGATGTTCGAGCCGGTGGCGATGGAGCCGGTCAGCGAGACCATGCGCACCTTGGGGTGAGTGACCAGTGGCGCGCCAACGCTCGGGCCCTTGCCGAAGACGATATTGAGCACGCCGGCCGGGAAGATGTCGTTAGCCAGCTGGGCCAGGCGCAGGGCGGTCAGCGGGGTCTGTTCGGACGGTTTGAGCACCACGGTATTGCCGGCAGCAAGGGCCGGGGCGATCTTCCAGGCGACCATCATCAGCGGGTAGTTCCACGGCGCGATGGAGGCGATCACGCCCACCGGATCACGGCGGATCATCGAAGTATGGCCCGGCAGGTACTCGCCCGCAGCGGAGCCATTGAGGCAGCGGCTGGCGCCGGCGAAGAAGCGGAACACGTCGGCGATGGCCGGGATCTCGTCGTTCAGCGCGGCGCTGTAGGGCTTGCCGCAGTTGTCCGATTCCAGCCTGGCGAGCTCTTCGCCGTGGGCCTCGATGGCATCGGCCAGTTTCAGCAGCAGGCCGGAGCGGTCTTTCGGCGCGGTCTGCGACCAGGCGTCGAAGGCGTTGTCGGCAGCGCGCACGGCGGCGTCGACCTGGGCCGCGCTGGCTTCCTTGATGCTCACCAGGGTGGTCCCCAGCGACGGGTTGAGTACGTCATGGCTCGGGCCTTCGCCTTCCAGCAGTTGGCCGTTGATCAGCAGTTGGGTTTGCATGAGTCAGTCCTCGTCAGCATGTCGGGGTTATTTGCCGCTGCCGGCAACGCTTTCGCCGCCGCGGGTCAGGTAGTAGGCGCCAAGGATCGGCAGCATGGTCACCATCATCACCAGCATGGCGACCACGTTGGTCACCGGTACGTCGCGCGGCCGGCTGAGCTGGTTGAGCAGCCAGATCGGCAGGGTGCGTTCGTGCCCGGCGGTGAAGGTGGTGACGATGATCTCGTCGAACGACAGGGCGAAGGCCAGCATGCCGCCGGCCAGCAGCGCCGAGCCGAGGTTCGGCAGGATGATGTAGCGGAAGGTCTGCCAGCCGTCGGCGCCGAGGTCCATGGAGGCCTCGATCAGGCTCTGCGAGGTGCGGCGCAGGCGGGCGATCACGTTGTTGTAGACGATCACCACGCAGAAGGTCGCGTGGCCGACCACGATGGTGAAGATCCCCGGCTCGATGCCCAGGGCCTTGAACGCCGAGAGCAGGGCGATACCGGTGATGATCCCGGGCAGGGCGATCGGCAGGATCAGCATCAGCGAGATGCCTTCCTTGCCGAAGAAACTGCGCCGGTACAGCGCCGCCGAGGCCAGGGTGCCGAGCACCAGGGCGATCAGCGTGGCCAGGCAGGCGACCTGCAACGACAGCTTGATCGACTCCAGCACGTCCGGCCGCGAGAAGGCCACGCTGAACCACTTCAGGGTAAAGCCCTGGGGCGGGAAGCTGAACGCCGCGTCTTCGGTGTTGAAGGCGTAGAGGAAGATGATCAGGATCGGGAAGTGCAGGAACACCAGCCCGCCCCAGGCCGCAATGCGCAGGCCCAGCGAAGCTTTTTCAGAGTGCATCGAAGGCCCCCAGGCGTTTGACGATGGACAGGTAGAGGGCGATCAGCACGATCGGCACCAGGGTGAAGGCGGCGGCCATCGGCATGTTGCCGATCGCGCCCTGCTGGGCGTAGACCATGCCGCCGATGAAGTAGCCGGGCGGGCCCACCAGTTGCGGAACGATGAAGTCGCCGAGGGTCAGGGAGAAGGTGAAGATCGAACCGGCCGCGATGCCCGGCACCGACAGCGGCAGGATCACCTGCATGAAGGTCTGCCGTGGCGTCGCGCCAAGGTCCGCCGAAGCGTGCAGCAGCGACGGCGGCAGGCGTTCGAGGGAGGCCTGGATCGGCAGGATCATGAACGGCAGCCAGATGTACACGAAGACCAGGAAGCGCCCCAGGTGCGAGGTCGACAGGGTGCTGCCGCCGACCCCGGGGATGCCGAGGAGGAATTGCAGCACCGGTTCCAGGTGCAGCAACTGCACGAACCACTGGGCCACGCCGCCCTTGGCCAGCAGCAGGGTCCAGGCGTAGGCCTTGACGATGTAGCTGGCCCACATCGGCATCATCACCGCGATATAGAAGAACGCCTTGGTCTTGCCCGTGGTGTAGCGCGCCATGTAGTAGGCGATGGGGAAGGCCAGGGCGGCACTGGCGATGGACACGGCGATGGCCATGGTCAGGGTGCGCACGATGATGTCGAAGTTCGCCGGGTTGAACAGCGCGGCGAAGTTGGCCAGGGTCAGGTCCGGCGTCACCGCCATGGTGAAGTCGTCGAAGGTGTAGAAGCCTTGCCACAGCAAGCCCAGCAGCGAGCCGAGGTAGATCGCGCCGAACCAGATCAGCGGCGGGATCAGCAGCAGCGCCAGGTACAGGTTGGGCTTGCGGTAGAGCAGGTTGGAGAAGCGCCGCATGGGCGATCCCGAGGCTTGGGTCAGGGCCAGGCTCATCTCAGCGGCCCTCGCCCAGAACGGTTTCCTGCAGCGGCGTCATCGCCTCGCGGGCCCAGTGCGCGGCCAGGCGCTGACCTGGTTGCAACTGGGCGGCGTCGGCCTGCCACTGGGTGTTGGCCTGGCTGACATTGAGCAACTGGCCGTTGTCCAGTTTCAGCTCGAAGCGGGTGGCGCTGCCCTGGTACTGGATATCGTGGAGCACGCCGCTGACCTGGACCTGGCCACTCACGGCGGAGTCGCCCAGGCGGATATGTTCCGGGCGGATCGAGAAGGGCTGGGTGCTGCCGTTCAACTGGCTGGCGAGGTCGTCGCGGATCACGTTGGAGGTGCCGACGAACTCGGCGACGAAGGTGGTGGCCGGCTTCATGTAGAGGTTGCGCGGAGTGTCCACCTGCTCGATGCGCCCGCGGTTGAACACGGCGACGCGGTCGGACATGGACAGCGCCTCGGTCTGGTCGTGGGTGACGAAGATGAAAGTGATGCCCAGCTGGCGCTGGAGCTTCTTCAGTTCGGTCTGCATCTGTTCGCGCAGCTTCAGGTCGAGGGCGCCGAGGGGTTCGTCGAGCAGCAGCACCCGGGGGCGGTTGACCAGGGCACGGGCCAGGGCCACGCGCTGGCGCTGGCCGCCGGACAGTTGTACCGGCTTGCGGCTGCCGTAGCCGCCGAGGGCGACCATCGCCAGGGCCTCTTCGGCGCGGGCATGGCGTTCCTGTTTGCTCACGCCCTTGACCTTGAGGCCGTAGGCGACGTTGTCCAGCACGCTCATATGGGGGAACAGGGCGTAGTCCTGGAACACCGTATTGACGTCGCGCTGGTAGGGCGGCAGGCCGGCGGCTTCGGCGCCGTGGATGCGGATCGAGCCGGCGCTGGGTTGTTCGAAGCCGGCGATCAGGCGCAGGCAGGTGGTCTTGCCCGAGCCCGAGGGGCCGAGCATGGAAAAGAACTCGCCGTCCTGGATATCGATGGATACCCGGTCGACGGCTTTCACCTCGCCGAATAAGCGGGAAACCTGGGTGAACTGGACTGCAAGGGTCATGGTGCGGTGCTCCGGATAGGCGTGGGTGTGTGCAGCGGCCCAGGCCTGGACGACTGACGACGGTGGTGCGTGTTTTTGCAGGGGGTTTTTGGGTTGCCCTCTCGGGCCCTATCGCTGGCAAGCCAGCTCCCACAGGGATCGCGGCGCACACAGAACCTGTGGGAGCTGGCTTGCCAGCGATGAGGCCCTCGAAAGCAACCCAGGGCTAAGGCTTACCGCCCACCCATGATCGCAATGTAGTCCTGGGTCCAGCGGCTGTACGGCACGAACTTGCCGCCTTCAGCCTGCGGGGTTTTCCAGAAGGCGATCTTGTCGAACTGGTCGAAGCCGTTGGTCTTGCAGCCTTCAGCCCCAAGCAGTTCGCTGCCGGTGCAGGCCGCCGGGACCGCCGGCAACGATCCGAACCACGCCGCCACATCGCCCTGGACCTTCGGCTGCAGCGACCAGTCCATCCACTTGTACGCACAGTTCGGGTGCTTGGCCTCGGCATGCAGCATGGTGGTGTCGGCCCAGCCGGTCGCGCCTTCCTTCGGAATCACCGACGCCACCGGCTGGTTGTCGGCCTTCAGGCCATTGACCATGTAGCCCCAGGAACTGGACGCAGCCACGCCTTCGTTCTTCACGTCGCTCATCTGCACCGTCGCGTCATGCCAGTAGCGGTGGATCAGCGGCTGTTGCTGGCGCAGCAGGTCGAGCACGGCCTTGTACTGCTCTTCATTCAGCTCGTAGGGGTTCTTGATCCCCAGTTCCGGCTTGGCCGTCTTCAGGTACAGCGCCGCATCGGCGATATAGATCGGGCCGTCATAGGCCTGCACCCGGCCCTTGTTCGGCTTGCCATCGGGGAAGTTCTGCGGCTCGAACACCACCTTCCAGCTGTCCGGCGCCTGCGGGAACACGTTGGTGTTGTACATCAGCACGTTCGGCCCCCACTGGTACGGCGTGCCGTAGACCTGCTTGTTGACCACGTACCACGGCCCGTCCTGCAGGCGCGGGTCGATGTTCTTCCAGTTGGGGATCAGCGACGTATTGATCGGCTGCACCCGCTTGCCGACGATCAGGCGCAGCGAGGCGTCGCCCGACGCGGTGACCAGGTCATAACCGCCCTTGGCCATCAGGCTGACCATTTCATCGGAGGTGGCGGCGGTCTTCACGCTGACCTTGCAGCCGGTTTCCTTCTCGAAGCCGGTGACCCAGTCATAGGCCTTGTCGCTGTCGCCGCGCTCGATATAGCCCGGCCAGGCGACGATATCCAGCTGGCCTTCGCCGGCACCCACGGCCTTCAGCGGTTCGGCGGCCTGCAGGCTGGCGCTGGCCAGCAGGGCGGTGCTCAGGGCGCTGAGCAATGCGGTCTTGTGCGCGAACATGGTGTTCCCTCTTGTTCATATAGTTGTCGGGGCAGATTGGCAAACGGTGCAGCGATCCAGCGTTTTATTAGGGTAGTGCGAACGTCGTTCAGGTCAGGTGCTCGCCATGGCGCGCCATGATGTGGCGGACCACGCTGTAGTCCTGCAGCGAATCGCTGGACAGGTCCTTGCCGTAGCCGGAGCGCTTGAGCCCGCCGTGGGGCATCTCGCTGACCAGCATGAAATGGCTGTTGATCCAGGTGCAGCCGTACTGCAGGCGCGCGGCGATCTGCATGGCCTTGTCCAGGTCGCGGGTCCATACCGAGGAGGCCAGGCCGTACTCGGAGTCGTTGGCCCAGTCCACGGCCTGGGACAGCTCGTCGAAACGCGTCACCGTGACCACCGGGCCGAACACTTCGCGCTGGACGATCTCGTCGCGCTGCTGGCACCCGGCCAGGAGGGTCGGCTGGTAATAGTAGCCAGGGCCCGAATGCACGGCGGCGCCGGTGACCCGTTCGATATGCGGCTGGCTCAGGGCGCGCTCGACGAAGCTCGCCACGCGGTCGCGCTGGCGGGTGCTGATCAGCGGGCCGATCTCGTTGTCGGCATCGCGCTTGCTGGCGAAGCGCAGGCTGCTGACCGCCCAGCCGAGTTCGGCAACCAGCTTGTCGTGGATACCGGCCTGGGCGTAGATGCGGCAGGCGGCGGTGCAGTCCTGGCCGGCGTTGTAGTAGCCGTAGGTGCGCACGCCCTCGACCACGGCCTTGAGGTCGGCGTCGTTGCAGACGATCACCGGGGCCTTGCCGCCGAGCTCCAGGTGGGTGCGCTTGACGGTTCTGGAGGCAGCCTGGAGGATTTTCTGTCCGGTGACGATATCGCCGGTCAGCGAGACCATGCGCACCCGGGCATGGCTGACCAGATGGCTGCCGACGCTCTCGCCGCCGCCGCAGACGATATTAAGCACACCGGGCGGCAACAGCTCGGCCAGCGCGGGCGCCAGGGCCAGGATCGACAGCGGGGTATGTTCCGACGGTTTGAACACCAGGGTGTTGCCGGCGGCCAGGGCCGGGGCGATCTTCCAGGCCGCCATCATGATCGGGTAGTTCCACGGTGCGATGGAGGCGACCACGCCCAGCGGGTCGCGGCGGACCATGCTGGTGTAGCCCGGCACGTACTCGCCGGCCAGTTGCCCGGTCTGGCAACGCACGGCACCGGCGAAGAAGCGGAACACGTCGATGGCTGCCGGCAGGTCGTCCTGGCGTGCCAGGTGCAGCGGCTTGCCGCAGTTCAGGGCTTCCAGGCGGGCCAGTTCATCGGCCTGGCGCTGCAAGGCATCGGCAATGTTCAGCAGGATGTTGGAGCGCTGTTGCGGGGTAGTCCGCGACCAGCTTGAGAAGGCGCGGTGCGCGGCCTGGATCGCGGTTTCGGCCTGCTCGTGGCTGGCCTCGGCGATACGGGTCAGGACTTCGCCCGTGGCCGGGTTGAAGATCGGCTCGGCCAGCCCCTCGCCGGCGACCAGTTCGCCGTCGATCAGCAATGCGGTGGAGAAGCTCGGGTGCGCGCCGGACATCGTGGAAGTTCTCTGTTGTTCTGTTTTTATGAACTGTCGCCCGACGTGGGTGGGCGATATTTCTTACAGAGCCTAGAGCGGACCGCGCAGGTCGACAAATTCTAAATATTGAAGGGGCCGTTCGATTAAATCGAAGGCTTGCGTCCGGAGCCGGGTTCCCGGGCCACGGTCAGGAACGGATCGACCAATGCCGGGCGTGCCGTGCCGCGGCGCCAGGCCAGGCCGATATCTAGGGTCTGGCTCAGGTCCGCCAGGGGGCGGGCCTCGATGATGTCGCCTTCCAGGGACCAGGGGCGGTAGGTCATGTCCGGCTGGATCGACACGCCCAGGCCCGCCGCGACCAGGCTACGCACCGCCTCGGTGGATGCCGTGCGCAGGCTGATCTGCGCCTGCAACCCCGCGCCGGCCCACATGCGCCGGGCGTTGTGCTCCATTTCATCGACGTTCAGCTGGATCAGCGGCTCGTTGGCCACATCGGCGAGGCTGATGCTGTCGCGTTCCAGCAACGAATGCTGGGCGGGCAGCCAGAGGCGATGGGGCGAGTGGGTCAGCACCTCGGTTTGCAAGGCCAGGCGGTCTTCCAGGTTGGACAGGATCAGCACCCCCACATCGATTTCGCCGGCCACCAGCAGGTGCTCGATATAGGGGCGTTCGTCCTCGGTCACGCGGATTTGCACATTGGGGTAGGCGCGCTGGAAACGGGTAAGCAGGTCCGCCAGGTAATAACCGGCCACCAGGCTGGTCACGCCGATGGTGAGCTGCCCGGCGACCTGGTCGGTGCTCTGCTGCAGGCTGCGCTTGGCGTTGTCCACGGTGGCCAGGATCAGGTGCGCCTGACGCAGGAACTGATGACCCTGGTGGGTCAGGGTCATGCCCTTGGCGTGGCGGTTGAACAGGCTGACTCCGATCTCCTGCTCCAGTTGCTGGATCGCCAGGGTCAGGGTCGATTGGGAAATGAACACGGCCTGGGCGGCGGCGGAGATGGAACCGGTTTCCGCGACGGCGATGAAGTGGCGGATCTGGCGGAGGGTCATCATGGGGGCGGGGCTTTTATTGGTTTTTATGGATGCCAGCCAGTCTATATCTTTTTTTTCGATAGGTAAGCGGGCAGAACGATTGCTGCACGCTGCTGCCCAAGCGGCTATGGTGGGGACTGGCTTCACCGACAGCGGCCCACTGACGGGCTCATAAAAAAAAGAAAACGGATATTCCCCGATGCTTTTTCGCAACAACATCAACGCCCTGCGCGCGCTCGCCGTGATCGCCGTGGTGCTCTACCACTTCCATGTGCCTGGCTTCGAGGGCGGCTTTGTCGGCGTCGATGTGTTCTTCGTGATTTCCGGCTTCCTGATGACCGGGATCATCGTCGATGGCCTGCGTCGGGACGGTTTTTCCCTGCTCGGTTTCTATGCGTCCCGGGCACGGCGGATCATTCCCGCGCTGGCGGTACTGTGCCTGGCGCTGATGATCTTCGGCTTCGTCTACCTGCCGCTGGATGACTACCGCGAGCTGCTGCGCACGACCAAGGACAGCTTGCTGTTCACCTCCAACCTGCGTTTCGCCGGTGACGGCGACTACTTCTCGGCGCCGCTCCACGAGAACTGGCTGCTGCACACCTGGTCGCTGTCGGTGGAAATGCAGTTCTACCTCTTCTATCCGCTGTTGCTGCCGCTGCTGTTGCGCTTGCTCGGCGAGCGCGGCATGGTCTGGGTGCTGGCGCTGCTGGGCGGGACCTCGCTGGCGGCGTCGGTGGTGTTGACCGAAAGCCATCCGGTGGCGGCGTTCTACCTGCTGCCGACCCGGGCCTGGGAGATGATCCTCGGCGGGTTGGTGTTCCTCTTCCCCCTGGGGCTCTCGCGGATCGGTCGCGGCCTGTTCGAAGGCGCCGGCCTGATGATGATCCTGCTCGCGGTGACCCTGTTCACCGGCCGTGACCCTTGGCCCGGCTACCTCGCGCTGGTGCCTGCGGTCGGTGCCGCGCTGGTGATCCTGGCCAACAGCAACTCGCTGTTCAGCCGGGTCGCGCCGATGCAGTTCGTTGGGCGGATCTCCTACTCGGTCTATCTCTGGCACTGGCCGCTGGTGGTGTTCCTGTACATCTGCGGGCTGCTCGACAGCCCGCCCCACGTGTTCGTCGCGCTGCTGATCACCTTTGCCCTCGGCTACCTGTCGTATCGCTGGATCGAGTCCAGCGTCGGGAAAATCCGCCTGCCGTCGCGGGCGCTGCTCAAGCATTGCGGGGTGGCGCTGGTGCTGGTGGTGGTCGCCTCGGCCGGGGGCTCGCTGGTGAAGAAGCACCCGGAGTTGCGTTTTGCCTTCGAAGAACATGAGCGGCCGGTCTATGCCAGCAAGCTGTACGAGCGCGAGTGCTACCCGGACGCCGATGACCGCGATGTGGTGGATTGCCGGCTGGGCGAGGGCGAGGTGCGGGTGATCCTGTTTGGTGACAGCCATGCCGAGTCGACGGCGGCGGCGGTGCAGGGCGTCAACCCGAGTGCGGCGCTGTCCTGGTCCCGGGGCGGCTGCCCGACCTTGCTGGATTTCCAGATGCAGGATCGCGAACTGGAGAGCAAATGCCACGTGTTCAACCAGCGCCGTTTCGATCTGCTGGAGCACGAGTATCCCGGCGTGCCGGTGGTCCTGCTCAGCCGTGCGGCGCTGTATTCCGATGACCGCCGGGAAAACCGCTTCCGCGTCTACTTCAACGGTCAGCGTCATCAGGAGTCCGCGGCGTTCGCCCGTGACTTCGATGCCGAATATGCCCGTACCGTGTGCACCCTGGCCGAACAGCGGCCGGTGTATATCGTGCGGCCGATTCCCGAGATGCCGTTCAGTGTCTACAAGGGGCTGAACCTGCAGGCGCGGATTCTGGGGAGCAAGTCGGATATTTCGGTGCCGGTGGAGGCTTATCGCGAGCGCAACCGTCGGGCCAATGAAGCGATCGATTTCGCGGCGCAGCGGTGTCAGGTGCAGGTGCTGGATCCGGCGCCGTGGTTATGTCCGAACGGGGAGTGCATGGGGTCGTTGGAGGGCAAGGCGTTGTACTTTGATGACAACCATCTGGTGGATTCGGGGAATCGGCGGTTGCAGGGGATGTTCAAGGGATTTTTCTGACTTGGGGAGTCGGAAAGGTGTGGTCTACACGCTGATAACTTCCTCGATTTCCGACTTTCTTGTAGGCAATTTCCCAAGCATACTCCCCGGCCCGTTTTTTGGTTGCGTAGGGTGGAAAGGGTGCCTAGTCTGCGTCGGTCGTTGTTAGCGCAATGACCGGATTTAGCAGTCCGTGTTTCCCAGAAAACCCCCATGAGCCACCATTTTATGGCGGCTGTACGTGTGGGCGCCTTCGGGCGCGCCGGGTAAATGGGGTTCTGGGCCCGGTCTGCTAACCCGCGTACAGTCGCCACCCTTCGTTTAGCAGCGAATCGTGGTTTTTCGATCCTTAAATAACCGGACCCCGAAACCATGAAAAAAATCGTTCCTGATCCACCCTACGCCCTCTACACCACACCCGGCCTGACCCGCGAGGAAGCCATGCAGCATGCACTGGACCACCTCGACAAGGCCCTCAGCAACGTGTCCCTCCTGCCGGCTCCACCGATGGAACACCACCTGGAAATGCTCAACTATGCGTTGCTCGACCTGAAGATCAGCAAGGCGATGATGACGGTGGCGGTGGCGGCTTCGACCTTGAGCGTTCAGGTCTGACAGATCGCCGCGTACCTCTGTAGGAGCGTGGCTTGCCCGCGAAGGACCGCGTAGCGGTCCCAAAATGGTGTGGTCAGTGAGATTTTGGGACCGCTAGCGCGGTCCTTCGCGGGCAAGCCACGCTCCTACCTGGAGGGTGTTTCGGCAGTTAGAGGAACTTGATCTGGTAGCTCAGGATCACCCGGTTCTCATCCGCACTGTCCGCATAATTCGACCGGTTGGTGGCATTCCTCCACCTCAGCGACAGGTTCTTCAACGGCCCCCCCTGCACCGTATAAGTCAGGTCCGTAGCCCGCTCCCATTCCTTGCCATCCTCCCCGCCAGCCCGCAGCGCCGCGCCACGACTGGTGCGAATATGCTCCGGGTCCACCTCGTCCCCCTTCACATAGCGCAGGTTGAAGGTCAGCCCCGGCACCCCGAGCGCCGCGAAGTCATAGTCATACCTCAGATGCCAGACCCGCTCGTTCTGCAGGGCAAAGGTGCTGACCAGCATCTCGCTGAACAGGTAGGTGTCGCTGCCATTGAGATAGGCAAACGCCGTATCCCCCGAGCCCTTCTGATACCCGCCACTGAATCCGTGTCCGCCGATCTTGTAGCCGACATTCGAACTCACCGTGCGGTTATCCACCTCACCCGCCAAGGCCCGTCCCTCATCGCGAGCAACGAAGTAGCGCACCTCGCCAAACACCTTGCCGCCCCCGAGCGGCTGACTGAACTGCACCCCGGCATAATCCCGCCGGTAGATATCGTCGAGCCGCGCATAGTGGTAACTCAGGGACACTGCATCGAGCTTGTAATCCGCCCCTGCGTAATCCATCCCGTCACTGCGCGCAGCGCTGGAGAACCCGCCGGACATGCTGCTGATCGCCAGGTCCTCGAAGTCCGAAGAGTCCCGGTACTTCACCTGATCGATGCGGCCCAGGGTCAGCGTGAGATTGTCGATATCCGTGGACGTCAGCAACCCGCCATTGAACACCTGCGGCAACAGGCGACTGTAGTTGGCCGCCAGCAATGGAAGGGTCGGTGTCAGCGCACCGATGCGCAGTTCGCTGTTGCCCAGGCGTACCTTGGCCGTGGGCGCGAAGGTGGAGAAATCATCCGCCGCACGCCGGTCGGCATTCCTCGGTAACAGCCCGGTCCCGGCGCGGTCCGCGCTGGAATCCAGCTTGAGCCCGAGCAGCCCCAGCGCATCCAGACCGAATCCCACCGTGCCCTCGGTATACCCCGACTGCACCTTGAGCACGAAGCCCTGGGCCCATTCCTCCCGCTTCGACTGGGTCGCCTCGGGATTGCGGAAATCCCGGCTGAAATAGAAGTTGCGTACCTCCAGCCCCGCCTTGGTATCCCCGACGAAATCCGCCATGACCTGGCCCGACCCCAGCCCCATACCAAGCAGCACAACACCATGCCCGAGCCTCATTTGGCCACCCGCTCTTTCGGCAGGCCCCAGAGAATCACAGCGACGCACATCAGGCAGAACGGCGCCAGGGCGAGCATGCCCATGTAGGTGTTGCCGGTCAGGTCATTGATGTAGCCCACCAGCAACGGCGCGACCATGCCGCTCAACTGCCCGACGGTATTGATCGCCGCGATGCCACCGGCAATCGCCAGCCCGGCGAAGGCCTGCTGGGGAATGGTCCAGAAGATCGGGATGGCGATGAACACGCCGGCTGTGGCGAGAATCAGGAAGCTGGTCAGCAGCACATAGTGATCATTGAAGAAGCACGCGGCGAAGTAGCCGACGGCACCCACCGCCATGCATTGCCACAGGTACTTGCGCCGTTCGCCCGAGGCGTCGGAACGGCGGGTGACGATGATCATGCCGACGGCCGCGACCAGGTAGGGCAGGGCGGTGAGGAAGCCCACCGCCAGCTGGTTCTTCACCCCGGCCGAACTGATCAGGTGCGGCATCCAGAAATTCAGCCCGTAGCCGGTGAGCTTGATCATGAAGTAGATCACCGAGAGGATCGCCACCTCGCGGGTGAAGATCACCTTGAGCAGCGAGGCATGGATCGGCTTGCTCTCCTTGCGGTCGTTGTCGAGGTTGCGCTGGAGAATGTCCTTCTCCTGTTGGTTCAGCCATTTCGCCGACTGGATATCGCGGTCGAGACGGAACAGCACGATCACCCCGAGCAGCGCGCAGGGCAGCCCCGAGAGCACGAACAGCCAGTGCCAGCCGGCCAGGCCGAGGAAGCCGTTCATGTATTCGAGGATAAAGCCCGACACCGGTGCACCGAGCATCCCCGACAGCGGGATGGAGAGGAACCACAGGCCGTTCATGCTGGCGAGGTTCTTCTTCGGGAACCAGCAGGCGAGATAGAACAGCAGCGCCGGCCCGAACCCGGCTTCCATCACGCCGATCAAAAAGCGCAGGAAGTACAGGGTGTATTCGTTGTAGGCGAACACCAGGGCGGCGGTGGCCAGGCCCCAGGAGACCATGATCCGGCAGATCCAGCTGGGCGCGCCGTAGCGTTTCAGGCCGTAGCTGCTGGGCACTTCGAAGAGCACGTAGCCGAAGAAGAAGATGCTCGCGGCAAAGCCGTAGGCCGCGTCGCTCAGGCCCAGCTCGGCCTGCATCTGGGTCTTGGCGAAGCTGATGTTGATGCGGTCGAAATACGAGAACAGGAAGCAGATGATCGTCAGCGGCAGGATGCGCCAGGCGACGCGGCGATACAGCAGCAGTTCCTGCAGGTCGCGAGCGCCGTCGGTGGCACTCTGGGTCAGGGTGGCCATGGTGTATTTCTCCATTGTTGTAGTTGTCGGAGAGTCAGGGTGCTGCGCGCAGCAGCCATCGGTTTTCAGCGTTTCGGCAGGGCAAGCTCCTGTCGGGCCAGCAGCACGCCGTCCTCATCGGCGTACAGCCAGTCCCCGGGTTCGACGGACACGCCGCCCAGCAACAGGGGCACATCGAGCTTGCCGCCCTCACGGTTATGCGAGCGCTGTGGCCAGGAGCCGAGGGCGAGGATGCCCAGTTCGAGGCTGGCCAGCGCATGGCGGTCGCGGACATTACCGTTGATCAGCACCCCGGCCCAGCCATTGGCCAGGGCCAGGGCGCCAAGGCGATCACCCAGCAGGGCGCCGGGGTCGCCACCGGCTTCGATCACCAGCACGCGCCCGGCGCCGGGCTCGGCCAGCTTCTGGCGGATCTCGCCATTGCAGCCGAGGGCGTAGAGTGTCACCACCGGCCCGCTGAACTGCCGCCGCGCGCCGAACCACTGCCAGTCGCCCGGCAGGATGCGCAGTTCGGCGCCATAGTGGTCGCAGAGATCGGCGGTGTTCATGCCACCTCCGCCTGCAGCTCGGCGAAGCTGGCAAGGCGGCCGAGCAGGGCGCTGGCGGCCACGGTGTAGGGGCTGCCGAGCCAGACCTGGCCCGGTCCGGAGCGACCGGGGAAGTTGCGGTTGATCGCGCTGATGGTGACCTGCTCGGCCCGGGTCGAGGACCCCGGCCCGCAGTTCGCGCAGGCGCCGCAGCCGGGCATGATCAGCTCGACGCCGACCTGCTGGAAGGTCTCCAGGTAGCCCTGTTCACGGCAGTAGTCACGCACCGCCAGGGTGCCGAATTGCAGGTACAGGCGGGTGTGGTCGGCCACCTTCAGGCCGCGCTTCAAGCCCCAGTCCAGCACCTCGTGGTAATAGTCGAAATCCTCGCGCTTGCCGGCGGTGCAGGAGCCGCCATAGGCGATATCCACGGCCACCGGGCCGTCCAGATCGGCGAGGGCCATGCCGTTGCCCGGGTCACCCGGCGCCGCCACCAGCGGCGACAGGCGGGAGCAGTCGATGACGATGCGTTCCTTGTACTCGGCGTCGGCATCGCTGAACAGCCAGTCCTCCAGCTCGATCTCGATGCCGCGCCGTTCACGCAGGAACTCCACCACCTTGCGGTCCGGCGCGACGATCCCGGTAAAGCCGCCCAGCTCGGCGACCATATTGGTCAGGGTCGCCCGCTCGTCGACCGACAGTGCGCGCACCGCTTCGCCGCAGTACTCGAACACCGCGCCGATGGCCTGGCCCTGGCGGATCGGCTCGCTGCGCAGCAGTTCGAGGACGATGTCCTTGGCGGTGACATCAGCGCGCAACCGGCCGGTCAGCTCCACCTTGATGGTTTCCGGCATGCGGCAGCGGATGAAGCCGGTGGCCCAGCTGTTGGCGATATCCGTGGCCCCGGCGCCGAAGGCCAGGCAGCCAAGGGCGCCGGAGTGCGGCGAGTGGGAGTCGGTGCCGACCACTACCTGGCCGGGCAGGGCATGGAGCTCGCTCATCAGCGCGTGGCAGATGCCTTCCGAACCGCTCTCGCCCTTCAGTGCGCCATGGGCCACCACCGGGTAGCGGCGGACGAATTCGTCATGGGCCGAGGCCAGGCCGCCGACCGCTGCCAGCAGGTTGTCGCGGATATGCGGGTAGCTCTGGTTGGCGAGGATCAGGTGGTCCTGGAAGGCGATGATTTCGTGGGGGCGGGCCAGCTCCAGGTGTTCACCGAAGGCTTCGTGCATGAAGTGCGCGCACATGCCGGTGAAGTAGTCGTGGCTGAAGCGCCAGTCGGCAGAGAGGAACAGGCCGTCGCCGCGTGCGACTTCGCCGGCGGGAGCGACGCGGCGGCGTTCGATGATCTTTTCCACCAGGGTCAGGGGCCGGTGCGTCGGTAGCGGGTTGAAGACTTTCTCCGGCTGGCGCGGCAGGTGCAGCTTGCTGTAGGCCAGCAGGCCGCCGGCGCGGATCACTTCCTGGGTCACCGCATCGCGGCCGGTGAGGAACTCTTCCAGGTCGATGGCTTCGCCGTCGCGGATGCGCTCGATCAGGGAGAAGTCGGTGGAGGTGTAGATGCCGATGTTGTCGCAGTTCTGCCGGTAGATGCGCTCGAAGCTCTCGGCGATGATCAGGCGGATACCGGCGGACTTCTCCGCCAGCGGGCTCGACTCGCGGGACGAACCCTTGCCGTAGCGCTTGCCGGCCACGGTGATCTCGAAGCCGCCGTTTTTCACCGCGTCGTTGCCGATGGGCAGTTGGCCTTCGGTCTTGAAACCGACGTAGGGGTAGGCGCCCAGGCGCGAGTCGTAGGTCATCATGATCACCACCGGGGTGATCTCGTCGGTGGAGATGTTGTCGCGCAGCGGCAGGGCGTCGGCGAGGGCCAGGTCGCGCCCGCCGAGCTGGTCGCTGACGGCCTGATGGCTGCAGGACAGGAAAAGAAAACGGCCGGCGAATTGAATTTTTCTTGTAGTCATAGTTATCTCCTCAACGCCCTGCATGTTAGGAACTGTGCAGCAGGGGCTGTAGTGATGAATATTCACGGCCGCCATCACCAAATATCGGGACCCTCCATGCAAACCCTCTGGCGCTTCGATCCGACCTCGCTGAAGCTGTTTATCGCCGCCTGCGACGAAGGCAGCATCGCCCGCGCCGCCGAGCGCGAAAGCATGGTGCCGTCGGCGGTGAGCAAGCGCATTGGCGAGCTGGAAGAGGCGGTTGGCGCGCCCTTGCTGTACCGGCACCAGAAGGGCATCGAGCCGACCCCGGCGGGGATCTGCCTGCTCGGGCATGCCCGGCATGTGCTGGAGGAGCTGGCGCGGATGAGTGCCGACCTGTCGCAGTTCGCCAGTGGCGATCGCGGGCATATCCGTATCAGCGCCAACCGTTCGAGCATCATTCAGTTTTTGCCCGAGGACCTGAGCCGGTTCCAGCGGGCCCATCCGAATATCGCCATCGAACTGCAGGAGCGCACCAGCGAGCAGGTGGGTGATGACGTGCTGGGGAACCAGGCCGACCTGGGGATTGGCGCGGACCTGACCGGGCTGGCGGACAAGGGCTTGCGGGTGCAGGAATATCGTTCGGACCAACTGGTGCTGATCGTCCCGGCCGGGCATGCGCTGGCGGGGCTGGAGCGGGTGCAGTTCGCCGAGACGCTGGGGTATGGGCATATCGCGCTGCACCGCGACAGCCCGCTGTACCGCATGCTCGACAAGGCCGCGCGGGCAGCGCGCAAGAGCATTCGCTACGGGATTCACCTGCAGAGTTTCGATGCGGTGTGCCGGATGGTGCAGGCGGACCTGGGGATTGCGGTGATTCCGCGGCGGGCGGTGAGCTTGCAGCCCGAGGGCGCCGGGTTGGTGTGTGTGCCGTTGGCGGATGAATGGGCGGTGAGGCGGTTCCAGATTGTCAGTCGGGGGGAGGGGTATTTGTCGGCGGTGTGCAGGGGGTTCCTGGATTTCCTGGCTTGATTTGATGTTGCTGCTGATGGCCTCATCGCTGGCAAGCCAGCTCCCACAGGGTTCAGCAGCGCCACGGACACTGTGGGAGCTGGCTTGCCAGCGATGAGGCCATTAGCAACACAGCAGCTTCAGACCTGAGTCACCTGAATCCTCTGCGCACCGACCTCATGAAACCGCGGCCCATTACGCCATTCATCCAGCAACCGCTCCTTCTCCTGCCCCGCATTCCCCAGGTAGCGGTCCTTCACCGGCCCATACCCCCGCACCGCATCCGGCAACCGCGCGAGCTCCACCGCCAGTTCCAGATTGTCCGCCCGCAGCCCGTGCTCCACTTCATCCAGCAGTGCCTCGTAAGCGCGCAGCCATTCCAGCTCGACCTTGCGCTCGTGGGTCCGGGCAAACGGATCGAGCCAGGTATTGCGGATCCGCCGCACCTTCGCCAGCACCTTGAAGCCCTTCATCATCCACGGCCCGTAACTGGCCTTCTTGCCCTTGTTGAACACCGGTGGCGCCAGGTGGAAGTTGAGCCGGTAATCGCCCTCGAACGTCTCCTCGACCTTCTTCAGGAAATCGCCCTGGGTAAACAACCGTGCCACCTCGTACTCATCCTTGATCGCCAGCACCTTGAAGTAATGCCGCGCCACCGCCTCGGACAATGAACCGGGAGCACCACGCAGCTTTGTCTCGGCAGCGATAAAGCGCTCCACCCGTGCCTTGTAGCGTTGCGCAAAAGCCGCATCCTGATACTCGACAAGCTGCTCCACCCGCCGCGCTACCACCTGGTCGAGGCTCTGCGACAACGCCGGCCCGGTCGCCTTGCGCAGCAACTGCCGGACCCGCGCCAGATCCACCGCCGCTCTTCGGCCCCAGAGAAACGCCGCCTTGTTGAACGGCACCGCCGCGCCATTGATCTCGATGGCCTGCAACAGCGCTGCCTCGCCTACCGGCAGCCAGCCTTTCTGGCAGGCGAAGCCGAGCATGAAGGTGTTGGTCGCGATCGAATCCCCCATCAACGCCGTCGCCAAACGACTGGCATCGATGAACTCGGCCTGGCCTTCGCCCACCGCCTCGCGGATCTGCCCGTTCATTCCGGCGGTCGGGAACTGCGTATCCGGATGCCGCTGCAGATCTCCGGTTTCCGCCTGCCGGGCGAAGTTGCGCACGAAGGCGCTGGTCAGGCTTTCCTCGCTGTTGACCAGGGCATGGGTCACGCCCTGGCGCAGCTTCGACAGGGTCTCGGCATTGGCGCTGACCACCAGGTCGCAACCCAGCAGCAGGTTGGCTTCGCCCTCGGCAATCCGCGGTGCATGCAGCTCTTCCTGGCGCCGGGCGATACGGATATGCGACCACACGGCGCCGCCTTTCTGCGCCATCCCGGCCATGTCCAGATTGAGCGTGCCTTTGCCCTCGATGAAAGCGGCCATGCCCAGCAGCGCGCCGATGGTCACCACGCCGGTACCGCCGACCCCGGTGATCAGGATGCTGCACGGTTGCTCCAGGCTGGCCAGCGTCGGCGTCGGCAGAGCCCAATCATCATTCTGCGCCAGTGCCTTGGGCTTGCGCAGGCTGCCGCCCTCAACGGTGACGAAGCTCGGGCAGAAGCCGTTGAGGCAGGTGAAGTCCTTGTTGCACGAGGACTGGTCGATGGCGCGCTTGTTGCCGAACTCGGTCTCGACGCTGGTTACCGACATGCAGTTGGACTTGCTGCTGCAATCGCCACAGCCCTCGCACACCGCTTCGTTGATCAGCACCCGGCGGGCCGGGTCGGGGAACTTGCCGCGCTTGCGACGGCGGCGTTTCTCCGCGGCGCAGGTCTGGTCGTAGATGATCGCCGAGACGCCGGCGAACTCGCGAAGCTCCTTCTGTACATCGTCCATTCTGTCGCGACGCAGTACCGGTACGCCGGCCGCGAGGTCGGTGATCTGCGCATAGCGCGTGGTGTCGTCGGTGACCACGACAATGCGTCCGACCCCTTCGGCAGCCAGTTGTCGGGAGATCTGCGGCACCGTCAGGGTGCCGTCCACCGGCTGCCCGCCGGTCATGGCCACGGCGTCGTTGTAGAGGATCTTGTAGGTGATGTTGACCTTGGCCGCGACCGACGCGCGGATTGCCAGCAGCCCGGAGTGGAAGTAGGTGCCGTCGCCGAGGTTGGCGAACACGTGGGGCGTTTCGGTGAACGGCGCCTGGCCGATCCAGGCCACGCCTTCGCCGCCCATCTGGCTGAAGGTCTTGGTCTGCGGGTAGATCCACGCCGCCATGTAGTGGCAGCCGATCCCGGCCAGCGCGCGGCTGCCTTCCGGAACCTGGGTCGAGCTGTTGTGCGGGCAGCCGGAGCAGTAGTGCGGCACGCGGTCCATCAGGGTGTCGAAGCGTTGCTGGGCCGAAAGCTGGGCGTCCAGCACCGCCAGGCATACCTGCAACTCACCGCTCTGGTGATGGCCGAGGATGCGCTTGGCCAGGGCCCGGGCGATCTGTGCCGGGGTCAGGTCGCTGGTGGCCGGTAGCAGCCAGTCGGTGTGCGGCCGGGTCCATTCGCCCTTGTCGTCGAACTTGCCGACGATGCGCGGGCGCACGTCCGCGCGCCAGTTGTACAGCTCTTCCTTGAGCTGGTACTCGAGCATATGGCGCTTCTCTTCCACCACCACGATCTCGTCCAGGCCCTCGGCGAACTGGCGCACGCCCTCGGCATCCAGCGGCCAGACCATGCCGACCTTGTACACCCGCAAACCGATCTGCGCGGCACGGGTGTCGTCGATGCCGAGGATCTTCAGGGCCTGGCACACGTCCAGGTAGGACTTGCCCGAGGTGACGATGCCGATCCGCGCCTTGGGCGAATCCATGACGATACGGTCCAGGCCATTGGCCCGGGCATAAGCGGCGGCTGCGTAGAGCTTGTGTTCCAGCAGGCGTTGTTCCTGGGCCAGGGGCGGGTCGGGCCAGCGGATATTCAGGCCGCCTTCGGGCAGCGGGAAGTCGGGGATCAGCGGCTGCACCCGGTTCAGGTCGATATCCACCACGGCGCCGCTTTCCACGGTATCGGCCACCGCCTTCATCGCCACCCAGCAGCCGGAATAGCGCGACATGGCAAAGCCGTGCAGGCCGTAGTCGAGGTATTCCTGCACGCCGGACGGTGCCAGCACCGGCATCATCACCGCCTTGAAGATGTGTTCGGTCTGGTGTGGCAGGGAGGAGGAGCGGGCGCCATGGTCGTCGCCGGCAATCGCCAGCACGCCGCCGAACTGCGAGGTGCCGGCGGCATTGGCATGGCGGAACACATCGCCGCAGCGGTCCACGCCCGGGCCCTTGCCGTACCAGATGCCGAACACGCCGTCGTAGCTGGCGCCCTCGAACAGGTTCACCTGTTGGGTGCCCCACAGCGAGGTGGCGGCGAGGTCCTCGTTGAGGCCGGGATGGAATTTCACCTTCTGCGTCTGCAGATGCTCGCGGGCTTTCCACAGCGCCTGGTCGAAGCCGCCGAGGGGCGAGCCGCGGTAGCCGGAAATGAAGCCGGCGGTGTTCAGGCCGGCGGCAAGGTCGCGCTGGCGCTGCATCAGCGGCAGCCGCACCAGCGCCTGGACGCCGGTCATCAGCACCTTGCCGGTTGCCTGGGTGTATTTGTCGTCCAGCGTGGGAAGCACGGTACTCATGGCCAATCCTCCAGTTTCTTGTTGTTCAGGCGACCGTGGAGGCGGTGCGCTGATTTGCGCTGGAGTCTATGAAGGCGGCCGGGTTATCGTAAATTCATAAAAAATGCGAACAGGTATCAGAAAAACAAATGTCCACTCGCAACGATATCTCCATGCGCCAGCTCCGCTACTTTGTCGCGGCGGCGGAGTTGGGCCAGTTTTCCCAGGCGGCGCTGACCGTGCATGTGTCGCAGTCGGCGATCACCGCGGCGGTCAGCCAGCTGGAGGACATGCTTGGCGTGCGCCTGTTCGAGCGCCTGCCCCATGGGGTGAGCCTCACGGCCGAAGGGCACAAGTTCTACCAGCATGCCCGGCACATCCTCGACACCCTGCAGGACGCCGTGGCCCAGCCGCTGTTCCAGCGCGACAGCCTGGCGGGCACGGCGCGGGTCGGGGCGTCGTACACCGTGCTGGGGTATTTCCTTCCGACTTTGCTGGCGCGCTTCAAGCGCAGTTACCCGCAGGTGGAGATCGACCTGATCGACATGGACCGGCAGGGGATCGAGCGCGGGGTGGCCAGTGGCGAGCTGGATTTGGGGCTGACCATCCTGTCCAACGTCGATGCGGCGCAGCCGTTCGAGCGGCATGTGCTGATGCGCTCGCGGCGGCAGTTATGGCTGGCCAGTGATCACCCGCTGATGGCGCTGGAGAGCGTGACCCTGGCGGATATCGCCGGGCATGCGTACCTGATCGCGACGATGGACGAGGGGGAGCGTTCGGCGATGCGCTATTGGCAGGCGGCGGGGCTGGAGCCGCGGGTGGCGTTTCGCACGACCTCGGTGGAGGCGTTGCGCGGGCTGGTGGCCCATGGGTTCGGGGTGACCATTCTCTCGGACATGATCTACCGGCCCTGGTCGCTGGAGGGCAAGCGCATCGAGGCGCGGCCGGTGGCGGGGAACGTGCCGCCGATGGAGCTGGGGTTGATCTGGCAGGGGCAGCGGGAGATGCCGGAGGCGGCGCGGGCGTTTCAGCAGTTTCTGATTTCGGCGACGCATGTGTAGTGGGCTTTCGGGCCTCATCGCTGGCAAGCCAGCTCCCACAGGGTTCGGCAGCGCCACGGACACTGTGGGAGCTGGCTTGCCAGCGATAGGGCCCGAGAGAACAACCCATCCTCTCAGGGCTCCAACCCAATCCCCCGCAACACCACCGCCGTAATCGTCTGCACCGCCTGCTCGAACTGCTCATCACTCAACGGTTGATGCCCGTTCAACGCCCGTACCTGGTAATCGAAATCCGCATAGTGCTGGGTCGAGGCCCAGATCATGTACAGCAGGGCCGACGGTTCGATCGGCTTGATGCGCTTTTCCTCCACCCATTGGCGGATCTTGTTTTCCTTGTACTTGGCCCCGGCAAACAGGTGCTCATCGAGAATGTCGCGGAACAACGGCGCACCATGCATGATCTCGTTGGCCCACAACTTCGAACCATGGGGCCGGGTGCGCGAGTGGGTCATCTTTTCGCGCACGTAGCTGGTCAGCACCACCCGCGGGTCATCGAAGTGGGCAAAGCACGCGCCTTCCTTCTCCCAGACGCTGAGCAGGTTGACCAGCACCTCGCGGTACAACTCGTCCTTGGTGGTGAAGTAGTAGTGCAGGTTGGAACGCGGCAGGTCGGCGCGCTTGGCGATGTCGGACATGGACGTGCCCGCATGCCCCTGCTCGGCGAAGACCTGCTCGGCAGCCAGGAGGATTTTTTCGACGTTCTTGCGACGAATGTTGATCTTGTGGTTACTCATTCCATTCCCGACCAGGGGTAAATAGTTCAGTTTCAGACGCTCGATCAATGGACAGGCGCCACATCCCTTGGCGCGTATTGGCCATCATGTCGCTATCAGGCACGACCGGTCTTGAGCGTAGTCATCCCTCAAGGCGCACGTCGATAGATTTCCGCGTACATCGGCCAGTGGTCGGACACGCCCTCCGGGTATTTACCGCCTTCGAAACGCGCCGGCGAACCCCATTTGTTGACCTGGTACGGGCTCGCCTTCGGCGTGCGAATACTTGCACTGTCGACCTTCCAGCCATTGAAGCCGTTGCCGCTCATTTCCTGGGGGAACAGCAGGATGTCGAAGAACGACCACTGCCGCTCGCGGTGATAGTAGTAGCTGCCCTGGCACTTGCCACAGCCGATCAGGTGCGACACGCTCCAGGTGCTGGCGAGGTTGTCGGCGATGTAGCGGTGCTTCACCTCTTCAGCGGCATTGATATTGAAATCGCCGCCGACGATCGGCAGTACATCCGCCGGCAACTGCTTTTTCAGCTCGGCCAGATAGTCCACCGCCTGGCGCCGCAGATAACCCGGCCCGCCACCGGAAGGCAGGTGCACGGCGAACACCGAGGCCTTCTGCCCGTCCGGCAGGAGCAGGCGCACTTCGAGGATGCCGCGGGTCTTGCCGGTCTTGTCCGAGTCGTCACCGTTCTCGTTTTTGTACGGCACGCGATGCAGGATCGGCTCGCCCCATTGCGGCAGGCGGCTGAGTACCGCCGTGTCGATGCCGCGCTCGTCCCAGCCTTCCAGCAGCACCCGGGTCTGGTAGCCAGACTTGTCGAGGCGGCTGTTGAGCTGCTCCACCACATTGCGGTTTTCCACTTCATCCAGCATCAGGATGTCCGGCCCGCGACCGGCATCGACCTGCTCGATCACCGAGGCCAGGCGGGTGAGTTTTTCCTTGAGCCGGGCGTCGGTCCAGTCGTTGTTCTCGCACTCCTCGCGCCAGGGCTTGACCGTGATCTTCGCGCAGGTCGCCAGCCATTCCGGATGCGCCTGCTTCAGGCTCAGGGGCAGGTAGGCGTAGTCCTCCTTGCCCTCGTCATGCCGGGTGTCGAAGAGGTTCTCGACGTTGTAGGTCATCAGTGAAACACGCTGCTCGGGAGCCGGCGTGGAGGCGCAGCCGGCCAGGCCCAGGGCGAGCAGCAGGGGCAGTTGAAGTCGGGTCATGACAGGGTCTCAGGAGGCAGGACGACCGGCGACCAGCGCCGCATTCAGCAGTTTGGCCAGGCGCACCGAAGCCAGTTGCACCTGCTGCTCGGCCACCGGCACGAAGGTGCTCATGTACTTGGCGTCGATCCCGCCACTGCCCCCGCTCGGGGCCTTCTCGTTCATCAGCTTGTCGCCACGGCTGTATTCCTTGCCGGTGCGGTTGTACTCGATGGCCTTGGCCGCATAGTCGATACCGCCGTCATCCTCGTCGTCGCCCTGGGCGCGGTGGGTCGGCAACTTGCGCTTTTTCTCGGCCTTCTGCGGGTAGATGCTGTCGTCACGCACGATGCGGCAAGCCTGTTGCGACCATTGCGCCGGGTCGGCGGAGTCGGCGGCGGGCAGGCTGGCCTGCAGCTTGTCGGCGTAGGCTTTTACATCGAGCCTGGCCGAGCCGAGCAGGAAGTCATCCCACACCTGGCGCAGGTTGTAGGCCTTGCCGCCGGCAGTGACCGGGAAGTCGTAGCCGCCCTTGTCGTCCTTGAAGCTGTTGTTCAGCGGCGAGCTGGCGTCGCTGCTGTGGTGGATCAGAAACAGCAGGGCCATCAGGCGGGTCTGGTTGGGTGCCTTGGGGTCAGCGAGGGCCTTGCTGTTCTGCTCGATGGCCGCCACCGAGCAGGCGCCACCGGGGCAGTCGCGGGGCAACTGGAAGGTGCAGTCGTCGGCCTTGTAGATCACCAGGCGCTGGTTCCTGGTCTTCTCCCACAGCTCCTTGGTCTGCGGATTCTTGTCCAGGTTGCCGGCCCAGTTGGCGACCACGGCGAAGTCGTCCTGCTTGATCAGGCCGAGAAGACGCATGGCTTCGGCCTTGGCTTCCGGGGTCAGTTGGCGCTGGGTCAGTTCACCGACCAGGGCGGTGCCTTGCTGGCCCCAGGCGAACACCTGGCCAGCCCACAGACCGGCGACGAGCACCAGGCCATTGCGTAGGGATTTGCTAACAGTCACTTGCAGGTTCTCCATGGAGGGCATCGAGGGTCAGTTGCATCATGGCGTGGAAGTCCAGTTGCCGTTGTTCGGCCGTCAGGGCTTCGCCGGTGAGGATGTGGTCGCTGACGGTGAGCACCGTCAGCGCCTGCTTGCCCAGTTCGGCGGCCACGCCGTAAAGGCCGGCAGCCTCCATTTCCACGGCGAGGATGCCCATGCGGGTCATGCGCTCGAACAGCGTGGGATCAGGCTCGTAGAACAGGTCGGCGGAAAAGACATTGCCCACGTGTACCGCCTGGCCTGCGGCATCGGCGGCGCGCACGACCTTTTCCAGCAGGCGGTAGTCGGCGATGGCGGCGAAGTCGAAGCCGTTGAGGCGCTTGCGGTTCACCGCCGAATCGGTGCTGGCACCCATGCCGAGCACCAGGTCGCGCACGCCGATCCGCGCCTGCACCGCACCGCAACTGCCGACCCGGACGATGCGCTCGACACCGTACTGGCTGAACAGCTCGTGGGCGTAGATCGACACCGAGGGGATGCCCATGCCCGAGCCCATCACCGAGATGCGCTGGTCGCGGTAGAGGCCGGTGTAGCCGAGCATGTTGCGGATGCCGTTGACCTGACGGACATCGCTCAGGTAGGTGTCGGCGATCATTTTCGCGCGCAGCGGATCACCGGGCATCAGTACCGTTTCAGCGAAATCGCCCGGCTGGGCGGCGATATGGGGCGTAGGCATCAGGCGTCTCCTTCCAGGAACGAACGGCCATGGGTACAGGCGGGCAGGGCGAAGAACTGCGCCAGGGTCTGGCCGATATCGGCGAAGCTGTCCCGCTCGCCAAGGCTGCCGGCGCGCACGCCGTTGCCCCAGGCGAGGACCGGGATATGTTCACGGGTGTGGTCGCTGCCGGCGGCGCTGGGGTCGCAGCCGTGGTCGGCGGCGAGGATCAGCAGGTCGCCCGCCTGCATACGTGCCAGTAGCTCGGGCAGGCGGCCGTCGAAGGCTTCGAGGGCGGCGGCATAGCCGGCGATGTCCCGGCGATGGCCGTAGAGCATGTCGAAGTCGACGAAGTTGCTGAATACCAGGGTGTTGTCCGGGGCTTCGTCCAGGGCCTGCAAGGTGGCGTCGAACAGGGCGTCGTTGCCGTCGCCCTTGTACAGCCGGCTGATGCCCTGGTGGGCGAAGATGTCGCCGATCTTGCCCACGGCGAACACCTGCCCGCCGGCCTCGCACAGGCGCTCGAGCAGGGTCGGGGCCGGTGGCGGCACGGAGTAGTCGTGGCGGTTGCCGGTGCGGCGGAAACTCGCGGCGCCCTCGCCCACGAACGGCCGGGCGATGACCCGGCCGATGTTGTACGGATCGCACAGCTCCCGGGCCAGCTCGCACAGGGCGTACAGGCGGTCGAGGCCGAAGTGGGTTTCATGGGCGGCGATCTGCAGCACGCTGTCGGCCGAGGTGTAGACGATCGGCTTGCCGCTGCGCAGATGTTCCTCGCCCAGTTGCTCGATGATGGTGGTGCCCGAGGCATGGCAGTTGCCGAGGATGCCCGGCAACTGGCCGCGCTCGATCAGGGCATCGAGCAGGGCTGGCGGGAAGCTGTGTTCCAGCGCGGAGAAATAGCCCCAGTCGAACAGCACCGGCACCCCGGCCATTTCCCAATGACCGGACGGCGTGTCCTTGCCGCTGGACAGCTCCCGGGCATAACCCCAGGCACCGTCCACTTCCGCTTCGGCACTGAAACCCGGCGGGAAGGCCCCGCCGCTGAGCGCTGCCGCATGACCCAATCCGAGCCGCGCCAGGTTGGGCAACTGCAACGGCTTGCCCTCGTGGGCCCGGGCCTCGGCGATATGCAGCAGGGTGTTGGCCCCGGCATCGCCGAAGCGTTCGGCATCGGCGCTGGCGCCAATGCCGAAGGAGTCGAGGACCAGCAGCAGCGCACGTTTCATGACGGCTCCAGGCACAGGCCGGAAATCAGCGCCGGTGCTTCATAGGGAAGGGTGGCGATGGTGTAGGCAGCCTGCACGGCGGCGGCCGCACGCTCGGCCTGTTCCAGGTTGCGGGCATGCACCAGCGCCAGCGGCTTGTTCGAACCCACCGCTTCGCCGGGGAAGCACAGCTCGCTCAGGCCCACCGACGGGTCGATCGGGTCCTGCGGATTGCTGCGCCCGCCACCCAGGCCGACCACGGCCAGGCCGATGGCGCGGGTATCGATGCTTTGCACGATGCCGGCCTGCGGCGCCGGGACCGGAATCACCACCGGCGCTGCGGCCAGATACCGCTTCGGACGCTCCACCAGATCCGCCGGGCCACCCAGCGCCTCGACCATCCGCGAAAAACGCTGCAAGGCCGCACCGCTCTGCCAGGCATGCAGCAGTTGTTCGCGGGCCAGTTCGACGCTGCTGGCCAGGCCGGCGCAGAGCAGGGTCTGTTCCGCCAGGGCCAGGGTCACGTCCCACAGACGCTGGCTGCGCACATCGCCGCGCAGCAGGGCGATGGCTTCTTCCACTTCCAGGGCATTGCCCGCCGAGCGCGCCAGGGGCTGGCTCATATCGGTGATCAGCGCACGGGTGCGCACGCCGGCACCGTTAGCCACCGCAACGATGCTTTCCGCCAGCGCCGCCGCATCGCTGGCCTGGGCCATGAACGCACCGTTGCCGACCTTCACGTCGATCAGCAGCACATCCAGCCCGGCCGCCAGCTTCTTGCTGAGGATCGAGGCGATGATCAGGTCGATGGATTCCACCGTGCCGGTGACATCGCGGATCGCGTACAGGCGCTTGTCTGCCGGGGCCAGGTCGTTGGTCTGGCCGATGATGGCGCAGCCGACGCTGGCGACTACTTCGCGCAGTTTCGCCATGTCCGGCTGGCTGTCGTAGCCGGGGATGCTGTCGAGCTTGTCGAGGGTGCCGCCGGTATGCCCGAGGCCGCGCCCGGAGATCATCGGCACGTAGCAGCCGCAGGCCGCCAGCAGCGGGGCCAGGGGCAGGCTGACCAGGTCGCCGATGCCGCCGGTGGAATGCTTGTCCACCACCGGGCCGGGCAGGTTCCAGCTCAATACTCGGCCGGAGTCGCGCATGGCCGAGGCCAGGGCGATGCGTTCATCGACGGTCATGCCCTTGAGCAGCACGGCCATGGCAAAGGCGGCGGCCTGGCCCTCGCTGATGCTGAAGTCGGTGATGCCGCTGACGAAGCGGCGGATATCCGCATCGTCGAGCACCTTGCCGTCGCGCTTGCGGCGGATCACTTCCTGTGGGAGCCAGGTCATCAGTACGACCCTCCGCCAACGTTTGCGCTATCGACGCCGGCATGCGCCAGCAGATCGCCGAGCAGGCTGGAGGCGCCGAGACGCAGATGGCGTGGGGAGATCCACTGGCTGCCATTGAGCTGTTCGGCCAGCTCCAGGTAGACCTGCGCATCGGCCAGGGTCTTCATGCCGCCGGCCGGCTTCAGGCCGACGTTCATGCCGCTGGAGGCGATGCATTCGAGCATGATCCGCGCCGCCTCGGCGGTGGCATTGACCGCCACCTTGCCGGTGCTGGTCTTGATGAAATCGGCACCGGCCTCGATGGCATCCAGGCTGGCCTGGCGGATCAAGGCCGGGTCGGCCAGTTCGCCGGTTTCCAGGATCACCTTGAGCAGCGCGCGGTCGGCGCACAGGGCCTTGCAGGCACGGACCAGGGCGAAGCCGCTGTCGGCATCGCCGGCCAGCAGGGCGCGGTAGGGGTAGACCACGTCGATCTCGTCGGCACCGTCGGCCAGGGCCTGGCGGGTCTGTTCCAGCACCTCGTCCAGTGGCGCAGTGCCGGCGGAGAAGTTGGTCACGGTGGCAACCGCCACGGTCTGCCCGCCGAGCTCATCGAGGGTGCGTCGGGCCAGGGCGACGAAGCGCGGATAGACGCACACCGCGGCGGTCGGGCCGGCGGCGGTCATGGCCCGCTGGCACAGCTCGACGATGCGCCCGTCGGTGTCATCGTCATTCAGGGACGTCAGGTCCAGCAGCGCAATCAGCTTGCGCGCGAGTGTTGCTTGTTGGTCTGTCATATCGGGTTCACGCGAATTCAGTGGATTCAGTTTCAAAGCGCCAGGAAAACCCCGGCGAGTGCCGCGCTCATCAGGTTGGACAGCGTGCCCGCGATCACCGCCTTGAGCCCGAGGCGGGCGATTTCGGCCCGGCGGTTCGGCGCCATCAGCCCCAGGCCGCCGAGCTGGATGCCAATCGAGGAGAGGTTGGCGAAGCCGCACAGGGCAAAGGTGATGATCGCCTGGGTCTGCGCCGAGAGGACCGTCACGCCCTTGGCCGCCGCCTGCACCGGTTCCAGGTGGTTGGCGAAATCGACATAGGCGACGAATTCGTTGAGCACCAGTTTTTCCCCGATCAGCCCGCCGGCCGTGATTGCTTCGTGCCAGGGCACGCCCAACACGAAGGCTAGCGGAGCCAGCAGATAACCGAGGAGCATTTGCAGGGTCAGTTGGCCGAAGCCGAACCAGCTGCCGGTCCAGCCCAGCAGGCCGTTGAGCAGGGCGATCAGGGCGATGAAGGTCAGCAGCATGGCGCCGACGTTGAGTGCCAGGTGCAGGCCGGCCGAAGCCCCGAGTGCGGCCGCGTCGATGACGTTGGCCGGCTTGCTGCCCGGTTCGTCCGGCAGGTCGTCGGGGTCGTCATGGGTTTTTTCGGTTTCCGGCTCCATCAGCTTGGCCATCAGCAGCCCGCCGGGGGCGGCCATGAAGCTGGCGGCGATCAGGTACTTGAGTTCGACGCCGAGGCTGGCATAGCCGATCAGCACCGAACCGGCCACCGAGGCCATGCCGCCGGCCATCACCGCGAACAGCTCGGAGCGGGTCAGGCGGCGGACGAAGGGGCGGATGACCATGGGCGCTTCGGTCTGCCCGACGAAGATATTCGCCGTGGCCGACATCGCCTCGGTGCGGCTGGTGCCGAGCAGGCGCTGCAGGCCGCCGCCGATCACGCGGATCACCAGGTTCATGATCCCCAGGTAGTAAAGCACCGCGATAAAGCTGCTGAAGAACACGATCAGCGGCAGCACGCGGATGGCGAAGACGAAGCCGCCATTGCCGAACATCTCGAACATCCTGGCGCTGCTCAGGCCGCCGAAGATGAAGTCGATGCCCTGGTTGGCGTAGCCCTGCAAGGAGCCCACCGAGTCGGAAATCCCGGCCAGGGTGGCTTGCCCCCAGGGCACGTAGAGGGCGAAGGCACCCAGCCCGGCCTGCACGGCGAAGGCCGCGCCGACGGTACGCAAACGAATGGCCTTGCGGTTGCTCGACAACGCTACCGCCAACAGCAACAACACCACGATACCGATGAAGCCCATCGATGATTCCCCGGAAAAAGTCGCTCAGGCCCGCCGACGTCTCCGGTCGGTCGGGCGTTTGCCATCAAAATTCGCAGAAGGCGCCAGGCAGCAGCTTGCCGACGGTCCAGTGACGGGTCGCGGCCGGGTCATGGCCGACGCAGATCACCGGGCAGTCCAGCGCCATCAGTTCCAGCATCACCTGGCGGCAGGCACCGCACGGCGAGATCACCGGGACCTTGGGCGCATACACCAGCATCCCCTTGAAGCTGCCGGCGGCCAGGCCCTGACTGATGGCGCTGAACAGCGCGCTGCGCTCGGCGCAGTTGGTCAGGCCGAACGATACGTTCTCCACGTTACAGCCACGGATGACGCGGTCGTCGGCGGTGAGCAGGGCAGCGCCCACCGGGAATTCCGAGTGCGGGCACCAGGCGCTGGCGGCGGCGGCAATGGCCTCCGGCAGCAGGCGGTCGTGCAGGGCTTGCCAGTCTTCAGGGTGCATTGCTCGCGACCTCCGGGCTGATTTTCTGGATGCGTTGCTGCGCCTCGGCGAAGCCCACGGGCTGGCCTGCGCGGTCGCGTTCCTGGAGGTAGGTGATCATCGATTCGAGGTCGTTGATCCCGGTGTCGAGGCGGTCGCGGGCCTGCTTGAGCACGCTGAAGTTGTCGCCACCTTCGGCGAGGAAGCTGTTCAGGGCCAGGCGGTAGTCCTGGGCGTCCTGCACCGGCTGGTCATCGACCAGCAGGCTGTCGGCGATCACCCGCTGGCCTTTCGGGCGGCTGTCGTCATAGCGGTAGGTGAGGGAGGCAGACGGTTGCAGCGGGTAGAAGCCCATGCCGCCGTCCTGCCATTGCTGTTCCAGCAGCTCGCGCAGTTGCGCGCCGGTCAGGGTCAGCAGGGTCAGGCTGTTGTTGAACGGCTGCACCGTGGCGACCTGGCCGTAGTTGACCTGCTCCTGGCCCTCGTCGAGGGTGATGTCCATGCGCATGCCGCCCTGGTTCATCAGGGCGATCTGCGCGCCGAGGGCGCGGGTGGCGGCCAGTTGCGAGTCGGCGATGAGGTCGCCCATCGGCGATTCGCCGGCCTCGTTGACGGTGCGCAGTACTTCGCGGGCGGCGAGGCGGGCGATCGGCTTGCCTAGCAGGGCCTGGCTGCGGCTTTCGACTTCCGCCAGCAGCGGGGCGACGTCCGGGCTGGCGCTGTAGCGCTGCGCGTCGATCACCAGGTTGTGGGCCTTCACGTCGAGCAACTGGTGCTTGTCGGTGTCCACGGTCAGGGTTAGTTGGGTCAGCAGGCGGCCGAAGGAGGCGCCCTGGGTCACCAGCTTGTCGCCGAGGCGGCACAGGTAGCCTTCGTGGGTGTGGGCGGTGACCACCACCTTGATCTGCGGGTCGAGACGCGTGGCCACTTCGACCACATCGCCGCTGAGCTGGCTGCAGTCCTGCTGGTCGAAGCGCTCGCTGGTCTTGCCGCCCTGGTGGATCACTGCGACGACCGCGTCGACGTTCTGCTTTTTCAGCTCGGGGAGCAGGGCATTGATCGCGTCGGCTTCGTCGACGGTGGTCAGGCCTTCCATGCTCTTGGCGCTGACATAGCTGCCGACGTTGCGCAGGGTCGCGCCGACGAAGGCGATCTTCGCGCCATGGGCCTGCTCGATGCGGTAGCCGGCGAACACCGGTTTGCCGCTCTGCTTGTCCATCAGGTTGGCGGAGATATAGGGGAAGCCGGCGCCCTTGAAGTCCTTGTCGAACTGGCAGGCCTTGTCGGCGCGCTCGGACTGGCAGCCGCCATTGACCTGGCGCAGCAGCTCGCCCTGGCCGTGGTCCAGCTCATGGTTGCCGACCACGGAGAATTTCAGGCCGAGCAGGTTGAGTGCCTCGAGGCTCGGCTCATCGGCCCACATCGAGGAAATCGGCGGGCTGCCACCGACCATGTCGCCCGCGCCGATCAGCAGCAGTTGCGGGTCCTGCTTGCGCAGTTCGGCCAGGGCGCCGCTGAGCGGGCCAAGGCCGCCGGCCTTGAGCTTGACCTCTGCACCGGCGGCGTCCTGGTACTGGAACGGACTGGCCAGCAGGTTGCCGTGGAAGTCGTTGAGGGCGGCGATGTTCACCTGCACCGGCTCGGCGGCTTTCTGGCAGCCGCTGGCCAGGAGCGTCGCGGCCAGCAGCAGGGACAAAGGGCGTAGCGCGAAAGACGACATGAAGAACCCCGGCCCGTCAGGCGGTTTGCAGGTTGGTGGCGGTGGCGGCGACCGGTTTGCTGGCGAACGGAGTCCCCATGCCGGCACGCAGGAGCAGCATCTTCAGGTGGTCGTTGATCAGTTCCAGGCGGTCCTGCAGGTGGTTGTTGAACACCAGGCCGACCAGGGCGATGGCGATACCCAGGGCCGTGGCGTATAGCGCGGTACCGATGCCGCGGGAGACTTCGCCCGGGTCGGAAACGCCGGCTTCGGCAAGGGCCTTGAAGGTGTCGATGATGCCGAGGATGGTGCCCAGCAGGCCGAGCAGCGGCGCGCCGGCAACCACGGCTTCGAGGATCCACAGGCCATGGGACAGCTTGCCGCGCATGGAGATGTAGATGGCCTGGCCAAGGTCTTCCAGTTCGTTGTGCGAGTGCACCTGGCTACGGCCGTCGAACAGCTGGCGCAGCAGGTCGAGGGGCAGGCTGTCGCGCTGGCGCAGCTCGGCGGGCAGTTCGTCGAAGTGGCGGACTTTCTTGTGCAGGGCGCTTTCCAGGCCACGGGCCTTGCGCAGGTTGTAGGCGAAGAAGATTCCCCGCTCGACCACCACGAAGGCGGCCAGGGCGGCAGAGCCGTACATGATGTAGAAGGTGATGTCGTGAAGCAGGTCCATGTTCATGCTGGGTGACCTCAAGGCGTGCCCGTGACCGACGCGAGGTCGGCCACGGGGCAGGGTTTAGAAGTTGGCTTCCACGGAGAGCGCGACGGTCTGCTCTTCGCCGATGGTGTAGTACGGCGTTTGCGCGCCGGCGAAGGCGGAACCGCTGCCGTTGTAGCGCACCGAGTTGAACACCGTGGTCTGCACGCCGGAGAGGTACTGGCGGTTGAACACGTTGTTCAGCGACAGGCGCACGGTGGCGTCCTTCATGTAGTTCTTGTTCACCGGCAGGCGGTAGCCGACGTTCATGTCCACGGTGGTGTAGTGCGGGATGCTCTGGTCGTTGGTCAGGTCGCCGTACTGGTTGTCGACGAACTTGCCGATGACGTTGCCGTAGAAGCGCCCGTCGTCGTAGCCCAGGCTCAGGTTGAACATGTTCTTCGGCACGCCGGCGATCTGCTTGCCCTTGGTCGGTACGTTGACGCCGTAGTAGAGCGTGTCGTTCTGCTGCTCGGCTTCGGTGTAGGTGTACGAGGCGTAGTAGTTGAAGTTGTGCGGCAGCAGGCCGCTGAACTCCAGCTCGACACCGCGGTTCTCGACTTCACCGACGTTGAGCATCAGGTAGTCACCGGTGACTTCGTCACGGCTGGAGACCTGGCGATCCTTGAACTTGAGGTAGAACAGGGTGGCCGACAGGGCCATGTCGTCGGTCGCATAGCGCCAGCCGAGTTCCTGGTTCCAGCTCAGCTCGGGCTTGAGGCTGATCGAGTCGCCGGTGTTGTAGAGCACGTAGTTCGGCGGCGTGCGCATGTTGCGGGTGACGTTGTAGAACGCCTGGTTCTCTTCGTTGATCTGGTAGCGCGCGTTGAAGCTCGGGAGGAATTCGCGGTAGGTCTTGTTGCGCTTCTCCGGGGTGTCGTAGAGGCTGGCCTTCATGTCGCCGTCACGCTGGGAGTGCTCGTAGGCAAGGCCCGCCGTCAGGGTCAGGTCAGGGGTGGCGCTCCAGGTGTCCTGGACGAACAGCTTGTGCACCGGGGTGATGGTGAAGTAGTTGCGGCCCTGGATCACGTTGCCGTTAGCGTCGCGCGCCTGGTTGGAGCCTTCGTAGTTGGCCCAGATGTCCGTCGGGCTGCCGTCGGCTTCGAGGGATACGAACGGCTGGGTCTGGCGCTGGCGGGCGCGCTCGTACCAATAGCCGAAGTCGATGGTGTGCTCGTCGTTGAAGGCCCAGGTCAGCTTGGTGTTGACGCCCGGACGCCAGGTTTCGGTCCAGGACGGACGGTAGTAGCGGCCGCTGACCGGATCACCGTCGGCGTTGTACTGGGCGGTGGTCTTCAGGTTGCTCAGGTCGTAGTTGCCGGAGCTGTTGGTGGTGCGGGTGAGGGTGGCCGGCGAACCGAAGGCACGGTAGCTGCCGCCGTTGGCCCAGTAGTAGTACGGGGCGACGGTCAGTTGCAGGTCGTCGCGCAGTTGCCAGCGGCTGGTCACCGAGGCGGTCACGGTCTCGAACGGGTTGACGCTGGTCTTGTAGCTGGCGGTGGTCAGCTTGCCCGTGGTCGGGTTGTAGGTCGGCTCGTTGGGGAAGTCGTAGTCGTGGTCCGACTTGTACTGCGCCAGACTCGGGGAAACGTAGTTGTAGTTTTCCTGCTTGTGGTACTTGACGATGCCCTGGATCGAGTTGCCTTCGCCGAACTTGAACAGGCTGTTCAGTTCAAACTTCTCGGCATCCAGGTCGCCCTTGCCTTTCCACTTGTCGCTGTTGGTTTTCGACGCGGAAATGTAGTTGCTCAGGCCGTTGTATTCGCCGGTATTGAGACGGACGAAAGTCTTGGTCAGGTTATTGCTGCCGATGGTCTGCTTGAAGAACGCGCCGGCGTCCTTGGTCGGTTTCACCGAGACCAGGCCGATGTTGCCGCCGCTGGAACCGATATGCGGGGCGTCCAGTTCGGAGGAACCCTGGGTGACGAAAACTTCCTCGAGGTTTTCCGGGTCGCCGAGCAGGTTCGGGTAGACCTCGTAGTTGCCCGAGTCGTTGATCGGGATGCCGTCCATGGTCATGCCGATCTGGTCGGACTTCATCCCGCGCATGGTGAAGTTGAAACCGGACAGGCCGCTGCTGTCGTCGCTGGAAACGTTGATGCCGGGGGTGTACTTCAACTTGTCGATGCCGTTGCCGGTCGGCGACATCTTGTCCAGGGCTTCCTTGGTCACGGTGGAGCGTGACTTGGCGGCTTCCTCCTGGACCATCTGGCCGTTGCCGACGGTCTGGCCGGTCACCTTGACGTGACCGATATCCACGGAATCTTCTGCCAGGGCCGAAGCCGTCCAACTGCCGCAACCTACAGCCAACATCATGACGAACAGCTTATCGAGTTTCACCGAGCGTCCCTCCCAATTAGAAATGTGCGATTAAGTTTTTTGTCGAAGACCGGTGTTCCAGGTTCTCGCGGGCAGCCGCCCACGCGACACCAGGGGCGGGGTGTCGGTGGGCAACTTCGGTGGAACCTAGTTTTCTATGTTGTAAACAAGCGTCGCGATAAAACGGTACTTATCCCTGCCCTCGAAAACCGCATCGGGGAAAGGCCTTACTTGCTCGATCCGGCGCAAACTGGTTTGCGCTGCCTTGTTCAGCAGCATGTTCGTCGCCTTCTTCTCGATCCCTGAGTCGAGCACGCGTCCTCCCCGGTCGATCAACAGCCAGACCACGACGTTGCCTTCCGGGCGTTGCAGCGAGGCCTCGCGGCCCCGCGGGTATTGCTTGTACTTCTCCAGCTCCGCATGCAGGGCGGCGATATAGCCGCTCTCCAGTGCGGCCACGTTGACCGCGGGGGCCGCCGGGGGTGGTGGCGGTGCGGGCTTCGCGGCGACCGGCGCAGGGGCCGGCTTGCTCGCTGCCGGTGGGGTGACCGGCTGGGGTGGCGCTGGGGTGGGCGCCGGTTTTGCCACGACTTGTGGCTTGGGTTTCGGAGGCGGCGGCTTCGGCGCAGGTGGCTTGGGCTTGGGCGGCGGCTCCGGTATCTCAACCACTGGCTCCGGGTCCGGTTCCGGTAGGGGGACGGGCTCGGGCTCGGGTTCCGGTGGTGGAGGCGGGGGAGGTGGCGGTTCCGGCTGCAGATCAGCCGGATCGATCAACGCCACCTCGACAGTGCTTTCGTCGTACTTCGGGGTGATCTTCAGCTCCGCCTTCAAGGCGCTCTGAACGGCCACCGCCAACAAACAGATCGCCGGCAGGCACGCGAGGAATTTTCGCGATTTGAACAGGGCCGACATGACTTACAACTTGCGCGTAGCGATGGAGACGGAAGAGAAGCCATTGCTCTTGAGCAGGTCCATCACTGCCACGAGCCGACCCACTTCCACGTCCTGGTCGCTGTTGAGGATGATCACCAGCTTCTCGCTGCTGTTCTCCAGGGATTTGAGCTGACGGACCATTTCGTCTTCAGGCAGGTCCTGGCCGTCCAGTTGCAGGCGGTCGTTCAGGCCCAGGGTGATCACCGCCTTGTTCTGCGGCTTGAGTTGCTGGGCATGGGCGGCGCCGGGCAACTGGGTCTTGATGCCCAGCGCCGGAATCACGTTCAGGCTGATCAGCACGAAAAACACCAGCAGGAACATCATCACGTCGATCATCGGAATGATCTCGATGTGCAGGCGTTTTTTCTTCGGTTCTTCCCAACTGCGCATTGCGGTGGCTCTCCCACGATTTCCTGGATTGTGAGAGCCCCGTCACGGAATTTCCGAAAGCTGTCACTGATGTCAGGAACAAACTATGGGCAGAAAGTTACATTTTGATTAAGTGGCGAAATGCCAGATGAAATTCCAGGGGTGCACTGGTGTGCTGCCGATTAATCAAGGGTTTCGTCAGTAGGTGACTGGGCGGTCAGAGGCTGAAACATAATTGACATTGCTGTCAGGTATGAAGGTTCGCGTCTTTCAGTCTGGAGGTTTCCGTGGGTATTTCCCGTTACACCCTGGCGGCCGTGCTGGCCGTTTCCCTGCTGGGTTGTTCGCGCCCGGCGCAGCAGCCCGAGGTGCACTGGATCAGCGTCGAGCAGCTTTCCGCTTCGCTGGCCAGGGAAGCGCCGATGGCGGTGGGTTTCGATATCGACGACACCGTGCTGTATTCCAGCCCATGCTTCTACGAGGGCCAGCAGAAGTATTCGCCGGGCAGCAATGACTACCTGAAGAATATGACGTTCTGGACCGAGACCAATGCCGGGTGTGATCGCTACTCGATTCCCAAGGATGTGGCGCGGGCGTTGATCGCCGAGCATCAGCGGCGCGGGGACAAGGTGTATTTCATTACGGCGCGGCCCAGGACCGAGGGCGAGCAACTGACTGCGATCCTGCAGCAGACCTTCGCCATCAAGGACATGCAGCCGGTGGTGTTCACTTCCGGGCCGGAGAAGGCGCGGTTTATCCGTGAGCTGGGGCTGAAGGTGTATTACGGGGATTCGGATACCGATATCAGTTCGGCCAGGGAAGCGGGGGCCAGGCCGGTGCGGGTGATGCGGGCTAGCAATTCGACCAATTTGCCGCTGCCGGTGAATGGCGGGTTGGGGGAGGAGGTTTTGCGGGATTCGATGCACTGAGTCAGGCAGCAGATCACTGTTGTTGCTGATGGCCCTATCGCTGGCAAGCCAGCTCCCACAGGTTCTGTGTGCGCCGCGAAACCTGTGGGAGCTGGCTTGCCAGCGATGAGGCCCTCAAGAACACCTCAGAAACGATCCAGTCGGTAGGGCTCGAGGTCAGGCAATCCCTCCACCCCAGACCCCATCAAGCCACCGATCATCTCCGCCGTCACCGCCGCCTGGGTCAGCCCCAGGTGCTGGTGCCCGAAGGCCAACAGCACCCGCCCGTCACAGACCCGGTCGATCACCGGCAACGAGTCCGGCAGCGATGGCCTGAAGCCCATCCACGGCGTGGCATCGCGGGCATCCAGTTCCTGCTTGAACAGCCCCTTGCTGAGCTTCTGCAACTGCCAGGCCCGGGCCATGTTCGCCGGCCGCTCCAGCCCGGCGAACTCCACCGTACCCGCCAGGCGCAAGCCTCCGGACATCGGCGTCATGATGAACTTGCGCTCCAGCGAGGTGACCGCGAACGGCAAACGCCGGTGCTCATGGGGCAGCATCAGGTGATAGCCACGCTCGGTATCCAGCGGCACTCGCGTGCCGGTCAGCGCCTCGGTCAATCGCGCCGAATGCGCGCCGCAGGTGACCAGTACCCGTGGCACATCCAGCTCGCCCTGGTCGGTGGCGAGGGTGACGCTGTCGGCCTTCAACCGCGCACCCTGCACCTCCCGCTGAACGAAGCGCACACCCGCGGCCAGCGCCGCGTCGTACAACGCCGTCACCGCCTCATGCGGATCGAGAAAATGCCCGGTGGCCGGGAAGAACAGTCCGCCCTGCAAATGCTCGCTCAGTTGCGGCGCCGCCTGGCGCACGGCATCCGCCTGCCAGCGTTGCACCGGAACGTTCTGCGCCAGCATGCGCGCTTGCAGGGCGTCGAGGGCCGGCGCGGATTCCGGTTTTTCGTAGACCAGCAGCGAGCCGTCCTCCTGCAGCATTTCACTGCGCCCCAGCGAACCCAGCACGCGCCGCCAGGCGCCGAGGCTGGCCTCGTTCAGCGCGCGAATCCCGGCCACGCTGCGGCGAAACGGATTCGAACGCAGGTTGAGCAACAGGCGGACGAACCACGGCATGGCCCTGGGCAGGTATTTCCAGTCCAGGCGCAGCGGGCCCATGGGGTCCATCAGCATCGCCGGCAAGCGCTTGAGGATCGACAGGTCGGCGATGGGAAACACCTGCTCGGTGGCCAGGTGCCCGGCATTGCCGAACGAGGCGCCCATGCCCGGTGCCTGGCGGTCCAGCAGCACCACGCGTTGCCCTTGTCTTGCCAACTGCAGGGCACAGGCGACGCCGACGATGCCGGCGCCGATCACGGCGATATCCAGGTCACTGGAAGGGAAGGTCGTGAGCATGTTTCAGGCTTCTCTCTGGCCATCGAGCAGCCGCCGCAGGTGCAGCGGGTTGCCGTGTTGCAGGGCCGTCGGCAGCAGGCTGTCGGGGAAGTCCTGGTAGCACACCGGGCGCAGGAAGCGCTGGATCGCCGCAGTACCCACCGAGGTGCTACGCGGGTCGGTGGTGGCCGGGAACGGACCGCCATGGACCATCGCATCGCAGACTTCCACCCCGGTCGGCCAGCCGTTGACCAGCAGGCGTCCGGCCTTGCGCTCCAGCACCGGAAGCAGGGCGCGGGCCTGGTCGAGGTCGGCATCATCCAGGTGCAGGGTGGCGGTCAACTGGCCTTCCAGGTGCTCGGCGACCTCGCGGATCTCGGCCTCGTCCTCGCAGGTGACCACCAGCGAGGACGCGCCGAAGACTTCGGCCTGCAGGCTCGGGTCGCCGAGAAAGTCCCGCGCGGTGCTGACGAACAGATGGGTCTGGCACTGGTTCGGGCCGTCGCTGGGCTTGCCGGCGGCAGCAGTTTCGGCGTTCGGGTTGGCCGCCAGTGTTTCGATGCCGTTGCGGTAGGCGCTGTAGATGCCCGGGGTGAGCATGGTCTGTGCCGGGCTCTGCCAGATGTGCTGGGCGGCATTGGCGATGAAGCGGTCAAGGTCCGGCCCCTGGCGGGCGATGACCAGCCCGGGGTTGGTGCAGAATTGTCCGGCGCCCTGGTTCAGCGAGGCGACGAAGCCTTGCGCCAGCGCTTCGCCGCGGGCGCCCAGGGCTGCCGGGAAGAGGAACACCGGGTTGATCGAGCTCATTTCGGCGTACACCGGGATCGGCTCGGAGCGGGCCTGCGCCGCCTGGCACAGGGCGATGCCGCCGCTGCGCGAGCCGGTGAAACCGACGGCCTTGATGCGTTCGTCGCAGACCAGGGCGATGCCCACTTCACGGCCGGAGCCGTAGAGCAGGGAGAACACCCCTTCCGGCAGGTCGCACAATTGCACCGCGCGGGCCACGGCCTGGCCAACCAGTTCGCTGGTGCCGGGGTGGGCGCCGTGGGCCTTGACCACCACCGGGCAGCCGGCGGCCAGGGCCGAGGCGGTATCGCCGCCGGCCACGGAGAAGGCCAGGGGGAAGTTGCTGGCGCCGAACACCGCCACCGGGCCCAGCGGCACCTGGCGCTGGCGCAGGTCGGCGCGGGGCAGGGGCTGGCGTTGTGGCTGGGCGTTGTCGACGCGCACGTCGAGCCATTCACCGGCGCGCACTGTGCGGGCGAAGGTGCGCAACTGGCCGCAGGTGCGACCGCGTTCGCCCTGGATGCGCGCGCGCGGCAGGCCGCTTTCGGCCACGGCGCGGTCGATCAGGGTATCGCCGAGGGCTTCGATCTGCTCGGCGATGGCTTCGAGGAAGCGCGCGCGGGCTTCCAGCGAGGTTTCGCGGAACCGGTCGAAGGCTGCCCAGGCCAGGGCGCAGGCCTGTTCCACCTGCACGAGGGTGCCGCCCGGATAGACCGGATCCAGCGCTTGGTTGGTGCTCGGGTCGACCGCACGGATGGCTTCGCGGCTACCGGTTACGGCCTGTTGGCCGATGAGCATTTTGCCTGTCAGGGTCATGGCGCCTCCTGGAAAAAGAATTCGGGGCCGGCGGCGTGCCGCCGGCAAAACAGCGGGGATCAGACCAGGTTGTGCGCGCTCGACCAGGTGGCGAACCACTGGCGGAACAGGTCGTACTGGGTCTTCGCATAATTGCGCTGGGCGTCGCTGAGCACGTCGGTTTCGTTGAAGTGCAGGGTGTATTCCAGGTCGCCGTTGAGGACCATCAGGTACTTGTAATACAGCACCAGGTCGCAGCCTTCGTCGAAGGACGACAGCACCTGCAGGGCCTCGGACAGCTCCAGCGCGCGGCTGCGCGCAGCGGCGTCGCCCTTGGCGGCTTTTTTGCTCAGCTCGACCAGCAGGAGGATTTCCCGCGGCAGGGCGTTGCCGATCCCGGTGATGGCGCCGGTGGCGCCGCAGTTGACGAAGCCGTGGACCACCTGGGTGTCGACACCGGCCATCAGGACCACGTTCTCATCCTGGGAGGTGATGTGCTCGGCGGCATAGCGCATGTCGGCGGCACCGCCGAATTCCTTGAAGCCGATCAGGCTGGTGTACTTGCGGCGCAGCTTGAAGAACAGTTCGGCGCGGGTGGCGAAGCCGTAGTACGGGCTGTTGTAGATCACGGCCGGCAGGTTCGGCGCGGCGTCGAGGATGGCGGCGAAGTGAGCTTCCTGGGCGGCCGGCGAGGCGCCGCGCGACAGTACCCGGGGGATGACCATCAGGCCGTGGGCGCCGACCCGGGCGGCGTGGGCGGCATGGGACACCGCTTCCCGGCTGTTGACGGCGCCGGTGCCGACGATGGTCGGCACGCCGGCGGCGACCAGGCGGGCCACGCCTTCCTGGCGCTCGGCCTCGGTCAGCAGCGGCCAGTCGCCCATGGAGCCGCAATAGACCACGGCGCTCATGCCGGTCTCGATCAGTTCCTTGGCCTTGCGCACCAGGGCGTCGAAGTCGGGCTTGCGGTCCTGGGTGCAAGGGGTCATCAGGGCGGGGATGGTACCGGTGAAGATGTTGCTGGTCATGGTGGTGGTCCTTTGGTTTTTTCAGTTAGGGGGTGGGCTTGAGGGCCTCATCGCTGGCAAGCCAGCTCCCACAGGGTCTTGTGTGCGCTGCTGGACCTGTGGGAGCTGGCTTGCCAGCGATTGCGATCAAAAGGGCAACTCAGATACCCCAGGCAAACGCATCCGCGTCATCGATCAGCAAGGTGCTGTCGGCGGTCATGAAGGCTTGTCCGGTGATGAACGGGCGAATCCGCTCGCCGTCCTGTTCGAAGCGTCCTTCGAAGCGGCTGCCGGTGATGCTCGCCTGGATCCAGGTCTGCCCGGCCTGCAACTTGCCGTCGGCCGCCAGGCAGGCCAGCTTGGCGCTGGTGCCGGTGCCGCAGGGCGAGCGGTCGTAGGCCTTGCCCGGGCACATCACGAAGTTGCGGCTGTCGGCCTCGGCGTCGTCGGCGAACAGTTCGATATGGTCGATCGGCGCGCCGTCTTCGCCGGTGATGCCCTGCGCTTCCAGGGCCCGCAGCATCTTCCAGGTCAGGTCGCTCAGGCGCTCGACGTTGTCCAGGCGCAGCGCCTGGCCATGCTCGGAAACCAGGAAGAACCAGTTGCCGCCCCAGGCGACATCGCCGAGGAAGCTGCCGTAGCCCGGCACCGCCACTTCCACCTGCTGGCGGTAGCGGTACGACGGCACGTTGCCCACGGTGACCCGGCCATCCTCATGCAGGGTGGCGCTGACTGTTCCCACTGGCGTGTCGATCCGGTGCTCGCCCGGCTGGATCAGGCCCAGATGCTGCAGCGAGTTGACCAGGCCGATGGTGCCGTGGCCGCACATGCCGAGGTAGCCGGCATTGTTGAAGAAGATCACTCCACAGGTGGCGTCCGCCGAGACCGGCGCGCAGTACAGCGCGCCGACCAGTACGTCGTTGCCCCGTGGTTCCAGCAGGCAGGCGCGGCGCCATTCATCGTGCTGTTCGCGCAGCGTGTCGCGTTTCTGCGCCATGCTCGCGCCGGTGATCTCAGGGAAGCCCTTGAGGACCAGACGCGTGGGTTCGCCGCCGGTGTGGGAGTCGATCACATGGATCCGTTTCATGAAGCTGTCCCCTTCTTGAAGTGGTTGTGGTGGTTCACGCAGCGTTGAGCAGGCGCCGCGCTCAGGACATCTGGGTACGGGCGCCGCGCGGGTGCGGCACGTGCTGGGGTTCGGCTTCGCTTTCGAGGTCCTCGGCATCCAGTTGCACCAGGTGCGCCGGCACGCCGGTCGCTGCACCCCAGTAGTAGATGCCCAGGGCACTGAGGGCGACGACCACGGTATCGAACGGATGGGTGATGACCCCGATCCCGCCGAAGCTGCCCAGCCAGGAGAGCAGGATGGTCACGGCGTAGAAGCCGATCAGCCAGGCCGAGGAGCGCACTTGCTGGGCCAGGGTCAGGTGCATGGTCGGGACGAAGCGCCCGCACAGCAGGTAGATGACGAACATCAGGATCTGCAGGCTGAGCAGCCAGGACACGGTTTTCCAGCCGGACCAGTAGACGATCAGCGCCGCGATGATGAACGACAGCGGGCCGAGCAGGCCCATGCGCTTCACCTTGAACGGGCGCACCAGCTCAGGGGCGTTGCGGCGCAGGGCGGCGACGGTGACCGGGGCCACGGCGTAGCTGAGGATCAGCGCGGCGGAGACCACGTTGATCAGCGCTTCCCAGGACGGGAACGGCAGGGTCCAGAACACCGACAGGCCGAAGGTCAGCCACAGCGCCGGACGCGGGATGCCGGATTTCTCGTCGATACGGGTGAAGATGCTGAAGAAGGTCCCGGTGCGGGCCCAGCCATAGACCACGCGCGGGGTGGCGTTCATGTAGATGTTGCCGCAGCCGCTCGGCGAGATCACCGCGTCGGCCACCACCAGCCAGGCCAGCCAGCCGACGCCCAGGGCGATGGCGATATCGCGATACGGCAGGGCCAGTTCCTTGGTCACCCCGGCCCAGCCGTTGGCCAGCATCTCGGTGGGCACGCCGCCGAGGAAGGCGATCTGCAGCAGGGCGTAGATGGCGGTGGACAGCAGCACCGAGAGGATCAGGGCGATGGGGATGGTGCGTTGCGGGTTCTTCACTTCCGAGGCCACCGAGATGATCGGGGTCAGGCCCAGGTAGGCGAAGATGATACCGCCGGCCGACACCGCCATTTCCACGCCGGACAGGCCGAACGGGGCGAAGCCGTGGGAGGTGAAGTTGTCCGGCTTGAAGAAGGTGAACAGCACGCCTATCACCAGCAACGGCACGATGAACTTGAACACGCTGACCAGGTTGTTGGACTTGGCGAAGGTCTTCACGCTGTTGTAGTTCAGCACGAAGAACAGGCACAGCAGGCCGAACTGCACCAGCCAGCCGAGCAGGGTCGGGTCGCTGGAACCGGCCTTGGTCAGGTCGGGAAACCAGGCTGCGGCGTACTGGCGGGCGGCGACTACCTCGATGGCGACCAGGCTGGAGAAGGCGATCAGGGTGATGAAGCCCATCAGGTAGCCGAGCAGCGGGCCGTGGGAATACACCGGGTAGCGCACCACGCCACCGGCCCGGGGCAAGGCCGCGCCCAGCTCGCAGTAGACGATGCCCAGCAGCAGCACGGCGAAGCCGCCGAGCAGCCAGGAGAAGATCCCGGCGGGACCGGCGATGGCGGACACATGGCTGGCGGCGAACAGCCAGCCGGAGCCGAAGATGGCGCCGAGTCCGATAAAGGTGAGGTCTATCAATGAAAGTTGTTTCTTGAACTTGCCTGACATGGGGTCGCCTTCTTGTGGGTTATTGGATAGGCAGAATGAATGTCGGTGTTGCTGTTCTTTCTTGTTGAGAATCCCTGTTCGGGAGTCATGGCGCCTGGTGGATGGAGACACACTTCTCCAGCACTTCGCCGCGTGCCCGCCGACGCAACTGCGCTGCGCCGGCAATGCCTTGCCCGACATCCGCCACAGCAATTCGACGACTCAGGCAATGCCGATACAGTGAACTCATCGACGCCCCGGCGCTTGATGGTTTTCTCCAGCAGGCATGACGAAATCGGCATAGTTAGGAAATTTCGACAAGGTTCTTCGGAAATTTCTGAAGCGTTGCAGGCCACGTCCCATAAGGTCTGGCGCGGTGCTCGACACGTCGCTTCAGCTGCGGCAAGCTGGTGGCCGGCTTGCAGTGCGAGCGGATTTTTACCAGTCGGTCAGGAACCGGAGGCCCCCGTGAACCCCAATGCATTCGCCATCCTGTGCCAGGGCAACGAGCAGCACCGGCCCAATAACATCGAAGAATTGTTATCAGGGCTGGCGTTCTTATTACCGTTGTTCGATGCCATTCCCAATGCCACGATTTTTATCAAGGACGTGCAGGCCCGTTATTTATTGGCCAATGCGGCGCTGGTGCAGCGCTGTGGTCTGAAAAGTTTGAAACCGATATTGGGCAAGACCAGTGCCGAAGTCTTTCCGGCGCAGTTCGGGCCCGGATATACCGACCAGGATCGCCGGGTGCTGGAAGAGGGGCGGGTGCTGGAAGATCAACTGGAACTGCACTTGTATGGCTCGCGGGAGCCGGGTTGGTGCCTGACCCACAAGCGGCCGTTGTTCAACCGGGTGGGAGAGATCATTGGCCTGGCGGGGGTCTCGGTCGACCTGCAATCGGCCAGTTCCGGGCATCCGGGCTATGAGCGGCTGGGCGCGGTGGACGAATACATCCGCAGCAACTTCCATCGTCCGGTGCCTCTGAGCGAACTGACCCGCATTGCCGGGATTTCCGTCGCGCAACTGGAGCGCTACTGCAAGCGGGTGTTCCACCTCACGCCCCGGCAGATGATCCACAAGGTGCGCCTGGAGCATGCGCATCGGTTATTGCTGACGGGGCTGCCGATCACCGAGGTGGCGTTGCAGTGCGGATATACCGACCACAGTGCGTTTACCCGGCAGTTCAAGCAGTTGACCGGGTTTACCCCGAAGCAGTATCGGCGGGCGATGGGGTTGGGGGATTGAGGCGTCGCGCTCTCGGTCAAGGTTCCTCGCAGTGACATGGATGGTGCCTGGTCTGGCCCCATCGCTGGCAAGCCAGCTCCCACAGGGATCGCATGCGCCGCCGACCCTGTGGGAGCTGGCTTGCCAGCGATGAGGCCATCAGCGACACCAACAACTCACGACCTCGGCCGCAACATCGGATCCTCCGGATTGATCGCCCGCAACGCCTCGATCAGCCCATTGGCCTTGTCCACCTCACCCGCCTGTTGCAAGTAGTGCATCAACGCCAGCCGCACCTCGCGGTTGTACGGCTGCTGTTCCAGGCTCTTCGACAATTGCTCCAGCGCCGCGCCACGCTGACCCTGGTCATGCAGCGCCACCGCCAGCACATAGCCGAACCCGGCATTCTCCGGCGCCAGCGCCACCGCCTTGCGCAGGGCCTTCAGCGCTGCGTCCCGCTGCCCGGCACGCACCAGCGCCAGCCCCTTGGCGTGCTGCAGCAACGCCGAATCGGGATGCCGCGCCAGCCCGTCATCCAGCAACTGCCGCGCCTCGGCCTGCTGCCCCCGCCCATCCAGCCATTGCATCAGCGCCACCCGCGCCGGATCGAAGCCTTCGTCGCGCAGCAGCGCCGCGCGCAGATAGGGTTCGACCTGATCGACCCGCCCGGTCGCGCGGTAGAGCATCGCCAGGTTGACGTTGGCCTCAGCCCGCTCCAGCAGGCTCAACTGCACCTGTTCGTATTCGCCCAGGGCCTTGTCGAAGTCGGCGCCCAGCCCGGCATTGCGTGCCGGCAGCAGGGCGTAGGCGGTGGCGGTGCGGACCGCGCGGATCGGGTCCTTGAGCAGTGGTGCCAGCGGCTGCATCCGCTGTTCGGCGGGCAGCAGCGCGGCCAGGGCTTCCACGGCCGCCACCCGGACCTGCGGCCCGTCGTTGCGCAGATCCCTTGAAGCCAGATCAAGGGCGCGCTGGCTCGGATAGTTGGGCAACTCGGCCAGCAGCGTGGCACGCCGAATCGCCGGCAGGTCATTGCGTTGCAATTGCTCGAACAGCGCCGCCGCCGCGCCGGGCTTGCCGCTGCGCAGGGCTTCGAGACTCTGTGTGTAGCGCTGGGTCGGGCTGTCGCCCAGCAACGCCCATGCCGCTGCCGGGATGGTGAAGCCATGGTCATGCCGCCAGTCGTTGACCATGTAGAACTTGCCCGGCATATGGCAATCCACGCACTGCGAGCCCGACTGCCCCGGCACATCCTTGTAGTGCTCCGGCGTCTGGTAGTCCCTGGCCTTGAGACCACTGCCATCGACCCCGGCCACGCCGGTCTTGCCCGCCGGGTTGTGGCATTGCAGGCAGACCCCGTTGCCCTCGGCCCGCAGCTTGGTACTGTGGGGCTCATGGCAATTACTGCAACGCACGCCCTTGGCGAACATCTTGCTCTGGGTGAACGAACCGTACTCGAACACCTCGTCCTTGATCTTGCCGTCGAGCTCGTACAGTTCGCGGGTCAGGCGGCTGGGCAGGAAGTCATCCATCAGCCGGTGGCTGTTGTCATAGCCATCGTCCAGCGGTGCGCGACGCGCATGGCAGCGGGCGCAGGTTTCCACTTCCTTGAGGTTGTCGCCGCCGAGCAGGCTTTGCTGGAAGCCGGCGTGGTCCAGCGGGGTCTTTTTCGTCGCCCATTCCAGGTGATCCGAGGCCGGGCCATGGCAGGCCTGGCAGCCGACGCCGAGGCTGTGCCACTGGCTGGAGAAACGGTTGTCGGCGGCGCTGAAATTGCGCTTGAAGCCGGTGGTGTGGCACTCCACGCACATGAAGTTGGCGTTCTGCTGCGGCGAGCTCCAGTGCAGTGGATTCCTGAAATCGACGCCCTGGCCCGGGTACAGGTGGAACCACTGTTTCTTCTCGGTATCCCAGGCCACGCCGAGCGCCTGCAAGTGTCCGGCACCGGTATCGATCAGGTATTGCTGCAAGGGTTCGATACCGAAGGCGTAGGCCACCGGGAAGTCCTTCGGCTTGCCGTCGGCGCCTGGCGTATTGACCCAGAAACCACCGTCGCGCTTGAAGAAGCGGGTGGTCTCGCGATCGCTCTTGAAGGTGATATCGGCGAAGTTGCCCAGCACGGTGGCCTCGCTGGCCGCCTGCATCGCCAGTTGATGGTGGGAACCTTTCCAGTGCTCGACCTGCTGGCTGTGGCAGCCCTGGCACTGGCCCTCGTCCACCAATTGCGGGGCAGGGCGCAGCGGCTTGGATTCTGCCACCGGCACGGGCTTCGGCGTCGCTACCGGCAGCGGCGCCGGCCCTCGATCCAGGGCGAACCAGGCACCCACCACGACCAGCAGCGACAGCCCCGCCAGCGCCGGCCAGAGCGCGCTCCGGCGGCGTGGAGACGAGACCACATCAGGCTTTTTCGGCATGCGGTTTTCCGTATTTTTCTTCTAATGGGGCGTGTGCGTGACTCAGGGTTATAAGCCCAGGAACCAGCGATAATACGGATTTCCCGGGTCCTCCCGAAGCACTTCCGGCACTTGCCGGGCCCAGCGTTCGCGCTGGCCACGGTAGGCGGTCAGGCCCACTTCGTAGAAACGCAGCAGGCGCCGGCGCTGATCGGCGACCTGGAGCTTCAACAGGCTGTCGGCGTTTTCCAACGGGATCGGTGTACTCAGCGCCAGTAGCGCGGGCAGCACGCGGACGATTTCATCGCTGCGCACCCAGGGCGCGTACTCGATGCGGGGACGGTCGTCGGTCACCGCCTCGGCATCGGCGGCGAAGCGCTCCAGGCCATGGCGATCGGTGACCCAGGTCGCCAGCAGCGCGGCCGGCGAATCGACGCCCACGGCGGCCAGGCTGTCGCGGACTTCGGGCTGTTGCAGGCGTTCGCTGATGCGCGCCGCGTCCAGGTGCAGCGGCTGCAGCGAACCGACCAGCAGCATCTCGTGGAACTCGCTGGTCCACAGCGAGGCATGGGGGAAGACATCGAGGAAGCTGCGCACCAGGGCGCGACTGTCGTCTTCGTTCTGGGTCGGCAGCGGCAGCCACTGGGCGACGATGCCCTGTTGGTTCAGGCGTGCGGCGGCGAGCCGGTAGAAGTCCCGGGAATACAGGTTGACCACCCCGGCGGCGGAAGGCGGTGGCGGCTCCAGGGTAATCAGGTCGTAGGTCTGTGGGCTGGCCAGCAGTTCGCGACGGCCGTCGCGCAGGCGCAGGTCCAGACGCGGGTCGGCAATGGCGCCGTAATTGCCCTGGAACAGCGGCGCCGCCTTGACCACGGCAGGTAACAGTTCGGCCACCACCCGCTGCTCCAGCCCTGGATAGCGCAGCAGGGCACCCGCGGTGATCCCGGTACCCAGGCCAATGACCAGTGCCGAGCGGGGCTCGCCGTTGTGGATCAGCAAGGGCAGCAGGGCCTGCAGGCGCATGTAGCGCAGCGACGGCATGGCATCGCCGGTATTGGAAACACCCTGGATATACAGGCGGCGGAAGCTGCCCTGGCGTTTCTCCTGTTCGACCACGGCGACGGTGCCGCCGCGACCTTCCTCGTAGAACACCAGCGAACCGTTGCGCGCACCGGGAAGCAAATCAGCCAGGCGCTGCGGCGGGGTCAGCACGGCGAGAACGAGGCTGGCCAGGGCGATAGCGAAGACTGCCGCGCGTGACGTGCGCGCCACGCCCTGGGTGGCAGACACCGCCACCAGCGCAATCAGGCCGGCCAGTATCGCCAGCAAGCCGAGGCTGCGGACCAGGCCGAAGAGCGGCACCAGCACGAAGCCCGTCAGCGTCACCCCGACGATGCCGCCCAGGGTATTCAGGGCCACCACCGAGCCCACGTCGCGGCCCACATGCCCGCGCTCGCTGGCCAGGTGCAGGGCCAGGGGAAACGCTGCGCCCAGCAGGGTGGTGGGCAGCAGGACGATGCTCAGCGCGGCCACGGCGAAGCGTGCGCTCATGCCGCTCAGGGCGCTGCCGCCGAGACTCAGTACCAGAGCCTCGGCCTGGGTTTGCAGGCTGACCAGCCAGCGCCCGAGGCCGGCGATTTCTCCCAGCGCCAGCAACCCGGCGGCCGCGATCAGCAGGGCGAAGCAGGCCCAGGGATCGCGCAATGTGTGGACACGCCGGGCAATCAGCGCACTGCCCAGCATCAACCCGGCCAGATAGCTGGCCAGGACCACGGCAAAAGCGAAGGCGCGGGTGCTCATGAAGGGCACGATGGCCTGGGACCAGATCACCTCGTAGCCCAGCGCCACACCGCCGGCGACGGCGTACAACGCCAGGGCCAGGCGTGAATCACGGCTGCGCGGGGTGGCGGTTTGCGCTTCGGCGAGCGGCGCCGTGGTCGTCTCCCGCAACCACCACAGGGCACCGGCGGCAGCCAGAAGATTGCCCAGCGCGGCGGCCTTGGCGCTGCCCAGAACGCCCAGGTGAGGCAACAGGAAGAAGGCGGCAAGCAGGGTGCCGAGAATGGCGCCGGCGGTATTGGCCGCGTAAAGCTGGCCACCGGCGCGCCCAACCACGGCGGTATCGCTGGTCAGGGCACGGACCAGCACCGGCAGGGTGCCGCCCATAAGAAAGGCAGGTATGCCCACCAACGCGAACGGCAACAGCCAGGCGAGGGGGCCGACCAGCGTCTGCAGGCGGGCGAACAGGCCGGCGCTGGCGCCGAGCGCCAGGGTCGCGGCCACGCCGAGCACGGCCACGGCCAGTTCGAGCAGGGCATACAGGCGCACCGGGCGCAACACGCGATCGGCGCGCCGGCCCAGCCACCAGCCGCCCAGCGCGAGCCCGGCGAAGAAGGCGCTGATCCCGGCACTGATAGCGTGTACCTCGACGCCCACCACCAGGGACAGTTGCTTGATCCACAGGACCTGATAGATCAGCGCCGCTGCCCCGGACACCACCAACAGGGTCGAGGCCAGGGGCAGGGCGGCGCGGGTGGCGCGGGTGAGGCGGGCGGTCTTGGCGGTGGCTGTCGGCATCGTGTCAAGGGCATCCGTGATTATCGATTAATTCCGTTTCCCTGTAGGAGCGTGGCTTGCCCGCGAAGGAGTGCGAAGCGCTCCCAAAATGGCGCTGACACTGGGCATTTGGGACCGCTCCGCGGTCCTTCGCGGCGGTTCGGCGGCCCGACAAGCCACGCTCCTACAGGGCGCGTGGCAACTGCGCTATTTGGCTTGCTTCATCTTCTCCTCGATCTTCGCATCCACCTGCTTTCTCACCTGGTCGATGCTGAAGCTCGCCGGGTGCTGGCTCGGTGGGTAGTCGACGAAGGTCATGAGGAACTCGCTGGCCTTCATGGTGGCGATCGCCGTGAGGTAGGAGTTCTTCACCAGCCAGTCGTTGTACTGGTCGGAGACGATGTCCGCACGTTCATACGGGTCCATCCTCAGGTTGAAGATCTTCGGCACCCGCAGGCACACCATCGGGTCCTGCCAGACCTGGAACCCGCCCGGCTGGCGCTGTTCGCAGAACACCGCCTTCCAGTTGCCCCAGCGCATCGCCACCAGGTCGCCGTCGTCGTTGAAGTAGAAGAACTCGTCCCGTGCGCCCTTGGGCTGCTGGCCGGTGAGGTAGGGCAACTGGTTGTAGCCGTCGAGGTGGACCTTGAAGCTCTTGCCACCGGCCGTCGGCGACCAGCCCTTGAGCAGGCTCTCCTTGACGTCCGTCACCCCGGCCGCCGCCAGCAGGGTCGGGAACCAGTCAAGCCCGGAGAACATCTCGTTGGACACCGTGCCCTCCTTGATCTTGCCCGGCCAGCGCACCATCGCCGGCACCCGGAAAGCACCTTCCCAGTTGGAGTCCTTCTCGCTGCGGAACGGCGTGGTCGCCGCGTCCGGCCAGGAGAACTGGTTCGGCCCGTTGTCGGTGGTGTAGACCACGATGGTGTTCTCGGTGATCTTCAGGTCGTCGAGGGTCTTCAGCAGCTTGCCGACGTCGCCGTCATGCTCGAGCATGCCGTCGGCGTACTCGTTGCCGGGCATGCCGCTCTGGCCCTTCATCGAGTCGCGCACGTGGGTGTAGACGTGCATGCGCGTGGTGTTCATCCAGACGAAGAACGGCTTGCCGGCCTCCACCGATTTCTTGATGAACTCCTGGGCACCGGCGGTGGTTTCGTCGTCGATGGTTTCCATGCGCTTGGTGGTCAGGGCCCCGGTGTCCTCGATCTTGCCGTCGGCGAAGGCATGCAGCACGCCGCGCGGGCTGAAGTTCTTCACGTACGGATCGTTGGCGTCCTTGGGCCAGTACGGCCGCTCCGGTTCTTCCTCGGCATTGAGGTGATACAGGTTGCCGAAGAATTCGTCGAAGCCGTGCTTGGTCGGCAGGTATTCATCCTTGTCGCCGAGGTGGTTCTTGCCGAACTGCCCGGTGGCATAGCCCTGGCCCTTGAGCGCCTGGGCAATGGTGATGTCGCGGTCCTGCAGGCCCACCGAGGCTCCCGGCGCACCGACCTTGGACAGGCCGGTGCGCAGCGGCGTCTGCCCGGTGATGAAGCTGGAACGCCCGGCGGTGCAGCTGTTCTCCGCGTAGTAATCGGTGAACAGCATCCCTTCCTTGGCGATGCGGTCGATGTTCGGGGTCTGGTAGCCCACCACCCCGAGGGAATAGGCGCTGATATTGGTCTGGCCGATATCGTCGCCGAAGATTACCAGGATATTGGGCTTGTCCGCGGCGCCCGCGCCGGCACTGGCGAAGGCCGCCAGCAGGGCGAGCCGTGGTGCCCATCTGCGTAAGCGTGTCATCCGATCTACCTCCATTTCGTCGTTGAGGCCGGGTGCTTTCCGGCCCATGAGTACCGCTTTGCTTCGTGGTTAAGGGGTTGGCTCCTTGCTTGGGTTGTCGAAGGGAAAGATCCGGCGCCAGTCGGCGGCCATGTCGACCACCGTCCAGCCGCGCTGGCGGGCTTCGTCCAGGGCCTTGTCGAGCCGGCCGACTGGCGACTGGCGGTCGTAGGCCCACTCGCGCCGGGCATCGGTGTGATGCACCAGGCCCATGAAACGCGGGCCAGGGCCGGCGGCGGTCCACTGGAGCATTTGCAGGTCACCGTCGGAGTTGCCGAACGCGAGCAGGGGGCGACGGCCAATGATCGCGTCGATGCTTTCCGGCTTGCCCGAACCATCGTCGTTGTGCGCCAGCCTTGCCGTGCGCAGCAGCGTCGGCTTGCCGTCCACCCGGGTGAATTCGGTCACGAAGAGGGAGCCGATCACCTGTTCCGGCGGCACGCCGTAGACCTGTTCGGTAAAGGCGCGCATGAAGCCGCTGTCGCCGCCGGAGACGATGTACACCTTGAATTGCTGCTCGCGCAGGTAGTCCATCAGCTCCAGCATCGGCTGGTAGATCATCTGGTTGTAGGGCTTGCCGGTCCTGGGGTGGCGGGCCCGCTCGAACCAGGCCCGGGCCCGTTCCTCGAACACTTCGCTGCTCATCCCGGTATGGGTGGCGGCGATGATCTTCATCAGGCCGTCCATGCCTGCGGCCGCCAGCGCCTGCTGGTTGTTCTCCAGCACCGCGCGGAACGGCTGGGTGGTTTTCCACTCGGGATGCTGCGCAGCCATGCGGCGCACCTCATCGAAGGCGAACAGCACCTGGAAATACGCCGGCTGCTCGCTCCACAACGTGCCGTCGTTGTCGAACACGGCGATGCGCTGGGCCACCGGGACGAACTGCGGCGAGTCGTTGCGCGTGACTTCATCGACGAAGGATTGCAGCGCTGCCTTGGGCGCGCTGTCGTTCCAGGAGGGCAGGGCGTCGGCCTGAACGGGCCAGTACAGCAGCAACAAGGCCAGCAGTAGCCAGCGGCAACGGAGAGTGCGGTTCATGGTGACGTCCTGTGTGGCGTGGGATTGAGTGGGCGCAGTCCGTAGCGCACGCGTGCGGGGGGGCGTTGTCGCCACTGCCGCCACTGCTCGCGCAGCCAGGCGCCATGGCGGTGGACCAGATAGCCGAGGGTGCCGCCCATGAGCGCCAGCGTCAGCGCCGCAAGCCAATGTCGAGACAGGTGCAAGCGGCTTTCGCGGCCCAGGCGTTGGAGGTCTTCGCTGACCGAAAACGCCGGGGCCGCCGCTGGCGCCGCAACGGCGGAAAAGTCCACGGCGGGCACCTGTGCGCTGTGCAGGCGGTGATCGCGGCTGCTCCACCACTGCACCTCGATGGCCGGCAGATGGAATGTGCCCGGATGCTCGATGCGGTAGCTGGCGCTGTCGATGCGCTGGCCGCTGAGGTCGTCGGGCGAGCTCAGTTGCGGTGTTTTCACGAAGCGACTGAGGCCCCGGACCTCGGCCAGGGGCGTGACCGGCAGCAGCAGGGCCAGGCTGTCGGTGGCGCGCAGGGTGACGCTGCGCACCAGGCTGTCACCGACCTTGAGGCCTTCGAGCGAGCCCAGTGTCTGGCTCAATTGCACATCGCTGGCGACCAGCAGGTTGCGTCCTGCGGCCTGGGGCCAGTCCACCCTGAGTTGCAGCGGCTGGCTGCGGGCGCTCAGCAGGGCGACGGCATCGCCTGGCTGCGCGCTGATGACGAGGGCGGGAATCTGCACTTCGCCGGGCTGGCGCAGGGTCAGGCGCCAGGTGTAGCGCATGCCGAAGAAGGGCGTGCCGTCGAGGTTCAGGGTCAGGTGCTGGGCGCGCTCGTCTGGTGGCGTGACCACGACCCCCGGCAGGGCCAGCCCGGGCAGTTGCGGCGCGCTGGTGAACCAGCTGTCGGTCAGCACATCCACCTGCAACGGCACGGTCTGGCCGACCACGGCCTGGTTGCCGTCCGGCAACTGCGCCTGTACCCGTAGCTGCGGTGCGGCGCCAGCAGGGCCGAGGAAGAGAAGCAGGAGCAGCGCGAACCGTCTCATTGTCCCTCCTTGGCCGCAGCATCCTGCAGGGCGAACTTGCGTTGCAGGAACTGCGCAGGCGAGGTGCTGAGGTTGTCCAGCCAGAGGGCATCCGAGGCGGCTTGCGGGGTCTGGACGTCCTTGCTCGCGCCCTTGCTGGCGGGTTTGTCGAAGGCGATCTGGTCGGCTTTGACCTCGGGGGCGTTGTCCGCCGCCGATTCGGCGTCCTTCTGCAGGGCCAGGACCAGCGCCAGGTTGTCCCGTGCCTCGGGGAAATCGGCTTGCAGGGCCAGGGCCTGGCGATAGGCGGCGATGGCCGGGTCGAACTTGAAGCGCCGGGCCTGGATATTGCCGATGTAGAAGTACGCGGGCGCCGTGCGCAGGCGGGCGAAGCTGCTCAGGGCCAGGTCGTAGTCGGCGGCGTTGTAGGCGGCGATGCCTTTCCAGTACAGGTCCTGGAAGTGCCTGGCGGCGGCGGGGTAGTGATGCTGGTCGAAGGCCAGGCGACCTTGCTGGTCGGGCGTCAGGAAGGCATCCACCAGGGCGCTGGCGCGGCTGTCCGGGGCATTCAGCAGCAGTCCCAGCAACAAGGCCGCGCTCCAGTTCAGGCTCCAGCCTCGGCGCACGCAGAAGAAGGCGATCAGCAGCAGCGGCCAGCACAGCCAATAACCGGCGTCCTTCCAGTGCAGCGCCGCGCCGTCTGCCGGGGCGGCCTGGAAATGCTGGCGGGCGTGAGCTTCGACCCAGTCGAGGTCGTCGTCGTTGGCGGTCAGGCTGCCCAGCGGCGCGTCCAGCGCCTTGCCCAGCCCTTCGAGGGCGCGGGTGTCGAGCCCGCCGGGCTGGCCGTCGGCACTGCCCACCGCGAGGATCAGCACCTGCAGGGACGGCGGCACCTTCAGGGCTGTGAACTGGCTGCTGTCGGCGCCATCGGTGACCAGCACCAAAGTGGCCGGGGCGTTTTCTGCGGCCAGCAGTTGCCGGCTGACCTCCAGCACCCCGGCGACATCCTTGCCCGGTCGCTGGATCAGTGAGCTGGACAGGGCTTGCAGATAGCCGTCGAGCAGGGCCGGATCGCGGGTCGCCGGCATGACCAGGTGGGCGCTGCCGGCATAGGCGATCAGCCCGGTGGCGGCCCCGCGACGGCGTTCGATCAGGCTGTGCAGTTTGTGCCGGGCGGCTTCCAGGCGCGACGGCGGGATGTCGGCGCTGTCCATGGACGCGGACAGATCGAGGGCGAGGAGCATGGGGGCGCGGTCGTCGAGGAAGTCCGGACGGTCCTGCTGCCAGGTGGGACCGGCCATGGCCAGGGCGCCGAGGACCAGCAGGGCGCAGGCCAGGTGTACCGGCTTCACGCCTCTGGCCTGCTGGCCATCGAGGCGCAGGTAGCGCAGCAGGTGTGGCGCGATGCGCACGCTATGCAGGCGCTGGTGCTGCTGACGGCGCCAGAACAGCGCCAACAGCGAGGCCGGCAGTAGCAGCCACAACCAGGCGGGGCGCAGGAAGTGCAGGGCATCCAGCTCAATGTCCATGGGCCGGCACCTCCCGTTCGTTCCAGCGCGCGGCCGCCAGCGCCAGTAGATGGAAGAGCAGGAACAGCAGCAGTGCGGCGCCCAGCGGCAGCCAGAACAGTTCGGTCTTGGGTTGGTGGCTGAGGGTCTTCACGGCATGCGGGGTGATCGCGTCGAGGGTGTGGTACACCTCGCCCAGTGCGGCACGGTCGCTGGCGCGGAAGAAGCGGCCGCCGGTACTGGCGGCCAGTTGTTGCAGGGTGCTCAGGTCCACCCGCGCTTCGGCCTGGGCCTGGGGATCGCCGATGCCGATGGTGTGGATCATCACGCCACGTTCGGCGGCGATTTCCGCCGCATGGGCCGGGGTGATGGCGCTGCTGGTGTCGTTGCCGTCGGTGAGCAGGATCAGCACTTTCTCCGGCTCGTTGGCCTGCTCCAGGATCTTCAGGCTCAAACCGATGGCATCGCCGATGGCGGTATTGGGGCCGGCCATGCCGACCTCGGTCTGCGCCAGCAGAAGCGACAGGCTGGCGTGGTCCAGGGTCAGCGGCGCCTGGGCGAAGGCGCCGCTGCCGAACACCACCAGGCCGAGGCGGTCCTGTTTACGTTGGCGGATAAAGTCGGCGACCACCGCCTTGACCGCGCTGATACGCGAGACCGGCTTGCCGTCCGTGCCGGGCATATCGACCGTGTCCATGGACTGGGAGATATCGATGGCCAGCATCAGGTCGCGTACCGGTTGCTGGTGCTCGATCGGCGGCTCGACCTTGACCGGCCGTGCCACGGCGAGGCACAGCAGGCACCAGACGACGATATGCAGGGCGAGCTGCCAGTGGTCATGGCGGGTGCCGGGCAGGTCGGGGCGCTGGCCGGTGGCCTGGCTGATCTCGTCGAAGAACGGCATGCGCACGGCACTGCGGGCTTCCTGCCAGGGCGGCAGACGGCGGTAGCCGAGCAGCGGCAGGGGCAGCAGGAGCAGCAGCCAGGGGTAGTCAAGCTGCCACATGATGCTGCTCCACCCAGGTGCGGCTATGACGCAGCAATTCGCGGGCGTCCATGGCCTGCAGTTGTGCTTGCGGGGCGTAGGCGAGTTGCGCCAGGCGCCGGGCGAAATCCTCCGGCAGGGGCGCGCTGGCATGGGCGACCAGGAAGGCTTGCCATTGGCGGTCCTGCAGCGGCGCCGCGGCAAGGCCGCCGGGCATGGACAGGGCCACGCGCTTGAGCAGTTCGGGCAGGTCGCGCAGGGCTTGCGGGTCGTCCAGGCGTCGTTCCAGGGCGTCGAGCTGGCGCAGGGCTTCGCGGCGATAACGGTTTTTCTGCCAGCGCCGCCAGGCGCGCAAGGCCCACACCAGCAAGGCGGCCAGCAGCAGGATCAGCAGTGCCGCCCAGCCCCAGGTCTGTGGCCAGTAGCTGACCGGGGCGGGCAGGGCGATCTCACGCAGTTGTTCAATATCCGGCACCTGGCGGGTCATGGCTGCAGCTCCTGCAGGCGGCCCAGTTCCAGACGCAACTGCGCGCTGGCGGATAGCGCAGTGCTGAACATCATCAGTGGCACCTGGCTGCGCCGCAGCAACTGCGCGACCTCCTTGAGGCGCCCGCCGAGAAAGTCGCTCAGCGGTTGGCGGATACGCTGGCGTTCCATGGCCAGCGCGACCTGCAACTGGCCCTGGCTGATCACCAAGCGTCCGCGTTCCGGCAGGTCGAGGGCCAACGGGTCGTAGACCTGCAAGGCCAGTACATCGTTGTGCGCGCGCAGTTGGCGTAACTGCTTGAGCGTATTGTCGCCGGCGCCGGCGAAGTCACTGATCAGGCACACCAGATGATCGTGGCGGGCCACTTGCAGGCAGCGGCGCAGGGCGTCGTCCAGCGTGTGCGCGGAGTCGCCGGCCGGGACGTCGGCGGCCAGGCGCTGGTTGAACTTCACCGCGCTCGTACAGATTGCCTGGGCCCGGGCGCGGCTGCGCAGGGGGGCGGTGCACTGGCAGTCCTGGTCGTCGAAGATCACCGCGCCGACCCGGTCGCCCCCCTTGAGCGCTATCCACGCGCAGAGTGCGGCCAGCTCGGCGGCAATGGCGGACTTGAAGCTGACCCGGGAGCCGAAGAACATCGACATGCGCTGGTCCAGCACCAGCAGCAAAGGGCGGTCGCGTTCCTCGGTCCAGGTGCGCACGATGGGCGTGCCGCTGCGCAGGCTGGCCTTGCAATCGAGATGGCGCAGGTCGTCGCCGGGCTGGTAGCGGCGCAGTTCATCGAAGTCCAGGCCGCGCCCGCGCAGGCGTGAGGCATGGTTGCCGGAGAGCAGGCTGGCGCGGGGCTGGCGAGGGTTGAAGCTGAGGCCGCGGGCAGCGAACTCCAAGGCCATCAGTTGGGCTAGTGAGACATAGACATGTCCGTCGGCGGACTGCTGTGGGGGCCCCATCGCTCGCTCCTCATGCCGGAATGGCAACCTTGGCCAGCAGGCGCTCGAGCACCGCTTCGGCGTTGATCCCGTCAGCGATGGCGTCGTAGCTCAGTTGCAGGCGATGGCGCAGGACCGGGTGCAGCATGGCGCGCACATGGTCCGGGGTTACGAAGTCCTGGCCCTGCCACCAGGCCTCGGCGCGGGCGCAACGATCCAGGGCGATGCCACCGCGTGGGCTGCTGCCCAGTTGCAGCCAGCGGGCCAGGTCGCTGTCGTAGCGTTCGGGGTGGCGGGTGGCGTCGAGCAGGTCCACCAGGTAGCGGTCGATGGCCGGGGCGACTTGGATTTCGGCGATTTCCCGACGGGCCTGGAAGATCGTGTCCTGGGGCAGGGTAAAGCGGTCGCCGGCGCTGTTGCCGGGCGGGGCGGTTTCTTCCGTGCGCAGCATCTGCAGGACCTGGCTTTCGCTGTCCGGGGTCGGGTAGTCGAGCAGGACCTTGAGCAGGAAGCGGTCCATCTGCGCTTCCGGCAGCGGGTAGGTGCCTTCCTGTTCGATGGGGTTCTGGGTGGCGATCACCATGAACAGCTCGGGCAGGGCGTGACTGCTGCCGGCCACGGTGATCTGGCGTTCCTCCATGGCTTCGAGCAGGGCGGCCTGGACCTTGGCCGGGGCGCGGTTGATCTCGTCGGCGAGGATCAGGTTGCCGAACAGCGGGCCGGGCTGGAAGCGGATCTGGTTGCGGCCGTCGGCCTGTTGCAGGACTTCGGCGCCGGTGATGTCCGAGGGCAGCAGGTCGGGGGTGAACTGGATGCGGCTCATGCGCGCATCCAGGTGACGGGCCAGGGCCTTGACCGTGCGGGTCTTGGCCAGGCCGGGAAGGCTTTCGAGGAGGACATGACCGTTGGCCAGCAGGCCGACCAGGACCTGATGGATGACCGCGTCCTGGCCGAGGACGGAGCGGGCGATGGCGGCGTGCAGGGCCTTGAGGTCGGTGAGGGCGGTCATTAAATCGTCCTCCGGTTTGCGGCGATCCTTGTAGGAGCTGGCTTGCCTGCGATGGACCGCGCAGCGGTCCCAAAACCTGCCACGCCGTGTCTCTGGATAAATGCAGTCTTGCCGGCGCTGAGAATCCAAGCCTGCTCAGGGCAGGTATTCGTGCTGGATGGTTTTGGGACCGCTGCGCGGTCCATCGCAGGCAAGCCAGCTCCTACAGGGTCTCGGGTGTTCTTGAGGTTCACCATGGCGAAGCCACCACCACGAAGCTGATGCTGTTGCCCACGTATTGCGGCCGGTACCAGGTGGCGCCGCAGTGTTGGTAGGCCACGCCATTGGCCACCACCGAAACGCAGTCCGGCGGGACCGAACTGACTTGGGTGCCGATGGCGATGGCCGCCGCCGTGGTTGCCCCGATTACCGCGGCGGTCGCCCAGGGGTTGTACCAGTCGTCATGAGGCGGCGGCGGTGGTGGCGGCGGTGGTGGGGGAGGCGGCATCGGGCCAGGCCCGGGACCCGGATGCGGCCCCGGTCCTGGGTGAGGGCCTGGCCCCGGCTGCGGATGCGGGCCAGGCCCTGGCTGCGGCTGCGGATGCGGCCCCGGCTGCGGGCGTGGCATGGGCTGCGGCTGCGGGTGATAGCTGGGTTGGTACGCCGGCCTCTGGAAGCCACCCCCGCCCATGTGATGCGGCACTACGAAGCTGCGTCCGCCGCCTCCGCCACGCAACTGCCAGGCTTCCGCAACCGCGGGCACTACGAGGCAGGCCAGCAGGCCGAGGCTGAAGATCGAGCGCGTCCGCTTCATGGCCGTTCCCCCGCATCCAGTTGCACCAGCGGCACCGGCAGGGCCTTGGCCGGTGGCACGAAGGTGAAGGCGTCGGCCTTGATCGGCGACGTCAGGTCCCAGGCGAAGCTGACGCTGTGCCGTGGCCGCTCGGCATCGTCACGCCGGGTGATCACCAGGCGGCAGGGCAGCGGCTGGGCGCCTTCGCGCACCCAGAGTTGCCAGTCGATCTGTGGCTGGCGATAGGCGTAATGCACGCAGCTCTGCCCATCGAGATGTTCCTTGCCGATGCTGTAGGCCGCGCTGATGCCGACTTCGTCGGCCGTCGCGGCACTCCAGCGGAACAGGTCGGCCAGCGGCAGTTCGATACCGTAACGCTCGCCGAGCAGGTCGAGCAGCTTGCCGATGCTGTCCGGCGCCGCTTCCCGGGTGTAGTAGTTCAGGTGCTGGTCGTAGAGCACGAAGTCCTTGCCGTCATAGAAGAAGCGCCGGCTGCTGCCGCCCCGGTCGACGTTGACGTAGAGCTTGTCCGGGCGCACCGCCAGGACTTGGGTGTGGTGCTGGAAGGCGACGGTCTGGCCGCTCTCCAGTTGCTGGTCGGTTTCGCTGCGGGTGCTCAGGCTGAAGCTGGGCAAGCCTTGCAAATAGCTGCCCATGGCGGACAGGGCCGCGAGGGCCGCCGGGTCGCGCTCGTCCGCCGCCTGGGCAAGGCCGGACAGGATCAGCAGGCTCAAGGCAGCATGACGCAGCTTCATCGGCGTACCTCCTTACCAGACGTATTGCAGGCGCAGGGTCCAGGTGTTCACATCCGGCGAGCCGGTGCGCTCCGAGACGGTGTCGGTGTAGGCCACCAGCCCGCCGAACTGCGGCGAAAGCATGAAGCCGAGGCTGGCGCCGAGCAGGGTGTTGGATTGCTTGTTGTCCTGGTCCACACCGTCTACCCGGGTTTCGCCACCGGTGCTGTAGGTGGCATCGAAGGACACCCACAGCGCCCGGTTGACGCTGTAGCTGTAGTGCCCTTCGAGGGCGTACAGCGGCTTCTGTTCCAGCTTGCTGTCGCCGAGGTAATCGTCGTTGTCGCCGTATAGCGAGACGTAGCCGTTGATCTCCAGCCAGGTCGGGCCGATGGGGTGGCCGAAGGCGATCTCCGGTTTCACCACCCAACGGTTGGCGCCGATATTGATCACCCGGTCCTTGTCGTAGTCGCCGTTGGGCAGGGTCACCCACAGGGCGCCGCTCATGAAGGTTTCCGGGGTCCATGTGGCGAATTCCTCGGCGGTCAGGGCCGGGCCGCCGAAGAAGTTGTGGGCGAAGACCACCTGGGTGTCGCCCATGCCGCCGTTGTGCTTGGTGCCGTCGAAGAAGCGTGCGTCATCGAAGGATGCGGAAACGTCGGCATACGGCTGGATCAGCTGGATCGCACTGTTGCGCCCGTCGATGGCGAAGCTGCGGGCATAGCGGAACAGGTACACATCGGCATTCAGCGACAGGCCGTCGATGGGCAGGGTGGTATCGATCGGGGTGTTGGTGTCGACCCGGTTGTAGTAGCCGAAGACCATGTTCAGGTCGATCGGCGTGTTCTGCCAGTCGCGGGCGTTATCGGCCAGGGCTGGGCAGGCGATGCCTAGCGCCATGGGCAGGGCCAGGAAAGATCGACGAATCCCCATACGCTGTTCCTTGCAGTTTCAAATCATCGGCGAATGCACTTCGCGCGCTGTCATTAACCTGAGCGGGCCTATTGGTACTTCTTATTGGTACTTGATGACCACTGCCTTGAGTTTGCGCCCGTCGACATTACGAATATCGCGGTTCCACAACGGTCCTTCGACATAGGTGGCGACCGGTTGAATCCGGTCATAGACCACCACGGCAGCATCCCCGCCAATACTGGCGGCCTGCTCGCGCAACTTCTGCTCGACGTCGGCAATGGGCGGTGGCGGTTCGATACTGGCGTCGACGATGACCTCGCCAAGGCGCACGTGAGGGCGGGTCGGCTCCGTGCGCAGGACCTGGACCTGAGCGGCGGAAGTGGGCGCGGCGTGGGGGGCGCCGACATATTCGGTGGTGCGGGCGTCGATGCTGGTGCAACCGGCCAGCACCAGGAAGGCCAGTCCGGCGACGCAACTCCCGAGGGTTGTCTTCATCTTCGACTCCTTTCAAAGAACACTATTTCGAGACAGCTGAGACCATAGTCGAGCGTCTTGATTAATACAAAAGTGTGCTTATCAGGATTCGCTATAAGTGCGTTGCCTATTTAAAGCGAAATGCTGTAACCAAGCTGTAGTAGTCGTTTTTATGCAGTGGGCAAGTTCTAAAGTGTGAGCAGTTTCATTGTTTTGGTTTTTGCTTGTGTGCAATTGAGCGAGCGCGAATATCAAACTTTCGAGCGTGAAAAGTTGATCCTTGTCATCATCGGAAATAGATTTTCACCGAGCCCTGCTGAAACCCGCGAGTAGCATGCGTCTCTTATCCAGTAGTGGATTTTTCCTACATCGATCCTCCAAGGAGCGCTGCAATGAATACCCGTGGTTTGCTCGATCAACTGTTCAAGTCCGGTCAGGAACTGCTGCAGAAGCAGACCGGCAGCGCGTCAGGTACGCAGAAAAGCGGCGGCGGGCTCGGCAGCCTGCTGTCCGGTGCTGGCGGTGGCGCCGCTGCCGCCGGCGCGTTGGGCTTGCTGATGGGCAGCAAGAAAGCCCGCAAGTATGGCGGCAAGGCCCTGACCTACGGCGGCCTGGCAGCGCTTGGCGTGCTGGCCTACAAGGCCTATGGCAACTGGCAGGCCAAGCAGGCGTCCGCCCCGCAAGGCGAGCCGCAGACCCTCGACCGCCTGCCGCCGGCCCAGGTCGAGCAGCACAGCCAGGCGATCCTCAAGGCCCTGGTCGCTGCCGCCCGCGCCGATGGCCATGTCGATGAGCGCGAGCGCGAGCTGATCGAGGGCGAGTTCGTCAGGCTCTCCGGCAACGACCGCGACCTGCAGCACTGGCTGCACGCCGAACTCAACAAGCCGCTGGACCCTGCCGAAGTCGCCCGTGCCGCCTCCACCCCGGAAATGGCTGCGGAAATGTACCTGGCCAGCGTGATGCTGGTGGACGAGGAACACTTCATGGAGCGCGCCTATCTCGATGAACTGGCAAAGCAGTTGCGCCTCGATCCGGCGCTCAAGGTGGAGCTGGAACGTCAGGTTCGTGCGACCTGAGTCAATAAAATGGGCAAATGGCCATTGGTTGTCGTCTATTTGCCCAATCAACCCTGTAGGATCAGCCCCATAGGTACGTAGGCCCTAGGCTATAATCAGCCCATTTTTCCTGCCGCGTACAACGCTCGAGGGCTGATTGTGAAGAACTGGACACTGCGCCAACGGATCCTGGCAAGTTTCGCCGTGATCATCGCCATCATGTTGCTGATGGTGGTCGCCGCCTATTCGCGCTTGATCGCCATCGAGGACAGCGAGCAGGCGGTGCGTGCCGACAGCATGCCCGGGGTCTACTACAGCTCGATGATCCGCAGTGCCTGGGTCGACAGTTTCATCCTCACCCAGCAACTGGTCGGCATGAGCAATCATCGCGACCTGACCGATGCCGACATGGCCCTGTACAAGAGCTATGACGACCGTCTGCAGCAGCAGATGGCCAACTACCGCAAGACCATGAACGACTCGCAGGACGCCACCAACTTCGCCCAGTTCGAGGGCATGGTCACCGAATACCATCAGTACCTGGCCGCCGTGCTCAACGCCTACGGCAAGAAGGACTATGCCGAAGCCCAACGCCTGGTCCTGGAAAACCTCGCGCCGAGTTGGGCCGAAGGGCGCAAGTCCGTCAACAGCCTGATCGACTGGAACCGTCGCTACGCTGACGAGGCCACCGACAACATCGTCAGCGCGGTGAACACCGCCAAGCTGAGCATGGCGATTTCCCTGTTGCTGGCGGTGATTGCCGCCGGTGTCTGCGGCCTGCTGCTGATGCGGGTCATCACCGAGCCCATGCAACGCATCGTCCGCGCCCTGGAAACCCTGCGCGGCGGCGACCTCAGCGTGCGCATGAACCTGGAGCGCAACGACGAGTTCGGCGCTGTGGAAACCGGTTTCAACGAGATGGTCAGTGAACTCACCGGGCTGGTCTCCCAGGCCCAGCGTTCCTCGGTGCAGGTGACCACCTCGGTGACCGAGATCGCCGCCACCTCCAAGCAGCAGCAGGCCACCGCTACCGAGACCGCCGCCACCACCACCGAGATTGGCGCCACCTCGCGGGAAATCGCCGCGACTTCCCGCGACCTGGTGCGCACCATGACCGAAGTGACCACCGCCGCCGACCAGGCCTCGGTGCTCGCCGGCTCCGGCCAGCAAGGCCTGGCGCGCATGGAAGAAACCATGCACCAGGTGATGGGCGCGGCCGACCTGGTCAACAACAAGCTGGCGATCCTCAACGAGAAGGCCGGCAACATCAACCAGGTGGTGGTGACCATCGTCAAGGTCGCCGACCAGACCAACCTGTTGTCCCTCAACGCCGCCATCGAGGCCGAAAAGGCCGGCGAGTACGGCCGCGGTTTCGCCGTGGTCGCCACCGAAGTGCGCCGCCTCGCCGACCAGACCGCCGTGGCCACCTACGATATCGAGCAGATGGTCCGCGAGATCCAGTCGGCGGTGTCCGCCGGGGTGATGGGCATGGACAAGTTCTCCGAGGAAGTGCGCCGCGGCATGTTCGAGGTGCAGCAGGTCGGCGAGCAACTGAGCCAGATCATCCATCAGGTCCAGGCCCTGGCGCCGCGGGTGCTGATGGTCAACGACGGCATGCAGGCCCAGGCCACCGGTGCCGAGCAGATCAACCACGCCCTGACCCAGCTCAGCGATGCCAGCAGCCAGACCGTGGAATCGCTGCGCCAGGCCAGTTTCGCCATCGACGAACTGAGCCAGGTGGCGGTCGGTCTGCGCGGCGGTGTGTCGCGGTTCAAAGTCTGACGTGGCGATGACCGACTCCACGCCTCGCCGCAGCCAGGACGCGGGCTGCCAGGGACGTCTGTTCCTGGTGTTCCGCGTCGGCGGCGAGCGCTTCGCCCTGGATACCCGGGAGATCGCCGAGGTGCTGCCGCGCCTGCCGCTCAAGCCGCTGGCGCGCACGCCCGACTACGTTGCCGGAGTGCTGGCCCATCGCGGTGCGCTGGTGCCGGTGATCGATGTCAGCGCCCTGAGCTTCGGTGCTCCGGCACCGCAGCGCACCAGCACGCGGCTGGTGCTGGTGCATTACCGTTTCGATCCGCGGCGTCCTGACCTGCTGCTCGGCCTGATCCTTGAGCAGGCGAGCAATACGCTGCGCTGCGACCCGGCTGAGTTCCGCCCCTATGGCGTCGATAATCGCGACGCGCCGTACCTCGGCCCGGTGCGCGAGGATGCCGAGGGCCTGTTGCAGTGGATCGGCGTGCAGGACCTGCTCAACGACGAGGTGCGTGCCTTGCTGTTCCCGCTTGACGGGGTGCTGGCATGACCATTGAACGGCGGTTCTTCCGCTTCCTGCAGGAACGCATCGGCCTGGACGTCGCCTCGGTCGGCGAGCAGATGGTCGAGCGCGCCCTGGCCCAGCGCAGTGCGGCGCTGTCGGCCAATGACCTCGACGATTACTGGGTGCGCTTGCAGCAGTCCCATGCCGAACAGCAGGCGCTGATCGAAGCGGTGATCGTTCCCGAGACCTGGTTCTTCCGTTATCCGGAATCGTTCACCGCGCTGGTGGACCTGGCCCGCAAGCGCCAGGCCGAACTGGGCGGCACGCGGCCGCTGCGGATCCTCAGCCTGCCCTGTTCCACCGGCGAGGAGCCCTATTCCATTGCCATGGCCTTGCTCGATGCCGGGCTGTTGCCCCAGGCGTTCAAGGTCGATGCCATGGATATCAGCCCCAACTCCATCGGCCGCGCCCAGCGCGCGCTGTACGGGCGCAATTCGTTCCGTGGTCCGGAGCAGGCGTTTCGCGAGCGGCATTTCAGCGAAAGCGAGGAGGGCCAGTTGCTCGACGGGCGGGTGCAGCGCCAGGTGCAGTTCGAGGTGGGTAATGTGCTCGATCCGACCCTGTCGAGCCGCCAGGGCAGCTACGACTTCGTGTTCTGCCGCAACCTGCTGATCTATTTCGACCTGGCGACCCAGCAACGGGTGTTCGAGGTCCTGAAGAACCTGACCCATGCCGATGGCGTGCTGTTCATCGGCCCGGCCGAGGGCAGCCTGCTGGCGCGCATGGGCATGCGGCCATTGGGCATCCCGCAGTCGTTCGCCTATGTGCGCCAGGCGCCGGAAGCGAAACCGGCGCTGCCCAAGGCTGTGGCCGTGGCTGCGCCGCTGGCCCCGGTCGTGCGCCCGCCGGCTCCTGCGGCGCCGACGCGGCGCAGCATCGCGCCGCCGGTGCCACGTATCCCGCAGCACGGCCGCAACGAGCAGGCCGGCGAGTTGCTGGCGCAGATCGCCGTGCTGGCCAACGGCGGCCACAGCGAGCAAGCCCGCGCCGCCTGCCAGCGTTACCTCCAGCAATTCGAGCCGTCGGCCCAGGTGTTCTACTGGCTCGGCTTGCTCAGCGATACCGCCGGTGACAGCGCTGACGCCATCAGCCAGTACCGCAAGGCGCTCTATTTGGAACCGCAACATCCCGAGGCCCTGGTTCACCTGGCGGTGCTGCTGGCTTCCCAGGGCGACACGGCCGGCGCCCGGCGCTTGCAGGAGCGGGCTGCGCGACGCGAGCGGGAGGCTGACCGATGATCGATGAAATCAATGTGCTGACCGGCGATGTCGAGCGTATCGACGATTGCTGGAACCGCATCGGCGTGCACGGTGACAAGAGCTGCCCGTTGCTCGAAGAACACGTGCATTGCCGCAACTGCGCGGTCTATGCCGCAGCGGCCACGCGCCTGCTGGATCGCTATGCCCTGGCCCAGGACGCCCATGTCCGCGAGGCCGTCGAGGAGCAGGTGGTGCAGGGGCCGTCGTTGCTGCTGTTCCGCCTTGGCGAGGAGTGGCTGGCCCTGGCCACCCGCTGCCTGGCCGAAGTGGCGCCGGTGCAGCCGGTGCATTCGCTGCCGCACCAGCGCTCCCGGATGCTGCAGGGCGTGGCCAATGTGCGTGGCGCGCTGGTGCCGTGCCTGTCCTTGAGCGACCTGCTCGGCCTGGAGTTGACCGAGGCGCCAGCCAGTTCGGCCCGGGTCATGCCACGCATGCTGATCCTCGCCGCCAAGGGCGGTGCGGTGGTGCTGCCGGTGGACGAGGTGGACGGCATCCACGCCCTCGACCTGCGCCTGCAGGGCGAGGCCGGCAATGAAAACCGCTTCACCCGCCAGGTCCTGCAATGGCGCGGGCGAAGCGTGCGAATTCTGGACGAAGACCAGGTGTTGTCCGCTGTCGAACGGAGCCTTTCATGACCCCAGAGCAAATGCGCGACGCCTCGTTGCTGGAGCTGTTCAGCCTCGAAGCCGAAGCCCAGACCCAGGTGCTCAGCGCCGGGTTGCTGGCGCTGGAGCGCAATCCGACCCAGGCCGACCAGCTCGAGGCCTGCATGCGCGCCGCGCACTCGCTCAAGGGCGCGGCACGGATCGTCGGCATCGATGCCGGGGTCAGCGTTGCCCATGTCATGGAAGACTGCCTGGTGGAAGCCCAGGAAGGACGCCTGCGTTTGCGTCCGGAACATATCGATGCGCTGCTGCAGGGTACCGACCTGCTGATGCGCATCGCCACGCCGGGGGATGCCACGGTGGACGCGGCGGTGCAGGCGTACCTGGTGCAGGTGGCCAATCTGTTGCAGCCGGGTGCTGCGCCGGCTCCCGCGCCCGTCGTGCCGCCTGTGGTCGAGCCCGCGCCCGTCGCAGCCGCGCCGCTTGTCCTTGAGGAGACGGAAGCCGAACCCGAGCCGGAACCGCGCCCCGCCCGCAAGAACAAGACGACCGAGGGCGGCGAGCGCGTCCTGCGGGTCACCGCCGAGCGCCTCAACAGCCTCCTCGACCTGTCCAGCAAGGCCCTGGTGGAAACCCAGCGCTTCAAGCCGTTCCTCGCCACCCTGCAACGCCTCAAGCGCGTACAGGGCCAGGGCCTGCGCGCCCTCGACGGGCTCAAGGCGCAGCTCGACGCCGGCGAGCAGGGCGATGACGTCCGCGAGGCCCTGGCCCTGACCCAGCAACTGCTCGGTGAAGCGCAGCAGATGCTCCAGCAGCAGGTGGTCGATCTCGACGAACTGGGCTGGCAGGCCGGGCAGCGCGCGCAGAACCTCTACGACATGGCCCTGGCCTGTCGCATGCGCCCGTTCGCCGATGTGCTGACCGGGCAGAGCCGCATGGTCCGTGACCTGGGCCGTTCCCTCGGCAAGCAGGTGCGCCTGGAGATCGAGGGCGAGAAGACCCAGGTTGACCGCGATGTGCTGGAAAAACTCGAAGCGCCGCTGACCCATTTGCTGCGCAATGCCGTCGACCATGGCATCGAGATGCCCGAACAGCGCCTGGCGGCGGGCAAGCCGATGGAGGGTACCATTCGCCTGCGGGCGTCCCATCAGGCCGGCTTGCTGATCCTGGAATTGAGCGATGACGGCGGCGGTGTGGACCTGGAGCGCCTGCGCCGGAGCATCGTCGAACGTCATCTGTCGCCGGCCGAGACCGTGGCGCAGATGAGCGAGGCGGAACTGCTGACCTTCCTGTTCCTGCCGGGCTTCAGCTTGCGCGACAAGGTCACCGAGGTGTCCGGGCGTGGTGTTGGCCTGGATGCGGTGCAGCATATGGTTCGCCAGTTGCGCGGCCAGGTCGAGATGACCCAGAGCGATGGCAGCGGCAGCCGTTTCCATCTGGAAGTGCCGCTGACCCTTTCGGTGGTGCGCAGCCTGGTGGTGGAAGTCAGCGGCGAAGCCTATGCCTTCCCCCTGGCCCATATCGAACGCACCCTGGAGCTGCCGGCCGAGGCCATCGTGCAGATCGAGGGGCGCCAGCAGTTCTGGCACGAGGGCCGGCATATCGGCCTGGTCTCGGCCAGCCAGTTGCTCAACCGGCCGGTCAGCCAGAACGGCGAGCAGAGCATCAAGGTGGTGGTGATCCGCGAGCGCGAAACGCTCTACGGCGTAGCCATCGACCGCCTGATCGGCGAGCGGGTGCTGGTGGTGATGCCGCTGGACCCGCGCCTGGGCAAGATCCAGGACATTTCCGCCGGGGCGCTGCTGGACGACGGCTCGGTGGTGTTGATCGTCGATGTCGAGGACCTGCTGCGCTCGGTGGAAAAACTCCTCAGCACCGGCCGCCTGGAGCGCATCGAGCGCCGTGGCGCGGCCCGTGAGATCGCGCGCAAGCGCGTGCTGGTGGTGGATGACTCGCTGACCGTGCGCGAGCTGCAGCGCAAGCTGCTGAGCAACCGCGGCTACGAAGTGGCCGTGGCGGTAGACGGCATGGACGGCTGGAATGCCCTGCGCAGCGAGGATTTCGACCTGCTGATCACCGATATCGACATGCCGCGCATGGACGGTATCGAACTGGTGACCCTGGTGCGCCGCGACAGCCGCCTGCAATCCCTGCCGGTGATGGTGGTGTCGTACAAGGACCGGGAAGAAGACCGACGGCGAGGGCTCGACGCCGGCGCTGACTATTATCTGGCCAAGGCGAGTTTCCATGACGACGCCTTGCTGGATGCCGTAGTCGAGCTGATCGGGGGAGCCCAGGGATGAAGATCGCCATCGTCAACGATATGCCGCTAGCCGTGGAAGCCTTGCGCCGTGCGCTGGCCTTCGAGCCGGCCCACGAGGTCATCTGGGTCGCTAGCAATGGCCTGGAGGCGGTGCAGCGCTGCGCCGAGCACACCCCGGACCTGCTGCTGATGGACCTGATCATGCCGCAGATGGACGGGGTCGAGGCGACCCGGCGGATCATGGCCGAGTCGCCGTGTGCCATCGTCATCGTGACCGTCGATCGCCGGCAGAACGTGCACCGGGTGTTCGAGGCCATGGGCCATGGCGCCCTCGATGTGGTCGATACCCCGGTGCTGGGTGGTGGCGATCCGAAGGAAGCCGCCGCCCCCTTGTTGCGCAAGATCCTCAATATTTCCTGGCTGATCGGCCAGCAGCGCCCCAGCAGCGTGCGCACGCTGTCGACGCCGTTGCGCCAGGCGGCACAGCGCCAGGGCCTGGTCGCCATTGGTTCGTCCGCAGGCGGGCCGGCGGCGCTGGAAGTGCTGCTCAAGGGCCTGCCCAAGGCGTTTCCGGCATCGATCGTGCTGGTCCAGCACGTCGACCAGGTATTCGCCGCCGGCATGGCCGAATGGCTCAGCAGTACTTCAGGACAGAACGTGCGCCTGGCCCGCGAGGGTGAGCCGCCACAACCCGGACAGGTACTGCTGGCCGGGACCAATCACCACATCCGTCTGCTCAAGGATTGCACCCTGGCGTATACGGCGGAGCCGGTGAACGAAATCTACCGCCCCTCGATCGACGTGTTTTTCGAAAGTGTGGCGCGGTTCTGGCGTGGCGATGCGGTGGGCGTGCTGCTCACCGGTATGGGCCGCGATGGCGCGCAGGGGCTCAAGCTCATGCGCGAGCAGGGTTTCCTGACCATCGCCCAGGACCAGCAGAGCAGTGCGGTGTACGGCATGCCCAAGGCGGCCGTCGCCATAGACGCGGCCGTGGAAGTGCGTGCGCTGGAGCGGATAGCCCCACGACTAATGGAAATTTTTCCGAAATGACGATATGTATTCAGTCACGCCGGCGGCGCCGGCAGTGCCCAGGTGACAGCGCATGAATGATCTACCGATCGACGGCTTTTCAACCTCTGACGAGAACTCGGCGATGGTCCTGCTGGTCGACGACCAGGCGATGATCGGCGAAGCCGTGCGCCGGGGCCTGGCCCACGAAGACAACATCGACTTCCACTTCTGTGCCGACCCGCACGAGGCGGTGGCCCAGGCCATGCGCATCAAGCCGACGGTGATCCTCCAGGACCTGATCATGCCGGGCCTCGACGGCCTGACCCTGGTCCGCGAATACCGCGCCAACCCGGCGACCCAGGACATCCCGATCATCGTCCTGTCGACCAAGGAAGATCCGCTGGTCAAGAGCGCGGCCTTTGCCGCCGGGGCCAACGACTACCTGGTCAAGCTGCCGGACAACATCGAGCTGGTGGCGCGCATCCGCTATCACTCGCGCTCCTACCTGACCCTGTTGCAGCGCGACGAGGCTTATCGAGCGTTGCGGGTCAGCCAGCAGCAGTTGCTCGACACCAACCTGGTGCTGCAACGCCTGATGAACTCCGACGGCCTGACCGGGCTGTCCAACCGCCGGCACTTCGACGAATACCTGGAGCTGGAGTGGCGCCGGGCAATGCGCGAGCAGTCGCAGTTGTCGCTGCTGATGGTGGACGTGGACTACTTCAAGTCGTTCAACGACACCTTCGGCCACCTGGCCGGGGACGAAGCGCTGCGCCAGGTGGCCGAGGCGATCCGCTCGTGCTGCGCACGGCCGAGCGACCTGCCGGCGCGTTATGGCGGCGAGGAATTCGCCCTGGTGCTGCCCAACACCTCGCCGGGTGGGGCGCGGTTGCTGGCCGAGAAGCTGCGTCAGACCGTGGCAGCGGCGCGTATCGCCCATATCATGCCCGGCCCGGACTCGGTGCTCAGCGTCAGTATCGGCCTGGCCACCCAGACCCCGGCGATCGGCAGCCACTGCCGGCAACTGATCTCGGCGGCGGACAATGCCCTGTACCAGGCCAAGAATGCCGGCCGCAACCGCGTCGCCATGGCCTGAGGGCCTCATCGCTGGCAAGCCAGCTCCCACAGGGTGGACTGCCCCCAAGAAATTGGAGACTAATCCAACCCTTGGGGGAGTTATGAAGTACACCGAACAGTTCAAGCTGGCAGCCATCACTGCCTATCTAGAGGGCAGTGATGGTTTTCGAAAGGTAGCCCAGCATTTCAACATCGATTTCAGCCTGCTGAGGCGCTGGGTGGCCAGCTACAAAGCTCGCTCCACTATCAGTTCCATACCTCATAGTCAGCGCTACCACATCGACTTCAAGCGCAGAGTTGTGCAGCACATGCGCGAGCACCGGCTTTCCCTGCGTCAAACGGCAGCGCATTTTGGCTTGGGCCAGTCCTCTCGGATAGGCATTTGGGAGGACCAGTACTACAGTGGCAACCTTGCCTCCTCTGCCTCTCAACGAAAAAAGCCTACCGACGTGTCCAAGAAGATTAAGCCACTCAAACCCACTGATACCGACGACGCGCTGAAGCCACGAGATCAGCTCATGGCGGAACTCGAGTATCTGCGCATGGAGAACGCTGTCCTAAAGGAGCTGAAGGCTTTGAGAGAGGAGAAGGAGCGAAGGCAAGAGAAAAAACGCTGATCGTTTCCAGACTCCGAACCCGGTTCCCGCTGTCAGCGTTGCTGGACTTGGTTGAGTTGTCGAACAGCACCTTCTATTACCAGCTCAAAAGCCTTCAAAGGCCGGATAAACACGCCCATCTGAAAGAACTAGTGAGTCAGGTCTATCACAAGGAAAAAGGGCTCTATGGGTATCGGCGCGTGACGCTGGCGATCAAGAATCAAGGCGTCCTGGTGAACAAGAAGGTTGTGGAGCGACTGATGGCAGACCAAGGTTTGCAGGCGGTAGTGCGGCCTAAAAAATATCGGTCCTATCGAGGAGAGGTAGGCAGGATTGCCGAGAATCTGCTGGAGCGGAACTTCATCGCCCAGCGGCCCAATCAGAAGTGGGTAACTGACGTAACCGAGTTTAAAGTGGCTCAGCAAAAGCTCTACCTCTCACCAGTGATGGACCTGTACAACAGTGAGATCGTGGCCTACGAGATCGCTCGCCGGCCCAGCTATGAGCTGGTGGGGAACATGCTGGAAAAAGCCCTGAGTAGCTTGGGAAAGGAGCCGAAGCTGGTCATTCACTCTGATCAGGGGTGGCATTATCAGCAGCGCCAATACCGAGAAAAGCTTGAGCAGCGCGGCGTAAAGCAGAGCATGTCGCGCAAAGGGAATTGCCTGGATAACGCCGCTATGGAAAGCTTCTTCGGCACGCTCAAGTCGGAGTTTTTCTACTTGAAACGGTTTGAGAGCGTCGAAGAGCTGATCACCGGCCTAGATGAGTACATCCGCTACTACAACCATGACCGCATCAAGCTGAGGCTAAATGGCCTAAGCCCCGTCGATTACAGGGCTCAGGCCGCTGGCTAAAGCTGTCCAACTTTTCGGGGGCAGTCCAGGGATCGCGTGCACCGCCGAACCTGTGGGAGCTGGCTTGCCAGCGATAGGGCCGGCAGAAACACAGCCATTTTCAGATCTTCCCCTGTAAATCAGCCTGCCGCCCGTAGCTTCCAGCTTGTCCCCCGCCACCCCCCCTGCGCTATACTCTCCGGCTTTTCACCGAATTACGCACGAGAGCAGCCCGCCCATGGAAATCAACCCGATCCTGAATACCATCAAGGACCTCACCGAGCGTTCCGAGTCCATTCGGGGGTATCTTTGACTACGATCACAAGCATGATCGTCTGACCGAAGTAAACCGCGAACTCGAAGACCCGAACGTCTGGAACAAACCCGAGTACGCCCAGGCCCTGGGCCGCGAGCGCGCCATGCTGGCGCAGGTCGTCGAGACCCTGGACAAGCTGTCCGGCGGTCTGGCCGACTGCAAGGACCTGCTCGACATGGCCGTCGAGGAAGACGACGAGGGCGCCGTCGATGACGTCGTCGCCGAGTTGCAGAACCTCGAGGAACACCTGGCCAAGCTCGAATTCCGCCGCATGTTCAGCGGCGAGATGGACCCGAACAACGCCTACCTGGACATCCAGGCCGGTTCCGGCGGTACCGAAGCGCAGGACTGGGCCAACATCCTGCTGCGCATGTACCTGCGCTGGGCCGACAAGCGCGGCTTCGACGCGACCATCATCGAACTGTCCGAAGGCGAAGTCGCCGGCATCAAGGGCGCCACCGTGCACATCAAGGGCGAGTACGCCTTCGGCTGGCTGCGCACCGAGATCGGCGTGCACCGCCTGGTGCGCAAGAGCCCGTTCGACTCCGGCGCCCGCCGCCACACCTCGTTCTCCGCGGTGTTCGTATCGCCGGAGATCGACGACAAGGTCGAGATCGAGATCAACCCGTCCGACCTGCGCATCGACACCTACCGCTCCTCCGGCGCCGGTGGTCAGCACGTCAACACCACCGACTCGGCGGTGCGTATCACCCACGTGCCGACCAACACCGTGGTGGCTTGCCAGAACGAACGTTCCCAGCACGCCAACAAGGACACCGCCATGAAAATGCTGCGGGCCAAGTTGTACGAGCTGGAAATGCAAAAGCGCAATGCCGCCTCCCAGGCCCTGGAAGACAGCAAGTCGGACATCGGCTGGGGTCACCAGATCCGTTCCTACGTGCTGGATGATTCGCGGATCAAGGACCTGCGCACCGGCGTCGAGCGCAGCGACTGCCAGAAAGTCCTGGACGGCGACCTCGACCAGTACCTGGAAGCGAGCCTCAAGCAGGGGCTGTAAGCCGCACACCACTGCCGCGAGACCCGGCCCGGCGCCGGGCTCGCGTGCCCTGCCCGGAACGGGCAACGAATACCTGATGGAAAGAATGACGACATGAGCGACCTCAAGACCGAAGCGCAAGACCTGCAACAGGAAGAAAACGCCCTGATCGCCCTGCGCAAGGAAAAACTTGCCGCAGAACGCGCCAAGGGCCAGGCCTTCCCCAACGACTTCCGCCGTGACAGCTACTGCAACGACCTGCAGAAGCAGTATGTCGACAAGACCAAGGAAGAGCTGGAAGCAGCCGCGATTCCGGTCAAGGTAGCCGGTCGCATCATGCTCAACCGTGGCTCGTTCATGGTGATCCAGGACATGACCGGGCGCATCCAGGTCTACGTCAACCGCAAGACCCTGCCGGAAGAAACCCTGGCCGCGGTGAAAACCTGGGACCTCGGTGACATCATCGCCGCCGAAGGCACCCTGGCCCGTTCCGGCAAGGGCGACCTGTACGTCGAGATGACCAACGTGCGCCTGCTGACCAAGTCGCTGCGCCCGCTGCCGGACAAGCACCACGGCCTGACCGATACCGAGCAGCGCTACCGCCAGCGCTACGTCGACCTGATCGTCAACGAAGACACCCGCGAGACCTTCCGCGTGCGTTCCCTGGTGATCTCGCACATCCGCAGCTTCCTGGCCAAGCGCGACTTCCTCGAAGTCGAAACCCCGATGCTGCAGACCATTCCTGGCGGCGCTGCGGCCAAACCGTTCGAAACCCACCACAACGCCCTGGACATGCCGATGTTCCTGCGTATCGCGCCGGAGCTGTACCTCAAGCGCCTGGTGGTCGGTGGCTTCGAGAAGGTCTTCGAGATCAACCGCAACTTCCGCAACGAAGGCGTCTCGACCCGCCACAACCCTGAATTCACCATGTTGGAGTTCTACCAGGCCTACGCCGACTACACCGACAACATGGACCTCACCGAGGAACTGTTCCGCGAACTGGCCCAGTTGGTCCTCGGCAGCACCGACGTGCCGTACGGCGACAAGGTGTTCCACTTCGGCGAGCCGTTCGTGCGCCTTTCGGTGTTCGACTCGATCCTCAAGTACAACCCTGAGCTGACCGAAGCTGACCTGCTGGACGTCGACAAGGCCCGTGACATCGCCAAAAAGGCCGGTGCCAAGGTTCTTGGTCACGAAGGCCTGGGCAAGCTGCAGGTGATGATTTTCGAGGAGCTGGTGGAGAGCAAGCTGGAGCAGCCGCACTTCATCACCGAGTACCCGTTCGAAGTCTCGCCGCTGGCCCGTCGCAACGATGCCAACCCGAACGTCACCGACCGCTTCGAGCTGTTCATCGGTGGCCGCGAGATCGCCAACGCCTACTCCGAGCTCAACGACGCCGAAGACCAGGCCGAGCGCTTCCTTGCCCAGGTGGCCGAGAAGGACGCCGGTGACGACGAGGCCATGCACTTCGACGCCGACTTCGTCCGCGCCCTGGAATACGGCATGCCGCCGACGGCCGGTGAAGGCATCGGTATCGACCGCCTGGTCATGCTGCTGACCAACTCGCCGTCGATCCGTGATGTGATCCTGTTCCCGCACATGCGTCCACAGGCCTGATCTTCACCAGGCTTGAGGCCCCCATCGCTGGCAAGCCAGCTCCCACAAGGACCGGTGCACACCGTACCTGTGGGAGCTGGCTTGCCAGCGATGAGGCCCTGAAGGACACAATGAATCAGCCGCCCCTGGCGGCTTTTTCATGCCCGAAAATCCCGATTTCGAGGTAACCGCCCGTGACTCCCCCCCAGCCCCAGCAAGGCGCCGCCGGCGTTGCCTCCGCCGTCGCCGAAAGCGTCCAGTACCAGGGCCGCAAGGCCAGCCGCCAGGGCAGCGAGCAGCGCCGCCAGCAGATCCTCGACGCGGCCATGCGCATCGTCGTGCGTGATGGCGTGCGCGGCGTGCGCCACCGCGCCGTGGCCGCCGAGGCCGGCGTGCCGCTGTCGGCCACCACTTACTACTTCGACGATATCCAGGACCTGCTCAGCGACACCTTCGCCCAGTACGTCGAGCGCAGCGCCGCCTACATGGCCAAGCTGTGGGAGAGCACCGAGGTGGTCCTGCGCCAGCTCATGGCCAACGGCGACGACAGCCCGGCCTCCCGCGCCCGCCTGGCCGACGAGGTGGCGAAGATGACCTGCGAGTACGTCCAGCGCCAGTTGCACAACCGCCGCGACTTCCTCATGGCCGAACAGGCCTTCCGCCAGGAGGCCCTGTTGTCCCCTCGTCTGGCCGAGCTGGTGAAGTCCCACGAGCAGATTCTCCTGCGCGGCGCCTGCCAGTTGTTGCAGGTGGTGGGCTCGCGCCAACCGCAGCAGGACGCCATTGTATTGACGGCAATCATCGAGCAGATGGAGTATCAGGGCCTGCTCGACGCCGCAAAACCGCAGGCTGAAGGGCAGATGCTCGCTATTCTTGTCCGTTACCTGCACCTGGTGCTGGCGGCGGAGTGAGTCGCAAGCGCCTCTCAAGGAGATGTCGATGAAAGCCTGGCGTGTGCTGCTGGCCCTGTCTTTCCTGCTGTTGAACGGTTGCCTGGTGACCTTCAACGAGCCGATTCCGGCCAACCAGGCGGCGCCCAAGGCCCTGCTCGGCAACTGGTCGAGCAAGGACGCCTGGGGCGAGCCGCTGACCCTGCAGATCAGCCGTTCCGGCGGCAACGCCTACAAGGCCGTGGCTACCGCCAAGGGCAAGCCACGCCAGGAATACGCGTTCACCGTGTCGCGGCATGGCAACCGCTGGTACCTGTCGGCGGGGGTGCCGAAGAAACTCGGCGGCAATTTCCTGATTGGCGGTTTCGAAGTGATCGACAACAAGGAACTGGTGGTCTACAACCTCGACGTCGAGCAGATCACCCAGGCCCTGGACAAGAAGGAACTCAGCGGCCGCACCGTCGAGGTGCCCGAGGAGAACGGCGAAGGGGTGTTGATCGACAGCCCGCCCGCCCGTGTCCTGGCCTACCTGGACGATCCGGCCAACTCCGACCTGTTCGTCGAAGTGGCGCGTTTCCAGCGGGCCGGAAAGTAAGCACAAGAGGAAGAGCGAGGCATGAGCGTGGACGAGTACCAGCAGACGATTCGCACCCTTTCCGACCGTATCGTCCAGGCGCAGACGCCGATCCGCGTACTGGACGCCGTGAAGTGGGACGACAGCATCCGCCAGGGCTTTCTCAAGGCCAAGGGCAAGGAACCCCCGGCGATCAGCCGCGAGTATTACCAGAACCGGCCGCTGTCCTTCGATGCCGGCGCGCTGAAGCTGGAATTCCAGAATATCGAGCGCGATATCACCCGCCAGCTCGGCCAGTTCAACCCGGTCGGGCAGATCATGCGGCGTATGTGCAAGGAATACCGCATGGTGGTGCGCATGCTCGAAGCGCGTGGCACCGATGATTTCGGACTGATTTCCCAGGAGCTCTACGGCGCGGCGTCCGACGCCTTCCATGCCGGTGATCCGACCCTCTCGGACCTCGGTCTGATGCTCTCCGACTACCTGAACAACATCGACGGGCGCGGCGACCTCAAGGACGAGCCCAAGAGCCTGACCGCCAAGGAGGCCGTGGAGATTCTCCAGGGGCGCCTGAACAAGGTGTTCGGCGAGGCCGAGGGCACCATCCGCGTGTTCGAGTCCGACGGTATCGTCGCCGATGCCGCGGCGGGCGCCGACTACATCAAGATCCGCGCCGATGCAATGTTCAACAGCCGCGATGTGCGGGCCCTGGAGGTCCATGAAGGGCTGGTGCACGTCGGCACCACGCTGAATGGCCTCAACCAGCCGATCTGCACCTTCCTCGCCAAGGGCCCGCCCTCGTCGACGGTGACCCAGGAAGGCCTGGCGATCCTCATGGAGGTGATCGCCTTCGCTTCCTACCCGAGCCGCCTGCGCAAGCTGACCAACCGCACCCGTGCCATCCATATGGTCGAGGAGGGCGCCGACTTCCTGCAGATCTACCAGTTCTTCCGCGACCAGGGCTTCGAGATGGCGGAAAGCTATGGCAATGCCAGCCGGGTGTTCCGCGGTTCGGTGCCGAACGGGCTGCCATTCACCAAAGACTTGTCCTACCTCAAGGGCTTCATCATGGTTTACAACTACATTCAGTTGGCCGTGAGAAAGGGCAAGCTGGAGCAGATTCCCTTGCTGTTCTGCGGCAAGACCACCCTGGAAGACATGCGCACCCTGCGCCAGCTGGTCGACGAAGGGCTGGTGGAGCCGCCCAAGTACCTGCCGGAGCAGTTCCGCGACCTCAATGCCCTGTCGGCGTGGATGTGCTTCTCCAACTTCCTCAATCACCTGAGCCTGGACCGGATTGAAGCCGACTACTCGAACATTCTCTGAGCGCTGGCGCGGGATCCTGCTCCCGTGCCTGTTGCTGCTGGGGTTGTCCGGGTGCAGTTCGTTGCTGTTCTATCCCGAGCCCGGGCAGCCGTTCACCCCTGAGAAGGCGAAGATCGCCTGGCGCGACGTGACCCTGAGCGCCGCTGACGGTACCCGCCTGCATGGCTGGTGGCTGCCGGCCAAGGAAGGCGTGGAGGTCAAGGGCACGGTGCTGCACCTGCACGGCAACGGCGGCAACCTGGCCTGGCACCTGGGCGCCAGTTACTGGCTGCCGGAGCAGGGCTACCAGGTGCTGATGATCGATTACCGCGGGTACGGGCTGTCAGCGGGCAAGCCGACGTTGCCGGAGGTTTACCAGGACATCGGCGCGGCGTTCGACTGGCTGGACAAGGCGCCCGAGGTGCAGGGCAAGCCGCAGGTCCTGCTGGGGCAGAGCCTTGGCGGGGCCATGGCGATCCACTACCTGGCGCAACATCCCGAGCAGGCTTCGCGCTTCAAGGCGCTGGTGTTCGACGGGGTGCCGGCCAGTTATCGCGATGTCGGGCGTTATGCCCTGGGTACTTCGTGGCTGACCTGGCCGTTGCAGGTGCCGCTGTCATGGCTGGTGCCCGATGGTGACAGTGCGATCCGCTCTATCGCCCAACTGAAGAGTCCGCCCAAGCTGTTCTTCCACAGCATCGACGATGCCCTGGTGCCCATGGACAACGGCATCCGCCTGTACCAGGCCGCGCCGCCGCCGCGGGTGCTGCAACTGGTGCGGGGCGGGCATGTGCAGACCTTCGGCGACAAGACCTGGCGCCAGGTCATGCTGCGCTTCCTCGATGACCCCGAACATTTCAACGGCCTGCGGCGTCTGGCCGAAGTCCCCAATTATCCTGACGAGAAGTCGCAATGAGTGAAGAACGCAACGCCATCCCCCTGATCATCACCGGAGTCTGCAGCATCGTCGGTACGGTCTGCGCCCTGTGGTACTACGGCTACCTGCATTTCGCCAAACCGGAGGATGCGCTGCTGCTGTCGGAATTCACCATGCTCAAGACGGTGCCGGGCGAGGACTACAAGCTCTCGATCAACCCGGCACCGCAGATGGCCCAGTGCATCGACGGCGTGCTGGTGCTGTTCGACATGCAGCAGAAGGGCCTGACCGGCGTGCTGGTGGACAGCAAGAAGCAGGCAGTGCGCTGTATGGGGCAGGAGACGCCGCAGGCGGCTCAATAATCGCGTCGCTCGTCATGCGCAAAAAAAATCCCGCCAACCGGCGGGATTTTTCGTCACAGCCTGCAGGTTACTGCGCGCTGCTCATGCTGCTACGCGGTGCCACCGGCTGGTTGTCGTTGGAAATGGTCACTTCCACCCGACGGTTCTGCGCACGACCGGAGTTGCTGGTGTTGTCCGCGACCGGATACTCCTTGCCATAGCCCTGGGCGACGATGCGGGTCGGGTCGACGCCGGCACGTACCAGCGCCATGCGCACCGAGTTGGCGCGGCGCTCGGACAGGGTCTGGTTGTAGTTGGCGCTGCCGACGCTGTCGGTGTAGCCCTCGACGATCACCTTGCGGTCAGGGTTTTCCTGGAGGAACTGCGCCAGCTTGGTGATGTTCGGGAAGGCGCTGCTTTTCAGCTCGGCCTTGTTGAAGTCGAACAGCACGTCACCGAAGGTCACCAGGGTGCCGCGGTCGGTCTGCTTGGCGTTGAGGCTTTCCTGAAGCTTCTTGATCTGCGCGTCGCGGGCATCCAGGCGGGCCTGGGCGCGTTGTGCGGCGGCGTTCTTCAGGTCGGCTTCGGCAGTGCGCAGGGCGATGGTCTGCTTGGCCACCTCGACGCGCTGGTTGGTCAGGTAGGCCAGTTGGTCGACCTTCTTGTCGTCTTCCTTGTCCATGTAGGCCTTGTCGGCCTTGTTCAGCCAGTCCTGGGCGTCCTTGGTTTCAAGGGCGGCGACCTTGCTCGATTGCGGGTCGCTTTGCAGGGCGGAGAAGTTGGTCCGGGCCGATTCCAGGTTCGGGTTCGGCTGGTGGGCGCAGGCGACCAGGCCCATGCTGACGGCCAGGAGGGCGGGAATCATCACGTGGTTACGCATAGTGTTCGTCCTTTGATCGATTTCGAATGCACGGAGCGCGGCGGCGCTTACTGCTGCGGCTGCATCGGGTCAGCGGCACGCATGCCTTCCTCACGTACGTCCTGGACGCCCTGGCGGGCATCCTGCACGGCTTTCTGGGCTTTCATGGCCTGCGCCTTGCGCTCGGCGACGCGGGCATCCCACTCGGCCTGTTCGGCGAGGATCTTGGCTTCGTCATACTTCTTGTCGTGCATGGCGATTTCGGCTTGCTTGAACTTGTCCTGCGCGGCCTTCATCTCGACGGCGGCGTATTCGGTGCCACCGGCACTGACCGCCGAGTTCACCGCCGACTGGGTCACGGCGTACTGCTCGGTAGGTGGCTTGCCAGCACAACCGGCCAGAACCAGGCTGCTGCCCAGGGCCAGGGCGGCCAGCTTGATCCCGCGCAGTTGGAACGGGGATTTTTCGATGCGGGTCTTCATGGTGGTCAACTCCATTGGAACACTCCTGATGAACATCCGTAACAGTCCATCGACACGCCTCTCCGGGCGGGCCGGGAGGTATTTTTGCCGTAGTGGCTAATGGGTGGGAGTCGAACGATTTTTGAAAAGTTCACAAAAAGTGCCGCTTGATGGGCGACTTTTTCTGACTGATTGGTCAGTGGGATAGGACGGGAACTTTTGCGGGGATGGAGCGGTATTCACCGGTCTTGCGGCCGCTGGAGACCCCTGTGGGAGCTGGCTTGCCAGCGATGAGGCCAGATCGGGCAACCTCATTGCTCATGCCGGCCAAATCGCTGGCAAGCCAGCTCCCACAGGGTGGCCAGTGTGTCAGTGATATCAGTGGGTCGAACCATCCTTGCCACTGCTCAACGCATGCAGATGCCGCCGCGAAAGCGCCAGAAACCGCGGCGTCGGCCCGACATCCTCATACAGCGGATCCCCTTCCTCATCGGTAGCGATCACCTGCCGCCCCTGGATATACGGGAAACTCGCCTCCAGCTCTTCCAGCGCCGCGCCCAGCAGCTCGCCAAGCAGTTCCTCCGGGGTGCGTTTCGGGTACATCTCGGCCAGCGCCGCCAGGCGCGCCGAGGCTTCCACGTCCAGGTGCAGGACATGACCGGTCGGGCTCAGGCGGCCTGTGGCGTTCTGTTCCCAGCTCTGCGCAAGTTCGCGAATCTTCATGATGCCCTCCGTAAAACCATTGGGACTGGTTAAAGCGTAGCCAGTTCGCTTGAGCCTGCGCCTTGAAAGCACGACCGGTAGTGGGGCACTCTGCAAGAAAGGCAGTTTTTCCAGGGTGGAGAAGGTTGATGACCGATATCGATGCACGTTTGCGGGAAGATGTTCATCTGTTGGGCGAGCTGTTGGGCAATACCGTGCGCGAACAGCACGGCGAGGCATTCCTGCAGAAGATCGAGGCGATCCGCCATAGCGCCAAGGCTGATCGCAGCGGCGGTGAGGAACAGCTCAGCTCGACCCTCGCCGACCTCGCCGACGACGAACTGCTGCCGGTAGCCCGGGCCTTCAACCAGTTCCTCAACCTGGCCAATATCGCCGAGCAGTACCAGCTGATCCGCCGTCGCGACGCCGACCAGCCCGAGCCCTTCGAGGCCCAGGTGCTCCCCGAACTGCTGGCCCGCCTCAAGGCTGCCGGTCACAGCGACGACGCCCTGGCCCGCCAGCTCGGCAAGCTGAATATCGAACTGGTGCTGACCGCCCACCCCACCGAGGTGGCGCGGCGCACCCTGATCCAGAAATACGACGCCATCGCCGCGCAACTGGCTGCCCAGGACCACCGCGACCTGACCCCCGCCGAGCGCGAGCAGGTTCGCGAGCGCCTGCAACGGCTGATCGCCGAGGCTTGGCACACCGAGGAAATCCGTCGCACCCGGCCAACTCCGGTGGACGAGGCCAAGTGGGGCTTCGCGGTGATCGAGCATTCCCTCTGGCACGCCATCCCCAGCCATATGCGCAAGGCCGACCAGGCCCTGCACGCGGCCACGGGCCTGCACCTGCCGCTGGAGGCGGCGCCGATACGTTTCGCCTCGTGGATGGGCGGTGACCGTGACGGCAACCCCAATGTCACCGCCGCCGTCACCCGCGAAGTGCTGTTGCTGGCACGCTGGATGGCGGCCGACCTGTTCCTGCGTGATGTGCACTCCCTCGCCGCCGAACTGTCGATGCAGGAGGCCAGTCCGGCCCTGCGCGCCAAGGTCGGCGACTGCGCCGAACCTTACCGCGCCGTACTCAAGCCGCTGCGCGAGCGCCTGCGGGAAACCCGGGCCTGGGCCCAGTCGGCGCTGACTACGGCGCAAGCCCCGGGTCCGCTGGTGCTGCAGGACAACCGCGAACTCTTCGAACCGCTACACCTGTGCTTCGAGTCCTTGCATGAGTGCGGCATGGGCGTGATCGCCGACGGGCCGCTACTCGACTCCCTGCGCCGCGCCGTGACCTTCGGCCTGTTCCTGGTGCGCCTCGACGTGCGCCAGGACTCGGGGCGGCATGCCGCCGCGCTCAGCGAAATCACCGAGTACCTCGGCCTGGGCAGCTACACCGAGTGGAACGAGGAAGCGCGCATCGACTTCCTCCAGCGCGAACTGGCCAGCCGTCGCCCGCTGTTGCCGCCGCACTACAAGCCCCAGGCCGATACCGCCGAAGTGCTTGCCACCTGCCGCGAGATCGCCGCGGCTCCGGCGGCATCCCTGGGTTCCTATGTCATCTCCATGGCCGGCGCCGCCTCCGATGTGCTGGCGGTGCAGCTGCTGCTCAAGGAAGCCGGCCTGCAACGGCCGATGCGCGTGGTGCCGCTGTTCGAGACCCTGGCCGACCTGGATAACGCCGGGCCGGTGATGCAGCGCCTGCTGTCGCTGCCGGGTTATCGCAGTGGCTTGCACGGCCCGCAGGAAGTGATGATCGGCTATTCCGACTCGGCCAAGGACGCTGGCACCACGGCCGCCGCCTGGGCCCAGTATCGGGCCCAGGAAACCCTGGTGCAGATCTGCCGCGAGCAGGAAGTCGAGCTGCTGCTGTTCCACGGTCGCGGTGGCACCGTCGGCCGTGGCGGCGCGCCGGCCCACGCGGCGATCCTGTCGCAGCCGCCGGGCTCGGTGGCCGGGCGTTTCCGCGCTACCGAACAGGGCGAGATGATCCGCTTCAAGTTCGGCCTGCCGGATATCGCCGAGCAGAACCTCAACCTGTATCTGGCGGCCGTGCTGGAAGCCACCTTGCTGCCGCCGCCACCGCCGCAACCGGCCTGGCGCGAGGTGATGGACCAGTTGGCCGCCGACGGGGTGCAGACCTATCGCGGCGTGGTGCGGGAAAACCCGGATTTCGTCGAGTACTTCCGCCAGTCCACGCCAGAGCAGGAACTGGGCCGCCTGCCGTTGGGCAGCCGCCCGGCCAAGCGCCGCGCCGGGGGTATCGAAAGCCTGCGCGCCATCCCGTGGATCTTCGGCTGGACCCAGACCCGCCTGATGCTGCCGGCCTGGCTCGGCTGGGAAGCCGCCCTGAACAATGCCCTGGCCCGCGGGCAAGGTCCGCTGCTGGCGCAGATGCGCGAGGAGTGGCCGTTCTTCCGCACCCGCATCGATATGCTGGAGATGGTCCTGGCCAAGGCCGATGCGGAAATCGCCGCGTCCTACGACGAACGTCTGGTGCAACCAGAACTGCGACCTTTGGGTGAACAATTGCGCGACCTATTGTCGCAGGCGTGCCAGGTGGTGCTCGGCCTGACCGGGCAACCGGTGCTACTGGCGCACAGCCCGGCGACCCTGGAGTTCATCCGCCTGCGCAACACCTACCTGGACCCGCTGCACCTGCTCCAGGCCGAGCTGCTGGCCCGCTCCCGGGAGCGCGAAGCCGCTCTGGACAGCCCGTTGGAGCAAGCCCTGCTGGTGACCGTGGCGGGTATCGCGGCGGGGTTGCGCAACACCGGCTGACGTTCGGATGAGTGTCTGCGGGATGTCGGAATGCATCCCGCAGTTTGTAAGAAATGACCCTGTAAAGAGCGGGTTGCGCTGGTCGCAACCTGTATACACCGTGGCGTCCTGTCGCAGGTTTTTCCGACTTTCGACCGCTTGTATGGTCCCCATGCGCTGTGTATCTTGGGCAGCCTTTTGACCGATTTATGGTCATCGCCCGATTTCCTGCGATTCGCCAATCTCGCGAATCCATTGATTTGCTTATAAAAAATGAGGAGCACAAGATGCGCGTAATTCTGCTGGGAGCTCCCGGGGCCGGTAAAGGTACTCAGGCAAAGTTCATCACCGAGAAATTCGGTATTCCGCAGATCTCCACCGGCGACATGTTGCGTGCCGCAGTGAAGGCCGGCACTCCGCTGGGCCTGGAAGCCAAGGCCGTGATGGACGCTGGCAAGCTGGTCTCCGACGACCTGATCATTAATCTGGTCAAGGACCGTATCGCCCAGCCTGACTGCGCCAACGGTTTCCTGTTCGACGGTTTCCCGCGCACCATCCCTCAAGCTGAAGCCATGGTCGCCGCCGGCGTTGCCCTGGATGCCGTGCTCGAGATCGCTGTCGAAGACGAGGAAATCGTCCAGCGTATCGCCGGTCGCCGTGTTCACCTGGACTCCGGCCGCGTTTACCACATCGTCTACAACCCGCCGAAGGTTGAAGGCAAGGATGATGTCACCGGCGAGGACCTGATCCAGCGCCCTGACGACAACGAGGAAACCGTGCGCGGCCGCCTGAAGGTCTATCACGAGCAGACCAAGCCGCTGGTGGACTTCTACCAGAAGCTGGAAGCGACCAACGGCAAGCCGAAGGTCAGCCACATTCCGGGTGTCGGTTCGGTCGAATCCATCACCGCCAAGGTGCTGGCAGCCCTGAGCTGATCCCTTTTGTTGTATCGCCAACGGCCCGCTCTTGCGGGCCGTTGTCGTTTATACTGCCGCTCTTTTTTTCTTGCCTGGAACACCCCGATGACCACCTTGCTGGCCCTGGATACCGCCACTGAAGCCTGCTCCGTCGCCTTGCTGCACGATGGCAAGATCACGAGCCACTACGAGGTGATTCCACGCCTGCACGCGCAAAAACTCCTGCCGATGATCCAGACCCTGCTGGCCGAGGCCGGCGTGGCGCTGTCGGCGGTGGAGGCGATTGCCTTCGGTCGCGGTCCGGGCGCGTTCACCGGTGTGCGCATCGCCATCGGCGTGGTCCAGGGCCTGGCCTTTGCCCTGGAGCGCCCGGTGTTGCCGATCTCTAACCTGGCGGTGCTGGCCCAGCGCGCGCTGCGTGAGCACGGTGTTACCCAGGTGGCATCGGCCATCGATGCGCGCATGGACGAAGTCTATTGGGGCTGCTATCAAGAAGTAGCAGGGGAGATGCAATTGCAGGGCGCCGAGGCGGTACTGCCGCCCGAGCAGGTTGCGCTTCCCGACGGCGCGGCTGGCTCATGGTTCGGTGCTGGTACAGGCTGGGGTTATAGCGAGCGCCTGGCGGTAAAGGTCGAAGGTCAGGACGAGAACATGCTGCCTCACGCGCTGGACCTGCTGACCCTGGCGAAATTCGCCTGGGACCGCGGCGAAAGCGTGCCGGCCGAGCAGGCCCAGCCGGTCTACCTGCGCGACAAGGTGGCGACGCCGAAGAAGGCATGATGACCTTCGGTCGGTTATCGCCATTCGCCGTAAACCAAAATGTGTATATGTGGTCCAGTTATCAGTAGGGCATTTGCAAGGGATCTCAGGTGCCGCTAAATTGCCATCATCACCCCTGAGTCTTTGTTGCCATGCGTATCGACGGCTTTTCCTCATCGAGTTACCCGCTCAAGCGCCCCCAGCGCAAAGGGCCGGTGCGCGTTGAAGAATCGGAAGACGATATCGTTGGCGAGGTCGAGGCGCAGCCTGCCAGCAGCAATGCCCAGCGCGCCACGCCCAACCTGCCGGCCCGTCCGCAGGACATGATCTTTCCCCGCGCCCGTGACCGGCGCACCGCTGGCGCCCTGGCCAGCTACCTGACCACCGCAGGTTTCGTGGATTGGGAGATGGAAGTGCTGGGGCTGGATCTGTACATTTGAGCCAATGAGCTCAGCATCCCTGCCTTATTTCCTCGGTTGTCCCTCCTGGAGCGAAAACGCCTGGCGCGACTACCTGTATCCCTCCGACGCGAAAAGCACCGATTTCCTCGGCCTGTACTGCCAGGTGTTCAATGCGGTCGAGGGCAATACCACCTTCTATGCCCGCCCGGCACCGGCCACCATTGAGCGCTGGGCCCAGGTCATGCCCGCGCATTTCCGCTTTACCGCCAAGTTTCCCGGCGATATCAGCCATAGCGGCGATCTGTACGCCCAGCTCGAAGCGGCGCGGACCTTCGTGCAGTTGCTCAAGCCGCTGGGTGAGCGGGTTTCGCCGTACTGGCTGCAACTGCCGGCGATGTTCGGCCCGGCGCGGCTGGGCGAGCTGATGCACTTTATCGACGAGCTTGGCGTGCCGGTGGCGGTCGAGGTGCGCAATGACGCCTTCTTCGCCAAGGGCGAGGAGGAGCGTCAGCTCAACCGCCTGCTGAACGAGCGCGGCATCGAGCGCATCTGCCTCGATCCGCGGGCGCTGTTCAGTTGCACGTCCCGCGATCCGAGCGTGCTGCATGCCCAGTCGAAAAAGCCGCGGGTGCCACCACGGCCTACGGCGTTCAGCCAGCAACCGCAGGTGCGCTTTATCGGCCACCCTGAGCTGGAGGCCAACGAGCCGTTCCTGGTGCAGTGGCTGGACAAGGTCGCGGCCTGGATCGAGGAAGGACGCAGCCCTTATGTTTTCCTGCATACCGCTGACAACCGCCTGGCGGCGGCTTTGGCCCAGCGTTTCCATCATGGCTTGATGGAACGCCTGCCCGGGCTGGCGCCTTTGCATGAACCCGACCGGGGGCCGCAGGTCGAACAACTCGGACTGCTTTGATTTCCCCTCGTCTGCCTGGGAGTTCCACCATGGATGTGCAAACCCTGCGTGCCGAAGCCTTCAAGGCGCTGCACGAACGCCCCGGAACCTTCGTCATTCCCAACCCCTGGGATGCCGGTTCGGCCAAGCTGCTGGCCAGCCTTGGCTTCGAGGCCCTGGCCACCAGCAGCGCCGGGCTGGCCTTCGCTCTCGGGCGGCCGGATGCGGAAGGTGCGGTGAGTCGCGACGAAACCCTGGCCAATGCCCAGTCCATCGTCGATGCCACGGCCCTGCCGGTGGCGGCGGACCTGGAGAACGGCTACAGCGAGGAGCCCAGCGGTTGCGCCGAAACCATCCTGCAGGCGGCGAAGATCGGTCTGGTGGGCGGCTCCATCGAGGATGCGACCGGGCGCGAGGACGAGCCGATCTACAACTTCCACCGCGCGGTGGAGCGGGTCGAGGCTGCCGTCGCGGCTGCCCGCAGCCTGGATTTCCCTTTCATGCTCTGTGCCCGTGCGGAAAACCTGCTGCACGGGCGCAATGACCTGGACGACACCATCGCCCGCCTGCAAGCCTTCGCCGAGGCGGGAGCCGATGTGCTCTACGCGCCCGGCTTGCGGACTGCCGAAGACATCCAGCGGGTGGTCAAGGCGGTGGCGCCGAAGCCGGTCAATGTGCTGATGGGGCTGGCAGGTGTGGATTTGAGTTTCGAAGACCTCAAGGCGCTGGGCGTGAAGCGCATCAGTGTCGGCTCGTCCCTGGCCCGGGTCGCCTATGGCGCCTTCTTCGAGGCGGCGACACGGATGCGCGGGGAAGGGCGCTTCGACCATGGCGACAAGGCCATGACCTTCGCCCAGCTCAACGACCTGTTCCGCCGCTGAGGTGACGATGCGCTACGGTGGACTGGTGCTGATAGCGGTGCTGGCCGGCGTGGCGCTGTTCGGCTGGCGACAGGGCTGGCGTCTGCCGGATCAGTGGAATCCCTGGGCGCCGCTGGATGTGCGTCAGCCACCCAATTTCCTCACGTCGTGGAAACTCGGTCGTCTGCGTGACGACCCGCAGTTGTGTGCCGAGGTCCTGGCGACGTCTGGCCTGCGTTACAGCCGGCAGGCAGATACCACCAGCGGCAACTGCCCGCTGACCAATGTGGTCCGCGTCCAGGGCGCAGAAGTGAGGCTGAGCAGCAGCTTTCTCGCCACCTGCCCGGTTGCGGTGGCCTTTGCCCTGTTCGAGCGCCATGGCCTGCAACCGGCGGCGCAGCGGGTGTTCGGGCAGCCGGTGGCGCAGGTCGATCATCTCGGCAGTTATGCCTGTCGCAATGTCTACAACCGCGCCGAGGGTCGTCTCAGTCAGCACGCCACGGCCAATGCCCTGGATATCGCTGGCTTTCGCCTGAAGGACGGCCAGCGTATCGAACTGCAAAAGGACTGGAGCGGGGACGGGCCGAAGGCGCGGTTCTTGCGCGAAACGCGGGATGCTGCCTGCGAGAGTTTCAATACGGTGCTGGGGCCGGACTACAACGCCGCCCATCACAATCACTTTCACCTGGATATGGGGCGCTGGCGGGTCTGTCGTTAGGCGGCGATGCGTACGTTGTTCAGGACGACCGGGCGGGCCCACTGGATATCGAAGTCCAGGTCGTGCTGCTGCTTGGCCAGGGTGGCGTCGTCGAACGGCTCGGCTGCCGGGTCGAGCAGCTTGCGCTCCAGTTCGGCGATCGGCAGGTGCAGCGGGTAAGGCGACGGCGCCGGGCCGGGCTCGGGGTGCGGATGGCCCTGGCTCATGACCACCGGGCGCACCCAGTTGTTGCTGATATCCAGTTGGCGTTGTTGCTCGATCAGTTCGGCGGCGCTGAAGGGTGGGGCGGGTTTGTCCAGCAGGTCCAGCTCGAACTCGGCGATCGGCAGGAACAGCGGCTCAGGCGGGGCGATCTCGGTATCGGTGACGTTGCACAGGCGCTGGCTCTGGATCTGTGCCAGGGTCTGGCTGCCGGTGATCGGCTCGCCGGTCTCGACATCCGTTTCTTCAACCGGCAGCGGCTCGCGCACCACGCCTTCTTCCTGCTGCGCGGCCAGGGCGCGGGCGAAGAAGTCCGACCACAGGTGGCTGACGCCGCCCAGGGCCTGGGTGTTGTGGCGGCTGTAGTCACCGACGGGTGACAGGTAGCCTGAGGGAAGTTGAAGAATCTCTGACATGGTTGTCGAAGAGCTCTGGCAAAATGGCGCGATACTGTGTGTATCGGCCGCTGGTGCCGATCTTTAACTTTTTTTGAGCAGGAAGGTGAGCGTGGAGCAGCAGGTCGAAGGCGGGATCCGGGTCGAGGCACTGGACGCCGGATATCAGGCGCAGGCCGAGCAATGGGCCGCGCGCCTGGGCTTGCCGCTGGTCGATGCCGAGGCTGCGTTTGCCGTGCAGATTGGCGTGGATGGCTTGCAGATCCAGCAGCTCGGGCCACAGGCGCCGGGGCCGGTGCGGGTGGACTTTCTTGAAGGCGGTGCGGCCCATCGGCGGCTGTATGGCGGCGGGGCCGGGCAGATGATCGCCAAGGCGGTGGGCATTGCCCAGGGCGTGCGGCCGCATGTGCTGGATGCCACGGCCGGGCTGGGCAAGGACGCATTCGTGCTGGCGACCCTGGGTTGCCGGATGCAGCTGATCGAGCGCCAGCCGCTGGTGGCGGCGTTGCTGGAGGATGGTCTGGCGCGGGCGGCCAAGGACGACGAGGTGGGGGCGATCGTGGCGCGCATGGAACTGCTGCATGGCAACTCTATCGAGCGCATGCGTAACTGGGAGGGCGAGCCGCCGCAGGTGATCTATCTCGACCCTATGTTCCCGCACCGCGACAAGAGCGCGTTGGTGAAGAAGGAAATGCGCGTGTTCCGGCCGCTGGTCGGGGATGACCTGGATGCGCCGGCGTTGCTCGAAGCGGCTTTGGCGCTGGCGACCCACCGGGTGGTAGTCAAGCGCCCGCGCAAGGCGCCGATCATCGAGGGGGCGAAGCCGAGTCATAGCCTGGAGGGGAAATCCAGCCGGTATGACATCTACCCGAAGAAAGCGCTCAAGCCCTGACTTGATTCGATCTGACAGACACCAAAAAAACTGTGGGAGCTGGCTTGCCAGCGATGAGGCCGGCACTGACAAAGATGTTGTCAGATCGGGCCCAATCGCTGGCAAGCCAGCTCCCACAGGGGTTTGTGGTGTCCGGACTAGACGCGATAAGCCCGTAGAAACAGCTCCACCACTTCTCGCACATGCGCCTCGGCCTCTTCAGCCTCCAAAGGCCCGGCACACCCCAGCAGCAACCTGAAGTTCGCCCCGCCCTTGAGCAGGCAGAAAAAATGCTCGGCCGCCGTAGACGGATTTGCAATCCGCAGCATGCCGCGCTCATCAGCCAGCTTCAGCAATACTTCGGTTTCCCGCAGCACCCGCGCCGGCCCCGCTTCGAAAAACATCTGCCCGAGCTGCGGATCCTGCGGACCCTGGGCAATGATCAGACGATGCAGCTTCACCGAATGATCGCTGTTGATCAGCACCTGGAACCCCCGGCCGATCTTCATCAGCACCTGTTCCAGCGGCACGCCTTCGGGCAACTCGAAGATCAGCCCCGGCAACTGCGCCTGGCAGGTGGCGATGATCGCCTCGGTAAACAGGTTTTCCTTGTCGTTGAAGTGGCTGTAGACCGTCAGTTTCGACACACCTGCCGCTGTCGCGACCGCATCCATGCTGGTGCTGGCATAACCATTGGTGAGAAACAGTTCCTTGGCGGCTTCGAGGATGGCCTGGCGCTTGGCCAGATCCTTGGGCCGTCCTGGGCCGTTGGATACGGTGGGATCTTGGGACATGGGTCACTTTTGCAGGGTTTGAAGCGGGAGATAGTACATCGCGGGCGAGGCGGGGTCAGGTCAGGTTGTCGAATTGCCGTAATCGCGACGGCCCGAAGGCTGTCGAACCGTCGCGATTGGCGGTTACACCACCACGTCCAGCGTTGCCGCCGAAACCTTCAGCAAGGCACGGGTGATCTGCATCTGCAGGATGGCGTCGTTGACCCGCTCCTGTTGTTCAGTGCTGGCATGCTCGGCGATTTCATGGGCGATGTTCATGGCGCTGTCGAGGTGCTGCTGCGCCAGATGGATGGATTTTTCGTGGGAGATCCCGGCGCGGACGCACAGGACGGGAGGTGGATCGGGGACGAGTTTTTTCATGGTTGTATCTCTATGGCCGTTGATCGGGATTTGCCTTGTCCGCTGTCAAACGGAGGGTGGCAACTGTGCGCGGGTTGACAGACCAGGGGCCATAGAAAGCCTGGCGCACCCGAAGGTGCCCACACGCACAGCCGCCATAGCAACCGAGCGTAATGACCCCAAGAGCCTGTCAAAGCCCTGTCGTTGATTTTTCAACGACCGACGGAGACTAGGTGTGATTTTTGGGGAACGCAACGACTGATAGGGCTGGTGAGTATGCTTGGGAAATTGCCTACAAGAAAGTCGGAAATCGGTGAAGTTTCGTAGCTATATGCAACAGAATTCGTGTGGGAGCGAGCTTGCTCGCGAAGGGGCGCGGAGCGGCCCTGAAACCAACCACTTCAACGTGTCAGGAAGTCCGAGGGCGCAGGTTTTGCGACGGTTCGGCAAACCGACAAGCTACGCTTCTGACTGCGACAACTTCATTAGCCAAGGAGGCAATTGTGCGTGGGTTGACAGACCGGGTCATAGGCATCCCGGCGCACATAAAGTGCCCGCACGCACAATTGCCATTACCTGCGCCACTGCCTACTTGAACCGAGCGGCCATGTCTTCAAGGCTCACCGTTTTCTCTTCGTCCAAGGTGGACAGGCGATCGATGGCGAGACGTTCGGCGCGAAGGTCTTCGAGCTCATCCTGCAATGCCTGCCAGGACTGCACTCCAACTAGGACAGCGGCGGGCTCGTTGTCCTTGAAGATCACCAAATGAGAGTGCTTCCCGCTGGTAACTTCCTTCAATTTCGCGCTGAAGCTTCGAACCATCGCGGTAGCAGACACCGCCTGCTCAGCCCGGTCAAGAAGTGCACTCATGGCATTTGCCTCAATACGTTTACAGAGGGTGGTCGCGCTGAATGCACGATGCATGGCGTGGAGTATATGCAATGTAATACGTAAAACAATGCGCATCTGTTGATCTATTCAAGGCCAAAAATCCACCTTCCCCACTGCAATCCACTGATTTAATATACCCGCCAGTATAAATATTCGAAGCACCCCCTTCGCGAAAGGTCATTACCCATGTTGCGTCATGCCTTGCCCCTCGCTCTGCCCGCCGTTCTGGTCGCGCTGTTGTCCGCTTGCGGGCAGGAAGCCGCGGCGCCAACCGTTATTCGCCCCGCCATGGTGGTGCAGCCGCAGCCGGCTTCGGCTGCGGTGGACAGCTACCCCGGCGAGGTGCGCGCGCGCTTCGAGCCGGAGTTGGCGTTTCGCATCGGCGGCAAGGTGAGCAAGCGCCTGGTGGAGGAGGGGCAGCGGGTCAAGGCCGACCAGCCACTGGCCGAACTGGACCCGCAGGACGTGCGCCTGCAACTGGAAGCGACCCGCGCCCAGGTCGCCGCCGCCGAGGCCAACCTGAGCCTGGTGCAGGCCGAGCGTGATCGTTACCAGAAGCTGCTTGACCGGCAGATGGTCAGCCATTCCCAGTACGACAACGCGGAAAACCTCTATCGCGCCGGACTTGCCCGGCTCAAGCAGGTGCGCGCCGAGTTCGACGTGGCCGGCAACCAGGCCGGCTATTCGGTACTGCGCGCCTCCCAGGACGGCGTGGTGTCCAAGCGCCAGGTGGAAGTCGGCCAGGTGGTCGCCGCCGGCCAGACCGTGTTCACCCTCGCCGCCGACGGCGAACGTGAGGTGCTGATCAGCCTGCCGGAGCAGAACTTCGGCCGCTTCAGCGTGGGCCAGTCGGTCACAGTGGAGCTGTGGTCGCAGCCCGGCCAGCGTTTCGATGGCCGTATCCGCGAGCTGTCGCCGGCCGCCGACCCGCGTTCGCGCACCTTCGCCGCACGCATCGCCTTCAACACCGGCAAGCTGCCCGCCGAGCTGGGCCAGAGCGCCCGGGTCTTCATCCAGCATGCCGAACAGATTCCCCTGGCCGTGCCGCTCTCGGCCGTCAGCGCGGAGAACGGCCAGGCCTACGTCTGGCGCGTCGATGCCAACAGCACCCTGCAGCGCGTGCCGGTGCGGGTCGGAGCCTACGGACAGGACAGCGTGCCGGTGCTCGAAGGCCTCAGCGCCAGCGACTGGGTGGTCGCCGCCGGTGGCCATGTGCTGCACGAGGGACAACAGATACGGCCGGTGGACCGGTCCAATCGCACGGTAGACCTGGCGGCCAAGGAGTAAGTCCCCATGGGTTTCAACCTTTCCGCCTGGGCCCTGCGCAACCGGCAGATCGTGCTGTTCCTGATGATCCTGCTGGCACTGGTCGGGGCACTGTCCTACACCAAGCTCGGCCAGAGCGAAGATCCGCCCTTTACCTTCAAGGCCATGGTCATCCGGACCCTGTGGCCCGGCGCCAGCGCCGAGGAAGTCTCGCGCCAGGTCACCGAACGCATCGAAAAGAAGCTGATGGAGACCGGCGAGTACGAAAAGATCGTCTCGTTCTCGCGTCCCGGTGAGTCCCAGGTCACCTTCATGGCCCGGGATTCCATGCATTCGGCGGATATCCCCGAGCTGTGGTACCAGATCCGCAAGAAGGTCGCGGATATCCGCCACACCCTGCCGCCGGGGATCCAGGGGCCGTTCTTCAACGATGAATTCGGCACCACGTTCGGCAATATCTATGCGCTGACCGGCAAGGGCTTCGACTACGCCGTGCTCAAGGACTACGCCGACCGCGTGCAGATCCAGTTGCAACGGGTCAAGGACGTGGGCAAGGTCGAACTGCTCGGGCTGCAGGACGAGAAGATCTGGATCGAGCTGTCCAACACCAAGCTGTCCACCCTGGGCCTGCCGCTGGCGGCCGTGCAGCAGGCGCTGGAAGAGCAGAACGCGGTAAGCACCGCCGGCTTCTTCGAGACCCCGGCCGAGCGCCTGCAACTGCGGGTCAGCGGGCGTTTCGACAGCGTCGAGCAGATCGAGCAGTTTCCGATCCGCGTCGGTGAACGCACCTTCCGCATCGGCGATGTGGCCCAGGTCCATCGCGGCTTCAACGACCCGCCCGCGCCGCGCATGCGCTTCATGGGCGAGGACGCGATCGGCCTTGCGGTCTCGATGAAGGCCGGCGGCGATATCCTGGTGTTGGGCAAGGCCCTGGAGGCCGAGTTCGCGCGGATCTCCAGCAACCTGCCGGCAGGCATGGAACTGCGCAAGGTGTCCGACCAGCCGGCAGCGGTGAAGACCGGCGTCGGCGAGTTCGTCCGGGTACTGGTCGAAGCCCTGGCCATCGTGTTGCTGGTGAGTTTCTTCTCCCTCGGCATGCGCACCGGCCTGGTGGTCGCCCTGGCGATTCCGCTGGTGCTGGCGATGACCTTCGCCACCATGTACTACCTCGGCATCGGCCTGCACAAGATCTCCCTCGGCGCCCTGGTGCTGGCGCTCGGCCTGCTGGTGGACGACGCGATCATTGCCGTGGAGATGATGGCGATCAAGATGGAGCAGGGCTTCGACCGGCTCAAGGCGGCCAGCTACGCCTGGACCAGCACGGCCTTCCCGATGCTCACCGGCACCCTGATCACCGCGGCGGGCTTCCTGCCCATCGCCACCGCCCAGTCCGGCACCGGCGAATACACCCGCTCGATCTTCCAGGTGGTGACCATTGCCCTGCTGGCCTCGTGGGTAGCGGCGGTGGTGTTCGTGCCGTATCTCGGCGAGCGCCTGCTGCCGGACCTGGCCAAGCTGCATGCGAAAAAGCACGGCACCACCAATGGCGAGACCGACCCCTACGGCACGCCGTTCTACCAGCGCGTGCGCCGGGTGGTGAGCTGGTGCGTGACCCGGCGCAAGACGGTGATCGTGCTGACGGTCGCGTTGTTCGTCGGAAGCGTGATGAGCTTCCGCTTCGTCGAGCAGCAGTTCTTCCCGGCGTCCGGGCGCCTGGAACTGATGGTCGACCTCAAGCTGGCCGAAGGCGCGTCCCTGAGCAACACCGCCGAGCAGGTCAAGCGCCTGGAGGACATGCTCAAGCAGCGTGAAGGCATCGACAACTACGTGGCCTATGTCGGCACCGGTTCGCCGCGTTTCTACCTGCCGCTGGACCAGCAGTTGCCGGCCGCCAGCTTCGCGCAGTTCGTGGTGCTGGCGAAGACCATTGAAGACCGCGAAGTGCTGCGAACCTGGCTGATCGAGACCCTCAACGAGCAGTTCCCCGACCTGCGCTCCCGCGTGACTCGCCTGGAAAACGGTCCGCCCGTGGGTTACCCGGTGCAGTTCCGCGTGACCGGCGAGCACATCGAGGAAGTTCGCGCCCTGGCGCGCAAGGTGGCGGCCAAGGTGCGCGAGAATCCGCATGTGGCCAACGTCCATCTGGACTGGGAAGAACCGAGCAAGGTGGTCTACCTGAACATCGACCAGGACCGTGCCCGGGCCCTTGGCGTCAGCACTGCCGCCCTGTCGCGCTTCCTGCAGAGTTCGCTGACCGGTAGCAGCGTCAGCCAGTACCGCGAGGACAACGAACTGATCGAGATCCTGCTGCGCGGCACCCAGGAGGAGCGTACCGAACTGGCTCATCTGTCGAGCCTGTCGGTGCCCACCGACAACGGCCGCAGCGTGGCCCTGTCGCAGGTGGCGACCCTGGAGTATGGCTTCGAGGAAGGCATCATCTGGCACCGCAACCGCCTGCCGACCGTGACCGTGCGTGCTGATATCTACGGCAAGGACCAGCCGGCGACCCTGGTCAAGCAGATCCTGCCGACCCTCGATCCGGTGCGTGCGGAACTGCCGGACGGTTATCTGCTGGACGTCGGCGGCACCGTGGAAGACTCGACCCGCGGGCAGAACTCGGTGAATGCCGGGGTGCCGCTGTTCATCGTGGTGGTGCTGACCCTGCTGATGCTGCAACTGCGCAGCTTCTCGCGCATGGCGATGGTGTTCCTCACCGCGCCGCTGGGGCTGATCGGCGTGGTGCTGTTCCTGATGGTGTTCCGCCAGCCGTTCGGCTTCGTGGCCATGCTCGGGACCATTGCCCTGTCGGGGATGATCATGCGCAACTCGGTGATCCTGGTGGACCAGATCGAGCAGGACATCGCGGCAGGACTGGGGCGTTGGCAGGCGATCATCGAGGCGACGGTGCGGCGTTTCCGGCCGATCGTGCTGACTGCGCTTGCGGCGGTGCTGGCGATGATCCCGTTGTCGCGCAGTGTGTTCTTCGGGCCGATGGCGGTGGCGATCATGGGTGGGTTGATCGTGGCGACGGCGTTGACCTTGCTGTTCCTGCCGGCGTTGTATGCGGCGTGGTTCAGGGTCAAGAGAGAGGAGTGAAAACGACGCGGACCTTGTGGGAGCTGGCTTGCCAGCGATAGGGCCCTATCTGGCAACATTTTTGTGAGTGCCGGCCTCATCGCTGGCAAGCCAGCTCCCACAGGGTTTTGTGTTCAGCCTTTATTCGAGGGCAGGTTACAGGGCCCCGAAGACCTTCTTGGCCAGGCTGGTCGCCGCTGCCGCCGGGTTCTCGCGGATGCTGGCTTCCTGCTTGCCGATCATCTCGAACAGGCCGTTGAGCGCCTGCTCGGTCACGTAACCCTCGAGATTCGAGCTGTTGGCATCGACCAGGCCAAAGGTCGCGGCCTGGCTGGCGAACTGGTTGTACTTCTGCGCCACGCCAACCTTGTCGGTCGCGTTTTTCACGATCGGCAGGAATTTCTCACGGATCTGCTCGCGGCTGGTCTTGCTCAGGTACTGGGTCGCGGAATCCTTGCCGCCGCTGAGAATGCCCTTGGCGTCATCCACGGTCATCTTCTTCACGGCTTCCAGCAAAATCGCCTGGGCCTGCGGCACGGCGGCTTCAGCCGCCTTGTTCATGCTGGTCTCCAGTTCGTCGACCTGGGCGCCCATGCCGAACTGCTTCATCTTCTTCGCCGCCTTGCCGAGCTTGCCCGGCAATTCGATGCGCACATCCGGGTTGTTGCTGAAGCCGCCCGGGGTGCCGAGCTGCTTGACGGCAATCTGCGCGCCCTGGCTCAGGGCATCCTTAAGGCCGCCGGAAGCATCTTTCTGCGACAGGTCGCTGAGGGACAGGGCAAACGCGCTGGCAGACAGCAGCAGGCCGGCACACAGGCCGGTCAGGGTGAGGGTACGGCGAATCATGACGACATCCTTATGGAAAAAGCAGGGAAAACGAGGGATCAGCGGACCGCATCGACCTTGATCCGCAGCGGCTGTGCATCGCTGCCGTCGAGCATGACGCTGTGCTGCTCGGTATTAATGAACAGCAGCTTGCCATCCAGTTCGATGCGCGCGCTCACCGCGTAGCGGTGGCCGGGCTTGAGCTGGGCCTTGTCGTAGGACAGGTGGAACGGCAGCGGCACCTGGCCCTTGACCGGGCCATTCTGGCTGGCGAGGGTCACGGCGGGGGCGTCGGCCAGGGAAATGTCCTGCAAGGCAACATTCAGGGTCGCCGTCGGCGGCAGGGCAATGCGTTGCAGGTAGAACACTTCGCCCTCCAGCGAGGCCTTGTCGGCAGGGGTGTGGCTGGAGCAGGCCGCGATCAGCGAGGCGCAGCACAGCATAAAGAGTTTTTTCATGGGGTCTCCGGTCCTTGATACCGGCTTGTGGCCGATATCGAGGACTTTAGCGGATTTTTCGGTAGCCGACTTCCCGCACTGCTGGGGGATTATTCGCCGCTTACCGCTTCGTCACGGTGCAGGGCGACCTGGCGGATCGACAGGCGCACCTCTGCCGACAGTACACGCTTGGCCGCGCCCTCGGCCAATTCCCCGAGCTTGTCGTGGAAGCCCAGCTTGCCGGCTGCGTCCGGGCGCAGCACGCCTTGCTCGACCAGGGTCTGGATAAAGTGGCGGAACAGGCTCTTGTCGAAGAACTCCGGGGCATTCAGGCCATGCAGGATCGACAGGCGCTGGGCCATGACCACGCACAGGTCCTCCAGCTCCTCGGCGCTCAGGCTGTGCTGGCCGCTGTTGAGCAGCAGCGCGGTGGCCATGTAGAAGCGCTGCAGGGTCTGGGTGATGGCCCGGGCCAGCAGGGTCAGCAGGACGAACTGCCGCGAACTCGGTGCCGGGCGCAGGTAGACGTCGTTTTCCTTGCGCAGCAGGCCCTGTTCGACGAAGGCTTGCAGCCACTGGTCGACCACGCCATCGAGCTCGTCCTGCTCCCAGCGGATGAACAGCTCCGATTGCAGGTACGGATACAGCGCGTGCACGTATTGCAGGATCAGCTCGCGGCTCATCCGCGAGCTGCTCTGGAAGAAGCTCGCCAGCAGCGCCGGCAGGGCGAAGATGTGCAGGACGTTGTTGCGGTAGTAGGTCATCAGGACGGCGTTCTGCTCGTCCAGGTAGAGGATGCGTCCCAAGGCGTCACGTTGCTCGGCCAGCAGGTCCATGCCGCGCACGTGGTCGATCAGGGCCGCACCGTCGCCTTCCGGCAAGGTGGTATGCGGCGAGTAGGGCACCTGGCGCAGCAAGGCCAGGTACAGGTCGAGGACCCGGGTCAGGGCGCGTTCATCCAGGGCCAGGCGGCTGGTGGAGAGCAGGGCCAGGGCCACCAGGTTGACCGGGTTGATCGCCGCCGCTTCGTTGAGGTGGCGGGCGACTTTCTCACCCAGGCGCGACGTCGTTTCGTTCAGCCAGGCCGGGCGGAACTGCGGGGCCAGTGGCTGTTCGCGCCAGCCGGGTTGCTGCTGGTCGAGGAACTGGTTGAGGCGGATCGGCTCGCCGAAGTTCACCGAGACCTGGCCGAAACGCTGCTTGAGCGCGCCGAGGACCTTGAAGATGTCGAAGATCGACTCCTTCTTCTTGCTCGCCCCGCGCAGTTCGCCAAGGTACGTGCGGCCTTCCAGCACCCGCTCGTAGCCGATGTACACCGGGACGAAGACGATCGGCGTGCGCGATGAACGCAGGAAGCTGCGCAGGGTGATGGCCAGCATGCCGGTCTTGGGTTGCAGCATGCGCCCGGTGCGCGAGCGGCCGCCCTCAACGAAGTACTCCACCGGGAAGCCCTTGGTGAACAGGGTGTGCAGGTACTCGTTGAACACCGCGGTGTACAGCGGGTTGCCCTTGAAGGTGCGGCGCATGAAGAAGGCCCCGCCACGGCGCAGCAGGCCGCCGATCACCGGCATGTTGAGGTTGATCCCGGCAGCGATGTGCGGCGGGGTCAGGCCGTTGCGAAACAGCAGGTAGGAGAGCAGCAGGTAGTCGATATGGCTGCGGTGGCAGGGAACGTAGATCACCTCGTGGCCGGGGGCGATGCCCTGGACCTGCTCGATATGGTTGACCTTGATGCCGTCGTAGATCTTGTTCCAGAACCAGCTCAGCACCACTTCGAGGAAGCGGATCGCGGTGTAGGTGTAGTCCGAGGCGATCTCGTTGCCATATTTGAGCGCCGTGGCTTCGGCCTTGGCCAGCGGGATCTTCTCGCGCTCGGCCTCGTCGGCGATGGCCTGGCGCACCAGCGGGTCATGGACCAGGCCCTTGACCAGGTTGCGCCGGTGGGAGATGTCCGGGCCGATCACCGCGGTCTTCAGGTTGCGGAAGTGCACCCGCAGCAGGCGCTGGGCCATGCGCACGGTGCGTTCGTGGCCCTTGTTGTGATCGACCAGCTCGCGCAGGTGGATCGGCGCGGAGAACTGCACCCGGGTCTTGCGCCCGAGGATCAGGATGGTCAGCAGCCGGCGCAGGCGCCCGGTCACCGCCCAGCTGTCGGCGAACAGCAGTTTCCATGGGCTCGACTCACTGGCCGGCGACTGGCCCCAGAACACGCTGACCGGAATGATCTGCGCATCCTGCTCGGGCTGCTGGCTGACCGCGCTGACCAGGCGGCCCAGGGTCGGCGGTGCGCCGCGCTTGTACTGGCGGCCGAGCCAGTCGGGCTCCGGGGTCAGGTAGAAGAACGCGGCGGGCTCCATCAGCTCGCCCACGGCCACGGGCAATACCGGGCGTGGAAGCCCGGCTTTGGTGCATTCCTTGTCCAGTACCGCGAGGTCGGTCAGCGACGGCGACTGGATGGCGTAGAACACCGGACGGCTGCGGTCCAGGTTGAGGGTGAAGGAGGACTGGTTGATGGTCTCGGAGCGAACCCACAGGTACAACAGTCGGCGCAGGGCGCCAAAGATCAGGCGGCGCAAGGGGGAATGGGTCATGTGGAGTGTGCTCTGGAAAATGGAACGGTCGTGCAGACAGGCGGGCAAGTGTGCCGTATCCGCGTAAGTTGAGCAAAAACCGGTCTGGTCATGAAAAATAATTTATGTCTGTCTTATACTCGGTCCGCCGTTTGCAGGAATATTCGGCAAGCGGCGTACGCAGGGGTTCCCATTCCCCCGCTGACAAGGCGAGTCCAAAATAAAAATCCGGAGTGTTACTGATGTCGTCTCGTGAGACTGGAAGTGTGAAGTGGTTCAATGACGCCAAGGGCTATGGCTTCATTCAACGGGAAGGCGGGGCGGACGTTTTCGTTCACTACCGTGCGATTCGCGGTGAAGGGCATCGCACTCTGCTGGAAGGGCAGCAGGTCGAATACAGCCTGACCCAAGGCCAGAAAGGCTTGCAGGCCGAGGATGTGATCGGTCTTTAAGCTTTAAGTCGCAAGCTACAAGCTGCAAGTTGACCGCGCCAGACTTGCAGCTTGCCGCTTGAAGCTTGCAGCTTCAGTGGGTGCGCCAGGTAATCTCTTCTTCACCATCGGCACTGATGCGGATCCAGCGATCAGCGTCTTCCTCGCCTTCTTCCTCGACCCAGCTACCCGGTGCGCAGCGTACTTCGACGTTCAGTGCGGCATGGGCAGCCCGAGCGCAGGCGATGTCGTCTTCCCACGGCGTGCTGTCACTTTCCAGGTAGAGACTGTTCCATTTTCCTACGGCCTTGGGCAGCCAGGTAACAGGAATGTCACCGGCGGTGCATTTGAAGGTCTGGCCTTTCTGCTTCCACTCGCTGCACGGACCGACGGCGTCGTTGAGCCAGGCGGTGATCTGCTTGTGGTCGACGTCGGCGTCCTTCAGGTAAATCTCGATATCGGGTTGGCGCATGGGATTCTCCGGAAAGGCTCAGTCCTGCAGGACAAAATAGTCGTAACGCATCGATACCGTCACGTCGAACGGCGCCGCCTGGTCGATCACCGCCGCCCGCCGTTCGGCGCTGGCGCGCCAGCCGTGGGGCGTCATCGCCAGCAGGTTGGCGCGGTCGGCGGGGTTGGCCAGGCTCAGGCGGAATTCGAGGATTTCGCTGTGGGCGTGGGCCATGTCCGCCGGGACCAGGGCCAGGTGCTTGTCGTCGGCGTAGTCGCGCACTTCGTCGTAGAGCTTCTCGCGCAACTCCATCAGGTGGCCGCTGGTCGGGCCGACCCGCATCAGGCCGCCGCCGGGGCTCAGCAGGCGGCGTGCCTCCTGCCAGTCCAGCGGGCTGAAGACGCTGGCAATGAACTGGCAACTGGCATCGGCCAGCGGCACCCGGGCCATGCTCGCCACCAGCCAGGTCAGTTGCGGGCTGCGCTTGCAGGCGCGCTTGACCGCCTCGCGGGAGATGTCCAGGGCATAGCCATCGGCCTTTGGCAGGGCTTCGGCCAGTTGCGCCGTGTAGTAACCCTCGCCGCAGCCGATATCTACCCAGCGCGCGGGCGTGCGCTCGGCGGCCAGTTCGGCCAGGCGTTTCGCCACCGGCGCGTAATGACCCGCGTTGAGAAAGTCGCGACGGGCTTCGACCATGGCCTGGTTGTCGCCGGGGTCGCGGCTGTTCTTGTGCTGCACCGGCAGCAGGTTCAGGTAGCCCTGGCGGGCCCGGTCGAAACGGTGGCCGGCGGGGCAGCCGACACCGTTGTCGAGGTCGCGCAGGGGCTCGCGGCAGATGGGGCAGGCGAGCATCAGGCGAGCAACCGGGTCAGGGTCTGGTAGTAGATCTCGGTCAGCACATCGAGGTCGCTGGCGAGGACGCGCTCGTCGACCTGGTGGATGGTGGCGTTGACCGGGCCCAGTTCGACCACTTGGGTGCCCAGGGTGGCGATAAAGCGACCGTCGGAGGTGCCACCGCTGGTGGAGGCCTTGGTCTCGCGACCGGTGACCGCCTTGATGCTGGCCGATACCGCGTCCAGCAGGTCGCCCGGTTCGGTGAGGAACGGCAGGCCGGACAGCGCCCATTCCACGTCCCAGTCCAGTTGGTGCTTGTCGAGGATCGCCGAGACGCGCTGCTGCAGGCCTTCGACGGTGGATTCGGTGGAGAAGCGGAAGTTGAACAGCGCGGTCAGTTCGCCCGGGACCACGTTGGTGGCGCCGGTGCCGGAGTTCAGGTTGGAGATCTGGAAGCTGGTCGGCGGGAAGAACGCGTTGCCTTCGTCCCAGTGCTCGGCGGCAAGTTCCGCCAGGGCCGGGGCGGCCAGGTGGATCGGGTTGCGGGCCAGGTGCGGATAGGCCACGTGGCCCTGCTTGCCGCGCACGGTGAGCTTGGCGCCGAGGGAGCCGCGACGGCCGTTCTTGACTACGTCGCCGACCAGGGTGGTGCTCGACGGTTCGCCGACGATGCACCAGTCCAGGCGCTCGCCCCGCGCGCGCAGGCGCTCGACCACGGCCTTGGTGCCGTGGTGGGCCGGGCCTTCTTCATCGCTGGTGATCAGGTAGGCGATCTTGCCGCGGTGGTTCGGGTAGTCGGCGACGAAGCGCTCGGTGGCGACGATCATCGATGCCAGGCTGCCCTTCATGTCGGCGGCGCCGCGCCCGCAGAGCATGCCGTCGGCGTCGATCAGCGCCTCGAACGGATCGTTCTGCCAGGCCTGCACCGGGCCGGTGGGGACCACGTCGGTATGGCCGGCGAAGCACAGCACCGGACCGTCCTGGGTGCCGTGGGTGGCCCAGAAGTTATCGACGTCCTCGATGCGCATCGGCTCGAGCATGAAACCCGCGTCGCCCAGGCGCTGCATCATCTGTTTCTGGCAATCGAAGTCGAGCGGGGTCACCGAAGGGCGGCGGATCAGGTCGCAGGCCAGTTCGAGGGTGGGCGAGAGTTCGGCGGGGGCCGTCATGAGGGACTCCGGGAGCAAGGCAGGGGGTACGATTTTGGGGCGTTATCTTATAGCAAAAGCGCGGTGGCAGGACGCCGGATCGCTGCTGTTTGTCCGGGAAGGGAAGGTAATGGCAGGGATTGCACGGCCCCTGTGGGAGCTGGCTTGCCAGCGATGAGGCCGGCACTGACGATGATGTTGTCAGATCTGGCCCTATCGCTGGCAAGCCAGCTCCTACAGGTGCGGTGCAGTGCTTGAGTCAGGCGGCGGGAGCCTGCTCCACGGCCTCGGCCGGCTTCGGCAGCGACGACAGCAACGCCATCACCAGCGCCGCCACATATGGCAGCGACTGCACCAGCAGCATTGCCACCCAGAAGCGCATGTCATTGCTCGGCAAACCCTGGACCAGATAGATCCCCGCCGCCGCGCCCCACAACAGCAGCATGATGAACAGCTCTTCCCGGGCTTCCGACAAGGCCACCAGCAGCCCATGGCTGTCGGCATTCTTCGGCGTGCGGAAGAACGGAATGCTGCTGGTGAAGAACCCGTACAGCACCGCCTTGGCAATGGTGTGGGACAACGCCAGGCCGGCCAGCGCCGCAGCGAAGGCGTCCTTCAGGTTGACCCCGACCGCACGGCGATACAGGAACACGATCTTGCCCACCTTGAACACGAACAGCGCCAGCGGCGGGATCGCGAAGATCAGCAGCGGCGGGTCGACCCGCTGCGGCACGATGATCATCGCCGCCGACCAGAGCAGTGCGCCGATGGTGAAGAAGATGTTCATGCCGTCGGCGATCCACGGCAGCCAGCCGGCCAGGAAGTGATAACGCTGGCCACGGGTCAGCTCGGTGTCCTTGCCGCGCAGCAGGCTGGCGGTGTGGCGCTTGATGATCTGGATGGCGCCGTAGGCCCAGCGGAAACGCTGTTTCTTGAAGTCGATGAAGGTGTCCGGCATCAAGCCCTTGCCGTAGCTGTTGTGGGCATAGGCGGCGGACAGGCCTTTTTCGAACACGCGCAGGCCCAGCTCGGCATCCTCGCAGATGCACCAGTCGGCCCAGCCCAGTTCTTCCAGGACCGAACGCCGGGTCATGGTCATGGTGCCGTGCTGGATGATCGCGTCACGGTCGTTGCGGGTGACCATGCCGATATGGAAGAAGCCCTTGTATTCCGAGTAGCAGAGCTTCTTGAAGGTGCTTTCGTTCTGGTCGCGGTAGTCCTGCGGCGACTGCACCACGGCGATCTTCGGATCGGCGAAGTGCGGGACCATGTGCTTGAGCCAGTTGCGGTCGACGCAGTAGTCCGAGTCGATCACCGCGATCACTTCGGCATCCGGCGCGGTATGCGGGATCAGGTAGTTCAGCGCGCCGCCCTTGAAGCCGGCCAGCGGCGAGACGTGGAAGAACTTGAAGCGCTCGCCGAGCAGCTCGCAGTGGGCCTTGATCGGCTCCCACACCGCTGGATCCTTGGTGTTGTTGTCGATGATCAGGACTTCGTAGTCCGGGTAGTCGAGTGCAGCCAGGGCATTGAGGGTCTGCTTGACCATCTCCGGCGGCTCGTTGTAGCACGGCACATGCACCGAGACTTTCGGCCGGTAGGCATCATCCGCTTGCACCGGCAGGAATTCCCGCCGGCGCTTGTGGGTCCAGACCGCCTCGGCCAGTTCGTGGGCCTCGGTCAGCAGGACGATGAACACCCCGAGCGCCCCGAGCGCGAGGAGGAAGCCCACGGTCAGGCTGAACCAGGTGCTGTATTGCTGGCTGTAGTCGTAGCCGATCCACACCAGTACCGAGCCACAGAGGAACGCGATGAAGGTCAGGAAGGTGCGGCCACGCTGGCGCAGGGCCGAGCCGTCGATCAGCAGCAGGGTCAGGGAGAGCAGGGCGAGGACCACCGAGCCCACCGCCAGCACCCGCCATTGCGGGATCGCCACCACCGGGCCTTCGAAGTTGAATTTCTGCTGGCGGGCAGCGTTGAACACGCCCCAGTAGGCGCCCACCGAGCCTTCGTCGCTGGCCTTCCACGGCTGGTCGTAGGCTTCGATGACAAAGTAGTTGTAGCCCTGGCGGTTGAGCTTGTTGACCAGGGTGCGCAGGTAGATGGCCTGGTCGGCCTGGGTGGCATCGGCACCGCCGCGCATGCGCCCGTTGCTTGGCCAGCCGACTTCGGACAGCAGCAGCGGTTTGCGCGGGAACAGGTGCTTCATGTCGCGGGCACGGTCCAGCACGAACTGCCCGGCATCCTTCATCGGAATGAATTCCCAGTACGGCAGGATGTGCGCGGCAATCAGGTCGACGTGCTTGGCCAGTTCCGGGTGCTCCTTCCAGATGTGCCATTGCTCGGAGGTGGTCACCGGCACCTTCACCGCAGCGCGGACCCGGTCCAGGTACTTGATCAGCTCTTCCGGGGTGATCTCCTCGCGGAACAGGGCCTCGTTGCCGACCATCACCCGGACCACACTACGGGTGGTATTGGCCAGTTCGATGGCTTTCTGGATTTCCCGCTCGTTGCGCTCCTGGTCGGGGCTGATCCACACGCCCAGGGTCACCCGCAGGCCGAACTCCTCGGCCAGGCGCGGAATCTCGGCCTGGGTGCCTTCGACGGTATAGATGCGGATGCTGTCAGTCAGCTTGCTCAGCTGTTCGAGGTCTTCACGCAGTTCGGCTTCGGTCGGGTACTGGCCCTTTTGCGGGCTTTCGCCGAGGCGGAAAGGGGAATAGGAGAAACCGGAGATCTGCTCCGGCCAGTTCGGGGCGGACACCGGGCGGTTGATCAGCGCCCAGAACCCGGTGAATAGCGCGGCGATCGCCATGACGATCACCAGGTTGAGACCAAATTTACGCGATGACATAAGTAGTTCGGGTTCCGGAGAGTGGAACGGGCCGGCGCGGCAAGCGCGGATCCAGGGACGGCGTCGGGTCAGTTCTTGTGGGAATTTCGACCGGGCAGCCATTGGATTTTCTTCAGAAGGCTAAGTTCTGAAACCCGTTGGTGTCGTCCAAGACTTTTTGCAGCGTAGGACATTTCGTCGGACATTAAAGCAGCATTGCTATCACTCTTGCCAATGCACGGGCTGTCCGAAGGCGCTGTCATTGCTCTCGTGGGGGCCTATAATGCGCGCCGGTTTTTTGCGGGGTGTGCGTCATGAGCAATGAAGATCCACGGTTTGCCGGCATTGCCCGGCTGTACGGCCTCGATGGCCTGCAACGTCTGCGCGATGCCCATGTGGCGGTAGTCGGCATCGGCGGCGTCGGCTCGTGGACGGCGGAAGCCCTGGCGCGCAGTGGTGTGGGCGAGATTTCCCTGTTCGACCTGGATGACGTTTGCGTCAGCAACACCAACCGTCAGGCCCATGCCCTGGAAGGCAATGTCGGCAAGCCCAAGGTGGACGTGACCGCCGAGCGCCTGCGCGCCATCAACCCGGCCTGCCGGGTGCATGCGCTGAGCGATTTCGTCACCCGCGAGACCATGGCCGAGTACATCACCGAGGAGATCGATTGCGTGATCGACTGTATCGACAGCGTGATGTCCAAGGCCGCGCTGATCGCCTGGTGCAAGCGCCGCAAGATCGCCATCATCAGCACCGGCGGCGCCGGCGGGCAGATCGATCCGACGCAGATCCAGGTCGCCGACCTCAACCGCACCTACAACGACCCGCTGGCCTCGCGGGTGCGTTCGACCCTGCGCCGCGACTACAACTTCTCGCGCAACCAGAGCCGCAGCTATGGCGTGCCGGTGGTGTTTTCCACCGAGCAACTGCGCTACCCGCAGCCGGATGGCAGCGTGTGCCTGGACAAGAGCTTCGTCGGCGAAGGCACCCGCCTGGACTGCGCCGGTGGCTTTGGCGCGGTGATGATGGTGACGGCGACCTTCGGCATGGTCGCCGCGAGCAAGGCAGTGGACAAGCTGGTGGCCGGCGCCCGCCGGCCGTCCGAGCGCAAGCCGGCTCAGACCCCCGAAGCGAGCTGAGCCATGCGTTGCAGCACGGCGTTCAGGCCGTTGCTGCGGGAAGGGGAGAGCTGGCGGTCGAGACCCAGTTGACGGAACCAGCCGGGCAGGTCCAGTTGCTGCAGTTCGGCGCTGGACAGGCCGTCAACCCGTACCAGCAGCAAGGCCAGCAGGCCGCGGATCAGGCGGGCGTCGCTGGCCGCGGCGAAGCGCCAGCGCCCGTCGTCCTGGCGGGCCACCAGCCAGACCTGGCTTTCGCAACCGTGGACGCGGTTGTCTTCCGACTTTTCCTCATCCGTCAGCGGCACCAGGCGTTCGCCCCACTGCATCAGCAGGCGGGCGTGCTGTTCCCAGCCGGAGGCGGCAGTGAAGGTATCGAGGGCTTCCTGAGCTTCTATCGGCAGGCTCATCGCAGCAGCTCCAGGGCCTGATCCAGGGCGCTGAAGAAATGCTGCAGGTCGTCCGAATCGTTGTACAGCGCCAGCGACACGCGGATCGCGCCGTCCAGGCCGAGGCTGTTGACCAGCGGCATGGCGCAGTGATGACCGGCGCGCACGGCGATGCCCTGTTCGGTGAGCAGGTGGGACAGGTCGGCGTTGTGCACGCCCTCGACCACGAAGCTGGCCAGGGCCGCTTGCGGGGCGCCGAGAATGCGCACGCCTTCGCGGTCGTTGAGGCCGCGCAGCAGATGACGGTGCAGGGCGGCTTCGTGCTCGGCCACGGCATTGCTGTCGAGGCTGGCGAGATAGTCGAGGGTCGCGCCGAGGCCGATCACGCTGGCGATCGGTGGAGTGCCGGCTTCGAAGCCGAGCGGTGCGTGGCGGAAGCTGGAGTCCTGGTAACCGGCCAGTTGCACCATTTCGCCGCCGAACTGCCAGTGGCGCAGTTTCGCCAGCGCCTCGTTGCGCCCGTAGAGCACGCCGAGGCCGTCGGGGCCGTAGAGCTTGTGGCTGGAAAACACGTAGAAGTCGCAGCCCAGCTGGCTCACGTCATGGCGACCATGGACGATGCCCTGGGCGCCGTCGACCACGGTAATCGCCCCTTGGGCGCGGGCGTGGTTGAGCAGCGGTTGCAGTGGCTGCCAGGTGCCCAGCACGTTGGACAGCTGGCTGACCGCCAGGACGCGGGTCCTGGGGCCGATCAACTGCAAGGCGGCGTCGAGGTCGATCTGGCCGTTTTCCGCCAGCGGCAGGATCACTAGCTTCAGGCCACGGCGCTTGGCCAGCTGTTGCCAGGGCAGCAGGTTGGCGTGGTGTTCGAGGGCGCTGACGGCGATTTCTTCACCCGCTTCGAAGCGGTGCTCCAGCCCGTAGGCGAGCAGGTTCAGGGCCGAGGTGGCGCCGTGGGTGAAGACGATCTGGCTGTCCGCCCCGGCATTCAGCCAGGCGGCGAGCTTGTCGCGACTGGCCTCGAAGGCCTGGGTCGCCAGGGCGCCGGGCAGATGCTGGGCACGATGCACGTTGGCGGCGCCATGAACGTAGTAATGGTTCAGGGCATCGAGCAGGGCTTGGGGTTTCTGCGTGGTGGCCGCGCTGTCCAGATAGGTCTGGTGCTGGCGTTGCAGGGTGGCGATGGCGGGAAAGTCCGCGCGCCAGGAAGAGGGCTGGAACATGATCTTTGGGCCTGGATATCGGGTCTGGCGAATGGCCAGACCCGATCGTACCACTTAGTTGTGGGCGTGCAGCGCTTCGTTCAGCTCGATCGCCGACTTGTGGGTCTTGCACTCCACCGCGCCGCTCACCGAGTTGCGGCGGAACAGCAGGTCGGTCTGGCCGGCCAGGTCGCGGGCCTTGACCACTTTCACCAGCTGGTTCTGCTCGTCGAGCAGTTGCACCTTGGTGCCGGCGGTGATGTACAGGCCGGCTTCGACGGTGTTGCGGTCGCCCAGCGGGATGCCGATACCGGCGTTGGCGCCGATCAGGCAGCCTTCGCCGACCTTGATGACGATGTTGCCGCCGCCGGACAGGGTGCCCATGGTCGAGCAGCCGCCGCCCAGGTCCGAACCCTTGCCGACGAAGACGCCCGCGGACACGCGGCCTTCGATCATGCCCGGGCCTTCGGTGCCGGCGTTAAAGTTGACGAAGCCTTCGTGCATGATCGTGGTGCCTTCGCCGATGTAGGCACCCAGGCGCACGCGGGCGCTGTCGGCGATACGCACGCCGCTCGGCACGACGTAGTCGGTCATCTTCGGGAACTTGTCGACGGAGAAGACTTCCAGCAGCTCGCCTTTCAGGCGGGCCTCCAGTTGCGCTTCGGCCAGTTCGGCCAGGTCGATGGCGCCCTGGCTGGTCCAGGCCACGTTCGGCAGCAGCGGGAAGATCCCGGCCAGGCTCAGGCCGTGGGGCTTGACCAGGCGGTGCGAAAGCAGGTGCAGCTTCAGGTAGGCTTCCGGAGTCGAGCTCAGGGCCGCGTCTTCGGCCAGCAGGGTGGCGACCAGCGGCTTGCTGCTTTCGGCCAGACGGGTCAGCAGGGCAGCCTGCGCCGGGTCGATCGACTTGACCGCTTCGGCCAGTTGGCCAGCCTGGGCCGGGCTGAAGGCGATGGCCTGGTTGCCGGCTTCATAGCCCAGCAGCGAGCTGACCGCGGCGACCAGTTCGGCGGACGGGTTGAGCAGGGGCTGGGCGTAGAAGACTTCCAGCCAGGCGCCCTGGCGGTTCTGGGTGCCGACCCCGAAGGCCAGGCTGAACAGGGAATTGGACATGCGGTTACCTCGTACTGAAATTGATGGAAAGCGGGCGGCTCACTGCAGGGCGGCCGCGTACAGGTCCGGTTTGAAACCCACCAGGGTCTTGTCGCCGAGGTCGAGGACCGGGCGCTTGATCATCGACGGTTGGGCGAGCATCAGCTCGACGGCCTTGGCCTGGTCAAGGTCGGCCTTCTGCGCGTCATCGAGCTTGCGGAACGTGGTGCCGGCGCGGTTGAGGATCTTTTCCCAACCGTGCTCGGCGCACCAGCGGTTCAGGCTGTCGCGGTCGATGCCCTGGGTCTTGTAATCGTGGAAGTCGTAGCCGATGGCTTTTTCTTCGAGCCAGGTACGCGCTTTTTTCATCGTGTCACAAGCTTTGATGCCGTAGAGAATGTAAGCCATTGAACTTCAAGGGTCGCCGGTCTTGCCCGGGGCGACCCCGCAACTCCTCGAAATGTGGGGTGGGCGGGATTATGCGGGATCAATCGGCACGGCGCCACGGCTGTGGCGCCGGCTTCTGACCGGCGAGTTTTCAGGCGTTGCCGAGCAATTGCCGGGACTCGATGAATATCACCCCGGCCTGCTCCAGTTCGGCCATGGCCAGTTCCAGCGAGCCGTTGCTGTCGATGGCCCGGCAGGCGTCCAGCACCACGTAGGTGGTGAAGCCCTCGCGCCGGGCATCCAGGGCGGTCCAGGTCACGCAGAAGTCCAGGGCCAGGCCCACCACGTAGACGCTGGTGATGCCCTTTTCGCGCAGGGCGCCGGCCAGCCCGGTGGTGGTCTTGCGGTCGGCTTCGAAGAAGGCGGAGTAGCTGTCCACCAGCGGATTGCCGCCCTTGCGCACGATCAACTGGGTATGGGGAATGTCCACCTGCGGATGGAATTCGGCACCGTGGCTGCCCTGGATGCAGTGGTCCGGCCACATGACCTGGGGGCCGTAGGGCAATTCGATGACGTCGAAGGGCTTTTCGCCCGGGTGGCTGGAGGCGAAGGAAATATGCCCGGCCGGGTGCCAGTCCTGGGACATGACCACGTTGCGGAAACCCTCGGCGATCCGGTTGACCAGCGGCACGATCGCATCACCCTGGGGCACGGCCAGGGCGCCGCCGGGGGTAAAGTCGTTCTGGATATCGATCACGAGCAGGGCGCGATCGGGGCTATCGTTCTTTACGGCGTCGTTGCTCATCAGGCCTTCCTTGCGTTCACGGTGGCGGAGTTATAGCAGCGCTTATTGAAGAATATTGTTGCGTAGCATGATGTTACATATTGTCCGGTAACCTGCGACTTAGGTGCAGCGGTCTCTTGGTGGCACAGCTCGTTACTATATGTGTCCAATGCCGGCCAGCTGTCCAGTGACGCCAGGCAAGCTTTTGAATCGAACAGGGAAACACGCCACATGCAGTCAGCCTATACCGTCCTCATCCTGCTGATGCTGGTCAGTGTCTCCAAGCTGGTGGGGCGGATGATCCCGTTGCCCCTGCCGCTGGTGCAGATCGGCGCCGGGGCGCTGCTGGCCTGGCCGACTCTTGGCCTGCATGTGGCCCTCGACCCGGAACTGTTCCTCTTCCTGTTCCTGCCACCATTGCTGTTCTCCGATGGCTGGCGCATGCCCAAGCGCGAACTGTGGCGCCTGCGCGGCCCGATCCTGACCCTGGCCGTGGGGCTGGTGCTGTTTACCGTGGTGGGTGCCGGCTACTTCATTCACTGGATCATCCCGAGCATCCCGCTGCCGGTGGCCTTCGCCCTGGCGGCCGTGCTGTCGCCCACCGACGCCGTAGCGGTCTCCGCGATCACCCAGGACCGCCTGCCGACCCCGCTGATGCACATGCTCCAGGGCGAGGCCCTGATGAATGACGCCTCGGGCCTGGTGACCTTCAAGTTCGCTCTGGCGGCGGCCATCACCGGAGTGTTCTCCCTCACCGAGGCCAGCCTGACCTTCGTGCTCGTGGCGATTGGCGGCCTAGCCATCGGTGTGGCCCTGAGCTGGCTTGTAGGTCGCCTGCGGGCCTGGATGATCGCCCGCAGTTGGGATGATCCGGCGACACATGTGGTGTTCATGCTGCTGTTGCCGTTCGCCGCCTATGTGCTGGCCGAACGCCTTGGCGCTTCCGGGATCCTCTCGGCGGTGGCGGCGGGCATGATGCAAAGCTGGCTCGACCTGCTGCCACGGCAGACCAGCACGCGTCTGCTCAACCGCAGCGTCTGGTCGCTGCTGGAGTTCGCCTTCAACGGGCTGATCTTCCTGCTGCTGGGGTTGCAGTTGCCGGACATCATCAAGGCCGTGACCAGTCACGAAGCCTCGCTGTGGCCGACCCTGGCCTGGCGCTGCCTGGATGTACTGGCGATCTTCGCCGTACTGGTGCTGCTGCGCTTCGTCTGGGTGCAGAGCATCTGGCGCCTGATCGGCGTGGTCCGGCGCTGGCGTGGCAAGTCGGAGCTGGTATTGCTGCCGGACGCGCGTTCCTGCTGGTTGCTGACCATTGGTGGCGTGCGCGGGGCGGTGACCCTGGCGGGCGTGATGTCGGTGCCGTTGCTGATCAGTGCTGGCACCGGCTTTCCGGAGCGGGATCTGCTGATCTTCATTGCGGCCGGGGTGATCCTGTTGTCGCTGGTGTCGGCCTGTATCGCCTTGCCACTGTTGCTGCGGGGCGTGGAAAAAAGTCCGGACGATGCCTTGCAGCAGGAGGCCGATGAAACCTGGCGGCGGACTGCCGAGGCGGCGATTCATGCCCTTGAAGCCGAGGAAACCGCCGAGCCGGGGGCGGCCCAGGATGCTTCCCAGGCTGCGTTGGCAGCCGAGTTGAAGGCGCGCCTGATGGCCGAGTATCGCCAGCAGTTGGACGCTTACAACGACAGCGCTGAAGCCCGGGCGCTGGCCGAGCAGATGGATCAGCTGGAGCGGCGCCTGCGCCTGCGGGCACTGCGGGCGCAGCGGTTGGAGCTGTATCGCATGCATCGGCATCACGAGGTCGGCGACGATGTGGTGCGCAAGGTGCTGGGGGAGCTGGATATGAGTGAGGCGAATCTCGGGCAGGTGAAGTGAATCTTCGTTGCTGCTGATGGCCTCGTCGCTGGCAAGCCAGCTCCCACAGAGATCGCGTGCACCGCTAAACCTGTGGGAGCTGGCTTGCCAGCGATGAGGCCATCAGTAACGACGTCAAACGCCTGGGCAAGTGAAGTTCCATGACGAGTTCATGGAGATTCTCTGGAGAGTTCCGCAATCCTCTATTTCGCAGAAACCCAAGGACATAGCCTCTGCCCATCTCTCCTGGTTCGAGGCTTTCATCGATGTCTTTCGATTTCCGCCATTGGCTGGCACTGGCCTGCCTGCTGCCCGCCATCCTGTTGCTCGGCATCAGCTCCGATATGCCGGTGTTCCGCGATGCCGCGCGTATCGAGGCGATCAACAGGCATGAGGACAATGTCGATTACCGGCTCAAGGCCGAGCGGTTCAACCAGGCAGTGAAGGAAGAGCTGACGCCCAAGTTGAAGCTGGAAGGCTATGGCATGAGCTTCCTGCTGTTGTCGGTGTTCATGATGCAGATACCCAGGGGCGGGCAGTCAGGGTGCAGGCGGCTTCTGATCCATGGCTTCGGCACCCTCGTCCTTTTTCCGTTGCTGGCCATCGACATGACCATCCGGGATCAGGTACGCAGCCTGTATCCGGCCTGGGGCGACAGTCTGGGGCCGGCCTGGCTGGTGATAGTGCTACTCGACTTGGCGTTATGGCTGTTGCTGGCGCCATTTCTCTATCAGGCATGCCGGGGTATGCGGGGTACAGGGAGGGTCAGCAGAGGCGTCGCAGCGCTACTGGCGCTGGTGTGTCTGGTGCTGTCAGGTGTTGCACTGGCGACTGGCGATTATGTCGCCCTGGCAGTAGCGGGAGGTCTGCTCGTGTTCTTCGGCTACTTTCTGCGGTTTGCCGCAGAAAATGTGCGGCGCTGAGGTCGTTCAGCGCCGCACCTGTCTCAGCCTTCGATGAACGCGCGAATCCGTTTCGCCGCTTCGACACACTCGGCCAGCGGCGCGACCAGCGCCATGCGCACCCGGCCGGCACCCGGATTGACGCCATCCACCTCACGGGACAGATACGAACCCGGCACCACGGTCACATGCTGCTGCTCGAACAGCCCTCGGCAGAACGCCGCATCGTCATTGCCCGGGACCTTGGCCCACAGGTAGAAGCCACCGTCCGGCTTCTGCACGTCCAGCACCGGGGCGAGGATTTCCAGCACGGCGTCGAATTTCTCGCGGTACAGGTCGCGGTTGTCACGCACGTGGGCTTCGTCGTTCCACGCGGCGATGCTCGCCAGTTGGGTCTGCACCGGCATGGCGCAGCCATGGTAGGTGCGGTACAGCAGGAAGCCCTTGAGGATCTCCGCGTCGCCGGCCACGAAACCGGAACGCAGGCCCGGCAGGTTGGAGCGCTTGGACAGGCTGTGGAACACCACGCAGCGCTTGAAGTCGCTGCGCCCCAGCTCGGCGCAGGCGCTCAGCAGGCCCGGCGGCGGGCTTTGCTCGTCGAAGTACAGCTCGCTGTAGCATTCGTCGGCGGCGATGACGAAGTCGTACTGGTCGGCCAGGGCGATCAGTTTCTTCAGGGTTTCCAGCGGCACCAGGGCACCAGTCGGGTTGCCCGGGGAGCACAGGAAGAGGATCTGGCAGCGCTGCCAGACGTCCGCCGGCACCGCGTCGAAGTCCGGGTTGAAGCCGTTCTGGTCCAGGCAGGGCAGGTAGTGCGGCTTGGCGCCGGCGAGCAGGGCTGCGCCTTCGTAGATCTGATAGAACGGGTTCGGGCTGATGATCAGGCCGTCATCGCTGCGCTGGACCACCGCCTGGGTGAAGGAGAACAGCGCTTCGCGGGTGCCGTTGACCGGCAACACGTGGCGCGCCGCGTCCAGCCAGCCGGCCGGCACGCCGAAGCGTTGCTCGCACCAGTGGGCGATGGATTCGCGCAAGGCCGGCAGGCCGAGGGTGGTCGGGTACACCGCCATCTGGTCGAGGTTGTCGGCCAGGGCCTTGGCCACGAAAGCCGGCGAGGTGTGCTTCGGTTCGCCGATCGACAGGGCGATGGCGCGCTTGTCCGCCGCGGGGGTAACGCCGCCCAGCAGGGCGCGGAGTTTCTCGAACGGGTAGGGCTGAAGCTGGTTCAAAGCGTTGTTCATCGGCGCAAAGGTCTCGTCAAGGCATCAAATGGTCAGGCGAAAGGATTCGGTCCCGCTGGCCTGCTCGACCCGCAACTGCTCGACGATGGCGTCCTGCAGGCGGCTGCACAGTTGTGGGTCGGAAAGCGGCTGGTTGTCGGCGTCGGTGATGAAGAACACGTCTTCCACCCGCTCGCCGAGGGTGGCGATCTTGGCGTTCTGCAGCGACAGGTCGAAGTCCAGGAAGATCTTGCCGATCCGCGCCAGCAGGCCGGGGCGGTCGGGGGCGATCAGTTCGAGGATGGTCACCGGGCGCTGGGCATCGTTGAGGATGGTCACCTGCGGCGGGAAGGCGAAGTGCTTCAGCTGGCGAGGCACCCGGCGATGGATGATGCTCGGGTAGTCGTCCGGGTTGCGCAGGGCGTCGCTGAGGCCGTCGCGGATCTGCTTGACCCGCTGCGGGTTGTTGCCGATCGAGCCGCCGTCGTTGTCCAGGACGATATAGGTGTCGAGGGTGAACTGGCTGCTCGAGGTGATGATCCGCGCGTCATGGATGTTCAGGTTGAGCTGGTCCATGGCGGCCACGGTCACGGCGAAGAAATCGTGCTGGTCCGGGGCATAGATGAAGATCTGCGTGCCGCCCTCGAATTCACGCTGGGTGGTCTCCTTGATCAGCACCAGCGGGCCGCTGTCGGCAGGTTGCTGAAGGATTGCATCGGAGTGCCAGGCCACGTCGGCGGAGGTGTGGCGCAGGAAATAGTCGTCGCCCAGTTGCGACCAGAGCTGCTCGACGTCGTCCTGGTCGTTGCCTTCGCGGACCAGGATGTCCAGTGCCGCGCTTTGTGTCTGGCGGATCTGTTCCTCGCGGTCCAGCGGGTTTTCCAGGCCGCGGCGCAGGGCGCGCTTGGTCTCGGTGTAGAGCTGGCGCAGCAGGCTGGCGCGCCAGGAGTTCCACAGGCTGGGGTTGGTGGCGTTGATATCGGCCACGGTCAGCACGTAGAGATAGTCGAGGTTGACTTGGTTGCCCACGTGCTGGGCGAAGTCGTGGATCACCTGCGGGTCGGAGAGGTCCTTGCGCTGGGCGGTGGTCGACATCACCAGGTGGTTCTGCACCAGCCAGACGATCAGGCGGCTGTCCCACGCTGGCAACTGGTGACGTTCGCAGAAGGCTTGCGCATCCACCGCGCCCAGCTCGGAGTGATCGCCCTGGCGACCCTTGCCGATGTCGTGGTAGAGGCCGGCCATGTAGATCAGCTCCGGCTTGGGCAGGCGGCCCATGAGCTTGCTGGCCAGCGGGAATTTCTCCGAGACCGGGGTGTACTGCAGCTTGCGCAGGTGCTTGATCAGGTTGAGGGTGTGCGCGTCCACCGTATAGATGTGGAACAGGTCGTGCTGCATCTGCCCGACGATCAGGCCGAACTCCGGCAGGTAGCGACCGAGGATGCCGTAGCGGTTCATCCGCCGCAGGTTGCGGTGGATGCCGATCTCGCACTTGAACAGCTCGATGAACAGGCTGGTGTTACGGATATCGTTGCGGAACTTGTCGTCGATCAGGTGGCGGTTTTCCCGCAGCAGGCGGATGGTGTCCGCGCGCACGCCCTTGATCTCGGGGTGCTGGGCCATCAGCACGAAGATTTCCAGCATGGCGAACGGGGTGCGCTTGAACACGTTCGGGCGCACCGCCTCGATATAGCCGTCGTGCAGCTGGAAGCGCGCATTCAGCGGCTGGGTGCTGGTGCTGCTGTCGTCGGCGAGGATGACTTCCTCGAAGTGCTGGATGATCAGGTCGCTGAGCTCGGCGATACTCATCACCACCCGGTAGTACTGCTGCATGAACTGTTCGATGGCGCGCTTGGGGTTGTCATCGACGAAGCCGAGCAGGGTGGCAATGCTGCGCTGATGATCGAACAGCAGGCGATCTTCGGCACGCCCGGCAAGCATGTGCAGGGCGTAGCGGACTTTCCAGAGGAATTCCTGGGACGCGGCCAGCAGCTTGTTCTCGTCTTCCAGCAGGAAGCCTTCGCCAGCCAGGGCGTGCAGGTTGAGGGTGCCGAACTGGCGCCGGGCGACCCAGAGCACCGTCTGGATATCGCGCAGCCCGCCGGGAGAGCCCTTGACGTTGGGTTCGAGGTTGTACTCGGTGTCGTTGTACTTGTGGTGGCGAGCCTTCTGCTCGGCGCGCTTGGCCAGGAAGAACTCCTTGCTCGGCCACATGTGCCCGGTGCTGGTGACCTCGAGCATGCGCTGGCGCAGGCGCTCGGGGCCGGCGATGGTGCGGCTTTCCATCAGGTTGGTGATCACCGTCAGGTCGGCGCGGGCCTGTTCGGCGCACTCGTCCACCGAGCGTACGCTCTGGCCCACTTCCAGGCCGATATCCCACAGCAGCGTGAGAAAACGCTCGATCGAGTCGCGGAAGATCTCGTGGTCGGCATGCTCCAGCAGGATCAGCAGGTCGATGTCCGAGTGGGGGTGCAGTTCGCCACGCCCGTAGCCGCCCACCGCGACCAGGGCGATATCGGCTTCGTCGCTCCAGTCGAAGTGGTTCCAGGCCTGTTGCAGGATGTTATCGACGAACCAGGCGCGGTCCTCGATCAGGCGACGGATGTCGCGGCCTTCGCGGAAACGCTGGTCAAGCACCTCGCCGGCACGGCGGATGGCCTTCTTGAACGCCGCGATGGGGCTTGACTTGAGGGCCAGTTCCGCCTGGAACTGGCCGCGATCGAACAGCTCGGGATCCACCTGGGGCATCGAATCGTCCTGTCTGGTCAGGCTGAAGTACGGGGAATGGTGTCGTCTTTGCGCAGGGTGAAGATTTCATAGCCGGTGGCGGTGACCACCAGGGTGTGTTCCCACTGGGCGGAAAGCTTGCGGTCCTTGGTGATGGCGGTCCAGCCGTCGCCCAGGACCTTGGTGTCGGCCTTGCCCTGGTTGATCATCGGCTCGATGGTGAAGGTCATGCCTTCCTGCAGCTCCATGCCGGTGCCGGCGCGGCCGTAGTGGAGGATCTGCGGTTCTTCGTGGAACACCTTGCCGATGCCGTGGCCGCAGAACTCGCGAACGACCGAGAAACCGTTCTTTTCCGCGTGTTTCTGGATCACTTCGCCGATATCGCCCAGTCGGGTGCCTGGCTTGATGATCTCGATGGCCTTGTACAGGCACTCCTGGGTGACCTGGGACAGGCGCTCGGCCCAGACCGGCACGCTGCCGACGTGGAACATGCGGCTGGTGTCGCCGTGGTAGCCGTCCTTGATCACGGTGACGTCGATGTTCAGGGTGTCACCGGCCTTGAGCGGCTTCTCGTTGGGAATGCCGTGGCACACCACGTGGTTGATCGAGGTGCAGATCGACTTGGGGAAGCCCTTGTAGTTGAGGGGCGCGGGGATCGCCTGCTGGACGTTGACGATGTAGTCGTGGCAGATGCGGTCCAGTTCCTCGGTGGTCACGCCGGGCTTGACGTGCTCTTCGATCATTTCCAGGACTTCGGCGGCAAGGCGGCCGGCGATGCGCATCTTTTCGATGTCTTCGGCGGTTTTGATGGTGACGGTCATTGCAGGCTCTCTACGGCGCCTTCGCGGCGCGGGCGAACAGGAAAGGGGCGATTCTAACAGAGCGCGCGGGGGTTCTGGGGCTCGCGCGGCGCATGGTTGCCTATATAGATGATGGCATTCTGGCGTGATCCCCGGCGTGATGCCACGGCCTGAACATGATTGGCAAATCAGGTTTCGTTGGTCATCCGAGTGTGGTATAAAGTGCGCCGCTTTGTGGGGATGGCCCCCAAAGCTCAAACCCACACACGTATCGACACGGTGACCTGGGTGCCCCGATCCACTGGATCTGCGGGTTGGTCATTGGGATGCGTGGAGGCCCAACCCGACTTATCAAGGAACTATCATGTCCCAAGTCAACATGCGCGATATGCTGAAGGCCGGTGTGCACTTCGGCCACCAGACCCGTTACTGGAACCCGAAAATGGGCAAGTTCATTTTCGGCGCGCGCAACAAGATTCACATCATCAACCTGGAAAAAACCCTGCCAATGTTCAACGAGGCTCTGACCTTCGTAGAGCGTCTGGCCCAGGGCAAGAACAAGATCCTGTTCGTCGGCACCAAGCGTTCCGCTGGCAAGATCGTAGCTGAAGAAGCAGCACGTTGCGGTTCGCCGTACGTCGACCACCGCTGGTTGGGTGGCATGCTGACCAACTACAAGACCATCCGCGCTTCGATCAAGCGTCTGCGCGAGCTGGAAACCCAGGCTGAAGACGGTACCTTCGCCAAGCTGACCAAGAAAGAAGCCCTGATGCGCTCCCGTGATCTGGAAAAACTGGATCGCAGCCTGGGTGGTATCAAGGACATGGGCGGCCTGCCGGACGCACTGTTCGTGATCGACGTCGAGCACGAGCGCATCGCTATCACCGAAGCCAACAAGCTGGGCATCCCGGTCATCGGCGTTGTCGATACCAACAGCAGCCCGGAAGGCGTTGACTACGTTATCCCAGGTAACGACGACGCCATCCGCGCTATCCAGCTGTACATGGGTTCGATGGCTGACGCCGTCATCCGTGGTCGCAACAACGTTGCCGGCGGCACCGAAGTTTACGCTGAAGAAGCGCCAGCTGCCGAGTAAGCGACGCTCGCGTCGACTTGGCACGCAAAAAGGGGGCTAGGCCCCCTTTTTGCCACCTTGAAATCCTCCTGTCGCCAAGTGTCCGCATCATCGACGCGCCGCCTATGAGACAGGCTGTTGATTTCCAGAATTGAGCCCCCGTTAATCGCGGGTGGAATGGTTGAAAACCTATCCAAGAGGATTTTGAAATGGCAGAAATTACTGCAGCGTTGGTCAAGGAACTGCGTGAGCGCACTGGCGAAGGCATGATGGACTGCAAGAAAGCCCTCACCAAAGCCGGCGGCGACATCGAAAAAGCCATCGACGATATGCGCGCTTCGGGCGCCATCAAGGCTGCCAAGAAGGCTGGCAACATTGCCGCCGAAGGCGCCATCGCCATCAAGGACGACGGCAAGACCGCCGTTCTGATCGAAGTCAACTCGCAGACCGACTTCCTCGCCCTGCAAGACGACTTCAAGGCATTCGTTGCTGCCAGCGTCGAAAAAGCCTTCAACGACAAGCTGACCGACGTCGCTCCGCTGATCGAAGCCCAGGAAGAGGCTCGCCTCGCTCTGGTTGCCAAGACTGGCGAAAACGTCAACATCCGCCGTCTGGCGCGTGTTGAAGGCGACGTTCTGGGTTCGTACCTGCACGGCAACAAGATTGGCGTCGTGGTCTCCCTGAAGGGCGGCAGCGTCGAGCTGGCCAAGGACATCGCCATGCACGTGGCTGCCAGCAACCCTGAGTTCCTGCTGCCATCGGAAGTTTCCGCTGAAGCGATCGAGCGCGAGAAAGGCGTGTTCCTGAGCCTCAACGAAGACAAGATGAAAGGCAAGCCTGCTGAAATCGTCGAGAAGATGATCAGCGGCCGTATCACCAAGTTCCTGGCTGAAGCCAGCCTGGTCGAGCAAGCCTTCGTCAAGGATCCGGAAATCACCGTGGGTGCTCTGGCCAAGAAAGGCGGCGCTGAAATCGTTTCGTTCACCCGCTTCGCGGTAGGTGAAGGCATCGAGAAGCCAGTCGACAACTTCGCTGACGAAGTTGCCGCTCAAGTGGCTGCTGCCCAGAAGCAATAAGACGGATTCACATCTGTCGCCCCAAAGAGGCTGCCCGCTCACGCGCGCAGCCTCTTTGTCAAAGCGCAGGCGCTTTTCGTGCCACAAGCCGAGATTCGCCAGCGCGCTGGCGCCCCGTGGGTGCCAAGCTACAGTTGGCGCAGGCTGAAAACAGCCCGCCCGGAATTTATACAAACGCCGCAGGAGAGATTCGCAATGGCTCAGCAGGTTACTGGTCGTCAACCTCGCTATAAACGCATTTTGCTCAAACTTAGCGGCGAGGCCCTGATGGGCTCGGAAGACTTCGGGATCGACCCGAAGGTGCTGGATCGCATGGCCCTCGAAGTCGGTCAACTGGTCGGTATCGGCGTCCAGGTTGGCCTGGTGATCGGTGGCGGCAACCTGTTCCGTGGTGCGGCCCTGAGCGCGGCCGGCATGGACCGCGTGACCGGTGACCACATGGGCATGCTGGCGACCGTGATGAACGCCCTGGCCATGCGCGACGCCCTGGAGCGCTCGAACATCCCCGCCATCGTCATGTCGGCCATCTCCATGGTCGGCGTTACCGACCACTATGATCGCCGCAAGGGTATCCGCCACCTGAACTCCGGCGACGTGGTGATCTTCTCCGCCGGTACCGGCAACCCGTTCTTCACCACCGACTCGGCCGCGTGCCTGCGCGCCATTGAAATCGATGCTGACGTCGTGCTGAAGGCAACCAAGGTCGACGGCGTGTACACTGCCGATCCGTTCAAGGATCCGCATGCCGAGAAATTCGATCGTCTGACGTACGATGAAGTGCTCGACCGCAAGCTGGGTGTGATGGACCTGACCGCAATCTGCCTGTGCCGTGACCACAAGATGCCGTTGCGGGTTTTCAACATGAACAAGCCTGGCGCCTTGCTGAACATCGTAGTGGGCGGCGCTGAAGGAACTCTGATCGAGGAAGGCGAAGAATGATCAACGATATCAAGAAAGACGCACAGGACCGCATGGGCAAGTCCATCGAGGCCCTGGGTCGCAACCTGGCGGCGATCCGTACCGGTCGCGCCCACCCGAGCATCCTGGATAGCGTCAAGGTCCCGGCCTGGGGTAGCGAGATGCCGCTGAACCAGGTGGCTGCGGTCTCCGTCGAAGACGCCCGTACCCTGAAGATCGTCGCTCACGACAAGAACCTGAGCGCTGCGATCGAGAAGGCCATCCTGACCTCCGACCTGGGCCTGAACCCGAGCAGCGCCGGTACCACCATCCGTGTACCGATGCCGGCCCTGACCGAGGAAACCCGCAAGGGCTACACCAAGCAGGCGCGCGGTGTTGCCGAAGACGCCAAGGTTGCCGTGCGCAACGTGCGTCGCGATGCCCTGGCCGACCTGAAGAAGCTGGCCAAGGACAAGGAAATCAGCGAAGACGAAGAGCGTCGTGCGTCCGACGAGCTGCAGAAGCTCACCGACAAGTACGTTGGCGAAGTCGACAAAGCTCTGGAAGCAAAAGAAAAGGACCTGATGGCCGTTTAAGGTCGGGGCTTTTTTAATGGAAAAGAGCAAGCAGGGTGTGCCGTCCTCGGTGCCGCGCCACGTCGCGATCATCATGGACGGAAATAATCGCTGGGCGAAGAAGCGCCTGTTGCCCGGCGTCGCCGGGCACAAGGCAGGTGTGGACGCGGTGCGGGCCGTTATCGAGGTCTGCGCCGAGGCCAAGGTCGAAGTGCTGACCCTGTTCGCCTTCTCCAGCGAAAACTGGCAACGCCCGGCCGACGAGGTCGGGGCGTTGATGGAGCTGTTCTTCTCGGCCTTGCGCCGGGAGGCCAAGCGCCTCAACGAAAACAACATCAGCCTGCGCATCATCGGCGACCGTTCGCGGTTCCATCCCGAGCTGCAGGCCGCCATGCGTGAAGCCGAAGCGCTGACCGCCGGCAACAATCGCTTCATCCTGCAGATCGCCGCCAACTACGGTGGCCAGTGGGATATCGCCCAGGCCGCCCAGCGCCTGGCGCGCGAGGTCCAGGCCGGTCATCTGCGTCCGGAAGACATCACTCCCGAGCTGTTGCAGACCTGCCTGGCTACGGGCGACCTGCCGCTGCCGGACCTGTGCATCCGCACCGGTGGCGAGCATCGCATCAGCAACTTCCTGCTGTGGCAACTGGCTTACGCCGAGTTGTACTTCTCCGACCTCTTCTGGCCGGACTTCAAACACGAGGCCATGCGCACTGCGCTGGCCGATTTCGCTTCGCGCCAGCGCCGTTTCGGTAAAACCAGCGAGCAGGTCGAAGCTGGAGCCCGTGCCTAATGCTCAAGCAACGCATCATTACCGCACTGATCCTGTTGCCGATCGCCCTGGGCGGGTTCTTCCTGCTCGATGGCTCGGACTTCGCCCTGTTCATCGGCCTGGTGGTTTCCCTCGGCGCCTGGGAGTGGGCCCGGCTTGCCGGTCTGGTCTCTCAGGTGGTGCGGGTGGCCTACGCTGCGGTGATCGCTGGCCTGTTGATGCTGCTGTACCTGATGCCTGACCTGGAACCCTGGATCCTCGGGGCTTCGGTGTTGTGGTGGGGCGTGGCGACCTGGCTGGTGATGACCTACCCGCGCAGCAGCGAGCTGTGGGCCAGCGTCGCCTGCCGCCTGCTGATCGGCGCGCTGATCCTGCTGCCGGCCTGGCAGGGGCTGATGGTGCTCAAGCGGGCGGAGATGGGTAACTGGCTCATTCTCGCGGTCATGGTGCTGGTCTGGTCTGCCGATATCGGCGCCTATTTCTCCGGTCGGGCCTTCGGCAAGCGCAAGCTGGCCCCCGAAGTCAGCCCAGGCAAGAGCTGGGAAGGTGTCTACGGTGGCCTGGCGTTGAGCCTGGTCATCACCCTGTGCGTGGGTCTGTCCCGTGACTGGGGCGTGGGGCAACTGATCCTTGCGCTGCTCGGTGCGGCCCTGATCGTCATGGGCTCGGTGGTTGGCGACCTGACCGAGAGCATGTTCAAGCGTCGTTCAGGGATCAAGGACAGCAGCAACCTGTTGCCGGGGCACGGTGGCATTCTCGATCGCATCGACAGCCTGACCGCCGCCATTCCCCTGTTCGCCGTCCTGCATTGGGGCCTGATGTGAGTCGCGTGCAACGTATTACCGTGCTCGGGGCCACCGGCTCCATCGGTCTGAGCACGCTGGATGTCATCGCCCGCCATCCGGATCGTTACGAGACCTTCGCCCTGAGCGGCTATTCCCGTCTGGATGAACTGCTGGCGCTGTGCCTGAAGCATGCGCCGGTGTTTGCCGTGGTGCCGGACGAAGCCTCGGCCGCCACCCTGCGTGCCGGTCTCGACGCGGCCGGTTCGCGCACCGAGGTGCTGGTGGGTGAGCGTGGCCTGTGTGCCGTGGCGGCCGACCCGCAGGTCGATGCGGTCATGGCGGCCATCGTCGGTGCCGCAGGCCTGCGTCCGACCCTGGCGGCGGTGGAGGCGGGCAAAAAGGTCCTGCTGGCCAACAAGGAGGCGCTGGTGATGTCCGGTGCCTTGTTCATGAACGCGGTACGGCGCAGTAACGCGGTGCTGCTGCCCATCGACAGCGAACACAACGCCATCTTCCAGTGCCTGCCGGGCGACTATGCCCGCGGCCTGGATCAGGTCGGGGTGCGTCGGATCCTGCTGACGGCGTCCGGCGGCCCGTTCCGTCAGACTTCGCCAGCCGAGCTGGAGCGGGTCACCCCCGAGCAGGCGTGCGCCCACCCCAACTGGTCCATGGGTCGGAAGATCTCGGTGGACTCGGCGAGCATGATGAACAAGGGGCTCGAGTTGATCGAAGCCTGCTGGCTGTTCGATGCGCCGCCGTCCCGGGTCGAGGTGGTGGTGCATCCGCAAAGTGTGATTCACTCCCTCGTCGATTATGTCGACGGCTCTGTCCTGGCCCAGTTGGGCAACCCGGACATGCGCACCCCGATCGCCAACGCCCTGGCCTGGCCCGAGCGGATCGACTCCGGGGTGCCGGCACTGGACCTGTTCGCCATCGCCCGTCTCGACTTCGAGGCGCCGGACGAACAGCGCTTCCCCTGCCTGCGCCTGGCCCGTGAAGCGGCCGAAGCCGGCAACAGCGCCCCGGCGGTGCTCAATGCCGCCAACGAGGTCGCGGTGGAAGCCTTTCTTCGGGGGCGCATCCGCTTCCCGGAGATCGCGAGTATGATCGGGCAGGTGCTTGAGCGTGAGCCGGTGGTTGCCGTCGGCTCGCTCGATGCGGTATTCGCTGCCGACCAGCGCGCACGCGAGCTGGCGGGCGAGTGGTTGACGCGTCACGGGCGTTGAGTGTGTCGAGCCCGCCCCGGTTGAACGTTATTCGGAGAAAGACATGAGCGCGCTCTACATGATCATCGGCACCCTGGTCGCACTGGGTGTACTGGTTACCTTTCACGAGTTCGGGCACTTCTGGGTGGCTCGTCGCTGTGGCGTGAAGGTCCTGCGCTTCTCCGTGGGCTTCGGCACGCCGCTGGTGCGCTGGCATGATCGCCAGGGCACGGAGTTCGTGATCGCCGCCATTCCCCTGGGCGGCTACGTCAAGATGCTCGACGAGCGCGAGAGCGACGTACCATCCGCTCTGCTCGAGCAATCCTTCAATCGCAAGACCGTCGGCCAGCGCATCGCCATCACCGCTGCCGGCCCGATCGCCAACTTCCTGCTTGCCATCCTGTTCTTCTGGATCCTGGCCATGCTGGGCAGCCAGCAGGTGCGTCCGGTCATCGGCAATGTCGAGCCGGGTAGCCTGGCTGCGGTGGCGGGGCTGAGCACGGGGCAGGAAATCGTAGCCATCGATGGCAAGCCGACCACTGGCTGGGCTGCGGTCAATCTGCAACTGGTCCGTCGCCTGGGCGAAAGCGGTCCGCTGCGGGTGGATGTGCGCAGCGAGGGCGCGACCACCGATAACACCTACACCGTAACCCTCGACCAGTGGCTCAAGGGCGCCGATGAGCCGGACCCGATCAGTTCGCTGGGTATTCGCCCGTGGCGTCCAGCCCTGGCTCCGGTACTTTCCGAGCTCGATCCGCAAGGCCCGGCCCAGGCGGCGGGCCTGAAGACCGGCGATCGCCTGCTGACCCTCGATGGCCAGGCGCTGAGCGACTGGCAGCAGGTGGTCGACAACGTGCGCAGTCGTGCTGGCGGCCGCGTGGTACTGGGCGTGGAGCGCGATGGCGCGCGCCTGGAGCTGCCGGTGACCTTGGCCAGTCGTGGCGAAGGCCAGGCCGCTACCGGCTACCTCGGGGCCGGCGTGGCCCAGGCCGAGTGGCCGGCGCAAATGCTCCGCGAAGTCAGCTATGGCCCGCTGGAAGCGGTGGGCGAGGGGCTTTCCCGGACCTGGACCATGAGTGTCCTGACCCTCGAATCACTGAAGAAAATGCTCTTCGGTGAGCTCTCGGTAAAAAACTTGAGCGGACCGATAACCATTGCTAAAGTGGCGGGCGCTTCAGCCCAGTCGGGCCTCGGAGATTTCCTGAATTTCCTTGCCTATCTGAGCATTAGCCTCGGAGTTCTTAACTTGCTGCCCATTCCGGTACTGGATGGGGGGCATTTGCTGTTTTACCTGGTCGAGTGGGTGCGTGGGCGTCCGCTGTCGGACCGGGTGCAAGGTTGGGGGGTCCAGATCGGTATCAGTTTGGTAGTCGGGGTGATGTTGCTCGCCCTGATCAACGATTTGGGTCGACTGTAACGCTTCGCTCAATTGCGAGCCTGCCGCGTCCTTGCGGTGGGTCGTCTATTGCCAGTTGGAATAAAAAAGGACTTCATGAAACGTCTGCTGCTAACTGCGGCTCTCGCCGCACTGATGATCGCTGAAGTTCACGCCGAGTCCTTCACCATCTCCGATATTCGCGTCAACGGTCTGCAGCGGGTTTCCGCCGGCAGCGTTTTCGGTGCCCTGCCCTTGAACGTCGGTGACCAGGCGGATGATGGTCGCCTGGTGGAGTCGACCCGTTCCCTGTTCAAGACCGGGTTCTTCCAGGACATCAATCTGAGCCGTGATGGCAACGTCCTGATCATCAACGTCGTCGAGCGTCCGTCGGTCTCCAGCATCGAGATCGAGGGCAACAAGGCGATCAGCACCGAAGACCTGATGAAGGGCCTGAAACAGTCCGGCCTGGCCGAAGGCGAGATCTTCCAGCGTGCCACCCTCGAAGGCGTGCGTAACGAACTGCAACGCCAATACGTCGCCCAGGGCCGCTACTCGGCCGAGGTCGACGCCGAGGTCGTGCCGCAGCCGCGCAACCGCGTCGGCCTGAAGATCAAGATCAACGAAGGCACGGTCGCGGCCATCCAGCACATCAACGTCGTGGGCAACACCGTGTTCTCCGACGATGACCTGCAGGGCCTGTTCGAACTCAAGACCACCAACTGGCTGTCGTTCTTCAAGAACGACGACAAGTACGCCCGCGAAAAGCTCTCCGGTGACCTCGAGCGCCTGCGCTCCTACTACCTGGACCGCGGCTACATCAACATGGACATCGCTTCCACCCAGGTATCCATTACCCCGGACAAGAAGCACGTCTACATCACCGTCAACATCAACGAAGGCGAGAAGTACACCGTTCGTGACGTGAAGCTGTCCGGCGACCTCAAGGTTCCGGAAGACCAGGTCAAGGCGCTGCTGCTGGCCCAGCCTGGACAGGTATTCTCGCGCAAGGTGATGACCACCACCTCCGAGCTGATCACCCGTCGCCTGGGCAACGAAGGCTACACCTTCGCCAACGTCAACGGCGTGCCTCAGCCGCACGACGAAGACCACACCGTCGATATCACCTTCGTCGTCGATCCGGGCAAGCGTGCCTACGTCAACCGCATCAACTTCCGTGGCAACACCAAGTCCGAGGACGAAGTGCTGCGTCGTGAAATGCGCCAGATGGAAGGCGGCTGGGCTTCGACCTACCTGATTGACCAGTCCAAGACCCGCCTCGAGCGCCTGGGCTTCTTCAAGGAAGCCAACGTCGAGACCCCGGCCGTACCGGGCACCGACGACCAGGTGGACGTGAACTACACCGTGGAAGAACAGGCCTCCGGCTCGATCACCGCCAGCGTCGGTTTCGCCCAGAGCGCCGGCCTGATCCTCGGCGGCTCGATCAGCCAGAACAACTTCCTCGGTACCGGTAACAAGGTCTCCATCGGCCTGACCCGTTCCGAATACCAGAGCCGATACAACTTCGGCTTCGTGGACCCCTACTGGACCGCCGATGGCGTTAGCCTGGGCTACAACGCGTTCTACCGCACCACCAACTACGACGACCTCGACGTCGACGTGGCGAGCTATGCGGTGGACAGCCTGGGTGCCGGTGTCAACGTCGGCTACCCGATCAGCGAGACGTCGCGCCTGACCTTCGGCCTGAGCGTGCAGCAGGACAAGATCAAGACCGGTACCTATACCGTTGACGAGATCTTCGACTTCCTGGAGAAGGAAGGCGATGACAGCTTCCTGAACTTCAAGGCGTCCGCCGGCTGGTCCGAGTCGACCCTGAACAAGGGCGTGCTGGCAACCCGTGGTCACTCGCAGAGCCTGACCCTGGAAGCCACCACTCCAGGTAGCGACCTGTCGTTCTTCAAGCTCGACTACCGTGGTCAGCTGTTCAAGCCGCTCAGCAACGACTACACCCTGCGCCTGCATACCGAGCTGGGTTATGGCGACGGTTATGGTTCCACCTCGGGCCTGCCGTTCTACGAGAACTACTACGCGGGTGGTTTCAACTCGGTGCGTGGCTTCAAGGACAGCAGCCTCGGTCCACGCAGTACCCCGAGCCAGGCCAACGCCGCCCGTGGTACCGCGACCGACCCGGACCAGGACCCGTTGCCGTTCGGTGGTAACGTCCTCGTGCAGGGTGGTGTCGAACTGCTGTTCCCGCTGCCGTTCGTCAAGGACCAGCGTTCCCTGCGTACCTCGGTATTCTGGGATATGGGTAACGTCTACGACACCAATTGCGGCTCCAAGCCAGATTGCGAGAAGTTCGGCCTTTCCGGCCTGGCCAGCTCCGTCGGCCTGGGTGTGACCTGGATTACCGCACTGGGTCCGTTGAGCTTCAGCCTGGCGATGCCGGTGAAGAAACCGGACGATGCCGATACCCAGGTGTTCCAATTCTCTCTGGGTCAGACCTTCTAAGGGTCTGGTCCACGTAAACGACAACGGATTCTGTAGGAGTGCATCGTGCGTAAGTTGACTCAACTGGCTGTACTGGCTGCGGCCCTGGTCGCGACCCCGGCTTTTGCCGAAATGAAGGTTGCCGTTCTGAACTATCAGATGGCCCTGCTGGAATCCGATGCGGCCAAGGCCTACGCGGTGGATGCAGAGAAGAAGTTCGGTCCGCAACTGACCAAGCTGAAGAACCTGGAAAGCAGCGCCAAGGGTATCCAGGACCGTCTGGTCAAGGGCGGCGACAAGATGGCTCAGGGCGAGCGCGAGCGTCTGGAGCTTGAGTTCAAGCAAAAGGCCCGTGATTTCCAGTTCCAGTCCAAGGAACTGAACGAAGCCAAGGCGGTTGCCGACCGTGACATGCTCAAGCAGCTCAAGCCGAAACTGGATGGCGCTGTCGAGGAAGTCATCAAGAAAGGCGGTTTCGACCTGGTTCTCGAGCGTGGCGCGGTCATCGATGTCAAGCCTCAGTATGACATCACCCGCCAGGTCATCGAGCGCATGAACCAGTCCCGTTGATATGACGGCGACCATGAAACTCGGCCAGTTGGCCGAGTTCCTCGGCGCGACCCTGCAAGGTCCCGCGGAACTCGACATCACTGGTCTTGCGACCCTGCAGGAAGCCGGCCCCGGCCAATTGAGCTTCCTGGCCAATCCCCAATACCGCAAATACCTGGGTGATACCCAGGCGGCTGCGGTGTTGCTGCGTGCCGCCGATGCCGAAGGTTTCTCCGGCAACGCCCTGATCGTGCCCGATCCGTACCTGGCCTACGCGCGCATCTCCCACCTGTTCGACCCCAAACCCAAGGCTGTGGCGGGAATTCATCCCAGCGCCGTGGTGGCGGCGGACGCGCAGGTCGATGCCAGCGCCAGTGTTGGTCCGTTCGTGGTCATCGAGAGCGGTGCGGTGATCGGCGCCAATGTCACCCTCGGTGCCCATTGCTTCATCGGTGCCCGCAGCGTGATCGGCGATGGCGGCTGGCTTGCCCCGCGCGTGACCCTGTACCACGACGTGCGCATCGGCAAGCGCGTGGTCATCCAGTCCGGTGCGGTGCTCGGCGGTGAAGGCTTCGGCTTCGCCAACGAGAAAGGTGTCTGGCAGAAGATTGCGCAGATCGGTGGCGTGACCATCGGTGATGATGTGGAAATCGGCGTGAATACCGCGATCGACCGCGGTGCACTGGCCGACACCCGCATCGGTGACGGGGTCAAGCTCGACAACCAGATCCAGATCGCCCACAACGTGCAGGTCGGCGACCACACGGCCATGGCGGCCTGTGTCGGTATTTCCGGCAGCACGAAGATCGGCAAGCATTGCACCATCGCCGGCGGCGTCGGCATGGTCGGTCACATCGATGTCTGCGACAACGTCTTCGTTTCCGGCATGACCATGGTCACCCGCTCCATCACCGAGCCAGGCGGCTATTCTTCCGGTACGGCGATGCAAACGCTCGGCGACTGGCGCAAGAGCGCCGCGCGGATTCGCCAGCTGGACGACATGGCCAAACGACTTCAACAGGTAGAAAAGCGCGTTGACGCCGTGACCTCCGGCGGCCAGCCATCATCTGATGGCTGATACTTTTTTCCTGATCAAGGCTGCGGGGCTGCCCATGGGCGGTCCCGAATGGCCAAAGGTGCACGGCGCCCTGCACGTGTTCCCTATCTTCACTACAGGCTTCCCCCAGAAATGATGGACATCAACGAGATTCGCGAATACCTGCCCCACCGTTATCCGTTCCTGCTCGTGGACCGGGTAGTGGAACTGGACGTCGAGGGTCAGCGCATTCGTGCCTACAAGAATGTCAGCATCAACGAGCCGTTCTTCAATGGTCACTTCCCGGCGCACCCGATCATGCCGGGTGTGCTGATCATCGAGGCCATGGCTCAGGCTGCCGGCATCCTCGGCTTCAAGATGCTCGATGCCAAGCCGACGGACGGCACCCTCTACTACTTCGTCGGTTCCGACAAGCTGCGCTTCCGCCAGCCGGTACTGCCAGGTGATCAACTGATCCTCGAAGCGAAATTCATCAGCTGCAAGCGCCAGATCTGGAAGTTCGACTGCCAGGCCTCGGTCGACGGCAAGCCTGTCTGCTCCGCCGAGATCATCTGCGCGGAACGCAAACTATGAGTTTGATTGACCCTCGGGCAATCATCGACCCCTCGGCCAGGCTGGCCGATGGTGTCGAGGTCGGTCCTTGGTCGATCATCGGCCCGGATGTCGAGATCGGGGAGGGGACCGTCGTCGGTCCGCACGTAGTGCTCAAGGGGCCGACCCGTATCGGCCGCAATAACCGCATCTATCAGTTTTCCTCGGTTGGCGAAGACACGCCGGACCTCAAGTACAAAGGCGAGCCTACGCGCCTGGTGATCGGTGACAACAACGTCATCCGCGAAGGGGTGACCATTCACCGTGGCACCGTGCAGGACCGTTCGGAAACCACCCTCGGCGATCACAACCTGATCATGGCCTATGCCCACATCGGCCACGACAGCGTGATCGGCAACCACTGCATCCTGGTCAACAACACCGCGTTGGCCGGTCATGTGCACGTGGATGACTGGGCGATCCTTTCCGGTTTCACCCTGGTCCACCAGTTCTGCCATATCGGTGCCCACAGTTTCTCGGGCATGGGGACGGCGATCGGCAAGGACGTGCCGGCCTTCGTCACGGTGTTCGGCAACCCGGCCGAGGCGCGCAGCATGAACTTCGAGGGCATGCGCCGTCGCGGTTTCAGCGAAGACGCCATCCATGCGTTGCGTCGTGCCTACAAGGTGGTCTACCGCCAGGGCCTGACCGTCGACCAGGCCATCGTCGAGCTGGAGGCTTCGTCGCAGCAGTTCCCTGAAGTCGAACTGTTCCGCCAGTCGATCCAGAACTCCGCCCGCGGCATCACCCGCTGATATGCCGGCCCTCTGCGTAGCGCTGGTGGCTGGTGAGGCCAGCGGCGACATTCTCGGCTCGGGTTTGATGCGGGCACTCAAAGCCCGTCATCCGGAGATTCGTTTTATCGGTGTTGGCGGCCCCTTGATGGAAGCCGAGGGCCTAACGTCCTATTTCCCGATGGAACGCCTGGCGGTGATGGGCCTGGTCGAAGTGCTGGGCCGTCTGCCGGAGTTGCTCAAGCGCCGCAAGCTGCTGATCCAGACCCTGATCGAGGAAAAGCCCGACGTCTTCATCGGCATCGACGCGCCCGACTTCACCCTCAATATCGAACTGAAGCTGCGTCAGGCCGGGATCAAGACCGTGCACTACGTCAGCCCGTCGGTCTGGGCCTGGCGACAGAAGCGCGTGCTGAAGATCCGCGAAGGCTGCGACCTGATGCTGACCCTGTTCCCCTTCGAGGCGAAGTTCTACGAAGAGCAGGGCGTGCCGGTGCGTTTTGTCGGGCACCCACTGGCTGACACCATCCCGCTTGAGGCGGATCGCCAGGCTGCGCGCCAGGCGCTGGGCCTACCGGACGGACCGCTGGTGGCACTGATGCCGGGCAGCCGGGGTGGCGAAGTTGGCCGCCTGGGCGCCCTGTTCCTCGATACTGCGCAGCGCCTGCGCGAACTGGTGCCGGGGGTGCGTTTCGTTTCGCCCTGTGCCAACGCCACGCGCCGTGCTCAGCTGGAGCAGATGCTCGCCGGACGCGACCTGCCGCTAACCCTGCTCGATGGCCAGTCCCACCAGGCCCTGGCGGCCTGCGATGCGGTGCTGATCGCCTCCGGTACCGCAACCCTCGAAGCCCTGCTGTTCAAGCGTCCGATGGTGGTCGCTTACCGCCTGGCGCCCTTGAGCTACTGGATTCTCAAACGTCTGGTGAAAAGCCCTTACGTCTCGTTGCCCAACCTGCTGGCCCAGCGCCTGCTGGTGCCCGAGCTGCTGCAGGAGGCCGCCACCCAGGAGGCCCTGGCGCAGACCCTGGCACCGCTGGTGCGCGACGGTACGCAACAGACCGAAGGCTTTGACCAGATTCACCGCACCTTGCGCCGCGATGCCTCGAACCAGGCAGCCGAGGCGGTGCTGGCCCTGCTGGAAGATCGATAAATGCAAATGGGACTGGACTTCAACCTGGTCGAGGACCTTGTCGCCGGTGTCGACGAGGTCGGCCGTGGCCCGCTGTGCGGCGCGGTCGTGACGGCTGCGGTGATCCTCGATCCGGCGCGGCCGATCCTCGGCCTCAACGACTCGAAGAAACTCACCGAGGCACGTCGCGAGAAACTTTTCGACGAGATCTGCGAAAAGGCCCTGAGCTTCTGCATCGCCCGCGCCGAAGTCGACGAGATCGACGAGCTGAACATCCTGCACGCCACCATGCTGGCCATGCAGCGCGCGGTCGAAGGCCTGCATATCACCCCGAAACTGGCGCTGATCGACGGCAACCGCTGCCCAAAACTGCAGGTGCCAGCCTCACCCGTGATCAAGGGCGATAGTCAGGTGCCGGCCATCGCTGCCGCGTCGATCCTGGCCAAGGTCACCCGCGACCGTGAAATGTCCGCTTTCGAATTGATCTACCCGGGCTACGGCATCGGCGGGCACAAGGGCTATCCGACCCCCGTCCACCTGGAGGCGCTGGCTCGCTTGGGCCCGACGCCGATCCACCGGCGCTCCTTCGCCCCCGTGCGTGCGGCCTATGAGGCCCAAGTGCTGGCCGGTGGTCAGCCCAGCCTGGTCTGACCCCAGGCATTCACCTTCAGTCCGGTTCGTTTTGCACCGGCTGATGTTTTGATCGAGGCCCGGTACAATCCGGGCCTTGTCGTTTTGCGCTGCTATAGGATCATCATGTCGGCTTCCTTCGTTCATCTTCGCCTGCATACCGAATTCTCACTGGTCGACGGACTGGTGCGGATCAAGCCGCTCGCCAAGGCCCTGACCGGGATGAACATGCCGGCGGTGGCGGTGACCGACCAGAGCAACATGTGCTCGCTGGTCAAGTTCTACAAGACCGCCATGGGCGCCGGGATCAAGCCGATCTGCGGGGCCGACCTGTGGCTGGCCGGTGATGACGCGGAAGACCCGCTGGCACGCATCTGCTTCCTGGCGATGGATGCCCAGGGCTACCGCAACCTGACCGAGCTGATTTCCCGTGGCTGGACCGACGGCCAGCGCAACGGCCTGGTGATCATCCAGCGCGAATGGATCGCCGAAGCGGCGCAGGGCCTGATCGCCCTGTCCGCGGCAAAGGAAGGCGATATCGGCATGGCCCTGATGAACGGTCATGAGACCCAGGCCGAAGTGCTGCTGCGGGACTGGATGGAGATGTTCCCTGATCGCTTCTACGTCGAGGTCCAGCGCACCAACCGCGCCGGCGACGAAGAATATCTGCACGCCGCCGTGGCCCTGGCCGATCGCCTGGGTGCGCCGCTGGTGGCGACCAACGATGTGCGCTTCATCAAGCAGTCGGACTACGACGCCCACGAAACCCGCGTGTGCATCGGCGAAGGCCGCGCACTGGATGACCCGCGCCGCTCGCGCAACTACAGCGACCAGCAATACCTGAAAAGCCCGGAAGAAATGGCCGAGCTGTTCAGCGACCTGCCCGAGGCCCTGGAAAACACCGTCGAGATCGCCAAGCGCTGCAATATCACGGTGCAACTGGGCAAGTACTTCCTCCCCGACTTCCCCACGCCCAACGGCATGGGCATCGACGACTATCTGCGCCACGTGTCCCACGAAGGCCTGGAAGAGCGCCTCAAGGTGCTCTGGCCCAAGGAAACCACGCCCAACTACGAAGAGAAGCGCCAGACCTACCTGGACCGGCTCAAATTCGAGCTGGACATCATCATCCAGATGGGTTTCCCCGGTTACTTCCTCATCGTTATGGACTTCATCAAGTGGGCCAAGAACAACGACGTGCCGGTCGGTCCGGGCCGGGGGTCGGGTGCCGGCTCGCTGGTGGCCTACGTACTGAAGATCACCGACCTCGACCCGCTGGCCTATGACCTGCTGTTCGAACGTTTCCTCAACCCCGAACGTATTTCCATGCCCGACTTCGACGTCGACTTCTGCATGGACGGCCGCGACCGGGTGATCGAATACGTGGCCGAGGCCTACGGGCGCAATGCGGTGAGCCAGATCATCACCTTCGGCACCATGGCGGCCAAGGCGGTGGTGCGCGACGTGGCGCGGGTGCAGGGCAAGTCCTACGGCCTGGCGGATCGTCTGTCGAAGATGATTCCGTTCGAAGTGGGCATGACCCTGGAAAAGGCCTACGAGCAGGAAGAAATTCTCCGCGATTTCCTCAAGACTGACGAGGACGCCAAGGAAATCTGGGACATGGCCCTCAAGCTCGAGGGTGTCACCCGGGGTACCGGCAAGCACGCCGGTGGTGTGGTGATCGCGCCGACCAAGCTCACCGACTTCTCGCCGATCGCCTGTGACGAAGAGGGCGGCGGCCTGATCACCCAGTTCGACAAGGATGACGTCGAGGCGGCGGGCCTGGTGAAGTTCGACTTCCTCGGCCTGCGCACCCTGACCATCATCAAATGGGCGATGGAGATCATCAACCGCGAGCAGGCCAAGCAGAACCTGCCGGATCTCAATATCGACTTCATCCCGCTGGATGACCGCAAGACCTACGAGCTGCTGCAAAAGGCCGAAACCACGGCGGTGTTCCAGCTTGAATCCCGCGGCATGAAGGAGCTGATCAAGAAGCTCAAGCCCGACTGCCTGGAAGACCTCATCGCACTGGTGGCCCTGTTCCGACCCGGTCCGCTGCAATCGGGCATGGTGGACGACTTCATCAACCGCAAGCACGGCCGCGCCGAGCTGGCCTATCCGCACCCGGATTACCAGTACGAAGGCCTGCAACCAGTCCTGGCGCCGACCTACGGGATCATCCTGTACCAGGAACAGGTGATGCAGATTGCCCAGGTCATGGCCGGCTACACCTTGGGCGGCGCGGACATGCTGCGCCGGGCCATGGGTAAGAAAAAGCCCGAGGAAATGGCCAAGCAGCGCGGCGGTTTCATCGAAGGTTGCGCCAACAACGGCATCGATGGCGACCTCGCGGGCAACATCTTCGACCTGGTGGAAAAATTCGCCGGTTATGGTTTCAACAAATCCCACTCCGCCGCCTATGGCCTGGTCTCCTACCAGACCGCCTGGCTGAAGACCCACCACCCGGCGCCCTTCATGGCTGCGGTGCTCTCGGCGGATATGCACAACACCGACAAGGTGGTGATCCTGATCGAGGAAGTGCGCAGCATGAAGCTGCGCCTCGACGCGCCGGACGTGAACTTCTCCGATTTCAAGTTCACCGTGAACAACGACGGTCGCATCGTCTATGGCCTCGGTGCGATCAAGGGCGTCGGCGAAGGCCCGGTGGAAGCGATCATGGAGGCGCGGGCCGAAGGCGGACCGTTCCAGGACCTGTTTGACTTCTGTCACCGGGTCGACCTCAAGCGCATCAACAAGCGCACCCTCGATGCCCTGGTGCGCAGTGGCGCGCTGGACCGTCTCGGGCCGTTCTTCCATGACGAGATCAAGGCCTATCAGGCCAACGTCGACCAGAACCGTGCGGTGCTGCTGTCGGCGATGGAAGAGGCGATCAAGTCGGCGGAGCAGACTGCCCGTACCCACGACAGCGGCCACTCCGACCTGTTCGGCGGCCTCTTCGACGAGCCGGATGCCGACGTCTACGCCAGCCACCGCAAGGCCCGCGAACTGACCCTGAAAGAACGCCTGCGCGGCGAGAAGGAAACCCTGGGCCTGTACCTCACCGGCCACCCGATCGACGAATACGAAGGCGAGATCCGCCGCTTCGCCCGGCAACGCATCATCGACCTTAAGCCGGCGCGCGATACCCAGACCGTCGCCGGAATGATCATTGCCCTGCGGGTAATGAAGAACAAGAAGGGCGACAAGATGGGCTTCGTCACTCTCGACGACCGTTCCGGGCGGATTGAGGCCTCGCTGTTCGCCGACGCCTTCATGGCTTCGCAGTCGCTGCTGCAGAACGACGCGATGGTGGTGATCGAGGGCGAAGTCAGCAACGACGACTTCTCCGGCGGCCTGCGCCTGCGGGTCAAGCGGGTGATGAGCATGGAGGATGCGCGGACCAACCTGGCCGATAGCCTGCGCCTGAAGATCCACGCCGACGCGCTCAAGGGCGACCGTCTGGCCTGGCTGGGCGAGCTGCTCAAACGCCATCGCGGTGCCTGTCCGGTGAGCATGGAATACACCGGCAGCGACGCCAAGGCCCAGCTGCAGTTCGGCGAAGACTGGCGGATCGACCCGGCCGACGGCTTGATTCAGGCCCTGCGTGACCAGTTCGGCCGTGAGAACGTCTTTTTGCACTATCGATGAATTTTTAATCTCGACCTGAACGCGCCTGATCCCTTAAGGTAGGGCGCCAAACGGATCAACCGGCCGGCCGCCTGGCCGTCGACCCAAGACGGATGCCTATGAACCCGAATTTTCTGGATTTCGAACAGCCGATTGCTGACCTGCAAGCCAAGATCGAAGAGCTGCGCCTGGTCGGCAATGACAACTCGCTGAACATCGGCGATGAAATCGGCCGTCTGCAGGATAAAAGCAGCGAGCTGACCAAGAGCATCTTCGGCAATCTGACCAGCTGGCAGATCGCCCGCCTGGCGCGCCACCCGCGCCGGCCGTACACCCTGGACTACATCGAGCACATCTTCACCGAGTTCGATGAACTGCACGGCGACCGTCACTTCGCCGACGACGCCGCGATCGTTGGCGGTATCGCCCGCCTGGAAGACCGTCCTGTGATGGTCATCGGTCATCAGAAAGGCCGTGAAGTGCGCGAGAAGGTGCGTCGCAACTTCGGCATGCCGCGTCCGGAAGGCTACCGCAAGGCCTGCCGCCTGATGGAAATGGCCGAACGCTTCAAGATGCCGATCCTGACCTTCATCGACACCCCGGGCGCCTACCCGGGCATCGACGCCGAAGAGCGCAACCAGAGCGAAGCCATCGCCTGGAACCTGCGTGTGATGGCGCGTCTGAAGACCCCGATCATCGCTACCGTCATCGGTGAGGGTGGTTCCGGTGGTGCACTGGCCATCGGTGTCTGCGACCAGTTGAACATGCTGCAATACTCGACCTACTCGGTGATCTCGCCGGAAGGTTGCGCTTCGATTCTGTGGAAGACTGCCGAGAAGGCTGCCGATGCTGCCGAAGCCATGGGTATCACCGCCGAGCGCCTGAAAGGCCTGGGCATCGTCGACAAGGTCATCTCCGAGCCGCTGGGCGGCGCGCACCGTGATCCTGCCGTGATGGCTGCCTCGGTTCGTGGCGAGCTGATCCAGCAACTGGACATGCTGAAGAAGTTCGACAACGACGCGCTGCTCAAGCGCCGTTATGACCGTCTGATGAGCTACGGTCTCTGATCTGAAGCCATCCTGTCAGCTTATTGGGGCTGCTTTGCAGCCCTTCGCGAGCAAGCTCGCTCCCACAGAGGAATGTGCAATATGCACCTCTTGTGGGAGCGAGCTTGCTCGCGAAGGGGCGCGAAGCGGCCCCACTTGCTTTATTGGATCCTGAACATGACCGACCTCGCATCCCGCCTCGAGGACAAGCTCGCCAACTGGCAGAATGCGCCGGGCTGGTGCGTGGCGCTGTCGGGCGGACTGGATTCCACGGTACTCCTGCACCTGCTGGCAACCATGAAGGATCGCCCGGCATTGCGCGCCATCCACGTCCATCACGGCCTGCAACCGGTCGCGGATGCGTGGCCAGAACACTGTCAGCGCCTGTGCAACTCACTGGGCGTCGAACTGCTGGTTCGCCATGTCACGGTGGAAGAGGGCGCCAGCCTCGAACAGGCTGCGCGCAATGCCCGCTACGCCGCCTTCAGTGAAGTCCTCCGGAGTGGTGAGGTCCTGCTGACCGGCCAGCACCGCGAGGACCAGGCCGAAACCCTGCTGCTGCGCCTGCTTCGTGGCGCCGGATTGCGAGGGTTGATGGCCATGCGCGAACTGCGGCCGCTGGGTGACGCCTGGCTGCTTCGGCCCTTGCTCGACAGCTCTCGTGACGAGCTTCTTCGCTATGCCCGTGATCGTGGCCTGGACTGGATCGAAGACCCGTCGAACGGCGATACCCGCTTCACGCGCAATTACCTGCGACAAGAAGTGCTTCCGGCCCTGGCCTCGCGCTGGCCACAAGTCAGTCGCACGCTGGCCCGTACTGCCGGTCATCTCGCCGAGGCGGGTGAGTTGCTGGATGAACTGGCCTCGGACGATCTGGAGCAAGCCCAGACGCAGGATGATTTTCCCTGGCTCGGTCTTCCATCCTTGCATTTGCCAGGGTTGCTCCGGCTTTCTCCAGCGCGTCAGCGCAATGTCCTTAGGTTCTGGCTCGCCTGTTTCACCCGCCTGCCCGATGCCGATCACTGGGCCGGCTGGGACGCTCTACGCGATGCCCGCCCCGACGCTTCACCGATCTGGAAACTCGCCGATGGCGAGCTGCATCGGGCCGGTGAGCGCATCTACTGGTTGAGTGGCGAGTGGCTCGGCGCTCCCGATGGGGCGCAATGCTGGAAAGATCCACCCTCGGCGCTGGAACTGCCTGGCAACGGCTTCCTTTTAATCAGGGGTAAAAAGCCCAGGGAGACCCTGCGGATCGCCTACCGCCAGGGCGGCGAACACATGAACATCGCCGCTCGCGGCCATCGCGATCTCAAGCGTTTGCTCAATGAACGCGGGGTTCCCGCCTTCGTTCGTGGCCGCTTGCCACTGCTGTTCGCAGGTGAGCGGCTGGTCGCCGTCGCCAACTTCCCGGACCTCGTTGATGGCGATTTGCAACTTGTGTGGCATGTACCGACGAGTGAGCAAGGTTTGAGGTGATGGGCATCTTCGGGTAGACTACGCTCCCTTCTTGATACAGCTTCTGTGAGCCCGATTCGAGCCGCAGGAGTTGCCGATTACCAAGCAGTTTTTTGCTGGGCGATTCTCAAAATGTGTAGCGAGCTCCGTACCGGGATTTCAACCCCCGGTCTGTACAGACGCGGCAGTATTTTCGGATGCACTGTGATTGACGCAGGTGATCGGGGGCTTCGGCCTTCCTTCGCTTTCCCCGGCGGCACTGACCGCTTTAACGCAGACTTCTAGGGTTTTTCATGACGCGCTACATATTCGTCACGGGCGGTGTTGTTTCTTCATTGGGGAAAGGCATTGCCTCGGCTTCATTGGCGGCCATCCTGGAGGCGCGGGGGCTCAAGGTCACCATGCTCAAGCTGGACCCGTACATCAACGTCGACCCGGGCACCATGAGCCCGTTCCAGCACGGCGAAGTGTTCGTCACCCACGACGGCGCCGAGACCGACCTTGACCTGGGCCACTACGAGCGGTTCATCCGCACGACCATGACCCAGAACAACAACTTCACCACCGGCCGCATCTACGAGCACGTGCTGCGCAAGGAGCGTCGTGGTGATTACCTGGGCGCCACCATCCAGGTCATCCCGCACATCACCGACGAGATCAAGCGTCGCATCATCAAGGGCGCCGGCGATGCCGACGTGGCCCTGGTCGAGATCGGTGGCACCGTCGGCGACATCGAGTCGCAGCCGTTCCTCGAAGCCATCCGCCAGCTGCGGGTCGAAGTCGGCTCCAAGCGCGCGATGCTGATGCACCTGACCCTGGTCCCGTACATCGCCACCGCAGGCGAGACCAAGACCAAGCCGACCCAGCACTCGGTCAAGGAGCTGCGCTCCATCGGCCTGCAGCCTGACGTGCTGATCTGCCGTTCCGACCACCCGGTCGACGTGTCGTCCCGTCGCAAGATCGCGCTGTTCACCAACGTTGAAGAACGTGCGGTCATCTCGCTGGAAGACGTCGACACCATCTACAAGATTCCTGCCGTGCTGCACGCCCAGGGCCTGGACGACTTCGTCGTCGAGCGCTTCGGCCTGCAATGCAATGGCGCCGACCTGTCCGAGTGGGAAAAGGTCGTCGATGCCAAGCTCAACCCAGAGCACGAAGTGACCATCGCCATGGTCGGCAAGTACATGGAACTGCTGGACGCGTACAAGTCGCTGATCGAAGCGATGAGCCACGCTGGCATCCAGAACCGCACCAAGGTCAACCTGCGCTACATCGACTCCGAAGACATCGAGAACCAGGGCACCGGCCTGCTGGAAGGCGTCGATGCCATCCTGGTCCCGGGCGGCTTCGGTCTGCGCGGCGTGGAAGGCAAGATCACCGCGGTCCAGTACGCTCGCGAGAACAAGGTGCCGTACCTGGGCATCTGCCTCGGCATGCAGGTGGCGGTCATCGAGTTCGCCCGTAACGTCATGGGCTGGAAGGACGCCAACTCCACCGAGTTCGATCGCAACAGCGGTCACCCGGTCGTCGGCCTGATCACCGAGTGGGAAGACGCCACCGGCGCCGTTGAAACCCGTACCGAAGCGTCGGACCTGGGCGGCACCATGCGCCTGGGCGCCCAGGAGTGCCAGCTGGAAAGCGGCTCCAAGGTCCACGACTGCTACGCCAAGGACGTGATCGTCGAGCGTCACCGTCACCGCTACGAAGTGAACAACAAGCTGCTGCCGCAGCTGGTCGACGCCGGTCTGAAAGTATCCGGTCGCTCCGGCGACGGTGCGCTGGTGGAAGTGGTCGAGTCCAAGGACCACCCATGGTTCGTCGCCTGCCAGTTCCACCCTGAGTTCACCTCGACCCCGCGTGACGGTCACCCGCTGTTCAGCGGCTTCGTCAAGGCGGCCCTGGCGCAGAAGAACAAGGCCTGATCCATGACCCAGAAGATCATTCGCGTCGGTAACATCGAGATCGCCAACGACAAGCCGTTCGTCCTGTTCGGCGGCATGAACGTCCTGGAATCCCGTGACCTGGCCCTGAAGGTCTGCGAGGAGTACGTGCGGGTTACCGAGAAGCTCGGTATCCCCTACGTGTTCAAGGCCAGCTTCGACAAGGCCAACCGCTCGTCGGTCAACTCCTACCGCGGTCCGGGCCTTGAAGAAGGCCTGCGGATCTTCGAGGAAGTGAAGAAGACCTTCGGCGTGCCGGTCATCACCGACGTGCACGAGCCCTACCAGGCCGAAGCCGTGGCCAAGGTCTGCGACATCATCCAGCTGCCGGCCTTCCTGTCGCGCCAGACCGACCTGGTCGTGGCGATGGCGAAGACCGGCGCGGTGATCAACATCAAGAAGGCCCAGTTCCTCGCGCCCCAGGAAATGAAACACATCCTGACCAAGTGCGAAGAAGCGGGTAACGACCAGTTGATCCTCTGCGAGCGCGGTTCCAGCTTCGGGTACAACAACCTGGTGGTGGACATGCTCGGCTTCGGCATCATGAAGCAGTTCGAGTACCCGGTGTTCTTCGACGTGACCCACGCCCTGCAGATGCCGGGCGGTCGCTCCGATTCCGCCGGCGGCCGTCGCGCCCAGGTCACCGAGCTGGCCCGTGCCGGACTCAGCCAGGGCCTGGCCGGCCTGTTCCTCGAGGCCCATCCGGACCCGGACAACGCCAAGTGCGACGGTCCGTGCGCCCTGCGCCTGGACAAACTGGAACCTTTCCTGACCCAGCTCAAGCAACTGGATGACCTGGTGAAGAGTTTTCCGACGGTAGAAACCGCATAAGCCGCGTTTCTCCGGTAAAGTACCGCCCGTTCCACCCCTGACCTTCCGGTCAGGGGTTTCTCCGCGTCAGGCCTGCCCGTGCCCCGTGCCTGCGAAAGAGCGGATTCTTCAAGCTGCGTTGTTTTCGTCAATTCTGGAGTGCTTACAACAATGGCAAAAATCGTCGACATCAAAGGTCGTGAAGTTCTCGACTCCCGCGGCAACCCAACCGTGGAAGCGGACGTGCTGCTCGACAACGGCATCATCGGCAGCGCCTGCGCGCCGTCGGGTGCTTCCACCGGCTCCCGCGAGGCACTGGAGCTGCGTGATGGCGACAAGAGCCGTTACCTGGGCAAGGGCGTGCTGAAAGCCGTTGCCAACATCAACGGCCCGATCCGCGACCTGCTGCTGGGCAAGGACCCGGTCGACCAGAAAGCCCTGGACCGCGCCATGATCGAGCTGGACGGTACCGAGAACAAGGCCAAGCTGGGCGCCAACGCCATCCTCGCCGTGTCCCTGGCCGCTGCCAAGGCTGCCGCCCAGGACCAGGACCTGCCGCTGTACGCGCACATCGCCAACCTGAACGGCACCCCTGGCCAGTACTCCATGCCGGTTCCGATGATGAACATCATCAACGGCGGCGAGCACGCCGACAACAACGTCGACATCCAGGAGTTCATGGTCCAGCCGGTTGGCGCCAAGACCTTCTCCGACGCACTGCGCATGGGCACCGAGATCTTCCATCACCTGAAAGCCGTGCTGAAGGCCCGTGGCCTGAACACTGCTGTCGGTGACGAAGGTGGCTTCGCGCCAAACCTGGCTTCCAACGAAGACGCCCTGGGCGCCATCGCCGAAGCCGTGGCCAACGCCGGCTACAAGCTGGGCACCGACGTGACCCTGGCCCTGGACTGTGCCGCCAGCGAATTCTTCGAAGACGGCAAGTACAACCTGTCCGGCGAAGGCAAGTCGTTCGACGCCGAAGGTTTCGCCGACTACCTGAAAGGCCTGACCGAGCGCTTCCCGATCATCTCCATCGAAGACGGTCTGGACGAGTCCGACTGGGCTGGCTGGAAAGTCCTGACCGACAAGATCGGCGAGAAGGTCCAACTGGTCGGTGACGACCTGTTCGTGACCAACACCAAGATCCTGAAGGAAGGCATCGACAAGAAGATCGCCAATTCCATCCTGATCAAGTTCAACCAGATCGGTTCGCTGACCGAGACCCTGGAAGCCATCCAGATGGCCAAGGCCGCCGGCTACACCGCGGTGATCTCGCACCGTTCGGGCGAAACCGAAGACTCCACCATCGCCGACCTGGCCGTGGGTACCGCTGCCGGCCAGATCAAGACCGGTTCGCTGTGCCGCTCCGACCGCGTTTCCAAGTACAACCAACTGCTGCGCATCGAAGAGCAATTGGGCGCCAAGGCGGTGTACCGTGGTCGCGACGAGTTTCGCGGCTAAGCGATAGATGGTAAAAAGACAGCACCTTGACGCGCCGGACGCTGTCCAAGCGCGCGTCATGTGCGCTGCGAATGCTTTACTCACAAAGCCTGGCTTCGGTCAGGCTTCGTGCCATCAGCCTTTCGCACACGCGGTCTTTCGCCACTGGATGTCCTGATGCGTAGTCCCTATTGGTTGTTCCTCGTCCTTCTCGCACTGCTCGGTGGCTTGCAGTACCGGCTGTGGGTGGGCAATGGCAGCCTGGCCCAGGTGGCCGAACTCAAGCAGCAGATCGCTGACCAGCACGCCGAGAACGAGCGTCTGCTGGAGCGCAACCGCGTGCTCGATGCCGAGGTGCTGGAGTTGAAAAAAGGTATGGAAACCGTGGAAGAGCGGGCCCGCCATGAACTGGGAATGGTGAAAGAGGGCGAAACCCTCTACCAACTGGCCCAATGAACACACCGCTGCCTGCCTTCTGGGCAGTGATCCCCGCCGCCGGCGTGGGTGCGCGCATGGCCGCCGACCGGCCCAAGCAGTACCTGCAACTGGGCGGACGCACGATTCTCGAACACAGCCTCAACTGTTTTCTCGACCATCCCTCGCTGAAAGGGGTGGTGGTCAGCGTTGCCGCTGACGATCCTTTCTGGCCCGACCTGGCCTGTGCCCGCGACCCGCGTATCCAGCGTGCCACCGGTGGCCGCGAGCGGGCCGATTCGGTGCTCAATGCCTTGTTGCTGCTGCATGCCCATGGGGCGGCGGATGGCGATTGGGTGCTGGTCCACGATGCCGCACGGCCCAACCTGTCCCGGGATGACCTGGACCGCCTGCTCCTGGAGCTGGCGGATGACCCGGTGGGCGGCCTGCTGGCTGTTCCGGCCCGGGACACCCTCAAGCGCGCCGATGCCCATGGCCGGGTCGAGGCCACCGTCGACCGCAGCACCATCTGGCAGGCCTACACCCCGCAGATGTTCCGTCTTGGCGCCTTGCACCGGGCGCTGGCCGACAGCCTGGTGGCGGACGTGGCGATCACCGATGAAGCCTCTGCCATCGAATGGTCCGGCCAGGCGCCGCGGCTGATCGAAGGGCGCAATGACAATATCAAGGTCACCCGCCCGGAAGACCTGGAGTGGCTGCGCCAGCGCTGGTCCCAGCGCTGATACCTCAGATCGCCTGGTATTCCGGGCGTTTCGCCAACCCCTCGCGCAAGTGATCCACCAGCTTGCGCACCTTCGGCGACAGATGCCGCTGCTGCGGATACAGCGCCCACACCGCGGTGTTGGGTGGCTGGTGCGCTTCCAGCAGCGAGACCAGGGCGCCGCTGCCCAGATGCTCCAGCACGTAATAGTCCGGTAACTGGCACAGGCCCATCCCTTGAAGCGCCGCGTCGAGCACGGCCTGGCCGCTGTTGCAGCGCCAGTTGCCCTGCACCCGCTGGGCGATTTCCCTTCCATCCTGCTGCATCGCCCAGATATCCGAACTGCCGATCAGGCAATTGTGCCGCGCCAGTTCCGACAGGCTGTGGGGGCGGCCATAACGGTTCAGGTAGTCCGGCGAGGCGCACAGGTACATGCGTCGTGGCGCCAGTCGTGCAGCTACCAGTCGCGACTCCTGCAAGCGACCAAGACGGATGGCCAGGTCCATGCCTTCGTGGAGCAGGTCCAGGGTGTTGTTGGTCAACTCGATATCCACCCGCAATTGCGGGTACTGACTCATGAAACTGGCCACCAGTGGTGCGATGAAGCGCTCGCCGTAGGCCACCGCGCAGGTCATGCGCAACAGGCCCTTGGGCTCGCTGGTGAGGTCGCCCATGGCGCGCAGGGCTTCCTCGCGGCCGTCCTGCAGGCGCTGGCAATGCTGGAGAAAGGTCTGGCCGGCTTCGCTGAGGGTGACCCGGCGGGTGCTGCGATAGAGCAGACGGGTCTGCAGGCGTTCTTCGAGGCGCGCCACCTGGCGGCTGATATGGGAGGACGACACGCCCAAACGATCAGCGGCGGCGGTGAATTGCCCGGACTCGGCCACCGCGACGAATTCGTCGATCCCTTCCCAGCGATTGCTCATTGATTATCTCTGTACGGCAATAATGTTTTGTCTTTGGCCTGATTATTCATCAAAAGACCTTGAATTACACTGCGTGCCTGAAATGTCCTTTCATTGGAGAAGATTGATGATCAAGTCCCGTGCCGCCGTAGCCTTCGAGGCCAAGAAACCGCTGGAAATCGTCGAAGTCGACGTGGCCATGCCCAAGGCCGGCGAGGTGCTGCTGCGCGTGGTCGCTTCCGGTGTCTGCCATACCGACGCCTACACTCTGTCCGGCGCTGATCCGGAAGGCATCTTCCCGTCGATCCTCGGCCATGAAGGCGGCGCGATCGTCGAAGCCGTGGGCGAGGGCGTGACTTCGCTGGCCGTGGGCGACCACGTGATCCCGCTGTACACCCCGGAATGCGGCAAGTGCAAATTCTGCCTGTCGGGCAAGACCAACCTGTGCCAGGCCATCCGCGCCACCCAGGGCAAGGGCCTGATGCCGGACGGCACCACCCGTTTCTCCTACAAGGGCCAGCAGATCTTCCACTACATGGGCACCTCGACCTTCTCCGAGTACACCGTGCTGCCGGAAATCTCCGTGGCCAAGATCCAGAAGGAAGCGCCGCTGGAGAAGGTCTGCCTGCTCGGTTGCGGCGTGACCACCGGTATCGGCGCGGTGCTGAACACCGCCAAGGTCAAGCCGGGTGACACCGTGGCCATCTTCGGCCTGGGCGGCATCGGCCTGTCGGCGATCATCGGTGCGGTCAAGGCCAAGGCCTCGCGCATCATCGCCGTGGACATCAACCCGGGCAAATTCGAAATCGCCCGCCAGCTCGGTGCTACCGACTGCGTCAATCCGAAGGACTACGACCGTCCGATCCAGGAAGTCATCGTCGACCTCACCGACGGCGGCGTGGACTTCTCCTTCGAGTGCGTGGGCAACGTCAATCTGATGCGTGCGGCGCTGGAGTGCTGCCACAAGGGTTGGGGTGAGTCGGTGATCATCGGTGTTGCCGGTGCCGGCCAGGAAATCGCCACCCGCCCGTTCCAGCTGGTCACCGGTCGCGTCTGGCGCGGTTCCGCCTTCGGCGGCGTGCGTGGTCGCAGCGAGCTGCCGAGCTATGTCGAGATGTCCGAGAAGGGCGAGATCCCGCTGGATACCTTCATCACCCACACCATGGGGCTGGAAGACATCAACAAGGCCTTCGACCTGATGCATGAAGGCAAGAGCATCCGCAGCGTCATCCACTTCTGAGGTCGCGCATGAGCCTGGAAAACATTTCCTGCCAGAAAAGCTTCGGTGGCTGGCACAAGCGTTACCGCCACCGTTCCGAGGTGCTGGGGTGCGACATGGTGTTCGCCGTGTACCTGCCGCCGCAGGCGGAGCAGGGCGGCAAGCTGCCGGTGCTGTACTGGCTGAGCGGGCTGACCTGCACCGACGAGAACTTCATGCAGAAGGCCGGCGCGCACAAGCTCGCCGCCGAGCTGGGGCTGATCATCGTCGCGCCGGACACCAGTCCGCGCGGCGCCCAGGTGCCGGGCGATCCGGACGGCGCCTGGGACTTTGGCCTGGGTGCGGGCTTCTACGTCAATGCGACCCAGCAGCCGTGGGCCGCCAACTACCGCATGTACGACTATGTGGTGGATGAGCTGCCAGCGCTGATCGAGGCGCATTTCCCGGCCTCGGACAAGCGCTCCATCAGTGGCCACTCCATGGGCGGTCACGGTGCGCTGGTCTGTGCCCTGCGCAACCCCGGGCGTTACTCGTCGGTATCGGCCTTTGCGCCGATCAGCAACCCGATGGATTGCCCGTGGGGCCAGAAGGCCCTCGGCCGTTACTTGGGCGAAGACCGTTCGCGCTGGCGCGAGTGGGATGCCAGTGTGTTGATCGCCCAGGCCAGCGAGCAGTTGCCGTTGCTGGTGGACCAGGGCGATCGCGACGATTTCCTGGAAAACCAGCTCAAGCCGCAGGTGTTGCAGCAGGCTGCGCAAGCGGCGGGCTATCCGCTGCAACTGCGTCTGCAGCCGGGTTACGACCACAGCTACTACTTCATCGCCAGCTTCATCGATGACCACTTGCGGCATCATGCCGCAGCGCTGGGTGCCGGCCGCGCTTGAGGCGACAATTCAAGCCCAAGGCCCGGCAAAGCGGGTAGAATCACGCCCTGACTCAATCAGGGCGTTTTTTTATGCGTATTGGCCACGGCTACGATGTGCACCGCTTCGCGGAAGGCGATTTCATCACCTTGGGAGGCGTGCAGATCGCGCACAAATACGGGCTGCTGGCCCATTCCGACGGCGACGTGCTGCTGCACGCCCTGAGCGATGCCTTGCTCGGCGCTGCCGCGCTGGGTGACATCGGTCGCCACTTCCCCGATACCGACCCGCAATTCAAGGGTGCCGACAGCCGCGTGCTGCTGCGTCATGTGGTCGGCATCGTCCAGGCCAAGGGCTGGAAGGTCGGCAATGTCGACGCCACCATCGTTGCCCAGGCGCCGAAGATGGCGCCGCATATCGAACGCATGCGCGAGCTGATCGCTGCCGACCTGCAGGTCGAGCTGGACCAGGTCAACGTCAAGGCCACCACCACCGAAAAGCTCGGCTTCACCGGGCGTGAGGAAGGTATCGCGGTTCACGCCGTCGCCTTGTTGCTGCCAGCATGACCGAACTCGAACTTCTCGGTCCGCGCGCGAGCGGGCCGGCACTGGGCCGTGCGGTATTGAAGGCGGTGGCGGAAGACTTCCAGGTCGATGAAGTCCTGGATATCCCGCTGTCGGGGCAGGGCGAGCACCTGTGGCTGTGGGTCGAGAAACGCGACCTAAACACCGAGGAAGCGGCCCGCCGCCTGGCCCGCGCTGCCGGCGTGCCGCTGAAGAGCATCAGCTATGCCGGGCTCAAGGACCGTCAGGCCCTGACCCGCCAGTGGTTCAGCCTGCACCTGCCGGGCAAGGCCGATCCGGATTTCACGGCCGCCGAAAATGAAAGCCTGCGCATCCTCGAGCGCACCCGGCATTCGCGCAAGCTGCAGCGCGGTGCCCACTCGGCCAACGGCTTCACCCTGCGCCTGACCCAGCTCCAGGCCGATCGCGCCGCCCTCGACGCGCGCCTCGAACAACTGCGCGCCCAAGGCGTGCCGAACTACTTCGGTTCCCAGCGCTTCGGTCATCAGGGCGGCAATGTCGAGGAGGCTCGGCACTGGGCCGAACGCAAGGCCCTGCCGGAGCAGCGCAACCTGCGTTCGCGGGTGCTGTCCAGCGCGCGCAGCTACCTGTTCAACCGTGTTCTGGCCGAGCGTGTCGGTGACGGCAGCTGGCAGCAGGCCCGGGTCGGTGACCTGCTGGCCTTCACCGACAGCCGTAGCTTCTTTCCGGCAGGCGAGTCGGAATGCTGTGATCCTCGCCTGGGCATTCTCGACCTGCATCCCACCGGTCCGTTGTGGGGCGAAGGGTTTCCCGCCACGCAGGGCGCGGCCGGCGTGCTCGAGCAGCGGATCGGCGACGAGAACGCGGCACTTTGCCAGTGGCTTGGGAATGCCGCACTCAAGCAGGAACGACGCATTCTGCGACTGCCCATTGGCCGGCTGACGTGGCATTATCCCGAGCCTGATATCCTGCAACTGGAATTCGTCCTTCCGGCCGGATGCTTCGCCACCGTGGTGGTGCGCGAACTCCTTGATCTGGTCCCGGCAGGGCAGACGGACAGCCCATGCGTATTCTGATTTCCAATGACGATGGCGTTCTCGCGCCCGGTATCGCTGCGCTCCATGGTGCGCTGGCGGATTATGCCGACTGCGTGGTGATCGCCCCGGACCAGGACAAGAGCGGTGCCAGCAGTTCGCTGACCCTCGACCGTCCGCTGCATCCGCACACCCTGCCCAACGGCTACATCAGCATCAACGGCACGCCGACCGACTGTGTTCACCTCGGTCTCAACGGCCTGCTGGAGCAGACCCCGGACATGGTGGTGTCGGGAATCAACCTCGGCGCCAACCTCGGCGACGACGTGCTCTATTCGGGAACCGTGGCCGCGGCGCTGGAAGGGCGTTTCCTCGGCAACACCTCCTTCGCTTTCTCGCTCCTGTCGCGCCTGCCCGACAACTTGCCGACGGCGGCCTATGTGGCGCGCAAGCTGGTCGAGGCGCATACGCGGCTGGAACTGCCACCGCGCACCGTGCTCAACGTCAATATTCCCAACCTGCCGCTGGATCATATTCGCGGTATCCAGCTGACCCGCCTGGGCCATCGCGCCCGCGCCGCCGCGCCGATCAAGGATGTCAATCCGCGGGGCAAGGAAGGCTACTGGATCGCGGTGGCCGGCGATGTCGAGGATGGCGGGCCGGGCACCGATTTCCATGCGGTCATGCAGGGCTATGTGTCGATCACGCCGCTGCAGCTGGACCGCACCTTCAACGATGCCTTCGAACGCCTGCAGGGCTGGCTGGAGGGTGTGCTCTGATGCGCGATCAGGACGATATGATGCGCCGCGGTATCGGCATGACGTCCCAACGCACCCGCGAGCGGCTGATCCAGCGCCTGTGCGAGGAGGGGGTGTCGAACCCGCGAGTACTGGATGTACTGCGTCGCACGCCGCGGCATTTGTTCGTCGATGAAGCGCTGGCGCACCGCGCCTACGAAGATACCGCGCTGCCGATCGGGCACAACCAGACCATCTCGCAGCCGTTCATGGTTGCGCACATGAGCGAGGTGCTGCTGGAGGCGGGGCCGCTGGACAAGGTCATGGAGATCGGTACCGGTTCCGGCTACCAGACCGCCGTGCTGGCGCAACTGGTGGAGCGGGTGTTCTCCGTCGAGCGGATCAAGGTCCTGCAGGATCGGGCCAAGGAACGCCTGACCGAACTGAACCTGCGCAACGTGGTGTTCCGCTGGGGCGACGGCAGCGAAGGCTGGCCGGCACTGGCCCCTTACAACGGCATCATCGTCACCGCCGTGGCCCAGGAAGTGCCCCAGGCGTTGCTCGACCAACTGGCGCCGGGCGGGCGCATGGTGATTCCCGTGGGCAATGTCGGCGAGGTCCAGCAACTGCTGTTGATCGTCCGCGAGGAGCATGGTTTCTCCCGGCGTGTGCTGGGCACGGTGCGTTTTGTACCCCTGCTCAACGGCACCTTGTCCTGACGCCTGTTTATTTTTGAAGTGGGCGAATTCTCCGCGTGGCATCGGGTCTATCAGCCGGGTGCCCCTGTATTGGGCGGCAACTGTTCACGTTTTGCGTTTGTACTGCGCGCGCAAGTGTCTGGCGCATGGTTATAATTGCAACATTATTGCGTTTTCAAACTCGGTCACCATTTAAGGGAGCGGCGGGTGAGTCAAACAGTCATTCGGCAGCGTATGGGTCTATCAAGCATCAGGCTTCTGGTGGTTGCACTTGCCTTTGGCATGTTGGTGACGGGTTGCTCCAGCACTTCTTCCTCTTCCAGCGGTGCGCGGGTGGTCGATCGCAACAATGCCGCACCCAAGCGCCCTGCGGTCACTTCCGGTCAATATGTGGTGCGCCCCGGGGATACGCTGTTTTCCATCGCCTTCCGCTATGGCTGGGATTACAAGTCCCTGGCTGCACGCAACAATATCGATCCGCCCTATACCATTCGCCCGGGCCAGGCGATCCGCTTCGATGAGCCTTCTTCCGGGTCTTCCCGCGTTGTGACCTCGACTTCCCCGTCGAGCAAGACCACGGTGACCCGGCGTCCGGCGGGAACACCGCCACCGGTGAAAAATACTGGCACTGCAAGCTCCGCACCGGTGGTCACACCGTCCACGGCGCCCACCCAGGTTCCCGCAGCAGAGCGCTCCAGCGGCGGCTGGGCCTGGCCGGCGAACGGCGTGCTGATTGGAAAATTCGCTTCAAACGGTAGTTTGAATAAAGGCATTGATATCGCCGGGGATTTGGGACAGCCTGTTTTTGCTGCCGCTGATGGTTCGGTGGTGTACGCCGGTAGTGGTTTAAGGGGCTACGGTGAGCTCGTAATCATCAAGCACAACGAAACCTACGTGAGTGCCTACGGTCATAACCGCAGGCTTTTGGTTCGGGAGGGACAGCAAGTCAAGGTTGGGCAGACAATTGCCGAAATGGGGTCCACGGGCACCGATCGCGTGAAGCTTCACTTTGAAATACGCCGTCTGGGTAAACCGGTAGACCCATTGCAGTTCCTGCCAAACCGTTGATTGTTGGTTCCGGCCTGTTCCTTAGCGTAATGGGGACAGGCTCTGGCGACGCCATGGACAAGGTGCGCTCGAGTCTGAGTTCGAACTCAGCAAAGGACTATAACAATGGCTCTCAGCAAAGAAGCGCCGGAGTTTGACATCGACGATGAGGTTCTTCTCATGGAGACCGGCATCGTTTTGGAAACGGATGTGGTGTCAGACGAACCTGCTGTACCTTCGGTTCGGACCAGGGCCAAACAGGGCTCTTCGCTAAAACAGCACAAGTACATCGATTACACCCGGGCACTTGATGCGACTCAGCTGTATCTCAATGAAATCGGTTTCTCCCCGCTGCTGACGCCTGAAGAGGAAGTCCATTTTGCGCGCCTGTCGCAACGTGGCGACCCTGCCGGCCGCAAGCGGATGATCGAGAGCAACCTGCGCCTGGTGGTGAAAATCGCCCGCCGCTATGTGAATCGGGGGCTTTCCCTGCTCGACCTGATCGAGGAAGGCAACCTGGGCTTGATCCGTGCGGTCGAGAAGTTCGACCCGGAACGTGGTTTCCGTTTCTCCACCTATGCGACCTGGTGGATCCGGCAGACCATCGAACGGGCGATCATGAACCAGACCCGCACGATTCGCCTGCCGATTCATGTGGTCAAGGAGCTCAACGTCTATTTGCGCGCTGCCCGCGAACTGACCCAGAAGCTCGATCACGAACCTTCCCCTGAAGAAATCGCCAACCTGCTGGAGAAGCCGGTCGCCGAGGTCAAGCGCATGCTTGGGCTGAACGAGCGGGTATCGTCGGTAGACGTCTCCCTCGGGCCAGACTCGGACAAGACCCTGCTCGATACCCTGACTGACGACCGGCCGACCGATCCCTGCGAGTTGCTGCAGGATGATGACCTGTCGCAGAGCATTGACCAGTGGCTGAGCGAGCTGACCGACAAGCAGCGTGAGGTGGTGATTCGCCGCTTTGGTCTGCGGGGTCATGAAAGCAGCACGCTGGAAGACGTCGGGCTGGAAATTGGCCTGACCCGTGAGCGGGTGCGTCAGATCCAGGTCGAGGGGCTCAAGCGTCTGCGCGAGATCCTGGAGAAGAACGGCCTCTCGAGTGAGTCGCTGTTCCAATAAGAATAACGATCGGCCTTGCATCGAAAACGCCCCGACTGGTTCGGGGCGTTTTGATTTGTGTCGGCAGGGTCCCCTATGAACCTGCTTTCACCTGGGGAGCGTAGGAGCGTAGCCCTTGCCTGATCGCGTTGGCAGTCCTAGGACATAAGACGGTTCCGTCAGGACCGAGCCTTTTGATGTAAGTAATCGCTTACGCGACGTGTAAGTGATTGCAGCAAAACGAGGTAAATTTAGGTCGATTTGCGTGTGGTGAATTCAATAACTTATTGAAATTAAAAGAATTTTGTTTTTGCTTCAATGACCCCTATGTCTTTTTTTGAGAGCCATTGCCAGTTGCGACCAGCGTTGTACGGGTTAATATTTGTCCTGTGTCTACGGACTGACACAGGTTGTCAGGATGACGACCAAGGACATCGCAGGATGCGATTCATCAGGATGATGACAGGGAATACAGGGACTACGGAAAAAATGTGGGCGGGTCAAACCGCCCCTTTTTTTTGCCCGCAGAATATGAAAAAAGGCCCGCGAGGGCCTTTTTCGTTGGTCGGGAGCGAGTCCGGGACTCAGCGCTCCAGATCCTTGATCTTGCCTTTGACGCCGTCGAACTCTTCGGCATCGGCCAGCGCGTCTTTCTTTTCGGTGATGTTCGGCCAGATCTCTGCCAGCTCGGCGTTCAGCTCGATGAATTCCTGCATGTCATCAGGGACTTCATCTTCCGAGAAGATGGCTTGGGCAGGGCATTCAGGCTCGCACAGCGCACAGTCGATGCACTCATCCGGGTGAATGACCAGGAAGTTCGGTCCTTCGTAGAAGCAGTCCACCGGACAGACTTCTACGCAGTCGGTGTACTTGCACTTGATGCAGTTGTCGGTGACGACGAAGGTCATTTCTAATTCTCTCCTCAGGCGACGGCAGCGGTGCCCTTCCAGTCAGGGCCGCTCGGTTCGGTAGGTTTGCGGCGAGCCAGGCTAATAACTCGACGCTCCGCCAAACCGCGCGGGATTCTAACAGCTTGTGAAGCGCCGCGTTATAACAGAGTCTTCAGTTCATAGAGCATTTCGATAGCTTGGCGCGGGGTCATGTTGTCCAGATCGAGCTTGCCGATCTTGTCGATGGCCGGATGCGGCAGGCTGGCGAACAGGTCGCTCTGATGAGGGACTGCTGGCTCACTGCGACCACGCGTCGCAGTTTTGGGCGCCTCGTGCGGCAGGCTGGACGTCTCCAGACGGCCCAGATGCTCCCGGGCACGCTGGATCACCGGCGTCGGTACGCCCGCCAGTTGCGCCACGGCCAGGCCATAGCTCTGGCTGGCCGGCCCCGGCAGGACGTGGTGGAGGAAGACGATGCGCTCGTTGTGCTCGGTGGCATTCAGGTGCACGTTGGCCACCAGCGGTTCGCTCTCCGGCAGCACGGTCAGTTCGAAGTAGTGCGTGGCGAACAGGGTGTAGGCGCGCAGTTGGGCCAGACGCTCGGCGGCGGCCCAGGCGAGGGACAGACCGTCGAAGGTGCTGGTCCCACGGCCCACCTCGTCCATCAGCACCAGGCTGCGGTCGGTGGCGTTGTGCAGGATGTTGGCGGTTTCGCTCATTTCCACCATGAAGGTGGAGCGGCCACCGGCCAGGTCATCGCTGGAGCCGATACGGGTGAAGATGCGATCCACCAGCGACAGTTGGCAACTGGCCGCTGGCACGTAGCTGCCGATATGGGCCAGCAGCACGATCAGTGCGGTCTGGCGCATGTAGGTGGACTTACCGCCCATGTTCGGACCGGTGATGATCAGCATTCGGGTGCTGTCATGCAGATCCAGGTCGTTGGCCACGAACGGCGTGGTCAGGACCTGCTCGACCACCGGGTGGCGGCCCTGCTCGATGTGCATGCACGGCTCGTCGACGAAGGTCGGGCAGTTCAGGTCCAGGGTCAGGGCGCGCTCGGCCATGTTGCTCAGCACGTCCAGCTCGGACAATGCGGCGGCAGTGTCCTGCAGCGGCGCGAGGTGGCTGATCAGGGTTTCCAGCAGCGCATCGTAGAGCATCTTTTCCCGGGCCAGGGCGCGGCTCTTGGCCGACAGCGCCTTGTCCTCGAAGACTTTCAGCTCGGGAGTGATGAAGCGTTCGGCGCCCTTGAGCGTCTGGCGGCGGATGTAGTCGGCCGGGGCCTGTTCCGCCTGCTTGCTCGGTAGCTCGATGAAGTAGCCGTGCACGCGGTTGTAGCCGACCTTGAGGTTGGCCAGGCCGGTGCGGGCCTTTTCCCGGGTTTCCAGGTCGATCAGGAACTGGCCGGCGTTCTCGCTGATCGACAGCAGTTCGTCCAGCTCGGCGTCGTAGCCGGTCTTCAGCACGCCGCCGTCGCGGATGACCGCAGGCGGGTTGTCGATGATGGCTTTTTCCAGCAGGCCAGCCAGCTCCGGATAGGTGCCGGCAATGGCGGCCAGGCGGGCGAGGTGCGGCGCCTCCAGCTCGGCCATGGCGTTCTGCAGCTCGGGCAGGGCGCCGAGGGCGTCGCGCAGTCGGGCCAGATCACGCGGGCGTGCATTGCGCAGGCCGATACGGGCGAGGATCCGCTCGATATCGCCGATGTCCTTGAGTTGCGGTTGCAGCCGCTCGAACCGGTAGTTATCGAGCAGGCAGCGAATCGAGCCCTGGCGTGCCTGGAGTACTTTCAGGTCGCGCAGCGGGCGGTTCAGCCAGCGGGTCAGCAGGCGGCTGCCCATGGCGGTCTGGCAGCGGTCGATCACCGACTGCAGGGTGTTGTCGCGGCCGCCGGCGAGGTTGACGTCCAGCTCCAGGTTACGGCGGCTGGCGCCGTCGAGGATGACCGTGTCGTCGAGGCGCTCATGCTTGAGGCTGCGCAGGTGGGGCAGGGCGGTGCGCTGGGTTTCCTTGGCGTAGCCCAGCAGGCAGCCGGCGGCGCCGATGGCCAGGGTCAGCTTGTCGCAGCCGAAGCCTTTCAGGTCCTGGGTCGCGAACTGCTGGCACAGGCTCTTGCGCGCGGAGTCACGATCGAAATCCCATGGCGCGCGACGGCGGGAGCCACGACGCTTCTCGGCGGGCAGGCCCTGCGGCCAGTCGTCCGGAATCAGCAGCTCGACCGGGTTGGTGCGCTCCAGCTCGGCCAGCAGGTTTTCCCAGCCTTTGAGCTCCTGCACGGTGAAGTTGCCACTGGTGATATCCAGCACGGCCAGGCCGAACAGGCGCTCGTCGCCGAGTACTGCAGCGATCAGGTTGTCGCGGCGTTCGTCCAGCAGCGCCTCGTCACTCACCGTACCCGGCGTGATGATGCGCACCACCTGGCGTTCCACCGGCCCCTTGCTGGTGGCCGGGTCGCCGATCTGCTCGCAGATCACCACCGATTCCCCCAGCTTCACCAGCTTGGCCAGATAGCCTTCGAGCGAATGGAAGGGGATACCGCACATGGGAATCGACTGGCCCGCCGACTGACCGCGCGCGGTCAGGGTGATATCCAGCAGTTTCGCGGCCTTTATCGCATCTTCGTAGAAGATCTCGTAGAAGTCGCCCATGCGGTAGAACATCAGCTGGTCTGGATGCTGGTTCTTCAGCTTCCAGTACTGTTGCATCATTGGGGTGTGTGCGGAGAGATCAGACATTCAAGGCCTAGGAGCAGGGGGTCTTTGAAGGGGATGAAACGCTCAATAATACAGGGATTTTTCCATGGGCGCTGAGACCGGCAGGCGGCCAACCACGTCGGGCCATTGCAATTCATTCCGTGCAGCGCGAAAAGATGCATATTTGCAATTGCATTTCTCCCTATCCCAAGCCAATATGCATCCCATGCAAAAGCGCAATGTAGCCCTCGTTCTCAAATCACTGCTGGAACGCCACGGAATCTCCGCCACGGAGCTGCACCGTCGTACCGGCGTGCCTCAATCCACCCTGTCGCGGATTCTCAGCGGGAAGATCGTCGATCCTTCGGACAAACACGTGTCGAAGATCGCCGAGTACTTCGGCGTGAGCACTGACCAGTTGCGTGGCCGTGCCGACCTGGGTGACAGCCGCATGGCCGAGCGCGAGCCCGATCATGACGAGTTGCGTGATATCAGCCTGTGGGACGATGAAACCCCCGTCGAGGACGACGAGGTGTCCGTTCCTTTTCTTCGTGAGGTCGAGTTGGCAGCAGGATCAGGAAGATTCGTCATCGAGGAAAGCGAGCGCGCCCGCCTGCGTTTCGGCAAGCGCAGCCTGCGTCACAACGGCGTGCAGTTCGACCAGGCCAAGTGCGTGACGGTACGCGGCAACAGCATGTTCCCGGTATTGCGCGACGGCGCTACGGTAGGGGTCAACACAGGCAAGTGCTCGATCGGCGACATCATCGACGGTGACCTCTACGCCATCAACCACAATGGCCAGTTGCGAGTTAAGCAACTCTACCGCCTGCCCACCGGCATCCGTCTGCGCAGCTTCAACCGCGACGAGCACCCCGACGAGGACTACAGCTTCCAGCAGATGCAGGAAGAGCAGATCGCGATCCTCGGTCATGTGTTCTGGTGGGGCATGTTCGCCCGCTGACCCCCTCCCGCCTTCATTGAAAACCCGCCCCGGCGGGTTTTTTTTCGTCTGCTGAAAAGCGCTGCACGCCACTGCCTGCAAGGGTTTGATGCGTATATGCAAATCCATCAATGCAAATATTTCCAAAAATGCATTGACTGTATATGCATCCATGCATAAAGTTCGTCTCAAGCCGGTCAGACGCCGGCGGCGAGAAAGGCAGCGATGAACAGGCCTCGACTGTTCAGAGGGTTGGCAACTGACCCGGGTGTGCAGCGTAAAGCACCAGAAGCAGTTATCCGGCGGGCAGGTGGCCGCGGTCGGAGTCAACAACTTGAAGCGCAGATGCCCAGCGCACCAGCAGTGGCGGGCGTCTTGACGACGCATTACTGAAAAGCCCAGGACGTGCTCCCGGGCTTTTTGGAATGCCGAGTAACCACTCGGTCCCATTCCCCGTTCGGCCCGACGCTGTGCGGGAAGTAGAAAGGAGGCAGGACCGTGACAAGCGAACAACAAACGCTACTGGAAATGCCGATCTGGCTGGTGATCGTCCTGGCGCTGCTGGGCGGGGTCTCCGGCGAGATGTGGCGAGCGGACAAGGCAGGCGCCCGAGGCGGCGCCCTGCTCAGGCGATTGGCGCTGCGCTCGGGGGCCTGCATGGTCTGCGGCGTGTCCACCGTGATGCTGCTGTATGCCAGCGGCCTCTCGATGTGGGCGGCCAGTGCCCTGGGCTGCCTGACCGCCGTCGGCGGTGCGGACATCACCATGGGGCTTTATGAGCGCTGGGCGATCAAGCGCCTCGGGCTGGGCACTGACAGCAAGGAGAGATCATGAGCGACCTCAATGCACTGCATCAGGCCATCAGCGCAAGCATCGAAGCGGCGATGCCGCAACTGGCCACCGTCGGCAGTTATGCCGTCGTGCAACAGGAAACACCGCTGCCCGCGTTGTTTCACGGCATCGTCGATCTGAAGCCGGGCATCGATCCCGGTGATGGCCATTCCCGGGTCGTGGCCACGTTCGAAGCGCGCATCAGTACCGATGGCAGTCGAGCACAAGCGCCACTGGAAACGGTGACCCTGGCAGCACAGCTGATGGTGCTGCTGCGCAAGCAGTACTGGGGCATCGATTTCGTCGAGGAAGCCATTGGCATCCAGGCCATGCCGACGACCACCTCGCCATCGACCTGGACGGTGCAGTGGCAACAGGCACTGCATCTGGGCGAGGCGCAATGGCCCTGGCCGAACCAACCGCCGGGAACCCTGGTATTGGCCTTCGACCCGGATGCCGGGCCGGGGCATGAAAGCGACTACAAGGCCCCGGAGGACTTTGCATGAGCTACGTCAGTTCGATGCACGACCGCATGATCGCCGGCCTGCTGATTCCCTGCCGGGTAGTGGCGGTCGATCTGGCTGCCGCCCGGGTCCGGGTGTCCGACGGTGCCGGCTGGACCAGCGCCTGGGTGCGCTGGCACAGCCAGGCCGCCGGCAAGGCCCGGCACTGGCGGGCACCGAGCCTGGACGAGCAGGGCATGCTGGTCAGTCCCAGCGGCGAGCCGGCCCAGGGCACTTTTATCCCCGGCCTTTATGGCAATGCCGGCAACGCGCCGGACAACCGCGAGCACGTCGAAGTCTGGCGTTTCGACGATGGCGGCTCGCTGGTCTACGACTGGCAGGCCAGCACCTACACCATCGATCTGCCCCGCGGCAGCATCACCCTCAAGGTCGGCGGCAGCACGCTGACGGCCACCCCCGACTCCATCACGCTGACCGCTGGCAGCCTGACCTTGAATGGTCCGGTGCAGATCAATGGTGCATTGGAGGTGACGGGAAACATTCATGGCGGCGGCACGATCATCGATACCGCAGGCAATACGCCGAACCACAAACACTGAAGCCCGCCCGTTGCGGGTTTTTTCATGCCAGGGGGGACGCCATGGCGCCCACGAAAAAGCACTTCGCACCCGGTGTCCGCGCCGCAGTGCACAACCCCAATCAAGCGAAGGAGTAGCGCCATGATCGGAATGGATCGCCGCTCCGGTCAGCCACTTTCCGGTCTCGCCCACCTGCGCCAGTCCATCGAGGACATCCTCACCACCCCGCTGGGTAGCCGGCGCATGCGTCCTGACTACGGCAGCAAGCTGCGCCGCTTCGTCGACCTTCCCGTCAATGAAGGCTGGAAAAGTGCGGTGCAGGCCGAAGTCGCACGCTCCCTGGTGCGCTGGGAACCGCGTCTGAAACTGGAACGGGTCCGGGTCACGGCGGTGGTGGACGGGCAGATCAGCCTGCAGCTCACCGGGCAATACCTGGGTGACAGCCAGATCCTGGAGGTGACGGCATGAGTATCGTGAACCTTTCGGCGCTACCCGCGCCGCAGGTGCTGGAGGACCTGGATTTCGAGGATATCTTCCAGGCTGACCTGGAGGCCTTCAGGTCGCACATGGGCGACAGCTGGACCGCGCAACTGGAAAGCGACCCGGTGACCAAGCTGCTGGAAGTCGGCGCCTATCGCACTCTGCTCAACCGGGCACGGGTCAACGATGCGGCCAAGGCGCTGCTGCTGGCGTATGCCAAAGGTAGTGATCTGGACCAGTTGGCCGCCAACGTGCAACTGCAACGCCTGGTAGTGCGTGCCGCTGACCCGAGCACCGTGCCGCCGACCGAGCAGGTACTGGAAGAAGACGACGCCCTGCGCGAGCGTATCGAACTGGTCTATGAAGGACTGACCACGGCAGGCCCGCGCAACAGCTACATCCTGCATGCCCGCAACGCCTCCGGCCAGGTCGCCGATGCCACGGCGGAAAGCCCGTCGCCGGCGGTGGTGGATGTGACGGTGCTGAGCTTCGATAACGAGGGTGTCGCCAGTCCGGAGTTGCTGGCGCAGGTCGCGGCCTACCTCAATGACGACGAAGTACGTCCGGTGGCTGATCGCCTGACGGTGCGCAGCGCCGAGATCCTGCCTTACACGATCAACGCGATTCTGCACATGGCCAGCAACGGGCCGGAAACCGAGGCGACCCTGGTCGAGTGTCGGCGCCGCTTGCAGGCCTGGATCAATCCTCGGCGCCGCCTTGGTGTTGAGGTCGCGCGCTCCGGGATCGATGCCCAGCTGCATATCAGCGGTGTCGCGCGGGTCGAGCTGATCGGCTGGCAGGACATTCGGCCGAGCAAGGGGCAGGCGGCCTGGTGCGATGGCGTTACCGTGGTCCAGGGAGACTGACATGAACAGCCTCCTGCCGCTCAACAGTTCTCAACTGGAACGGGCTGTGGAGGTCGCTTCGGCGGATGACCTGCAGATTCCGCTGCGAACCCTTTACAACCCCGATACCTGTCCATCGCACCTGTTGCACCAGTTGGCCCAGGCCTGGTCGGTCGACCGCTGGGACGAGACCTGGCCGGATACGGTCAAGCGCTCGATGATCCGCAGTTCGTTCCTGGTCCATGCCCGCAAAGGCACGCTCGGCGCTCTGCGACGGGTCGTCGAACCCTTTGGTTATCTGATCGAAGTGGTCGAGTGGTTCAACCAGGAACCCCCAGGCGTACCCGGCACCTTCTCGCTGAAGATCGGTGTTTCCAACGACGGCATCAGCGACGAAACCTATGACGAATTGACGGCGCTGCTGGATGACGCCAGGCCTGTCAGCCGGCACATGGTCGGCCTGGCGATCAGCCTGGAATCGACTGGCCGCCTCTATGTTGGCGGCTCGTTGAGCGACGGCGACATGCTCGATGTGTATCCGCTGACTCCCCGCGAAATCGAGGTCACCGGCCAGATTGGTCGCGGTGGCCGTGAACACACCATTGACACTCTGGACATTGCACATGGTTGACCAGAATTCCCAGTTTTACGCCATCCTCACTGCGGTGGGGGCGGCCAAGCAAGCCAACGCCGATGCCTTGGGCATCCCGTGGAAAATCACGCAAATGGGCGTGGGCGATGCCAACGGCAGCGACCCGACTCCCAATGCTAATCAAACTGCACTGATCGCCGAATGGCGCCGGGCCCCGCTGAACCAACTGAAGGTCGACGACAAGAACAGCGCGATCGTTGTCGCCGAGCAGGTCATTCCGGCCGATGTCGGCGGTCGCTGGATTCGCGAGATCGGTCTCTATGACGAAGACGGCGATCTGGTGGCGGTCGCCAACTGTGCACCGACCTACAAGCCATTGCTGAGCCAGGGCTCGGGCCGCACCCAGGTGGTGCGCATGAGCCTGGTGGTCAGCAGCGCCAGCAACGTCCAGTTGCGCATCGATCCCAGCGTCGTGCTGGCGACCCGCGAGTGGGTGACCGAAGAACTGGCCCGCCAGGACTTCAAGTACTCGGTGCTGGTGGCGACCACTGCGCCGGTCACCTTGAGTGGCGTACAGACCATCGATGGCGTGGCGCTGCAGACGGGCAGTCGGGTACTGGTCAAGGACCAGGCCGCCGCCAAGGACAACGGCCTGTATGTGGTCGCCGCCGGGGCCTGGGGGCGCAGCACCGACGCCGACAGCAACGCCAAGGTAACGCCGGGGCTGCTGGTGCTGGTGGAGAAGGGCGCTGCGAATGGCGACAGTGCCTGGCAATTGGTCACCGATGCACCGATCACCCTGGGTACAAGCGCCTTGTCATTCGAGATGGCCTTTGGACGGACCGGGATTTCAGCAGGCACGTATCGCAGTGTGACAGTCGACAAGTACGGTCGCGTGGTCGCGGCGAGCAACCCGACTACCGTCGCCGGCTACGGGCTGACCGATGTTTATACACGGGCCCAGGTCGATACGGCGCTGGCATTGAAGGCGCCGCTACTGAGCCCTGCGCTTTCCGGTGTTCCTACGGCGCCCACTGCCACGTCTGGCAACAACTCCCAGCAGCTCGCGAATACGGCATTCGTGACCTCCGCCATCAGTGACCTGATCGCCGGTTCGCCCGGCGCGCTGGATACCTTGAAGGAACTGGCGGACGCCTTGGGCAACGACCCGAATTTCGCGACCACGGTGCTCAACCGGGTGGATGGGAAGGCCGAGAAAGCGACCAGCCTGGCAGGCTACGGGATTGCCGATGACGTCCAGATCCGTGGCAGAAACCTGACGGGAGCTTTCACCCTGGAGTGCCTCGACATTTCCAGGTTCGAGTTCGCTTCGGGCGTCCTGGTCAAGACCCAGATCCCGATGGTCGAAGGGGTGATGCCCACCCTTCTGATCCGCGGCGGCCTGAACCCCTACACCAGTCCTTTCGATGCACAACTGAACTGGTACTACTACAGAGATGCGGTGTATTCGCCAAAGCTGATGGTGAATAGCCCGACCGTTTCGCTTGGCCAGGGATTCAAGGCCTATATCGTTCCGATGAACGGCTTCATTGGCATCCGCCTGGATTTCGGGATGAATGCCTACGTTCCACGCCTTACGATCACTGCGATTCGTACCCAGGCGTTCAGCGGGGAGCTGTCCTACTTCCAGAACTGGTCGAGCGAGCTTTGCGAAGCACCCATCGCCGGGGAAGTGCAGGCCGAGCGTACGGTTGTCCTGAACTCCAGCAACGTGTCGGCACCTGCGCTGGCGCTGGCCAAGGATGGAGAACTGCCGCTCAGTGCGGTGACAGGCCTGGCCTCAACGCTCACTGGCAAGGCCCCGACCACGCATTCCCATGCCGTTGCTGATGTTGCAGGGCTGGCGCAGTCGCTGGATCTTGCTTCTGGTCTGGCAGCGGGAAGCGCTGCTGTCGATCCCAATCTCGCGGCCAGCCAGGTCATAGTGTCGAATCACGCCAATACGCCGGTGCCGGGAGTCTATTGGCATATCACGACTTCGTTCTTCTCCGCGATTTCTGCCACGGCCAATCGCGCGCAGATGGCCATTCAGTACAGCGAAGGCAGCGCAGTCTATGCGCGAAGTACCTACTCCGGGCAATGGACGGAATGGGAGCGCCTCGACAAGCAGGTCTGGCCAGGGATGATCATGTACTTCCCGTCCAATGTTGCGCCTTCGGGCTACCTCAAGGCCAACGGCGCATTGGTCAGCCGCAGCACGTATGCGCGACTGTTCGCGGCCATCGGTGCCTTCGGTGGGGCCGGAGACGGCAGCACGACCTTCAACCTTCCGGATCTTCGCGGGGAGTTCCTGCGTAGCTGGGACGACGGTCGAGGCATCGACTCGCTTCGCGCGCTCGGCTCATTTCAAAACGGAACCCTGGTTGCCGCTGATGACCCCTCTTATGACGGGATCGGTGGTGTCCATCTGAGCGCAGGATCAGATCCCGCGTCCTTCGGTGCTGACCGGCTCAGTTCCGGTGCGAACGTGTTCCCGAGTGCTGTCCCAGGTCAAGGGGGTGCGACAAGTGCATGGGGCGTGACTCACGGGACAGCCCGTCCTCGCAACATTGCTCTGCTGGCCTGCATCAAATACTGAATCGAGGTAATTAGGATGAAGATCTATCACACTCACCCTGGCTCGGGCGAGTTTCTGGGCAGCGGGGACGCAGATCCGAACCCGCTTGAGCCGGGCGAATGGTTGATTCCAGCGCACGCATACACGAAGGCTCCGCCTGATTGCCCGGCAGGAAGTGCCGTCGTACGGAGCGACGGGGACTGGTCCCTTGTGCCCGACTGGCGCGGTCCAGTCTTCTCAACCGAGAGCGGCGTGCAAAGCCGTCACGAGGACCTGGGTGACTTGCCCGACGGTCTCACTCATCTGCCGCCGCCGAGCATTGACCATCGTTGGACAGATGGCGCGTGGGTCCTCGACGAGGCTCTGAGGACTGAGCGATACGAGCGACTTGAGCGACTTTGGCGAAACAGCGAACTGGATAGCGTGAAGTGGCTGAGTGAGCGGCACCGCGACGAACTGGAAATCGGCCTGCCGCTGAGTCTTTCGTCTGACCAGTTCGCTGAGCTGCTGAGCTACATCCAGTCGCTTCGCGACTGGCCCCAGTCCAACCGCTTCCCCGACAGTGGCCGCCGCCCCGAGGCGCCGGCCTGGATCGCTCCGCGATCATATGAGGTCCGCTGACGCGGGCTTTCCCCTTTCCCCTTTCCCTTATCTCAACGAGTGCCCCGCTTTGACGGGGCTTTTTCATGTCTGGAGAAAACAGCAATGAGTGGATTTTTTCACGGCGTTACCGTAACGAATATCGACACCGGCGCACGCAGCATCGCGCTGCCGTCTTCTTCCATCATCGGCCTGGTCGACACCTTCACTGAAGGCCCGACCGCCACGGCCAAGGCCAACGACCTGGTGCTGATCACCAGCGAGCGTGAAGCCATCGCCGCATTCGGCGCCGATGCCGCCATCACCAAGGCCTGCCAGGCCGTCTTTGCCCGGGCCAAGTCGGTCATCGTCGCTTGCGGCGTGGCCAAGCTCACCGATGCTGCCGAGCAGACCTCGGCGATCATCGGCGGCGTCGAAGCCGACGGCAAGCGTACCGGCCTGCAGGCGCTGCTCGACGGCAAGAGCCGTTTCAATGCCCAGCCACGCCTGCTGGTGACCCCGAAACACAGCGCCACCCAGGCCGTCGGCACCGCCCTGGTGGCCCTGGCCGACAAGCTGCGCGGCCTGGCGATCATCGACGGCCCGGGCACCACCGACGAGGCTGCCCTGGCCTATGCGGAAAACTTCGGCGCCAAGCGCGCGTTCATGGTCGACCCAGGCGTGAAGTACTGGGACACCGGCGCCGACGCCACCGTCGATGCACCGGCCTCGGCCTGGGTCGCCGGTCTGTTCGCCTGGACCGACAACGAGTACGGCTTCTGGGCCTCGCCATCGAACAAGGAATTCGTCGGCATCACCGGCACCACCCGTGCCGTGGAATTCCTCGATGGCGACGAGACCTGCCGCGCCAACCTGCTGAACAACGCCAACATCACCACCATCATCCGCGATGACGGCTTCCGCCTGTGGGGCAACCGCACCCTGTCCAGCGATCCGAAGTGGGCCTTCGTCACCCGCGTGCGGACCCTGGACATCGTCATGGACGCGATCCTCTACGGCCACAAATGGGCGGTGGACCGCTCGATCACCGCGACCTACGTCAAGGACGTGACCGAGGGCCTGGAGAACTTCATGCGCGACCTGAAGGCCCAGGGCGCGATCATCAATTTCGAGGTCTACGCCGACCCGGACCTGAACACCGCCAGCCAGCTGGAGCAGGGCAAGGTCTACTGGAACATCCGCTTCACCGACGTACCGCCTGCCGAAAACCCCAACTTCCGTGTCGAGGTCACCAACCAGTGGTTGACCGAAGTCCTCGACCAAGCCGCTTAAGGAGAAATACACATGGCAATGATTCCCGAAACCCTCGCCAACCTGAACCTGTTCGTCGATGGCGTCAGCTTTCAGGGCAATGTCAGCAGCCTGACCCTGCCGAAACTGACGGTGAAAGCCGCCGAGCAACGCTTTGGCGGCATGGACGTCCCGGTCGATATCGACCAGGGCCTGGAAAAGCTCACCGCCGAGTTCGCCACCGCCGGCGTGCGTCCCGAGTCGCTGAAGTTCTTCGGCCTGGCGGACAACTCGTCGTTCAACGGTACCTTCCGTGGCGCCTTCAAGGGGCTGAAAGGCAAGGTCACTCCGGTGATCGTCACCCTGCGTGGCGCCCTGACCGTGGTGGAAATGGGTGAGTGGAAGACCCCGAGCGAAAGCTCGGTCAAGCACACCGTTTCCCTGACTTACTACAAGCTCGAGATCGACGGTCGACTGATGTACGAGATCGACCCGCTGGGCATGAAGCGCGTCGTCAACGGTGTTGACCAGCTGATCGCCCAACGTACCGCCCTCGGCCTCTGACACAAGGACAAGCTCGTATGACCCAAGCAACGAAAGTACCTACCTGGATGACCGTCAGCGCCGAGCGTGTGGTGGTCCGGCTCAGTCGTCCCAGCGAGGCCAACGGCGTACAGGTCGACAGCCTGTCGCTGCGCGCCCCGACCGTGCGCGACTTGCGTGCCGCGCAGTCTGGCGGCGGTGAGGATGAACAACGCGAGCTGAACCTGTTCGCGTCCCTGGCGGAAGTCGGCACCAAGGACCTGGAGGGGCTCACCCTCAAGGACTACGGCCGGCTGCAGGCCGGGTATTTTCGCCTGGTGCAGGACGACGAGCTTTGATCCCTCGCGTCAGAAAGCGGCAGCGAAGCGGCTCGCCACGGAGCTGAGATTCTCTGCCACCGAGATCATGACCATGTCGTACTCCGACATGGTCTGGTGGCTCACAGATTGAGCCGGGTTTGCGCGCATGGAGGACAATATGGCGGGCGAACAGGCAACGAAGGCCAGTGCCGGTACCGCGACAGTCTCGAGCCTGGGCTCCACCCAAGGGGCGCAGGACGCTGTCGACCGGTTGATGGCGCAGGTGAAGCTTGTCGGCGATGCGCTGCAGCTCACCCAGCAAAAGGTGGTCGCCCTGGGCGCCGCCTACAGGACTGCGCTGGATCGTGCCGTGCAAGGTGGTCGGGAATGCCTGACCACCTTGAACAGCATCCAGGGCAACCTGAGCAGCCAGATGACGGCAGTGGAAAAACTGACCGGGCTCTACCAGGGCCTGGGCAATGCCATGCAGTCGGCGAAGTTGCCTGCGGGGGCGGTTGGAGCAGCCGATCACGGCAAGACCGTGATCGGCGCGTCCAATACCGTCATGCAGGCGGCCGGGAAGACGGTTCTTGAGAGCGCGTCCTACCAGGATGTGGTGAACGATATTGCGATCAAGGGGCAGGGAGACCCGGAGAAGAGAGAGGCTGCACGGACAAAGATATCCGACAAGGTCACGGACATATCCAACGCTACCGGCATGGGCAAGGCAGAAGCTGCCGAACTGATCCGGGAGATGCTCAACTCAGGGCTCGACCTTGGGCAGTCGTTGGACCTGGCGCCCCTGGCTGCGCAGTTTTCCAAAGGCCAGGGTGTCAGTGCCCAGGATACGGCGGCGCTGTTCCGCAGCCTGCAGGAGGGAGGGGTAACCAACTCCAAGGAGAATCCCGACGCGGTCAAGAATGTGCTGAACCAGATCATCGCTCAGGCCAAGGATGGGAAGGTCGGCATTGGCGATGTCACGCAAATGATGCCGCGCATGATGGCGGCCATGAAAGCCAAGGAGCTTAAAGGCCCTGACAGCGCGATTCTTGCCGCGCAGATGCTGCAAGAGCGTGGCAAAAGCCTGGGGACTACAGTCCAGATCGCGGCGGATGTCGAGTACCAGATCCTCGAGAAGACCCTGCCCGAGGTTCAAAAGAAGGCCAGCACTGATTACGTCGAGGATGATCTGAAGTCTCGCCGCGAAGGATCGGCCCAGATCCACAGCGAGATGGGCGCAGCATTCTCCAGGCTTTCCATCAACATCGGGGATGCGCTGAGCCCGGTCACCGATAAGGTGATGAAGGCGGTAACGGTCGTCGTCAACGGCTTGGCCAATCTGGTACAGGCTTGCGGATCCTTATCCACCGTGCTGGGAACGTTGGTACTGGCGGTCACCGGAGCGGTTTCGGCATTCGCAGCGCTTCGCACCGGGAAGGAGCTGCTGGGCGCTGGCAAGGCGGTATTTGGCCGGGGCGGTGGCGAAGCCGGTGACGGGAAGGGGGCCTGGCTGAAGCGGATAGGTTCCAGGCTCCTCGGGGCCGATGAGCCATTGGGTTCATCGGCTTCTGGCCAGTCCGGTGAGGATGCCGAGTCGAAGGTATTCGTGACGAACTGGCCGGGAGCCCTTACCAAGGAGCCGGCTCCCCCTTCGGAGGGTAAGCGCGAGATAGACGTCGTGGTGAAGAACTGGCCCGCGTCGCTCAAGCCGGAGGCGGGCAAGAAAGGCATTGCCACCGCGAAACGCGAGTCCGGTCCAGCGCTGGACGTGATGGTGAAGAACTGGCCGGCGTCGCTCAAGCCGGAAACGGGCAAGAAGGGCATGGCCCGCGCGAAACGCGAGTCAGGTCCAGCGCTGGACGTGATGGTGAAGAACTGGCCGGCATCGCTCAAGCCGGAGGCTGGCAAGAAGGGCGCTGCCAGCGCGAAACGCGAGCTCGGTCCAGCACTGGACGTGATGGTGAAGAACTGGCCGGCGTCGCTCAAGCCAGAGTCTGGCAGGAAGGGCACGGTCAGTGAGCACGGTAAGTTCGGTGCGGCGCTGGACGTCATGGTGAGGAACTGGCCTGCCTCACCGAAAGAAGAAAAGCCGCCACCGAAAGAGGCGGCCACCAAGACACAGGACGTCGTGGTGAAGAACTGGCCAGCCTCGCTCAAGCCGAACGCTGGCAAGGATGGTGCTGCCGTCAATCAAGGCAGGCGTGGCGTAGCGCTGGATGTCATGGTCAGGAACTGGCCGGGCTCGTTTACCCGGAAACCTGCCAGGGACGCTACTGCCCCTCAGAGGCAGGGGGGCGGCGGGGCGAAAAATGTATGGGTGAGAAACTGGCCTTCGGCCCTTGCCCAGAAAGATCGCAAGGAAACGCCCGCGAAGGCCATCCCGGCAGCCGGCGGCAACAAGGCGACTCGGGTCTTCGTCACCAACTGGCCGGGCAACGCTGCGCCAGGGCGTGATGACGGGACCAAGCAGAAAAAAAGGAAAGGTCCGGACAATAATGCTGGCAAGCCCAAGCGTACCCGGCAAACACGCGAGGAGCGCAGCAACCGGCGAACCTCGGAAAACCTCAAGCGCAGTGCACCGGCCGACTCGCCACATTCGGCACGGTCATCCGCCAGGACGTTCGCTGGCGGCCCGCCATCGCAATTCTCCTTCGGTTTTGCGGGCAATGGCGGGTCATCAGTCAGCCTTGGGGCTGCCGGGAGCGTATGGAGTCGTGCATCTGGAACCTTCAGCAAGGTTGCTTCCTTGGCACGCAACATTCCTGGCTCCCGTTATCTCAACGCAGGGATGACTGCCCTGGAGACCTTCCAGAACGCTGACACTCTCGACGAAAAGGCCGAGGGCTATGGCGCTGCTGCTGGAGATCTTGGCGGGTCTGTGGTCGGTGGCGCAGTGGGGGCAGCGCTTGGTTCGGTACTGATCCCGATTCCCGGGGTTGGAACGGCGATTGGTGCCATGGTGGGCTCCACCCTCGGCGGCATGGTCGGCGGGGACCTGGGTGGGAAGCTGGGCAAGTATCTGTTTGGCTCAGGCGACAAGCCCGAGGATCAGGCAACGCCAACCAAGGCTGCTACGCCAGTCGTTTCACTGGAAAGCAGTACCGCGCGGCAGTATGGGCCGGCAGTACCAGCGCCTGTCTCCGCATCGGTCGCCAGCGAGGCACTCACGCAGCAGGCCGGCAATGTCCAGGTCAACGCAGCGAGCACACCTGCTGCGCAGTACTTCACGGTCTCACCGAGCATCCCGATCACCGTCCAGGGCACCATTGCCGATCCGGTCGATCTCGTTCGTCAACTCACACCGGAGATCCAGCGGCTGTTCGCCGACCTGGCTGCCCAGGCCAATCGAGGCAATCAGATGTGGGATACCCCGGCCAATTCCTACGTCGCATAAAGGAGCATCCCATGGCCTACGTGGAACAACTGCAATCCAGCCTGCGTTCGCTGGTAACGGCAGGCGAGGCCGGGCGGCGCAGTGCCGATGAAATGCTGGGGCCCTTGAATGGTGCCGTCAGCGATATCACCGGTGCGGCCACCGAGCTGGAAAACCTGCCCTTCGTGGGCGAAATGATTGGCAAGAAGCTGCAACGCACCATGCGTGCCATCGAGGTGGCGCAGTCGACGGTGGGGACGGTTGCGGCGACGTACAACCGGGCGGTCAGTGTCATGGGCGAGGTCGAGAGCCGGTTGGAGAGTTTCTCCGAACAAGCCGGCAAGGCCGCCGCTGCAATCAACCGGGTCGCCGGCAAGATCAGCCCGTCGCTGGGTGCGATCCTGCCGACCGGCGCTTTTGCGCCGCAAACAACACCGGCGGAAGAAGCGGTCAAACCCTTTCCACACCTGCTGATCCTGCAGCCACTGCAAAACGGAGCGGAAGCCTTCTACTTCAACCTCGATACCGCAGCGTTCAACCAGTTCAAGCGCACCAAGGCCTTCAACTGGGCCGGCCAGGATCGCCTGTCGCGCAGCAAGGCGCAGCAGGCCGTTGCCATGGGCGATGACAAGATCACCCTGGAGGGCGCGATCTTTCCCTCCTTCAAGGGTGGGCTCGGTCAGTTGGAGCGCCTGCGCAGTATCGGCCAGCAACTGCGGCCGTTCAGTCTCACGACCGGCTACGGAGAGCTGCTCGGCAACTGGTGCCTGCTCAGCGTCAGCGAAACCCAGGACAGCCTCCTGGCAGGCGGCATTCCTGGCAAGCAAGCCTTCACATTGGAGTTCGTGAGCTATGGCGACGATATGTCGAACCTCTGACGGGGATCTGCTCGATACCCTGTGCCAGCACTTCTACGGGCATCTGCGCGGCAGCGTCGAGGCGGTGCTGGACGCCAACCAGGGGCTGGCCGATGAGGCCCAGCCGTTTCGTGCCGGGGTGCTGATCAGGCTGCCGGAGTTGTCCACCGCAGCCGATTCCACGGTCATGCTGTGGGATTGAGCCATTCGCAGTTTCAAGCCCCGCCTCGTGCGGGGTTTGTTTTTTCTGGAGCCTGAACATGCAACCTGTGTTTCGCATCATCGCCGACGGCGAAGACATCACAGCGCTGATCAACGACCGTGTCCTGCTGCTGCGCAGCACCGACAAGACGGGCATGGAATCCGATGATTTCGAGCTCAAGCTCGATGATCGCGACGGTGCCCTGGCCTTGCCAGCACGGGGGGCGCAACTGGAGGTCTACCTCGGCTATGCCGGCCAGGAGCTGACACGCCTGGGGCGCTACACCGTGGACCAGATCGATCTCACTGGGCCGGCCTCGACCATGGAAATCCGTGGCAAGGCCGCGGATATGCGGGGTACCGGCAAAACCATTCGCAGTGGTAGCTGGGAGAACCGGACGCTGCAGCGGATTGTCCGCGATATCGCTGCGCGCAATGGCTGGCAGCCACAGTGTCCCGTGACCACGGTCATCCCCCGGGTCGAGCAGATCAAGGAATCGGATTTCAACTTCATTACCCGTATCGCGCAGCAATACGGCTGTACCGCCAAGATCGCCGACGGGGCGTTATTGGTGCTGCCGCGGCAGGGTGGAAAAAGTGCCAGCGGCAAGGACCTCGGCGTGGTCGAGCTGACGCTGCATGACGTACGGCGCTGGAAGTTTCACCTGAAGGACCGGGCTACCTACAAGTCGGCCCAGAGCCATTACCAGGACCCGGCCACGGGCAAGCAGCAGGCAATCCAGGTAAACAACGAAGACACGCCCGAGGATGTCAGCGCGGTCTTCACCGAGAAGCATATCTACCCGAACAAGAGCGCCGCAGAGCAAGCGGCCAAGGCCCGCCTGGAGGCCTTCAAGCGCAGCACCGCCACGGTGTACCTGGAGATGGCCGGGCGCACCGACCTGTTCGCCGAGCGCATGCTGCGGGTGAAGGGGTTCAAGGACGGCCTCGACGGCGACTATCTGATCGACAACGTTACCCAGACCTTCACGGCTACCGGTTGGGACACCACCGTGCAATGCAACGGCACCAACCAGGGCAAGTCCACGGCGAAAAGCCCAAAGACCAAGCAGAGCAAGCCGCTCAAGGTTACGCAGAGCAAGGAGCCCAAATGAACTTGACCGAACCCGACCTGTTCCGCATCTACCCCAACGCCCGCGCTTCAGCGGGCGTTTTCGTTGCACCGCTGAATGCCGCCATGGCCCACTGGTCCATCGACACGCCACGCCGCATGGCCGCTTTTCTCGCCCAGATCGGCCACGAGTCCGGACAACTGCGCTACGTGAAGGAGCTGGGCTCGGCCCAGTACCTGTCACGTTATGACACCGGCACCCTGGCCCAGCGCCTGGGCAACACCCCCGAGGCCGATGGCGATGGCCAACTGTACTGCGGTCGTGGCCTGATCCAGATCACCGGCCGCAACAACTACCGCGCCTGCAGCATGGCGCTGTTCCAGGACGAGCGCCTGCTGGCGCGTCCGCAGATGCTCGAGGAACCCCAGTGGGCTACCGAATCGGCGGCCTGGTTCTGGCATTCGCGCGGGCTCAACCAACTGGCCGACCTGGGCGAGTTCAACCGCATCACCCGGCATATCAATGGCGGCCTCAACGGCCTGGAGGACCGCCTCAAGCTCTGGGCCCGCGCCCGGGAGGTGCTGTGTTGAGCCGCGCTCGCCTGATCGTCCTGGCCTTGCTGGTGCTGGCGGCCTGCGGGCTGACCTGGCAGGTCCAGACCTGGCGTCATGATCGGGCCATGGCCTTGCGCGAGCGCGAATACGCCCGCGAGCGCCAGCAACAGGCCGAGACCTTTGCCGTGCAGTTGCAGGATCAGCAAAGCCGTCGCCTGGTCCTTGAACAACGCCTGCAGTCCGCCGACCAGACCCATTCCCGGGAGCTTATCGATGCCCAACAGACTCAGGCTCGCCTGCGCGACCGCCTGGCTACTGCTGATCTGCGGTTGTCAGTCCTCCTCGCCAGCGACACCGACTCCACCGCTGTGCCTGCCACCCCCGGCGCCGGCAGCGTGGTTCATGACCCCCCGCGAGCCCGACTTGACCCGGCGCATGCTCGACGAATTGTCGCCATCGTCGGCGACGGCGACGAGGGACTGATCGCCTTGCGCGCCTGTCAGGCCTACGTGCGCGCACTGGTGTACTGAGTGGTGTAGGGTAGGGCGGTTTTTGCCAAGGAGCTCGCCATGGACCCGATCACCGTTCTTTCCACCCGCCTGGGGGAACATCTGCGCCGTTTCAATGCCCAAGTGACCACCGCCGAGTCCTGCACCGGTGGCGGCATTGCCGAAGCCATCACCCGCATCCCCGGCAGCTCGGCCTGGTTCGAGGCCGGCTACGTGACCTATTCCAACGCGCAGAAGACCCGCCAGTTGCAGGTGCCGGAGGCGTTGTTCAGTCAGGTCGGCGCGGTCAGCCGGGAAGTGGTCGAGGCCATGGTCCGCGGCGCCCGGGCCGCCAGTGGCGCGCGCTTCGCCGTGGCGGTCAGTGGTGTGGCCGGGCCCGACGGCGGTTCGCCGGCCAAGCCGGTGGGCACCGTGTGGCTGGCCTTTGCCGACGGCGAGCACGTTTCCAGCGAGCGCCGGCACTTCGACGGCGACCGCGAAGCGGTGCGCCGACAAACGGTAATCGCCGCGCTAGAGGGCTTGTTACACCTTGGTGCGGAGTAATTCACGAATCGGGGGTAGGCGGAAATAAAAGCCTGTGGAATAATACTGGCTACTTATACAGTTGTTTCTGGCCGTCAGGCCCTATCGATTACGTGAGGACTTCAATGGACGACAACAAGAAGCGTGCCTTGGCTGCGGCCCTGGGTCAGATCGAACGTCAATTCGGTAAAGGCGCGGTCATGCGCATGGGCGACCACGAGCGCCAAGCGATCCCGGCCATCTCCACCGGCTCCCTGGGCCTGGACATCGCCCTCGGCATCGGCGGCCTGCCAAAAGGCCGTATTGTCGAGATCTACGGCCCTGAGTCGTCCGGTAAGACCACCATGACCCTGTCGGTCATCGCCCAGGCCCAGAAAGCCGGCGCCACCTGCGCCTTCGTCGACGCCGAGCACGCGCTCGATCCCGAGTACGCCGGCAAGCTGGGCGTCAACGTCGACGACCTGCTGGTCTCGCAGCCGGACACCGGTGAGCAGGCCCTGGAAATCACCGACATGCTGGTGCGTTCCAACGCCGTCGACGTGATCATCGTCGACTCCGTGGCAGCCCTGGTGCCAAAAGCCGAGATCGAAGGCGAGATGGGCGACATGCACGTCGGCCTGCAGGCCCGCCTGATGTCCCAGGCCCTGCGCAAGATCACCGGCAACATCAAGAACGCCAACTGCCTGGTCATCTTCATCAACCAGATCCGCATGAAGATCGGCGTGATGTTCGGCAGCCCGGAAACCACCACCGGTGGTAACGCCCTGAAGTTCTACGCTTCGGTTCGTCTGGACATCCGCCGCACCGGCGCGGTGAAGGAAGGCGACGAAGTGGTCGGCAGCGAAACCCGCGTCAAGATCGTCAAGAACAAGGTCGCGCCTCCGTTCCGTCAGGCCGAGTTCCAGATCCTCTACGGCAAGGGTATCTACCGCAACGGCGAGATCATCGACCTGGGCGTGCTGCACGGCCTGCTGGAGAAATCCGGCGCCTGGTACAGCTACCAGGGCAGCAAGATCGGTCAGGGCAAGGCCAACTCGGCCAAGTTCCTCGCCGAGAACCCGGAAATCGCCGAAACCCTCGAGAAGCAGATCCGCGAAAAACTGCTGAACCCGGGTGCCGTTGATGCTGCTGGCAAAGCCGCCGCAGAAAACGAATCTGCGGAAGATCTGGCTGACGCTGACGCCGACTTCTGAGCCCGCGCATGTCCGTTGTACTCGACACCCCCGTCGCCGTAAGGCGGACAGCCATGGACCTGCTCGCACGCCGCGAGCATGGTCGAGCCGAGCTGACGCGCAAGTTGCGTCAGCGCGGCGCCTCTCCTGAAATGATCGAGCACGAACTCGACCGCCTGGCGGACGAGGGGCTGCTGAGCGAAGCCCGTTATCTGGAAAGCTATATCAGCTCCCGCGCACGCTCGGGCTATGGCCCGTCGCGTATTCGCGAGGAACTGACCCAGCGTGGCCTGCCTCGTGGTGATGTGGAACAAGCGCTGCGTGAAGCCGATATCGATTGGCAGGCGCAGCTGGCGGATGTCTGGCGACGCAAGTTTGCCGGGCAACTGCCGGGGGACCCGCGTGAGCGGGCCAAGCAGACCCGCTTCCTGGTCTATCGCGGTTTTTCCATGGAGAGGGTCGGCCGCCTGCTGAGCGGCCGAAGCCTGGACGATTGAACGCGCTCAGGTGACCTTGACCGGTTGCCGGGCGCGTTGTGCCGTTGGTGCGGGAGACTGCGGGGTTTCGCGGTTTTCCGGCAGGTTGATGAAATCCACCAGTTCCCGCAAGCGGCCCTGATCGCGGCCATTGAAAGCAAACACCAGACGATGCAGATGGCTGAAGCGGGCCTCATCCTGTTCCGGGCCCGAGTAGGCGTGCTGGCTGAAATCGCCGCTCAGGCGCAGATCGGCGAAAGCCTCCTGCATGTCCTGCAGCGCCGCTTCGCTCAACGGATGCTGCATCCGCATGACGAACTGGTTCTTCAGCCAGCGGCTGGAATGATAGTTGGCGTAGAACTGGTTGATTTCGGCGACGGCTTCCTCGGCGCTGTGCACCAGGCGCACCAGCTTCATGTCGCTGGGCAGGATGTAGCGGTTCTCCTCCAGTTGCCGCTTGATAAACGCCAGGGCGTCCTGCCAGAAGCTGCCGCCGGGGGCATCCAGCAGCACCACTGGCACCAGCGGGCTTTTGCCGGTCTGGATCAGGGTCAGGACTTCCAGCGCCTCGTCCAGGGTGCCGAAGCCGCCCGGGCAGAGCACCAGGCCATCGGCTTCCTTGACGAAGAACAGCTTGCGGATGAAGAAGAAGTGGAACGGCAGCAGCTTGTCCGTGCCATCCACCGTGGCATTGGCGTGCTGCTCGAAGGGCAGGGTGATGTTGAAGCCCAGGCTGTTATCCACCCCGGCACCTTCGTGGGCCGCGGCCATGATGCCGCCGCCGGCACCGGTGATGACCATCAGGTCCGAGCGGGCGAGGGTGGCGCCCAGCTCCCGGGCCAGGGCGTACATGGGGTGTTCGACCGGCGTGCGCGCCGAACCGAATACCGTGACCTTGCGCCGCCCCTTGTATTGCTCCATCACCCGGAAGGCATGATCGAGTTCGCGCAGGGCCTGCAGGGTGATCTTGGCGTTCCAGCGGTTGCTGTCGTCGTGGGCCATGCGCAGCACGGTGAGCATCATGTCCCGGTACAGCGGCAGGTTGGGGCTGTCGGCGGCGACCAGGTGCAATTGCTGGTCAATGTGGTCGAGGTCGATCCCCAGGTTCTTGAAGTGGCTGGCTAGCAGCTCGTTGGATAGATAAGGCATGCAAACGTCTCCTTTCTGCAGCAAAAGCTGATCCCTTGGTGTTTTCGTTCTAGGGATGTTGTCGCGGCACGGACGGGGCGCGGACAGCCTCCTTTGTCTGTCCGGAATCTGAAAGGTGTTTGTAATCAATCTAGACCCTGCCGTGCGTTTGCGCTTCGTTGAGCATGTGCGCATAGCGTCATGACAGATCGTCGTTTTATTCGCTTTCGAGCGGTGTGGCGCGCCGCTCGTCAGATCGGATCCAAGTGCGCTTTTGCTCTGTTTTACTGAAACGTAGCGATGCGCGGCTCAGGGAGGCTGCATATGCACCGGGTCAGTCTTGAGGTCGATAGCCAGCTGTTCCGGCTTTTGCAAAATGCGGCTCAGGCCAACAACCTGAGCGTCGAGGAGGAATGCCTGCGTCGGCTTGCAGGCGGCGAGCGGCGATCGCGTTATCTGCAGGCGCTGGTCGCTGAGTTGCGCGCCGATGAAGAGCAGCGGCGCGAAAGCAGTCGCCTGATGTAGTTACTTTTTCTTGCCGTTGATGCCGCAGCTCTGGGCGTTGAAGTTCTCCACCGCCACCGGGCGATTGGTCTTGTACTCGGTGAACTGGTAGGTCAGCACCGCGCCCCGGGCCAGCAACTGGCGGTAGCCGGTGTTGGTGCAAACGCTGGCACCCAGTTGGTCACGCACCTTGTCAGGGTTGGCGCGCATCTGCTGGGCGTGGCTGGCGCGCACGCTCAGGTGGTTGATCAGTTGTGGCCCCTGGACGGTATAGCCCTGGTCGAGGATGTCCTCGTTGATGGCGCGCGGAGTACCGGCGCTGCTGTCCTTGGCGACCTTCTCCAGCATCTGGGTCAGTTCGTATTCCTGCTTGGACGCGGCATTGGCAGCCAGCGGCAGAACCAGCAGCAGGCTCAGGGTAGGGGCGATGAAACGCAGCATTCACTTCTCCAGATTCGGTAACTGGCGCTTTGACCCGCATCCGTACGCCGTGTTCCGTCACGAGCGCAGTCATTCGCAACCATCGATAAGCCAGCGATTATAGTGGAGCAGGAGATTTCCCTGCACGGTAAAGCGTTGTGCCGTAAACTCCCGCCGATTCCGCCCGCCTGAGCGTCCGCAGTGCCTTTCGTCAGCCTTTCTCGCCAAATGTCTTCATGAGCCACGCCGTCTCGCGCCTGCGCGCCGAACGCCTGGCCCGCAGCATCAAACCCTTCGTCGCCCGTGGTTCCCGTGCACCGCGTTGCCCGGACTGCCGGGTGATCTTCGACTATTGCCTGTGCACCTGGCGCCCGCGGGTAGCTGCCGAATCGGGCATGTGCCTGTTGATGCACGATACCGAGCCGCTAAAACCGACCAATACCGGCTGGCTGATCGCCGACCTTATCGAAGACACCAGTGCCTTTGGCTGGCAGCGCACAGTGGTGGACGAACAGTTGCTGGCGCTGCTCGACCAGCCGCAGTGGCAGCCTTATATCGTCTTCCCCGGTGAGTTCGTCGAAGCGTCGCGGGTAGTGACCGAGGTGCGCCCGGCGTCGGGCAAGCGGCCGCTGTTCATCCTGCTGGACGCGACCTGGACCGAAGCGCGCAAGATGTTCCGCAAGAGCCCGTATCTGGACCGTTTCCCGGTATTGAGCCTGGCGCCGGAGCAGATTTCCCGCTATCGCCTGCGCCGCTCCAAGCGCGATGACCATTTCTGTACGGCGGAAGTGGCGGCCATGTGCCTGGAGCTGGCCGGTGACCAGAACGCCGCGCAAGCGCTGGATGCCTACCTCGACGTCTTCAGCGCCCACTACCTCGGCGCCAAGTTCCAGTTGCCGCTGGATAGCGACGACGCCGTCCATCAGCGACTCAAGCCCTTCCTATAGTCCAAGGGGCAAGTGTTGCACTTTGCTTCATAATGATGAAACTTCCGGATCCAGCACAGAACAGGATCATTAGATCGATGGCCACCTACGAAATCCTGATTGCCGATGACCACCCGCTTTTCCGCAGCGCCCTGCGCCAGGCCGTGACCCTGGGGCTGGGGCCTGATGTGCGCCTGGTGGAAGCCGCCAGCATCGCCGAACTGGAGACCCGCCTCGCCGAGAAATCCGACTGGGACCTGGTCCTGCTCGACCTGAACATGCCGGGAGCCTACGGCTTCTCCGGCCTGGTGCTGCTGCGTGGGCAGTATCCGCAGATCCCGGTGGTGATGGTGTCGGCCCAGGAAGAAGCCGCAGTGGTGGTCAAGTCCCGGGAGTTCGGCGCCAGTGGCTTTATCCCCAAGTCCAGCCCGCTGGAGGAAATCCAGGACGCGGTGCGCAAGGTGCTCGATGGCGAGGTCTGGTGGCCGCCGCAGGCGTTCGAGAAGGTGGATGTCTCCGCCGAGGCCAAGGCCGCCAGCGAAGGTCTGGCCAGCCTGACGCCGCAGCAGTTCCGGGTTCTGACCATGGTCTGCGAAGGTTTGCTGAACAAGCAGATCGCCTATGAGCTGAACGTCTCCGAGGCGACCATCAAGGCCCACGTTACCGCGATCTTCCGCAAGCTGGGCGTGCGTACCCGGACCCAGGCTGCGCTGCTGTTGCAACAGCTGGAATCCGTGTCCTCCAGTTGATCATCGACCTTCACGGTTTTTTGACTCGCGGTGCACTAGTCTGCACCGCTCTCCACAGTCGGAAGTGGTTCTCCCTATGTCGCCCTTCAAAGGTCAGACCGGTTTCAAACGTGTTTTCAATGCTGCGGGTTATTCCCTCGACGGTCTGCGCGCAGCGTTCTCCGGTGAGGCGGCGTTCCGCCAGCTGGTGCTGCTCAATGTGATCCTGGTGCCGCTGGCGTTCTGGCTGGATGTCAGCCGCGCCGAACGGGCGATCCTGATTGCGGTGTGCCTGCTGGGCTTGATCGTCGAGCTGCTCAACTCGGCCGTCGAGGCGGCGATCGACCGTATTTCCCTTGATCGCCATCCGCTGTCGAAGAACGCCAAGGACATGGGCAGCGCTGCGCAGTTCGTGGCGCTGACCATGGTTGGCCTGGTCTGGGGCGTGATCCTGCTTTAAGCGATGCTGGGCAGGACGATTTCATCGCTGCGCTGCACGCCGGCGGTGAAACTCCTGCACAGTTCGAGGAATTCGCGCATCGCCGAGGTCTGGTATTTCTGCTTGTGCCAGATGAAGTAGAACTGCCGCGCCAGGTCCAGTTCCGGTGTCTCCACCGGCACCAGGCTGCCGCGGCGGAAGGCGTCGCGCAGGGCCAGGCGGGAAATGCAGCCGATGCCCAGGCCGGACTCCACGGCGCGCTTGATCGCTTCGGTATGTTCCAGCTCCAGGCGGATGTTCAGCGCCGAGCGGTGATGACGCATGGCCTGGTCGAAGGTCAGGCGCGTGCCGGAGCCTTCCTCGCGGAGGATCCAGGCCTCGCGGGTCAGTTCCTCGAGAGTGGCGGTGCCGAGCTTGGCCAGCGGGTGCTGGGGCGCGCAGAAGACGATCAGCTCATCCGCGACCCACGGCTGCACCTCCAGATCCGGATGGTTGCAGTCACCCTCGATTAGACCCAGATCAATTTCGTAGTGAGCGACCTGTTGCACGATATGCGCAGTGTTCTGCACATGCAGCTTGACCTGGCTTTCCGGATGGACCTGCATGAAGCTGCCGATCAGCAGGGTCGCCAGGTAGTTGCCGATGGTCAGTGTGGCGCCTACTGCCAGGGAGCCGAAACCGGACTTGCCGTTGAGCAGGTCCTCGATCTCCTTGGCCTGGTCGAGCAGGGCCACGGCCTGGGGCAGCAATTGATGGCCGAGGGCATTGAGGCTCAGGCGCTTGCCCGCGCGATCGAACAACTGGCAGCTGGATTGCCGCTCAAGCTCGGTGATGGACGTACTGGCCGCCGACTGCGACAGCGCAAGCACACTGGCGGCACGCGACACGCTCTGATGCTGGGCGACGGCGACGAAGACCTGAAGCTGACGAAGAGTAAATCGCATATCTATATAACCGATAAGACATATCTTGATAATTCATTTAACAGATATTGTCCTCCGCATTAAACTATCGCGCAATCGCGCTCTCGGTTTTAGCGCTGCGTTTTTCTCAGGAGCCCCCTTACATGAGCAACATGAACCACGAACGTGTCCTCAGTGTGCACCACTGGAACGACACCCTGTTCAGCTTCAAGTGCACCCGCGACCCGGGCCTGCGCTTCGAGAACGGTCAGTTCGTGATGATCGGCCTGCAACAGCCCAACGGCCGCCCGCTCATGCGTGCTTACTCCATCGCCAGCCCGAACTGGGAAGAGCACCTGGAGTTCTTCAGCATCAAGGTGCCGGACGGTCCGCTGACCTCCCAGCTGCAGCACCTGAAGGAAGGCGATGAGGTCATCATCAGCAAGAAGCCTACCGGCACCCTGGTCCTCGACGACCTGAACCCGGGCAAGCACCTGTACCTGCTCAGCACCGGCACCGGCCTGGCGCCATTCATGAGCGTCATCCAGGACCCGGAAACCTACGAGCGTTTCGAGAAGGTCATCCTGGTTCATGGCGTTCGCTACGTGAACGAAGTCGCCTACCGCGAGTTCATCACCGAGCACCTGCCGCAGAACGAATTCTTCGGTGAAGCGCTGCGTGACAAGCTGATCTACTATCCGACCGTTACCCGCGAGCCGTTCGAGAACCAGGGTCGCCTGACCGACCTGATGCGCAGCGGCAAGCTGTTCAGCGACATCGGCCTGCCGCCGATCAATCCGCAGGACGACCGCGCGATGATCTGCGGTAGCCCGAGCATGCTGGACGAAACCAGCGAAGTGCTGGACAGCTTCGGCCTGAAGATCTCGCCGCGCATGCGCGAGCCGGGTGATTACCTGATCGAGCGTGCTTTCGTCGAGAAGTAAGCCGATATGAAAAAAGCGCAGGCCTTGGCCTGCGCTTTTTTTTGGGGAGCTGCAAGCTGTAAGCCGCAAGTGATAAGTAAAAGCTGCGGCGGCGCGGACTGCTTTTTCTTGCGGCTTGAAGCTTGTGGCTTATAGCGCCCAGAGGGTTCAGCAGCGCTCAGGATCAGCCACCACTTCCAGCACCCTGATCCTCTCCAGCTCCGGATAGTGCCACCTGACCTGCACATCCCAGAACTTGACCCCATACACTCGCTCCGGCGGCGGCACCTGGTAGGCCGGCCGCGGATCCTGGGCCAGGCACTGCTCGATCAGTTCCACCAAGGGCTCAACCAGCCGCTGGGCATGCTCATGGGCCTGCACCAGCGCCTTATCACTCCATTCCACGGCGATGGCCGCAGGCGGCGCACTGGCCATGTCGTTGCTCGCCCCAACGATGCTGTCGGCGTAGGGCACATACGGCTTGATATCGAGAACTGGCGTACCGTCCAGCAGGTCGATGCCTGACAACCACAGCCGACCCGGCTCGACCTTCTCCAGCCTCACCACCGACTGACCGATACCGTTGGGCCGATGGGTCGCCCGGGTTGCGAACACGCCCATGGAGGTATTGCCGCCCAGACGCGGCGGGCGCACCTTCAGCCGGGGCTTTTCTTCCAGCGCCTGGTGAAACAGGAATAGCAGCCACACATGGCTGCACTGTTCCAGGCCGGCCACGGCCTCGCCGGTATCGAACGGTGGTACCAGTTCCAGCACGCCACGGGCCGCCGGGGCCAGTTGCGGCTGACGCGGAATGGCGAACTTCTCCTTGAAACAGGAGCGCACGAAGCCGACTGGCGAGACCTTGTAGTCCATCAGCGATTCAGCCACGGATCCGCTGGCTCAGGCCCTTGAGGAAATTGCGCAGCAGCTGGTCACCGCACGGGCGGAAGTTGTCGTGCCCGACCTTGCGGAACAGCGCGCTCAGCTCGGTCTTGGACACCGGGAAGTTCACCGCCTTGAGCAGGGCGAGGATATCGTCGTCCTTCAGCTCGAAGGCCACCCGCAGCTTCTTGAGGATGGTGTTGTTGCTGACCGGCAGTTCGATCGGTGGCAGCGGGCGGCTTTCATCCCGACCACGGCGGAAGATCACCAGACCATCGAGAAAATGCGCCATGACGTCGTCCGGGCAATGCACGAAGTCCTTGTCGTCCTCCTTCTTCAGGTAGTTGGCCATGTCCGTGTCATTCAGCTTGAAGCCGTTGCTGCGGGCGATCTGGGCCATCTTGGTGTCGGAAATGTCCAGCATGAAGCGCAGGCTGCGCAGTACGTCGTTGTGAATCATCTACAGAGTCCTGTTCGGGAGCGTCGCCAGTGTGGCGCGGCTCAGAATTTTTCCTTGGTTTCCAGGTAGCGCCATTGCCCGGCCGGCAGCTTGCCCATGGCCACGCCGCCCAGGCGGATGCGGCGCATGCCGACCACCTGCAGGCCGACGCTACGGCACAGCAGTTCGATCAGGCCGGGTGCCGGGTTCTTGAGGACCATGCGCAGGCGCGTTTCGTTCTGCCAGCTGGCCTTGACCGCTGGCAGCTCCTGGCCCTTCCACTCGAAGCCGCGGTTCAGGCGCTCCAGGCCGTGCTTGATGATCTCGCCGCTGACTTCCACCACGTATTCCTGTTCCAGCTTGCGCAGGTCCGAGGTGATCTTGCGCTCGGTGCGCCAGTCCTGGGTGTACACCTGCAGGCCGCTGGCACCGGCTTGCAGCTCGGCCAGGCACTTGAGGCGGGCGAAATGCCCGCGCAGGGCACGGCGGCCTTCGGCATGGGCGGCGGAGAGAGTCTCGGGCGTCATGCCCTGGCGGCCGCTTTCGGCGTTCTGCCCGGCCTCCTGATGCAGCAGCAGGGTTACCGGCTCTGGCGCATCGGCCTTGGCGCCCGGCAGCAGGGCTACGACCTGCTGATCGACCTGGAACTGCGGCTCGTCGATGACCTCGCCATCCACGGTGACCCAGCCGCCACCGATATAGAGTTCGGCCTCGCGACGGGAGCAGCCCAGTTGGGCGATAAGGCGTTTGGAAAGGCGGGTGGTTTCAGACATTGAGGAGGGCCGTGTTGCGAAGGAATGGAAAGCATTGTAACCGGCTGCGGGGATGTGGCGGCCGGCTGAAAAAAACAAAGCCCCGGAAAGGGGCTTTGTCTGATCCGCTGAGGGCTTAGATCGGCTCGGCCCAGAGGTCGTACTCGTCGGCGTCCACCACCCGGCAGCGCACCTTGTCGCCCGGCTTGAAGCCGTGATCGCCGTCGATGAACACGTTGCCGTCGATTTCCGGGGCATCGAAGAAACTACGGCCTACCGAGCCCTGCTCCTCGACTTCGTCGATCAGCACTTCGATCTCGCGACCGATGCGCAGTTGCAGGCGGGCGCTGCTGATGGCCTGCTGGTGGGCCATGAAGCGGTCCCAGCGGTCCTGCTTGATCTCGTCCGGGACTTCGTCCAGGCCCAGGTCATTGGCCGGCGCGCCTTCCACAGGCGAGTACTGGAAGCAGCCGACGCGGTCGAGCTGGGCTTCGGTCAGCCAGTCCAGCAGGTACTGGAAGTCTTCCTCGGTTTCGCCGGGGAAGCCGACGATGAAGGTCGAGCGGATGATCAGGTCCGGGCACTGTTCGCGCCATTTCTTGATCCGCGCCAGGGTGCGGTCTTCGAAGGCCGGGCGCTTCATCGACTTCAGCACTTTCGGGCTGGCGTGCTGGAACGGGATGTCCAGGTACGGCAGGATCTTGCCGGCGGCCATCAGCGGGATCACGTCGTCCACGTTCGGGTACGGGTAGACATAGTGCAGGCGAACCCAGGCACCCAGGCTGCTGAGGGCTTCACACAGCTCCAGCATGCGGGTCTTGACCGGGCGGCCGTTCCAGAAGTCGGTCTTGTACTTGACGTCGACGCCGTAGGCGCTGGTGTCCTGGGAAATCACCAGGATCTCCTTGACCCCGGCCTTGACCAGGCGCTCGGCCTCGCTCAGCACTTCGCCGACCGGGCGGCTGACCAGCTTGCCGCGCATCGACGGGATGATGCAGAAGCTGCAGCTGTGGTTGCAGCCCTCGGAAATCTTCAGGTAGGCGTAGTGGCGCGGGGTCAGCTTGACGCCCTGTGGCGGCACCAGGTCGATCAGCGGGTTGTGGTCCTGGCGTGGCGGCACCACTTCGTGCACGGCGCTGACCACCTGCTCGTACTGCTGCGGACCGGTCACGGCCAGCACGCTCGGGTGCACGTCGCGGATATTGCCTTCCTCGACGCCCATGCAGCCGGTGACGATGACCTTGCCGTTTTCCTTGATGGCTTCGCCGATCACTTCCAGGGATTCGGCCTTGGCCGAGTCGATGAAGCCGCAGGTGTTGACCACCACCACATCAGCGTCCTGATAGGTAGGCACGACTTCGTAGCCTTCCATCCGCAGCTGGGTGAGGATGCGCTCGGAATCGACGAGGGCCTTCGGGCACCCGAGTGAGACGAACCCTACCTTCGGCGTGGTGGGAGTAGCGGTGGTGGACATGGCTAACCTCGGTGTAGAGGGGCTGCCGCGTGGATAACGAAAGGCAGCCCTGCTGGGCGCTTCCAGGCGCCTCTGATCAAAAAGTGCGCAATTCTAGCGAGCGTTCGCGTGCTTGACCAGCAGAAAAACGACGAATGCTGCGCTGGTTACCTCCAAGGCTATTGGGCGATGAGAATAGCTGCTTTTCCCGGCTCACCTCTCGCTTCAGCGATCCGACGAATCGCGAGGAGGAAGATCTCTTCTCCGCCAGGCTCGTCGATTTCCTCGAGCGCGGCAGCGAGATACTCAAGGGCAAAATCCTCGTCATCCCGCAGCATGCCGAGAACGCTGTCTTCATGAAACTGGGTACGAGCTGTCATTTCACTTCACCTTGTGAGATTTCCAGGAGTCTTGGTGGGATCGATGTGTTGTTGAACAGGCACCTCCTTGTGAGGTGGGAGAGGAGTGTAGCCACTGTCCAGTGGCATACGGCGGACGGAAATGTGAGCGTTTATTTAGTGCCTGGGTGAGAGCGTTCCTTGACGGCAGAGTCACCCAGCCAGCAGAAAAACGACGAACGCTGCGCTATGCTTCGCCGCGTTACGCCTGTGTCAATTTATGACAAGCGCAACGCGGTTCGGCCGACGGGAAAATTCATCGCGTCTGGCACGAGATTCACCGGTTTCCGGTTCTTTTTTGCGGGAGTGGTTGATGGGTCAGGCAAGCAGTGAAGCCGCTGCAGGGCATGGGGCGACCAAGTCGTTGGGCCTGCTGGTGGCAGCTGTCGGGGTGGTCTATGGCGATATCGGGACCAGCCCCTTGTATACCCTCAAGGAAGTCTTTACCGGCGGTTATGGGGTGCCGGTCAACCATGATGGTGTGTTGGGCATTCTTTCCCTGATCGCCTGGTCGCTGATCTGGGTGGTGTCGTTCAAGTACGTGACCTTCATCCTGCGCGCCGACAACCAGGGCGAGGGCGGGGTCATGGCCCTGACGGCCCTGGCGACCCGTGCGGCGGGGGCGCGGCCGAAGTTGAAGGCATTGATGGTGGCCTGCGGCCTGATCGGCGCCGCACTGTTCTATGGCGACAGCATGATCACCCCGGCGGTCTCGGTACTGTCCGCGGTGGAGGGGATGGAGCTGGCCTTCGACGGCATCGATCACTGGGTGGTGCCCATCGCCCTGATCGTGCTGGTGGCACTGTTCCTGGTGCAGAAACACGGCACGGCGAAGATCGGCATCCTCTTTGGGCCGGTGATGGTCACCTGGTTCGTGGTGCTGGGGCTGCTCGGCCTGCACGGCATCTCGCAGAGCCCCGAGGTGCTCAAGGCGTTCAACCCGGTGTGGGCGGTGCGCTTCTTCATCGTCCATCCGGGCATTGGCGTGGCCGTCCTCGGCGCCGTGGTGCTGGCACTGACCGGCGCCGAAGCGCTGTACGCCGACATGGGGCATTTTGGCCGCAAGCCCATTGCCCGTGCCTGGTTCGCCCTGGTGTTGCCGGCCCTGGTGCTGAACTACTTTGGCCAGGGCGCCTTGCTCCTGCAGAACCCGGACGCCGCGCGCAATCCGTTCTATCTGCTGGCGCCATCCTGGGCCCTGCTGCCGCTGATCGCGCTGGCCACCCTGGCCACGGTGATCGCCTCCCAGGCAGTGATTTCCGGAGCCTTCTCCCTGACCCGCCAGGCCATCCAGCTCGGCTATATCCCGCGCATGCAGATCCAGCACACCTCCAGTGACGAGCAGGGGCAGATCTACATCGGTGCGGTGAACTGGTCGCTGATGGTGGCGGTGGTCCTGCTGGTGATCGGCTTCGAGTCCTCCGGCGCCCTGGCTGCGGCCTATGGCGTGGCGGTGACCGGTACCATGCTGATGACTACGTTGCTGGTCTCGACGGTGATGCTGCTGTTGTGGAAATGGCCGCCGCTGCTGGCCGTGCCGATTCTCATCGGTTTCCTGCTGGTGGACGGTCTGTTCTTCGCCGCCAACCTGCCCAAGGTGGTCCAGGGCGGTGCCTTCCCGGTATTGGCCGGCGCGGTGTTGCTGTTGTTGATGAGTACCTGGAAGCGCGGCAAGCAGATCCTGGTGGAGCGGATCGACGAAGGTGCGCTGCCCCTGCCGGTGTTCATCGGCAGTATTCGCGTGCAGCCACCGCATCGGGTTGAAGGGACCGCAGTGTTCCTCACCGCGCGGGCAGATGCCGTGCCGCACGCGCTGTTGCACAATCTGCTGCATAACCAGGTGCTGCACAGCCAGGTGGTGCTGTTGACCGTGGTCAGCGAAGACCGGCCGCGGGTGCCGGAGCAGGAGCGTTTCGAAGTTGAGGCGTATGGCGACGGTTTCTTCCGGGTGCTGCTGCACTTCGGCTTTATGGACGAGCCCGACGTACCGGCGGCGTTGCGCCTGTGTCACCTGGACGAGCTGGACTTCAGTCCGATGCGCACGACCTATTTCCTCAGTCGGGAGACGGTGATCGCGTCGCGGCTGGAAGGCATGGCGCGGTGGCGGGGGAATCTGTTCGCCTTCCTGCTGAAGAATGCCAACGGTAATTTGCGGTTCTTCAATCTGCCGTTGAACCGGGTGATCGAGTTGGGGACTCAGGTCGAGATCTGAGGTGCTTTTGAGGGCCCTATCGCTGGCAAGCCAGCTCCCACAGGTCCAGCGGTGCACGCGATACCTGTGGGAGCTGGCTTGCCAGCGATGGGGGCCTAAGGCCTACATCAATTTTGCTCAGCCACGCTGGTCTTTCCCTGACGGCTTTCGATCTCCCCGATCAGCTTGCGCGCCAGCGCCGGGTAGTTCTCGTCGAAGTGGTGACCGCCCGGCAGCTTGAGCTTCTCGCCCACCGCCGTGTTCTCGGTGCAGCCGCTTTCGTCGGTTTCTTCCACGCCATACACGCAGAGCACCTTGGCCGCCGGCATCTTGGCCATTTCCGGACCGGTCGGGGCTTCCTTGCCTTCCTGGCCCAGCCAGCCTTCCACTTCGATCTCGAAACTGCCGCTGCGGGCAAAGGCCAGCAGGATCACGGCGTCGATGCGCTTCTGGTCTTCGGCGGGCAGGCGGTTGTAGATCGCCGGCAGAACGTCGGCGCCGAAGGAATAGCCGGTCAGGACGAAGCGCTTGGTGCCCCATTTCTGCCGGTAGTGCTGCATCAGTTCGGACAGGTCGACGGCGCTCTGCTCCGGGGTCTTGTGCTGCCAGTAGTAACGCAGGGTGTCGATGCCCACCACCGGGTAACCCAGCTTGGCCATTTCGCCGGCGACATCACGGTCGAGGTCGCGCCAGCCACCGTCACCCGAGAGGAACAGGGTCACGGTGTCGGTGGTCTGGCCGGCGGGAACCTCGACCACCGGGATGCTCATGGCATTGCCATCTTCGCCCAGCAGGGCCGTGGTCAATTGGGCCTTGAGCACTTGCGGCAGGTGCACGTCGTAGTCGGAGATGCTGGTCTCGGCATTGGCCTGGTCGCGCACGAAGGCGGCGCTGGCGTCGTCCGGGTTGTCGTTCCAGGCCACGTTCCAGTGGCCGTGTGGCGCCGACTTGGCGACCGGAAGGGTGCAGCCCGGACGCTCCAGGTTGAAGTCCACGGAAATCGCCTGGGCCTTGTCGTCTTTCTGCGCGGCCAACCAGTCCCAGGCCAGGTTGGCGCCAGGGCCGATACCGGCGACCAGGGTCGGGGCGCCCTTGAGCTGGTCGGTGGCGAGTTGCACGGCCTTTTGCTGCAGGTTGCAGTCGCCCAGCGGCAGTCTGACCTGGACCAATTGCGCTTCACCGCTCTGGCTCAGGTCCAGCAGTTGCTTGTCGCTCAGCAGTTGATCCTGCGGCGAGGCGATCACTACCCGGGCCTTGGCCTCGGTGCCGGGGATGACGCGTACCGCATTGCTGCCGTCGCCGAGGGTGATGTGCTCCAGATGGGCCTGCGGAGCGGGACGGGTCCACAGCCAGAAGCCTGCCGCTGCTGCCAGCAGCGCCGCGAGCAGCGCGCCGAGCAGGTAATACCAGTAACGTCGAATCATCAGCGTTTCACCAATCCTGTAAGACCGCCCGCGATCAGGGCGGCGGTATCGGCCAGTGCGACCAGCGGATCGAGTCCGGCAGGGACGGCCATGTAACGGGGTTCCCAGTCAGGCTGGAATTTGTCTTTGAAGCGGCGCAGGCCCTGGAAGTTGTAGAGCTGCTCGCCGCGCTGGAACACCATCGAGCCCAAACGCTGGGTCAGTGGCGCGCCGCGCCGCGGCTGCAGGCCCGAGAGGGGCACCATGCCAAGGCTGAAGCGGGCATATCCATGCTGTTTATAATGTTGGATCAGGCCGATCATCATGAATTCCATGGTCAGCTTCGGCGCCTCCGGATGGGCGCGCATCAAGTCGAGACTGGCCAGCTCGCGACTGTGGGTTTCCAGCAGGTTGGCAAACGCCACCGGTTGGCCCTGGAAGCGGATCAGGGCGATGCGGAAGTGTTGCAGGTATTCTTCGCTGAAGCGGCCAAGGGAGAAGCCCTTTTCCCGTACATTCTTGCCGGTGAGCCAGGCGTCGGAAATGGCCTTCAGCTCTTCCAGCGGCGCCTGGCCGGGTTCGTGGATCTCCAGGCTCAGGCCATCGCGGCCACCACGGTTCCAGGTGTAGCGCAGGTCCTTCATCTCCTTGCCCTTGGCTTCCAGGTCGAAGCGCAGCAGGTTGACCCGTGCTTCTTCGCCCAGCTTGATCGCGGTCAGGCCGATGTCCATGTAGAAGGGCAGGTTCTCCGCGCGCACCTGGTAGAACACCGGGCGGGCGTGGTGGATATCGCAGAGGTCGCGGAACTGCCAGATCATCTCGGCGCGGCGCTGGGTCGGGCCGATTGGGTCGTACAGCGCCACCAGGCTGCGGCCGCGGCGCGCGTACATCAGGAACGCGTCATCGTTGGGATGAAACAGCAGCGCCTTGTCCCCGGTCAGGGCCAGGCCGCCGTCAGGCTGGTCCGAAGCCAGCAGGATACGGTTGGCGCGCTGCAGCTCCTCGGCGGTCGGCAGGTGGATGGTGGGGCGGGCGGTGCGCAGCAGCCAGGTCAGGGCCAGTACCACCAACAGCACGGCGCTGCCCAGGGCCGAGCGCAAGCCGCGCGGTGCGTCGGCATCCAGGGTGAACTGCCACCAGAGTTGATGGCTGTAGGGCACGTCCTGGTAGGCGAACAGCAGCAACCAGATCGATGCCCCGACCACGCAGGCGCTGGCCACCAGGTAGACCGGCGAGAACGGCAGTTCCAGCAGGCGGCTCGGGCGATAGAACGAGCGGCGGAACAGGGCCAGCAGGCTCGCCGTGAAGATCATGATGCTGGCTTCTTCCCAGTCGAAGCCCTTGAGCAGGGAGAGCAGGGCGCCGACCAGCAGCAATATGGTGGTCAGCATCCAGGCCGCGGACAGACGGCGGCGCAGGCCCTGGGCCAGTAACAGGCAGAGCACACCGATCAGGCTGGCGCCGAAATGCGACGCGTCGATCAGGCGGTGCGGGATCAGGAAGCCGAGGTGCTTGAGGCGGGTATCGATCTCCGGGGTGGCGCCGGAAAACAGCAGGACCACGCCGGAGAGAAACACCAGCACTGCCAGCACCGGTGCGGCGAGGCCCGAAGCGACCTTGATTGCCTGCTGGGCAAAAAGGAAGCGCCGCGCTTCACTGGCCAGCAGGATCACGCAGGCCACCAGCATCGGCAGCAACACATAGATCAGGCGGTACAGCAGCAGGGCGGCAGCCAGCGGTGCGGCGCCCAACTGGTTGGCAAAGGCGGCGAGCAGGATCGCTTCGAAGACGCCGACGCCGCCTGGGACGTGACTGAGTACGCCAGCCGCCAGGGCCAGCAGGTAGACCAGCAGGAAGGCGCCGAAGGGCGGGGCTTCGGGCAGCAGCAGGTAAAGCACGGTTGCAGCGGCGGCCACGTCCAGCGCGGTGATGACCAGTTGCAGCAGGGTCAGCCTGGCGCCCGGCAGGCGCAGGGTACGGCGTCCGACCCGGGTCAGCAGGGCATGGGCGAACGGCTGTTCCGGCAGGCGACGACGATAGAGACCGTAGGCGAGGGCGGCGCTGAGCAGCAGGACCGCGATGGCAATGCTGCCGAGCACGCTGGCCGGCAGGCGCAGTGCTTCGGCCGCCGCCGGCAGGTTGCTCAGGGTCGCCAATGCTGCCAGGGGTGGCAGGGCGCAACCCAGCGACAGGCTGGCGAACAAGGTCATGCGCGCCACTTCGGCGGCACCGATGCCCTGGCGGGCATACAGGCGATAACGCACGGAACCGCCGGAAAGCAGCGACAGGCCGATGGCATTGCCGATGGCAAAGGCACAGAAACCGCCCATGACCAGGCTGCCCGCTGGCAGCCTGACATCGGCGTAGCGGCTCGCCGACCACTCGTAGCCGAGCAGGATCACGAAACCGACGACGGTCGCCAGCAAGGCACCGCCCAGCGCAGGCAGGGGCACGCTCAGCAACTGGTCGTGCAGGGCGTAGATATCCAGCTCGCTGAGCAGGTGACGACAGGCGATCAGGGCTATCCCGAACAACACCAGGGTCACGGCCAGGCCGATGGGTTGACGATACTTGCTCAGCAGATCGAGCCAGCGCAGACGGCTGGGGGCGATGGGATGGGCGGCGGTAACGGGAATGTCGGTTTCAGCGGTTGGGCGCATCAATCACCTCGGGGACTGTGCGCGACAGGATGGGAGTATCCGGTCAATTTACCAATCCCTATGGAATAATAATGTCTGAATATTACTAGCGTTCAGGCGGATCCGTGCCGGTCATGTTAGTTAAAGAATATTCACATTGCTGCCCGGGGGATCAGAGGCAGGCGAGGTTTTTCCGACGCATACGAAAAAGGCCAATCTTTCGATTGGCCTTTTTCTGTATCTGGTTGCGGGAGCCGGATTTGAACCGACGACCTTCGGGTTATGAGCCCGACGAGCTACCAGGCTGCTCCATCCCGCGTCTGATGGGTGCGCATTCTACAGCCTTGCTTCTGGCTGTCAATGCTTAATTGTTGATTTTCTTGAAAAACCTTCACGCCACTGATTTAGGGGCAAACGAAAAAGGCCAATCTTTCGATTGGCCTTTTTCTTGAATCTGGTTGCGGGAGCCGGATTTGAACCGACGACCTTCGGGTTATGAGCCCGACGAGCTACCAGGCTGCTCCATCCCGCGCCTGTGGGATCGAATTCTACAGGGATGCATTTCCCTGTCAAGCAAAAGCTGAAAAAAATCCTTTCTTCTTCAAATGGTTAGCATTCCTGAGCGTTTCACTGGCGCTGGGTGTCAGAGCGCAGCCGCGCTAACCGGGGGTTATGCAGAGGTTTGATGCGGCCGGGCAGGGCGAGTGAGATACTGCGCGTACGATTTTTCTGCATTAACGGTCATCCATGCGCCAACGCAAGATCATTCATATCGACTGCGATTGCTTCTACGCGGCCATCGAGATGCGTGACGACCCGCGTCTGGCAGGGCGACCGCTGGCGGTGGGCGGTTCGGCGGAGCGGCGTGGGGTGATCGCCACCTGCAACTACGAAGCCCGTGCTTTCGGGGTGCGTTCGGCGATGTCGTCGCGGCATGCCTTGGGCCTGTGTCCGGACCTGTTGATCGTCAAGCCGCGGATGGATGCCTATAAGGAAGCCTCCCGGGAAATCCACAATGTGTTCCGTGAATACACCGACCTGATCGAGCCATTGTCGCTGGACGAAGCCTATCTGGACGTAACCGACAGCCAGCGCTGTTCCGGCAGCGGCACCCTGATTGCCCAGGACATTCGCCGCAAGATATCCCAGCGCCTGCATATCACCGTCTCCGCCGGTGTTGCGCCGAACAAGTTCCTGGCCAAGATCGCCAGCGACTGGCGCAAGCCCAACGGCTGCTTCGTGATTACCCCGGGGGAAGTCGAGGACTTCGTCGCCGAGCTACCCGTGAGCAAGCTGCATGGGGTGGGCAAGGTGACGGCGGACAAGCTGCATCGCCTGGGTATCGTGACCTGTCTCGATCTTCGGCAGTGGGAGCGCCTGACGCTGGTGCGGGAATTTGGTGGGTTTGGCGAGCGTTTGTTCAACCTGGCCCGTGGGATCGATGAGCGCCCGGTGCAGAACGATAGTCGGCGCCAGTCTGTCAGCGTGGAAAATACCTACGACCAGGACCTGCCGGATCTGGCCAGTTGCCTGGAAAAACTGCCTGAACTGCTCGAATCGCTCAATGGCCGGATGGAGCGAATCGACAGCAGCTACCGTCCCGGCAAGCCGTTCGTGAAGGTCAAGTTCCATGACTTCAGCCAGACCACCCTGGAGCAGGCGGGGGCAGGGCGGGATCTGCAGAGCTACCAGCAGTTGCTCAGCCAGGCGTTTGCCCGGGGCGGGCGGCCGGTTCGCTTGCTGGGGATCGGTGTGCGTTTGCTGGATCTGCGGGGTGCCCATGAGCAGATGGAGCTGTTTCCCGCTTAAACCAATTGGGGCCGCAAAGCGGCCCCAAAACGGTTGCGTTTATTGTGCAGCAGGATCCGCCACCAGCCGGTGGGCATTCTTCCTCAACGATTGCAGGAACTCCTGTTGCAACTCAGGATCGTTGCGGGTCAGCTCGATCAGGCTCTGCTCCAGCTCGCTGGCTTCTTCCTCCAGGCCCAGGTCGGACAGGCGCTTGACCCGGTGTACCCACTGATTGACATCGTCGTCCTCGAGGTCGTCGAAAATCAGGTCGTGGGCTTCCACCAGCTTGCTGCGCAGGGTGCCGCTGACCAGCAGGCTGGCATCGGCACGTACTGCGCTGTCTTCATCGACCACGGACAGGTGCAGGGTGCCGATGTGAGTCAGATTCTGTTCGCTGAACGGGCTATCCAGCAGGTTCAGGCGCAGCACGCCGTTACGATCGGTGGTCAGCTCATGGTCCATCTTGCCGGCCTTGACCAGCACCGGGCGCTCGCTCCAGGGAACACTGCTGTATTCCTGGCGCTTGTCCTTCTGCACTTCGTCGATACCGGCCAGGTTCTGCTGGGCGCGGCCGTTGGACTGCACGTTCATGAACGGGTTGAGCCCGGCGAAGCCGTAGCTGAGCCAGTCGTGGGTCACGCTGTCGGGCAGGGTGCCCAGGGCGAAGATGTTCACCACATTGGCGCCGACCCCGGCCACCACCGCCACCGCGCCCAGCGGAATCTCGTAGATTTCCCGCCAGGGTTGATAAGGCGTGTAGCGATCATAGCGCCGGGTCACTTCGAACTCGGTGACTTCGAAGTTCTTCTGTTCATGGATGCGCACACGGCGTTGCGGCAGTTCGAGTACCTCTGGTTCCCCGACATCGATCTGCAGGCTGTGCTCGAGCAGCTTGCGCTCGATGCGTTCCTCGTGCTCGCTGCGCTGGGACATCTGGTTGGCGCAACCGCTGAGGAGCAGGGCGCCGCACAAGGCGGCGCCCCCGAAGGTAAAGGTACTTCGCTTGAACATGGCTACTCTGGCATTGGCTATCAGCGACGGATACGGGCTTGCAGGAAGGCGACGATGTCTGCCACCGGCAGCGATTGGGCCTCGCTTTCGGTGCGGTGCTTGTACTCCAGCTTGCCTTCGGCCAGGCCGCGGTCGCTGACCACGACGCGATGCGGGATGCCGATCAGCTCCATGTCGGCGAACTTGATGCCGGGACTGGTCTTCTTGTCGCGGTCGTCCAGCAGTACTTCGAAACCGGCGGCGGTCAGTTCGGCGTACAGCTTGTCGGTGGCCGCACGGACTTCCTCGGTTTCATAACGCAGCGGTACCAGGGCGATCTGGAACGGCGCCAGGGCGTCGCTCCAGATGATGCCCTTGTCGTCGTAGTTCTGCTCGATGGCGGCAGCGACTACGCGGGACACGCCGATGCCGTAGCAACCCATGGCCAGGGTGACCGGCTTGCCGTTCTCGCCCAGGACCTGGCACTTCAGCGCTTCGCTGTACTTGGTGCCGAGCTGGAAGATGTGCCCGACTTCGATGCCGCGCTTGATCTGCAGGGTGCCCTGGCCGTCCGGGCTTGGGTCGCCTTCGACCACGTTGCGCAGGTCGGCGACTTCCGGCACCGGCAGGTCGCGCTCCCAGTTCACGCCGAAGTAGTGCTTGTCATCGATGTTGGCGCCGATGGCGAAGTCGCTCATCAGGGCCACCGAACGGTCGATCACGCAAGGCAGTGGCAGGTTCAGCGGGCCGAGGGAGCCGGCGCCGGCGCCAATGGCCGCGCGCAGTTCTTCTTCGTTGGCCATGACCAGCGGTTCGGCGACCTGGGCCAGCTTGGTTGCCTTGATTTCGTTCAGCTCGTGGTCGCCACGGACAATCAGGGCCACCAGCTTGCCTTTCTCGGCGCCGTGGACGATCAGGGTCTTGATGGTGCGTTCGATCGGCAGATCGAAGCCTTCCACCAGGGCGGCGATGGTCTTGGTGTTCGGGGTGTCGACCAGGCGCAGGGCTTCGGTCGGCGCAGGGCGCACGGTTTCCAGTGGGATCGCCTCGGCTTTCTCGATGTTGGCCGCGTAGTCGGAGCTGTCGCTGAAGATCACATCGTCTTCACCGGACTCGGCCAGCACGTGGAATTCGTGGGAGTAGCTGCCACCGATCGAGCCGGTATCGGCCTGCACCGGACGGAAGTTCAGGCCCAGGCGGGTGAACACGTTGCAGTACGCCTGGTGCATGCGGTCGTAGGTTTCCTGCAGGGAAGCCTGGTCGGCATGGAAGGAATAGGCGTCCTTCATGATGAATTCGCGGCCGCGCATCAGGCCGAAGCGCGGGCGGATCTCGTCACGGAACTTGGTCTGGATCTGGTACATGTTCAGCGGCAGCTGCTTGTAGCTGCTCAGCTCGTTGCGGGCCAGGTCGGTGATCACTTCTTCGTGGGTCGGGCCAACGCAGAATTCACGGTTGTGGCGGTCTTTCAGGCGCAGCAGCTCGGGGCCGTACTGCTCCCAGCGACCGGATTCCTGCCACAGCTCTGCTGGCTGGATCGCCGGCATCAGCACTTCCAGGGCACCGGCGGCGTTCATTTCCTCGCGAACCACGGCTTCGACCTTGCGCATCACGCGCAGGCCCATCGGCAGCCAGGTGTACAGGCCGGAGGCGAGCTTGCGGATCATGCCGGCACGCAGCATGAGCTGGTGGCTGATGACGACCGCGTCGGAAGGGGTTTCTTTTTGTGTGGCGAGCAAATATTGACTGGTGCGCATGATAGGCCGTTGTCGGTTGCTTAACTGAAATGACCCCGCATTGTACGGGGGGGAATCGGTGACGTATAGGACGCAGGAAACCTAATCTGTCGTAAGTCGATGACGCAAATGAAAAAGCCCGGCAGGGCCGGGCTTTTTCGTACTGAGGTCCGTGGGCCAGAGGGCTTACAGGATGCTCAGTGGGTACTCGATGATCAGGCGCAGGTCGTTGTTGTCCGAAGCGTAGATGTTCTCATACGCATCGTTGGCACGGTACACAGCGTAGCGAACACGGAAGGACAGGTCTTTGGCCGGGCCTTCCTGCAGGACGTACTTGGTCTCGAGGTTCCACTCGTGCTCTTTGCCTTCGCCGTCTGCGGTTTCGATGTTGTCACCGTACACGTAGCGAGTCATGAAGCTCAGGCCCGGCACGCCATAGGAGGCCATGTTCAGGTCATAGCGAGCTTGCCAGGACTTCTCTTCCTGACCCACGAAGTCGGAGATCTGGATGGAGTTGGCCAGGAAGACAGTGCCGTTACCGTCTACACCGTAGTTGTAGCCGGTGTCACCGCTGGAGCGTTGATAAGCCAAGGTGAACTTGTGACCTTCCAGGCTATAGGCTGCTGCCAGGCTCCAGATCTTGTTGTCCTGTTCGCCGTACAGTGCTTGACCTTGGTCCTTGGTACGGTAGGCGTTGAAGTCGAAGTTCAGGGCCTGCTTGTCGTCGAACGGAACGGTCAGGTTCAGGTTGACGTATTGTTTCTTGAAGTAATCGTCGACATCCGACGCGGCGATGGTGCCGGTGAAGTTGTCGGTGAACGCATAGGTCGCGCCAGCGATGTTGGCAGAGGTCAGGCCCGGGGTGTTGCGGCCGTTGATGCTGTCGTGGCCCATGCCGGTCTGGGAGCTCAGCGAGGTGAAGCGGCCGACGTTCAGTTCCAGGCCCTTGATTTCCTTACTGGTGATCAAGGTACCGCGTGCCAGTTCAGGCAGGAGGCGGCTGTCATCGGTGGCGAAGACCGGGCTGGCTACGAACTGGTCACCATGCTTGAGCACGGTGTCGGAGATGCGAAACTTGACCGCTGCACCGCCTTTGCCTTGGGATTTTTCCGGGTTGCCGTCGCTGTCGTTGCGGAACAGGCCGTTGCCCGAAGCGCCGCTGGTGCGGCCCGAGCCGCCATCGAAGCGGACGGAGCCCATTGCAATGGCGTCCACGCCGACGCCTACAGTGCCTTGGGTGAAGCCGGATTCGAATACGCCCAGCAGTGAGGCGCCGCTGTCTTCGCGGTAGCCTTTGACGTCACCCTTGCTGTTCACGTTGGCGGCACCGTGCTTGAAGTCACGGTTCATGTACATTGCACGGGTTTTCACGTTCAGGGTGCTGTCTTCGACGAAACCCTTGGACTCCTCCTGGGAGGACGCTACAGCCAGTTGCGAGGTCCCGGCGGCTACGGCCAGGGCGATCATGCTCCACTTCATCACGCGCATCGTGATTTGCTCCTTTGGTTTTTAGGAAGATTACTGCTGCCCCACCTGGTTTTTTTATTGGGGCTGCTCTTTCTTGTTTGAATCGGCGGAAATGTATATCACGCCAATTGTCATGAGTGGTACTTGCGAATTGAACCTTTCGGTAACTTTATGGTCATGTCGCAAATAGTTATATCCATGTCGCATTCGGACTGCACAACTCCAGCGCTGTTTGGGATAGGGCAGAACCGCAGTTCATGCTGCCCTGACTCCCTGTCTACCCGTACAGCTGTTGTTATTTGTCGCACTTCACCTGCCTATGCAGATGGCGTGCCGTCCATGCCAGGGAGCAATGCAACAAGCGTGCTCAAAGCACCCTAGTGTTGACGAATTTTTCACATTTTCCAGTGCGATGACGGAAAAGGTCCGAAAAACCGGGGCCGAAAGAACGGTCGGCTCTTTCGTCGGTATTTTTTCGGAATAACGGAAAATCCGACCCCAAAGTCAGGACGTTACCGTTGCAAGGCTCTGAGTGGGTAATTTGTGGATACTCGACGCTCCGCAGCGGGTCGGTGAGCGCCATTTTGGTGCGGAAAGTAGCATTTTGTTACCGATGCCCGGAAACATGGGGTGAAACGCTTCGCCTGGCCGCTGTTTCAGGCCGCTTTTCGGTGCCTTCCCGCTCTCTCCGTGCCCGATCCGGGCAACAGGAGTATCCTGCGTTCATGCGCCGCGCAGGCGGATTGCACTGAATGATGAGGAGATTGCCCCGTGTTTGCTTTGGATCCGCGCCTTGAACAAGACACTTTCGCATTGGGAGACTTTCCTCTTTGCCGTTTATTACTTAGTAAGGATGCTAACTATCCATGGTTCATCCTTGTTCCGCGGCGTGCCGGCATCAGTGAAATATTTCAATTGGATGACAGTGAGCGTCAGCAACTTTGGAAAGAAACCGATTTCCTGAGCAAAACACTCAAGGATTGTTTTGCGGCCGACAAGATGAATGTCGCGGCACTGGGTAATGTAGTTAGCCAGCTACATATGCATGTGATCGTGCGCCGTCGCAATGATGCGGCATGGCCTGCGCCGGTGTGGGGGCAGAAACCTGCAAGCGAATACTCCGCCGATCAATTGAATGAAGTGCGTCGGTGTATTGCCCAGGTAATGGGCGATGACTTCCGTTTCGCGGAGGCTTGAGCGATGAGTCTTGAAGAGCGGGTAATGGAGCTGGAGAGTCGCCTGGCGTTCCAGGATGACACTCTGCTGGCGCTGAACGATGTGATCGTCGAGCAGCAGCGGGTGGTGGATCGCCTGCAGTTGCAGATGGCGGCCTTGCTCAAGCGTTACGAAGAGGTGATGGGGCAATACGAGGCCAGCGAAGAAGAAGCGCCGCCACCGCATTACTGAAATTTCGCACATAAAAAAGCCGCGATAGCCCACAAGCTTCGCGGCTTTTTCCGTTCAGCGATCAGCGCCGGGGAGCGGCGATCACGTCTTCGGCCTGCAAACCCTTGTCACGATTCATCACCGAGAACTCCACGCGCTGGCCTTCGACCAGTACCCGGTGGCCTTCGCCACGGATGGCGCGGAAGTGCACGAAGATATCGTCACCGGAGTCGCGGGAAATGAAGCCAAAGCCCTTGGACGTGTTGAACCACTTCACCGTACCGGTATCGCGGTTGCTCATGTCGTAGTGGGCGCTGCTGGTACTGCGGGCCTTGGCCGGGCTCATGAAGCCGGCGCAGAGGTGCAGCACCGCCGCGAACAGCGCGGCCAGCAGGGCGGCGAGGGCGCCCATGTCGAGTGCCAGCAGGGTCAGGGCCTGCAGGATCACTGCAAGCACCAGCAGCACGCTGGCGGCGATCTGCAGGTACTGGCGTGCGCCTTTGTAGTACTGCGGAACGAGGGGGGCGAGGATCAGGTTGGCCAGGCCGAGGAGTGCCAGGTAGATGGCGTCGGGTTGTTGCAGGTAGGGCGTGGTATCGGCCCTGAGGCTGGGTATGAAGGACAGCAGCAAGGCAGCTGCGCCCGTCAGGAGGTGGACGATCTTGAACATGGTGGTTTGGCTCGCATCTTATTAGGCGGATCACAGGATCAGCTGGGGCCACGGCGCGCGGTACATGAAAAAGCGCAAAAGCGTGGGGGTGCCAGCCTATGCACCATGGCGCTGACGATCAGCCATGGCGGCACGGCGTCTATTTAACAGCAAAGCCCGGGGCTACTCAAATCAGCGGGACACCCGGCGCAAAAGGCCTGCAGCGCTGTGTCGCGGGGTCGAGGCTGCGCGTGGGGAAAACTCTTGATACAGTGAGACCAGAGCTTGTCGACCCGAAAATCAGAGGAAGGAATTTTTACATGGCAATCGATATCGGAATCAGCCAGGAAGATCGCAAGTCCATCGCTGACGGCCTGTCCCGCCTGCTTGCCGACACCTATGTGCTCTACCTGAAGACCCACAACTTCCACTGGAACGTGACCGGTCCGAGCTTCCGTACCCTGCACCTGATGTTCGAAGAGCAGTACAACGAACTGGCGCTGGCCGTCGACTCGATCGCCGAGCGTATCCGCGCCCTGGGCTTCCCGGCGCCGGGCACCTACGCCCAGTACCTGCGTCTGGCTTCGATCAAGGAAACCGAAGGCGTGCCGAGCTCGGACGAGATGATCAAGTACCTGGTCGAAGGGCAGGAAGCCGTGGTGCGCACCGCGCGCAGCCTGTTCCCGCTGACCGACAAGGTCAGTGACGAGCCGACCGCCGACCTGCTGACCCAGCGCATGCAGGTCCACGAGAAAACCGCCTGGATGCTGCGCGTCCTGCTTGAGGAAAAGTGATCCTTCCCTGACGCGTACAGGGTGAGCACGAAGCCCGGCTTGCGGTTCTGCAGTCGGGCTTTTTTTGTGCCTGGCGGCTACGTCTGCCAAGGCCTGGAAGCATTTTCACAGGTTATCCGATAGGTCCCGCTTTGCCGATTGCTCCTACGTCAGGAGTGCAGGCGTCTGCTAGTGCGAAAAGATCCATCGGCGCTTCATGACGGGGCATGCGCGGCACCCTTGCCTGCGCTCCCTTTCCTGTCCTGGTGCGTGGTATGGCAATGTCCCGATCCCTGAATCAGAGCGTGCGCAAGCCTGGTGACGCGCGGAACATCGATATCGACCCGTTCGAATCGGATTTCAACATGCAGCTCGCCCAGCCGCTGTCCCGTTCGGTGCGCCTGAACGGCTTCGCCACCTGCCTGCGCCTGGAAAGCATCTACTGGGCGGTGCTGGAGCGGATCGCCCGGGCCAATGGCTGCACGGTCAATTCGGTGCTGTCCCATGTCGATCGGGAGGTGCACCTGCGCCACGGCGGGGTGAAGAACTTCTCCGGCCTGGTACGGGTGATCTGCGTGGTGTTCTTGCTGAACGGGGTCGATGAAGCCGACGAGCAGAGTGACGGGCAGCAATGAGCGCAGGCTGCACAGCCCCGGCTAACCATATATAATCCCGCCTTTTACTGTGCGGCGCGGCCCGCGCAGGGCTCACCGAGATACGCCCCATGCCTCTGTACGACTATCAATGCGGTTCCTGCAGCCACCAGATGGAAGTGCTGCAGAAGATCAGCGCGGCGCCGCTGACCGACTGCCCCGCCTGCCAGCAGCCCGAACTGAAGAAGGTGCTCTCCGCCCCCGGCTTTCGCCTGAGCGGCAAGGGCTGGTACGAAACCGACTTCAAGACCGGCACGAAAAAGAATCTGGCTGGCAGCGGCGACTGAGTTGAACTGTACTGCCCGGGTCTTGCACTATTGACCCTTTGCGGCCGCCAAGTGAAATCTGCGGCCTGAACGAATTCACGAATCACGAGAAGCGAAACCACCATCATGATGCGCAGCCACTATTGCGGCCAACTGAACGAGAGCCTGGACGGTCAGGAAATCACCCTTTGCGGCTGGGTCCATCGTCGTCGCGACCACGGCGGGGTGATCTTCCTCGACATCCGTGACCGCGAAGGCATGGCCCAGGTCGTGTTCGACCCGGATCGCGCAGACAGCTTCGCTGCCGCCGACCGTGTGCGCAGCGAATACGTGGTGAAGATCACCGGCAAGGTGCGTCCGCGTCCTGCCGGTGCCGTCAACCCGAACATGGCCTCCGGTGCCATCGAAGTCCTGGGTTACGAGCTGGAAGTGCTGAACGAAGCGGAAACCCCGCCGTTCCCGCTGAACGAATACTCCGACGTCGGCGAGGAAACCCGCCTGCGCTACCGCTTCATCGACCTGCGTCGCCCGGAAATGGCCGACAAGCTGCGTCTGCGTTCGCGCATCACTTCGAGCATCCGTCGCTTCCTCGACGAGAACGGCTTCCTCGACGTCGAAACCCCGATCCTGACCCGTGCTACCCCGGAAGGCGCCCGCGACTACCTGGTGCCGAGCCGTACCCACGCCGGCAGCTTCTTCGCCCTGCCGCAATCGCCTCAGCTGTTCAAGCAACTGCTGATGGTCGCCGGCTTCGACCGCTACTACCAGATTGCCAAGTGCTTCCGTGACGAAGACCTGCGTGCCGACCGCCAGCCAGAATTCACCCAGATCGACATCGAGACCAGCTTCCTTGATGAATCGGAGATCATGGGCCTGACCGAGAGCATGATCCGCAAGCTGTTCAAGGAAGTCCTGGACCTGGAATTCGGCGAATTCCCGCACATGACCTTCGAAGAAGCCCAGCGCCGCTACGGTTCCGACAAGCCTGACCTGCGTATCCCGCTGGAACTGGTCGACGTTGCCGACCAACTGAAGGACGTCGACTTCAAGGTCTTCGCCGGCCCGGCCAACGATCCGAAATGCCGCGTCACCGCCCTGCGCCTGCCAGGCGGCGCGAGCATGCCGCGCAGCAAGATCGACGAGTACACCAAGTTCGTCGGCATCTACGGTGCCAAGGGCCTGGCGTACATCAAGGTCAACGAGCGCGCCAAGGGCGTCGAAGGCCTGCAGTCGCCGATCGTCAAGAACATCCCGGAAGCCAACCTGAACGTGATCCTCGATCGCGTCGGCGCGGTCGATGGCGACATCGTCTTCTTCGGTGCCGACAAGACCAAGATCGTCAGCGAGGCCCTGGGCGCGCTGCGTATCAAGCTGGGTGCCGACTTCAACCTGTACACCTGCGAGTGGGCGCCAATGTGGGTCGTCGACTTCCCGATGTTCGAGGAAAACGAAGACGGCAGCTTCACCGCGCTGCACCACCCGTTCACCGCGCCGAAGTGCACCCCGGAAGAGCTGGAGGCCAACCCGGCCACCGCACTGTCCCGCGCTTACGACATGGTCCTGAACGGCACCGAGCTGGGTGGCGGTTCGATCCGTATCCACCGCAAGGAAATGCAACAGGCGGTATTCCGTCTGCTGGGTATCGAAGCGGCTGAACAGGAAGAGAAGTTCGGCTTCCTGCTCGACGCCCTGAAGTTCGGCGCTCCGCCACACGGCGGCCTGGCCTTCGGTCTGGACCGCCTGGTCATGCTGATGACCGGCGCCCAGTCGATCCGTGAAGTGATCGCCTTCCCGAAAACCCAGAGCGCCGCGTGCGTCATGACCCAGGCCCCTGGCCTGGTCGACGCCAAGGCCCTGCGCGAGCTGCACATCCGTCTGCGCGAAACGCAGAAGGCTGAGTAAGCGGTCCTGAAAGGCGCATCCCACGGGATGCGCCTTTGCTTTAAGGCACCCGATTTAATTGTGTCTTCCCGCATCGAGCCGGGAGGGCGCGTGATTTTGTTTCAAGGATTTTTGGAGTCAGTTATGGCGGGTCATTCCAAGTGGGCGAACATCAAGCACCGCAAAGAGCGCCAGGATGCCAAGAGAGGCAAGATCTTCACCAAGTGGATTCGTGAGCTGACCGTCGCTGCCAAGCAGGGCGGGGGCGATCCGTCGTCCAACCCGCGTCTGCGCCTGGCCCTGGACAAGGCGCTGGGGGCGAACATGAGCCGCGATATCATCGACCGTGCCGTCGCCCGTGGCGCCGGCACCGCCGAAGCGGACAACGTCGAAGAGCTGAGCTACGAGGGCTACGGCCCGGGCGGCGTGGCGATCATGGTCGAAGCCATGACCGACAACCGCAACCGTACCGCTGCCGCCGTGCGTCATGCGTTCAGCAAGTGTGGCGGCAACCTCGGCACCGACGGTTCCGTGGCCTACCTGTTCGAGCGCAAGGGCCAGATCAGCTTCGCCGAAGGCGTCGACGAAGACGCGCTGATGGAAGCGGCGATGGAAGCCGATGCCGACGATGTAGTCAGCAATGGCGACGGTTCCTTCGACGTGTTCACCTCGTTCGCCAGCTTCTATGCCGTGCGCAGCGCCCTGGAAGCCGCGGGTTTCAAGGCCGCCGATGCGGAAATCGTCATGCAACCGACCACCAGCGCCGAGCTGGACCTGGACGGCGCGCAGAAGGTGCTGAAGCTGATCGACATGCTGGAAGACCTGGACGACGTGCAAAACGTCTATTCCAATGCTGAAATTCCTGACGAGGTCATGGAAAAACTCGGCTGAAGTGTTTTTTGGGTTGTCCGAGGCCGGTCCCGCCTGCAAGGTGGGGCCGGCTTTTGTATTTGCAGATGAAGCAGGCTTATGACTCTGATTCTAGGTATCGACCCCGGCTCGCGGATTACCGGCTACGGTGTGGTGCGCCATACCGGGCGCGGCTGCGAGTACGTGGCGTCGGGATGTATCCGCACCGGCAGCGGCGAGCTGCATGAGCGTTTGCAGATCGTTTTTCGCGGGGTGAGTGAAGTCATCCGCCTGCACGGCCCGGTGACGATGGGCATCGAACGGGTGTTCATGGCGCGCAACGCCGACTCGGCGCTCAAGCTCGGCCAGGCCCGCGGTGCGGCTATCGTCGCGGCGGCCGAGGCCGGGCTGGAAATCGCCGAATACACGGCCAGTCAGGTCAAGCAGGCCGTGGCTGGTAGTGGTGGGGCCAACAAGGAAGCGGTGCAGATGATGGTCATGCACCTGCTCAAGCTGACCCAGAAACCGCAGATCGATGCCTCCGACGCCCTGGCCATCGCCCTGTGTCACGCTCACACCCGCTCCAGCCTGGTGCCGCATGGCCTGGGTGTCGCGCGCAGTCGCAACGGACGCCTGCGTCTCTGATAGCATCCCGGCTTTATATAGAAGCGCCGCTGGCTGATCGCGGCGCTCACGAGAAAGGACCTGAACGTGATTGGACGTTTGCGCGGCACCCTGGCTGAAAAGCAGCCGCCGCACCTGATTGTCGATGTCAATGGCCTCGGCTACGAGCTGGAAGTGCCGATGACTACGCTCTATCGCCTGCCGAAGGTGGGGGAGAGCGTGACCTTGCACACCCACCTGATCGTGCGCGAGGATGCCCACCTGCTGTATGGCTTCTCTGAAAAGCGCGAGCGAGAGCTGTTCCGCGAGCTGATCCGGCTCAATGGTGTCGGCCCCAAGCTGGCGCTGGCGCTGATGTCGGGGCTGGATGTCGATGAACTGGTGCGCTGCGTCCAGGCCCAGGACACCTCGGCGCTGGTCAAGGTGCCGGGCGTGGGCAAGAAGACCGCCGAACGCCTGCTGGTCGAGCTGAAGGACCGCTTCAAGGCCTGGGAAACCGTGCCGAGCATGTTCCAACTGGTGCCGAATGGTCCAGCGCCTCTGGCGACCGTCTCCACCGCTGAAGCCGATGCGGTCAGCGCCCTGATTTCCCTGGGCTACAAGCCGCAGGAGGCCAGCCGTGCGGTGGCCGCCGTGGACGCCAAGGGCCTGAGCAGCGAAGAGCTGATCCGGCGCAGCCTGAAAGGGATGATTTAAGTGATCGAAGCCGACCGTTTGATAACCGCCACCGGCCGCGACCGGGAAGAAGTCCAGGATCGGGCGATCCGTCCGCTGCGCCTGGCCGAGTACATTGGCCAGCCGGTGGTGCGCGAGCAGATGGCCCTGTTCATCCAGGCGGCGCGCAATCGCAGCGAATCCCTCGACCACACCCTGATCTTCGGCCCGCCGGGGCTGGGCAAGACCACCCTGGCCAATATCATCGCCCAGGAAATGGGGGTGTCGATCAAGAGCACCTCCGGGCCGATCCTGGAGCGTCCGGGAGACCTGGCGGCGCTGCTGACCAACCTCGAGCCTCACGATGTGCTGTTCATCGACGAGATCCATCGCCTGTCGCCGGTGGTCGAGGAGGTGCTGTATCCGGCCATGGAGGACTTCCAGCTCGACATCATGATCGGCGAAGGCCCGGCCGCACGCTCGATCAAGCTGGACCTGCCGCCCTTTACCCTGGTCGGCGCCACCACCCGCGCCGGCATGCTGACCAACCCGCTGCGTGACCGCTTCGGTATCGTCCAGCGTCTTGAGTTCTACAGCAACGCCGACCTGGCCACGATCGTCAGCCGTTCCGGCGGGATTCTCGGCCTGCCGATCGAGGACGAGGGCGCTTTCGAGATCGCCCGGCGTGCCCGCGGCACGCCGCGGATCGCCAACCGCCTGCTGCGTCGAGTGCGTGATTACGCCGAGGTGCGTGGCAAGGGCGAGATCACCAAGGCGGTCGCGGACATGGCGCTGAACCTGCTGGATGTCGATGAACGTGGCTTCGACCACCAGGACCGACGTCTCTTGCTGACCATGATCGAGAAGTTCGACGGTGGCCCGGTAGGCGTGGACAGTCTTGCTGCTGCAATCAGCGAAGAGCGCCATACCATCGAGGATGTGCTGGAGCCGTACCTGATCCAGCAGGGCTATATCATGCGTACTCCGCGTGGTCGTGTGGTGACCCGGCATGCCTACCTGCATTTCGGCCTGAACATTCCGAAACAGCTCGGTGAAGCATCTGGTAGTGATTTTTCCGATTCAGATGATGAGTGACAGATTTATCTTGCGGTTTTGTGGTCCTAATCGCCGACTGGCACTGACGGCGCTAGCAATACGACATGATCCGCAAAAACAGTTGGTTGGGCGGATTGGCAAGCTGAGGAGTTAGCACTAGAGTATGCGCGCGCAAAATGGGGTCGAGCCGTTCGCACATCGCTGTCGTGTCTATTACGAGGACACCGATGCGGGCGGCGTGGTGTATTACGTCAATTATCTGAAATTCATGGAGCGCGCCCGCACCGAAAGGCTGCGTGACCTGGGCTTTGCCCAGTCGCAACTGGCGCAGCAGAACACCTTGTTCGTGGTTCATTCCAGCGAAGCGCGCTACCACGCGCCGGCCCGGCTGGACGACGAATTGCGGGTCACCGCACAAGTGCTTGAATTGAATCGTGCCAGCCTGCGTTTCGTGCAGCAGGTCTGGCGCGAAAGTGATGCAACGCTGCTCTGTGAAGGGCAGTTCCTGGTGGCCTGTGTGCGCGCCGATACCTTCAAACCCCGGGCTATTCCCCCCGAACTGCGAGCGGCCTTCAGCGAGGCGGGCAGTGCGGGCATTCATACAAACGCAGGAGATTAAGCGTGGAAGCTAACGTCGTCGACCATACCTCCATGTGGAGCCTGGTCAGCAATGCCAGCATCGTGGTGCAGCTGGTCATGCTGGCACTGGTTGCTGCATCGGTGACTTCGTGGATCATGATTTTCCAGCGCAGCACCATGCTGCGCGCCGGTCGCCGAGCTCTGGACAGCTTCGAAGAGCGCTTCTGGTCGGGTATCGACCTGTCCAAGCTGTATCGCCAGGCCGGCAGCAACCCGGATCCGGATTCGGGTGTCGAGCAAGTGTTCCGTGCCGGCTTCAAGGAATTCTCCCGCCTGCGCCAGCAGCCGGGCGTCGATCCTGATGCGGTAATGGAAGGTGTCGGTCGCGCCATGCGCGTGGCCATCTCCCGCGAGGAAGAGAAGCTCGAGCAGAGCCTGCCGTTCCTCGCCACCGTCGGTTCCACCAGCCCGTACATCGGCCTGTTCGGTACCGTCTGGGGGATCATGAACTCCTTCCGTGGCCTGGCCTCGGCACAGCAGGCCACCCTGGCCACCGTTGCCCCGGGTATCGCCGAAGCCCTGATCGCCACCGCGATCGGCCTGTTCGCCGCGATTCCGGCGGTTATCGCCTACAACCGTTTCGCTGCCCGCAGTGAAGTGCTGATCGGTCGTTACTACACGTTCGCCGACGAGTTCCAGGCCATCCTGCACCGCAAAGTGCACACCAGCGAAGAGTGATCAGGTAGAAACCAATGGCCCGAGTTCGTCAGAAACGCAAGCCGGTCGCCGAGATGAACGTGGTGCCCTACATCGACGTGATGTTGGTACTGCTGGTCATCTTCATGGTCACCGCACCGATGCTCAACCAGGGCGTTAAGGTCGATCTGCCCAAGGTTTCCAGCGAAGCCTTGCCGCAGGACAACAACGTCCAGGTCCTGACCATTTCGATCAAGGCTGACAAGACCTACTACTGGAACCTTGGCAGCGAAGTCGACACCGACAAGCAGATGGACAAGGCCATGACCTTGCCGCAAATGACCGACGCGGTGACCAAGATCATCGCCGCCGGCCGTGACCAGGGCAAACAGACCCAGGTCTTCATCCGTGGCGACAAGTCCGTCGACTACGGTGCGGTGATGGGCGCCATGGGCGGGTTGCAGAAGGCCGGTGTCGGTAACGTTGGCCTGATTACCGAGGCGCCCTGATGCAACAGCGAGAGCCATCCGCCTCGGAAAGCTACTTCTGGCCCAGTGTCTGGGCCATCGCGCTGCACGTCCTGGTGTTCGGCATGCTGTTCGTCAGCTTCGCCATGACCCCTGAACTGCCGCCGGCCAAGCCTATTGTCCAGGCTACCCTGTACCAACTGAAATCCAAGAGTCAGGCGACCACCCAGACCAATCAGAAGATTGCCGGGGAAGCGAAGAAAACCGCTGCGCGCCAGACTGAAGAAGAGCAGATGGAGCAGAAGAAGGTCGAGCAGCAGAAGCAGGAGGCTGTGAAGGCCGCGGAACAAAAGAAAGAGGAAGCTGCTCAAAAGGCCGAGGAAGCCCGCGCGGCCGCTGAAGCGAAGAAGGCCGAACAGGCCAAGGCCGCTGACGAAGCCAAGAAAGCCGAGGCAGCGAAGAAAGCCGACGAAGCCAAGAAGGCCGAAGAGAAGCAGCTCGCCGACATCGCCAAGAAGAAGGCCGAAGACGAAGCCAAGAAGAAGGCTGAGGAAGAGGCCAAGAAGCAGGCGGCCGAAGAGGCGAAGAAACAAGCAGCCGAGGACGCCAAGAAAAAGGCTGCCGAGGACGCGAAGAAGAAAGCCGCCGCCGCCGAAGAGGCGAAGAAAAAGGCAGCTGAAGAAGCGAAGAAGAAGGCAGCAGCCGACGCGGCCAAGAAAAAGGCCACCGAGGCAGCCCGCAAGGCGGCGGAAGACAAGAAAGCCCAGGCCCTGGCCGAGCTGTTGTCCGACACCACCGAGCGCCAGCAGGCATTGGCGGACGAGCAGGGCGACCAGGTCGCCGGCGACTTCGACGACCTGATCCGCGCCCGGGCAGCCGAAGGCTGGGCACGTCCACCTTCTGCGCGCAAGAACATGACAGTGGTCCTGCAGATCAACATGTTGCCCGATGGCACCATCACCAACGTCAGCGTCGCACGCTCCAGTGGTGACGGTCCGTTCGACAGCTCCGCCGTGGCGGCAGTCAAGAACATCGGCCGCCTGACCGAGATGCAGGGTTTGAAACCGAGCGAATTCAATCCGTATCGTTCATTCAAGATGACATTCACACCTGAGGACCTAGCCTTGTGATTAACCTTCTTAGAGGACTGCTGGTCGTTCTCTGCTGTGCAGCAGGGATGGCCAACGCAGAAGAAAAGAACATCCTGGTGACCAGCGGCAGCGACCGGGCCACCCCGATCGCCGTGGTGCCGTTCGGTCTGCAGGGCGGCAGCGTCCTGCCCGAGGACATGGCCGATATCATCGGCAACGACCTGCGCAACTCGGGTTACTACTCGCCGATTCCGCGGCAGAACATGATCAGCCAGCCGAGCCAGGCCAGCGAAGTCATCTTCCGCGACTGGAAAGCCCTGGGTGCCCAGTACGTGATGGTTGGCAGCATCGTGCCGTCGGGCGGTCGCCTGCAGGTGCAGTACGCGCTGTTCAACGTCGCCACCGAGCAGCAAGTGCTGACCGGCAGCGTCTCGGGTAGCGTCGATCAACTGCGCGACATGTCCCACTACATCGCCGACCAGTCGTTCGAAAAGCTCACCGGCATCAAGGGTGCGTTCTCCACCCGCATGCTCTACGTGACCGCCGAGCGCTTCTCTGCCAACAGCACGCGTTACACCTTGCAACGGTCTGACTACGACGGCGCCCGTGCAGTGACCCTGCTGCAATCCCGCGAGCCGATCCTGTCGCCGCGCTTCGCCCCGGATGGCAAGCGCATCGCCTATGTGTCGTTCGAGCAGCGTCGCCCGCGTATCTTCGTGCAGCACATCGATACCGGCCGCCGCGAGCAGATCACCAACTTCGAAGGCCTGAACGGTGCTCCGGCCTGGTCGCCTGACGGCAACCGCCTGGCGTTCGTGCTGTCGCGCGATGGCAACCCGGAGATCTATGTGATGGACATGGGTTCGCGTCAGCTGACCCGCGTGACCAACAACCCGGCCATCGATACCGAGCCGTTCTTCGGCAAGGACGGTTCGACCCTGTACTTCACCTCCGACCGTGGCGGCAAGCCGCAGATCTACAAGACCACCATCGGCAGCGGCGGCGCCGAGCGCGTGACCTTCGTCGGCAACTACAACGCCAACCCGAAACTTTCGGCGGATGAAAAGACTCTGGTAATGATCCATCGCCAGGATGGTTTCACCAATTTCAAAGTGGCGGCGCAAGACCTGCAGCGCGGCAGTGTAAAGATCCTCACGGATACCAACCTTGATGAGTCTCCCACTGTTGCGCCCAACGGCACCATGCTAATCTACGCCACCCGCCAGCAGGGCCGGGGAGTCTTGATGCTCGTCTCTCTCAACGGACGCGTGAGGCTCCCGCTTCCTACCGCTCAAGGCGAAGTCAGAGAACCGTCCTGGTCCCCTTACCTGAACTGATGCGGCGATACACGTTTTACTTAACACACTGGGGTTCATTAGGAGTTTCACGATGGAAATGCTGAAGTTTGGTAAGTTTGCTGCGCTGGCTCTGGCCATGGCCGTAGCTGTAGGTTGCTCCTCGAAAGGCGGTGACAACGCTGGCGAAGGCGCTGTTGATCCAAACGCTGGCTACGGCGCCAACACCGGTGCTGTCGACGGCAGCCTGAGCGAAGAAGCTGCTCTGCGCGCAATCACCACCTTCTACTTCGAATACGACAGCTCGGACCTGAAGCCAGAAGCCATGCGCGCTCTGGACGTTCACGCCAAGGACCTGAAAGGCAACGGCGCTCGCGTCGTTCTGGAAGGCAACACCGACGAGCGTGGTACTCGCGAGTACAACATGGCTCTGGGCGAGCGTCGTGCTAAAGCCGTTCAGCGCTACCTGGTGCTGCAAGGCGTTTCCCCAGCCCAGCTGGAACTGGTTTCCTACGGCGAAGAGCGTCCAGTTGCCACCGGCAACGACGAGCAGTCCTGGGCTCAAAACCGTCGCGTCGAACTGCGTAAGTAATTCGATATGCGAGCGTGCCGTCGTGCTGTAACCGTCCTGGCTCTCACCCTGCCTCTCATGGCAGCGGCTGAGGTTCCTGTTGTCGATGACAATGCTGGTGGATATAACGGCGCAAGCAGTTATCCGCCTGCAGGTTACGGTACGAACGGCGCCTACGCCGGGGGAGGGGTTTCGACCCCTGCCTCTGCGCAGGGCCAGCTGTTCATGCAGTTGCAACAGATGCAGGAGCAGATCGATCGTCAGCAAAACACGATCGAGATCCTGCAGAACGAAGTATCCCGCCTGAAACAGGAAGGCCTGGAGCGTTACCAGGACCTGGATCGGCGTATTTCCAGCGGCGCAGCCCCGGCTCCGTCCGCAACCCCCGAGAATTCCGCTGACGGTGGTGCCTCTGCACCTGCCGCCGGCAATACCGCAGCCCCGGCCAACCCGCCGGCTGCGAGCAGCGAACCGGGCGATCCGGCGAAGGAAAAGCTGTATTACGACGCAGCCTTCGACCTGATCAAGGCCAAGGATTTCGACAAGGCCGCCCAGGCATTCAACGCCTTCCTGCGCAAGTACCCGAACAGTCAGTACGCCGGCAATGCCCAGTACTGGCTGGGTGAAGTGAACCTGGCCAAAGGCGACCTGCAAGGCGCCGGCCAGGCGTTCGCCAAGGTCAGCCAGCTGTATCCGAAGCACAACAAGGTGCCGGATTCGCTGTACAAGCTGGCCGACGTGGAGCGTCGTCTCGGTCACACCGACCGGGTCAAGGGCATTCTCCAGCAAGTGGTCACCCAGTACCCGGGTACCTCGGCTGCACAGCTTGCCCAGCGCGACCTGCAAAAGCTCTGATCGCACCGCTTGAAAGAAACCCGCGCCTGTCGCGGGTTTTTTCGTTAGAATCTGCGCCCTTTTATTGAAACGCCGTCGCGAATAACGCTATGTCGAGTTCGCGATGGTGCCTGACGGAGGCGGGCAGCCTGTTCAGCTGTCCAGCCCGTGGCGACTATGCAAGACACATTACGCATCACCGAAGTCTTTTACTCTTTGCAGGGTGAAACGCGCACCGCTGGGCTGCCCACGGTATTCGTGCGTCTCACCGGCTGCCCGCTGCGCTGCCAGTACTGCGACAGCGCCTACGCCTTCAGTGGCGGCACCCTCCGCACTCTCGACTCGATCCTCGAACAGGTCGCCAGCTATCGCCCGCGCTACGTGTGCGTGACCGGTGGCGAGCCGCTTGCCCAGCCCAATGCGATTCCTTTGCTCAAGCAGCTCTGTGACGCCGGCTACGAGGTTTCCCTGGAAACCAGCGGCTCGATGGACATCTCTGCGGTCGACCTGCGCGTCAGCCGCGTGGTGGACCTGAAGACCCCGGGTTCGGCCGAAGTCCATCGCAACCGCTACGAGAACATCGAGCTGCTGACCGCCAACGACCAGGTCAAGTTCGTCCTCTGTTCTCGCGAGGACTACGACTGGGCGGTGTCCAAGCTGATCCAGTACGGGCTCGACAAGCGTGCCGGCGAAGTCCTGTTCTCGCCCAGCCACCATGAACTGAACGTCACCGATCTGGCCGACTGGATCGTCGCCGACAACCTGCCGGTTCGCTTGCAGATGCAGTTGCACAAACTGCTCTGGAACGACGAACCGGGACGCTGAGAGGAGCTTCTGCAATGACTGAGAAACGTGCGGTAATTCTGCTGTCCGGCGGCCTGGATTCGGCCACCGTGGTCGCCATGGCCAAGGCCGAGGGCTACCAGTGCTACACCATGAGCTTCGATTACGGGCAGCGCCATCGCGCCGAGCTGCATGCCGCCGCCCGGGTCGCCCGCGACCTGGGTGTGGTGGAGCACAAGGTGATCGGCCTGAATCTCAACGGTATCGGCGGCTCGGCCCTGACCGACAGCAGCATCGACGTGCCCGAAGCACCCAGCGACGGCATTCCGGTGACCTACGTGCCGGCCCGCAACACGGTGTTCCTGTCCCTCGCCCTGGGCTGGGCCGAGGTGCTGGAGGCGCGGGATATCTTCATCGGAGTGAATGCGGTGGACTACTCCGGCTACCCGGACTGCCGTCCCGAGTTCGTCGAAGCCTTCGAGCGCATGGCCAACCTGGCGACCAAGGCCGGTGTCGAAGGGCAGGGCTTCCGTATCCAGGCGCCACTGCAGAACCTCAGCAAGGCGCAGATCGTCCAGGCGGGCTTGGCCCGTGGCGTGGACTACAGCCTCACGGTTTCCTGCTACCAGGCCGATGATGAAGGCCGTGCCTGTGGCAAATGCGACAGCTGCCGCCTGCGCGCCGAAGGCTTCGCAGCGGCCGGTGTTCAGGACCCGACCAGATATTTTTGAATTATTTTGCGATGGGGTGTTGATTTCCTGTTAGAAATCAGTATTATACGCGCCATCCAACGGGTCGTTAGCTCAGTTGGTAGAGCAGTTGGCTTTTAACCAATTGGTCGTAGGTTCGAATCCTACACGACCCACCATACGCAGTACGAAGAAGCCCGCCACCTTTCGAGGTCGGCGGGCTTTTTCGTTCATGGTTTTTTTAATGCGTGGGAGCGGTGAAACCGCTCCCGGCTTTGAGCGCCCCGTGTCAGAACTTCGCCCGCAATGCCACGTTGAAGTTGCGCGGCTCGCCGTAGAAGTTCCAGTAGTTGTCGTTGCCCACGGTCTGGACGTACTTGCGATCGAACACGTTGTCCAGGTTGTACTGCAGCTCCAGGTGCTCATCCAGTTCGTAGACTGCGTGGAGGTTGGCCAGGGCATAGCCGCCCTGGCGAATGGTATAGCCTTCGTCGCGATTGCTGATGTCGCTCTGCACGTTGACGCTGCCGCCCACCCGCGCCCTGTTCAGGACGCCGGGCAGGCGGTAGTCGGTGGCAACCTTGAGCAGATGGCGCGGTGCATTCGAGGCAAATGCCTCGCCCTTTTGGCTGCCGCCAATGTATTTCGACTGGGTGTAGGTATACCCGGCCGAAAGGCTCCAGTCTGGCGTCAGCGCGCCATTCATTTCCAGCTCAATGCCCCGGTTGCGCACCTTGTCGGAGGCTTCGTAGCAATCACAGGGAATCACATACTCTGCCCGTCCGGTCTGGTCCGCCTGGAACAGCGCCATGCTGGCGGTCAGGCGCTTGTCGAGGAACTCGCCCTTGAGCCCGAGCTCGTAGTTGCTGCCGGTCATGGGGTCGAGGATCGAACCGCTGATATCGCGGTTGCTCTGCGGCTTGAAGATCTCGGTGTAGCTGGCATAGGCGCTCAGGTTGTCGCTCAGTTCCTGCACCAGCCCGGCATAGGGTGTGACTTCCTGGTTCTTCGCGTATTCGCTGCGCCGCGGCGTGCCAGTGGTGTTGGTCATGTTTTCGGTCTTGAACCAGCTCAGGCGGCTGCCAAGGATGAACTTCGTGCTGTCGCTCAGGCTGAAGCGTGCGGCGCTGTAGAGGCCCGACTGTTGCTGGGTGATGTTGTACTTCCACTGGTTCGAATTGAGCGCGGTCGGCTTGGGTGGATTGAAGCCGGACAGGTCGTTCATGTCGAACTGGTAGTTGTAGGTCGCGTCACGGCCGCCGTGGTAGTCGAAGTCGTCCTGGCGGATATTGGCGCCGAGCACCAGTTCATGGCGTCGGCCGAACAGTTGGAAGGGGCCGGTCGCATAGCCGTCGAGGCTGGTCTGGGTATCGTCGTAGAAAAAGTGACGCGGATTGAGGCTGAAGCGGTCGCCACTGACCCGCCAGGTGTAGTTGCCGAGGAATTCCGACTTCGCCCAGATCTGGTTGGCGGCCACCACCAGCTTCCAGTCGTTGTCGAAGCTGTGCTGGATGTCGGCGAACACCGTGGTGTTGCGCTTGTTCAGTTTGTTCCACTGGCCGGTGAGGTTGGTCGAGCGCGACAGCGGATAGAAGGAGCCATCGGCACGGGTAGGCAACGCCGACCAGTCATAGCCGGAGTTACGGTCTTTCTGCCACGAGAAGCCGAGGGTGGCCAGGGTGTTCGGCGTCAGGTCCATCTCGACGATGCCGTAGAACAGCTGGTTTTCCTTCTTCACGTTGTCCATGTAGCTGTTGGCATCGTTATAGCTGACCACGGTGCGACCGCGCAGGGTGCCTTCGGGGTTCAGTGCCGAAGAGAGGTCGAGCATGGTCCGGTAGTCGTCCCAGGAGCCCACCGAGGTCTCGACCAGCGCCTGAGGTTCGGCCGTCGGGCGCTTGCGCACCATGTTGATCGCCGCCGATGGCGTGCCGGCACCCTCGGTCAGGCCGGTAGCACCGCGCACCACTTCGATGCGGTCGTAGATGTCGGTGGCCGGCTTGGAGATGGCGTCCATCGAATAGGCATTGCTGATGTTGGTGGGCACGCCATCGATCTGCAGGCTTTCCACCAGTTGCCCGCGCGTCTGGTACAGGGAGCGCTCGCCGCCGTTCTTCATCACCACGATGCCGGTGGTGTTCTCCAGCACGTCGTCCAGGTCCTTCATGTTCTGGTCGTCCATGCGCTGGCGGGTAACCACGGTCACCGATTGCGGCGTCTCGCGCAGGCTCATGCCCAGGCGCGTGGCTGTGCTGCTGGGACCGGAGGGGGCGTAGCGCGTGCTGCCTTCGGTGGTGCTGTCGCCGGAGAGGGCAGCACTGATGGCGGTGGCACCCAGTTGGACGCTCTCGCCTGTGGCAGGCTTGTCCAGCATGACGCTGCCCTGGCCGGTGCTGTGCCAGATCAGCCCGCTGCCCTGCAACAGGCGTTGCAGGGCAGCCTCCGGTTCCTGGTTGCCACGCACGGCCGGGCTGTTGAGGCCCTGCACCAGTTCACCGTTGTAGATGACCTGCAAGCCACTTTGCTCGGCGAGCTGATTGAGCGCGCTGGCCAGCGACTGGGCCGGAATATCGAAGGCGACCGGCTCTGCCCAGGCGATAGCAGGCAGCAGCCCCATCAGCAGCGTGGCGCGGCGAAGGGCGAGGACGATCGGGCGGTGACCGGTGGACGGTGGGTACATCTGATTCTCCCTGGCGAATGCAAGTAATTATCTTTTTCGCGAGGGAAGACGGGTGAGCCCGGCAGACCCGTAAAAATAATTTCACTCAGCGGGGCTGTAGTACCAGCAGGTAGTCGGTGTAGCGCTGGATCCTCAAGGGAAACGCTTGCTCCAGCGTGCCCAGGGCATCCTCCAGGCGGTCGAGGCGGAAACTGCCGCTGACCTTGAGCGTGCGCAGGCTGTCGTCGCCTATCAGCAGGTAGCCAGGCCGGTAGCGCTGCAACTCGGCGAGTACATCCGGCAGCGGTGCCATCTCGAAGACCAGGCGGCCGTGTTGCCAGGCCAGGGCCTTGGCGGTATCGACGGTCTGTTTATCGCCAAGGGCGCCGTTCAGGCGGCTGACCTGTTCCCCGGCACCGAGGACCAGGCTGGCGCCGGCGTCCTTTACCGCGACACGCCCGCGGGCCACAGTGACCTGTGCGTCGTCACCGCGCTTGCGCACCGCGTAGACGGTGCCGAGGGCGGTCGCGCCCAGGTCCCCGGTACGGACCTGGAAGGGGCGCTGCGGGTCATGTGCCACTTCGAACAGCGCCTCGCCCTTGCGCAAGGTGATTTCCCGCCGGTCACCGTACAGGCTGACGTCTATCGCCGAGTCGGAATCCAGCAGGACATGGGAGCCGTCCGCCAGGGTGATGCGCTGCTGTTCGCCGAGGCCGGTGTGGTAATCCGCATCCCAGGCCTGCTGTCGGACCAGTCCGAGCCCGAGGGCGATCAGCAGGACTGCCGCTGTCGCCCAGGCCCACGTCGGTGAGCGGCGCTGTATCGCAGGGGCCTGCAAGTGCCCGCTGAGCTGCCATAGCCGGCGTGCGTCGACGAATGCCCGCTGGTGCGCGGGATCCTCGGCGCACCAGGCGCGGGCGGCGGCAATATCGGCAGGTGCCACGTCTTCCGAGGTCAGGCGTACGACCCAGTACTGGGCGGTGGCGTGAAGGTCGGCAGGATCGGCTTTGAGGTCAGGCATGGTGTTCAACGCTGAAGGCTTCGACGCAAAAAGTCCAGCGCGCTGGCCAGGTGCTTCTCCACCGAACTGAGGGACATGCCCAGCTCCCGGGCTACATCCTTTTGTGCAATGCCCTGGAGGCGACACTTGAGGAAGATGCTTTGCTCCGGCTCCCCCATGCGCTTGAGTGCGGCATCCAGTGTTTCCAGTTCCTGGCTGGCGGCGACGGTGTCGATCAGCTCGGGCGTTTCGCCGGTGACTTCGTAAAGATACGCCAGGCCCTGGTCGTGACGCTCGCGGGAGGCGCGGCTGCGCACATGATCGATGGCCAGGTTGCGGGCGATGCGGAAGATGAACGCCCGCAGGTTCTCCACCGGCGTGCGCGGTCGCTGCCTGAGCATGCGCAACCAGGTTTCCTGAGTGAGGTCGGCAGCGGTCTCGGTGCTGTGCAGCTGTCGATAGAGGAACACTCGCAGCTCACGGGAATGGGCCTTGAATGCCCGTTCCAGTTCTTCCGTGCTCATGCTCGACATGGCGGCCGTTATCCCGGGAGGGCGAGGGCGCCGACTTTAACGAGAATGATTTGCAGATGCAAGGCGGTGATGGCGTCTTGTCATCCGTACACGGAAACCTGGTTGCGTCCGCCTTTCTTCGAGGCATACAGGGCCTGGTCGGCCCAGGCGATGAGGTCCGCGTGGCTGTCGGACGGCTGGCCAAGATCGGCGACCCCAAGGCTGATGGTGAAGCGGATGGTCAAGCCTTCATGCTTCACTTCCAGTTCCTCCACCGCCTTGCGCAGGCGCTCGGCAAAGGCCACCGCGCCATGCTTGTCGGTATCCGACAGCACCACGCCGAACTCCTCGCCGCCATAGCGCCCCGCCACGTCGGTGTCGCGCACATACTCGCGGAGCAGCGCGGCGACCTGCCTGATCACTTCGTCGCCGGCCTGGTGGCCGTAGGTGTCGTTGATGCGCTTGAAGTGATCGATATCGAACATCACCAGGCTGGTGGCGTTGCCATGACGCTGGTGGCGGGCGTACGCGACCTTGAGGCTGTCTTCCCAGTGGCCGCGGTTGTACAGGCCGGTCAGGCGGTCGGTGCTGGAAAGCTTCTGCAGCTGGGCGTTGGCCGACTGCAGCATGTGCCGGTTGGTGGCGACGTCGGTCACGTCGTAGATCACCAGGCAGAAATGGCTGATGCTGCTGTCGGTGGAGCGCAGCGGGAACAGCGTGGTGTTCTGGTACATGAAGTCTTCCTGCCCGGTGATCGGCTGGTAGTTCTTGAACCGCACCAGATAGGGGCGTTGTTCCCACACGGTGAACGCTGCCGTGCCAAGGGTGCCCACGCTGTCGAGCTTGCGCCGGAACCAGTCCTCGTTGACTTCGGGGAACAACCGGAAGAACGACTGGCTGATGGCGTCCTTGGGCGGCACCCCGGAACGGTTCTCCATGAAGGTGTTCCAGACCTGCACGCAGTAGTCGCGATCGAGCACTACCACGCCGACGTCGATGCTCTGCACGATCGCCAGCAGCCAGTGGAACTCGGTCAGATCAAGGGCTTTGTTCATGGCTCAGTTCATCAGGTACGCGAGTTTATGGGTCAGTCGTTCGATGGAGTCTTCGGTGAACAGCAGCAACAGGTCGAAGCTGATGTCATGGCCTTCCAGGCCGTAGCTGATCTCCACCGCGAGGGTCTTCTTCCAGCGCCGCTGGTTGACCCGGATCAGTTCCTCGATATTGGCGTGCTGGCCGAGGATCTGCGGGTGACACTGCGAGAACACCACGTCGACCTGCTCGGCGATGCCGCTCAGGCAGGCGCCGATCAGGATGCTGGACAGGTCCAGGAGCATCTCCAGGTCGGAGGCGTGGCTGCTCTCATGCTTCATCAGCCGCGCCATATCGGCGATTTCCGAGTCGTGGAACATCAGCAGCGCCTCTCCGGCGATACCGCCGCCGATAAAGCCCTGGCACACCGCGGTCAGTTGCTTGCAGCGCCCGGCGTCCGCCAGGGCCATGTGCAGTTCACCGACTTCGAGGATGTTCACGTTAGGCACCGGCAGTTGCACGAACACCCCGAGCACCTTGGCGATCAGTGCGGCGGCGCGGCCCATGGCGACGTTGACGGTTTCGCGGAACACCTCGTTGAAGCTGACGCTGGCGCTGGTCTGCGGACGATGGCTCTGCGCCGCCCGGCCCGCCAGTTGCAGCAGGCCCAGGCGGTCCAGGGTTTCGCGCAGTTGTTCTTGCTCGAAGGGCTTTTTCAGGAAGGCCAGGGCGCCCAGTTCCTGCACGCGGCGCAGGGCCTCCTGCTGCACGTCCCCTGAGATAACGATGACATTGGCCTGCAAGCCCTCGTCGCGCAGCGCATGCAGTACCTGATAGCCGTCCATTTCCGGCATGTTCAGGTCGAGCACCACGACCTGGCCCAGGCCCTTGCGCACGGCGTCCATGCATTGATGTCCGTTGGCGGCCTCCGTGACCGAAACCGGCCAGTCGGAGGGCAAGGCTCGCAGGACCTGCTTGCGGGCAACGGTGGAGTCGTCACAGACGGTTAGGGTAGTTACTGACACAAGTCACGGCTCGTTATCTGGAGGTGCGGAATGATTTCATTATGCCATAGCCGCACAAAAGCTACGCTTAATGGCTAGGGGAATCACTGAGTGTGCAAATGGATCCAATACGCTAATCCCTGATGGCTTTCTCAGGATTGGCCTGAGTCAGTGTTGATGGAGAAACCCATGCACAGTTCATACTCATTTCGCGATTTTTTGATGAAAGACTGGAAAATTTCCTCGCTGCGCAGCGCCGATTTTCCCGCTTCTTACTTCTCTCCGTCCCGCTCGGGGAATCCCCTGTTCCAGCGCAGCCCTTCAATCCCGGGAGATGAAACGTTTCGTCAATTTGTCGGACAAAGACCTTTCCTGCTGTCAGAGCGACATCAAGCAGTGGTATGTTGCCGGGCAGAATGAAGTCGAGATAAGTGGATTGATCATGCCTAAAGCGTCCCACCAAGAACTGCGCCGTGCGTTTCGTAAACTCCTTGCGTCCCCCAACTGTTACCACACCGCCTCGGTGTTCGACCCGATGTCCGCGCGTATTGCCGCCGACCTCGGTTTCGAGGTGGGTATCCTCGGGGGCTCGGTGGCGTCGCTACAGGTACTTGCAGCACCGGATTTTGCCCTGATCACCCTGAGCGAGTTCGCCGAGCAGGCGACCCGTATCGGACGTGTCGCCCAGTTGCCATTCATTGCCGACGCCGACCATGGCTACGGTAACGCCCTGAACGTGATGCGCACGGTGATCGAACTGGAACGCGCCGGGGTTTCTGCCCTGACCATCGAGGACACCCTGCTGCCGGCCCAGTTCGGCCGCAAGTCCACTGACCTGATCAGCATCGCCGAAGGTGTCGGCAAGGTTCGTGCAGCGCTTGAAGCCCGTGTCGACCCGGAGCTGGTGATCATCGCCCGGACCAACGCCGCCGCCATTCCGACCGAGGAAGTCATCGCTCGCGCCGTGGCGTACCAGAATGCTGGCGCTGATGGCATCTGCATGGTCGGTGTTCGTGATTTCGAGCATCTCGAAGAGATCGCCCGCCACCTCACCGTACCGCTGATGCTGGTCACCTACGGCAACCCGCAACTGCACGACGATGCGCGCCTGGCGCAACTCGGTGTGCGTATCGCCGTCGATGGCCATGGCGCCTACTTCGCCGCGATCAAGGCCACCTACGACTGCCTGCGCGAACAGCGCCGGATCACCAGCGCCGCCTCGGACCTGAGCGCGACCGAGCTGACCCACACCTACACCCAGCCGAACGACTACATCGTCTGGGCCCGTGAGTTCATGGACGTCAACGAGTAAGGCGCTGCCTTATGCCTGCACCGCCGGAGCGCCTGGGCGCGTTCCGGCATCAGGCCGGCCGATGCTGTAGTAGGCCAGTCCTGCCTCGGCCATCTGCGCCGGCTCGAACAGGTTGCGGCCATCGAACACCGTGCCATCGAGCAGGCGCTGCCTGACCATCCCGCTGTCCAGCACCCTGAAATCCTGCCATTCGGTGACGATCACCAGGGCATGGGCGCCGGCCAGGGTGTCTTCCTTCCTGTCCATCAGTTGCAAATCGTCGCGCTCGCCGAACAGGCGGCGTGCCTCGGCGCGTGCCTGGGGATCGAACGCCTGGACTTTCGCCCCGGCCTGCCACAGCGAACGCAGCAGGACCTGGCTCGAGGCCTCGCGCATATCATCGGTGTTGGGCTTGAATGCCAGGCCCCAGAGGGCGAAGGTCTTGCCGGCCAGGTCGCCGTCGTAGTGATCGAGGATTTTCTCGAACAGGCGATGCTTCTGCCGCTGGTTTACCGCATCCACGGCCTGGAGCAGGCGCGGCTGGTAATCGTATTGCTCGGCGATGCGTTGCAGGGCCGAGAGGTCCTTGGGGAAGCACGAACCGCCAAAGCCGCAGCCGGCGTAGATGAAGTCGTAGCCGATGCGCGGGTCGGAGCCGATGCCGCGGCGCACCGCCTCGATATCCGCACCGGTGTGTTCGGCCAGGTTGGCCATTTCGTTCATGAACGAGATCTTGGTCGCCAACATGCAATTGGCCGCGTACTTGGCCAGTTCGGCGCTGCGAGCGTCCATGCTGATGAACTTGTCATGGTTACGGCTGAACGGTGCGAACAGCTCGCGCAGCAGGTTCAGGGTCGTCGGGCTGGCGCCACCGATCAGGATGCGGTCGGGGCGCATGCAGTCCAGTACCGCCGAGCCTTCCTTGAGGAATTCCGGGTTGCTCACCACGTCCAGGCGCTGCGCGGTGCTGGCATCGTGGCTGGCAAGGCGGGCCTTGATCGCATCCACGGTGCCCACCGGCGAGGTGGACTTGTTGACCACCACCTTTTCGCCCCGGGCGTGGCGGGCGATGCTGTCGGTCACGGCAAAGACCTGGCGCAGGTCGGCGCTGCCGTCGGGGAGCGAAGGGGTGCCGACGGCAATGAAAATCACCGTTGCGGTATCGATGGCTCGGGCGGCGTCGAGGGTGAACTTCAGGCGCGCGCTGGTCAGGCCGTTCTTCAGCAGTTCCGGCAGGCCGGGCTCGAAGATCGGGCAATGGCCTTCGGACAGGCTCGCCACGCGATGGGCATCGACGTCCACGCAGCACACCGCATGGCCAACCTCGGCGAGGCAGGCAGCGAGGGTCAGGCCCACGTAACCGGTACCGAACACTGCAACTTTCATAAGAGGCTCCCTTTTCAGCGCGATGCTGTTCCTCCCGCCACACAGGGCGGAGCGATGCGCAGAACCATGGCAGTGTCCGATGACAGTTTCGTGAGGGGCCGACTGGCGTTTGCCGGATTGTCTTTTGTCCGAGTGTTTGGAAGGCAGTGCGGTTCTCGGAATAAGGCCACGACAGGCGACGATCTTTCCTTCTCTTCAGTCGCTCTTTCCTGACCGATTCGAACCCCGGCGTGGTGATAACGTCCCGTTTGAAATGCTTTGGAGAGATTTCCGGGTGACCTTTCCTGCCGCTGGACCCACGTAATGAAAAAAATACTGATAGCGCTCGGCGTGCTTGTTTCGCTTGGCGTTCTAGCCGCTTGGTACACGGGGAAAATGCCGCAACGGCTGGACGCCGTGCTCGTTCAGGTTAACCAGCAGTTGAAGGTGGCGCTTGGATTTGAAGGCAAGGCCAGAATCGAGCTGCTTTCTCTCGATGCCCGGACGTTCGGTGCCGATGCGCGTTATCGTCTGACGCTCGAGCAACGAGATCCAGATGAACTTGCGTGTGGCGCCGCCTGATGAGGCGGAGTTGAATGGTAGAACACTACCCCTGGATGAACTCCTCAGGATACTCGGGCGTAAATCGGTTCATTAGTTTCACCTGGTTCGGGGGAATCATCTTTCACTAATGTTACTCTCGCCCTCCGAAGGCCCGACCACTTAAGTCCGGGCCTTCTCTACTCAAGGAACGCAACTGGAACACTTCATGAAGAAAGCACTGGTAGTTATTGGCGGGCTGGTTGTAGTAGGTGCGGCCTGCACCTCGATCGCGTGGTACACCGGCAAGCAGTTGCCCGAGGTGCTCGAATCCTCGCTGGCGCAGTCCAACCGGCAACTGGCGGCGGCCCTGAGCGGCAGTGGCAGCGGCAAGGTCGAGCTGCTGTCCCTGGAATCCGGGGTGTTCAGCAGCGAAGCGCGCTACCGCCTGACCCTCGCCGGTAACGACGTCGAGCCGATCCAGCTGGAGTTCAGCGATCATCTGGAGCACGGCCCGTTCCCCTGGTCGCGGGTCAAGCGCCTGCAACTGGCGCCGGTCATGGCGGCAAGCAACTACGCGCTGCTCAAGACCGATAACACCGCCTCGTGGTTCGGCCTGACCGGCGACAAGGCCCCGCTGCAAGGCAGCATGAGCGTTGGCTACGGCGGTGCGTTGCACAATGAACTGCGGGTCGAGCCGTTCGAGTCCAGCGATGAGGATGGCACCTCGCTGTCGTTCTCTGGCCTGACCCTGAACCTGGAGTCGTCGCTGAAAGGCGATGGCCTGCGCCTGCAGGGCGATCTGGGCCGGGTAGCATTGCTGACCGCTGGCGAAGCCCCGGTGAATGTGACGTTCAAGGGTGTTGCCCTGTCCACCGACTTCACCATGAGTGACTACGGCTATTTCGTCGGCTCGATGAACCTGGATGTCGCAGAAAGCAATCTGTCGTTCGGCAACGAGCAGTCGCTGCACTTCGGCAAGTTCGAGCAGCGCGATGTCTATCGCATCGAGGAGGCGGGCCTGTCGCTGAAGCAGCAGGCCAGCCTGGCGGACATCAGTTTTTCCGGTAATCCCATCGGCAGCGCCCGCTTCGCCTGGAGCGTGGAGCGGCTGAACCCGGAAGCGGTCGGCAGTTTGGTGAACTGGTATGAGCAGAACCTGCCGCAACTGCAAGGCATGGCCCTGAGCATGACTCCGGATGCTGGCGCGATGATGCTGGACGATCCGCAGTTGCAGGCGCCGTTGCTGAAGCTGCTGGAGGGCGGTCCGCGGGTGACCTTGCAGGAGCTGTCGTTCAAGACGGCCAACGGCGAAAGCCGCTTCGACCTCGATCTGGACCTGTCCGGCAAGGGGCTGGAAGGTATCCCGCTGGAGCAGGCCTTCGCCCAGTCGGTGAAGGCGCTGCAGACCAACCTGAAGATCTCCAAGCCGATGGTCGGTGACCTGGCGGCCCTGCGCGCCAAACTCGAAGGGCTGGACGCCGAGCAGGTCCGCCAGGCCTCGGCTTCCGGCGAGATGGTCGGGATGATCGCCGCGCAAAGCCAGCTGGCGACGGTCAAGGGCGACGACGTCCTCGTACAGTTGAAGTACGCCGACGGCCAGGTGGACTTCAACGGCCAGAAGATGACCGCCGATCAGTTCGCTGCCCTGGTCCAGCAGCGTACTGCCGGAATCACCGGCGCCGCACAGTAACCACCTGGGCTGGCGGGCGATGTGTCGAGCGTCGCCCACCCGCCTGGCGGGGTAAAAAACTCTTTAGAATTCATCCGATTGTCTGTAGCCTTCGGCCACTCATAAAACCGAGGTCGCAGCGGACTTTGCCGCCCGTGCAACAGTCAAGCTGTTACCCGATTTGTCCGTGCCCGATGATACTCTCGACTTACGCGCATCAGCGCCTGCAGGTCTTGCGAACATGACGCAGATTTCCGAACGCCTTCTGGTCCAGGCCCACCTGGACGCCAAGCAGCCCAAGCCCCTCACTCCTGAACAGGAGGCCGACTACCGTGCCGCCATCGCCGCCGAGCTCAAGGCGCAGGATGCGGTGCTGGTCGCCCACTACTATTGCGACCCGGTGATCCAGGCCCTGGCCGAGGAAACCGGTGGTTGCGTGGCCGACTCCCTGGAGATGGCCCGCTTCGGCAAGAACCACCCGGCCAAGACCGTGCTGGTGGCCGGCGTGCGCTTCATGGGCGAGACGGCGAAGATCCTCACCCCGGAAAAACGCATCCTGATGCCGACCCTGGAAGCGACCTGCTCCCTCGATCTGGGCTGCCCGGTGGACGAGTTCTCGGCCTTCTGCGACCAGCATCCGGAGCGTACCGTGGTGGTCTACGCCAACACCTCGGCGGCGGTGAAGGCCCGTGCCGACTGGGTGGTGACCTCGAGCTGCGCGCTGGAGATCGTCGAAAGCCTGATGGACAACGGCGAGACCTTCATCTGGGGCCCGGACCAGCACCTGGGGCGTTACATCCAGAAGCAGACCGGCGCCGACATGCTGATGTGGGACGGTGCCTGCATCGTTCACGAAGAGTTCAAGTCGCGGCAACTGGCCGATATCAAGGCTCTGTACCCGGATGCCGCGATCCTCGTGCACCCGGAATCGCCGGAAGCGGTGATCGAGCTGGCCGACGCGGTGGGTTCCACCAGCCAGTTGATTGCGGCGGCGCAGCGCATGCCGAACAAGCGTTTCGTGGTCGCCACTGATCGCGGCATCTTCTACAAGATGCAGCAGCTGTGCCCGGACAAGGAGTTCATCGAAGCGCCGACGGCGGGCAACGGTGCGACCTGCCGCAGCTGTGCCCATTGCCCGTGGATGGCGATGAACACCCTGGAGCGCACCCTGCAGTGCCTGCGTGAAGGCACCAACGAGATCTTCGTCGAGCCGGCCCTGGTTCCACAGGCGATCCGGCCGTTGCAGCGAATGCTGGATTTCACCGCGGCGGCGCGGTTGAAGCTCTCTGGTAACGCTTAAGATTCGAGGGGCTCCCATCGCTGGCAAGCCAGCTCCCACAGGTTCGGTGTATACAGTACCTGTGGGAGCTGGCTTGCCAGCGATGAGGCCCTGAAGATCAGCGCATCATGTCCTTGACCATCCGCTGCTGCTCCAGCATGTCCCGCTGCCGCGCATCGATCCGCGAGGCCAGCTGGAAGTTGGTGCCGGCCCGCCGCTTGGCGTAGTCCAGCTGCTGGATCGCCTGGTCGAAATCCCCCGTCAACGCGAAGAACTCGGCCCGGGCCTGGTGCAGGCCGATGGTATTGCCGGACAATCCGCGAGCTTCGGCCAGGTCATACCAGACATCCGGGTCGTCCCCGCGCTCCTTGACCAGCGCTTCCAGCGTCTTCTCCGCCTCGGCCGGCTTGTTCTGCTTGAGCAGCAGGTCGGCAGCCACCTGTTTCAGCGGATAGTTGCCCGGATACAGCTGGCGCATGCGATCCACCCGTTGCTGGGCATCGGCAAGACGGTTGTTGGTGATCTCCAGGTCAATCTGGGTCAGGTTGTAGGTGATGTCGTTGGGCGCCTTGGCCAGCAGGGGCTTGAGGTTCTCCCGTGCTTCGTTGAGCTGGCCGCCCTTGATCTGCGCCAGGGCCAGGCCATAGCGCGCCGCGTCGAGTTTCGGGTTCTCGTCCAGTTGCGCCCGGAAACGTTTGGCCGCCAGACCTGGCGTGCCCTCATAGAACAACTGCACACGCGCACGCATCAACTGGTAGCGCGCACTGTCCTCGATCCCGCCCGCCGGCGCCTGTTCCGCCCGGTTGCGGGTGTCGGCGATACGGTTTTCGGTAACCGGGTGAGTGAGGAGGAACTCTGGCGGCTTGGCGTCGAAGCGATACTGGCGCATCAGGCGTTCGAACATGGTCGGCATGTTGCGCGGGTCGTAGCCGGCCTTTTCTAGGTTGAGGATGCCGATACGGTCGGCTTCCTGCTCGTTCTGCCGGGAGAAGCGGCGCTGTTCCTGGATGGCGGCGGCCTGGGTCCCGGCGATGGCGGCGATACCGGCATCGCCCGCGCCAGAGGCGGCGACCACGATGCCAGCGAGCAAGGCCGCCATCATCGGCAACTGCATGCGCTGCTGGGCTTCGACGCCACGGGCGAAGTGGCGTTGAGACAAGTGCGCGAGTTCGTGGGCGAGCACCGAGGCGTATTCACCCTCGGTCTGGGCATTGAGGAACAGGCCGCCGTTGACCCCGACGATCCCGCCGGGGGCGGCGAAGGCGTTGAGTTCGGGGCTGTTGATCAGGATGAATTCCAGGCGACGGTCTTGCAACTGGCTGGTTTCGGCAAGCTTGTAGACGCTGGTTTCGACATAATCCTTGAGCTGGGGGTCGGACAGCTGGCTGACATTGCCGCGCAGCAGGCTCAGCCAGGCACGGCCGAGCTGGTGTTCCTGTTGCGGCGAGACAATGGCCGAGCTGGCGTCGCCGAGTGACGGCAGGTCGTCGGCATGGCTTGGAAGCGCCAGCAGGCAGGCCAGTGTCAGCAGGGTAGGGCGCAGAAATGTCATGCACGGAGCTCTGGTCGACAAAAAGCCTTACTGTAGCCGCCTCGCACGGTTGCGACCAGTGGCGCAATTCTGCGAGGCTTGCCGGCTCGCCTGACCTGTGCCGACCCGGCCACCCGCTTTTCTGGAGTGCAGCAATGACCACCATCCCCAATCCCGACGCCGAACTGGACGCCAGCGGCCTTAGCTGCCCGCTGCCGTTGCTCAAGGCGAAGATGGAACTCAACCGCCTGGCTTCCGGTGCGGTGCTCAAGGTCATCGCCACTGATGGCGGCTCGCAGCGCGACTTCCGCACTTTCGCCAAGCTGGCCGGTCATACCCTGCTTCACGAAACCGCCGAAGGCGGCACCTACACCTACTGGCTGAAAAAGGCCTGAGTCCCTCCGATGTTCAAAGTGCTTCGCAGCTGGCTGCACCGTTATTTCTCCGACGAGGAAGCGGTGGTGCTGGCGGTTCTGCTGTTTCTCGGTTTCACCGCGGTCCTGACCCTCGGCGGCATGCTCGCGCCGGTGCTGGCGGGGATGGTCCTGGCGTTCCTGATGCAGGGCCTGGTCAACGCCCTGGAGCGCTTCAAGGTGCCGAGCAAGGTCGCGGTGGCCCTGGTCTTCACGCTGTTCATGGGGGCGCTGGGGGTATTCCTGCTGGTGCTGGTGCCGTTGCTCTGGCACCAGTTGATCACCCTGTTCAACGAACTGCCGGGAATGCTCGGCAAATGGCAGTCGCTGTTGCTGTTGCTGCCTGAGCGCTATCCGCATCTGGTGTCCGATGACCAGGTGCTGCAGGCGATCGAGGCCATGCGCGGCGAGATCGGCAAGTTCGGCCAGTGGGCGCTGACCTTCTCGCTGTCCAGCCTGCCGCTGCTGGTCAACATCATGATCTATCTGGTGCTGGTGCCGATCCTGGTGTTCTTCTTCCTCAAGGACCGCGAGACCATCGCCCGCTGGGTTGTCAGCTACCTCCCGCAGGAGCGTGCGCTGATGACCCGGGTCGCCGAGGAAATGAACCGGCAGATCGCCAACTACATTCGCGGCAAGGGTATCGAGATCCTGATCTGCGGCGTGGCCACCTATATCGCCTTCGTCGCCCTGGGCCTGAACTACGCGGCACTGCTGGCGCTGCTGGTGGGGCTGTCGGTGGTGGTGCCCTATGTGGGCGCGGTGGTGGTGACGGTGCCGGTGACCCTGATTGCCCTGTTCCAGTGGGGCTGGGGTGATCAGTTCATCTATCTGATGGCGGTCTACGCGATCATCCAGGCGCTGGATGGCAACGTGCTGGTGCCGCTGCTGTTCTCGGAGGCGGTCAGCCTGCACCCGGTGGCGATCATCTGCGCGGTGCTGCTGTTCGGCGGGCTGTGGGGCTTCTGGGGGATCTTCTTCGCCATTCCGCTGGCGACGCTGTTCAAGGCCGTGCTGGATGCCTGGCCAAGGCGGGAACCGGCGGTGGCGCCGCTGCTTTAGGGCTTCAAGCCGTAAGCTTCAAGCGGCAAGAAAGAGCGATCCGCAGCGCTGCCGACTGCTTTTTCTTGCCGCTTGAAGCTTGAAGCTTGGAGCTGGTCAGGCCTTGTTCAGCGCTTCGGCTGCGGCCAGTACCGCGGCCACATGGCCCGGCACCTTCACGCCGCGCCATTCCTTGCGCAGCACGCCGTTCTTGTCGATCAGGAAGGTGCTGCGGTCGACGCCCAGGTATTCCTTGCCGTACAGCTTCTTCAGCTTGATCACGTCGAACAGCTGGCAGAGGCTTTCGTCCTTGTCGCTGATCAGCTCGAAGGGGAAGGCCTGCTTGGCCTTGAAGTTCTCGTGGGACTTGAGGCCATCGCGGGACACGCCGAACACCTCGGTGCCGGCGGCCTGGAAGGCGGCGTACTGGTCACGGAAGTCCTGGCCTTCGGTGGTGCAACCCGGGGTGCTGTCCTTCGGGTAGAAATACAGCACGACCTGGCGGCCCTTGAGGTCAGCGAGGCTGACCTGTTGGCCGCTGGTGGCCTGGACCTGGAAGTCGGCGACGGGTTTATCGAGTTCGACGGCCATGGGGCGGCTCCTTACATCGGGTTCTGTGGACGCCACGGTTCGATCAGGGCATCCAGGTTGAGCGCGTCGGCGAAGTCCAGGAACTGGTCGCGCAACCAGCTGATCTGGGTGCCGGCGGGCAGCGTGACGGTGAAGGTGGCGTTGAGCATGGTGCCGCCGGTCTGCGGCGCCTGGTAGGTGTCGCAGGTCAGGTTCTCCAGCTCGACGCGGTGGTCGATGAAGAACTGGCACAGCTCGTTGATGATGTCCGGGCGATAGGCGGCGCTGACGTAGGCAACGTAGGGCAGCGACAGCGGGCGCACTTCCAGTTCGGTGCTGCGCACCACGTTGACGATGAAACCGTGCTTCTTGGCCAGGCTCGGCAGGGCGCCTTCGAAGCGCGCGAGGGCATCCCAGTTGCCGCTGATCTGCAGGATCAGCGCGCTGCACTCGCCGTGGCGGGTCAGGCGGGAGGTCACCACCGCGCAACGGCTGTCGTTGCTGGCGCGGCAGAGGATGTTGGTCAGCTCCATCGGGCTCGGGCCGAGGGCGCTGACGACAAGGAATTGTTCGCGGACGGTGGGGGTGGACATAGCATTCCTAAAGCGATGAGCGGTCGGTACCTGACGCGGTAAAAAGGCGGATCCGCGTGTTCCAGGGACTCTGGATCGAGGGGCGGACACTGCCGGAACGCATGGTTGGCAGCCCGACGGGCCGCTGTGTACCGATCAAAGGACAAAGGGTAGCGAAAATGGCCGCGAAGGGGAATGCTCCAGGCGCCCGCGTCGCTTGTGCAAGGCCGATGTCGCCAGTACCATTACCGCTCTCTTTTTCCGGCAGGAGCAGCTTCATGATTGCGGGCAGTATGGTGGCATTGGTCACACCCATGGATGCACAAGGGCGTCTGGACTGGGACAGCCTCAGCAAACTCGTGGACTTCCACCTGCAGAACGGTACCCATGCCATCGTCGCCGTCGGCACCACCGGCGAGTCGGCAACCCTCGATGTCGAAGAGCACATCCAGGTCATCGAGTTCGTGGTCAAGCAGGTCGCGGGCCGTATCCCGGTCATCGCCGGCACTGGCGCCAACTCCACCAGCGAAGCCGTTCACCTGACCCAGAATGCCAAGAACGCCGGCGCCGACGCCTGCCTGCTGGTCGTGCCGTACTACAACAAGCCGACCCAGGAAGGCCTGTACCAGCACTTCAAGCACATCGCCGAAGCCGTGGACATTCCGCAGATCCTCTACAACGTGCCGGGCCGCACCTCCTGCGACATGCTGGCCGAGACCGTGATCCGCCTGTCCAGCGTGCCGAACATCATCGGCATCAAGGAAGCCACCGGTGACCTGACCCGCGCCAAGGCGATCATCGACGGCGTCAGCGACGACTTCATCGTCATGTCCGGCGACGATCCGACCGCGGTCGAGCTGATCCTGCTCGGCGGCAAGGGCAACATCTCCGTCACGGCCAACGTCGCCCCGCGCGAAATGGCCGACCTGTGCGAGGCCGCCCTGCGTGGCGATGCCGAAACCGCACGGGCCATCAATGAAAAACTCATGCCGCTGCACAAGAACCTGTTCATCGAGGCCAACCCGATTCCGGTGAAGTGGGCCCTGAATGAAATGGGTCTGATGGGCAACGGCATTCGCCTGCCGCTGACCTGGCTGAGCACCTCCTGTCATGACACGCTGCGCCAGGCCATGCGCCAGTGCGGCGTACTGGTTTAATTGAGGACGTACCCCGCATGAAGCGATTGGCTGGTCTTTCCGCCCTTGCACTTGTCATTTCCAGCACCAGCGGTTGCGCCTGGTTGTGGGGCGAAGACGGGTATTTCCGTGACCGTGGCAGCGACTACCTGGAGGCGACCCAAAAGGCCCCCATGCAGTTGCCGCCCGATGCAACCAATGTGAAGCGTCTCGACCCGCTGCTGCCGATTCCGCGCAATGTCGCGGACGACACCGTCAAGGGCGAGTTCGAGGTTCCCCGTCCGCTGCCGCTGGCGGCTACCGCCGATGTCAGCGATTTCAGCCTGCAGAAGAGCGGCGCCGCGCGTTGGGTCCTGGCCCAGCGTTCGCCGGCGGAAACCTGGCCGGTGGCCCGGCAGTTCTTCGAGGACAACGGTTTCCGCATCGCTGAAGAGCGTCCGCAGACCGGTGAGTTCAACACCACCTGGCAGCGTTTCGACGAGCTGTCCGCGTCCATGGCCGATCGCCTGGGCGGCGCGGCCAGCAGCCGCGACAGCGAGATCCGCGCTCGCGTGCGTATCGAACCGGGCGTGCAGCGCAACACCAGTGAGGTCTACGTGGTGACCGTCGAGCGTGCGGCCGGCAGCACCGCCGAGCAGGACTTCCCGGCCCGCTCCAGCAACACCGGCGTCGACGCCGTGCTGGTCGACGAAATGCTCGCCAGCATGACCCGCAGCGCCGAGAAAGGCGGTTCGGTGTCCCTGCTCGCGGCCCGCGACTTCGATGCCCCGAGCCGCGTCAGCCTGAGCGAAGACGGCAGCGGTAACCCGGTGCTGAACCTCGGCGCCGATCTCGATCGTGCCTGGTCCAGCGTTGGTCGTGCCCTGGAGCACGGCGAATGGCGGGTCGAAGACATCAACCGCAGCCTGGGCCTGTACTACATCAACCTGGCCGAGAAAGCCGAGCCGAAGAGCGAGCCTGGATTCCTCAGCCGCATGTTCGGCAGCGAGCCGAGCAAGGAAGAGATCGAAGCCCGTGCCGAGCGCTACCAGGTTCGCCTGAGCAAGGTGGGTGACAGCGTCCAGGTCACCGTCGAGAAGAACATCAATACCGTGGCCCCGGCTGACGTGGCCCGTCGCGTGCTGAGCGTCATCCAGGACAACCTGGGTTAAGTGCGCTTCGCGGTTCTCGGAAGCGGTAGCCAGGGAAATGGCACGCTGGTCAGCAGTGGCGACACGCGGGTGCTGGTCGACTGCGGCTTTTCCCTGCGTGAAACCGAGCGGCGCCTGGCGCGGCTCGGCGTAGCGCCAGACAGCCTGAGCGCCGTGCTGGTGACCCACGAACATGCCGACCACGTGCATGGGGTGGGGTTGCTGGCACGGCGCTACAATGTTCCGGTGTACCTGAGTCGAGGCACCTTGCGCGGTCTGCGCAAGCCGCTGGAGGCGACAGGGCTGCTCGCGGCGAACGACACGTTCGACGTCGGTGACCTGAGCATCCGCGCGGTGGGCGTGACCCATGACGCACTGGAGCCTTTGCAGTACGTGTTCAGCGACGGTCGCAGGCGCCTCGGCGTACTCACCGACCTGGGCTGCTACGACTCGGTGCTGCTGGAGCACTACCGCGGGCTGGACGCCCTGATGATCGAAGCCAACCACTGCCGCGACCTGCTGGCACGCGGTCACTACCCGATGTTTCTCAAGCAGCGGGTAGGCGGCGACTACGGACATTTGAACAACCACCAGGCTGCGAACCTGGTGGCGGAGCTGGGATGGGAACAGTTGCAGCACCTGGTGCTGGCCCACCTCAGCAGCAAGAACAACCTGCCACAGCTGGCCCGGCAATGTTTCGTCGATACCCTCGGGTGCGACCCGGACTGGCTGCAAGTGGCCAACCAGGATTGCGGGCTCGACTGGCGCGAAATCGTCTAGCCCCCTCATTTAGCAAGCGGAGCCCATCATGGAAAAACGTGAAGAACTCTACCGCGGCAAAGCCAAGTCGGTTTACAAGACCGACGACGCCGACCGTTTGATCCTGCTGTTCCGTAACGACACCTCGGCCTTCGACGGCAAGCGTATCGAACAGCTCGACCGTAAAGGCATGGTGAACAACAAGTTCAACGCCTTCATCATGCAGAAGCTGGAAGAAGCCGGCGTTCCGACCCAGTTCGACAAGCTGCTGGGCGACAACGAATGCCTGGTCAAGAAGCTCGACATGATCCCGGTCGAATGCGTCGTGCGTAACTACGCGGCTGGCAGCCTGGTCAAGCGCCTGGGCGTCGAGGAAGGCATCAAGCTGGAGCCATCGACCTTCGAACTGTTCCTGAAGAACGACGAAAAGGGCGATCCGTTCATCAACGAATCCCACGTTGTCGCCTTCGGTTGGGGCACCGCCGAGCAACTGGTCAAGATGAAAGCGCTGTCGCTGAAGGTCAACGAAGTGCTGACCAAGCTGTTCGACGACGCTGGCCTGCTGCTGGTCGACTTCAAGCTGGAGTTCGGCGTATTCCACGGCGAAATCGTCCTGGGTGACGAGTTCAGCCCGGATGGTTGCCGCCTGTGGGACAAGGAAACCCGCAAGAAGATGGACAAGGACCGCTTCCGCCAGGGCCTCGGTGATGTCATCGAAGCCTACGAAGAAGTCGCCAAACGCCTGGGCGTGCCGCTGTAAACCGGCACGTTCGCGCAAGCATCTGAAAGCACGCGATTTTTTTCTCAAAAAGGCTTCGCCTTTGGAGAAAGTGCTGGTATGATGCGCGCCACTGGAGAGATGCCGGAGTGGCCGAACGGGACGGATTCGAAATCCGTTGTACTGGCAACAGTACCTAGGGTTCAAATCCCTATCTCTCCGCCATACATGTCAAAGCCCCTGGAACTGCAAAGTTTCAGGGGCTTTGTCGTTTCAGTCTGATGCTTTAGGGCAATCCTAGGGCATAATTCTGATTCAGTGGGCCGGAGCAGGCCTAATCAGGCCCGATCAAAGGTGCGATCCTTGGGGTTGGAGCGGCGATTGACTTAAGGAGGAGTGCTGCCTGCCGGCAGTATTAAAAATGAAATGGAGTGATTTGGGTTTAGGTTTTTTTCTGGGCTTTTTCGCTGCGTTTCAGATAGTGCTGTTCGTTTTTGCTTTTTACCCTCCAGCCACCGGTCTCGTAGACCAGGTGTTGATATCGTATTTAAAGGATGTTTTAGGACCAGTTTTCACCGGCTTTGGTGGTGCTGGCTTGGGCGCGCTAGTTGCGTATAAGTTTCAAAAGAGGGCTGAGTTCGATAGAGATTTTAAAGAGTCGGTTCATGTCCTGCGAATGGTGAAGTTTCAACTCATAAATAAAATGTCTGAGTTGGTGTCTATCAAGAAGCTATCGGTTCTTCCGCTCGAGGATAGAGGCCATCGTTTTGTCTCCATTGGTCCATTGCCTGAGTCCCCAGCAATCAAAGATCAGGTTGACGGCCGGATCCTTAACTTGCTTGCTGATGTTGAGGCAGCAGAAGCAATTCAAGAGCTTTTGCTTGGTGATCAGTCTTATTTTGCTTGCTTTGAGAACTTTAGAGAGCGTAATAAGGCGCTTTATGCTTTCCGGCAAAAGGCTTCCGAGCTTGGGTTGGTTGATGGGAGAGAGAATGATTTTAGAATTGTATTGCGATCGGTTGAGCCAGGCCGAATTATGGCGTTGTATATGGTTACGGAAAATATGCTATCAGTTCTTGATCAAGGTATTCAAAGCTTAGATGCTGCGCTAAAAAATGTTGGGGATGCCCTCGACAAAAAGTTTTCTGTCGAGGGTGGAAGAAGTATTAGATTTGCGAAGCGTGAGCCGCGTCTTTTTGAGAAATTACAGCCACCACGATTTTCGCCGGAAGGGCTGGAGAAATACATTGAGCAGGTCCGGTCCCAAGGTCATTAATAGCACACGCTACAACAGCCCCATCATCTTCGATACTATATCTGCCATGCTTTTAGTGCCCTTCGATATCCAGCGGCCGTAGTGCTTGCGTACCATAGTGGTGTCAGTGTGGCCGAGTTGGCGGGCAACCAACTCGATCGGAACGTGGCTGGATAGCGCTTGGCTAGCGAATGTGTGGCGAGCCTGGTTAGCGCCTCTATGACGGATGCCAGCTTTAAGGAGGTGCTCGGTGAACCAGTCGCTCAGCACCCTGCCGTTCCATAGCAGGCCGCATGTAGAGCGCTGGAACAGAAAGCGCACCTTCTCGTTCTTCTTGGTGATGTTGTCGCGCTGGACGATAGTTGGAGATGGCCGAGATGGCCGAGATGGCCTATAGCCTATTTCTCACGGATACGGTTGGACAGAAGTGTTTCAATCTCTGCATCCGCCCTGCCGTGCATGACGCTCTTCAAGCCATGACGCTCCAGGTCACGCCAGAACGACACAACGGCAATCACCAGTGACTGAAGCAGATCAAATGAAAGCTGCATATCAGTGACCTTCCGATCAAGTTGGAATTTCATATCATCAATGTGAAACGTACCCGCCTTGATTGATTTGGGCCATAGATCGGGGTAATCCTCGTACAGTTTTGTAGCCTCCGGCCCCTCTCCATGGCGGCAGACGTTTCCAAGACGCATTAGTAGGTCGAGTTGGGTGTACGAGTCAAAAGATGCCAAGTCAAGCCCGCGCGCTAACATAAACATCTTGTTAAAATCCTTCCCCCAATAAACCTTGCGTGCCTTTTCAGCCATTTTTTCACTTTTGTTACGGGCTTCTGACGGTTCAATGTCGTGGGGGGAACGCTGCCGGATACAGCTGACCATGTATGTGCGTATCTGCTGTTCCCACAGGGACTGAATACCAAGACAAAAGGCCATAGCTGCCTTTTGTTCCAGACTAATATAATCCAACGTTTGAAACGCCGCCACGGTAGGGTCAGGATCTTCTTTCAGTTCTTCTCGTCTACGTTGGAGTGCCTGTAGCGAAGGCTCAACAACCAATGACAAATAGTCCTGCACAACGCTTCCATAGTGGCTTGCGTAGATCTCTGTAACAGAATACTTCCATGGATTTTGCATTGAAGGTCATCCTTCGGCTTGTTTGACTGCAAGGTCATGGATGGTCTGTAGGTTACGGTGAATCGCTGAGAGTGCAAGCCACAGGCCCGACGACAGACAGCCGACCGCGATCGAATCAGGGTACCAAGGTGCTCAAGATTGCCCTGCATGAGGTGCAGCCCGGTCTAGGTTGTGATGATGATTCTGGCCACGAAAAGAAGTCCACAACTGTGATTACGATGTCTTTCATTGCTGCACTCCGTTGCAATATCCATAGTTTGGGGTGGCATCATGCCATCGAGTTTGGTGCCCGTAAACGTTCGGCGGATGCGACTACACTGAGCCAATGATCCAGGAAGTATAAGGGGCTACTCTATGGCGAATTTGGGGAAGCTGCGGACGGGATGAGCATTCGGAACAAACACAGGAAATCATTCAATTGCTTTGAAAAAGACGGGTAAGAGCTAGAATGTACAGCCCGTTTCCGTGAGGGCGAATACGGGCTCGTCACCTACCAAATAGAAGGCACGTATAACGAAAAGTGGTGCTGACTGGCAAGGCCATAACAGAAACTGAGGGGGTTGAATACGCTGAGCTGACGGTCAGGCAGCACTGACACCTGAAGGCAGCCTGAGAGGTGAATGGTACACGCCCGCAGGTGCAGGAGGGCCGTTCTTTGCAAGTTTGCATGACGTAGCAGCGACAGACCTAGGCATTGAACAGTTCTTACATCCGCGGTCATGGTGCTTGGTTTTGGCAAGCAAACCATTACGAAACAGCGCTGGCTGAACAGGCCGGCCAAATCCGTGCGAGCGTGAACGCGCCGCACTGGCCTTGACTGGCAGGCGAAGAGCAAGCTCGCCTAGCAGTCTTGAGGATGAGGAACGTCTCAAGCCGACGGCCGAAATCTACTGGAAGGAGATGAGTGATGCTCTACCAGCTCACGCTCGCCTGCGTGACAGGCTTGCTACTGCTGATCTGCGGTTGTCAGTCGTACTCGCCGCTACCGCCCCCCCCCCGGCGCCGGACGCGTGGTGCATGGAGTCATACACGCTGACCTTCCCCCGACACATGCTCAACGAATTATCGGCATCACTGGTGACGGCGACGACGGGTTGAGAGCATAGCTGCCATTCAGAGCTATGTTCACGAGATCAATCAGCAACAGGCGTGGTAGCCATCGATTAATGGAGCTGAGGTCCAGATGGTACAGCCAGCGTGCTTGTGCAAGAATAGGACACAAAAGGAGCGGATGATGTGGAAATCTCGATTGCAAGCATCTCGCATAAGTCGATAGGAGCAGTTAATGGCAACAGTAGTGGGTTTCATTAGCGAAAAGGGTGGAGTTGGAAAAACGACTTCCTGCTATCATGTGGCTGTGGCATTAAATCGGTATCATAATAAGCGCGTGCTTGTGATTGATGCTGACTATCAACGGGGCGGTATTTCAGGGAGGTTCTTTCCGAGGTTGATCGAAAACTTTGGTGAGGAGGTGCCGCCAGATATAACGCTATATCAAAAATTCCAGCAGCTTTATAGTGCTGCGCCGCAAACTTCAGATATTGATATATTTGAATTTAGTGATGGCTTAGATGTCGTTCCTGCGGATTATCGCTTGGCTACGGTTTCAGTTAATAAGCTTCCCAGTACAAATAATATCCGGGCAAACAACGCTTCCTTGTTGGCGCATATGAAAACGATAGAGTTTGTTTTGCGTCCTCTACAAGATGAATATGACTATGTTTTGATTGATTCTCATCCGGAAATATCGGATGTGCTGAAGTCTATCATCTATGCTTCTGATTATTGTGTTTCTCCCGTTAAGCTGGATCGCCAGTCTGCTATAGGTGTAGCGTCCGTGATGGCTGAAATTTCGAATGTGAATTCGGATATTGCTATGATTAGGAGTGCGTTGAGTATTGAGGATTCGTACCGCGACACAATTTTTGCTGGTGCGATTGGTATGATGGCGCGGGAGTATGCATCGGTTCTTAAATACACTGAGGACTCGGAGTACAAGCTGTTACGTCGAGCGGGTCCTGTTTTCGCAAGTTATGTTACGGAAGGCGATGGTTTGAGAATGGCTGCTGCTAGACGACAGGCCGTTTACGATGTTAATGGCTCGAACGCGGCTAAGCAAGCCAACCAGTTTAAACAGCTTACTCTTGAATTCATGCGGACGTGCCCATGATTGAATTAAAACAATTGATCTCTTGGCTTGGCGTAGATGGCGCTAAAGCTGGTTTGGATAAAAGTGACCTCACTATCGCTGAGATACTGGATTTGGCGCATGGAAAAAAGCCGTCATTGAGTAGTAGGGTTAAGCGTATTGAGGCAATTGAAGCTGTTGTGGAGTTGACACGTCAGCAGATTTATAAGAAGCCTGAAGAGTTGATGGAGATGGACGTTGATTCGCTTAAGTCGTATTTTTCCGAGTATAGGTTTAGTAAGCAAGAGTTGCTAGGTTTACTGGAGACTATGGACATTAGGCCGAGTGGTGAGGCAAGAAAGAAGCTGAATGATTTTGCTGCGAGAGAAATAAGCGAAATAGGCCGCTTTCAGAGAGTTGCTCATGGTAGAAATAACGAAGTGTAGGGCGATAAAAGCGGATTAGTTAAATTGGCTTTTGGTTACAGGGAAAGAGGGCGGAGCGGTACCGTTGCCCTCTCTCTGGAGGAGGATGCGCCTATGGAACAGCTGAGGAGCAGCGAAATACTTGGTGGCTACAGTAGATGGCAAAAAAATGGAACAGATTAATGGTGGTCTCGCTGATGCCAGTGTGTTTTGGGTCTTAGGTAGCATATGCCCAATCCTTGATCGTGCCTCAATTTGGCTCACTGGAAAGACTCGGTCGCGTTCCCCATACACGGCCTTCTGAGTGTTCGGAGTGGGTAATAATGAGGCAAGCCGACGCCATCTCATACCGAGCTATGCACCTTTGCTTGACCGCATAAAGGCGCCCAAGTCCCTGGGCTCAGGGCTTGGGCGCCTTTTACTATCCATGCAGCACAATCGGGGTGTTGTCAGGTAGCATCGATGGTCGGCGGATGAAATAGGTTGTCGACCTGCTTAGTGTTGTCGCATCGCTCTACAACCTCGCTGTTGTGGTGGGGATCGTAAATCAGGAAAAATTTGTTCTCGGCGACTACTCTCGTGGCTAGCTTCTCAATATCGTTAAAAATTTGGGTGCCGCGCACCTCTTGCAGGGATCGCCATGTGTCGAGGGTCATCGATATTCCGTCGACGTCATACTCAATTGGTACTTTTTCCATCAGTACAGGTTCTCCTACACAGATTACATGTGAAAGTAGACAGTAGCACAATGGTGGCACTCGGTGTGCTCCTCGAGGTGGAGCCCTCCTCTGTCATAGCTTCAGCACAATCTGGGATTTGCACCCTGCCGAACACGTGATGATTGCGCTAGTATCGAGCACGCACGCATGGAAGCCCTCAATGAAAGCTGGTCACCAAAAACCAATCGACGCGGTAGCGGCACGGGTTGTCGCAAAGGGTGAGCAATTCGAATATCAGGCAAGCGCTACCAGTCTGGATTCCGATCTCCCCCTGGCGATCAAACCAGTACCGCATGCGACTAGAGCAAACCCATCTTTCAGAAACCATGCCGGGGACCGATTTGGACGCTTCACGGTGATGGGCCTTTCGGCCGACAAAAAAGGGCGTTGGGTATGTCGGTGCGTCTGTGGTCGTTATTCCGTGCGGAGCAGCTCGGCCATAGTCAGTTCTGCCGAGGATGCATGTTGCGATCAGTGCTACTTACAGGCGGTCTCAAAGCGTCAAGAGCATCTGCGCCGCTCAACGAAAGACCGTCCAACCAAGGATTTTCTGGCTTGAGCGCTACGGATGAATCTGAAGCCCCATTTGGCTGGCGTAGGGAAATTTTGGGGTCGCATCATGCGCTTAAGGCCATTTTATTCTTCGTGTCGTTCCAAAATAGGGCCTGATGCACCTTAATGGCATTGCAGGCGGGTTCAAATTTCCATCTCTCCGCATAGATGTCAAAGCCCCTGAAACTGTGAAGTTTCAGGGGCTTTGTCGTTTCTGGGGATGCAGGCTCCATATTTTTTGTCTTGCGGTACAGGTAACTTCATGTCCTTGGTGTCCCGTGTCCCGTGTCCCAGGACTCGGGACGGATGGGCAGGTTATCGTATGAAAGGTCAAGGCAAAGACTGTTTCGAAAAAACGAGAGCATTGCGGGAATCGCCATCACCTCTATAAGATTGCGACTCTTTCTCATTCGCTTCAGGTCTCCCTCTCCGTGCCCGCCTCCAACACCAACAAACTGGGTTTCCTTTTCAGCGACCACCATCGCTGGCTGTTGCAGCACGTCCAGCGCCACCTGCGCAATCGTGCGGACGCGGAAGACACTGCGGCGGAGACCTTCTGCCAGATCCTCAGCTCCCGCGTCGATCCCGGTACCATTGAGCAACCCCGCGCCTACCTTTCCACCATCGCCCGCCGCCTGATCTTCGACCGCCATCGTCGTCGCCGGCTGGAACAGGCCTATCTGGAGCGACTGATGTTGCTGCCGGAAGCGCTGGCGCCGTCGCCGGAAGAAACCCACCTGTTGCTGGAAGCCTTGCACGCCATCGACCAGACCCTTTCCGGCCTGCCCCTGATCGTGAAAAAAGCCTTCCTGATGAGCCAGCTCGACGGCTTGAGCTACGCCGAGATCGGCCGTCGCCTGGATGTCTGCCAGCGCACCATCGGCCGCTATATGACTGTGGCCCTGCGTGAGTGCTACCTGAGCGGGGCACAGCCATGAGTCGCCAGGCACTGGATCCGGTCGCCGAAGAGGCGATCGGTTGGATGGTCCGCCTGCGCTCCGGACAGGACAGCGCCCGGGAGCAGGCCCGCTTCCATCAGTGGCTGGGTCAAAGCCCGGCGAACAGCGCCGCCTGGGAGCAATTGCAGCGCGGGCTGGGTCGGCACTATGACGTCGTGCGCCGCGCACCCGGCGCCTTGCGCGAGACCTTGCTGCAGCCGGAAACCGCTCGCCGCGACGTCTTGCGCGGAATGCTCGGGCTTGGCCTGCTCGGCGGCGGCCTGTGGCTGGGCGGGCGCAGCGAGAGCGGCCGGAGCTTCCTGGCCGATCTGCGCACCGGCACCGGCGAGCGCCGCAGCCTGACGTTGAACGATGGCAGTCGCCTGACCCTGAATGCCGGCAGCGCCGTGGACTGCGATTTCTCCGCCGAGCGCCGACGCTTGCGCCTGTATCGCGGTGCACTGGTGGTCCAGGTGGCGGCGGATCCGAACCGGCCCTTTATCGTGCGCAGCGACCAGTGCGACATCCGTGCCCTGGGCACGCGCTTCCTGGTCGAACAACTGGAGGGCAGCACCCGGGTCGTGGTGCTGGAGCACGCTGTGCGGACTTCCTTGCCGACCGGCGAAATCAGGGACCTGACGCAAGGCCAGGCCGCGATGCTGTACCCACAGCGCATCGAGCCGCTGCCAGCCGGGCAGGCGTACCGCGCCGACTGGGTCGATGGCCGGCTCAGTATTCTCGACGAACCCCTGGCGACCCTGATCGACGCGCTGCGTCCTTATCGCTCCGGCTTCATCCGGGTCAGCCCGCAGGTGCGTGATCTGCGTGTACAGGGCGTGTTCCCGCTGGATGACAGCGAACGTACCCTGGCCGCGCTGGCGGAAACCCTGCCGATCCGGATCAAGCACTACGGCCCGTGGCTGACCCTGATCGAGGCAAGGTGACGCGGTTGCAAGAAAAAATCTTTCTCATTCGTGTCCGGTTTTTTCCGCTCGTTGCACCTCTCTCCTGACAACACCAATATCATCAGGAGCATCCACGTGTTCAAACCCTGGCCTCTCGCCCTTGCCATCGCCCTGGCCGCCGCGCCCGCGGCCTTCGCCCGGGCTGAAGGTGCGCAGCAGCAACAGCTGCTGCGTTTCGATCTGCCCGCCGCCAGCCTGGCGCAAACCCTGAATGCCATCGCCCGGCAGAGCGGGCAGGTGATTTCCCTCGATCCCGCATTGGTCGCGGGCAAGCAGGCTGCGGCGATCCGTGGCGAGATGAGTGCGTTGCAGGCCTTGCAGCAAGCGCTGGCGGGCAACCGTCTGCAAGTGATAGTCACCGGCAGCGGCACGCTCAGCGTCATACCCCGGGTCGAAACCGAGGGGGCACTGGAGCTGGGTGCCACCAGCATCAACGGCGTCGGCCTGGGCGAAACCACCGAGGGCAGCGGCTCCTACACCACCGGAGCCGTGACCATCGGCAAGACCCCGCAGTCGCTGCGCAATACCCCGCAGTCGGTCACCGTGGTCACCCGCAAGCTGATGGACGACAAGAACCTGGTCTCCCTCGACCAGGTGATGGCCCAGACCCCCGGGATCACCCGGGCCAACCGCGGCTATGGCAACAACCATTTCAGCTCCCGCGGTTTTGACCTGACCGACGACAGCTACATGGTCGATGGCGTGGCCGGGCAGGCCTTCGCCTACACCGGCTGGATGATTCCGGACATGGCGGTGTTCGACCGCGTCGAAGTCCTGCGTGGCGCCGCCGGCCTGCTGGTGGGGGCGGGCGGTCCTGGCGGGGCGGTGAATCTGGTGCGCAAGCGCCCGACCACAGAACCGAGATTCTCCGTCACCACCCGCGCCGGCTCCTGGGACAACTACCGTCTCGATCTCGATGCCAGCGGCAAGCTGAATGCTGAAGGCACCCTGCGCGGTCGCATGGTCGCGTCCTACGAGGACAAGCACTCGTTCATCGACGTGACCGAGAGCAAGCGCCCGCTGCTGTACGGCATCGTCGAAGGCGATCTGAGCGACGCCACCACCCTCGGTGTAGGCCTGCGCCGGCAGACTTCGCGCATCGATGGCTACAGTGTCCTCGGCTTGCCAAACAACCCCGATGGCAGCAATCCGCACCTCAAGCGCTCGACCTTCCTCGGTCAGGACTGGGCCAAGTTGCAAACCCGTACCGATGAAGTCTTTGCCGACCTCAGCCATCGCTTCAATGAAAACTGGAACGGCAAGCTTGCCCTGTCCCATTCCGAAAGTGCGTTCAATCGCAGCGCCATCGAATGGAGCGCCGAGGACACCCTGGAATACGGTAGCCCGACCGGACCGATGATTTCCGGGACCAACTTCCACAAGTTCGATGTCACCGCCAATGCCATCGATGGTCATCTCGATGGCGACTTCGAGGCCTTCGGCCTCAGCCACCAGATCTCCCTGGGCGCCAACTGGTCGAAGCGCAAGATGAACGACAAGGATGCGACGGCACGCCTGGACAGCCCCCTGCCGCTCAACGTCTACGCACCCGATCACCACCTGTTCCCGGAGCCCGCGCGACCGGCCTGGGCCGCCAAGGACGACACCTTCGACACCCGCTACGGCACCTACCTGAATGCCCGCCTGCACATGACCGAGGACCTGAGCCTGGTCCTCGGTGCGCGCCTGAGCTGGTACAAGACCGAGGCCTGGAGCGATGACCTGGTGGCGACCAACGAGCAGAAGCACGAGTTCACGCCCTTTGTCGGGGTGATCTACGACCTTGACCAGGACTGGTCCTGGTACGCGAGTTACGCCGATATCTTCATGCCTCAGGCCAGTTATCGCACCGCCGCGGGTGGCATGCTCGACCCGGCCATCGGCTCCAACTACGAAACCGGGATCAAGGGTGAACTGCTCGACAAGCGCCTGAACGTGTCCTTCGCGGTGTTCTACATCGAGCAGGAAGATGTCGCGGCGCGGGACTACGCCAATACCGGAAATTGCCCACAGGATGTCGCCGGCCGCTGCTACCTCAACAGCGAGGGCATCAACCGCAGCAAGGGCTTCGAGGCCGAGGCCAGTGGCGAGGTGCTGCCGGGCCTGCAAGTGGCAGCGGGGTACACCTTCAACACCACCAGCTCCCAGGATGGCGGGCCGATTTCTGCGCAAACGCCGAAGCACATGCTGCGGGCCAACACCAACTACACCCTGCCGGGTGAGTGGAACCGCTTCAGTGTCGGTGGTGGTGTCTCGGCGCAGAATGCCTACTACGACGCCTACAACGGCGTGAGCAACAGCGGCCGGGCGCTGTTCGATGCGCGGGCGGCGTACAAGGTCGACCAGCACTGGACGGTGGGGGTGGACATCGAGAACCTGCTGGACCGCAAGTACTTCGACTCGACGGGGTACTGGACCCGGGGGACGACGTACGGGACGCCACGGAGTTACATGGTGTCGTTGCGCGGGGATTTCTGACGCTCCGCTCGTTTCTTCATGTCAATCCAGACATACAAGGCCTCGGAGGCTACAACGGCTCCAGGGCCTTGTTTTTCAATATCTTGAATCATTGAAGGTGAGTGGTTTTCCATCGCAACGTGGAAAATGGCCGATCCAGCTCCGCCGGCGCGGAGGAATTCTGGAATGGAGGCCGCGTGACCCGCTATTTCAAGCCGCTAAAGATTGATGGGCGAGTCTATTCGTTCAGTCATCTGGAACCCGTGACGCTCTGCTTCTTCAGTCAGGCGGTAAATCGTGACCTACGGATTCATGTCACCTATTCCAACCACTGTTTCACTTCAGGCTGGTGTGAGTCTTCTCACCCTGAAGGGCAGCCGGTTCTAAAGGATGGTGGTGGTCGGCCACGAACGTTTTGCGAAGTGCGCTATCGGCTCTCCAAAGGCTTGCCGGCAATCGTGGAGCAATTGAATACAGCACAATGCAAGGTCTGGCAGACTCACGCACGTCGCAACTGGGCTTATAGCGTGCGAATCGATGATCCTGCGGGCCCCTATCATGTCTTCCTCAGTGTGAACCGCGCTGCCAGGGGCAAAGCCCAGGATATCGATGTGATGATCGAGAGCGCGTATCACGAGACGAATAATGGGCCTCAGCTATTGGGGCGTATGGGCTTCTGGATGCTTTGTACAAATACCTGGCTACGCAAGCCCGTTTCGACAAAGCGGTAGCCACAGAAACGAAAAAAGACGCTTTGAGCGTCTTTTTTACGTTTGGTACAGCAGACCCGGACACCACTTGCGAACCGCCTTGCGCGATTACGGCTTTCGCCGCTGGGAAGCGCTCGATCTCATCCGGTCAGTCGCTTCGACCTCGCCAATCTAATCAATGTCACCCGTATCGTCAACCTAACCCCATCCGATACTCGATCACCCCCGGCTTCTCCGCGATCCAGTCATACAACCGCTGCGCCGTGCGATTGCTTTCCTGGGTATGCCAGTAGAGCCGGTCGCAGGCCTTTTCCCGCGCTTGCTCCTGCACGTATTCGATCAACTGCTTGCCGATCATCTGCCCGCGTGCGCTCGGGCAGACGTAGAGGTCCTCGAGGTAGCAGAAGTCGTTCCTGCCCCAGGTGGAACGGTGAAATACCCAATTCACGAAACCGTAGATCCGCTTGTTGTCCGCAGCCACCGCGCAATGCACCGGCTCCGCAGGGTCGAAGAAGCGCTCCCAGGTGACGCCGGTGAGTTCCATGCCCAGGTCCACCTGGTAGAAGGTCTGGTAGCTACTCCAGTATTCGCACCACTGCTCCATATCACCTTGCGCCAAGGGACGTATCACTATCGATTGTTCTACTGCTGCCATGGAAAGGCTCCTGTCTGGACCGATCGAAACGGGCGTGTGCCCGGTTGCGATTTATAGTCCTGGAATGGCCTGAAATAGCCGGCCAATTACCGATAGCCAGTCAGACCATTTTGCGCAGCAGCTTCTTCAGCTTGCTCACTGCAGCCGTCAGTTCCGCCGGCGTATGCGCCGCGAAGCCCATCAGGAAGCCCACGTCGTTGCGCGGTCGCGCATACAGGCTGCCCATCCCCAGCAAGTCCACGTCCACTGCCCTTGCGGCAGCGACCAGCGCCCGTTCATCCATGGGCCGGGTAAAGAAGCAGGGCATCTGCATGCCGCCAGCGGGAACCTGTGGCACGAGGAAATCCGCCAGATGCCGGTGTACCAGCTCGGCGAGGATATCCCGGCGAGCCTTGTACAGCGCACGCATGGTCCTGACATGGGCACCGAGATGCCCGCCCTCGATAAAGCGCGCCAGGGTCAGTTGCGAAAGTGAAGGGTTATGTCCGTCCTGCAACGTCCGCGCCGCCGTCATCGGACCGACCAGTTGTGGCGGCAGGACCATGTAACCGATGCGCAGGCCGGGGAACATGGATTTGGTGAAGGTGCCGATATAGAGCGTCCGCTCATGGGCATCCAGCCCCTGCACGCAGGCGGTGGGCCGCCCTTCGTAGTGGAACTCGCTGTCGTAGTCGTCCTCGATGATCCAGGCCCGTTGCTGGCGCGCCCATTCGATGGCGGCCAGGCGCCGGTCGAGGGACAGGGTGGTGCCACTGGGAAATTGATGGGACGGGGTCAGGAACACCGCCCGGGCATCCGGGGCCAGGGCGGCCATGGCCTCGACCTGCATGCCATGTTCATCGACGGGCACCGGGACAGCTTCCAGGCCCGCAGCGCCAATCGCCTTGCGTGCGCCGTGATACATGGGGTCCTCCACCAGCACCCGCTCGCCGCTATCCATCAGCACCGTCGAGCACAGGCTCAGGGCCTGCTGCGAGCTGGTCAGGATCAGCACCCGCTCGGCGCTGGCCTGGGCACCACGTTCGAGGTTGAGGTAATCGGCGATCGCACTTCGCAGCACCTCCATGCCCTGTGGCGCGCTGTGCAGCAGGGCACGGGTGCCATGCTCCTTGATGACCTGGCGTTCCAGTCTTTCCCAGACCGGCAGCGGAAAATTCCGCGTTTCGGCAACGCCGGGCGCGAAGGGGAGCGGGTATTGGAAGTTGTGCACACCGCCGTCGCGAAACACGGCGGCTCCGCGACGACTCAGTTCAGCCGGTCCGGTATTCGCCTTCGCAGGCTGGCGCTTGCGCGGCGGCAGATGGCGGGCACGTTCCGAGACGAAACTGCCGCTGCCGACCTGGCGCTCGATAAACCCTTCGGCATGCAGCTGGCTGTAAGCCGCCTCGACCGTGTCCCGCGATACACCCAGGGACACTGCCAGTGGTCGCGTGGCCGGCAGCGGCTTGCCTACGGCCAGCGCGCCATCGAGGATCAATTGACGAATCCCGCGCTGGATGCGCACATGCAGTGAAAGCACGCCGTGGGCCGGGTCACTGATCCAGGCCTTTACCGATTCCAACTGGGCGGTCTTGAACATTGGTCTGCTCTTCATCCGTGAATGGACGGGAAAATCCCGCCATTCTACGACCGCCCGAAGTCCGCGATCAGCCGAAAATCACGTAGCTCTTGCGCACCGTCTCGCGAATGGTCCACAGCCCCTGGGTATCCGGCGGAAAACACAGGGTATCGCCTGCCCGGAACTCCAGCGGCTCGCCTCCATCCGGTGTGAAGCTGCCTTCTCCACTGATGATGTAGCTGTACTCTGCTTCCTTCACGCCCCGGCGAAAACTCCCGGGTGTGCACTCCCAGATACCGGTTTCCGCGTTCGCGCCTTGCAGGCTGTACTGCCCGGCACTGCGGCTGTGGGCTCCGGAATCCCCCACCGGAGCGGGTTCGCTGAATTGTTCTTCGCTAACGGCGGCTAGTACGACAGGTTTCATCAGGTGATCTCCTCGCATCAGAAAACGGCATCGAGCAGCCGGTACCAGGCGATTCCGACGCCCAGGTAAAGGCGCTGCAGGCCATGGAACGGAATGGGGCGGATCGGCGTGACCGGGAACGGAAACTCCTTTTCCTTGCCGAGCAAGCGCTGCGCCAGATGCCGCCCGAGGGTGCTGGCCATGGCGATGCCGCGACCGTTGTAGCCGAGCAGGATGCTCAGGTTCGGCGCCGGCTCGTGCAGGCGTGGCATGAAGTCCTGGGTCAGGGCGACGCGTCCGGCCCACTGGTACTCGAACTCGACCCCGGCCAGTTGCGGGAACAGCCCGAGCATCGAGCGCTTGAGGTGATTCCAGTCCTCTGCCGAACGCGGTTCGGCGAACGGGCCGCGACCTCCGAGCAACAGGCGGCCGCTGGCGTCCTGCTTGAAGTAGAGAAGCAGCCGTCGCGCATCGGAACATACCTCGCCACCGGGCAGCACGCTGCGCCGCAGGTCTTCCGGCAGGGGGCGGGTGGCGACGATGAAGCTGTTGGCGGGCAGCAGGGTTTGGCGCAGGTTCGGCCAGAGGTTGTCGGTGTAGCCATTGGTGGCGAGCACCACATGCTCGGCACGCACGCTGTGCTGCTGATCGGTGGTCAGCCGCCAGCGCCCGTCTTCCTGACACAGGTCGGTGACGCGGTTATGCCCGTGGATCTGCACGCCCTCGGCAATCGCTGCTCGGGCCAGGCCGCGGGCGTAGCTCAGCGGCTGCACGCTGCCGGCCCGGGGGTCGACCCAGGCACCGAGGTAGTCGGTGCTGCCGATGCGCCGGGTGACGCTGGCCTGGTCGAGCATTTCCACCGGCACGCCGCGTTGCCGCCATTGCTGCGCTCGGCGTTCGATGGCGCGCATGGCGGTGGGGGAGGCAGCCGGCTGGATCCAGCCGTGGCGGGTCGCCTCGCAGTCGATGTTGTAGCGCTCGATCAGTTCGAAGACGTTATCGGCGGCGTGCCCGACCACATCGATCAGGCGCTCGGCGCGGTCGCCGCCGAACATCCGGCGCAGGTCGTCGGGGTCGTGCTTGAGCCCGGGGATCACCTGGCCGCCATTGCGCCCCGAAGCGCCCCAGCCCGGCTCGCCGGCATCCAGCACGCAGACCCGGGCGCCACCGCGGGCCAGGTGCAGGGCGGTGACCAGCCCGGTATAGCCGGCGCCGACCACCGCCACATCGACCCGCAGGTTGTCGCGCAGCGGCGGGGTGGCCGGGGCCTCGATGGCCGTGGCGGCCCACAGTGAAGGGGGCAGTTGCAGGCTCATGCCTGGCCTCCTTCGGTGTTGAGCAGGCGCCGGAGGAATTCCTGGGTGCGCGGCTGCTGCGGTGCGCCGAGTACGTCCTTCGCCGCGCCTTCCTCGACGATCCGCCCGCCATAGAGGAAGCAGACCTTGTCGGCCACCTCGCGGGCGAAGCCCATTTCGTGGGTCACCACCACCATGGTCATGCCCTCGGCGGCCAGGGTGCGCATCACCGTCAGTACCTCGCCGACCAGCTCCGGGTCGAGGGCCGAAGTCGGTTCGTCGAACAGGATTGCCTTGGGTCGCATGGCCAGGGCGCGGGCGATGGCCACACGCTGTTGCTGGCCGCCGGACAACTCGTCCGGGTAGGCGTCCATGCGGTGGCTCAGGCCGACCTTTTCCAGCAGGGCGCGGGCGTGTTCGCGGGCCGCGGCCGGGTCTTCCTTCTTCACGTACACCGGGCCTTCCATCACGTTCTGCAGGGCGGTGCGGTGGGGGAACAGGTTGAAGCGCTGGAACACCATGGCGACCTGGGTGCGGATCTCGTGGATGCTCTTTGCATGCCGGTCGACCCGCTCGCTGCCCACCAGGATGTCGCCGCCCTCGTAGGTTTCCAGGCCGTTGATGCAGCGCAACAGGGTGGATTTGCCCGAGCCGGACGGGCCGATCAGGCACACCACCTGGCCGCTTTCGACGTTCAGGTCGATGCCTTCCAGAACCCGGGTGCTGCCGTAGCTTTTATGCAGGGACTTAATGCTGATCATGCGTTCTTCCTCGTGGCGATCCGCGCTTCGAGGCGGCGCAGGGCATACGACAGCGGCAGGCTCAGGGCCAGGTAGAGCAGGGCCACCAGGGTGTAGACGGTCATGTTTTCGAAGGTCGAGGAGGCGATCAGTTGGCCGGCGCGGGTCATTTCCGCGACGGTGATGGTCGACACCAGCGACGAGTCCTTGAGCATCATCACCAGGGTGTTGCCGTAGGGCGGCAAGGCGATGCGGAAGGCCTGGGGCAGGATCACCCGGCGCATGATCATCGGTCCGCGCATGCCGATGGACTCGGCGGCCTCGATCTGGCCCTGCTGGATGGCCTGGATACCGGCGCGGAAGTTCTCCGCCTGGTACGCCGAGTAGGCGATGCCCAGGCCGATGATGCCGGCCTGCAGGGCGCTGAGCTGCACGCCGAACTCCGGCAGGACGAAGTAGATGTAGAACAGCTGCACGATGATCGGCAGGCCGCGGATGATGTTGACCACGGTGATGCCGAACAGGGCGATGGCGCGGACCTTCGACACCATCATCAGGGCGAAGGCCAGGCCGATGATCGAGCTGAGCAGGAACGAGGCGATCGTGACCTGCACGGTGACCACCGCGCCACTCAGGAGAATGGGCAGGAAGTCCAGGGCGTTCTGGAGAAACATGGGAAATGTCCGTGAGTGCGAATCAGGAAAGCGCGCCCGCACGGGGCGCGTGAGAATCGACGGTCAGTCGAGGTGCCACTTGTCGATGATCGCCGCCAGGGTGCCGTCGGCCTTGATGCTGGCGATGCCCTGGTTGACCCGGCTGAGCATGTCGCGGTCGCCCTGGCGCAGGATGATGCACACCTCGCCCTTGATCTGCGGGGCGTAGCTGTCCACGAGACGGACCTTCTTCAGCGTGCCCTTGGACATCTGGTAGGCGAGGATCGGATGGTCGCCGAAGCCGGCCTTGATCCGGCCCAGGGCCAGGTCGCGGGTCAGGTCGGCGAGGGAGTCGTAGCCGCGCACTTCCTTGAAGATGCCGCGCTTGTTCAACTCGTCGATGAAGATGGTGCCGACCTGGGCGCCGACCACTTCGCCCTTGAAGTCATCCATGCTGGTGTAGGCGCCGGTATCGTCGTCGCGCACGATCAGGCCCTCGCCGTACTCGAACACCGGGTCGGAGTACTGCACCACCTTCTCGCGCTCCGGAGTGCGCAGCATGGCGGCGGAGATCAGGTCGATCTTGCGCGCGGTCAGCGAGGGGATCAGGGCGGCGAAGGTGGTCTGGGCGATCTCCACTTCGAAACCGGCGGCCTTGGCCACGGCCTGCGCCGAGTCGACCATCATGCCCTGGATGCTGTTGCTCTTGACGTCGAGGAAGGTAAAGGGAATGCCGGTGGCGGTGGCGCCGACCTTGTAGGTGTCGGCATTGGCGACCAGCGAGGTTGCGCAACTGGCCACCAGGGCAAGGGCGCAGGTCAACACACGAAAGCGAGGATGCATGGCGAATACTCCCATTTGACGCGGTTTTTTATAGTTGTGCGTTATGGATGCCTCATGAAGCGGCAGGAGGCGGTAAATTCACCATAATGTGATTTACATAAATCGTAAAGAGATTTATAAGTATCGACTATCGATATTCAAAGCCTGTTTTTTACCAAGGACGCGACATGAGCGACAACGACAACAGCCTGTTCAACCAGTCCCTGGAGAAAGGCCTGGCGGTGCTGCGGGCCTTCAACGCACGCAATCGCACCATGAACCTGGCCGAGGTGGCGGCAGCGGCCGGCATCAACAAAAGCTCCGCGCAACGGATGATCCACACCCTCGAAGCACTGGGTTATGTCAGCAAGCATCCGGTGACCAAGCGCTTCCAGTTGACCCCGCACGTGATGGAGATCGGCTACAACTACCTGGCTGCCGATACCCTGGTGGACGTCGCCAACCCGTTCCTCGCCGAGCTGGCGCAGACCACCGGCGAGACCACCAACCTGACCGAGCCGGTGCGCAGTGACATGCTCTATGTTGCGCGTTTCGTCGGGCCCAAGTTCATCCCCATCCACCTGCCGATCGGCAGTCGCATTCCCATGTACTGCACGGCGTCCGGGCGTGCCTACCTGAGTGCGCTGGAGGATGACGAGGTCATGGCCTTGCTGGAGCAGAGCGATATCGCCAGCCATACCCAGTTCACCCGGACCTCGATGGAGGCGATACTCGGTGAAATCGCGGAGATCCGCCGCAAGGGCTATGCGATCAACAGCGAGGAGCTGTTCCTCGGCGATATGGCAGTGGCGGCGGTGGTGCGCAACAGCCAGGGGCGGCCGGTGGCGTCGGTGCATGTGGTGGCGCCTACCAGCCGCTGGACTCGTGAAGAGGCCGAGCGCCGCCTGGCGCCGGCTGCGCTGGAATGTGCGCGGGCTATCAGCACTTCGATCAGAACGTTGTAGGATCAGACCCCGATCAGAGGTCATGCGCGAACCCTGTGGGAGCTGGCTTGCCAGCGATGAGGCCGGCATGGACAACGTTGTTGCCTGGTCGGGCCCTATCGCTGGCAAGCCAGCTCCCACAGGGTTCGTGCCAGTCAATGGAATTGGAGCCCGATTCATGGAAGTATCGCACCGCCCGGCTTTTTCCCGTCTTCCCCTGACCATCGACCCGGCCCCGCTGCTGGCTGCCCTTGCGGATCTCGACGAGACCCTCTGGCAACCCCATTCAACCGCGATTACTACCAGGGCGACTGGAGCGGCGTGGCGCTGATCACCACCGAGTCCCAGGTCGCCCTGGCGCATGGCGACGGTCCGGCGATCAAGCGTCAGCCATGGCTCAGCGACCCGCGCTGGGCGCAGGGGCTGGGCGGGCTCGAGGTGGATATCCGCAACACCCGCCTGCTGCGCCTCGGGCCCCGCAGCCATATCCGCGAGCACCGCGACTACGACCTCGGTGGCGCAGATGCCGATATGCGCCTGCATGTACCCTTGCTGGCGCCGGAAGAGGTGGACTTCATGCTGGACGACCAGCGCGTGCCGATGCGCGCCGGGGAGTGCTGGTTCCTGGGTCTGTACCGGCCGCACAGCGTCAACAACCACGGCGACCAGCCGCGTATCCATCTGGTTATCGACTGTCGTCCCGGCCCTTGGGTGGACGCGGCGATCGCCGCCGGGCTGGCGACCACGCCGGCGGCGGGGGAGGGGCGTTTCAATGTCGCCTATGCCGGGTTCAGTCGCTGGCTGGAACAGCGCTCGGAGACCATCGAAGCGCTCGATCCGCTGCAGGATCGCGAGGCTTTGATCAGCAGGACGCTGGAACTGGGCCAGGCACAGGGTTTCGTGTTCGGCGCGGACCAGGTGCGGGCGGCGCTGCGGCGGCAGCGCCAGGTGGTGCGCTGACGTCGAAGCGTCAGCGCGTTGGAGGGATCAGGCGGGTTTCAGCAAGCCAGCGATCTTGTCCTTGATGTCCAGGCGTTCCTTGCGCAGGCGGGTGACGATGTCATCCGCGCTGGCGCTCTGTTCGGCTTCGACGACTTCCTTGTCCTTCTGCAGGTAGCGGTTTTCCAGCTCGCCCAGATGGGGGCTGCTTTTCTTCAGCGCCTCGAATGCTTCCGCGGTCACTCCCAGGTCGGCGTACAGATTGTGCTTGACCGGCATAGCTTCAACTCCTCAGTCAGGTCGGGGCATGAACCTTCAGCGTAGATGCCTTTGCCGGGTTGGGTAGGCGGGGTTAGTCTGTCGGCTCTTTTTTCCGCGACCGGTAATCCCCAATGCCCCAGCTTCATCTGGAATACAGCGCCAACCTGCGTGACCTCGATACCGACAAGGCCCTGCTGCGCCTGAACAGCGCCCTGGTCGCCAGCGGCCAGTTCAGCGACGAGGTGGATATCAAGAGCCGCGCTGTCGCCCATGAAACCTTCCGTATCGGCGTGGCGCCCGTCGAGCGCGCTTTTGTCCATGTGAAGCTGGCGCTGCTCAGCGGGCGTTCTCCGGAGATCAAGCGTCAGTTGTCCGCCAGCCTGCTGGAAGCCCTGAAGGATGTGCTGACGATACCGGCCGGGATCGATACCCAGTTGTGCGTGGAGATTCTGGATATCGATCGCGATTCCTATTCCAAGGTACGCTTCCCCGGGTGACCAAGCTCCAAGCCATAAGCTGCAAGCTGCAAGAAACAGCCAAGCCAGCGCGGCTCTGGCCTTTACTTGTAGCTTGCAGCTTACGGCTTGAAGCTGAGAAAGCTGAACGGCGGCTGAATAAAACGATGCGGATTAACAAAGGTTCATTTTCGCCATCGTTTGTTGCCATTTTTTTCACGGAAAATTGATGAGCGCCTGCTTAAAGTCCACCCCGCGAACAACCTGATGTCGCAAAGGCATCAGTGGATGGATCTTTTTAAAAGCGAATCGTCATGCTGAAAATAAAGTCGTTGCGTCCCGAATGGGTGACGCTGCTTGCCAGCGCCTATCTGCTGATCGGCTTCAACTCGGTGCTGTGGGGGCACCTCACCACCGTACTTCAAGGCGATGCCAAGGCCCTGGTGCTGCGCGTTGCCTTCGGTGTGCTGCTGCTGTGCGCCTTCAATATCGTGCTGACCTTGCTGGCGTTTCGCAAAGTGCTCAAGCCGGTATTGGCAACGCTATTCATTATCAGCGCCGGTGTTGCCTACTTCATGAGCCAATACGGCGTGCTGATCGATATCGGCATGTTGCGCAATACCCTGGAGACCAATGTCACCGAAGTGCGCGACCTGCTCTCGCCGAAGTTGTTCGTTTATATCTTCCTGCTCGGGATAGTCCCGACCTTTGTTTTGTTCAGGATTCCAGTGAAGTTCCGCAGCCTGCCGCGGGAACTGCTGCAGAAAGTCTTGGTGTTGCTGGGCAGCGCGGCGTTGCTGGCGGTGGTGGCGATGGTCAACTACCAGGGCCTGTCCTCGCTGTTCCGCAACCACCATGAGCTGCGCTTGATGATCGTGCCGAGCAACTACATCGGCGCCTCGGTGAACTATGCCAAGGAGAAAGTCGGTGTCGCCTCGCAGCCGTTCCGCAAGATCGGCGAAGACGCCACGCTCGCTTCCAGTTGGTCGGCGCATCCGCGTAAATCCCTGACCGTGCTGGTGGTGGGTGAGAGTGCCCGGGCGGAGAACTTCGGCCTGCTCGGCTACAACCGCGATACCAACCCCGAACTGAGCAAGGAACAGGGCCTGGTGAGCTTCAGCAATGTCACCTCCTGCGGGACCGAAACCGCCGTGTCGGTGCCCTGCATGTTCTCCGGCATGACCCGCAAGGACTACGACGCCGCCAGGGCGAAGAACCAGGAGGGCCTGCTGGACATGCTCCAGCGTGCCGGCCTGGCGGTGTACTGGCGCGACAACCAGTCAGGCTGCAAGGGCACCTGCGACCGGGTGCACTTCGAGGATGTCAGCAACCTGAAAGAGCCCGGGCTGTGCGCCGACAACGAATGCCATGACGAGATCCTCCTCAAGGACCTCGCCGCGCGCATCGATGACCTGAAGGAAGACACCGTGCTGGTCCTGCACCAGATGGGCAGCCACGGGCCGGACTACTACAAGCGCTACCCGGCCAGCTTCGAACGCTTCACCCCGGTGTGTCACAGCAACGCGCTGAACCAGTGCGACCGGCAGAGCATCGTCAACGGCTACGACAATACCCTGCTGTACACCGACCACGTACTGGCCTCGCTGATCGATGTGTTGCGCAGCAAGCAGGACCAGGTCGACACCGCGATGATCTACCTCTCCGACCATGGCGAGTCCCTGGGCGAGTACAACCTGTTCCTCCACGGCACCCCGTACATGCTGGCGCCGGAACAGCAGAAGCACGTGCCGATGCTGGCCTGGTTCTCGGACAACTACCGCAAGAGCTTCGGCGTCGATACCGACTGCCTGCAACAGGGTCGCGAGCGGCCGCTGAGCCAGGACAACCTGTTCCACTCCATGCTCGGCCTGCTGCAGGTCAAGACCTCGCTGTACAACCCGCAACTGGACCTGTTCGCCGGTTGCCGTCCCGCCCAGGCATCACTTTAAAAAACGCGGCACGGGCTCGCGCCACCTACTCTGGAAAGGCTACCGTCGAGCGGTTTCCCGGCGGTGGCCTGTGCCGTATATACTGCGCGCCATTGTATGTGGGAGAGCCTTGTGGCCATCGATATTCACTGGATTACCGACGACAGCGCCCTGGCGGAACATTGCCGGCACTGGCGTCAACTGCCCTTCGTGGCCCTCGACACCGAGTTCATGCGGGTCGATACCTTCTACCCCAAAGCCGGTTTGATCCAGGTCGGCGATGGTCAACGCGCCTTCCTTGTCGATCCGCTGCTGATCAACGACTGGCAGCCCCTGGCCGGCCTGCTCGAAGACCCGGCGGTGATCAAGGTCCTGCACGCCTGCAGCGAAGACCTCGAAGTCCTTGCGCGCCTCACCGGCAGCCTGCCGGCGCCGCTGTTCGATACGCAACTGGCGGCCGGTTACCTCAATCTCGGTTTCTCCATGGGCTACTCGCGCCTGGTCCAGGAAGTCCTCGGCATCGAGTTGCCCAAGGGCGAAACCCGGTCCGACTGGCTGCAGCGTCCGCTCTCCGAGACCCAGGTCAGCTACGCCGCGGAAGACGCCGTGCACCTGGCCGAGCTGTACGAGCGCCTGCGTCCGCAACTGAGCGACGACAAGAACGCCTGGGTCCTGGAAGACGGTGCCGAACTGGTGGTGCAGCTGTGCCGGGAGATCGATCCCTGGGAGCTGTATCGCGAGGCCAAGCTGGCCTGGAAGCTGTCCCGCGCCCAGCTCGCCGTGCTGCGCGAACTGTGCGCCTGGCGCGAGCTGGAGGCCCGCGAGCGTGACGTGCCGCGCAACCGCGTGCTGCGTGAACATGCCATGTGGCCGATTGCCCGGACCCAGCCGGACAACCTGGTGGCCCTGGCCCGCATCGAGGACATGCATCCGCGCACCATCCGCCAGGATGGCGAGTTCCTCCTCGACCTGATCAAGCGCCACGGCAACCTGCCGCCAGACGAGTGGCCGCCGGCGGTGCCCGAGCCGCTGCCGATCGAAGCCGCGGCGCTGCTGAAAAAACTGCGCGCCATCGGCCAGGCCGAAGGCGAGCGCCTGAACATCGCCCCCGAGCTGATGCTGCGCAAGAAAACCCTCGAGGCACTGCTCAAGAGCGGCTACCCCGACGGACCGTACCAATTGCCCGACTCGCTGCGCGGCTGGCGTCGCGAGCGAATGGGCCAGGCCCTGCTGGATTGCCTGGCCGACGCTGGAGAAGCCTCTTGAAACGTATCTGTTCGATCTACCGCAGCCCGCGCAAGCAGGGCATGTACCTCTACCTGCTCAAGGCCGATGGCCTGAACAAGGTGCCGGATGCCTTGTTGCCGCTGTTCGGCACCCCGCAGCACGCCTTCGACGTGGTGCTGACCCCGGAGCGCACCCTGGCCAGCGAAGACATCGGCAAGGTCCTGGAAAACCTCGACAGCCAGGGCTTCCACCTGCAGATGCCGCCGGCCGAAGAGGAGTACATCGAGCACCTGCCGGAAGAATTGCTGCGCCGCAACGATCCGGTCTGATCCCGTCTCCGCAGGGCCGGTCCTGACCGGCCCTCCCGCCGTTCTGCAAGGTTGTAATCGATATGCGCGTTCTGATCGCCGAACAGGATCACGCCCTCTATGCCCGCCTGCTGCGCGAGGCATTGCCCGAACTCGAAGTGCTGACCAGTGGTGATTCCGCCGAACTGTCGGAGCTGGCTGCGCAATGCCCGGTGTGGCTGGGCCAGCCGGACCTGCTGGCAACCCTGCTGCGCCAGGGCCACCGCCCGGACTGGGTGCAGTCGACCTGGGCCGGGATTACTCCGCTGCTGGCCGAAGGGCTGCCCCGCGAATACCGGTTGACCCGGGCCGTGGGTATCTTCGGTCAGGTGATGGCCGAGTATGTGCTGACCTATATGCTCGGCCACGAGCGCGAGGTGCTGACCCGCCTGATGAGCCAGGTCGAGCGCAAGTGGGACGGCCGGCCTGGCCGCAGCCTTGAAGGGCGCCGGGTGCTGATCGTCGGCACCGGTGATATCGGCTGCGAGGTTGCGCGTTTCCTCGTACCGTTCGGCTGCACGCTGTACGGCGTCGCCAGTTCACCCCGCGAGCTGGAGCCCTTCGTCGAAGTGGCCGGGCTGGACGAAGTTGGCCGGCTGGTGGGGCAGGTGGATTACGTGATCAACCTGCTGCCGGATACCCCGGCGACCCGGGATATCTACGACGCGGCGCTGTTCGAGCGTTTCAATCCGGATGCGCTGTTCATCAATGCCGGGCGTGGCGTGGCGGTGGTCGATGGCGACCTGGTGGCGGCGCTGACCAAGGGTCATCTGGCCGGGGCGGTGATCGATGTGTGCCGGCAGGAGCCGTTGCCGAGGAATCATCCGTTCTGGACGGCGCTGGGGTTGCTGTTGACCGGGCACAGTTCGGCGCCGACTTCGCCGACGGCGATGGTGCGGTTGTTCGTGGGGAATCTGGGGGCTTATCGGCGGGGCGATGAATTGCGCGGAGAGGTCGATTTTTCGCGGGGCTATTGAGACCGCTATCGCTGGCAAGCCAGCTCCCACAGGGTGCACGCGGTCCTTGTGGGAGCTGGCTTGCCAGCGATGAGGCCCTTGAGGCTTACAGGGTGAAATCACCCTCGGCCGCCAGCTCGTTCAGCGGCCGGCGCGGGCTCGGCACTTCACGGGCCTGCAGGTATTCAGCCAGGGTCGCCTTGTCACCCAGCTTGCCGATCGCCACTACCGCGTGCAGGTCGTAGCCTTCGGGAATCTTCAACTCCTTGCGGGTCAGTTCCTGATCGAAACCGGCCATGCCGTGGGTGTGCCAGCCGCTGATGCTGGCCTGCAGCGCCAGGTGGCCCCAGGCCGAGCCGGTGTCGAAGGTGTGCCACAGGGCCGGGGTTTCTTCACTGGCGCCCGGGGCGGTGAAGGTGGTCTTGGAGATCACGATCACCAGCGCCGAGGCATGCTGCGCCCAGCTGCGATTGAATTCGTTGAGCAGGCCCAGGTAACGCTCCCAGCTCGGCGTGTCGCGGCGAGCGTAGAGGAAACGCCAAGGCTGCGAGTTGTAGGCCGACGGCGCCCAGCGTGCGGCTTCGAGGAAGCTCAGCAGGGTTTCTTCGGAAATCGCCTCGCCGGTAAAGGCACGCGGCGACCAGCGCTGGATGAACTGTTCATGGATGGCGTAGTCAGCGATACGAGGATTGGCGCTCATGGCGGGTTCCTGGACAGGGGACGAGAATTGAAATGATTTGCAAAACTACAACTGTCACCCCGGCCCTGACAAGCGGTCTGGAAAAGCCGCAGCGCACGTCCTAGACTGGCGCCGCCCGACAGGGCCGAAGAATTTTGATACAGGATCACCGCAACATGCTGGCAAGCTCCGCGCCGTTCTGGACCCGCAAGACCCTCGATCAGCTCGATTCCGTCGAATGGGAGTCGCTGTGCGATGGCTGCGGTCTGTGCTGCCTGCAAAAGCTCGAAGACGAAGACGACAACAGCGTCTACTACACGCGGATCGCCTGCAAATTGCTGGACCTCAAGACTTGCCAGTGCAGCGACTACCCGAACCGTTTCGAGCACGTGCCGGACTGCATCCAGCTCACCCCGGGCAAGGCCGACCAGTTCAAATGGCTGCCGCCGACCTGCGGTTACCGCCTGGTCAGCGAAGGCAAGGACCTGCCGGACTGGCACCATCTGGTGTGCGGTGACCGCGAGCAGGTGCACAAGCGGCGCATCTCGCAATCCGGGCGGATGCTCAGCGAGAACAGCGTCGCCGAAGATGATTGGGAAGACTATCTGATATTCCGCGCCAGCTGATCTGGCGCGTTCCGCGTTCGTGCAAGGAGTCGGGCAATGCTGGTGCGTCACCCTCTGGCATGGGCTGTGTTGCTGTTGGCAAGCAATGCTGCCTGGGCGAAAAAAGTCGATCTGGATTACCACGTGCGCCTGTTGCCGCAGAGCGGCCAGGCCGAAGTGCGCGTGACCCTGGCCGATGGTGCCCAGGTGCGCAGCCTGGATTTCGATCTGGGCAAGGAAGGTCTGTACAGCGACTTCAAGGCCGATGGCCCGTGGCAGCAGGCGGTGGACAGCCAGCGTGGGGTCTGGCAGCCGGCGCCGGGCAAGGCCAGCCTGAGCTACAAGGTGCGCCTCAACCACAAGCTGAAGAATGGCAGCTACGACAGCCGTATTGCAGCGAACTGGGCGCTGTTCCGTGGTGATGACCTGGTGCCGCCGGCACGCCTGGACCAGCAGGACGGCACCGAACTGGTTGCCCGTCTGATGGTCGACCTGCCCAGCGGCTGGGGCAGTATCGAGACCGCCTGGCCGCGGATCGGCAAGCAGCGTTTCCGTATCGATAACGTCTCGCGCCTGTTCGACCGGCCCACGGGCTGGATGCTGGCCGGGACAGTCGGGGCCCGGCGTGCCCGGCTAGGCGAGACCGAGGTCAGCGTGGCCGGACCGGTAGGGCAGGGGCAACGGCGCATGGACGTACTCACGCTGCTGACCTTCGTCTGGCCGCAGTACCAGGCGGTGTTCCCGCGCAACCCGCCGAAGCTGCTGCTGGTGGGCGCCCGTGAGCACCTGTGGCGTGGCGCGTGGGCGGCGAACAACTCGATCTACCTCAACAGTGCCAGCCCGCTGGTCAGCGAGAACGGCAGCAGTCCGTTGTTGCGCGAACTGGTGCGGGTGTTTGCCCAGGTCAACGATCGCGAGGGCAGTGACTGGATTACCGAGGGGCTGGCGGAGTACTACGCGACCGAGCTGCTGCGCCGGGCCGGGGGCCTCAGTGATGATCGCTACCAGGCCTTGCAGGCGCGTTTGAATAAGGAAGGCAAGGCGGTGACCAGCCTGCGCGGCGATCAGGTCAGCAGCGCGACCATCGCCCGTGCGGTGTTGCTGTTGCAGGCGCTGGACCGGGAGATCCGCATTCATACCCATAACAAGCAGTCGCTGGATGATCTGGTGCGGGCGTTGATGCGGATGAACAGTGTCAGTACGGCGGAGTTCGTGCAGTTGGCGGACAGTGTGATCGGGCGGGAGTCCGAGGTTTTGCGTAGTCCGCTGCTTCAGTGATCGACCGTCAGGGCCCTATCGCTGGCAAGCCAGCTCCCACAGGTATCGCGTACACCGCTGAAACCTGTGGGAGCTGGCTTGCCAGCGATGAGGCCCTGGAGAACACAGCAACTCTCAGGGCTTGGGACTGACCAGCGAATCATTCCCGGTCACCGTGGCACTCTTGGTCGCTGCCTCCGCGGCATCCTTCAACGACTTCAGCTCACTCCCGGTACGCTCGATCCGTGCGCGGATCCCGTCCAGATCCTGACGCCCCTTCTCCAGCAGGCTCTTGGCCGAACAATGCCCGGTCACCCCGCGGGCCAGCACGGCGCCGCCGATGGCCATCTGGACCAGCCCGAACAACCCGCCGCGACGCAGGCCCTTGCCCACCATCACCACCCCGGTGAACACCGAACCGGCGCGTTCCCAGCCCTGGACATTGTGTTCCGGATTGCTCTGAAAGGGCGTTGCCGGAATCTCTGGCTTCTGGCGCATAAGCGCTTCTCCTCTTGAGTGATGTGATAGCCAACAGACCGCCAGCCCGCGGCCGGCGTTCCATCGCTTACTTGAAGCGCGGCCCGGAACGGGTGTTCAGCCCCTTGGCCATGCGGTCGTAAAGCACCACGTTGACCGTGGCCGCGAGGTTCATGCAGCCATTGGTCGGGATGTAGATGGTTTCTTCGCACCAGGCGCGCACGTCGTCGTCGAGGCTGCCGTCCTCGGGGCCGAAGATGTAGATGGCACGGTCCGGGTGGGTGTACTCCGGCAGCGGGCGGGCGCCGTCCACCAGTTCCACGGCGACAGGGGTGCAGCCCAGGGGAATGATCTTCTGCAAATCGTCGATGCCGATCAGCGGGATGTCGTAGTGCACCCGCTTGGTGTCGGTGACGAAGTCGCGGGCGCGCTCGTAGCGCTTGCCGGTGTAGAACACCGAGTTGACGCCATAGCAGCCGGCGGCGCGCATCACCGAGCCGACGTTTTCAGGGGATTTGGGGTTGTACAGGCCGATGCAGCTGTACCTTTTGTTCGCCACGTGCCGGGCCCTTCGCAAAAAAGACGCGATTATACGGGCTCGGCGACACGGGCGGGCGACCTCAATCCTTCTTCAGCATCCCGGCGAGGGCGGCGAAGGGGTTGTGGGTGGCCTTGGCGATGGACGGCGTGCTCAGCGAGCCTTCGCTGAAGTACTGCTGGTCGGTGTAGCGCGAGTGCTCGTTGTCGTGGCAGTACAGGCACAGCAGCTCCCAGTTGGAACCGTCCTGGGGGTTGTTGTCGTGGTTGTGGTCGCGGTGGTGCACGGTCAGTTCGCTCAGGCGCTTGCCGGAAAACTCCCGGGCGCAGCGGCCGCAGACGTGCGGGTACATGCGCAGGGCTTTCTGGCGATAGCCACGTTCGTCGTCGCGCTTGGCGTCGGCGAGGATGCGGTCGAGCCGCGCAGTGGCGGCGGCGGAGGAGGCGTCAGTCATTTTTATACCTAATCAGGCTTGGCACGGTTTCGCCGTCAGTTTAGCGCCAGTCCTGCGTCCTGGGCAGGCAATCCGCTACATGGCGGAGTAGTCTGTAGGACATGACCTCGACCAGGAGCCTTACATGCGTCTGACGAGCATCCTGCTGTATTGCGTTGCCAGCCTGGCCACGGCGCAGGCCGATGACCTGCAACCACGGGTTATCGCGCCGGTGCCCGGGGCGCCAGGTACCGCGACGCCCACACCCTATCCGCAAATCAATCCACCGCCGCAACGGGCGGACGGCAAGCCGGGTGCCCCCCTGCTGCCGCCCATGCCGCTGCCTGCGCCGCCCAGGGACCAGCCGCTGCCGGGGCTGACCCCGCCGCCGGACAAGGACAAGCCGAAGAATTAAACCTGCTGCGCCAGCAGTTGCCCGTCGGCCATGCGCAAGCGTTTCGACAGCGCCACCGCCAGGGCCCGGATGACCTTGGCGGCGATCTTCGGGGCGTCGTTGAGCATCTTCTCCAGCGCGTCCTTGCCCAGGCTGAGCAACTGGCAGTCGCTGGCGGCGACGCAGGATGCCGAGCGGCGCTCGCCGTCGAGCACGGCCATCTCGCCGAAGGCACGGCCCTTGCGCAGCACGGCGATATCCACTTCGTGGCCCTCGGCATCGGTCTTGCGCACCGCCACCTGGCCGGCAACGATGATGCCCATGAAGGTCCCGGCATCGCCTTCGCGGAAGATCACTTCGCCAGCGGCCATGCTGCTCAGGGCGAAGTAGCCGGCAGCGGCGGCGAAGTCGCCGGGCTGGAGCTGGTCGAACAGGCCGCAGTCCATCAGCAGGTCGCGGATTTCATTGTTGAGGAAGCTGGGTTCTTGCATCGGATATTGTCTTTGTTGTCGGTTCGAGGGAGATCGCACCGCGACTCGGGTCGCGGCGCAAGCTCAGACAACGAAAAACGAGATTTACACCACATCCAGCTCATTCAGGACGAAGGCGTATTCCAGTGCCACATCGCGCAGGCCCTGGTAGCGCCCGCTCATGCCGCCATGGCCAGCGCCCAGTTCAGTCTTCAGCAGCAGTGGATGAGTGTCGGTCCTGGTCACCCGCAGCTTCGCCACCCACTTGGCCGCTTCCCAGTACTGCACGCGGCTGTCGTTGTAGCCGGCGATCACCAGCATTGACGGATAGGCCTGGGCGCTGAGGTTTTCATAAGGCGCGTAGGCCTTGATCCGCTCGTAGACCTCAGGCTCCTCCGGGTTGCCCCACTCGTCGTACTCGGTGACTGTCAGCGGCAGCTCCGGATCGAGCATGGTGTTGAGCACATCGACGAACGGCACTTCGGCAATCGCCACCTTGAACAGCTCGGGCCGCTGGTTGAGCACTGCGCCGATCAGCAGGCCGCCGGCGCTGCCGCCGCTGATCGCCAGTTGCTCGGCGCGGGTGATGCCGGAGGCGATCAGGTGCTCGGCGCAGGCAATGAAGTCGCTGAAGGTGTTGTGCTTGTGCTCCTGCTTGCCGGCGCGGTACCAGGCTTCGCCCAGCTCGCCGCCGCCGCGTACATGGGCGATGGCGAAGGCCACGCCGCGATTGAGCAGGCTCAGGCGTGCGTGGGAGAACCACGGGTCGAGGCTTTCGCCGTAGGCGCCATAGCCGTAGAGGTACAGCGGTACCGGCTTGCCGACATCGGCGCGGCGCTGGACCAGGCTGATCGGCACCAGGGTGCCGTCGCCAGCACGGGCCCAGAGGCGCTGGCTGACATAGGCGTCGGCATCGAACTCGCCGAGCACCGGGGTCTGCTTGAGCACCACCTGGGCGCCATCGGCCAGGTCCAGCTGGCGCACCTGGGCCGGGCGGTTCAACGCCTCGTAGCGCAGGCGGATGCGCGCGCTGGCAAATTCCAGGCTGTCCTGCACGTACAGGCTGTAGGCGGCGTCCGGCAGTTGCACGCGGTAGGCCGGCAGGCCCGCCGGGCGCACTTCGATGATCGGCAGGCCGCCTTCGCGCAGGCTCAGGGTCAGGGCGGCGGCATTCAGGGTCAGGCCTTCGATCATCACCGTGTCGCTGTGCGGCACCAGCACCTGCCACAGGTCGCGGGTCGGCACGCGGTCGCCGGGGGCGTGGTACAGGGCGAAGTTGATGCCGTCCTGGTTGCTGCGCACGAACCAGCGCCATTCGCCGTCGAGCTTGCCGTGGTCGGCGTCGTATTCATGGCCTTCGACCCGTGGCGCCAGGCAGGCGAACGCGCCTTCCGGGGTGTCGGCATCAAGCGCCCAGGCTTCGCTGGTGGTCTTGCTGTTGAGCAGCAGGACCAGCTGGCGCTCGGAGCTGGAACGGTAGCAGTGCAGGAAGAAACGCCCGTCGGCTTCCTCGAAGACCTGCTCGGCCTGGTCCGTGCCCAGACGGTGGCGGAACAGGCGGAACGGCCGGTGGGTATCGTCCAGTTCGGTGAAGAACAGGGTCTGGCTGTCGTTGGCCCAGGTCATGCTGCCGTCGCAGTCGTCGAACGGCAGCTCGCTGATCGCGCCGCTGGCCAGTTCCTTGACGTACAGGGTGTAGATCTCGTCGCCGCTGGTATCCAGGCTGTAGGCCAGGCGCTGGTGGTCCGGGCTGATGTTGAAGGCGCCGAGGCTGAGGAAGCCGCCTGCCGCCAGTTCGTTCGGGTCGAGCAGCAGTTCCTCGCGGTCCTGGTCGACGGTATTGGAGTCGTCGGCCGGACGCGGGCAGCGGTAATGCCTTGGGTATTCGTCGCCGGCCGTGGTGCGGGTGTAGTAGAGATACGGGCCCCAGGGCGAGGGCAGGGACAGGTCGGTTTCGAGGATGCGGCCCTTGATTTCCTCGAACAGCGTTTCGCGCAATGCGGCCTGGTCGGCCAGTTGCGCCTCCTGGAAAGCGTTCTCGGCTTCGAGGTAGGCCATCACCTCGGGGGCGTCGCGTTCCTGCAGCCAGGCATAGGGATCCGCGCCTTCGTCCCGGCGGGCGAGGGGGGCGGAAAGGACTGGGGCGGAAGAGGACATATGCGGTTCCTTGGCTGGGGGGCGCCTGCGCGCGGAAAAATCGTTATCATAAGCGCCTGTTTGCCTACCTTCCACGGACGCCATGACCGAAAACGACTATCTGCTCGCCTGGGGCCTGTATGCCCTGGCCGCCCTGGGTTGCCTGTGGGTGAGCTTGCGCATGACCAGCTGGATGTGGCGCTGGCTGCGCGAGCCGCTGCGGGTGCTGGTCGCCGTGCTGCTGTTCACCCCGACCATCGTCGACCCGGCCAAGGACATCTTCGCCCCGGCCATCGCCATCAGCGCCCTGGACCTGGCCTTCAAGGTCGGCAACAACGTCTGGCGTGCCGCGGCGGACCTGGCCATGTACGGCATGATCGCCTTTGCCCTGTACCTGATCTTCGTCGCCATCCGCCTGCCCCTGGAGTCCCGGGCCCGGGCGCGTCGCGAGCGGGCCGAAGCGGCGAAGAAGCGCGAGGCCGAGGAAGTCCTGGCCGAGCCTGTGGACAGCCGTGACCGCTATCGCAACGAGCCGCCCGAGCCGCCGCAGGGTGGCCCGCGCCAGCGTCTCGAACCGCGTCTGTAACCGGAGCGACCGAGCATGTGTGAACTCCTCGGCATGAGTGCCAATATCCCCACCGACATCGTCTTCAGCTTCACCGGCCTGATGCAGCGCGGCGGGCGGACCGGCCCGCACCGCGATGGCTGGGGCATCGGTTTCTACGAAGGCCGTGGCCTGCGGGTGTTCCAGGACCCGGCAGCGAGCTGCGAGTCGGAAGTCGCCAACCTGGTGCAGCGCTACCCGATCAAGAGCGAAGTGGTGATCGGGCATATCCGCCAGGCCAACGTCGGCAAGGTCTGCCTGTCCAACACCCACCCGTTCGTCCGCGAGCTGTGGGGGCGCAACTGGTGCTTCGCGCACAACGGCCAGCTCGCCGACTTCAACGGCCTGACCAGCTTCTACCGGCCGATTGGCGACACCGACAGCGAAGCGGCCTTCTGCGATTTGCTCAACCGCATCCGCGAAGCCTTCCCGGAACCTGTGGAAGTGGAAGAATTGTTGCCGGTGCTGGAACAGGCCTGCGCCGAATACCGCGGCAAGGGCGTGTTCAACTGCCTGCTCAGCGACGGCGACTGGTTGTTCTGCTTCTGTTCGACCAAGCTGGTGCAGATCACCCGGCGGGCACCGTTCGGCCCGGCGCGGCTCAAGGATGTGGACATGATCGTCGACTTCCATGCCGAAACCACGCCCAACGACGTGGTCACGGTCATCACCACCGAAGCGCTGACCGAAAACGAAACCTGGAACCGCTACGAGCCTGGCCAGTGGGGCCTGTGGCGCAAAGGCGAATGCATCGCCAAGGGCCAGACCAGCTAAGGACGAGCCGATGCTCAGAAGCTACCTGCGGTTGATGTTGTTCACCTGTGGTCTGTTGCTGGGCGTCCAGGTGCCCGGCCTGATCAATGACTACAGCCAGCGGGTGCAAGCCCATCTGCTGGAGTCCCGCGAAGGCCTGAAGGGCTTCCAGCAGACTGCCCAGCGCTTCTTCAATGGCGACCTCCAGGCCCTGGTGCGGCATTACCGCGCCAGTGAAGACCCGGTGTTCCAGAGCGATGCCGAGAGCATCGACAGCCTGGTCAGCCGCAACCGCATGCTCGAAAGCGAATGGCAGGCGCTGCAAGGCGGCTGGTTCGGTCGCACCCTGCATGTGCTGACCCAGCCGGACCCGGCGATCCGCGAAGAGACGTTCAAGGGCTACAGCTACCAGATTCTGCTCACCCCCGAGGCCGCGACCTGGGGGCTGAGCTGTGCGCTGCTCTTCGCCCTGGTGGTGGAAAGCGTCCTCCTGCTGATCGGCTGGGTGATCATGGGTGGCCGGCGCAAGGCCGTGCAGCCGAGCTGGCGCTAACTTCAACATCTGACGGGAGCCCGCCGTGAGCCGTCTGCTACTGAACTGCGATATGGGCGAAAGCTTCGGCAACTGGACCATGGGTCTGGATGCCGAGGTCATGCCTTTCGTCGATTGCGCCAATATCGCCTGCGGGTTCCATGCCGGCGACCCCGGGATCATGCGCCAGACCGTGGCCCTGGCGGTGAAGCACCAGGTGAATATCGGCGCCCATCCTGCCTATCAGGACCTGGCCGGTTTCGGCCGCCGCTCCATGGCCTGCAGCCACGAGGAAATCCGCGACCTGCTGCATTACCAGATCGGTGCGCTGGACGGTATCTGCCGGACCCAGGGCACCCGCGTCGCCTACGTCAAACCCCATGGTGCGCTGTACAACGACATGATGGCCGACCACGGCAAGCTGCGCGCCATGCTCGAGGCCGTGGCGGCCTATGATCCGCAACTGCCACTGATGTTGATGGCAACCGCCGACGACAGTGCGGCTCGGGCGTTGGGCGCTGAAATCGGTGTGCCGCTGTGGTTCGAAGCGTTTGCCGACCGTGCCTATGATTCTGCCGGCCATCTGGTCTCCCGACGCCTGCCGGGAGCGGTGCATCACGACCCGGCGTTGATCGTCGAACAGGCCCTGCGCCTGGCCCGTGGCGAAGCGCTGACCGCCAATGACGGCAGCGCCGTGACCCTGCAGGCCCAGACCCTCTGCGTGCATGGCGACAACGCCAGCTCCCTGGCCGCCGTGCGCCAGATCCGTCAGGCCCTGGATGCCCTGAAAACCCCATGAAGCCAAGGATCGAAGCGGTCGCCATCGACTGCCTGATGCTGCGTCTGTTCGACGCCATCGACGAAGCCCATATGCCGTGGATGCTTGCTGCCAGCCAGCGGGTACGCGCGGTGTTCGGCGAGCGGCTGGTGGAGCTGGTGCCGTCCTATACCACGCTGATGATCCAGTTCGACTGCTCGCCTGCCGAGGCCCGCAGCCTGATCGGCGAAGCGCTGCGCGATCTGCAGCCGGACAGCGGCGGGGCGGGGCGCCTGATGGAGATCCCGGCGTGGTACGACGCCAGCGTCGGCCCGGAACTCAAGGTCCTGGCGGCGCGCTGCGGGGTTACGGAAAGCGAGATCGTCCGGCGTCATACCGGGCGCGAGTATCAGGTCTTCGCCCTGGGTTTCGCGCCGGGTTTTGCCTTCATGGGCCTGGTCGAGGAATCCCTCGCCTCTCCGCGCCTGGCCACACCGCGCAAGCGCGTGGCGGCGGGCAGCGTGGGGATTGCCGAGCGGCAGACGGCGGCCTATCCGGCCTTGTCGCCGGGCGGCTGGAACCTGATCGGGCGTACCCCGGCGCCGCTGTTCGATCGCGAGCGCGATGGCTACAGCCTGCTGCAACCGGGTGACCGGGTGCGCTTCGTGGCCATTGAGCGGGATGAATTCATCAAGCTGGGTGGTGACGACTCGCCGCTGGAGGAACAGCCATGAGCCGTCTGCGGATCGAGGCCAGCACGCCGTTGTGCCAGCTACAGGACCAGGGGCGTTTCGGTGTGCGCCATCTCGGCGTTACCCAGGGCGGTGCGCTGGACTGGGTGTCGGCGCGCTGGGCCAACTGGCTGCTGAATAATCCGGCGCAGGCCGCGGTGGTGGAAATCACCCTGGGCGGGTTTGCCGTGGTGGCTGAAGCGGATTGCTGCCTGGCGCTCGCGGGGGCTGATCTGGATGTGCGGGTCGATGGCGAGCCGTTGAAACCGTGGCGCAGTTTCGTCCTGCGCAAGGGCCAGCGCCTGCAATTCAGCCAGCCATTACTCGGTGCGCGGGCCTATCTGGCGGCGCCGGGTGGTTTCGAGGCCCCCCGGGTGCTGGGCAGTGCTGCCACCGTGGTTCGCGAGGAGCTGGGCGGGCCGGATGGGGCAGGGCGGGCGCTGGTAAAGGGTGATGAATTGCGCTTTGCCGGAGCTTCGGCGGGGCGTGGGGAAGTGCCTGAGGTGCTGCGTCCGCGACTGGATGGCGAGCCGTGCCTGGATCTGGTGATGGGCGCTCAGTTGGGCGAGTTCAGCGGGCAGGGTCTGTTCGATGCGTTCAACAATCCCTGGGAGCTGGACAGTCGTGGGGATCGAATGGGCATTCGGTTGCTTGGGCCGGCGTTGCGTTATCAGGGCCGGCCGATGATCTCCGAGGGCATTCCACTGGGCGCGGTGCAGGTGCCGCCCGACGGGCAGCCGATCGTGTTGCTCAATGACCGGCAGACGATTGGCGGGTATCCGCGGCTGGGGGCGTTGACGCCGTTGGCGCTGGCGCGGCTGGCGCAGTGCTTGCCCGGGGAGCGGGTGAGGTTCAGGGCGGTGGTGCAGGAATTGGCCTGGGCTGAAATGCAGGCATGGCTCAAGAGGTTTGCTGGCTGATAGGGCCTCATCGCTGGCAAGCCAGCTCCCACAGGTTCAGCGATCCCTGTGGGAGCTGGCTTGCCAGCGATGAGGCCCTCAAGAATACCCTCCTACTTGGAGAGGAACCTCATCCCTTCCTCCAACCCCCGCAAGGTCAGCGGGTACATCCGGTCCTCGATCAGCTCGCGGACGATATTGGTCGATGACGTGTAGTTCCAGGTGTCCTTCGGATACGGGTTGATCCAGATAAGCTTCTTGAATTTCTCCATGAAGCGTTGCATCCACACATACCCCGCCTCTTCGTTCCAGTGCTCGACGCTGCCTCCCGGCTGGGTGATCTCGTAGGGCGCCATGGCCGCATCGCCGACGAACACCACCTTGTAGTCGGCGCCGTACTTGTGCAGCAGGTCCATCGTCGAGGTGCGCTCCGAGGTGCGGCGCAGGTTGTTCTTCCACACCGACTCGTACACGAAGTTGTGGAAGTAGTAGTACTCCAGGTGCTTGAACTCGGTCTTGCATGCCGAGAACAGCTCCTCGCAGATCTTCACGTGGGCATCCATCGAGCCGCCGATATCGAACAGCAGCAACAGCTTCACGCTGTTGCGCCGTTCCGGGCGCATCTGGATGTTGAGCAGGCCGGCATCGCGGGCGGTGTGGTCGATGGTGCCGTCGATATCCAGCTCGTCCGCCGCGCCCTGGCGGGCGAACTTGCGCAGCCGGCGCAGGGCCAGCTTGATGTTGCGGGTGCCCAGTTCGACCTGGTCGTCAAGGTTCTTGTACTCGCGCTGGTCCCAGACCTTGACCGCCTTGCCCTGGCGCTTGCCGGCATCGCCGACGCGAATGCCCTCAGGGTTGAAACCGCCCGAGCCGAACGGGCTGGTACCGCCGGTGCCGATCCATTTGTTGCCGCCGGCGTGGCGGCCTTTCTGTTCTTCCAGGCGCTTCTTGAATTCCTCGATCAGCTTGTCCAGCCCGCCCAGGGACTGGATCTGCGCGCGCTCCTCATCGGTCAGCTGGCGCTCGAACTCCTTGCGCAGCCAGTCTTCCGGAATCAGCGCTTCCAGATGCTGATCGAGGTTCTCCAGGCCCTTGAAGTAGGCGGAGAAGGCCCGGTCGAACTTGTCGAAATGCCGTTCGTCCTTGACCAGGATCGCCCGCGACAGGTAGTAGAACTCGTCCATGTCGGCGAAGGTGACGCGCTTCTGCAAGGCATTGATCAGGTCGAGCAGTTCACGCACCGACACCGGCACCTTGGCCGCGCGCATTTCATTGAACAGATTGAGCAGCATGGCGATCGCCCCCGTGGCCTCAGCGGTTGCCGCGGCGGCTCATGAAGGCCAGGCGCTCGAGCAGTTGCACGTCCTGTTCGTTCTTCACCAGCGCGCCGGCCAGCGGCGGGATGGCCTTGGTCGGATCACGCTCGCGCAGCACCGCCTCGCCGATGTTGTCGGCCATCAGCAGCTTGAGCCAGTCGACCAGTTCGGAGGTGGACGGCTTTTTCTTCAGGCCCGGGACCTTGCGCACGTCGAAGAACACGTCCAGCGCTTCGCTGACCAGGTCCTTCTTGATGTTCGGGTAGTGCACGTCGACGATCTTCTGCAGGGTGTCGCGGTCGGGGAAGGCGATGTAGTGGAAGAAGCAGCGGCGCAGGAACGCGTCCGGCAGCTCTTTCTCGTTGTTCGAGGTAATGATGATGATCGGGCGCTGTTTGGCCTTGATGGTCTCGTCGGTCTCGTAGACGTAGAACTCCATCTTGTCGAGTTCCTGCAGCAGGTCGTTGGGGAACTCGATATCGGCCTTGTCGATCTCGTCGATCAGCAGGATCACCCGCTCCTCGGCCTCGAAGGCCTCCCACAACTTGCCCTTCTTCAGGTAGTTGCGCACGTCGTGGACCTTGTCCACGCCCAGTTGCGAGTCGCGCAGGCGGCTGACCGCATCGTATTCGTAGAGGCCCTGGTGGGCCTTGGTGGTGGACTTGATGTGCCAGGTGATCAGTTTTGCGCCGAAGGAGGCCGCCAGTTGCTCGGCGAGCATGGTCTTGCCGGTGCCTGGCTCGCCCTTGACCAGCAGTGGCCGCTCCAGGGTGATCGCCGCGTTGACCGCCAGTTTCAGGTCGTCTGTGGCGACGTATGCGCTGGTGCCTTCGAACTTCATCTGTCCATCCTCATGAATACGGATGCCGGGCAATGACCCATCCGGCAGAAAAATGTCATACGCGACTATACCCGCGCTCCTACGGGAGTGGGAACGCAGACGGCCCATTCAGTCTCTGAATGGGCCGTCACTCGGTGACTCAGTCAGACTTGGGCGGCGAACGCTCGTACCGTGCGTTGAACGCCTGGATAAAGCCGTTGCGCAGGATCTGCAGGACGGCCTCGAAGGTACTGACGTCGCTCTGGTGCACGCTGCCGGACAGCTCGACCCTGGTCGCGAACTGGTTTTTCGGCTGGTTCTTCAGCACCGTCTCGGTGGCGCCGACCAGCGCCTCCCAGACCGAGCGGAAGATGTTCTTGTCCTTGTTCTCCACGTCCTGCTGCCAGTCGAACACTTCGACATCGCGCAGCAGCGGCTTGATATAGCCGGTCAGCCGGCCTTTCTCGGCCTGGGCCTCGATCACCACGTCGCCATGGCCGGCCTTGAAGTCGAACTTGCCATAGGCGCTGGCGAAGTCGTTGAGGCGGCGCAACTGGATATCGGTGGCGCGCAGGCGGAACTGGAAGTCCTCGAAGTTGCTCAGCGGGTCGAAGGTGGCATTGCTTTCCACCGGGGCATCGCCGAAGAGCAGGGCCTTGCCGTCGAAGCTGGCGTCGCGCCGGCCTTCCTTGTCCACCACGTTGGTCAGGTTGTGGATGCTGGCGTTGAGCTGCCTGGCCTTGAGGTCCACCGGCGGCTTGGAGTTGAAGTTGCGGAAGGTCAGGGTGCCGTCCTGGATCAGCACTTCGTTGAGGGTGATGGGCAGCAGTTTCTCCAACTGTTGCCGCCAGTTGGTGCCCTGGCCGGTCTGCGAGGCCTGCTGGTTGCCGCCGTCGACGAAGTTCAGTTCGGGGCGCAGGAAAGTCACCTCGCCGACCACGGCATGGTCGTACCACAGCGAATGCCAGCTCACCGACAGGTCGATCACCGGCGCGTCGAGCAGCGGCACTGGCACCTTGCCGCTGGTCTTGACGATGGTCAGGCCGTTGATCTTGTAGGCGCCGCGCCACCAGGCCAGGTCAACGTCGGCGATCTGGCCGCGATAGTCGCCCATGTCGGCGAGCTTGCCGTTGAGGTAGTCGCGCACCAGCCAGGGCAGTGACAGGTGCAGGGCGAGCAGCAGCAGGAGAAGGCCGGCCAGGCCTGCCAGTGGCCAGCGATAGCGACGTTTCATCGGATGCTCCAGATCCCGGATGAAAGGTTGACCGCAGTCAGTTGCACGGAGTTCTACCGGGGTAGACGCACCCCCATGGCAGGCTTACCCTTGAGCTTTTCGCTCGGTGCCAAAAGGACCCCCTGCCATGAGCCGTATCTTCGCTGACAACGCCCATTCCATCGGCAATACGCCGCTGGTGCAGATCAACCGCATCGCCCCGCGCGGGGTAACCATCCTGGCCAAGATCGAAGGGCGCAACCCCGGGTATTCGGTCAAATGCCGGATCGGCGCGAACATGGTCTGGGACGCCGAAAGCAGCGGCAAGCTCAAGCCGGGCATGACCCTGGTCGAGCCGACCTCGGGCAACACCGGTATCGGCCTGGCCTTCGTCGCTGCGGCCCGTGGCTACAAGCTGGTGCTGACCATGCCGTCGTCGATGAGCATCGAGCGGCGCAAGGTGCTCAAGGCGCTGGGCGCGGAACTGGTTCTGACCGAGCCGGCCAAGGGCATGAAGGGCGCGATCGAGAAGGCCAAGGAGATTCTCGCCAGCGATCCGGAGAAGTACTTCATGCCGGCGCAGTTCGACAACCCGGCCAACCCGGCGATCCACGAGAAGACCACCGGCCCGGAGATCTGGAACGACACCGATGGTGCGGTGGATGTGCTGGTGGCTGGCGTCGGTACCGGCGGCACCATCACCGGTGTTTCGCGTTACATCAAGAACACTGCGGGCAAGGCGATCCTGTCCGTGGCCGTGGAGCCGATCACCTCGCCGGTGATCACCCAGGCGCTGGCCGGTGAAGAGATCAAGCCGAGCCCGCACAAGATCCAGGGCATCGGCGCCGGTTTCGTGCCGAAGAACCTCGACCTGTCGATCGTCGACCAGGTCGAGCTGGTCAGCGACGACGAGGCCAAGGCCATGGCCCTGCGCCTGATGCAGGAAGAGGGGATTCTCTGCGGGATTTCCTGCGGTGCGGCCATGGCGGCGGCCGTGCGCCTGGCAGAGAAGCCGGAGATGCAGGGCAAGACGATCGTGGTGATCCTGCCGGACTCGGGTGAGCGGTATCTGTCGAGCATGCTGTTCAGTGACCTGTTCACCGAGCAGGAGAACCAGCAGTAAGCACAAGCCTTTGTGTTGTGGCTGATGGCCTCATCGCTGGCAAGCCAGCTCCCACAGGTTCAGCGGTGCACGCGATCCCTGTGGGAGCTGGCTTGCCAGCGATGAGGCCGGTGAGTTCACAGCTTGACCCGGGACAATGCACCCTCCCGACGGTTGTTACAAAATCCCCAACACTGTCTATCAGGCCCCGGTTGTTCTTGTCGGGGCCTGTTCGGTTTATCATGGACGATTTCCGGCCCCCGGCCTGAACGAGATTTCCAGGAGCATTGAATGACTTTTTCCTTTGTCGCCAAGGCAGGCGTGCTGCTGCTGTTCTTCGGCAGCGTCCTGTACGTGCACCTGCGCGGCAAGGCCCGGTTGCCGGTGCTGCGCCAGTTCGTCAACCATTCGGCGCTGTTCGCCCCGTACAACTCGCTGATGTACCTGTTCTCCGGCGTGCCGTCCAAGCCGTACCTGGACCGCGAGCGCTTCCCTGAGCTGGACGTGCTGAAGAACAACTGGGAAACCATCCGCGAAGAGGCCATGCACCTGTTCGACGAGGGTTACATCCGCGCCGCCGAGAAGGACAACGACGCCGGTTTCGGTTCGTTCTTCAAGAAGGGCTGGAAGCGTTTCTACCTGAAGTGGTACGACAAGGCCCTGCCCTCGGCCGAGGCGCTGTGCCCGAAGACCGTCGAACTGGTCAACAGCATTCCCAACGTCAAGGGCGCGATGTTTGCCCTGCTGCCGGGTGGCAGCCACCTGAACCCGCACCGCGATCCGTTCGCCGGTTCGCTGCGCTATCACCTGGGCCTGACCACGCCGAACTCGGACAACTGCCGGATCTACGTCGACGGGCAGCCTTACGCCTGGCGCGACGGTGAGGACGTGATGTTCGACGAGACCTACGTGCATTGGGTCAAGAACGAGACCGACGTGACCCGGGTGATCCTGTTCTGCGACGTCGAGCGTCCGCTGAGCAGCCCGTTCATGACCAAGGTCAACCGCAAGGTCAGTGCCTTCCTCGGCCGCGCCACCGCGCCGCAGAACACCGATGACGAGCGGGTTGGCGGGATCAACCAGGCGTATGCCTGGAGCAAGAAGTTCAGCAATGTCATCAGTGCCCGGGTGAAGACCTTCAAGCGGGCCAATCCGAAGGCTTACCGGGTGTTGCGGCCGGTGTTGGCCGTGGTGGTGGCTTATTTGTTGTACCGCTGGTTGTTCTGATTCGACTTCGAGGGCCTCATCGCTGGCAAGCCAGCTCCCACAAACCCTGTGGGAGCTGGCTTGCCAGCGATGAGGCCCTCGAGGCTTGCACTATCAAAATGCCAGGCCTATAGTCCCGATCCTCTGCATCTCACCCGAAGACTCGCTCATGCCAGCTTCCCCTGTAACCCCAGTACTGCCTACCGCGCCCGACGCGGTGGTTGCCGTGCGCGGGTTCCAGCAGTTGGCAACCAGCCAGTATCCACCTGTCGGAACCGTCGTGGCCGTGGTGGTAGTGGGCTGAAGCCCGCTGCACATCCCCAACGTTTCTGAATCCGGCCGGCTGCTCCCCGCAGTCCGTCCGTTCGGCTTTCTTGCCCGAATACAGGTGGCAAATCCATGTCTTTCCTGCACAAAACTTCCGTGGCCTCGGCGGCCACCACCAGCCTGTTCGTCCTGCTCTGGAGCAGCGGCGCGATCGTTTCGAAACTGGGGCTGGCCCAGGCGACACCCTTCGCCTTCCTGCTGATCCGCTTCCTGTTGGCCCTTGGCGCCCTCGTGCTCCTGAGCCCATTGCTCAAGCTGCGCTGGCCCCGCGAGCCTGCGGCCATCCGCCAGGCCCTGCTGACCGGCGCGATCCTGCTCGGTGCCTACCAGATCTTCTATCTGCTGGCGCTGGACATGAGGGTCACCCCCGGGGTCATGGCCACGGTCATGGGCGTGCAACCCATCCTGACCGTGGTCCTGATGGAGCGCCGGCGCTCCTGGAGCCGGCTGTTCGGCCTGTGCCTGGGCCTGACGGGGCTGATCCTGGTGGTCTGGCAGGGCATCGGCCTGGGCGGGATGTCCTGGTCCGGGATGCTCTTCGCCTTGCTGGCGCTGGCGAGCATGACCGGCGGCTCGATCATGCAGAAGCGCATCACCCGCGAGCCCCTCGGCACCCTGCCGCTGCAGTACCTGGCGGGGCTGCTGCTGTGCGCGCTGTTCGCGCCGTTCCAGCCCCTTGAGGTGAACCTGAACCCGCAGTTCCTGCTGTCCGTGGCGTGGATGGGCCTGGTGGTCTCGGTGCTGGCGACCTTGCTGCTGTACCGCCTGATCGCCCGCGGCAACCTGGTCAATGTCACCAGCCTGTTCTACCTGGTGCCGGCGGTGACCGCGGTGATGGACTACCTGATCTTCGGCAACCGCCTCGCGGCCCTGAGCCTGTTGGGCATGGCCCTGATCGTTATCGGGTTGCTGTTCGTGTTCCGCCAGCCCGCGCGGGCTTGAGCACCAGCCACAGGGCCAGGCCGATCAGCAGTCCACCGTAGAGGTGTGCGGTGGACAGCGGTTCGTCCAGCAGCCAGGCACCCCAGAGCACGCCGAAGGCGGGGATGAGGAAGGTCACGGTGGAGGATTTCACCGGGCCGATCTCGCTGATCAGGCGGAAGTACAGGATGTAGGCGAAGGCGGTGCACAGCAGGCCCAGGCCGAGCAGCGACAGCCATACCGACCAGCCACCCCAGCTGGCCGGTGGCTGGCTGGCGACGCTCCAGGCGAACAGCGGCGTCAGCAGGAGGCTGGCGCCCATCATGCTGCCCAGCGCGGACAGGCGGCTGTCGAGGCCGCCGCGCTGGTCCAGCCAGCGCCGGGCGAGAAAGCCGGAAAAACCGTAGCAGGTGGTCGCGCCGAGGCAGGCGAGGGCGCCTTGCAGCAGCTTCATGTCAAAGGCCACCGGGCCTGCACCACTGAGGATCCCCACGCCGAGAAGGCCGAGGAAGATCCCCGCCAGCTTGGGCAGGGTCATCGCCTCATGGAAGAACAGTGCGCCGATCAGCACGCCCATCAGCGGCGTGGTGGCGTTGAAGATCGCCGAATAGCCAGCCGGCAGCACCTGGGCGGCCACCGAGTACAGGGTCGCGGGAATCCCCGAGTTGATCATCCCCAGCACCAGGGCCACCTTGAACTTGCCCTGGAAATCCCAGCGCACCCGCATCAGGGCGAGGATCACCAGCAGGCCGGCGCAGGCGATGGTCACCCGGAAGAACGCGGTCGGCACCGTGCCCAGCACCGGCGCGATGATGCGCATGAACAGAAAGCTGGCGCCCCAGACTGCGGCGAGGATCAGCAGACGGGACAGGGCGATGGGACTCACGGGATTCTCCGGGCAGGAACGGGGAAGGGAGTGTACCCCTGTGCAGCGCAATTGGCTGCGGGTACTCTCAGGCTTTCGTCCTTCTGCCAGAGGTCCTGATATGCCCCAGCCATGGCCGGCCACCGATATCGCCCGGATGATCCTCGAGGGTTTCGACAACTACCGCGAGCACTTCCGGCAGATTACCGACGGCGCCCGCGAACGCTTCGAAAAGGCCCTCTGGCAGCAGATCCAGAGCGCCGCGGCGGCGCGGATCAATCTCTATGAAGAGAAGGTGTCCGAGGTCACCGAGGGCCTGCGCAAGGCCTTCGAGGACGAGGTGCTGCTGGACGTATCGCTGTGGCCACTGGTGAAAAGCGCCTATATCAAGCTGATCGACCCGCGCCTGGACGATGAGCTGTCGGAGACCTGGTACAACTCGATCTTCTGCAGCCTGTTCAGCCATGACCTGATCAGCGACGGCTGCATGTTCATCCACACCACCCGGCCGTCGTTGCGGGCTCATGAGCGGGCAGCGCAGACCCGCATCTACCGCCCCGACGGGCAGCTATCCGCGCTGCTGGCGAAGATTTTCGAGGACTACCGCTTCGACGTGCCCTACGCCGACCTGCCTGGCGACCTGGCGCGCCTGGAAGCGCAACTGCGCGAGCACCTGCCGGACTGGGTGTGCAAGGACCCGGAATTGCAGGTCGAACTGTTTTCCCCGGTGCTGTACCGCAACAAGGGCGCCTACCTGGTCGGACGCATCTTCACCCGCGACGAACAATGGCCGCTGGTGATCCCGCTGCTGCACCGCGAAGGCCAGGGCATCGAGATCGACGCGCTGATCACCGACGAAGCCGATGTGTCGATCATCTTCTCCTTCACCCGTTCCTATTTCATGGTGGATGTGCCGGTGCCGGCGGAGTTCGTCGGCTTCCTCAAGCGCATCCTGCCGGGCAAGCACATTGCCGAGCTGTACACCTCGATCGGTTTCTACAAGCACGGCAAGTCCGAGTTCTACCGGGCGCTGATCAACCACCTGGCGAGCACCGATGACCGTTTCATCATGGCCCCGGGCGTGCGCGGCATGGTCATGAGCGTGTTCACCCTGCCGGGCTTCAATACCGTATTCAAGATCATCAAGGACCGCTTCTCGCCGTCGAAGAACGTCGACCGCGCCACGGTGATCGAGAAATACCGTCTGGTGAAGAGTGTCGACCGGGTCGGGCGCATGGCCGATACCCAGGAGTTCTCCGATTTCCGCTTCCCGGTGAGCAAGTTCGAGCCGGATTGTCTGGCGGAACTGCTGGAGGTCGCGCCGTCCACGGTGGCCCTGGAGGGCGATACCGTGCTGGTGCGCCACTGCTGGACCGAGCGGCGCATGACCCCGCTCAACCTCTACCTGGAAAACGCCAACGACGCCCAGGTCCGCGAGGCGCTGGATGACTACGGCCTGGCGATCAAGCAACTGGCGGCGGCGAACATCTTCCCGGGCGACATGCTGCTGAAGAACTTCGGCGTCACCCGTCATGGCCGGGTGGTGTTCTACGACTATGACGAGATCACCTTCCTGACCGAGGCCAACTTCCGCCATATCCCGCCGCCGCGCTTCCCCGAGGAAGAGATGTCCAGTGAACCGTGGTATTCCATCGGGCCGCATGATGTGTTCCCCGAAGAATTCCCGCCGTTCCTCTTCGCCGATTTCGGCCAGCGCCGGCTGTTCAGCCAGTTGCATGGCGAGCTGTATGACGCCGATTACTGGAAGGGGCTGCAGGACAAGATCCGCGCGGGGAAGGTGATCGATGTGTTTCCGTATCGGCGCAAGGAGCGGGATGAGGTTGGTGCTTAGCGCCCGTATGACTTTGCGAAGCGTTCTTCGATGCAAGCCTATGCTTGGACCGAACAATGGTTCCCTGCACCGGTAGGCAGGGCTGGTAGGAGCGTGGCTTGCCCGCGAAGGACCGCGTTAGCGGTCCCCAAACCTGCCACGCCGAGCATTTGGGGTACTGAGGTCAAGCAGGCGCTGAATGCAGAACATCGGCCCGTACATAGCTTGTGCAGGAAGGTTTTGGGGCCGCTTTGCGGCCCTTCGCGGGCAAGCCACGCTCCTACCGCTACCGGAACTGCGTCGGTCGTAGATCTGCGCGTCGACGCAAAATGGATAGATATCTGTGCAGGAGTCAGGAAGGCCCGCTTTTATTGGCCTTGCTCAAACGCATTCAGATAGTCCCGCTTGATGATCTCAAGGGCGTTCTCGTCCCCCAAAAGCTCGAAGCGCGGCAGCACATTGTCTGGCTCGCCAGGGTTGGAGTAATCCACCTTCGAAACCAGATGCTGAACAAATAGATTCATGGCCTCGACGTCCGCCGGGTCGATATTGAGTTCTGCAATCAGTTTGGCAATGACAGGTCTGACGTTGTTTTTCTCGAACTGAAAGGCCGGGTAGTATTTTCGACGGTTGCCGGTGTTGGTGTAGACGGCAAGTTGGCCGGTCTGGGCCTTCTGGCTCAATGCCTGCTTGGATATGCCCAATATTTCATAGGCTTCTTTGCTCTCAAGCAGATCACAGCGCTCTTCCACTCGGGAAAATGCCCGGGCTTTCATGCGTGCCATTGCTTCCTGATTGCGCGTCGCCACGCTACGGGTCTTTTCACGCTTTACCTTGGCGACCTCGACAAAAGCCTTGTCGTCGGAAAGTGCAGCCGCCTTTGCCAGTACCGTTTCCGGCAATTTTGCAAGGTGTTGCTTGAAGCGGCGGAGCAGATCTGCCTCCAGTGTTTTTCTGGATGGCTCTATCGCCTGGGCAGTAGCAGTGACCATGTGAAGCCTCCGAGAGGACTCATCAGAAGGGATGACTCAAGGCTACAAAGAAATGACTTAATGGTCAATTTGTCAATTAGTCAACAAGACAAGAGGTCCTCAAAGGCTCCTGAATCAGGCTGATGACGGCTTTCTAGCTCTTCAGGCACTTCAACTCACTGAAGTCCCTGCGCACCTTGCCCAGCCGCTGATCCAGCTGCTGGCGCTGCTGCTCGCTGCTCTGGGCCATCAGGTCTACCAGCAGGCTGCGCAGCTGCTGTTCGGTATTGGCGAAGGCGATGCGGTATTCCGGGGTCCAGAAGCGCTCGCGGTCCTTGAGCAGCTCGCCCAGGCGCGGTTCGAAGTTGTCGCTGTGGCGCTGGTCCATCAGGTTGCTGAACTGAGCCTGCCAATGAGCGCGGTTGGCGATCCAGGCGCGGTTCTGTTCGCCCAGTTGCGCCGACCATGAGGCGACCCGGTCCTTTTGTTGCGGGCTGAGGCCGCCGAACCAGGGCGACAGGCGTTTCTCCATGCGTTCGCCACGCTCGGCGATCTGCTGCGCCAGCGGGGTCTTCACGTACTTGGCCTGGCGCTCCTCGATGTCCTTGGCGAAGTTTTCGCGCATCTCGCGCACCTGCTCATCGTCCATGCCCCGCAGCAATTGCGCCGCCGATGGGGTGATCTGCTCGGCGACCCGGCTGACGGCCGCGCGGGCTTCCTCGGTGCGCGCCTGCAGTTGCTGGTCGGTGACCTGGTTGCTGGCAACCATCTGGCGGATGTTGTCGAGCCAGCCGAGGTAGCCGGGCAACTGGGTCTTGCAGTGCCAGGACAGTTCTTCCTTGACGCGCTGGTTCAGCCAGTTCTTCTGCTGGCGGTTCATGTCCAGGTAGTCGCTGAGCGACCAGGGCACCAGTACGTCGAGGTTGCGGTAGGCCAAGTCCAGGCGCGTGCAGGACAGCAGCACGAGGCTGGCAAGCATCAGCAGGACCGGGCGCAAGCAGCGGAATAGACGAACGGACATGATCAGCGTCCTTGCAGTGGCGTACTCAGTGTTTATAGAGCAGGTTCGGCCGATGGGGTTCAAGCCGATGCCAATTCGCCGGATTCGGCGGCAAAACTGCCGAAGCGCAGGGTGATCGTCACGGATCGCGTGTAGAATGCGCGCCTCGCAGCGAGGATTTCGAACATGGCTTCAGTTGGGCGTTACAACACTTTGCAGGTGGTCAAGCACACGGACTTCGGTCTGTACCTGGATGGCGGCGCGGAGGGCGAGATCCTCCTGCCCAAGCGCTATATCCCCAAGGATGCACCGAGCGAGATCGAGGACTGGCTGAACGTCTTCGTCTACCTCGACAGCGAGGACAAGCTGATCGCCACCACCGAGAAGGTCAAGGTCCAGGTCGGCCAGTTCGCCAGCCTCAAGGTGGTCGAGATCAACAGCATCGGCATCTTCCTCGACTGGGGCCTGCCCAAGGACCTGCTGATGCCGTACTCCGAGGAAAAGCGCCAGATGCGCGCCGGCGAGTACTGCGTAGTGCACGTCTACCTCGACCGCCGCACCCGCCGCATCACCGCGACCGCCAAGCTGGATCGCTACCTGGACAAGGCCCCGGCCAACTACCGGGTCGGCCAGCAGGTCGATCTGCTGGTGGTGGAAGAGAGCCCGATGGGCTTCAAGGCCATCATCAACAACCAGCACTGGGGCCTGATCCACAAGAACGAAGTGTTCAAGTTCCTGCGTTCGGGCAAGCAGGAGAAGGGCTACATCAAGGAAATCCGCGATGACGGCAAGATCGCCCTGAGCCTGCAGCCGATCGGCGAGGGTGCGGCCAGCAGCCTGCACGAGCAGATCCTGGCCAAGCTGAAGGCCGCCAATGGCGTGCTGCCGCTCAACGACAAGAGCGACCCGCAGGTGATCAGCGACATGTTCGGGGTCAGCAAGGGCAACTTCAAGAAGGCCATTGGCGCCTTGTACAAGAGCGGTCAGATCGTGATTCACGACAACCGCATCGAACTGGCCTGATTTCAGGTTCGCAAGAACGCCTCAGCGCTGGCGATAACCGGAGAAGTCCAGGTTGTCGCCACCCGGGCGCAGGTCGCGCAGCAGCGAGTCACGGTCGGCCGACAGCGCCAGGCTGATTGTGGCGCGGCGCTTGCCGGCGTTGCGTACTTCCAGCTTTTCCTGGTGGGTCCGCAGGTCGCGCACCGGCACCTTCAGGTGCTGCAGCTTGTCGGTCTCGGGGGTGTGCAGCAGCAGGTTGACGAAGTCGCTGTTCTTGCGCAGCCAGGCCACCGGAACATCGAACCACCACAGGCTGCGCTTGCTGTCGAGCACGGCGAACAGGGTGTTGTCGCTGTTCAGCACGGGAGTCCCCAGCGCCTCGTTGCGGCGGGCGATGGCGGTGGTCTTGTCGAGTTTCATGCGGGTGTCCTGCAGTGACGCTTGGAAAGGTCGGCTATTTTGCGGGGAATGGGCTGAAACATAAAGCCGCTGTTCGCAATGGCTGGGCATGTCGCTGACCCTGTGGGAGCGGGTTTATCGGACCGCCGAACCGCCGCGATTGCTATGGTGGATTCACTACCGTAATCGCGGGTGAACCCGCTCCCACAGGGGCGCAGCGTGCTCTTGATCTACCCTGCTGAAAATAAATGAAACTCCCCGCTTCGCCAGGCACTCCACTCATTGTCGATTCCGACTATCCCGTTAAGGAGAAATCCCATGAGTGGCACCAAAGACAAAGTCAAAGGCATGGCCAACGAAGCGGTCGGCAATATCAAGCAAGGCGTCGGCAAGGCGACTGACAACGACAAACTCCGTGCCGAAGGCAAGGCCCAGGAGCTCAAGGGCGAAGCCCAGCAAACCGTGGGCAAGGTCAAGGATGCCGTGAAGAAGCCTTGACCGGCCCGCGGGCCAGACGAAGACGGCCATCCATGGATGGCCGTTTTTTTTGCACGCAGGAGGGAATCGCAACCTTGTGTGCAGGGTCTATTAGACTGTTTTGTAAACGAGCTTCAGGCTGCGCAAGGAGACGCCAATGAGACTTACCCATCTACGCGGTCTGCCGGTCCACCGCGTACTGGTGCGAACCGTCAAGGAATTCCTCGACGACGAGATGTCCACCTATGCGTCGGCGCTGGCCTACCAGATGCTGTTCTCGCTGTTCCCCTTCCTGCTGTTCCTCATCGCCCTGATCGGTTTCCTGCACCTGCCGGACTTCTTCTCGTGGCTGCGCCTGCAATCGGAACTGGTCCTGCCGCCGCAGGCGCTGGAACAGGTCAACCCGGTGATCGACCAGCTCCAGCAATCCAAGGGCGGCCTGCTTTCGGTGGGTATCGTTATCGCCCTGTGGACCGCCTCGGCCGGCGTACGCCTGATGATGAGCGCGATGAACGCTGCCTACGACGTGGTCGAGGGGCGCCCGGTGTGGAAGCGCATTCCGCTGTCGGTGTTCTACACCGTGGGCATCGCCGGCATGCTCCTGGCCGCTGCCGCGCTGATGGTGCTGGGGCCGCAGGTGATGGGCTGGGTGGCCTCGCAAGTGGGCATGGAGGACATCATCGTCACCCTTTGGACCGTGGCGCGCTGGCCGGCCATCGTGGCGCTTATGATGGTAGCGGTGGCGCTGATCTACTACGTGATGCCCGATGTGAAGCAGGAATTCCGCTTCATCACCCCCGGTTCGGTGCTGGCGGTGGTGGTGTGGATCATCGCGTCCCTGGGCTTCGGCTACTACGTGAAGACCTTCGCCGACTACAACGCCATGTACGGCAGCATCGGGGCGATCATCGTCCTGCTCCTGTACTTCTACATTTCTGCGGCGGTGCTGCTGCTGGGGGCGGAAATGAATGCGGTGATCGAACATATGTCGGCAGAGGGCAAGGATCCCGGGGAAAAAGAACCCGGTGATGGCGCCCCGGAACGTGCTACAAACCAGGTTTCCGGGCTGGGCCGCGATCATGCCCCGGCCGCCGAGGCAGAACCTGTGAGCCGGACCCCCCATGATTCGTGAAATCCTCAAGATGGGCGACGAGCGCCTGCTGCGTATCGCCCCGCCGGTGCCCGAGCACCTGTTCGGCAGTGCCGAGTTGCAGCAACTGATCGACGACATGTTCGAGACCATGCGCCATGTCGGCGGTGTCGGCCTGGCCGCACCGCAGATCGGTGTCGACCTGCAACTGGTGATCTTCGGCTTCGAGCGCAGCGAGCGCTACCCGGACGCCGAGCCGGTGCCGCAGACCATCCTCCTCAACCCGCTGATCACACCCACCAGCACCGAGCTGGAGGAGGGCTGGGAAGGTTGCCTGTCGGTGCCGGGGCTACGCGGCGTGGTCAGCCGCTACAAGCATATTTTCTATGAAGGGGTCGATCCGCAGGGGCAGCCGATCCGCCGTGCCGCCGATGGCTTCCATGCGCGGGTGGTGCAGCATGAGTGCGATCATTTGATCGGGCGCCTGTACCCGTCGCGGATTCATGACTTCAGCCGCTTCGGCTACACCGAGGTGCTGTTCCCCGGGCTGGACCCGGCTGCCGACGGCTGATCGCGAACCATCGCCAGTAGCGGCTTGCTGCGCCGATAGCGGGCCAGGCGATCGGCGAGGGTCTGCGGTAGATCCTCGTTCACCACGAAGCCGAGACGCTCGTAGAAGCCTTGCAGGTCCGGGTGGCAGAACAGCCAGGTCCGCTCCGCCCCGCAGGCGTGGTCGATCAGCAACCGCGCCACACCTTTCCCGCGCCAGTCCGGCGCTACCAGCAGGCCGGTCAGCCATTGTCCGTCTGGCACAGGCGTCAGGCTCAAACCGCCGATGATTTCTCCTGCACGCGCCACCCAGACCTCGCCGGCATCGCTGGTACGCATCGCCGAGCCATGGATTTTGTAGAACTTGTTCAGCAGTGGCCGCTCGGTGGCTGAGAGGCAGGCACAGCGAATTGGGTCGGTTTTTGGCACGGCGATGGCTCTGGAACGGGCTTTTTCAGCATTTCCCGTGGGGTAAGGGTTTGTGTCTATTGTTGCAGGAATGGTAATAGTGAATGTCAGGCTCGATGATTCAACGAAGTTAGCAGATCAGTAAACTAAGCGCATCCCCACTCAACAAGTTCCAACGGGATCGGTACTTCGTGTTATGTCACTGATATAACAACTTCTCCGCGCCACTTCGGCATATGAAGTCAATCTGTTGGTTCGATTGCTTTAAAGGCCCAAATATCATGAAAGCATTAGTTGCAGCCGCCCTGCTTGCCGTCTCTTCGTTCGCCTTTGCCGACCAGGCCGTACAGCCGCAGGTCGAGCAGTACAGCTACGGCACCAAGCTGGATATCGCCAAGGTCATCAGCCTGTCGAAAGTTCCAAATGTCTGTGAAGTGGTTCCGGCCACCATGGTGTATGAAGATCATCAAGGCGAGCGTCACACCGTTGAATATCGGGTGATGGGTGATGGTTGCAGCCAGGGTTGAATCAAGGCTTTAAGTTTCAAGCTGCAAGTCATAAGAAAGAGCAATTGGCGTCACCGCTGATTGCTCTTTCTTGCCGCTTATAGCTTAAAGCTTGCCGCTCGATTCCCTCTCCCTTTGCAGCAATTGCTGCTTGCGCTCAACACCCCAGCGATAGCCGGACAGATTGCCGTCGCTGCGCACTACCCGATGGCAGGGCACCGCCACCGCGAGGTTGTTGGCCGCGCAGGCCTGGGCCACGGCACGCACCGCCTTGGGTGCGCCAATACGTTCGGCGATCTCGGCATAGCTGGCCGTGCTGCCCGCCGGGATTTCCCGCAGCGCCTGCCATACACGCTCCTGGAACGCCGTGCCCTGAAGGTCCAGGGGCAGGTCGAGGCCAATGGCCGGTGCTTCGACGAAACCTACCACCCGCGCCACCAGGCGTTCGAAGCCGGCATCGGCGCCGATCAGGTTGGCCTTGGGGAATTTGTCCTGCAGGTTCTGCAGCAGGGCTTGCGGATCATCGCCAAGGAGAATCGCGCAGATGCCCTTGGCGCTTTGCCCGATCAGAATCGCCCCCAGCGAGCACTGGGCAATGGCGAAGTGGATATCGGTCTGTGCGCCGCCATCCCGGTAGGCGCCGGGGGTCATGCCGAGGCGGGCATTGCTCGATTCGTAGAAGCGGCTGTTGGAGTTGAAGCCGGCTTCATACAGCGCCTCGGTAATGGATTCGGCATTGCCCAGCTGTGTGCGTAGCTTGCGTGCACGGTGGGCGCTGGCGTAGGCCTTGGGCGTCAGGCCGGTGGTGCGTTTGAACACCCGGTGAAAGTGATACGGGCTCATGTTCACCTGTTCGGCCAGCTGGTTCAGGCTGGGCTCTTCCTCCGCACTCTCGATCAGCTTGCAGGCCTGTGTGACCTGGGCGGCGTGCTGGCGGGCCAGTTCGCTCGGATCGGTGCCGCGGCGTTTGCTTGGGCGGTAGCCGGCGGCTTCGGCGTCGGCGGCGGTGTCGAAGAATTCCACGTTCTCGATATTGGGCCGGCGCGCGGAGCTGGACGGCGGGCAGTACACGCCGGTGGTGCGCACGCCGTAGACGAAGGTGCCGTCGGCGGAGGCATCGCGGGCGAGCAGGGCTTGCCAGCGGGGGTCGGATTCCTTGATGGCGGTTTTCTTGCGGTGCATGGACCTGTCTCCAATGATCAGACCGCCACCGTCCCTGTGGGAGCTGGCTTGCCAGCGATTGCAATAGTGAATCCACCGTTGCAATCGCTGGCAAGCCAGCTCCCACAGGGAATGCGGTCGTGCTTCAGGGATGTAACTGGCTTGAAGTCTGAAGGACCTTCATTTGCCGGAAACTCCGCCTCTTGCTTTCAAATTCCCTTCACCGGCACCCGCCACAGATACCATGCCGCCACTGTCCGATACGGACTCCACGCCGCCCCCACCTCCAGCAACTGCTTGCGTGTCGGCTGCGCCTCCAGCCCATGCAGCCGCCGATACCCTTCACGCACCCCGAAATCATCCACCGGCAGGATATCCATCTGCTCCAGCGTGTAGATCAGCAGCATCTCCACGGTCCAGCGGCCCACGCCGGGCAGCCGGGTCAGGCGCTCGATCAGCACCTCGTGTTCCAGTTGCCGGGCCTCGGCATGATCCGGTACCAGGCCGTCCAGCCGGCCCTGAGCCAAGGCCTGCACCGTACTGATCTTGCGCCCGGAAAACCCGCAGGCGCGCAGTTGTTCCGGCGTGGTCGCCAGCAACTGTTCGGGCGATGGAAAATCCTGCCCGGGAAACAAGGCCATGAAGCGCCCGAGAATCGCCTCCGCGGCCTTTGCGTGCAGTTGCTGGTAGGCAATCGCACGCACCAGCGCCTGGTACGGATCGCGGGTCGGCAGCGGCACATGCAGGCAGGGGCCGATAGCCCCGATAAGGGCAGCCCAGGCCGGACTCTGCTGGCGCAGATGCTCACTGGCCTGCTGGTAGAAAGCTTCACGTTCGTTCATGGCGCTGGAGTGTAGGCGGGTGGGCATGCTTGTCACTCCGAATCCTGCGTTGTGAATTCGTCGAGCACCGTGGCGATGCGCTCCAGTGCCTGTTTCAGTTCGGCCCGGCTGCGCGCTGCGGTCAGGCTGACGCGCACGGCGGGCAACTGGCCCTGCTTGACCGCGAACACCTGAGCCGGCACTACCTCGACACCCTTGGCACGACAGGCCGCAGCCAGCACATCGCCGGGGCGCGGGCCGTTCAGCCAGATATGCGGTGACGGTGTGGCCGGTTGTATCCCCGGTCCCAGAATACGCTGGGCCAGGCGCCAGCGCTGGGTCACTTCATCGCGCTGCCAGGCCAGCTTGCGCGCGGCGGTGTCATCGTCGATCCAGCGTCCGGCGATGCCGAGGATCAGCGGGGCGATTTGCCAGTGAGTCGCCTGGGCATGGGGATCGATCTGCGCCAGCAGGTTTTCGTCGCCGGCGATCCAGCCCAGGCGCAGGCCGGCACAGACGGTTTTCGACAGGCTGCTGACCAGCAATCCACGGGCGCCGAGCAGCGGCAGCAATGGCGGCTGGTCGCCCAGGGCACCATAGACATCGTCCTCCACCAGCAGCAAATCCAGGCGCTCGACCACCGCCGCAATCTCCTGCCTGCGCTGCTCGCCCATGCTTGCGCCGGTGGGGTTGTGCAGCGCCGGAGTCAGCACCACCAGCCGCGCACCACTGGCCCGGGCCACGCGGTCGAGGTCGTCGGGGAGGATGCCTTGGTCGTCCATGGCGACGCCGTGCAGCGGCAGGCGCAGTTGCCGGCAGGCGGCCTTGATCCCGGGCGCGGTCAGGGCCTCGACCATCACCGCCTCGCCGGGCTGACAGAGCGATAGCAGCACGCTGAACAGCCCCTGTTGCGCACCGCCGCAAAGCAGCACCTGGCTGGCTGTCAGTTGCAGACCGCGCAGGTTGAGCCAGCTCGCACCTTGCAGGCGGCCCAGCAGCAGTTGCTCGGCGCCGAGATAGTGTTCCAGGCCGTGGGCTGGCCCCTGGTGCAGGACATGGCGCAGCGCGTTTTCCAGGTCCTGTCCGTGTTCGTCCACCACCGGCACATTGGTCGACAGATCGATGCAGGTGCTGTCCTGATCGCGTTGTTTCAAGCGAAACAGCGTCGCCTCCTTGCTCCCCGCCAGCACATAGGTACCGCGCCCGACCTCGCCGGACACCAGATGCCGCGCCGCGGCCTCGCGGTAAGCCTGTTGGGTCGTACTCGGATTCAGGCCCAGAGCCCAGGCCAGACGGCGTTGTGGCGGCAGGCGTTCGCCGACCTTTAGTTCGCCGTATTCAATGGCCCGGGCGATGGCCTCGACCAGGGCGAGATAGCGCGGTTGTCCGTCGTCAGGGAGGGGCGGGGTCCACATGATTTATTGTTGGCCATGCAATATAAGGTTTGACCCATACAATGCGCGGCGCCCAGGATCGGGTCAACGTCAACCTGATCCGAGGTGTTCCATGTTCGACCTGCCTGCCCTGCGCGAAGCGTCCCGTCTGGTCCGCGCCGAAGTCCCCGCCACCCCGCAATATGCCTGGCCGCGCCTGGCCGAACGGCTGGGCTGCGAGGTGTGGGTCAAGCATGAGAACCATGCGCCGACCGGAGCCTTCAAGGTGCGTGGCGGCTTGCTCTACGTGCAGTCGCTGCTGGCCCGGGCGCCGCAGACCCGGGGCCTGGTCACCGCCACTCGGGGCAATCACGGGCAGAGCATGGCCCTGGCGGCGCGCAATGCCGGAGTACCGATCGTGATCGTCGTGCCGCTGGGCAATTCGCCGGAAAAGAACGCGGCGATGCGTGCCCTGGGGGCGGAGCTGATCGAGCATGGCGCCGACTTCGACCTGGCTCGCGCCGAAGCCGCGCGGATAGCGCAGGCCCGAGGTTTCGAAAGCGTGCCGCCGTTTCATCCGGACCTGATCCGCGGCGTCGCCACCTATGCCCTGGAACTGTTCGAGGCGGTGGCCGGGCTGGATGCGGTGTATGTGCCGATCGGCATGGGCTCGGGGATCTGCGGCTTGATCCGCACCCGTGACCTGCTCGGGCTGGACACGCAGATCATCGGCGTGGTTTCCAGCGAGGCCGACGCCTTTGCCCGCAGTGTCGAGGAAGGACGGATCGTCACCACCGAGACCGCCGATACCTTCGCCGACGGCATGGCCTGCCGGATTCCGCAGCCGGAGGCATTCGAGATCATCCGCCAGGGCGCGGCGCGGATCGTGCGGGTGACCGATGAGGAGATCGGGCAGGCGATCCGCATCTATCACGAGGATACCCACAACACGGCGGAAGGTGCTGGCGCGGCGGGCCTGGCGGCGCTGTACCAGGAGCGCGAGCGGCAGCAGGGGCGCAAGGTGGCGGTGGTGTTGAGCGGGGCGAATATCGACAGGGAGCGGTATGCGCGGGTGTTGGGGGAGGGCTGAAAAGTCTTGAATGAACTCTGCCCAGGAGTTGCAGCCTGGCTTTGCTAGGCTTCTCGCGCGTTCCATCGAGGAGAGCTCAAGCATGAATTGCATCAGCTATTTGGGGTATTCCGCCCGGGTCGAATACGATTCGCGTGACAGGATTTTTGTGGGGCGGATGTTGGGGGTGCCAGCGATCATCAGTTTTCATGCCGATTCGATCAGTGCTCTGCATGAGGCGTTTCAGCAGGCGCTCGAGGACTACCTGGCTGGGGATTGAGTTGAGACTGCAATCCCCTCAAAACATACGACCCCGCAATTTCTTCCAATACACCCCCATCCCCAATCCGCTTAAATACCGGCTGCCTCGATCAACAGCCGGTAGCGGACCCTTCTCTTCATGCCTTTCTCCAACGGTTTCCTCCTCAGCCTTTCCCTCTGTCTCGATATCGGTATCGCCAATATCGCCATGATCACCCTGGCCATGCAGCGTGGCTTCTGGCAGGGCATGTGGCTGGGGTTGGGGACCTGCGTGGGTGATCTGCTCTACGCCCTGGCTGCCTTGGCCGGGATGACCGTGCTGCTGCAATTCGAAAGCGTGCGCTGGGGCCTGTGGATCGGCGGCTCGCTGCTGCTGGTGTGGTTCGCGGTGAAGATGCTGCTGGCGGCCCTGCGTGGCAACGCTCACCTGGACACCAGTCGCGAGGTGGTGCGCGAATCACCCTGGCGCGAGTTCCTGCGCGGGATCTTCCTGGCCATGTCCTCGCCCAGCGCGATCCTCTGGTTCGCGGCGGTGGGCGGGGTGCTGATTTCCCGTTCCGGAGCAGGCGGGCCGCTGGAAGCCGGGCTGTTCCTCGGTGGCTTCTTCAGCGCTGGCGTGGTCTGGTGCGTGACCCTGTGCGGCGTCGCCAGCCACGGCGGAAAACTGCTGGGCGATCGCCTGCTGACCTGGTCCTACCTGGCGTCGGCAGGGATCTTCTGCTACTTCGCGGTCTACGTGATCCTGTCTGGCTACCGCGAATTCATCCTCGCCCCGACGCTCTGAAAGCCTGCCAGTAATGATTGGGGGTCATGCCCATGACCCGGCGGAAGGCATTGATGAAGTGGCTCTGGTCATAGAAGCCCAGGCCCAGGGCCACTTCGACAGGATGCATGCCCGCCCGCAAGCGCCGACGCGCTTCGCTCAGGCGCAACTGCATGTGGTACTGCAGGGGCGTGAGCCCGGTGGCTTGCTTGAAGCAACGCACGAAATGGTACTTGCTCAGCCCGGCGACGGCCGCCAGCTCTTCCAGGGCCAGGCGCGCGTGCGGGGTGTCGCGCATGCATTGCAAGGCCAGGCGCAAGCTGTCGCTCTGCTCGTCGACCGGCCCGGTCGGGCGCTCCAGCAATTGACCGAGCAGGGCCAGCAGCGCTTCTTCGCGAGGGGCCTCATGTTCGGTAGCGGCGAAATCGAGGATGGCGCGATACAGCCTTGTATCCTCGAAAACGCCCTGATCGAAGCAGGGCAGCCCGGAAAAGTGTTTCAGGTTATTTTCCCGCGCAACCCGTTCCAGCGCCTCGGGCGCCAGGTGCAGGCTGATGTATTCCACCCCTTGCACCGCGAATTCCGAGGCCTGCACCGCCAGCGGGTTGTACAGGGTGATCGCGCCAACCGGCACCTCCAGGGTGCGTCCATCCAGCCAGATCCGCTCATTTCCCCACAGGTTCGCGCCCAGCACATATTCGTCGTGGGTGTGGCGCTCGAAACGGGCGGCGCCCGTGGCCCGGACCCAGGACGATTCGACCAGTCCACAGGCGCGCAAAGGTTGGCTGATTAATCCCATTTGGCGGGTTCCCCGAAACATGCAACGCGGCTACGCTAGCCGAGTGCCAGCAAGGACGGCAATCGATAAATGCTGTCTGGCTGGCCCTTTTCAACGACTTGCGAGGCATGGATATGTCGACCCGGATGGATACCGGTTTTGCACCGGTCAGAATCGAATATGGACGCGCGTTCACCATCGCCGGTCTGGGCGGGCAGTACAACCAGCAGAACAACAAGACCATTCCCGCGCTCTGGCAGCGCTTCATCCCGCATATCGGCAAGGTGCCGGGGCAGGTGGGCGAGGACACCTATGGCGTGTCCTGCAACTTCGACGACCGTGGCGGCTTTTTCTATATCGCGGGCGTGGAGGTCAGGCAGACCAGCCAATTGCCGGCGGAATTCACCCGGCACACCTTGAAGCCCCGGCGATACGCGGTGTTCGAGCACCATGGCGAGATCAGTGGCCTGGGTCATACCTTCGAGAAGATCTGGAAGCAATGGCTCCCGGCCTCCGGCGAGCGCGCCGCCGATGCGCCCGAGTTCGAGCGCTATGGCGAAGCCTTCGATGCGCAATCGGGCAGTGGCATTGTGGAAATCTGGATCCCACTGGAATCCGCCTGAATTTTTTCCCAGGGCTGTCGATCCAGCATGCGCCCGTTCGACCAGTGATGCAGGCGCCGGAGTTTCCCGGCGCCCATCACTGCACGAGGACGTACCGATGAACAGCGCAGCCGAACAGGAAATCCGTCAACTCATCGATCACTGGATCCAGGCCGTGCGCGAGCGCGACCTGCCGGCCATCGTCGCGGTCTATGCCGACGATGTCGTGGCCTTCGATGCGATCCAGGCCCTGCAATTCAAGGGCAAGGCCGACTACCAGGCACACTGGGAAATGTGCATGGGCATGTGCAGCGGGCCGATGGTCTTCGAAGTCGCGCAACTGACCGTACACGCCGAGGGTGACCTGGCCCTGGCCCACTGGCTCAACCGCTGCGGTCCGGCGGATGACGAGAGCCAATGTGGCTTCATGCGCGCGACCGTCGCGTATCGCCGCAGCGGCGGGCAGTGGCAGGTGATCCACGAACACTGGTCCGCACCCTTCGACATGCAGACCCAGAAAGCCCTGTTCGACCTCAAGCCCTGACCCCGTGTCGGAGAACGCCATGAAATACCTGTGCCTGGTCTACTGTGATGAAACCCTGTTGCACGGTCTGCCCGAGAGCCCTGCCGATGCCGAGTGCATGGCCTACGCCAGCGCCATCTTCGACAGTGGCCGGATGCTCGCCGCCGAGGCGCTCAAGCCGGTGCAGACCGCCACCACGGTGCGGGTACGGGGCGGGCAGATGAGCCTGACCGACGGCCCTTTCGCCGAAACCAAGGAGCAACTGGCCGGCTTCTATCTGGTGGAAGCCCGCGACCTCAACGAAGCGCTGAACATCGCCCGCGGCATTCCGGCGGCGCGGGTCGGTAGCGTCGAGGTCCGGCCGGTGCGCGAGCTGCAACCCTGAACGAGGAGAACAATACCCATGAATCCTCAGCAATCCGGCACGGGCGCGGCGCGGCATGAACTGTCGCTCAGCCGCCTGATCGACGCGCCACGCACCCGGGTGTTCCGCGCCTGGACCGACCCGCAACTGCTCAGCCGCTGGTGGGGCCCTCACGGCATGAGCACTCCGGTGTGCGAAATGCAGCTGTGGGTCGGCGGCCTGTTTCGCACCGTGCTGCGTGCGCCGGACGGCAGCGAGTACCCGAACCAGGGCGTGTTCCTGGAGATCGTCGCGCCGGAGCGGATCGTCTTCACCGACGCCTTCGGCCCCGGCTGGGTGCCGGCGGCCAGGGCCTTCATGACCGCGGTGATCACCCTCGACGATATCCACGGCAAGACGCTCTACACCGCCCGCGCCTGGCACTGGAGCGCCGAAGACCGCCAGGCCCACGAGGAGATGGGCTTCCACCGCGGCTGGGGCGAGAGCCTCGACCGCCTGGTGGAACTGGTCACCGCTCCACTGGAGGCCTGATGCCGGACAGCGAGGCGGTGCGTGCCGTTATCGATCAGGTGTACCGGGACGAATCGCGACGGATCCTCGCCACCCTGATTCGCCTGCTGGGGGATTTCGATCTGGCCGAGGAGGCGCTGCATGAAGCCTTCTTCATTGCCGTCGAGCGCTGGCAGCGTGACGGCATTCCCGCCAGCCCGAGGGCCTGGCTGGTGTCCACCGGACGCTTCAAGGCCATCGACGGCCTGCGTCGGCGTGCCCGTTTCGAACGTTCGCCGGAGGCCTTGCGCCAGGCCCTCGAGCGGCTGGAGGCCGATGACATGAACGTGGAGGAACTGGAAGACGACCGCCTGCGCCTGATCTTCACCTGTTGCCACCCGGCCCTGGCCGCCGACGCCCAGGTGCCGCTGACCCTGCGCGAAGTCTGCGACCTGACCACCGAGGAAATCGCCCGGGCCTTCCTGCTGGCGCCGGCCACCATCGCCCAGCGCATCGTTCGCGCCAAGGCCAAGATCCGTGATGCCGGCATTCCTTACCAGGTGCCGGCGTTCGACGAATTGCCGGAGCGCCTCGACAGTGTGCTGCGGGTGATCTACCTGGTGTTCAACGAAGGGTATTCAGCGTCGTCAGGCGAGACGGTGGTGCGCGACGAACTGTGCGCCGAGGCGATTCGCCTTGGGCGGTTGCTGGGCGAGCTGTTGCCCGATCCCGAGGTGCTTGGCCTGCTGGCATTGATGTTGTTGCAGGCCTCGCGCTCGCGGGCGCGCAATGCCGGGGCGGGCGAGCTGGTGCTGCTGGATCAGCAGGATCGCGGGTTATGGGACCAGGCGTTGATTGCCGAAGGTTGCGCGCTGGTGCAGCGGGCGCTGCGCAGCCGCGGTGCCGGGCCGTACAGCCTGCAGGCGGCTATCGCTGCCGTGCATGCCGAGGCGCCGAGTGCCGAGGCCACCGATTGGGCGCAGATAGTCGGGCTCTACGAGGTACTGTTGCGTGGCTGGCCGTCGCCGGTGATCGAGCTCAACCGCGCCGCCGCCGTGGCGCAACGGGACGGTCCCGAGGCGGGGCTGGCGTTGGTCGAGGGCATTCTGCAGCGGGGCGAACTGCGCGATTACCAGCCAGCGCATTGCGCGCTGGCCGAGCTGTGTCGGCAGCTGGGGCGCCAGGATCAGGCGCGCGAGGCGTATCGCATCGCGCTCGGCCTGACCCGGCAGGCGCCCGAGCGGCGCTTCATCGAGCGCCGCCTCCAGGCTTTATAGGCAGCGAATCAGCCGAAGGTGATCGGCGGCGGGCTGACCAGCTCGACGGTCTGCTGCTTGCGCGGGGCGAGGATTTCGGCTTCGCCGTCCACCACCAGCTCTTCGTTCTGGTTGAACACGCGGGTGGCGATGCGTACGCGGAATTTCGGCAGTTTCTCGAGGATTTCCAGGCGCACGGTCAGGGTGTCGCCGATCTTCACCGGCTTCTGGAAGCTCATCTGCTGGCCGAGGTAGATGGTGCCCGGGCCAGGCAGCTCGCAGGCCACGGCGGCGCTGATCAGCGCGCCGCTGAACATGCCATGGGCGATACGCTCCTTGAACATGCTCCTGGCGGCGAACTCGGCATCCAGGTGGACCGGGTTGTGGTCACCGGACATCGCGGCGAACAGCTGGATGTCACGTTCTTCGACGGTCTTGCTGAAGCTGGCCTTCTGGCCGACTTCGAGGGATTCGTAAGGCGTGTTGGTGACCTGGGTCATTCAGGGGTTTCCTTCGCTACACGACGGGGGACGCAGTATCACTCGCTGCGCACTGGCCGGCCAAGGGCCAGGGTGCTTTCGAGCCAGTCGAGCAACTGCGCGGTGACCTCGTCACGGTTGGTTTCATTGAGCAGCTCGTGACGGGCCTGCGGATAGAGTCGCAGGTGCACGTGCTGGTTCCCGGACAGGCGCAGGGCGCCGGTCAGATCTTTCAGACGCTTGCCGGCACTGACCGGATCACATTCGCCGCCGATCACCAGGATCGGCAGGTTCGGATCGATCTGCGCCAGGTTGCGCGGGCGGCTGATCTGCTCCAGCCCGGTGAGCAGATCGATCCACAGGCGGTTGCAGCAGCGAAAGCCGCACAGTGGGTCGTCCACGTACTTGTCGACCTCGGCGGGGTCGCGGCTGAGCCAGTCGAACGCCGTGCGGTTCGGCTTGAAGGCCTTGTTGAACGAGCCGAAGGACAGGAAATCGATCAAGGCGCTGCGCCCCAGCGGGCCCTGGCGCCAGCTCTCCAGGCGGGCGATCTGCCGCGCCGTGCGGTACAGCGCCGGCGGCTGGAAATTCGAGCCACTGAGTACCGCCCCCTGCAGGCTGCCACTGTGGTGCAGCAGGTAGGCCTGGGCGATATAGCTGCCCATGCTGTGGCCGAAGAGAAACACCGGCACGCCCGGATGCTGCTGGCCGATGTGCTGGTTGAGCAGGCCGAGGTCGTTGACCACGGTATTCCAGCCGTTCTCGGTGGCGAACAGGCCAAGCGTGCCGTGCTCCGCCGTGCGGCCGTGGCCACGCTGGTCATGGGCATACAGGGCGAAGCCGGCGCCGCTGAGGGCCTCGCCAAGCCGCTGGTAGCGCCCGGCATGCTCGGCCATGCCGTGGGCCAGCAGCACCACCGCGCGTACCGGCGTGGCCGGCAGCCACTGGTGGACGTACAGGCTGCAATGGTGGCTGGCGGGCAGCCAGAAGGCATCGTGGAGCATGGTGATTTTCCAGGGCAATGGATGCCCCTGAGTGTATAGCCGCTTGCCGAATCGGCTAGCCCGGTAGATGGAGATTCACAGGATCTATGACGAGCCTTGGCATATTTGCCACCTGTGGCAGAGCTGCTAACGTCGGCAGAACGCCGTTTTGCAAGCAGCAATCCGGACCGTACAGGCTCAGGACCGAGGACAATAATAAATGCACGCCGATTTCTGGAACGACAAGCGCCCGCCGGGCGTCCCTTCGCAGATCGACATGAGCACCTACAAGTCGGTGATCGAGGTATTCGAACGCTCCTGCAAGAAGTTCGCCGACCGACCGGCCTTCAGCAACCTGGGCGTGACCCTGACCTACGCCGAGCTGGACCGCTACTCCGCGGCCTTCGCCGCCTACCTGCAGCAATGCACCGACCTCAAGCCGGGCGAGCGCATCGCGGTGCAGATGCCCAACGTCCTGCAATACCCCATCGCCGTGTTCGGTGCCCTGCGCGCCGGGCTGATCGTGGTCAACACCAACCCGCTGTACACCGCCCGGGAGATGCGTCACCAGTTCAAGGACTCCGGCGCCCGCGCCCTGGTCTACCTGAACATGTTCGGCAAGCTGGTCCAGGAAGTGCTGCCGGACACCGGCCTGGACTACCTGATCGAAGCGAAGATGGGCGACATGCTGCCAACGGCCAAGGGCTGGCTGGTCAACACCATCGTCGCCAAGGTCAAGAAGATGGTCCCCGAGTACCACCTGCCCCAGGCGCTGTCGTTCAAGCAGGTGCTGCGCCAGGGCAAGGGCCATGCGCTGAAGCCGGTGACGGCCAGCCACGAGGATATCGCCGTGCTGCAATACACCGGCGGCACCACCGGGGTGGCCAAGGGCGCGATGCTCACCCACGGCAACCTGGTGGCGAACATGCTCCAGGTCCTGGCCTGCTTCTCCCAGCTCGGCCCGGACGGGCAGAAGCTGCTCAAGGACGGCCAGGAGGTGATGATCGCGCCGTTGCCGCTCTATCACATCTATGCCTTCACCGCGAACTGCATGTGCATGATGGTCACCGGCAACCACAACGTGCTGATCACCAACCCGCGGGATATCGCCGGCTTCGTCAAGGAACTGAAGAAGTGGCGCTTCTCCGCGCTGCTCGGGCTCAACACCCTGTTCGTCGCGCTGATGGACAACCCCGGGTTCAAGGACCTGGATTTCTCCGCGCTGAAGGTCACCAACTCCGGCGGCACCGCGCTGGTCAAGGCCACCGCCGAGCGCTGGGAACAGATCACCGGTTGCCGCATCGTCGAAGGCTACGGCCTCACCGAAACCTCGCCGGTGGCCAGCACCAACCCCTACGGCCAGCTGGCGCGCCTGGGCACCGTGGGCATCCCGGTGCCGGGCACGGCGTTCAAGGTCACCGATGACGACGGCAACGAGATGCCCCTGGGCGAACGCGGCGAGCTGTGCATCAAGGGTCCGCAGGTGATGAAGGGCTATTGGCAGCGGCCGGACGCCAGTGCCGAGGCCCTCGATGCCGAAGGCTGGTTCAAGACCGGGGATATCGCGGTGATCGACCCGGACGGCTTTACCCGCATCGTCGACCGCAAGAAGGACATGATTATCGTCTCGGGTTTCAACGTGTACCCGAACGAGATCGAGGACGTGGTCATGGCCCACCCGAAAGTCGCCGCGTGCGCCGCCATCGGTGTGCCGGACGAGCGCTCCGGCGAGGCGGTCAAGCTGTTCGTGGTAGCGAGGGAGGGCGGCGTGACCCTGGAGGAGCTCAAGGCCTACTGCAAGGCCAACTTCACCGGCTACAAAGTGCCCAAGCACATCGTGCTGCGGGATTCGCTGCCGATGACGCCCGTAGGAAAGATCCTGCGTCGCGAGTTGCGCGAACCCGCTTGAGCAGCTACAAGCTATAAGCCGAAAGCTGCAAGATAGAGCGGTCGCGAACTCTCTCTTGCAGCTTGAAGCTTAAAGCTTGCAGCGCCTTTTAGACCCTTTACTCTAAAAATGACCAACTATTTATCTTGAGTCATTTTAGTGACCAATCGGGCCGCTTTAGCTCTAGGCGACCCCTGGCAAAGCTGTTACTCTCGGCGCGCTTCGGATCAGTCGGTTTGCAATAAATCGACATCTAATATCAATAATAATCGCATTGATGCGGTGAAGAATTCGCTGTTGCTGGAGGAGTGGGCTTCCATGATCGAAAATTTTTGGAAGGATAAGTACCCGGCCGGGGTTGCCTCGCAAATCAACCCGGACGAGTACCCGAATATCCAGGCGGTACTGAAGCAGTCCTGCCAGCGTTTCGCCGATAAACCGGCATTCAGCAATCTGGGCAAGACCCTGACCTATGGCGAGCTGTACGAGTTGTCCGGTGCCTTCGCTGCCTATCTGCAGCAGCACACCGACCTGCAACCCGGTGACCGCATCGCCGTTCAACTGCCGAACGTCCTGCAATACCCCGTCGCGGTCTTCGGTGCCATGCGCGCCGGGCTGATCGTGGTCAACACCAACCCGCTCTACACCGCGCGGGAAATGGAACACCAATTCAACGACTCCGGTGCCAAGGCGCTGGTGTGCCTGGCCAACATGGCGCACCTGGCGGAGAAGGTAGTACCCAAGACGTCGGTCAAGCACGTTATCGTCACAGAGGTCGCCGATCTGCTGCCGCCGCTCAAGCGCCTGCTGATCAACAGCGTCATCAAGTACGTGAAGAAGATGGTCCCGGCCTACAGCCTGCCGACCGCGGTGAAGTTCAACGACGCGCTGGCCAAGGGGCAGGGCAAGGCGGTGAAGGAAGCCTCGCCGTCCCACGACGATGTCGCCGTGCTGCAATACACCGGCGGCACCACCGGGGTGGCCAAGGGCGCCATGCTCACCCACCGCAACCTGATCGCCAACATGCTGCAGTGCAAGGCGCTGATGGGTTCCAACCTCAATGAAGGTTGCGAGATCCTCATCACCCCGCTGCCGCTCTATCACATCTACGCCTTCACCTTCCATTGCATGGCGATGATGCTGATCGGCAACCACAACATCCTGATCAGCAACCCGCGCGACCTGCCGGCGATGGTCAAGGAACTGTCGAAGTGGAAGTTCAGCGGCTTCGTCGGGCTCAACACCCTGTTCGTTGCCCTGTGCAACAACGAGGACTTCCGTCGCCTGGACTTCTCGGCGCTGAAGGTCACCCTGTCCGGCGGTATGGCCCTGCAGCTCTCGGTGGCCGAGCGCTGGCGCGAAGTCACCGGCTGCGCTATCTGCGAAGGCTACGGCATGACCGAAACCAGCCCGGTAGCCTCGGTCAACCCGGCGCAGAATATCCAGGTCGGGACCATCGGCATTCCGGTGCCTTCGACCCTGTGCCGGGTCATCGACGATGCCGGCAACGAGCTGCCGTTCGGCGAGATCGGCGAGCTGTGCATCAAGGGCCCGCAGGTCATGAAAGGCTACTGGCAGCGCCAGGACGCCACCGACGAGATCCTCGATGCCGAGGGCTGGCTGAAGACCGGCGATATCGCGGTGATCCAGGCGGACGGCTACATGCGTATCGTCGATCGCAAGAAGGACATGATCCTGGTCTCCGGTTTCAACGTGTACCCGAACGAGCTGGAAGACGTGCTGGCGACCCTGCCGGGTGTGCTGCAATGCGCGGCCATCGGCGTGCCGGACGAGAAGTCGGGCGAGGTGATCAAGGTGTTCATCGTTGCCCGTCCGGGGGTGACCCTGACCCGCGAGCAGGTGATGGAGCATATGCGCGCCAATGTCACCGGCTACAAGGTGCCGCGTTTCGTCGAGTTCCGTGATGCGCTGCCGACGACCAACGTCGGCAAGATCCTGCGGCGTGAGTTGCGGGATGAAGAGTTGAAGAAGCTGGGTCTCAAGAAGATCGCCTGAGTTCTTTCGGGCCTCATCGCTGGCAAGCCAGCTCCCACAGGGAACCGCGTAACCTGTGGGAGCTGGCTTGCCAGCGATAGGGCCCTAAAGATCAACGCAATTTCTCAAGCACCTGGTAATACCACATCCCCGCCGCCAACAGCGGATTCCCCAGCAGATCCCCCATCGGCACCCGTACATGGCTGCAGCCGGCGAAGGTGTCGAATTTCTCCAGCGTCCCGGTGATCGCCTCGGCCATGATCTCGCCCATGATATGGCTGGTGGCAATGCCGTGCCCTGAATAGCCCTGGCAGTACCAGACGTTCTCCGACAGCTTGCCCAGTTGCGGAATGCGGTTGACCACGATGCCCATGGCACAGCTCCACTGGAACTCGATCGGCACATCCTTGAGCGCCGGGAAGGTGCGCTCGATGCACGGCCGCAGTTCCCCGGCGATATCCCGCGAATCCCGTCCCGAATAATTGGCGCCGCCGCCGAACAGCAGGCGGCCGTCCGCCGTCATGCGGTAGTAGTCGAGGACGAAGCGGCAGTCGTACACCGCCAGGTCATGGGGGTTGAGCTGACGGGCCAGGTCCCCCAGCGGCGCCGTGGTGACGATGCCACCCATGGCCGGGAAGATCTTGCCCTTGAGCTGGCGCTTTTCCAGCTTGTGATAGACATCGCCGGCGAGCATCACCTGCTTCGCCTCGATCCGGCCCTTGGCGGTGACCACCGCCGGACGCGGGCCATGGACGATTTCCAGTACCTCCGAGTTCTCGAAGATCAGCGCGCCCAGGCTGTGGGCCGCACGGGCTTCGCCCAGGCACAGGTTGAGCGGATGCAGGTGCAGGTTGCGCTGGTTCTTCAGTGCGCCGAGGTACAGCGGCGAGTCGATATACCGGCGGGCGCCGTCACGGTCGAGTAGCTGCACCTGGTCGCCCATGCCACGGCGTTCCGCTTCCTCGGCAAACCCGCGCAGTTCCTTCATGTGCGACGGCTTCATCGCCGCATGCAGGTGACCGCGCTTGAGGTCGCACTCGATGCCGTAGCGCTCGACCCGCTGCTCGATGATCTGGTGCCCGCGAAAACGCAGGTGCCAGATGAAGTCGTCGACGTCATCACCCAGCCGGGCGCGCATCTGCTTGCGCATGGCTTCGTCGCCGGACAGGCTGCCGGTAACCTGCCCGCCATTGCGCCCGCTGGCGCCCCAACCAATGCGGTTGGTCTCGACGATGGCCACCTTCAGGCCGCGCTCGGCCAGTTCCACGGCGCTGGCGACGCCGGTGAAGCCGCCACCGATGATCGCCACGTCGGCTTCCACCGTGCCTTCGAGGGTCGGGTACTGGGTGGCGTCGTTCAGGGTGGCGCTGTAATAGGACGCGGCGCGCTGGGCGCTGCCACGGTTCAGGGCTGCATTCATGATTCAGGTCCTTCGGAAAAAGAGAAAAGGGTTCAGGCCTGGGTCAGGTACCAGCGCCAGTCCTGCTCGCCGACTTCGGCCATGAACTGACGGTATTCGGCACGCTTGACCGCGAGGTAGACGCCAAGGAATTCGCTGCCCAGGGTGTCCCGGGCCCAGCTCGACTGTTCAAGGGCGGTCAGGGCGCTGAGCCAGTCGGTGGGCAGCAGCGTGGTGGCCTGGGCATAGCCGTTGCCTTCCACCGGTGCGCCGGGATCGAGCTGCAGGCGCAGGCCGTGATGCACTGCGCCGAGCAGGGCGGCGGCAGCGAGGTAGGGGTTGGCGTCGGCGCCGCAGATGCGGTGCTCGATATGCCGGGTGGGGGCCGGGCCGCCGGGCACGCGCAGGCTCACGGTGCGGTTGTCGATGCCCCAGGTCGGTGCCAGCGGCGCGTAGCTGTTGGCCTGGAAGCGCCGGTAGGAGTTGGCGTTGGGGCAGAACAGCAAGAGTGAATCCAGCAGCGCGTCGAGCATGCCACCCACCGCCTGGCGCAGCAGCGGCGTGCCGGCCGGGTCTTCGCTGGCGAACAGGTTGTGGCCTTCGGCATCGGCCAGGCTCACATGCAGGTGCATGCCGGTGCCGGCCAGGTCGGCGAAGGGCTTGGCCATGAAGCAGGCCTGCATGCCGTGCTTGTGCGCCACGCCCTTGACGATGCGTTTGTAGCGTACGGCCTGGTCCATGGCCAGCAGGGCGTCGCCGTGTTCCAGGGTGATTTCCACCTGGCCCGGGGCGTATTCGGAAATCGCCGTGCGCGCCGGAATACCCTGGGCCTTGCAGGCGGCGTAGAGGTCAGCGAGGAAGGGTTCGATCTGTTCCAGTTCGCGCAGGCCATAGACCTGCGTACTTCGCGGTCGCCCGCCGTCGGCGTCGAGAGCCGGTTGTGGTCGGCCGTTGCTGTCGCGCTTCTGGTCGAGCAGGTAGAACTCCAGTTCGCAGGCCATCACCGGGTGATAGCCGTCGGCCTTGAGTGCTTCGACCACGCGCACCAGTACATGGCGCGGATCGGCGTTGGCGGCGGGCAGGCCCTGTTCGGGGTGCATGCTGACCTGCACCGCAGCGGTCGGGATCTGCCGCCAGGGCAGGCGCACCAGGCTGCCCTCCAATGGGTAGGCGCGACAGTCGATATCGCCGACGTCCCAGACCAGCCCGGAGTTTTCCACGTCCTCGCCGTGCAGGGTCAGGCCGAGGATGGTGCTGGGCAGGGGCCGGCCGCTTTCATAGATCGCCAGCAGCTCCTCGCGGTGCAGCAGCTTGCCGCGGGGCATGCCGTTGGCGTCGAGGATGAACAGCTCGATCATTTCGATATCGGGGTTGGCGTCCAGGAACGCGCGGGCCTGCTCGATGGGGGCAAAGTGCATGGGTGCTCTCGCTTGCGCCGTGTTCGGCGCGCAATGAATCGACAAGTGGGCCGATGCAAATGCACGGCCAGGGTTATCGGTCAGGCGAAAGCGGTATCTGGTGGGCGGGCGTGACGGCAATGCCACAGGGCCCAGAAGGCGAGGATGATATGCACCAGCGGGTTTTCCCCACGACGGGCCCGCACCTTCGGGAACGAAGGGGCCAGGAGTGGGCGGGGCATGCTGGTGGGCAGGGTCATGCCTTGATACTCCCATGCTGGCGATGGTTCATTAAATTGGTGTTTGTGTAACTTCAGTCAAGGTTTAACTAAACATAGTGTGTTCAACACAGAACCCTGTGGGAGCTGGCTTGCCAGCGATAGGGCCCGACCAGGCAACATCTTTGCCCAGGCCGGCCTCATCGCTGGCAAGCCAGCTCCCACAGGGTCATCGGCGATGCCTAGAATCGGCAAATCTGCGACAATCCCCCGCTATTCCAAGCCGATCATCTCCCGCAGGACACGCCTGCGCCGCCAAAGACCTCATGACTGACCAGAACGCCGCCATCGGGCAACTGCTGAAAAACCTCGATCACGCCATGATTGCCGAGCGCCATCGCCTGCGCCGGCAACTGCACGAACTGCGCAAGCGCCCCGACGAGGCCAAGCTGGCCCAGTGGGCGCAGCGGGTCCAGGCGTCGTGCGACCAGGCCGCCGCGCGCAAGGCCAGCGTGCCCACCGTGCGCTACGACGACAGCCTGCCGATCGCCGCCAAGCGCGACGAGATCAAGAAGCTGGTGGCAGAAAACCAGGTGGTGATCATCGCCGGCGAGACCGGCTCGGGGAAAACCACCCAGTTGCCGAAGATCTGTCTGGAACTGGGCCGCGGCCAGTTCGGCCTGATCGCCCATACCCAGCCGCGGCGGATCGCCGCGCGCAGCGTCGCCAGCCGGGTCGCCGAGGAGCTGGGCACGCCGCTGGGCGCGCTGGTCGGCTATCAGGTGCGCTTCGAGGACCAGAGCGACGCCAATACCCTGGTCAAGCTGATGACCGACGGTATCCTCCTCGCCGAAACCCAGCACGACCGTTTCCTCGAACGCTACGACACGATCATCGTCGACGAGGCCCACGAGCGCAGTCTCAACATCGACTTCCTGCTCGGCTACCTGAAGACCCTGCTGCCACGCCGCCCTGACCTGAAGGTGATCATCACCTCGGCGACCATCGACCTGGAGCGCTTCTCGGAACACTTCGACAAGGCGCCGATCATCGAGGTCTCCGGGCGCACCTTCCCGGTGGAAACCTGGTACCGCCCGCTGACCAGCGAGCAGGACGAGGAGGGCAACCGGGTCGAGGACGATCTCACCGTCGACCAGGCGATCCTCGCCAGCCTCGACGAAATCGCTGCCCATGAGCGTAGCGTCGGCAAGGGCCCGGGTGACGTGCTGGTATTCCTCCCGGGCGAGCGCGAGATCCGCGATGCCGCCGAGGTGCTGCGCAAGGCGCAGTTGCGTCATACCGAGATCCTGCCGTTGTATGCGCGCCTGTCGCCGGCCGAGCAGCAGCGCATCTTCCAGTCCCATCCGGGGCGTCGGGTCGTACTGGCGACCAACGTCGCCGAAACCTCGCTGACCGTGCCCGGCATCCGCTACGTGATCGACAGCGGTACCGCGCGCATCAGCCGCTACAGCTACCGCGCCAAGGTCCAGCGCCTGCCGATCGAAGCGGTGTCCCAGGCCAGCGCCAACCAGCGTAAAGGCCGTTGCGGCCGGGTCGAGCCGGGTATCTGCATCCGCCTGTACAGCGAAGAGGATTTCAACGCGCGGCCGGCCTTCACCGACCCGGAGATCCTGCGTACCAACCTCGCCGCCGTCATCCTGCAGATGCTCCATCTGCGCCTTGGCGAGATCGATGCCTTCCCGTTCATCGAGCCGCCGGATGGCAAGGCCATCAGTGATGGCTTCAACCTGTTGCAGGAGCTCTCGGCGGTCAACCGCGAGAACCAGCTCACCCCGCTGGGCCGCCAACTGGCCCGCTTGCCGGTGGACCCGCGCCTGGGCCGCATGCTGCTGGAAGGCGCCAGGCAGGGCAGCCTGCAGGAAGTGTTGATCGTCACCAGTGCCCTTTCGGTGCAGGACCCGCGTGAACGTCCGCCGGAGCGCCAGCAGGCCGCCGACCAGGCCCACGCGCAGTGGAAGGACGCCGACTCGGACTTCGCCGCGCTGGTCAACCTGTGGCGTGGTTTCGAAGAGCAGCGCCAGGAACTGACCTCCAGCCCGCTGCGCAACTGGTGCCGGAAGAACTTCCTCAACTACCTGCGCCTGCGCGAATGGCGCGATGCCCATCGCCAGCTCGGGCTGATCTGCCGCGACCTGCAACTGAGCGTCAACAAGGAGCCGGCGGACTTCCCGCGCCTGCACAAGGCGATCCTCTCCGGCCTGCTCAGCCAGATTGGCCAGAAGACCGAGGAAGGCGATTACCTCGGTGCCCGCCAGCGGCGCTTCTGGGTGCATCCGTCCTCGGGCATCGGCAAGAAACGTCCGCAATGGATCATGACCGCCGAGCTGGTGGAAACCACCAAGCTCTATGCGCGCATGGTGGCGAAGATCGATTCCGACTGGATCGAGCCGCTGGCCGGACACCTGCTGAAGAAGAACCACTTCGAGCCGCACTGGGAGAAGAAGCGCGGCCAGGTGGTGGCCTTCGAACAGGTCACCCTGTACGGCCTGATCGTGGTCGGCCGGCGTCCGGTGCATTACGGGCCGATCGACCCGCAGGTTTCCCGCGAGCTGTTTATCCGCGAGGGCCTGGTGGGCGGCGAAATCAACTCCCGCGCCCGCTGCCTGGCGGCAAACAAGAAGTTGCTGGAAGAACTCGACGAGCTGGAAGCCAAGGCCCGCCGCCGCGACATCCTGGCCGACGAGGAAACCCTCTACGGCTTCTACGAGGAACGCCTGCCGGCGGAGATCCACCAGGCCGCGACCTTCGACAGTTGGTACAAGACCAACAGCCAGAAGGACCCGCAGCTGCTGATCATGCGCGCCGAGGACGTGCTGGCCCGCGAGGCCAGCGAAGTCACCGCCGCACAGTACCCGGACACCCTGCGCCTGGGCGACCTGAAGCTGTCGCTGACCTACCACTTCGAACCCAACCATCCCCGTGACGGCGTGACCGTCCGGGTGCCGGCGCCACTGCTGCCGAGCCTGCCGGGCGAGCGTCTGGAATGGCTGGTGCCGGGCCTGCTGGAAGCCAAGTGCATCGCCCTGGTGCGCAACCTGCCCAAGGCCCTGCGCAAGAACTTCGTGCCGGTGCCGGACTTCGTCAAGGCGGCCATGGCGCGCATGACTTTCGCCGAAGGCTCGCTGCCCCTGGCGTTGGGTCGGGAACTGCTGCGCATGACCGGTGCTCGGGTCAGCGACGAAGCCTGGGCCGAGGCGGCGGAACAGGTGGAAAACCACCTGAAGATGAATATCGAAGTGGTCGACGGCCAGGGCAAGTTCCTCGGCGAAGGCCGCGATCTGGCGGAGCTGACCGCCCGTTTTGCTGCGGCCAGCCAGGCCGCACTGGCCGTGCCGCAGTCGGAGAAAACCCAGAAACCAGTGGAGGCCAAGGGCTTCGGCAAGGTCGAGCAGACCGCCCAGCAGAAGATCGCCGGGCTGTCGATGACGGTCTATCCGGCGCTGGTGGAGGAGGGCGGTACGGTCAAGGAAGGGCGTTTCTCGACCCAGGCCGAGGCCAGCTTCCAGCATCGCCGCGCCCTGCAGCGCTTGCTCCTGCAACAACTGGCCGAGCCGGCGAAGTTCCTGCGTGGCAAGTTGCCGGGCCTGACCGAGCTGGGCCTGCTTTATCGCGAACTGGGCCGGATCGATTCGCTGGTCGAGGATATTCTCCTGGCCAGCCTCGACAGCTGCGTGCTGGAAGGCGAAAGCGTGCTGCCGCGTGACGGCGCGGCCCTGGCGTCCCTGGCCGAGCGCAAGCGCGGCGACTGGACCGATCACGCCGAGCGCCTGGCGCGGCTGGTCCTGGAAATCCTCAAGCTGTGGCACGGCCTGCAAAAGCGCTTCAAGGGCAAGATCGACCTGGCCCAGGCCGTGGCGCTCAACGATATCAAGCAGCAGGTGGGCAACCTGGTCTATCCGGGCTTCGTCCGCGAGACCCCGGGCGTCTGGCTCAAGGAACTGCCGCGCTACCTCAAGGCAGTGGAGCTGCGCCTGGAAAAACTCGGCGCGCAGGTGCAGAAGGACCGGGTCTGGAGCGGCGAGCTGAGCAACGCCTGGGCGCAGTACAAGGCCCGCGCCGACAAGCATGCCCAGGAAGGCAAGCGCGACGAGCAGTTGCAGCTGTACCGTTGGTGGCTGGAGGAATACCGGGTTTCCCTGTTCGCCCAGCAACTGGGGACCAAGGTGCCGATTTCCGACAAGCGCCTGAGCAAGCAGTGGAGCCAGGTCGAAGCCTGACCGGCGGGCGCCGGGTTGTGCCCGACAGGGGCCAACCCGGCGCAGTTGTGGCACACTTGGCGATATTTACCGCCATCGGACGCCCGTTCCGGTCGCGGCAACCGACTTCCGAACAGCCTGCAACAGCTCTGCCACGCGGGGGTGTTGCAATCACGACTTGGCACCTTGGTGCCAGTTCGAAGAACCCAACAGAGGATCGATCGTGCATAACGTCGTCATCAGCGGCACTGGCCTGTACACCCCGGCCAACAGCATTTCCAACGAAGAGCTGGTGGAATCCTTCAACACCTACGTCACCCAGTTCAACGCCGACAACGCCGCTGCCATCGAGCGTGGCGAGGTCCAGGCCCTGGCCGAGTCCAGCGCTGCCTTCATCGAGAAGGCCTCGGGGATCAAGAGCCGCTACGTCATGGACAAGGCCGGCATTCTTGACCCGCAGCGCATGAAGCCGCGTCTGCCGGAGCGCAGCAACGACGAGCCGTCGATCCTCTGCCAGATGGGCGTGGCCGCCGCCGAGCAGGCCCTGAAGCGCGCCGGGCGCACGGCTGCCGATGTCGATGCGGTGATCGTCGCCTGCTCCAACCTGCAGCGCCCGTACCCGGCCATCGCCATCGAAGTGCAGCAGGCCCTGGGGATCAACGGCTTCGGCTTCGACATGAACGTCGCCTGTTCCTCGGCCACCTTCGGCATCCAGGTCGCCTGCAACAGCGTGCAACTGGGCCAGGCCCGTGCAGTGCTGGTGGTCAGCCCGGAAATCTGTACCGGCCACCTCAACTTCCGCGACCGCGACAGCCACTTCATCTTCGGTGACGCGGCCACTGCCGTGCTGGTGGAGCGCGCCGACCTGGCCACCTCCGAGCATCAGTTCGATATCGTCAGCACCAAGCTGCTGACCCAGTTCTCCAACAACATCCGCAACAACTTCGGCTTCCTCAACCGCGCGGCGGAAGAGGGCGTGGATGCGGCGGACAAGCTGTTCGTCCAGGAAGGCCGCAAGGTGTTCCGCGAGGTATGCCCGATGGTCGCCGAGCTGATCGGCACGCACCTGGCGGAAAACAACCTCAACGTCAGTGATGTTCAGCGTTTCTGGCTGCACCAGGCCAACCTGAGCATGAACCACCTGATCGTCAAGAAGCTGCGCGGGCGTGACGTGCTGGAAGAAGAGGCACCGGTGATTCTTGACCGTTATGCCAACACCAGCTCGGCGGGCTCGGTGATCGCACTGCACAGCTATCAGGATGACCTGCCGAAAGGCGCGCTGGGTGTGCTCAGTTCGTTCGGTGCCGGTTATTCGATCGGTAGCGTGATCCTGCGCAAGCGCTGATCTTTCCAGGCATTTATGTTGTTGTTGCCGGCCTCATCGCTGGCAAGCCAGCTCCCACAGGGATTGCATGCACCGCAGAACCTGTGGGAGCTGGCTTGCCAGCGATGACGGTCGTGTGGACAACGCATGAAGCGTCATTGATCCGGAATCCAGGAGGACTGGTGTAATCTGCCGGCAAAAAGCCATAAGCTTTCCAGGCGGCATCGGCTTCAACAGGGTTAAGCAAAATGTTCGAGATAGATCGCAACAGCAAAGTGCTGTTGGTGGACCAGATTCGCAACGAAATCATCAGCCGCATCGAAGCCTTCCAGTGGGTTCGCGGCAGTCGACTGCCCTCGGTCCGGGCCCTGTCCAAACAGCTGGGCGTGAGCATTTTCACGGTCAGCAGCGCTTACGAAGACCTGGTCGCCCGACAGATCATCGAGTCCCGCCCCGGCGCCGGCTATTACATCCTCGCTTCCGGCCCCGCTGACACCAGCAAGGATTCGGAGCGGATGATCCCGCCTTCCAGCCTGCATGCCGGTTTCCTCTACCGTGCGCTGGACCCGTCGCAATACGATTTCCCGGTCAGTTCCGGCTACCTGCCGCCGTCGTGGCTGGCCGACGCGGTCCCCGCCTCGGTGACCGGCCGGCTGATCCGCAACACCCTGTCGTGCAGCGTCCCGGCCCCGGCCGCCGGCAGCCAGGAGCTGCGCTCGGTGATCGCCAAGAAGCTGCGCGAACTGCAGATCAACGCCTCCAGCACGCAGATCGTGGTGACCATCGGTGCCACCCACGCCTTTTCGCTGATCCGCAACATGATGCTCGAGGCCGGCGATTACCTGCTGGTGGAAGACCCCAGCTACCTGCTGCTGCAGCTCAAGCTGATCAAGGATCGCGACTTCAACATCATCACCGTGCCGCGTACCCACGACGGCCCGGACCTGGACATCATGGAGGAGATGGTCGCCAAATACCGGCCCAAGCTGTTCCTGACCCAGACCCTGATCCACAACCCCACCGGCGGCAACACCTCGCCGGCCAAGGGCTTCCGCATTCTCTCACTGGCGCAGAAATACGATTTCCATATCGTCGAGGACGATATCTTCGGCGCCCTGTGCACCCGCCAGACCCTGCGCCTGAGCAGCCTCGACGAGTGGAACCGGACCTTCTACCTGAGTGGTTTCAGCAAGGTGCTCAGCCCGGCGCTGCGCCTGGGCTACGTGGTGGCGCCGCCAGAGTTCGTCGAACGCCTGGTGGAGCAGAAGATGTACAACGTGCTGTGTGGGTCATCCCTGGACGAGACGATCGTCGCCTACACCCTGGAGTCCGGGCGCTACCAGCATCATCTGGATGCCTTGCGCCAGCGGGTGATGCACGAGCGCATCCGCGCACGGGAGTGGCTGACCAAGGTCGGCGTGGAAGTCGACGAGGGCGTGGTGGAGGGATTGTTCATCTGGGCGCGCTTCCCTGCGCACGTGGATCTTCGCCGCCTGATCGAGGAGGCGCACGATGCCCGGATTTTCCTGGCCCCGGGTTCACTGTTCAGCAATACCCGCGAGTACGACCAGTACATCCGCCTGAACGTCAGTCATTGCAACGACCTGCGTTTCAGACAATTTGTCGCTGACCATCTATGCAGCGAAACTGCCAGCGCTTGAAGTAGTCGGCGAAGGTGCTCACCTGGCCCAGGTCCTCATAGGAATAGATCACGCCATTGAGGATCTGCACGATATCGTTGTCGCGCAGGGTCGGGATGAACGAGTCCTCGAGGATCTCCAGGCCATTCACCGCCAGGCTCAGGTCATCGATCCAGTACAGCGGCTTGCCATCCTTTCCCGCCCAGATGCGGCTATCGGCATAAAAGGACTTCAGGGCCAATCCATTGGTTTGCATGGGCATGACGTTGATCCTGCTTCGACTGATTGAAGGGTTGGCCATGGCTCAGGCCTTCCTGTGTGCCCGAAACCGCAGGCGTGTCGCATCCACGGTCCAGCGCCCGTTGCTGTCCAGCAGGTCGCGGGCCAGGTCTTCCGTGACCTCTTCGAGGAAGGCGGCGCGCATGTCTGCCGGCACTGCCTGCAGGTAATGACCGCAGCAACCCTCGATCCACTCCGTGATCGGCACCTCCAGCACCAGCGGCTGCTCGAACCAGCTGATATGGCTGACATGGAACCCGGCCTGCTCCAGCACCTGCTGGTACTCGTGGGCGCTGGGCAGATACCAGCGTTCCAGGTCGGTCCAGTCGATCGAGCGGCGCTCCAGCGCCCCCGTCAGGGCCCGGCGGATCAGCGCGGCGTGGGCGCTGCCGGCGAACTCGCCGACGAAGCGTCCTCCCGGCTTGAGCGCCATGTAGGCGCCGGTCGCGACCTCGTCGGCCTGGTGCATCTCGTGCAGGGCGTCATGGCTGAACACCACGTCGAAATCCTGATGGAAATACAGCTCCTCGGCGTTGCCGCGTTTCACCTCCAGGCCACGGGCCCGGGCCGCCACCACCCGTTCCGGATCGATGTCGAAGCCGGTGAGCTCGGCGCCCTGGCTGGCCAGTTGCGCCGTCAGGCAGCCGTCGCCGCAGCCGATGTCCAGCACCTGCTCGCCGGACTTGAGCGCCAGCAGGCCCAGCACCCCATCCACATAACGGGCGATGCAGTGCGTGGGGGTGTCCGGCGGTTCGCTGCCGGGGCGGAAAAAACTCGGAGCGCTCATCTCGATGTTTCCGTGTTGTTGCGGGATAAAAAGGCGCGTGCCGGTCGCCCGACACGCGCAAAGGTTCAGAGACGCTTGGACAGCCAGACCAGGACGATCACCACGGCGCACACCGCCGGGGTCAGCCAGTTCCAGGCTTCGCCCATCAGCCAGATGGAGAAGGCGAAGGTGAAGAAGGGTTGCAGCAGCTGCAGTTGGCTGATGCGCTGGATACCACCCAGGGCCAGGGCGCGGTTCCACGAGAAGAAGCCCAGCAGCGAGTTGATCAGGGCCAGGAACAGCAGGGCCGCGACACCCTGGCCAGGCAGGTTGGCGATGGTCTCGCCGTCATACAGGAACAGGCTCACTGGCAGCAGCACGGGCAGGCTGACCACCAGGGTCCAGCACATGACCTGCCAGCCCGGCAGTTCCTTGGACAGGGCGCCACCCTGGGCATAGCCGAAACCGGCCAGGACCACGGCGCCGAGCAGGGCCAGGTCACCGATATAGATGTCCTGCACGTCGGACTTGATCACGGTGTAGGCGAACACGGTGAGGAAGCCCAGGCTCGACACCAGCCAGAACATCTTCGATGGCCGGGTGCCGGTGATCAGGGTGCCGAAGATCGCGGTGGACAGTGGCAGTGCCGCCAGGACCACGCCGCCGTGGCTGACCGGCACGTACTGCATGCCCAGCGCGGTGAGGATCGGGAAGCCGTAGACGATGCCGGTGGAGGTCAGCAGCATGCGCTTGAGTTGGGAACCGTTGGGCAGCTTGGCGCGGCCGATGATCAGGAACGGAATGGCTGCGAGCGCCGCCAGCACCGAGCGGAAAAAGCCGACCTGCAGGGCGCTCAGGTCGCCGGCGAGCATCTTCGCCGCCGGCAGGGTCATGGCGAAGGCGGCCACGGAAATCAGGCCGAGGAAGTAGGCCTGCATGTCCTGGTTCTTGGTGTCTTGAAAACTGGCGACTGTACTTTGCGTCATTGCAGCGGTTCCTTTCTGGCTTTACCGGTAAGGCATCCGCCCTCCATGGGCGGATGCGCACGCCGGTCAGATCTGTTTGTTGTTCAGGTTCGGCTTGTCCAGCGGGCTGGTGCTGAGGAAGAACACCAGGGACGTGCGGGTCCCGCTTTCCACCTTGCGCACGCCGTGGGGGATCTCGCAGCGGTTGATCAGCACGTCGGCGTAGCCGGTCTTGAGCAGGGCTTCCTTGCCCTCGTAGTCGACGAAGAACTCGCCGCCGCCGTAGTCCTTGCCGAACTGGATGACCACCGAGTAGCGGTATTCCAGGTTGCTGTAGGTGTCGATGTGCTTGCCGATGAAGTTGCCTTCTTCCAGCTGGTTGGCCTGGCAACGGCGGATGTAGCTTTCGCCGCCCATGATCCCGTTGAAGAACTCGCGGCTCTTGCCGGAGGAGAGGATCTCCACCACGCGCTTGCCCCACGGATCGTTGCGGTACACCGGCAATTGGCCTTTCTGGTCTTCCATGAAGCGGCCGACCGAGAGGAAGTTCTGCTCGCCCACGTCACCGATCTCGATGATGGTCTTGGGGATCACCTGGCAGGCTTCTTCCATGTAGGCCAGGTCTTCGCGGGAGAACAGCTGGGCAGCGTTCAGGGCTGCGTAGGCGCTGCTGTTCAGTTGCTGGCTTGCCGCTTGAATCGTCTCTTGCATGATCAGGCTCCTTGAGAACTGGGCGTGGGGTACAGCATGTCTTGGGGTTGGGTCGCAGCGTTCTGCAGCGGGCCGAAGGGCTCGCGCACGCCGCGGCACATGTGGTCGCGAATCAGGTACAGGCCGGACATGAAGCCCCAGACTTCGAGGAAGGGACCGTAGCTGGACGGTTGGCCCTCGATGCTGGCGCGGTAGTTGGCAATATGCCGGTAATGCACGTTAGGCCGGCGGTGGTGAGCGTCGTGGTTGGGCAGGTCCTGCGGGTAGACGTACAGGCGCACCGGTACATCCAGCAGCAGCGCCTTGAGCACCCAGCCGGTCCAGGCAGCGACACCACCGCTTGGCGGCGTGCGGCCCTGGAAGCGGCCCCAGGTCAGGCGGCCGTAATGCGGCTTGTCGGCCCTGCCTTCCTCGCGCTGGTAGAACCACAGGTGTTCGGTGAACAGTTGCAGCCACATCGAGTGCTCGAACAGCACCGCCCGCGGGATCCCGTAGATCAGGGCGAAGGCCATCAGGCTGTCGGTGGCCCACAGCAGCACCAGTAACACGGCCCAGAACACCAGGCGGAAGCGCACCTCGTCCCGTGGCGGCCGCACGAAGCAGTCGTTCAGGGTCGCGCGCCACTGGCGCAGCAGGTAGGTCGGGCGGAACGGCGTGCAGATCACCCGCCACCAGTAGGCCAGCTCCGGCATGCCCGGGTAGAAGCCCTGGGCCTGGATGAAGCGCTGGTCCGGGTCGATGTCGGTGCACAGCACATGGATGTTGTGGTGTTCACGGACATGGCTCTGGTTGTAGGTGTCCCAGTCCTGGTACAGCAGCGGCGTGGTCAGGAAGAACCGCGCGTAACGCTGGGCCCGGGCCTTGTCCTTGAGCACCGCGCCGTGGGTCAGGTAATGGAAGGTCGCCTGCATGCTGCGCAGGCGGTTGACCATCAGCACCCAGGCCGCGATCACCAGCAGCACCGACAGCAGCGGATGGAAAGCACCGTCCAGCACCGCCTTGCCGAGCAGCACCAGGCCGATCATCACCGTCCAGGTGAACAGCAGGTGGACCAGCAGGAAGCGCTCGCCGGTCTTGTCCATCTTCGCCTTCAAGGCCTCGGCCGGTTGCACCAGGCCCTTGCCGGTCAGCCAGGTCCACAGCGGCTGCAACGGCAGCCGGCCATACGCCGCGCGCAGGTTGCCCTGCGGGCCGTACTGGCAGTAGTGGGTGGCGTTGTCGTGCTGGTTCATCAGTACACCCGCGTCAGGTAAAGGACCGGGATGTCGCTGTACAACCAGTAGAACGGCTGCATGCGGTTATGGTCGGCGCCGATCACGATCGGGTTCTGCCATTGCGCGGCGAAGACCTGGCCGATGGCCGCGTACTCCGCGCCCTGGGCGTAGAGGATCTGCATCAGTTCCTCATTGCTGCGCTGCTGGTGCCAGGCCTGGTACAGCGGCAGGCGGGCATTGAAGATCCCGGCGTAGTCAAGGTCGCTTTCGACGATGCAACCGTTGTCGCGACTGGCCAGGCGCCGTTCGGCCTCGGCGGTCAGGGCATGCCACTGCGCTTCGCCACCGGCAGCCTCGGCGATCATGATCGACTCGGTGTCCGGGCCGAGGATGTCGAGGATCTTCTGCTGGCTGATGCGCAGCTTGCGGGCGAAGCCCTCGCGGGTTTCCTTGAGGCGGTTGAGGGTCGAGGCATCGAAGCCCTCGAAGTCGCCGGCGCCGATGGCGATCCGTGCATCGATACCGTGCTTCTTCAATACTGCCTGCAGCACCGGCAGGGTCTTGACCACCCGCCCGGCCACCAGGCCGATGCCTTCGCCCAGGTGCTCGAAGGTGTAGCGCAGGCGGCCGTTCTTGCTTTCGTAGCCGTAGTCCGGGCACACCGGCGAGACCAGGGTGATGGTTTCACCGGCCAGGCCCTTGGCCAGGGTTTCGGCGAAGCGCGCCATGAAGTGCGGCGCCGAGGTGGTGAAGGACAGGCGCTCGAAGGCCTTCTCCAGGTCGATCACCAAAGCGTCTGGTAGCACTGTCATGGTGGGATAGCGGACCTTCAGCGCCGGGGTGGTCACCGTGTTGTCGTTGACCGCGCAGAGCAGCAGGTTGAGCAACGAAGGGCGACTTTGGTTGATATAGGGTTTATCCAGAATCAGGGTCTTGCGGCCTTCTTCATGGCGAACTTGCCATTGGAAACCCGGGAACTTCGACTGGATAAAGCGATAGAACGGCATATAACGTGGAAGTCCGGTCTGTTCATCGTCATCACGCTGGAAGTTGGCATACACGGCGGACAGCCGGGAGACTTCTTCCTCGATGCACAAGGCCTTGACCAGATCCGCCGGTGGTTGTTGCGACAACGAGATTGGCGACAACACACGCTTGCTGATCAACTTATGGGTAAGTTTGTTTCTGACGTAATACTTCGCGAGAGTCTGGCTCATGGCATCACCGGTACGAAAGTTCCTGGTCAGCAGGCGTGAGTTCGATAAGGTTGATATTCACGTGCGTTGGCTGGCGCAGGGCCCAGACCACCGCATTGGCGACATCCTCCGGTTCCAGCGGGGTCAGGCTGCTGTACACCTGGTCGGCCCGGGCCTGGTCGCCGTTGTTCTGCACGAGGGCGAACTCCGAGCGGGTCTTGCCCGGGGCGACGGTGGTCAGGCGTACCCGGCTGCCCACCAGTTCGGTGCGCAGGCAGCGGCCGAAGTGCTCGACGAAGGCCTTGGAGGCGGCGTACACATGCCCGCCCTGGTAATGCACATGGGCGCCGATGGAGCTCAGGTTGACCACGTGGCCGCGGCCGCTGGCGATCAGCCGGGGCAATACCGCGCGGGTCACGTTGATCAGGCCGTGGACATTGGTGTCGAGCATGGTTTGAATATGTTCGTCGGTAATGTCCAGCAACTTGCCGTGACCTTGCAGCAGACCGGCGCCATTGACCAGTTTGTCGATACTTGCGAATTGCTCCGGCAGTTCATTGATCCGTTCATTGAATGTCTGGCTGTCGCGAACATCACAACTTATTGCGTGGAAACTTCCGTGGAATTCATCGCTCAATGCATTCAGGCGCTCTTCCCGACGGCCGATTCCGATAACGTTGCTTCCCTGCTTTAGCAAAATTCTGGCGCAAGCCAGCCCGATGCCAGACGTCACTCCGGTGACGACGACCGTTTCATCAGTTTTCAATTGCTGCTCCTTCTTACTTGCACTTGTGAGGTGAGGTGGTGTTGCTACCTGGAAGCGTCCGTGCCTGATGAACGGGGTCAGATTAGAAAGAGCGTCGGGGGATGTACCGGTACAGCCGGGGCGCTGCGCACCAAACTGTCTGGTCGCCGGACCATGACAGTTTGCGAAGGAAGCTCAGGACAGTGCGGCGAGGTGCAGGCAGGTAGAAGAGGGAAGGCTGTGCTGCTGTGCGCTTTTGTCGCAAGGACGGTCGAGCGATAGCAGATTGATGTCAATCACGCCGAAAAACGGGCGTTTTGCCATATTCCTGAACGGAGTAAAAAAGTTCCGCTGTCACAAAACATTTATATAAAAGCCACTGATCTGAAATAACCCCCCGCCAAGATTCCTCCCCAGCACAAGTGGCCCTGTCCACGTGTTTTTTCAACGTAATCAAGACCATAAAACGTTAGGGGAGCTTCATCGATGATCCGTAAGCACTTCGCAGGTTTCGTAGCCAGCGCCTTGGCCATGGCCGTTACCGCCCAGGCTTTCGCGGGTACCGTGACCACCGACGGCGCCGATATCGTAGTCAAGACCAAGGGTGGCCTCGAGGTCGCTACTACTGACAAGCAATACAGCTTCAAGGTCGGCGGTCGTGTCCAGGCTGACTACAGCAGCTTCGACGAGTTCTACACCGTCAACGGCAACCGCGCTGACGCTGGCTACTTCCGTCGTGCATTCCTGGAAATCGGTGGTGTTCTGGCTACCGACTGGGCTTACCAGATCAACTACGACTTCTCCCACAACTCCGGTGGTGACAACCGTAGCGAAGACGGCTACTTCGACGAGGCCTCGCTGGCCTACAACGGCTTCAAGCCAGTGTCGATCAAGGTAGGTCGCTTCGACCCAGAATTCGGTCTGGAAAAAGCCACCAGCTCCAAGTGGGTAACCGCTCCCGAGCGTACCGCTGCCTACGACCTGGCCGACTGGGTCAACGGTCACAACGGCGGCCTGGGTATCCAGGCTTCGAGCAACATCGGTGATTCCGTCTACCTGTCCGGCGGCATGTTCGCCAAAGACGCCACCAACGCTGACAAAGACGGCGACAGCACCAAGCAGTTCAACTTCCGTGGCGTCTTCGCGCCGATGCACAGCGACGGCAACGTCCTGCACTTCGGCCTGAACGTCGCTCAGCGCGACCTGTCCGACACCTCCTTCGACGGCCGTATCCGCAGCCGCCTGGGCATGCGTGGCGTGAGCACCGACGGTGGTCAGGACGCTGGCACCAACGGCAACCGCCTGACCCTCGGTGGCGCCAACAACACTCCAGCCGGTGCCTACGACACCGACCGCGCCTGGGGTCTGGAAGCTGCCTTCGCTACCGGTCCTTTCTCGGTACAGGGTGAGTACCTGAAGCGCAAGGTCGAAGCTGACGCTGCTGCCTACCAGGACATCAAGGCCACCGGTTACTACGCTCAGGTTGCCTACACCATCACCGGTGAAGCCCGTGCCTACAAGCTCGGCAAGTTCGACGCTGTCAAGCCTCAGAACAAGCAGATCGGTGCCTGGGAAGTGTTCTACCGCTACGATCACATCGAAGCTGAAGACGACAACGGCGCCTTCGCCAACGTCGGCGACATCGAAGGTAAGGTGCATAACCTGGGTCTGAACTGGTACGCCAACGAAAACGTCCGTATCAGCGGTACCTACGTCAAGGCCAAGGTCGACAACGCCCAGAATGCTAACGGCGACGACAAAGGCGACGGTTTCGTACTGCGCGCACAGTACGCTTTCTAAGCAAAGACGCTCCTTCATCCGTTAAATTTTCAGCCCCACTTCGGTGGGGCTTTTTTTTCCTTTGGTTGCTCACGTGGTCATTGTGGGCTTGCCAGCGATGAGGCCACCCGCTACAACACAAATCTTCTTTTCCTGCACACAACCCGGCAAACTCCCGCAATGCCGACTCTCACCCTGAACCACCTCGCCCAGCTCGATGCCGCCACCTGGGACGCCCTGGTCCCGGCGGACCAACCCTTCCTGCGCCACGCCTTCCTCAGCAGCCTGGAAGACAGCGGCAGCGTCAGCCCGCGCACCGGCTGGACCCCGTCCCACCGCCTGCTCACCGACGACCACGGCAAGCTGCTCGCCGCCATGCCGGCCTACGCCAAGACCCACTCCTTCGGCGAGTACGTGTTCGACCACGGCTGGGCCGATGCCTGCGAGCGGGCCGGGATCGGCTATTACCCGAAACTGCTCTGCGCCGTGCCCTTCTCGCCGGTGGGCGGACCACGCCTGCTGGGTGAACCCCAGGCGCTGGCAACCTTGCTGGAGGAGGTCGAGGAGTCACTGCTGGAACAAGGCCAGTCCGGCCTGCACGTGAACTTCACCGACCCCGCCGCCGACGCCGCCCTGCAGCATCGCGAAGGCTGGCTGGAACGCCTCGGCTGCCAGTTCCACTGGCGCAATCAGGGCTACCGGGATTTCCAGGACTTCCTCGACGCCCTCGCTTCGCGCAAACGCAAGCAGATGCGCAAGGAGAGAGAGCAGGTGGCGGGGCAGGGCATCGAGTTCCGCTGGTATCGCGGCGCCGAACTGAGCGAGGCGCAGTGGGACTTCGTCTACGCCTGCTACGCCAACACCTACGCGGTGCGCCGTCGCGCACCGTACCTGACCCGGGAATTCTTCAGCCTGCTGGCCGAGCGCATGCCCGAGGCGATCCGCGTGGTCATGGCCCTGCAGGGCGGGCGCGAAGTGGCGATGGCCTTCAGCCTGGTCGGCGGCGACAGTTTCTATGGCCGCTACTGGGGCTGCCTGGCCGAGTTCGATCGCCTGCACTTCGAGACCTGTTTCTACCAGGGCATGGACTACGCCATCGCCGAAGGCCTGCAGCGCTTCGACGCCGGCGCCCAGGGCGAGCACAAGCTGATTCGAGGGTTCGAGCCGGTGATCACCCGCTCCTGGCATTACCTGCTGCACCCGGGCCTGCGCACGGCGGTGGAGGATTTCCTGCGCCAGGAACGTCTCGGCGTGCTGGCCTATGCGGAAGATGCCCGCTCGGCCCTGCCGTATCGACAGGGCTGAGCGAGGCTCTTAGTCGACCCCGACGAAACCGCCGGTCTGGTGATGCCAGAGCCGGGCATAGAGCCCGCGCTGGGCCAGCAGCTCGCTGTGGCTGCCCATCTCGGCGATGCGGCCGTTCTCCAGGACCACCAGGCGATCCATCCGGGCGATGGTCGAGAGACGGTGGGCGATTGCGATCACGGTCTTGCCCTGCATCAGGGTTTCCAGGCTTTCCTGAATGGCGGCTTCCACTTCCGAATCCAGTGCCGAAGTGGCCTCGTCCATGATCAGGATCGGCGCGTTCTTCAGCAGTACCCGGGCAATCGCGATGCGCTGGCGCTGGCCACCGGAGAGCTTGACCCCGCGCTCGCCGACATGGGCATCGAAGCCGGTGCGGCCTTGGGCATCGCTGAGCAGCGGAATGAATTCCTCGGCCCGTGCGCCGCACACCGCGTTCCACAGTTCCTCGTCGCTGGCATCGGGCTTGCCGTAGCGCAGGTTGTCGCGGATCGAGCGGTGCAGCAGGGAAGTGTCCTGGGTGATCATGCCGATCTGCCCGCGCAGGCTTTGCTGGGTGACCTCGGCAATATCCTGGCCATCGATGAGGATGCGCCCGCCTTCCAGGTCATACAGGCGCAGCAACAGGTTGACCAGGGTCGACTTGCCGGCACCGGACGGGCCGATCAGGCCGATCTTCTCGCCGGGGCGGATATCCAGGTCGAGGTTGCTGATGATCCGGCTGCCGCTCTTGCCGTAGTGGAAATCCACGTTCTCGAAACGCACCGCGCCGCGATCGACCTTGAGGTCCGGGGCGTTCGGTTTATCGGTGACGCTGACCGGCTGGGCGATGCTTTCCAGGCCGTCCTGCACGGTGCCGATATTCTCGAAGATGCCGTTGACCACCCACATGATCCAGCCGCTCATGTTGACGATGCGGATCACCAGGCCGGTGGCCAGGGCGATGGCGCCGGTAGTGATCAGCGACTGGGTCCACAGCCACAGGGCCAGGCCCGTGGTGCTGACGATCAGCAGGCCGTTGAGGCTGGTGATGACCACGTCCATGCTGGTGATGACCCGGCTGGCCAGTTGGGTCTTTTCGGTCTGCTCGCGAATCGCTTCGCGGGCGTATTGCTGTTCGAAATCGGTATGGGCGAACAGCTTGAGGGTGGCGATATTGGTGTAGCCATCGACGATCCGCCCCATCAGCTTGGAGCGCGCCTCCGACGACACCACCGAGCGCTCCTTCACCCGCGGCACGAAGTAGCGCAGGGCCACGACGTAGCAGGCGATCCAGGTCAGCAGCGGGATCATCAGGCGCCAGTCGGCCTCGGCGAACAGCACCAGCGAGCTGATGGCGTAGATGCTCACGTGCCACAGCGCGTCCATGGCCTGCACCAGCGAGTCGCGCAGGGAGTTGCCGGTCTGCATGATGCGCTGGGCGATGCGCCCGGCGAAGTCGCTCTGGAAGAAGTTCAGGCTCTGCTTGAGCACGTAGGCGTGGTTCTGCCAGCGGATCATGCTGGTCATGCCCGGGCTGATGGCCTGGTGCACCATCAGGTCATGCAGGCCGACGAACACCGGCCTGAGCACCAATGCCACCACCAGCATCCAGATCAATTCGCCGGCATGTTCGCTGAACAGGTTGATATTCGGCGTGCCCTGGGCCAGGTCGATGATCCGGCTCAGGTAGCTGAACAGCGCCACTTCGATCAGGGCGACGATCAGGCCCAGCACCATCAGGGCAACGAACGCCGGCCAGACCTGGCGCAGGTAGTAAAGGTAGAAGGGCAGGACCCGCGAAGGAGGCGCCGCAGTGGGCGCCTCGCGGAAGATGTCGATCAATTGCTCGAAACGACGGAACAGCATGCAGCACTCCTGTAAGGATGGCGGGCGCTTCGCCCGAGGGGTCACGTCCCTGTGACACCCCGGTCAGTCGATGCGCTTGGCCGACTTGATGTAGACCGGATCGGCGGGCACGTCACGCATGCCTTTCTTCATGGTGGTAGGCGAGTTGACGATCTGGTCGACCACTTCCATGCCCTTGGTCACCTTGCCGAATACCGCGTAGCCGGCGTCGCGACCCGGGTTGAGGAAGTCATTGTCGGCGACGTTGATGAAGAACTGGCTGGTGGCCGAGTTCGGGTTGCTGGTGCGGGCCATGGACAGGGTGCCGCGGGTGTTCAGCAGGCCGTTGCGCGCTTCGTTGGCAATCGGGTCCTTGGTGTCCTTCTGCACCATCTGGTCGGTGAAACCACCGCCCTGGACCATGAAGCCCGGGATCACGCGGTGGAAGATGGTGTTGTTGTAGAAGCCGCTGTCCACGTACTGCAGGAAGTTCTTGGTGCTGACCGGTGCCTTCTCGGCGTTCAGTTCGATCTCGATCTTGCCGAAGCTGGTGGTCAGTTCGACGTGCGGGGTCTTGTCCGAAGCCATGACGCCGGTAGCGAAGGCGACCGAGCAGGCGGCCATGAGGATTTTCTTCAGCATGTACTCAATGATCCTTGAGAGGTGGTTGAGGCCGCAGCGAGAAACTGCAGCAGGGTCTGGTTGAAGACGTGGGGCTGGTCCAGCGGCGTAGCGTGCCGGGAATCGGCGATCACCGCCAGTCGGGCGCCGGGGATCAGTGCGGTGTATTTCTCTTTGAGCGCCACCGGGGTGTAGTCGTGGTCGGCGCAGATGATGAGGGTTGGACAGGTGATCCGCCCCAGGCGTTCCTCTACGCCCCAGTTGACGATGGCGTCGAAGCTGGCGAGGTAGGCGCGCTTGTCGTTCTGGGCCCAGCGTTCGGCCATCTTGCGCCGCAGCTCGGCCTGCTCCGGTTTGGGGAACAGGCGCGCCGCCAGGCCCTTGCCGATGGTGCCCAGGGACAGGATCCGCGCCAGGCCCCAGCGCTTGGCCCACTGCCAATAATCGTCGCGGGTGCGCACCTTCACCGCCGGGGCGCTGTTGACGATGGTCAGGCTGCGCAGCCATTCGGGGTGGTCGACGGCGAACTGGAAACCGACCATGCCGCCCATGGACAGCCCGACGAAATGCACCGGGCCGGTGTTCAGGTGTTCCAGCAGGGCCATCAGGTCGGCGCTGAAGCCGGCGATGCTGTAGCGTTCGCGGGGCTTGTCGGAGCGTCCGTGGCCACGCAGGTCGAGGAGGATCAGGCGATAGTCGGCGGCCAGTTCCGGGATCTGCATTTCCCAGTCCTGGCAGCTCGAACCGAGGCCGTGCAGCAGTACCAGGGGTTCGCCCCGGCCGTATTCTTCGTAGTGCAGGGAGCAACCTTCATGTTCGAAGTAGGCCATGGGCGGTTCCTGTCAGGCTTGGGCCGGGGCGGCGAAGGGGACGTCCAGCGGCGCGGTGTCGAAGTTGCGCAGCAACTCGATGAGGATCTGCGTCGCGGGGCCGAGGGGTTTGTCCTTGTTCGAGTAAAGGTAGAACAGTGGATGGCGACTGCCACCCTGATCCAGCGGCAAAGGCTTGAGCACGCCCTCGCGCAGCTCGCGCTCGATCAGGTGGCGCGGCAGCCAGGCAAAGCCCAGTCCGCTACTGACGAAGGTCGCGGCGGTGGCCAGGCTGCCCACGGTCCAGCGCTGTTCGGCGCCGAGCCAGCCGACGTCGCGGGGCTGGGAGCGGCCGGAGTCGCGGATCACCACTTGCAGCTGGCTTTCCAGGTCCTGGAAGTTCAGGACCCGGCCGAGGCGGTGCAGCGGGTGTTCCGGGTGGGCCACGGCGACGAACTCCACCGCGCTCAGCTCGGCACCCAGGTAGCCGGCGATGCTGAAGCTGCTGATGGCCAGGTCGGCGATACCTTCGTGCAGCACTTCCTCGACCCCGGACAACACCTCTTCGCGCAGACGCACCCGGCAGCCGCGGCTCTGCGGCATGAACGCGCTCAGCGCGCGGACCAGGCGGGCGTTGGGGTAGGCGGCGTCCACCACCAGGCGCACCTCGGCTTCCCAGCCCTGTTCCATATGGTGGGCGAGGTCTTCCAGCTGGCTGGCCTGCTTGACCAGTTGCCGCGAACGGCGCAGCAACACGTTGCCGGCATCGGTCAGCACCGCCTTGCGCCCGTCGATGCGCAGCAGCGGCACACCGAGTTGATCCTGCATCCGGGCCACGGTGTAGCTCACCGAGGACTGCGAACGGTGCAGGGCCTCGGCGGCCTGGGCGAAGCCGCCGTGATCGACCACGGCCTGCAGGGTTCGCCACTGATCCAGGGTAACGCGCGGCGCTTTCATCTTCGGCTCCTGTTGTCCTAAGCTGGCGCTCTTCTCAAGGAGAGCGCCGAATGAAGAAATATTCTGTTGCGTTGCTGGCCCTGCTGCCGCTGACCGTGCTGGCGGCGTATCCCATCGAAGTGACGAAGGAGCTGGGCGAGGGTATCAAGCTCGACACCACCGCCTACGACACCGCCAACGACATGAGCACCATCACCCTCGAAAACTATGGCGACACCGCCGCTTCGTGCCGGGTGACGTTCCGCAATGGCCCGGAAACCCCAAGGGTACGCCGGGTCGACGTGCCGGCGAAGAAGAGCCTCGATGTCACGGCCAACTTCAACAAGCAGATCATCAAGATGCGCATCCTGGTGGACTGCAAGGCGCAACAAGCAAATTAACTGATAGATTTGACCGAGTTTTTACGCTTTTTTATCGATAGGTCAATCATTAATCTTGTCTCCATCGACTTAGCGACCTTGCCGATGGAGGCAAAATTCAATGTCCCGCGTACTGATCATCGAAAGCAGCGCCCGCCAGCAGGATTCGATTTCCCGTCAACTGACCCGTGATTTCGTTGCCCAGTGGCAGGCCGCCAACCCCGCCGACAGCGTTACCCTGCGTGACCTGGCACAGAACCCGGTGCCGCACTTGGACGCCAACCTGCTGGGCGGCTGGATGAAGCCCGAAGAGCAGCGCAGCGCCGAAGAGCTGCAGGCCCTGGCGCGTTCCAATGAACTGACTGACGAAGTGCTGGCGGCCGATGTGCTGGTCCTGGCGGCACCGATGTACAACTTCACCATCCCGAGCACCTTGAAAGCCTGGCTGGACCATGTGCTGCGTGCCGGCGTGACCTTCAAGTACACCGACACCGGCCCGCAAGGCCTGCTGACCGGCAAGCGCGCCTTCGTGCTGACCGCCCGCGGCGGCATCCATGCCGGTGCGGCCAGCGATCACCAGGAACCGTACCTGCGTCAGGTGCTGGCCTTCATCGGTATCCATGATGTGACCTTTATCCACGCCGAAGGCCTGAACATGGGCGGCGACTTCCATGAGAAGGGCCTGAACCAGGCCAAGGCCAAGTTGGCCGCGGTGGCCTGAGGCCAAAGAACATTCCCTGACTGACACCCCTTTTTGCTCCTTTGGGTGTACTGCCCGGTCGAAGCCCTGCGCTCGGCCGGGTTTTTTTATTGCCTCTCAGGGCCTCATCGCTGGCAAGCCAGCTCCCACAGGGTCCGAGTCGCTGCAGAACCCTGTGGGAGCTGGCTTGCCAGCGATGAGGCCCTCAAGAGCAATAAAGAATCCCGAGAATTGCACTGGGATACTCCAACCCGCTAAGGTCGCCGCCTTGATCCCCGAGAGGCAACCATGGGCTACCTACTGATCGTCGCGCTGATCCAGGCGTATTCCTTCAACCTGATCGGCGAATACCTCGCCGGCCACGTCGACAGCTACTTTGCGGTACTGGCCCGGGTCGTCCTGGCCCTGATCGTCTTCCTGCCCCTGACCCGCTGGCGCCAGGTCGAGCCGCGCTTCATGCGCGCCATGCTGGTGATCGGCGCCCTGCAGTTCGGCATCACCTACGTCTGCCTCTACCTCAGCTTCCGCGTGCTGACGGTGCCGGAAGTGCTGCTGTTCACCATCCTCACCCCGCTGCACGTGACCTTGATCGAAGACGCCCTGAACCGCCGCTTCAACCCCTGGGCGCTGCTCGCTGCCCTGGTGGCCGTGGCCGGCGCGGCGGTGATCCGTTTCGACAGCATCAACCCGGACTTCTTCATCGGCTTCCTGCTCCTGCAACTGGCCAACTTCACCTACGCCGCCGGCCAGGTCCTGTACAAGCACCTGGTCGCCCGCCACCCCAGCGACCTGCCGCATTACCGGCGTTTCGGCTACTTCTACCTGGGTGCATTGATCGTCGTACTGCCGGCCTTCCTCGCCTTCGGCAACGCCCAGCACCTGCCCACCACCAACGTGCAATGGGGCGTGTTGCTGTTCCTCGGGCTGTGTCCGACGGCGCTGGGCCTGTACTGGTGGAACAAGGGCGCCTGCCTGGTTTCCGGCGGCACCCTCGCGGTGATGAACAACCTGCATGTCCCGGTGGGCTTGCTGCTCAACCTGCTGATCTGGAATCAGGACGAGCCGCTGGGGCGGTTGTTCTTCGGTGGGACCATCATTCTGGCGTCACTGTGGCTCAGTCGCCTGGGTACGCAGCGCCCGGCGCTCAATGCAACGTAGCTGAGCCATCAGCTTGAAACGCTCTTTGCAAGTGGCTGCTGGGTGTCATCGGACTTGTATTCCATACGTTCGATCTTCCCGACGATGACCAGGTAGCAGAACATCGCGACCAGGGCATTGGCAGCCACGAATACCAGGGCGCTCTCGAAGGAGCCGGTCGCCTGCAGGATCAGCCCGATGATGATGGGCGTGGTGATGCCGGCCGTGTTGCCGAACGCGTTGAACATGCCGCCGCACAGCCCGGCGATTTGCTTGGGCGCGGTGTCGGCCACCACTGCCCAGCCGATGGCGCCGAAGCCTTTGCCGAAGTAGGCAAGCGCCATGATCGCCACGATCACCCATTCAGTGTCGACATAGTTGCAGGCAACCATGCTGGTGGACATGAGCATGCCCAGTACCAGCGGGGCTTTGCGTGCAAAGGTCAGGCTTTGTCCTCTGCGGATCATGCCATCGGAGATGATTCCACCCAGCACACCGCCCAGAAACCCGCAGATCGCCGGAATGGACGCGATGAAACCCGCCTTGAGGATCGACATCCCGCGGTCCTGGACCAGATACACCGGGAACCAGGTCAGGAAGAAGTAGGAAAGGGTATTGATGCAGTACTGGCCGACGAATACACCCAGCATCATGCGGTTGCTCAACAGCTGCTTGAACGCCGAGAGGCTGGGCTTGACGGCATCGCTCTTGGCCCCGGTCTGGTCCATGTCGATGATGCCGCCGCCCTCGGCGATATGCCTGAGCTCTTCTGCATTGATGCGCGGGTGTTGCTTTGGCGAGTAGACAGTCTTGATCCAGATAGCGGCCATCGCCATGCCCAGGACGCCCATCACCACGAACACGTAGTGCCAGCCGAACCGGTAGACGATCCATGCCATGAATGGCGCGAACAGCACGGTTGCAAAGTACTGGGCGGAGGTGAAGATGCCCGCGGCCGTGCCGCGTTCAGCGGAGGGGAACCAGGCGGCAGCCATGCGGCTGTTACCCGGGAAGGAGGGCGATTCGGCGAGCCCGACCAGAAAGCGCAGGGCGAACATGACGACCACGGCGACCGACACGCTGTACCAGCCGACGGTGGCCTGCAGGATTGTGAACAACGACCAGAGGAAGATGCTCCACGCGTAGACGCGCTTGGTGCCGAACCGGTCCAGCAACCACCCTCCGGGAATCTGGCCGGCCACGTAGGCCCAGGCGAATGCCGAGAACAGGAAGCCCATCTGCACCGGCGTGATGCCAAGTTCCTTTTGCATCGATGAGCCGACGATGGAAAGTATCGCGCGGTCGGCGTAGTTGATCGTTGTTACCAGGAAAAGTAACAGCAGAATGAAATAGCGAATGCGGGTAGGGCGCGCGTTCATTCGAACACCTCTTGTTATTGTCAGTGAGCCGGGAGCGCCAGAAACGCCTGGACGCGACCGGCCTTCAATGAAGCGTTACTGTCTTGCCAGGCCTTACTTCATCGGTACGCGGGCGATCATTTGCGGAGGGCGCAGGAATTCGAAGTCGCACCCTTTGTCGGCCTGGGTCATCTGCTCGTAGAACAGCTTGCGATAGCCCCGCTCGGCATCGACGGGTTTCGGCAGGACCAGGCTGGCGCGGCGAGCGGCGAGCTCTGCGTCGTCAACCTTGAGTTCCAGGCTGCGCTCGCTGACGCTCAGGCGAATCCGGTCACCGCTCCTGACCAGTGCCAGCGGCCCGCCCAGCGCCGCTTCCGGGGTGACGTGGAGCACGATGGTGCCGGCCGCGGTGCCGCTCATGCGTCCATCGGAAATCCTCACCATGTCCTTTACGCCCTGTCGGGCGAGCTTCTTGGGAATGGGCAGGTAGCCGGCCTCGGGCATGCCCGGCGCACCGATCGGGCCGATGTTCTTCAGTACCAGGACATCGTCGGCCTGCACATCGAGGTCCGGATCGTCGATGCGTGCCGCCATGTCTTCGGAGTTCTCGAAGACCACGGCCCGACCTTCGTGCTCCATCAGCTCGGGGTTGGCGGCGGATTGCTTGATGATCGCGCCATCAGGCGCCAGGTTGCCCTTGAGGAACGCGATGCCGCCCGCTGGATAGATCGGGTTGGAGAAACTGCGAACCACATCCTGTTTATGTTCGGGGAAATCCTCGAGCTCTTCACCCAGGCTGCGCCCGCTGACGGTCATCGCGTCCAGGTGCAATTGCGGTTTCAGTTCACGCAGAACGGACTGCAGGCCGCCTGCGCGATGCAGGTCCTCCATGTAGTGCTGGCCTGAAGGCTTGAGGTCGACCAGTACCGGGGTTTCGCGGCTCATGTTGTCGAACGCCTCGAGATCGATCTCGAAGCCCATGCGCCCGGCGATCGCGGTCAGGTGAACGATGCCGTTGGTGGACCCGCCAATGGCCAGCAGGACGCGCAAAGCGTTCTCGAAGGCCTTCGCGGTCAGGATCTTGTCCGGGGTCAGCCCATTGCGCGCGTTGCGTACCGCCTGGCGACCGCTTTCCTCTGCAATGCGTATCCGGTCGCTGGTGACGGCCGGCGCCGTTGCGCCACCCGGCATCACGATGCCCAGTGCCTCGCCGATGCACGCCATGGTGCTGGCAGTGCCCATCACCGAGCAGGTGCCAATGCTCGCGACCAGCTTGTTGTTGACCTCGGTGATCTCCTGCTCATCGATCTCCTCGGCACGATAGCGTCCCCAGAAGCGCCGGCAGTCGGTGCACGCGCCGACGCGCTCGCCACGGTGGCCGCCGGTGAGCATGGAGCCCGTCACCAACTGGATCATCGGCACATTGGCTGATGCGGCCCCCATCAACTGAGCCGGCACGGTCTTGTCACAGCCCCCGATCAGCACCACGGCGTCCATGGGTTGTGCGCGGATCATCTCCTCCGTGTCGATGGCCATCAGGTTGCGCAGGTACATGCTGGTCGGCTGGGAGAAGCTTTCAGCGATGGAAATGGTCGGGAAATCGATCGCCAGGCCACCCTCCATCATCACCCCGCGCTTCACGGCTTCGATGAGCTGCGGCGCATTGCCGTGACAGGGGTTGTAGCCACTGCCCGTGTTGGCGATGCCGATGATCGTGCGATCCAGCGCATCGTCGCTGTAGCCGGCACCTTTGATGAACGCCTTGCGCAGGAACAGGGCGAAACCGGTATCGCCGTAGTTGGTCAGCCCTTTGCGAATGCCAGTGGGCTTGATGACAGGAGGAGTGTCAGGCATGGATCACCTACCGCGTTATTATTGAATTAATTGTCGATCAGATTATTGATAATCTGGTGAGGCGATAAGAACACGATCACGGTGCTTGTGCAAGCACCGCTCCTCGGCGAGGTGGCTGGCCGTCGATGAAGCTGCGGCACGCGTGGTTTTGTGGCAGTCTTTCTCCCGTCCGCACCACCCGTTCTTAAGGCAGCGTCATGCAACTCATCGATTCGCAAACCCAGGCCAGCGGCCTCGAACAGACTGTGCGCATACTCGAGGAGGAGATTGTCCTGGGCTTTCTTCATCCACGGGAGCGGTTGGTCGAGGATGACCTGCTCGAGCGTTTCGGCCTCAAGCGGCACGTGGTGAGGCAGGTGCTGGTGGAGCTCGAGCGCATGGGGCTGGTGGAGCGCAAGCGCAACGTGGGTGCGCTCGTTCGCGCCTATACGGCGAAGGAAGTGGAAGATCTCTATGCCGTGCGCGAGCTGCTTGAATGCCAGTGTGTGCGGCTGATCAGGTTTCCGGTCGGCGAGAGCGACCTGAACCGGTTGATTGCCATTCAGGACAACCACGACGAGATGGTCGCGTCAGAAAACCTTCGTGGCGCCTTCCGCGCCAACATGCAGTTTCACAAAGTCCTGTTCGGCCTCTCGGACAACCCAGTGCTGGTGGCGGCGACCCAGGACCATGCCCAGCGTGCCCATTCCATTCGCTCGTCCTCCCTGGTCATAAGCGATCAGCTGGAACGGGCACGGCGCGAGCATTGGCTGATCATCGACGCCTTGAGGGCTGGCGACGTGGATAAACTGGTTCAACTGTGCAGCGACCATCTCAAGCCTTCGAGAGACACCTATGTGTCTCATTACCAGCTTCGCGATAGTCAGAAGAACCAGTAGGTACGTCAGGCTTGTTCGTGGGCGGTCGCCTCGGCATGTAGCGGTCGGCGCTCGCCGGCCAGGCCGGTCGACAGGGCATCCAGCCCGGCGCGCAGGTCGCTGCCGCTGGGCTGTTGGTACAACGCCAACCCAAACTCCGGCAACACCGCGAGCAGATAATCGAAAATATCCCCCTGAATCCGCTCGTACTCCGCCCACACCGTGGTCCGCGTAAAGCAGTAGATCTCCAGCGGCACACCTTCGGCAGTGGTCTGCATCTGCCGGACCATGCAGGTCATGCCCTGCTGCACGTCGGGGTGGTTCTTCAGGTAGGCGAGGGCGAAGGCGCGGAAGGTGCCGATGTTGGTCAGCTTGCGGCGGTTGGCCGAGAGCTCGGCGACCTGGCCCTGGGATTCGTTCCAGGTGTGCAGTTCGTTGCGCTTTTGCGCGAGGTAGTCCTTGAGCAGGCGCACATCGCTGAGGCGGTGCTGTTCTTCGGCGGTGAGGAAGCGTACGCCGCCGGCATCGATGAACAGGCTGCGCTTGATCCGCCGTCCGCCGGACTGTTGCATGCCGCGCCAGTTGCGGAAGGATTCGCTCATCAGGCGCCAGGTGGGGATGGAGACGATGGTCTTGTCGAAGTTCTGCACCTTGACCGTGTGCAGGGTGATATCCACCACATCGCCATCAGCCCCGACCTGGGGCATCTCGATCCAGTCGCCGACCCGCAGCATGTCGTTGCTGGTCAGCTGTACGCTGGCGACGAAGGACAGCAGGGTGTCCTTGTAGACCAACAGGATCACCGCCGACATGGCACCCAGACCGGACAGCAGCAACAGCGGCGAGCGGTCGATCAGGGTGGCGACGATGATGATCGCGCCGAATACGTACAACACCATCTTCGCCAGTTGCACATAACCCTTGATCGAGCGGGTCCGCGCGTGTTCGGTGCGTGCATAGATGTCCAGCAGGGCATCGAGTAGCGCGGCGACGGCGAACAGCAGGAACAGGATGGTGAAGGCCAGCGCCAGGTTGCCGAGGAAATGCTGGCTGGTGACGCTCAGCTCCGGCACCAGCTTGAGGCCGAACTGCACCACCAGCGACGGGGTGATCTGCGCCAGGCGGTGGAACACCTTGTTTTGCAGCAGGTCCTTGAGCCAGTGCAATGCCGGCTGTCGGCTGAGCAGCTTGACCGCGTGAAGGATGACGAAGCGCGCCACCCGGCCCATCAGCAGGGCGACGAGCAACAGCACGACCAGGCCGATACCGGCGTGCAGCAAGGGGTGCTGGTCGAGGGTGCCCCAGAGGTCGAGGGCGTCTTGCCAGAACTGTTGAATAGCCATGGGAGTACGGAAAATCTCGCGAAGGGGAAAACAGGCGGTCCATTAGAGCCTTGCGAGCACCCTGCGGGCAAAAAGAAATTCGGCTCCGGCGGCGGAAAACGTTACCCTATGTGGCTGAATTTCTGCACATGCCCGAGGTTACATCCGTGTTCTCCCAATTCGCCCTGCACGAACGCCTGCTCAAAGCCGTCGCCGAACTCAACTTTGTCGAGCCGACGCCGGTGCAGGCCGCGGCCATTCCCCTGGCCCTGCAAGGGCGTGACCTGCGGGTGACGGCGAAAACCGGTAGCGGCAAGACCGCGGCCTTCGTCCTGCCGCTGCTCAACCGCCTGGTCGACCTGAACCAGAAACGCGTCGAGATCCGCGCCCTGGTCCTGCTGCCGACCCGCGAGCTGGCGCAGCAGACCCTGAAGGAGATCCAGCGCTTCTCCCAGTTCACCTTCATCAAGTCGGGCATGATCACCGGCGGTGAAGACTTCAAGGAACAGGCCGCCATGCTGCGCAAGGTGCCGGACATCCTCGTCGGCACCCCGGGACGCATGCTGGAGCAACTGAACGCCGGCAACCTGGAACTGGAACATGTGCAGGTCGTGGTGCTGGACGAAGCCGACCGCATGCTGGACATGGGCTTCGCCGAAGACGTCGAGCGCCTGTGCGGCGAGTGCCCGAACCGCCAGCAGACCATGCTGTTCTCCGCCACCACCGGCGGTGCCGGCCTGCGCGAGATGATCGACAAGGTCCTGAAGGACCCCGAGCACCTGATGCTCAACGCGGTCAGCCAGCTCAACGAAACCACCCGCCAGCAGATCATCACCGCTGACCACAACCAGCACAAAGAGCAGATCGCCCAGTGGCTGCTGGCCAACGAGACCTACGAAAAGGCCATTATCTTCACCAACACCCGGGTCATGGCCGACCGTATCTACGGTCACCTGGTGGCCAAGGACATGAAGGCCTTCGTCCTGCACGGCGACAAGGACCAGAAGGACCGCAAGCTGGCCATCGAGCGCTTCAAGACCGGCGGCGCGAAAGTGCTGGTGGCGACTGACGTGGCGGCCCGTGGCCTGGACGTGGACGGCCTGGACCTGGTGATCAACTTCGACATGCCGCGCAGTGGTGACGAGTATGTGCACCGTATCGGCCGTACCGGCCGTGCCGGCGCCGATGGCCTGGCGGTGTCGCTGATCTGCCACGGCGACTGGAACCTGATGTCGAGCATCGAGCGCTACCTGAAGCAGAGTTTCGAGCGCCGGGTGATCAAGGAAGTGAAGGGTACCTACAGCGGGCCGAAGAAGGTCAAGGCTTCGGGCAAGGCGGCTGGGGCGAAGAAGAAAAAGACCGACAAGAAGGGTGACAAGAAGGCTGTGGCCAAGCGCAAGCCTACTGCCAAGCCGCGGCCGAATGCGCCGCTGGCGAGTTCGGATGGTCTGGCGCCGCTGAAGAAGCGGGCTCCGGCGGCCGAGTAATCTGTCGCCCTTGAGGGCCTCATCGCTGGCAAGCCAGCTCCCACAGGTTCAGCGGTGCACGCGATCCCTGTGGGAGCTGGCTTGCCAGCGATGAGGCGCTCAAATCCACTGCAAGATCAGGTTTTCTTCTCGGCTTCCCGCAACTCCTGCAACCGCTTGTCGATCAACTGGCACTTGTCCGGCAGATCCTTCGACTCGGTCCCCAGCTTCATCCCGCGCAATTCCTCATTGATCTCCTTGGCCTTCTGCGGATTCTGCTCCGTCAGCCGGGTCACTTCCTTGGCCAGTTCCTCACGTTTCTCCGTCGCTTCTTCCAGCGTGCAGGCCCAGCTTGGCAGGGCGAACAGCAGGCTGGCGGTGGCGGTCAGCATCATCAGGGTCTTCATGGTCGAGCCTCCTTGTCCAGGTTTCCGGTTGAGGACGGCACCGCCGGGAAAGTTCAGTCGAACCGCGGCGAACCGGGCCGGTCACAACCTTGACTGTCACCACGCGAGGCCTTTGCCATGAGCACTGTGTATGACTGGGACCTGATCGAACGCCTGCTCCACGAAGTGCAGAACAGCGCCGACCAACACTTCACCCCGCGCCCCTACGCCGAACAGCACGCCGCGCAACTGGCGGCCGCCGGCGAGCCGGTACCGGACGTCGACCACCTGAAAACCCGCGCCTGCGACTACGAACGCCTGCTCCTGGAGCGCGGCTATATCGCCGATCGCCCGGAAGAAGAAGGCGGCAACGGCGAGAACTACGTGCTGACCGAACGCGGCTCGCGCCTGCTGAGCCTGATCGACAGCAGCATCCCGGGCAACGATCACCCGCGCCAGGTCCTCAACGACCAGGCCGACGCCCTGGACGAAGCGACCTTCGAGGAGGTGGCCTCGAAAGCGCAGATTGCCTGAAAATGGTGCAAGACATATCTGGTAATACCTGACCACCGTCATCAATAATTGGCGCCAATTCGTAGCTGCCAAGAGGTAGTCATGCCGTTGCCAGAGTTCGGGGGTGAGCGATGAGCGCTACCCGTCGCAATCCCGATGCCTTCGCCTTCCAGGTCATGCTGGGCCTGTGCCTGATCTGGGGTGTCCAGCAGGTCATGGTGAAATGGGCCGCCGCCGATATCGCCCCGGTGATGCAGGCGGCGACCCGTTCCGGCATCTCTGCGCTGCTGGTCGGCCTGCTGATGTGCTGGCGCGGCGGCTGGGAGCAGGTCGGGACGACCTGGCGCGCGGGCTTGCTGGCCGGTGCGTTGTTCGGCCTGGAGTTCCTGTTTATCGCCGAGGGCCTGCTGCGCACTTCGGCGGCGCATATGTCTGTGTTCCTCTACACCGCCCCGGTCTTCACGGCCCTCGGCCTGCATTTCAGCCTGCCCAGCGAGCGCCTGCGGCCGTTGCAGTGGCTGGGCATCCTTCTGTCGTTCTGCGGGATCGCCGTGGCCTTCGCCGGCGGCGTGTCGCTGGATGATCTCAATGGCCCGATGCTGCTGGGCGATGCCTTCGGCGTGCTGGCCGGCGCGGCCTGGGGCGCGACCACCGTGGTGGTGCGCTGCTCGCGGCTGTCCGAGGCGCCGGCGACCTTGACCCTGTTCTACCAGTTGGCGGTGGGCTTCGTCGGTCTGCTGCTGATCGCGGCGTTCAGCGGCAAGATCACCCACGTCTCCCTGACCCCTATCGCCATCGGCAGCGTGCTGTTCCAGGCCTTGGTGGTGTCGTTCTTCAGTTACCTGACCTGGTTCTGGCTGCTGCGCAAATACCTGGCCTCGAACCTGGCGGTGTTCTCCTTCGTCACGCCGATCTTCGGCGTGACCTTCGGTGTGCTGCTGCTGGATGAGCCCCTGAGCCTGAACTTCATCCTCGGCGCGGTTTGCGTGCTGCTGGGGATCGTCCTGGTCAGCGCCGAGCAGTGGGTGCGCAGGCGGTTGCGCACAATGCTGGGACAGCGTTAGGCCGCAGGGTCAGCAGGCCGGCCAGGAGCAAGCCGCTGCCGGCCACCATCAGCGCCGGTTGCAGGCTGCCGGCGAACTGATTGCTCAGTGCGGCCAGCAACGGGCCGCACAGTTGGCCGACGGCGAAGCAGGCGGTGAGCAGGCCGGCATTGCGTTGCGTCGAGTGGGGCGCCAGTTCCCGCGAGCGCTGCATCACCAGTTGCATGCAGGCCAGGAACGGCGTGCCGCAGAGGATTACGCCCAAGGCCAGGCCGAGGCCGTCGCCCATCAGGCAGGCGAACACACCCGCCGCTTGCAGCCACAGGGTCAGCATCAGCCAGCGCGGTGTGCTGTTCGTCGTCGGCCGACGCAGGCTCAGCAGCATCACGCCAATCGCCGCCGCCAGCCCGAAACCGGGCCAGAACAGGTCGGCCATCCACTGTCCCTGGAAGCGCGCATTCGCCATCTGCGACATGAAAGTAGCCGGGATGATGTAGCCGATGCCGTACAGACCGTAGATCAGGCCGAGGCGGGCGATACCCCGGTTCGGGTGGGTGGTCAGGCCACTGGCGGGTTGCAGCGGGCTTTCTTCAGGTTGAGGGAGCAGCGGGCGCACGGCCAGCAGCATGATCAGCGCCGTGGCGGCATAGATCAGCCACAGCGGCGCCGAGCCCAGGCCGAAGAGGTTGGACACCAGGGCCAGCAGGCCGGTCAGCATGATCCCCAGGCCTGGGCCAGCGAATACCAGTGCGCCGAGTCGCGGCAGATTGCTGCGCGCCGCCAGTGGCTGGCTGAGGCTGGTGATCATCACCATCACCCAGGCGCTGGCGACACCGGTGCCGAAGCGCAGCAAGGCATGGCTGACAAGTCCGTCGGCGCTGTACGACACCAGAGTGAGCAGCACGCACAGCCACAGGCCGAGGTTCAGGCGCAGGCGCACCTGCTGCGGGCGGCGGGCGAACATCGCATCCAGCGCACCGAGCAGATAGCCGAGGTAGTTGGCGGCGGCCACCAGGCCGGCGGCGGTGAGGCTCAACTGGCCTTCGCCGACCAGGTGCGGCAGTTGCGGGGTGAGGGCGAAGCGGCCGATGCCCATGGCCATCATCAAGGCTACAAAGCTGGCGAGTAAGCGCAGGGTGGGCGACATGTCCGGTACTCCTGTCAGAAGGATGCGTTCGATGCCGTCAGACTACCGGTGGTTGTCATTCATAAAAATTGAATAATAATGAGCGACTTGTTCAATTTTGGAGAACGGTTATGGAGCTGAGCCAACTGCGCATTTTCCAGGCCGTGGCCGAGACCGGCTCGGTGACCCGCGCTGCCGAACAGTTGCACCGCGTGCCGTCCAACCTCTCGACCCGTCTGCGCCAGCTTGAGGATCAGCTGGGTGTCGAGCTGTTCCATCGCGAGCGCCAGCGCCTGCAATTGTCGCCGGCCGGCAAGGTGTTGCTGGACTACGCCGGGCGCATGCTGGCGCTGCATGACGAGGCTTTCGCGGCCGTGCAGGGCGGGCAGCCGGCTGGCGAATTCGTTCTCGGCAGCATGTACAGCACGGCGGCGATTCATCTGCCGGGTTTGCTCGCCCGGTACCACAAGGCTTATCCGGCGGTGAACCTGCAGGTGCAGACCGCGCCCAGTGGCGAATTGCTTGAAGGTTTATTGGCCGGTCGCCTCGACGCCGCGTTGCTGGACGGCCCGCTGTCGCTGGCGGGCCTGGATGGTGTGCCGCTGTGCGAGGAAACCCTGGTCCTGCTCACCGAGCCTGACCATCCTCCGGTGCGCAGTGCGAGGGATGTGGCGGGGCGGGCGGTGTTCACCTTCCGCAAGGGCTGTTCCTACCGCATGCGCCTGGAAGCCTGGTACGCCCATGACCATGCGGCCATGGGCCGGGCCATGGAGATCGAGTCCTACCCGAGCATGCTGGCCTGCGTGGTGGCGGGCTCCGGGGTGGCGCTGATGTCGCAGTCGATGCTCGACAGCTTGCCGGGTCGGGAGAATGTCGCGGTGCATCGCTTGCAGACGCCGTTCGACCAGGCGACCACCTGGCTGGTCTGGCGCCGTGGCATGCGTGGGGCGAATCTGGATGCCTGGGTGAGCTTGCAGGAGCAGGAGCGGAAAGCACCGTCCGTCGGCCAGGCGCTCAGCGCTTGATCCGGATCAGAAAGCTGTTGAATTCTACAAGCGGCATGTAGGATTTCGTCCTATGATGACTGGGAAACATCGTTGCCATTGGATTGCCACGATGACCCTCAAGGGGGACCTTATGAAAAACCTGATGATGAACTGGCTCCACGACCTGGCGGTGGCCCTGGGCCTGATCCCGCCGATGCAACCGGTACCGATTCCTGCCGATGAAGAGAAGCGCAGGCGTCAGCCGCGGCGCTGAGGGAGTCGAGCTGCAAGCGGTAAGCCCTAAGCTGCAAGAAAAAGCATTCGTGCCACTGGCCGGCTTTTTCTTACAGCTTGAAGCTTAAAGCTTGCAGCTTCCCATCAAGCCAGCTTGGCCGCATTCACCGCCGGCCGCGACAGCAAACTCACCACCACGAAACTGACCAGCCCGATCGCCAGGCTGTAGTAGATCGGCGTGTTCGCATCCATCCCGTCCTTGATCATGAACGCCAGCGCGGTCACGAAGCCCAGGCTCATGCTGACGATGGCGCCGCGAGTGGTTGCGCGCTTCCAGTAGATCGCGCCGATCAGCGGCACCAGCATGCCACCCACCAGCAGGTTGTAGGCCAGGGTCAGGGCGCTGATCACGTCTTCCACCACCAGGGCAATGCCCAGCACGGCGATACCGGTCAGCAGGGTGAACAGGCGGTTGATCGCCAGGCTCGACTGCTTGCCGCCACGCAGCTTCGGCAGCAGGTCTTCGGTCAATACGGTGGACGCCGCCAGCAAGCCAGCACTGGCAGTGGACATCATCGCAGCCAGGGCCGCAGCGATCACCAGGCCACGGATGCCGTCCGGCAGTGCGGTTTTGACGATCGCGGCGAAGGCGTTGTTGGCATTGCCCAGGTCCGGCAGCAGCACATGGGCGGCCATGCCGATCACCGCGCAGACCAGGCCGTAGATCACGCAGTAGATACCTGCGGTGGTGCCGGCGTACTTGGCGACGTTCTCGTCACGGGCGGTGAACACCCGCTGCCAGATGTCCTGGCCGATCAGGATGCCGAAGAAGTAGATCAGGAAGTAGGTGATGATGGTGTCCCAGCCGATGGTGGTCAGGCTGAAGCTGGCTTCCGGCAGCTTGGCCACCAGTTGGTCCCAGCCGCCGACGCGGTACAGGCAGATCGGCAGCAGGACGAACATCAGGCCCACGGTCTTGATCACGAACTGGACGATATCGGTCAGGGTCAGCGACCACATGCCGCCGATGGTCGAATACACCACCACCACGCCGCCACCGAGCAGGATCGCCGCCCAGAACGGCAGTTCGAACAGCACCTGCAGCACGGTGCCGATGGCCAGGGTCGAGGTCACGCCGATCATCAGCGCGTAGGCGAGCATGATCACCGCACTGGCCTGGCGCGCCATCGGGTTGTAGCGGCGCTCCAAGACCTGGGTCACGGTGAAGATGCGCAGGCGCAGCAGGGGTTTGGCGAGGAACAGGTTGAGGGCGATGATGCCCAGGCCCAGCGCGGCGCACAGCCAGAAACCGGAGATGCCGTGGACATAGCCCAGCTTGACGGTGCCGACGGTGGAAGCTCCGCCCAGCACGGTGGCGGCCATGGTACCCATGTACAGGGTCGGGCCCAGATTGCGTCCTGCCACCAGGTATTCCTCGTGGGTCTTGGCGCGGCGCATGCCGTACCAGCCCAGCAACAGCATGCCGGCGGCGTATATCAGTACAACGAATATGTCCAAGGCCATGGGTGTCTCCAATTATCTTTTTTATGTGAGATCGATCCCGGGCGCGGCAAGGCGCCACGGGTCTTTTCTTCGTAGTAGCGCGACCCGTGCTCAACGGGTCGCCGTCATGGCTCCTGCCGCATGACGCTCCTTGCCATGGCGGTTAGCGACGGGCTACGCCGGGCAGCACACAGAGCATTTCGTAGAGCAGGTTGGCACCCAGCAACGAGGTGTTGCCGGTGGTGTCGTAGGGTGGGGAGACTTCCACCAGGTCGCAGCCGATCAGGTCGAGGTCCTGGCAACCACGGATGATTTCAATGGCCTGGATGGTGGTCAGGCCGCCGATTTCCGGAGTACCGGTACCCGGCGCCCAGGCCGGGTCGATGCCGTCGATATCGAAGGACAGGTACACCGGGCCGCCACCGACCTTCTCGCGGACTTCCGCCATCAGCGGTTCCAGCGACTTGTGCCAGCACTCTTCGGCCTGGACCACGCGGAAGCCCTGCTTGCGGCTCCAGTTGAAGTCTTCGGCGGTGTAGCCCTGGGCGCGCAGGCCGATCTGCACCACGCGATCGCAATCCAGCAGGCCTTCTTCCACGGCGCGGCGGAAGGTGGTGCCGTGGGCGATCTTCTCGCCGAACATATGGTCGTTGACGTCGGCGTGGGCATCGATATGCACCAGGCCGATCTTGCCGTGCTTCTTGTGCAGGGCGCGCAGGATCGGCAGGGTGATGGTGTGGTCGCCGCCGAGGGTCAGGGGGATCACGTTGTGCGCGACGATCTCGTCGTAGGCTTCTTCGATGATGCGCACGGCGTCGAGCAGGTTGAAGGTGTTGATTGCCACGTCACCGATATCGGCGACCGACAGCGAGTCGAACGGCGCAGCGCCGGTGGCCATGTTGTACGGGCGGATCATCACCGATTCGGCGCGGATCTGCCGCGGGCCGAAGCGGGTGCCGGAGCGCAGGGAGGTACCGATGTCCAGCGGCACGCCGATAAAGGCAGCGTCCAGGCCGGCCGGGCTTTGCAGGTGAGGAAGGCGGAGCATGGTAGCGATGCCGCCGAAGCGCGGCATTTCGTTGCCGCCCAGTGGTTGGTGCAGAATCTTGTCCACGGTTTCGGGCCTCATCGATTCGATTGTTCTAGTTGTTGATATCTGTTCTCGACACCGGCCAGCCAGCCGAAAGTGTCCTGGAACAGTTGCTGTGCGGCGCAGTCTGCAAAAGGTAGTGCCCGGGAAGAATCGCTACCGGCAAATACTTAGTTCAGGTTTTTCTAAACTATTAGCCCGAGCGCGTTTAGACTGTGGCGATTTCCGACCTGCGGACGCCCCTGCCATGGCCTCGAACCTGCCCGACCTGAAGTTGCTGCGCATCTTTGCCAGCGTGGTGCGCCACCAGGGTTTCGCCAATGCCCAGCGTGACCTCAACCTGTCCACGTCGGCCATCAGTACCTACATGAGCCAGTTGGAAGGGGCGCTGGGGATCGTCCTTTGCCATCGCGGCCGTGGCGGATTCAGCCTGACCAGCAAGGGCGAGCTGTTCCACCAGGAGACCCTGCGCCTGCTCGCCGAACTGGATGGCTTCGAGCAATATGCGGCGGCGCTCAAGGGCGAGTTGCGCGGCACCCTCAACCTGGGCGTGATCGACTCCACCGTCGGCGACCGCGCCTTGCCCCTGGCCGAGGCCATCGGCGCCTACAGCCAGGAACACCCGGCGGTGCACCTGCACCTGTCGGTGTCGAGTCCCTACGAATTGCAGCTGGGCGTGCAGGATAATCGCCTGGACCTGGCCATCGGTGCGTTCTCCACGCGAATGAGTGGCCTGGTCTACCAGCCGCTGTACCGCGAGCAGCACTGGCTGTATTGCAGCAACCGACACCCGCTGTACCACGAGCGGCGCATTCCCGAGCAGGTGATCACCCAGCAGCGCATGGTCGGGCGCGGTTACTGGAGCCAGGCGGAACTGGCCCGGCATGGCTTCAAGCACAGTGCGGCGACCGTGGAAAGTATGGAGGCGCAACTGATCCTGGTGCTGTCTGGCGCCTACATCGGCTACCTGCCCGAACACTACGCCCAGGCCTGGGCCGACAAGGGTGACCTGCGGGTGCTGTCGCCAGCGACCTTCGGTTACCAGGCGCCATTTTCCATGATCATCCGCCGGGGCCGTAGCCGCGAGCCACTGATCCAGACCTTCCGCGACCTGTTGCGCGCGCAATTGACCCCCAGCGGGTAAAGGCAAATGGCCAGCAATACTTTGTGCTTATGGTAAAAATACTGGCTCATTGCCTACACCCGGATGAATGCTCTGCTAGACCTTTTCTTGCTGTGATGAAATTTCCCACACTCTCATCAGCAGGGATCGCAAGATGCGTAACAACTTGCCCGTCACCGAGCAGGAAAGAACCTTCCCCCAGGAACAGCGACTGATCTCCACCACCGACCTGAGCAGTCGGATCACCTACTGCAACGATGCCTTCGTCGCCATCAGCGGTTTCACCCGCGAAGAACTGATCGGCCAGCCCCACAACATCGTGCGCCATCCGGATATGCCGCCGGCGGTGTTCGGCCATATGTGGGAGACGATCAAGGAAGGCCGGCCGTGGATGGGCGTGGTCAAGAACCGCGCGAAGAATGGCGATTACTACTGGGTCAGCGCCTATGTCACGGCGATCTACGAAAACGGCCGGATCAGTGGTTATGAGTCGGTGCGCTCGTTGCCGACCCGCGAGCAGGTGGGCCGGGCCTCGGCCTTGTACGCCCGATTACGTGCCGGACGCTCGCCGACACCGCTGGCTGCCAGGGCCATGGATGTACTGGAACATGGCTGGCCGTTGCTGCTGGCCGGGCTGGTCTCGGTGATCGGCTACCTGACCTTGCCCCAGTACGCCGCCCTCGGCTTGCTCATGGCCAGTTTGCTGGGCGCCTGGTTTCTTCTGGAAAACCGCCAGAACCGGATTATCCGCCGTACCCTGGCAGAACATCCGAAAGCCTTCACCAGCCCCTTGGTGGCCCTGACCTACAGCCGAAATCTCGGACCGCAAGGTCAGCTCGATCTGGCGATGATCAGCGAGGAAGCGCGCCTGCAGACGGCGCTGACCCGCCTGGTGGACGCCGGTGTCAGCGTGAAAACCCGGGCTTCGCAGTCCTCGGAACTGTCTGACTCCCAGGCGCAGATGCTCGACCGCCAGCGCAGCGAGACGGATCAGTCGGCCACCGCCGTGGCGCAGATGGCGGCGACCATCCAGGAAGTCACGCACAACGTGCAGAGCACGGCCCACGCCGCGTCTGACGCCGACGAGCTTACCCGCCAGGGCAGTGATCTTGCCCAGCAGAGCCTCAAGGCCATGGGCAGCATGACCGAGGCGGTCCACGAGATCGGCCAGGCGGTCAATGCCCTGGCCGAGCAGACCCAGTCCATCGGCAGCGTGGTGGATGTGATCACCTCGATTGCCGAGCAGACCAACCTGCTGGCCCTCAATGCCGCCATCGAGGCGGCCCGGGCCGGGGAGCAGGGACGGGGCTTCGCCGTGGTGGCCGATGAAGTGCGCTCGCTGGCCCAGCGTACCCGGGCGTCCACCGAGGAGATCCACCAGATCATCGCTTCGTTGCGCGCCGGCGCCGACCGGGCGGTCAGTAGTGCCAGCAAGGGCGAGCAGATCTCCCGCGACAGCGTGCACAGCGTCGAGGCGGTGCAGCAGGCGTTGGGCGGAATTCGCGAGGCGGTGAGCCGGATTACCGGCATGAGCCAGCAGATCGCCACGGCGTCCGAGCAGCAGAGCCATGTGGTGGAAGACATCAACCAGCAGATCGTGCGCATCGCCCAGCTCTGCGACCGCAGCGCCGGGCAGGCCCGCGAAGGCGCGGAAATCAGCCAGGAACTGGAGCGCATGGCCGGCTACCTGCACGACCTCGCCGAACGCTTTAATCGTTAGCTTCCCTTCACCGGCCCACAAGGATGTGGGTGCTTTCCGGGACTGCTGTGGCAAAATTCATCGCCCCAGGAGAACCCGATGTCCAGAATCCAGTGCGAACGCTGCCTGCGTCCACAAAGCCATTGCCTTTGCCCCTCGATCCCGTCCCTTGATAGCCGGACCCGGGTGGTGCTGTTGCAGCATCCCGATGAAGTGCGCCATGCGCTGAATACGGCGCGGCTGGCGGCGCTGGGGCTGCGCAATGCCGAGCTGCGGGTGGGGGAGGTGTTCGAGGATCTTTCCGGGTTGATCGCCACGCCGGGGTATCGGGTGGGGCTGCTGTTTCCGGGAGACGAGGCGCAGGCGTTGACGGCCTATTCCGGTTCGGCGGATGAGCGGCCGTGGCTGCTGATCGTGCCGGACGGAACCTGGCGCAAGGCGCGCAAGCTGCTGTACCTCAATCCGCTGCTGGAAGGGTTGCCGCGGGTGACCCTGGCCCAGGTGCAGCCTTCCCGCTACCGGCTGCGCAAGGCGCCGGAGGAAGGGGCGCTGTCGACGGTGGAAGCGGTGACCCAGGCGCTGAACGTGCTGGAGGGGGCGGGGCGCTTCGATGCGTTGCTGCGGCCGTTCGAGGTGTTGATCGAGGGGCAGATTGCGGCGATGGGTTTGGAGACGTTCGAGCGCAATCATCTGCGCTGATGCTGATGGCCTCATCGCTGGCAAGCCAGCTCCCACAGGTACAGCAGTGCTCTTGCAGACACCGGTGAACCTGTGGGAGCTGGCTTGCCAGCGATTGGGCCATCAGCAACACAGGAGATTCCCGGGCATTACCTCTCTCTCAAGGCCTCGGTCCGCGCCTTGAGCACCGGCTTCAGCAGATAATCCAGCACACTCTTCTCCCCGGTGATGATGTCCACCGTCGCCACCATCCCCGGGATGATCAGCAGCGGCTTGTTGTCCCCGCCCAGGTGATTCTTGTCCGTGCGCACCTGGATCATGTAGAAGGCATTGCCCTTGTCATCGGTGATGGTGTCCGCCCCGATCAGTTCCAGCTTGGCCTTCAGCCCGCCATAGATGGAGTAGTCATAGGCACTGAACTTGACCATCGCACTCTGCCCCGGATGCAGGAAGGCCACATCCTGCGGCCGTACCCGGGCCTCGATCAGCAGGTTGTCCTCCACCGGGACGATTTCCACCATGTCGCTGCCCGGCTGGACCACGCCGCCGATGGTGTTGACCTTGAGCTGCTTGATGATCCCGTGCACCGGCGACACCACCGTGGTGCGCTTGACCCGGTCGTCGATGGCGACGCTGGTGGCGGTGATCTTCGACAGATCGGTGCGTTTTTCATTGAGCTCCTTGGCCGCTTCGGAGCGGAAGCTGGCGTCGGTTTCCTCGATCTTGCTCTTGATCTCGGCGATCGCCGCCTCGGCCCGGGGGATCGCCAGGCTGGTGGCGTTCAGCGAGCCACGGGCTTCCACGGCATTGCGCCTGAGGCGAAGGATTTCCACCGGCGAGATGGCCCCGGTCTTGACCAGCGGCGTCGACATGTCCAGCTCCTGCTGGAGCAAGGCCAGCCCGGAGCGGTACTGCTCGACCTTGGAACGGAACTCGGCCAGTTCCTGGGTCTTTTGCCGCAGTTGTTCATTGAGGGTCTGTTTCTCACTGGCCAGCCGGCGCTGGCGCGACTGGTACAGGGCCATCTCGTCCTCGGCCACCTGCGGCGCCTTGCTGCGCACCTCCGCGGAAACCTGGAACGGCCTGCCTTCGGCCTCCGCCGCGAGGCGGTCGACCTGGGCGGTGAGGGCGTAGCGGTCGGCTTCGCTTTCACCCTTGTTCGACTGGAAACGGGTGTCGTCGAGGCGCAGCAGGGTATCGCCCTTGTTCACCATCTGGCCTTCGCGGACAAAGATCTCGGTGACGATGCCGCCCTCGAGGTTCTGGATCACCTGGACCTTGCTCGACGGGATGGCCTTGCCTTCGCCGACGGTCACTTCATCGAGCACGGCGAACCTGGCCCAGACCAGTGCCACCAGCAGCAATGCCGCCGCCAGCCATACGGTGAGCCGCGAGCGGCGTGGCGAGTCCTGCAGGGTGGCCCTGGACAGGTCCGGCAGGTAGTCGTGCTCGGCGGTCTTGTTGAAGCTGTGGAAGTAGCTGCGGAGCGAGGACATGGGGTGCGCCTCTTGTGTAGCAAAACATCGATCGTCGGTTCAGCGCGAACCCTGTGGGAGCTGGCTTGCCAGCGATAGCCATGGTGAATTCACTATTGCAATCGCTGGCAAGCCAGCTCCCACAGGGTTCGCGGTGTGCTTTGGTTTTTACAGGGCCTGCCCGATCCGGCCCTTGCGCAGCGCATCGATGACCGCATCCTTGGCCCCGTCCGCCACGATCTTGCCGTTGTCCAGCACCACCAGCCGGTCCACCAGGCTGAGCATCGAGGTGCGGTGGGTCACCAGCAGCAGGGTCTTGCCTTCGATCCAGCCGTGCAGGCGCTGGCGCAGTTGCTCTTCGCTGCTGTTGTCCATATGGCTGGTGGGCTCGTCGAGGACCATGATCGGCGGTTCCAGCAGCATCGCCCGGGCCAGCAGCACGGCCTGACGCTGGCCGCCGGAGAGCAACTGGCCCCGCTCGCCCAGGGGCCGGTCGAAGCCCCGCGGATGCTGCTTGGCCAGTTCGCTCACGCCGGTCAGCTCGGCGACTTCGAGCATCCGCGCATCGCTGACATAACGCGCGCCAAGGGTCAGGTTGTCGCGCAGGCTGCCGGCCAGCAGCGGCAGGTCATGGGCGACATAGCCCAGCTGCTGGCGCAGGTCGGCGATGTCCAGTTGGCGCAGGTCGAGGTTGTCGAACAGGACCTGGCCGTCATCCGGTTCGTAGAAGCCCATCACCAGCCGCGCCAGGGTGCTCTTGCCCGATCCGCTGCGGCCGATGATCCCTACGCGTTCGCCTGGCTTGACGCTGAAGCCGACGCCGTTCAGTGCCGGGTTGGCCTGGCCGGGGTAACGGAAGGTCACCCGGTTGAGCTCCAGCGCCCCTTGCAGGCGGGTGTGCTCCAGCGGCTGCTGGTCGGCGCGGCGCTCTTGCGGCAGGGCCATCAGCGCATCGGTGCTGCGCATGGTCAGTTGCGCCTGCTGGTAGCGGGTGATCAGCCCGGCGATCTGCCCCAGCGGCGCCAGGGTCCGGCTGCCGAGCATGTAGCAGGCGACCAGGGCACCGACGCTGAGGTTGCCGGCGATGATGCTGTACACCCCGGCGACGATGGTGGCCATGCCGCAGAATTGCTGGACGAACAGCGTGCCGTTGGTGGCCAGGGCGGACAGTTGGCGGGCGTGGGCATCGAGTTGGGTCAGGGCGCCGTGGGTGCTTTCCCACTGGTACTGGCGCTCGCTTTCGGCACCGCAGGCCTTGAGGGTTTCCAGGCCGCCGAGGGTTTCGATCAGCAGGGCCTGGCGTACCGAGCCGAGGGCCAGGCTTTTCTGCACGGTGTCGCGCAGGCGCACCTGGATCAGCAGGGCGAAGATGATGGTCAGGGGAAAGGCGATCAGCGGGATCAGCACCAGCCAGCCGCCGAGCAGGCCGATCACGGCAAGCATCAGGACCACGAAGGGCAGGTCGATGACGCTGGTCAGGGTCACCGCGGTGAGAAATTCGCGCAGGCCCTGGAAGTCATGGATGCTCTGGGCGAAGCCGCCGATGGTGGCCGGGCGGGCCTTCATCGACATCCCGGTGATGCGCTCGAACAGGGTCGCCGAGAGGATCAGGTCGGTCTTCTTCCCGGCCTGGTCCAGCAGGTGCGCGCGGACCACCCGCAGCACCAGTTCGAACAACGTGCCGATCAGCAGGCCGATGACCAGCACCCACAGGGTCGAGGTGGCCTGGTTGGGCACCACGCGGTCGTAGGTCTGCATCACGAACAACGGCACCATCAGGCCGAGCAGGTTGATCAGCAGGCTGGCCAGCAGGGCGTCGCTGTACAGCCAGCGGGACTGGCGCAGGGTATCGCGGAACCAGGCGTGGACCCGCGGCACCAGCGGGTCGCGCTGGTGTTCCAGTTCATGCCGGGGGCGGGCGAAGAGGGCGTGGCCGGCGTAGGACTCGGCCAATTCCTGGCGGCTGACCCACTGTTCGCCGCCGTCGGCTTCGCAGGGCAGGATCAGCGCCTGGTCGTCATCCTTCCAGCGCCGCAGCACGGCGCAGCGGCCGTCCTTGAACAGCAGCAGCACCGGCAGGTTGAGGGCGGAAATCGCTTCCAGCTCGCGCCGCAGCACCCGCGCCTGCAAACCGGCACGGGCCGCTGCCCGGGGCAGCAGGTCGAGGTCCAGACGCTGCTGCGGCAGGGGCAGGCCGCTGCTCAGGCTGGCGCGGCTGGCCGTGCAACCGTGGAGCTTGCAGAGAATCAACAGCCCATCGAGTAACGGATCATCGAAACTCTGGCGCTGGTCCGCCGAGCTCGCCGGTTGCATGCTGGTCACAATGGCCTACCTCTCCGCCGAGGTGGCGGAACACGGTCAACGCATATCGGGTAACTGCACGTTGGTACGCACTTCGCTCTGGGCGATGGCTTCAGGTGGCAGGGAGATCCTTTGCCGGGTCAGCAGGTCGCCCATGTTGGCCAGCAGGCGGTAGCCGGAGAACTCTTCGATATAGCGCACTTCGACATAGCGCCGGTTGGCGTTATACAGCTCGTTCTCGCTGTCCAGCAGGTCGAGCAGGGTACGTTGGCCAAGGCCGAACTGGTCCTGGTAGGCGGCGCGCACGCGGGTGGTGGTTTCCGCGTATTGCCTGGCCGAGGGTGTCTGCTTGACCGCGTTCTGCTGCGCGTTCCAGGCCAGGGACAAGTCTTCGGTGAGCTGGCGCAGTGCGTTGTTGCGGATGTCCATGGCCTGGTTGATCTTGTACGCATCCGACTGCAAGCGTGCCTTGTCGGTGCCGCCGCGGAACAGGTTGTAGTTCATCTCCACGCCGACGCTCCAGTCGGTGTTGCTATGGCCCGGTTCGCCACCGATGTTGTTGTTGGCGCTGGTGGACACCACGGCATCGAAGCGTGGATAGAACGGCGACTTGGCCACTTCATATTGCTTCTCCGCCGCCTCGATATCGGCCTGGGCCGATTTCAGGTAGGGGTTGTCCTGCAGCATGGCGGTACGGGCATCCTGCAGATTGGCGGGCAGCGAGCCCTTGATCGACGCCGGGCTTTCCAGTTCATCCGGCATACGGCCGACCACGCTGTAGAAGTTGGCCTCGGCGTCCTGAAGATCCACTTCGGCGGTATTCAGGTTGTTTTCCGCCAGGGCGCGGCGGGCGGTGGACTGGTCGAGGTCGGCGGTGCTGCCGACGCCGCGTTCGCTGCGCAGCCCGATCTGGTCGTTGACCCGCAGGTGCGCCTGGAGGTTGTTCTTCGCCAGGCTCAGCAACTCGCGACGCTTGAGCACTTCCAGGTAGACCTCGATGGTCCGCAGCGCGACGGTCTGCGCGGTTGCCTGGGTGTAATAGGCGCGGGACGTGGCTGTGGATTGCAGGCGATCCACTTCGTTGGCGGTGTTGAAACCGTCGAACAGCATTTGCCGCAGCCGCAGCTCCGACTGGGTGTAGTTCAGTGTTTCTTTGTTGTGGTTACGCGTGCCGTCGAGGTTGAGACCCCGTGTATTGAGGTTGTCCGAGCGTTGCCGGCCATAGCCTGCGACCAGGTCGACAGTCGGGTAGTAACCACCACGGGCCATTTTCACGTCCTCATCGGCGGACAGCCGGCCACTGCTTGCCGCCTTGATTTCCGGGTGGTAATCCACGGCGCTTTGCACGGCTTCCTGCAAGGACATGGCCTGTGCATTGGCGCAGGCGACGGCCAATAAAACTGCACTGGTGAGGGGGGTCAAAACGCGCATGGGTTACTTCTCCCTGATTCCATTTTTTGGTCTTGCATCGTCAATAAACTGACGAAAAATTAGGTGCAAACCGTTTCAGGCTTGTAACAACAGAGCTAAGAACATTTGGGCGGAAAGCTAAGAAGAAATTTTCATAAGTGTTATGCGAAAAAAAACTTATGCGTTCTAAGGAAAGCAGCACATTGTTTAACCCGCAGGCCATGTAATTCGGCGCTTAGGCGCTTTTTTACTGGCGTCAGAAAAATTTCAGGTCGGTTTTCGACATAGGGCAAGAAAGAGAGTGGAGGGAGAAGGACAACGCAAATAATGGCGACAGAAATTTGGCACTAAGTAAATCGCCGGTAATCGTTGTCACCCCGCCGCGGCGATCCTCGCCAGGCAGTCGGGTTTGCATGTACAACCCGCGTTCCTGACGGTCGCAGCTACTTCGAAGCGGGCACTTTCCCCAGGTGCCCGCCCACGAAACACCACAGGCTTTCCTGCAAAAGAACGTCGGCAGTGGAGAGGAGTGGCTAGATGGCTAAGTCAATCGGTGTGGTCAGCAAGGTGATCGGTCAGGTATTTGCGGTCGAGGCTGACGGAACCCGGCGGTTGTTGGTCGAGGGAGACCGTGTGTTTGTCGGCGAGCAACTGGAAACCGGTGCCACAGGTGCAGTGGCGGTGCACCTGGCCAATGGCGGCGAGCTGACCCTGGGGCGTGACAGCAGCCTCACCCTCTCCAATGCTCTGCTGGCCCACCAGGCGCCCCATGTGCAGACGCCGGAGATCATCACCCCGAGCGAAGCGCAGCTCACCGAAGTGGAAAAACTCCAGCAAGCCATCGCCGCCGGCGCTGACCCGACCCAGGATGCCGAGGCCACGGCGGCCGGGCCCACGAACGGTGCGCCAGGCGCCTTGGGTGGTGGACACAGCTTCGTGCTGCTGACCGAGGTGGGCGGGCATGTCGATCCGGTGATAGGTTTTCCTACGGTCGGACTACCCTTTGCCTTTGAACTGCCTGACCAGGATATCGGACTTATCGACCACAACGAGCCGATCCCGGCGGTCAATAACCCGATCACGCTTCTCGGACTGGCGGTGGAAGGCGGCGAACTCACCGTCAACGAAGCCAACCTGCCTTTGGGTTCGGCCAGCAACCCCGGCGCGCTGACCCAGACCGGCACCTTCAGCGTGGTGGCCCCGGACGGGGTGTTCAACCTGAATGTCGGCGGCATCAATGTCCTGACCAATGGTACGGTTACCGGTGTAGGGCAGTCCTTCAGCACCGGCCTCGGAAATGTCCTGACCATCACCGGCTATGATCCGGCCAGCGGTGTGGTCAGCTACAGCTACACCCTCACCACCGCCGGCAGCGCGCTGGGCGAAAGCATCCCGGTGTCGGCCAGCGACAGCAATGGTGATGTCACCAGCGGCAGTCTGGATATCGCCATCCTCGACGACGTGCCGCGGGCAGTGGACGACAGCAACCCGTCGGTTGCAACCGAAGTATCGACGGTGCTGACCGGCAATGTGCTGCCCAACGATATCCAGGGCGCCGACCGCGTGGCCAACCCGATCATTCCCGGGACCTTCGTCGGGACCTTCGGGACCCTGGTCCTGGCTTCGGACGGCTCCTACACCTACACCCTGAATCCGTCGGATCCGGACTTCGTCAATCTTCATGGCGGCGGCAAAGGGACCGAGACCTTCACCTACACCCTGACCGATGCGGATGGCGACACCAGCACGGCCAACCTGGTGCTGGATATCAAGAACCTCAACGATCCGGTGACCCTCGGCGGCCTCGATAACGCCGGAGGTGAACTGACGGTCTTCGAGAGCAATCTCGCCGATGGCAGCAGTCCGGACGCGGCTGCCCTGACGCAGTCCGGCACCTTCACGGTGACTGCGCCGGATGGTCTGCAGACCCTGAGCGTGGGCGGTATCAACGTAATCAGCGGTGGCGTGGCGGCGACCTTCCCGCAAACCGTCACGACGGCCTTGGGTAATACGCTGACCGTCACGGGATACAACGCTAGTACGGGTGTCGTTTCCTACAGCTATACGTTGGTGGATAACGATGCTCACCCAACGGGCGTAGGTGCCAACAGCCTGACCGAGAGCTTTACGGTTACGGCCACCGATACGGATGGCAGTACCAGCAGTGGCAGCCTGGACGTGAATATCGTCGATGATGTGCCTACCGCTGTGGCTGATACCAATGCTTCGGTCGCCACTGAAGCCGCGACCGTGCTGACCGGTAATGTGCTGACCAACGACGTGCAAGGGGCTGACCGGGTTGCCGGACCGATCACTGCCGGGACCTTTGTCGGTACCTACGGCACCCTGGTGCTCGCCGCGGACGGTTCCTACACCTACACCCTGAATCCGTCGGATCCGGACTTCTTCAATCTGCACGGCGGCGGGACGGGTACCGAGACCTTTGCCTACACCCTGACCGATGCGGACGGGGACACCAGCACGGCCAACCTGGTGCTGGATATCAAGAACCTCAACGATCCGGTGACCCTCGGCGGCCTTGATAACGCCGGCGGTGAACTGACGGTCTTCGAGAAGAACCTTGCCGATGGCAGCAGTCCGGACGCGGCTGCCCTGACGCAGTCCGGCACCTTCACGGTGACCGCACCGGACGGACTGCAGGCCCTGAGTGTGGGTGGTATCAACGTGATCAGTGGCGGTGTGACGGCCACCTTCCCGCAAACCGTCACGACTGCTTTGGGCAATACGCTGACCGTCACGGGATACAACGCTAGTACGGGTGTCGTTTCCTACAGCTATACGTTGGTGGATAACGATGCTCACCCAACGGGCGCAGGCGCCAACAGCCTGACCGAGAGCTTTACGGTTACGGCCACCGATACGGATGGCAGTACCAGCAGTGGCAGCCTGGACGTGAATATCGTCGACGACGTGCCGACGGCAGTGGCCGACACCAATGCCTCGGTGGCCACTGAAGTCGCGACCGTGCTGACCGGTAATGTGCTGACCAACGATGTACAGGGGGCTGACCGGGTTGTCGGACCGATCACTGCGGGGACCTTTGTCGGTACCTACGGCACCTTGGTGCTGGCGGCGGACGGTTCCTACACCTATACGCTGAATCCGTCGGATCCGGACTTCTTCAACCTGCACGGTGGCGGGACGGGTACCGAGACCTTTGCCTACACCCTGACCGATGCGGACGGGGACACCAGCACGGCCAACCTGGTGCTGGATATCAAGAACCTGAACGATCCGGTCACGTTGACCGGGCTCGACACCGCAGGTGGGGAGCTGTCGGTCTATGAGAGAAACCTGAGCGACGGTAGTAGCCCGAATGCCTCGGCCCTGACCCAGTCCGGCACCTTCACCGTGACTGCACCGGATGGTCTGCAGGCCCTGAGCGTGGGTGGTATCAACGTAATCAGCGGTGGCGTGGCGGCTACGTTCCCGCAAACCGTCACGACGGCCTTGGGTAATACGCTGACGGTGACCGGCTACAACACCAGCACGGGTGTTGTGTCCTACAGCTATACCCTGCTGGATAACGAGTCTCACCCAACCGGCGCTGGCACCAACAGCCTGACCGAAAGCTTCACCGTCACCGCCACCGATACGGATGGCAGCACCAGCAGCGGCAGCCTGGACGTGAATATCGTCGACGATGTGCCGACGGCAGTGGCCGACACCAATGCCTCGGTGGCTACCGAGGCTGCAACCGTACTGACCGGGAATGTGCTGACCAACGATGTCCAGGGGGCCGACCGGGTTACCGGACCGATCACTGCCGGGACCTTCGTGGGTACCTACGGCACTCTGGTGCTGGCTGCGGACGGTTCCTACACCTACACCCTGAATCCGTCGGATCCGGACTTCTTCAATCTGCACGGCGGCGGGACGGGTACCGAGACCTTTGCCTACACCCTGACCGATGCGGACGGGGACACCAGCACGGCCAACCTGGTGCTGGATATCAAGAACCTGAACGATCCGGTCACGTTGACCGGGCTCGACATCGCAGGTGGGGAGCTGTCGGTCTATGAGAGAGACCTGAGCGACGGTAGTAGCCCGAATGCCTCGGCCCTGACCCAGTCCGGCACCTTCACCGTGACTGCACCGGATGGTCTGCAGGCCCTGAGCGTGGGTGGTATCAACGTAATCAGCGGTGGCGTGGCGGCTACGTTCCCGCAAACCATCACGACGGCCTTGGGTAATACGCTGACGGTGACCGGCTACAACGCCAGCACGGGTGTTGTGTCCTACAGCTATACCCTGCTGGATAACGAGTCTCACCCAACCGGCGCTGGCACCAACAGCCTGACCGAAAGCTTCACCGTCACCGCCACCGATACGGATGGCAGCACCAGCAGCGGCAGCCTGGACGTGAACATCGTTGACGATGTGCCGACGGCGGTCGCTGATACCAATGCTTCTGTGGCGACGGAAGCGGCAACGGTGCTGACCGGCAACGTCCTGACCAACGACACCCAGGGCGCCGACCGCGTCACCGGACCGATCACCGCCGGGACCTTCGTCGGAACCTACGGCACCCTGGTCCTGGCTGCGGATGGCTCCTACACCTACACCCTGAATCCTGCCGACCCGGACTTCTACAACCTGCACGGCGGCGGTACGGGTACCGAGACCTTCACCTACACCTTGTCCGATGCGGATGGTGACACCAGTACGGCCAACCTGGTGCTGAACATCAAGAACCTCAACGACCCGATCACCCTCAATGGCCTCGATACTGCCGGCGGTGAGCTGTCGGTCTACGAGAAGAACCTCAGCGACGGTAGCAACCCGAACGCAGCAGCCCTGACCCAGTCCGGTACCTTCACCGTGACGGCACCGGACGGCCTGCAGACCCTGAGTGTGGGCGGTATCAACGTGATCAGCGGTGGCGTGGCGGCGACATTCCCGCAAAGCACCACGACATTGCTGGGCAATACCCTGACGGTCACTGGCTACAACGCCAGCACCGGTGTCGTCTCCTACAGCTACACCCTGCTGGACAACGAAGCCCATCCAAGCGGCGGCGGCATCAACAACCTGACCGAGAGCTTTAGCGTTATCGCCACCGATACGGACGGCAGCAGCACCAGCGGCAGCCTGGACGTGAATATCGTCGATGATGTTCCGACAGCCGTAGCGGACACCAATGCGTCCGTGGCGACGGAGGCGGCGACGGTGCTGACCGGGAATGTCCTGACCAACGACACCCAAGGCGCCGACCGCATCACCGGACCGATCACCGCAAGCACCTTCACCGGAACCTACGGCACCCTGGTCCTGGCGGCTGACGGCTCCTACACCTACACCCTGAACCCAGCAGACCCGGACTTCTACAACCTGCACGGGGGAGGTACAGGCACCGAGACCTTCACGTACACCCTGAAGGACGCCGACGGCGACACCAGCACCGCCAACCTGGTGCTGAATATCAAGAACCTCAACGACCCGGTCACCCTCAACGGCCTCGATGCGAGCGGCGGTGAACTGTCGGTTTATGAAAAAAATCTGAGTGACGGCAGCAGCCCGAACGCAGGTGCCCTGACCCAGTCCGGCACTTTCACCGTGACAGCGCCGGACGGTCTGCAAACCCTGAGTGTGGGCGGTATCAACGTGATCAGCGGCGGTACTGCCGCCACCTTCCCGCAAACTGTCACGACCCCGTTGGGCAATACACTGACAGTCACTGGCTACAACCCGGCCACTGGCGTGGTTTCCTATAGCTACACCCTGCTGGACAACGAAGCTCATCCAACGGGCGGCGGGATCAACAGCCTGACCGAAAGCTTCACGGTCACCGCAACGGACACAGACGGCAGCACCAACAGCGGCAGCCTGGACGTCAACATCGTCGATGATGTGCCTACCGCCGTGGCCGATACCAACCCAGGTGTGGCGACAGAAGCAGCGACGGTCCTCACTGGCAACGTGCTGACCAACGACACCCAGGGCGCCGACCGCATCACCGGACCGATCACCGCAAGCACCTTCACCGGAACCTACGGCACCCTGGTCCTGGCCGCAGACGGTTCCTACACCTACACCCTGAACCCAGCAGACCCGGACTTCTACAACCTGCACGGCGGCGGCACAGGCACCGAGACCTTCACCTACACCCTGAAGGACGCCGACGGCGACACCAGCACCGCCAACCTGGTGCTGAACATCAAGAACCTCAACGACCCCGTCACCCTCAACGGCCTGAATGTCGCGGGCGGCGAACTGTCGGTCTACGAAAAAAACCTCAGCGATGGCAGCAGCCCGAATGCTTCGGCGCTGACCCAGTCCGGTACCTTCACCGTGACCGCACCGGACGGCCTGCAAACCCTGAGCGTGGGTGGTATCAACGTGATCAGTGGTGGCACCGCAGCCACCTTCCCGCAAACCGTTACCACCCCGTTGGGCAATACGCTGACGGTGACCGGCTACAACGCCAGTACCGGTGTCGTGTCCTACAGCTACACCTTGCTGGATAACGAGAGCCACCCAACTGGCGGCGGCATCAACAGCCTGACCGAAAGCTTCACGGTCACCGCAACGGACACCGACGGCAGCATCAGCAGTGGCAGCCTGGACGTGAATATCGTCGACGACGTGCCGACGGCAGTGGCCGACACCAATGCCTCGGTGGCCACTGAAGTCGCGACCGTGCTGACCGGTAATGTGCTGACCAACGATGTACAGGGGGCTGACCGGGTTGTCGGACCGATCACTGCGGGGACCTTTGTCGGTACCTACGGCACCTTGGTGCTGGCGGCGGACGGTTCCTACACCTATACGCTGAATCCGTCGGATCCGGACTTCTTCAACCTGCACGGTGGCGGGACGGGCACCGAGACCTTTGCCTACACCCTGACCGATGCGGACGGAGACACCAGCACGGCCAACCTGGTGCTGGATATCAAGAACCTCAATGATCCGGTCACGTTGACCGGGCTCGACACCGCAGGTGGGGAGCTGTCGGTCTATGAGAGAAACCTGAGCGACGGTAGTAGCCCGAATGCCTCGGCCCTGACCCAGTCCGGCACCTTCACCGTGACTGCACCGGATGGTCTGCAGGCCCTGAGCGTGGGTGGTATCAACGTAATCAGCGGTGGCGTGGCGGCGACCTTCCCGCAAACCGTCACGACGGCCTTGGGTAATACGCTGACCGTCACGGGATACAACGCTAGTACGGGTGTCGTTTCCTACAGCTATACGTTGGTGGATAACGATGCTCACCCAACGGGCGCAGGTGCCAACAGCCTGACCGAGAGCTTTACGGTTACGGCCACCGATACGGATGGCAGTACCAGCAGTGGCAGCCTGGACGTGAATATCGTCGACGACGTGCCTACGGCGGTTGCTGATACCAATGCTTCTGTGGCGACGGAAGCGGCAACAGTATTGACCGGGAATGTGCTGACCAACGACACCCAAGGCGCCGACCGCATCACCGGACCGATCACCGCAAGCACCTTCACCGGAACCTACGGCACCCTGGTCCTGGCGGCTGACGGCTCCTACACCTACACCCTGAACCCAGCAGACCCGGATTTCTACAACCTGCACGGGGGAGGTACAGGCACCGAGACCTTCACGTACACCCTGAAGGACGCCGACGGCGACACCAGCACTGCCAACCTGGTGCTGAACATCAAGAACCTCAACGACCCGGTCACCCTCAACGGCCTGAATGTCGCGGGCGGCGAGCTGTCGGTCTACGAGAAAAACCTCAGCGACGGCAGCAGCCCGAATGCCTCGGCCCTGACCCAGTCCGGCACCTTCACCGTGACCGCACCGGACGGCCTGCAAACCCTGAGCGTGGGTGGTATCAACGTGATCAGTGGTGGCACCGCAGCCACCTTCCCGCAAACCGTTACCACCCCGTTGGGCAATACACTGACGGTCACCGGCTATAACGCGAGCACGGGTGTCGTGTCCTACAGCTACACCTTGCTGGACAACGAAACCCATCCAACGGGCGGCGGCATCAACAGCCTGACCGAAAGCTTCACGGTCACCGCAACGGACACCGACGGCAGCACCAACAGTGGCAGCCTGGACGTGAATATCGTCGACGACGTGCCGACGGCGCGGCCGGACTCGAACTCGGTGGTCGAGGGCGGCACCGTCAGCGGCAACGTGCTGATCAACGACACCAAGGGCGCCGACGATCCGGGCAGCAACGTGGTGGTGGGGGTACGCGCCGGCTCCAATACTTCCACCTCGTCCATCGGCTCGCTGAACACCAATGTCGCCGGCACCTACGGCACCCTGACCCTGGATGCCGCCGGCAATGCGGTGTATCACGCCAACCCCAACTCGGTGGCGCCGGCCGGGGCCCAGGATGTGTTCACCTACACCATCCGCGATGCCGATGGCGATGAAAGCACCACGACCCTGACGATCAACGTGCAGGATTGCGGCCTGGTCGCCGGCAAGGATCAGGACATCACGGTGTACGAAAAGGCCTTGGACCTGACGAAAGACGGTCAGGACCTCGCCGCAGGGACGGTGATCGGCAGCGATCCGACCAATAGCGGAGAAACCGGCAGTGGGAGCCTGGTGGGTTCCGTGTCAGGTGGTTCCGGCGCCATTACTTACAGCCTGGTGAGCAGTTCGACCGGGTCCTATGGTCAGATACAACTGCTGGCCAACGGTTCCTACACCTACACCCTGACCTCGGCACCCAAGACGTCCGGCGGTGCCAACGATGGCGCCAACGTGATGAGCGAGTCGTTCACCTACAAGGCGACCGATGCGCTCGGCAATTTCACCACCAGCACCCTCCAGATCAATATCGTCGATGACGTGCCCCAGGCCGTGGGCGCGACCCGGTCGGTCACTCCGGGGCAACTGGACTCCAACCTGCTGCTGGTGATCGACGTGTCCGGCAGCATGAACGACGCTTCCGGGGTGCCGGGGCTGACCCGTATCCAGCTGGCCAAGCAGGCGATCGCGCAGTTGCTGGACAAGTACGACGACCTCGGCGATGTGAAGGTGCAGATCGTCACCTTCTCCAGCGGCGCGTCCCAGCCGTCTTCGGTGTGGGTCTCGGTGGCGGATGCCAAGACCATCGTCAATGGCCTCAGCGCGGGCGGCAACACCTACTATGACTCGGCCACCACCCTGGCCCAGTCAGCCTTCGCCACGGCAGGCAAGATCACAGGTGCGCAGAACATCACCTACTTCTTCTCGGACGGTGAGCCTACGTCCGGCCATGCCATTTCCGGCACCCGGGAAACCACCTGGACCAACTTCCTCGATACCAACGGGATCAAATCCTACGCCATCGGCCTGGGCAGCGGCGTCAACACCAGCAACCTCAACCCGCTGGCCTACGACGGCAGCACCCATACCGACACCAACTCCACCGTGGTCACCGACCTCAACCAGCTCAACTCGGTGCTCTCCGACACCGTGCAGGGCGCGCCGGTCACCGGCAGCCTGATGACGGGGGGCTATTTCGGTGCCGACGGCGGTTTCATCAAGTCCCTGGTGATTGATGGCACCACCTACACCTACGATCCGAAGGGCAATTCCAACCAGGGCTCCTATGTAGCCACGGGGGGGACCGATCGCGGCATGTTCGATACCCTGAGCAACAGCATCACGGTGAAAACGCTGCTCGGCGGTTCGATCGTGGTCGACATGGACACTGGGGAATTCACCTACACGCCGCCGAAGGACAATGGCAGCAGCCAGGTTGAGAACATCGGCTTCGTGGTCAGTGACAACGATGGCGACCTGAGCAACGCCACCCTGGTCGTCAATGTCTACACCAACGCCGCACCTGTGGCCGGTGCGGACCATGTGATCACCAATATCCTCTCCGGCACTATCACGGTCCCTTCCGAGGCGCTGGTGGCCAATGACACCGATGCCAACAACGACCGGCTGAGTGCCACGCCGATTACCTTCAATACCGGCTGGACGGCCCGCGGAGCGGACTTCACCGTGGGCAACACAACGCCAACGGTAGTGTTCAACGGCGTCGGCAACAGCACGGCGAACCAGCTCAAGGACATCGCCCGCAGCGCCTTCACCGGAGCGGCCAACAGCATGACGGCGGCGGTGCTGGTCACTGGCTACCTGGGCGCGGTGACCAACGCCAATGCCAACGACGAAGACACCATCACCGTGACCCTGAAGCAGGGCGAATCCCTCAACCTGAACCATGACCGGCCTGCCGGCAACGTGCTGATGGAGTGGAAGGACGCGACCGGCAGCTACCAGACCATCGCCGATGGCGGCACCTTCGTCGCCAGCCACGACGGGGTCTACAGCATCCATGTGGTCAACCTCACCAACAGCGGTGGCGGGAGCAGCGCCAATAACGCGGAAAACTACCAGCTGACCATGACCATCGATTACTCCGGCGCCGCCAACAACACGCCGCAGTACAACGGCAGCTACACGGTCAGCGACGGCCATAGCGGCACGGCGACCGGGTCGGTGGATATCAACTACCAGGACAGCTCGATCCTGACCGGGACGGTGAATGCCGACGTCCTGCTCGGTGGCAATGGCAACGACACCCTCAATGGCGGTGACGGCAATGATGTGCTGATTGGTGGGGGTGGCAACAACTCGTTGTATGGCGGCAACGGCATTGACCTGCTGATCGGTGGCCCGGGCAACGACCTGCTGGATGGCGGCGCCGGCATCGATACCGCCAGCTATGCCAGCGCCACGGCCGGGGTCACGGTCAACCTGTCCCTCGCCGGGCAGCAGAACACCGTCGGTGCCGGGCTGGATACCCTGGTGTCGATCGAGAACCTGATCGGCTCGGACTACAACGACACCCTCACCGGTGATAGCAATGCCAACGTGTTGAACGGCGGGTTGGGCAACGATGTGCTCAATGGTGGGGGCGGGGATGATGTGCTGATAGGCGGGCGCGGGGATGACATCCTGACCGGTGGCCCGGGAGCCGATACCTTCCTGTGGCAGCTTGGCGATACCGGGCATGACGTGGTGACCGACTTCACCCCGGGCACCGACCGGCTGGACCTGTCGCAACTGTTGCAGGGCGAGAATGCTACCAGTGCGTCGCTGGATGACTACCTGCACTTCAAGGTAACCGGCAGCGGGGCCAGCGTGGTCTCGACCATCGAGGTCAGTTCGGTAGCCGGGGCGGCGCCGAGCCAGACCATCGACCTGGCGGGGGTGGACCTGGCCCAGCACTACGGGGTGACGGCAGGGTCGGGCGGGGTGATAGCGGCGGGGGCGGATACGGCGACCATCATCAACGGGATGCTCAATGATCATTCGTTGAAGGTGGATACCGTGTAAGGCTTCAGGGCCCTATCGCTGGCAAGCCAGCTCCCACAGGGTTCGCGGCGCTGCCGAACCCTGTGGGAGCTGGCTTGCCAGCGATGAGGCCCTGAAGACAACAACCTAGTCCGGTCGTTGCAGGGTCTTCTGCCTGAGGATATAGATCGAAACCAGCACCGCACTGGTCAGCATGAACCCCCGGGCCCAGGGCGACGGCACCAGGTAGCAGGAAAAGCCGATACTCGCCCACATCAGGCCGATGGCGTAGACCTTGCCCTTGAGGGGAATGCCTTCGCCACTGAGATAATCACGAATCCACGGCCCGAGCCGCGGGTGATTCACCAGCCAGTCATGGAAGCGGGGAGAGCTGCGGGCAAAACAGGCGGCCGCGAGCAATAGAAAAGGGGTGGTTGGCAGTACCGGAAGGAAAATGCCAATCACCCCCAACGCGACGCTGAGCCAGCCGACGGCCAGCAGCAGGTAGCGCACCACCACGCAATCAGTGGTGGCGCGGCTTGAGCAGGGCCGGTTTTTCGTCTGGCGCGTGGCACAGCAGGTACAGGGCGGTCAGCGCTTCCGGAATCTGCACGATCATGTCGTCCATCAGGTTGGCATCACTGGCGATATCGGCGAATTCAGGCTGCTCGTCGAACAGGCCGGAACCGACCATGATCGGCAGGAGCATCTCGCTGACTTCTTCCTCGGCGCTTTCGAACCAGGCTTCCTCGCGCAGGAACACGCCTTCCATGAAACCGATGCACCAGCCGCGCAGGTCGGAGTCGTCCGGCTCTTCGCCGAGGTCGAGGTCGCATGGCAGCTCGAATTCCTCGTCGCTGGCCAGTTGGCGGGCAATATGGCCCTTGAGCTGGACCAGGGTGGCTTCGATCTCGGCACGCTGGGCGTCGCTGGCGTAGTGCGGCTCCTCGGAGAACAGGGCGTCGATCCACTCGCGCTCCGGTACTTCTTCGGCGCAGATCGACAGCGCGGTCAGGTAACCGCAGGCGGCCACGTAGTCCAGCGCCTCTTCATGCAGCTCGTCGGCGTCGAGGAAGGCTTGCAGGCGGGTCAATTGCTCGGCGAAGGACATTTAGGGGCTACCTTGGAAGTGGTTCAATATTGAATTCTAGCATTGTGGGGGCCCTGCAAGGCAAAGGATGACGCTCTATCGCGCGGTCGCCCTGCGCGGGTGGGCGCTCGGGTATACTCTCGGCTTTTTTCCGCCGGGTGCGGGTTTTCCCCCGGTAAAAGCTGCTTGCGTTTTTTTACGTGAGTCGCGAGGGATTTTCATCCAGCCTGTATGGCCAGGATGGGTTCACGATTTTTGGAGTGGTTATGCTCGAACAGGCTCAGCGCGTCCTTCGCGATATCTTCGGCTACGACAGCTTCCGCGGTCGCCAGGGGGCGATCATCGAACGCGTGGCCAAGGGCGGCGATGCGCTGGTGCTGATGCCGACCGGCGGTGGCAAATCGCTGTGCTTCCAGGTCCCGGCGCTGCTGCGTGACGGCCTGGCGGTGGTGGTTTCGCCGCTGATCGCGCTGATGGAAGACCAGGTCGCGACCCTCGATGAACTGGGCGTCGCCGCGGCTTCGCTGAACTCGACCATGAGCGCCGAGCAGCAGCGCGAACTGGCCGGACGCATCCGCCGTGGCGAGCTGAAGATGCTCTATCTCGCACCGGAGCGCCTGGTGCAGCCGCGCATGCTGGATTTCCTGCGCGAGCTGGACATCGCCCTGTTCGCCATCGACGAGGCCCACTGCGTTTCGCAATGGGGCCACGACTTCCGTCCGGAATACCTGCAACTGGGCCAACTGGCCGAGCTCTTCCCCCATGTCCCGCGCATCGCCCTGACCGCCACGGCGGACATGCGCACCCGCGAAGAGATCGTCACCCGCCTGCACCTGCAGGAGGCCGAGCGCTTCCTCTCCAGCTTCGACCGCCCGAACATCTTCTACCGCATCGTGCCCAAGGAGCAGCCGCGCAAGCAGTTGCTGGCGTTCCTCGGCGAACGTCGCGGCAACGCCGGCATCGTCTACTGCCTGTCGCGCAAGAAGGTCGACGAGGTGGCCGCGTTCCTCTGCGGCGAGGGCTTCCCGGCCCTGCCGTATCACGCCGGCCTGCCCGCCGAGACCCGTGCCGCCAACCAGCGCCGCTTCCTCAACGAGGAAGGGCTGATCATGGTCGCGACCATTGCCTTCGGCATGGGCATCGACAAGCCCAACGTGCGTTTCGTCGCCCACCTCGACCTGCCCAAGTCGCTGGAAGCCTACTATCAGGAAACCGGTCGCGCCGGCCGTGACGGCCTGCCCGCCGATGCCTGGATGGCCTACGGCCTGCAGGACATGGTGATGCTCAAGCAGATGCTGCAGAACTCCGAAGGCGACGAGCGGCACAAACGCGTCGAGCAGCACAAGCTCGACGCCATGCTCGCCCTCTGCGAAGAAACCCGCTGCCGCCGCCAGGCCCTGCTGCGCTACTTCGACGAAGAACTGCCCAACCCCTGCGGTCACTGCGACAACTGCGTCGACGGCGTGCAGACCTGGGATGCCACCGAGCCGGCCCGCCAGGCCCTGTCGGCGATCTACCGCACCGGCCAGCGCTACGGCGTCGGCCACCTGGTGGATGTGCTGCTGGGCAAGGACAACGAGAAGATCCGCAATTTCGGCCACGAGAAGCTTTCCGTCTATGGCGTCGGCAAGGGCCGCGCCGAGGGCGAATGGCGCTCGCTGTTCCGCCAGATGGTCGCCCGCGGCCTGGTGGATGTGGACCTGGATGGCTACGGCGGCCTGCGCCTGTCCGATAGCTGCCGGCCGCTGCTGCGCGGCGAGGTGACCCTGGAACTGCGCCGCGATCTCAAGCCGCAGACCACCAGCAAGGGCAGTAGCAGTGGCGGCAGCCCGGCCAGCCAGCTGGTGCGCGGCGACGAGCGCGAGCAGTGGGAAGCCCTGCGCACCCTGCGGCGCAAGCTGGCCGAAGAGCATGGCGTGCCGCCCTACGTCATCTTCCCCGACTCGACCCTGCTGGAAATGCTCCGCAGCCAGCCCACCAGCCTGGCCGAGATGGCCCGGGTCAGCGGTGTCGGCGCGCGCAAGCTGGAGCGCTATGGCGAGGCCTTCCTCGAAGTGCTGGGCGGCGAGGCCGAGGCGCCGCCGGTGGTCACCGACCTGCGCCACGAACTGGTCAGCCTGGCCCGTGCCGGCATGACTCCGGCGCAGATCGCCGGGCAGTTGAAATGCAGCGAAAAGAACGTCTACAGCCTGCTGGCCGAGGCCATTGGTCGCCAGGAACTGTCGCTGGAGCAGGCCCTGGACCTGCCGGAAGACCTGATGATGGAAGTGCAGGACGCCTTCCTCGACGGCGAAGGCGAACTGCCTCCGGTCTCGGAAATCCTCCCGCTGTTCGCCTCGCGGGTGCCGGAAGGGGTGCTCTATTGCGTGCGTGCGGCCCTGGCCGCCGAGTTCGAGATGTAATGGGGTTGTCACTATTTCTTACGTTTGGTCAAGATCGTCGCCCAGATGAACCTTGCCTAAGCGCAATGGGCATGGTTAGCTGACTAATAATTAGTTCTGACCATGAGTTTTCCATGCCTTTGACCGATCAACACCGCTTCGGGATGCAACTTGCCCATATGTCCCGAGGCTGGCGCGCCGAGCTGGACCGCCGCCTGGCGGGCCTCAACCTGTCCCAGGCGCGCTGGCTGGTGCTGCTGCACCTTGCCCGTTTCGACGAAGCCCCGACCCAGCGTGAACTGGCCCAGAGCGTGGGCGTGGAAGGCCCGACCCTGGCCCGCTTGCTGGACAGTCTCGAATCCCAGGGGCTGGTCAAGCGCCATGCGGTGCTGGAAGACCGTCGGGCCAAGAAGATCGTCCTGTGCCCTTCGGCCACGCCGTTGATCGAGCAGATCGAAACCATCGCCAATGCCCTGCGGGTAGAGCTGTTCACCGGGGTAGATGAAGAGGAACTGGCGGTGTGCATGCGGGTGCATACGCGGATTCTGGCGAATCTGGACAAGTCCAAGGTTTGATTGTGCTCTTGAGGGCCTCATCGCTGGCAAGCCAGCTCCCACAGGTTCGGCGGTGCACGCGGACCCTGTGGGAGCTGGCTTGCCAGCGATGAGCATGGGTATCTACACATCTCTAACGCCTTTGCCTCGGTAGCCAGCCAACAGCTTCATTTGCAAACGCGGCAAGCTCCTGAGGACTGTACTGCTCCAGCGTTTCTGTCATGGCTAACAGCATGTACAGCCCTGCCAATAACGCTGAAGCAGTCACAGGCTGGGATCGTTTCATCTGGCGGCCAGATAATCGCACCAGGAATGTTCGGGTTTGCTCGGCAAACTGACCCTCGGCACGCATCAATCGCCAAGCCACTGCACAGGCCTGACTTGCGATAAGCAGTCGTTTGAACACAGCCTCACCACTTTCCTGCTGCCAGCTTTCCAGCTGTTGCCCACCTTCCTTGAGCAGTTTGAAGTAGGACTCGATTCGCCACCGCCAGTAGTACCAAAGCGCAATCTGCTCAGCACTGGCTTTCCCGCCCACATTGCTCAGCAGATACCAAGTGGCTAAGAGTTCTCCCGATTCGCTCATGACCCGGCTGACAACCAGGCGCGCAGGAAGAGGATCTCCTGGCTGGCGGAGCTTGAATCGTTCTGCCCTGCTTTTGGCAGTTGGTTGGGCTTTTCGGGTCAGCACTACGTCTGTTTCTGCGACCCACTGTATCGCCGGCTTTCCCTTGAAAACGACGTCCCGAGCGGCTCTAAAGGACAGGTCTTCAGCGATGAGCTTCACTGAGCGCGATCGATCCTGGTACTTAGCCGTGGAGTTCATCCTGGCTCGCACCAGCCAAAGATGGTTGCCAGCTTGCAGTTGCCTCAGATGCCCCACCGAGTCTGCTTCTCGATCGACGATATGCACCAAAGGTTTGGCAAAGCCTTGCTGTTCAAGCCATGCAGCACGGTCCACCAACTCGTCCATGTGCTTGCCATGAGCAATGAGTTCATCAGTCCGGGTGCTGAGTATTCCATCCTTGAACGACAGGTTTTGAGCGGGTGTGCAGATGGGTGATCCATCACGATCACTCACCAGCAGGCTGCTTTGCAGTTCGTAACCGACATCGCCCTTATGGGTCATCTGCAGGCGATCAGTCTTGCTGTGGTGGTGCATGAAATTGATACGCGACCAGTCATGCATGACCAGTGCGTACTCATCGCAATCCTCGCTGCATCCCTCATGAGCCAATGCCAGCAAGGGTTTCACCAGATCACTGGGTTTAACCCGGTCGTTTCCCAGAAACCGCCACATGGCCTGTGTTTGCGAAAAGGCCCTGTCGCTACGCGGCAGGGCCTTCATTCCGGCGGCCAAGCCCGCCAGTGCGTTGGTATGTCCCATCACTAACTCGTCGTACCGCTTGATCAGTCGGGCATCGAGCCCGGTCATTTCGAATCCATGCGGTTCTTTTATAGACCATGATGGGAGTTGTGTAGATACCTATGCAGCGATGAGGCCCTAGAATGTTTGCCCCAGATTCAGATACACCGCCTTCTGATCCTCGGTGTTGAACCCATAGCTGAAGCTCAACGGCCCCAGCGGCGTATCGAAGCCGACGAAGATGCTCGCCGCATTGATATAGCCACTGTCGAACTCGTTGTCGTTGTTCCACACCCGCCCGCGTTCCAGCGAGCCGCCCAGGTACAGCGGGAAGTCCAGCGGCAGGTAGGCCCGCGGGGTCAGGCGGCGGTAGTACACCATCCGCGCCAGGCTCAGGTTCTGCCCCGATAGCGAGTTCTGCCGGAAGCCCGATAGCTGCCGTGCTCCGCCCATCACCATCGCCGACACCACCGCATCCGCGTCATCCAGCGTGCGTCCATAGCGCCCGCCCAGCACCCAGGTGTTCGGGCCGCTGCTCAGCGCCTTGTCCAGTTTCATTTCCCACTGCTGATAACGCTGGTCCGAACCCAGTGCCGGCTCGAACTGGCGCAAGGTCAGGCGGAAATCCTCGCCGCTGTGAGGGAAGTAGACGTTGTCGAGGCTGTCGAAGGAGTACTTCAGGTCGTAATAACCTTCGGTGAGGCTGACGTCCGGCAGGTCCTGGTCGCCGATCCTGACCCGTGCCCGGCCCCACGCCTGGCCCACACCCAGGCGTACCTCACCGCTGGTGCCGATCTGCCGGCCGACGTTCAGGCCAAAGCCATAGCGCTCCAGGCGGTACTCCGCGACCGGATCCTCATCCAGCGCCACGTCGATGTTCTGCGAGCCCAGTTCCAGATAGGGCGCGACGAAGTAGCGCGATCCCGCATCCAGCGGCTGGTAGAACTCGCTGTACAGCTCCTGCACATCGCCGATCTGCGCCCGGGTCAGCCATTCCGCGCCCAGCTTGTTGATGCCGTTGACCCGGTAGCTGGCGCCGAGGTTGAAGGCGCTGTCGCCGCGCATGTCGTCGGAGAGGTTGAGCCCCAGGCGCAGGTAGTCGGTGCCCCCGCGGCGCCCACGGGCGTTGATCACCAGGGTGTGGTCCTGGCCCTTGTGCACCACGCGGTACTGCACCCGGTCGAAGTAGTCCAGGCCGTACAGGGTGCCCATGTCGGTCTGCAGGCGGTCCAGGTCCAGCGGCTGGCCGATGTTCTGGCGGATGTAGTAACGGATCACGTCGTCGCTGACCTTGGAGTCGTTCTCCACCTTGATCGCGGTGATGACCGGCGTGCGCTGGTCCGGCGAGCGCGCCACCGCCAGTTCGATGTCGCTGCCTGCGGGCGGACGCAGGGCGGCCAGGCGGCTGTCGAGGATGCGCGTGGCGCGGTAGCCGGCGTCCATCATTTCCTCGGCGCGGCCGAAGTCGGTGGCGCTGATGCTGGCCAGCGGTGGCTGGATCAGGATGTCGTCGCGGTGCAGGGCCGCCAGTTGTTCCTCGGAATTGCGCCGGGTCATCAGGGTGATGGACTGGTTGAGCACATCCACCACCGTGCCCAGTTGCTTGCGGTTGCGCAGCGGGGTGCCGATATCGACGACGATCGCCACGTCGACCCCCATCTGCCGCACGATATCCAGGGGAATGTTGTCGACCATGCCGCCGTCCACCAGCAGCCGGCCATCCAGCTCCACCGGGGCGAACACCGCCGGGATCGACATGCTGGCGCGGATCACCTGGGGCAGGTGGCCGCGGCTGAACACCACTTTCTCGCCGCTGGCGATATCGGTGGCCACCGCGCGGAAGGGTATTGGCAGCTTGTCGAAGTCGCGGGTATCGCTGGTATGGGCCAGCAGGCTTTCCAGCAACAGGGCGAGGTTCTGGCCCTGGATCACCCCCAACGGCAGGCCGAGGCTGCCGTCGTCGCGGAAGCTGATCTTCTGTTTCACCAGGAAGTCGCGGTCGTCCTGCTTGCGCCGGAAGGGCACGTCCTTGCGCGGCGGGGCATCGGACAGCGCCTGCTGCCAGTCGATGCTGCGCGCCAGCTTTTCCAGTTCCTCGACCTTGTAGCCCGAGGCATACAGCCCGCCGATCACCGCGCCCATGCTGGTACCCGCGATGGCATCGATCTTCACCCCCTGTTCCTCCAGGGCCTTGAGCACGCCGATATGCGCCAGGCCACGGGCGGCGCCGCCGGACAGCACCAGGCCGACCTTGGGCCGGGTGGCCTCGGCGGCGAACAGTTGCAGGGACGGGAGCAGGAAGAGCAAACACAGCAGCAGGCGGCGCATCGCGATTCTCGAAGCCAGGGGCAAACCGCTAGTATAAGCGCCACTTATTTTGTTTGAGGTCGTTACCGTGAGCGCGTCGAAGCCGGAAATCGTCATCACCTACTGCACCCAGTGCCAATGGCTGCTGCGCGCCGCCTGGCTGGCCCAGGAACTGCTCAGCACCTTCAGTGACGAACTCGCCCGGGTGGCCCTGGAGCCGGCCACCGGCGGCACCTTCCGCATCACCTGCGACGGCGTGCAGATCTGGGAGCGCAAGGCCGATGGTGGCTTCCCGGAGGCCAAGGTGCTGAAGCAGCGGGTACGCGACCAGATCGATCCTCAGCGCGACCTGGGGCACAACGACCGCTAATGTTCCGCCGCTGTCTTGCGTGACGCGTTGCTGGCCGCCAGGCGGCTGGAAATGACGATGGCGAAGATGATCAGCACGCCGCCCAGCAGCATGCGTGGTGTCGGGGTTTCGGCGAACAGCATCCAGGCCACGGCGATGCCATAGATCGGCTCCATGGCGAAGACCACGGCGGCGGTGCGCGCCTTGATCACATTGAGCGCCGCGACGAACAGGCTGTGGGCGACGCCGGTGCAGAACACCCCGAGCAGGCCGATCCACAGCCAGTCCAGCGCCGGCACTTGGCTCAGGCCTGGCGCGGCGAAGGGCAGCAGGCACAGGGCGACCACCAGGTTCTGGCACATCGCCGCCTGCACCGCCGGAACCCGTCCCGAACCAGCGCGGTTGGTCAGCGACAGCAGCGAGAACAGCAGGCCGGACAGCAAGGACCAGAGCAGACCGCCAGTGGCCTCGCTGGCCAGGTTGAATTCCGGGGTGACCAGGATCAGGCCGACACTGACCAATCCCACCAGGACCAGCTCGTTGCCGCGAATCCGCTCGCGGAACAGCAGGCCTTCGAGGATCACGGTGAAGGCCGGGAAACTGGCGAAGCCGAGGGTGGCGATGGCCACGCCGCCGACCTTCACCGAAATGAAGAAACTCACCCAGTGCCCGGCCAGCAGCACGCCGCCCAGGCCGAGGCGGCGCCAGTCCTGGGCTTGCAGGGCTTTCCAGCCCGGCCCGGCGAGGCGGGCGAACAGGGCCAGGGCGAGCACCGCGAAGGCGGCGCGACCGAAGACGATGATCGAGGGCGAGGCGCTGGCCAGCTTGCCGAAGACGCCGGTCAGGCCGAAGAACAGCGCGCCGATATGCAGGGCGCCGAGGGCGGTGCGGTGGTTCATGGAAGTCCTTGCAGGGTCGGGGAGCGACGCGGCCAGTCTACGGCGCCCGGGCCCCGGCGTCTGTCGCCGGACTCGCGTCAGTTGTCGCCGGACTCGCGGCGCAGCGCACCGGGGCTGCGTCCGAAAGCCTTGAGCATGGCGGCGGCGAAGGCGCTCTGGGAACTGTAGCCGACCCGGCTGGCGATCTCGCCGATGGGCAGGCGGCTGCCTTGCAGCAACTGGCGGCCGCGCAGCAGGCGGTGCTGGCGGATGTAGTCCATCGGCGTGATCCCGCGCTCGGCCATGAAGCGCGCATGCAGCCGCGCGCTGGACAGGCCGGCCAGGCGGGCGAGGTCGGCGACTTGCAAGGGATAAGCGGCGTATTGCTCGATATGCGCGTCGAAGGACGCATAGGGCAGTTCCCGCGACGGCGGCAGCGGGCTGTTGCCCGGATTCAGGCTGGCCAGCAACAGGACCGCGCCCTGGCGGGTGATCAGGGCATCGTCCATCGGGCTGTGCGCCAGCCAGTCCACCAACTGTTGCTGGCGGCTGTCCAGCAGCAGCGGGCCGGGGCGCTCCAGCAGGCGCAGGCAGTCGCTGCTGCGCTCGCCGAGACTCTGCGCCAGCCAATTTTCCGCCGGCACATCCAGCACCAGGCAGTGGCTGCCGACAGGGCTGCCGCAGGTGTGATGGGCGCCAGCGGGAATCACCATCAGGTCCTGGCGTTCGACCCGTCCGCCACGGCCGTCCACCTCGAAATCCAGGCGCCCGCCGAGACCGAACACCAGTTGCGGGTGGTCGTGGGCATGGGCGATCAGGTCGTCGCGGTAATGGCGCAGGGAAAGAATCGGGCCGTTGCTCATCTGGCGTGCTGTCCGGCTGGGCGAAGGGGGCCATTGTACGCCTCGGCGGCTGTCATGGGACTGCCGCAGGGCTGTCATGTCGGATTAACCGCTGGCTGGCAAGGTCGAGCAAATTCACTGGAGCCTCGCCCATGAACAGTGCCGCGTTTCTCAAGCCCACGCGCAAGCGGCGTGTCCGCACCCTGTGGATTTCCGACGTGCACCTGGGCACCCGGGATTGCCAGGCCGAGCATCTCTCGCAGTTTCTCAAGCGCTACCACGCCGACCGCATCTACCTGGTGGGCGACATCATCGACGGCTGGAAACTGCGCGGCGGCATGTACTGGCCGCAGGCCCATACCAACGTGATCCGCCGCCTGCTGACCATGAGCAAGCGCGGCACCGAGGTGATCTACGTCACCGGCAACCATGACGAATTCCTGCGTCGCTATTCCAAGTTGATCCTCGGCAATATCCACCTGGTGGACCAGGCCGAGCACCTCACCGCCGATGGTCGCCGGTTGCTGGTGATCCATGGCGACCAGTTCGACGTGATCACCCGCTACCACCGCTGGCTGGCCTTCCTCGGCGACTCGGCCTACGAATTCACCCTGACCCTCAATCGCTGGCTCAACCACTGGCGGGCGCGTTATGGCTATGGCTACTGGTCGCTGTCGGCGTACCTGAAGCACAAGGTCAAGACGGCGGTGAACTTCATCAGTGATTTCGAGGAAGCCATTGCCCACGAGTGCGTGAAGCAGGGCTATCACGGGGTGGTCTGCGGGCATATCCACCATGCCGAGATCCGCAAGGTGGGGGAGGTGGATTACCTCAACTGTGGGGATTGGGTGGAATCGTGCACGGCGTTGATCGAGCACTGGGACGGGAGTATCGAGTTATACAGGCTGGCCGAGGATCAGGCGCGGATGGCGGAGGAAGAGGCCGCCAGGGTGACCGAGTCCGTGCAAGGCTGACGGGCCTCATCGCTGGCAAGCCAGCTCCCACAGGTACAGCACAGGCCTCAAGATTTGTGCTGACCCTGTGGGAGCTGGCTTGCCAGCGATAGGGCCCTGAAGAGCAAAGCAAATTCCTGAACCTGCCTCAGAAGCTGACTTTCCCGCGCAACATGTCGCGATACATCACGAAATCCCCCAGCAAGCTATAGAACGGATGCTGAAAGGTCGCCGGCCGGTTCTTCTCGAAGAAGAAATGCCCGATCCAGGCAAAGCCGTAACCGGCGAACGGCACGGCCAGCAGCAGCAACCATTTGCCGCTACCGATCGTGTAGGCAAGCAGGGCGATGACCAGGGTGGTACCCACGAAGTGCAGGCGACGGCAGGCGGGGTTGGCGTGTTCGTTCAGGTAGTAGGGGTAGAACTGCGCAAAACTGCTGAATCGTCGAGGGCTTTCCACGGGGCTTGGGCCTCCTTGTTCTTGTCGATCGTCAACGGATACGGCGTGGAGCCTGAACCCAGTCTAGAGTCATTAGCTGTATCAGCAAGTGACAATAAGCGCCACTTTAGTATCCTTGCGCCTTATCCCATTTCAGAGCCCGCCCATGAACGAGAGAACCACGTCAGCAAGCTGGGCCTCGGGCATTGTCAAGGCGCTTGAACTCGAAGGGCTGGACTGCGCGGCCCTGTTCCACAAGCTTGGCCTGGACTTCGCCGCGCTGAGCGACCCCGATGCACGTTTCACCCAGGATTCCATGACCTGCCTCTGGCAACTCGCCGAGGAGCTGTCGGGCAACCGCGCCATCGGCCTGAACATGGCCCGGGTGGTGCGCCCGGCGTCCTTTCACGTGGTCGGCTATGCGCTGATGTCCAGCCGCACCCTGGCCGAGGGCTTCGGGCGCCTGGTGCGCTACCAGCGGATCATCGCCGAGAGTTCGGACCTGAGCCTGGAGCTCGGCCCGGAAGGCCATGCGCTGATCCTCACCGTGCACGGCGACCATCTGCCGCCGACCCGGCACAGCTCGGAGGCCTCGCTGGCCTGCGCGCTGTCCCTGTGCAGCTGGCTCAGCGGGCGGACCATCCAGCCGCGTCGGGTACTGATCCAGGGGCCGCAGCCCGAGGATATCGAGCCCTACCGCATCGCCTTCCATTCGCCGCTGGTGTTCAACGCACCCTATGATGCGCTGATCTTCGAACCCTCCGACCTGCAAAGCCCGCTGCCCACCGCCAACGAGGCGATGGCGGTGCTGCACGACCGGTTTGCCGGAGAATACCTGGCGCGCTTTTCGGAAAGCCGGGTGACCCACCAGGCCCGTCAGGTGCTGTGCCGCGTGCTGCCCCAGGGCGAGCCCAAGCGCGAACTGGTGGCCCAGGCCTTGCACCTGTCCCAGCGCACCCTGCAGCGCCGCTTGCAGGAGGAGGGCACCAGCTTCCAGGCGCTGCTCGACGATACCCGCCGCGAGCTGGCCGAGCAGTATCTGTCGCAACCGGGCATGACCCTGCTGGAAACCGCCTATCTGTTGGGCTTCGCCGACCCGAGCAACTTCTTCCGCGCGTTCCGCCGCTGGTTCGACCTCACCCCCGGCGAATACCGCGCCCGCCGCCACGGCCTGAAGACCGAGGCCGAGGCAGACGCCGTCAATGCCGCCAGAACGCCGGCATACACAGAACAAATACGGTAATGATCTCCAGGCGGCCGAGCAGCATGCCGCCTGCCAGGATCCACTTGGCCGCATCCGGCAGGGTGGCGAAGTTGCCCGCCGGGCCGATGGTCTCGCCCAGGCCCGGGCCGACACCGGACACGGTACTGGCGGCACCGGTCAACGCGGTCATCCAGTCGACGCCAAGCAGCGACAGCAGCAGGGCGATCACGCAGATGGTGATGGCGAAGAAGAACGAGAAGGTCAGGATCGAGCGCACGATTTCTTCGTCGAGGCGGTGACCGTTGTACTTCTGCTTGATCACCGCGCGCGGGTGGATCAATTGGTTCAACGAGGCCTTGAGCAGGATGTAGGCGACCTGGAAGCGGAAGATCTTGATCCCGCCGGCGGTGGAGCCGGAGCAGCCGCCGATGAAGCCCAGGTAGAAGAACAGCATCAGCGAGAAGTTGCCCCACAGGCTGTAGTCGCCGAGGGCGAAGCCGGTGGTGGTGACCACCGAGGTGACGTTCAGCGCCACATGGCGGAAGGCGTCCAGCCAGTGCAGCTTGGTGGTCGCCCAGTACCAGGTGCCGAGCACCACCCAGGTCGCCACCAGCAGGAACAGCAGGCCCTGCACCTGCTGGTCGCGGATCAGCGCCCTGCGGTTGCCGCGCAGGGTTGCGACGTACAGGGTGAAGGGCACGCTGCCGGCGATCATCACTACCACCGCGACCCAATGCACCGCCGGCGCGTCCCATTTCGCCAAGGACAGGTCAGAGGTGGAGAACCCCCCGGTGGAAATCGCCGACATGGCGTGGTTGATCGCATCGAACGGGCTCATCCCCGCCCACCAGAACGCCAGGCTGCCGAGGATGGTGATGCCGACGTACACCAGGACGATGTACTTGGCCACCATGTGCGAGCGCGGCATGACCTTTTCCGAGCGGTCCGAGGATTCGGTCTGGAACAGGCGCATGCCACCGATGCGCAGCAGCGGCAGGATCGCCACCGCCATGCCGATGAAGCCTATGCCGCCGAGCCAGTGCAGCAGCGAGCGCCACATGAGGATGCCCGGCGACATGCTGTCCAGGCCGCTGAGCACGGTGGAACCGGTGGCAGTGATCCCCGACATGCTCTCGAAGAAGGCATCGGTGTAGCTGATGTGCTGGGTCAGCAGGAACGGCAGGGCGGCGAAGATGCACACCACCAGCCAACTGCTTACCGTCAGCAGGTACATGTCCCGCGGGCGCAGGTGCACGTGCGCGGGGCGCCCGGGCAGGACCAGGGCCAGGCCGGCGACGAAGGTGATCAGGCTCGACCAGAGGAACGACGGCATGTCGCCGGTGCGCTCGAAGATGATCAGCGTGGCCATGGGGACCGTCATGCTGATCGCCAGGGTGATCAGGAAGATGCCGATAATGAAACCGATGATCCTGAGGGTCGGCAACGCCACCATGTACTGAGTCCTGACTCGAAACGGAAGGGCGCCATTCTACCTGCGACCCTTTTTAAGTAAACGGCGCTGTTAAGTAAACGGCGCTGTGCGCTTTGCCGAAGAGCACCCTAGAATGGTCGTTCATTTTTCCACTGGAGGGTAGCCGATGGAGGCTCTCGACGCTTTGCTCAACCGTGTATCCGTTCCGCGCCTGACCGAGCCTGCGCCCAATGCCGCGCAGCGCGAGGGCCTGTTCCAGGCGGCCTTGCGCGCGCCGGATCATGGGCAACTGCGGCCATGGCGCTTCATCACCGTCGAAGGTGAAGGGCGCAACCGGCTGGGTGAGCTGTTCGCCGAAGTGGTGGCACAGAAGGGCGATGCCGACCAGGCCGCGCTGGACAAGGCCCGGGCCATGCCGTTGCGTGCGCCGCTGCTGGTGCTGGTGATTGCCCGGACTCGCGAGCATTTCAAGGTGCCGGTGTCGGAGCAGGTGCTGGCCGCGGGTTGTGCGGCCCACGGGATTTTGCTGGCGGCGCATGCCCAGGGGATTGGTGCGGTGTGGCGTACTGGCGAGATGGCCTATTCGGCCCATGTGGCCAAGGGGCTGGGGCTGGAAGAAGGTGAGGAGCTGATCGGCTTCCTGTACCTGGGCACGCCGATGGGTGAGCCGCGTACGGCGCCGGTGCTGAAGACCGAGGATTTTGTCAGCGCCTGGGGCTGAAATCTTCAGTGGGGCTGATGGCCCTATCGCTGGCAAGCCAGCTCCCACAGGTACAGCACAGGCCTCGAGACTTGTGCTGACCCTGTGGGAGCTGGCTTGCCAGCGATGAGGCCATCAGCCTCCCAGTATTAACCACTGACACTCCCCTGGACCGGTAGCACCAGGGTAGCCACAAACCCACCCTGCGGATGATTGTCCAACTGCAACACCCCGCCATGCCGCTCCGCCGCCTTGCGCGCGATCGCCAATCCCAGCCCATGCCCTGCCGCCGTCTGCCCCGGCGCGCGGAAGAACGGCTCGCCCAACTGCTCCAGATGCTCCGGTGCCACGCCCGGCCCGTGGTCACGCACGCTGAGCACGATCCTTTCGCCATCCCGCTGCGCCACTACCTCGATCGGTTCACCCTCGGGATTGAAACGCAGCGCATTGCGCAGCAGGTTGTCCAGCGCCCGCTCCACCAGGGTCGGCCAGCCCTGCAGGCTCAGCCCCGGCATTTCCTCCAGCTTGATCAACTGCTCCGGCGCACCCAGTTGTGCGTCCTTGCACACCCCGTTGACCACCGCATTCACATCCACGGGCTCGGCATGCGCCTGCTCGGCATCGACCCGGGCCAGCACGAGGATCTCGCTGATCAGCGCTTCCAGGCGGTCGCATTCGCGGGTCAGGCGTGGCCAGTAGGTATCGCGCTGCTCCGGTTCGGCGCGCTCGGCCAGAGCGAGGGCGATACGAAGACGGGCCAAGGGGGAGCGCAGTTCGTGAGACACATCACGCAAGAGTTGCCGCTGGCTGCCGATCAGGCTCTGCAGGCGCGAGCCCATGCGGTTGAAATCATTGGCCAGCACACCGAATTCATCCCGGCGCGCGGCCAGGCGGGCCAGGCTGTTCTGTTGGTAGCTGGCCTGGCCAAGGTCATGCACCGCGCCGCGCAGGCGACTGAGCGGGCGGGTGATGGACAGTGTCACCAGCAGGCTGAACAGGGTCAGCACCACCAGGGCGATCCCCAGGGCGCTGAGCGGCCAGATCAGGCTGTCGCGGTGCCAGGCGTCCAGTTCCGGGTGCGGGATGCGGTAGATCAGCAGGTAGGTCTCGCCGCTGCCGGGGCTGGTGTATTCCTCGGTCAGGCGGCGCCAGGGCAGCGGCCGGTGATCGTTGCCCTGACGGGCTTCGAAGTCCGCCGCACGGCGCGGGAAGGTCCCGGGCACCACGGAGTCACCGGCTTCGTTGAGCACCTGGGTATCGATGTGGTAACGCCGCTTGCGCTGTTCCAGGTACTTTTGCGCCGCTTGCGGACCCAGGGTCTCGTAGCGCTCGGTCCAGTTCTTCGCCAGGGTGTTGAGGCCCGGATGGCGGCTGAGGATCCAGTTGTCCTGGTTGAGCATGTGCCCAAGCAGGATCGACAGGCCGGCGACCAGGGCGATGGCCAGCCAGAAGCTGGCCAGGATACGCCAGAACAGTGAGCGCAAGGGCAGTTCCTCAAACAGGAAAAGCCCGGCCTGCGTGCGCAGGCCGGGCGGGGTTCATGGATTATTGGGCCTTTTTGCCATGTTCGGCTTTCCAGGCCTGGAACTCTTGCCATTCGGCACGGCGTTCCTCGCGTTTTTTCTTCATTTCGTCGAACTGCTTCTGCTGTTCAGGCTTGAGCAGGGCGCGGATATCGGCCTGGTTCTTGTCCTGCTTGGCTTTCAGTTCGTCTTTCATCGCCTTCTGCTCAGCGGCAGGCAGTTTGTCCAGGTATTTGCGGGTGACGTCGCGACGGTCTTTCATTTCCTGGCCCATCAGCTTGCCGATCTGCTGGCGCTGTTCGCGGGTCAGGTCCAGCTTGGCCAGCGGGTCGCCACCGCGGTGGTGTTCGCTGAAGCGTGGGCCGTGGTCAGGACCCGGGCCGGCGTCCGGCATGGCCATGGCGACGGTCGGCAGGGCGGCAGCGAACATCAGGGCGATAAGGGTCTTGCGCATGGTGTATCTCCTTTCTGAAGGCCGGTCGTTACCGGATGTGGCCAGTTTAGGGAGATCAAGGTCAGCGGCGGTCAGCCATCGGTAAAGCTTGGGTAAAGAGGCTCGGTGACCGTGCTGACAAAGCGCTTACAGGCTGTAGTAGTACCCGCGGCTGCGCAGCGCGACGATGCGCGGCCGGCCGTCGGCATGGGGGCCGATCTTCTTGCGCAGGTTGCTGACGTGCATGTCCAGGCTGCGGTCGTACAGGGTCAGCTTGCGGCCCAGGGCGATCTGCGCCAGCTCCTGCTTGTCCAGCGGTTCGCCGGGCTGGCGCAGCAGGGCTTCGAGGATGCGGCTTTCGGACAGGGTCAGGGTCAGCTCGCGCTCGTCGATCTCGACCACGCCGCGGGCCGGGCTGAAGCTGAGGTCGCCCAGCTCCACCTGGGTCGGTGCCGCCGGGGCGTGGCTGCGGCGCAGCACGGCGCGCAGGCGGGCGGTGAGCTCGCGGGGGTCGCAGGGCTTGGCCAGGTAGTCGTCGGCGCCCAGTTCCAGGCCGAGGATGCGGTCTAGCGGCTCGCCGCGGGCAGACAGCATCAATACCGGCAACTCGGCGTGGTCGTTGCGCAACTGCTTGAGCAGCTCCAGGCCGCTGCCGTCGGGCAGCATCACGTCCAGCACCACGGCAGCGGGGGCCTGCTCGGCCAGGGCCTTGCGGGCGCTCAGGCCGTCGTGGCAGGCGCGGACCTGGAACCCCTCCTGGCCCAGCCAGTGGGCAAGCAGTTCGCAGAGTTCCTGGTCATCGTCAATCAGTAGCAGTTCGCTCATTTCTTACTCAGTTCAACCATTGCTTGCGCCGTCTGTGGCTGCCACTGGCAAAGATACCGCAAAGCACGGCGATCAGGGCGACTCCGCCGCCGGTGACGAACCATTGCTGCTGATCGCTCAGCAGGCGTGGGCTGACACTGGCCTGGGCTTCCTTGAGCGCCAGCTTCAGGCGCTGGTTTTCCTGGCGCAGGCGGCCCAGTTGTGCGCTTTCGCGTTCGTTGTCGGCGTTCTGCAGTTGCTGGGCCAGGGCTTCGCGCTGGCGTTCGCTTTCCTGCAGGCGCTGCTGCAATTCGGTGATCTGGCTGCCGGCGCTCAGCGACAGCGGGGTGGATTCTTCGGCCTTGGCCATGGGGCTCAGCAACAACAGGCACAGCAGCAGGGACAACGGACCTTGACGCATTTTAACTCCTGTAATTCAAGACGAATGTTCAGGACGTTGTCGGCAGGGCGATGAGAATAATGAGCAACGGGAGGGATTTAAAGCCTGGATGGCGCGCCGCCGCCGGGCGGCGCGCCAATGCATTACGGCAGGACTTGCTTGAACGGTTTGACGATGACGTTGGCGTAGACGCCGGCGGCAATGTACGGGTCGGCATCGGCCCAGGCCTTGGCGGCCTCCAGCGAGTCGAACTCGGCGACGATCAGGCTGCCGCTGAAACCGGCGGCGCCCGGGTCGTTGCTGTCGATGGCCGGGTGCGGGCCGGCGAGGACGATGCGGCCTTCGGCCTTCATTTGCTGCAGGCGCTCCAGGTGCGCCGGGCGGGCAGCCAGGCGGGCATCCAGGGAGTTGGCGACATCGGTGGCGATGATGGCGTAGAGCATGTCATTCCTCGGGTTTGGGAGTGGTGGGATCACTGTCGTGCAGGTGCCGGGACAGGTAGACGCCCTGGGCGACCAGGAACAGCACGGTCATGCCCAGGCTGCCGAACACCTTGAAGTCGACCCAGTAGTCCTGGAAGGTGAACGCGACGAACAGGTTGGCCGCGCCGCAGAACAGGAAAAACGCGATCCAGGCCACGTTCAGGCGGCTCCAGACAGTGTCCGGCAGAGTCAGGGCATGGCCCATGATGCGCTTGATCAGCACCTTGTCGCCGATGAAGTGGCTGCCGAGGAAGGCCAGGGCGAACAGCCAGTTGACCACCGGCGCCTTCCACTTGAGGAAGGTTTCACTGTGGAAGGCCAGGGTCAGGCCGCCAAACACCAGGCAGGCCACCAGGGTCAGCAACTGGCCTTTTTCCAGGCGGCGCTGGCGGATGAACAGCGCACCGTAGACCACCAGCGAGCTGATGATCAGCACCGCGGTGGCACTGTAGATGCCGCCCAGGTTGAAGCTCTGACCGGCGATCTCGACCAGGCGCGGTTCGATCTTGTAGACGATGAAAAACAGCAACAGCGGGATGAAATCGATGAATTGTTTCACGGTAGCAGCCAGGAGCGGGATGTCCCGGCATAATAACAAACCTCAATGAGAGGAAAAGCTTCACCCCATGAATGTTGATCTGCACTGCCACAGCACCGCGTCGGACGGCTCGCTGACCCCCACCGAACTGGTCGCCCGCGCCTATGAGCAGGGCGTACGGGTGATGGCGCTCACCGACCACGACACCCTCGAAGGCCAGCTCGAGGCCCGCCAGGCCATGCGTGAGCGGGGCATGCAGTGGGTCAGCGGCATCGAACTGTCGTGCACCTGGTCGGGCGCCACCATTCATGTGCTGGGCTATGGCTTCCCGCTGGATGCGCCGCCCTTGCTCGAAGCGGTAGAGTCCCTGCACCGCGGCCGCTGGCTGCGGGCCGAGGAAATCTCCCGACGCCTAGCGGCCAAGGGCATGCCGGACGCGCTGGAAGGCGCGCGGGCGATCCAGCAGGCCCTGGGCGACAGCGGCAATGCGCCGGCCCGTCCGCATTTCGCCGATTTCCTGATCCAGGCCGGCCACGTCAAGGATCGCGCCGAAGCCTTCCGCAAGTGGCTCGGTGCCGGCAAGCTGGGCGACGTCAAGCTGCACTGGCCGACCCTCGACGACACCGTAGAGACCCTGCGCAAGTCCGGCGCCTGGGTCAGCCTGGCCCATCCGATGCATTACGAACTCACCCGCAGCAAGCGCCGTCGCCTGATTGCCGACTATATTCAAGCGGGGGGCCAGGCTCTGGAGGTGGTCAACGGTATGCAGCCGGCGGAACAGGTCGGCACCTTGTCCATCCTGACCCGCGAGTTCGGTCTGCTGGCCAGTGCCGGCAGCGACTTCCATGGCCCGGGCACCTGGTCGGAAATCGGTGTCTACCGGCCTTTGCCGGAGGATCTGCCACCTCTGTGGCGTCGATTCAAACATGAGCAGCCATCCGCGGACGCCTGAACAGGAAGACAACGTGAGTCAATTTTTCCAGATACACCCGGAGAATCCACAGCTGCGCCTGATCAAGCAGGCGGTGGAGATCATCCGCAAGGGCGGGGTGGTGGTGTTTCCCACCGACTCGTCCTACGCCATGGGTTGCCAGATCGGCGACAAGGGCGCCATCGAGCGGGTACGCCGCCTGCGCCAACTGGACAAGAACCATAACTTCACCCTGATCTGCTGCGATATGTCGCAACTGGGGCTGTTCGCCAAGACCGACACCGGCATTTTCCGCCTGCTCAAGGCCCATGTGCCGGGGCCCTACACCTTCATTCTCAATGCCACCCGCGAAGTGCCGCGCCTGCTGATGCACGAAAAGCGCCGCACCATCGGCCTGCGCGTCCCGGATCACCCGATCACCCTGGCCCTGCTCGAAGAACTGGGCGAGCCGCTGATGAGCGTGAGCCTGATCCTGCCTGGCGACGAAGAGCCGATGACCGATCCCTACGAAATGCGCCAGGCCCTGGAGCATCACGTCGACCTGATCATCGATGGCGGTTTCGGCGGCCTGAAGGCCTCCACCGTGATCAACCTGGCCGACGGCGAGCCAGAAGTGGTGCGGGTCGGCTGCGGTGACCCGACCCCGTTCATGGTCGAAGCGTGAGCGCGGTCGAAACCGTCGAGGCGCCCGTCGATCCCCAGGCTGGCGCCCAGCAGGAACTGCCGCTGGTGATGGTCTACGGCCAGGCCCTGACCGAAATGCCGGTGGACCTGTACATCCCGCCGGACGCCCTGGAAGTCTTCCTCGAGGCCTTCGAAGGCCCGCTGGACCTGCTGCTCTACCTGATCCGCAAGCAAAACGTCGACATCCTCGATATCCCCGTGGCGGAAATCACCCGCCAATACATGGGCTACGTCGAGCTGATGAAGACCGTGCGCCTGGAGTTGGCCGCCGAATACCTGGTGATGGCCGCCATGCTCGCCGAGATCAAGTCGCGCATGCTCCTGCCCCGGGCCGAGACTGCCGAGGAAGAGGAGGACGACCCGCGCGCCGAACTGATCCGCCGCCTGCAGGAATACGAGCGCTTCAAGGCTGCCGCCGAGGATATCGACCAGCTCAGCCGGGTCGGCCGCGACGTCATCGTGCCGCGTCTGGAGGCCCCCCAGGCCAAGGCGCGCAAGCTGCTGCCGGAAGTGATCATCGAGGAAGTGCTGATGTCCATGGCCGAAGTGCTGCGGCGCAGCGACCTGTTCGAGAGCCACCAGGTCAGCCGCGAGGCGCTGTCCACCCGCGAGCGCATGAGCGAAGTGCTGGAGCGCCTGCGCGGCGCCGGCTTCGTGGCCTTCGGCGAGCTGTTCAAGGCCGAGGAGGGCAAGCTCGGCGTGGTGGTGACCTTCATGGCGATTCTCGAGCTGGTCAAGGAACAACTGGTCGAACTGGTGCAGAATGAGCCCTTTGCGCCGATCCATGTCCGGGCCCGGGCAGAGTAATCCACGAGCACCCCAATGAACCTGACTGACCCCCACGACCTGGCGCCGCTGCTGGAAGCCTTCCTGTTGGCCTCTGGCAAAGCGCAATCCCTGGAGCGCCTGTTCGAGCTGTTCGAAGAAACCGAGCGTCCCGAGCCCGAGGTGTTCAAGGAAGCCCTGGAACTGCTCCGCGAGTCTTGCGAGGGCCGGGCCTTCGAACTCAAGGAAGTGGCCTCCGGCTATCGCCTGCAGATCCGCGAGGACTACGCCCCCTGGGTCGGCCGCCTGTGGGAAGAACGCCCGCAGCGCTATTCCCGCGCCTTGCTGGAAACCCTGGCGCTGATCGCCTACCGCCAGCCCATCACCCGTGGCGAGATCGAGGATGTGCGCGGCGTGGCGGTCAACAGCAACATCGTCAAGACCCTGCTCGAGCGCGAGTGGGTGCGGATCGTCGGCTACCGCGAGGTACCCGGGCGCCCGGCGATGTTCGCGACCACCAAGGCGTTCCTCGACCACTTCAACCTGAAAAGCCTCGACGAGTTGCCGCCGTTGGCCGAACTGCGCGAAATGGAGCCCTCGCCGCTGCCGCCGGTGGACCTCGACGACCTGCCGGTCCCGGCCCATCTGCAAGCCATGGCCGACGCCAGCGCCGATCCGGACGAGCAGCCGCCGGCCGAGGAAACCAGTTTCCGTACCTTGCTGACGGAGCTGGATGCCATGGAAGAAGGCCTGAAGACCGACTTCGACGATATTCTGCGGGACCTCCCCGAAGCCGGTGACGAGGCCGAGCCGGTCGAGGCGGATCCGGAACAACCCAAGGATTGACTCACCGCCGGGCGCAAAGCCCGGCGCGCTACACGATATCGGTCTACTCTCTGGTGCGTTTGCGCCGCGATCAGCGTATGATTCGCGGCCTTTTTGGTGCCCGCTGCACCAGAAACCCAGATTCGACTTTTTACACCGGGAGGTGCCCAGATGAGTGAACAAGACCTGCAAGACAGCCCGCCACGTCCGGCCGGGGAAAAACTGCAAAAAGTACTCGCGCGCATTGGCGTTGGCTCGCGCCGCGACGTCGAGGCCTGGATCGGCGAAGGCCGCATCAAGGTCAACGGCGTGGCCGCGACCCTTGGCCAGCGTGTCGACCTGCACGACGCGATTTCCGTCGACGGTCGCCTGATCAAGCGTGAAGAAAGCGCCGAGTCCGTGCGCCGCGTGATCATGTACAACAAGCCCGACGGCGAGATCTGCACCCGTGACGACCCGGAAGGCCGTCCGACCGTGTTCGACCGCCTGCCGCGTCCGAAAGAGGGGCGCTGGATCAACGTCGGCCGCCTCGACATCAACACCACCGGCCTGCTGCTGTTCACCACCGATGGTGAGCTGGCCAACCGCCTGATGCACCCGTCCTTCGAGATGGACCGTGAGTACGCGGTACGTGTGCGCGGTGAAGTCGACGACGACATGATCGCCCGCCTGAAAGAAGGCGTGGTGCTGGAAGACGGTCCGGCGCGCTTCACTGATATCCAGGTAGCGCCGGGCGGTGTGGGCTTCAACCACTGGTACCACTGCGTGGTGATGGAAGGCCGCAACCGTGAGGTTCGCCGCCTGTGGGAATCCCAGGGCCTGGTGGTCAGCCGCCTGAAGCGCGTGCGTTTCGGTCCGGTGTTCCTCAACTCCGACCTGCCGATGGGCCGCTGGCGCGAAATGAGCCAGGGCGAGATCGACATCCTGGCGGCGGAAGTGGGCCTGACCCCGGTAGCGATGCCGGCGATGAACGCCAAGACCAAGGACAAGCTGGAGCGCATGCAGCGTAAATCCAGCAAGCCGGTGGGGCGTGGCGAGCGCGTGCGGACCTTGCGTCCGGCTGCGGAGGGTGCAACCTCCGAGCGTCCGTCACGCAAGCCGCGTGAAGAGGCTCCGCGCAAAGGCCGCACCACCGTGGCCGAGCGTCCGAGCGATGTGCGGCGCAAGCCGGCGGGGGCGCCGAAGCGTTCCGGGCCGGGTACGGGTCGCGGCAAGCCTCGGTCCGAGTAAGGGCCCCGTTGTACAAAGAGCCAGCCTTCGGGTTGGCTTTTTTTTGGCTTCAAGCTTCAAGCTGTAAGCGACAAGAAAGAGCAGATCGAAGCGACGCGGCTTTTTCTTGTAGCTTGGAGCTTAAAGCTTGCAGCTCCCCTGGAAACAATTTGAACCACCTTGTAAAAAAATCCTTACGACAGACGTCCCTTTCCCCACCCAATCCAGCCCCCGCCAAAACCTGTAAACATTCCTTGCCGCAATCCCTCCCGAATTCCCCTTTACGCTTACGTCAACACCTTGCCCAACCCCCCGCAAACCGGGCTTGATGTCGCCGACAGCCAAGTGCCTGACCCGCCGCAGAGCGGGACAGAAAACAGAACAAAAACGGAGGGCGCGATGTACGCCATTCACTCCCCCAGGCTTCATTTCTCCCGCGGGAACGCTGCGTGCCGTTATCAAAACGTTACGCGGTGTGTTGACCCCTGCGTCAATGCAAGGGTATACAGTGCGCCGCGTTTTACCTGTGACCCTTCTGCGTACCGCGCATTCTGGCTGACGCCAGGCTGATCTTCCGGGCTTGTCCGCGGAAACCGCCGCGTCCGGCCCAAGGTAACCACCTTGCCCATTCCGCCGCGCCACGAGCGAGGCGGGTCCGATCCCGTCACAGATAAAAACAACAGGTGACTTCGTTCATGAGTGGAACAACTCCGCATTCAGGTGAGCTCAAGCGCGGCCTGAAGAATCGCCATATCCAGCTGATCGCCCTCGGTGGCGCCATCGGTACCGGCCTGTTCCTCGGCTCGGCCGGGGTGATGAAATCGGCCGGTCCGTCGATGATTCTCGGCTACGCCATCTGCGGCTTCATCGCCTTCATGATCATGCGCCAGCTCGGCGAGATGATCGTCGAAGAGCCGGTGGCCGGCTCCTTTAGCCATTTCGCGCACAAGTACTGGGGCGGTTTCGCCGGCTTCCTGTCGGGCTGGAACTGCTGGATGCTGTACATCCTGGTGGGCATGTCGGAACTGACCGCGGTCGGTAAGTACATCCACTACTGGTGGCCGGAGATCCCGACCTGGGCTTCGGCGGCGGCGTTCTTCATCCTGATCAACGCGATCAACCTGGCCAACGTCAAGGTGTTCGGCGAGGCCGAGTTCTGGTTCGCGATCATCAAGGTCCTGGCCATCGTCGGCATGATCGGCCTCGGCAGCTACCTGCTGGTCAGTGGCAGCGGTGGTCCGGAAGCCTCGATCGGCAACCTGTGGGAACACGGCGGCTTCTTCCCCAATGGCGTGAGCGGCCTGGTCATGGCCCTGGCGATCATCATGTTCTCCTTCGGCGGCCTGGAAATGCTCGGTTTCACCGCAGCTGAAGCGGACAAGCCGAAGACCGTGATCCCGAAAGCGATCAACCAGGTCATCTACCGCATCCTGATTTTCTATATCGGTGCCCTGGTGGTCCTGCTCTCGCTGACCCCATGGAACAGCCTGGTGGCCAATATCGACGCGGCCGGCGGCTCCTATAGCGGCAGCCCGTTCGTCCATGTGTTCTCGATGCTGGGCAGCGATGTGGCGGCGCACATCCTCAACTTCGTGGTCCTGACCGCGGCGCTGTCGGTGTACAACAGCGGCACTTACTGCAACGCCCGCATGCTCTACGGCATGGCCGAGCAGGGTGATGCCCCGGCCAGCCTGGCGAAGATCGACAAGCGCGGCGTGCCGGTGCGGTCGATCCTGGTCTCGGCGGCGGTGACTCTCGTGGCGGTATTGCTCAACTACTTCATGCCGCAGAATGCCCTGGAGCTGCTGATGTCGCTGGTGGTCGCGACCCTGGTGATCAACTGGGCGATGATCAGCTACTCGCACCTGAAATTCCGCCAGCATCTGGACCGTACCGGGCAGAAGCCGCTGTTCAAGGCGCTATGGTATCCGTTCGGCAACTACTTCTGCCTGGCCTGGGTGGTGTTCATCCTCGGCATCATGCTGATGATCCCGGGGATCCAGGTGTCGGTGTATGCCATGCCGGTCTGGCTCGGGGTGATGTGGGTCTGCTACCAGCTCAAGAGCAAGCGGGTGGCGGCTGGGGCTGCTTTGGCCAAGTAAACATCCGGGACCGCTTTGCGGTCCTTCGCGGGCAAGCCACGCTCCTACAGACGACCGCATCCATCTGTAGGAGCGTGGCTTGCCCGCGAAGGGCCGCAAAGCGGCCCCAATCCAGACAACACCGGGTATCCTGACTGCCTCTTTATCCCGGTCCCCTCCGAATGCTCCAACTCTCCAACACCGTCCACATCCCCGACGAAGAAATCGAATTGAACGCCATCCGCGCCCAAGGCGCCGGTGGGCAGAACGTCAACAAGGTTTCCAGTGCCGTGCACCTGCGCTTCGACAGCCAGGCTTCTTCCCTGCCGCCGTTCTACAAGGAGCGCCTGCTGCAGCTCAGCGACAGCCGCATCACCCGCGACGGTGTGGTCATCATCAAGGCCCAGCAATACCGCACCCAGGAACAGAACCGCACGGACGCTCTCGAGCGCCTGCGCGAACTGATCCTGTCAGCCGTGAAAGTGGAAAAGAAACGCCGTCCGACCAAGCCGACCCTGGGCTCGAAAACCCGCCGTCTGGAAGGCAAGAGCAAGCGCGGCGTGATCAAGGCCGGGCGCGGAAAGGTGGATTACTGAAGGGGGTGAAGCGAGAAGGGGGCTTGAGTGTGTGAAAACCGGTTGGACAACCAAGGTTTTCACACTCCCTGTAGTGCGCGTTTATTCCTGGTCGGCGCTTGGCGATTCATCGCCTTGTTGATCCGCCGACTGGGCGGGCTCAGCGTTGATGGGGGCCGGCTTCTGCTCGACATGATTCAGGCTTGGGAAGGGAAGATTCGGGATTTCGTGCATCTCGTCGTTCCTCGCAAGGTGGTCGTAGGTGGGAAGTTCACGCCAAAAGCGCGTATGGCTCCGGTGAAGCCGGGGGCAGGATACAGCAGTCTGGATGACAGATTGAGTTTTTCCTGCTGATTGGTAGGAAATTTACAACATTAGCGGGTCTTGAGGGCCTCATCGCCGGCAACGCCGGCTCCCACAGGTTTCGCGTACGCCGCCGATAATTGTGGGAGCCGGCGTTCCCGGCGATGAGGCCATCAGCAGCAGTGAAGATTCAGCGACAGACGTCGGCAATAGCCGCAGCCAACGTATCCAGCCGGGCTTCATCCGCCCCTGCCACATTGGCCCGCCCGGTCCCGACCATATACACGCTATGCCGCTCGCGCAGCGCCGCGACCTGCGCCGGCGACAACCCGGTGTAGGAAAACATCCCACGCTGCTCGGCAATATGTGCAAATCGCTCGCTCAACCCATGGGGCGCCAAGGCCTCCACCAACCCGCTGCGCAACCGCGCAATCCGCTGGCGCATGGCCTCGACCTCGCCGATCCACAAGCTCTTCAGCTCGGGATCTCCAAGAATCTCCGCCACCACCGCCGCGCCATGATCCGGCGGCGTCGACCACAGGTTCCGCGCGATAAACGCCAGTTGGCTACGCACATCCAGCAGCTTTTCCGCATCGGCACAGCGCACCAGCAGGGCGCCGGTACGCTCGCGATACAGGCCGAAGTTCTTCGAGCATGAACTGGTGATCAGCAACTCGGGCACTTCGGCGGCAAACAGGCGCACCGCCCAGGCGTCCTCGTCCAGCCCGTCACCAAAGCCCTGGTAGGCGAAGTCGATCAGCGGCAGCAACGAACGCCGCTTCACCACCTCCAGCACCTTGCCCCAGTCATCCCGCGACAGGTCGAAGCCGGTCGGGTTATGGCAGCAGGCGTGGAGCAGGACGATATCGCCTTGCGGCGCGGTTTCCAGGGCGGCAAGCATACCCGCCACATCGAGGCGGTTGTCCGCGCCGACATAGGGGTAATGCCCGACCTTGAGCCCGGCGCCGGCGAAGATGGTCTCGTGGATCGGCCAGGTCGGATTGCTCAGCCAGATCCCGCGCCCCGGCAGGCAGCGCTGGATAAACTCGGCGGCCAGGCGCAGGGCGCCGGTGCCGCCCGGGGTCTGGGTAGCCCCGGCAAGCGGCGATACCTCGCCCAGCACCAGCTCGCACAGCAGGCGGCCAAAGGCGGCATCGCCATGGCCGCCGACATAACTCTTGCTCGCTTGACGCTCCACCAGGCGTTGCTCGGCGATCTTCACCGCCTGGGGCACCGGCGTCAGGCCCTGGGCGTCCTTGAATACGCCGACGCCCAGGTCGAATTTCGCCGGATTCGGATCCTTGGCATAGGCCTCCATCAACCCGAGGATGGGATCACCCGGAACCCGGGTGATGGCCTGGAAATGCATCACTTGCGCCCTTCGGCAGTCTTGGCGACCTCGTCGGTGCGCGCTGCCATGATGAAGTCGTTGCGGTGCAGGCCTTTGATCGAGTGGCTCCACCAGGTCACGGTGACCTTGCCCCATTCGGTCAGCAGGCCCGGGTGATGGCCTTCGGCTTCGGAGATCTCGCCGACGGCGTTGGTGAAGGCCAGGGCGTGCTTGAAGTTCTTGAACAGGAAGACTTTCTCCAACTGCATGATCGAGTCGCGGACTTCGATGTTCCAGTCAGGAATCATGCGGATCAGTTCCGGCAGTTCTTCGTCGCTGACTTTCGGCGCATCGGCGCGGCAGGCTTCGCAGTGGGCTTGGGACAAGGCGTTCATAGGTAATGGCTTTCCAGATGGATTGTTATAGGAGTACAGGGCGGCTCAGGCCGCCTTGGGTGGAAACTTGGGGGCGTGCAGGCCAAGCTGCATGGCGTGCTCGACCATGCCCATGATGTCTTCGTGGGCCAGGTCGAACAGGCGCTTGAGGTTCGGCAGGGCGAAGTACACCGGTTGCAGGATGTCGATGCGGTACGGCGTGCGCATGGCTTCCAGCGGGTCGAACGGCTGGTGCTCGGGCGCGTCGGAGAGACTGTAGACGGTCTCCTTCGGCGACGACAGGATGCCCCCGCCATAGATACGCCGGCCTTGCGGGGTATCCATCAGGCCAAACTCGATGGTCATCCAGTACAGGCGCGCCAGGTACACGCGCTGTTCCTTGGTCGCGGCCAGGCCGAGCTTGCCATAGGTGTGGGTGAATTCGGCGAACCAGGGGTTGGTCAGCAGCGGACAGTGGCCGAAGATCTCGTGGAAGATGTCCGGTTCCTGCAGGTAATCCAGCTCTTCTTCGGTACGAATGAAGGTAGCGACCGGGAAGCGCTTGCTCGCCAGCAGTTCGAAAAAGGTCTGGAAGGGAATCAGCGCCGGCACCCGGGCGACTTGCCAGCCGGTGGTGGCGCCCAGCACTGCGTTGATTTCCGAGAGTTGCGGAATGCGGTCGTGGGGCAGGTTGAGCTGTTCGATGCCGTCCAGGTATTCCTGGCACGCGCGGCCCTCGATCACTTTCAACTGACGGGTGATCAGGGTGTTCCACACCGCATGTTCCTGCGGCGGGTAATCGATAAAACCGTTCGCATCGGGCTCGCGGGCCACGTACTGCGTCTGTTTCATGCTGCTCTCCTGCTGAGGGCTTTTATTGTTGTGTGCGGCTTGCGCCATGCCCTTAGAGATAGCCCCTGACACCGGGAATTGCAGCTGGGTGGCGGGGGTGGAAGAGGGGTGAGGTGGGTGGTTTTTGTAACGCAGACTTTACGAAAAAGACCCTGTCGCGCAAATCCGCCCTCGCGAAGCGCTGGGAAAGCCGGTTTTTGTAACGTATTATTTACAAAAATTCCGGCGCGCCAACAGAAAATTCGCCGCTCTCACCTCTTTGTAGGACCTTTCATGCGTATCAAAGTGCACTGCCAGAACCGCATCGGCATTTTGCGGGACATCCTCAACCTGCTCGTGGAGTACGGCATCAACGTCGCTCGCGGCGAGGTGGGCGGGGAGCACGGCAATGCCATCTACCTGCACTGCCCGAACCTGATCAACCTGCAGTTCCAGGCGCTGCGACCGAAGTTCGAGTCGATCACCGGGGTGTTCGGGGTCAAACGGGTCGGGCTGATGCCCAGCGAGCGGCGGCATATGGAGCTGAATGCGCTGCTCGGTGCCCTGGATTTCCCGGTGTTGTCCATCGACATGGGCGGCTCGATTGTCGCGGCCAACCGTGCCGCCGCCCAGTTGCTCGGGGTGCGGGTCGACGAGGTGCCGGGGATTCCGCTGTCGCGCTACGCCGAGGACTTTGACCTGCCGGAGCTGGTACGGGCCAACAAGGCGCGGATCAATGGCTTGCGGGTGAAGGTCAAGAATGATGTGTTCCTCGCCGATATCGCCCCGCTGCAATCCGAGCATGACGACAGCGAGGCCCTGGCCGGCGCCGTGCTGACCCTGCACCGCGCCGATCGTATCGGTGAGCGCATCTACAACGTGCGCAAGCAGGAGCTGCGCGGCTTCGACAGCATCTTCCAGAGTTCGCGGGTGATGGCCGCAGTGGTCCGCGAGGCGCGGCGCATGGCGCCACTGGATGCGCCGCTGCTGATCGAGGGCGAGACCGGCACCGGCAAGGAGTTGCTGGCCCGCGCCTGCCACCTGGCCAGCCCGCGCGGGCAGGCGCCGCTGATGGCGCTGAATTGTGCTGGTCTGCCGGAGTCGATGGCCGAGACCGAACTCTTTGGTTACGGGCCGGGAGCCTTCGAGGGCGCCCGCGCCGAGGGTAAGCTGGGGCTGCTGGAGCTGACTGCCGGCGGTACGCTGTTCCTTGATGGTGTCGACGAGATGAGCCCGCGCCTGCAGGTGAAACTGCTGCGTTTCCTGCAGGACGGCTGCTTCCGCCGGGTCGGCAGCGACGAAGAGGTGTATCTGGATGTGCGGGTGATCTGTGCGACCCAGGTGGACCTGTCCGAGCTGTGCGCCCGTGGCGAATTCCGCCAGGACCTGTACCACCGCCTCAACGTGCTGTCCCTGCATATCCCGCCGCTGCGCGAATGCCTCGATGGCCTGCCGCCACTGGTGGAGCATTTCCTCGACCAGGCCAGCCGCCAGATCGGCTGCCCGCTACCGCGCCTGGCGCCGGCAGCGCTGGAGCGCCTGAGCCAGTACCACTGGCCGGGCAACGTGCGGCAACTGGAAAACGTGCTGTTCCAGGCGGTGTCGTTGTGCGATGGGGGTGTGGTCAAGGCCGAGCATATCCGCCTGCCGGATTACGGCGCGCGCCAGCCTCTGGGCGAGTTCTCCCTGGAAGGCGATCTGGCACAGATTGTCGGGCGTTTCGAGAAGGCGGTACTTGAAGCCTTGCAGGGCGAATATCCAACCAGCCGGGCATTGGGAAAACGGCTGGGTGTTTCCCATACGACCATTGCCAACAAGTTGCGGGATTATGCAGTTGGCAAGTCGGCTGAATAGTTCGAAAGTTAAGAGAACATTATGTCGGGCGTGGCGCCTCTTGTTAACTATCAAGAGGCGCGACAGCCACGAAGAGAAAGTTAGCCGTTGGAGCAGCCGTTACCCATGACACGGTATTCGAGAATGTGCTTCCGGCCTTGCGAGTCCTCGTAGGTCATACGCGCCGGGACGACTTCGCAAACGTTTGGAATCTCGCTCATGGAGAGGACTTTGGCGATATCCAGATGCTGCGAGTAACTGTACTGTTCAACCGGAATCTGCTCGGCGCCGTTATTTGCCAGGTCGTCGGCCGTGGCCGCACCGCAAACACTGCCGAGTACCAAAACCAGTAAAGCTTTCATCTTAAAATCACCTGTTCAAGGTCGAATAAGGGGGCGTAGCGCTTGTGGCGCTACGTTGCTGCAAAGTAAAAGCGGAAAGTTATCCCGGGATTAACATGCCTTCGTGGGGGCTGTTACCTGAAGTTAATCTCGTTGCCGTTGCTGGCGAGGTGAATTCTAGGGCCTGACATCAAACTGAAACAGTCGATGTTTTGATAAACACTGTTGGCAGAATCCGTAACAATCGCTGCGAAAATGCGTCGCGATTTCCCGTCGATAATGCGGAACGCCCGTGCCAGAGCGGCTTTTCTGCCATAGGTGGCCAAAAGACCATGGCGTTACTACCAACGTCGAATGGCCCTGATGGCTCTGGTACAGTTAAAACGAGGTCATACAAAAACAACTATTACACCGAGGTAACAAAGATGAGTGCGGCTTCCCTGTACCCCGTTCGTCCCGAGGTTGCGGCGACTACCCTGACCGACGAGGCCACCTACAAGGCCATGTACCAGAAGTCGGTGGTCAACCCGGACGGCTTCTGGCGTGAGCAGGCCCAGCGCCTCGAGTGGATCAAGCCCTTCACCAAGGTCAAGCAGACCTCCTTCGACGACCACCATGTCGATATCAAGTGGTTCGCCGATGGCACCCTGAACGTTTCCTACAACTGCCTCGACCGTCATCTGGAAGAGCGTGGCGATCAGGTCGCAATCATCTGGGAAGGCGACGACCCTTCCGAGCACCGCAACATCACCTACCGCGAGCTGCACGAGCAAGTGTGCAAGTTCGCCAACGCCTTGCGTGGCCAGGACGTGCACCGGGGTGACGTGGTCACCATCTACATGCCGATGATCCCCGAAGCCGTGGTCGCCATGCTGGCCTGTGCCCGGATCGGCGCGATCCACTCCGTGGTCTTCGGCGGCTTCTCCCCTGAAGCCCTGGCCGGCCGCATCATCGACTGCAAGTCCAAGGTGGTGATCACCGCCGACGAAGGCCTGCGTGGCGGTCGCCGTACCGCGCTCAAGGCCAACGTCGACGACGCCCTGACCAACCCCGAGACCAACAGCATCCAGAAGGTCATCGTGTGCAAGCGCACCGGTGCCGACATCAAGTGGAACCAGCACCGCGACATCTGGTACGAAGACCTGATGAAAGTGGCCGGCAGCGTCTGCGCGCCGAAGGAAATGGGCGCCGAGGAAGCGCTGTTCATCCTCTACACCTCCGGTTCCACCGGCAAGCCGAAGGGCGTGCTGCACACCACCGGCGGCTACCTGGTCTACGCCTCGATGACCCACGAGCGGGTCTTCGACTACCGTCCGGGCGAAGTCTACTGGTGCACCGCCGACGTCGGCTGGGTCACCGGCCACAGCTACATCGTCTACGGCCCGCTGGCCAACGGCGCGACCACCCTGCTGTTCGAAGGCGTGCCGAACTATCCGGATATCACCCGCGTGTCGAAGATCGTCGACAAGCACAAGGTCAACGTCCTCTACACCGCACCGACCGCGATCCGCGCCATGATGGCCGAAGGTCAGGCCGCTGTTGCCGGTGCCGATGGCTCCAGCCTGCGTTTGCTTGGATCGGTGGGCGAGCCGATCAACCCTGAAGCCTGGAACTGGTACCACCAGACCGTCGGCAAGGAGCGTTGCCCGATCGTCGACACCTGGTGGCAGACCGAGACCGGCGGCATCCTGATCAGCCCGCTGCCAGGCGCTACCGCATTGAAGCCAGGTTCCGCGACCCGTCCGTTCTTCGGCGTGGTGCCGGCCCTGGTGGATAACCTGGGCAACCTGATCGAAGGGGCTGCCGAGGGCAACCTGGTAATCCTCGATTCGTGGCCGGGCCAGGCGCGTTCGCTGTACGGCGACCACGACCGCTTCGTCGACACCTACTTCAAGACCTTCCGCGGCATGTATTTCACCGGTGACGGTGCCCGTCGCGACGAGGACGGCTACTACTGGATTACTGGTCGCGTGGACGACGTGCTCAATGTTTCCGGGCACCGCATGGGTACCGCCGAGATCGAAAGCGCCATGGTCGCCCACCCGAAAGTCGCCGAGGCCGCGGTGGTTGGCGTGCCGCACGACATCAAGGGGCAGGGCATCTATGTCTACGTCACCCTCAACGGTGGCGAGGAGCCGAGCGAAGCGCTGCGCATCGAGCTGAAGAACTGGGTGCGCAAGGAGATCGGTCCGATCGCCTCGCCGGATGTCATCCAGTGGGCGCCGGGCCTGCCGAAGACCCGTTCGGGCAAGATCATGCGCCGTATCCTGCGCAAGATCGCCACGGCCGAGTACGATTCCCTGGGCGATATCTCGACCCTGGCCGACCCGGGTGTGGTGGCGCATCTGGTGGAGACGCACAAGACCATGAATGTGGCTTGATGTACTGAGCCGGATTTGGCTGTGTTGCTGATGGCCCAATCGCTGGCAAGCCAGCTCCCACAGGTTTTGTGTTGATCGCAAGACCTGTGGCCGACGCGGTCACTGTGGGAGCTGGCTTGTCGGACCGCCGCACCGCAGCGATGAGGCCATCAGTTCCAACACAAAGATCAAAGAAATCAGCCCAAGGCCCCGTAGGCAACCCGCCTCCGGGGCCTTGGGCTTTTTTGTTACTTCGACTTTCATCGGTAACCTTTCCCACAGGTCTTTCGTACAAAAACGGGGCGTAAGGAAACGGCTATGCTCAAAAATGGTGCGGCGAAAGATGAAATTTCCCACACCCAAACGGCTGGACTTGCCGTGATACAAGGGTTTGCCAATAATGGGCCCGGTTATTGCTTCAGTCATGGGTTATTTGTTTTCCGCTTTTGCATATTCCTCCGAAGCTGTCAATATCTCCCGGCCGCTCTTCAAAGGCTTCTGTAACTACTTGTCGCTTTGAAGAAATATCGGCTTCCGAGCTGTCGTTAAAATGCCGATCACTCGCTCGTGACACCTGGCCTGTGGTCCGGTCCCGCGCAGCTCTGCGTTGTACTCATTCGCATAGTGGGCAGTCGTACTGCCTGGCATTGCCCTTTACCGATTGGAGTTCCCAGATGAAGAAACTCGCATTGCTTGGCGCACTGGCGCTGTCCATGTTCTCCCTGGTGTCCGTGGCCGACGAGAAGCCGCTGCGCATCGGCATCGAAGCCGCCTACCCACCCTTCGCCTCGAAAGCCCCGGACGGCAGTATCGTCGGCTTCGACTACGACATCGGCAACGCCCTGTGCGAGCAGATGAAGGTCAAGTGCACCTGGGTCGAGCAGGAGTTCGACGGCCTGATCCCGGCGCTGAAAGTGCGCAAGATCGACGCCATCCTGTCGTCCATGTCGATCACCGACGACCGCAAGAAATCGGTCGACTTCACCAAGCGCTACTACCTGACCCCGGCCCGCCTGGTGATGAAGGACGGCACCACCGTCAGCGACAGCCTGAGCGAACTGCAAGGCAAGAAGATCGGCGTGCAGCGCGGTTCGATCCACGACCGCTTCGCCAAGGAAGTCCTGGCCCCGAAAGGCGCCACCATCGTTCCTTACGGCACCCAGAACGAGATCTACCTGGACATCACCGCCGGCCGCCTGGACGGCACCGTGGCTGACGCTACGCTGCTGGAAGACGGTTTCCTGAAGACTGACGCGGGCAAGGGCTATGCTTTCACCGGCCCGGCCTTCACCGACGCCAAGTACTTCGGCGACGGCATCGGCATCGCCGTGCGCAAGGGCGACAAGGAAAACCTGGAGCGTATCAACGCCGCCATCGACGGCATCCGCGCCAGCGGCAAGTACAAGGAAATCCAGGACAAGTACTTCAACTTCGATATCTACGGCCCGGAAACCAACTAACCGGCGTCGTGTCACCTGTTCAATGGTGCAAGCAGCAGAAGCGCTGAGGCTTGCACCATTTTTTCATCCCTAAGGTCGAGGACCTCATCATGTTGAAAGGCTACGGGGCAGTCATCCTCGATGGAGCGTGGCTGACGCTACAGCTCGCCTTGTCGTCCATGGCCCTGGCCATCGTGCTTGGCCTGATCGGGGTGGCCCTGCGTCTGTCGCCGGTGCGCTGGCTCGCCTGGCTCGGCGATCTGTATGCCACGGTGATCCGCGGCATTCCCGATCTGGTCCTGATCCTGCTGATCTTCTACGGCGGCCAGGACATCCTCAACCGCGTCGCTCCTCTGGTGGGCTACGACGACTACATCGACCTCAACCCGCTGGTCGCGGGTATCGGCACCCTCGGTTTCATCTTCGGGGCCTATCTTTCGGAAACCTTCCGTGGCGCCTTCATGGCGATCCCGAAAGGCCAGGCCGAGGCCGGCATGGCCTACGGCATGAGCAATGTGCAGGTGTTCTTCCGCGTGCTGGTGCCGCAGATGATCCGCCTGGCGATTCCCGGCTTCACCAACAACTGGCTGGTGCTGACCAAGGCCACCGCGCTGATTTCCGTGGTGGGCCTGCAGGACATGATGTTCAAGGCCAAGCAGGCGGCCGACGCCACCCGCGAGCCTTTCACCTTCTTCCTGGCGGTGGCCGCGATGTACCTGGTGATCACCAGCGTCTCGCTGCTGGCCCTGCGTTACCTGGAAAAGCGCTACTCGGTTGGCGTAAAGGCGGCTGAACTATGATCTTCGACTACAACGTCATCTGGGAGGCGCTGCCGCTGTACTGGGGCGGGCTGCTGACCACCCTCAAGCTGCTGGCGATTTCCCTGTTCTTCGGTCTGCTCACGGCGATTCCGCTGGGCTTGATGCGGGTCTCGAAACAGCCGCTGGTGAACTTCGCCGCCTGGCTCTACACCTACGTGATCCGCGGCACGCCGATGCTGGTCCAGCTGTTCCTGATCTACTACGGCCTGGCCCAGTTCGCCGTGGTGCGCGAGAGCTTCCTCTGGCCGTGGCTGTCCAGCGCGACTTTCTGCGCCTGCCTGGCCTTCGCCATCAACACCAGCGCCTACACCGCAGAAATCATCGCCGGCAGCCTCAAGGCCACGCCCCATGGCGAGATCGAGGCGGCCAAGGCGGTGGGCATGTCGCGCTACAAGATGTATCGCCGCATCCTCCTGCCGTCGGCCCTGCGCCGGGCGCTGCCGCAGTACAGCAACGAAGTGATCATGATGCTGCAGACCACCAGTCTCGCCTCCATCGTCACCCTGATCGACATCACCGGCGCCGCGCGGACCGTCAATGCCCAGTACTACCTGCCGTTCGAGGCCTACATCACCGCCGGCGTGTTCTACCTGTGCCTGACCTTCATCCTGGTCCGCCTGTTCAAGCTCGCCGAACGCCGCTGGCTCGGCTACCTGGCGCCGCGCAAGGGCTGATGCCCGCGGCTAACTGATTCGCCCAGGGCGTGCCGTCACGCCCCGGGCCTTGTGAGAACCGACAGCATGTACAAACTCGAAATCCAGGACCTGCACAAACGCTACGGCAGCCATGAAGTGCTCAAGGGCGTGTCCCTGGCCGCCAAGGCCGGCGACGTGATCAGCATCATCGGCTCCAGCGGCTCGGGCAAGAGTACCTTCCTGCGCTGCATCAACCTGCTGGAGCAGCCCCACGCCGGCAAGATCCTGCTGAACAACGAAGAGCTGAAGCTGGTGGCCAACAAGGACGGCGCGCTCAAGGCCGCCGATCCCAAGCAGCTGCAGCGCATGCGTTCGCGGCTGTCGATGGTGTTCCAGCACTTCAACCTGTGGTCGCACATGACCGCCCTGGAAAACATCATCGAAGCGCCGGTGCACGTGCTCGGCGTGAGCAAGAAGGAAGCGCTGGAGAAGGCCGAGCATTACCTGGCCAAGGTCGGCGTCTCTCATCGCAAGGACGCCTATCCGGGCCATATGTCCGGCGGCGAGCAGCAGCGCGTGGCGATCGCCCGGGCCCTGGCCATGGAGCCCGAGGTGATGCTGTTTGACGAACCGACTTCGGCCCTGGACCCGGAGCTGGTGGGTGACGTCCTGAAAGTCATGCAGTCCCTGGCCCAGGAAGGCCGGACCATGGTGGTGGTGACCCACGAAATGGGCTTTGCCCGCGAGGTGTCCAACCAACTGGTGTTCCTGCACAAGGGCCTGGTGGAAGAGCGTGGCGACCCGCGTGAAGTGCTGGTCAACCCGCAGTCCGAGCGTCTGCAGCAGTTCCTTTCCGGCAGCCTGAAATAAGTGGTCTTGGGTTAAGACTGCCGCTTTGCACCAAAATAGGTCATGCTGCGCCACCCGCGCAGCCTGCGCCACATTTGCTCCAGTCCGCCTATCCTTGCGGGCATCAGACTCACCTCAGGTTTCGGACCTCAGCTCATGACCACCCAGCGAATCGGTTTTCTCATCTGGCCCAGCACCAAGGCCCTGACCCTGGCGCTGGCGGAAGAGGTATTGCGGGTGGCGCAGAAGGTGCACCCGGAGGTGGCTTACGAACTGGCTTTCCTCCAGGCCGAAACGCCGGTCGAGGGTGACTGGCGCCTGCCGGGCGAGCCGTGGATCGGGCGTCTGGAGAATTGCCAGAAGCTGTTCCTGCTGGCCGACGAGCCCCCGCTGGCGGTGGGCGCGGCATTGGGCGCGGCGCTCAAGCAACTGGTGCGTTCCGGTTGTGTGGTCGGCGGTTTGTCGGCGGGGGTCTATCCGCTGGCGCAACTGGGTTTGCTGGATGGCTATCGGGCGGCAGTGCACTGGCGCTGGCAGGATGATTTCGCCGAGCGCTTCCCCAAGGTGATTGCCACCAGCCACTTGTTCGACTGGGATCGCGATCGCCTGACTGCGTGCGGCGGGATGTCGGTGGTGGACCTGTTGCTGGCGGTGCTGGCCCGGGATCACGGGGCCGAGCTGGCCGGGGCGGTGTCCGAGGAACTGGTGGTCGAGCGCATTCGCGAGGGTGGCGAGCGCCAGCGTATTCCGCTGCAGAATCGTCTCGGTTCAAGCCATCCGAAGCTGACCCAGGCCGTGCTGCTGATGGAAGCGAATATCGAGGAGCCGCTGACCACCGACGAGATTGCCCAGCATGTCTGTGTGTCCCGCCGTCAACTGGAGCGGATCTTCAAGCAGTACCTGAACCGGGTGCCGAGCCAATACTACCTGGAACTGCGCCTGAACAAGGCGCGGCAGATGCTGATGCAGACCAGCAAGTCGATCATCCAGATCGGGCTGTCCTGCGGGTTCTCGTCGGGGCCGCATTTCTCCAGTGCCTACCGCAACTTCTTCGGTGCGACGCCGCGGGAAGACCGGAACCAGCGGCGCAGCAGTTCGCCCTTTGAACTCTCCTCTGTTCCTGCCGAGCGCGGTTGACCTTCAGGGCCTCATCGCTGGCAAGCCAGCTCCCACAGTGATCGCGTCGGCCGCAAATCCTGTGGCCAGCACAAAACCCTGTGGGAGCTGGCTTGCCAGCGATAGGGCCCTCAAATCCACAGAAAAACCATCTGGCACCCTGTCAATCATCGAACACCTTGAATTTCCTGCCTTTCCCGCCCCCAAGCCACTCCCCGCCAGCCCCCCGCACCGTTTAAACTGCGCCTTTGCGAAGCTATTTGTCGCATTGCCGAAAGCCTTGGAAAAACAGGGTTTGGCGCTATAAGAAGTTGTCGCTTGGCGACAAGGCCAAGTGTTCATCTCTCCTTACAATCCCCCCATCGCTCGCCAGTTCCAGGCAGGCGTTCCTCTTCAGGAGACTCCGATGTCCGTTGAGCAAGCTCCGGTGCAACGCGCCGATTTCGACCAGGTAATGGTTCCCAACTATGCGCCAGCCGCCTTCATTCCCGTGCGCGGCGCCGGTTCCCGAGTCTGGGACCAGTCGGGCCGTGAGCTGATCGATTTCGCCGGCGGCATCGCCGTTAACGTGCTGGGGCATGCCCATCCGGCATTGGTCAGCGCGCTGACCGAACAGGCCAACAAGCTGTGGCATGTATCCAACGTCTTCACCAACGAGCCGGCCCTGCAACTGGCACGCAAGCTGGTCGACGCGACCTTCGCCGACCGCGCGTTCTTCTGCAACTCCGGCGCCGAGGCCAACGAGGCCGCGTTCAAGCTGGCCCGTCGTGTTGCCCATGACCGCTTCGGTCCGGAAAAACACGAGATCATCGCCACCGTCAACAGCTTCCACGGCCGCACCCTGTTCACCGTGAGCGTCGGCGGCCAGCCGAAGTACTCCGACGGCTTCGGTCCGAAGATCACCGGCATCAGCCATGTGCCGTACAACGACCTGGAAGCCCTGAAAGCCCAGATCTCCGACAAGACCTGCGCCGTGGTGATCGAGCCGATCCAGGGCGAGAGCGGTGTGGTCCCGGCCGACCAGGCCTATCTGGAAGGCGCCCGCGCCCTGTGCGACCAGTACAACGCGCTGCTGATCTTCGACGAAGTGCAGACCGGCGTCGGCCGTACCGGCGAGCTGTATGCCTACCAGCACTACGGCGTGATCCCGGACATCCTCTCCAGCGCCAAGAGCCTGGGCGGCGGTTTCCCGATCGGCGCGATCCTGACCACCGACGCACTGGCCAAGCACCTGGCCGTCGGCACCCACGGCACCACCTACGGCGGCAACCCGCTGGCCTGCGCCGTCGCCAACGCCGTGCTGGATATCGTCAACACCCCTGAAGTGCTCAACGGCGTCAAGGCCAAGCACGAGCGCTTCAAGTCGCGCCTGGAGCAGATCGGCGAGAAGTACGGCCTGTTCAGCCTGGTCCGCGGTCGCGGCCTGCTGATCGGCTGCGTGCTGACCGACGCCTGGAAAGGCAAGGCCAAGGACGTGTTCAACGCTGCCGAGCAAGAGGGCCTGATGGTCCTGCAGGCCGGTCCGGACGTGGTCCGCTTCGCCCCGAGCCTAGTGGTCGAGGATGCCGATATCGACGAAGGTCTGGACCGCTTCGAGCGCGCTGCCGCCAAGCTGACCCAGGCCTGATTCGCCCCCGCTGCACCTTCGCTGGCCGCTGACTCGGCCAGCGAACCGATTCCCGTGGCCTGTGCCCCGACCCGCACACGCCGCTTTTTTTGCGCCGACGCCATGTCGGCCCGTATACCCGAAAGGAGTGACACCATGCTGGTGATGCGACCCGCGCAAATGGCTGACCTGGATGAAGTACAGCGCCTGGCTGCGGACAGTCCCATTGGTGTCACGTCCCTGCCGGACGATGCCGGTCGCCTGGGCGACAAGATTTCCGCCTCGGAAACCTCCTTCGCCGCCGAAGTGAGTTTCAACGGCGAGGAGAGCTATTTCTTCGTCCTCGAGGACTCGGCCACCGGCAAGCTGGTCGGCTGCTCGGCCATCGTCGCCTCGGCCGGCTATTCCGAGCCGTTCTACAGCTTTCGCAACGAGACCTTCGTCCACGCTTCCCGCGAGCTGAAGATCCACAACAAGATCCACGTCCTCTCCCAGTGCCATGACCTCACCGGCAACAGCCTGCTGACCAGCTTCTACGTGCTGCCCGAGCTGGTGAACACCGGTTGGGCCGAGCTCAACTCCCGTGGTCGCCTGCTGTTCATGGCCTCGCACCCGGAGCGTTTCGCCGAGTCGGTGGTCACCGAGATCGTCGGCTACAGCGATGAAAACGGCGACTCGCCGTTCTGGGACGCCATCGGGCGCAACTTCTTCGATCTCAACTACGCCGAGGCCGAGCGCCTGTGCGGCCTGAAGAGCCGTACCTTCCTCGCCGAGCTGATGCCGCACTATCCGATCTACGTGCCGCTGCTGCCGGACGAAGCCCAGGAAGCCATGGGCCAGGTCCACCCGCGGGCGCAGATCACCTTCGACATCCTGATGCGCGAAGGCTTCGAGACCGATCACTACATCGACATTTTCGACGGCGGCCCGACCCTGCATGCGCGGGTGTCCGGCATCCGTTCCATTGCCCAGAGCCGGGTCGTGCCGGTCAAGCTGCAGGAGCAGCCGACCAAGGGCGGCCGTCAGTACCTGGTAACCAACGGCCAGTTGCAGGATTACCGCGCGGTACTGCTGGAGCTGGACTGGGTGCCGGGCAAGCCGGTCTACCTGAGCCCGGAAGCCGTCGAGGCGCTGGGTGTCGGCGAGGGCGCCAGCGTGCGCCTGGTCGCGGTTTGATACTGACTGAGTTTCGCGGGCGCCCATGGCGCGCCTGCCCGAGGAGATAGCATGATCGTTCGTCCCGTACGCAGCAGCGACCTGCCCGCGCTGATCGAGCTGGCGCGCAGCACCGGCACCGGCCTGACCACCTTGCCGGCCAACGAGGAACGCCTGGCCCACCGGGTCGGCTGGGCCGAGAAGACCTTCCGCGGCGAGGCCGAGCGTGGCGATGCCGACTACCTGTTCGTGCTGGAGAACGATGCCGGCGAAGTGGTCGGCATCTCCGCCATCGCCGGCGCCGTCGGCCTGCGCGAGCCCTGGTACAACTACCGGGTCGGCCTGACCGTCAGCGCCTCCCAGGAGCTGAATATCTACCGGGAAATCCCGACCCTGTTCCTGGCCAACGACCTGACCGGCAACTCCGAACTGTGCTCGCTGTTCCTGCGGGCCGACAGCCGCACCGGCCTCAACGGCCGTCTGCTGTCCAAGGCGCGGATGCTGTTCATCGCCGAGTTCCCCGAGCTGTTCGGCAACAAGATCATCGCCGAGATGCGTGGCATGTCCGACGAGCAGGGTCGTTCGCCGTTCTGGGAAAGCCTGGGCCGGCACTTCTTCAAGATGGAATTCAGCCAGGCCGACTACCTGACCGGCGTCGGCAACAAGGCCTTCATCGCCGAGCTGATGCCCAAGTTCCCGCTGTACACCTGCTTCCTTTCCGAGGCGGCGCGCGAAGTCATCGGTCGTGTACACACCGACACCGAACCGGCGCTGTCGATGCTCAAGAGCGAAGGTTTCAGCTACCAGGGCTACGTCGACATCTTCGACGCCGGCCCGGCCATCGAGTGCGAAACCCGCCGCATCCGCGCGGTGCGCGACAGCCAGCCGCTGGTGCTGGCGATCGGCACTCCGGGCGACGACGCCACGCCGTTCATCATTCACAACCGCAAGCGTGAGGACTGCCGCATCGCCGCAGCGCCTGCGCGCTTGGCGGCCGGCACCCTGGTGGTCGATCCACAGACCGCCAAGCGCCTGCGCCTGAGCGCTGGCGACCAGGTCCGCGCCGTTGCACTGTCCGCGCCCCGGGAGGCCAACCAATGACCACTCACTTCATCGCAGGCCAATGGCAGGCCGGTCAGGGCGACGCCCTGGAATCCCTCAACCCGGTGACCCAGGCGGTGGTCTGGGCAGGGCAGGGCGCCAATGCCGGGCAGGTCGGGCAGGCGGTTGCCGCCGCACGCCAGGCATTCCCGGGCTGGGCGCGGCAGTCGCTGGACATGCGCATCGCCGTGCTGGAAGCCTTTGCCGCACAACTGAAAGCCAACGCTGACGAACTGGCCCGCTGCATTGGTGAGGAAACCGGCAAGCCACTGTGGGAAGCCGCCACCGAAGTGACCAGCATGGTCAACAAGGTCGCCATTTCCGTGCAGAGCTACCGCGAGCGTACCGGCGAGAAGAGCGGCCCGCTGGCCGATGCCACCGCCGTGTTGCGCCACAAGCCCCATGGTGTGGTGGCGGTGTTCGGTCCGTACAACTTCCCCGGCCACCTGCCCAACGGCCATATCGTTCCGGCGCTGCTGGCGGGTAACGCGGTGGTGTTCAAACCGAGCGAACTGACCCCGAAGGTCGCCGAGCTGACGGTGAAATGCTGGATCGACGCCGGCCTGCCGGCAGGTGTGCTGAACCTGGTCCAGGGCGCCCGTGAAACCGGCGTGGCCCTGGCGGCCAATCCGGGTATCGACGGCCTGTTCTTCACCGGCTCCAGCCGTACCGGCAACCTGTTGCACCAGCAGTTCTCCGGGCGCCCGGACAAGATCCTGGCCCTGGAAATGGGCGGCAACAACCCGCTGGTGGTGGACGAGGTCAAGGACCTGGACGCGGCGGTCTACACCATCATCCAGTCGGCCTTCATCTCCGCCGGCCAGCGCTGCACCTGTGCACGCCGCCTGCTCGTGCCGCAAGGCGCCTGGGGCGATCGCCTGCTGGCGCGTCTGGTGGAAGTCAGCAAGAACATTTCCGTAGGTGCTTTCGACCAGCAACCGGCGCCGTTCATGGGCTCCGTGGTCTCCCTCGGTGCGGCCAAGGCGTTGATGGACGCTCAGGCGAACCTGCTGGCCAACGGCGCGACCGCGCTGCTGGAGATGACCCAGCCGCAGTCCACCGCAGCACTGCTGACCCCGGGCATCCTCGATGTCAGCGCCGTGGCCGAGCGCCCGGACGAAGAGTTCTTCGGCCCGCTGCTGCAAGTGATTCGCTATGCGGACTTCCCGGCCGCCATCGCCGAAGCCAACAACACCCAGTACGGTCTCGCCGCTGGCTTGCTGTCGGACTCCCATGCGCGCTACCAGCAGTTCTGGCTGGAAAGCCGTGCCGGCATCGTCAACTGGAACAAGCAACTGACCGGCGCCGCCAGCAGCGCACCGTTCGGTGGCGTCGGCGCCAGCGGCAACCACCGCGCCAGTGCCTATTACGCGGCGGACTACTGCGCCTACCCGGTCGCCTCGCTGGAAACCGCCAGCCTGGTCCTGCCCGCCACGCTGACGCCCGGCGTCGCCCTATAACAACAGGTTCACGGAGCCTTGACCGATGAAATCGTTTGAAGTGAATTTTGATGGGTTGGTCGGACCGACCCACAACTACGGTGGCCTGTCCTACGGCAACGTGGCCTCGCAGAGCAACAGCCAGCAGGGCTCGAACCCGCGTGAAGCGGCGCTGCAGGGCCTGGCCAAGATGAAGGCCCTGGCCGACATGGGCTTCCAGCAGGGCGTGCTGGCGCCGCAGGAGCGCCCGGACGTGGCAGCGCTGCGCAGCCTGGGCTTCAGCGGCAGCGATGCCGAAGTGATCCAGCGTGCGGCAAAAGAAGCCATGCCGCTGCTGGTCGCCAGCTGCTCGGCATCGAGCATGTGGGTGGCCAACGCCGCCACCGTCAGCCCGAGCGCCGACACCGCCGACGGCCGCGTGCATTTCACCGCCGCCAACCTGAACTGCAAGTACCACCGCAGCATCGAGCACCCGACCACCAGCCGCGTGCTGGGCGCCATGTTCGCCAATCAGCAGCACTTCGCCCACCACGCCGCGTTGCCGGCGGTGGCGCAGTTCGGTGACGAAGGCGCGGCCAACCACACCCGTTTCTGCCGTGCCTACGGTGAGCCTGGGGTCGAGTTCTTCGTCTTCGGTCGCAGCGCCTTCGACACCCGCTACCCGGCGCCGCAGAAATACCCTGCCCGCCAGACCCTGGAAGCCTCGCAAGCCGTGGCCCGCCTGCACGGCCTGAGCGATGACGGCGTGGTCTATGCTCAGCAGAATCCGGCAGTGATCGATCAGGGCGTGTTCCATAACGACGTGATCGCCGTAGGCAACGGCGAGGTGCTGTTCTATCACGAGGACGCCTTCCTCGAGACCGAGCGCGTTCTTGCCGAGCTGAAGGACAAGCTGGCCAAGCGGGGCGTCAACTTCAAGGCCATCTGCGTGCCACGGGCCCAGGTGACGGTGGAGGACGCGGTGCGTTCCTACCTGTTCAACAGCCAGCTGCTGTCCCGCGATGACGGTTCGATGCTGCTGGTGGTGCCGGAAGAATGCCGCAACAACGAGCGGGTCTGGGCCTACCTGAACGGCCTGACCGGCCAGAACGGGGCGATTTCCGAGGTGCGTGTCTTCGACCTCAAGCAGAGCATGCAGAACGGCGGTGGCCCGGCTTGCCTGCGGCTGCGTGTCGCGCTGAATGAAACGGAACTGGCGGCGGTCAATCCAGGGGTTATCATGACTGCCCCGCTGTACGACACCCTGACCCAATGGGTCGACAAGCACTACCGCGACCGCCTCGTCGAAAGCGACCTGGCCGATCCGCAACTGCTGGTGGAGTGCCGTACGGCTTTGGATGAGCTGACCCGGATTCTCAAGCTGGGCTCGGTCTATCCGTTCCAACTCAACCCCTGAAAGAGCACCTGAAAATGTCCGACGCCCTGCAACTGATCCTTGAAGACGAAGATGGCAACCAGCGCGAAGCCTCCACCAGCCGCTTTGCGGTGATCTGGCAGGGCAAGGAAGTGTGGATCCAGCAGGACGGCCGCGGTCAGTTGCTGATCGGCGTCGACGTCGAGGAAGGCGACAGCGAATACGCCAACCTGCTGCTGCGTCCGCTGGCGACCAACCTGGTCAGCCTGCAACTGGAAATGGAGCCGGCGGATGCCGGCGACGATGACGATCACGTCCACGGTCCCGATTGCGGACATCATCACTAAGGAAACGCCCATGCTCTCCCTCGGCAAACTGCTTGATCTGACCCTGGCCGGTCGCGAACCGGCCGAGAAGACCCAGGTGACGGTGCAGGGGGTACGCTTGCGCTGGCTGGCCGAGGGGGCGCTGGAAGTCTGCCCGCCGCAGGCCCGGGACAACGGGCTGGACTTGCTGTTGTCCGCCGGCATCCATGGTAACGAGACCGCGCCCATCGAGCTGCTCGACGATCTGATCGGGCGGATTGCCAAGGGTGAAGTTCATCCAAGGGCGCGGATCCTGTTCCTGTTCGGCAACCCCGAGGCGATGCGCAAGGGCGAGCGGTATATCGAGCAGGACGTGAACCGCCTGTTCAATGGCCGGCACGAGCTGTCCAGTGGTGCGGAGGCCCTGCGTGCCGGGGACCTCGAGCATCTGGCGGCGACCTTCTTCCGCGAGCCAAGACGCACCCGGCTGCATTACGACCTGCACACCGCGATCCGCGGCTCCAGGATCGAGCAGTTCGCCCTCTATCCCTACCAAGAAGGGCGCCAGCATTCCCGTCGCGAGCTGGCGCGCTTGCGCGCCGCCGGGATGGAAGCGGTGCTGCTGCAAAGCAAGACCTCGATCACCTTCACCGCCTACACCTATGAACAGCTGGGGGCCGAGGCCTTCACCCTGGAGCTGGGCAAGGCGCGGCCGTTCGGGCAGAACCAGCAGGTCAATCTGGAGCGCCTGGAGGCGCGGCTGATCCAGATCATCGAAGGCAAGGAGCCGGAGCAGGCTGATGAGCTGGATGGCCTGCAACTGTTCAGCGTGGCCCGGGAGATCATCAAGCACAGTGACAGCTTCCACCTGCATTTGCCGGCGGATATCGAGAACTTCTCGGAGCTGGCCAAGGGGTATCTGCTGGCGGAGGACCTGGCGGAAACCCGCTGGATCGTGGAGGAGGAGGGGGCGAGGATCATTTTCCCCAATCCCAAGGTGAAGAATGGATTGCGGGCGGGGATCCTGATCGTTCCGGCTTCGGCTGAAGGACTAGGCCAGTAGTACCGGCCTCATCGCTGGCAAGCCAGCTCCCATAGGGTTCTGCAGCGACTCGGACCCTGTGGGAGCTGGCTTGCCAGCGATGAGGCCGGAACAGACAACCAAAAAGGCCGCGGTATCAACCGCGGCCTTCTTGTTTACACCGCCACCTTCTGCGGCACTTCACTGCGGCGCAACGCCCGCAGCTTCAGCAGGGTATCGGCACAGGTATTCGCCGCTTCCTCGCCCTTCAGCACGAAATGCTCGAAGAAGAACTTCTGATGCTCGTCACCGGCATGGAAGTGATGCGGGGTCAGCACCACAGAGAACACCGGCACTTCGGTCTCCAGTTGCACCTGCATCAGCCCGCTGATCACCGACTGGGCGACGAACTCATGGCGGTACAGCCCGCCATCCACCACCAGGCCAGCGGCGACGATCGCGCCATAGCGGCCACTACGTGCCAGCAACTTGGCATGCAGCGGGATCTCGAAGGCGCCACCGACCTCATAGAAATCGATATCGCCCACCTGATAACCATGCTTGGCCATCTGCTCGACGAAGCCCTTGCGGCTCTGATCGACAATATCCTTGTGCCAGCAAGCCTGGACGAAGGCGATACGCTCGTTGCCGTGGGCTTTGCTGTCGATTGGGGTTGCTTGCATTGAAACGGACTCCTGTTTGTATGAGAAACAGGGCATCTGGATCGAAAGGGATGGTCGTTCGCGAAAATGCGGACGAACGGACACAAGGTGCCTATCCCGTTCTCTCTTCATCCGGACTGTGACCGTCGGCCCCGGAATCACACCGGGTCTGCTGACCTTGCAAAGCCTTGCCTGCAAGCGCTCGCGGGCTATGCGCGCTGGGCGCAATTACCGCCGGTGGGGAATTGCACCCCGCCCTGAGAACGTTGCCATCATGGGTGATGGCGGGGGATTTTGTAACATAGATTTTGCCGGAACGCATAGCCTGCTAATCAAATCGCCCCGATTAACCTTCTTTTCATCCGTCAATGGCGGTTTGCAGCGTATAAACCCACTACAACTGGCACGCAGGCTGGCTATAATGCGGCCCTTTGCCGTCGTTTTCGTCATTTGACGCGCACATTTGCCTCAGGCCGCCGTTTCCGTGGAAGAACCTATGAAAAGCGCAGAAATCCGTGAAGCCTTCCTTCGATTCTTCGAAGAGCAGGGACACACCCGAGTCGCCTCCAGCTCCCTGATTCCGGGCAACGACCCGACCCTGCTGTTCACCAACGCCGGGATGAACCAGTTCAAGGACTGCTTCCTGGGCCAGGAAAAGCGCGCCTACACCCGCGCCGTGAGCAGCCAGAAGTGCGTGCGTGCCGGCGGCAAGCACAACGACCTGGAAAACGTCGGCTACACCGCGCGTCACCACACCTTCTTCGAAATGCTGGGCAACTTCAGCTTCGGTGACTACTTCAAGCGCGACGCCATCACCTTCGCCTGGACCTTCCTGACCTCCGACAAGTGGCTGAACCTGCCGAAGGAGAAGCTCTGGGTCACGGTCTACGCCAGCGACGACGAAGCCTATGACATCTGGACCAAGGAAGTCGGCGTGCCAGCCGAGCGCATGGTTCGCATCGGCGACAACAAGGGCGCGCCATACGCCTCCGACAACTTCTGGACCATGGGCGATACCGGCCCGTGCGGCCCGTGCACCGAGATCTTCTACGACCACGGCGCCGACATCTGGGGCGGCCCACCCGGCTCGCCGGAAGAAGACGGCGACCGCTACATCGAGATCTGGAACAACGTCTTCATGCAGTTCAACCGCACCGCGGACGGCGTCCTGCACCCGCTGCCGGCGCCATCGGTGGACACCGGCATGGGCCTGGAACGCATCAGTGCGGTCCTCCAGCACGTCCACTCGAACTACGAGATCGACCTGTTCCAGAGCCTGCTGGCCGCTTCGGCCAAGGCCATCGGCTGCACCGACGAAGGCCAGCCTTCGCTGAAAGTGGTGGCCGACCATATCCGTTCCTGCGGTTTCCTGATCGCCGACGGCGTGGTGCCGTCCAACGAAGGCCGTGGCTACGTGCTGCGCCGCATCGTGCGTCGCGCCTGCCGTCACGGCAACAAGCTCGGCGCCAAGGGCAGCTTCTTCTACCAGATCGTCGCCGCGTTGGTGGCCGAGATGGGCGAAGCCTTCCCTGAGCTGAAATCCCAGCAGGCGCACATCGAGCGCGTGCTGAAGACCGAGGAAGAACAGTTCGCCAAGACCCTGGAACAGGGCCTGAAGATCCTCGAGCAGGACCTGACCGAGCTGAAAGGCAGCGTCATCCCGGGCGAAGTGGTGTTCAAGCTGTACGACACCTACGGCTTCCCGATGGACCTGACCGCCGACATCGCCCGCGAACGCGAGCTGAGCATCGACGAGGCAGGCTTCGAGCGTGAAATGGAAGCGCAGCGCGAGCGCGCCCGTTCCGCCAGCGCCTTCGGCCTGGACTACAACAGCCTGGTCAAGGTCGACGTCGACACCGAGTTCCTCGGCTACAGCGCCACCGAAGGCAACGCGAAGATCGTCGCCCTGTACAAGGACGGCCAGTCCGTCGAGCAACTGGGTGAAGGCGAGGAGGGCGTGGTGATCCTCGACCGCACCCCGTTCTACGCCGAATCCGGCGGCCAGATCGGTGACACCGGTTACCTGCAGGCCGGCGCTGCACGCTTCGACGTGCGCGACACCACCAAGACCGGTGGTGCCTTCCTGCACCACGGCGTGATCGCCAGCGGCAACCTGGTGGTGGGCGCCCAGGTCGAGGCCAAGGTCGATGCCGACGTGCAGAAAGCCACTGCGCTGAATCACTCCGCCACCCACCTGCTGCACGCTGCGCTGCGTCAGGTCCTGGGTGAGCACGTACAACAGAAGGGCTCCCTGGTGAACAGCCAGCGCCTGCGTTTCGACTTCAGCCACCCGGAAGCGGTCAAGCCAGAGCAGATCAAGCAACTGGAAGAGATCGTCAACCGCGAAGTGCGCAAGAACTCCGAAGTGCAGACCGAAGAGACCGATATCGACACCGCCAAGCAGAAGGGCGCCATGGCGCTGTTCGGCGAGAAATACGGCGACAGCGTGCGGGTCCTGAGCATGGGCGGCGACTTCTCGGTCGAGCTGTGCGGCGGTATCCACGCCAAGCGTACCGGTGATATCGGTCTGCTCAAGATCGTCAGCGAAGGTGGCGTGGCTTCCGGCGTGCGCCGTATCGAAGCGGTCACCGGTGCAGCGGCACTGGCCTACCTGAACGCCGCCGAAGAGCAGCTCAAGGAAGCTGCGCAACTGGTCAAGGGCAGCCGCGACAACCTGATCGACAAGCTCTCGGCCGTGCTGGAGCGCAACCGCCAGCTGGAGAAACAGCTGGAGCAGCTGCAGGCCAAGGCCGCCAGTGCCGCCGGTGACGACCTCGCCAACAGCGCGGTGGACGTCAAGGGCGTCAAGGTCCTGGCTGCGCGCCTGGACGGTCAGGACGGCAAGGCCCTGCTGGCCCTGGTCGACCAATTGAAGAACAAGCTCGGCCGCGCAGTGATCCTGCTCGGCAGTGTCCACGAAGAGAAGGTCGTACTGGTCGCCGGCGTGACCAAGGACCTCACCGGCCAACTCAAAGCCGGGGATTTGATGAAGCAAGCCGCTGCGGCGGTGGGTGGCAAGGGTGGCGGTCGTCCGGACATGGCGCAAGGCGGTGGCGTGGACGCCGCAGCGCTGGACACTGCACTGGCCCTGGCCGTGCCATTCGCAGAGCAGGGTGTCTGAGGCGCCGACGGCCCGTCGTCTAGTGACGGGCCGTCGGCGTTGTGTTTTGTTTATTGGGTGCCCTTCACGGGCTGAGGCGGCTTTGAAATGGCGTTGATCGTACAGAAATTTGGCGGCACCTCGGTCGGCACAATCGAGCGAATCGAGCAGGTTGCCGAAAAGGTCAAGAAATTCCGCGAAGCTGGCGATGACCTGGTGGTTGTACTGTCGGCGATGAGCGGCGAAACCAACCGCCTGATCGACCTGGCCAAGCAGATCAGCGATCAGCCGGTTCCGCGTGAACTGGACGTGATCGTGTCCACCGGTGAGCAGGTGACCATCGCCTTGCTCGCCATGGCACTGATGAAGCGTGGCGTTCCGGCGGTGTCCTACACCGGTAACCAGGTGCGGATTCTCACCGACAGCGCGCACAACAAGGCGCGCATCCTGCAAATCGACGACCAGAAGATCCGTGGCGACCTCAAGGCCGGCCGTGTGGTCGTGGTCGCGGGTTTCCAGGGCGTCGACGAGCAAGGCAACATCACCACCCTCGGTCGCGGTGGTTCCGACACCACCGGCGTGGCCCTGGCGGCGGCCCTGAAGGCTGACGAGTGCCAGATCTACACCGACGTGGATGGCGTCTACACCACCGACCCGCGCGTGGTGTCCCAGGCCCAGCGCCTGGACAAGATCACCTTCGAAGAGATGCTGGAAATGGCCAGCCTCGGTTCCAAGGTGCTGCAGATCCGTGCCGTCGAGTTCGCCGGCAAGTACAACGTTCCGCTGCGCGTGCTGCACAGCTTCCAGGAGGGTCCGGGTACCCTCATTACCATTGATGAAGAGGAATCCATGGAACAGCCGATCATTTCCGGCATCGCCTTCAACCGCGATGAAGCCAAGCTGACCATCCGTGGCGTACCGGATACCCCGGGCGTGGCTTTCAAGATCCTCGGCCCGATCAGCGCCGCGAACATCGAAGTCGACATGATCGTGCAGAACGTTTCGCACGATAACACCACCGACTTCACCTTCACCGTGCACCGCAACGACTACGAGAAGGCCATGGGCGTGCTGAAGAGCACCGCTGCCGAGATCGGCGCCCGTGAAGTGATTGGCGACACCAAGATCGCCAAGGTCTCCATCGTCGGTGTCGGCATGCGCTCCCATGCGGGTGTTGCCAGCCGCATGTTCGAAGCCCTGGCCAAGGAGAGCATCAACATCCAGATGATCTCCACTTCCGAGATCAAGGTCTCGGTGGTCATCGAAGAGAAGTACCTGGAGCTGGCTGTACGCGCTCTGCATACCGCCTTCGAGCTGGACGCTCCGGCGCGTTCGGGCGAGTAAGCGTTGTCCCCTGGGGCGCGGCCATGCCGCGCCCCTCTTTATTTGAGCCGGGTGCCTCCCTTCACCTAGTCAATACTCTGGCGTAGGCCCGTAGCCGTCCTGGTTGCAGTCCGAAGCCTGTTTCACCCACAGACTGTTGTCCCTGAACTGAATCCCCTGAGGAGTAACGTATGCTTATTCTGACTCGTAGGTGTGCCGAAAGCCTGATCATTGGCGATGGCGAAATCACCGTGACCGTGCTCGGCGTCAAAGGAAACCAGGTGCGCATTGGCGTCAATGCACCGAAGGAAGTGGCTGTACACCGCGAGGAAATCTACCTGCGGATCAAGAAAGAGAAGGACGAAGAACCAAGCCTTTAATTTTTCTCAGTTTTTTTTCAAAAAAGAGTTTGCAAACGGGGAAGGCTCTGGTTATTATACGCCCCGTGTTGCGGAGAGGTGGCCGAGTGGCCGAAGGCGCTCCCCTGCTAAGGGAGTATACCTCACAAGGGTATCGGGGGTTCGAATCCCCCCTTCTCCGCCATTATTCATGTAGGGCGCTGTAATCTGGCATGAATCACTAAGTCGTTGAAATTAAACGAAAAAGTGGTTGCAAAAACGATTTAGCGAACTATAATGCGCGGCTTCAAATGCACTCGTAGCTCAGCTGGATAGAGTACTCGGCTACGAACCGAGCGGTCACAGGTTCGAATCCTGTCGAGTGCACCATAGAGACGAAGCAAGTTTCACTGAAAGTTGCTTCAGCTTCAACCAGAGGTGATCTGGTCCATCAAGTACCAACCCTGCACTCGTAGCTCAGCTGGATAGAGTACTCGGCTACGAACCGAGCGGTCACAGGTTCGAATCCTGTCGAGTGCACCATACAAGACGAAGCAAGTTTCGCTGAAAGTTGCTTCAGCTTCAACCAGTGGTGATCTGGTTTATCAAATACCAACCCTGCACTCGTAGCTCAGCTGGATAGAGTACTCGGCTACGAACCGAGCGGTCACAGGTTCGAATCCTGTCGAGTGCACCATACAAAACGAAGAGCCCGCCTACATGGCGGGCTTTTTGTTTTCCGCGATTTGTTGATCCCGATAAATAATTTGTCACTCAATGCCAGCCGGCGCGTGCTAATTTTTCAGTAGTGCGTGTGCTTTTTCCTGGGCGCTCGCCGTCGCATTGATGGATTCGCGCGTTTGCCTACGGCGTTTTCGCAAACGATTGTTTTCACCGATATTTTCAGCCCTCAGACAGCTCAAGCGGTGTATGATTGCGCCCGTCAGCCCCGCCGGGGCTTGTGGAATACCACCATGGACTTACCCAGTAGTTACTTAAAAGCCTGTCTTGCCAATCACGATGTGACTGATTGATCCTCCCGGCGTGCTCTGCTGCTGGGAGTGGAGTTCGCCTATGACTGAAGTAGAAGCAAAGAAAACGCAGGAAAGCCTGCAGGACCGCCTCGCCCAGGTGGTCGAACTGCTGCAGCGTCAGCGCCTGGTCGAAGACCTGACCCACCGTCAGGAAGGCGCGCATAACGATCACGTAGAGAGTTTTGTCCACCGGCAGAACCTCGTCGAGCTGCAACGCAAGCTCGATGACCTGCACTCTGCCGACGTTGCCCACATTCTCGAAGCGCTGCCCCTGGATGACCGTCTGACCGTATGGCAGTTGGTCAAGGCCGAGCGCGACGGCGACATCCTCCTCGAAGTATCCGACTCGGTCCGCGAGACCCTGATCGCCGACATGGACGATCACGAACTGCTCGCCGCCGCCAAGGAGATGGACGCCGACGAACTCGCCGACCTCGCCCCCGAGCTGCCGCGGGACGTCGTCCACGAGCTGATGGAAACCCTCGACGCCCAGCAACGCGAGCGTGTGCGCTCGGCGCTGAGCTATGACGAGGAGCAGGTCGGTGCGCTGATGGACTTCGAGATGGTCACCATCCGCGAAGACGTCAGCCTGGAAGTGGTCCTGCGCTACCTGCGCCGGCTCAAGGAGCTGCCGAACCACACTGACAAACTCTTCGTCGTCGACTACGACGGCATCCTCAAGGGCGTGCTGCCGATCAAGCGTCTGCTGGTCAACGACCCGGACAAGCAGGTCGCCGAGGTCATGGCCGACGATCCGGTCAGCTTCCACCCCGACGAAGACGCCTACGACGCCGCCCAGGCCTTCGAACGTTACGACCTGGTATCGGCCCCGGTGGTCGACAAGAACGACCGCCTGATCGGCCGTCTGACCATCGACGAAATGGTCGACCTGATTCGTGAAGAAAGCGAAACCGAAGTGCTGAACATGGCCGGTCTGCGCGAGGAAGAAGACATCTTCGCCTCGGTCTGGCGTTCGCTGCGCAACCGTTGGGCGTGGCTGGCGATCAACCTGATCACCGCCTTCGTCGCCTCTCGGGTGATCGGCCTGTTCGAAGGCTCGATCGAGAAGCTGGTGGCCCTGGCGGCCTTGATGCCGATCGTTGCCGGTATCGGCGGCAACTCGGGCAACCAGACCATCACCATGATCGTCCGCGCCATGGCGCTGGACCAGGTCAGCCCCGGCAACACCACGCGCCTGATGCGCAAGGAACTGGCTGTCTCGCTGATCAACGGCCTGATCTGGGGTGGGGTGATCGGGGTGGTGGCCTTCCTGCTCTATGGCAGTTGGTCGCTAGGAGTGGTGATGACCGCCGCCATGACCCTCAACCTGCTGCTGGCGGCGTTCATGGGGGTGTTTATCCCGATGACCCTGGTGCGGATGGGGCGCGACCCGGCGATGGGGTCCAGTGTGATGATTACGGCTGTGACCGACAGTGGCGGGTTCTTCATCTTCCTGGGCTTGGCCACGCTGTTCCTGTTGTAAGCCATCGTCCAATCAGACAAGCCAGCTTCGCGCTGGCTTTTTTGTGCTTGGGCTTCAAGCTACAAGCTGCAAGTCATAAGAAGAAGCCTGTGGTGACGCGGACTGCTTTTTCTTGCCGCTTAAAGCTTGAGGCTTATAGCTCCCCAAAAAGCAAAACGCCCGGTGCAATCACTTGCACCGGGCGTTTTGCTCTGAATCGAGTTCAGCGAAGAAAGATCAGGAAGCGTCCGCAGCCATCTCGACGTCATGGGCGATCAGGGCAACCAGGGCGTTCTGCTGGCGGTGGGACAGTTGGCGGAAGCGTTGCAGCAGCTCGCGCTCATGCAGGGACAGTTCCGGGCTGTCCAGGCGCATGCTCAACTCGTCGCCCAGTGCGCCTTCCTGGATCAGGCTCTGTTCCAGGCGGGCAATGATCTCGGAGTTCATGCTGCGGTGGTGGTTACGCGCAACCTCGGCAATGCGCTCACGCATTCCGTCTGGGAGGCGGACGACGAATTTGTCTGCGGTGCGGCTTGAGTAGATAGCCTGTTTCATTGGGCGCATATAATTGACCGGTTTAGTTCAGGGGAAGCGGTTCTTGAAGTTGGCCGCGCGATGAGACTAGGACCATCGGAGCGGTCAAATGTTCAACCTGAATTGTGAATGAGGTCGCAATGATGCCTCATTGTCGCCGGTTCCTTGGCGTCAATTCTGTGACAAATATTGAACCGGGTGGAGGCTTTTTGCCAGTACCAATTATCAGAAATGAGCACTGGTTTGAAAAGTTGAAATTCGCCCTCTGGCCTGATTCAGCCACCTTTTTGACTGTCGAAACCGACCAGCGAAAAGGTAACGGAAACCGCCTAAAATACCTGCGCTTTTCCTATCTATGAGCATAGTGGCTATGCAGCATGACGCAAGCTCCGCGGCCCCGTCGCACTCTCGTGGCAGGCTGATATTCCTGATGGGGCCTTCGGGTTCCGGCAAGGACAGCGTGATCGATCACTCCAGACCGGCCCTTGCGGGGCTTGGCGTGGCGGTCGTGCGGCGGGTCATTACGCGCTCCGCCGAGGCGATCGGCGAAGAGGCGCATAGTGTAACGCTTGCGCAGTTCCTTTCGCTACGTGAACAGGGCGCGTTCGCCCTCGATTGGGAGGCCAACGGGCTGCGTTATGGCATTCCTGCCGAAATCGACGCCTGGCTGGCCGAAGGGCGCTGGGTGCTGGTCAATGGCTCCCGGGGGCATCTGCAGGAGGCCCGGGAAAAGTATTCCGACCTGTTACCGATCCTGATGACTGTTACCGCGGATGTCCTGCGCCATCGGCTGACAGTTCGTGGTCGGGAGTCGGAAGCCGAGATCGAGGAGCGTCTGGCCCGGAATCAACGGGTTTCTGGTGACCTGGGAGGCGATGTGCGTTACCTCGACAACTCCACCACCCTCGCCGAGGCGGCGCAGCGCCTGTTGGTCTTGCTAAGGGAAGCGGGCTTGCCGGCTCAGAACGAATAGCGTTCCTGCTCGTGCATGGGTGCGGGCTGGGCCCGGACTTCGGTCGCCTGACCCATCACAGCGGGGCGCGCTTGCATCGACGTGCGATAGTCCACGGAATGCACCGGAGTCTTGGCAGGCATCAGTCCCATGGCGAGCACGGCAGTCAGGGCCAGGGCGTTCAGGGCGAGCAGGGCGTGGGTCATGGTCGAGGTTCCGGGGCTGTTGGGTCGTGTGCATTCCGTTGATCTCTATGCAGCACGGGCCATGCCATTCGGTTCATTTTATTTTATCTTTTAAAATCAATTAGTTATGTGTTTTTGCGGAGGGTGTGTCCGTGCATCGTGCAATGATGGTCTCATGCCCCATTGCAAATTGCACGAGGCCACGCGGCGCCCCCTCGATTCTGGCAGGCAAAAAGCCCGATCCACGGAATGACAAATGCCTCCCCGCTGGTTAACATGCACGCCTTCCGCCGCGCGACGCCCGTTGCCGGCTCAGGGTCTCAGTAGCTCAATTGGATAGAGCATCCCCCTCCTAAGGGGAAGGTTGGCAGTTCGAACCTGCCCTGGGACACCACTACAATCAGGCAGCTAGCCTGGTTTTTCTCTGGCTGTCTCGACAGCGATATCTGTTTGGTCCCCACACTTGGTCCCCACCTTCGCCCTGCGCTGGAAACTTCAGAAAAAATCGGCATATTCGCGAAATCTGAACATTTTCGTCGTGCGCTGACGAAAATATCTGCGTGCCCAAGTTGATTGAAGGAAATAATCCATGCGCTAGCCGTCCCCCAAAGCAGGGGCAGCTACACCTCTTCTGAGGAGAGAAGGCCCGTCAGTAGATCGCATCAGGTCTGACAGTGCTTGTCATGACTTTTCTGGCGCCCTTGAGATCGAGCGCCGTCCGCACGGCGCTTCGCGAGCAAGCTCGCTCCCACATTTGTTGCAACGTACCTATGCCTGTCAGGCCATGGTTGACTGCCTTGTTGGTTCGACGCAATACCGGGTCGACCCCAACAGCCTCCCCACGATACATCGCCGAGCCTCCAAAGGCTGACAATGGAGATCTCACAGGCCATGGCGCGTTGCAACAAATGTGGGAGCGAGCTTGCTCGCGAAGCGCCGCGCGGGCGGCGCTCGATCTGGAGAACGCTGAAGATCTATCGGCTTGCGTCTGGTAGCCATCATGCGGTCTCTCGACAAGCGACCTGGGGTCACCACTGGTCTTCGGAAAAGATGTGTAGATACCCATGCTCCCAGCGACGAGCACCTGCAGAGGATGACTCGGCTTCGTGTTCATTCAACCTTTCATGAATGGCAACGGGCGATTGTCCCGCTTTCTGATCCATCACGCTCTCTGCCAAAGCGCTGCCCTGGAGAACGGGCTGCTGCTCCCGGTCTCGGTAGCGATGAAGCGTGAGGAGCGTATGTACCTGGAGGCGCTGCAGGCGTTCTCCAGGCCGGTCCGGGAGTTCTGGCAGGTCAACTGGATCGATTTCGAACAGTACGGGTGTATCTCAAACCCCCGTCTTGATGGCACTCCATACCCGTGTCCGAATGCGCTCGATCTTCAGGGGCAGGGGATGCAGCGGGAACAGGGTTTCCATCACCTGCGCCGAAGGATAGGCCGTTTGGCTCTCGCGCAGTTTCAGATCCAGCAAAGGCCTGGCATCCAAATTGGCATTGGGATAGCCGAGGAAATTGGAGCTGCTGGCGATGACTTCGGGCTTCATCATGTAGTTGATGAAGGCAAGGCCCTGGTCCGGGTGGGGGGCATCGCTGAGCATGACCAGGCTTTCCATCCAGATTGGCGCACCTTCCTTGGGAATGCTGTATTCCACCTTGCGATCGCTGCCGGCATGTTCGATCGCGACTTGCGCATCATGCACGCCGCCACTCCAGCTGATTGCCACGCAGATGTCGCCATTCGACAGGTCGGTAACGAACTTCGAAGAGTCGAAGTAGCGAATATGGGGACGAATCTTCAAGAGCAGTGCCTGCGCCTTTTTGTAGTCGTCGGCGTTTTCGCTCTCGGGGGGCAGGTCTAGATAGTGCAACGCGATCGGGATGATCTCGCTGGGAGAGTCCAGCACCGCAACACCGCATTGGGCGAGCCTGGCAATGTTCTCTTCCTTGAAGATCAGGTCCCATGAGTTCACCGGTGCATCCGGGCCAAGGGCTTTCTTCACCAGTTCGGCGTTGTAACCGATGCCTGTAGTGCCCACCAGATAGGGTACGGCATAGCGGTTGCCGGGGTCGTTGACCTCCATTTTCTTCATAAGCGCCGGGTCCATGTGGCTCCAGTTGCCAAGCTGGTTGCGGTCCAGGGCTTTCAAGGCGCCTGCCTTGATCATGTTGGGCAGCGTGTAGTCAGTCGCAACAACCACGTCGTAACCGGTTTTGCCCACCATGACCTTGCTCTGCATGACTTCGGAACTGTCGAATGAGTCGAGCAACACGCCCACTCCAGTCTCCTGCTCAAATTTTCTGGGCGTGTCGGGGTGGATGAAGTCGTACCAGTTATAGAGGTGGACGCTTGGCTTGGCAGCCTCGGCCGCGACCGCGACGCCCATGGTTACGGGCAGCAGCAGGGCCAGTCCGAGCTTCATGAACTTGTAGGGTTTCATAGTGATGCTCCTGGTATCGATGTGGGGTGTGCGTGGTGTTTCAGTACCTGGCGGGGGGCGCCGCCGAATGGGTTCGAACGTACTTGAGCTGGCGGGCTAGCCAGCAGCCAACGGTGACCGTTGCAATGCTGCCGTCCGGATCGCGTTCGAATACCAGGGTCCAGTCGCCCGGTGCGGGCGCATCCATGCCACGCGGGCATTTCAGCGCCCAGGTGTCGTGGCCCAGCGGGTGCATGAGATGGGCGGGGCCGGAGCCCAGAAAACCTTCGAATGCACCGAACAACACGCCACCCGCGGCGTCGCACAGGAGCATCGAGTCGATCTCCGCGCAACGGTAGACGCCGACGAGTTCTTCGGTTGATTCCTGCACCGCGGGCTCTGGCAATCTGTCGGCGTGGAGGATCTGGTTGTCTTCCAGACGGTACAGAACGATCCGGTCTCCTTTGAGCTCGGCGATCATTTCCCGTGAGCGGGCCCGATAAGGAGTCTCGAAGACCAACGACTCGGCAAAACCCGCATAGGTAATCGATAGTGTTCCGTCGCTGCCGACCACTGCGCTGATTGCCAGCTTCGAGTAGGGATCCAGGTAGATGCCTGTCCACCGAGAGTCGGCGGTCAGGCATGTTGCCTCGGCTTGCCCGATTTCCAGAACCTGACGCAGCAGATGCTCCGCGAGCGCCGTGGCATCGGCCTGATGGTTCAGCATGACGATGATGGACAGGTGCTCGTCCGGGGCGTGCAACCGATGCAGCCGATAGCCACGCAGCGCTCCGCCATGCCCGAGGGTTTTTCTGCCCTCGATATCGACGTGAGCAAATCCATTGCCGTAGGGCGCGGGGTTGCCGTCATTGAAAACGGGTCGTTCGGCGAGTTGGCGATAGAGGCTCGAAGGGGCTGTCCACTCTCGGTGCAGGTACTGTTCGTAGGCGATCATGTCCATCAGAGACGCCACCACGCCGGCGTCTCCTGACCACTGGACCTGGTTGCGCGCTGGTACATAGCCCTGTTGCGCATCACCTTCATGACCTACGCAAGGTCGGGGATGCTCCGCCGTAGTGGAGCAAAAGAGCGCAGTCTTCATGCCTGCGGGGTCAAAGATCCGTTCTGCCAGCAGGCTGGCAAGGGTTTGCCCGCTCACCGTTTCGACGAGCCGGGCAAGGATATGGAAGTTGGTATTGGAGTAGGCGTATTGGGCTCCAGGGGCGAAATGAGTCTCCCCGATCCTGGCCATTGCGTGCCTGGCGTCCTCATCGAGGGTGAAGCGCCCCTCTGGATGAGCACCCCAGAGCATTGACATCGCCCAGTAGTCGCGGATGCCCGACTGGTTGTTGCACAGATGCGCCAGGTCGGGATGGGCAGCGCTGTCCATCGCAAGCAGTGCCGGCAGGGCGGCCGTAAAAGCGCCAGCGTCGAGTCCCTGTTTTTGCATTTCGAGGGTGGGTTGCCGCTCCAGGGATTTGAGAACGGCACACACCATCTGTTTTGAAATCGAACAGATTGGCATCAGTGTCTCTTCGGTCATTGCGACGCGTCGATCGATGTCGGCCATGCCCCATGCGTGTTTCCCCAGGATCTTGCCGTCGCGCACGACCGCGACGGTGCCGCCGGGACCACGAAAAGCGCTGGGGAGTGTCTGCAACAGGTGTTCGATGTTCGGCATTGAATCCAGGTCTCTCGGCATTTTTCGGGAGCGCACGCCAGCGGCGCTAGAGTTGTTGGAACGCAGGGCTGAAGCGTCCATAGGCGCTGTAGAGAATCACCGAGGCGGCAAGCATTGCGACCATGATCATGATGTCGTGCGCTGACGCTCCGAGCAGAAGCTGCAGCAGCAAGGCGGCCGAACCTGCGACCGCAAGTACTGCGGGAATCGGCCAGAGCGGCATGCGGTAGGGGTGCTCGCGATCGGCACATACGGCGCGGCTGAAAAGTGCGGCCAGCCCCACGATCAGGTAGACCGCTATCAGCAGCAGTACGGTGAAGGAGGTCAGCTCTTCCAGGTTCGAGGAAAATGTCAGTGCGGCCGACGGAACACCCAGAAACAGCGTGGCCAGCCAAGGCGAATCCCAGCGTGGATGGATGCGTGTAAATGCGCGGTTCAGCGCTGGTGTCCAGAGTTCGTCCCGGCCGCTGCTGAAAATCACCCGGCTGGATTGCACGACGATGGCCACGATGGCGTTGAACACCGACAGAAAGATCGCGGCCGCGATCAGCTTCGACAGTGTCGGATTACCGTGGGCCGCCAGCAGGTAGCCGATAGGATCAGGACTGGCGATCAGTGCCTCGAGCGATGGTGCACCGATCAGCAGGGCTGCCATGGGCAGGAGCTCGATGCCAAGCACCAGGGCCAATGACCACAGCACCGCTCGATGGACTTGCCGGCCGCCACATTTCATATCTTCCGAGAGAAGAACTGCCCCGCCGAACCCGTTGTAGGCGAACAGGGCGGTACCCATGGCCCCAAGCACCAGGGTCCAGCTGGCTGGCGACAGGAGTCCGCCCTCGACGATCTGGGGCGTGATCAGCACGCTGACCGGCTGGGACGCATTGGCAAAGCCAAGCATGACGATCACGGCCAGGGCGATGATTTCGGTGGCGAGAAATACCCCGGTGATCCAGGCATTCACGCGGATGTTCAAAATGCCCAGCAAGTAACTCGCAACAACGATGACGAGTCCCGTCGAAGTCGTTTCGAATTGGGTGCCAAGCGCTGAATTAAGGTAGGTCGCTGCGCCGGTTGCCAGCACCGGCGGAATGAACAGCAGCATCACGATCACAGTGATGAAAGTGCAGTAGCCCGCCAGACCACCGAATACCCGCTTGGCATACACGTATTCGCCGCCCGCAGAGTTATGGGCGCGGCCCAGTTCCGCATAGCACCAGGCGAACATCAGCGCGAGCACACCGGCCAGGGCGAAGGACATGAATGCGCCGCTTCCCGCTCCTTGTATTGCAAAAGGTGCGATCACGAAGAGCGAACTGGCAGGGGTGATCGAGGAAACCGTAATGGCAACGGCATCTGTCACGCCGAGACTTTTTTTGAGTGCGCCATTGGACGCAGATGTAGCGCTCATGAATGTTTCTCGTTATTTATTCTTGAAAATCAGGGAAACGGTGCCCATCCGCCCGCACTGGGCGATCGACATTGGAGGGCAGGGAAGTCTTGATTTGTTGTTGTTATCGCTTGTGCGGTTGATTGACTCGCGGCGGGGGACAAGGCCTAGTATTGTTGATTTTTTTAACACTACAATCGAAAAAAACTGGGTGTTCCAGGTCAGTTTTTATCAACAATTGTCGATGGGAAGAGGCGGCAGCATTGCTTCCGGGAGCCTGAAATGAGTGTCCATTATCCGTCCATCACCGCGCTGCGGGCCTTGGATGCCGTAGCTCGGCTGGGTTCGGTGGCTGAAGCCGCGCAGGCCCTGAGCCTGACCCGCGGAGCCGTCAGCCGAAGCATCACGCTGCTTGAAGAGAGGCTCGATTTCGAGCTGACCGAGCGCTCAGGGCGGGGAATAAAATTGACACCCAGGGGCGAACAGTACGCCCTCGACATCCGCGAGATCCTCGCTGAATTGCTGCTCGCGGGAAAAAACCGAAATGACGACGTTGTTGCGGGGCGCCTCTGCGTTAGTTGTACGCCGGGGTTTTCCAATTTCTGGCTCTGTCGCTACATCGGCGAGTTCGCCAGGCAGAACCCCAAGGTCCAGTTGCAGATTCTTTCGCCAAGAGCCATGGACGATACCAGTGCAAGCGATGCCGATCTCTTCATCGCTTATGGTACTGGCGACTGGCCTGGACAGGTCAGTGAGCTGTTGATTGCGCTGCGGGACTTTCCTGTTTGCAGTCCGCGCTTGTTCAATAGCATGGGGCGACTCAAGGAGGCTGCGGATCTGGCGTCGTTCCCGTTGCTTCACATGAAGGACTCCGTCGATTGGCGGCGCTGGCTTACAGTGGCTGGTGCAGGGGAGGTCCAGGCGGATGCCGGGGTCATCTTCGCTGATGCAACGTCTGCGATTTCGGCCTGCATCGCGGCACAAGGCGTTGCGATGGGGGATGTTCTGTTATGCGGGGACGCGCTGGATCAAGGAACGCTGGTCCGCCCGTTCGAAATCGAAATTCCGGCCAACCGCAGCTATTACATCGTGGCCGAGCCGGACAGGCTTGAGCGTCCGGTCGTTCGTGCGTTCATTCACTGGTTGAGGGTGAAAGTCGCCGAGAGTACCCAACGTTGACCGCAGGCCAGGGGATCCGGGATGTGAGTCTGCGTAGCCCGACCGAACCTCACCCCAACGGGTGATACCCCCACCATCCCCACCCATGTCACCATCCACCCCAGCGGAACTACTACCCTGGCCGGATGCCTGAAGCCCAGTTCGGACGACGACACACGTGCAGATCGATCAGCTCTCATCACCCCCCTGGTTCGCGGCGATGGCCAAGGTGACCAGTGCCCTCGGCGCGTCCGGCTTCGCCAGGGCGTTGTTCGAGGCCCTGGCGCTGGTCGGCCCGATCAAGGCCACGACCGTCTATCTCTACCCCCGCGAAGGCCTGCCCTCGGCCTGGTTCGAAGGCGACGGCCCCGGCCCTTGGCGCCCGGAAGGCAATGTCCGGCGCTACCTTTCCGGCTTCTACCTGCTCGATCCGTTCCACCAGGCCTGCATCGAGAACACGCCTTCGGGCTGCTACGCCCTGGCCGATGTCGCCCCCGATCATTTCAAGCTCAGCGAGTACTACCTGGCCTTCTACCGCCACTCCCACCTCGAGGACGAGATCAACTACATCCTGCAGTTGAACGACGATCTGTGCCTGGCCGTGTCCCTGGCGTTTACCGACGAGCTGGACGAGTCGGTGAAAGCCCGCTTCAAATGCATCAGCCCCTGGATCCTGGCGGTATTGGCCAAGCATTTCGACGGTTACCAGGGCCGTGGCGGACGGGTCGAGAAGGTCTGGGAGCAACGCGTCCATGCGGCCCTGAGCAACTTCGGTTCGTCCCTGCTGACCGAGCGCGAATGCAAGATCGCCCAGATGATCCTCCGTGGCCACTCGACCCGCTCCCTGGCCGAGCGCCTCGGTGTGTCGGAAGACACCATCAAGTCCCATCGCAAGCATGTCTACGCCAAGCTCGATATCGGCACCCAGTCCGAGTTGTTTTCCCTGTTCATCGACGCCCTGGCCAATGCCCAGGGCGTGCTTGGCCAGGATCCGCTCGAAGGCTATATGACCAAGCGCTAGGTTTTTCCCGGTTCAGTCCGCCATCTGCAATTCCGGCAGCTTGACCCGGAACGCCCGGGTCAGCCCCAGCAAGAACACCACGCCCAGCCCCATCCAGCACAGGCCGATGGCGAAGGACATGCTCGACAGGCTGGTCCACAACCACAGCGTACTGAGGAAGCCCAGCCCCGGAATCACTCCATAGCGCAGGCAGTTCGCCGTGCCGCGCAGTTTCTGGTCGGCCAGGTAGTGCTTGACCACCGCCAGGTTGACCGCCGAGAAGGCGAACAGCGCGCCGAAGCTGATCATGTTGGCGACCGTATCCAGGCTGATCACCAGCGCACTCAACGAGACCAGGCCGACCACCATGATGGCGAAGGCCGGTACGCGCTTTTTCGTTACCAACTGGCCGAAGACACGGGGCAGGGCGCCGTCGCGGCCCATGGCGAACAGCACCCGCGAGACGCTGGCCTGGGAGACCATCGCCGAGGCGAAGCAGCCGGCGACATAAGTGGCGGTGAAGGCGTTGGCGAGGATCTGACCGCCGGCGCTTTTCATCACATCCACCGGCGCCGAGTCGGGGTCGGCGAAGCTGTTCCAGTCCGGGTGCACCAGTTGGGCGAAGTAGGACACCACGAGGAACAGCAGGCCGCCGCTGAGGGACACCGCCATGATCGCCCGGGGAATGCGTCGGGTCGGGTCGGTGGTTTCCTCGGCCAGGGTCGACACCGCGTCGAAGCCCACGAACGACAGGCACAGCACCGCAGCGCCGGCCATGATCGCCGAGCCGCTGAAGCCTTCGTGGTAGAAGGGCGCGGTCAGCGACACGGGCTCGGCCTGGGCCGCCACGCTGTTGATCGACAGCGCGACGAACACCACGATGAACACCAATTGCGCCGCCACCAGTATCCAGTTGACCCGGGTCACCGACTCGATGCCGATCAGGTTGAGGAAGGTCACCACGCTGATCGAGCCGAGCACCCAGACCCAGGCGTGGATGTTAGGGAAGTACTCGGACATGTAGATGCCGATCAGCAGGTAGCTGAGCAGCGGCAGGAAGATGTAGTCGAGCAGCAGGGTCCAGCCGGCCATGAACCCGGCGTGGGCGCCGAAGGCCTTGCGCGTGTAGGTGTAGACCGAGCCGGAGTAGGGATGGGCCTGGACCATGCGCCCGTAGCTGTAGGCAGTGAACAGCATGGCGCCGAGGGTCAGCAGGTAGGCAGTGGGCAGGTGGCCCTTGGTGGTCTGGGCGACCAGCCCGTAGGCGGAAAACACCGCCAGGGGCACCATGTAGGCGAGGCCGAAAAGCACGAGAGCGGTCATGCCCATGGATTTGCGAAAGCGTGAGGTGGAATGCGCAGCGGTTGTAGTTGTTGTATGCATTGCTGACTCCTGAAAACAGTTTCAAAGAGCGACGCGGACCCTGTGGGAGCGGGTCCCTGCGAAGGCTTTAGAGGGAGGAGGGAGCTGGAGGGAATCGCTAAGGGGAACGCAAGGACGGCTGCTTCATGACGTTGTTCTCTTTATTGATCTGGCACGAAGGACAAGGCCACGTTCGGGCCTGGACGGATGCTCCCACAGCCCGATCGGCTGGCGGAATCACCCCTTGGGGTGAGGCGCGGGCATCACCCCGAAGGGTGATTTCGGCGCGGGCCGCACTGGGTCAAGCTCTCCGGGCAGTGCAGTACCCAAACGACAAAAAAGAGGAACACCGTCCATGAACGCGCCTTTCGTCCCCCAGCGCCAGACCCGCGATTACCAGGCTGCCGATGCCGCCCACCACATCCACGCCTTCCTCGACCAGAAGGCGCTCAACGCCGAAGGGCCGCGGGTGATCGTCGGTGGCGAGCGCCTGCACCTGTGGGACAGCGAAGGCAAGCGCTACCTGGACGGCATGTCCGGCCTGTGGTGTACCCAACTCGGCTACGGACGCAAGGACCTGACCGCCGCCGCCGCAGCGCAGATGGACCAGCTCGCCTACTACAACATGTTCTTCCACACCACCCACCCGGCGGTGATCGAGCTCTCCGAACTGCTCTTCAGCCTGCTGCCCAAACACTACAGCCACGCGATCTACACCAACTCCGGCTCCGAGGCCAATGAGGTGTTGATCCGTACCGTGCGCCGCTACTGGCAGGTGGTCGGCCAGCCGAACAAGAAGATCATGATCGGCCGCTGGAACGGCTACCACGGTTCGACCCTGGCGGCCACGGCGCTGGGCGGGATGAAGTTCATGCACGAGATGGGCGGGCTGATCCCGGATGTCGCGCATATCGACGAGCCTTACTGGTACGCCGAGGGTGGCGAGCTGACCCCGGCCGAGTTCGGCCGTCGCTGCGCGCTGCAACTGGAAGAGAAGATTCTTGAACTGGGTGCCGAGAACGTCGCCGGCTTTATCGCCGAGCCGTTCCAGGGCGCGGGCGGGATGATCTTCCCACCGGAAAGCTACTGGCCGGAAATCCAGCGCATCTGCCGGCAGTACGATGTGCTGCTGTGTGCCGACGAAGTGATCGGTGGTTTTGGTCGTACCGGCGAATGGTTCGCCCATGAATACTTCGGCTTCGAGCCTGACACGCTGTCCATCGCCAAGGGCCTGACCTCGGGTTACGTGCCGATGGGTGGCCTGGTGCTGAGCAAGCGTATTGCCGAGGCGCTGGTCGAGCGCGGTGGTGTATTTGCCCACGGCTTGACCTATTCCGGGCACCCGGTGGCGGCGGCGGTGGCCATCGCCAACCTCAAGGCGCTGCGCGATGAAGGTATCGTGCGTCAGGTCAAGGAAGATACCGGGCCTTACCTGCAACGCATCCTGCGCGAGGTGTTCGAGAATCACCCGCTGATTGGCCAGGTGCAGGGGGCGGGGCTGGTGGCGGCGTTGCAGTTCGCCGAGGACAAGGGCAGCCGCAAGCGCTACGCCAACGAGAATGACCTGGCCTGGCAATGCCGCACCTATGGTTTCGAGGAGGGCGTGATCATCCGTTCGACCCTGGGGCGGATGATCATGGCGCCGGCGCTGATCGCCAACCACAGCGAATTGGATGAGCTAGTGGAGAAGACTCGTCGGGCGGTAGATCGCACGGCGCAGGCCTTGGGCAAACTCTAAGATCCGAGGGACACCGCAGACCCCTGTGGGAGCTGGCTTGCCAGCGATTGGGCCCGGCCTGGCAACATCATTGCCTGTGCCGACCTCATCGCTGGCAAGCCAGCTCCCACAGGGTCTGCGTTAATCCACTGATGGCACTCCACCCAGCGCCTGATTCACCGCCAACCACCCCATCACCGCCTCTTCCCCCGCCTCATCGAACGCCCGCTCCAGCAGCTTCACCTGCTCCTTGCGCAACATCTGCTCCAGCTTCACCCCCTCCGCCGTCAGTTCCAGCAGACGCTTTCGCTTGTCGCTCTCGGACGCCACGCTGTTCACCAGATGCATCTCCATCAACTGCCGCAGCGGCGTGTTCAGTGCCTGCTTGCTCACCCCCAGCACCCCCAGCAGTTCCTTGACGCTCAGGTTCGGATAGCGGGCGATGAAGAACACGATGCGCTGGTGCACCCGACTCAAGCCCCGGCGCTCCAGCATCTCGTCCGCCTTGCCGGTAAAGGCCAGGTAGCCGAAGAAAAAGGCTTCCATGGCCATCTGCTGCGCGGCGGTGTTTTTTAGGTCAATCATGTTGACACTTCCTGAGAGGCTGACGTAATTTCGGTCAAGCAGTTTGACTTATTTCCCCACGCTTCGCCATTGGTGCCGCCCATGCCTTTCTCCGAACGTGCTTCCCGCCTCAAAGGTTCCCTGATCCGTGAAATCCTCGCCGCTGCCCAGCGTCCGCAAGTGATGTCCTTTGCCGGCGGGCTGCCGGCCGAAGCCATGCTGCCGGCGGTGGACTGGAGCGCCATGCCGGTGTCCATGGGCCAATACGGCATGAGCGAAGGCGAGCCGGCGCTGCGCGAGGTGCTGGCCGCTGAGGCGCGGGCGCTGGGCATCCCCTGCGAGGCGAGCCAGGTGCTGGTGGTCAGCGGTTCGCAACAGGCCCTGGACCTGGCCGGCAAGCTGTATATCGACAAGGGCACCGAGATCCTTCTGGAAGCACCGACCTACCTGGCCGCGTTGCAGATCTTCCAGTTCTTTGGCGCCGACTGCATCTGCGTCCCGCTGCACGCCGACGGCCCCGACCTGGCCGCCTTGCGCGACCGCCTGGAGCAGCACCGCCCGGCCTTCATCTACCTGATTCCGACCTTCCAGAACCCGTCCGGGGTCTGCTACAGCGAGGCCAAACGCGATGCCGTCGCCGCGCTGCTCGACGAGTTCGGCGTGACCTTGATCGAGGACGAGCCCTACCGCGAACTGACCTTCGATGGTGTCAATGCGCGCCCCATCGTCAGCCGCCTGCAGCGTGCCAGCTGGATCTACACCGGCACCGTGTCCAAGACCCTGCTGCCGGGCCTTCGGGTCGGCTACCTGATCGCCAGCCCGGACCTGTTCCCACACCTGCTGCGCCTCAAGCAGGCGGCCGACCTGCACACCAACCGGGTCGGCCAGTGGCAGGCCCTGCAATGGCTGGGCACTGACCGGCTCAAGCAGCACCTGGGCGAGCTGCGCAGCTACTACCGCGTGCGCCGCGATGCGTTTCAGTCAGCCCTGGAAACCCACTTCGCCGACCTGGCCGAATGGAACCTGCCCAGTGGTGGCCTGTTCTTCTGGCTGACCCTCAAGCAGCCGCTGGATACCCGCAAGCTGCTCGACGCCGCCCTCGCGGTCGATGTCGCGTTCATGCCCGGCGAGCCGTTCTTCCCGGACCCGGAGGCGAACCACGGCCACTTGCGGCTGAACTTCAGCCATGTCGATCCCGCATTGCTGGACGAAGGCCTGCGCCGTCTGGCGCAGGTGATACGTGCAGCAACGGATAGCGCACCGGCTGCAACGCCGGCCCCGGTCGCAGCGCTTGCCAGTGCCGGGCAAGACTGACCCCGGTCAGCGGATGCAGCAGCCCGGGCGCCAGCAGTTGCAGCGGGTAGAGCACGAAGGAGCGGGTCAGGATTTCGCCGCGGGGCAACTCGACACCGTCAACCACGCCCCGCAGGTCATCGAACAGCAGCAGATCGATATCCAGCGCGATCAACTGCTGCCGGCTCCTGTCCCGTCCGTGCAGGTGCTCGATCTCCTTGAGCCAGGCAATCAGCTCGCCCACCGACAGCGTGGTCAGCGCCGACACGACAAGGTTGTAGAAGGGCGGCTGGTCGCCCTCCAGGGAGACGCTTTCATACATAGGCGAGCAGCGGATCTCCCGCAGGTGCTCATCCAGCATGTGCAGGGCGATCTGCAGGTGCGTCTCCCGTTCCACGTTGCTGCCAAGGCCGAGAAAAATCCGATGCTGGGTCATGCGTGGGGTCACCGTCAGATGAAGTAATCGAGTACCAGGGTCGCCAGCAGGGCGACGATGGAGGCCACCACGGTACCGCCGGTGAACTTCTTCAGCGCTTCCGAGAGCGACACGTTCAGGTACTCCTTGACCACCCAGAACGCCGAATCGGTGACATGGGCCCAGCCGATGGAGCCGGCACCGATGGCGATCACCAGGATCTCCGGCTTGAGGTGCGGGTCGGCCGCCAGCATCGGGTTGATCATGCTCGCGGCACTGACCATCGCCACCGTGGCCGAACCCACCGCGAAGTGCATCAGCCAGGCAATGAACCAGGCGAGGATGATCAGGTTGATATCGGTCCCGGCCAGCAGCCCGGAGATCGCCTTGCCCACGCCGCTTTCGATCAGCACCGCATTGAAGGCGCCACCGGCACCGATGACGAAGATGATATTGGCCAGCGGCGGAAAGCTGCGCTGGGTGACCTCCAGCAACTGCGCCATGCTCCGCCCCTGGCGCAGGCCGAGGGACCAGTAGGCGAAGGCCACCGAGATCAGCAGGGCGGTCAGCGGGTTGCCGACGAAGCGCGCCACATGCTGGACCGGCGAGGTCTCGGGCAAGCCGGCGGTGGCGGTCTTGAGCACCATCAGCAGCAGGGGCAGGGCGATGGTGAACAGGGTGATGCCGATCCCCGGCAGCGCGCGATCACTGGCGACCCGCGCACCATGGGATTGCAGGAACACCTGCTGCGCTTCGCTCGCCTGGCGGCCGCAGCACAGGCTGACCCAGATCGGCCCGGCGACGATCATGGTCGGGATGCCGACCAGCAAGCCATACAGGATCACCATGCCGACATCGGCATGCAGCATCCCGGTGATCGCCATGGCCGCCGGGTGCGGCGGCAGGATGCAGTGGATGGTCAGCAGGGAAATGGCCAGGGGGATGCCGAGGTACATCAGGTTGATCCGGGTTTCCCGGGCGACCACGTAGACCAGCGGAATCAGCAGGACGAAACCCACTTCGAAGAACACCGGGATCCCGGCGATGGCGCCGACGATGGCCATGACCCAATGGGCCCGGGTCGAGCCGAGTTTCGCCAGCAGGGTCTTGGCCAGGCGCTCGGCGCCGCCGGACTCCTCGAGCATTTTCCCGAGGATGCCGCCCAGGCCGATGATCGCGATCAGGAAGCCGAGGGTGCCGCCGAAGCCGGCCTCGAGGGATTTGACGATGGTGGCCGGTTCCATGCCCGAGCCGAAACCGACCACGAAGCAGGCGATCACCAGGGCGATGAAGGCGTGCAGGCGGACTTTCATGATAAGGAAGATGATCAGTGCAATGGAGGCGAACAGCACCCCCAGCAGCCAGGTAGTCTCTTGCATGTCGAGGTCTCGCACCTTGTTGTTTTTTTGGTGCAGCGACGCCGGTTCGGCCTGTCGCCGTGATCCGGCGTGAATGAGGGGCCTCCCGGAGCGGAACTCCGGGAGGGGTGTTGCACCTGCTTGGGTTTGGTCAAACACGCAGGCACCAGGGTTGACGCGCTGGCGTCAACCGATGGTCTCGGACGAATAGGAATCCGGCGAAGGCGGGAACACGATGGTCTTGTTCTCGTTCAGGAACACCCGGCCATGCACATAGGCGTGGATGGCCCGGGCCAGCACCTGGCTCTCCACGTCACGGCCCAGCGACACATAGTCGTCCGGGCTCTGGGCGTGGGTGATGCGGACGATGTCCTGCTCGATGATCGGGCCTTCGTCGAGGTCGGCGGTGACGAAGTGCGAGGTCGCGCCGATCAGCTTCACCCCGCGGTCGAACGCCTGCCGGTACGGGCTGCCGCCCTTGAACGAAGGCAGGAACGAGTGGTGGATATTGATGATCCGTCCGGACATCTGCTGGCACATCTCGTCGGAGAGGATCTGCATGTAGCGCGCCAGCACGATCAGCTCGGCGCCGGTGTCGCGGACGATGCGCATCTGCTCGGCTTCGGCCTCGGCCTTGTTCTCCTTGGTCACCTTGATGTGGTGATAGGGAATGCCATGGCCCTCGACTACTTTCTGGAAGTCCAGGTGGTTGGAGATCACCCCGACGATATTGATCGGCAGCACGCCGATGCCCCAGCGGTACAGCAGGTCGTTCAGGCAGTGGCCGAAGCGCGAGACCATGAGGATGACCTTGCGCTTGGTGCGTTCGTCGAAGAACTCGTAGTCCATCCGGTACTTCGTGGCGATCTCGCGGAATTCGTTGTCCAGGTCCACCAGCGAGCGGCCTTCCTCGGAGCGGAAGGTGATGCGCATGAAGTAGCGCCGGGTGCTTTCGTCGTCGAACTGCGCGCTGTCGCGGATATTGCAGCCGCGCCCGGAGAGGAACGCGGTGATATCGGCGGTCACCCCGCGGATCGAAGGGCAGCTCACGCGCAGGACGTAGTTGGGTTTGTTCTGGCTCATCGGGGTCACCTTAAACGGCTGCGGCGGCGGGTTGGGTTACGAGGGGGTGCTGGCGCTTGAACGCGGTCAGGGTATTGGCCAGCAGGCAGGCGATGGTCATCGGGCCGACGCCACCGGGCACCGGGGTGATCGCGGCGGCATGCCCGGCTTCGGCGAAGGCCACGTCGCCGACGATGCGTGAGCGACCGTCGCGTTCGATGCGGTTGATGCCGACATCGATCACCACCGCGCCCGGCTTGATCCAGTCGCCCTTGACCAGCTCCGGACGGCCCACGGCGACCACCAGGATGTCGGCGCTGCGGCACAGGGCCGGGACGTCGCGGGTCTTCGAGTGGGCCACGGCCACCGTGCAGTTCTCGGCCATCAGCAACTGGGCCATGGGCTTGCCGACGATATTGGACTTGCCCACCACCACCGCATTCAGGCCGGACAGGCTGCCCAGGCGATCCTTCAACATCAGCAGGCAGCCCAGCGGCGTGCACGGCACCAGGGCGTCCTGGCCGGTGGCCAGGCGACCGGCATTGAGAATATGGAAGCCATCCACGTCCTTGTCCGGATCGATGGCGTTGATCACCGCGTTGCTGTCCAGGTGCGCCGGCAGCGGCAGTTGCACGAGGATGCCGTTGACCTCGCGGGCGGCGTTCAGCTGCGCCAGCAGGTCCATCAGTTCGGCCTGGCTGGTGCTGGCCGGCAGACGGTGGACGAAGGACTGCATGCCGACGGCCAGGGTCTGGCGGTGCTTGGCGCTGACATAGACCGCGCTGGCCGGGTCTTCGCCCACCAGCACGACGGCCAGGCCCGGGGTGATGCCGGTGCGTGCCTGCAAATCGCGGACATCGTCGGCCAGGCGTTCGACCAGATCGGCGGCAAAGCCTTTGCCGTCGATGCGTTCGGCCAGAAAAGGTGTGTTCATGGAGCGTTACCTCGACATCGTTATTGTTCTTGGCGGGGCGCAGGTGCTGCTGTTCAGTTGCCGGCCACCAGGGCGGCGCCACGTTGCAGGAACTGCTGGAACTGCTCTTCGGGCACGAAGGCGCCGCCGGTGGTCCACACCACATGGGTGGCGTTGGCGAGCTTGCCGGTCAGGCCCTGGGCCTGCTGATAGGCCAGGCCGCGCGGGCTGCGCACGATGAACTGCGGTCCGGCGAAACCGGCGGTGGCGGACGGCTCCAGGCGGATCGCCTGGGTGGTCTCGGCCATCCACAGCCAGCGGAACAGATCGTCGTCGGCCACGGTGAAGACTCCGGCCAGCAGCGGTTTCATCACCTCGGCGACAAAGGCCGACATGCGCGCCACGGCCATGCCGTCCGCCTCGGTGCGGTTGTTCAGGCCGACGTCGTAGACCGAGACCAGCTCTTCGGCGCCGCTCATCATGTGCACCAAGGCGCAGGGCGACTGCACCGGCTCGACGAAGAAGGTGTGGGCGGCATCGCCGAAGATCGCCTTGAGCCCGTAGGCCACGCCGCCCGGCGCGCCGCCGATACCGCAGGGCAGGTAGATGAACAGCGGATGTTCCGCGTCCACCTGCACCCCGGCGGCAGCCAGCTGCGTGGCCAGTTCGCTGGCGGCCGCGCTGTAGCCGAAGAACAGCATCTGCGAGCGCTCGTCATCGACGAAATAGATGCTCGGGTCGGCCTCGGCATCCACCCGCGCATGCTCCACGGCAGTGGTGTAGTCGGCCTGGTGGCGGACCACTTCCACGCCCAGGCGGGTCAGGCGATCGACCTTCCATTGCTTGGCATCGGCGGACATGTGCACCACGGCGCGGAAGCCCAGGGCGCGGGCGGCGATACCGACGCTCAGGCCCAGGTTGCCGGTGCTGCCGACGGCGATGGTGTGCTGGGCGAACAGCGCCCGGGCCTGCTCGCCGGCCAATACGGTGATATCGCCGCCCGGGGTGAGGATGCCGCGCTTCTCGGCCATCTTGCGGGCATGCATGAAGACTTCGTAGACACCGCCACGGGCCTTGATCGAACCGGCCACGGGCAGGTCGCCATCGGCCTTGACGAACACGCGACCGTAGTCGGCGTCCTGGTAACCGAGGGCGTCGCGCAAGGCCTTGGTCTCGATCAGTTGCGACTGGATGCGGCCCTTGGCGGCGGCCAGTTCCGGGAAGCAGCGTTGCAGCAGCGGCGCCAGGGCCTGCCAGTTCTGCTCGGCTTCCTCGACCTGGGCGGCGCGCACCGGCAGGGCCGGATCGGCGATGCCGTTGTCCTTCAGGCCGGGGTTCAGCCACAGCGCCGGGCGTGCGGCCAGGACGTCTTCGCGGGCGGGATCATTGGGGAGTTCGACGCTCATCGTTGTTTTCCTGAAGCAGGGGAGAGTGCGGCGGGCACCATGGCCGGTGCCCGCCGCCACGTCTCAGGCATAGATAGGGAACGCTGCGCACAGCTCGGTCACGGCGGCGCGGCTCTTCTCGATCAGCTTGGCACGGCTGGCCTCATCAGCGCTTTGGGCTTCGAAGATATCGGCGATCAGATGGCCGATGGCCTCGAACTCCTTGGCGCCAAAGCCACGGGTCGTGCCGGCGGACGAGCCCAGGCGCAGGCCTTTCCACTCCGAAGGGCGGGCGCTGTCGAAGGGGATCGGGTTCTTGTTCGAGGTGATGTTGATGCTGCTCAGGGCATCCTGGGCGTGCTGGCCGGTGAGGTCCTTGGACGACACATCCACCAGCACCACATGGGTATCGGTGCCGCCGCTGACGATGCGCACACCACGCTCCTGCAGGACCTTGGCCAGCAGGCGGGCGTTGGCCTTCACATTGGCGCCGTAGGTCTTGAATTCATCGGTCAGCGCTTCGCCCAGGCACACCGCCTTGCCGGCGATGGTCGCCAGGTGCGCGCTGCCCTGCACGCCGGGGAACACGGCGGGCTGGAGCTTCTTGAAGAGGTCCTCGCGGTTGGTCATGACCAGGCCGCCACGGGCGCCGCGCAGGGTCTTGGTGGTGGTGCAGGTGACGAAGTCGGCATGGGGAATCGGCGACGGATGCACCCCGGCGGCGACCAGGCCGGCGAAGTGGGCCATGTCCACCAGGTAGGTGGCGCCGACCTTGTCGGCAATGCCGCGCATGCGGGCGAAGTCGATTTCCCGCGGGTAGGACGAGCCGCCCGAGATGATCAGCTTCGGCTTGTGCTCCAGGGCCAGGGCCTCGACGTTCTCGTAGTCGATGCGCCCGCTTTCGCGGTCAACGCCGTAGGACACGATGCTGAACCAGCGTCCCGACTGGTTGGGCTTGGCGCCGTGGCTCAGGTGGCCGCCGGCGGCCAGGTCCAGGCTCAGGACCACGTCGCCCGGTTGCAGCAGGGCGAAGAACACCGCCTGGTTGGCCTGGGTACCCGAGTGCGGCTGGACATTCACGTACTCGCAACCGAACAGCGCCTTGGCCCGGTCGATCGCGGCCTGCTCGACCACGTCGGCGAAATCGGCACCGCCGTGGAAGCGCTTGCCCGGGTAGCCTTCGACGGTCTTGTTGGTGATCACCGAGCCGAGGGCTTCGAGGGAGGCGCGGCTGACCGAGTTCTCCGAGGCGATCAACTCGATCTGGCCCTGCTGACGTTTTTTCTCGTCGTCCAGCGCCTTGAAGATCAGCGGGTCGCGCAATGCAAGGTTGTCGTTGAAGTAGGAATGCGTCATGGCGGCGGTACCTTTATCGGGTTGTTCTTGGGTTTTTTTCAGCCTATCGCCTGCAAAAACTCAAAAAAAGCGAATAATATTTCAAGGATACGTAAGCCGAACTTAACGATTGGGGCGAGGGGGAGAAGCGCGATGGATATCGGCAAACTGGGCGCCCTGCGCGAGCTGGCGGTGCGCAAGACCATGGCGGCGGTGGCCGAGGCGCTGCACGTTTCGCCGTCGGCGGTCTCGCAGCAGATCTCGCTGCTGGAACAGGAGCTGGGTATCGATCTGGTGGAGCGGCGCGGACGTGGCGTCGAGCTGACCATTGCCGGGCGCACCCTGGTGGAGCGGGCCAACCGCATCTTCGCCGAGCTGGAGTCGGCGCGGGCCGATATGGCCGAGCTGAAGAAGGTGGTGGCCGGGGATCTGCGCGTGGCGGCGTTTCCCTCGGTGGCCTCGGCGCTGATGCCCAGGACCATGCGTGCCTTGCGCACGGCCTATCCACGGCTGGAGGTGCTGTTCGAGGAGATGGAGCCGGAGGAGGGCCTGAATGCCCTGCGCAGTTGGCAGACCGACGTGGCCCTGATCGACGACCTGAATATCCCGCCGGGGCTGCTCGACCCCGGGATCGAGCTGACGCCGCTGATCGAGGATGTCTTCCACGTGATGATGGCGCCGGATCATCCGCTGGCTGGCCGGGATGAAGTGAGCTGGGCGGAGCTGGAGGGTGAGCACTGGGTGATCGATACGGCGTCGGGCACCTATACGCGGATGCTCAGCGAGGCCTGCCAGCGCTCGGGGTATGTGCCGAAGATCATTGCCCGTTGCAAGGGCGCCGAGGTGACCAGTGCGCTGATTCGCGAGGGTTGTGCGATTGCCATGTTCCCGGGACTGCGGGCGCATACCGAGATGCAGGGTGTCCGGGTCAGCCGGCTGGTGCCGGAGATTCGCCGGCGGATCTCGGTGGCTTATCGCAAGGGAGAAAAGAAGAGCCCGGCGTTGCGGGTGTTCATTCAGTGCCTTGAGGAGCATGCCCTGGCATTTCGCTGATGTACGCGGACCCTGTGGGAGCGGGTTCACCCGCGATTGCAATAGTGAATCCACCATCGTAATCGCGGGTGAACCCGCTCCCACAGGGTCCGCGTCAGGCTTTGCAGTTCAATCAGTAAGTTTCCCTTACCCATACTTGCAGAATTATTCGCTTTTTCTCTCCTTCCACTGGCGCTACGGTTCTCCCAGGGCCGATAGCGATCACCTCGTTGTCCTGCTCTGACGGCGTTTCACACTTCGCCCCCTGCACACGGGGGCCTTTTCAAAACAATAAAGAGAGGGCCGACGATGCCACTCGTACCTGTGCACCACCTTGTCCCCGGGCCCTGACGCCCGTTCGCTGTTTTCTGCCTCTTTCTGCTGTTCGAATTTCCGCCTGCCGTGCATCCCGCCCGGGCGGAGGGTTTCTGCTGCAATAAACAAGGGCGATAAAAATGAAAAAAGAAAACAACCTCTCCACCCTGGCACTCAGCGTCGCAGGGCTGGCCCTGGCCTCCCTGCTCTCGACCAGCGCCATGGCTGGCACCACCCTGGACAACATCAAGAAGAAAGGCTTTATCCAGTGCGGCATCAGCGACGGCTTGCCGGGCTTTTCCTTCACCGACGCCAAGGGCAGCTTCCACGGCTTCGATGTCGATGTCTGCCGGGCCGTCTCGGCGGCGATCTTCGGCGACTCGGAAAAGGTCCGCTACACCCAGCTCACGGCGAAGGAACGCTTCACCGCCCTGCAATCCGGCGAAGTCGACCTGCTTTCCCGCAGCACCACCTGGACCTCCTCCCGTGACGGCTCCATGGGCATCCTCTTCGCCGGGGTCGCCTACTACGACGGCCAGGGCTTCCTGGTGAACAAGAAGCTTGGCGTCAACAGCGCCAAGGAACTGGACGGCGCCACCTTCTGCATCCAGGCCGGTACCGTCACCGAACTGAACCTGGCCGACTATTTCCGCGCCAACGGCCTGAAGTTCACGCCGATCTCCTTCGACACTTCCGATGAGTCCTTCAAGGCCCTGGAGTCAGGGCGCTGCGACGTGCTCACCGCTGACCAGTCGCAACTCTATGGCCAGCGCCTGAAGCTGGCGTCCCCCGACGACTACGCCGTACTCCCCGAAGTGATCTCCAAGGAACCGCTGACCACTGCGGTGCGCCGTGGCGACGAGGAGTGGTATTCGGTAGTGCGCTGGACCCAGATCGCCATGCTCAATGCCGAGGAACTGGGCGTGACCTCGGCCAACGTCAAGGACCTGACCAAGGGCGCGAAGAACCCCGACGTGGCCCGCCTGCTCGGCGTCGAAGGCAGCCTGGGCAAGGACCTCAACCTGCCCAACGACTGGGTGGTGAACATCGTCGCCCAGGTGGGCAACTACGGTGAGTCCTTCGAGCGCAACCTCGGCACCGGCAGCGACCTGAAGATCAAGCGCGGCCTCAATGCGCTTTGGAGCCAGGGCGGCCTGCAATACGGTCCCCCTGTGCGCTGAACCTGGAGTTGCCCGGCCTGGCGCCGGGCAATGGCCTGATTGCCTGTCCGGTAGAGTCGAACCATGCAAACCACTGCTCCTGCCTCGCGTAAATTCTCGCTGGGCGATCCGCGCCTGCGCGCCTTGCTCTTCCAGCTCGTCACCGTCGCCGTCGTCCTGGCGGTCGGTTTCTACCTGTTCCACAACACCCAGACCAACCTGCAACACCGGGGTATCACCTCCGGCTTCGACTTCCTCGAACGCAGCGCCGGCTTCGGCATCGCCCAGCATCTGATTCCCTACACCGAATCCGACTCCTATGCGCGGGTCTTCGTCATCGGCCTGCTCAACACGCTGCTGGTGACCTTCATCGGCATCGTCCTGGCGACCCTGCTCGGCTTCATCATCGGTGTGGCGCGGCTGTCGCCGAACTGGATGATCAACAAGCTGGCCACCGTCTACGTCGAGACGTTCCGCAACATCCCGCCGCTTTTGCAGATCCTCTTCTGGTACTTCGCGGTGTTCCTGACCCTGCCGGGACCGCGGGGCAGCATCAACATCAACGACACCTTCTTCATCAGCAACCGCGGGCTGAACATGCCCGGGGCCTCGGCTGCCGAGGGCTTCTGGCCGTTCGCCGTCGCCGTGCTGCTGGCGATCGCCGCCGTGGTGTTCATGGTGCGCTGGGCCAACCGCCGCTTCGAGGCGACCGGCGAGCCGTTCCACAAGTTCTGGGCCGCCCTCGGCCTGCTGCTGGTGATCCCGGGCCTGAGCGTGCTGCTGTTCGGCAATCCGCTGAGCTGGGAACTGCCGGAATTGAAAGGATTCAACTTCGCTGGCGGCTGGGTACTGATCCCCGAGCTGCTGGCGCTGACCCTGGCCCTCACGATCTATACCGCGGCGTTCATCGCCGAGATCGTCCGTTCCGGGATCCGCTCGGTCAGCCACGGCCAGACCGAAGCCGCCCGTTCCCTCGGCCTGCGTGAAGGCCCGACCCTGCGCAAGGTGATCATTCCCCAGGCCATGCGGGTGATCATCCCGCCGCTGACCAGCCAATACCTGAACCTGGCGAAGAACTCCTCGCTGGCGGCCGGTATCGGTTACCCGGAAATGGTGTCGCTGTTCGCCGGCACCGTGCTGAACCAGACGGGGCAGGCCATCGAAGTGATCGCCATCACCATGAGCGTGTACCTCGTCATCAGCATCGGCATTTCCTTGCTGATGAATGCCTACAACAAGCGCATCGCGCTGATCGAGCGCTGAGGAGCCGAGCATGAATGCCTTCGTCTTCAAACCCGATATGCCGCCGCCGGTGAAGACCGTCGGGGTCGTTGCCTGGCTGCGGGCCAACCTGTTCTCCAGCGGGTTCAATACCCTGCTGACCCTGGGTGCGCTCTACCTGGTCTGGCTGATCGTTCCGCCGTTGTTGCAATGGGCCGTGTTCAAGGCCGACTGGCTCGGCACCAGCCGCGCCGACTGCAGCGGGCAGGGCGCCTGCTGGGTGTTCATCCATCAGCGTTTCGATCAGTTCATGTATGGCTACTACCCGGGCGAACAGCGCTGGCGGGTCGACCTGGTGGTGCTGGCGGCGCTGCTGGGCGTGCTGCCGCTGTTTCTCAAACGCCTGCCGCGCAAGGCGCTCTATGGCGCCGGCTTCCTCTTGCTGTATCCGCTGCTGGCCTACGTGCTGTTGTTCGGCGGCATGGCCGGTCTGGTGAAGGTGCCCACCAGCCAATGGGGCGGCCTGCTGCTGACGTTGGTCATCGCCACCGTCGGTATTGCCGGCGCCTTGCCCCTCGGCATTCTCCTGGCCCTGGGCCGACGTTCGCGGATGCCGGCGGTGAAGGTGGTCTGCGTGACCTTCATCGAGTTCTGGCGCGGCGTGCCGCTGATCACCGTGCTGTTCATGTCCTCGGTGATGCTGCCGCTGTTCCTGCCGGAGGGCATGAGCTTCGACAAGCTGCTGCGGGCCATGATCGGGGTGATCCTGTTCCAGTCGGCGTACATCGCCGAGGTGGTACGTGGTGGTCTGCAGGCCATTCCCAAGGGGCAATATGAAGCCGCTGCGGCCATGGGCCTGGGCTACTGGCGCGCCATGGGCCTGGTGATCCTGCCGCAAGCCCTGAAGCTGGTGATCCCCGGCATCGTCAACACCTTCATCGCCCTGTTCAAGGACACCAGCCTGGTGGTGATCATCGGCCTCTTCGACCTGCTCAACAGCGTCAAGCAGGCCGCCGCCGACCCGGCCTGGCTGGGCATGGCCACCGAGGGCTACGTGTTCGCGGCCCTGGTGTTCTGGATCTTCTGTTTCGGTATGTCCCATTACTCCCGAGGCCTGGAGCGCAAGCTCGATACCGGCCACACGCGTCAGGAGCGTCAAGCATGACCCAGGCAAATCCGTCGTCCGCACCGATCATCCGCATCGAGGACATGAACAAATGGTACGGGCAGTTCCATGTGCTCAAGCAGATCAACCTGGAGGTACGTCAGGGCGAGCGCATCGTCCTGTGCGGGCCGTCCGGCTCGGGCAAGTCCACCACCATCCGCTGCCTCAATCGTCTGGAGGAACACCAGCAAGGGCGCATCGTCGTGGATGGCGTGGAACTGACCAACGACCTCAAGCAGATCGAAGCCATCCGTCGTGAAGTCGGGATGGTGTTCCAGCACTTCAACCTGTTCCCGCACCTGACCATCCTGCAGAACTGCACCCTGGCGCCGATGTGGGTACGCAAGCTGCCCAGGCGCCAGGCCGAGGACATCGCCATGCACTACCTGGAGCGGGTGCGCATTCCGGACCAGGCGCACAAGTATCCCGGGCAGCTTTCCGGCGGCCAGCAGCAGCGCGTGGCGATTGCCCGGGCGCTGTGCATGAAGCCGAAGATCATGCTCTTCGACGAGCCGACCTCGGCGCTGGATCCGGAGATGGTCAAGGAGGTACTGGACACCATGGTCGGCCTCGCCGAGGACGGCATGACCATGCTCTGCGTCACCCATGAAATGGGCTTTGCCCGCACCGTGGCGGACCGGGTGATCTTCATGGACAAGGGCGAGATCGTCGAGCAGGCCACGCCCGGGGAGTTCTTCGACAACCCGCGCAATCCGCGGACGCGGAGTTTCCTAAGCCAGATACTGCACTGAGGCCTGGCCTCCCTCACGCCTGCGGTTCAACCGCATTGACCTGGTCCAGTTGGGCCGTCATCCGGTGCAGGAAGCCGATCAGCGTTTCGATTTCCTGCTCATCCAGATTGCCCAGCAACAGGCGCTCCCGTTCCAGGGCCGTGACCAGCACCCGGTCATGCAGCGCCTGGCCTGGCTCCGTCAGCGAGACGGTATAGCGCCGGGCGTCCTTCGCATCGACCCGGGTCGAGACGTACCCGTCGCGCTCCAGGGTCTGCAGCGCCCGGCTGATGGCGCTCTTGTCCAGCCCGATGACCTGGACCATGCGGTTGGCACTGATGTTGTCCTCCACCGCGAGCATTGCCAGCAGCCGCCATTCGACGATGCCGATCCCGTAATGCTTGCGGTAGCAGGCCGACGCACCACTCGACATCTTGTTGGTGAGGAAGGTGAGCAGGGCCGGTACATAGCGATCCAGATTCAGCGGCGTATGGGACATGGCAGGAAGGGCACCTGTGCGTTCTTGGAAAATTGGTTGACATCGCAACTAAAATGACTAGGATGAAAATCACTTGAGGATTCTGCGTGCGCATCATAAGCGCACGCGACATTACAATAAAAACCAGAGGCCCCGTGTCATGACCTGCCTGCGTAAATCTCTCCCCGCCGACCCGTAAGACCGTCGTTGCGCCGGTAAACCCGGCATTCCCACCTTCATTTTTCAAACACTGCATAACCGTGGTGAGGGCAGGCTCATGCTCGAAGTTCGTGTGTCACAGAAAATCATCGAAGCCGAGGGCGTCTGCAGTTTCGAACTGCTCGCGGCCAATGGCGAGCGCTTGCCTGGGTTTACCGCAGGGTCGCATGTCGACGTGCAGGTGGCGCCCGGCGTGGTCAGGCAGTACTCGCTGTGCAACTCCCCCGAGGACAGCGATCGCTACCTGATCGCCGTCCTCCACGAGCCGGCTTCCCGTGGCGGCTCCCGGGGCATGCACGAGCAGATCGAGGCGGGCGCGCGGCTGATGATCGGCCCGCCCAGGAACCTCTTCGATCTCGACCTGAGCGGGGAACGCTACCTGCTGTTCGCCGGGGGGATCGGGATCACGCCGATCCTGGCGATGGCCCATGCCCTGGTCGTCGCCGGCAAGGATTTCGAGTTGCACTACTGCGGGCGTTCCCTCGGGCGCCTGGCATTTCTCGACCTGTTGAACGGCCCGCTGTTCGGCCAGCAGTTGCGTATCCATGTCGACGATGGCCCGGCCGAACAGCGGCTGGATGCCGCGCGGCTGCTGGCGAATCCCTCGGGCGCCGACCAGCTGTATGTCTGCGGGCCCGGCGGGTTCATGAACCATGTGCAGTCCACCGCCAGGGCTTGTGGCTGGAGCGACGGGCAGATCCACCGGGAGGATTTCGCCGCCCAGCCCCAGGTGCAGGACGGTGACCGTGCCTTCGAAGTCGAGCTGGCGCGCTCCGGTCGTGTGCTCGCCATTCCCGCCGGGCAGACCGTGCTCGACGTCCTCCTGGCGAACGCCGTCGATATCGAGAGCTCGTGCGAACAGGGCATCTGTGGTGCCTGCACGACCCGCGTGCTGGGTGGCGAACCCGATCACCGCGACCAGTTCATGACGGCCGCCGAGCATGCCCGCAACGACTGCTTCACCCCCTGCTGCTCGCGCTCGCGCAGCCCGCGGCTGGTGCTGGATCTCTGAACCCCAACAAGAAAACCCTGAGAGGAGACTGTGATGAGTACATCGAATGCCCAGGCACTTGCCTATGAGGTCGGCGCGCCGGCCGCACTACCGAAATTCCCGCTGAACCAATGGTATGTGGCCGGCTTTGCCTGGGAGCTGAAGGACAAGCCGGTGGGGCGCACATTGCTGGGCAAACCCCTGGTGCTGTTCCGCACCGCCGAGGGCCAGGTTGCCGCCCTGGAAGACCGTTGCTGCCACCGGGCGCTGCCGCTGTCCAGCGGGACCCTGGAAGGGCAGGGCCTGCGCTGCGGTTATCACGGCCTGCTGTTCGACGCGACGGGCCAGTGCCTGGAGGTGCCCGGCCAGGCGAAGGTCCCGAGCAAGGCCAGGGTCCAGGCCTGGCCGGTGCAGGAGCGCGACCAGATCATCTGGATCTGGTTCGGCAGCCCCGAGCAGCCGCAGCCATCGTCCGAGCCGCCGGCCTACGAGGTCCACAGCAGTGGCGAGTACGTCTTCGAAGGGGGCATCTATCACTACGATGCGCCCTACCAGCTGATCCACGACAACCTGCTCGACCTGAGCCACCTGGGCTACGTGCACCTGCGCACCATCGGCGGCAATGCCAGCATCCATATGAACGCGCAGATGCGGGTCGAAAGCGACGAGGGTTCGGTCAGGGTCATCCGTCATATGCCGGGTTCCGAGCCGCCACCGACCTACAGCGCCGCATACCCGTTCCAGGGCAAGGTCGATCGCTGGCAGGAAATCGAATTCCTGGTGTCCCACCTGCGCATCTGGACAGGTGCGGTCGATGCCGGGACCGAGCCGCTCGACGACCCGCGGCGCGGCGGTTTCCACATGCGTGGTTTCCACGGTGTGACGCCTGAAACCGAGACCACCAGTCACTACTTCTGGACCATCGCGACCAACCCGAAAAGCGACGTCGAGGCGATCAAGGCCAAGGTCGTCGAGCAGACCGCGATGACCTTCGATGAAGACAAGGTGGTGATCGAGGCCCAGTACCGCAACATGCTCGAATTCGGGCCCAGGCCGATGATCGATATCCACGTCGATGTCGGGGCCAACCGCGCGCGCAAGATCATCGAGCAGTTGCGCCAGGCCTCGGCCTGATTTCGTTCCGCGACCTCCGGGTCGTCCTTGCGTTGCACGACTAACAAAAACAAGAAGGTATCCAATGCAATTTCCACGCTCCCCTTCCGGCAGCGCGCAGGCGGCTGCGCGCAATTACACCGCCGTTTCCATCGTCCAGCGCCTGGATGAAAAGGCCATGGGCCGCTTCCAGTGGCAGGTCGTGTCCCTGTGTTTCCTGATCAACATGCTCGATGGCTTCGATGTGCTGGTGATGGCCTTCACCGCATCATCGGTCGCCGCCGAGTGGGGGCTCAGCGGGATAGAGATCGGCTACCTGCTGAGTGCCGGCCTGGTCGGCATGGCCCTGGGCTCTCTGTTCATTGCGCCCTGGGCCGATCGTTTCGGGCGCCGACCATTGATCCTGCTGTGCCTGGCGATCGCTGCACTGGGCATGCTCCTGTCATCCCGGGCGCCTTCGGTGCAAATGCTCGGCGCGCTGCGCTTCCTGACCGGGCTGGGGATCGGCGGGATCCTTGCGAGCAGCTATGTGATCGCCGGTGAATACGCCAACCGTAAATGGCGCAGCCTGGCGATCAGCCTGCAGTCCACGGCCTATGCCCTGGGCGCAACCCTGGGCGGTCTGTTCGCGGCGCAGGTCATTCCCGAGGCCGGTTGGCGTTCGGTGTTCCTGTACGGCGGGATCGCCACCCTGATGACCTTGCCGGTGATGTTCCTGTTGTTGCCGGAGTCTATCGCCTACCTGCTGGCGCGCCAGCCCCGGGGTTCGCTGGGCAGGGTCAACGGACTGCTGGGGCGGATGGGCGTGGAGCCGGTCGAGGCGTTGCCGACACCCCAGGCGCTGGAGCGGAAGTCGCCAGGGCAAGGTTTCGCGACGTTGTTCTCGGGCCCGCTGTTGCGTTCGACGCTGCTGGTCTGGGCCGGCTTTTTCCTGGTCATGTTCGGCTTCTACTTCGTCATGAGCTGGACTCCCAAGTTGCTGGTATCGGCCGGCCTGTCCAACCAGCAGGGCATTACCGGAGGGGTGCTCCTGAACCTTGGCGGGATCGTCGGCACGTCGCTGATCGGCTTGCTCGCGGCGAAGTACCGGCTGTCCCGGATCCTGGTGGGCTACCTGTTGCTCAACGCCTTGCTGCTGGCGATCTTCGTCCATTTCACCGCCCACCTGAGCCTGGCCTTCGTCCTCGTGCTGTTGATCGGCGTCCTGGTGAATGGCTGTGTCGCCGGCCTCTATGCGCTGACGCCGGGCATCTATGCCCCCGAACAACGGGTCACGGCGCTCGGCTGGGGCATTGGCGTCGGGCGCATCGGCGCGATCCTCTCGCCGCTGGTCGCCGGCGGATTGATCGACGCCCACTGGCAGCCTGCCGACCTGTATCTGCTGTTCGCCGGGGCGTTCCTGCTCGCGGCCCTGGCCGTGCGCCTGATGCGCAGCCAGGCACCGCTGCCGGCCGCCCGGCCCCTGGCTTCCTGAACACATCGCCAATAACAACAACAAGGTGACGCTGAATGAGCCTGTTCATGACCCGCCTCAAGCCATTGGCTTGGGGCATTCTCCTGGGCCTGGCCGCCCAGGGTGCTACAGCCGGTCTTATCGAAGACAGCAGCGCAACGCTGACGGCCCGCAATTTCTACCTGGACCGTGACTACAAGGGCGACACGCCTTACCCGGCGGCGCGGGAGTGGGCGCAGGGTTTCATCCTCAAGGCCAACTCCGGGTTCACCGAAGGCACCGTCGGTTTCGGCCTGGACCTGACCGGCCTGCTGGGGCTGAAGCTTGATTCCTCGCCTGAGCGTACCGCGACCCAGCTTCTCGCCTACAACCCCAGGACCCGTGAGGCCAGGGACGAGTACTCGGAACTGGGCCTGACCCTGAAGGCCAGGGTCTCGAAGACCCGGCTCTCCCTGGGAACGCAGTTCCCCTCGCTGCCGGTGATCACCGCAAGCCCGGCCCGCTTGCTGCCGCAGTCCTTTCGCGGAGTCTCGCTGGTGTCCGATGAGTGGGACGACCTGACCCTGCATGCCGGACGCATGGACCGGGTCAACCTGCGCGACTCCACCGACTACGAGCCCATCGGGCTGGCGTCGCCCAATGGTCGCTTCAAGGCGGGGGCGACCTCCGAGCGTTTCGACTTCTATGGTGGCGAGTATCGGCCAACGTCCGGCCTGACCTTGCGTCTGCTGCGAGCCGAGCTGGACGACATCTACACCCAGGACTTTCTCGGCGTGCTGCATATGGCGCCGCTGGGCACGGGGAGGTTCAGGTCGGATGTCCGAATCTTCAACAGCCGTGAAGACGGGCGGGCCAAGGCCGGCAGCATCGACAACCTGAATGTCGGCGCTATGTTCACCTACCTGTGGGGTGTCCATGGCCTGGGGGTGGGGTACATGCGCCAGTTCGGCGACAGTGCCTTTCCCTATATCGCCGGAGGGGAGCCGTCGGTGCTCAGCGACGGCACGATGAGCGCGGACTTCGTCAACCCGCGCGAACGGACCTGGGCCGTGCGCTATGACCATGACTTTGCCGGCATTGGCCTGCCCGGGCTCACGGGCATGGTGCGTTACCTGCACGGCGACAGCATCGACCTGCCGGCACTGGGCGGCAGTCGGCTGACGGAGTCTTCCAAGGATTTCGAGCTGGCGTATGTCGTGCAATCGGGGCCGGCAAAAGGCTTGGTGCTGCGCATCAGGGAAGCGTTCTACCGCAACCAGCAGGGCGCGGCTTCATCCTTCAGGAGCGACAACGAGACCCGGATCAATATCGATTACACGCTGAAGATCTGGTGAGCCTGCGTCGCCTCGGGGAGGTATCGTCCGGGGCGATACCTGGCAGTGTGAAAAGCGCCAGGTTCACGGATGTCCCGTGGGTTATAACCCCTGCATGCGCTACCGCCGTCTCGACCTCAACCTCCTCGTCGCCCTGAACGCCCTGCTCGAAGAAAGCAGCGTGAGCAGGGCCGCCGAGCGCCTGAACCTGGGCCAGTCGGCGACCAGTGCGGCGCTCGGGCGCCTGCGTGAGCACTTCCAGGACCCGCTGCTGCTCCCCGTAGGCCGCGGCCTGCAACCCAGCCCTTTGGCCCGCCAACTGGCGCCCCGGGTTCGCGAACTGCTGGCCATGACCGACGAGCTGGTGGCAACCACCGCCGACTTCGACCCCGCCCGCTGCGAGCGCTGCTTCACCCTGGTGGCCTCGGACTATGTGGCGGCGACCCTGATCCCCGCGGTCAGCCGTGCATTGAGCTGCCTGGCGCCCGAGGCCTCCCTGGTGGTGCGCGACCTGTCCCTATCCCGCGATGGCGACCAGGTGGCCGAAGCCCTGGAGTACCGGCGCAGCGACCTGGCGATCGTCCCGCAACGGCGGATCAACACCGCCTATCCCCACGCTGCGCTGCTTGATGATGAGCTGCGCTGCATCGTGTGCGCCGAGCACTGGCCGGAAGGTCAAACCCTGGATCTCACCCGCTTCCGCGAAGGGCAACACGTTCTGCGCGAATTCGCCGACGGGCAGACCCTGTCCCTGGATACCCAGCACCTCAAGGATATCGGCCTGGAGCGCCGTGTGGTCGCGACGGTGCAGAGCTTCGTGCTGATGGCCGAATTCGTGATCGGCACCCCGCGTATCGCCACGCTGTTCCGTCGCCAGGCCGAGGCGCTGGCGCGGCGTTATCCGTTGCGGGTGCTGCCGGCGCCCATTGCCTTCCCGCCGGCGGCCCAGGCCCTGCAGTGGCATCCGCAGCAGGCCAGTGATCCGATGCTGGCATGGTTTCGCCAGTTGCTGCTGGAGCAGGCGGCTCAGCTCTGAGGATCGCCGGTATCACCCCTTAGTCCGACCTCGGCAATTGCCAGCAGGGCGCAGCGCTCATCATTGTCCGAGGTATCGCCGCTGACACCGATGGCGCCGAGCAGACGGCCCTCGGTATCGCGCAACAGGATCCCGCCTGCCACCGGAATCACTTCGCCGTCGGTCAGGCTGTTGATCGCATCGAAGAACGCCGGCATCGCCTGCGCCCGTCGTGCCAGTTCCCGGCCGCCCATGCCCATGCCGAGGCAGCCACGGGCCTTGCCGCTGGCGATGCGCGGGCGCAGGAAGCTGGCCTGCTCGTCGCGCAGGACCGCCAGCGGATGGCCGGCGGTATCCAGCACGGCGGCGGCCAGTGGTCGAATGCCCAGCGTGCGGGCCTGACGCAGGGTGGCAGCGGCCAGGCGCGTGGCCAGTTCGAAGTCGAGGGCGGTCATGCCGGCAGGCTCCATTTGCCCAGTTCCGTGACCCGGTCGCGGGTGTAGAGATCGGTCCACTTCAGGCTGTTGAAGTCCGAAACCTGCTTGGGGTTGTAGGCAGTGCGTTGCAGCTTCACCGGCTCGCCGGCCTTGTACACGGCCTGCAGGCGGCTGCGGTCCTGGAGGATGCGGATATCGTCCAGCGGCGAGCCGTCGAGGATCAGCAGGTCGGCCTGCTTGCCCGGCTCCAGCGTGCCGAGGGTTTCGCCGCGGGGCATCAGGCGGGCGCCGACATTGGTGGCGGCGAACAGGGCTTCGGCCGGGGTGAAGTCCAGGCGCCGCACCAGCAGTTCCAGTTCCCGGGCATGCCACTCGCCGTAGGGCGTCACGGCAAAACCGCTGTCGCTGCCGCAGGCGAAGGGGATGCCGGCGGCCTTGGCCCGTTTCAGGACCGGCGTGCCCAGTTCCAGGGTGCGCGCGCAGTAGCCGGCATAGCCGGTGGCGATGGCGGGATCGTGGGGCTGGCAGAAGTCCACGGTGTTCTGCGGGAAGGTCATGGTCGGGGCGAGGATGCTGCCGGCTTCGAGCAATGCCTCGATGCAGGCGTCGTCCATGTAGAAGGCGTGGAAGACCAGGTCGACCCCGGCTTTTGCGGCATACATCACCGCCTCGCGACCGTAGGCATGGGTGGCCACGCGGCAGCCGAGGCGATGGGCTTCCTCGACCATCTCGCGGGTTTCCTCGGCGGTAAAGGCGGCGATGATCTCGCCGTTGGCCCGCCGCTGGGTGCCGTCCATGGCGATCTTGATCAGGTCGACGCCGTCCTTGGCCTGCTTGCGGATTTCCGCGATGGCCTCGGTGCGGCTGGTGACCAGGGCGGCGGTGAAGTATTCCGGGGCGCCGACGCGGCTGGGGAACCAGTCGTTGAGGCTCTGGCGGTTGGTGATCACCCGGCTGCTGGCGGCGATGCGCGGGCCTTCGAAGAGGCCGGCGTTGAGCGTATTGCGCACGGCGATGCTGAGCTGGCCGCTATCGCCGGGGCAGACCATCGACGTCACCCCGGCGGCGAGTACGTGCTGGGCGAAGAACAGGCCGCGCAGGGCGCGGAATTCGTCGCTGGTCCAGATATCGATGTCTTCCTCGCTCTGGGCGTTGCCGAAGGCCAGGTGGGTGTGCACGTCGATCAGGCCGGGCATGACAAAATGGCCATGGGCTTCGCGGTCGCCGGGTTGTGGGCGGGGGGACTGGGCGCTGGGTCCGGCGTGGCGGATCTGGCCGTTTTCGATGATCAGCGTCTGGTGGTGAAGGGGGTCGAGGCCGGTGCCGTCGAAGAGGGTGGTGCAGTGGAGGTGCAGGGCGGTCATGGGGTGGAGCCTCGTCTTGTTGGTTGTGACGGAGGCTAGGGGGCTGTGAGGGTAGGGACTATCAGATGCTGTCGATGGACTGCCATCGACGCCCTGGATAGGTCCGGAACCCGGAGTAATCCTGTAGGAGCGTGGCTTGCCCGCGAAGGACCGCGCAGCGGTCCCGGAATGTCACTGACCACACCATTTTGGGACCGCTGCGCGGTCCTTCGCGGGCAAGCCACGCTCCTACAGGGCCGCGCGTTCATCCGGGGCATTGATGTCCTGGATGCAATTCCCAATCCGCCCCCGCAGCCACTTCAACATCGGATCCCCCTCCATGCTCCGGTGCCAGAGCATGTATTCCCCCATCAGCGGAATCTCCATCGGCGTCGGCAATATCCGCAGCGGCAGATACCGCGCATACAACTGCGCCAGCCGCCGGTGCATGGTCGCCAGCCGTGGCGTGCCCACCAGCAATTGCGCGAGGGTGTTGAAGTCATTGGTGATCACCTCCAGCCGCCGCTTCACGCCGTACTGGTTCATGATCCAGTCCTCGATGCTCAGGTGCCGGTTGCGCCCGAAACCTACCGAGATATGCCCCATCGCCAGGTACTGCTCCAGGCTCAGGCTGTCTCCCACCTCCAGGTTGCCCCGCCAGGCCACGCAGACATGATCCTCCTCGAACAGCAACTGCGCCGGGTGATCATCAAGCCGGTAGCGCTCGGGCACGATCATCAGGTCCACCTCGCCACGGATCAGCAATTCGGCACTGTTATCCCCCGGGCTGAGCATCTCGAAGGTGATCCCCGGCGCCTCCTGGTGAATCCGCTGGATCACCTGGGCGAACAGCACGCTGATCAGGTAATCCGAGGTCACCAGGCGAAAGTGCCGCTTGCTGGCCGCCGGGTCGAACACCGGCCGGGCAGTGATGGACGAGCGAATGGTCAGCAGCACTTCCCGCACCGGTCCGGCCAGTTCCAGGGCGTAGGGCGTGGGCTGCATGCGCCGCCCGACCTGCACCAGCAACTCGTCTTCGAAGAAGGTCCGCAGGCGCCCCAGCACCCCGCTGGTGGCGGACTGGGTCATGTGCAGGCGCTCGGCAGTGCGGGTGATGTTCTGCTCTTCCAGCAGCACATCCAGGGCAACCAGCAGGTTGAGGTCCAGATGGTGAAAACGCATGGCTCAGGCTTCTTGTAGTTGTTTTGCCGATACCTTCCCGTCCCCTCCGCACCCCGTCAATGCACCCGGGTATCGCATTTGCCGATGCCTGATATCCCGCCTCGCGATGCCTTCGAGGTATCGCGCCGCTCGATAGGTCGCATCCCGACAAGCGATTAGTCAGAGACAGCCCTGCAGGTCAACCTGTGCCCGTCGCCCGGTCTATCCCGCCGGGTGGCGCCACCCCTGGCATACGACCCAGAACCGGTCCGGCTGCCTTACCGGCCGGTGGTGGCCCAGAAAAGATGCCAACAAAAACAATAAAAGAGGGTTCGTTCGATGGCTATTCGCTCCATCGCCGCATCGCGGCGTGCGCCTTCCACCCTGACGCTCGCTGCGGCGCTGGTCATGGGCATTCCCGGCGCCCAGGCATTCGAGATCCAGACCGGCAATCCCGACCTGAGCCTGCGCTGGGACAACACACTCAAGTACAGCGCCGCCTGGCGCACCCAGGACCCAAGCAGCAAGCTCACCAGCGGCCAAGTCGCGCGCAACCAGGACGACGGTGACCGCGCCTTCGCCAAGGGCCTGATCTCCAACCGCCTGGACATCCTCTCCGAACTGGATATCGGCTACCGCGACTTCGGCGCCCGTCTCAGCGGCGCGGCCTGGTACGACACCGAGTACCAGAAGGACAACGACAACAACGACCCGTCCCGGGCCAACGTGCGCTCGGTGGCCTACGACCAGTTCAGCGACGACACCCGGCACCTGCACGGCGGCGATGGCGAACTGCTGGATGCCTTCGTCTACTGGAACGGCGAGGTCGCCGATCGCGCCGCTTCGGTGCGCCTCGGCCGCCATGGCCTGATCTGGGGCGAAAGCCTGTTCTTCGGCGCCAACGGCATTGCCGGCGGCATGGCCCCGGTGGACGTGGTCAAGGCGGTGTCGGTGCCCAACACCCAGTTCAAGGAAATCACCCGCCCGGTCAGCCAGCTGTCCGGCACCTACCAGCTCACCGACGCCGTCTCGCTCGGCGCCTACTACCAGTTCGAATGGGAAGAAACCCGCCTGCCGGGTGCCGGCAGCTACTTCTCGGTCAGCGACACCATCGGCCAGGGCAACGAGCGCCTGATCGTCGGCGAGCCCTTCCCGGTCTTCCTCGGCGGCAACCCGGACAGCCCGGCCGCGTTCTTCCACGGCAAGGACAAGGACGCGAAAAGCTCGGGGCAGGGCGGCCTGCAGTTGCGCTACACCGCCGACACCGTCGAGTACGGCCTGTACGCCATCCAGTACCACGACAAGTCGCCCAAGCTGTACCTGAAGCCCAGCACCACCGGGCCGAACTTCGCCACCGGGCAGATCGGCGAGTACTACTGGGTCTATCCGGAAAACATCCGCGCCCTGGGCGCCAGCTTCGCCACCAGCATCGACGAATACAGCTTCGCCGGTGAAGCCTCGATGCGCTGGAACATGCCCCTGGTCTCCAATGGCCAGACCGTCACCGCCGGCGTCGTGGCTGACAACGATGACCACCCGCTCTACGCCGTCGGCCGCACCGCGCACCTCAACCTGAACATGATCGCCTCCCTCGGCCCGTCCTTCGTTGCCAACGAGGCCAGCCTGGTCGGCGAGGTGGCCTGGAACCGCCTGCTCAGCGTGACGAAGAACCGCGCCGCCCTCGACCCGGGCGCCACCGACGACGGCGTCGGCCTCAAGCTGGTCTACACCCCCACCTACCGCCAGGTGTTCCCCGGCATCGACCTCAGCGTGCCGCTGGGCATCAGCTACTTCCCCATGGGCAAGTCGGCGGTGGTCAGCAGTTTCGGCCCGGACCGCGGCGGCGATTTCAACGTCGGGGTGAGCGCCACCTACCTCGACCGGGTCACCTTCGGCCTGACCTACACCCACTACTACGGCCCCGAGGACACCAACCTCGATGCCGCCTCCCGATTCACCTTCAAACAAGCACTGAAAGACCGGGACTTCCTGGCCTTCTCGGTTAAAACAACATTCTGAGGGGATCTCCGTGAACATTCCTTTTGCTCTCAAGACCTTCTGTGCCGCCGTGCTGTCCACCGCCGTCCTGAGTGTCCAGCCGGTGCTGGCCGCCGGTGCCGACGACCTCGGCAAGCAACTCACCCCGCTGGGCGCCGAGCGTGCCGCCAATGCCGACGGCAGCATCCCGGCCTGGGAGGGCGGCTACACCAAGGTCGACCCGGCGTTCAAGCAGGGTGGCAAGCGCAATGACCCGTTCGCCGCCGACAAGCCGCTGTACAGCATCACCGCGAAGAACCTCGACCGGTACTCCGCCAAACTGAGCGACGGCACCAAGGCCATGTTCAAGCGCTACCCGGAGAGCTACCGCATCGATGTCTACCCGACCCGCCGCACGGCCGCCGCGCCGCAGTGGGTCTACGACAACACCCTGAAGAACGCCCGCGAGGCGAAGCTGGTGCAAAGCAGTGCCGGCCCGGTGCCGGAGGGGGCCTATGGCGGCATCCCGTTCCCGGTGCCGAAGAACGGCGCCGAGGCCATGTGGAACCATTTGCTGAACTGGCGTGGCGTGTCCCTGGCCATGGACTTCCGCCATTACCTGATGACCGCCGATGGCGCCCAGGTGATGACCACCGACGGCAAGGCCGTGCAGGAAATGCCCTATTACTACCAGGACGGCAACGCAGCGAACTTCGACGGTGACTACTGGCTGTTCCGCCTGCTCAACGTCGGCCCGGCCCTGCGTGCTGGCGAGCAGATCATGGGCCGTACCAATATCAACGGCGACAAGTCCCAGGCCCATGTCTACCTGACCGGGCAGCGCCGCGTGCGCAAGCTGCCCAACGCCTGCTGCGACACGCCGACGCCGGCTACCGCCGGGGTCATGTCCTTCGATGAACTGAGCGTGTTCCAGGGCCGCATGGACCGCTTCGACTGGAAGCTGGTGGGCAAGCAGGAGATGTACATCCCTTACAACACCAACAAGGTGCAGACCGCCGCCAGGCCCGAAGACCTGTTCGCCAAGCACCACCTCAACCCCGACTACGTGCGCTGGGAACTGCACCGGGTCTGGGTGGTGGAAGCCGACCTGGCGCCGGGCAAGCGCCACCAGTTGCCGAAGGGCCGCTACTACCTCGACGAAGACACCTGGCAAGCCATGCTCGGCGACCGCTGGGACGCCAACGGCCAGCTGGCCAAGACCCTTTGGTCGCTGCCCTCGGTGATGCCTGACCTGCCGGCCGTGGCCCAACTGTCCTCGGGCTTCTACGACCTGGTCTCCGGTGCCTGGTTCATCCAGAACCTCTACGCCGGCAAGGACCAGCAATACGCCGTGGTCGATCGCTACAAGGCCGCCGAGTTCTCCCCGGCGGCGATGGCCGGCCGCGGCGTGCGCTGACCGCGAAGGAGGAGGGCAGGTGCTGCCCTCCCGATCGGTACTGGATTTCGAGGTAGACATGAACAGATTGCTTCAGTCGGGCGGCCTGCTGCTGGCCCTCGCCTTGCCGCTGGCTTCCACCTGCCAGGCCCAGGCCATGCTGCAGCACCGTGCCGTCGGTGATGTCCTGCAAAGCCCGGCGATGCAGGTCGTCAATCCGCAACGCGCGGTGTACACCGCCCTGGCCCGGGCCGGCGAACGGCTGGTGGCGGTGGGCGAACGCGGGCTGATCCTGCTGTCCGACGACAACGGCCAGCGCTGGCGCCAGGTCGCGGTGCCGGTCTCGGTAGGCCTGACCGCCGTGGCCTTCGCTGATGCACAGAACGGCTGGGTGACCGGGCATTCCGGGGTGGTCCTGGCGACCCGCGATGGCGGCGAGCACTGGAGCCTGCAACTGGACGGCGAACGCGCCGCCCAGGTGGAGCTGGAAGAGGCTCGCCGCGCTGCACAGCAAATGCCGGACGACGACACTGCCGCCACTCGCCTGGACACCGCCGAGCGGATTGCTGGCGAAGCCGCCGACAAACCCTTCCTCGCCGTCGCCGCCAGCGATGCGCGCAACGTGCTGGTGGTGGGCGCCTATGGCCTGGCCCTGCACAGCGACGATGGCGGCGCCAGCTGGCATTCGCTGATGGGCCGCATCGACAACCCGGAGGGCCTGCACCTGTACGCCGTGGCCCGCCAAGGCGAGGCCTGGGTACTGGCCGGCGAGCAGGGCTACCTGGCCCGTTCCGACAACGGCGAAGACTTCCAGCAGTTGCCCAGCCCCTATCACGGCAGCCTGTTCACCCTCGCCACCCGTGCCGATGGCGCGCTGCTGATCGGCGGGCTCAAGGGCAATGCCTTCGTCCTGGCCGAAGGCGCGCAAGAGGCGCAGGCCCTGCCGACCCTGGCCCCGGTGTCCTTCAGCGATGCCATCACCCTCGGCGATGGCCGGGTGTTGCTGAGCAACCAGTCCGGCGGCCTGTTCACCAGCACGCCCGACGGCCTGGCCCCGGCCTTCGCGCCGCAGCGCAAGCCGGTCGCCGCCGTGGTCCAGGCCGCCGACGGCAGCCTGGTGGTTGCCGGCTTCACCGGGCTGTCCCGCGTCGTCCAGCCCACCGTTTCCGCTTCGGAGTGATCCCCATGAATTGCGCTAGCCGTCACCCCGAGCCCGGCAGCCCGGACGGGTTCGACCCGCGTTCCGGTTCGCTGACCGAGCGGGCCCTGTTCAACCACCGGCACTGGGTCCTGCTGCTATGCCTGCTGACTACCCTGGTGCTGGGCTGGCAGTCCACGCGCCTGGAACTCAATGCCAGCTTCGAGAAGATGATCCCCACCGGGCATCCCTATATCGCCAACTACCTGGAGCGGCAGAAGGAGCTGTCCGGCCTGGGCAACACCCTGCGCATCGCCGTTGCCAATAGCAAAGGCGAAATCTACGACGCGGCCTACCTGGGCACCCTGCAGAAGCTCAGCGAACGCATCTACCTGCTGCCCGGCGTCGACCGCGCCTACATGAAGTCGCTGTGGACCCCGGCGACCCGCTGGGTCTCGGTGACCGAGGACGGCCTCGACGGCGGCCCGGTGATTCCCGACGACTACAACGGCAGCCCCGAGTCCCTCGCCGAACTGCGGCGCAATGTTCAGCTGTCCAACGAGATCGGCCAGCTTGTCGCCTTCGACCAGCGCTCCAGCATCATCCAGGTGCCGCTGCTGGCCCGCACCCCGGACGGCAAGGCGCTGGACTACACCGTGCTGGCCGGGCAACTGGAAGCCCTGCGCGCCGAGTTCGCCAGCGACGGCATCGACATCCATATCACCGGCTTCGCCAAGAAGGTCGGTGACCTGATCGAGGGCCTGCAACAGATCCTGCTGTTCTTCGCCGTAGCCATCCTGATCACCACGGCAGTGCTCTATGCCTACACCCGCTGCGTGCGCAGCACCCTGCTGGTGGTGATCTGCTCGCTGGTGGCGGTGGTCTGGCAACTGGGCTTGCTGCCCTTGCTCGGCTTCCAGCTCGACCCCTACTCGGTGCTGGTGCCGTTCCTGGTCTTCGCCATCGGCATGAGCCACGGCGCGCAGAAGATGAACGGGATCATGCAGGACATCGGTCGCGGCATGCACCGCGTCGTCGCCGCACGCTTCACCTTCCGCCGCCTGTTCCTCGCCGGGCTGACCGCCTTGCTCTGCGACGCGGTGGGCTTCGCCGTGCTGATGATCATCCAGATCAAGGTGATCCAGGACCTGGCGATCATCGCCAGCATCGGCGTGGCGGTGCTGATCTTCACCAACCTGATCCTGCTGCCGGTGCTGCTCTCCTACTTCGGCGTCAGCCCGAAGGCCGCCGAGATCAGCCTGCGCAGCGAGCGGGCGGAGGAGCGTGGCAAGGCCCGCCATCCGTTCTGGCGCTTGCTCGACCTGTTCACCCGCAAGCCCTGGGCGCGGGCGTGCATCGGCGTCAGCCTGGTGCTGGCGGTGCTGGGCTTCCTGGTCAGCCTGCACCTGGCCATCGGCGACCTCGATGCCGGCGCCCCGGAACTGCGCGCCGACTCGCGCTACAACCGCGACGACGCCTTCATGACCCAGGCCTACGGTGCCAGCAGCGACCTGTTCGCGATCATGGTGCAGACCCCGGCCGGGGCCTGCGCGCGCTACGACGTGCTGCGCAAGGTCGACGAACTGGACTGGCAACTGCGCAGCCTGCCGGGGGTGGATTCGACCAACTCCCTGGCCCTGCTCAACCGGCGCATGCTGGTCGGCCTGTCGGAGGGCAACCCCAAGTGGTACGAGCTGCAGAACAACCAGGCGATGCTCAACATGATCACCGCCAGTGCCCCGCGCGGCTTGTACAACGAGTCCTGCAACCTGCTGACGCTGTACGTCTACCTCACCGACCACAAGGCCGAGACCCTGACCCGCCTGGTGCAGCACGTCGAGGGCTTCGCCGCGGCCAATGACACCGCCGAGGTGAAGTTCCTGCTGGCCGCCGGCAATGCCGGGATCGAGGCGGCGACCAATATCGTCGTGCGCGAGGCCAACCGCGAGATGCTGTTCTGGGTCTACGGCGCGGTGATCCTCCTCTGCCTGCTGACCTTCCGTTCCTGGCGCGCCACGGTCTGCGCGGTGATCCCGCTGATGCTCACCTCGATCCTCTGCGAGGCGCTGATGGTCTGGCTGGGCATCGGGGTCAAGGTTGCCACCCTGCCGGTGATCGCCCTGGGCGTGGGCATCGGCGTCGACTACGCGCTGTACGTGATGAGCATCCTGCTCGCCCACCTGCGCCAGGGCGCGAGCCTGTCCGAGGCCTATTACCGGGCCCTGGTGTCCACCGGCAAGGTGGTGATGCTGACCGGCGTGACCCTGGCCATCGGCGTCGGCACCTGGATGTTCTCGCCCATCAAGTTCCAGGCCGATATGGGCGTGCTGCTGGCCTTCATGTTCGTCTGGAACATGGTCGGCGCGCTGGTGCTGCTGCCGGCGTTGGCGCGCTTCCTCCTGCCGGTGCGTCCGGCGCCCCTGCACAGCGAATCGTCCGTACGCCAGGAGATCTCCCATGCGTCGTGAAGCCCAGGCGGGTTTGCCGCAATCCCTGTTGCTGCTGCTCGGCAGTTGCCTGCCGGTTCTTGGCGCGGTGCTGCTGGCGCCGGTGTTGCCACGAATGCAGGCGCACTTCGGCGATGATCCGCTGGTTGCGGTGCTGGTCCCGGTCAGCCTGACCATTCCCGCACTGGTGATCGCCGTGCTCGCGCCCTTCGCCGGAATGATCGCCGACCGCCTCGGGCGCAAGCCGCTGCTGCTTGGCTCGATGCTGCTCTACAGCCTGTTCGGCCTGTTGCCGCTGTGGCTGGAATCGCTGCCGGCGATCGTCGCCAGCCGTGCCGGGCTCGGCCTGGCGGAGGCGGGGATCATGACCTGCTGCACCACCCTGATCGGCGACTACTACCAGGGCGCCCGGCGTGAGCGGCTGTTCGCCTTGCAGATGGTCTGCACCTCGTTGTCGGCGGCACTGTTCATCTCGGTGGGCGGGGCGCTCGGGCAGGACGACTGGCGCACGCCGTACATGCTCTACGGCGTCGGCCTGCTGTTCCTGCCGTTGATGGCATGGCTGCTGTGGGAGCGCCAGGCGGGCGAGGTGCAGGTCGAAAACGACAGCGCCGGCTTCCCCTGGCGGGCCCTGCTGCCGCTGTACCTGTTCAGCCTGCTGGCGGGCGTCAGCCTGTTTGTCGTGCCGGTGCAGGCGGGCTTCCTGCTCGGCCTGCTGCACGTCGATTCACCGCAGCAGATCGGCATGGTCATGGGCGCCAACCAGCTCGGCGTGATGCTCGGTGCCTTGAGCTTCCGCCTGCTGCATGGCCTGGCCCGGCAGTACCTGCTGGGGCTGGCCTTTATCACGGCGGGTCTCGGTGGCGGGCTGATGGCGCTGGCACCGGATGCACTGTGGCTGACCCCGGCCGTGGCCCTCAATGGCCTGGGCATCGGCTTGATGCTGCCAACCCTGATCACCTGGGTCATGTCCCGTGCCGGTGCGGCCCAGCGTGGCCGGGCTACGGGCGGATTCACGGCGGCGCTGTTCGCCGGGGAGTTCGCCAGCCCGCTGGTGGTGCTGGCGCTGACGTCCGGCAACCCGCAGGCGCTGCCCGGTGCCCTGGCCCTGATCGCCTTAGGGCAACTGTTGCTGGCCTTGGCCTGCCTCGCCTTGCCGCGCATCAGCCCGATGCCGGCCCTGCCTTCGTCCCCGAACAAGATCTGATAGCGGAGTCCCCATGCAAGCACTTCCCCCCTTCAAGCGCGTCGTCACCGGCCATAGCGCTGCCGGCAAGGCCCTGGCGGCCCTGGTCGGCGCCGTGCCCACCAGCCTCGAACTCAAGGCCGTGCCCGGCACGGTGTTCCATGAGGTGTGGAGCAGCGATGCCAGCCCGGCGCTGATCGACAACGGCAGCGACCCGACCCTCAGGCCGCTGGTGTTGAGCCCGTCGGCTCTCGGCAGCCTGATCCGCGTAGTGGATATCCCGCCGGACAGCGTGCAGAACCAGGTCAGCGACGCGGCCGCTGCGGCGGCGTTCGCCGAGATCGGCGAGTCCCATGCCGGCACCGGCACCGGCGAATCTCGGCACAAGCTGATGCACCGCACCGAAACCCTCGACTACGGCATCGTCACCGAGGGCGAGGTCTGGCTGGTGCTGGACGATGAAGATGTACACCTCAAGCGCGGCGATATCGTGGTCCAGCGTGGCACCAACCATGCCTGGAGCAATCGCACCGAGGCGATGGCGCGGATGGTCTTCATCCTCCTTGACGGGCGCTATGCCGAGCAGTTGCAGGAGGTGCTGGCATGAAGCTCGCGACCTTGGCCGATGGCAGCCGCGACGGGCGTCTGCTGCTGGTGTCCCGGGATCTGCGCCGGGCGGTGGAAGCCGGCGATATCGCCGCCACCCTGCAGGTGGCCATCGATAACTGGGTGGAGGTTGAACCGCGCTTGCAGGTGCGTTACGCGGCCTTGAACGGCAACGCGCTCGACGACGCCTTCGACTTCGATCCGCAGCAGGTCATGGCACCGTTGCCGCGCGCCTGGCAATGGCTGGACGGTTCCTGCTTCCTCAGCCATGGCGAGCTGATGCAGCGCGCCTTCCGCCTCGACCCCATCGAAGGTGTCGAGGACACGCCTTTGATGTATCAGGGCGCGGGTGACGACTTCCTCGGTCCGTGCCAGGACATCCCGCTGCCCAGCGAAGCCCACGGCATCGATTTCGAAGGCGAGTTCGCCGTGCTGCTGGACGAGGTGCCCATGGGCTGCACCGCCGAACAGGCGCTCGGGCATGTGCGGCTGGTCCTGCAACTCAATGACGTCAGCCTGCGCGCCCTGGCGCCCCGGGAAATGAAGACCGGCTTTGGCTTTATCCAGGCCAAGTCGTCGTCCAGCTTCGCCCCGGTCGCGGTGACCCCGGACGAGCTGGGCGAGGACTGGCGCGAGGGGCGGGTGCACCTGCCGCTGAACGTGGAGCGCAATGGCGAGTGGTTCGGCCATCCCCATGGCGGTGCCATGCACTTTGGCTTCCATCAACTGATCGCCCATGCGGCCCTGACCCGGCGTCTGGCGGCGGGCACGGTGATCGGTTCGGGTACGGTGTCCAATGCCGACCGCAGCGTCGGCTCGGCCTGCATTGCCGAACGCCGCGCCGTGGAAATGATCGAGCACGGTTCGCCCCGTACCGCCTTCATGCAGTTCGGCGAGCGGGTACGCATGGAGGCCCGTGGCCGGGACGGCTCGCCGCTGTTCGGCGCCATCGACCAGCAGGTGGTCCGGGCAGGTGAATCATGCGCGTGATGGTCACCGGGGCGGCCGGGTTCCTGGGCCGTCAGCTGGTCCAGCGCTTGCTGGCGTTCGGGCACCTGCGCGGGCGGCGGATCGAGGCGCTGATCCTGCTCGACCAGCGTCTCGATGGCTTTCCCGAAGACCCGCGTCTGCGCCATCTCACCGGCAGCATCACCGACCCGGCGCTGCTGCGCCGGGGGCTGGCCGACGGGGTGGATGTGGTCTTTCATCTGGTCAGCATCGCCGGCGGCGCGGCCGAGGAAAACTACGCCCTGGGCCGCCAGGTGAACCTGCTCGCCAGCCTGCAGTTGCTTGAGTTGCTGCGTAACGCCCAGCGCCCGCCGGTGCTGGTGTATGCCAGCAGTGTCGCGGTCTACGGCGGCGACCTGCCGCTGCGCATGGACGAGCACCAGCGCCCGCGCCCGGCGCTGTCCTATGGTGCGCACAAGCTGATGATCGAGCAGCAGCTGGGCGACCTGGCCCGGCGTGGCGAGGTGGATGGCCGCGCCTTGCGCCTGCCCGGCATCGTCGCCCGGCCGGGAGATGGCGCCGGGCTGCGTTCGGCATTCATGAGCGACCTGCTGCAACGCTTCGCGGCGGGTCAGCCCTACACCTGTCCGGTCTCGCCCCAGGCCACCGCCTGGTGGATGTCCGCCGCCTGCTGCGTCGACAACCTGCTGCATGCCGCCGAATTCGATCTGCCCGTTGATGCGCCATGCCGGGTCTGGCAACTGCCGGTGCTGCAGCTGTCCATCGCCGCCGTGGTGGATGCCCTGGCGGAGGTGTTCGGCGAAGAGCGCCGGGCCCTGATCGACTACCAGCCGGACGCGGCACTGGAAGCCCTGTTCGGGCGCTTACCGCCATTGCGCACGCCGCTGGCCCGGGTCCGCGGCTTTCGCCATGACGGCACGGCGCGCGCCCTGGTGCGCAATGCCCTCGACCTTACTCATCGCGTCCGCCCTGCGCGGGCGCTCGCGACACCTGCCTGAGAGGAAACCCAATGACTGCAAGACCCACGCGCCGCCTGGTCGATCTGTCGGTAACCCTGGACAACAACCCTTACACCGATCCGCCACCGTTGCTGCCGAAGATCGACTACATGGACCACCAGCAGGGCTGGCCGGAGATGGCCGCGATGTTCCCCGGACTGGCCATCGAGCAGATGCCCGGGCAGGAGTCCTGGGCTGCCGAGCGCCTGTCCATCACCACCCACAGCGGCACCCATATGGACGCGCCCTGGCACTACGCCTCGACTACCGATGGCGGCAAGCCGGCCTTCGGCATCGACGAGCTGCCGCTGGAATGGTGCCTGCAACCGGGGGTGAAGCTGGACTTCCGTCATCTGCCGGATGGCCACGTGGTCCGCGCCGCCGAGGTCGAGGCCGAGTTGCAGCGCATCGGGCACGACCTGCAGCCGCTGGATATCGTCCTGGTCAACACCCGCGCCGGCAGCCTGTTCGGCCAGCCGGGCTACCTGGATGCCGGCGTCGGCATGGGCCGCGAGGCCACCCTGTACCTGCTCGATCGCGGCGTGCGGGTGGTGGGCACCGATGCCTGGAGCTGGGATGCGCCGTTCAGCTTCACCCGCCAGCGTTTCGCCGAAAGCGGCGATGCCTCGATCATCTGGGAAGGGCACAAGGCCGGGCGGGATATCGGCTACGGGCAGATGGAAAAGCTGGCCAATCTCGACAGCCTGCCGGCCAGTGGTTTCCTGGTGTCCTGCTTCCCGTACAAGATCAGGCATGCGTCCGCCGGCTTCGTCCGTGCCGTGGCGATCTTCGAAGAATAGGAACAGCGAGGTTCCCCGTGCGTTTTCCCTTCCTGCTGACTGCGCTGGCCTGTCTGGTGTCCGGCGCTGCCGTGGCTGCCGAGCGGCCGAATATCCTGCTGATCCTCGCCGATGACCTCGGCTACTCCGACCTGGGTTCCTTTGGCGGTGAAATCGCCACGCCCAACCTCGACGAGCTGGCTGCCCATGGCCTGCAACTGACCCATATGTACGCCGCGCCGACCTGCTCGCCGACCCGGGCGATGCTGATGTCCGGCACCGACAACCACCTGGCCGGGCTGGGCACCATGGAAGAGGCGATCCAGCCGTTCCAGCGCGGCAAGCCGGGCTACGAGGGCTATCTCAACCCGCAGTCCCATTCGATTGCCGAGCTGCTGCGCGAGGGCGGCTATCGCACCAGCATGGTCGGCAAATGGCACCTTGGCCTGGGGTCTGACCAGGGCCCTGACCGGCGTGGTTTCGAGCAGTCCTTCACCCTCCTCGAAGGCGGTGGCGTGCATTTCAAGCCGCCTGCGCAACCCACGGCGAAGATCGAGCGCATCACCTACCGCGAGAACGGCCAGCCGGTGGAGTTGCCGGAGAATTTCTACTCGTCGGACTTCTACACCGACAAGCTGATCGACTACCTGCGCAAGGGCCAGGACAGCGGCAAACCGTTCTTCGCCTACGCCGCCTACACCTCGCCGCACTGGCCGCTGCAGGCGCCGGAAGCCTGGCTGGAGAAGTTCCGCGGGCTGTATGACCAGGGTTACGACAAGGTCCGCCAGGCACGGATCGAGCGTCAGCGCGAGAAGGGCCTGCTGCCCGAGGACTTCGTCGCCGCCCAGCGTCTGCCGGTGGCGGCGGACCTGCCGGGCTGGGAGCAGTTGAGCCCGGAGCAGCGGCGGGTCGAGTCGCGCAAGATGGAGATCTATGCGGCCATGGTCGGCAACCTCGACTACAACATCGGGCGCTTGCTGGACTACCTGAAAAGCACCGGGCAGTACGACAACACCCTGGTGGTGTTCATGTCCGACAATGGCGCGGCAGGGGAGCGGCACGAGCAGTTCTATCCGGCGGGGGCGAATACCGATAACAGCCTGGAGAACCTTGGGCGTCGAGGCTCGCAGATCGACTATGGCTTGCGCTGGGCCGAGGTGAGTGCGGCGCCGTTGCGGCTGTTCAAGGGCAGCACGGCGGAGGGCGGGATCAGTGTGCCGGCGATCGTGCATATGCCCCGTGCGCTGGCGCGTCAGGGTGTGGAGCGCGGGGTGGCACGGGTGGATGATCTGGCGCCGACCTTCCTGGAGATTGCCGGATTGGCGCTTCCGCAGGGGCAGGGCAAGCATCCGATCACCGGGCGTTCGATGCTGCCGATGCTGGAGGGCAAGGGTGCGGTGGAGCGGCCGTTGGCCGGGGAGTTGTTTGGCAGCCTGTATTACCGCGAGGGCAATCTGAAGCTGCTGGGGCTGCGGCCCTGGGCGATGCCGGGGCAGGCACCGCAGGCGACGCGCTGGCAGTTGTTCGATGTGGCGCGGGACCGGGGCGAAGTGGAGGACCTGGCGGCGCGGGAGCCGGAGGTGTTCGAGCGGTTGAAGCGGCAGTGGCAGGTGTATGCGAAGGAGGTTGGGGTGGTTGTGCCACCGCAGAAGGACTGAAAATGGATGTTGCTTTTGATGGCCCAATCGCTGGCAAGCCAGCTCCCACAGGGTCAGTGTTGTCCACGCGATCCCTGTGGGAGCTGGCTTGCCAGCGATGAGGCCATCAGCAACAAAGCAAAAAAAGGGGTGTCAATGACACCCCCTTCTGCATTCCCTCAATGCTTGGCCGGCGGCCCTCCCGGGAACCATTTCTCCTGATAGTGGAACAGGAAATACTGCGAGTTATCCGCCCCCGGCGCCGCTACCCGCGCGGTCCATTGCTCATCATGCAGGTCCATGTCCGCGTCGTATTCCACATGGCAGCCCATGGGGCTGTTGAAGTACCAGAACCAGTTCGATCCCAGTTGATGCCGCCCAGGCCCCCAGAACGATTCATAACCTTTCTCGACGAAGCGCGTCCCGGCCACCAGCACTTCGGTCGGCCCGCCCATGTGGAAGGTGAAGTGCTCGATGCCCTTCATGAACGGCGGGGTCTGGATCAGGAACAGGGTGTGGTGGTCCAGGGTGCCGCCCGGACGCAGGAATGGCCCGGTCTCGGCAAAACGGTCGGTACAGACGAAGCCCAGGCGCGTATAGAACGCCTCGGCCCGGTCCGGATCCGGCACGAAATACACCACATGGGACAGGCTGCGCGGCAGCGCCGGCATGTCATTGCTGGCGCCCAGCGCATTGACCGGTCGTGCCGCCTGCGCACCCGGCGCATGGCTGGCTTCGCCGGGGAGGTCGAGGGTGCGCCGCTGGGTGATGCGAAAGCCCAGGGCGAAGCCCATGTCGTCCACGCAGCGCAGCACGCCATCCTCGCCACGACGCACTTCGCGGTCCTTGCCCAGCTCGGCCTCGATGGCCTGCAGGGTGGCTTCGTCGGCGACGCCGTATACGGTTTCGCGCAGTGTGGTGGCGGTTTCCATGGCCGGCGGCAGGCGCGGGTCGTGGCGTGGGCGGATCAGCACGCCGGTGCCGTCAAGGGCTTCCAGCCAGCCGCCGCTGTCATCGATATCACAAGGCTTGAGACCGTAGTCGGTCATGTACTGCACGCAGTCGGCGACGTTGTCCACGCCGAAGACCAGGTAATCGGGTCCGATGATGTTCATGATCGTGTCCAGAAGTCAGGCGGTGCGGCCGCCGAGGGTTTCGGCGACCCAGTCGGCGATGTACTGGCCCGCATTGATGGAGTTGTCGAAGCTGGAGTGCTGCACGCCACCTTCGCGGGAAGTGAAGATCTTCAGTTCGCGCTTGGGGCTGTTGACCAGTTGCTCGTAGGTGCGGTGCGCCCATTTGAGCGGGATCTGCGAGTCCTGCTCGCCATGGGTGACCAGGAAGGGCACGCGGATCTTCTCGACGACGCCATCGAGGTGGACGTTCTCGGCGATCTGCATGAACTCCTCGATGTCCTTGCCACCCCAGACCCAGCGCACGTGCTCCCAGTAATGCGGCACCGGGAAGCTGCCTTCGCGCTCCAGGCGACGCTTCTGCACATCGCGCCAGTCATGGTTGGCGCCCCACACCACGCCGCAGGCGAAGCGCGGTTCGAAAGCCACCGCCCGGGGGCAGTAGTAGCCGCCGAGGGATACGCCTTCGCAGCCGATGCGCTGGGGATCGATGTCCGCCCGGTCCTGCAGCCAGTCGACCACCCGGCTGGCCCAGTGCTCGGCGTCGTAGCGTGCCTTGAGGTCATGCAGGCGCAGGGCTTCGCCGGTGCCGGGCTGGTCGATCAGCAGCGAGGCGATGCCGCGCTTGGCCAGCCACGCGGGCAGGCCGACGCGGTATTTCATTTCCTTGGTGGAGTCCAGGCCGTTGAGCTGGACCAGGATCGGCGCCGGGCCGCTGACACCTTCGGCGCGCACATACAGGCCGGAGATGACCTTGCCCTCGTAGGGGATCTCGACCCGCTCGCAGTTCTCCTTCGACAGCGCGACGCCGCGGGCGAAGGTGTCGAGGAAGCGCTGGTACAGGGCCAGGCGGCCGGGAGCGCCATGGGCCTGGAGGCGTTCGCAGGTCAGGTAGTAGGTGGCCGCACGGTTATATTTTTCGCCGGCCGACAGCAGCCGGCCCAGGGCTTCATCCTCGCCGGCCATCTCGCTCAGCTTGTCGGCCATCTTCGCCCAGGTCTCGCGGAAGGCCCGGGTGCCTTCGGCATCAGGCTGCCTGGCGGCCTCTTGCAACGGCTCGCACATCTCGACGATCTCGCCGATGCGCGCGCCCATCTCGATGGCCAGGTTGACCGAGAGGTTCCACACGTAGTTGCTCGGGAAGTAACGGAACATGGTTGGTTTCCTTCTTGTTATGCACATCGCCGGCAACTGCACAGGCATGGGGCGACGGCCACCCTTCGGGCAGCTGTTGCACGCTCGCACGGGCCTTGTGAATCGGACAAATCGCTTGTTCGGATGCCAGCTATCCGGGCACGCGATACATGGCGCGGGCCGATGCGTCGCATCGCCAGATGCGATTGGTGGGGTGGTGAAGGAGGCGGGCAGGATGGGCGGCCGCGCACGACGCGCGGCTTTCCGAGGAGGGTGCCCTTGTCCGTTTCCAGCGTGTTCGAAACCATTCAGTCCACCGGCCCGTTCGGTCGCCTCAGCGTGGGCGGCAAGCTGTCGCTGGGCTTTGCCCTGGTGCTGGTCTGCACCCTCGGCATGGGGCTGGCGGCCTGGTATGCGTTGCAGGTGAGCCAGGCCAACAGCGAGCGTTTGCGCGGACTGGAGCGTTTGCAGAATCACCTGGCCGAGGCGCGGCAGGCGGAGAAGGCATTCGCCTTGCTGGTCACTGACGAGTCCGCCGGGCAGGTGAGCATGGCCTTGCAGAAGCTGCGCGACGAGTCGGTCGACGGGGACTTCGCCAGGCTTGGCACGGAGTATCTGCAGGGCTTCACGGCCTATGCCAGGGCCCGTCTTCAGGCCCAGGATGCCCGGCTGCGCATGCAGGAACTGGCGCAGGGTGCCGGGCAGCGGTTTGCTGGGGTGTTCCTTGATCAACTGGATGACATCAATGCCGGGCTGGAGCAGGACCAGTCACCCGACGCGGCGGCCATGCAACTGCTGGAAGATGCCGCCGCGCTGCGTGAGCGCCTGACCAACCTGCGTGACAGCGAGCTGTATTTCACCCTCGATCCGCAGCAGCGCTACCGCGATGACTGGATCAACCGGGTCAATGAACTGGGCAGCGCATTAAGCAGCCTTGCCGGCCGGTTGGAAGGCGAACGTCGTCATGCTCTGGATGAGGCCACGGCGGCGCTGGAGGAGTATCGCCAGGCCTTCCTGCGTTACAGCGACAGCGGCGAGCAGGCCTTGGTCCAGCAGGCGGCGATGAACAATACGGCGCAGCAGGTGATCGCCGTCCTCGATGGCGAGCGCGAGCGTGCGGCCCTGGCCTGGGAGGCGCAGCGTCGGCACCTGGACCTGCAATTGGCCCTGATGCTCGGGCTGGCCTTGCTGTCGAGCGTCACAGCCTGCGTGCTGATTCGTCGCTCCATTGCCGTGCCGGTCCGGCAGATGCTGGCGCTGGCGCAGCAGGTTGCTGCCGGGGATCTGCACGGGCATCTGCCACGGCTGGGACGCAGTGATGAGCTGGGGCAACTGAACGAGGCGATCGGGGTGATGCTGCAGGCGCTGCGGGATCTGGTCGGGCGCATTGGAGGGGATGCCGACCAGCTGGATGTCGCGGCTGACACCCTGGCCGGGATGGTCGAGCGCACAGGGCAGGGCGTGCGGGCGCAGCGGCGGCAGACCGGCGAGGTGATGCAGGCCATGCAGTTGATGACCCAGGCCACGGTGCAGGTCAATCAGCGGGTCGATGCCAGCCAGGCCAGCCTCGGGCAGGCCAGTTCGTTGATTCATGAGGGCGATCGGCTGGTGCGCGAGGCGAGCCAGAGTCTTCAGCGGTTGTCCGGGGAGATGGGGGCGGGGACTGCGGCCATGCAACTGCTGCAAAGCCAGAGCGAAGCCATTACCGGCGTGCTGGATGTGATCAGTGCGGTGGCCGAGCAGACCAATCTGCTGGCGTTGAATGCGGCGATCGAGGCGGCGCGGGCCGGTGAGCATGGGCGTGGGTTCGCCGTGGTGGCGGACGAGGTGCGCGGTTTGGCGAGCCGGACCCGGGCGTCTACCGGGGAGATCGACGGGATGATCCAGCGACTCGGTGAAGTGACGCGGGCGGCGGCGGCGAGCCTGGATGACAGCCAGCGCCTGACGGGGGAAGGGGTAGAACTGACGGCGCGGGCCAGTGCGGTGTTGGCGGCGATCACGGCGAGCATTGTCGAGGTGGAGAGTGCTGCCGGGCATATCGCCGAGGCGGCGCGGACCCAGCAGGATCTCGCCTGGCGGGTGGATGGCGCGGCGGGGGAAGTGGAGCGGGTGGTGGAGCAGAATGCGGCGGAGTGTGCGCGGCTGGAGGCGGCGAGTGAGGGGTTGCAGCGGCTTAGTGCGGGGCTTGGGGAGGCGCTGGGTGTATTTCGCGCCGAGCGCTGATTTGAGGGGCTGACGCAAACCCTGTGGGAGCTGGCTTGCCAGCGATAGCTATGGTGAATTCACTGAAGCAATCGCTGGCAAGCCAGCTCCCACAGGGGCAGAGTTGCTCTCAGGAGTGTCTCAAGCCGCCAACGGCGCAGCCGGCCTACTCGCCATCTCCAGCAATTTCCCCCGCAACCACGCCAGTACCGGATCCCGGTCCAGGCTGCGGTGCCAGCTCATGTATTCCTGCATCGCCGGCAGATTCACCGGCGGCGGGACGATGCGCAGCGGCAGGTTGCGCGCATACAGCCGGGCCAGGCGGCCATGCACCGTGGCCACGCGCTGGGTGCCGATCACCAGTTGCGGCAGGGTGTTGAAGTCATGGGTGATCACTTCGAGACGGCGCTTGCAGCCATACTCGCTCATGAACCATTCCTCTATCCCCGGCGTGCGGTTGCGCCCGAACACCACCGAGACATGCCCCAGCTCCAGGTACTGCTCCAGGGTCAGGCGCTCGCCCACTGCCTGGTTGTCCTGGCACACCACGCAGACGTGCTGTTCTTCGAACAGCAACTGCGACGGATGTTCCTTCACGATGTAGTGGTCCGGCGCGATCATCAGGTCGACCTCGCCGCGCATCAGCATTTCCCGGGCCGTCTCGCCAGGGCTGATGAGTTCGAAGGTCATCAGCGGCGCCTGCTGGTTGACCTCGCGGATCACTTCGGCGAACAGCACGCTGATCAGGTAGTCGGAGGCCATGATGCGGAAATGCCGCTTGCTTTCGGCAATGTCCTGCACCGGTTTGGCGGTGATCGAGGTCTGGATCTTCAGCAGCACTTCGCGCACCGGGATCTCCAGGTCGCGGGCCAGCGGCGTGAGCATCATCTTGCGTCCGACCTGGACCAGCAGGTCGTCCTCGAAGTATGTACGCAACCGCCCGAGTACCCCGCTGGTGGCCGATTGAGTCATGTGCAGACGTTCGGCGGCTCGGGTGATGTTCTGCTCTTCGAGCAGGACATCCAGCGCCACCAGGAGGTTCAGATCCAGGTGTTTGAAGCGCATGGCAGGCATCTCGTTGTTGTATTTATTTTCGCGATACCCTGCATCCCCAGTAACGATTAGTCAAATTCTTCCCCGGTTCCTAGCCTGTGCTTCCAGCCTCCCGCCGGAGGGCTGATCCACACAACAAGAACAAGGGAATCACGCATGAGCGATATCAACAGAGTACTGATCGTGGGCGGCGGCATCGGCGGCCTGTGCGCGGCGATCGCGCTGCGCCGCCAGGGGGTGGCAGTCGACCTGGTGGAGATCAAGTCGGAGTGGACGGTGTACGGCGTCGGCATCATCCAGCAGAGCAACGTGGTCCGGGAAATGGCCCGCCTAGGCGTGCTCGACCGCTACCTCGATGCCGCCTACGCCTTCGAGGACGTGGGCATCTACGACCTGCAGGGCAAGGCCCTGGCGCGCATCCCCGGGCAGCGCTTGGCGGGCCCGCAGTACCCGGCCAACGTCGGCATCTCGCGGCTGGCCCTGCACCAGGTGCTCAGCGATACCGCCATCGAGCTCGGCACCCGGGTGCGCCTCGGGGTGAGTGTCGAGTCCTATGAAGAATTCCCCCTCGACCTCAACGTCAGCTTCACCGACGGCTCCAGCGGCCGCTACGACCTGATGGTCGGTGCCGACGGCGTGTACTCGAAGATTCGTGGCCTGCTCTATGGCGACACCTACACCCCGCGCTTCACCGGGCAGGCGGTGTGGCGCTACAACTTCCCGCGGCACCCGTCCATCGACCACCTGGCCAGCTACACCGGCGCCGAAGGCAATGCCGGACTGGTGCCGCTGGCGGACGACCTGATGTACATGTTCTCCACCTCCCACGAGCCGAACAATCCCTGGTTCGAGAAGGACCAGCTGGCCGCCACCATGCGCGACCGCATCGCCGGGATCGGCGGGCTGGTGGGCGAACTGCGCGAGCAGATCACCGACGACAGCCAGGTGGTCTACAAGCCGATGGAGGTACTGTTCGTCGATGATCCGTGGTTCAAGGGGCGGGTGATCCTGATCGGCGATGCGGCCCATGCCACCACGCCGCACCTTGGGCAGGGCGCGGGGATGGCCATCGAGGATGCGCTGGTGCTGAGCGAGGAACTGTTCGGCGAGGGTGACCTGCGCACGCGCTTGCAGCGCTTCATGATGCGCCGCTTCGATCGCTGCAAGTACATCGCCGAGAACTCGATCATGGCCGGGGAGCGGGAGATGGCCCGGGATGCCGGGTTCGACCGGATCGGGCTGACCAAGGCGATGCTGGCGCGTACGGCCGAGCCGATCTGAGATCAAGAGCACGACGCCTACCCTGTGGGAGCTGGCTTGCCAGCGATAGCTATGGTGAATTCCCGGCAGCAATCGCTGGCAAGCCAGCTCCCACAGGTTCGTGCAAAGCCATGAATCATGTGGAGTAAAACAAGCGTGTCGAACGTTCCTGTTCTGTTATGCCACGAACACCACCTGCAAGAAGGCCAGGCCCTTGGCTTCGACCCCTGGCAGCAAGGCCGCGATACCGTCCTGGCCTTGAAATGGAAAGGCCAGATCAAGGCCTACCGCAACCTCTGCCCCCACCTCGACGTCGCCATGCAATACCGCAAGGACCGCTTCATGTCCGGCGACGGCCAGCACATCGTCTGCTTCGCCCACGGCGCGCTGTTCGATCCCGCCGACGGCAACTGCCTGCTCGGCCCCTGCCTGGGACAGGCCCTCCAGGCCCTGGTCATCCACCGCGACGAGCAACTCAACCTGTGGATTCACTAGATTGATAACTTGTACACAAAACTATCCCTAAAGATTCGTTACGATCCTGCCGAAAACCAATAGATGGCAAGTAGCCATTACTTGACCAATGAATCAACTTCGTCCCGGATCGTGACCCCGTATGAAAATAAAAACCAAGCTCGCCCTTGCCTTCATATCTGTCGCCATCCTCCCGGTCAGCCTGGTCGGCATCATCTCCGTGAGCAATACCAGGACTGACGCGGTCAGCCAGTTCCTCGACAGCAGCACCCGCGAAATTCGCCAGATCGACGGCAATATGCGCCAGTTCTTCGACGGCACCTTGCAGAACGTCGATCAGATGGCCAAGGATCCTGTATACACCGCTGTAACCAGCCTGAAACATTACGAAGGCCCCGACGCTGCCCAGCAGCCGCTGCCGGAGTCGGCCAAGCAGGTCATCGCCCAGTTCGCCCAGTACGGTGAAACCCACCCGGCGGCGGCGATCCTCTCCATCGGCCTGGAAGACGGCAGCTACGCCAAGTGGCCAGACGATCCGAAGCTGGCCAACTACGACCCGCGCACCCGCCCCTGGTACAAGGCGGCCATGGCCAGCCCGGGCAAGACCGTGCGCACCACCGCCTACTACTACGACAAGGACGACGTGGCCCTGGTCGGCACCGCCCGCGCCATGCTCGACGACGCCGGCAAGGCCAAGGGCGTGTTCGTGGTCAGCGTGTCGCTGAAGAACCTCACCGAACTGGTCAAGAGCATCAAGCTGGGCGACAGCGGCTATGTGATGCTGATCGAGAACGACATCGTCCTCGTCGACCCGCGGGACAGCGCCCACAGCTTCAAGCCGCTCAAGGACCTGGGCGAGCCCTATGCCAAGCTGGCCGCGACCACCCAGGGCTCGACCGAGGTGGAAATCGATGGCACCCGCTACATGGCCAATGTCTGGACGTCCCCTGGCCTGGGCTGGCGCTTCGTCGGCCTGATCGAGCAGAAGGAAGTGATGGCCACGGCCACGCGCATGACCTGGCTCACCGCCGGCATCGTCATCGTCCTGGGCCTGCTGTTCGCGGTGATCGCGGCGGCGTTCTCGCGGGTTATCGTCAAGCCCATCGGCCAGGTCAGCAGCGGCCTGCAGTCGATCGCCGAAGGCGAGGGCGACCTGCGCCAGGACCTGCACGTCCAGGGCAAGGATGAAACCGCCGAGCTGGCGGGCTGGTTCAACAAATTCCTCGCCGCCATTCGCCAGTTGATCCAGCGTATCGGCGCGGCGTCGACCAACCTGCATGACGCCTCGCGGGCCAACAGCGAGATGGCCGGCAATATGAACGAAGCGGCCGGTCGTCAGCGTGAAGCGGTGGAGCTGGTGTCCACGGCGTTCAACGAGATGGTCGCCACGGCCAACGAAGTGGCGCGTTCCTGCAGCAGTGCTGCCGATTCGGCGGAGAGCGGTCATCGCCGTGTCGCCGAGGGCAAGCAGCAGATCGAGCAGACCACCGAGAACGTCAATCGCCTGGGCAGCCGCCTGGTCGAGTCGTCCCAGGCCATGCTCGAACTGGAAGCCGGCAGCCGCAGCATCAACCAGATCCTCGGCACCATCCGCGGGATTGCCGAGCAGACCAACCTGCTGGCGCTCAACGCGGCCATCGAGGCGGCGCGGGCCGGTGACCAGGGCCGTGGTTTCGCCGTGGTCGCGGACGAGGTGCGCGCGCTGGCCAAGCGCACCTCGGACTCCACCGGGGAAATCGACCAGTTGCTCAACAGCCTGGGCAGCAAGACCCAGGAAGTCTCGGAGAAGATGGAAAGCTGCCTGGACCTGTCCCGGGCCAGCGTGTCGTCCATCGAAAGCGCGCGGGACAGCTTCGAGGGCATCCAGCTGTCGGTGAATGAAATCCGCGACCAGAACCTGCAGATCTCTGCGGCCGCTGAGGAGCAGCACAGCGTCGCCGAGGAGATCAACCGGCATATCCAGCAGATCTACGACGAGGCGCGGGTGGTGGAGCAGCTTGCCGGCTCGGCGCGGGAGGATTCGGGACGGTTGTCGGAGCTGTCGCAGGAGCTGCATCAGTTGGTAGGGCGGTTCAAGTCCTGAGGGCACCCGTGGCCTTCACATAACCTGTGGGAGCCGGCGTTGCCGGCGATGAGGCCATCAGCCCCTAAACAAGAATCCAAACTGATGGCCCTTTCAACCCTTTGTTTTCGCATAGCATTTTTCGCTTCTTGGACAGTGGGACCTTTTTCCAGATGCGATTCGGATATGCAGGTGTGGCAGCGCTGGTGCTGATGACAGTGATGACGTCGGCCCAGGCCAAGGGCTTGAACAGGAAACAGGTCGAGATGTGCCGCTGGGGATCGGAAGTGGCCCGCTCGGCGCAGCATTCGAAACTCTCCGGGACCACCCTGTGGCGGGCCCGGGAGAACCTCAAGACGAGCAAGTACCCGGAACGCTGGATGCCGAAGATGGCCCGCGGCATCACCGAGCAGACCTACGCCAGCCGCAGTCGCCTGCCACCGGCGTCGGTGAAGAAGACCTACTACGACGGTTGCATCCACCACGAACGCAACCGTATCGCCAGGCGTTAATGCCCGTCCTTCATCCGCCGCGCGATAAGGAAAATCCCCAACCCCGCCAGCGCTGTCGCCGCACCGATATACCCGGTGCTGGTCCAGCCCAGCCCGGCGGTGATCGCCATGCCGCCCAGCCACGGCCCGAGGGCATTGGCCAGGTTGAACGCGGCATGGTTCGACGCCGCGGCCAGGCTCGGCGCTTCATGGGCGATATCCATCAGGCGAATCTGCAATGGCGCGGCGAGGGCGATCATGGTGCCGACCAGGCCGATGCCCAGCAGGATCGACCACAGCGCCTGGGCCGCGAAGGTGAAGAACAGCAGCACCGCGACCGACCACACCAGCACCAGCCCCACGGCGCGGAACTGCAGGCGGTCGAACAGCTTGCCGCCGGCGATATTGCCGATGATCCCGCCCACGCCGAAGGCCGCCAGGCCAAAGGGAATCCACTGCGGTGAAACCCTGGTCACTTCGAGCATGGTCGGCGCCAGGTAGCTGAACACGCAGAACATCCCGGCAAAGCCGATGGCCGCGATACCCAGGGCCATCCACACTTGGGGCAGGCGGAAAGCCTGGAGTTCCTTGCGCGGATCGCTGCGCGGCTCGTCCTTGGGTTGCGGCACGAAGCGCCAGACCAGGGCGATGGTGCACAGGGCAATCGCGCCCACCAGCACGAAGGCCGAGCGCCAGCCGAAGAACTGCCCGAGCCAGGTGGCGATGGGGTTGCCCAGCAGCATCGCCAGGGTCAGGCCCATCATCACCCGGGCCACCGCGCCGGCGCGCTGGTTGCTCGGCACCATGCTCGACGCCACCACGGCGGCGATGCCGAAATAGGCGCCATGGGGCAGGCCGCTGATAAAGCGGAAGCCCACCAGGCTGGCGAAGGAGGGGGCGAAGGCGGTGGCCAGGTTGCCGAGGGCGTACAGGGCCATCAGCACCAGCAGCATATGTTTGCGCAGCAACTTGGCACCGAGGATCGCCAGGGCCGGCGCACCCACCACCACGCCCAGGGCATAGGCGCTGATGGCATGACCCACCTCGGGCTCGCTGAGGTGCAGGTTGCTGGCGATATCCGGCATCAGGCCCATGATGGCGAACTCGCCGGTACCGATGGCGAAGCTGCCCAACGCCATGGCCGCCTCCATTTTCGCGACGGTGCTTTTGGATGCGGCGAGTGGCGGCGGTGCTTCCTGAATGGACATGGGACTCCTCGACTGAAATACGCTGAAACGATAAAGTTGCGATCTTAGACAATCCCAAGCGTCAGCGTCGACCCGCAGTCGTTTTCACAGGCCACCGATTCGCGTGGGCTTTGCCAGGTTTTTTAGACTTCCTATGTTTGTTCCGTTCCTCCGCCGCAGCCGTTTCCTGTCCTTCGGCACCCCGGCGTCCCTTTGTTTTGTTTGCCTTGCCGGCACCACGGCGGTCATGGCCGACGAGCCGGGCATTACCCTTGAACCCTTGGCCGTCACTGGCACCTACGTCCCGTCCTCGACCTTCGATGTCCCGGCCTCCCTGGATATCGTCAGCCGTGAGCAGATCAGCGATGGCCAGGCCGGGGTCAACCTCTCCGAAGCCCTGGGCCGCGTACCCGGCGTGGTGGTGCAGAACCGCCAGAACTATGCCCAGGACCTGCAGGTGTCCACCCGTGGCTACGGCGCCCGCGCGGCGTTCGGCATTCGCGGGATCAAGGTGCTCAGCGACGGCATTCCCGCCAGCACCCCGGACGGCCAGGGGCAGGCGGCTTCGCTGAATCTGGACGTGGCCGAGCGCATCGAAGTGCTGCGCGGCCCGGCTTCGGCCCTGTACGGCAGCAATGCCGGCGGGGTGATCCAGATGTTCAGCAAGGACGGCAGCGGCCCGGCAACCATTGGCGCGAGCACGTTGTTCGGCAGCGACGGCTTCCTCAAGAACCACCTGTACAGCCAGGGCGGCAATGACCAGGCCGGCTTCGTGCTGGATGCCTCGCGCATGGACACCGACGGTTATCGCGACCACAGTTCGGCGCGGCGTGACCAGACGTTCGCCAAGGTGCATTTCCGGCCGGATGACGACAGCCGGATGGCGCTGATCTTCAATACGCTTGAGCAGAACGGCACCCAGGACCCGCTGGGGCAGAGCTGGGATGCCTACCAGCACGACCCGCGCTCGGTCAGTTCGCGGGCCGAGGAATACAACACGCGCAAGAGCATCCATCACCAGCAGGTCGGCCTGAACTACGAGCGTGATTTCGGCGAGGCGACCTTGCAGTTCAATGCCTATGCCGGGCAGCGCAGCGTGATCCAGTACCTGTCGATTCCCAGGACCATCGGCAACAACGTCCCTAATCCGGCCAACGAACGCGGTGGCGGCGTGGTGGATTTCGACCGTGAGTTCCATGGCGGTACCTTGCGCTGGATCCAGCCGATCAGCGCGGCGCCGGGTGCCTTGACCGTGACGGTCGGTGCCGACTACGACCAGAGCCGTGACGACCGCCGTGGGTACCAGAACTACAGCGGCAGCGTGCTCGGCGTGAAGGGTGAACTGCGCCGCGACGAGATCGACACTGCCACCAGTCTCGATCCCTATATCCAGGCCCATTGGGAACTGGAACGCTGGACCTTCGATGCCGGCCTGCGTCGCAGCAGCATGGAAATGGAAGTGGATGATCACTACCTGTCCAACGGCGATTCCAGCGGTTCGAAAACGTACTCGCGGACCACGCCGAGCTTCTCGGCCATGTACGCCTTCACCCCGGACCTGCATGGCTATGTCAGTGCCGGCAAGGCCTTCGAAACCCCGACCCAGGCGGAGATGGCCTATGCACCGGGGGGCAGCGAGAGCTTCAACTTCGGCTTGAAACCGGCCACCAGCACGCAATACGAGGTCGGCCTGAAAGCCCGGCTCGACGAGCGCAGCCGCTTGAACGTGGCGGTGTTCGAGATCCATACCGAGGACGAGATCGTGGTGGCTGGCTCCAACGCCGGGCGCACCAGCTACTACAACGCCGGCAAGACTCTGCGTCGTGGCCTGGAAGTCGGGTTGCAGCATCAGTTGGCCGAACAGTGGGAGCTGAACCTGGCCTACACCCGGCTGGAGGCGAGCTACCGGGACAAGGTCGGCCAGATCGACAAGGGCAACCGCCTGCCGGGCGTGCCGAAAACCAGCCTGTTCGGCGAACTGGTATGGAAACCGGTGGCCGGGCTGAGCACGGCGCTGGAAGGGCAGTACCGCAGCGAGGTGTATGTCGAGGACAGCAACCAGCAGCACGCCGCGCCGGGTTATGCGGTGTTCAACTGGCGGGCGCGGATGGAGCAGCAGCTCGAGCGCTTCACGGTGTATGAGATGGTGCGCCTGGATAACCTGCTGGACCGGCAGTATGTGGGGTCGGTGATCGTGGGTGACGGCAATGGCCGTTATTACGAGGCGGCGCCGGGGCGGTCGTGGTATGCGGGGGCTGGAGTGGAGTACCGCTTCTAGCTGATGTGTTGTTGCTGATGGCCTCATCGCTGGCAAGCCAGCTCCCACAGTGTCCGCGTCGCTGCCGAACCTGTGGGAGCTGGCTTGCCAGCGATGAGGCCAGTAAGGTCACTGCGTGACACATACCTTTTCAGGCGGCCGCAACGACCCGATATACACCGCCACCACCGTCAGCAACGCCCCGCCGATCTGCACTGCCGAGCTCGATTTGCCCAGGAACGTCACATCGACGAAATAGGTAATCACCGGCTCCAGCAGCAGGATCAACCCCGCCAGCCCCAGGCTGATCTGCCCGATCGAGCGATTGACCAGCAGCCAGCCGACGAACTGCACCATCACCCCGTAGATCACCAGCATCAGCAGGGTTTTCCCGTCGCCGATGGCCAGGCTTTCCCCACGCAGCAGCGCATAGCCGAGCATCACCAGCCCGGCCCACAGGCTCAGGTTGAGCATCTGCGCGAGCTTGTCGCCGCCGCCACAGGGCAACTGGCTGGCGGCCTTGAGGTAGTAGACACAGACCGCATAGGCCAGCCCCGAGGCAATCCCGAACAGCACGCCGCGCACGCCGACTTCGCTGCTCATTTCCGGCGCCAGCAGCAGGTACAGACCGAAGAACGCCAGGCCGATGGCCAGGCTGAAATTCAGCGACGGTTTTTCCTTGAGCAGCCACAGGCCGAGCAACGTCATGAAGAACACCTGGCAGTTGGTCAGGATCGAGCCGATACCGGGGCCGACGATGTAGATGCTGTGGTGCCAGAGAATCAGGTCGATGGCCAGGAACAGGCCGGCCAGCGCGGTGAGGCGCACCGCAGCCGCCGACGGCAGGCGCACCGGGATCCGCCGCCATTTCAGGCTGAGGTAGAACAGGACCGAGGCGAACAGCATCCGGTAGAAACCGGCACCGCCTGCGCCGATATCGGCAAAGGCCACGGCCAGTGCCGAGAGGCTGAGCATCAGGCCACCCAGGGTAAGTTCGAGCAGGGCTTTTCGAGTGTGCATGTCGTTGCATCGCTTGCAGGTTTGCGTAGGAACACAGAACCTATCAAGCCCGTCGGCACAACGATTGGACGAAACTGGACAACCCATGACGCCACAAGAGAAGGACTTCTCGCAGTTCCTGCGCATCCCCGAAGGTGGCTGCGAACTGCTCAGCGCGCGCTACAGCCAGCAGCATTTCGGCCGGCACAGCCACGACCGCTATGCCTTCGGGGTGATCACCCAGGGGGTCGAGAAGCTCTATTACCGGGGCGCTCATCACTTCGGCGGCGCTGGCACGGTGGTGACCCTCAGCCCGGGGGAAATCCATGATGGCGTGCCAGTGGACAATGCCGGTTGGGTCTATCGCATGCTCTACGTCGATCCGTGCTGGCTGAACGACCTGGTGCTGCAAGGGCGCTACGGCAGTCAGCATGTGCATCTGTTTCGCCAGCCGATGACCGATGATCCGCGGTTCGCCCGGCGCCTGTTGCTGACCCATCAAGCCATTGCCGAGTCGCGCTTGCCGCTGGAGCGCGAGACGCTGCTGGTGGAGATGCTTGCCGGGTTGTTCGAACAGCATGGGCATGAGCTGGCCCGCTCCGCTCGCCCGGAGCGTGATGCGGTACGGCGTATCCGCAGCCGCCTGGACAGCGAGGCGGAGCATAACCTGTCCCTGGAAACCCTCGGCCTGGAGGCGGGGATGGACCCGCTCTACCTGATCCGGGTGTTCAAGCGCGAGGTCGGGGTGGCGCCGCACAGCTACCAGATCCAGAAGCGCGTGGCGCGGGTGCAGGCGCTGTTGCGCACCGGTATGGATCTGGCCGAGGCGGCGGTGGCCTGCGGCTTCTTCGACCAGAGCCATATGGCCCGGGCGTTCAAGAAAGTCGTCGGGGTGACACCCGCCGCGTTCCGCTCGCGCTGATGGCCCGCTCGGCGTCCCTCGATCTGCTCAAGTGGCTGGCGATCGTCACCATGATCGGCGATCACCTGAGGTTTCTGTGGCCGGCCCAGGACTGGTTGTTTGTCAGCGGGCGCCTGGCGTTTCCGTGGTTCTGCCTGGCGCTGGCGGCCAATGTGGCGCGTTCGGCGGTGGTCAGGTGGCGGTATCTTGGGTGGTTCGTCGGGTTTTCCCTGCTGTCCGAAGTGCCTTATCGCTGGCTCGATAATGGATCGCTGACGTTGAACGTGATGCCGACGCTGGGCCTCGGGCTACTGGTCGCCTGGGGTGTGCATTTGCGTACCCGCGCCACGGCGGCCATGGCGCTGTTGGCAGCAATCACGGCGACCTTGGGGAGTGGATGGCTGATGTACGGTTTGCCCGGCGTGTTGCTGCCGGCGGCGTTGCTGGTGGCTTTGAAGGACGGGCGTTTTGCCTGGCTGGCGGGGTTTCTGGCGATGGCGGGGAATTTCACCAATAGCTGGTTGTTCCAGCATCCGCTGGCGCCGGTGTCGGTGATGGTGGCGGGGACTGCGTTCATGGCGGTGTTCATCGGGCTGGAACTGTTACGCCGGGAATGGCCTGGCCGGGTGCTGCCGGTGGGGCGCTGGGGATGGTGGTTCTATCCGGTGCACTTGGCTGCAATCAAACTCTTCAGCCTCCTGTAGATACCGAAAGAGCGACCGAGGACCCTGTGGGAGCTGGCTTGCCAGCGATAGCTATGGTGAATTCACTATTGCAATCGCTGGCAAGCCAGCTCCCACAGGGTCCTCGGTCGCTCTTTGGATTCTTGATCAGACTTCAGTGAGGGGAATGTCTCCAGCCGCCTTCTTTTCCCGCCGTCCCCCCATCCAGTCATCCACCTGCGCCCCGAACCCCGCCGGCGCCTTGCGCCCGACCCTTCGCGCCAGGTCCAGCACGGTCTGCTGGGCCAGCGCCTCTTCCATGCGCTTCTGCGCAGTGATCATCGCCGCATGCACGGCACACGGCCCTTCGATGGCCCAGCCCGGTGGCTCGCCTTCGAACAGCGCACAACGCCCACGAATCTCGCGGCAGTCGAAGATCAGCTTCTGCCCGTCGATGGCCGTGACGATATCCAGCAGGGTGATTTCATCCGCCGGCCGCGCCAGGCGAAAACCGCCGCGCACGCCCTCGGTGGCCGCGACCAGTTTCGCCTTGGCCAGCTTGGTGAAGATCTTCGCCAGGTAATCCTGGGGCACACCCTGCAATTCGGCCAGGTCGCGCACGCTGGCGTCACGGCTTTCACCGCCGTCCCCCACCAGGAATATCAGGCAATGAATGCCGTATTCGACCCCCGCGCTGTACAACGACATCTGCCTATCTCCGACTGAACTGGTCGCCAATGTTAGCGCTTCATCAGGGATCAGGCAAAGCCGCTCGCCGACCAATGGTGGCTTGATTTTATTAACTGCGACTAATACAGTCGTAGTTATTGAGTCGAACCTCACTGATGCGGAGCAGCACGATGAAGCAGCACATTCTTGTTCTTGGCGCCGGTTTCGGCGGTCTGTGGAGCGCCCTGAGCGCCACCCGCCTGCTGGAGATGCATGGCCGTTCGGACGTCATGGTCAGCGTCCTGGCGCCCCAGGCCGAACTGCGTATCCGTCCGCGCTTTTATGAGCCGGATGCAGCCAGCCTGATGGCGCCGCTGGGCGAGTTGTTCGCCGTGACCGGCGTACGCTTTATCCAGGGCGCCGCGCAGCACATCGATGTATCCGGCAAGCGTGTCGAGTATGTGGATGGGCAGGGCAATGCCGCGGTCGCGCACTATGACCAGTTGGTGCTGGCCACCGGCAGCGGGCTGGCGCGCTCGGTCGAGCATGCCTTCGATGTTGACCGGATCGAGGAGGCGGTGCGTCTTGAGCAGCACCTGAAATCCCTTGCCCAGCGCCCATACTCGGCGGCACGTAATACCGTGGTGGTGGCTGGTGGTGGTTTCACCGGAATCGAGACGGCGACCGAGATGCCGGCTCGTCTGCGCGAGGTGCTGGGTGACGCTGCCGAGGTGCGGGTGATCGTCGTCGATCGCGGCCAGGCCATTGGCGCTTCGCAGGGTGAGGAGATCGCCCACTCGATTGCCGAGGCGAGTGCGGAACTGGGCGTGGAGTGGCGCCTGAACGCTTCGGTGGAAGTGGTGGATGCCGAGGGCGTGACCTTGTCGGATGGCCAGCGAATCGAGGCCAGTACGGTGATCTGGACCACCGGTGTGCAGGCCAGTGCGCTGACTGCGCAGGTTCCCGGCGAGCGCGACCGTATGGGGCGCCTGCATGTGGACGAACATCTGCGGGTGATCGGTCAGGACGCGGTGTTCGCGGCAGGGGACACCGCCTATGCCGCGACCGACGATCTCGGCAACCATGCGCTGATGACCTGCCAGCACGCGATTCCGCTGGGGCGGCATGCCGGCAACAATGCGGCGGCGCGGTTGATCGGGGTGGAGCCGGTGGTGTATCGCCAGCCCAAGTATGTGACCTGCCTCGATCTGGGCGGCTGGGGCGCGGTGTTCACCGAGGGCTGGGATCGCCAGGTGAAGCTGGTGCGCGAAGAGGGCAAGGCGCTGAAGCGGCAGATCAATACCCAGTGGATCTATCCGCCGGTGGCTGACAGGGCGGTGGCATTGGCGGCGGCGGATCCGATGATTCCGATTGCCTGACAGGCCTGAGTCGCCTGGTTTGGGGCTGCTTTGCAGCCCTTCGCGGGCAAGCCACGCTCCTACAGGATTACGCGTTTTCCCGTAGGAGCGTGGCTTGCCCGCGAAGGGCCGCAACGCGGCCCCAAAATCTCAGACTTTAAACGGATCTTCCCGGTCCTCCCGGTCCTTGCGCACCTGCGCCGGATCCGCCGCCTCGACCTCGCTCACCGGCTTGATCAGGCCCTGTGCCGCCATCGCCACCTGCATCTGTGGCTGCAGGCTGGCCATGGACTTGACCTCGCTCTCGTCCTTCAGGCGCTGGGCGATCTGCTTGTCGATCGCGTCCTTCTTCTCCGGCGGCAACGCCTCGTAGTCTTCCTCGGTCAGCCCCAGCTCGTTGAGCATCTTCAGGCGGATCTTCTCTTCCGGGGACAACGCCATGTAGTCACGGAATTCCTGGGCCGCGCTGCGGGTGGTCGAGGTGCCCTCGTCCGACTCGCTGACGCTGCTGCCGTCAGTGTTCTGCAACGCCACCTTGAGCTTGGCGAACGCCTCGTCCTGCGCATCCTTGGCATCCTGGTAGGTGGAGCCGGACGCACTGCTCGCCGCTGCCGCGCTGGCAACGGTGGCAACCGACGAGGCCGTCGCGGTCTCGGCCTGATAGGCTTGCCCGTCCACGCCGGAAACGGCGGGCAGGGTGCGATGTTGCTGGATGGCGGCGTTCTGCCAGCCATGACCATTGATGATGCTCACGGGATCAACCTCCTTGAGTGGGGCGACAATGCTCCGGGATACAGGGCAATAGCTGTGCCAGCTTGATCCAGGTCCCGTGTTACGGGGCTTCCAGCAACGAAGCGGTGTGTCGCCTTGCCTCCGGGCGGAAACCCCTTGCCGCCCGCGGCAAGCCTTGTAACCTTCCCGGCGGTATTAAAGTTTGCCCGCCTGATGCCGATCACAAGATCACTAGAACCGGGCTCATGACCCGGTAGCCCATGCGGTTGGAGTTGCCTGCCGAGGGGCAGGGGGGCGTCGCCTTGCGTCCACTTCAATTCATGGCCCGCCCGGCGGGCATCAGTCTTTATGAGGAAGAGGCACCAATGAATCTCTACATCAACCAGTTGCAGAAGAAGCCGGCATTCCGCGAGCAGGTCTATGCGGGCGATATCTTCCTCGATACCAACCTGCGCAGCGCCCACGAGCTCTGCGCCCTGGCTCGGCACAGCATCACCGACGCCTTCGACGGCGAGACCGACCACCTGTCGCTGCACAAGCAGATGCCGGTGGAAACCTTCGTCGAGCACGTCACCCGGCTCAAGCGCCAGTTCACCAACGGCCCGCAGGCCAAGGCGCTGATCCGCGACTACGTGCTGGAAATCGGCGCCAACCCGGACGACTACCTGTTCGACGTGCCGCGCATCCGTGTCGTGCCCAACTACGACTACCTGCACGCCGGCGTCAGCTACGCCTACAAGCCGCACCGCGACACCTGGTACGGCAACGTCGATTGCCAGATCAACACCTGGATGCCGATCTACACCATCGAGCCCGACCAGACCATGATGATCAACCCGGCCTACTTCACCCGGCCGGTGGAGAACTCGTCCCATAGCTGGAGCCTGACCGACTGGATCACCAACCAGCGCATCAAGGCCAAGGACAACATCACCCAGGAAACCCGCATCCACCCGGTGCCGCTGGAAGAGGTCGACGACTCCTCGGAAATCCGCGTGGCCGGCAACAGCGGCGAGATCCTGACCTTCTCCGGTTCGCACCTGCACGGCACCGTGGCCAACCGCACCGACCGTATCCGTTTCAGCGTGGACTTCCGCCTGATCCACCTGCAGGACCTGATTCAGAAGCGCGGCGCGCCCAATGTCGACAACGGCTGTTTCGACGTGGAAGCCGGCTTCAAAGACCTTTTCCATGCCAGCGACTTTTCGCAATTCCAGGGAGTTAATCCATGACCAAGCGTCGTCTGACCGCTGCCGAGGTCGAGTACAACGAAAAGCGTGCCAGCGTGCTGAGCCGTGTCGATGCCCAATACGTGGCCGACGCCCCCTTCGTCTTCGCCAACCGCATCGCCGTGACCGCGGCGCTGTCGCGGATCGAACTGTTCAAGATGGTCCAGGACGTACCGGGCGCCATCGTTGAATGCGGCGTGTACAAGGGCAACTCGTTGATGCTCTACATGCAGCTGTCGATGATTCTCGAGCCGTATGCGATCAACCGCTCGATCATCGGTTTCGACACCTTCCAGGGCTTTGCCAGCATCGACGAGAAGGAAGACCCGGCGGACATCAACGAGAAGATGTTCTCCGACACCGACGAGACCCTGATCCAGGACATGATCGACGCCAACGACCTGATCCGTCCCGTCAACCGCATCCCGCGTTGCGAGATCGTCAAGGGCGACATCCTCGAAACCGTCCCGGCCTTCGTCAAGACCCGTCCGGACCTGGTGGTGGCGATGCTGATCCTCGACACCGACCTGTACTCGTCGACCAAGGTGGCGCTGGAAACCTTCCTGCCGTACATGCCGAAGGGTGCCATCGTGGTCCTGGACGAAGTTGCCTACCGCAACTTCCCAGGTGAGACCGCAGCACTGCGTGATGTGCTGGATCTGAACAAGATCGAGCTGAAGCGTCTGCCGTTCGATTCGACCGTGGGTTATTTCCGCGTCTGAATGGACTGCTGAAACACAAGAAGGCCGCTCACTGAGCGGCCTTCTTGGTTTCTGATGGAGAGCGCGGACCCTGTGGGAGCTGGCTTGCCAGCGATGACTTTGGTGAATTCACCATCGCAATCGCTGGCAAGCCAGCTCCCACAGGGTGCAGCGTCGTGCTTTCGGTTCTAGATATGCAGGGCGTGGCCCAGTGCTCTCAGTGCCGCTTCCTGCACCGCCTCACCCAAGGTCGGATGGGCATGAATGGTCCCCGCCACATCCTCCAGTCGCGCGCCCATCTCCAGTGACTGGGCAAACGCCGTGGACAGCTCCGAAACCCCCACCCCGACCGCCTGCCAGCCGACGATCAAGTGATTGTCCCGCCGCGCCACCACCCGCACGAAACCGCTCTTCGATTCCAGGGTCATGGCCCGGCCATTGGCGGCGAAGGGGAACTGCGCGACCAGGCAATCGAGGCCTTCTTCCTTGGCAGTTTCAGGGGTCTTGCCTGCCACCACAACCTCAGGATCGGTAAAGCACACCGCCGCAATGGCCGCCGGCGTGAACGCCCGCTGTTTGCCGGCGATCAGCTCGGCAACCATCTCGCCCTGGGCCATGGCCCGGTGCGCCAGCATCGGCTCGCCCGCCACGTCACCGATAGCCCAGACATTGCGCATGCTGGTCTGGCAACGCTCGTCGATGGCAATCGCGGCACCGTTCATCTTCAATTCCAGGGCTTCGAGATTAAAACCCTTGGTCCGCGGACGACGGCCAACCGCAACCAGCACCTGGTCCGTCTCCAGCGCCAGTTCCTCGCCATCCGGCTTGCGCACCTTCAGGCGTTTTTCCGCTGCATCGAAGCCTTCCACACTGTGCCCGAGGTACAGCTGCACCCCGAGTTTCTTCAGCGACTCGGCCACCGGCTGGGTCAGTTCGGCGTCGTAGGTCGGCAGGATGCGATCCCGGGCTTCCACCACGCTGACCTCAACGCCGAGCTTGCGATAGACGATGCCCAGCTCCAGGCCGATATAGCCGCCACCGACCACGGTCAGGCGCTTGGGCAGCGCCTTGGGCGACAGCGCTTCGGTGGAGGAAACCACCGCGCCACCCAGCGGCAGCATCGGCAGTTCCACGCTGCTGGAACCGGTGGCAAGCAACAGGTGCTCGCAGCGAATCCGCAGGTCCTGGCCGTCGATTTCCACCAGCTTGCCGTCGATGACCCTGGCCCAGCCATGGATCACCTTGACGTCGTTTTTCTTCAGCAGGGCGGCCACGCCTGTGGTCAGGCGGTCGACGATGCCGTCCTTCCAGGCCACGCTCTGGCCGATATCCAGGCTCGGCGCGGCAACCTTGATGCCGAGGCTGGATTTCCGGCTGTGCTGCTCGGTCTGGTGGAACTGCTCGGCGACATGGATCAGCGCCTTCGACGGGATGCAGCCGACATTCAGGCAGGTGCCACCGAGGGCCTGGCCTTCCACCAGAATGGTCGGAATGCCCAGTTGCCCGGCGCGGATCGCGGCGATGTAGCCGCCGGGGCCGCCACCGATGATGAGGAGGGTAGTGTCCAGAGTCTGCATGCTCACTCCACGAACAGGCTGGCGGGTTGTTCGAGCAGGCCGCGCACGGCCTGGATGAATTGTGCGGCGTCCATGCCGTCGACCACCCGGTGATCGAAGGAGCTGGAGAGGTTCATCATCTTGCGGATGACGATCTGGCCGTTGATCACCATCGGCCGTTCGACCATGCGGTTGACTCCGACGATCGCCACTTCAGGGGTGTTGACCACCGGTGTGCTGACGATGCCGCCGAGGGCGCCGAGGCTGGTCAGGGTAATGGTCGAACCGCTGAGTTCCTCGCGGCTGGCCTTGTTGTTGCGCGCGCCATGGGCCAGGCGCGCGATCTCGCTGGCGTTGGCCCACAGGCTGGCGGCTTCGGCATGGCGTACCACCGGCACCATCAGGCCGTTGTCGCCCTGGGTTGCGATGCCCACGTGCACCGCGCCGTGGCGGGTGATGACCTGGGCTTCGTCGTCGTAGGTGGCGTTGATCTGCGGGAAGTCGCGCAGGGCCACGACCAGGGCGCGAACCAGGAACGGCAGGAGCGTGAGCTTGCCGCGGCTGTCGCCGAACTTGCCGTTGAGGTGCTGGCGCAGCTCTTCCAGGGCGGTGACGTCGATCTCTTCCACGTAGCTGAAGTGGGCGACGCGCCGCTTGGCGTCCTGCATGCGCTGGGCGATCTTGCGGCGCAGGCCGATCACCGGGATCTGTTCGCTGTCCTCGCGCTTGGCATAGCCGCTCGGCGCACCGTGGCTGCTGCGGGTCGGCTGGGTCAGGAAGGCGTCGAGGTCCTCATGGAGAATGCGCCCGGCCGGGCCGCTGCCGTGGACGTAACGCAGTTCGATCCCGGCATCCCAGGCGCGCTTGCGCACGGCGGGGGAGGCGAGGGGTTTTTCATTGGCGCCACGGGGTACGATCGGCGCGCTTTCGACAGGCGCGGCAGCGACTTGTGGTTTGGCCGCCGGTACTTCGACCGGTGCCGGTTTCGGGTCGGGTGCTGCTGCAACCACCGGGGCCGGTTTACTGGCACTTTCCTGATGGTTGCCAGCGCCTTCCACTTCGATACGGATCAGCTCGCTGCCCACCGCCATGACCTCGCCGGGCTGGCCGCCCAGGGCGAGCACCTTGCCGGACACCGGCGAAGGGATTTCCACCGTGGCCTTGTCGGTCATGACATCGGCCACCACCTGGTCCTCGGTAATGGTGTCGCCGACCTTGACGAACCATTCCACCAGTTCAACCTGCGCGATGCCTTCGCCAATGTCCGGCATCTTGATGACGTGCGTGCCCATTCAGACCTCCATGACCCGTTTCAATGCCGCACCGACCCGCGAAGGGCCAGGGAAGTACGCCCACTCCTGCGCATGCGGGTAGGGGGTGTCCCAGCCGGTGACGCGCTCGATGGGCGCTTCCAGGTGGTGGAAGCAATGTTCCTGGACCAGCGCCACCAGTTCGGCGCCAAAGCCGCAGGTGCGCGTGGCTTCATGCACGACCACGCAGCGGCCGGTCTTCTTCACCGATTCGACGATGGTCTCCAGGTCCAGCGGCCACAGGCTGCGCAGGTCGATGACCTCGGCGTCGACACCGGTTTCCTCGGCGGCAACCTGGGACACATAGACCGTGGTGCCATAGGTCAGCACCGTGACGTCGTTGCCCGGGCGGGTGATCGCCGCCTTGTCCAGCGGCACCGTGTAGTAGCCGTCCGGCACGGCGCTGGCCGGGTGTTTCGACCAGGGGGTTACCGGGCGGTCGTGGTGGCCGTCGAACGGGCCGTTATACAGGCGCTTGGGTTCGAGGAAGATCACCGGGTCGTCGTTCTCGATCGAGGCAATCAGCAGGCCCTTGGCGTCGTAGGGGTTGGACGGCATCACCGTGCGCAGGCCGCAGACCTGGGTGAACATCGCCTCCGGGCTTTGGCTGTGGGTCTGGCCGCCATAGATGCCGCCACCGCAGGGCATGCGCAGGGTCAGCGGGGCGACGAATTCGCCGGCCGAACGGTAGCGCAGGCGGGCCATCTCGGAAACGATCTGGTCGGAGGCCGGGTAGAAGTAGTCGGCGAACTGGATTTCCACCACCGGGCGCAGGCCGTAGGCGCCCATGCCCACGGCAGTGCCGACGATGCCGCTTTCCGAGATCGGCGCATCGAATACCCGGGATTTGCCGTACTTGTTCTGCAGGCCCTCGGTGCAGCGGAACACGCCGCCGAAGTAGCCGACGTCCTGGCCGTAGATGACCACGTTGTCGTCGCGCTCGAGCATGATGTCCATCGCCGAGCGCAGGGCCTGGATCATGGTCATGTTGGTGGTCGACATGGCGTTTTCCACTTGGATGGAGGTGTTGTGATCGTTCATGTCAGATCCCCAGTTCCTGGCGCTGCCGGCGCAGGTGCTCCGGCATCTCCTTGTAGACGTCCTCGAACATCGAGGCCGGGCTCGGCATCTGTCCGCCGGCGAGGGTGCCGTACTGCTCGGCGTCCTTCTGCGCGGCGATGATTTCCGCGTCCAGTTCGGCGCTGACCTGCTGGTGTTCTTCCTCGGACCAATGGCCGTTGGCGATCAGGTGCTGCTTCAGGCGCACGATCGGGTCGCCGAGGGGGAAGTGGATCCAGTCGTCGGCCGGGCGGTACTTGGATGGATCATCGGAGGTGGAGTGCGGGCCGGCACGGTAGGTAACCCACTCGATCAGGGTCGGGCCGAAGCCGCGGCGGGCGCGTTCGGCGGCCCAGCGCGAGGCGGCGTAGACCGCGACGAAGTCGTTGCCGTCGACCCGCAGCGAGGCGATGCCGCAGCCTACGCCACGCCCGGCGAAGGTGGTCGCTTCACCGCCGGCGATGGCCTGGAAGGTGGAGATCGCCCACTGGTTGTTGACCACGTTGAGGATCACCGGGGCGCGGTAAACGTGAGCGAAGGTCAGGGCGGTGTGGAAGTCGGATTCGGCGGTGGCGCCGTCGCCGATCCAGGCCGAGGCGATTTTGGTATCGCCCTTGATCGCCGAGGCCATGGCCCAGCCGACGGCCTGGACGAACTGGGTGGCGAGGTTGCCGCTGATGGTGAAGAAGCCGGCTTCGCGCACCGAGTACATGATCGGCAGCTGGCGGCCCTTGAGCGGATCGCGCTCGTTGGACAGCAACTGGCAGATCATCTCGGTGAGGGACACTTCCCGGGCCATCAGGATGCTCTGCTGGCGGTAGGTCGGGAAGCACATGTCGGTGCGGTTCAGAGCCAGGGCCTGGGCGCTACCGATGGCTTCCTCGCCCAGGCTCTGCATATAGAAGGACATCTTCTTCTGGCGCTGGGCGACCACCATGCGGCTGTCGAACTGGCGGGTCTTCATCATGGCCCGCATGCCCTGGCGCAGGATTTGCGGGTCAATGTCTTCGGCCCAGGGGCCCATGGCGTTGCCTTCGGCATCGAGAACGCGGATCAGGCTGTAGGCCAGGTCCGAGGTATCGGCAGGTTCGACGTCGATGGCGGGTTTACGCACCTGACCGGCGTCGTTCAGACGCAGGTAGGAGAAATCGGTCTGGCAGCCTGGCCGGCCGGTGGGCTCGGGCACATGCAAACGCAGGGGGGCGTACTCGTTCATGCTTTTTACGCTCGCTCTGTCTTGTGTTTTTGTTGAGCTTTGAAGCGGTAGCTACTGAGACCCGGCTTGTGACCAGGAAGTCAGTCTTGTCTTAATGATATTCCGGCCCCGGAAGAATATTTTTCTGATGTTGATTGCCTTTGTTCGGGCGCGCGGATAAATATTCTGCAAAAGAACAATAGGCAGGAAGATTTATCTCATGCGGAAACTGGATCGTACCGACATCGGCATTCTCAACAGCCTTCAGGAAAATGCGCGGATAACCAACGCCGAGCTGGCGCGCTCGGTGAACCTGTCGCCGACGCCCTGTTTCAACCGGGTCAAGGCCCTGGAGGAGTCGGGGGTGATTCGCCAGCAGGTGACCTTGCTGGCGCCGGAGGTGCTGGGGCTGGATGTCAACGTGTTCATCCATGTCAGCCTGGAGAAGCAGGTGGAGCAGTCGCTGCACCGCTTCGAGGAGGAAATCGCCGAGCGACCCGAGGTAATGGAGTGCTACCTGATGACCGGGGACCCGGACTATCTGCTGCGGGTGTTGCTGCCGAGCATCCAGGCGCTGGAGCGGTTTCTCGATTACCTGACCCGGCTGCCGGGGGTGGCGAATATCAGGTCGAGCTTTGCCTTGAAGCAGGTGAGGTACAAGACGGCGCTGCCGTTGCCGGCCAATGGCTTGACCCTGCACGAGCCTCGTTGATTTTTAGGGCCTCATCGCTGGCAAGCCAGCTCCCACAGGGATCGCGTCGGCCATCAATCCTGTGGTCAACACAAAACCCTGTGGGAGCTGGCTTGCCAGCGATGAGGCCCCTGAGAGCGATAAATCTCCAAGGGTGTAGAAAATCACGATCAATCACCACCATCTCCGCTTGATATTTTGAACAGCCCCTGAGTATGTTGTCCCTGTCGCCGTTTCCGGCATGCGAAAAACAACAAGGACAGAGTCATGACGACCAATGTTCAGCGTTCCCTGGAAGAGCGCCTGACGGGCATTGATGAAATCGAATGCGTCACGCCAGATCTCAACGGCGTGCCGCGCGGCAAGGTGATGACCGCCGAGGGCTTCCTCGAAGGCCGGCGCTTGCAACTGGCCCGCGGGGTGCTGCTGCAGTGCATCATGGGCGGTTACCCGCCGGCACGCTTCTACGGCGGCGACGACGGCGACCTGGCCCTGATCGCCGACCCCACGCAGATCCACCGCCTGCCCTGGAGCGCCGAACCCCGCGCCCTGGCCATCTGCGATGCCGATGAACTGGACGGCACAAGCTCCGGCCTGTCCACCCGCGGCCAGCTCAAGGCGGTGATCGCCCGCTACGCCGCCCGTGGCCTGGCGCCGGTGGTGGCGACCGAGCTGGAATTCTTCGTCTTCGCCGCCAATCCCGACCCGACTCAGCCATTCCAGCCGCCCCTGGGCCTGGACGGTCGCCGCGAAGAGGGTCACTCGGCCTTCAGCGTCAGTTCCAACAACGGCCTGCGCCCGTTCTTCCAGGAAGTCTACCGCTGCATGGCGGCGCTGGGCCTGCCCCGCGATACCTTCATGCACGAGATGGGCGTCAGCCAGTTCGAGATCAACCTGCTGCACGGCGATCCGCTGCTGCTGGCCGACCAGACCTTCCTGTTCAAGCACCTGCTCAAGGAAGTCGCGCTCAAGCACGGCCTGACCGTGGTGTGCATGGCCAAGCCGCTGGCGAAGACGCCGGGCAGCTCGATGCATATCCACCAGAGCGTGGTAGACATCGCCAGCGGTCAGAACGTCTTCAGCGCCCCCGACGGCCAGCCCACCGGCACCTTCTTCAACTTCATCGGTGGCCAGCAGGCGTGCATGGCGGATTTCACCGCGCTGTTCGCGCCCAACGTCAATTCCTACCAGCGCCTGTGCCATCCCTACGCATCGCCGAACAATGCCTGCTGGTCCGAGGACAACCGCGCCGCCGGCCTGCGCATCCCGGCCAGTTCGCCGGTGGCGCGACGGGTGGAAAACCGTCTGCCGGGCGCCGACGCCAACCCGTACCTGGCCATTGCCGCCAGCCTCGCTGCCGGCCTGTACGGAATCGAACAGGGCCTGCAACCCACCGCGGCGATCCAGGGCGAGTTCGAGGTGCCGGATCACCTGTCGCTGCCCTGCACCCTGCATGCGGCCATTGACCGGCTCAAGCGCAGCAACCTGGCCCGGGAACTGTTCGGCGACGAGTTCATCTCGGGCTACATCGCTACCAAGACCCAGGAGCTGACCAGCTTCTTCGATGAGATCACGCCCTGGGAGCGGCGCGTGCTGGCGGCCCAGGCCTGATCGGCAAACCGCGGAATAGAAGGCCGATTGCGCTGTTTCATGGCGTAATCGGCCTTTTGTTTTTTTCCTTCCGGCCGGCCGCGCGGCGGGAATAATCACTTATGCTTTCAGGCAGTTTTTCCACCAGCTCAAGAGGCCGTTCGGGACGCTGATGCGCACTATCTGGAAGTCTTTTCGCGCGCTGTACTTCGCCGCTTTGATGATGTTGATCGGCTCCGGCCTGTTGAGTACCTATCTGGCCCTGCGCCTGAGCGCCGACCAGGTCGACAGCCTGTGGGTCGGTGCCTTGATGGCCGCCAACTACTTCGGCCTGGCCCTGGGCGGCAAGATCGGCCACCGCCTGATTGCCCGGGTCGGGCATATCCGCGCCTACGCCACCTGCGCCGGGATCGTCGGGGCGGCGGTGCTCGGGCACGGCTTGGTGAGTTTCCTCCCGGCCTGGCTGTTCCTGCGGGTGATCGTCGGCCTCGGGATGATGTGCCAGTACATGGTCATCGAGAGCTGGCTCAACGAGCAGGCCGACGCCAAGCAGCGCGGGGCGGTGTTCAGCGGCTACATGATCGCGTCCTACCTGGGCCTGGTGCTCGGGCAGTTGATCCTGGTGGTGCATCCGCAGCTCGGCCCTGAACTGCTGATGCTGGTCGCCATGTGCTTCGCCCTGTGCCTGGTGCCGGTGGCCCTGACCCGGCGCATCCACCCGGCGCCGCTGCGTCCGGCGCCGATGGAGCCACGCTTCTTCATCAAGCGCGTGCCGCAGTCGCTGAGTACGGTGCTCGGTTCCGGGCTGATCGTCGGTTCGTTCTACGGCCTGGCGCCGCTGTACGCCTCGAAGCAGGGCCTGAGCACCGAGCAGGTGGGTATCTTCATGGGCGTGTGCATCTTCGCCGGCCTGCTGGTGCAATGGCCGCTGGGCTGGCTCTCCGACCGCTACGACCGCGCCGTGCTGATCCGCAGCGTGGCCATCGGCCTGGCGATCGCCTCGCTGCCCCTGGCGATCCTCCCCGGGGTGCCGATGCTGGTGCTGTTCGCGGCCGGCTTCCTGGTGTCGCTGTTGCAGTTCTGCCTGTACCCATTGGCGGTGGCCTTCTCCAACGACCACGTGGAAAGCGAGCGGCGGGTGTCACTGACGGCGATGCTGCTGGTCACCTACGGCGTGGGCGCGAGTATCGGGCCGCTGGCGGCAGGGGTGCTGATGAAGGTGTTCGGCGACCAGATGCTCTATGCCTTCTTCACCTTCTTCGCCCTGGTGCTGGTCTGGCGCATTCGTCCGGATGCGGTCACCGGGCTGCACCAGGTGGAAGATGCGCCACTGTCCCACGTCGCCATGCCGGCAGCCAGTTCGCCATTGGCGGCGGCCCTCGACCCACGGGTCGCCGAGCAGGTGGTGCAGGACCAGATGCAGGCGCCGGTGGCGGCCGAGGATACCGAGGCCGAGGACGAGGCGGTGAATAGCAGGGAAGGGGAGACGGTCGAGGCGCCGGCCAAGCCGCTCTGAAACGAAACGGGGACCGCATGCGGTCCCCGTTTTCTTTCCAGCGGTCTATCAATAATCGTCTTTGTCGAAGCGCCGCGCTTCACGCTGCAACTGATAGACGAAACTCTCGATCTTGCGCTGCATCTGCCCGGTCAGGTTGTGGAAGCGCACGCCGGCGAAGGTGGCGCCCAGGCGCTCCTCGAAGTGCAGGTGGCGCAGCTCGACCGACATCTGGCTCAGGCCCAGCGGGTTGCTGGCGGCGAACTTGTCGTAGACCTGGCCCAGTTGCAGCCGCTCTTCGATATCGCCCTCGAAGCGCAGCTTGCAGCCGGTGGCGGAGATATCCAGGAGCTTGCCGCGAATCCCGCCGGCACCCTTGAGCTTGTCGCCGTCGAGCACGACATCGACCAGTTGCGAGAGCTTGAGGGCGGCACGGAAGGCATTGCGACGCTGGTGGTAGGTGACTTCGGTGGGCAGGGTGCCACGGTAGCAGCGCACGTCACCGGAGGAGTCGACGGTCAGTGGCTGGTTGCATTCCCAGGCGATCCGCACGCCGTCATGGAAACCTTCGACGCGGAAGGGTTCGCCGTTTTCCAGGAAGCGCTCGCCGTCGCGAGGGATCATTTCATCCAGGGCCAGGACGTTGTTGTCACGGTCGACCTCGACCACGTAACTCTGGAAACGCTGACTGCGCTCATGGAAGGTAATGATCAGCGGATCATGGCTCTCTTGCAGCATCCGCAGGTTGGCGGCAATTTCCAGAGGTGTGGTGAACACCTTCGGAGGCTGCGGAGCTTCTACGTCATTGAACACGGTTGATGAATCTCCAGGCAAAAACGACACACGCAGCCGGCATTCTGCCAGCATGCGCTGTGGCTTGATAGAGGGTCACGCCTGGCTGAGTGCACGAGGCTTGGAGAGCGGCGAGGTCGAGCCGCGGCTGTCGTACAGCGAAGGCGCTTCGCCGCCGTTGAGGATCCGGATCTGGTTGGCCGTGGTGGCCTGCTGCAGGACGATGGATTCGCCGTTGCGTTCATTGACCGCCCTGCACTCGTTGAGCAGGTTGCCCAGTACGTCGAGTTGCTGGCGGATTTGCGGGCCAAGGTGCGACTGGCTGGCCAGGACCTCGACACCGGCGCGATCCGGGGTCAGGCCGAGGCTGGCGAGCAGCTCGCTGCGCCGACGCCCGTGCTGATCGAGCAGAACTACCAGCGATTGCTTGTAGGCCAGGATGTCTTCCAGCGCCGGCATGTCACGGCCGTGCAGGGCGACGTATTCGTCCCGCAGCAGCTGCAGCAGTTGCTCGGCCGGGCCGATATCTTCTTCGATCAGTTGCAGCAGGGTCGTGTCGTGCATGGCTGGCTCTTGGTCTAAGCGTCCTTGAAGTCAGCGCGCCGAGGGCTAGCGCTGGGCTTCGAAATTGAGCAGTTTGCTGGCCACGCGGTTGGCGTCGACCTGGTAGCTACCGTCGGCGATCGCCTGCTTCAACGCGGCCACGCGGTCGCTGTTGACGATGGGCTGGTCGCGCAGCTTGTCGCTGACCTGTTGCAACTGCTGGGCCTCATGGCTGAGGTGTACGGTCTCCCCGCTCTGGGTGGTGGCCGCCGCCGCTTCGGACTGGCCGCTGCGGTTGCTGGCCGCGCTTTCCTGGCTGGTGCCAGTGCGCAGGCCACCCGTCACGGACGGGGAGTTATTCAAACGACTGAAGTCGATGACCATGATCAGAAAACCTCTCGGAAATAGGACGCTTGCCCTTTTTTCGGCCATTCCGAAAAAAACTTTAGACACGAATTAGCAGACATTCGTGACAAGGTCGTCATTCCGTAATACGCATAGTCTAGAAAATGCGCTTCCTGATCGCCACCTTTCATCGTCGATCCGGTGGGCTGTGTCACAAGGTCACATGGAAACCTCCACTTCGCCAGGACCGGTTACCCTGGCCTTGACCACGCGTTTGGAATTCAGGTTGCGTACCCTGATCTGCTCGCTCATCCCGCCCTTGCTCAGTGCTTCACCGGGCATGCGCACGGCCAGCGAGCCGCTGCGGGCGATGATCACCACGTGATCGCCTTTGCGGATCACCTCCGCCTGTTCCAGATGAACGGGCGTTATGATCTGGTCGATGACCATCGGTCGGACGACTTTTTGTCCTACCGCCTGGTCAAGGCTGGCGAGAAAGCCCTGGTTGAGGAGGCCGACGTCACGCTCGCGCAGCGCCACGTCCTGTTCCTCGACCACGGCATCACGCTTGAGCGGCCGGCTGACCACCACCACGTCGCGGAACAGCTTGACCTGGGCCGGTACGAAGACCGTCCATGGCGAGCTGCCATCGCAGCGCACCCGCACGGTCACCCGGCCCAGTGGCTGGGCCGGGCTTTCCAGGCTGGCGCCGAGCTGCTCGCTGCACAGCGGCATGCGCAGGCGCGGGTCGAGGTTGTTGACCTGGATCTCGTAGCGGCCTTCGGTCTGGGTCTTTTGCAAATAGTCTTCGACGGAGAACTCAAGAAAGCCCTGGGTGACACCGATAAGCACTTCAGGCAAGGTGAATGTGTCAGCCAGAGTTCGAGCGCCGGGAGTCAACAGGCACAGCGCAGCAAGGAAGCCGGGCAGATGGCGGTGCAGGCGTCGGAAAAATGTCGTTTTCGTAATCATGAAAGTTGAAAAGCAAGGCGCGTGCCGATCGAGCGCGCTGCCCAAAAGCTTCGTTTGAGGAGTCTGGCATGGCTGGTGTAATGGATTCGGTGAACCAGCGCACGCAACTGGTAGGACAGAATCGTCTCGAACTGCTGTTGTTCCGCCTGCGCGGCGAACAGCTGTACGGGATCAACGTGTTCAAGGTACGGGAAGTGCTGCAATGCCCGAGCCTGACACTTCTGCCCAAGGCCAGTCGGGTCGTGCGCGGTGTCGCGAATATTCGTGGGGCGACCATCCCGATCCTGGATCTGGCGATGGCGACGGGTCTGCCTCCCCTGGAGAACCAGGACCCGAGCAAGAGTTTCGTCATCATTACCGAGTACAACACCAAGACCCAGGGTTTCCTGGTGCACTCGGTGGAACGCATCGTCAACATGAACTGGGAAGAGATCCATCCGCCGCCCAAGGGGACCGGACGCGATCACTACCTCACGGCAGTGACCCGGGTCGACAACAAGATGGTCGAGATCATCGACGTCGAGAAGATCCTCGCCGAGGTGGCGCCGGCGTCCGAGTCGGTGTCCACCGGCGTGGTCAATGCCGAGGTGCACAGCAAGGCGGTTTCGCTGCGGGTATTGACCGTGGATGACTCGTCGGTGGCGCGCAAGCAGGTGAGTCGCTGCCTGCAGACCGTCGGCGTCGAGGTGATCGCGCTCAATGACGGACGCCAGGCGCTGGACTACCTTAGGAATCTGGTCGATGAGGGCAAGCGTCCGGAAGAGGAGTTCCTGATGATGATCTCCGACATCGAGATGCCGGAGATGGACGGTTACACGCTGACCGCGGAGATCCGCAACGACCCGCGCATGCAAAACCTGCATATCATCCTGCATACTTCGCTGTCCGGGGTGTTCAACCAGGCCATGGTCAAGAAGGTCGGGGCCGACGACTTCCTGGCCAAGTTCAGGCCGGACGACCTGGCTCAGCGGGTGGTTGACCGGATCAATGCCACACACTAATGGCCGGGGGCGCAGGCCCCTGGCGTTGCACACGATTTAAGAGGCGGCAGCATTGTCTACGGGTAATTTGGATTTCGAACAGTTCCGGGTCTTCCTGGAAAAAGCCTGTGGCATCCTGCTGGGCGAAAATAAGCAGTACCTGGTTTCCAGCCGTCTCAACAAGCTGATGGAACAGCAGGGCATCAAGACGCTGACCGAACTGGTCCAGCGCATCCAGAGCCAGCCGCGCAGCGGTTTGCGCGAGCAGGTGGTGGACGCCATGACCACCAACGAAACCCTCTGGTTCCGCGATACCTATCCTTTCGAGGTGCTCAAGAGCAAGGTCTTGCCGGAGATGCTGCGCAACAGTCCGGGGCAGCGCCTGCGCATCTGGTCGGCCGCCTGTTCGTCCGGCCAGGAGCCCTATTCGATTTCCATGACCCTCGACGAGTACGAGCGGAGCAATATCGGCCAGTTGAAGATGGGGGCGCAGATCGTCGCCACCGATCTTTCCGGGGCGATGCTGGCCAACTGCAAGACCGGCGAGTACGACAGCCTGGCGATTGCCCGTGGCCTGTCGCAGGAGCGTCTGCAGCGCTACTTCGAGCCGAAGGGGCCGGGGCGCTGGGCGATCAAGGCGCCGATCCGCAGCCGTGTCGAGTTCCGTTCGTTCAACCTGCTGGACAGCTATGCGGCGCTCGGCAAGTTCGACATCGTGTTCTGTCGCAACGTGCTGATCTATTTCTCGGCGCAGGTCAAGAAGGACATCCTCACCCGCATCCATGCCACGCTGAAGCCGGGCGGGTATCTGTTCCTCGGGGCTTCCGAGGCGCTGAACGGGTTGCCTGATCTGTACCAGATGGTTCAGTGCAGTCCGGGGATCATCTACCAGGCCAAATGATTCCGGTGCCCTTGGGGGCCCTATCGCTGGCAAGCCAGCTCCCACAGGTTCGGCGGCGCACGCAATACCTGTGGGAGCTGGCTTGCCAGCGATGAGGCCCTCAAGAACACTGCAAGAGCCATAAAAAAGCCCCCGATCTCACGACCGGGGGCTTTTCATTTCACGCTAACCGATCAAACCGCAATCAGAAGTCGTACCGCACCTTGGCACTGAACACATCCGCATCGAAGCCCGATTTGCCGATGTAGTCATAGTTCACGCCCAGGGTCACCGCACCCAGCTTGTAGTCGGTACCGATACCGGCCTCATAGCTGTTGCGCACGGCCTTGGCGCCGCTGGTGACGAACGGGGTGTTGCCCAGCAGGAAGGTCGAGGTGCTGCTGGCCTGGTCCGCAGCGAAGTCGTGGTACGCCATCAGCTTGACCTGCGGTTCCAGTGTCCCGGCGCCGAGGTTGAAGCTGCCGGCCACGCGCACACCGGCGCCCAGTTCGATGGCTTCGTAGCGCTGGTCTTCGACTTTCAGTGCCGCAGACGAACCCTTCTCGCGGTAGCCGTCGATGTTCACCAGGCTGTAGCGCGCCGCCAGGCGTGGTTCCACCAGGACCTGCGGGTTGATCTTCCAGCTGTAGCCACCGACCAGGTTCAGGCCGAGCAGGTCACTGTCATAGCTGGCCTTGGCCTGGGTGCCGGCAATCTGGCGCTTGCTGTCGTTGTCGTTGACGCCGTAGGTCAGGCTGCCGTCGACGAAGTAGTTACCCAGCTCGTAGCCGCCGTACAGGGTGAAGGCGTGGCTGTCGACTTCGGTCTTGTTGCCGCTTTTGCCGTTCACGTCGGTGTTGATGAAGCTGTAGGCCAGGCCGAGGGTCAGTTGGTCGTTGAGCTTGCCATCGGCACCCACGGCGATACCGCGGCTGTAGGCGTTGTAGCCGGCCACGCCGTCACGCAGGTCCTGGGTGGCGTCGCTGTACAGGCTCTGGACCCAGATGCCGGCTTCCTTGAAGGCTTCGCCGGACGAGGCGCCGCGCAGGCTGCTGGTACGGCTGCCGGTCACGCTGCTGACCAGGTTCTGGCTGGTGGTGGCCGCCTGGGTGGCGCCGCCGTTGGTTTCCGGGGCCAGTTGCTCGGCAATGCGGGCCAGGTCGGCTTCGCTGGTGTTGAGTAGGGCCTGCAGGAACGGATCGTTCGGGTTCTGCTCGCGGATGCGGTTGATCACGCCGTCGTTGACCAGGCGGCCGATGGCTTTCTGGCTGTTGGCCGAGCCGCCGTTGCCGACCACGACTTCCTCGGCCTCTTCCTGGCCTTTGGCAGTCACGGTGGCGACCAGCGTGTTGTCTTCCAGCTTGTAGCTGTCGATGTTGAGCAGGGCCGACGAGCTCGTCAGGTTGAGCTTGCCGTTCGGGTCGACTTCCAGTTTGTCGTCCACGACAACCAATTCTCCAGCCTGGATCAGCTTGTACTGCACAGCGTTGGCGGAGAAATCGCTGCCCTGGGCGGCCAGCTGGATCTGCGAATCCTTGTTGAATTTAATGAAGTCGGAAACGCTGAGTACCGGCGTTTCAGGCTTGGTGGCACTGGAGAGATTGAGGACCAGGGTGGTGTCGTTCGCCACATAAACCCTGCCGTCGATACTGGTGTGTGGGCTGAGCAGGTTGAGTTGGGTGTGGCCGAAGGTCGGGTTACCGAGATCGACGGCGCTGTACTCGTTGTACAGGCGAATATTCGCGCCGTCGGCCTGGCTGTCGGTGCCGGTGAACTCCACATTGCCAGTGATGTAGAGGTCATGCAGGTTGATCAGGTTGCCGGTCACCTTGCTGCCGTCCAGCAAGCGTACATACACCCTGCTTTTGCTGTCGCTGGCGTCAATGGCTTCGTCCTCGGAAACCAGCGTGCCGCTGTTTACGATGCGCATGCCCGCGAACTCGCCTGGCTGTCCGTCCACATCAGTCGCAGTGATGTGAATAGCTGCGTCGGTGGCCTGAATGGTGCCAGTGTTGACGATATGGTTGGCGATGGTTTTGAAGCTGGCGCTCGTGATGCGGATACCGTTGGCATCCGCGCCGGTGGCGGTGATGGTGCCGTTGTTTTCGATGCCGAGCAGTTTGGTAGGGGCATAGTTGCTACCGTTGAAGCCACCGGCGACTTCCAGGCCGACCGCGTCTTCGCCGTGGGCTTGAATCTCGCCGTTGTTGATGACGTTTCCGACGATCTCGCCGCCGGTCAGGTAGATGCCCGTAGCGTCTTCGCCTTCCACGATGATCCTGCCGCTGGCAGCGTTGATCAGGTCGCCCTTGATACGGGTCGAGCCACTCATGTCGAGGCCGGTGGCGATATCGACCGAGTTGCCGTCCTGTAGCGGTTCGCCCTTGGCCGAGAGCAGGCCTTCGTTGATGACGCTGCCGCCGATGATCGCCGGGTCGATGCGCAGGGCGTTGGCGCCACCACCCACCGCGCTGATGCTGCCCTTGTTGATCAGGTTGCCGTCGATGCGGTTGTTGACCCAGGTCGTCGGAGTCTCGTAGACATCCATGTCCACGCTGCCGGCAAAGTTGCCGGTGCTATTGATCGTCGCGTTGAGGATCAGGTCCTTTTGCAGATGGCTGCCATTGAACTCGACAGGGTCGTCCTTGCTGGTGCCGGTGAAGCTCCCGGTGATCTCCAGCGCTTCGGCATAGGTCTGGTTTTCGCTCTTGAAGCCGGCATTGGTCAGTTGCACGGTCTGGGCCTGGGCGGGGAGGGCGGTGGCGGTGACCGCCAGGGCGAGCAGGGTCTTGCGGAAAAGCATGGAAGCCACGGTTCAGTCCTTAAACGTCGTAGATATCACGATGAGGTCCTTGCGCGGCACGAGGCAATTCGAGTAATGGCCAAGTGCCACGAAGCGAGCGGATGTTAACGGACTCAATGTCAAAATGGCATCTTTTTGGCGCCGGTTTTTCCTGCGCTCTGCCGCTTTTTTCTGCCGCCAGCGGCACCCAGCGGAAAGCCATTGCCGCTTTTCCGTCATTGCCGCCCCCGGCAAAAAAGCGCAAACCCCGGTTTTACTGGGGTTTTGCTTGTTGGCATGGGACTTGCTCTCCCATTGCCAACAGAATATCCGGTCAACCTCCGAAGGTTTCCCCGACATGAGCATCAGTTTCGACAAAGCGCTCGGTATCCACGAAAAGGCCCTGAGCTTCCGCGCCCAGCGCGCCGAGGTGCTGGCCAACAACATTGCCAACGCCGACACGCCGAACTTCAAGGCGCGGGACATGGACTTCTCCAAGGTGCTTGCCGCCGAAACCGAGAAGACCCAGAAGGGCGGCCATTTCGCCCTGGACCGCACCAATGCCCGGCATATCGACGCCGAGGGCGTGACCCTCAGCGACGAGTCGCTGCAATACCGCACGCCGATGCAGCCGTCGATCGACCAGAACACCGTGGATGCCCAGCTCGAGCAATCGAACTACGCGGAAAACGCCGTGGGTTTCCAGGCCAGCTTCACGCTGCTCAACAGTAAATTCAAAGGGCTGGTGTCGGCCCTGCGCGGAGAGTAATCCATGTCCCTCGCCAGTGTTTTCAACATCGCCGGTAGCGGCATGAGCGCCCAGACCACCCGTCTGAACACCGTCGCTTCGAACATCGCCAACGCCGAGACCGTCTCGTCGAGCATCGACCAGACCTACCGTGCCCGTCACCCGGTGTTCGCCACCACCTTCCAGCAGGCGCAGAACGGCAGCCAGTCGCTGTTCCAGGATCAGGACGCGGCGGGGCAGGGCGTGCAGGTACTCGGCGTGGTCGAGGACCAGAGCAACCTCGAAGCCCGCTATGAGCCGAATCACCCGGCGGCGAACAAGGACGGCTACGTCTACTACCCGAACGTCAACGTGGTCGAGGAAATGGCCGACATGATCTCGGCCAGCCGCTCGTTCCAGACCAACGCCGAGTTGATGAACACGGCCAAGACCATGATGCAGAAAGTCCTGACCCTGGGTCAGTGATAAGGGACCACGCCAATGGCTAGCGTCAACGATACGACAGCAGCGGTGAACCTCAACGACGTCATCAAGGCGTCCGGGGTCAAGAACGCCTCGCAATCCGGCGTCGCCTCCGCCACCAACAGTTCCACCGGTGGCCAGACCTTGGGCAAGGATGCGTTCCTGCAACTGCTGGTCACCCAGATGCAGCACCAGAACCCCCTGGATCCGCAGGACAACAGCGAATTCGTCGCCCAGCTGGCGCAGTTCAGCAGCCTGGAAGGCATTACCTCGCTGAACGAGTCGGTCACTGCGATTTCCAGCAACTACAAATCGTCCCAGGCCCTGCAGGCCTCGTCCCTGGTCGGTCGCTCGGTGATCGCGCAGAGCGAAAAGGCGGTGGTCGATACGTCGAAAAGCCTGAACGGCTCCGTGGTGGTGCCGCAGTCGGTGAGCAGCGTCACCGTAACCATCAAGGACAAGGACGGCAATGCCGTGCGTACCCTGCAACTGGGCGAGCAGAAAGCCGGCAACGCCGCCTTCGTCTGGGACGGCAAGAACGAGAAAGGCGAGGTCATGGAGCCGGGCACCTACTCGTTCAAGGCCACCACCACGGTCGATGGCAAGGAGGCGGAGATGTACACCCTGCTGCCGGCCACGGTCAGCAGCGTCACCATCAGTCAGACAGGGGGCGAGATGATGCTCAACCTCGCCGGTCTGGGCAGCGTCGCGCTGTCCAAAGTGCAAACCATCGGTATATAGAGCCGGCTAACGGCACAGGAGTGAAAGATGTCCTTCAATATCGGCCTTAGCGGTCTCTATGCAGCCAGCAAGCAGCTGGACGTTACCGGCAACAACATCGCCAACGTTGCCACCAACGGCTTCAAGTCTTCCCGTGCGGAATTCCAGGACGTGTACTCGGCGAGCAAGCTGGGCGTGGGCAGCAAGACCGTCGGCAACGGCGTGAGCCTGGCGGCGATTTCCCAGCAGTTCGGCCAGGGTGACGTGAACAACACCGGCAACGTGCTGGACATGGCGATCCAGGGTCAGGGCTTCTTCGTGCTCAGCGACAACGGCTCGCTCAGCTACACCCGCGCCGGTGCGTTCCAGACCAGCAAGGACAGCTATGTCGTGACCTCCGACGGCCTGCGCCTGCAGGGCTACGCCGCCGACGAAAACGGCAAGATCCTGACGTCCAGCCTGACCGACCTGAAGATCGACACTCTGTCGCAGCCGCCGAAGGCCACCAGCCTGGTCACCCAGGGGATCAACCTGAACTCCGAGGCGACCCCGATTCCGTTGGCCCCGACAGGTCCGACCTTCGTTCCGACCGACGAAACCACCTACACCAAGAAGTTCTCGACCGAGATCTACGATACCCAGGGCAACAAGCACACCCTGGAGCAGTACTATCGCAAGACCGACCAGAACACCTGGACCATGTACTCCCTGATCGACGGTCGCAATCCGCAGAACCCGGCCAGTGATGCGCCGCTGGTCGGCAGCATGACCTTCAAGTCCGACGGCAGCATCAACACCATGACTGGCTCGGTGGCGCCGGACGACAGTTTCTCCGTGGTCAACAACGTCTTTACCGTGAAGGGCTGGATTCCGGCGACCTACAACGCCACGACCGGCACCTGGGGTTCCAATGGATCCGCTGCCAATCCTGGCGGTGTGCGCCTGGACATGAGCTCGACCACGTCCTACAACACCGATACCGCCCGCCTGCCGCCAACCCAGGACGGTTATGCCACCGGCCTGCTGTCCAGTCTGAGCATCGACTCCAGTGGCGTGATGTTCGCCAGCTTCAGTAACCAGCAGTCCCGTGCCATTGGCCAGGTGGCGATCGCCAGCTTCGCCAACGAGCAGGGGCTGGAGCAGATGGGCGGGACGCGCTGGAAGGAAACCTTCTCTTCGGGGAGTGCGGGCATCGACACGCCGAAGACCGGCACCCTGGGCTCGATCTCCTCCAACTCCCTGGAAGAGTCGAACGTCAACCTGACCCAGGAACTGGTCGAGCTGGTCAAGGCGCAGTCCAACTACCAGGCCAACGCCAAGACCATCTCCACCCAGAGCTCCATCATGCAGACCATCATCCAGATGACCTGATGCTGGCTGGATAGTGTGATCACGCGAGCCCCTTCCCGATCCGGGCGGGGGCTTGTGGTTTCAGCGAGGTGGAAATGAAGCGTTTTGTGCTGGCTGGAATGGTGTTCGTGCTGGCAAGCCAGGCGGTGGCGGCGATGGCGCCGTGGTACCGCTGGGAAAGCCAGGCCGACGGGCGCCTGGTCTGTTCCCAGCATGCGCCGGGTGAGGGCTGGCGACGGTTTGCCGGGCCGTTCAACAATGCCGGGTGCCGGCCTTGAGCCTTGCTGTGTTCTCTCGGGCCTCATCGCTGGCAAGCCAGCTCCCACAGGGATCGCGTGCACCGCCAAACCTGTGGGAGCTGGCTTGCCAGCGATAGGGCCCGAAAGAGCTATGCAAGGGGCGGGATCTTGCCGCCACCCGGCAAATCCACCGCCGATAATTTGTCTTTCCCCTACGCCATACCTCTTCGCAAAAGCAGTAAAGCCCCGAAAACACGGGCCTTTTCCCTCCTCCTCAGAATCTGGTTCGAAAATTGCTTCCATCGCACGACAGCAGCGGTGAACGGCAAGTGTTCGCCAGGCCCAGCGGAGGAAGACTGTGGACAAGATGCTTTACGTGGCCATGACCGGCGCCAGCCAGAACGCGCTGGCGCAGAAGGCCCATGCCAACAACCTGGCGAACATTTCCACCAGCGGTTTCCAGCGCGACCTGGAGCAGGCGCGTTCGATGCCGGTGTTCGGTGACAGCTTTCCGGCGCGGGCCTATGCCATGACCGAGCGTCCGGCTACCGATTTCAGCCCCGGTGCCCTGCAGGAAACCGGTCGCGACCTGGATATCGCCATCGGCGGCGACGGCTTCATTGCCGTGCAGGCGCCGGACGGCAGCGAAGCCTACGTGCGCACCGCCAGCCTGAACATCGACGCGCTCGGTGTCCTGCGCGCCGGCAACGGAATGCCGGTGATGGGCAACGGTGGTCCGATCGCCGTACCGCCGGAGCAGAAGGTCGAAGTCGGCCAGGACGGCACCATCAGCATTCGTGCGATGGGCGAAGGCCCGCGGGTGATGGCCGAGGTCGACCGGATCAAGCTGGTCAACCCCGACCTGAAGACCATGACCAAGGGCCTGGACGGGATGATCCACACCCGCAGCGGCCAGCCCGCCGATGCCGATGCCAACGTGCAGGTGGTGTCCGGTTTCCTCGAGGCCAGCAACGTCAACGCCGTGGAAGAAATGACCTCGGTGCTGGCCCTGGCCCGGCAGTTCGAATTGCACGTAAAGATGATGAACACGGCCAAGGAAGGCGATGAAGCCATGGCTCGGGTTTTGCAAATCAGCTAATTGACTTAGGCGTTGCGCCGTAAAACAGGCGTACGAGGAGAACAGCATGCTTCCGGCTCTTTGGGTCAGTAAAACCGGTCTGTCCGCCCAGGACACCAACCTGACCGTCATTTCCAACAACCTGGCCAACGTCTCGACCACCGGCTTCAAGCGTGATCGCGCCGAGTTCCAGGACCTGCTCTACCAGGTGAAACGCCAGCCCGGCGCCCAGTCGACCCAGGACAGCGAATTGCCGTCGGGTCTGCAGGTCGGTACCGGTGTGCGCATCGTCGGTACCCAGAAAAACTTCATGACCGGCAGCCTGCAGACCACCGAGAACCCGCTGGACCTCGCGGTCAACGGTCGTGGCTTCTTCCAGGTCCTGCAGCCGGACGGCACCGTCTCCTACACCCGTGACGGTACCTTCCACCTGAACTCCGACGGCCAGATCGTGACTGCCAACGGTTTCGCCCTGGAGCCGGCCATCGTCGTGCCGCCGGATGCGCAGACCTTCACCGTCGGCCAGGACGGCACCGTGTCGATCACCACCGCCGGCAACCCGGCCGCGCAGATCATCGGCAACATCCAGACCGCCGACTTCATCAACCCGGCCGGCCTGCAGGCCCAAGGCGGCAACCTGTTCCTGGAAACCGCCGCCAGCGGCGCGCCGCAGATCGGTACCCCGGGCCTCAACGGCTTCGGTACCACCATGCAGCAGACCCTGGAGAACTCCAACGTCAGCACCGTGGAAGAGCTGGTCAACATGATCACCACCCAGCGTGCCTACGAAATGAACTCCAAGGTGATTTCCACCGCCGACCAGATGCTCTCGTACGTTACCCAGAACCTGTAACTGACGTGATCAAGGTCGCTTCTTCGCTACCCGTTACACCGTGAGGTCAGAGTCATGAGCCGTTTGTTGTCCGTTGTCGCCCTGGGGGGGGTGGTGTTGCTGGCTGGTTGCGTCGCGCCGACGCCCAAGCCCAACGATCCGTATTACGCGCCAGTGTTGCCGCGTACGCCCCTGCCGGCGGCCGCCAACAACGGTTCGATCTACCAGGCCGGGTTCGACCAGAACCTGTACAGCGACCGCAAGGCGTTCCGGGTCGGTGACATCATCACCATCACCCTCAACGAGCGGACCCAGGCGAGCAAGAATGCCAACTCGCAGATCGACAAGGACAGCAACGCGAATATCGGCCTGACCTCGCTGTTCGGCTCCAGCCTGACCACCAACAACCCGATCGGCAGCAACGACCTCAGCCTCAGCGCCGGCTACAGTGGCGAGCGCGGCACCAAGGGCGACGCCAAGTCGGCGCAGAGCAACACCCTGACCGGCTCGATCACCGTGACCGTGGCCGACGTGCTGCCCAACGGCATCATCGCCGTGCGCGGCGAGAAGTGGATGACCCTGAATACCGGCGACGAGCTGGTGCGCATCGCCGGCCTGGTCCGTGCCGATGACATCAGCACCGACAACACCGTGCCGTCGACCCGGGTCGCCGATGCGCGCATCACCTATTCCGGAACCGGGGCCTTCGCCGATGCCAGCCAGCCCGGCTGGTTCGACCGCTTCTTCCTCAGTCCGCTGTTCCCGTTCTAGGTTCGGGTGACCATGCTCAAGTTCAAGCAGATCGTTGTCGCGACCCTTCTCCTGGGCGCGGCACTCAGTGCCCAGGCCGAACGCCTGAAGGACATCGCCAGCATTTCCGGCGTGCGTTCCAACCAGTTGATCGGCTACGGCCTGGTGGTGGGGCTCAACGGTACGGGTGACCAGACCACCCAGACTCCGTTCACCCTGCAGACCTTCAACAACATGCTCTCGCAGTTCGGCATCAAGGTGCCGGCGGGTTCGGGCAACGTGCAGCTGAAAAACGTCGCGGCGGTCTCGGTGCATGCCGACCTGCCAGCGTTCGCCAAGCCGGGCCAGGTGGTGGATATCACCGTCTCGTCCATCGGCAACTCGAAAAGCCTGCGCGGCGGCAGCCTGCTGATGACCCCGCTCAAGGGCATCGACGGCAACGTCTACGCCATCGCCCAGGGCAACCTGGTGGTGGGCGGCTTCGACGCCGAGGGGCGTGACGGTTCGAAGATCACCGTCAACGTTCCGTCGGCCGGGCGGATTCCCGGCGGTGCCTCGGTGGAGCGCGCCGTACCCAGCGGCTTCAACCAGGGCAACAGCCTGACCCTGAACCTCAACCGTCCGGACTTCACCACCGCCAAGCGTATCGTCGACAAGGTCAACGAGCTGCTCGGTCCGGGTGTTGCCCAGGCGGTGGACGGCGGTTCGGTGCGGGTCACCGCGCCGATGGATCCGGGCCAGCGCGTCGACTACCTGTCGATCCTCGAGAACCTCGAGATCGATCCGGGCCAGGCGGTGGCCAAGGTCATCATCAACTCGCGTACCGGGACCATCGTCATCGGTCAGAACGTCAAGGTTTCGCCGGCGGCAGTGACCCACGGCAGCCTGACCGTGACCATCACCGAAGACCCGATCGTCAGCCAGCCGGGCGCCTTCTCGGGCGGCCAGACCGCCGTGGTCCCGCGTTCCCGGGTCAACGCCCAGCAGGAAGCCAAGCCGATGTTCAAGTTCGGCCCGGGCACCACGCTTGACGAGATCGTCCGTGCCGTCAACCAGGTGGGCGCTGCGCCCAGCGACCTGATGGCGATCCTCGAAGCACTGAAGCAGGCCGGCGCGTTGCAAGCCGACCTCATCGTGATCTGAGGAAGGCCAGCCATGGATCTGCCGAAGAGCACCCAGTTCAGCGCCACCGACAGCGGTGCCTACACCGACCTCAATCGCCTCAACTCGCTGAAGGTCGGTGACCGCGACAGCGAGGCCAACCTGCGCAAGGTGGCCCAGGAATTCGAGTCGCTGTTCCTCAACGAAATGCTCAAGTCGGTGCGTTCGGCCACCGACGTGCTGGCCAAGGACAACCCGCTCAATACCGAGACCACCAAGCAGTACCAGTCGATGTACGACCAGCAACTGGCGGTGAGCCTGTCCCGCGAGGGTGGGGGTATCGGCCTGCAGGACGTGCTGATGCGCCAGTTGTCCAAGCAGAAATCCAGCACGCCGAACACCAGTCCGTTCCCACGCATCGACACCGAGCAGAAGGCCCTGTGGGCGAGCAAGGTCGCCGAGCCTGCGCGCAACGGCGAGTCCACCGCCAGCACGCGCAACGATGTCGCCGCACTGAACTCACGGCGCCTGGCCTTGCCGGGCAAGCTCACCGACCGCCTGCTGGCGGGCATCGTGCCGTCGGCCAACGCCAATGCCGCGACCACCAACACGGCCGCGATTCCGAGCCGTACCACGGCCATGACCGACGCTGTGGTGAAGGGCGACTGGGAGCCGGCGCAGAGCTTCGGCGCCGGCTCGTCCACGCGCATCTACGGCCGTGCCGTGGCCCAGCCACCGCTGGCCCCGGCGAAGAAAGCCTTCGACTCCAGCGACGACTTCGTCGCCACCATGCTGCCGATGGCCGAGCAGGCGGCCAGGCGGATCGGTATCGATCCGCGCTACCTGGTGGCCCAGGCCGCCCTGGAAACCGGCTGGGGCAAGTCGGTCATGCGCGCCTCCGACGGCAGCAGCAGCCACAACCTGTTCGGCATCAAGGCCACCGGCAACTGGGAAGGGGATTCGGCGCGGGCGATCACCAGCGAGTTCCGCGACGGCCAGTTCGTCAAGGAGACGGCAGCGTTCCGTTCCTACGATTCCTACCAGGACAGCTTCCACGACCTGGTCAGCCTGTTGCAGAACAACAGTCGCTATCAAGAAGCGGTGAAGTCTGCCGATAACCCGGAACAGTTTGTGCGAGAGCTGCAAAAAGCCGGGTACGCCACCGACCCGAACTACGCCAGCAAGATCTCGCAGATCGCAAAACAGATGAAGTCGTACGAAAGCTACGCGGCGATCAGCCCAACGACGAAACTATAAGGTTTGAACCATGGCCAGTTTGATCAGCATCGGGATGTCGGGACTTGGGGCCGCCCAGTCGGGCCTGCATACCACGGGTAACAACATTGCCAACGCCGATGTTGCCGGCTACTCGCGCCAGCAGAACGTCCAGACCACGGCCGGCTCGATCCGCTATGGCCAGGTGTTCATTGGCTCGGGTACCACCCTGGCCGACGTGCGCCGGGTGTACAACGCCTTCCTCGACAACCAGTTGCAGACCAGCACCTCGCTGAACAGCGATGCCGCGTCCTACCTGAGCCAGATCACCTCGGTGGACAACCTGCTGTCCGACGCCAACACCGGCGTCACCGGAGCCCTGAAGAACTTCTTCACGGCGTTGCAGGGCCTGTCCGCCAAGCCCAACGACGATGCCTCGCGCCAACTGCTGCTGACCAACGCCGAAGCCCTGGCCAACCGCTTCAACACCATCAGCGCGCAGTTCAAGGAACAGAACGCGAACATCAACGGCAACCTCAAGTCGATGAGCGAGCAGGTCAACAATCTGGCCAAGACCGTTGCCTCGTTGAACGAACAGATTGCCAAGGTCGGCGCGGTCAATGGCCAGCCCAACGACCTGATGGACCAGCGTGACGAAACCATCCGCCAGCTCAACGAGCTGGTCGGGGTGCAGACCACCAACCGCAACGGCAATATCGACGTGACCCTGGCCAACGGCCAGTCGCTGGTCCTTGGCACCAGCGTCAACGCCCTGAGCGTGGTGACCAGCACTACCGACCCGACCCAGGTGTCGATCAAGCTGGCCTACAACAACACCACCGTGGACGTGACCAACTCCCTCACCGGTGGCGAGATCGGCGGCCTGCTGCGCTATCGCAAGGAAACCCTGATCCCGGCGCAGAACGAGATCGGTCGCCTGGCCCTGGTCATGGCCGACAGGATGAATACCCAGCTGGCCCAGGGTATCGACAAGAACGGCGAGTTCGGCTCGGCCCTGTTCAACGATATCAACAGCGCCGCCGACATGGCCGGGCGCAGCCTGGCCATGGCCGGCAACAGCGCCGGTTCGGGCAACCTCAATGTGGTGATCAAGGACACCGGCCTGCTCAGCACCAGCGACTACCAGGTGACCTTCACCAGCGCCACCAGCTACACCGTGCGCAAGCTGCCGGACAACACCAGCATGGGCACCTTCGACCTGACTACCGACCCGGCCCCGGTGATCGACGGCTTCAGCCTCAATCTCAACGGCGGCGCGCTGAGTGCCGGTGACAGCTTCAAGATCACCCCGACCCGCAATGGCGCGGCCAAACTCGACGTGGTCATGACCGACTCGAAGAAACTGGCCATGGCCGCGCCGCTGACCGCCACCGCTGGCGGCAGCAACACCGGCACCGGCGTCATCACCCAGCCGGTGCTGACCTCGGTCCTCGACGTTGCCGACCCGGCCCAGCGCCTGGAACTGCAGAACGGCATCAAGTATTCGAGCCCGGTACGCCTGGTCTTCGGCGACAGCAGTGTCACCCCGCAGACCTACCAGGTGGTGGATTCCAAGGGTAACTCCATCGGCAACGGTACCTTCCTGCCGGGGCAGAGCAACAAGCTGCAGATCAATGTGCCGATGGTCGATGCCAGCGGCGCACCCGTGCTCGACGGCAACAATGTGCAGAAGACCTTCAGCTTCACCATGGAGGTCAGCGGCGCGCCGAAGACCAACGACAGCTTCAGCGTGGCCCTGACCGGCGCGGCGTCTTCGGATAACCGCAACGGCCTGAGCCTGCTGGAGCTGCAGAACAAGCAGACCGTCGACGTCGGCAGCGCCACCAAGGGCGTCAGCCTCACCGATGCCTACGGCAAGCTGGTGGAAAGCGTCGGTGCCAAGACCCAGCAGGCGCAAATGGACAGCGCGGCCACTTCGGCCATCCTGACCCAGGCCAAGGCTTCCCGCGATTCCCTGTCCGGTGTGCAGCTGGATGAAGAGGCCGCCAACCTGGTCAAGTACCAGCAGTACTACACGGCATCGTCGCAGATCATCAAGGCGGCGCAGCAAATGTTCGACACCTTGATCGGTTCACTTTAAAGGAGACGTAGACCGTGCGTATTTCCACTTCCCAGTACTACGAATCCAGTACCGCCAACTACTCGCGCAACTATTCCAACGTCGTCAAGACCGGCGAGGAAGCCAGCGACCTGATCCGCGTGCGCACCGCCGCCGACGATCCGGTGGGCGCGGCGCGCCTGTTGCAGCTCGAACACCAGAGCTCGCTGCTTGGCCAGTACGCGACCAACACCACCTCGGTGCGCAACAGCCTGAGCCAGGCCGAGACCACTCTGGGCTCGATCAACACCATTCTCCAGCGCGTCAACGAGCTGGCGCTGGCGGCCGGTAACGCCACCTACGGCGACACCGAGCGCAAGGCCACCGCCACCGAGCTGGGCAAGCTGGAAGAACAGCTGTTCAGCCTGATGAACACCCGCGACGAGAACGGCCAGTACCTGTTCTCCGGGTCCAAGGGCGAGACCCAGCCGTTCGTGCGCAATGGCGATGGCACCTACGCCTACCAGGGCGACAACACCCAGCTGCAACTGCAGGTCGGTGACATGCTGACCATGGCCAGCAACGACACCGGCTTCTCGACCTTCCAGCAGGCGATCAACACCAGTCGTACCCAGACCACCCTGACCGCCCCGGCCAATGCCGCCGACGTGCGCATGACCCTGTCCAATGGCCAGGTCTCGGCCAACACCGGGTACAACGACGCGTTCCGCGCCAACGAGCCGTACACCATCACCATGGTCAGCCCGACCCAGTTCTCGATCAAGGACGCGGCCGGCAACGACTACACCAGTGAAGCCACCGCCGCCGGGGTGATCGATCCGAACACCACCGGCAGCATCGCCGTGACCTTCCGTGGTGTCGACCTCAAGCTCAACGTCAACCTCAAGGATGGCGAGAGCACCGCGCTGCTGACCGGGCACAGCTTCACCCTGGCCTCCAAGCCTGACGAGGTCAACGGCACCCGCAGCCCGGGCAACACTTCCAGCACCCAGATCACCGGCACTTCGGTGGCTGACCCGGCGCTGTACGCCAAGGCCTTCCCGGAAAACGGCGCGGTTATCAAGTTCGGCACCGGCGGCGCCTACGCGCTGTATGCCCAGCCGATGAGCGCCGACAGCCGTCCGGTGGCCGAAGGTACCCTGGCCGCGGGGGCCACCAGCCTTACCGCGGCCGGCGTCACCTTCAACTTCAACGCCACCCCGAGTGACAGCGACCAGTACAGCGTCACGGTGAACAAGCACCAGACCCAGAACATCCTGGACACCGTCAGCCAGTTGCGCCAGGCCCTGTCGACACCCGTGGACGGCAACCCGGTGGCCCAGCAGCAGTTGCGCGCCAGCCTCGATTCGGCCCTCGCCAACATCACCAGTGGCCAGGACCAGCTGGGCTACACCGTCACCTCCATCGGTGCCCGGGGCAAGGCCCTGGACCTGCAGGAGCTGGCCAACGAAAGCCTGAGCATCGCCAACTCCAGCACCCAGTCGTCGATCCGGGACTCGGATCCGGCCGAGGTGATGACCCGCCTGACCCTGCAACAAACCATGCTCCAGGCCTCGCAGATGGCCTTCAGCCGGATCAGCCAGTTGAGCCTGTTCAACAGCCTGTAAACCTGCGCTGGCGCCGCGCACGCCCTGACGTGCGCGGCGCGGCACAGCCGCCATTCCCCACGTGCCAGGCTGTTCCGATCCAACCGAGGGCAGTCACTGGTCGAGAGTCTTGATCGTGAATCCAGCGCCCCTTGTCAGCCTCGTCCTCCTCGCCAACAACGCCCGTTATTTCCGGGCGGCCCTGGTCAGCGCCATGGCGCAGAACCACGACAACCTCGAAGTCATCGTCTGCGACGAAGGCAGTGACGACGAGATCAAGGCCATCGTCGACGAACTGGAGCCCCTGGCCCGTTGCCCGCTGTACTACCAGCGCAACCCGCAGCCCCTGGGCCTGCCACGCAACCTGCTGGCGGGGCTGGAGCTGGCGCGGGGCGAGTATGTGCAGTTCCTTTGCGATGACGACCGGCTGATGGCCGACTGCGTCAGCAGCGAGCTGCAACTGTTCCTCGCCAACGACGATGTGAGCCTGGTCACCACGCGCCGCAGTCTGCTCGACGGCGAGGATTTCTCCCTTTCCCAGCGCCTGGAAAACAGCTGGTTCACCCTGGGCGCCACGGTCTATCACGGCAATGACCTGCTGGACTTCTTCGAAAGCAACCCGCTGAATTTCATCGGCGGGTTCAGCAACACCCTGATGCGCGCCAACGACCTTGGCGAACTGCTGCCGGCGCTGGTCGAGGCGGGTTTCCATGGCCATATCCACTTCGCCCTGTTCGTCTGCCTGCTGCGGCGTGGCAACCTCGCGGTGACCGCCCAGGTCAACTGCATCGAGCGCATCCATCCGGACCAGTTGAGCCGCCAGGCCGATCTGCAAACGGCCCGTGCCACCGAAATGCAATGGCTGCGCAGCATGTTCGCCGCGCGTCCGCCAGCGACCGAGACCTTCTCCGGCTGGGTCAGGATCCATGTGCTGCCGGTGGACAGCCAGCGGGCCGAGCGGGTTTGGGAAAACCTGTACCTGGTCCATGTCCTGCGTAGCCTGCAGGCGATCCAGGAATCCCATGTCGGCAACAACAGCGATACTTTCGGCGAGTTGTACCAGGAATGGCTCGGTTGCCGTCAGGATCCGCTGGTACTGACGCGCCTGATGCGCCTCAGCGAGCACTGGCCATCGCGTCCGCGCATCGCCGTGGTGGTGCTCGACGCCGAGGGCGACAGCCAGGCACGCCAGCGCACCCTCGACAGCATTCAGCGTCAAAGCTATGGCGCCGCCAGTACCCTGTTGCTGGGCACCGGCCGGCTGCCGGCGGACCTCGACGAACGCCTGATCAGTCGCCAGCTCCACGACGACTGGGCGCAGCAGCTCAACGAACTGCTCCCCGAACTGGAGGGCATCGACTGGTTCTATCTGCTGCGGGCGGGTGATCGTCTCAGCGAGTTCAGCCTCATGCTGATGGCCGAGCGCATCGTGCGGATCGGCGATATCGCCTGCCTGTATGGTGACGAGGGCTGTCTGGATGATGAAGGGGTTTCCAGCGGGCCGGTGTTCAAGCCCGATTTCAACCTCGATCTGCAGCGCGCTTATCCGTTCACCGGTCGCGCTCTGGCCTTCTCCCGTGACCACTACCTGGCGGCGGGCGGTTTTGCTGGTGGTTACCAGGAGCTGGCGCCCCACGACCTGCTCTGGCGCCTGGTCGAAAGCCACGGTCCGCAGGTGATCGAGCATGTGCCCGAGGTGCTGGTGGAGTCGGCCTTCGGCTTCGCCGCATGGTTGTCCTCGCCGGCGGTGATTGCGGAAAACCCTCGGGTGCTGGACGCGCATCTGCGGCGCCTGGGCCGCGATTACCGCCTGGAGAACGAGGCGGGCAGTGCGATCAACCAGATTCGCTACCTGCACCCGACCCGGCCACTGGTGACTCTGGTCTTCAGCTTCCGCGACCAGGTCGCAGCGCTGGAACGCTGCCTGGAAAGCGTGTTTGGCAACACCGCGTACGCCAACTACGAGGTGCTGGTGATCGACAATGCCAGCCAGCGCGAGGAATCCCGTGCCTGGCTGGCGGCCATGGCGCAGATGGGCGCGCGCCTGCGGGTGTTGACGCTGGAAGCGCAAACCTCCTTCGCGGCCCAGCAGAACCTGGCTGCCCGGGAAGCTGCGGGCGACTACCTGCTGATGCTCGACGTCTTCACCGTGGTCACCGATGGAAACTGGCTGGACGAACTGCTTGCCCATGGCCAGCGCCCGGAGGTCGGCATGGTGGGCGGCGAACTGGTCAACGCCCACGGCCTGGTGGTCAATGCCGGCGGCATTCTCGGCCTGCGCGGCGCGGTCCATTCGCCGTTCATGGGCGAGCCGACCGAGGCCGGCGGCTATATGCAACGGTTGCAGGTGGCGCAGAGCTATTCCGCCTTGGGTGCCGACTGCCTGCTGGTGCGCAAGCAACTGTTCCTCGAACTGGGCGGGCTCGATGACGCCGCCTTCAGCATTGCGTTCAGCGATGTCGACCTGGGTCTGCGCATGCGTCAGGCCGGTTATCTCAGTGTCTGGACGCCCCGCGCGCGCCTGGTCCTGGACCGCCCGGCCGGGCCGGCCCCGGACGCGGAGGAGGAGGCGCAGCGCCAGGTGCAACTGGTCGAGCAGCACCAGGCCTTCCAGCAGGCGTGGATGCCGATGATTGCCCGCGACCCGGCGTACAACGTCAACCTGTCGCTGAAGGAATCGGCTTTCCGCCTGGAGCCGGGGCTCAGGGAGGGCTGGATGCCTTTCGTCGGCCGTTCGCTGCCGCATATCCTCGCCTTGCCGATGAACAAGACCGCGGTCGGGCATTACCGGGTGATCAAGCCGCTGACCGAGCTGGAAGCGGCGGGCTGGGTGACCCAGCACCAATACTTCGAGATCCCCAGCAACGTCGAACTGGCCCGCAGCGCGCCGGACGTGGCGATTCTGCAGGGGCGCTACACCGAAGGTTTCATCAAGGAAATCGAGCGCCTGAAGACCTACTCCAAGGGCTTCGTGATCTACGAGCTGGATGACTACGTGATCAAGGTGCCGAAGAAGAACGGCCACCTCAAGCACACCCCGCGCGATCTCGAAGGCTCGTTGCGTCGCGGTATCGCCCGTTGTGACCGTCTCGTCGTCTCGACCGAGCCACTGGCCGACGCCTTGAGCGATACCCACAAGGACATCCGCGTACTGCCCAACATGCTCGCCGAGGAGCTCTGGGTCGGGCGCCGTGCCCAGCGCCGCACGTCCAGCAAGCCGCGGGTCGGCTGGGGTGGCGGGACCAGCCACACCGGTGACCTGGAAGTGATTGCCGAGGTGATCAAGACCCTGGCCAACGAAGTGGAGTGGGTCTTTTTCGGCATGTGCCCGCCGGCGTTGCGTCCGTATATCCATGAGTTCCACGCGCCGGTGGGCCTGGGTGCCTATCCGGCCAAGCTGTCCAGCCTCAACCTGGACCTGGCGCTGGCGCCGCTGGAATTCCACATCTTCAACGACTGCAAGAGCAACCTGCGGCTGCTGGAGTATGGTGCCTGCGGCTATCCGGTGATCGTCACCGACACCGCGGCCTATCGGGGCTACCTGCCGTGTACCCGGGTCAAGAGCAACTCCACCGAGGAATGGCTGGAGGCGATCCGCATGCACCTGGCCGACCCCGAGGCCAGCTACCGCATGGGTGACCAGTTGCATGACGAGGTGATGCGCAACTATGTGTTGCGGCCGGAGCATGTGCAGGTCTGGTATGACGGCTGGATGCCGGGGTGATGGGGTGCTGTTGATGGCCTCATTGCCGTACTGAGCCGGTCACAGGATTTGCGCCCGACACGGACCTTGTGGGAGCTGGCTTGCCAGCGATTGGCCCGAGCGGGCACTTGCATTGCCTGTGCCGGCCTCATCGCCGGCAACGCCGGCTCCCACAGGTTCCTCAGTCGACCATAGTATTTGCGCCCGACACGGACCTTGTGGGAGCTGGCGTTGCCAGCGATTGGCCCGAGCGGGCACCTGCATTGCCTGTGCTGGCCTCATCGCCGGCAACGCCGGCTCCCACAGGTTGGACTGCCCCCAAGAAATTGGAGACTAATCCAACCCTTGGGGGAGTTATGAAGTACACCGAACAGTTCAAGCTGGCAGCCATCACTGCCTATCTAGAGGGCAGTGATGGTTTTCGAAAGGTAGCCCAGCATTTCAACATCGATTTCAGCCTGCTGAGGCGCTGGGTGGCCAGCTACAAAGCTCGCTCCACTATCAGTTCCATACCTCATAGTCAGCGCTACCACATCGACTTCAAGCGCAGAGTTGTGCAGCACATGCGCGAGCACCGGCTTTCCCTGCGTCAAACGGCAGCGCATTTTGGCTTGGGCCAGTCCTCTCGGATAGGCATTTGGGAGGACCAGTACTACAGTGGCAACCTTGCCTCCTCTGCCTCTCAACGAAAAAAGCCTACCGACGTGTCCAAGAAGATTAAGCCACTCAAACCCACTGATACCGACGACGCGCTGAAGCCACGAGATCAGCTCATGGCGGAACTCGAGTATCTGCGCATGGAGAACGCTGTCCTAAAGGAGCTGAAGGCTTTGAGAGAGGAGAAGGAGCGAAGGCAAGAGAAAAAACGCTGATCGTTTCCAGACTCCGAACCCGGTTCCCGCTGTCAGCGTTGCTGGACTTGGTTGAGTTGTCGAACAGCACCTTCTATTACCAGCTCAAAAGCCTTCAAAGGCCGGATAAACACGCCCATCTGAAAGAACTAGTGAGTCAGGTCTATCACAAGGAAAAAGGGCTCTATGGGTATCGGCGCGTGACGCTGGCGATCAAGAATCAAGGCGTCCTGGTGAACAAGAAGGTTGTGGAGCGACTGATGGCAGACCAAGGTTTGCAGGCGGTAGTGCGGCCTAAAAAATATCGGTCCTATCGAGGAGAGGTAGGCAGGATTGCCGAGAATCTGCTGGAGCGGAACTTCATCGCCCAGCGGCCCAATCAGAAGTGGGTAACTGACGTAACCGAGTTTAAAGTGGCTCAGCAAAAGCTCTACCTCTCACCAGTGATGGACCTGTACAACAGTGAGATCGTGGCCTACGAGATCGCTCGCCGGCCCAGCTATGAGCTGGTGGGGAACATGCTGGAAAAAGCCCTGAGTAGCTTGGGAAAGGAGCCGAAGCTGGTCATTCACTCTGATCAGGGGTGGCATTATCAGCAGCGCCAATACCGAGAAAAGCTTGAGCAGCGCGGCGTAAAGCAGAGCATGTCGCGCAAAGGGAATTGCCTGGATAACGCCGCTATGGAAAGCTTCTTCGGCACGCTCAAGTCGGAGTTTTTCTACTTGAAACGGTTTGAGAGCGTCGAAGAGCTGATCACCGGCCTAGATGAGTACATCCGCTACTACAACCATGACCGCATCAAGCTGAGGCTAAATGGCCTAAGCCCCGTCGATTACAGGGCTCAGGCCGCTGGCTAAAGCTGTCCAACTTTTCGGGGGCAGTCCAGGTTCCTCAGTCGACCATAGTATTTGCGCCCGACACGGACCTTGTGGGAGCTGGCGTTGCCAGCGATTGGCCCGAGCGGGCACCTGCATTGCCTGTGCTGGCCTCATCGCCGGCAACGCCGGCTCCCACAGGTTACTGAGTCGGCCACAGGATTTGCGCCCGGCGCGGACCTTGTGGGAGCTGAGTCGACCATAGGATTTGCGCCCGACACGGACCTTGTGGGAGCTGGCGTTGCCAGCGATTGGCCCGAGCGGGCACTTGCATTGCCTGTGCCGGCCTCATCGCTTGCAAGCCAGCTCCCACAGGTTCCTCAGTCAGCCGCAGGATTTGTGCCTGGCGCGGTTGAGCTGTGGGAGCTGGCTTGCCAGCGATGAGCATAGGTATCTACACAACTCCCATCATGGTCTATAAAAGAACCGCATGGATTCGAAATGACCGGGCTCGATGCCCGACTGATCAAGCGGTACGACGAGTTAGTGATGGGACATACCAACGCACTGGCGGGCTTGGCCGCCGGAATGAAGGCCCTGCCGCGTAGCGACAGGGCCTTTTCGCAAACACAGGCCATGTGGCGGTTTCTGGGAAACGACCGGGTTAAACCCAGTGATCTGGTGAAACCCTTGCTGGCATTGGCTCATGAGGGATGCAGCGAGGATTGCGATGAGTACGCACTGGTCATGCATGACTGGTCGCGTATCAATTTCATGCACCACCACAGCAAGACTGATCGCCTGCAGATGACCCATAAGGGCGATGTCGGTTACGAACTGCAAAGCAGCCTGCTGGTGAGTGATCGTGATGGATCACCCATCTGCACACCCGCTCAAAACCTGTCGTTCAAGGATGGAATACTCAGCACCCGGACTGATGAACTCATTGCTCATGGCAAGCACATGGACGAGTTGGTGGACCGTGCTGCATGGCTTGAACAGCAAGGCTTTGCCAAACCTTTGGTGCATATCGTCGATCGAGAAGCAGACTCGGTGGGGCATCTGAGGCAACTGCAAGCTGGCAACCATCTTTGGCTGGTGCGAGCCAGGATGAACTCCACGGCTAAGTACCAGGATCGATCGCGCTCAGTGAAGCTCATCGCTGAAGACCTGTCCTTTAGAGCCGCTCGGGACGTCGTTTTCAAGGGAAAGCCGGCGATACAGTGGGTCGCAGAAACAGACGTAGTGCTGACCCGAAAAGCCCAACCAACTGCCAAAAGCAGGGCAGAACGATTCAAGCTCCGCCAGCCAGGAGATCCTCTTCCTGCGCGCCTGGTTGTCAGCCGGGTCATGAGCGAATCGGGAGAACTCTTAGCCACTTGGTATCTGCTGAGCAATGTGGGCGGGAAAGCCAGTGCTGAGCAGATTGCGCTTTGGTACTACTGGCGGTGGCGAATCGAGTCCTACTTCAAACTGCTCAAGGAAGGTGGGCAACAGCTGGAAAGCTGGCAGCAGGAAAGTGGTGAGGCTGTGTTCAAACGACTGCTTATCGCAAGTCAGGCCTGTGCAGTGGCTTGGCGATTGATGCGTGCCGAGGGTCAGTTTGCCGAGCAAACCCGAACATTCCTGGTGCGATTATCTGGCCGCCAGATGAAACGATCCCAGCCTGTGACTGCTTCAGCGTTATTGGCAGGGCTGTACATGCTGTTAGCCATGACAGAAACGCTGGAGCAGTACAGTCCTCAGGAGCTTGCCGCGTTTGCAAATGAAGCTGTTGGCTGGCTACCGAGGCAAAGGCGTTAGAGATGTGTAGATACCCATGCAGCGATGAGGCCCGAAAAGTCGGTACAAATCTGGCGCGTTTCCTGCAAGTCCCCCTCCCATCGCCATAAATCCCGCGCTGTAGCCAGGCGCGACGAGAGGGAAGGACATGAAGGCAGTAATTCTGGCCGGTGGACTGGGCACCCGCATCAGCGAGGAGTCGCACCTGAAGCCGAAGCCGATGATCGAAATCGGCGGGAAGCCAATTCTCTGGCACATCATGAAGCAGTACTCGGCCCACGGGATCCACGACTTCGTGATCTGCCTCGGCTACAAGGGCTACGCGATCAAGGATTTCTTCGCCAACTACTTCCTGCATACCTCCGACGTCACCTTCGACATGCGTGCCAATCGCATGGACGTCCACCAGAACTACAGCGAGCCGTGGCGCGTGACCCTGATCGACACCGGCGAGGAAACCATGACCGGTGGCCGCCTGCGCCGCGCCGCACGCTATGTCGAGGACGAAAAGGCCTTCTGCTTCACCTACGGTGACGGCGTTTCCGACCTGAATATCGGTGCCCTGGTGGACTTCCACATGGCCCACGGCAAGCTCGCCACGGTCACCGCCGTGCAGCCGCCCGGCCGCTACGGCGCCCTGCAGCGTGACGGCGACAAGGTTACCGGCTTCATCGAGAAACCCCGCGGCGACGGCGGTTGGATCAATGGCGGCTTCTTCGTCCTCTCGCCCAAAGTGCTGCCCTATATCGCCGACGACCAGACCTCCTGGGAGTCCGAGCCCCTGGCGCAACTGGCGTCCGAAGACCAATTGAACGCCTTCCAGCACGATGGCTTCTGGCATCCGATGGATACCCTGCGCGACAAGAACCATCTCGAACAACTCTGGCAGAGTGGGGAGGCTCCATGGAAACAGTGGGACTGAACGCCGATTTCTGGGAAGGCAAGCGCGTCCTGCTGACCGGCCATACCGGTTTCAAGGGCAGTTGGCTGGCCCTCTGGCTGCGCGAGATGGGCGCCGAAGTCACCGGCTTCGCCCTCGATCCGCAAGCGGGCCCGAACCTCTATGAACTGGCCCAGGTCGGTCGCGATATCAAGGACGCCCGCGGCGACCTGCGCGACCTCGGCGCCCTGCTCGAAGTGGTCGCCGAGGCGCAGCCGGAAATCGTCCTGCACCTGGCCGCCCAACCGCTGGTACGCGAGGCTTATCGCGACCCGCTGGGCACCTATTCCAGCAACGTGATGGGCACCCTCAACCTGCTCGAAGCGATCCGCCAGGTGGGCGGCGTGCGTGCGGTGGTGCTGGTCACCACCGACAAGGTCTACGCCAACCAGGAATGGCCATGGCCATACCGTGAGAACGAGGCGCTGGGTGGCCACGATCCGTACAGCAGCAGCAAGGCCTGTTGCGAGCTGCTGGCGCAGTCCTATACCGCATCCTTCTTCCCGCCGGCCAGCCACGGCGAGCACGGTCTGGCCCTGGCCACGGCGCGGGCCGGCAACGTGCTCGGCGGTGGCGATTTCGCTGCCGAACGGCTGATTCCCGACGTCCTCAAGGCCTGGGATGCCGGGCACCCGGTGACCCTGCGTTATCCACAGGCCGTGCGCCCCTGGCAGCACGCCCTGGAGCCGCTGGCCGGTTACCTGTTGCTGGCGCACCGCTTGTACACCGAAGGCCCGGCGTTCTCCGGGGCGTGGAACTTCGGTCCGGCCGAAGGCGATATGTGCAGCGTCGGCGATGTGGTCTCCCACCTGTCGCGGCAGTGGCCGGATTCGCCGGGCATGCGTGTCGAGCCAAGTGACCTGCATGAAGCCGGCGTGCTGCGCTTGGACAGCGGCCGCGCCCGGCAATTGCTCGGCTGGCGCACCCGCTGGTCGCTGCGCGAATGCCTGGAGCACACCCTGCAATGGCATCTGGCGTGGAAGCGCGGCGACGACCTGCGCGCGGTCACCCTCGATCAGTTGAACCTGTACGCGGAGCTGTCGTGAGCGACCTGCAACTCCAGGCCCTGCCGCTGGCCGGCCTGTTCAACGTGCAGCACAAGCGCCATGGCGATGCCCGCGGGCAGTTTTCCCGGCTGTTCTGCGAAGGCAGCCTGGACGGCCTCGGTACGCCGTTCCATATCCGCCAGATCAACCACTCGCGCACCCTCGGCGCGGGCTCGGTCCGCGGCCTGCACTACCAGCAGGGCGAGCAGCCGGAAGCCAAGCTGATCACCTGCCTGCGTGGCGAGGTCTGGGATGTGGCGGTGGACCTGCGCGCCGGCTCGCCGACCTTCCTGCACTGGCATGCCGAACACCTCAAGGAAGGTGACGGTCGCAGCCTGCTGATCCCCGCCGGTTTCGCCCACGGCTTCCAGGTGCTGAGCGAGGAGGCCGAGCTGCTCTACCTGCACAGCGCCGACTATGCGCCGGGTCGCGAGGGCGGGCTGTCGGTGCACGACCCGCGCCTGGCGATTGCCTGGCCGCTGCCTGTCAAGAATCTGTCGGCCCGGGATGAAAGCCATCCCTGGCTGGATCATCATTTCACCGGAGTGCCTGCATGAATTGCCGTGGCTGTGGCGCAGCGCTGAGCCTGCCCCTGATCGACCTGGGCACCGCGCCGCCTTCCAACGCCTACCTGCGTGCCGACCAGTTGGCCGCCGCCGAGGCCTGGGTGCCGCTCAAGGTCGGCGTCTGCCAGCAGTGCTGGCTGGTGCAGACCGAGGACTACACCCGCGCCGACACGCTGTTCGATGCCGACTACGCCTATTTCAGCTCCTACTCCAGTTCCTGGCTGGCCCATGCCCGCCAGTACGTCGAGGAGATGAGCGCGCGCTTCGGCCTCGACGGACACAGCCGGGTGGTGGAGATTGCCGCCAACGACGGCTATTTGTTGCAGTACGTGGCCGGGCGCGGCATTCCCTGCCTCGGTGTCGAGCCGACCCGCAGCACCGCCCAGGCGGCGCGGGACAAGGGCCTGGAGATCCGCGAGGTGTTCTTCGGTGAGCAGAGCGCCGCGCAACTGGTGGAAGAGGGCTGGAGTGCCGACCTGATGGCGGCCAACAACGTGCTCGCCCATGTGCCGGACATCAACGATTTCCTCCGTGGTTTTGCCACGCTGCTCAAGCCCAACGGCGTGGCCACCTTCGAGTTCCCCCATCTGCTCAGCCTGATGGCCGAGAACCAGTTCGACACCCTGTACCACGAACACTATTCCTACCTGTCGCTGACCGCGGTACGCACCCTGTGCCAGCGCAACGGCCTGGAGATCTTCGACGTCCAGGAACTGCCGACCCATGGTGGCTCGTTGCGGGTCTTCGTCCAGCGCGACGGCGGTCCGCAAACCCTGCTGCCGGCTGTTCAGGCCTTGCTGGAGATGGAAGACAGGATCGGCGTGACCCGTGCCGACTTCTACTCGACCCTGGCTCCGGCGGCCGAGCGGATCAAGCACGGATTGCTGCGCTTCCTGCTTCAGGCCAAAGCCGAGGGCAAGCGCGTGGTCGGCTACGGTGCCGCAGCCAAGGGCAATACCCTGCTCAACTACGCCGGCGTGCGCGGCGACCTGCTGGCCTGGGTCGCCGACGCCAACCCGCACAAGCAGGGCAAGTTCCTCCCGGGCAGCCGCATTCCCGTGGTTGCCCCGGAGCGCCTGGCCATCGAGCAGCCGGACTACGTGCTGGTGCTGCCGTGGAACCTGCTCAAGGAAGTCAGCGAGCAACAGGCATTGGTGCGTGAGTGGGGCGGACGCTTCGTGATCGCCGTGCCAGAGCTGACCGTCCTGTGAGCGCTCTGAATGTGCTGGTCACCGGCGCCACCGGCTTCGTCGGCCGGCATCTGGTCGCCGCATTGCTGGGCCGGGGCTGCCAGGTGCGTGCAGTCGCCCGGCGTGAAGAACCGGCGCGGGCCCTGCCGTGGTTCGACCAGGTCGAGTTCGTCGCGGCCGATATCCATGATCCGGCCACCGATGTCGCCGCCCTGTGCGAGGGTATCGACGCCCTGGTCCACCTGGCCTGGCCGGGCCTGCCCAACTACCAGGGCCTGTTCCACTTCGAACACAACCTGATGGCCGACTACGCCTTCATCAAGCGTGCCGTCGAGGCCGGGGTAGGGCGGGTGCAGGTCACCGGTACCTGCTTCGAGTACGGCATGCAGAGCGGCCCGCTGGGCGAAACCCTGGAATGCCGGCCTGGCAACGCCTACGGCCTGGCCAAGCACAGCCTGCACCTGTTCCTCGACACCCTGCGCCAGCAGTTGCCGTTCCGCTTGCAGTGGGCGCGCCTGTTCTACCTGTACGGCGAGGGGCAAAACCCCAACAGCTTGCTGGCGGCGCTGGACCGGGCCATCGATGGCGGGCAGGAACGCTTCGACATGTCCGGTGGCGAGCAACTGCGGGACTTCCTGCCGATCGAGACCGCCACCGGGCATCTCGCGACCCTGTTGCAGCACGCGGATTTCAGCGGCGTGGTCAACATTTGCAGCGGCCAGCCGATAGCGGTTCGTAGCCTGGTGGAGCGCCATTGCGCCGCCCGGCATTCGGCGATTGCCCTGAACCTCGGTCACTACCCTTATCCGGCCCACGAGCCGATGGCGTTCTGGGGTGATGCCCGGCGCCTGCAGGCGTTGCTGGCAGACGCAACGCTTTCCAAAGACTTTCCATAGAGACTGCATCATGACTGACGTTATCAAAGCCTTCGAAGCCGAATGCCAGGCCGGAATCGCCGCCCAGGGCCAGGACGAGCAGCTCAAGGATCTGGCCCAGGACTTCTACAACAAGTCGGCCAAACACAAGTACACCTACCACTTCTCCTGGATGGGCCGACCGATCATCCAGCTGCCCCAGGACATGCTGGCGATGCAGGAAATCATCTGGCAGGTCAAGCCGGACCTGGTCATCGAGTGCGGCATCGCCCACGGCGGTTCGATCCTCTACTACGCCTCGCTGCTGGAATTGCAGGGCCACGGCGAAGTGCTGGGCATCGACCTGGATATCCGCCCGCACAACCGCGAGGCCATCGAGAGCCACCCGATGTTCAAGCGCGTCAGCATGATCCAGGGTTCCAGCATCGACCCGGCGATCATCGAGCAGGTGCGCGCGCTGGCCGAGGGCAGGAAGGTCATCGTGGTACTGGACTCCAACCACACCCACGAGCACGTGCTCGCCGAGCTGCGCGCCTACGCGCCGCTGGTGTCGCAGGGCAGCTACTGCGTGGTCATGGACACCGTGGTCGAGGACATGCCGGCCGATGCCTTCCCGGATCGTCCATGGGGCGTCGGTGACAACCCGAAAACCGCGGTCTGGGCCTACCTGAAGGAAACCAGCGACTTCGAGATCGACCAGCAGATGCAGGACAAGCTGCTGATCACCGTGGCGCGGGACGGTTATCTGCGCCGGGTGCGCTGAAGCCCTTCGACCTTTACCGAGAATTTCCTGTCAGGTACCCCCATGCACGCAAGCACTGCCCCGAATCCCCAGTTCACCCTGGTCATGCTGACCCACAAGCGCCCGGCCTTCCTGCGTCGTGCCCTGCAGTACTACCAGGACTTCCCCGGCACGCTGCTGGTCCTGGATTCGTCGCCCGAGCCTGCCAGCGATATCGCCGCGCGCTTCCCGAACGTCGATTACCGGCACCTGCCGCAGTTCAACTACCGCGGCTTCCAGGCCAAGATCAAGCATGGCCTGGGCCTGGTCACAACGCCCTACGTGGTCCTCGCGGCCGATGACGATTTCATCCTGGCCGATGGCATCGGGCAGTCCCTGGACTTCCTCGAGGCGAACCCGGACTACGGCATGTGCCACGGCTACAACCTGATGTACCTGGCGACCGGCCGGTTCACCAGCTACTACCGCCGTGACAAGAAGCTCGAACGCGAGGACTTTGGCAGCGACAACCCGCGCCAGCGCGTGCTCGATTACCTCTATGCCTTCATCCCGCCGTTCTACGCCGTGACCCGCACCGCGCTGCTGCAGGACTGGGCCCGGCAGATTCCCGACGAACTGAGTTTCGAGTGGCTGGAAGTCAGCCATGTGTACTTCCTGCTGGCCAGCGCCAAGGCGCGCATGCTGGCGATTCCCTACGTGGTGCGCGAGGCCAACTACGGGGCCTCCGAGCACAACACCGAAGTGACCTTCGCCCTGGCCATGCCGGACCCCGAGTCGGTGGCCGGCCGCGAGAAGTTCGCCAGTGTGCTGGCCGGGCTGGACACCCCGCTCAAGGGCGAGCACGAGGATTTGCGCGCCTTCGCCCACCAGTGCTTCGCGCTCATGTACGAAGGCCTGGCTGCCGGCCGCTCGCTGACTGCCGAGCAACTGTTCTCGTCCACCATCAGCGGGCCGGGCGCAACGCCGAAGCGTTCGTTCCTGGCCAACCAGTACGTCGAGCTGCCGTTCTACAACAAGCCGTTCTTCGATCACCTGGATGACATCGAGTTTCTTCTGCACGCCATGCCGGCGGGGCGCCTGCAACTGGAAGAGCTGGAGTCGATCTGGCTCAAGCAGGAGCGCCTGCTGGAAGGGCGGGTCGACGACACCCCGCGCAGCCAGCTCGCCCGGGCCCGCGAAGCGGTGCAACTGGCACCGTTCAACCTGGCCGCGGTCAAGCGTCTCGCCGGCCTGCTGGATGAGCAGGACGAATCCGAGGCCGTTGCCATCCTGCAGGCATGGATACGTCGCCTGGAAGCCGTGCACAGCGACGGCGGCCGGAAGTTGCTCGCTGCCCAGCCGTCCGGGCGCCTGCTCGACTGGCTGCAGGCACGCCAGCCTGACGAAGCCAGCCGCGAGGCGGCCCTGGCGCACCTGCAACAGCACCAGGGCGGGCCGCAGATCGGCATCCTCCTGCTCAACCTGAAGAATGACGAAAGCAAGCTGCAAGCGACCTTCGACAGCCTGCTGTCCGGCATCAGCCGTTCGTTCCGCATCATTGTCTTCACCACCGGGCCGCTGCCGGCGACGACGACCTTGCAGAACACCTTGCACTTCGTGCGGGTGAGCGAGGACGACTATGTCGACAAGCTCAACCAGATCGCCCGCCAGACCGCCTGCGACTGGCTGATGCTGGCCGAGGCCGGTGATGAGTTCACCGCTACCGGCCTGCTGCGTGCCGGCCTGGAATTGCTGGACGCGCCGGACTGTCGCGCGGTGGCCGTGGATGAAATCCAGCAGGTGGCCGGTGGTGCCTGGCGCGAAATGCTGCGCCCGGGGATCAACCTGGACCTTTTGCAAAGCCTGCCGGCGCTGATGGCGCGGCACTGGCTGGTGCGCCGCGAAGTGCTGGTGGAGGCCGGTGGCTACGCCAGCGAGTTCAGCCAGGCCCTGGAATACGAACTGCTCCTGCGCCTGGTCGAGAAGGGTGGCCTGAACGGCCTGGCCCACCTCGACGAGCCCGTGCTGATCAGCCGTACCCCGGAGCTGGAACACAACGATCACGCGCGCCAGGCCCTGGCCCGGCACCTCTCGGCCCGTGGCTACAAGGCCCAGGTCAGCACGCCGCAGCCGGGTGCCCTGCGCATCGACTACCGCCACCTGGAGCGTCCGCAGGTGTCGATCATCCTGCGCAGCGAGGATAACCAGGCGGTGCTGCAGCGTTGCCTGGAAAGCGTTCTCCAGCGCACCCGCTACTTGCGCTATGAAGTGCTGATCGCGGACAACGCCAGCCAGGCCCCTGAGCACCTTCAATGGCTGGAGCAACTGCAGCAACTCGGCGGGCGCGTGCGCGTCCTGCAAAGCCCGCAGCGCCTGAGCGAGGCGGCCCTGATCAACGCCGCCAGTGCCGAGGCCGCGGGTGAGTACCTGGTGCTGCTGGATGCCGATGCCGAAGTGGTCAACGCCAACTGGCTGGAGCTGTTGCTCAACCAGGCGCAGCGGCCGGAGGTCGGTGTGGTCGGTGCCAAGCTGCTGGATGCTGCCGGCAAGGTCAGCCAGGGCGGCTTGATGCTCGGCGCCGATGGTCGGGTGCAGGCGGCCCATGTCGGGCTGGGCAAGGACGAGGGCGGCTATCTTGGCCAGGCCTTGGTCGAGCAGGGCTACCCGGCGGTATCGGGAGTCTGCCTGATGGTTCGTACCGAAGTCTTCCGTGCCCTGGGCGGCCTGGACGAAGGCGACTTCGCCAATGCCTGGGCCGATGTCGACCTGTGCCTGAAGGTGGCTGAAGCCGGTCTGCTGACGGTGTGGACGCCGCAGGTGCAGGTGGTGCATCCGGGGCAGTTGCCGGAAGACGAGGCTGCCCTCGCGGCCTTGCGCAGCAAGTGGGCCGGCCTGTGGGGCAGTGCGGCGCACGGGCGGCGCCTGGAGCCAGCGAAGGCGACGTTCGACTGGACGGCCCTGATCGGCTAGGGCGCCGCTGGGGGGCCGCCGTGCGGCCCTTCGCGACGGTTCGGCGCTCCGACAAGCTCGCTCCCTCAGGGATTACGCCGTGGGAGCTGGCATTGCCAGCGATGAGGCCGCCACTGGCCTGCATCTTGCTTCGAGCTTGCCTAAACAGGGCCGGGGTCAGAAATCCGTTGGTTTCCCGACCCCACCCACGGCGAGTTCCAGGATCCAGGCATGTTCGACGACAAGTCCATCTTCATCTCCGGCGGTACCGGCTCCTTCGGTCGCGCGTTCATCACGCGTCTGCTGAGTCAGTACACGCCGCGCCGCGTGGTGGTGTTTTCCCGCGACGAGCTCAAGCAGTACGAGATGCAGCAGAGCTTCACCGCCCCCTGCATGCGCTGGTTCCTTGGCGATGTGCGCGACGCCGAGCGTCTGCGCCAGGCCATGCGCGGCATCGACTACGTGGTCCACGCCGCTGCGCTGAAGCAGGTGCCCGCCGCCGAATACAACCCCACCGAATGCATCCGCACCAACGTCAACGGCGCGGAGAACATCATTGCCGCCGCCATCGAGAATGGCGTGGAAAAGGTCGTCGCCCTGTCCACCGACAAGGCCGCCAGCCCGATCAATCTGTACGGCGCGACCAAACTGCTGTCGGACAAGCTGTTCGTCGCCGCCAACAATGTCGCCGGCAGCCAGCAGACCCGCTTTGCCGTGGTCCGCTATGGCAACGTGGCCGGCTCGCGAGGTTCGGTGGTGCCGTTCTTCAGCAAGCTGATCGGCGAGGGCGCCGACGAGCTGCCGATCACCGACCCGCGCATGACCCGCTTCTGGATCACCCTCGACCATGGCGTGCAGTTCGTTCTCGACAGCTTCGCGCGCATGCACGGCGGGGAGGTCTTCGTACCGAAGATTCCGTCGATCCGCATTGTCGACCTCGCTAGTGGCATGGCCCCGGAGCTGCCGCACAAGGTGGTGGGCATCCGCCCGGGCGAGAAGCTGCACGAGCTGATGATCCCTCTGGACGATGCACGGATGACCCTGGAATTCGCCGACCACTTCACCATCCAGCCGTCGATCCGCTTCAACAATGTCGATGCCGATTTCGCCATCGATGGTGTGGGCGAGCAGGGCCGGCGGGTGGCCGAGGACTTCGAGTACCGCTCCGATACCAACCCGGAGTTCCTGTCCGTCGAAGGGATCGCCGAGCTGCACGCGCGGCTGCCGGTATGATTCCCTATGGCCGGCAGAACGTCGACCAGGCCGATATCGACGCGGTGGTCGAGGTGTTGCGTTCCGACTGGCTGACCCAGGGCCCGACCCTGGAACGCTTCGAGCGCGCCGTGGCCGAGCGCTGCCACGCGGTCCACGCCGTCGCAGTGTGCAATGCCACCGCCGGCCTGCACCTGGCTTGCCTGGCTGCCGGGCTGGGCGAGGGCGATCTGCTCTGGACCAGCCCCAACAGCTTCGTTGCCTCGGCCAACTGCGCGCGCTATTGCGGCGCCGACGTGGATTTCGTCGATATCGATTCACTGACCTGGAACCTCGACGTCCGCGCCCTGGCCGACAAGCTGGAGCGTGCGCGGGCCGCCGGACGGCTGCCCAAGGTGCTGGTGGCGGTGGCGTTTTCAGGGCAGAGCTGCGCTATGCGCGAGATTGCCCGGCTGGCCCGGGAGTACGGCTTCCGGGTCATCGAGGACGCCGCCCATGCGTTTGGCGCCAGCTATGCCGGCGAGCCGGTGGGCAGTGGTCGTTATGCCGACCTGACGGTGTTCAGTTTTCATCCGGTGAAGATCATCACCAGCGGCGAGGGGGGCATGGTGCTGTGCAATTCGCCGGACATGGCCCAGCGCCTGCGCGACCTGCGCAGTCACGGCATCACCCGCGACCCGGCGCGCATGACCGAGGCGAGCCACGGCGGCTGGTACTACCAGCAGACCGAACTGGGCTTCAACTACCGCATGTGTGATATCCAGGCGGCGCTGGGGCTGTCGCAGTTGCAGCGGCTGGATGATTTCCTTGGCCGGCGTCGCCAGCTGGCGGCCCGCTACCAGCAGCTGTTGAGCGACCTGCCACTGCAATTGCCTGCGGCGCAGGAGCAGGCCGTTTCGGCCTGGCACCTGTACGTGGTGCGCCTGCACGAGGCTCTGGAGGCACGGCACCGCGAGATTTTCCAGGGCCTGCGTGACGCGGGCGTCGGTGTCAACCTGCACTACATTCCGATCCATCTGCAGCCCTATTACCGTGACCTCGGTTTCAACGACGGTGACTTCCCCGAAGCCGAGCGCTATTACCGCCAGGCCATCAGCCTGCCGCTGTTCCCGGACCTGACCGAGGCCCAGCAGGACCAGGTCGTCGAGACGTTGCGCCGGGTGCTGGCATGAACCGCGGCGCGGTCGCGATCATCCCGGCCCGGGGCGGCAGCAAGCGTATCGCGCGCAAGAACCTCAAGCCGTTCCACGGCGAGCCGATCATCCGCCATTCGATTCGCACCGCCCTGGACAGCGGTCTGTTCGAGCGAGTGATCGTCAGCACCGATGATGACGAGATCGCCGGCCTGGCCCGGGCCCTGGGGGCCGAGGTGCCGTTCATGCGCCCGGCGCAGTTGGCCGACGATCACGCCAGCACTGCGGCGGTGATCGCGCATGCCCTGGGCGCCTTGCAGGAGCAGGGTTACCACGCCGGGCTGGCCTGCTGCATCTACGCCACTGCGCCACTGTTGCAGGCGCGCTATCTGCGCGAGGGCTTCGAGCTGTTGCGCAGCCACCCCGGACATTCCTTCGCGTTTTCCGTGTGCGGGTTCGGCTTCCCGGTGCAGCGCGCCCTCGGCCTGACCGAGGACGGCGCGCTCACGGCGCTATACCCGCAGTATCGGCAGACCCGCTCCCAGGATTTGCCGGCCGCCTTCCAGGACGCCGGCCAGTTCTACTGGGGGCGTACCGAAGCCTGGATGCGCGGGGAGGTGATCTTTTCCGAGTGCAGCCTGCCGGTGATCCTGCCGCGTCATCTGGTGCAGGACATCGACACCGAGGAGGACTGGCGCCGCGCCGAGTTCCTGTATGCCGCGTTGCTCGCCGCCGGGGAGTTGCGGGGGTGAAGGTGCTGGTACGGGCCGATGCCGGTGCCGTGATGGGCATCGGGCATGTGGCGCGCTGCCTGACCCTGGCGCAGCAACTGGTGGGCCAGGGGGCTGCGCTGACCTTTGCCTGCCGTGATGTGCCGGGGCATCAGATGGCCCGGATCGCCGCCGAGGGGCATGAGGTGCTGGCCTTGCCGGCGGAGGCCGATGACGAGATCGCTGCATTGGCTGTGTTGTTGCCGGCCGGAACGCTGTTCGACTGGGTCATCGTCGACCATTACGGCCTCGATGTCCGTTGGGAAAGCGCGGCGCGGCAATGGGCGCGGCGGGTCATGGTGATCGATGACCTGGCCGATCGCGCCCACGATTGCGATCTGCTGCTGGACCAGAATTTCACGGCCAGCGCGGCGCTGTACCAGCCGCTGCTGCCTTCTGCCTGTCGCCTGCTGGCAGGGCCTCGCTACGCCCTGCTGCGCCCGGCGTTTTGCCAGGGCAGGGCGGCGCAGGCCGATACTGCGCGCCGGGTGCTGGTCAGCTTTGGCGGTTTCGACCAGGCCGGCATGACCCTGAAAACCCTTCAGGCACTGCTGGCTATCGATGATATCCAGGTGCAGTGCATCGCCGGGCAGTCCAGTCCGGACCTGCCGGTCTTGCAGGCCCTGGTCGGGCAGCGTCCGGGCTGGACCTTGCTGCCCTTCGTCGAGGACCTGCCGCAGCGCATGGCCCAGGCCACGCTGTTCGTCGGAGCGGGCGGCGGGACCACCTGGGAACGTGCCGCCCTAGGGGTGCCCAGCCTGTGCGTGAGCGTCGCCGACAACCAGGTGGCCAATGCCGAGGCCCTGGCCCGGGCCGGTGTGCATCTGTATCTGGGCGCTGCCGGGCAGGTCGACGTCGAGGCGTTGCGCCAGGCCATTGCCCTGCTGCTGGACAACCTGCCGTTGCGCGAGCAGTTCACTGCCCGCAGTCGCGAGCTGGTGGATGGGCTGGGTGCCCGACGGGTAGCCGTGGCACTGGCGGGGCAGGGCGTGGGCGATGCAGTTGCTGGCGGACAATGAGGTCTCCCTCGGGCTTTTTCGTGGCGCCGGGTCTACGCAGTCCGAGTGTCATTTCGAACGGTTATTGAAGGATTCGCAGCATGAGCAGTTTTGACCTGGGTGGTCGGCGTATCGGCGTCGATGCCGCGCCTTTCGTGATCGCCGAGATGAGTGGAAATCACAACCAGTCGCTGGACCGCGCCCTGGAGATCGTCGAGGCGGCGGCGCGGGCCGGAGCCCATGCCCTGAAGCTGCAGACCTACACTGCCGACACCATGACCCTGGACCTGAGCCATGGTGAGTTCTTCATCGAGGACCCTGCCAGCCTGTGGGCCGGTTCCTCGCTGTATTCGTTGTACGAGAAGGCGCATACCCCCTGGGAATGGCACGCGCCGATTTTCCGCCGCGCCCGCGAGTTGGGCATGCTGGCGTTTTCCACGCCGTTCGACGAGAGCGCGGTGGACTTCCTGGAAAGCCTCGACGTACCGGCCTACAAGATCGCCAGCTTCGAGAACACCGACCTGCCGCTGATCCGCAAGGTGGCGGCCACGGGCAAGCCGATGATCATCTCCACCGGCATGGCCAGCCTTGCCGAACTGGACGAGACGGTGCGCGCGGCACGGGAGGCGGGTTGCCGTGATCTGGTCCTGCTCAAGTGCACCAGCACCTATCCGGCCAGCCCGGAGAACAGCAATGTGCGGACCATTCCCCATCTGCGCGAGCTGTTTGGCTGCGAGGTGGGCTTGTCCGATCACACCCTTGGGGTCGGGGCTTCGGTGGCGGCGGTGGCGCTGGGAGCCAGCGTGGTGGAAAAGCACTTCACTTTGAATCGGGCTGAAGGCGGGGTGGATGCCGCGTTCTCCCTGGAGCCGGCGGAGCTGGCCAGCCTGGTGGTGGAGAGCGAGAGGGCCTGGCAGTCCCTGGGCCAGGTGCGCTATGGCGCGACCCAGGCCGAACAGGCGTCGAAGCGCTTCCGCCGGTCGCTCTACGTGGTGCGCGACATGGCCGCTGGCGAGGTGTTCGATGCGATCAATGTGCGCGCCATTCGTCCGGGGCTGGGCCTGGCGCCCAAGCACCTCGATTCCCTGCTCGGGCGCAAGGCCCGGCAGGCGCTGAAGCGCGGCACGGCGCTGGATTGGTCGTTGGTCGAGTAGCGCACTGCGAGAGTGATGTTGGCCTTACCACCGCTATCGCTGGCAAGCCAGCTCCCACAGTGACCGTGTCGGCCGCAAACCCTACGGCTGGCCGAGAACCCTGTGGGAGCTGGCTTGCCAGCGATTGCTTTAGTGAATTCACCACCGCAATCGCGGGTAAACCCGCTCCCACAGTGACCGTGTCGGGCGCAAACCTTGCGGCTGGCCGAGAAACCTGTGGGAGCGGGTTCACCCGCGATTGCTGTAGCGAGTTCACCACTGCAATCGCAGGTAAACCCGCCCCCACAGGGCCCGCAATCCAGCCCGGGCCCTAGGAAAATGTCCCATTGTCTGTGAAAATCCGTGACCTATCGGTCATGACGGGCATCTGTGTCTCTATCGTTACCGGGCGTGACGGGCCGTGTCACCGTCATTGCCTCTGCCATCCAGTTCAGCGGATGGCGGAAATCCCTGTTTTCTGGCGCCCCTCGAATCATGCGAGCGGCGATCTTCAGCAGTTTTTTATTGGGAAGCCATGATGATTGGCATAAAAAGCATTGCGAGCTACGTTCCGGCCGCCGGCCTGGACAACTACGCACAAGGCGCGAAATTCGGCAAGGATGAGGAATTCATCCTCGGCAAGATCGGCTCGGCCTTCCTGCCTCGCAAATCCGACGAACAGGAAACTTCGGACCTGTGCGTCGAAGCGGTCAACGCCCTGTTCGCCGCCAACCCCGGCCTGTCCCGCGACTCCATCGACGCCCTGATCGTGGTCACCCAGAACGGCGACGCCGAAGGCCTGCCGCACACCGCCGCCATCGTCCAGGACAAGCTCGGCCTGCCGACCCATGTCGCGGCCTTCGATATCTCCCTGGGCTGTTCCGGCTACGTCTACGGCATCTACGCGCTGAAAGGCTTCATGGAAGCCACCGGCCTGAAGAACGGCCTGCTGGTCACCGCCGACCCGTACTCGAAGATCGTCGATCCGGAAGACCGCAACACCACCATGCTCTTCGGCGACGCCGCCACCGCCACCTGGATGGGCGAAGACCCGGTCTGGGCCCTGGGCAAGTCGGCGTTCGGCACCGACGGTTCCGGCGCGCCGCACCTGAAGGTCAGCGACGGCGTGTTCTTCATGAACGGTCGCCAGGTGTTCAACTTCGCCCTGCTCAAGGTGCCGGCGCACCTGCACGAACTGCTGGAGCAATCCGGCCTGGCGGCAGACGATATCGACGCCTTCTGCATCCACCAGGGTAGTGCGGCAATCGTCGATGCCGTGGCGCGGCGCTTCGAAGACAAGCCGGAGAAGTTCGTCAAGGACATGGTCGAGACCGGCAATACCGTGTCGTCGAGCATTCCGCTGCTGCTGGAGAAGCACGCCCTGGACAGCACCTGGAAGCGGGTAGCGGTGAGCGGCTTCGGCGTTGGCCTGTCGTGGGGTTCGGCGATTCTCCATCGCCCGTGACCTGATGCGCATCCCGAGGTAATCTCGGGCGTTTCGCAGGCAAGGGATGCTCATCATGAGCGAGTTTTTCCAGCGCAACGCCCAGATTATCCAGGCCCGCTGGCCGGCGCTGTTCGAGCGCCTGGTGCGGGAGGATCACGGCGCTATCGAGGCGGTGCTGGTCGAAGGGCAGGGCTCGACCCTGAGCGTCGACGGCATCCAGCTCAGCAGCCGGCATGATCGCCTGGCCGAGGCGCAGTTCCAGGCCGACAGCATGCCACGGAGCGCGTGCCTGAATCTCTACGGTACCGGCCTGGGCGACCTGCAGGACGCCCTGCTGCAGCGCTCCGATCTGCAGCGCCTGCAGGTCCATATCCTCAATGGCGCCCTGTTCGCCCTGGTCCTGCACCTGCTCGACCAGGGGCAATGGCTGGCCGACCCGCGGGTCGAGCTCGCCTATGCCGGCGATGCCGGGGAAATCGCCTTGCCCTATTTCGCCCTGCCGGCGGAGCTGGTGCTGGCTGATGACTTCAATGCGAAGATCCGCGATCGCCTGGTCAGCGAAACCCACCTGACCTTCAACAACACCCACTTCGACGTGACCGATCCCCATCTGGTGGAGTTGCTGGACAAGAGCCTGCCGCTGCTGCGGGCCGACCGGGATGTTGCCGAACTGTTCGGCAGCCGGGCAGGGCAGGACGCCTTCGTCATCGCTACCGGGCCGACCCTGCAAGGCCACCTGGCGGCGCTCAAGCGCATCCACGGGCAGCCCGGGCGTCCGCTGTTCATCGCCGTGGACACCGCCTACAAACCGCTGCTGGCGGCCGGTATCGAGCCGGATATCGTGGTCAGCGTCGACCACAAGATCCGCCTGCACCACCTGCCGCCCGAGGCTTCGGCGAACACTGCGCTGGTGTACATGCCGATGCTCGATGTCGAGACCGTCGCGGGCTGGCGTGGCCCTCGCTATGCCGCCTATTCCGACAGCGCCCTGTACGATCGGGTGCGTGGCGATATCCCGCGAGGCCATCTATTCGTCGGCGGCAGCGTCATTCATCCGGCGGCGGACCTGGCGGTGAAGATGGGCATGCGCCGCATCACCCTGTTCGGCGCCGATTTCGCCTTCCCCGGCAATCGCACCCATACCGGCTGGGATGATGGCGTGCTCGGCCCGCAGGTGTCCGTGGCCCGGCACTGGGTGCTGGATGGCAGCGGCCAGCGGGTGCGCACCCAGCTGAATTTCCGCGGCTACCTGATCGAGCTGGAGCGCTTTATCGCCCGTCATCCCGAGGTGACCTTCCATAACACCAGCCGCGCCGGAGCGCTGATCGCCGGTACCACGTTCGATGGGGAGTTCTGCCAATGAGTACCTTGCAGCACAACGCTCGCCAATGTGCCGGACTGTTTCGCCTGGGCAGGGATGTCGAGGCGGCGGTGGCCATGGTCGAGCTGTTCGAAGCGGCTCCCGGGCTGTTCACCGGGGCGCCCGGGGCCGTGCAGGCGCAATTCGCCGCGCTGCTCGGGGAAATGCTCGCCGCCCAGCAGCGCCAGGACTGGATCGGTCTGGCCGACAGCCTCGAGCATGAGTTGGTGAAGCTGATCGATCAGGCAGCTTCACGCTGAAACTGTGATGGCCATCACATCAGGCTTTTGCCTTGCCGCTGCGCTTTCTCCCGGCAAGTGCCTGAATTACAAGGGGTGGCGGCGTGATGGCATTTTTTTTTGAAAAATCCCTAAAGCATTCCTCGAACCCGGCGATAAACATTACGTAGGTTCTCTAGGCCACACCCGGCGGATGCCAGGGCCGGAAGCCGAAGTATCCATCCAACGAGGAATTCGTCATGGCTTTAACCGTTAACACCAACTCCACTTCGCTGGGCGTGCAGAAGAACCTGAACAAAGCTTCCGACGCGTTGAGCACCTCGATGACCCGCCTGTCGTCCGGCCTGCGTATCAACAGCGCTAAAGACGACGCCGCTGGTCAGCAGATCGCCAACAAGCTGCAAACCATGGTCACCGGTACCACCGTTGCGATCAAGAACGCCAACGACGGTAACTCGATCACCCAGACCGCTGAAGGCGCTCTGTCGGAAATCACCAACATCCTGCAGCGTATGCGTGAGCTGGCTCTGCAATCGCGTAACGACTCGAACGGCACCACTGAACGTGCGGCGCTGAACAAAGAGTTCGCGGCCAAGTCCGACGAAATCACCCGTATCGCCACCTCCACCACCTACGGCACCAGCAAGCAACTGCTGAACGGTTCCGCTGGCACCATGGAGTTCCAGGTCGGTGCGATGACCGGTACCAGCCAGATCCTCAGCGTTTCGATGACCTCCAGCTTCGTGGCGACCGCCCTGGCTGTTGGTACCGGCGCCCTGGCGATCTCCGGTACTTCGGACTCCGCAGTCCACACCGCTGTCGACGGCGCGATCACCGCGATCGACGCAGCACTGCAAAAAGTTGACGACAAGAAGTCCGAGCTGGGTGCTATCCAGAACCGCTTCCAGTCCACCATCAACAACCTGCAGAGCATGAACGAGAACTCGGCTGCCGCCATGGGCCGTGTTCAGGACACCGACTTCGCCGCAGAAACCGCTCAGCTGACCAAGCAGCAAACCCTGCAGCAAGCGTCGACCGCAGTTCTGGCCCAGGCCAACCAACTGCCATCCGCCGTACTGAAACTGCTTCAGTAACAGCTACGATGAAGAGCGAGGGCGTGCGCGAGCATTCCCTCGCTTTTTACTTTGGAGGTGATGGACGATGGACATGAGCGTCAGATTGAACGCGTCTTACCCGGCTCCGGCGGCAGCTGCGGCCCAGCAGGACAAAACTGCTGACCAGGGTGCGTCCGACAAGGTCTACAGCAAGCCGAGCCTTGCGGCTGTGGACAGGCAGGATCAGAAAAAGTCCGACACCGATCTTCAGGAGGCGGTGAAGGGTCTACAGGATTACGTCCAGTCGTTGCAGCGCAACCTGGAATTTTCGGTGGACGAGTCCACCGGAACGACCGTCGTCAAGGTGGTCGCCCGTGACAGTGGCGAGGTGATTCGGCAGATTCCGTCCGAAACCGCCCTGGAACTGGCGAAGAGCCTGCAGGACGTCAACAGTCTGCTTTTCGACGAAAAAGTCTGAAAGCGGTACGAAAATTGATACATTTTCGCTTCGTGCGGTAATGGTCAAGCGTTTGGCGTGAGCCGAAAAGGAGAGAGTGATGGCAAGTCCAATTCTACCGGCCCTGGGCCTTGGCAGTGGTCTGGATACCTCTGCGATCGTCAAAGCCCTGGTTGACGCCGAAAAAACGCCAAAGCAGAACCAGCTCGATCGCCAGACCAAGGCCAATACCAGCTCCATCTCGGCGATTGGCAGCCTGAAGAGCGCGTTGGCGACCTTCAAGACTGCGCTGGAGAAGCTTGGTAGCACCACTACGCCGCAATTCATCGGCTATTCGGCGACCTCCTCCGACGACAAGAACGTCAAGGCCACGGCGAACCAGTTCGCGGTCAATGGCAGCTACTCCGTCGAAGTGCAGAAGCTGGCGACAGCCTCCAAGGTGGCCAGCCAGCGTTTTGCCGACAACACCGCAGCGATCAGCGAAGGCACCCTGGAGATATCGCAGGGCGTCAATGGTGAAAAGTTCAAGGTCGAGATCGCCGCTGGCGCCACCCTGCAGTCGGTGCGTGACTCGATCAACAGCACCCTGACCGCCAAGGGCATCACCGCCAACATCATCAACGATGGCACCGGCTCGCGTCTGGTCCTGACCTCGACCAACACCGGTGCGGGCTCGGACATCTCCGTCAGCGGCATCAGCGAGCTGGAAATCAACGGCACTACCGCGATGGCGGGTACCGGCGCCGGATACATTTCCGCCCTGGCCCAGGATGCCGAGTTCAAGATTGACGGCATGTCGCTGACCAGCAAATCCAACAAGGTCGAGAATGCCGTCAGTGGTATGACCTTCGAGCTGATTGCCGAAAACTCCAAGGCTACGGTCAATGTCACCACCAACAACGATGGCCTGAAGAAGTCGGTGCAGAGCTTCGTCGACGCCTACAACGCGTTGGTGACCACCATCAACGGCCTGAGCCAGACGCCGAAGAATGCCGACGGCACCCTGGGTACCGCACCGGCACTGGCTGGCGACTCGATGGTTCGCGGGATGCTGACGGCGGTTCGCAACGAACTGGTGACGACCAGCACCGGTGGCAACGGTTCGCTCAAGGTCCTGTCACAGCTCGGTATCAACACCGTGCAGAGTACCGGCCTGCTGGAGCTCGACAGCACCAAGTTCACCGCCGCCCTGGATACCCAGAAGCTGGGTGGCGAAATCCAGAGCCTGTTCTCCGGTGACAATGGCTTGTCCAAGCGCCTGACGACAGCGCTGGAGCCCTTCACCGCTACCGATGGCCTGCTGGCCGACCGTTCGAAGGTCCTCGAAAGTGCCAAGAAGACCCTGGCGACCCAGCAGTCCAGCCTGGATGCGCGTATCACCTCGATGACCGCCTCGCTGACCAAGAAGTACAACACCATGGACACCCTGGTGGGTCAGCTGAATGCCCAGCGTGATAACATCACGTCCATCTTCAGTGCCATGGCAGCGCAGCAGAAGAACTCCTGATTTTCTGCTGACGCCAAAAGCCCGACAGTGCCTTACCCGCATGTCGGGCTTTTTTCATGGTTACTAAAGTTTTTTGACGCCGGGTCGATAGCCCGGTCATACAGCAATTGTGTTGAGGTATGAACATGAATCCGATGTTGGCCCTTCGTCAGTACCAGAAGATCAGCGCCCAGGCGCAGACCTCCGAAGCCAGTCCGCACCGCCTGGTGCAGATGCTCATGGAAGGCGGCCTTGATCGCGTCGCACAGGCCAAGGGCTCCCTGGAGCGCAAGGACCTGGCCGGTAAGGGCATCGCTATCGGCAAGGCCATCGGCATCATCGGTGGCCTGCGCGAAGGCCTGGATCGCGACAACATGACTCCGGAACTCGAGCGTCTCGACTCGCTCTACCTGTACATGACCCGTCGCCTGAGCGACGCCAACGTGAAGAACGATATCGCTGCCCTCGATGAAGTGACCGATCTGTTGACCACGGTCAAGGAAGGCTGGGACGCGGTCGCTCCACAATAACCAGTTGCGATGAGGATTTCGTGATGAGTGCGGTACTCAAGCGAATCGAGGAAACCCGGGAGGCACTGGTTGGCGCATTGGCCAATCGCGACTGGGAAGCGGTGGGCGAGCTGGACCAGGCTTGCCGCGCCTGCATGGACGAAGTGATGAATGCCGAAGTGCTCGACGAGGAGGCGCTGCGGGACAACCTGCAGGACCTGCTGGGCGTTTACCGGCAATTGATCGACGTGGCGACGGAAGAGCGTCAGGCGATTGCCGACGAGATGTCAAAGATCAAACAGGCGCAACAGGCGACAAAGGTATACCATCTGTACCGCTGACGGTTGATCGAAAATCAGTCGCGCGCCATAAATTTGACTATTAAGCGTTTTTTGACTTAACTAGTGGCTGTTTTCTAATTTCAGACGTCGGAACACTGACCGTTCAGTCGGAATGATGTCGAGCATGCCCTTCGAAGGGCCTCGAGTTGACTAGGGAAGTTGCTATTGCATGTGGCGTGAAACCAAAATTCTCCTGATCGATGACGATAGTGCTCGCCGCCGTGACCTGGCGGTGGTGTTGAATTTTCTTGGGGAAGAAAATCTGCCGTGCTCCAGTCATGACTGGGAGCAGGTTGTCGGGTCGTTATCGTCCAGTCGTGAAGTCCTGTGTGTCCTGATCGGCACTGTCGATGCGCCGTCCGGGCTTCTGGGCTTGCTTAAGACAGTGGCTGCCTGGGATGAGTTCCTTCCGGTTCTGCTTTTAGGCGAATTTTCTTCGCTCGAACTTCCGGAAGAGCTGCGTCGTCGTGTGCTTTCCAGCCTGGAAATGCCGCCGAGCTACAGCAACCTGCTGGATTCGCTGCACCGTGCCCAGGTCTATCGCGAGATGTACGACCAGGCCCGCGAGCGCGGCCGGCAGCGCGAGCCCAACCTGTTCCGCAGCCTGGTCGGTACCAGTCGGGCCATCCAGCACGTGCGCCAGATGATGCAGCAGGTCGCCGATACCGACGCCAGCGTGCTGATCCTCGGCGAGTCCGGCACCGGCAAGGAAGTGGTGGCGCGCAACCTGCACTATCACTCCAAGCGCCGCGAAGCGCCGTTCGTCCCGGTCAATTGCGGGGCGATTCCGGCAGAGCTGCTGGAAAGCGAGCTGTTCGGCCACGAGAAGGGTGCCTTCACTGGCGCCATTACCAGCCGCGCCGGGCGTTTCGAGCTGGCCAACGGCGGCACCCTGTTCCTCGACGAGATCGGCGACATGCCGCTGCCGATGCAGGTCAAGCTGCTGCGCGTGCTGCAGGAGCGCACCTTCGAGCGGGTCGGCAGCAACAAGACCCAGAGTATCGATGTGCGCATCATCGCCGCGACCCACAAGAACCTCGAAAGCATGATCGAGGTGGGTTCGTTCCGCGAAGACCTGTACTACCGCCTTAACGTATTCCCCATCGAGATGGCGCCACTGCGTGAGCGCGTGGAAGACATCCCGCTGCTGATGAACGAACTGATTTCGCGCATGGAGCACGAGAAACGCGGCTCGATCCGTTTCAACTCGGCGGCGATCATGTCGCTGTGCCGCCACGGCTGGCCGGGCAACGTCCGTGAGCTGGCCAACCTGGTGGAGCGCATGGCGATCATGCATCCCTATGGCGTGATCGGCGTGGCCGAGCTGCCGAAGAAATTCCGCTACGTGGACGATGAAGACGAGCAACTGGTGGACAGCCTGCGTTCCGATCTGGAAGAGCGGGTGGTGATCAACGGTCATGCGCCGAGCTTCCCGACCAACGCCATGCTGCCGCCCGAGGGTCTCGACCTTAAGGACTACCTCGGCAGCCTGGAGCAGGGCTTGATCCAGCAGGCGCTGGACGACGCCAACGGCATCGTCGCCCGCGCCGCCGAGCGCCTGCGCATCCGTCGCACCACCCTGGTGGAAAAGATGCGCAAGTACGGCATGAGCCGCCGCGAAGGGGACGAGCAGGCGGAGGATTGACGCCTGCTGTTGGCGGCCCGTTCGTTCGCTGTCATAAAACCCTTGTTTTTGTCCGGTAAAGGCCCGCATCTGCGGGCCTTGTCGGTTTCGGCGGGTCTGCCGGAAAAGTTTCCGGCATGGCTATTGCTATACCCCTCTCAACATACCGTTTTATGACGGTAAGCCATGCGAGAGAGCACGATGCCCCACGCCGCCATCAATTCCCCCGAGCCGCAACGCGCGGATGCTGCCGAGCAGCAGAGCCGTGTCGGCCTGGAGCAGGCGTTTGCCCTGTTCGACCAGATGTCCAGCCAGCTCAGCCAGTCCTACAACCTGCTCGAAGCCCGGGTCACCGAGCTCAAGGGCGAGCTGGCAGTGGTCAGTGCCCAGCGCATGACCGAGCTGGCAGAGAAGGAGCGCCTGGCCAACCGTCTGCAGAACCTGCTGGACCTGTTGCCAGGCGGCGTCATTGTGATCGATGGCCACGGGCTGGTGCGTGAAGCCAACCCGGCGGCCTGCGAGCTGCTGGGCGAGCCCCTGGTCGGCGAGCTGTGGCGGCAGGTGATCGCCCGCAGTTTTGCCCCCCGCGAAGATGACGGTCACGAGATCTCCCTGCGCGATGGGCGCCGGCTGTCGATTTCAACGCGCTCGCTGGATGCCGAGCCGGGGCAGTTGGTGCTGCTCAACGATCTGACCGAAACCCGCCGTCTGCAGGACCAACTGGCCCGCCACGAACGCCTGTCGACCCTGGGCCGGATGGTCGCGTCGCTGGCCCACCAGATCCGCACGCCGCTCTCCACCGCCATGCTCTACGCCAGTCATCTGAGCGAGCAGGACCTGCCGCTGGAGACCCGCCAGCGTTTCGCCGGCAGCCTCAAGGAGCGCCTGCACGAGCTGGAGCACCAGGTCCGCGACATGCTGGTGTTCGCCCGTGGCGAGCTGCCGCTGACCGACCGCCTGACCCCGAAGGCGTTGTTCCAGGCCCTGCAGCAGGCGGCGCAGACCCAGGTTCATGGGCACAATGTGCGCTGGCAGTGCGACAGTCACCTGGGCGAGTTGCTGTGCAACCGCGACACCCTGGTTGGCGCGCTGCTCAATCTGCTGGAAAACGCCTTGCAGGCCAGCGCCGGTTGCGCCCGTCTGAAGATCCACCTGTACCGTCGTGGTACCACGTTGCGCCTGTGCATCAGCGATGCCGGCAGTGGTATCGACACCGACCTGCTGCGCCGACTCGGCGAACCGTTTTTGACCACCAAGGCCACCGGCACCGGGCTTGGCCTGGCGGTGGTCACGGCGGTGGCCCGGGCCCACCAGGGCGAGTTGCACCTGCGTTCGCGCAAGGGGCGCGGAACCTGCGCCATCGTCAGTCTGCCGCTGATTGGCGGTGACGCATGAGCCGGATCAAGGTACTGCTGGTCGAGGACGACCGTGCGCTACGCGAGGCGCTGGGTGACACCCTGGAACTGGGCGGTTTCACCTGGCGTGCTGCGGGCTCCGCCGAGCAAGCGCTGGAGATGGTGGCCGGCGAGTCCTTCAGCCTGGTGGTCAGCGACGTCAACATGCCGGGCATGGACGGCCACCAGTTGCTTGCCCGGCTGCGTGCCAGCCAGCCGCACTTGCCGGTACTGCTGATGACCGCCCACGCGGCCGTAGAGCGGGCAGTGGATGCGATCCGCCAGGGTGCCGCCGATTACCTGGTCAAGCCGTTCGAGCCGAAGGCGCTGCTGGAGCTGGTCGCCCGCCACGCCCTCGGCGCTGCCAGTGGCGCTGATGCCGAAGGCCCGGTCGCCCGGGAGCCGGCCAGCGCGCAGTTGCTGGAACTGGCCGCGCGGGTCGCCCGCAGTGATTCCACGGTGTTGATTTCCGGCGAGTCGGGCACCGGCAAGGAAGTCCTTGCCCGCTACATTCACCAGCAGTCGCCACGGGCCGAGCAGGCCTTCGTCGCCATCAACTGCGCGGCGATCCCCGACAACATGCTCGAAGCCACGCTGTTTGGCCATGAAAAGGGTTCGTTCACCGGGGCTATCGCCGCCCAGGCGGGCAAGTTCGAGCAGGCCGACGGTGGCACGTTGCTGCTGGACGAGATTTCCGAGATGCCCCTGGGCCTGCAGGCCAAGCTGCTGCGGGTTCTGCAGGAGAGGGAAGTGGAGCGGGTCGGCGGTCGCAAGCCGATACCCCTGGATATCCGGGTGGTCGCCACCACCAACCGCGACCTGGCTGGCGAAGTGGCGGCAGGGCGTTTCCGTGAAGACCTGTTCTATCGCCTGTCGGTGTTCCCCCTGGCCTGGCGGCCGTTGAGAGAACGGAGCGCCGATATTTTGCCATTGGCCGAGCGCCTGCTCTTGCGCCACGTCAATAAAATGAAGCACGCACCGGTTAGGCTCTCCGATGAAGCCAAGGCCTGCCTGCAGGGTTATCCATGGCCGGGCAACGTGCGCGAGCTGGACAATGCGATCCAGCGGGCGCTGATCCTGCAGCAGGGCGGGGTGATCGCGGCGGCGGATTTCTGCCTCGCCGGTGTGCTTCCCGCGCTGGCGCCAACGTCACAGCCTGCGCGGCCTGCGGCGATGCCGGCGGTGGCGGCAACGGAGGACGCTGGCGGGCTCGGAGACGACTTGCGCCGGCATGAATTCCAGATGATCATCGACACCCTTCGCGCCGAGCGTGGTCGCCGCAAGGAGGCCGCCGAGCGTTTGGGCATCAGCCCGCGGACCTTGCGTTACAAATTGGCACAAATGCGTGATGCGGGCCTGGATGTCGAGGCCAGCCTTTATGCCACGGGGCTTTGAAGGATGTCGCTGATCGTTTTGCATAATCGTCGGGCCTAGCTGGCACTCTTGTTGCTATGTCCTGTACCAGCCGCAGCGTGAGTGTCAAAAAAATGCGGGCCCCCGGAGAGAGAAGTTCATGAGCCAAGGTGTTGAATTCAATCGGTTGATGCTGGACATGCGTGCCATGCAGGCGGAAGCCATGTCGGCACCGAAGGCCGTGCAGGCGCCAGCGGAACTGGGGCAGAGCAACTTCGCCGATATGCTCGGCCAGGCGATCAACAAGGTCAGCGAGACCCAGCAGGCCTCCACCCAACTGGCCAATGCATTCGAAATCGGCAAGAGCGGCGTCGACCTGACCGACGTGATGATCGCCTCGCAGAAAGCCAGCGTCTCGTTCCAGGCCCTGACGCAGGTGCGCAACAAGCTGGTCCAGTCGTATCAAGACATCATGCAGATGCCGGTTTAAGGCGGGATTTGATTCATGGCCGATGCAGTCGTCGATAACGTGCCCGCCAAGGGCAGCCCGCCAGCGCCCAAACCGCCGCTGTTCGGCATGTCGTTCCTGGAAAACATTTCGCAGATGCCCATGCTGCGCCAGATCGGCCTGCTGGTCGGCCTGGCCGCCAGCGTGGCCATCGGCTTCGCCGTGGTCCTCTGGTCGCAGCAGCCGGACTACCGTCCGCTGTACGGCAGCCTCTCCGGCATGGACACCAAGCAGGTCATGGAAACCCTGGCCGCCGCAGACATCCCCTACAACGTCGAGCCCAATTCCGGTGCATTGCTGGTCAAGGCCGAGGACATTTCCCGTGCCCGCCTGAAGCTGGCCGCCGCCGGTGTGGCACCGAGCGACGGCAACGTCGGCTTCGAGATCCTCGACAAGGAACAGGGTCTCGGCACCAGCCAGTTCATGGAAGCCACCCGCTACCGTCGCGGCCTGGAAGGCGAACTGGCGCGTACCGTGTCCTCCCTGAGCAACGTCAAGGCAGCCCGCGTGCACCTGGCCATCCCGAAAAGCTCGGTGTTCGTGCGCGACGAGCGCAAGCCGAGTGCCTCGGTTCTGGTCGAGCTGTATCCAGGTCGCGCCCTCGAAGCCGGCCAGGTCATGGCCATCGTCAACCTGGTGGCGACCAGCGTTCCCGAACTGGACAAGTCCCAGGTCACCGTGGTCGACCAGAAGGGCAACCTGCTCTCCAGCCAGCTGGAAAACACCGAGCTCACCGTCGCCGGCAAGCAGTTCGACTACACCCGGCGCATGGAAGGGCTGATGACCCAGCGGGTGCACAACATCCTGCAGCCGGTGCTGGGCAACGACCGCTACAAGGCCGAAGTGTCCGCCGACGTGGACTTCAGTGCCGTCGAATCCACCGCCGAGCAGTTCAACCCGGACCAGCCGGCCCTGCGCAGCGAGCAGTCGGTCAACGAACAGCGTTCCAGCAGTTCCGGCCCGCAAGGTGTGCCGGGCGCCCTGAGCAACCAGCCGCCAGGTCCGGCCACTGCGCCGCAGACCACCGGTGGTGGTGCTGCGGGTGCAACTGCAGCGATCCAGCCCGGCCAGCCACTGCTCGACGCCAATGGCCAGCAGGTCATGGACCCGGCCACCGGCCAGCCGATGCTCGCGCCGTATCCGTCGGACAAGCGCGTGCAGTCGACCAAGAACTTCGAGCTTGACCGCTCCATCAGCCACACCCGCCAGCAGCAGGGTCGCCTGACCCGCCTGTCGGTGGCGGTGGTGGTCGATGACCAGGTCAAGATCGACCCGGCCAACGGCAACACCACCACGGTGCCGTGGAGCGCCGAGGACCTCTCGCGCTTCACCCGCCTGGTCCAGGACGCGGTGGGCTTCGATGCCAGCCGTGGCGACAGCGTCAGCGTGATCAACGTGCCGTTTGCCGCCGACCGTGGCGAGGCCATCGCCGAGATCCCGTTCTATTCGCAGCCGTGGTTCTGGGACATCGTCAAGCAAGTGCTCGGCGTGCTGTTCATCCTCGTTCTGGTGTTCGGCGTGCTGCGTCCGGTGCTCAACAACATCACCGGCGGCGGCAGGCAGTCGAGTGGCAGCGACAGCGACATGGAGCTGGGCGGCATGATCGGTCTGGACGGCGATATGCCGAGCGACCGTGTCAGCCTGGGTGGTCCGCAAAGCATCCTCTTGCCTAGTCCGAGCGAGGGTTATGACGCCCAGCTCAACGCTATCAAGAGTCTGGTGGCAGAAGACCCGGGTCGCGTGGCCCAGGTCGTGAAAGAGTGGATCAACGCCGATGAGTGACAATCGAGCCCTGACTTCCAAGCTCACCCGCGTCGACAAGGCAGCCATCCTGTTGCTGTCGCTGGGCGAGACCGACGCCGCGCAGGTACTGCGGCACATGGGGCCGAAAGAGGTCCAGCGCGTGGGCGTGGCCATGGCGCAGATGGGCAACGTCCATCGCGAGCAGGTCGAGCAGGTGATGAGCGAGTTCGTCGAGATCGTCGGCGACCAGACCAGCCTGGGCGTCGGCTCCGATGGCTACATTCGCAAGATGCTGACCCAGGCCCTCGGCGAGGACAAGGCCAACGGCCTGATCGACCGGATCCTGCTGGGTGGCAACACCAGCGGCCTGGACAGCCTGAAGTGGATGGAGCCCCGCGCCGTCGCCGACGTGATTCGTTACGAGCACCCGCAGATCCAGGCGATCGTCGTCGCGTACCTCGATCCGGACCAGGCCGGTGAAGTCCTCGGCAACTTCGACCATAAGGTGCGCCTGGACATCATCCTGCGCGTTTCGTCGTTGAACACCGTGCAGCCGGCGGCGCTGAAGGAACTCAACCAGATCCTCGAGAAGCAGTTCTCCGGCAACTCGAATGCCGCCCGTACCACCCTGGGCGGTATCAAGCGCGCTGCAGACATCATGAACTTCCTCGACAGTTCGGTCGAAGGCCAGCTCATGGACTCGATCCGCGAGATCGACGGCGACCTCTCCGAGCAGATCGAAGACCTCATGTTCGTCTTCAACAACCTGGCCGATGTCGACGACCGCGGTATCCAGGCGCTGTTGCGCGAAGTGTCTTCCGATGTGCTGGTGGTGTCGCTCAAGGGCGCCGACGAGAAGGTCAAGGACAAGATCTTCAAGAACATGTCCAAGCGTGCCTCGGAGCTGCTGCGCGACGATCTGGAGGCCAAGGGCCCGGTTCGTGTCAGCGACGTCGAGACCGCGCAGAAGGAAATCCTCACCATCGCCCGCCGCATGGCCGAAGCCGGCGAGATCGTGCTGGGCGGCAAAGGTGCCGAAGAGATGATCTGATGCATCGGCGCCGGCCCTTGCGGGTCGGCGCCGATTGCCAGGCAGCCCTTGCCGTGGCCCGCCTGGGCTTGGATCATCCGTAAACCGACTTTTGAGCGCATGGAATCATGTCGACCAACGAACATCTCAGTGAACTGATCCGCGCCCGCGACCTCGAGGGGTTCGACCGCTGGGCGCTGCCCAGTTTCGACCCGGAGCCGGAGCCTGCGCCGGAACCCGAGCCCGAGCCGGAAGAAGTGGTCGAGGAAGTCCCGCTGGAGGAAGTCCAGCCGCTGACCCTCGAAGAGCTCGAAAGCATCCGCCAGGAGGCCTACAACGAAGGCTTCGCCACCGGCGAGCGCGAGGGTTTCCACAGCACCCAGCTCAAGGTCCGCCAGGAAGCCGAGACAGCCCTCAATGCCCGCCTGCAAAGCCTGGAGCAGTTGATGGGGCATCTGCTGGAGCCTATCGCCGAGCAGGATGCGCAGATCGAGAAGCACCTGGTGCACCTGGTCAACCACATTGCCCGGGAAGTCATCGGTCGCGAACTGAAGACCGATTCCAGCCAGATCACCCATGTCCTGCGCGAAGCCCTGAAGCTGCTGCCCATGGGCGCCGAGAACATCCGCATTCACCTCAATCCCCAGGATTTCGAACTGGCCAAGGCCCTGCGTGCCCGCCATGAGGAAAACTGGCGCCTGCTCGAAGACGATTCCCTGCAGCCGGGTGGCTGCTGGATCGAAACCGCCCACAGTCGTATCGACGCGACCATGGAAACCCGTGTCGAGAAGGCGGTGAAGCAACTGTTCGACCAGTTGCACGACCAGGGCCTGCACCCGGCCGAGCCGGACCTGCATATCGAACTGCAGGACCCGGCCAAGGTACCGGCAGGGGAAACGGAAACCAGCGATGCGCCTTGATCGCACCAGTTTCGCCAAGCGTCTGGGCACCTACGCCGACGCCATCCGCCTGCCCGGCCAGCCGGTGGTGGAAGGCCGCCTGCTACGCATGGTCGGCCTGACCCTGGAGGCCGAGGGCCTGCGCGCCGCCATTGGCAGCCGCTGCATGGTCATCAACGACGACAGCTACCACCCGGTGGAAGTCGAGGCCGAAGTCATGGGCTTTGCCGGCGGCAAGGTGTTCCTGATGCCGGTGGGCAGCGTCGCCGGGATCGCCCCGGGGGCGCGGGTGGTGCCGCTGGACGACAGCGGCCGCCTGCCCATGGGCATGAGCATGCTCGGCCGGGTACTGGACGGCGCCGGCCGCGCCCTCGACGGCAAGGGCGGGATGAAGGCCGAGGACTGGGTGCCGATGGACGGCCCGACCATCAACCCGCTGAACCGTGACCCCATCAGCCAGCCGCTGGACGTCGGCATCCGCAGCATCAACGGCCTGCTCACCGTCGGCCGCGGCCAGCGTCTCGGCCTGTTCGCCGGTACCGGTGTGGGTAAATCGGTGTTGCTGGGCATGATGACCCGCTTTACCGAGGCCGACATCATCGTGGTCGGGCTGATCGGCGAACGGGGTCGCGAGGTAAAGGAGTTCATCGAGCACATCCTCGGCACCGAGGGCCTCAAGCGCTCGGTGGTGGTGGCCTCGCCGGCGGACGATGCGCCGCTGATGCGCCTGCGTGCGGCGATGTACTGCACGCGGATCGCCGAGTACTTCCGCGACAAGGGCAAGAATGTCCTGTTGCTGATGGACTCCCTGACCCGGTTCGCCCAGGCCCAGCGGGAAATCGCCCTGGCCATCGGCGAGCCGCCGGCGACCAAGGGTTATCCGCCTTCGGTGTTCGCCAAGCTGCCCAAGCTGGTGGAGCGCGCCGGTAACGGCGAGGCCGGTGGTGGTTCGATCACCGCTTTCTATACCGTGCTGTCCGAGGGTGATGACCAGCAGGACCCGATCGCCGACTCGGCGCGGGGTGTGCTCGACGGCCATATCGTCCTGTCGCGGCGCCTGGCGGAGGAGGGGCACTACCCGGCCATCGATATCGAGGCGTCCATCAGCCGGGTCATGCCGCAGGTGGTCACGCCCGAGCAGATGACTCAGGCCCAGTCGTTCAAGCAGCTGTGGTCGCGCCTGTCGCAGAGCCGCGACCTGATCAGCGTCGGCGCCTATGTCGCCGGCGGCGACAAGGAAACCGACCTGGCCATTTCCCTGCAACCGCGCCTCGTGCATTACCTGCGCCAGGGGCTGAACGAAAACGTCAGCCAGGAGCAGAGCCGCGAGCAACTGGCAGCGGTGTTCACCCCGCTGACCGCGGGCTGATAGACCATGGCCCAGCCCAGTCGTGCTGCCCGCCTGGCCCCGGTAGTGGAAATGGCCGAGGACGCCGAGCGCAAGGCCGCCCAGCGCCTCGGGCACTTCCAGCAGCAGGTCAACCAGGCCCAGGCCAAGCTCGCCGAACTCGACCAGTTCCGCAGCGATTACCAGCAGCAATGGATGCAGCGCGGCAGCCAGGGCGTGTCGGGCAAGTGGCTGGTGGGTTTCCAGCGCTTTCTCGGCCAGCTCGACACGGCGGTGGCGCAGCAGCACCAGAGCCTGGTCTGGCACCAGAACAACCTCAACAGCGCCCGTGGCACCTGGCAGGAGGCCTACGCCCGGGTCGAGGGCCTGCGCAAGCTGGTCCAGCGCTATATCGAGGAAGCCCGGATGCTCGAGGACAAGCGCGAGCAGAAGCTGCTCGACGAGCTCTCGCAGCGTCTGCCACGGCACGACCGCTTCTGACCCCGCGCACTGGTCGGCGCGCCTTGCCGCCCTTGGCAGTGCCTGCTAAACCTTCTAGAGGACCGCACTCGCCACCTTCGAAGGAAGCGCCGACATGGCTGTTGAAACCGAGTTGTCCCAGGACGGGAAAAAGCTGACGATCCGCATCAAGGGCCGTTTCGATTTCGGCAAGCATCAGGAATTTCGCGAATCCTACGAGCGCACGTCGGTGCGCCCCGACAGCTTCGATGTCGACCTTCGCGACGCGACCTACCTCGACAGCTCGGCCCTGGGCATGCTCCTGCTGCTGCGCGACCATGCCGGCGGCGACAATTCCGATATCCGGGTGATCAACACCAACTCCGATGTGCGCAAGATCCTGGCGATCTCCAACTTCGAAAAACTCTTCGATATCACTTGAGCGCCAGCATGAGCGACGGGCATACCCTGACTGTGCTGATCGCCGAGGATGGCGCCACCGACCGCCTGTTGCTGGCGACCATCGTGCGCAAGCAGGGGCACAAGGTGCTGACCGCGGAGAACGGCAAGCTGGCCGTGGCCCTGTTCGCCGAGCAGCGCCCGCAACTGGTGTTGCTGGACGCGGTCATGCCGGTGATGGACGGTTTCGAGGCGGCGCGGCAAATCAAGGCGCTGGCCGGCGAAGAGCTGGTGCCGATCATCTTCCTCACCTCCCTGACCGAAGACGCCGCCCTGGTACGCTGCCTGGAGGCGGGCGGCGACGACTTTCTCGCCAAGCCCTACAGCCCGGTGGTGCTGGCTGCCAAGATCAAGGCCATGGATCGTCTGCGGCGCTTGCAGGCCACGGTGCTGGAGCAGCGCGACCAGATCGCCTTGCATCACAATCATCTGCTTAACGAACAGCGCGTGGCCAAGGCGGTGTTCGACCAGATCGCCCATGCCGGCTGCCTCGGCTCGCCGAATATCCGCTACCTGCAATCGCCCTATGCGCTGTTCAACGGCGACCTGTTGCTGGCTGCCTATACCCCGACCGGGGAGATGCATGTGCTGCTCGGCGATTTCACCGGCCATGGCCTGCCGGCGGCGGTGGGGGCCATGCCCCTGGCCGAGGTGTTCCACGGCATGACCGCCAAGGGCTACGGCCTGCCGGCGATCCTGCGCGAGATGAATGCCAAGCTCAAGCGCATCCTGCCGGTGGACATGTTCTGCTGCGCGCTGCTGCTCAACCTGAGCTTCGAGCGGCGCCTGGTGGAGGTGTGGAACGGCGGCATGCCGGATGGTTACCTGTTGCCGGTGGCCGGTGGCAAACCCTTGCCCCTGGTGTCGCGGCACCTGCCGCTGGGCGTACTGTCGGCCGAGCGCTTCGACGAGCGTACCGATGTCCTGCCCCTGGCCATGGGCGACCGTCTGTTCCTGCTGACCGATGGGGTGGTGGATACCTGCGACGACAACGATCAGTTGTTCGGGGTGGAGCGTCTGAAGCAGGTATTCGCCGACAACCTCGACCCGCAGCATCTGTTCGAGGATGTGCTGCAGGCCCTGAAAGGTTTCCGCGGGCGCTCGCGGGACGACGTCAGCATGCTGGAGATCAGCGTGGTCGCCCCGGAGCAGGTGTTGCCGCCGCCCTTGATCTACTCCGACAGCGGCCAGTCGAGCCCGCTGGACTGGTCGCTGTCCTTCGAGTTTCGCGCCCAGACCCTGAAACGGTTCAACCCGCTGCCCTGGTTGATGCAGGTGCTGCAGGAAGTACATGGCCTGCGCAAGCAGAGTGGCGCCCTGTACAGCGTGCTCGCCGAGTTGTACTCCAATGCCCTCGAACATGGCGTGCTGCAACTGGACTCCGCGCTCAAGCGCGATGCCCTGGGTTTCACCGCCTATTACGAAGAGCGCAACCGACGCCTGCAGGTCCTGGACAGCGGTTATGTCCGGCTGAATCTGCGGGTGGAACCCTGGAAGGGAGGCGGGCGTCTCATTATTGACGTCGAAGACAGCGGTGTTGGCTTCGATATGGGTAAAGTGCAGGGACCGCCGGCTGCCGAACAGCGCCTGAGCGGGCGTGGCCTGAATCTGGTCCGGCGCCTGAGCCGGCATGCCGAATGGAGCGATGGCGGGCGGCGGGCGCGCGTGGAGTTCGCCTGGGATGCTCTGGCATAATCGCAACCTTGATCAAGGAGTGAACAAGTGTCCGATTCTCATGTTGACCGCAAGGTGTTGAGCGACCTCCAGGACGTCATGGGGGACGACTATCTCAAACTGCTGGAAACCTTCCTTTACGATTCCGAAGGGCGGCTGGAAAGTCTTTATCGCGCGCGCGATGCCGAGGGGTTGCGCCTGGCGGCGCACAGCTTCAAAGGCAGCGCCAGCAATATGGGCGCCCATGAACTGGCCGAGCTGTGCCGGCAGGTGGAGGAGCGGGTGCACAACCATTCGCTGTTTGCCATCGAACACCTGATCAACGAGGTCCGCCGTGAGTTCGTCGAGGTTCGCAAGATCTTCCGCGATGAATGCAAGCGGGTGCAGGTCAGCTGAATTCCTTTCCCCAAGGTCGCGTCGGGAGCAACCTGGCGCGACTTTTGCGTAGGCTTCGCTATTCGTGATGACGAGCTTCTGTAGCGGAGACCTTTTTCATGCCCGTCGCATCAAACCCGTTGCTGCAATCCAGTGCCGCCGCCAAGAGCACGCGGAGCCAGGCCAGCACCTTGGACAAGGCCACGCAAGGCCTGACCGACAAGGGCCCGGACTTTTCCAAGGTCTACTCGCAGCAATCCCGCGACGTAGCCGGCAACAAGGTCGACACGCCGGCCCGGGAGCGTGATGGCGTCGACAAATCGGCGGCAAACAGCGGCAAGGCAGATGGCCATGATTCCGCCAGGGTTGCCGATGGCGGCAAACAATTGCCTGACGAGCGCGACGTCCAGGCCGGGTCTGCCGACCCGGCCGACGACGCTGGCGATGTCGCCGATGCCCAGCCGTCGCTGGATGCCAGCCTGGTTGCCGGTCAACTGACCGACGCGACCCAGGGCGCGCAATTGCTCCAGGCCCAGGCGCAGACCATGGCGCCGGTGATCCAGGCCGCCACCCAGTCGCCGCTGCCGGCCATCGCGTCACCTGCCGCCGACGAGGAAAGCTTTGATCCGGATGGCGATGCTTTGGCCGACCTGCCGGTGCTGCGCCTGGCCCTGGAGCAGAATGCCCAGGCCCAGGGCACCACGTCCGCCCATGCCAGCAAGACCTCGGGCCAGGAGGGCGCCCAGGCCCAGCAACCGGCTGTCAATACACTGGCGCAGATGCTGCAGTCGGCTGACGCCGATGCCGGGCAGACCGAAAGCGGCGACAAGGCCTTTGCCGGCCTGATCGACGATGGTCTCAAGGACCTCAAGGGCGCCAGCGGTGACACCCGGGTCGATGATTTCGCCAACCGCCTGGCCAGCCTGACCCAGGCCGCCACGCCGAAGACCGCCAATGCCGTGGCGCCTGCGCCGTTGCATCAGCCGCTGGCGATGAATCAGGGCGGCTGGACCGAGGGCCTGGTCAACCGGGTCATGTACCTGTCCAGCCAGAACCTCAAGTCCGCCGATATCCAGCTGGAGCCCAAGGAACTCGGGCGGCTGGATATCAAGGTGAACATGGCCGCCGACGCGACCCAGATCACTTTCGCCAGTGGTCACGCCGGGGTGCGCGATGCCCTCGAAGGCCAGGTGCACCGCCTGCGCGAGCTGTTCAACCAGCAGGGCCTGGCCCAGCCGGACGTGAACGTCGCCGACCAGCAACGCCAGCAGCAGAACGGCACCCAGGATGATTCGCCGAAGATGAGTGGCGTAGCGGGGCGGCGCAATGCCGAGACCGTGGAAAGTGATGTTGCTGCGGTAGAACCGCAGACCGTCATCGGCTCCAGCACCGTCGACTACGTCGTTTAAAAGCTGACGCGGAGCCCTGTGGGAGCTGGCTTGCCAGCGATTGCGATGGTGAATTCACCGCCGTCATCGCTGGCAAGCCAGCTCCCACAGGGTCCGTGGCGGCCCGTTGCTTCCTGAAACTGGCATAACACTTGCTCGCCCACACGCCATAGTGGAACAAACCTCCTGTAAGTGACGGATTATTGGCATGGCGAAGAGCGAAGCAGTCAAAGACCCCGCCGTTAAAGGCAAACTGAAACTGATCCTGCTGCTGGTCCTGGCGCTGCTGCTGGCGATCGGCCTTTCCGTGGGCGCGACCTGGTTCTTCCTGCACAAGTCCGACAGCAAACCGGCCGCGGAGCCGGCTGCCGCTGCGGCCAACGTCAAGCAGCCGGCCATCTACGAGTCGATGGCGCCGGCCTTCGTCGCCAACTTCAACCAGAACGGCCGCCAGCGCTACATGCAGGTGAGCATCACCATGCAGGCCCGCGACCAGGCCGCACTGGATGCCCTGAAGGTGCACATGCCGGTGATCCGCAACAACCTGGTCATGCTCTTCTCCGGGCAGTCCTTCGAGACGCTGGCGACGCCGGTCGGCCAGGAAATGCTGCGTCAGAAGGCCACCGCCAGTGTCCAGGAAGTGGCGCAGAAGGAAGTCGGCAAGCTGGTCATCGACCAGTTGCTGTTCACCAATTTCGTATTGCAGTAGGAGCCGAAGATGGCCGTGCAGGACCTGCTGTCCCAGGATGAGATCGATGCCCTCTTGCATGGCGTCGACGATGGCCTGGTGCAAACCGAATCCAGTGCCGATCCCGGCAGCGTCAAAAGCTATGACCTGACCAGCCAGGACCGGATCGTCCGTGGTCGCATGCCGACCCTGGAAATGATCAACGAGCGTTTCGCCCGCTACACCCGCGTGAGCATGTTCAACCTGCTGCGGCGCTCCGCCGACGTGGCGGTGGGTGGTGTGCAGGTGATGAAATTCGGCGAATACGTGCACTCGCTGTACGTGCCGACCAGCCTCAACCTGGTGAAGATCAAGCCGCTGCGCGGCACCTCGCTGTTCATCCTCGACGCCAAGCTGGTGTTCAAGCTGGTGGACAACTTCTTCGGCGGCGACGGCCGTCACGCCAAGATCGAGGGCCGCGAGTTCACCCCGACCGAGCTGCGCGTGGTGCGCATGGTCCTCGACCAGTGCTTCGTCGACCTCAAGGAAGCCTGGCAGGCGATCATGCCGGTCAACTTCGAGTACATCAGCTCCGAGGTCAACCCGGCCATGGCCAACATCGTCGGCCCGAGCGAGGCGGTAGTGGTGTCCACCTTCCATATCGAACTCGACGGCGGCGGCGGCGACCTGCACGTGACCATGCCGTATTCGATGATCGAGCCGGTGCGCGAGATGCTCGATGCCGGTTTCCAGTCCGACCTCGACGACCAGGACGAGCGCTGGGTCAAGGCCCTGCGCGAAGACGTCCTGGACGTCAGCGTGCCGCTCAGTGCGACCGTTGCCCGTCGCCAGTTGAAGCTGCGCGACATCCTGCACATGCAGCCGGGTGACGTGATTCCCGTGGAACTGCCGGAAGATCTCGTGGTGCGCGCCAACGGCGTGCCGTCGTTCAAGGCCAGCCTGGGCTCGCACAAAGGCACCCTGGCCCTGCAGATCAAGGCGCCGATCGAGCGGCGCTGATCGCCCGACCCTCATTAACCGATTTGATTGCTTGTCGAGGACAAGATGGCTAACGAAAACGACATTACTTCGATGGAAGAGCAGGCGCTGGCCGATGAGTGGGCCGCTGCCCTGAACGAAAGCGGCGACGGCGGCCAGGCCGATATCGACGCGCTGATGGCCGGCGACAGCGGTGCCTCCGGCGGCGGCGCGAGCCGTCTGCCGATGGAAGAGTTCGGCAGCTCGCCGCGTCCGAACGAGGTGGTCAGCCTCGAAGGTCCGAACCTGGACGTGATCCTTGACATCCCGGTGAACATCTCCATGGAAGTGGGCAGCACCGAAATCAGCATCCGCAACCTGCTGCAGCTCAACCAGGGCTCGGTGATCGAGCTCGACCGCCTGGCCGGCGAGCCGCTGGACGTGCTGGTCAACGGCACGCTGATCGCCCATGGCGAGGTGGTGGTGGTCAACGAGAAGTTCGGCATCCGCCTGACCGACGTGATCAGCCCGAGCGAACGTATCAAGAAGCTGCGCTGAGTGAAGCGTTTTCTTGCTCTGCTGACGGCCGCAGCCAGCCTGTGCTGGCTGCCGCTGGGCCTGGCCGCCACCGTGGGGGCTGCCCCGGCGGCGGCCCCGGTGGCGCCGGCGACTTCCGGTAGCGTGGCCGGCCAACTGACCCAACTGGTCCTCGGCCTGCTGCTGGTGCTGGGGCTGATCTTCTTCCTCGCCTGGCTGTTGCGCCGGGTGCAGAACGCCGCGCCCAACGCCAACCAGTTGATCCAGGTGGTCGGCAGCCGCCAGGTCGGCCCCCGTGACCGCCTGTTGCTGGTGCAGGTGGGCGATGAGCAGATCCTCGTCGGCCATACCCCCGGCAGCCTGACCACCCTGCATGTCATGAGCGCGCCCGTCGCGGCGCCGGCCAGCACCCGTCCGGCCACCCCGGAATTCGCCCAGCGCCTGATGGAACTGCTGGGCAAGGACCAGAAGGACAAGCCTTGATGGCCGCATTGCGAACGATGTTGACGCTGCTGTTGCTGCTGGCCGCGCCAATGGCCCTGGCTGCCGATCCGCTGTCGATCCCGGCGATCACCCTGTCCAACGGGGCGAACGGCCAGCAGGAGTACTCGGTCAGCCTGCAGATCCTGCTGATCATGACCGCGCTGAGCTTCATCCCGGCGTTCGTCATCCTGATGACCAGTTTCACCCGGATCATCATCGTCTTCTCGATCCTGCGCCAGGCCCTGGGCTTGCAGCAGACCCCGTCGAACCAGATCCTCATCGGCCTGGCGCTGTTCCTGACCATGTTCATCATGGGCCCGGTGTTCGACCGGGTGAACCGCGATGCCCTGCAGCCCTACCTGTCCGAAACCCTGACCGCGCAACAGGCCCTGGAAAAGGCCCAGGTGCCGCTCAAGGACTTCATGCTGGCGCAGACCCGGCAAAGCGACCTCGACCTGTTCATGCGCCTGTCCAAGCGCACCGACATCGCCGGGCCCGACCAGGTGCCGCTGACCATCCTGGTCCCGGCCTTCGTCACCTCGGAGCTGAAGACCGCGTTCCAGATCGGCTTCATGATCTTCATCCCGTTCCTGATCATCGACCTGGTGGTGGCCAGTGTGCTGATGGCCATGGGTATGATGATGCTGTCGCCGCTGATCATTTCCCTGCCGTTCAAGATCATGCTGTTCGTCCTAGTGGATGGCTGGGCCTTGATCATCGGCACGCTGGCCGGCAGTTTCGGCGGCGTTTAGCGCCCGGGAGAACAAGATGACCCCAGAAGTCGCAGTCGACCTGTTCCGCGATGCCCTGTGGCTGACCACCCTGATGGTGGCGGTGCTGGTGATCCCGAGCCTGCTGGTGGGCCTGATCGTGGCGATGTTCCAGGCCGCCACCCAGATCAACGAACAGACCCTGAGCTTCCTCCCGCGCCTGCTGGTGATGCTGGTCACCCTGATCGTCGCCGGGCCCTGGCTGGTGCAGAAGTTCATGGAGTACATCCTGAACCTGTACGGCAGCATCCCGCAGCTGATCGGCTGATCGCACCGTGCTCGAACTGACCGACACGCAGATCTCCACCTGGGTGGCCAGTTTCATCCTGCCGCTGTTTCGCGTGCTGGCAGTGCTGATGACCATGCCGGTGTTCGGCACCTCGTTGTTGCCGCAGCGCATCCGCCTGTATTTCGGCGTGGCCATTACCGTGGTCATCGTTCCGGCACTGCCGCCGATGCCGCCGGTCGAGGCGCTGGACATGAGCGCCATGCTGCTGGTGGGCGAGCAGATCATCATCGGCGCGCTGTTCGGCCTGTCCCTGCAACTGTTCTTCCAGGCCTTCGTGATCGCCGGGCAGATCGTCGCGATCCAGATGGGCCTGGCCTTCGCCTCCATGGTCGACCCGGCCAACGGCGTCAACACCACGGTGATCAGCCAGTTCCTGACCATGCTGGTGACCCTGCTGTTCCTGGCGATGAACGGCCATCTGGTGGTCTTCGAAGTGCTCACCGAAAGCTTTACCACCCTGCCGGTGGGCAGCGGGTTGATGGTCAACCACTTCTGGGACCTGGTCGGGCGCATGGGCTGGGTGCTCGGCGCGTCGCTGCTGCTGGTGCTGCCGGTGATCACCTCGCTGCTGGTGATCAACATCGCCTTTGGCGTGATGACCCGGGCCGCGCCACAATTGAACATCTTCTCCATCGGTTTCCCGCTGACCCTGGTGATCGGCATGGTGCTGTTCTGGGTCGGCCTGGCGGACATTCTTTCCCACTACCAGTCGTTGGCGTCCGAAGCGCTGCAATGGCTGCGTGAACTGGCACGGGCGCGCTGAGCATGGCAGAAAGCGATAGCGGTCAGGACAAGACAGAAGACCCCACGGACAAGCGCAAGACGGACGCCCGGGAGAAGGGCGAGATCGCCCGTTCCAAGGAGCTCAACACGGTTGCCGTGATGATTGCCGGGGCAGGGGGGCTGCTGGCGTTCGGCGGCTACCTGGCCGAGGCGCTGATGGAGATCATGCGCAGCAACTTCAGCCTGTCCCGCGAAGTGCTGATGGACGAGCGCTACATGGGCATCTTCCTGCTCGCTTCGGGCAAGCTGGCGATCCTCGCGACCCAGCCAGTGCTGCTGGTGCTGTTGCTGGCTGCGTTGCTCGGGCCCATCGCCCTGGGCGGCTGGTTGTTCGCCACCGGCACCCTGGCACCGAAATTCAGCCGGATGAACCCGCTGGCGGGGATCAAGCGGATGTTCTCGGTGCACTCGCTGGTCGAGTTGCTCAAGGCCATCGCCAAGTTCAGCGTGATCCTGATCGTGGCGCTGGCGGTGCTCTCGGCCGATCGCGACGACCTGCTGGCGATCGCCAACGAGCCGATCGACCAGGCGATCATCCACAGCGTCCAGGTGGTCGGCTGGAGCGCCATGTGGATGGCCTGCGGGTTGCTGTTGATCGCTGCGGTGGACGTACCGATCCAGCTCTGGCAGGCCAAGCAGAAGCTGATGATGACCAAGCAGGAAGTGCGCGACGAGTACAAGGACACCGAGGGCAAGCCCGAGGTCAAGCAGCGCATTCGCCAGGTGCAGCGCGAGATTTCCCAGCGGCGGATGATGGCGGCGGTGCCCGAGGCCGACGTGATCATCACCAACCCGACCCACTATGCGGTGGCGCTCAAGTACGACCCGGAGAAGGGCTCGGCGCCGTTGTTGCTGGCCAAGGGTACGGATTTCATTGCCCTGAAGATCCGCGAGATCGCCGTGCAGAACAATATCCAGCTGCTGGAATCGCCGGCGCTGGCGCGGTCGATCTACTACTCCACCGAGCTGGAGGAGGAGATTCCGGCGGGCTTGTATCTCGCCGTGGCCCAGGTGCTGGCCTATGTCTACCAGATCCGCCAGTACCAGGCGGGCAAGGGCAAGGCGCCGGAGCCGCTCAAGGACCTGCCGATTCCGCCGGACCTGCGGCGCGATTCCTGATTCTCTGCTGTTCTTTCGGGCCTCATCGCTGGCAAGCCAGCTCCCACAGGGTTCTGCAGCGCCGCGGACACTGTGGGAGCTGGCTTGCCAGCGATGGGGCCCTCATGTTCACCGCAAAGTTGGAAAGCTTCTTGCAAAGAGCAGCGCCAAGCGCCTGCGTGGCGTCAAAGTTTTGCTTGAAGAGGAAGACCGGTGGACCGCTCTCAGTTAATCAACAGCGCGCGCAGCAACCTTGGCAGCCTGGGCCGGGGCAATATCGGGGTGCCGGTACTGCTGCTGATCATGCTTGCCATGATGATGCTGCCGATCCCGCCGTTCCTGCTGGACGTGTTCTTCACCTTCAACATCGCCCTGTCGATCGTGGTCCTGCTGGTCTGCGTCTACGCCCTGCGCCCCCTGGACTTCGCCGCGTTCCCCACCATCCTGCTGGTGGCGACCCTGTTGCGCCTGGCGCTGAACGTCGCCTCCACGCGGGTGGTTCTGCTCCATGGCCACGACGGTCACGCCGCTGCCGGTAAGGTGATCCAGGCCTTCGGTGACGTGGTCATCGGCGGCAACTACGTGGTCGGTATCGTGGTGTTCGCGATCCTGATGATCATCAACTTCGTGGTGGTGACCAAGGGTGCCGGACGCATCTCCGAGGTGAGCGCGCGCTTCACCCTCGATGCGATGCCCGGCAAGCAGATGGCCATCGACGCCGACCTCAACGCCGGTCTGATCAACCAGGACCAGGCCAAGGCCCGGCGCGCCGAAGTGGCCCAGGAGGCCGAGTTCTACGGCTCGATGGACGGTGCCAGCAAGTTCGTTCGCGGTGACGCCATCGCCGGCCTGCTGATCCTCTTCATCAACCTGATCGGCGGCATGGCCATCGGCATGGTCCAGCACGGCATGACCTTCGGCGATGCCGGCCGGGTCTACGCCCTGCTGACCATCGGCGACGGTTTGGTGGCGCAGCTGCCATCGCTGCTGCTGTCCACCGCTGCGGCGATCATGGTGACCCGTGCTTCCGGCTCGGAAGACATGGGCAAGCAGATCAACCGGCAGATGTTCGATTCGCCGAAGGCCCTGGCGGTGTCCGCGGCGATCATGATCGTCATGGGTCTGGTCCCGGGCATGCCGCATATCGCGTTCCTCAGCCTCGGCCTGATGGCCGCCGGCGGCGCTTACCTGGTGTGGAAGAAGCAGAACCAGGTCAAGGTCAAGGTCGCCCAGGAGCTCCAGCGCCAGCAGGAAGCCCTGCCGTCGCCGTCGCGCGCCGCCGAAACCAAGGAACTGGGCTGGGACGACGTGACCCCGATCGACATGATCGGCCTGGAAGTGGGCTACCGCCTGATTCCCCTGGTCGACCGCAACCAGGGCGGTCAGTTGCTGGCGCGGATCAAGGGCGTGCGCAAGAAGCTCTCCCAGGATCTCGGCTTCCTCATGCCCACCGTGCATATCCGCGACAACCTCGACCTGGCGCCGAGTACCTACCGCCTGACGCTCATGGGCGTGATCCTGGCCGAGGCGGAGATCTTCCCCGAGCGGGAAATGGCCATCAACCCGGGCCAGGTGTTCGGCACCCTCAACGGCATCGCCGCACGGGACCCGGCCTTCGGCCTGGAGGCGGTGTGGATCGACGTGGCCCAGCGCAGCCAGGCGCAGTCCCTGGGCTACACGGTGGTGGATGCCAGTACCGTGGTCGCCACTCACCTCAACCAGATTCTCTACAAGCACTGCCACGAGCTGATCGGCCATGAAGAGGTCCAGCAGTTGCTGGCGGTGCTGGCCAAGGGCTCGCCGAAACTGGCGGAAGAAATCGTCCCGGGGGTCCTGCCCCTGTCCGGCCTGTTGAAAGTGCTCCAGGCCCTGTTGGCGGAACAGGTTCCCGTCAGGGATATCCGCAGTATCGCCGAGGCGATCGCCAACAATGCGAGCAAGAGTCAAGATACCGCCGCGCTGGTCGCCGCAGTCCGCGTCGGATTGTGTCGCGCTATCGTGCAAAGCATTGTCGGCACTGAGTCCGAGCTGCCTGTGATCACCCTTGAGCCAAGGTTGGAACAGATTTTGCTCAATAGTCTGCAAAGGGCCGGGCAAGGTCAGGAAGACGGTGTTCTTCTTGAGCCAAGCATGGCTGAAAAGCTTCAGCGTTCGCTGATCGAGGCTGCCCAGCGTCAGGAGATGCAAGGTCAGCCGGCCATCCTGCTGGTAGCAGGACCGATCCGGCAGATGCTCTCGCGTTTCGGTCGCCTGGCCGTACCGAATTTGCATGTTTTGGCGTATCAGGAAATACCTGACAACAAGCAAGTCACCATCGTTGCCACAGTGGGCCCCAACGGCTGAGGTAGTGGGTTATGCAAGTTAAGCGTTTTTTCGCCGCCGATATGCGTCAGGCCATGAAGCTGGTTCGCGATGAGCTGGGGGCCGACGCCGCCATCATCGGCAACCGACGGATTGCTGGCGGTGTCGAGCTGACGGCTGCGCTGGACTACAAGCTGTCCGCCCTGGCGCCACGGGTGCCCAACGCCGAGCTGGAAGACGAGCTGCGCAAGACCCAGTCGCGCATCGCCACCGCCCAGGCCGAGCTGAACACCCGCGACGATACCGAGACCGGCAATCGCCAGTTGTTCGCCGGCTTGCCGCTGACCGCCTCCGAGCCGCTGGTCGAGGCGCGCCGCGAAGAGCCCGCACCGGCTCCGGCGGCCCCGGCGCCTTCGGCCATCGACCGGCGCCTGTTCGATTCCATGCGCTCCGAGCTGTCGGGCCTGCGCGAGCTGCTGGAAGTCCAGCTCGGCTCCCTGGCCTGGACCCAGCTGCAAGGCGCCAAGCCACACCAGGCCAACCTCTGGCGCCGCCTGCAGCGCATCGGTCTGTCCGGTCCGCTGGCCCGCGACCTGCTCGACCTGACCCAGGAGATCGTCGACCCACGCCACGGCTGGCGCATGTTGCTGGCGCACCTGGCGCGGATGATCCACGTCCCGGAAGTCGAACCGATCGAGGAGGGCGGGGTGATCGCCATGGTCGGCCCGGCCGGCATGGGCAAGACCACCACCCTGGCCAAGCTCGCCGCACGCTACGTGCTCAAGTACGGCGCGCAGAACCTGGCCCTGGTGAGCATGGACAGTTTCCGCATCGGCGCGCAGGAGCAGCTCAAGACCCTGGGCCGCATCCTCAACGTCTCGGTGACCCACGTCGACCCCGGCCAGTCCCTGGCCCAGGCGCTGGAGCCGCTGCTGCGCAAGCGCGTGGTACTGATCGACACCGCCGGCCTGCAGGCCAGCGACCCGGCCCTGCGCATGCAGCTGGAAACCCTGGCTGGCCGTGGCATCCATGCCAAGAACTACCTGGTCCTGGCCACTACCAGCCAGAAGCAGGTGCTGACCGCCGCCTACCACAGCTACAAGCGCTGCGGCCTGGCCGGTTGCATCCTGACCAAACTCGATGAAACCGCCAGCCTGGGAGAAGTCCTCAGCCTGGTGATCAACCAGGAACTGCCGGTGGCCTATCTCACCGATGGCCCGCGCATTCCTGACGACCTGCACCTGCCGCGGCGGCACCAGTTGGTGAGCCGCGCGGTGAGTGTGCAGATGCAGGACGATCCGAGCGAGGAGGCCATGGCCGACATGTTCGCCGACCTGTACCACAGTGACGGCAAGCGAGTCGGCTGAGGTGGAGATGTATCAGTTGCAAAGTACCTACATCACAGGGTTCGCGTGGCAGCTCAAGGTTGTCGCCAGCGCGTCCCGTCATGTGGCCTCGGTCTAAGCAAGACAAGGTAAAGAACAAATATGGGTAGCATGCATCCCGTACAGGTGATCGCCGTGACCGGCGGCAAAGGTGGCGTTGGCAAGACCAACGTGTCGGTGAACCTCTCGCTGGCACTGGCCGAGCTCGGCCGTCGCGTCATGCTGCTGGACGCCGACCTTGGCCTGGCCAATGTCGACGTACTGCTCGGGCTCACCCCCAAACGCACCCTGGCCGACGTCATCGAAGGCCGCTGCGAGCTGCGCGACGTGCTCCTGCAGGGGCCCGGCGGCGTGCGCATCGTTCCGGCGGCCTCGGGCACCCAGAGCATGGTGCACCTGGCCCCGGCCCAGCACGCCGGCCTGATCCAGGCCTTCAGCGAAATCGGCGACAACCTCGACGTGCTGGTGATCGACACCGCCGCGGGTATCGGTGACTCGGTGGTCAGCTTCGTCCGTGCGGCCCAGGAAGTCCTGCTGGTGGTCTGCGACGAACCCACCTCGATCACCGACGCCTACGCCCTGATCAAGTTGCTCAACCGCGACTACGGCATGAGCCGTTTCCGCGTCCTCGCCAACATGGCGCAGAGCCCGCAGGAAGGGCGCAACCTGTTCGCCAAGTTGACCAAGGTCACGGATCGCTTCCTCGATGTCGCCCTACAATACGTCGGTGCCGTGCCCTACGACGAGTGCGTGCGCAAGGCTGTGCAGAAGCAGCGAGCGGTCTATGAAGCCTTCCCGCGTTCCAAGTGCGCGCTGGCGTTCAAGGCGATCGCCCAGAAGGTCGATACCTGGCCGCTGCCGGCCAACCCGCGCGGCCACCTGGAGTTCTTCGTCGAGCGTCTGGTACAGCCGACCAGTGCAGGACCCGTGCTATGAACGCCAGCGGCTACCGGATGTACAGCAAGTCTTCGCGTGACGCCCAGTACGAGCTGATCGAGCGCTATGCACCGCTGGTCAAGCGTATCGCCTACCACCTGCTGGCGCGCTTGCCGGCCAGTGTGCAGGTGGAGGATCTGATCCAGGCCGGGATGATCGGCCTGCTCGAAGTCTCGAACAAGTACGACTCGAGCAAGGGCGCCAGTTTCGAGACCTATGCCGGCATCCGTATCCGCGGCGCCATGCTCGACGAAGTCCGTAAAGGCGACTGGGCACCGCGCTCGGTACACCGCAATACCCGCATGGTCAGCGACGCGATTCGTGCAATTGAAGCAAAAACCGGCCGTGACGCTAAAGATCACGAGGTTGCTGCCGAACTTCAATTGAGTCTCGATGATTACTACGGGATTTTGAACGATACCTTGGGCAGTCGCCTGTTCAGCTTCGACGACCTGTTGCAGGACGGCGAGCATGAAGGACTGCACGAGGATGGCGCCAGTGCCCAGCTCGAGCCTTCGCGCGATCTGGAAGACGAGCGCTTCCAGGCAGCCTTGGCCGATGCCATCGCCAACCTGCCGGAACGCGAGCGTCTGGTCCTGGCCCTGTACTACGACGAAGAGCTGAACCTCAAGGAAATCGGTGAGGTCCTGGGGGTCAGCGAATCGCGCGTCAGCCAGTTGCATAGCCAGTGCGCGGCCCGTCTGCGCAGCCGGCTGGGGGAGTGGCGGGCGCGTTGAACCTGGTTCGATGCAGTCGTGACAACGTGGTAGCCGGAATTGATTGAATGCGCGCTCAGCGCTGGGCGCGTTAAAGACTGCTTGGAGGTCTAATTGAACAAAGATATGAAAATCCTCATCGTCGACGACTTTTCGACGATGCGGCGGATCATCAAGAACCTGCTGCGTGACCTGGGCTTCACCAACACGTCCGAGGCGGATGACGGCACGACCGCGCTACCCATGCTTGAAAGCGGTAATTTCGACTTCCTGGTCACCGACTGGAACATGCCGGGCATGACCGGTATCGACCTGCTGCGCACCGTCCGTGCACACGAGCGCCTGAAGCACCTGCCGGTGCTGATGGTGACCGCCGAAGCCAAGCGCGAGCAGATCATCGAAGCCGCCCAGGCCGGGGTCAACGGCTACGTCGTGAAGCCTTTCACCGCCCAGGTGCTGAAAGAGAAAATCGAAAAGATCTTCGAACGCGTCAACGCTTGATGCGTGAACGGGGGCGCTATGGACCATAAAGAATCATCTTTGGGCGACTTCGAAGTCACCCTGAAGAAACATGCCCAGGAGCTGGTCGAGAGCCTCGAGCGAGGCCAGTTCGGCGACGCGGTGCAACTGATCCATCAGCTGAACCAGACCCGTGACCGCGGCCTGTACCAGGAAGTCGGCAAGCTCACGCGCGAGCTGCACAGTGCGATCGTCAGTTTCCAGATCGACACGCACATGCCGCAGGCCGAGGAAATATCCCAGATCACCGACGCCACCGAGCGCCTGGCCTATGTGGTCAAGCTCACCGAGGCGGCGGCGAACCGCACCATGGACCTGGTCGAACAAGGGACACCCGTGCTCCACGAGCTGGGTGACGAAGCCAAGGCGCTGCACGCCGATTGGCAGCGCTTCATGCGCAGGGAAGTGGCAGCGTCGGAGTTCCGTGATCTGGTCCAGCGTGTCGACAGGTTCCTGGCGCGCAGCGTCGAGGACAGTCACACCGTCAGTGGCTACTTCAACGATATTCTCCTGGCCCAGGACTATCAGGACCTGACCGGCCAGGTGATCAAGCGGGTGACCTCGCTGGTCACCGAAGTCGAGAAGAACCTGCTCAAGCTGGTGTTGATGGCCAGCCAGGTCGATCGCTTCGCCGGGATCGAGCATGACCGCCGCGAGCTACATGCTGAAAAAGACGAAAGTAAACATCCGACTCGGGGTGAAGGACCACAGATTCATGCCGATAAACGTGAAGATGTCGTGTCCGGTCAGGACGATGTCGATGATCTGCTGTCCAGCCTGGGTTTTTAGGGAGCACGTTTGATGAGCTTCGGCGCCGATGAAGAAATCCTTCAGGATTTCCTGGTAGAGGCCGGCGAAATTCTTGAGCAACTGTCCGAACAACTGGTCGAGCTGGAAAGCCGTCCGGACGATGCGGACCTGCTCAATGCAATCTTTCGCGGTTTTCACACTGTAAAAGGGGGCGCCGGCTTCCTCCAGCTCAACGAGCTGGTGGAGTGCTGTCATATCGCCGAGAACGTTTTCGACATCCTGCGCAAGGGAGAGCGCCGGGTCGATTCCGAACTGATGGACGTGGTCCTGGAAGCCCTGGACACGGTCAACAGCATGTTCGGCCAGGTGCGCGAGCGCACCGATATCACCCCGGCCACCCCTGAGTTGCTGGGCGCCCTGGCGCGCCTGGCCGAACCTGCGGGTGCCGCGCCGGCGGCGCCGGTCGCCGCGCCCGAGCCTGTCGTGGTCGCCGCCGCGGAGCCGGTGGCGGCCTCGGGTGATATCACCGACAGCGAGTTCGAGCAGTTGCTCGATTCCCTCGGCGCCATGCCTGACGAGGCGCCTGCCGCCGACGCCGGCAGCGACGAGATCACCGACGCCGAATTCGAGTCCCTGCTCGACCAGTTGCACGGCAAGGGCCAGTTCGCTGCCGACAACCTGTCGGCGGCCAGCACGCCGGCACCGGTTGCCGAAGCCAATAGCGAGGCCAGCGCCGAGCCGAGCGACGAAATCACCGATGCCGAGTTCGAGGCCCTGCTGGACCAGTTGCACGGCAAGGGCTCGTTCTCTGCCGATGCGCTGCCGGACGCGGTCGCTGTCGCCGCGGTCGACGCGTTGCCTGCCGCTGCCGCGGGTGGCGACGAAATCACCGAACACGAATTCGAAGCACTGCTCGACCAGTTGCACGGCAAGGGCAAGTTCGCCGCCGATGCGCTGGGCGGCACTGCTGCGCCGGTCGCGGCGCCGCCTGCGGCTGCGGCCGTGGCCAAGCCGGCCGCCAGGCCCGCTCCGGCGCCCGTGGCCAAGCCGGCGCCTGCCGCTGCACCTGCGCGCCAGGCTGCCGCGCCCGCCGCAGCCGGTGGCGACAAGCACCCGCCGGCCAGCGAGGCAGAAACCACCGTGCGCGTCGATACCGCGCGGCTGGACGAGATCATGAACATGGTCGGTGAGCTGGTGCTGGTGCGTAACCGCCTGGTCCGCCTGGGCCTGAACAGCGGCGACGAGGCCATGTCCAAGGCCGTGTCCAACCTCGACGTGGTCACCGCCGACCTGCAGACCGCGGTCATGAAGACCCGCATGCAGCCGATCAAGAAGGTCTTCGGGCGCTTCCCGCGCCTGGTTCGCGACCTGGCCCGCCAGCTCAAGAAGGAGATCGCCCTGGAGCTGGTCGGCGAAGAAACCGACCTCGACAAAAACCTGGTCGAGGCCCTGGCCGACCCGCTGGTCCACCTGGTGCGCAACGCGGTCGACCACGGCGTCGAGACGCCTGAAGAACGTGAAGCCTCGGGCAAGCCCCGTGGCGGCAAGGTGATCCTGGCGGCGGAGCAGGAGGGCGACCATATCCTCCTGTCCATCTCCGACGACGGCAAGGGCATGGACCCGGCGGTGCTGCGCGCCAAGGCCGTGGAAAAGGGCCTGATGGACAAGGATGCGGCCGACCGCCTGAGCGAGTCGGACTGCTACAACCTGATCTTCGCCCCGGGCTTCTCGACCAAGACCGAGATTTCCGACGTGTCCGGCCGTGGCGTCGGCATGGACGTGGTGAAGACCAAGATTTCCCAGCTCAACGGCTCGATCAACATCTACTCGGCCAAGGGCCAGGGCTCGAAGATCGTCATCAAGGTGCCATTGACCCTGGCGATCATGCCGACCCTGATGGTGATGCTGGGCAACCAGGCCTTCGCCTTCCCGCTGGTCAACGTCAACGAGATCTTCCACCTCGACCTGTCGCGCACCAACGTGGTCGACGGCCAGGAAGTGGTGATCGTCCGCGACAAGGCGCTGCCACTGTTCTACCTCAAGCGCTGGCTGGTCAGTTCCGCCGCTCACGAAGAGCAGCATGAAGGCCACGTGGTGATCCTTTCCGTCGGCACCCAGCGCATCGGCTTCGTCGTCGACCAGTTGGTGGGCCAGGAAGAAGTGGTCATCAAGCCGCTGGGCAAGATGCTCCAGGGCACCCCGGGCATGTCGGGCGCCACCATCACCGGTGACGGGCGCATCGCGCTGATCCTCGATGTACCGAGCATGCTCAAGCGTTACGCCGCTCGGCGAATCTGATCCCGGCGGCGCGACCTCGCGGTTGCGCCGCCTAATGGAGTGTTTATGTCAGTCAAGGTCCTGGTGGTGGATGATTCCGGTTTCTTCCGCCGCCGCGTCTCGGAAATTCTCTCGGCGGACCCGACCATCCAGGTGGTCGGTACCGCCACCAACGGCAAGGAAGCGATCGACCAGGCCCTGGCGCTCAAGCCCGACGTCATCACCATGGACTACGAGATGCCGACCATGGACGGCATCACCGCGGTTCGCCACATCATGCAGCGCTGCCCGACCCCGGTGCTGATGTTCTCCTCGCTGACCCACGAAGGCGCCCGGGTGACCCTGGATGCCCTGGACGCCGGTGCGGTGGATTACCTGCCGAAGAACTTCGAGGACATCTCGCGCAACCCGGACAAGGTCAAGCAACTGCTGTGCGAGAAGGTCCACACCATCTCCCGCAGCAACCGCCGTTTCAGCAGCTATTCCAGCGCGCTGCCCGCGGTCAGCACCACCTCGTCCAGCCCGGTGTCGTCGCTGGGTTCGGCCCGTGCACCGTCGCCGCTGCCGACCCGCAGCGCCGCTCCGGCACCCGCGCCAGCCCCGGCGGCCAGCCACTCGCCGGCGCCCAAGCGCAAGGCCTACAAATTGCTCGCCATCGGTACTTCCACCGGTGGTCCGGTGGCCCTGCAGCGGGTCCTGACCCAACTGCCGGCCGGCTTCCCGGCGCCCATCGTGCTGATCCAGCACATGCCGGCGGCCTTCACCAAGGCCTTCGCCGAACGCCTCGACAAACTGTGCAAGATCAACGTCAAGGAAGCCGAGGACGGCGACATGCTGCGTCCCGGCCTGGCCCTGCTGGCCCCTGGCGGCAAGCAGATGATGGTCGACGCCCGTGGCATGGTGAAGATCCTGCCGGGTGACGAGCGTCTCAACTACAAGCCCTGCGTGGACATCACCTTCGGTTCGGCGGCCAAGTCCTTCGGCGACAAGGTCCTGGCGGTGGTCCTCACCGGCATGGGCGCCGATGGCCGCGAAGGCGCGCGCCTGCTCAAGCAGGGCGGCAGCCAGGTCTGGGCCCAGGACGAGGCCAGCTGCGTGATCTACGGAATGCCCATGGCCATCGTCAAGGCCAACCTGGCCGACGCGGTCTACGGGCTCGACGATATCGGCCGTCACCTGGTCGAGGCCTGCGTCTGATGGATGTTCTCAGCCTTCTCGGCATTATCCTGGCCTTCGTCGCGATCATCGGTGGCAACCTGATCGAAGGCGGTCACGTCGGCGCCCTGGTCAACGGCCCGGCGGCTCTGATCGTGCTCGGCGGTACCCTGGCGGCGGCACTGCTGCAATCGCCGCTGAGCTCGTTCAAGCGCGCCCTGCAGATCGTCGGCTGGATCCTCTTCCCGCCACGGGTCGACCTAGCCGGTGGCATCGATCGTGTCGTCAACTGGAGCCTCACCGCGCGCAAGGAAGGCCTGCTGGGCCTGGAAGGGGTGGCTGACGCCGAGCCCGATCCGTATGCGCGCAAGGGCCTGCAACTGCTGGTGGACGGCTCCGAGCCGGAGGCCATCCGCAGCATCCTCGAAGTGGACTTCCTGACCCAGGAATCCCGGGATATCCAGGCGGCCAAGGTGTTCGAGAGCATGGGCGGCTACGCGCCGACCATCGGCATCATCGGTGCGGTGATGGGCCTGATCCACGTGATGGGCAACCTGGCCGATCCGTCCCAGCTGGGTAGCGGCATCGCCGTGGCCTTCGTCGCGACCATCTATGGCGTGGCCAGTGCCAACCTGATCCTGCTGCCGGTGGCCAACAAGCTCAAGGCCCAGGTCATGCGCCAGTCGCGCTACCGGGAAATGCTCCTGGAAGGGCTGCTGTCCATCGCCGAAGGCGAGAACCCGCGCTCGATCGAACTGAAGCTGCAAGGCTTCATGGAGTAGGCATGGCCCGTCGTCGCAAGGTCGAGGAACACGAGAATCACGAACGCTGGCTGGTGTCCTACGCGGACTTCATCACCCTGCTGTTCGCCTTTTTCGTGGTGATGTACTCGATTTCCTCGATCAACGAGGGCAAGTACAAGATCATGTCGCAGGCGCTGATCGGGGTGTTCAGCGAGTCCGAGCGCAGCACCCGGCCGATCCCCATCGGCGAGGAGCGCCCGCTCAGCACCCGGCCGGCGCAGCCGCTGGTCAAGGACAGCGAGCAGACCGACGCAGGTCTCGCCCAGTCCACCGCCGATCCGCTGAAGACCATCACCGACCAGGTCATGGAAGCCTTCGGCGACCTGATCAAGAGCGACCAGATGACGGTGCGCGGCAACGAGCTGTGGATCGAGATCGAGCTCAACTCCTCGCTGCTGTTCGGCAGTGGCGATGCCATGCCCAGCGATATCGCGTTCAACCTGATCGAGAAGGTGGCGAACATCATCAAGCCGTTCGCCAACCCGGTGCATGTCGAAGGCTTTACCGACGACCAGCCGATCCGCACCGCGCAGTACCCGACCAACTGGGAGCTGTCGTCGGCCCGGGCGGCGAGCATCGTCCGCCTGCTGGCCATGGAAGGGGTCAACCCGGCGCGACTGGCGTCCGTGGGCTACGGTGAGTTCCAGCCGATCGCCAGCAACACCACCGCCGATGGCCGGGCGAAGAACCGCCGGGTGGTGCTGGTGATCTCGCGCAACCTGGATGTGCGTCGCAGCCTGACCGGCACCGGGACCGCCAATGCGCAGCCGGATGCGGCATTGAAGCGGGCTGGCACACAAACTGCACCGCCCACGGTATCACCGACCTCGGGCAACAACAGCGTCAAAACCCCGTCGTCGTCGACCTTTTAATCGATCCCGGCTGGCCACGGTCTGACCGGGAGGAAGCAGCGCATGAGAGTCTGGGCAGTAGCCAATCAAAAAGGTGGCGTAGGCAAGACCACCACGTCCATCGCCCTGGCAGGCCTGCTGGCCGACGCCGGCCGGCGCGTGGTCGTCGTCGACCTCGACCCGCACGGGTCGATGACCAGCTATTTCGGCCATAACCCTGACACCCTGGAGCACAGCAGCTTCGACCTGTTCCAGCACAAGGGCACGGTGCCCGACGGCCTGCCCGGGCAACTGCTGCTGCCCACCAGCAACGAAAAGATCTCGCTGTTGCCGTCCAGCACCGCGCTGGCGGTGCTGGAGCGCCAGTCCCCGGGGCAGAACGGCCTGGGCCTGGTGATCGCCAAGAGTCTGGCGCAGCTCTGGCAGGATTTCGACTACGCCATCATCGACAGCCCGCCGCTGCTTGGCGTGCTGATGGTCAACGCCCTGGCCGCCAGCCAGCAACTGGTGATCCCGGTGCAGACCGAATACCTCGCGGTGAAAGGCCTGGAGCGCATGGTCAGTACCCTGGCCATGGTCAACCGCTCGCGCCGCCAGGCGCTGCCGTACCACATCGTGCCGACCCTGTTCGACCGCCGTACCCAGGCGTCCATGGGCACCCTCAAGGTGCTGCGCGACGCCTATCCGGAAAACATCTGGCAGGGCTATATCCCGGTCGATACCCGCCTGCGCGATGCCAGCCGGGCCGGGGTGACGCCGTCGCAGTACGATCCGAAGAGCCGCGGCGTGGTGGCCTACCGGGCGCTGCTCAAGCACCTGCTGACCCAGCAGAAAGCCGTGGCGCAGGTGGCTTGATGAATCGACCGCAACCCCTGGCGACCAAGCCGCAACTGGCCCTGCAGTCCTACCTCGACGGACTGCTGCAGGAGGCCACCGAAGAAAGTGTCGTGGAGACGGTGGTTGCACCGGCTCCTGTTGTCGTTGCACCGGTCGTCGTCAAGCCGGTGGAAGTACCGGTCACCAGCGAAGTCCTCGACGAATTCCAGGCCGCCGTGCTGGAAGAGCAGGCCCGTGATGCCCGCCGCGAAACCATTGCTGCGCGTAGCGCGCCGGTGATCTTCGCCGAGCCGGCGCCGGTTCGCGTGCCGGTGGCGCCGCCGGTGCTGAAGGTAGCGCCTGTCGTCGAACCGGTGGTAGAGAAGATCGCCGAGCCGGTGATTGCCAAGGTCGAGCCGCTGGTGGAAGTCCACCTGCCGGCACCACCGCAGCCGCCGAAGACGGTCGATGGCCGTCCGGAATGGGCTGCCGAGCCGTTCGAGTGCCTGCTGTTCGACGTCGCCGGGCTGACCCTGGCGGTGCCGCTGGTGTGCCTGGGCTCGATCTATGCCTTGGCCGGCCAGGAACTGACCCCGCTGTTCGGCCAGCCGGACTGGTTCCTCGGCATCCTGCCGAGCCATGCCGGCAATCTGAAGGTGCTGGACACGGCGCGCTGGGTCATGCCCGAGCGCTATCGCGACGATTTCCGCGAAGGCCTGCAATACGTGATTTCGGTGCAGGGCTACGAATGGGGGCTGGCGGTGCATCAGGTCAGCCGCTCGCTGCGCCTGGACCCGAGCGAGATCAAATGGCGTTCCCAGCGTGGCCAGCGGCCATGGCTGGCGGGCACCGTCATCGAACACATGTGCGCGTTGCTGGATGTCGCCGAGCTGGCCGAGCTGATCGCCAGTGGCGCCGTCAAGAACATGCAACTGGGACATAAATGATCGGTCGTGCCTACCGGCGCGATCGCACTGAGCACTCCGCCGACGGCGGTTTTTGAGGGTTAGGGGAATGAAAAAGACGTCTGGACAAGGTTCCGAAGATCCGATCCTGCAGTGGGTTACCTTCCGCCTGGACAACGAGTCCTATGGCATCAACGTGATGCAGGTCCAGGAAGTGCTGCGCTACACCGAGATCGCTCCGGTCCCGGGCGCGCCGAGCTACGTGCTGGGCATCATCAACCTGCGCGGCAACGTGGTCACCGTGATCGACACCCGCCAGCGTTTTGGCCTGGTGCCGAGCGACGTCACCGACAACACCCGCATCGTCATCATCGAGGCGGACAAGCAGGTGGTGGGTATCCTGGTCGACAGCGTGGCCGAAGTGGTCTACCTGCGTCAGTCCGAAGTGGAAACCGCGCCGAACGTCGGTAACGAGGAATCGGCCAAGTTCATCCAGGGCGTGTGCAACAAGAACGGCGAGCTGCTGATCCTGGTCGAGCTGGACAAGATGATGACCGAGGAAGAATGGTCCGAGCTGGAGAACATCTGAGTTGATCCTGGAGGTTGCGGTCGTATTCCTGGCGGTGCTGTGGGCAGCCAGTGCCTGGTTGTTCCTGAACTACAGCAAGCGCCAGCGCGAGATCGCCGCGCAACAGGCCCAGGGTGATGCGCTGCGCGACCAGCGCATCAAGGACCTGCACAAACGCCTGGACGATTACCAGAACCTGTCGGTGTCCATGGGCGATGCCTTGCACGAACTGCGCGCGACGGTTTCGCCGTTGCCGGAGAAGTTGCTGCAACTGGAACAGCGTGATCCCAACAGCCTGTCGTTTGCTCAGGCGGCGCGGCTGGTGGGGATGGGCGCGAGCGTCGACGAACTGACCCAGACCTGTGGCTTGACCCAGGCGGAGGCGGAGTTGATGCGCAAGTTGCACAAAAGCTGATAGCGATTCCTGCACTGAACCTTGTAGGAGCGTGGCTTGCCCGCGAAGGACCGCGCAGCGGTCCCAAAATCTCATTGCCAACACCATTTTGGGAGCGCTTCGCACTCCTTCGCGGGCAAGCCACGCTCCTACAGGGGACGGCAGTACTCTTCAGGTGTTCACCCAGGTATTGGCACTGCCGATCCGCGCAATGCGGTTCAGCGGCAGCCATTCCCGCACCGCCGCTTCATACGCCGGCAAATCGATGAACGGCGTGGCATTGAAGTTCGGCATCACAAAGAAGTTGTTGATCTCCCGCAGGCGCCGCAACACCGGCAGCTCGCGCATCGCCGTATCGGACAACATGCCCGGCCCGCACAGGCGGTTCAGGGTCGTGCTGTACTGGTGGAAGGCCTGTGGGTCCAGCGCCCGGTCCGGGCGGCTGTCGAAGAACGTCGGGTTGGCCAGGTAGCGGCTACGCAGTTCCTTCATGACCTCCACCAGCACCGGATTGCCGGGATGGCTGCCGATCATGCTGCCGTTGTATTCGATGTTCATTCCCAGCAGTTCATTGGAGACCGGCGGGTGCAGCAGCAGGCCATCTGCCGTGGTCCTGAGCGGCACCGTGCGCAGCGACTCGCCGTGTACCTGCTGCTCGACGCCGGCGATCAGCACGCTGCGCAAGCCTTCCGCCAGCAGCGTGTCATCCACGTCCATGTACAGCCCGCCCTCGTGATAGAGCAGGTGGTAACGCAGCACGTCCGACGCTGCCGAGTAGTTGCGGGCCAGGCCGCCATTGCCATCGATCGCCGCCTGGTACTGCTCGAAGCCGGGCGTGCGGGTGAAGGACTCGTACACGGCCTGGTCCTCCAGCGGCAGCACGGTCAGGGTCGGTGCCCGCTGCCTGAGCAAACGCAGGTTTTCCTCGAAGGCCTCGGGCCAGGCCCGCGACAGGTAGAAGCGGTAGGCATAGCCGGCTTCGTGCAGGCGCTCGGCATTGTTGGCGATATTGGCCAGCAGTTCTTCGCCGAGGGTCTTGTGGCCGAGCCAGAGGCTCATGGCGTGGCGCGGAATCTCGCGCAGTTGCGCGGCGGGCAAGGGCGCGGGGATGGCCACCGGCAACGGCAGGTCGACGCCCAGCGCACGCAGGCTGGCGGTGCGGGTCGAGTGGTCGATCAGGCGTCCTTCCGGCGCCGGCACCAGCGCCCGGCTACCGGGGCGGGCGACGTAGGCCGGCGGGTCGATCTGGTTCAGGTCGCTGGCGCAGAAGAACCCGTCGCTCTCCAGGTCGTAGACCACTTCGGACAGGTAGCCATTGACGCTGGCGCGCAGCAGGTCGAGCCCGCCATCGAAGCGCGGGGTGCGGATCACTGCGCCGGCGATGGCGCTGTCGCACTCGGCGAGGGGCGCAATGTCGGCGGGGATGTGGAAGTAGTCGAGTGCCGGCTCCGGGCGCAGGTGCGGCGGTTTCAGGGGGCTCAGGCGGTAGCCCGGGCGCCCGTTGACGCGCCCAGGCACCACGAACTCCGGTGCATACAGACGCAGCAGCGCGCTGGCCCGGCGTGCGCCGTCGAGGATCAGTGGCTGCGCATTGAGCAGGCCGTAGGTGGCGATTTCCACGTTGTCGGCCTGATCTTCCAGGTTGTGTCCGTTGACCACCCGGTCCAGGGCCAGGGAAAACTGCGCCAGGCTGCTGGAGGCGAACAGCAGGCCGAGTTCCGGTACCACGATCACCAATGGCGCCAGGATGTTGCTGGTGCAGACCATGTAGTCGCGCCAGTTGGCCTTGCGCACATCGCTGCGGGTGGTGATCAGGCTGCCGGCGTCGGCCAGGGTGCGCTGGTGCTGGCGCTCGGTCAGGGCGGCGAACAGGTCGTCGCCAAGCAGCGGGCTATAGGTGTCTGGACGGTAGTTGACGTAATCGGCCGGAGACCAGCGGCCGTCGGTGGTGAAGCCCGGCCGGTCGGGTGACAGGTGGTGGATGGCGGGCCAGGCGCCGAGGCCTTCGAGGGCGGTGTGCAGGCCGCTGAAATCCAGGCCGTCGGGCTGGTCGGCGAGGGCGAAGTGGCGGGCGAGGCTGTCGCGCCGCGCCGGTGCCTGGCACTGCCGGGCGACCCAGGTCTTCAGCGCGTCTTCACTGGCGAAGCTGTGCAGCGGCGAGGCATTGCCCGGGATGTACAGCAAGACGTGTGGCGACTGCCCGTCTTGCAGGCAGAGGATGTCGGTGGCCGCGTAGCCATAGATATTCAGGGGCCGGGCGTGGAATCCCTGGTTGCGCGGCAACAGGTCCGCCGCCTGCCAGGCCAGCAGGCGGCCGGGCTCGTCGAGCGTGCCTTCGACGACCTGATGGTTGCAGGCCGCGATGAATGCCATCAGCGCCAGGCTGCGGTGGCCGCTGCGGGCTTGCGCCCAGTACTGGTCCAGCTGGGTGCGGTAGGTGGCGTGGAAATCCAGGTTCCAGATAAAGCGCTGCAGGGTCTCGATGGCGACGTTGACCCGGGTCTCGGGCCCGTACTGCTGCGGATCGCTGCGCTGGAACAGGCCGTTGTACACCGAATAGGGGCCGGGAAGCAGGGCATCCACCAGGTTGATGCGCCCCGGCAGGTGGCCGCCCCAGGGTTGGTGGACCAGCGCGCCCAGCCAGTTGTTGGCCGACTCGCCTTGCCAGTTGCTCAGCATGGCGTCGGTCAGCCCGAGTTTCTGCATGATCACGCCTTGCCAGCCGCGTCTGGGCCACCACTGGTAGCGCAGGGTAACCACGTCGAGTTGTCCAGGGTCGATGTCCAGCCCGTGCTGGCTGGCCCATTGGATGAGGGCGTGGTTGGCGGCCTGGTCGGGGCGCGGGAAGTGGTTGAAGTGTTCGCGGGCGAAGAGTCGGCCCTGGGGATTGATCTGCGGATGGCGCATGGTTGCCTGCCTCGTGTTGGCGGTGGGGCCGGTCAAGGTAGGGGCTTGCACCTGTGCAGCAGTGTTAGTTATTTGTCGTTCATCCGGGCCTCATCGCTGGCAAGCCAGCTCCCACAGGGTCCGTGCCGGGCACAAAACCTGCGGCTGGTCGAGGAACCTGTGGGAGCGGGTTTACCCGCGATTGCAGTAGTGGCTGCAGCATCGCAATCGCGGGTAAACCCGCTCCCACAGTGACCGCATCGAACATAAAACCTGCGGCTGGCCGAGAAACCTGTGGGAGCGGGTTCACCCGCGATTGCAGTAGTGGCTTCAGCATCGCAATCGCGGGTAAACCCGCTCCCACAGTGACCGCATCGAACATAAAACCTGCGGCTGGTCGAGGAACCTGTGGGAGCTGGCTTGCCAGCGATGAGGCCCTCGAAGGCGCCCGATCACTCCGGCCCGGGCAACCTTTTCAGCTCCGGCGTGATATCCCGCTCTGCGATCGGTTCGTCATGGAAGCCCATGGGCATCTTGCCCTTCAACTGCCAGGCGAAGGCGATGATCTCGGCAATGGTCAGGTACAGCGCCTCGGGAATGCTGTCCCCCAGTTCCATGCGCGCCAGCAACCGGACCAGCTCGGCATTCTCGTAGATCGGTACTTCGTGCTCGCGGGCGAGGGCGAGGATGGCTTCGGCCAGGTCGTCGTCGCCCTTGGCGGTGAGGGTCGGGGCCTGGGCGCCGTCGTAGCTGAGAGCGATGGCCTGGCGCGGTGGTCGTTTGCTCATGCGTTTTCATCCACCCAGCGTTGTTCCAGATGCGTCCTCGGACCCTGCGGTGGCACACCCTGATGGCAATGCAGTTCGCCGACATTGACCCCGCGCGCCACCAGCCGCGCCCGCAGGCCACCCAGTTCCCGCTCGATCAGCTCGGCCGTTTCCGGCCGCTCGGCCCAGAGCTGGCTGGACAGGCTGCCCCGGGCAATCTGCGCTTGCACCTGCAGCGGCCCCAGCGGATGCAGGTCGAACGCCAGGTCCACGCACCAGAGCATCTCCAGCGGATCACGACGCTCCCGTTCGGGGTCGGCCTGCTGTTCCCTGGTCTCCTCGCGCTGTACCTTGACCTGCAGCGGCATGAACTCCGGCCCGACCCGCAACGGTACTTCCAGTTGCCAGGTGGTCTGCAGGTTACCGTCCGGAGTGCTGCCGGTCTGGTCGAGGCTCGCCAATTGATGACTCTGCATCCGCGAGATGGCGGCTGCGGCAAGACGCAACAGGTGTTGCAGGTCGCCTTCTTCCTCGGCCGCCTGCAATAGCCGGGTTGGCAGCGGGAAGCCCGTCGGGTGCGGCTTGGGCGCGACCTGGCCGAGGGCGCCAAGGTAGCTGCGGACCATCCCCGGCAAGGCCTGGGCCAGGCTGGTCTGGATAGTCGGGGAAAACGGCGTGCCCCCCGGCACGTTGGGCAGCAGTTGCGCGATCAGCCGCACCACTTGCGCCTTGATGTCCGGGGCCAGCTGGCTGCCTGCACCGCTGAGCAACCGCGCTTCGAGAAAGGCACCGCTGTTGTTCAGGGCCTGGGCCACCGAGCGTGAATCACTGAACTGGCGGATATCCGGCAGGCTGGCCAGCAGCTTGTCGACGCTGGCGCGCACATTCGCCGGCGAGTCGTCGCTGCGGCTGAGCTGCTGCATCGCCGCCAGCAGGTTCTGCAAGGACGCCTGGCGGTTCTGCTGGACGCTGAGGTTCTGGGCAATGGCCATCTGGTCCTGGCGACCACTGAGCGGCACGAAGGCGATCTGCTGGTCGCCCATGACCCGGGCACTGAGCAGGCTGCCCAGCGGCAGCGGGCGAGGGGAGTCGATGCTCAGGGTGGCGCCGGCCTGCAAGGTGTTGAGCAGGGTCACCAGCGAACGGTACACCGGCGGCAGGTTGCCCGGTTGGGCTTGCAGTTGCGTGGTCAGCACCTTGCCTTGCAGCAAGGTGCCGACCGGCAGTTGCTTGGTATCGAGGCTGGTCAGGGTGTTGACGTTGTTGGCCGCCGCTTGCTGCACCGCCAGGTTCAACTGGCTGGCATTGGGCTGGCTGACCGTGACCTGGGTGCCCAGGGGCAGTGGCTGGCTGGCGCTGGCCTGCACCAGGGTCTGCTGGCCACCGGCGCGCAGCAGGCGCAGGAGCATCTGGAACTCCTCGCCCACCTGGCGCAGGGACACCACTTCACCCTTGGCCGTTTCGCCCTTTGCCAGCAGGTCCGGCTGCGTTTCCAGCAGCTTGACCATCTCGCCGGTCATGGCCGCGGCGCGGACCTGCGGGTTGGCCGATGCCTGTGGGCCAAGGCTGTTGATTTCGCCCGTCATTGCTCTTGCGACCTGTTCAAATAGCCCTCTTTACAGTAGGACATGGCATGTATAATGCCGCCCGATTTCTTTCGCGAGCGCAGGATCCGGGCGCGCGCGACCAGACCGGTCGGCCAGGTTTTCGTTGTCTCTATAACGGCCAGGGTCGAACCGACTTGAGACAGTCCCGAACCAATAAGGCGAATCTGTGACTCCTCATCTCCAAGCCGTGGGCCTGGCCTGCGAGCGCGACTGGCGAATGCTCTTCGAACACCTGCACTTGCAGGTGACAGCCGGCGACATGCTGCAGATCAGCGGTCCCAACGGCAGCGGCAAGACCAGCCTGCTGCGCCTGCTGGCCGGCCTGATGCAACCGACCCAGGGCGAGATCCTGCTCAACGGCAAGCCGCTGGCCGAGCAGGGCGCGGAACTGGCCCGCAGCCTGGTGTGGATCGGCCACGCCGCCGGGATCAAGGACCTGCTCACCCCCGAGGAAAACCTCACCTGGCTCTGCGCCCTGCACCGTCCAGCCTCCCGCGAGGCGATCTGGCAGGCCCTGGAAGCGGTCGGCCTGCGCGGTTTCGAGGACGTGCCCTGCCACACCCTGTCCGCCGGCCAGCAGCGCCGCGTGGCCCTGGCCCGGCTGTACCTGGACAGCCCGCCGCTGTGGATCCTCGACGAACCCTTCACCGCCCTCGATAAACAGGGCGTGACCCAGCTCGAAGCGCACCTGGCGCAGCATTGCGAGCAGGGCGGCATGGTCGTGCTGACCACCCACCACACGCTGGAGCGCACGCCCTCCGGCTATCGCGATATCAACCTGGGGCAGTGGGCCGCATGAGTGTTTTCGTCCTGTTGTTGCGCCGCGAAGCGCGTCTGCTCTGCCGACGTCCGGCAGAACTGGCCAATCCGCTGGTTTTCTTCGCGATCGTCATCGCATTGTTTCCACTTGCGGTCGGTCCTGAGACACAATTGTTGCAAATCTTGTCTCCAGGGTTAGTCTGGGTCGCCGCACTTTTGTCGGTCCTGCTCTCGCTGGACGGGCTGTTTCGCAGTGATTTCGAGGATGGATCCCTCGAACAGTGGGTCCTTTCGCCGCACCCCCTGCCGCTTCTGGTGCTGGCCAAGGTGCTGGCACACTGGATTTTTTCCGGGCTTGCGCTGGTATTGTTGTCGCCGCTGCTGGCGGTGATGCTTGGCCTGCCAGTGGAATGCCTGCCGGTTTTGCTGGCATCGCTCTTGCTCGGTACCCCGGTATTGAGTCTGTTGGGCGCCGTGGGAGCGGCCCTGACCGTTGGTTTGAAACGTGGTGGTCTGCTTCTGGCGCTACTGATTCTGCCGTTATATATCCCGGTATTGATCCTGGGCAGTGGCGCCTTACAAGCAGCAGTGCAAGCTATGCCCGCAACCGGATATCTGCTCTGGCTCGGCAGTCTGGCCGCCCTGGCAGTCACCCTTGCACCTTTCGCGATAGCCGCCGGCCTGAAGATCAGCGTCGGCGAATAATGAGGTCTGGGCCACGCCCAGAAAGACCCTGGATGTACCGTGATGAAAAGCAGCGCAATAAGCTGGACGTGGTTTCACAAGCTCGGTTCCCCCAAATGGTTCTATGCCATCAGCGGGCGCATGCTGCCCTGGCTGGCGGTCGCCGCCGTGCTGCTGATCGGCACCGGCGTGGTCTGGGGCCTGGCCTTCGCCCCGCAGGACTACCAGCAGGGCAATAGCTTCCGGATCATCTACATCCACGTGCCGGCGGCCATGCTGGCCCAGTCCTGCTACGTGATGCTGGCGGTCTGTGGTGTGGTCGGCCTGGTCTGGAAGATGAAGATCGCCGACGTCGCCCTGCAGAGCGCCGCGCCCATCGGCGCCTGGATGACCGCCGTGGCGCTGGTCACCGGGGCCATCTGGGGCAAGCCGACCTGGGGCAGCTGGTGGGTCTGGGATGCCCGCCTTACGTCCATGCTTATCCTGCTTTTCCTGTACTTCGGTCTCATTGCCCTCGGCCACGCCATCAGCAATCGTGAGAGCTCGGCCAAGGCCTGCGCGGTGCTGGCCATCGTCGGGGTGATCAACATCCCGATCATCAAGTACTCGGTGGAGTGGTGGAACACCCTGCACCAGGGCTCGACCTTCACCCTCACCGAGAAACCGGCGATGCCGGCGGAGATGTGGTTGCCGCTGCTGCTCACGGTGCTGGGCTTCTACTGCTTCTTCGGCGCCGTGCTGCTGATGCGCATGCGCCTCGAAGTGCTCAAGCGCGAAGCCCGCGCCAGCTGGGTCCGCGACGAAGTGCTGAACAGCCTGGGAGGGACCCGATGAGCTTCGCAAGCTTCGGCGAGTTTCTCGCCATGGGCCATCACGGCCTGTATGTCTGGTCGGCCTACGGCATCAGCCTGGCGGTGCTGGCCATCAACGTCGCCGCGCCGCTGATGGCCCGTCGTCGTTACCTGCAAGCAGAGGCGCGCCGCCTGCGCCGGGAGAACGCCAAGTGAATCCGCAACGCAAGAAGCGCCTGTTCATCATCCTCGGCCTGCTCGCCGGCCTCGGTGTCGCCGTGGGCCTGGCCCTGAGCGCGCTGCAGGAAAACATCAACCTGTTCTACACCCCGACCCAGATCGCCAACGGCGAAGCGCCGCTGGACACGCGCATCCGTGCCGGCGGCATGGTCGAGAAGGGCTCGGTGCAGCGTTCCGGCGACTCGCTGGACGTGCGCTTCGTGGTCACCGACTTCAACAAGTCCGTGCCGATCACCTACCGCGGCATCCTTCCCGACCTGTTCCGCGAAGGCCAGGGCATCGTCGCCCTCGGCAAGCTGAACGCCGAGGGCGTGGTGGTGGCCGATGAAGTGCTGGCCAAGCACGACGAGAAATACATGCCGCCGGAGGTCACCAAGGCTCTCCAGGAAAGCGGGCAAGCGGCCAGCGGAGCACAAGCGCAATGAATGCTGCACTGATCATTCCCGAACTCGGCCAACTGTCGATGATCCTGGCCATCTGCTTCGCCTGCGTGCAGGCCACGGTCCCGCTGCTCGGCGCCTGGCGCGGCGACAGCCTGTGGATGAGCCTGGCACGCCCGGCGGCCTGGGGGCAGTTCGCCTTCCTGGCCTTTGCCTTCGCCTGCCTGACCCACGCCTTCATGACCGACAACTTCTCGGTTGCCTATGTCGCGAGCAACTCCAACAGCGCCTTGCCCTGGTACTACAAGTTCAGTGCGGTGTGGGGCGCCCACGAAGGCTCGCTGCTGCTCTGGGCGCTGATCCTCGGCGGCTGGACCTTCGCCGTGTCGATCTTCTCCCGGCAGTTGCCGCAGGTCATGCTCGCCCGGGTGCTGGCGGTGATGGGCATGATCAGCGTCGGCTTCCTGTCGTTCCTGATCGTCACCTCCAACCCGTTCAGCCGCCTGCTGCCGCAGATGCCGGGTGATGGCCGCGACCTCAACCCGCTGCTGCAGGACATCGGCCTGATCGTTCACCCGCCGATGCTGTACATGGGTTATGTCGGCTTCTCGGTGGCTTTCGCCTTCGCCATCGCCGCGCTGCTTGGCGGTCGCCTCGATGCTGCCTGGGCGCGCTGGTCGCGGCCGTGGACCATCGTTGCCTGGGCCTTCCTCGGCATCGGTATCACCCTCGGCTCCTGGTGGGCCTATTACGAACTCGGCTGGGGCGGCTGGTGGTTCTGGGACCCGGTGGAAAACGCCTCGTTCATGCCCTGGCTGGTGGGCACGGCGCTGATCCACTCGCTGGCGGTCACTGAAAAACGTGGCGTGTTCAAGAGCTGGACCGTGCTGTTGGCCATCGCCGCCTTCTCCCTCAGCCTGCTCGGCACCTTCCTGGTCCGCTCCGGCGTACTGACCTCGGTGCATGCCTTCGCCTCCGATCCTGAGCGCGGCATCTTCATCCTGTTCTTCCTGCTGATCGTGGTCGGCGGCTCGCTGACCCTGTTCGCCCTGCGCGCGCCGGTGGTCAAGAGCCAGGTCGGCTTCGCCCTGTGGTCCCGCGAGACCCTGCTGCTGGCCAATAACCTGGTGCTGGTGGTGGCGGCCTCGATGATCCTGCTCGGCACCCTCTACCCGCTGATTCTCGATGCCCTGAGCGGCGCCAAGCTGTCGGTCGGCCCGCCGTACTTCGACGCGCTGTTCATCCCGCTGATGGCCCTGCTGATGGTAGTGCTGGCGGTGGGCGTGCTGGTGCGCTGGAAAGACACCCCCGGCCGCTGGCTGGCCGGCATGCTGACCCCGGTGCTGGTGGGCAGCGCGGTGCTGGCGCCGATCTGCGGCCTGCTGGTGGACGACTTCGACTGGCAGGTGCTGACCACCTTCGCCCTGGCGGCGTGGATCATCCTCGGCGGACTGCGCGATATCTTCGACAAGACCCGCCACAAGGGCCTGCTCAAGGGCCTTCGCGGCCTGAACCGCAGCTACTGGGGCATGCACGTCGCCCACCTGGGCCTGGCGGTGTGCGCCATGGGCGTGGTGCTGTCGAGCAACAACAGCGCCGAACGCGACCTGCGCATGGCGCCGGGCGAGTCGGTGGAGCTGGCCGGTTATCACTTCGTCTTCGAGGGCGCCAAGCACCATGAAGGCCCGAACTTCACCTCCGACAAGGGCACCGTCCGGGTGCTGAAGGACGGCCGCGAGATCAGCGTGCTGCACCCGGAAAAACGCCTGTACACCGTGCAGCAGTCGATGATGACCGAAGCCGGTATCGACGCCGGTTTCACCCGCGACCTCTATGTCGCCCTCGGCGAGCCCCTGGAAAACGGCGCCTGGGCGGTACGGGTGCACGTCAAGCCGTTCGTTCGCTGGATCTGGCTGGGTGGTCTGCTGACCGGCCTCGGCGGTTTCCTCGCGGCACTGGATCGGCGTTATCGAATCAAGGTCAGGACCAAGGTGCGTGATGTCCTCGGTCTGCAAGGAGCCACTGCATGAAGCGTTGGATCATGGTGCTGCCGCTGGCAGTGTTCCTGCTGGTGGCGGTGTTTCTCTACCGCGGCCTGTTCCTCGATCCGGCCGAGCTGCCCTCGGCGATGATCGGCAAGCCGTTCCCGGCCTTCTCCCTGGCCAATGTGCAGGGTGACCGCACCCTCACCGAGGCGGACCTGAAGGGCAAGCCGGCGCTGGTCAACGTCTGGGCCACCTGGTGCATCTCGTGCAAGGTCGAGCACCCGGTGCTGAACAAGCTGGCCCAGCAGGGCGTGGCCATCTACGGGGTCAACTACAAGGACGAGAACGCCTCGGCGCTGAAATGGCTGGCCGAGTTCCATAACCCCTACCAGATGGACATCCGCGACGAGCAGGGCACCCTCGGCCTGGACCTGGGTGTGTACGGTGCGCCGGAAACCTTCTTCATCGACGCCAAGGGCGTGATCCGCGACAAGTACGTCGGGGTGATCGACGAAACCGTCTGGCGCGAGAAGCTGGCGCCGGTCTACCAAGGCCTGGTGGACGAGGCCAAACAATGAAGCGCTGGCTTGCTGCCGCCGTCCTCGGCCTGAGCCTGACCGGCGTGGCCAAGGCGGCCATCGACACCTACCAGTTCGCCGACGATGCCGAGCGCGAGCGTTACCGCGAGCTGACCAAGGAACTGCGCTGCCCCAAGTGCCAGAACCAGGACATTGCCGACTCCAACGCGCCGATTGCCGCCGACCTGCGCCGGGAAATATTCCGCATGCTTGGCGAAGGCAAGAGCAACCAGCAGATCGTCGATTTCATGGTCGATCGCTACGGTGATTTCGTCCGCTACAAGCCGGCCCTGACCGCGAAAACCTGGCTGCTCTGGTTCGGCCCTGCGGCGCTGCTGCTGGGCGGTATCGGCGTCATGGCGGTGATCGTGCGCAAGCGCCGCGTGCCGGCGGGCGCCACCTCGGCCGACCTTTCCCCCGAGGAGCGTGAGCGCCTCGCCAAACTGCTGGACAAAGAACAGACCCATGACTGATTTCTGGCTCGCTTCAGGCCTGCTGTTGCTGGTAGCCCTGAGCTTTTTGCTGATTCCGGTGTTGCGTGGCCGTCGTGCGCAGCAGGAAGAAGACCGTACTGCCCTTAACGTTGCGCTCTATCAGGAGCGTGTTGCCGAACTCCAGGCCCAGGAGGCCGCCGGTGTGCTCAACGCCGTGCAACTGGCCCGTGGCCGCGATGAAGCGGCCCGCGAACTGCTCGACGACACCGAGAATGCCGAGCCGGCGCGCAGTGCGCGGCTGGGCAAGGCGCTGCCGATCGTCGCGGCATTCCTGGTACCGGCCATGGCGGTGGGGCTGTACCTGCATTTCGGCGCCAGCGACAAGGTCGCCCTGACCCAGGAGTTCGCCAGTGCGCCGCAGTCCATCGAAGAGATGACCTCGCGCCTGGAGCGTAGTGTCGAGGCCCAGCCGGACAATGCCGAAGGCCTGTACTTCCTCGGGCGTGCCTACATGGCCCAGGAGCGCGCGGCGGATGCGGCCAGGGTCTTCGAGCGCGCCACGGTGGTGGCCGGTCGCGCACCGGAGCTGCTGGGGCAACTGGCCCAGGCGCGCTACTTCGCCAACAACAAGCAGTGGACGCCGCAGATCCAGGCGCTGACCGACGAGGCGTTGAAAGGCGACCCGAACGAAGTCACCAGCCTCGGCCTGCTGGGTATCGCCGCCTTCGAGGATGAGCGCTACCAGGACGCCGTGGACTACTGGAACCGTCTGCTGGTGCAGTTGCCGGAGGGGGACAGCTCGCGCAATGCCCTGGTGGGCGGTATCGAGCGGGCCAAGGAGAAGCTCGCGGCGGGCGAGGGCAAGGCTTCCACGGCGGCCACCGCACCTTCGGGTGCGAAGCTCACCGTCAAGGTCGAACTGGCCGACGCGCTGAAGGACAAGGTCAAGCCGGACGATGTGGTGTTCATCTTCGCCCGTGCTGCGTCCGGTCCGAGCCTGCCGCTGGCGGCCAAGCGCATCACCGTGGCGCAGTTGCCGATCGAGGTGGTGCTCAGTGACAGCGACGCGATGATGCCGAACATGAAACTGTCGAACTTCCCTGAAGTCCAACTGATGGCGCGCGTCTCCCGTGCCGGTCAGCCCGGCAAGGGCGAATGGATCGGCCGCGGTTCGCCGCTGGCGAATGACACCCAGGCGCCGCAACACCTCACCATCGACAGTCCGGACCAGTAGAAGAGAGCGACCCCATGAACAGCACCGTACGCCTGACCCTGATTTCACTGGCCCTGGGGTTGAGCGCATGTACGGTGCATCAGCCTCGGGAGCCGGAGCGAGAACCGCTGCCGCCGATCGAGACTGCCCCCCCGCCGGGCCCGGTGATCAAGCCGGGCCCAAGCGTACCCAAGCCTACCGTCACCCCGACGCCGAAACCCATGCCGCGCACCTCCGCCAGCTTCGCCCCGCCACCGGGTGGCGCCAGCCACTGGGACCCGAAACTCGGGGTCTACGTGCTCGAAGGCAAGACCAACACCTTCTACCGCCAGCGCACCTATTACCGCTGGAACAACGGCTGGAGCTGGGCCACCAACCCCGAAGGGCCGTGGCAGGACACCGACTCCAGTGGCGTCCCGGGCGGTCTGGGCCGCGCGTTCGCCCAGTAATGCCGGCATAATGCCCCCTCGCTGAACGCCTGGGAGCATGAGATGACGAAGACGGTACTGGTGCTGGTCGAAACGGTCGATGACTACCTGCCCTTGCTGGAAGACCACGGATACCGACTGATCCGGGCGAAGACGCCGGCGCTGCGCGCCGAGGCGATTGCCCGGCATGCTGGCGAGATCGATGTAGTGCTGACCCGGGGGCCGCTGGGCATCACCGCCGAGGAAATCGCTGCGCTGCCGTTGCTGCGGCTGATCTGTGTGATCGGTGCCGGCTACGAGGCCGTGGATCTGGCCGCCGCTGCGGCGCGGGGCATCGTCGTCACCAATGGTGCCGGGGCCAATGCCTCGGCGGTGGCGGATCACACCATGGCCCTGTTGTTCGCCGTGGTCCGGGATATCTGCCGGGCTGACAGCACCACTCGGCAAGGCCAGTGGAACCGGGTGATCAGCCCGTCACTGGCGGGCAAGCGCCTGGGGATTCTCGGGTTAGGCGCGGTGGGCATGGCGATTGCCAGGCGTGGCGCGCTTGGCTTCGACATGGACGTGCGTTATCACAACCGTTCGCCGCGCGAGGGCGTGCCGTATCAGTACTGCGAGAGCGTGCTGGAGCTGGCGCGGGTGTCGGATTTCCTGATCGTCGCCACGCCGGGTGGGGCCAATACCCGTGCGTTGGTCGGGCGCGAGGTGCTGGATGCGCTGGGGCCGCAGGGGTTCCTGGTGAATATCTCGCGGGCCAGCGTGGTGTCCACGGCCGAGCTGGTCGCGGCGCTGCGCGAAGGGCGGATCGCCGGGGCGGGGCTGGATGTGTTCGATGACGAGCCGTCGGTGCCGGATGAGTTGAAGACGCTGGACAATGTGGTGCTGACGCCGCATGTGGCGGCGCAGACGCCGGAAGCGGCCAGGGATATGGTGGCGTTGGTGCTCAAGAACCTGCAGGCCTTCTTCGCCGGTGAACCGGTGCTGACCCCGGTGAATGCTTAAGAGCCCCGCATACCCTGTGGGAGCTGGCTTGCCAGCGATAGCTATGGTGAATTCACTACAGCAATCGCTGGCAAGCCAGCTCCCACAGGGTTCTCGGGTGTTCGATGGATCTTGGCTACACTCAGCAACCTCAGCCTGCAAGGAGCTCCCCCCATGTCCAGCCAAACCCATCAGGGCACCTGCCTCTGCGGCGCCATCCAGCTCAGCGTCACCCTCGACGACGCCAGCGTCGGCGCCTGCCATTGCAGCATGTGCCGCAAGTGGAACGGTGGCCCGCTGCTCACCGTGCACAGCAGCAGCGCCCCGCAGTTCAGCGGCGCCACGCCTGCGGTGTACGGCTCCTCCGACTGGGCCGAGCGCGGCTTCTGCGCCAAATGCGGTAGCCATCTGTTCTATCGCCTCAAGGGCGGCAACTTCTTCGCCATCCCGGTGGGCCTGCTGGACGGCGAGCAGGCCTGGAGCCTGGACCTGCAGGTCTATATCGACGAAAAACCGTCCTTCTACTGCTTCTCCAACCAGACGAAAAACATGACTGGCGCCGAAGTGGTCGCGCAGTTCAGCTAGTTGCCCGGTAGCACCAGTGCCAGGGCTCGAACGCATAGCCCTGGGCGTTATCTCGCGGGTAGGAGAGGTGGAAACCGAAGCGTTCGGCATTGAGCAGCAACCAGGCATAGGCCCCGCTGTGCTCGAATTCGGCTTCGAGTGAGTTGATATCCACCGCCCGGCCGGTGTGATGCTCGCTGAAGCCGGGTGGCGCATTGACCGCGAGGATCTGCTCCAGGCTCTGCCCGCGTTGCTGCTTGCGCCGCACGATGCCGGCCTGGTACTCGACACTGCGATATGCCGACACCAGGCGCAGTTCCACATGATCCCGCGCCGCCGCTGCCCGCAGTTGCTTCCAGGCGGCCGCCGCCTCCGGTTCCAGCTCGAAGCGGCGCCCGTCCTCATCGACCTCGGCGGTGGCCAGCACCCGTGCCTCCGGGTACTCGACGAAGCCACGGGCAATCAGCAGTTCCTCGCTGATCCCCAGCTCTTCACACAGCGCCTTGCTTTTTTCGTTCATTGTTATGTCCTTGTGACGCTTGTCCGGGTGATCCTAGCTGATTGCGATGAATCTGCTTTGACGCAGGTTCCCAACGGTCGGAGTTTGTCCATGCTCTTGTTGCAAATTACTGATAATCCTGAGAAAACGCTGCGACTTAGGTCACAGCTGCGCAAAAGAGGTTGTCATGAATATCCTGAACGATGAACTCCTGGTCACCGACGTCCAGCTCGGCGACGGCAAGGAAGTGGTCAAGGGCGCCCTGATCACCACCCATTACACCGGCACCCTGGCCGATGGCACGGTTTTCGATTCCTCGCACCGGCGCGGCAAGCCGTTCCAGTGCGTGATCGGCACCGGGCGGGTGATCAAGGGCTGGGACCTCGGCCTGATGGGCATGAAGGTCGGCGGCAAGCGCAAGCTGTTCGTGCCCCAGCATCTGGGCTATGGCACGCGTGCCGTGGGCGCCATCCCGCCGGGCTCGGACCTGTATTTCGAGATCGAAGTACTGGAAGTGCTGACCCGCGACGACTGAAAACGCCGTCTTAATTTCGTAACAGGGGAGCGGTAGATTCACTCCCAGCTTAAGGACAAGCACCCCAAGGACAGAACCAATCGGGCTTGCTGCACTCTCAAGGACGCCCGTATCCACGGATGGAGTGATAGACAGGGATGCTCCGCGGCTCCGGCCGCGGGGCAGCACTGGCGGGTTGGTTCACAGTCTTTTGTCCTTAAGGGTTGATCATGAAGTTCCCCGCATTCCTGCCTTCGCGCCGTCAGGCGCTGCTCGGCACCGTGCTCGTAGCAGGCGCCGCCCTCCTTGGATTCACCACCTTCGACAGCCTGGCCAAACCGGTCGATGGCACCCAGACCCTGGTCTTCCTGCGCCATGCGGAAAAGCCCGGTGAAGGTCTCGGCCAGTTGAACTGCCAGGGCCTCAATCGCGCCCTCGACCTGGCGACCTTGCTCCCGGAGAAGTTCGGCGACGCCGACTACGTGTTCGCCGCCGACCCGACCCGTGAAGTGGAAGAGGGCGCCAATGACGACAGCTACAGCTACCTGCGGCCGTTGATGACCATCAGCCCCAGCGCGATCAAGCTCGGCTTGCCGGTGAATATCGAATACGGCGCCAATGACACCAACGCCCTGGCCCGCGAGCTGACCAGCAACAAGTACCGGAATTCGACCGTGTATACTGCCTGGTCCCACGGCTATCTGCCCGAACTGATCAACGCCGTGGCCGGCAAGGCCCTGGGCGAGGAGCGGGTGATTACCGAGGATTGGGAGAACAGCGATTTCGACTCGCTGTATGTGCTGACCCTGACCTGGCGCGACGGCAAGGCGACGATGCTGAGCCGGAATGTGAAGCAGGGGCTGGATGGCGGGGACTTGAGTTGTCCGCATACCCTCTCTCAGGGTTGATCTCAACCACCCAAACCCTCAAATAGAGCTCCACGCAGAGGCTGTAGTTTCTTTCCGCGATTGCAATATGGAATTCACCGATGTGATCGCGGGGCTTCGGCGCGCCCCAATCTCATCTCCGTCGCCCAGTCTTCTGATGGCTGTCGCTGTCTTATCTTTCGCTAATAGTCGAAATCTCCGCCTTCTGTATCGGAATTGGACTACATCATTTATTTCGGTCTCAGGGTTTTATTGCGCCTCGCGATAAGCGAGATCTAATTATTTAATGGCTGTCTGAGGTGGATCATTGGGGTGGTTGTGTTTTGATGCTGTAGCGTGGCTCGTCGTCTTTACCTTTTTGGCTATTGGTGCCAAGTGGGTGTTTTCCAGGATTGATGATAGGAAAATGGCTTCTGGGGAAAAGCTTCTATCACCTCTGGGTGGTTTTCTGCTGGCTGTATTTCTAATTTTTTGATTCCCGTGCTGATGTTAGCCCTCCTTGTGGTCTGCTACTTGATGTTTCGCTAATCAGAAGTACAAATAGGATCTGAATTTGGAGGTGGTATGAGGTTTTATGTAGTGTCGGTCAAAAAGCTCACCCTATTGAGCTACTGCTCCCTGGGGGGATATGGTTTTTATTGGGCTTACCGGAACTGGCAGGCTTATAGAGCACATGGCAAAACTGAAATTAACCCAGCAGTACGATCGTTGTTGATGCCAGTTTTTCTCTATTCATTGATGAGAAAGATTGATTTGGAAATAAGTAGTTCCCGACGAGTTTATGATTGGTCGCCGTTGTCGTTGAGCATTGGTTTTATCTTGGTCATGGCCAGCGCAGTCGCACTTTGGGTGCTGATTCCAGAATGGCTTACGAGCAACCATCCCAGCCTGGGTCGCTGGGGGAATGCAAAAGCTAATTCGGACGCTTTGCTGCGAACTTTGGCGCTCCCGGTAATAGTGTTTTCGGTTGGAGTTTATCTGCTGGGTGTTGTTCAACATGCGATAAATTTTTGTGAGGGAGATCCCGAGGGTAAGAAAATCAATTTTAGACTGTCTTTCAATGAGCGGGCGATTACTCTTCTTGGAGGGGTTTTTTGGTTGATGTATTTGTTTGTTTTTTTCTTGTCGTTTTTGTTTTGGTGGGCTATGAGAGGCTTTTGACTTTGGCTTTTCTGTAGTTGGAAAGTCTTGAATGTTGCTCGAGTTGGCTGGTTGGAGAGCCTGTGCTTTAGCTTGACTTGTTTCGGAGGTGGGTATGGGTGGTTTGGTAGATTATCTGTGTATCGATATCTTACAGTTTGGTCCAGGCCTGTTTGTCTTTTTCGCTATTATTGTTGTTGTCGGGATTCTTATTTTGGGATGGCTTGCCAGCAAGCGAGATGAGTCGGGGAGGGACCTCCTGCCGTCTTGGGCTGTCGGTCTGTTATTTCTACTAGTGGGTTTTTTGATTTTTATAATTATGGCTGGAAGCTTCTTTACCTGCTTTATGTTGGCTCATCGATCAGGACCATGAACTCCTTTAATTTCCATTTGAGGGTCAGTTATGTCACGTCGGTGTTCCAAAGGCGATGGCACAGATCAGTAGGAGCTGGCTTGCCTGCGATGGACCGCGTAGCGGTCCCAAAACCATCCAGCACGAGCGATGGTTGGTGGATATTTCTGATTCAGCGCCGGGTAGACCGCATCCAGTCAGATATTCGGTGTGGCAGGTTTTGGGACCGCTATGCGGTCCATCGCAGGCAAGCCAGCTCCTACAGAGTGACCGGGTTGCTGCTGGAAAAAAACCGAGGCGCGGGTACCAGGGGAGATGACCTGTTCAGGTCCTGGCACCGTTGATCGCGCCTCGCAAAAGGGACTAACGTTTTACCGGCCGAACTGCGCCGGCCAGCCAATCACGCGCTTGGGCCGCGGCTTGGCGTAGGTGCGGGTCTTCGAGGTGGACAGCCCGAGCTGCACCAGCGATTCGGCCATCTTCACCGCCGCACTGACCCCATCCACCACCGGCACACCGGTGCGCTGGCGAATCTTCTCGTCGAGCCCGGCCATACCGCCGCAGCCCAGGCAGATCACTTCCGCCTTGTCTTCGCTGACCGCCAGTTCGGCCTGGCGCACGATGGCTTCCAGGGCGCGCTCCGGCTCCGCTTCCAGCTCCAGCACGGCCATGCCGCTGGCGCGCACCGAGGCGCAGCGGTCGAGCAGGCCGGACAGCTTCAGGCGGTCTTCTATCAGCGGCACGGTGCGATCCAGGGTGGTGACTACCGAGTAGGCATGACCGAGGTACATGGCAGTGCTGGCGGCGGCATCGGTGATATCCACCACCGGTACGTCGAGCAGTTCCTGCAGGCCTTCCCGGCCGTGCTCGCCGTAACCTGCCTGGATCACCGCGTCGTACGGGCCGTCGTAGGCGAGCACGCGGTCCATCACCGCGATGGCCGCCAGGTAGCTTTCGAAATTGCCTTCCACCGATTCCGCGCCGAAGTACGGGGTCAGGCCGATGATCTCGGTGCCCGGCGCCGCGACGGCCTGGGCCTGGCGGGCGATGGCTTCGGTAATGGCTTCGCTGGTGTTGACGTTGACTATCAGGATTCGCATATCGGGACTCGCTAGGCAGTAGACCGACCCGGCAGCGCCGGGTCGCAAGAGGCAATCAGTGGCTGACGCTGTCGACGGCGATGGATTCGCCGCTCACGTCCTGGTACTGCTGGTTGCGCGGGGCGCACAGCAGGTAGAGCAGGCCGGCGATACCGGCGCCGATCATCCAGGAGAACGGTGCGATGGTTTCGAAGTTGGGCACCAGGGCCAGGACAATGGCCAGCAGCGCGGCCGGGACGAAGGCGATCAGTGCTCGCGGGTTGACGCCGCGGCGGTAGTGATAGGCCGCCTTGGGGTCTTCGCTGTACAGCTCGGGCACGTTGATGCGACCGCGGCGGATCAGCCAGTAGTCGACCATGATTACCCCGTACAGCGGGCCGAGCAGGGCGCCGAGGCCGGAGAGGAAGTACATGATCACCAGCGGGCTGTTGTAGAGGTTCCACGGCAGGATCAGCACGGCCAGGGTGGCGCTGATCAGCCCGGCGCGCCGGAAGTTGAGCAGGCGTGGCGCCAGGTTGCTGAGGACGAAGGCCGGGGCGACGAAGTTGGCCATGATGTTCACCGCCACGGTGACGATCAGGAAGGCCAGGCAGCCGAGTACGAGGAAGAAGGTGCTAGGGATGCTGGCGATGATCTGGGTCGGGCTGTCGATGATCTGGCCGTTGATCTTGAACTGCGCACCGCACAGCAGCACGGTAATCACCGCGAAGGCGATGATGTTCACCGGCAGGCCCCAGAAGTTGCCGGAGCGGATGGTCTTGCGGCACGGCGAGGAACGGGCGAAGTCGCAGAAGTTCAGCACCAGGGTGCCGTAGATCGCCAGCCACAGCGCGCCGCCGGCGAAGATGTTGTGCCACATGGCCGCGCCGGTCAGTGGTTCGCGCACCGACCAGGCGATGGCGAAGTCGGCCTGGACGTACATCCACGCCGCCAGGCAGGTCACGGTGAGCAGGATCACCGGGCCGGCGAAGGCTTCGTAGCGCCGGACCATCTCCATGCCGTAGGCGAGGATCACCAGCTGCACCAGCCAGATCGCCACGAAGCACACCCAGCCCAGGCTCGACAGGCCGAGGATCGAGTCCTGGTCATAGGCGGCCATGCCCGGCGCGACGGCCGTCAGCAGCACCCGCAGGACCACCGAGGCCAGGTAGGTCTGGATGCCGAACCAGGCGATGGCGATCACTGCGCGAATCAGCGCCGGGATCTGCGCACCATGGATACCGAAGGCGATCCGGCTCATCACCGGGAACGGCACGCCGGTCTTCTGGCCCATGTAGCCGGACAGGTTCATGAAGAAGTACACCAGTGCGGCACCGATCCCTAGCGAGAGGAGGATCTGCCAGCCGCCCAGGCCCATGGCGTAAAGACCCATGGCGAAGGAGTAGTTGGCGATGTTGTGCACATCGTTTGTCCACAACGCGAAGATGCTGTAGCGCCCCCAGCGGCGCCCCTCGGCCTTGGTCGGGGCGAGGTCGTGGTTGTGCAGGCGCGGGCTCAGGGTCACGGGTTGCTGCGGTTGCGTCGTCGATTCGGGTATAGCCGAGGAAAAGTCCAGTTCTGTCTTGTTGTAGAGACTCATGCTCATTCCGGCGTGCTCCTGATACTCGTGGCGTGGGGAAGCCTGGTCATCAACCACGAGAACCAATTGGTTAGGGGCATTCCGCTACCCGGCGACGGCAGGTGGGCGGATCTGAAGTGTGCTCTTGATTTCGTTGAGTTGTATACAAAGAGCGAGACCACTCAAGCCAGATCCATGCCACGGGAAGTTCGTAGGCAGAAGTCGTATCTTGTTGAAGTTGCTTAGTATTTTTGTAAGTTATTGAAAGCTGGAATTTATAAATTGACCAATTAAACAGGTTTTATTTTTTCGCTTAGTTAAATTCTGATTGATTGGTCAAGTTAATAGAGCGGGAGGATGTAACGATATGGGGCAGGGTGTGGGGTGATTGCACACAAAAAAGGCACTTTCGGTTACATGCTTGTGTACACTTTTTGTTTGTATGGATATTGGATTGGACACACAGGGTTCGCGTCCAGCTTCCAGATCTCAATCCATCGGCGGCAACCGCCGCTTCACCGGGGTCTTCTTCACAATCGCCGTACTGGTCTCGGCCTGGCTGTTGAGCTTGTCCAGCAAGGTGTCCAGCTGCTCCATCGAGCGCACATGCAGGCGCGCGATGAAGCAGTCATCCCCGGTCACCTTGTCGCACTCGGTGAACTCGGGAATGGCGATGATCTGCCGCTCCACCTCATGCAACTGCCCCGGCAGCGGGCGAATGCGCACGATGGCCTGCAACTGGTAGCCGAAGCTGCGGGCATCCACTTCCACGGTGTAGCCCTTGAGCACACCGCGTTCTTCCAGGCGGCGCAGGCGCTCGCTGACGCTGGGTGAGGACAACCCGGTCAGGCTCGCCAGCGCCTTCAGCGAGCGCCGCGAATCCTCCATCAGGGCATTGAGCAGCAGTTGGTCGATGGCATCGGTCATGAAAAGGCTCCGGTTAGGCGATTCAATGAAATCACCTTGATAAGAAAGGTCGCAGGTCATTCCTGCCTGATTTATCCACTGGAATGGTCCCAGGCACCCTCGGCATACTTTGTCACATCTGCCTGGAGGTGAGTGATGGACAATTCGATACGTCGCGGTTCCCTGGAAATGATCGGCGCCATGCTGATTTCCGGCACCATTGGCTGGTTCGTCCTGGTATCCGGGCAACCGGTGCTGGACGTGGTGTTCTGGCGCTGCCTGTTCGGCGCCGGGACCTTGCTGCTGATCTGCGCCGCCATGGGCTTCCTGCGCCCGGGCCTCCTGACCCGCATGACCTTCGCCCTGGCCGTGCTCAGCGGCGTGGCCATCGTCGGCAACTGGGTGCTGCTGTTCGCCTCCTACTCGCGGGCGTCCATCGCCATCGGCACGGCGGTGTACAACGTCCAGCCGTTCATGCTGGTGGGGCTGGCGGCGCTGTTCCTCGGCGAGAAGATCACCGTGCCCAAGCTGTTCTGGCTTGGTGTTTCCTTCGCCGGGATGCTGGCCATCGTCAGTGCCCATGGCAGCCAGGGCGAAAGTGGCGAGGACTACCTGATGGGCATCGCCCTGGCCCTTGGTGCGGCGTTCCTCTATGCGGTGGCCGCGCTGATCATCAAGCGCCTGAGTGGCACGCCACCGCACCTGATCGCGCTGGTCCAGGTGAGTACCGGGGTGTTGCTGCTGGCGCCGTTCGCCAATCTCGGCGGCCTGCCCACCGTGCCGGGTGAACTGGGTAGCCTGGTCACCCTGGGCATCGTGCATACCGGCGTGATGTACGTGCTGCTCTACGGCGCCATCCAGAAACTGCCGACGGCGCTGACCGGCGCGTTGTCGTTCATCTACCCGATCGCGGCGATCGCAGTGGACTGGGTCGCCTTCGGCCATCGCCTGGAGCCTCTGCAATGGCTGGGCGTGGCGGCGATCCTGCTGGCGGCGGCCGGGATGCAGCGGGGCTGGTGGTTCAAATCCGCTGCCCGCGCCAGCGGTGCAAAAGCGTAGAATGCGCCGCTTTAGTTCACCGAAAACCCGCCATGACCTCCGCCATCGAAACCCTGCACCGCCACCTGCTCACCGCCCTGAACCCGCCGCCGGCTGAAACCCGGCGGCTGTTCCATGGCCGCGGGCGCTGCTGGCCGGGGCTGGAGCAGATCACCGTGGACTGGCTGCAGGGCGTGCTGCTGGTGGCGCTGTTCCGCGAGCCGCCCGAGGGCCAACAGGACGAACTGCAAACCATGCTGCGCGGGCTGGCGACGGGGGAGATGGCGGTGCTGATCCAGCATCGTTATCTGCCGGACCGTCCCGGTTACTGGCTGCTGGGTGAGCCTTGCACACACAAGGTCATCGACGAGGATGGCCTGCGCTACCAGCTTGACCTGGGCATGAAGCAGAACAACGGCCTGTTCCTCGACATGCGCTACGGCCGGCGCTGGGTGCGTGCGCAGGCGGCGGGGCAGCGGGTGCTCAACCTGTTCGCCTATACCTGCGGCTTTTCGGTGGCAGCGATTGCCGGCGGGGCGGAGCAGGTGATCAACCTCGACATGTCCAAGGCGGCGCTGTCCCGCGGGCGGGACAATCACCGGCTCAACGGGCATGACCTGGGCAAGGTCGGCTTCCTTGGGCATGAGCTGTTCAAGTCCTGGGGCAAGGTGCGCAAGACGGCGCCTTATGACCTGATCATCATCGACCCGCCGAGCTTCCAGAAGGGCAGCTTTGCCCTGACCCAGGACTACGCGAAGATCCTCCGCCGTCTGCCGGAGCTGTTGAGCGAGGGCGGGACGGTGCTGGCTTGTGTCAATGATCCGGGGATCGGGGCGGAGTTTCTGATCGAGGGGATGGCGGAGCAGGCGCCGGGGTTGAAGTTCGTCGAGCGGCTGGAGAATGCGCCGGAGTTTCCGGATGTGGATGTGGCTGGGGGGCTCAAGGCCCTGGTTTTTCGGTGAGTTTGAGGGCCCTATCGCTGGCAAGCCAGCTCCCACAGGGTATGTGTGCGCCGCGAAACCTGTGGGAGCTGGCTTGCCAGCGATGAGGCCCTTGAGAGCACCATCAATTACTGGGTTGCCGGCACCGGACTGTACTGCGCAAAACTCACCTCGTCCGTCTTGTCCACCAGCTTCTTCAAGCGCTCGTTGAACGCCCGGTTCACCGCGTACTGCCCGCCCGAAGTCGTCCTGAACTGCGCCGTCAGGGTCATCCCGTTCAGGTTCATGCTGTCCACCCCGAACACCTGCAACGGCCCCTGCAAATTGTGCCGCAGGATCGGGTCCTCGCTGATCGACTGCCCCGCCTCGCGAATCAGCTTGAGCGCCGCATCCACGTCCGAGTCATAACTGAACTGCACCGAGAAGAACGCATAGGCGAACTGCCGCGACTGGTTGGTGACGGCCTTGATCTGCCCGAACGGCACCGAGTGCACGAAGCCCTTGCCGTCGCGCAGGCGCAGGGTGCGGATGGTCAGGCTTTCCACGGTACCGGCATGCCCGGAGTCGAGCACCACCCAGTCGCCGATGGCGATGGTGTCCTCGATCAGGATGAACAGCCCGGTGATCACGTCCTGCACCAGTTGCTGCGAGCCGAAGCCGATGGCCAGGCCGACCACCCCGGCACCGGCGAGGAACGGCGCGACATTGATCCCCAGGTTGGCCATGGTGGTGATGGTGCAGATCACCACCAGCACCACCTTGGTGGCGTTGCGCAGCATCGGCAGGATGGTCCGCGTGCGGGTGCTCGGCTGGCGCGTGTTGCGCCGGCCCGGTGTCGGCTTGAGCGCTTCCTGGATCGCTGTGTCGATCACCACCCAGAGCAGCCAGGTCACCAGCAGGATCAGGCCGATGCTGCTCAGCGAATCACTGATCGCCCGGCCGAAGCTGTTGCGCAAGGCGAAGTCCAGCACCGAGAAGCCCCAGATACGCCCCAGCAGTTCGATGAAGGCCACCGCCATGGCGATGCGCAGCAGGGCGTGGGCCAGGCTGTAGAGCAGCTCCTTGTAGGGGCGCAGGCGTTGTTCCGGGTTGCGCGGCGGGTTGAGGAAATGCTGCAGGGTGATGCTCAGGAACACCGTGCCGATCAGCAGCACCGTGGTCAGCAGGGCCTTTTGCAGGGCGCGCTGGCTTTCTTCGCCGGCGCCGATCAGGTTGATCCCCGAGACCATGATCATCATCAGGATCGGCAGGTACCAGATCGCCGAGAAGATCCGCAGGGTCTCCTGCACCGCGCGGTGTTGCAGGCGGTCCTTGAGGCTGCGGTTGCGGATCAGGTGCGCCACCGGGCGCCGGGAACGCAGCACCACCACGGCGAAGATCAGGGTCGCCAGCAGGCCGGTGATCACCGCGATGCTGCTGGTCAGGTTGCCGCCGATCTGACGGGAAATCTGCGGGCTGGTCAGGGCGTCGCTCCAGGCGGCGAGGAAGCCGATCATGAACAGCGGCCGCGGCGCGGCCTCGCGGATGATGCGCACCGCCGTGCGCTTGTGGCCGACGTCGAACAGGGTGATCAGGCACAGGATGAGGGTGGTGGAAAAGATCCCGCTGCTGGTGGCATAGGCCAGGCTCATGCCCAGGGCGCGGCCCACCGACGGGTCGAGCTGGCGGCTGATGAACAGCGCGGCGGGCAGGCTGGCGATGGCCGGCAGGGTGTAGGGCAGCAGGTAACCGAGGAGCTTTTGCGGGCGCGGGCGCTCGCGCAGCAGGCGGCTGCGCTGGCTGGCGCGGGCGGCGAGGCGGCCGAGGTAGCAGAGCACGGCGAAGGTTGCGGCCCAGGTGGCGGTGAGGATCAGGAAGTCCCAGGTCATCGACATCAGGTCGCCGGCGTCATGGCGGGTGACCAGCTGGTTGACCTCCTTCGCCGCACGGTCGGTGCGCAGGCGCCAGCTGTCGAGCAGGTGGTGGTCGATATTGAGTTCCTGGGAAACGTCGTCGAGGCCGCTGGCGAGGGTGCCGAGCAGACCGCCCTGGACGACCGGTTCCGGCTCCTTGGCCGGTTGTTCCTCGGTGACGGCGGCCAGCGGGCCGGCCAGTGCCGGCAGGCTCAGCAGGGTGCAGAAGAGGAGAGTGAGCAGGGGGCGGATCACGGGGTACTCCTTCAGCCGTGGGGTGACGGAAAGGGTAGACAATGATCTTTGGGGTTTTTCTGCGAGGGATTTGCAATCTGTGAGGGCCCTATCGCTGGCAAGCCAGCTCCCACAGGGATTTGCGTGCACCACGGACCCTGTGGGAGCTGGCTTGCCAGCGATGAGGCCCGAAAGTCAGGCCTCGATGCCGGGCTTACTTGCCGGTATAGATCTGGTCGAACACCCCGCCATCATTGAAGTGGGTCTTCTGCACGGTACGCCAGTCACCAAAGGTCTTCTCCACCGAGAGGAATTCCACTTTCGGGAAGCGGTCGGTGTACTTGGCCAGCACCGCCGGGTCCCGCGGACGCAGGTAGTTGTTGGCGGCGATCTCCTGGGCCTCAGGCGACCACAGGAACTTCAGGTATTCCTCGGCGGTAGCCCGGCTGCCCTTCTTGTCGACCACCTTGTCCACCACGCTCACCGGTGGCTCGGCTTCAGCGGAAACGCTCGGGTAGATCACTTCGAACTGATCACGACCGAACTCGCGGGCGATCATTTCCGCTTCGTTCTCGAAGGTCACCAGCACGTCGCCGATCTGGTTGGTCATGAAGGTAGTGGTGGCGGCCCGGCCACCGGTATCCAGCACCGGCGCCTGCTTGAACAGCTTGCCGACAAAGTCCTTGGCCTTGGCCTCGTCACCACCGGTCTTCAGCACATAGCCCCAGGCCGACAGGTAGGTGTAGCGGCCGTTACCCGAAGTCTTCGGGTTCGGCACGATCACCTGGACGCCATCCTTGAGCAGGTCCGGCCAGTCCTTCAGGGCTTTCGGGTTGCCCTTGCGCACGATGAACACCGTGGCCGAGGTGAACGGCGCGCTGTTGTTCGGCAGGCGCGTGACCCAGTTGTCCGGGACCAGCTTGCCGTTGTCGGCCAGGGCGTTGATGTCGGTGGCCATGTTCATGGTGATGACATCCGCCGGCAGGCCATCGATCACCGAGCGCGCCTGCTTGCTCGAACCGCCGAAGGACATCTGCACGGTGATCTTCTCTTTGTGCTCGGCTTCCCAGTGCTTCTGGAAGGCGACGTTGTAGTCCTTGTAGAAGTCGCGCATCACGTCATAGGAGACGTTCAGCAGCGGCGCGGGCGCGGCCTGGGCGATATTGCCCACGACCAGGCTCGCGGCGAGGAGCGAGGCACCAAAGAGTTTTTTCACTGTGCATTCCTTGTTGGACTTGGTTGGATTGAAAGCATTGTGCCAGCGACTATAGCCAATGGCCCTTAGGCACAAAAAGATTAAAAACGACTTTGCTTATTCCTGCTTCGGGAACAGCGCATTACCACAGCGCGAGCAGAAGGCGGCGCCGTGTTCGTGGCTGTTCTTGCGGCATACCGGGCAGTCGTGGCGCAGTTGTTCGCCGCGCATGGCATTGGCCAGTTCGGCGGTAAAGATACCCGTGGGCACGGCGATGATCGAGTAGCCGGTGATCATGACCAGGGAGGAAATCACCTGGCCCAGCGGGGTCTTGGGCACGATATCGCCGAAGCCGACGGTGGTCAGGGTGACGATGGCCCAGTAGATGCCCTTGGGGATGCTGGTAAAGCCGTGCTCCGGGCCTTCGACCACATACATCAGGGTGCCGAACACGGTGACCAGGGTCGACACGCTGACCAGGAACACGATGATCTTCTGCTTGCTGCCGCGCAGGGCGTCGAGCAGGTAGTGGGCCTGTTTCAGGTACGGACTGAGCTTGAGCACGCGGAAGATCCGCAGCATGCGGATGACCCGGACGATCAGCAGGTACTGGGCATCGCTGTAGTACAGGGCGATGATCCCCGGCACGATCGCCAGCAGGTCGACCAGGCCGTAGAAGCTGAAGGCATAGCGCAGCGGCTTGGGCGAGCAGTACAGGCGCAGCAGGTATTCGACCAGGAACACCGCGGTGAAGCCCCACTCGATGGCGGCGAGCAGGCCGGCGTAGCTTTGGTGCACCTCGTCGATGGAGTCGAGGATCACGGTGACCAGGCTGGCGAGGATGATCAGCAGCAGGATGGTATCGAAGCGGCGTCCGGCGACGGTGTCGGTCTGGAAGACGATGACGAAGAGCCGCTGGCGCAGGCTCTGGGGGGTGTCCATAAAGGTGGTGGTTCCGAGGCGGGTGGTGATGCGAAGCCTAGGGTGGGATCCGGCAGTTGTGCAAGTTTCCAGGGCCTAATCGCTGGCAAGCCAGCTCCCACAGTGTCCGCGTCGCTGCCGAACCTGTGGGAGCTGGCTTGTCGGAGCGCCGAACCGCAGCGATGACTTCAGATGCAGCGACTCTGCACCCCGGTCCCTTTCACATCCCCCAGCCGCACCACCCAGCACGCCACGATAAACGGCGCCGTCAGCCCCGGAATCGGCAACATATTGAACAGCGGCTGCACCGCGATCGCCAGGGCGATCGCCAGCAACGGCTTCCACGGTTGTGCACGGGTGCCGCTGAAGGCCAGGGCCGCCAGCGCCGCATTGAAGCCATGCAGCCCCATATACGCCGCCGTGGCTTCCCCGCCGATCAGCGCAACGCTGCCGCCAATCGCCGCGCCGACGAAGGCCCAGGCCGCCGCATAGCGGTCCGAGAGCAGCAGCCCCAGGGCAATCAGCAACCCGGCCAGCGGCTGGTCCAGCAGGAAGATCTGCCCCAGCCCCCGGGCGAGGGCATCCAGGGCATTGGCCTGCACCGGTGCGCTGGCCTGCGCGGCTGGTTCGGCCACCAGCAGCAAGGCCCAGCCCGCCAGGACGAAGGGCAGGGTATAGGCCGGCAACAACACCGACCCGCCACGCTTGAGCCATTGATGCACCAGCATGCTGCTCAGCCCGGCAACGGCGATGATCAGCGGCAGGAGAATCGGCGACCAGGGCAGCAGGTAGCTGAACAGCACGCCGATCAGCACGCCGTTGTAGCTGTACAGCCCGGCCTGGCGGTCGGCGCGGTTGTAGCCGCGGCGCTGGGCGGTGAGCAGGCCGGCGAGGGCGCCGAGCAGCGCGCCACCGATCAGTTGTGGAGCCGTGATAAGGATTGCCAGCAGGCAGCACAGGCCGCACAGCGGATTACGCTGGAGCAACACCTGACTGAACCCGTTGAGCAACGCGGTCGCCCAGTCCGGGCACGGATTGACGAAGTTTTTCGTGTACATGGCAGTAGGTCTGAATGAAGTGGGTCGCCTCTTTGGGCGGGTCTTGTCCCACGGTTATGGATCGCGAAGCAGGCGGGTGATCACGGATTCACGCGGATGAATCGATGGCCGCCAACCTGCCTCGCGAAGACGTCAAAGCAGGGTTTCGATACGCAGCGAGTTAGTCGATCCCGGCTGGCCAAAAGGCACACCGGCGGTGATCAGCAGCGTGTCGCCGCGGTTGGCCATGCCCTGGGCCTGGGCGATTTCCAGCGCGGTGGAGCACACCTCGTCGACCTGGCGCAGGCGGTCGTTGACCACCGAGTGCACGCCCCAGACCACGCTCAGGCGCCGGGCGGTGCCCAGGTTTGGGGTCAGGTTGAGGATCGGCGCCCGTGGCCGCTCGCGGGAGGCGCGCAGGGTCGAGTTGCCCGATTCGCTGTAGTTGACCAGCACCGCCACCGGCAGGATGCCGCTGATCCGGCGGATCGCGCAGCTGATGGCGTCGGAGACGGTGGCTTCGGCTTTCGGCCGGCCGACGTCGAGCTGGGTCTGGTAGTCCGGGCCGGCTTCGACCTGGCGGATGATCTTGCTCATCATCTGCACGGCTTCCAGCGGGTAGTCGCCGGAGGCGGTTTCCGCCGACAGCATCACCGCATCGGCGCCTTCGGCCACGGCATTGGCCACGTCTGTGACCTCGGCGCGGGTCGGGGCAGGGGAGAAGCGCATGGATTCGAGCATCTGCGTCGCCACAACCACCGGCCGACCCAACTGGCGGCAGGTGGCGATGATGTTCTTCTGGATCTGCGGCACGGCTTCGGCCGGCACTTCCACGCCCAGGTCGCCACGGGCAACCATGATCGCGTCGCTCAGTTCGGCGATTTCGCGCAGTTGGGTCACCGCCGACGGCTTCTCGATCTTGGCCATCAGGAAGGCACGGTCACCGATCAGCTCGCGGGCTTCGGCGATGTCCTCGGGACGCTGGACGAACGACAGCGCCACCCAGTCCACGCCCAGTTCCAGGCCGAAGGTCAGGTCGCGGCGGTCCTTGGCGGTCAGCGGGCTGAGGTCCAGCACTGCCTGTGGCACGTTCACGCCCTTGCGGTCGGACAGCTCGCCGCCGTTGAGCACTTCGGTGTCGATGGCGTCGGCGTGCTTGGCGGTCACCCGCAGGCGCAGGCGGCCGTCATCCACCAGCAGGTCCATGCCCGGCTCCAGCGCGGCGATGATTTCCGGGTGCGGCAGGTTGACCCGCGTGGCATCGCCCGGGGTCGGGTCGAGGTCCAGGCGCAGGGCCTGGCCACGCTGGAGCATGACCTTGCCTTCGGCCAGGCGGCCAACGCGCAGCTTCGGCCCTTGCAGGTCCATGAGGATGCCCAGCGGGTAGTTGAGCTGGGCCTCCACTTCGCGGATCCACTGGTAGCGCATCGCATGGTCATCATGCTCGCCGTGGCTGAAGTTGAGGCGGAAGATGTTCACCCCGGCTTCCACCAATTGGCGGACATCGTCGATGCCCTTGATCGCAGGGCCGAGGGTGGCGAGGATTTTGACTTTTTTGTCAGGCGTCATGGTGGGCAGTCTCAAGAATGAGGATGGCGCGGAAATCGTTGACGTTGGTGCGGGTCGGCTCGGTGACGATCAGCGCGTCGAGCGCGGCGAAGTAGCCGTAGCCGTTGTTGTTGTCCAGCTCGTCGGTGGCCGACAGGCCCAGGGCCGCGGCGCGGGCGTAGCTGTCCGGGGTCATGAGGGCGCCGGCGTTGTCTTCGGAACCGTCGATGCCGTCGGTGTCGCCGGCGATGGCGTACACCCCAGGCAGGCCCTTGAGGCTTTCGGTCAGGCTCAGGAGGAACTCGGCGTTGCGCCCGCCACGGCCATTGCCGCGCACGGTCACGGTGGTTTCACCGCCGGAGAGGATCACGCAGGGCGCGGCCAGCGGCTGGCCATGCAGGACCACCTGGCGGGCGATGCCGGCGTGGACCTTGGCCACTTCCCGCGATTCGCCTTCCAGGTCGCCGAGGATCAGCGGGCTGAAGCCGGCTTGTCGGGCTTTCACCGCAGCGGCTTCCAGCGACTGCTGGGGCCGGGCGATCAGCTGGAAGTGGCTGCGGGCCAGGGCCGGGTCGTCGGCCTTGACGGTCTCGGAAGCCGGGTTGTTCAGCCAGTCGATCACGGCCTTGGGCGCGTCGATGTTGTAGCGCTTGAGGATCGCCAGGGCTTCGGCCGAGGTGCTCGGGTCGGCCACGGTGGGGCCGGAGGCGATGACCGTGGCGAGGTCGCCCGGCACATCGGAAATCGCGTAGGTGTACACGGTGGCCGGCCAGCAGGCCTTGGCCAGGCGGCCGCCCTTGATCGCCGAGAGGTGCTTGCGCACGCAGTTCATCTCGCCGATGGTTGCGCCGGACTTGAGCAGGGCCTTGTTGATCTGTTGCTTGTCGGCCAGGGTCAGGCCTTCGGCAGGCAGGGCCAGCAGGGCCGAGCCGCCGCCGGACAGGAGGAAGATCACCCGGTCGTCGGCGCTCAGGTCGCTGACCATCTCCAGCACGCGCTTGGCCACGGCCAGGCCGGCGGCGTCGGGGACGGGGTGGGCGGCTTCCACCACTTCGATCTTCGAGCAGCTGGCGCCGTGGCCGTAGCGGGTCACGACGAGGCCGCGGACTTCGCCCTGCCAGGCGCGCTCGACCACTTCGGCCATGGCGGCGGCCGCCTTGCCGGCGCCGATGACGATCACCCGACCGGTGCGGTCGGCGGGCAGATGGGCTTCAAGAACCTGACGCGGGTGCGCGGCGTCGATGGCCGTGGCGAACAGGTCGCGGAGAAAGTGTTGCGGATCGACCGACATCTCAGGCCTCCAAATCTTATTGTTCTGCAGAATCAAAAACGCCCCTGGAACGGCCTCCGTGCAGGCTGAACCAGGGGCGCTCTTCGCAGCTGCAAGCTTTAAGCTACAAGCCGCAAGAAAAAGCGGAACTGCTTTGTCTTGCAGCTTAAAGCTTGCGGCTTGAAGCTTATTTCTCGTCGCGGATCGAGAAGTTGGCCATGTGTTCCAGGCCCTTGATCAGCGCCGAGTGGTCCCAGTTGGCACCGCCGATGGCCGCGCAGGTGCTGAACACTTGCTGGGCGTTGGAGGTGTTGGGCAGGTTGATGTTCAGCTCCTTGGCGCCTTGCAGGGCCAGGTTCAGGTCCTTCTGGTGCAGGCTGATGCGGAAGCCTGGATCGAAGGTACCCTTGATCATGCGCTCGCCGTGCACTTCGAGGATCTTCGACGAGGCGAAGCCACCCATCAGTGCCTCGCGGACCTTGGCCGGATCGGCGCCGTTCTTGGCGGCGAACAGCAGGGCTTCGGCGACGGCCTGGATGTTCAGGGCGACGATGATCTGGTTGGCGACCTTGGCGGTCTGGCCGTCACCGTTGCCACCGACGCGGGTGATGTTCTTGCCCATGGCCTGGAACAGCGGCAGGGTGCGCTCGAAGGCTTTCGGGCAGCCACCGACCATGATGCTCAGGGTCGCGGCCTTGGCCCCGACTTCGCCGCCGGAGACCGGGGCGTCCAGGTAGGCAGCGCCGGTAGCCTTGATCTTCTCGGCGAAGGCCTTGGTAGCGGTAGGGGAGATCGAGCTCATGTCGATCACCACCTTGTTCGGGCCAACGCCCTGGGCCACGCCGTTGTCACCGAACAGGACGCTTTCGACCTGCGGGGTGTCCGGGACCATGACGATGATGAACTCGGCTTCCTGGGCCACTTCCTTCGGATTTTCCAGGGCCACGGCGCCAGCGGCGATCAGGTCGGCCGGGGCGGCATCGTGGTGGGTGGAAACGAACAGGCTGTGACCCGCTTTCTGCAGGTTCTGCGCCATTGGGCGGCCCATGATGCCGGTGCCGATGAAACCGATTTTAGCCATGAGAATTTGCCTCTTGTAATTGGGGTCACCGCAGTCCCTGTGGGAGCTGGCTTGCCAGCGATGAGGCCAGAACTGACAACATCATTGCTGCTGCCGGCCCTATCGCTGGCAAGCCAGCTCCCACAGGGGAGGGCGGTGCTTGTTAGATCGCGTTATGGGTCTTCAACCAGCCCAGACCTTCTTCAGTGGTGGTCTTGGGCTTGTACTCCGCGCCCACCCAGCCCTGGTAACCGATGCGGTCCAGGTGCTCGAACAGGAAGCGGTAGTTGATCTCGCCGGTGCCCGGTTCGTGACGGCCCGGGTTGTCGGCCAGCTGGATGTGGTTGATCTTCGCCAGGTTGCTTTCCATGGTGCGGGCCAGATCGCCCTCCATGATCTGCATGTGGTAGATGTCGTACTGCAGGAACAGGTTGTCGCTGCCCACTTCGGCCTGGATCTCCAGGGCCTGCTGGGTGGTGTTCAGGTAGAAGCCCGGGATGTCGCGGGTGTTGATCATTTCCATGACCAGCTTGATCCCGGCAGCCTTGAGCTTGTCGGCGGCAAAGCGCAGGTTTTCCACGAAGGTCTTGCGCACGGTGGCGCAGTCCGGACCCTGTGGACGGATACCGGCCAGGCAGTTGACCTGGGTGTTGCCCAGCACTTGCGCGTAGGCGATGGCCAGGTCGACACCGCTGCGGAACTCCTCGACCCGGGCCGGGTCGCAGGCGATGCCGCGGTCACCCTTGGCCCAGTCGCCGGCCGGCAGGTTGAACAGCACCTGGGTCAGGCCATGGGCGTCGAGCTGCTGCTTGATCTCGGTGGCGGCGTAGTCGTACGGGAAGAGGTACTCGACACCGCTGAAGCCGGCGTCGGCAGCCGCCTTGAAGCGCGGCAGGAAGTCCTGTTCGGTGAACAGCATGGACAGGTTGGCGGCAAAGCGTGGCATGTGTGTCTCCTTGCTGGGTTGGGCCCCGCGCGGTGAAGCGCGGGGCCGCACAGGCAATCAGTCGAGCAGCGAAATCGCGGTTGGCGCGTCGTTGCCGACCAGCGCCAGGTCTTCGAACTCGTTGACCGCGTTGATTTCGGTACCCATGGAAATGTTGGTGACGCGCTCGAGAATCACCTCGACCACCACCGGTACGCGGAACTCTTCGGCCATTTTCTGGGCCTTGAGCAGCGCCGGGGCGATCTCGGACGGGTTGAACACGCGCAGCGCCTTGCAACCCAGGCCTTCGACCACGGCCACGTGATCGACGCCGTAGCCGTTGAGGTCTGGCGAGTTGATGTTCTCGAACGCCAGTTGTACACAGTAATCCATCTCGAAACCACGCTGCGCCTGGCGGATCAGGCCCAGGTAGGCGTTGTTCACCAGGACGTGGACGTACGGCAGGTTGAACTGCGCGCCCACGGCCAGCTCTTCGATCATGAACTGGAAGTCATAGTCGCCCGACAGCGCGACGACCTTGCGGCTCGGGTCGGCCTTGACCACGCCCAGGGCAGCCGGAATGGTCCAGCCCAGCGGGCCGGCCTGGCCGCAGTTGATCCAGTGGCGTGGCTTGTACACGTGGAGGAACTGGGCGCCGGCGATCTGCGACAGACCGATGGTGCTGACGTAGGTGGTGTCCTTGCCGAACACTTCGTTCATTTCCTGGTACACGCGCTGTGGCTTGACCGGAACGTTGTCGAAGTTGGTCTTGCGCTGCAGGCTCGACTTGCGGGCCTGGCAGTCTTTCAGCCATTCGCCGCGGCATTTCAGCTTGCCGGCGGCTTTCCACTCGCGGGCCACTTCGAGGAAGGCATCCAGTGCGGAGCCGGCGTCGGACACGATGCCCAGGTCCGGGGTGAACACGCGGCCGATCTGGGTCGGTTCGATATCGACGTGGATGAAGGTGCGGCCTTCGGTGTAGACGTCGACGGAACCGGTGTGACGGTTGGCCCAGCGGTTGCCGATACCGAACACCAGGTCGGATTTCAGCAGGGTCGCGTTGCCGTAGCGGTGCGAGGTCTGCAGGCCGACCATGCCGACCATCAGCTCGTGGTCGTCAGGGATGGTGCCCCAGCCCATCAGGGTCGGGACTACCGGCACGCCGGTCAGTTCGGCGAACTCGACCAGCTTGGCGCTGGCGTCGGCGTTGATGATGCCGCCACCGGCGACCAGCAGCGGACGCTCGGCTTCATTGAGCATGGCCAGGGCTTTTTCCGCTTGCTTGCGGGTCGCGGCTGGCTTGGTGACCGGCAGGGGCTCGTAGGCATCGATGTCGAATTCGATCTCGGCCATCTGCACGTCGAACGGCAGGTCGATCAGCACGGGGCCTGGGCGGCCGGTGCGCATTTCATAGAAGGCTTTTTGGAAGGCGTAAGGCACCTGGCCTGGTTCCAGAACGGTGGTTGCCCACTTGGTCACCGGCTTGACGATGCTGGTGATGTCCACGGCCTGGAAGTCTTCCTTGTGCAGGCGGGCACGTGGAGCCTGGCCGGTGATGCAGAGAATCGGGATGGAGTCGGCGGAGGCGCTGTACAGGCCGGTGACCATGTCGGTGCCGGCAGGGCCGGAAGTGCCGATGCACACGCCGATATTGCCGGCCTTGGTACGGGTGTAACCCTCGGCCATGTGCGAGGCGCCTTCAACGTGGCGAGCGAGGACGTGATCGATACCGCCGACTTTCTTCAGGGCCGAATACAGCGGGTTGATCGCTGCACCCGGAATGCCAAACGCGGTTTCCACACCTTCGCGGCGCATCACCAGAACGGCTGCATCAATTGCTCTCATTTTGCTCATGGCTTTGTGCCTCATCGATGTTGTAATTGTATACAAAACAGCTTTTGCCAGAGTGTATTCACGGGATGCAGCTCTGGTCAATCCATTTTCGTCCGTGGCCTGCGCTTTCGTCGAAATGCCGTGGAAACGGGCTCGGCGGACGATCAGGTGGCTGGAATCGAATTATTGTATACAAAAATATTCGCCATTGTGTTCTATTTGGTCTATCAATTTTTCACTTGCCCACAGGGCTTCATAACAACAAGAGGACCTTTTGATGAACGCATTGAGCTTGAAAGTCGCCGTCAGCCTGGTGAATGGCGCGTTGGCCGCAGGTCGCAAGATCTCCGCCGCGCCCCTGACCGTGGTGGTGCTGGATGCCGGTGGTCACCTGCTGACCTTGCAACGGGAAGATGGCGCCAGCCTGCTGCGGCCGCAGGTGGCGATGGGCAAGGCGTGGGGTGCGATTGCCTTGGGCAAGGGCTCGCGCCTGCTGGCGCTGGACGCCCAGCAGCGGCCGGCGTTCTTTGCCGCGCTGAATGGCCTGGGTCAGAGCCCGGTGGTGCCAGCGCCGGGTGGCGTGCTGATTCGCAACGAGGCGGGCGTGGTGCTGGGGGCGATCGGGATCAGCGGGGATACCTCGGATATCGATGAGCAGTGTGCGATCAGTGCGATCGAAGAGGCGGGGCTGCGGGCGGATGCGGGGGTTGCTGCTTGATCTGAAGCTTGTGGTGTAACCACTGGCCTCATCGCTGGCAAGCCAGCTCCCACAGTGTCCGCAGCGCCGCTGAACCCTGTGGGAGCTGGCTTGCCAGCGATGGGGCCCTCACTTTTTTCTGATCTGGTCCGCTGCGTCCCCTCTAGCCACATAGCACCAGGTCTTGCCCTCCCTGACCTTGGCCAGCAGCTTCAGCTTCACCAGCTTCTCCAGATCAGCCCGGGCAGTCCCCTCCGAAACCTCGAAGTCATTCTTCACTTCCTTGGCGACGAACAGCCGACCGGGGTCTCGCAGTACCTTTTTCAGCAACTGCACCTGCCTGAAATTCAGGTCCTTGTCGAAGCCGGACTGCATCAGCAGCCCCATGACGTCACGCAGCTCGTTGCGCTTGTTCTCGATGTAGACCAGGAACCCGTCCATCGCCCGCTCGATGATTTTCAGTTGGTGGTACACAAAATAGGTCAGGTCGAACTCATCGGTCTCGGTGAACAGGTACGACTCGCCATACTGCACCGGCGCCTGCTTCAACAGCGTACTGATCGAGATGTACTCGAACGCCCAATAGCCGCTTTTCAGCATGTACCAGTAGAACAGGCACCTTGCCGTCCTGCCGTTGCCATCGTTGAAGGGATGCTCGTAGCCGATCATGAAGTGCAGGATGATCGCCTTCACGGCGGGGTGGATGAAGGTTCGCCCGTCGTGGCCGTCATGCTTCTGGTTGGCGAAATCGCAGAGTCTTTCCAGGCGTTCCAGGAGCAGGGCGGCATCCGGCGGCTGGTGGACGATTTCCTCGTCACGGTCTTTGACGTGGATGTCATTGGTCCTTCTGATTTCTCCCGGGCAGGCGTGCTCTTCCTGAATGTCCCGGGTGGCTTCGGCGTGGAAGCGCCTGATCAGCTCAAGGGACAGGGGCATCTCGCTGCTGTGCTTGGCCAGCTTCATCAGCAGGAAGTTGTTGAAGATCATCCGCTCGTCGTCGTTGACCGGTTCGCGTTCCTTTTCGAGCATTTCCTTGGCGACCTTCCTGGTGGTCGCAGCCCCCTCCAACTGTGCGCTGGAAATCGCTTCTTCCATCATCAGTGACTCGACCAGGAACAGGTTGTTCTCGTTGACGGGCGAGTCTTTCGACACCACCAGCCCGAGCCTGGCGTTGATGTGCTCGATGGCGTGGATGACCGTCTGGGCGTATTCCGGGAGGCAGTATTTGAACGGGGAGTCATCCTCGGCGCGCAGGCCGATGAACTTCTGCATCAGGGTTCTGGACAGCTTCACCGTGCACCAGGCCGCTTCCGCGTTGATGCCGGAGGGCACCCGGTGGCGGAAGTCGTGCCAGTGCAGATAACGGCCCTTGTCGTCGACGGCGGAAAATGTCGAGATGAGCCCCAGAATCTCGCCGGCATGGCGCGCGAAAATCTCCGTGTAGGGCTTGGGTCTGTTGATCCGGGGCATGCTCAACTCAATTTCTGGAAAATTGAGTTGAGCCTATATCAGGAGGGAAATAGCGTCAAAAAGCGCGGTCAGGCGTCCGGCGCACAACCTTTCAGCACCAGCCGAATGATCGTCTGCGCCGCCGCCTCATAATCGCTCTCGTCCAGCTTCGCCTTCCCGGTCACCACCGAGATCTGCCAGTCGAAATCGGCGTAGGTCTGGGTCGCGGCCCAGATGCTGAACATCAGGTGGTGCGGGTCGACCGGGGCGATCTGGCCGTTGTCGATCCAGCGCTGGATGCAGGCGATGTTGTACCGGGCCTGGACGTTCAATTGCTCGACCTGGCGCGTACTCAGGTGCGGGGCGCCGTGCATGATCTCGCTGGCGAACACCTTGGAGGCGAAGGGCAGGTCGCGGGAGATGCGCACCTTGGAGCGGATGTAGGCGCTCAGCACTTCTTCCGGATCACCTTCGGCATTGAACGGCGTCGAGGCCTGCATGATCGGCTCGATGATGCTCTCGAGCACCTCGCGGTAGAGGTTTTCCTTGGACTTGAAGTAGTAGTAGACGTTGGGCTTGGGCAAGCCGGCCTTGGCCGCGATATCGCTGGTCTTGGTGGCGGCGAAACCCTTGTCGGCGAATTCTTCACTGGCCGCGCGCAGGATCAGTTCTTTGTTGCGCTCGCGAATGCTGCTCATGGTTGGCGCTGTTCCTTGGTCTCGGCCCGCCCCAGGCAGGCCCGGGCAGGCGGTGGCGCATGGTAGCACCGGGCTCGCAGGGCGCTCAAGGCGGGGGCTTGCAGCACGTCTGTGCCAGTAATAGCGGATGTTTTCAGTCAGGCAAGCAGCTATTCTTTGGCAACATCCCCTTACACGAGAGTCACAGAACATGGCAGGAAGCAGCCTTCTTTTACTGATCGACGATATCGCCGCAGTACTCGATGACGTTTCCGTGATGACCAAGGTGGCGGCCAAGAAAACCGCCGGTGTACTGGGTGACGACCTGGCGCTCAACGCGCAGCAGGTCTCCGGCGTGCGCGCCGAGCGGGAGATCCCGGTGGTGTGGGCGGTGTGCAAGGGCTCACTGCTCAACAAGCTGATCCTGGTGCCGGCGGCGCTGCTGATCAGCGCCTTTATTCCCTGGGCGGTGACGCCGCTGCTGATGCTTGGCGGTGCCTACCTGTGTTTCGAGGGCTTCGAGAAGCTGGCGCACAAGTACCTGCATGGCGCCGAGGAAAAGCAGGCCGATCATGCGGCGCTGAGTGAAGCCGCCGCCAACCCGGCCGTGGACCTGGTGGCCTTCGAGAAGGACAAGATCAAGGGCGCGATCCGCACCGACTTCATCCTCTCCGCCGAAATCATTGCCATTACCCTCGGCACCGTCGCCGATGCGCCACTGACCCAGCAGATCATCGTGCTGTCCGGCATCGCCCTGGTCATGACCATCGGCGTGTATGGCCTGGTGGCCGGGATCGTCAAGCTGGATGACCTGGGGCTGTGGATGACCGAGACCTGCAAGGGTGTCGGCAAAAGCATCGGCCACGGCATCCTGCGTGCCGCGCCGTACCTGATGAAGACCCTGTCGGTGGTGGGCACGGCGGCGATGTTCCTGGTCGGTGGTGGCATTCTCGTGCATGGCATCGAGCCGCTGCATCATGCGGTGCAGGGCTTCAGCGATGCCAATGGCGGAGCGGTGACCGCTGCCTTGATCAACGGTGTGCTGGGCGTGGTGGCCGGGGCCGTGGTGCTGGCGGTGGTCAGTGGGGTGGGCAAGCTGTGGAAAGCGGTTCGGGGAAGCTGAGTTGCCGCTGATGTCCCCATCGCCGGTGATCCGATTGCCGGCGATGAGGCCATCAGCAACAACCCAGGGTCCGGATGCGGACCCTCATGCACTTAGAAGTGCACTTTCACCAGCAGGCTGGCGGTGTTCTGGTTGGTATCGAAGAACTTGCTGTCCTTGATCCCGTACTTGTCCGACCAGTAGTCGTACTCGATACCGACGTACAGTTGCTTCTCGCCGAGGCTCATGGCCTTGCCCAGGTCGTACTTGATCTGCGGGTTGAAGTGCAGGTTGGCGTGGTAGGTGCCGTTCTTGTTCTCGTCGTTGTCGACCACCCAGTCCATGAAGCCGTCGATCAGGATGTCGGACTTGCCCACGGGAATGGTGTAGGCCCACACCGGGGTGATCTGCCAGACGTTGTCGCCGGCACGGCTGCCTTCGGTCTGACGGTTGTAGAAGTTCAGCTGGAAGTAGTCGAAGCCCGGCACGTCCAGGTCGAAGCCCGGGCCGATCAGGTACGACTCGGTATCGCCTTCGCCGAACTCGTAGGTCATGGCCAGCAGGACGTCCTTGACCGGGCCGAACGACAGGTCCTGGCCGAGGATCTTGCCGAACGACAGGCGCGGGCTGAATTCGCCGTAGTAGGTGTTCGGGCCGTTGTTGGCGTCCTTCTGGCCGTTGTAGAAGATCTTGTCGATGAACAGGAAGTTGTCACCGTACTTCCAGGCATCGGCGTGCTCGAAGGTGAAGGTCTGCTGGATTTCCGGGTTGACGGCGAAATCCTTGCCGTACAGGTAGGTCAGGCTGTTGTTCTGCCACAGCAGCAGGTCGTCGGCCATCGCGGAACTGGCGGCCAGCAGGCCCCCGGCGAGGATCAGGCTGTTGTTGAAACGCATCGCGTTGCTCCCTTGATTGATTCTGTTTGCGGCGCTCTTGGGTTGGCGCCGTCGGTATGAAAGGTTTGTCTTTCGGGTCAGGTTTTTGCGACCGGCCACAGCAAAATGGCAAGAGCTGAGCCAACCTTCCCGGAAGGGTGCAGCAATCCTGCTCGACATCTTTCTGAACAGTTCAAACGGTTACGACTGTTAGCGCTTGCGCGTGCCAACCGCCCGTATTCATTGACTGGACGGTCAGCAAACGCGGGCGGAATCCCTCCGCCCGGGTCGAGGGGGCGCGCAGATTACTGACTTGCGCGCTGGCCCTCAAGTACTCCTTCCAGGGAGCACCTGACGCAGATCAGGTTTTTTTAGAAGTGCACTTTGACCAACGCACTCGTGACGCTCTGGTTGGTGTCGAGGCGACTGCTGTTCTCGATACCGTATTTGTCTTTCCAGTAGCTGTATTCGATACCCACGTAGAGCTGCTTGGCGCCGAGCTTCAGGGCCTTGCCCAGGTCGTACTTGACCTGCGGGTTGAACTGCAGGTTGGCGTGGTAGGTGCCGCGACGCTTGGTCTCGTCGTTGTCCACCACCCAGTCCATGTAGCCATCGATGAGGATGTCGGACGAACCCACGGGAATCGTGTAGGAGAAGGTCGGGGTGATCTGCCAGACGTTGTCGCCCGGACGGCTGCCCTCGGTATGGCGGTTGTAGATGTTCAGGGTGAAGTAGTTGAAGCCGGGAATTGCCAGGTCGAAGCCCGGGCCGATCAGGTAGGCCTCGTTGTCGCCTTCGCCGGATTCGTAGCTCACCGCCAGGAGCACGTCCTTGATCGGGCCCAGCTCGATCTTCTTGTCGAAGATCTTGCCGAACGAGAAGCGCTCGGTGAACTCGCCGTAGTAGGTGCGATAGCCTTTGCCGCGGTCGGCCTGGCCGTTGTAGAAGATCTTGTCGACGAACAGGAAGGTGTCGCCGTATTTCCACTTGTTGGCGTGTTCGAAGGTAATGGTCTGCTGGATCGCAGGGTTTACCTGGAAGTCCTTGCCGTACAAATAGCTGAGGCTGTTGGATTGCCACAGCAAAAGATCCCCCGCTACCGCTGGAAGGCTCGCCAGCAAACTGCTGCCCAGGAGGAGGGAAGTGGTGGTGCGTTTCATGTTGTGATTCCCGGCTAATTATTGTTGTTCGTTGCGCTTTCTTTGGCGCGAAGCGCCCCGACCGACCCGCTCCCACGGGTCGGCGGTACTGCATGTTGCTCGGGGTCTGCCGGGTGGTCATGGGACCACCCAAAAGGCATCAATGGTGCGCGGCGGCTTCGTTGTGCGAGGCGCGTTCGGCGCCGCCGAGGATGTTGAACAACAGGTTCAGCACCAGCGCGCTGACCGTTGCCATGGCGATACCGCTATGGGTGATGGGTTCCATCCATTGCGGCATCTGCGCGAAGAACTCCGGACGGACCACCGGAATCAGGCCCATGCCGACGCTCACCGCCACCAGCAACTGGTTGCGCCGGTCGCTGATATCGGCTTCCTGGAGAATCTTGATCCCGGTAGCGGCCACCATGCCGAACATGGCGATCGACGCGCCGCCCAGTACCGCCGGCGGAATCGAGGCGATCAGGAAGGCCGCTTTCGGCAGCAGACTCAAGAGGATCAACAGGCCACCCGCCACCACCGTGACATAACGGCAGCGCACCCCGGTCATCTGCACCAGGCCGATGTTCTGGGCGAAGGAGGAGTGGGTGAAGGTGTTGAAGAACCCGGCGACGAAGGACGCACCGGCATCGCACAGCAGGCCGCGACGCAGCATGCCCGGAGTGACTTCACGGTCGGTGACCTTGCCCAGGGCGAGGAACATGCCGGTGGACTCGACGAAGATGATCACCACCACCAGGCACATCGACAGGATCGGCGCCAGGCTGAAGGTCGGCATGCCGAAGTGCAGCGGGGTGACCACTTGCAGCCACGGTGCTTCGTCCAGGCCGGACAGGTCGACCATGCCGATGGAGCCGGCGAGGATATAGCCCAGGCCCATGCCGATCAGCACCGACACATTGACCCAGAACCCGCGCATGAAGCGGTTGACCAGGAGGATGGTGGCCAGCACCAGGGCGGCGACGGTCAGGTAGATCGGCGAGCCGAAGGTGGTCGCCTCGGCACCGCCGCCGGCCCAGTTCACCGCCACGGGGAACAGCGACAGGCCGATGGAGGTGATCACCGTACCGGTGACCAGCGGCGGGAAGAACCGCACGACCTTGGACATGAACGGTGCGATCAGCATGCCGAAGAACCCGGCGGCGATGGTCGCGCCGAAGATCCCCTGCAGGCCGACGCCGGGCATCCCGGCCATGGCCACCATGCTGCCCACGGCGGCAAAGCTGGCACCCATCATCACCGGCATGCGGATACCCACAGCACCAATGCCGAACGACTGGACGATGGTGGCGACACCGGCGACCAGCAGATCGGCATTGATCAGGAAAGCGACTTCTTCTCGGGAGAGTCCGGCAGCCTGTCCGATGATCAGCGGCACCGCGATGGCGCCTCCGTACATCAGCAGCACATGTTGCAGACCCACCAGGATGAGTTGCAGCAGGGGCAGGGGCTGTCGTGGCGGCGCATCGGGGATGTACGCCTTGCGAGACTCGGACATGCAGCACCTCTACGGTTTTGTTCTTGTTTTTAGCTGCAAGCCTCAAGCCGCAAGCTTCAAGAAGAAGCCGCGTGCACCGGACTTGCAGTTTTTTTGCTTGTCACTACCGCAAGCCAGAACGACGCACTTCCAGACGAAGCAAAACCGCTCTGACTTGCAGCTTATGGCTTAAAGCTTGAAGCTCAATTCACCTTGGCACCGCTGGCGATCCAGTCACCGACCAGCTTGCGTTCTTCGGCAGTCATCTGGGTGATGTTGCCCAGCGGCATGATCTGGCTGGCGACGGCCTGGGCCTGGATACGCGGGGCCATGGCCTGGATCTGCTGCGCGGTGTCGAGCATCACGCCGGCCGGCGCGGTGCTGAACAGCGGGCTGGTCGGCTTGGCCGAATGGCACACGGTGCAACGCTCCTGGATGACGCTGTGGATCTTCTCGAAACCACCGCCGGTCGCGGCAGCGGTCGCTTGCGCCGGGGCTTCGGCGGCAGCGGCCGGGGCGGCAGGCGCAGCCGGTTCGGCGGGCTTGGCCTGGGCGGCCTGCCAGGCGGCGGCTTTGGCTTCCTCTTCCTTCTCGGCGGCAGTCTTGCCACCCAGCGCGGTTTCCGGCAGCGGCTGGTACTCGATCTTGGCCGCGGCCTGTTCCGGTGCAGTGCTCGGCATGCGCGCAGGACCTGTGACGTAGGCCAGGCAGATCATCGCCAGTGCGCCGGCGGGCAGGGCCCAGGCGAACTTGTTGCTGTCGTGGCGGGTGTTGAAGTAGTGACGGATCAACACCGCAGCGATGGCGATACCGGCCAGGATCAGCCAGTTGTATTCACTGCCGTAGGTGCTCGGGAAGTGGTTGCTGATCATGATGAACAGCACCGGCAGGGTGAAGTAGTTGTTGTGGCGCGAGCGCAACAGGCCCTTGGCCGGCAGGACCGGATCGGGGGTGGTGTTGGCTTCGATCGCCGCCACCAGCTGGCGCTGGGCCGGCATGATGATGCGGAATACGTTACCGACCATGATGGTGCCGATGATGGCGCCAGTGTGCAGGTACGCACCACGACCGCTGAACACCTGGCTGAAACCGAAGCACGCCGCGATCACCAGGACGAACAGCACCAGGCCGAGCAGGGCAGGGTGCTTGCCCAGTGGCGAGTCGCACAGGAAGTCGTAGATGAACCAGGCGGCGATCAGCGAGGCGACACCGATGGTCACGCCTTCGAAGCCGGTCAGGGTGCTGCCCGGTTTCAGCAGGTACAGGGTCGGCTGCCAGTAGAACACCAGGCACAGCAAGGCGATCCCGGACATCCAGGTGAAGTAGGCTTCCCATTTGAACCAGTGCAGGTTGTCCGGCATTTTCGGCGGTGCCAGCTTGTACTTCTCCAGGTGGTAGATACCGCCACCGTGGATCGCCCAAAGGTCACCCGACAGCCCTTCGCGCGGGTTGGCGCGGTTCAGGTTGTTTTCCAGCCAGACGAAGTAGAACGACGCGCCGATCCAGGCCACGCCGGTAATCATGTGAACCCAGCGCACGCTCAGGTTCAGCCATTCCAACAGATGTGCTTCCACAGTCTTGTACCTCTTGCCGGTCACCGGAATCCGGTGGCCAGCCTTCTCTTATTGGTGGGGATTGAGGATCAGCTGCTCATCCTCGGTAAAGAAATGCTCGTCGCAGTTGTTGCCGGAACCACTGCGATCAACCACCAGGAAGTCATCCCGCTTTTCGATCGTCAGCACCGGGTGGTGCCAGACGCCGCGATGGTAATTGACGCCCTGCCTGCCATTGCTCATGAAGGCACGGACGTGACCTGATACAGGTGCATCGCCAACTGGCGCGACCACGATCAGAAAGGGGTTGCCGAGCAGCGGGATGAAAGCCTGGCTGCCCAGCGGATGGCGTTCCAGCATGCGTACGGTCAGCGGCATGTCCAGCGCGTCGGCGCGGAAGATGCTGATGATCGCCTTGTCTTCCGGCTGGGCGGTTTCCACCGTCGCCAGCTTGTGGAAGCGCATGGTCGAGCCGTTGTTGATCATGAAGTGGTCGCTGCCGTCGGTTTCGATCACGTCACCGAAGGGGGCGAAGGCTTCTTTGGTCAGGGGCTCGATCACTAGAGTACGCATGCTTTTATTCTCTGAATTCTGTGTTGTTCAAATCGTCAGGCTGTGTGGCGCCGGCCGGGCCGGCGCGGGTCTTACAGTTGCAGCAGGCGGAACAGGGCGATCAGGTTGATCTGCGCCAGGGCTTCCTTGAACTCGGCTTCGGCATCGTTGTGGATGCGGGTTTCGAAGGCGGCGAGGATCTGGTGCCGGTTGCTGCCCTTGACCGCCATGATGAACGGGAAGCCGAACTTGTCCTTGTAGGCGTCGTTGAGCGAGGTGAAGCGCTCGAACTCTTCGGCGGTGCACTGGTGGATGCCGGCGCCGGCCTGCTCGTTGGTGCTCGACTCGGTCAGTTCACCCTTGATCGCGGCCTTGCCGGCGAGGTCCGGGTGAGCGTTGATCAGCGCCAGCTGGGCGGCGTGATCGGCGCTGAGGAGGATGTCGCTCATGCGCTGGTGCAGGTTCTCGATCTGGTCCACTTCGCCGAGCTGGCCCAGGTCGTAGGCCTTCTCGGCCACCCACGGCGAGTGCTCGTAGATGTCGGCGAACGCCTCGATGAATGCGGCACGGTCCAGGGACGAAGGGGTCAGGGTCTTGAAAGCGGTCATTTCGAAATCTCGGCTTGGAAAGGGTGGGTGGCGTGCCAGTGGCGGGCGATGTCCACGCGACGGGCAAACCAGACCTGGTCATGGCTCTTGGCGTAATCGATGAAGCGCTTGAGCGAAGCCAGGCGTGCCGGACGGCCGACCAGGCGGCAGTGCAGGCCGATGGAGAGCATTTTCGGGGCGGTGGCGCCTTCTTCGTAGAGCACGTCGAAGGCGTCCTTCAGGTACTGGAAGAACTGCTCGCCGCAGTTGAAGCCCTGGACCTGGGTGAAGCGCATGTCGTTGGTGTCCAGGGTGTAGGGGATCACCAGGTGCGGCTTGCCGGTCGGGTTGTTCGGTTCCCAGTAGGGCAGGTCGTCGTCGTAGGTGTCGCTGTCGTAGAGGAAGCCGCCTTCCTCCATCACCAGCCGGCGGGTGTTCGGGCCGGTGCGGCCGGTGTACCAGCCGACCGGGCGCTCGCCGGTCAGTTCGGTGAGGATGCGGATGGCTTCGAGCATGTGCTCGCGCTCCTGGGCCTCGTCCATGTTCTGGTAGTCGATCCAGCGGTAGCCGTGGCTGCAGATCTCGTGGCCGGCCTCGGCCATGGCGCGGATCACGTCCGGGTGGCGCTGGGCGGCCATGGCCACGGCGAAGATGGTCAGTGGCACGCCGCTGTCCTTGAACAGCTTGAGCAGGCGCCACACGCCGGCGCGGCTGCCGTATTCGTAGAGCGATTCCATGCTCATGTTGCGCGCGCCCTGCAGCGGCTGGGCAGCGACCATCTCGGACAGGAAGGCTTCGGATTCCTTGTCACCGTGGAGGATGTTGCGCTCGCCACCTTCTTCGTAATTGAGCACGAAAGACAACGCGACGCGCGCATTCCCCGGCCAGTGCGGATGGGGAGGGGTATTGCCATAACCGATCAGGTCGCGAGGATAATCAGCGCTCACTGCAGTCTTCCTTCTTGTACGTGAATGCGGGGGTGGCGAATGCGCAGGTTGCGTTGGGCCACGACGATGAAGCAATTGTATACAACTTTATTTACGATTTGTAAGCCTGTTTTTTTCCATTTCTTCGTCGTGCGTGCCTCTATATGCCTAGCAAGAAACCTGCCTGATTGGTCAGCTAATGACGTTGGCGTCGTTATGGGCCCTGGCTTTGCGACTAATGGGGGATTCACGGCGGCCCGTAGCGCTGAATCGTAAAATTGCCAGAAAAATTGTGTACAATTTTTCGATAAAGTGTCTTAATGCTTTCACAGCCGCTTGCTGCCGTGTTTCCCTCTGGTGCAGGCGGGTATTTTTTGCCCATAGAGTGAACAAGAGGCGATCGAGCAATGGGACGTTTGACCACGCATGTACTGGATGCCGCACATGGCTGCCCTGGCAGCTCGATCAAGGTCGAGCTGTACCGGGTCGAAGGCCAGCAGCTGGAGCTGGTGACCACCGCGCTGACCAACAGCGACGGCCGGGTCGACGCGCCGCTGCTGCAGGGCGATGACTACCGCAGCGGTGTGTACCAGCTGCAATTCAGCGCTGGCGACTACTACCGCGCCCGTGGTGTGCAACTGCCGGAACCGGCGTTCCTGGATGTGGTGGTGCTGCGTTTCGGCATCAACGACAAGCAGGACCACTACCACGTACCGCTGCTGATCTCGCCTTACAGTTACTCGACCTATCGCGGAAGCTAGTTGGTCGCTAGAAGAATCTTCGTAGGTCTTTGGCCCGCTCACACTGGCGGGCTTTTTTTCGTCTGCTGTTTTTCAAAGGCTGTATAAGGCCCCGTAGGAGCGTGGCTTGCCCGCGAAGGACCGCGCAGCGGTCCCAGGATTTCGATGGCAGCACCATTTTCGGGAGCGCTTCGCACTCCTTCGCGGGCAAGCCACGCTCCTACCTGGTTTGCAGTGTCTGATCCACAAAAAAGCCCCACCCGAAGGTGAGGCTCTCTGCCCAGTATCTGCCCTTTACAGGAAGATGAACTTGGCAATGAAGATCGCACACAGCACCCACAGGCTGGCCGAGATCTCCTTGTGCTTGCCGGTGAAGGCCTTGAGCACCACGAAGGTGATGAAGCCCAGGGCGATACCGTCGGCGACCGAGAAGGTCAGCGGCATCATGATCACCGTGACGATCGCCGGAATGCTGTCGGTGGCGTCATCCCATTCGATATGGGCCATGCTGCCCATCATCAGCATCGCCACGTAGATCAGCGCACCCGCGGTGGCATAGGCCGGGATCATGCCGGCCAGCGGGGCGAAGAACATCGCCGCGACGAACAGCAAGCCGACCACCACCGCCGTCAAACCGGTACGACCACCTGCCGCGACGCCCGCGGCACTTTCCACATAGCTGGTCACCGGCGGCACACCGACCACGGCACCGAACACGCTCGAGGCACTGTCCGCCTTCAACGCCCGCGACAGGTTTTCGATACGCCCGTCGGCATTCACCAGGTTGGCACGTTGCGCCACGCCCATCAGGGTGCCGGCGGTGTCGAACATATGCACGAAGAGGAAGGCCAGGACCACGGCGATCATGCTGACGTTGAACACCCCGGCCACATCCATGGCCATCCAGGTCGGTGCCAGGCTCGGAGGCAGCGAGAACACTCCGCCGTATTCCACCAGGCCCAGGCCCCAGCCGGCCAGGGTCACGGTGATGATGCTGATGAGGATTGCGCCGAACACCCGGTGGTAGCTGAGTACCGCGATCATCAGGAAGCACAGCGCCGCGAGCAGCGGACCGGGCTCGTTGAGGTGACCGAGCTTGATCAGGGTGGCCGGGCTGTCGACGACGATGCCCGCGGTTTTAAGGCCGATCAGTCCGAGAAACAATCCGACGCCGGCGCCCATGGCGTGGCGAAGGCTGACCGGGATGCTGTTGAGCAGCCATTCGCGCACGCGGGAAAGGGTCAGGAACATGAACAGCACCCCGGAGACGAACACCGCGCCCAGCGCGGCTTCCCAGGTGTAGCCCATGGTCCCGACCACGGTATAGGTGAAGAAGGCGTTCAGGCCCATGCCCGGGGCAAGGCCCACCGGCCAGTTGGCGTACAGCCCCATCAACAGGCAGCCAAGGGCGGCGGCGATGCAGGTGGCGACGAACGCCGCCCCGTGATCGATGCCGGCATCGGCCATGATGTTGGGGTTGACGAAGATGATGTAGGCCATGGTGATGAAGGTCGTCAGGCCCGCGATCATCTCGGTCTTGACGGTGCTGCCGTGTTGCTTGAGTTTGAAAATCCGTTCCAGCCAGCTCGTTTCGAGCGGTGGAGCAAGATCCAGCGTAGGGGCGTCGGATTTGCGGCTTTCCACAGCGTGTACTCCTCAAGTCTTTCTTGTTTTTCAGAGCTGGTCCTGCACGATCACTGGGGGCTCTGCGAGGGAAGGTTGTCGGCGACTCCGGACCGCGAGTTGACTTTTGGGTCAGGAAGTTGCCCGGTGGATTATGCTTTTGTATACAAAGAATGCAAATACTGTTTTATTGGATGTGCGCAGTTTGTTTGTCACAAGGGCTATAACGAATGATGGCGCCTGCAGAAATGCCGATTGCTGTGTACAATGCGGCAATACCTTATGCCGTCATTTTTCTACCCAGGACTTGCCATCGCCCCACTGGCTGGTATTACAGTCGAGGCCCGATAGGTGAATCTTCGTGCGCGAGTGCCCATGAACGAACAGTTACAACCCCTCAAGAAAGCCCCGCGAGCCGGCAAGACCGGCGGTCGCAGCGGCACCCAGGACGATATTGTCTACGCGCATATCTTCGAAGCCATTCTCGAACAGCGATTGGCCCCGGGTACCAAGTTGAGTGAGGAAGCACTGGGCGAGATCTTCGGCGTCAGCCGCACCATCATTCGCCGCGCCCTGTCCCGCCTGGCCCATGAAAGCGTGGTCCTGCTGCGGCCGAATCGCGGTGCAGTGGTGGCCAGCCCGACGGTCGAGGAAGCGCGCCAGGTGTTCTTCTCCCGTCGCATGGTCGAGCGCGCGATCACCGAGCTGGCGATCCAGCACGCCACTGCCGAGCAACTGAACGAACTGCGCGAGATGGTCCGCGAGGAGCGCGACAGCTTCTCCCGTGGCGATCGTGGTGCCGGTATCCGTCTTTCCGGTGAGTTCCACCTCAAGCTGGCCGAAGCGGCGGGCAATGCGCCGCTGATCAGCTTCCAGCGCAGCCTGGTGTCGCAGACCTCGCTGATCATCGCCCAGTACGAAAGCGGCAACCGCTCGCATTGTTCCTATGACGAGCACATGCAATTGATCGATGCCCTGGAAGCGCGGGATGCGGCCAAGGCCGTGGACCTGATGATGCACCACATGGACCACATCGACAGCAAGCTGAACCTGGATGAGGAAAGTGCTTCGGATGATCTGCATGCGGTGTTTTCGCATTTGTTGCAGAGCAAGAAGCGCGGCGGGGCGGTGTCAGCCAAGGGCTGAAAACTGCACAGATGCGAAAAGGGGCTCATGAATGAGCCCCTTTTTTGTGGGCAATGAGTAACCCTGTGGGAGCTGGCTTGCCAGCGATTGCAGTGGTGAATTCACCATAGCTATCGCTGGCAAGCCAGCTCCCACAGGTTCAGTGTTCAGCCTCGCTGATGGACGCAGACGCCCGCCGCAAAGGTCTGGCTGATGGTGCGGTCGTCACCCAGGGTGGTCAGCACGAACAGGGTCTCCTCGATACTGTTGGACTGCTGCAGGCGGTAATCCAGCAACGGCGTCGCCTTGTAGTCCAGCACCACGAAGTCCGCATCGTTGCCGGCCTTCAGGCTACCGATCTTGTCATCCAGACTGAGAGCCCGCGCGCCACCCAGGGTCGCCAGGTACAGCGATTTGAACGGATGCAACCGCGCGCCCTGCAACTGCATCACCTTGTACGCCTCGTTCAGCGTATTCAGCAGCGAGAAGCTGGTGCCGGCACCAACGTCGGTCCCCAGGCCCACCTTGACCTTGAACTGCTCGGCCTGCGGCAGGTTGAACAACCCGCTACCGAGGAACAGGTTCGACGTCGGGCAGAACGCCACCGCCGACCCGGTCTCCGCCAGGCGTTGGCACTCGGCATCACACAGGTGCACGCCATGGGCGAACACCGAGCGCTCGCCGAGCAGCTTGAAGTGGTCGTACACATCCAGGTAACCACTGCGCTCCGGGAACAGCGATTTCACCCAGTCGATTTCCTTGAGGTTCTCGCTCAGGTGGGTGTGCATGTACAGGCCGTCATGCTCGCTCAGCAGTTGCCCGGCCAGTTGCAGTTGCTCCGGTGTGCTGGTCGGCGCGAAGCGCGGGGTGACCGCGTAGTGCAGGCGGCCCTTGCCGTGCCAGCGCTCGATCAGTGCCTTGCTTTCGGCATAGCCCGACTCGGCGGTGTCGGTCAGGTAGTCCGGGGCGTTGCGGTCCATCATCACCTTGCCGGCGATCATCCGCAGGTCGAGGCGCTCGGCTTCCTCGAAGAAGGCGTTCACCGATTCCGGGTGCACGCTGCCGAACACCAGGGCGGTGGTGGTGCCGTTGCGCAGCAGTTCCTCGACGAAGATCTTCGCCACCTTGTCGGCATGGGCCTTGTCGGCGAACTGCTTCTCGCACGGGAAGGTGTAGGTGTTCAGCCAGTCCAGCAACTGCTCGCCGTAGGAGCCGATCATGCCGGTCTGCGGGAAATGGATATGGGTGTCGATGAAGCCCGGGGTGATCAGCTTGTCGTGGTAGTGCTCCACCTCGATATCGGCGGGCAGGGTCGGCAGCAGGTCGGCGGCGTGGCCGACGCGGCTGATCTTGCCGTTGTCCACCACCAGCAGGCCGTCCTCGAAATACTCGAAGGAAGCCTCGATGCCCACCTCGGCGGGGTCGGCGATGCTGTGCAGGATGGCGGAACGGTAGGCTTTGCGGGTTGCGCTCATAACGGTCTCGTCAAATGGCGTGGCTGCGCCGCGACGGCGGCAGCAGTTGGGCGATGGGTTCGGCGTTCACGGCCGGGTTGTGCTGGCCGAAACTGGCGTTGTAGGTGGCGATGATCTCGGCGGCGATGGACACGGCGATCTCGATCGGCAGCTTGCCCTTGACCTCGGCCAGGCCCATCGGGCAGCGCATGCGCTGCATGCGTTCGGCATCGAAGCCGCGGTCGCGCAGGCGGTGTTCGAACTTGGCGCGCTTGGTCTTCGAGCCGATCAGGCCGAACCAGGTGAAGTCATTGCGCTTGAGGATGGCGGCGGTCAGTTCCAGGTCGAGCTGATGGTTGTGGGTCATGACGATGCAGTAGCTGCCCGGGGGCAGTTCGTCGACCTCGTCCACCGGCTCTTCGGCGACGATCTTGCTGACCCCGGCGGGCAGCGTGTCGGGGAACTCCTGCTCGCGGGAATCGATCCAGCGCACCCGGCAGGGCAGGGCGGCGAGCAAGGGTACCAGAGCGCGGCCGACATGGCCCGCGCCGAACACCGCGATCTGGGCCTGGACCGCGCCCATGGGTTCGAACAGCAGCACGGTGGCGCCGCCGCAGCACTGGCCGAGGCTGGCGCCGAGGCTGAAGCGTTCGAGGTGCGGGGATTCGCGGCCTTCGGCGAGCATCTGCCGGGCGATGTGCATGGCCTTGAATTCCAGATGGCCGCCGCCGATCGTGTCGAACAGCTGGAAGGCGCTGACCACCATCTTGGAACCGGCGTTGCGCGGGGTCGAGCCGCGCTCCTCGATGATGGTCACCAGGACGCAGGGCTCGCCCTGGGCTTGCAGGTCGGCGAGGGCGTTGATCCATTGGTGCATGATGTGAGTCCTCTCCAGGAATCTTGTGGTGCTTGTGCTGGCCTCATCGCTGGCAAGCCAGCTCCCACAAGGTTCGGCGGTGTACGCGATACCTGTGGGAGCTGGCTTGCCAGCGATAGGGCCAGCAGCCTTCACAAACAGGCCAGCCTGTTACTCGGTGACCGCCTCGACCTCGACCGAGGCCTGCTGCTGCGCCACCTTCTTTCTCATCTGTTCACAACCCCACAACACCCGCTCCGGTGTAGCCGGGGCATCGATATTCGGCTGCTCGCGATAATCCGCCAGGCTCGCCACGGCGTCCTTGATCGCACACCACGCCGCAATCCCGAGCATGAACGGTGGCTCACCCACGGCCTTGGAATGGAACACCGTGTCCTCGGGGTTCTTGCGGTTCTCCACCAGCTTCACCCGCAGGTCGATCGGCATGTCCGCCACCGCCGGGATCTTGTAGCTGGCCGGGCCGTTGGTCATCAGCTTGCCCTTGGCGTTCCACACCAGTTCCTCGGTGGTCAGCCAGCCCATGCCCTGGACGAAACCGCCCTCGACCTGGCCGATATCGATGGCCGGGTTCAGCGAGGCGCCGACGTCATGCAGGATGTCGGTGCGCAGCATCTTGTACTCGCCGGTCAGGGTGTCGACGATCACCTCGCAGCACGCCGCACCGAAGGCGAAGTAGTAGAACGGCCGGCCCCGCGCCTGGTTGCGGTCGTAGAAGATCTTCGGCGTGCGGTAGAAGCCGGTGCTGGACAGCGACACCTGGGCGAAATACGCCTGCTGGATCAGCGCTTCGAAGGTGAGGATTTCCTCCCGCACCCGCACATGGTTGTTGCGGAACTCGACGTCTTCCTCGGTCACCTTGTAGTGCCGCGCAGCGAACTCGACGAGGCGCTTCTTGATGATCTCGGCCGCATTCTGCGCCGCCTTGCCGTTCAGGTCCGCACCGCTGGAAGCTGCGGTCGGCGAGGTGTTCGGCACCTTGTCGGTGTTGGTCGCGGTGATCTGGATACGGTCGATATCCACCTGGAACACCTGGGCCACTACCTGCGCCACCTTGGTGTTCAGGCCCTGGCCCATCTCGGTGCCGCCATGGTTCAGGTGGATGCTGCCGTCGGTGTAGATATGGATCAGCGCACCGGCCTGGTTGAGGAAGGTGGCGGTGAACGAGATCCCGAACTTCACCGGGGTCAGCGACAGGCCCTTCTTCAGCACCGGGCTGTTGGCGTTGAAGCGGCGGATCGACTCGCGGCGCTCGGCGTAGTCGGCACTGGCCTCCAGCTCGGCGGTCATCTCTTCGAGCATGTTGTGCTCGACGGTCTGGTAGTAATGGGTGACGTTGCGCTCGGTCTTGCCGTAGTAGTTGGCCTTGCGCACCTCCAGCGGATCGAGCGCCAGGTGGCGGGCGATGCGGTCCATCACTTCCTCGATGGCGACCATGCCCTGCGGGCCACCGAAGCCGCGGTAGGCGGTGTTCGACGCGGTGTTGGTCTTGCAGCGATGACCGTGCACCGTGGCATCGCCCAGGTAGTAGGCGTTGTCGGAGTGGAACATGGCGCGGTCGACGATCGAGCCGGACAGGTCCGGCGAATAACCGCAGTTGCCGGCCAGGTCGAAGTTGATCCCGTGCAGGCGGCCGCTGTCGTCGAAGCCCACGTCATATTCGACGTAGAAGGGGTGGCGCTTGCCGGTCATGGTCATGTCTTCGACCCGCGGCAGGCGCATCTTGGTCGGCTGGCCGGTGATGCGAGCGATCACCGCGCACAGGCAGGCCGGGCTGGCCGCCTGGGTTTCCTTGCCGCCGAAACCGCCACCCATGCGGCGCATGTCGAGGACGATCTTGTTCATCGGCACGTCCAGTACCTCGGCCACCAGCTTCTGCACCTCGGTGGGGTTCTGGGTCGAGCAGTAGACGATCATGCCGCCGTCTTCGGTGGGCATCACCGAAGACACCTGGGTTTCCAGGTAGAAGTGTTCCTGGCCGCCGATGTGCAGGGTGCCCTGCAGGCGGTGCGGGGCGCTGGCCAGGGCGCTGGCCGAGTCGCCGCGCTGGTGGGTGTGGCTATCGAGCACGAAATGCTTCTTGCGCAGGGCCTCGACCACGTCGAGTACCGGCTCCAGGTCCTCGTACTCGATGATCGCCGCCATCGCCGCACGGCGTGCGGTCTCCAGGTCGCGGGCGGCCACGGCGATCACCGGCTGGCCGAAGAACTCCACCTTGTCGCTGGCCAGCAGCGGGTCGCCGGCGACCACCGGGCCAATGTCCTTGAGGCCGGGAATATCCTCGTGGGTGATGGCGATGCGCACACCCTCGAAGGCGTAGCACGGGCTGGTATCGACCTTGAGGATCCGCGCATGGGCACGGTCGGCGGTACGGGCATAGACGTGCAGTTGATTCGGGAATTCCAGGCGGTCATCGATATACACCGCTTCACCGGACACCTGCTTGTCGGCGCTGTCGTGCTTGACGCTGCGACCGACCCCGGTGGTCAGGTCCTGGCTGAACAGTTCGGCCAATTCGGCCTGGCTCTTGGCCACGTGATGATGGTTAGACATAAGCGGTCACCCGGGTCTCGATGTGCGGTGTTTGCAGTTCGATGAAGTACTTGCGCAGCAGGTTCTGCGCGCCCAGCAGGCGGTATTCCTTGCTGGCGCGGAAGTCCGAGAGCGGGGTGAAGTCCTCGGCCAGGGCCTGGCAGGCCTTCTCAAGGGTCGCCTGGTTGAACGGCTTGTCGGTCAGCGCCGCTTCACAGGCGCGGGCACGTTTCGGGATCGCCGCCATGCCGCCAAAGGCGACCCGGGCCTGCTCGATCACACCGTTCTCGATGCGCAGGTTGAACGCCGCGCACACCGCCGAGATATCGTCGTCCAGGCGCTTGGACACCTTGTAGGCGCGGAACGTCCAGTTGTTGCGGGCCTTCGGCACGATGATGCGCTCGATGAACTCGCTGTCCTGGCGGGCGGTGATGCGGTAGTCGATGAAATAGTCTTCCAGCTTCAGGGTGCGGGTGCTGTCGCCCTTGCGCAGCACCAGTTGCGCACCGAGGGCGATCAGCAGGGGCGGCGAGTCGCCGATGGGCGAGGCGTTGCCGATATTGCCGCCGAGGGTGCCCTGGTTGCGGATCTGCAGGGAGGCGAAGCGGTGCAGCAGCTCGCCGAAGTCCGGGTACTCGGCGCTCAGCGCTTCGTAGCAGTCGGTCAGCGGGGTGGCGGCGCCGATCTCGATACGGTCGTCGAAGTGTTCGACGCGCTTCAGTTCGGCGACGTTGCCCACATAGATCATCACCGGCAGGGTGCGGTGGAACTGGGTCACTTCCAGGGCCAGGTCGGTGCCGCCGGCCAGCAGCCGGGCTTCCGGATGCGAGCCGTAGAGCTCGGCCAGGTCGGCCACGGTCAGTGGCACCAGGCAGCGCTTGTCGCCGCTGTTCAGCTCGCCGGTTTCGCTCGGGGCGATGGCTTTCAGGCGCTGGATGGTCTGCGCCTCGGCGGCATCGAACTGGTCAGGTTTGGCCTGGCAGCAGGATTGTTCGGCGGCGGCGAGGATCGGGCGGTAGCCGGTGCAGCGGCAGAGGTTGCCGGCCAGGGCTTCCTGGGCCTTGTGCAGGTCCGGGGCGTCGCTGTTCTTCTGCAGGGCGAACAGCGACATGACGAAGCCCGGGGTGCAGAAGCCGCACTGCGAGCCATGGCAGTCGGCCAGGGCCTGTTGCACGCTGTGCAGCTGGCCCTGGTGCTTCAGGCCTTCGACGCTGATCAATTGCTTGCCGTGCAGGGAGGAAACGAAGGTCAGGCAGGAGTTCAGGCTGCGATAGCGCAGGCTCTCCCTGCCGTCGGCATTGGCATCGAGCTCGGCGACCACCACCGAGCAGGCACCACAGTCACCGCTGGCGCAGCCCTCCTTGGTACCGGTTTTTCCCAGGTGCGTACGCAGGTACTCAAGCACCGTCATGTTGGGGTCCAGGGCATGCTCACTGCGCAATTCCTGGTTCAAGAGAAACTGGATCACGGAAGGGCCTCACAAGCGAATTTATTGTTGTTGAGCGGACTGAGGCGGAATGTATTCAGCCTTGACTTTCCGGTCAATGATTTTCTGACCTAAGGGTCAGGAAATTTTCCACGGTCGGTCATCCGCAGCGCTTTCCCCTGTCTTCAGTTAAGCACTGATCATGTAGGAAAACCCTGAGATGGATGAGTGAACAGCTGCAAGCAACATGCCCAATCATCGACTAGCCTTGACTGAAACCTTCGCGGGGAGTTGGGCGTACGCTGAGGAATGCGCTTAATCGCATGAAAAGTCGTACGCCAGACAGCAAACGCTCGTGCGAGTTGACGGCGCCTTTCATGCTGACACCCGGCATTTGCGGTACACTTCCGGGTTTTTAGCCGTTCAACGATTGCGAAGGAAAACCATGACGTTCAAGGCGCCGGACAGCCTCTCCGAGCAAATTGCCCACTACCTGGCCGAGCGGATCATCCGGGGTGAACTCAAGCCTGCCGAACGCATCCAGGAACAGAAGGTCACCCAGGCCCTGAATGTCAGCCGCGGCTCGGTGCGCGAAGCCCTGCTGATCCTCGAACGCCGTCACCTGGTGACCATCCTGCCGCGCCGTGGCGCCCACGTGACCGTGCTCAACGAGCACCACCTGCGCAGCCTCTGCGCGCTGATGGGCGAGCTGTACATCCTGCTCGGCAACACCGTGGCCACCGGCTACCAGACCCAGGCCGACCTGGCGCCGTTCCTGGCCATCCAGCAGCGCCTGAAAAGCGCCTGCGAGCGCAAGGACATCCAGGCCTTCGTCGAAGAAAGCTTCGCCGTGATGCGCGCCGCCTATCCCTTCGCCAACAACCCGTACCTGCAGGAAACCGTCGAGAACCTCCAGCCGGCCATGAGCCGTGCCTATTACCTGGCGCTGGACCGACGCAAGGCGGAAATGAACGACTTCCTCGTGCTCTTCGCGCAGTTGCTGCAGGCCGTGGTCGCCCGCGACCTGGGCCAGGTCCGCGAAGTGCTCAGCACCTATTGCAGCCGCAGCTGCGAACTGGTGCTCTCGGCCCTGGTGACTGACTGACCATGCGCCTCAAGTGCATCCGCCTGGCGGGCTTCAAGTCCTTCGTCGACCCGACCACGGTCAACTTCCCCAGCAACATGGCCGCCGTGGTCGGGCCCAATGGCTGCGGTAAGTCCAACATCATCGACGCGGTGCGCTGGGTGATGGGCGAAAGCTCGGCGAAGAACCTGCGCGGCGAGTCGATGACCGACGTCATCTTCAATGGCTCCACCAGCCGCAAGCCGGTGAGCCAGGCGAGCATCGAGCTGGTCTTCGACAACAGCGACAACACCCTGGTGGGTGAATACGCCGCCTACGCCGAGATCTCGATCCGTCGCAAGGTCACCCGCGACGGGCAGAACACCTACTACCTCAACGGCACCAAGTGCCGGCGCCGGGACATCACCGACATCTTCCTCGGCACCGGCCTGGGGCCGCGCAGCTACTCGATCATCGAGCAGGGCATGATCTCCAAGCTGATCGAGGCCAAGCCGGAAGAGCTGCGCAACTTCATCGAGGAAGCCGCAGGCATCTCCAAGTACAAGGAGCGCCGCCGCGAAACCGAGAACCGCATCCGCCGCACCCAGGAAAACCTCGAGCGCCTGACCGACCTGCGCGAAGAGCTGGAGCGCCAGTTGGAGCGCCTGCACCGCCAGGCCCAGGCGGCGGAGAAATACAAGGAATACAAGGCCGAGGAGCGCCAGCTCAAGGCGCAACTGTCGGCCCTGCGCTGGCGCGCGCTGGACGAGCAGGTGCGTCAGCGCGAAAGCGTGATCGGCGACCAGGAAGTGTCCTTTGAGGCACTGGTGGCCGATCAGCGCAACGCCGACGCGAGCATCGAAAGGCTGCGTGACGGGCACCATGAGCTGTCCGAGCGCTTCAATCTGGTGCAAGGCCGCTTCTATTCGGTGGGCGGCGATATCGCCCGGATCGAGCAGAGCATCCAGCACGGCCAGCAGCGCCTGCGCCAGTTGCAGGACGACCTCAAGGAAGCCGAGCGCTCGCGCCAGGAAACCGAATCCCACCTCGGCCACGACCGCACGCTGCTGGCGACCCTCGGCGAAGAGCTGGAAATGCTCGAGCCGGAACAGGAAATGACCCTGGCCGCCGCCGAGGAAGCCTCCGCGACCCTTGAGGAAGCGGAAACCACCATGCACGGCTGGCAGGAGCAGTGGGACAGCTTCAACTCCAGCTCCGCCGAACCGCGGCGTCAGGCCGAGGTGCAGCAGTCGCGGATCCAGCAACTGGAAAACAGTATCGAGCGGCTGTCCGAGCGCCAGCGCAAGCTGAATGAAGAGCGTGACCAGCTCAGCGCCGACCCGGAAGACGCGGCCATCCTCGAACTGGCCGAACAGGTCGCCAGCAGCGAACTTGTGCTGGAAGACCTGCAACTGGAAGAACAACAGGCTGCGGAGCGTCTCGACACGCTGCGTGAGCAACTGCAGCAGGCCACCCAGGCCCAGCAGCAGGCCCAGGGCGAATTGCAGCGCCTGGGCGGGCGTCTGGCCTCGCTCGAAGCCCTGCAACAAGCCGCGCTGGAACCGGGCAAGGGCGCCGCCGAGTGGCTGCGCGAGCATGGCCTGGAACAGCGCCCGCGTCTGGCCGAGGGCCTGCGGGTCGAATCCGGCTGGGAACTGGCGGTGGAAACCGTGCTCGGCGCCGATCTGCAAGCGGTGCTGGTGGATGGCTTCGACGGGCTGGCCTTCGACGGTTTCGACCAGGGCGAACTGCGCCTGCTCGACGCCAAGGCCGGCGCGCCCCGCCTGCCGGGCAGCCTGCTGGACAAGGTCGAGGGCGCGGTGGACCTGGCGCCATGGCTGGGCCGGGTGCGTCCGGTGGAAACCCTGGACCAGGCGTTGGCGCAGCGTGCCCAACTGGGCGAGGGCGAAAGCCTGGTCAGCCGTGATGGCTACTGGGTCGGCCGGCATTTCCTGCGGGTCAGCCGCGCCAGCGATGCCCAGGGCGGCGTGCTGGCCCGTGGTCAGGAGCTGGAGCGTCTCGGGCTGGAGCAGGAAGAGCAGGAAGCCCGTCTGGCCCAGCTCGACGAGCAACTGAACGATGTCCGCGAGCAGCAGCGTCATCTCGAAGACAGCCGCGAGCAACTGCGTCGCCGGGCTCAGGAAGAGGCTCGTCAACAGGGCGAACTGAAAGCCAAGCTGTCCGCCGGCAAGGCCCGCGCCGAACAGCTCAACCTGCGTCGCCAGCGTCTCGAAGACGAACTCACCGAAGCCGCCGAACAGCGCTCCATCGAACAGGAGCAACTGGGCGAATCCCGGCTGATCCTGCAGGAGTCCCTGGACCTCATGGCCCAGGACACCGAACAGCGCGAGCTGCTGCTGGCCAAGCGCGACGGCCTGCGCGAGCACCTCGACCGCGTTCGCCAGGAAGCCCGCCAGCACAAGGACCACGCCCACCAGCTCGCCGTGCGCCTTGGCTCGCTGCGCGCCCAGCACGACTCCACGCGCCAGGCCCTCGAGCGCCTGGAGCTGCAATCCGAACGCCTCACCGAAAAGCGCGAGCAGCTCAGCCTCAACCTGGAGGAGGGCGAAGCCCCCTTGGAAGAGCTGCGCCTGAAGCTGGAAGAGCTGCTGGAAAAACGCATGAGCGTCGACGAGGAAATGCGTCAGGCGCGCCTGCATATGGAAGACGCCGACCGCGAACTGCGCGACGCCGAGAAGCGCCGCAGCCAGGCCGAGCAGCAATCACAACTGCTGCGCGGCCAGCTCGAACAGCACCGCATGGAATGGCAGGGCCTCAGTGTGCGGCGCAAGACCCTGCACGAACAACTGCACGCCGACGGCTACGACCTCGACGGCGTGATCGCCACCCTGACCGCGGAAGCCAACGAGCAGGAGGCCGAAGCCGAACTGGAGCGCCTTGACGGTCGTATTCAGCGTCTCGGCGCGATCAACCTCGCGGCCATCGAGGAATACCAGCAGCAATCCGAGCGCAAGCGCTATCTGGATGCCCAGGACGCCGACCTGGTGGAAGCCCTGGACACCCTCGAGAACGTCATTCGCAAGATCGACAAGGAAACCCGCAACCGCTTCAAGGATACCTTCGATCAGATAAATGCCGGATTGCAGGCACTTTTCCCGAAAGTTTTCGGTGGTGGCAGCGCTTACTTGGAACTGACGGGCGAAGATTTACTCGATACAGGGGTGACGATCATGGCGCGCCCGCCGGGCAAGAAGAACAGCACCATTCATTTGCTCTCCGGCGGTGAAAAAGCGCTGACGGCCCTGGCCCTGGTATTTGCCATTTTCAAATTGAACCCGGCACCGTTCTGCATGCTCGATGAAGTCGACGCGCCGCTGGACGATGCCAACGTCGGCCGCTACGCGCGACTGGTGAAAGAGATGAGTCAGACCGTTCAGTTCATCTATATCACCCACAACAAGATCGCCATGGAGATGGCCGATCAACTGATGGGGGTGACCATGCACGAGCCCGGCTGTTCGCGGCTGGTGGCGGTGGATGTGGAGGAGGCGATGGCCATGGTCGACGCCTGAGAGGGGAATCAGTGCACGATCTTCGGGCAAATGCACCGGTCAAGTGTCATAGACGGTGTAAAGTTATCTTTGGTCGTGCTAGCTTAATGTCAATTTTTCGTGCGTGGGTAAAACGTCAGTCAGAACATAGAGTTGGCGCCACGTTTTAAAGGGTTTTAACCCTTTTATTTTTCAGCATTTTTTACAGAGGCACGGGATTACATGGAAATCGGTCTGCGCGAATGGCTGATCGTCATCGGCATCATAGTTATCGCCGGTATTCTCTTCGACGGCTGGCGCCGCATGCGCGGTGGCAAGGGCAAGTTGAAATTCCGTCTGGACCGCAGTTTCTCCAATCTTCCTGACGAAGAAAGCAACGCCGAAGTGCTCGGCCCGTCCCGCGTGCTGGATACGCACCAGGAGCCGCAACTCGACGAGGACGACCTGCCGTCGATGAGCGCCCCGGCTCGCGAGCCCAAGGCGGGCAAGGCCAGCAAGCGTGGCAAGCGCGGCGAGCCGCAACAGGGCGACCTCAACCTCAGCGCCGAACCGCGCGAGCGCGAGCCGGACCTGTTCGCCGATGAAGAAGACGACTTCCCGGCCGAGAACACCCGCACCACCACGACCACCGGCTACGGCACTGCGGCTGAAGGCAAGGAACTGCCACCGGTTGAAGAAGTGCTGGTGATCAGCGTCATCTCCCGTGACGAAGGTGGCTTCAAGGGCCCGGCGCTGCTGCAGAACATCCTGGAAAGCGGCCTGCGTTTCGGTGAGATGGACATCTTCCACCGTCACGAAAGCATGGCCGGCAATGGCGAGGTCCTGTTCTCCATGGCCAACGCCGTCAAGCCGGGCGTCTTCGATCTGGACGACATCGATCACTTCAGCACCCGTGCCGTCAGCTTCTTCCTCGGCCTGCCGGGCCCGCGTCATCCGAAGCAGGCCTTCGACGTGATGGTGGCTGCCGCACGCAAGCTGGCCCACGAACTCAATGGCGAACTCAAGGATGACCAGCGCAGCGTCATGACCGCGCAGACCATCGAACACTACCGCCAGCGCATCGTCGAATTCGAGCGCCGCGCGCTGACCCAGAAACGCTGAAACACGCAGTTGATACCACAGGGGCCGCTTAGCGGCCCTTGTGCTTGTTGCGCTGGTGCGAGCACCGATGAACCCTGTGGGAGCTGGCTTGCCAGCGATAGCGGCAGTGAATTCACCACAGCAATCGCTGGCAAGCCAGCTCCCACAGGGTCAGCGCCGTTCTCTGGTTTTCCATTTCAACCGACCATCGCCCGACTGCTCTTCATAGCAAGAGACCCAGAACCATGAATGCCGAAACCCGAATCCTCGAACTGCGCGCCGAACTCGACCAGCACAACTATCGCTACTACGTGCTCGACGAACCCAGCATCCCCGACGCCGAGTACGACCGCCTGTTCCGCGAACTCCAGGCCCTGGAAGCCGAGCACCCGGAGCTGGTCACCGAGGACTCCCCGACCCAGCGCGTCGGTGGCACGGCGCTCTCGGCCTTCACCCAGGTCCGCCATGAAATCCCCATGCTCAGCCTCGGCAACGCCTTCGAGGAAACCGACCTGCGCGAATTCGACCGCCGCGTCGTCGAAGGCCTCGACCTCCCGGCCGGCGACCTCTTCGGCGGCGGCGCCCCGGTCGACTACAGCTGCGAACCCAAGCTCGACGGCCTCGCCGTAAGCCTGCTCTATCGCAACGGCCAACTGGTCCAGGGCGCCACCCGCGGCGACGGCACCACCGGCGAAGACATCAGTGTCAACGTCCGCACCATCCGCAACGTCCCGCTCAAGCTGCAGGGCGAAGGCTGGCCGGACGTGCTCGAAGTGCGCGGCGAAGTCTTCATGAGCAAGGCCGGTTTCGAAAAGCTCAACGCTTCCCAGGCCGAGCTCGGCGGCAAGACCTTCGCCAACCCGCGCAACGCCGCCGCCGGCAGCCTGCGCCAGCTCGACTCGAAGATCACCGCCAGCCGCCCGCTGGAATTCTGCTGCTACGGCATCGGCCAGGTGTCCGCACCGGTGGGCGACACCCATATCGGCATCCTCGAACAGCTCAAGGCCTGGGGCATGCCCATCAGCCGCGAGCTCAAGCACGCCGCCGGCATCGAAGAATGCCTGGCCTACTATCACGACATCGGCGCCCGGCGTAACGACCTCCCGTATGAAATCGACGGCGTGGTCTTCAAGGTCAACAGCCTCGCCTCGCAGCGCGAGCTCGGCTTCCGCGCCCGCGAACCGCGCTGGGCCATCGCCCACAAATTCCCGGCCATGGAAGAGCTCACCGAAGTCCTCGACGTCGAATTCCAGGTCGGCCGCACCGGCGCCGTCACCCCGGTGGCGCGGCTCAAGCCGGTCAAGGTCGCCGGCGTCACCGTCGCCAACGCCACCCTGCACAACATGGACGAAGTCGCGCGCCTGGGCGTGATGATCGGCGACACCGTGATCATCCGCCGTGCTGGCGACGTCATCCCGCAGGTCATGCAGGTGGTGCTGGAGCGCCGCGACCCCGAGGCGGTGCGGCCGGTGCAGATTCCTACCGAATGCCCGGTGTGTGGTTCACAGGTCGAGCGCACGCAGTTGGTCAAGCGCAGCAAGGGCAAGGAAACCGTCAGTGAGGGTGCCGTGTATCGCTGCGTCGGCCGTCTTGCCTGTGCCGCGCAGCTCAAGCAGGCGATCATCCACTACGTCTCGCGTCGGGCTATGGACATTGAAGGTCTGGGTGAAAAGAGCGTTGAGCAACTGGTGGATGAAGGTCTGATTGCCTCTCCGGCGGACCTCTACCGGCTCACCTTCGAGCAGGTGGTCGAGCTGGAAGGCTTTGCCGAGGTGTCCAGCAACAAGCTCCTGGCTGCCATCGAAGCCAGCAAGCGTCCGAGCCTTGCTCGCTTCATCTACGCGCTTGGTATTCCGGATGTTGGCGAAGAGACCGCCAAGGTCCTTGCTCGCTCGCTGGGCTCCTTGCAGCGGGTCATGAAGGCCTTGCCGCAGGTGCTCACCTACCTGCCGGATATCGGGCTGGAAGTGGCGTACGAGATTCACAACTTCTTCGAGGACGAGCACAACCGCAGCGTCATCCAGCAACTGCTGGACTGCGGCATGGTCCTGCAGGACGAAGGCGACCTGGCGGCCGAGTTCGCCCGCAGCACCACCCTGGCTGGCCTGATTGCCAAGCTGGATATTTCCTCTGTCGGCCCGACTGGCGCGGAAAAGCTGGTGGCCAAGCTCGACAGCCTGGACGCGATTTTCGCCGCCGACGGCATCGACCTGCGCCAGGCCCTGGCGGCCAAGCAAGCCGAAGCGGTGCGCGAATTCTTCCTCATCGAGGCCAACCGCGACCTGGCCCGAGCGATCGAAGCGCAGTTGCTGGAGTTCGGCATGCACTGGACCAGCGAGGAAAAGGTTGCCGAAGGTCTGCCCCTGGCCGGCCAGACCTGGGTGCTCACCGGTACGCTGGAGCGCATGAACCGGGATATCGCCAAGGACAAGCTGGAAAGCCTGGGTGCCAAAGTGGCGGGTTCGGTCTCGGGCAAGACGCATTGTGTTGTGGCGGGGCCGGGTGCGGGGTCCAAGCTGACCAAGGCCAATGAGCTGGGGGTCAAGGTGCTGGATGAGGATGCGTTCATCGAGTTTCTGGCGGGGCAGGGCATCGCTATCTAAGACCCCTCGCGGTGTCCGCGTTCCCATGGGCGACGCGGACCCTGTGGGAGCTGGCTTGCCAGCGATTGCGTCGGTGAATTTAGCCTCGTAATCGCAGCGCTCCGCCGACCTCACAGTCAGCCCCCCTTTCGGTATGCCTGACACAACTGGCGCTCAGGCTCTCCGACAGCGTCGTCACCCATTGCAAAAAGACCCGCAGTTGGCCCCTGGCTTCGGACAAGTCCTTGAGAAATGATGATTTTTTCTCACCCAAAGGTTGTAACTCTGCCTAAGACCGGTACAATGGCGCGGCTCGTCACCAGATGGCGAGCTGCGTAATGGTGGCCCCATCGGTCCCCCCGCAACGATTACCCGTAAACCTGGTCAGGCCCGGAAGGGAGCAGCCATAGCGGGAACATTGTGTGCCGGGGTGTGGCTGCTGGGGCTGCCTCCATTTCTGGGGTTGGAAAATCGCCTCAGCTGCTGTATCTCCTCGCTTCTACGTCCATTTCTCTTGCGCCCGTTTATTTGGGGTGCTCGTTTCCCTGTGATTTGCAATTGCCAGCAGCGTGACGCTGCTACTACGATGAGGCTTCTGTGCAAGGAGCTAGATATGGAATTCGTAGAGCGACTGAACGCGTTATCGGCAAAGATCCGCCAGCAAGGACTCGCAATCCAGACAGAAGAGGCGACCAAGATCGCCTTTGTCATGCCTTTCATCAGCTCCGTCCTTGGGTACGACGTCTTCGACCCGTCCGAGGTGACGCCTGAGTATGTGTGCGACGTCGGCACGAAAAAGGGTGAGAAGATCGACTACGCCATCCGCAAAGGGGGCGAAATCCAGATCTTGATCGAGTGTAAGAAGATTGGTGAGCCGCTGAATATCAATCACGCGAGCCAGCTTTTCCGGTATTTCCATGTCACCAGTGCTCGTATCTCGATTCTGACTAACGGTCAGGTTTATAAATTCTTCACCGACCTTGATGCGCCCAACAAGATGGACGAGAAGCCGTTTCTGGAACTCGATCTGCTTGATGTGGATGAGCATGCGCTTCCTGAGCTTCAGAAGCTTACCAAGTCCGCATTTGATGTTGATTCGATTATCAACGCGGCGGGGGAGTTGAAGTATGTTGGGCAGATCAAGAAAGAGATGGCTGCTCAGTTCAGTCAGCCTAATGAGGACTTTGTTAAGTTCTTTGCGTCTCGGGTCTATGAAGGAATGATCACTCAGAAGGTCAGGGACCAGTTCACCTCCCTGACGCGAAAGGCTGCTATTCAGTTTTTGGGTGACCAGGTAAATGATCGCTTGAAGTCGGCGATGAGTGGGGCTCCGGAGCTTTCATTTGCGATGGCTCCTGTCCAGGCAGAAGCCCAAAGTGAGTCGGCTGTAGACAGTGGTGAGGACCGTATTCAGACGACGCTAGAGGAATTGGAGGGATTCCATATCGTCAAGGCAATTGTCCGTGCCATTGTTGATGCGAAGCGGATTGTTCATCGTGATACTCAAAGCTATTTTGGGATATTGCTTGATGATAATAATCGTAAGCCGATATGCCGTTTGCACTTCAATAGAGGTCAGAAATATATTGGTATTTTTGATCCAGAGAAAAAAGAAACGCGACATCCGATTGAGTCGGTTGATGATATTTACGGTTTTGCAGAGCAGCTAAAGGGAACTATTTCTTTATACGAGTAAGCTTCCACAGGCCAGAGCGATGGTCGTGAAAAGCAATCACTCTGCTTACTGCGCTGATATTTAGTTCTTGTTCACCAAGCAAGAGGTTGGAGTGTGATCAGAGGAACAAATTTTCAACACCCCCGTCAGCTCAGTGTCTTGGCTGCGTTCGCATTGTTGGTGGTCGTCAATACTGCCTTGGCGAATCCGGATCTTTGGGTGTCTACTGATCGGGTCGCGCGCCATACTTGTCCATCGGAAAAATGTGGAGTTGCTGGTCAGCTTATGTTCCGGGAGGGAGTTGAGATACTTGAAGAGAAAGGTGGCTGGGTTCGCATAACAAAACCTTACTCAGCGTCTTGTGTCGGTGGTGTTAGTGAATATGTAAAGAGCGGAAACGCTAGCTGTATTGCGAGTAATGGAATTAGCAATGGTATGTTCGCAGAATGGGTGCCTAAAAAGTCGCTCGTGAGAAACAGGCCCGCTGATCCTGGCGAAGGAGCAACTGGTGACGATGCGCTGGTCAAAGGCTCGGACGATTACCGTCTCTATCGTATCCAGTTTGCAAAAGCAGCTCGTGAGCTAATAAGCAAGGGCGCTTGCACAGCAAGTGACTTTGAAGAGGTCGGCGGGTGGATGTCTTCTCCCGCTAAAGGTAAGGGCGTGTATTTCATGTACTGCGGTGGTATGACCTTAGCGAACCGGTTGTACCTCAACGTGTACTCGGGGGAAGTCAGTCGCTAGTGAGGCTTCCGGTGAGGGCCGGCCGGGGGAAATGGGGAGGCAGGGGAAGGGATTTATTTCTAGGCATGCACGCAACATAACTGAAAATAGATTTTTCGTCTTTAGGTCTAAAATCTCAGGTAAAGGATATTTAATTGGCAATCTTGGATTTTCGTGAAATTGCACCACCCACCAAGCCTACCAAAAAAGATTATGGGGGATGTCTCGATGATTTCGAAAAATTTGCACAAGAGTTCTTCTCAGAAATATTTGGTGCGCGCTTTATAGAGGTGGCGTCACGAGGACCGGATGGTGGAAGGGATCTACTATTCGAAATTGTCATCGGGGGGAATAAGCAGAAGTGGGTCGTTAGTTGTAAGCATACGGCGCATTCAGGAAATGCTGTCGGAGAGGAAGAGAGAAATATTTCCGATCGTTTTGCAGCCTCAGGTGCTGATGTTTTTGTGTGCTTCTATTCCCATATCGCTACGGCCTCTCTCCAGCGGACTCTGCTCGATATAGAGCGTTACAGTGAGAAATTCAAGTTTGAGATTTTCAACAGTGCACGAATAGAAAGCAATCTTTTATCTGCCGATAACGGAAAAGGTTGGTTTTTAGCAGCGCGCTATTTTCAAATGTCTTTTGTGAGATTGTTTCAACGTTTTCTCCAGCCGATCAATCACTACAAGTTCGATGATGTCGATGACAGTTTGCATGGCCGGCTAGAACTACCTTATCCAGGAGGGGGTACCACCTCCTACAGCAGCGAAGAAGAAAAAATAGTTAGAGTAAACGAACTTCTCGGGCACGCAAACGATTCGATCACCCTCGCCCTTAATGAGCTTTTTTTTGCCAAGGTGTTAACGGAGATCACTCAAGAATGGCCGACCTGTTTCGCCTACTGGGAAGCCTGTCCAGCAAACGAACTCAGAATTTCAGATATATTTCCCACGTTTAACGTTCAAGATGTCGTCGATCTATTTAGCAATGAATCGCCCGGAATTGCTATAATTGTATGTTTTTTTTGGGCGTGGTGGGATGAAGATCGAGCTGTTGACGTGTATCAGGAAGCTTTTGCTAAATCACTAGGCACTACAATCTCCGAAGCCAATGCGCGAAAAAACCTGAGCACTCGTATGGCCTTGTCTTTCAGTTCGGTCGAGCTTCGCGATAAAATAACCAGGTTTATAGCGTTTGCTAAGCTTGATCTTAGTGAGCTTAAAACTTGGGATAAGGTTTCTCGCACAGCCTGTTTTAATGGGAAGGAGGCAGAGCTACAACAACTTCTAATTGGTATTCGCCAGCAGGCTCTTAAAGAAAAACGTCATTGCCCTTTAAAAACAGGTCTTGGGAGCTCGGCATTAGAGCAGCTAAACGATTATGTCTACGTCCTCGGGTACGATGAAGTCTACGCAAGATTAGAATGCTTTGTTGGTAAGCTTCAAGGTTTCAACTATAGGCCCTTGATCGAGCTGAAGTGCGCTAATGAAACATGGCAAATCAAACCCTCAAGAAATTATGAATGGTTCTCCAAGGAAATCACATCTTACCACCTGCGTCAGCTAAAGCTTTCATAGGCTTTGTATGAGAAAGAGATGCCGAAAACATTGCATGGAACAAGCCAGTGAGACCATCATGGTGTGGCGTTTCGTAAGCTTGTCGATGCGCATTATGATCCCGCGGTTCTCTTTGGGCTAGCCTAATATGCGTTCGGATGATGTTGCTCCCGCTTGTACTTATGTCGATCAAAAGCCTGCGGAAACTGTGAGGGATTTAACTCAGCGGAAACGGGGACAGATTCATTTTCGGAAACGGGGACAGATTCATTTTCAGTTGGAAAATTAACCCTTCCCTTTTCAACCATGGTCCTTGGTTGGATGCGAGCGGGGATGCAAGAAAGCCGCGGAGGCGAGCTCTGCGGCCTTGACTTATACAGCTACGGTCACCGGCGACGCCGCCACTGCTAGCGCCAGCAATGCCTTGGTAATCCTCATGTTCAGCCGTGCGCTGTCGAGCATTTCCTTGTGGCGAGCATCGGGAGGGTCGGGGAGATAAGCAGAGTCAAGAATGGCTCTGTTGAGATGCTCCGCTGCGCGCTTGATGGCTTCTTCATGGGAGAGTCCGGGGCCGACGCAAAGTACGGGCGGTGGATCGGGTACGAGCTTTTTCAATGGTGAATCTCCATGTTGGTGGATGGATGCACCACGGATCGCTGCTAAACGAAGGGTGGCGACTGTACGTGGGTTAGCAGACCGGAACATGGAAACCGGCGCACCCGAAGGTGCCCACACGCACAGCCGCCATGACAGGCGTGCTGCTGCGTCCACATTACGGACTGCTAATCCGTGTCGTCGATGAGCGACGACCGACGCAGACTAGGCACCGTTTCCACGGGACGCAACCACCAAGAAGGGTCGGGGAGTATGCTTGGGAAATTGCCTACAAGAAAGTCGGAAATCGAGGAAGTTTTGCCGCTAAATGCGACATCTTTTGCAGATCGGGATTAGCTATCCAGGATCAGTTAGGTGAATTCCGCGTCGCTGCAGTTCTGTCTGCAGCGGGTCATGCAGTGACACCGAAAATCGACAACGCCATCCGCCCAATCAGGAAAACCAGCAGAATCAAAAAGAACACCCGAATAAACCCGCTGCCTTAGCGCAGCGCGAGAAAGGTCCCGGTCACCGACCCTGCCATATTGCTCAGGCACACCAGCCCACCAATGGCCCACAGCACATGACCCGCCGGAATGAAGAACAGCAGGGCAGCCGTAAAGGTGGCGAGGTTGACCAGCTTGGCCGAGGCGGAGGCATTGAGGAAGTCGAAGCCGAAGCATTTGACGAAGGCGAACAGCAGCAAGCTGCCGCTGCCGGGGCCGAACAGGCCGTCGTAGAAACCGATCACAGAAAACGGGGACAGATTTACTTTCAGTTGGAACATTAACCCTTTTCCCTCTCAGCCATGGTCCTTCGTTTGGGCCGAGCGGAGACGCAAGAAAGCCGCAGAGCTGAGCTCCGCGGCCTTTACTTATACAGCCACGGTCACCGGTGACGCCGCCACTGCAAGCGCCAGCAACGCCTTGGTAATCCTCATGTTCAGCCGTGCGCTGTCGAGCATTTCCTTGTGGCGAGCACCGGGAGGGTCGGGGAGATAAGCAGAGTCAAGAATGGCTCTGTTGAGATGCTCCGCTGCGCGCTTGATGGCTTCTTCATGGGAGAGTCCGGGGCCGACGCAGAGTACGGGCGGTGGATCGGGTACGAGCTTTTTCATGGCGTGTTTCCTCATTTCATCGATGAATTCGCCACTTGATTCGCTGCTAAACGAAGGGTGGCGACTGCACGTGGGTTAGCAGACCGGTGAAATGAGAAAACCCGGCGCACCCGAGGGTGCCCACACGCACAGCCGCCATTAACTGGTTGCTGGTGGTTTCATCATTTCGACGGACTGCTAATCCGTGTCGTCGATGAGCGACGACTGACGCAGACTAGGCACCGTTTCCACGGGACGCAACCACCAAGATGGGTCGGGGAGTATGCTTGGGAAATTGCCTACAAGAAAGTCGGAAATCGAGGAAGTTTTGCCGCTAAATGCGACATCTTCTGGCGATCGGAATCAGCTATTCAGGTGGTCCGCCCCTTGAATCGCTCCTGCATCAGCTTGACCAGTTTTTCCTCCACCGGTTGCTGTTCGGCGCTGGGTTGTCACCCGATCAGTACGCGTTGAGCGGCATCCATGATTTGGGTGAATTCCGCGTCGCTGCAGTTCTGTCTGCAGCGGGTCATGCAGTGACACCGAAAATCGACAGCGCCATTCGCCCAATCAGGAAAACCAACAGGATCAAAAAGAACACCCGAATAAACCCGCTGCCATAGCGCAGCGCGAGAAAGGTCCCGGTCACGGACCCGGCCATATTGCTCAGGCAAACCAGCCCACCAATGGCCCACAGCACATGACCTGCCGGAATGAAAAACAGCAGCGCCGCCGTAAAGGTGGCGAGGTTGACCAGCTTGGCCGAGGCGGAGGCATTGAGGAAGTCGAAGCCGAAGCATTTGACGAAGGCGAACAGCAGCAGGCTGCCGCTGCCGGGGCCGAACAGGCCGTCGTAGAAACCAATCAGGCCACCCATCAACACGCCCAGGATCACCTGCTTGCTGCCCAGCGTCAGATCCGCATGGGTCTGGCCCAGGTCCTTTTTCGCGAAGGTGTAGACCGCCATGGCGATCAGGATGACGAAGACCACCGGCTCCATGACCGACTTGGGAATCAGGGACACCGACCAGGCGCCGAGGAAGGCGAATAGAAAGGCTGAGAGCATGGTCGGCAACATCAGTTTCCAGACGATGCGGATGCGCTTCGCGTAGCTGAAGATCGAGGCGAGGTTGCCGCCCAGCACGGCCAGTTTGTTGGTGCCCAGGACGGTGGCGACGCTTTGCTGGGGGAGGGCGTGGAGCAGGGCGGGAACCTGGACCAGGCCACCACCGCCGACGGCCGCGTCGATGAGGCCGCCGCAGAAGGCGAAGAGGGCGAGCATCAATAAGGTGGTGTCGAGGTCGAGCATGTAGGTACCGTCCAATGGTGGGCGTTGCGGTGCCGGTTTTGCAGTGCGCGCGGCGCTGCTGAACGAGGGGTGGCGACTGTACGTGAGTTAGCAGACCAGGACATTGGCAACCCGGCGCACCCTAAGGTGCCCACACGCACAGAAGTTGCCTACAGCAGCTCCGGAAATCGTGCAGATCTTGCCGATAAATATGAAATTTTTAAGTCTGGAGCGATGCTTTGGCACGTCTGCAGGAGTTCGGTGATAAGTATGGGGCACGAACGCTGAGAAAGGCTGGACTGCTGAAAGAAGAGCAAGGTGGCTTCAAGCTTTCAGCACCACTCAACCTCCTGCCAAGGGAAAAATATGCGTTACTTCATTCTTGCCTTCACCGCCTTGTTGGTCGCTGCGCCTGTTTTTGCTTCCGAGGTGTATGACCCCAGTGCAGCGCCAAGGCTCGAAAACGGGATCAAGCAATACTTTGGGAATGAGAGGGGCGATTATGTCGTTCCTGGATGGCCGTTATCCCGGCAGGTTTACCAAGCCCTGCTGCATCCTGGAAATGCCAATGATGCTCCGATCCCCACTTTTTCTGACGTCGGTCCGCTGAAACTTCTTCAGGGGTGCAGGCCACACTCATGTCCAGAAAAAGCGGCTGTCGTTTATCAGGATCGTAAAGTGCTCGGCGCAGCGGTCATAAGCAATAAGTGTACTAAAGGCAAATGTGACAAGACGCCAACGCTTACGATCTTCGAACACAACCCCATTTCGCTGAGCGACAGCACCACGCGAAGGATGCTGAGGGCGTGGGGTGAATCCAAGCAGGCTGGGATTACTACCGAGATTCATGCTTTACGTGACTCTAAAGGAAAGCCATGAGAGTCCGCTAAACCTTCCAGGCTGCACTGTCGCGCAGAGAACAGTTATTGAGTTTCGCCGCAATCGCTGGGGGAGCGGGCTTGTCGGAGCGCCGAACCGTCGCGCAGGGCCGTAAACCCATCCACTTCAGTGTGTCAGGTAAGGCCCGGACTCAGGTTTTACGACGGCTTCGCCGCCGTTCGCGAGCAAGCTCGCTCCCACAAGGTCCCCGCAAAATCACAGAGTTGTGTTCTATCTGGGCTGGCTTGCCAGCGATGAGGCCATTAGCAGTACTTGGAGGCGCTAATCCTTGATCTCCTCGATCCTGCCACCGCAGGCGACATATTTGTCGTCATACCCACTGCGACAATAGTTCGCCACCGTGGTTGGCGGCGGCGCAGGCACACAGGCGTTAGGCGTGTTGTTGCTGTTGAAGTGCTCGCACTGCTGGTTGTTCCTGACCTGGAACTCGTGGAGGCCGTCAAAGTTGTCCTGCTGGGCCTTGACCTTGGCTTCGCAGGCGCTGACCTTGGCGTCGAGCTTACGCAGGCATTCAAGCCCTTCCGGGGTCTGGGGGTCGATGTAGCGGTAGTGGGTGCAGGCGGTCAGGAGCAGGGGCAGGAGTAGAGCGGCAAAACGGGTAGGCATTGGTTGGGTCCATCCAAAGTCGAGTCTGCCGTTTCGACTTGGTTTGACAGGTTCGGTTCAGCGCTTGAGCAACGACACCTTCATCAACCGCCGAAACGTCGGACACGCCAGGTGATCCTTCTCCGGACACTGCGCCGCATGCCGCAACCCCTTGCTCATCGCCTGCAGCCGCTTCACCTGCATATCGATCTCCTCCGCCCGGGCCACCAGCATCTGCCGATCCACCTGCAGATCCACCAGCATCGCCCCGACCTCATCCAGGGAAAACCCCGCCGCCTGGCCCAGCGCGATCAATGCCAGACGGTCCTCCACATCCGCCGCGAACTGGCGGCGCTGGCCATGCCCGGCGAGGGACTGGAGCAAACCTATCTTCTGGTAGTAACGCAGCGTCGAAGCCGGTACTCCGGTGCGTTTGGCGACATCGGCAATGTCCATGGGCTGACCCTTGACTTGAAGTTGACTTCAACTTCTATCCTGCGCGGCATGTTTCGATTTCGTCAACGTGCCGAGGGTTTTTGCCATGTTTTCCATTGTGTTGATCGGAGTGGGCGCGACGCTGCTCATGGACCTGTGGACGCTGTTGCTCAAGCGGCTTGGGGTCGTGACCTTGAACTACGCGATGCTCGGGCGCTGGGCCGGGCATCTGCTGAAGGTACGTGTGCATCATCAGGGGATCGCCAAAAGTGACCCGATCGCCAATGAGCGGGTGTGGGGCTGGGTGCTGCATTACGCCATCGGGCTGGTGTTCGCGGCCGGGTTGGTGGGGCTGGCGGGGGAAGGGTGGTTGCGCGAGCCGACGCTGGTTCCCGCCTTGGTCTTTGGTGTGGTGACCGTGCTGGCGCCTTGGTGCGTGATGCAGCCGGCCATGGGGGCGGGGTTCTTTGCCAGTAAAACACCGACGCCCTGGCGGAACCGGGGGCGGAGTCTGGTGACGCACGCGGTGTTTGGCTGTGGGCTGTTCCTGGCGGCATACCTTCTCTGAAGAGCACCGCGAACCCTGTGGGAGCTGGCTTGCCAGCGATTGCTGTAGTGAATTCACCATCGCAATCGCTGGCAAGCCAGCTCCCACAGGGTCAGCGGTCGCAGATCCGGCCCCTGAATGGCAGGATGCAATTTTGCCCCCGCTCCGCTAGCATTAGCGGTCTCTCCCCGCTCGTTCAGGTTGCGACGTTTTTCATGAGTTATCAGGTCCTTGCACGTAAATGGCGTCCGCGCTCGTTCCGCGAAATGGTCGGCCAGACCCATGTGCTCAAGGCCCTGATCAACGCGCTGGACAACCAGCGCCTGCACCACGCCTATCTGTTCACCGGGACCCGCGGGGTCGGCAAGACCACCATCGCGCGGATCATCGCCAAGTGCGTGAACTGCGAAACCGGCATCACTTCGACCCCCTGCGGCACCTGCTCGGTGTGCCGGGAGATCGACGAGGGCCGCTTCGTCGACCTGATCGAGATCGACGCCGCGAGCCGGACCAAGGTCGAAGACACCCGCGAACTGCTGGATAACGTGCAGTACGCACCAAGCCGCGGGCGCTTCAAGGTCTACCTGATCGACGAAGTGCACATGCTGTCCAGCCATTCCTTCAACGCCCTGCTGAAGACCCTGGAAGAGCCGCCGCCCTACGTCAAATTCATCCTGGCGACCACCGATCCGCAGAAACTGCCGGCAACCATCCTGTCCCGCTGCCTGCAGTTCTCCCTGAAGAACATGACCCCCGAGCGCGTGGTCGAGCACCTGAGCCATGTGCTCGGCGTGGAGAACGTGCCGTTCGAGGACGACGCCCTGTGGCTGCTGGGCCGCGCCGCCGACGGCTCGATGCGCGACGCCATGAGCCTGACCGACCAGGCCATCGCCTTCGGTGAGGGCAAGGTCCTGGCCGCCGATGTGCGGGCCATGCTCGGTACCCTCGACCATGGCCAGGTCTACGGCGTGCTCCAGGCCCTGCTGGAAGGCGATGCCCGGGCGCTGCTGGAGGCCGTGCGCCATCTGGCCGAGCAGGGGCCGGACTGGAATGGCGTGCTGTCGGAAATGCTCAACGTGCTGCACCGCGTGGCCATCGCCCAGGCGCTGCCGGAGGCGGTGGACAACGGCCAGGGCGATCGCGAGAACGTGCTGGCCCTGGCCCAGGCATTGCCGGCCGAGGATGTGCAGTTCTACTACCAGATGGGCCTGATCGGTCGCCGCGACCTGCCCCTGGCGCCGGACCCGCGGGGCGGCTTCGAGATGGTGTTGCTGCGCATGCTGGCCTTCCGTCCGGCCGACAGCGGCGATGCCCCGGGCACGACGCTAAAGCCAGTGGGGATCAGCCAGGCCACGACTGATTCCCCGGCACCGGTGGCCCCGGCGGCGATCGCCGCACCCGCCCCGGAGCCCGTCGCAGCACCAGCTCCCGTGCCGGTTGTCGAGGCGGTGCCCGAGCCTGAGCCTGAGCCTGCGCCGCAACCTGAGCCCGAGCCGGAACCCGAGCCCGTTGTCGCAGCTGAGCCTGAGCCAGAGCCGGAAATCGAGGAAGTCACCGACCTGCCCTGGGAAGACCCGATTCCCGCGCCTGTCGCTACCCCAGAGCCCGAGCCCGCCCCGGCCCCTGTCGCCGCCGCGCCGCCTGCCGCCCCGCGTGAAGAACCGCCCCACGACGACCAGGCCTACGCCCCGGCCGGCATGGACCGTGACGACGAACCGCCGCCGGACGACGATTACTACATGGGCGAAGCCGACCCGGCGGGCTACAGCTACCTGGACGAGCTGGCCACCGAGCACGCCGCCGAACTCAGCGACGAGCCGGTTGCCGAACCTGAGCCCGAGCCGGCCGCACAGCCGGCCACCGGCCTGGCCCTGCAATGGCTGGAGCTGTTCCCGCACCTGCCGATTTCCGGCATGACCGGGAGCATCGCGGCCAACTGCACGCTGATCAGCGCCGAAGGCGACAACTGGCTGCTGCACCTGGACCCGAACCACAGTGCCCTGTTCAACGCCACCCAGCAGCGCCGCCTGAACGAGGCGCTGAACCAGCACCTGGGCCGCACCCTGAACCTGAGCATCGAGCTGATCCGTCCCGAGCAGGAAACCCCGGCCCAGGCTGCGGCGCGCAAGCGGGCCAACCGCCAGCGCGAGGCCGAGGAGTCGATCGACAACGACCCGTTCATCCAGCAGATGATCCAGAAGTTCGGTGCCAGCGTGCGCCACGATACTATTGAACCTGTCGACGCCGTGGTGACCCAAGGCGCATAACCCTATATCCAGCGCCGCGCTTCGCGCGTGGTGCGTCAGACAACTACCGAGGTGATTCTCATGATGAAAGGTGGCATGGCCGGCCTGATGAAGCAGGCGCAGCAGATGCAGGAAAAGATGGCCAAGATGCAGGAAGAACTGGCCAACGCCGAAGTGACCGGTCAATCCGGCGCCGGTCTGGTCAGCGTGGTGATGACCGGCCGTCATGACGTCAAGCGCATCAGCCTGGACGACAGCCTGATGCAGGAAGACAAGGAAGTGCTGGAAGACCTGATCGCCGCTGCCGTCAACGACGCCGTGCGCAAGGTCGAGCAGAGCAGCCAGGAAAAGATGGGCGGCATGACCGCTGGCATGCAGTTGCCGCCTGGCTTCAAGATGCCTTTCTAAGACAGTATCCGTTGTACCCACGGTGGGAGCACGGCCGCGAGGCTGTCGCTCCCATCGTCGTTTCTCCCATTCGATGATTTGCCGGGCCTTTTACCATGAGCTTCAGTCCCCTGATTCGCCAGTTGATCGACGCCCTGCGCACCTTGCCGGGCGTGGGTCAGAAAACCGCCCAGCGCATGGCCTTGCAACTGCTGGAGCGCGACCGCAGCGGCGGCACGCGCCTGGCCGAGGCGTTGACCAAGGCCATGGAAGGGGTCGGGCATTGCCGCCAGTGCCGCACCCTGACCGAGCAGGAGCTGTGCCCGCAATGCGCCGATCCACGCCGTGACGACACGCTGCTGTGCGTGGTGGAAGGGCCGATGGACGTGTATGCGGTGGAGCAGACCGGCTATCGCGGGCGTTATTTCGTGCTCAAGGGGCATCTGTCGCCGCTGGATGGCCTGGGGCCTGAGGCGATCGGGATTCCGCAACTGATGGCGCGGATCGAGGAGCAGGGGACCTTTGCCGAGGTGATCCTGGCGACCAATCCGACGGTGGAAGGCGAGGCGACGGCGCATTACATCGCGCAGTTGCTGGCGGACAAGGGGCTGGTGGCGTCGCGGATTGCCCATGGGGTGCCGCTGGGTGGGGAGCTGGAGTTGGTGGATGGTGGGACTTTGGCTCACTCGTTTGCCGGGCGTAAACCAATCTCTCTCTGAGTCTTGTGTTGCTCTTCAGGGCCCTATCGCTGGCAAGCCAGCTCCCACAGGGATCACCTCAGGCCAGAGCCTTGCAGTGAACCTGTGGGAGCTGGCTTGCCAGCGATGAGGCCCTGAAGCCAATCAGTATTCGCTAAGCGAAAACTCGGTCAGGCAGAACGTCTCCACCTGCGCATCCCGCAGCTTCTGCGAGCCACCCAGCTCCGGCAGGTCGATGATCGCCGCCGCTTCATACACCGCCGCGCCCATGCGCCGCACCAGGCTCGCCGCGGCCAGCAAGGTCCCGCCGGTGGCGATCAGGTCGTCGAAGATCAGCACCTGATCCCCTTCGCACAGACTGTCCGCATGCACTTCCAGAAACGCCTCGCCGTACTCGGTCTGGTACCCCTGGCTGATCACGTCGGCCGGCAGCTTGCCCTGCTTGCGGAACAGGATCAGCGGCTTGTTCAGCTCATGGGCAATGATCGAGCCGATCAGGAAGCCGCGGGCATCCATCGCGCCGATATGGCTGAAATCGGCTTCGACATAGCGCTCGATGAATTGGTCCATGACATGACGCAGCCCGCGCGGCGACTGGAACAGCGGGGTGATGTCACGGAAGATCACGCCGGGCTTGGGGAAGTCCACGACCGGGCGGATGAGGGATTTGAGGTCAAAGCTTTCGCTGGGCATGGAGCGGGTATCCTGATGGGCAAAACGCCCGTCAGTATACCCGTTTGTCGCGAGGGTCAGGCTTCCAGTGCACCACCGGCCAGCGCACACAGCTGGATCGGGTCGAGGATCCGCACTTCCTTGCCTTCGGCTTCGATCAAACCGTTCTGCTGGAAGCGGGTGAACACCCGGGACACGGTTTCCACCGCGAGGCCCAGGTAGTTGCCGATCTCGTTGCGCGACATGCTCAGGCGGAACTGGTTGGCCGAGTACCCCCGGGCACGGAAACGTGCGGAGAGGTTGACCAGGAAGGTGGCGATCCGTTCGTCGGCGGTTTTCTTCGAGAGCAGCAGCATCATCTGCTGGTCGTCGCGAATCTCCCGGCTCATCACTCGCATCAACTGGCGGCGCAGTTGCGGCAGTTGCACCGACAGTTCGTCCAGGCGCTCGAAGGGAATCTCGCAGACCGAGGTGGTTTCCTGGGCCTGGGCGGAGACCGGGTAGGCCTCGGTGTCCATGCCGGACAACCCGACCAGCTCGCTGGGCAGGTGGAAGCCGGTGATCTGCTCTTCGCCGCCATCGCTGAGGCTGAAGGTTTTCAGGGCGCCGGAGCGCACCGCGTAGACAGAGCCGAAGTTGTCACCCTGCCGGAACAGAAACTCGCCTTTCTTCAGGGGTCGCCCGCGTTTGACGATTTCATCCAGTGCGTCCATGTCTTCCAGGTTCAGCGACAGGGGCAGGCACAGGGGCGCGAGACTGCAATCCTTGCAATGAGCCTGGTTGTGAGGACGCAGTTTAACTGGCTCAGACATTTCATCGATCCTTGTGGGAAAGCACACATAGAACGCAAGGGTAACCCAGCCGGGCTACTGTAGGCCAGCTTGCTCTGTTCTGGTGCGCGCTCCGCTCAAGTTCGCGGGTTTGTTGCCGATAAAACCTCATGGATCTTTACCTCAGGCAGGCCTCGCCATGCTGACCGTCGATATCAAGAACACTCGCCAGGCGATCCTCGCCAATCAGGCGGAAAACCGCGCCAATCAGGCTGAAGACGCCCGGCAGAGCGGTGCAGTGCCGTCCGAGGGAATCAAGGTCGATCTGTCCCTCAAGGGCCTGGAAGTCGCCAGCAAACAATCGGGCGACGCCGATATCGACGAAAGCGGGCTGCCCGAGTCCGTTCGTCAGTTGCTCAAGATGATTCGCAAACTGCAAAAGGAACTGGCCGAGGCCAACCGCCAGCTCCAGGCGTTGATGCGGGATCGATCCCTCGATCCGGTACAAATGCAGAAAAAGACCGCGGCCCTGCAGGCCCGGGTCAGCGCCTTGTCCGCGTCGTTGAACACCGTCAACTTCGGACTGGTCCGGGCCATGAGTCAGGCCGATCTGACACCGGACCAGGTGGGCAAGGCGATGAAGCTGCTAGCCTAGATCACCCGCGAGAAACGCTGGCGATTGGTCAGGTCCAGATAGGCGTCAAACACCATGCACACCGAGCGCACCAGCAGGCGCCCGGCCGGCAGTACGCTGATGCCATCGCTGCGCAGCTCGATCAGGCCGTCCTTGGCCATTCCTTCCAATGCGGGCCACAGGTCCTTGAAGTAGCCACGAAAGTCCAGGGTGAAGGCTCGTTCGATACGCTCGAAATCCAGCTCGAAATGACAGATCAGGTCCTGGATCACGGCTCGGCGCACACGGTCGTCCTGATTGCAGATCAGGCCGCGACGGGTCGCCAGTTGCGCGGCGTCGAGGGCGTTCTGGTAGTCGGCCAGGTCGCTGCTGTTCTGGCAGTACAGGTCGCCGATCTGGCTGATGGACGACACGCCCAGGCCGATCAGGTCGCAGTGGCCGTGGGTGGTGTAGCCCTGGAAGTTGCGTTGCAGGGTGCCTTCTTCCTGGGCGATGGCCAGCTCGTCGTCGGGCAGGGCGAAGTGGTCCATGCCGATGTAGCGGTAGCCGGCGTTGGTCAGTTGCTCGATGGTGCGATGGAGCATTTCCAGCTTGGCCGCCGGCGCCGGCAGGTCGGCGCTGTCGATGCGCCGCTGGGGCATGAAGCGCTCCGGCAGGTGCGCGTAGTTGAATACCGAGAGGCGGTCCGGTTGCAGCTTGATCACTTCCTCGACGGTGCGGGCGAAGCCTTCCGGGGTCTGCTTGGGCAGACCGTAGATCAGGTCGAGGTTGATCGAGCGGAATTGCAGGGTGCGCGCCGCTTCGATGATGGCGCGGGTCTGCTCCAGGGTCTGCAGGCGGTTGATCGCCCGCTGCACGGCCGGATCGAGGTCCTGCACGCCGAGGCTGACGCGGTTGAAGCCCAGCTCGCGGAGCAGGCCCATGGTCGACCAGTCGGCCTCGCGCGGGTCGATCTCGATGCCGTAGTCGCCGGAGTCGTCATCCAGCAGGTTGAAGTGCTGGCGCAGGTGGGCCATCAGCTCGCGCAGTTCGACGTGACTGAGAAAGGTCGGGGTGCCGCCGCCGAAGTGCAACTGCTCGACCGTCTGCCCCGGGTCGAGATGGCAGGCGATCAGCTGGATTTCCTGTTCCAGGCGTTGCAGGTAGGGCTGGGCGCGGGCGCGGTCCTTGGTGATGACCTTGTTGCAGGCGCAGTAGTAGCAGATGTTGGCGCAGAACGGCACATGCACATAGAGGGACAGCGGACGCGCCGTGCGGCGGCTGTCACGCAGGGCGTGGAGGAGGTCGAAGGAGCCGATCTCGCTGTGCAGTTGCACCGCGGTCGGGTAGGAGGTGTAGCGCGGGCCGGCCAGATCGTAGCGGCGGATCAGGTCAGAGTCCCATTGGAGGGCGTCGTACATGGTGGCAGTCCCAGGAATTACGGCAGTGTCCGGAGTCTAGGGAGCGACACGTACATGGGTGTTGATTTGTATCAAGCCCGCCGTCAGTGGCCCATGAGCCAGTGCTGGTGCGGCCCGGGCAGGGTCCACAGGCCGAACAGGATCACCAGCAGCCCCCCGGCCACCCGCACCCCGCGCTTGCGCAACAGGGCGTTGCTGCGCTCGGCGGCCAGGCCCGTGGCCAGCAGGATCGGCCAGGTGCCGATGCCGAAGGCCAGCATCAACAGGGCGCTGTTGATCGCGCTGCCCTGGCTCGCCGCCCAGAGCAGGGTGCTGTAGACCAGGCCGCAGGGCAGCCAGCCCCAGAGCGCACCGAGCAGCAGGGCGCGGGGCAGGCTGGAGACCGGCAGCAGGCGCGTTGCCACCGGCTGGATATGCCGCCACAGGCCGCGCCCGAGTTTTTCCACGCGGGTCAGGCCGCTCCACCAGCCGGCCAGGTACAGGCCCATGGTGATCAGCAGCAGCGCCGCGACCACGCGCATGGCCGTGGCCAGCGGGCTGCCGGCCAGGGCCCAGCCGGCAAGACCCAGCAGCAAACCGGCGCTGGCATAGCTGAGCACCCGGCCAAGGTTGTAGGCGATCAGCAGGCGCAGGCGGCGGCCACGCTGTTCAGGCGGGATGGCCAGGGTCAGGGCGCCCATCAGGCCGCCGCACATGCCCAGGCAATGGCCGCCGCCGAGCAGGCCGAGGATCAGGGCAGAACTGAGCAGGGGCAGCAGTTCAACCACGGGCAGGCGGCTCTGGCTGGTCGTCTTCGGCGCTTTCCTCGCCTTTCACCGCAGCCTGGTGCTTCGGGTCCTGGTCATCGAACAGGATGCTGTGGGCCGGGCCGTCGAGGTCCTCGTACTGGCCGCTGTCCACCGCCCAGAAGAAGATGTACACGGCGATGCCGACCAGGACCAGGGCGGCGGGAATCATTACATAGAGCGCGGGCATGGCAGTTCCTCAGGCGGTCGCGGCATGGGGCGCGGCGGGTGCGGGTTGCGCCGCCACGGCGCCGCGCAGCCGGGTCAGGCGCAGGGCATTGAGCACCACGATCAGCGAACTGACCGACATGCCGATCGCCGCCCACACCGGGGTAATCCAGCCAAGGGCGGCAAAGGGCAGCATAAGGCCATTGTAGAGCGCGGCCCAGCACAGATTCTCGATGATGATCCGCCGCGTGCGCCGGGCCAGGACGAAGGCCTGCACCAGGCTGTCGAGGCGGTTGGACAGGAGCACAGCGTCTGCGCTGGTCTTGGCCAGGTCGGTGGCCGAGCCCATGGCGATGCTGATATCCGCTGCTGCCAGCACCGGCACGTCGTTGACCCCGTCACCCAGCATCAGCACCTTGCGGCCTTCGGCCTGCAGGGCTTTCAGGCGTTGCAGCTTGTCGTCGGGGCGCAGGCCGCCGATGGCCTGGTCGATCTTCAGTTCGGCGGCGACGCTGGCGACCATCGGCGAACTGTCGCCGGACAGCAGCAGGGTCCGCCAGCCCCGGGCGCGGCAGGCGTCGAGCAGGTCGGCGGCGTCGTGGCGCAGGCGGTCGTCGAGGACGAACCAGGCCAGCGGGCCTTGTCGGTCGGCGAGCAACAGCCATTGGCCGGGCTCGTCGGGCATGGGCGGGACTGCGGCAGCGCTCAATTCACAAGCGAAGGCCGGTTGGCCGATGCGCAGCAAGCGCTCTTCCACCTGGCCTTCAAGGCCCAGCCCCGGCGTGCTTTGGACCGCTTCGGCCACCGCCACGGTACGGCCAAAGGCGCGGGCGATCGGGTGTTCGGAGCGGTTTTCCAGGGCCGCGGCAAGGCGCAGGCAGTGATCGGCATCCAGCCCGGCCAGCGGACGAATCGCCCGCAGGGTGAGGCGGCCTTCGGTGAGGGTGCCGGTCTTGTCGAAGATCACTGTGTCAATCTGGTTCAGGCCTTCCAGCACATGGCCGCGAGTGAGCAGCAGGCCGAGGCTGTGCAGGGTACCGGTGGCGGCAGTCAGGGCGGTCGGGGTGGCGAGGGACAGGGCGCACGGGCAGGTCGCCACCAGCATCGCCAGGACGATCCAGAAGGCCCGCTCAGCGTCGATCTGCCACCACAGCAGGCCGATGCCGAGGGCGGCGACCAGGCTGAACAGCAGGAACCATTGCGAGGCGCGGTCGGCGATCTCGGCCAGGCGCGGTTTCTCCGACTGCGCCCGCTCCAGCAGGCGGACGATGGCGGACAGTCGGGTGTCATGGCCGAGGGCCTGGACTTCGACGGTCAGCACGCTTTCCACATTGAGGGTGCCGGCGGTGACGCTGTCACCGGTCTGCCGCGGATGGGGCAGGTATTCGCCGGTGAGCAGGGACTCGTCGATGCTCGACTGGCCGTCGACGATGCGCCCGTCCGCCGGCATCACCGCGCCGGGCTGGACCTGCACGCGGTCACCGATCTGCAGTTCGCGCAGTAGGATGCGCTCGCTGTTGCCGGTGGCATCCAGGCGCAGGCACGAGGCCGGCAGCAGGTTGACCAGTTGTGCGGTGGCGGCGGCGGTGCGCTCGCGGGCGCGGCGTTCCAGGTAGCGGCCGGCCAGGAGGAACAGGGCGAACATGCCCACCGCATCGAAATACAGCTCGCCGCTGCCGGTGATGGCGGTCCAGATCCCGGCGACATAGGCCAGGCCGATGGCCAGGGACACCGAGACATCCATGGTCAGGTGGCGGGTGCGCAGGTCGCGGGCGGCGCCACGGAAGAACGGTGCGCAGCTGTAGAACACGATGGGCGTGGTCAGGAACATCGCCACCCAGCGCAGGATGGTGTGCATCTCCGGGCTGAGGTCGATATTGAATTCGGGCCAGGTGGCCATGGTCGCCATCATCGCCTGGAACCACAGCAGGCCGGCGACGCCGAGCTGGCGCAGGGCGGTGCGGTTTTCGCTGGCCAGTTGCTCGGCGGCGCGGTCGGCCTGGTAGGGGTGGGCGGCGTAGCCGATCTGGCGCAGTTCGGCGAGCAGCTTGGACAGGGGCAACTGGCTGTCGGCCCAGTTCACCAGCAGGCGGTGGTTGGACAGGTTCAGGCGGGCCTCGGCGACGCCGGGCAGGCTGCGCAGGTGTTTCTCGATCAGCCAGCCGCAGGCGGCGCAACTGATGCCTTCGATGAGCAGGGTGGTTTCCGCCAGTTCGCCTTCATGGCGGACGAAGGGTTGCTGGACGTCGGCGCGGTCGTACAGGGCCAGTTCGTCGCTGAGCTGGCGGGGTAGGGCGTCGGGGTTGGCGCTGGCTTCGCTGCGGTGCTGGTAGTAGCTCTCCAGCTTGCCGGCGACGATGGCCTCGGCCACGGCCTGGCAGCCGGGGCAGCAGAATGGCCGGGGCTCGCCGAGGACGACGGCGGTGAAGTGGCTGTCGGCAGGGACGGGCAGGGCGCAGTGGTAGCAAGGCGTGAGGGTCGTCATGACTGTCTTATCGCAGGTCTTTCGGTGGTGACCCCAATCGCTGGCAAGCCAGCTCCCACAGGGTTCGTGGCGTGCACAAAACCTGTGTAAGCCAGCTCCCAGAGGGTTCGCGGTGTACACAAAACCTGTGGGAGCTGGCTTGCCAGCGATGAGGCCATTAGCAACAGCACAATTTCACTTGTCCAGATGCTCGGCTCCCTTCAGCTCTTCATCACCCAGCACCAGGGTCACCCCATGGGCCACATCCTCTTCCTCGAACAACCGCCAGGTCTGCCCCTTCTCGGCGCCCAGCAGTTCGACGAAGCGCCGGCCTTCGACCTTGTCTTCCAGTTGCCCCAGGTAGCGCCCCGGCTCGCCGCTCAGGGTCAGCGCCACCTTGCGGTCCTTCTCCGGCTGGGTCGGCGAGATCAGGTTCAGCTCCAGGGTCTGCGGCTGGCTGTCGCCGCTCAGGCGCAGTTCCACTTCACCAGTGACCTCGTCCAGGTGCACATCGGCCTTGAGCTTCAGGGTCTGCCCCAGCAGCTCGCGGTCCAGCGAGCGGTTGATGCCCTTGCCCGCCTCGTAGTAGTTGTCGTTGACCAGGTTGTCCGGGTTGTTCACCGCGATGCTGACCATGGTCAGGCTCAGGGTCACCGAGGTGGCGAGGATGCCGATGATGATCCAGGGCCAGAGGTTCTTGTACCAGACGCTGTGAACGGTGGGCGTTGCAGGCATTGGCGTGCTCTCTTAACGGATTTGCGGGCCGATGAACCGGCTCTTGGCTTCGACTTCGGAACCGCTGTCGTCAGCGTCACGAAGCACGAAGATGACTTCGTTGGTGGTCGACGGCAACTGCTCGGGGGAGACCGACAACTGCACCGGCAGGCTGACGATATCGCCGGCCGCGACACGGATTTCCCTGGCGCCATCGAGACGCAGGTTCGGCAGGCCCTTGGCTTCGAGGACGTAGACGTGGTCGTGCTGGTCCTTGTTCATGACCTTCAGGCTGTAGACGTTCTCGATCCAGCCCTGGGCGTTCTCGCGGTACAGCACGCGGTCCTTGCTGACGTCGAAACCGACCAGCGGGCGCATGAAGAAGGCGGTGGCGAGCAGGCCGATCATGGTCAGCAGCACCACCAGGTAGCCGATCAGGCGCGGCCGGATCATGTGGGTCTTCTGCCCGGACAGGTTGTGCTCGGTGGTGTAGCTGATCAGCCCGCGCGGGTAGTTCATCTTGTCCATGATGTTGTCGCAGGCGTCGATGCAGGCGGCGCAGCCGATGCATTCGACCTGCAGGCCGTCACGGATGTCGATGCCGGTCGGGCAGACCTGGACGCACATGGTGCAGTCAATGCAGTCGCCGAGGCCCTGGGCCTTGTAGTCCGCGTCCTTTTTACGCGGGCCACGGGTCTCGCCGCGGCGCGGGTCGTACGAGACGATCAGGGTGTCCTTGTCGAACATCACGCTCTGGAAGCGCGCGTACGGGCACATGTAGATGCACACCTGTTCGCGCAGCCAGCCGGCGTTGCCGTAGGTGGCGAGGGTGAAGAAACCGACCCAGAAGTACGACCAGCCATCCGCTTCGCCGGTGAAGAAGTCCACCAGCAGCTCGCGGATCGGCGCGAAGTAGCCGACGAAGGTGATCCCGGTGACGAAGCCGATCAGCAGCCACAGGCTGTGCTTGGCCGACTTGCGCACCAGCTTGTTGGCGCTCATCGGCGCCTTGTCGAGTTTCATGCGCTGGTTGCGGTCGCCTTCGGTGACCTTTTCGCACCACATGAAGATCCAGGTCCACACGCTCTGCGGGCAGGTGTAGCCGCACCAGATGCGTCCGGCGAAGGTGGTGATGAAGAACAGGCCGAAGGCGGCGACGATCAGGATGCCGGAGAGGAGGATGAAGTCCTGCGGCCAGATGGTTGCGCCGAAAATGTAGAACTTGCGCTCCGGCAGGTTCCACCAGACGGCCTGGTGCCCGCCCCAGTTGAGCCAGACGGTGCCGAAATAGAGAAGGAAGAGCAGGGCGCCACCGGCCATGCGCAGGTTGCGGAAGATACCGGTGAAGGCCCGGGTGTAGATTTTTTCCCGGGCGGCGTAGAGGTCGACGCCAGTGTCTTTTTTATTCTTGGCGGGTGGGGTGATGTCTTGTACAGGAATCTGTTTGCTCATCGTTTACAGTCCCACGGCAGTGGAAAAATGCCGCGGCCAGTGCATGCCAACCGCAGTCAGAAGTGTTGCTGCTCTGGCCCGCATCATACGCCTGTGCAGGGGCCCCGGGGCGCGGGTGCGACCTTAGGTCGCGTTGGTTTGGGGCGGGCAATGGTGTATTGGCGATGTCAATTGATGCAGGTCAATTGAGGGTGTTCTTTCGGGCCTCATCGCTGGCAAGCCAGCTCCCACAGTGACCGCGTCGCACCACCCTGTGGGAGCTGGCTTGCCAGCGATAGGGCCCTGAAGAACACCACTGCATCCACCCGCCAAGAAAAAAGGCCCCACCAGCCTGCACTGACGGGGCCTTGTCTACCGCCGGGCCTTACTGCGCCTCGGCCGGCTTCTCATCCTTGTGCGACAGGCTGTAGACATAGGCCGCCAGCAGGTGGACCTTGTCGTTGCCCTGGATTTCCTGCTGCGCCGGCATCTGGCCCTGACGGCCGTAACGGATGGTCTGCTGCAGCTGGGCGAAGCTGGAACCGTAGATGAACGCCTGCGGGTGGGTCAGGTCAGGCGCGCCCATGGCCGGCGTGCCTTTGCCCTGCGGACCATGGCAAGCCACGCAGTTGGCCGCGAAGATCTTCTGCCCGGCCGCCGGGTCGGCCTTGGTGCCTTCCGGCAGGGTGCGGCCATCGAGGTTGGTCAGCACGAACGCGGCGACATCCGCCACGCCCTGCTCGCCGATCACTTCGGCCCAGGCCGGCATCACGCCGTGACGGCCGGCCATGATGGTCTGCTTGATGGTTTCCGGCTCGCCGCCCCAGCGCCAGTCGTTGTCGGTGAGGTTGGGGAAGCCGTAGGAACCCTTGGCGTCGGAGCCGTGGCAGACCGAGCAGTTCGAAGCGAACAGGCGGCCACCCATCTTCAGCGCTTGCGGGTCCTTCGCCACTTCTTCGATTGGCATGGCCGCGAATTTGGCGAAGATCGGACCGAACCTGGCATCAGCCCGGGCCATTTCCTTTTCCCACTCGTGCACGCCGGTCCAGCCGGCCTGGCCGTTGGCGAACTGCACTTGCTTCTCGGTATCCAGGTACTGGTAGCCCGGCAGGATGCCTTTCCAGTTGCCCAGGCCCGGGTACAGCGCCAGGTAACCCAGGGCGAAGATGATGGTGCCGACGAACAGCATGAACCACCACTTCGGCAGCGGGTTGTCGTATTCCTCGATGCCGTCGAAGGAATGGCCGACGGTTTCCTCGGTGGTTTCGCTGCGCTGGCCCTTGCGGGTGGAGAGCAGCAGCCAGGTCAGGGCAAAGATGGTGCCCAGACTCAGAACGGTGACGTACAGACTCCAGAAGGTAGTCATTCGTTGTTACTCCTAGACGCTTTCTCTTGCGCTTGCTCGACGTGCTTGCTGGCCTCGGGATCATCCGCGAAGGGCAGCATGGTCGCTTCGTCGAACTCGGACTTGCGCCGAGAACTGAACACCCACAACGCCAGGCCCACGAAGGCCACCATCACCACGACGGTGCCCAGGCCACGAATCATCCCGATATCCATCGCAGTCACCGTTTGCTTTTGATGATGGTGCCAAGACCCTGGAGGTACGCGACCAGGGCGTCCATTTCCGTCTTGCCCTTGACCGCGTCACGGGCGCCGGCAATGTCGGCGTCGGTGTACGGGGTGCCGAGGGTGCGCAGGACTTCCATCTTCTTCGCGGTGTCCTTGCCGTCGAGCTTGTTTTCCACCAGCCATGGATAGGCCGGCATCTTCGACTCGGGCACCACGTTGCGCGGGTTGTACAGGTGCGCACGGTGCCAGTCATCGGAGTAACGACCGCCGACCCGCGCCAGGTCCGGACCGGTACGCTTGGAACCCCAGAGGAACGGGTGGTCCCAGACGCTTTCACCGGCCACCGAGTAGTGGCCGTAACGCTCGGTCTCGGCGCGGAACGGACGGATCATCTGTGAGTGGCAGCCGACGCAGCCTTCGCGGATGTACACGTCGCGGCCTTCCAGCTCCAGCGCGGTACGCGGCTTCATGCCCTCGACCGGCTTGTTGGTGACGTCCTGGAAGAACAGCGGAACGATCTGGGTCAGGCCGCCGATGCTCACGGCGATGACCATGAAGAAGGCCAGCAGGCCAATATTCTTCTCGACTACTTCGTGCTTCATCAGTGCGCTCCCACGACGACGATCTGTTCGGCGGCTGCCGCTTCGGCCGGTTTCGACTCGCGCACGGTGCGCAGGACGTTCCAGGCCATCAGCAGCATGCCCGAGGCGAAGAACGCACCGCCCAGGGCGCGGACGATGTAGCCCGGATGGCTGGCTTGCAGCGCTTCGACGAAGGAGTAGGTGAGGGTGCCGTCATCGTTGATCGCACGCCACATCAGGCCCTGGGTGATGCCGTTGACCCACATCGAGGCGATGTAGAGCACGGTGCCGATGGTGGCGAGCCAGAAGTGCGCGTTGATCAGGCCGACGCTGTGCATCTGCGCGCGACCGTAGAGTTTCGGAATCATGTGGTACACGGCGCCGATGGAGATCATCGCGACCCAGCCGAGGGCGCCGGCGTGCACGTGGCCGATGGTCCAGTCGGTGTAGTGGGACAGCGAGTTGACGGTCTTGATCGCCATCATCGGGCCTTCGAAGGTCGACATGCCGTAGAACGCCAGGGACACCACGAGGAAGCGCAGAATCGGGTCGGTGCGCAGCTTATGCCAGGCGCCGGAGAGGGTCATCATGCCGTTGATCATGCCGCCCCAGCTCGGGGCCAGGAGGATGATCGACATCACCATGCCGAGGGACTGGGCCCAGTCCGGCAGGGCGGTGTAGTGCAGGTGGTGCGGACCTGCCCAGATGTACAGGGTGATCAGCGCCCAGAAGTGCACGATGGACAGGCGGTAGGAGTAGATCGGACGCTCGGCCTGCTTCGGTACGAAGTAGTACATCATGCCGAGGAAGCCGGTGGTCAGGAAGAAGCCCACGGCGTTGTGCCCGTACCACCACTGGATCATCGCGTCGGTGGCGCCGGCATAGGCCGAGTACGACTTGAAGAAGCTCACCGGCAGCGAGATGTGGTTGACGATGTGCAGCATCGCGGTGACCAGGATGAAGGCACCGTAGAACCAGTTGCCGACATAGATGTGCTTGGTCTTGCGCTTTACGATGGTGCCGAAGAATACAACCGCGTAGGTCACCCAGACGATGGCCAGCAAAATGGCGAGGGGCCATTCCAGCTCGGCGTATTCCTTGGTGGTGGTGTAGCCCATGGGCAGGGTGATCAGCGCACCGACGATGACCGCTTGCCAACCCCAGAAGGTGAAGGCCGCCATGCTGTCGGAGATCAGTCGGGTCTGGCAGGTTCGCTGCACGACATAGTAGGAAGTGGCGAACAGTGCACAACCACCGAAGGCAAAGATCACCAGGTTGGTGTGCAGGGGGCGCAGGCGTCCAAAGCTCGTCCACGGCAGGTCAAGGTTCAGGTGCGGCCAGACCAGTTGCGAGGCGATGAAGACACCGAGGCCCATGCCAAGGATCCCCCAGACCACCGTCATGATGGCGAACTGGCGGACGACCTTATAGTTATAAGCAGTCGGACTGATTGCTGTGCTCATTCTAAGGTTCCACGGTTTTTAGGTGTTTTTGTAGGTAGAGAAATCGGCGCAAGTATCTACAGGGAGTGTGGGTATTGCAACGCAAGGGGTACCGTCCCACGGCTCTCCCGGGCCTTTGTTCCGGCCCTTCCGACCCAACTACCGCGCAAATTGTACACAATAATCAATTATTTATGTGCACCATTTTTATTGTGGATTGCACGCTCAACAAGGCTTGGAAACCTGCCGACAATCCGCGCTTTCTCCCTGCGAAAAATAGGGGAAAGCAAAGAGCCATCGGCCTTTGCGCGGGTGTGGCGAAGTGAGATTACCCAACAGGGGTGTAGGGCCGACATCGCCTGAAGCCGCATGAGGCAACAAGCTTAGTCCCGTTCGGAGGGGGTGCAAGGCGGTACGCCGGAGGGGTGCGACACTCTGTCGCAGCAGCAAAAAAAACCGCCGCATCCGGGTCGGATGCGGCGGTTTCAGTCAATCCTCAGATGGATTGAAGTCTTACTGTGCAGAAGTCTTGTCGCCTTCCTGCGAAAGGCTGTAGACGTACGCGGCCAGCAAGTGGACCTTGTCGTTGCCCTGGATGTCCTGCTGGGCAGGCATCTGGCCCTGGCGGCCGTAACGGATGGTCTGCTGCAACTGGGCGAAGCTCGAGCCGTAGATGAAGGCTTGCGGGTGGGTCAGGTCAGGTGCGCCCATCGCTGGAGTACCCTTGCCTTCTGCACCGTGGCAGGCCACGCAGTTGGCGGCGAAGATCTTCTCGCCATTGGCCGGGTCAGCCTTGGTGCCTTCCGGCACGCTGCGGCCATCCAGTCTGGTCAGGACGAAGGCGGCCACGTCGGCCACGCCCTGCTCACCGATGACTTCCGACCAGGCCGGCATCACACCATGACGCCCGAGCATGATCGAGGTCTTGATGGTTTCCGGCTCGCCGCCCCAGCGCCAGTCCTTGTCGGTCAGGTTGGGGAAGCCGTAGGAACCCTTGGCGTCGGAACCGTGACACACCGAGCAGTTGGAGGCGAACAGACGACCGCCCATCTTCAGCGCTTGCGGGTCCTTGGCCACTTCTTCCACCGGCATGGCGGCGAACTTGGCGAAGATCGGCCCGTACTTGGCGTCGGCGCGCTCCATCTCTTTCTGCCATTCGTTGGCGCCGGTCCAGCCATTTTCATAGCCGGGCAGGAGGCCTTTCCAGTTGCCCAGGCCCGGGTAGAGCACCAGGTAGCCGGCGGCGAACACCAGGGTGCCGACGAACAGCCAGAACCACCAGCGCGGCAGCGGGTTGTCGTACTCCTCGATGCCATCGAAGGCGTGACCCATGGTCTGGTCCGTGCTGCCGGGTGTCTCGCCCTTGCGGGTGGACAGCAGCAACCAGGTCAGGCCGATCAGGCTACCGATGGTCAGTACGCTGATATACGTACTCCAGAAGGTGGTCATTGCCGATTACTCCTCGTGGCGTTTTCTTGTTCGGCGTTGGGCAGGCGTTCATCGGCGAAGGGCAGCAGGCTCGCTTCGGCGAATTCGCGGTCACGGCGGCGGTTGAACACCCACAGCGACAGGCCGATGAAGGCGATTGCCACGATCAGGGTGCCGAGGCCGCGCAACTGGCCGATATCCAGGCTGAATTCCATGGTTGCTTACCTCTTGTTCTTGATCGCGGTGCCAAGCACCTGGAGGTAGGCGACCAGGGCGTCCATTTCGGTCTTGCCCTTGACCGAGGCGACGGCACCGCTGATGTCGTCGTCGGTGTACGGCACGCCGAGGGTGCGCATGGCCTTGATCTTGGCTTCGGTGTGGCTGGTATCCACTGGCTGGGCAACCAGCCATGGGTACGACGGCATCTTCGATTCCGGTACCACGTTGCGCGGGTTGTACAGGTGCGCACGGTGCCAGTCGTCGGAGTAGCGGCCGCCCACGCGGGCCAGGTCAGGACCGGTACGCTTGGAGCCCCACAGGAACGGGTGGTCCCAGACGCTTTCACCGGCGACCGAGTAGTGGCCATAGCGCTCGGTTTCGGCGCGGAACGGACGGATCATCTGCGAGTGGCAGCCGACGCAGCCTTCGCGAATGTAGATATCGCGGCCTTCCAGTTGCAGCGCGGTGTAGGGCTTCATGCCTTCCACCGGCTTGTTGGTGACGTCCTGGAAGAACAGCGGAACGATCTGGGTCAGGCCGCCGATGCTCACGGCGAACACCATCAGCAGGACCAGCAGGAAGACGTTCTTTTCAATGGCTTCGTGTTTCATCTCGTACTCCTCAGGCCAGCTGCGCGGAAGCGTCTGCGGTTGCCTGGGCTGGAGCACGCACGGTGCGCCAGGTGTTCCAGGCCATCAGCAGCATGCCGGTCAGGAAGATCGCACCGCCGACGAAGCGCACGATGAAGCCGGGGTGGCTGGCCACCAGGGTTTCCACGAACGAGTAGGTCAGGGTGCCGTCGGCGTTGACTGCACGCCACATCAGGCCCTGGGCGATACCGTTGACCCACATCGAGGCGATGTAGAGCACGGTGCCGATGGTGGCGAGCCAGAAGTGCGCGTTGATCAGGCCGATGCTGTGCATCTGGGCGCGGCCGAAGACTTTCGGAATCATGTGGTACAGGGCGCCGATGGAGATCATCGCCACCCAGCCGAGGGCACCGGCGTGTACGTGGCCGATGGTCCAGTCGGTGTAGTGGGACAGGGCGTTGACGGTCTTGATGGCCATCATCGGACCCTCGAAGGTCGACATGCCGTAGAACGCCAGGGACACGACCAGGAAACGCAGGATCGGGTCGGAGCGCAGCTTATGCCAGGCACCGGAGAGGGTCATCATGCCGTTGATCATGCCGCCCCAGCTTGGCGCCAGCAGCACCAGGGACATGATCATGCCGAGGGACTGGGCCCAGTCGGGCAGGGCGGTGTAGTGCAGGTGGTGCGGACCGGCCCAGATGTACAGGGTGATCAGCGCCCAGAAGTGCACGATCGACAGGCGATACGAATACACCGGACGTTCGGCCTGTTTCGGCACGAAGTAGTACATCATCCCGAGGAAGCCGGCGGTGAGGAAGAAGCCCACGGCGTTGTGGCCGTACCACCACTGGACCATGGCATCGGTGGCGCCGCTGTACAGCGAGTAGGACTTGGTCAGGCTGACCGGCAGTTCCAGGTTGTTGACGATGTGCAGCATCGCCACGGTCAGGATGAACCCGCCGAAGAACCAGTTGCCGACGTAGATGTGCTTGGTATTGCGCTTGATCAGCGTACCGAAGAACACCACGGCATAGGCCACCCAGACGATGGTGATGAGGATGTCGATCGGCCATTCCAGCTCGGCGTATTCCTTGGAGCTGGTGTAGCCCAGCGGCAAGGTGATGGCGGCGAGCAGGATCACCAGTTGCCAGCCCCAGAACGTGAACGCCGCGAGCTTGGGCGCGAACAGGGTGGTCTGGCAGGTACGCTGGACCGAGTAGTACGAACTGGCGAACAGCGCGCAACCACCGAAGGCGAAGATCACCGCGTTGGTATGCAGCGGGCGCAGGCGCCCGAAGCTGGTCCAGGGAAGGTCGAAGTTAAGGGCGGGCCAGGCGAGTTGAGCGGCGATGAAAACGCCGAGCCCCATCCCGACGATTCCCCATATCACCGTCATAATGGCGAATTGGCGGACCACCTTGTAGTTGTAGGCGGTACTGCTGGTTGTGTTCATGTATGGGTTCCCATCCACGGTTATAGGCAGGCTAGACAGCGAGGCAAGCATGATTAATGGGCAGATCGCCGGTATTGACGGGGATCAACTGGCGAACAGGGCGAACGTGCGGGGGTGGCTATGGAATGCCCCGCAAAATCAGGCAGATGGCGGCGTGCGCGGGTGCCTGATCCTGGCCCACGGGGCGGGTGCGCCGATGGACAGCGGGTTCATGGAGGACATGGCGCAAAGGCTTGCCGGGCAAGGGGTTGGCGTGCTGCGCTTCGAGTTTCCGTACATGGCTGAACGGCGGCTCAGTGGTGGCAAAAGGCCGCCGAATCCGCAGGCGGTTTTGCTGGGGTGCTGGCGGGAGGTGTGGCAGGAGGTGCGACCATTGGTCGCTGGGCCGCTGGCGATTGGCGGCAAGTCCATGGGTGGGCGCATGGCCAGTTTGCTGGCGGATGAGCTGGGTGCGGACGGGCTGGTGTGTCTGGGGTATCCGTTCTATGCGGCGGGCAAGCCGGAGAAGCCAAGGGTGGCGCACCTGGCCGGGCTGAAGACGCCGACGCTTATTGTCCAGGGTACGCGGGATGCGCTGGGCAACCGGGAGACGGTGCAAGGCTATGAACTGTCGCCGGCGATCGAGCTGTGCTGGCTGGAGGCGGGGGACCATGACCTCAAGCCGTTGAAGGCTTCAGGGTTTACTCATTCCGGGCATTTGCAGACGGCGGCAGAGCGGGTTGCACAATTCCTGAAGTGAGCCGAGAACCCTGTGGGAGCTGGCTTGCCAGCGATGAGGCCGGCAAGGATTCGGGCCCTATCGCTGGCAAGCCAGCTCCCACAGGGACTTGTGCAAGCCGCTGAGTCAGTCGCGGTACTCGCACAGGTAAGCGGTATCCACCGCGACCTTCAGCTGGAACTTGGCATTGGCCGGGACATTGAACTGGCTGCCGGCGGAGAAGGTTTCCCAGTTGTCGCTGTCCGGCAGCTTGACGGTCAGGGCGCCGGAGACCACGTGCATGATTTCACGCTGGGCAGTGCCGAACTCGTATTCGCCCGGGGCCATGACGCCGATAGTGGCCGGACCTTCAGCGCCGGTGAAGGCGATGGATTTGACCGTGCCATCGAAGTACTCGTTGACTTTGAACATGGGCGACTCCTGAAAAGAAAGGGACCAAAAAGGCCGGCCAGTATGCCCAACCCCCGTGGTCCCGTCATCCGCTTTCAGGTGCCCTGCAACGGCAGGGTCAGCGGCAGCAAACGCGCGGTGTTGCGCGCATCCTCAAGGGCACGATGCTGCTGCCCGTGAAACTGCAATCCAGCCAGTTGCAGCGCACCATTCAACCCCAGCGGCCGGCTCAGGTGGCGGGCCTTGGCGAAGCGCTGCTTGAGGTTGAGATGCGTCACGTGGGCCAGCAGGCTGTCGATGCCATTGGCCTGCCATTCCTGCAGCAATTGCTTGCGGTCGTAGTCGCCCCAGCTGGTCCAGCCCTCCAGGCGCGGCTGGTAGTTGCCGAGCCAGCGCTCGAACTGGCCCCAGACCTCGGCGAAGGGCGCCGCACTGTCGACGTTGGCCTGGGTGATGTGGGTCAACTGCCGGCAGAACGGCGTCAGTTGCGGACGCCGCCGCGGTTTGACGAAGCGCTGGAAATGATCCACCTCGCGTCCTTCCCGATTGACCAGGCTCGCGCCGATTTCGATCACTTCCATTTCCGTGAGCGGCCAACCGCCGTCGTCGGTGGTGGCTTCCAGGTCGATCACCAACCAATGGCCCATAATTGTTTCCCTGACAGGTAGAGGCTCAAGCGTAGCCAAACCCGGCCGTCGCCGGTATCCCATGGCATTTTGCCCCCAGTGCGCGAAAATGGCGCTTGTCCCGGGTTGTGCTACCCCGGGAAAACACCTAGCTTAGTCAGATTCAGGTTGGAAATCCTTGAGAGTGTTGCCTTGATTCTTGCGCCAATACCACGGGTATTGCCTTCGTTGCTGTGTCTTTTCCTGACCTGGCAGGCAGACGCGGCTTTCGCTGTGGAAAGCGTCGACATCAGGATCGGCGCGGCGCACTTCCCGCCGTATACCGTGCGCCCCGAACAGGGCGCCGACACCGGCCTGTTGCCGCAACTGGCCGAAGCGTTGAACAAGGCCCAGGACCGCTTCCATTTCGTGCTCGTGCCCACTTCGATTCCGCGGCGCTTTCGCGATTTCGAGCAGGGGCGGGTGGACATGGCGATCTTCGAGAACCCCGACTGGGGCTGGCAGAACATCAAGCATGTCAGCGTCGACATGGGCCTGGAAGATGCCGAAGTCTTCGTCACCCACCGTTCCGAGGGACGCGACCAGCATTACTTCGAAGACCTGAAGGGCAAGCGCTTGGCCCTGTTCAGCGGTTACCACTACGCCTTTGCCAACTTCAATCCCGACCCGCGCTATCTCGCCACCACCTACAACGCCACCCTGACCTATTCCCACGACAGCAATCTGCTGATGGTCCAGCGCGATCGCGCCGATATCGCCCTGGTTACCCGCTCGTACCTGAGTGACTACATGAAGCGCAACCCGGGCAGCGTCGCCGAGCTGCTGGCCTCGGAGCGCATCGATCAGGTCTATCACCATTACGCGCTGTTGCGCCCGCAGGCGAAGATCAGCGGCGAGGAGTTCGCTGCGCTGCTGGAGCAGTTGCGGGCAAGCGGCGAGTTGCTGAGGATTTTCCAGCCGTACCAGATCCAGGTGATCGGCCCGCATACCCATTGAGCGGTGCCGGCTCACCTGGCGGTATCAGTGGGGCAGGCCGGCGCTGCGCGCGCTGGAGACCTTGCGGCAATGCACCAGGGCATCACGGATCATGAAGTTGACCAGGGTCGGCGAGACGCCGAGTTCCTTGGCGATATCCTTCTGTGGCACACCGTGCAGGCGGTACATCTCGAAGGCATAGCGGGTACGTGGCGGCAGTTCGGTGAGCGCGTCGGCAATGTGCTCGAGGGTGGCGAAGTTGATATGTGCGGCCTCGGGCGAAGCGCCCTGGACCACCACGTTCAAGCCTTCTTCTTCACTTCCCGAATACTTCATCTCCATCGCCTGCTTGCGGTAATGGTCGATGGCCAGGTTGCGCACGATCTGGAACAGGTAGCTCAGCTGTGCCTTGAACGACGAGGTGATCTGCGGCGCGGAATTGAGGCGAAAGAAAGCGTCCTGGACGACGTCCTCTGCCCGCGAGCGACAGCCGGTGATGCGGGCTGCGATCTTGACGAGGATGCCGCGATTGTCGACGAACGCTTGGAGTAACGGTGAATCGCACTTACCTGTGGATAGTTGTTCCGCCATGGAAAATCACCTTTTCTCTAAGTGGATAGCGAATGGCCTTACGGGACCATTCGCTGCGACGTGCGACAAACTAGTATTAATGATAATTATTGTCAAATGCGAAAGTAGATGAGACGTCCTGCGATTTGGATCTAAGGCCCGGTCTGTGATGCGCCGCATGAATCGGGCCGCTCAGGCAGGGGAAGGCTTTCCTTATCGCACAGGCAAATGACGAATCGGGGTCTGCCGCACAGGCAAAAAAAGACCGCCACAATGGGCGGTCAAGCAACCCGGAGCGCGGGCTGAATTCGCTCCGGGCGGGAGGACGGTCTCAGCGCTTGCCGAGGATCTTGCCCAGCAATTCCGGACGCGGCGCGCCTTGCTGTTGTTGCAGGCGCTGCTGCTCGTCGAGATAGAAGATCGCCGGGGTGGCGGACAGGCCCAGCTCGTCCATCAGCGCCTGGTTGGCGTCGAGCTTGGCCTGGACCTCGGCGGGCACCTTGTCCAGCGCCTTGAGGGTGCTCGCCTTGCCGGCCTTTTCATGCTCCAGCAGGGCCTTTTGCGGGTCCTTGGCGGCGAGCAGGGCGGCGGACTTGCCAGGGCTGTCGGCGCGGATGATGCCGACCATGATATGGCGCAGTTGCACCTTGCCCGACTCGACCCAGGGCCGCGCCTGCTCCCAGAACATGTTGCAGTACGGGCAGTTGGGGTCGCTGAACAGGTAGACGATGCGCGGCGCCTCGGCCTTGCCGTCGGCAATCCAGGCGGCCTTTTCCATCTTCGCCCAGACCTCCTTGGCCATCGGCGCGTAGACCAGCTTTTCCAGTTGCGGCTCGCTGAGGTCCTGGCCCTGCTCGTCGAACAGGCTGCCCACCAGCGCGTGCTTGCCGTCCGCAGTCAGGTAGATGGCCACGCCCTGGTTGCGGAACTGCGCGGCATAACCCTTCATGCCGTTGGGCGCATCGAAACTGCCGACGACCTTGGCGCCCTTGGCTTCGATCTGGCGCACGGCGGCGGGCAGTTCTTCGGCGACGACCAGCGGGCTGGCGATCAGGCCGGCGGCCAGGCTCAGGTACAGGGGGATCCTCATGGTGCATTCCTTGTTGCGGGTGTGGGGGCACGGCGCAGGTCCTCGTCGAGGGACTGCAACGCATGGTGCAGGCTGGCCCTGGACAGTTCGCCCAGGTGGCTGCCCACCAGGCGTCCGTCGGCGTCGTAGAACAGCGTGGTGGGCAGGGCCATCGAGCCGACCGCGCTGGCCAGCCGGCCACCGGCGTCGAACAGTACGTGGGACAGGTTCAGCCCGGTGGTGGCGAGGAAGTTGGTGACGATCTGCGGCGTCTCGCCCTGGTTGACGAACAGGAAGGTGACGTCCGGGTACTCGTGCTGGGCCTGTTGCAGCACCGGCATCTCGCGCCGGCACGGCGGGCACCAGGTGGCCCAGATATTGATCACCAGCGGCTTGCCGCGATGGCTGTCCAGCGCCACTTCCTGGCCCTGGGCATTCTTCAGCGTGAGGTGGGGCAGTTGCGTGCCCTGTTCGTACAGGTGGCTGGCCCAGCTTGCGAGGATCCAGAACAGCGCGCCGCTGGCCAGGCCCCAGCCCAGCGGCTTGCGGCGTGCCGGCCTGCGCCAGCCGGCCCAGATCGCCCCGAGCACCACGGTCAGCAGGCCGACCCAGGGCAGGAAGCCGCCATCGCGGATATCGACGATCTGCAGCAGGTCGTCGCGGTACAGCGGCCAGTAGGCGATGACGAAACCGATCCGCGCGCAGAGCAGGCCGAGGATGAACAGGTTGAACAGCGACGACTCGGGGTTATCGCCACCGCGCCTGGCCACGCGCCAGCCGACCAGGGTCGCCAGGCCCAGGGCCAGCAGGAGCAGCAGGTGGTCGAGGGCCACGGCGATCGGGCCGATATTCACCGTCAGCATCAGCCTTCGCTCCGGGTGGCGTTCCAGTGTTGCAGGAAGGTGGTCGCGTCCACTTCACCGACGATACGCCGGGCGCGGCGCTCTTCGCCGTCGGGGCCGATCCACAGCATGCTCGGTGGGCCCGGGACCTGGTAACGCTTGAGCAGCTCGCGGGCGGGGGCGGCGTCGGCGGTTACGTCCAGGCGCACCAGGCGGACCCCGGCCAGGGCCGCGAGGACGTCAGGGCGGGTGAAGACCTGCTTCTCCATGACCTTGCACGACACGCACCAGTCCGCATAGTAGTCGAGGAACACCCATTGGCCCTGGCTGCGCGCGGCGTCCAGTTCGGCCTGCAAGGCCTGCGGGGTGCTGACCGTGGTGAAGGCGTCTTCGTGGGCCACGAGCGGGGTGCCGCCGCCGCTGAACGGCGCCAGCGGGCGCCACGGATCGCTACCGCCACCGGCGGCACCGGCCAGCGCCAGCACGCCCCACAACCCGGCGATCAGCATCACCGGCTGCAGCGCACGGAAGCGCTTCAAGGCCGGCCAGGCGCTCCAGGCCAGGGCCAGCAGCCAGGCGCCGGCCAGGGCCAGCCACAGGCTCGGTGCCAGGACCACGCGCAGGGTGTACAGGGCCATGCCGAGGAAGACGAAGCCGAACAGGCCCTTGACCAGGTTCATCCAGGCCCCGGGGCGCGGCAGGTAGCGATTGCCCACGGTGACCAGCAGCAACAGCGGCAGGCCCATGCCCAGGCCGAGGCTGAACAGCACCAGGCCGCCGTGCACGGCATTGCCACTCTGGGCGATATACAGCAGGGCACCGGCCAGTGGCGCGGTCATGCACGGGCCCATGAGCAAACCGGACAGCGCGCCGAGCAGGGCCGCGCCGGCCAGGTTGCCGCCGCGGGTCTTGCTGCCGGCACGCTCCAGGCGATCGCGCAGGAACATCGGCAATTGCAGTTCGAAGGCACCGAACATCGGCAGGGCCAGCAACACGAACAGCGCTGCCAGGCTGCCCAGCAACCACGGCTGTTGCAGCCAGGCCTGGAGGTTGGCACCGAGCAGCGCGGCGATCACCCCGAGGGCGGCATACACCAGCGCCATGCTCAGCACGTAGGTGCCAGCCAGGACCCAGCCGCGCCGGCTGCTGACGTTGTTGCCCATCACCAGCCCGGCGAGGATCGGCAGCATCGGCAGCGAGCAGGGGGTGAACGCCAGTAGCAGGCCGAGGCCGAAGAACACCAGCAGGCCCCAGGCCAACTGGCCCTGTTGCAGGGTCCCGGCCAGGGCCTGGTCGTCGGCCTGGGTGGCGCTTTTGGCCGTGCCGCCAAGTTCGACCACCGAGGTCTGCGGCGGGTAGCACAGCCCGGCATCGGCGCAGCCCTGCCAGCCTATGCGCAGGGTGCCCTGGGCCGAGGCGGGGATGATCAGTTCGAGGGCGCCGCGATACACCGGCTGGTCGCCGAAGAACTCATCATGGTGATCGACGGCGGGAGGCAGTTGCGGGATTTGCTCCGGGGTCAGGCCATCGAATTTCAGGCGCTTCTGATAGAGGTAGTAATCCTTGGTGATCGTCCAGTGCAGGCGGGTCTCGCCGGACGGCAGGCGTTCGCTGGTAAAGACGAAGGCCTTTTCCACCGGCAGGAAGTCGCTCTGGGCGAAGGGGTTGGCGAAGTTCTGCGCCAGGCTCAGGGAGCTGAACAGGCAGAGAAGCGCCAGGATCAATGCACGCATGTCGAAGCCTTGCAATTTCATGAGTGGCCAAGGCTGCCCCCCATGGATTAACCCATTGTTAAGCCGTCGGCCGGCAGGCGACGGGGCCTGCGGGGCAGGGCATAATCCCCGGTTAATCCTGCTCAGGCCCAATGCAGGCTTTCCTCTTTCCGTGACCGAAGCGCGCCCATGCATGTACTGCTCTGTGAAGACGACGACCTGATCGCCAGCGGCATCATTGCCGGCCTGAGCGCCCAGGGCCTGAACGTGGACCGCGTGGCCAACGCCAGCGCGGCGCGGGCCATGCTCCAGGCCGCGCATTTCGACGTGATGGTGCTCGACCTCGGCCTGCCCGACGAAGACGGCCTGAAACTGCTGCAGCGCCTGCGCCAGCAGGGCCACAGCCTGCCGGTGCTGATCCTCACCGCCCGCGACGCGGTGACCGACCGGGTCGATGGTCTGCAGGCGGGGGCCGACGATTACCTGCTCAAGCCCTTCGACCTGCGTGAACTGGCGGCGCGTCTGCACACCCTGGTGCGGCGTAGCGCCGGGCGCTGCGTGAACATCATCGAGCACGGTCCGCTGAGTTTCGACCCGAGCAGTTGCGACGCCAGCCTCGGCGGCCAGCCGGTGGACCTGTCCCGCCGTGAACAGGCGCTGCTCCAGGCCCTGCTCAACAACCCGGGGCGGGTGCTGTCCAGCGAGCAGCTCAAGGACAGCGTCTACGGCTTCGGCGACGAGGTGGAAAGCAACGCCCTCAACGTGCATATCCACCATCTGCGGCGCAAGCTGGGCAATGGCATCGTCGAGACCGTGCGGGGCCTTGGCTATCGCCTCGGCCCCGCGCGGCTGCCCGAGGAGTCCGGGCAATGAGCCTGCGCCTGCGCCTGAGCCTGATCCTCGGCACCGCCTTCGTCCTGATCTGGGCCCTGGCCGCGGCCTGGATGCTCCGTGACCTGCGCCAGCAGATGATGTTTTCCCTCGACCAGCGCCTGGTCGCCTCGGCGCGCATGGTCGCCGGGCTGATCGACCAGTTGCCGCAACCCCTGACCAGCAAGGGCGACGGCACCCACCTCAGCGCCGACCAGCTCAGCGTGCCGGACGGCATGGCCTGCCAGGTTACCTCCTTGCGCGGGGAGATCCTTGCCCGCAGTCATCAGAACGCCGACCAGCATATGGACGACGGTCGCGGCGGTTTCCACGACCAGATCATCGACGGTGCGCGCTGGCGCAGTTTTACCTTTGCCCATGGCGATATCCGCATCACCACGGCGGATCGCCATCTGGAGCGCGAGGCGCTCAACCGTTCGATCCTGCTGGCCGCTTCGGCGCCGGTGCTGGTGGCCTTGCTCGGCAGTCTCGGTCTGCTCTGGATCGGCATCGGCAAGGGCCTGGCGCCGCTGAACTGGATGCGCGAGGCCCTGCGCCGGCGTAGTCCGGACTCGGTGGAACCGTTGCAGATCAAGGCGGTGCCCAGCGAGTTGCAGCCCTTGCTGGATACCCAGAACCAGCTGTTCCTGCGGATCGGTCAGACCATCGAACGCGAGCGGCGCCTGACCGGCGATGCGGCCCACGAGCTGCGCAGCCCGCTGACGGCGATCAAGACCCACCTTCAGGTGGCGCGGATGACTGACGGGCGGGTGCGCGAGCAGGCCCTGGCGCATGCCGAGGAGGGCGCCGATCGCCTGCACCGGACCCTGGAGCAGTTGCTGTTGCTGGCGCGGGTCGAGGGCAGCCTGTCGTTCGATGATGGCGTGCAGTGCAGTGCCGACCAGGTGGCGCGGCAGGCGATCCAGGATACCGGTGATGACCGGCGTATCGTCCTCAACGCCCCGGCGCAGGCGGGCAAGGCCCTGCTGGACATGCCCGGGGCGCTGGCGGTGGCGGCGTTGCGCAACCTGCTGGACAACGCCTTGCGCCATAGCAGCGGCGAGGCGCCGGTGGAGCTGGAGGTGCGGGTGGAAGAGGAGGGTGTCGGCTTCCTGGTTCGTGACCATGGACCGGGGATCCCCGAGCAGGACCTGCAACACCTGACCCAGCGTTTCTGGCGCAATGGGCAGAGCGAGGGCAGTGGGCTGGGGCTGGCGATCGTCCAGGCCATCGTCCAGCGCTGTGCCTGCTCGCTGAACTTCGACAGCCGCAGCGACGGGCTGCGGGTGTTGCTGAGGATGCCACTCAAGGCCTCTGCCTGACCCGGATCTCCCTGTGGGACTGGCCCCTGTGGGAGCTGCGGTGCGGCGATCCGACTTGCCAGCGATAGGGCCGGCAAGGGCAATGATGTTGCCTGGTCTGGCCTCATCGCCGGCAAGTCGGATCGCCGCACCGCAGCTCCCACAGGGTTTTGTGGTGCATTCACTATTCGGTCTTTCTGCCTAAATTTCTTTGCCAACCCAACGTTCTAGCTTGGACATAAGCAGTTTCCATGGCTGACACGGGTGGGGAATGACGATATCGCGGCGAGGGTTCCTGGCAGGTCTGGCGGTGACGGGTGCGGCGGTGCCGGCCGTCTACTACGCCCATCAGAAGCTGACCCATGACCCCGAGGACGACATCGTCACCCCTGGCGAAGCCAGCGTCGAGCTGGCCGATATCGCCGGCCAGCAACTGGGCAACCAGTTGCGCGGCGTCTGGGATATCCGCTTCACCGGCGCCGACGGCGGCCTGCCCGGTCTGCCCCGCGACGGCATCCAGCTCTACCTCGACATCGCTGCCAAGGGCCGTGGCCTGCGCGGCGTGCTGGGCACCCGGGACAACCTCGAACAACCCGGCCCGGCCATGTACCGCGTGCTTGGCGACCTGGTCGGCGCCTCTACCGCCGAGGTGCGCTGGCGTCTGCTGAGCAACCAGGGCGGCCCCGGCTTCGAGTGCATCGCCACCCTCGACGAGGTCTGGGGCGAATACGGCAACGCCGGCAGCGGCACCCTGACCGGGCGCATGCAGCGCCTCGACCGCTCCCTGGCGCTGCCCTTGCAGGACAGCCATTTCGTCGCGGTCAAGCGGATGTTCCCCGAGGCCCGCGAGCGCATCGCCTATACCCCGGAAATGCACGCCTGGCTGATCAGCGCCGAACATCGCCTGTTCCACCAGCTCTGGCACGCGACCCGGGACAAATGGCATCGCCTCTCCGAAGAGCGTCATGGTGCCCTGCGCGGCCTCGGCTGGCAGCCCGGGCCGAGGGACAAGGAGCGCGATGCCCGGGGGCCGAAGAAGCACCGCAATGGCTCGGGTGTGGACTTCCTGTTCATGCACCGGCATATGCTCAACGCCGCGCGCAGGATCCAGCCGCTCGAGTCCTGGGCGCATTTCCCCCTGCCGCAGCCGAACGTGGAATATGACCGCCATGGCTTTGCCCGCTACTTCGACAACCACGACGGCTACAGCGTGCCGCCGACCTGGCGTGCGCCGGGCGACAGCGACTACACCCAGTGGGTTGCGGCGATCAAGGCGCAGGAGACCTTCTGCTCCAACTTCCAGGTCTGGGAATCGCAGTACCAGGACCCGCACTACCTGTCGAAGATGACCCTCGGCCAGTTGGGCTCGGAGCTGGAGATGAACCTGCACGACTGGCTGCACATGTGCTGGGCGTCGGTGCCGCGTGATCCGTCCAATGGTGCACCGGTGCCGTTCGCCCGCGATCCGGCGGACTTCGCCGCGCGTTGGTACGAGCCGGAAAACGACTTTCTCGGTGATCCTTTCTCGTCCCATGTGAACCCGGTGTTCTGGGGCTTCCATGGCTGGATCGACGACCGTATCGACGACTGGTACCGCGCCCATGAGCGGCACAATCCGGGGCAGGTGCAGCGGTTGCAGGTCAGTGGTGTGGACTGGTTCGCGCCGGGGCGCTGGAACGAGGTGGACGACCCCTGGCTGGGGCCGGATACCCACGGCTGCAGCACCACGCCGGGGCTGCTGCCGGGCAAGTCGGTGGAGATGGATATCGAGACCATGAAGCTGGCGCTGCGTATCGTGTTTGCCAAGGATGACCTGCTGGAGCCGCTGTTCAAGCGCGTGCCGCAGCGGCCGTGGTATGCGCGGCACCTGTCGATGAAGGGAATTGCCTGAGGGCCTCATCGCTGGCAAGCCAGCTCCCACAGGTCCGGTGCATGCAGTCCCTGTGGGAGCTGGCTTGCCAGCGATGAGGCCATGAAGCCTAGCGAGAAGCTATCTGCCAACCTCCTCCTAAAGCCTTGTACAACGCCACGCTCCCCTGCACCCGCGCCAACCGCAATTGCACCTGCTGATCCTGCGCCTGATACAAGGTCCGCTGCGTCTCCAGCACCGTCAGCAGCGTCTCCGCCCCCGCCCGGTAACGACTTTCCGCCAGCTCGAACGCCGTCCGTGCCTGACGCACTTCCTCATCCTGCCACTGGCGCTGGCGATCCACCCCGCCAATCCCGTTCAGGGCCTTTTCCACGTCACCGAACGCAGAAACGATGCTCCCGCGATACACCTCCAGCAACTCCTCCTGCTCGGCCTGGGCTCTATCCCGCTCCGCCCCCAGCCGGCCATTGTCGAAGATCGGCGCTGCCAGCCCGGCAGTCAGGCTGTAATACGGGCTGCGCAGCAACTGATCGAACACCTGCGCGCCCGAGCCGAGATTGGCCCCGAGGGTCAGGCTTGGCAGCATCGCCGCCCGCGCCACCTGGACATTGGCTTTTGCCGCCGCCAGACGCGCTTCCGCCGCCGCGATATCCGGCCGCCGCCCCAGCAGGTCACTGGGCACGCCGCTGCCGATGTCGGGCCAGTGGATGGCCGCGAAGGGCTCGCGACTGGCCGGCAATTGCTGCACCGGCTCGCCCAGCAGGGTCGCCAGGGTGATGCGGGTGTCCTGCAGTTGCTGCTCCAGCAAGGGAATCTGCCGCTCCTGCGCTGCCACCAGGCTGCGCTGCTGGGCCAGTTCCAGGGCCGTGGCCGAACCCGCGTCATGCCGGGTCTGCACGACCTTGAGCACATCCCGGGCATTGGTCAGGTTGAGCCGGGCGATATCCAGCTGTTCGACCAGCGCCAGGCTTTGCAGGTAGCTGCTGGCGACGCCGCTGAACAGGGTCAGTTCCACGGTCTGGCGGTCGAAGCGGCTGGCATCGAGGCTGCGCAAGGCGCTGTCCCGCGCCGCCCGCTTGCCACCCCAGAAATCCACTTCATAACTGGCGTTGAGGGCGGTGCCGTAGGAGGTATACGTACGCTCGCTGCTGCTCGCATCGATGCCGCCGTAGCCTTTGCCTCGCAGCAGACGCTGGCGGCTGGCATCGAGACCGAACTTCACCTCCGGCAGCAACGGCGCCCCGGCGATCACCGCGCTGGCCTGGGCCTGGCGGACCCTCGCCATGGCTGCAGCAAGGTCGAAGCTATTGGCCCGAGCCTGTTCGATCAGGGCATCGAGCTGCGGGCTGGCGAACGCCTGCCACCACGGACCATCGGCGATCGGTGCGCTGGTTTGCGGCTGGCCCTGCCATTGCGCAGGGGCGGCGGGCAGCGAGCTGTCGGGCGCCTGGCTGCTGCAGGCGGCGAGCAGCAGGCTGAGGGTAAGAAGACTGAGACGGCTGGAGTTCATCGCTTATTCGCTTGTCAGGGCTTTGACCGGATCCAGCCGGGCCGCCTTGCGGGCCGGCATGAAGCCGAACACCACGCCGGTCATCACGGCGCAGGTAAAGGCGCCGAGCACGGCGCCGAGGGAGAAGGCCACGGCGATATCCGCCAGCATCAGGCCGCCGCCGATCAGCGCGGCAAGGCCGATCCCGGTGACCCCGCCGACCATCGACAGCAGCACCGCCTCGGTGAGGAACTGGCGCAGGATGTCGCGCTGGCGGGCCCCGGTAGCCATGCGGATGCCGATCTCGCGGGTCCGCTCGCGCACGGTCATAAGCATGATGTTCATCACCCCGATACCGCCCACCAGCAGGGAAATCGCCGCGATCGCCCCGAGCATCAGCGACAGGGTGTTCTGCGTGCGCGCCTCGGCCTGGATCAGCGCGGCGAAGTTGGTCAGTTCGTAGTCCTGCTTGCCGTGGTGCAGCTTGCGCATCAGGTGGTCGATGGCCAGTTCGGTTTCCTTGACCCGGGCCGAGTCGACGGCGGCGATGGTCACGTATTCCGGGTCGCGGCTGCCAAACAGGCGCACCGAGGCGGCGGAGTAGGGCACCACGATGCGCCCGTCGCTGTCGGTATCGCCGGAGCTGGCGCCCTTGGCGGCAAGGATGCCGAGCACCTGGAACGGCACGTTGCCGATCAGGATGTATTCGCCGATGGGGTTGCGCTCGGCGAACAGTTTTTCCCTGACCTTCTGCCCGATCACCGCCACGGCGGCACCGGCACGCTCGTCGGCATCGGTGAAGAAGCTGCCCTCGACCACCGGCCAGTTGAAGATCCCCGGAAAGTAGGTGTTGTTGCCGCCGACGTAGAATTTGTTGCTGGCATTGCCGTAGCGCACGGTCAGCTCGCTGCCGATCACCGGCATGATCTTCTTCACCTGGGGCAGCCCGGACAGGGCTTCGACATCGTCGAGGGTCACCAGCCCGGCCGGCGCATGCAGGCTGGCGGACTTGGCACTGAGGTAGAGGATGTTCGAACCGAACGCGGCCATCTGCGCCACCACCTGGCGCTTGCTGCCTTCGCCAACGGCGAGCATGACTACCACCGAGGCGACGCCGATGACGATGCCGAGCAAGGTCAGGGCGGTGCGGAAGCGGTTGATCCACATCACCCGCCAGGCCGCCTGCAGGGCTTCCAGCAGCTCGCCTTTCCAAGCGCCGGTCTGGGTCGCGCCGCGGTCCAGGTGCTGGCGCAATTCCTCGGCCTGGGGGCCGGCCCTGGCCGGTTCGCGCTCATGCTGGTCATTGACCGAGTCGCTGATCACCAGGCCGTCGCGGATCTCGATGACCCGCTGGGCGCGGGCGGCGACCTCGCGGTCGTGGGTGATGAGAATGATCACATGGCCCTGGCTGGCCAGCTCGTCGAGCAGGGCCATGACCTCGGCGCCGCTCTGGCTGTCGAGGGCGCCGGTGGGTTCGTCGGCGAGGATGATATGCCCGCCGTTCATCAGCGCCCGGGCGATGGACACCCGTTGCTGCTGGCCGCCGGACAACTGGTGCGGGCGGTTGCCGGTGCGCCCGGCCAGGCCCAGGCGCTCCAGCAGGGCGGCGGCGCGGGCGTGGCGTTCGTCGGCCGGGGTGCCGGCGTAGATCGCCGGCATCTCGACGTTCTCCTGGGCCGACCCGGAGGCGATCAGGTGATAGCCCTGGAACACGAAGCCGAAGGCCTCGCGGCGCAGCCAGGCCAGTTCGTCGCTGTCCAGTTCGGCAACGTCCTTGCCGGCGAACAGGTACTGGCCGCTGGTGGGACGGTCGAGGCAACCGAGGATGTTCATCAGGGTCGATTTGCCGGAGCCGGAGGCACCGACGATGGCGACGAACTCACCCGGGTGGATGGCCAGGTTCACGCCCCGCACCACCTCGACCTTCGGCGTGTCGATGCCGCCGTAGGATTTGCGGATATCGCGCAGTTCGATCAGCGGGGTGCTCATTCAACCCCCGCTGGCGACAGGTGCGCCGATCAGCAGGTGATCGCCTTCGGCCAGGCCGTCGAGGATCTGCACCCGCAGGCGGTCGCTGATCCCGGTACGCACATGGCGCTGCTGCACATGGCCGTCGCGGTCGACCACCTGGACCAGGCGCTGGTCGGGCTGGTCACCGTCTTCCTCCAGGGCCGCCAGGGGCGCGGTCAGCACGTCGCTGGCCTGGCCGGCGACGAAGAACACCTGGGCGGTCATTTCAGCCATCAGGCTGTTGTCCGGGTTATCCACGTCGAGCAGTACGGTGTAGAGCACCACCTTGCCGCCGCTGCTGCTCCCGGAGGTGCTGCCGCCGCTGCTCTGCATCGACGGGTCGAGGGGCTTGGGCGGGATCGGCAGGATCTGCCGCACCGTGCTGACCCAGCGCCGCTTGCCGCCGGCCAGGGTGGTGAAGTAGGCCTGCATGCCCGGTTTGACGTGGCCGATATCGGCTTCGGACACCTGGGCCCAGACGGTCATTGGCGACAACCGGGCGATACGCAGGATCAGCGGGGTCTGCTGCTGGGCATTGAGGGTTTGGCCTTCGCGGGCATCCACGGCGACCACGGTGCCGGACATCGGCGCGTAGATCCGCGTATAGCCCAGCTCCGCCTCATCGCTGCGCAGGCTGGCCTGGGCCTGGAGAATCTGCGCACGGTACATGTCGATGCGCGCCTGGGTCACCTTGAGCTGGGCCTGGGCGGTCTGCACGTCTTCCTCGCGGGTGGCGCCGCCGGCGGCGAGGCTCTGCTGGCGCTTGAACTGCTGCTCGGCGAGTGTGTACTGGGCCTGCTGCTCGGCCAGTTGTGCCTTGAGGTTGTCGATGGAGTAGCGGCCGGCGTCGAGCCTGGCCTGCTGGGTCGAAGGGTCGATTTCCACCAGCAACTGGCCTTCGCGGACCTGGTCGCCGGGCTCGACATGCAGCTTGCGGATCTGCCCGGAGGCCTGGGCACCGACATCCACATAGCGCCGCGGTTGCAGGGTGCCAAGGGCGGTCACGCTGCTTTCGATATCGCCGCGGGTGACGGTGACGGTGCTCAGCGGGTCGTGGCCCGGCAGGGCTTTCCAGGCCACCAGGGCGCCGACGCTGGCCAGGCCAAGGGCGCACAGCAGCAGGCGGCGTTTGAATGTCGGACGTCTCATGCGGGGTTCCAGCCAATGGGTTCGGCCCGTGCGGCGCCGGGGCGGCACGGGAGACTCCCAGATAAACGAAGGGCGTGTGCCCTGATTTACCCGCCGGTGGCGGGCGAGGGCGGGCAATACTAGGCTGAAAGGGCTAAGTGCATGTGAGAGTCATTTACAGTTGCCCGATATAATCTTGCGTTTCGGAGCAACAAGCGAATCGGCTAGTTCAACAATATATTGACGCCTTCTTGATTTCCGACGGTTTCCCGTCAACTATCAAGGAGAGCTGCGAAGGAAAGCCGCTTCCTGCGGCTAATCGACCAAGGATCGTTGCCCTTCAACCACTGCCCCTGGTCACCGACGATGCCCGACAAGTCCTTGCGAATCCTCCTCGCCGACGCGCATCCGATGCAGCTTCTGCAACTGGAGAAAATGCTCAACCGCATGGGCTACTTCCGTATCGCCCCGGTGCAGTCCTTCGATGACCTCCAGCACCTGGTGCAGAACGCCTTGCTGCCGTTCAACCTGCTGATCGGCAATATCGACCTGGCCAGCCATGCCGGGGTGGACCTGGAGCGGTTCTGTCGGGTCAATGTGCAGATCCAGCATGCGCTGCTGTATGAATCCCAGCACCTGAAGATGCCCGTGGTGCCTCCGGGGCAGCGCCAGGCGGTGAGCATCAGCCTGCCCAAGGTGCCCGATGACGAAACCCTGCATGCCTTCATGGCCCTGGTGGATGGGCCGCGGGTGATCGGCCAGTTGCCGCGCCCACAGGGCAAGCCCGGCCTGCGCGGCTCGGCGAAGCGCTTGCAGAACCTCGGCCAGACGGTGTTCTCCCGGCCTTCCTGAGGCACCTGCTTCCTCGCGCATTTTTGATATGCTCTGCGCCTCGTTCTGGCGCGCCTGGCGCGGCCCCGTTCATTCCTGCGGAACTCCCTATGACTGCCAACGACTCCACGCGGCTTTCGCGCGGCGACCACAAGACCCTCGGCCTGGCGGCCCTGGGCGGTGCGCTGGAGATCTACGATTTCATCATCTTCGTGTTCTTCGCCCTGACCCTGAGCCAGCTGTTCTTCCCGCCGGAAATGCCCGAGTGGCTGCGTCTGCTGCAAAGTTTCGGGATCTTCGTCACCGGTTACCTGGCCAGGCCCCTGGGCGGCATCCTCATGGCCCATTTCGCCGATCACCTGGGGCGCAAGAAGGTCTTCAGCCTGAGCATCCTGATGATGGCGCTGCCGTGCCTGCTGATCGGGGTGATGCCGACCTATGCCGAGATCGGTTATGCGGCGCCGCTGATCCTGCTGGCGCTGCGCATCCTGCAAGGTGCGGCGGTGGGTGGCGAGGTGCCGAGTGCCTGGACCTTCGTTGCCGAACATGCGCCGGTCGGGCGGCGCGGTTACGCCCTAGGCTTTCTCCAGGCCGGCCTGACCTTCGGTTATCTGCTCGGGGCCCTGACCGCGACGCTGCTGGCGCGGATCTACACCCCGCAGGAGATCCTCGATTACGCCTGGCGGTACCCTTTCCTGCTCGGCGGCGTGTTCGGTGTGATCGGCGTATGGCTGCGCCGCTGGCTCAGCGAGACCCCGATCTTCCTCGCCCTGGAACGCCAGCGTAATGACAAGCCGGTGGAGTTTCCCCTGCGTGCGGTGCTGCGCGAGCATCGCCGGGCGTTGATCCCCGCCGCGTTGCTGACCTGCGTGCTGACCTCGGCGGTGGTGGTACTGGTGGTGATCACCCCGACCGTGATGCAGCAGCGTTTCGGCATGAGTGCCAGCCACACGTTTGCCCTGAGCAGTATCGGCATCGTCTTCCTCAATATCGGCTGTGTGCTGGCCGGGATGCTGGTGGATCGCATTGGCGCCTGGCGTGCGTTGATCCTCTATTCGCTGCTGCTGCCGCTGGGCATCGGCGCGCTGTATGCCAGTCTGGTGGCGGGCTGGGACACGGTGGGCGTGGCCTATGCCCTGGCCGGCCTGGCCTGCGGCGTGGTGGGGGTGGTGCCGTCGGTGATGGTCGGGCTGTTCCCGGCGCGGATCCGGGTGTCGGGGATTTCCTTCACCTACAACGTCGCCTATGCGCTGTGGGCGAGTACCACGCCGCTGATGCTGATCGCGCTGATGCCGTGGAGCCCGTGGGTATGCGTGGTGTTCTGCGCGGCGATGGGGTTGGTCGGGGTGTTGACGGCGATGTACTTCGGGGCGCGGGAGCGGCTGAGTACGGAAGAGGATCTGGCTCTCGCCAATAGTTGAGGCGACTCGGACCCTGTGGGAGCTGGCTTGCCAGCGATAGGGCCCGACATGACAACATCATTGCTCCGGCTGGCCTCATCGCTGGCAAGCCAGCTCCCACAGGGTTCAGCGTCGCTCTGTCGAGATGCAATAAAAAGCCCCTCATGCCTTGCGGCAGAGGGGCTTTTTCATGGCTGGCGACTTACATGTTCGGGTAAGTCGGCCCGCCCGCACCTTCCGGGGTAACCCAGGTGATGTTCTGCGACGGATCCTTGATATCGCAGGTCTTGCAGTGCACGCAGTTCTGCGCGTTGATCTGGAAGCGCTTGCTGCCGTCTTCCTGGGCGACGACTTCGTACACCCCGGCCGGGCAGTAGCGCTGCGCCGGTTCGTCGTACAGCGGCAGGTTGGTGCCGATCGGGATGCCGGCATCGGCCAGCTTCAGGTGGCACGGCTGTTCTTCTTCATGGTTGGTGCTGGAGAGGAACACCGAACTCAGCTTGTCGAAGCTCAGCTTGCCGTCAGGTTTTGGATACTCGATCTTGGTCGAGTCGGCCGCCAGCTTGAGGCAGGCGTAGTCCGGCTTGGTGTCGTGCAGGGTGAACGGCAGCTTGCCGCCGAACCAGTTCTGGTCGACATAGTTGAACGCCGCACCGAGCATCGGGCCGAACTTGTGCATGGCCGGGCCGAAGTTGCGGCTGGCGAACAGTTCTTCATGCAGCCAGCTGGCCTTGAACGCCTCGACGTAGCTGTTGAGCTGGTCGCCACCTTCGCTGCCAGCGAGGAGGGCGTCAGCCACGGCTTCGGCGGCGAGCATGCCGGACTTCATCGCGGTGTGGCTGCCCTTGATCTTGGCCACGTTCATGGTGCCCAGGTCGCAACCGATCAGGGCGCCGCCGTTGAAGACCATCTTCGGCAGCGAGTTGATGCCGCCCTTGGCCAGGGCGCGGGCGCCATAGCTGATGCGCTTGCCGCCTTCGAGGTACTGGCTGATCACCGGATGGTGCTTCAGACGCTGGAATTCGTCGAACGGCGACAGGAACGGGTTGCGGTAGGACAGGTCGACGATCAGGCCGACCACCACTTGGTTGTTTTCCAGGTGATAGAGGAAGGAACCACCGGTGTTGTCCTTCTTCATCACGTCCAGCGGCCAGCCGGCGGTGTGCACCACCAGGCCTTGCTCGTGCTTGGCCGGGTCGATTTCCCAGATTTCCTTGAGGCCGATGCCGTAGTGCTGCACGTCCGCATCGCTGTCCAGGTTGAAACGCTTGATCAGCTGCTTGCCCAGGTGGCCACGGCAGCCTTCGGCGAACAGGGTGTACTTGCCGCGCAGTTCCATGCCCGGGGTGTACATGCCGTCCTTCGGCTGGCCTTCGCGGTCGACACCCATGTCGCCGGTGATGATCCCGCGAACCACGCCGTTGTCGTCGAACAGCACTTCCTGGGCGGCGAAGCCCGGGTAGATCTCGACGCCCAGGTTCTCGGCCTGCTGGGCCAGCCAGCGGCACAGGTTGCCCAGGGAGATGATGTAGTTGCCCTGGTTGTGCATGGTTTTCGGCACGAACAGGTCGGGCACCTTGACCGAGCTGCTGCCGTCCTTGAGCACGTAGATATCGTCGCGCTTGACCTCGGTGTTCAGCGGCGCGCCCAGCTCTTTCCAGTCCGGGAACAGTTCATTCAGTGCGCGGGGTTCGAACACCGCGCCGGAGAGGATGTGCGCGCCGACCTCGGAGCCTTTTTCGACCACGCAGACGCTGATTTCATTACCGGCTTCGGCGGCTTTCTGCTTCAGTCGGCAGGCAGCGGACAGGCCCGCCGGGCCTGCGCCGACGACGACCACGTCGAATTCCATGTATTCGCGTTCCACAGGTTCTCTCCTACTCAAGGCTCTCGGTTTTTCTTTCTAATGTGGGTGCAAGGCGGTCACTTCGAAGGGGGCGATTCTGTAGCTTCGGGGGATGACGTACTACACCGCTTTCTCTTGGCCGCGCATTATATCTACACCACTTGTGCGGTCCAATACAAACGTTTGTTTGAATTTGCCGGAGCCCAGTAAAATCAAAGAGGCGCGGCTTGAAGCTGGCGGTTTTGCCGTATTGACCGGATTGGGCGTTACGGTCAAGATACGGGCGGTTTTACGCTCGCCGTAGGCTGACCGTCGGATGCAGGAGCACCCCTAAAGACCTCGCTACAAGCAGGGCAGTTACGCCAAACCGGGGTTTGTAGTGAAGTTTACACGTCACCACAAAAAATGACTCACGGGTTTTGCGATGAAGGGTCGAAACGAGACTGACTAGTCAGTCTAACTTTCTCCCGCTGCGAACGTTTTTAAGAGGTGCCCTTGTACCCACGCGCAATCGCCGGGTTCGGCCCAGGCGACATTCTTTTCACCGGAGAGTAACGAGGAATCCATGAAGGTTCTTGTAGCTGTCAAACGAGTGGTCGACTACAACGTCAAGGTTCGCGTCAAGGCGGACAACTCCGGCGTCGACCTCGCCAACGTCAAAATGTCCATGAACCCCTTCTGCGAGATCGCCGTCGAAGAAGCCGTACGCCTGAAAGAAAAAGGCGTGGCCAGCGAGATCGTCGTCGTTACCGTCGGCCCGGCCACTGCCCAGGAACAACTGCGTACCGCCCTGGCCCTGGGTGCCGACCGCGCCGTGCTGGTGGAGTCCGCCGAAGAGCTGACCTCCCTGGCCGTGGCCAAGCTGCTCAAGGCCGTTGTCGACAAGGAACAGCCTCAGCTGGTGATCCTCGGCAAGCAGGCCATCGACAGCGACAACAACCAGACCGGCCAGATGCTGGCTGCGCTGACCGGCTACGCCCAGGGCACGTTCGCCTCGAAAGTCGAACTGGCTGGCGACAAGGTCAACGTCACCCGCGAAATCGACGGCGGCCTGCAGACCGTTGCCCTGAACCTGCCGGCGATCGTCACCACCGACCTGCGCCTGAACGAGCCGCGCTACGCGTCGCTGCCGAACATCATGAAGGCCAAGAAAAAGCCGCTGGAGACCGTTACTCCGGACGCGCTGGGCGTTTCCACCGCCTCGACCAACAAGACCCTGAAAGTCGAAGCGCCGGCTGCACGCAGCGCGGGCATCAAGGTCAAGTCGGTTGCTGAACTGGTCGAGAAACTGAAGAACGAGGCGAAGGTAATCTAAATGACTATCCTGGTTATCGCTGAACACGAAAACGGTGCCGTTGCACCCGCTACCCTGAACACCGTTGCCGCTGCCGCCAAGATCGGTGGCGACGTGCACGTCCTGGTCGCTGGCCAGAACGTCGGTGGTGTGGCCGAAGCTGCCGCGAAAATCGCTGGCGTGGCCAAGGTCCTGGTAGCCGACAACGCTGCCTACGCACACTTCCTGCCGGAAAACGTCGCTCCTTTGGTAGCCGAGCTGGGCAAGGCCTACAGCCACGTGCTGGCGCCTGCCACTTCCAACGGCAAGAACGTCCTGCCACGCGTCGCCGCGCTGCTGGACGTCGACCAGATCTCCGAGATCATCTCGGTTGAATCCGCCGACACCTTCAAGCGTCCGATCTACGCCGGCAACGCCATTGCCACCGTGCAATCGACCGCTGCGATCAAGGTCATCACCGTTCGCGCTACCGGCTTCGACGCCGTTGCCGCCGAAGGTGGTTCGGCTTCTGTCGAAACCGTCGGCGCTGCCCACGACGCTGGCAAATCGGCCTTCGTCGGCGAAGAGCTGGCCAAGTCCGACCGTCCTGAGCTGACCGCTGCCAAGATCGTCGTTTCCGGCGGCCGCGGCATGCAGAACGGCGACAACTTCAAGCACCTGTACGCCCTGGCCGACAAGCTGGGTGCAGCCGTCGGCGCTTCCCGCGCCGCGGTCGACGCAGGTTTCGTACCGAACGACATGCAGGTCGGCCAGACCGGCAAGATCGTTGCGCCACAGCTGTACATCGCCGTCGGTATCTCCGGCGCGATCCAGCACCTGGCCGGCATGAAGGACTCGAAAGTCATCGTCGCGATCAACAAGGACGAAGAAGCTCCGATCTTCCAGGTGGCCGACTACGGCCTGGTGGCGGATCTGTTCGAAGCCGTTCCAGAGCTGGAGAAGCTGGTTTAATCCAGTCGCTTCACTTATAAAGGGCCCGGTTGTCCGGGGCGTGTGCCGGTGGTTTTCCACCGTGACATGGCCCGGGCAACCGGGCTTTTTGATTTCCGCAGGTCGAAGAAGGGGCGTGTGATGGTGCGGTTTGCACGAAAGGGAATACTGGCGGTGCTCGGTCTGGCTTGCCTGCCGTCGGTGACGCTGGCGGCCGGCAAATGCGAGCGGCTGGTGGCGACGGGCAGTCCGGATGCGCCGCCGTATTCATGGCGCGACCCGCAGGATCCGCGGCACCTGATGGGCGCCAACGTCGATCTGCTCAAACAGATGGCTGGCGAGCTGGGCCTGAAGATCGAAGTGCTGTATGCCGGCAAGCGCAGCGAGGCCCAGGACGAAGTGCGCAGCGGGCGCATGGACCTGCTGGTGGATGCGCCGCTGGCCGTCAGCGAACTGACCTCCATGGACTATATCCATCCCTCGGTATTGCAAAACGAGTACGTGGTCTGGACCCGGCATGATTCCACGCTGGTCTACGACAACCTCGCCGACCTGCACAAGCATCAGGGCGCCATCTCCGAGAAATCCCGGCTCACCCCGGAATTCGCGGCATTCAGCAAGAGCGAGTTGAAGCTGGTCCAGGTGCCCAACCTGACCCAGGCCATGCAGAAGCTCCTGCTCGGCCAGGTGGACTATGTGCTCGCCGGGCGCTACTCGGGCATGGCCATGGCGCGCAGCCTGGGCATGGCCGATAACCTCGTGGCCCGTGGCCAGGCCCTCGATCACCCGGGGCTGTTCCTGGCGCTGTCGCACAATTCCGCCTGTAACGACGCCTGGTTACGCGGACAGTTGGCGAAAAAACTGACAGAATTGCCGGCTTCTGGCGTAGTCCAGGCGGCGGTGCAGCGCAATGTCGAGCGCTGGCAGGCGCAGTTGCAGGCGCCGCTCGATGCCCCAAAACAGTAGGAATACCCTGTGAGAATTCAATCGCTATTCGCCGCTCTGGCGCTGCTGGCCCTGGCCGGTTGCGCCAGTGACCCGGCACCCCATGAGCAGATGCGCCTGTCCGAGCAGGCGCTGGAGCAGGCCAAGGCCGTCGGTGCCACCGATGATGTTGCCGAGCTCAAGCTGGCTGAAGAAAAGCTCGAGCGTGCTCGTTCCAACATGCTGAGCGAGTCGTTCCGCGATGCGCGTATGCGCGCCGAACAGTCCGAACTGGATGCGCGCCTGGCCGAGGCCAAGGTGCTGACCCTGAAGAGCCAGGAACAACTGACCCTGCTGCAATCCCGGGTGGACCGTCTTCGCAAGCAGGTGGGGGAGCAACGGTGAGTTCGATCAAGCCTCTGGCGGTGCTGGCGATTGCCGGCGTTCTCGGTTTGCAGGGTTGCGCCAGCCAGCGCAGCGAAGTGGCACTGGATCAGGCGAGCGCTGCCTTCCAGTCGGTCAAGGATGATTCCAATGTGTTGCGCAGTGCGCCACGGGATGTGATCCGGGCGGGTGAGTCGCTGGCCAAGGCCGAGCGTCTGGCGACCTACTGGGGAACCGGCAGCGACGTGCGCCACTACGCCTACCTGAGCCAGCGCTACAGCGAAATCGCCCGCGAGCACAGCAACCTGGTACTCAACCAGGAGCGTCAGGCCAAGCTCGAACTGGAGCGCCAGCGCCTGCAACTGGCCCTGCGCGAAGCCAAGCTGTCCAGCGTGCAGCAGCAGGGCAAATGGCTGGAAGAGCAGATTGTCAGCCTCGCCACCACCGACACTGATCGCGGCCTGGTGATGACCCTGGGTGATGTGCTGTTCGATACCGGCGAGGCGGAGCTGAAGAACTCGGCCAGCCGGACCGTTTTGAAACTGGTGCAGTTCCTCCAGCTGAATCCGAAGCGGGTGGTGCGTATCGAGGGTTATACCGACAGCACCGGCAACCCGGACGATAACCTCACGCTGTCGCGGGATCGTGCGCAGTCGGTGGCCGATATGCTGGTGGACCTGGGGGTCGATGAAAAGCGCATCAAGGTGATCGGCTATGGCGACCAGTACCCGGTCGAGGCCAACGCCTCGGAGCGGGGCAGGGCGCAGAACCGTCGGGTCGAGATCGTGTTCTCCGATGAGAAGGGCAGGCTGGGCGCCGAGCGGTGAGGTGCTGGCTGCTTTGAAAGAAACCCGGTGGTCGAAAGATCCCGGGTTTTTTGTTGGCCTGGAGGGCCTCATCGCTGGCAAGCCAGCTCCCACAGGGTCCGCAGCGCCGCAGAACCCTGTGGGAGCAGGCTTGCCAGCGATGAGGCCCTCAGCCACAACATCATTCAAAAAGGATTGAAAACTCCCGATGGTTATACCCAAACGCCGCTTTGCTTCCCCGCTACACAACTGTATCGTCTGCTGATCCGCAATCTGTCCCAGTACACTTGGCAACTGTTACGGTAATCTCAGTCGCCAGAACACACGTACAACCGGATTGCCTGCCGTGTCGAGAGAAGGATCCATGACCAACCTGTTGCTTTACCAGCGCATCGCCCAGCAGCTCGCCGAGGATATCCGGCGTGGTGTCTACCAGCCGGGTGAGCGCGTGCCGTCCGTGCGCAAGATGAGCTCGCAGTTGAATGTGAGCCATGCCACGGTGCTGCAGGCCTATGCCAATCTCGAGGACCAGGGCCTGATCCGCGCCCGGCCGCAGTCCGGCTACTACGTGCACCAGACTCCCGCGCTGACGGCATCGACCCCGGATATCGCCCGGGTCGAGCGGCCGGGCCTGGTCACCCGGGCCAGCATCATCCAGCAGGTGCTCACCGAAGCCCGGCGCGACGGCGTGTTCCCGCTGGGCGCGGCAGTCCCCCATGTCGATTACCTGCCGGTGCGCGCGCTGCATCAGCAGTTGGCCAAGGTCACCCGCTTCCAGAGCCCGCGGGCTTTCAGCTATATGTTCAGCCCGGGCTTCGAGCCGCTGCGCCGGCAGATCGCCATTCGCATGCGTGATGCCGGGGTGGTGGTGGATCCGTCCGAAGTGGTGGTCACCCATGGTTGCGTCGATGCCTTGCAGATGTCGTTGCGGGTGCTGACCCGGCCGGGGGATCTGATCGCGGCGGAATCACCGACCTATTACGGGTTGCTGCAACTTGCGGATCTGCTGGGCCTGAAGGTGATCGAGATCCCCAGTGATCCCTCCACCGGCATCAGCCTGGAAGCGCTGCAATTGGCCGCCAACCAATGGTCGATCAAGGCCCTGGTGCTGACCGCGCGCCTGAGCAATCCGCTGGGTGGGACCATTCCGGAGGAGCGGCAGAAACAGTTGTTGCGCCTGTCTTCGGACTTCAACATCCAGATCATCGAAGACGATATCTACGGCGAACTGATGTTCGAGCAGGGCAAGACCAAGTCGCTCAAGGCCTTCGACCGCCTGGGCCGGGTCATCTACTGTTCGAGTTTCTCCAAGACCCTGTCGCCGGGGGTGCGCATCGGCTGGATGATCGCCGGCAACTACCAGGCGGAAATCCAGCGTTTGCAGACCTTCAGCACCCATTCCGCCTGCAGCGTGACGCAGATGGGGGTTGCCGCTTACCTGGAAAATGGCGGTTACGACCGTCATCTGCGGTTTATCCGCCAGGAATACCGGAAGAATCTCAGTGCCTATCAGTTGGCCGTGCAGCAGTACTTCCCGGAAGGCACGCAGATGACCCGACCAACGGGCGGCTTCATCCTGTGGGTCAGTTTGCCCGGCCGGGTCAATACCCAGGAACTGCACGTGCGCGCCCTGCAGCAAGGGATCAGTATTGCGCCGGGGCTGATTTTCAGTAATACCGAGCAGTTCAACCACTGCATCCGTCTCAACTGCGGGATCCCGTGGAATCGTGAGGCGGAGAGGGCGTTGATGACCCTGGGAATGCTGGCCAACCAGTTGTGCCAGGAAACGGCCAGTGCTGGCTATCTGTAATCTGCACCTTGTCAGGCGTGTCTGGAACGGGGAGCATAGGCACTTTCCCCTGGTAGTCTGTCGTTGCCTATGACTCTCTCGCGTTGTCTCGGACTGGTATTGGCGGGGTTGCTCGTGTTGTCTTCGGTCGGCCCGGTGGCGGCCGCTTCCGAGGTCAGACCACAGGTACAGAAAAGCGAAAAGGCCAGTGCGAAGAAACAGTCGGCGGCCAAGGCCAAGCCCGTCACGGCGACCAAAAAGCCGGTGAAGGTCAAAAAGACTGCGGCACGCAAGAAGGCCGACGCCATCGCGGCGCCGCTACCCAAGGCCAGGCTGGACCTGAGCCTGCCGCCGGACCTGATGAAGGGCATGAAGCCGGTGGCCGAGATCGAGGCCGAGGTGCGCAAGCCACTGTTGCCGGCGATGTTCGGGGAGAAGCCGCAAACCGACAGTCCGTTCCAGCTCAACGGTCGGCTGCTGAGCAATGAAATGCAGTTGCAGCTGCGCAACGATATGCGCCAGCAGGAAATCGAAGGCGCCGCCATCGACTTCGAATTCAAGCAGTAACCCCGCGTAACGAGAACCGACCGGTCAGCGATATTTCATCCTGTCGGGAATTTCAAACGCTTGTTTTAGTCGTTACTATCCTTTCATCCGCACCATTTGCGTTCCCGAGGTTCTGATTCATGAAATGCCGAGAAGGCTGCGGCGCGTGCTGCATTGCGCCATCGATCAGCTCGTTCATTCCCGGCATGCCTGATGGCAAACCGGCTGGCGAGCGCTGCATTCATCTCTCTGCGGTCAACCTGTGCAATCTGTTCGGGCAGCCGGAGCGTCCGGCAGTCTGTTCCGGTTTCACGGCGGATATCGAGGTGTGTGGCAGCGATCGAGACGAGGCGATCAGGATCATCGGCTGGTGGGAGCAAATGACTGCGGCCTGAAAGCGAATCTTCGACAACAAGGAAAACAAGCGGATGAGATCGTTCAAGCGTGTAGCAATAATCGTGGGTTTGACTGCCTTGTCGAACATGGCCCTTGCCGAAGACTGGAAAGTGGCCAAGGAAGAAGAGGGCATCAAGGTGTCCCTCAGCGATGTGGCGGGCTCCAAGTACAAGGCCTATCGCGGTGTCGCCCTGATCAAGGCGCCGGTGGCGACCATCGTCAAGCTGCAGGAAGATGTGGCCGGTTCCTGCGCCTGGATCCATGAGTGCAAGCAGCAGAAGCTGCTCAAGCACGAGGGTGACCAGAGCTGGACCTACGCCCAGTTCAATACCCCGTGGCCGGTGACGGCGCGGGATTCGGTGCTGCATATCACCACCGAGCAGGGCGCCGACGGCAGCGTGACCCGCAAGATCGAGGCGGCGCCGACTTACCAGCCGGAAGAGAAAGGCTTTGTGCGGGTCGCGGCGGCGGATGGTTTCTGGAAGCTGGTGCCGAAGGGTGATGCCACCGAGGTGACCTACCAGTTACATACCGACCCGGGTGGCAGCGTGCCGTCCTGGTTGTCGAACAAATTCGTGGTGGAGGCGCCGTTCAATACCTTGAAGGCGTTGAAGGCGAGGGCTGAAGCGGCTAAGTGAGGTGTAACAGTTGCTGGCTTTCCTATGGAAGTCTGCAACTGTGACGCGGTCCCTGTGGGAGCTGGCTTGCCAGCGATGAGGCCGGCAGGGGGCAAAGAGGTTGTCCGGGCGGGCCCTATCGCTGGCAAGCCAGCTCCCACAGGGGTTGGCGTCGGTTCCGGATAATAAAAAAGGCTGCCAGATGGCAGCCTTTTTTTGCATTCAGCCGAAGCTTACTTGCGGTCTTCCAGCTTGACCATGTCGCGGGACTCGTAGCCGGTGTACAGCTGGCGAGGGCGGCCGATCTTGTACGGGCTGGAGAGCATTTCCTTCCAGTGCGAGATCCAGCCGACGGTCCGCGCCAGGGCGAAGATCACGGTGAACATGCTGGTCGGAATGCCGATCGCCTTGAGGATGATGCCCGAGTAGAAGTCGACGTTCGGGTACAGCGAACGCTCGATGAAGTACGGATCGGTGAGCGCGATCTCTTCCAGGCGCATCGCCAGTTCCAGCTGCGGGTCGTTCTTGATGCCCAGCTCGCGCAGGACTTCGTCGCAGGTCTGTTTCATCACGGTGGCGCGCGGGTCGCGGTTCTTGTAGACGCGGTGACCGAAGCCCATCAGCTTGAACGGATCGTTCTTGTCCTTCGCCTTGGCGATGAACTTGTCGATGTTCGACACGTCACCGATTTCATCCAGCATGGTCAGCACGGCTTCGTTCGCACCGCCGTGGGCAGGGCCCCACAGTGCAGCGATACCGGCGGCGATACAGGCGAACGGGTTGGCACCCGAGGAGCCGGCCAGGCGCACGGTGGAGGTGGAGGCGTTCTGCTCGTGGTCGGCGTGGAGGATGAAGATCCGGTCCATTGCCTTGGCCAGTACCGGGCTGATCGGTTTGATCTCGCACGGGGTGTTGAACATCATGTGCAGGAAGTTTTCCGCGTACGACAGGTCGTTGCGCGGGTACATCATGGGCTGGCCCATGGAGTACTTGTAGACCATCGCGGCCAGGGTCGGCATCTTGGCGACCAGGCGCACGGCGGAGATTTCCCGGTGCTGCGGGTTATTGATGTCCAGCGAGTCGTGATAGAACGCCGACAGGGCGCCAACCACGCCGCACATGACGGCCATCGGGTGGGCGTCGCGGCGGAAGCCGTTGAAGAAGGACTTCAACTGCTCGTGCACCATGGTGTGGTTCTTCACGGTGCTGACGAACTGGGCCTTCTGCTCGGCGTTCGGCAGTTCGCCGTTGAGCAGCAGGTAGCAGGTTTCGAGGTAGTCGGATTGCTCGGCGAGCTGTTCGATCGGGTAGCCGCGATGCAGCAGGATGCCCTTGTCGCCGTCGATGTAGGTGATCTTCGACTCGCAGGATGCAGTCGCCATGAAACCAGGGTCGAAAGTGAAGTGACCCGTGGCCCCCAACCCTCTGACGTCGATAACATCTGGACCAACGGTGCCGGTTAAAATGGGCAGCTCGACGGGGGCTGCGCCCTCGATGACCAACTGCGCTTTTTTGTCAGCCATGTGGCCTCCTATTAATGCTTGAAATCATCTGACAGACCCCCCACGCAGGGCCCGCACCACTATAGTGAGATAAATTCGAATGTCAATTTGCCTAAAGCCCGGTTGTAACGGGGTTTAGGCCCTGTTTTTCCTCGAAAATGTCGCCCATTTACGCCTTTTGTTCGATAAAGGCAATGCGCTATTTGGGCTACCCCTTCACGTTGTCATTAGTAGCCTAACTGTCTATACTCGGCACCCGACCGCCAGGGGCATCCGCGCCCGTCTCACTGGGGGTCGCCGCTCCCTGGGTGGTGGGTACCTGACCAGTACACTTACCAACAACTTTGCCCTGCTTGCTAGGGGCTCTTCAGTGTGAAAAAAGCCGTGAAAAGCCAACGACCTGTAAACCTAGACCTAAGGACCATCAAACTCCCGATCACCGCTTACACGTCCATTCTTCACCGTATCTCCGGCGTCATCCTGTTCCTGGGCCTGGCCATCATGCTTTATGCATTGGGCAAATCCCTGGGTTCCGAGGAAGGCTTTGGCGAGGTGAAGGCGTGTCTGACCAGTCCGCTGGCCAAGTTCGTGTTCTGGGCTCTGCTGTCCGCCTTGCTGTATCACCTGGTGGCCGGTGTGCGCCACCTGATCATGGACATGGGCATCGGTGAGACGCTGGAAGGCGGCAAACTGGGCTCGAAAATTGTCATCGTCATCTCCGTGGTGGTGATCGTGCTGGCGGGAGTTTGGATATGGTAACCAACGTCACGAACCTTTCGCGTTCGGGCCTCTATGACTGGATGGCGCAGCGCGTTTCTGCGGTCGTTCTCGCGGCTTATTTCATCTTCCTGATCGGCTACCTGGTCGCGCACCCTGGCATCGACTATGCCACGTGGCACGCTCTGTTCTCCAACAACGCGATGCGTATCTTCAGTCTGCTGGCACTGGTTGCCCTGGGCGCTCACGCCTGGGTCGGCATGTGGACCATTGCAACCGACTACCTGACCCCTATGGCGTTCGGCAAATCGGCGACTGCGATTCGTTTCCTGTTCCAGGCGGTATGCGGTGTCGCGATGTTCGCGTACTTCGTCTGGGGTGTGCAGATTCTCTGGGGTATCTGATTCATGGCTATCATTCCAACGATTTCTTTCGACGCCATCATTGTTGGCGGCGGCGGTGCCGGCATGCGCGCTGCGCTGCAGCTGGCCCAGGGCGGTCACAAGACTGCCGTGATCACCAAGGTGTTCCCGACCCGTTCGCACACCGTATCCGCCCAGGGCGGCATCACCTGCGCCATCGCTTCGGCCGACCCGAACGACGACTGGCGCTGGCACATGTACGATACCGTCAAGGGTTCCGACTACATCGGTGACCAGGACGCTATCGAATACATGTGTCAGGAAGGCCCGGCTGCGGTCTTCGAACTGGACCACATGGGTCTGCCGTTCTCCCGTACCGAGACTGGCCGGATCTACCAGCGTCCGTTCGGTGGCCAGTCCAAGGACTTCGGTAAAGGTGGCCAGGCCGCCCGTACCTGCGCCGCTTCCGACCGTACCGGTCACGCGCTGCTGCACACCCTGTACCAGGGCAACCTGAAGGCAGGCACCACCTTCCTCAACGAGTACTACGCGGTTGACCTGGTGAAGAACCAGGACGGCGCGTTCGTCGGCGTGATCGCGATCTGCATCGAAACCGGCGAAACCCAGTACATCCGTTCGAAGGCCACCGTACTGGCTACCGGCGGTGCCGGTCGCATCTACTCCTCGACCACCAACGCCCTGATCAACACCGGCGACGGCGTGGGCATGGCCCTGCGTGCCGGCGTTCCGGTGCAGGACATCGAGATGTGGCAGTTCCACCCGACCGGCATCGCCGGCGCAGGTGTACTGGTCACCGAAGGCTGCCGTGGTGAAGGCGGTTACCTGATCAACAAGCACGGCGAGCGTTTCATGGAGCGTTATGCTCCGAACGCGAAAGACCTCGCAGGTCGTGACGTCGTTGCCCGCTCCATGGTCAAGGAAATCATCGCCGGCAACGGCTGTGGCCCTAACGGCGACCACGTGATGCTGAAACTCGACCACCTCGGTGAAGAAGTTCTGCACAGCCGTCTGCCAGGCATCTGCGAACTGTCCAAGACCTTCGCCCACGTCGACCCTGTCGTCGCGCCGGTCCCGGTCGTTCCAACCTGCCACTACATGATGGGCGGCGTTGCCACCAACATTCATGGCCAGGCCATGACCCAGGACGCCAACGGCCAGGACCAGATCATTCCAGGTCTGTTCGCCGTAGGTGAAGTGGCGTGCGTATCGGTCCACGGTGCCAACCGCCTGGGCGGCAACTCGCTGCTCGACCTGGTGGTCTTCGGCCGTGCTGCCGGCCTGCACCTGGAAAAGGCGCTGACCGACGGTATCGAATACCGCGACGCCAGCGACACCGACGTCGAAGTCGCCCTGAACCGTCTGAACAAGCTCAACGAGCGCACCACCGGTGAAGACGTCGCAACCCTGAAGCGCGAGCTGCAGAGCTGCATGCAGAACTACTTCGGTGTGTTCCGTACCGGCGAATACATGCAGAAAGGTATCGCCCAGCTGGCCGATCTGCGCGAGCGTATCGCCAACGTCAAGATCAACGACAAATCCCAGGCCTTCAACACCGCGCGTATCGAAGCGCTGGAGCTGCAGAACCTGCTGGAAGTCGCTGAAGCTACCGCCATCGCGGCCGAGCACCGTAAAGAGTCCCGCGGCGCCCACGCCCGTGAAGACTTCGAAGACCGTGACGACGAAAACTGGCTGTGCCACACCCTGTACTTCCCAGGTGAGAAGCGGGTTGCCAAGCGTGCAGTCAACTTCGCGCCGAAGACCGTACCGGCGTTCGAACCAAAAGTCCGGACTTACTAAGGGTGGCCGCCATGTTGCAAGTAGAAGTTTATCGTTACAACCCGGATACCGATTCGGCGCCTAAAACCCAGGTGTTCCAGGTCGATACCGGTGGCAAGGACCTGATGGTGCTGGACGTGCTGGCCCTGATCAAGGAGCAGGACGAAGGTTTCTCCTACCGTCGCTCCTGCCGTGAAGGCGTTTGCGGCTCCGACGGCATGAACATCAACGGCAAGAACGGCCTGGCGTGCATCACGCCGCTGTCCTCTGTCGTAAAAGGTAACAAGTTGGTCGTGCGTCCGCTGCCTGGTTTGCCGGTTATCCGTGACCTGGTCGTCGACATGAGCATCTTCTACAAGCAGTACGAGAAGGTGAAGCCGTTCCTGCAGAACGACACGCCGGCCCCGGCCATCGAGCGTCTGCAATCGCCGGAAGAACGTGACAAGCTGGACGGTCTGTACGAGTGCATCCTGTGCGCCTGCTGCTCGACTTCCTGCCCGTCGTTCTGGTGGAACCCCGACAAGTTCCTCGGTCCTGCCGCGCTGCTGCAAGCCTATCGCTTCCTGGCCGACAGCCGCGACACCAAGACCCAGGAGCGCCTGGCGTCCCTGGACGACCCGTTCAGCGTCTTCCGCTGCCGCGGGATCATGAACTGCGTGAACGTTTGCCCTAAAGGTCTGAACCCGACCAAGGCCATCGGTCACGTACGTAACATGCTGCTCCAGAGCGGTACCTGATTCTGAAAGTGTGTTGAAAGTGTGAAGCTGTAATGTTGTAACCGCAGTACGCCAAGATGCGGGCGCAAGCCCGCATCGAGGTGCAACCCGAGCGAGGGTCAAAAGCCCGAGCTTTTACCTATGAAGATATGAGACCAGCAGGGGCATCCGGGCTGGTACCCGGTAAATCTGCGGGATCTTGCAGGCCTGGTTTTGGTGAGATGACTCCAGGCTTACGTGGTTCTGCCGATCGAGGCCCCTAACCGAGGGTGACCAAGCATGCAAGAAAGCGTGATGCAGCGCATGTGGAACAGCGCCCACCTGTCAGGTGGTAACGCTGCATATGTGGAAGAGCTCTACGAGCTCTACCTGCACGACCCTAACGCCGTGCCAGAAGAGTGGCGCACCTACTTCCAGAAGTTGCCCGCAGAAGGCAGCACTGCTACCGATGTATCGCACTCGACGATCCGCGACCATTTCGTGCTGCTGGCGAAGAACCAGCGCCGCGCCCAACCGGTGTCCGCCGGGAGCGTGAGCAGTGAGCATGAGAAGAAGCAGGTTGAAGTGCTGCGACTGATCCAGGCCTACCGTATGCGCGGCCACCAAGCGGCTAAGCTCGACCCGTTGGGGTTGTGGCAGCGCCCCGCGCCAGTAGACCTGTCGATCAATCACTACGGCTTGACCAATGCCGATCTTGATACGACCTTCCGTGCCGGCGACCTGTTCATCGGCAAAGAGGAAGCGAGCCTACGCGAAATCTTCGATGCGTTGCAGCAGACATATTGTCGCACCATCGGCGCCGAGTTCACCCACATCGTCGACTCCGAGCAGCGCAGCTGGTTCCAGCAGCGTCTGGAGAGCGTGCGTGGCCGTCCGTCCTTCTCTGCCGACATCCAGAGCCACCTGCTCGAGCGCGTCACCGCGGCCGAGGGCCTGGAGAAGTACCTGGGCACCAAGTACCCGGGCACCAAGCGTTTCGGCCTGGAAGGTGGCGAGAGCCTGATCCCGATGCTGGACGAACTGATCCAGCGCTCCGGCTCCTACGGCACCAAGGAAGTGGTTATCGGCATGGCCCACCGTGGCCGTCTCAACGTGCTGGTCAACACCTTCGGCAAGAACCCGCGCGAGCTGTTCGACGAGTTCGAAGGCAAGAAGAAGGTCGAGCTGGGCTCCGGTGACGTGAAGTATCACCAGGGCTTCTCGTCCAACGTGATGACCGCAGGCGGCGAAGTCCACCTGGCCATGGCGTTCAACCCCTCCCACCTGGAAATCGTCTCGCCAGTAGTGGAAGGTTCGGTTCGCGCCCGTCAGGACCGCCGCAACGACACCGTTGGCGACAAGGTACTGCCGATCTCCATCCACGGTGATGCCGCGTTCGCGGGGCAGGGCGTGGTCATGGAAACCTTCCAGATGTCGCAGACCCGCGGTTTCAAGACCGGCGGTACCGTGCACATCGTGATCAACAACCAGGTTGGTTTCACCATCAGCAACCCGCTGGACTCCCGTTCCACCGAGTACTGCACCGACGTCGCCAAGATGATCCAGGCGCCGATCCTGCACGTGAACGGCGACGATCCGGAAGCGGTGCTGTTCGTGACCCAGCTGGCGGTCGACTACCGCATGCAGTTCAAGCGTGACGTGGTCATCGACCTGGTCTGCTACCGTCGCCGCGGCCACAACGAGGCCGACGAGCCGAACGGCACCCAGCCGCTGATGTACCAGCAGATCACCAAGCAGCGCACCACCCGCGAGCTGTACGCCGAAAGCCTGACCCAGGCGGGTCGTCTCGACGCCGAGCGCGTCCAGGCCAAGGTCGACGAGTACCGCAACGCGCTGGACAACGGTCTGCACGTGGTGAAGAGCCTGGTCAAGGAGCCGAACAAGGAGCTGTTCGTCGACTGGCGTCCGTACCTGGGCCATGCCTGGACCGCGCGTCACGACACCCGCTTCGACCTGAAGACCCTGCAGGAACTGTCGGCCAAGCTCCTCGAGTTGCCGGAAGGCTTCGTGGTCCAGCGCCAGGTGTCGAAGATCTACGAAGACCGCCAGAAGATGCAGGCCGGTGGCTTGCCGATCAACTGGGGTTATGCCGAGACCATGGCGTACGCCACCCTGGCATTCGAAGGTCACCCGATCCGCATGACCGGCCAGGACATCGGCCGTGGCACCTTCTCGCACCGCCATGCGGTACTGCACAACCAGAAGGACGCCAGCACCTACATTCCGTTGCAGAACCTCTTCGAAGGCCAGCCACGTTTCGACCTGTACGATTCGTTCCTGTCCGAAGAAGCGGTGCTGGCCTTCGAATACGGCTACTCGACCACCACGCCGAACGCGCTGGTGATCTGGGAAGCCCAGTTCGGTGACTTCGCCAACGGCGCGCAAGTGGTCGTCGACCAGTTCATCACCAGCGGCGAGCACAAGTGGGGCCGCCTGTGCGGTCTGACCATGCTGCTGCCACACGGTTATGAAGGTCAGGGCCCCGAGCACTCCTCGGCACGTCTTGAGCGTTACCTGCAGCTGTGCGCCGAGCACAACGTCCAGGTCTGCGTACCGACCACCCCGGCCCAGATCTACCATCTGCTGCGCCGCCAGGTGATCCGTCCGCTGCGCAAACCGCTGATCGTACTGACGCCGAAGTCGCTGCTGCGCCACAAGCTGGCCATCTCGACCCTGGAAGATCTGGCCGAAGGCTCGTTCCAGACCGTGATCCCGGAAATCGATACCCTCGATCCGAAAAAGGTCAGCCGTCTGATCCTGTGCAGCGGCAAGGTCTACTACGATCTGCTGGAAAAACGCCGTGCCGAAGGTCGTGAAGACATCGCCATCGTGCGTATCGAACAACTGTATCCGTTCCCTGAAGACGATCTGGTTGAAATCCTCGCCCCGTACACCGAGCTGAAGAACGTGGTGTGGTGCCAGGAAGAACCGATGAACCAGGGCGCCTGGTACAGCAGCCAGCACCACATGCGCCGTATCCTCGGTCGTCACAACAAGGACCTGGTCCTTGAGTACGCCGGTCGTGATGCGTCCGCGGCTCCAGCCTGTGGTTACGCTTCGATGCACGCCGAGCAGCAGGAAAAACTGCTGCAAGATGCCTTCACCGTTTAATGCCTCGCGCACCTGAAACCGAATTAAGGAACCACTGATAATGGCTATCGAGATCAAAGCCCCTACCTTCCCGGAATCGGTTGCCGACGGCACCGTTGCCACCTGGCACAAGAAGCCGGGCGAAGCCGTCAAGCGCGACGACCTGATCGTCGACATCGAGACCGACAAAGTCGTTCTGGAAGTACTGGCTACCGCTGATGGCGTGCTGGGCGCGATCGTCAAGAACGAAGGCGACACCGTTCTGTCCGACGAAGTCCTGGGTTCGATCGAAGCCGGTGGCGCTGCCGCCGCGCCTGCCGCTGCCCCGGCTGCCGCACCGGCCCAGGCCGCTGCTGCTGCCGACGCTGGCGAAGACGACCCGATCGCCGCTCCAGCCGCGCGCAAGCTGGCTGAAGAGAACGGCATCGACCTGGCTGCCGTTGCCGGCACCGGCAAAGGCGGTCGCGTGACCAAGGAAGACGTCGTGGCTGCCGTTGCTGCCAAGAAGTCCGCTCCAGCTGCTGCCCCGGCTGCCAAGCCTGCCGCTGCTGCCGCCGCTCCTGTGGTCACCGCCGCTGGCGACCGCACCGAGAAGCGCGTACCGATGACCCGCCTGCGTGCCAAGGTTGCCGAGCGTCTGGTCGAAGCACAGTCGAACATGGCCATGCTGACCACCTTCAACGAAGTCGACATGACCGAAGTCATGGCCCTGCGTTCGAAGTACAAGGACCTGTTCGAGAAGACCCACAACGGCGTGCGCCTGGGCTTCATGTCGTTCTTCGTGAAAGCCGCTACCGAAGCCCTGAAGCGCTTCCCAGCGGTCAACGCCTCGATCGACGGCTCCGACATCGTCTACCACGGCTACTCGGACGTCGGCGTTGCCGTCTCCAGCGACCGTGGCCTGGTAGTGCCTGTTCTGCGCAACGCCGAGCTGATGAGCCTGGCCGAGATCGAGAACGGCATCGCTACCTTCGGCAAGAAGGCCCGTGACGGCAAGCTGTCCATCGAAGAGATGACTGGCGGTACCTTCACCATCACCAACGGCGGTACCTTCGGTTCGATGATGTCGACCCCGATCGTCAACCCGCCACAGGCTGCCATCCTGGGCATGCACAACATCATCCAGCGTCCTATGGCCATCAACGGCCAGGTCGTGATCCGTCCGATGATGTACCTGGCGCTGTCCTACGATCACCGCCTGATCGACGGTAAAGAAGCTGTGACTTTCCTGGTGACCATCAAGAACCTGCTGGAAGACCCGGCACGCCTGCTGCTGGACATCTAATACGCAGCTGCAAGCTGCAAGCGGCAAGCTTCAAGTCAGAAGCCGGTCGTCTTGCAGCTTGTAGCTTGCTGCTTGAAGCTATAAAGGAATCTTTTTATGAGCCAGAAGTTCGACGTAGTAGTAATTGGTGCAGGTCCTGGCGGCTACGTGGCTGCCATCAAGGCCGCGCAACTGGGCTTCACGACCGCGTGCATCGAGAAATACACCGATGCCGAAGGCAAGCTGGCCCTGGGCGGTACCTGCCTGAACGTTGGCTGCATTCCCTCCAAGGCGCTGCTGGACAGCTCCTGGAAGTACAAGGAAGCCAAAGAGAGCTTCAACGTCCACGGTATCTCCACCGGCGAAGTCAAGATGGACGTCGCTGCGATGGTTGGCCGCAAGGCCGGTATCGTCAAGAACCTGACTGGCGGCGTTGCCACCCTGTTCAAGGCCAACGGCGTTACTTCGATCCAGGGCCACGGCAAGCTGCTGGCCGGCAAGAAAGTCGAAGTCACCAAGGCTGACGGCACCACCGAAATCATCGAAGCCGAGAACGTGATCCTGGCTTCCGGTTCGCGTCCGATCGACATTCCGCCGGCTCCGGTCGACCAGAACGTCATCGTCGACTCCACCGGCGCCCTGGAATTCCAATCGGTACCTAAGCGCCTGGGCGTGATCGGTGCTGGCGTGATCGGTCTGGAACTGGGTTCGGTCTGGGCTCGCCTGGGTGCCGAAGTCACCGTCCTGGAAGCCCTGGACACCTTCCTGATGGCCGCTGACAGCGCCGTCGCCAAGGAAGCCCAGAAGACCCTGACCAAGCAAGGCCTGGACATCAAGCTGGGCGCTCGCGTCACCGGCTCGCAAGTCAACGGCAACGAAGTCGAAGTCACCTACACCGACGCCAACGGCGAGCAGAAGATCACCTTCGACAAGCTGATCGTCGCGGTCGGCCGTCGTCCGGTGACCACCGACCTGCTGGCTGCCGACAGCGGCGTGACCATCGACGAGCGCGGCTTCGTGTTCGTTGACGATCACTGCGCCACCAGCGTCCCTGGCGTCTACGCCATCGGCGACGTGGTGCGCGGCATGATGCTGGCACACAAGGCCTCGGAAGAGGGCATCATGGTCGTCGAGCGCATCAAGGGCCACAAGGCCCAGATGAACTACGACCTGATCCCTTCGGTTATCTACACCCACCCGGAAATCGCCTGGGTCGGCAAGACCGAACAAGCCTTGAAGGCAGAGGGTGTTGAGGTTAACGTGGGCACCTTCCCGTTCGCGGCCAGCGGCCGTGCGATGGCAGCCAACGATACCGGCGGTTTCGTCAAGGTCATCGCCGATGCCAAGACCGACCGCGTCCTGGGTGTACACGTGATTGGCCCAAGCGCCGCCGAACTGGTGCAGCAGGGTGCAATCGCAATGGAATTCGGCACCAGTGCCGAAGACCTGGGCATGATGGTCTTCTCCCATCCGACCCTGTCCGAAGCGCTGCATGAAGCCGCGCTGGCCGTGAATGGCGGTGCCATCCACGTAGCCAACCGTAAGAAGCGTTAATCATAAGAAAACCACGGCGGACGGCCCGTCGTGAGTCTTGCGTGCATGACTCACCGCGGAAAGTCCGCCGGACTCGAACTCCCGGAGCATACCGGGAGCAAGCGGTCACAGGTGGCGCGGCACCCCTCCCGGGCGCAGCGCCGAAGCGCAGTACCTAACGAAGACGGTAAAAAGCATGAATCTTCACGAGTATCAGGGTAAGCAGCTGTTCGCTGAATACGGCCTGCCAGTTTCCAAGGGTTTCGCAGTCGACACCCCGGAAGCAGCAGCAGAAGCCTGCGACAAGATCGGTGGTTCGGAGTGGGTCGTCAAAGCCCAGGTCCACGCCGGTGGTCGCGGTAAAGCGGGCGGCGTCAAGCTGGTTCGCAGCAAGGAAGACGCCAAGGCGTTCGCTGCACAATGGTTGGGCAAGAATCTGGTCACCTACCAGACTGACGCCAACGGTCAACCAGTCTCCAAGATCCTGGTCGAGTCCTGCACCGACATCGCCAAAGAGCTGTACCTGGGCGCTGTTGTAGATCGTTCGAGCCGCCGTATCGTGTTCATGGCGTCCACCGAAGGTGGCGTGGACATCGAGAAAGTCGCTCACGACACTCCCGAGAAGATCCTCAAGGCAACCATCGATCCGCTGGTCGGCGCTCAGCCGTTCCAGGGTCGTGAACTGGCTTTCCAGCTGGGTCTGGAAGGCAAGCAGGTTCAACAGTTCGCCAAGATCTTCGTTGGCCTGGCCAAGCTGTTCAAGGATCACGATCTGGCCCTGCTGGAAGTGAACCCGCTGGTCATCAAGGCCGACGGCGACCTGCACTGCCTCGATGCCAAGATCAACATCGACGCCAACGCCATGTACCGCCAGCCCAAGCTGAAGACCTTCCACGACCCGTCGCAGGACGACGCCCGTGAAGCCCACGCTGCCAAGTTCGAACTGAACTACGTTGCCCTCGAAGGCAACATCGGCTGCATGGTCAACGGTGCCGGCCTGGCCATGGGTACCATGGACATCGTCAACCTGCACGGCGGCAAGCCAGCCAACTTCCTCGACGTAGGTGGTGGTGCTACCAAAGAGCGCGTTACCGAAGCCTTCAAGATCATTCTGTCCGACAGCAATGTCGCGGCCGTCCTGGTCAACATCTTCGGCGGCATCGTTCGCTGCGACATGATTGCCGAAGGCATCATCGGCGCGGTGAAAGAAGTCGGCGTTAAAGTACCGGTCGTCGTTCGCCTCGAAGGCAACAACGCTGAACTGGGCGCTAAAGTACTGGCAGAAAGCGGTTTGAACATCATTGCGGCCACCAGCCTGACCGACGCTGCTCAACAAGTTGTAAAAGCTGCGGAGGGCAAGTAATGAGCGTCCTGATCAATAAAGACACCAAAGTCATCTGCCAGGGCTTCACCGGCTCGCAAGGTACTTTCCACTCCGAACAGGCCATCGCCTACGGCACCAAGATGGTCGGCGGCGTTACCCCAGGCAAGGGTGGCACCACCCACCTGGGCCTGCCGGTGTTCAACACCGTCAAGGAAGCCGTGGAAGCTACCGGCGCTGACGCTTCGGTCATCTACGTTCCGGCTCCGTTCTGCAAGGACTCGATCTTGGAAGCGGCCTTCGGCGGCATCAAGCTGATCGTCTGCATCACCGAGGGTATCCCTACCCTCGACATGCTGGATGCCAAGGTCAAGTGCGACGAGCTGGGTGTTACCCTGATCGGCCCTAACTGCCCAGGCGTCATCACTCCGGGCGAGTGCAAGATCGGCATCATGCCAGGTCACATCCACTTGCCAGGCAAGGTCGGTATCGTTTCCCGTTCCGGCACCCTGACCTATGAAGCCGTGAAGCAGACCACTGACGCCGGTTTCGGTCAGTCCACCTGCGTCGGCATCGGCGGTGACCCGATTCCAGGCTCGAACTTCATCGACATCCTGAAGCTGTTCCAGGAAGACCCGAAAACCGAAGCCATCGTCATGATCGGCGAAATCGGTGGTTCGGCTGAAGAAGAAGCGGCTGCCTACATCAAGGCCAACGTGACCAAGCCAGTGGTTTCCTACATTGCCGGTGTGACTGCCCCAGCGGGCAAGCGCATGGGCCATGCTGGCGCCATCATCTCTGGCGGCAAGGGCACTGCGGACGAGAAATTCGCAGCCCTGCAGGACGCTGGTGTGAAAACCGTGCGTTCCCTGGCCGACATCGGCAAGGCCCTGGCCGAGCTGACCGGTTGGGAAGTGAAGAAGTAAGACTTCTTCGCTGAACAAGCAGGAAAAGGCCACCTTCGGGTGGCCTTTTTCGTTTTGGCCCGAATCTGCAGGACGACACAAAACCCCTGTGGGAGCTGGCTTGCCAGCGATAGGGCCGGCAAGGGCAATGATGTTGCCTGATCTGGCCTCATCGCTGGCAAGCCAGCTCCCACAGGGTCCGATGTGTGCTTCGAGAGTCGCGCATTCCTGATCTGACGCAACCGTTTGCGACATTCCAGTTCACTCATCGGACAAACCGCCCCAAAGCCGTGCGCCAGAGCGTCAATTTGAGTACCATGCCGGTTCATTTCGTGTCCGCCCCCCAAAAGGAGGCGCCACGCTATAAAAGTCCGCCTCAATCAGGGCGGAAAAAACATTTCCCTAACCCAAGGGGAAATCCCTCTCTAAATTCCGATTTACGCAGTGTGGTATTTCCTTAAATGAAAGTTTTGAAAGGCCAGGACATCCTGGCGCTTGGCTTTATGACGTTCGCGTTGTTCGTCGGAGCCGGCAATATCATTTTCCCGCCTATCGTTGGTTTGCAGTCCGGTCCGCACGTGTGGATGGCAGCCCTGGGCTTCCTGGTCACCGCAGTCGGCCTGCCGGTGGTCACCGTGATCGCCCTGGCCAAGGTCGGCGGCGGCATGGACGAACTGAGCAGCCCGATCGGCAAGATCGCCGGTGGCCTGCTGGCCGCGGCTGCCTACCTGGCAGTGGGCCCGCTGTTCGCCACGCCGCGTACCGCGACGGTGTCCTTCGAGGTGGGTGTGGCACCGCTGACCGGCGAAAGCCCGACCGCGCTGTTCATTTACAGCCTGGTGTACTTCGTGGTGGTGCTGGCCGTGTCCATGTACCCGGGCAAGCTGCTCGACACCGTCGGCCGCTTCCTCGCGCCGCTGAAGATCATCGCCCTGTCGGTGCTCGGTATCGCCGCGTTCGCCCTGCCCGCAGGAACCATCGGTGAAGCGCAGCCGGCCTATGTGGCGGCGCCGTTCTCCCAGGGCTTCATCCAGGGTTACCTGACCATGGATACTCTCGGCGCGCTGGTGTTCGGCATCGTCATCGTCAACGCGATCCGCTCCCGTGGCGTCGAGTCGCCGCGCCTGATCACCCGCTACGCAGTGATCGCCGGCCTGATCGCCGGTGTCGGCCTGACCCTGGTCTATGTCAGCCTGTTCCGCCTTGGCGCGGGCAGCCATGACATCGCCGCGAACGCGACCAATGGTGCGGTGGTCCTGCATGCCTATGTGCAGCACACCTTCGGCTCCCTGGGCAGCGGCTTCCTGGCGGTCCTGATCGCCCTGGCGTGCCTGGTCACCGCGGTCGGCCTTACCTGCGCTTGCGCCGAATACTTCAGCCGCCTGCTGCCGCTGTCGTACCGTGCCCTGGTAGTGATCCTGGCCGGCTTCTCGCTGCTGGTGTCGAACCTGGGCCTGACCAAGCTGATCATGTTCTCGATCCCGGTGCTGACCGCCATCTACCCGCCGTGCATCGTGCTGGTCGGCCTGAGCTTCTGCAAAGGCATGTGGCACTCGCAGACCCGTATCATGGCCCCGGTCATGGCGGTGTCGCTGGTCTTCGGTGTGATCGATGCGGTGAAGGGCGCTGGCCTGGAGCATTGGCTGCCGGCCTGGGCCGAGCACCTGCCGCTGAGCGAGCAGGGCCTGGCCTGGCTGGTGCCGTGCGTGGCGACCCTGGTGGTGGCCGTGGTCTGTGACCGCATGCTCGGCAAGCCGCGCGAAGTGACGGCCTAAGTAGCATCGAAGGGCAGGCGCGGCCACAAGCCATCAACGCCTGCCGACGGTGATACCCGAAGCCCCGTTTCCTACCCAGGAAGCGGGGCTTTTTCATGGATGTCCGGAAGCGCCGCGGACCCTGTGGGAGCTGGCTTGCCAGCGATAGCGATGGTGAATTCACTACCGCAATCGCTGGCAAGCCAGCTCCCACAGGGTCCGCGCCGTGTCCTTTTTGGGGGTGTGGACGTCGAACTGCCGTCACTGCCCACCGGACCCCTCCATGAGCTTCATTCTGAGCAACCTGACCAACCTGCTGGCCGCCCTGTGGTTCATCACCTGCTGGGGCGGCTACACCCGCTATGCCACCTGGAAGGGCCGCGACACCGCGTGCCTGGCCAGCGTCATGCACCTGTACCGCGAAGACTGGATGCGCCGCATGCTCTTGCGCGACAACCGCATCGCCGACGCCAGCGTGATCGGCAACCTGGAGCGCAACGCCTCGTTCTTCGCCTCCAGCACCCTGATCATCCTTGCCGGCATCCTCACCGTGCTCGGCGCCTCCGACCGGGCGCTGTCGCTGCTGGCCGACCTGCCGCTGGTCCAGCAGGCGTCGCAGAGCATGTCGGAGATCAAGCTGCTGTGCCTGGCGATTGTCTTCGTCTATGCCTTCTTCACCTTCAGTTGGTGCATGCGCCAGTACAACTTCGCCGCCGTACTGGTGGGTTCGGCGCCGATGATCGGCGAGCGCCAGGTCAGCGAACAGGAACGCAAGGCCTTCGCGGCCCGGGCGGCGCGGGTGATTTCCATGGCCGCCAACCAGTTCAACTTCGGTTTGCGCTCTTATTATTTCGGCATGGCCATGCTCAGCTGGTTCATCAGCCCGTGGATGTTCATGGCGATGAGTGCCGGCGTCGTGCTGGTGTTGTACCGCCGGGAATTCCACTCGGATGTATTGGAGGTGATGGTCTATACGCCGACCGAGGCAGTTGCCCAGGACTCAGCCAAGGACGCGGCTTGAGCGTTGCCTAGTTTAAATTGAACTTTTTCGAACAATAAAAAAACCCGACCGAAGTCGGGTTTTTTTATTCCAGCAAGACTTATTGCTTGGCGGGTTCTGCCGGAGCAGCTGGAACGGTTGGAGCCGGGGTCGCTGGAGCAGCTTCTTTGGCAGCTTCTTCAGCGGCCTTTTGTTCAGCTTCAGCGGAATCTTTGGCAGCTTCGGCGTTTTCTTTCGCGGCCTCGTTCACTTTATCCTGAGCTTCGTCCATCTTCTGCTGGGCTTGCTCGGCATGTTGTTGAGCATCCTGTGCCTTGTTTTCGCTGGCTTTATCGCAAGCGGCCAGACCCAGGGCGGCGGCGATCATGACGGCATAAGCAAAAGGTTTACGCATGGGGTGTTTCTCCTTGTGGAATAGCGGTACTTGAATCCTTTGAGTTGTGCCTCTGGATTTAAGTTCCGCGCACGATACACATATATAAGTTACGGATCCATATGGACTTTTTGTCAGTCTTGTGCGGGTCCGCACAGTGCTGGAGAAATCTTCAGGTATGAATGATTCGTCATTGCAGGAGCGCGCCGGGCGCTTTCTTTCCGCGCTGCGTCATTGCCAGGTATTGAACATGCAAGTTCATGCCGTGGACGGGGAGGGCATTGTCCTGCACATGCCGTATTCCCCCGCGATCGTCGGCAACCCGCAGACTGGAGCGGTTCACGGCGGCGCGATCACCACCTTGATGGACACCGCGCTGGGCATGGCCACGCTCTGCGCCTTGCCGGAATTCGAGGTATGCCCGACCCTCGACCTGCGCATCGACTACATGAGCCCCGGCGTCGCCCACCAGGACCTGTTCGGCCATGCCCACTGCTATCGGGTCAGCCGCGAGGTGATCTTTATCCGTGGCACCTGCTACCAGGCCGACCCGACGCAGCCCGTCGCCCAGGTGGTCGGCACCTACATGCGCCTGGGCAAGGACATCAAGGGCGGCATCAATTTCGCCCGCAAGCTCAAGGGAGAGGCGCAATGATCCCGGCGGACATCCATCAGCAATTGCGCGAGGCGCACAGCCGTGGCGATTACTCGGCCTTGCTGCAACTGATCCCCTACGCCGGGCTGATCGGCATCGAGTGCAGCCGTGACGGCGACGACCTGCTGTTCCGCCTGCCGGCCAACCCGGACAACATCGGCAACCCCTTGCTGCCGGCGATCCACGGCGGCGTGATCGCCGGCTTCATGGAGCTGTCGGCGGCGCTGTACCTGCTGATCTACAGCGAAAGTGCGAGCATCCCGAAGATCATCGATTTTTCCATCGACTACCTGCGCGCCGGGCACTTTCGCGATACCTGGGCGCGCTGCCAGTTGTGGCGCCAGGGCCGGCGGGTGACCAACGTGGCGATTACCGCCTGGCAGGGCGATATCAGCGAGCCCATCGCCACCGCCCGCGCCCATTTCAAGATCAAAGAATTGAGCGCGCCCTTGAAATAGCCCGTCACGGCCCCATCTGCTGTTCATCCCGCTGCGACTGGCGCAGCGCGTGCCCGGAAGGCCCGCTCGCCAGCGCGATCAATGACATCAGATCGGAGTTTTGAAGACCATGAGTGTGGAGACTCAAAAAGAAACCCTGGGCTTCCAGACCGAGGTAAAGCAGCTGCTGCACCTCATGATCCATTCGCTGTACTCGAACAAGGAGATCTTCCTTCGCGAACTGATCTCCAACGCCTCCGACGCCGTCGACAAGCTGCGCTTCGAAGCCCTGGCCAAGCCCGAGCTGTTCGAAGGCGGCGCCGACCTGAAGATCCGCGTCAGCTTCGACAAGGACGCCAACACCGTCACCCTCGAAGACAACGGCATCGGCATGAACCGCGATGAGGTCATTGCCCACCTTGGTACCATCGCCAAGTCCGGCACCGCCGACTTCATGAAGAACCTCACCGGCGACCAGAAGAAGGACTCGCACCTGATCGGTCAGTTCGGCGTGGGCTTCTACTCGGCGTTCATCGTCGCTGACCAGGTCGATGTGTACAGCCGCCGTGCCGGTTCGCCGGCTGGCGAAGGCGTGCACTGGTCGTCGAAAGGCGAGGGTGATTTCGAAGTCGCCACCGTCGAGAAGGCCGAGCGCGGCACCCGCATCGTCCTGCACCTGAAGAAGGGCGAGGAAGAGTTCGCCGACGGCTGGCGCCTGCGCAACATCGTCAAGAAGTACTCCGACCATATCGCCCTGCCGATCGAGCTGCCGAAAGAGGCCGAAGCGGCCGAAGGCGAAGAAAAGCCGGCTCAGGAATGGGAAACCGTCAACCGCGCCAGCGCCCTGTGGACCCGTCCGCGTACCGAGATCAAGGACGAGGAATACCAGGAGTTCTACAAGCACATCGGTCACGATTTCGAGAACCCGCTGGCCTGGAGCCACAACAAGGTCGAAGGCAAGCTGGAGTACAACTCCCTGCTGTTCGTCCCGGCCCGTGCGCCGTTCGACCTGTACCAGCGTGAAGCCCCGCGCGGCCTGAAGCTGTACGTGCAGCGCGTGTTCATCATGGACCAGGCGGAATCCTTCCTGCCCCTGTACCTGCGCTTCATCAAGGGCGTGGTCGACTCCAACGACCTGTCGCTGAACGTTTCCCGCGAGATCCTGCAGAAGGATCCGATCATCGATTCGATGAAGTCGGCGCTGACCAAGCGCGTGCTGGACATGCTGGAGAAGCTGGCGAAGAACGAACCCGAGCAGTACAAGGCGTTCTGGAAGAACTTCGGCCAGGTCCTCAAGGAAGGCCCGGCGGAAGATTTCGCCAACAAGGAGAAGATCGCCGGCCTGCTGCGCTTTGCTTCGACCCACGAGGAAGGCGGCGAGCAGAACGTTTCCCTGGCCGACTACCTGGCCCGCGCCAAGGAAGGCCAGGACAAGATCTACTTCCTCACCGGCGAGTCCTACGCGCAGGTCAAGAACAGCCCGCATCTGGAAGTCTTCCGCAAGAAAGGCATCGAAGTGCTGCTGCTGACCGACCGTATCGACGAGTGGCTGATGAGCTACCTCAACGAATTCGACGGCAAGAGCTTCGTCGATGTCGCCCGCGGCGACCTGGACCTGGGCAAGCTGGACTCGGAAGAGGACAAGAAGGCCCAAGAAGAAGTCGCCAAGGACAAGGAAGGCCTGGTCGAGCGCCTCAAGGCTGCGCTGGGTGACAGCGTCAGCGAAGTGCGCGTGTCGCACCGCCTGACCGACTCGCCGGCGATTCTCGCCATCGGCGAACAGGACCTCGGCCTGCAGATGCGCCAGATCCTCGAAGCCAGCGGGCAGAAGGTACCGGATTCCAAGCCGATCTTCGAATTCAACCCGGCTCACCCACTGATCGAGAAGCTGGACCACGAGCAGAGCGAAGACCGTTTCGCCGACTTCTCGCATATCCTCTTCGACCAGGCGGCCCTGGCTGCCGGCGACAGCCTGAAAGACCCGGCCGCCTATGTGCGCCGGCTGAACAAGCTGCTGGTCGAGCTGTCAGCTTGATGTGATGCAGGAAAGCCCGCTTCGGCGGGCTTTTTTCATTCTTGCAAGGAGAAATCGATGAGCAACGTGACGATCGAATCGCTGGTTTACCACGTCGGTAGTGAAGCCTATGAAAGCCGCCTGGTCTACACCCATGGCGCCCTGCAGCAGCCGGCGCTGGTGATGGCGCCGAACTGGATGGGCATCAGCGAAGGGGCGGAGCGCATTGCCCGGGCGGTGGCCGAGAAGGGCTATGTGGTGCTGATCGCCGACCTCTACGGGCAATCGGTGCGGCCGCAGAACGCCGAGCAGGCGGGGGCGGCGATGATGCCGCTGAAGAACGACCGCGCCGAGTTGCGCAAGCGTATGCAGGCGGCAGTGGCGCAGTTGCTGGGGCAGTCGAAGGCGGTGCTGACGCCGGGCAAGCTGGCGGCGTTCGGTTTCTGCTTCGGTGGTTGCTGTGCCCTGGAACTGGCCCGTGACGGTGCGCCGTTGCAGGCGGCGGTGTCCTTCCATGGCACCCTGGACACGCCGAACCCGGCGGATGCGCAGAACATCAAGGGCTCGGTACTGGTGCTGCATGGCGCGGCGGATCCGCTGGTGCCGAAGGAGCAGTTGCCGGCGTTCGAAGCCGAGATGGATGCGGCAGGGGTGGACTGGCAGTTGCTGAGCTATGGCGGTGCGGTGCACTCGTTCACCGATCCGGGGGCGAATGTGCCGGGCAAGATGATGTATGACGCGCGGACGGCCAAGCGGGCGTTCACGGCGATGCACAATCTGCTGGAAGAAGTGTTCAAGGCTTGAGGGCCCTATCGCTGGCAAGCCACCCACAGGGATCGCGTGCACCGCTGAAACTGTGGGAGCTGGCTTGCCAGCGATGACTGACTTCAGGGCAACTCAATCCTCCCTGGCTCACCCGCAACCACCGGCCAATCCCCGGCCGCCCATCGTTCCCGGGCCCGATCGATCAACCCCGGATCACTCGCCACGAAATTCCAGTTCATCCTGCGCGGCCCATCCAGCGGCGCCCCGCCGATGATCACCAGATGGCTCTCGCCCTCGGCGTAAAGACCGGCTTCCTCACCCTCGCCCAGCACCACCAGCGTCTGCGGCTCCAGCAACTCGTCATCCAGCCGTACCTCCCCGGCCAGCACATACACCGCCCGTTCCCGATGCTCATCGGGCACGCACATGGTCGTGGCCGCTTCCATGAACACCTCGGCATACAACGTGGGCGAGAGCACCGGCACCGGCGACTCCAGGCAGAACCCGTTTCCGGCGATCATGCGGATCTTCACCCCCAGCGCCTCGCTCACCGGCAGGCTCGCCGCCGGGTGGTGGCTGTAGTGCCCGGCACCTTGCTCGGCTTCCCTGGGTGACGCCAGCCAGATCTGCAAACCATGCAGCCGTGATCCGCTGCCCAGCAGATCCTCCGGCGTGCGCTCGACATGGGCGATGGCGGCACCGGCGGTCATCCAGCTCACCTCGCCAGGCCGCACGCGCTGCGACGACCCCAGGCTGTCCTTGTGCAGTAATTCACCCTCGAACAGGTAGGTGAGGGTAGAGAGCCCGATATGCGGATGCTGGCGGATATCCATGCCATGCCCCGGCGCGTAGTCCGTGTGCAGCATGTGGTCGAAGAACACGAAGGGCCCGACGCTGCGGCACTTGGCCGAAGGCAGCGGGCGCAGGATCGGCTGGCCCTCCACCGATTCGGCGCGGGGGCGGATTACCAGGGGCGAGGTCATGACGGGCTCCAGCCGGGATGGAAGTCGGCCTAGCATAGCGAACCGCCGTAGCCGGCGCGCGGTCTACCTTGTCCCATGCATGACGAAGGAGGGCGGCAATGCTCTTGCGAACCCTGGGTGGCCTCGCGCTGGCCGGCCTGTTGATCACCGCGGCCCAGGCCCGGGACTACCGCTACAGCGACGCCCACCTGCACTATGTGGATTTCTTCCAGGAAACCGAGGGCATGCCCGCGCTGCTCGAAGCCATGGACAAGGCCGGGATCGACCAGGCGATGATCAGCGGCATCCCGGTCGCCAAGAAATGGCACGAGGACGAACCCAAGCGCCCGCGCTATTACGCCGGCGACGACGCCGATGCCTACTGGTACAGCGCCACCGACAGCTACGTCGCGGCGGCCGTGGAGAAACTTGCGCCGGAGCAGCGCAAGCGCTTTCATCCATTCCTCACCGGCATCAATCCGGTGGACAAGAATGCCGTGACCCATATCGAGCGCATGCTCGAGCTGCATCCGGGGTTGTGGCAGGGCATCGGCGAAGTCTTCACCCGCCACGACGACCTGACTGCCCTGACCAGCGGCGATACGCCCCGGGCCAACAACGAGGCCATGACCCGCATCTACCACCTGGCGGCCGAGCGCGACCTGCCAGTGCTGCTGCACTCCAACATCACCTCCAAGCGCGAGCGCAATCCGCTGTACCTGGCGGAGATCGAGGAGCCGCTGCGCAATCATCCGCATACCCGCTTCATCTGGGCACACGCCGGCAGCAGCATGGAGATTCACCGGCACCAGGAAAAAATGGATTTTCTCCTGCCGACCCTGACCCGGCTGCTGGAGGACTATCCCAACCTGTATGTCGACCTGTCCTGGAGCGTGCTGGAGCCTTACCTGCTGGATGACCAGGGCAAGCCGAGGGGCGAGTGGCTGGCGCTGGTCAAGCGCTTCCCGGAGCGCTTCATGCTGGGCTCCGATGTGGTCGGGCGCTTTGGCAGCCTGGGCGAGCAACTGCACGGTTTCGCGCCGTTCCTCGACGCCTTGCCGGAGGACATCGCGCGCAAGGTGGCGAAAGACAACTTTCTTGCCGTGCTGCCGAAAGCACCTTGAGCGGGATTGTCATCAGCCTGTCATGCCCGAGTCATAGTCTGCCGCGATCCACAACAAAGGAAGCGCAACATGTTGACTAGCCGTTTTAGCGCCCTGCTCGGGCTGATGTGCATCGCCGGCCTGGCCCAGGCCGAGGTGCGGGTGCAGGGCCCGGTGGAATATGGCGTGTTCGAAACCAATATCAAGAACCCGCAACCGGGTGAGCGGGTCATCACCATGAACAGCCAGACTATCCAGGCCACCGACGTGGTTCCGGCCAAACTGGGCAGCAAATTCGGCATCCGCTATCGCCTCGAAGGCAAGACCGCCGATGACACCCCGCTGACCTTGCTGTACCTCACCCCGGGCATCGTCACCCCGGACGGCAAGCGTCACGACAAGTTCGAAGTGATCCAGAAACTGGTCCCGGCCGCCCCGCAGGACGTGATGGCCTACGAGTTCACCGAACACCATGAGGCGGTGCCGGGCGAGTGGCATTTCATGGTGTTCCAGGGCGATCGTTTGCTGGCGGAGAAACGTTTCACCGTTCGTTGAACCTTTCCGAATGGATGTTGTCCCGGCAATCATAAGGCGATTTGATATCACCAAATCGTCTTACGCAAAAACTCAACGGTCCGATACCTTCTAAAGAAGTGTCCGCTGCATGACGGATGCAGCACTTTCGGAAGGAACCGTTCCATGAGTCTGAGAAGCCTGAACATTGCCCCTCGGGCCGGACTGGGCTTCGGCCTGCTGGCGCTGCTGGTGGTGACCCTGGGGCTGTTCGCGCTGGCGCAGATGTCGAGCATGCGCGAGCAGTCCGAACAGGTGGAAAGCAACTGGCTGCCCAGCGTGATCAATGTCGGCACCATGAGCCAGGACATGCTGCGCATCCGCGCCCTGACCCTGCGGTTGCTGATCGCCCGCGACGAGGCCACCCAGCAGCAGAGCGTGTCCCGCATCGAAACCCTAAAGCAAGGCCTGGCCAAGGCGCAGCAGGATTACGACGCGCTGATCGTGCTGCCCGAGGAGCGGGTTCTGTTCGATCGCTACACCGAGCTGCAGAAGCAGTACCTGACCCTTCAGGCCCAGGTGATGAGCCTGGCCACCGGCGGCCAGGTCGAGGCGGCGACGGGCCTGGTCAATGGCGAGATGAACCAGTTGGCCGATACCCTCACTGCCACCCTCAATCAACTGATCGAACTCAACAACCAGCATGCCCATATGGCCACCGACAAGGCGCAGACGGTGTATGAAGGTGCGCGTGTCTGGGTCATCGGCCTGCTGCTGGGGGCGCTGGTGCTGACGGTGATCCTGGCCCTGGTGCTGACCCGCAGCATCGTCCAGCCGCTGGCGCAGTCGCTGCAGGTGGCGGAGGTGGTGGCGACGGGCGACCTGACCCCGCAGATCAGCATCCACGGCAGTGACGAACCGGCGCGCCTGTTGGCGGCGCTGAAGCAGATGCAGCAAAGCCTTCGCGACACCATCGCGCGGATCTCCGATTCGTCGAACCAACTGGCGTCCGCCTCGGAAGAGCTGAGCGCGGTCACCGAAGACGCCACCCGTGGCCTGCAGCAGCAGACCCAGGAGATCGAGCAGGCGGCCACGGCGGTCAACCAGATGACGGCGGCGGTGGAGGAGGTGGCCAGCAACGCTGTGGCGACCTCGGAGGCGTCCCGGGAATCCGACCGTATCGCCCGCCAGGGTGCGGCCCAGGTGCAGCAGACGGTAGTGTCCATCGAGGAACTGGCGGCGGGGGTCAGCCTCAACGTCGACGAGGTGGGGCAACTGGCGGAGCAGGTCCACGGAATTTCCAAGGTGCTCGATGTGATTGGCTCGATTGCCGAGCAGACCAACCTGCTGGCGCTCAACGCGGCGATCGAGGCGGCCCGGGCCGGGGATGCCGGGCGCGGCTTTGCCGTGGTGGCCGACGAAGTGCGGGCGCTGGCCCATCGCACCCAGCAATCGACCCGGGAAATCGAACAGATGATCGACGGCATCCAGCAGGGCACTGACCGCGCGGTGGATGGCATGCAGCAGACCCGCGAGCGGGCCCGCAATACCCTGGATGGGGCACATGCGGCGGGGGCAGCGCTGGAAGAGATCGCTGCGGCGATCAGCCGGATCAACGAGCGCAACCTGGTGATCGCCAGTGCGTCGGAGCAGCAGGCGCAGGTGGCGCGGGAGGTGGATCGCAACCTCACCAATATCCGCGACCTGGCGTTGCAGAGCTCGGCGGGGGCGACGCAGACGGTGGAGGCGAGTCAGGCCCTGTCGCAGTTGGCGGTGGACTTGAACGGGTTGGTGCGGCGCTTCTCGGTGTAAGGCTTCAGGGCCCCATCGCTGGCAAGCCAGCTCCCACAGGTTCCGCGGTGCACACAGAACCTGTGGGAGCTGGCTTGCCAGCGATGAGGCCCTCAAGGCCCACAAACAAAAACGCCCCGAACTCGGTCGGGGCGTTTTAGTTGCAAGCGGGCTGGCCCTTACTTGCCTTCCCAGCGCTTCAGCACCAGGGTGGCGTTGGTGCCGCCGAAGCCGAAGCTGTTGCTCATCACGGTGTCGATCTTGGCGTTTTCGCGGGTTTCGCGAAGTACCGGCAGGTCGGCAACTTCCGGATCCAGCTCGTCGATGTTGGCGGAACCGGCGATGAACTTGCCTTCCATCATCAGCAGGCAGTAGATCGCTTCGTGCACGCCAGCGGCGCCCAGGGAGTGACCGGACAGGCTCTTGGTCGAGCTGATCGCTGGAGCCTTGTCGCCGAACACGTGACGCACACCCTTCATTTCCGCAACGTCGCCGACCGGAGTCGAGGTGCCGTGGGTATTCAGGTAGTCGATCGGGGTGTCGACGGTGGACAGCGCCTGCTCCATGCAGCGGATCGCGCCTTCGCCACTCGGGGCAACCATGTCGTAGCCGTCGGACGTGGCGCCGTAGCCGACGATTTCCGCGTAGATCTTGGCGCCACGGGCCAGGGCGTGTTCCAGCTCCTCGACCACCACCATGCCGCCACCACCGGCGATGACGAAGCCATCACGGTCGGCGTCGTAGGCGCGGGAGGCCTTGCTTGGGTCTTCGTTGCGCTTGGTCGACAGGGCGCCCATGGCATCGAACAGGAACGACTGGCTCCAGTGCTCTTCTTCACCGCCACCGGCGAAGACGATGTCCTGCTTGCCCCACTGGATCTGCTCCATGGCGGTGCCGATGCAGTGCGCGGAAGTGGCGCAGGCCGAGGAGATCGAGTAGTTGATGCCCTTGATCTTGAACGGGGTGGCCAGGCACGCGGAAACGGTGCTGCCCATGGTGCGGGTCACGCGGTACGGACCGACGCGCTTGACGCCTTTCTCGCGCAGGGTGTCCAGCGCTTCCATCTGGTTCAGGGTCGAGGCGCCGCCGGAGCCAGCCACCAGACCGGTACGCGGGTTGGAGATCTGCTCTTCGGTCAGGCCGGAATCCTTGATCGCGTCCTGCATCGCCAGGTAGGCGTAGGCCGCGGCGTGGCCGACGAAGCGGTAGACCTTGCGGTCGATCAGCTCTTCGAGGTTCAGGTCGATGGAGCCGGAAACCTGGCTGCGCAGCCCCATTTCCTTGTATTCCGGGTTGAAACGGATGCCCGGACGGCTTTTACGCAGGTTTTCGGAGACGGTCTCTTTGTCATTGCCCAGGCAGGAAACGATGCCCAGACCGGTGATTACGACGCGGCGCATGCGAATAACCCTTAGAAATTTTCAGTGGAGGTGAATACACCGACGCGAAGACCTTCGGCGGTGTAGATCTCGCGACCGTCGACGCTGACCGAACCATCGGCGATGGCCATGTTCAGCTTGCCCTTCAGGACGCGCTTGATATGAATGTTGTAGGTGACTTTCTTCGCCTGTGGCAGCACCTGGCCGAAGAATTTCACTTCGCCCGAACCCAGGGCGCGGCCGCGGCCCGGCAGGCCCTGCCAGCCGAGGAAGAAGCCGACCAGCTGCCACATGGCGTCGAGGCCCAGGCAGCCCGGCATCACCGGATCGCCTTCGAAGTGGCAGGCGAAGAACCACAGGTCCGGGGTGATATCCAGCTCGGCGACCAACTCACCTTTACCGTACTTGCCGCCTTCCTCGCTGATGTGGGTGATGCGATCCACCATCAGCATGTTCGGTGCGGGCAGTTGCGCGTTACCTGGGCCGAACAGCTCACCGCGACTGCAGCGCAGCAGGTCTTCCCGGGTAAAGGCGTTTTGTTTGGTCATGCGAGCTCCTCAATAATCCTCGTGCGGCAGGGATCGTTCTTCCCGATTCCATCCCAAAGCCCTTGGCCTTGGGCGGCAGCCTACTCATAGACTATTGCGTTGTAGTGAAAGTCACAGCACAGAGGACGAAGATGTACACTTGTGCACTGAAATTTTTCCGACAGACCTTTCTTATAGATCGGTTCGGCGTGTAAGACTGCCGCAATTTTGCATTATTCGCCAGTCGCGCTTGTCTCGGCGGGCAGCCAGCGTCGCAGAATCTGCTCCAGATCATTACGTTTGAACGGCTTGGCCATGTAATCGTTCATCCCCGCTTCGAGGCAGCGCTCGCGATCGCCCTGCAGGGCGTTGGCGGTCAGGGCGATGATCGGCAGGTCGCGGGCCTGGGGCAACTGGCGAATGCGCCGGGTGGCCTCGTAGCCGTCGACGATCGGCAGGCGGCAGTCCATCAATACGGCGGCGAAGCGCTGCCGGGCCACCAGGCTGATGGCCTGGGCACCATCGGCGGCGATTGCCACCTCGAAGCCCAGGCTGCGCAGCATGGCCTGGACCACGGCCTGGTTGACCGGGTTGTCTTCCACCAGCAGCACCGATTGCCCCTTGGCTTCGCTGGCGGCGACGGCGCTGTCCGGCAATGCCGGCTGGAATGTGCGCTGGCGCAGGGTCAGGGGCATTTCCAGGGTGAATACCGAACCTTTGCCGACATGGCTTTCCGCGCGCAGGCTGCCGCCCATGCGTTCGGCCAGGTTGCGCGCGATGGACAGGCCCAGGCCGGTGCCGCCATAGCGCCGGGAGATCGAGCTGTCGGCCTGCTGGAAGGCCACGAACATGGTTTCCAGGCGCGCGTTGTCGATACCGATGCCGGTGTCGTGCACCGCGCAGGTGAACCAGATGAGCTGGCGATCCAGTACCTGCCAGCGCGGCAGCACGCGCACGCTGCCCTGTTCGGTGAACTTCAGGGCGTTGCCGATCAGGTTGACCAGCACCTGGCGGATCCGCGTCGGGTCGCCGCAGACCTGCAACTGCTCCAGGCCCTCGGGCATTTCCAGTTCCAGGGCCAGGTGGTGCTGCTGGGCGGTATGCACGAAGGACGACACGCAACTGCCGATCAGGTCGGCCAGGTTGAAGTCGATCTGCTCCAGTTGCAGCGCGGCAGTGCGTTCGATCCGCGAGAAATCGAGGATGTCGTTGATCACCTTGAGCAGGTGCCCGGTGGACTCGCTGGCGACCACCGTGTACTCGTGCTGTTCGTCGCTCAGCTCGGTGGTCTGCAGCAGTTGCAGCATGCCCAGCACGCCGTTCATCGGCGTACGCAGTTCGTGGCTCATCATCGCCAGGAACTCCGACTTGGCCTTGTTCGCCTGCTCGGCCTCCTCGCGGGCCTGGGTCATCTGGTCCATGGCCTGCTGCTGTTCGTCGGAGGCCTTGGCCAGGCCGCTGGCGAGGTTGTTGATATGCCGCGCCAGGTGCCCCAGTTCGCTGTCGTCGACCACCGGCAGCGGGGTGTGGAAATCGCCTTTCTGGATCGCCTTCACCGCATGCCCCATGTCGGCGATCGGTGTCGCCAGGCTGCGTGCCAGGCGCCGGGCCAGGAGGAAGGTGAAGACCAGGGCGAACAGGGCGAGGATCGCCGCCTTGATCACGATCTCCTGCTGGCGCTGGCTGAAGGCGTCATCGGACATGCCGACGATCACCCGGCCCAGGTAGTCGTCGGCGATGATGCTGGCCGGCTGCTCGCCATTGTGCAGGAAATCGCCGTCGAGGCTGATCCGTTGCAGACGGATCGGTGCCTGGAACACCTCGACCTCCTGGGCGCGGTTGACGTGTTCGTCCGGTTGCTCGACGTAGACCAGGATGTGGTTGGCGTTGTCCTGCACTTCGAGGAAGCGCACATGGGGAATGGTCAAGGTCGCGCGCATCAGCCCTTCGAGCACCTCGTCGTTACCGGAGATCACCCCGTATTCCGAGGCCGGGGCGAGCTGGTTGGCGATCAGCTGGCCGGTGTGGTTCAACTCCTGGCGCAGGTCCTGGATGCGCACGAAGGTGAAGAAGCCGATCAGCAGCAGGGTCAGCACCAGCGCCGGGCCGAGGCTGATGATCTGCGTGCGGGTACTGATATCCCAGCTTTTCATCGGGAGGACTCTCCTGCGGACAGGGCCTGTTCGGCGGCATCGGGGTCGATCGCCTCGATGCCCAGGGCGCGGGCCACCTGCTGGTTGCCGGCCACGCTGAAATAGTGCGGATAGTGACTGCGCGGCCACTTTTCCGGGGGCTGGTCGAGCAGCCGGTCGAGCTCTGCCAGCCAGGCATTCTGGTCGCTGAAGGTGCTGGCCAGGGCGCCGGCGCGGACAAAGCCGGCATTCGGGCCGACCAGGGCCATCTGCCGCGAATAGGCGCTGAGCAGGACGTTCTTCGCGGTCTTGGGGTTGTACAGCGACGGGTCGTCGAGGCCCAGCAGGACGTCGGTGTCCTTGAGCAGGTTCTGCAGCGGCCGGTTGTCGCGCAGGTCGGGCCAGGGCTGGGCGTCGATCTGCATGCCCAGCGGGCGCGCGGCATGGCGCAGTTCATCGAGGAGGAAGCGGCTTTGTTCGCTGTAGAGCACGCCGACCCGGTGTGCTTGCGGCAGCAGGTAGCGGATCAGGTGCAGTTGCCGGGCCAGCGGTGGATCGCTCCAGAGCAGGCTGAGGTAGGCCGGGCGCAGGTCGCCGAGGCGCTGTTGGGCTTGCACCCGGCTGATGCGCAGCACCAGCGCGGGCGGGCCGGCCGGTTCGCGCAGGCGCCAGTCGAGGGCTTCGGGGTCGAGCAGGATCAGCCGGGTGTCGCTGCGCAGCCGCGCCGGCTCCGGCAACTCGGCCAAGGGCACGAAGCGTACCGTGTCGGCTGGCCGGCGGGCTTTCAGGGCATCGACGAAATCCCTGACGCCGCTGCTGTCCTGGGCGCCGGTCAGCAGGATCTCGCCGCCGGCCAGCGACACCAGTGGCCAGAGCAGGGCCAGCAGCAGGCAGCGCCGCCAGAAGCGCATCAGAATTCCAGCTCCGCGCTGAAGTACAGCAGGTGGCGGCTGTCGTAGCGATTGTCGATATTGGCGGTGGGCTGGTCGTCCAGGCGCTGCTGCAAGGTACCGGCGAGTTCCAGGCTGGCCCGGGGCAGGGCGATGCGCTTGGCTACCCGCAGGTCGACCCGTTCGAAGCGGTACTGGTTCAGGGCGTCGTCTCCGTAATAGAAGAGGGCGCTGGACCAGCCCCGGCCCCAGTCGCGCATCCACCCGGCGGAACCGCTGTTGCGTGCGCTGAGGCGCTGGTCGGCGGGGTTGCTGGCCTCGGCGTCGACGTAAGCGTAGGTCAGGCGCAGGCGGTCGGCGCCGCTGACGCGCCAGTCGAGCTGGGTCTCGGTGCCGGTGAAGCGCGCCTCGTTGCTGTTGCTGGCGATGTACTGGTTGTTGCGTAGCGGCTCGCTGATCATCCCGGTGATGCGGTCGTGGAACAGCTTGATATCGACGCTCAGGTCGAGGTCGGCGAAGTAGCCGTTGTAGCCCAGCTCCCGTGAGCGCATCAGCTCCTGGTCGAGGTTGCCCGGGCCGCGGGTCTTGACGAAGTATTCGGCGGTGTTCTGCCCGAAGGCCGGCGGATTCAGGCCGCTGACCCGGTAACTCCAGTTGACGTTGTTCTCGAACATGTCCGGCGAGCGCACCGCTTCGGAGTACACCGCGCGCAGGCCGTGGCGCGGGGTGATCAGGTAGTTCACCGCGACCCGCGGGGTCAGCGAATCGCCGGCCAGTTGCGAGTTTTCATACATCGCCCCGCCCTGGACGATCCAGTGTTCGTCGACCCGCCACTCCAACTGGCCGAACAGGCGCCAGGTCTGGTCGTCGAGGCTGCCGTTGAAGTAGGTCTCGGAATCGGCGCGGTCGTAGCGGTAGTTGACCCCGCTGACCAGGCGCAGGTTGTCGGCCAGGCTCAGGGTGTCCTGGATTTCCAGGTCGTAGCGGGTTTCCCGGGTGCTCTGGTCGACGTTGCCGCAGACCACATTGGCCCCGCCGCTGCTCCACTGTTGCTTGACCTGCGCGGCAAGGCCTTGCTCGACGGCGTTGCCGGTCGGAATCGGCGCGGTGATATTGCGGGCCAGTTGCTCGGCATAGTTGGGGTTCAACTGCCACAGGCGGGTCAGCTCGGGGCTGAAGGAGATCGCCGCATCGCAGGCGCGCCAGACCTGCTGGCGGTCCCAATGCTGCGCCGAACCCTGCACGTACAGGCTGTGACTCGGGTCGAAGTCGATGTTCCAGCGCACCGAGCCGGCGTAGTCCTTGGCGTTGACGTCGGAGTTGTCGCCGCCATCGTTGACCCCGTAGAACACCGGCTTGTAGGTGTAGGGCCGCTGATCGCTGCCTTCCTTGGCCGACAGTTGCCAGTCCAGGCTCTGGTTCAGGTCGAGGGTGTGGCTGGCGCTGATGTTGAAGCGGGTCAGGCGCCGGCTGTCGCGGTAGTCGCCACCTGCGGCGTTATGGTCGAAGCCGTCGTCCTGCATCCCCGACAAGGACAGGCGCAGGTCGCCGCCGTCCCAGCCCAGGCCCTGGCTGGCGTAGAAATCGTCGATGCCGCGCTGGCCGCGGGTCACCTTGAGCCGCGTGCCGTGGCTGTCCGCCGGGCTGCGGGTGAGGATATTGACCACCGCCATCAGCGCATTGGCGCCATAGCTGACGGTATTCGGCCCGCGGAACACCTCGATGCGCTCGATATCCTCCATGGCCAGGGGTATATCGCTCCAGTCCACGGTGGCCAGGCCCGCGCGGTACACCGAGCGGCCATCGATCAGCACCTGCATGCGCCGGGCGTCGTTGACGTTGCTGCCGTGGTAGTTGACCGTCGGCTGGTTGCCGGCGCCGTAGCCGATCATCATCCCCGGCACCAGGCGCAGCAGCTCGGGGATGTCCCGGGCGCCGCTGGCCTTGATCAGCTCGGCGTCGAGCACGGTCATGCTGCCGGGCACGGCAGCCGGGGATTGTTTCAGGCGGGTGGCGGTCAACACCTGGGGCAGGGCCTGGCTGTCGACGAACAGATCGTCGGCGACGGCCGGCCCGCCGACCAGGGCGGCCAGGAGCAATAAAGGGTGCGAAGGGCGTGGGCCAGGGAACACAGGACGGCCTTGATCGGTCAACGAAACGGGCATGTTAACTGAGTAGCCGGCATTTTCCAGTGATCTGGCGCTGGTGGTGACACTGGCGCGCCGTATAATGCCGGCTTCGCCACTTACTTAATGGCTCTGACGGATTGGATATGACTGAACAGCAACCTGTTGCGGTTCTGGGGGGCGGCAGTTTCGGCACCGCCGTGGCCAACCTGCTGGC